>NZ_SAIY01000001.1 GCF_010560025.1 Verrucosispora sioxanthis
TCAGACAACCCACCACAGGCCACCATCCGGGGCACCACAACCCGACCACAACCGCACCGGGCACTTTTACTACGTTACCCGCTGGTTTCTGTCGTGTCAAACCGACTTGCATCGGTCTGTCGCAACTTCCACCCATTTCTCCGGGCACCACGATCAAGCCGGCTCTCGCCATTCCTGTCGTGGTTGTGGCAGGCCAGCCGTTGCGGTCTCCCGCGAGCGCGCCTGGGGCCCTGCCGGTCGTCAACCATACCCGGTCGGTTTCGCCCCGCCAAATCCGCCTCCCGACGAATCTGGGGCACCACCCGGTTCGAGCGCCTGGCCGTAGCCTCTTGGCCCGAAAGGTCTACCTGCACTCCGGCCTGAGGCTTTCGCCCCGTTCGTCCGTTCCGCGCTGGCAGAGAGAAAGTTACGCGCCCGGCGGATTGATCGTCAAATCCGTCGGGCGCGTCCCGCGTCACACCTGCCGGGCAGCGTCAGGACTCGACCTCCACACCGGCGAAGGAGCGCTTGCCCCGCCGGAGCACGAGGTACCTGTCGTGCAGCAGATCCGCCGGCGAGACCACAGCGTCCGCCGCGACGACGCGGACGTTGTTGACGTAGGCGCCGCCTTCGGCGATCACCCGCCTGGCCTCCTTCATGCTCGGCACCAGGCCGGACTCCTTGAACAGGGTGGCCACGTCCGGCAGGTCGGCGAGGCGTACCAGTCCGGCCTCGGTGAGGGCGGCGCGCAGCGTCACCGCCGACAGCTCGTCAAGTGAGCCCCGACCGAAGAGCGCCTGACTGGCCGCTACCACCTGTGCCATCTCCCGCTCACCGTGCACCAGGGTGGTCAACTCCTCGGCGAGAGCGCGCTGAGCGGCCCGGGACGCCGGCCGCTCCGCCGTCTCCTTCTCCAGCTCCTCCAGTTCCTCCCGGCTGCGGAAACTGAAGTAGCGCAGGTAACGGCCCACGTCCCGGTCGTCGACGTTGATCCAGAACTGGTAGAAGGCGTACGGGCTGGTCATCTCGGGATCGAGCCAGATCGCGCCGCCCTCGGTCTTGCCGAACTTCGAGCCGTCCGACCTGGTCACCAGCGGGGTGGTGAACGCCTGGACCGGCCCGAGCCCGCGTCGCCGGACGTAGTCGACTCCGGCGGTGATGTTTCCCCACTGGTCCGAGCCACCGAACTGGAGCTGGCAGCCGTGCCGCCGGTGCAGCTCGAAGAAGTCGTTGGCCTGGAGCAGCTGGTAGCTGAACTCGGTGAAGCTGATCCCGCTCTCCAGCCGGGCCCGGACCACCTCACGGGCCAGCATCCGGTTGACGGGGAAGTGCTTGCCCACGTCACGTAGGAACTCCACCACCGACATCTCGCCGGTCCAGTCCAGGTTGTTGACCAGGCGGGCGGCATGGTCCCCGGTGTACGACACGAAGGGCGCGAGCTGGTCACGGATCCGCTGCACCCAGCTCGCCACGACCTCCGGCGGGTTGAGGGTCCGTTCCGCGCTCTCCTTCGGATCGCCGATCTGACCGGTCGCCCCGCCGACCAGCAGCAGCGGCCGGTGCCCGGCGAGTTGGAGGCGACGGGCGGTGGTGACCTGCATCAGGTGGCCGACGTGCAGGCTCGGCGCGGTCGGGTCGAAGCCTACGTAGAAGGCGGCTCCCGGGCCGTCGAGCAGCGTGCGCAGCTCGTCCGGATCGGTGGAGTCCTGGAGCAGACCCCGCCAGCGCAGGTCATCGGTTAGGGAGTCCCGCCGGACCGGCGGGAGGGTGCTGTCGGTCACGGTCACCGATTGTCCCCCATCAGCCCGGTCCGGCCCTACCGGGTTCCGGCGACAGGCACCGGCACTAGGCTGACGAGTCCAAGATCGTGGAGGTGGCCGTGGACGTGTCGACGATGTCGGGTGGCTTCTTCGCCCTGCTCGGACTGGAGTTGGACGAGATCAGCGGGGACCGGGTCACGATCCGCTGGCGGGTCCGCCCGGAGCTGCACCAGCCGTACGGCATCCTGCACGGCGGGGTTCACTGCTCGGTGGTGGAGACGGCGGCGAGCCTGGGGGCCGGTGTCTGGCTGGGTGAGCGCGGGCGGGTGGTCGGGGTGTCCAACCAGACCGACTTCCTACGGGCCGTGGGCGAGGGTGAGCTGGTCGCGGTCGGCACCCCGGTGCACCGGGGGCGGAGTCAGCAACTGTGGCAGGTGGAGATCACGGACGCGGACGGGCGGCTGGTCGCCCGCGGCCAGGTCCGCCTGCAGAACCTCTACCCGACCGCCGACTGACAGGGCGGGTAGAACACCGTCGGCCCGGAACCGGGCGCACCCCGACCGCCGCTCATCGTCGCCGCCATGCCTGAGCGGCGCTGAAGGCGGTTTCGGGTAGATGGCGGCTTTCGCGGCGTTATCGTCGCGTCGATGACCGAGCCCGCACCGCCGACGTGAGGAAGCTTCTCGCCGCCACGCTCGGCATCCTGTCCGCGGTCGGCGGCTTCGTCGACATCGGCGACCTGGTCGCCGCCGGTCAGGCCGGGGCCCGCTTCGGCATGGGGCACACCTGGGTGCTGCTGCTCGGGGTCGTCGCCATCTGCGCGTACGCGGAAATGGCCGGACGGATCGCGGCGGTGACCGGGCGGGCGGTGTTCGACCTGGTCCGGGAGCGGCTCGGCGCACGGATGGCACTGCTCAACCTGGTGGCGTCGTACCTGGTCACGGTGATCACCCTGGCCGCCGAACTGGGCGGGGTGGCGCTGGCGTTGCGGCTGGCCACCGGCGTGCCGTACCTGCTCTGGGTGCCGGTCGCCGGGATCGCGGTCTGGCTGGTGCTGTGGCGGATGCGGTTTCCGGTGATGGAACGGGTCTTCGGGCTGGCCGGACTCGCCCTGGTGGTGTTCGCCGTCGCCCTGTTCTGGCTGCCGACCGACTGGGCGGCGCTCGGCCGCGGTGCGGTGACACCTGGCGACTCGGGTCAGGGATGGGGGGCGTACTGGTTCGTCGCGGTGGCGCTGTTCGCCTCGACGGTCAGCCCGTATGAGGTCTTCTTCTTCTCCTCAGGTGGGGTCGAGGAACGGTGGAGCGCCACCGACCTGGCCGACGCCCGCTTCGGCGTGCTCGTCGGCTTTCCGATCGGCGGCTTCCTCGCGCTGTCCCTGATCGCCACGGCGACGGTGGTGCTGCGTCCCGCCGGCCTGTCGGTGGACGGCCTCGACCAGGTCGCGCAGCCGGTGGTGCTGGCCTTCGGCTCGGCCGGCCTGGCCGTGGCCGCATTGGCGTTCTTCGCGGTCACCTTCGGTGCCGCGTTGGAGACCGGTCTGTCCGCCGCGTACGCCGCCGCGCAGTACTTCGGCTGGCAGTGGGGCAAACGGGTGAGCCCGCACGAGGCGGCCCGCTTCCACACGGTGCTGCTGGTAAGCGTGCTGCTCGGGGTGCTCATCCTGCTCACCACGGTCGACCCGGTGACCCTCACCGAATACATGCTGATCATCAGCGCGGTGGCGTTACCGCTGATCTACCTGCCGATCCTGGTGGTCGCCAACGACCGCACGTACCTCGGTGACCGGGTCAACGGCCGAGCTCTCAACCTGCTGGGCGCGGTGCTGTTGCTGGTCATCCTCGCCGCCTCGATCGTCGCCGTGCCGCTGGCGATCGGTACGAGGATGGGCCAGTGAGGATCCAGATCAGCCAGGAGCTGCTCGACCGGCAACTGGTCGACCGGGACGGGCGGCTGATCGGCAAGGTCGACGACGTGGAGTTCGCGCTCGACGCGGACGGGGTGCCGTACCTGCGGTCGTTGCTCAGCGGGCCGGGCGCGCTCGGGCAGCGGGTCGGCGGTCGCCTCGGCCGGATGCTGGTGCTGACCGCCGAGCGATTCGTCACGGACCGGCCGATGGCGCCGCTACGCATCCCGTACGCGCTCGTCGAACGGGTCGACAGTGCGGTGTGGCTGCGGGTGCGGGCCGACGAACTGCCCACCTCGCCGGTGGAGCAGTGGTTGCGCCGGCACGTGATCGATCGGATTCCGGGAGCGCACCGTGCGAGCGGGTGACCTGTTGGGGCGTACCGCGTACGACCCTCAGGGCCGGCGCGTGGGTCGGGTGGTGGACCTCGTGCTGCGCGGCCCTGCCGACGGCCCGCTGCGGCTGACCGACCTGGTCGTCACCCGGCACTGGTACGGCCGGTTGAGTGGACGGCTCATCGGTCCGCAACGGCACCCGTCCGGCCCCTGGGCGATCCGCGCGCTGGCCCGACTGCTCGCTCGGAGCACCTGGCAGGTGCCGGTGCACCGGGTGCGGTTGGACCCACCGCTGCCTGGTCGGCCCGATCCGGGTCGGCCGCACGACGCCGACCCGGATCCTGCCTGAGCAGGCCGTGCGTGGCTGCGCCGGCGGCCGGCACGGTTTCTCAGTGCCGGGTGCCGTCCAGCACCGACGGGGAGTCGGCCGGCGGGCCCGCCGCGTCGTCCGGCTGCGCCTCGGGCTCCTCCGGCGCTGCCGGCCCGGTCGTCTCGGCAGCGTCCGGGTCCGCGGGTCCCGTTGCCGTACGACGCAGCCGGACACCGGAGACCGCGCGGTCGTCGGCGAGCGTCACCTCCAGCCGCCAGCCGTCGACGGTGAGCTGCTCCCCGGCGTGGGGGATCCGGCCGAGACCGGCCAGCAGCAGCCCGGCCACGGTGGTGTAGTCGCCGTCCGGCCGCCCGGGCAGCTCCACGCCGATGTCGGGCAGGTCGTGGACGGGGAAGGTGCCCGGCAGCAGCAGTGCCCCGTCGGCGTCGGTGCGGACCGCACCGACATCCCGGTCGGTCTCGTCGTAGATCTCCCCGACGATCTCCTCGAGGATGTCCTCCAGGGTGACGATGCCCTCGACGGCGCCGCGCTCGTCGACCACCAGGGCCATGTGCTGGCGTTCGGCCTTGAACCGGCGCAGCGCGTCGACCACCGGCACCGAATCCGGCAGCAGCAGCGGCGGGCGGGCGTACTCGTCGACCGGCTGATCGTCACCGACGCCGACCAGGTCCCGCAGGTGGATGACGCCCACCGAGTCGTCCAGGCCGCCGTGGCGTACCACCGGCGCGCGGGAGTGCCCGGAGGCGGCCAGCACGAGTCGGGCGGCCTCCGCGGTGGTGCCGCTGTCCAGGCAGAAGACCCGCAGCCTCGGCACCAGCACCGCCCGCAGCCTGCGCTCGGCGATCTCCACCGCGCCGGCGATGATGGTCTGCTGCTCCTTGGTGAAGCCGTGGTGGCCGGCCACGATGTCGCGCAGCTCGTCCGGACTGATCTCGTCCCGCTCGGGCTTGGGGTCTAGGCCGACCAGCCGTACCACCAGGTCGCTGGTGGCACCGAGCACCCAGACGACCGGCCGGGTGAAGGCGGCGAGCAGATCCAGCGGACGGGCGACGAGCAGCGCCCACCGCTCCGGGACCTGCATGGCGATCCGCTTCGGGGCCAGCTCACCGAAGACCAGGGTGACGAAGGTCAGCACCAGCGTGACGAGGACCACGGAGATCGGGCCGGCGGCCCGGCCGAAGACGCCGTCCAGCAGGGGAACCAGCGGCTTGGCCAGTGACACCGCGGCGGCGGCCGAGGCGAGGAACCCGGCAAGCGTGATGCCGATCTGGATGGTGGCCAGGAACCGGTTCGGATCGCGGGCCAGCCGGGCCAGCACCCGACCCGTGCGCCCGCTGCGTTCCAGTCGCTGGACCTGGCTGTCGCGCAACGACACCAGCGCCAGCTCGCTGCCGGCGAAAATCGCGTTCACCACGATCAGGACCGCGACCAGGGCCAGCTGGCTCCAGTAGCTCTGCACGCCTGGTTCTCCCTCGCTGGACCACGCCCCGTGGCGCCGCCGGTGGCGGCCCCGCCGGCGTAGCGGAGCCTATGCCCACTCGCTCCGGCGGTGAATCATCACCAGGTGGGGCGGGGGCGCGCTCAGCCCTGCGGCAGCGCCGGCGCCGGCAGGTCCAGCACGTACGACTCCCCCGCGCGGCGGAACCCGAGGCGGTGGTAGTACGGGGCGATCATGCCCGGCGGGCTCAGCACCTGACGGAACCCACGGTCGGTGAACAGGCTGCTGCGCCGGTAGACGAACTCGCCGGGGGTGAAGTCACGAAACGGTGGGGTGACGTAGTCCAGGTCGACCTGGGCCACCCCGTCTCCGACGTCGCGGACCAGCACCACACCGACGACCTCGTCGGCGCGTACCACGAGGAAGGCCGAACGATCGACCGGCCGGTCCGGACGGAAACCCGGGTTGAACCGGGCGATGTCGGCGGCGTGCTCCCGCAGCGTGTGGGCCAGGAACGCGTCGTCGGCACCCACCTGCACCACCTGGTAGGTCTGCTCGTCGTGGCGGGTGGTGAGCAGCCGCCGCAGGTACCAGATGTTGATCACGGCCAGCACCACGTTCAGCCCGACCATGGGCCACACCCGGATCGTGGCGTTGTAGCCGATCAGGACGGCACAGCCGACCAGGTTGAGGGCGCGCAGCCGCAGAATGCGCGTCTGCAGCAACGACCAGACCAGCAACGCGGAGCCGGCCCAGCCGACCAGTTCCAGCCAGTTCACCCCGCGAGGGTAGTCGCTGCCCTGGTCAGGCCGGGTGCCAGGGGCGGATCACGCCGGGTCGGTGTCGGGTGCGGCCGGCAGTTCCAGGACGTACTCGTCGACGTCGTGACCGCGACCCGGGGCGTACGCCCGGTCGGTTCCCCGGACGACGAAGCCGCAGCGGCGCAGCACCGCCAGCGACGCGGCGTTGTCGGTGACCGTCCGCGCGAACAGTGGCCGGCGGGTGACCTCCCGCAGCAGCGCGGTCAGGGCGCGGGTGGCGTAGCCACGGCCCCAGTGCGCCCGGTCGATCCAGTAGCTGACCTCGAACTCGTCGCCGACCGGGAAGGCCAGCACGTGACCGACCACCGTGCCGTCGACGGTCACCGTGCGGGCCAGGTTGTCCGGGCCGGTGAGGATGCGGACCCAGTGCGCGGCGAACGCCCGCCGGTCCGTCGGGTCCGCGGCGCCGAACGCGGCCATCCGGCTGGCCTCCGGGTCGAGCTGGTGCGTGAAGAACTCCACCAGGTCGTCCTCACGCACCGGGCGCAGCCGCAGGTCATGGGTCACCGGCCGACCATACGCGTTCCGATTGGGGACCACCGACCCGGTTCGGATCGGCTTTCGGCCCTGACCCCGCCAGCGGCGGTGTTGCTACCAACGAGGCAGAGGCATCGACGGCGAAGTGGAGGCCCGGTCATGACCAGGTACGTGTACGACTTCATCGAGGGTGGCCGGGAGATGGCCGACCTGCTCGGCGGCAAGGGCGCCAACCTCGCCGAGATGACCCGGCTCGGGCTACCGGTGCCGCCCGGCTTCACCGTCAGCACCGACGCCTGCCGGGCGTACCTCGCCGACAAGGCGGTGCCCGACGGGCTGTTCGACGAGGTGAACGCTCATCTGCGGGAGGTCGAGGTGCGGCTGGGCCGGCGGCTCGGCGACCCGGCCGAGCCGCTGCTGCTGGCCGTCCGTTCCGGCGGGCGCTACTCGATGCCCGGGATGATGGAGACGATCCTGGACATCGGGCTCAACGACGCCACCGTGACCGGACTGGCCCGGATCAGCGGCGACGAGCGGTTCGCCTGGGACTCGTACCGCCGGTTGATCCAGATGTTCGGTCGGACGGTGCACGGCGTGCCGGCCGAGGAGTTCGACCGGGAACTGGACGCCTTGCGGGCCACCGCCGGGCCGGACGGGCCGACCGCGGAGCAGTTGCACGGGCTGGTCGAGACGTACAAGAAGGTGTTCGCCGACCGGGTCGGCCACGACTTCCCACAGGCCCCGCACGAGCAGTTGTATCTGGCGATCCGGGCGGTCTTCGAGTCGTGGAACGCCTCCCGGGCGGTGCTCTACCGACGCCGCGAGCACATCTCCGACGACCTGGGCACGGCGGTAAACGTGATGGCGATGGTCTTCGGCAACCTGGGCCCGGACTCGGGTACCGGGGTGGCGTTCACCCGCGATCCGGCCACCGGCGCACCCGGCGTGTACGGCGACTACCTGTCCGACGCCCAGGGCGAGGACGTGGTGGCCGGGGTCCGCAACACGGTCGGGCTGGACGAGTTGTCCCGGCTCGACCCGGCCAGCTACCGGCGGCTGACCGGAATCATGACGACCCTGGAGCGGCACTACCGGGACCTGTGCGACGTGGAGTTCACCATCGAACGGGGCCGGTTGTGGATGTTGCAGACCCGGGTCGGCAAGCGGACCGCGGCGGCGGCGTTCGTGATCGCCGCGCAACTGGCCGACGAGGGTCTGATCAGCTGGGACGAGGCGTTGACCCGGGTCAGCGGGGCCCAACTGGCCCAGCTGATGTTCCCCACCTTCGACCCGCAGGCCACCCCCGAGGCGCTCGCCACGGGCGTCGGTGCCTCGCCCGGGGCCGCCGCCGGCCGGGTGGTCTTCGACAACGCCGCCGCGACCGCGGCGGACGGGCCGGTGATCCTGGTCCGCCGGGAGACCAACCCGGACGACCTGCCCGGCATGATCGCCGCCGCCGGGATCCTCACCGCCCGGGGCGGCAAGACCTCGCACGCCGCCGTGGTCGCCCGGGGCATGGGGCGCACCTGCGTCTGCGGGGCGGAGGCACTGGAAATCGACCCGGAGCACGGCGAGTTCCGGGTCGGCGACACCACGGTCCGGGCCGGTGACCTCATCTCCATCGACGGCACCACCGGGCGGATCTATCTCGGCGAGGTGCCGGTGCGCCCCTCCCCGGTGACCCGCTACCTCGCCGGTGAGCTGGCGCCGGAGTCCGACCGGCTGGTCTCGGCTGTGGACCGGCTGCTGCGGCACGCCGACTCGGTGCGTCGGCTCGGCGTACGCGCCAACGCCGACACTCCCGTCGACGCGACGCGGGCGCTCGGCGCGGACGGGGTGGGGCTGTGCCGGACCGAGCACATGTTCCTCGGTGCCCGCCGGGCCCTGGTGGAGCGGTTGATCCTGGCCGACGGCCTGGATGAGGTCCACGGCGCGCTGGCGGAGCTGCTGCCGTTGCAGCGGGAGGACTTCGTCGCGATCCTCGCGGAGATGGACGGCCTGCCGGTGACCATCCGACTGCTCGACCCGCCGCTGCACGAGTTCCTCCCCCCGTTGCCCGAACTGGCTGCGCGGGTGGCCCGGGCGGAGGCGCTCGGGCAGCACCCGGGTCGCGACGCGGTGCTGCTGGCCGCCGTCCGCCGGATGCAGGAGAGCAACCCGATGCTGGGCCTGCGCGGGGTCCGTTTGGGTCTGGTGGTGCCGGGCCTGTTCGCGATGCAGGTCCGGCCGTGGCCGAGGCGGCGGCGCGGCGGGTGGCCGAGGGCGGCGACCCGCGCCCGGAGATCATGGTTCCGCTGGTCGTCGACGTGCACGAGCTGGCCGCGGTGCGGGCCGAGGTGGCCGACGTGCTGGCCACCGTGCCGGGTGCGCCGCCGATCCCGGTCGGCACGATGGTCGAGACGCCGCGCGCGGCGCTGACCGCCGGGGCGATCGCGGGCGAGGCGGAGTTCTTCTCCCTGGGTACCAACGATCTGACCCAGACCACGTGGGCGTTCTCCCGCGACGACGGGGAGGGCTCGTTCCTCGGTGACTACCTGGAGCGGGGCATCGTCGAGGCGTCACCGTTCGAGACCATCGACGTCGCCGGGGTGGGCCGGCTGGTCCGCCTGGCGGTGGCCGAGGGCCGCGCGGCGCGACCCGGGCTGACGGTCGGGGTCTGCGGCGAGCACGGCGGTGACCCGGAGTCGGTGGAGTTCTTCGCCGAGGCCGGACTCGACTACGTCTCCTGCTCGCCGTACCGGGTGCCGATCGCCCGCCTGGCCGCCGGCCGGGCCGCGGTGGCACCGGACTGCGTCGGCTCCGACGCCCGATAGGAGGTACCCGAGATGACCGCCATCTTCAATGCCACCGGGTCGGTGCCGCTGGCCCAGCCCCGACCGGCCCCGGAAACAGCGCCGCAGCCGGCAGTGCCGCTGTCGGTCGGGCCGGTGCTTGAGCTGCCCGGCACGCCGCCGGCCGCGCTGGTGCCGGTGACCCGCGACGGACGTCCGGTCGGCGTGTTCGTCGCCACCGGCGGGCGCGTCCGGTACCGGCCGCTACCGATCCGACCGGCTGCTGGTCGCCGCGGCGGGGGTGTTGACCGTCGGACTGGTCACCGCCGGCGTCACGGCGCTGGGCCGGCGGCGACCACCCGCCGTCGGTCGGCTGAGCATGGGACCGGGCGGCTGGGTCAGCTTCCGGGGCGTCCGCACACCGCCGCCGCGGGCCGCCCGCCTGGTGGGCCCGCCTGCTCCGGGCCCACCGGCTGGTCGCCGAACGCTGACTTCGGCCCCGGCGAAGCACTTCCGGTGACGGTGCTGCCTCCTCCTCGGACGCAGGCAGCACCGTCACCGATGTTGCACGGATCGTGCACGACGTCGGCCGGGCCGTCGGTACCCGGCCCCGGGTGAGCAGCGTGCCGGCGTCACCGACGTGGGAGGGCCGGCAGGGCCGTTGGTCCCGAGGCGCGCGGGCGGATCGCCCCTGCCGGGCGGCGCCGGCCTCGGCGAGGCTGGTGTCGGAAGGGGCGGGCCGTCGGGGTGCGCCCGATACACAGGGCGGAGCGGACGGTGACCGGACAGGTCCAGGTCGCGGACGGTGACGTACGCGGGGAGAGCATCGTCGTGACGGCACCTGCAACCGGGCTCAGCTCGACCGAGGCCGCCCGGCGGCTACAGGCGGACGGCCCCAACGCCGCCGCCGCACCGCCCCGCCGACATCTGGCGACCCGGATCCTGCATCAGCTCTCCGACCCCCTGGTCGCCCTGCTGCTGGCCGCCGCCGTGGTCACCACGGTGCTGCGGGACTACCCCGACACCGTGGTGATCCTGCTCGTGGTCGCCGTGAACACGGCGATCGGGGTGGTGCAGGAGGTACGCGCCGACCGGGCCATCGCCGCGCTCGACCAGCTCGCCGCACCGACCGCCCGGGTGGTGCGGGACGGCCGGGACGCGGTGCTGCCCGCCACCGATCTGGTCCGGGGCGACCTGGTCCGGGTCGAGGCCGGCGACGTGGTCCCGGCCGACCTGCTGCTGCACGACGCGAGCCGGCTGCACCTGGACGAGTCGGCGCTGACCGGCGAGTCGGTACCGGTGTCCCGGGCGGCGGGCGAGGAGGCCAGCGCCGGCACGGTGGTGACCACCGGTCAGGCCGTCGGCACGGTGGTGCGCACCGGCGCGACGAGTGCGCTGGGCCGGATCGCCACCCTGGCGGCCAGCACCCGGCCGACGGCGACCCCGTTGCAACGCCGGCCTCGCCTCGCTCGGCCGGTTCCTCGGCGTCGTCGCCGTGGTGTTGTCCGGCTGGTCTTCGCCGTCGGCGTGCTCAGCGGTCGCCCCCTGGTGGACATGGCGGTCACCGCGGTGAGCCTGGTGGTCGCCGCGGTGCCGGAGTCGCTGCCGGCGGTGGTGACGCTGGCGCTGGCGCTGGGGGCACGTCGGATGGCGGCGGCCCGGGCGATCCCCCGCCGGCTGCACGCGGTGGAGACGCTCGGCTCGGTCACCGTGATCGCCTCGGACAAGACCGGCACCCTGACCGAGGGACGGATGGCCGTGCAGTCGGCGGTCACCGGCGACGGTGCCGTCTTCGGTGTCACCGGCAGCGGGTACGCCCCGCACGGCACGGTGCACCGCGACGGCGCGCCGGTGGCGGTGCCGGACGAGCTGCGTCGGTTGGCCCGGGCCGGGCTGCTCTGCAACGACGCGACCCTCGCCCCGCCGACCGAGCAGCGACCCCGGTGGGGTGCGGTGGGCGATCCGCTGGAGGCGGCCCTGGTGGCCTTCGCGGCCCGTTGCGGCCTGGATCCACAGACCACCTGCAACGCCTGGCCCCGGGTCGCCGAGCACCCCTTCGACCAGCAGTTGCGCCGCATGACCACGGTGCACCGCTCCTGCGACCGTCGCTACCTGGTGGTGTGCAAGGGCGCCCCGGAGAACGTGCTCACCGCGCCGCTGCTCGACGCCGACGCCGACGAGTTGGCCGCCCTGACCGCCGCGGCGCACCGGCTGGCCGGTGCCGGGCTGCAGGTGCTGGCGTTGGCCGCCGCCGTGGTGGACACCGCGCCGGCCGACCCCGGTATCCCGAGGGGTTGCGCCCGCTGGGTCTGGTCGCCGTCGGCGATCCGCCAGGTGCGCAGCCGCGGCGCCGGACATCGCCGACGGTTTCGCCGACGCCGGCGTGCGGCTGGTGCTGGTCACCGGCGACCATCCGGCCACCGCGGCGGCCATCGCCGGTCAGCTGGGGCTGTGGAGCGAGGGCGACCCGGTGGTACGCGGCGACGACGGTGATCCCGCCGCGGCACCACCGGCGACCCGGGTGTACGCGCGTACGCAGCCGGAGCAGAAGCTCGACATCATCGCCGGGTTGCAGTCCCGGGGGCATGTGGTGGCGATGACCGGCGACGGCGTCAACGACGCGCCGGCGTTGCGCCGGGCCGACATCGGGGTGGCGATGGGTGGCGGTACCGAGGTGGCCCGGCAGGCGGCCGACCTGGTGCTGGTGGACGACGACCTGTCGACGGTGACCGCCGCGATCGGTGAGGGTCGCCGGATCTACGACAACATCCGCCGGTTCCTGCGCTACGCCCTCTCCGGTGGGGTGGCCGAGATCGCGGTGATGCTGCTCGGGCCGCTGTTCGGCCTGCCCGTGCCGCTGCTGCCGGCCCAGATCCTCTGGATCAACCTGCTCACCCACGGGGTGCCCGGGGTGGCGCTGGGCGCCGAACCGGCCGAGCCGGGCTCCCTGCGGCGGGTGCCACGCTCGCCGCAGGAGTCGGTGCTCGGCGCGGGGCTGGGCCGGCAGATCCTGGTCGGCGGCGCGCTGATCGCGGCGGTGACCCTGGGCGCGGGCGTGCTCGCCGCCCACTGGGACCGGCCCTGGCAGTCGGTGATCTTCATCGTTCTCGGCCTGGCGCAGCTCGGGGTCGCGCTGGCGGTCCGCGCACCACGACCGGCCGGACAGCGGCGGAGCAACCTGGCGCTGCCGCTCGCGGTCACCGCCTCCGCGCTGCTCCAGGTGGCCGGGGTGCTGCTGCCGCCGCTGCGGGAGCTGCTCGGCACCGAGGTTCTCGGCGTCACCGAGCTGCTGGCCTGTGCCGCGGTGAGCGTCCTGCCCGGCCTGGCGCTGCGGCTGACCCGGCGTACGTCGGGCACCGATCTGTCCACCCTGACGCCGTCGGTACGCGAGGCTGACAGCGGAGTCGAGAAGGAGATGCGATGACCAGCAACACCGGCGCCCCCGTCGTGGTGGGCGTGGACGGTTCCGAGATCGCCCTGCACGCGGTGCGCGCCGCCGCGCGGAGGCCGCGTACCGGCGCTGTCCGCTGCGCGTCGTGCACGCGTTCATCTGGCCGCTGATGGGCGTGCCGCTGGGTCCCGCGCCGGGCGCGCCGGCCGATGGTGGGCTACGCAACCAGGCCGAGCGGCACCTCGCCGACGCCGTCGCCGAGGCCGGAAAGGTCGCCCCTGAGGTGGCGGTGACCGCCGAGGTGGTCGACGGGTCGGCGAGCAGCGTCCTGCTCGCCGAGGCCCGGGACGCGGCGCTTGTCGTCCTCGGCAACCGTGGCTTGGGCGGCTTCGCCGGGTTGCTGCTCGGCTCGGTGGCCGTGCAGGTCAGCGCCCACGCCGACGGACCGGTGCTGGTGGTGCGGGGCGAGTCGCGGGCGGACGGGCCCGTGGTGGTCGGCGTCGACGGTTCGGAGCTGTCCCAGGAGGCCGTCCGGTTCGCCTTCGAGGAGGCGGCGTGGCGCGGCACCGAGCTGGTCGCGGTGCACGCCTGGCTCTATCCGACGCCGGTCGGTCCCGGTGACATCCTGCCCCTGGTCTACGACCTGGACGCCTTCCGGGACGAGGAGGAGCGCGTCCTCGCCGAGGCGGTGGCCGGCTGGTCCGAGCGGTATCCGGAGGTGCCGGTGCGGCGGCGGTTGGTGCGCGGTTCCCCGGGCCGGGCGCTGGTGGAGGAGTCCCGCACCGCCCAGTTGGTGGTGGTCGGCGCGCGGGGACGTGGCGCGCTGGGTGGGCTGCTGCTCGGCTCGGTCAGCCACGCCGTGCTGCACCACGCCCACTGCCCGCTGGCGATCGTCCGGAAGCTGCGTACGGTCGAGGGGACCTGACCGGTGGTGTGTCGACGCGTGCCGGCGGCGGGACGCGTCGACAATGAACCCTGACCGACCCATGGAGTGACGATGACCCGACCTGTCGTGGTGGGGGTGGACGGATCACCGCCGAGCCTGGTGGCCGCGGAGCACGCGGCACAGGCGGCGGTGTGGCGTTCCCGCCCGCTGCACCTGGTACACGGATACCTGCACCCGCTCGGCTACGGCGTGCCGATCAACCCGTACGAGGTGGGTGTGCCGGCGGCGTCGGAGGACGGCCGCAAGATGCTCGAACAGACCGCCGCCGAGCTGGTCGACCGGTGGCCGGGGCTGACGGTCGAGGTGCGTCAGGTGGCCGGCGGACCGGGTGCGACGCTTGTCGAGGAGTCCCGCCGGGCGGAGTTGGTGGTGGTGGGCAGCCGGGGCCTGGGCGGCTTCGCCGGGCTGCTGCTCGGCTCGGTCGGCACCCAGATCGCCGCGCACGGGCACTGCCCGGTGCTGGTGATCCGCCCGCCCGACCGTCCGCTGCCCACCGAGGGGCCGGTGCTGGTCGGTGTGGACGGTTCGGAGTCGGCCGAACTCGCCGTCGGTTACGGCGCCGAGGAGGCCGGCCGGCGCGGTGGAACGCTGGTGCTGGTGCACGTCGCCGACGACGGCGACGACGCCGGGGAGGCCGAGGCCCTGCTCGCCACCGCCGGTGCGGCGGCGCGCGGAAGTCGCCCGGGACTGACCGTGCAGGAGCGGTTGATCGTCGCGCCCAAGGCGGACCAGGCGTTGATCGAGGCGACCGGGGACGCGGCGCTCGTGGTGGCCGGATCCCGCGGTCGGGGTGGCTTCGCCGGGCTGCTGCTCGGCTCGGTCAGCCAGACGCTCGTGCACCACGCCCGTTGCCCGGTGCTCATCGCCCACCCGTACCAGCCGGAGCAGTGACCACCGCCGGCCGGCCCGCCGACGAATGGCGGCCCGGCCGGCGGGATCAGCCGTCGCGGCCGTGGAGCAGTTGGTCGAAGCTCGTGGTCAGGGCGAACGGGTCGGCGGGTCCGCTGGACGGGGCGCTGCGCCGTACCAGTTCGGCGAGTTCCCTACCGGCGCGCTCGATCCGGGCGCGCAGCGCACCGTCGACGGTCCCGCCGGACCAGTCCTCCGGTGCGGCGAAGACCGCGGTCGGTGCCACCACCGCCCGCAGGTAGGTGAACATCGGACGCAGCGCGTGCTCCAGGGCCAGGGAGTGCCGTGCGGTGCCGCCGGTCGCGCCGAGCAGGACGGCACGGCCGCCGAGCGCGTCGGCGTCGACCAGGTCGAAGAACGACTTGAACAGCCCGTTGTACGAGGCGTTGAAGATCGGACTGACGGCGATCAGCCCATCGGCGCCGGTGACCTCGTCCAGCACCTGCCGCAACGGTTCCGCCGGAAAGCCGGTGAGCAGGTGGTTGACGATGTCGTGGGCGTGTTCGCGCAGCTCGACCGGGCGCAGCTCGACCTGCTCGCCGTGCCGGACCAGCTCGTCGCGGGTGGCCGCGGCGAGCTGGTCGGCGAGCAGCCGGGTCGACGAGGGCTGGCTGAGACCGGCCGAGACCACGGCGAGGGTACGCACGGTCATCGGGCGGCCTCCGGTGCCCGGCCGGTGACGTCGTCGACGGCGTGGACGGTGCTGTCGCTGCCACCACCGGCGGCGGCCAGCAGCGAGGCGTGGGTCGGCGCCAGCGGCACGTGCGCCGGCCGCAGCGACTCGAACTCCTTGCGCAGCACCGGCACGACCTCCTCGCCGAGGAGATCCAACTGTTCCAGGACGGTCTTCAACGGCAGCCCGGCGTGGTCGACGAGGAACAACTGCCGCTGGTAGTCACCCACGTAGTCGCGGAAACCGAGCGTACGGTCGATGACCTGCTGCGGGCTGCCCACGGTCAGCGGGGTCTGGGCGGTGAACTCCTCGAGCGAGGGGCCGTGGCCGTAGACCGGCGCGTTGTCGAAGTAGGGGCGGAACTCACGCACCGCGTCCTGGGAGTTGCGGCGCATGAAGACCTGGCCACCGAGACCCACGATCGCCTGGTCGGCGGAGCCGTGGCCGTAGTGCTCGAAGCGCTGCCGGTACAGACCGACCATCCGCCGGGTGTGCTCGGCGGGCCAGAAGATGTGGTTGGCGAAGAAGCCGTCGCCGTAGTACGCGGCCTGCTCGGCGATCTCCGGGCTGCGGATGGAGCCGTGCCACACGAACGGTGGTACGCCGTCGAGCGGGCGCGGCGTCGAGGTGAACGACTGCAACGGAGTGCGGAACCGACCCTTCCAGTCGACCACGTCCTCGCGCCACAACCGGCGCAGCAGGTCGTAGTTCTCGATGGCGAGCGGGATGCCGTTGCGGATGTCCTGCCCGAACCAGGGGTAGACCGGACCGGTGTTGCCCCGGCCCATCATCAGGTCGACCCGACCGTCGGCGAGGTGCTGCAGCATCGCGTAGTCCTCGGCGATCTTCACCGGGTCGTTGGTGGTGATCAGCGTGGTCGCGGTCGACAGCAGCAGCCGCTCGGTGCGGGCGGCGATCCAGCCCAGCATGGTGGTGGGCGACGAGGGCACGAACGGCGGGTTGTGGTGCTCGCCCGTGGCGAAGACGTCGAGGCCGACCTCCTCGGCCTTCAGCGCGATGGTGACCATCGCCTTGATCCGCTCGGCCTCGGTGGGCTCCCGGCCGTTCGTCGGGTCGACCGTGACGTCGCCGACGGTGAAGACTCCGAACTGCATGACCGCTCCCTCGTGTCGTCCGACCCGGGCGGTGGTGCCCGACGCCCCCGACAACATATTTGACGAGTCAACTATTCCGCGAGCCCGCCGCACACCAGTGTCCCCCGTCACGTCCGTCTCATCCCCGAGCCCGAGCGCCGACGGCCGCGGGGCGGCCCTCAGGCTCGTCGCCGTGGCACGTGCCGCCGGTACGGACTGACCGTGGGGTCGCCGGTGATCCAGAAGCGCCAGGGCACGTCGTGCGCGGCGGCCACGCCGACCCGCGGACCGGCCGAGACGGCCGACGCCCCCACCGGGCGGGCCGGTGGCGTCAGCAGTAACGGCCCGGTCCCGTCGACCATGCAGGTGCCGTTCGCCGACGCCTCGACGCCGAGCGCGACCACCAGCCGGGCCGGCCCCGGGCCAGGTCCCGGTCGGCCACCTCACCGCGCCGCTTGCGGGCCAGGTCCACACCCTCGACCACCTCACCGGCGCGCAGCAGGACCGCCGCCGCCTCCCCCGCGCCGCCGCAGACGACGTTGAGGCACCAGTGCATGCCGAAGACGAAGTAGGTGTACGCGTGCCCCGCCGGGCCGAACATCACCGTGGTGCGGGGCGTCGGCCCGCGATGCGCGTGCGAGGCCGGATCCACACCGGTGCCGGCATACGCCTCGACCTCGGTCAGCCGGATCCGGACCCCGTTCGCCGCCACCTCCCAGCCAAGCAACGTTCGTGCGGTCTCGGCGACGTGTGCGGCGGGAGCGCGCAGCCAGGAATGGTCCACGGATCCAGGTAACCCGGCCCGGGACCCAACCGGCAAGCCGCGCTCCGATGCCGATCCGACCGGGCCACAGCCGCCGACATCCGGCAGGCAGGGTGCGAAGATCACGCAGAGGATCGAGGTGCGACGAGATCGTTCTCGTAGGCGGCGATGACGAGCTGGGCTCGATCACGGGCGTCGAGCTTGGCGAGCAGATTGCCGACGTGCGTCTTGACGGTCTTGACCGAGATGGTGAGTGTCCGGGCGATCTCGTCGTTGGACAGGCCGCGGGCCACGAGAGACAGCACCTCGGTCTCGCGGCCGGTCAGCCTGTCGATCCTACGGACCTCGGGCGGGCCGGGCCGGTCGAGGTAGTGCGCGACGAAGCGGGTGAGAATGCTGGGCGCGAAGAGGGACTCGCCCGCGTGGGTCCGTCGGATCGCGTCGACGAGTTGGTCCGGGTGGGCGTCCTTGAGCAGGAAGCCGTGCGCCCCGGCGCGCAGCGCGGCGGCCACGTACTCGTCGAGGGCGAACATGCTGAGCACGAGGATCCTGGTACCGCTCAGGTCGGGGGCGGCGGCGATGCGTCCGGTCGCTTCGATGCCGTCGCCGTCGGGCATCCGGATGTCCATCAGGACGACGTGGGGGCGGCGTGCACGGGTCAGCGACACGGCCTCGTGTCCGGTGGCGGCCTGACCGACGACGGTGAGGCCCGGGGTACCGTCGATGAGCAGGGCGAGGCTGTGCCGCAGGAGCGGCTGGTCGTCCGCGACGAGCACCCGGATGCTTGTGGGTGGGCCTCCTGGATCAGTTGTCATCCGGACCGCCGAGCCGGCAGGCGCGCCGTGAGCTGAAAGCCCGGCCCGGCCGGGCCGGCACGCAGGGCGCCATCGAGCATGCTCACCCGCTCGCGCAGCCCGTCCAGGCCGTGGCCGGCCCCGGGGCGGGGTCGCCAGCCCGGGCGGGGACCGGCGTCCCGTACCTCCACCACGATCGCGTCGCCGTCGCGATCCACGGTGACGTGCACGCAGGTCGGCCCGGCGTGCCGGGCCGTGTTGCTCAGGCCCTCGCGGACGATCGCGCACACGGCGAGCTGGACGCCCGGTGGCACCTCGCCGACCTTCCGCACCTCGACGGTGGCGGCGAGCCCGGCGGCGGTCGTGGACCGCACGATCTCCGGTAGTGCCTCGAGTGTGTCGGGCGGCCGCAAGGGAGCGGGCTCGGCGCCAGGTGCGCGGAGCACGTCGAGCATCCGCCGCAGTTCGGCCGTGGTCTCCCGACCGACCTGTTCGATGTCGGACAGGGCGTTCGCCCGTTCGGCCTCACCGGCTGGCCCGGTCACCCGAGCGGCCGTGGCGGCACGCACGGTGACCAGGCCCAGGCCGTGCGAGACGAGATCGTGAAGCTCACGGGCGATGCGCAACCGTTCCGCCGCCGCGGCCCGCTCAGCCGCCCATGCGGTCAGCCGGTCCTCGTACACCCGCCGTTGCTGACGAGCGCCGATCAGCGCCCAGAGCAACGCTGCGACGGCGGTCGTGGTGATCAGCGTCAGCAGGAGTGTCCCGGCCGGCCCCACGGTGCCCGCCGTCATCAGGCAGAGGAGCAGAGCCACCGGCACCGATACGGCGACGGCGGACAGCCACGGCCGCCATGTCGGTCGCCCGTCAGGTGCCATCTCGCGAGTCTAGGAACCCGGACCGTGGCCTGACATCGGACCTGGGTCGGAGCGACCTGAGGTGGGCGGGCTGGCGGAAGTCCCGGCTCTGGCCCGATGACGCGGACCGGCACGCTGAGCTGACATGGTGCTCATGCTGTCAGTCGAGCGTCTGGTCAAGCGGCGCGGCTCCCGCGAGATCCTCACCGATGTCACCTTCCGGGCCGCACCGGGCCGGGTGACAGGTCTGCTGGGGCCCAACGGTGCGGGCAAGTCATCCACCCTGCGCATCCTGTTGGGCCTGGACCGCGCGGATGCCGGCACGGCCCTGGTCGACGGCCAACCGTACCGGCGCCTGCGCCAGCCGTTACGCACCGTCGGGTCGATGCTGGAGGGCTCCGGCGCACACCGCTCCCGTACCGCGCGCAACCACCTCACCTGGATGGCGCGCAGCAACGGCATCCCGATCCGACGGGTGGCCGAGGTGCTCGATCAGGTCGGGCTCGGTGCCGCCGGAGGAACCAGGGTCGGCCGGTTCTCGCTCGGCATGTGCCAGCGGCTCGGGCTGGCCGCCGCGCTGCTCGGCGAACCTCGTGCACTCGTGCTCGACGAGCCGGTGAACGGGCTCGATCCCGAGGGCATCCGCTGGATCCGCGTTCTGCTGCGCGGGCACGCGGACGCCGGTGGCACCGTGCTGCTCTCCAGCCACCTGATGAGGGAGGTGGACGAGATCGCCGACGACCTGGTCGTCATCGCCCACGGCCGGGTTGTCGCCGCCGGTCCGATCCGCGAGGTCACGGCCGGCTACCCGACCCTGGAGGACGCCTTCTTCGCCCTCACCGGGCCGACGGCAGGTGGGCGATGACCTTCTTCGACACGGTCGCCGCCGAGATTCGAAAGACGGCGACGCTGCCGGCGACCGCTGTCGCGCTGGCCGTCACGGTGCTCGGTCCGGTCGCGATCACTCTGATCAACGCCGTCGGTGTCCGCGCCGCGCTGCGCAGCGGACGGCCCGAGCTGACGGCCTACACCTCGCCTGCCGAGGCGGTCTTCTCCGCGGTGCCGATCGGCACGGTCGGCGCGGTGGTCCTCGGCGTCGTCGCCGTTGGCGGCGAATACACCGCGAACAGTGCCAGGATCGGCGGCGGTCGGCAGATCACCACGACCCTCACCGCCATCCCCAACCGCCTCGCCGTGCTGGCCGCCAAGGCCGTCACCGTCGTCCTGCTGGTCGCGGTCGCGGCTCTGGTGGTGATTCCCGCCTCGTTGGCGCTGGCTGGCGGGATAGTTGGCACCGATGCTCCGCCGGCCCCGGGAGGGGTGCTGTCCCGCTCTGTCGGTGCCGGGATCTACTGGCTGCTCACGGCGTTGATCGCCCTCGCGGTCACGGTCTTCACCCGCAACGGGATCGTCCCGATCATCGTGCTCGTGGTGAACAGCACGCTCGTCTCGGTCTCCGTGCTGCTGTCACACCTCACCCCGCTCGCCAGGTTCCTGCCCGATCTCGCGGGCATGAGCATGTTCGCCGGTGACCTGTTGGCGTTCGACGACGCGCTCGCCCCGGTCACCGGCGGCCTGGTCATGGCCACCTGGACGGCAGCGCTGCTCGCGCTGGCCAGTGCAGTTTTCCTGCGGCGGGACGCGTGATCCGCTCCTGCGCCCGTGCTACCGCCGCCGAGTTGGCCAAGCTGTCCGGCCTGCCGGCGGCGCTGGCGGCGGTCTTCGGCACGATCGGCACAGCCGTCGCCATCACCGGGGCGTTGGCCGCCTCACCGGTCGGGGCGAACGAGCCGGTCGCAGTCGTCCTCCAAGCGGTGCCGTACCTCCAGGCCGGCACCATCACGCTCGGCGTCCTCGCGGTCGGGACCGAGTACGCCGATGGGCAGCTCCACACCACCCTGCGGTGCGTGCCGGACCGCCTGGTCGTACCGGCTGCCAAGGCCCTCGCCTACCTGGCCTGGGCTGCCGGAACCGCCGTCGCGGCGCTCGCCGTCGGGCTGCTCACGGCCCGAATCGCGCTGGCCACGCGGGACGTCCCGGTGGTCACCGACGGTCTCCCGTGGAACGTCGTCGGCGCGGCGGCCTACCTCGCGCTCATCGGGTTGCTGGGGTTCGCTCTTGCCGCACTCCTGCGGGCCGTCGTTTCCGCTCTCGTCGTCACGCTCAGCCTGGTGCTGGTCGTTTCGCCGGTGCTGGACGCCGTCACCCCGCACGCTCGTTACCTGCCGGATCGCGCGGGTGGCCTGCTCTACCTTCCCGACCAGGCACAGGTTCTGACGCCCGCCACCGGCCTGCTCGTTCTGCTCGGTTGGGTCGTTGTCCTCGCGAGCGGGGCGCTGGCTGCCTTCCGACGCCGAGACGCCTGAGTCCGCCTTCATCCTCACCCTGATTTGTGGAGAGGCACCTGAACCGAGCGCGTCGAGGCGGCAGATTCGGGGAAACTGTCCTCTCAGGATGCCTGGAGGCGACAGTTTCCCCGAAACTGCGCTGAAGAGACCGCGAAGGGGTGCGGGTCAGCGGGGGACGACCTGCTCGGCGGACCATTCGCGCCAGGTGGTGAGCTGGTCGGCGGCGGTGGCTAGTTGGTCGGCGACCGGACCAGGGCCGGTGGAGCCGGGGGTGATCCGGGCCGCGAGGGCCGAGCGGACCGACAGCACGTCGCGTACGGCCGGGTCGAGGTGTTCGCTGACCGTGGCCAGGTCGGCGTCGGAAACCTCGTCGAGAGCGCAGTCCCGGGCCGCGCAGAGCGCCACCAGCTTGCCGGTGATCTCGTGCGCGTCGCGGAACGGCACACCCTTGCGGACCAGCCAGTCGGCCACCTCGGTGGCCAGGGAGAAGCCCACCGGCGCGGCGGCGACCAGGCGGTCGACGCGTACCGTCATCGTGGAGATCATCCCGGCGAGCGCCGGCAGCAGCAGTTCCAGGGTGTCGACCGCGTCGAAGGCCGGCTCCTTGTCCTCCTGCATGTCCCGGTCGTACGTCATCGGTAGGCCCTTGAGCATGGTCAGCACCGCGACCAGCCCGCCGACCAGCCGACCCGACTTGCCCCGGGCCAGCTCGGCGATGTCCGCGTTCTTCTTCTGCGGCATGATCGACGAGCCGGTGGCGAAGGCGTCGTCCAGCTCCACCCAGCCGAACTCCTGCGACGTCCAGAGCACCACCTCCTCACCGAGGCGGGACAGGTGCACCCCGATCATCGCGGTGACGAAGAGGAACTCGGCGACGAAGTCCCGGTCGGCCACGGCGTCCATCGAGTTGGCGAAGGACGTCCGGAACCCCAGCTCCTTCGAGACCGCCCCCGGGTCCAGCGGCAGCCCCGAACCGGCGAGCGCGCCCGCGCCGAGCGGACTGACCGCCGTCCGGTGGTCCCAGTCGCGGAGCCGCTCCAGGTCCCGCAGCAACGGCTGCACGTGGGCGAGCAGCCAGTGGCCGAAGGTGACCGGCTGGGCGTGCTGCAGGTGCGTCATGCCGGGCGCGGCGGTGTCCACGTGCCGGCCGGCCTGCTCGACCAGCGCCTCGGCCAGCTCCACCAGCCGCGCGGCCACGCCCCGGGCGTGGTCGCGCAGATAGAGCCGCAGGTCGGTGGCTACCTGGTCGTTGCGGGACCGGCCGGCGCGCAGCTTGCCGCCGAGACTGCCGAGCCGTTCCAGCAGGCCACGCTCCAGGGCGGTGTGCACGTCCTCGTCGTCGACGGTGGGACGGAACGCGCCCGAGGCGCAGGCGGCCTCCAGGTCGTCGAGGGCGGCGAGGATGCGGCCCAGTTCCTCCGGGTCGAGCAGGCCGGCACCGGCCAGCACCCGGGCGTGCGCCCGGGAACCAGCGATGTCGTACGGGGCCAGCCGCCAGTCGAACTGCACGCTCACCGACAGGCGGGCCAGCGCCTCCGACGGGCCACCGGCGAACCGACCTCCCCACAGGCTCGTCCGGTTGGCCGCTGCGCTGTTCTCGGTCAAGCTCTTGTCGTCCACCCGGTTAATTGTGGTCCCCACGATCAGCCTTCCCCCAACCGGGCACCCGCGTCCGGCACGACCTCGGTCATGGCGTACTCCCTTCGGCACTGTCGTCCCGGCGGGCCCAGCTGGCGAGCCGTTCACCGAGCGCGGCGCCACCGTCGGCGGCACGTGCCACGACGAAAATGGTGTCGTCGCCGGCGATGGTGCCGACGACCTCCGACAGGCCCGCCCGATCCAACGCGCTGGCCAGGTAGTGGGCGGCCCCCGGCGGAGTACGCAGGACCGCGATGTTGCCGCTGGAATCGACCTCGTTGAGCAGCTCACGCAGCAGCCGCACCAGCCGGGCCGGTGCCGCCTCGGCGTCGCGCAGCGGCCGGTGACCATCCTCGGGAATCACGTAGACGGCCCGGCCGTCACCGCCCCGCGCGGTGACCGCGCCGAGTTCCTTCAGGTCCCGCGAGAGGGTGGCCTGGGTGACCTGGACGCCCTCCGCGCCGAGCAACTCGGCCAACTCGGTCTGCGAACGGACCGCCCGGTCGCGGATCAGCTCGACGATGCGGGCGTGGCGGGCGCCCCGGGTCAGCGGTGCGGTCACCGGGCCCACCTTTCGTTCCCGACTGCGGGACTCCGCTGCGCTGCGTTCCTCGCGGTCACCGGGCCCACCTTTCGTTCCCGACTGCGGGACTCCGCTGCGCTGCGTTCCTCACGGTCACCGTGACTCCTGCAGCAGGAAGGTCAGCAGCGCCTTCTGGGCGTGCAACCGGTTCTCCGCCTGGTCGAAGACGGCACTGCGCGGGCCGTCGAGCACCTCGTCGGTGATCTCCTCGCCGCGGTGCGCCGGCAGGCAGTGCAGCACGATGGCCTCCGGCGCGGCGTGCCCGAGCAGTGCCTTGTTCACCTGGTACGCCAGGAACGGGGTGCTGCGGTCCATGCCGTCAGCCTCCTGTCCCATCGAGGTCCAGGTGTCGGTGGCCACCACGTCGGCGTCGCGGACGGCGGCGACCGGGTCGGTGAGCACCCGGACCGAACCGCCGGTGCCGGCGGCGATCGCCTCGGCACGGGCCACCACGTCCGCGTGCGGGTGGAAACCGACCGGGCCGGCGACCCGCACGTGCATGCCGGCGGTCGCGCCGGCCAGCAGGTACGAGTGGGACATGTTGTTCGCCGCGTCCCCCACGTAGGCGAGCGTCCGCCCCACGGTGCCGCCGCACCATTCCCGGATGGTGAGCAGGTCGGCGAGCAGTTGACACGGGTGGAACCCGTCGGTCAGCGCGTTGACCACCGGCACGGTGGCTCCGGCGGCGACCTCCGCGATCCGGTCGTCGCCATGGGTACGCAGCACGATCGCGGCCACGTAGCGGGACAGCACCCGGCCGGCGTCGCCGAGCGACTCACCCCGGCCGAAGTGGGTGACCTGGGTGTCCACCACCAGAGGGTGACCACCCAGTTCGGCGATGCCGGCGTCGAAGGAGATCCGGGTGCGCAGGCTCTGCTTGTCGAACAGCACCGCCACCGAGCGCGGCCCGGCCAACGACGCGAACGCGAACCGGTCGGCCTTCATCCGGCCGGCAAGGTCCAGCACCGCGGACTGCTCGGCCGGCGACAGGTCGTCGTCACGCAGGAAATGCCGGATCACGCGGAAGCCTCCCTCGGCGCCACCGGGCTGGTCGAGAGCCCGGTCGGCGCACGCCCCTCGGCGGAAGCGACCGGGATCGCACCGCCGGACGGCGCGACCGGGGCAACCCGATCCGGAGCACTGGACGCCACCAGGGCGGCTGGCAGCGCCGCCAGGAAGGCGTCGACCTGAGCGGCGGTGAGGATCAACGGCGGGGCCAGCCGGATCACGTCGGGCTGGATCGGATTGACCAGGAAGCCGGCCTCGCGCAGCGCCCCGGCGAGCGCGGCGGACACCGGTGCGGTCAGGGTGACGCCGAGCAGCAGCCCCGCACCGCGTACGCCGGCCACCAGCGGATGACCCAGCGCCTCGATCCCCCGACGCAGCCGCTCACCGAGCCGCTTGACGTGGTCGAGCAACCCCTCACTGGCGATCGTGGAGATGACGGCCAGAGCGGCTGCGCAACTGACCGGGTTGCCGCCGAAGGTGCTGCCATGCGAACCGGGACCGAGCAGGTCGGCGGCCGGGCCGAAGGCGAGCGTCGCGCCGATGGGCAACCCGCCACCGAGCCCCTTGGCCAGGGTCACCACATCCGGTTCGACGCCGTCGGCCTGATGGGCGAACCAGTGCCCGGTCCGGCCGACGCCCGTCTGCACCTCGTCGAGCACCAGCAGGGCACCGTGCCGGGCGGTGATCCGGCGGGCCGCGGCGAGGTAGCCGGCCGGCGGGACGACCACACCGTTCTCGCCCTGGATCGGCTCCAGGATCACCATGGCCGTGGCGTCGCTCACCGCCGCGGCCAGGGCGGCCACGTCACCGTACGGGACATGGGTCACCTCGCCCGGCAGCGGCCGGAACGGGTCGGCTTTGGCCGGTTGACCGGTCAGGGCGAGGGCGCCCATCGTACGGCCGTGGAAGCCGCCGACGGTGGCCACCACCCCGGTGCGGCCGGTGCACCGGGAGAGCTTGAACGCCGCCTCGTTGGCCTCGGCTCCAGAGTTGGCGAAGAACACCCGACCCGGCCGGCCGGCGAGGGCCAGCAGCAGTTCGGCAAGCGCCACCGGCGGTTCGCAGACGTACAGGTTGGAGACGTGGCCGAGCGTGGCGACCTGCTTCGACACGGCCGCCACCACCGCCGGGTGCGCGTGCCCGAGGGAGTTGACGGCGATACCGCCGAGCAAGTCGACATACTCCCGGCCGGCCTCGTCGACCACGACGGCGCCGGAACCCGACACCAGCGCCAGCGGCGGCGTGCCGTAGTTGTCCATCATCGCCTGCCGCCACCGGCTGACCAGGGCACTCATGAGGGAATCACCATCGTTCCGAAGCCTTCCGGGGTGAACACTTCCAGCAGGGTGGAGTGGGCGACCCGACCGTCCACGACGTGTGCGGCCGGCACTCCTGCGTTGACGGCCCGCAGGCACGCCTCCATCTTCGGCACCATGCCCGACTCCAGCGACGGCAGCAGCTTCGCCAACTCGTCGGTGTTGATCTCACTGAGCAGGCTGGACGTGTCCGGCCAGTCGGCGTACAGGCCGGGCACGTCGGTGAGCACGACCAGCTTGCGCGCCCGCAGGGCGACCGCGAGCGCGGCGGCGGCGGTGTCGGCGTTCAGATTGTGCAACACCCCGTCCGCGTCCGGCGCCACCGTGGAGATCACCGGAATCCGGCCGGCCGCGATCAGGTCGTCCACCGCCGAGACGTCCACCGACTCGACGTCGCCGACCTGACCCACGTCGACCGGCTGCCCGTCGACGTACGCGGACCGCCGCACCGCCCGGAACAGCCCGGCATCCTCACCGGACAGACCGACCGCGAACGGACCGTGCGCGTTGATCAACCCGACCAGTTCGCGACCCACCTGCCCGAACAGCACCATCCGGACCACGTCCATCGCCTCCGGGGTGGTCACCCGCAGGCCGCCCCGGAACTCGCTGGCGATTCCCAGCCTCTTGAGCATGGCCGAGATCTGCGGTCCGCCGCCGTGCACCACCACCGGCTTGAGGCCGACGTAGCGCAGAAACACCATGTCGGCGGCGAAGGCCCGCCGCAACTCCGGGTCGCTCATGGCGCTGCCGCCGTACTTGATCACGACGGTGGCACCGGACAGGCGGGCCAGCCAGGGCAGCGCCTCGATCAGCGTGGCCGCCTTGGCCTGGGCAAGGGCCAGATCGGAGCTCAGATTCACCGGATCCGCCTTCCGTTCGCGACTGCGGGACTCCGCTGCGCTGCATTCCTCGCGCTCACCGGGCCAGCCTTCCGTTCGCGACTGCGGGACTCCGCTGCGCTGCATTCCTCGCGCTCACGTTGAGTAGGCCGAGTTCTCGTGCACGTAGGCGTGCGACAGGTCGTTCGTCCACACCGTCGCCTCTGCCGCACCGGCGTGCAGGTCGATCCGGATGGTGACGTCCCGGCCCGAGAGATCGACCTTCGAGCGGTCCTCGGCGGCTGCGCCGGACCGACAGACCCAGATGCCGTTGACCGCCACGTCGACGGCGTCCGGCTCGAAGGCGGCGGCGGTCGTGCCGACGGCGGCGAGGATCCGGCCCCAGTTCGGGTCGTTGCCGAACAGCGCGGTCTTGACCAGGTTGTTGCGGGCCACCGACCGGCCCACCTCGACCGCGTCGTCCTCGTCGGCGGCACCGACCACCTCGATGGCGATCTCCTTGGTGGCGCCCTCGGCATCGGCGAGCAGTTGCCGGGCCAGGTCGTGGCAGGCGGCGGTGACCGCCGAGGCCAGCTCCGCCTCGCTCGGCGCGACACCCGAGGCACCACTGGCCAGCAGCAGCACCGTGTCGTTCGTCGACATGCAGCCGTCGGAATCGACCCGGTCGAAGGTGACCCGGGTGGCCGACCGCAGCGCGGCGTCGAGTGTCTCCGGCCCGGCCACCGCGTCGGTGGTGAGGACGCAGAGCATGGTGGCCATGGCCGGGGCCAGCATGCCGGCACCCTTGGCCATGCCGCCGACGGTCCAGCCGGCACCGGCGACGACGGTGGTCTTGGGCCGGGTGTCCGTCGTCATGATCGCCTCGGCGGCAGCGGCGCCGCTGTTGTCACCCAGGCTCTCGACAGCGGCGGCGACCCCGGGCAGAAGCCGGTCCATGGGCAGCCGCTCGCCGATCAGGCCGGTGGAGCAGACGGCCACCTCACCGGCACCGATCTGGTAGGCGCTGGCCGAGGTCAACGCGGCGGCGGTGTGCTCTGCGGTGGCATGGGTGTCCTGGAAGCCGGCCGGACCGGTGCAGGCGTTCGCACCACCGGAATTGAGCACCACCGCCCGCACGATGCCGCCCCTGACGACCTGCTCGGTCCAGAGCACCGGCGCGGCCTTGATCCGGTTGGCGGTGAAGACACCGGCGACTCCGGCGTCGGGGCCGTCGTTGACCACCAGCGCGACGTCAGGTGCGCCGCCGGTCTTGAGGCCGGCGGCAACGCCGGCCGCCCGGAATCCCTCGGGAGTGGTCACGGTCATGGCGCGGTCCCCCACACGGACAGGCCCGTGGTTTCGGGCAGACCGAACATCAGATTGGCGTTCTGCACCGCCTGGCCCGCGGCACCCTTGCCGAGGTTGTCCAGCGCGGCGACCACGATCAGCCGGCCGGAGTCGACATCGACGCCGGCCTGCAGGTGGCAGGAGTTGCCGCCCACCGTGGCGGCGGTGTGCGGCCACCGTCCCTCGGGCAGCAGGTGTACGAACGGTTCGTCCGCGTACGCCCGCGCCAGCACCGCGCGCGGGTCGGCCTCGCCGGTCGGCAGCGCGGTGACCGTGGCCAGGATGCCGCGCGGCATGGGCGCCAGCACCGGAGTGAACGACAGCCCGGTCGCCCCGGTGGCCTGCTTGATCTCGGGTACGTGCTGGTGTGCGCCCACCTTGTAGGGCGACAGGTCGCCCATCACCTCACTGGCCAGCAGGTGAGCCTTGGCGACCCGGCCCGCGCCCGACGTGCCGGACGCGGCGACGACCACCACGTCGTCGGGTCGGGCGGCACCGGCCGCGATCAGCGGCGCCAGCGCCAGGGTGATCGCCGCCGCGTAGCAGCCGGTGTTGGCCACCCGTTCGGCGGCGACGATCCGCGCCCGCTGGCCGGGCAGCTCGGGCAGGCCGTAGGTCCACGCTCCCGCGTGCGGGCCACCGTAGTAACGGGCCCAGGCGTCAGCGTCGGCGAGCCGGTGGTCGGCGCCGAGATCGACGATCCGGACCCCGGCGGGCAGTCGCGCCGCCAGGGCGGCGGACTCACCGTGCGGCAGGGCGAGGAAGACCAGATCGGCCTCGGCCAGCACCTCCGGCGTGGTCCCGCCGAGGGTCATCTCCAGCCCGGTCAGCTGCGGGTGGACGGCGTCGAGTGGTTGCCCGGCCTGGCTGTGCGCAGTCGCGGCGACCAGGTCGAACTCGGGGTGCCCGGCGAGCAGACGGAGCAGTTCACCACCGGCGTACCCGCTCGCCCCGACGACCGCAGCCCGAATCCCCATACCCACCTCCGCATGAATATGCAGAGAAGGTTAGCAGGAGCACACCTCAGACTGCAAGTTCATACAGGAAGCCGTATGGTAATGAACCACGATGGGTGCCGGTGTGCTAGAGGCGGCCCTCGGCGACCGCGTCGGTCACCCAGGGGATGACCTCGTCGAGCATCTCATCCAGGGATGTGGTGGCGGTGAAGCCGAGCACCTCGTGGGCCTTCGTGGTGTCCGGCACCCGCTTCTGTACGTCATGCTGGAAGGGTTCGTCGCTGACGTACCGGAACGGCACGTCCGGTCCCTTGATCTTGCGCCAGATCAGCTCGGCCAACTCCAGCACGGTGGTCGACTCGGCGGTGGAGAGGTTGAAGTCCTCGTTGGCCGCCGCCGGATGCTCGATGGCCAGCGCGATGCCCCGGGCCAGGTCCCCGCCGTAGGTGTAGTGCCGCACCTGGTCGCCCTCGCCGAGGATGTGCAGCGGATCCTGCCCCTTGACGATCTTCTGCACCAGGTCGGGCACCACGTGCGACATGGCCAGCTTGACGTTGCCGGAGAGCACCTCGGCCTGGCCCAGCGCCCGCCCCTCCCCCACGCCGACGCAGTTGAACGGCCGCACGATCGTGTAGGGCAACCGGTACTGGTCCCAGGCGGCGCGGGCGTAGTACTCCACGGCCAGCTTCTGGAAGCCGTACGAGGACAGCGGCGGCGGAATGCGTCGCTCGTCGCCCTCCCGGCTGGGCCAGTGCTCGGTGGACTCGAACACCATCGAGGACGAGAGGTAGGTGACCTTGGACAGCCGACCGTCTCGGTGGGCTCGGATCGCCGCGTCACAGGTCGCCGCCATGATCCGCTCGTTGGTGGCGAGCAGGTCGTAGGCGTACGCGTGGAAGTAGGAGATCCCGCCGATCATCGCCGCCCCGGCGACCAGGTGGTCGCAGCCGTCGAGCAGCCCGGTCAGCAGATCGGTGTCGCGGGCGTCCCCCTCCACGAACCGGAACCGGGGGTTTCCCTCGTGGCTCTGGGCGACCGGACCGTACTTCGAGAAGTTGTCGACACCCACCACCTCGTGGCCGCGGTCGAGCAACTCCGCGACGAGATAGCCGCCGATGAAGCCGGCCGAACCAGTTACCAGGATCTTCGCCACCGACGCTCCTATGCCGTCTTCTCGTACTCGGTGCCACGCGGAGCCGGCACGGCCGCCGTCCGCACCCGGGCGGTCAACTTCTCCCGGCTCAGTCGTCGACCGTAGGCGAACAGGTACCAGCGCAGGTAGCCGGGGAGGAAGCGGCCCAGGTCGAAGTGGGACTCGCCGAGCGGACGGTCCAGCCAGATGGTCGGAATCTCCGCCACCGGCAGGCGCAGCCGGGTGGCCTTCGCGGTCAGTTCCAGCCCGATCTCGAAGCCGGTCCGCGACTCGATGCCGACCTCCCGGACGAACGCCGTGTCGTACGCCTTGAAGCTGTTGGTGGCGTCGCGGGTGCCGGCCCGGGCGAAGGTGTAAAGGCTTCGTCCCGCCCAGCGGGACATCATCCGCTTGAGCCTCGGCCCGCCGACCTGCTGACCACCCGGCATGTACCGGGAGGCCGCGGCGACCACCACCCCCCGGTCCACCAACCGGGCCAACTCGTCGATCTGGCGGGGATCGTCACACCCGTCGGCCATCGTCACCACCGCGACCGGTGCCAGGGCCGCGTCGATGCCGAACCGGATCGCGTTGGCCGGGCCCCGGCCGTAGGTGTTGAGCACCGCCCGGACCCGCGGGTCGGTACGCGCGATCCGTTCGACGTACGGGACCGTGGTGTCCTCGGGCATGTCGTGCACGATCAGCACCTCGGCGGGCAGCATCAGTTCCCGCAGCATCCGCTCCAGGCAGCGGATGATCGCCTCGCCCTCGTTGTAGACCGGCACGATCACCGAGACCCGGGGATTCATCACACCCGTACCCCCTGCCCGGTCAGACCCCACATGTCGATCACCGGTTTGTCGGTGTCCAGGCGGGCGTACTGCTCATGCGGTGCGGCGATGACCAGCAGGTCGGCCCGGCGCAACACCTCGTCCAGGTCGACGAAGCGGTCGTCGGCCACGTACGGGTCGGTGCAGAGCGTCTCCCGGGTCTTCAACGCCAGGATCTTGCGCAGCTTGTACGCCAGGCTCTCCCGGGGGTCGTCGCTGCCGCCCTTGAAGGCCATGCCGAGGATGCCCACCGTCGAGGTGGCCAGGTCGAACCGGTCCTCCAGGCGGGACACCAGATACAGCGGCAACCCCTCGTTGATCAGCATCGCCGAGTGGCCGAGCACGAAGTTGTTCCGGTTGAACGCGGCCAGTTGCATGGTGTCCTTGAACAGGCACGGCCCGGCGGCGAAACCGGGCATCGGCAGATCGGCCGCACGCGGGTAGTCGTACGCCACCGCGTGCCGGATCCGGGCGAAGTCCAGCCCGAAGTCGTTCGCCATCATCCAGAACTGGTTCGCGGTGGCGAACTTGATGTACCGCCAGGTGTTGGTGAACAGCTTCGCCAGCTCGGCCTCCTCGGGTTCGAGCGGGACGATCTGGTCGGTCAGGTGCCGGAACAGCTTCTCCGCCCGCGCCAGCGCCTCCGGGGTCCGCGCGGCGACGATCTGCGGCAGCGTGAACAGCTCGGTCATCGCCCGGCCCTCGGCGATCCGTTCCGGGCAGAACGCCACGTCCGCGCGCAGACCCTTGCCGGCCAGCAACTTCTCGGTCAGCGCGGTGACCCCGGGGTAGACGGTGCTGCGCAGCACGATCAGCTGGCCGTCGCGCAGATGTTCGGCGCAGCGCTCCAACGCGCGGGGCACGGCACCGAGATCCGGGTTGAGGTGCTCGTCGACCGGCGTGCCGACCACGACGACCAGGTGGTCCGAGATCCCGACGGCGGCGGGGTCGGTGGTGGCGCGCAGCCGGCCGGCCGCCACCGCCTCGGCCAGCGGATCGGCCGCGCCGGGCTCGGCGAAGGGCAGGGTGGCCGCGTTGACGCCCGCGACGGCCTCGGCGTTGATGTCGTACAGCACGACGGACAGCCCGCGGGCGGCGAAGGCGATACCCAGCGGCAGGCCCACCCGGCCACAACCACCGACGATGCAGACGTCGACCGAGGTGGGCGGATCATCGGACATGAGGGGGCTCCCGTGGGGGTGGCGGGTGTGATCCCAGGGTCGTCGGGATACAGCAGGCTAACCCCTCAGACGTGACTCGCGGGTAACCAAACAGCCATCGGTGTTGACCTTTCGGTCGATCACACACCAAGCCCCTTGCCGCCGTCACCGATCGCACACGCTCCCACTCCCGGAGTGAGCAAGGGCCCCTTCCCCGCACGAGGCGCAGGGAAGGGGCCCTTGCCCACCGGTCAGGCGCCGCGGAGGGTGGCGCCGCAGCGTTCGGCGGCGCGGGCGACGGCGGCGTCGCGGGCGGCCACCGCCTCCTCGACCGTCAACGTGCGGTCCGGCGCTCGGAAGGTCAGCTTGTAGGCCAGCGACTTGCGTCCGGCACCGAGCTGCTCCGAGGCGTAGACGTCGAACAGGCTGACCGACTCCAGCAGCTCGCCGGCACCCTCGACGAGTGCCTGGCGAACCTGCGCCGCCGGTACCGACTCGGCCACCACCAGCGCCACGTCGATCAGCGCCGGCGGGTAGCCGGAGACAGCGGGCGCGGCCGTCACCGCAGGTGCCGGCAGAGCGTCCAGGTCCAGCTCCATGGCGCAGGTCCGCCTCGGCAGTTCGAGCGTCGCTACGACCTGCGGGTGCAGCTCACCGGCGTGGCCGACGACCGCGCCGTCGACCAGCAGCTCCGCGCAGCGGCCCGGGTGCCAGGGGGCGTACTCGGCCGAGCGCACCTCGACGCGCTGGTCGGGTATCCCGGCGGCGGTGAGCACCGCGCGGCCCGCCTCGACGGCGTCCGCCCAGCCGGCCGCCCGCCCGCCGCCCCACCAGCCGGCCGGCTCGACCTCGCCGGTCAGCACGACGGCGACGTGCCGGGGCTGGCACGGCACCACCGCGTCGGCGGCGGCGGGCTCCGCGTCGGTGGGACGGCGGTCGACGCCCATCTCCGGCGGGCTGCCGGCGTCCACCCGGGGCTGGAAGACCGTGCCGATCTCGTAGAGGGACAGGTCCCGCAGGCCCCGGCCGAGGTTGCGCCGGACGATACCGAGCAGCGGACCGAGCAGCGTGGTGCGCAGCAGCGGCTCCTCCTCCGACAGCGGGTTGGCCAGCCGCACCGCCCGGCGACGCGGGTCGTCGGCGGCCAGGCCGAGCTGGTCGGCCAGCTCCGTGGCGACGAACGGGTGCGCCAGCACCTCGACGTAGCCGCGCTCGGCCAGGGAACGGGACACCGCCCGGTGACGTCGCTGCTGCCAGGTCAGGCCCCGGCCGGGCGGCGCGGTCGGCAGCACCGACGGCACCTTGTCGTACCCGTCGAGGCGGACCACCTCCTCGACCAGATCCGCCGGATCGGTCAGGTCGGGCCGCCAGGTCGGCGGGGTGACGCTCAGCGCCTCACCGTCTCCGGCGGCCACCGCCACCGAACCCGGTTCCTCGGCCAGCCGGTCGGTGCCGCGCGCCACGGTGCAGCCGACCTGCTCCAGCAGCGCGACCACCCGGGCCGGCGGGTAGTCCACACCAACCCGCCGGCTGGGCAGGTCGGCCGGCAGGATGACCGGGGTACGCGGCCGGACGTGGTTGAGGTCCAGCACCTCCTCGCTGGCGGCGCCGCCCGCGTACGAGGTGAGCAGCCCGACCGCCCGGTCCAGCGCGACCAGCGGCAGCGCCGGGTCGACCCCACGCTCCCAACGCTTCGCCGCCTCGCTGAACAGCTTGTGCCGCCGCGCGGTGCGGCCCACCATCGCCGGGTCCCAGTGCGCGGCCTCGAAGAGCACGTTGACGGTGCCCGGCAGCACCTCGCTGGTCTCGCCGCCCATCACGGCGGCGAGTGAGATCGGCATGCCGTCACCCTCGGCGGCGACCGGGTTCGGCAGCCCGGCGTCGCAGATGACCATGTCCTCGGGGGCGAGGGCGCGGGTCACCCCGTCGAGCGTGGTCAGTTTCTCCCCCGGCACCGCCCGGCGCACCACGAGCGGGCCGGCGATCCGGTCGGCGTCGAAGGCGTGCATCGGCTGGCCGAGTTCGAGCATCACGTAGTTGGTGATGTCCACCGGCAACGAGATGCTGCGGACGCCGGCGATGGTCAGCCGTTGCCGCATCCAGTCCGGGGTCTGCGCCGCCGGGTCGACGCCGCGCACCAGCCGGGCCGCGAACCGGTCGCAGCCGACCGGGTCGCGCACCTCGACCGGGTACGCCGGCACGGCCGTGCCGGGCGTCGCGGGCATCCGGCCCCGGTCGGAGTAGTCGAGGCCGAGGGCGTGCGCCAGTTCGCGGGCGAGCCCACGCAGCGACATCTGGTAGCCCCGGTCCGGGGTGATCTCCACCTCGACGATGACGTCGTCGAGGCCGACCACCGGCCGAGCGTCGTCGCCGGGCTCCGCCACCACGTGCTCGGGCAGCACCAGGATGCCGGAGTGGTCGTCGCCCAGGCCCAGTTCCCGGGCCGAGCAGATCATGCCGTTGGAGTTGCGCCCGTACGTGCGGCGGGCACCGATGGCGAAGCCACCCGGCAGCACCCCGCCGGGCAGGATCACCACGACCCGGTCACCCGGTGCGAAGTTGCGGGCACCGCAGACGATCTCCTGCGGCTCGCCGGTGCCGTTGGCGGCGCCCACGTTCACCAGGCAGAACCGGATCGGCTTCTTGAAGCCGGTCAGCTCCTCGATCTCCAGGACCTCGCCGACCACCAGTTGCCCGGTGACCGTGCCGGACAGGTCCACGATGGACTCGACCTCGATGCCGAGGTCGACCAGGGCCCGCTCCAACTCGTCGACGGGCAGGTCGGGTACGTCGACGTACTCCCGCAGCCAACTGAGAGAAACTCGCATGATGTGTAACCACCGTCTCCGTAACTCGCGCCCGCACTAAGCCCCGTGGCCGAACGCCCGGGTGAACCGGACGTCGCCCTCGACCAGGTCCCGCATGTCGCCCACCCCGTGCCGGAACATCACGGTCCGGTCGATGCCCATGCCGAAGGCGAAGCCGGAGTAGACCTCCGGGTCGATGCCGCAGGCCCGCAGCACCCGCGGGTTGACCATGCCGCAGCCACCCCACTCGACCCACTGTGGCCCCTTGCGGTGCTCCGGGAACCACACGTCGAACTCCGCCGACGGCTCGGTGAACGGGAAGTAGTGCGGCCGGAACCGGGTCTTCGCGCCCGCGCCGAACATCGCCCGGGCGAAGTGGTCGAGGGTGCCCCGCAGGTGCGCCATCGTGATGCCCTTGTCCACCACCAGACCCTCCACCTGGTAGAAGACCGGGGAGTGGGTGGCGTCCAACTCGTCGGTGCGGTAGACCCGGCCGGGCACGACCACGTAGATCGGTGGGGTGCGGCTGAGCATGGTGCGTGCCTGCACCGGTGAGGTGTGCGTACGCAGCACCAGACCGGAACCCTCCGGTGCGATGTGGAAGGTGTCCATCAGTCCCCGGGCGGGGTGGTCGGCGGGGATGTTCAGCGCGTCGAAGTTGGTCCACTCCAGCTCGACCTCGGGGCCCTCGGCCACCTCGTAGCCCATCCCGATGAACAGGTCGCTGATCTGCTCCATCAGCAGCGTGATCGGGTGTCGGGAGCCACGCGGGTGCCGGTCGTACGGCAGCGTCACGTCGACTCGTTCGGCGACCAGGACCCGCTCGGCCTGCTCGCGCTGCAGCACCTCGGCCCGGGCGGCGTGCGCCTGCTCGATGGCCCGGCGGGCCTCGTTGACCCGCTTGCCGGCGTCGGCCTTGGCGGCCGGCGGCAGCGCGCCGATCTCGCGGCGGGCCAGCGAGACCGGGGCCCGGTCGCCCAGGTGCGCCGGGCGCACCGCGGCCAGCGCGTCCGGGTCACCGGCGGCGGCGAACGCCTTCTCGGCCTCGGTCACGGCCTCGGCCAGCGCGGCCGGGTCCAGCAGGGCGACCTGCTTCGGGTCGTACGGATCGTTGCGGTAAGTCATGGCGTACGGGCACTCCCTCACGACGGCGCCGGCCCTCGCGGGCGGCTAGGCGAGTCTACGGACGCGCGGCTGTGCCGCAGCCCGCCGGTGGGAGTCGTGTGGAGAGCAGGTCAGGCCCGCCGCCCGCCGACACCGGCGGGCTGGCTAAACGAACGCCGTGGTGCGTTCACCATGGGGGCCGCGTCTCCTCCGTCATGCGCGCGTGACCTCGGGTCAGCGCTGTGCTCTGGCCGAAGCGTACAGGCAGACGGCCGCCGCCGCAGCCAGGTTGAGGCTCTCGGCCCGCCCGTGCAGCGGCACCCGGACCCGGGCGTCGGCGGCCTCGGCCAGCTCGACGGGCAGGCCGTGCGCCTCGGAGCCGAACAGCCAGGCGGTCGGTGCCGCCAGCCGGCCGGCGTCGACCAGCTCGTCGAGATCAGATTCGCCGTGACCGGTGGCGGCGAGCACCGTCAGCCCGGCGGCCCGGACGGCGGTGAGCGTCGCGGCCGGGTCGCGTTCGCGCACCACGTCCACGTGGAACAGGCTGCCGGCCGACGACCTGACGCACTTGCCGTTGTACGGGTCGACGGCGTCACCCGCGAAGACCACCGTGGTGGCGCCGGCCGCGTCGGCGGTCCGCAGCACCGTGCCGGCGTTGCCCGGGTCACGGATGCCCGCGAGCACGGCCACCAGCCGGGGGCCGCGCGACAACGCTATCTGAAGGGACACGTCGAGGTGCCGGCAGACGGCGACCAGCCCTTGCGGGGCGACGGTCTCGGCGAGCGCGGCCAGCGCCTCGTCGGTCACCTCGGAGACGGGCACGTCGCCGCCGGCGGCGCTCGCCGCCAGGTCGGCGTACCGGTCGAGGGCGGCCGGGGTGCCGAACAGCTCCAGCACGGTGCCGGGTCGGCTCAGGGCCTCCCGGACCGCCTGCGGCCCCTCGGCGAGGAACCGACCCGAGGCGTCGCGGTCGCGGCGACGCTGAAGTCGGCGCGCGGCCACCACCCGGGGCGTACGCGGTGTGAAGAGCATGGTCTCGGTCGCACGCGCGAGGCGTCCCCGTTGCCGAGGGACGCCTCGCTGCGCTGGGTGGGACTCAGGCGGCCTGGGCGGGCGCGCCGCCGGTGCCCTCGGCCTGCACGGCGGCCCGGGCCAGCTCGACGATCGCCGCGAACGCGGCGGCGTCGTTGACGGCCAGGTCAGCCAGGATCTTGCGGTCGACCTCGATGCCGGCCAGGCGCAGGCCCTGGATCAGCCGGTTGTAGGTCATCCCGTTGGCGCGGGCACCCGCGTTGATCCGCTGGATCCACAGCTGCCTGAAGTCGCCCTTGCGGTCGCGACGGTCCCGGTAGGCGTACTGCATCGAGTGCAGCACCTGCTCCTTGGCCTTGCGGTACAGCCGGGAGCGCTGACCGCGGTATCCGCTCGCGGTCTCCAGCAGGGTACGGCGCTTCTTCTGGGCGTTAACAGCCCGCTTGACGCGTGCCATCTCAACTCCTTCTTGGATTCAGGTGGCGCGCGTCAGCGGCCGAGCAGCTTCTTGATGCGCTTGACGTCAGCCTTGGCCACCTCGACCACGCCCGTCAGCCGGCGGGTGCGGGTGGAGGGCTTCTTCTCGAGGTTGTGACGCAGACCGGCCTGCTGCTTCGTGATCTTGCCGTTGCCGGTCACGCGGACCCGCTTGCCCATCCCCGTGTGGCTCTTCATCTTCGGCATGTGGAACGTCTTCTCCCCTGTTACTGACCGCTGGTGTCAGCGGTCGCGCCGGTGTCACCGGCTGCTGCGCTCTCACTGGTCACCGCAGGTTCGGCGGCCGCGGCGGTGGCGGGCTCCTCCGCGGTCCGCTCCCGGGGTCCACCACGGGACGCCGTGGCGGCGACCGCGGAGGCCTTCACGGCCCGGTGCGGAGCGAGAACCATGATCATGTTTCGGCCGTCCTGCTTCGGAGCGGACTCCACGTATCCCAGTTCCGTGATCTCGGACTCGAGCCGGCGCAGGAGCCGGTAGCCCAGCTCCGGGCGGCTCTGCTCGCGACCGCGGAACATGATCGTCACCTTGACCTTGTCACCGGCCTTGAGGAACCGCACCACGTGACCCTTCTTGGTCTCGTAGTCGTGCGGATCGATCTTCGGCCGGAGCTTCATCTCCTTGATGACGGTCTGCTGCTGGTTACGCCGCGCTTCGCGCGCCTTCAGTGCGCTCTCGTACTTGAACTTGCCGAAGTCCATGAGCTTGCACACCGGCGGGCGCGCCATCGGCGCAACCTCGACCAGGTCCAGATCGACGTCCGCGGCCAGCTGAAGGGCGCGCTCCAGTGGGACGATGCCCACCTGCTCACCCTCGGGGCCGACCAGTCGGACCTCACGTGCCCGGATCTGCTCGTTCACGCGTGGTTCGACGCTGATGGGGCCTCCTCGAGTCGGATCTTCATGCGTGGCCGACCCGGCGGCTCCCGGTGGGAACCGGCCCGGAAAGTAGAAGGCCCCGGCGTATGCCAGGGCCCGCTCGACCGGTCGGCACGATCACAGGATCGCGCATCCGGTGCCGGGACGTGCCCGGAACCGGTGACCGGACCCGGACGCCACAGGCGGCGACTCGGGTGGGAGCAGGCGCTCCGCTTTCACAGCCGTCCTGACGCTCAGGACAGCATGGTCGACTCGACAACACTACACCCTCGGTAACCGGGACCTCAAACCGAGCCGGCGGGCCCGAGCGGACGCAGCGAACGGATCAGCGGGCCGCGCGCTCTGCGACGGCGGTCAGGTGCGCCTGGTGCAGGCGGCGCAGGGCGCGCACGCCGTCGACGGCGAGCTGCTTGTCGGCGGCCTGGAGGGCGACCACCGGCAGCAGGTCGTCGTCGTAGAGCTCCAGGGCCGCCCAGGGGGCCCCACGGTCGAACCGGACGCCGCGGACGACCTCCCAGGGCAGCTCGTACGAGCCGATGATGTTGCGGACCCGCACCCCCCGCACGTCCGCCTCGACCCGGGGTCGGGTGAACAGCAGAGTGCCCAGGGCGAACATGACCCCGAGCCCGATCATGGCCAGCTGGTCGCCGCGCTGGAAGGTGCCGTACCCGTTGCCGGTGGGGCCGGTCAGCGTGGTGGCGACCAGGGCGAAGACCACGACCAGCAGGACGGCCGACACCCAGCAGACCAGCCGGATCCGCCGGGGTCGCACCCGGACCACGTCGGTTTCACTCACCCCACCAGTCTGCCATCCGGCCGTACCCGGGCATCCGGCGCCACACAGGGCCGGGACGTACCGGCCCGGCAGGACCTCACAGCCGGCAGGCGTGGATGTTGGTGACCAGGATCGCCCGGGCTCCCAGTTCGTAGAGTTCGTCCATGATCCGGTGCACGTCGTCGCGGAGCACCATCGCCTGCACCGCCACCCAACCCTCCCGGTGCAACGGGGAGACCGTCGGTGACTCGATACCCGGGGTGAGCGAGCTGGCCCGATCCAGCAGCCCGGCCGGCACGTCGTAGGCGAGCATCACGTAGCGACGGGCCACCAGCACCCCGTGCAGCCGGCGCATCAGCTGCTCGGCCTGCGGGTGCGGGGCCGCGCCGGTGCGGCGGACCAGCACCGCCGAGGACTTCAGCAGGGGCTCACCGAAGACCACCAGGCCGGCCTGGCGCAGCGTGGCGCCGGTCTCGACCACGTCGGCGACCACGTCGGCCACGCCCAGCCGGATGGCGTTCTCCACCGCACCGTCGAGCCGGATGACGTCGGCCTTGACGCCCAACTCGGCGAGGTGCCGCTCGACCAGCCCCGGGTACGCGGTGGCGATCCGGTGCCCGCCCAGCTCCCGTACGTCGGCGATGTCGTCCGGACGGGCGGCGAACCGGAAGGTGGCCCGGCCGAAGTTCAGGTCGACCACCTCCTCGGCCGGCGCGCCAGAGTCGATGAGCAGGTCCCGGCCGGTGATGCCGACGTCCAGGTCACCGGAGCCGACATAGGTGGCGATGTCCTTCGGCCGCAGGTAGAAGAATTCGATGTCGTTTGCCTGGTCGCGGCAGACCAGGTCCTTGGTGTCGGTGCGCTGGCGGTAGCCCGCCTCGCGCAGCATCTGAGCGGCCGAATCGGCCAGGGCGCCCTTGTTGGGTACGGCGACACGCAGCATGACGGAGTGCTCCTTCGATCGGTTTCGGGTCGACGGTGGGGGCACTCACAGATGTCGGTAGACGTCCTTGAGGTCGAGACCGCTGGCGAGCATCAGCACCTGGACCTGGTAGAGCAGCTGGGAGATCTCCTCGGCGGTGCGCTCGGGCCCCTCGTGCTCGGCGGCCATCCACGACTCGGCGGCCTCCTCGACGACCTTCTTGCCGATGAAGTGCACGCCCTTCTCCAGTGCGGCGACCGTGCCCGAGCCGGGGGTGCCGGCCGCGGCCTTGGCCTGCAACTCCGCGAACAACTCCTCGAACGTCTTCACGGAGACGGATTCTCGCAGTCGCCGAGGGTGGACCCGAGCACCGGGTCGGTGGTGACCGGTGGACGGGAGGCACACCGACCGGGGCGGTGGGACAACCCTTCGATCTTCGCCTATGTTGGTCGTACGCTGTCCGCCATGGTCACCACCCCGCGTACCCTCGCGTTCGCCTCCGCGGCGGCCGTCCTGCTCGCGGCCAGTGCCTGCACGCCGCAGGCCCAGCCCGCGCCCATGCCGACCGTGTCGATGGCCTGCGTCAAGGACAGCCTGCCCACCCAGACGCCGGGCAAGCTCACCATCGCCACCGGCGAGCCGGCCGACGAGCCGTGGTTCGTCGACGACAAGCCGGCGAACGGTAAGGGTTTCGAGTCCGCCGTCGCCTACGCGGTGGCGGAGCAGCTCGGCTACGCCCGCGACGACGTCACCTGGACACGGGTGGCGTCCGACGCCGCCGTCGCCCCCGGGCCGAAGACCTTCGACTTCGGCATCGACAGGTACTCGATGACCGAGGAGCACAAGCAGGCGGTCGACTTCTCCGCGCCGTACCACCTGGTCCGGCAGGCGGTGGTCGCGCTGGAGTCCTCCAAGATCGCCGACCGGAAGGCGCTGGCCGAGCTGCGTGACGCCCGACTCGGCGCGCAGGCCGATACGACCAGCCACCAGGCCATCACCGACCTGCTGCGGCCGAGCTCCGAACCGCGGACCTACAAATCCCGCGACGAGGCCGCGAAGGCGTTGCGCAGCGGGCGGATCGACGGCCTGGTGGTGGACCTGCCCACCGCGTTCGACCTCACCGGCGGGAAGATCGACGACGCGGTGATCGTCGGGCAGCTCCCCCAGGTGGGCAGCCCGGAGGCGTTCGGACTGCTGCTGGCGAAGGACTCGCCGCTCGCCGGCTGCGTCAGCGCGGCGGTCGGACGTCTCGCCAGCGACGGCGTCCTCGAAGAACTCGAACAGCAATGGCTCACCCAGACCGCCAAGGCCCCCAACCTCACCTGACTGTGCCCTCCCCCGCCCGTCCCCCCACCCGCCGCACCACGTGTTGATCAAGAAGTTTCGGTCGCCCGAGCACGCCACGATTTCTTGACGCGAACTTCTTGATCAACCGGGCAGGGGGTGGGACGGGGGCGGGGTCGGTGGGTCAGGAGGTGAAGCCGACGGGGTGGGCGGGGGCGGCGGCCGCCTGGCGGATGGCCAGGGCGGCGTCGAGGGCGGCCACCGTCGACGTCCAGCCCTTGTCCTCGGCGGATCCGGGCAGGCCGGCCCGGTCGCGGGCCTGCTCGATGTTGTCCACGGTCAGCACGCCGTGGGCGACCGGCTTGCCCTCGTCCAGGGCGACCCGGGTCAGCCCGTCGGTGACCGACCGGCAGACGTAGTCGAAGTGGGCGGTGGCACCGCGTACCACCACGCCGAGGGCGACCACCACGTCACAGCGCCGGGCCAGCGCCTGCGCCACCACGGGCAGCTCCACCGAGCCGGCCACCCGGGCCACCACCGCCCGGGCACCGCACGCCTGCGCGGCGGCCACCGCCCGGTCGAGCATGTGGTCGGTCAGCTCACCGTGCCAGCGCGCGGCGACCACACCGACGGTCATCCCCGCCGCGTCGACCGGAGCCGAACCCGGCTCCCCGAAACCCGCCATCTCGCCTACGCTCCGATCTCTGTGCCGGGCACCGTACGCCCCATCGGCGCTTCGGCGGCCTCGTCCAGCTGGTCGAGCAGGTGCCCCATCCGGTCCCGCTTGGTCCGTAGGTAACGTACGTTTTCCGGGTGCGGACGCACCGGCAGCCCCTCGCGGCCGGTGATGGTCAGGCCGTAGCCCTCCAGCCCCGCCCGCTTGGCCGGGTTGTTTGTCAACAACCGCATCGAGCGGACCCCGAGGTCGTAGAGGATCTGCGCGCCGGTACCGTAGTCACGCGCGTCGGCCGGCAGGCCGAGGTCGAGGTTGGCGTCCACCGTGTCACGGCCCTGGTCCTGCAACTGGTACGCCTGGAGCTTGTGCAGCAGCCCGATGCCACGCCCCTCGTGACCACGCACGTAGAGGACCACGCCCCGCCCCTCGCGAGCCACCCGGTCCAGGGCGGCGTTGAGTTGCGGCCCGCAGTCACAGCGCACCGACGAGAAGACGTCACCGGTCAGGCACTCCGAGTGCACCCGGACCAGCACGTCACGGCCGTCGCCGATGTCGCCCATGACCAGCGCCACGTGCTCGGCCGAGTCGTACTCGCTGCGGTAGCCCAGGGCCCGGAAAACCCCGTGCTCGGTGGGCATCCGGGCGTCCGCGACCAGCTCGACCTGCTTCTCGGTGCGCCGCCGGTAGGCGATCAGATCCGCGATGGTGACAAGCGTCAGCAAGTGCTCGGCGCAGAACTTCTCCAGGTCCGGCAGCCGCATTATGGTGCCGTCGTCGTTGACCAGCTCGCAGAGCACCCCGGCCGGGCGCAGCCCGGCCAGCCGGGTCAGGTCCACGGCCGCCTCGGTGTGTCCGGGCCGTCGCAGCACCCCACCCGAGCGGGCCCGCAGCGGCACCACGTGCCCCGGGCGGGCCAGGTCCGTCGGGCCGGTGGCCGGGTCGGCGAGCAGCCGGATGGTGTGTGCCCGGTCGGCCGCCGAGATGCCGGTGGTGACTCCTTCCCGGGCGTCGACGGTCACCGTGTAGGCGGTCTGCCGCTGGTCCTGGTTGGTGTGGTGCATGGGCGGCAGGTCGAGCCGGTCGCACTCGCTCTCGGTGAGCGGTACGCAGATGAAGCCCGAGGTGTGCCGCACCGTGAAGGCCAGCAGTTCCGGGGTGGCCAGCTCGGCCGCGAAGATCAGGTCGCCCTCGTTCTCCCGGTCGGCGTCGTCGACCACCACGACCGGGCGGCCGGCGGCGATCTCGGCCAGGGCCTGCTCGATGTCAGCGAAGGTCATGCCGGCACCTCCGCCCCGTCGGCCGCGCGAGCGCCCAGCAGCCGCTCGACGTACTTGCCCAGCACGTCCACCTCCAGGTTGACCGGATCACCGACGGACCGGGTGCCGAGGGTGGTCGCCGACAGGGTGGTGGGGATCAGGCCGACGGCGAACCAGTCGTCGCCCACCTCGGTGACGGTCAGCGAAACCCCGTCGACGGTGATCGAGCCCTTCTCCACCACGTAGCGGGACAGCCCGGCGGGCAACCGGAACCGGACCGTCTCCCAGCGCGCCGCCGGCTCGCGGGAGAGCACCTCGCCCACGCCGTCGACGTGCCCCTGCACCAGGTGACCGCCGAGGCGGCTGCCCAGCGCGGCGGCCCGCTCCAGGTTGACCCGGTCGCCGGTACGCAGCGCGCCCAGCGCCGAGCGGCGCAGCGTCTCGCCCATCACGTCGGCGGTGAACACCCCGCCGTCGACGTCGACGACGGTCAGGCAGACGCCGTTGACCGCGATCGAGTCGCCGTGCCGTGCGTCGGAGGTGACCAGTGGGCCACGGACCGCTACCAGGGTCGAGTCCTCCGCCGTCGGGGTCATCCCGACGACCTCGCCCAGTTCCTCGACGATGCCGGTGAACATGCCTAGCCCTCCCTCTTCCGGGGCAGCGCGGTGATCCGCAGGTCGGGACCGACCTGCGTAACGTCGGTGAGTTCCAGGTCGATCGCCTCAGCGATGGTGCTCACACCCGCGTCGACGAGCGCGGCGGGCCCGGCACCGAGCAGCCGGGGTGCGAGGTAGCCGACCACCCGGTCGACCAGGCCGGCGGCGAGGAACGCCCCGGCGAGCCGGGGCCCGCCCTCCAGCAGCACCGCCCGTACCCCACGGGTGCGCAGGGCGGCGAGCAGCGCCGGCAGGTCCACCCCGCCGTCCGGGCCGGTGCCCACCTCGGCGGCGGTGGCCACCCAGGTGCGGGCGGCGCCGTCGCGGACCCGGGCGTCGCCAGGGGTACGCCCGGCCGAGTCGACCACCACGCGCAGCGGCTGCCGGATGGCCAGACTGCCGTCACGCAGGTTGCGCACGGTGAGCCGGGGATCGTCGGCGAGGACCGTGCCGACACCGACCACCACCGCGTCGACGGTGGCGCGCAGCGCGTGCACGTCCATCCGGGCGGCCTCGGAGGTGATCCACATGCTGGTGCCGTCGGCCGCCGCGGAACGACCGTCGAGGGTCGCCGCGTACTTCCAGATCACGTACGGCCAGCCTCGGCGCATGGTGGTCAGCCAGGCCACGTTGCCGGCCTCCGCCTCGGCCTCGCGAACTCCCACGTCGACCCGGATGCCGGCGGACCGCAACGTGGCCGCGCCGCCGGTGGCGACCGGGTTGGGATCCGGCACCGCGATGACGACCCGAGCCACCCCCGCCTGGACCAGCGCGGTGCTACAGGGGCTGGTGCGGCCGACGTGGTCGCAGGGTTCCAGGGTGACCACCGCCGTGCCACCCTTGGCCCGCTTGCCGGCCTGGGCCAGCGCGACGATCTCCGCGTGCGGTCCCCCGGCGTACGCGTGGAAGCCCTCGCCGACCACCTCGCCGTCGGCGTCGAGCAGCACGCAGCCGACGACGGGATTGGGACTTGTGGTGCCGAGCCCGCGCGCCGCGAGTTCGATCGCCCGACGCATCGCCTCGTCCACGGAGACGCTCGCCATCGCCTGCCGTTGCCCTCTCGCTCGTACGCGCGGGCAGGGAGTTCGGCCAGGTGGCCACGGGCAGGCGGAGTCCGGGTACGGCACAGCCGCCCCGGTCGGGACGCGCGCACGCCGGAGCCCGGCGAGCCACACGGCCCCCTTCCGTCCCGCGCGCTGTCTCCCATCCGGACTGTCTGGGCGCGGACGAACCGCCCCCAACCGTCGGCCCCGGATTCTCACCAGGTCCACCGGGCGGACGAACCGCTCCCGGGTCGCGGGCTTACCACGGTCGGACCGTGGATCACCGCCGGTTCGGAATTACACCGAGTCCCGCCAGCGCGTGGTGGGTACTGAGCAAAGTCTTACACGTCCGGCGGGGCACCGGGCCACCCGGGCGAGCTACTTCACATGACGGTGACCGGGGTCGGCGACACCGCGACGACGATCCACCGCCACGTACGAGCCGGGTTGGCTCTTCGCCACGGTCTTCATCTCGGAGGCGACCGTCATCGCCTCCAGCGGGTCGGTGATGCGCTTGTCGGTGTCGGAGATCGCGACCCCGATGGAGAGGGTGACCAGCGCCGCCCGGCGGATGTTGCCGCGCCGGTCCTTCAACTCCACGTAGCCGCGTTCCCGGTCGGTGGGATCGTAGAGGGCGTCCGCGGCCTTCTCGAAGTCCGCCGACACCCGCAGGGTGAGCGGCCGCACCTGCTCCGGCGTGCACACGAAGACGAAATCGTCACCGCCGACGTGGCCGAGGAAGGCCGGCGGCAGGGCCACCGCGACCACCGCCCGGTGCAGGCTGCGGGCCAGTGCCGAGATGAACCCGTCGCCCCGGACGAACCCGTACCGGTCGTTGACGCTCTTGAACCGGTCGATGTCGATGTAGCCGACGGCGTAGTCCGCGCCACCACGGACCCGGTCGGCGATCTCCCGGCGGATCCGGCTGTTGCCCGGCAGGCCGGTCAGCGGGGAGACCTCCCGGAACTCCTTGTTGCGCCGCAGCGTGGAGCTGACCCGGGCGACCAGCTCGGCGTTGTCGAAGGGCTTGACCAGGTAGTCGTCGGCGCCGGCGTTGAGCCCGTGGACCTTGTCCTGGGTCATTCCCTTGGCCGTCAACATGATCACCGGCAGGGCGGCGGTCATCGGGTCGGCGCGCAGGCGTCGGGTCAGTTCCAGCCCGTCCACCCGGGGCATCATCAGGTCGACCACGGCCAGGTCCGGCCGTTGGCGTTCGATCAGCTCCAGCGCCTCCTGGCCGTCGGCGGCGAGGATCACGTCGAAGCCCTGCAGACGCAGGTTGAACTCGACGAAGCGGGCGATGTCCTCGTCGTCGTCGACGACGAGGATCACGTCCTTGCGATCGTCGTCGGGGGTGTCCACGTCAGGCCCCGGCCGCCGCGCGCTCGGCCAGCCCGCGCAGCCGGCGTACCGCCTCGGCCGGGTCGTCGGCGCCGTAGACGGCGGTGCCGGCCACGAAGGCGTCGGCCCCCGCCGCGGCCGCCTGCTCGATGGTGTCGGCGGCGATCCCGCCGTCGACCTCGATGCGCAGCTCCAGGTGGCCGGCGTCGACGTGGCGACGCGCGGTGCGGACCTTGTCCAACAGCTGCGGGAGGAAGCGCTGCCCGCCGAACCCGGCCTTGATGGTCATGACCAGCAGCGTGTCGAAGCTGGGCAGCAGGTCGAGGTACGGCTCGATCGGGGTGTCCCGGTCGATCGCCAGCCCCGCCTTGGCACCGGCCGCCCGTAGGTCCCGGGCCAACGCCACCGGGTCGTCGCAGGCCTCGGCGTGGAAGGTGACGTTGTACGCCCCCGCGTCGGCGTAGCCGGGCGCCCAACGCTTCGGGTCGGTGATCATCAGGTGTACGTCGAAGGGCAGCTTGGTGGCGGCCCGCAGGCTCTGCACCACGGGCAGCCCGATGGTCAGGTTCGGCACGAAGTGGTTGTCCATGACGTCGACGTGCAACCAGTCCGCAGCGTCCTCGACGGCACGGACCTCCTCGGCGAGACGGGAGAAATCGGCGGCGAGGATGCTGGGCGCGACGATCGGCGGCGGTACGGTCACAGGGCCAGTGTACGAACGCGGCCAGCAGCCGCGGCAGCGTGCCAGCAACCGGGACACCCCGTGACCCGGAGGTGACCAATGGTGCAGAATGACCCCCTTCGGCACCGATGAAACGGAATGAAGCTCAGCTTCCACTGGCCAGACGACCGATTCGCGGCAACACTCCATCGGGGACGGTGACGTATCGTGCAGGCCGGTGGGCGCGGGAGCCGGCAGCCGGGCGGCAGCTCCCGGAAAGGGCGGACGATGCGACGGTGGCTCGCGGCACTGGCGCTGGCCAGTGTGGCTGCGATGGTGCTCAGCGGCTGCGTGCGGCCGGGCGGAACCGACGGCGATCTCACCGACGACTGGCAGACACTGCGGGCACCGACCATGTTCGTGCCGGCCACCGACGCCTGTCTGCCCCGGATCACCGCGGTGGTCCAGGCGGGCACCTACGAGACCGTGGACTGCGCTCGCAACCATCTCGCCGAGACGGTCCACGTCGGCACGTTCACCGACGCCGCCGCCGAGGGCGAACGCCCGGAACCGGAGTCGGCGGCGCTGCGTACCGCCCGCGCGGAGTGCGACCAGCGGGCGCGCCTGGTGCTCGGAGGTGACTGGCACACCGCCCGGTTGACGCTCAACATCTCGCTACCGTCGGCGCCGGCCTGGAACGGTGGTGCCCGCTGGTTCCGCTGCGACCTGAGCGAGACCGACAGCATCGACAACACCCGGCCGGTCAACCGCACCGGCAGCCTGCGCGGCGCACTGATCGGTGACTCACCGCTGGTGCACCGTTGCTTCGACCCGAAGCTCATCGGCGACAGCCTCAACTACATGGCCCCGGTGCTCTGCACCGAGCCGCACGGCGCCGAGTTCGTCGGCGTCTACGTCGAGCAGGACATGAGCTGGGAGCAGTTCGTCCGGTCGTCCGGCCAGGCCCACAAGCGGTGCATGGAGCTGATCGCCGCCTTCGCGGACGTGCCCAACAACGCCGACCTGCCCTACCGCGCCGGTTCCATCTTCTACCCGCCGTCACAGCGGGAGTGGGAGGAGGGCGACCGGGGGGTGCGGTGCATCCTGTGGAGCGACGACCGCAAGCTCACCGGCTCGATGCGCGGCGTGGGCCCGCAGGGACTGCCTGTCACCTGAGCACGGTGCGGAAACGGCTCGAACGGTCGCTGAGCCCGTGCCGTATGCTGCCGCTTCGACGGGCGGGAGCGGGAGGTCGACGGGGATGCGACGATGGCTGACCGGAGTCGCCCTGGCGACCGTGGTGGCGCTGGTGGCGACCGGCTGCACCAGGCCGGCCGGCACCGATGGTGATCTGGTCGACGACTGGGCGTCGATGGGCGCACCGGCGGTGTCCACGCCCGGCTCCGGCACCTGCCACGGGCAGCCGCAGGAGGTCGGCTACCTCAGCGCGTACGCACCGGTGGATTGCGCGCAGCCGCACCGGGCCGAAACCCTCCACGTCGGAACGCTCACCGAAGCGACCGGGGCCCGGCTGCCGGCGGTCGGCAGCAAGGGGATGCGCGCCGCGTTCGGCGAATGCGACCGCGAGGTCCGCGAGACACTGGGCGGCGACTGGCGCGGCGCCCGGATCGGGCTCACCGTCGTCCTACCCTCGCCGCAGGCGTGGACCGGTGGCGCCCGGTGGTTCCGCTGCGACGTCCACGAGCTGCGCGGGCTCGACACCCCGATACCGGTACGACGCACGGCCAGCCTGGCCGGTGCGCTGGACGGGTCGTCGCCGCTGCGGCACGGCTGCTTCAACGCCCGCACCGAGGGCGACGAGGTGACCGAGATGGTCGCCGTCAAGTGCACCGCGAAGCATCGGGCCGAGTTCGTGGGTCTGTGGCAGGCACCGGAGAGCATCTGGTCGGAGTTCCTGGAAAACCCGGGGCGGAGCCACCGCGGTTGCCGCAGCGCCATCGCCCGCTACGCCAAGGTGCCGGACGACGGCAACCTCCAGTACCGGGTCGGCACCATCTTCTACCACCCGTCGGAAGGCGAGTGGCGCAGCGGCAACCGGTCGGTGCAATGCTTCCTCTGGATGAGCGACCGCACCCTGACCCGATCGGTGAAGGGCGCCGGCACTCAAGCCCTCCCGATCACCTGAGCCACCGTCACCTGCCCCAGCCCCCAGCGATGGTCGCGGCACCACCGCGGTCGCGGCACCTCGCCGGGTGAATCTTGGACAGAATCCGTTAGCGAAGAACGGAAACTGTCCAAGATTTCAGCGTGGTACCCGAATCATCGGGCGATGGTGATGGGGGTTGCGTGGCTGCGCTCGCGATGAAGCGCCCGGGTCGGGTCAGGACCGGCCGGCGGCCCGGGCGACGAACGCCTGCCAGGCCGCTGGAGCGAAGACCAACGCCGGACCGGTCCGGTCCTTCGAGTCGCGGACACCGACGACGCCGGGAAGATTGTCGGCGACCTCGACACAGTCGCCACCGTTCGAGCTGCTACGGGTGCTTGTGCGCCACACGGCGCCGGTCAGGTCAGCCATGATCGTGCCTCAAGGAAGTCGATGGTCTGGCGGCGCGGCAGCGCCACCGAGCGCAGCGTATCCCAAATGGACCAGAGCGCGGCGGTGTCGTTGGTCAGCCGGCCGGCGGCCTGGTCGTCCAGGTACGCGACGTCGCCGTCCTCCGTCGTGGCGATGACGAACGGCCCCGCCTGCCCGGGGTGCAGGCCGGCGTCGAGCGGCAGTACGTGCAGCAGGATGTTGGGAGGCTGCGCCAACCGCACCAGGTGATCCAGCTGCGGGTGCATGATGTCCGGGGCGCCGCGACGAAGCGCGAACTCGTCGATGACCGCGACGAAGAGCGGCGGTTTGCGCCGTTCCAGGACCGACGACTGCCGGCGCATCCGGGTCTCGACGTAACCGGCCACCTCGTCCGGGGCGAGCAGGCCGCTGCTGAGCACCGCCGAGGCGTACTCGGGGGTCTGCAACAGGCCCGGGATGACCGCGACTTGAAAGGATCGCAGCGCGGTGGCCTGGAGTTCCGTCTCCACCCAGGGCCGGAGCCAGGACGGCTCGCGCCGCTTCAAAACGTCCGGCCAGATGTCCTCGATGTCCCGCCCTAGTGCCGCAGCCGCCGCCGCGCGGTGTCGGGGATGCGGCACGCGCCCCGGGGCAACCCACCGCGCGACCGTCTTGGGATCCACGCCTACCTGTTCGGCGAGACTCTCGGCGGTCTCTCCCGCGTCCGCCATGGCTGCCCTCAGCGCCTGATTCATGCCCGCCCTCCCACATGACGTCCTTGACGTCTGAAGAACCTATGCCTACGCCCTGTAGTCGTCCACATTCGCCACGCGATGGTTCTCGTGGGCGGCGCGTGCGGGCCTTGGGACGGCAATCCCGCTCGCCGGGTCGCCGGGGGTCGCCCCTGGGCGAGCAGACCGGGGCGACCCCCTCCAACCACGACGGAGGAGGCAACCATGTCCGTGCAGAAGCCGGCGCGTGGCAGGTGACCGGACGGGAGGGCGGAGCACCCCGGGTCCGTCCCGGCGTGTACCTCCTGGCCCGGGAAGCATCCCCGCAGTTCCACCAACCGATCCTGGTCCGGGTGATCCGGCACTTGGAACGCGCGACGTACGACGGGTGGGCCTGGGTCGACGTCTACCAGCTCGATCGGCACGGGGACGCGACGCAGCGGCGGGCGCTGTTCCTGCGGCCGGCGGGGATGCGGCCGGTGAACGTCCCGCCCGTCCCGTACGCCGAGCGTCGCTCCCGGCCCCGCTCCGGCGTCGCGAGCGTGACCGGATGAACGGCCGGATCGAGGCACACGTCCCGTCCCGCCCGACGTGGCGGTGCCGGGCCTGCGGGGTTGCCTGGCCCTGCTCGCCGGCGAAGCTGAATCTGCTCGCCGTGTACCGGGAGGACAAGCCGGCGCTCATGGTGCACCTGGTGGAGTTGCGCGAAGAGGCCGCCGAGCAGCTTGCCGGGCTGGAGCCCGGCGGACAGTTCCCGGATCTGCACCGACGGTTCACGGATTGGGTTCCCGTCCGGTCCGCCGAATAGCCACCCGCCCCGGGCGCTGCGGCTCTTCCCCCGACCGCCGCGCCCGAGGCGGGTCCGGGCGGCGACGGGCTCGCGGCTCAGGTGCGGCGGAGCAGGGCGAGGAACATGGCGTCGGTGCCGTGCCGGTGCGGCCACAACTGCACCGTCGGCCCGTCGCCAAGCCCCGGCATGCCGGCCGGCAGCACCGTACGGGCGTCGACGAAGTCGACCGGCACGCCGCTGCGGCGGGCCGCCTCGGTCACCGTCACGTGCGTCTCCACCGTGTGCGGCGAACAGGTCACGTAGGCCACCACCCCACCCGGCCGGGCCGCCCGCAGCCCGGCGGCGAGCAACTCACGCTGCAACCGGGTCAGGGCGGACAGGTCGGACGGCTGACGCCGCCAGCGCGACTCCGGGCGGCGGCGCAGCGAGCCGAGCCCGGTGCACGGCGCGTCGACGAGCACCCGGTCGAAGTGTTCCTCCGGCAGTTTCGGCTCGGTGCCCACCAGCCGGCCGTCGGTGTTCAGCACGGTCACCGGCAGCCCTCGGGTGGCACCGGCGACCAGCCGGGCCCGGTGCTCGGCCACCTCCACGGCGGTCAGTCGGGCGTCCCGCTGCACGGCGAGGGCACCGAGCAGACCCGACTTGCCGCCCGGGCCGGCGCACAGGTCGAGCCATCGGCCGTCCGGGCCGTCCACCGGTGCCAGGGCGAGCGCGTTCGCGACCAGTTGGGAGCCCTCGTCCTGGACGTGGGCCCGGCCGTCGGCCACCGCCGCCAGCTCACCCGGCGCGCCACCGGCGAGGTAGACCGCGTACGGCGAGAAGGCACCGGGCGCGCCGCCCACCTCGTCGGCGAGGTCGACCGGGTCAATCAGGCCGGGCCGGGCACACAGGTGCACCGGCGGCCGCTCGTTGTCCTCGATCAGCAGGCGGGTGGTCTCGCCGAGGTCACCACCGAGCGCCTCGTTGAAGGCCCGCACGATCCACTGTGGATGGCTGTAGGCCAGCGCGAGGTGACCGATCGGGTCGCTCTCGACCGCCGGTGCCAGTCGGGTCACCCATTCGTCGAGGTCGCGGGTGGCGACCTCGCGCAGCACCGCGTTGGCGAAACCGGTGGCACCCTGACCGACCGCCCGGACCAGGTCGACGGTGGCGGAGACCGCCGCGTGCGCCGGCACCCGGGTGTGCAGCAGCTGGTACGCGCCGATGCGCAGCGCGTCGCGGACCGGCGGGTCGATCCGCTGCACGTCCCGTCCGGCCGCGGCGGTCAGGACCGCGTCGAGCGTGCCGAGATGACGCAGGGTGCCGTAGGTCAGTTCGGTGGCGAAGGCGGCGTCCCGGCCGAACAGTCCCGCGTCGGTCAGGATCGCCGGCAGCACCAGGTTGGCGTACGCGTCGTCGCGGTGCACCGCCGCGACCGCCTCGTACGCCGCGTACCGTGGCCGGTCGACCGGCGGCCGCCCGCGACGCTCTCCGCTGCGGCGGGCGGCGGTCTCCTCACGCGAACTCCTCCCCGGCGCCGACCCGGGCACCGCGCGCCCAGTCGGTCGCCGGCATGGCCCGCTTGCCGGCCGCGCGCACCTCGCCGAGGCGCACCGGGACGGTGGCCGTGCCGGCCAGCACCCGCGCCTTCTCCACGAGCAGCTCACCGGGCTTGAGGTCGGGCGCGTCCGGTGCCGGGTGACCGGGCCGAGCTTCACCCGCTCGTCCCGGAAGGTCGTCCACGGCCCGGGAGCCGGGGTGCAGGCCCGGATGCGCCGGTCCACCGCGAAGGCCGGGTCACCCCAGCGCACCCGGGCGTCCTCCACGGTCAGCTTCGGGGCCAGCGAGACTCCGTCGGCCGGCTGCGGCTCGGCCCTGGCGGTGCCGTCCTCCAGCGCGTCAAGCACCGCGACCAGCAGTCCGGCGCCGCTGTGCGCCAAGCGCTCCAGCAGGTCACCGGAGGTGTCCCCGGGCCGGATCTCGTCGGTGAGCGTGCCGTAGACCGGGCCGGTGTCCAGCCCCTCCTCCAAGTGGAAGACGCTGGCTCCGGTCAGCTCGTCGCCGTGCAGTACCGCGTGCTGCACGGGTGCGGCGCCCCGCCAGGCCGGCAGCAGCGAGAAGTGCAGGTTCACCCAGCCGTGCCGGGGAATCTCCAGCGCGACCGGCGGCACCAGCGCGCCGTAGGCGACCACCGGAACGCAGTCCGGCGCCAGCTCGCGCAGCCGGTCCAGGAACTCCGGCTCACGCGGACGCGCCGGGGTCAGCACCTCGACACCCCGCTCGTCGGCCCAGGCGCCGACCGGGGAGCGGACCAGCCCCCGACCACGCCCGGCGGGCGCGTCCGGCCGGGTGACCACGGCGACCAGCTCGTGCCGGGAGTCGGCTACGGCGGCCAGGGCCGGAACGGCGACGGCCGGCGTACCAGCGAAGATCACCCGCACCCGGTCACCGCCCCAGACCGAAGGGGCTGCCGGCGGCGTGCGGGCTCAGCTTGACCGTCGGCGGGGCGGCGGCGTCGTACCACTCGGCCTGACGGATCGCCTTCATCGCCTCCTTGCGACCGGCCGGATCCAGCCGGTCGAGGAAGAGCACCCCGTCGAGGTGGTCGGTCTCGTGCTGCACGCAGCGGGCCATCAACCCGGTGCCGACGATCTGCATCGGGTCGCCGTAGCCGTTGAAGCCCTTGGCGATCACGTTCTGCCGGCGCTTGGTGTCGAAGTAGAGCCCGGGAATGGACAGGCACCCCTCCGGGCCGTCCTGCTCCTCCTCGTCGGGAAACTCCAGCACCGGGTTCACCAGGTGGCCGAGCACGTCGTCGACGTCGAAGGTGAACACCCGCAGGCCCACACCCAGTTGCGGCGCGGCGAGACCGGCGCCGCCCTGCTCACGCATGGTGTCGGTCAGGTCCTCGACGAGCTTGCGCAGCTCGACGTCGAAGTCGACCACCGGATCGGCCGGCGTGCGCAGCACCGGATCCCCGAACAGACGGATGGGCTGGACGGTCACGCGGGTTGGCTCCTTCACGGCGGGACGGTAGTGCCGTACCAGTCTACGGACTGCCGGTGGCCGCGCCGGCCGGCGGCAGGCTCAGCCGGCGGGACTCTCGCCGGCGAGCACCGCGTCGCCGGCGAGCAGGGCGTGCTCGGGCAGCGGCAGGTGCAGGTCGTGGGCCGCCTCCCAGTCGTGGATCACGCTGGGGCGGGCCTGCGCGACGAAGTAGTCGATCGCGCTCACCCCACCGACCACCGGCTCCTCGACCTCGGCGACCAGCCGGCCCGCCACCAGCCGGGAGCCGCTGCGCAGTGCGGCGCTGAGTCGGCGGTGCCCGTTGACCACGAAGAAGTACTCGCCGGTGTACCCGATCTCCAGGGGCTCCAGGCCGGTCTCACCGTCGGCGGCGGCCTCGCTGGCGTGGGTCGGGTCCCACATGCCGCGCAACCCGGTGATGTCCTCGGTCGGGTAGACCCGGCCCGGGTCGAGCAGCAGCAGCGGCGGGGTACCACGCAGCACCTCCGGCGCCAGCCGCCCCTCGTACGCGTCGACGATGCGTTCGATCACCTCGTCGGCGGACGCCCGGGTGGTGTCGCAGATCAGGTCGTAGTTACGCAGCCGGGCCTTGTCCACGCCGTACCGGACCAGGAACCGGCCACGCTCGCTCTCGCTGCGTTCCCTGAGCTTCGCCTTCGCCTCGTCGAGTGAGGTGTAGCTCTCGGCCGGCCCGGAGGGGCGCAGCAGGACCCGGCGGGCGGCCTCCCCCGGCTCGGTGATCATGTGCACCTTGAGGGCGTCGGTGAAGAAGTGCCAGGCCAGCCGGGAGTCCATGACCAGGCTCTCCCCGGAGGCGGCGATGTCGCGCTGGAGCTGGTCGACATAGCCGTCGACGGCCTGGTCCAGCTCGGCGTGCAGATTCAGCTGGAGCGCGGTCATCTGCCGCTCCTGGGCCATCTTCCGGTAGAGGTCACCGACGCTGACCCGGCGCAGGCCGAGCCGCTTGGCGATCTCGACGGAGACGGTGCTCTTCCCGCTGCCCAGGTCACCGTTGAAGACGATCGACTGACGAACGGTCACGACTTGTCCACCCCTGATCACCGGCCGGTTGAGATCATCGATTGCCGCGCCGGACCGACGCGGTACCCGCAGTCGTCGCGCCGCCCTCGGACATCTCCAGCCCGACCTGGAGTCGCCGTACGCACCGGCATGACGGGCGATGCTACCACCCCGTGCGGGCCGACCTCCGGGACGCGACCCTGAGCGGGCGAGTCGATACTCACAGTCATGATCGGGTAACATATCGCATCGATTGGGACACCAACCGGTACCCTCCGTCACCGACTGCGGTCAGAACAGCGCGAGCGGATCGACCTGGATGCGGACCGGTTCGGCCGCCTTGCGGGCGCTGCGCACCCCGGCCGCCGCGTGCAGCGCACCGGCCATGGCGGCGGCCCTGGCCCTGGGCACCCGTACCAACATCCGCTCCCGCTCGCCGTCGGCCGGCACCGGACCGAGCAGCTCGGCCCCGTCGGGCAGCCGTGCCTGCGCCAACAGGTCGGCGACCGCCACCGGCAGGCCCGTCACGCTGGCCATCCGCATCGCCGGGGAAAGCCCAGCTCCCGCCGCTCGGCCAGCCGCGGGCCGCGAACCAACCGGCGTCCCAGCGCAGCAGCGCCTGCACCGGTGCGAGCGCCCCGTCGGCGACCACCACCACCCGCCCCGGCGGAGGCCGGCCGGGCCAGGGCCGCGGCGGCCGTCCAGCGGCGCAGCGCCTCCTCCCCGGCCCGCAGGTCGGCACGGGTCAGCAACGCCCAGGTGTCCAGCAACAGGACCGCGCCGTAACCGTTGGTCGCCACCGGCTCGGCGCCCGGGGTCGCGATCACCAGACCGGCGCCACCGGGGACGTCGGCCAGCACCTCCCGGCCGGAGGTGCGCACCGGCACCCCGGGAAGGCCCGCCCCAACTCCTCGGCGGTCCGCCGGGCACCGGTGACCGAGGCCCGCAGCCGCCGCCCGCCACACCGGGGACAGGCGTACGCGGCAGCGATCCGGGCGCACCAGCGGCAGGCGGCGACCCGCCGGCCGACGGCAACGCGAGTGGGCCGGCGCAGTGCGGGCAGCGGGCCGGGGTGCGGCAGTCGGCGCAGGCCACCGAGGGCAGGTAGCCGCGCCGAGGCACCTGCACCAGGACCGGTGCCTCCGCGCGCAGTGCCTCCCGGGCGGCGGTCCAGGCCAGACTCGGCAGCCGGGCGGTCGCCGCACCGGATCGCGGGCCAGTTGCGGGTCGTCGCCGGTCGGCACGATCGCTGGGGTACGCGCCCGCAGCACCGCCCGGTCGGCGATCACCTCGCGGGCCCAGCCGGTCTCGACGAGCAACTGCGCCTCGGCGGTCCGGGCGTGGCCGCCGACGAGTGCGCCGGCCTCCGCCAACTGGGCCGGTGAGCAGCACCTCGCGGGCGTGCGGGTAGGGGCTCGCGGCTCGGCGTGCAGATCGTCACCGTCGTCCCAGATGGCCACCAGACCCAGCCGGTCGACCGGGGCGAACATGGCCGCCCGGGTGCCGATCACCACCGGGGCGTCGCCGCGACGGGCCGCCAGGAACGCCCGGTACCGCCGTGCCGGACCGAGGGCGGCCGACAGGCAGACGTGCCGGCCCGCGCCGAGCCGCGCGGTCAGCGCGGCGTCGAGCCGATCCAGGTCACGCCCGTCGGCGACCACCACCAGTGCCCCCGGCCGGCGGCCACCGTGGCGGCGACGGCGGTGGCGTAGCGAGCCGCCCAGTCCTCCCCGGCAGCGCCGACCACACCGCCCGGGAGAGCGCCCGTCGGCCAGCGCCCGCAGCAGCGCCGGCCCGGCCGGGTAGTCGCGCCACCCTCCGGCTCCGGCGAACCTGGCGGATCGGTGGGTGCCGCGTCGCTTCGCGGGGCGTCGGCGGTGGCCTCCTTCTCCACCCGGGCGTGCCGGGGTGGCACCGCCAGCCGCAGCACGTCGGCCAGGCTGCCGGCGTACCGGTCGGCGACGACCCGGGCCAGCCGGGCCACCTCCGGGGCGAGCACCGGCACCGCAGAGACGACCTTGTCCAGGTACGCCAGCTTGGGGTGGTCGGATCGTTCGGTCCGCTCCAGCAGCCAGCCGTCGACGAGTTGACCGGCGAAGCGCACCTTGACCCGTACGCCCGGCACGGCGTCGGCGGAGAGCGCCTGCGGTACCAGGTAGTCGAAGGGACGGTCCAGGTGGGCCAGGGGCACGTCGACGCAGACACGGGCGACCGGCGACCCGTCAGCGGGCCGCCGGTCGTCACGCCGGGTGGTTGTCAGGCTCCGGCGGCCGACTTGAGGTCGGCGGCGCGGTCGGTGGACTCCCAGGTCAGCTCGGGCAGTTCGCGGCCGAAGTGGCCGTAGGCGGCGGTCCGGGAGTAGATCGGCCGCAGCAGGTGCAGATCCCGGATGATGGCGGCCGGACGCAGGTCGAAGATCTCGGTGACCGCCTTCTCGATCGAGGCCACCGGCACCGTCTCGGTACCGAACGTCTCCACGAACAGGCTCACCGGGTGCGCCTTACCGATCGCGTACGCCACCTGCACCTCGCACCGCTCCGCCAGACCGGCGGCCACCACGTTCTTGGCCACCCAGCGCATCGCGTACGCGGCCGACCGGTCGACCTTCGACGGGTCCTTGCCGGAGAAGGCCCCACCACCGTGGCGGGCGTAGCCACCGTAGGTGTCCACAATGATCTTCCGCCCGGTCAGACCCGCGTCACCCATCGGGCCACCGATCTCGAACCGACCGGTCGGGTTCACCAGCAGCCGGTAGCCCTCGGTGTCCAGACCCAGGCTCTCCAACTCCGGAGCGATGACGTGGTCCCGCACGTCCGGGGTGAGCAGCGACTCCAACGAGATGTCCGCGGCGTGCTGGCTGGACACCACCACCGTGTCCAGGCGCACCGGCCGCAGACCGTCGTACTCGATGGTGACCTGCGTCTTGCCGTCCGGACGCAGGTACGGCACCGTGCCGTCCTTGCGGACCGCGGCCAGCCGACGCGCCAACCGGTGCGCCAGCGCGATCGGCAACGGCATCAGCTCGGGCGTCTCCGAGCAGGCGAACCCGAACATCATGCCCTGGTCACCGGCACCCTGCGCGTCCAACGCGCTCTCCGATGACCCGGTCCGCAACTCGAACGCGTTGTCCACGCCCTGCGCGATGTCCGGCGACTGGGAGCCGATCGAGACACTGACCCCACACGACGCCCCGTCGAACCCCTTCTTCGACGAGTCGTAACCGATACCCAGGATCGTCTCCCGCACGATCGTCGGGATGTCGGCGTACGCCTTCGTCGTCACCTCACCGGCGACGTGCACCTGACCGGTGGTGATCAATGTCTCCACCGCCACGCGACTGTGCGGATCCTGCGTCAACAAGGCATCGAGAATGCCGTCACTGATCTGATCGGCGATCTTGTCCGGGTGGCCTTCCGTGACCGATTCGGACGTGAAGAGGCGGCGTGTCACGGTACTCCTAAGTCTTGGACGTCGTTCCGCAGCAGTCTAGTCACCAACCGTCGACGGCATCGTCCACGGTCGTCTCGGGCCCAGCCGTCAGGAGGAGTTACCGGCCAACCGGGCGACCACCAGGTCCCACACCCCGTCGGCGAGCTCCTCCTTGGACCGCTCGGGCATCCGGCTGACCGAGCCGTCCACGCTGATGACCGTGGCCGCGTTGGTCTCGGCGCCGAAGACCTTGTCCGGCCCGACCTCGTTGATGACGATGAGGTCGGCCCGCTTACGGGCCAGCTTGGCCCGTCCGTTGGCCTCGGCGTCGCTGGTCTCGGCGGCGAACACCACCAGCACCTGCTCCGGCCGACGACGCTGACCCAGCTCGGCGGCGATGTCCGGGTTGGTCACGAGCTCGATGGTGGGTGCGGTGCCGTCGTCCGACTTCTTGATTTTGCCAGGCGTGTACGTCGCCGGGCGGAAATCGGCCGGAGCCGCCGCCATCACCACCACGTCGGCGTCCACCGCCGCCTTCAGCGTGGCCTCCCGCAGTTCCCCGGTCGTACCCACGCGGATCAGATCCGCACCGGCCGGGTCGGGCAGTGCGACGTTGGCCGCGATCAGCGTGACCCGGGCACCACGGGCGAGGGCGGCCCGGGCGAAGGCGTAGCCCTGCTTGCCGGACGACCTGTTGCCCAGGAAGCGCACCGGGTCCAGCGGTTCCCGGGTGCCACCGGCGGTGACCACCACCCGCCGGCCGGTCAGGTCGGCCGGCGCGTCGACGCCGCGGGCCAGGACGCGGCGGGCGACGGCGAAGATCTCCGTCGGCTCCGGCAGCCGGCCCTTGCCGGTGTCGACGCCGGTGAGTCGCCCCACGGCCGGCTCGACGACCCGACCCCTCGGGCCCGTAGCGTCGCGACGTTGGCGACGGTGGCGGGGTGCTCCCACATCTCGGTGTGCATGGCCGGCGCCAGCAGCACCGGGCAGCGAGCGGTGAGCAGGGTGTTGCTGAGTAGGTCGTCGGCGAGGCCGTGGGCCGCGCGGGCCAGCAGGTCGGCGGTGGCGGGCGCGACCACCACCAGGTCGGCCTGCTGACCGAGGCGCACGTGCGGCACCTCGTGCACGTCGGACCAGACGTCCTCGGCGACCGGTTGCCCGGAGAGCGCCGCCCAGGTCGGCGCGCCGACGAAGCGCAACGCGGCCGCGGTGGGCACCACCCGCACCTGGTGGCCCGACTCGGTGAACAGGCGCAGCAACTCGCACGCCTTGTAGGCGGCGATCCCGCCGCCGACGCCGAGGACGATCCGGGCGTTCATCGACGCGCGGGAGATTACGGCTGGTCGGTCGGCTCTGCGGTGAGCAGGCCCGAGTTGATCTCGCGCATCGCGATGGAGAGCGGCTTCTCCTGGGGGGTGGTCTCGACAAGCGGGCCGACGTACTCCAGCAGGCCCTCACCGAGCTGGCTGTAGTAGGCGTTCACCTGACGGGCGCGCTTGGCCGCGAAGATGACAAGCGCGTACTTCGACGTCGTCTTCTCCAGGAGCTCGTCGATCGGCGGGTTGGTGATGCCTTCGGGGTTGGCGATGGATCCCACGGATGAACCTCTGCGTCTTTCGCACGGACCGCGCGTGCGCGCGGTGCCGGCGCTCAACCGCGCGGACGCGGCCGGGCCGGAGCCAGGAAGGAAGAACCGATGAATCCTACCAGTTCGTCCACGACCCGCTCGATGCGGTCGTGCGACACGCTGAGGTCGACGGCCGCCACCACGGCCGGGCCCGGCAGCCGACCGGGCGGATGGAGCAGGACGAGTCGCGCCCCCGGCCACCCCGCCCGGACCAGCAACGCCCCGGCCAGGTCCAACGCGAGCAGCACCGGCTGCCCGGCGGCGAGCCGGCGGCGCAGCGGGGTGATCTCCGTGCCGCGCCGGTACCCGCCGAGCCGGCTCCATTCCAGCAGTTCGCCCTCGGCGAGCTGACGGTCGAACTCCTCCGACGTGACGAAGTGTCGGTGGACGCCGTCCAGTTCGCTGCTCCGGCGGGGCCGGGTGGTGACCGTGATCGGCGTCCACACTGACGGAGAACGCGCCCGGATCAGCTCGACGACACTCTCCCTGCCGGCACCGGATGGGCCGGCCAGGACAGTGAGCCGAGCCGCCGGGCGCGCCTCGTCATCCAAGCTCACTGCTTGTTTCTACCCGCAGTCGTGCTCAGTTGGCGGCGAACTCCCCAAGCAGGGCCTTGCGCTGCTGCTCGCCGAGGCCACGCAGCCGGCGGCTGTCGGCAATCTTGAGCTTCTCCATGATTTGAGTAGCCCGGATCTTGCCGATGCCCGGCATGGCCTGCAGCACGGCCGACACCTTGAGCTTGCCGACGACATCGTCGGACTCGGCCCGCTCAAGAACGGCTCCGAGGGTGGTCTTGCCCTGCTTGAGCTGCTCCTTCAGCTCGGCACGGGCTTTGCGGATCTCCGCAGCCTTCTCCAGCGCGGCTGCGCGCTGCTCGGGGGTCAGTGACGGGAGCGGCACCAGTTCTCCTCAGGTCCCTATCGCGACGGGCGGGACGCGCCGCCGCATCTGTGAAACGTGGTGTCGCTGTGAACCAAGGGGTTCCCAGCGCGGGGAAAACTAGCGGTCAACGGAGCTTTCGGCAACGTGGGCGCGCGATGATCACCACAAAGTGACCGAGTCATCAGTCAGTCACGACATTGCCAGGACCGCCCGACACTCGGCCACGGCGCGGTCCGCGGCGGCTCGCAACGCCGCCGGATCGGGCCCGGCGCCCAGCACCTCACGGGAGTACGCGGGCAGCACGGCCGGCACCGCGGGGCCGAAGACGACCCGCAGATCCGCCGCCGTGGCACCCTGCGCGCCGAGGCCGGGTGCGAGCAGTGGGCCGTTCACCGCCGAGAGGTCGCAGTCGGTCTTCCCGACCGTCGCGCCGATCACGGCACCGATGCTCCCGATCGGCTCAGCACCCGCGTTGAGCTGGGAAATCTCGTCAAGAACGGTCTGCGCGACGGTTCGTCCGTCGGCGCTGCGCGCCCGCTGCACCGAGGCACCCTCGGGGTTGGAGGTGAGCGCCAGGACGAAGACGCCACCGCCGTGCTCGGCAGCCAGCTCGAACATCGGCGCCAGCGAGCCGACCCCCAGGAAGGGGCTCGCGGTCACCGCGTCGACATACATGGGGCTGGATGGATCAAGGTAGGCCGACGCGTACGCGCGGACCGTCGAGCCGATGTCGCCGCGCTTGGCGTCGAGCAGAACGAGCGAGCCGAGATTTCGTAACTGTCGGATAGTTGACTCAAGGACCGCCATCCCTTGAGACCCGAACCGCTCGAAGAACGCCGACTGGGGCTTGACCACCGCAACCCGGTCACCAAGGGCGTCCACGACGGTCCGGGCGAATCGATCGAGCCCGGCCACATCGTCGCCAAGACCCCACTGCGCCAGCAACGCCGGATGTGGGTCGATCCCCACGCAGAGCGGGCCGCGCTCGTGCATCGCCCGGTGCAGCCGGGCGCCGAAGCTCTCCATAGCCAGTACCTTCCTCTCGTGCTGTGCCGGATTTGCACCGTTCACGCCTACTCAGCAGGCTCGGTTCAAACCCCGGCCGGGTTACTCCAATTCCCGGCACCTGCCGAGCACGGCTACTCAAATCGAGCCGAGCGTCGGCGACCGCCTACTCAGCCCACCGCGATCGCTGCCGCGACACCCGTCACCAGGGTCGCCAGGTCGGCGTCCGTGGTGACGTACGGCGGCATCGTGTAGACCAGGTTCCGGAACGGCCGCAGCCACACCCCCTGGGCCACCGCGGCGGCCGTGGCCGCGCCGACATCCACCTCGTGGTCCAGTTCGACCACGCCGATGGCGCCGAGCACGCGCACGTCCACCACGCCCGGCGCGCCGCGCAGCGGCGTCAGCCGACCGCAGCCCCCGATCGAGCCGCGCCACCTGACCGGACCAGTCCCCGGCCCGCAGCAGGCCCAGCGACGCGTTGGCGACCGCGCAGGCGAGCGGGTTGCCCATGAACGTCGGGCCGTGCGCGAGCACGCCGCCGGCGCGGATGCCCCGCGCGACCTCGGCGGTGCACAGCGCCGCGGCCAGGGTGAGGTAGCCGCCGGTGAGCGCCTTGCCGACGCAGAGCACGTCCGGGGTGACTCCGGCGTGTTCGGCGGCGAACATCGTCCCGGTACGGCCGAAACCGGTGGCGATCTCGTCGAAGATCAGCAGCACTCCGTGTGCCCGGGTCACCTCGCGCAGCACCCGCAGATAGTGCGGATGGTGGAAGCGCATCCCGCCCGCGCCCTGCACCACCGGCTCCACGATCACGGCGGCCAGTTCGTGGGCGTGCCGCTCGACCGCGTCGATCAGCGCCGCCTCGTACGCCGGGTCCGGCGGGCTGTCGAAGCCGCCCGGCGGTACCGGGGCGAAGACCTGTCGCGGCAGCACGTCCCCCCAGAGGTGGTGCATGCCGCCCTCGGGGTCGCAGACGCTCATCGGATGGAAGGTGTCGCCGTGGTACCCGCCCCGCCACGTGCCCAACCGGTGCCGCCGCGGCCGGCCGGTGGCCCGCTGGTACTGCAGGCACATCTTCACGGCGACCTCGACACTCACCGAACCGGAGTCGGCCAGGAACACGTGCTCCAGCCCGTCGGGCGTCAGCTCGACCAGGGTGCGAGCCAGTTCCACGGCCGGCGCGTGGGTCAGCCCGCCGAACATGACGTGACTCATCCGGCCCACCTGGTCGACCACGGCCGCGTCCAGGACCGGGTGCCGGTAGCCGTGGATCGCCGCCCACCAGGAGGACATCCCGTCGATCAGCTCACGGCCGTCGGCCAGCCGCAGCCGCACCCCCTCGGCGCTGTCCACCAGGTACGGCGCCACCGCCGGCGGCAACGCCGCGTACGGATGCCACACGTGCGCCGCGTCGGCGGCAAGCACCTCCTCCGGCGTCATCAGCCCTCCTTGTGCCCCCCTTTGCTCTGCTTCACCGGACGCACGACGGCTGCGCCGAAACCGTTGCGTGGGGTGAAGCAGAGCAAAGGCAGTGGTGAGTAGGTGGTGTCCGTGTCGTCAGGCTCCGGTCGTGGCCGGACGTACGGCACCGGCGGCCGCGCGGGCGACGGCGCGGGGCAGCGCCGGGCCACGGTAGATGAAGCCGGTGTAGAGCTGCACCAGGCTGGCACCGGCGTCGAACATCCGGGTCGCGTCGTCGGGATCGACGATGCCACCCACCCCGATCACCGGCAGTCGCCCGCCCGTCTCGGTGTGCACGAAGGCGACCACCTGCCGCGCCCGGTCGGCCAGGGGACGGCCGGAGAGCCCACCGGCCTCGCCGGAGCGCCCCCGGTCGGCCGGAGCCAGCCCGTCCCGTCCGAGGGTGGTGTTCGTGGCGATCACTCCGGCGGCGCCTCGCGACAGGCACACCTCGAGCAACTCGGCGATGGCCGGCTCGGTGAGGTCGGGGGCGATCTTCACCAGCACCGGCTTCTCCCCCACCAACGCCGCCAGCAGCGCGTCAAGGTGCTCCCGGTCCTGCAACGCGCGCAGCCCCGGGGTGTTCGGTGAGGAGACGTTGACCGCGAAGTAGTCACCGTGATCGCGCAGCGCGCGGTAGGACTCCCGGTAGTCCTCCACCGCGTCCTCCAGGGCCGTCACCTTCGACTTGCCCAGCGAGATGCCCAGCGGTACGCCGAGCGGACGTGGCAGCGCCGCGAGCCGGTCCGCCAGCGCCTGCGCCCCGGCGTTGTTGAAACCCATCCTGTTGATCACAGCCTCGCTGTCGACCAGCCGGAACAGCCGGGGCCGGGGATTGCCCGGCTGCGGACGCGCCGTCACCGTGCCGACCTCGACGAAACCGAAGCCCAGCGCCGGCCACGCCGGCAGCGCCACCCCGTCCTTGTCCATCCCGGCGGCCAGCCCGACCGGATTGGCGAACCGCACTCCGAACACGGTGCGCGGCGCCGCCACCGCGTACCGGGCCCGCACCGCCGCCAGCGCCACCGGCATCCGGGACAACGTGGCCAACCGCCGCAGGGTGAACTCGTGCGCCGCCTCCGCGTCCCCGCCCCCGATCCGAAACAACCCCCGCCGCACGGTCCCCTCGAAGATCACGCCCCCCCTCCCCGAACCCACGCGTCGATCATGAAGTTGTTGTCCCGACACGCCAAGGCGGCCGACAACAACTTCATGATCAACGAGAGCTGGGCGGTCACTGGGTGGGCCGGAGGATGGCGTGCAGGGACTGGAGGGGGCGTACCTGCATGTCGCCGCGGATTCGGGCCTCGATGCCCATGACGGCGGCGGCGGCGCCGGGGACGGTGGTGATGCAGGGGATGTCGGCGGTGACCGCCGCACTGCGGATCTCGTAACCGTCGGAGCGGGCGCTGGCACCGGAACCCTGGGGCGTGTTGACGACCAGGGCGACGTGGCCGCCGAGGATCAGCGACACCGCGTCGTCCTCGGAGCCGGCCTCGTAGTGCTTCGGGACCTGCTCACAGGCGATGCCGTGCCGGCGCAGCACCTCGGCGGTACCGCTGGTCGCGACGATGTCGAAGCCGAGATCGGCCAGCCGCTTGATCGGGAAGATCATGCCGCGCTTGTCCCGGTTGGCCACCGAGACGAAGATCCTGCCCTCGGTCGGCAACGAACCGTACGCCGCCGACTGCGACTTGGCGAAGGCCTGCCCGAAGGCGATGTCGATCCCCATCACCTCGCCGGTCGACTTCATCTCCGGGCCGAGCAGCGAGTCCACGCCCTTGCCGGCCGGGGTGCGGAACCGCTTGAAGGGCAGCACCGCCTCCTTCACCGCGATCGGGGCGTCCGGCGGCAGCGAACCACCGTCCCCGGTCGCCGGCAACATGCCCTCGGCGCGCAACTCGGCCAGGGTCGCGCCGAGCGCGATCCGGGCCGCCGCCTTGGCCAGCGGCACCGCCGTGGCCTTCGAGACGAACGGCACGGTACGCGAGGCGCGCGGGTTGGCCTCCAGCACGTACAGCGCGTCGTCCTTGAGCGCGTACTGCACGTTGAGCAGCCCCCGTACGCCGATGCCCCGGGCGATCGCCTCGGTGTAGCGGCGGACCTGGGCCACGTGCGAACTGGCCAGGGTGATCGGGGGCAGGGCGCAGGAGGAGTCGCCGGAGTGGATGCCCGCCTCCTCGATGTGCTCCATGATCCCGCCGAGGTAGACCTCGCCGTCGGCGTCGCAGAGCGCGTCCACGTCGATCTCGATGGCGTCGTCGAGGAAACTGTCGACGAGCACCGGGTGGTCGGGCGAGATGTCGGTGGCCCGGCCGATGTAGTCGCGCAGCGTGGCGTCGTCGTACACGATCTCCATGCCGCGACCGCCGAGCACGTACGACGGCCGGACCAGCACCGGATAGCCGATCTCGTCGGCGATCTCCTTCGCCTCGTCGTACGAGGTGGCGGTGCCGTGCGCCGGCGCGCGCAGGCCGGCCCGGGCCAGCAGCGACCCGAAGGCGCCCCGCTCCTCGGCCAGGTGGATCGACTCCGGGGAGGTACCCACCACCGGCACTCCGGCGTCCTTGAGTCGCTGGGCCAGCCCGAGCGGCGTCTGCCCGCCCAGCTGCACGATCACGCCGACCACGCCCGGCCCGCCGGCCGCCCGGCCGGAGGAGTCCTCCGCGTGCCAGACCTCCAGCACGTCCTCGAAGGTCAGCGGCTCGAAGTAGAGCCGGTCCGCGGTGTCGTAGTCGGTGGAGACGGTCTCCGGGTTGCAGTTGACCATCACGGTCTCGAAACCGGCGCCTGCGGCGCCGGAAGCGGACGCAGCGGCCATGCCGATCGGGGCGCTGCGCAGCGCCTGAACCGCGTGCACGCAGGAGTAGTCGAACTCGATGCCCTGTCCGATCCGGTTCGGCCCGGAGCCCAGGATCAGCACCTTGGGCCGCACCGAGCCGACCACCTCGGTCTCCGCGTCGTACGAGGAGTAGTGGTAGGGAGTCATGGCCTCGAACTCGGCGGCGCAGGTGTCCACCGTCTTGTAGACCGGCCGGATGCCGAGGCGGTGCCGCAGCTTCCGTACCCCGTCCTCGGCGGCCAGCTCGGGGCGCAGCGCGGCCAGCTGCCGGTCGGACAGGCCGGCCCGCTTCGCCCGACGCAGCAGCTCCGCGTCCAGCACCGGTGCCGCCACGATCTCGGCACGCAGCTCGACAAGGGCGGCGATCTGGTCCAGGAACCACGGGTCGATGCCGCCGGACGCGGCGCTGACCTCGGCGATCGAGGCGCCCAGTCGCAACGCCCGCTCCACCGTGTAGAGCCGCCCGTCGTGCGGCATACCCAACGCGGCGAGGGTGTTCTCCCTGGTGGCGCCCTGCGGGTCCGGCACGGTCCAGAAGCCGGAAGCCTTGGTTTCCATCGAGCGCATGGCCTTGTTCAGCGCCTCGGTGAAGTTGCGCCCGAGGCTCATCGCCTCGCCGACCGACTTCATCGTGGTGGTCAGCTCCGGGTCCGCGCCGGGGAACTTCTCGAACGCGAACCGGGGGATCTTCACCACCACGTAGTCGAGCGTCGGCTCGAACGCGGCCGGCGTCTTGCGGGTGATGTCGTTGGGGATCTCGTCGAGGGTGTAGCCGATGGCCAGCTTCGCGGCGATCTTCGCGATCGGGAAGCCGGTCGCCTTCGACGCCAGCGCCGATGAGCGGGACACCCGCGGGTTCATCTCGATGACGACGATGCGACCGTCGGCCGGGTTCACCGCGAACTGGATGTTGCAGCCCCCGGTGTCCACGCCGACCTCCCGCAGCACCGCGATGCCCAGGTCGCGTAGGTGCTGGTACTCCCGGTCGGTGAGCGTCATGGCCGGTGCCACGGTGACGCTGTCACCGGTGTGCACGCCCATCGGGTCCAGGTTCTCGATCGAGCAGACCACCACCACGTTGTCGTGGCGGTCCCGCATGAGTTCGAGCTCGTACTCCTTCCAGCCGAGCACGCTCTCCTCGATGAGCACCTCGTGCACCGGGCTGGCGGCCAGGCCGGTGCCCGCGATGCGGTCCAGGTCCGCGTCGGTGTGCGCCATCCCCGAGCCGAGGCCGCCCATGGTGAACGACGGCCGGATCACCACCGGCAGGCCCAGCTCGGCGACGGTCTCCCGGACCTCGTCCATCGAGTGGCAGACCCGCGAACGTGGTACCAGCGCCGCCGGGTCGGCCACGCCGAGGCGCACGCCGGCCTTCGCCACGATCTCCTTGAACAGCTGCCGGTCCTCGCCGCGCCGGATCGCGTCGATGTTCGCGCCGATCAGCTCGACGCCGTACTTCTCCAGCACCCCGGCCTCGTGCAGAGCCACGGCGGTGTTCAGGGCGGTCTGCCCGCCCAGGGTGGGCAGTACCGCGTCCGGGCGTTCCTTGGCGATGACCAGCTCGACGAACTCCGGAGTGATCGGCTCGACGTAGGTGGCGTCGGCGAACTCCGGGTCGGTCATGATGGTGGCCGGGTTGGAGTTGACCAAGCTGACCCGGATTCCCTCGGCACGCAGCACCCGGCACGCCTGCGTCCCCGAGTAGTCGAACTCGCAGGCCTGTCCGATGACGATCGGTCCCGACCCGATCACCAGGATGTGCTTGAGATCGGTCCGCTTAGGCATTGGTACGTCCCCCACTGAGAGCCCGGCCGTAGATCAGCTCGGCGAAGCGGTCGAAGAGATAGTCCGCGTCGTGCGGGCCGGCCGCCGCCTCCGGGTGGTACTGAACGGTGAAGGCGGGCACGTGGCGCGCCCGCAGCCCCTCGACCACGTTGTCGTTGAGGCAGACGTGCGACACCTCGACGCCACCGAACTCGGTGTCGATCACCTGGTCCGGCACGACCGCCCCGGCCCGGACACCCGGAACCTCGACGGCGAAGCCGTGGTTGTGGCTGGTCACCTCCACCTTGCCGGTGGCCCGGTCGAGCACGGGCTGGTTGATGCCCCGGTGGCCGTAGCCGAGCTTGTAGGTGCCGAAGCCGAGCGCCCGGCCGAGGATCTGGCTGCCGAAGCAGATGCCGAACAGCGGCACCTCGCGGCGCATCACCTCCCGCGCCAGGGCGACCGGAGCGTCGGCGGTCGCCGGGTCGCCGGGGCCCGGTGAGAAGAAGACCGCATCGGCGCCGGTGGCCAGCAGGTCCTCGATCGTCGAGTGGGCCGGCAGCACGTGGGTGGTCACGCCACGCGCGGCGAGCCGCCGCGGCACATTGCGCTTGATGCCCAGGTCGAGCGCGGCCACCGTGAACCGGTGCTCGCCCTCGGCGTCGACCACGTACGGCGTCGCGGTGGTCACCTCGGCGGAGAGGTCCGCGCCGAGCATCTGCGGCGACCGGCGGACCCGGTCGAGCAGCGCCTGCGGGTCGTCCTCGACACTGGAGATGCCCACCCGCATCGCGCCGCGTTCGCGCAGGTGGCGGGTCAGCGCCCGGGTGTCGACGCCGCTGATGCCGACCACCCCCTCGGTGGCCAGCCGGTCCTCCAGTCCGCCGGTGGCCCGCCAGTTGGAGCTGACCCGGGCCGGGTCACGCACCACGTAGCCGGCCACCCAGATCCGACGCGACTCGTCGTCGGAGGTGTTGACGCCGGTGTTGCCGATGTGCGGTGCGGTCTGCACCACCACTTGACGGTGGTACGACGGGTCGGTGAGCGTCTCCTGGTAACCGGTCATCCCGGTGTTGAAGACCGCCTCGCCGAAGGTCTCCCCGACACTGCCGTACGCCTCACCGTGGAAGGTGCGCCCGTCCTCCAGGACGAGAATCGCTGGACGCCTACGACTCATGCCGTTCCTCCGATCCGGACTGCGGTGCTCCGCTGCGCTGCGCTCCTCGCTCGGATCACTTGACTGCCTTTCCGTCCAGAACCGTCGCCTCGCCACGCAGGAAGGTCGCCACGATGCGACCCGGCAGCGTCATCCGGGCGTACGGGGTGTTGCGGCTACGGCTGGCCAGTTCCGCCGGCTCGATCACCCGGCGGGCCGCCGGGTCGACCAGGGTCAGGGTGGCCGGCGCGCCGGGGGCCGGGTCGTGGCCGTGTTCGGTGAGCCCGGCGATCCGGGCCGGGGTACGGGACATCCGCTCGGCGATCAGGTCCCACCGCGGACCCAGCACGTCGAGCGCGATGGACAGCGCCGTCTCCAGCCCGAGCATGCCCGGCCGAGCGTACGCCCACTCGCACTCCTTGTCCTCGACGGCGTGCGGGGCGTGGTCGGTGGCGATGATGTCGATCACTCCGTCGACCAGGGCGGCCCGCAGCGCGGCGATGTCGGTGGCGGTGCGCAGCGGCGGGTTGACCTTGAAGACAGGGTCGTAGGTCTCGGCACGCGCGTCGGTGAGCAGCAGGTGGTGCGGGGTCACCTCGGCGGTGACGCGTACCCCCCGGGCCTTGGCGTGGCGCAGCACCTCGACGCTGCCGGCGGTGGAGACGTGGCAGACGTGCAGCCGGCTGCCCACGTGCTCGGCCAGCAGCACGTCCCGGGCGATGATCGCCTCCTCGGCGACCGCCGGCCAACCGGTCAGACCCAGCCGGGTGGAGACCTCACCCTCGTGCATCTGTGCGCCCTCGGTGAGCCGGGGCTCCTCGGCGTGCTGGGCGATGATGCCGTCGAAGGCCTTCACGTACTCCAGCGCCCGACGCATCAGCCGGGGGTCGGCGACGCAGTGGCCGTCGTCGGAGAAGATCCGCACCCGGGCCGCCGAGTCGGCCATCGCGCCGAGTTCGGCCAGCCGCTCGCCGGCCAGGCCGACGGTGACCGCGCCGATCGGCTGCACGTCGACCAGCCCGGCCTCGCGGCCGAGCCGCCACACCTGTTCCACCACGCCCGCGGTGTCGGCCACCGGCGAGGTGTTCGCCATCGCGCAGACCGCGGTGTAGCCGCCGAGCGCCGCCGCCCGGGAACCGGTCTTGACGGTCTCGGCGTCCTCCCGGCCGGGCTCGCGCAGGTGGGTGTGCAGGTCGACCAGGCCGGGCAGGGCGACCAGCCCCTCGGCGTCGACCAGCGTGGCGTCGGGCGCGGCGAGGCCCGCGCCGGTCTCGGCGACGACACCGTCGCGGATCAGCAGGTCGGTCGGTGCGGCGCCGAGGACGCTGACGTTCCTGATCAGGTACGAGTTCACTGTGCTTCCTTCGTTCGCGACTGCGGGGCTCGCAGAACCGGCTCACTCCTCGCGCTCACCGGTTGTTCCCCCCGAGCAGCAGGTAGAGGACGGCCATCCGGACGGAGACACCGTTGGCGACCTGTTCGACGATGGTGGAGCGGGGCGAGTCCGCGACCTCCGGCGTGATCTCCATGCCCCGGTTCATCGGGCCGGGGTGCATGACGATGGCGTGCTCGGGCAGTCGGCCCATCCGCGGACCGTCCAGTCCGTAACGGCGGGCGTACTCACGGGCGGACGGAAAGTAGGAGTCGTTCATCCGCTCGCGCTGCACCCGCAGCATCATCACCACGTCCGAGGTGGGCAGCACCGCGTCGAGGTCGTAGCAGACGTCGGTACCGGGGGCGAGGGCGGCGGCGATGTCGACCGGGATCAGCGTGGGCGGTCCGACCAGCGTCACCTTGGCACCGAGGGTGGACAGCAGCAACACGTTGGAGCGCGCCACCCGGGAGTGCAGCACGTCGCCGACCACCGCCACCGACAGGCCGGCCAGCCGTCCCAGCCGGGACCGCATCGTGTACGCGTCGAGCAACGCCTGGGTGGGATGCTCGTGGGTGCCGTCGCCGGCGTTGACCACCGAACCGTCGACCCAGTCGGCGAGGCGGTGCGGGGCACCCGAGGCGGGGTGGCGAACCACCACCGCGTCGGCCCCCATCGCCTGCAGGGTCAACGCGGTGTCCTTCAGGCTCTCGCCCTTGGCGACGCTGGAACCCTTCGCCGAAAAGTTGATCACATCGGCGCTGAGCCGCTTGGCCGCCGCCTCGAACGAGATCCGGGTACGGGTCGAGTCCTCGTAGAAGAGGTTGACCACGGTCCGGCCGCGCAAGGCGGGCAGCTTCTTGACCTCACGACCGGCCACCGCGGCCATCTCGGCGGCGGTGTCCAGGATCTGGGTGGCGGTGTCGGCGTCGAGGTCCGCGCCGGAGAGCAGGTGCCTGATCATGAGGGGGTCTCCTCGCCGTGGAGCCGGACCTCGTCCGCGCCGTCGGTCTCGGCCAGCGTCACCTTGACGTTCTCGGCGAGCGCCGTCGGGATGTTCTTGCCGACGTAGTCGGCGCGGATCGGTAGCTGCCGGTGTCCCCGGTCGACGAGCACGGCGAGTTGCACCGAGGCGGGCCGCCCCAGGTCGCCGAGCGCGTCGAGGGCGGCCCGGACGGTCCGGCCGGAGAAGAGGACGTCATCGACGAGGATCACCCGTTTGCCGTCGATGCCACCGGCCGGCAACTGGGTCGGGCCGACCGCGCGGGTGGCGTGTCGGCGCAGGTCGTCGCGGTAGAGAGTGATGTCGAGCACGCCGACCGGCACGGAGATGCCCTCGAAGGAACTGATCCGGGCGGCGAGGCGGTCGGCGAGCGGGGCACCCCGGGTGGGGATGCCGAGCAACACGGTGTCGGCCGCACCCTGGGTCTTCTCGAGGATCTGGTGAGCGATGCGATCGACCACGCGGTGCAGGTCGGCGCTGGTCAGGATCACCTTCACCGAGGGTTGTCGCGGCGGCGACGACCGGGCAGCCGGTGGGTAGGCCACAGCGGACCTCCTTCCCCGCCTCACGGGACGGGTCGTTAAAGGACGTCGGAACCTCCCGGCCGGCCGAGGAGCGGCCGGCGGAGGGGCTTGGGCAACGTTACCAGTGGTCGTCGCCGCCTCGACGCGCGGGCACCAGGTACGACGGCGTATCCCCGTCGACGTTGGCTGACTGGCCAGTCAGCGAGACGAAACCGGACAAGTCACCCGGAGTGCACCATGGGAAGATCGCGACCACTTGACCAGGTGTACGAATCCCCGTACCGTCACGCTCCGTAGCGAATCGCTGGGAGAACCCGAGCAGCACTGGGAGTGTCCGAATGCCCTCTGAATACGCCAAGTCTCTGGGCGCCCGCCTGCGCTCCATCCGCCAGCAGCAGGGCCTGTCCCTGCAGGGGGTGGAGGAGAAGTCGAACGGGCGATGGAAGGCGGTCGTGGTCGGCTCGTACGAGCGCGGCGACCGGGCCGTCACGGTGTCCCGACTGGCCGAGCTGGCCGAGTTCTACCGCGTTCCGGTCTCGGAGTTGCTGCCCGACGGCAGCGGGGTACGACACGAACCCACCAGCAAGATCGTTCTGGACCTGGAGCGTCTCTACGACGAGGCCAGCGAGGACCTCGCCTACGTGGCCCGGTACGCGCGCGCCATCCAGCAGCAGCGCGGGGACTACAACGGCCGGGTGCTGTCGATTCGCGCCGACGACCTGCGCGCCCTCGCGATCGTCTACGACGCCTCGCCGTCCGGCCTGATCGAGCGGCTGACCGAGCACGGCGTACTGGTCGCCGACCCACGGGCATTCTTCGCCTCCTGAGATCGACCCCGCGACAAGGGCCCGTGCCGTCCGGCACGGGCCCCTTTCGTCGCTGTCGTCGCAGGTGCCGGCAGTCACCGGGGACCGCTGCCCACCTCAGCGGGTGGCGTACTCCGCGATTCGGCCGAGCAGACCGTTGAGGAAGCGCGGCGAGTCGTCGGTCGACATCTGCCGCGCCAACTCCACCGCCTCGCTGATCGCCACCGCGTCGTCGATCTCGTCCAGGTAGAGCAGCTCGTAGACCGCGATCCGGGCGAGGTTACGGTCGACCACCGGCATCCGGTCGAGCGTCCAGCCCTCGGCGTAGCTGGAGATCAGCTCGTCGATCCGGTCCAGATGCCCGGCCACCCCCTCGACCAGGCCGACCGCGTACCCCAGGTGGTCGGGGCGCGGCTTCACGATCCGCTCGACGTAGCCGGCCAGCACCTCGACCGGCGGACGATCACGCAGGTCGGCCTCGAAGAGCACGTCCAACGCGCGCTTACGCGCCTTGCGGCGCGCCGGCATCTGCTGCTTCGGACCCTCGGACATCAGGCGCGGCCGAGGTAACGGCCGTCGCGGGTGTCGACCTTGATCTTCTCGCCGGTGGTGACGAAGAGCGGCACCTGGACGGTCGCGCCCGTCTCCACCGTCGCCGGCTTGTTACCGCCGGTGGAACGGTCGCCCTGCAGACCCGGCTCGGTGTAGGTGACCTCCAGCACGACCGAGGTCGGCAACTCGATGTAGAGCGGCACGCCCTCGTGGGTGGCCACGATCGCCTCGGCCTCCGGCAGCAGGTAGTTGGCGGCCTCGCCGACCGTCCCGCCCATTACCGTGATCTGGTCGAACGTCTCCATGTCCATGAAGACGTAGTCCTCGCCGTCGGCGTAGAGATACTGCATCGTGCGCTTGTCGACGGTCGCGGTCTCAACCTTGGTGCCCGCGTTGAAGGTCTTGTCGACCACCTTGCCGGAGAGCACGTTCTTCAGCGTGGTACGCACGAACGCACCACCCTTACCGGGCTTGACGTGCTGGAACTCGACGACGGCCCAGAGCTCCCCGTCGAGGTTGAGTACCAGGCCGTTCTTCAGGTCGTTGGTGGTGGCCATTTCCTGCCTTGATCATCATTTGGCGGACAGACCTGGCAAGTCTACTAGCCGCTCCGCGGCCCGCCGACCGCCGTCGCCCGCTGCTGGCCGCCCACCCCGTCCAACCAGTCCCCCCGCAGTCCGCACGGCGTGACGAGGTCTGGCGCGGCGTGACGAGATCCGGCGCGGTGTGGCGGGGTCCGGCCCGGCGTGGAAGCGTCCGGCCCGGCGTAGCGGGGTCCGGCGCGGCCCAGCGTGACACGCATGGCTAGCACGCCGTGCCTGGCACAGTCAGTAATGCTCCGCCCCGCACCCCCACTACCAGTCGGCCCCTTTGCTCTGCTTCAACCCACGCAACAGTCACCTTCCGTGACAGCAACGCCTCACATCGTCGCTCCACCGCGTCAGGAAGGTGCTGGTCAGCCGCTAGTGCGTGGGTTGAAGCAGAGCAAAGGACGCGAGGGGGAGTTGGGCGGGGGCGGCGGCTCGTCACCGAGGGTATGCGACACCGAACGTAGTGGGGTGGTGAACATGAGGCGTCGGGAAGGTGTCAGCGCGGGCTGGGCGCGAAGCGGGGCGCACGCCAGCCGGGCCGGACTCAGGCCAGGCCGGACTCAGGCGGGCTGGTCGCGGCGGTTGGCCAGGTGGTGCAGGGCGAGGCGGTAGCCATCGACGCCCAGCCCGCAGATCACGCCGGTCGCCACCGCCGAGACGACCGAGTGGTGTCGGAACTCCTCGCGGGCGTGGATGTTGGAGATGTGCACCTCCACCAGCGGCCCACGAAGCATCGCGCAGGCGTCCCGCACCGCGATCGAGTAGTGCGACCAGGCCGCCGGGTTGAGCACCACGGCGGCACCCTCGTCGGCGGCGGCGTGCAGCCAGCCGAGCAACTCGTGCTCGGCGTCGGTCTGCCGCACGACGACGTCCAGGCCCAGGTCCCGGCCGGTCGTCTCGCACAGCTTCACCAGGTCGGCATAGCTGGTCACCCCGTACACGTCGACCTGGCGGGTGCCCAGCCGGCCCAGGTTCGGCCCGTTGAGCACGTAGACCCGCGTGGTCATCGAGCCGTCCTCCGATCGCGACTGCGGGGCTCGCAAACCCGGCTCACTCCTCGCGCTCACCGAACCCCCTCCGTTCGCGACTGCGGGGCTCGCAAACCCGGCTCACTCCTCGCGCTCACCGGGACACCGCGGCGTAGGCGGCGTGCAGCAGGTCGTCGTCCGGGCCGTCGAGGATCGCCGGGCGGGCCAACTCGTCGAGCACCACGAAGCGCAGCCGGCTGCCCCGGGCCTTCTTGTCGACCCGCATGGTGGCCAGCAGGCGGGGCCACGCGTCGGCGTGGTAGCCGGTCGGCAGGTCGAGCGCCGTCAGCACGGCACGGTGCCGCGCCGCGGTGGCCGCGTCCAACCGGCCGGCGAGGCGGGCCAGCTCGGCGGCGTACACCAGGCCGACCGACACCGCGTGACCATGCCGCCAGCGGTACCCCTCGACCTTCTCGATCGCGTGGGCCAGCGTGTGCCCGTAGTTGAGCACCTCCCGTACGCCCGACTCACGCAGGTCTCCCGCGACTACGTCGGCCTTGACCCGGATGGCCCGCTCGATCAACTCCCGGGTGACCGGCCCGGCCGGGTCGGTCGCGGCGGCCGGGTCGGCCTCGACCAGGTCGAGGATGGCCGGGTCGGCGATGAAGCCGCACTTGACCACCTCGGCCAGGCCGGCGGCCAGGTCGGCCGACGGGAGGCTGTCCAGCGTGACGAGGTCGGCCAGCACACCGACCGGCGGGTGGAAGGCACCGACGAGGTTTTTGCCGGCGGCGGTGTTGATCCCGGTCTTGCCGCCGACCGCCGCGTCGACCATGCCGAGCAACGAGGTGGCCACCGGCACCCAGCGCACCCCGCGCAGCCAGCACGCCGCCACGAACCCCGCCAGGTCGGTGACGGCACCACCACCGAGGCCGACCACCGCGTCGGTACGGGTGAACGCCGCCTCGCCGAGCCGGTCCCAGCACTGCGCCGCCACGTCGACATGCTTGCCGGCCTCGGCGTCGGGTACCTCGATCAGCAGGGGTGTCACCCCGGCCGCCGCCAGGTTGGCGCCGACCGCGTCGGCCAGTTCCTTCAGCGGCGGCGTGTGCAGCACCGCCGCCCGGGTGGCGTCGGGCAGCAGACCGGGCAGCGCACCCAGCAGGTCGCGGCCGACCAGCACGTCGTACGGTCGGTCGCCGCCGACCGGGATCCGGGTCACCTCGTCCATCGCCGGGAGCCTAGCCCACCCACCACCGATCCGACCCGCGCCGCCACCGGGGTGCCCGAGGGGTGGAACAACGTTTAGCGATCCGCACAGCGGGCACGGGCAGCCGGGGGGTCACGGGCGAGAGGGAGTCGACATGAGCGGGCGGACGATCGACGGTGCGGACATCCGGCTGCCCGCCACCATCCTCGGCTTCGGCCTCGGCGGCTTCGTCGACGGCATCCTGCTGCACCAGGTCTTCCAGTGGCACCACATGCTCAGCAGCACCGGCAGCGACAACATCGGGGTGCGCGAGTACCCGGTGGACACCGTCGCGGGGCTGGAGATGAACACCGTCTGGGACGGCCTGTTCCACGTGGTGGCCTGGGTGGCCGTCCTCACCGGGCTCGCGATGCTCTACTCGCGGGTGACCCGCTCCCGCGGCCGGCTGTGGCGTTCGCCCATGCTGTGGGGCTGGGCGCTGATCGGGTGGGGGCTGTTCAACCTGATCGAAGGCGTCATCGACCACCACATCCTGGGCATCCACCACGTCCGCGCGGGCGAACACCAACTCTGGTGGGATCTCGGCTTCCTCGCGTTGGGCGTGGTGCTGATCGTCGTCGGCTGGCTCGTGCAGCGCCGCGCCACCGCCGTCGACGCCGGTGCCGACGAGCGGCGGACGCGGACCCGGGGCCGACCGGGGTGAGCCCGCCGCTGGTGGTGGGCCCGGCCCTGGTCTCGGCGCACGGCACCGAGCACGGCACTACGGTCGGCCCGGCACTTCTCGTACCGCTGCTGGCCGGCTGGCTCTACCTGGCCGCCGCACTGCGGCAACGCGCCCCCGACCGGGCCGGCTGGAGCCACTGGCGCACGGCCGCCTTCGCCGCCGGGTGCGCCCTGCTCGCCATCGCTCTGCTGGTGCCGACCGACGACTTCGCCGGACACATGTGGCAGCATCTGCTGCTCGGCATGCTGGCACCGCTGGGGCTGGTGCTCGGCGCACCCGGCATCCTGGCCCTGCGCTGCCTCGACCGGCGGGCCGGGCGGGCGGCACTGCGGGTGCTGGGCCGGCCGGCGCTGCGACCGCTGACCCACCCGGTCACCGGGCTGCTGCTCACCGCCGGCGGGCTGTGGCTGCTCTACCTCACCCCGCTGTACCGGGCCACCCTCGACAGCGCGGCCCTGCACAACCTGGTCAACCTGCACTTCCTGCTCAGCGGACTGCTGTTCACCTGGTCGATCGCCGGCCCGGAACCCTACCCGCACCGGGCCCGGGTGCCGGTCCGGCTGGTGGTGCTCGGCGCGGCGGTGGTCGCCCACGCCAGCCTCGCCCAACTGATGTACGCGGGCCTGCTGGTCGACGTGCCGGCGACCACGGAGCACCTGCGCGCCGGCGCGACCGTGATGTACTACGGCGGCGACCTCGCCGAGATCCTGCTCGCCCTGGCCCTGCTGACCACCTGGCGCCCCGGACCACGTCACCGGACGGTCGGCACCGCCGTCACCGTCGGCTCCTGATCTCTGCGGCCCGCGCGCAACCGCAGACGTCGCCCGGCCCCGGCGCTACGGCTTCAGCAGGGGGATGATCTCGGCGACGATCTCCTCGGGGGTGCGGCCGTCGGTGACGACCGTGGCGGTGGCGACCTCGGCGTACAGCGGTCGGCGTTGGTCCATCAGGTGTTTGAGGGTGGCCCGGGGGTTGATCGCCAGCAGCGGCCGGCCGACGCCGAGACCGACCCGCTTCACCGCGTCCGGCAGTTCGACGGAGAGGTGCACCACCCGGTGACCGACGAGCGCGGCCCGGTTCTCCTCGGCCAGCACCGCGCCGCCGCCGAGGGCGAGCACCCCGGAGCAGGAGGCCAGCGCCGCGGCCAGGGCCGCCCGTTCGAGGGTACGGAAGTGCTCCTCCCCCTCGTCGACGAAGATCTCCGGGATCGGCTTGCCGGCGTGACGCTCGATGTCGGCGTCGGTGTCCCGGAACTCGACGCCGAGCGCCTCCGCCAGGCCCTGCCCGATCGTGGTCTTGCCGGAACCGGGCGCGCCGACCAGCACGCAGACCGGCCGGGTCGGAGCGGTCACCGGATCACCAGCGCGTCGAGGTAACCGGCCAGGTTACGGCGCATCTCGGCGACCGAGTCACCACCGAACTTCTCCACCGCCGCCTCCGCCAGCACCAGCGCCACCATCGCCTCGGCGACCACGGCGGCAGCCGGTACCGCGCAGACGTCGGAGCGCTGATTGATGGCGGTGGCCGGCTCACCGGTCGTCACGTCCACCGTGGCCAGCGCCCGGTTCAGCGAGGAGATCGGCTTCATCGCCGCCTTCACCCGCAGCGGCTCGCCGGTGGTGATGCCGCCCTCCAGGCCGCCCGCCCGGTCGGTGACCCGGCGTACGCCGGTGGCGGTGGGCACGATCTCGTCGTGCGCCTCGGAGCCCCGGGACCGGGCCTGCTGCCAGCCGTCGCCGATCTCCACACCCTTGATCGCCTGGATCGACATCAGCGCGGTGGCCAGCCGGGCGTCGAGCTTGCGGTCCCACTGCACGTGGCTGCCCAGACCGGGCGGTACGCCGTACGCCAGCACCTCCACGACGCCGCCGAGGGTGTCGGCGGCCTTCTTCGCGGCGTCGACCTCGGCGACCATCCGGGCGCTGGCCTCCGCGTCGAGGCAGCGCAGCGGGTCGGCGTCGATCCGCTCGGCGTCCTCCGGCCGGGGTCGCAGCCCCGGCTTGACGGCGACCGGGCCCAGCTCGACCACGTGCGAGACGATCTCGATGCCGAGGGCCTGACGCACCAGCGCCTTGGCCACCGTGCCGACGGCGACCCGGGCGGCGGTCTCCGCGCGCTGGCCCGCTCCAGGATCGGCCGGGCGTCGGTGTGGCCGTACTTCTGCATGCCGGCCAGGTCGGCGTGGCCGGGCCGGGGCCGGTCAGCGGCGCGTTGCGCGACTGCCGGGCCAGCTCGTCCGGGTCGACCGGGTCGGCGGCCATCACGGTGCGCCACTTGGGCCACTCGGAGTTGCCGACCCGGACGGCGACCGGGCTGCCCAGGGTGACGCCGTGCCGCAGGCCGCCGATGATCTCGATCTCGTCCTGCTCGAAGGCCATCCGGGCACCCCGGCCGTAGCCGAGCCGGCGGCGGGCCAGCTCCCCGGCAATGTCGGTGGAGGTCACCTCGACACCGGCCGGCACCCCCTCCAGCAACGCGACGAGAGCGGGTCCGTGCGATTCCCCTGCGGTCAACCAACGCAACACAGCCATGAGTCTGTCACGCCCGGAGCCCGGCACCCCGCGCCGCCCGTCGTGTCCCGCCCTCCGGACGCGACGGGCGGCGCGGGCGGGTCAGATGCCTCGGCCGCGTCGGTGCAGGGTGCGCAGCACCGTGTCGGCGCGGACCACCCGCCCGGCGACCGCCAGGGCCAGGTAGGCCCGGGGTTCGCGTGGGTTGCGCCGGATGGTCCGCCGGGCCCAGCGCACCGCCCCCCGGGAGTCGCCCGACGCCGCGCGGGCGAAGGCGATCTGCCCGGTGACCCGGGCCTGCCCCGCCGGATGGCTGGCGAACTCGGGATAGCGGTCCAGCAGCCACTGCAACGCCTCGGAGATGGTGTCCCACCGCTGGGCGAAGTAGGACCGCTTGTGCCAGCGCACCACCACGTACGGAGTGCGCAGGTTGACCAGCGGGGCGCTGCGGGCGGCCCGGAGCAGGAACTCGTAGTCCTCGGCGTAGCTGCCCGGAATCTCCTCGTCGACGAGCCCGAACCCGTCCCGCAGCGCCGACGCCCGGATGACGAAGGTCGACGGGTGCAGCTCGGTCATCCGGTCCCGCAGCAGCTCGGCCAGGCTGATCGAGTCGCGGTCCAGCACCCGCTCGACGGTGTGCCCGTCGTAGCTGACCCGGATGCCGCAGCTGACGAACTCGGCGCCGGGCACCGCGTTCAGGGCGTCGACCTGGGCGCGCAGCTTGCCGGGCAGCCACTCGTCGTCGTCGTCGCAGAAGGCGACCAGCTCACCGGTGGCGGCCAGGGTGCCGGTGTTGCGGGCGCCGGCCAGGCCCGGGGTCCGCGAGTTGGTGACCACCCGCACCGGCCGGTTCGGAGCCGAGAGCTCGGCCAGGGAGCCGTCCGGTTCGGACTGGTCGTACACCACGACCACCTCGACCGCAGCCGGGTAGTCCTGCGCGACGATGGCCCGTACCGCGGCCCGCAGCAGCTCGGGTCGGTCGCGGGTGGGCACCACCGCGCTCACGCTCGGGTACTGGGTCACGGCTTCCGCCTTCCGTTCGGGCCGCGCCACGGCCGCCACCAGGGTCGGTGCTGCCGCTGCGCGGCGGCCACCAGGTCCTCCACGATCACTCCCACCCGCCGCACCGCGGCCCGCCGCCCGTCGGCCGCATCGGCGTCCACGGCGACGGTGAACCGGGCCCGGTCGGCGAGACCGGTGGCCAGCGTGTCCAGCAGCTCCTGCCGGGACTCGCAGAGCGCCACCAGGCCGGCCGCGCCGAGTCGGCGGGCGAACAACAGCTGATGGTCGTCGACGTGCTCGCCACGGGTCGGGTCGCGGGGCACCACGATCGGCAGGTGTCCGTGCCGGCGGGCCTCCAGGATGGTGGCCGGGCCACCGTGGCAGACCACCAGGTCGGACCGGGCCATCGCCGCCTGCAGCTCGGCGTGACCGAGGAACGGCACCGCGTCGGGCAGGTCGGCGGCCCGGGTGTGTCCGTGCTGCACGGTCAGCCGAACCTCGCCGGCGATCTCGTCGTGCCAGTGGCGCAGCCAGTCGACCAGCCGGTCGAACGGATGCTTGTCGGTGCCGACGGCCACCAGCACCTGTGGCCGGCCGTCGGTGCGCGCCTCGCGGGGCTCCGGTACGCGTACCGTCGGCTCGTCGGGAGTAGGGCGGGGCCGCAGCGGCGTGACGCGGTGCCCGTCGCCGGGCGCGTCGCCGCTCACAGCAGCGTCCCCACGACGGTGGCCTCCGGGTACTGGCGGCGCTGCTCCTCCCACTGCACGAGCATCGCCGACAGGAACGGTCGGCACAGCCGGGCGGTCAGCGTCGGTGTGTCGATCCGGTCGTAGACCTCGATGTAGACGGTCGGGATGCGGCGCAGCCGGGCCAGCACGACGAACGGCACCGCCACGCCCGCGCCGGTGGTGACCACCGCGGCGACCCGCCGTCGCCGCAACACCCGGACGGCCAACCACGCGTTGCGCAGCAGGTTGCCCAGGTGACGGGTGGTGGGATGGTACGCCGGAACGACGTCCTCCCCGGCCAGCAGCGACAGCGCCTCCGGCGTGTCGAAGGTGACCCAGCAGCGCCGCCAGGTCTCGTACCAGGGCCGCAGCGCCAGCAACTGCGCCAGGTGCCCTCCGCTCGACCCGACCAGCAGCAACACCGGCTGCTGATCGGCTCCCAGTTTGGTGTTGTCCACGCGACTCCCCACAAGTCCGCTTGACGTGTCGGTCAGCTGTGTCGGTTCGAAATGGTGTCCAGCAGGGCGGGATGCAGCGCCGGGTTCCAGCCGGCACCGGCGTCGGCCAGCCGCCAGGTCCGCAACCACATCTCCAGCAGGTAGGCATCGGCCACCAGCCGCTGCCCGGCCCGGTCCAGCCCCAGCGCGTCGCCGTGCCGGTCCAGCCAGGTGTCGACCTGCCGGGCCGCCGCAGCGGCCGGTTCGCCGCGCGCCACGAGCGCCCGCTGGAACGCGTCGTGGGTCAGGTCGAACCCGACGGGCACCTCCGGCCCGCTGTGCTCCCAGTCCCAGGCGATGAGTTCTCCCTCGTGCCGGCCGAGGTTCCACGGCACCCAGTCGCCGTGCCAGTGGCCGAACTCGACGGCGACGTCACCGTGCCGGCGGGCCAGGTCGGCGACGGCGGCCGACGCACGCTCGCCGACGGTGTCCGCGGCCCGCCGCGCCTGCTCGGTCAGGCGGGCCAGGAACGGTGAGCCGGCCAGCGGCCGGGCCGGCGCCGGCGGGCGACCACGCCGGGCCACCGCGAGCAGCGCCGTCAGGTCGGGCGGCGCGTCGATGGACAGCCCCGGATCCGCGCCGGCAGCGGCTCGACCACCGCCACCGCCTGCCCGGCCCAGGCGAACTCGGTGAGCAGGCGCGTGGTGCCGGGGTGCCCGGCCGTCCCGGCCAGGCCGGCGACCTCCCGCAGCGCCGCGGCCTCGGCGGTGACCAGCGCCCGCGTGGCGTCGTTCCAGCCGATCTTCGCGTACCCGCGCGGTTCGCCCCGGTCGTCGAACAGTTGCAGCGTCGGCTTGTGGTTCGATCCGGCGGACGCACCCCGAAGGCCGCGTCACCGGTGTGCCGAGTTCGGCACCGACCCGCGCGGCGAGCAGCACCTCCGCCGGATCGAGCCCGACCGGCACCGCCACGGTCAGCACCGGAAAGGGCGCCCGGTCCACCGCGCCGGCCCGCGCCGCCACACCGAGCACCGCCCGCGCCGCGCGCAGCTTCGCCGGGCGCAGAGCGTTGTACGACAGCAGCGCCGCCGCCGCGACCCGGGGGCGACCCAACGGCAGCAGGAAGCGGGCCCGGGCCACCGACGGCACCACCGCGTACCGGACCACGACGGTGTGCCCGGCCGGTGGCTCGGCGTCCACGGTCACCGCGATCCGGGCGTCGGAGAAGACCGCCCGGGTGACCCAGCCCAGCCCGTCGTCCCGGCTGCGCGGATCGCCCGTGGTGGTGGCCGAGGCGGTCACGCGACCCGGTCCGGCCAGTCGAGCCGCAACCCCAGCCGCTGCCGCAACGCCTCGTTGTGCGGGCGGTAGTACGCGGTCAGCTCGGCACGCAGCGCCGGCTCCAGGGGCGCGGACCGCCGGTCGTTGTAGACCTTGAAGTTGGGCAGGTCGAACGGGGGCAGGCCGAGGAAGTCCAGGGTGCGCCGGTAGGTCGCCCGCGCGTCGGCGTACAGCTCCTCGCTGGGCAGGAAGAGGAGCTGGCCGCGGTCGAAGCGCTCCAGCCACGGTTGCAGATGCTCCAGGTACCGGCCCCGCGCCCGGTAGGTGTACCAGTCGTAGGGCTCGCTGAAGTGGTTGGGTTCGGCGATCAGCCGTTCCCGCTCCCCCGCCGTGCGCTCCTCCTCGGCGGCCAGCGCGGCAGCGAAGTCCAGCGGCTCCACGCCGTTGGTCCGCCGTTCCTTCCAGTGCGAGTAGGCCCGTTCCACCGGGTCGCGCAGCAGCACGATCAGTCGCACCGAGGGCATCAGCGCACTGACCCGCTCGGCGGCCAGCGGATGGAACATGTACAGCGGGGCGGCCTCACCGACGCGGACCGGACCGTCGTGGCGGTTCTCCAGTGCCTCCCGCTGCCGCTGGGTCGGGAAATGCGAGCGGTACCACGCCTCCCCGCGACTCCAGTGCTCCTCGAAGTAGTGCGAGGACTTCGTGTTCCAGGCGGGAAAGAGCCGGGGTACCAGCGGATGCTGGATCAGGTAGTTCCACAGTGAGGTGGTGCCGCCGCGTTTGGTGCCGATGATGAGGAAGTCCGGCAACGGCCGCCGGTCGCTGGTGCGTACCCCGTAGTCGACGAGGCTTTCCCGTACCCGGTTCGTCACCTGGGTCGGCACCAACTGCTTCACCCGGTCCCTAATGGACGACACGACGAATTCACCTGCCCTTCGATGTCCGTGGCGGGGCGCCGGCCGGCGCCTGGCCACGGATCTGCACCATGGTCACCCGGATGCCGCGCCGCACCCGGGACAACGTCAACAAGCCGACGCACACGGTGGCGAGCGTGGCCACCGCGAGCAGCAGTCCGGCGATGTCGCGGCCCGCCACCGCCAGGCCGGCCACCGCCGCCAACCCGACCCCCGCCACGGTGGTCGCCGCCGCGGCGAGCATCCGGGCGTCGACCAGGGGTTGGCGCACCACCAGCCGGGCGAATGTGGCCGCGCAGAGGTTCTCGGTCACGATGCCGGCGGCCCACGCCACCGCCGCCCCGGTCGCCCCGTGGGCGGGGATCAGCGCCATCCCGCCGCCGACGGTGACGAGCAGTCCGGCCAGTGCCGCGGCCAGGTGCAGGCCGCTGCGCCCGCCCATCAGCAGCAGACTCTGCACGTTGCCGACCCCGGTGTTGACGAGCATCGCCAGGGCCAGCACCGTCATCGCGGCGGCGCCGGCGGTGAACTCCGGGCCGAACAGCGCCAGGAAGGCCGGTGCGAAGACGGCGAGCAGCAGGTACACCGGCCAGGAGAGCACCAGGCCCCAGCCGGTCAGCTGCCGGTGCACCGCGGCGGCGGCGACCCGCTCGCCCCGACCGAGCAGCCGCGACAGTTGCGGGGCGGTGGCCACCCGCAGCCCCTGCATGGCGAGTTGGCCGGCGAGGACGTAGCGGCCGACGGCACCGAAGACACCGGCGTCGGCCGGGCCGGCCAGGGCCGAGGTGAGCAACACACCGATCCACATGCTGCCCGCGTCGATCGCCGCCGAGGCGGCGCGGGGCAGCGCGAACCGCCAGAACGTGGCCCAGTCGCCGGGCCGCGGACGCAGCCGGGCGCCGGCGCCGATCCCGAGCGGCCCGGCGACCAGGATCAGGCACACCAGCAGTGCCATGGCGGCGGGCACCAGCCAGCCGGTCATCCCCGCCAGCAGCCCGCCACCGGCGAGCACCGCCGCGCCGACGAGCAGTGGACGGGCGACCGGCAGCAGCAGGAACTGGACCGCGACGTAGGACCGCATCGGGCGGACGCAGCGCACGACCGCCAGCAGCAGGTTCATCGCGACCACCACGGGCACCGCCGCGAAGGTCACCACCAGCAGCGGCCCGCCCGCCGAGCCCAGCAGCCGACCCGCGAGCGGCCCGGCCACCCACGCGCCGCCCACCGCCACCAGCACGGCCACCAGCAACGGTGGGATCATGGCGACCGGCAGCGCCCGGGCACCGTCCCCGGCGGCACCGGCCCGTCGGCGCGGCAACGCCCAGATCAGACCGGTCTCCGCGCCGAGGGTGCAGATCGCGGCGGCGACGGTCACCACGCCGATGGCGGCGAAGAACGCGCCCGCCCCGGTGGTGCCGTAGCCGCGGGTGATGACCACCGCGAGCACGAAGCCGAACAGACCACTTGTCGCCGCGCCGAGCAGCCCGGCCACCCCGCTGCGGGTGCTGCGCCGGGTCTCGGCCGCCCCGTCCACCGCCGCCGTGGCGGCGACGGCGCCGGCCGTACGCGCGGGATCCTCGCCCGTCGGTGGGCTGGTGGTCGCCGTCACGCCGGCACCACCGCCGCCCGCCGCGACGACCCACCCGGTGCGGTACGGCGTTCCCGTTCGCAGAGCGCGAACGCGAAGGCCACCGCGAAGAAGGCCACCGCGAGGTTCTGGTTGGCCATCCCGTAGAAGGGCACCTGTACCAGACAGATCAGCGGGACGACGGAGAGCCACTGCCCCGCCGCCGAGGTGGCCCGGGCGCAGCTCAGCGCGGCGGCGACGAACCAGCCCAGAAAGCAGAGCAGGGCCGGTACGCCGTGGCTGAACAACACCATCCACAACTGACCCTGGGTGCCGATCGGCGCGTCGGCGGTGACGGTGTCCACCTCCATCGGCGCGCCGTAGCCCAGCCAGGGCGAGTCACCCACCCGGCGCAGCACCTCGGCGTAGAGCGAGAGCCGGTCGGTGTTGGTGTCGCTGGACTCGACCCGATTGCCGATCAGCTCGGCGACCGGGATGAACAGGCTGGCGATGCCGCCGAGTACCACCATCCCACCGATGGAGGCGGCCACCCGGATGTTGCCGCGCAGCGCCGCCCGCACTCCGAGCACGGCGAGCCCGACGCCGAGGCTGAGGAACATCGCCCGGTTGAGCGTGAGGAACGCCGGGACCAGCGACACCGGCAACGACGCCAGCAGCGCCCAGCGCAGCAGGCCGCGCCGCCGCATCATGGTGTACGCGACCACGCACGGCAACGTCATCGCGTACGCGCTGCCGTAGTTGTTGGTGTACGCGTACGGAGCCGCCGGGCGGTAGATCGGGTTGAGCGACCGGGTGCTGTACTCCGCGGTGCTCAGGTGGACCATGTCGCTGATGAACGGCACCCCGGACACGCCCGGCGGCAGCAGCGCCTCGACCGGGGTGGCCAGTTCCAGGCGCGGCACCAGCACGCCCAGCCAGCCCAGCGCGACAAGCGCGAACCAGAACGCGCACAGCGGCACCAGCACGGCGGCCTGATCGGGACGCTCCCGGGCGACGGTGTAGACGTAGACCGCGACGACGAGCGCGGTGAGGTAGAACGCCAGCCGCAGCACGAAGGTGGGCAGCGAGGTCGGCGCCGCCAGTCGGGTCGCGCTGACCACCACGAGGGCCACGAAAAGCAGCCAGATCCCCGTGGCGGGGGGCAGCGGCACCCGGCCCCGGGTGGCCAGCAAGGTGAACAGCAGGGCACCCAGTAGCGGCCAACCGAGGTAGAAGGCGCCGGCCACCCACCAGAGCGGCACCAGCCCGAACATCGCCACCAACGGCCACAGCGGCAGTCGGGGCGGCGCGGCGGACGGGGGGCGGGTAGCGGCGCTGGCCGGTAGGGGCGGCTCGGTGGTCGCCGGGGCGCGGGTCAGCGGCACGCCTCAGCTCCGCCCGCTGCGGCACAGCACGAAGCCCAGCGGGTTGACCCCGGCCGCCCGCAGCCGCTCGGCGAGCCGGCGCAGGTCGGCCTGACGGGTGCGGTCGCGTTCGACCACGACCACGGCGGTCCCCTGCCGGGCCGCCGCCACACCCCGCTCGTCGGCCCGGCCGGCGGGGCGTTGTACAGCACCAGACGCTGGTCGGCACCCTGCCGCCAGGTGCCGAACCGCACGCTGCCGGCGCCCACCACCACCTGCTCGTCGCCGGTGGCCCGTCCGTTCTCGCTACTGCTGACGGTCTTCGCGACGCGGGGCAGGGTGAGCGTGGCTTCCGGGTCGGTCGAGGGTCGGGCGCCGACCGGATGCGGGGAGGGACGTCGGGTGATCACCTCGGTCGGACCGTCGTCGGTGTCCGTGCCGGCGGTGCGGGGCTTGGGCACGGCGGGTCGGGTCGGGTCGATGGCCGCCGGCAACCGGCCCCGGTCGGTGAGCACCGTGGCCCGCAGCCGATCGATCCGGCCGCTGTCGTCGGCCACGAACACCTCCCGCCCGGCGACGGCGAGGGCGACCGCGAGCCCGGCGGTGATCGCGGTGGCGTCCTCCCGGGCGGTCACCACGGCGACCCGGGCGGGTTGGCGTACCCGCTCGGCGACGGCCATCGCCACGTAGCGGATGTCGGCGTCGACCGCCCGGCCGCGTAGCCGGGCGCGGCGGACGGTGCCCAGCAGCGGCAGGCCGGTGCTGTCCCGCGCATCGGCCACGCTGCGGATGCGCCGGTCCGCCGACTCCCACAGGAAGGCGAGCACCAGACCGATCACGGTCCCACCGAGCAGCCCACCGGCGAGCAGCAACGACGAACTGCCGGAGGTGGTGGCCAACTCCTGCTCGGCGCTACGGGTGACCCAGCCCGGGTTCACGTCGACCGCGGCGATCTCCGTGCGGGCGGAGCTGAGCTGGGTGAGCTGGTTGTTGATGCCGCCGAGTTCGGCGACCGCCGCCTCCGCGGCGGCGGCGTCCCGGGCGTTGTTGATCCTGCGCTGCACGGTGTTGCGCTGGGCGACGATCTTCTCGATGCTCTCGTCGTACGAGTTCAGCATCTCCTCGCGCTGCTTCTCGTACATCCCACGCCGGATGTCCAGATAGCTCTGCGCGGCCAGGTTGGCGCCGGCCACCGCCCGTTCGGCGTCGCCGGCCCGATAGAGGAAACGCAGGATCTGACCGCCGGCGGGCACCTCCACCTCGAGGGCGTCGCGCACCGTGCGCTGGTCCGAGTCGAACGTCGCGGCGAGCTTCCCGACGACCTCGGTGCCGGTGGCGATCCCGCTCTCCACGTTCATGTTCACCGCCCGGTCGGCGGCGGCGCCGCTGGGCGTGAAGGCGTCGGTGACCACCGGCCGGACCGCGACCACCGCGCTCGCCGTCACCGTGGCCGGCGCCACCAGCACGTAGCCGACCGCGGCGAGCAGTCCACCGAGGGCCACCGCCGCGACCAACCGGATCCGGTGCAGCGGCACCCGCATCACGTCGGTGATGGTGACGCTGCGGGACGTCGGGGCGCTGGCTGGACCGTCGCCGGTCCAGGCGCTGGGCGCGACATCAGTCATGGAACTTCTTCGCTATCTGTTGTGGATTGCCGATCACCACGACTCCGGGCGGCACGTCGGTGCGGACCACCGTCGCGGCACCCACGACGCTGTCCCGGCCGATCCGCACCCCCTTCATGACCAAGGCGTGCGCACCGATCCACACGTTGTCCTCGACGGTGATCGGCGCTCGGCTGGCCGGCGTGGGCGGGTCGTGACGGCGCTGCGGGTCCAGGTTGTGGAAGTCGTTGTCGAGCAGTTCGCAGTCCGACAGCAGGCACCGGTCGCCGATGGTCACCGAGGTCCAGGTGCCGATCCAGGTCGCGTTGAGCAGGCAGTCGGCGCCCACCCGCACCTCGCCGGGCCCGGCGAAGCGGACCAGTTTGTTCAACCGGGTGTGCTCGCCGATGCTGACCCGCACGCCGCGGCGCAGCCGGATCCGGCCACGGATCTCCACCCCCGCCCCCAGCCGCAGGCGCGGATAGCGCAGCCGATACCAGCCGCGCTTGGCCGCGAAGACGATACGCACGACGAGTCCACGTCGGATGCCGGACAACGAGCCTCCCCACCTTCCTCGGGTCGGCGGCGGGAGACCCGACGCCGACCCGAGGTGAACAAACTACCGAGGATTCGTTACGAACGGTGAACGCTACGGCACCGAAAAGAACATCGAGGCGGTCGACCAGGTCAGTTCCGGCGTCGCCTCGGCGACGAGCGTCGACCCCGCACCGTTGACCGCGGCGGTGGGCGCCAGGGTCGGGTCGAACGCCACGCTGCGCAGCGATCCGTTTGTCGCCCCGTAGACGATCCGACCGTCCACCCAGGCCATGCCGCGTACCGCCGACCAGGTCACACCCGTGGTGGGCAGGACGAACTCGGTGGCACCCAGGTAGTTGCCGTCGATCTCGAAGTAGCGGTAGTAGAGGTTGTTGGCACCGCTGCGGGTGTAGTACAGCCGACCGTCGAGGTAGAACGCACCCGTCAGCAGGGCCGGGTTGTACCAGTCGTTGTAGCCGGACGCTTCCCACGACCCACCGATCGTGAAGCCGTTGAACAGCGAGACGTCGATCCGGCTGCCGGTCGGCGTCCCGGCGACCACGTGGGACCAGTAGATCCGGTCGTCCACCAGCCAGGTCGCGCCCGCGTCGGTGTAGTTCGGCTGGCTGACGACGGTGGCGTTGGCGGTGTCCAGGGTGGTGCTGTCGAACGGCACCCGCGCCACCTGACCGGGACCGACGTTCAGGTGCAGGTGGCCACTGCTGCCCGTCGGCGGGTTCTTCGGGATGATCGTGCGCCCGCCGCTGATCGGGAAGACACCGAGTCGACCGTGGTACTCGTTGCCCATGCCGTCGGAGTTGTGTCCGAAGTAGAGGCCGGCGCTGCCGCGCCACAGCACGGGCACCGACGATCCCCAGGAGCTGGCGCCGGAGGGCAGGTCGGAGCCGCCGCTGCGGCGGGGGTTCCAGTTCACCGGCATGCCGGTGGCCGGGGTGACCGCGCCGATGCCCAGCCGGTCGATGGCCCCGTTGCCGGCGCGGTCACTGGCGTTCGGGTTGTTCAGCCAGCGGAAGTGCCCGCCGAGGTAGATGATGTTGTCGGCCACCTCGACGGAGGTGATGGTGTCGTTGCCGGTGAAGTTCACCCAGGTGGCGACCTGGTTGGGCCCCCGGTGCGCGGTCTCGAAGCGGACCAGGGCGTCGCAGTAGGCGCTCGGCCAGCCCGACCCGCCGTTGGTGCCGACGACGAACCAGGTGCCGTCGCCGCCGAAGCGTACGTCCTGCACGTAGTGCACGAAGGTCGTCGGGTTGGCGCACGGCGCGACGAACCGCTCCGAACTCCAGTCGATGACGCTCGGTGTGCCCGTCACGTCGATCAGCGCGATCTGGTTGCGCGGCAGGTCGTTGACGTAGAGGAAGTTGCCGCCGACGACGAGGGTGCCGCCGTCCGGGGAGACGTCGATGGTCCAGGCGTACATGCTGGTGCCGTGCCGGCCGACGGTCGTGTTGATGTCGAAGGTCGGATCGATCTCTCCGGTCGTCGCGTCCAACCGGCCGAGCCCGGAGTGCGCGGTGCCGTTGAGCCAGTTGAACGCCCCGGCCACGTAGAGCCAGTTGCCGTGCAGCACCAGGTCACGCACGGTGCCGCCGTCGGAGCGACCGGCCCAGCTGTCGATGATCATGCCGGTGGACGGCTCGAGCGCCACCAGGTTCCGGCGGGACACCCCGTTGACGTTCTTGAAGGCGCCGCCGACGATCAGCGTGCCGCCGGGGCCGGCGATGAGTGAGTTGACCGCACCGTCGAGCACCGGCAGGAAGGTCGTCGAGATCGTCCCGGTGGTCCGGTCGTACGCGAACAGGTAGCTGCGGGCGATCCAGGCCGACGTGGCCGTCTGGCGGATCTGCGTGAAGCTGCCTCCGACGTAGACCGTGTTGCCGATCTCGGCGAAGGCGCGAGCCTCACCGTTGCGGGCGTGTGGAGTCTGGTCGGCCGGATCGGTCGAGACCAGGGTGGCCGGCTCGGGTGCCGGTACCACGGCCGCGGAAGCCGCGGTGGGCACGGTCAGTACGGCCGCGAGCGTCACCAACGCGACGGCCGCGGCCCGGAGTCGATGCCGACGGGTGGAACGCCACGACAAGGAGTATGTGGGCACGCTGCGCCTCCAGAGTGGACGAGAATGCACGTAGCGTGCCCGCTCCACGCTGGAGGGCGGCATCCGCCGATTGGACGGACGGTGGATCAGGAAACGGACAACCTCGCCCACCGTCGGATTTCCGACAGTCGCTGTGGCGGCCCGTTCTCCTGACTCGGCTCAGCCCGGTTCAGCGGCTCCCTCCCGTCGGCTGCCGCAGGTAGCTGTCCCGTCCCGCGGCGGCGAATCCGGCCACCGCGGCCGCGTCCTGGTTCATCATCATGTTGCAGGTGCTCGTCGTCTTCGTCATGCCCGCCGAGTTGAAGTAGATCGCCGCCTTGATCTTCGGGTGGGCCTTCAGCGCCGCCGGGAACTCCTCGAACCAGCGCCGCTTCGCGTTCGGGTCGGCGGCGTTCATGTTGGTGCCGAACTCGGCGAGCATCCGAGGCTTGCCCGCACCGATGCCGTTGTCGTCGAGCCAGCGGTAGAAGGAGCCGATGGTGGTGCTGGGGCTCTTCCAGACGGTGCTGCCGTTGCAGACGTGGAAGTTGTACGGGTCCCAGGCCACCCAGTCGACGTAGTGGTCACCGGGATAGAGCCCCGCGTACCGGTCGTAGTGGCCGGACCAGCCCATCATCGTCCAGACCCAGACGGCGTTGTCGGCCTTGGCGTCGGCGAACCGGTCGTGCACGTAGCGCCAGGCCCGGACGAAGTCGGCGTCGCTGCCCTTGGCCGGCTCGTCCTCCGGCTCGTGGTCGAACCCGATGAAGACCGGCTGGCCGATCGCCCGGATCCGGCCGGCGACGGCGTCGATCGTCGCGTCGTACCGTCCGCTGTAGACGTCCTTCCAGGTCAACACCGTGCCCGAGGAGAAGACCCGGCTCTCCCAGGCGAAGAACATGAGCCGCCCGTCGCGCATCTGCTGCTGCTGGAACTCGTCCGGGAAGGCGCCGTTGCTGCCGGTGTTGGAGAAGTCGTGGTAGCGGTGGACGACGTCGAACTTCCGCCCGACCTGCTTCTCCACGTCGGTGATCGCCTTGCCGTGATCCCAGCCGGCGGCGGCGTTCGTCGGCGAGTACATCCCCCACCAGGCGCCGCAGCCGGGGACCAGCTTCGCCGAGACCGTTCCGCACTTGCCCGGATCCGCAGGCGGCGGCGAGGTGGGGCTGGGCCGGGCGGGCGACGGTCGCGCGCTCGGCGAGACGGTCGGTGGCCGGCGGGCGGCTGGCGGTGGCCGTCGGCGTCGGTGCGACGCTGGGCAGGCGGACGGCGGCCGGGCACCCACGCCGTCGTAGCTGATCGCCAGGCGCGGGCGCAGATCGGCGTTGCGGTTCTCGCCGGAGGCCGTAGATACGGCTGTCCAGCCCGGCCTGCGCCAGCGGCGCAGCGTCCAGATGCCGTTGCCGGTGACCAGACCCGAGACGTCCCACTCGTTGAAGCCCTTGGCGACGCCACTGACCGTGTCCAGCGCCGCGCCCAGCGGGGGGCACCGGGCGGGCGGCGCGGCGTCGAGGCGGGACTCGTGCGCGGTCACCGTCGCCTGGAACTTCTGCCAGGCGTGCACCCGCAGCGTGGCCCGTACGTTCACCGCGTTCGCCGGCAGCGAGGTGACCAGGAAGGTCAGCACCGCCTCACGGGCGCCGCGCGGGTTGCCGTCGCAGGGCGCGGGGCAGGTCGCCAGCGTCGTCTTGACGCTGTTGTCGCCGTCCTGCGGCACCGCCGTGGCGGTGGTGTCGGCCACCACGGCGATCGACAGGTCGTCATCGGCGAGCAGCGGCACCATCGTCGCGCCGAGCCCCAGCACCACAGTGGTGCCGATGACGCCGAGCATCACGGCCTTACGCCGGCCGCCGCGATGTGGAATCAAGCGGTGCAGTCCGCGACTGGTCACGGATACTCCTAGTGTCTTCGACGATAACGCTGAGCAGCGTATCCGCGTACACAACGGAGCGTGCGGATGACGGCAGGACCTAAGCGCGTCTTAAACCTCACCTAAGACACCCCTGCCCTCCCATCTAGTTGATAATGACGTTGGCGGCAGGATCAGAGATCAACTACGCCGCTAACCTCATGGTCAACGGGGTGACCGGGCGGCGGTGAGGGCGGCGGCCATCGCGGGGCGGGGGGCGGGTGTGTCGGTGAACTGCTCGAACTGGCCGATCGCCTGGGCCAGCAGCAGGTCGAGGCCGGAGACGATCCGGCAGCCGGCGGCTTCGGCGGCGGCGGCCAGCGGGGTCGGCCACGGGTCGTAGATCGCGTCGAAGACCACCGTGCCGGCCCGCCAGGGCACCCTGTCGGCCAGCTCGTCGGCGGCCCCCTTCGGCACGGTCGAGATCCAGCACATCGACACCGGCCAGCCCCGACACGCCTCGGAAGGTGGCAGTTCCGGCCACGGTGCGCCGGTCATGGCACGCCCAGGCGGCGACCGGTTCCAGTTCGGCGAGCGCCGCCAGGCGGCAGGCGATCACGGTCACCGCGGCCGCGTGCAGCCCAGGCCGCCGCCGCGGCGGCCGCCGGGCGGTACCGCCCGCGCCGAGCACGGTGACAGTGGCACCGGGGCGTACGCCCGCGTCGGTCAGCACCTCGACCATGCCGGTGACGTCGGTGTTGTCGGCGTACCAGGAGCCGTCCGGGACGGCGTACCAGCGTGTTGGCCGCACCCACCGCGGCGGCGACCGGCGAGACCTCGGCGGCCACCGTGAGCGCCGCCTCCTTGCCCGGCATGGTCACCGACAGCCCGGCCCACTCCGGGCCCAGGCCGGCGACCAGGGCCGGCAGCTCCGCCGCCGCGCACTCGATCCGGGTGTACGACCACCCGGTCAACCCGGCGGCCGCGTACCCGGCATTGTGGATCACCGGGGAGAGCGAGTGGGCGATCGGCTTGCCGAGCACCGCCGCCCGGTGCACCACCGTTCCGTGCCCCGACGCCTCGGGCACCGACGCCTCGGGCACCGACGCCTCAGGTGCGGACGCCGCACGCCCTGACTCAGCCACCATCGCTCCTCGTTACCGGCAGGCACACCTGTCGCCTAGCATCCAACAATGTCTGACAGCAGTCTGCGGCATCGCAAGGGCGAGATCACCCTCACCGTCCGAGGCCCCGACGGGCAGCCGCTCGCCGACCAGGTGGTGACGGTCGCGCAGGAGCGGCATGCCTTCGCCTTCGGCAACATCGGCTTCGACTTCGTCGACCTGGTCGGCGGCCCCGGCCCGGAGGAGACCACGGGCGTCGAGAGCTTCGGCGGGGACAGCCGGCTGGACCTCGACCGGCTCGGCGAGCTGTGGCTCGACGTGTTCAACACCGCGACGCTGCCGTTCTACTGGGGTCGCTACGAGCCACGGCGCGGCGCGCCCGACACCGAGCGTCTCACCGCCACCGCGCGGTGGCTGGCCGAGCGCGGCGTCACCGTCAAGGGCCACCCGCTGGTCTGGCACACCGTACAGCCGTCGTGGCTGCTCGGTGAGGACCTCGACGAGGTCGAGCGGCTGCTGCGGGCCCGCGTCCGCGACCTGGCCGGCGGCTTCGCCGGCCTCATCGACACCTGGGACGCGATCAACGAGGCGGTGATCATGCCTGTCTTCGCCAACGGCGACAACGCGATCACCCCGCTGGCTCGGGCGCGCGGGCGCATCCACCTGGTGCGGTTGGCGTTCGAGGAGGCCCGCGCGGCCAACCCGGCGGCCACCCTGGTGCTCAACGACTTCGACCTCAGCTCGGCGTACGAATGTCTCATCGAGGGCGTCCTCGAAGCCGGCGTACGCGTCGACGCGATCGGCCTGCAGACCCACATGCACCAGGGGTACCGGGGTGAGGAGTACATGCGGCAGATGCTCGACCGGTTCGCCCGGTACGGGCTGCCGCTGCACCTGACCGAGACCACGCTGGTCTCCGGGCACCTCATGCCGCCCGAGATCGAGGACCTCAACGACTACCAGATCCCGCACTGGCCGAGCACGCCCGAGGGCGAGGCCCGGCAGGCCGAGGAGGTCGAGCGGCACTACCGGTCGCTGCTCGCCCACCCGGCGGTCCAGTCGATCAACTACTGGGGGCTCACCGACCGGGGTGCCTGGCTCGGCGCGCCGGCCGGACTGGTCCGCACCGACGGCAGCCCGAAGCCGGCGTACGACGCCCTGAAAGCGTTGGTCAAGGGCGAGTGGTGGCTGTCGCCGACGGACCTGCGCACCGGATCGGACGGCACCGTCACCGTCACCGGCTTCCTCGGCGACTACACCGTCACCGCCGCGGACCGCGCCGCCTGCTTCACCATCGACGCTCCCGACACCACCGCGACGGTCGACCTGTCCTGACCACGGCACCGCCGGCACCCGCCAGCGTGCGGAGACGGTGCGGGCCCGAGCCACTGCCACCCGCCCGGGCGGGCCGGCGTCAGAGGACGCCGGCCTCCTTGGCCTTCTCGATGTTCGCCAGGTGCTTGTTGTAGTCGTCGGTGAAGGCCGAGTTGCCCTCCTTGTCGATCGCCACGAAGAAGAGCCAGTCGCCGGTCGGCGGGTCCATCGCCCCCTCCAGGGCCTCCTTGCCCGGATTGTTGATCGGGGTGGGAACCATGCCCCGGAGCTTGCGGTTGTACGGGTTCTTCGGGTTGTCGAGGTCGCTCGCCGTCATCTGCCCGGAGGTCTTCGCCTCCTGGCCGGTCAGTTCGAAGTAGTAGTTGACCGTGACGTCCATCTCCAGGCAGCCGCAGTCGAAGGTCTGCGAGTAGACCCGGTTGTAGGCGACCCGGGCGACCTTGCCGAGATCCTTCTTGGTGCCGGCCTCGGCCTGGGCCAGCGACGCCACGATCAGCGCCTCGTACGGGCTGATCCCGCCACGCTCCTTCTGCACCCGGTCGGCGAACTCCATCTCACCGGTGACGGTGAGGAAGTGGTCGACCATCTGCCCGAGGATCTCCTCGGCGGTGGCGTCCGGCGGGATCTCGTAGGTGTCCGGGAAGAGGAACCCCTCGATCGACTTCTTGGGCTTCTTGCCGTCCGTCCGCTTGAACCACCAGTCCGGTACGCCCAGCTTCTCCGGGTCCTTCGCGGCGGCCTCGAACTCCTTGACCGGGATCTCGGTGTGGTCGCTGAGCAGCTTGAAGATGTTCTTCGCGGTACGCCCCTCGGGGATGGTGAGCCCGTTGACCACCCGGTTCTTCGGGTCGAGCATCGCGGTCAGGGCCAGTTCACCGCTCATCTGCTTGCGCAGCTTGTAGGTGCCGGGCTGGATGTTGCGGCTGCGGGAGTTCTCGTCAGCCGCCTCGATGAACGCCTTGGTGCTCTTGATCACACCGGCGTCGTACAGTGCCACGGCCATGTCGGCGAGGAACGCGCCCTGCGGGATCTGGACGGTCACCTCCTCGGTGCCGCCGCCGTCGTAGTCCGGGGTGACGAAGCGGCTCTGGATCCGGTCGAAGCCGTAGAAGGCGCCTCCGCCGATGCCGCCGAGCAGCACCACGGCCAGCAGCAGGGCCAGGACGGTCTTGCCCCGCCCGCCACCGGACTTGCCGCCCTTGCGGCGGCCCCGGCGGTGCTTGCCCTTCTCCCCCCGCTCCTGCTCGTCGAACCCGAGGTCCAGATCGTCCATCATTGCGTCCGCCTCCGCTGCGCATCCAGCCAGCTCTGCAGAATTTCCACCGCGGCGGCCTGGTCGACCACCGCCCGTTGTCGCTTTCCTCGGACACCGCGCTCGGCAAGCCTACGACTCGCCACGACCGTGGACATCCTCTCGTCGGTGAGCGTCACCGGGACAGGACTTATCACACCGGCCAGTTGACGAGCGTACGCCTTCACGTGCTCCGCCGCCGGGCCATGTCTGCCGGCGAGGTTGACCGGAAGGCCCACCACCACCTCGACGGCCTCGTGCTCGGCGACCAGCGCGGCGAGCTCGGCGAGGTCCGACGGTACCGCATCTGACCTGGGGTTCTGCTCACGTGCGAGGGTGACCAGCGGGGTGGCCAGAATGCCGTGCGGATCGGACCGGGAAACCCCGATCCGGACCTGCCCGACGTCCACTCCCAGCCGCACCCCACGGGGCGAGTCGCTCACGCCGTGTCACCTCCACCGACAGACGCGTCAGGGCGGGCCGACCCGGCCCGCCCTGATCCGCTGTGCCGCCGACTCACGCTTCAGCGAGCGCCCGCTCGACCGTGAGCAACAGTCGGGGCACCTCCGACTCGGGCAGCCCGCCGCCCTGCGCCAGCTCGGGACTGCCGCCACCACGGCCGGAGAACGCCGCCTTGACCAGGTCGTTGGCGGCAATGCCCCGGCTTCGGGCGGCCGGGTTCACCGCCACCACCAGCGACGCCTTGCCGTTGGCTCGGGCGGCCACCGCGACCACCCCCGGCCGGGACGCCTCGATCCGACCCCGGATCTCCTGGGCGAGAGTGCGTACGTCGTTGCCGGCCGCCCCCTCGGGCGCCTCGGTACCCACGTAGGCGACCCCGGACACGTCCTTGGCCTGGGCGGCAAGCGCCGCCGCGCCGCCGAGCACCAGCTGCGCGCGCAGCTTCTCCAGCTCCTTCTCCGCGTCGCGCAGCTGGGTGACCGTCTGCTCGACCCGGTCGGCGACCTGCTCGGAGGGAACGCGGTACAGCTCGGCGAGGCGGGACACCAGCAGGTGCTCGCGGGCCAGGAAGTTGAACGCGTCCATCCCGACCAGCGCCTCGACCCGGCGTACGCCGGACCCGATCGACGACTCGGAGAGGATCTTCACCAGACCGAGCTGGCCGGAGCGGGCCACGTGCGTGCCGCCGCAGAGTTCCCGGGCGTAGTCACCGACCTCGACCACCCGGACGTGCTCGCCGTACTTCTCACCGAACAGCGCCATGGCACCGATGCGCCGCGCCTCCTCCAGCGAGGTGATGAACGCGTGCACCTCCAGGTCGGCCAGCAGCACCTCGTTGACCTGCTGCTCCACGTCACGCAGCACGCTGGGTGCCACGCCGGTGGCGGTGTTGAAGTCGAAGCGCAGCCGACCGGGCGCGTTCAACGAGCCGGCCTGGGTGGCGGATTCGCCGAGGAAGTTGCGCATGGTCTGGTGCACCAGGTGGGTGGCGGTGTGCGAGCGGGAGATCGCCCGCCGCCGGCTGGTGTCGATCTCGGCGTAGCCGGTCTCCCCGGCCCGCACCTCGCCCCGCAGCACCCGGGCCCGGTGCACGATCAGCCCCGGCACCGGCTGCTGCACGTCGAGGACCTCGACCTGGCCGCCGCCCACCGTGATCATCCCGAGGTCGGGCTGTTGACCGCCGCCCTCGGCGTAGAACGGGGTGGTGTCGAGCACCAGCTCGATGGTGTCGCCCTCGACGGCCGCCGCCCGCTGCCCGTCGGTGCCGAGCACCGCGCGGACGGTGGACTCACGGGCCACCTCCGTGTAGCCGGTGAAGGTCACCGGACCACCGGCGTCGAGCACCGCCCGGTACGCCGACAGGTCGGTGTGCCCGGTCTTGCGTGCCTGCGCGTCGGCCTTGGCGCGGGCCCGCTGGTCGGCCATCAGCCGGCGGAAGCCCTCCTGGTCGACGGTGAGCCCCTGCTCGGCGGCGATCTCCAGGGTCAGGTCGATCGGGAAGCCGTAGGTGTCGTGCAGCTGGAACGCCTTGTCTCCGGAGAGCGCCGGCCGCCCCGCCGACTTCGTCTCGGTGATCGCGGTGTCCAGGATCGTCGTACCGGCCCGCAGCGTGGCCAGGAACGCGTCCTCCTCGGCGTACGCGTACGCCGAGATCCGGTCGAAGTCCGCCGCCAGCTCCGGGTACGACGGGGCCATGCAGTCCCGCGCCACCGGCAGCAGCTCCGGCAGGGCTCGCTCCTGCCAGCCGAGCAGCCGCACCGACCGGATCGCCCGACGCATGATCCGCCGCAGCACGTAGCCCCGGCCCTCGTTGGACGGGGTCACCCCGTCACCGATGAGCATCAGCGCGGTACGCACGTGGTCGGCGATCACCCGCAGCCGCACGTCGTCCGGGTGCGACTGGTTGGCGGCGTGGCCCGAGTGCGCGCCGTACCGCTTGCCGGTCAGCTCCGCCGCCCGGTCCAGGATCGGGCGGACCTCGTCGATCTCGTAGAGGTTGTCGACGCCCTGCAGGATCGACGCCATCCGCTCCAGGCCCATGCCGGTGTCGATGTTCTTCGCCGGCAGCTCACCCAGGATCGGGAAGTTCTCCTTGTCGGTGCCCGGACCCCGCTCGAACTGCATGAACACGAGGTTCCAGAACTCCAGGTACCGGTCCTCGTCGACCTCCGGACCACCCTCGGCGCCATAGGCCGGCCCCCGGTCGTAGTACAGCTCGGAACACGGGCCACACGGGCCGGGGATGCCCATGGACCAGAAGTTGTCCTTCTTGCCCCGGCGCACGATGCGCTCGTCGGGCACCCCGGTGCGACGCCAGATGTCGTACGCCTCGTCGTCGTCGAGGTAGACCGTCGCCCAGATCCGCTCCGGATCCAGCCCGAACCCGCCGGACTCGACCGACTTCGTGGCCAGCTCCCAGGCGAGCGGGATCGCGCCGTCCTTGAAGTAGTCGCCGAAGGAGAAGTTCCCGTTCATCTGGAAGAACGTGCCGTGCCGGCTGGTCTTGCCGACCTCGTCGATGTCCGGCGTACGGATGCACTTCTGCACGCTCACCGCGCGCCGGTACGGCGGCGTCTGCTGGCCCAGGAAGTAGGGGACGAACTGCACCATGCCGGCGTTGACGAACAGCAGGTTCGGGTCGCTGATGGCGGGCAGCGGAGCGGACGGCACGACGGTGTGACCGTTCGCCTCGAAGTGGGCGAGATACCGCCGCTTGATCTCCGCCGTCTTCATCGCTGGTGTTCCTCCGGAAAGATCTCTCGGTCGCCGACCCGCGGGTCCTCCCGCAGCTCGGCGAACTGGTCGTCGAACGCCTCGCCCTGGGCGAACGCCTCGTGGATCTCGTGCTCCCGCTCAGCCATCCCGGCGCGTACGTCCGCCACGAAGCTACGCAGTTCCTCGACCAGTCCGCCAGCGGATTGCGACAGGTTGTCGGCGATGCCGGCGGGGGTGTAGGCGTGGGCGGCGCGGGTCGCCTTGCGCACCACCACGACACCGACGGCCAGCCCGATACCCAGCCAGAAAAGGCGCCTCATGCTCGTACCTCCCGGTGCCGTCGGGTCAGCGGTTCCCGCGCCGGGCGGCGCGCCGCTGAGCCTTGATGGTGTCCCGCACCTCGCGCTCGGTCTCGGCGTGCCGGCGGGCGGCGGCGGCCTTGCGCACGCCATAGCCGAACGCCGCCACCTTGACCAGCGGGTTGGCCGCGGCGGCGGAAACCACGGTGACCAGGTTGGCGACGTTGGCGCTGATGTTCTGCGCGTGGCCGGTCATGGTGTCGACCTTGGCCAGCTGGAGGTTCACCCCGTCGAGCGAGGTCTGCACCTGCTCCAGGGTCACGTTGACGTTGCGTACGGTGGTGTTGACGTCACCGAGCAGCGGGCCCGTCCGGTCGTTCAGGTCATTGATCATGCGGGTGGTGGCGTCCACGGTGTGCCGCAACCGCAGGATGGGCAGCGTCAGGATCAGCACCAGCATCGCGAACGCGATCGCCGCGATCAGTGCCGCGACCTCCAAAAAGCCCACGCCAGTCCTCCTCAAACAGTGGTTCGGGGCGCACGGATCCGCCAGCCGCACGACCGTCTCGCCCACGTCAACGTCGAGTGGCCGGTCGACGACCGGTCACCACCAGCACCTGACCCTACCGTCCGTGATGAGGATCGGCTCAGGACGGTGGTGACGGCGTCAGGTCGCTCAACGGGTCGTCGGTCACTGTCGGGAAGGGATCCTCGCCGGTGAGCGACGGGTCGGTGCTCGGCTGTGGCCGCGTCCGCTCGTCGTCGATCGCGTTGCGCACCTTCACCGACACCAACGATCCGGGGCACTCCTGCGCCGCGGTGGCCGGGTCGGGCGCCGGCACCACCGCGGGTTCGCCGTCGACGGGCGGTGGCACGCAGGTGCGTTCCCGTACCCAGAGGTCGAGGGTGAGTTCGTCGCGCCGCCAGCAGGTGTAGCTGCCCTTCTCCTCCTGCTCCGGGCAGTAGTTGGGCGTCCACCGCTGCCAACCGTCGCGGGTCAGCGCGGCCTCGTACGCCTGCGCGGTCTCGTCGGGTGACCGGTCGGAGGTGGTGGTGCGTTCCCGCAACCGGCAGTCCAGCAGACACCACGGGCTGCCGGTGACGTCGTCGACCGCTTCCGTCGCCGCCCAGGCCGGCACGTCGAGCTGGTCGAGCGAGGCGAAGACCGGATCCCGGTTCATGGTCTGCACACCGAAGAACGCGGGAAGTACACCGAGCAGCAGGACACTGGCCAGCACCAGGACGGCGGCACGCGACCGGGGGGAGCCCGGCACCTGCCGGCGCGGCTGACCACCGTCGCCCGCCTGGTCGCCCTCGGGCCGGTCGACGTCGACGAACTCCGGCGCGTTGGCGCGTCGAGCCGTCGGTTCCGGGCCGGGGTGCCCGGTCGGTCCGGCCGGTGCCACGACTGCCGCGGCGCGGGCCACCGCCGGAGCCTCGCCGCCCCGCGCCGAAGGCACCGGCGACATGCCGGAGGGTGCGGGGCGCGCCGGATTCCGGTGCGGCGGCATGGCCCGGCCGGCGGGCCGCTCCTCCGGGCGCACCGGAGCACCGGCCCGAGCCGTGACCGGCGAGCCGGTCGGCCCGGTGGCGACGCCCCGGCCGGGCTCGGCGGAGCCAGGGCCGGCGGGACCGATGTCGGGTCGGTGCGGCGACGTCACGGCCGGACCGTCGGGTCGGACCGCGCCGCGCGGCGGAACGCCGGGCGGACCGTCCGGACGCGCCGCACCACGCGGCGCACCGACAGGCGGACCGTCCGGACGCGCCGCACCGACAGGCGGACCACCCGGACGCGCCGCACCACGCGGCGGCGCTGCCGGGGCACCATCGGGTCGCGCCGCACCACGCGGCGGACCGACGGGCGGACCGTCCGGTCGGGCCGCACCACGCGGCGGAACACCGGGAGGGCCGTCGGGCCGCGTCGCGCCCCGCGAGGGCAGATCAGGCGAGCCGTCCGGACGCGCCGCACCACGCGGCGGGCCGTCGGGCCGGGGTGCCGGACCGGTGGCCCCGATCCGGGGCAGGGTGCCGGCCCGACCTGTCGGCTCACGTCCGTCCGGGCCGGGGGCAGGGCCGGCCGGCGGAGTCGGGCGGCCACGTCCGACCGGTGGCCCGTCGGCGCGGCGGGCAGGCCCGGCCACCGGGCGGTCCGGTCCCGACTCGACCCGCCGCCCATCGGCCGGCGCGGCGCCCGCGTTCGGTCGACCGGGAGGACCACCGGCGTCCACGCCACGGCGGTCGCCGATCGTCGGCGTACCACCGGAGGGCGTGCCGGCCACGCGGCCGGGCGGTGTCGCGGGTCGCTTGCTGATCGTGGGCAGCGCCGGGTCGGTGTGGTGCGGTCGTCCGGCCTGCCGGAGCCAGTCGGAGGGCCGCTCCGGTCGGGCGGTGCGGCCCTCGCCCAGCCGCCCTGCGCCGGGTGGCGCCTCGGTACCGGCACCCGCTACCGCGTGCCGTCCGGACGGCTCCTCGGCGGCCGCGCGCCGACCCCGGGTGTCGTCGGCGGTCGGTGGGCCCGATTCGGTGCGCCCGACGGGTGGGGTGCGCGCGGGCCCAGCCGCGGGTGGGCCGGACGGGACGCCGGGAATCGGTGGCGCGTTGCCGGACAGCGGCACCACCGGCCGTTCCTCCTCCGGCTCGGCGGCGCGTCGACGGCCGGCCGCCGACCGCCGGCCGGAACGCCGCCCGGTCGACCGGCGGCGGGCGTCATGCTCCCGGGCGTTGCACCGGCAGTGGTCGCCGGCCCGCCCTGTTCGGCGCCCCTCGGACCGGCCGGGTCGGCGACCGGTTCCGGTGGCAGGCGGTGGCCGCCGAGCGGCGGCGTCGGGTCCGGCACGCCGGCTGACGGTGGTCCGGCCGGGGCGTCGGCCGGCCGGGGACGGCCCGGCCCGGCGAGACGCCCGGCCCGGCCGTCAGGGACACGGCCAGGATCGGTGCGGTCCGCCGGAGGCGGGCCGGTGACCGTCGTCGGCGGTGCCGGGGCGTGGCCGGGGTCGGTCGAGGGCAGACGACGCGGGCCGGCGGGTGCGGCGTTCGGCCGGATGCCCGGCATCCGACGCTGCCCGGCTGGGCCTGCCCCGGGACCTGCGGGCGGGCCCGACACCGGTCCGGGCGGCCGGCCCGCAGCGATCGGTGCCCCGGACACCGGGCCGGCTTCCGGAGCCGGCCGGGAGCGCTCCCGGCACCGGCTCACCGGGATGTGGCCGCCGGGTGGCTGGTCCGGCGGCGCCAGGCTGCGGTGGCCAACCGGCCGGCGGGGTGTTGGCGGCACCGGCCTCGTGACGGGTGGTGGCCGGCGGCGGTGGGACGAACGGCGGGGGGCCCGGGGTCGTTCCTGCCCACCGGGGGTGGGCCGGCGGGCGGACGCGCGGGCGGGTTGCCCGGCCAGGGGCCGTCGACCGGACGCGCTCGTGGGGGCTCGGCCGGGCCGCGGCCGGGTGGCGGTGGCACCGGTCCGTCCGGCCCCGGATGGTTGACCGGTGCGGGGGCGGGTCGTACGGGCGGCTCCTGGCCGGGACGCTCCGGCCCACGGCGCGCGGCGGCGGGCGGCTCGACGGCGACGCCGTCAGGGCCCAGCTCGGTGCGCTGCTGCTTGGCCGAACGCAGGTCGTCGATCCAGCCGAAATCCTCGCCGCCGGCCGACTCCTCCGGGGCGGCCTCGGATCTGCCCCGACCCCACCGGCGGCCCTTGCCGCGCCGCGCGTCCGGGCCCTCGTCCGGCCGGTCCGACGATTTCACTGTTGACCCCTCCCGTCGGCGCTCGCGCCGACCTCTTCGGCCACCTGAGCTGTCGTGGCCGTACCACGGTCGCCGTCGTCCTCCCCCGACGACGTCGGCCGGTCCGGCCGACCGCCTCCTGCCGGCTCGTCCGTACGGGCGGGGGTGGACAGCCCGCGAACGATCCGGCGCAGCAACGGTAGCCGGCCGGCCACCGATCGCTCCGCGCCGTGCTGGCTCGGCCGGTAGTAGTCGGTGCCGACCAGGTCGTCCGGCACGTACTGCTGGGTGACCACACCCCGCTGGTCGTCGTGCGGGTAGCGGTAACCGATGCCGTGCCCGAGACCCCGGGCACCGGAGTAGTGGGCGTCGCGCAGGCCCCGGGGCACCGGCCCGCCCCGCCCGGACCGCACGTCGGCGATCGCCGCGCCGATCGCGGTGGTCGCCGAGTTGGACTTGGGCGCGGTGGCCAGGTGGATCACGGCCTGGGCGAGGTTGAGCTGCGCCTCGGGCATGCCGACGTACTCCACCGCGTGGGCCGCGGCGGTCGCCACACCGAGCGCCGCCGGGTCGGCCATGCCGACGTCCTCGCTGGCGAAGATGACCAGCCGCCGCGCGATGAACCTGGCATCCTCCCCGGCGACGAGCATCCGGGCCAGCCAGTGCAGCGCCGCGTCCACGTCGGAACCGCGCATGCTCTTGATGAAGGCGCTGGTGACGTCGTAGTGGGCGTCCCCCGCCCGGTCGTAGCGGACCGCCGCGGTGTCCACCGCGCGTTCGGCGGTGGCGAGGTCGATGTGGTCCCTGCCCAGCGCGCTGGTCGAGCCGGCCGCCGCCTCCAGCGCCGTGAGCGCCTTGCGGACGTCTCCGCCGGCCAGCCGGACCAGGTGCTCCTCCGCCTCGGGTGCGAGGGTGAGCGTCCCAGCCAACCCGCGCTCGTCGACCAACGCGCGGTGCAGCAGCCCGCGTACCGCCTCGTCGTCGAGGGGTCGCAGGGTGAGCAGCACACACCGGGAGAGCAGCGGGGAGATGACCGAGAAGTACGGGTTCTCGGTGGTGGCCGCGAGCAGCGTGACCGTCCGGTCCTCCACCGCGGCGAGCAGCGAGTCCTGCTGGGTCTTGCTGAACCGGTGAACCTCGTCGATGAAGAGCACCGTCGGTGGACCACCCGAGCGCCGCTGTCGCCGCGCCGTGTCGATCACCGCCCGGACGTCCTTGACGCCGGCGGTCAGCGCGGACATGGCGACGAAGCGCCGGTCCGTCGCGGCGGCCACCAGGTGGGCGATCGTGGTCTTGCCGCTGCCCGGCGGCCCCCAGAGGATCACCGACATCGGCGCGCTGCCGGCGACCAACTGCCGCAGCGGCGCACCGGGAGTGAGCAGGTGCTCCTGGCCGATCAGCTCGTCCAGACTGGCCGGACGCATCCGGACCGGCAGCGGCGCGTCCGGCCCGGCCGGGGTGAACCCGCCGACACCGCCGGAACCCACCTGCGCACCGGGCGCTGCGGCGGGTTCACCGAGGGTGAACAGGGCGTCGGACTCCATCACGAGAACAGTACCGGGCTCGGCCGACAACGCCGGAATCGCGCCGTCGACCGAGCCCGGGGTGATCGTTCCCGGTCAGCCGCGGCCCGGGCGACGGCCCCGGTACCAGCGGCCACCGCCGCCGCCCGGACCCCGGCCGACGCCGGCCAGGTAGAGCGAGAGCAGCAGCAGACCGATCAGGACCAGGGTGTTCCAGTTGAACAGGTCGGGGGCGCCGAGTTTGGTGTCCAGCAGGTCGAGCAGCAAGGCGAAGCCGAAGACGGCGGCTGCGGCGATGGCGAGCATGACGTACCTCCGGTGGGGGTTGCCAGTAGGTCGGCGCGGGATGTACCCGATCGGTCCGCTCGCCAATCTCCAACCACGACGACCTACGCTGGCGGCATGATCGTCGCCGACGAGGCCCTTGACGGGCGGGATGCCATCCTGGCCGCGACGGACCGTCATCCCTTCGTCCGGCACTCACTACCGGATCACGAACCGGCGCGTGGTTGGCGACGCGCCGCAGCCGTGTGCTGGCTGCTCACCGTCGAACACGGGCCGATCGGAGGCGTGATCGGCGCCGCGGCGCCGGCGATCGACCTGGTCGGCGCGGTGGCCGCGGCGGGGAGGGTCGGTGCCGGGCGGTGGATTCACCTGCCCCGTACGGACCCCTCGCCGCTCGGGCCGGCCGTGACCGCTCAGGAGGACTGGGATTTCCGCTGGACGACAGGCGCGCCGCCGGCGCAGCCCGGCGAGGAGCGGGTGGTCCGGCTGACCGAGGCGGACCACCCGGCCCTGACGGCGCTGATCGACGAGGCGTTCCCGACCAGCACCGCCCGCCCCGGCGATCCGAGTGTGCGCGACTGGTACGGAATCCGCGACGGTGACCGGCTGGTCGCCTGCGGCGCCGACCGCACCCGGGGTGAGGTCGGCTTCCTCGCCGGGTTGACGGTGGCACCGCGGCACCGGGGGCGGGGTCTGGGTGCGGCGATCACCGCCGCGATGACCCGGGTCCTGCTGGAGCGGTACGACATGGTGGCACTGGGCGTCTACCCGAGCAACCTGGCGGCGATCCGGCTCTACCGGCGGCTCGGCTACACCGACACGTTCTCGCTCACCTCGGTCCGCTTCGGCTGATTGTCAGCCGAGGCGGACCTCCGGCCGGCCCGCCAGGCGGGCAGGTACAGCGGCGCGGCGACCGCCAACGCGACCGCACCGACCAGCATCGCCGTACTCACCCCGGCCCGGTCACCGATGAAGCCGAGCAGTACGCCGCCGAGCGCGCCGGCCGGCATGGCCACCATCGAGTTCACCGAGATCACACTGGTCCGGTACGGGCCGTCGACCTGCCGGTGCAGCAGCCCCATGTGCAGCGGGTTCGACGCGCCGTGCACGGCATAGCAGACGAAGAAGGCGATCAGCACGCCGACCGGGCCGGCGAGCAGGGCCATGCCGACCACCGTGCCGCCCTGCACGATCCGCAGCAGCGCGGCACCGGGCGCGGCGCCCAGCCACCGGACGAGCAACGGGTGGCCGCCGCGCCGGCCGCCGAGGCCAGCCAGGCGATGGTGCTCGCGGGGCCGAGCAGGGCGGCGGCCCGGTCGGCGGCACCGGTCACCTCGGCCAACCGGATCGGCAGCAGACTCTCGAAGGTGACCATCCCGAAGCCCCAGAACAGCTCGACCGCGACCAGGGCGAGCAGCACCCGGGAACGGCGCAGCAGGCCGAACGCCTCGCCGACCATGCGCGGCGCGGCCCGGACCGACGCCCACAGCGCACCGGGCCCGCGCGCCGGTCGCCGTTCCACCAGCAGGGTCAGCAACGCCAGCAGGGAAACCCCCTGCAGGCCGACGGCGGCCAGCACCGGCGTGGTCAGGGCACTGACCGGCCCGAGCGGACCAAGCGCGACCAGGCCGCCGCTCAACAGGGCACCGGCCGCGATGCTCAGGCCGAGCACGGTGCCACCCTGGCCGAGCCCTTTCTCGTACGCGGCATCCGGGTCGACAGCCAGGGTGCTGTCCACGTACCAGGACTCCAGCGGGCCGCTGTCCAGCGCACGGAACACGCCCTGCAACGCCCAGACGGCGGTGAGCAGGACGAACGAGTCGGCCAGCACCAGCAGGCCCATCGAGACGAGGCCCACCACGCTGGCCGCCACCAGCACCGGCCGGCGACCCAGTGCGTCGGCGAACCCACCGGTCGGCAGCTCCAGGGCGAGCACCACCACCCCCTGGGCGGCGGCGGCCAGCCCGATCTGGGTCAGGGTCAGGCCCCGCTCCTGCATCAGCAGGATCACCACCGGCATCAGCAGGCCGGTCGGCAACCAACGCAGCCCGTGCAGGATCAGAAATCGACGCCGGATCTGGCGTACGGACAGCTCACTCATCGCTTGCGCCCGAGCAGCAACGGGAACGAGGCGAGGAAGATCTGCACCTGCTCGGCACCGGGCTCGCCCGGATCGGCCTCGGCCCGGTAGCGCTCCAGGGTGCGCCACAACTCCTGCTGTAGTTCGATCAGCCGGGCCGCCGGGATGGTCATGAAGGCGTCGCTCATGCCGAAGGCGTCACGCCACTGCGGCGGCCACTCGTCGCGGGCGGCGAACCATCGCTCGGTGTGCTCGACGAAGAGGCGGACCTGCTCGGCCTGGATCCACTCCATCGCGGCCCGGGCGTCCGGGTCGTCGTCGAAGTCGGTGTTCTCCCAGCTGGTCACCTCGTGGGCGGCCCGCCACCAACGCTGCCGGCCGGTGCCCCGGTCGGGCTCCTCGACGACCAGGCCGACCTCGGCCAGCTGGCGCAGGTGATAGCTGGTCGCACCGGTGTTGCTGTCGAGCAGCCCGGCGAGGGTGGTCGCCGTGGCCGGCCCCTTGACCCGCAGCGCACCGAGCAGCCGGGCCCGTAGCGGATGGGCCAGCACCCGGACCTGCCGGTGATCGATCCGGATCCGTCGCGGCGGTGGTCGACGCACTCCTTCGGTCATGGACGCACAATATCTATGCACAACTCCTGTGCACAATAGTTGTGCATAGGAGTTGTCGGCGTGCGGGTGGCTGGGTGCGGGGTGACGGGAGATTGGCCGCCATGTCAGGCAGAAATAGTCATCGACCGGCGGCGAGCAGCTCCGAGACACCGCGCAACCGGGTGCGGAGCAGGCCGACGGCCCGGGTGGAGTCGAGGCGTACCTCGGTGGGGCGCACCACCCCGGCGGCGGCGCCGGTGGTGGTCTTCAGGCCGGCCGGGTCGATGCCCTCCCGGCGGGCCACCAGCAGGCCCAGCTCGGCCCGGCTGACCGCGTCCGGACCCGCCACGTTGAGCGGGCCGGCGACGTCGGAGTCGACCAGTTCAAGCACGGCGGCGGCGAGATCGCCGACGTCGACCGGGCAGCGCAGCTCGTCGGTGAACAGGGTCGCCCGACCGGCCAGGGCGTCGCGGCAGAGCTGGATCTGCTTGCTCCCCTCCCCCAGGATCAGCGAGGTACGCACCAGCACGGCGCCCGGGTCGACGGCCCGCACCGCCGTTTCCGCCGCCGCCTTCGCCGCCCCGTACGGAAAGATTGGCGTGGGCGGGTCGTCGTCGGCGTACGCCTCGGGTCGCCCGGCGTGCAGGGCGTCGCTGGAGATGTGCACCAACCGGGCGCCCACCCGCGCGGCGGCGTACGCCACGTGGGCGGCCCCGTCGGCGGTGACCGCCCAGTCGCCGTACCGGTAGGGGGTGGCGACCACGGCGTCCGGGCGTACCGCCGCGACCAGGTCGACCACCGCGGCCCGCTCGGTCACGTCCAGCCGACGCACCTCGACACCCGGCACCCCGACCTCACCGGAGTGGCACGTCCCCACCACCACCCACCCGCCCCGCACCGCGAGCCGACAAACCTCCCGCCCCAGAAACCCGCTCCCACCAACCACCAGCACCCGCACCGTCGCCCCCTCACCCGCCACCAATACCGTTGATCATGAAGTTGTTGTCACGCCGCGCCGGTCCACGGGACAACAACTTCATGATCGGCGAGGAATCGGGGCGGGCCGCGTAGGGGCCGGGCGGGTGGGGTGGGTCAGGTGGGGTCGGCTACGGGGGCGGCGGGGCCGGCGGTGCCGGCGTGGGACGCGGGCGGCGGGGGCTTGGGCTTGGCGTCGATGCCGGCCTCGGTGCGCTGCTGGGCGGTGATGGGGGTGGGTGCGCCGGTCAGCGGGTCGAAGCCGCCCCGGGTCTTCGGGAAGGCGATCACCTCGCGGATCGAGTCGGCCCCGGCGAGCAGCATGCAGACCCGGTCCCAGCCGAACGCGATACCGCCGTGCGGCGGCGGGCCGTAGCTGAACGCCTCCAGCAGGAAGCCGAACTTGTCCTGCGCCTCCTCGGGACTGATGCCGAGCAGGTCGAACACCCGCTGCTGCACGTCGCGGCGGTGGATACGGATCGAACCGCCGCCGATCTCGTTGCCGTTGCAGACGATGTCGTACGCGTACGCCAGGGCCCGGTCCGGCGCCTCCTCGAACCGGTCGACCCACTCGGAGTTCGGCGAGGTGAACGGGTGGTGCACCGCGGTCCATCCACCCGCCGCGCCAGTCTCGTCCGACGTCCGTTCGAACATCGGCGCGTCGACCACCCAGCAGAACGCCCAGGCGCTCTCGTCGACCAGGCCGGCCCGCTTGGCGATCTCGACCCGCGCCGCACCGAGCAACTCCTGCGCCTCGCGGGTCTCCCCGCTGGCGGCGAAGAAGATCGCGTCGCCCGACTTGGCACCGACCGCGTCGGCCAGCCCGGCCAGGTGCTCGGCCGACAGGTTCTTCGCCACCGGCCCGCGCGCCTCGCCGGTCTCGGCGTCGAGCACCACGTACGCCAGCCCCTTGGCGCCACGGGCCTTGGCCCAGTCCTGCCAGCCGTCCAGCTCCTTGCGGGTCTGGGACGCGCCACCGGGCATGACCACCGCGCCCACGTAGCCACCCGCGTCGATCGCTGCGGCGAACACCCGGAACGCGGTACCGCGCAGGTAGTCGGTCAGCTCGGTCAGCTCGACGCCGTAGCGCAGGTCGGGCTTGTCCGAGCCGTACCGCGCCATCGCGTCGTGCCAGGTGATGCGCGGGATGGGCCGGGGAATCTCGTGGTCGGCCAGCTCCGACCAGAGCGCGGCGACGATCGCCTCACCGAGGTCGATCACGTCGTCCTCGGTGACGAAGGACATCTCGATGTCGAGCTGGGTGAACTCCGGCTGCCGGTCGGCCCGGAAGTCCTCGTCGCGGTAGCAGCGGGCGATCTGGTAGTACCGCTCCATCCCGCCGACCATCAGCAGTTGCTTGAACAGCTGCGGTGACTGCGGCAGCGCGTACCAACTGCCCGGCTGCAGGCGCACCGGCACCAGGAAGTCGCGGGCACCCTCCGGCGTGGACCGGGTCAGCGTCGGCGTCTCGATCTCCAGGAAGTCCCGCTCGTGCAGCACCGTACGGGCCAGTTGGTTGGCCCGGGACCGCAGCCGCATGGCCCGCGCCGGGCCGCCGCGACGCAGGTCGAGGTAGCGGTACCTGAGCCGGACGTCGTCCCCGGCCACCACCTGGTCGTCCACCGGCAGCGGCAGCGGCGCGGCCTCGGAGAGCACCTCCAGCTCGGCCGCCGTCACCTCGATCTCGCCGGTGGGCAGCTCCGGGTTCTCGTTGCCCTCGGGCCGTCGGGTGACCTCACCGACGACCTTGACGCAGTACTCGTTGCGCAGCGCGTGCGCGTCCTCTTCCCGGAGGACCACCTGCACCATGCCCGAACCGTCGCGCAGGTCGACGAAGATGACACCGCCGTGGTCGCGCCGGCGGGCCACCCACCCGGCGAGCGTCACCGTGGTGCCGGCGTCCGTCGCGCGCAGGCTGCCGGCGTCATGGGTACGGATCACGACGTACGTCTCCCTCGTCTTGCCCTACGTCTGCTCCCGGCATTCTGTCAGCACCTACCCGTCGACGTTCCCCGGGTGCGCGGACCAGCACCTCCCGACACCTGCGGTGCCGGACGGACACTCCGTCAGCGCGTCCGGGTCACGGACGCGACCCTCGGGTCCATGGAGTAGCGGCGGGCGACCTCGGCGGCGTCGCCGGCGGTGGCACCGGGATCGAACGACGCCTCCAGGCACGAGCTGTGCGGCCCGTCGAGCCCGAAGCCGGCGATGACGTGATCGGGATCGAAGCGGCGGCTGTCGCGGGTCAGCTCGTCGACGGATGCTACCGGCCGCACGCACACCATCACCTCGGGCTGGGTGCGGCCCCAGGCCATGGCCGGAGCCGATGCGCCGATGGTGAGCAGGAGCGCCGCCGCCACGCCGAGCGCGGTGGCCCGACCGAGCGCCGATCTACGTGCCGGCAGGGCCCCGAGCGTCGGCCGGCTCGACGGCAGGGCCACCGCGCCGAGAGCGGCCAGAGCGTACGCCCACAGGGCCCGCTTGTCCGGCGTGTCGTACAGGGCCAGCGCGACCACGCCGGCGCCGATGGTCTGGGTGACCAGGGCGACCACCCGGAACTCCGGCTGGTCGACGACCTGCGCTGGTATCGCGGCGAGCGCGCCGAGCACCAGGAGCAGCCCGACGAACCAGGACGCGTTCCACTCACGACGTGCGTCCACGGCGAGCAGCACCCAGGCCGCCACCTGCCCGCCCACGAAGATCGGCGCGCGGAGTTGCGCCAGGAGTCGTACAACCATCAGCTGACCGTAATAGATGGAACGTGATCCGGGACAGCGGTGCGGGCCGCCGGAGGAGGAATCCGGCGGCCCGCTGGCTGAGGAGGTACTCCCGGAGGAAGGTCAGAAGATGCTGACGCCGTAGCGGCTCAGCGCCTCGGTGACCGGCTGGAAGAAGGTGGTGCCGCCGGTGGAGCAGTTGCCGCTGCCGCCGGAGGTCAGGCCGAGCGCGGTGCTGCCGCTGAACAGCGAACCGCCGCTGTCACCGGGCTGGGCGCAGATGTTGGTCCGGATCAGGCCGGAGACCGAGCCCTCGGCGTAGTTGACCGTGGCGTTGAGCGCAGTCACCGAGCCGCTGCGCAGGCCGGTGGTGCTGCCGGAGCGCTGCGCCGACTGGCCGACGTACGCGTTGCCGGCGCCGGTGATGTCCCGGTAGCTGCCGTTGTAGAGGTAGACGTTGCCGGCCGCGTTGCCCGAGTTGTTGTGCCGGACGATGCCGTAGTCGTTGCCCGGGAAGCTGGTGCCCGCGCGGGTGCCCAGCAGCGAGGTCTGGCCCGAGTTGCTGTACCAGCTCGACGAGATGTTGGTGCAGTGCCCGGCGGTGAGGAAGTAGTAGGTGCTGCCGCTGCGCACGTTGAAGCCGAGCGAGCAACGCCCGCCACCGCCGGCGTAGATCGCCTGGCCGCCGGAGATGAGGGTGCTCAGCGGAGCGGCCCCGGCCTCGATGCGCACCGCGCCGTTGGTGCGCGCGGCGGCGGCCTTGACCTGCTCCAGCTTGGCGCCGGTGACGGTGGTGTCGACGGAGATGACGACCTGGTTGGTGACCGGGTCGGTCCACCAGGCGGTGCCGGGGATCTTGGCCGAGCGCTCCAGCACGGCGGTGGCGCGGTTCAGCTCCGCGGCCCCGCGCTTGACGACCTTGACCTTGGCGCCGGCAGCGGCCGCCTGACGGGCGGCGGCGACGTCGGTGACGGCGACGACCATCTTGCCGCTGGCGTCGGCGTAGGCCCCGGCGGCGCGGTCTCCGAGCCGGTCGGCGAGCGCGGTCGCCGCGTCGGGCGAGACGCTCCCGGGTGCCGCCTGGGCGGGGGTGCCGGCCAACACGCCGGCGACCAGGGTTCCGGCTGCGGCGACGGTGACGACACGGCGGAGCATTGACCTCGTGGGTCGCATGTAACAGCCTCCCGATATGGGGGATGAGGCCCTGTCACGTCGACAGGGACGGGGGCAGCTCGACCACCTGGGGAAATGGCCAAGCGAGGGAAAGTATTCACATATTTAAGATCATAAGCAAGACCTGGGTATGCCCGAATTCACCCACCGGCAATCCGTAACAGGGCGGACACATACGAAGACCGGGGTGTCACACGGTCAGTACGACCTCGTGTGACACCCCGGACCAGGAGAGCGATCTCAGCGGTTACGACCGCACCGGCTCAGCTCACCAGCGGCTTGAGATCCTCACGAGGCGGCGTCCACTCCCCCGACGCGGCGGCCACCTGCTCGCCGGAACGGATGTCCTTGACCTCGTCGGGCGCGCCGTCCGCCCCCGGGAACCAGACGTAGGGGATGCCGCGCCGCTGCGCGTACCGGATCTGCTTGCCGAACTTCGCCGCGCTGGGCGACACCTCGGTCGGGATGCCCCGGGAGCGCAACGCCCCCGCGACGGAGTCGCTTGCCGGCCGCAGCTCCTCGTTGGTCACCGCGACCAGCACGCAGGTCGGCACCTCCCGGGACACCGACAGCGCGCCCGCGCCGAAGAGCAGCCCCAGCAGGCGGGTCACCCCGATGGATATACCCACCCCGGGGAAGCGGGCGTTGCCGGCGCTGGCCAGGTTGTCGTACCGGCCGCCGGAGCAGATCGAGCCGAACCGCTCGTACCCGATCAGCTGCGTCTCGTAGACGGTGCCGGTGTAGTAGTCCAGACCGCGGGCGATCCGCAGGTCCGCCACGCAGAGGCCGGGCGAGTGCGCGGCGGCGGTCTCCATCACCCGGACCAGTTCCTCGACCCCCTCGTTGAGCAGCGGGTGGCTCACCCCGAGCGCGCGTACGGCGTCGGCGAAGGAGGCGTCGGGCGCGGCGATCTCGGCCAGCGCCAGGCACGCCTTGGCCTGCGCCTCGCTCGCCCCGGCCGTGGCCGCCAACAGCTCCGCCACCCCGGCTGGTCCGATCTTGTCGAGCTTGTCGACGGCCCGCAGCGCCGCCTCCGGGTCGGTCAGGCCGACGCCCCGGTAGAAGCCCTCACAGATCTTGCGGTTGTTGACCTGGATGCGCACCGGTGGGATCGGCAACGACCGCAGCGCGTCCCCGACGACGAGCGGCATCTCCGCCTCGTGGTGCGGTGCCAGGGTGTCCCGGTCGACGATGTCGATGTCGGCCTGGAGGAACTCCCGGTAGCGGCCCTCCTGCGGGCGCTCACCACGCCACACCTTCTGGATCTGGTACCGCCGGAACGGGAAGGTCAGCTTGCCGGCGTTCTCCAATACGTAGCGGGCGAACGGCACGGTCAGGTCGAAGTGCAGGCCGAGGGCGTCGTCACCGGCCGGACCCTCCGGGTCGCCGTGCAGCCGGCGGATCACGTAGACCTCCTTGGAGGTCTCCCCCTTGCGCAGCAGCTGGTCCAGCGGCTCGACCGCGCGGGTCTCCAGCGGGGCGAAGCCGTACAGCTCGAAGGTCGACCGGATCCGGTCCAGGACGTACTGCTCGATCATCCGCTGGGCGGGCGTCCACTCCGGGAAGCCGGAGATGGGCGTGGGCTTGCTCATGACGTACTCCCTCGGCAGCCGCGCGCTGCGCGGCGGGGTCTGCTGGCGATGCCGCGCGGTCCGCGCGGTGAGTTCCGGTGCGCGACCGTTACAGGCCGCGGCTGGGTGCCGCGGGTCGCGCGCCGCCCAGCTCCGCCACCTCGACGAGGTACGGGTTGGTGGCGCGCTCGCGGCCGATGGTGGTCGCGGGGCCGTGGCCGGGCAGGACGACGGTGTCGTCGGCCAGCGGGAGGATCTTGTCCCGCAGGCTGGTGAGCATCGTCGGCATGCTGCCGCCCGGCAGGTCGGTGCGGCCGATCGACCCGGCGAAGAGCACGTCTCCGGAGAGGCAGAGCTGCTCCGCCTCCCACCGCGAGCCGGCGCCGGGCAGCCGGAAGAGCACCGACCCGCCGGTATGGCCGGGCGCGTGGTCGACGGTGATCTCCAGCCCGGCGAGGGCGAGCGTCGTACCGTCGGCCAGCTCGGCCACGTCCTCGGGCTCGGCGTACGGCAGTCGCCCGCCGAACATCTGGGCCAGGTCCACCGACAGCCCCTTGGCCGGATCGGCCAGCAGCTCGCGGTCGTCCGGATGCACGTACGCGGTGATCCCGCGCGCCCCGCAGACCGGCGCCACGGAGAAGGTGTGGTCCAGGTGGCCATGGGTGAGCAGCACCGCGGCCGGGTGCAGACGATGCTCGGCGAGCAGCGCGTCGAGCCGGTCGATCACCCCGATGCCGGGATCGACCACCACGCACTGTTCCCCCGGCGCGGTGGCGACCACGTAGCAGTTGGTGCCGAAGGCGTCCGCGGGAAAGCCGGCCACGAGCACGTCCGCTCCCCTTTCCGTCGAGTCGTCCCCTCCGGGCAGCCTACCGGCGTCGAGGTCCGGTCTGCCCGACCCGCCGGGCACCCCGGGCGAGGCACTGACGGATCCCGATGCGGAAGGGCACCGACCTCGTACACCACTTTCCCAGCCGGTACCCGTACACTCTGGCGGGCGTGTGGCGTGGCACACCTGCCGCCCGACAGGTACACGACCACCGGGTGACGACCAGGGTAGAGGAAAGGGGAGCACGGGTGGCTTCCAGCAGGGACCGGCAGCGCAAACTGGCGCGGGCCAAGCTCGACCGGCAACTGGCCCGCCGGGCCGCCGCCGCCAGGCGTCGCCGACGCATCCAGGCCGGTGTCGGCACCGCCCTGATCCTGGTGCTGGTCGTCGCCGGCTCGGCGTGGGCCCTCGGCGCGTTCGACAGTGAGCCGACCGAGGACACCGCGACCGACGAGGTCTGCCTCTGGACCCCGCAGAACACCGACGGCAACGCCAACCTCAAGGACGTCGGCGAGCCCCCGACCACCGGCCTGCCGGTCACCGGCACCCGGCCGATGACGATCGTCACCAACCAGGGCGCGCCGATCTCCGTCGAGTTGGATCTCGCCAGCGCCCCGTGCGCCGCGGCCAGCATCGCCCACCTGGCCAGCCAGTCGTTCTACGACAACACCAAGTGCCACGAGATCACCACCGACGGCGCGGTGCGCTGTGGTGACCCCAGCGGCACCGGTCTGGGTGGCCCGGCCTACTCGTTCTACAGCGAGAACGTGCCGACTGCCCCGGAGGCGTCGCCGGAGCCGAGCCCGTCTCCGGACGAGCCACCGACGTACCCCAAGGGCACGGTCGCGATGATCTCGAACCCGCCCGGGGCCAACGGCAGCCAGTTCCTGATCTTCTTCAAGGACTTCACCCCGACCGAGGAACCGCAGTACCCGATCATCGGCCGGGTCACCGAGGGTCTCGACGTCGTCGAGAAGATCGGTGCCCTGCCGACGGTGGACAATGGGGCCGGGGAGAAGGTCAAGCCGGAGAACGACGACGTGGTCATCCAGAGCCTGACCGTCGGTGAGCCCGTGCTGGACCCGGCGTCGCCCGCCGATCCGGCGCCCTCGGGCACGCCGAGTCCGGAACCCTCCGGCGCGCCCGAGGCCAGCGCCAGCGCCGGCTGACCAGGCTCGACCGGGCACCCACCCCACCACAGCGGCATCCACATACAGTCCAGGAGGATCGAGGCGTGACGTCCACCAGAGAGCGGCAGCGCGCGGCGGCCCGCGCCCGGCTCGAGAAGGAGATGGCCGAGCGGGCCGCTCGGGCCCGTAAGCGCCGCCAGACGCAGGCGGTCGTCGGGGCCGGCGTGGTCCTGCTGCTGGTGGTCGCCGGCACGGCCTGGCTGGCCAGCAACATGCTCGGCGACGACAGCGGCACCGACAACGCGGCCCAGGACGCCAACACGGTGCAGTGCGACTGGGTCGAGCTGCCCGAGGGCGAGCGCACCCCGCAGGTCAAGGACGTCGGGCTGCCGGACACCCAGCAGAGCAAGGCTGGCGTCCAGACCATGACGATCACCACGAACCTCGGCCCGATCACCGCCCGGATCGACAGGTCCGCGGTGCCGTGCACGGCCGGCAGCTTCACCCACCTGGCCGAGCAGAACTTCTTCGACAACACCAAGTGCCACCGGCTGGTGACCGAGGGCATCAAGGTGCTCCAGTGCGGCGACCCGAGCGCCACCGGCGAAGGCTGGCGGGAGACCGACGGCACCGGCGGCCCGAGCTACCGGATGGCGGAGGAGAACCTGCCGGCCGACAAGCGGCCGCCGTACCCGGAGGGCGTCATCGCGATGGCCAACTCGGGCCAACCGTCAAGCAGCGGCAGCCAGTTCTTCATCGTGTACGGCGACTCCCCGCTGGATCCGAACTACACCGTCCTCGGCACCATCACCAGCGGGATGGACATCGTCAAGGACGTCGCGGCGGCCGGTGACGACGGCGCGTTCGCCCAGCAGGCCGGCGGCGGCCACCCGAAGAAGGAGGTCGTCATCACCGACCTCACCATGACCGAGGCCTGACCCCCGCACCAACCCACGAAGCGCCCGCCGGCAGTCCCGGCGGGCGCTTCCCTGTCCCCACTCCGCGTCCGCCTCCGTTAATCATGAGGTTGTTACCCACGACACGCCGTGCGGGTGACAACAACTTCATGATCGACGCGGGCCGACCGGCGGGCGGCGGGTGAGCGGGGTGGGGGTGGGTGTGGGTGTGGGGTTAGGCGCCGGAGGTTACGCGGTAGGCGTCGAAGACGCCGTCTACCTTGCGTACCGCCGCCAGTAGGTGGCCCAGGTGTTTGGGGTCGGCCATCTCGAAGCTGAACCGGCTCACCGCCACCCGGTCGCGGGTGGTGGTGACGGTGGCGGAGAGGATGTTGACCCGCTCCTCGGAGAGCACCCGGGTGACGTCGGCGAGCAGCTTGTGCCGGTCCAGCGCCTCCACCTGGATCGCCACCAGGAACGTCGAGGCAGAGGTGAGCTTCCAGTTGACCTCGACCACCCGCTCGCCCTGGGCACGCAGGTCCTCCGCGTTGGCGCAGTCGTCGCGGTGCACGCTCACCCCGCCGGAACGGGTCACGAAACCGAACACCGAGTCCGGCGGGACCGGGGTGCAGCAGCGGGCCAGCTTGATCCACACGTCGCTGACGCCGCGGACGACCACACCCGGGTCGTGGCTGGAGGCGCGGCTGCGCGGCGGCCGGGTGGCCACGGCGGTCTCGGCGATGTCCTCCGCCGCGCCCTCCTCGCCGCCGTAGGAGGCCATCAGCTTCTGCACCACCGACTGGGCGGAGACCTGACTGTCGCCGACCGCCGCGTACAGCGACGCCACGTCGGCCAGGTGCAGGTCCCGGGCGATGGCCATCAGGTTGTCGGAGGTGAGCATCCGCTGCAAGGGCATGCCCTGCTTGCGCATCGCCTTGACGATCGCGTCCTTGCCCTCCTCGATCGCCTCCTCGCGCCGCTCCTTGTTGAAGTACTGCCGGATCTTCGTCCGCGCCCGCGGGCTCTTGACGAAGCCGAGCCAGTCCTGCGTGGGGCCGGCCGTGTCGGACTTCGAGGTGAAGATCTCGATCACGTCACCGTTGGACAGCGTCGACTCCAACGGCACCAGCTTGCCGTTGACCCGCGCCCCGATGCACTTGTGCCCCACCTCGGTGTGCACCGCGTACGCGAAGTCCACCGGCGTCGACCCCGTCGGCAACGGGATCACGTCGCCCTTCGGGGTGAAGACGTACACCTCCTGGCTGGACAGGTCGAACCGCAACGCGTCCAGGAACTCGCTGGGGTCGGCGGCCTCCCGCTGCCAGTCCAGCAACTGCCGCAGCCAGGTCATCTCGTCGATGTGCGCCGGCGGACCGACGATCTGGGTGCCCTTGTGCTCCTTGTACTTCCAGTGCGCCGCGATGCCGAACTCCGCCGTACGGTGCATCGCGTAGGTGCGGATCTGCATCTCCACCGGCTTACCGGTCGGCCCGATCACCGTGGTGTGCAGCGACTGGTACATGTTGAACTTGGGCATGGCGATGTAGTCCTTGAACCGGCCCGGCACCGGCTGCCAGTTCGCGTGGATCACCCCAAGCGCCGCGTAGCAGTCCCGCACCGTGTCGACCAGGATCCGCACACCCACCAGGTCGTAGATGTCGTTGAAGTCGCGCCCCCGCACGATCATCTTCTGGTAGATCGAGTAGAGGTGCTTCGGCCGACCCGTCGTCTCCGCCTTGATCTTGGCGGCCTTCAGGTCGGTCTGCACCTTCTGGGTCACCTGCCGCAGCAACGCCTCCCGCTGCGGCTGGTGCTCCCCGATCAGCCGGTTGATCTCCTCGAACCGCTTCGGGAACAACGTCCCGAACGCCAGATCCTCCAACTCCCACTTGATCGTGTTCATACCGAGCCGGTGGGCCAGCGGGGCGAGGATCTCCAGCGTCTCCTTCGCCTTCTGTTCCTGCTTCGGGCGCGGCAGGAAGGTGAGCGTCCGCATGTTGTGCAGCCGGTCGGCCAGCTTGATCACCAGAACCCGCGGATCCTTGGCCATGGCGACGACCATCTTGCGGATCGTCTCGGCCTTCGCCGCGTCGCCCAACTTGACCTTGTCGAGCTTGGTGACCCCGTCGACCAGGAGGGCGACCTCACCACCGAAGTCGGACCGCATCTGGTCGAGGGTGTATTCGGTGTCCTCGATGGTGTCGTGCAGCAGCGCCGCCACCAGCGTGGTGGTGTCCATGCCCAGGTTCGCCAGGATGGTCGCCACCGCGAGCGGGTGGGTGATGTAGGGGTCGCCGGACTTGCGGTACTGCCCGGAGTGCCAGCGCGCCGCCGTGTCGAAGGCCCGTTGCAACAGCCGCGCGTCGGCCTTGGGGTGATTCTCCCGGTGGGACGCGATCAGCGGCTCCAGCACCTCGCTGACCTGCGAGGACTGCCACGGCGCGTTGAACCGGGCGAGCCGGGCCCGGACCCGCCGCCCGGTGGGGGCGTGGGACAGGCCGAAGCCACCGGCCGCCGAGGAATCGCCGGCGTCGACGGCCGGACGAGCCGGCTCGTCGGTCTGCCGCGCCGCCCCGGACGCGCCGTCCGACGCCGCCGCGGCGCCGTTGCGGTCGGTCAGCGAGCCCTCCGCCTCACCTGTCGGGTGCACCGTGCCCTCCACCGGAGGAACGACCTCGTGGGACACCGGCCTCCTCACCGCTCGCCGAGACGACACCGACCGTGCGCCGGCCGGTCTGGTCTAGCGCCGCACAGACGGGTAACCGCCCGGTCAGCAATGGGCAATGCTACCCCCACCCGAGGGGCCGTGCCGCTCCACCGGACGGTCGGTGCCGGGCCCGTCCGCGGTCGCCACGGCCTCAAACGGTCAACAGGGCATGCACGGGACGCGGGGCCAGCCGGTCGCGCCCGCCAAGGAACGACAGCTCCAGCAGCACGGTGAAGCCGGACACGGTGCCGCCCGCCCGCTCCACCAGGTCCAGCGTGGCCGCGGCCGTGCCACCGGTGGCGAGCACGTCGTCGACCACCAGCACCCGATGACCGGCCGTGAAGGCGTCCTGGTGCACCTCGAGCGTGGCCTCGCCGTACTCCAGTTCGTAGGAGGCGGCGTACGCCGGCCGGGGCAACTTGCCGGCCTTACGCACCGGCACCACCCCGACCCCGGTCGCGTACGCGATGGCGGCGGCGACCACGAAGCCCCGCGCCTCGATACCGACCACGGCGTCGAAGGACTCCCGCCCGTGGTACGCGACGATCCCGTCGATCACGTCCCGGAAGGCGTCACCGTCGGCGAACAACGGCATCAGGTCCTTGAACATGACGCCGGGCTTGGGAAAGTCGGGCACGTCGAGCACCCGGCTGGCCACCAGCCGGGCCACCTCCGGCCCGCTGTCCCCGCGTACCCCGGTGCTGTGGGTCTCCGTCACGGCAGTTCCGCTTCCCTTCCACACGACGGCGGCGTCCCGCACACTGCTCGCACAGCATGCAGGACGCCGCCGGTACCAGTTCCTACCGGGTCGCCCCGGGCGTCCTCAGCGTCGCTTTCCGCCGCCCGGACGGTTGCCGCCCCGGGACGCCCGCCCCGGGCACCGCCGGAACGCTTGCCCGCCGGCCGGGCGCCCACCTTCGGCGCGGCGGCACCGGCGAGGGCGCCGGCCTCCGCGGTGACCGGTTCCTGCTCCGGCTCCGGCTGGGCCGTGGCAGCCGCGCTGGCCTTGGCCGGGGTCTCGCCCCGGTTGACCGTGCCGCGCCGGGCCAGCACCCGCTTGTTGTGCGCCTGGATCCGCGGGTCGCGGTTCTTCAGCACCACCAGCAGGGGGGTGGCCAGCGTGATCGAGGTGAGGAAGGCCATCGCCATACCGACGAACAGCACCAGGCCGAGGTCCTTCAGGGTGCCCGCACCGAGCAGGCCGGCACCGATGAACAGGATGCCGCCGACCGGGAGCAGGGCGACCACCGAGGTGTTGATCGACCGCATCAGGCTCTGGTTCACGGCCAGGTTGGCCGCCTCGCCGTAGGTCTGGTTGTTGTTCGCGGTGATACCTCTGGTGTTCTCCTGCACCTTGTCGAAGACCACCACCACGTCGTACAGGGCGAAGCCCAGAATGGTGAGGAATCCGATGATCGTCGACGGGGTGACCTCGAACCCGACGATCGAGTAGAGGCCGGCGGTGAGGACCAGGTTCATCACCAGGGCGAAGATCGCCCCGACCGCCATCTGCCACTCGAACCGCAGGACCAGGTAGACCGTCACCAGCGCCAGGAAGATCACCAGACCGAGCAGTGCCCGGTTGGTCACCTGGCTGCCCCATGCCTCGCTGACCCGGTTGCTGGCGATCTCCGCCGGGTCGATGTTGAACACCTGACCCAACTCGGTCCGGACCGCCTCGGCCTGCTCGGCGTCCAGCTCGGTGGTGCGCAGCTCGTAGAACTCGCCGCCGCCACCGCCGACCTGCTGGGTGGTCACGACCCGGCCACCCTCGCCCGCGGTGGCCAGCACCTCGCCCGCCCGGTCCTCCACCTGCTCCAGGGTGCCGACGCTGGTCGGCACCTGGAAGGAGTTGCCGCCGGCGAACTCGATGCCGAGGCTGAAGCCCCGGAAGATGACACTGCCGAGCGCGATCAGCACCAGCACGGCGGCGACGGTGAACCACATCTTGCGTCGGCCGACGATGTTGAGGCCGGCCTCACCTCGGTAGAGGCGGGCTGCCAGACCAGTCTCAGCCATCTCAGGCCTCCTTGACACGCTGGTTGCGGGACGACGGGGCGGCCGGCTCCGACCGGGCCGGCAACGCCCGGCCCAGGCCGCTGACCCGTGGGGACAGGAACGCCTTGGTACGGGCGAACATCGTCATGATCGGGTGCCGGAAGAGGAAGACCACGAGCAGGTCCAGCACCGTGGCCAGGCCGAGGGCGAAGGCGAAGCCCTTCACCGTGCCGACCGAGACGATGTAGAGCACCACCGCCGACATGATCGTGATCGCGTTCGCGGAGATGATCGTCCGGCGGGCCCGGACCCAGGCACGGGGCACCGCGCTACGCGGACTGCGCCCCTCCCGGATCTCGTCCTTGAGGCGTTCGAAATAGATGACGAACGAGTCCGCCGCCACACCGAGCGAGACGATGATGCCGGCGATGCCGGCGAGGGTGAGCGTGAAGCCGATCTGCCGGCCGAGCACCACCAGCGCGCCGAAGAGCAGCAGCGCCGACAGGACCAGGCTCAGGAAGATCACCGAGCCGAGCAGGCGGTAGTAGAAGAACGAGTAGATGATGACCAGCAGCATGCCGATGCCGGCCGCCAGCAGACCGGCCCGCAGGTGGCTGGCGCCCAGGGTCGCGGTGACGTTCTGCTGTTCCTGCGCCTCGAAGGTGACCGGCAGCGCGCCGTAGCTGAGGTAGCCGGCCAGCTCGCTGGCCTCGGCGTTGCTGAAGTTGCCGGTGATCTGGGAGTTGCCGGTGAGCACGCCCTGGATCTGCGGCGACGAGATGATCTTGTTGTCCAGCACCACGGCGACGCGGCACTTGCCCTCGTCGCCGAGCGCGGACGCGTCGCACGCCTGGCCCTCGTTGTTGAACGCCTCGCGGGTCAGCGCGGTCCACTTGTCCTGGCCCGAGCTGGTGAAGTTCAGGCTGACCACCCACTGGCTGGTCTGGTCGCGCACCGCGTTGGCGTCGGAGACGTCGGTGCCGAGCACCTTCGCCACGTCCAGCAGGTTCTTGGCGTACCCACCCTCGCAGGCGACGACCTGCTGCTCCGGGTCGGAGATGGACGCCGGCGGCCGTTCGTCGAGTTGGACGCAGCTGATCGTCGGCACGTTGAACTGCATCTGCGCCGGCAGCACCGCGACCTCGCGGCCACTCAGCTCGGCGAACGGCTTGAGCTTCTCGGCCAGCGACGGGTCGGCGCTCAGGTCGGCCGGCGCCTGCAACCCGCTCGCCGCGGCCCACGCCTCGGCGCCGACCTTCTGCTCGACGGCCCGACGCTGCTCCTCGATGCTCTGCGGCACCTCTTCGCTCGCGGTCGGCGACGGGGTGGGCGACGCGGTCGCCGACGGCGTCGGCGTCGGCGTCGGCGCGCCACCGCCCTGACCACCGGCGTCCGGCGACGAGGTGGCCTCGGCGTCGGGCGTGGGGCTCGCGGAACCCGACGGGGTGGCCTCGGGGCTCGGGGAGCCGGACGGGGTCGCCGAAGGGGTCCCGCTCGGTGCCGGCGACGGGATCGAGCCGCTGCCGTCGGCGATCTTCAGCACCTTCCGGAAGCGCAGCTCGGCGGCGCTGCCGACCTCGTTGAGTTCGCGGTTCTCGCCGGGCAGGGAGACGACGATGTTGCGGTCGCCCTCGGTGACCACCTCGGCCTCGGCCACACCGTACGCGTTGACCCGGCTCTCGATGATCTGGCGGGCCCGCTCCAGGTTCTCCGCCGTCGGGGCCCGGCCGTCGAGGGTGTTGGTGGCCTCCAGCGTGAGCCGCGTGCCGCCGACCAGGTCAAGACCGAGGCGGGGTTCGAGCCGGTCCTTCCAGCCACCGCTGGCGCCGCCCGAGAAGAACACCAAAAGATAGAGGACGACGAAGATGGCCCCGAGCACGGCCAACTGCCGTCCCGGGCGCATCTGTCCCTGAGGTGGTGCCACGGCTGTCCTGTCTCCCTGTGGTCACGCCGCCGCGGGCGCGGCGGCGGGTCTGCCGGAATCCCAGGCCGGCGGTCTGCCTACCGGACGGCGCCCGGGCTGACGCCACCCCGGGTGGTCGACGCGCACGCGTGGACCGGGTACGAGCCGGCGCGCCGACGCCCGACGTCGGCCTGCTATCCAATTGTCTCAATGTGCGGATCGAGGATGGCACCCGCCCGGGGACGCGTGCGGGCACCTCCCGTCCGAGCCGCCGGTGGACCGGCAACCCGGATGGGACTCGATGTCAGTCCTTGACGGAGTCGGACTCCTCGACTGGCGACTCGACAGGGCGCTCCACCGGGGTGACCACCCGGGCGATCGCCGGTCGGGCGTAGCGGGTCTGCACTCCGGGAGCGACCTCCAGCAGGACGCTGTCGTCCTCGACACCGGTGACCGTGCCGTAGAGCCCGCCGATGGTGACCACCTCGTCGCCCACGGAGAGGTTGGCCTGCATCGATTCGGCCTCGCGGCGGCGCTTCTGCTGCGGACGGATCATCATGAAGTACATGACGCCGAAGAGCAGAGCGATCATGAGGATCGGCGTGAAGCCTCCCGCTCCGCCGCCATCTGCTGCGTAGTGCACGGTTGTCGACCTTCCCATTGGCCGCCGCAACGGCGCGTCGGCGCCGCAGCGGAGGCGGATTTTCACGTCCTGTACAGACCGCGGCGAGTCTAGTCGCTCTATCTGGGAACGCCGAATGCGGCACAGATCACGAACAGATCACGGCTCGCCGCCGTCCAGCGAGAACAGATCGGGCACGGTAGGAGCTTCTGCGGCAAATGTACCATTCGGTGGCGTACGGCCCAGATGGTGCCAGGCGGCCTCGGTGGCCACCCGCCCCCGGGGCGTACGCGCCAGCAGCCCCGCCCGCACCAGGAACGGCTCGCAGACCTCCTCGACCGTGTCCGGCTGCTCCCCCACCGCCACGGCCAGTGTCGACAGGCCGACCGGACCACCCCGGAACGAGTCCACCAACGCGGTCAGCACCGCCCGGTCGAGCCGGTCCAGCCCGAGGGCGTCCACGTCGTACACGGTCAGGGCCGCCTGAGCGGTCGCGACGGTGACCACACCGTCGGCGCGCACCTCGGCGAAGTCCCGCACCCGACGCAGCAGCCGGTTGGCGATCCGGGGCGTGCCCCGCGACCGGCCGGCGATCTCCGCCGCCCCGTCCTCGGTGATCGGCACCCCGAGGATGCGGGCCGAGCGGTGCAGCAGCGTCTCCAGGTCGGCCGGCGAGTAGAAGTCCAGGTGTGCCACGAAGCCGAACCGGTCCCGCATCGGACCGGTGAGCAGACCCGACCGGGTGGTCGCGCCGACAAGCGTGAACGGCTCCACGTCGAGCGGGATGGCGGTGGCCCCGGGTCCCTTGCCGACCACCACGTCGACCCGGAAGTCCTCCATCGCGCTGTAGAGCAGTTCCTCCGCCGGCCTGGCGATCCGGTGGATCTCGTCGATGAAGAGCACGTCGCCCTCGGCCAGGCTGGTCAGGATCGCCGCCAGGTCACCGGAGCGTTCGATCGCCGGCCCGCTGGTCACCCGGATACCGGTGCCCAACTCGGCGGCCACGATGTTGGCGAGGCTGGTCTTCCCCAGGCCCGGCGGGCCCGAGAGCAGGATGTGGTCGGGCGGCGAGCCGCGCCGCATCGCGCCCTGGAGCAGCAGGTCGAGCTGGTCGCGAACCCGGTCCTGGGCAATGAACTCGGAAAGGCGCTTCGGCCGGACGCTGACCTCCGCGTCCAGCTCCGCGTCGCTGACGTACGCCGAGACCAGGTTCTCGCTGCTCATCGGGTCCGACCCAGCAGTCGGATCGCCTGCTTCAACAGCACCGGCACCGGCGGGGTGGGACCGTCGACGGTCTCGGCGACGGCGGCGACCGCCTGATCGGCCTGGCCGGCCGTCCAGCCGAGCCCGATCAACGCCTGGCGGACCTGGTCCGGCCAGCTACCGCCGGTCACCCCGGCCGCGCCGTCGGCACCCACCGGCACCGGACCGATCCGGTCGCGCAGCTCCAGCACCAGCCGTTCGGCACCCTTCTTGCCGATGCCCGGGACCCGGGTCAGCGCCGCCGTGTCCGCGTTGGCGATGGCCTTGCGTACCGCGTCGGGGGTGTGCACCGCGAGCACCGCCTGGGCCAGCCGCGGACCGACGCCACTGGCGGTCTGCAACAGCTCGAACAGCGCCTTGGCGTCGTCGTCGGCGAAGCCGTAGAGGGTGAGCGAGTCCTCCCGGACGACGAGGCTGGTGGCCAGCCGGGCCGGCTGACCGACCCGCAGGTCGGCGAGGGTGCCGGGGGCGCACTGCACGGCCAGGCCGACGCCGCCGACCTCGATCACCGCGTGGTCCGGGCCGGTGGCGGTCACCACGCCACGCACACTGGCGATCATCTCGCTCCTCCTCGTCTGACCCGGTCCGCCGCGGCGGCCAGTTTCGACCGGGTGCCGCCGCGCCACACGTGGCAGATGGCCAGCGCGAGGGCGTCCGCGGCGTCCGCCGGCCGGGGCGGCTCGGGCAGCCGCAGCAGTCGGGTGACCATGGCGGTCATCTGGGCCTTGTCCGCCTGCCCGGAACCGGTCACCGCCGCCTTCACCTCGCTCGGGGTGTACGTCTGCACCGGCAGCCCGGCGCGCGCCCCGGCCAGCACCGCTATCCCGCTGGCCTGGGCGGTGCCCATCACCGTACGCACGTTGTGCTGGCTGAACACCCGCTCCACGGCCACGCTGTCCGGCCGGTGCTCGGCGACCAGCTCGGTCAGCGAACGGTCCAGGTGCAGCAGGCGGGTGGGCAGTTCGTCGGCCGGGTCGGTGTAGACCACGTAGTAGGCGATGAGTGTGCAGGGCCGGCCGGGTGTCCCCTCGACCACGCCGACGCCGCACCGGGTCAGTCCCGGATCGACGCCGAGCACCCGCACGCCGCCTCCCTCCAGCCGCCGGACAGTACGTGTGTTCGACACCCTACCGATGCCGCCACCACGGCGCGTCGCGGGACACGCCCGCCCCGGCACGCCGCCGGACACGACCGTGAGGACCGGATGGCCGCGCGGAACCGCGACCGCCGTGGCAACGGCGACGGAGATGTAGCGGACGACCACACAGTACGGCGGGAGTATGTGCCACCATCCCATGTGCGCCCGACCACACAGCTCGTAACTTCATGCGCCATGACGGCAGAACCCGTGGCGGTCCCCCACGTCGTGAACGTCGACCTGACCGGTCGTACCGCCCTCGTGACGGGCGGGGGCGGCGGCATCGGCCGGGCCTGCGCCCTGCGGCTGGCCGCGGCCGGCGCCACGGTCGTGGTGGTCGACCGCAACGTCGAGGCGGCCAAGCTGGTGGCCGCCGAGGCCGGCGGCCGGGCCGAGGGGGTGGACCTCGCCGATCCGGCGGCGGTGGACGCCCTCGACGCCGACGTCGACATCGTGGTCAACAACGCCGGACTGCAACACGTGGCGCCGCTCCAGGACTTTCCGGTCGAGCGTTTCGAGTACATCCAGCGGGTGATGGTGGAGGCGCCGTTCCTGCTGATCCGGCGGGCGTTGCCGCACATGTACGCCCGTGGTTGGGGCCGGATCGTGAACATCTCCTCGGTGCACGGGCTGCGCGCCTCGCCGTACAAGGCGGCGTACGTCTCGGCGAAGCACGCGCTGGAAGGGCTGTCGAAGGTGGTGGCGCTGGAGGGCGCGGCACACGGGGTGACGGCGAACTGCATCAACCCGGCGTACGTGCGTACCGCGCTGGTGGAGAGCCAGATCGCCGACCAGTCGACCGCCCACGGCATCCCCGAGTCCGAGGTGATCGAAAAGATCATGTTGGCCCGCGCGGCGGTCAAGCGGCTGATCGAGCCGGAGGAGGTGGCGGAGCTGATGGCGTACCTCTGCGCGCCGCCGGCGGCGTTCCTCACCGGTGCCTCGATCGCGCTCGACGGGGGTTGGACGGCGAACTGACGCCGGCCACCCGCAGAATGTCGGTCATGTCCTCGCCGGTGGAGTTCCTGGAACTGCTCGCCCGGGAGGCCGCCGCGGTCGAGTTCGAGGGACCGCTGGTCGCCGCCCGCTCGGCCGGGCTGCCCGCCGAGCGTCTCGCCGAGTTGGAACAGGCAAAGACGGTGGCGTTGCGGGTCCGGGCACTGCTGGAACGCCGCCGCCGTCGGGAGAGCGAGCTGTCCGGCCTGTACGACACGGTCAGCGACCTGGCCGGGCTGCGCGACCTGGACGAGGTGCTGCGGGCGATCGTGCACCGGGCCCGGCACCTGCTGGGCGCGGACGTCGCCTACATGACGCTCGACGACGCCGAGCGCGGCGACACCTACATGCGGGTGACCGACGGTTCGGTCTCCGCCCGCTTCCAGCGGCTTCGGCTGCCCATGGGCGCCGGGCTCGGCGGTCTGGTGGCCCAGTCCGGCGCCCCCTACGTGACCGCGAACTATCCGGAGGACGAGCGGTTCCACCACACCCGGGAGATCGACGCCGGGGTGGGTGAGGAAGGGCTGGTCGCCATCCTCGGGGTGCCGCTGCGACTCGGCTCGACGAGCATCGGCGTGCTCTACGCGGCCAACCGCTCGGCCCGGCCGTTCGCCCGGGAGGAGGTGGCGCTGCTGCTCTCGCTGGCGGCCCACGCCGCGGTGGCGATCGACACCGCGCGGCTGCTGGCCGAGACCCGCTCGGCGTTGGCGGAGCTGTCGTCGGCGAACACCACGATCCGGGCGCACAGCAGTTCGGTGGAGCGGCCGCGGCGGCGCACGACCGGATGACCGCGCTGGTGTTGCGCGGCGGCGGGGTGGAGGACCTGGCCGCGGCCGTCACCGACGTGCTCGGTGGCGCGCTGCTGGCGCTGGACGCCGAGGGACGGCGGCTGGCCCAGGTCGGCGAGATCGACGAGCCGGACCGGGCGGAGATCGTGGCGGCGGTCGCGGCGTCGCGGACCGAGGGGCGCAGCGTACGCCGGGGGCGTTGTGGTACGCGGCCGTGGTGGCCGGCGCGGAGAACCTGGGCGTGCTGGTGCTGCGTCCCGACGGCGAGCCGGCCGATGCCGACCAGCGGATCCTGGAGCGGGCGGCGCTGGTGACCGCGCTGCTGCTGCTGTTCCGGCGTACCGTCGCCGAGGCGGAGGGGCGGGTCCGGGGCGAGTTGCTCGACGATCTGGTCGCCCGGCCACTGCGGGACACCGACGCGCTGCGCAGCCGGGCACGTCGGCTTGGCGTGGATCTGGACGCACCGCACGTGCTGGTGGCCGTCGGCGACGACGCCATCGCGGCGACCGGTTCCGCCCGGCAGCGGGTGCTCTCCTGGGCCACCACGTACGCCTCGACCCGGGGCGGTTGGCCGCGGCGCGCGACGGCCGGGTGGCGCTGATGCTGCCCGGTCAGGACGCCGGTGGCAGCGCCCGGGCGGTGGCCCGGGACCTGTCCCGGATCACCGGGCGACCGGTGACCGCCGGAGCCAGCGGCCCGTCGACGGGCCCGGCGTCGCTGGCCGCGGCCTTTCGGGAGGCGGACCGGTGCCTGACCGCGCTCGGGGCGCTGGGCCGGGCCGGGCAGGGGGCGAGCAGCGCCGAGCTGGGTTTCGTCGGGCTGCTGCTGGGCGCCGTCGACGACGACGGCGACGCCGACGTGAGCCGGTTCCTCAGCACGACCATCGGGCCGGTGCTCGAATACGACGCCCGCCGGGGCACCGCGTTGGTGCGGACCCTGGAGGCGTACTTCGGGGTGGGTGGCAGCCTGGCCCGGGCCGCCGAGCAGTTGCACGTGCACGTCAACACGGTGACGCAGCGCCTGGAGCGGGTCGGGCAGCTGCTCGGTGCCGACTGGCAGCGACCGGATCGGGCCCTGGAGGTGCAGTTGGCCCTGCGCCTGCACCGACTGCGTACGCCGGCCGGCTGAGCGACCGTCGGGCACCGTGCGCCCTGCGATGTGTCGGCGGCGCCGGTCAGCGAGCGCGAATACCGGCCAGCACGCCGTCGACCACCTTCTCCGGCAGCGTCGCCTCGTCGAGGTCCGGGTTCCAGTTCAGCACCCGTTGGATGAGCATCGGCCCGGTGAGCATCGCCATCGTCACCTCGATGTCGATGTCGGCGCGCAGTTCGCCCTCGCGGACGCCACGGCGCAGCACCTCCCGCATCGCCGCCCGGCGGGGCTCCACGATGCTCTGGTAGAACGCGTACTGCTCGGGGCTGCGCTTCATCTCCGGCACCAGACAGGGCATGATCTGCGCCGCGCGCGGGTCGACGTTGTGACCGATTGCGCTCACCAGCGTGATCAGGTCCTCGCGGACGGACCCTCCGGACGGCTGCGGCGGATCGCCCTTGAGCCGGCGCAACGCGTCACGCAGCAGTGCGTCCTTGCCCGGCCAGCGGCGGTAGATGGTGGCCTTGCCCACCCCGGCCCGCGCGGCGATCGCCTCGACCGAGATCGTCTCGATGGTGCTGCCCTCCGCGAGCAGATCCAGGGTGGCCTCGACGATCGCCTCGTCCGCGCGGACGCTGCGTGGCCGCCCGGGTGGTCGCGCAGCGTCCGCGGTGCTTGTCATCCCCTCATTGTCCCTGCCCGGACGTGGCAGTGGCCAACCCGGGCTCGCCGATCATCACCGGCCCGCCGGTGGTGGCCCGGCCGGGCATGAAGCGCAGAGCCACCAGGATGCCGGCCGCGGCGACCAGCGCGGCCAGCGCGGCCGAGAGATGCATGGCCGAGACGAAGGAGTCGTTCGCCGCCGCGATCAGTTGCGGGCCCGCCGGGCCGAGCTGGCCGGCTGCCGCGTACGCGCCGGCGATGGACTCACCGGCCGCTTCGCCGGCTGCCGACGGCAGATCCGCCAGGGCCGGTTCGATCCCGTTGCGGTAGCCGGCGGCCAGCACCGAGCCGATCACCGCGACGCCGAGCGCGGCGGCCACCTGCCGGATGGTGTTGCTGATCGCGGAGCCCACGCCGGCCTTCTCCCGGGGCAGCGCCGACATGATCGATTCGGTGGCCGGCGGCATGATGTTGGCCATCCCGACGCCCTGTAGGAAGAAGGCGACAAGCACCAGCCAGATGGGCGTGGCGGCGTCGACGAAGGCGAACGCGCTCAACGCCACCGAGGTCAGCACCAGCCCCACCACCGACACCGCCCGGCTGCCGTACCTGCGGACCATGGTGGCGCTGCGCGGGGCGAAGACGAGTTGGGCGACCGCGAAGGGCAGGAAGAGCAGGCCGGTCTCGAGCGGGCTGTAGCCGCGCACCAGTTGCAGGTAGAACGAGCTGAAGAACATCACGCCCATCGCGGCGAAGAAGACCAGCCCGATCATCGCCACCGGGGCGGCGAACCGGGGCACCCGGAACAGTCGGACGTCAAGCGCCGGGTGGCTGCTGCGGCGCTCGTGCAGGACGAACCAGGCCAGCACCGCGACGCCGCCGAGGATCGAGGCCCAGACCAGGGGTCGACCGAAACCGTGTTCGCCGCCGTCGATGATGCCGTAGGTGAGGGCGACCAGGCCGACCACCGAGAGCAGCACACCGAACGCGTCGATGCGGCCCGGTCGCGGGTCGCGCGACTCGGGCACCAGCAACGCGACCAGGGCCACGCCGAGCGCCACCACCGGCACGTTGATCAGGAAGACCGAGCCCCACCAGTAGTGCTCCAGCAGCAGCCCGCCGAGGACCGGCCCGATGGCCACCGCCAGACCGACCGAGCCGGCCCAGACGCCGATGGCGCGTCCGCGCTCCCGGGGGTCGAAGACGTTGGAGATGATCGACAACGTCGCCGGCATGATGGCCGCGCCGCCGACCCCCATCAGGGCCCGGGCCACGATCAACTGGCCGGGCGTCTGCGCGTACGCCGACAGCAGGGACGCCAGGCCGAAGAGCGCCAGCCCGATCAGCAGCATCCGGCGCCGGCCGGCCCGATCCCCCAACACTCCGAAGGTGAACAGCAGCCCGGCGAAGACCAGAGTGTAGGAGTTGATCGACCATTCCAGCTCGCCCTGGCTCGCCCCGAGCCCGTGTACCGGATCGGCGAGGGTGCGTAGCGCGACGTTGAGGATGGTGTTGTCGAGGACGACCACGAGCAGGCTGATCACCAGCACCCCGAGGATCGCCCACCTCCTCGGATGTCCGGTGTTCTCGCTCGGCTGCATCTCCGCCCCCGGTCTTCGATTCGGATCCCGTCGGCTCTGAGCATAGAGCATTTACGATACGGAACGTATCCGTATCGATATGACGCGCGTCACCGTGCCGGTGGCGAGGACCGAGCGCGTCCCGGCCCGCCTACAGCATCCGGAGGGCGGCGGACAGCGAGCCGAGACGCGTTGCGGGTGGGGTGAGCGGCTCGACCCAGCCGGGCCCGGCGGCGTACACCCGGACCGCCGGGAACTCCCGGGCGAACCGGCCGATGCGGTACGACCGGCCGGTCACCGGCGACTGGGACCAGACCGCGACGGTGTGTGGCCGGGCCCGGTCGACGGCGCTGGCCAACGCCGTCCAGGGCAACGCCGGCCCGACCAGCAGGCAGCCCTGGCCGCGCTCACGCAACGCGGCGGCGAGCGCGTGCAGTCCGAGGCAGTGTTCTTCCTGCTCAGCCCCGGCCAGCAGGACGCCGTCGGTGGGCAGCCCGACTCCCGGATCGCGGCGGAACACGTCCAGCCCCGCTCGGACGCCTTCGGACAGGGCGTGCTCGATGGCGATTCCGACGGCGGCCCGCCCGCTGAACGCGGTGAGCACCGGCACGCAGACGTCGTCCCACAGCCGCACCACGCCCCACTCCTCGGCCAGTTCGACGACCAGCGCGCTGATCCGGCTGCGGTCGAACTCCTCGGCGGCGGCCGTCAGGCGCTTGCGCGCGACCTGCACGACCTCGGCCGGCACCGGTACCCCAGACACCAGACTCCCTCCCAGTGGACAGGTCTCCACGGGGATTCGTTCGGTGGCCCCGTCACGGATGCGCCCGCGACGACCTTGACCCGGACGGCTACGTTGATGATCAACTCAGCAAGAGCCGTCACCGGAAAGGTCCCGACATGCCCTTCGGCTTCATCCTGGCCATCGTCGCCGCCGTCGTCGCAATCGTCGCCGTCGCCGTCGCCCTGTTCAGCTCGCAACCCCAGGTGCGGCAGATCGGCGTCCTGACCGCGGTCGGCGCTTTGGCCGGCACGGCGATCCTCACCGTCGCGTCGAGCGCCCACTCGGTGCCGATCCGCTCGGTCGGCATCGTCACCAGCTTCGGCAAGCCGACCGGTGAGGTCACCGGTTCCGGCCTGAAATGGGTCACCCCGTGGCAGCGGGTCGGCGAGTGGGACGCCGGGCGGCAGAAGTACGACCACATCGGCAACGACCAGTGCGTGCGGGTACGTACCGGCACCCTCGCGGACGCGTGCGTGGAGGTGCTGATCGAGTGGCAGGTCCAGCCCGAGAACGCCCCGCAGCAGTTCATGGACTACAAGGGTGACTTCGAGAGTTTCCGGGGGCAGCGCGTCGGCGTCCAACTCGACAGCGCGGTCAACGACGCCTTCGCCACCTACAACCCGCTGGAGCGCATCGACTCGAAGACCGGCAACCTGAACGTCGACCTCAAGCCCTTTTCGGCGAGCATCAAGTCCAACGCCGAGGGGCGGTTGGCCGAGGACGTCGAGATCCTGTCGGTCACCATCACCCGGGTCAACCACGACGACAAGACCGAGGGCAACATCAAGGCGTTCCAGGACAAGCTCGCGCAGACGCGCAACCTCGAACAGGACCGCCTCAACGCCGAGATCCAGAAGCAGGTCACCGAGACCAACGCGACGGTGGACAAGGTGACCCGCTGCCTGGAGATCGCGGACAAGCACGGCAGCTCGCCGGGGCTGTGCATCAACCCGGGCATCATCACCGGCAAGTGAGGCGGCGGCCGGGGGACGTCGCGGACACCGTCGGGATGGCGGGAGACCGCTCCGCGGACAGTGCCGCCCGCCCTCACCGGTCGGGTGAGGGCGGGCGGCGGGCGCCGGCCGCACACCGGCGAGCCGTCCGGTGCGACGTGGCCGGCGCGGTCAGGAGGTGAGCGCGTCGAGGGCCAGGTCGACGTCCTCGGTGGTGGAGTAGAGATGGAACGAGGCCCGGACGCGACCGGCCCGCACCGCCGCGCGTACCCCGGCGCGTTCCAGCTTCTCCTGCGCGCCGGGCACCTCGACGGTGACGATCGCGCTGTGCCCGGGTGGCTGCCCCAGACCGGCGAGGAAGCGGTTGGCCAACGCCACGTCGTACGCCCGCACCTGCTCGACACCGATCTCCAGCAGCAGCTCCAGAGCGGGTACGGCACCCACCCAGCTGAACCAGGCCGGTGACAGGTCGAACCGGCGGGCGTCGTCGGCCAGCCGCAGCGGCGGCCCGTAGTAGGAGGCATGCGGATCGCGGCCCGCGTACCAGCCGGCGGCGTCGGGTCGCAGCCGGTCCCGCAGCCCGGGAGCCAGGTAGGCGAAGGCGGTGCCCCGGGGAGCCATCAGCCACTTGTACCCGCCGGCCACCACGACGTCGGCACGGGCCGCGTCGAACGGCAGCCAGCCGCAGGCCTGGGTGGCGTCCACCGCGACGAGCGCGCCGTGCGCCCGGGCCGCCGCGACGATCTCGTCGTACGCGGCGACAGTGCCGTCGGCGGACTGCACCAGGCTGAACGCCACCAGGTCGGTGTCCGCGTCGATCGAGGCGGCCAGCTCGGCCAGCGCGACGGTGCGTACCTCGACGCCCCGCTCGGCCTGGACCAGCCAGGGGAACAGGTTGGAGGTGAACTCGACCTCGGGCACCAGCACCCGGGCACCGGTGGGCAGCGCGGCGGCGACCGGCGCCAGCAACTGGGAGACGGTGGCACCGACGGCGACGTCGGCCACCGGCACCGCGACCAGGTCGGCGAACGCCGTTCGACACCGGTCGGTGGCGGTGCCCCAGTCCTCCCACGCTCCCCGCCCCACCCGCCAGGCGGCCAGCGCGTCCTGCAACGCGTCCCAGGCCGGGTCGGGCGGCAACCCGTAGCTGGCGGTGTTCAGCCAGCCCGGCTGCGGTTGCCACAACTTCTGTGCCTGCTCCAGATCCACACCCCGACGCTAGTGGCCCCGCCTCCCACCCCTAAGCGCCAATCCCCCCCTCGTGGCCCCCACCCCTTATCCCCCACCCGGAGGGGTACGGGGACGTCAGGTGACGTTGGCGGGGCCCAGGACGCTTTTCAGGTCGGCCATGAGGGCGGTGGTGGCGGCCACGCGGACCGGGCTCAGGCGCAGGGTGGTGGAGCGGGTGCCGTTGAGAAGTTTGACGTGCACCTCGGCGTCGCCGGGGTGCAGCACCAGGGTCTCCCTGAGGCGTTCCACGAGCGGTGGGGTGCAGCGGGTCACCGGGATGGTGAGGGTGACCGGCTTGTTCGTCGTGCTGGTGCTGACGTCCGGCAGGGACATGTCCATCGCCATGATGCGCGGGGTGTCGTCGCGCCGGTCGACCCGGCCCTTGACCACCACGATCGCGTCCTCGGCGATGTACTGCCCGATCACCTCGTAGGTGTTCGGGAAGAACAACGTCTCCACGCCGCCGGCCAGGTCCTCCAGGGTGGCCGAGGCCCACGCCCGCCCCTGCTTGGTGACCCGTCGCTGCACGCCGGAGAGGATGCCGGCGAGGGTGACCACCGCGCCGTCGGGCACGGTGCCCTCCTCCGACAGCGCAGCGATGGTGGTGTCGGCCGCCGCACCGAGGATGTGTTCCAACCCGAACAGGGGGTGGTCGGAGACGTACAGGCCGAGCATCTCGCGCTCGAAGGCGAGCTTGTCCCGCTTGTCCCACTCCCCCTCGGCGATGACCGGCATGACCGTGGTGTTCGTCGCCACCTCGGCGTCACCGAAGCCCGCGCCGAACAGGTCGTACTGCCCGACGGCCTCCTTGCGCTTGACGTCGGCGTACGCGTCGATGGCGTCGGCGTGCACGGCGAGCAGGCCCTTGCGGGGGTGCTTCAGCGAGTCGAACGCCCCCGCCTTGATCAAGGATTCGATGGTCTTCTTGTTGCAGACCACCGCGTCCACCTTGGACAGGAAGTCGTAGAAGTCGGCGTACTCGCCCTTCTCCTCGCGGCAGCGCATGATCGCGGCGACCACGTTCGCGCCGACGTTGCGGATCGCGCCGAGGCCGAAGCGGATCTCCCGGCCGACCGGGGTGAACGGGCCGGCCGAGGTGTTCACGTCCGGCGGCAGCACCTGGATGCCCATCCGCCGGCACTCCGACAGGTACATGGCCATCTTGTCCTTGTCGTCACCGACGGAGGTCAGCAGCGCCGCCATGTACTCGGCCGGGTAGTTGGCCTTCAGGTAGCCGGTCCAGTACGACACCAGCCCGTAGCCGGCGGTGTGCGCCTTGTTGAAGGCGTAGTCGGCGAACGGGACGAGGATGTCCCACAGGGTCTTGATGGCCTCGTCGGAGTAGCCGTTGCTCCGCATCCCGTCGCGGAACGGAATGAACTCCTTGTCGAGGACCTCCTTCTTCTTCTTGCCCATCGCCCGGCGCAGCAGGTCGGCCTTGCCGAGGCTGTACCCGGCGAGCACCTGGGCGGCGCGCTGCACCTGCTCCTGGTAGACGATCAGACCGTAGGTCGGGCCGAGGATCTCCTCCAGCGGCTCGGCCAGCTCCGGGTGGATCGGGGTGATCTCCTGGAGCCCGTTCTTGCGCAGCGCGTAGTTGGTGTGCGAGTTGGCACCCATCGGGCCGGGTCGGTAGAGCGCCAGGACGGCGGAGATGTCCTCGAAGTTGTCCGGCTTCATCAGCCGCAGCAGCGACCGCATCGGCCCGCCGTCGAGCTGGAACACGCCGAGGGTGTCGCCCCGGGCCAGCAACTCGTACGTCGGTTTGTCGTCCAACGGCAGTTTGAGCAGGTCGACCTTGAGTCCGTGGTTGAGCTCGATGTTCTTCAGCGCGTCGTCGATGATGGTCAGGTTGCGCAGGCCGAGGAAGTCCATCTTCAACAACCCGAGCGACTCACACGTCGGGTAGTCGAACTGGGTGATGATCGCCCCGTCGGCGTCCCGGCGCATCAGCGGGATGTGCTCGATGATCGGCTCGGCGGACATGATGACGCCGGCGGCGTGCACCCCGGTCTGCCGGATCAGCCCCTCGATGCCCTTGGCGGTGTCGATCACCTTGCGGACGTCGGGGTCGGACTCGTACAGCCCGCGGATCTCGCCGGCCTCGGCGTAGCGCGGGTGCTTCGGGTCGAAGATGCCGGTGAGCGGGATGTCCTTGCCCATCACCGCCGGTGGCATCGCCTTGGTGATCCGGTCGCCGACCGCGTACGGGTAGCCGAGCACCCGGGCCGAGTCCTTGATCGCGGCCTTCGCCTTGATCGTGCCGAAGGTGGCGATCTGGGCGACCTTGTCCTCGCCCCACTTGTCGGTGACGTACTTGATGACCTCACCGCGCCGACGCTCGTCGAAGTCGATGTCGACATCCGGCATGGAGACCCGCTCGGGGTTGAGGAAACGCTCGAAGATCAGCCCGTGCGGGATCGGGTCCAGGTCGGTGATGCCCAGGGCGTACGCGACCAGGGATCCGGCTGCGGAACCACGGCCCGGACCGACGGCGATGCCCTGCGCCTTGGCCCACTGGATGAAGTCGGCCACCACGAGGAAGTACGACGGGAAGCCCATCTGGATGATGACACCCAGCTCGTACTCGGCCTGCACGACGTGCCCCTCGGGGATGCCCTCCGGGTACCGGCGGGCCAGGCCGGCGAAGGTCTCCTTGCGGAACCAGGACTCCTCGGTCTCGCCCTCGGGGACCGGGAAGCGCGGCATCAGGTTGTGGAACTCGAACATCCCGGCCGGGTCGACCCGTTCCGCCACCAGCAGCGTGTTGCGGCAGCCCTCCAGCCAGGCGTCGGAGTGGTCCACGCCGCGCATCTCGTCGGCGGACTTGATGTAGTAGCCGCTGCCGCCGAACTTGAACCGGTTCGGGTCGGCGACGTTGCTGCCGGTCTGTACGCACAGCAGCACGTCGTGCGCCTCGGACTGCGCCTCGTGGGTGTAGTGCGAGTCGTTGGTGACCACCGGCGGGATGTTCAGCTTGCGGCCGATCTCCAGCAGCCCGTCGCGGACCCGCTTCTCGATGTCCAGGCCGTGGTCCATCAGCTCCAGGAAGTAGTTCTCCCTGCCGAAGATCTCCTGGTACTTCGCGGCGGCTTCGAGGGCCTGCGCGTCGTGGCCGAGCCGCAGCCGGGTCTGCACCTCACCGGAGGGGCAGCCGGTGGTGGCCATCAGTCCGTCGGCGTACTCGGCGAGCAGCTCGGCGTCCATCCGGGGCCACTTGACGAAGTAGCCCTCGGTGTAGGAGCGCGAGGTCAGCGCGAACAGGTTGTGCAGGCCGGTCTTGTTGCGCGCCCAGATGGTCTTGTGGGTGTAGCCACCGCTGCCGGAGACGTCGTCGCTCTTCTGCTCCGGCCGGCCCCACCGCACCCGCGACTTGTGGAACCGTGACTCCGGCGCCACGTACGCCTCGATGCCCAGGATCGGGGTCACCCCGGCGGCCATCGCCTGCTTGTAGAAGTCGTTCGCGCCGTGCATGTTGCCGTGGTCGGTCATCGCCACCGCCGGCATCCCCTGCCGCTTGACCTCGGCGAACAGGTCCTTGAGCCGGGCCGCCCCGTCGAGCATCGAGTACTCCGTGTGCACGTGCAGATGCGCGAACGAATCGCCCATGCGGAGGCCCCCCGGTTCGGATGATCGAGTCGGTCGGCGCTAACCCTAACCCCGCCGTCGCCGGTCGCTCCAGCGCGCCGCGCGCGGCGCTCGCCGGTCCGCTCGACCCGCCTCGGCGACGGCACCGACGCCCGTGCCGTGTCGGCTGGTGGACTCGGGGCCGGACACGGCGGTCGCGGCGGCGTAGCCTGAACGCCACCGCAACACCGGCGAGCACGGGACGGCGCGATGACCCTCGCGGACGGGATCGACGACCTGGCCGCAGCCGCGGCGCGCGGCGACCCGGCGGCCCTGGACACGCTGCTCGCGGCGGTGCGTCCGGAGGTGCTGCGGCTGTGTGGTCGGCTGCTGCCCAACCGGGAGGACGCGGAGGAGGCCTGCCAGGACGCGCTGCTCGCGGTGGCGCACGGCATCCACCGGTTCGAGGGCCGCTCGTCATTTCACACCTGGCTGTACCGGCTGACCGCCAACCGGGCCCGCTCGACCTACCGGGCGCTGCGCCGACGGTGGCTGATGGAGACCGCCGGGGCCCCGCTGCCGGACCGGCCCGACCCGCGCCGCACCAGCGTGGTCGCCGGTACCCGACTCGATCTGCTGGAGGCCCTCGACGCGGTCCGACCGGACCTGGCCGAGGCGCTGACCCTGCGGGACGTGCTCGACCTCGACTATCGCGAGATCGCCGAGTTGCTCGACATCCCCGTGGGCACGGTCAAGTCCCGCATCCACGAGGCCCGCCGGCAGGTCCGGCAGCGGCTCACCGGTGCCGGCTGACCAGGCCGGCCCGCGCCGCCTGGCGGTGCTGGCCCTGGCCGTCGGGATCGTCGCGGGTGCCGCCGGTTGCCGCCGAGCCGGTCGCGCCGCTGCCGGTACGCCCACCCGCGTCCACCACCGCAGCACCGCAGTCTGCCCCGTCGCCGGTGCCGCCTTTCCGTCGACGGCCCGGCCGAGCGGAACACCTGTCGGCGCCCCACCGGCGGTCGGGACGGTGCCGACCGTGCGGTCGACTCCGGCGCCCCGCCCGCCCACCCCGCGACGGAGCACCCGTTCCCCGACACCCGCCACCAGCATGTCCGAGTCCTGCCTCGGCGCGGTCCGGTACGAGTTGCCCCTGTCCGACCCCGGGCCGTTGCCGTCGTCGCTCTGCTTCGCCACCGGCGGGGTGCTGCGCCTGCGGGACATCGGCCCGGGTGAGGTCACGGTGGACCGCGAGGACCTGGTGGACAGCAACTACGAGGCCGGTGTGGTCGATCTCCGGTTCCTCCGGACCGGCACCGTGGACGTGTTCATTCCCCGGGAGGCGGGCACCCACGTGCTCACGGTGGTGGTGCGATGACCGGCTGTCGTACCCGTACCCCGTCGAGCAACGCGTCCACGAACTCGTCGCCGGCACCGGGCGGGGGCACGACCTGGGCGTAGAGCAGGCCGGTGGGCGCCCGGGCGGCGGCCTCCACCAGCACCGGGCGCTCGTGTGGGCAGTCGAAGCGGGCGACCACCCAGTCCAGGCCGCCCAGCCGCACCCGTCGGGGCGAGGTGGGTGTGCAGTCGGCGTGGGGCTGCTCGGCGACGAAGGTGGCCGGATCGCCGCGGCGGGCGGCGGCCTCCGACAGTCCGAGGAAGGCGCCCGGCACGCGCGGGTCGACGGCCCACCGGCGCGGCTCCGGCGAGATCACCATCGCGGGTTCGAGGCGGCCGGACGGGTCGTACCGCCCGGCCCAGCCGGTGCCGGCCGCCCGCCAGCCGGCCGGCAGCACGACGGACAGCGGACCACTTCTCGCCGTACCGCTGGGCGTCGCCGAGTCCGCCGAGACTGTGCCGGCCGCCGCCACCAGGATCACCGTCAGCGCGACCGCACGCAGCCACCGTGTCGGTGCGGCAGCTACCGGGGCGTCGGCGCCGCGGGTACCGGGCGCGGGAGCCGGCCACTGTCCGGTGCTCGGGGCGGTCGGATCCGGGTTTGCCGCGCCGCCGCCAGCAGGGCCGCGCGGAACGCCTCGGCGTCCAGGTACCTGTCGTCCGGGCGGGTGGCGGTGGCTCGCCGGAGAACCGCCGCCACGGGCTGCGGCACCGGCTGTGCGAGCAGTCGCCGGCCGAGTCGGCCGAGGGCGTACACGTCGGCGCGCTCGTCGACGACCGCGAGCGGGTCGTCCTGCTCGGGTGCCATGTAACCCGGCGTGCCGGCGCGCATGGTGAGCCCGGAGGCGACGGCGAGCGCCTTGGCCAGACCCAGGTCGGCGATGACCACTCGTTCACCGTCGGCGGTCGAGCGGAACAGGATGTTGCCGGGTGTCAGGTCACGATGCACCACTCGGTGCCGGTGCAGCACCGCCACCCCGGCGGCGATCTCGGCGAGCAGGTTCAGGGCGGTCGCCACGGGAAGGGGCCCGGCGGCGAGCCGCTCCCGGAGGCTGCCCCCGTCAGCCCAGTCGAGCACCGTGTAGGGCCGTCCGTCCGTCAGTTCCCCCACCACGCGTACCCGGACCAGCCGGTCGTCCTCCATCCGGCGTAGCAGCCGGGCCTCGTCCAGGAAGCGTTCCCGGACGCGAACGTCGTGGTGCCAGTTCTCCGCCAGCACCTTGATCGCCACCCGGATCTCCAGCCTCGGGTCGTACGCCAGCCAGACGGTCGCGAACGAGCCCACCCCGAGCAGGCGCTCCACCCGGTACGCCCCGATCCGCCCCGGCACCCCCACCCGCCCCACCCCACCCTCTCCCGCAACCCTCCCCCTCCCCCGTCCCCGCAGCAACCACCCCGGCGGATGGGGACGGGGCGAACCGCAGGGGTGGCTGGGGAGACGAAGAGAGTAGGAACTCGATGCCGAGGAGGCGATTTCTGTGCACCGTTTCGCGTATGTCGCAGTCGCGACCGTTCTTGGCCTCGCCGGGGCAGCTCCGGCGCAGGCCGCACCACTGCCGCGTTCGGCTCCCTCGGTGGTGGTGGGCGCGCAGCCGCCGGTCACCACCGACACCGGTGTGTTGAGCGTGCGGGGCGCCGGGCCGTACCGGATCGGTGCCGGTCTCGACCGGCTCACCGCCGCCGGAATGATCGACTGGTCCGTCGCCACCTGCGACGGCGTGGTCCGGGCTGGTGCGACCGGCGCCTGGGCGGGCGTGATCCTGTTGGCCTTCCGGCACGGCCGGCTGGTCGAGGTGACCACCGCCACCGTCCCGCCCTACTCCCCCGCCGGTGCGGGAGTCGGCATGACCTTCGCCGACCTGGAGACGATCTACGGCCCGCGCGGCGGCCTGATCAGCAACGACGCGGGCACCGCAACGGCGTACCTGGTGCGGGTGGGCGCGCGGGTGGAACTGTTCACCGGGCATCCGATCCGGTCCGGCGTGGGCGCCTTCCAGGTCGGTCCGGCGTCCTTCGTGGAACGTGGCTTCCGGCAGGGCGGCACCTGCTGAGGCGGCCTACGGAGGGACGGGGAGACGACGCGGGGCGTCCGGTCATCCGGGCGCCCCGCGTCGTCGGGCACGGGACGGGCCAGTTACATCGTTGCGTGCTAGACAATGGTGTGTGTCGCACAGTATCGTGTGACGCATGGTCAGCGATGACGTGTTACGGACCCACCTACAGGAACTACGTCGGGGCACCGTGGTGGTGGCCAGCCTGGTCGCGCTGCGCCGACCCGACTACGGCTACGCACTGCTGCAACGACTCACCGGACACGGCTTCCCGGTCGACGCGAACACCCTCTATCCCCTGCTGCGACGGCTGGAGGAGCAGGGGCTGCTGACCAGCGAGTGGAACACCGAGGAGAGCCGGCCTCGGAAGTTCTACCGCACCAGCGACTCCGGCAAGCAGGTGCTGGAACGCCTGCTCGACGACCTCGCCGCCGTACAGACCTCCCTGCGCACCCTGATCGAAGGAGCCCCCGAATGACCTCGCTGACCGACCGCTACCTGGCTGCCACCCTGCGCTCGGTGCCCACCGGGCGACGCGAGGAGATCGCCACCGAACTGCGCGCCTCCATCGGCGACATGATCGACGGCCGGACCGCCGAAGGGCTCGACGCCGCGACGGCCGAACGCGCCGTCCTCACCGAGCTGGGCAACCCCGCCCAACTGGCCGCCCGATACTCCGACCGCCGTCTGCAGCTCATCGGGCCGGCGTACTACCTGGCCTGGCAGCGGCTGCTGATCGTGCTGCTCAGCACCATTCCCGCTATCGTCGGGGTGCTGATCGGCGTACTCCAGGCCACCGTCGCCGACAACCCGGCCGGTGCGATCGGCGAGGGCATCGTCGCGGCGTTCAACGTCGCGGTGCAGATCGCCTTCTGGGTGACCCTGGTCTTCGCGCTGCTGGAACGCCTCGGCACCCCGCTGAACCTGCCCGAGTGGAGCGTCGACCAACTACCCGAGCTGCCCACCGAACGGGGCGTCACGCTCACCGACGTGTGCGCCTCGATCGTGTTCCTCGGCCTGTTCATCGCCTTCCTGCCGTGGCAGCACTTCCAGTCGGTGGTCGGGCCCGACGGCGAGCGCCTGCCGATCCTCGATCCGGCGCTGTGGACGTTCTGGCTGCCGCTGCTGATCGTCGTCCTGCTCGCCAGCATCGCCCTGGAGATCGGCAAGTACCGTGCCCGCCGGTGGACCTGGCCGCTGGTCGTCGGCAACGCCGTGCTGAGCCTGGCGTTCGCGGTGCCGGCGATCTGGCTGCTGCTCGACGACCGGCTGCTCAACCCGGAGTTCGTCACCCGCTTCGCCTGGCTGCGCGACGGCGGTCTCGACACGGTCGCCCGGATCAGCATCGTGGTGATCGTCGCGATCACCCTGCTGGACATCGCCGACAGCGTGGTCAAGGCGCGTCGGTCCGCGCGCTGAGCAGGAGCGGGCCTGGACCGACGAACGTACGATGATCAGCGGAAGTACCGACTCACACCGAGGGAGCGGCCGTGGAACTGATCATCGGACTGGTGTGCCTGTTGTTGATCGTCGTGGCGGTGCTCGGCTTCGGCGTGTCGATCTACAACGGGCTGGTCCGGGCCCGCAACGCGTACCGCAACGCCTTCGCCCAGATCGACGTGCAACTCGTCCGGCGACACGACCTGATCCCCAACCTGGTCGAGACCGCCAAGGGCTACCTCAAGCACGAACGGGAGACCTTGGAGGCGGTGATCAACGCCCGCAACGCCGCCGTCAACGCGCAGGCCACCGCCGCCGCGGCTCCCGGTGACCCGGCGGCGATGCAGCAGCTCAGCGGCGCGGAGAACGCGCTCACCGCCACCCTGGGTCGGCTGTTCGCGCTCTCCGAGGCGTACCCGGACCTGAAGGCCAACCAGAACATGATGCAACTGTCGGAGGAGCTGACCTCGACGGAGAACCGGGTCGCGTTCGCCCGGCAGGCGTACAACGACGCGGTGATGGCCTACAACAACAAGCGCGAGGTGTTCCCCTCCAGCGTGGTGGCGGGGATGTTCTCGTTCGGCCCGGCGGAGCTGTTCCAGCCGGACGACCCGCAGCAGCGCCAGGCGCCGCAGGTCTCGTTCTGATCGGGCCGCGATGAACTTCTTCGAGCGACAACGGCAGGTGCGTCGGCTGTCGACCCGGCTGGTGCTGCTGTTCGTGCTGGCCGTGGTCGGGATCGTGGTGGTGGTGAACGTCGCGGCGTTGGTCGCCTTCAACGCCACCACCGCCGATCCCGGCCAGCTCGCCGGGTTCATCGCCATGGTCACCGTCGCCACCCTCGCCGCGATCGGGCTGGCCGCCCTGGTCCGTACGCTCGCGTTGCGCGGCGGCGGCGGGAAGGTGGCCCGCGAGCTGGGCGGGGTACCGGTGCCGGCGAACACCACCGACCCCGAGCTGCGCCGGCTGCGCAACGTCGTCGAGGAGATGGCGCTGGCCTCCGGCGTACCCGTCCCCGAGGTCTACGTGCTGCCGGAGGAGACGGCGATCAACGCCTTCGCCGCGGGATGGACCCCGTCCGACGCCGCCGTCGCCGTCACCCGGGGCGCGTTGCAGCGACTCAACCGGGACGAACTCCAGGGGGTGATCGCCCACGAGTTCAGTCACGTGGTCAACGGCGACATGCGGCTCAACATCCGGTTGATGGGCCTGCTGTTCGGCATCCTCTTCCTGACCGTGATCGGCCGCGGGCTGGCCCGCGCCGGAGTCATCGGCGGCGGCCGGTCGCGCGGCAACAACAGCGGCGGCAGCGCCGCCCCGCTGGCGCTGGTGGGCCTGGCCCTGCTGGTGGCCGGCTACGTCGGCGTGCTCGCCGGGCGGCTCATCCAGGCGTCGGTCTCCCGGCAGCGGGAGTACCTGGCCGACGCCTCCGCGGTGCAGTACACCCGCCAGACCCGGGGCATCGCCGGGGCGCTGAAGAAGATCGGGGGTCTCAGCGACGGCTCCGAGCTGAAGTCGCCGAAGCGCGACGAGGTGGGGCACATGCTCTTCGGCGAGGCGGCCCGCACCTCGTGGTTCGCCACCCATCCCCCGCTCGCCGACCGGATCAGGGCACTGGAGCCGTCGTTCGATCCGGCCGAGCTGCAACAACTGTCACGGCGATGGGCGGCGGCGGCGCCGTCCGGCCGTCAGGAGGATGTGGCGATGGGTCTGGCCCCGGCCGCACCAGGCCAGCCGGGCGCACCAGGCCGGCCCGCTGCGGCGGGGCGGAGACGTCGGGCCGGGCGCGGCAGGCTCAGCCCGGGCCACCCGGGCGCGGCGAGCGGATCCGCGTCGCGCCGGAAGAGGTGCTGGGCCGGGTGGCCGCGCCGACCGAGAGCGCCTACACCCACGCCGCAGCCATCCTCGACCGGATCCCGGATCCACTGCTCGACCGGGCCCGCGACCGGGAGGCGGCCGTACCGCTGCTGCTCGGCCTGCTGCTCAGCGCCGAGCCGGAGGTCCGGCAGCACCAGTACGCCGCGGTGGCCCAGCGGCACGGCCAGCACCTGGCCGACGCTGCCCTGCGCGCGGCGGACGACCTGGTCGAACTCCCCGCCGAGCTGCGGTTGCCGCTGGCCGAGCTGGCCTTCCCGGCGCTACGCGACCGGCCCGACCCCGAGGTGGAGTCACTGCTGGCTGCCGTGTTCACGTTGATCCAGGCGGACGGCGCGATCAACGTGACCGAGTACTGCCTGTCCCGGCTGTTGCTGGCCGAGTTGGAGGAGTCGCTACGGCCGGACTCGCGCTGGCGTACCGACCGGCGCAAGCTCACCGACACGCGCTCGGCGGCGGCCACCCTGCTGGCCATCCTCGCGCAGGTCGGGCACCCTGACCGAGGCGAGGCGGAACGGGCCTACCAGGCCGGCGTGGGCACGCTGCTGCCGGGCACCAACCTGCCGTACGCGCCGCCGGAAAACGGCGTGCTCGCCCTGGAGACCGCCTGGCCGGTGCTCGACGGGTTGCGTCCCGGCGACAAGGAACGGCTGGTGGCGGCCACCGTTGCGGTGATCAGCCACGACGGGATGATGACCGTGCCCGAGATCGAGTTGCTGCGGACGATCTGCGGCCTGCTGCACTGTCCGCTGCCGCCGATGGTCGGCGACGTCACCGGCTGACCATCGCCCCGCCCGGCCGCACGGCCCGGTCCGCCGGTGCTCTCTGCCCTCGGTGGGCCCACACACGGACCGGACACAGACAGTGATTGTCACTACGAGTCACGGCAACGCGGACGACCTCTATCCACCTCGCACGCTTTGCTCTGCTTCAACCCACGCACTGGCGCCTGAGCAGGGGCGCTGCAACGGCCCACGGCCGCGCATGTCGCATCCCTCGATACTTTCCGTGAACATTGCGTCCGTTGAAGCAGAGCAAAGGGAGGAGAGGGGTATTGGTTGGGGGAGGTCGGGAGGCACTGTCCGTGAGGATCGGTGGACGGACGGACGGCCTGATCTCACCCGACGCGAATGGCGATCGGCGGGGGGATGGCATGCTGCCCAGGGTGACCACCGAGACCGCCGAGACCAGCGACGAGTGGCGCCGGGCCGAGACCGGTGACGACTGGCGACGGCCGGGGCCGACGCCGGAGCAGCGACGGCTGGACCTGTTCGCCGGTCTGGCCGCGACGGCTCTCGCCCTGCTCAGCCTGACGTTGGCCCGCAGCACCGGGGCATTCTTGCTGGGCCCACCGCCGTCCGGTGTCGAGCAGCTCTTCTGGACCGTCGCGGTGCCGCTGCCGTTGATCTGGCGACGTCGCTTCCCCGTCGCCGCCACGCTGGCCGTGTCGGCCGCGTTCATCGGTTCGCAGGTGCGGGCCGTCCCCGAGTGGCAGCTCTCCGCCTGGGCGCTGTTCATCGCCATCTACACGCTGGGCGCCTGGGGCCGGGACCGTCGATTGTCCCGCCGACTGCGGATCGGCGTGATCGTTGCGATGTTCACCTGGATGGGGATCGCCTTGTCGATCAACTACCGGACGCTCACCGCGGAGTCCTTCGACGACGCTGTCGGCCCGGTGCCGCCGGTGCTCGCCGCGATCGTCACCGGCATCCTGGTCAACGCGCTGTACTTCGGGTTCGCGTACTTCTTCGGCGAGACCGCCTGGGTGGCCGCTCGTCGTGAACACCAGGTGGCCGAGCAGGCGGAGCGGTTGCGCCGGTCGCAGGCCGAGGTACGCGAGCACGCGGTGGTCGGCGAACGGGTACGGATCGCCCGTGAGCTGCACGACGTGGTCGCCCACCACGTGTCGGTGATGGGCGTGCAGGCGGCGGCCTGCCGCCGGGTCTTCGACAAGGATCCGGCGAAGGCCCGCGACGCCCTCGCCGCCATCGAGGAGACCGCCCGTCAGGCGGTCGACGAGTTGCGCCGGATGCTCGGCGTACTGCGGGCCCGCGACGGCGACCCGGAGAACGCGCGGCAGCCGGCCGGGATCGACCGGATAGCCGCCCTGGTGGATCGGGCCGGCGAGGCCGGGCTACGCGCCACCCTGGGGGTGTACGGCGATCCGCAGTCGCTGCCCGAATCGGTCTCCCAGGCGGCGTTCCGGGTGGTGCAGGAGGCGGTGACGAACGTGTTGAAGCACGCCACCGGAGCGAGTCTGCTCGACGTCCGGGTCCGCTATCTGGCACAGGAGATGGAGGTCGAGGTGAGTGACGACGGTCGGGGCAGCCGCTCGGCGAACGCCGACGGGATGGGACTGATCGGGATGCGGGAACGGGTCGCGACCCACGGCGGTGAGTTGGAGGTGGGTCCGCGTACCGGGGGTGGCTGGCGGGTGCGGGTCCGTTTCCCACTGCCGGCAGGGAGTTCGACGTGAGCCCGATCCGCGTGCTCCTCGCCGACGACCACCACCTGGTGCGTACCGGCTTCCGGGTGATCCTGGAGATCGAGGACGACATCGAGGTGGTCGGCGAGGCCGCCGACGGGGAGCGGGCCGTCGGCATGACCCGGGCGCTGCGCCCGGACGTGGTGCTGATGGACGTGGAGATGCCCGGGATGGACGGGCTGGAGGCCACCCGGCGGATCAGCACCGACGACGAGCCGGGCGGGCCGGCCGTGCTGATGCTGACCACGTTCGACCGCGACGACTACCTCTTCGCCGCGCTGCGCGCCGGGGCGAGCGGCTTCCTGCTCAAGAACGGCACACCGGAGGCCCTGGTCGACGCGATCCGGGTGGTGGCCCGCGGCGACGGGCTGCTCGCGCCGGAACTCACCCGGCGGGTGATCGCCACCTTCGCCCGCCCCGGCGACAGACCCGGTGGTGACGTCGGTTCGGAGGCGGCGCTGGACAGCCTGACCCCTCGGGAACGGGAGGTCCTGGTGCTCGTCGCCGGGGGCGCCAGCAACGCCGAGATCGCCGCCGACCTGCACCTGGGCGAGGCGACGGTGAAGTCACACGTCAGCCGGGTGCTGGCCAAGCTGGGTCTGCGCGACCGGGTGCAGGCGGTGGTCTTCGCGTACGAGCACGGGGTGGTGCGGCCCGGCGGGTGAGCGGCCTCCACCGGGAGAGGGAGTCGTGATCTCCGTCGGCGGGCGGACGGCAGCCGGCCACCGACGACCTAGCGTTGCCCCATGACCAGCGTGCTCCGTCTCGACGGCGTCGACCGCAGCTTCGGCGACCGTCAGGTACTCAAGGACGTCTCGTTCGACGTGGTCGCCGGCCGGATGACCGGCTTCGTCGGCGGCAACGGTGCCGGCAAGACCACCACCATGCGGATCATCCTCGGCGTGCTCGCCGCCGACGCCGGCCAGGTGACGTGGCGGGGTGAACCGCTGAGCCGGGACGCGCGGCGGCGCTTCGGCTACATGCCCGAGGAACGCGGCCTGTACCCGAAGATGAGCGTCCGGGAGCAGGTCACCTACCTCGGTCAGCTGCACGGGTTGACCGCCGACGCCGCCCGCCGCGCCACCGACGGGCTGTTGGAGCGGGTTGGTCTCGCCGAGCGGGGCAACGACCTGCTGGAGACGCTGTCCCTGGGCAACCAGCAACGCGCGCAGATCGCCGCCGCACTGGTGCACGACCCGGAGGTGCTGGTGCTGGACGAGCCCTTCTCCGGCCTCGACCCGCTGGCCGTGGACACGGTCGTCGGCGTGCTGCGGGAACGGGCCACCGCCGGTGCCCCGGTCCTCTTCTCCAGCCACCAGCTCGACGTGGTCGAGCGGCTCTGCGACGACCTGGTGATCATCGCGGACGGCTCGATCCGGGCCGCCGGCAGCCGGGAGCAGTTGCGTTCGGCGTACACCACGCCCCGCTTCGAGCTGGTGGTGGAGACCGACGCCGGCTGGCTGCGCGACCACCCCGGGGTGAGCCTGGTGGACCTCGACGGCGCACGAGCCGTGTTCGACCTGGCCGCCGGCACCGACGAACAGCCGGTGCTGCGCGCCGCGTTGGAGCGCGGCCCGGTCCGCGCGTTCCGCCCGGTCACCCCCTCCCTCGCCGAGATCTTCCGAGAGGTCGCCAAGTGAACGTCATGCAGGCCACCCGCCTGGTCGCCGCCCGGGAGATCCGGGTCAAACTGCGCGACCGTACCTTCCTGATCAGCACCGTCGTCTTCCTGCTGATCGCCGCGGCGGCGACGATCCTGCCGCCGCTACTGTCCGGCGGGCCGTCCACCGTGGCGGTGACCGAGGCGGCGGCGGGCCCGTTGCGGGCGGCCGGGCTGGAGGTGCTCGCCGTACCCGACGACGCCGCCGCCGAGCAGGCGGTCCGCGACGGCGACGCGGACGCCGCCGTGGTCGCCGGCCCGGCCGTGCTCGCCATGGACGACGCCCCCGACGACGTGATCTCCGCGTTGAGCACCGAACCCCCGGTCCGGCTGCTGAACCCGGACGCGGTGGACCCGGTGGTGGCCTTCCTGGTGCCGTTCGCGTTCGCCTTCATCTTCTTCATCACCTCGCAGACCTTCGGGGTGCAGATCGCGCAGAGCATCATCGAGGAGAAGCAGACCCGGATCGTGGAGATCCTCGTCGCCGCGGTGCCGGTCCGCGCCCTGCTGGCCGGGAAGATGCTCGCCGGTACGATCCTCGCGCTCGGGCAGATCGCCCTGGTGGCCGTGGTCGCGGTGGCCGGCATGACGTTCGGTGACAACACCACGCTGCTGTCGCTGCTCGGGCCGGCGATCAGCTGGTTCGTGCCGTTCTTCCTGCTCGGCTTCGTGCTGATCGCGTCGATGTGGGCGGCGGCCGGCGCGCTGGTGAACCGGCTGGAGGACATCGGTGGTGTGTCGATGCCGGTACAGCTCGCGGTGATGCTGCCGTTCTTCGCGGTGATCTTCCTCAACGACAACGTCACCGCCATGCGGGTGCTGTCCTACCTGCCGTTCTCCGCACCGACGGCGATGCCGCTGCGGTTGTTCACCGGGGACGCCGCCGGGTGGGAGCTGGTCGTCTCGCTGGCCCTGCTGCTGGTCGCGGCGGCCGGATTCCTGCTCGCGGGAGCCCGGGTCTACGAGGGTTCGCTGCTGCGCACCAACGGCCGCACTTCGATCCGCACCGCCTGGCGCGAACGCGAAACGCTCGGCTGAGCCGGCCGCTGCAGACGCTCAGCGTTGGGGTGGAATCGCGGCCCAGTTGGTGGGGAGGTGCGGGACTGGCCAGGCGGGGTCGGGTTGCCAGGTCGACCAGGACTCGTCCCACCAGCGCTCACCGGCGTCGAGCAGGGCGGCGATCCGGTCGCCCTCGGCGCGGATCGCCTCGCCCTGGCCCGGGTAGCGCCCCTCCACCAGCCGCTGGGCGAACATCTCCACGTCCTTGAAGACGTACCGGTCGGCGTCCGCCGCCCACCACAGGTCCAGCTCGTGGTCGAGGGTGTCCACCCCGATCGGCGTACGCCGGAACGGGTCCTGGAGGTTGAAGTACCAGCCGGCGAAGGTGCGCTGCGGGCCGGACCAGAACACGTCGACCGAGTGCGCCTCGCCGGGCCGTTGCAGCATCAGCTTGCCGTGCCCCGTCCAGGCGGTGTGCCCGGCGAGCTGCCACGGGTGCCGCCCGCACGGAAACTTCCCCGACTCGGGGAAACCGAACTCGGCGCCGGTCGGCAGGAAGAGCGCGAGCAGGTCGGGTGAGTCCTCGACGCAGATCGTCGGGCAGCCGAACCACACCTCACCGCGCAGGATCTCCCGCCGTACCAGCACGTCACCCGGCGCGAACCGGCCAGCCGTCGTCACGCTCGCAGATGCCGCCCTACTTCTTGCCGACAAGCTTCTGGGTGATCGGCCGCCCGGCCTCGCTGGCGAGCCGCAGGATCACCGCGCCGACCGGATCCTGCTCCCCGTCCTTGAGCCCGACATCCGTGGAGTTGACCCGCATCGGCGCCTGGCCGGTCGGCTTCATCACGTACGCCGCGGTCTTGCCGGCGAACAGGGTGCCACCACCGAAGACCTGGACCTCCACCTCGGCCATCTCGGCCCAGGTGGCGGCCCGGGCGTTGCCGTTATGGACGTACACCATCCCGCCAGGGTAGAGGTAGCCTGCCTCGAAGCCCCTCACCAACACGACGACGAACCAGCCGACAGCGCAGATGCCGAGCGCCAATGACGGGATCGCCAACCAGATCAGCGGCCGCCAGGAGGACGCGAGCGCGAAGAGGGCGACCGACACCAGGACCGCCACCGCGCCGACGGCGACGATCGTGAGCGCGGACCTGATGGGATTTCCGCTGCTGCGCTTGTCGATCAATGTACCGAGCCCGCGTTCCGCAGCCAGGCTGGCCACCTTTTCCGGTACTTCCTGCCGCTCGTCGACACTGCTCATGCCCGCCCCGTTTCGGTCGTCGAAAATCAGCGGCGAGCATATCCATGGTGGACAGTTGCTGCTGCCCCGTGTTGCGCGGCGGGCGGGAGCCGACGAGTGGCCGGGTGTGGCGTCCGGCTACCGGCGAGCGCCAGCGGACTTCAGCTCTCGGGCAGGGTGCGCATGGTGCGCAGGGGGGAGAAGACGACCCAGAGCACTCCGAGCAGGGCGCCGAGGCTGGCGATCCAGAGGGCGGGCCGGACCCCGATTGCCGCACCGAGCGTTCCGCCGAGCACGGCACCGATCGGCCGGATGCCGTAGTTGACGGTGCGGCGGAAACCGGAGACCACGGCGAGCATCGCCACCGGGGTGGCCGCGATCTGCACCGATCCGACGGCGATGTCGAGGATCATGACGCCCAGCGCGGCGACGAACTCGGCGGCGAACAGCAGCGCGAGCACCAGCGGCTGCGGCCCCATGGCCAGCGGCACGAGGACCATGGGGGCCGGGAAGGCGACGAAACCGAGGAGCACCGCGGGGCCGATGCCGATCCGGCGACTGATCGCGCCGGTGACCGCCGCGCCGAGTAGTCCACCGACCGCGCCGGCCCCGATGATCAGGCCGAGCAGGCCCGGGGAGACACCCAGTTCGGTGGTCACGTACAGCACGAACAACGCGGCGAACATGTAGTTGAACAGGTTGAGCGTGGTGGTGCCGAGCAACGTCGCCCGCAGGACCGCCGAGCGGGCCACGTACCGCACTCCGGCGGCCATCCCTCGGCCGGAGCCCTTCGGTACGGGATTCTCGGTGACCTGCGTCCGGGCCAGGAAGACCGCCGAGATCAGGTAGGTGAGCACCCCGGAGAGGAGCGCGAACGGAGCGGTGAGCACCTGCACCAGCACCCCGCCGATGCTCGGGCCGGCCACGTGCGACATGGCCCTGCTGCCGTTGACCAGACTGTTGGCGTCCACGTAGTCCGCCCGTCGGACCAGGGCGGCGAACAGGCTGCTGTGCGCCACCTCGAAGAACACCGAGAGGATCCCGATCAGGAAGGCCACCACACAGAGCAGCGGCAGGTTCAGCGCGTCCACCCACCACAGCAGTGGCACGGCCAGCAGCAGGACCGCCCGACCGACATCGGCGACGATCATCACTTGGCGCCGGCGCGGGTACCGGTCCACCCACGCGCCCGCCGGCAGGGAGAAGAACAGGTTCGGCAGCAGCGAGGCGGCGGTCAGGTAACCCATCTCGGCGGGTCCGGCGCCGAAGGCGAGCACGGCCAGCAGCGGCACGGCGAGCATGGTGATCTGGTCGCCGAAGAGCGAGACGGTCTGCGCGGACCAGTAGCGTCGGAAGGCCGCCTGCCGCAGCAGCCGTGGGACGCGCGGCCGGCGCGGCGGCGCCGGGTCGGCCAGGGTGAGGGATCCGGTCACGATTCGTCTCGGCTCGTCTCGTGCGGAGGTACGCCGCCGCGCGGTAGCGCCATCTGGACGAACGTCACCGGGCGGGAGCCGGGTGGGCGCTTCGCCGGGTCGGCGATCCGTTCGTCGTACCGGGCCAGCAGCGCGTCGATCTGTCCCGTGATCTCACCCAGCTCGGCGGCGGTGACGTGCAGCAACGCGTCGCCGAAGCCGGCGGCGGCCCGCCACTCGGCGGGCTCGTCGGCGCGGATCGCCAGGTAGTCCTGCGCCCGTTGCAGGTAGAGGGCGACCATCACGCTGTTGATCTGATCCGTGGCCTCCCGCATGGCCGGATCGTCGGAGTCGTCGTCCCAGGAGGTGTACTGCGTGGTGGCCCGCCAGGGCCGTTCCCGACCGTCCGCCCCGGGCACGCGTTCGGCGAACCCGTACTTGGCGAGTTGCCGCAGGTGGAACGAGCAGTTCGGCACGTTGTCGTCGAGCCGAGCCGCCGCCTGCGTGGCGGTCATCGGCCCTTCGCCACGCAGCAGCCCGATCAGGCGCATCCGCAGCGGGTGGGCGTACGCCCGCAGGGCGCGTGGGTCGGTGACCTTGAGCGAGCGCCGAGGTACCTCGTCAGTCATACAGTAGAGGATGCTTTAGAAAGACATCTCTAGCAACTGCCATCCATCCGTCCCACCGTCGAGGCCGGCCTAGGTCGCCGCGCCGGGCGTGGTCGACGAGGGGCACGAGAAAGGCGCTGACCTCGTGGTCAGCGCCTTCGACTCGTACACTCTGTCAGCCGACGGCGGCCATGACCTCGTCGGAGACATCGAAGTTCGCGTAGACGTTCTGCACGTCGTCGCTGTCCTCCAGGACGTCGATCAGCTTGAAGATCTTGCGCGCGCCCTCCTCGTCCAGCGGCACGGTGACGCTGGGGATCAGGGAGGACTCGGCCGACTCGTACTCGATGCCGGCGTCCTGCAGAGCGGTCCGCACGGCGAGCAGGTCGCCCGGCTCGGAGATCACCTCGAACGCCTCGTCCAGGTCGTTGACCTCCTCGGCGCCCGCGTCGAGGACGGCCAGCATCACGTCGTCCTCGGTGGTGCCGGCCTTGGGCACGATCACCACGCCCTTGCGGGAGAACATGTACGACACCGAGCCGGCGTCGGCGAAGGAGCCGCCGTTGCGGGTCAGCGCGGTGCGTACCTCGGTGGCGGCGCGGTTGCGATTGTCGGTCAGGCACTCGATCAGCAGCGCGACGCCGTTCGGGCCGTACCCCTCGTACATGATCGTCTGGTAGTCGGCGCCGCCGGCCTCCAGGCCGGAGCCGCGCTTGACGGCCCGGTCGATGTTGTCGTTGGGGACCGAGTTCTTCTTGGCCTTCTGGATCGCGTCGAAGAGCGTCGGGTTGCCGGCCGGATCACCGCCACCGGTACGCGCCGCGACCTCCACGTTCTTGATCAGCTTGGCGAACATCTTGCCGCGCTTGGCGTCGATGACCGCCTTCTTGTGCTTGGTCGTCGCCCACTTTGAGTGGCCGGACATCTGTTACCTCCGTTGCTACCCGCCGTCCGCATCGACCGCACCGAGCGCCCCGCTCCGCACCGGCGCACACGGTGGTGCCGGTCAGCTCTGGTGGAAGCAGTGGCGGCCAGATGGCCCTGCCGAATCTCGACAATCCTACCGACGTGCGGCGGGTGGTCGTCACCCGCCGCACGTCAGCCGTCGGCCCGCTCTCCCCCGATCGCCACAAAGCGGACGAAGTCACTCCCCCATGCCGTACGACCCCAGCACGGTGAACTCGGTCGTGCTGCGCTGCTCGCAGCGTTCTTCAAGCCCGGCCCGGAAGCGGCCGAACGACTCCAGCGACGGCAGTGGTCCGGGCAGGTCCGGGCCGATGACGACGTCGACGAAGCTGAGCCCGTCGTCGAGCCGCAGGGTCAGATAGCGGAACCCGGGCGGGCGCAGTCGGGTCAGATCCCGGTGCACCGCGTCGAGCAGGGTCAGGTGCTCGTCGAGGCGGTCCGAGCGGACTCGGTACGTGATCAGAAGCGTCTCCATGGTCAGATCACCGGCCACCAGCCGGGACCGCGTCCCGCCCCGCAGTCCGGACCGAGGCGAGGAGTTCGGCGAGCATTGCCGTGATCATCTCCGCTCGGCCGTCGCGGGGCGCGATCCGACCTTCGGCGGTCGGATCGGACCGGTCCTCGCCGGACCAGTCGAAGTCGGTGAACAACTCCAGCTCCACGTGGTTCGGTAGGACCGCCATGCCCACCTCGGCGAGAATGGGCCGTAGGTGCTCGGCGGCCCGCCCACCCCCGCGTACGCCGTAGGTGAGCACACCGGCCGGCTTGCCCCGCCACTCGGCGTCCAGGTAGTCGATGGCGTTCTTGAGGACGGCCGGGATCGAGCTGTTGTACTCCGGGGTGACGAAGACGAACGCGTCGCAGGCCGCTGCGACCGTCGACCAGCGGCGGGTGTGCTCGTGACGGTAGTCGCCGAACCTCGCCGGCACCGGTTCGTCGAGCATCGGCAGCCGCTGCTCGGCGAGATCGACAAGTTCGACGTCGACCTTCCCCGCTCGCACCGCCGGATGCCGGGCCGTCGTCTCGGCCACCCATCCCGCCACTGTCGGGCCACGTCGCCCCGGGCGACTGCTGCCGACGACCAGGCCCACCTTGATCGGTCCGTGCTGTCGTGTTTTGTTCATGAGCCGATCCCACCGCCGTCGGAAGCGCTCGGGGAGACCGGCGGGAGGGTAGCCCTGGCGGGGCCACGCTCCGGGAGCACGAGCGCGGCAGACTGGACGGGTGATGGACGGCGAGTTGGGCGCGTTCCTCCGCAGCCGACGCGAGGCGCTGCGCCCCGAGCAGGTGGGGCTGCCCACCAACGGCAGGCGACGTACGCCGGGCCTGCGGCGGGCGGAGTTGGCCACGCTGGCCCAGGTCAGCGTGGAATACCTGACCCGGCTCGAACAGGGCCGGGACACCCGCCCGTCGCCGGGCATCCTCGCCGCACTGGCGGAGGCGTTGCGCCTCGACGACGCCGACCGCCGGCACCTTCAACAACTCGCGTCCGTCGACCACCGCCGGCAACTGTGCGCGGGCGGGCGGCCGACCGCGTCGCGTACCGTCCGCCCGCAGGTCCGGACGCTGCTGGAGGCGTTGCGGGACCGGCCGGCGTACCTGACCAACCGGCTCGGCGACGTGCTGGCCTGGAACGAGCCGTTCGACCGGTTGGCCCGCCCGCTGGGGCTGCTCGACGGCGAGCGGCCCAACCTCGTGTGGTTCCTCTTCGTCGACGAGCGCGCACGTCAGCACTTTCCCGACTGGGCCGACCTCGCCGACCAGCAGGTCGCCGACCTGCACCGGTTGCGCGGGGGCGACCCCGCCACCGACGCGTTCGCCGAACGGCTCACCCGTACGGTCGGGGAACCGTTCCGGTCCCGGTGGCAGCGCCGGCCGGTCGCGGTGCAGCCGAGCGGGGTGCGCTGGTTGCGGCATCCGGAGGTGGGGCCACTGCGGCTGTCGTACGAGACCCTGGAAATCCCCGACGACCAGCAGCGACTGGTGGTGCAGCAGCCCACCGATGCGGACAGCGCCGCCGCGCTGGATCGCCTCCTCGGCCGCCGCCCCGGCAGCCTCCGCTCCGTGGCCGGCTGACGTCAGTCCCGGACAGCGCCCCGGCCGGCACAAGATCCCCGCAGTTTCGGGGAAACTGCGGCTTGGAGGCCGCAGGAAGCGGCAGTTTCCCCGAAACTGCCGGCACGCCTCGGCGCAGCGCGGCGGCGCAGGGGTGGTGTCGGGGTCAGCGGGCGGTGCGGACCAGGTCGACGAAGTAGGCGTGCAGGCGGGGGTCGCCGGTGAGTTCCGGGTGGAACGAGGTGGCCAGCAGGTTGTGCTGGCGTACGGCGACGATCCGGCCGGACGCGGGTCCGTCGGACACCATGCCGAGGACCTCCACGTTCTCGCCGACCCGCTCGACCCAGGGCGCGCGGATGAAGACCGCGTGCAGCGGTCCGCCCGGGATGCCGGTGATCTCCACCGGCGCCTCGAAGGAGTCGACCTGCCGGCCGAAGGCGTTGCGGCGGACGGTCATCGCGATGCCGTCGAAGCCGCGCTGGTCCGGCCGGCCGTCGAGCACCTCGGCCGCCAACATGATCATGCCGGCGCAGGAGCCGTAGACCGGCATCCCATCGGCGATCCGCTTGTCGATCGGGTCGCGCAGCTCGAAGATGTCGACCAGCTTGCTGATCGTGGTGGACTCCCCGCCCGGGATGACCAGGCCGTCGACCGCGTCCAGTTCCGCCGGCCGGCGTACCGGGCGGGCCTGCGCGCCCGCCGCCGTCAGGGCCGCGACGTGTTCGCGGACATCGCCCTGGAGGGCGAGGACACCGATCACGGGTGCCGTCACCGGTGGGTCACCAGCCGCGTTCGGCGAGGCGGTGCGGCTGCGGGATGTCGTCGACGTTGATGCCGACCATCGCCTCTCCGAGACCCCGGGAGACCTTGGCCAGCACGTCCGGGTCGTCGTGGAAGGTGGTCGCCTTGACGATGGCGGCGGCCCGCTGGGCCGGGTTGCCGGACTTGAAGATGCCCGAGCCGACGAAGACGCCCTCGGCGCCGAGCTGCATCATCATCGCCGCGTCGGCCGGGGTGGCGATGCCACCGGCGGTGAACAGCACCACCGGCAGCTTGCCGGTCTCGGCGATCTCCTTGACCAGCTCGTACGGTGCCTGCAGCTCCTTGGCCGCGACGAACAGCTCGTCGGCGGGCAGCGACGACAGGCGGCGGATCTCCTGGCGGATCTTCCGCATGTGGGTGGTGGCGTTGGAGACGTCGCCGGTGCCGGCCTCACCCTTCGAGCGGATCATGGCGGCGCCCTCGGTGATCCGGCGCAGCGCCTCGCCCAGGTTCGTCGCGCCGCAGACGAACGGCACGGTGAACGCCCACTTGTCGATGTGGTTGGCGTAGTCGGCCGGGGTGAGCACCTCGGACTCGTCGACGTAGTCCACCCCGAGGGACTGGAGGATCTGCGCCTCCACGAAGTGGCCGATGCGGGCCTTGGCCATGACCGGGATGGAGACCGCGTTGATGATGCCGTCGATCATGTCGGGGTCGCTCATCCGGGACACCCCGCCCTGGGCGCGGATGTCCGCGGGTACCCGTTCGAGGGCCATCACCGCGACCGCGCCGGCGTCCTCGGCGATCTTGGCCTGCTCGGGGGTCACCACATCCATGATCACGCCACCCTTGAGCATCTCGGCCATGCCGCGCTTCACCCGCGCGGTGCCGACTACCGGGGTGGCGGTGTTCGGGGAAGTCGTCTCGGACACGTCGTCGCTCCTCAGGCGTCCTCGGGAGGTGGCAGCGCAGATGCTACGCGCGGGCCGGCGCCGCTCCGACAGCCAATCAACCCCGTGGTGGCCTGCTGTGTGGCCGCCGTCACCCCGGGCGGGGGGCTCAGCGGATGGGCACGTCGGCGGCCGGGACGGTCAGGGTCGGGTCGTCGATGTCGAAGTAGCGCGGCCAGGTGTGCCCGCGTCCCATCCGCAACAGCCGCACCAGCGGCCGGCTGCGCACCGACCGGGCGTCGCGGACCAGGTCGGTGTGCACCTGGCGGGCCAGGGCGAGCCGCCGGCTGGCCGCGATGACCGCCTCGCAGTCGCCGTCGGTGGGGTCGAGCCGCACCGCCCGCAGCTGCCGGGTCAGGTCGTTCTCGGCCGCCTCCCGCTCCTCCGGCTGGGCGTCGAGGGCGATCCGTGCTGCCGCGTACAGCTCGACGCCGTAGCGACGTTCGGCCAGCACCGCCGCGGCGGCGGCCCGACGCAGCAGGTGGGCGTCCAGGGCACGGGCGGCGAGCTGGGCGCGGTCCTGGAGCCGCTCGACCCGGCCGGCGGTCCAGATCAGGTACACCGCCACCAGGGCGACGACCACCGTCGCGCCCACCACCCACCACATGCCCGGCATCGTAGTGCTGCTCCCGTTCCTCCCGATCAGTCCGGCCCCGCCCACTCCTGGTCGATCACCCGCCCGTCGGTCGCCTCGATCGCCGCTGCGTATACCTCCAGAACCCGGCGGGCAACCACGGGCCAGTCGAAATTCGCCACCACCTGGTCGCCGCAGGCGGTCAGCTCCGCGCGTTGGTCCGGATCGTCCAGCAGTTCGGCGATCGTCTGCCGCAGCGCCACCGCGTCTCCGGTGGGGAACAACCTGCCGGCCCGGCCGCCGTCGAGCACCCGGCGGAAGGCGTCGAGATCGCTGGCGACGACCGTGGTGCTGGCCGCCAACGCCTCGGTGAGGATCATGCCGAACGACTCGCCGCCGGTGTTGGGTGCCACGTAGAGGTGCACGCTGCGCAGCATGCGCGCCTTCTCCGGCTCGGGCACCAGCCCGAGGAAGGTGACCCGGTCGCGCAGGTCGGCCGGAAACCGGTTGAACAGGTCGTCCGGGTCGCCGGGGCCGGCGACCAGCAGGCGCAGCCCGGGACGCTGCCGGGCCAGCTCGACGAAGGCGTCGCGCAGGATCGGGAACCCCTTGCGGGGTTCGGTGAAACGGCCCAGGAAGCCGAGGGTGCCGCCGGTACCCGGCCCGCACGCCCCCGGCCAGCCGGACAGCGGCTCGACCCCGGCGTACTTGGCCACCGCCACCCCGTTCGGGATCTCCACCGCGCCGCCGTCGAGGTGCTCGACCTGCACCTTGCGGGCCAGGGCGCTCACCGCGATCCGTGCGGTGATCCGCTCCAGCAGGATCTGGAGCACCCCCTGGGCGGCGGCGAGCACCCGGGAGCGGGTCATCGCGGTGTGGAAGGTGGCCACCACCGGTCCCCGGGCGGAGAGCACGGCGAGCATGGACAGGCTCAGCGTCAGCGGTTCGTGCACGTGCAGCACGTCGAAGTCGCCCCGGGTGATCCACCGGCGGACCCGCGCGGTGGAGACGGGGCCGAACGCGATGCGGGCCACCGAGCCGTTGTACGGCAGCGGGACCGCCCGCCCGGCCGGCACCACGTACGACGGCAGCGGCGAGTCCTCGTCCGCCGGGGCGAGCACACTCACCTCGTGGCCCAGCCCGATCAACGCCTCGGCCAGGTCCATGACGTGGTTCTGCACCCCGCCCGGGACGTCGAAGGAGTACGGGCAGACGATGCCGATCCGCATTGCGCCCGTCCCCTCAGTCCAGCCACATCCGTTGCAGCATGTGCCAGTCTTCCGGATGCCGGGCGATGCCCGCCGCGAGACCGTCGGCGATCCGCTGGGTCAGCGACCTGACCCGTATGTCGAGGGTGCCCGCCTCGGGCCCCGGCACCGGCAGCGGGCCCTCCAGCGAGGCGCACGCCGCATCCGGTTCGTACCACATCGACGCCACGTACAGCGGTGCGCCGGTACGCAACGCGAGCAGCGCCGGACCGGGCGGCATCCGCGTCCGGCCGCCGAAGAAGTCCACCTCCACGCCCCGGGCGGAGAGATCCCGGTCGGCCAGCAGCGGCACCACCGCCCCGGCGGCCAACCGGTCGGTCAGTACGTCCAGCGGCGGCCGGACGCCGCCGGTGGTGGGCAGGATCTCCATCCCCAGCCGTTCCCGGAACGCGGTGAACCGCCGATAGACGCCCTCCGGCTTGAGTCGTTCCATGACGGTGGACAACGGCCACCCGTTCGCCACCACCCACGCGCCGGCCATGTCCCAGTTGCCGGCGTGCGGCAGCGCTACCACCGCACCCCGGCCGGCGGCCACGTCGGCGGCAAGCAACTCGGTGCCGTCCAGTCGGAATCCGGCGAGAATCTGGTCGCGGCTCAGCGACGGCAGGCGGAACGCCTCCATCCAGTAGCGGGCGTACGACCGCAGGCCCCGGCGGACCAGGTCGTCGAGCTCGGCCTCGGGCAGTTCCGGACCGACCACGCGGCGGAGGTTGGCGCGTAGCCGGGTGGCCCCGCCCCCGGCGGCGGTGAGCGCGGTCGGCCCCGGCGGTGAACGCGGCGGCGGCGACCGGTCGAGGTAGCGCGCGGACCAGCCGCCAGCCGGCGAGGAAGCCGAACTCGGTGAGGTTCACCCGGTGCTCCGTCCGGCTGTGCCGCTCACCCGTGGCCGCCCGGCACGTCGACCTGCTGGGCCTGCCGGTACACGTGGCGCATCCGCTGGCCGACGGTGAACAGGGACACCGCCGCGAGCAGCCAGAGCGCGATCGGCAGCGCCACCGGGTGGACCAGCTCGGCGAGCAGGCCGCCGACACCGACGATCAGCAGTCGCTCCGTACGCTCGGCGATGCCCACGTTGCAGGTCATCCCGAGCCCTTCGGCGCGGGCCTTGACGTACGACACGAGCCCTCCGGCGGCCAGGCAGATCAGCGCGGCGGCCAGCCCTGCGCGGTCGCCCTCGGTGGCCAGGTAGAACGCGACCGCGCCGAACACCGCGCTGTCGGCGACCCGGTCCATGCTGGAATCGAGGAACGCGCCGAACCGGGTCGACCCGCCGCTCATCCGGGCCATCGTCCCGTCGAGCAGATCGGTGAGCGCGAAGACCGTCACGATCAGCGCACCGGCGACCAGGTGGCCGCGGGCGCCGAAGCCGAGCGCGCCGGCGAGCACCCCGAGGGTGCCCGCGACGGTGACCGCGTTGGGGGACACGCCCGCGCGCAGCAGGCTGCGGGCGATCGGCTCCACGACGCGGGTCATCCCCGCGCGGGCCGACACTTGGAAGATCTTCGCCATGGCGGTCCCACGATAACGGTCGGCCCTGGACCGGCGACACCGCCCGGCTGACCAGCCACGCTCAACCCGGCGCGGCGGCTGGCCGGAGAGGGTTGTGTCGGCCCGGCATCGGGTGTGAGATCGAGCCAGAAGGGTGACCCGGCTCACCCCGCCGCCTGTTGACTGCCCGGTCCCCAGCGAATCACCGGAGGATATCGCCGCAGCACCCCGCCCGGGCCGCATCCCCGTCGCGTGCGGCGGTCGCCACCCACCACCACCGGCTGAGGGAGGTGCGCCCGATGGCGCAGAGGAGTCAGGACAGAGGAGCCCCCGGCGTACCGGTGGTGACCGACCCCGCCAGGATCCGCAACGTGGTGCTCGTCGGGCACTCCGGAGCTGGCAAGACGACACTTGTCGAGGCGTTGCTCGCAACCTCCGGCACGATCTCCCGGGCCGGCTCGGTCACCGACGGCACCACCGTCTGCGATCACGACCCGGCCGCCGTCCGCCAGCAGCGTTCGGTCGCCCTGGCCTGCGCGCCGCTGCTGCACGACGGGATCAAGATCAATCTGCTCGACACGCCGGGCTACGCCGACTTCGTCGGCGAGTTGCGCGCCGGGCTGCGGGCCGCCGACGCCGCCCTCTTCGTGGTCTCGGCGGTCGACGGGATGGACGCGGCCACCGCGGCGCTGTGGGAGGAGTGCGCGGCGGTGGACATGCCCCGGGCGGTCGCGGTGGCCCGGCTGGACCACCCCCGCGCCGACTTCGACGAGGCGGTGGCGCTGTGCCAGCGGGTCTTCGGCGACAACGTGCTCCCGCTCTACCTGCCGATGCTCGGCGACGACGGCGAATCCACCGTCGGTCTGCTGGGGTTGATCACGCGGCGGGTCTTCGACTACACGGGTGGGCTGCCGCCGCAGGTGCGTGAGCCCGACCCGGAGCACCTGCCGGCCATCGTCGAGTCCCGCAACGAGTTGATCGAGGGGATCATCGCCGAGAGCGAGGACGAGACCCTGATGGACCGGTACCTCGAAGGCGAGGAGATCGACGCCGCCATCCTGGTGGAGGACCTGGAGAAGGCGGTCGCCCGCGGCCACTTCTATCCGGTGGTGCCGGTCTGCGCGGCGACCGGGGTCGGCCTGGACGCGCTGCTGGAGGTGCTCACCGCCGGCTTCCCCGCCCCGCCGGAGCACGCACTGCCCGCGGTGACCGGGGTGGACGGCTCGCCACGACCGCCGCTGACCTGTGATCCGGACGGCCCGCTGGTTGCCGAGGTGGTACGGACCACCATCGACCGGCATGTCGGGCGGGTCTGCGTGGTCCGGGTCTTCTCCGGCACGCTGCGCCCCGAGCAGACCGTGCACGTGTCCGGGCACGGCCTGGCCGAACGTGGCCACCCCGACCACGACGCCGACGAGCGGATCGCCCACCTCTACAGCCCGCTCGGTGCCACCCTGCGGGAGGTGGGCGTGGCGGTGGCCGGTGACATCTGCGCGATCACCAAGTCCGGCAGCGCGGAGACCGGCGACACCATCTCCGCCAAGGAGAACCCGCTGCTGATCGCGCCGTGGGAGATGCCGGAGCCGCTGCTGCCGGTGGCGATCGTGGCGAAGTCCCGGTCCGACGAGGACGCCCTGGCCCGCAACCTCGGCCGGCTGGTCGCCGGTGACCCGACGATGCGGCTGGAACGCAACCCGGAGACCCACCAGCTGGTGCTGTGGTGCATGGGCGAGGCGCACGCCGACGTGGTCCTCGACCGGCTGCGCGCGGGCGGCGTCGAGCTGGACACCGAGCCGGTGCGGGTGGCGCTGCGGGAGACGCTCACCGTGCCGGCCCGGGGGCACGGCCGGCACGTCAAGCAGTCCGGTGGGCACGGACAGTACGCCGTCTGCGACATCGAGGTGGAGCCGCTGCCGCGCGGTGGGGGCTTCGAGTTCGTCGACCGGGTGGTCGGCGGCGCGGTTCCGCACAACTACATCCCCTCGGTGGAGAAGGGGGTACGCGCCCAGATGGAGCGCGGCCTGGTCGCCGGCCACCCGGTGGTGGACCTGCGGGTGACGCTCGTCGACGGCAAGGCGCACAGCGTGGACTCCTCCGACGCCGCGTTCCAGACCGCCGGGGCGCTGGCCCTGCGCGACGCCGCCGACCGGGGGCAGCCGGCGCTGCTGGAGCCGGTCGACGAGGTGACGGTACGGGTGCCCGACGTCAACGTGGGCGCGGTGATGGGCGACCTGTCCGGCCGACGTGGCCGGGTGCTCGGCACCGAGCCGGACCCGGCCGCCGAGGGGCGCACCCTGGTACGCGCCGAGGTGCCCGTCACCGAGCTGCTGCGGTACGCCGTGGAGCTGCGGGCGATGACCTCCGGAGCCGGCACCTTCCGACGGCACTTCGTCCGCTACGACCCGATGCCCGCCCACCTGGCCGACCAGATCCGCAAGGAGCACGGCTGACCGGTCAGGGGCGGGCGGTGGGCAGCATCGGGCTGGGCCAGTAGGGGCGGTCGGCCTCCCGCAGCGCGGCGGCCCGCAGGGCGGCTAGCTGCCGCTCCACCTCCGCGAAGTGGTCGGCGGCGAGTGGGCCGAGGGCGAGCGCGGCGGCGTTCTCCTCGACCTGGGCGACGGTGCGGCAGCCCGGGATCGGGACAGCCCGGTCGCTGCGGGCCCAGATCCAGCCCAGCGCCCCCTGGGCCAGGGTGCGCCCGTCGGCGGTCAACGCCGCCCGGACCGCCTGCACCCGACGCAGCCACTCCGGTGCCGGCCGCCCACCCCGGAACCACTCCAACCAACCCGAGGTCATTCCGCGCACGTCGTCGCGGGGCAGCACCGACTCGGGACGGTACTTGCCGGTGAGCAGCCCCATGCCGAGCGGACCACGGTTGACGCTGGCCAGGTCGTACTTCTCGCAGACGGCGAGCAGGTCGGGTGCGTCCCGCAGCACCGACAGGCTGTGCTGCACGGCGGTGGCGTGTGGGGCGTCGTGCCCGAGGGCCGCCGCCCGGTCGGCCCGGTCGGTGCTCCAGCCGTACGCGCGGACCAGGCCGTCGGCCACCAGGTCCTCCAACGCGCCGATCAGCTCGCACGCCCGGGGCACGGGCAGGTCGGCCAGGTGCAGTTGGTAGAGGTCGATCCGGTCGGTGCCGAGACGGCGCAGCGAGTCCCGGACCGCCCGGCGCAGGTAGGCCGGTGAGGCGTCGGGCCCGATGGCCTGCCGGGTCCGCTCGTCGAACGTGTACCCCCATTTGGTGGCGATCACCGCCTCGTCACGGCGGCCGCCCAGGGCCCGCCCGAGGATTCGTTCTCCGTGTCCCGCGCCGTGGCTGTCGGCGGTGTCGAAGAGGGTCACGCCGAGGTCGAGCGCGCGGCGGATCGCCCGCACCGACTCCTCGTCGTCGACGGCCCCCCAGCCCAGCGGTGTGCGCCCCACGGTCCACGGGCCGGCGATCGCCCAGCAGCCCATGCCCAGGGCGCTGACCGCGATGCCGCTGCGGCCCAGTGTCCGCGTCGCCTCCACCACCGGCGCATCGTGCCATCTTTCGGACAGACGTTGACGAAGATCCAGCACGACCATCCGTACGGGTACCGGCGGGCGTACGGATCACCCGACCGGGGGCCGATCCGGCGCGGTTTCGTCGCTGCCGCCCCGCGTCGCGGACGACCTGCGGATGGCCGGCGAATCCCCTTCCGCACCGCGTCGCCTTTGCTCTGCTTACCGATACGCATCGACTTCACTGCGTGACCGCTGCGTGGGTTGAAGCAGAGCAAGGGCGCGTACCAAGAGGTCGCCGCCGCGCGCGGGCGAAGACGGCGCGGCGCGGGCGGGAGAGGCGCCCTGGGTCAGGCGGGCCAGGCGCGGGCGAGCAGGTCGCGGGTGTCGCCCAGCAGTTGCGGCAGGACCTTGGTGCGCCCGATCACCGGCATGAAGTTGGCGTCGCCGCCCCACCGGGGCACCACGTGCTGGTGCAGGTGGGCGGCGATGCCGGCACCGGCCACCCCACCCTGGTTCATGCCCAGGTTGAAGCCGTGGGCACTGCTGACCTTGCGAATCACCCGCATGGCGGTCTGGGTGAACGACGCCAGCTCGGCCGTCTCCGGCCCGTCCAGGTCGGTGTAGTCGGCCACGTGCCGGTACGGGCAGACCAACAGGTGCCCCGGGTTGTACGGGTACAGGTTGAGCACCACGAACACGTGCCCGCCACGTGCCACGACCAGGCTCTCCTCCGGCGGGCGGGCCGGGGCCAGGCAGAACGGGCACCCCGAAGGTCGCTCGTAACCGCCCTCGGGCCGGTCCTCGCCGGAGATGTACGTCATCCGGTGGGGCGTCCAGAGCCGGTCCAGCCCGTCGGCCATGTCCCTGTCGGTGTGCTCCTCCGCCCCAGTCACACCGGCGATCCTACGGCCCTGACCGGCCGTCACATCTCGGCGGAGGGGCCGGTGTTGGTCCGGGAGGTGACCACGTCCAGGACGTGGGTGACCGCCTCGGCCAGCGGTACCCCGTTGCGCTGGGAGCCGTCCCGGTAACGGAACGAGACGGTGCCGGCGGCCACGTCGTCGTCGCCGGCGATCACCATGAACGGGATCTTCTGCTGCTGCGCGGTGCGGATCTTCTTCTGCATCCGCTCGTCACCGGCGTCCACCTGGGCCCGGATCCCCTCCGCGCGCAGCGCGGCGACGAAGCCGTGCAGGTAGTCGGCGTGGTCGTCGCGGATCGGGATGCCGACCACCTGCACCGGAGCCAGCCAGGCCGGGAACGCTCCCGCGTAGTGCTCGGTGAGCACGCCGAAGAACCGTTCGATCGAACCGAAGAGGGCCCGGTGGATCATGACCGGTCGCTGTCGGGTGCCGTCGGCGGCCTGGTACTCCAGGCCGAACCGCTCCGGCTGGTTGAAGTCGACCTGGATGGTGGACATCTGCCAGGTCCGGCCGATGGCGTCCTTGGCCTGCACCGAGATCTTCGGACCGTAGAAGGCGGCGCCGCCCGGGTCCGGCACCAGTTGCAGGCCGGAGGTCTCGGCGGCGGTGCGCAGCGCCTCGGTGGCCTCGGCCCAGTCGTCGTCCGAGCCGATGAACTTCGGCGAGTCGTCGCGGGTGGACAGCTCCAGGTAGAAGTCGTCCAGGCCGTAGTCGCGCAGCAGGTCCAGCACGAACGACAGCAGGGTGGTCAGCTCGCCGGGCATCTGCTCCCGGGTGCAGTAGATGTGCGAGTCGTCCTGGGTCAGACCGCGTACCCGGGTGAGGCCGTGCACGACACCCGACTTCTCGTACCGGTAGACGGTGCCGAACTCGAACAGCCGTAGCGGCAGTTCTCGGTAGGACCGTCCGCGCGACCGGAAGATCAGGTTGTGCATCGGGCAGTTCATCGCCTTGAGGTAGTACTCCGCGCCCTCCAACTGCATGGGCGGGAACATCGTGTCGGCGTAGTACGGCAAGTGCCCGGAGGTCTCGAAGAGCTGCGCCTTGGTGATGTGCGGGCTGTTGACGAACTCGTACCCCGCCTCCTCGTGGCGGCGACGCGAGTAGTCCTCCAGCTCCCGGCGGATGATGCCGCCCTTGGGGTGGAAGACCGCGAGGCCCGAGCCGATCTCGTCGGGGAAGCTGAACAGGTCCAGGTCCGCGCCGAGCTTGCGGTGGTCGCGCCGGGCGGCCTCCTCCAGCAGCTTCAGGTACGCCTTCAACCCGTCGCGGGTCGGCCACGCGGTGCCGTACACGCGCTGCAACTGCGGGTTCTTCTCCGACCCCCGCCAGTACGCGGCGGCCGAGCGCATCAGCTTGAACGCGCCGATCAGCCGGGTGTTGGGCAGGTGCGGCCCCCGGCACAGGTCCGACCAGCAGACCTTGTCCTCGTCGGCGGCGAGGTTGTCGTAGATGGTCAGCTCACCGCCGCCGACCTCCATCACCTCGGAGGAGTCCAGTCCCTCGCCCTTGACGTCGATCAGCTCCAGCTTGAACGGCTCGGCCGCCAGCTCGGTCTTCGCCTCGTCCAGGCTGTCGAAGCGGCGACGCCGGAACCGTTGCCCCGACTTGATGATTTCCTGCATCCGCTTCTCGAGCTTGCCCAGGTCGTCGGGCTGGAACGGCTTGTCCACCGCGAAGTCGTAGTAGAAGCCGTTGTCGATCGGCGGGCCGATGCCGAGCTTCGCCTGCGGGAAGATGTCCTGCACGGCCTGGGCCAGCACGTGGGCCGTGGAGTGGCGCAGCACGTTCAGCCCGTCCGGGGAGTCCAGCGCGACCGGCTCGACGGTCGTCTCCTCGGCCGGTCGCCAGTCCAGGTCGCGCAGCACGCCGTGCGGGTCGCGGACCACCACGGTCGCCCGGGGGCCGTTGGTGGGCAGCCCGGCCGCGGCCACCGCGTCGGCCGCCGTGGTCCCGGCGGCGACGACGACGGGGTCGGCCACGGCGGGGGTACGGGGTGCGGACACGGATGACTCCTCGCAGCAGACGTGACGGATGGTGCCGATGTCGGCTCACTGATGCTATCGGGCGCCCGGGACGCCACCGCCGTCGACACCGACGGCAGCCGATTCCCGCCACCGTTGAACCTTTCCGGCCCCGGATCCGAACTACCGGGTGTGGCCGGAGCCGGTTCCGGCCGCGTGGACACGGATGGGAACCCAGATGGCGATGACGCACGGCCCGAGCCGTCGACGCCGGGGCGCGCTGGTGGCCGCCCTGGCCACGGCCGTGGTGCTGCTCTGGCCCGCCACGGCGTGGGCCGACGGGGTGACCTTCACCCCGACCGAGGCACAGCAGGGCAACGCGGTGAAGCTCGAATTCGTGGTGCCCGACGAACGGCCCGGTGTCCGTACCGAGAAGATCGAGATCACGATTCCCGAGGATCCGCCGATCGCCGAGGTGTATCCGCTGTCGGTCGAGGGCTGGGCGCCGACGATCACCACCCGGAAGCTGGACCGGCCGGTGTCCGGCATGCACGGCCCGGCCACCGACGTGGTGACCGCCTCGCTGATCTGGTCGCGGGCGAAGGGCCAGGCGGGCGAGGGCCCGGCTCGGCTGGTGTTCTCGATGGCCCCGCTGCCGCAGACCGAACGGCTGACCTTCGAGCTGGTGCAGACGTACGCCGACGGTCTCCAGGTGCGCTGGGGTGCCGGTCCCGGCCAGCGTCCGCTGCCGGCGCTCACGCTGGTGCCCGGTGACCCGGCCTACCCGGGCGCCCACGGCGGGCACGGCGCGCCCCCGGCGGCGCGGCGCCCGTCGAGGCGCCGCCCACCACCGCCACCTCCGGCGGCGGCCCGAACGCGAACAGCCTGCTCGCCGCCGGGCTGGTCGCCGGCCTCGGCGGCGGCGCGGTGGTGGGTTGGCTGATCAGCCGCCGACGCCGCGCCGCCACCGAGGAGATCGACCGCTCGGTGCTCGACGAGGAGCGGCCCGGCGAGCGGCCGGCAGCCGGAACGGTCGAGGTCAGGACGCCCGGCGACGGGCGGACGCCTCCGGTGCGGCAGGTACGCCCGAGGTGCCGGTTCCGACGTGGTCGAGGCGGGCGCGCGGCGCTGAGCGGCGGGCGCCGGCGGGTCCGTCAGCCGGCCCGCTGAGCGGCGGGCGCGGCGGGTTTGGGTCAGCCGGCCCAGTCGGGTAGCGGCTCCCGGGCGGCCAGCCAGTCGGCGGGCACCCACGCTCGGTGGCCACCCCGGTGTACGCGGCGACGATCCGCCGACGATGGCCGCGGTGGTGTCCCGTCGCCGCCCGCCTCGACACAGGCGCGTACCGCGGCCGGATAGTCGTCAGGTGGGTGGCGGCGACCCAGCACGTGAAGGCGACGGTGTCCTGCGCGGTGACGCGGGAGCCGTTGCCGAGCGCGTCCACCACCTCCGGCAGCGGCCGGCCGGGCAACTCCGCCGCCCGGCGTACGCCCCGGTGCACCTCGGTCGCCGGGTCCACGGCGGCGGCGACGCCGGCGAGCAGGCGACCCGGGTCCGGCCGGTCCCCGTCCAGTCGGGCCCGGACGGCTCGGGCGGCGGCCACCGCGACCGCCACCGCACCGGCGATCCCCTCCGGGTGGGCGTGGGTCACCTCGGCCGACGCCTGTGCCGACTCGACCACCCGGCTGGTCGAGTCGGCGAAGTACGCGCCCAACGGGGCGACCCGCATCGCCGCGCCGTTGCCGCAGGAGCCCTGCCCGTCGAACGCGGACGCGGCGGCGACCGGCCACGGGGTGCCGGTCCGGATCAGGCGCAGGATGCGCACCGCTCCCGCTCCGTAGCCACGGTACGGCTCGCAGCGTTCGGCGAAGTCGAGCGCCAGCGCGTCCCGGTCGATCCGGCCCGCCTCGGCCAGCTGGGCCAGCACCGAGCAGGCCATCTCGGTGTCGTCGGTCCACTGCCAGGGCGGTGGCGGGAGCCGGTCGGCGGTCAGGTCGGCGAGGTGCCGGCCGGGAACGAAGAACTGCGAGCCGAGGGCGTCGCCGACCGACAGGCCGACGAGGCTGTCCCGCGCGAGGGCCAGGCGGGTGTCCGGATAGAGGGTGAACGTCATGGTCACACCAGCTTGACCGGTACCCGGGGTGGGCGCAATCACGGCGCACTTGCCGCCCCGAGTACCGTGCTTGGGTGGCCACCGTCCTCCTGGTCGAAGACGATCACGTCGTACGCGGCGCGATGCTTCGTTCCCTCACCGACCGGGGTCACGCGGTACACGCGGTCGGCACCGCGCTGGACGCGTTGCGCCGGGTCGCCGCCGAGACGCCGGACCTGGTGGTGCTCGACCTCGGCCTGCCGGATCTGGACGGCTCGGACGCGCTGCGGATGCTCCGGGGCATCACCGACGTGCCGATCATCATCGCGACCGCCCGCGACGACGAGCAGTCCGTGGTCAAGCTGCTGCGAGCGGGTGCCGACGACTACATGATCAAGCCGTTCACCGGCGCGCACCTGGACGCCCGGATCACCACGGTGCTGCGCCGCGCGGGCCGGGCCAGCCGCTCCACCCAGCCGGCCGTGCACAGCGTGGGTGGGCTGCGGGTGGACGTCGGCGAGCGCAGTGCCCACCTCGACGGTGCGGCGCTGGCGCTGACCCGCAAGGAATTCGACCTGCTGGCGTATCTCGCCGCCCGTCCTGGCCGGGTAGTGTCCCGGCGGGAGCTCTTGGAGGAGGTATGGCGGCAGCCATCGGTCGGCGAGGATCAGACCATCGACGTTCACCTGTACTGGCTACGGCGCAAAATGGGCGAGTCCGCGGCGAAGCCGCGCTACCTGCGCACCGTGCGGGGGGTGGGCTTCCGGCTGGTGGCGCCGGACTGAGACCGGCGCTGGCCCTGTTGACGGCCGGCGTGGGCACCCTGCTGGCGCTGGCCTTCCTCGTGCCGCTCGGGCTGACCCTCGGCGGGCAGGCACGCGAGGAGGCGATCGCCGACGCGGCCCGGCGCAGTGCGCTGGTGACCGGGGCCCTGGCGATCAGCACCGACGCGGAGGTCGTCACCCGGGCGATCGAGGCCAGCGGCGGCGACCCGGCAACCCGGCCCGTCGTGCACGGGCTCGGCGTGGACTCCACCACCGGACGAGCCGACGCGGCGCAGCTGGCGCAGGCCCGGGAGCAGGGCCGGTCGCTCGTCGTCGACATCGACGGCGGGGTGCTCCGGCTCGATCCGGTGGTGCTGGGCGAGCGGACCGCCGTGGTCGAGGTCTTCGTGCCGGACGCCGCGCTCGACGCCGGTGGTGGCCGGTGGTGGCTGCTGATCGGGGTGGCCGTCGCGCTCGTGGGTGCCGCGATGCTCGTGGTGGACCGGCTCGCCGCCCGGGCGGCCGACGCGAGCCGGGCCCTGGTCAAGGCGGCGCTCGCAATCGGCGACGGCGACCTGGGCGTGCGGGTCGAGCCGAACGGCCCACGCGAGCTGGTCGAGGCCGGCCACGCGTTCAACCGGATGGCGCAACGGTTGGTGGCGGCGCGCACCGAGGAGCGGGAGCTGGTGGCGGATCTGTCCCACCGGCTGCGTACCCCGTTGACCGTGCTGCGGCTCGACGCCGAGGCACTGGAGTCCGACGACACGAGTGTCGGCTCGTTCAGTCAGGCCGAGCTGGACTACCGGCGTGGCATCCGGCGGATCCGGCAGGCGATCGTCACCCTGGAGGGTGAGATCGATGTCCTGATCAAGACCACCCGCAAGGCGGTGGCGACCGAGGCCGCGCCACCGGCGACGTGCGACGTGAGCGAGGTGGTCCGGGATCGGATGGTGTTCTGGGCCGCCCTCGCCGGTGACCAGAACCGCCCGCACCGGGTCTCCGGTGCCCAGTTGCGGATCCCCGCGCCGGTTCCCCGGGCCGAACTGGCCGCCGCCCTGGATGCCGTGATCGGCAACGTGTTCCGGTACACCCCGCAGGGCACCGCGTTCGAGGTGGCGGTGTCGCGACGCGACGGCTACGTGGCCATCCGGATCGACGACGCCGGCCCCGGTATCGCCAACCCGGATCGGGCGCTGCGGCGCGGCGCCAGCGACCAGGGCTCCACCGGCCTGGGGCTGGACATCGCCAAGCGGGTGGCGTTGCAGGCCAACGGCTCGGTCAGCATCGACCGGGCGCACCTGGGCGGGGCGAGTGTGGTGATGCTGCTGGCCGACCCGGAGGCGACGCCGCGCCAGGTCAGCCGGTTCGGTCTGGTGGGCCGGATGGCCCGGGAGGGCCGGGAGCAGAAGGCCGGTGGCCGCCGCTGGCCCCGACAGCGCCCGACGGACCGCTGACGGTCAGACACTCCGGAGTGCGGGCCGGTCGCTTCGGGCTGTGCGAGGGCGCAAGTCTTCCTTAGATCCGAATTAACCCCGTTCCACCCGACCGGTCCCGGCTGACAGGATCGCTGGCGAACCCAGCAGTTCCACCGGCCTGTCGCTCCCAGCGCCGTCGGCCGGTGGAGCCGTGCGCGCGGCGGGAGACACGGTCCCCCCACACCTCCTCCCGCCGCGCGCCACCTGGCCGGTGCACCCGGGCGACGGCGTCAGCCGCGCCGGTCGGCGAGATAGGTGTCGATCTCCGCCAGGATCCGCCGCCTGCCGGTCTCGTCGAGGAAGGACGCGGTCACCGCGTTGCGGGCCAGCTCGGCCACCCCGTCCGGGCCGGTGTCGAGCAGCCGGGCGGCGACCGCGTACTCGTCGTCGAGGGTGGTGCCGAACATCGGCGGATCGTCGGAGTTGATGGTCACCAGGACCCCGGCGTCGACCAGCCGGCGCAACGGATGCTCGTCGATGTGGGCCACCGCCCGGGTACGCACGTTCGACGTCGGGCAGACCTCCAACGCGATCCGCCGCTCGGCCAGGTACGCGAGCAGGTCCGGGTCCTGCGCGGCGGAGATGCCATGGCCGATGCGTTCCGCGCCCAGCTCGCGCAGGGCGTCCCAGATCGTCTGCGGACCGGTGGTCTCACCGGCGTGCGGCACCGACCGCAGCCCGGCTGCGCGAGCCTGGTCGAAGTAGGGCTTGAACTGCGGCCTCGGCACGCCGATCTCCGGGCCGCCGAGGCCGAAGCTGACCAGCCCGTCGGGGCGTTCGTCGAGCGCGATCCGCAGCGTCTCCTCGGCCGCCGGCAGGCCGGCCTCGCCGGGAATGTCGAAGCACCAGCGCAGCTCGATGCCGAAGTCGGCGGCGGCCCGCTTACGGGCGTCCTCGATCGCCTCGCAGAACGCCGGTGCCGGGATGCCGCGGTGCACGTGCGAGTAGGGCGTCACGGTCAGTTCGGCGTAGCGCACCTGCTGGCGGGCCAACTCCCGGGCCACCTCGTGGGTGAGGATCCAGACGTCGTCCGGGTCACGGACCAGGTCCACCACGCTGAGGTACAACTCGATGAAGTGGGCGAAGTCGCGGAAGACGAAGTAGTCGGCCAGCAGCTGGGGGTCCGCCGGGACGGGGCTGCGTCCCTCGTGCCGGGCGGCCAGCTCGGCCACGATGCGGGGCGAGGCGGAGCCGACGTGGTGCACGTGCAGCTCCACCTTGGGCAGTCCGGCGATGAAGGTACGCAGGTCGGTCACGAGTTCTCCTGGGCGGAACCGGTACGGGCGACGACGAAGATCCGTCGGAACGGGAAGTACACCTGGCCATGCCGCACCGGGTACGCCTCGGCGAGGCGTACCGCCAGCGCGGCCCGGAAGGCGGACCAGCCGGCGGCGTCCAGTGCCGCCCGGACCGGGCGCAGGGCGGTGCCCTCCAGCCAGGTCAGCACGGGGTGGTCCGAATCGGGACCGGCCGCCAGCAGGTGCACGTAGGTAGTCTCCCAGGCGTCGACGGTGCAGCCCGCGGCGACCAGGGACCCGGCGTAGTCGACAGGTTCGGCGACCGGTGCTTCGTCGAGCAGCGGGGTCAACGCCGCCCGCCACGGTGGCCGACCGGCGACCTCGCGCAGCGCCCGGTGTGAGGGCGCGTCGACGTTGCCCGGCACCTGCACCGCCAGCCAGGCACCGGCCGGCAGCTCGGTGGCCCAGCGGACGAGCAGGTCCCGGTGGCCGGGCACCCACTGGAGCACCGCGTTGCTGACCACCACGTCGGTGTCCGGCTCGGGACGCCAGTCGCGCACGTCCGCCACCTCGAAGCGGGCCGGGACGTCCAGCGTGGCGGCCCGCGAGATCATCTCCGGCGACGAGTCCAGGCCGACCACACGGCTGTCCGGCCAGCGGGCCGCGAGCACTGCGGTCAGGGTGCCGGGTCCGCAGCCGAGGTCGACAACCCGTCGGGGACGGTCGGCCGCCACCCGGGCCAGCAGGTCGTGGAAGGGCCGGGAGCGCTCGTCGCCGTAGCGTAGGTACGCCGTCGGATCCCACATGACCACGCCCACCTCTCGCAAACCGTACGTCCGTCTTGTTTACCGTACGGCCCGGCCACCGCCGAGGCAAGCCGGGTCACTAGGCTCACCGTATGGAGCAACGCACGTTCCCCCGCATGGATCGCCAGGTCGGCGTGGTCGGGCTCGGCGCCTGGCAGCTCGGCGCCGATTGGGGCACGGTCACCGAGGACGACGCGATGGCGGTGCTGACCGCCGCGGTCGACGCCGGGGTCACCTTCCTGGACACCGCCGACGTCTACGGCGACGGGCGCAGCGAACAGCTGATCGGACGCTTCCTGGCGGCACGCCCCGACGCCGGGCTGACCGTGGCGACCAAGATGGGCCGGCGGGTGGCGCAGACGTCCGAGGTGTACACCCTGGACAACTTCCGCCGGTGGACCGACCGGTCCCGGACGAACCTGGGCGTGGACACACTGGACCTGGTGCAGCTGCACTGCCCGCCGACGGCCGTCTTCGGCACCGACGAGGTCTTCGACACCCTCGACACCCTGGTGGCCGAGAAGCGGATCGCCGCGTACGGCGTCAGCGTGGAGACCTGCGACGAGGCGCTCACCGCGATCGCCCGCCCCGGGGTGGCCAGCGTGCAGATCATCCTCAACGCGCTGCGTCACAAGCCGCTCGAACGGGTGCTGCCGGCCGCCTCGGCCGCCGGGGTCGGCATCATCGCCCGCGTCCCGCTGGCCAGTGGCCTGCTCTCCGGCCGCTACGACGAGCACACCACGTTCGCCGCCGACGATCACCGCAACTACAACCGGCACGGGGAGGCGTTCGACGTCGGCGAGACCTTCTCCGGGGTGGACTTCACCACCGGCCTGGCCGCGGTGCGGCGGATCGCCCCGCTGGTGGGCGCGGACCGCACCATGGCCCAGTTCGCGCTGCGCTGGGTGCTCGACCAACCGGGCGTCACCGTGGTCATTCCGGGTGCCCGCGACGCCATCCAGGCCCGCGGCAACGCCGCAGTGGCTGGCCAGGCCCCACTGTCCCCTGGGGAACTGGCCGAGGTGGCGGCGGTCTACGACGACCTGATCCGCCCCCAGGTGCACCACCGATGGTGAGCGGTGGGCCCGGCGACCGCCCGTTCGACGGCGGGCCGGCCGGTGGTGGGCCGCCCGCGGCGCCCGGCGACGCACGGCCGGGTGGCGAGCCACAGCGGCGGCAGACGGTGATGACCGGATGGCTCCGGCTCACGCTCGGTCTGCTGGCCGTGGTGGTGGGTGCGGTGTGGACGGTGCAGGGACTCGGTTACGTCGAGGGCAGCGTGATGACCGGCCAGCGGATCTGGGCGGTACTCGGGCCGCTGCTGGTACTGGTCGGGTTGGCTCTGCTCTGGCTCGGTGTCCGCGCCCGCGACCGCCGCTGAGGCACCTGCGGCGACGATGCGGAAAGCCCCGCGTCCGATGGGACGCGGGGCTTCGCACTGATTCGGGGACTGCCTCGCCACTGGCCGACGGTCGCCGACCGGTGCCTCAGAGGGGGCGGACCTGCTCGGCCTGCGGACCCTTCTGGCCCTGGGCGATCTCGAACTCCACCCGCTGGTTCTCCTCCAGCGTGCGGTAGCCGCTGGTCTGGATGGCCGAGAAGTGGACGAACACGTCAGCACCCCCGCCGTCGACGGTGATGAAGCCGAAGCCCTTGTCAGCGTTGAACCACTTCACGGTTCCCTGCGCCATGTGTATCTCCTTCTAAAACTGGCGGCCGAGCACACCGTGCGGCCGGTTGGCCGTTTTCGAGCAGCGGTGTCTGAGGCGGCCCCCGGTGAAGGAGACTTCTCTCAACCCACGCCGTCTCTCAACAGCGTGGAACAGCTTAACCACGTACGCAAAAACTGTGCAGAGCCTAGCCGACGAAATTCTCCGACATGTGACCTGACGGATGCGTCGAATCCGTCGGGCGGAGGCGGTGGGGCAACGCGAAAGGCCCCCTCACCGGCAACCGATGAGAGGGCCTCGAGACGGACCTTCAGTCCGGCCAACTACCGGTCAGCCGACGGACGCCGACCGCACCGCCCCGATCCACCGCCGCCCGGACGACCGAGAAGATGGCGCCCTGCAAGGCGGCCGCCGCGAGGATCTCCCCCCAGCGACGGTCCTCGTCCGTCGGGTTCGGCGCCTCACCGTCACCGGCGGTCATCTTCCACACCTGCCGGAAGACCGCGCCCGCGATCGCGCCGGCGGCGAAGCCCATCAGCACGCCGACCGGCTTGTAGGCGGCCCTGCCGATTCCCTTGCTCACGCACGCCTCCCTCTGATGATCATCAACACCACGGCGGCGGCGAGCGCACCGGCCGCGAGCGCGACGAACGGCGCGGGTCCCTGGCGGCTCGGACCCTGCTGGTGGTTCAGGCCGGCCTGGGCGCGTACCCGGGCGACCGTCATCGCAGCCTGCTCGCGTACCCGCTCCCGCGCCTGGTCCGCCGAGGACTTCAGTCGCTTCTTCACGTCGGCCTTGGCGGCCAGCGCCTCCATCGTCTCGCCCAACTCGACGCGGGTACGCCGGATCTCCTCCCGCAGCGCCTCCGTGTCACCCGTACCGTTACCTGTCATGCCCGTCCCCTGTCCTTCACGGCGGCGCTGACCACGTCGACGTCGGCCCGTAGGCTGCGCACGGTCGCCTCGGGCACCGGCGGGACCGCACGGCTGACCCGGCGCTTGCCGATCAACGCCAGCACGCCGGCGACCAGGAACAGGACCACCGCCACGATCAGCGCGGCAGCCCACGCCGGCAGCACCAGGGCCAGCAGGAGGATCGCGGCGGTCACCAGCGCCCCCAGGCCGAAGAAGGCGAGGGCGCCGCCCCCGGCGAACAGCCCGACACCGATGCCGGCCTGCTTGCCCTTCTCGGTCAGCTCGGCGCGGGCCAGCGTGAGTTCGTCCCGAACCAGGCGCGAGACCTGCTCGGTCGCCCGCTGGACCAGTTCGGCGGTGGACGGCTCCGTCCCGTTGTGGGATATCCGCCCGTTGTGGGACGTACGGGCGTTCGCCACGTCAGCCATGCTGTCCCCCTCTCGTCATCACCGCGCTGTATGCCCGGAGTCGCCGCTCGTCAATCCTGTTCCCGAAAAAGGGGGCAGAAGCGTCGGGCAGCACGTCCCCACCGGACGCCGCGCCAAACCTGCGCATCCGAGTGGATAACGAGGTGGTCAGCGGCGAGGTTCGGCGGGCTTCCGAGCCTCGACCGTCTCGTCGGGGCCGACGAACGCCTCGTTGCGGGCGTGGCCGTCGTCGCTGCCACCGAAGAGCCGGGCGTCGTCGGGCACCTCGGCCTCGGCCCGACGGCGCGTCGAGTGCCGCGGCTGGATCCACTGCCACGCCAGGTCGCTGCCGCCGTCGCCGACCTCGGTACGCAGGCGGGGCATCGCGGTGGGCCGGTGGTCGCGTACCCAGGCGACCAGGTGTTCCCGCACGAGGCAGCGCAGGTCCCACAGTGCGCCCGCGTTGCTGGCGCTCACCAGCGCGCGAACCTTGATCGTCCCGCCGGTCGCGTCGGTGACCTGGAGGACACAGACCCGGCCGTCCCACAGCTCGGTGCTCTCGACCAGCCGGCGCAGCTCCTCCCGCATGGCCTGTACCGGGATCGACCAGTCGACCTCGAACTCGGCCGTGCCCAGGACCTTCGCCTCGGTCCGGGTCCAGTTCTGGAACGGCTTGCTGGTGAAGTAGGAGGTCGGCAGGATCAACCGCCGGTCGTCCCAGACCTGGACCACCACGTAGCTGAGGGTCAGCTCCTCGATCCGACCCCACTCCCCCTCGACCACCACCACGTCGTCGAGGCGTACCGCGTCGCTGAAGGCCAGTTGCAGGCCGGCGAAGACGTTGCCCAGCAGGCTCTGCGCGGCCAGGGCGGCGACCACACCGACCACACCGGCACTGGTGAGCACGCCGGCACCGATGCCCCGCACGGCGGGGAAGGTCATCAGCATCACGCCGAGGGTGATGACGACGATCACCACTATCGTCACCCGGCGCAGCATCACCACCTGGGTGCGTACCCGCCGGGCGTGCCGGTTGTCCGGCACGTCCACCCGGAACCGGGCGAGCGCGGTGTCCTCGACCACCACGAGCAGCGAGGCGACCAGCCAGGCCGCGGTGGCGATGATGGCCAGCACCAGCAGGTGCAGCAGGGCCTGGCGCCAGCCGGTGCCGATCGCGTACCCGGTGCTGAACCGGACGGCGAACTGCACGGCGAGCACGGTGGCGGCGACCTGGAACGAGCGGTGCGCGTGCTGGGTCAACTCGGTCAGCAGCAGTGATTTGCGGCCCCAGCGACGGGTGAGGCGGTGCACCACCTCGACCACGGCAAGAGCGATCGCCGCCGCGGCGAGCGCGGCGACGACCGTCACGAGGTAGCTGTGCACGTGTTGCTTCTCCTTCCGGCCCGACGGCGATCCCGGTGGTGGTGTCCGGCGTGCGGGCAATCAAGATCCGGCAAAGGGGCAATGGTGCCCTGGATCGCCGGCCTCGGCCACCGCGGGGGTGGCCGGGGAGGAGAAGGTCATACCTTGCGGTAGCGGGACTGGAGGAAGCAGTAGACGCCGAAGGCGGCGATGCCCAGCGCGATGAGGGTCAGCAGGATGGTGCCGAACGCCTGTTCACGCAGGGTCCGCAGCGCGGCGTCCAGACCACGGGCCTTCTCCGGGTCGTAGTTCACCGCGGCCAGTATGACCAGCAGACCGGTCACGGCGAAGGCGACACCCCGGGAGGCGTAGCCGGCCATACCGAGCCGACGGGCGAGCTGCCGGGTCTTGGCGCTCATCTCGCCGGTCTTCAGCCGCTTCATGAACTTCTTCTTGAGGCCGTAGATCGCCATGCCGATGCCGATGCCCATCAGCACCAGGCCGGCGAGGCCGACCAGCCAGCGACCCCCGGTGGACTCCATCAGCCGGGCGGTCAGGCCCTGCTGCTGGGAGGCGCTGTCGGAGTTGGCGTCGGAGAAGACCTTCCAGGCGGTCCAGGCCAGCCAGAGGTAGATCAGCGTACGGGCGGCGGAGACGATCCGTTCCTTGAGCCGGTCGTTGCCCCGCTCGGTGCGGTGCCCGACGGCCGCTTCGAGGGCCTGCCAGATCGCCATGGCGAGCATGCCCACGGCGATGGCAATGACCAGGAACTGACCCATGGGTTGCGCGGCGAGGGTACGCAGCGCGCCGGACTGGTCGCCGTCGTTGGACGAGTTGCCGAACGCGATCTGCAGCGCCAGCCAGCCGAACAGCAGGTGCACGATCCCGTAGCCGATGAAACCGGCCCGGGCGAGGAGTTCCAGCCACCGGCTGTCGGCCGTACGGGCGGCGGTGGCTTCGGCGTTCCGGGTAAGAGACATGGCGCCTCAATCTCCGAACGCGAAGATTTCCAAACGTGCTGGCCGCCGCCCGAACATCATCAGCCGCCGTTACGCGCGATGCGGACCTTCACCTCGCTGTCGGTGACGCTGTCCAGGGTGACCGCGAGGCCACCGACGTCGGCCGCCTGCTGGCCGACCGTGAGGGACAGCTGTTCGCCGCCGACCTCGATGGTGGCCACGTCGTCCTGCGTCTCGACCAGACGAGCCTCGACGCCGAGAATGTTGGCCCGGGCGTCCACGCCCCGGTCGAAGGTCACCGTGCAGGCGTCCAGGCCGCAGTCGGTGCTGGCCCCCTCGGAGCTGCAACCGGCCAGCAGGGCCGCGCCGAGCGCGAGACCGGCCAGCAGGCCGGTGAGGCGGGTGGTAGTGGGCGGAGTCTTACCGGCGAGGGATCGGTTCGTCACGCCGTCAAGCGTACGAGACACCGGCGAACCGACCGGGCGGGCCGACCGGCGGTGGACAATGCAGGAGTGAGCATGCTGGTCGAGGACAATCCCGCCAAACACCGCTACGAGATCCTGGTCGACGACGCGCTGGCCGGCTTCACCGCCTACCTGCCCCGCGACCAGGTGCTGATCTTCACGCACACCGAGGTCGACTCGGCCTTCCAGAACATGGGCGTCGGCTCGGCGCTGATGCGCGGCACCCTCGATCAGGTCCGCGCGCAGGGGCAGCGGGTGGTGCCGCGTTGCCCGTTCATGGCCGCCTTCATCGAACGCCACCGGGAGTACGCCGACCTGGTCACCAGCCCGGACTGACCGCGCCGCCGGCGAGCAGCTCGGCCGCGGCCCGACCGGCGGCCCGGGTGGCGCCGTGGGTGGCGATGTGCACCGCCCCGGTGACCAGCGCGGGCACCCCGAGTTCGACGACCACCGCGTCGGGGCGGGCGGTCAGCGCCCGATCGACCGCGGCCCGCATCCAGGCGTGCCGGTGCAGGTCGCGCACGACCAGCACCAGCGGCCGGCCGACGGCACCGGCGGCCGGGTCGGTCGGCGCCGACTGCTCGACGTGTCGGACGCTCGTGGTGCCCGGCACGAGGGCGGCCAGCGGCGCGGCCACTCCCCAGGGAGTCGCCGATCCGATCGCGATGTTGTGCGGCGGCTGGAACTCCACCACGTGCGCCGGGCCGTGCAGCGGCAACGAGACGGTCGTGGCGTCGCTGGTGGTGACCCGCACGGCACGTCGCGCCGCGACCAACCCGACAGCTGAGCCGCCGGTCGGGCCGGCGGGACGGCCGGCACGGGCCGCCACCGTCCAGGCGGCGAGTTGGCCGATCCGCTTGGCCGCCTCGGCGAGCCGCTCCTCAGGTAGCTCCCCGGCGACGACCGCGTCGACGATGGCGTCGCGCAGGTGCCGGGCCGTCTCCTCGTCGGCGTGCTCGCCGCCGACACAGATCGCGTCCGCACCGGCGGCCAGGGCACGCACGGCCGCACCGGCGAAACCGTAGCGGTCAGCGACCGCGCCCATCTCCACCGCGTCGGTCACCACCACGCCGTCGAAGCCCATCTCCTCGCGCAGCAGGCCACCCAGTATGCGGGCGCTCAGGGTGGCCGGCAGGTCCGGATCCAGGGCCGGCACCAGCAGATGCCCGGTCATCACCGCCTGGACGCCCGCCGCCACGGCGGCCCGGAACGGGGCCAGCTCGACGGCGTGCAGCCGGTCCCGGTCGGCGTCGATCCGGGGCAGGTCGTGATGGGAGTCGACGCGGGTGTCGCCGTGGCCGGGAAAGTGCTTCGCGCAGGCGGCGACGCCGCCGGACTGCAGGCCGCGTACCCAGGCGGTGGTGTGCCGGGCGACCAGCGACGGCTCCGCGCCGAACGACCGGACGCCGATCACCGGGTTGTCCGGGTTGGAGTTCACGTCCGCGTCGGGCGCGTAGTTGAGGGTGATCCCGGCGGCGGCGAGTTCCGCGCCGAGGTCGCGGGCCACCTCCTCGGTGAGAGCCGGGTCGTCGACCGCGCCGAGTGCCAGGTTGCCCGGGCGGGAGCTGCCCAGACCGGACTCGATGCGGGTGACGTCGCCGGCCTCCTCGTCGATGGCGACGATCACGTCCGGCCGCTCCGCCCGCAGCGCGGCGGTCAGCGCGGCCACCTGCCCGGGATCGACGACGTTGCGGCTGAACAGCACCACCGAGCCGAGCCCGTCGCCGAGCCAGCGGCAGATCCAGGCGGGTGGGACGGTGCCGACGAAACCGGGCTGCAGGACCGCGGCCGCCAGGGACGCCAGGTTTCCGTTGCGCTCGACCCGCTCGCTGAGTTGATGATTCGTACGCTGCCGCTCGCTCATTCGGCGCTGTACCCCCGCGTGTTCCGCCGTGGACTCCCGCCGGCCGGCGGTTCAGACATGGTCACACCGCGCCACCCCAATAGTCAATAAACCTTACAGTTGCCTTGGGAGCGCTGCACCGCGACAGTGCGGGTATGGACCCCGTGCTGCTGGCCGACGCGACGAGCCCGGCCGACATCCCCGGCGTACGCCTGCTCGGCCTGGTGGTGGGCGGTCTGCTGCTGCTTGTCGCCATCCGCGCGATGTTCCGCCGCTGAGCCACCGCGGCGGGTGTGACCGGCGCCCGCCGGGGTACCGCCTGCCCCACAGGCATCAGTGGGGCGAGGGGGAAGCAATGAAGATCGGATATTTCCTGTCCACCGAGGAGTACACGCCGGCCGAACTGCTCGACCAGGCCCGGGCCGCCGAGCGGGCCGGCTTCGAGGCGTTGTGGATCTCCGATCACTACCACCCCTGGATCGACGCCCAGGGGCAGAGTCCCTTCGTCTGGTCGATGCTCGGCGCGCTGAGCCAGGTCTGCCGGCTGCCGGTCACCACCGCCGTCACCTGCCCGACCGTACGCATCCACCCGGCGGTGCTCGCCCAGGCCGCGGCGACCACCTCGGTGCTGCACTCCGGCCGGTTCGTCCTCGGGGTGGGCTCCGGCGAGGCGCTCAACGAGCACATCCTCGGCGGTGCGTGGCCGCAGGCCGGCGTCCGGCTGGAGATGCTGGAGGAGGCGGTCGAGGTGATGCGCAGGCTGTGGCGCGGTGGTTTCGTCAACCATCACGGCCGGCACTACCAGGTGGAGCACGCCCGGATCTACACGCTGCCGGAGGCTCCCCCGCCGATCTACGTCTCCGCGTTCGGGCCCAAGGCCGTGGATCTGGCCGCCCGGATCGGCGACGGTTTCGTCAACACCATGCCCGACGCCGACCTGGTGCGCCGGTTCCGGGACAACGGCGGGGGCGACAAGCCCTGCCAGGCCGGTTTCAAGGCCGCGTACGCGCCCACGGTCGAGGAGGGCATGCGACTGGCGTACGAGCGCTGGCCGACCGAGGCGATCCCCGGCGAGCTGCTCCAGGTCCTGCCCTCGCCGCGGCACTTCGAGCAGGCCGCCACGCTCGTGGATCCGGAGGCGATGCGCGAGGCGTTCGTCTGCGGCAGCGACGCCGACGCCCACCTGGCGAAGATCGACGCGTACGCGAAGGCCGGATTCGACGAGGTCTACGTCGCCAACACCGGGCCGAACTGGTCGGGGCTGCTCGACCTGTACCAGCGCGAGGTGCTGCCCCGGCTACGTTGATCAACCCGGGTTTCGGCGCGGAGCCGCCCGGGTACCTGCGGCCTTCGATGAAACTGACCACGCACTCGATGTCGTTGCGCCGTGCCGCGCGCAGCCTGTTCGGTTGGACCGCCCTGCGGCCCAACCAGTTGGCCGCGATGCGGGCCGTGATGCGCCGCCGCGACGCCCTGGTGGTGCTGCCCACCGGCGCCGGCAAGTCGGCGATCTACCAGATCCCGGCCAGCCTGATCCCCGGCCCGACCGTGGTGATCTCCCCGCTGCTGGCGCTCCAGCAGGACCAGATCGCCGCGCTCAACGAGCGGCAGCGCGCGGAACTGCGGGCGGTCCGGATCAGCTCGGACGAGACCGCGGCCCAGCAGGCCGAGGCGATCGCCGAGATCCGCGACGGGCGGGCCGAGTTCCTCTTCATCACCCCGGAACAGCTGGCCAACCCCGACCGGCTGGCCGAGGTCCGGGACCTCAGGCCGGCGCTGGTGGCGATCGACGAGGCGCACTGCATCTCCGCCTGGGGCCACGACTTCCGCCCGGACTACCTGGCCCTCGGGCAGCTGATCGAGGGCATCGGCCGACCACCGGTGGTCGCGCTGACCGCGACCGCCTCGCCGCCGGTACGCGACGACATCGTCAGCCGGCTGCGGCTGCGCAAGCCCGAGATCGTGGTGTCCGGCCTGGACCGGCCCAACCTCTTCTTCGAGGTGGCGCACTGCCCCACCGAGGACTACCGGTGGCGGCGGCTGATCGCCCTGCTGCGTGAGGACGAGCGGCCCGGCATCATCTACGTGCCCACCCGCCGCGCCGCCGAGGAGCTGGCCGACCGGCTGACCGACGCGGGTTTTCCCGCGCAGTACTACCACGGCGGGATGCCGGCCAGCGCCCGCGCCCGGCTGCACGAGGCGTTCCTCGCCGACCAGGTGCCGATCATGGTGGCGACCTCGGCGTTCGGCATGGGCATCGACAAGCCGAACATCGCCTGGGTGGTGCACATGGCGCTGCCCGACTCGCCGGACAGCTACTTCCAGGAGATCGGCCGGGCCGGCCGCGACGGCCAGCCGGCCCGGGTGCTGCTGCTCTGGCAGGCCGAGGACGTCGGGCTGCAACGCTACTTCAGCGGTGGCCTGCCCGACGCCACCGAGCTGCGCGACCTGGCCGCGTTGCTGCGCCGCGAGCCGACCACCCGCAAGGAGCTGCGCGAGGTGACCGGGCTCGGCCCGCGCAAGCTCGGGCAGTACCTCGCCCTGCTGGAACAGGTCGGCGCCGCCCAGCAGGCGCCGGGACAGCGGGTCGGCGCACCCCGTTACGCCCCCACCCCGGTCGACGCGGCGGCGGCCGCGGTGGCCGAGGCGGAGCGGCAGCAGAGCCTGACCCGGTCGCGTACCGACATGATGCGGGCCTTCGCCGAGACCAGCGCCTGCCGGGGGCAGACGTTGCTGGCCTACTTCGGCGAGCAGATGAGTGAGATCTGCGGGCACTGCGACAACTGTCACGCCGGCACCAGCGTGCCCGACGACGGTTCGGTGGGCCCGTTCCCGGTGCACAGCCAGGTGCGACACGCCGAGTGGGGCTCCGGCCTCGTGCTCAGCTACGAGGAGGACCGGATGACGGTCCTGTTCGACGAGGTCGGGTACAAGACGCTGTCGGTCAGCGTGGTGTCCGAACAGGGTCTGCTCACCCTGGACTAACCTGAGCCGGCCGCCGCCGGCGGTGCGGGGCGACGAGGACGTGAACGACGAACGGGAGGGGCGGGTCGTGATCGAAGAACCGGCGTACACCGGTTTCGGTTTCTCCGACGAGGAGTGGGGGCTGCTGGTCGGGCTGCCGCAGTCGGTGCTCACCGCGGCGAGCGCCGCCGAGTCCGACGGCACCAAGGCGACGATGGCCGAGGGCGCCGCCGGCCTGGAGACCATCTCCGGCGGGCGGGAGTCGGCCAGTCCGCTGGTGGCCGCGGTGGCCGGCGAGATCGTCACCCGGGTCGGCGACCCGGAGGCCGGTGAGGAGATGCCGGTCATCGAGCCCGCGGACCCGCGCGGCTACGCCGAGGACGTGCTGGGCCGGGCCAAGGAGGCGTCGGCGCTGCTGGCGGCCAAGGTGGACGAGGGCGAGGCGGGCGCGTACCGGCACTGGCTGGTGGAGATCGCCGACCAGGTCGTCGGCGCCGCCAGCACCGGCGGCGTACTCGGCCTGGGCGGTACCGAGGTCAGCCCCTCCGAACGCCGCTTCCGCGACCGCCTCTCCCAAATCCTCAACGACTGACCCCACCCCACCCCCAACCCCGTCGATCATGAGGTTGGCGGCGGTGTTGATCTCAGAAACTGCCGCCAACCTCATGATCAACTAGTTGGATTGGGGGGTGGGGTTAGGCGATTCGGCGGGGGAAGAGGAGGGCGGAGAGGAGTACGGCGAGGGCTAGCAGGGCGAGGCACCAGAGCGCCGCCCGGGTGGGTGCGGTGCCGACCGGGGTGTTCAGGAGGAGGCCGCGCAGCGACTCGATGACCGGGGTGACCGGCTGGTGCTCGGCGAAGCCCCGCAGCCAGCTGGGCATGGTCTCGACCGGTACGAAGGCACTGCTCGGATACGGCAGGAACATCACGATGAAGGTGTATCCGTTGGCCGCCTCCGGGGTCCGGGCCAACAGGCCGAACGCCGCCGACAGCCAGGACACCGCCAGCAGGAACAGCAGCAGCACCCCGGCGGCGGCCAACCAGCGCAGTGGCGCGACGGCCGGCCGGAACCCGATGGCCACCGCCACCCCCAGCACCAGCACCGTGGAGACGGTGTTGCGGGCCACGCTCGCCACCACGTGCCCGGCGAGAATCGAGGTGGCACCGACGTCCATCGTGCGTAGCCGCTCGATCATCCCGGTGGTCAGGTCGGTGGTGACGCTCACCGCCGTGCCGGCCGCGCCGAAACCGGCGCAGAGCAGCAGCACACCGGGCACCACGTAGGTCACGTACGCCGAACCGGTCTCGATCGCCCCGCCGAAGAGGTAGACGAAGAGCAGCATCAGGATCACCGGCAGCAGCAGCGAGGTGAGCAGCGCGTCGACGTTGCGCCGGGACAGCCGGACACAGCGGCCGACCATCACCGCGGCGTGCGTCGGCCGGACGGTCAGCTCAGACACCGGCCACCTCCCGCTCGGGGCTCGCCGGCCGACCGGTGAGGGTGAAGAAGACGTCGTCGAGGGTCGCCTCCCGGACGGTGAACCGGACCACCCCGTGCCGGTCCGGATCGACCTCGTCGAGCAGGCCGCGTACCTGGGGGGCGCTGCCGTCGGTGGCCACCGACAACGCCAGCCGGGCCGGTTCGCGGTGGGTGACCCGGTCGCCCAACCGCCGGGCCGCCTCGGCGAGCCCGGCAGCGTCGCGCCAGGTCAGCTCCAACCGCTGGGCACCGAAACGGCGCTTGAGCTCGGCCGCCGTCCCCTCGGCGGCGAGCCGGCCGCCGTGCAGCACCATGATCCGGTCAGCCAGGCGGTCGGCTTCCTCCAGGTACTGCGTGGTGAGCAGCACCGTCACCCCGGCGCCGGCCAGCTCGCCGATCACCTCCCACAGCGCCTGCCGGCTGCGCGGGTCGAGACCGGTGGTCGGCTCGTCAAGGAAGATCACCGACGGAGCGCCCACCAGGCTGGCCGCCAGGTCGAGGCGTCGCCGCATCCCGCCGGAGTACGTCACCACCCGCCGGCCGGCGGCGTCGGTCAGGTCGAAACGGTCCAGCAGAGCAGTGGCACGGGCGCGGGCCGCCGGAGCGCTCGACCCGGCGAGGCGGGCCAGCATGGTCAGGTTCTCCACGCCGGTCTGCCCGTCGTCGAGCGCCGCGTGCTGGCCGGCGAGGCTGATCGTCCGGCGTACCCGCCGCCGCTCGCGCACCACGTCGTGGCCGGCGACCCGGGCGGTACCCGAATCCGGTCGGGTCAGCGTCGCCAGGATGCGCACCGTGGTGGTCTTGCCGGCTCCGTTCTGCCCGAGCAGGGCATGCACCCCGCCGGTGGGCACCCGCAGGGTCAGCCCGTCGAGCACGACGTGGTTCCCGAAGGACTTGCGCAGGTCGACCAGCTCGACCGCTGGCGGTCCATGCACCATGAACACCCTCCCTATTCTGCGTACCTCATACGCTCTTATGCGTAGACCATACGCAGAAGATATGCTGGCGGTCAACGCCGGCCTGGGAGGTGGAGTGGGCGAAGACATCGAGCTGCCCGAGAACGTCGCGCTCGCCTGGGGGCTGCGTGACCGTCCGAGCCGTGGCCCGAAGCGCAGCCTCAGCCTCGACCAGGTGGTCGCCGCCGGCATCCAGATCGCGCAGGCCGAGGGGTTGACGGCGGTGTCGATGAGCCGGGTGGCAGGCGAACTCGGCGTGGCCACGATGTCGCTGTACCGGTACGTGCCCACCAAGCACGACCTGCTCGACCTGATGGTGGACACCGCGTACGGCCCGCCACCGCGCCCGCGCGGGGCCGACGAGGGCTGGCGGCCGGCGCTGGCCCGATGGGGTGAGGGCAACGTCGCCGCGCTGCGCCGGCAGCCCTGGATGCGGCACGTGCCGATCACCGGCCCACCGATCAACCCCAACCAGGTGCGGTGGCTGGAGTACGGGCTCGCCGCGCTGCGCGGCACCGGCCTGCGCGCCTCCGAACGGATCGCCGCGATCATGCTGGTCAGCGGGTACGCCCGCAGCTGGGCCACGCTCACCGCCGACATCGCCGAGGCCGCCGCCCGGACCGGGCGGACCCCGGAAGAGGTGGGCCTGCGCTACTGGCAGCACCTCGCCGTGCTCACCGCGCCCGGCCCCTACCCGGCGATCCACGAACTGCTGGCCGAGGGCGACGAGTACGACGACGACGTCGACCTCGAATGGCGGTTCGGGCTGGGCCGGATCCTCGACGGCGTGGCAGCCATGATCGAGACCCGGGCCACCGACCCGTCCGGTTCCGGTCCGCCCGACGGTGGTTGACGCTCTCGGTCAGGTCCGCGCCAGCAGGGTCAGCACCGCCCGCTCGGCCTGCTCCGGCGAGGTCGCCCCGGTCACCGGAGCGACCACCCCGTCGTGGAAGAGATCCACCACCCTCGGGTCCACGTACGAGGCGCGAGCCACCGTCGGCGTGTTGCCGAGCAACTCCGCCACCTGTCGCATCACCGCCGCCACCGCCCGGCGGCGAGCGGTCACCGAACGGGCGGAGGCCAGTGCTGCCAACTCCGTCGCCGCCCGTACCGTCGCGTGCCAGGTGCGGAAGTCCTTCGCGGTCATCTCGCCACCGCTGGCCTCGCGGAGATAGTCGTTGACCTCGTCGGCGCGCACGTCCCGCCACTGCCGGCCGTCCCAGTAACCGAACAACCGGTCGGCCGACCGCCGCCGCCGACGCAGGTCGGTGAGCACCCGGCACAACTGCGGGTCGGAGATCAGCCGGACCTGCTCGATGCCACCCTTGGCCGGGAACTCGAACAGCACACACCCCTGGCGCAGCCGGGCGTGCTCGGGGCGCAGGGTCGCCACGCCGAACGTCGGATCCTCGCCGGCGGCGTACTGGTCGCTGCCCACCCGGAAGGCGCCCATGTCGAGCAGCCGGGTCACCGTCGCCAGCACCCGCTCGCGGCGCAGCCCGCGTACCGTCAGGTCGTGGCCGACCCGCTCGCGCAGCAGCGGCAGCCGGCCCGCCACCTCCAGCACGTGGTCGAACTTCGCCTCGTCCTGCCGCTGCCGCCACAGCGGGTGGTAGAGGTACTGCTTCCGGCCGGCCGCGTCGACGCCGATGGCCTGGATGTGCCCGTTCGGGTACGGCGAGATCCACACGTCCCGCCAGGCCGGCGGGATGACGAGGGCGCGCAGCCGGGCCAACTCGTCGGGGTCGCGTACCGGCTCGCCGCGCGGGTCCAGGAACGACCAGCCCCGGCCCCGCCGACGCCGCCGATATCCCGGCCGACCCGGATCGCTACGCCGCAACCGCACGGTCCACCCGCACCACCCGTTCCACCTCGTCGACCGCGGCCAGCACCTCGTCCACGCCGAGGGCGACCATCGTGGGATGGTCACCTACCCCGTCCCACTCCGGCCATGCCCGCGCGCCGGCCCAGAGTGCCCGGTGCCGTCGGCGCTCCGGCGGTGGGCCCCAGCGCGCCGGCGGGACCGGACCGAACAGCACCACCGACGGGGTGGGTAGCCGGTGGCCAGATGCGCCACCCCGGTGTCCCCCGCTGACCACCAGGCGCGCTCCGGCGATCAGCGCGGCGAGCTGGGCCAGGTCCGTCCGGCCGGCCAGCACCGCGGCGGTGGGCAACCCGGCCCGGTACGCGACCCGAGCGACCAGGTCCCGCTCCGACGCGCTGCCGGTCAGCACCACCCGGTGCCCCGCCCGGTCAGCTCCCGGGCCAGGGCCGCGCACCGGGCGGCCGGCCAGCCCTTGGCCGGCTCCTTCGGAGGCGGGGTGCAGCACCGTGAGCCCGCCTGCCGCGCTCGGACCCAGCCGGCGCAGGTCAGGTATCAGTCGGGTCGGCCGCAATGTCATACTCGCGCAACAGCCGGCACCAGCGCGACACCTCGTGCTCGTCGTCGTCCCACTGCGGCCCGTCGGCGTGCGGCGCCTCGGCGTTGGCGAAGGCGATCAGCCGGCCGGGACGGGCGGCGGCCAGCAGCCGGTGCGACCGCGGACCCCGGCCGTGCAGGTTGACCGCCACCGCCACCCGCCCGGCAGGCCGGGCCAGCCGGTCCAGGCCATCGGTGGGCAACAGCCGGTCCACCCCGCCGACCAACTCGACAAGCGGCCCCAGCCAGGCCGGCGCGGCGAGCACCAGTTGCTGGTCCGGGTACGCCGCCCGCAACGCCCGCACCGCCGGGACCGCCGTGGCCAGGTCACCGACGCCGAGGGCACGCAGCGCCAAAATCACGGGTACGACGTCTCCCGATCGGCGCAGACCACCATCTCGCGGATCGCGCAGCCGGCCGGCTGGGACAGGGCGAACATGACGGCGGCGGCGGTGTCGGCCGGATCGTTGAGGACCGCGTCCGACCCCGGCCGGTACTGCGGATCGCGTTCGTCGAAGAAGGCCGTCCGCATCCCACCCGGGATGAGCAGCGTGACACCGACCGTGCCGGCCAGTTCGGCGGCGAGCGCCCGGGTGAAGCCGACCACCCCGAACTTCGCCGCACAGTACGCCGTCGCGTCGCTTACCGCCTTGATGCCGAGGGTGGAGGCCACCGTCACGACGGTGCCCCGGGAGGCGGTCAGGAACGGTAGCGCGGCCCGGATCACCGCGGCGGTCGCCAGCAGGTCCACGGCGACGATCCGGTCCCAGGTCTCACCGGGCACGTCGGCGAGCCGGCCGGGCACGTCGATGCCGGCGGCGGTGACCACGGCGTCCAGCCCGCCCACGCGCTCGGCCAGCTCGCGGTGGCGGCCTCGGCGCGGCGGCTGTCAGCCAGGTCGCACTCCAGCAGGGACCGGGCCGGCGCCTGCCGATCCAGCACCAGCGGCCGACCACCGGCGGCGGCCACCGCCGCCACCACCGCCGCACCCAGTCCGCTGGAGCCGCCGGTGACCAGCACCGTCCGCCCGCTCCTCACGCTCACCGGGTGGCCTCCGTTCGGGTGGCCGTCGCGGCGATCATCTCGGTGGTGGACCGCCCGTCCAGATAGGGCACCACCACCGTGTGACCGCCCCACCGGCGCAGGATCTCCGCCTCCGGCAGGTCGGCGCCGTCACCGCCGCCGGTCGCGTAGTCCCCGCCCTTGACCCAGACGTCCGGGCGCAGCCAGGACAGCGCCGCCTCCGGTGTCGGCTCATCGAAGATCATTACCGCGTCGACGCAGCTCAACGCGGCCAGCAGCCGACTTCGGTCGTCCTGGCGCATCACCGGCCGGTCCGGTCCCTTGAGGCCGGTGACGCTGGCGTCGGAGTTGAGGCACACGATCAGGCAGTCGCCGAGTTGCCGGGCGGCCTGCAACGTCGCGACGTGGCCGGCGTGCAGCAGGTCGAAGCAGCCACCGGTGGCGACGACCGTCCGCCGGCGGCGCGGACCTGGGCGACCACGGCGGCCGACGCGGCCACCCCGACCCGGTCACCGGCCACCGCAGCGTGCACCGCCTGCGGGGCGCGCCGCACCGGCGCCGGCAGGGCCGTCGCCACCCCACCGTCCGCCACGTACGCCGACGCCTCCGCCACCGCCTCCTGCACCGCCTCGGAGACCAGCGCGCCACGGGCCAGGGCGAGACCGGCGGCCACGGCGAACCGGTCACCCGCGCCGCAGGTGTCCTCTCGGCGGCCACCGGGCCGCGCACCATCAGCGGCGTCGATCCGGCGTGGCTGAGCAGCGCGCCGTCGGCGCCGAGCGTCACCGCGACCGCCCCCGCGCGCCACCGCTGCCGCAGCCGCTGCGCACCCTCGGCGGCGGTGGCCAGCCGGGTGCCGCTGACCGGCGCCTCCATCAGCTCCCGCACCTCCGCCTCGTTCCGGGGTGACCAGGTTCGCCCCGGGTACCGCGGCGGGTCCACGAGGTGCGGGTCCCGGACCAGCGGAGCGCGGATCGGGCCAGGGCCGCCCGCAGCGCCGGCTGCCGTGCCACCGCGCGGCCGTAGTCTTGGCCACCACCACCGATGCCCCGCTCCAGGACGCGTAGCACCGCCTCGCCCGGCTCCGCCAACTCCCCCGCCCCGCCGCCCCGGTCATGGCGTAGCGGCACCCGGCCCCCGGACCGCGCCGATCTTCTCCGGGGTGGCGCCGGCCCAGCCGCAACGGATAGACCTGCACCCCGGCGGCGGCGAGCAGCACGCTCAGCCGGGCCCCGCCGGCATCGTCGGCCAGCGCGGTCACCAGCACCACCTCGGCACCCTGTGCGGCGGCGAAGACGGCGGAGAGTCCGGCACCGCCGGGCCGGTCCACGTGTGCGATCTCGTCGAGCACGGGCACCGGCGAGTCCGGACAGAGCCGGTTGACCACCCCCTCCACATCCCGGTCGAGCAGGGTGTCGCCGACCACCACCACGGGTCCCGTCACGTTCGCCTCCTCACGCCTGCACCGGCCGGACGGTACCGCCGTCCAGCACCACCTCGACACCGGCCCGCACCGGACCGGCCGCCGGCGCCGCCGGGGCCGGCTGATCCCCCATCGCCTGCTCGACGTACTCGCAGAGCAGGTGACTGGAGACCAGGTGCAGCTCCTGGACCACCTGGGTGTCCGGCGAGTCCACCGCGAGCACCTCGTGACACGCCTCGGCGAGCGGGTTCGGCGCCGGCCCGGTGAACGCCCAGCAGCGCAGGCCCGCCTCCCGACCGGCGCGGGCGGCGGTGAGCAGGTTGCCGCTGCCGCCGCTCGTGGACAGCAGCAGCAGCACGTCGTCGGGTCGGCCGTGCGCGCGGACCTGCCGGGCGAGACCTCCTGGTAGCCGTAGTCGTTGCCGATCGCGGTCAACGCCGACGTCTCGGCGCAGCGCGATGGCCGACAGCGGCCGACGGTCGTCGCGCAGCTTGCCGACCAGTTCGGCGGTCAGGTGTTGCGCCTCGGCGGCACTGCCACCGTTGCCGGCGACGAGCAGCCGGCCGCCGTCGGTGAGCCGTCCGGCGGAACCGCGCCCCCACCGGGCGAGCAGCGGCTCGCAGCGGCGGAACGGCGGCAGTGCCGCGGTCGGAGGTGGGCCAGATGCGCGTCGAGCAGACTCATCAGGCCACCACCCGGTCGGTCGACGCACCGCGGCCACCTCGTCGTAGACCTCGGCGAGGCGCTGCGCGGTGACCGTCCGAGTAGTGCCGGCGGGCGCGGGCCCGCGCCGCGCCCGCGTACGCGAACCAGGATCCGGTCGTCGAGCAGCGCCCGCAGCGCCGCACCCAGCGCGCGCGGATCCCGCGCCAGGACCAGGTCCCCGGTCACGTCGACCACCGTGTCCCGCAGGCCGCCGACGGCGGTGGCCACCACCGGCACCCCGCAGGCCATCGCCTCCAGCGGGGTCAACCCGAACAGGGGCTCGTACCAGGGCGCGGCGACCAGGATGTCCGCCGAGCGGTACCAGCGGCCCATCTCCTCCCGGGGCACCGCGCCGACCAGGCGGACCCGGTCGGCGACGCCGCAACTGCCGGCGAGGGCCCGCAGCCGCCGGGCGTACGGGTCGGTCTCCAGCAGGCCGGCCGGCGGACCACCGACCACCACGCACTCGGCCTCGGGTACGTGCGCCATCGCCCGTACCACCGTCTGGAAGCCCTTGCGTTCCACCAGCCGGCCCACGGTGAGGATCCGGGGCCGCCCGGGCTCGCGCTCGGCGGCCGGCCCCAGCGGGGCGAAGGTGGCGAGGTTGACACCGGACGGGATGACGGTCATCGCCGACCGGGGCACCCCCATCCGGACCAGCTCACCGACCTCGTCGCGGCACTGGGCGATGACCCGGTCCACCGAACGGCCCAGCTGACGCTCGTAGCCGATGCGCCGCGCCGGGCTGGTGTCCTGCACGCCCTGGTGACGACGCTTCACCGCGCCGAGCGCGTGGTAGGTCTGCACCACCGGCACCCCGGTCTGCCGGCCGGCCTCCAGCGCGGCCAGCCCACTCATCCAGAAGTGTGCGTGGATCACCTCGGGCACCCAGTCCCCGCCCCGCCACCGGTCGACGAGCCAGGCGCCGAACGGGCGCATGTGCGGCAGCAACGCGTCCTTCGCCAGCGGCTCGGCCGGCCCGGCCGGCACGTGCACCACGTCGTAGCCGTCCGGACTGCGTACCGTCACCGGCAGGTCCACCGCGTCGCGGCGGGTGTAGACCCGCACGTCGTGCCCGGCGGCGGCGAGCGCGGCGGAAAGCTCCGCGACGTGGGTGTTCTGGCCACCGGCGTCCTCGCCGCCCAGGATGGCGAGCGGGCTGGCGTGCTCCGAGATCATCGCTATCCGCATACTTCCTCCTCCAGCAGCCGGTCCCAGTCGGTGAGGAAACGGTCGAGGCCGTACCGTTCGCCGGCGGCGACGCGCGCCACGGCGCCGGCCTCGCGCGCCCGCTGCGGTTCGGCGAGGAGCCGGCTGGCGGCCGCCAGCAGGGTGTCGACCCGGGTGGAGAGGGCACCGGCACCCGGTGGCACCGCCATCACCGCTTCGGTGGTGGCCAGCGCCACCACCGGCATGCCCATCGCCATCGCCTCGATCAGGCTCAACCCCAGCGACGTCCACCGGCACAGGTGCAGGTATGCCCGGCGGCGCGCCAACTCGGCGTGCATCCGGTGCTGCGGCACGTCGTCGTGGCTGGTCAACCGGTCCGCCGGGAGGCCGAGGTGCTCGGCCAGGCCGGCCACCTTCATGCCGAAGACGTCGAGTGGGGCGATCTCGGCGAAGCGCACCAGCAGGTCGGTGCCGGTGACCCGCCAGCGGCGTACCGGTTCGTTGATCACGACGGCCAGCCGGTCCAGTTCCCCGGTCCAGACCGCCGTCGGTGTCACGATTCCGTGGTCGACGACGGTGGTCCGGGTGGTGCCGGTGTCCCAGAACAGCTCGTTGAACGCGGTCACGTGGGCGATGAGCAGGTCGTCCCGGTCGGCCAACGGGTGGCGGCTGTTGGGGACCTGACCGTCCTTCGGTGTGTTGTGCTCCACGTAGATCGCCGGCACGTCCCCGCCGGGCCGGCGGCCGAGCCACTGCTCGGCCAGGTCGATCTCCTCGGGGCGTTGCAGGATCACCACGTCGACGTCCGCGCCGCGCAGCTGCTCCGGGCTCACCTCCGCGGCGCTCTCCGGCCAGGTGTACGTCCGGGCCCGGCCCAGCCCGTACGGCCCCCGGTCCGGGGTGGCCGGGATCAGGTAGCGGTGCTTGCCGTGCACGAAGGAGGTGGTCCAGGAACCGTGCACGTGCCAGAGCAGGATGTTCATCGGCCACTCCCACCGCCGACGGTGACCACCTCGGGTGCCGCCCTGGGCCCGGCCGCGCCGGTTGGCACCCGGTCCGGCGGCACGCCCAGCAGCCGCAACGCGTCGAGCACGTCGCCCGGCTGGATGTCGCTGAGGCAGGGGTGCCCGGGTACCGGACACCGGGCGGCCCGGTGTCGCGGCAGGCGGCGGCGGCGTCGCCGAGGCGTACCGTCGGCACCCGCCACGGTCCCCACTGCCCGAAGGGGACGGTGGGGGCGAAGAGGCTGACCACCGGCACGCCGTAGCCGGCGGCCAGGTGCGCCGGCCCGGTGTTACCGACCACCACCGCGGCGGCCCCGGCCACGATCGCGGCCAGCTCGGCCAGGGCGGTCCGGCCACCGAGGTCCCGGCAGTGCCGGCCGGCGACCCGTGCGGTCAGGTCCCGTTCGGTTGGGCCGCCGGTCACCACCACCCGGTACCCGACGGCGCTCAACTCGGCGGCGATCCGCTCGGCCACCTCGGGCGGGCACCCCGCGCCGGTGCCGCCGACCCGGGATGCAGCACCACGTAACCCGGCGCACCCGCCTCGGGTGGGGGCGGTGGGACCGGGCGCAGCCGCAGGTGCGGTTCGTCGCCCTCGCCGAGCAGGTAACCGGCGGCAGCGGCCAGCGAGAGGGCCCGCTCCGCCTCCGGCACGCCGACCGGCACCCGGTGCCGCACGTCCAGCAGGCTGCCCGGGTAGTCGTCGCTGATCGCCGCGATCCGGGCGACCCCGGCCATCCGCAGCAGCAGGGCCAGGGGCAGCGGCGACTGGTGGAACGAGGTGAAGATGACGGCCTCGTCGGCGGCCACCGCCGCCAGCCGGGTGACCAGAGCCGCCATCTCCTGCGGATCCACCGGCGCGGGAGCCGGGTCGATCCAGGGCAGCCGGTGCTCGATCACCTCGTCGACGCCGGGCAGCAGATCGGCGGCGGCCCGGCCCCGGGGGCCACAGAGCAGCACCACCCGCTGGGCGCCGGCGGCGACCGCCCGGATGCCCGGCCCGGTCACCAGCACGTCACCCGCCGAATCCGACCGCACCACCAGTACGGTGCGGCCGGCGTCCGGCGCCCCGGTGCCGACCGCCGCACACCGTGGCGACGGCCCGGCTTCCCGCCCCCGGCAGCGGCTTCGCCGGGCTCAGTGACGCCTGGCGTCGAAGGATCTCCGCGACGGCCGAGGGCAGGTCGGCGGCCACCCACGGCGCCGCCGCCACCTCCTCGGCCCGGGTCACCGGCGTGGGGACCAGGATGCCGGTCGCACCGGCGGCCAGCGCCGCCGTGACGTCGCGACCGATGTCACCGATCAGGGCACAGCGGGTCGGCACGGTGCCCAGGGCCCGGGCCGCGGCGTGCACCAGACCCGGCCGTGGCTTGCGGCACGCGCAGCCGTCCCCGTCGTCGTGGGGACACACCTGCCAGCAGTCGAACGGGCCGAGCAGGGCCTCGATCCGACGGTGCACCCGGTGCAGCTGCCGCTCGGTGAACAGACCCCGGGCCAACCCGGACTGGTTGGTCACCACGGCGAGCTTCAGTCCGGCCGCGCGCAGCCGGTCCAGCGCAACGCGGGCCCCGGGCACCGGACGCACCTTGTCCGGATCCGAGTTGTACGGCACGTCTTCGACCAGGGTGCCGTCGCGGTCCAGCAGCACCGCGTCGAAGAGCACCGGGCCGGACACGGACCCACCGGGCTCGGCCAGCGGCTCCGCTGACCTGCGCTGATCCGGCTCCCCACGGTCCTGTCGCACGGGCGGCGGGTTCCCTGCGCCCCGGTGAGTAAACGTCACCCGCGACGCGGCTGGGGCGACCGCGCACCGGCGGCACCGGCACTGCCGCCCGCGGTTGGCCTTACCCGCAGTCCCGGAGAAGCTAACCCGGCGGCCTCGTTACCCGAGGCCGCCGGCGGGGTACCGAGCAGCGGTGGCGGTCGTGGAGAAAGTGATCGAGGCACCGGTCCGACAGGTGTGGGCGGTACTCGCGGACGGATGGACCTACAGCGACTGGGTGGTGGGCACCGCCCACATGCGCGACGTCGACCAGGACTGGCCCCGGGTGGGCACCCGGCTGCACCACCGCGCCGGTCCCTGGCCGTTCTCCCTGGAGGACTGCTCGACGGTGCTGGCCTGTGAGCCGGAACGCAAACTCGTGCTCCGCGTCCAACTCTGGCCGGCCGGGGAGGCGGTGGTGACCTTCACCCTGGAGCCCCTCGGCACGGCGCAGACCCGGGTGCTGCTCGCCGAGGACTTCGCCGCCGGGCCACTGCGTTGGATCCGCACCAAAATCAACGATCTGGTGCTGCATCTGCGCAACGAGGAGACCCTGGACCGGCTCTCCGACATCGCCGAACGGGAGAAGACACCGGCCTGATCGCGGGCACGACGCCGGGAGCCATTTCACCCCGGAAGGGACAAGTGGCTACGCTCACGGGGAACCCTGTCCGCATACCGAGGATGTCCCCCATGATCGAACCCGTCCAGTTGCCCTCGCCGTGGCGGGACGTGCGCCTGACCGTCGTGGTCCCGACCTACAACGAGGCGGGCAACGTGCCGGTGCTTGTCGAGCGTCTCCTCGCGTTGCCACTTCCCGGTTTGCAGGTGCTGGTCGCCGACGACAACTCCCCCGACGGCACCGGTGAGGTCGCGGACAAGCTCGCCATCGAGCATCCGGAGCGGGTGCAGGTCGTGCACCGGCCGGGCAAGGAGGGTCTGGGCCGGGCGTACGTGGACGGGATCGGCCGGGCCCTCGACGGCGGCGCCGAGTACGTGGCTCAGATGGACGCCGACCTGTCCCACCCACCCGAGGCGTTGCCGGGCATGCTGGGCGCGCTGCTGTCCACTCAGGCCGGCGTGGTCATCGGGTCACGCTACGTCCCCGGCGGCGAGCTGGACGAGAACTGGCCGCTGTACCGTCGGGCGCTCAGCGGCTGGGCGAACCTGTACGTGCACACGCTGCTGCGGGTCCGCATCCGCGACCTCACCGCCGGTTTCAAGATCTGGCGGGCCGACGCGCTGCGCGACATCGGGTTGGAGCGGGTGCAGTCCAACGGTTACAGCTTCCAGGTCGAGATGCACTACCTGGCCACCAAGCTGGGGCACACCATCCTGGAGGTGCCGATCCGGTTCGAGGAGCGGCGCGACGGCACCTCGAAGATGACCACCGCCACCAAGATCGAGAGTGCGCTGATGCCGTTCAAGCTGCGTACCCGGCACCGCAACATCGAGCCCTGACCTGCCGGGCCCGGTGGGTCACTCGTAGACGGCACGGTGCGCGGTGGCGATCGCCCGGTGGTACACCCCACCGGTGAGGGCACGGTCCCGGGCCAGCGCGGCGCGGGCGGCGTTCGCACCGGGGGCGCCGTGCACTCCCCCGCCGGGATGCGCCGACGCGCTGGCCAGGAAGAGCCGATCCACCGGAGTGTCGGCGCGGCCGAGCCCGGGTACCGGCCGCAGGAACAGCTGCTGGTACGGGGCAGCGGTGCCGCCGCCGAGCGCACCGCCGACCAGGCTCGGGTCGGCGGCCTCCAACTCGGCCGGCCCGGCCACGTGCCGGCCCACCACCAGACCGCGGAAGCCGGGCGCGGCGGCTTCCAGCACCGTCTCCATCCGCTCGACGTGGGACATGATGTCGTCGGCCCGCCAGTGCCGGCGGAACGGCAGGTGGGTGTACGACCAGAGCGACTCGGTGCCCGGCGGCGAGTGACTCGGGTCCGCCACCGACATCTGCCCCACCAGCAGGAACGGATCCGGTGGCAGCTCACCCATGGCCAGCCGGGCGGCGTAACCGGTCAACCCGTTGAGGTCCGCCCCCAGGTGCACCGTGCCGACGGTGGCCAGGCGACGGTTCGTCCAGGGCACCGGAGCGGACAGCGCCCAGTCCACCTTCAGCGTGGAGCCGTCCCACCGGAAGTGTTCCAGGTCGGCCACCAGTCGCGGGGGCAGCAGGGCCGGGCCGACCAGGTCCAGGTACAGGGCGGGCGCGGGCACGTCGGCGAGCACCGCCCGACGAGCCCGCCAGTTGGCCCCACCGACGGTGCGGACACCCACCGCCCGGCCCCGGGCGACCAGCACCCGGTCCACCCGGGCACCGTAGAGAATCCGGCCGCCCCGCTCGGTCAACCGGGCCACCAACGCGTCGGTGATCTTTTGTGCGCCGCCCTCCGGAACCGGCCAGCCGACCTGCTGGCCGAGCATGGCGAGCAGCCAGCCGTAGACGCCGGAGCCGGCCTCCTCCGTGGACAGGTCGGTGTGCAGGGCGCAGCCGGCGAGCAACGCCGGCCCGCCGGCGCCGGCGAACAGTTCCTCGCCGAGCCGGTTCACCGGCAGCACCAGCCGCCGGGCCAGCCGCAGCGCGCCGCCGACCCGTAGCCGGCGTAGCAGGCCGAGGCCGCCGCGGACCGGCGGGAACGGCGTGGTGATCAGCTCCAGCATCGGTTCGGCGACCTGCCGCCACTGCGCGTACGCGCTCAGCCAGCGCTCGCCGTCGCCGGGGGCGAAGGTCTCCAGCGAGGCCGCCGTGACCGCGGGGTCACGGTTGAGCACGGCGGCCCGGTCGTCGGGGAACAGGTGGGCCAGCACGTCGGGGGCGTGCCGCCAGGTGAGCCCGTACCGGGTCAGGTCGAGCCCGCGCAGAACCGGCGAGGCGTAGCCGAGCGGGTAGAACGAGCTGAACAGGTCGTTGAGGTAACCGGGTGCGGTCACCTCGGCCGAGCGGACCGCCCCGCCGGGTGCCCCGGTCGCCTCCAGCACCAGCACGTCCCAACCCGCGTCCGCCAGCAGGTTGGCGGCGACCAGACCGTTGTGTCCGGCACCGACGATGACGGCGTCGGCCCGCTCGGCACCGAGGGAACCTGGCGAAGTCATCCGAGGACGCTACCCCGGGCCCATCGGACGAAACGTTTGCCACGGCCGGGCCCGGGCATGCAGCGCGCCATGTACACGGTCACGCAGCTCATCGGTGGGGTGTGGGGTGCCGGCGGCGAGGCCGGCGAGTTGACGGTGCACGATCCGGCTGACGGCCGCCCGGTGACCAGCGCCCCGGTCGCCACGGCCGACGAGGTCGACAAGGCGGTGGCGGCGGCGCGGGGGTGGCGGCCGAGTGGGCGGCGACCTCCCCGGCGGAGCGGGCCGCGGCGCTGCACCGGATCGCCGACGCGGTCGCCGAGGCCGCCGACGACCTGGCCCAGGCGACGACCGCGGAGATGGGCAAGCCGCTCGCGGACGCCCGGGGCGGTGTCGAGGCGGGCATCGCCACCCTGCGGCAGTACGCCGAACTCGCACCGGCCCGAGGCGGTCGTACCCTGCACGGCGATCCCGCCGCGATCGACTTCATGACGCCGCAGCCGCGTGGGGTGGTGGCTGCCATCACGCCGTGGAACGACCCGGTCGCCGTGTCCTGCGGGCTGCTCGGAGCGGCCCTGGTCACCGGTAACGTGGTGCTGCACAAGCCCAGCGAGCGCACCCCGGCGACCGGGTGGCTGCTGGCCCGGGCGTTCGACACCGCCCTGCCGGCAGGGGTGCTGTCGCTGCTCAGCGGTGGCCCGACCACCGGCGCGGCGTTGGCCGCCGCCGAGGTGGACATGGTGGCGCACGTGGGGTCCAGCGCCACCGGCCGGGCGATCGCCACGGCCGCGGCCGGCACCGGTGCCAAGGTCCTGCTGGAGAACGGCGGCAGCGACCCGCTGATCGTCGACGCCGACGTCGACCCGAGCTGGGCCGCCGGTGAGGCCGCCCTGGGTGCGTTCGCCAACGCGGGTCAGATCTGCGTCGCGGTGGAGCGGATCTACGCCCACCGCGACGTCGCCGAGGACTTCGTCGCCGCGCTCGTCGAGCGGGCCGCCGCGCTGCGCGTCGGACCGGGGCGGGATCCGCGGACCCAGCTCGGTCCGCTCGTCGACCGGCGCCATCGCGATCAGGTGCACGGGCAGGTGATCGCGGCGGTGGCCGACGGTGCCCGGCTGCGCGTCGGCGGAACCCTGCCGGAGGGGCCGGGTGCCTTCTATCCGGCGACGGTGATCGACCGTTGCCGGCACGACCTGGCGTTGATCCGGGAGGAGACGTTCGGCCCGGTGGCGCCCGTCGTGGTGGTGGACTCGTTCTCCGAGGCGCTGCGGTGCGCGGCCGACTCACCGTACGGGTTGGCGGCGACCGTGCTGACCGGGTCGATGAGTCACGCCCAGCGGGCCTGGCGGGAGCTGCCGGTGGGGACCGTGAAGGTCAACTCGGTGTTCGGTGGCGCGCCGGCCGGCGCCGCCCACCCGCGCCGGGCCAGTGGTCAGGGCTTCGGCTACGGGCCGGAACTGCTCGACGAGTTCACCGCCACCAAGGCGGTGCACATCCAGGCGCCCGGCGGCGGTCACTGGTGAGCCGGCGCACGGGCGTGCCGACGGGGCCCGGCCGGAGGCGTACGCCGGTCCCGGGCCCCGTCGACGGCGGCGGGCTCAGTCGCCGCGGGCCTTGCGGGTCTGTCGGTCGTTGGCCTTCTGGATGGCCTTGACCAGTTCCGGCTTGGTCATGGTCGACCGTCCCGACACGTCCAGTTCGCGGGCCACCCCCAGGAGATGCTCCTTGGTGGCGTTCGCGTCCACCCCACCGGCGGTCGGTGCCCGTCGGGCCGGGCCGCCGCCGGCGGCCTGCCGGTCGCTGGGGCCCTTGCGGCCCTTCGGCTCCCAGTGGTCACCGACCTTCTCGAACTCGTGCTTGACGGCGGCGAACGCGGTGCGGTGGGCCCGCTCGCCCTCGCCGTAGGTCTCGACCGCGGAATCGTGTGTCTTCTCCCAGGTGCGCTGGGCCTTCTCCGGGGAGCGCCGCAGCGTGCTGGGCAGTACCTCGCGCCCGGGCATCTCGATCCTCCTCCGTGTGCGAGCGATTCGAATTGGCGTACCCCGGTGAGGCGGCGGCAAACGCCGGCAGGGTTTGCCGCCGGACCACGTCGGGTACCGCCGGGGCCATCCACGTGCCGGCAGCGCCCAGGGAGCGGTGATGACGACGACGAACCCCGACGCCCCGTCGACCGATCCGCCGGTGCCGGGCCTGCCGGGAATCCGCCAGCTCCGCTGGTCGACCTGGCGTGGCGTGCTGGTCCGGGCCGGGCGCAACTACCTGCGGGACAACTGCACGGACTGGGCTGCGGCCCTCACCTACTACGGGGTGCTGGCGTTGTTCCCCTCCACCGTCGTGGTGGTGGCCCTGGTCGGTCTGGTCTCCGACGGTGAACGCACCGTCGACACGGTGCTCGATCTGGCCCGCGAGATGGGCGCCGGCTCGGTGGTGGCGAACGAGAGCTTCGTCGGCGTGGTCCGCGAGGTGGTGGACCAGAACAGTTCCGCCGGCGTGTTGCTCAGCTTCGGTCTGCTCGGTGCGCTCTGGTCGGCCTCGAACTTCATCGCCTCTTTCACCCGGGCCTCGAACGCGATCTACGGCGTGGTCGAGGGACGGCCCGTGTGGCGGCTGCGCCCGACCCAGATCGGGCTCGCCGCCGTGTCGTTGGTGCTGCTCGCCATCGTGGCCGCCGGTCTGATCGTCAGCGGCCCGGTCGCCGACGCGGTCGGCGACCTGGTGGGTGCCGGCGGCGCCGCCCGCACCGCCTGGGCGATGGCCAAGTGGCCGGCCTTGGCGTTGATCGGCATGCTGTTGATGTCCCTGCTGTTCTGGGTCGCGCCGAACGTGCGGCAGCCCCGCTTCCGTTGGCTCACCCTGGGCGGTGTGGTGGCCCTGACCAGCTGGGCAGTCGGCTCCTTCGGCTTCGGGTTGTACGTGGCCAACTTCGGCTCGTACAACACGACCTACGGCAGCCTCGGGGCGGTGATCGCGTTCCTGGTCTGGCTCTACCTGTCCAACTCCGCGCTGATGCTCGGTGTCCAGATCAACGCCGAACTTCAGCGGGGACGGCGGCTGCAGTCCGGCCGCGAGGACACCGACGAGCCGGTGCTGCCGCCGCGGTCGCCGGCCGGTGCGTGACCGCGCATCGGTTTACCCCCCGCCCTCTCGGGTAGCGCAGAAGGCATGGATCGCGGCAGCAGCAAGCACTCACCGAGGGTCGACGAGCAGATGAGCCAGGAGGTCAGCGGCCTCGTGCAGGGGCCGGGGACGGGCGGCTCGCGGGTCGACGAGTTCCGCGTCCCGGAGCCCGCGGGAGAGGACCAGCCGGAGCCGACCACGGCGCCGGCCGGCGACCTGCGCAGCGGCGCTCCCCAGGGCATGACCTCCGAGGATGTCGAGGCCCGCAGCCGGCTGGGACGGTTCATCACGATGAACGCCCTGCCCGGGGACCGGGCCGCACTGCTCGCCAACGCGCGGGAGAACGAGGCCCCCGACGACGTACTGGCCGCGTTGGAGCGCCTGCCCGAGAGCACCCGGTACCAGACGGTGTCCGAGGTGTGGGCGGCGCTCGGCCACACCAACGAGACGACGCGCTGGTAGGTGGACCGACCGGTCCGCACGCCTCACCAAGTGCAGGGAAGGATTCTGATGAGTGGTGTAACGGAGCATGTCGACGTGGCCGTCCCGGTCCGGACGGCGTACGACCAGTGGACCCAGTTCGAGGAGTTTCCGCAGTTCATGGAGGGTGTGCAGGAGATTCGCCAGCTCTCCGACACGATGACCCACTGGACGGTCGAGATCGCCGGGGTCAAGCGGGAGTTCGACGCCGAGATCACCGAGCAGCTGCCCGACGAGCGGGTGGCGTGGCGGTCGACCGGCGGCACCCAGCACTCCGGGGTGGTCACCTTCCACCGGCTGGACGAGAACACCAGCCGGGTCTCCCTCCAGCTGGAGTTCGACCCGCACGGGGTCATCGAGAAGACCGGCGACAAGCTCGGCGTGGTCGACCGTCGGGCCAAGGGCGACCTGCAGCGCTTCAAGACGTTCATCGAGCGACGCGGTCAGGAGACCGGAGCGTGGCGCGGGCAGGTCGACCGTCCGCAGCCCTGATCCCCGCGATGACACCCACGACGGCCGCCGGGCGTACCCGGCGGCCGTCGCCGCTTGATCGGGTCCGCTGCCGTACCGAGGCAGGGTCACGCCCGGTCTGCGGTGTCGTTTGCGACGACGGGGCGGGGGTACCGCGATGGGCATGACCGACGACAGGGCGTGGCGCAACGAGGAACGACTTCCCCTTGAGGAGCTGGACCGGGCCGTCGCCCGATCCACCCTCGATGGGCAGGCCGACGACGTGACCGGTAACGACGCCGGGGAGGAAGCGGCCTTCGGACACGGCCCCGAGGCGGCCGACCGGGGCGGTGAGGTGCCCGGCACGGGCCGTGAGCCCACCGACCCGGACCGCGCGTACCGCCCGTCCACCACCGGGCGCACCGGCCCGGACACCCTCTGACACACCACCTACGGGGTATGTTCCGGGCGCCGGCGGTGGGTCCGGGGCGTACCCGCAGGGTCCGGCCCGGCAGCCCGACGGCCTCAGCCGAACGGTCGATGAATTCGGACAGCTCCGGCAGAATCGGCCGTTCGGCTGACGGCAACGGCCGTGCCGCGCGCAAGACTTTCGGAATGCATCAGGGCTCCGGCTTCCTCTCCACTCGTCAGCGCCGCCTGGCATGGCTCGGCTTCCTCCTCGCCGCCGCGCAGGCACCCGTCTCGGCCCGGCTGGTCGACGACAGCTCGTGGCTGTTCAGCCTCTGCGTCGCGCTGATGGTGGCAACCGTGATCATCGCCGACGACGCCGCGCGTCGCCGCCCGGCGGACGCGCCTTCCGCCGAGTAGGCCGTTTGCTGCCGGTCGTGGCGTGGCGTCCGGTTCCCGCCGTCCGCCGCGCCCGACTCGATCCCCTCGGACATCCGGCGGACACCACCCGGTGCTGCCGGTACCGTCCGAGCGGCCGAGGTCACGGCCCCGCCGGTTGGCTACATTCGTTCCCCATGCGCGTGTCGTCGAACCGGGTCGTCTCCCCCACCGCCGTCGACCGGGCGCGGTCCAGTCTGGTCACCCTCGCCAACGCCGTGGGGCTCGACGGACTCGCCGCGGCCGCCGCCCGGCCGGGGTTGCTCGCCGCCGTCGACCAGCACGCCGCCGCGGTGCGCGACAGTCTGCACGGGGACCGGCGGCCGTTGACCGCCGCCGCCCTCGCCGGCTACGCCGACGGCATGTGCGCCGCCGCCGAGGAGCACGGCTGGCAGCCGGCCGGCGCCCCGATCGACTGGGCGGAGGCGGACTGGGTGACGGTGCGCCTGCTCGCCGTCTGCGCGCTGACGGCCGCGCTGGACACGCCGGCCGCGCAGCCGCCACCGCTGTGACGTGCGGACGGGTGTCCGCCGTACGGCGGACACCCGTCTCAACGCGACCGGCAACGCGAGTACCCGACCGTCACGGACGGAACTGCTGGGTCTCGTCGCCGCTGTTGCCGGACTGGTAGGTGCCCCGGCCGCCGGCCATCGAGGACTCCGATCCCCGCGAGGCCGGCTGGGCGGCACCGCTCCGGTCGGCCATCTGCCGCTGCATGTCACCGCGGCCGGCCTCGGCACCCTGCCGCTGCTCACGGATCGCCCGCGATTCCTCGGCCGCCCGGGTGAGCCAGCCCTCCCAACGGTTCTGCATCGGCCGCACCAGACCGCCACCGACACCGATGATCAGGATGCCGGCCACCGTGGCGAGCACCGCGATCAGCACGGGCTGGGTCACGGTGGTGGCGATGCCCACCTGGTTGAGCGCCGCGATGACACCCAGGGCGAGGATGAAGATCGCTGTCACGTCGGCCAGGAAACGGCCGTACGACAGCCCGCCGAGCGCCCCGGTGACGAGGTCCCGCACCGCGTTGGCGATCGCGGCGGCCACCACCACGATGACGATCGCGACGAACGCCCGGGGCAGCCAGGCCACCACGCCCGCGATCAGATCACTGATCGCGTTCGGCCCCCAGACGCCGAAGGCGAACTGAAGGGTGAACAGCAGCACCGCGTAGTACGCGAGCCGCGCCAGGATGTCGCTGGCGTCGTACCGCGTCCGCTCCAGCGCACGCTTGATACCGCCCCGTTCGACCCACCGGTCGAACCCCACCCGTTCCAGTACCGTGTCCACGATTTTGAGCACGGCTCTGGCGATGAGCCATCCGACCACGAGGATCGCGATGAACGCGATGGCCCGGGGCACGAACAGCAGCACCGACCTCCACATGTCGGCCGCGGCGTCACCGATGTCGACCTGCCTGACCGCGAGGGTTTCCGGCATGATGTCCCTCCTGTCGCATGGATTGCCCGGCGCGCTTACCCCTTCCCCCGGCCAGCACGCCGCCGCGGTCACCCCCTTTTTCTGGACAGATCGCACCGGAGCGGCTCTGACCTGCACTGACGTCCCGGTCCGGCGCGCCCAGCCGATGATCGGGAACGTGGGTCGAGCGGGCCGACTAGGCTGCGCTCATGCCAGGAACGGTCGGGCGAGTACCCACGCCATCAGGCCCTCTGCCGGGCACGGCGGTGCCGGGCACGGCGGTGCCGGGCACGGCGGTGCCGGGCACGGCGGTGCCGGGCACGGCGGCCGTCGCCGGCCACCCCGCTGGGGTGACACCGCGCTCGGCCCGTACGAGTCGTGGGATCCCGCCGTCCGCGCGACCGTCGAGGTGGTGCTCGCCTCCCCGGCTCCGATGGCGCTGCACCTCGGCGCGGACCTGCTGCTGCTGTACAACGACGCGTACGCCGACCTGATCGGCGACCGACATCCGGACGCCATCGGTCGACCCCCCACCGAGGTCTTCGCCGAGGTCTGGCAGCGCCCCGGTGTCGGTGACGTCGTCGAGCAGACCTACCGCACCGGGGTTCCCGTCCTGGACCGGGAGATCCCACTCCCGCTGCACTCCGCCTCCGTCGCGCTCGACCAACCCGTCTACACGCGCGCGTGCTCACCCGTGCGGGACAGCCACGGCCGGGTCGTCGGCGTGCTGTCCGTGGTGGCCGAGACCAGCCCGGCGACCCGGCAGTTGCAGGGTCTCAGCGATTTCGCCGCGGCGCTGTCCGGCACGCTCACCCTGGACGACGTGGCCCGCGTCGCGCTGCGTTACGCGATCACCTCGTTCGACGCCGACCGCGTCTCCTTCGCGGTGGACGACGGGGGTGGCGGCACCGGGTGGCGGATGGTCCGGCGGGTCCGGGGCGAGTTGGTGGACGAGGCGGACGAGCGGCTGCCCCCACTGTGGCGACGCGGCCCCGCCGGCTGGTCGGCACCGGTGGTGGTCAGTGCCCGCACCGGCCAGGCCAGCTTCATCGACGACGGCCAGCCGCTGCACGAGATCGCGGCCGACCGGCACGACCAGAAGATCCGCGCCCTGGCGGCCGTACCGCTGCGAGCGTCGGTGGTTCGGGGAGCGCTGACCGTCGGCTACCGGTCGCCGCATCCGTGGTCGGCCGCGGAGCGGGCGCTGCTGGCGGCCTCGGCCGAGCTGGTCGGCCAGGCCACCGAGCGGGCCCGCCGCTTCGAGACCCAGCACGGCACCGCCCAACTGCTGCAACGGAGCATGCTGCCGGAGAACCTGCCGGTCCTGCCCCAGCTACGGATCGCCGCGCGCTACGACCCGGGGGTGGACGGCAACGCCGCCGGCGGTGACTTCTACGACGCGTTCGTACTACCCACCGGCGACCTGGGGGTGGTCCTCGGCGACGTCGCCGGCCACGACGTGCAGGCCGCCGCCCGGATGGGGCAGGTGCGGGCCGCGCTGCGGGCGCTGGCGCTCAACGATCCGCGCCCGGACCAGGTGCTCGCCGGACTCGATCGGCTGGTGGGCAGCCTGGGTGCCGAGGCCGGCACGTACGAGCTCTTCGTCACCGTGACGTTCGGCGTCATCGACGTCGGCCGCAAGGAGCTGACCCTGGCCAGTGCCGGTCACCCCGCGCCACTGGTACGTCGCTGTTCGCCGACGGGTGAGCCGAGGGCCGAGTACGTCGACGTGCCCTCCGGCGCTCCGCTGGGGGTCGGTTACCGGACGGCGACGCGTACCGTCGCGTTCGTTCCCGGTGACACGCTGCTGCTGTTCAGCGACGGTGTGGTGGAACGACGCCGGCACGGCCTGTCGGACGGCCTGGCCCGCCTGGCGGAGTCGGTGGCCGGTGCGCCCAGTGGCGACCCGAGGGCGTTGTGCGCGGTGGCCTCCGCGGCCGTGCCCGGCGCGACCGAGGACGACGTGGCCGTGCTCGCCGTCGAGTACGCGGTGCGGCCGAGCCGTTCGGCGCGGATGGAGGTGCCCGCCGAGCCGACCGCACCGAGCCGGGTGCGGCACTGGATGACCGCCCAGCTGACCGAGTGGGAGGTCGCGGAGTCGGTGATCGGCGCGGCGGTGCTGTGCACCAGCGAGCTGACCACCAACGCGCTGCTGCACGCCGGCACGGCGGCCCGGGTGGAGGTCGACCTCAGCCCCGAGCGGCTGCTCGTCTCGGTGGCCGACTCGGGCTCCCGGGGCACGGTGACCCGGGCCCGCACGGAGACCCTGAGCAGCCGGGGGCGCGGACTGGGGTTGATCGAGGAACTGAGCGACGCCTGGGGCACCGATCCCACCGTCCGCGGCTCGACGGTCTGGTTCGAGATCCTGCTGCCACCCGCCTGAAGCGCCGGACCGTGGGCTGCCGCACACCGTCGGTCCACGACGGATTTTCCGGATTACCGGAACGTCGGCCGGGGCACGTTGTGCGCCACCTGTCCGCGTGCCGCGGGCGTGGCGAGAGGCGGTCCGGTGGAGACGATCGACGTTGCGTTCGCGGTGCTCGGTGTGGCGGCCCTGCTCGCCGGCATCCTGCCACGGTTGCTGGAGCGGCGCCCGCTGTCCATGCCGCTGGCGTTCCTCGGCCTCGGAATGCTGATCTACCTGCTGCCCACCGGTCTGCCCGTGCCGGATCCCCTCACGTACAAGGATCTCGCCACCCATCTCACCGAGCTCTGCGTGATCGTCGCGCTGATGGGTGCCGGCCTGAAGATCGACCGGCCGTTGAGCTGGGCGCGTTGGTCCTCGACGTGGCGGCTGCTGGCCGTGGCCATGCCGCTGTGCATCGCCGCCGTCGCCCTGCTCGGCTGGTGGTGGGCGGGTCTGGTGCCGGCCAGCGCGTTGCTGCTCGCCTCGGCACTGGCTCCCACCGATCCGGTGCTCGCCAGTGACGTCCAGGTCGGCGAGCCCAACGCTGATGAGGATGCCGAGGACGAGGTCCGGTTCGCGCTCACCTCGGAGGCCGGGCTGAACGACGGTCTGGCCTTCCCCTTCGTCTACGCGGCGATCGCGATCGCGGGCGCCGGTCTCGCCCCCGGCGATTGGCTGGTCCGCTGGATCACGCTCGATGTGCTCTACAAGGTCGGGGTGGGGTTGATCGGTGGGCTCGTGATCGGCTGGCTGCTCGGGAAACTCTTCTTCCGGGCACCCAGCGAGCTGCGGCTGGCCCGGCACGCGGAGGGGTTCCTGGCGCTGGCCGCCACCTTCCTGGCGTACGGGCTGGTGGAGGTGGCCGGCGGCTACGGCTTCCTGGCGGTCTTCGTGGCTGCCCGCGCGATCCGGGCGGCCGAGCGCAACCACAAGTACCACGCGGTGCTGCACGACTTCGCCGAGCAGGTGGAACGGCTGCTCACCGTGCTGATGCTGCTCCTGCTGGGCGGTGCGGTGATCAGCGGGCTGCTGGCCGCGTTGACCTGGCCCGCCGCACTTGTCGGTCTGGCCCTGGTGTTCCTGGTCCGACCGCTTGTCGGTTGGCTGGCGCTGCGCGGCGCACCCGGACGACCCGCGGAGCATCTGGTGATCGCGGCCTTCGGCATCCGGGGCATCGGCTCGTTCTACTACCTGGCGTACGCCACCACCAAGGCGGACTTCCCGCAGACCGAGCTGATCTGGGCCACCGTCGCCCTGGTGGTGATCGTCTCGGTGGTGGTGCACGGGGTCGCGGCGACGCCGGTCATGCGGATGCTCGACGCGTCGGGCAAGCGCACCGCGACGGCGTCCCCGCCGGAGCCTTCACCCGCCGTCGCCGCCTGAGCTGCCCGCCGGACGACGCGGGCAGCCGGAGCGTCAGACCAGTCGGCGGGCCAGGGCGCGGCCGAGGTCGCGGCCGGAGCGCCAGGCGGTCTGCACCCGGGGTCTGCCGAACGCGTCCCCGGCCAGTCCGATGCCGTCGTCGTCGAGGTGGAAGCCGGTGGCCGGGCCACCGTCGTCGGCCGGTTTGGCGTACGTCCACCGGTGCACGTGCACGAACTCCGCCCGGTCGGGCAGGGCGAGCAGGTCGCGTACGGCCGCCTCGATCTGCGGCGCGGCCGCGGTGGGCTGGGCCAGGTGTCCGGCGGCGAACCCCTCGGTGGTGTGCGCGACCAGGACCGCGGCGCCGTCACCGCGCCGGTCGCCGTCGTCGCAGACCAGGCTGAGCAGTGGATGATCGTTGACGAAGGCACCACCGAAGTCGGTCCACCGCCGGCACGGAAAACGCAGCATCGCCGCCAGGGTGGGCGACCACCGCTGCCGTCCCACGGCGTCGGTGGCCGGGACGAGTTCCGGGTCGAGCAGCAGCGCGGCCTGCGGCCCGGGCATCGCCAGCACCACCGCCGCGCATTCCTCGCCGTCCACCGTCGGTCCCGGGCCGACACTGAGCACCAGCCGGTTCACCACCACGGGCAGGTCCCGGGCGAGTTGTTCCACGAGCGAGCGCAGCCCACGCGGTGCCGACCACCGCATCGGTCCGGGAGCCGCGCGACGGCCGCCACCGTCGTACGCCGCGAAGGTGTCGGTCCACTCGCGGGCCAGGCCGGCCGCCTGCCAGCCGCGTACCACCTCGGCGAACTCAGGGTCGCTGACGGTGAAGTAGGCGGCGCCGAGGTCGGCGGGGCGGCCGTCGAAGCGCCGGCTGGCCATCCGGCCGCCGACCACCCGTCCTCGTTCCCGGATGTGCACCGGTACCCCGGCGTCGCGCAGTTCCCGGGCGCAGGCCACACCGGCGATGCCGGCACCGATCACCACCACACCCGACGGTTCACCACGCATCCCGTGATCGTAGGACGGTCGTCCGTCGCGGCTCGACGCCCGCCGGAACGGTAGTCGGTCGTTTGTTCCGGAAACTCTTCACAGGCCGGCAATAAGCCCGTACCTTGTCGGACATGTGGGAGCGCTTCCACGCACTTTCTTCGATGGGTACGAGGAGCAGACCATGAGAACCCGAAGCACATTCGCTCTGGTCGGCGTCGTGGCGACGGCACTGACCGTGGCCGGCAGCGTCGGCGTGGGCGCGCTGCGCCCCGCGCCCGCCGCGGCCGCCGACTCCGCCTTCTACGTCGACCCGCAGACCAGCGCCGCCCGCTGGGTGGCGGCCAACCCGAACGACTCGAAGGCCGCCGTGATCCGGGACCGGATCGCCAGCGTGCCGCAACCCCGGTGGTACACCACCACCAACACCTCGACCGTACGCGCCGAGGTGGACTCCTTCGTCGGCGCCGCGGCCGCCGCCGGCAAGATCCCGATCCTGGTGGTCTACAACATCCCCAACCGCGACTGCAGCAACCACAGCGCGGGTGGCGCCCCGAACCACACCGCCTACCGGCAGTGGGTGGACCAGGTCGCCGCCGGCCTCGGTGGCCGTCCGGCCAGCATCATCCTGGAGCCGGACGTGCTCCCCATCATGAGCAGCTGCATGAACGAGAGCCAGCAGGCCGAGGTGCGGGCCTCGATGGCGTACGCCGGCAAGGCGCTCAAGCGGGGCTCGTCCGCGGCCAAGGTCTACTTCGACATCGGCCACGGTGGCTGGCTCTCCGCCGGTGAGGCCGCCGCCCGGCTGAACGCCGCCGACGTCTCCAACAGCGCCGACGGCATCTCGGTGAACGTGTCGAACTACCGCCGCACCGCCGACGAGGTGTCGTACGCCAAGCAGATCATCGCGGCCACCGGCAACTCCCGGCTGAAGGCGGTCGTCGACACCAGCCGCAACGGCAACGGTCCGACCGGCTCCGAGTGGTGCGACCCGCCGGGGCGGGCGATCGGCACCCCGAGCACCACCAACACCGGCGACTCCGCGATCGACGCGTTCCTCTGGGTGAAGCTGCCGGGCGAGGCGGACGGCTGCATCGCGGCGGCGGGTCAGTTCGTGCCGCAGCGGGCGTACGACCTGGCCATCGCCGCCGGTCCGGTACCGACCACGGCCCCGCCGACCACCACTCCGCCCACCAGCACCCCGCCCACCTCCACCCCGCCGACGTTCACCCCGCCCACCACGATCCCGCCGACCACCAACCCGCCCGGCGGTGGCTGCTCGGTGACGTTCACCCCGAACACGTGGACCGGTGGCTTCACCGCCGAGATCCGGGTGACCAACCGCGGCGCGGCACTGAACGGCTGGAACCTGACGTTCAACGTCGCCTCCGGGGTACGGCTGAGCAACGGCTGGAACGGTGAGTGGAGCCAGTCCGGCAACCAGATCACGGTCCGCAACGCCCCCTGGAACGGCAGCCTGCCCAGCGGCGGCACGCTCAGTGTCGGTCTCCAGGGCACCTACAGCGGCAGCAGCCTGGCCGCGCCGACCGGTTACACGCTGAACGGCACCGCCTGCGCCTGATCGCCCGACCCGTCCCGTGGCCCCCGGCACCGCCCGTACGGCGGTGCCGGGGGCCGACCCTGTGCCGCCCGGGCAGCAGGTCCCGCGGGCCCGCGAGCCCGACGCCACCGAGGCGTTACCGCTGTGCCGACGTGGGGTAGGCGACTGGTGACGAAGGAGGAGACCCATGACCACACAGTCGAACCCCTCGGCCTGGCAGCCGGGTGTGACCGGCGGCGGCACCCTCCCGTCGGGCCCCGGCGGCCGTCCCGCCGCACCCAGTGGCGACGGCCACGGACCACCGACCGGCCCGCCGACCGTGACGATCGGCGCGTTCGAGGACTATCCGAGCGCCCAGCGAGTGGTGGACCACCTCGCCGACAACCGGTTCCCGGTGGAACGCACCGCCATCGTCGGCACCGACCTGACCCTGGTGGAGACCGTGCTGGGTCGGCTGACCACCGCCCGCGCGGCGCTGGTCGGCGCGGGGACGGGGGCCTGGTTCGGTCTGTTCATCGGCCTGCTGTTCGGCATCTTCACCGTCGGCAACTGGGTGGCGGTGATCCTCGCCGGCCTCGTCATCGGTGCGATCTGGGGCGCCGTCTTCGGTGCCGTGGCACATGCGATGACGGGCGGGCAGCGCGACTTCACCTCCGCCAGTTCCCTGCGGGCCAACAGGTACGCGGTCACGGTGGAGGCCGACGTGGCCGACCAGGCCCGGCAATTGCTCGGCCGGCTGAACCTGGGTGGACGCGCGCCGCAGACGGCGGGCTGACTCCGTCCGAAACCACCGACCGGGCGGTCCCGCTGTGGGTGGGCCGCCCGGTCAGTCGGTGGCGAGGCGGGCGTGCAGGTGCTCGTCGTAGCGGCGCCCGTCGCCGTAGCGGTGCGACTGCCGCAGCGTGCCCTCGGCCGCGAAGCCGGCCCGCTCGGCGACCCGGCAGGACGCCGGGTTGGCCACCGCGTGGCACAGCTCGATCCGCTCCAGCCCGAGGTCGGCGAAGGCCCACCCGCTGAGCAGCACGACCGCCGCCGTGGCCACCCCGCGACCACGGGCGGCCGCGACCGTCCAGTACCCGATCGAGGCGTCACCGGCGTGGATGCGGTGCAGCGACACCGAACCGAGCAGGATCTCCGGATCGGCCGGATCGGCCGCCGCCAGCGACACATGACCTCCGCCCGACCAGTCGGCCCGCCACCGTAACCAGCGCAGCGCGGCGTCGAGATCGAGCGGGTCGCCCTGCGGGTTCCACTGCGCGATCGCCGGATCTCGCCAGGCATCCAGAACGGCGGGTGCGTCCGTGTCCCGCCAGGGGCGCAGCAGCAGGCCGGGAGCGGTCAGTTCCACGGCCGCAGAGTCTCACACCACCCGCGCCGAGCGCGCACCGGATATCTCCTCGGCGGCCCGCCCAGCAAACTCCTTCAAAGCTTCACCATCAACTCTGAGCACTCCCATCTGCACCGCAGCCACCAATACGGCGGCTCCTTGTTCAAATTTTGAATAGGTGCTACCTTGGCGACGTGACCGAGAGCCTGGACCGCGACCGCCTGACCGCCTGGCGGACCTACATCGAGGCCAGTCAGCGGTTGTTCACCCGACTTGAGGACGACCTGCGGGCCGCCAGCGGGCTCAGCTTCGCCGACTACCACGTGCTGGTGCTGCTCTCCGAGGTTCCCGGGCACCGACTGCGGATGGGCGAGCTGGCCGACCGCCTGGTCTTCTCACCCAGCCGGCTGACCTATCAGGTCTCCTCCATGCAACGACGGGGCCTGGTCGCCCGCCAGCCCTGCCCGCGGGACGGGCGGGGCAGCGAGGCGGTGCTGACCGCCGCCGGGCTGCTGGCGCTGCGGGAGGCCGCACCGCACCACCTGCGCTCCGTACGCACCCACCTGATGGACGACCTCGACGACACCGAGGTCGCCGCCCTGACCAGGATCTTCACCCGGGTCGGCCGACGACTGCGGGTGGCCGACGGCAGCGACGCCACCCTCGCCACCACCCCCGGCGACAACTGAAGGAGCCCCGATGCCCGCCATCACCGTCGACAACGTCCTCGTCCTGCCCCGGCTGCCCCGGCTCGACGAGTCCACCGCCTTCCGGCCGGTCCGCCGGCTCACCACCGCGCCCAGCGGCTTCGAGGGCGAGGGTTTCCCGGTACGCAAGGCCTTCGCCGGGGTGCCGATGAGCGAGCTGGACCCGTTCATCATGCTCGACCAGATGGGCGAGGTGGACTACGCGCCCGGCGAGCCGAAGGGCACCTCCTGGCACCCGCACCGGGGCTTCGAGACCGTCACCTACATCATCGACGGCATCTTCGACCACCAGGACAGCCACGGTGGCGGCGGCACGATCACCAACGGCGACACCCAGTGGATGACCGCCGGCAGCGGCCTGCTGCACATCGAGGCCCCGCCGGAGCACCTGGTGGTCAGCGGCGGGCAGTTCCACGGCACCCAGCTGTGGGTCAACCTGCCCCGGGCGGCGAAGATGAACCCGCCGAAGTACCAGGACATCCGGGGCAACCAGGCCGCGCTGCTGACCACCCCCGATGGTGGGGCGTTGATCCGGGTGATCGCCGGTGAGATCGCCGGCCACCGGGGGCCCGGATCCACGTACACCCCGATCACCGTCACCCACGTCACGGTCGAGCCGGGGGCGCAGGTGGATCTGCCCTGGCGGCCGGACTTCAACGCGCTGGTGTACGTGCTCGGCGGGCGCGGCACGGTCGGCGCCAACGGACGCGGTGTCCGCACCGGACAACTGGCCGTGCACGGGCCGGGTGACGCATTGCGGTTCAAGGCGAACGCCCGCCAGGACAGCCGCAACCAGACCCTCGACCTCTACATCATGGGCGGGCAGCCCATCCGGGAGCCGGTGGCGCACTACGGCCCGTTCGTGATGAACACCCGAGACGAGTTGATCCAGGCGTTCGAGGACTTCCAGGCCGGCCGGCTCGGCGTCGTCCCGGCGCAGCGGCTGCCGCACAGCGAGGGTCAGGGCGAGCGCCCCTGAGCGAGCGTCGGACGCGGGGCGGCTCCGGTTACCGGGGCCGCCCGGCCGGCTCAGGAGACGGCGAAGATGCCGGCCACGCCGAGCAGGACCATCACCAGTACGGTCAACAGCGCCCCCCGCTCGCCCTCCACCGCCTGCTCGCGGTGCTCGGTCGCGGAGTTCGTCGGCTCGCCGGACATGCTTCGGCTCCTCCCTGCTCGGGTGCGGGTCGGTCGCCAACAGCCAGCAGCCAGCAGCCCACCAGCGTGCGAGCCCGACCACGGGTTCGTATGGTGAGGACGTGAACGACCTCTCTGAGGGCGGGAGCATGCCGCTACAGGACTGGTTCCTCACCGCACCGGAACGCGCCAACCCGGTCTCTGAGTTACCCGTCTGGACCAGTGGAAACCTCGCCGAGCCGCTGATTCACGGTGCCGCGTACTTCGACCGGCTGGTCACCGAGGTCGACGGGCTCGGCGCGGGCGATCACCTCTTCTTCGCCGACTGGCGGGGGGACCCGGACGAGCGGCTCCGCCCGGACGGGCCGACGATCTCCCAGTTGTTCGCCCGGGCCGCCCAGCGCGGCGTGGTGGTCAAGGGACTGATCTGGCGGTCGCACCTCGACGTGCTGTCCTACAGCCACCAGGAGAACCGCAACCTCAGCGAGGCGATCTCGGCCGCCGGCGGCGAGGTGCTGCTCGACCAGCGGGTCCGGCGAGGTGGATCGCACCACCAGAAGCTGGTGGTGCTGCGCCGCCCGGCCGCCCCCGAGCAGGACATCGCCTTCGTCGGCGGCATCGACCTGTGTCACAGCCGCCGCGACGACGACGCGCACCACGGTGACCCGCAGGCGGTACGGATGGCCGCGGCGTACGGTGACCATCCGCCCTGGCACGACGTTCAGCTCGCGCTGCGCGGGCCGGTGGTGGGCGCGCTGGACACCACGTTCCGCGAGCGGTGGACCGATCCGATGCCGCTGGACTCGGAGAACCCCCTGGCCTATCTGCGCGACCGGCTCCGCGGGGCGGACCTCACCGCCGGGCCGCTGCCGGACCAACCCGCCGATCCGCCGGCCTGCGGGCCGCACCACGTCCAGGTGTTGCGCACCTACCCGGCGGTCCGACCCCGGTACGCGTTCGCCCCGGACGGCGAACGGACGGTCGCTCGCGGCTACACCAAGGCGGTACGCCGCGCCCGTCGGCTGATCTACCTGGAGGACCAGTACCTCTGGTCCGCCGAGGTGGCCGAGCTCTTCGCCGCGGCGCTGCGCGACAATCCTGATCTGCATCTGGTCGCGGTGGTGCCCCGCCATCCCGACGTGGACGGGCGGCTGGCCCTGCCACCGAACACGGTCGGTCGAGAGCAGGCGCTGGCCCTGTGCGAGCAGGCCGCGGCCGGGCGGGTGCACGTCTTCGACGCGGAGAACCACGCCGGCACCCCGGTCTACGTGCACGCCAAGGTGTGCGTGGTCGACGACGTGTGGGCCTGCGTCGGCAGCGACAACTTCAACCGGCGGTCCTGGACGCACGACAGCGAACTGTCCTGCGCGGTGCTGGACGACACCGCGGACGAGCGCCCCCCGCACGATCCGGCGGGTCAGGGTGACGGGGCCCGTCGGTTCGCCCGGGAGTTGCGGCTACGCCTGCTCCGCGAGCACCTGGACCGCGATCCAACCGGCGGCGACGACGCCGACCTGGTCGATCCGGACGACGCGGTCGCCGCGATCACCGCCGCCGCCGAGGCGTTGCAACACTGGTACGACGGCGGCCAGGTGGGACCACGCCCACCCGGCCGGCTGCGACCGCACCGCGCCCGGCGCCTGCCCTGGTGGACCCGGGCCTGGGCGCTGCCCGCGTACCGCCTGGTCTACGACCCCGACGGCAGGCCGCTGCGAGCCCGCCGGTCGGGCACCTGGTAACCCGGCGCCACCTCACCGAGGATCGTCAGCCCACCCGGGTACGCGAACGAGGAGCGCGGCGAGTAGTAGCCCCAGGCGATGGTGAGCGGGTTCTCCGGGCGCAACGCGTACACCGGGTGGTCCGGATCGAGAAACTCGACCGATTCGATCTCGAACGAGGTGGACGGTTCGGCGATCACCGGATAGATGCTGCTGACCAGCTGACCGTGCAACTCGGTCAGGTAACGGTGGTGGCCGTTGTGCATGGCGTGTCCGGTGTCGCCGACGCGCACCCGGGCTCGGATCACCGGCACACCCTCGATGTCCGTCCCGGTGGCGATCGTGTCGCCCTGCTCGGTGATGGTGGTGCGACCTGGCACGGCCGGGGCACCCCGGGCCAGGGCGTAGGTGCGCACCCGCTCGCTAGAGGTGACGTAGTGGGTCCACCAGCCACCGGGGGTTACCCCGTCCGGGGCGTCCATCCCGACGAGCGTGACACCGAGATAGGTGAGCGAGTAGGAACCGAAGCCCGAGGTCTGGCTCTCGTCGTCCACCACGTACTGGTTCATGAAGACCTCGCGGTCCGGGTGGGGCCGTAGCCCCGGGGGGACCAGCGCCGCCACCGCGTCCGGGTCCGCCGGCAGCCAGCTGAAGTACAGCGTCCGGCTGTTCACGACGAGGTGGGGAACGGCAGGATCGAGCACGGCACCTCCGGAGCAGGGATGTACTCCGCGACGCTAAGCCCAGTCCCGTTCACGGGACAACGACGGATTGATGACACTCCGCTTGCCATCCGGGTCAGCCATCGTCCGTTCGACGAACCGACGTCCTCGTTCGGCCCGACGACGAGGGTCGCACGGACATCTGCGACTGGCCCGATCGGTCGGTCGAACCGCACAATCCCGGTCGCGCCACCCTCCTCGGCGCACCGCTGTGGGAGATTTTGCGGCTTTCATGACCGGAAATCACTTAAGTACATCGTCCGTTCGGCTAGATTTCTAGGAGACGATCGGGCTAAGGTGACTCCCGAACGTACTAACGGAACTAACCAAAGCGTCACGTCTATATCCGCGGACGAGGTGCAGGGAGGACCACCATGACCGCGTCAACGATCACCGAATCGGCGACCACCCCGGCGACCCCGACCCCGAAGCTCGACCCGCGGGCGCTCACCGACAGCGCCGCCGAGCTGCTGAACGCCATGGCCGCGCTGCCGGCCGGGCACCCGTCCCGGGCCGCGCTGCGCGACCGGGCGATCGAGGCCTGGTTGCCGCTGGCCAACCACCTCGCCCACCGCTACAGCGGTCGCGGCGAGCCCACCGACGACCTCGCGCAGACCGCCGCCGTCGGCCTCATCAAGGCCATCGACAAGTTCGACCCCTCCCGCGGGGTCGACTTCGCCGGCTACGCGATCCCCACCATCATCGGCGAGCTGAAGCGGCACTTCCGCGACCGGACGTGGGACATTCGGGTGCCCCGCCGCCTGCAGGAGCTGCGGCTGGCCATCTCGGACGCCAACAGCTCGCTGCTGCAGTCCCTGGGCCGCTCCCCGACGGTGGCCGACATCGCCGCACATCTGAAGCTCACCGAGGAAGAGGTGCTGGAGGGCCTGGAGGGCGCCCGCGCGTACAACGCGGTGTCGCTGTCCACCCCGACCGGCGACGGCGATCGCGCGACCGAGCTGGGCGACATGCTCGGCGGTGAGGACAGCGAGTTCGAGCTGGCCGAGCTGCGGGTGGCGCTGGGCCCGGCGCTGGCCACGCTCGACGAGCGCGAGCAGAAGATCCTGACGCTGCGGTTCTACGGCAACCTGACGCAGTCGCAGATCGCGGAGCAGATCGGCGTGTCGCAGATGCACGTGTCCCGGCTGCTGGCCCGGGCCCTGACGAAGCTGCGGGGGCAGCTCGACGGAACGTACTAGGGGGGTGGCGATGGTGGCCGGGTCCGACGGACCCGGCCACCATCGTCTTCGCGCCACCTCAGCCGGCGACCGGCTCCCGCCACATCGGCCAGAACGGCGTGCCGTCGGGCAGCCGGAACGGCTCGGCGACCCGGTAGCCGTGCCGCGCGTACAGGTCGCGACTGGTCTCGCTGCTCGCCTCCAGGTACGCCGGCATGCCGTTGGCGTCCAGCCAGGCGTGATGGTGGCCCAGCAGTGCTGTGCCGACGCCCTGGCCCTGGCGGTCCGGCCGCACGGCGAGCAGCGCCAGATGATGGTGGTCGGCGTGCGGATGGTTCGCCGCGAACAGCTCGTCCAGGTGCACGAAGTTCGGGGTCCACTCCCCGCACGCCAGGGCCAGCCGGGCGTCGTAGTCCTCCGGCGGCGGCAGTGGTTCACCGACCGACGGCAACCAGACGGCCACCCCGGCGCGGTCCGCGGTGCCGAACACCAGTCCGTGCCGCGTCGCGTGCTCGACGATGATCTCGAAGTTCCCGGCCAGCACCGACTCCCGCTTGGCCTCGTCCGGCACCAACCAGCGGGGCTGGTCCAGCACCATGAACGCCTCGGCTATCCGGGCGGCGACCCAGCGGGTGTCGTCCGCGCCGAGCTGCCCGATTTCCGGCCGGCTCATCGCCGCACCTGCGCCGTCGGCGCCGGCTCGGTGACCGACGGGGGAACGACCACGGCCGCCGCGCTCTCCGCGCCCAGGCCGATCCGGGCGTACGTGTCGGGACGCCGCCGCCGTAGCGACAGGCCCCACAGTCCGCCCAGCAGCGCCGCCACCGGGTAGGCCAGCGGGATCGCCCAGCGCAGCGGCGAGTCCGGCTCGACGCCGAGCAGGTTGGCGAAGTTCTGCACCGCCAGCACGATGATCGCGACGAGTGCGATCGCGGCGAGGCCGGGCGCGACCAGCCGCCGCCACAGCGTCTCCCGCTCACCACTGCGGGCGAAGTACGCGATGATCGCGACCGCGGTGGTGGCGATCAGCAACAGCACGCCGAAGCCGCCGCTGGTGCCCAGCCAGAAGAACAGCTGCAGGACCGGATCCCAGCCGTTGACCGCGTACAGGATGATCACCAGCAGGCCCAGCACGCTCTGCGCGATCGAGGCGGCCCGGGGTGCGCCGGTGGTCGGCGAGGTCCGCCCGAACACCGCCGGCAGCACCCGCTCCCGGCCCAACGCGAAGGCGTAGCGCGCGGTGGTGTTGTGGAACGAGATCATGGCGGCCAGCACCGAGGTCAGGAAGAGGGCCTGCCCGATGGTCAGGACGGTGTCGCCCAGGTGCGCCCCGGCCAGGTTGAAGATCAGCTCGACGCTCTGGGTACCCGCCTCCTCGACGATCCGGTCCGGCCCGACCGCCACCGTCATGCTCCACGAGGAGAGCGCGTAGACCACCGCGATGATCGCCACGGACAGGTAGGTGGCCATCGGCACCGTACGCTTCGGGTCCTTGCTCTCCTCGCTGAAGACCACCGCCGCCTCGAAGCCGACGAAACCGAGGATCGCCAGCACCAGCACCGCGCCGAGCCCGGGCACGAAGAAGTTCTCCGGCGAGAACGCGGCGAAGCTCACGCTGCCACCGGCCGGGTTGCCCAGCTGGCCGAGATCGAACACCACGATGATGGCGATCTCGGCGCAGAGCAGCGCCGCCAGCACCATGCCGTTGATGTCCACCCGGAGCAGGCCGAGCATCGCCACCAGCGCCCACGCCACCAGCGCCACGATCCACCACTGTGGCGTGATCCCGAACAGCCGGTCCAGCACCGGTGCCGCCGCCGCGCCGATGGTTCCGTAGAGCCCGACCTGGAGCGCGTTGTAGGCGATCAGCGCCACCCAGGCCGTACCCACACCGGCCGGGCGTCCCAGCCCCCGGGCCACGTACGCGTAGAAGGCACCGGCGTTGGCCATCCGCCGGGCCATCGCCACGTAGCCGACGGAGAAGACGGCGAGCACCACGGCCACCGCCAGGAACGCAAGCGGAATGCCGAGCACGCCGATGACCCCGTAGCCGGTGGTGACGACGCCGGCGACCACGGTCAGCGGGGCCGCCGCGGAGAGGACGAAGAAGATCACTGAGGGAACGCCGAGCCGGCCGCGGGCCAGCGCCTCGGAGACGTTGCTCGGTCGTTCGGTTGTCGCTGTCGAGGACATGTACCGCTCCGGTCTGAGGGGAAGGGGGTGTACCGGGTCAGGGGGCGCCGCGCAGCACCGCCGCACCAACGGCTGCCTCGGTGTGCGCCACGAGTTCCTTCAGCGGGTCCGGCAGGGCCGGGATGATCAGGTTGAGTCGGTGGTGTGCGCGCGGGCCCGCGCTCCACAGCACCTCCCGGGTCAGGCCGGCGGCGGCGACCAGCCCGAGCAGCGTCGCGTCGGGGACGCTGGGCGGTTCGGCGCGCTCCAGCAGCGCCCGTAACCGGGTGGCCGGCCAGGCCACGACGTTGAGATCGATCGGCTGGTAGCTGACGGTGGTCCGCAGCAGTCGCCGGCTCTCCTGCCGGCGCAGCACACCGGCCCGGGACAGCCGCTCACCCACCGCGGTCACCGAGGTCTGGGCGAGAAAGCTGAGCCAGGTACGCACCGACTGGTGCTGCGCCTCGCCGAGCAACTGGTCCAGCACCGTGTGGGCCAACGCGTCGGCCGGTGGCCGACGGTCGATCACGCCGACCTGACCCCCGGAAACGGTGATGTGTCCATAGAGGATCAGCTCGCCGAGGAGCCCTCCGGCCAGCCCGAGACTTGTCGCCGCCGGGTGCAGCTTCGCCTTGCCCCGGGTGTCGTTGTGCGCGATCAGAAAGAACTCGTCGGCGGTGAGCACACGTCCTCCCGAGCCGGCCGTCCACAGTGATCGCTAACCGGGAAAGGATGCACCGAGCGCAACTGCAACGCAACTCCCGTTTTCGGCAGTTGCACTCCGTGGTGAAGCGACCTGCGCCTTTTCCCGTGACAGACTCGGAGGGTGACCGCGAGCCCCACCGTTCGACGCCGCCGTATCGCCCGGGAACTCCGCCAGTTGCGGGAACGCGCCGGCATGACCCTGGACGTCGCCGCCCGGCAACTGGACATGTCCAAGAGCAACCTGTCGCGCATCGAGAACGCGCAGATCGGCATCAAGCCACGCGATGTCCGGGCCGCGCTTGCGCTGTACCAGGTCACCGGCAGCGACGCCGAGGCGCTCATCGAGATCGCCCGAGGTGCCCAGCAGCGCGGCTGGTGGCAGCACTACAGCGACGTACTCCCGGAATGGTTCGAGTTCTACGTCGGACTGGAAGCCGAGGCCGCCACCCTGCGCACGTACGAGGCCGAGGCGGTGCCCGGCCTGTTGCAGACCGAGGCGTACGCCCGCGAGGTGTACCGGCTGACCGCCGGCGAGGAGGACCTCGATCGTAAGGTGGCCGCCCGGCTACGCCGGCAGGACGTGCTGCGCGGCGACCATCCGGTGGAGCTGTCGGTGGTGCTGAACGAGGCGGTACTGCTACGCCCTGTCAGCGAGCGCACCGTCATGGCGGGTCAGATGACCCACCTGGAGACCCTCGCCCAACTACCCAACGTAACCCTCCAGGTACTTCCCTTCGAAGCCGGCGGACATCCGGCGATGAACTCGCCGTACGTGCTCCTCACGTTCGCCGACGCGGCCGACGCGGCCGTTGTCTACCTGGAAAATCTCTCCACGGGCCTGGCACTGGAGGAGGTCGCGCAGGTGCGCTCGTATAGCCTTGTGCACGAGAGGCTGTGCAGTCTGGCACTCGATCCAGCGGCGTCCCTGATCCGCCTGAAGGAAGCTTCTCGTTACTTTACGTGACCGCTGCATCGCGGTCACTGTCGGTATCGACGGAGGGATCGCGATGACCGCGCTCGACCTGTCCCGGGCGGAGTGGCGCACCAGCACCCGCAGTGTGGGCAACGGCAACTGTGTCGAGGTGGCCACCGTCGACGGTGCAGTCGCGGTCCGGGACAGCAAGGACCGGCACGGCCCGGTGCTGACGTTTCCGCCGTCGGCCTGGCACGCCTTCGTCGTCTGCGCCCCCACCCGCTGACCCCGGGAGGGCCTGGGCAGGGGCGGTGCGAGACTGGGCCGTGCTCTCCGACGTGCCCATCGACCTGCCGGTCCGGCCGGTGCTGCCGGCGTTGGTGGCGGCGCTGGGCTCGGCCGGCAGCGCGGTCCTGGTCGCCCCGCCGGGCACCGGCAAGACCACCCTCGCCCCACTCGCCGTGGCCGACGCGGTGGCCGGGCGGGTGATCGTCGCCCAGCCGCGCCGGGTGGCCGCCCGTGCCGCCGCCCGGCGGATGGCGGCCCTGCTCGGCGAGCCGGTCGGTGGTCGGGTCGGCTACGCGGTCCGGGGTGAGCGACGGGCCGGACCGCGTACCCGGATCGAGGTGGTCACCACCGGGCTGCTGGTCCGCCGGTTGCACCACGACCCGGAGTTGGCCGGTGTCGACGCGGTGCTGCTCGACGAGATCCACGAACGTCAGCTCGACGCCGACCTGGCGCTCGCCTTCAGCGTCGAGTCCCGGGCCACCCTGCGGCCGGAGCTGTGGCTGCTGGCCATGTCGGCGACCCCGGAGGCGGACCGCTTCGCCGCCCTGCTCGGTGGCACGGTGCCGGCACCGGTGGTGCGGGCCTCGTCGGCACTGCATCCGGTGACCCGCGTATGGGCGCCACCGCCACGGCCCGTGGCCCCGTCCGGCGCCGGCCCGGTGGACCGGGCACTGCTCGACCACGTCGCCGCCACCGTCCGGCGGGCCCTGCGCGAGCAGGAGGGCGACCTGTTGGTCTTCCTGCCCGGCGTGGGCGAGATCGCCGCCGTCGCCGGCCGGCTGGCCGACCTGGGCGACCGCGTGGACGTGCTCCGCCTGCACGGTCGGCAGAGCGGGGTCGACCAGGACGCCGCCCTGCGGGTGGGAGACCGGCGGCGGGTGGTGCTGGCCACGGCGGTGGCGGAGAGCAGTCTCACCGTGCCGGGCGTACGGACGGTGGTGGACGCGGGCCTGTCCCGGTGGCTCGGTTGACCTGGCCCGAGGGCTGGGGCGCTGGTCACCGTGCCGGTTTCCCGCGCGGCGGCGACCCAGCGGGCCGGTCGGGCCGGCCGGGAGGCGCCCGGCCAGGTCTACCGCTGCTGGTCGCCCGCGGCGCACGAGCGGTTGGCCGCACAGCCGGAACCGGAGATCGCCACCGCCGACCTGACCGGGTTCGCCCTCGAACTGGCCGCCTGGGGCGCCCCCGGCGGAACCGGTCTCGCGCTGCCGGACCCGCCCCGGCGGCGGCGATGACGGTGGCGTACGAAACGCTCACCGCCCTCGGTGCGATCGACGCGAACGGCCGGATCACCGAGCGGGGGCGGACCGTCGTCGCGGTCGGCGCGCATCCCCGGCTGGCCCGGGCACTGCTCGACGGGGCCGATCACGTCGGTGCCGATCGTGCGGCGCAGGTGGTGGCGCTGCTCAGCGAGCCGACCGTGGCCGGTCCCGGCGACGATCTCGGCGCCGCCTGGCGTCGGTTGCGCGCCGGCACCGACCCGGCCGCCACCGCCCGCTGGCGCGCGGAGTGCGCCGGCTGCGCGCCGCCCTTCCGACGGGTCCGTCCGGTGGACCGCAGCGGCCAGACCAGCCGGGGTGGTTGCCCGACGAGCTGGCCGCCGGGTTGCTGGTTGGGTTGGCGTACCCGGAACGGTTGGCCCGGGTGCGGCGGCCGGGTGGTTCGGCGTACCTGATGAGTGGCGGAACCGCAGCGGAGCTGGCACCCGGGTCGGGGCTGGTGGGTGTCGACTGGTTGGCCGTCGCGGTGGCCGACCGCGCTCCCGGCGCACCGTCCGCCCGGGTCCGGCTGGCCGCCGTCCTCGACGAGGGGACCGCCCGCGCGGCGGCCGGCTCGCTGTTGCGCAGCGAACGGGAGGTCGGCTGGTCCGGCGGGGACGTGGTGGCGAGGGAGGTGCTCAGGCTGGGTGCCATCGGGCTGGTCGACCGTCCCTGACCCGGCCCGACCCGGACGAGATCGCCGCCGCGCTGCTGGCCGGACTGCGCGACACCGGGCTCGACCTGCTGACCTGGACCCCGGCGGCCAGGGCGCTGCGTGAGCGGCTGGCCTTCTGCCGGTACGCGCTCGGCGACGACTGGCCCGACGTCTCCGACGAGGCGCTGCTGGCCGGTGCGCCGCACTGGCTCGGGCCGGAGCTGGCCGGTGCCCGACGGCGGGCCGATCTGGCCCGCGTCGACGTGCTCGGTGCGCTACGCCGGCTGCTGCCCTGGGCGCTGGCGGGGCGGCTGGACGACCTGGCGCCGGAGCGGATCGCGGTGCCCAGCGGTTCGCGGATCCGGGTCGACTACGCCGACCCGACCGCGCCGGTGCTCGCGGTCCGGCTCCAGGAAACCTTCGGTTGGGCCGAGGCGCCCCGGGTCGGTGGCGGGCGGGTGCCGGTGCTGCTGCACCTGCTCTCCCCCGCCGGTCGGCCGGTGGCGGTCACCGCCGACCTGGCCTCCTTCTGGCGCTCCGGCTACCGCCAGGTCCGCGCCGAGCTGCGCGGACGCTACCCGCGCCACCCCTGGCCGGAGGATCCGACCACGGCCACGCCGACGCGGCGGGTCGGACGGCGCTCCTGAGTGCTCACGGCTCGTCGACCACGTCGGCGATGACGACGGTGATGTTGTCCGGTCCACCCGCCTGCAACGCGAGGTCGATGAGGCCGCGTGCGCAGGCCTCCCGCTCCCGCTGGCCGGCCAGCACCTCGGCCAGGGTGTCGGCCCGTACGACGTTCGACAGCCCGTCGCTGCACAGCAGCCAGCGGTCGCCGGCCCGGGGCACCATCGTCGCGTACGTCGGCGAGACCTCGTCGCCCTGCAACGCCTGGGTCACCACGGCTCGACGCGGGTGGCTACCGGCCTGGTCCGGGGTGATCAGGCCCTGGTCGACGAGCATCTGCACGAAGGTGTCGTCCCGGGTGATCTGCTTGAGCACTCCGTCGCGGAACAGGTACGCCCGGGAGTCGCCCACGTGGGCCAGCGCCAGGCAGCTGCCGGTACGCGCGAACAGCAGCGCGGTCAGCGTGGTGCCCATGCCCTGCCGCTGGGGATCCTCGGCGACCGCCTGACGGATCCGCTCGGTGGCCAGCTTGATGCCGTTCTGCAACGCGGCGACCAGCACGTCCTCCGGCGTCTCCACGTCCAGCGGCGTGATCGCCCCGACGGCGATGGCGCTGGCCAGATCTCCGGCGGCCATGCCGCCCATGCCGTCGGCGACGGCGACCAGCCAGGTGCCGGAGTGCAACGCGTCCTGGTTTCCGCTGCGGATGAGCCCACGGTCGCTCGCCCCGGCGGAACGCAGCTTCAGGGTCATGGCACGCAGCCTGCCAGGAGTAGGGCTCGGTTGTCTCTAGGAGATCAGGACCGCCCGGCGTGGCGCGGTGAATCTCACTGACGGTGAACATGAATTCTCATCGGATGCGATCGATTGACATGTCCTGCGCGTCCTGGAAACATGCCCGATACCTGGGAGCGCTCCCAGGTCACACCCCCACTTCGCCTGATCCGTCCCGCTCGTCGGAAGGACTTCCCCCGTGACGCCATCCCGACGTCGTCTCGCGGTGCTCGCCGCGGCGACCGCCGTGGTGCTGGTCGGCGTTAGCGCCGGCACCGCTTTCGCCGATCCACCCGCTGACGCCCCCGAACAGATCCGCAACGGTGACTTCAGCGACGGCTCGTCGCCCTGGTTCTCCTACGGCACCAACACCCTCGGCGTAGTCGATGGTCAGCTCTGCGCCACCGTGGCCGCTGGCCTGGCCAATCCCTGGGACGCCGGCATCGGCCACGACGCGCTGCCGCTGATCGCCGGCGCCGAGTACACCCTCGGCTTCGACGTCACCTCCACCCCGGGTGGCCCGGTGGCCGCCGTGCTGCAACTCGGCAGCGAGCCCTACACCGGCTACTACTCGGTCACCGCCGCCGCGACCCCGACCCAGCAGCGCGTCGAGCGCACCTTTGTCGCCCCGAACGACGACAGCCGCGCCCAGCTGATCTTCCAGATCGGCGGTAGCGCCGAGGCGCGGACCGTCTGCCTGGACAACGTCTCGCTGCGCGGCGGCAACCCGCCCGAGCCGTACGTGCCGGACACCGGTCCCCGGGTCCGGGTGAACCAGGTCGGTTACCTGCCCGGCGGGCCGAAGAACGCCACAGTGGTGACCGAGGCCACCGAGGCGCTGCCCTGGGAGCTGCACTCCGCGTCCGGAGCCGTGCTGGCCAGCGGCACCACCACGCCGCGCGGGGTCGACGAGGCGTCGGCACAGAACGTGCACTCGGTGGACTTCTCGTCGTACCGCACCCCGGGACAGGGGCTGACGCTGGCCGTGGACGGCGAGGTCAGCCACCCGTTTGACATCTCCGGCACGCTCTACGACCAGTTGCGCTCGGACGCCCTGCAGTTCTTCTACATCCAGCGCAGCGGTATCGAGATCGACGGTGACCTGGTCGGCGAGGAGTACGCCCGACCCGCCGGCCACCTCGGCGTCGCACCGAACCAGGGCGACACCGACGTGCCCTGTGTCGCCGACTCCTGCGACTACCGGCTCGACGTCCGTAGCGGCTGGTACGACGCAGGCGACCACGGCAAGTACGTGGTCAACGGCGGTATCGCCACCTACCAGCTGCTGAGCGCCTTCGAGCGGACCAAGAACGCCGCCACGGCCGGCTTCGGTGCCGACCTCGGCGACGGGACGCTGCGGCTGCCCGAGCGGGACAACGGGGTGCCGGACATCCTCGACGAGGCCCGCTGGGAGTTGGAGTTCCTGCTGCGGATGCAGGTGCCGGCCGGCAAGCCGCTGGCCGGGATGGCCCACCACAAGATCCACGACCGGAACTGGACCGGCCTGCCGATGCAGCCCGAGGACGACCCGGAGCCGCGTGAGCTGCACCCGCCGTCCACCGCCGCCACGCTGAACCTGGCCGCCGTCGCCGCCCAGTGCGCCCGGCTGTTCGCCCCGTACGACAAGGAGTTCGCGCAGCGCTGCGGCAGCGCGGCGAAGACCGCGTACGCGGCGGCCAAGGCCAACCCGGCCCGGTACGCCCCGGCCACCGGCAACGGCGGTGGCCCGTACGACGACACCAACGTCACCGACGAGTTCTACTGGGCGGCCGCCGAGCTGTACCTGACCACCGGCGAGCCCGCCTACCTGACCGACCTGACCGCCTCGCCGCACCACACCGGCGACGTCTTCGACCCCCGTGGCTTCGGCTGGCAGAGCGTGGCCGCGCTGGGCCGCCTCGACCTCGCCACCGTGCCGAACGGGCTGCCGGCCGCCGAGCGGACCCGGATCCGCGAGTCGGTCATCGCCGCCGCCGACAGCTACCTCGCCGAGATCCGTCGGCAGGCGTACGGGCTGCCCATGCCCGGCGACCCCAACAGCTACTTCTGGGGCGGCAACGGCGCCATCATCAACAACGCGGTCGTGCTGGCCACCGCCTTCGACCTGACCGGAGCGGCGAAGTACCGCGACGGCGCGGTGCAGACGATGGACTACATCCTCGGCCGCAACGCGCTGAACATCTCGTACGTGACCGGTTGGGGTGAGCACGCGGCGGAGAACCAGCACAGCCGGATCTTCGGCTTCCAGCTCGACCCGAGCATGCCGAAGCCGCCGGCCGGGTCGATCGCCGGTGGTCCGAACGCCGCGCTCCAGGACCCGTTCGTGGAGCAGCTGCTCGAGGGCTGCGCACCGATGTTCTGCTACGTCGACGACATCGCCTCGTACTCCACGAACGAGGTGGCGATCAACTGGAACTCGGCGCTGGCCTGGATCTCCTCGTTCCTGGCGGACCAGGGCGATTCCGCTGCGGTGCCGGCACCCACCTGCACGGTGTCGTACACCAACTACGGCTCGTGGCAGGGCGGCACCGGCTTCACCGCCCAGGTGAACATCCGCAACACCGGCACCGCCGCGGTGAACGGCTGGACCGCCCGGTTCGCCTTCACCGGCGACGCCAAGGTGCGCGAGGCGTGGATGGCCAAGGTGACGCAGTCCGGAGCGACGGTGACCGCGAAGAGCGAGTCGTACAACTCGCGGATCAACCCGGGTGCCTCGGTGATGTTCGGGTTCAACGCCACCACCGGCGGCGGCGCGAACCCGGCGCCCAACCTGGTCACGGTCAACGGCGCGCCCTGCACCGTGTCCTGATCCCCGGGTGGGGTGCCGTCGGCGACCGGCGCCCCACCCGGCCCCCGTCCCGCACGCAGTGATCAAGAGGTTCTGGTCCGGACTCGTCAGGAGTCCGGACCAGAACCTCTTGGTCGTCGGGCACGGGTGGCGGGGTCGGCACCGTGCGGCAGGATAGGGGCCGTGGGTGATCTCGACGGAGTGGTGTTGCGTCACGGCGGGCCGGCGGACGCGGGGGCGGTGCTGCGGCTGCTCGACGACGCCACCGCCTGGCTGGTGGCGCGAGGTCGGACCGGGCAGTGGGGCAGCGGGCCCGCCTCGACGGATCCCCGCCGCATCGCCCAGGCCGACGCGTGGGCCACCGGCGGCGGACTGTGGCTGGCCGAGGTGGACGGACGTCCGGTCGGTGCACTGGTGGTGGGGACCGCCACCGAGTACGTCCCACCCGCGACCGAACCGGAGCTGTACGTCAACCTGCTGGTCACCGACCGCGCGTACGCCGGGCGGGGAATCGGTGGGCGGCTGCTGGCGCACGCCGCCGACCTGGCCCGGCAACGCGGGGTCGGGCTGTTGCGGGTGGACTGCTACGCCGGCGACGACGGCGCACTCGTGCGCTGGTACGAACGCCAGGGCTTCACCCCCACCGACCCCTTCACCGTCCCCCGCCCCAACCACCCACCCTGGCCCGGCCAGGTCCTCACCCGCCCCCTCTAGCCCGCCCACCCGCGGGTGGTGGGGTGGATCAGGCGCGGAGCTTGGGGAGGACCTGGTCGCCGAAGGTGTCCAGGAAGGGGCGTTGATCCTGGCCTACGTGGTGGAGAGCGATCTGGTCGAAGCCCAGGTCGACGTACTCCTCCAGCCAGCCGACGTGCCGCCCCAGGTCGGCGGAGATGTTGACCACCTGGGCGAGCCGGGCCATCGGCACCTCGGCGGAGACCACGTCGAAGTGCTCCGGGGTGGCCAGATCCCAGCAGACCGGCGGCGCGAAGACGTTGCTGCGCCACTGGTCGTAGGCGATCGCCTCGGCCTCGGCCTGCGCCGGTGCCCAGCTCAGGTGCACCTGGAGATGCACCGGTCCACGACCTCCGGCGTCCCGGTAAGCCTCGATCATGCGGCGCAGGTGGTCGGTCGGCGCGTTGACCGTGATCAGGCCGTCCGCCCACTCGGCGCACCAGCGGGCGGTGGCGACGCTCACCGCGGCGCCGACAAGCGCCGGCGGCTGCTCCGGACGGCTCCAGAGCTTCGCCCGGTCGACCCGGACCAGACCGTCGTGACTGACCTCCTCGCCCGCGAGGAGGGCGCGGATGACGTCCACGCACTCGCGCAGCCGCGCGTTGCGTACGTCCTTGCGTGGCCACGCGTCGCCGGTGATGTGCTCGTTGGCGGCCTCACCGGAGCCCAGGGCCGCCCAGAACCGGCCCGGGTACATGGCGGCGAGCGTGCCGATCGCCTGCGCGATGATCGCCGGGTGGTAACGCTGCCCGGGGGCGTTGACCACCCCGAACGACAGGCCGGTGGCCTGCAACGCCGACCCGAGCCAGGACCAGGCGAATCCGGAGTGGCCCTGACGCTCGCTCCAGGGCGCGAAGTGGTCGGAGCACATGGCGGCGTCGAAGCCGACCTGCTCGGCGTGGACCACCGCCGCCAACAGTTCACGCGGGTGGATCTGCTCGTGGGAAGCGTGAAACGCGATCGCCGTCATGCCGCGCTTCACTACCCAGCCGAGCCCGCTCGTAAGCAGCGGCTACTCGGAGTGGGCGCCGGCCCCGGCGGTGGCCGCCCCCTCCCCCACCCAGACCGTCTTGACGTTGCAGAACTCGTGCATGCCGTGGGCGGAGAGTTCCCGGCCGTAGCCGGAGTTCTTCACGCCGCCGAAGGGCAACTCGGGGTAGGACGTCGTCATCCCGTTGATGAACACGGCACCGGCCTCCAGGTCGGTGGCGAAGCGCTGCTGCTCCTGCGGGTCACGGGTCCAGGCGTTCGAGCCGAGACCGAAGCTGGTGCCGTTGGCCAACTCGATCGCCTCGTCGTACGACGCGGCCCGGTACAACCCGGCCACCGGACCGAACACCTCCTCCGCCCACATCCGCATGCCCGGGTGCAGATCCGTCACCACCGTCGGCGGGTAGAACCAACCGTCGCCGCTCGGCTTCTCCCCGCCACAGAGCACGGTGGCTCCCTTGTCGACGGCGTCCCTGACCTGAGCGTCGACCTCGTCGCGACCCCGCTCGGAGGCCAACGGACCGACGTCGGTGTCGTCGTCCATCGGGTCGCCCACCCGCAGTGCCGACATGCGGTGTGCGAACGCCTCGGCGAAGGCGTCGTAGACGTCGGTGTGCACGATGAAGCGCTTGGCCGCGATGCAGGACTGGCCGTTGTTCTGACAGCGGGCGGTGGTGGCGACCTGGGCGGCCAGTTCCACGTCGGCCGACGGCATCACCACGAACGGATCGCTGCCACCCAGCTCCAGCACCGTCTTCTTCAGCTCCCGGCCGGCGATCTGCGCGATCGACCGACCGGCGACCTCACTGCCGGTGAGCGTGGCGGCACGGACCCGGGGATCGCTCAGGATCCGGTCCACCGCCTCGGAGCCGACCAGCAGCGTGGTGAACGCGCCCTCGGGGAAGCCGGCCCGCCGGAACAGGTCCTCCAGCAGCAGCGCGGTCTGCGGCACGTTGGAGGCGTGCTTGAGCAGGCCGGTGTTGCCCGCCATCAGGGCCGGCGCGGCGAAGCGCATGACCTGCCAGAGCGGGAAGTTCCACGGCATCACCGCCAGCACCGGCCCGATCGGCTGGTAACGGACGAATGCCCGGGTCGCCGAGACCGCCTCGGCGTCGGCCGGCTCGTCGGCGAGGAACTCGGCGGCGTGCTCGGCGTAGAAGCGGCAGGCGGTGGCGCACTTGGTGACCTCGGCCCTGGCCGCGGCGAGCGTCTTGCCCATCTCGGTGGTCATCAGCCGGGCGATCTCGTCCCGTTCCGCCTCCAGCATCTCGGCCGCCGTGGTCAGCCACCGCCCGCGCTGCTCGATCGTGGTCCCGCGCAGCTGCCGGTACGCCAGGTCGGTCCGTTCGATCGCGCCGTCGATCTGCTCGTCGGACATCGGCTCGTACGTCTTGAGCACCTGGCCGTTCACCGGGTTGGTGGTGGCGATGGTCATCAGGACTTCTCCCGTCACTCGAACAGCGAGTGCCGCGCGCCGGGCTCCTCGCGACGGCGGGCGGCGCGACGACGCTGGATGATGACCAGGTCGACGACGGCAACCACCGCGAAGACGGCGCAGACGACACCCAACCAGGCCACGTCGGCACGGAACGCCAACACCGCGAAAACGGTCATGGTGACGAGCCCGAAACTGGCCAGCGCCAGCCGCAGGTTCAGCGCGCTGTACGCGTGACCGACCGTGCCACGGGCACGCCGGGGCTGTGATCTCGTCATCATCCCCACCTACCCCGCGCCGCCGGAGCTAACCGTCGTCCGACCCTTTCCGCCCCGTCGCAATGGCGTGGCGGGCCGCCGCGACCCGTCAGGAACGCCAGGCGCCACGGGCCGCTGCCTCGGCGGCGTACGCGGCAAAGCTCTTCGGATCGTGGCCGGTCACCTGCCGGACCGTGCCGGTCGGCTGGCCGTCGCCCAGGTCGCGCAGGGCCCCGAACGCGGCGATCTCGCCCGCCACCTGCTCGGCCGGCACCCCCAACGCGAGCATCACCGTCCGATAGTCGTCGGCCGTACCGAGATGACGCACCGGGCGGCCGACCGTTTCGGTGAGGATCGCCGCGGCCTCGCCGAAGGAGAGCGCGTCCGGGCCGGTGATCTCGTACGTCCGGCCGGCGTGTCCGGCACCGGTGAGGGCGGCGACCGCGACGCCTGCGATGTCGTCGGCGTCGACGAAACACTGGCGGGTGTCGCCCACCGGCACGGCGATCTCCCCGGCGAGCACGGCGTCCCGGAAGAAGCCCTCGTCGAAGTTCTGGTCGAACCAGTCGGGGCGCAGGATCGTCCATTGCGCGCCGCAGGTGCGTACCGTCTCCTCCGCGGCCATCAGGCGCTCGTCCCCCATCGCCTCGATCGCCCGGCTGGAGAGCAGCACCACGCGGCCGACCCCGTGCTCCACCGCCAGCCGGACGAAATCGGATTCGACCGGCCGGTCGTGCGGAGCCATCAGATACATCGCAGTGACCCCGGCGAGGGATGCCCGCCAGGAATTCGGATCGGTCCAGTCAAAGCGCGCTTCTCCCGAGCGGGACGCGGATCGGAGCGGGTGACCGGCGTCCCGCAGCCGGCGGACCACGCGCCGACCGGTCGTACCGGTGCCGCCGAGCACAAGAGTCATGTCCTGGTTCGTCATGCGCCCAGTCGAGCAGCCGCCTGTGACAAAGGCGGGCACCGAGGCCACTGTCGCCATGGGTCGCGTTACCGCCGTGCGTTGCGTTACACCGGCCCGGCGTGACCCGACCTTTCCGGGCATCGGCGGGGAACATGGACCCATGACCGTGAGCCATGCCGAGCCGGTGACCGTCGCCGTCGCCCGCCGCGCCGACCCCGCCCGCACCGAGGAGATGGTGGCGTGGATGCGGGCCGGCACGGCGCTGGCCGAGGCGTTCCCGGGTTTCCTGGGCGCGGGTTGGGTGCGCAGCGCACCCGGGTCGGGCGACTGGCACATGCTCTACCGGTTCGCCGACCCGGACACGCTGCGCCGCTGGGAGGAATCGCCGCAGCGCCACTGGTGGCTGACGTCGGCACAGGGCATCGTCGAGCACACCCACGTCGAGCGGCGGACCGGCATCGAGGGCTGGTTCGATCCGCCGCGCACGGCGGCCGTCGAGCCGCTGGACGCGGAACCGACCGTTTCGCAGTCGCCGCCGCGCTGGAAGCAGGCGGTGACGATCTGGTTGGCGTTCTTCCCGCTCAGTCTCACCGCCACGCTGCTGACCGGCCAGTTCCTGCCGGGGCTGCCGACCGCGGCGCGGGTGCTGGTGATGACGCTGACCCTGACCCCGCTGATGACCTACCTGGTCCTGCCCCGGATCACCCGGGCGTTGCACTGGTGGCTGCACGGCCGGGCAGCGCCCTGGCGCGGGCAACGGACGCCCCGGGGCCCGCGCATATAGCACGGCAATCGGGGACATCACAGGGCACTGCCGCATCCCCGACAGCGCGTGACCAACCGACCTCACCCGCGTAGAGTCACCGTGCCGTCGCTCTGCGCTGTGAGGCTAGGGAAGTCATGCCTGGACGCTGGACCACCGCCGCCGTCTGCCTGCTCGCACTCGTCGCGTTGGCCTGCGAGGCGGGTGGAGATGCGGCGCCGCGCCCCTCGGGCACGGCCCAGCCCGGTTCCCCCCGCGTCGTCGCCGCCCTCGGTGACTCGATCACCACCGGCTTCGGGTCCTGCCTGGTCCTCACCTCGTGTCAGCGCAACTCCTGGTCGACAGGGGACGGCCTGCGGGTGGACAGCCACTACCGGCGGCTGCTCGACCGGAACCCGGGGCTGCGCGGGAAGGCGCACAACCATGCCCGGGCGGGGGCCCGGGCGTCCGCGCTGGCCGGTCAGGCGGAAGCGGCGGTACGCGACCGCGCCGACTACGTCACGGTGCTGGTCGGGGCCAACGACGCCTGCCGCGCCACGATCGACGCGATGACCCCGGTGGCCGACTTCCGGGCCGAGATCAACCGAGGGTTGCGGGTGCTGCGCGAGGGACGCCCGAAGGCCCGGGTCCTGGTCGTCAGCATCCCGAACCTGTACCGGCTCTGGGAGGTCGGCCATGACGAGCCCCGGGCGGTACGCGCCTGGCGGCGGGGCGTGTGCCCGGCGCTGCTGGCCGACGCGACCTCGACCGCGCCGGCCGACCGGAGCCGCCGCGCCGCGTTCCGCGAGCGGATCGCCGCGTACAACGCTCAGCTGAAGGCGGAGTGCCGCGCCTACGGCTCGCGGTGCCGCTACGACGGCGGCGCCGCGCACCGGGTCCGCTTCGACCTGGATCTGGTCAACCGGCTCGACTACTTCCACCCCAACACGGCCGGCCAGTCCCGCCTCGCCGACGTGACCTGGCGCTCCTCCGGCTACGCCGACTGATCGCCCGCCTGGTCGGGACGACGGGGCAACGGAACCCGGGGGCCGCCGTGCTGCCGGTAGAGCGCCCGGGAACGCTCGGCCAGCTTCTTGGTGGCCGAGGAGTTCGCCCAGGTGCCGAGGATGATCGCCGCTCCGGGAACCACCTTGGCGAAGAGCCGCTTCGCCGCGCGTACCCCGGCCATCTGGGCGAGCCGGACGCCCAGGTGCAGCATCACCCGGCCGAGCGGTGCCTGTCCGCCACCGCCGAACAGCGCGCCCGCACGCTCGCGTCCGGCCGCCACCCCCAGCGCCACCCGGGCGCTCGCGGCGACCTTGTGCACCTTCTGCAACACCAGCAGGTCGGTGGCGCGGTCGGGATGCGTCGGGTCGGCACCGTACGCGGCGGCGACGTGCAGGACCATCCGGGACTGGGTCCAGGCCAGCACGCCGACGTCGATCACCGCGCCGGGCAGTCCGGCCGCACCGGAGACGGCACCGGAGAGCCGGGCCTGGTTGACGAACCGACGTACCGCCTGCTCCGCCAGGGCCTCGGCGCTGATCCCGGGCTGCGCGGCCCGGACCCGCTGCGCCCACTGCGCGGCCTCCGGGCCGAGCCTGCGCACCGCTTCCAGCGCGAGGTGCTCGGGAGCGTACTGCGGATCCTGGCGCATCCGGTCCCACAGCGTGGCCGGTGGCGCCTCGACGACCCGGCCGCCCGGCGGAGGCGGGGCGGGGGTGACGGACTGGCCCTCGGCGGGCACGGGGGGATCACTCATCACCTCTCCTTTCGGTGGCGCCCATCCATGTGTACCCCGCTGGAGCAACGGCGTACCGTCGGCCGATCACCCGGCGACGCCGGGCCGGGCGGACCGGCGCGGCAGGAATGCACGAGGATGGCAGGTACGTTCTGGCGATCGGGGTGCCGGCAATCCGGTGGCCCGTTACGCACATGCAGGGAGGCCGCACCGGTGCTCGACCCACACGAGCTCTACGAACTCACCGACGATCTGCCCGACCTCGGTCAGCCGGTCCTGATCCAGGCGCTCACCGGTTTCGTCGATGCCGGTAACGCCAGCCGGCTCGCCCGCGAGCAACTGCTCACCTCGCTGGAGTCCCGCCCGATCGCCCGGTTCGACCTGGACCAGCTCTTCGACTACCGCTCCCGCCGGCCGGTGATGACCTTCGTCGAGGACCACTGGGAGAGCTACGACGACCCGCAGTTGGAGCTGCACCTGCTCCACGACGACGACGAGACCCCGTTTCTGCTGCTCACCGGCCCGGAGCCCGACCTTCAGTGGGAGCGGTTCACCGCCGCCGTCGCCGGGCTCGCCGCCCGGCTCGACGTCCGGCTCACCGTCGGGCTCAACGCGATCCCGATGGCGGTGCCGCACACCCGGCCGACCGGCGTGACCGCGCACGCCACCCGGCGTGACCTGATCGCCGGCTACGAGCCGTGGCTGCAACGGGTGCAGGTCCCCGGCAGCGTCGGCCACCTGCTGGAGTTCCGCCTCGGCGAGGCGGGCCGCGACGCGCTGGGCTTCGCCGCGCACGTACCGCACTACGTGGCACAGGCCGAGTACCCGGCCGCCGCCGAGGTGCTGCTGGCGTCGGTGTCCCGCAGCACCGGGCTGCTGCTGCCCCGCGACGGGCTGCGCTCGGCCGCCGAGGTGGTACGGGTGGAGATCGACCGGCAGGTCGCGCAGAGCGACGAGGCCACCACCCTGGTCCAGGCTCTCGAGGAGCAGTACGACGCGTACGCCCGGGGTCGGGGCGAGAAGAACCTGCTCGCCACGGAGAACGGTCCGCTGCCCACGGCCGAGGAACTCGGCGCCGAACTGGAGCGGTTCCTCGCCGAACAGACCCGCCCCAACAACGACACCCCCTGAAAGGGCACCATCTCGACGGCTCGCGGGCCGGTAGGGGCGTGACTCGGCACCGGCGCGCCGGCCGGTGGTGCGGCAGCGCGCCGGCCGCGCGGGTCGGGGCCGGATGGGGCAGGCTGGCACCATGCGCCTGGCGACGTGGAACGTGAACTCGGTGAAGGCCCGGCTGCCCCGGCTGCTCGACTGGCTGGCCGGCACCGGTCCGGACGTGGTCTGCCTCCAGGAGACCAAGTGCCCGGACGGTGCCTTCCCGGTGACCGAGGTGGGTGAGCTGGGGTACACCGTGGCCAGCCACAGCGACGGCCGGTGGAACGGGGTCGCCATCCTGTCCCGGGTCGGCCTGGCCGACGTCACCGTCGGGTTTCCCGGCGAGCCCGGCTTCCCCGAGCCGGAGGCCCGCGCGATCTCGGCCACCTGCGGCGGGCTGCGGGTCTGGTCGGTGTACGTGCCGAACGGCCGCGCGCCCGACGACCCGCACTACGCGTACAAGCTGGCCTGGTTGGCGGCGCTGCGGGACGCGCTGGACACCGAGCTGACGAATCGGGCACCGCTGGCCGTCTGCGGCGACTTCAACGTGGCACCCACCGACGACGACGTGTGGGACCCGGCGCTGTTCGTCAGCTCCACCCACGTCACGCCGCCCGAGCGGGCCGCCCTGGCGGCGCTGCGCGATCTCGGCCTCACCGACGTGGTGCCCACTCCGATGAAGGGCCCGCACCCGTTCACCTACTGGGACTACCGGGCCGGCATGTTCCACCAGAACAAGGGCATGCGCATCGACCTGGTGTACGCCTCGGCCCCGCTGGCCCGCGCCGTCCGGTCGGCGTACGTGGACCGGGAGGCCCGCAAGGGCAAGGGCCCCTCCGACCACGCCCCCATCGTCGTCGACGCCGACCTGATCCCCACCGTCGAGTCCTTCTGACCCCCACGCCGACCCGGCGCGGCCGTGGCCGCCGACCCGGACGGGTGCTGGCGCGAGATGCCGCAACTCGGCCTCTCCCGCCGCCAGGAAAGCCCCACTTACCGCAACCCGCGCCCATGCCCGGCGCCCGCTGGCGAGGGCAGCGGCTAGGGTGAGGCCATGGCAGTTGTGAAGATCAACGCGATCGACGTTCCGCCCGGTGGCGGCGAGGAGTTGGAGAAGCGGTTCGCCGCCCGGGCTCGCGCGGTGGAGAACTCCCCCGGTTTCCTCGGCTTCGAGCTGCTGCGTCCGGTGGCCGGCGACAACCGCTACTTCGTCTACACCCGGTGGGAGACCGAGCAGGCGTACCAGGACTGGGCCGCCGGCCCCGCCCGAGCCGCCCACGCCGCCCCGCCCGGAGCCGAGCAGCGGCCACCGGTCGCCACGGGTGCGACTCTCCTCGAATTCGAGGTCGTGCAACAGGTCCCCTGACCGGCCCCCGGTTCACCGCTGCTGAAACACCACCGCCTCGTCGCCGAACCGGAGCAGTAGCGGCGGGTAGGTCAGGAGGGGCGGGTGGTGGTGAGGGTGGCGAAGGCGATGACGTTGTCGGCATAGCCGGTGCCGCCGCCGAGCCACTCGCCGCCGCAGGTGATCAGCCGCAGGCCGGGCGGGCCCTCGTGGCCGTAGACCCGGTCGGCGGGCAGTCGATCCTTCGGGAAGTGTTCGACCGAGTTGACGGTGAACACCGCCACCGAGTCGTCCTCCCGGAGGACCTCGACGGTGTCCCCCACCTTCAGCTTGCCCAGGTGGTAGAAGACCGACGGGCCACTCTTGGTGTCCACGTGCCCGACGATGACCGCCGGGCCCGGGTCCCCCGGCACCGGCCCCCGGTCGTACCACCCGGTTTCCTCGTGCCGGCTCAGCGGCGGCACGGCGATCGAGCCGTCCGGTGCGTCACCGACCGGTTTCACCGGCGCGGCGACGTCGATCGACGGGATGGACAGGCTCACCGGCCGCGCGGCGGTACGTCCGGCGGACACCGTCGAGGCTCCGCCGGAGCCCCCTTCGCCGCCGGTGGCCGTCCAGTCGAGCGGCCCCCCGACGGTGTGCCTGAGCCCGGCGCCGGTGGCGAACACGCCGGCCAGCACGAGCACCACTGCCAGCGGCAGCGACCACGGGCTGCGCCTGGGACGCGCCGGGCGGCCGGACCCGCCGGCACCGCGTGGTGCCCGACGACGGTCGGTGAACGGTGCCGCAGCCCGGGCGCGACGGGAGCCCACGTCCGGCACCGCCGCCCACCCGTGCGGGCGCGGCGTGGCACCGGAGCCGGTCGCACGGCCGCCGCGCCCCGACGCGGAACCAGCGACTGCCGCACCGTCGCCGGGACGCGGCGTGGGACCGGAGCCGGCGGGGCGGTCGCCGGGACGCGGGGGCGAGCTGTCCGGCGGTACGAACAGGTCGGTTCGATAGGTGGGACGGGGCGGGCCACCGACGGGACGGGCCGAGCGACCGGAACCGGTTCGTGGCCCGGCCCAGCCGGGCGCACCGGTCGAGCCGGAGGGGCGGGGTGTGCGGGGGGCGGTCATGACGGGCTCACCGTCGGCTGCCGCGACGGCGGGTCGCGGTGACCCAGAGGACCATGCCGGTGACAGTGAGCGCCAGACCGCCGGGAAGCAGCAGATTGCCGGTGATGTCGCCGGCGCTCCCGCCGAAGCCGGTCGCCGGCCCTCGGCTGGGCTTCATCTGGCGTACCACCTGGATCATGGTGGAGGCGGTCTCGCCGCCCCGGCACTCCAGCTTGACCCGGTAGTTGCCGGGGAGCACCCGCTCCTTGACCATCGCCGTGCCGGTCAGCAGCCCGCGCTGCGGCTGCACGGCGACCCGGCCGAACGCGTCCGAGACGACGATGGCCCCCACCGAGTTGTCGTGGCAGCTGGCGCGGAGCCCGACCAGATGGCCCGGTTCCACCATGCTCGGCGAGACCTCCACGAACACGGTCGGGCCGGGCTGCGGCGCGCCCTCGGGTACACCGGGTTGCCCACCGCCGGGTTGCCCGGCGACGACCGGCACGACGGCGGCCCGCGCGGGTGCCGCCAGGTGCGCCGAGTCGGTGCCGGCCGGCACGGACGGCGACAAGGGTGTCGCCACCGCCGGCACGGGCGTCAGCAGGGCGGCCAGGGTGATCGCGAGCAACGGGGCGAAGGCCGCGACGGTACGCAACGGAGCTGTGGACGGCGCCGGACGAGTGTGGATCGCTGCTGACACGCTGCCCCCTCCCGGTGCGCCGGGGCGGTCGCCGGGCACCGCCGGGCACACGGTCCTGCCTTCTTCCGATGATGGTCTCACCACCGGGCGTACCTCACATCCGGGCCGGCGCGTGTTCGCGTAGGCTCGGTGCGTTGTGACCTCCACCGACCCCACTCCCGCCGTCGCCGTGCCGCATCCGGTACGGGCGATCCGCACCTACCACCCGCGTCGCGGCCGGATGAGCGGCCGGCAGGTGACGGCGCTGGAGCAGCACTGGCCGCGGTACGGGCTGCGCGTCGCCGACGCCGACCCGTTCGACCCCGTCGGCCTGTTCGGCCGCCGGGCCCCGCTGGTGGTCGAGATCGGTTCCGGCATGGGCGACACGACCGCGGAGATGGCCGCCGCCGACCCGGATCGAGATTATCTGGCGGTCGAGGTGCACACCCCCGGAATCGCCAACCTGCTGGACCTGATCCACCTTCGTGACCTGGGCAATGTCCGGATCGTCGAAGGCGACGCGATGGAGCTGCTCGATCTGCTGCCGCCCGCCTCGCTGGACGCGGTACACGTCTTCTTTCCGGACCCGTGGCCGAAGTCCCGCCACCACAAGCGGCGGCTGATCCAGCCCGCCCACGTGGCGCGGTTGCGGTCCCGGTTGGCGGTCGGCGGCACGCTGCACTGCGCCACCGACTGGGCGGAGTACGCCGAGTCGATGCGGGCCACCCTGGACGCCGATCCGGGCCTGGTCAACGCCCACGACGGGTACGCACCCCGGCCCGCGTACCGGCCGGTGACCCGGTTCGAGCGACGGGCGCTGCGCGCCGGCCGCCCGATCGCCGACCTGATCTACCGCCGCCACCGGTAGGCCCGACGGCGGGCGAGCGCCGGCTGCCCCGGTTGGCGCACAGGCAATTCATCCAGGCACCATGGACCGGCCATGACACTCACCGCCGCGCTGCCGAAAACCGCCGACCCCGACACCCTCTACGACGCGTTCGCCAGTTGGGCGTCCGAGCGCGGCCTGGACCTCTACCCCCACCAGGAGGAGGCGGTCATCGAGATCGTCTCCGGGGCCAACGTGATCATGAATACGCCGACCGGCTCGGGCAAGAGCCTGGTCGCCATCGCCGCGCACTTCGCCGCGCTGGCCGACGACCGGACGACCTTCTACACCGCGCCGATCAAGGCGCTGGTTTCGGAGAAGTTCTTCGCGCTCTGTGAGGTCTTCGGCGCCGAGAACGTCGGCATGCTCACCGGCGACGCCAGCGTCAACGCCGACGCCCCGATCATCTGCTGCACCGCGGAGATCCTGGCCAACCTGGCGCTACGCGAGGGCAGTCGGGCCGACGTCGGTCAGGTGGTCATGGACGAGTTCCACTTCTACGCCGAACCGGACCGGGGCTGGGCCTGGCAGGTGCCGCTGATCGAGCTGCCGCAGGCCCAGTTCGTGCTGATGTCGGCGACGCTCGGCGACACCACCCGGTTCGTCGACGACCTGACCCGGCGTACCGGCCGGGCTACCGCCGTCGTGCGCTCCGCCGAGCGGCCGGTCCCGCTGCTCTTCTCGTACGCGATGACGCCGCTGCACGAGACCCTGGAAGAGCTGCTGGAGACCAAGCAGGCCCCGGTGTACGTGGTGCACTTCACCCAGGCCGCCGCCCTGGAACGCGCCCAGGCGCTGATGAGCGTCAACGTCTGCACCCGGGCCGAGAAGGACATGATCGCGGCCGCGATCGGCGGGTTCCGGTTCACCTCCGGCTTCGGCAAGACCCTGTCCCGGCTGGTCCGGCACGGCATCGGCGTGCACCACGCGGGGATGCTGCCCAAGTACCGCCGGCTGGTGGAGACCCTCGCCCAGGCCGGACTGCTCAAGGTCATCTGCGGTACGGACACCCTCGGCGTCGGAATCAACGTGCCGATCCGCACGGTGCTGTTCACCGGCCTGTCCAAGTACGACGGGGTCCGCACCCGGCTGCTCAAGGCCCGCGAGTTCCACCAGATCGCCGGTCGGGCCGGACGAGCCGGCTTCGACACCATCGGGCGGGTCGTGGTGCAGGCGCCCGAACACGTCATCGAGAACGAGAAGGCGCTCGCCAAGGCCGGCGACGACCCGAAGAAGCGACGCAAGGTGGTGCGCAAGAAGCCGCCGGAGGGCTCCATCGGCTGGGGCAAGCCAACCTTCGACCGTCTGGTGGAGGCCGAACCGGAACCGCTCACCTCCAGCTTCCAGGTCAGCCACTCGATGTTGCTCAACGTCATCGGCCGCCCCGGCGACGCGTTCGCGGCCATGCGGCACCTGCTCACCGACAACCACGAGGACGCGGCGGCCCAGCGCCGGCACATCCGCCGGGCCATCGCCATCTACCGGGCGTTGCGGGCCGGCGGCGTGGTCGAGGAGCTGCCCGAGCCGGACGAGACCGGGCGGCGGGTCCGGCTCACCGTCGACCTGCAACTCGACTTCGCCCTCAACCAGCCGCTGTCGCCGCTGGCGCTGGCCACCATCGAGCTGTTGGACGGCGACTCGCCGTCGTACGCCCTGGATGTGCTGTCGGTGATCGAGTCGATCCTCGACGACCCGCGCCAGGTGCTCTCCGCGCAGCAGTTCAAGGCCCGTGGCGAGGCGGTCGCCGCGATGAAGGCCGACGGCATCGAGTACGAGGCCCGGCTCGAACTGCTCGACGAGGTGACCTGGCCCAAGCCCCTCGCGGAGCTGCTGGAGAACGCCTACGAGATGTACCGGCGGGGGCACCCCTGGGTGGCCGACCACCAGCTCTCCCCCAAGTCCGTGGTGCGGGACATGTACGAGCGGGCGATGACCTTCACCGAGTACGTACAGTTCTACGGGCTGTCCCGCTCCGAGGGCCTGGTGCTGCGCTATCTCGCCGACGCGTACAAGACGCTGCGGCAGACGGTGCCCGAGGAGGCCAAGACCGAGGAACTCGTAGACCTGATCGAGTGGCTGGGCGAGCTGGTCCGCCAGGTCGACTCCAGCCTCATCGACGAGTGGGAGCGGCTGCGCAACCCGACCGACCTGCCCGACGTCGCCGCCGCCCTGGACGACCGGCCGGCGGCGGTCACCCGCAACCCGCGGGCGTTCCGGGTGCTGGTGCGCAACGCCCTGTTCCGGCGGGTCGAGCTGGCCGCGCTGCGGCAGTGGAACGCGCTGGGCGAGTTGGACGCCGACTCCGGTTGGCCCGCCGACGCCTGGGCCGACGCGCTGGCGCCCTACTTCGAGTCGTACGACGGGATCGGGACCGGTCCGGACGCCCGTGGCCCGGCGCTGCTCATGATCGAGCAGGGTCGGGAGCGCTGGACGGTCCGTCAGATCCTGGACGATCCGGAGGGCGACCACGACTGGGGCATCAGCGCCGAGGTCGACCTCGCCGCCTCCGACGAGGCGGGCGCCGCCGTCGTCCGGATCACCGACGTCGGCCAGCTCTGAAATTTTCCGCGAGGGGGCCGTCCGGGATGCCCGGGCGGCCCCTTTCGTACCCTGGGCGATGTCAGGGTCGTCGATTAGAATGTATGTACTAATCGAGTTCCTGACCTGGGAGGATGCTCGTGACCGCGCCCATCTCCGCCCCCCTCACGCCGTACGCCACCCTCCTCGGTTTCACCCGGTACGTCGACCGCACCGGCCCGACCAAGGCCAGCTTCGTCGGCGGCCTGCGCCGGCAGCGGGCCAGCCGTTCCGGGTTCAACCCGCACGGCCAGTTCGTGAAGGCGCTCAAGGCCGACATCGCCTTCCACACCGGCGGCACCCACCTGGCGCAGGTGGTCGACGTGGTCAAGCCCCGCTGGCGGCCGCTCTACCAGTCGCTCGTGCCCGGCGCGACGGCCTGGCTGCACTCCCTCGGTGAGCCTGCCGGGGTCGACCTTGCCCAGACCCGCGACGCGCTGGCCATGCTCGGCGACCTGCCCATCAAGATCAACCCCCACTTCGGCATCCGGTACGCCGACGGCCGCGCCGAGGCGGTACGCCTGCACTTCGACGAGGCCCCGCCCAGCGAGGAGGCGACGCTGGCGGCACTGCACCTGACCGCCCGTCACATGGACGCCGTGCTCCCGCACGCCGAGCCGGTCCTGGTCGACGTGCGCCGGGGCAGCACCCACCGGATGCCCGACAACGCCAGGCCCGACGAGATCGAACGCTGGCTCGCCGGCGAGGCAGCCGCTTTCCGGGCCATCTGGTCCGCCGCCGCCTGACCCACCCCGCCCCGCCCTCCCCCGCCCCCTGCCCTGCCCTGCCGTGCCGTGCCGTGCCGTGCCGTAGAAAATCAGCAACGTCGGGGAAAGTGTCGCCTCGACGCACCCGGAAGCAGCACTTTTCCCGAAGTTGCTTGAGCAGTAGCGCCCCGTCGCGGCGCGGCGGCGCGGCGGGGCGGCGGGGCGGCGGGGCGGCGGGGCGGCGGGGCGCGGGGTTATCCACAGGGCGGCGGGCGGTGCTTGCGGTCGTCCATGGTGGACGGCATGGCTAAATCCGCTCGGCGTCCGCCGCAACTGCGCGGGCGCGTCTTCCAGGGTTCCCGTGCCGTGGCCCGAGGGCTACTGACCCGGGGCGAACTACGCAGCCGGGCGTGGCGACCGGTCTTCCGGGACGTGTACGCCGACGCACAGCTCACGATCTCGCACCGCACCCGATGCCTGGCTGCGGCGCGGTGGGTGCTCCCACCCGGGGCGGTGATCGCTGGGCGCAGCGCCGCCGCGCTGTTCGGCGCCGGATTCATCGGAGACGCCGATCCGCTCGACATCCTCGTACCCGCCGGTTTCCGCTTCGGGCCGGTCGCCGGTCTGGTGGTGCACACCGGCGAGGTCGCCGAGGCCGATGTGCTGTCGCACGCCGGCATGCCGGTCACCACGCCGCTACGGACCTGCTGGGACCTGGCCCAGTGGCTGGATCCGGAGGAGGCCGTGGTCGTGGTGGACCGGCTGCTCGGCCAACGACTGGTACGCGCCGAACAGTTGCGGGAGATGGCGGACCGACGTCGCGGCGCCCGGGGCTGGAAACGCATGCTTCGGGTGACACAGCTGGCCGACCCGGGCGCGGAGTCGGCTCAGGAGTCGCGGCTGCGGGTGCGGATCGTGCTGGCCGGTGTTCGCCGGCCGGTCACCCAGTTCTTGGTAGAACGTGACGGCAGGTTCATCGCCCGGGTCGACCTCGCCTGGCCAGAGTTGAAGATCGCGGTTGAGTACGACGGGCTCTGGCACGACGATCCGCAGCAACTCCATCGCGACCGGCGACGCCTCAACCGCCTGCTCGGCGAGGACTGGATCGTGTTGCACGTGACCGCCCAACGGCTCCGCGAGGACTTCGACGGCTTCCTCGCCGAACTCCGCCAAGCAATCCGCACCCGCACCCGCTGATCCCACCACCCCACGCACAAGCCCGAACGAGCACAAGGGCAGACGGCAGCTTCGGGGAAACTGCCGCCTCAGGCCGTGTCGAGGGGACACCTTCCCCGAAGTTGCACACGCCCGTGGCTCAGGGGTGCGAGCAGGGCAGCCTAGTGGGGGTGGGTGGGGTCAGGTCGGTGACGGGCACGACCTTCGGATCCTCGGGGTTGCCGACGATGACGCGTAAGGCCGGATAGCGGTCGGCCAGGAGCTGCCGGCAGGGGGCGCAGGGGGTGACGAGGGACCGGCCACGGTCGCCGACGGTGACGATTGTCTCCAGCTCTGCCACGCCCTGTGTGGCGGCGGTGCCGAGCGCGACCGTCTCGGGGCAGGCTCCTCCCGTGGCGTGCACCACGTTGACTGCGGAGATCACCCGACCGTCGGCGGTACGCGCCGCCGTGGCGAGGGTGTGGGTGGCGCTGCGGCAACGCAGCTTCGCCACCGCGCTGGCGGCCTGCACCAGCGCCCGATCGGTGTCACGCATCGTCATCGGCGTCCCCGTGTCCCGCTTCCAGCCCGGCGCCCAACGATAGACCGACCGGAGCAGCCGGCCCGAGCAGGCCGGGCATGGCGTGGGTAACCAGGAGGCGGACCGGCGGGCGGCTGCCTATCCTTGGCCACGACATGCAGAATCCAGCCTCACCCGCCGCGACCGATCCCGTCGGCGAGTTGCAGCGTCGACTGTCTCCGCTGATGTTCCGCGACCAGCGTCACCTGCGCCGTCGGCTCGACGGGCTGCGCAAGCTCCGCGATCCGCGGCGCCGCGAGTCGGTGCTGGCGGAGATCGTCGCCGAGACGGCTGCGGCGGAGGGTCGGCTGGAGCGGCGGAAAGCGGCGGTCCCGAAGATCGTCTACCCGGCCAGTCTGCCGGTCAGCGAGCGCAAGGACGACATCGCCGCGGCGATCCGCGACCACCAGGTGGTGATCGTGGCGGGCGAGACCGGCTCGGGCAAGACCACCCAGCTGCCGAAGATCTGCCTGGAGCTGGGGCGGGGCATCGGCGGCCTGATCGGGCACACCCAGCCCCGGCGGCTGGCCGCGCGTACGGTGGCCGACCGGATCGCCGAGGAGCTGGGGACCGAGCTGGGTGACGTGGTCGGCTACAAGGTGCGCTTCACCGATCAGGTCAGCGAGAACAGCCTGGTCAAGCTGATGACCGACGGCATCCTGCTGGCCGAGTTGCAGACCGACCGGATGCTGCGCCAGTACGACACGTTGATCATCGACGAGGCGCACGAGCGCAGCCTCAACATCGACTTCATTCTCGGGTACCTCCGGCAGCTCCTGCCGCGCCGCCCCGACCTCAAGGTGATCATCACCTCGGCGACCATCGAGACCGACCGGTTCGCCCGACACTTCGCCGGGCCACCGACCGCCGAGCATCCCGACGGCGAGCCGGCACCGGTGGTGGAGGTCTCCGGCCGGACCTATCCGGTCGAGGTGCGCTACCGGCCGCTGGTCGAGGTCGCCGGAGGCGACGAGGAGGATGCCGACGAGGAGAACGTCCGCGACCAGGTCCAGGCCATCGGTGACGCCGTCGAGGAGCTGGCCGCCGAAGGGCCGGGCGACATCCTGGTCTTCCTCAGCGGTGAGCGGGAGATCCGGGACACCGCCGAGGCGCTGGGCAAGCTGGTGCAGAACAAGCGGTCCCTGCTCGGCACCGAGATCCTGCCGCTGTACGCCCGGCTCAGCGTCGCCGAGCAGCACCGGGTCTTCGCCCCGCACGGGGGACGCCGGGTGGTGCTGGCCACGAACGTCGCGGAAACCTCGCTGACCGTGCCCGGCATCAAGTACGTGGTGGATCCCGGCACCGCCCGGATCTCCCGCTACTCGCAGCGGCTGAAGGTGCAGCGGCTGCCGATCGAGCCGATCTCGCAGGCCAGCGCCAACCAGCGCAAGGGTCGCTGCGGACGTACCTCGGACGGCATCTGCATCCGGCTCTACGACGAGCAGGATTTCGACTCCCGTCCCGAGTTCACCGACCCGGAGATCCTGCGGACCAACCTGGCCTCGGTCATCCTCCAGATGACCGCCATCGGCCTGGGCGACATCGCGGCGTTCCCGTTCATCGACCCGCCGGACCGGCGCAACATCACCGACGGCGTCAACCTGCTGCACGAGCTGGGCGCGCTCGACCCGGCCGAGAGCGACCCGACGGGACGGCTCACCACTCTCGGCCGACGGTTGGCCCAGTTGCCGGTCGACCCCCGGCTGGCCCGGATGGTGCTTGAGGGGGAACGCAACGGCTGCGCCACCGAGGTGATGGTGATCGCCGCGGCCCTGTCCATCCAGGATCCGCGCGAGCGGCCGGCGGAGAAACAGGCCCAGGCCGACCAGGCGCACGCCCGGTTCGCCGACGCCGAATCCGACTTCGTCGCGTACCTCAACCTCTGGCGGTACCTGCGCGAGCAGCAGCGGGCCCTCTCCTCCAGCGCGTTCCGCCGGATGTGTCGAGCCGAGTACCTCAACTACCTGCGGGTCCGGGAGTGGCAGGACATCGTCAGCCAGTTGCGCCAGGTGCTGCGTACCCCTGACGACAGGAACCGGGGACGCGGCCGGCGGGGCGGCCCGGACGTCGCGCCCGACGGCGGCGGGCGGCGCCAGGGCGGCGCGGATCTGCCGGAGGAGATCGACACACCGAAGGTGCACCAGTCGCTGCTGCCGGGCCTGCTGTCGCACATCGGCCTCAAGGACGCGCAGAAGCACGAGTACCTGGGCGCGCGTGGGGCGAAGTTCGCCCTGTTCCCGGGCTCGGCGCTGTTCCGCAAGCCGCCCCGCTGGGTGATGGCCGCCGAGCTGGTGGAGACCTCCCGGCTGTGGGGGCGGGTGAACGGGCGGATCGAGCCGGAGTGGGTCGAGCCGCTCGCCCAGCACCTGGTCAAGCGCAGTTACAGCGAGCCGCACTGGGAGAAGAAGCAGGCGGCGGTGATGGCGTACGAGAAGGTCACCCTCTTCGGCGTCCCGCTGGTCACCTCGCGCAAGGTCAACTTCGGCCGGATCGACCCGACGCTGAGCCGGGAGTTGTTCATCCGGCACGCGCTGGTCGAGGGCGACTGGTCCACCCACCACCAGTTCTGGCGGGACAACCAGCGGCTGCTGGCCGAGATCGAGGAGCTGGAGAACCGGGCCCGGCGGCGCGACATCCTGGTCGACGACGAGACGATCTTCCAGTTCTACGACGAGCGGATCCCGGCCGAGGTGGTCTCCGGGCGGCACTTCGACAGCTGGTGGAAGAAGATTCGCCGCGAGCGGCCCGAGCTGCTCACCTTCACCCGGGAGCTGCTGGTCAACGCGGGTCGGGGCGGGCTGGACGAGGCCGACTACCCCGACCAGTGGCGGGCCGACGGGGTGGCGCTGCCGCTGACGTACACGTTCGAGCCCGGTACCCCGACCGACGGCGTGACGGTGGACATCCCGCTGCCGCTGCTCAACCAGGTGCCCGCCGAGAGCTTCGACTGGCAGGTGCCGGGGCTGCGCGAGGAGCTGGTCGTCGCGCTGATCCGGTCACTGCCGAAGCCGGTACGGCGCAACTTCGTGCCGGTCCCCGACTACGCCCGAGCCGCGCTCGCCGCGATCACCGTCGGCGAGGAGCCGCTGCTGGACGCGCTGACCCGGCAGCTGCGGCGGATGACCGGGGTGACCGTACCCCGGGACGCGTGGGATCTCGGCAGGCTGCCGCCGCACCTGAGGGTCACCTTCCGGGTGCTCGGCGACGACGACAAACCGGTCGCCGAGGGCAAGGACCTGCCGGCCCTGCAACGCCAGCTCAAGGCGGAGGTACGCCAGGTGGTGGCCGCCGCCGCACCGGAGGTGGCCCGATCGGGGCTGACCGGCTGGGAGATCGGTACGCTGCCGCGCACCATCGAGCAGGTCCGGGCCGGGTACGCGGTGACCGCCTACCCGGCGCTGGTGGACGAGGGCGCCACGGTCGGGGTGAAGGTGTTCGACTCACCGGGCGAGCAGGAGGCAGCCCACTGGGCCGGTACCCGGCGACTGCTGCGGCTGACCGTGCCGTCCCCGGCGAAGTTCCTCCAGGGGCGGCTGAGCAACGAGGCGAAGCTGGCGTTGTCCCGCAACCCGCACGGCGGGGTGCAGGCGTTGATCGAGGACGCGGCCGGCGCGGCGATCGACAAGCTGATCGCCGACGCGGGCGGGCCGGCCTGGGACGAGGCGGGTTTCGTCGCGCTGCGCGAGAAGGTCCGGGCCGACCTGGTGGACACGGTGGTGGCGGTGATGGACCGGGTCCGGGGGGTGCTCGCCGCCGCCTACGCGGTGCAGCAGCGCCTGGGCGCGACGCGGAACCTGGCCGTGGTGGCCGCCCTGGCCGACATCCGCAACCAGCTCACCGGCCTCGTCCACGGCGGCTTCATCACCGAGGCCGGATACGCCCGGCTGCCCGACCTGCTGCGCTACCTGACCGCGATCGAGCGTCGACTGGACCGGCTGCCGAGCAACCCGGCCCGGGACAAGCAGCAGCAGGACCGCGTCGCGGTGGTGCAGCGCGAGTACGACGAGTTCCTGGCCGCCCTGCCCGCGGCGCGACGCTCGTCGCCGGCGGTCCGCCAGATCCGCTGGATGATCGAGGAGTTGCGGGTCAGCATCTTCGCCCAGGCCCTCGGCACCCCCTACCCCGTCTCGGAACAACGCATCTACCGCGCCATGGACGACGCCGAGAACGGTTAGGGCAGGGGCTCGACGCCGGGTGGGAGTTGGGCGGTGGCGGTGGCGGTGTGGACGTAGTCGAGCAGGATGCGGCGTAGTTCGCGGCCGGCGTGGGTGGGCACGGCGTCGCGGCGGCGGGCCACGGCGATGGTGCGGCGGACGCCGGGTGGGGCCAACCGGGTGACGCGGATGCCGGCCCGGCGGGCCACCACCATGCCGGGTACGACGGCGATGCCCAGCCCGGCCTCGACGAAGCTGAGCACCGCGTCCATCTCCCCGCCGTCCACCGACAGGGTCGGTTCGAAGCCGGCGCCCCGGCACGCCTGGAGGGTGGCGTCGCGCAGGTCGTAGCCCTCGCGGAACATCACCATCGGCTGGTCGCGCAGGTCGGTGATGCGTAGCTCGGCACCGGGGGTGGCGGTGGGCACCGGGTCGACCGAGGCGACCACCAGGTTCTCGGTGAGGATCGGGTCGGCCCGCAGGCCGGCGTCGGTGCCCTGGGAGGGCATGATGATCAGTGCGAGATCGAGGTCGCCCCGGAGCAGGTCACGGACCAGGTCCTGCGAGCCGCCTTCCTCCATCCGCAGGTCGACGGTGGGGTGGGCGTCGCGGAACCGGCGCAGCACCGGCGGGGCGAGCGAGGTGGCGAGGCTGGGGGTGGCGCCGAGGCGTACCCGGCCGCGCCGCAGGCCGACAAGTTCCTGCACCTCCCGGGTGGCGGTCTCGACGTCGGCCAGGATCCGGGTGGCCAACGGCAGCAGCACCTCGCCCGCCGCGGTCAGCGTTATGTTGCCCCTTACCCGCTCGAACAGGGGTGCGCCGAGGGTGTCCTCCAACGCGTGAATTTGCTTACTCAACGACGGCTGGGTGATGCCCACGATGTCGGCCGCCTGGGTGAAATGTCGTACTTCGGCCACCGCGACGAAGTACTTCAGCTGATGGAGCTGCATCTACATAGCTTATGGCTATCAAGACTGCGGTGTCGATGCATTGGACGACTGATCGAAGTCCTCCTAGCGTCGGTCGAGTGGTAGTCACGACGAGAACCCGGTCGCCCATCCGATCGAATGTCGGCCTCAAGGCCGTCATGGCGGTGACGGGCATCCTGCTGGTGCTGTTCCTCATCGCCCACATGCTGGGCAACCTGAAGATCTTCTCAGGCGCGTCCTCGTTCGACCACTACGCGCACTGGCTGCGCGAGATCGGCGTCCCGCTGCTGCCCAGCGCCGGGTTCCTGTGGATCCAACGGGTCGGCCTGCTGACGGCGGTGCTGCTGCACATCTGGGCCGCCACGGTGCTGGCGTTGCGGGCCCGCGCCGCCCGCCCGGTCCGCTACGCCCACCGCAAGAAGGTCCGCGGCAGCTACGCGGCCCGCACCATGCGCTGGGGCGGCGTGATCATCCTGCTCTTCGTGATCTACCACATCCTGGACCTGACCACCGGCACGCTGAACCCGGTCGGCGACCCGTCCCGGCCGTACGCCAACGTGGTCGCCGACTTCGCCCCGCAGCGCTGGTACGTCACGGCCTTCTACACCCTGGCGATCGTCGCGCTCGGCTTCCACCTGCGGCACGGCGTGTTCAGCGCGCTGCGCAGCCTGGGCCAGCAGACCCCGCGCGGCGAGCAGCGGGCCCGGGTGGTGGCGCTGGTCTTCGCCGTCGTGCTCTGCGCCGGCTACCTCGTGGTCCCGTTCGCCGTACTCACCGGATTGGTGTCCTGACCATGGATCTGTTCACCGAGGGCGACCCGATCGCCGACACCAGGGCCCCCGACGGCCCGATCGAGACCCGGTGGGAACGCCGCCGCTTCGAGGCCAAGCTGGTCAACCCGGCCAACCGCCGCAAGATGACCGTGATCGTGGTCGGCACCGGTCTGGCCGGCGGCTCCGCCGCCGCCACGCTCGCCGAGCAGGGCTACCGGGTCCGGTCGTACTGCTACCAGGACAGCCCGCGCCGGGCGCACTCGATCGCCGCCCAGGGCGGCATCAACGCCGCCAAGAACTACCGCAACGACGGCGACTCGGTGCACCGGCTCTTCTACGACACCGTCAAGGGCGGTGACTTCCGCTCCCGCGAGTCGAACGTGCACCGGCTGGCCGAGGTCTCGGTCAACATCATCGACCAGTGCGTCGCCCAGGGGGTGCCGTTCGCCCGCGAGTACGGCGGCCTGCTCGACACCCGTTCGTTCGGTGGCGCGCAGGTACAGCGCACCTTCTACGCTCGGGGCCAGACGGGTCAGCAGTTGCTGCTCGGCGCGTACCAGGCGTTGGAGCGGCAGATCGGCCTGGGCAACGTGGAGATGAACGCCCGGCACGAGATGCTGGAGCTGATCGTCGTCGACGGCAAGGCCCGGGGCATCGTGGTCCGGGACATGGTCACCGGCGAGATCACCACGGAGTTCGCCGACGCCGTGGTGCTCGCCTCCGGCGGCTACGGCAACGTCTTCTACCTCTCGACGAACGCCAAGGGCTGCAACGTCACCGCCACCTGGCGGGCGCACCGCAAGGGCGCGTACTTCGCCAACCCCTGCTACACCCAGATCCACCCGACCTGCATCCCGGTCTCCGGCGACCACCAGTCGAAGCTGACCCTGATGAGCGAGTCGCTGCGCAACGACGGCCGGGTGTGGGTACCGAAGGCCAAGGACGACGACCGCGACCCCCGCGACATCGGCGAGGACGAGCGGGACTACTACCTGGAGCGCATCTACCCGTCCTTCGGCAACCTGGTGCCCCGCGACATCGCCTCTCGGGCCGCGAAGAACGTCTGTGACGAGGGCCGGGGCGTGGGCCCGACGAAGCTCGGGGTCTACCTCGACTTCGCCGACGCCATCGACCGGCTGGGCCGCAAGGCCATCGAGGCCAAGTACGGCAACCTCTTCGAGATGTACGAGCGGATCACCGGCGAGGACCCGTACGAGGTGCCGATGCGGATCTACCCCGCCGTGCACTACACGATGGGCGGCCTCTGGGTCGACTACGACCTCCAGTCGACGATCCCCGGCCTGTTCGTCATCGGTGAGGCGAACTTCTCCGACCACGGCGCGAACCGGCTCGGCGCCTCGGCGCTGATGCAGGGCCTGGCCGACGGGTACTTCGTGCTGCCCAACACGGTCGCCAACTACCTGGCCGCCGGTCCGTTCGAGAAGGTCGACGCGACCCACCCGGCGGCCGTCGAGGCCCGTCGCGACGTGGAGGACCGTATCCAGCGGCTGCTCGCGATCGACGGCGACCGGACGGTGGACTCGTTCCACCGCGAGCTGGGCCAGATCATGTGGGAGCACTGCGGCATGGAGCGCTCCGAGGCCGGGCTGCGCAAGGCCATCGACGAGATCCGCGCCCTGCGGGACCAGTTCTGGCAGCGGGTCCGGGTGCCGGGCAACGGCGAAGGGTTGAACCAGTCGCTGGAGAAGGCCGGCCGGGTCGCCGACTTCTTCGAGCTGGCCGAGCTGATGTGCATCGACGCCCTGCACCGGGAGGAGTCCTGCGGCGGCCACTTCCGCGCCGAGCACCAGACCCCGGAGGGCGAGGCGCAGCGCGACGACGACCGGTTCGCGTACGTCGCGGCCTGGGAGTTCACCGCCACGGGTGAGCCCTCGGTGCTGCACAAGGAAGACCTGAACTTTGAATACGTCCACCCCACGCAGCGGAGCTACAAGTGAACCTGACCCTGCGCATCTGGCGCCAGTCCGGCCCCCAGGACAAGGGTCGGATGGTGACGTACCAGGTCGACGACGTCTCCCCGGACATGTCGTTCCTGGAGATGCTCGACGTGCTCAACGAGCGGCTCATCCTCGCGGGCGAGGAGCCGGTCGCCTTCGACCACGACTGCCGTGAGGGCATCTGCGGCATGTGCGGCCTGATGATCAATGGGGACGCGCACGGGCCGCAGCGCGGCACCACCGCCTGCCAGCTGCACATGCGGCAGTTCTCCGACGGCGACACCATCGACATCGAGCCGTGGCGCGCGCGGGCCTTCCCGGTCATCAAGGACCTGGTGGTCAACCGCAACGCCTTCGACAAGATCATCGCCGCTGGCGGGTACGTCACGGCGCCCACCGGCAGCGCGCCGGAGGCGCACTCCGTACCGGTGGCCAAGGCCGACGCCGACGCCGCCTTCGAGTCCGCCGCGTGCATCGGCTGCGGCGCCTGCGTGGCCGCCTGCCCGAACGGCTCCGGGATGCTGTTCACCGCCGCCAAGGTCACCCAGCTCTCGCTGCTCCCGCAGGGCCAGCCCGAGCGCTACACCCGGGTGATCGGCATGGTCGACGCGCACGACGAGGCCGGCTTCGGCGGCTGCACCAACGCCGGCGAGTGCACCGTGGTCTGCCCCAAGGGCATCCCGCTGACCACCATCGGCCGCCTCAACCGCGACTACCTCACCGCGACCAGCCGCCACGCCGACACCCCCGGCACCTGACCACACCCCGACCGGATTTCCTCCGTTGACCATGAGGTTGGCGGCAGTTGTTGATCTTCAAGCTGCCGCCAACCTCATGATCAACCCCTGCGGAGGTGGGGTAGGCCGGTTAGGGGGCGCTGGCGCGGGTAGCAGGTCAGCTACGGGGACGGCGGCGACTAGGGGGCGACATGCGGGCACTTACCTGGCACGGCAAGCGGGACGTACGGGTCGAGGAGGTGCCCGACCCGAGGATCGAGGACCCGACCGACGCGATCGTGCGGATCACCTCGACCGCCATCTGCGGCTCGGACCTGCACCTGTACGAAGTCCTCGGGCCCTACCTCAAGCCGGGTGACATCCTCGGTCACGAGCCGATGGGCATCGTCGAGGAGGTCGGGTCGGGGGTTACCCGCCTCAAGCCCGGCGACCGGGTGGTGGTGCCGTTCAACATCTCCTGTGGATCCTGCTGGATGTGCCAGCGGCAGCTCTACGCCCAGTGCGAGACCACCCAGGTCACCGCCGAGGGCAAGGGCGCCGCGCTGTTCGGCTACACCTCCCTCTACGGCGCGGTGCCCGGCGGACAGGCCCAGTTCCTCCGCGTTCCGTTCGCCGAGTTCGGTCCGGTCAAGGTGCCGGACGACGGGCCGGACGAGCGGTGGCTCTACCTCTCCGACATCCTGCCGACCGCGTGGCAGGCGGTGAAGTACGCCGACACCCCACCCGGCGGCACCCTGGCGGTCTTCGGGCTGGGGCCGGTCGGGCAGTTCTGTGCCCGCATCGGCCGCCACCTCGGCGCGGACCGGGTGATCGGCCTCGACGTGGTGCCGGAGCGGCTGGAGATGGCCCGCCGGCACGGCGTGGAGGTGCTCGACATCTCCCAACTCGACGACGTGCCCGGCACGTTGATCGACCTGGTGGACGGGCGCGGGCCGGACGCGGTGATCGACGCGGTCGGGATGGAGTCGCACGGCGCGCCGCTGGGCAAGCTCGGCCAGGCCGCCGCCGGGTTGCTGCCGGACAAGCTCGCCCAGCCGATGATCGACAAGGTCGGGGTGGACCGGCTGGTCGCGCTCAAGGCCGCGCTCAAGGCCGTCCGGCGCGGCGGCACCGTCTCCATCTCCGGGGTGTACGGCGGCGAGGTCGACCCGTTGCCGCTGATGGAGATGTTCGACCGGGGCATCCAGGTGCGGATGGGTCAGTGCCACGTACGGCGCTGGACCGACGAGATCATCCCCCTGCTCACCGACGACGACCCGCTCGGCGTGACCGACCTGCGTACCCACCGGCTGCCGCTGGAGCAGGCGCCGCAGGCGTACGAGATGTTCCAGAAGAAGCAGGACGGCTGTGTGAAGGTCGTCCTCGCCTCGTGAGCCCATCGACGGGGTCACCTACGTCGATCCGTCCGCCTAGGGTGTGTCCTGGACACACCAGGGCACCGACGGGAGAGACGAGTGACCATTCGGATGGACCGCAGGACCGCGCTCGGCCTGGGCACCGTGGCGACGGCCGGCGCCGTGTTCGGCACCGCGATGCCCGCCGCCGCTGACCCGACCGAGCAGGCGGGCACGGGTGGCGAGGCGGGCAGTGACCGCGAACGGCTCGCCGCCCGCATCGCCGCGGCCTTCCACCGGGTGAGCAGCCGGGCCGGCGGCAACTGGCAGGCGTACGTCAGCCTGGCCGGTCCGGACGGGCCGCTGGTCGCGGTGAACGAGTCGGCGGACCTGCGGATCGAGGCGTACAGCGTCAACAAGATCGCCGTGGCGGTCGCGGTGCTGGACAAGGTCGACCGGGGCCTGCTCGCCCTCGACCACCAGGTGGAGGTGACCGAGGCGATCGTGGTGACCGGCGGTGACGGCATCTTCAGCCTGGACGGCGCCTACCCCAGTCTGGTGACCGTCGGCCACGTCCTGGCGAACCTGCTGACCGTCTCCGACGACACCGCGGTCCGGCTCTGCGGGCTGGTCTGCCCGGCCGCCGAGATCAACCAGATCCTGGTCGCTAAGGGCTTCCCGAACACGCAGGTGCAGCCGGTGGCCAACCCGAACCGCTTCTTTCTGGGCACCAGCACGCCCCGGGAGACCCATGACCTGCTGCGGGCGCTGGTCGCCGGCACCCTGCTCTCCCCCGCCTCGACCGACCGGGTGCTGCGACTGCTGCGCTCGCCGGTGGCGTTCACCGACGGGGTACGTCGCGAGATGTCCTCCGCCGAACGGGCCCGCGTCGCCACCAAGGCGGGCTGGTACGCCGACGCCCGCCACGAAGCCGGAGTGATCTTCGACACCGCCGGCGCGCCACTGGTGACGTACGCCCTCTTCGCCGACGGGCAGGCCGACGCGGACGACTTCGGCGCCACCCACCCCGCCGTGCAGGCACGCGCCCGGTGGGGCCGACGGGTCATGGACCTGACCGCCGGTGTCGGCGGCACCGGCACCACCCACCGCAAGCACCTGTACCGCCCCAGCAACGGCGGCTGAACCCGGCCGGCGGCGGCTACCGTGGACCTCGGGGATCAACAGAGGGGGGACCATGCGGGCGCCGAACGAGCCGAGCGGACCTACCACCGGTCGGCGAATCACCGGGTCGGTGGCGGGCCTGGCCGCGGTGGCCGGACTCGCCACCGCGGCCTGGGCCGCACGCAACGTGCCGGCCGCGATCGGCGGCCGGCTGGCTGGCGCGCGGGCCGAACGGGCGGCCCGGTCACCACAGTTCCGCGACGGCACCTTCCACAACCGGGCGGACACCCGCACGATGGTGCCCGCCTCCGACCGCAACCTGTTCCGGGAACTGCTCTTCGGCAAGCAGAAGCGTCGGCCGGGCGCACCCGTGCCACTGCTGCGGCCGTCCGCCGAGACCGGCATCGACCCGGCGCGCGAGCTGAACGTCGTCTGGTACGGCCACGCCTCCGCCCTGATCGAGATCGAGGGTCGACGGGTGCTGCTGGACCCGGTGTGGAGCGACAGGTGCTCCCCCTCGACGGCGGTCGGCCCGCGCCGGCTGCACCAACCGCCGGTACGCCTCGACGAACTGCCCCGCCTCGACGCGATCCTGATCTCGCACGACCATTACGACCATCTCGACATGGGCACGGTGCGGGAACTGACCGCCCGGCAGTCGGCGCCGTTCCTGGTGCCGCTCGGGGTCGGTGCCCACCTCGACCGCTGGGGCGTACCGGCGGAGCGGATCATCGAGCTGGACTGGTCGCAGACCCACCGGGTGGCCGAGCTGGAAATCTCCTGCACCGCCGCCCAGCACTTCTCCGGTCGGGGCCTGCGCCGCAACGGCACCTTGTGGAGCTCCTGGGTGGTGGCCGGTCGGCAGCGCCGCGTCTACTACACCGGAGACTCCGGCTACTTCGGCGGGTACGCCGAGATCGGCGCCGCGCACGGGCCGTTCGACGTGACGCTGATGCAGATCGGCGCGTACGACCGGGCCTGGCCCGGCATCCACATGTTCCCGGAGGAGGCCGTCGCCGCCCACCTGGACCTGCGCGGTGGGCTGTTCCTGCCGGTGCACTGGGGCACGTTCAACCTCGCGCTGCACGACTGGTCCGAGCCGGTGGACCGGCTCTGGGCCGAGGCGAAGGCCCGCGACGTGCGGCTGGCCGTGCCACGCCCCGGTGAGCGGGTGGTGGTCGACGACCCGCCGCCGGTCGACGGCTGGTGGCAGGCCATCGCCTGAGTAGCCGCTGCCCCGACGGACCCGAGCCGGGTCGCCTCAGAGGACGAAGGCGTCGGTCCAGAGGGCGCCGGAGCGGCCGGAGAGCGCGTCCAGCATCGCCACCGCCTGACCGTCGGTGAGCTGGGCGACGAAGTCCACGATGGCCCGGCCGCGCGCCTTGCCGATCCGGTCCGGGGTACGCGGATGCAGTTCCGCCTCGGCCAGCTCCACCAGGTCGTGCAGCCGCCGGGGCAGCCGGGACTCCTCCTCCGGGTCGAGCAGCCACTCCCGCAGCGCCTCGACCAGGGTGTCGAGCAGCCGGGCCTGACCACGCTGGTGCAACGCCAGGTCGGGACGGGCCAGCACGAACCGGTGGTGCACGAACTTGAGCACCTGCACCTCGTGCCACTGCGCCGGGGCCAGCAGCACGTGCCCGGAACGTACGGCGGGCTGCTCGACGACGGTGATCGCGTCCACGAAACGGGCGGTCCACCGGGCGGAGAAGCGGGCCACGTACTGCTCCGCCTCGATGGAGCCGTCGAACGGCAACGCCAGCAGCCCCTCGACCAGTTCCTCCCGGACGTGTTCGACGGCGGCGGCGAACGCCTCGTCGTCGGCGATCCAGGCGTCCTTGTGGTGCAGTTGGCGGCGCAGCCGCTCGATCGACGAGCCGGGCCGACGGGCCGAGGTGGCCAGCGCGGAATCGGTGATCGCCCGCAGGTGGCCGCCCTCGCGCTGCCAGGCCATCAGCTCGGCGGCCACCGCGCCCTGCTGGAGCACACCCACCCGGTAGAAGTCCTCCACGTCGTGGATGGCGTACGCGATGTCGTCGGCAGTGTCCATCACCGACGCCTCGACGGTCTGCTGCCAGTCGGCGATCCGGCCGGCGAACGGTGCCCGCGCCTGCCGCAGGTCGTCCAGCTCCGTGCGGTACGCCCCGAACTTCAACGAGCCGCTGTCCGGGTCGTCCGGCGGCGGGGTGGCGCCGCGCGGCGGCGGATCCATCGTCCGGGGGTGCGGGTCGGGGTGGTCCAGCCGGGTCCACGGGTACTTCAGCATCGCCGCCCGCACCGCCGCCGTCAGATCCAGGCCGGTGGTCGCCGCGCCCCGGATCTCGGTCGAGGTGACGATCCGGTACGACTGGGCGTTGCCCTCGAACCCGTCGGTCAGGCCGAGCCGGTGCCGGGCCAGCCGGTCCAGCACCCGCTCCCCCAGGTGCCCGAAGGGCGGGTGACCGAGGTCGTGGGCGAGCGCGGCGGCCTCCACCACGTCCGGGTCGCAGCCGCCCAGCTTCTCCACCAGGTCGCGTTGCTGGCCGTCGGCGGTGAGCCGCTCGGCGATCGCCCGGGCCACCTGGGCGACCTTGAGACTGTGGGTGAGCCGGTTGTGCACCAGCAGCCCGGACCCGCCCGGGCTGACCACCTGGGTGACGCCACCGAGCCGGGTGAAGAACGGCGAGCCGACGATGCGGTCCCGGTCGGCCCGGAACGGGCTGGTCGCCAGGTCGCCGAGGGCCCGCGCGCTGCCACCGAAGAGTCGGCGCGCCCGGGGGTCCGCAGGTGGTTCCATGATCGCCACGGTAGCCCGGCAGAATGCACCACGGAACCCACACCCGAAGGCGGAGCGACATCGTGACCCTCTCTGTTCATCAGCGGATCGCCGAGGAACTCGGCGTCGCCGAGCGCCAGGTACGCGCGGCCGTGGAGCTGCTCGACGGTGGTGCCACCGTGCCGTTCATCGCGCGGTACCGGAAGGAGGCCACCGGCCTGCTCGACGACACCCAGCTGCGCACCCTGGAGGAGCGCCTGCGGTACCTGCGGGAGCTGGACGAGCGGCGCGCGGCGGTGCTGGAGTCCATCCGTTCCCAGGGCAAGCTCGACGAGGCCCTGGAAGCGCAGATCATGGCGGCCGACTCGAAGTCCCGCCTGGAGGACATCTACCTGCCGTACAAGCCGAAGCGGCGGACCCGGGCGCAGATCGCCCGTGAGGCGGGGCTGGAGCCCCTCGCCGACACGCTGCTCGGCGACCCGACCCAGGACCCGCGCGCGACCGCCGCGACCTTCGTCGACGCCGACAAGGGGGTGGCCGACGCCGCCGCCGCGCTGGACGGGGCGCGGGCCATCCTGATCGAACGGTTCGCCGAGGACGCCGACCTGATCGGCACGCTGCGCGAGCAGATGTGGTCGCGGGGCCGGCTGGTGTCCCGGGTACGCGAGGGACAGGAGAGCGCCGGGGCGAAGTTCGCCGACTACTTCGACTTCGCCGAGCCGTACCCGAAGCTGCCCTCGCACCGCATCCTGGCCATGTTCCGGGGCGAGAAGGAGGGCGTACTCGATCTGACCATGGATCCGGAGTCCGACGGCGACGTCGACGCGGTGGCCAGCGGGCCGACCCGCTACGAGGCCGCCATCGCTGGCCGGTTCGGGGTGAGCGACCGGGGGCGGCCCGCCGACAAGTGGCTCGCCGACACGGTGCGCTGGGCGTGGCGTACCCGCATCCTCATCCACCTCGGCGCGGACCTGCGGATGCGACTGTGGCAGGCGGCCGAGGAGGAGGCCGTCCGGGTCTTCGCCACCAACCTGCGCGACCTGCTGCTGGCCGCGCCGGCCGGCGCCCGGCCCACGATGGGACTGGACCCGGGCCTGCGGACCGGGGTGAAGGTGGCCGTGGTGGACGCCACCGGCAAGGTGGTCGCCACCGACACGATCTACCCGCACGAGCCGCGCCGGCAGTGGGACGCCTCGCTGCACACCCTCGCCACGCTGGCCGCCGCGCACGGGGTCGAGCTGATCGCCATCGGCAACGGCACGGCCAGCCGGGAGACCGACAAGCTCGCCGGTGACCTGATCAAACGGCACCCGGAGCTGAAGCTGACCAAGGTCGTGGTCTCCGAGGCCGGCGCGTCGGTCTACTCGGCCTCCGCGTACGCCGCCCAGGAACTGCCCGGGCTGGACGTGTCGCTGCGCGGCGCGGTCTCCATCGCCCGCCGGTTGCAGGACCCGCTCGCCGAGCTGGTGAAGATCGACCCGCGCTCCATCGGGGTCGGGCAGTACCAGCACGACCTGTCCGAGGTGAAGCTGTCCCGGTCGCTGGACGCGGTGGTGGAGGACTGCGTCAACGGCGTCGGCGTGGACGTCAACACCGCCTCCGCGCCGCTGCTGACCCGGGTTTCCGGCATCGGTGCCGGGCTGGCCGAGAACATCGTGCTGCACCGGGACGCCAACGGTCCGTTCCGTACCCGGGCCGAGTTGAAGAAGGTGGCCCGGCTCGGCCCGAAGGCGTTCGAGCAGTGCGCCGGCTTCCTGCGCATCCCCGGCGGCGACGACCCGCTGGACTCCTCGAGCGTGCACCCCGAGGCGTACCCGGTGGTGCGCCGGATTCTGGCCAGCACCGGCCAGGACCTGCGGTCGATCATCGGCAAGAGTTCCATCCTGCGCGGGCTGCGCGCGACCGACTTCGTCGACGAGACGTTCGGCCTGCCCACCGTCACCGACATCCTCGCCGAGCTGGAGAAGCCGGGCCGCGACCCCCGGCCGGAGTTCAAGACGGCGACCTTCGTCGAGGGTGTGGAGAAGATCGGTGACCTGACGCCGGGGATGGTGCTGGAGGGCGTGGTCACCAACGTGGCCGCGTTCGGCGCGTTCGTGGACGTCGGCGTGCACCAGGACGGGCTGGTGCACGTGTCGGCGATGTCCCGCACCTTCGTGAAGGACCCGCGCGACGTGGTCAAGTCCGGCGACGTGGTGAAAGTCAAGGTGCTGGACGTCGACGTACCGCGCAAGCGCATCTCGCTGACCCTGCGCCTGGACGACGAGTCCGAGCCCGGCGCCGGACGCGGTGGCGGCCGGGACGGCGCGGCCGGGCAGGACCGCGCTGGCCAGGGCGGTCGGAGTGGCCAGGGCGGTCGGAGTGGCCAGGGCGGTCGGAGTGGCCAGGGCCGCGACGGGCAGGGCGGACAGGGCCGTACCGGCCAGGGCGGGCAGGGCGGCCAGGGCCGTGGCGCGCAGGGCGGGCAGGTGCGCCAGGGACGCGGCGCGGCGGCACCCGCCGACGGCGCGATGGCCGACGCGCTGCGCCGCGCCGGCCTGCTCTAGAGAGAGCCCTCTCGTCAACGGCCGAGCCATATACCACCTCGCGCCCTTTGCTCTGCTTCAACGGACGCAACGGTTCCGCTGCACCGCTGGTGCGTGGGTTGAAGCAGAGCAAAGGGCCCCAACCCACACCCCGATCCGGGTTCAACACATCGGACAACTTCGGGGATGGTGCTGCCTCAACCCGTCGCGAGACCGCAGCATCACTGAAGTTGCTGACGGCGCCAGGGGTAGGGGGTGGGGAGGGCGGCGGGCGGCGGGCGGCGGGCGGCGGGCGTACCGTCGGGGTGGGGAGCGACGGCGGCGCGGAGTGGCGGGAGACGCAGCGGCAGGCGGTGCTGGCGCACGCGGCGGCCGCACAGCGGCGCCGGGAGGCCGAGCAGGCGGAGGCGGCGGCACTGGTCAGCGCGTTCGTCGCCGAGGCGCGGCGGCGCGGCCTGGCCACCACCCGACTCGTCGCCCGGTCGCATGACGGCCGGGCCCGCTACCGGACCGGCCTGCACGGCTGGTACATCGACCGGGCGCGCAGCCGGGCGGTCGACGTGCACGGTCGTTTTCACCTGCTGACCGTGCCGCGCTCACTGCGCGCCCGGCTCCTCGGTGCCGATCCGCAGCCCGACCCGGCCCCGCTGATCGTCGGCGAAGGTGCTCGGGACGGCGAGTCGCTACCGCTGCGGATCATGTTGCAGCGGCGGCTCGACGCGGCCGACGCGGACCTCTGACCAGCGGCTGAGCGACACACCCGAGCTGACGCGGCGCGCCGGGACGCGTGTCCTTTGCATGTCCTCGCGGGTTGACGTGTCGGGATCCGTGTTGACTGTCGCCATTTTCCGAAATCACGAGCGCTCAGTCTGATACAACCCGTTTGTCTGCTATGACCGTTTGACGTACGGAGGTCAGAACGGTGCCCGTATCCTCGGTGACCGCGCCGACGCGCTCGCCCCGGCCCGCGCGGCCGGACGACCCGGTCAAGCGGCTGTTCGACGTGGTCGTCGCGACCGTGCTGCTGCTGCTGACCGCGCCGTTGATGGCGGTGGTCGCGGCGGCGGTCGCGGTACGGCTGGGCCGACCGGTGCTCTTCCGGCAGTGCCGCATCGGACGAGACGACCGGCCGTTCGAGTTGATCAAATTTCGCACCATGCGGGCGCCCGATTCGGCCCGGGGATTGCTGACCGACGCCGACCGGCTCACCCCGCTCGGCCGCTGGCTGCGGGCCACCAGTCTGGACGAGCTGCCGACGCTCTGGTGCGTGCTGCGGGGTGACATGAGCCTCGTCGGTCCCCGACCGCTGCTGCCGCAGTACCTGAGCCGGTACTCCCCCACCCAGGCGCGTCGGCACGAGGTGCGCCCCGGCATCACCGGGTTGGCCCAGGTACGCGGACGCAACAGCCTCGACTGGGACGCCAAGTTCTCGCTCGACGTGGAATACGTGACCAGCCGCAGCCTCCGCCTCGACCTGTCGATCCTGGCCGCAACCGTCGGCACGGTGCTGCGCCGGGACGGCATCTCGGCCGACGGCAACGCCACCATGCCCGAGTTCCTCGGCAGCCGACGATGACCGGCACCATTCACCTGTCCGCGCCGGACATCGGACCGCTGGAGGAGTCGTACCTGATCGCGGCGCTGCGCTCCGGGTGGGTGGCGCCGGTCGGGCCGGATCTCGACGCCTTCGAGCGGGAGGTCGCCGCCCGGGTGGGCACCCGGGGCGCGGTGGCGGTCAGTTCCGGCACCGCCGCGCTGCACCTGGCGCTGCTGGGCCTGGGCGTCGGCCCGGGGGACGTGGTGCTGGTACCCACGCTGACCTTCGTGGCCACCGCCAACGCGGTCCGCTACACCGGGGCCCGACCGGTCTTCGTCGACTGCGATCCGCGCACCGGCAACCTCGACGTCGCCCTCGTCGCTGAACTGCTGCGGGACCTGCGCTCGCGCGGGGAGCGGATCGGCGCGGTGATCCCGGTCGACATGTTCGGCAGTTGCGCCGACTACGCCGCGCTGCTGCCGATCTGCGCCGCCGCCGACGTCGCGGTGGTCGAAGATGCCGCGGAGGCGCTCGGTGCCACACATCTCGGCCGACCGGCCGGTTCCTTCGGCCGGGTGGGCGCCCTCTCCTTCAACGGAAACAAGATCATGACCACCTCCGGCGGTGGCATGCTCGTCGGCGACGATGTGGCGCTGCTCGACCGGGCGCGGCACCTGTCCACCCAGGCGCGCGAGCCGGTGGCGCACTACGAGCACCGGGAGACCGGATACAACTACCGGTTGAGCAACCTGCTCGCGGCGTTGGGGCGGGCTCAGCTGATCCGGCTGGACGGGATGATCGACCGGCGCCGGCGGCTGCGCGACCGGTACGCCAAACTCTTCGCCCCGGTGCCCGGGGCCGCGCTGGTCGGCGCCGAGGACGCCGGTTCCAACTGCTGGCTCACCAGCATCCGGGTCGACCCGCGCCGTTCCGGCTGGACCGCGGCGGACCTGGCCGCCCACCTGTCCGCCCGGAACATCGAGACCCGTCCGGTGTGGAAGCCGATGCACCTGCAACCGGCGTACGCCGACGCGGAGAGTCGGCTCACCGGAGCCGCCGAACGGCTCTACGCCGAAGGGTTGACCGTGCCCAGCGGCAGCGCCCTCACCGAAGCGCAGGTCACCGCCGTGCTCTCGGCGATCGACGAGTTCCTGGCCGCCCGGACCGGAGTTCCGGCACCGTGACGGTACCCCTGGTCATCGTCGGATGCGGCGGGCACGGTCGGGAGGTCCTGACCATCACCCGTGCCGTGAACGCCGCCGCTCTCCTGCCGCGGTGGCAGGTCCTGGGCTTCGTCGACGACCGGCCGAGCGAGGTGAACCTCAAGCGGGTGCAGCGACTCGACGTGCCGTTTCTCGGTGGTCTGTCCTGGTTCGCCGAGGCGCCCGCCGACACCCACCACGTCATCGGTATCGGCGACCCTCGGGTCCGGCGCGCGGTCGCCGAACGGGTCGACCGGTACGACACAGCGGCGGCCAGTCTCGTACACCCCGACGCCACGCTCGGCCCGGACCTGCGGCACGGCCCCGGTCTGGTCGCCTTCGCCGGGGCGCGGGTCACCACGAACGTCACTCTCGGGCGGCACGTGCATCTCAACCAGAACTGCACCGTCGGACACGACTGCGAGCTGGCCGACCACGTGTCGGTGAATCCGCTGGCCGCGATCTCCGGGGAGTGTCGGCTGGCGGAGGGCGTACTCGTCGGCACCACCGCCGCCGTGTTGCAGGGGCTGCGGGTGGGTCGGGACAGCACCGTCGGCGCGGGTGCCTGCGTGGTTCGGGACGTGCCCGCTGGTGTCGTGGTCAAGGGCGTACCAGCTCGCTGATCCGGCCGGTGGCCAGCAGCGATGGCCCGGCCGGTCATCAGGCCCGCGGCGATCAACCAGCAATCCCCGAAAAGCCCACAAAACACTCATAAGGCATGTAACAAGGACAGGAGCGTATTGCTCCTTCCGCTCGCCCCGGGCGGAAGTGGTCGACAGCACAGGAGCCGCAGATGCGGGACACACAGACCAGCCGGCACCCGGACCCGACGGCGCGCCGGAGCAGGACCCGATGGCGCACCCTGGCGTTTCTCGCCATCGACGCCACGGCCTGGGTGGGTGGGTTCGTCGCTGCCGCCTGGACCCGCTACGAGTTCGCCCTGACCACCACCCAACTGACCCGCGCCGCCGGCTGTGGGCTGATCGCCGCCGGGCTGCACGTGGCGGTGGCCGGGGCGCGCCGGGTGCGCTCGGGACGCCACCCGCTCGGCAGCCTCCAGGAGGTACGCGGGCTGGCCGGAACCGCCCTCACCACCATCGCGATCGTCCTGCTCGGCGTACTGCCGGCTGGCGAACGGCCGGTGCCGGCGAGCACGCCGCTGGTCGGCGGCGCGCTCGCCCTGCTGTTCATGCTCGCCGTTCGGTTCGCCTACCGGCACCGGCGTGACCTGGCCCTGCGTCCGGACGTCCGCTCGTCGGCCCCGGTGCTGCTGTTCGGGATGGGCGACGCCGGCCAGGGACTGCTCCACGCGCTGCTCACCGACCCACGCAGCCGCTACCGGCCGGTCGGGGCCCTCGACGACGACCCGGAGAAGCGCAACCTCTGCGTCGACGGCATCCGGGTGCTCGGTGGGCGCGGAGACGTCGCCGAGGCGGTACGCCGCACCGGCGCCACCACCGTGATCTTCTCGGTCGCCAACGCCGACGCCGCGCTCATCCGGCAGATCCGGGAGGCCACCCTGAACACCGGCGCGGCGTTCAAGGTGCTCCCGCCGGTACGCGACCTGGTCGACCACCGGATCACCGTTACCGACGTACGCGACGTCCGGATCAGCGACCTGCTCGGCCGCCGTCAGGTCGTCGCCGAGATGGCGGTACGGACCAACGGCCTCACCGGCCGACGGATCCTGGTCACCGGCGCCGGCGGCTCGATCGGCTCGGAACTCTGCCGCCAGGTGATGAAGGCCGACCCGGGCGAGCTGATGATGCTCGACCGCGACGAGTCGGCGCTGCATGCCCTGCAGATGTCGCTCGACGGTCGCGCGATGCTCGACGGGCCCGAGCTGATCCTGGCCGACCTGCGCGACGACGAGGCGATCCGGCGGATCATCCGGGAACGCCGTCCGGAGATCATCTTCCACGCCGCCGCGCTCAAGCACCTCACCCTACTCGAACGGCACCCGGGCGAGGCGGTGAAGACGAACGTGTGGGGCACGCTGTCGGTGCTGGACGCCTGCCAGGACGTGGCCAAGTTCGTGAACATCTCCACCGACAAGGCCGCCGACCCGATAAGCGTCCTGGGCTACTCCAAACGGATCACCGAGCGGCTGACCGCGCACGCCGCCTCACGCTTCCCCGGCACCTTCCTCAGCGTCCGCTTCGGCAACGTGCTGAGCAGCCGGGGTTCGGTGGTCACCGCCTTCCAGCGGCAGATCGAGGCGGGCAACCCGCTCACCGTCACCCACCCCGAGGTGACCCGCTACCTGATGACCATGCAGGAGGCGGTGCACCTGGTGCTCCAGGCCACCGAGATCGGCCGCGACGGTGAGGCACTGGTGCTGGACATGGGCGAGCCGGTCCGCATCGCCGACCTGGCCCGGCAGATGGCCGAGCAGGCCGGCAGCGACGTGCCGATCGTCTACACCGGTCTGCGCCCCGGCGAGAAGTTGCACGAGGACCTGCTCGGCACCGGCGAGACCGACGCCCGCCCGCTGCACCCGCTGGTCTCGCACGTCGCGGTGCCCCCACTCGATCCGCTGGAGGTCAGCGGCCTCGACCCGTTCGACGACCCGGAAAAGGTCATCACTGAACTCGCCCGTCTCAGCGACCAACCAACTGCCCGACCGGTCCAGGATGCTGTCGTCGAGCTGCCCACACCCCGCTGATCCGGTACCTGACGGAATGTCAAAGGGGCCGGCGACCCATTCGGATCGCCGGCCCCGGACTTCTCAAGCGCGGTCTAGCGGCGGATGCCCGCCCACTCGTGGTGCCGTCGGACCGTGGACAAGATGAAATCCACCACCCGCCGGGAGGTGTCCGGCACCCGGTAATCGGCCGGACAGGAAACTCCGTCGGCGGCGACCTGCTCAACGGTGACTTTCACGGCCTCGACCACGCCCGCCGAATCCAGGCCGGTCATGATGATGCCGCCGGTGTCCAGCGCCTCAGGACGTTCAATCGACTCCCGCAGAGTGACCGCCGGGAAACCGAGGATAGCTGATTCCTCACTTATGGTCCCGCTGTCCGACAGGGTGCAGAATGCGCGGGACTGCAGATGTACGTAGTCGATCAGCCCGAACGGTTCGTGAAATGCGATGCCGTCCAGCACGGTAGCGTCGGGTGCCAGGGCCTCAAGCCGCTTACGGGTACGCGGATGGGTGGAAACCAGCACCGGGTGGCCCCAGCGGTCCCGGACTGCGGCGAGGCAGTCGAGCAGCCGCCGCAGCCGAGCGGGATCATCGACATTCTCCTCCCGGTGAGCGCTCACCATGACATAGCGGCCGGAGGTCAGGTCGAGCTGGTTGAGGACCCGAGACCTCTCGATCTGGGGCCGGTAGTGCTCCAGCACCTCGCGCATCGGCGACCCGGTGTGCAGGATCCGGCGCGGATGCAGACCTTCGGCGAGGAGATTGCGTCGCGCGTGTTCGGTGTAAACGAGGTTGAAGTCGGCGACGTGGTCGACCAGCCGACGGTTAGTTTCCTCCGGCACGTTGAGGTCGAAGCAGCGATTTCCGGCCTCCATGTGGTAGACCGGTACGCGCAGCCGCCGTGCCATCAAGGCGGCGATACAGCTGTTGGTGTCCCCCAGCACCAGGAGCGCATCCGGCCGCAGGTCGGCGATGGCCGCCTCGACTCCGACCAGCACGCCACCCAGCACCCGCCCCAACGAGGACGTGTCCACCCGCAGGAAACGGTCCGGCTCGCGCAGCCTCAGTTCGGTGAAGAAGACGTCGGAGAGAGTTTTGTCCCAATTTTGTCCGGTGTGCACCAGCGAGTGGTCCACGGTGTCGTCGAGCCGGCTGATGACCCGGGACAGCCGGATGATCTCAGGCCGAGTCCCCACCACTGTCATAATGCGTGTCATCTGCGCCCCCTGCGCGTGTTCAACTTGGCGAGGATGTCCTCGAACTGGTCGACGCCGACGCGCAGCGACATCCGGTCCTGATAGACCTGTCGGGCCTGGCGTCCCATTTCGTCACGACGTTGCCGGGGCAGCGCGGCGGCCTCGGCGAAGCGGGCGGCCAAGGCCCGCCAGTCCCCCGGCCGGCTGACGAGTCCACCGCCGCTCGATTGGATGAGCGCCGCCGCGTCTCCTGCGACCGATGCGATGACCGGCACACCGCAGGCCATCGCGGCCTGCAGCTTGGACGGGGTCGCGCCGCGCAGCTCTGGCAAGTCCCGCAGGCAGATCAGCTGAAAATCGGCCGCCGCGTACAGCGCGGCCATCTCGTTCGCCGGCCGGCGGCCCACGAATCGCACGTTGTCGGCGCCCGACTCCACGGCGAGCCGTCGGATCTGGTCCTCGTCGGCACCGGAGCCGACCAGGACCAAGTCCATCCGCTCACGGACTGCTGCGGCGGCACGAACTGCGGTGTCGAGCCCCTGTAGGAGTCCGAGGTTCCCAGCGAACATGACGGTGCAGCGACCGCGGTGTCCCAGGACCGACCGCGCTTCCGGCGTGACCGGCACCGGCCGGAACAGAGAGTCGTCGGTCCAATTCAAAACCACTCTGACCCGGTCGGGGTCCGCGCCGCGGGCAACCACCTGCTCCGCCATGACCGGTGAGATCGTCACGATCACGTCGGCGGTCCGATAGGCGGTCCGCATCAATGCCCCGATGCCCGTCTCCAGCGCTCGTCCCAGTCGGCCGACGGATGCCATGCCTGACCCAGTCACCGCATCCGGCCACAGGTCCTGCACATGCAGGACGACGGGAGTACGCCGTGTCGCGCGTAACAGGGCGGCGAGGGCAATCGCGGTCGGCGGAGGATGGTAGACGTATGTGACGTCCACTCCGGCCAACCACGCTGAACCGGCCACAACGCTACTGGCGCCAAAGGAAAGGTGACTGAGCGCCCGCCGGGTCGCCGAGGTGTCATGGCTGGGATACGCGGGCACCCGTCGTACCGCTACTGGCCCGTCGGTCTCCCGATGTCTCCAGCGCTGTTTCCATCCCGGGAAGATGCGGCCGTACGGATAGTTCGGAAAGGTGGTGAGCACCCGGACGGTGTGTCCTCGACCGGCCAACCCCTGTGCCAGGCTGCCCGGGATGAACACCCCCTCCGGGGGATACCACTGGCTGACGACGCCAATCTTCATACGGCGACCGCAGCCTGCGCCGGCACTGCCGCGTCCACCGGCTCGGGCCAAGTGTCCGGGCGCGTGGGGTCGAACAGCTCGTTGGTCCAGAACAGGGTGACCAATTCGTGGTCACCGGTGTTGACCAGCTTGTGCACCCACATGGTCGGCATGTCTACTGCCACCGGTTCGTCACCGGTCACGGTGAACCGCAACACCTCGGTGTGGCCGACGCGCCGGAGGCTGATCTCCGCGGAGCCGCGCAGCACCACGAACCGCTCCATTTTGGCAAGGTGGAAGTGTTCACCCCGGGCGACCGCTGGATACGACGTCGAGCAGAACGTCTGGCCGCCGCCGTGCGTCCTGACCGTCTCTACGAGATCACCGCGTGCGTCGCCCCGGCGGGGCAACGGCAGCGGGTAGTGCACCGGGAAGCAGTGCGACCGGTAGGTGTTGAATAGCCGTACCTCGTGTCGGTCGCGCAGCAGAGGCAACTCTCCGTTGCGATAGGTCGCCGCTGTCGCCGCCAGCCGCTCGGCCAGTTCGCGTACGCCGACCCGAAGCACGGGCATGCGCGGATCCCAGGAGCCACCGACCGGCACCCCCGCCAGCCGGGCTGCGGCGTCGGTCACGTGCACCAAATCGAGTTCCCGATCCGCATGCACCTCAGGCTGCCCACCGTCGGCTAGGACCCGACAGAATGTCGCGACGACGGAGTTGTACCACGGGCGACCGTGTTCGCCGTAGAGGTTGGGCAGCCTCACGTCATCGAGCGGCAGTCCGGTGTCGGCGAGCAGTCGGGCGGAGGTGGCCTTCGCGTCACCGTACGGCGTGCCGTTCCCAGCCTGCACCGAGTTGGCATAGACCACCGTGGTCGGGGCGATATCGGCGGCTCGTAGCGCGGCGGCCAGTTGCGCGGTGGCCCGCAAACTACCTGCGGCTACCTCGTCGGGCTCGCCCCGGTTGCGCCCCGCCAGGTGTAGTACGCGATCCACCCCGGACAGCAGCTCGCTGGCACGTTGCGGATCGGCCAGTTCGGTGGGGCCCAGACAGACCGGCTCGGGCCAGCCGAGAGCCCGGACCAACACCCGCACATGCCAGCCGAGGAAGCCGTCGGCGCCGGTGATGGCCAACCTCAGCATGCCGGCACCGCATCCGACAGGTCCAGTTCCACGCGGACCTCGGGCAGCGTCAGCAACAGTTCCACGATCTCGGAAACGCTCAGCCGCAGCGCATTGGCGGAATCGAAGTCCGCAGCCGAGGCGCCGCCCAGATCTCCCTCGGAGATGTAGAGGGCGTAGTTCAGGTCTCGGGCGTCCAGCGGCACTCTGAAGAACTCGCCGAAGTCCTCGGCACGGGCCAAATCCTCCCGGCTGGCCAGCGTCTCGTGCCGTTTCTCACCGTGCCGGATGCCAATGACGTCGAGTTTCGCGGGCACATCGAAAAGTTGACAGACGGCTTCGGCGAGATCTCCGATGGTGCAGGCGACAGCCTTGCGGATGAACACGTCACCTGGTCGGGCATGTTGAAAGGCGTGCTCCACCAGCGCCACCGAGTCGGTCAGGGACATCAGGAAGCGGGTCATGGTGGGGTCGGTGACGGTGGGGGGACGGCCGGCCTTAATTTGTTCTATGAACATCGGGATCACCGATCCACGCGAGTACATGACGTTGCCGTAGCGAACACAGGAGACGACTGTGGCGCTGTCCGGGTTGTTCCGGGCGTGCGCCTGCACGACCTTCTCCATCAGAGCTTTGCTCATGCCCATGGCATTGACCGGGCGCACCGCCTTGTCGGTGCTCAGCACGACCACCGACTCAACACCGTTGCGGTGGGCGGCATCCACCACGTTGGCAGTGCCATGCACGTTGGTACGCACCGCCTCCAGGGGGAAGAACTCGCAGGACGGGACCTGCTTCAGCGCCGCCGCGTGGAAGATGTGGTGGACGCCGCGACTCGCGTGCAACACCGATTCGTGGTCGCGGACGTCTCCCATGTAGTAGCGCACTCGTCGATCACCGATGAGCCGCCGCATCGCGTCCTGTTTGGCCTCATCACGGCTGAGCACGCGGACCTCGTCGACGCCGCGGGCGAGCAGATGACGAACCATCGTCTGGCCAAAGGATCCGGTGCCACCGGTGATGAGGACACAACTGCCGGTCGTCGTTGAAGTCACTGATGCTCCGTTCGTCGTCGCCGAGACGCCCGCCGCAGTCGGTCGGACAGCCACGTGACGAAAAACGAGCCAGCCAATCTCCGGAAACGTCACAGGCCACTAAAACGACCGCTTGAGCAGGAGCGCTGTAGCATCGCCGATCGGCGTTCGGCCCGGGCTCCGCCACCGGCACGATGGGAACCAGCACGACGGGAACCTGCGACCGAGTACGACTCCGCTGCGTGGCCGGAGGTGCGAAGACGACTCGCGCCCCAGGCCAACAGCAGGAGCACGGCGAGCAGCACCAACAGGCGACCGCCGGTGCGCACCACGTACGTGAAACTGCCCACCCAGACGAGGTCGAACAGACCGACGGCGGCGAGGATCGTCCCGGCGTAGACGCCGACCGCGGATGGCCGGTCAAGCGGCTTCGATGAAGCGCGGAGCAGCAGCCAATCGATAGCACGGACCACAAGGCCAGTGACCGGAATCATCAGGGCCAGCCCTGGCAGCCCGAAGTTGAACAGCCACTCACCATGCCATAGGGCGGCCTCGGAATGCGCCGTACCAGCCAACTCGGGCGACAGGAACGGGACCAGGTCGGCACCGAACCCGACCGGCTTTTCCGGCCAGATCGCGCGGGGAATCAAGCCGACCGCCGCGTTGAGGAAGGTCTCTCCCATTGCCATAGGCAGCGACCCCATCGCGTGGAGGTCGAGTAGCTGGGCAAACGAGTGCAGCGGGCTGACGGCCGACTCGAAGCCGTCCTCCTCCACCCCAGGAGACGCCGAGGCGTCGCTGGCGCGTAACCCCGCAAGAAACAGCAGGACCGGGGCCGCGCCGAGCAACACGAGAGACTTCGTGAGTCGCCGTCGGTCACGGTGGGCCGCGATCACCAGTAGGGCTAGTGCGAGCGCCCCGAGAACAAGACGACCAAAGCCGTTGAAGAGGTATATGAAATAGATCGCGAAGGCGACTCCGATGACCACTGCGCCCAGCGGGAGCCAGCGGCGCATCGGCCCTCCCAGCAAGCCCGCGGACAGGAGCAGGACCCCGATGAAGCCGGCCGAGTTCACCAGCGGTACCGATCCGGGAATCATTGTCGATCCGGCCACCGCCAGCGTCAGCAGGACGGCACCGCACCGCATTGCCCAGCCGGCCGTCCGGCCGTCCGCTTGGCCGGCGTCCGGCGGAAGATCGGGTATCCCAAGCCCACTCCAGAAGAGCAACCAGGTCGTCACCTGCACGAAATAGCAGATCGCCAGCGCAGGGAACAGGGAGGCTCCCGCAGCATCCGACCATGCCCGCGCCACCTGGTAGAGCCCGCTGAAACCGACGAAGAGGGCGAAGGCCAGATGGTAGAGGCCGACTGCCGTGATCCGGCAGGCACCGTCGCGCCAGAAGACCCATAGCCCGAACAGAGCCGACAGGGCACTCAGTACGAGGGCACCCTGACGAGGCCAGCCGGCCGACTCGACACCGTCGAGGACGAAGCACAGCGCGCCCGCGACCAGCCAGGTCGAACCGACGAAGCCCCGCCTGAGAATACTCGTCGGGCGCCGGGTGACCCGGAATGCGTGGATTCCGCGGGAGGAACTCCGCAACGGCCCACGTCGTCCTTCCGCCACCATAGACACCGGTTCGATGGATGCTGCCATGACCGTCGACTTTAGCCGGAAGTCGCTCCCGAAGCCGGTCGATCAAAAGGGCGGATGGCGCAATTGAGGCGTCACCTCTGGAGCTCTCACTCGTTGGCCAGACGTGGCTGAAAACCCCGGATATGCAGCCGAAGAGCACACCACTGCAGCCGCGAGAAATATTCGCAGCGCACGCCTTGCTAATACCACTTTCCAGCCGACACGACTGATCGACCAGTCGGGCTGGCCGACCCAAGCAGGGTCACCAAAGCAGCCCTATCGCGTCCTGCTGACGTGCGACTTCTTCGAGCCCGGATTCCGGGCCGGAGGTCCGGTACGCTCCGTGGCCAAACTACTGGACGACGTGTCGGCAGCCGTCGAGGTGACGATGGTCACGAGAGACCGGGACCTTGGCTGCGACCAGCCGTACTCCGGGCTCTCCGGCCAGTGGGTCCGGCGTCGACAGGCTCGAATCTACTATCTCGACGCGAAGAACCGTAGGCAGTTGTACCGAATCCTCCGCACGCTACGGTCCACCATGTTCGACCTTCTATATGTGAACAGCCTGTGGGCGACCTTCGCGGTCGTGCCCATCGTCGCCACGCGCATCGGCCTCCTACGGGTGAGGGAGATTCTCATTGCCCCTCGGGGTGAACTCTCACCGAGCGCGCTGAAGGTGAAGAGCTTCAAAAAGCGGTTGTTTCTGAGGGTGTGGCGACCGCTCATCAAGTCGTCGAGAGTACGCTGGCACGCCACCAGCGATCGCGAGGCGCAATCGATCGCCCAAGTCTTTCCCCGGGCGCGGATAGAGACCCGGCAAGTCGACGTGGCGCTCCCTCTTGAACCCATGGCACCCGTCGAGCTCGACGGCCCGCTGCGGCTAGTCTTCATCGGGCGAATTAACCCGATCAAAAACCTGTCATTGACGATCCTTGCTCTCGCCCGGATTACCCGGCCGGTAATTTTTGATCTGTACGGTCCTGTTGAGGACCCCGCGTACTGGGCCGAATGCCAGGACCTTGCCCGGCAGCTTCCCCCTGCGGTGACCCTCGCCTACGGGGGTGAGCTCAGGCCTGGAGATGTGCCATCCACCTTCGCCGGGTACGACGCGTTCGTCTTTCCGACACAGGGTGAGAACTTCGGGCACGTGATCGCCGAGAGCCTGTCCGCGTCCTGTCCGGTCATCTGTTCGGACCAGACGCCGTGGAGTTCGCTGCTTCGCGCGGGTGGCGGCATCGTGCTGGCGGACCTCACGCCGGCTGCTCTCGCCGAGCAACTCGACCAGTTGGCCAGGCGGACGCCGACCGAGCGGCTCGCCGCGCGCCGCGCAGCCGGTGACGCCTACCGGTCGTGGCGCGCCGAGGCACGCGGCCCGAACATTCTCGACCAGATCCGGCTGCTCGGTTGACGGCCGAACGGATGCCAACCACGGTCAACGTCACGGCACAGTCCCTCCGAGCCGGCAACAGCAAGCTCCGCGCCAACACCCTGGTCACATCGGCGAGCAGTCTGGCCAATGGCCTACTGAACGCGGCAATGTTGGCATACGCGGCGCGACAGGGCCAAACCGGGCAGATTGCTGCTTACAGCGTCATGACTGCGGCCCTGACCTGGATCGCGATTCTGGTGATGGGTGGTTCGTCACTGCTGTACGTCTCCGGGACCGAGCACGAGCGTCTGGCCGCACGCAGTCAACGCCTGCTGATTGCGTTGCCGGTGATGGCAGCCGCCACATGCCTGCTCTCCGGCCTTTACGCAGCGCGGGGCTACGCAAGCACGGCTCTGATCGCGGCCGGATGCGTGCTAATGCTCAACAGCCTCGCCGAGCTGCGCTACAGCGATCTGATCCGGCAGCTGCGGTTCGTCGGCGTCTCCGCCGCCTCGACCGGCACCCGGCTGTTGGCTCTCGGACTGCTGGTCGGCGGCGTCCCGTTGACCGCAGCCTTGGCCACCGGGGCCGGCGTCTACCTGCTCTCCGTCGAGATTCTCGTTCGCCGGGCCGGGAACGGAGCTCCGCCGATCTGGTCGGGGCTGTCCGTCCGGGCGGCAAAGGGGGCGTTCAGGCTGAACCGCAGGCTGATGGGTTACAGCATCGGGGATGCGTTCAGCGCTCGAGCCGGGACCCTAGCGCTATCTCTGGTCGCCAGTCCACACGTGGTGGGCTGCTACGGGGCCCTGGTCAGCATTTACCAGGCGCTGGTGGCGGTCGTGTTCAGTGGCCTCCGGGTGCCGATGGCGATGCGGACCCGCCGCCGCCATCGGATCGGGCCACCACGCCCCGTCAGCCGCGAGGCCGAAGTCATCACGACGGCAGCCGCACTCGTGATCTCGGCAGGCATCGTCGGCTTCGCGCCCTGGCTCACCTCTGACGTGCTCGATCTAGACGTTGCCGGGGCTGCAGTTTGGTTACAAATGCTCGCGATCGCCCTTCCGTTCGCCACCGTGAATCGGGCCTTCGCCCTGAGCCGAATCGGCGACGGCGACTACCGCGCTGCGACCCGGACGGCCATTGCCCTTGCCATCATCGTTCTGGTTGGGCTGGCCGCCCAGTTCGCAGAGCTCACGCCGACCGGAACCGCAGCAGCGGCTGGTATAGCGGAGGTGTCCGTCGCGGTCGCCATTCTGGTCGGCGCCGCGCGGCGCCGACGCGGTCGATCAGCACCGGCCGTGGGGACGGCGGATGCGCCAATCGGCACTGAGCAGGCATCGGTGCCGGGGTCCGTCACGGCCCCATGACCTGGTGAAGTCGATTTCGCTGCGCCTCCGGTCGCACCGTGCCTGGCACCGATCGGGCTGATGCGGAGTGCGGCGAAATGCGCGATTAACTGCACCGACCACCCGCAGCGGGATGTTACGCCGAATGTATTGACATGCGTAGGGGCCGGCACAAGGCTCGCCGCAGAAGTCCTTCGATCAAAGGGGGCAGGATGAGGCGCACACGGCTGGCGATCGCCGGCGTGTTCACTCTGGTCGGTGCGCTGGTGCTGACCGCACCGGCGAGCGCACGGCCACCGTCCGATCCGGGCGGTCGCGACGGCCGAGACGGCTTGGAGGTGTACGTCGGCACGGTCGATCCCGCGCAGCTGCACCAGTTGCGGGAGGCCGGTGTCGACCTCGGGCACGGCGCGACGCCCGACCAGTCCGGCAAGACAGAGATCGAGACGGTACTCAGCCGGGGTGAGGCCGCCCGGCTGGCCCACAAGGGTGTCGATCTCAAGGTCAAGAAGGTCCACGGCAGGGATGCCTCGCAGGTGCTGCGGGAGCAGGCCGCGGCGGGTTGGCGGGCCTTCCGGTCGTACAGCGAGCCGGGCGGCATCCGCGACGAGATCACCGCGACGGCGGCCCGTTATCCGAAGCTGACTAAGGTGCAGAGCATCGGTCGGTCGGCGCAGGGCAAGCCGATCCTCGCGATCAAGGTCACCAAGGACGCGAAGAAGATCAAGGACGGCAAGCGGCCGGCGGTGCTCTACGGCGGCACCCAGCACGCCCGGGAGTGGATCACGCCGGAGATGACCCGCCGGTTGATGCACCACGTGCTGACCGGCTACGGCTCCGACCGGGAGATCACCCGGCTGGTGGACACCACCGAGCTGTGGTTCATACCGGTGCTCAACCCGGACGGCTACGACCACACCTTCACCCCCGGCAACCGGCTGTGGCGCAAGAACCTGCGCGACAACAACGGCGACGGCCAGATCACCGGAGCCGACGGCGTCGACCTGAACCGTAACTTCAGCTACAAGTGGGGCTACGACAACGAGGGGTCATCGCCGGATCCGGCCAGTGACACCTACCGGGGGCCGGGTCCCAACTCGGAGCCGGAGACGAAGGCGCTGGACGCGTTGTTCAAGCGGCTCAGGTTCGAGTTCTTCGTCAACTACCACTCTGCCGCGCAGTTGCTGCTGTACGGCGTCGGCTGGCAGGTGGCCACGCCAACCCCCGACGACGTGATCTACGAGGCGATGGTCGGCGACGACGCGAACCCGGCGGTGCCGGGCTACGACCCGGACATCTCCGCCGAGCTTTACACCACCAACGGCGACACGGACAGCCACGCCACGGTGCGCTACGGCACGCTGGGCTTCACTCCGGAGATGTCCACCTGTCAGGCGGCGGCCGAGTCGGATCCGGACGACCAGTGGCTGCCGGAGGACTGCGTCAGCGTCTTCACCTTCCCCGACGACGAGGAGCTGATCGCCGCCGAGGTGGCCAAGAACATTCCGTTCGCCCTGTCGGTGGCGAAGTCGGCGCACCGGCCTGACGATCCGGTCTCGGTGGTCGGCCGCAGCACCCCGGACTTCGTGGTGGACGCTTTCGACGTGTCGTACGGCCGGAACCAGCAGGTCGCCGCGATCACCCGGCGCTCACTGAAGAACGTCAAGCTGAACTGGTCGATCAACGGGGGCCGGGCGAAGTCCACCCGGGTCCGCGAGTGGCGCGGCGGTGAACGCTACGGCGACACCCACAACGACTACTTCGCCGAACTGCGCGGCAAGGTCACCGGTGCCCGACCCGGCGACCGGGTGCGGGTCTGGTTCACCGCTACCAGACCGGGCCGGGGCAAGGTCAGCAGTGAGCGCTTCAGCTACCGGGTGCACGACGACATCGGTGGGGACGTGCTGGTGCTGGCCGTGGAGGACGTCACCGGCGTCAGCCCCGCCCAGGACACCACCACCGCGAAGTACGCCGACGAGATCGCCGCCTCGTTGAAGGCCGCCGGGCGCAGCAGCAACGTGTACGACTTCGACGCGATGGGGCGTACCGCCCCGCACCATCTGGGTGTGCTGTCGCACTACGACGCGGTGGTCTGGGAGACCGGCGACGACATCATCCTGCGCGAGCCCGGCCAGGTGCCGGGCACCGTGGCGAAGGCGGCGGTGGACATCGAGCTGTCCGTCCGGGACTACCTCAACGAGGGCGGCAAGCTGCTGGTCAGCGGCAAGTACGCGCTCTACGCCCAGGCGGCCAACGGATCGTACGGCTACCTGCCGGACGCCCCGCCGGAGTGCACCGACGCGGACGATCCGGCCTGCCTACCGCTGCTGAACGACTTCCAGCAGTACTGGCTCGGGGCGTACAACTACGTCAGTGACGGCGGCACGTCACCCGACGGGCAGCCGTACCCGGTGCTCGGCGAGGAGGGCCGGTTCGCGGGGTTCACCGGCGCGCTCAACGCCGACGGCTCGGCGGGCAACCAGGACCACACCGCGTCGTTCCTGACCACGTCGAGTTTCCTGCCGCCGGCCCAGTTCCCACAGTTCGCCAGCTCCGCTCCGGTGGGCTGGGGTCGTCCGGGCGGCGCGCCGTTCGATCCACGTACCGGCGAGTGGTACCTGTTCAGCGGGCAGTCCGACGAGTCCTACAAGCGGCTCACCAGGACCGTGGACCTGACCGGGGCGAGCAGCGCCGAGCTGCGCTTCTTCACCTCGTTCGACATCGAGACGAACTGGGACTTCATGTTCGTCGAGGCGCGTGCGGTCGGCACCGACGACTGGACCACCCTGCCGGACGCCGGGGGCCTGACGACCCAGGAGACCGGGGACAGCTGCGCCTCCGGCTGGGTGGCTGAACTGCACCCGTTCCTCGCCCACTACCAGGGCGCGGACTGTTCGCCGACCGGCAGCACCGGCCAGTGGCACGCGGCGACCGGCACCTCCAACGGCTGGAAGGAGTTCGTGGCCGACCTGTCCGGGTACGCGGGCGGGCAGGTGGAGGTCTCGATCAGCTACGCCAGCGACTGGGCCACCCAGGGCCTCGGCCTGTTCATCGACGACACCCGGGTCGTGGTCGACGGGGCCACCGTCGCCGAGACGTCGTTCGAGACGGACCTCGGCGGCTGGACGGTGGCCGGTCCGCCGACCGGGTCCACCCCGGCGGCCAACGACTGGTCGCGTAGTCAGCAGGCGTTCGAGGAAGGGTCGGCGGTGGTCACCCCGGACACCGTCTACCTGGGCTTCGGGCTGGAGGGGCTGGCACCGGCGGCCCGCGACGAGCTGGTCGCCCGGTCGCTGACCCACCTGACCGGTCGACCGCGCCGGTAGCGGCGGTCCAAGGCGCGCCGGCGGTGTCCCACCGCCGGCGCGCCTTGCCGCGTACCGGCATGACGGGCGTGCGGACTGTGATGAGCTGTGGGCATGGACCGCATCCGGCTCGGGCTGGTGCTGCACCCCACCCGGGACGTGTCCCCGGTGGTGGACACCATCGCCGCCTGGGCCGCGCGGCACCAGGTGGAGCTGACGGTACGCGAACAGGACCGGCAACGGGTGCCCGAGTCCGTCCGCCCGGTACCGGAGGACCAGCTCCCCGCCGGAGCGGACGTACTGGTCAGCGTCGGCGGGGACGGCACGATGCTGGGCGCGCTGCGGGCGGCCGTACCGGATCCGAAGCCGGTGCTCGGCGTACACCTCGGCAAGTTGGGGTTTCTGGTGGAGGTGGAGCCGCCGGAGCTACCGGCGGCGCTGGACCGGCTGCTGGCCGGCGAGTACACCGTCGAGTCACACAGCTGTCTGGCCTGCGACGTGTGCGGCGACGACGTGGTCGCGTTCAACGACATCGCGTTGATCCGCCGCCCCGGTCAGGGCTTCGTCACCGCGACCCTGGCGGTGAACGGGCAACAGTACGGCTACTACCGCTGTGACGCGCTTGTGGTGAGCACCCCCAGCGGGTCGACCGCCTACAGTTACGCCGCCGGCGGGCCGCTGATCTCTCCCGCGACGCGTGCCGTGGTGGTCACCCCCAGCGCGCCGATGTCCGGCATCTCGCGATCGGTGGTGCTCTCCTCCGACGAACGGGTCCGGCTGGAACTGCGTCCCGGGTCCGTCCCGGTCGCGATCGAGGTGGACGGCCAGGTGATCCGGGACGGGTCGACCTCCGGTGCGGTGGACATCGGCTACCGCACCGACGCGGGCCTGGTGGTCCGCCTCGACCCGGCCCGCTACCAGGAACGCAGTCAGCTCAAGCTGAGCCTGCTCGACCTGCCGCTGCTGCCGGAGCAACTCCGCGAGCTGCTCCCCGAAAATCTGCGCCGCCAACTCGGCCGCCGCGAACAGCCCCCACCGCGCTGAGCTGCCGGTGTGATGCGGTCAGGCGTTGTCGAGGACGTCGGTGACCAGGGCCTGGGCCTCCTGCTGCACCCGAGCCAGGTGCTCGGGGCCCTGGAAGGACTCCGCGTAGATCTTGTAGACGTCCTCGGTGCCGGACGGGCGGGCGGCGAACCAGCCGCTCTGCGTCGTCACCTTCAGACCACCGATCGGCGCCCCGTTGCCGGGGGCGGTGGTCAGCGTGGCGGTGATCGGCTCACCGGCCAGCTCGGTCGCCTTAACCTGCTCCGGGGAGAGCTTGCCGAGCACGGCCTTCTGCTCCCGGGTGGCGGGTGCGTCGATGCGGGCGTACGCGGGTGCGCCGAAGCGGTCGGCCAGCTCGGCCCAGTGCTCGCTCGGGGTACGCCCGGTGCTGCCGATGATCTCGGCGGCGAGCAGGCAGAGCAGGATGCCGTCCTTGTCGGTGGTCCAGGTGCCGCCGTCGCGGCGCAGGAAGGACGCGCCGGCGCTCTCCTCGCCGCCGAAGCCGACCGCGCCGTCCAGCAGCCCGGGCACGAACCACTTGAAGCCGACCGGCACCTCCAGCAGCGGTCGGCCGAGGTCGGCGGCCACCCGGTCGATCATCGAGGAGGAGACCAGGGTCTTGCCGACCGCCGCGTCCGGGCCCCAGTTGTCGCGGGTACGGAACAGGTGGGCGATGGCGACGGCCAGGTAGTGGTTGGGGTTCATCAGCCCGGCGTCGGGGGTGACGATGCCGTGCCGGTCGGCGTCGGCGTCGTTGCCGGTGGCCACCTGGTACTCGGCGCGCCGGGCGATGAGCGAGGCCATCGCGTTCGGCGACGAGCAGTCCATCCGGATCTTGCCGTCGCCGTCGAGGGTCATGAACCGCCAGGTCGGGTCGACGCTCGGGTTGACCACGGTCAGGTCGAGGCGGTGCCGGTCGGCGATCTCGCCCCAGTAGTCGACGCTGGCGCCGCCGAGCGGGTCCGCGCCGATGCGCACCCCGGCGGCGCGGACCGCGTCGAGGTCGAGCACCGCCGGCAGGTCGTCGACGTAGCGGCCGAGGAAGTCGTACGTGTCGGTGGTGTCGGCGGCGCGGGCCCGCGCGTACGGGATGCGGCGCACCTCCTTGAGCCCGGCGGCCAGGATCGCGTTCGCGCGGTCCTGGATCCACTGCGTGACGTCGGAGTCGGCCGGACCGCCGTGGGTGGGGTTGTACTTGAATCCGCCGTCGTCCGGCGGATTGTGCGACGGAGTGATGACGATGCCGTCGGCGAGCGCGCTGGTGCGTCCCCGGTTGTGGGTGAGGATGGCGTGCGACACCGCCGGGGTGGGGGTGTAACCGTCGCGGCTGTCCAACAGCACGGTGACGTCGTTGGCGGCGAGCACCTCCAGGGCGTCGACGGCCGCCGGGGTGGACAGCGCGTGGGTGTCCCGGCCGAGGAAGAGCGGGCCATCGACGCCCTGCTCCCGTCGGTAGTCGCAGAGCGCCTGGGTGACGGCGAGGATGTGGTCGGAGTTGAAGGCGTTACGCAGGCTCGACCCGCGATGCCCGGAGGTGCCGAAGGAGACCTGCTGCGCCGGGTCGGCCGGGTCGGGATGCTCGCTGTAGTAGGCAGTCACCAACCGTGGTACGTCGACCAGGTCGGCGGGCTCGGCGGGCTGCCCGGCACGGGGATGACTGCTCAAGGCTGTATTGACCTTTCGTTCGCGACTGCGGGGCTCCGCTGCGCTGCACTCCTCGCGCTCACGGTTCTACCTTCTGTCCTTTGCCGATGACCACGATGCCGTTGTCGGAGACCGTGTATCGCTGCCGGTCCCGTTCCAGGTCCACGCCGATCTCGGCGCCCTCGGGCACGTAGACATTCTTGTCGAGGATGGCCCGGCGGACCACCGCGTGCCGGCCGATCTCGACACCTTCCATGAGTACGGAGCCGTCCACGTGGGCCCAGGAGTGGACCTTCACCTTCGGCGAGACGATCGAGTTCTCCACCAGGGAGCCGGAGATCACCGCGCCGGGCGAGACCATCGAGGCGACCGCCCGGCCGACCCGCTCCCCCCACTGGTGCACGAACTTGGCCGGCGGGAACGGGGGCTGCTCGGTGTAGATCGGCCAGTCGAAGTTGTAGAGGTTGAACACCGGGTGGACGTTGATCAGATCCATGTGCGCGTCGTAGAACGAGTCGAGGGTTCCCACGTCGCGCCAGTAGCCGCGGTCCCGGTCGGTGCTGCCGGGCACCTCGTTGTCGCGGAAGTCGTAGACGTTCGCCTCGCCGCGCTCGACGAGCATCGGGATGATGCTGCCGCCCATGTCGTGCTTGCTGGTCTTGTCGTCGGCGTCGCGCTCCACGGCCTCGCACAGGGCCTTTGTGGTGAAGACGTAGTTGCCCATCGAGGCGTAGATCTCGTCGGGCGCGTCGGGCAGGCCCACGGCGTCGGTGGGCTTCTCCCGGAAGGCCCGGATCCGTCGGCCGTCCTCGCCGACCTCGATGACGCCGAACTGGTCGGCCGTCGACAGCGGCTGCCGGATGCCGGCGACGGTCACCCCGGCGCCGGAGGCGATGTGGTCCTCCACCATCTGCCGGGGGTCCATCCGGTAGATGTGGTCGGCGCCGAAGACGATCACATAGTCGGGCTGCTCGTCGTAGATCAGGTTGAAGCTCTGGTAGATCGCGTCGGCGGAGCCGGCGAACCACCAGGGGCCACGGCGCTGCTGCGCGGGCACCGGCGTGACGTAGTTGCCAAGCAGCGTCGACATCCGCCACGTCTTGGTGATGTGTCGGTCGAGGGAGTGGGATTTGTACTGGGTCAACACGACGATCTTCAGATAGCCGGCGTTGGCCAGGTTGGAGAGGACGAAGTCGACCATGCGGTACATCCCGCCGAACGGGACGGCCGGCTTGGCCCGGTCCGTGGTCAGCGGCATCAGGCGCTTGCCCTCTCCGCCGGCCAGGACGATCGCGAGCACCTTGGCAGCCATGAACAGACGCTATCCATACCGCTGCCGGTTCACCACTCGTACGGGACAGTTCCGCGGCCGGGTGCGGCGCCGGATTCTGCACTAGGGTGCCGGGCATGACCGACTCCGCACAGCTACGCGTGGACCTGCTGACCCGGGAGTACCCACCGGAGGTCTACGGCGGCGCCGGGGTGCACGTCGAGTACCTGGCCCGGGAGCTGCGCCGGATCACCGACGTGCGGGTGCACTGCTTCGGTGCGCCGCGTACCGAGCCGGGAGTTCGGGCGTACGCCGAACCGGCGGCCCTGACCGGCGCGAACGCCGCGCTGCGCACCATGGGCGTGGACCTGGAGATGGCCGCCGGATGTGCCGGCACCGACGTGGTGCACAGCCACACCTGGTACGCGAACCTGGCCGGGCACACCGCGAAGCTGCTGTACGGGGTGCCGCACGTGGCGACCGCGCACAGCCTGGAGCCGCTGCGACCGTGGAAGGCCGAGCAGCTCGGCGGCGGCTACGCGCTCTCCTCGTGGTGTGAGCGCACCGCGTACGAGGCGGCCGACGCGATCGTGGCGGTCAGCGCGGGGATGCGGCGGGACGTGCTGGCCGCGTACCCGTCGGTGGACCCGGACCGGGTGCACGTGATCTACAACGGCATCGACACCGCGCAGTACGCCCCGGATCCGGGCACGGACGTGCTGGCGCGACTCGGCATCGACCCGGCCCTGCCCAGCGTGGTCTACGTCGGGCGGATCACCCGGCAGAAGGGCCTGCCGCACCTGCTGCGCGCCGCCCGCGAGCTGCCGGCGGACACCCAGCTGGTGCTGCTGGCCGGCGCGCCGGACACCCCGGAGATCGCCGCCGAGGTGGAGGGCCTGGTCGCCGAGCTGCGGGAGAAGCGCTCCGGGGTTGTCTGGGTGGCCGAGATGCTGCCCAAGCCCGAGGTGATCCAGGTGCTCACGCACGCCACCATCTTCGTCTGCCCGTCGGTGTACGAGCCGATGGGCATCGTCAACCTGGAGGCGATGGCCTGCGAGACGGCGGTGGTGGCCACCGCCACCGGCGGCATCCCCGAGGTGGTCGCCGACGGCGAGACCGGCCTGCTGGTCCCGCTCGACCAGGCCGGCCTCGACGGCACACCCGTCGACCCGGCACGCTTCGAGGCCGACCTGGCGGCCCGCCTGAACGAGCTGCTGGCGTCTCCCGAGCGTGCCGCCGCACTCGGCCGGGCCGGCCGGCACCGCGCCGTCGAACACTTCTCCTGGGACGCCGTCGCCGCCCGCACCCTCGACCTGTACCGCTCCCTACTCAAGTAGGGCGATCAACCGGCCGGGCTGATCAACTCCAGCTTTGGGAAATACGTCCGGTAGCGTGCCCCGTCGCGGGTCAGCAGACGGTATCCGCACACGGCCGCATGTGCCCCGATGTAGAAATCGGCTATCGGCGACCTCTTGGTGCCGCCCTGCGCTCGGTAACTCGCGTACGCCTTGCCCGCGAGGAAACCGGCCGCATACGGGAGTTCCTCACGAAGGAAGTCACCAGCCGGCAGCGCCTCGCCGAGGTCCTCGATGCGGTCGAGACGGACCGACACCTCGGCGTACACAATGGGGTTGATCACCAGGGCCCCGTTGTCCCGTGCCTCGGCCAGTGACTCGCTGGACCAGTTCGCCCACCGGGCGTCGTCGGTGAGGATGTCGAGCAGCACGTTCGTGTCGACCAGGGTCGTGGCCGAGTCGATGGGCCGGTGCGCGACGGCGCGGAGCCGATCAATCCCCACGCAGCAACTCCATGAGGTCGTCGGTGGACATGCCGGCGGTCTGCTTCGTGCCACCGCGCCCGCGCATGTGTCGCACCAGGCGCTGCCCTCGACTCTCCGCGCCGCTCACCCGGACGATTCGGAGCGCACCGCCGTCCTCGATCACGTCGACCTCGTCACCCTCGTGCAGCCCGTACCGGGCGCGCAGCGCGGCCGGGATGGTGACCTGCCCCTTGCTGTTGAGCTTCATGGCGCCTCCGCGTATCACGTAATACGAACGATACGTGTCAGAAGAGGGATACGTCCTCCGAGCATCAGAACAGCAGTCGGCGGGGTAGCTCCCGGGCGGCCTCGGCGGCCCACGACGGCACCTCGACGGTCACTCCAGGTTCCTTTCCCGTACGGCGGTGAGCAGCCGGTCTACGGCATCGCGGTCGGGTTGTTCCGGCAGCGCGGTGGTGGCGGCCGCGTCGGCGAGTTCAGCTTGCAGGGTCTCGGCCCAGCCGGTGACCGCCTCCCAGGACAGCTCGCCTCGGCGCACCGCGAGCAGCCGGTCACGCAGGTGCCGCACGTCGACCAGGATCTCCCCGGTGCGCAGCACGTGCACCCCGGCGACCAGCAGCCGGATCATGTGCATGGCCTGCTTGTGGTTCGTCTCGCCGGTGCGCTCGCGGCGGGCCGCCACCCGGTCGAGCTGATCCCGGGCGTAGCCGCCGTAGGTCTGGGCCACCCTCCGTGACAGGAACGCGTGCCGGGTGGCCAGCAACTGTCGCCCGTCCTCGGTGATCGTCTCGACGAGCGGGGACCAGAGCACCTCCAGCACCGTCGGATTGCTCTGCAGGGCCAGCTCGCAGAAGCGTTCGAACTCCCAGGAGAACTGCTCCGCCGCCGGCCCGTCGAGGTGGGTGGGTGGCTTGTCCAGGCGCCAGAAGGCGCGGGTCGGTGCCACGTACACGCCGCGCCGGCCGTGGTCGGAATCCGGGCCGTGCAACCCGTACGCCCGCGACCCGACCATGACGGCGAGGGCGGTGTGCCGCTCGACCAGTTCGATCACGCCGGGCACGCTACCCGGCGCACCACCGCCCTCCAAGATCTCGTTGGTCGTCGGCCGAGCGCGAGGGGATCTCGGGCAGTAGGTTGGGGCGGTGAGCGGACGGTTCCCGATCGAAGACGTCTCCCCCGTCGTCTCCTGCGGTCGCTACCCGGCCCGTGCGGTGGTCGGCGAGGTGGTGCCGGTGTCGGCGCGCGCCTACCGCGAGGGGCACGACGCGCTCGGCTGCAACGTGGTGTGGCTCGGCCCGGACGGGGTGGCCCGCCCGTTCACCCGGATGCGTCCGGGTGAACCCGGCCAGGACCGGTGGCACGCCAGCATCGTGCCGGACGCGGTGGGCGAGTGGAAATTCACCGTCGAGGCGTTCAGCGACCCCTACCTGACCTGGCACAACGCGGTCACCAAGAAGATCGCCGCTGGCCAGGGGCCAGCCGAGCTGGCCAACGACCTCGCCGAGGGCGTACGCGTGCTGAGCGCCGCCACCAAGCTGGTGCCGAAGGGCGAGCGGGCCCGCCTCAAGACGGCCGCGAAGGCCCTCGGTGACGCCAAGCGGCAGTTGCCCCAGCGGGTGAGTCCGGCGTTGGAGCTGGCCGACCTGCTCTGGGCGCATCCGGTGCGGGAGCTGGTCACCACCGGCGAGGAGTACCGCCTCTGGACCGACCGCGAGCGGGCCCTCTTCTCCGCCTGGTACGAGTTCTTCCCCCGCTCCGAGGGGGCGATCCCGGCGACCGTCGACGCGCCGGCCCGCTCCGGCACCTTCGCCACCGCCACCGAGCGGCTGCCAGGCGTGGCGGCGATGGGTTTCGACGTGCTCTACCTGCCGCCGATCCACCCGATCGGCCGGGTCAACCGCAAGGGCCCGAACAACAGCCTGCTCGCCGGGCCGGACGACGTGGGTTCGCCGTGGGCGATCGGCGCGGCCGAGGGCGGGCACGACGCCATCCACCCCGACCTGGGTACGCCGGAGGACTTCCGCGACTTCGTCGCCGCCGCCGCCGAACACGGCCTTGAGGTGGCGATGGACCTGGCGTTGCAGTGCGCGCCGGATCACCCGTGGGTGACCGAGCACCCGGAGTGGTTCACCACCCGGGCCGACGGCAGCATCGCGTACGCGGAGAACCCGCCGAAGAAGTACCAGGACATCTATCCACTGAACTTCGACAACGACCCGGAGGGCATCCGCGCCGAGGTGCTGCGGGTGGTGCGGCACTGGGTCGGCGAGGGCGTGAAGATCTTCCGGGTGGACAACCCGCACACCAAGCCGGTCGACTTCTGGCACTGGCTGATCTGGGAGGTCAAGCGGGTCGACCCGGACGTGCTCTTCCTGGCCGAGGCGTTCACCCGACCGGCGATGATGCACGGGCTGGCCAAGGTCGGCTTCACCCAGTCGTACACGTACTTCACCTGGCGGACCTCGGCCGCCGAGATGCGCGAGTACTGCACGGAGCTGGTGGCGGCGGCCGACTACATGCGGCCGAACTTCTGGCCCAACACGCCGGACATCCTGCACGCCTCGTTGCAGCACGGCGGGCCGCCGATGTTCAAGATCCGGGCGGTGCTGGCCGCGCTGCTCTCCCCGTCCTGGGGCATGTACGCCGGCTACGAGCTGTTCGAGCATGTGGCGCGCCCCGGCGCGGAGGAGTACCTCGACAACGAGAAGTACGAGCTGCGGCCCCGGGACTGGGCCGGCGCCGAGGCACGGGGCCGGTCGCTGGCGCCGTTCCTCACCACCCTGAACCGGGTACGCCGGGAGAACCCGGCCCTGCGCCGGCTGCGCAACCTGGTCTTCCACGACATCGACAACCCGGCCCTGCTGTGCTGGTCCAAGCACGATCCGGAGACCGGCAACACGGTGCTGGTGATCTGCTCGTTCGACTCGCACACCGTGCAGTGGGGCAACACCACCCTGGACATGCCGGCGCTGGGCCTGGACTGGCACGACCGGTTCACCGTGCACGACGAGCTGACCGGGGCCCGCTACGACTGGGGGCAGCGCAACGCGGTCCGGCTCGACCCGTACCTGCAGCCCGCGCACGTGCTCACCCTGCGCCCGGTCGCGGCGGCGTCGCCGTCGACCGGGCCGGGCGCGTCCGGGCCGGCCGACGCCGGGTCACCGGGTCAGGGCGGCACCGAGCCGGTCACCCTGACCGTTGAGAACGTGCCGGCCGACCTGTCGGGCGGCACCGCACCGACCGTTCCCGCCCAGAAGGACGACACCCGATGGACCAGCTGATCTCCGGGGAGATCCACGACCCACACGCCGTGCTCGGCGCGCACCCGACCGGCGGGCGTACGGTGATCCGCGCCCTGCGCCGGGGCGCGGGCGACGTGAGCGTGCTGGTCGGCGAGGAGCGGCACCCGATGAAGCGGGTGCACGACGTCGGCGTCTTCGAGGCCACCGTCCCCGGTGAGGTGCTCGACTACCGGCTCGACGTCGACGGGGTACGCCACGACGACCCGTACCGTTTCCCGCCAACCCTCGGCGAGCTGGACCTGCACCTCATCGCTGAGGGCCGGCACGAGCGGCTGTGGGAAGCGCTGGGCGCCCGGGTCGTCGACGGCGGGGTGGCATTCGCGGTGTGGGCGCCGAACGCGCGGGGCGTGCGGCTGGTCGGCGACCTGACCGGCTGGGCACCCGACGACGGATGGCCGATGCGGTCGCTCGGCTCGACCGGCGTGTGGGAGATCTTCGTGCCCGGGGCCACCGCCGGCAGCCGGTACAAGTACCGCGTGCTGGGCGCGGACGGGTACTGGCGGGACAAGGCCGACCCCCTCGCCGCGTACGCGGAGGTGCCGCCGGCCACCGCGTCGGTGGTGCACCGGTCGACCTTCGAGTGGTCGGACGCCCAGTGGCTGGGCCGGCGGTCGCGGCGGCAGCCGCACCAGGAGCCGATGAGCGTGTACGAGGTGCACCTCGGCTCGTGGCGGCCCGGCCTGGGCTACCGGGAGCTGGCCGAGCAGTTGACCGCGTACGTGGTGGAGCTGGGCTTCACCCACGTGGAGTTCCTACCGGTGATGGAGCACCCGTTCGGCGGCTCGTGGGGCTACCAGGTGACCGGCTACTTCGCCCCGACCGCCCGGTTCGGCGATCCCGACGACTTCCGGTACCTGGTGGACCGGCTGCACGCCGCCGGCATCGGGGTGATCCTGGACTGGGTGCCCGCGCACTTCCCGAAGGACGAGTGGGCCCTCGCCCGGTTCGACGGCACCCCGCTCTACGAGCATCCCGATCCGCGCCGGGGTGAGCATCCCGACTGGGGCACCTACGTCTTCGACTTCGGTCGCCGGGAGGTACGCAACTTCCTGGTCGCCAACGCGCTCTACTGGCTCGACGAGTTCCACGTCGACGGGCTGCGGGTGGACGCGGTCGCCTCGATGCTCTACCTGGACTACTCCCGCCAGGACGGGCAGTGGACGCCGAACGTGCACGGCGGCCGGGAGAACCTGGAAGCCATCGCGTTCATGCAGGAGGTCAACGCGACGGTCTACAAGCACCACGCCGGCGTCATGATGATCGCCGAAGAGTCCACCGCCTGGCCGGGGGTGACCCGGGCGACCAGCGACGGCGGGCTCGGCTTCGGGTTCAAGTGGAACATGGGCTGGATGCACGACACCCTGCTCTACACCTCGAAGGACCCGATCTACCGGCAGCACCACCACCATCAGCTCACCTTCTCCCTGGCGTACGCCTGGAGCGAGAACTACACGCTGCCGATCAGCCACGACGAGGTGGTGCACGGCAAGGGCTCACTGGCGAGCAAGATGCCCGGCGACACGTGGCAGCGGCTGGCGAACGTCCGGGTGCTGCTGGCGTACATGTGGGCGCACCCGGGCAAGCAGTTGTTGTTCATGGGGTGTGAGCTGGCCGACGACCGGGAGTGGAGCGAGGAACGCGGCCTCGACTGGTACCTGCTGCACGATCCGGCACGGGCCGGCGTGCAACGCCTGGTCGGCGACCTGAACCGGGTCTACCGGGACACCCCGGCCCTGTGGGCGCAGGACACCTCCCCCGCCGGTTTCCGCTGGCTCGCCGGTGACGACGTCGCCAACAACACCATCTCGTTCGTCCGGATCGCGCCCGACGGGGCGACGCTGGTCTGCGTGGCCAACTTCTCCGCGCTGCCGCTGGAGGACTACCGGATCGGGTTGCCGGCCGCGGGTGCCTGGGCGGAGGTGGTCAACACCGACGCCCACCACTACGGCGGCTCGGGCGTCGGCAACCTGGGCACGGTGCACGCCGAGAACGTGCCGTGGCACGGCCAACCGGCCTCGGTGGCGCTGCGCGTACCGCCCCTGGGCGCCCTCTGGCTCCGCGCGGCATGAGCAGCGAGCAGTGATCAGTAGGGCGAGTGGCACGGTTGGAGACAGTCGAGACTAGTGCGCCGCCACGGCGGGCGAGATCGATGAGTTGACCCTTTTCCCGGTCGTCCGCTCCATACCGACCACGCACCCCGCATGACCAATAGTACGCTTTGTCCGATATGGCAGTTATCGGGGTGACGCGGGGAGCGCCATGTTCTGGAGGCGTGGCACCCAGCTTTGCCCTGCGTCCGCTAGCGCACCAGCCTGCGATACCTCTCGGTGACGGCTGGAGACACTTCCCGACGCGGCCACCAGGTGGCCGGTTTGTCTAGGCCCAACTTCACAGACGGCGGGCGGCCGACCATGCCAGCCGACGCGGTCGGCGTGTCCCTCGCCCCGAGCACCTCAGCGCACTCGAATACCCCCGGGCCCTCGACCGGCCGACCAGGGACTCCGGCGGTCGCTTCATGGATAGCCACCGCAGTGATCGGACGCGCGGTCAGCGCCATCGTGCCGCTGGCGCTGATTCCGGTGACGCTGTCGTATCTCGGCCCTGATCTGTACGGGCTGTGGATGGCGGTGCTCGCTCTGACCGGCATGGCTGCCTTCGCCGACCTGGGACTCGGGAACGGCCTGCTCACCCGGCTGGCGCCGTGTTGCGCCAGTGGTGACAGCCGACTGGCCCGCGGTTACGTCACCAGCGCCTACGCGATGGTGACGGGCATCGCCCTGAGCGGCTGCGCCGCGCTGTGGCTCATCTCGGGGCTGATTCCCTGGCGAACCGTCTTCAACGCGCCAGATTCCATTGCACCCGCCGACGCCCGCACCTTGACCCTAGCCTGCCTGACCGCGTTCTTGCTGAACATGCCCCTGTCGCTGGTCAACCGGGTCCAGTTCGCGTATCGACTCGGAGCAACAAGCAACCTGTGGCAGGCGGCCGGAGCGGCTTCCTCGCTGCCGCTGGCGCTTGGCGCAGTGCATATCGGCAGCCCCGCTGTCGCGGTCGTCGCTGCCGCCGTCACCGGCCCGGTGCTGGTCAACGTCGTCAACACCGCCTGGACGTTCGGTCGCAGGCTGCCTGACCTCGCTCCGACATGGCAGGCCCTGGACCCCGCAACCGGCCGGCAGCTACTGAGGATCAGCGGCTTGTTCGGCGTCGTCACGATCCTGATGACCGTCGCCGACAACGCGGACAGTTTGATCATCGCGCACACGCAAGGTCTCGCCGAGGTCACCGCGTACGCGGTTCCGGCCCGGTTGTTCATACAGCTCGGCGTGGTCGTGATGCTGGTGAATCAGCCATTCTGGCCGGCACACGGCGAAGCGCTGGCCGCCGGTCGGGTGAGCTGGATCCGCCACACCGCGCGGCGGATGGTCCTCGTGTCCACGGTCATCGTGCTGGTGCCGGCCACCGCCCTGGTCCTGTGCGGTGAGTGGCTGTTCGTCACCTGGTTGTCGGTGCCGTTGGTGGACGATCGCTGGCTGTTGCCGGGCCTGGCCCTGTGGTGGCTGGTCGTGGCGGCCACCTCACCGATATTCATGGTGCAGAACGCCGCCGGAGTCGTCCGACCGCAACTTATCGGCTACGCCGCCTATCTCGGTCTGTCGCTCGTCGGCAAATGGTACGGCGCGAAGTGGTTCGGCATTTCCGCCGTGCCGTACGTCGGCGCGGCCTGCTATCTGCTGACTGTCGTCCCGGCGGCGATACACGGCTACCACCGGGCGTTGGCCTCCCGGGCACTACCCGAACATGCGAAAGGTGATCTGCGATGACACGTCCTCGTGACGATTCGCCGCACGGTGGCGGATTCCCCAAGGTGCTGGTCGTCGGACACATGCCGTTCGACCGCTCCACCGGCACGACGATCACATTGTCCAACCTGTTTCACGGCTGGCCGAAGGACCGCCTGGCGCAGGTCTACACCTCTGGTGCCGAGCCGTCGACGGAGGTGTGCGAGGAATTCCTGCAGTTCCCGCCGCGCGAGCACTACCCCCGCCCGCAGTATCTCGCGCTTCGGATGCTGGGGTGGAACGGCACCGGCCCGGTCCAGAACATGCCGGCACTCGCCGCAGTTCGCGACGCCGCGGACCGGCGGTCCACCGTGGCGTCCTGGTACACGCATCTTGTCGCGCTCGGCGATCTCAGCCCACTGCGCCTTCCGCCCCGGGTCGCCGACTGGATGCGGCAGTACCGACCCGACCTGGTCTACTCGATGCTCGGCAGTGTCCGACTGACCCGGCTGGCGGCCCACGCCGCCCGGCTCTGCGGGGTGCCACTGGTCCCGCACTTCACCGACGACTGGCCAGCGACTTTGTACGGTCGTCGCGAGCTGTGGGGCGTCGCGGCGTCGCGGTTGCACGCCGCGGTCCGCGACCTCATCAGGCTCGCCCCGTGCGGCATGGCGATCAGCGAGCCGATGGCCGAGGAGTACCAGCGCCGGTACGGGATCCCGTTCGACGTCTTCACCAACTCGGTGGACGCGGACTTCTTCGCCGCGCCACCGCCACCGGTGGCGCCTGAACGGGACCGTCCGACGAACCTCGTCTATGTCGGAGGGCTGCACCTGGGTCGTTGGCGGTCGCTGCTCAGCATCGCGGCCGGCGCGGCAGCGATCAGCACCGCAGCCACCCCGGTCCGGCTCACCGTGCACTGTCCGACCGAGGACGCCGACCGCTACCGTCGCGAGTTCGCCGGTTATCCCGGCGTGCACTTCGGGCGGTCGCTGGCCAGTCACGAGGTGCCCGCCGTGCTCGCGGCAGCGGACATCCTGGTGCACGTCGAAAGCTTCGCCGAGGACACCCGGCGCTATACGCACTATTCGGTGTCGACCAAGATTCCTCAGTACCTGGCCGCCGGCCGACCCATCTTCGGGCACGGTCCGGCCGAACTCGCCTCGATGGCGTACATCCGGTCGGCCGGCGCCGGGATCGTGGTCGGAACACCTGAGCCGGACGTGGTCACTGAGCAGTTGTGGAAGCTGTGTCTCGACTCTTCCTCCTGGCGGGAGTACGCAGGCAACGGTCGGGCGCACGCGGAGCGCCACCACCGACGGGAGCGGGTGGCGACGCGGTTCGCCGAGGTACTCCAACGGGCCGCGCGATCGAGCCCCACACCGACCGGGACGAGGGAAAGACTGTGAATCGCTCAGGAGAGTGGATCGCCTGTGTCGGCCCGTTCCTCTTCCCCTGGGGCGACGCTAGTTCCCGCCGAGTTTTCGGCCTCGTCGGCTCGTTGGCGGCCGCCGGCCAGCAGGTTGTGGTGGCCAGTGGCGATTCGCAGCCGCGCGTACCGACGCCGGTGCCCGGCTTCGACGGACCAGGCACCGTATCCCACGTGGGCCTCGGCGAGGCACCAGCGGCGGATGCGGGACTGCTCCGCGTCTCGGTGCGGGCCTTCGTCACATGGGGTCGACGCACGGTGCGCTGGCTGGAGGAGCAGCCGACGAAACCGTCGCACGTGCTCCTGCACGGCGGGCAAGCACAGTACGCCCACCAAATCATCCGCTGGTGCAGCCGGCATCGGGTGCCACTGGTGGCTGACGTGGTGGACTGGCATGACGGACGCTACGTCAGGGGCGGCAGGTTCGGTCCGCTGAACGCCAGCATGAAGTTGGCGCTGCGGTACCACTACCCGCGCTGCGACGGCATCATCGCCATCAGCGCCCTGCTCACCGAGTACTACGAGGCGCGCGCTCGTGCGGTGGTGCGGGTACCGTCGACGGTGGACGTGGCAAATCTTCCTCTCCTCGCCCCGAAGGGTCGACGCGGAGCCGCACTCGTCATCGCCTACGCGGGGAATCCCGGCCGGAACAACAAGGACCTGCTTTCCCACGTGGTGCTCGCCGCGCAGCGGGCACACTGCGCACAGGCACCGGTCGAGCTGCGCATCCTCGGCCCGTCCCCCGACGAGGTGCGTGCGCTGATCGGTGGGGCGCTGCCGGACAATGTACGCGCACTGGGACGGCTGGCACAGCACGAGGTTCCGATCGCGGTGCAGCAGGCCGACTTCACGGTGCTGCTGCGCCGGCCGGAGCGGGCCTCCAACGCGGGATTCTCCACCAAGTTCTGCGAGAGTCTCGCCAACGGGGTACCGGTGATCGCGAATCTCACCGGCGACATGGCTGAGTACCTCCACCACGGGGTAGAGGGGCTGGTCTGTCCCGATTACTCCGTGGAGAGCGTGACGCAGACCCTTCGCGTTGCGGCGCGGCTCAGCGATCGGGACCGGGCGCAGCTTCGGGTGGCGGCGCGGGAGCGGGCGCTGAAGTCCCTCGACTACCGCGTCCACGCCGTCACCCTCGGCGAATTCTTCGATCGCCTGCACGCCTGACCTTCCGCGTACGCGGCGGCTGGTGCGGTGACTACTGCGGATTCTCCGTCAACCAGTGGTCCAACTCGTCGTTTTTGACCGCCTGGTACAGCGCGGCGGCGGCAGGCCGGTCCGCAAGGACGACGCTCTGGTCACCGATCATGCCAACTCCGGCGGTGGGACTGGTCAGCATTGTCACCCGGTCGGCCCTGATCCTGCGGAGACGCCAGGCGGTGTCCCCAACGGCCAGATCCGCGTCGATCTGCACGGCACCTGCGAGTCTTCGCAGAAAGGTGTTGAGACGCGCCGGTTCGACGAGGATGCCCGCGCGGGTCACCTCTTGCAACACGGCGGTGAAGATCGCTTGTTGGTGACGAATCCGGCTGAAGTCGCCGTCGGCGAACTGATAGCGCTCACGGGCGTACTCGAGGGCGACCGCGCCATTCATCCGGTGCGTACCCGGAGGAAAGACGGCACCACCTGCGGCAAAGGACCTGAACGGCGCATCGACGACCACCTCTATCCCGCCGAGCCCATCGATGATTTCAGCGAACCCGGCGAAGTCCACAACTGCGACGTGGTCGACCCGGACACCGGTGAAATCCTCGACGGTTCGTACGAGCAGCGGTGCGCCACCCCAGGCGTAGGCAGCATTGATCTTGGCATGCCTGGGCCGGTCGGCCGTGCTGGCCGTTGGGACGTTGACCCAGGTGTCACGAGGGATGGAGATGACGTACGCCCGGTCCTGGCTCGGCGGGACGTGCACAAGAAGAATGCTGTCGCCACGTTGCGCCGCACCAGGCTGTTCAGCCTGGTCCGTACCGATCACGAGGAAGTTGAGCGCCTCATCCGGCGCCGGCCGCTGCTCGGCGGGGATGCGCTCGAAGGCGTCGACGCGCCGGATCTCGGCATCAAACGAGCGAAGGTAGAGCCAACCGCCGACGCCGGCACCGGTGATCACCAGCAGGGCCAGGGCGGCAACCAGTGCCACCGCCCTGGTCCAGCGGTTGCGCAACACATTGGGCCTGCGCAGTTCCATCGTCACCTCATTCTTGACGCCTGATGCCCGCCCAATCGTGGTGCCGACGGACCGTGGAAAGGACGAAGTCGACCACCCGGCGTGAGGTGTCGGGAACTTGGTAGTCAGCCGGGCAGGGCACCCCCGCAGCAGAGACCTGATCCAGCGTCACCCCGACCGCCTCGACCACGCCCGACGGCTCCAGACCGGTCATGATGATCCCGCCGGCATCCAGCGCCTCCGGCCGTTCGATCGACTCGCGCAGAGTGACGGCCGCAAAGCCGAGGATGGCGCTCTCCTCGCTGATGGTGCCGCTGTCCGACAGCGTGCATCGGGCATTTCGTTGTAGCTGCACGTAGTCGAAGAGGCCGAAGGGTTCGTGGAACTCGATGCCGTCCAGGCCGGTGGGATCCGCGGCGAGCGCCTCCAGTCGCTTGCGGGTCCGCGGATGGGTGGAGACCAGCACCGGTAGCTGCCACTCGTCACGGACCGCACGCAGGCAGTCGAGCAGGCTCGTCAATCGCGCCGGATGATCGACGTTCTCCTCCCGGTGCGCGCTCACCACGAAGTATCCGTTCGGCACCAGGTCGAGCTGCTCCAGAATGCGTGAACTCCGGATGTCCTCGACGTAGTGGTCGAGCACCTCACGCATGGGCGAGCCCGTGTGCAGGATGCGACGGGGATGCAGCCCCTCGGCGAGCAGGTTACGCCGAGCGTGCTCGGTGTAGACCAGGTTGAAATCAGCCACGTGATCGACCAGACGGCGATTGGTCTCCTCGGGAACGTTCAGATCGAAACAGCGGTTGCCGGCCTCCATGTGGTAGACGGGCACCCGCATCCGCCGTGCCATCAGTGCTGCGATGCAGCTGTTGGTGTCGCCGAGCACGAGTAGCGCGTCCGGCCGCACCTCGTCGATCGCCTGCTCGACGCCCGTCAGCACCCCGGCGAACACCCTGGCCAGCGAGGAGGTGTCGACCCGCAGGAATCGATCGGGTTCCCGCAACCGCAACTCAGCGAAAAAGACCTCGGACAGTGCCCGGTCCCAGTTCTGCCCGGTGTGTACCAAGACATGATCCAGCGTACGGTCGAGCCGGTCGATCACGCGGGACAGACGGATGATCTCGGGCCGGGTGCCCACCACGGTCATGACGCGGGTCATGGCGCCACCCCCGTCGTCTGTGCCGCCGAATTACCTACGGATTCCGGGTAGGTGTCCGGGTGAGTCGGGTCGAACAGCTCATTGGTCCAGAACAGCGTGAGCAGGTCATCCGTACCGGTATTGATGATCTCGTGGGCCCACATCGTCGGCATGTCCACCACAACCGGCGAAACACCGCTGACCGGGAAGCTGACCACGTCTCGGTACCCGACCCGTCGCAGCCGGATCTCGGCGGTGCCGCGAACGACCGCGAAGCGTTCGACCTTCGCCAGGTGGAAGTGATTCCCGCGACTGACTCCCGGCCGGGTCGTCGACACAAAGGTCTGCCCACCGCCACCTCGGGCCCGGACGACCTCCGTCAGGCTCCCTCGGTTGTCGCTGCGGTCGGTCAGCGGAAGCGGCATGTCAGCCGGAAAGCAGTGCGATCGGTACGTGTTGAACATCCGCACGGCGTGCCGGTCGGACAACGCCGGAAACTCCCCGGACCGGTAGAAGGTCGCCAGGTCAGTCAACCATTCAGCGAGGCGTGGCACGTCGATCCGTAGTGCCGGCATGGTCGAGTCCCAGGTGTGCCCGGATGGCAAGCCGATGAGTCGTGCCGCGGCATCCTGCACGTGCACCAGTGCCAGTTCGTTGTCGACTCTCACCTCCGGCCGGCCGCCGTCGGCGAGGATCCGGCAGAAGGTCGCCACCACCGAGTTGTAGAAGGGCCGGCCGTGTTCGCCGTAGAGGTTCGGCAACGGGACGTCGTCGAAGTCGTAGCCGACGCCCGAGGCAGCGGCCAGTGCGCCAGCCGCCGCCGCCTTGCTCTCGCCGTACGGCGTCGCGTTGCCGGCCTGCACCGAGTTGGCGAACACGACCCGTTTCGGCGGGGCGGGACATCGTCGAAGGGCATCGGCCAGGGACTTCGCCGAGTTCACGTTGCCGGCGACCACGTCGGCCGGACTACCCCGATTGACACCCGCGAGATGCAGGAGCAGATCCGCGCCAGCGATCCGGTCGGCGGCAACCGCCGGAACGGCCAACTCCGCTTGGGTCAGCACCGTCGGCACGGGCCAGCCCACCGCCCGGAGTAGTACCCGGACATGCCAGCCGAGAAATCCGCCGGCACCGGTCAGAGCGACCTTCATGACACCAGCACCGGCTCGCGCAGGGACAGTTCTGCTCGAATCGGAGGAAGGTTGAGCAGCACCTCCCTGACTCCGGACACGTCCAGGCGCGGTGCGTTCGCCGAGTTGAGTTCCTGCACCACGGCGGCCCCCGCGATGGCGAGACTGTGCGGCAAGGACTGCACGCCACGGCCCTCCATCGGCACCCGCAGGAAGTCACCGAAGTCGTCAGCCCGCGCCACCTCTTCCGCGCTGGCCAGGCACTCGTGCAGCTTTTCACCGAGACGGATACCGACCACGTCGAGCTTCTCCGAGACATCGAACAGCTGGCACAAAGCCGTGGCCAGATCTCCCACCCGGCAGGCGCTGGCCTTGTGGATGAAGACATCGCCGGGGCGGGCGTGCGTAAACGCGTGTTCGACCAGTCGCACGGAGTCCGCCAACGACATGAGGAATCGCGTCATGTTGGGATCGGTGACGGTTGGTGCCCGCCCGGCCCGGATCTGCTCCACGAACAGTGGAATGACCGAACCACGTGAGTACATGACGTTGCCGTAGCGGACACACGAGACGGTCGTGTCGCTGGCGGGATGGTTGCGAGCGTGCGCCTGGGCCAACTTCTCCATGATGGCCTTGGTCATCCCCATGGTGTTGACCGGCTGGACCGCCTTGTCGGTGCTCAGCAGGACGACCGAGCGCACCCCGTTACGCTCGGCCGCCTCCACCACGTTGGCGCTGCCGGAAACGTTGGTTCGCACCGCCTCGATAGGGAAGAACTCGCAGGCCGGGACCTGCTTGAGGGCGGCGGCGTGGAAGATGTGGTCGATGTCGCGGCTGGCACGCAGCACAGTCTCGAAATCCCGGACGTCACCGAGGTGGTAGCGCACGCGATCATCCGGGAGGGCGTGGCGCATCGCGTCCTGCTTGGCCTCGTCTCGGCTGAGAACCCGTACCTCGGCAACGTCCCTCTCAAGCAGTCGACGGACCATCGTCTGGCCGAACGAACCGGTGCCGCCGGTGACGAGGACCGTCGCGTCGGGCTCAAATGGTGTCATCAAGATCCCCTTACAGCTGTCACTACTGCCAAAGCGGAGGCGCTTCCCCTGAAGGAGGTTTACCGGATACAGAGGCACGAAAGGCGCAATCTGCCAAAAAGGGTACTTAAGTGTGGATTAGGCTCTGGATTGGTAGCGTCGCATCGCAGCAGAGATTCCGATCCGGTCCGCGCGGCGGCGGCCTGCCGACCGTGCACGATCCGTGTAGCGGGGCGAGGACAACCGGAAGGTGCTGTAGGTGGCATCTGTAGATGCGCAACGCGGCGGGGTCCAAGGAGCACACCGTGGCGGTGGGACCGACACGGCCTGGCACCCCGATCCACCAGAGTCCGGCCAGCGGGAGCAGCCCGGCCCGCTGCGGATCTGGTTTCCCCTACTCCTGGCCCTCTGCTGGATGCTCGGCACCTTCGCGGTCTTCTGGCTCAGCGACTTGGACCAACGGGTGCCGAACAAGACCCAACTGTGTGTCTTCGTGTTCAGTGCCACAGGCCTGTTCGCCTTCGGATACGCCGTCCAGGCCTGGCGCTGCAAACCAGACAGATTTCTCTCCGTCGCGCCTACCGAGTTCACCAGGGCTCGGAAACTGCTGTTTGTGGGAGTCGGCTATCACGTCGCGGTGAGCGCCGTCGCGATGGCCACGCTGGGGGCGACAGGTCCGACAAGTGTCTGGTCCAACGTGCGTGATCCAGCCAACGCCTACTTCGACAAACTGGACGCATACGAGCAGGGCGTCGGCCAGGGTAATGGGACCCTGACACTGCTGGCGCTACTCGGCGTCTGCGGCACCATGTTGGCACCGCTCCTGGTGGTGTACTGGCACCGCCTTTCCTGGCCGGTACGGACGGTCGGCCTGCTCGGCCTCGCCTTCCACGCGACGTACTACCTCTTCGTCGGCACGCTCAAGGGCCTCGGCGACGTCGCGGTCATGCTGGGGGCGGGACTGCTCGTCGTCGCGGTGACCGCCCGCCGACGCCCGGGTACCCGACGCGGCAGATTGCTCGCGCTCGCTGCGATGATCGCCGTCGCCTTCACGGCCTACATGGTCTTCAGCCAGGCGGCACGGAGTACCGTCTCCGGCACGAGTGACATGGTCAGGGCAAGCCCGACCGTGGCGAGTGTGGCCGGTCCCCACGTGGCCAACGGTGTCGCCGCAGTGGTGTTCTACCCAACCCACGGCTACCTCGGACTGGCGCACAACCTACAGGTGCCGTTCGAGTGGTCCCGTGGCCTGGGCAGCGCACCCGCCGCGACCATCCTCGCCGAACAGCAGTTCGGCGCGGACGCGTCGGCCCACCCGAGCTATCCGAAGCGTACGGAGAACGCGACCGGCTGGCCTGCCCAATTGTACTGGGCGACGATCTACCCCTGGCTCGCCTCTGATCTCACCTTTCCCGGCGCCGCCCTGTTCATGGGCCTGGTCGGGTGGTTCTTCGCCCGGGTGTGGTTGGAGGCCACCCTCGCCCGACGGGTGCTGCCACTACTGATCTTCGCTCAGCTCTGGATCGTCATCGCCTACCTGCCGGCCAACAATCAAATCGGCATGTCCCCGGAATCCGTCAGCGGAATGATCACCCTGTTGGCGCTCTACCTGTGCCGATCTCGGCCTGCGCGGCGGGCCGCATAGGTCCAGATCCGGCCCCCAGGCCGCGCGGTTCAGCTCAGACCAGGCCAGCGTCGCGCAGCAGGGTCCACAGTCCGGCGCCGTCGGGAGCGGAGAGCCACTTCTGCCCCACCGGCCCCTCGGTGGGGTGGCCGTGCGGGACGGGCAGGCTGCCGGCGAGCACCGCCTGGGTGGGTGACAGCCGGCGGATCGCCACCCCGGCGACGTTGTCCGGGTGGGCGACGGCGAACTCGCGGTAGATCTCCTGGTCGTGCTGGCCGTCGTCGCCGACGAGCAGCCAGCGTACGTCGGGGAACTCCTTGGCCAGCCGGGCCAGGGTGGCGCGCTTGTGTTCCCGGCCGCTGCGGAACCAGCGGTCCTGCGTCGGCCCCCAGTCGGTCAGCAGCAGCGGCCCGGCCGGGTAGAGGTGCCGGGACAGGAACCGGGTCAACGTCGGTGCGACGTTCCACGCGCCGGTGGACAGGTAGAACACCGGCGCGCCGGGGTGGGCGGTGACCAGCCGCTCGTAGAGCACCGCCATGCCGGGCACCGCGGCGCGGGCGTGCTCGTCGAGGACGAAGGTGTTCCAGGCGGCGAGCAGTGGTCGGGGCAGCGCGGTGACCATGACCGTGTCGTCGATGTCGGAGAGGATGCCGAAGCGCACCTCCGGGTCGAGGATGCGCACCGGCGCCTCGACCGGATCGGCGTCGGGCAGGCTCAACCGCACCGAACCCCAGCCGGGTGGCAGGCCCGCCTCGACCACCGTGTCGATGAAGCCGCTGCGGTCGGCCCGCGCCTCGTGCACCACCCCGCCGGTCTCGATGGTCACCGTGACGTGCTTGGCCGGCAGGGTGGTGAAGCTGCGCCAGCCCCGGACCTTCTCCAGCCGGCCACGCTGGCGGGTGTCGGGCCGGCCCAGCAGCACCCGGCACATCACCCGCACCCAACCGGGCCCGCCGTAGCCGGTGTACGCGATGATGTTGGTCCGCCAGCCGGTCCGGCGCAGCCGGCGTTCCACCAGGGCGTGCACGGCGTCCTCGATCCGCGCGGCCCGGTGCAGGTTCGGTATGGCCAGCTGGCCTGCGGGAGTGGGTGGCACGCCAGCAACCCTGCCACAGACCGGCCACCTCGGCCACGCGAGCTGTGCCGAACCGCCACGCCCGGCGTGGCCGTCGTGACACACTCCGGTCGGGACGGCGACGGGGGCGAGGTCGTGCCACGAGCAGCGGCGGAACCAGGGCGACAGCGGGGGCGGTGGCGGCCACGGCTCGACCGGCCGGCGCTTGTCGCGCTGCTGTTCGGGATGGTCGGAGTCGGTTACCGGCTGGTCCTGGTGCTGACCACGGTGCCGGTCTCCAACAGCGACGAGGCGACCTTCGGGCTGGCCGCGCTGCACATCGCGCAGGGCCGCGAGCAGCCGATCTTCCTCTACGGCCAGCGGTACATGGGCACCCTGGAGTCGTACCTGGCCGCGCCACTGCTCGCGGTGACCGGACCGAGCTGGCCGATGCTGCGGCTACCGGTGCTCGCCCTCTACGCGCTGTTCCTCTGGTTGATCCACCGGTTGACCCGCGGGATCTGCTCGCCGTGGTTCGCCACCGTGGTGGTCGGGCTGCTCGCCCTCGGTTCCGAGCGGGTCGTCCGGGATCAGGTGACCGCGGTCGGCGGGCGGCCGGAGGTCAAGGTGGCGGTGCTGGCGATGCTGCTGGTCGTGGTGGCGCTGGCCCGCGGCACGGTACGGCACCGGACGCTGGCCGTGGGCGGCTTCGGGCTGCTCGCCGGGGTGGCGCTCTGGTCGGACTGGCTGATCGTGCCGTACCTGGCGGTGGCCGGGCTGGCGCTGGTGTGGACGCTGCGCCGGGAACTGTTCGGCTGGGCGGGGCTGCTGCTGGTGATCGGGTTCGCCGTCGGGCTCGCCCCGATGGTCCGGGACAACCTGGTGGCCCCGCCCGGGCAGGACTCCCTGTCGGTGTTGCGTGGCGTCAGCGGCGAGAACGGGCCGGTGCCGCCGTGGTCGCAGCGGCTCGGCGGTGGGCTGTTGGAGGGGGTACCGCTGGCCGCCGGGCTCTGCCCGGTCGACGGCTGCGCCCGGTGGCAGGCGTGGTTCGGCCTGCTCTACCCGCTGCTGCTGCTGGTGGCGGCGGGCTCGCCGGGCTGGCGTACCGGCGGGCGTGCGGGCGCCACGACCGGGTCGGCCCGGTCGTGCACCTCGCGCTGCTCGCCGGCGCGGCGCTGACCCTGCTGGCGTACGTGCGCAGCCCGCTGGCGGCGGCGGATCCGCTGGGCAACGCCCGCTACCTGTCGGTGCTGCAACTGTCGCTGCCGGCGGTGCTGTGGCCGTTGTGGGTGGCGGCGGTCGCCGCCCGACGGGGCACGGCCGGCGTGGCGGGCCGGGTGGCGGGGGTGGCGGCCACCGCCGTGCTGGGCGCGCTGGCGGCCGCTTCGCTCGTGGTGACCGTGCTGTTCGCCACCACCGGCGCGGATCCCGGGCGCGTCGAGGAACGACAGGCCCGGCAGTTGGCCGACACGGTACGCGCGGCCGGTCTGCGTGAGGTGTACGGCGAGTACTGGACCTGCAACCGGCTGGTCTTCAACACCGCCGAGGAGGTGGTCTGCGGGGTGATCGACGGCAGCCTGCACCCGGGCCAGAACCGGTACCCGGCGTACTGGTGGCGGCTGGCCCGGGCACAGCGGCCCGGGTACGTGCTGGCGGCCGACGCCCCGGCGGACCGGCGGCTGCGGGAACTGCTCGGCGGCCGGGCCGACGCGCGCTGCTCGCGGAGGTCGGCGGTTTCCGGGGTACCACCCACCGGAGCCGCTGCGGCCGTGGCGTTAGAGTCACCCATGCTCATCCTGCTGCCGCCCTCGGAGGGCAAGGCCGAGGCCGGCTCGGGCCGCCGACTGGACCTGACCGGCTCTCCTGCCGGAGCTGAACCCACGGCGGGAGGAGGTGCTGTCCGCGCTTGTCGCCCTCAGCGCCGGGCCGCCGGAGACGGCGCTTGCCGCGCTGGGCCTCGGTGCCGGGCAGCACGGCGAGCTACGGCGCAACGCCCGGCTGCGGCAGGCAGCCACCGCGCCCGCCGGCCGGATCTACACCGGCGTGCTCTACGAGGCCCTCGACCTGGCCGGCCTGCCGGCGACGGCGCGCGCGCGGCGGCACGTCAGGTGCTGGTCAGCTCCGGTCTGTGGGGCGCGGTGCGGCTGACCGACCGGATTCCGCCGTACCGGTGCCCGATCGGGGCCCGGCTGCCCGGCGTCGGCGCGTTGCCGGCGCTGTGGCGTCGGGATCTGGGTGCCGCGCTGACGGCGGCGGCCGGTCGCGGCCCGGTGCTGGACCTGCGTTCCGGGGCGTACGCGGCGGCCTGGACACCGCGTGGCGAGTTGGCCGAGCGCACCCTCACCGTGCGGGTGCTGCACGAGCGGGAGGTCGACGGGGTGCCGGTGCGCTCGGTGGTCAGCCACTTCAACAAGGCCACCAAGGGGCGGCTGGTGCGGGATCTGCTCCTCGCCGGTGCCCGGCCACGTTCCGTGGCCGCGCTGACGACGACGCTGCGGGACCTGAAGTACCAGGTGTGCGAGCAGGCCACCACGCCCGGCCGACCGCGTCAGGTCGACGTGATCGTTTCGGAGCTGTAACCAGACGCAAGATTTCCTCAAGGCTGGACCGGATCGGTACCACCGGTCGGTGTCCCGGGTCACCGTAAGAGGACCCGACGCGACGAGGAGGCCCTCCGGTGGTTGCCGAACCGATCCTGCTCGACCGGTCCCGCCCGTCATCGGCCCTGCCGGCGCCGACCATGCCGTCGGCGGTCCGGCCCGCGTCGGCACCGCCACCGCTGGACTGGACGACCCTGGCCGACGCCTTCGAGACGGCCTGCCTGCTGCGCTGCATGCCGCCGCCGGCGACCACCGCGCACCGGCAGGCCGGGCAGCAACCCGTCGGGCCGACCACGATCGAGTTCAACCGGGAGGAGGCGGCCCGGCGGACCGGCAACTGCTCGGTCGCCTGACATCCCGGTGCGGCACGAGGTGGCGGTCGGTGGGCTGCGCCGCCGGTACGAACTGCACCGGCTGCACGTCGAGCGGGAACACCGGCCGACGTACGGGGCGATCGTGGAGAACGGCTGGCGGCGCGGCCGGCGCGAACTGCTCGGCGGACCGGTGCCGGGTGCCTCGACGGCGCGGCGGTTGTGGCGCACCCGGTTGGCCGCCGCCGCCTGGCGGGCCGCGCTGCTGGCCGGGGGTCGGCATGTCCGGCGGCACATCCTCGGGGTGCGGATCACCGACCGGGAACTCGGTGCGGTGCTGGTACGCGGCGCCGCCCTGCTTGACGTACCGGCGCTGCTGCGGCCGAGCACCGGTTGCTTTCTGGTCAGCGTGGCGCACGGTCGGGACCGGGATCGGATCCTGCGGTACGCGGCGGAGGAGGCGGTGCAACGGCCGGTTGCCTGACCTGGCGGTCGTGCCACGGCCGCACCACGCTGCGCCCGTCCCCGGGGTTGCGCCATCGGGGTCCGGCGGCGCACAGTGCTGCCCGTGACCCGTACCCGGTATCCCGCCCGAGCCCGGTGGCGCGGCGCCCGCGTGGCGGTGGCGCTGACCGTGCTGCTGGCCCTGCCCGGCCTCGTCGGTTGCCGCGACGATCCGGGCGAACCGGTGGTCATCCGGATCGCCACCGGCAGCCCGACCGCCGTCTACCACGCCTTCGGCGCGTCACTGGCGGCCATCCTCAACCGGGAACTCCCGCAGGTGCGGGCCCAGGTGCTGGTCACCGCCGCCTCGGCGGAGAACGTGCGACTGCTCAACGCCGGGCAGGCCGAACTCGGCTTCACCCAGGCCGACGTGTTGCAGCCCGATCCGGGTCCGAATCCGCCGGTGGTGGCGGTGGCCCGGGTCTACGACGACCTGCTGCACCTGGTCACCAGCGCCGACAGCCCGGTGCGGACCCTGACCGACCTGCGCGGGCGGCGGGTCTCGGTGGGCGCGGCCGGCTCCGGGACCAAGATCACCGTGGACCGGCTGTTGACCGCGGCCAGCCTCGACGGCGCACAGGTGCGGCAGGAACAGCTCGGCCTGGACGATTCGGTGGCGGCGCTGCGCGCCGGCCGGATCGACGCCTTCTTCTTCTCCGGCGGGCTGCCTGTGCGCGCGGTCGCCCAGTTCGCCCAGGGCACCCCCACCCGCATCGTCGACCTCGGCGAGTGGACGGCACCGCTGCGGCGCGGCAACCCGGAGGTGTACGTGCCCCGCGACATCCCCCGCTCGGTGTACGGCGTCGACCCGGTCACCACCGTGGCCAACCCGAACTACCTGGTGGTGCGGGCCAACCTGCCGGAGTCGCTGGTACGCGAGGTGACCCGGCTGCTGATGGAACGCCGCTCCGAGCTGGCCGCCGCGCACCCGGCGGCCGGCCGGATGAGCCCTCGCTCGGCCATCGCCACCTCACCGTTGCCGCTGCACCCCGGTGCCGTCGACTACTACCGGGCCAGCAAACCCTGATCGGGCGGTTCAGGCGGACCGGGCGGGGTCGCCGAGGCGGGGGAACGGTTCGGTGGAGAAGACCACCTCCACCGGCACCTCGAAGTGCCGGGCGATCCGCAGCGCCAGATGCAGGCTCGGGCTGAACTCGCCGCGTTCCAGGTAGCCGATGGTCTGATAGTGGACGCCCAGCGCCTCGGCCAGCTGCCGGCGGGAGATCCCCCGCTCCGCCCGGAGCATGGCGATGCGGTTGTGGACCAGCTCACTCATCTCGACGGTCCATCCTCAGGTCACCCGCTGCATGGCCTTCTCGCGGCGGGCCGCCACGCTGGACCCGGACTCCCGGCGGGCCATCCGGCGCAGCACCACCGGTGCCAGCACCAGCCCGGCGACCGCCCAGCCGCCGAGCACCAGCAGCGTCTCCAGGTGCCGCCACGACTCGCCGAGCTCGACGGCGGCCATCGCCTCGGGCAGCAACGCCGACCGCATGCCGAGACCGAGCCAGTAGATCGGGAAGACCTGCGCGACCGCCTGCAACCAGCCGGGCATCGCGGTGATCGGGTAGAAGATGCCCGACGTCGCGATGAGTCCCATCATCGGCAGCATGATCAGCCCCATGTTCCGGGGGTTGGACAGCAGCGAGCCGAAGACCGCACCGACCGGCATGGTCGCCACCATGCCGACCAGCATCACCCAGGCCAGGGTCAGCCAGGCACCGATGCTGTCCAGCGCGAAGACGTCGAAGAGAAAGAGACCCGGTACGAGCAGCAGGGCGACGCTGACAAGCGTCATCCCCGAAACCAGGGTGATCTTGCTGATCAGGTAGCCGAACATGCCGTTCGGGGTGGCCTTGGCCCGCAGCAGGGTGCCGTCCTCGCGTTCCACGGTGAGGATCGACGCCATGGTGACCAGCCCGCCGAACGCCACGGTCATGCCGAGCGTGCTGGGCAGTGTCTGCGCGCCGAGCGAGAACTCGGTGCCCGGCACCTTGGCGCCCCGCAGGAAGAACATCACCACCAGCAGGACGACCGTCGGGAAGAGGTACCCCCAGAGGGTCTCCGCGTTGGTGAAGCTCTGCCGCAGTTCGATGCGGCCCCGGGACAGGCCGGCCCGGGCGGCCACGACCAGCGGGCTCATCGAGCCACCTCCTCGAACGCGCGGGTCGCGCCGTCGGCGCGGCCGGACTCGTGATCGCGTACCAACGTCATGTAGGTGTCCTCCAGGCTGGCCCGGCGCACCTCCAGGTCGGCGATGTCCTCGCCGTGCTGGGCGAACAGCTCCCGGACGAAGCCGGTCGCGTCGGCGGTGGAGTGCACGAACCGTGCCCCGCCCTGGCTCCAGCGCACCTCGGCGTCGGCGGAGATGCGGCGGGACAACTCGTCGGCGGACCCGCTGGCGATGATGCGGCCACCGGCCAGGATGAGGATCCGGTCGGCCAGCTTCTCCGCCTCGTCCAAGTCGTGGGTGGTGAGCAGGATGGTGGTGTCGTCGATGTCGGTGAGCCGGTGCACCAGGTCGTGGAACTCGCGGCGGGCGGCCGGGTCGAACCCGGCGGTCGGCTCGTCGAGGAAGAGCACCTCCGGCCGGCCGACGATGCCGATCGCCACGTCCACCCGGCGGCGTTGGCCACCCGAGAGCTGACCGACCTTCTTGTCCGCGTGCTCGGTCAGCCCGACCACCTGGATCAGCTCGTCGATGTGCCACGGCCGGCTGGTCCGCTCGGTCGAGTAGGGCGCGTAGTAGGAACCGAGGTGCGCCAGCAGTTCCCGCACCCGCCATCGGCTGTGGTCGCGCCAGGACTGGAGCACCACACCGAGCCGGGACCGCCACCGCTCGTCGCCGCGCGCCGGGTCGATCCCCAGCACCTCGACCCGGCCGCCGGAGCGCATCCGGAAGCCCTCCAGGATCTCGATGGTGGTCGTCTTGCCGGCACCGTTGGGGCCCAGCAGGGCCAGCACCTCGCCGCGTCGCGCGCGGAACGACACGCCGGTGAGCACGTCGGTCGAGCCGTACCGCATCCGCAGGTCGTGCACGTCCAGGGTGACGCCCCGGTCGGTCGGCGGCCCGCTACTGGTCGGGGTCTCCGCCTCGGCGCTGACAGCCATGGACCACCACCTCCGTATGATCTGTGCGCTGAAAGATAGCACTCATACTACAACTAGCAGCAAACCTCGGTTGTCCTGCGGTGCACGGTGTTGCACTCAGGCCACTGCTGGCTGGGACGACGCCGGGTCGCTGGGTGCCGCTGGTTCGGCCTCGACGCCCGCGTCGGCGGGGTCGGCCGGCTCCGCCGGCTGCGGGAACCACAGCGCGGCGACCAGGCCGCGCGGCGAGTTCGGGTGCATGGTGAGCCGGCCGTCGGAGGCGTCAACGAGCACGGCGGCGATGGTCAGGCCCAGCCCGGCACCGTCGACGTTCTGCACCTCCGGTGCCCGCCAGAACCGTTCGGTGGCCCGACCGAGCTGGCTGCGGGTCATCCCCGGGCCGGTGTCGCGTACCTCGAGGGTCGTGCCGCCGTCGCGGGCCGCGACGGTCACCGTCACCTCGCCGCCCGCGCCGCTGAACTTCACCGCGTTGTCGATCAGCGCGTCCAGCGCCTGGTCGATGGCGGTCGGCACGGTACGGGCATAGGCCGGGCCGGAATCGGCCGCCAGCCGCAGGGTGACCGACCGGTGCCGGGCCAACGGCTCCCAGGCCGCGACCCGGGAGGCGGCCGCGGCCGTCGCGTCGACGGTGATCCGCTGGTTCTCGCGGCGCTCCGCTCGGGCCAGGGTGAGCAGCGCGTCGAGCAGCAGCGCGAGCCGGTCGGTCTCCTCCAACGCCAGCCGGTGCTCGGCGCGGCCCTGCTCGTCGGTGACGCTCGGCCCCAGCTCCTCCACCCGCAGCCGCAACGCGGTCAACGGATTGCGGAGCTGGTGGCTGGCGTGCGCGACGAACGCACGCTGCCGGTCCATCACGTCGGACACGACGTCGGCCATGTGGTTGAAGCTCGCCGCCAGGCGGCGCAGCTCCGGCGGCCCCAGCCGGTGCTGCACGCGGGCGCCGCGATCGCCCTCGGCGATCTCGTGGGTGACCGCGTCCAGCTCGGTGACCGGACGCAGCACCCAGCCGGCCAGCCCGAACGCGGTGAGCACGCAGGCCAGCACGGCCAGCAGGCCCAGCGCGGCGACAAGCGTCCACCAGGTGGCGACGGTACGCCGAACCCCGTCGGCCGGGGTCGCGGTGACCACCGCACCGAGGACCTCGCCGCCGTCGTTGATCGGCACCGCCACCACGATCGGCCCCTCGACCCACGGCCAGACCGAGTCGGGTCCGCTGGCCTGCTGCCCGGACAGCGCGACGTCGAGTGCCTCGCGGGTGCCCGGGGCCGGGCGCCAGCTCGCCGAGGCCACCACCTCCCGCCGGTCCCGGTCCACCACCGCCGCGCCGATGCCGTACAGCTCGTCGTAGCTGCCCAGCTCGTGGTCGAGCGGACCGGGCGTGCCGTCCCGCAACGCCGGCCCGGCCAGCGACGCGAACCGGGTGGCGTCGGCGAGCCGGTCGGCCCGCACCCGGTCGGTCTCCCGGGTGGTCAGCGTCACCGCCAGCGGCGTGCCCAGCGCCACCACCACCAGCACCATCAGCAGCAGATAGCTGATCACCAGCCGCCGTCGCACCCTGGGCTCCTCACTCGCCCCGGAGCCGGTAACCGACGCCACGGACGGTCTCCACCAGACGCGGGTCGCCGAGCTTGCCGCGCAGCGAGCCGACGTGCACCTCGACCGTGTGCCGATCGGTGAAGGTGGTGCCCCAGGCGTCGAGCAGGATCCGGTCGCGGGGCACCGCGACGCCGGGTTGCCGGGCCAGCGAGAGCAGCACGTCGAACTCCTTGCGGGTCAACGACACCGCCCGTCCGGCCACCGCCACGGTGCGGGCCGCCACGTCGATGTACACCGGCCCGACCTCGATCAGGTTGCGCTCCGGTGCCGCGTGCGCGGCCCGCCGCAGCACCGCCTCGATGCGGGCCTGGAGTTCCACCATCGAGAAGGGCTTGACCACGTAGTCGTCCGCGCCGAGCCGCAGGCCGAGCACCCGGTCCCGCTCCTCACCTCGGGCGGTCACCGCGATGATGCCGAGCTGGTTGCTGCGCCGCCGCAACTGCCGGCACAGGTCGGTGCCGTCACCGTCAGGCAGGGTGAGGTCGAGCAGCACCAGGTCGCAGGGGGCGGCGGAGAGCGCGGCCGCGACGGTGGCGGCGTGCTCCACCTCGTAGCCGCGACGGGTCAGGGCCGACGACAGCGCGGCGGCCACCCGTCGGTCGTCCTCGACCAGCAGGATGCGCACCCGGCCTCCCCGTTCGGTCTGCTAACCCGCACTAGATGGTGGCAGACGAGCGGCCGGGTGGACAGGCCCGGGCCCCGGGGGCGGTTCAGAGGCCGAAGGTCTCGTCGGAGGCGCCGTCGCGCACCCCGTCCACGAAGCCCTTGAATCCGGGATCCTCGTGGCTGGCCGGCACGGTGGCGACGACCTCGCCGGTGGCCTCGGTGACCGCGTCGATCAGCGGCGCGAAATCGATCTCGGCGTCGGCGAGGGTGTCGTCGTCGGCCTCCGCCAGGTTGATCACGTGCTGGACGTCCTCCGACGGCGTGTCGGGGTCGTCGGCCCAGTCGGCGCCGGCGCGGTAGCACTCGTCGTAGAGCGCGCGCTGGCTGTCGGTCCAGTCCTCGTGGTAGCTCTCCATGCCCATCCCCTCGCCGGCGGCCTGCCCTTCGAGCATGCCCGCCGGGGCCGTGGACCGGGCCGGTACCGGACAAAACCGGGTCAACGACGACGTGCCCGGGACGAGGGCTCGTCCCGGGCACGTCAGGTCGGTCGGTGTCAGCGGCAGAGCCGGCCGACCTCCTCGGCGAACCGGTCCATCGGGTTGGCGTCGGCCGGGCCGAGCAGATAGGTCTTCAGCTCCCGGCGGGCCTCGGTCATCGGGTCGTCACCGGCCCGGGTCACCGCCACGATCTTCTCCAGCTCCCCGCAGTCGGCGGCCAGCAGGTACGCCGCCCGGGAGGTCGGGAAGGACCGTCGGAACTCGTCCTCGGGCAGCCCGGCGGGGTTGGCCACCACGTACGGCCGCTGGCTCTGCACGAAGTCGGAGACCACGCTGGACACGTCGCTGACCAGCAGGTCGGTCTGGTTGAAGCAGTCGAACAGCGCCGGCACCCGCCCGGTGACGACCCGGTGTGCCGGACCGTCCAGGGTGCTCGCGTCGACGTCGCCACCGGCGGCGCGGATCATCGCCACGATTCGCTCGTGCACCGCCTTGGCCTGCTTGGACCGGCTGCCGGTCAGCGGGTGCGGCTTGTAGACCACCCGCACCCCCGGCCGGACCGCCAGCAGGCCGGCGATGATCCGCTCACCCATCAGCACCAGCGAGGTGTGGTACGGGTCGTCGTCGAGCCAGCCCTCCCAGGTGGGCGCGTAGAGCACGGTGAAGGGCCGCTCGACCGACTCCGAGCCGAAGGTGTGCACCCCGGCCAGCTGCGGCCGGCCGATCTCCACGATGTCGGCGTCCAGGACGCCCACCCCGGCCCGCGCGTACCGTTCGCGCCCGGCCAGCCCGGCGACCCAAACCTCGTCGTAGACCTTGCTGTACGGGTTGACGCTCGCCGCCTTGTCGCTGTCACCGTGGCCGACGAACACGTGCTTCATGCCGGGTTCACGCAGCATGTGGATGTTCGGGCCGACGTTAGCCGCGTACAGGGTGGTCCGCAGGCTGCTCTTGTCGAGATTCATGAAGTCCGGTGCGGCCGGCACGCAGATCACCGGCAGTCGGGTGTCGGCCAGCTCGAGGAACGCCTCCTTGCTGCGCATCAGCACCACCGCCGGTCGGCCGAGCGCCTCGATCGGGGCGAGCCACATGTTCGCCTGGTAGACGTCCTTGGCCGGACCGGCGAAGTACAGCGCCACCTCGGGGCGGTCGCGGTCCAGCCAGCGCTGCACGGCCGGCAGCAGCGGGCTCTGGCCCGCGCCCCGGCCACGCAGCCAGGTCACCATGACCACGCCGCCGACCAGCGCGGCCAGCCCGACGGCCACCGCGCCGGCCACGAAGACCGGTGCCGGCTCGCTCGCGGCCGCCGTGACGACCGCCCCCGGCAGCAGCAGCACGTTCACCCGGGGCAGCCGGTCGCCGACGAAACGGGTGGCCCACTCCGGCGGACGAGGTGCTGCGGACACCGGCCCCAGGTCGATGTTGCGCACCAGGGCCGAGAGGGGGTTACGCCTGTCGATCATGCGGTTGAACGCACCGGCGAAGACCGCGATCACCCAGACCGCGGCGGGCAGCAGGAGCAGCAGGGTCAGCTCCTGGTCGATCAGCGGCACCTCGGCGGCCACCAGCAGGACGGCCGACAGGTCGCGGCTGAGTTGGCGGTAGATCCGGCTGATGCCGACCTTGCCCAGCAGGTTCACCGTCGCCGGTGACCACCGCTCGACCGCGAACTCCCCCAGGACCGCCGCCAGGGCGGCGACCGCGAAGAGGCCGACCCAGCCGAGCGCGGCCGCGGCCAGCAGGATGAGATAGGACGCCACCAGCAGGGCGCCGCGCGCGGCGACCCCGACGCGTGCAGTCAACGTGCCGAACAACGAGAACGCTCCCTAAAGAGATCGATGACCGGCTGGATACGCCTCGACGGCCGCCAGCGTAGCTGCGACCTTAACGCGAATCGTCTCCGGGACAACGTCGGGGTATCCGGCACTTTCCCCCAAACCACCGGGCCCGACAGCGGGACGAGCACCCCGGCCGGGCAGAAACCGCCCGGCCGGAGTACCGGCCCAGGTCAGGCCCGACGCAGGCAGGTGACGGCGCCGGGCTGATCGGGCACGGGTGGGGGCCGCTCGGCGAATTCGAGGTAGCCCAACCGTTGGGCTGTCCGACGGGCGAAGCGGTTGCCGCTGTAGACACAGATCGTTCCGACGTCCAGCCGCTCCAACGCTCCGGCGACCTGCTCGCGGGTCGGTCGGCCCTCGGCCGCGCCACTGTTGGCGAACCGGGTAAGCAGCAGCCGGTCCTGGGCGAACTGCGAGTCCAGGTCGTACTCCACCAGGTAGAAGTCGCGCGGCAGGACCACCCGCACCCGGGTGGTCAGCATCGGTATGGCGCGCATGGCGGTCTCCGGCGCGAGAACGAGCCCGTCCGGACGGTCGAGGGTGGTGATCCACTGCGCGATGCCCAGCCGCTGTTGCGGGATCTTCCAGACCGGTTCGGCGTGCACCTGAACCCAGCTGCGCTCGGACCACATCGGCGTGGCGTAGGTGGCGAACGAGGCAACCATCGCCCCGGCCAGCACCACGCCGACAAGCGCCCGGACGCTGCGCAGCCGGGTCGGCAACCAGACGGTGCAGAGCAGCCCGATCAGCGCCGGCAGGGCAAGCAGCCACGGCACCCGCCACAACACCACCGAGATGCCGGTCAACTCACCGAGCCACTCCAGCACCCCCGGCAGCAGCAGCACGCTGAGCGTGAGGCCGCCGCCGGCCGCGAGCAACGCCGGGGTGCGGCGGCGGGCCAGCAGCGGGCCGCACCACAGGGCCAGGCCGGCGATCACTCCCACGATGCCGATCTGGAACGTGCGCTGGAAGGTCCGTTCGGCACCCCAGACGTTGACGTCCGCCGCGGCCTCGGTGGCGGATCCGACGAGCAACTGGGCGACGGCGACCACCCCGACCGGGTACGCGAGGGCCGCGACGCCGGCCACCAATGCCGCCTTCCACCGCCCCACCAGCAGCATCATCAGGGCCGCCCCGCCGACCAGCAGCGGCAGGATGATCGCGGCGGTGGTGGTCAGCCCGATCGCGGTGATCGACAGGGCGACGATCAGCACCAGGGCACGCCGGGAGCGCTCGTCGAACCACCGGGTCAGGTAGAGCCACATCAGCGGCACGACCGCCGAGACGAACATGCCCTTGCCCTGGTAGAGCCGGGGTAGGTGGAAGGTGCCCAGGGCGGCGTCGGGTCCGCAGACCAGGGCGAGGAAGGCCACCGCCACGGTGAAGGCGAGCACCGGGCGCCGGGGTGCCCAGCGCTGCACCAGCCGCCACAACGCCAGCACGGCGAGCACCGCCATGATCGGCAACAGCACGTACCAGGTCGCCGAGGCGGCCGGGAGGGAGAGGAGGCGGGCCAGCGCGCCCGCGAGCACCTCGACGCTGGCGACCGGGGGCTGCGAGGCCATCGGCGGCAGCACGTTCTCGCTGAACAGGAAGTCGTTGAGGGGAACCTGATCCCGCTCCGCCACCCACACCGAGCGGCCCACGTAGTAGATGTCGTCGGGAGTGTTGCGGGCCAGGTAGAGCGAGGCGACCGCGGCCCCGCCGGCGATCAGCAGCGCGTACGCCGACTGCCAGGCCCCGGCGACGGCGCCGCCGGGGTGCTCGCCGGGGCGACCCGCCACGTCCGCCAGGTGAGCAGTACCGCGCCGACCGCCGCGACGGCACCCGCCGAGGCCGGCACCCACCAGGAGATTCCCTCGCCGGCCGGCGTGCCGGCCACCCCTGCGGTGATCGCCGCGCCGGTGCCGATCAGCAGGACCAACGCCGTCAGCAGGCGCTGCGCCACCGGCATCCGTGGGATGTTCGCGCTGTCGGTCCGCGCAACCGGGTCACGCGTGGCCGTGTCCCGCGTCCGGGCTGCGGCGGTGTCGGGCGCTCGGTCGCCACCCGGCTCCGCCGGGGCGGCCTCGTCGACGCCGTTGATGTCGGTGTCGGTGCTCCGGTCCGGCGGCGCGAGGGCAGCGTCGGGGTGTCGCCCGTCGCCACGGTGGTGCCGGTGGGCCGGGCGGCCCGGCGACGGCGGCGCCAGCGCAGGGCGAGCCGGGTCGCCACGGCCAGCAGGGCCAGGGCCGGACCGGTCATCAGCCAGGTCCGCAGCGTCAGCGACGGGGCCAGGTCCAACAGCAGCGCCGCGTGGTAGAGCAGCGTCCAGAGGGCGAACGCGAGCACCGCACCGTCGGTCAGCACGGCGGGTATCGCGGCGAAGCCACGCCGGACACGGCCGGCCACCACCCGTACCCGACGGGGGCGGGCCGGCGTGGGGACGGTCGCCTCATCGGCCGTTGCCGGCTCGACAGCGGCGACGGCGACGGTCTGGTCGGTCATCGACACGGGCGTCCTTGTCGTCGTACGGGCGAATCCGGCGGGGCTACGCGCTCGTGCGCGGCGGTGCCCCGCACCACGATCCACACCGAGAGTAGTAGTCGTCGCGGGGCCGTCGAGTCGAGCCGACGCGCGGGGCGGCGGCCTGCCGGGGGGCCGTTCCGGACAGCCCTACCCACGGCGGCCGATGCTCAACCAGGGTCGGGCGCGGACCGTTGCCGGGGGACCGAGTCCTGGGCACCGAGCCCGGACGCCACCGACTCCACCAGTGCCTCCAGGTAGCTGTCGGTGACGGGGGTACGGGCGATGGCGATCCGCCAGTACAGCGGACCGACGATCAGATCGACGGCGACGTCCGGATCGGTGTCGGCGGGCAGTTCTCCGCGCCGCACCGCCCGGCCGATCAGCTCACCGGCGACCTCCTGCTGCCGGGCGCGCAGCACGCGTTGGAGAGTCTCGTCGATCGTCGGGTTGCGGGCCGCCTCGGCCAGCAGGTCGGGGATGATCTGCGAGGCCAGCGGGTGCCGCAACGCGTGCGCCAGGACCTGGAACAGCAGGGACAGGTCACCGCGCAGGGTGCCGGTGTCCAGCGCGGGCAGCCGGCGGCCGGCGGCGGCGGCCACCACCTCCAGCACGAGATCCAGCTTCGAGTTCCAGCGCCGGTAGATCGCGGTCTTGCTGACCCCGGCGCGACGGGCCACCGCCTCGATCGAGAGCCGGCCGTACCCGACCGCGGCGAGTTCCTGCATGAGGGCGCGCCGGATGGCCGTGGTGATTTCCCCACGGAGCACCGCCGCACCGGCTGGTGTGCGTCTCTTCTCGGCCGTCACCTGGGACTCTTCTCGACTGTCACGAGGGACAGCGTAGCGCAACGACGCTACGGTTGCGTCCCGACGCATTTCGGACTACTGTCCAGCCAGCGACCGGGGGCGGCGCTCCCGCACTGACCACGCTAGATTCTCTCGTCGCGAGACATAACGCCGGCACGACAGATCGGAGCGCCAATCCCCATGGCCAACCTGCTGGCCGACCCCGACTCCGGCCTCACCCCAGCTCAGCTGGCCGCCCGACACGGGCTGCGGGTGGCCGGCGAGCGGCCCTCGATCGGCGCCTACAGCGGCCAACTGTGGCGCTACCGGCATTTCATCTCCGCGTACGCCCACGCCAAGCTGACCGCCTCGTTCAGCAACGCGCGGCTCGGGCAGCTGTGGCAGGTGCTCACCCCGCTGACCAACGCGGCGGTCTACTTCCTGATCTTCGGTCTGGTGCTCGAACAGAGCCGCAACATCCCCAACTTCATCGCCTACCTGACCACCGGGCTGTTCATCTTCAACTTCACCCAGGTCAGCGTGCAGCAGGGCACCCAGGCGATCAGCGGCAACCTCGGTCTGATCCGCGCCCTGCACTTCCCCAGGGCCTGCCTGCCGCTGGCCATCACCGCCACCCAGTTCCAGCAGCTGCTCGGCTCGATCGTGGTGCTGCTGGCCATCGTGGTCGCCACCGGTGAGCCGATCACCCTGATGTGGCTGATGCTGGTGCCGGCGGTGCTGCTCCAGACGGTCTTCAACGCCGGGTTGACCATGGTGGTGGCCCGGCTGGGCGCCAAGGCCACCGACCTGAAGCAGGTCATGCCGTTCGTCCTGCGGGCCTGGATGTACGGCTCCGGGGTGCTCTACAGCGTCAACCTGTTCGCGGAGAACCTGCCGGGCTGGGCGACCGCGGTGGTGCAGTTCAACCCGATGCTCGTCTACATCGAGCTGGCCCGCATCTCCCTGCTGGAGAACACCCACCTGCTCAACGACTCACTGCCGCTCACCTGGCTGATCGCGCTCGGTTGGGCGGCGCTCGCGGGCCTCGGCGGTTACCTCTACTTCTGGCGCGGCGAACAGGAGTACGGCCGTGGTTAACCTGGAAATGTCCAATGATGTGACGGTGACCCTCCCCCGGATCCAGGAGCGGATCCCCACCGTGGTGGTGGACGACGCGCACGTCGTCTACCGGGTGCACAAGGGCGCCGCCGGCAACACCAGCCCGGTGGCCGCCTTCAAGCGGATGGTCACCCGCACCAACGCACCGAACGTACGCGTGGTGCACGCCGTGCGCGGGGTCACCTTCACCGCGTACCGGGGCGAGGCCATCGGGCTGATCGGCACCAACGGCTCCGGCAAGTCGACCCTGCTGCGGGCCATCGCCGGACTGCTGCCGGTGGAGCAGGGCGCGGTCTACACCCAGGGGCAACCGTCCCTGCTCGGAGTGAACGCCGCCCTGCTCAACGACCTGCCGGGTGAGCGCAACGTCACGCTCGGCTGCCTGGCCATGGGCATGTCTCCGGCGGAGGTGCGGCGCAAGCTCCCGGAGATCATCGAGTTCTCCGGCATCAACCAGCGGGGGGACTTCGCCTCACTGCCGATGCGCACCTACTCCTCCGGCATGTCGGCCCGGCTGCGCTTCTCGATCGCCGCGGCGAAGCAGCACGACGTGCTGCTGATCGACGAGGCCCTGGCCACCGGGGACAAGGCGTTCCGCAAGCGCAGCGAGCAGCGGGTGCGGGAGTTGCGGGAGAGCGCCGGCACTGTGTTCCTGGTCAGCCACCAGCTCTCCTCGGTACGGGACACCTGCGAACGGACCATCTGGCTGGAATCCGGCGAAATCCGGATGGACGGCCCAACTCCTGAGGTGCTGGCGGCCTACGAGGCATTTACGAACGGCAAGTAGAGTCTGGGTGAACCAGCGGCGTCCTGGGCCGCGTTGTCCCGTTGGGGCGACGCGGCCCGCGCGTTATGGTTCACTCCGTCGCCGTGTCGGCGGAACCTTCCGTTCACGTACCCCACCACTGTCATGCACCCCCGAGAGCGAGGACCGGCAATGACGCAGGACCAGACCACCGATCCGGGTACGACGCCGGAGGGCCGGGCGCCGTGGCGACCCTCACGGACGGTGGCGGTGGTGTTGGCCGGCGGCACCGGCACCCGGTTGGGCCTAGGCATCCCCAAGCAGTTGCTCAAGATCGCCGGTAAGCCGATCATCGAGCACACCCTCGCCGTCTTCGAGGCCGCGCCCGAGATCGACGAGATCATCGTGCTGATGGCCACCGGGCACGTCGCCGAGGCGCAGAAGATCGTCGACAAGGCCGGCTTCCGCAAGGTCACCAAGGTGATCGAGGGTGGCGACACCCGCAACGCCACCACCCGCGTCGCGCTGGACGCGGTCGGTGCGGGTGACTGCAACATCCTCTTCCACGACGCGGTGCGCCCGCTGCTCAGCGGCCGCATCGTCCGCGAGTGCGTGAACGCCCTGTGGACCTACTCGGCCGTCGACGTGGCCATCCCGTCGGCCGACACGATCATCCAGGTCGACGAGAACGAGTGCATCACCGACATTCCCGTGCGGGCCACACTGCGTCGGGGTCAGACCCCGCAGGCGTTCCGCTCCGGCACCATCCGCGAGGCGTACCGCCGGGCCGAGGGCGATCCCGACTTCGCCGCCACCGACGACTGCGGCGTGGTCCTGCGCTACCTCCCGGAGACCCCGATCAAGGTGATCGACGGCTCGGACGAGAACATCAAGGTCACCCACCCGGTCGACGTGCATCTGGCCGACAAGCTGTTCCAGCTGGCCGCCGCCAAGGTGCCCCGGCTCACCGACCACCGCGCGTACAGCGAGGAGGTCTCCGGCCGGACGATCGTCGTCTTCGGCGGCAGCTACGGCATCGGTCACGACCTGACGGAGCTGGCCCGCCGCTACGGTGCCCAGGTCTTCCCGTTCAGCCGCTCCAGCACCGGCACCCACGTGGAGCGCCCCGAGGACGTCGAGGCCGCGCTGCGGACCGCCTTCGAGGCCACCGGCCGGATCGACCACGTGGTGGTCACCGCCGGGATCCTGGAGAAGGGCGCGCTCGCCGAGATGGACCAGGAGACCATCGACCGGGTGCTCCAGGTCAACTTCGTCGGCCCGGTCACCGTCGCCCGGCAGGCCCTGCCCTACCTCCAGCAGACCAAGGGCCAGCTGCTGCTCTACACCTCCAGCTCGTACACCCGTGGGCGGGCCGACTACGCGCTCTACTCGGCCACCAAGGCCGCCCTGGTCAACCTCACCCAGGCGCTGGCCGACGAGTGGGCGGAGTTCGGCGTACGGGTCAACGTCATCAACCCGGAGCGGACCGCCACCCCGATGCGGACGAAGGCCTTCGGCGCGGAGCCCGAGCACACGCTGCTCGCCGCCGAGACCGTCGCCCAGTCGTCGCTGGACGTGCTGATCTCGGATCTCACCGGCCAGGTGATCGACGTTCGCCGTCCGCCGGGCGAGGCACCGGTCGCCGTCGCCGTACCCGCACAGACCGACCGGTCGGCAAGCGCCGCCGCCGTCGGCTGACCTCCGACCCACACGACCCGCGAAAGCGACACCGAGATGCGTGGTGAGCTGGTCCGGAAGTTGACCGCACGGGGCCTGGCCACCGGTGGGGCGGTCCTGGCGTTCCTGGTGCTCGCCCTCACCGGCGCGACCGCCTGGGGGCTCTGCCTGGCCGTGGCGGCACTTGCCGCCACCGTCTGGGAGCGCCGGGTACGACCCGGTGCCGACAACGTCGCGGAGACCACGCTGATCGCGGCGGGAGTGCTGGTCGGCTATGCCCGGCAGCTCGACGCCGGCTTCGATCCGGCGCTGGCCGCGACCGCTCTGGTGTTGCTGGGCCTGGTGCTGCTGACCGGTCCGCTGCGCCAGGCCGGGAACCTGGAGATCCGGGTCGCCAACCTGCCGGTACGGACCTGGGTGCCGCAGGCCGCGGCGATGCTCGGCGACGCCGTGGCCGCGCTGCTCGGCCTGCTGGCCCTGGCCGCCCTGGCGGGTCTGCCCGCCGCCGTGGCCCTGGCGGCGACGCTGCTGGTCGGTGGGGTCGCCGCAGCGGTCGCGCTCGGTCTTGCCCGGCGACGGTTCCGGCCGTCCCCGGCCGGGTCGGCGGTGGCTCGGGCGCTGCGCCGGCACCAGCCCGAGTTCGTGCTGCACTTCTCCGCCCCGCCCGGTTCCGAATATCAGGTCACCATGTGGCTGCCGTACCTGGCACGGATCGGCCGGCCCTTCGTGGTGATGGTCCGGGAGCCGGAGTTCCTGGCCTCGATCGCGGCGGCCACCACCGCCCCGGTGATCTACTGCCCCACCACCCGGAGCATGGACGAGGTGCTGGTGCCGAGCCTGCGGGTGGCGTTCTACGTCAACCACGGCGCCAAGAACAGTCACTGCATCAGGTTCACGCAGCTCACCCACGTGCAGTTGCATCACGGTGACAGCGACAAGGCCCCCAGCGCCAACCCGGTCTCGGCGATCTTCGACCGGATCTTCGTCGCCGGTGCGGCGGCCATCGAGCGGTACGCCCGCGCCGGGATCGACATCCCGGCCGAGAAGTTCGTGGTGGTCGGTCGTCCCCAGGTCGAGGCGATCGAGGTGCGCTCGCGGCCGGCGCGGGCCCTGACGAACCCGACGGTCCTCTACACCCCCACCTGGACCGGGCACAACGCCGACGCCGACTACTGCTCGCTGCCGGTGGCGGAGCCGCTGCTGCGACGCCTGCTGGACCGGGGGGCCACCGTCATCCTGCGGGCCCATCCCTACACCGCGCAGAACCCGGCCTCGGCCCGGCAACTGGCCCGGCTGCACGACCTGCTCGCCGCCGACCGGACCCGCACCGGGCGGGCGCACGTCTACGGTGCCGCGGCGAGCCGGCTCACGCTCACCGACTGCGTCAACCGCGCGGACGCGCTGGTCTCCGACGTGTCCGGGGTGGTCTCCGACTGGCTCTACTCGGGCAAGCCGTACGCGGTGACCGACATGGGCACCGACGGCGACCGGTTCGTCGAGCGCTTCCCGCTGGCCGCCGCCGGCTATGTGCTGCGCCGGGACATGGCCGACCTGGACGACGTGCTGACCCGACTGCTCGACACCGATCCGCTCGCGGAGGCCCGCTGGGTCACCCGCCGCCGCTACCTGGGTGACTTCCCCGTCGACTCGTACGCCGAGGTCTTCCTGGCCGCCGCCCGACGCGAGCTGGACCCGGCCTGGACCGCACCGGCGCAACGCGCCGCGGTCGCCGTGCCCTTCACCTCCGCCACCTGAGATCACACGCGGCGCGTCCCGCTCGGGATCCGGTGCCGGGTGGTCGTCGGATCCCGGGCGCCCGGTGAGGGTGGCCGGCGTCGCCGACCACCCTCACGAGCCGTTGGCCGGGGTCAGGTCACGGGCAGGGCTGCCAGGCGAGGTGGTACATCGTCTGGATGCTGCCGTCGGTCGAGTCCATCGTGAGGAAGTTCGTGTCCGTGGACCTGCCCCGGCTCAGGCGCAGCTCGGTGTTGATGTTCAGGTTGCGCAGCTCGCCGCAGGGGTGCCAGACCACGGAGGCGATCGGCACCTCGTCGGTCACCATCCAGTTGTCGTCGAGCGGAGCGGCGATGGGGTGGTTGCTGAAGGTGCTCTGCGTCATGCCCTGGAAGTAGTAGTTCGCCCGCGCCGAGGCGACGGCGCCCGGGTTGAGCAGCCCGTACCCGCGGTAGTCCACCTTGACGATCGCGAAGGTGTAACCGGCCGGGGCGTGCACCAGCACGTTGAGCTGGCAGTTCCGGCGCCCGTCGGTGACCGGGATGCCCGGGCCCGCCTGGACCAGGTAGTCGCTGTAGATGGTGGTGAAGGCGGTGTTGTCCGGGGAGACCGCGACGTCGGCGGTGCCCGGTCGGCATCCGGAGCCGGCCATCGCGACAAGGTCGATCACGACCTTGTCGGTGGGCGGGTCATCCATGATTCCCCTAGCGGACGCCGGCGTTCCCACGGTCAACGACGAAGCGAGTAGCACAAGCACCACGCCGCCCCGCGTCAGCAGTTTACGCATGAATCCTCCTCCGGTACAGGAAACGACGCCAGATGCGGAACAAGCTACGTACAGACATAGATGTGTGTCAACGTAATCCCCATTGTTTCACGGCGAACTGCAAACCGAATATTATTCGGCTCAGTTCGCCAGCTTTACGTCGTCCCACAGAGTGAGATCGCCGGAGGCTCCGACCGATGAGGCCACTTGATCAGGCACACACCCGTTGCGCAGCAACAGTTATAGAGGTTGATCTCCGCTTCCGGCAATTACGATCAAGCGCACACCCGTAATCGATCATATAGACGTGTGCTGATGCTTGCGGGTGCCGTACAGCGTCGCTAGCATCCTCTCGCAGAACGACATCCGAGTGCTCTCCATCACCACTCGCCACCGCCTGCACCGGGTCGGTAGGCGACGAGTCTCACGGCCGTTCGGCGAAGAAACACGCGTTGAATTCGGTGAACATCAACTGCATCCGAGAGGAACAGAATGACAAAGAACCTCGTCGGCGCGAGAACCGCGATCTTCGCCGTACTCGGCACGGTTCTCGCGTTGTCCCTGTCCGCACCGGCCCACGCCGCCCCAACCGGTTCCACGGCTGCGCCCGACAGCGAGATCACCGTCGAGGTGGTGGCCGCCAACGGCTCCGGCTGTTCGCCCGGCACCGCTCGTGTGGTGGCCCATCCCGACAACACCGGCTTCCGGATCCGGTACTACGACTTCGTCGCGACCGCCGGCCGGGGCGTCGAGGTCACCGACAGCCGGAAGAACTGCCAGCTCGGCGTGCTCGTCAACGTGCCGGCCGGCTGGACCATCGCCGTCGCCGCCGCCGACTACCGGGGCCGGGCCCGGATCCCCACCGGCGCGACCGGTCGCCAACGGACGAGCTACTACTGGCAGGGCTCGTCCGAGACCAGCCGCACCGACGCGACCTTCACCGGCCCCTACAACGGTTTCTGGGGCACCTCGGACGTCGCCCCCGTGCTGGTCTACACACCCTGCGGACAACAGCGGGTGCTCAACGTCAACACCGAGTTGAGAGTGGACCCGGGCACGGCCGGGTCGAACGTCAGCATGTCCATGACGACGACCGAGGGCGACGTCGACACCCTGTTCAACCTCAAGTGGGAACGGTGCTGATCCCCTGATCCGGCAGAGTCACCACGCCGAGCCACCCGGCGGCGGGCGCGGGCGAACAACCCGCCCCGCCGCCCTGGTTACCTGAGCGGAAACGGGCGCGGCGGGTAGATCAGTCGAGGCGTGCGGCGACCTGGAGGGTGTTCAGGTAGTGCTTGCGTATCGTCCCGGCCGGACGGGTGGCGATCAGCTGCCGGATCCCGTCGAAGAGGGTTCGCCGCTGCCAGGGCTCGGCGGCGATGTGATTGGAGTACGTGGACAGCACGGCCAGGTACTCGTCGGCGGTGTAGTCGCGGCTCCAGACGTAGCGGTGCACGGTCGGGCTGGCGAAGAACCCGCTGCCCGCCATCGCCGCCGCATCGGGGGCCGCGATCGTCTCGGGTGGCTGCGGGCCGCCCTGCCCGTCCCCCATGCCCACCTCGGCGTAGATCCGCTGGACCTGCCGGAAGAAGTCGTCGCCACCTGCCGGTGACACGTGCTCGGTGGCCACGATCGCCAGGTGGCCGCCGGGACGCAGCAACTCGGCCGCCCGGCGGTAGGCGACCTCCGGGTCCAGCCAGTGCCACGCCGTGGCGGCGAAGACGAGGTCGAACGGCACGCTCTCGTCAGCTTCCCACCGCTCGAAGGGCGCCACCAACACGCGCACGTCGCCCCGGCCGGCGAGTACCCGACGCGCCACGGTGGCCAGTTCCCGTCCCGGCTCCAGGCCGACCACCTGCCAGCCACGCGCCAACAGACCACGGGTGGCCTTACCGGTGCCCGTACCGACCTCCAGCGCCCGGGCCGGCCCGGCCACCAGGCCCGTCGTCTCGGCCAGGTCGGCGAACAACGCCTCCGGATAACCCGGCCGGGCCTGCTCGTACAGTTCGGCGGCCGTGTCGAACGTCGTGGCCAGCCCCGCGTACGGTTCCTGCTCCCCCATGATGTCCCCTCGCAGGTGTCAGACGTCGCGGCCGATGTCACAGGTGATCGTCGCACCACCACGACCAGCCGCCCCCACGCCACTCCCACCCACTCGCCGCCCGAGATCTTGGAACGTTTCCGTCTTTCGCGAACGGAAACTTTCCAAGATCTCGGGTTCTCGCGCTGGGCGGCGACGGGGTGCTAGGTGGGACGGCGGGTCCAGGCCATGAAGCGGGTGAAGAGGGTGGTGGGTGTCGGGCCGTCGTGCGGGTTGAGGCGGTAGAGGTCGCGCATCGCCTCGTACATCAGGCCGGCGAGGTAGATGGACAGGCCGGGCAGGTTCCCGTCGTATTCGACCCGCAGCAGCAGCCGGGCCTGACCGCAGGGCCAGGGCTGCCCGTCGACGCGGCAGCACCAGATCGGCCGCAACGGGGTGTGCGGCACCTCGTCACCACAGGTGGAGGGTCGCAGCGGACGCGGACCCCGCTCGGGAGGGAAGAGCCGGGTGGTGATCGCACCCGACCGGCCCACGGTCACCACCGGCCCCCGTTGACCCGCCGTTGCCACCCCGGTGAGGACACCGGCAGCAGCGTCGTCGGGCACAGGTAGCGGGCAACCCGGGTACGCACATCGACCTCCCAGTCAGTGATCGGAAGGGGCCGCCCGGACACGGGGGAAGGCGCACGGGCGGCCCCGGAGCAGAACCGCCCCGTCCCTGTCGGATGGGAGCGGCCCCGCTGCGTGACAGTCTGGTGAGGACACCACTACTGTCGGAAGGCATCGACGCTGGCCACGGTGGGTTCCGGGTGCCCCGAACCGGTCCCTGGCGGCCCCTTGGCGATCTACGTAGACCCGGTGGAGGGGACATGGAACGCGAGCAGCCTTCCGACCTGCACGAGTTGATCCGTACGCAGCTCCGCCGGCTGCGAGCCGCGGCCGGCATGAACCAGGAGGAATTCGGTCGGCGGACGAACTACTCGGCGTCGCTGGTGTCCGCTGTGGAGGTGGGCACCCGTCCCCTCGACCGGCCGTACGCGAAGCGGGCCGACGAGGTGCTTCAGACCGGGGGCATGTTCGAGGAGTTGCTGCGCACGGCGGAGGTGCTGCGCCAACCCTCGTGGTTCCTGCCCTACCTGGAGGCCGAGCGTAACGCCCGGCAGCTCCGCTGTTACCAGCCGACGCTGGTGCCGGGCCTGCTCCAGACCGAGCGCTACGCCCGCGCGGTGATCCGGACCGACGCCGCGCTGACCGAGGCGGGGGTGGAGCGTCGGCTGGCCAACCGGATGGCCCGGCAGGCGGTGCTGGAGCAGGACGACCCGCCGCAACTCGTCGCGGTGATCGACGAGGTGGTGCTGCGGCGGGTCGACGAGGAGCTGAAGGACGTGCTGGTCGAGCAGGTGCACCACCTCATGGAGCTGGCCACCCGGCCCAACATCAGCGTGCACCTGGTGCCCACCGGCGTCGCGATGCACGATGGACTGACCGGCCCCTTCATCCTGGCGAGGGGCGCGGACGGCGGCTGGGTGGCTAATCTGGACACCCAACTCGGCGGCGTCCTGGTCGACAAGGACGACGACCTGAGTGTCCTGCTGTCGAAGTGGGAGACGGTGCGCAACGAGGCACTGTCCGGCCGCCAGTCGATCGAGCTGATGAAGGATGTGGTGAAGCCGTGGATCTGAACGGCGCGACCTGGCGCAAGTCCACCCGCAGCGGCTCCAGCGGCAACGACTGTGTGGAGGTCGCCGACAACCTGACGGGCATCGTGCTGGTCCGCGACACCAAGGATCGCGACGGCGGCACGCTGGCCTTCACCCCGGCGGCCTGGGCGAGCTTCGTCGGCCAGGCGAAGCAGCGCGGCCCGCACGCCTGACGTACGTACCCGGAAGCCCTCGGCCGGCGGGCCGAGGGCTTCCGGGTGTGCAGCGGGACCGGTGCGATCAGGCCGAGTAGCCGCGGGTGGCGGCCCAGTTGGCCAGGTCGATGGTGCTGAGCCAGTACGACGGGTACGAGGCGTCCGCCGAGTCGGCGATCTTCACCAGCCGCCCGGAGTCCTTGTAGCCGACCACGGCGATGTAGTGCCCGCCGGGGAAGGAGTGCCAGCGGCCGTCGGTGTCGGTGACGGTGCCGGCGACGTTCACCACGACGCCCCGCCCGTCGCTGACGGCGGTGACGACGTCCGCCTGGAGCTGGTCCATCTGGGCCGGGCTGGCCGCACCGCCACGGATCATCGTGGTCTCGTACGGGTCGCCCTTGACGACGGCGTTGAGGACGCGGGTGGTGTCCTCGGCCGAGTTGGTGCCCGCGAACGTGGTGCCGAGCTGGCTGGCCAGGGCGTCCTGGCTGCGCGCGACACCGGCGGCGCTCAGCGCGTTACGCACCGCGGCGGGACCGCAGTAGTAGCCGTTGATCTGGGCCTGGTGGTCGTACGCCAGGACCTTCGAGGCGGGCGGCTTCGGTGCCGCCTTCTTGCTGGTCAGATCCGGGTCCGGGGTGGCCGAGCTGGGCTTCGGCGACGGCGAGGCGGTGGCGCTTGCCGGTGCCGGGCTGGCCGGCGCGGCGCTGCTCGGCGCGGCGCTGCTCGGTGCGGCGCTGCTCGGTGCGGCGGTCGACGGCGCGACCTCCGCCTGGCTCGGCGCGGCCACCGTGTCGCCGGACAGTTCGGCGGCGGTGGTGGCCTGCGCGGGGGCCGGGGTGTTCCCGGTGCCGGCGAGGGCGGCTCCGGTGCCGGTGGCCAGGACGAGGGCCACGGCGGATCCGGCAACGAGCTGATAGGGGCGTTCGCTGACCAGCCGGCGGAGCCGGCGGGAAAGGGTGTGCTTCACGGATTCCTCCACGGGCTGAGGGGAGAACGGCACACCGGCTCCGGCGGTCGGGTCGGCAACGGGACGCCGACGACCGCCCGGGCGAGCGGGACAGGCCGTTCAAGGGGTACGCCCGGAAGAACCCGGGCGGTGGCGATGACCGGGGTCAGCTCGCGGCGGTCGGGCCGGCGAGCACGGGCACCGCGGTGCCGTGGAGGCGGGGGAACGGGGGAATCACATCGGACTGCACGAGGGTTGGTACTCCTTCCGTCACCGCCGACCGGGTTAGCTGACGGATTCGGGCGGGAAGTCGCCCTACCGCGGGCCGAGGCTCGCGGATTCACCCCAGTGGTGCAGTGGGTCCCCGGTTCGTGAGTTCACGATTGAGCGGGTCGGTACGGCGTCGCTTCCTGCGATCGGTTACCGCACCGGACGCGCTGACACTACTGGCCGGTTACCTCGAAGCCAACCCGCTCTGACCTGCTTAAACATGATCGAGCCAGGCAATTTTCGGGTACCCGGGAACTGGCGTCACTCAATGGGACCGACGGCATTCCGGGCACCTTCGGGTGACAACCGGACGGCAGGGGAAAATCTCGTCGGGGATTACTGCGGTAATCGTCTCACCTACGAACAGTGACCGAATTTCGAGCCAATGTGACCCAGCTCACGGAATTTCAGCCGAGCCGAGCCGGACGCCAGCGCGGGACCAGGTCGGGCCGCCCGGCGGTGGCTCGACCGGAGACGGGCGGTCGGGTCGGTCGGAGCCGCTCGGCGGCCGCGTACGCCTCGGCGGAGAGGCTGCGGGCCGCCTCGGTGGCCAGTTCCGCCGCCCGCCACAGGTCACGCTCCCGCTCGGCGGCCGATCGATAGGCGGCCAGACGGTTGTCGCGCACCACCCGGGCGAGGACCGCCTCCTGCTCGGCCGGGTGACGTCGGGGTCCCAACCGGACCGGTGCGCCAGCACGTCGGTGAGCTGTCGGGCGGTCAGGTCACCGCGCCAGTGGGCAGCCATCGCGGCCCGGTGCAGCCAGCGTTCCCGAGCCGCGTACTCGGCCGGGGTGCGCGGGGTGCGCGGGGCCGACAGCCCGGTGACGCCGGCCAGCCGACGGGCGGCGGCCTCCGCCTGGTCGTACGCGGCCCAGGCGCGGTCCAGCTCCGCCTGGGCCACCCGCCACGCCGTACGCCGTCGCTCGGCGTTCTGCCCGGCACCGGCTGCCGCGACCGCCACCTCCCCGGCGTATCGGCGCAGGTCGGCCTCCTCGGTCGCGGCGCGGACCGCATCCTGGTCGGTGGTCTTCTCCACCGGCCCGGCCGGCTCCGGGCGGGCGACCAGCACGGTGAGTACGCCCAGCGCGAGCACCAGCAGAACCGACCAGATGGCGGCGGCGCGTGGCACCTCGATCAGGAACTGGTAGAGAACGGTCTTCTCCATGTCGGCACCTCAGAGACATCGGTACGGCGTCGGTGGTCGTACCGGCAGCGGATGGCGTTGCGGCGCGGTTGCCGGGTTGGCGGGCGGTGCCGCCGGTCAGCGCGAGCATCGACGGCGCGACCGGCGGCGACGGGCTGGCCGTGCTCGGCGCCGAGGCGCGGCCGGGCGCGGTCTGGAGGCGAGGAAAGGGTCGCCAGGATCAGGCGTGCGGTGGGGCGCGGGCGACTCGGACACCCGTCACCCGAGCCGGCGACCCCCGCGTGACGCCGGCGGTGCCGCTGCCGAGCGCCGTCAGCCCGGGCTGGCCATCGGCCGCCGGTGGCATCGCGGGAATTCCGGACCCGGCGAAGTCACCGGCGTCCCGCGCGATCGGCGACCCGGTCGCCTCCGCCGCGTCAGCAGCGCGCGGTCCGGTGGACGACGCGGACACCCCGGCGAGGTCGGCGCCACCGGCACCGCGCATGGTCGGCGTCGCCAGGCCGACCGGGTCGAGGCCGGCCACCAGGTCGAGACCGGCCAGGTCGAGGGGCGCGGCGACTTCGTGGGCCAGGTCCGGTGCGACGGCGGCGGCCGGCGATGCGGCGGCGGGTGACTGGTCGGGCAGGGCCCAGGCGCCGAGGGTGAAGGCGGCGGCGACCGCGAGCCCGGTCAGCAGCCGCGCGGCCCAGCGCGCCAACCACCACAGCGGACGGGCGGGCGCGGCGGGAGGCACCTCGTCACGCTACCGCCACCGCCCGCCCGCACACACCGGTCCCCGGGCGTGTCGACCGTCCGGCGCGTCGGCCACGTACGTCGATACGCGCAGGTCAGCCCGGCGGCCGCCTACCGTCCCTGATGGACGGGGCGGTCCTGCTCCGGGCCGGTGGCGGGGTCCGGGTCGCTGCCACCGGACACCCGCTGGCGCGGCAGCCCGTCCACGACCGGTCCGCCCGGCGCGCCGGATCTCGGGGCACCGTTCGACTCCGTGGCTCGCGCCGTGCCACCCGGCGTCGTGGACCACCCGCCATCCGACGTCGCGGACCGCGCCGCGCCGTTCTGCCGGCCGGGTCGTGGCGGCCGGGACGGGGCCAGGCGGCGCATCATCGGCTGTTCCACGTACCGGTGCAACAGCGCGGCCAGTCCCAGGGTGAGCAGCAGGAAGCCGATCACCGCGACCGGGCCCCACCAGCCGGGCAGGCCCGTGCCCCAGTCGCCGGTCACCCGCAGGATCGTCATGATCACGAAGACGTGCACCAGGTAGAAGGCGAAGGAGACCTCACCCAGCCAGACCATCGGTCGGGAGCGCAGCGGTGAGCGCCGCCCGTGCACGTCCGCGTCGGCCGCCGCCGCGATCACCAGGACGTACGCCGCCGACAGCAGTGCCGCCCAGAATTCCGCCCGGATCCACTGAGCGGCCGCCACCCAGGTCACGACGAAGATCAGACTGGCCAGCGGCAGTCGTGGTCCCCGCCAGCGACCGCGCAGCATGAGTTCGGCGGCGGCCACGCCCATCCAGAACTCCAGCGAACGGACCAGCGGGAAGACCTGGGTGAACCACCAGCGACTCTGCTCCGGCACCAGCGCCTGCCCGGGCCAGAGCGCCAGCGTCAGCAGCGGCACCGCGATCACCACGGCCCACAGCAGCCACGGTCGGGCCCGTCGCACCGCCGGCAGCGTCAACGGCAGACACAGGTAGAAGAACAGTTCGCAGGAGAGCGACCAGCTGACGTTGTTGACGCTGTAGAAGTGGCCGGGCCGGGGATCCCAGGCCTGGACGAGGAAGAGGTTCTCCAGCGCCGCCACCGGGTTGATCGGATCGGCGAACCAGAGCATCGCCAGCATGGCCAGCGCCCACAGCACCAGGTGGTTCGGATAGATCTTGGCGAGTCGTCGTCGCCAGAACCGGCGGCGGGAAGCACCGGGCCGCATCGACCAGACCAGCACGAAGCCGCTGAGGATGAAGAAGAACTGCACCCCGGACAGGCCCAGGGTGAAGATCTCCCCCACCACGGCCTGCGGGCCGGGGTCGGCGATGATGCGCATGGTGCCGGCGTGGAAACCGAAGACCAGCAACGCGGCGATCCACCGCAGACCGGTGAGCGACGGCAGGCGGCTCGCGTACCCGGGCCCGGCGGCGGGCGTCGGTCGATCGACGGCGATGGTGCTGGTCACCCCGGAACCCTACCCACTGAACCTCGGTCCACCTGGACGGCGTGGCACGCAGGCTGTCTGCGGCCGGGCGGCGGTGGCGTACCGGACACACTCGGGCGCTGACCCACAGATCAGCACAGACCTTCCGCAACCGCCGCATGTGTCATCTGCCGGCCTCGTGGCCTACTATTCCGAGACCCGAGAGGTACACCACCCCGTCACCTGGCGACCCGCGGGCGTGGGCGGACGCACCGACGAGAGGCAGAGCCAGCGATGCACCAGCGGATCCTGATGCGAGCCCGCAAGGAGCCCTTCGAGGTCAACTCCCCGGAGGAGACGTTCGACCGGAACCTGATCGGTGACAACGTCGGCAACCTGGTGTTCAGCCACGCCGCACACAAGCTGCTGGGCGCGCCCGGCGTCGAGATCACGTCCAACCGGTTCGTGGTCAACCCGCGTGCCGCGGACCGGATCAACGAGAAGTACGACGTCTTCGTGGTGCCGCTGGCCAACGCGTTCCGCCGCAGCTACGCGCACCGGGTCGACGCGATGACGAACCTCATCGAGCGGCTGAAGATCCCGGTCGTGGTGCTCGGCGTGGGCGTGCAGACGAACGTCGACGGTGACCGGGAGTACCTGCGACCGATCGACGAGTCGGTCAGCCGGTTCTGCCGCGCGGTGCTCGACCGCTCGCACAGCATCGGGGTACGCGGCGAGATCACCGCGAGCTACCTGCGTACGCTCGGTTTCTCCGCCGTCGAGGAGATCGGCTGCCCGTCGATGTTCCTGCACGGGGACACCCTGCCGGTGGAGAAGCGCAAGGCCACGCTCGGCACCGACGACCGGATCGCGTTGACCGTCTCGCCGTACGTGAAGGCGATGGCGAAGATCATCCAGTCGCACCAGCAGCGCTACCCCAACCTGCGCTACATCCCGCAGGACCTGAAGACCCTGGGCACGCTGCTCTACGGCGACGCGCCAGAGGACCGGGGCAAGACCAGCGCGATCCCGCTGCACACCTCGCATCCGCTGTTCACCGAGGACAAGGTGCGGATGTTCGTCGACCCGTGGACCTGGATCGACTACCTCACCGGCTTCGACTTCAACTTCGGCACCCGCATCCACGGCACGATCGTCTCGTTGCTGGCCGGCACGCCCGGCTACCTGTTCGCCCACGACTCACGCACCCTGGAACTGGCCCGGTACTTCGAGATCCCGCACCGGGTCATGCGGGACGTGCCCAAGGACGTCGACGCCGCCCAGTTGTACGACGAGGCCGACTACTCCGGGATGATCAACGGGCACAAGGCGCGCTTCGCCACGATGCTCTCCTTCCTCGCCAAGCACGATCTGGGCAACGCCTTCGCCCACGGGGACAGCCCGGCGGCGTTCGACGCCCAGGTCCGCGCGACGACCTTCCCACCGGCGGTCCGGCCGGCGCTGGCGACCTCACCGGAGGTGCTGCTGCACCGGATCCAGTGGCTCTACGACCGGGACGTCGAGCACCGCGAGCAGCTCCAGCAGCAGCGTCCGGACCGGTTCCGCACCCGGATCAAGAAGGCCGTTCCGGCACCGGTACGCCGCATCCTCAGCCGTTAACCTGATGCCGGCCGGCTGTTCAATTACTGAACCGTCGCCGGTCACGTCAGGTTCCAGGTCTGTCCACCCGGGTGGCCAATTGTTTCCGGGTGGTCACACAGCCGACGCCAACGCCGCTGCTGAGCATCGTCGTGCCGGTTTACGGCGTCGAGGCGTACCTGCGCCAGTGCCTGGACTCGATCCACGCCGACATTCCCGCCGACGAGGTGGCGCAGGTCGAGGTGGTCGCCGTCGACGACGCCTCACCGGACCGGTGCGGTGACCTGCTGCGCGAGTACGCCGCCGAGCATCCCGGGCTGCGCGTGCTGCACCTGGCGCGCAACGTCGGCCTCGGGCCGGCCCGCAACGCGGGCCTGGACGTCGCCACCGGCCGGTACGTCTGGTTCGTCGACAGCGACGACTGGCTGCCGGCCGGCACGATTCCGGCGGTGCTGGACCGGCTGCGGGTGGACCGCCCCGACGTGATGATGGTCGACCACCTGCGGGTGCACGAATGCGGACGCGAGGAGGTGGACGCCAGCAGCCGACTGCTGCGCGCAACCCCCGGCGTGGTGCGGCTGGCCGACCGACCGCAACTGCTGCGGGTGCAGCACACGGCCTGGAACAAGGTGGTACGCCGGGAGTTCATGGCTGAGCTGGGGCTGCGCTTCCACCCCGGCTGGTACGAGGACATTCCGTTCAGTCACCCGCTGCTGGTCGGCGCGGAGCGCATCAGCGTGCTGGACCGGGTCTGTTACCTGTACCGCCAGGGCCGCCAGGGCGCGATCACCTCGACGCGCAGCGGCCGGCACTTCGACTCCTTCGAGCAGTACGACCGCCTCTTCGCCTGGCTGCGCCACCGGCATCCCGACGGACGCTGGCACGCCGAACTGTTCGACCTGATGGTGAACCACTTCCTGGTGGTGGTGGGCAACGACGACCGGCTGCATCCACACCTGCGCCGGGACTTCTTCCGCCGGGTCGCCGCGCACTACCGCAGGTACCTGCCCAGTGGCGGCTACCCCCGACCGGGCGGGGTGTCGGGGCTCAAGCACCGGCTGGTCGGCCGCGACAGCTACCTGGCGTACGCGGCGCTGCGGCGAGCCCACCGGCTCGCCGGCCGGTTGCGGGGCGGCACCGGTGGGGATCCCGCGACGGCCGGGACGGGCCCGGCAGCGGACGGCCCGGCCCGAGATCGCACGTTGGTGAACACGCACGGAAACGGATCGGAATGACGTTCAAGATCGGATCGCATCTGGTCGGCACCGGGGAGCGCCCCTTCGTGGTCGCCGAGATGTCCGGCAACCACAACGGCGACCTGGACCGGGCATTGTCCATCGTGGACGCGGTGGCGGCCAGCGGTGCGCACGCGCTGAAGCTCCAGACGTACCGGCCGGACACCATCACCATCGACGTGGACACGCCGGACTTCCGCATCTCCGGCGGGCACGAGCTGTGGGGTGGGCAGAACCTGTACCGGCTCTACGAGAAGGCGCACACCCCGTACGAGTGGCACCGGCCGATCTTCGAGCGGGCCCGCGCCCTGGGGCTGACCGTCTTCTCCTCCCCGTTCGACGCCTCCGCGGTGGAGCTGCTGGAGGAGCTGGACGCCCCGGCGTACAAGATCGCCTCGTCGGAGCTGGTCGACCTGCCGCTGATCCGGCTGGTGGCGGCCACCGGCAAGCCGATGGTCATCTCGACCGGCATGGCCACGCTTGCCGAGATCGACGCCGCCGTGCGCACCGCCCGCGACGGCGGTGCGGGTGGGATCATCCTGCTGGCCTGCACCGCCTCCTACCCGGCACCGCCGGCCGACAGCAACCTGCGCCGCATCCCGGTGCTGGCCGACGCGTTCGGCGTGCCGGTGGGCCTGTCCGACCACACCCCCGGCATCGGGGTGCCGGTCGCCTCGGTGGCGCTCGGCGCCTGCTTCATCGAGAAGCACGTCACGCTGGACCGCGCCGACGGCGGGGTGGACTCCGACTTCTCCCTCAACCCGACCGAGTTGGCCGCCCTGGTGGTCGAGTCGGAGCGGGCGTACGCGGCACTGGGCGGCACGGCGGTCGGGCCGACCCCCGCCGAGCAGGAGGGCCTGCGCTTCCGGCGCTCGCTGTACGTGGTGGCGGACGTGCGGGCCGGAGACGAGGTGACGGTGCACAACGTCCGCTCGATCCGACCGGCCGGTGGGCTCCCCCCGGTCGAGATCGATCGGGTGCTGGGCCGCCGGTTCACCGCCGACGTGGCCCGTGGCACCGCACTGAGCTGGGACCTCATCTGACGGTGCCGGGGCGCGTCGTGACGATCACCGGCGGACGGGTATACCTCTGCGTATGACCTTGGTAGCGGTGACGGCGGGCCTGGCACTGATCGCCGTGGTGGTGGTCGACGTCTGGCTCACCGTGCTGCATCCGGACGCGGAGGGACCGATCGCCCGTACGGTCCGGCGGCTGGTCTGGCGCGCCTCGTCGCTGACCGCCGGCCGACGCCGCACGCCGCGCCGCACGCCGCTGGTCTGGGCCGGGCCGGTCCTGGTCACCGGCACGTTCCTCGCCTGGCTCGGGCCGCTGGTGCTCGGGGTCGCACTCGTCGTCTGGCCGAACCTGGACGGCTACCACCGGGTCGCCGGTTACGGGCCGGCCGGTTTCGTCGACGCCCTCTACTACGCCACCGGGCTGCTGACCGTGCTCGGCTTCGGCGACCTCACCCCGGACACCGGGCCGCAGAAGCTGTTCGCCGTGACCGCCGCCGCCCTCGGTTTCGGCTTCTTCGCCGCGCTGGCCACCTATCTCATCGAGCTGATCACCGGGCTGACGGTCCGCAACCGGTTCGCGCTCACCATTCACGACCAGGTTCGCGGCACCGACGGGGTGGGCCTGCTCGCCCGGAGCCTGACCGACGAGGGGGTCGACGTGGCCCGCGAGCGGTGTACGGCCTGGGCGGCGAGCCTGCGGGAGGTCGACGACACCGTCCGTCGGTATCCGCTTGTCGCCCTCACCTACCGGCCCCGCCGCCGGGACTACGACATCGAGCCCGCCCTGGAGCAGATCGCCGCGGTCACCGTCGCGGCCCTGCTGGCCGCCAGGTGCGATCCCTGGCGCGGCCTGCGCCCCCGGGCGGAGGAACTGGCGTACGCCCTGCTGCGCCTTCAGGACACCATCGCCAGCCGTTACCTGGGCCGTCATCTGCTGCCGGCGGCCAGCGATCCGGCGGCGGCCGACGCGCATCCCGACGAGGTTCTCCGCCGCGTGCACGCGCGGCTGGTGGACGATTTGGGGCCCCGGTTCGATCGGCCACCGGACGGCGACAGGTTCGTCGACGAGGTGCTCTCCCGGTCACTGCCGTTCCTCGCGGCGCTGCGCGGCTGGTCGGTGCTCGGGGTCACCCGCGACGGACCACCGATCGGGGTGGCCCGGCCGGACGAGCCGGAGCGGCCTTGACGCACGAAGCATGCTTCGTGAATAATGGTGCGTAGTTCGAGGGGGAGTACCCGACGCACTGCGCGCCACCGTCAGTACGGGCCCGGCCCATCCGGGCCCCGGTGGCGCGGCCACCACACCGGTGGCCGGGGAGACCTTCGTCCCGCGACGCCGGACGCCGCGTCCGGCCGGACGAGAGGTCTTTCCGGTGTCTGTCTCCTGGTGGGTCTGGGCCCTGCTGATGCTGGCGATCGCCGTGATGCTGGCGATCGACCTGTTCCTGCACCGTGACAACCACGTCATCGGCTTCCGCGAGGCCGCGACCTGGTCGGGCATCTGGATCGCCGCCGGCCTGCTGTTCGGGGTGGTCCTGTGGGCGTGGCAGGGCGGTGACGTGGCCGGCACCTACTTCGCCGGCTATCTGATCGAGAAGGCGCTGTCCATCGACAACGTGTTCGTCTTCGCGATGATCTTCACCTACTTCGCGGTTCCCGCCGCGTACCAGCACAAGGTCCTGTTCTGGGGCGTCATCGGTGCGCTGGTGTTCCGGTTCGTGTTCATCTTCGTCGGCGCGGAACTGCTGGAGACGTTCTTCTGGACCGCGTACCTGTTCGGTGCGTTCCTCATCGTGACCGCCTACAAGATGGCGTTCCAACACGGCGAGCAGACCCCGCCGGACCGCAACCCGGTGGTGCGCCTGGTACGCCGTCTCGTGCCGACCGATCCGGCGTACCACGGCGACCGGTTCTTCACGAGGATCAACGGCAGGAGGGTCGCGACCCTGCTGTTCGTGGTCCTGATCGCGGTCGAGACCACCGATCTGATCTTCGCGGTCGACTCGGTCGCGGCGATCCTCGCCATCACCACCAGCACGTTCATCGTGTGGACCGCGAACGCGTTCGCGATCCTCGGGTTGCGCAGCCTGTACTTCTGCCTCGCCGGCCTGCTCCGCCGCTTCGTGCACCTGCACTACGGCCTGGCGGTGCTGCTGGCCTTCGCCGGGGTCAAGCTCATCCTGTCCGAGACCCCGGTCGGCAAGCTGCCCATCCCGGTCACCCTGGGCGTCATCGTGGCGACGATCGCGGTGTCCATCGCCTGGAGCCTGCGCAGCACCAGCTCGCGCCCGGAGACGCCGGAGCCCGCACGACTTCCCTGATGGTGCGGTCTCAACCGGCGCCGGACACCGCAATATCCGGGAAAGTGCCCGACTCCCGCTCGATGGGGGTGGCGGGGGTGAAGGCGACGGTGACGACCAGGTCGTCCAGCGGCAGGGTGCGCCACAGCCAGGCGGTGCCGGGCGGCACCTCCAGGCCGTGCCGGTGCCACCAGGTGGCCACCGGCACGTCGGCGAGCTTGGCCAGACACTCGACGCGGGTCCACCGGCCCCAGAAGTCGGTGGACCCGAACCGGCGGGCCAGCGCGGGGGGTAGCGCAGCGGCGGCCCGCTCGGCGTCGATCGCGACCCGCCAGCCGGGCACCGGCGGGGCGTACCAGCCGACACAACGTCCGTCGCCGAGATGGCTGCGGGTGACGGCGGCACCGGAGTCGGCCACCGCCGCCACCCGCAGGTGTCGTGGCGCGGCGGCGAGCAGGGCGGAGACCTGTTGTCCCGCACCTTCGTAGGTGCGGGACAACGGGTGCGGCGGATCAGATCGAGGCGGCACCGTCGACCACGATGACCTGGCCGTTGATGTTCGTCTGGTCGCGCAGCAGCAGCCGCACCACCGGCACCACCTCCTCCGGCTCGGTCAGCTGACCGGTCGGCGTACGGCGCACGATCTGGTCGAGCTGGGTCTGGCCGAGCACCGCCGACATCTCCGAGGCGAAGAAGCCCGGCGCCACCGCGTTGACCAGTACCCGCCCGCCCAGTTCCCGGGCCAGCGAGCGGGTCGCCGCGTCCATCCCGCCCTTGGTGGCGGAGTACGCCACCAGACCCGGGAAGCCGCGCTGCGCGCAGATCGAGGTGATGTTGACGATCCGCCCACGCCGCCCCTGGGCCAGCATCCGCCGCACGACCAGCCGGGTGAGCTGCAACGGTGCGGTCAGGTTGGTCTCGATGATCCGGGCGATGTCGGCGGTGGCGGTGTGTACGTGCAGCGAGTCCTGCCCGACGGCCGCGTTGTTCACCAGGCCGTCGATCGGACCGAGCCGCTCCTCGGCCGACCGGACGAACGCCTGCGCGGCGGCGAGGTCGGTCACGTCGACCGAGCCGACGTGGGTCCGCTCGGGGTGGGCGTCGGCGAGCTTGGCCAACTCGGGTGTGACGGTACGGGCGAAGGCCGCTACCTTCAGGCCCGAATCGAGCAGGTCGGTGACGATGGCGAGGCCGAGGCCGCGGGATCCGCCCGAAACCAGCACCACGGAGCTGGGCGGTACGGGCCGGGCGAGGGTGGTGGGGTCAGACATCGCTCTTCAGGGTCTCCTTGACGGGAATTTCGGTCAGCACACGGATCCGCCGCGGGACCGCGTACTCGGGCAGCTGGTCGGCGCACCAGCGCACCAACGTCGCCTCGTCCAACTTGGCGCCTGCGGTCGGTACCACCTCGGCCACGACCATGTGGCCGAGCAGCGGGGCACGCCGACCGGTGACCCGGGCCCAGGCCACCTGCGGATGCGCGGTCAGCACGTCACGGACCACACCGGCGGAGACCTTGCTGCCACCGACGTTGATCTCGTCAGCGTCGAGCCGACCGGTGATCAGCACCCGGTCACCGCTCACCTGCGCCCGGTCCCCGGTGCGAACCGGACCGTCCAGCCCGGCGCCGTGGTACGGCGAGGTGATCACCAGCTCCCCGTCACGCACCCCGATCGTGGGACGGCCCGGAGCTGCCCGGTCCAGCCAGTCCACCGGAAACCCGGCCCGCCCGTCGTGCACCACGATGGCCGCGCCGACCTCGGAGGAGGCGTAGATCCAGGAGATCCGGGCCGCCGGGAACACCTCCCGCAACCGGTCCAGGATGGTCTGGTCGACCGGTTCGCCGCCGAGGGTCAGCTGACGCAGCGGCACCCGGGCCAGCCCGGCCGGGTCGCGGTGCAGGGCCCGCCGCCAGAAGGTGGGGGTGCCGGAGGCGGCGTCCACACCGTGCTCGGCCGCCAGTGCCGGCCAGTCGTCGAGCTGGTCCGGTTCCACCACCACCAGGTGCTGCCCCGGCTGGGTCAGCGACAGCGTGACCACCTGCCACCAGGCGTACGTGCCGGGGGCGTACGGGCAGAGCCAGGTCCGCGCCGGCTGCTGCCCCCGCACGGTGGTGAGCGATTCGAGGGTGTGCCCCACCCGCTTGGGACGACCGGTGGAGCCGGAGGTCAGCAGCCACAGCCGACCGGGCTCGGCGGCCCGCGCCGCGGGCGCCGTCGCGTCCCCGGCCGTCGGGGCGTCCAGCTCGGTGACCGCGAACCCGGCGTCGCGCAGTTCCGCGCGCATCGCCGCGTCGACCCGGCTTGCGGTGCTGAGCAGCAGCTCGGTGCCGTGCACGGCGTGGTGCCGGGCGGCGGCGAGCGCGTACCGGGCCGAGTGGGCCAGCGCGGCGACGGGCTCCGGCAGAGTCAGCTCCGGCAGGTCACGCCAGGTCAGCGTGGCACCGTCGACGACGATCCGGTTGTCCGCCCCCGCCGGATGGACGGGGGCCGGCGCGGCGGTCTCGACGCTCACTGCCGCTGCAACTCGACGAGGAAGTCCAGCACGTCGCCGACGGTGGCGATCCGGCGCAGCCCGGGAGCGTCGAAGTTCAACTCCTCCCCCGTGGCGTCCTCGACGCGCAGCGCCAACTCGGAGAAGTCCAGCGACCGGAAACCGACCTCGCGCAGATCGGCGGCGTCGTCGGCGGGCAACGCCTTGCCCTGGTTCTTGAGAACCTCGCCCATGAGGTCGCGAATCTGCGCCCGACTCAATTCCTTCATGCGGCGGAGTGTACAGCCAGGTGAATCGTGATTAGGGTGCCCGGTGACCAGGTAAACGGAGCGGAAAGCGAGCGGTACGTGTTGCGTGACGCCACCGAGGACGACGTTAACCTGATGTTGTCCTGGCGTAATCAGGAAATCAACCGACAGGTCAGCAAGACCAGTCACGTCATCACCGTCGAGGAGCACCGACGGTGGTGGTCGGCGGTCCGTCAGGACCCCACCCGCCGGGTGCTGACCTACCTGCGCGACGGCGTACCCAGCGGCGCGGTCAGCTACTTCGACCTGCGGATGTCCGGCCCGCGTACCGGCGGTTGGGGCTTCTACCTGGACGCCGAGGGGCTGGCCGAGCGGGGTGACACGCTGCCGGCCTGGCTGGAGGTGATGCGGGAGGCGGTCGACCACGCCTTCGACGTGCTGGCCCTGGACCGGCTCGACGGCGAGGTGCTCGCCCACAACACGGCGGTGCGCCAGATGAACCGTCGCTTCCGTTTTGTCGAGGGGCCCGGTCGTCAGGAGACGCACGACGGCCGGGAAATCACCGTCATCCCCATTTCCCTGGAGCGCGCCAACCGCCGCGTTCGCTGATTCTTGGCATTCCGTCCACGCATTGTTCACGTGGCCGACGGGTTGCGTTGGCCGTTACTGCGGGATTGTCACCGACGCCGCCACGCGGCCCACTGCCGCTGCGGGTCGCCGCCCAGCCGGACGAAGCCGTACCGCGCGCCGTCCCAGTCGCCGGGCTCGCCGGGCGCCCAGCGGGCGAAGACCACCTCCGCCTCGGCCGGCGGCCGGTCCCGGAACCACGGCACCTCGGTCCAGGTGACCTGGTGGCTGAGGTTGAACCGGAGCTGGTAGGGCACGCCGATGGAGGCGGCGACCCGCTCCGGTGCGCGGACCCCAGCCCGGTCACGCTGGGCACGGGTGTGCCGGCCGCCGCCAGCGGGCGGATCAACCGCTGCGTGATCACCTGCATGGTCGCCACGTTGACCACGACCAGCGCGGCGAGCACGACCGCCAGCAGGCCGGTGCGCGCGGCCGGCCGGCGGATCGCCAGCACGAGCACCAGCAGCAGGCAACCGGCGACCCCGATCGCGGAGCCGACCAGGGGACGCATCTGTCGCCACCCGTCGGTCAGGGCCATCAGGTCCGGCGCGCTGAACCCACCCCAGCGCAGCCGCGCGCCCCGGGCCTCGGCGTGGTCCAGGCGAAGCCGGATCAGTGTCCCGCCCACCACCAGCAGCAGCACGGTGACCCCGACCCGGCGCAGCAGCGGACGGTACGCCGCGCCGAACAGCAGCCCGACGCCGACCAGCAGCCAGAACGGGGCGAACACCTGCACGTAGCGGGCGTAGATGGCGTCCGGTACCCGGTCCGGCACACCGGCCAGGACGACCTCCGCGCCGACGGCGACGCCCACAGTGGTCAGCAGGGCCATCCCGAGCGTCCACCTGGCGGCGTCACCGCCCCGGCGACACACCCTGGTCACCGCCTCGGCACCGGCCAGCCCGGCCAGCCCGAAGGTGACCACCGTCAGGTACCACAGCTGCGTACCGACCGACGCCAGCACCTGCGACAGGCCGCGGACCGAGGTGAGCGCCCGTACGGCGTTGCCACTGGCCGGGTTGCCGAGCAGGTGCACCGTGTCGCCGAGCAGTCGTACTCCCGCCTCGTTGCCCAGCGCCGCGACCGCCACCGGCAGCACCGCCGCCAGCAGCGGCACCGGGCCCAGCCGACGGCGGACGAGAAGTGCCAGGGCCAGCAGCGCGGATCCGGCGACGACCACCACGCCGCGCGAGTGCACCAGGTGGGCCGCGCCGGCCAGGGCACCGCACACCGCCGCGGCGACCGGCCCGGGTCGGTCGACCAGCCGGTGCACGGCGAGCAGCCAGGCCAGCAGCAGCGGCCCGAGCACCGCGTCGGTCATCGCCACCGTGGCGTGGAAGGCCACCGCCGGCAAGGTCGCCGCGCCGACCGCCGCCGCCAGCGCCGGACCGGATCGCAGCCCCAACAGCCGGCGACCGAGCAGGTACGCCAACGGCAGGACCGTCGCGTTCAGCGCCGCGTTGATCACCCGTACCAGCAGGTAGGTGTCGAGGAACTCCCGGTCCAGCAGGAAGGCCGGCGCGATCAGCAGCGGGTAGCCGATCCGGCGCAGGGTCTCGTTCTCACTGCTGAACCCCCCGGGACCGCCGGCCAGGGCGCGTGCGGTGTTGAGGTAGCTGTCCTCGTCGGTGTGCGCGAACGGCATGCTGGCGTGGCGGGCCAACCAGATCCGCCACGCGGTCGCCAGCAGCCAGCCGCCGACCAGCAGCAGGGGCAGCAACCAGCGGCGACGGTCGGGCCAGGCCGCTGCCCGCCGGTCCACCGGCCCGTCCGGGTCCTCGGCCCGGATCGTCTCGGCTTCGACGGTCATTGTTTCCTCCCACGACACGGCCGGGCCGGCAGCCGCCGTCCGAACGCGCCACGGTTCCCGGTCGGGTCGAGACGCTAACGGCCCGGTCGACGCAGGTCGGCGGGCACGCCGCGACGACGGCAGGTGTTCGCCAACCGGGTGCCGGCCATTCACCGCCGCACGGCACGTGGTTAACCGCAGGGCTCGGGCCCGTTAACCCGCCGCGTCTAGCGTTCCCACCCGGCCGGCCCAGGCCGACCGCGAATCCGACACACACGGGAGCACCAAGTTGAGCGAGCTGAACGGATCGTCCATCCTCGTCACCGGGGGAACGGGTTCCTTCGGCAGGACCTTCCTGCGGCACCTCCTCGCCGATACCGATCCGGCCCGGGTGGTGGTCTTCTCCCGTGACGAACTCAAGCAGTACGAGCTACGTCAGCAGCTCGGCGACGACCATCGGCTGCGCTGGTTCATCGGCGACATCCGCGACCGGCACCGGCTGACCCGGGCCATGCACGGCGTGGACTACGTCGTGCACGCCGCCGCCCTCAAGCAGGTCGACACCGCGGAGTACAACCCGTCGGAGTTCATCGCCACCAACATCACCGGTTCGCAGCACGTCGTCGACGCGGCGATCGAGGCCGGTGTGCAGAAGGTGGTGGCCCTCTCCACCGACAAGGCGTCCAGCCCGATCAACCTGTACGGCGCGACCAAGCTGGTCGGCGACAAGCTGTTCATCTCCGCCAACCACTACGCGGCACAGCACCCGACCCGCTTCGCGGTGGTGCGCTACGGCAACGTGGTCGGCAGCCGGGGCTCGGTGGTTCCGCTGTTCCGTCGGCTCGCCGCCGAGGGCAAGAGCCTGCCGATCACGGACAAGCGGATGACCCGCTTCTGGATCACCCTGGACCAGGCCGTGCAGTTCGTCATCGACTCGTTCGACCAGATGCAGGGCGGCGAGCTGTTCGTCCCCCGCATCCCCAGCATGCGCATCCTCGACCTGGTCGAGGCGGTCGCCCCGGACGCCACCACCCATGAGATCGGCATCCGGCCCGGCGAGAAGCTGCACGAGGAGATGATCGCCCCGGACGACAGCCGGCGGACGCTGATCGCCAAGGACCGGTTCATCGTGCAGCCGACCATCGCCACCTGGGGCTACCAGCCGCCCGTCGGCTGCGAGCAGGTGGCGGACGGCTTCGCGTACCAGTCGGACACCAACGACGAGTGGCTCACCGTGCCCCAGCTGCGTGAGATGCTCGGCATCGCGGCATGAGTTCGTCTTTTCTTCCGTACGGACGCCAGTCGGTCACCGACGACGACGTGGCCGCCGTGGTCGCCGCCCTGCGCAGCGACTGGCTCACCACCGGCCCGGAGGTGACCGCCTTCGAGGCGGACATCTCTGCGTGGGCCGGTGGCGCCGGGGTGGCGACGGTCTCCAACGGCACCGCCGCGCTACACGTGGCGTACGCGGCGGCCGGTGTCGGCCCCGGCGACGAGGTGATCGTGCCGCCGATGACGTTCGTGGCCACCGCCAGCAGCGCGGTCGCCCTGGGTGCCCGGGTCGTCTTCGCCGACGTGGAGGAGGAGACGTTCACCCTGGACCCGGCGGCGGTGGCCGCGGCGACCACCGAGCGGACGAAGGTCGTCGCCGCGGTGGACTACGCCGGTCACCCGGCCGACTACGACGCGCTGCGTGCCGCGCTCGACGGCAGCGACGCGCTGCTGCTCGCCGACGCGGCCCACTCGATCGGTGCCACCTACCGGGGCCGGCCGGTGGGATCGCTTGCCGATCTGACCACGTTCTCGTTCTTCCCGACCAAGAACCTGACCACCGCCGAGGGCGGCGCGGTCGCCACCACCGATGCGCGGTTGCTCACCCGGGCCCGCCGGTTCCGCAACATCGGGCTGGTCCGGGAACCCGACGAGCTGCGCTGGCCGGACGAGGGTGGCTGGCACCAGGAGGTGCACGAGTTCGGCCTGAACTACCGACTGCCGGACGTGTTGTGCGCGCTCGGCCGTAGCCAGTTGCGCCGCCTCGACGCCTTCCTGGCCCGTCGCGCCGAACTGGTGGCCCGCTACGACGAGGCGCTCGCGGAACTGCCCGGCGTGCTCGTCCCCGGCCGGCGCGACTGGGCGGCACCGGCCTGGCACCTGTACCCGATTCGGGTGCTCGACGGCCGCCGCCGCGAGATCTACGAACGGATGCGCGCCGCCGGCATCGGCGTACAGGTCAACTACATCCCCGCGCACTGGCACCCGGCCTTCGCCGATCTCGGCTACCGGCGCGGCAGTTGCCCCGTGGCGGAGGCCTTCTACGCCCAGCAGTTGTCGCTGCCGCTCTACCCTGGACTACGCGACGCCGACCAGGAGCGCGTCATCGACGCATTGGCTGCGGCCCTGCGCGGCACCTCGCTCCGGTCCGCCGCCTGAAGGAAAGCCCGATGCACCACGCCAACCACTTCTACGGTCACGCCCACGTGCTGGCCCGCTACGCCGGGCTGGGTGACGGCCATCCACCCCGGATCAACGGGTACGTCCAGCACGGCTGGAACATCGGCGACGGCCTCGCCCCCGGGCACCCGTACGCCGAGCGCACGCCGAGTCTGCTCTGGTCGGAGCAGACCCGGCGGCGGGCCTGGTCGGTCGGGCGGCGCAACGTCACGGTGATCGGGGCACCGTTCGTCTACCTGCTGGCCATGCGGCCGGAGGAGGAATCCGCGCCGCACCGGGAGGGCACCATCTGGTACCCGTTCCACGGCTGGGAGGGCCAGCACGTCAAGGGTGACCACAAGAAACTGATCGCCCGCATCCGGGACACCGAACCCGGCCCGGTGACCGTCTGCCTGTACTGGCACGAACACCGGATGCGGCGGGTACGCCGGCTCTACGAGAACGCCGGCTTCCGGGTGATCTGCCACGGCTACCGGGGACACTGGTGGTCCGACACCGACCCACAGTTCCTGGACCGCCAGCTCGCCGAGCTGCGCCGGCACCGCCGGGTCGCCTCCAACCGGCTGACCAGCGCCATCTTCTACGGCATCGCGGCCGGTTGCGAGCCGGCGGTGTACGGCGACCCGATGGTGCTGGCCGACGAGGACCCGACCTTCGGCGGCACCGCCCGGATCCGCCGGCAGTGGCCGCAGCTGCACGGCGAGCAGGTGCACCTGCCGACCGCCGTCGAGATCGCGCACGCCGAACTGGGCACCGACCACCACCACCCGCCCGCCGCGCTGCGGGAGCTGCTGGGGTGGTCGTACCCGCAGGAGGAGACGACGTGACAACCGAGACGGCTTCGGCGGTGACGCTGCCCGGCGGCGAGATGCTCGCCTGGTCCGACCGGACGGACCCGGCCGACGACGGCCCTCTCGCCGCGTTGGCCGCCCGCCTGGTGCCGGCCGGCGCCCGGGTGCTGCTGGCCGGACCGCACGGTCCGGCGGTGCTCGACGCGCTGGCCCACACCCGGCTCACCTGCCTGCTGCGCGGCTACCCGGACGCGACAGCGGTCGCCGGACGGGTGGACCGGGTCCTGGTGTCCGGCCTGCGGGGCCTGCCCGCTGGCGAGGAGTACGACGTGGTGATCGCCGGTGCCGGGCTGGACGCGATCGAGTCGGTCGAGGGTGAACGGCTCGGCTGGGACGAGCTGCTGGCCCGCCTGGTGGCGGCCGTCCGCCCCGGCGGTGACCTGCTGCTACGGCTGGACAACCCGCTCGGCGTGCACCGGCTAACCGCCGCGGAGAGCTGGTACGCCGGCCGGGGCGACGCCGAGTGGACCGTCGGTGGCGTGCTCGACGCCGCCCGCCCCGCCAATCTGGCGCAGGTACACGAACGGCTGACCGTCGCCGGGATGCGCGTCGGCACCTGCTACGCCGGGTATCCCCGTCCCGACCTGACCACCGCGCTGCTGGCCGCCGACGAGCTGGCCCGGCACACCACCAGCGGACTGTTCGACGCGGTGCTGCACGCCGCCTGCACCGACGGATACACCGGCCGGTTCGTCCTCGCCGACCCGGCCCGGCTGGCCGTGGACGCCCTGCACGCCGGTCGCGCCGCCGACCTGGCCCCGTCCTGGCTGGTGCTCGCGCGCCGGCCGGCCACCGGGTCGGGCGGCACCGACGACTACTCCGGCGACCCACCGCCGCGCCTCGACCGGCCGGAGGATCCGCCGCCCGGGGTCGGCGGGCCCGACCGGCTGCCGGTGGCCTTCTTCGCCGACGCGACGGCGGGCGGCACCGTGGTCGAGGTACGGGACGGGCCACCGGGCTGGCACTGGCACCAGTCCGGCGTCACCGTGCCCGCCCCGTCGGCCGACGCACCGAACGCCGGTCGTGAGCCGGCCCACCGTGACCCGGCCGCCCCCGACGGACCGGTGCCCGACGGGCGTCTGCTGCGCAGCCTGCTGCTCGACGGATGCCTGCGGCGCGACACCGCACTGCTGCGCCGGCTGCTCCGTGGGTACGCCGACTGGCTCGACGGCCAGGCCGAGCAGGGACGGCTCGCCGGGGCGGTGGCCCTGGCCGGGGCGGACAGCCTGGTCGTCGACGGTGACCGCTGGGGAGTGCTCGACCGGGGCTGGCGCGCCGACGCCCCGTTGCCGGTCGACGTGGTGCTGGTCCGGACGCTGTGGCGCTTCGCCGCCGACCTGCTCACCGGCGGGTACGCCCACCCGTGGACCTCCACGCTCGACGTGACGGGGCTGACCGTGCTGCTCGGTGGGGTCGCCGGACGCGACGTCGACCGGGCCGCCGTCGAGGCCGCGATGGCGAAGGGCGCGACGGCTGCGGAGGCCGAGGTCAGCCCGACCGACCCGCCGCCCGGCCCGCGCAGCTACCAGCAGCTGCGCGAGGCGTGGCTGCGCCAGCGGGAGGAGAACACCCGGCTGACCGCGCTGCTCACGTGGACCGAGAACCTGCTCACCTCGCGCGAACGCGCGCTGCGTCGGGCCGAAGCGAAGATCAACCTGATGAGCGGTTCGCTGAGCTACAAGGTCGGGCGGCTGGCCTTGACCCCGGCCCGGATGGCCAAGCGCGGCGCCCGCGCCGCCAAACGCCGTGCCCGCACGGCCATCGCCGCGAAGCAGGGAGAACAGAAATGACGGACCGGATCGTCGGCATCGTGCAGGCGCGGATGGGGTCGTCCCGGCTGCCCGGCAAGGTGCTGCGTCCGCTGGCCGGACGCAGCGTGCTCGGCCGGGTGGTCCGGGCCGCGCAGGACAGCGGCGTACTGGCCGACCTGGTGGTGGCGACCAGCAGCGACGTCGGTGACGACGCGGTCGTCGCCGAATGCGAACGGCTCGGCATCGCCTGGCACCGGGGCCCCGTGGACAACGTGCTGACCCGCTTCGTCGGCGCCCTGGACGCCCATCCCGCCGACGCGGTCATGCGGTTCACCGCCGACTGTCCGCTGCTGGACCCGGAGATCGTCAGCCTGGTCGCCTCGGTGTACCGCGCCGTGCCGGGACTGGACTACGCCAGCACGTCGATCGCCCGTACCCTCCCCCGGGGGCTGGACGTCGAGATCATCCGGGCGGACGCGCTGCGTACCGTCGATCGGCTCGCCACCGACCACCACCGGGTACACGTGACCTCGTACGCGTACGCGCATCCGGAGGTGTTCCGGGTGCTCGGCGTGACCCTCACCCCGGACCGTTCGCAGCTGCGCCTCACCCTCGACACCGACCGGGACTGGGAGCTGGTCCGCGCGGTGGCCGACCACTTCGGTGACGTCAGCGTGCCGTTGGCCAAGCTCGCCGACTGGCTGGACGGGCAGCCGACGCTGCGCGCGCTCAACGCCGACGTCCGGCAGAAGCGGTTGGAGGAACGCTGAGCACGTTACGCGTCGGGCTGCGCTGCGACGCCGGGCCGCTGCGCGGTGTCGGGCACCTGGTTCGCTGTCTCGCCCTCGGCGAGGCGTTCCAGGCCCGGGGGGCCACCGTCGAGGTCTTCGGCACCGTCGACGGCGTCGGATGGGCGGCCGACCAGCTCACCGCCCGGGGCATCGCGTCGCACCCCGGCCCGGACACCCCGGCCGAGCTGGTCGCCGCCGCCCGCCGCCACGACCTCGACGTGCTGGTCCTCGACTCGTACGAGCTGGATCCCGCCGGTGCGGGGGCGCTGCGGGCCGCCGGGGTGCTGACCCTGGCCATCGTCGACGGGGACACCCGGGGACAGGACGCCGACCTCTACCTCGACCAGAACTTCGCCACCGACCTGGCGGTGCCCGCGGGCCGGCTGCTCGCCGGCAGCGGGTACGCCCTGTTGCGCGCGGGTGTCCTGGCCGCCCGGCCGGCGGCCCCGCGCCCGGCGGTGACGGTCGATCCCCCTCGGTGCTGGCCTTCTTCGGCGGCACCGACGCGGTCGGCGCGGCACCGGTGCTGACCGAGGTGCTGCTGTCGACCGGCCGGCCGATGGAACTCACCGTCGTCGTCGGCCGGCCCGAACTGGGCGAGCGGATAGCCGGGCTGACGCCGGGCCCCGGGCAGTCGCTGCTGCCGGTGCCTCCCACCGCAACGCTGCCGGCCCTGATCGCCGCGGCGGACCTGGTGGTCAGCGCGGCCGGCACCTCCACCTGGGAACTGTGCTGCCTCGGGGCGCCGTCGGCGCTGGTCTGTGTGGTGGACAACCAGCGCGAGTCGTACCACCGGGTGGTGGCCGCCGGGCTGGCCGCCGGGCTCGGTGAGCTGCCCGCGCTGGCCGGTGACCCGGCGGCGGTCCGCGCCGCCACGCACACCCTGGCGGGGCTGCTCGACGACGGGGCACGCCGGGCGGAGCTGTCCGCCCGGGCCTGGGCCACGGTGGACGGGCGCGGGCGGGAACGGGTGGTGGACGCGGTGCTGGACGCGCTACGGCAGGTCGCGGCTGGCTCCCCAGTGCAGTGACAGGCCCCGCACGGCCCGGTCGGTGTTGATCTGCATCATGTTGCCGAGGATCGTCGCCCGGTCGACCACGATCGCGGTGCCGTCGAGCGTGTAGGTGGTCCGGTCGCTGATCAGCACGGCAGCGCCCGGTGCGGCGTCGAGGTGTGTCGCCAGCGCCGCGTCGAGGACGCCGGGCCGGATCGTCTCGGTGGCCCGGGCCACCGAGACACCTCGGGCCGCGAGCGCCTCGTACAGCGACGTCGCGGTGAAGTCCACCTCACGCAGCCCGTCCGCGTGCGACGCGCGAACCCACGAGACCTGGTGCACGGCGCGGCGGCCGGCGAACGCGCGCACCCGCTCCAGCCGCAGCCCGTAGTCGGTCGTGTCGGTCCGCAGCGTGCCGGCGATCCGCGCCGGCAGCCGGCGCACCGCCCGGCCGACGACGGTGGTACGCACCTCGTGGCCCTGATCCCGCAGGTCGTCGGCGAAGCTGCGCAGCGAGCCCAGCCGGTACGCCAGGTGCGGCGGGGCGACGAAGGTGCCCCGGCCGGGTTGCTGCTCGATCAGCCCCTCGTCGCTGAGCTGCCGCAACGCCTGCCGCAGCGTCATCAGCGTGACGCCGTAGGCGGCGCTGAGATCGCGTTGGGAGGGCAACGCCTCGCCGGGCCGGTAGTCCCCGGCGCGGATCTTGGCGGCGAGGTCGGCGGCGATGGTGCGGTACCGCGCCGTGGGCGCGTCCTGCCCAGTGACCATGCCGCCGCCCGCCCCCTAACCTCCGGCGTCCGCCGTTGTCCGTGCCGGCACGCCGTCCAGCGCCGTGCGCAGTGACCGGACGAATCCGGCGGTCGACGCCGGGTCCGCACCGTCGAGCAGGCGTCGCATCAGCGCCGCGCCGACGATCACACCGTCGGCGTCCCGCGCCGCGGCAGCCGCCTGCGCCGGTGTCGAGATGCCGAATCCCAAGAATACGGGCCGGTCCGTGACGCCCCGCAGGCGCCGCGCCAGTGCGGCGGCCGAGGCGGCGAGGTGCTCCCGTTCGCCGGTGATTCCCATCAGGGAGACCGCGTAGACGAAACCACGGCTACGCTCGGCGATCTCCCGAAGCCGGTGGGTGGGCGTGGCCGGTGACGCCAGCAGCGCGAGGTCGACGTTCGCGGCCCGGGCGGCCACGCTTGTCGCCCCGGCCTCCTCCAGCGGCAGGTCGGGCACGATCAGGCCCTGGACGCCCGCCTCGGCGAGGGACCGGCAGAACCGGCCCGCGCCGCGCCGCAGGGCGAGGTTGGCGTACGTGCTGACGACGACCGGCACCTCGACCCGGTTCCTGGACAGGTCGGCGAGGACGCCGTCGGTGGTGGCGCCCCGGGCCAGCGCGACGTCGGACGCCTCCTGGATGGTGACGCCGTCGAGGGTGGGGTCGGAGAAGGGGATACCGACCTCGATCGCGTCGGCCCCGGCATCGGCGATCGCGCGCAGGTGGTCGGTCCAGTCCGGGGTGACTCCCCCGGTGAGGTAGGGCATGAGCAGCTTGCGTCCACGGTCGCGCCGCAGCCGGGTCTCCAGCGTGGTCACCGCGCCTCCTCGTCGCCGAGGTACGTCGTCAGGGTCGCGATGTCCTTGTCGCCGCGGCCGGAGAGCGTGACGAGCACGCTGCTGCCGGTGGGTAGGTCGGTGGTGCCGGCGGCCCGGACGACCCAGGCGAGCGCGTGCGCCGACTCGATCGCCGGGACGATGCCCTCGGCGCGGGCCAACCGGACCGCCGCCGCCAGTGCCTCCTCGTCGGTGGCGGTGACGTACTCGGCCCGGCCGAGATCGCGCAGGTGGGCATGCTCCGGACCGACTCCCGGGTAGTCCAGGCCCGCCGCGACGGACCGTGCCTCCCGGATCTGGCCCTGCTCGTCCTGGAGGAACAGCGACTGGAATCCGTGCAGGACGCCGACCTCACCCAGCGCCGCGCCGGCACCGCCCGCCGCCTCGACCCCCACCAGGCGGGCTGGCGTGTCCACGAAGCCGGCGAAGGTGCCGGCGGCGTTGGAGCCACCACCGACGCAGGCGACGACCTGATCCGGTGTGCCGGCCGACAACTGCTCGGCGCACTGGTGTCGGGCCTCCTGGCCGATGACCGCCTGCAGCTCGCGCACCAGCCACGGGTACGGGTGCGGCCCGATCACCGAGCCCACGCAGTAGTAGGCGTCCTCGGTGGCGCTCACCCAGTGGCGCATCGCCTCGCTGGTGGCGTCCTTGAGGGTCCGGCTGCCCGAGCGCACCGGCACGACCTGCGCACCGAGCAGCCGCATCCGGAACACGTTGTGCGCCTGCCGCTCGACGTCACGCTCGCCCATGAAGACCGTCACCGGCAGGCCCAGCAGGGCACCGGCGGTGGCGGTGGCCACGCCGTGCATTCCCGCGCCGGTCTCGGCGATCAGTCGCCGCTTGCCCATCCGGCGCGCCAGCAACGCCTGCCCCAGCACATTGTTGATCTTGTGAGAGCCGGTGTGCGCCAGGTCCTCCCGCTTGAGCAGCACCGTCACGCCGAGTTCGGCCGACAGTCGCACGGCCGGAGTCAGCGGGGTCGGTCGGCCCGCGTACCTCGACAGCAGCCACGCCAGGTCACCCCGGAAGCCGGGATCCGCCCACGCCTCGGCGAAGGCCGCCTCGACCTCCTCGCACGCGGGGATCAGCGGCTCGGGCACGAACCGGCCACCGTGGCGCCCGAACCGACCGGCCACGGGCGCGGCGGTCGGGCCGCGCAGGGCCAGAGCTTCCATGACAGCTCCCAACTGTTCTATAACTGTTGGCATCAGTTATAGAACAGTTCCTCCGAGGTGCGCAAGGGACTCCACCGACGCGCCCACCACACGACCGGACCGGCACCGCCCTAGGACAGGTGTGCTAACTCGCTGCTAGGGTGGGGGCATGTCGCAGACCGCGTACCAGCCGTCGATGCTGGAGGTCACCGATGCGGCGCCCACCCTCGGCCCGTTGGCCGGGCAGCCGCGCCGGCACCCGCTGACCCGGGGCGCCTGGGTCGATCACCTGCCCGGCTGGGTGCGCGGCTCCGACCAGGTGCTCGACGTGCTGCTACGCGAGGTGCCGTGGCGGGCCGAGCGACGCACCATGTACGACACCGAGGTCGACGTCCCCCGGCTGCTCAGCTGGTACGGTGCCGGCCGACCACTACCACACCCGGTGCTCACCGCCGCCCGCGCGGCGCTGACCCGCCACTACGCCGACGAGTTGGGCGAGCCCTTCGTCACCGCCGGGATGTGCCTCTACCGCGACGGTCGGGACAGCGTCGCCTGGCACGGCGACACCCAGGGCCGCTCCGCCCACGTCGACACCATGGTCGCCATCGTCTCCTTCGGCTCGCCCCGCCAACTGCTGCTGCGCCCGCGCGGCGGCGGGACCAGCCTGCGTTTCCCACTCGGCCACGGCGACCTGGTGGTGATGGGCGGCTCCTGCCAGCGCACCTGGGAACACGCGATACCGAAGACCGCCCGCCCGGTCGGCCCCCGGGTCAGCGTCCAGTTCCGCCCGGCCGGCGTCGCCTGAGCGACCCCGCAGCCGCTCCACCGTCCTGAGCACGGGCGAGCCCGCCCCCGCCGGATCGACGGGAACGGGCTCGCCCTCAGCACGGTCGCGACCTGAGGGACGCGTTCTGCTCAGACCGCGCACCCTAGAACTGCGCGAAGAAGCGCCACACCTCGCCCTTGGTCCAGGTCCTGGCGCCGCTGTCGCCGCCGCCATCGACCGGGCCGGGGGTGTGACCGCCGTCGAACGCCCCCCACTGCACGGGATAGCCGGCGCGGCATCCCGAGTAGACGGTGGTGATGTGCGTCCGGCTGCCCGCCGCCGGCTCCGGCGGGTTCTGCGGGGTGCAGCCGTTGTTACGGACGAACCTGTCCCGCAACGACCGCCCGCTGGTGATGTTGTCGGAGATGCCGTGGATGCCGAAGTACGCGATCGGCTCGGTGCCACCACTGCACCCGCTCAGCTCCCGGGGAGCGCCGTAGACCGCGACCGCCCGGAAGACGCCGGCGCGGGCACAGGCGAGGGCGTAGCTCATCGCGCCGCCGTAGCTGAACCCGAGGGCGAAACGCTGCGACGTGTTGACGCACAGGTCGCTCTCGATCCGGCGGATCATGTCGTCGACGAAGGTGACGTCCTCGCCGCCGGAGTTGGCCCAGCCGTTGCCGATGCCCTGCGGCGCGACCAGGATCGCGGTGTTGTTCGACTGCTCCTGCTGCCCGTAGTAGGCCCAGGCCGCCCCGTCGGCCCCACCGTAGGCGACATCGCCGGCCGTGCCGCCCCACCAGTGGAACGCGAACATCAACCGGTAGCGGGTGTTGCTGTTGTAGTTGGCGGGGAGCCTCAGGATGAAGCTGCGACTCTGGCCGCCGCTCTGGATGGTGTGCGTACCGTTGCCCAACGTCGGCGTCCGGCCGCATCCCGCGCCCGGCTCACCGGTGGGTGGTGGCGACGTGGGGCCACCCCCGTCGACCCGGGCCAGCTGCCACTGCTGGTTGGCGCCATTCCAGTCGGCGTACTGCACCACGTTCGCGCCGTCCGCCGTGGCCGCACCCTGCACCTCCACGACCTTACCGCTGTGCCGACCGACCAACCGCACATGACCACCATCGGAATCAGCCAACCGGAACTGCTGATTGGTGCCGTTGTGATCAGACCACTGCACCACCGCCGCACCATCCGCGGTCGACGCGTTCGACACATCCAGCACCTTGCCCGAATGCCGCGACTTCAACCGGTAGTAACCACCACCGGAATCCACGAACTGCCACTGCTGATTCGCACCGTTGTTACGCGTCCACTGACTGATCCGCGCACCATCGCTGGTCGCCAGACCATACACGTCCAACGCCTTACCACTGTTGCGGTTCACCAACACGTACCAGGCATTGGTGTCCACGGTCGCCGCCGCCGCGGGCGCCGCGTTGACGGCGACGAGGCTACCGGCCACCAGGACGGCCGCACCGACCGCCGCCACGACCGACCGTCGGCGACGCCTGGGAGGAGAGGCGGGACGAACCTCACCATTCATTGATCCACTCCTTCGACTAGGACCACGCGCGGTCGGGAGGGGACGCGCGTTGTCGCAGGCACCGACGGTGTGGATGGTGGTGTCGACACGTCGGGCCGCCAGCGAGCAAGCCCCAACGTATCGTCGTAATACGTCATACGTCAATGAAGGACGTCGATGGACTGCGGCGTGCCGGACGATCACGTCCGGCACGCCGGGTGCGGAACAGGCAGCTACTCGCGGTCGATCTGGTGACCCACCACGGCCGGGCCGAGCATGACGGCGAAGCCGGAGCCGTCGCGGCGCGGGTCGGCCGCCGGCAGCTCCACCGCCTCACCGTTGGCCGTCGAGCCGACCGGCCGGGGACCGACCCAACCGACCACCACGTCGGTCTCACCCTTGAGGAACCGATGGGCACGCACCCCGCCGGTCGCCCGCCCCTTCGCCGGGTACGCCGACAGCGGCGTCACCTTGACCGTCGCACCGGTCGAGGTGACCACCATCGGCTCACCGTGCTCCGGATCGTCGGTGCGCACCGCGCCGAAGAACACCACCCGAGCCCCGGATGGCAGGGCGATCCCGGCCATCCCGCCGCCCTTGAGCCCCTGCGGCCGGATCGTCCCGGCGGCGAACCGCAGCAGCGAGGCCGCGCTGGTCAGGAAGGCGAGCGTCTCAGCACCGTCGACCAGCCAGGTCGCCCCGACCACCTCGTCGCCGTCGCGCAGCCCGATCACCTCGAACTCGTCGGAACGCACCGGCCAGTCCGGCGCGCAGACCTTCACCACGCCCTGCCGGGTACCGAGCGCCAGACCCGGTGAGCCCTCGGCGGCACCGAGCGGCGCCAGGCCGACCACGGTCTCCCCCGGCTCCAGCGGCACCAGCTCGGCGGCGGACATCCCGCCGCGCAACGACACCGTGCCGGCCTGCTCCGGCAACACAGGCAGCGGCAGCACGTCCACCTTGAACGCCCGGCCGGCACTGGTCACCAGCAGCACCCGCCCCCGGGCGGTGGAGTGCGCCACGGCGCGTACCGCGTCGTGCTTGACCCGGCCGTGCCGGCGGCGCCCCTCGGCGGCCTCCTCCGACTCGGCCGCGGTGCGGGCCACCAACCCGGTCGCCGACAGGATCACCTGGCACGGGTCGTCGGCGACCTCCAGCGGCCCGGCCGGCGCGGACGCGGCCAGGACCTCCTTGAGGTCGCCGTCGACGAGCGTCGTCCGCCGGGGCGCGGCGAACTGCTTGACCACCGCGGCCAACTCGTCCGAGACGACCTTCTTCAGCACGTTCTCGTCGTCCAGGATGGTCGACAACTCGGCGATCTCGGCGCGCAGCTTCTGCTGCTCGGCCTCCAACTCCAGCCGGTCGTACTTCGTCAGCCGGCGCAGCGGAGTGTCCAGGATGTAGTTCGCCTGGATCTCGGAGAGCTTGAACTGGCGCATCAGGCCGCTGCGGGCCGCCTGGGCGTCCTCGCTGCCCCGGATCAGCTTCACCACCTTGTCGATGTCGAGCAGGGCGATCAGCAGACCGTCGACCAGGTGCAGCCGCTCCTCCCGCTTACGTTTGCGATAGGCGCTGCGCCGGGTCACCACCTCGTAGCGGTGGGCCAGGAACACCTCCAGCAGCTCCTTGAGCCCCAGGGTGCGCGGCTGCCCGTCGACGAGCACCAGGTTGTTGACGCCGAAGGACTGCTCCAGCGGGGTCAACCGGTAGAGGTCGGCGAGCAGGGCCTGCGGGTTCACGCCGACCTTGCACTCGATGACCAGCCGGGTGCCGCTCTCGCGGTCGGTGAGGTCCTTGACGTCGGCGATCCCGGTGAGTCGCTTGGTCTTGGTCACCTCGTTGGTGATGGCGGCGATGACCTTCTCCGCGCCGATGCCGTACGGCAACTCGACCACCGTGATGGCCTGCCGACCCCGGCTGCCCTCCAGCGGCCCGATCTCCACCTTGCCGCGCATCCGCACCACGCCCCGGCCGGTCTCGTACGCCCGGCGCACCTCGTCCAGGCCCAGCAGCATGCCGCCGGTGGGCAGGTCGGGACCGGGCACGAATTCCATCAGCTTGTCGAGGGTGGCGTTCGGGTGCCGGATCAGCCACCGGGCCGCCGCGACGACCTCGCCCAGGTTGTGCGGGATCATGTTCGTCGCCATCCCGACCGCGATCCCGGCGGCACCGTTGACCAACAGGTTCGGGAAGGCCGCCGGCAGCACCGTGGGCTGGGTCAGCGAGCCGTCGTAGTTGGGCTCGACGTCGACGGTGTCCTCGCCCAGCTCACCGACGAGCAGCATCGCCTCCCGCGACATCCGAGCCTCGGTGTATCTCGCCGCTGCCGGTCCATCGTCTGGGCTCCCAAAATTTCCATGCCCGTCGATGAGTGGCACGTTGAGTGAGAAGTCCTGCGCCAGCCGGACCATCGCGTCGTAGATCGCGCCGTCGCCGTGCGGGTGGTACTTGCCCATGCAGTTGTGGACTATGTAGCCCTCGGCAACGAACGCGTGGTCGTCGGCTCCAACCTGGATGTCGTAGGTGGCGGCAGGGGCTACGGCCTCAACTGCGGCAACGCGAAGGAAAGAGCGGCCGGACAACGTCTCAAGCCGGTTCGCAAGCGGTGAGCCGATTCGCCGGAGTTTGCGCACCCACCCGTCGCGTTCCGCGCGCCACAGCGGGAACGACCGGTCCGAAAGGTGCACTCCATTCCGGTCTTTACCGTAACGCACCTTGCTTCCAGCACCCGACAATGACGCCCGAAAAGCTTTACCGCCCACCTCGTGGAACCATCCGCCACCTCGATGCGCCTTGGCGAACTCCTGCATCACTGGACCACAAGGAAGGCGGTCGTTACCTTGTTTACCGCCGTATGGGTATCCAAGCTCCATCACCCGGCGAAGCCCGTCGTTCTTGTATGGAATTCGCACCCAGGGCAGAAGCAACTCGGCAATGGCAGCAGCGTCCCGCCCAGTAACGGCAAGACCGCAGAGCGGGTGGTCGCCGGCTCGGTTGCTGGTCCAGTGGTGGCCGTGCACTCCCAAATCGGCAAGCATGGCGTATACCTGACGCACCAACGTCTCGCTGGTGCTCACAAAGACGATCTCTCGAAAACGTTTCCGCACATAGCCGTCGCCGTCGAAGAAGCCGGCGAGGAACGGTGCCCAGGCGGAGCGGTTTTCGATGATGTCGTCCGGGATTCGCTTGGCACGGCTGAGCGGCGTCGCAGCGTCAAGCAGACCCCGATGCCGGGCGAACGTGATGATGTGCTGGTCGCGATGGCCCGGCTTGGCTGCCTCGCGCTTACCCCGAGTGGCATTCAGCCCATTGGCTATAGCCCAACCGTGCGCGGCATCGAGCGGCTCTCCGTCGCACATGTGTAGTCGGACACGACCATCTGCGGCTCGTGCACGATCGACGGGGAAGCCCTCGGCTACAACGAGCCCGCGGACGTAGTCGTAGATGTCTCCACCCGGGATGGCGGCCTGCCAGCGACGTCCGCCGTAAGCCAGTGTCAGGTGATTCTTCAGGTTCCGGGCTTCGGTCCAGCCAACGGTCAGATCATCATTTACGACACGAAACCGTTGACCGGGCGTGACGACCATGGTGTGACCATTACTCCAGGTTATTCGGACCAGTTCCGACACGGGGTTTCGGTAGACCTGGGTGACCGGAGTAGCGGCGCCATCCCCGTCCAACACGAGGTCACCAATCTCAATGTCCTCGATAGCCCTGAGACCTTCGGGTGTGGGAACCAGCGTTCCCGCGACGAAACAGTCCCCGACGATCCGGGCGGACTTCACGTGCGCCCGGTCCGGGCGATGGCCCTGCTCGTACATCGACCAGAGGATGCGTCGGTGCACCGGCTTGAGGCCGTCGCGTGCGTCGGGCAGGGCCCGGGAGTGGATGACCGAGAAGGCGTACTCCAGGTAGGAGTCGGACACCTCGGTGGTCAGCGGGTTGTCGATGATCCGCGCGCCGGCCCGGTCGAACGCGGAGTGGTCGACCTTCGTCTCCTTGCGGCGTGCCATGGCTCAGCTTTCCTTCCGAGAGACCCGATGGTCAGGCGTCGATGGCGTCACGGTCGACCCGGTCGGCGGAGTCGATCAGCCAGTTGCGGCGCGGCTCGACCTTCTCCCCCATCAGCAGTTCGAGGATCCGCTCGGCGGCGTCGATGTCGTCCAGGGTGATCCGGCGCACCGCGCGGGTGGCCGGATTCATCGTGGTCTCCCACAGTTCCTCGGCGTCCATCTCGCCGAGACCCTTGAACCGGGGCACCGGGGTGACGATCTGCTTGCCGGCCTTCTCGAACCGGCGCACCGTCGACTCCATCTCCGCCTGGGTGTAGGTGTAGACGGTCTCCGGGTTGCGCCCCTTGGTCGTGATCTTGTGCAACGGCGGCATCGCGGCGTAGAGCCGGCCCGCCTCGATCAACGGCCGCATGTACCGGGCGAAGAGGGTGATCAGCAGCGTCCGGATGTGTGCGCCGTCGACATCGGCGTCGGCCATGATCAGCACCCGTCCGTAGCGCAGCGCCGACAGGTCGAAGGTGCGCCCGGAGCCGGCGCCGAGCACCTGCACGATCGCCGCGCACTCGGCGTTGTCCAGCACCTGCTGAAGGCTGGCCTTCTGCACGTTGAGGATCTTGCCCCGGATCGGCAGGAGCGCTTGAAATTCCGCAGAACGGGCTAGTCGCCCGGTACCCAGGGCGCTGTCCCCCTCCACGATGAATAGTTCACTTCTATCGATGCCTGAGGCGCGGCAGTCGACGAGTTTGGCGGGCATGGCCGCGCCTTCGAGGGCGGTCTTGCGCCGGGCCGCGTCCTTCTGCTGCTTCTGGGTGAGGCGTACCCGGGACGCGTCGACGATCTTCTGGAGGACCGTACGCGCCTCGGTGCGCGTCTTGCGGTCGTCCAGCCAGGACTTGACGTGCTGCTCCACCAGGCCCTGCACGACCTTGGTGATGCCGGCGGTGGAGAGCTCGTCCTTGGTCTGCGAGGTGAACTGCGGCTCGGGCACCCGCACGTGCACCACCGCCGTCATGCCCTCCAGCACGTCGTCCAGGGTGGGCGCGTCCTCCTTGGCCTTGAGTAGGCCCCGGGTGTTGCGTACGGCGTCGGCGAGAGTACGCGCCAACGCCCGCTCGAAGCCCTTGCGGTGGGTGCCGCCGTGGGCGTTGCGGATGGTGTTGGTGAAGCACTCGACCGTGCGTTCGTAGCCGGTGCCCCAGCGGAAGGCGATCTCGACCTCGGCCCGGCGCTGCACGTTGGACTGCATGACGCCGTTGGCGTCGGCGGCGTTCTCCCGGTACGTCCCCTCGCCGGTGACCAGCAGGGTGCCGGAGACGGGCCGGTCGCCGGCCGGTGCGAGGAACTCCACCATGTCGGTGAGGCCGTTGGGGTAGTGGAAGCGCTCCTCGGTGGTCTCCCCCGTGGTGCGGTCGTGCAGGGTGTAGCCGACGCCGGGGACCAGGAAGGCGGTGTGGCGCAGCTTGGCCCGCACGGCGTCGTGGTCGAGGGTGGCACCGGTCTCGAAGTAGCGGGGGTCGTGCCAGTAGCGGATCGAGGTGCCGGTGCGGCGGCCGCGCTTCATGGCGCCGACGACCTGGAGGCCGGGGCCGGGGGTGAACGGCGCGTCGGGGCCGTCGCCGTCGAAGACGCCGGGCACCCCGTGCCGGAACGACATGGTGTGCACCTTGCCGCCCCGGCGCACGGTGACGTCGAAGCGGCGGGACAGGGCGTTGACCGCCGAGGCACCCACGCCGTGCAGGCCGCCGGAGGTCTTGTAGCCGGAGCCGCCGAACTTGCCGCCGGCGTGCAGGCGGGTGAGCACCAGCTCCACCCCGGAGATGCCGGAGCGGGCGTGCACGTCGGTGGGGATGCCCCGGCCGTCGTCGTCGACCTGCACCGACCCGTCGGCGTGCAGGATGACCTCGACGCTTGTGGCGTGGCCGGCGACACCCTCGTCGGTCGAGTTGTCGAGGATCTCGTTGACGAGGTGCCCCACGCCACGGCTGTCGGTGGAGCCGATGTACATGCCGGGCCGCTTGCGGACGGCGTCCAGCCCCTCGAGGTGCGTGAGGTCGTCGGCCCCATACAGGGTGTCAGGCTCTGCGGTCAACTGGTCGTACTCCCCGGTCTCGGCGATGTGCTCCCCCGCGCCGTCGGCGGTCGGCCCGGCGCGGACACGCCGCAGCGAGCGTAGCCGCACGCCCCGACAACCTGTGCGGACACCCGCCCGGCACGCCGCGGGCCGCTCCTGGCGGACCTGCTGCGGTCAACGCCCCGGCCGCCGGCCTTATGCCCGGCGGCGGCACTCGACGCCGTTCGCGGGAGCATCCCTGACCCCGCTGGACCCACCTGTCACGGATGTTTCCCACTGTTGACGTTCGTCACACCCGCGTGATCTCATCACCGCACCAGAGGATCTTTCACATTTCTATGAACGGATGGGGATGCCGATGTCCGCGTTGCGTCGTACCGCCGCCGCGATGGCCCTGGCCGTCACCGCGGCGACTCTCTCCACCGCCGTCGCGGTCCCCACCGCCTCGGCCGCCCCACCCACCGCGGCGGTGGCCCTCGGCGACAGCTTCATCAGCGGCGAGGGCGCCGGCTCCTACCAGCCGGTGGTCGACGTGACCGGCGTGGCGCGGAGCTTCCCGGGGTGGACAGCGCCCAACAGCAATGCCTTCTTCTGCCACCGCTCGGCCAACGCCTCGCTGCACAAGGCGACGCTGCCCGGCATCCAGGACCGGTTCAACCTGGCCTGCTCCGGTGGCCAGCCGCACGACATCGCCGCCGCCTCGTCGGCCCGAACGAGCGGCCGGCAGGTCGCCGCCCAGCTCGACCAGCTCCGCGCGGTCGCCCAGACCCATGACATCGACCTGGTGCTGATCGGGCTCGGCTCGAACAACAGCTCGTTCACCTTCGGCGGGGTGGCCGAGAAGTGCGCCAACCGGTTCATCGCCGACGCCTGGACCGGCTGGTGGGAGTTCTGGGCGTACCTGAACGGCCCGGTGGAGCAGAAGCCGTGCAGCGACGCCGACCTGGCCACCGCCGCTCAGATCACCGCCGCGACCGCGGAGACCACCGCGGCCGTACGCCAGATCCTGACCACCCTGCGCGAGGTGGACGCCGACGGTCAGCACCGGGTGGTGCTGCAGGACTACACCAACCCGCTGCCGCTGGACCTGGCCCCCACCTACCACTCCGAGGACAACCGGGACGACACCCGGGACAAGTTCCGCGCGCTGGGTGCCGAGCGGTACGCGGCCGGCTGCCCGATCCACCGGGCCAGCCTCCCGCCCGGTCACCGGTTCTCGCAGGGCCTCGGGACCATCGTGCGGTCCACCCGGGACACCCTGGCCGCCGAGTTCGCCGGTGCCGACCTGGTCTACCTCAACGTGCAGCGCGCCTTCGACGGCGCCCGGCTCTGCGAGAACACGAACAGCCCGACCGGCACCCTGGCCACCCCGATCCGGTTGATGGACAACCCGCCGAACGGGACCTTCGTGACCAGCCTCTCCGGCAAGGACAAGATCGCCATCCAGCGGATCGCCAACACCTGCGTGAGCTACTTCCAGACCTGCCAGGAGTCGTGGCACCCGAACGCCGCCGGGCACCAGGTGCTGGGGCAGTGCCTGTCCGGCGCGGCCAGCACCGCGGCCCGCTCGGTGGCCTGCGTACGCTCCGCGAACGGCACGATCGGCGTTTCCTGACCGCCCCGAGTCGGGCAGTGGGGTGCCCCGGAGTCCGGCCGGACTCCGGGGCACCCGTCGCCGCGGTGCGATCCCGGCGGGGGTGGCCCCCCGCCACAACCTACCCGCCGGTAACCTGTGGTCGTGAACGCGACGGAGTATCAGCAGGAGTTCGTCCAGGTCGACGATGCCCGGCTCGGCATCCAGGTCTACCCGGAGCCCGTCGGGGTGGCCGATGCTCCGGTGGTGCTGATCTCTCCGGCGATGGGGGTCCGGGCCCGCTACTACCGACCGTTCGCCGCCGCGCTGCGCGCCGCCGGGCTCGCCGTGGTCGTGGCGGACCTGCGCGGCACCGGCGAGAGCACTCCCCGGCCGAGCCGGACCTGCCGGTACGGCTACGCCGAACTGGCCGCCGACATCGGGGCGGTACGGACGGCGCTCAAGCCCCGGCTCGACGGCCGGCGGACGGTGTTGCTGGGACACTCCCTCGGTGGCCAGGCCGCCGTGCTGCACCTGGCCCTGCACGGCGAGCACGAGGTGGACGGGCTGGCCCTGATCGCGGTCGGCATCCCCTACTGGCGTGACTTCTCCGGCCCCCGACGGTACGGGGTACTGCCGTACACCCAGGGCATCGCGGCCACCGCCCGGATGCTCGGCGTCTGGCCCGGTTGGGGCTTCGGTGGTCGGCAGGCACGCGGGGTGATCCGCGACTGGGCGCACACCGCACGCACCGGACGCTTTCCCGAGCTGGACGGGGTGGACACGGAGGCGGCGGTGCGCCGGATCCGCACCCCGGTGCTGGCGATCAGCGTCGACGGCGACCAGTACACCCCGCATCCCACGCTGGACCGGCTCTGCGCCAAGCTCACCGCAGCTCCCGTCGAGCGTGAACGCTACGGCGCGCCGGGCACCGACCTGGACCACTTCACCTGGGTACGCGCCGCCGGACCGCTGGCCGCGCGGGTGGCCGACTTCGTCACCACCCTGCCCGCCCGCTGACCCGCACGGCGGCGGCCGGGACGCCCGACAGCGGTCAGGCCGACGGGCTGGCCGAACGGCGCCGGCGAAGCCGGAACAGCAGCCGGGCCACGGTCATCGGCAGCAGGTGCAGCACCACCACCAGCGCAGCCGTCAGCATCGCGTACTGGCCCACGGAGAGCCCGGCCAGGGCCAGCACCAGCCCGGCGCAGGCCGTGACCTGCCAGTCTGGCCTGCGATCCGTAAGGTGATCTGTCGGGCGATTGGGTCCACCTCGGCCTCGGTGGATCGTCGCAGCGCCGCGCCGGCCGCCGCCGCGATCATGGTCAGGCCGGCGAACTGCAAGGCCCAGAGGGCGACCCGGCCGACACCGGCCTCGTCGGTCGCCGCCGGCGCGACGAGGGTGGCCAGCGCGAACACGACGAAGGTCGGTGGCCAGGTGAGGACGAAGGCGGCCAGCACCGCCAGCGCGACCCTGCTCGGCAGGCTCGGCTCCGGGGTGACCTCCTGCCGGATACGGGCGGCCACCTCGTCGGGTGCCCACACCAGCTTGCCGTCGGTGCCCGCTTCTGGTGCCGGTTGTGCCATGCGGCGAGCCTAGTGGGATCGGTCAATGCGCTCGGGTGCGGCGTATCCCGTCGGCCGACCACCACCGCACGGCGACGTGACCTGCCTCACCAGGCGGCACAGCGGTGGGCATTACGGTGTCTTGCGGCCGGAGCCAGACCCACGGGGCGCCATGATCCCCGGTGCTCGTCATCGACGGCGGGTACGCCGGGGTCCGGAAGGAGAGGTCGAGACAGTGAGTGAGCGCATCACCGACCCGGCGACCACCACCTTCGTCGCCCACCGCAACCTGCTGTTCACCGTCGCGTACGAACTGCTCGGCTCGGCCGCCGACGCCGAGGACGTCCTTCAGGAGACCTGGCTGCGCTGGGTCGACGTCGACCTGGATCGGGTCCGCGACCAGCGTGCCTACCTGGTCCGGATCACCACCCGGCAGGCGCTCAACCGGCTGCGCACGTTGCGTCGCCGCAGGGAGTCCTATGTCGGCTCGTGGTTGCCCGAGCCCTTGCTCACCGCACCGGACGTGGCCGAGGACGTCGAACTCGCCGAGAGCGTCTCGATGGCTCTGATGCTCGTCCTCGAGACGCTGTCACCGACCGAACGGGCCGTGTTCGTGCTCCGCGACGCGTTCGAGGTCAGCTACGACGAGATCGCCGCAGCGATCGGGCGCAGCCCCGCAGCGGTGCGACAGATCGCGCACCGGGCCCGCCAGCATGTCACCACCCGCCGCCCCCGCGACGTGGTCTCTGCCGGCGAGACCCGGGCGGCGCTGGAGTCGTTCCGGCGCGCGGTCGAGACCGGCGACCTCCAGGCCCTGCTCGACGTGCTCGCTCCCGAGGTCGTCCTGGTCGCCGACGGCGGCGGCGTGCGGCAGGCCGTGCCGAACCCGGTCGTCGGCGCGGACAAGGTGGCCCGCATGATCCTCGGCGGTCTCCGCCGGGCGCCGGGCCGGCTGACCGCGACCGTGACGGCGCTCAACGGCAGCCCGGCCCTCGTCGTACACCTCGATGGTGATCTCGACGGCGTGCTGGCCGTCCGGGTCGGTGAGGCGGGCATCGGTGGCCTCTACTACGTCCGCAACCCGGCGAAGCTGACCCGGGTCGGCTCCGAGACCCGACTCGTCCGCCGCTGAACGCCGGGATCATCGCGGCGGGTGTCCCCAGGTCACCGCGATTAGCCCGGCCGAAGGCGGGTAAGCCGCTGCGCCCGACACGGTGGAAGGGGACCAGATGTCTGACAGCCACACCGCACTACGTTCCATGCACGACCTGGGCCTGGCGGCCTGGTTCGGCGGCAGCCTGATGGGTGCCTTCGGCGTGAACGGTGCCGCAGCCCGGATCGGCGACTCGACCCAACGACTCTCGGTGGCTTCGACCGGTTGGAACCGGTGGACGCCGGTCAACGCGGCGGCCATCGGCGCTCACCTCGCCGGCGCGGTCGGCGAACTGGTGACCGAGAGCCCGCGCATGGCCGCCCAGGCCGGGGTCGGCCGGGCCAGCACCGTGAAGACCGCGCTGACCGTCGGCGCCCTGGCGGTGACCGGGTACAGCCGGTTGCTCGGCATGCGACTGGCCAAGGCCGGCCAGGCGTCGGTCGAGGGGGTGACCGAGCCGAACGGACAGACCCCGGCGAACGTGGCCTCCTGCCAACGCCAGATGAAGGCGCTGCAATGGGCGATCCCGGCGCTGACCGGCGCCCTGATCGTGGTCACCGCCTACATGGGTGAGCAGCAGAAGCCCGGGCAGGTCCTGCGCGGCATGCTCGGCCGCGTGGGTGGCCTCGGGCACTCGTCGAAGACGATGGGCAAGGGCGCCGGCGGGATGGCGGCGGCCAAGGCGATCCGGCAGATGGCGATGTCCGGCCGCTGACGGCGGCGGCATCACCGCCAGTGCACCCATGTGCCGGCGTCGGTATCGGGTAGACCGGCGGCCGCGCACCGATCAGCGAGGTGGCCATGACGGACCGGGACAGGCAGGACCGGGCACCCGAGGGTGTCTCCCCCTGGGGGACCACCGACGGCTTCGACGGGGATCCGCCGTGGGGTGCCGGCGCGGACTCCCCGATGGATGAGGGCAGCGAGGAGACCGCCGTGCCGGAGGGACGACGCGGTGAACGACGCGCGGCCGGCACTTCCGCCGGTGATCCGACGGACCGGCCCGCCGGGCGGCACGGGTTCGGCTCGGTGGAGCCGACCCGTACCCCGGCGGCCGGGCCCGGGGCACCACCGGACCCGGCGCCCTCGCGGCGCAGCTTCCCGGACGACTCGGCCGGTGGGGACCTGCCGGACAACGCGCTGGAGGAGGCGACCGGGATGCACCCGGAGGGCACCTGGCGCGGGTGAGCGCCACCGTGCCGTCCACTCAGGACGGTACGGCCCGCCGGTCGGCCCCGTCGAGCAGACCGACCAGCCGCTCCGCGTCGCGTTGGGCCTGACCCGCGCAGCAGTTGTTGAACAGCACGTGCAGCTCGTCGGCCTGCCCGGCGAGATCGATCAGCAGCTCGGACCAGCGGCGCAGTTCCTCGTCGCCGTAGGCGTACCGGAACCGGTCCTCCTTGTCGCCGCTGGTCCAGGCGCTGCTGTGGCCGTGGAACCGGATCATCGCCAGGTCGGCGGTGGCGACCGGGATCGGCGGCACCGAGTCCGGATGTCCCTGCGGCATGTCCACGCAGCAGAAGGTCAGTCGCTGCTCGCGCAGGAAGGCCAGCGTCTCCAGCGCCGCCGCCCCGTCGAACCAGGAGGCGTGCCGCAGCTCGACGGCGACCCGCCACGGTCGGCACCGCGACGCCAGCTCCGCGATCCGTCGGCGGGCCGCCTCGCCGCGGGCCAGCCACGGCGGGAACTGCAACAGCACCGCGCCGAGCCGGTCGGCCGCCGCGATCGGCGCCAGCGCCGCCCGGAACCGGTTCCACAACTCGTCGTACGCGGCCGTCGGCAGGTCACGTCGGCGGATCCGGGCCGGACCGCCGCCCGGACGGAGGTCGGCGGGCAGGGTGGCCACCGGGGTCGGGTGACCGGTGAAGAGACTGAACGCCTTGACGTTGAAGGTGAACCCGTCGGGCGTGGCGTCGACCCAGCCCTGCGTGGTCTCCGGTGCGGGCACCGCGTAGTACGACGTGTCCACCTCGACCAGCCCGAACCGGTCGGCGTAGTGGCGCAGTCGGCCGGCCGGTGTGTTGGCCTGGCGCGGGTACCAGCCGGAACGGACGAGCGTCCGGTCCGCCCACGAGGACGTGCCCACCTTGATGACACCCATGTAGTTCAGTGGACCGCCGAACGGGCCCATCGGCAACCGCTGGGCGGTGACCGCCGGGCCGACCCGTTGGTAACGTGCCGCGATGACTCTGCGGCGTCGATCCGCGGCGGTGGTGGTGCTCCGCCTGGCGATCGTGACAGGTGTGCTGGCCGGCGTGGTGCTCACCGCGCTCGGCCCGGCCACGGTGACCGGGCTGCTGCCGTACTTCACCATCCAGAGCAACCTCGCGGTGGGCCTGGTCGCCGGGTACGCGGTCTGGCGGGGCCGGCCGGATCCGTCGGACGTGCTCGCCGCCGCGGTGACCCTCTACATCACCATCACCGCCGTGGTGTACCACGTGGTGCTGGCCAATCCGGCCAGCCCGTTCGCCATGCCGCAACCGGACCGGGCGCTCGGTGAGGCGTTCGGTAACCAACTCCTGCACACCGTGGTGCCGTTGCTCGCCGTCGCCGACTGGGCGGTGCTTCGCCGGCACGGGCGGCTGCGCCTGCGGCACGCGCTGTGGTGGTTGGCGTTCCCGCTGGGTTACCTGGGTTTCGCCCTGGTACGCGGGCTGGTGGTGCACCGCTACCCGTACCCCTTCCTGGACGCGGGCGAGCTCGGCTACGCCGGGGTGGGCATCGTCTCGGCCTGCCTCGCCGTGGTGTTCTGGCTGCTCGGCCTGCTGCTCGTCGGCATCGACCGGACGCTGACCCGGCTCCGGCCGGCATCCGTGCCGGCCGACCCGGACCCGGTGCCGGCGGCCCGACCCGCCCCTGCCGGGTCGGCACCGCCCGACACTGCGACCCCACCGGAGGAGCAGGCGGCGGAGGTGGTTTGAGTCGGCATCCGTCGGGGAGCCTCGGGCAGGGGTAACGGCGACGGGAGACAGGGATGCGTGCACTGCGGCTGCCCGCCTGGAAGACCGAGCCGGAACTGGTCGAGGTCGACCAACCGACACCCGGCCCGGGCCAGGTGGTGGTGCGGATCGGGGCCGCCGGTGCCTGCCATTCCGACCTGCACCTGATGCACGACTTCGAGGCCGGCGGCCTGCCCTGGAATCCGCCGTTCACGCTCGGCCACGAGAACGCGGGCTGGGTGCACCGGCTCGGCGCCGGGGTGACCGGCCTGGAGGTGGGCCAGCCGGTGGCGGTCTACGGCCCGTGGGGCTGCGGTCGCTGCGCCCGCTGCCGGGTCGGTGTCGACAACTACTGCGAGAACCCGGCCGCGGCGCCGGTGCCGGGCGGTGGTGGTGGCCTCGGCCTGGACGGCGGGATGGCCGAGTACGAGCTGGTGCCGGACGCCCGGCACGTGCTGCCGCTGCCGGACGGGCTCGATCCGGTCGACGCCGCGCCACTGACCGACGCGGGGCTGACCCCGTACCACGCGATCCGCCGGTCGTGGCCGAAGCTGCCACCGGGCAGCACCGCGGTGGTGATCGGCGTCGGTGGGCTCGGGCACGTCGGGGTGCAGATCCTCAAGGCGACCACCGCCGCCCGGGTCGTCGCGGTGGACACCCGGGAGGAGGCGCTGCGGCTCGCCGAGGAGTGCGGTGCCGACCTGACGATGCGCTCGGCCGAAGGCACCGCCGAGGAGATCCGCCGGGTCACCGGCGGCCGGGGCGCCGACGTGGTGCTCGATTTCGTCGGCGCCGACGCCACGCTCAGGCTGGGCGTCGCCGCCGCCCGGACCGTGGGCGACCTGACCATCGTGGGGCTCGGCGGCGGCTCGCTGTCGGTCGGCTTCTTCTCCGTGCCGTACGAGGTCAGCATCCAGACCACCTACTGGGGCAGCCGTCCGGAGCTGCTCGAGGTGCTCGACCTGGGTGCGCGCGGACTGGTACGACCGAAGACCACCACGTTCGGGCTGGACGAGGCGATGCGCGCGTACCGGATGATGCAGGACGGCAGTCTGGAAGGTCGGGCCGTGATCGTGCCGTGAGTCGCCCGACGACGCGCCCCTCTACAGTGATCATGTGGTCGCCGCGTTGGAGCTGTACCTGGACCCCGTCGCCACCCGGCGGATCCGCGTGCTGTGGGACGCCCTGGAGGCCGAGGGGGTGCAGAGCATGCGCTCCCTGCTGGCGCAGCGGCACCGGCCACACGTCTCGCTCGCGGTCGCGCCGCGCTTCGACCCGGAGCAGGTCACGGCGGCGCTCGCCGGCACCACGGTGGCGGCACCGCTGCGATTGTCGTTCCAGCATGCCGGCCAGTTCGTCGGTCGGGTGCTCTGGTTGGGCCCGGTACCCACCCCGGAGCTGCTGGCGCACCACCGACGGGTGCACGACCTGCTCGTCGCCGGCGGGGTGCCGCTGGTGGAGCACTACCGGCCCGGCCGGTGGGTCCCCCACTGCACCCTGTCCATGCGGGTCCCCAACGCGCTGATGGCCCCCGCCGTCCGCCGCTGCCTCGAGGTCCTACCGCTGGAGGCCACGGTCGTCGCAGCCGCCCTCACCGACCACGCCCGCAACATCTCCCACCCCCTCCCCTGACAGACCGCTCCCACCCCTGGGGCGGCGGGTGGGGTGGGGTCGATGAGGGTCAGGAGGGGTGGTTGTGGCGCCAGTAGCCCATGAAGGCCACCGCGCGGCGGTCCAGGCCCCGTTCGGTGACCAGGTGCCGGCGGAGGGTACGGATGACTCCGGCCTCTCCGGCCAGCCAGGCGTAGAGCGGGGCGGTCGGGTGTGCGTCGGGTACCTCCCAGAGGATCTCGTGGTCCTCGTCCACCTCGTCGACCGGTTCCGGTACCGGGCCGTCGCCGGTGACCGGGCCGCTGGCCAGCAGTTCGTCGGCGGCCGCGGCGACGGCGGCGACGAGCCGGCTGCCGTGCCCGCCGGCACCCCGGGGCAGCCAGGTCACCTCGACACCGGGCGGAGTGACCAGCGACAACGCGTCGCCGGCCTCGGGGACTTCCAGCAGCACCCGACCACACGCGTCAAGTGGCAGCCGCTCGCAGATGCCGCTGATCGCCGGCACTGCCGTCTCGTCCCCGGCCAGCAGCAGACGCCCGGTCGACGGGGGGCGGAACTCGACGCCACCGTGGTCACCGCCGTACGCCGAGTCCGGGCCGACGATGGCGATCTCGTCGCCGGGGCGGACCCGGCGGGCCCACCGGGTCGCCGGCCCACCGTCGCCGTGCAGCACCAGGTCGACGTCGACCTCGCTCAGGTACGGCCGGACCGCGCGCACCGTGTAGGTCCGGATCGGGTTGCGCTGGTGATCCGGCAGGGCCCGCCACCGCGCGTACCAGTCCGGCCCCTGCGGCAGGAGCACACCGGCCTGGCCGGGCAGCGGCAACGCCAGCTTGATCCGTTGGTCGTAGCCGTTGTCGGCGAAGCGGTCCAGGTCGGGACCGGTGAAGGTGACCCGGACGAAGGACGGGCTGAGCCGACGTACCGCGCGGACCTCGACGGCGAACAGCCGCCACGGTGCGACGGGCAGGGTGTGGGTCATGATGCCTCTCCGGGTCGGGTCGGTGCGCTTACCGGGACGGGGTGGCGGCGCGGGACCGCCACAGCAGCCAGACGAAGTAGGGGGTGCCGATCATGGCGGTGACCAGCCCGGCGGGTATCTGCGCCGGAGCGATCACGGTGCGGCCGAGCGTGTCGGCGAGGCTGACCAGGGCTGCGCCGAGCAGCGCGGCGACCGGAAGCACCCGGGTGTGCCGGCCGCCGACGAGGGCCCGGGCCGCGTGCGGGGCGACCAGGCCGACGAAGCCGATCACACCGACGGCGGAAACCGCCGTCGAGGTGAGCAGGGCCGCCGCGCCGAGCGCGATCAGTCGGGTGCGTTCCAGCCGGACACCGAGCACCCGAGGGGTGTCGTCGTCGAGCGTCATCAGGTCCAGCTCGCGCCGGGCGGCGACCACGGCCGGGGTGAGCACCAGCAGGGCTATCGCCACCGGCAGCACCTGCGTCGCGGTCCGCCCGTAGGTGGAGCCGGAGAGCCAGGTGAGGGCCTTGCCGGTGTTCCAGGGATCGAAGGCGACGATCATGAAGGTGATCATGGCCATGCCGCCCTGCCAGGCACCGAAGCCGATCAGGACCAGCCGGTCGGAGCTGAGACCACCGCGCCACGCCGCGCCGTACACCAGGGCGAAGGCCAGCATGGCACCGAGCCCGGCGACCCCGGAGACGGCCCAGACACCGGCCAGCGGCACGAAGGTGAGCAGCGAGACCGCGCCCAGCCCGGCACCGGCGGTGATGCCGAGGATGCCGGGCTCGGCCAGCGGGTTGCGGCAGACCGCCTGCACGGTGGTGCCGGCGACCGCCAGGGCCGCGCCGGCCAGCATCGCCGCGGCGACGCGCGGCCACCGTTGGTCCAGCACGAAGGTGTACGCCGGCCCGGTGCTGCCGTTGATCCAGTTGACGATGTCGCCGAGCAGCAGCCAGGTGTCCCCGGCGAGCATGCCGAGCAGCACCGCCGCGACGGTGACCGTGGCGGCGACCGCCACCACGGTGCGGTGGAAGGTCGCGGAGCGTACGGCGGCGTGGCCACCGGCGGGGCGGCGGGTGGGGCCGGCGTCGCGGTGCCGACGGGCCAGCCAGATCAGGATTCCCGCGCCGAACAGTGTGGTCACCACGCCGGTCGGGATGTCGACACCGGCCTGTCCGCCCATCAGGGCCCGCAGCAGCACGTCGGAGCCGAGGACGATGATGACGCCGGCCATGCCGGACAGTGGCAGCAGGATCCGGTGCCGGTGGACACCCGGCACCAGCGGACCGAGCAGCCGGACGATCACCGGCGCGCAGAGGCCGACGAAGCCGACCGGGCCGGTGAGGGTGACCGCCGCGGCGGACAGCAGCACGGCCAGCACGGTGACGATCAGCCGGGTACGGCGTACGTCGATGCCGAGCACGGTGGCGGTGTCGTCGCCGAGGGCGAGGATGTCGAGGCGGTGGCCGAACAACATCAGCGTCGCCATGGCCGCCACGATCACGGGGGCGAGCTGGGTGAGGGTGTCCAGGTCGCTCTGCACCAGTGAGCCGTTGCCCCAGGCGAACAGGCCGATGGTGGCCTGCTCGAACAGCAGGAGCAGCAGCATGGTCACCGAGCTGAGCGCCAGCGCGGTGGCCGAGCCGGCGAGGATCAGTCGGGTGGTGCCGGCCTGGCCGCCGGAGGACATCGCCATGACCAGGCCGGCGGCGGCGAGGCCACCGCAGAAGGCCAGCCCTCCGGCGGGCAGCGCGGGCAGCGCGATGCCGAACGCGGCCACCGAGACGATGGCCAGGTGGGCGCCGGCGTTGACGGCGAGGGTGTCCGGGGACGCGAGCGGGTTGCGGGCTATCGACTGCAACGCCGCGCCGGCGAAGCCGAGGGCGACACCGATGGTGAGCCCGGCGAGCAGCCGGGGCACCCGGGAGGCGACGAAGACCCGGGCGGTCTCGTCGTCACCGCCGGTCAGCAGGCGGAGCAGATCGAGCGCGCCCACGGTGGAGGTGCCCTGGGTGAGGTGCACCGCCACGACCACCAGCAGCAGCGCGGTGGCCGCGAGGAAGATCCCGACGACGCGCGGAACCGAGGCGCGCCCGGCCGGAGCCGGCTGGACAGCCGGCTCCGGACGCGAGGGCGCGGACAGCATGGTCACCCCGCGTAGGTGGTGACGAGCTGGTCGATGTACTGCTTGCCGGACAGCGGCCCGCCGAAGGTCCAGATCCCGTCGGGCATCCGGTGCAGGTTGCCCTGCTTGACGAAGGGCAGCGACTTCCAGATGGCGTTGCTGTTCAGCCCGTCGGCGAAGACGTCGGTGCCGTCCGAGGCGTTGTAGAAGAAGTGCAGGTCCGGGCTGGAGAGCACGGTCAGGCCCTCGACGTCGGTCTGGCCCAGGCCCCACGCCGGGTCGGTCTCGCCGGTCCACGCGTTGGTGAGGCCGAGCTGGATGCCGATCTGGGAGACCAGCGCGCCCTCGCCGAACATCCGGATGCTGACCGTGCTGCCCTCCTTCCAGCCGTCGGCGATGGCGAACGGCTTGCCGGCGGCACCGGCGTCGGCGATCTTCTTCTTGCCGTCGGCGATGGCGGCGTCGAAGTCGGCGAGCAACTTCTCTGCCTCGGCGGTCTTGCCGACCGCGGCGGCGATCATGTTCAGGTCGGCCCGCATCCGGCCGAGGTTGTCCGAGGCGTCGCTGCCCTTGGTCACGATGACCGGGACGTACTTCTCCAGCTGCGTGATGACGTTGGCGCCCCGGTCGTCCTCCATGACCACGAGGTCGGGTTGCAGCGCCACGATGGAGTCGATGCTCGGCTCGCCGCGGGTGCCGACGTCCTTGACGCCGGGGTCGAGCTTGGCGGCGCTGACCCAGGTCGCGTACCCCTCGGGGTCGGCGACGCCGACCGGCATGACGCCGAGACTGACGAGCATCTCGACCTCGCCCCACTCGAGACCGACCACCTTGGTCGCGGGGGCGTCGAGCTTGACCTCCTTGCCGCGGCTGTCGGTGACGGTGACCGGGCCGCTGGCGGCGGAGGTGGCGGCGGCGGGCTCGGTGGTGTTCTCGGTGGTGCCGCAGGCGGCCAGCAGCACCGCGGTGGCGGCAGCCAGCAGGGCGGTTACACGGGTACGGGACATGATGTTCTTTCTCGGGTGGGTGTCGTGACCGGTCTGTGCTCAGACCGGGACTCGGGCCAGGTGTCGGCCCACTGGGCGGGCCGTCACCAGCCCGCTGAGCGGGTCGGTGCTGACCTCGATCCGGATGCCGTAGGTCTCGGTCAGATCCGGTTCGGTGAATACCTCGGCCGGGGTGCCGGTGGCGCGGACCCGGCCACCGTGCAGCAGGACCACCTCGTCGGCCACCGCGGCGGCCTGGTTGAGGTCGTGCAGCACGACGCCGACCGCGACGCCGTGGTCGTCGGCGAGGTCACGCATCAGGTCGAGAATCCCGACCTGATACCGCAGATCAAGGAAGGTGGTGGGCTCGTCGAGCAGCAGCACCGGGGTGTCCTGGGCCAGACAGGTGGCCAGCCAGACCCGCTGCAACTCGCCACCGGAGAGTTCGTCCACCGGCCGACCGGCCATCGCGCTGACGCCGGTGACCTCCATGGCGCGGGCGATGGCGGCCGGGCCGTCCGGGTCGTCCGCGCGCCACCGGCCCCGGTAGGGGTGGCGGCCGTAGCCGACGACGTCGCGGACGGTGACGCCGTTGGGGACCGGCCTGCTCTGGGCGAGCAGGGTGACCCGGCGGGCGTACTCCTTGGCGGGCAGGCCAGCGGCGGCGATGCCGTCGGCGAAGAGCACGCTGCCGCGGTCGAGCGGATGCAGCCGGGCCAGTGCCCGCAACAGGGTGGACTTGCCACTGCCGTTGGGGCCGACCAGAGCGGTCACCGTTCCGGGGCGCAGGGCGATCGCCGCGCCGTGCACCACCGTCGTGCCGTGGTAGCCCAGGCACAGGTCGACACCGCGTAGACTCTGCTCGGCGTCGTTCGACATCAGTCCGCTCGACATGTGGTTAGGCTAACCTAACCTAAGTACCTGTCAAGACGTGGGTCCGTCTCACCCTTCTGAACCTCGACCGTCACTCGGCGTTGCTGGACCGCCGTCGATGCGCCGAGCCACCTCGCTGGCCAGCCCTGGTGGCGCACGCCGTGACGAGCCGCCACCTGCGATCGGGCCGGGACGCCGATGCCGGGCCACCCGTCAGGCGGCCCGAAATCCGTACCGGGGTGGGACGACAGAGCAGTCGGAGCAGCGGTAACGTTGCGCGTCATCCGCCGCCGGCCCGCCGGCGTGGCGCTCTTCGATCCTACGGAGGATGGGGCATGTCCATCGGCGAGGAGCCGTTCGCAGTCCGCGACGACCTGGCCTCGCGGCCGAACTTCGAGGTCGCCCTGCGTGGGTACGACAAACGGCAGGTGGAACGCTACGTCGAGCAGATCGACGGCCGGCTCGCCGCGGTCTCGGCGGAACGGGACCGGGCCACCGCCCAGTTGCGGGAGCTGACCGGGAAGCTTCAGGCGGTGCAGGGCGAGATGGCCGAGCTGCGGCAGCGACCGGCGCAAGTGGACAAGGCCACCTTCCAGGACGTCGGCCCGATGGTCGGCCAGATCCTGGACCTGGCCGAGAAGCAGGCCGCGGCGATCATCGAGACGCACAGCCAGCGGGCCACCAAACTCCAGGCGGAGGCGGAGAAGACGCTCGCCAACGCGCGGGAACGCACCGTCAAGGCGCTTGCCGACCTTGAGGAAGAGCTGGCCGGCCGGCGGGCCGAGCACGAGAAGACGTACGAGGAGTTGCGGGCGGCCGCCGACGCGGAGCTGGCCGAGAGCCGAGAGCGGGCCGACAAGCTGCGCGCCGACGGGGAGGCCGCACACGAGCGTGCGCAACAGGAGGCGCAGCGGATCGGCGAGCAGTGCCGCCAGCAGGTCGAGCAGGCCCGCTCGGCGGCGGAGGCGCTCACCACCTCGGCGCGTACCCAGATCCACCAGGAGATCCAGGCGGCCCGGTCGAAGAGCCAGCAGGAGCTGGCGCAGTGGCGGGCCACGGTCGAGGAGGAGCTGGCCGAGCGGCGGGCCACGGCCGAGGAGGACCTGGCCGAGCAGCGGGCGGCCGTCGAGCGCGAGTTGGCCGCGCAGCGGTCCGCCGCCGAGCAGCGGGTCAGCTCGATGATCGCCGACGCCCAGCAGTACTCCGCGGAGATCCGCAAGCGCGCCGACGAGCAGGCGGCCGAGGTACGCAAACTCAGCGACGAGCAGGCCGCGGCGGCCGAGGAACAGCTGCACGCCGTCCAGCTCGAGGTCGGGGAGCAGCGTCAGGCACTGGCCCAGCTGCACGAGCAGTTGGACGACGCCGAGCAGCAACTCGACGCCGCCCGCCGCACCAAGGACGCCACCGAGACCGAGCTGACCCGGCTGCGGCAGTTGCTGGAGGAGACCAGCCACGAACTCGTGGCGGAGCGCCAGCGGCTGGACGAGGTGCGCCGGGCGGCCGAGGCCGCCGAGCGGCACGCCAAGGAGACCCGGGCCCGGGTGCAGCGGGAGGCCAAGCGGGTCGCCGATCTGGCGGCCGCGGCGGTGATGGCCGCGGCGGCCGGTGGCGGCGAGACCGCCGAGTACCCGATGGTGGCCGCCCGACTCGGGGTGTCCCGAACCGCTGGCGACGCCGCCGCGGCGGGCGGTGGCGAGGTGACCTCGGCGGCCGGTGGTCAGACCGAGGACGTGGCCACCGAAGCCGAGGGCAGCGCCGAGCGGGCCGGGTCGGATCCACAACGTACCGTCACCGACGCCACCGACCCGGCGGGTCGGGAGCGCAACGGCGTGGTCCCGGCCGACCGGGGCACCCACAGCCGGAGCAGGGCGCACGCCCCGTGGTCGATCCGGTGGCTCGCGCGGCGGCCGCGGTGGCGGCCGGTGGGCCGGGTGGCATCGACTGGTTCGCCGGTCAGGGCGGGAACCAGCAGTTTGAGGCTGAGGAACCGCCGACGCCGGGCGCGACCGCGGCCGACCGGGCGCCGGAACCCGCGGCGAACTGAGCGCGACCGACAACGGGCCGCCCACCCCGAACCCCGGGGTGGGCGGCCCGCCGCGTCAGGACCGGCTGGTTGCCAGTTCCGGTTCCCGCGCGGTCGGATCCGGCACCAGCCCGGAGGGGCCGTAGACGAGGCCCCTGCGCCGTGCGCCCCGCTCGAACATCCGATGCAACGGAGTCGCGGCGAAGGTGGTCACGATGGCCATGATCGCCAGCACCGTGTAGAGCTGTTGGCTCACCAGGCCGGCGGAGAGCCCGATGTTGAGCAGGATCAGCTCCATCAGCCCTCGGGCGTTGGCCAGTGCGCCCATCGACCCGGCCTCCCGCCAGGTCATGCCCTGCCACCGGGCCGCGAGCCCGACGGCACCGAACTTGCCCAGGAAGGAGGCCGCCATTACCACGGCGGCCACCAGCAGCACGGACGGCTCGAAGATGAGGCTGAGCTTGGTGTTCAGCCCGGAGTAGATGAAGAAGGCCGGTAGCAGCAGGTACGCGGCGAGCGGCTCGGCCCGTTCCCGGAGCGCGTCGACGAAGCGACCCCGCGGCATGACCGCACCCGCGACGAAGGCACCGAAGACCGAGTAGATGCCGACGAAGTCGGTGAACCAGGCGGCGAGGAGCACCACCGTCAGCGTGACGGTCAGCGGCCCCACCGGCAGTGCCGCCGTCTCGCCGACGGCACGTCGGCGCTCGGCCCAGTCCTCCAGTCGGCGCAGCAGCGGCCGACCCACGAAGATCATGAACAGCAGGAACGCCAGCCCACCACCGAGGGCCACCACACCGCCGCCGATCCCGCCGGCGGCCGTGGCCACCACGATCGCCAGGAGCACCCAGGCGCAGGCGTCGTCGGAGGCCGCGCAGGCCAGGGCCATCGTACCGAGCCGGGTGCGCAGCAGGCCCGAGTCGTAGACGATCCACGCCAGCATGGGGAACGCGGTGATGGCGATGGCCGAGGCGATGAACAGGGCGCCCTGCCAGGGCGCCACCCCGGCGCTGAAGTACTCGTCACTGTGGACGGTCAGCCACCAGCCGAGCACGCCACCGAGCAGCAGCGGCACGCCGAGCCCGGCCGAGGCGGTGGCCCCGGCCTGCCGGACGTGCCCACGGAGAATACCCAGATCGAACGAGCAACCGACCAGAAACATGTAAACGACGAGACCGAGTTGCCCGATGACATAAATGGCGGTCAGCGAGGGGTGCGGTATGGCCTCGCCGCCGACCTGCAATGTCAGGGGGAACATCCATTGTTGCGCCGCCGGCCACAACAGCCCGAACAGCGACGGGCCCAGCAGGAAACCGGCGACCATGATGGCCACCACCTGCACCTGCCCCAACCTGCGAAACAGCGGCCAGATCAGTCGATAGACGGCCAGAATCACGGCCATCTGCAGAAAAAGATGCATGGCAATTTCGAGCATCGAAGGCATGAGCCATCCACTTCTCGATTGACACGGCAACGGAAACAGCGCTCGACCGAAATTTCCCCCGGAGGAATTATCGACGATGCTAGATCCGGTCCGGAGCGGCGACAAGAGTGGCTCGGCGTCCCCGACCGTCTGGTGGCGGACACTTCACGGTCCGACCTGGTTGCCACCCCGGTACCACCGGTGGAAACGACGAAAGGTCTGGTTGGTCGAGTCTCTCTTCGCTCTTCAGAAGGGACCTTCCCCCGCACCCGGCGAGGTTCGCTCGATATCGGGTCGGCTGGGACGCCGACCGGTGACACCGCCGCACCCGGTGGTCACGGGCTCACGCGAGCCGGGGACCGCCGGGCGCGGCGTACGGCCGCCGGGCCGGTCAGAACGGCCGGCGTGGCAGCCAGCCGAGGAAGCGGTTGCGGGCCCGGGCCAGCGGCAGCCCGGGCAGGTCGCGGGCGGCGGCGAGCAGACAGGAGCCCAGGTAGACCGCGAGCGCGGCGCGGGCCCCGCCGAACTCCGCGAGCAGTTGACTCTGCTTGACCGCGCACGGCCACTCCTGCCCGCAGCCGGTGCAGGTCCAACTCGGCGGCGAGGGCAGGTGCTCCGGTGGCTTGGCGGAGCGGTAGCGCACGGCGGCACTGTTGCGTCGGCCGACCCGGGTCGGCAACCGGTGTGGACCGCCCGACGCGGGATGCCGATCGGTGAACAGTTCCCGACGGGCCAGTCCGAGCGCCCCGCCGACCCGGACCAGCGCGTCCGGCCCCGGGCGATAGCCGACCACGGCACCCAGCAGGTGGTGACCCAGCAGATCGAAGGCGTCCGGCCCGAGCGCTAGATCGCGACAGAGCGCGATCAGCCGCGTCGGTGCCGCCACCCGCTGCGCCACCAGGGCGCAGCGCAGCACGTCCCGCAGGCCGCCACCCAGGTCGGACAGGCGGGTTCCCACGATGCCGGCAAGGTCCGCCTCCCCGGCGACCCGCCGGAGTGCCTCAGCCGTCGCCAGTCGGACGATGTCAGTCGGATCCTTGGTCTCCAACGCCCCCACCCCTATCCGTTAGGCGAACAATTGCCCTTGTTCGACACCCTTCGCATGATCACGGCCACGGACGGTTGCTGGCTAGCCCGGTTCGCGCAAGCCGGACCGCACCGACTAGCCCAAAAACGAAAACTCCCCTGACATCGACAACGAGCGAGATCCACCGGCGCGACGGATGCGCCGCGAAAACTTCATGGGACTCCTTCCTTTGTGGATACCATCGATGGGAATCCTGGCTCCGCATGTCCTACCGCTCTCCGGATCCACCACGTCCGTCGGGTGCCATCCCGGCGTGCCGAAGCGCCCTCCGTCCAGGTCGATGGAGACGTATTGAAGACGAAGGTGCCGACCACCCACCGGTTCGACAGCGGCGACCCGGAGACGATCCACGACTTCCTGGCCCGCGCCTACCACTCCAGAGTGGCCATCCGCGCGGCCGTCGACGCCCGGTTCCGGTTCCGCCACCACCGGGTCGACGCGGGCTCGTTCTGGTGGGAGACGGTGGACCAGTCCACGCAGCTCGACATCGATGTCGAGCCAGCCCACGCGTTGGTGATCTGCGAAGTCGTCAGCGGACGCGTCGACCGCTCCGGTGCCGGTACGCACGGTCGGTTCGGGCCGGGTGACGTCTTCCTGGCCACCCTGCCCGACCTGGCCTGCTCACTGCGCTGGCTGCCGGGCAGGATCACCGCCTGCCTGCTGAGTCCCTCCGTCCTGGACCGGGTGACCGGCATCGCCTCCGCCGGCCGGGCGAGCAGGATCCGGTTCACCGGGCTGATCCCCGCCTCCCCGGCCCTGGCCGGTCTGTGGCGACACACCACGAGCTATCTGCACCATGTCGTGCTGGGCAATCCATACGCGTACCGCGAGCCCCTGGTGATCGCCAACGCGGCCCGGATGCTGGCCGCGTCGGCCCTGGCGGTCTTCCCGCACACCAGCGTGGGCTGGTCTCCCGCCGCCGACCAGCGGGCCGCCACCACCACCGCGCTGCGCCGGGCGACGGCGTTCATCGAGGAGTACGCCGACCGTGACATCGGTGCGGCCGACATCGCCGCCGCGGCCCAGGTCTCGCTGCGGACCCTGCAACTGGCGTTCCGCCGACATCTCGGCACCACCCCGATGGCGCACCTGCGCCGGGTCCGGCTCGACCGTGCCCATCGCGAACTGCTACAGGCCGACCCGCGGCAGGAAACCGTCTCGGCGATCGCCTCGCGGTGGGGATTCCTCAGCCACAGCCGGTTCACCGCGCGCTACCACGCCACCTACGGATTCCCGCCCAGTCGCACCCTGCACGCCTGACGTCCGTGCTGACCGACCGCCGCGGGGCGGGCCACCGTCCGCATGATGGCCGCCCCACCGCATCGATGCCAGAATCGCACCATGCGGGGTACGCTCGTCGGCCGCGACGGGGTGTTCGATCAGTCCTGGCGCGCACTGCGCGAGCCGGGCTCGGTGCTGTTGGAGGGCCCGGCCGGCATCGGCAAGACGACGGTGCTACGGGAACTGGTCACCGAGGCGAACCGGGCCGGCTGGTCGGTGCTGAGCTGCGCCCCGACCGAGTGCGAGACCGAGCTACCCTTCGCCGCCCTCGCCGACCTGCTCCGCCCACTGGCGGACCTGGTGGCGGCGCTGCCCCGCCCACAGCGGGTCGCGGCCGAGGTGGTGCTGCTCCTGCGGGACAGCGACGAGACCATCGACGAGCGGGCGGTCGGCGCCGCCACCCGCTCGCTGCTGGAGGCGGCCCTCGCCGCCGGCCGGCCGGTGCTGGTCGCCGTGGACGACGCGCCGTGGCTGGACCGGCCGAGCGAACGAGCACTGCGGTTCGCGCTTCGCCGGGTCGGGCCCGGGCTGTCCATCCTGGTCAGCTGCCGCACCGACAACAGCGCGGCGCTGCGGATCGCGCCACTCGGGCTCGACGCCGGTCCCGGCCGACTGACCCGGCTGACCCTGGCGCCGCTGGGCGTGGGCGCCCTGCACCACCTCCTGCGGGAGCGGGTCGGTGCCGTCCTGAGTCGTTCGCTGCTGGCCCGGATCGCCCGGGAGGCCGCCGGCAATCCACTCGTCGCCATCGAGGTGACCCGCGCGGTACAGCGCCTGCCGCAGCCACCGGAACCGGCACAGGACCTGCCGGTGGCCTCCTCGATGCACCAGCTCCTCGGCGAGGTGCTGGCCCGGCTGCCGGCCGGCTGTCGCGATGCCGTACGGCTGGCGGCCCTGCTGGGCGTACCTCTGCTTCGGGACCTGGCCGCGGCGGGGGTCTCCCCTGCCGCGTTCGACGCCGCGGAGGAGGCCGGGTTGCTCGTGGTCGGGGCCGCGCGGGTGGAGTTCACCCATCCGGTCTACGCCGCCGCGGTCCGCGCCGGCATCCGCCCGGCGTCCGGCGCGGCCTGCACCGCAGGCTGGCCGAGGTGGTCACCGATCCGGACGAACGGGTCCGGCACCTGGCCCTGTGCACCACCGCGCCGGATCCGGTGGTCGCCGACGCCCTCGCCGCGGCTGCCGCCCGCCAGTACGCGCGGGGTGCGCCGGAGGCCGCCGCGAACCTGTACGAGCCGCGGCGCGGCTCACCCCACCGACGACGAGGCCGATCGTGGCCAGCGGCTGTTGGCGGCGGCCCGGTGCCGCTTCGGATGCGGCGACCATCCCGGGGCACGGATCGCCGCGAGGCGGTGGCCGAAGGGTTTGGCGGCGACGTCCGGGCGGAGGCGCTGCTGCTGCGCGCGGTGGTCGCGTGGAGTGCCGACGAGTCCGGCGGTACGGCGGTCGAGGCAGCCGGGCGGGCGCTGGCCGCGACCAGTCCGGACGCCCCGCTGGCCGGCCGGATCCACGCCCACCTGGCGCTCTTCGTCGACCTGCCGGATCCGGCGCGGGCCCACGCCGAGGCCGCCATCGCCCTGCTCACCGGTGCCGGTGGGGACCGCACGCTGCTCGCCGCGGCGCTGCTGCACCTGTTCTTCAACGAGGTACGCGCCGGCGAACCGCCCCGCGTCGAACTGCTCGACCGGGCGCTGGAGATGGAGGGGCCGGAGCCGTCATGGCTCGCCGGCACGATCCCGGCGATCTGGTGGAAGTCGATCGACGATCCGGCGCGGGCCCGACGACGGCTGGGCCGGATGCTCGACCTGGCGGCAGCCCGGTGCGACGAGCCCTCGCAGTACGACCTGCTCAAACACCTCGGCGAGACGGAGCTGCTCGCCGGGCGGTGGTCGACCGCCGAACGGCACATCGCGGCGGCCCGGGAACTCGGCGAGCTGCTGGGCACCGAGGCGACCGCGGAGATCTGGCTGGCCGGGCTGCTCGACGCGTTGCGCGGCCGGCTCGACGTGGCGCAGCGGGTGGCCGAGGCGGGGCTGCGACTGGGCGAGCGGCTCGACGACGACTGGTGTCGGCGGATCCACCTGCAACTGGGCGCGTTCGTGGCGCTCTGCGCCGGCCGGATGGCCGACGCCGCGGCCGGATACGGTCGACTCGCCGCGACGGTCGACCGGATGGGTCTGGCCGAGCCGCTGGCACAGCGCTTCGAGCCCGACTGGATCGAGGCCTGCGTGGGCGCCGGTGACCTCGTCACGGCACGGGTTGCCCTGGCCCGGCTGGCGGAGCGGCACCGGCGGTTGCCACGCCCTGGACGCGGCTGGGCCTGGCGCGCAGCCGGGCCCTGCTGGACAGCGCCAGCGGCGCCGACCCGTCGGCCGCCCTGGACGAACTCGCTGCCGCGCGGTCCGCCGTGCCGCCGGAGGTGCTGCCGCTGGACCGGGCGAGGTGTCTGCTGGTCGAGGGCGTGGTGCACCGCCGGTCCCGCCGCAAGCGCCCGGCCAGGGAGGCACTGGCCTGCCGCGGCGGCCGAGTTCGACGCGCTGGGCGCGACGGTGTTCGGCGGGCGGGCCCGGGCCGAGGCCGCCAGGCTCGGCGGGCGGCCGCCGCACCGTCGGACCTCACCGCCACCGAGGAGCGGGTCGCCCGGCTCGCCGCGCAGGGACGGACCAGCCGGGCCATCGCCGACGAACTGTTCGTCAGCCCGAAGACCGTCGAGACCAACCTGTCCCGGGTCTACCGCAAGCCGGGCATCTCCCGTCGGGCGGAACTGGGTGCCGCGCTGGCGCGGGTCGGTGGAGCCGACGAACAGGCGCGCGGGCCGGCGGCCACCGCCAGCGCGCCGGCCGGCGCGGTCAAAGGCTAGGGAAACGCCGGATTCATCCACGGCCGGGTGGTCGTAGCGTCGAACTGTCACTCCCGCCGGGCCGACTCGTCCGGCCGGCACGTCAGCAGACCCTGCCGCCCGGAGGGCCGGCTTCCGCCACCGGCGCGGTCCCACACCATGTCGAGCTGCCCGGCCCGGTCGCGGTCGGGTGTCAGAAGGGAACCGAACACGTGCGTCGACTGATCCTGCCCGTGGTGCTGGTGGCCGCGCTCGCGCTGACCGGCTGCGACAGCGCCGAACCCACGCCACCGGCGGCCGGCCCCGGCGCGGACGCGGAAGCGGAGACCGACCTCGACCTGCCCGCCGACGGTGCCGGCAACCAGACCCCGGCCTGCCCGTTCACCGCGGCCCAGGTCTCCGAGCTGGTCGGCCAGTCGATGGTCGACGACGGCAACTGCAGCTTCGGCGACGGCAAGGGAGTGGCGGCGCTGTCCGTGACGACCGCCTCCCAGCTGGCCGGCGAGACGACCTACGACTACCAGCGCCAGCAGGCCGAGCAGAGCTACCAGACGGTGACGGACCTCGACGGCGACGGTAAGGGTTACCTGGCGGTCAAGGACATCGGCGCCGAGGCGGTGCTGGTCGGCGGAGCCGGCAGCTTCACCGTGACGCTGAGCAGCTTCGAGCGCCTCGGCGCGGAGCCCGACGGCTACGCGCAGGCGCTGCGCCGGCTGCTCGACGCCCTGCCCCGGTGACACCACGCCCCGAGGAGACGACCGTGAGGTACCTCAAGCTCGCCGCGGCGGCCGCTGCCGTCGCCGTTCTCACCGCCTGCGGCGGCAGCGCCGAACCTGCCGCCGCGCCACCGCCACCGACCGAGGTGGCCGAGCCGGCACCGCCCAGCGAGGCGACCGAGGCGGAGCCATCGACCGAGGCACCGCAGGTCGACGCCTGTGCCCTGGTGCCCAAGGAGGACGCCGAGAAGCTGGCCGGCACCCGCCTGGAGGATGCGGTGCCGGTCCGCGAGACCTGTACCTACACCGGGCCGACGTCGGGTCCGTTGGCGCAGGTGGAGGTGTACGTGGGCGACGGAGCCAAGAAGATCCTCGACGTCGACCGTGACCTCGACCACGAGTTCGAGACGCTGTCCGGGATCGGGGACGAGGCGTACCTGGAGGACGGCGCGGTCTTCTTCCAGTCCGCCGGGGTGTGGGTGGCCATCCGACTGGTCCGGCTCGACGACCCGGCGAAGTACGACAAGCCGCTGACCGAGCTGGCGCGGACGGTCGCCGGGCGGCTCTGAGTCCGGCCGGGGCCGATCACGCCGCCTTCCGCTCGGCGGGCGACGCCTCCCCGTCCTGACTCCGCAGTTCGTGACGCTGCGCCTCGAAGCGTCGCCGGATCACCTCGACCGCCTCCTCCTCGTGGCAGCCCAGGCTGCGCAGCAGGTCGGTGGCGACGGTGCGGATCTGGGCCACCACCACGCTGCCGGAGAAGCCGACCCCCTCGTCGTACGCCTCGGCGGCCCGGTCGACCGCTCTGAGGACCAACTGCTCGGAGCGCGTCGTGCGCTGCCGACTCTCCGCCTCGACCTGCAACAGCGCCAGGGCGTCGCCGAAGTAGTGCACCGCAGCCGACAGCCCGGCCGGCATCGGTTCGCCGTCGCGCACCGCGGTGGCCGCCCGGCGCAGCATCTCCTGGCCGCCCCCGACGGACAGGTCGAGGTAGCGGGTACCGCGTTGGTAGTGCTCGAACTCGCCCCGTCGGTGCCAGCGGGCCGGCGACACCGCCACCGCCTCCTGTGCACCGGAGACAGCGTCGTTGAGCAACGCCAGTTGGGGGGTCAGGCCGTACAGCCCGTCCCGGGCCCGGGCCACCGCCCCGGCGTCGCCCCGGGACATCCCGTCCGCGGCGTCGTGCAGGTGCTCGATCAGTGCGGCAAAGAGGGGGCGGGCGGCCCGTTGGATGATGCGCACCGGGTTGACCGGCAGCAGGGCCACCACCACCACGGCGGAGACCGCGCCGATGACCGCGTCGATCACCCGCGGCACCTCCAGTCCCCGCTGGATCGGCGAGAGGGTCGCGATCAGCACCGCCGTACCGCCGGCCTGGGTGACCACCGCGCCACCCCGGCTCATGGTCAACGCGAGCAGGATGGCCAGGGTGACCACGGTGCCGATCTGCCAGGGGCCGGTGCCGATGACCATGATCAGGGCATCGCCCACCAGCAGACCGGCCAGCACGCCGACAAGCAGTTCGAGGGTGCGGCGGGTCCGCCGGCCGATCGCGGCGGCGATCGTACCGACGGCGGCGCTGGGGGCGAACACCGGCGAGGGGTGACCCAGTAGTTCGTGCGCCAGCGTCCAGGCGAGCGCGGCGGCCACCCCGGCCTGCACCGCGAGGATGGCGTACAGCTCCAGGCTCCGGCGTCGCTCCCGCCAGTTGATCTTCCGGCTGATGCTGCCGACCGTCTCGGCGACCCCGGCCTCGAACCGGTCACCGGCACGACGCGCCCAGCTCCGGTCGTCCTCCGCCACCGCCACGCCGCCGACTACCCCGCGAGGCCACGCTCATTCGCTGCCTGCCGGACCAGTGCCGCCTGACTCCGACTGCCGCCACCGATCCGCTGGACGTCGGCTTTCCACCCCTCCGGTACGACGGGCCACCCCTGTTGCTCATCGGGCCACCCTCCCCACCTGGAAAGAAGGAGACTAAATCGCAGAACGTCAATTGACAAAGTTGACGATCCCAACTTATGGTGCGAGCCGGCCGGATGTTTCCGGTGGACCGGCGACGCCCGGCCAGCCACCCCGTCGACACCATCACCACGCGAGGAGCGTCATGGCTGGGCTGAAGGGCACACTACGCAGGACACGATGGCGATTCGGCCTGGTCGCCAGCGGCGTCGCCGCACTACTCGCCGGTGCCGGCCTGATCACCGCCGGCACCGCCCACGCGGCGGCCGGATGCCGGGTGGCGTACTCCGCCCCCAGCCAGTGGCCGGGCGGGTTCACCGCGAACGTCGCGGTGACAAACCTCGGCGATCCGCTCAACGGTTGGCGACTGACCTGGACGTTCCCCTCGGGGCAGCGGGTCACCCAGGCCTGGAACGCCACGGTCACCTCGTCCGGTAACGACGTCACCGCCAGCAACGTCGGCTACAACGCCGCGCTGGGCACCAACCAGACCGTGTCGTTCGGCTTCAACGGGTCGTGGTCCGGCAGCAACACGGCACCGACCACGTTCGCCCTCAACGGTGTCACCTGCACCGGCAGCGTCGGCACCACCCCGCCGCCGACCACCACCCCGCCGCCGAGCACGCCCCCGCCGACGACCCCGCCGCCCACGTCGCCGCCGCCGGCCGGCGACCCGATGGCCTACGTGGCCGCGATGCAGCCCGGCTGGAACCTCGGCAACACCTTCGACGCGGTCGGTGCCGACGAGACCGCGTGGGGCAACCCGCGCGTCACCCAGGCACAGCTCGACGCCATCCGGGCACAGGGCTTCAACAGCATCCGCATCCCGGTGACCTGGAGCAACCACCACGGCCCCGCCCCGTCGTACACCATCGACGCGGCCTGGCTGAACCGCGTCAAGGAGGTCGTCGGCTGGGCCCTGGACGACGGCTTCTACGTGATGATCAACCTGCACCACGACTCGTGGCAGTGGATCCACGAGATGCCGACGAACCGGACCACGGTGCTCAACCGCTACAACGCGCTGTGGACCCAGATCGCCGCCGCGTTCCGGGACCACTCGCCGAGGCTGCACTTCGAGAGCGTCAACGAGCCGCAGTTCGCCAACAGCTCCGGCGACGCCCAGAACGCGGAGCTGCTGCACGAGCTGAACGTCAACTTCCACCGGATCGTGCGCGCCTCCGGCGGCGTCAACGCCACCCGGATGCTGGTCCTGCCGACCCTGCACACCTCCTCCGAGCAGGCCCGGATCAACGAGCTGACCACGACGATCAACCAGCTCAACGACCGCAACCTGATCGCCACCGTGCACTTCTACGGCTACTGGCCGTTCAGCGTCAACGTGGCCGGCGGCACCCGCTTCGACGCCACCACCCAGCAGGACCTGACCGACTCGTTCGACCGGGTGCACAACGCCTTCGTGACCCGCAACATCCCCGTCGTGATCGGCGAGTACGGGCTGCTCGGCTTCGACCGGCACACCGGCACCATCCAGCAGGGTGAGAAGCTCAAGTTCTTCGAGTTCCTCGGCCACTACGCGCGGACCAAGCGGATCACCACCCAGCTCTGGGACAACGGCCAGCACTTCGACCGGGTCGCCTTCCAGTGGAAGGACCCGGAGCTGTGGGCCCAGATCAGGTCGAGCTGGACGACCCGTTCCGGCACCGCGTCGTCCGACCAGGTGTACGTGCCGCGTACCGGCTCGGTCACCGCGAAGTCGTTGACCCTCAACCTGAACGGCACCACCTTCTCCGGGTTGCGCCAGGGCAGCACCAACCTGGTGCAGGGCACCGACTACACGGTCTCCGGCAACCAGCTCACCATCACCGCCAGCGCGCTGACCCGGCTGGTCGGCAACCGGGCGTACGGGGTCAACGCCAGCCTCCAGGCCCGCTTCTCGGCCGGCGTGCCCTGGCGGATCGACGTGATCACCTACGACACGCCGGTGCTGTCCAACGCCACCGGCACGACCGCCGCCTTCGCCATCCCCACCCAGTTCCGCGGCGACCAGCTCGCCACCATGGAGGCGAGGTACGCCGACGGCAGCAACGCCGGCCCGCACGACTGGACGTCGTTCAAGGAGTTCGACGTGGCCTTCTCACCCGACTACCCGGGTAACCGGATCACGTTGACCGACACCTTCTTCGGCGAGGTCCGCGACGGCGCACCGGTCACCCTCACCTTCCACTTCTGGAGCGGTGCCCAGGTGACCTACCGCGTCACCAGGTCCGGCAGCAACGTCACCGGGGTCACCGGCTGACCGGCCCGCGCCACCGGCCGCCCACCGGGTGGCCGGTGGCGCGCGGCGGTCATCATGGGCTCATGATCCGATTCCTGCTGAACGTGCTCTGGCTCATCTTCGGCGGTGGTCTGGTGCTGGCGATCGGCTACGGTATCGCCGCCCTGATCTGCTTCGTGCTCGTCATCACCATCCCGTTCGGCGTGGCGTCGCTGCGGCTGGCGTCGTACTCGCTGTGGCCGTTCGGCCGGACCCTGGTGCCCAAGCCCGGCGTCGGGGTGGCCTCGGGACTGGCCAACATCATCTGGGTGCTGCTGGCCGGCTGGTGGCTGGCGCTCTCGCACATCGTCGCCGGCGTCAGCCTCTGCCTGACCATCATCGGGATCCCGTTCGGCGTGGCCAACTTCAAGCTCGTCCCGGCGGCGATCTGGCCGTTGGGACAGGAGGTCGTACCCGCACCGTGAGAGTTGAAGACGTGTTTCCGACAAACGACCTGACCGGCCGGGTCGCCCTGGTCACCGGGGCCAACCACGGCATCGGCGCGGCCACCGCCGTCGCGCTGGCCCGGGCGGGCGCCGCAGTGCTGGTCAGCTATCTACGGTTGGACGACCCGCCGGATGCGGGCATCCCCGACACGTACCGGCGCAACCGGGCCGGCGACGCGACCGAGGTCGTCGAGCGCGTGCGTGCCGTCGGCGGCCGGGTGCTTCCCGTCGAGGCGGACCTGGCGGACCCGGCCGTCCCGGCCCGGCTGTTCGACATCGCCGAGCGCGAGCTGGGCACGGTCGACATCCTGGTGAACAACGCCAGTGGCTGGCTGGCGGACACCTTCAAGCCCACCGCCGTCGACCGGCACGGCCGCACGCTGCGGCCGGTGAGCGCCGAGTCGTTCGACGCCCAGTTCGCCGTGGACGCCCGCGCGGGCGCCCTGCTGATCGCCGAGTTCGCCCGCCGCAACGTCGCCGCGCGGCGCGGCTGGGGGCGCGTCATCAGCCTCACGTCGGGCGGCAACGACGGCTTCCCCGAGGAGGTCTCCTACGGTGCCGCCAAGGCGGCCCTGGTCAACTACACGATGGCCGCGGCACACGAGCTCGCGCCGTTCGGTATCACCGCCAATGCCGTGCACCCGCCGGTCACCGACACCGGCTGGGTCAGCGACGAGGTACGCGCCGCCGTCGACGACGACCCGCACCTGCTGCGGGTGGCCGAGCCCGAGGAGGTCGCCGACGTGATCACCTTCCTCGCCGGGGAGAGCGGGCGGCTGGTCACCGGCAACGTGGTCCAGCTGCGCTGACGACTCACCAGTGGGCGCCGCCGCAGACGCCTTCGGCGTCGCGTGGCTCGACCTGCAGGGTGGCGTGCTCGATGGTGAAGCGGTCGTGCAGCAGCTCGCGGGCGGCGGCCAGCACCGGGGTCAGCTCGGCTCCGGTGTCCAGGGTGAGGTGTGCCGAGGCCACCTCCATGCCCGAGGTCAGCGTCCACACGTGCAGGTCGTGCACGTCGGCGACGCCGTCGAGCCCGCGCAGCCCGTCGCGTACCTCGGCGACGTCCAGGTGCGGGGGCGCGGCCTGCACCAGCACCCGCAGCGCGGCGCGGGCGAGGCGGTAGGTGCGCGGCAGGATGAACAGCGCCACCCCGACGGCGACGATCGGGTCCGCGTACCACCAGCCGGTCAGCGCGATCACCCCGGCCGCGACCAGCACGCCGACCGAGGCGAGCAGGTCACCGAGGACCTCCAGGTAGGCGCCACGCACGTTGAGGCTCTCCGTCGACCCGGCGCGCAGCAGCAGGAAGGCGGCCACGTTGGCGACCAGCCCGCCGACGGCCACCACGAGCATCGGGCCGACCAGCACCTCCGGCGGCTCGTCGAGCCGCCGCACCGCCGCCACCAGCACGTAGAGGGCCACCCCGGAGAGCAGCACCGCGTTGGCCAGCGCCGCCAGGACCTCCATCCGGTACAGGCCGAAGGTGCGCTGGCCCGCCCGGGAGGCCCGGCTCGCGGCGGTGATCGCGGCGAGCGCCATGCCGATGCCCAGCACGTCGGTGAACATGTGGCCGGCGTCCGACAGCAGGGCCAGCGAGCCACTGACCCAGGCACCGACCGCCTCCACCAGCATGAAGACCGTCAGCAGGACGAAGGCCGCCCACAGCCGCCCGCGGTGCTTCTCCCCCGCCCGGGCGACCTGCCGCCCGTGATCGTGCCCGGCACCCACCCCGCACTCCCTCCGTCCGTCCCACCCGCAAACATATGCTGACATTGCAATGAGTGCAACAGTTGCTCGGCCACCACCCTCGCGATCTTGCACTTCCGGTCGGCGAGATGCGTGTTTTCACCGCTTTTGCGGGGGCCAGAAGTGCAAGATCGCGGGGAACGTGGCGGAGATCAGCGGGCGCGGCGGTTGGCCAGCAGGGCGTTGAGGATCACCGTTGGGGTGGCCAGGGAACTCGGGTGTTTGCGCATCGAGACGACGTCGTTGAACCGGCGGGCGGTGGCCACGTCGGTGACGGTCGCCGCGATGATCTGCCGGCTCACCCAGCTGGAAAGCCGGTAGCCGCGTGGGTAGGGGCCGTCGACGTGCGGCAACGCCAGGTCGGCCGAGGTGGAGATCGACCAGGCGGCGTCGACCACGACCTTCTGGAGGGCGAAGAAGTGTCGGGCCGGCAGGCCGAGGTCCGGGCGGGACCGCAGGTAACTCGCCAGGCAGGCCGCGTGCAGCGCGGCGGCGGTGATGCCCTGGCCGTACACCGGATTGAACGAGGCGACCGCGTCACCGACGCTCACCAGCGCCGCCGGCAGCCGGGTCAGCGCGTGGAAGTCCCGGCGCCGGCTGTCGGCGTGCCGGTAGGTCTGCACGTCGCCGAGGAGTTCGCTGTCGGCGACCACCGCGAACTCCGGCGGGAACTGCTCCCGCAGCCGGCGGACGAAATCCTCGGCGGTACGGCCGGGACGGTTCTCCCCGTAGCCGGCCATCATGGCCATCCACCGACCGTCCTCGATCGCGAAGAAGGCGGCACCGGCCACGTCCACCGACCTCGTCGGGCTGTGCAGCGCCAGCACCACCGCGTGCTCCGGGTTCGCCTCGTGGCGCCGGAACAGGGCGGTCGCGTAGTTGAGGTCCACCGTCATCCGCCGCAGCGCCGGCCGCTGCCAGCCGGCCTCCGCCAGCCAGTCGGACAGCCGGCTGGACCGCCCCATGGCGTCCACCACCAGGTCGGCGTGCTCGACACCGGCCGCACCGCCGACGTCGCACCGCACTCCGCTGGTCACGTCGCCGTCGAAGACCAGGCCGGTGGCCCGCGCGGTGACCGTCTTGACGTTCGGCAGTCGCAGCACCTGCTGCCGGATCAACGACTCCAGCAGCGGCCGGCTGCCGGCCAGGCTGTCCGCGTCGTCCGGCACGACGACCTTCAGCCGGCCGTCCAGGTAGTTCCGCCGGGCCGCGGGCGGAGCCTCCACCGCCCCCTGCGCCAGGGCCTGCTCCCGGAACCCGGGGAACAGCTGCTCCAGCAGGAGGAACCCGCCGGGCAACAGGGCGTGCAGCTGGGTTCCCTGTGGTACGCCCGGTCGCCCGCCGGTCGCGTGCAGGTCGTCGCGGTCGACGACCACCACGCTCTCGGCGTGATCGGACAGCACCCGGGCGGCCAGCATCCCGGCGATGCTGCCGCCGACCACCACCGCCTTGCCGACGACGGGAGACGACTGGTCGGGCGGTCGCACCGCGTTCAGCGCGGCGAGGACCCGAGCCGGGGAGCGGGACATCGTGCTCTCCAAAGGGGTACGAGGTGGGGCGCCGTTCCGCCTGCCTGCCAGTGACCGTTGCTCGGTCAGGCCGACGGAGCCGGACGGTCGGCATGACGCCCAACGATCGTTGCACAGCAAGGGAACGCCGACGGCGAACCGGTCGTACCTCTGTCACGCGGCCTCGTCGGCTCAGGTCCGGGCGGCACCGTCCGGCGCGGCGTCGCGTCCGCTGCCCACCCGGTTGACCAGGTACCCGAAGGCGGCGGCCGTGAAGAACATGACGATGCCGTAGACCGCGCCGGGAATCGCCATCCGGGTGCTGTCGAGCAGCGCCGGACTGAGCGCGACGGTGATGGCCAACGTGCTGTTGTGGATGCCGATCTCGAACCCGGCCGCCTTGGCGGCGCTGCGCTCGACCCCGGCCAGCCTCGGCACCCCGTACCCGATGCCGAGGCTGAGCAGGTTGAACGCGAGTACGGCCAGACCGACGGAGACGAAGTAGTCGGCGAGGTTCTCCCGCTCACCGAGCACCGCACCGGCGATCACCGCGACCAGCACCACCACGGACAGCACCCGGACCGGACGGTCCAGCCGCTCGGCCACCCGGGCCCAGCGTGCCCGGACCAGCATGCCGACCACGACCGGGACGAGCACGATCGCGAACACCTGGAGCACCTTGTCGAACTGCAACCCGATGCTCCGTGCGTCGCCGAGGAAGTACGCCGCCGACAGGTTGACCACGATCGGCAGGGTGAACACGGCCAGCACCGAGTTGATGGCGGTGAGGGTGATGTTCAGCGCCACGTGGCCGCCGAACAGGTGACTGTAGAGGTTGGCCGTGGTGCCGCCCGGCGAGGCGGCCAACAGCATCATCCCGACCGCCAGTTCGGGCGGCAGGTCGAAGGCGAGCACCAGGCCGAAACAGAGCGCCGGGAGCAGCAGCACCTGGCACCCCAGCGCGATTACGGCGGCCTTCGGGTGCCGGGCCACCCGGCGGAAGTCGCCGGTGGTCAGGCCGAGACCCAGACCGAGCATGATGATGCCGAGGGCGACGGGTAGTCCGATCAGGGTCAGGGCGGAGTCCATGACACGACATCGTTACCACCGGGTAATGCACTGGCAATCCTCCATGCGGCCGGGGTGCCCGCTCCCCCCGCTCAGAACTGGACGACCCGCCCCACCCGGGGCGGGGTTCGGCCCGCGAGCACGTCGAGCCAGGCACTCTCCAGCGCGGCCGGGCCGGTGCCGAGCTGGACGTCGACCCATCCGCCGGCCACCTCCGTGAAGCGCCGCCAGGCGTCGGCGAAGCGTCGGTCGAGCCCGTCGCGACCCCAGTCGAGGCGGCGTTTGCGCATCTGCACCGGGGCGAAGAAGACCTCCCCGGCGGCGTCGGCGTTCGGGATCTGGTTGGTCAGGCCGACCGCGATGTCGCGCACCAGCCGGTCGCCCAGGTGCCGCCGCAGGGCAGCCCGGGTCGCGGGAGCACCGGACAGGTCGAGGTACGCGGTCGGCACCGGGTCGAGGGCGGTGATCCCGTCGTACGGCAGCACCTCGTCGTAGCAGCCGAGCGCGCGGGTGAACTCGACGTTGCCGGGCGAGGTGAGCCCGACCAGACGTGGGCCGCGCCCGCGCAGTTCGACGGCGGCGGCGTACGCGGTCTTGCTGGACGCCGACGAGACGACCAGCGACGTCGCGCCGTAGCAGTCGTTGTCGACGACCTGGTCGGCCAGCATGAAGGAGGTGAAGAACAGCGGCCGGAACAGGATCAGCAGGTCCTCCTGGTCGGCCTGGTACGCCGGGTCACTCACCGTCGAGCGGTACCCGTTGTACGGCGAGGGCAGGTCGGCCCGGTGCGCGCTGGCGTCCCGGAACCCGGTGGCGTCCACCCTCGCCGGCCGGACCACCAGGTGTCCTGCCGGCGGAAGGTAGCCGTACACCCGGCACCCCACCTCGACCTCGGCGACGGTCGAGGCGACCACCTCGGCGAAGCCCCACACCGGCGGCAGCCCCCACTGCCCTCCCAGCCCGTGGTGCTCGGGTGGAAAGAACTCCCAGTAGCGCATCGAGTCGCCGAGCACCGCGTAGGTGACGTTGTTCGCGGTCAGTCCGACACGGTCCACGCGCAACAGCGCCTCGCCGTCGGACAGCGCGGGCACGGCACGCTCCACCAGGGTGGTGCGGCTCAGCTCGGCACGGGCCACGGCGAACGTCCAGGAGGCAGCCATGCCGAAGACGCTAGGCAGCCCCGGCCTCCGAAACAAGATGCACTGTAGGTGCAAAATCCCACTCCTCGTCGGCACCGCACAACCTTTCCGGTCGGCCCGGGGTCTTCCTGTCATGAACGATGCCCAGGCAGGGCTGGAGGGGCGCAGGTGACCGATGACGGCTTCCGCGAGTTCGTCGAGATCAGGTACGCGGACCTGGTCCGGACCGCGTACCTGCTGACCGGTTCCCGTCACGCGGCCGAGGATCTGGTGCAGATCGCGCTGATGCGGGCGATGCGCCGGTGGAGTCAGGTGGACGAGCCGATGGCGTACGTCCGCCGGATCATGGTCAACGAGCGGACCCGGCTCTGGCGGCGGTTCGGTTCCCGAGAGCTCCTCGCCGGTGTCACAGGTTCCTGGCGGTCTCCGAGCGAGCCTGGCCGGGACCTGGCCCACGATGTCGTGGTCCGCGACGAGATGCTCGCCGCGCTGCATCACCTGCCACCCCGGATGCGTGCGGTGCTGGTCCTGCGCTACTGGGAAGACCTCACCGAGGCCCAGATCGCCGACGCGCTCGGATGCTCGGTCGGCACCGTGAAGAGCCAGTCCTCACGGGCGCTCGCCCGGCTCCGGGCGGTGCTGCCGGCGGCACCGCCCCGGCCGGTGACATCGGAACAACCGGCACCGTGCCGCGACGTCGACAAGAGTTCGCTGGCCGCGGTGCCGGACGCGTCGAGAAGGAGAGATCCGAGCGATGGCCGATGAGATCAGGCACGCGCTGGCCCGGCTCGCCGAACCGGTGGTGCCCGAGCCCGACCCGTACCAGCGGTTGCTACGTCGCGTACGGCGACGCCGGCGGCGACAGGCGGCGTTGACGGGTGTGGCCGCCCTGGTGTTGGCCATGGTGACCATACCGCCCGTGGGTCTTGCAAGCCTGCTGAGGACCGACGAGTCCACGCTGGCCACGGCGGCGTACCAACCGGCGAGTCCGATCGACGATCCGATGGTGCGCCGGCTGCTCGACTCACCCACCCGCGGCAGTCTGGCCGGCGACACGGCGCTGATCGCCACCATCGAACGGGAGTACCGGGCCGCCCGCGCCGAACTCCTTGTCGATCCGTCGTTGGACGAGGTGCGGGTGCTGTTCGCCGACGACATGCCGGGCGCGTCCCGCGTGGTGGTGGTGGCCTACCTGAACGACTCGCACGCACTGATTCGCCACAGCAGCGGCCCGGAGGGTGCGTCCGTGCCGGAACTGCTCGACCAGACCGGGACGCCGGACGAGCCGCAGGAATTGACTCCGTACGTCTTCTTCGCACGGTACGCCCCCAGGGGCGACGACCACGTCGCCGATCTCGCGGTCGGCCTGGCACCGGCCGGTTGCCGCGTGGAGGTCTCCAACGCCGGTCGGCTCCAGCCGGACGGCTCCGTCGTCCGGTCCTGGGCGCGGATGAACACCGACGGTTACGCGGTGCAGGGGGGTGAGCCGGCCGGACGGTGGCAGTTCACCTGCGACGGGACCGTGCGGTACTCCGGCCCGGCCGTCCAGGCCGGCGTGCGGACGAACCTGACGATCACGGAGGCGCAGGAAACCGACCTCGGCAAAACCGCCGTCCGCGAGCTGCGCGACGTGCTCGACGGCGAGGGACTCGTCGGCTCGACGCCCGAGGTGTTCTGGACCGGTCGGTTGCCCACCTGGGTCCCCGATGCGCCGGCAGCCGTCCTGGTCCGGTCCTGTTCGCTCGACGGCGGTTGCGCCGCGCTGCTCAAGGCCGACGCTCGTGCGCTTGCGCGATCACACCCAGCGATTCCGCCCGACCACCGGACCGGCATCGGCAGCGCCGCCCTCGTCGCCGTGCCGTTGCCGGGCGAGACCGCCGGTGTGCTGGTGGCCGGGCCGGAATCGGCAGCGCGCGCCGAGCTGGTCGACGCGCGGGGGTCGACGATGGCCGATGGACCGCTGAACGACGGCATCGGTGTCTTCAAGATCGACCATCGCAAGGTCGCCGGGGTAAAGGTCTTCGACAGTGCGGACCAGCCGTTGCTCACCGCTGCCACGCCGCACCTCACCGAGGACACGCATCAACTCGCCGAGCCGACGGTCTGGGCCTGGTGAGGCGTCATACCGGACCCATTCGACTCGGGAGGGGCACGCCGACGGGGAGGCCGGGTGTGGCTACGCCGCCATGCGGCGGGTCAGTTCGGCCGCCCGGTACGCCGCGACCCGGCGGGCCGCACCGGCCACGAAGCGCCGCAGCGGCGCCGGCGCGTCGGCGGTGACCCGCTCGTGCACCCGGGTGCCCGCCGACAGGGCGGTCAGCGTCACCACGGCCCGCAGGGACACCCGGCCTGGGCTGCGCACCTGGCTGACCAGCGGGCCGTGCGGCGGCGTCGACACCATGCGTACCCGGATGCGGTTGTCCCACCGCACCGGCCCGACCAGCCGGAACCGCTCGACGGCGAGGTACTCGGCGACCGCGCGGCCCTCGGCGTCGTGACCGTGCCGCACCTCGTCGACCGCCACGATCAGCGGCGACAGTCCGATGTAGCTGCGTGGATCGGCCAGGTGCGCGTACACCACGTCGGGCGCAGCCGCGACGGTGCAGGTGGTCTCGAACGCGATCGGCGGCTTCCGGTCCTCGGGCACGCCCCATGGTGGCACGGCGGCGACGGAGTCCGTACCGCCGCCGGGTCCGACCGGTCGACCCGGCGCGGCCGCGCGGTCGCCTTGGTCACCGCGCGAGCTACCCCCGCGCCGCCTTCGCCAGCCCCCGTTCGACGGCCGCGACGAGCTGCGGGCGCAGTTCCTCGGGCCGGATGATGGCGTCCACCGAGCCGACCTCGACCGCCCGCTGGATGCTGTGCACGCCGTCGAACTCGGCGGCCACCTCCGCCAGCTTCTCCGCCCGCACCGACGCGCGTACCTCCATCAGCCGCGTCACCAGCGCCGCCCGCTGCCCGCCGCTCGCCGCCGCGACGCGGGCCTCCAGCTCGGCCACCCGGGGATCCTTGGCGGTACGGGCGTCGACGTCGCCGGCGAACACCACGGCCGCGGCCGGTGCGCCGCCGATGACGGAGGCGAACGAGCCCGCCACGGCGAGGACCGTCATGTTCGGGTTGAGCGCCTTGGAGAAGACCACGAACGCGCCACCGTGGTACCGCGAGATCACGCAGAAGACGATCGGTCCGTCGAAGTTGACGATCGCCCGGCCGATCTCCGCGCCGTACTCCAGTTGCAACTGGCGCATCGACTCCGGTGAGCCGTCGAAGCCGGAGAGGTTGGCCAGCACCACGAGCGGCCGGTTTCCGCTTGCCGCGTTTATCGCCCGGGCGGCCTTCTTGGACGAACGCGGGAAGAGCGTGCCGGCGGTGTAGGTGTCCGGCCCGTCGGTGGGCGGGAACCCGCGCCGGGGCACCGAGCGGGACTCGATGCCGAGCAGGCACACCGGGATGCCGCCGAGGTGCACGTCCTGCACGACCGCCGTCTCGGCGTCGGCCATGCCCGCCCAGCGTTCCAGCACCGCGTGGTCCTGGTCGGCCAGGGCCCGCATCAGCGTACGGATGTCGAATGCCTTCTTGCGGTCGGGGTTGCGTTCCCGGGAGAAGATCTCGCCAACGGTGGTGAAGTCGCTGTCCGGCACGGCGTGCGGGTAGTCGGAGATGTCGCGGTCGATCGGGTCGGTGGTGACCGCACGACGTGGTCCGCTCTCCCCCGGTGCCACGTAGGCGTGGTCGTGGTACGCCATCAGCACCCGGTGGGCGCCGCGCAGGTCCGGCGCCCAGTACTGGGCCTGACCGTTGGGACCCATCACCCGGTCGTAGCCGCCGATGCCGAAGTTGTCCTCGGCGGAGACCCCACCGGAGAAGTCGAGCGACTGCTTGCCGGTCAGCACCATCGCCGAGTCGGGCGTCATCACCAGGATTCCCCGGGTGTGCATGAGCATCGTGGCCTCGGCGTTCCAGTACGGCTGGGCACCCACGGTGATTCCCGCGACGACGATGTTGATCTCACCACCGGCCTGGGTGAACTCGACGATCCGCTTGAGCGCGGCGGCCACCCAGTCCATGTTCTCGGTGCCCGAACTCATCGAGATCCGCGCGCCGGCCGACAGCGCGAACCAGTCGACCGGTACCCGCATCCGCTCGGCCAGGTCGAGCGCGGCGATCACCCGGACGCACTCCGGCTCGGCCAGCGCGCCCAGCGCCCTGGTCGGATCGCCGAGCAGCACCACCCGGGTGACACCCTCCGGATAGCGCTCGGTGGGCGTGCTCGCCACACCGACGACGATGCCCGCCGTGTTCTGGCCCTTGGGTCGCCGCACCGGCACCAGTTCGCCGGAGTCGGTCAGGTCGTGCTCGACGAAGCTGCCGTTACGGCCGGCCAGCAGCTCGGTCAGCTCGTACGGGTAGGTGGTGCCGCGCCGCCGAGCCGACAGCACCTTCTGCCGGTAGTCGTCGAGCGGTTGGATCAGCTCCGTCGTCGGCTCGGTGACGGAGATGCGCATGCCCTCGGCGTAGGAGATCTGCACCGCGATGTCGGTCAGCTCACCGGTGTCCGCGTCCCGCTGGCGGCCGAGGAACAGCACCTCCTCCAGTCCGGCGTCCGCCGTGATCGGAAGCACCCGCTGAGCGACGGTGTTCAGCTCCTCGATGCTCAGCTCGTTGGGCGGCCAGACGAAGATGGTGATCCGGTTGGTGTCGAACCGCTTCTTCGCCGGGCGCTGGGCCTGCACCTTGCGGATCGCGTCGAGGCAGGCGTCGAGCGCACCCTCGACCGCGGGCAGCGCCAGGATCCGACCGTCGGTGTCACGCAGCGGGGTGAGGTCGCGTACCTGGGCCATCGCGGCCAGCCGCTCGTCGGCCGGATTGTCCGGGGCGACGCAGTGGAAGAGGTACACCTCCTCGTCGGCCGAGGGCAGCCGGGTCAGGTCGAAGTTGCGCAGCCGGGGCAGTTGCAGACGCTGGGCGATCAGCGGGTGCAGGCCCCGGATCACCCGGTCCTCGCCCAGGTCGGGCCGGAAGGTGAAGTGGTGGTGCATCTCGGCGCCGTTACGCCCGGCGACGGAGATCGTCACCCGCTGGAGCATGTCCAGCAGGCCGGCATTGTCGAGCACCTCCCGCAGGGTCGCGGCCATCGCCTCCGCGTCGGGCTGCTCGGCCCAGGTCAGGTACACGTCGGCGACTGACGGCGCACGATCGCCGCCCGCCATCAGCGACACCGAGCCGTCCGCGCCGACCAGCGCGGCGATCTTCGTCAGGGTCGCCGGCAGCCCGGCGAAGTCCGTGGCCGCGGCGACCAGTCGGAAGCGTTCGCCGTCGCGGTCGTACCCGGCGGTGAAGAACGACCGCCCCGCCACCTCGACGGCTCGGGCATCGCTCGCACCACGGCTGCCGTAGTAGCGGCGACTGAGCACCTCCAGCATCGGGCCATGGTCGACGCCCGGCCGGCCGATGCGCTGGGCGAGCAGCCGGACCAGCGGCTCCGGTGAGGCGACCATCGTCGCGATCCGCTCGGCCCGGTCGGGCGCGCCGGGGTCGCGGTCGAGGTGACGCAGGTTGCGCCGCACGTCGGCGTACACCTCGGCCCGCTTGCGACGCAGCATCGGCTGCGCCGCCCAGCGGAACACCACGCTGCGGGCGAGGTCGCCGATCACCGGGAAGCGGCGCTGGGTGGCGAAGATCAGGTGTTCCAACGCCTGACCGACCAGCTCGCGCAGGCTGTCGGCCGGCGGCGGCTCGGTCAGCCACCGTTGCAGGAAGGTGACGACCACCTTCGCATCGGCCGCCGCCCGCTGCTGGGCGAGGAAGATCCGGAAGACGGCCTCCTCCAGCTCCGGGGTCCGTTCGAAGTCCTCGACGCCGTAGTGGGCTAGCACCCGGGCGAGCCGCTGACGGAACGTCTCCGGCAGGGCGGCCCGCTCGACGTCGAGGCACTGGAGGTAGGTGTGGAAGTACTCACGCGGGCTGTGCACCCGGGTGTCGGTCCTGGTCTCCTCGCCGGCCGGCCGGTTGCGGCTGAGCTCGGACAGGTCGGCGAAGACCTGGAGCAGCTCGACCTCCTCCTCCAGTGGCCGGTGCGGCAGTTCGGCCCGGGCAGCCAGGTACGCGGCGAGGACGCGGCGCTCGTCACGCGGGTCCAGGTCGTAGCCGAGCAGCAGACTGCGCAGGTCGGCGATGCCCCGCGCGACCCGGTCGCCGGCCGACAGGCCGGTCGGCTCGGGCGGCAGTTCCAGGTCGACGGCGGTGGACTCGGCGACCTCGCTCACGGTCGGATCACCGAGCGGCTCCAGGCGCAGCAGCGGTGCGCCGGTCTCCACCTGGCTGCCGACGGAGACCAGGCACTCGCGCACCTTCGCCGCGAACGGGGCGCGCAGCACGGTCTCCATCTTCATGCTCTCCAGCACCAGCACCGGCGCGCCGGCCTCGACCTCGTCGCCCACCGCGAGCGGGGTCGCCACGACGAGCGCGGGTGACAGGGAGCGCAACACGCCGCCCTCGTCGCGGCTGACCCGGTGCGTGACGCCGTCCACCTCGACCAGGTGGATGGGTCCGTGGGTGTCGGTGACCAGCCGGAACCGCCGACCGTTGACCAGGATCCGTCCGCTGTGCTCGTCGTAGCGCTCCAGTTCGACGTCCACCGTCGCCGTCTCACCGACGCCGACCCGGAACCGGTGTGGGCCGGTCTGCGCGACGGAGACCCGGTAGGTCGCGCCGCGCAGCTTCAGGTCGATCGGCCGGCCGCTGACGTGCTGGACCTGGGGACGGCCGCCGTGCGCGGTGGAGAGCAGGCGCTGCCGCTCCACGTGCGCCTCGTCCTCGTACGCCTCGATGGCGGCGGCGGCCAGCGCCACCCCGGAGTGCCGGGTGCAGACCAGGCGGCCCTGCGCGCGGACCCGGTCGATCCAGCCGGTGTCGGCGCTGGCGTCGATCACCTCGGGCTGGTCCAGCAGGTCGAGCAGGAAGCTCTTGTTGCTCGCACCACCCTCGATGATCACCGTGGTCTCGGTGACCGCGCGGCGCAACCGGCTCAGCGCCTCGTCGCGACTGCGGCCGTACGCGATGATCTTCGCGATCATCGAGTCGAAGTCGGCGGGGATCACGTCGCCCTCGCTGACCCCGGTGTCCACTCGCACGCCGGGTCCGCTGGGCAGCACCAGGCGCACGATGCGACCGGGCGACGGGGCGAAGTCCCGGTCGGGGTCCTCGGCGTTGAGGCGGGCTTCCACGGCGTGCCCCGCCTCGACCGGGATCCGGTCACCGAGCCGTCCCCCGGCGGCCACCTGGATCTGCGCCTTCACCAGGTCGAAGTCGGTGGTGGCCTCGGTGATCGGGTGCTCCACCTGCAACCGGGTGTTGACCTCCAGGAAGGCGAACATCCGGTCACCCGGGTGGTAGAGGAACTCCACGGTGCCCGCGCCCCGGTAGTCCACGGCCAGCGCGAGCCGCTCGGCCGCCTCCTTCAGCTCGCGGGTCTGCTCGGCGGAGAGCACCGGCGAGGCGGACTCCTCGATCACCTTCTGGTTGCGTCGCTGCACCGAGCAGTCCCGTACGCCCAGCGCCCACGCGGTGCCCTGGCCGTCGGCGATCACCTGCACCTCGACGTGCCGCGCACCGGTGACCAGCCGCTCCAGGAAGACCACACCGCTGCCGAACGCGCGCTGCGCCTCCAGGCTCGTGCGCTCGTACGCCTCGGCGAGTTCGGTGTCGCTGCGCACCACCCGGATGCCCCGGCCACCCCCACCCGCGGTCGCCTTCAGCATCAGCGGGTAGCCGATCTCGGCCGCGGCGCGCTGGGCCGCGTCGAGGCTCTCCACCGCGCCGCGACTCCACGGCGCCACCGGGACGCCGACCTCCTCGGCGATCAGCTTCGCGCCGATCTTGTCGCCGAGCTTGCGCATCGCCTCCGGGCTCGGACCGATGAAGGTGACGCCGTTCTTCTCGCACAGCTCGGCGAAGGCCGGATCCTCGGCCACGAAGCCCCAACCCACCCAGGCCGCGTCGGCGCCGGTGTCGTGCAGCGCCCGTTCCAGGACCCGGTGGTCCAGGTACGGTCGGGCGGACGCGGGCCCGAGGCAGTAGCTGTGGTCGGCCTCGCGTACGAAGGTGGCCAACCGCTCCGCCTCGGTGTAGAGCGCGACGGTCTCGATCGGCGGGGCGTCGGTCTCGGCATTGAGCTCGCGAACAGCGTGGATCAGCCGCATGGCGGCCTCTCCCCGGTTGACGATGGCGATGCGGCTGAACACCGAGCAGGCCTCCGGAAGATCGTCCTGACAGGAGGGGACGCTCCCTCGGACAGGGGGTCCCGCTCAACCAACCTTCGTGGCTACCGGCGGGTAAGGAAGACGTGGGAACTGCCACCTCCGGACAACGGATTTTGTCGGGACCCTCCAACGCCACGCTTGGACCCGGACGACGGGTGGCCCGGGTCACCCCGGACGGGCCCCGAACGACCACACCGGGTCGAGGCGGCAAACACCCTGCGTGGCGGTCAAATCTCCCAAGATCATCAACATTTCCCTGACGGACCTGGTGCTATACGGTCAGCGGGTGAGAGTTGAGCGTCACTGGTGGAACGGCGACCACACCCCACGCGGACGTCGCGACGTCTACATCCGCACGGACGGTGAGTCGTGGGAGGTTGAGGCCCGGGCCGGCGGCGGCACCGGCCGCTCCAAGATCTACCCCTGCCCAGGCCGCAAGTCGGCGGAGATCCTGGCCGGAGCGTGGATGGGCGGCCAGAGCCGCTGGCGGGTCGTGGCACCCTCCTGAACCTCACCGGCAGCCGGCCCGCCGCCGGTCGGGTAGGCTGACCATGCGACCCGCCCGACGGCGGGTCCGATTCGATGCCCCAGACCCCGCGCCGTCGACGCGCCAGGCCACGGCCGGCAACGCAGCGCCGGATGGGACGTCCCCTTCGACGTTCGGAGCCTTCATGGCGGCACGCCGCCCGCAGCAACAGACCACCCCGCCCACCGTCCCGACCTTCGCCGAGCTGGGCGTGCCCGCCGCACTCACCCGGGTGCTGACCGCGACGGGGGTGGACCAGCCATTCCCGATCCAGGCCGCCACGCTGCCCGACGCCCTGGCCGGTCGCGACGTGCTCGGTCGGGGCCGCACCGGTTCGGGCAAGACGTACGCCTTCGCCCTGGCGGTGCTCACCCGGCTGGCCGCCACCGCCACGCCCCGCCGGCCTGGCGACCCGGGCGCTCATCCTCGCGCCCACCCGGGAGCTGGCCACCCAGATCGACAGCGTGATGGCGCCGCTGGCCCAGGCGCTGTCGCTGCGCACCATGACCGTCTTCGGCGGCGTCGCCGCGCGGCCGCAGATCGCCGGTCTGCGCGCCGGGGTCGACGTGCTGGTGGCCTGCCCGGGCCGGCTCGCCGACCACGTGCAGGCCGGACACGCCCACCTGGACGCCGTCGAGATCAGCGTGCTCGACGAGGCCGACCACATGGCCGACCTGGGGTTCCTGCCGACCGTCCGCCGGCTGCTGGAGCTGACCCCGCGCGGTGGGCAACGGCTGCTCTTCTCCGCCACCCTGGACTCCGGCGTCGACGTGCTGGTGCGGCGTTTCCTCACCGATCCGGTGGTGCACAGCGTCGACTCTCCCCGGTCGCCGGTCGCCGCGATGACGCACCACGTGCTGCACGTGCAGGCCGAGGACCGGTTCGCCGTGCTTGTCGACCTGACTGCCGCGCCGGGCCGGACGGTGGTGTTCACCCGCACCAAGCGCGGCGCCAAGACCCTCACCCGCCGGCTGGTCGCGGCCGGGGTCGCCGCAGTGGAGCTGCACGGCAACCTGGCCCAGGGGGCGCGCACCAGGAACCTCAAGGCGTTCTCCGACGGCACGGTGCGGACGCTGGTGGCCACCGACATCGCGGCGCGGGGCATCCACGTCGACGACGTGGCCCTCGTGGTGCACGCCGATCCACCCGTGGAGCACAAGGCGTACCTGCACCGGTCGGGGCGTACCGCCCGGGCCGGCGCGGCCGGGACGGTCGTCACGCTGATGACCGACACGCAGGCCCCGGAGGTGCGGGAGCTGACCCGCAAGGCGGGCATCGCGGCGACCACCACCCGACTGCGTCCCGGGGACGCGCTGCTGCGTGAGCTCGCGCCGGGGAACGCACGCTCGCGGTCGCGCCGGCCGCCGGAACCCCAGCCACCCGGCGGAGGTGCCGTCCGCACCCACTGGCCGCCGTCGACGCGGCGGCAAACCCGCCCAGACCAGCGCGACCCGCTCCGCTTCAGCGAACTCGGGGCGGGCGGTACCGGCCGGCTCGGTGCGGTCCGCGTCGGCCGGCACCGGGCGATCCGGTGCCGCCCGGCCGAGCGTCGGGCAGGCCGGTGCCGCCCGCTCCGGTGCGGCGGCGTTCTCCGCCCGGGCCCGGCCCGGCGGGCGTGGCGGCGGGCGCTGAGCGGCACCCCACCCCCGACGACCTGGACGATCCACCCGAGCGCCCGCCGGCGATGCCGGCGGGCGTTTCTTGCGCCGTCCGCATACCTAGAACTACTATGCCTCACAGTTCTAGGTATTGGTGGTGGGAGAATCTCATGAAGGTCACCAAGGATCTCGTCGCCGCCTCGGCGACGCCGATGGTGCTCGGCATCCTGGCCGACGGGGAGAGCTACGGGTACGCCATCCTCAGGCGGATCAACGAGCTGTCCGACGGCGAGCTGGACTGGACCGAAGGGTTGCTCTATCCCCTGCTGCACCGGCTCGAACGGCTCGGTCACGTGGAGTCGAGCTGGCAGTCGGTCCCCGGGGAACGGCGACGCAAGTACTACCGCATCACCGACAGCGGCCTGGCCGAGCTGGCCGAGCAACGTCGCCAGTGGGACACCGTGGTGAGCGCCCTCAAGGCGATCTGGGTCGACCCCGGCGACGTGCGGCGTCTGGCGACGATTCCCCTCGGAGGTCTGGCATGACCGCGCCCGGCAGCCCCGACGGCGGCACGACACCCTACGGACCGGACGGGCTGGAGGCCCAGTTCGACCAGTGGCGTCACTACGTCCGACGTCGCCCGGAGTTGCAGCGCTCCGACGCCGAGGAGTTGGAGGACCACCTGCGCGGCTCGGTGGACGAGCTGATCGCCGCCGGTCTGCGCCCCGACGAGGCGTTCCTGGTCGCGGTCAAGCGGCTCGGCGGCCTCGACGAGCTGTCCCGCGAGTTCGCCCGGGAGCACTCGGAGCGGTTGTGGAAGCAACTGGTCCTCACCGGCGGTACCGATGATCCGGAGACGGACAACCGGTCCCGGCGCGACCTGGTCGCGATGATCGTCTGCGCGGTCGGCGCGGCCGTGTCGATCAAGCTACCGGCGTTGTTCGGCCAGGGTTTTGAACAGGACGGTGCCTTCTACGCACCCAACTTCGCGTTGTTCACGCTGCCCTGGCTGGCCGCGTACCTGGCCTGGCGGCGCCGGGCCGGGACGGCGGTGATCGGGGTGATGGTGGCGTTGTTCGCGCTCGGCGCGGTGGCCGCCAACGTCTACTCCCTCGCGGAGGACTCCCAGTCGCTGGTGCTGACCACCATCCACCTGCCGATAGCCCTGTGGTTCGTGGTCGGCCTGGCCTACGTCTCCGACGACCTACGCTCGTCGCGACGACGGATGGACTTCATCAGATTCACCGGCGAGTGCTTCGTCTACTTCGTCCTCATCGGCCTCGGCGGCGGCGTGCTGACCGCCTTCACGGTCGGCACCTTCCAGGCGATCGGCATCGACCCGGAGGGCTTCGTCTCGGAGTGGTTGCTGCCGTGCGGCGTGGTGGCCGCGGTGGTCGTGGCGGGTTGGCTCGTCGAGGCCAAGCAGAGCGTCGTCGAGAACATCGCCCCGGTACTCACCCGCCTGTTCACGCCGCTGTTCACCGCCGCGTTACTGGCCTTCCTGATCGCCATCGTCTGGACCACCGCCGGCATCAACGTCGAGCGGGAGGCCCTGATCCTGTTCGACCTGCTGCTGGTCGTGGTGCTGGGGCTGCTGCTCTACTCGATCTCGGCCCGCGACCCGCTGGCCCCGCCCGGCCTGTTCGACAGGTTGCAGCTCGCCCTCGTGGTCAGCGCGCTCATCATCGACGTGCTGGTGCTGTGGGCGATCACCGAACGGATCACCGAGTACGGCACCACCCCGAACAAGGCCGCGGCACTCGGTGAGAACGTCATCCTGCTGGCCAACCTCGCCTGGTCGGCGTGGTTGGTGCTGGGATTCGTCCGTCGGCGCACCCCGTTCGCGGCCCTGGAACGCTGGCAGACCGGCTACCTACCGGTCTACGCCGGTTGGGCCTGGATCGTGGTGCTGCTCTTCCCCCCGCTGTTCAACTACCTCTGATCCGCCACGCGCCCCGAGCGGCCACCGGCTAGCACTGACGGCAATCGTCCGCGCCCGGTGGCCGCCTGCGCGCCGATCTTCCAGCTCCTGGCACCGGCAACCGCTTGAAGCGCCTTCATGCCGATCGACCACGCAGTGAGTGCCGGCGTCTCAGCTGGTCGCGCCGCGCCAGGGATCGACGACATTGATCCCTGTGTCAGTGAAGTCCTTAGTGTTCCGGGTGGCGAGGGTGGCGGCCTGGACGCGGCAGATGGCGGCGATCTGGGCGTCGAACCCATCGATCGGGTGGCCGAGTTTTTCCCGCACCGCGACCACGTCGGCGTAGGCACCGGCTGCGGCGAGGTCGAAGGGCAGCACCTGGCGAGGAAAGGCGGCGAAGATCTCGCTGGCAGCCTGGTGCAGTGATTCCCGGCGCTGGCCTTCCGGCAGCCGCGCAATGCCGTAGCGGATCTCGGCGACGGTGACGGCTGTGGTGTACAGGCCGGTGCTCGAACTCTGCTGGAGCCACGCGAGAACCACTGGAGCGGGCTCGGCCCGCATGAGCTCGGAGACAACGTTGGTGTCGAGAACGATCATCATTCGGGCAGATCCGCCGCACGGGGGGCCGTGGAACGTGCCGGTACATCCAGCTCAACCCCACCGAGTCTGGTGAATCGATCGGTGAGTGCGCTGAACAGATCGTTTGCCGGTGCGTCCTCGGCAACTGCCGCAGTGAGTATGTCGCGGATCTCGGCCTCCATGGATCGGCCGTGTTGCGCAGCGCGGCGGCGCAGCTTGTCGCGCACGCTGTCGTCGAGATCTCTGATGCTGAGGGCTGCCATGCTGTTCCTCCCACCTACCCAATGAGAGCAATGCTAGCATGGGCTACCGCACGCTGGTCGGCGGGCCGAAGGCGACCGGCACCCCCGGCGAGTAGAGCACGCTGACCGGCGGCCCCTGCGGCGGCGGCAGCCCGGCGGCGGTCACCAGTTCGTCGTCCAGGTCGAGCAGTTCCGCGTGGTGCAGTGGCCAGCGGGGGTGCCAGTTCGGCAGGTGCCGGGTTCGTCGGTACGCCCGGGTGTGCAGGCCCCAGCGCGCGGTGACGAAGTGCTCCAGCGGCGTCGGCTCGGCGATCGGCTCGCCGACCCGCACCTCGATCCGGCTGGTCGTGCCGGTCGGGCCCGGCCACCGACGCCGGCAGCGGTAGCGGAGTCGGTCGCCGTCGCGTTCCAGGCTCATCGCCGACCACAGGTACGGCAGCCGCAGGGTGGCCCGGGCCACCAGCACCGGCACCAGCCGGGAGGCGTCGAGCGAGCGGAAGACCACGGCCCGTCGGCCGGAGCCGTCCACGGAGTACAACCGCACGTTGGTTTCCCAGAAGCTGCCGAAGTACGGCACACCCGGCCCGAAACCCAGCCCCAGACCGACCATCCGGAAGCCGATCAGCCCGACGTAGGTCAGCCCGTCGAGCGTGTCGGGGCGGGTGCCGGCCGGCAGCAGCGGTGCGACCCGCGCCGGCTCGACCGGCCAGTGCAGGAAGATCAGATCATCCCAGCGTTGCCGAAGGATCGCGCGGCGGAATCCCCGCACGGGCGCGACGTCGACCGGCTCGATGTCCACACACCGATCCTGCCGGACCGGCCGACGCCGCCGCACCCGGCATGTCCGGGCCGCGATCGGCGGTCAGGTACCGGGGTGGCGGCTGCTAACCCGGTTACCGCCCGCCCGCTTCGCCGCGTACATCGCACCGTCCGCATGCGCCAAGGTCTCGCCGAGGGTGTACGCGGAGCCGCCGGCCACCCCGACGCTCACCGTCACCCGCCACGCCGCCATTCCGGCGACGGCGTCGACGGTCCGCTGGGCGACCTGCTCGGCGGCACCGAGATCCGCCCCCGGCAGGATCGCGACGAACTCGTCGCCGCCCAGCCGGGCGACGAGATCGTCCCGGCGGACACTGGCCGCGACCACCTGGGCCACCGCCCGCAGCACGTCGTCGCCGGTGGCGTGCCCCAACGAGTCGTTGACGTCCTTGAACCGGTCCACGTCCACGATCAGCACCGCCACCGGATCCGTCCCGGCCGCCGTGGGAGTGGCCAGGCGCTCCAGGAAGCTGTCCAGGCCACGCCGGTTGGCCACCCCGGTGAGGGGGTCGATCCGCGCGGCCCGTTCGGCCCGCTCGTGCTGCCACCGCAGCACGTCGTACGACTGCATCGTCACCGCCGCGTGCAGCCAGCGGTGCCGCTGACGCCACAGCAGTTCCGCGAGCGCGTCGCCGTAGGTGAGGCCGGGCAGCGCGTCGCGCGCCCCGTTCTTCGCCAGCAGCACGGCGTGCGTACGGTGCAGCGCCGCGGTGATCAGCCAGTCGCTGTCGGGAGACAGGCCGGTCACCGCCTCCTCGATGACACGCAGCGCCTCACCCGGCCGCCCGGACCGGCTGAGCGCGACGGCGTGGAACGGTCGGCACAGCAGTTGCTCCTGGTGCCCCTGTTGGACACCGTGCTCCTGCAGCGTCGCCAGGAACCGGGGGATGTCCTCCGCCGCACCGGCCGGGTCCTGACGGTCGGCGCGGGCGCACGCCGCGAACAGCGACGCGGAGAGCCGCCACACCTCCGCCTTGGGGCCGGAGGCTTCCGTCATCGCCCGCATCGCGTGCTCCTCGGCCACCGTGGTGTGCTTCTCCGCCTCGGCGACCTGACCCACCTGGTACAGCTCCAGGGCCCACATCAGGTTGAGTTCGGCGAGGTTGCACAGCCACATCGCCCGGTTGCCGTTGTCCGGGTACCCGGGTCGGCAGGTGGTCTCGTACGCCGCCTGGAACTGTGGCACCGCCAGCTCGTAGAGGCGCAGCTTCGCGTACCCGATCGCCAGCCCGGTACGGGCGTTGCCCTCGATCACCGGGTCGGGTTCGCCGGCCAGCAGAGCCGTCTCCGCGCGGACGAGATCCCGCAGGACGGCCTCGATGTCGTACTCGGCGATGTCCTGGTCGCCGAGGCGCAGCCGCCGGTCGGCGCGCAGCGACAACGCGCAGGAGCGCCACCCGGCGCTGTTCTCCCGCTCGGCGGCGACGAGCATCAGATCGGCGGCGGCGATCGCGGCGCGCAGGTCACCGAGCCGGGTCAACGCCACAACCCGCGCGAAGTGCATCGCCGCGGGGCCGTCACGCAGTTCCCCGGTCGGTTCCCGCAGTGCCGCGACCGCCTCCGCCAGCACCTGGGCCGCCCCACCGGCCTGCGCCTCCTCCAGTAGCCGCAGGGCTCGGAGGGTCACATCGTCCATGCGGTCTCCTCCGCACCGCCCAGGGAAGAACAGCCCGATGGTACGGTAATCAGCCCTCTTCGATAGCCTCCGACCGGTTCTGACTCTGCGTCAGCGGTCGCCAGGCGGCCAGAGCGACAAGCGCCATCGTCACCCCGGCGATCCAGAACGGTGTCGTGATACCCCAGACGCCGGCGATCAGACCACCGAGGAGGGAGCCGACCGCCGCCCCACCGAGATCGAGCACCGCGTACGCGCTGCCGACCCGGCCGAGCAGATGGGACGGCGCCAGCCGTTGTCGCAGCGACGCGACGGTGACTCCCCAGACCATGCCGTGCGCGCTGAACACGACAAGGACGGCCACCACGACCCAGAGCGCCGTGGTGGTGGCCAGGATCAGGTGCGTGAGCATCTCGACGACCAACCCGACCCGCAGCACCACGGTTCGTCCGAACGTCCGGACCAGCCGGGTCGCCAGCGCGGTGCCGGCCAGCCCACCGACCGCGAACGCGGTGAGCAGGAAGCCGTAGCCGACGTCGGAGACGCCCAGACGCTGCCGGCAGTAGAGCACGAACACCGCGAACGCGGCGCAGAAGGCGACGTTGCCCACGCCCATGCTCAGGGCCAGGGTCCGCAGCAGCCGGTGCCGCCACAGCCACCGCACCCCTTCGGCGATCGAGCGGATCACCGAGGCGTGCGTCGTGGCGGCCGGTGCCGGGGCCGGCCGCAACCTCACCAGCAGCACTGCGGCGAGGACGAACGTGAGTGCGTTGAGCCCGAACGGCGCCGCCGCGGCGATCACGAACAGCCAGGCGCCCAGCGGCTTGGCCACGAACTGGTTGCCGATCGTGAAGGTGGCGTAGAGCCGCGCGTTCGCGCTCGACAGCCGGTCGGGGGCGACCACCGATGGCAGCAGCGCGCCCATGGCGGTGTCGGCCAGCGTCTCCCCCGTACCGAGGAGGAAGAGCACCGCGTAGCAGACGGCCACGGTGACGGTTCCGGTGGCGATGGTGAGGGCCAGCGTGGTGAGGGCGGCGGCTCGGACCAGGTTCACCGTCACCACCAGGCGACGCCGGTCGAGCCGGTCCACGTAGGCGCCACTGAGCAGGGCGAACAACAACCAGGGCAACTGCTGTACGAAGACGGCACCGGCGACCAGCGCCGGGCTGTCGGTGATGGAGGCGATCAGCAGGGGGCCGGCCGCCATGGTGATGCCGTCACCGACGTTGGACACCGCCGAGGCGGTCCAGAGTTTGGCGAAGTCCGCGCCGAGACGCGCGGAGGTCAGGGCAGGCAAGATTGCTCCTCGAGCTGGAAGGGAACGGCCGTCAGGGGACCGCTCCGCGGCGAGGAGCACCGCCACCGCCGGTGGACCGACGGTGGGCCGCGCAGGTCAGCGCACGGTGAGCTCTCGCGCCGGAGCGGGGGCCGTGACCAGGTCGAAGCGCATCTCAACTCCTGTCCGTCGCCGGATGTCGACGCGCACGATAGTCATCCGATGTCGTACGACGACACCGGTTTTCGCCGGGTCGCGCTGCGCCCGTGGGTCGCGACATCGGTCGATACAGTGACCCGGTGGAGCAGATCAGCCGGCGGCGGTTCGTCGACGAGATCGTGGCCGTCACCCGGGACCGGCAGGCCACCACTCACCTCTACGTGATGCTGCGCGAGGGCGGGGCCATCGGCGTGCAATGGGAGCAGCCCGGTCTGGACCATCTGCGGGAGTTCCGCGTGGTCGACCCGGACGGGCCCGTCTGCCCGCACTGCCTGATCATCGAGACGGTGGTGAGACTGGCCCCTGTCCTGCCGCTCGACATGCTGCGGACGGCCCGTGCCCGGGTGCAGTACGAGCGGGTCCTGCGTGCCGGGATGCTGCCGGCGCCCGCGTTCGCCCGGCAGTCGGCGAGTCGTGAGGTCACCTGGTTGGGGGACTGCCACGGGGCGACCGGCAATCCGCACACCGACGCGGACTGCGCCGAACACGCGGCGATCGGTCCCGCCGTGGTCAGCGATCCGCTCGACGTCGACCCCGTGGCGACGCTGCCCCGGGCACTGCTCGAGATGACCGACGTCGCCGACGTCCGGGACCGGCTGCGGCTCGCCCGCGACTGGCGCGACACCGCCGCCGAACTGGCGCGGCGCAGCCGTTGGGCCGCGACGACCTGGGGTTTCCTGCGCAGTTCCGCGGTGCTGGGTGTCCCGGTGGCCGGGGTGCCGGGGCTGGTCCACGCCCTCGACCCGGACGTGCCGGCCGACGACCGTCCCTTCGCCGAGGCGTACGCGACGGCGATGCGGTCGCTTGCCGGTCAGGGCGACCTGGTCTACGCGGACCGGGTCTGCCTGGTGCCCGACCCGGTGCCCGGAAGTCAGCGGATGCCCAGCTTCGCCGGTGCGGTGGACGTGGCCGCCGGGCAACCGGTACGCACGTTGCGGCTGCCGTCGCCCCGCCGGCCGCTGAGCCGGCTCGGCCGCGGGATCCTGCTGCTGTTCGAGGCGCGGCACGTGATGCTGATCCGCCACGTCCAGCGTGATCCGGACTGGGAGTCCGAGGCGGCGCTGCACCTGTTCGAGTTCGGCATGCTCGAGGAACTCGGCGGTCCCGCGTATACCTCGGCCGTGGCCGCCTACCTGGACGCTCTGCGGCGCGAGGGTGAGTTGCTCGCCCGGCCGCAGCAGGTCCTGGACCGCCGCGAACGCCGGGCGCTCGCCAGTATCTTCGGCGACATCGACGACGAGGAACTGCACCTGTGGGGTTCGGTCGCCTACCGCAACGCGATCATGGTGATGCTGGGCAGCCAGGCCGCCTTCGCCGAACATCTTCGCCGGCAGGCGTCCTGAACCGACAGCGGGCCGGCCCGGGTGGGTGGGTTCGGTGCGCGAACCCACCCACCGGGGGGCGTCAGTTACGCAGGTTCCACTGCTGGTTGGCGCCGCCGTGGCAGGCCCACAGGTGGATCACGGTGCCGTTTGTGGTGCCGTAGCCGCTGGCGTCGAGGCAAAGTCCGGACTGCGCACCGGTGATGGAGCCGTTGGCGTTGACGTTCCACTGCTGGTTGACCTGGCCGTTGCAGTCCCAGATGATCGCCAGGGTGCCGTTGCTGGTGCCCTGCCCCGAAGCGTCGAGGCACTTGTTGCCGTACACCATGAGTTGCTTGCTGGCGGTGTAGGTCCACCGCTGGTTCGTCCCGCCGTGGCAGTCCCAGAGCTTCGCCTGAGCGCCGTTGGTCGTGCTCGCACCTTCGACGTCCACGCACCGCCCGGACTGGGTACCGACGATCTGCACGTTCTGGGTGCTGCTGCCGCCCTGCGGACCGGCCCCGGCCATCACCGCCTGGGCACCCGAGGGCCAGTTCCCGTTGGTCACCGTCACGTTGCCGGACACGACGTTGCCCCGGTCCCCGTTCGTCACGTTGGTGCTGCCGTTCGTTGACCAGTTGTTGGTGACGGTGAAGTTACCCATGTTCTCGGCGTACCAGTAGTTGGCGGTGGCCCAGGTGCCGGTGGACGAGAACACGTTGTTGCGGGCGGTGTAGTAGCGGGATCCCTCGTCGAAGTAGACGCCGAAGTAGCCGTTGGTCCGCAGGCAGTAGTTGTCGCTGATCAACCCGCCCGGGTTCGCCGACAGGGTGTAGATGCAGCCACCGTCGTTCATCTGCTGCATCACGTCGTGCACGTAGTTGCCGATCAGGCGGTTGTTCGACGCGGTGGTGGCCGTCGTGTAGCGCGGCTGGTAGTTGTACAGGCCACGGCCGGCGTAGTGCTCACTGCCACCGGCGTCGTTGGAGCCCCAGCCGTACCCGATGGACATGCCGGTGTACGGCATGTTGTAGACCTCGTTGTACGACACCGTGGAGTTGGTGACGTAGGTGGTGAGCACCGAGACGATGCCCCGGTACTCGATGCCCAGGTTGTGCAGGCGGTTGTTGCTGATGGTGATGTCCCGGTTGACCATCCGCTGGTCACTGGGGTGGTGGGCGTCGGCGCGTACGCCACCGACGACGATGCCGCCAGCCGCGTTCCGGGCGATCTCGGAGCGGGTGACGGTGATGTTGCTGGCCCCCAGGCCCACCCCGCTGGCGTGGGCGTTGGCGTCGTTGCCGATGCCGATGGCCGTCTGCCCGAGGTTGACGAACTGGGAGTCGCTGAAGGTGATGTTGTTGGCGGCCGAGACCTGCACGGCGGCGGGCATCTGCTGCCAGTTCGGCCGGGTGGCCTCGAACTGCGGGCAGCCGTTGTGGCAGGAGGAGAAGCTGGGCCAGTTCCAGTTGCCGTAGATGTAGGCGCCGGTCTGCTGGTCCACGTAGCCCTGGTTGCTGCTCGCCCCCAGCCAGGTCGTGCCGGTGAAGGTGATCCCGGTGAACGAGATGTGGTGTGCCGGCGAGGCGTAGGTCCCGCCGAGGTTGACCAGGGACTGCTGCGTCGGCAGTTCCACGCTCACACTGCTCATGTTCTGGCCGGCTAGCGGGATGTAGTTCAGCGCGCCGCTGCCCGGGTCGAGGTACCACTCCCCCGGGGTGTCCAGGAACTCGTAGGCGTTGGCCAGGTAGAGCGGCCCGGCGCGGTGCGGGCTGGTGAAGGTGTCGTACCCGAAGTTGTTGTTGCTCCAGCCGGGCTGCTGCATCCGGATCAGGTTGCCGCTGATGCTCTGCACCGACACGTACCGGTCGGTGAACGAGTTGACGCTCTCCATCTGGATGCGGCTCTGGTTGGCCAGGTTGTTGAGGTAGCTCAGGGCGCCGCTGGTGAACCGCATGCCGGTGCTGTCAGCGGTGAAGTCCGCCCGGTTGACCTGGGTGCGGGCCCGGGTGGCGAGTGCGCCGTTGACGTAGAGCTGGCGGGTGTCGGTGCCGGCGCCGACGTTGGCCCGCCAGATGTTGCGGCCGGTGTCCACCTGCGACCAGCCGGTGACCGCCCGGGCGCCGCTGATCACGGGACGGGCCGACGGTGCCGCCTGCCAGATCACCCGGTAGCCGTTGGTGCCGGAGTCGGCGGCGGTGAACCGCAGCGGCGAGGAGAGCCGGTAGACGCCGTCGGCCAGTTGCACGACGATGTCGCCCGACATCGAGCTGTTCATCGAGCGGACGGCGGTCTGCGCACCGGTCAACGAGCACGGTTGAGCGGCGGTGCAGCTGCTGCCGCCACCGGAGGGGGAGGCGTAGAGGGTGGTGGTCGCGGCGAGGGCCGGTGCGGCGAACGTGGTCACGGCGGCCACGGTGGCCGCGGCGGTCAGCGCCACCGCCGCGGTCGCGGCGAGCACCCGTCGGGGTGTGCCGGAGGATGGAGGTACGGACACGGGGGTCTCCTTACCTGGGCCGGTGGTGCGGTGTGGTGGGTGGCATATGGACGGCAGTTCATCATACGAATGATGTCTGCGCAAGGATCGACCGAGCTCACGCCGGTGACCTGCTGCCGGCGTGGCGGCGCAGCTCAGCCGAGGATGCTGCGGAGATAGGCCAGCCCGTCCCCCGCGAGCCGGTCCGGTGACGGGGCGAGCGGGCGCCAGATCGAGGCGGCGGTCGCGATCGTCGCGTTCTCCGGGGTGAACGACTCGATGCAGATCGCCCCCCAGTAGCCGGTGGCGGCCAGGGCGGCGAGCAGCCGGGGCCAGTCCAGGTGATCCGACCCGGGCGCGCCCCGGTTGGTGCCGCTGACCTGTACGTGCTTGATGTGCGGACCCGCCGCGGCCAACGCCGCGTACGGGTTCGCCTCCTCGATGTTCATGTGATACGTGTCGATCATGAGACCGACGTTCGACGGCAGACCGTCGATCATCTCCACGGCCTGTTCGAGCGTGTTCACGACGCTGGTCTCGTACCGGTTGAGCGCCTCCACCCCGATGGACACCCCCCGCTCGCCGGCCCGGTCGGCGACCGGCACCAGCGCCCTACGGAAATCCACGTAACAGGTGGCGCGTTCGGCCGGCGTCATCCGCCAGGTGCGGCCGACCGACGCGTAGACCGGACCACCGACGCACGGCGCACCGATGATCGCCGCGCTGTCCACGCAGCCGTTCAGGTACGCCACCGTGGCCTCCACCACGGCGGGCTCGGCGTTGACGAGTTCCCGCCCGGGCGGGGTGACCGCACAGACGCCGGCCGCGGCTAGCCCGTACCTGGCGAGCAGGTCGCGGACGCGGTACGGATCCCAGTCGCCCGGCTGCTCGATCGGCAGTTCGACCGCGTCGAAGCCGAGCGCCGCGATCCGTGGAATCAGCGCGGCCAGGGCCTCGTCGTCGACCGGCGAGGCCCAGACCCAGGGATTGACACCGACGGCACGCATCGGACGCCTACTTCCAGCGCTGCGGGTAACCCGGCAGGTCGGTGCAGCCGCACATGGCGTAGTGCAGCGGCGGCATGTTCGGGTCGAGATAGCTGTCCAGGTTCTCCTGGGTGATCGTCGGCTGGGGCAGCTTCCACGGGTCGGACACCTGCTGGCCGTCGAGGATCCGCAGCGCTGCGATGATCGGCGTACGCCACTGGTAGGTCGGGTACGTGGGCGCGATCGCGGTGAGCCCCTCGTCCTTCCACATCTTGAGGAAGTCGAGCTGGTCCTCACCGTTGATCGGCGGCACCGGCTGACCGGCGTCCTGGAACGCCTCCACCGCCGCGACGGCGACCGCGCCCGCGTCCATCCAGACGCCGTCGATGGTGCCGTGCCGCTGGATGTAGTCGTTGACGATCTTCTTGGTCTTGGCCGGGTCGCCGTCGGTGAACTCGACACCGACCACGTCGACCTGCGCCTTGTCGAACGCCACCTTCGCGGCGGACCACCGGGTCTCCAGCACGTCGACACCGGGCAGGATGCGCAGCGCGAGGACCTTGCCGCCGGGTTTCATCCGCTGGCTGACGAACTCCGCGCCGACGTGGCCGAACCCGTACCCGCCGATCGGGTTGATGAACGTCACCGGGCAGTCGGTGTCCACGCCACGGTCGAAGACGATGACCGGCAGACCGGCGTCGCAGGCCGCCGTCACGGCCGGGGTGAGCGTGGCGGTGGTGTTCGGCGAGACGATGAGCGCGTCGCAGCTCTTGCCGAGCAGGTCGTTGATGTCGGCGATCTGCTTCTGGTCCTTGCCCTCGGCGTCGACGTGGACGAACTCGGAGATCCGGTCGCCCTGCGCCTCGACCTCGGCCTGCATGGTCTTGAAGCCGACCTGCCGCCACGGGTTGTTCAGCGCCGCGTTCGAGAAGCAGATCTTGTGGGGGCCGTCCTTCTTGAACTTGGCGGTGTCCACCATCTTCGGGTTGAGCACCTGCTCCCACGGCTTGTCGGCCGGCCCGGTCGGTGCGGCGTCGAGCAACGCGAGTTCGTTGTCGTAGTCGGCCTGCACGAAGAACTTCGACTGCTCGCCGGTGCCGGCCCCGGCCGGTGGTGCGGAGGCACCGTCCGACGGGGTCGCCACGGGCTCGTCGGTGGCACAGCCGACGAGGGACACCAGGAGGAGCGCGGCCGTGGCCGCCATGTGTCGTTTCATGAAGGATTCCCCTTATCTCGACGTGGAACGTCGGGTCGAGACCGCCACGGCGAACAGGATGATGGCGCCCTGGACGGTCGGTCTGAGGGCGCCGGAGACGCCGTAGAAGTTCATGAGCGTGAAGAGCAGTTCCAGGGTCAGCGCGCCGAGCATCGCGCCGGCGACCGAGCCACGTCCGCCACCCAGGGCGACGCCGCCGAGGACGACCGCGGTGATGGCACCGAACTCCAGACCGGCACCGGCCTGGAAGGACACCCCGCTGTAGCCGCCGATCAGGATGGCCGCGACGGCGGCGGCGAGGCCGCTGAGCATGAAGGCGATGGTCCGGGTACGGGCCACCCGGGCGCCGCTCAGCGCCGCCGTCCGCGCGTTGTCCCCGACCGCGACCAGGATCCGGCCGAAGTCGGAGCGCATCAGCAGCACCGCGAGCGTGGCGAGGACCAGCAGGACGACCAGGGCGTACGGGATGCGGCCGAGCACCGGAACGTCCTCGAAGGCACGCCGGCCGAACCGACGGAACTCCTCCGACAGCCCGCCCTTCGGCGCGCCGTCGGACCAGAGATAGACCGCCCCCACCAGGATCAGGAACATGCCGAGGGTGGTGATGAACGAGGGCACCCGCAGCCGCGTGGTGATGAGCCCGTTGACCAGCCCGACGAGCACCCCACCGGCGAGCAGCACCAGCACCACCGGCCAGGTCCGGGACGGATCGCTGTCGATGAGCCGGGCGGCGACCACGACCTGCGCGGTGACCAACGAGCCCACGGACAGGTCGAACTCACCGGAGACGATCACGAAGTACTGACCGGCGGCGAGCAGGATGATCGGCGCCGACCGGCCGAGGAAGGACATCAGGGAGGCCGGAGCCAGGAAGTCGGGCTGGCGTACGGCGACCAGAACCAGCAGCACCGCGAGTATCGCGAGCAGGGGCAGCAGGCCGCCGGCGCGTACCCGGGACAGCTGGGGCGGCAGCGGGCGACGCTGGACGAGCTGCATGTCAGACGGCCGCCTTTCGCATGGCCCGACGGGCGTAGACGGCCACGGCGGCGATGATGATGGCCCCCCGGATGACCTGCTTGAAGAAGGCGTCCACCTCGAGCTGGTTGAAGATGGCGTCGATGCTGGCGAGCAGCAACACGCCGCCGAGCGTGCCGACGACGCCGCCCTTGCCACCGGCGAGCGCGGTGCCACCGATCACCACGGCGGCGATCGACTCCAGGTCGTAGAGGCCCTCGGTGCCCACCCGTGGGGCACCCGAGCCGAGCCGACTGGCCAGGTAGATCCCGGCGAGTCCGGCGCAGAGTGAGCAGAGCACGTGGGCGGTGACCAGCACCCGGTCGTTGCGGACGCCGGAGAGTCGGGCGACCTCCGGATCACCGCCGACGGCGACCAGGTGGTGACCGAACCGGGTCCGTGCCAGGGCGAACCAGCACGCCCCGGTGACGGCGAGCAGCAGCAGGAAGGACAGCGGCACCGGGCCGATGCGCTGATAGCCCAGGCTCTGCACGAGCCCCGGCGAGGTGCTGCCGGCCGGACCGTCGTAGCCGTTGTCGAGATATCCCTTGAGCAGCAGCCCGACGCCGAGAGTCGCGATGAACGCGTTGATCCGCAGCCGGGTGACGAGCAGTCCGTTGAGCAGCCCGACCGCGGCGCTGACCGTGAGCGCCAGACCGACCGCGGGCAGCAGCGCACCGTCGCGGCCGTTCATCGTCTCGGCCGCGACGAGGGTGCTCAGGCTGATCACGTACGCCACCGAGAGGTCGAGCGAACCCCCGAGGATGACCAGGGTCTGCCCGACGGCGACGAGGCCCAGTCCGGCGGCGACGTGCAACAGGCTCACCGTCGTCGACTGGTTGAACAGCTGACCGCCGTCGATCATGACGACCAGCCAACCGACCGCCAGCGTGATGGCCAGCGCCACGAACACGCCTGGCACCGGCCGTCGGGTCGGCCGCAGCGACAGCACGCTCACGCCACCGCCTCGCTTCGCTCCACGGCGGCGCGAGACGCCACGCTGCTGAGCCTGATGGTTCGCTCGCTACGCTCGCTCACGCCGCCGCCTCCCGTACCGTCCCGACCGCCAGGGCGAGGACGTCCTCCTCGGTGGCGCCGGCGGGTAGCTCACCGGCGACGCGGCCGTCGCGCATGACGAGCAGCCGGTCACTCATGCCGAGCAGCTCCGGCAGCTCGGAGGAGATCATCAGTACCGCCGCACCCGCGCGGGCGAGCCGACGGACGAGATCGTGGATCGCCGACTTCGCGCCCACGTCGATGCCCCGGGTGGGTTCGTCGAAGAGCAGGATCAGCGGGTCGAGCGCGAGCCATCGGGCCAGCACCACTTTCTGCTGGTTGCCGCCGGACAGGAACCGGATCTCCTGGTCGTCACCGGCGGCCCGGACCTCCACCGCGGCGAGCAGCTCGCGGACGCGTGCGGTGCGCGCGGCGCGGCCCGAGCGGGCCGGCACGACCGCCCGGCTCGCGAGCAGGGCGTTGTCGAGCACGGACTGCCGGCCGACGATGCCCTCGCCCTTGCGGTCCTCGGTGACGTACGCGAGGCCGGCCCGCGTCGCCGCGCGCGGTGAGCGCAGTCGGGTCGGCCGACCGTCGATCGTGACCACCCCGGAGGTGAACGGTTCCACTCCGAACAGCGCGCGGGCCAGCGCCGATCGCCCGGAGCCCTGCAGGCCACCTATTCCCAGCACCTCACCGGCGCGCAGGTCCAGGTCGACGTCGCGCAGTTTCCGGTTGCCGCCGCCGCGCACGGTGAGCCGTACCGCGCCGATGTCCGCGGGAACGGCCCGGTCCGGGTAGTAGCTGGACAGTTCCCGACCGACCATCTGGCGCACCACGTCCTCGGCAGTGGCGTCGGCGGTAGGCATCGTCCGCACCAGCCGCCCGTCCTTGAGGACCGTGATCCGGTCGGACAGGTCGAAGACCTCGGTCAACCGGTGCGAGACGTACAGCAGGCCGATGCCCTGCTGTTGCAGCCGTCGGACCAGGCCGTAGAGCAGTTCGACCTCGTGGTCGGCGAGCGCGGCGGTGGGCTCGTCCATGATGAGCAGGCGCGCGTCCAGCGCGAGCGCCTTGGCGATCTCCACCACCTGCTGCTGGGCGACCCCGAGGCGGCCCACCACGGCCTCGGCGGGCAGGTCCGTCTCCCCGATGGTGGCCAGCAGTTCCGCTGTGCGGCTGAGCATCTGTCGCCGGTCGACCAGGCCGCGCCGCTTCGGCTCATGGCCCAGGTACACGTTCTCCGCGACGGTGCGCTCCGGCAGGAGGTTGAACTCCTGGTGGATGATGCCGATGCCGGCCCGCTGCGCGTCCCGCGGGCCGCCGAAGACGCGCGGTTGCCCGGCGAACTCGATGGTGCCGGTATCCGGGGCGTACCCACCCGAGACGATCTTCATCAGGGTGGACTTGCCGGCGCCGTTCTCCCCCACCACGGCGTGCACCTCGCCCGGCGCCACGTCGAGGTCGACACCGTCGAGGACGCGTACCCCGAAGAAGGACTTGCCGATGCCCCGCAGGGTCAGCAGCGCCGGAGGTCGAGCCGACATCAAGAATCCTCACGGATAGTAATCGCCAAGGGCATCGGTGTGCCACCTCAGAATTCGCTCGGGACCGGCCGGTCACCTGGCTTTAGTTATCGGAAGCGAAGCTTCCTGTTGTCGTGCTCAAACTTTCGCTTGACATGACCGAAACATCACACGTATGAAGATAGATGCTCGGGGATGGGTACGCAATCCCCGATCTTCCCGGACTCTCGACCGGGCCGGTAGCAGGCAACGACGCCGGGTCGGGTCCACTGGGGAACGCAGGTGCCGATGATCAGTCCCATCCATGTTGTCGTTAACATCAATATATGTCCATATCACCACTATTTAGGCTCCTTGCCATCACGGGGCCCGGAACCCACTCAGGCGTGACGCTGCGTTACATCCGGCACTGTCACGCCGGTGCGACGATCCGCGCGACGACAATCGCGCGTCCCGTCGTGGCACCAGGCACCACCCGACGTGCCATGGGAGGCGACCGGACTCGTGGTCGCGCCCCCTGTTGCTCCGCCCCGACGAGGAGACGGCATGCGTCGTAAGACAGCCATCATCGGACTGATCACCGGTCTGTTACTGGCGCTCGCGCTGGTCCAGCCGGCATCAGCGGCTCCGGAGTTCCGCGCCCTGTTGTTCACCAAGACCACCGGTTACCGGCACGACTCGATCCCGGCCGGGGTCTCGATGTTCCAGCAGCAGGCCGCCTCCGACAATTTCGAGCTGGTACACAGTGAGGACTCCAGCGTCTTCACCGCAGCCAACCTGGCCACCTTCGATGTCCTGATCATGTTCCAGACGTCCGGCATGGTGTGGACCTCCGCCAGCCAACGCCAAGCGGTGGAGGGCTACCTCGCCAGCGGCAAGGGCATCGTGGCCATCCACAACGCCACCGACATGGGCATCGAGAACGAGTACCCGTGGTGGGACCAGACCATCAACGCGGGTGCCCACATGCCGGAGCACTCCCCCGGCGTCCTGCCCGGCACCGCCATCGTCGCCGACAAGAAGCACCCGTCGACGGCAAGCCTGCCGGATCGCTGGAACCGCAGCGAGGAGTGGTACAACTTCGACAAGAACCCGCGCGGTGAGGTGCACGTCCTGGTCACCGCCGACGAGCGCACGTACAACCCGGGCCCGCGCGCGATGGGCTCCGATCACCCGATCTCCTGGTGCCGTAACACCGGCGGCGGCCGGGTCTGGGCCACCGCGATGGGTCACGCCGCGGCCTCCTACAGCGAGACCCACTTCCGCAACCACGTCCTCGGCGGGGTGAAGTGGGCCGCCGGCAACGAGCCGGGCGACTGTGGCGGCACCGTCTGGGGCAACTTCGAGAAGCGGACCCTCGACAGCAACACCGTCGACCCGATGGCGCTGGCCGTGGCACCCGACGGCCGGGTGCTCTACGTCCAGCGTGACGGCCAGGTCAAGATCTTCAAGCCGAGCACCAACAGCACGGTGACCGCCGGCACGCTCAGCGTCTACACCGGAGGTGAGGACGGACTGACCGGGCTGGCTCTCGACCCGAACTTCGCCAGCAACGGGTACGTGTACCTGTACCACGCACCGGCCAGCAGCTCCACCGACGTCAACCGGGTCTCCCGCTACACGCTCAACGGCGACACGTTGAACATGTCCAGCGGGGTGACGATCATCGACATCCCCGCCTACCGGGACCGGACGTACCCCGAGCCCGGGCACACCGGCGGGTACATCGCCTTCGGGCCCGACGGCAACCTGTACATCGGCACCGGTGACGACGTCGCACCGAACCTCGACCCGAACTGGCAGGGCTACGCCCCGCTGGACTGGCGCCCGGGCAAGCACATGCTCGACTCCGCCCGTACCGCCGGCAACACCAACGACCTGCGCGGCAAACTGCTGCGCATCCGCCCCTCCGCCAGCGGCGGCTACACCGTGCCGTCGGGCAACCTCTACCCGCAGGGGACGGCGCAGACCCGGCCCGAGATCTACGCGATGGGCTTCCGCAACCCGTTCCGCTTCTCGATCGACCCGGCCAACGGCTGGGTCTACCTGGCCGACTACGGACCGGACCGGAACCCGCCGACCACCAACCGGGGGCCCGAGGGCCTCGTCGAACTCAATGTGATCAAGGCGCCGGGCAACTACGGCTGGCCGTTCTGCCACGGCGACAACCAGCCGTACGCGCCGTACAACCCGGACACCGGCCAGGTCGGTGCCAAGTTCAACTGCGCCGCGCCGGTGAACAACTCGCCGAACAACACCGGCCTGACCAACCTCCGGCCGGTCGTCGCACCCAACATGTGGTACGGCTACGGCGCCTCGCAGAACTTCCCGGAGGTGGGCACGGGTGGCTCGGCACCGATGGGCGGACCGGTCTACCGTTACGACCCGGAGAACCCGTCTGCGACGAAGTTCCCGCCGTACTACGACGGCGTGCACTTCTTCTACGAGTGGTCGCGTGACTACATCAAGGAGATGCACTTCGACTCGGCGTCGGCGGTCACCCGGACCAACCCGTTCCTGCCCGCCACCCGGTTCAACAGCCCGATGGACCTCGAGTTCGGCCCGGACGGCTCGCTCTACCTGCTGGAGTGGGGCACCAACTTCGGTGGCGGCAACAGCGACTCCGGTCTCTACCGGATCGACTACGTCCAGGGTGGCCGGTCACCGATCGCCAAGGCCAGCGGTACGCCGACCAGTGGCAACGCCCCGTTGACCGTGCAGTTCTCCAGCGCCGGGTCGGCCGATCCCGACCCCGGTGACACGATCAGCTACCAGTGGACGTTCGGCGACGGCACCACCTCCACGGCGGCCAACCCGTCGAAGGTCTACACCAGCAACGGCAACTACACGGCGCAGTTGAAGGTCACCGACAGCTCGGGCAAGACCGCCTTCGCCAACGTGCCGATCACCGTCGGCAACACCGCTCCGGTGGTCACCATCACCACGCCGGCCAACGGTGGCATGCTCGCCTTCGGCGACCGGGTGTCGTACCAGATCACCGTCACCGACCCGGGCGGCGCGGCGATCGACTGCAGCAAGGTCTTCCTCAACCCGGCGCTCGGGCACGACGACCACGCGCACGAGACCACCGACTACGCCGGCTGTTCCGGGAGCATCCCCACCGACCTGCTCGGCGGGCACCCGGACGGCGCCAACCTGTTCTACGTGCTCAACGCGCGGTACACCGACAACGGTGGGGCGGGCGGCGCGGCCCCGCTCACCGGCCGCGCCCAGGTGATCCTCCAGCCCAAGCACAAGCAGGCCGAGTACCACAGCAGCCAGTCCGGCACCCGGATCATCGACCAGGCCGGCGCGGAGAGCGGCAAGCGCATCGGGGACATCTCCAACAACGACTGGGTGGCGTTCACCCCGATGAGCCTGTCCGGCATCAACACCGTCAGCTACCGGCTGTCGTCGCCCTCCGGCGGCGGATCGATCGAGTTGCGGGCCGGGTCGCCGACCGGCACGCTGCTGGCCACCACTCCGGTGCCGAGCACCGGCGGCTGGGACAACTACCAGTCCACACCGCCGGTGAACGTCACCCCCCTCGCCGGCACCCACACCCTGTACCTGGTGTTCAAGGGCAGCTCCAACAACTGGTTCGACCTCGACTCGCACACCTTCGGTGGTCCGGGAGTGGGCGTCGGTGACACCGGCGGCGGGATTGCCGGCCGCACGTGGACGCTCACCGCCCAACACAGCAACAAGCTGATGGACGTCAGCGGCGTCTCCACCGCCGACGGCGCGCAGATCCACCAGTGGGCGTCCACCGGGGGCAACAACCAGAAGTGGCAGGCGGTCGACGCCGGCGGCGGCGCCGTCTATCTCCGGGCCGTGCACAGCAACAAGTGCGCGGAGATCATTGGTGGCTCCACCACCCCCGGCGCCTTCCTCCAGCAGGCCACCTGCAACAACGGCAACCAACAGAAGTTCACCGTCACCTCCACCGGCACCACCGGGGTCTACACGGTGAAGAGTGTGCCGAGCGGGCTCTGCATCGACGTCAACGGCGGCGCCACCACCGACGGCGCCCGCCTGTTGCAGTGGACCTGCCACAGCGGCACCAACCAGCAGTGGCGGTTCAGCCTGGCCTGACACTCGCGACCATCGGCGACGTCCCTGGTCCGCTCCGGCGGACCAGGGACGTCGGTCAGAGGTCAGATCGAGGCGAGCAGCCCGGCGCTGGCCAACGACTGCCACAGCTCGTCGGGCACCACCGCCGCCGAGCGCCGCACGGTCTGCGCCATCTGCGTGCCGTTGCGGACACCGACCACGGTCGAGACCACGGCCGGGTGCCGGCGGACGAAGGCCAGCGCCGCCTGCGGCAGAGTGACACCGTGCGCGTCGCAGACCTCGGCGATCCGGCGGGCCCGCTCGATCAGCTCCGACGGCGCCTGCTGGTAGTTGTAGAACGCGTCGGCGGACGGGTGGTCCCGGGACAGCAGCCCCGAGTTGTAGACGCCGGCGATCACCACGCCGACTCCCCGGCTCTGCGCGAGCGGCAACAGGTCGTCGGCCGCGCCCTGTTCGAGCAGGGTGTACCGGCCGGCGCACATCATCACGTCCACGTCGGTCTCCCGGACGAACCGGGCGAGCATCGCCGACTGGTTCATGCCGGCCCCGATCGCACCCACCACGCCCTGTTCGCGCAGCTCGACCAGGGCGGGCACGGCCTCGGCGGCGGCCTGCTCCCAGTGGTCGTCAGGATCGTGCAGGTAGACGATGTCGATCCGATCCAGGCCGGTGCGCTCCAGGCTGGCCTCGATGCACCGGCGTACCCCGTCCCGGCTGAAGTCCCACACCCGGCGATGGCTCGCGGGCACGTCGAAGCCCTCGGGGTCGCGCTGGTGCGCGTTCTGCGGCGACGGCTCCAGCAGCCGGCCCACCTTCGTCGACACCACGTACTCGTCGCGTGGTCGGTGCCGCAACGCGCCGCCCAGGCGACGCTCGGACAGCCCGAGGCCGTAGTGCGGCGCGGTGTCGAAGTACCGCACGCCCGCCGCCCAGGCGGTGTCGACCGCGGCGGCGAACTCCTCGTCCGTGGTCGCCCGGTACAGGTTGCCGCCCTGCGCCGCACCGAAGCCCAGCTCGGTGAGGCCGATCGCCGGCCGGCGCGGCAGCGCGTGCGTCCTCATGACGCTGCCAACCGGTAGCAGCGCCGGGCGGTGCCGGCCCAGAACGCCGCGCGGTCGGTCGGGTCGAGGTCGCCCAGCAACTCCGTCACCGCCGCCACCCAGCGGGCGTACGAGGTGGCGAGCAGGGACACCGGCCAGTCCGAGCCGAACATCAGTCGCCGCGGCCCGAACGCGTCGAGTGCGTGGTCGACGGCGGGTCGGAGATCGGCCACCGCCCAGGGTGACCGGGGCACCTCGGTCGTCAGGCCGGACACCTTGGCCGTCGTGTTGGGCGCTTCGGCGAGAACCCGTAGGTCTCGCTTCCAGTTGTCGAACTCCGGGGTGCCCAGCGCGGGCTTGCCGAGGTGGTCCAGGACGAAGCGCACGTCGGGCAGGTCGTGCGCCAACCGGGCGGCCATGGGCAACTGGTGTTGTCGGACCAGCAGGTCGAAGACCAGGCCGGCGGCACCGACCGCGGCGATGCCCCGGCGGACGTCCGGTCGGTCCAGGTAGGCCGGGTCGGTCTCGCTCTGCACGAGGTGACGGATGCCGACCAGGTGCCGCCCGCCGGGGGCAGCGCGCAGCCGGTCGAGGCGATCGGCGACGTCGTCGGCCGTCAGGTCGACCCAGCCGACGACGCCGCCGACCAGGACGTCGTCGGCCGCGACGCGGAGCAGGTCCACGGTCTCCCGCGCCGAGGCGATGGACTGCACGACGACCGTGGCGGTGACGCCCGCCGACCGGGCCAACGGGGCCAGGTCGGCCAGTTCGAAGTCGGCGTCGATGGCCGCCATGGTCACCGGGTCGATCCACGGCTGGGGATGCCGGGCCCGGACCCACAGGTGGTGGTGGGCGTCGACGATGCCGCCCGCGCCCGGAGCTTCGTCGGTCATCGGCCCAACCACCCTCCGTCGACCGGCAGCACGATCCCGTTGACGTAGTCGGAGGCCGCCGACGCCAGGAACACGGTGGCGCCACCGAGGTCGTCGGCGGCACCCCACCTGCCGGCCGGAATCCGGGCGAGGATCGCCCGGTCGCGCTCGGGATCCTCACGCAGGGCCCGGGTGTTGTCGGTGGCGATGTAACCGGGGGCGATGGCATTCACGTTCACCCCGTGCGCCGCCCACTCGTTGGCCAGGGCCTTGGTGAGACCGGCCACGCCCGACTTCGACGCGGCGTACCCGGGCACCGTGATGCCGCCCTGGAAGCTGAGCAGCGACGCGGTGAAGATGATTTTCCCGTGGCCGCGCTGCACCATCGTCCGACCGATCTCCCGACTCAGCACGAACTGGCTGTTCAGGTTCACCTCGATGACATGGTCCCAGAGTTCGTCGGGATGGTCGACGGCCGGGGCGCGGGCGATCGTGCCGCCGTTGTTGACCAGGATGTCGATCGGTTCGAGCGCGATCAGTTCGTCGGCCAGCCGGCGTACCGCCGCCCGGTCGGCGAGATCGGCGCGCAGCGCGGTGAACCGTCGCCCGGTGGCCCGCACCCGGCGCGCCACCTCGCTCTCCTCCGGTTCCAGGTGCGCGGAGACACCGACGACGTCGGCACCGGCCGCGGCGAGGGCCTCGGCCATGGCCAGGCCGATGCCCCGCCGGGCCCCGGTGACCACGGCGGTCCGTCCGGACAGGTCGAACGGGTTCGTCACCGGTCATCCTCCCGCCAGTCCAGCAGCACCTTCATGACACCGCCGCCCTCCAGCGCGGTGAACGCCGCGGTCGCCGCCTCCGGCGGTTCGACCCGGGAGATCAGTTGCCGCGCCGGAATCGCACCCGAGGCGATCAGCCGGATCGCCTCGGCCATGTCGTCGCGCTGGTACAGGCGGGCGCCGCGCAGTTCCAGTTCGCGCCAGAAGAACCGGTGCAGGTCGACCTCCCGGGGCCGGGGATGGATCGCCACCATCACCAGCCGACCCCGGACAGCCAGCACCTCGACCGCGGTGGCGACACCCGCCGCCGCGCCGGACACCTCGAAGGCGACGTCGGCCCCCGCGCCGTCGGTCCGGTCGGCGACCAACGCCGCCACGTCGACCGCGGTCGGGTCGACCGCCTCGATGCCGATGTCGCCCGCCACGGCGCGCCGCGTCGGGTCCGGCTCGACGAGCAGTACCCGCGCACCGCGGCCCTTTGCGACGGTGCCGATGAGCACCCCGATCGGCCCGCCGCCGACGACGACCACGTGATCGCCGGAGGCCACCTCGCCACGCCGTACGTCGTGCACGGCGACGGCCACCGGTTCCACGAGTGCGCCCTGGTCGAGCGGCAGTTCCTCGGGCAGCGGCAGGACGAGTTCCGCCGGCACGTTCCAGCCGGACTGCATGGCGCCGGGCGAGTCGATGCCGAGGAAGTTCATGGCGTGGCAGATGTGCGAGTTGCCGCGTCGGCAGGCGGCACACCGCCCGCACCATCTGGTGGGAAGTACCGTCACCGGCTGGCCGACGGCCCAACCGGTGACGCCCTCGCCCAGCGCCGCGACCCGCCCGGACATCTCGTGCCCGATGATGGCGGCGGCACCGACCCGGGAGTCCATGTCCCCGTGGTAGATGTGCAGGTCGGTGCCGCAGATCCCGGTGTAGGCCACCGAGATGCCCAGTTCACCGGGCCCGGGTGCCGCCGGCTCACGTTCCTCGATTCCGAGGCGCCGTGCTCCCCGGTAGACCACTGCCTTCATCGATCCTCCGTATCAACGGCCGCACGCCGCTCGTGCCGCCGGCCACCACCGTGGGGTCGTTGTCAGTGACGTCCGGTCGGCGACACCTGATTGCTGTTGTGTGCCGGGGTGGCAGTCCGGGCCAGCGGGAAGCCGCCGGCGGCCGGCAGGACACCGTCCGTCGTCGCCAACAGCCGTCGCCCGGCCTGCTCCGGCCGGACGTTCGGGCCGTCGACCGCCTGCGCCTGCGGGTGCCGGTCCACGGCCCGGATCCGTTGTTCGTCGACCCGCAGGCCGAGCCCCGGCGAGTCGCCCAGGACGAAGGCCCCGTCCTCGACGTGCACGTCGACGGAGACGCCGACCGGCGGCCAGAGGTCCTGCAGCTCGCTGGTCAGGTGGTTCGGCACCGAGGTGGCCGCGTGCAGCAGCCCGAACGGGCTGTTGCCGATCGGGCTGACCGGCAGGTCGTAGGCGTGCGCCAGGGCGGACACCCGCAGGAAGTGGGTGACTCCACCGATCGCGGACGTCTGGACGACGTCGACCGCGCCGGCGGCGATCAGCGGTCGGTACTGCTCAAGCCCGGTGAGGTTCTCTCCGGTGGCGACGGAGGCACGCACCCCCCGGCCGACGGCGGCGAGCCCTTCGGCGTCCCAGCGCCGAACCGGCTCCTCGATCCAGATGAGGTCGAGGGTGCGTTCGAGTTCGCAGACGTGCCGGACGGCCTGCTTGCGGGTCCACGCCTCGTTGACGTCGAGCATCAGGCCCGGCCGCAGTCCGTGGCCAGCCTCGGTCAGGATCTCCTTCACCAGGTGGAGCCGGTGTCGGTCGTGCTCGATGTCGAGTCCGCCCTTGAGCTTGGCGGCCCGCAGCCCGTGCTCGGCGTAACGGATGTACGCCGAGACGAGTTCCTCGTCGCTGAGGGCGATGTCGAGCCCGGACGCGTACGCCGGGACCCGGCGGTCGCGGCCGCCCAGCAACCGCCACAGCGGCTGGCCAGCCGCCTGCGCCTTGATGTCCCACAACGCGGTGTCGAGTGCGCCGATCGTGCCGAACACCGGGCCGGCGTGACCTGCCTTGAAGGTGTGTCGCAGCATCCGGTCGTAGAGCGTCGTCACCGCACGGGGATCTTCACCGTCGATGGCCGCGAAGATCCGCTCGATCTCGACGTGCGGGCCGATGCCGACACCCGACAGCCCTTCGTCGGTCTCCACGACGACGATCGGTACCGGGACCCTCCCGTCGGCGAACACGCCGTTGGCGTCGCCGACCGGGCGCCCCCATTCGTGGACCGTGGTGAGCGTCCGATATCCCGTGATGCGCATGTCAGCCCTTCGTGGAGCCGGCGGCGACGCCGTCGGCGATCTGGCGCTGGAGGAAGAGGTAGACCACCAGGACCGGTATCGCGGCGATCAGTACCCCCGAGGCGAAGGTGGGAATGTCGTCGGAGTACTGGCCACGCAGCGAGGTCACGCCGACCATGAGCGTTCGGTGATCCGCCGACGGCATCATCACCAGCGACATCAGGACGTCGTTCCAGCAGAACAGCGCGTTGAGGATGCCGACCGACAGCAGCGCCGGGGTGCCCAGCGGCAGCATGATCCGGCGGTACACGCCGTACACGCTGTTGCCGTCGATCCGGGCCGCGTCGATGACCTCCCGCGGGATGGTCTTGTAGTAACTCGTCATCAGGAAGACGGTGAAGGGCAGGAACTGGGCCACGAAGACCAGGACCAGTCCGGGGTACGTGTCGATGAGGGCGGTGTCGGCCATGATCCGGGCAAGCGGCACCATGATCACCTGGAACGGCACGAACAGGCCGGCGAGGCAGCCCAGGAACAGCGCCGAGGAGCCACGGAACCGGAGCTGGCTCAGGGCGAAGCCGGCCATGGACCCGAGCAGCAGCAGCAGGACGACCGACGACGTCACCACGATCAGGGAGTTGAGGAAGTACCGGTCCATGCCGACGCTGTTCCACGCCGCGCTGATGTTGTCCCAGCGCAGGGTGTCGGTCACGGAGAACCGGTCGAGGATGTAGTCGCGCCGGGTCTTCATCGCCACGTTGACGGTGAACAGCAGTGGGTAGATCGTCGCCAGCGCGAGCAGCGACATCGGGATGGCCAGCAGCCACCGGCTCAGTCGTACCCGGGACATCAGTCCTCACCTCCCGCCCGCCGGAGCAGCTTCACTTGGAGCAGCCCCACGACGAGCATGATCACGAAGAGCACCGTCGACGCGGCCGAGGCGAGTGCGGGCCGGTTCATCTGACCCTGCTGGATCCAGATGTAGTACTCCGGGAGATAGGTGGATCCCTCCGGCCCACCGCTGGTCATCACGTAGAGCAGGCCGAACATCGAGGTCAGCATCCCGACCATGGTGGTCACGGCGACGAACGCGATGGTGCGGGACAGGCCCGGGATGATCACGTGCCGGATGACCTGGGGCAGCGAGGCACCGTCCACGCGGGCGGCGTCCAGCAGCGCGGCGTCCAGGGTCGCGAACCCGGCCAGGAACACCACGAGCGCCATTCCGAAGGTGGCCCAGACGTGTACGCCGACCACCACGAACATCGCGACGTCGGGATTGCCGAGCCAGTCCACCGGGCTGATGCCGACCGCCTCGAACACGGCGTTGACCGGGCCGTCGAAGGCGAGCAGCAGGTTGAAGATCGCGCCGACGATGACCGGTGAGAGCACCGCCGGGAAGAAGTAGACGCTGCGGTAGAAGCGATGCCCGGGCACCTTGAGGTAGATGAACGTCGCCAGCAGCCCGGGGATCGCCACCGCCACCGGGAGCAACAGCACCAGCAGCCCGACGTTGCTCAGTGCGGTGCGGAACAACGGGTCCTCGATCAACTCGAGGTAGTTGTCGAGACCCACCGCCTGACCGTTGCGCTCGCCGTCTCCGGTGAAGGAGAAGTTGACCCCGAGCAGCAACGGGTACAGCCGCAGCACCACGATGATCAGGATGGCGGGTGCGACCAGGACGTAGGGGGCGAAGCGCTCGGCCCGCGAGCCGCCGCGGCCGGGCCGAGCCCGGGCACCACGGCGGCGACGCGCGGAGCCGGCCGCCGCCCCGTCGGTCCGTCCGGCGGGCACCGGACGGACCGACGGTTCTGCGTTTCCGATCGGCACGAAATCAGCCCGCCTGGTCGGAAGCTGCCAGCTGCTTCACCGCCTCGTCGACGCTGATCGAGCCGCTGAGCAGTTGCTGGGAGACCCGTCCCATCAGGTCCAGGGTCTTCGAGGAGAGCGCCACGTGCAGGGCGGGCTTACCGCTGTCGAGCGCGGCGACGATCGCGGCGGCGGCCGGGCCGGCCTGCGACACGTCGATGGTGGTGTCGGCGGCGATCGCGCCGGCCTCGGCGTAGAACGCCTGGAGCGCCCCGGTCGACGTCAGCGACCGCACCAGGTCGGCGGCGACCTTGGGATCCTTGGTCCACTTCGCCACCGCGTACCCGATGCCGCCGTCGTAGGCCAGGCTCGGCGTGGTGCCCGCGGTGACCACCGGGGCCTTCATCACGCCGAGCTTCTCGGGCGTGAGGAACTCGTTGAAGTCCTTCCAGTGCCCCACGTCCGACATCAGCCCGATGACGTGCGCGGCCTTGGCGGACTGGAAGAGCGCGAACGAGTCGTTGAACATCGCGGTCGAGTTGGCCCCGTCGTTGTTCAGGCCGGCGTCGCCGGCCTCCTTCCAGAGCTCGAAGATCCGCTTCACGTTCGGCGAGGTCCAGTCGCGCTTGCCCGCGATCCAGTCGTCGTACTCCTGGGCGGTGAGGATGCCGGAGCCCAGGGCCGACATCCAGAACTGGATCCCGGCACCCTCCTTGTTGCCCAGGGCGAAGCACTTGGCACCGGCCTTGCCGATGGCGGCGCAGTCGGCGAGGAACTCGTCCCAGGTCGTGGCGGGGCTCGCCGGATCGAGCCCGGCCTTCTCGTAGAGCGCCTTGTTGTAGTAGATGGGGTGCCCCTGCAGCGTCACCGGCGCGGCGTAGGCCTTGCCGTCCTTGTTGAAGGCGTCCCAACCCGCGAGCCGCTGCTTGTCCTCGGCCACGTACTCGTCGAGCGGCACCAGCGCGTCGACCCGGTCCCGGATCTGGCCGCCGCCGTTGAACAGCATCACGTCCGGGCCCTTGCCGGACTGGATGGCCGCGCCGAGCAGCGTGTAGTACTGGTCGAACGGCTGCGCGACGAACTCGACCGTGACGTCGGGGTGCTTGGCGGCGAAGTCGGCCTTCGCCTTGTCGACATACGCTTTGGCCGACGGCTCGCCGGACTTCCAGTCCCACACCACCAGCTTGTCGGTCGAGCCGCCGGAGGAGGGGCCCGTGTCGCTGGCACTTCCACAACCTGCCGTCGCCAGTCCCACAACGAGGACGGCGGACCACAATGCTCGTTGTTTCATCGTTGTTCACCTCTGAAGGGAGTGGCTGACGGCCTGCCGCAGCCAACGTGATCAAGAACGTAACTCGTATGACGTCTGACGTCAACAGTCAGCCGTACACTGGCCTTGGACGTCGTGGCACGACGAGCCAATCGGAGGGGGACATGACGCCATCGCAGGAGACGGCCCTGGAGAAGCTGGCCGCCCCGACCTGGTCGCGCCGCCCCACCAACCTCGCCACGGCGGTCACCGCCGAGCTGGTGGAACGCATCGTCCGCGGGGTGCATCCCTCCGGCACCGCGCTGCCCCCCGAGCCGGTGCTCTGCGAGACCTTCTCCGTCAGCCGGACCGTCGTCCGGGAGGCGGTGAAGATTCTCCAGGAGAAGGGTCTGGTGCAGGTCCGTCAGGGTGCCGGCACCATGGTCACCCCGCAGTCGATGTGGGACATGCTCGACGAACTCGTCCTCGGGGCCACCATCGCCGAGGACGACAGCCTCGCCATCCTCGACGATGTGGTGGTGACCCGGCGGCTGCTGGAGTCCGACATGGCACACGTCGCCGCCCGGGTCGCCGATGAGGAGACCGTGGACCGCCTGCGTGCCCTGGTCGATCGGATGGACGAGCTCGTCGGCGACACCGTGGCCTACCACGAACTCGACCGTGCCTTTCACGACACCGTCATGCAGGCGTCCGGGAACCGCATCGCTCGTGGCGTTGTGCAGGCGCTGGAGAGTCAGGTCGTGAACACGGCGCGGTACACCGGCCGCACCGAGCGGTCGCTCTGCGTCGCCTCCAACCGTGGACACCGACGTGTCTACGAGATGATCGCCGCCCACGACCCGGAAGGGGCCGCGACGGCGATGTTCACCCACATCACCGAGGCCTGGCTGGTGCGACGCAGCGGCCCGGGCAAGCCGGACCGCCTGCAACGCTGACCCGGGACACGACGGGCCGACGGGCCCGACCTCCTGGCTCCCACTGCCGCCAGGAGGCCGAGACCCGCCGTCGCGCTCGGCCCGGTCAGGAGAACTGGGCGAAGAATCGCCAGATCTCACCCTTGGTCCAGGTGGTGATGCCACTCTCGGCGTACGTCCCGTCCACCGGCCCGGGCATGTGCCCGTTGTCGAACGCCGCCCACTGCACCGGGTAGCCGGCGCGGCAGCCGGAGTAGGCCGTGGTGATGTGCGTACGGCTGCCCGCTCCCGGCTCCGGCGGGTTCTGGGCGTTGCACCCGTTGTTGCGGACGAAGGTGTCGCGCAGCCCCCGGCCCTGGCCGATGCTGAGGACGTTGTCCGAGATGCCGTGCAGACCGAAGTACGCGATCGGCTGGGTACCGCCACTGCACCCGCTGATCTGCGCACCGGCGATCACGGCGACCGCCCGGAAGACGGTGGCCCGGGCGCAGGCGAGGGCGTAGCTCATGCCGCCGCCCCAACTGAAGCCGAGGGCGAAGCGCTGCCTCGGGTTGACGCACAGGTCGCTCTCGATCCGGCGGATCATGTCGTCGACGAAGGTGACGTCCTCGCCGCCGGCGTTGCCCCAACCGTTACCGAGCCCCTGCGGCGCGACCAGGATCGCGCTGTTGTTCGACTGCTCCTGCTGGCCGTAGTAGGACCAGGCGCTCCCGCTGGTGCCGCCGGAGGAGATGTCCTGCATGGTGCCACCACGCCAGTGGAAGGCGAAGATCAGCCGGTAGGCGTTGGTGTTGTTGTAGTTGGCCGGCAGGCGCAGGATGAACTGGCGGCTCTTGCCGTTGCTCTGGATCGTGTGCGTGCCGTTGTACAGCGTCGGGGCCTTGCCGCACCCGGTGCCACCGGTGGGTGGTGGCGACGTGGGGCCACCCCCGTCGACCCGGGCCAGCTGCCACTGCTGGTTGGCGCCGTTCCAGTCGGCGTACTGCACCACGTTCGCGCCGTCCGCCGTGGCCGCACCCTGCACCTCCACGACCTTACCGCTGTGCCGACCGACCAACCGCACATGACCACCATCGGAATCAGCCAACCGGAACTGCTGATTGGTGCCGTTGTGATCAGACCACTGCACCACCGCCGCACCATCCGCGGTCGACGCGTTCGACACATCCAGCACCTTGCCCGAATGCCGCGACTTCAACCGGTAGTAACCACCACCGGAATCCACGAACTGCCACTGCTGATTCGCACCGTTGTTACGCGTCCACTGACTGATCCGCGCACCATCGCTGGTCGCCAGACCATACACGTCCAACGCCTTACCACTGTTGCGGTTCACCAACACGTACCAGGCATTGGTGTCCACGGTCGCCGCCGCCGCGGGCGCCGCGTTCACCACCACGAGCGCGCTCGCCGCCAGGATCGCGGCGGCCGCCGCGGCCATTCCGGACCGCCAACCGCGTCTGGATGGGGAGGCGGGACGAGCCTCACCGATGGCCTTCATGGTCCACTCCTTCGATCGGGGTCATCCACGCACAGCTCGTGGATGCCCGGCGGATGTGCCGGCGTCAGGTGGTGGCGTCAGCACGGTGGGGTGGTGCGGAAGATCTGGTCACCAGGAACCGCCGGCCAGCATGGCGACGCGCCCACGGTCGCGGCTGGCCGGCGCGGGACCACGGCGGGAAATCGGGCTCCCGGCAGCCACAACACCCGCTCGTGACAGCGAAGTTAGCGTTAACGACGTCATACGTCAAACGACAGAGGTCTATCGATTCTCGGTGCTTCTGACCCCTGTCCCGGACCACGCGAGGGCCACGCAACACCCTCGTGCACTGGGCCCGGTGGCGACTCCCGGGCCCGGGCGATGGTCACGGAGTCCAGTACACGTGCGGGTTCACCCGCCCCGACCAGTCGAAGACGGCCATGTTGTCCCAGCCGTTACCGGTTCCGTTGATGTCCGCCGGATCCCAGCCGTTGCCGCGCACCGCATGCCAGGTCGGCTCCCAGTAGAAGACACCGACCGCACCGGCGTTGCGCGCGGTGTTCTGCACCCAACTGAACTGCTGCGCCTGCCCGGACCAGGTGGCCGGGATGTTGTCGCAGCGCTCGTTACCCGAGATCACGTTCGGCTGGTGGTCGGCGTCGGCCGTGGTGAACGGGTACGCCGTCTCGGCGATCACCACCGGTTTGCCGTAGCGCGACCGCACGTCGGCGATCACGTTGTAGAGGTTGGCCAAGGTGCCGTGCCACATGCAGTAGTAGGACAGGGCGGTGACGTCCCAGGGAACTCCCTGTGCCCGGATCCCGTCGTAGAACCAGCGGGCGTTGGCGTTGCTGTCCGCGTTCGCCGTGTGGATCCACACCTGGGTGCCGCCGTGGCACGCCTTGGTGGCCTGGTAGCCCCGCTTGAGCAGGCTCGCCAGCGGGGCGAAGTCGTTGTTGACCACCTGGCCGGCGGGCCAGAGCATCCCCACGTTGATCTCGTTGCCGATCTGCACCGCGTCCGGCGTGGTGCCCTGTGCCTTCAACGCGGTGCACACGTCGTAGGTGTAGTTGTAGACGTCGGCCTGCAAGTGGCTGAGCGAGTGGTTGGCCCAGGCCGCCGGCGGATACTGCTTGCCCGGATCCGCCCAGGTGTCCGAGTAGTGGAAGTCGATCAGCAGCTTGAAACCCTTCGCCTTGATCGTTCTGGCCTGCTGGAGCACCCTGGCCTTGTTGTTGTAGCCGCTGGCCGGGTTGTTCCAGACGCGCAGCCGCAGGTAGTTGACCCCCTTCGAGGCGAGGATGTCGTAGGGGTCGGCCGGCGCGCCGGAGGCGTTGTAGTAGCGGGCACCGAGGTCGAGGCTGCGTTGCAGCGAGGAGACGTCCGCGCCGCGCATGGTGAGAGTGTTCGCCGCCTGTGCGGGGGCGGTCAGGGCCAGCGGGGCCGCGAGGACGACCACCGCCGCGAAGGCCCGGAGGGACGGTTTCATGGCGCTCCTTCACATCCGCGGGATGCGGGTGCCCGACGGTTCGGGCACGTCCGGCGGGTCTGCCGGACGGTCTCGGAACCAGGTGAGGTGGTGACGGGTGTCGATGCATCAAGCCTGACCGCAAGAGTGACCCACGCCGGTGCCGCCGCACCAGCCCTGACCGTGGAGGCGTGATGGCGGCGCGGCGGTCAGGCGAGGAAGTGGCACAGGGCGGCGGTGAGGTCGTCGGGGTTCTCCTCGGCGACGTGGTGCCCGGACTCGATCGGGTGGCCGCGCAGATCGTCGGCCCAGGAACGCCAGACGGCGAGCGGGTCGCCGTAGAGATCCGCCAGATCGTCCCGGGTCGACCAGAGCAGCAGGGTGGGGCACCGGACCGTACGACCGGCCCGCCGGTCGGCCTCCTCGTGCGCCCGATCGACCCCGAGGCCGGCGCGGTAGTCCTCCAACATCGCCCGTACCGTCGCCGGGTCGTGGATGGCCTGCCGGAACTCCCGGTGGTTGTCGACTCCCATCCGGTCCGGTCGCGCCTTGTCGCCGTACCAGGCGTCGGGATCGGCGCCGATGGCCCGTTCCGGCTTGTCCGGTTGGGCGAAGAAGAACCAGTGGTACCAGTTCCGGGCGAACGTCGCGTCGCACCTGGCGAGGGCCTCGCTGATGGGCACGCCGTCGATGACCACCAGTCGGCTGACGGCGTCGGGATGGTCGAGCGCCAGGCGTAGCGCCACGCAACAACCGCGATCGTGCCCGACGGCGGCGAACGTCGCGTGGCCGAGTGTGTGCATGAGTCGGACCATGTCCGCCGCGACCGCGCGCTTGGACTGCTGGGAGTGGTCCGGCAGGATCCGCGCCTTGCCGGACTGGCCGTAGCCCCGCATGTCGGGGCAGACCACGGCGAACCCGCGATCCACCAGCCCCGGGGCGACCCGGTGCCAGGTCGATCCGGTACGCGGATGTCCGTGGACGAGTAGGACGGCGGGGCCGTGCCCGGCATGCCGGACGCGCAGTTCCACCTCGCCCACGTCGACCCGCTCGTCGGTGAAGCCGTCGAACATGTGCCTCCAGTACCCAGGTCGGCTCCACGTCAACAGGCGGGCCGAGAGGCGGTATTACTCATTGATTATCTTGCATGTATCGATCAGCTTCGGTAAGAAAGCTTAGGAATCGTTCAGGTTCCGCTTCCTGGGAGGAGCGACGATGAAACCTGTCCTGCGCCGTCTACGTACGGTGACCGTCACACTCGCCACCTGCACACTCGGCCTGAGCCTGCTGTCGGCCCCCGCCGCGGCAGGCCCGGTACAGCCGGTCACGCCACTCTCGGACCGGGCACCCGAATCGGACCAGTTCTCGGCCGAGGGTGTGACGACCGTCGGTGAGCTGCGCACCGTCGGCGGTTCCTTGTCGTACGCCCGCGACGGCCGGACCCAGATCATCCAGCACCCCGGCGCGACGTACATCAAGGTGCACTTCAGCTCGCTGCGACTGGCTCCCGGCGAGTACGTCACCGTGTCGAGCCCGGACGGCCGGGAGAGCTACCGGTACGACCGTCACCTGAACCGGGCGACCGGCGCGGACTACACCACCGACGGCCGGCCGGGCTTCTGGGCGATGTCGGTGGAGGGCGACACGGCGGTGGTGACGCTGCACAGCAACCGCTCCTCCCGGGGCAGCGCCGCGACCATCGACCGGTTCTGGCGCGGCTACGACCGCACGGAGATCGGCCAGTACAACTTCTCCACCCAGTCGGTGTGCAGCACCGACGCCCGCCGCGACGTGGTCTGCTACCAGAGCAGCCACCCCACCGAGTACGCCCGGGGCAACGCGGTGGCCCGGCTGCTGATCAGCGGCGGCGGAATGTGCACCACCTGGCGGGTCGGCAACACCAACCGCATGCTGACCAACAAGCACTGCTTCTCGACCCAGGCCGCGGTCAGCGGCAGCGAGATGCAGTTCAACTACCAGTGCGCCACCTGCGGCGGCGCGAACCCCGGGCCCGGCACGAAGGTGAGCGGTGCGACGCTCTACCGGGTGAGCAGTGGTGGCTCCAGCCAGCTCGACTACGCCCTGTTCTCGGTGAACAACTTCGCCGCCATCCAGGGCTTCGGCACGCTCTACCTGGCGACGTCCGCCACCACCACCGGGACGCAGATGTACATCCCGGGGCACGGTGACGGCAGCCCGAAGCGGCTGTCCATCTTCGAGAACACCCAGAACGGGGCGCGCTGCACCGTGCGGAACGCCAACTACAACACCTGGAACATCAGCTACAGCTGCGACACCTCCGGCGGCAACTCGGGCTCACCGGTGCTGAACAGCAGCCACCGGGTGATCGCTCTGCACCACCTCGGCGGATGCCCGTCCAACCAGGGCGCCAAGGCACACCTCATCTACAACGAGATCGCGAGTCTGATCGACAACGGGTGACCACCGTGGTGGCGACCCGGATCGGAGCCGTCCGCCGGGTCGCCACCACCCTCGTCGGGCACGCACCGGACGCCGCCGTACCATCCGGTCCATGACGATTGCCGTCGAACGGCACGTGGCCGCCGACCCCGCCACCGTCTGGCGCATCGTGAGCGACGTCGACCGTTGGGCCGAGTTGCTGCCCACCATCGACGAGATCATCCGCATCGACGACGCCGCTCCGGTGACGGTCGGCAGCCGCTTTCGGATTCGCCAGCCGGGGCTGGCCACCGCCAGGTACGAGATAACCGACTGGCGACCCGGGGCCGGCTTCACCTGGCAGGCCCGTACGCCGGGCGTCCGGACCACGGCGAGCCACGAGCTGCGTCCGGAGGGCTCCGCGACCCGCCTGCGGCTGAGCATCGACTGGGACGGCCCGGCGGCCCGCCTGGTCGAGCTGCTGTATGGCAGGCGCACCCGGCGGCTCCTCGAACAGGAGGCGACGGTCTTCGCCCGACTCGCCTCGGGCAGCGAGGGTGCACGATGAGCCCGGTCGAGCGCACCGTCACCCGGTGGGAGGTCCTGGACGATCGGTTCCGGGCGGTCAGCGGTGACCACGTGGTGCAGCGGCTGTTCGACGGCGGGCGGTGGCTGGAGGGGCCGGCGTACTCCCCCGCGTGGCGCTGCCTGCTGTTCAGTGACATCCCGAACGACCGGGTGCTGCGGTGGGACGAGATCACCGGGCGGTGCGACGTCTTCCAGACGCCCGCCGGTCACCCCAACGGCCGCACCATCGACCGCCTCGGTCGCGTCGTGACCTGCGAACACGGCCACCGTCGGGTCACCCGTACCGAGCCCGACGGGTCACTGACGGTGGTGGCGGACCGGTGGCGGGGCAAGCGGTTCAACAGCCCGAACGACGTCGTCGAGACCAGCGACGGCTCGTTGTGGTTCACCGATCCGAGCTACGGCATAGACAGCGACTACGAGGGGTACCGGGCGGATCCGGAACTGGACGGCTGCCACGTCTACCGCTGCTCGCCGGACGGCCGGGTCGAGCGGGTCGCCGACGACTTCCTGCGACCCAACGGTCTCGCGTTCTCGGCGGACGAACGACGACTGTTCATCGTCGACACCCGACGTCGGCACCTGCGTCACTTCGACGTGGGCCCCGACTGGACGCTGCGCGACCGTGGCGTGCTCGCCGAGTGTGATGCCGGCTCGTTCGACGGGATCCGACTCGACCGGGAGGGCCGGCTGTGGGTCGCCGCCCACGACGGCCTGCACTGCTTCGACCAGGAGGGCACGCTGCTCGGCAAACTCCGGCTACCGGAGATCTGCTCGAACCTGACCTTCGGTGGCCGCAAGCGCAACGTGCTGTTCGTTACGGCCACCACCTCGGTCTACTCGCTCGCGCTGAACGTCACCGGCGCGGGCCCGACCGGCCCCGCCACCGGGTAGGCACACCGACGTCCGCTGGTCGGACCACCCGAACACCAGCCACCGGTCCACCGCTGGCGGGCCACGGCACCCGGGGAGGGTTGGGTGGCCACCGGCCCGGGTATGGCACACCTGTTCGAGAGAAGGGGTGCCGAGATGACCGAGAAGCATGATCCGCAGGCTGCGGTGAAGGATCCGGACGAGTGGCTGACCGGCGACGAGCCGACGACGGCGGCACAGGAGTCCTACCTGCGGACCCTGGCCCGCGAGGCGGGCGAGAGCGTGCCGGACGACCTCACCAAGGCCGAGGCGGCGAAGTTGATCGACCAGTTGCAGCAGCAGACCGGGCGGGGCGACCAGGCCTGATCCCGGGAGGCCACCTCCAGCTTATCCACGCGTCAAGTCGCGCGAATCGCCCTGGATGCCGATTTTGTGGGTCTGGCCGGTACATATTCTCGACCGGTCCCCGAGCGGCAAACCGCTGGCAGACCAGGGAGCAGTGTGTCCGAGACGGTGCGGCAGCTCGCCATCGAGCAGCAGGTGGTCGACAAGGTGTACGCGCGGCTGGAGGTCATGCGGTCGCAGGCGAGGGAACTGGAGTCCGAGGGTCGCGGTCGCGCCTCGGCCGGCCCGCTGACCGGGCTGGTCGAGCGCGACGCGATGGTGTTGCGCGCCGCCACGCGGCTGTCCGACCTGGACGGCCAGGAGGAGGGCCTGGTCTTCGGTCGGTTGGACTTCGACGACGGCGAGACCTACCGCGTCGGCCGGCTGGGCGTACGCGACGAGGACCGGGAGCCGCTGGTGGTGGACTGGCGTGCGCCGGCTGCCGCGCCCTTCTACCGAGCCACCCCCGGCGAGCCGCTGGGCGTGGTCCGCCGTCGAATCATCACCTGCGCCGGCCCTCGGGTGGTCGGGGTCGACGACGAGGTGCTGTCGGCCGGCGACGTCGACGGTGTGGTGGGTGAGGGCGCCCTGCTCGCGTCCCTCACGCGGGAACGCGGCCCCCGCATGCGGGACATCGTCAGCACCATCCAACGCGAGCAGGACGAGGCGATCCGCGCGCCGGCGCACGGCGTCATCGTCATCACCGGTGGTCCCGGAACGGGCAAGACCCAGGTCGCTCTGCACCGTGCCGCCTATCTGCTCTACACCGACCGGGGCAGGTTCGCCGACGGCCGGGTGCTGGTGGTCGGTCCGTCGACCGTGTTCACCGAGTACATCGGCCGGGTGCTGCCCGGTCTCGGTGAGGACAGCGTCCACCTGCGGGCGATCGGCGAGCTGTTCGACGGTGTGGTGGCGACCCGGCGTGACCGCGCCGAGGTCGCCAGGTCCAAGGGCGACCTGAAGATGGTGCGGGTGCTCACCGAACTGGCCTGGGACACCCCGCCGAACGCGCCACAACGGTTGGGCAGGCTCGACGCCGACGACCTGGCGAAAGCCCGCCAGGAGGTACGTCGACGGTGCGAGGCTCGGGGCATCAAGCCCAACCTCGCCCGCGCCGAGGCGGCGCAGGTGCTCTCGGACCTGCTCGGCGGCCGGGAGATTCCGGACACCTTCCTGAGGTCGTGGTGGCCGATGCTGACCCCGCAGGACGTGCTGCCCGCGCAGCACGGGCAGTGGTCTGTGGACGACGTCCCGCTGCTCGACGAACTCGCCGAGATCCTGGGCCCGCCGGTCGCCCCGACGGTGACCGGGAACGAGTGGCAGGTGCGTGAGTTGAGCAGCGGTCCGCGTCTGGCGGAGACCTTCGTGCTCAGCCTGAGCCTCAACGACGGTTGGCAGCTCTTCGCACCCGGCCTGTCCACCCCGATCGCCGTCTCCGGCCAGTCCCTGGACACCGGCAACGCCTGGGCGGCGCAGCGCTGGGCGGCGGCGATCATCCTGCGCGAGGGCCACACGGTGGTGGGCTGGGCGGACGGCTTCGACCCGTACGGCGAGGAGGGGTACGTGCCGGAGCTGGCCGAGCCGCTGCCGGTCGCCGAGGCGGCCGAGCCCGTCGAGGACGCGTACCTGCACGTGATCCTCGACGAGGCCCAGGACCTGTCACCGATGGAGTGCCGGATGATCGCCCGGAGGGCCGCCCACGCCTCGATGACGATCGTGGGCGACCTCGGTCAGGCGACCCATCCGCTGGCCGCCGGTAGCTGGCCGGAGCTGGTGAAGCAGCTCGGCAAGCGCGAGGTCCGGATGCTCGATCTGCCCACCGGCTATCGGGTGCCGCAGGTCATCGCCGACTTCGCCGCCCGGGCGCTGGCGCCCGGGATCGCGCCGACCCGCTCCTTCCGACCCGGCGGCACCCTCACGATCCGCCAGGTGGACGATCTGCGGGCGGCCCTCGACGAGGAACCGGCGCGGTCATCGCCGCGGACGCGATCGCCGACCAGCTCGGGGCGATCCCGGTCAGCCAGGTCAAGGGACTGGAGTACGACCGGGTGGTGCTGGTGGAACCCGCCGACATCGTCGCCGCCGAGCCTCGCGGCATGAACCGGCTCTACGTGGCCCTGACCCGGGCCGTCGCCGAACTGGTCATCCTGCACACCAAGGCACTGCCGGAGGCACTCAGGTCGTGACCTCCGCGACGACCCGCCACACCTGGACGGCGAGCCAGTCGTTGAGCTGGTCCGGCTCCACCTCGTCCCGGTGGTCGAACCACCAGATGATCCCGGCGTCGACCATGCCGACGACGCTGGCCACCACGTACGCGGGCAGGTGCGCCTCGTGCCCCGCGGCGCGCAGATTGGCGACGGCCGCTTCGGTGATCTCGGGAACGGCGTGCGCGGTGCCGAGGCGGGCCCGGAACCGATAGAGGTTGGGGTGGGCCACCGCCCAGCTCAACACCCGGCCGATGACGCCGTGCACCACCTCCGGCGGGGTGCCCGGAGCCGACAGCGACGGGCGGATCCAGGCGCTCACCTGGCGGGCGGCGTGCCGGGCCACGGCCTGATCGAGGTCGTCCTTGCTGGTGAAATGACGGTAAACGTGCGGTCTGGGCAGCCCGGCGTGGTCGGCCACCGTGCCCAGCCCGGCGCCGGTGCCGTGTTCCTCGATGACGCGGACCGCGGCCTCCACGATCGCCTGCCGCCGCCGGGCCCGCTCCTGCGGGATGCCACCGGCGCGGCGGGCGGCGATGGTGTCCCGTTTCACCGCCGCATTGCTCACCGGATCACTGTAGCGGCTCGGTACCCTTGGTTGGGTACGAGCTGTACCCAACCAGCGTCCTGCGAGGTAGCCATGCCCAGTCCAGCACCCGGCCCCGTCGACCTCACCCGCCTTCAGGACGTGCTCGACGGACCGTGGGCCGAGGTCCGCAACGCGCACCGCAGGCACCTCGACGAGCGCTTCCTCCCGGTGTACGGCGAGACCGGCGACCAGGCGCGCGAGCGGGTCACCCGGCTGCTCGGCGAGCTTCCGGTGAAGCTGGGCATCGCCTCGGCCTTCCCCACCCAGTACGGCGGCGGATCCGACGTCGGCGGCTCGATCATCGCCACCGAGATGCTGGCCCAGGTGGACCTCTCGCTGATGGTCAAGGCCGGCGTGCAGTGGGGCCTGTTCGGCGGCGCGGTCGCGGCCCTGGGCACCCGGCGCCACCATGACGCCTACCTTCGGGACATCATCTCCGGCCGGATCCTGGGCTGCTTCGCGATGACCGAGACCGGGCACGGCTCCGACGTCCAGCAGCTCCGCACCACCTGCACCTACGACCCCGAAACGCAGACCTTCGACCTGCACACCCCGTACCAGGCGGCCCGCAAGGACTACATCGGCAACGCCGCCCGGGACGGACGGATGGCGGTGGTCTTCGCGCAGTTGGTCACCAACGGGCAGCGGCACGGCGTGCACGCGTGGCTGGTGCCGATCCGCGACGAGCGGGGCAACCCGCTACCCGGCGTGACCATCGGCGACGCGGGGCCCAAGGCCGGCCTGCTCGGCGTGGACAACGGGCGACTGAGCTTCGACCACGTGACGGTGCCCCGGGACATGCTGCTGGACCGTTACGGCCAGGTCGCCGAGGACGGCACGTACTCCAGCCCGATCGAGAACGACTCGCGGCGCTTCTTCACCATGCTCGGCACCCTGGTCCGGGGCCGGGTCAGCGTGGGTGGAGCCGCGTCGGCGGCCACCAAGTCGGCGTTGACCATCGCGGTCCGGTACGGCGACATCCGCCGCCAGTTCAGCACTCCCGACGCCGAGCGGGAGGTGCCGCTCAACGACTACCTGGCGCACCAGCGCAAGCTGCTGCCCGCCCTGGCCACCACCTACGCACTGCACTTCGCCCAGGCCGAACTGGTCGCCGCGGTGCACGAGGTGCAGGGCGGCGACGGCCCGGTCGACGAGCGGCGGCAGCGGGAGTTGGAGTCCCGCGCCGCCGGGCTCAAGGCCGCGCAGACCTGGCACGCCGCGCGCACCATCCAGCTGTGCCGCGAGGCGTGCGGCGGCGCCGGCTACCTGGCCGAGAACCGGCTGCCGGGCCTGCGCGCCGACACCGACGTCTTCACCACCTTCGAGGGCGACAACACGGTCCTGCTGCAACTGGTGGCCAAGGGGCTGTTGACCGGGTACCGGGACGAGTTCGGTTCGCTGGACGGCTGGGGACGCGCCTCCTTCGTCGCCGAGCAGGTCCGGGAGATGGTGCTCGAACGCAGCGCCGCCCGGTCGCTGATCCAGCAACTGATCAGCGCCGTACCCGGACGCGACGAGGAGGTCGCCGTCACCGACCGGGGTTGGCAGCTCAAGATCTTCGACGACCGCGAGAAGCACCTGCTCGAAGGGGCGATCCGCCGCCTGCGCAGCGGCGCGGCCAGCAAGCGGGACCGTCCGTTCGACATCTTCAACGACGTCCAGGACCACGTCCTCACCGCCGCCGCGGCGCACATCGACCGGATCACCCTGGAGGCGTTCGTCGCCGGCATCGAGGACACCGCGGACCCGGCGGTCCGGGCGCTGCTCTCCCGCGTCTGCGACCTGTACGCCCTCAGCGTCATCGAGTCCCACAAGGGGTGGCTGCTGGAGCACGGCCGACTCACCCCGGTCCGCTCGAAGGCGATCACCGCGGTGGTGAACGGCCTGCTCAAGGAGCTGCGTCCGCACATGCGAACGCTTGTTGACGGCTTCGCCATCCCGGAGACCTGGCTGCACGCCGCCATCCTGCGCGAGGAATCCGGCCGCCAGGACACCATGACCGCCCACGACAGCACACGAGGCAGTTGACATCCCGCGCGGTGGAAATGTGCAATATGTTGCATGCCGATTCCTGCGCGCGCTGGCGTCGTTGCCCGGTCACTGCTGCGCGACGACGCCTTCCGGGCGATCCGCGACGCGATCGTGAACGGGACGCTGGCCCCTGGTGAGCGGCTCAACGACGGCGATCTCGCCCAGTGGCTCGGGGTCAGCCGCACGCCGGTGCGCGAGGCGCTGACCCGGCTCGAGGAGGCGGGCCTGGTCCGGACGAGGCCGGGCCGCTACACCATGGTCAGCCCGCTGGACCTGCGGGCACTGCGTGGTGCCCAGTCCGTGACCACCGCGATGCACGAACTGGCGGTGCGCGAGGCACTGCCGAACCTGTCCACCGCCGAACTGGACGCCATGCGGGCGGCGAACGCCCGGTTCGCGCGGGCGCTCCGGGACGACGACGTGGACGCCGCCGTCGCGGCGGACGACGACTTCCACGGCGTCCTGGTGGGCGCCTCGGCGAACGCGGCGCTGCGGTCGGTGCTCGACCAGTTCACGCCCGCGCTGCGGCGGCTGGAACGACTCCGTTTCGCCTCGCTGAGCGGCCGTGGCTCCGTCGCGCAACACGAGCGGATCATCGCGCGGTGCGCGGCCGGTGACGTCGAGGGTGCGGTCGCGGCCACCCGCGCCAACTGGCAGACCCTGGCCCCCCTGCTGGACACCGCGATCGACGCGGGCGGGCCCGACACCTGAGCTACCGCGGCAGCCGCGCCGCCTCGTCGATCTGGTGCGTCACCCGACAGGCGACCTCCCGCAGCGCGGTGACCTGTTCCTCGGTGAGCCCGTCGATGACGAACCGGCGTACCGCCGCGACATGCCCCGGTGCCGCGGCGACCACGAGATCCCACCCGGCCCCGGTCAGCACCGCCCGGTTGTAGCGGGGGTTCTCCGGGTCGGGCTCACGACGCAGCAGGCCTCGCTGCTCGAGACGCTTGACGACGTTCGACAGCCGGGACAGCGAGCTGCTGATCTGGCTGGCCAGGGCGCTGAGCCGCAGGGTGCGCCCGGGTGCCATGGACAGGCCGCTCAGCACGAAGTAGTCGAACAGCGTGAGGTCGTGGTCGCGTAGCAGCTGCGCGTCGAGCGCGCCGGGCAGCTTGAACATGAGGCTGGCCAGGGCGAGCCAGGCCTCGCGCTCGCACTCGTTCAACCACCGGGGTTCCTCCGGCATGCCGCCCAGCCTAGCCGTCGATCGCGCGGCGGGAGGTGAGCCATCTCGCATTCACTTCAGCCTTGAACCTCACTGGCTCTATCGTCGACTTCAAGCTTGAACTCAACAGACCTTGGAGTTGTCGTGACCCTGTTCCGACTGGACGCCAGCATCCGTACCCACGGGTCCGCGAGCCGCGAGATCGCGGACATCGTCGAAGCGGAGTGGCTCGCCGCTCACCCCGGTGACCCGATCGAACGTCGCCACATCGGCGTCGACGCCCTGCCCGCCACCGCCTGGGCGGCGGCGGTCACCGCCGGGACGACCGCGCCCGAGGAGCACACCGCCGAGCAGCGCGCGGCCCTCGCCCTCGCCGCGACCCTGGTGGACGTGCTGCTCGCCGCCGACGCCGTCCTGTTCGCCGTGCCGTTGTACAACTACGGCGTCTCACAGCACTTCAAGACCTACGTCGACCTGGTCAGCACCGACCAGCGCGCATTCGGCGAGCCGTTCCTCGCCGGCAAGCGGGTCGTGCTGGTCACGGTCCGGGGCGGAGCGTACGGGGGTGGCACCCCCCGGGAGGGCTGGGACCACGCCACGCCGTACCTGCGCCGGATCATCGCCGACTGCTGGGGAGCCGACCTCACCGTCGTCGAACGCGAGTTCACCCTCGTCGGCGTCAACCCCGCCCTCGACCCGTTCACCGACCAGGCCGCGACGATGCACGCCGAGGCCCTGCAGGCCGCCCGGGAGGCCGGTCGCGCGCTCGGCGCCGTTCCGGTCCCAGCCTGAGCCGGCCACCGGGAACCTGCCGGGCAGTCCGTGCCGCACACCGAGGTGTGCGGCACGGTTGCGACCGCGCCGTCCCTGCCCGACATCACAGCTCGACCATCCACGCGGCAGGCGGGATTCGCCGACCGTTAACGCCCGCGCCGGACGGGGGTCAACTTCTCGGGGGAAGGTGACCGCTTGCCTGCTTTGTGCGGGCGCTTCTGAGGTGGACTCTGCGTGGGACGGGGCCGGCAGACAATGCGATCCGACGTGACCGGAGAGACGACCCTGTCCGTGGTCGTACCGATGTACAACGAGGAGGCCGTGATCGACGGCCTCGTCGCCCGACTCCGCCCGGTGCTCGACGACCTGCACGTCGACTATGAGGTGGTGGCCGTCGACGACGGCAGCCGAGACGCGACGGTGGCGCTGCTCACCGCGCAGGCGCGGGACTGGCCGCAGCTGCGCATCGTCCGGTTGCGGCGCAACAGCGGCCATCAGGCGGCGCTGACCGCCGGCCTGCACCGGGCTCGCGGGCGGTGGGTGGTCAGCCTCGACGCCGATCTCCAGGATCCACCGGAGACGATCGCCGAGATGTTGCGGTTGGCGCGGGCCGGTGCCGCCGTGGTGTACGGGGTACGCGCCGACCGCAGCACCGACACCTTCTTCAAGCGGCACACCGCGCGGATCTACTACCGGCTGATGCGGCGGATCGTCGGCGCGGAGGTGCCCGCCCAGGCGGGCGACTTCCGGATGGTCAGCCGGGAGGTGGTGCAGACGCTGCGTCGGCTGCCGGAACGGAACCCGGTCTACCGGCTGCTGATCCCGGCCCTCGGCTTTCCCAGCGCCGAGGTCCGCTACGTGCGCGCGGCCCGGCACGCCGGACAGACGAAGTACCCGCTGCCGCGGATGATCGCGCTGGCCTGGGACAGTGTCGCGAACTTCTCCGCCGCGCCGTTGCGGCTGGCCACCTGGCTGGGCACGGGCAGCTTCCTGGCCTGCCTGGTACTGATGGCCTTCGGCGTCGTCGGGCATCTGCGCGGGGTGACCATCCCCGGCTGGACGTCCCTGTTCGTCGCGGTGCTGCTGCTCGGCGGGGTGCAGTTGGTCTGCCTGGGCCTGCTCGGCGAGTACGTCGGCCGAATCTACGCCGCCGTGCAGAACCGGCCGACCTTCCACGTCGGGTCGGACACCGCCGACGACCGGCCCACCGGGACCGAACACCGGTCGGCCGACGCACGCCCGGTCGCTGCCGTCCGTGGCTGAGTCACCGCTGCCCGCCACCCACCCGCGACCGTCCGCCGTTCCGTCGGCACCGCCTGCTCGGGGACCGGTGGGCCCGGATCCGGCAACCGCGCAGGGCACGGCGGCACCGGTGCCGGGGACCGATCCCGGTGTGCCCACCCGTGGCCCGGCCTACCGTGAGGTGCTACGCCGGTCCGCCACGCTGCTGCCCTGGCTGGCCGTGCTCGCCGTGCTGCCGATCTGGTGGTGGGACGGCGGCATCCCGATTGCCGAGGTGGGGGCGTTCGGGGCGTACTGGACGTTGGCGGTGGTGCTGCCGGGGACACTTGTGCACCGGGCGTTGCGCGGCAGCCGGGGCAACCTGCCCGAGGATCTCGGCTACGGAGCGGCCACCGGCCTGCTGCTCGAACTGGCCGCCTGGGCGCTCGCCGCCGCCACCGGAGGCCAGCACCTGCTGCGCTGGTGGGCGCTGCCGGTGGTCGTGGTCTTCCTGGCCGTGCCCCGATTGCGGCGGCACTGGCGCACCGGACCCGGCCGGCGGCTACCGCTGGCCTGGCACTGGGCGATCTGCGCGGTGCTGCTGCTCATCGCCGTGTGGGGTTACGCCAACTGGCGGTCGTTGCCGCTGCCGCCGGCCGACTACGCCTACTACCCGGATCTGCTCTACCACCTCGGACTGGTGCACGAACTCACCCGGGCCATGCCCTTCGAACTGCCGCACCTGGCCGGGGAGCCGCTGCGCTACCACTACCTGTCCGACGCGCACGTCGCCAGCGCCAGCATGATCACCGGCGTGCCGCCGGCCACGGTGCTGCTGCACCTGTGGGTGGTGCCGGTCGCCTGGGTCGCCGCGCTGGTCGCCGCCGCCCTGGTCCGCGAGCTGGCCGGACCCTGGTCGGCCGGTCCGCTGGCCGCCGCCGGGGTATCTGGGCGCCTCACCCACGCTCGGCTCGCCACTGGACATTCCGTGGACCCGCGCGCTGTCGTACGCCAGCCTTTCGCAGACGTACGCGCTGCCGCTGCTGATGCTGCTCGCCGCCGTCTGTGTCCAGGTGTTGCGCGGGCGGGCCCTCGGCCCGGCCTGGGTGCTGGTTCCGGCGCTCGGCCTGGCCTGCGCGGGCGCCAAGGCCAGCGCCCTGCCGCCCCTGATCGCCGGACTCGGGCTCGCCACGCTGGCCGCCTGGATCCGTCGTCGTCGGGTGCCGTGGCGCGTGTTCGCGGTGCTGGCATCGCTGGTCGCTGCCATGGTCGTCGGTTACCGGCTGTTCGCCGGTGGCGGCGCGGGCACCCTACGGGCCCAGCCCCTCGGGCTGATCCGCCATCTGGTGCCCTATCAGCAGACCTACGGTGCGGACGACGGCGCCCAGTTCGGAGGGTTGCTGCCGCCGGGCCTGGCCGAGGCGGACGGGACGGCCGGGTGGCTGCTCGCGGCGGCTCTGTTCGGCTCGTGGCTGCTGCGGCAGACGCCTCGACTGGCTGGCGGGCCGCTGCTGGCCACACCGGCCCGACGCGATCCGGTCGCCTGGTTGTTCACCGGTGCGGTCGCCGCCGGCCTCGCGGTGGCCTGGCTCACCTACCACCCCTCCGCCAGCCAGATCTACTTCTGGCTACCCGTCATCCCGTTCGGCGCCCTGCTCGCCTGCTGGCTGCTCGCCCGGATCCGGGTGCGGTGGCCGGTGCTCGTGACGGCCGGTCTGCTCGGCCTACTCGCCCAACTCCTCGCCCCGCCGCTCGGGTCGCCGCCCGCGCTGACCCAGGCGGAACGGGCCGTCGAGTCGGTACGCGTCGCCAACGCCAACGACTGGATGACGACGCTCGGCTGGTCGGCTGCCCGGTACGCCGCCCTGATCGTCCTGGCCGCACTGCTCGCCGTCGCGGTGGAGGCGCTGCTCCTCACGTGGCCCCGGGCCGCTGTCACCGCCCGCCGTGCCGCCCTGGTCCGTCGGCTGGGCCGCCCGGCGCGGACCACGCTGCTCGGCAGATCGGCGCTGGCCGGAACGGTCACGGCACTGCTCGGTGCCAGCATCGCCACCGGAGTGGAGATCCCGGTGCGGCACCTGCTCGCCCGTGCGGACCCGCTCGCCGCCATCAACCAGCAGCTCGTGGTCTCCGAGACCGAGATGCGGGCCGCGCTCTGGCTGCGGGAGCACACCGACCCCGACGAGCGGGTCGCCACCAACGTGCACTGCCGACCCGTACGCACCACGCCGCACTGCGACGCCCGCGCCTACTGGGTCACCGGCCTGGGCGGCCGCCGCGCGCTTGTCGAGAGTTGGGCGTACGCCGACGACGTCGTCGCCGCCCACGGCCGTGACGGTTACGGCTACCCCCGACAACCCGCACCCGACCCGGCGCTGTTCGCCCTCAACGAACGGGTCTTCACCGATCCCACCCCCACCGACCTGGCCCGGCTCCGCGACACCCACGGAGTGCGCTGGTTGCTCGCCGACACGAACGCCGGACCGGTCTCCACCGACCTGGCCCGGCTCGCCCCGGTCCGCTACACCGCCGGCCCGGTCACCATCCACGAACTGCCCTGACGTCTTCCGGCACGGGGTGCCGACCGGGACCGGGGGTGGTCGGCTCGCCTCGGCGAACCGACCACCCCCGACCCGACAGCTCAGAACAGCCAGGTCGGCAGCGCCGGGGCACCGCGCAGCGGCACCGGTGGCTGTGCGGTGGGGCCGGACTCCTGGCTCGGCGTCCGACCACGGGCCGACGTCGTGCCCGGCGGCGGGGCGGCGGCGCACCGGGTACCTTCCGCCGGCACGACCCGGTCGATCAGGTACGTCTCGATGGCCTCGTCCGCACAGCTCACGCGGCCGTACACGATGTGTCCCCAGCCCTCGTAGGTGAGCAGTTCGGCGTGGTCACCGAACTGGTCGGCGGCACCGAGCGCCCAGTTGTAGCCGGTCGCCGGGTCGTGCAGCGAGTTGACCAGCAGCAGTTTCGACTCGTTCGTCGGGTTGATCCGCCGCTGCGGGTTGTTCGCCGAAGTCGGCCAGCCCAGGCAGATCGCGCCGACCGACGCCCGGGGCGGGTCCGGCAGGTCCGGTGCGGCCCGTTGGGCCTCGGCGAGAATGGACCGCCACCGGGTGACGTCACGCGCCTTCAGGTTCCAGTCCTGGCAGAGCACCGCCTGGTACGCGAAGGGCACCACGGTCGGCGGTTCGTCGGCGACCTCCCGCGCCACCGCCGCCGAGGTCCCCCACGGCCGTCCCGCGTCGACCCGCTCCAGCTCGGCGGCGATCTCCAACCAGTACGGCTGGTAGTTGAGATTGCCCAACACGAAGTTGACCAGATCCCGCTGGGTGATCTTGTAGCTGTGGTCGTCCGGATCCGGCAGCTCGCCCCGGGCGGCGCGGTCGAGCAGCCGTTGCCAGAACTGGCGGATGTCGCGGCCGTACAGGGCACACTGCGGCAACCGGGAGCAGCCCGCCACGAACTCGTTGAACGAATCCTGCCCGGTGGCCGCCTGGGTGACGGCGAACCCACGCGCGTCCTGGCTGTGGTCCATCACGCTGTCGGCCACGATGGCGCCGACGCGGTCCGGATACATCTCCGCGTACTGCTGGGCCATCAATGTGCCGTATGACATTCCGAGGAAATTCAGCTCGGTGTCACCGACGGCCGCGCGTATCGCGTCGATGTCCTGGATCACCTGGATCGTGTCCACGTGATCGAATACCGGCCCACTGTTGGCGCGGCAGTCGTCGGCCAGCGCCCGGCTCGCGGAGACCATCCGGGAAAATGCGCTGGATGTTTTGATCGGCTCGACCGGCAAATCGTTGATCCGGTCGAGAGTGCACATGATCGGTGAACTGCGGGCCACCCCGCGTGGGTCGAATCCGACGATGTCGAAATGACGACGCAGTTCGTCGCCGTAGCTGGCCCACAGCGCCGAGTCGACACCGGAGCCGCCCGGACCGCCCGGGTTCACCAGCAGCGACCCGCGGCGCACCGCCGGATCCGTCGCCGGTCGCTTGGCCAGCGCCAACTCGATGGTCGGCCCGTCCGGATCGGCCCAGTCGACCGGTACCTCCAGGGTGCCGCACAGGGCGCCCGCGTCCTGCTCGCACGGCATCCACTCCACGTCCCCGCTCGGGGATGCGGACCCGGACGACGGGGCGAGCGGCGCCAGCACCACCCCCACGGTGACCCCGGCGAGCAATCGCCGGATCAATTTTCTGCGCATGCTCCCTCTTCCAGATCGTTTTCCGGCTTTCCGCCGGCCGGTGCTGAACGTAGCGAATGCGCCACGGTGCGGGGTTACCGGAGAATGTCGTCGTCACTACCATTCAGGTCGCGACCCGAATGACCGGAATGACAGGATCCGGGAGCGCTCCCACGGATCGCTCGTGAATGGCGAGGTCAGGCAGGAGAAATTGGGCGTCGCGACCGGCGGCCCGACATCCTTCCGACGATTGTCAACATGGCGGAGGTCACAGGCGGCGGCGATGTTCGCGCTAACATCAGAGGCACTTCATCGCGACGCCCGGCCAAATTGCGTGACGAATTGGAAACCCCGAATTCACGTACTCGAACGGCGGGTCCGCTCCCCGACCTCGGGCGTTCGGCGTACGGTCGGGTACGGCGATCCGCCGGTCGTGGTGGCTCTGTGCGGCCGGGACGCGCCGGCTGTCGGTTTTGCCGGGCGCGCCGACGGGCAGGAAGCCACGAGATCCGACGGTGGAGGCGACGCGATGAGCCAGCACGTACCCCAGGAGGCAGGGCGGGCCCGCCTGGTGAGAAGGGCGCTGGTGCTGCCGCTGCTCGGCGCTCTCGCGGTCGCCGCCGGCTGCGGAGGTGCCGACACCACCGGCGAACCGGACCCGGCCGCCACCCCACCACCGTCGGCGTCGAGCGTCGCGACCGAGCCGGCGACGGCCACCCCCACGGCCGACGCGACGGTGGTCATCCCGAAGTCGGCCTTCCTCGAACTGCCCGCGGAGTTGCGGAAGCTGCCGGCGCGCACGATGCCCGTCGCCGACGCCCTACCCGAGTTGTGCGACGACGGGTTCGGCACCGGCGGTCGGTCGGTCACCGCCAGCGCCGCGATGATGAGCGGCTACCGGCAGCCCGGCGACCCGCCCTCCAACGTCCCGTACGGCACGATCGCACAGACGATCTTCACCTTCTCCGGTGACGGCGCGGCGGACTACCTCCGGCGGCTCCGGGCGACCCTCGCCGACTGCGCCTCCTTCACCATCGACAACGGCGACACCGTGAAGGTTCGCAGCGAGGCGTTGCCCGACGCCGGCGACGAGGGACTGCTCGTCGTCCAGGTACGGCCGGCACGGAACCTGCCGGGCGACCTCGTCGAGGGCGAGACGACGACCACGCAGGTCGCCGTGGTACGGGTGGCCGACGCGGTCACCCTGCTGCACGACGAGGGGTGGGAAGGCACCAGCGGCGACCCCGCTCTGGTGGACGACTTCGTGCGGGCGGCGGTGGACGCCCTCGACACCTGGCAGCGCTGAGACCCGGAGCACGCCGGCGCCGAGCCGCTGTCAGTCGATGCCACGGAGTCGACGGCGCATGATCCAGGTCGACGCGGTGCCCTCTGCGGTCACCGCGCCCGTACCCGGGTCGATCGCCCTCCAGCGGTGCCGGTGCGGTCCTACGATCACGTAGCCCAACCTCGCGTAGAACGAGACGGCGGCCTCGTCGTCGACGTCCACGTCGAGACTCATCGCCTCGGCTCCCCGTGCCGCACCCGCCGCCTCACCGGCTCCGACGAGCGCCCGTCCGATGCCACGGCGACGGGCCGACGCGACCACCGCCAGCCCGTACAGCCATGGGTTCGGTGGGTCGCAGCCGTCCCGCCACCGGACGCTCACCACTCCCACCACGCGATCGGCGGCCACGGCGACGAGCATTTCCTCCGCGCCGCGCCGGGCGGCCTGGAGCCGCACCTCGGCGCGGTCCCGCGACCCCGCCATCTCCCCCAGCCCGTCCAGGTCGGTGTCCAGCGCGGCTCGGATCAACACCCGGATGACCGTACCGAGGTGCGTCATGCCGGCCACCGAACCTAAAGCTATTAGGTTCGCAGCTACAGGATGTAGGGTGGTGGGTATGGCACGTGCGAACCTGACCCGGGCGGTCGTCACCACCGCGGCGGCGGAGCTGGCCGACCGGGAGGGATTCGAGGCGATCACCCTGTCGGCGCTGGCCCGCCACTTCGGGGTGCAGACCGCGAGTCTCTACTCACACGTCCGCGACCGGTCGGCACTGCTCGACAGCGTCCACGAACTGGCCCTCGGTGAGCTGGCCGACCGGATCGCCGTGGCCATCGGTGGCCGGGCACGACGCGACGCGCTCACCGCCCTCGCCGACGCGCACCGTGACTACGCCCGCCAGTGCCCCGGCCGCTGGGCCGCCCTGCAACGGCCGGCGGCGGCATCGACCGTGCGGTCGGACGCGGCCGGCCGACTGGTCGCGCTGACCCTGGCGATGCTCCGTGGCTACCGGCTGCCGGAGACCGAACTCGTCCACGCCACCCGGCTGCTCGGCGCGACCATCAACGGCTTCCTGGCGCTTGAGGTCAACGGCAGCTTCGGGCACCGCGAGCCCTCCTCCGACGTCTCCTGGCAGCGAGCGTTGAGCGCGCTCGACACCGCCTTCCGCTCCTGGCCCACCGAAGAGAACCACTGATGGCCGTCTCCTCCGACCTTCTCCGCGGCGTCGCCGAGACCGAGGTGACCCCGCGCGGCATCCGGCCACACCGGCTGCCGGCCTGGGTACGGCAGCAGTTCCCGGACGGTCAGTTGCTCGCGATGGAGAGCCAGCCCTCCGGCGTACGCCTCGTCTTCCGGACCGCGGCGAGCACGCTCGACCTGGTGACCCACCCGACCCGGATCACCTACCTGGGCGCCGAGCGATCGCGTGGCCGCATCGACGTCTATGTCGACGGCGTACTCGCCCTCCGCGACCCGCTCGGCGGCGGCGACCGGGTGGAGGTCGACCTCACCACCGGCCAGAGCGTCTTCCATCCCGGGCAGGCGCACACCACACGCGTTTCCGGGCTGCCCGCCGGCCGGCACCGGATCGAGGTCTGGCTGCCGCACAACGAGAGCGTCGAACTTGTCGACCTGCGGGCGGACGCCCCGATCGAGCCGGACGACGCCACCCTGCCGCTGTGGGTACACCACGGCAGCTCCATCAGTCACGGCTCGAACGCGCTCGCACCCAGCGAGACCTGGCCGGCCGTCGCCGCCCGCCGGGCCGGCGTCGAGTTGCGCAACCTCGGGCTGGGCGGCAGCGCGTTCGTCGACCCGTTCCTGGCCCGCGTGATCCGCGACGCCCCCGCCGACTACATCAGCGTCAAGCTCGGCATCAACGTGGTGAACCTCGACGGGATGCGGCTACGCACCTTCGTCCCCGCCGTGCACGGCTTCCTCGACACCATCCGCGACGGTCACCCGGACGTCCCGCTGCTGCTGATCTCGCCGCTGTTCTGCGGCATCCACGAGGACACCCCCGGGCCGGGCGCGATCGACCCCGACTCGATCGGCACCGACCAGGTGCGTTTCGTCGCGACCGGAACACCGGGGGACGTCGCGCTGGGACGCCTGACGCTCCAGGTCATCCGGCGTGAGCTGAGCTCGCTGGCCGAGCGACGCGCCGCCGACAAGAACCTGCACTACCTCGACGGCACCACCCTGTACGGCCCGGCTGACGCCGTCGACCTTCCGCTACCGGACGGCCTGCACCCGAGCGCCGAGGCCCACCATCGGATCGGTACCCGTTTCGCCGAGTACGCCTTCACCCAGAACGGCCCGTTCGCGTAGGTGTCGCGGGGCTACCCCGCGGTGACCGGTCCGGCGGCGAACGAGTTCGGCTGGGCCTGGACGACGGGGAACGTGACTCCGGTGAGGTCTTCGGAGACGGCCCACAGTCGCTGCTGGACGGCCACCTCGTACGACTCCGGGCTGGAGGTGACCAGCCGAGGGTGGCCCATGACCTCCTGGCGTCCACCGGGACCGTAGTACTGGCCGCCGAGCACGGCGGGATCGGTGGCGGCGCGCAGGGTCGGCAGCGCGCCCATCGCCGGTGTCTGGGCGATCAGCGGCGCGAGCCAGGTGAGCGGAAGCCGGAGCGCTGCGGGGCTGTTGCGGGCGAGTTCGGTGCTGGACACGCCGGGGTGCGCGGCCACCGCGACCGTGGTGCCGAGCGGGGCGAGCCGGCGCTGCAACTCGTAGGTGAACATCAGGTTCGCCAGCTTGGACTGGCCGTAGGCGGCGACCCGGCGGTACGACCGCTCCCAGTGCAGGTCGTCGAAGTGGATCGCGGCCCGGATGCGGTGACCGACGCTGCTGACCGTCACCACCCGGGAGCCGGGCACCGGCAGCATCAGGTCGAGCAGCAGGCCGGTCAGCGCGAAGTGGCCGAGGTGGTTGGTGCCGAACTGCATCTCGAAGCCGTCCCGGGTGGTCTGCTTCGGGGTGTACATCACGCCGGCGTTGTTGATCAGCAGGTCGAGCCGGTCGAACCTGGAGCGCAGTGCCGCCGCCGCGGTCCGGACGGAGTCGAGCGAGGTCAGGTCCAGTTCCTGCACGGTCACATCGCCGGCCATCCGGGCCGCCGCCCGCTCACCCTTGCCGATGTCGCGGACGGCGAGCACCACGGCCGCCCCGCGCTCGGCGAGGGCCTTCGCGGTCTCGTACCCCAGGCCGGTGTTGGCCCCGGTCACCACGGCCACCCGCCCGCGCTGGTCCGGAATGTTCGCCGTCGTCCACTTCTCGCCCATGCCAGACTCCCTTTACGTACCGGAGGTATCTTGTGTCCGTAACGCTAAAGTACTATCGGTACGTTGTCAACGTACCGACGGTACGTAAGTTAGGATGGCGACCGTGACATTCCAGCGGGCGCGTACCGAGGAGCAGCGGGAGATCCGCCGGCAGGCGATCCTCGACGCCGCGTCGGCGATGCTCGACGAGATGCCGGTGGCCGCGGTCACGCTCAACGAACTCAGCCGCCGGGCAGGTCTGGCGAAGCCGAACGTGCTGCGCTATTTCGAGTCCCGCGAGGCGGTGCTGCTGGAACTGCTGGACCGGTTCCTGGCGGAGTGGCTGGCCGACCTGACAGCCGAGCTGACCAACGGCATCGACGCGAAGCTACCCATGGCCGAGCGGGCGGTAGCGGTGGCCGAGATCCTCAGCCGCTCACTCTCCGGTCGCGTGGTGCTGTGCGACCTCTTCGGCGCGCAGGGCAGCGTCCTGGAACACAACGTCTCCGTCGAGGTCGCCGTACGCCACAAGCGCGCCTCCCTGGCCCACCTGGCCACCATGGCCGAACTGGTCCAGCAGCATCTGCCGGAACTGGGCGAGAACGCGGAGCTGTTCGGCCTGCAAACGCTGGTCATGGCCGGCTCGCTGTCGGCGTACGCCACTCCCCCACCCAGCCTGGCGGCGGCCTACCAGGCCGAACCAAGCCTGGCCCGCTTCCACATGGAGTTGAAGGACGCCTTGAAGCTGGCCCTGACCGCGGCCCTGCTGGGCGTACTACCCCGCAGCTGACCCGACGGGATCGGACATCATCACCGCATGGGCGACCTGCTGATCAATCTGCTGGCAAGTGTCATCGCCGGCACGGCCGTCTGGCTCACGGGCTTCCTGCTGCGGCGACACAAGCTGAACCGGGCCCGTGCCTTCTTCGGCCTCGCCGCCGGAGCGAGCTGCCTGCTGGTGGTGTCCCGGCACGCCTCGTCGCCGCGCGAGTTCAGCGTCCACCGCCGCGACGTCGCCGCGCTCGTGGAGCTGGCGACCATCGCCCGCGAATGCGGCGCCCGGGCGGACCGGGTCGGCGAGAACCAACCGACCGGCGAGATCGGCCGGTTGACCGAGTTCTGCGTCGGCGGCCCCGGCGGCGCGAGCCCGCGCAGCGTCACGCACGTACGCGCGATCCTCCGTGGCGTGGCGTACGAGGTCTTCGACGAGGAGAAGCGTCGACTGTCGTTCACCGTCGGCGGCACCGAGTACGTCTACAGTCCGGAAACCAGCTACGTCCTGCTCGCCCGCTTCTGGGGGCCGGTCGGTGGACGCCCGGTGTTCTTCATCGGTGGCCTGACCGCCGGCAGCAACCTCGCCGGCGCCCGCTACCTGGCCCGGTACCACCCCGAGCTGTACCGCCAGTTCGGCGCCGACCGGCCGTTCGCACTGGTGCTGCGGATCGTCGAGCCCGCCGCGTACGGCACCGATTTCACCGAGCTGGCCGCCGACGTGACCGACGTGGCGTTCCAGCCGGCACCACAGCCTGGTGTCATCGACTCGGCCGGGACACCGCCGTCGACGAACTCGGACGACGGAGATCCACCCCGGACACTCCAGCCGGGCGTCTCGCCGGCACAGTAGGACAACACGGACCGACACCTGTCGGGGTGTAGGCAGGCGGAATGCCGGGTACCTCGCGCCCCAACCCCGCACCCCCGCCCAGGAGGACCCCATGACCGTCGTACTCGCCGTCGTCTGCAGCGACGGGGTGGTGATCGGCGCGGACTCCCAGATCACCGACAGCGACCGTGGCCTGAGCTTCCCCGCCCGGAAGCTGCACCCGCTGGGCTCCTGCGCCGCCTGGGGCGGCAGCGGCGCGCGGGGAGTACTCAACGACCTGCGCCCCCTCCTTGAGGACTCGGCCACCGCCATCCTCGAAGCACCCGACATCGGCGACGAGTTGCAGGAGCGCGTCCTGCCCGTCTTCAAGAAGCACTACGAGAACTACATCCCGGACGTGCCCGGCGAGGACGACGGCGGCGGGGTGTCGGCGTACCTGCTCGCGGCCGGCTACAGCCAGGGCGCGCCGTGGATCGTGGAGATCAACCCCAACGGGCTCATCGGCCGTTACGAGGACGTGGGCTTCCACGCCATCGGCTCCGGCGCGCCGATGGCCCAGCAGGCCGGCGCGCTGCTGTCCCACTTCCGGATGACCACGCGCACCGTCGAGTACGGCGTGGTGGGCGTGATACGGGTGCTGGAGGCGCTGGATCTGACCTCACCGTCGGTCGGCGGGCCGTTCAACGTCGCGTGCATCCGCGAGGAGGGCGCCCACCACCTCGACGAGAAGGAGATCGCCAAGGCGCTGAAGGACTCCCAGCGCTGGCGCGACCTCGAACAGGAAGCACTCGACCGGCTGTTCGACTGAAGCCGGCGATGACGGCCGACGGCTGCTGCAGCCAGGTCAGGTCGTAACCGACGACGAGCAGTTCCGCGGCATACGCCGCCCGTAAGGAGCTCGTAAGGCCGCCCGAGCCGGTGGCCGGGTTAGCATCCGATCATGCCCGGCATCCGTACCGCCCCCGCCGTCGCCGCCCTCACCGCAGCCGTCCTCGCCCTGACCGCCTGCGGTGGCACGGAGCAGCCCGCCGATCCGAAGAGCACGACTGCCGGGCCGAGCACAGCGGCTCAGCCGACACCGTCGGGTGCCGCCGCGCCGACGGCGAGCAGCGGGACGGAAACGACGGTCCCGCAGGCGCTCTCGTTCACTGCCCGGACGATCGACGGTGAGAACTTCGCGGGTGGCAGCCTCGTCGGCAAGCCGGCGGTGTTGTGGTTCTGGGCGGCCTGGTGTACCCGGTGCCGCGCGGTGGCCGACGAGGTCGCCGCTGTGCAGCGGGACAACGCAGGCCGGGTAAACGTGATCGGCGTGGCCGGGCTCGGCAGCGGCGACGAGGCGATGCGGCGGTTCGCGAAGCAGACCGGAATCGAGCGCTTCCCCAACCTGGCCGACGACGACGGTCAGGTATGGCGCCGCTTCGAGGTGACCAGCCAGGAGCAGTACGTGCTGCTCGACTCCGCCGGCACTGTCGTGCACTCGGGACCACTGTCGCAGCAGGACCTGCGCAAGCGGGTCAGCGAGCTGAGCTGACCATGACAGACACCCCGTACGGCCTCGCCGTCGGTGCCGGGCTGTTGGCTGCGGTCAACCCGTGTGGCTTCGCACTGCTACCGGCGTACCTGTCGATGCTGGTGCTGGGCGACGAGCCATCAGCCGAACGGGACGCGCTTGCGTCCGTCGGTCGGGCGGTCGCGTTGACCGGTGCCATGACGCTCGGATTCGTCGCGGTGTTCGGCGCGTTCGGGCTGCTCGCCGCCCCCGCGGCGGACGCGGTCGCCCGTCACCTGCCCTGGGTGTCGATCCTCATCGGGCTCGCCCTGGTGGCTGCCGGTGGCTGGCTGCTGGCGGGGCGCCAGTTGCCCACCTTCGCGCCGAAACTGGCCACCGGGCCGGAGGTCCGCCGGCGCTTCGGCTCGATGGTGCTGTTCGGTGCGGCGTACGCGATCGCTTCGCTCGGCTGCACCATCGGCCCGTTCCTCGCCGTCGTGGTCGCCACTTTCCGCGCCGGATCCGCCCTGTCCGGAGTCGCCCTGTTCGTGGCGTACGCCTTCGGTATGGGGCTTGCGGTGGGGGCAGCCGCGCTGGCCGTCGCACTCGCCCGTGAGTCGCTGGTACGCCGCGCCCGCCGAGCTTACTCGCTGCTCGGGCGGGTCGCCGGGCTGCTGCTGGTGGTCACCGGCGGGTACGTTGCCTGGTACGGCTGGTACGAGGTGCGGACTTTCTCCGGTAGCGGTGCCGTGGACGACCCGATCATCGAGGCGGCCGGCACCGTCCAGACAGCGGTCAGCACCTGGCTGGCAGAGCTGGGTCCGTGGACGGTCGCGGTGGCGGTGCTGGCCCTGCTCGCCCTGGCCGCAGGGATCACCCTGCAGCGTCGGCTACCTGCCCGCCGGGCCGTCGCTCGCCCGGCTGGGCCTGACCGTTCGCCGGACGACCGGGCATGAGTGTGGGTCTGCTCCATCCCGCAGGTGGCGGCCACGACCGTCAACGGCGAGCCTCGCTGGCCGAGCCGTCAAGGAGCGCCTGCACAGTGTCATGCACACGAGCGGCGCACCGGGCGACGTACTCGTCGTCGGCGGCGGCCTCCGGACCGTGCCGTTCGAAATGGATGGGCGGACCGATCCTGACGGTGATCCGGGCCGGCAGTGGCAGGTAGGGCACCGCGGGGAGAAAGGTCAGCCCCCATGGCAGGCTGAGCAGCAGCGGCCACCGTGCGAGACGCAGCCACCGTCGGGTGCGTAGCAGCCGGGCCACGGCGGCACCGTCGTACAGGACCACGGCGGTGTTGTGCGCGCCGGCTGCGGCGACCGGAACAACCGGCACGCCGCAGGCGACCGCGAGGCGCGCATGGCCGACGCGACCATCGAAGATCACCTGGTGTCGGTCGGTCCAGCGGCGAGCACCGTCGGCGTCGCCGCCCGGATAGACGAGGACCTTGTCGCCCTTCGTGAGCAGCGCCACGGCGGTGGCGAAGTCGGCGGGCACGGCGCCGAGTGGTCGGAGCCAGCGCCCGAGCAGGGTCAGCCCGAGGTCGTGGGTGAGCACCCACGGTGTGTCGGCCAGTCCCCGCGCGTGGTGCACGGCCGCGGCGAACAGGTAGGTGTCGCCGGTGTAGAAAACGCCGTTGTGGTTGGCGACGTACAGCGCCGGACCGGACGGGATGTGTTCGATGCCGATGACCCGCGCACGGTGGTAGGGCACCAGGATGCGCCGGACCCGTCCGGCCGCGCGGGCGATCGCCCGCGGATCGCGCTGCGGCTTCATCTGGTACGGGCGTGCGCTGTCGCGGCCAGCAGTGGCCGGGTCAGCCGGCGAATTGGCCAGGGTCAGCAGCCGCGCCTGCAGGTGCTCGCCCACGGCGTCGACGGCGGCAAGTGCATACGTCGGGTAGGGGTGCACGGTGCGGTACAGGTCGGTGAGCCGGCCGCGGCGGGCGACCATGCGGCCAGTTCGCCGATGACCTCACCCGCGGCGGAGCGCCACCACGGTGGCGCCGACCGAGCGCCCCCGCGGATCGGCGACCAGCTGCGCCCACCCAATCGGTACGTCCGGCGGCCACCGCCAGTCCACCTCGGTCAGGTCGAGGCGGGTGATGATGGCGCGGTCGCCCCACCGGTGGCGGGCCTGCGCGGCGCGCAGGCCGACCCGGGCGACCTCGGGGTCCGTGAAGATCACGTACGGCATCGGCAGGTAGCGAACGTGGCTCGGCAGCCAGAACAGCGCGTTGAGCGTGGCCGTGCCCGCCTGGTGGGCAGCGACGTGGGTGAAGGGCAGCACGCCCGTGACGTCGCCGGCGGCGTACACACCCGGGGCGGTGGTCCGCATCCGGCTGTCCACCCGGACCGCACCCTGGTCGGTGACGGCCACGCCGGCAGCTCCCAGGCCCAACTCGGCGGTGCGCGGCCGTCGCCCGCCCGCGACGAGGATCCGGTCGAAACCGACCGCCCCCGGCTGGTCCCCGGTCAATCGCACCCGCCACGGGTCGGCGGCGGCCACCTCGGTCACCTGTGTGCCGGTGCGCACGTCGACGCCCTCGTCGCGTAACCGGTCGGTGATCAGCTGCCCGACCTCTGGATCTTCGCGGGGCAGTAGCCGCGGCGCCCGCTCCACCAGCGTCACCGCGCTGCCGAGACGGGCGAACGCCTGACCGAGTTCGCAGCCGACCGGCCCGCCGCCGAGCACCAGCAGCCGCGGCGGCAGAACCTGCAGGTCCCAGATGGTGTCACTGGTCAGCGGGCCGGCCGCCGCCAGCCCCGGCACCGGCGGCAGCTGCGGCTGCGATCCGGTCGCCACCAGCACACACCGCGCCGTCACCTCCCGGCCGTCAGAGGCCAGCCGCACCCGCCGAGGACCGACGAAGACGGCCTCGTCCGTGATGACCTCGGCTCCGGCCGCGCGGACCCGTTCCGGTGCGTCATGCGGTGCGATCGCCTCCTGGGCCGCTCGCACATGCGCCATCACGCCCGTCAGGTCGATGTCCGGTTCCACCGGGGTCAGGCCGACCCGGTCGGCGCGGCGCATCCGGTGCGCCAGGTCGGCCGCCTCGATCAACGCCTTGCTCGGCACACACCCGGTCCACAGGCACTCACCGCCGGTACGGTCCCGTTCGATCAGCGCCACCCGGGCACCGAGCCCGCCGGCGATCACGGCGGAGACCAAGCCGGCGGTACCGCCGCCGAGCACCAACAGATCCAGGTCGGTCATGAGCACCTCACCGCAGGCCAGGTGGGTCGCAGCCCATTGTCGATCACGCCGCGACGCTACCCGGCGGCACACCGGCCGGCATCCCCGTACGGGAACTCGTCACCAACCGGTAAGCCCGGCGAGGTCAAGGTAGGCGGCTTGCGTGCCGGAGACCACGTGCACGTGCCCACCGCGCATCACCTTGACCCCTGTCATCCGCCCGCCGGGCCGCAGCAGGCCGACCGCCTGCTCCCACGCCGGTCGCCAGTCGCCGTCGACGCTGAGCGCGTACATGAACAACACCGCGTCGAACAGCTGCCCAAAGGGACGTCTCGTAGCTCCGGCGTTCGTCCATGATGGATCATGTCGGGGTGCAGGTGATCTCGGCAGCCCGCCCAGAGTGGATCTTCCCGTTCACCGGGCTGCAGCCCGTCCAGTTCCGCCGGCTGGTCAGGCTGGTCTCCGAGCGGGGCGGTGACGCGATCGCAGATGGTCGGCCGGGGCGGCAGTGGTCGCTCGATCTGGCTGATCGGGTGTTGCTGGTCGCCGCGTACTGGCGGACGACCCTGACGATGCGGCAGATCGGTCCGCTGTTCGGGGTGTCGCACTCCGCCGCGCACCGGGTCATCGACACCCTCGGCCCGCTCCTCGCCTTGGCTCCGGTACGCCGACGCCGGGTCGACCAGATCGCCATCGTCGACGGCACCCTTGTCCCGACCCGCGACCACCGCCTCGCCGCACCGAGCAAGAACTACCGCTACTCCACGAACCCTGCAGGTCGCCATCGACGCCCACACCCGCCTCGTCGTCGCCCTGGGCGACCCGCAGCCCGGCAACCGCAACGACACCATTGTCTACCGCACCTGCGGCATCGACGCCAAGCTCGCAGGCAGGCCGGTCATGGCCGACGGCGCCTACCGCAGCAACCCCGACGTGATCATCCCCTACCGCAAACCCATTAACGGCAGTGAACTAACCTGCTGGAAGAAGAACCTGAACAAGCAGCACCGCACCGTCCGAGCCCAGGTCGAACACGCCCTCGCCCGGATGAAGACCTTCAAAATCCTCCGCGACTACCGCCGCGCCGCCCACACATCGACCGACACCGCATCCGGCATCGCCCACCTCCACAACATCATCCTGCTCGGATGACACCAGCACCGGTACCAGGCAACGCCTCCACCGAGTTACGAGACGTCCTTTAGCGACCACGGAGGTTCACGGTGTTGGATAACACACCGTCCGAGTACCGATTTTCGGCGTGGGTTTCCACGCGACCACGGACGCCAGCAGGCCCCGGTGTGCGCGCAGCGCAGCTCCGTGCGACGTCGCTGCTCGCGTCAGCCGGCCGATGACGGAGTGAGCGGCGCGACAGGTAGGTCGGCCCGGGGCGTCGAGTTGGATTCGGCGGCGTGGCGAGGGCGGAGTCCGTCGGTATCCCGTCCACCCATCGCCGCCTCCTCAATCAGCATCGCCACCCGACTCCCGGTCCATCGGTTCGACGGCCGGTCCAGCTGAACGATCGGAACGGCACTGGCCAGGCCGGCTATCCACCGCAGATGCGCCTGATGCTGAAGGATGCAGAAATAGGGCCGGAGCGTGTTGGTGATGAGAGCCGTGAGGGCTGCCGGGCCCGTCAACGCGTGGACATCCGACACCACCTCGCCGCCCTCCGGGCGTAGGACGACCACCAACTCCAGGGACAGTTCGTCGTGATCGGTGGGGACGAGGGGAAAGCCGAGCTTGCCCGTTCCGATTATCTCCTCGCCACCGTCCCGGCTCATGCCGAGACGTTCCACGGTCTCCCGCCGCAGCCTCAACCGGCGACCTGACGGGCAGACGGTGGGGATGACGACGCCCTCCCGCACGGCAAAGTCGACGGCGGTGACCTCGTCAGTGACGATGGAGTGCCCTCGGCCGGCCAGGAGTGCGGCGGTAGTCGATTTTCCCGCACCGCTCGGCCCGGCCACTGCCACCAGGCGTCCTCCTACCCGGATCGTCGAGGCGTGCAGGGCGAATCGGCGTTGCTGGATGAGGACCAGCGAGGCGACCATGCCTTCGAGCCACATGCGGATCACTGAGGCCGATGCCCCGGGCATCACCTGCACCTGGACGTGCCGGCCCTGCCAGACGTGGAACCTGGCAGCACCGGGGATCTCCAGTACCGCCTCCGAGGCGTCCGCCGTCAACCAGGGCGTAGCGATGATCGGATTCGACACCCTACGGTCGACCCGACCGGCCTCCACCTTGGCCCCGAACACCGTCGGCACCGCAGCGATCAATCGGTCCTGACATACCTCCATGAGTTCTCTTTCTAGCACAAAATAGACATATGCACCTTAAGATCGACAGTATGCTCCTGGTTGCCCGTCGCCCGACGGTTGTCATCACCGCCTGGTTTCGATCCGTCTATTCAGACGTCCGCTCAGGTGAAGTCAAACTAGCCGCACTCGCCTGTCTGGGTCTCGTCAAAGGCATCGTCGAGGCGGCTCTCATCGTCCAATTGGTGACCCTGGCCCTGGCCGTGACCGGCGACGACGGCAGATCCACGATGAACCCCCTCATCGGCCTCTACCAGCTTCCGCTGCCCCACGCGGTGACCGCGCTGGCCGCATGCACCCTGCTCGCGGGCTACCTGCACTGGCTTTCCGAACGCCTCATCATGACCGTCTGCACCGAAGCCACCGTCACCGTCCGGTCGCGACTGCTGTCCTCGTACTGCAATGCGGGGTGGCACCAGCAGGCCGCCGAGCGGCCCGGTTCCCTGCAGGAACTCGTCAGCAGTTGCGCCGTGACCGTCAGCCAGGGAATGCTCACCGCGTCGTCGGCGCTCGTCGCCGCTGCGCAGATGGCCGTACTCACAGTAACCGCCGTCGTGATCAGTCCGGTCGCTGCTCTCGCCATCGTCACGGTCGGCACGGCGGGCCTGGCGGTCGCCCACCCGTTTCGTGCCAGGACGCGTCGGCTCGCCCGCGACGCCGTCCGCGCGAACGACGACCTAGCCGCCATCATCGGCGAAACCACCCTGCTCAGCAGGGACATGTGGGCCAACGGCGTGCACACGGTTGGCCCCCGCAGGGCGCGCACACCAATTGAAAAGGCCGCGCGGCTCACCGCCCGCGTCCGGTTCGAGTCGAGGATGGTACCCACGGTGAGTCGCGACCTCACCATCCTCGGCGTGGGTCTGGCCCTGGCCGTCGTCAGTCAGACCACGGTGATCGCGATCGGTTCGATCGGCGCCATCGTGCTGTTGGTGGTGCGTGCGGTCGGCCTGGGACAACAGATCTCCACGGCTTTGCAGGCCCTTTCCGACCGCCAGGCAAGCCTCAACCAGATAAGCACCGCGATCGAGCGCTACCGCAGGGCCGCCCCGAGCACCACCGGCCGCCCCGCACCGCGCCTGGAGGTCGTACGGTTCGAGGACGTCTGGTTCACATACCCGTCGACGAGCGAACCGACCTTGGCCGGCGTCGACCTGACCCTGCGTCCAGGCAGTGTCGTGGGCATCGTCGGCGGCAACGCCGCCGGCAAGTCGACGCTCCTTCACCTGCTGCTCCGGCTCGCCCAACCCACTCGGGGCCGGATCGCCGTCAATGACGTCGACATCCGCCACGTCTCCCTCACCAGCTGGCTCAGCCAGGTTTCGCTGGTGCCGCAGGATCCCGCTCTGCTCGACGGGACGGTAGCGGAGAACATCCGGTTCTTGCGCCACGGCATCGAAGAGGTCGACGTGCAGCGTGCCGCCCAGGCGGCCGGGCTGGACGAGGATCTCCGATCCTGGCCGCAAGGGTTGTCGCACCCGGTCGGCCCCCTTGGCCGGGCACTCTCTGGTGGGCAGCGTCAGCGAATCGCCCTGGCCCGAGCGTTGGCGGGTAAGCCACGACTGCTCGTGCTCGACGAACCCACCAGCGCTCTGGACACCCACACCGAAGCCATCGTGCGGGACACGATCGAACGGGTCCGTCAACACGCGGCGGTGCTGATCGTCACCCACCGTGCCAGCACCCTGTCGGCCTGCGACCGGGTGTTGGAACTACGACGTGGGCGGCTGATCGAGCAGGTCGGCACGGCTCACGGAGACAGCGTTCTCGTCGAGGGGTGAAGGAGCACTCCGCCTTCACCGCGGACGGACCGCCCACGCGCGCGCGGCTCGCCGCCAGGCACGGATCGCCGACGATAGTTGGGTGGCCATCCAGACCGGCCGGAGCAGATAACACGCGACGAGCCAGAAGGTGCCCCGCGCGGCGAGCGGCATCGACCGCCGCAACACCACCTTCGACGGGAAGACCCGTTGCACGACGAGCAGAGGACGCCGCCAGGGACGAGCGGCGTGCAGAGCGTTCAGAGTTCCCGTGCCGCGCACCTCGGTCAGGGCCCGCACCGCGAGTTCAACTGGTACGTACACCCCTCCGCCGAGCTCATCGGCCAGCTTGGACGACTCGGGAACCATACGCAGCCCCGCCACAAACGCAGGCATCGCGCCGAGTTGCGCGGCCACCGTCGCCGCTGCCCGCATCGTGTCGTCGCCGAGAATCTCCAGACCACGCCGGAGATCGCTCGGTGGTTTGGGGTCCTTCACGCCGGTACGTGCCGCGTGCAGTGCCAGGTGACAGGCCAGCGCCACGTCGTCGAGCACGGCCACCTCGGTCGTCCCGATCGTCGATCGCCGAGTGTGCTCCCGCAGCAGCGACCATACGCGGACCGGGGGCACGCCACAGCCGGCGAGCGTGATGTGCAGGTCCACGGTTGCCTGATCCGAGGTGCGGCGCCAGGTGGACGCATGAGGGGCGCGCTCGTTGCGCCGGGCGCCGGCCATCAGGTCGACAAAGCCCACATCTGTGAGGATGGCCTCGGCGTCGGCATGCCGACGCGGGTCGACGAGCAGATCGACGTCGCGATAGCTGCGGTTCACTGCCTTGCCGTCGTACAACCGGTCAACGATGCTGCGTCCCTTGAGCAGGATCGAATCGATTCCGTGCTGCCGGAAATCCGCGACCAGGCGCGCACCGACCGCGTCCAGCATCAGGCATCGCATCAGTTTTCGATTGAGAAACATCGCGGCCGTAACTGTCTGCTCCCGATCAGGATGGGCTATTCGCCCGGGACCGTACGTCTGCATCTCAACTGCCCCTTTCATAGGTCCTCGCCAGGATGGCCGAACGCCATGATCTCGACCATCCTGGCGACACCTACGAGCGAGACTCGCACCAGTTGCGACTTGACCGCATCCAATAGGCAGCGCGGCCTCGGGAAAGCAGATTCAAGCCACTGGCCAGGCTAGGAGTCCAAGCCGATAAGTGCGTCGAGGATCAGCAACACACCGCTGGCCGTGGCTCCCGCCGCCAGGCGATTCAGGCGCGGGGGCGACCAAACCGGCCTGCTCTCGCCTTGTGACAAGCGGTTCCCCGATCCGCTCGGACGTGACATGCTCATCTTTCCTCCTGTTGAATCTAAGGTGCGGAAAAGCCCGCTTCCCTCTCTTACGGCGTTTGACGCCTCTGCGATTCTGACATTTCACACCGGCATCACGCAGGACATTCGACAGCCCCACCCACCCCCGCAGAAGTTGTTTCCGACCGAAGCCAGCTCGGCCAGGACAGGCAAGGACGAAAGAATTCGCCAACCGAATGACCTCGATGCGGCCAATTTCCGATAATCTTTCATAATGGTGTCGACTGACGGTTCGGAAGCCGCCCGCCACCTGTCCACCACCGTCCGGGTGTCGGCAACGATCAGGGAAGCCGCCGATCACGGCGCGAAGTGCGAGGCGCGTTCACGGGCCTGCGGTGGTGGTGCCGCGACGCTGCGCCGGTCGGCCGTTGCATAGTGACGAAGCCAGCGCAGGTACTTACTCGTCGCCAGCGCTCGGGGCAGCAGCAGCGTGTAATCCCGCGCCACCACCGGATCACCGGCCTGGTCCGGAGTCGGCCAGTCGCGTATCAGCGCGTCGAGACGGGGCAGGTCCATCAGCTCCTGAGTGGCCGGATCCACCCGCGCGGCGGCGAACTCGTCGCGGATCTCGTCGCGCCGGTCGGTGATCCGGTCGTACCAGTCGGGCAGTTGGGCACCGCGAACCACACGCAGTCTGATGCCGTCCGGGACCCGTCCCGCCATGCTGGCGCGGGCGGCGGCCCGACCCCGTCCGCGATGGCGACGCGCCCAACCCGGCTGCCTGGCGGAGAGCTCGATCAGGGCGAGGTCGGCGGTGGGGTCCACGACACGGCCACGGCACCGCACATCGAGAGTGGCCATCACCTCGGCGTGCTGGGCATTGTCGTCGACGAAGCGGCCGAGGCCGGAGATCCTCCGGTAGGCGTCGATGCCGCCGGCGATGCGTGCCGCGAGCGCGGTCGTGGCCAGGTGCGGCCGCAGCGGGCTCGCGGCCAGCCACTGGGCGGCCGTAGACCGGTGGCCACGACGTAGCTCGATCAGTCGGTGCATGGACCCGGGCAGCATCGGACGCAACACCCCCTGGACCAGGGTCTCGCGCCAGCCGCGCCGGGCCGACCAGGCGGCGGCCTCCCGCCACGCCTCAATTAGCCGCCCGGCACGCGCCAGGTCCACCAACCACCGAGGCTCGTCCCGGGAGAAGGTCAGGTTTCCGATGCCGCCGGTGAACAGGATTGACACGTTGTCGGTCACCGCCCGCTGGTGGATGGCTCTGACCCACATCATGTTGAGGGTGTTGCGCACCGGGGTACCTCCGGCCGCGAAATAGGCGTCATCACCGTCGATGGCATGGGCGCCAACGGCGTCGACGAAGGCCGGCGCAAGGTTGGGATGCGCGCCGGCCAGCAGCCTGACCAGGGAGGATTCGTCGGTGTCCCGTCCGTTCGCCGATTCCGTCCAGCCAGCTGGCGGCACCGAGGTGTAGGTGCGCAGCCGCGCGGGGGCGACCTGCTCGGCGAGGGTCGCCGCCACAGCGGTCGAATCCAAGCCTCCACTGAGCATCACGCCGACCCCACCTCGATGCCGAAGGTGCGCGCGTACCGCCTGGTCCATTGCGGTGCGCAGCTCCTCGGCGTGCTCAGCGGCGGACCCGGACCGCCGGGGCGTGTCGTCCAGCGACCAGTAACGTCGGTGTTGCGTCCGCTCAGGGGTGATCCAGATCGTGCTGGCCGCCGGCACGGGAGCGACGTCCCTGATCCAGCTGCGTCGGGTGTCCTGGGCGACAGCCAGGAACTCGACAGCCCGATCGAGGTCCGGTTCCAGCGGCACCTGCGGCATTGCGGCGACCGCGAGCGCGGTGCTGCCGAAGCCGAGCCATCCAGCGCTCTGGTACAGGTGTAGCGGTCGCCGTCCGAGATGGTCGCGGGCGAGTAGCACTCCCCCGCGCCGCCCGTCCACCACTGCGAAGGCAAAGTCACCGCGCAGCCGGCGGCAGCAGTCCGCGCCCCACCGGGTGTAGGCGTGGGCGATCAGCAAAGAGTCCGGTACGGCCGCGGCACCCCGCAGTTCCAACATCCGGCACAACTCCACCCGGTTCGTGAGCACCGCGTCAGCGACCACCACCGTCCCGGCTTCGGCCGACGCCCATGGTTGCCGGTCCTCGTCGTCCTCGGGGACGCGACAGTGCACGACCGACGCCACTGCCGCCGCGACCGCCCCCGTTCGACCGGCCCAGCATCCGCGGGCATCCGCGCCGAGAGCGGTCAGCACGGTGATCGCGCCATCCAGATCACGCTCGGCGTACGGCCGGCCGTCCAGACTTACGAGGCCCGCGAAGCCCGTCATGTGTTCACCCGTCTTCACCCGAAAGCCGACCTACCCGAGAGACGGTATGGCACCATTTGTTCCGTGTCAGTCACTTTGTCATCTCAGGTGGTGCGCAGTTCCGCAGCACTGACCGCCACCGTCAACGACGAGATCGTCATGCTCGACCCCGAGCAGGGTGCGTACTTCGGTCTCAGCCGGGTGGCCTCCCGCATCTGGGAACTCATCGCGGAACCGACCTCCGTGGAGGACATCTGCGCCACCCTGCGCACCGAGTACGGGGTGGAGCCCGACACCTGCCACCACGACGTGACCGCATTCCTGGACGACCTGGTGCGAGCACGCCTGATCACTGTCACTCCGTGACCAGGCCAAGCACGATCGCCCTCGCGCTGGAGGCCGCCGCCCGGCTCACGACCGCCCAGATCCTGGTCGCCGTCTGTTCGGGACCACGACTCATGCGCCTGCTCGGACCAGTCGAGCGGTCCGACACCGCGACGGAGGACGCCTGCCCACGCTGGCCCGCAGCGCGCCGTGTCGCCCGAGTGGTGGACCGAGTCGGAAACCTCCTGCCCTGGCACCCCGTGTGCCTGCCGCGGGCCATGACCACCCGGGCCATGCTGCGACGTCGCGCCATCCCGTGCGAACTGCACCTCGGCGTCACCAGCACCGCACCCCTCGCCGCCCACGCCTGGGTGACGGTCGGCGGCCGGGTCGTACAGGGTGGGTCAGTCGAACACGTCACGCCGTTGGCAACATTGCGTTGAGCGCATCTGGTTCGTGGGTCGGTCGGACGGGTGGGTGATCCGCTCGCTGCGGTACTACGACGACCGGCGCCTGCCGTCCACAGCGCGGACATCGGCTGGACACCGGACGTACCGAAGTCGCGATCGACAAAGTCATCCGCCGGTGCCGGCCGTGCGGGCGGCGTACACGATGCTCCAGGGCCTGCCGCGTCCTGCAACGGGACGGTGATCGGCGGTGACGCCGCCGCGTCCAGCGTTTCGGCGGCGATCTCGGCGAACCGCTCGGCTGCAGGGTGCGGTGACTGCGCCACCGTGCCGCGGCGGTGGTCTTGTGCGGTGGATGACCGATGAGAGGACGCCAGACCACACGCGGCTCACGTCGAGCGGCGTTCTCCGGTTCGAAGGCGACGCCGTGGCCGGCGAGGCAAGCAGTCGCTCGCAGATGGCCGCACACCCGGCAGATGAGGATTCCCGATCACCTCCCGAGCCTTCCTCAGCGGCCATCACGCGGATCCTGCCAGCCGAGTGTGGACCCTCGTCTCCGAACCCGGCTACCGGCGCTACCTGCACCAGCTGCCCTGCGACCACGGACCCGACACGGTCACCAACCCACAGCGCTTCGACGACCTCTAGACACCAGCAGGTCGACCCCGTCGGGCGATCGCGTGATGACCCGGACAGCGGATGCTCCTATTCGCGTTCCTCGGTCCGCCCTTCCATCTGAGCCCGAGGTGGGACGGACGCAGGGCTGGGGAGCAGGCGCCCGGGCGCCCGGCGGCTGGTGGTACGCGGGCGGCTTGGCGAGAGAGATTCCCCGCTGGTCACAAGAGCTGCGGTGAGTAGCGGCCCGTCGACGGTGCGGGAGTCGAGCGCGGCACCGATGTGTGCCGCAACCACCTCCAGGACCGGCATCAGCCGCGAATGCGGCGAAGGACGTAGGCGAGGTGAACCTCGACAGCGTCCCACCAGGGATGTGGTGGTTGCGGCTTCGTGAAAGTCATGCCGGGCTCGAAACGCTCGACGCGTCGACCGTCACGCCAGTGGGCGAAGCTGTTCATGCCGTCGGCGCCACGCAGGACGCTGAGGGTCTCGGTGCCCTCGGACAGGGTGGTACATGTGCCGGACATGGCGCCGGTGATGCCGTGCTCCTCGAAACAGAACGACCACATGCACAAGGAACCGGCACGCAACATCGACCCTTCCTGCGCGGTCGCGGCGTACTTGGAGTTGGCCTCGTCGCGGTCGAGCAGGCGGGCGACTCGCGGGTCCGCGCCGTATCGCCCGAGCACATCTGAGGCCGTGATGGCCCGGGTGAATGTCACACACCACATGACCAGGCGTGGATCCCCGGCCCACGCCCACTGTCCGGCCGTCGTTTCACTCATGTACGTCTCCTGCGCTGTCCCACGGGGGCCGGGCGGGGCCGGAGGCTTCTTCGGGGCCCCCGGCCGGCCACGGCTTCGTCAGCTCACGGCGTGGACGTCGAACTTCTCGGTGTCGAGGACACGCTGGTTCCTCACGAAGGCACCGTACTTGCCTCCGGCGGAGGAGTTCGCGTCTACGTCAACATGGCCGCGTACGCACGGTTCGTTGAAGGTCACCGGCTTGTCTGCCCGAGCCTCGTCGAGCACCCACTGACCGTTCTCGTACAGCGGGAGGATGTCCGCGCACAGCCTGCCGTCCGTTCCTCCCTCGTAGGTGCCGGCGAAGGGGAACTCGTCGCACGAGTCGTTCGGGACGTACTCCGGCATGTACACGAACGGGTCGCTGCTGCCGGCGCCGCAGGTGCGCTCCCGGTTGGCGTTCGCGATGGCCTGGCTGTCGGTCCGGCTCAGCGGAGCCCAGCCACGAAGGTACGCCTGGGCGAACTGGTAGAGCGCGCGGCTTCGCCGTGGTTCCGATCCGAGACGGAGTACTCAAGGATTGCCCGCCGTTCCGGGATGACGCAGCCGGGCGTGCTGAGTTCCGCGTCGCAGCGGATCGGCGCTTGGACGGGGGCTATCCCAGTAGACGTTCGGCGTGGTAGGGATGCTGCCCGCGGTCGTGACATACATGTGGTATTTGGTCTGATGTTGGTGTCCCGCGCCCCGGATGCCACGGCGCTTCGGTACGTGACCGTGCCGGATGCCGAAGCGCCAGGACCGACATTCCGTGAGCCGGGCCAGGGTCGGTTGGTCGTCGCGGAGCAGGTCGACGTGCAAGCCACATCGAAGGCGATGTCGAGGCTCCTCACCTGCCCCGTCACGCCGGTCACCCGGACAGTGACCGACTCGTTCCACGCGGCGCTGCTCTGGCTGAGGGTCATGCTGGTGGCGATGTTCATGACGCCGGTGCCCAGCACCGCGCCCCTGTCGCTGTACAGGGTGTAGGTGACCGTCATGCCATTCAGGCACAGGCCGCTGGTCCGCGTCCACGTCCAGTAGCCGGGTATGGTGATGTCGCAGGCCTCGTTGGCAGCGGTGGTGTCCGCCGAGCCGGTACGGCTCACGGCCTGCGGTGTGGTGTCGACGCAGGATTTGACCGCGCCACCGACAGCGGCGCGAGCGGCCGGCGCGATGGCCGTACATAACTGACCAGTTCGGACTTTCTGCTGACCGCGCCCTACTTCCGTACGGGGAAGGTCAGCGGGGGTGATGGTGGCGATTGCCTGGTGCCGGCTGTCGGCCCGTGGATTCTGGCCCGGGGCGACAGATTCGGCTGCTTGCGCTGGTGCGCCTCCGGAGGCGATTCCGCCGCCCACCAACAAGATGAGGAGGCGACTGATCCACTTCATCCGGCGAGCATCACTCAAGGCTACCCCTCCGTCTCTTTGGGTTACGGGAGTGTGGAGGCTACCAAGAGATCAACAGATGCATTGGTCCCGATATTGTCAGCCAGTGCCAATTGATAAGAATGTTTACATGATGGCGATAAGAGACCCCTCGGATTTCACCATAAGTCCCAGCTACAAGGGGAACGTTGCCCGTGTGCGCGCCGGCCGCGCCGAGGGCGCCGCGCTGGTCCTGAACGGCAACTGGCTCCTACTCACCCGCACCATCGGAACCCTGAGCACGCACCAGCCCGAGTGGTGGGATACCTACGGCACCAGGAACCTTCTTCCGTAGGGGACCTTCCTGGGGCGGCCGTCACCTCGGTGGGCACTCCGGCCCCCAGGCGCGGGCCCGCCACCCATGACGGCAGATCCGGCAGCGCCGGACATGACGTACTCGGCATCGACAATCTTTAGGAGTAGTGGTGGAGTTGTCCCGGCGCCGGCAGACGAGGGCTTTGGGCTGATGCCCCAGCGGCATTCGAGTTCGAAGTCGAGCCAGGGTGCCAGTTGTCGGCCAGGAGCGTGCTGGGGCGAGGACTCGGCGGCGAGCGCGGTGACCTAGCGTTCCAGGACCTGGCTGCCGAACTCGGCGTCGTGGTGCAGGAGTAGGTGTCCGAGTTCGTGTGCGGATCCATCCGCGAGCAGGCCTTGCCGGTCTTGGCGGGGTTGAGGAAGACGAAGGGCCGTTGGCCGCACCAGCGAGAGAAGTGGTCGACCCGTTCGAAGACCTCGGGTAGTTGCCGGCATTGCCATCGGGTGACAGGCGCTGCGAGCACTCAGCGGTGGCGTCCCGACCTCCAATGTGGGACAAGGTCGACAGTGCCTGCAGGTCAATGGCGGGCAGCAGAATCTCCGCGACGCCCACCGGTCCAAGAACCGACCTGTCCGGGCTGCGGGATTTCCGATCCTGCTCTGGCGATCTCGACAGCGGCCACGCGGTCGTCGGCCGCCGGAATGGCGGGCGGGGAGGCCCGGCCCGCGTCATCGCCAGCCTGCTCCCAAACTGCTCCCAATTCAAGGGGTGACAGCCAATAAGCTCGTTACCGACCCAACCGGCAACGAGCTTCTGACCTGCACATATCGATGGTGGGCGATACTGGGATCGAACCAGTGACCTCTTCGGTGTGAACGAAGCGCTCTCCCGCTGAGCTAATCGCCCTCAGCGCGGATGACTCTACCCGATCGGGCGCGCGGACCGCGAACCCGGGGTCAGTGCGTCGCGAGGTAGTGCAGCACCTGGGCGATCACGTCGATGCCCAGGCTGTACTTGATCGACAGCAGGGCGACGGCGCCGACGAAGACGAGGCCGACCGAGCCGATCACCAGGCGTACGGGCAGGGATTGTTTCTTGACCCAGGCTGTCCAGCCGTGGACGTGTCGGCGGGTGAAGGCGAGTAGGCGTTTGGCCCAGTGGAACTCCACCGCCCAGATGCCGAGGCCGGCGATCACCAGCAGCCAACCGGGGCCGGGCAGCGGGATGAGTGCGATGCCGAGGGTGACCACCAGGGCACCGAACACCCCGAAGATGATCTTTAGTGCGATTCGGCCGGTGGGGTTGGCCCGGATCAGGGCGAGAGTGGTGGATATCCGCTGCCGCCACGGCGGCGGGTCGCGTCGCTCGGACACGGCGACACCACCCCTCTCGCGCTGCACGCCCCCGGTCATCTCCCCACGATGCCCCTTCCCGGTCGGTCTATCCCGGCTTCCCCCCGGGCAGCCACGTCCGTTACGCACCTGGACGGCCGCAGTGCCACGGCCACCCGACCGACCGTGATCGATCACTGACCGACCGTGCCGGTTCCTGCGCTTTTTCGGCACCCCGTACCCCCGCTGTTCGGCTGTGCGGACCGCGACGTTCGACGGGTCTCGCCCGGTCACCGCATCCACTGAGGAGCGCGTCCGCGACCATTTCCCGCCCCAGTGTGGCGCGGGCCGTCACTGCAACCGCCGACTGGACGTTACCGGAGTAAGTCGACGACTCAACAAACCCGATGCCGGGCAGGATGAACCCACTGGGCAGAATCGGAAATTCTACATGAAGTTTCACTTTCATGAGGCCCTTCCGACCCCCTTCCCACCACTGGGTGAAGTCAGCGCATGGCGGAGCGTAGCCAGGAGTAGCGGCTGAGTATGGGAAAAGCGGGACACGCGCGTTCCGCAGCGGTGCCGGGGGGAGAACGTTCATGAGTGTCATCCGACCGACGACCGTAGAGGTCGAGACGTCGCTAAGGCTCGTCGCACCTGACGCCACCGCCCTGCCGGTGCGCGCCAGTCTGCGCTACGACCCTGCTGACCCGTATGCGGTCCATGTCCTGTTCCATGCGGAATCGGCTGGCGGCGAGGCGGTGAGCTGGTCCTTCGCCCGTGAACTGCTGGTGACCGGGCTGGACGAGCCGGCGGGCATCGGGGACGTACGGGTCTGGCCCTGGGCCACCCCGCGCGGCGACTTCGTCGCGCTGGCGCTGTCGTCGCCGGACGGCAACGCCCTGTTCGAGGTGCCGCGCAGTGTGCTGGTGCGTTTCCTGCGGCGGACCTACGTCGTCGTTCCGCGCGGCCGGGAGGCCGAGCACCTGGACGTCGACACCGCGGTGAACCGGCTACTCGCCGGTCGCTGACAGACCGAACCGGGGGCCGCGCGGATCTGCCGAATCCGCGCGGCCCCCGCCTACCCTCCCCCGCGCCCCGCGACACCCTCCGCGATCTTGCACTTTTGGTCGTTGTTACGCGGCTTCTGCGGCATATGCACCGACACAAACTGCAAGATCGCGGGGGCGGGGCAGGGCGGGGGCAGGGCGGGGCGGGGATGCTGCGGCGGGGTGGGTGGGTCAGCCGTGGGTGGTCAGGCCGCCGTCGACGGGGATCACCGCGCCGGTCAGGTAGGCCCCGGCTCGGGAGGCCAGGTAGATGGCGGTGCCGGCCATGTCCTCGGGACGGCCGATGCGGCCGAGGGGAATCTGGGCCTCGATGGCCGAGCGGGAACCGGGGTCGTCGAGCGCGAACGCCATCATCTTGCTCTCGAACGGCCCGGGGGCGATCGCGTTGACGGTGATCTGCTCACCGGCCAGCTGATGGGCCAGGCTGCGGGTCAGCATGTGCACCGCCGCCTTGGTGGCCGAGTACGCGTACACCTCCATCATCGGCACCCGGATGCCGTCGATGGAGCCGATGTTGATGACCCGCGCCGGATCGTCCGAGTCCGCCGCCGCACGCAGGGCCGGAAGCAGGGCGGTGGTCAGCCGGAAGACCGCCTTGACGTTCACCGCCCACAACTTGTCGAACGCGCTCTCCGGGTAGCTCTCCAACGGCGCTCCCCAGGTGGCGCCGGCGTTGTTGACCAGGACGTCGAGCTTGTCGACCCGGTCCTGGACGGCGGCGGCGAGGTGCTGCGCGCCCTCGTCGCGGCCCAGGTCGGCGGGGATCGCCTCGCAGCGCCCGTGCGCGGCCAACTCCTTGGCCACCGCCTCGCAGACGTCGGCCTTGCGGGAGGAGATGATGACGTGCGCCCCGGCGGCGACGAAACCCCGGGCGATCATCAGGCCGATGCCCCGGGAGCCGCCGGTGACCAGGACGGTCTTGCCGTCGACCGAGAACAGATCCTTCATGCCATCCCCTTGCGGTACCCGGCCTGGGGCAGCCGGTGTCGGTGCCGCCGTCACGAACCTCGGGGGCGTCACGACGACCAGGTCACTACCGATCAGTAACCTAACCGTCCGGACACTTCGGGAACAACCCCGTCCGTCCGCCGAAGTCGCAACCTCCCAACCGGGTGGGGCGGGATGCGTACGGGCCGGGCTCGGGCTAACGTCGCAGGTGATGGTCCCTTCCGGTCACCTCGCCACGGCGCTGCCCCACGCTGCCGCCAACCCGACCGAGATCGACACGGTCACCCTCGGTGATCTCACACCCGACACCGGGTGGCGACGGCCGGTGCTGCTGGACCGCGACGTGATCGTGTTGACCACTAGTGGTCACGGGCTCGCCGAGGTGGATTTCCGAGCCCTGCCCTGCCGGCCCGGCACGCTGCTGCGGATCCGTCCCGGCCAGGTGCTGCGTTGCGCCCTGCCCCAGCTCGACGCCACGGTGGTCCGCTGGCGTCCGGAGGCGCTGGACGGGTTCGACGTCGACGCCGACGACGTGCCCCACTGGGTCCAACTGGCCGGCGAGGACGAGGACGCGATCATCAACGAGGTCAGCCAACTGACCGTCGACGCCAGCCGGCACCGGGACACCCGGGCCGCCCGCAGCCTGTTGCGCCATCAACTCAGCGTGCTGCTGCTGCGGCTGAGCATGCTGCCGTCCGGCTCCGGACAGCTGTCGCGGCCGGAGGACGAGACCTTCCGCCGACTGTGCCGCGAGGTTGAGCGGGGATACCAGGACACCCGGCGGGTCGAGGACTACGCCGAGCGGCTGGGCTGCTCGGTGCGTACCCTCACCCGGGCTTGCCTGGCGATTACCGGGCGCAGCGCCAAGCAGGTGGTGGACGAGCGGGTCGCGCTTCAGGCCAGCCGGTTGCTGGCGGCCACCGACGAGCCGATCGCCCGGATCGGCCGCCAGCTCGGCTTCACCGAACCGACGAACTTCGGCCGGTTCTTCACCCGCGAGGTCGGCATGAGCCCGGGCGCTTTCCGGGCCGCCCGCGAACGGCCCGCGTCGGCAGCGGTGGTGCGCCCCCGCCCACCCGTCGACGCGCGCATCGACGTCCATCGGGCATGACGGTGCGGCGCACGTGACGCGCCGCCGGGCGATCCGGCGGGCTCGGTGCGGCACCGGCGGCCACGGATTGGGCATGATGACGGGGTGCAGATCTCCGCGCGTGGTGACTACGCGGTACGGGCGACACTGAGTCTCGCGGCAAGCTACCCGTCGCTGCTGTCCACCCAGGCCATCGCGGCGGAGCAGGACATGCCCCGCAAGTTCCTGGAGGCGGTCCTCGCCGACCTGCGTCGGGCCGGCATCGTGCGGGCCCAGCGCGGCGCGGAGGGCGGTTACACCCTGGCCCGACCGCCCGGCGAGGTGACCGTGGGCACGGTGTTGCGGGCGGCGGAAGGGCCGCTGGCCGGCGTCCGAGGCCTGCGTCCGGAGGAGACCCGGTACGAGGGGGTGGCCGCGCACCTGCCCGAGTTCTGGGTCGCGGTTCGCGCCGCCCTGCGCCGGGTCGTCGACGAGGTGAGCCTCGCCGACCTGGTGAACGGGCGGCTGCCTGCCCACGTCCGTCGCCTCACCACCCTGCCGGACGCCTGGGAGCCCCGCTGATGCCCACCCCCACCTGCGACTGAAACTCCACTGCGGATCCGGCCTGGTTTGGCGAATCGACGCAACGGGAATCTTCGAGCCCGTACGGGAAGTCTCGAAGGGAGCCCACAATGGGTGTGATGTTGCGTAAGCGCAAGAAGTTCGGGCCGCTGATCCTGCACTTCACGCAGAACGGCTTCTCGTCCTGGAGCATCAAGCTCGGTCGGTGGTCCTGGAACTCGCGGGCCAAGGCACACCGCGTCGACCTGCCAGGGCCGCTGCACTGGAAGCAGGACAAGTCCTGAGATCCCCAACTCCCAGCGGGGCGCCGGCATCCCCGGCGCCCCAGCACTGTCTCCAGCGGATCGCCGGCTTCTCAGATGTGGTCAAGCGTCTGACCGCACGGGTGTGACCAGCACGTCGCCGCCGAGCCGGCCGTCCGGCGGGGTCCGGGTCACCCGGCCGCTGTCGAGCAGGTCGTTCAGGGCCTGCACGGCGTCCACCGCCCGGTAGGCGGTCTCCGTCACCGCGTACCGGCGCAGCTCGGTGACCGTGCGCGGGCCGTGCCGGGTCAGCTCGCCCAGCAGCGCCCGACCCAACGGGGCCGGGTCCACCGGGGACGCCGGTGACAGTGGCTCGCCGTACGGGTCACGGAGCCGCAACCCGCTCGCCCACAGGGTCTCCTTCAGCTCCTCCAGGCTGCGGTCCGATCCGGTGCCGAAGCCGAGCCGCCGGTCGGCGTCGACCAGCTCAACCTCGGTGGCCAGTGCGAACCCGGCGTCGACAAGCGCCGCCCGCAGGTGCCTCGCCGCACCGGCGACCACGAACGCCTCGGCGGCCCGGCCGGCCGCGGCGGCGGTCAGCGCCACCGGATCATCCGCCTCCAGGTAGGACAGCACCGGCGCGCCCGCGGCACCGGCCGCCCGAAGGGCCACCGGCAGCCGGGCCGGCGGGCCGGGCATCAGGTGTACGGCGACCTCGGCCGGCAGTGCGGCCTCGGCGGCACCGATTCTGGTCGGTAGTTCCTCGGTGCCCTCGGCGAGCACGAGGACGGTGAGCCGGCAGCCGGGCAGCCGCGCGGCGTGCTCGCCGGCCAGGCGTACGGTCCGCTCGGCCAGGTGCGGGTCGCTGCCGTCGTACCCGAGGGCGACGGTGGCCCGGCGGGCGCGGCGCAGCGCGGCCGGCAGCCACCGGTCCAGGTGTCGGAGGAACGGCGCGTGCCCTACGGTGTCGATCGGCATGCTGTGGTTCTACCGCAACCGGTCAGGCCGGCTCGCCTGGACGGCGGGTCACACCGGGACCGAGATGCCGACGCCGCCCCGGGTGCCCCCGCCGTAGCGCTGGAAGTCGGCGGCCAGGTCGAGACGACCGATCCTGGTCCGGGCGGCGAGGGCGGCGTCGTCGAGCTGGTCGGCGGGCACCAGCCAGACCACCTCGAACTCCAGCCCGTCCGGATCCTGGCCGTAGAGGCTCTTGGTGGTGCCGTGGTCGGAGGTGCCGACCAGCGCACCCGCCTCGGTCAGCCGCCGGGCGGTGGCGGCCAGCTCGTCGAGGGTGTCCACCTCCCAGGCCAGGTGGTAGAGGCCGACGGTGGCCCGGCCGGCGGTCGACCGACCGGCACCCGCGCCGATCTCGAACAGGCCGAGGTCGTGGTCGTTGGTGGAGCCCGGCGCCTGGAGGAAGGCGGCACCCCGGAAGCCTTCCGGGGTCATCGGTACCCGGCGGAAGCCCAGCACGTCGCGGTAGAAGGCGACGCTGCGGTCGAGGTCGCCGACGTAGAGGACGGCGTGGTTGAGGCGATGGATTCCCATGCGCCAAGGCTAGCCCGAAATTAGTTGAGTGTTCAACTACTGCGCTATGATGCTGGTCATGACCCGCTGGCTGGACCCGGACGAACAGCGCACCTGGCGGGCGTTCCTGACCGCCTCCCGGGCACTGATGGACACGCTCGACCGCGAGTTGCAGCGCGACGCCGGGATGCCGCACGCCTACTACGAGATCCTGGTACGGCTCTCCGAGGCACCCGGACGCCGCCTGCGGATGAGCGAGTTGGCCGAGTCCAGCGGCTCGTCGCGCAGTCGGCTGTCGCATGCGGTGGCCCGCCTGGAGGCGGCCGGCTGGGTGCGTCGCGAGGACTGCCCCACCGACCGGCGCGGCCAGATCGCCCACCTCACCGACGACGGTTTCGCGAAACTGGCCGCCGCCGCGCCCGGCCACGTCGAGGGGGTACGCCGGCACCTGTTCGACCCCCTCGACGCCGACCAGGTGGCGCAGCTACGCCGGATCAGCGAGGTGCTGGCCGAACGCCTGAGGTCAGCGTGACCGGATCCTGACCGAACCACTCCGGCGCGGGTCTTGTACTAAACGTCGCTGAATGAGCACGATGGGGCGTGCCCTCCGGCTTCGGTGAACTGACTGATCAGGCGCACGACCTGGTCTCCGCCGGCGATCTCGCCGGCGCCCAACGGCTGCTCGCCGACGCGCTGACCGGCGCCGACCCGCGCCCGGCCAACGCCACGTCCGAGTTGGCCGAGGCGGCCAGCCTGCACGCGCGGGTGCTGGTCGCGCTCGGTGAGCCGCACTCGGCACGCGGCTGGGCCGCCTACGCGTACGCCGCCAGCACCCGGCTGTACGGTCGTTCCGATCCGCGTACGGTGGCCGCCGCAGCCACCCTGGCGGCGGTGCTGCACCGGGTGGGCAGTTGGTCGCGGGCGGCACGGCTGTACCAGGAAGTGATCATCGAGCTGACCGCTTCGGACGGGCCGGAGTCGCTGCGGGTGCTCGCCGCCCACGCCGACCTGGCCACCGTGGAGTACGCCCGGGGTCAGTGCCAGGTCGCCCGCGACCGGCTCCAGGACGCCTGGGAGCTGCACCGCGAGGTCTACGGCGACGGGCACCCGAGCGGGATCAAGATGCTGGCCCGGCTCGGCTCGATGCAGCGCGACTGCGACCAGTTCGCCGAGGCGCAGGACAACCTGGCGCTGGCCCGTGAACTGGCCCGCCAGCACCTCGCCGCGGACGATCCACTGGCCATCCAGGTGGCGGCGCTGTCCCGGGCGGCGGCCAACCCGGACCACGTCTGCGCCGACAACCCGCCGGTCAGCGCGGAGGAACCGGTTGTGCCGTCCGCCCGCACCCCGCCGACCGAAGACATCCCGCCCGCGTCGACCTGGCCGCATCCGCGCCTGCCCGACGACGACGGTTCCGCCTGGACGGCGTCCGCGCCTACCGAGGCGGACACCACACCTGCCGGAACAGCCGCGGACACCTGGGCCGAACACGAGTCAGGATCCGCCGCGCCGCCGCGTGACACCTGGCCGCCCGCCTGGGCGACGGCACCGGAGGACGAACCGCCGGACGAGCCGACCTGGTCCGCTGCCGCGCCGCCCTGGGGTTCGGACGAGCCGGCGCCCGCCGTTGGGGAGGACCATCCGGCGGAGGGCTACCACCCGAGCCACGGGTACCCGACGGCGGATTCCGCACCGCCCGGTGCCGCCTCGGCGGTGCCCACGCCTCGGCAGCCGGTCGACGGCCCGGCCGGGCCGCCCGAGGACTGGTGGGTCGGCCCGGCCGCCGAGCAGCCCGCCCCGAACCCCTATCCGGAGGTGCCGCCACCGGCCGGCGGTGCCGTGCCGCCGAACGTGGTCGGACTGACCGGCACGCCACAGGCCCCGGGGTGTACCGGCTGCGCCGGGTCGAGCCGGAACGCCCCGGGCCACCGTCGCGGCTGCTGCCGGTTCCGGTACGCCGTACCGCCGCCGCACCGGAACCGGCCGACCGACCGAACCGGCTGGTGCTGATCGTCGCGGCCGGAGTGGCCGTGGTGCTGCTCGGTGCCGCGGCGGTGATCGCCGGGGTGTCCCGGGTCGACGGCGGCGATCCGGCACCGCCGGCGGCCAGCGGTGACCCGAGCGGCGCGGCACCTCCGGCGGCCACCGCCACCGACGGCGCTGCTCCCCCGGCCTCGCCCGGTGCCGCGCCGACCGGTCTGTCGCTGCGCGACAACCGGGACAGTGTGACGTTGCGGTGGACGTACCCGGCCGGGGCGGAGGGGCCGGTGATCGTCTCGGGCGGTCGGAACGGTCAGCCGCAGAATCCGTTCGCGGATCTGCCCGCCGGCAGCGACAGCTTCGTGGTCTACGGGCTCAACCGCAGTCTCGACTACTGCTTCACCGTCGCCGTGGCCTGGTCCACCGACACCGTCGCCCGCTCCGACGAGGTCTGCACCGAGCGTCGCTGACCGGCGGAACGCGCTATCTTTGGCAGTTCAGGCACAAAAAAGAACGGCTTCAAAAAGCCGTTCTGAATGCGAATTCTAGCCAATCGGGAGACGGATTGTCAAGGCACTCCGGCGGTTCACCGTCCGACGACGAGATCGGCCGCGAGCAGGAGTACGTCTCGATGCTCTACCAACGCCTCGACGACCTGCGGGACCAGGCGGCGACGCGGTTGACCGAGCAGCTGCGGTCCACCGGTGGCACGTTGCAGGCGCGCTCGCAGCGCGACAGCTCGGTACGCATGTACGCCGATCAGGTCGAGCAGTTCTCGGCGGTGGAGAACGGCCTCTGCTTCGGCCGGCTGGACACCGACAGCGACCAGCGCCACTACATCGGTCGAATCGGCATCTTCGACACCGAAGGTGACTACGAGCCGCTGCTGATGGACTGGCGGGCTCCGGCCGCCCGCGCCTTCTACCTCGCCACCGCCGCCAACCCGCAGGGCATCCGGCGACGCCGGCATCTGCGAACCCGGCAGCGGAAGGTGGTCGGCCTCAACGACGAGGTACTCGACCTGACCGCCGCCTCCCCCGCCGCCCACGAGGAGCTGACCGGTGAGGCGTCGCTGCTCGCGGCGGTGAACGCCGGCCGGACCGGCCGGATGCGCGACATCGTGGAGACCATCCAGGCCGAACAGGACCGGATCATCCGGGCCGACCTGTCGGGGGTGCTGGTGGTGCAGGGCGGGCCGGGTACCGGCAAGACCGCGGTGGCGCTGCACCGGGCCGCGTACCTGCTCTACACCCACCGGCGGGAACTGTCGTCCCGGGGGGTGCTGCTGGTCGGCCCGAACGTGACGTTCCTGCGGTACATCTCGCAGGTGCTGCCGGCGCTCGCCGAGACCGGCGTGCTGCTGCGCACCCAGGGCGACCTGTTCCCGGGGATCACCGCCCACCGGGCCGAGCCGGCCACCACCGCCGCCCTGAAGGGCCGCCTGACGATGGTCGAGGTGCTGACCAACGCCGTACGCGACCGGCAGCGGGTGCCCGACGAGCCGGCGGAGATCGAGTTGCCGCAGCGGGAGGTCCTGGTCCTCGACCCGGCCACCGTGTGGGCGGCGCGCGACCGGGCCCGGCGCAGCGGCCGGCCGCACAACCTGGCCCGCGCGGTCTTCGACATCGAGGTCATTCACGCGCTCGCCGACCAGGTGGCCGAACGCATCGGCGCCGACCCGCTGGGCGGGGAGAACCTGCTGGAGGAGGCCGACCGCGCCGAGATCCGCCGTGAGCTGCGCGAGGATCCGGAGGTACGGGCGGCCCTGGACGAGCTGTGGCCGGTGCTCACGCCGCAGCGCCTGCTCGCCGACCTGTACGCCGCCCCCGAGCGCATCGACACCGCCGCGCCCATGCTCAGCGACGCCGAGCGGGCCGCGTTGCATCGCGAGCCGGGCGGGTGGACGCCGGCGGACGTGCCCCTGCTCGACGAGGCGGCGGAGTTGCTCGGCGAGGACGACCGGGCCGCCGCCGCCCGCCGGGACCGGATCCGTGCCCTGCAACGCGAGTACGCCGAGGGCGTGCTGGAGATCGCCCGGGGTTCGCGCTCGATCGACGTGGAGGACGAGGCCGAGGGGGGCGAGATCCTCGGCGTGACCGACCTGCTCGACGCCGACCGGCTGCTGGAACGGCAGGAGGAGGCGGACCGGTTGACCACCGCCCAACGCGCGGCGGCCGACCGGGGATGGGCGTTCGGGCATGTCATCGTCGACGAGGCGCAGGAGTTGTCGCCGCTGGCCTGGCGGCTGCTGATGCGCCGCTGCCCGAGCCGCTCGATGACCATCGTGGGCGACGTGGCGCAGACCGGGGCGCTGGCCGGCACCCCGTCGTGGGCGGAGGCGCTGGCGCCGTACGTGGCGGACCGGTGGCGGCTGGCCGAGCTGACCGTCAGCTACCGCACCCCCGCCGAGATCATGGAGGTGGCCGCGGGCGTACTGGCCCGGATCGATCCGGCGCTGCGCCCGCCCCGCGCCGTACGCTCCAGTGGTTTCGCGCCACGGCAGCGGACGGTGCCGGCGGAGTCGCTCGGCGCGGAGCTGGTGGCGACCGCCACCGCCGAGGCGGCCGGGCTGACCGACGGGCGGCTCGGGGTGATCGTCCCGGCCGGCCGGCTCGACGACCTCGGTGCCGCACTGACGGCGGCGCTGCCCGAGGCCGCCGTCGGTGAGCAGCCGGAACTGGAAAGCCGCGTCGTGCTACTGACCGTCGCCGACGCCAAGGGCCTCGAATTCGACTCGGTCATCGTGGTCGACCCCGACCGCATCATCGCCGAGTCCCCCCGAGGCCCCAGCGACCTCTACGTAGCCCTGACCCGCGCCACCCAACGCCTGACCACCCTCAACCCCACCCCTTGACGCCCGTTGATCATGAGGTTAGCGGCACTCACGGAGATCGAAAACGCCGCTAACCTCATGATCAACAAGGTGGAGGTGGGTGGTTAGTCGAAGTTGCCCTGGTGGGTGGTGGGGGTGGAGTTGTCGCTGGTGGAGCCGGCGGACGGGGTGGTCATGCCGCCTGTGGTGGCGTCACCGGTGGTGGTCGGGGCGACCTTGCCGGGGTGGCGCTCCGGTTGGCGGGCCACCCGACGGGCGCTGGCCGGACCGGCGGTGCCGCCGGTCGTGGTGATCGCGCCCTGGCCACGGGTCGGCCCGCCGTCGCGCAGCACGGTCGGGTCGATCGGCACGTCGGCCGGGTCGTCCGGGTCGTCGCGCTGCAACTGGCTCTCCACGTCGGTCGGCGGCACGGTCACCTCGTCCAGGGCACCTTCGCCGTACACACCGCCGGTGATCCGCTCCTCGGCCCGGCGGGCGGCGTCCTGTCGCATCTCGTCCTCACGCACGATCCATCACCTCGCAGAAGGGTCGGTCTCGGTGCGTGCCCGGTGACCGGCGCGGCAAACCCGCACCGCCGGTTCACCCGACCGTCGCGCTGCGCTTGCCTGCCCGCCGTGCCGACTGCCGATGCTGTGCAGCGGATTCGGCGGGAGATCCCCGCAGGAGGGAGAGGACAGCGTGCGCACCGTACGCCGTACCGCCGTCGTGGCTCTGGTCGCGACGACAGTGACGACCATGCTGGCGGCGCCTGCCCCGGCACATCAGCGCCCGGACCGGGACTTCGACCTACAGGCCCACCGGGGCGGGCTCGGGCTACGGGTGGAGAGCACCCTCGCCTCGTTCGGCAACGCCCTCCGGCTCGGGGTGAGCACCCTCGAACTGGACGTGCAGATCACCGAGGACGGACGGGCCGTGGTCACCCACGACCGGCGGGTCAGCGCCGCGAAGTGCACCGACACGGCCCCGGTCGTACCCGGCGACCCCGAGTTCCCGTACGTCGGGAAGTACGTCAACACGTTGACCCTGGCGCAGGTGCGCACCCTCGACTGCGGCTCACGTACGCTGCCGGACCGGCCCGGGCAGCTCGCCGTGCCGGACGCCCGGATGCCGCTGCTGAGCGAGGTCTTCGCTCTGGTGAAGCGGTACCGGGCGCACGACGTGACGCTCAACATCGAGACCAAGGTGGAGGCGGGGGCGCCGAGCGAGACCGCCCCACGGGAACAGTTCGTCCAGGTCACCGCGAAGGAGATCCGGGCCGCCGGGCTGCTGCGGCAGGTGACCATCCAGAGCTTCGACTGGGGCGCGCTGAGGCGGATGCGTCAGGTCGAGCCCCGGCTGCCGCTGGTCGCGCTGACCAACTACGACTTCCTCCAGGTCGGGCAGCCGGGCGCCTCTCCGTGGCTGGGTGGGCTGGACATCGACGACTTCGGCGGCGACCCGATCCGGGCGATCCGTAGCCTGGGCGTCACCGCCTTCTCGCCGGTGCACGGCTTCCCGCAGAACGGCACCGTCACCGATCCCGGCTACCGGCCGTACGTGACGCGGGAGATGGTGACCCACGCGCACCGCAACGGCATCCGGGTGGTCCCGTGGACGGTGAACGACGTGCCGACCATGGCCAAGCTGATCGACGACGGGGTGGACGGCATCATCACCGACTACCCGGACCGGCTGCGCACGCTGCTCGCCCAGCGCGGCTACCGGCTGCCCCGGGCGTACGCGTCGCCGTTCGACATCCAGGCCCACCGTGGCGGCCGGGCGACCCGACCCGAGAACACCCTGCCCGCCTTCGCCAACGCCCTGGCCAACCCGGCGATCTCCACCCTGGAACTGGACACCGGGGTGACCGCCGACGGCCGGCTGGTAGTGCTGCACGACCGCACCGTCAACGGCTCGCACTGCCTCGACACCGCACCGGTGCGGCCGGGTGACCCGCAGTTCCCGTACGTGGGCAAGCTGGTGCACTCGCTCAGTCTCGCGCAGCTCAAGACCCTCGACTGTGGTACGAGGACCGCCGCCGACATGTCCGGCCAGGTGCCCGCCCCGGGTGCCCGGATCCCCACCCTGGAGGAGGTCTTCGCGCTGGTGAAGACCAGCGGCCGCACGGATATCCGGTTCAACATCGAGACGAAGATCAGCCCGTTGGTGGACGACACCGAGCCGTACCGCGGCTTCACCCGCAGGCTGGTCACCGCCGTGCAGCGCGCCGGCCTCACCGGCCGGGTCACCATCCAGTCCTTCGACTGGCGCACCATCACCTACGCCCGACGCCTGGACCGGCGGATCGAGACGGTCGCCCTGGTCTGGCAGTACGGGCCGACGGAGTGCGCCGGGCTGGCCGACGAGTGTTCGCTGCGGGCGGTGTACGGCGACCCGTCGGTCAAGAGCCCGTGGACCGCCGGACTGGACTGGTGGAAGTACCGGAACCTGGGCCGGCTCACCCGGGCCGCCGGCGCCGCCACGGTGTCGGCGAACTGGCAGGTGCACGACCCGGCGCAGGGGTCGGTCACCGACCCGGACTGGTACCTGCGGCAGGACCCGACGTACTTCCACGGACCGGACGTACGCACCCTCCAGGCCCGGTACGGGCTGAAGGTGATTCCCTACACCGTCAACGACGCGACGGTGATGCAGCGGGTGATCGACCTCGGGGTCGACGGCATCATCACCGACGACCCGGATCTGCTGGTCGGCGTGGCCATCCGCAACGGCCTGCGGTGAGCCGCGGCGCGGGCGACGCGGCACGCCGGCGTCGCCCGCGCCAACGACGGGAATCGCGGACCGGGCCGGCGTTACTGCCCCCGTCGGCGGGGGTAGACGCGGGGTGCCCCCGCCAAGTGCGCGAACCGTGCCGTGGCCGACACGCGGTAGCGGGGCGAGGGTCGCAGGTTACGACTCATCAATCCTGAGGAGGACAGATGAGCACGCAGGCTGCATCTACCAGGCCGATGAACCGTCCGGCGCAGGACGTGCAGAACCGCGCGGCCATGCAGGAGGCACCCACCCGTCAGATGCCGATGATGCAGGACGGGCACCGGGAGCCCATGCCGGGTGCGGGTACCGAGACGAAGCAGTCGTTCCTGACCACCGAGTTCTGGATCTACGCGGCTGCCGTCACCGCCGTGGTCATCGCCGCCTTCTGGCGTGGCACCACCGACTACGGACTGAACCTGAACAACCCGAGCCAGGCGTGGTTCTTCATCACCCTGCTGACCCTCGGTTACCTGGGTAGCCGTGGTCTGGCCAAGGCCGGCAGCGCGAAGCGTTCCGGCGAGGAGCGTAAGCGGGGACGGTGACCCCGCTCGGGCGAGGCCGCGACCGGCCCGCACACGCACGGTGGCCCTTCGGGATTCGTTCCCGAAGGGCCACCGTCCCGTCGTGCCTAGAACTCCTCGAAGCCGCCGAAGTCGCCACCGAAGTCACCGGCGGCCTCGCTCACCTCGTCCTCGGCGCCCTCGAAGGCGTTGCCGATCATGTGGCCGGCGAGCATGCCACCGGCGGCACCGAGCGCGGCGCCGGCCACCACGCCACCCATCCCGGAGCCGTGGCGCTGATGCGGGTGGCCGAACTTCTGCCCGCCGCCGTAGCCGTGCGGGCCGAACGCCTGGGTGCGCAGGGCACCGAAACGGCCGATCGTCTCCTGCAACCAGCCGTCGACCACCTGCACCCAGTCGGAGCGCTCCGCGTCGGTGTGCGCGACCTGGTAGCGGCCGAAGACGTCGTGCCCGGGTGCCAGGAAACCGCCGCGCTTGTCGCACTCCAGCACCACGTCCACGCCGTGCGGGTTGGTGACGAAGGTCAGTTCGAGTTCGTTGATGGTTTGCGCGTACTGCGGGGCGGCGAAGAACTCGATCTCCTGGTAGAACGGCAGGGTCTGGTGCACCCCGTGGATCAGCCCACGCTCCAGATCGGCCTTCTTGAACCGGAAGCCGAGCTGCAGGAACGCCTCCAGGATGCGCTCCTGCACCGGCAGCGGGTGCACGTTGATCTCGTCCAGGTCGCCCTTGTCGACGGCGCGGGCGATCGCCAACTCGGTACGCAGCCCGATGGCCATCCCGTGCAGACGCTGCCCGTAGACCGCGGTGATCGGCGTTTCCCAGGGCAGCGGCAGCTGGAACGGGATGGACAGCGCCTGCTTCGCCGCGAGTTGCAGTGGCCCGCTGACCGACTGGCGGTGGAACTCCATCACACCGGCGTGCTCACCGATCTCGACCCGGGTGACCAGGCTGATGGCGATTTCCTCGATGTCCGCCGCCGCGTCCCCGCCGAGCAGGTTGACCTGGCCGTCGAGGGCGAGTCCGGGTCTGGTGTTCGGGTTGGCCAGGACGGTGTCCACGCTGGGACCGCCCACGCCCAACGCGCTCAGCATCTTCTTGAAGACCATTGGTACTCCTGCGAGGTCTGGTGCCCGTACTCCATTGTGGGAGCGGACGCGGACCAGCGCACCCTATCGACCGGGCCTGTGAGGTCGCTGAAAAACCGGCGATCCCGGTGCGTCCCGGGTGCGTTCCCGGACGCCGACTGGCCGGGCGGCCCGAACCCGGGCCGCCCGGCTGCACGCGTTACCGGTCAGGGACGCCGAATGCTCTTGGTGTTCGGCGAGGAGTACGGACACTGGCTGGAGTATCCGGTACCGACCACGACGTAGCCCGACGGAACGGGCGAGACCCCGCAGACGACGGTGGTGCCGCTGGCGGACGGGATGCGGATGGTCCAGGTGTTCGGCCAGGCGTACGGACACTGGGTGGAGTTGCCCTGGGCCAGGATCACGTAGCCGTCCGGCAGCGGCCCGGCCTTGCAGACCACGGTGGTGGTGCTCGTGGACGGAATCCGGATCGTCATCGTGTTCGGCCACGCGTACGGGCACTGCGTGGAATTACCCTCGCTGAGCATGACGTAGCCGGCCGGGATGGTCGACACCTTGCAGACCGTGGTGGTGCCGGTGGTGGACGGGGTGGTGATGGTCCAGGTGTTCGGGTATGCGTACGGGCAGGAGCTCGACGAGCCCTCGGCGATGATCACGTAGCCGGCCGGTACCGGGGAACTCTTGCAGATGGTCGTGGTCGCCGCGCTGGCCGGCGACGACGCCGCCAGGTTGACGCCGATTGCCGCGGCGAGTACGACCAGCATGGTCAGTACGGCCCGCAACCTCGCATGACCCGCTTGACGCAACAACTGCACTGACGCCTCCACTTGTCAAGACTTCAATCGCTTTTCTGGGAGTCGGCCGCCGCGGCTTGACGCCAATCGCAATGATGCAAGTTAATGCTGACATGAAGTCAAGATCTGGTGGGCGATCAATGACTATCGGCGAGCTGGCCGGCCGGTTCGGCCTGGCTCCACACGTACTGCGGCACTGGGAGGCGATGGGTCTGCTCGCCCCCGACCGGCAACCCAACGGACGGCGTCGTTACCAGCAAAAACACGCCGGTCAGGTCGGTCTGATCCTGCTCGGCAAGGAGGCCGGGTTCAGCCTCGGCCAACTGCGGGCACTACTGGCCAACCGGGACGACCCGACGGTATGGCGGCAGCTGCTGACCGAACAGCGAAACGTACTCCGCCGGCGAATAAGTGACTCACGCACCTCGTTGGCAATTATTTCCCACGCTCTGGACAGCGATCACCGGGACCTCACCGAATGCACCGAACTGGTGAATTCGATGAACACGACCGATGCCCGGTCGGAGTCCTCCCCCATTTCCGGCGAACCCGACTGAGCCCTTTCCACCTCGACCCCGACGCAGCGGTGGCCGGGCCCGTGCGGGCCCGGCCACCGACGGTGCGAGATCAGCTCGCGGTGCAGCTCACCGCGGGAGCCGAGTTGGTCCCGTTCCAACTGCCGAGGAAGCCGAAGTTGGTGCTTGCCCCGGCGCCGAGGCGGCCGTTGTAGGAGACGTTGCGGGCGGTCACGGTGGACCCGCTGCTGGAGATCGTCGTGTTCCAGGACTGGGTCACCGTCTGCCCGTTGGCGTACGTCCAGCGCACCGTCCAGCCGTTGATGGCGGTGGAGCCGGCGGTCACCCGCACGTCGCCCTGGAAACCACCCTGCCACTGCCCGGTGATCGAGTAGGTCGCCGTGCAACCGGCGCTCGGCGGCGGGGTCGACGGGGGCGGCGTCGAGGGCGGCGGGGTCGAGGGGGGCGGCGTGGACGGTGGCGGGGTCGACGGCGGCGGCGTGGTCGGCGGGATCGAGTCGTAGACGCTTGCCTGCCGCGCGGTCTGCCGGATGCCGTTGGTGCCGTTGAACAACCGCTCACCCCAACTGGTCAGCTGGTTGGGGTTGAAGTTGGTGGCCATGTCGAGGTACTCCACGCCACCGCTGTTGCCGCTCCACGACCAGCCGAGCCAGCCGATGCCGTTGGCCTGGGTGTAGGCGAGGATCGCGTCCTCGTCGGGGTTGCCGTCGGAGTGGTTGTGCCCGAACTCGCCGACCACGATGGGCAGGCCACGGCTGCGGAACCGGCCCAGGTAGTCGCTGATCTCGGCGGCGGTGTCGAAGACGCCGTACATGTGGACCGAGAAGACCGTGTTGCCGGCCGGGTCGGCGCTGAACACGGTGGGCGCGCTGTCGCGCATGGTGAACGACCAGTCCTGCCCCCAGTTCGGGGCGTCCACCATGATGGTGTGGGTGAGGCCGCCGGTGCGCAGCCGACGGATCGCGTTGGCGGTGTCGGTGGCGTACGACGAGTAGTTCTGGTTCCCGTACGGCTCGTTGCCGATGTTGACGATGACGTACGCTTCCTGGCCGTTGAGCGCACTGGCGATGCTGAGCCAGTAGTCGACCGCGCGGTCCAGGCTGACCGCCCCGCTCTGCTCGCCGTACCCGGTGGTGTCGTGCACCTCCAGCACGCAGATCAGCCGGTTGGCCTTGCAGAGCTGGATCACGTTCGACACGTCACTGGCGCTGTTGCGGGTCCACCGGTCGCCGCTGGAGAGCACGACCCGCACCGAGTTGGCGCCGAGTGCCTTGACGTCGGCGAAGGAACTGGTCTGGTTCGGGTACCAGGTGTGCGCGTGGTTGACCCCACGCATGATGAACTCGTTGCCGTTGGCGTCGTAGAGCCGTCCGTTGCTGACCGTGAAGCCGGCGGCGGCGTGGGCCGAAGGTCCGAAGGCGAACACTGCGGCGACGGTCGCCAGCAGGACGGCGCCGACGGCCGCGAACAGTTTTCTCATGCATTCCTCGCAGGAGATGTCTCCCCCGTGCCCAGGGGGTGCGGTGAGTGGCAGGTGAGCGGCTGCAGCCCGACAGCCGCGTTCAGACCCGGCGAGGCATCAGCGTATGCCGATGGGATGGCGAAAGCAACCGGTTCAGTACGCCGGCTACCCGTGACGACCCAGGAGACACCGAGTCGTCACGGGGGCGGACATCCCCACCACAGGACGTACACCACGCCGGCATCTGAACCGGTTCAGACAACGGTAGGCACGGGCCGGGCGCACCGTCAAGCGTCGAACAGGGGTTGACCGATCCGGGCCGGGGTATCCGGAATGACCTGCCCCCGGCCCGAAGGAGACGTCAATGGTCAGCGTCGGCTACACCCTGATGTGCGAGCAGGCAGGTCCGAAGGAACTCGTCGACCACGCCGTACGGGCCGAGGCGGCGGGCTTCGACCACCTCGTCATGTCCGACCACTACTACCCCTGGCTGGAGTCGCAGGGGCACTCCCCGTACGCCTGGTCGGTGCTGGGCGCGGTCGCGCACGCCACCTCCCGCGCGGCGCTGATGTCCTTCGTGACCTGCCCGATCCGCCGTTACCACCCGGCGGTGGTGGCGCAGAAGGCGTCCACGCTGGGGGTGCTCTCCGACGGTCGGTTCACCCTCGGACTCGGTGCCGGGGAGAACCTCAACGAGCACGTGGTGGGCGGCTGGCCGCACGTGCAGCAGCGGCACGAGATGTTCGAGGAGGCGTTGCAGATCATCCGTCCGCTGCTGAACGGCGAGACGCTGACCTTCTCCGGCAACCACTTCGACGTGCCGGACGCCTACCTCTGGGACCGACCGGACACGCCGGTGCCGATGGCGGTGGCCGCCTCCGGCCGCCAGTCGGCGACCCTGGCCGCCGAGTACGCCGACGGCATGATCGCCACCGATCCGGAGCCGCACCTGGTCGAGATGTACGAGCAGGCCGGCGGGGCCGGGCGTCCCCGGTACGGGCAGGTGGCCATCTGCTACGGCCCGGACGAGGCCGAGTGCCGCAAGATCGCCCACGACCAGTTCCGCTGGTTCGGACTGGGCTGGAAGGTCAACACCGACCTGCCCGACACCGACTCCTTCGCGGCGGCCACCCGCAGCGTCCGCGAGGAGGACGTGGCCGCCGGGCTCTCCTGCGGCCCGGACGTCGACAAGCACGTGGCGGCGTTCAAGAAGTTCGTCGACGCCGGCTTCACCCACGTGGCCCTGGTTCAGGTCGGCGGCGACACCCAACCGATGTTCCTGGACTGGGCGCAGGACGAACTGCTGCCCCGACTGCGTGACCTGTGAACAGGAAGGTGTGATCGTCGATGCGATTCGGTAACACGGAGATCCGACCGGCCGGCGGCGGCGTCGGCTGCCTCCTGATGATCCTCTTCTCCCTCGTCGCCTCGGTCGTCCTGACCGTCCTGCTCAACCTGCTCCTGTGACCGCCGCCGGCGGGGTGAGAGCGAACTCGGCGACCAGGGGGTAGTGGTCGGAGGCGTGGTCGGTGTGGGGGGTGCGGACCACCTCCACGTGGGTGAGGTGGGTGGCCAGGGTGGGGGTGGCGAGCAGGTAGTCCAGGCGCACGTCGGGGAACTCGGCGCCACCGTGGGCGGTGGGCACGGTCGGGCCGGCGTCCGCGCCGAGATCCACCAGGCCGGCGGCGAGCAGCCGGGCCACCGCGCGGGTCTCCACCGTCCGCCCGTCCCGACGCAGATGCCGTCGCCGGTACCCGGGCGGTAGCCGACCCACCCGGTCAGCGTGCTCGGCGTACGGGTCGAGGGTGTTCAGATCACCGGCGAGCAGCGCCAGGCCGTCCCGGTCGGTACGCACGGCGCCGGCCGCCCAACCCGCCTCGACCAGCCGTCGGGTGCCCGAGTACGGGTCGAGGTGGGTGCCGAGCACCGTCAGCGGACCGGCGGCGGTGCCCACCACCACACGTTGGGCCGCGTGGTGGAACGGCCGACGTACCGGTGCGGCGGCCAGCACCGGCCACGGCGCCCGCACCAGCACCGCGACCGGCTGCCCGAACCAGGAGCGGGCCAGGTACGGCCGGAGCTCGACGTCGCCGGCGAAGCCCGCGACGTCGAGACCACCCAGTTCCTGCAGGGCGAGCACGTCCGGCCGCTGCCCGGCGACGACCCGGGCCACCAGCTCGCGCCGGTCCGGACCGCCACGGTCCCGGCCGCCGGTGCGGATGTTCCAGGTCATCACCCGCAACACGGGCGGCTCAGCCGGGCCGGCCGGCCCGGGCCAGCTCGTCGTCGAGGGTGTCCACGTCCTCCGACTCGATGGCCGGCTGGTTGCCCTGCCGGACGTCCTCGTTGGGGCGAACCACCCAGTACAACAGCCCGATCCAGAGCGTGGTGAGCAGGATCGCGCCCATGAAGTCCGTCGGGTGGTGCATCCCCCGGTACATCCGGGAGATCGCCACTCCCACCGGCATCACCACGGCGAGCGCCACGAAAACCCACCGCCACCACCGGTCGGTACGCGGGAAGACGATGACGGCGATCGCCACCCAGATGCAGAGCGTGGCGGCGATGTGCCCGGACGGGAACGACGAGGTCGGCATCGGCCCGTCCAGGTTCTCCACCGGCGGGCGCGGCCGGTCCACCGCCGCCGCGCTGGCCAGGAAGAGAGTCAACTCGCCGAACATGGTCAACGCCACGAACAGCACCGGTCGCCACCGCCGCCAGATGGCCAGCACCAGCGGGCAGAAGACCAGCGAGATCGCCAGGATGGCGTGGGTGTCGCCGACCTTGCTCCACCACCAGCTGACATCGTCGAGCGCGGCGGTACGCCGATCGGCGAACCAGGTGGGCACCGTCTCGTCGAGGCTGGCCAGGAAGGTGTTGTCGGCGTAGTAGCTGACGAACATGCCGAAGCCGTAGAGGGCACCGAACACCAGCACCCAGCCGACGATGATCTCGGCGACGCCGGCCCGGGCGTGCGGCAGCAGCTTCTCCTCGTCCGGCGCGGGCGCCACCTCCTGCCCGGCCTCCGGCTCCAACCCCTCGGTCAACGGCGCCGCGGGCCGCCCCCGCTCCAACCGCCACAACCGGAAGGCGTACGCGGTGACTCCCAGCCAGGCCGCGCCGAGCAGCCAGGCGCCGATCACGTCGGAGAGGAAGTGCACGCCGAGCGCCACCCGGGTGAACCCGATCAGGAAGACGACGGTGGCGACCAGGGCCATCGCCGGCCGGCGCCAGCGGGGTGCCATCGCCGGCAGGAACACCAGCAGCAACGCGCCGTAGGCCACCATCGACCCGAGGGCGTGACCGCTGGGGAAGCTCTGTCCCGCGTACGCGCCGATCGGCACCTCCACCTCGGGACGCAGCCGGTCGACGAGCGTCTTGAGCGACGGGTCGAGGATCAGCGCGCCCGCGCCGGTGACGATCAGGAACACCGCGAGGCGGCCTAGCCGGCGGATCAGCAACCCGACCACGGCGACGGTCACCAACCAGATGATGACCGCCCGCCCACCGAGGTCGGTGATGGCGGTGAGCACCGTCACCAGCGGCCCGATCGGTGACACCTGGTCGTTGAGCCACTGCGCCACGCCGTGGTCCACGTCGTACAGCGGCGACCACCGCACCCGGACCAGCACCAGCAGCAACCCGAAGCCCACCCCGGCACCGAGCACGAGCGCCAGACCGGCGAGCGTACGTTCGGTGAAATGTCCCAGGGGTCGTCGCAGTACGTCCCTGACCGCGCCCACGGCAGCCTCCTTCGCTTCTGGCGTGGCGCAGTACCCGATCCGCCGCCGCGGTACACCCGGCGCCCGGCTGGGTCAGAGTGCGGTCATCTCGCCGGTGTCGTGCACCGGTACCCGCTGTACGTTCGGCTCCCACAGGTCCGGCTTCGCCGGCTCCTGCACGCCGATGCGTACCGCCTCCAGTTGCGCCGCGAACGAGAGCCCGCCGAACAGCGCCATGCCGGTGAGGTTCGCCCAGAGCAGCAGCGCCATGATCCCGGCCAGCGCGCCGTAGGTCTGCCCGAAGTCCTCGCTGAACCGCACGTACCCGGCGAGCAGCAGACTGGCCAGCCACCACATGGTGGTCGCGATGCCGGCACCGAACAACAGCCAGGACAGGCCAGGCTGGTGACGGCGGGGCGCGTGGCGGAACAGCACCGCGACGGCGAGCACCGTCAGGCCCAGGCTGAGTGGCCAACGCACCACGTCCCACACCGTTCCGGCGACATCACCCCAGGCGTAGTGGCGTTCCACCGAGTCGCCCATCGGCCCACCGCCGACCAGGATGAGGAACCCGGCCAGCGCCGGAAGACCGGCGGTGACGGCAAGCACGGCGGCCCGCAGGTACTTCCACAACGCCGGGCGGTCCCGTTCGACGCCGTAGATCCGGTTGGCCCCCCGCTCGATCTGGGCCATGGTGCTGGTCAGCGCCACCAGGCCGGTGATCATACCGAGGGTCAGCGCCACCTCGCCGGCCTCCTCGACCCGCTCGGCGCCCGCGTCGTCGCCCCCGCCGAGCAGCTCGGCGACCATCTGGTCACTGGTGCCGGGGGTCAACGCCAGCACCGTGTCGGCGACCACCTCCCCGCCCTCGGCCACGCCCAGCTCGGAGATCAGCCCGGTGAGGGCGATCAGGAACGGCACCACGGCCAGGCAGAGCTGAAACGCGAAGGCGCGGGAGTGGCTGAACCCGTCGCCGTAGCGAAACCGGGTGAACGCGTCCCGCAACAGGTGCCAGCCACCCTCCCGGCGCAACGTCTGCCAGGCGTGGTCGGCGCAGAGCTGTTCGTCGGACATCAGCCGGGTCTCCGGCACGATCCTGGTGCTGCTCACCCGACCAGCCCTCCGTTCGCGACTGCGGGGCTCGCAAGCTCACTCCTCGCGCTCACCCGACCAGCCCTCCGTTCGCGACTGCGGGGCTCGCAAGCTCACTCCTCGCGCTCACCCCTGCCCTCCTCGACGAGGTGTTCGCCGCGCTCGGCGGCGGCCGACGCGTCCTCGGCCAGGTCGGGCGCCTGCTCCGGCCGCGGTACGCACAGCCACAACGCTCGCCGCCGGATCTGCACCCGCAGCTGGCGACCCGGTTCGATCAGGTCGCCGTCCAGTTCCCGAGGCTGGCTCCGGTTGCTGGTTATCTCCACTCGACGGGCGCGGTACACCTCCATCCGCGGCACCCGGTCGCGACGGCGCAGCACCGCCCAGCCGAGGGTGAGCCAGTGCCGCAGCGTGCGCGGGGTGAGCACGGCGACGTCGAGGTAACCGTCGTCGGGCTCCGCCTCGGTGAGCAGGGTGACCCCGCCCTGGAGCCGGCCGACGTTGGCGACCAGCACCGAACGGGCGCGGCGGCGCAACGGCGGCTGATCGTCCAGGCGGATCGACACCCGCATCGGCCGGTCCCGCAGGTGTCGTGCCGCCCCGACCACGTACGCGGGCCAGCCGATCCGGCGCTTGGTGGTCTCGCTCGTGGCATCGAGCATCTGGGCGTCGAAACCCATGCCGGCCATCACCGCGAAGTGGTGCCCGTCCACCGCACCGACGTCGAGCAGGCGGCGGCCACGCTCGATGGCCACCGCCAGCCCGGCGGGCAGTTCGTCGGAGAGTCCCAGGTTGGCGGCGAGCAGGTTGCCGGTGCCCTGGGGCAGCACGGCGAGCGCCGCCTCGGTGCCGACCAGAGCGTCGACGCAGGCCATCACCGTACCGTCGCCGCCGCAGGCGAAGACCACGTCGACCCCGGCGGCGAGCGCCTTCTCGGTCTGACCGCGACCGGGATCGTCGGGGGTGGTCTCGAACCACAGCGGTTCCGGCCAGCCGGCCGCGTCGAGCGTGTCGCCGACGGTCCGGCGCAACGCGTCGAGATCGGTCACCTTGACCGGATTGACCACCACCGCGCTACGCAGCGGCCCTTCGTCCCGTCCAGCTTCCACGGCGTCAGTGTGCAGCACGGTGCCGGGTTGGGCGACCCGACGCCGATGTGCCTCGATTCACCCCGCCGACGCCCCGTGCCGACGTTTCGACCGACGTTCGTCGGGGGACGCGGAGCAGTCGGTCGTCAGGCGCTGGCACGCAGCGCGACCTCGACCCGCTGGCGTACGTCGGCCAGGTCGACCCCGGCCTCGGTGAGCGCCAGCGCGGCGAGGCCGTTGCCCTCCCGCAGCAGGCCGAGCAGGATGTGCTCGGTGCCGATGTGGCGGTGCCGCAGCCGGATCGCCTCGCGCAGCGACAGCTCCAGCACCTTCTTCGAACGGGCGGAGAAGGGACCACCGGTCGGCCGTCGCCGGCCCCATCGGCGGCGCGGTGCCGGCACCGCCTCGCGCAGGGCGTCCTTGCCGAACGACTCCTCGATTCGGGTGACGATGGCGGCCAGGTCGATGCCGATCTCACGCAGCGCCGCCGCATCGGCTTCACCCAGGCCACTGCCCCCGGTCGCGGTGTGGCGGCGGACCCGCTCGCGCAGGTCGTCCGCGGTGACACCCGCGTCGCGGAGCACCCGCGCGGCCAGGCCGTCCCCGTCGGCGAGGACGGCCAGCAGAAGGTGCTCGGTGCCGACCGGCCGTTGGCCCTCGGCGCGGGCCTCCTCGCGGGCCCGTCGCACCACCTCGCGGGCACGGTCGGTGAATCGTTCGAACATCACGCCTCCCAGGAGGAATCGACCGCCGGTCGCCCGGCGTGCTTCTTGTGCACCGCCTGCCGGCTGACCTCGAGCGCGTCGGCGATCTCCTGCCACGACCAGCCCTGCCGTCGGGCGTTGTCGACCTGGACCACCTCAAGCCGTTCGAGCAGCCGGCGCAGGGCGCGGACGGCACGCAGGCCGACCCGGGGGTCGGTGCTGCCGGCCGCGGCCGCGAGTTCCGTCGCCTGACTCATGGCGTCAACTTACATTGACACCACAGCAGTGTCAACCCTAGTTGACACCCGAGGTGTGGTCCCCTTCGCTAGGGTCGTGGCCGCGCGGGCGTTCCGCGCCAGCCGTAGGTTGGAGGCCCGGTGAGCCAGGACGCGGACTACCAGGCAAGCCGTTTCACGCTCACCGACCTGACTCTCGAAATGGCCGGCGGCAGCGTGATCGGCAGCCGGTACCGCGACAACTACGACGTGCTCCACGTCGATCCCACGCTTCCCTTCGCCGTGGTGGCCGACGGTATGGGCGACGGTGCGGGCAGCCGTCGCGCCGGTGCCGCCGCGGTACCGACGTTCGCCGCGCTCGTCCGCGAGGCGTGGCTTGAGGTCGGGGCCGATCAGCTGCGCACCGCTGCCGACGCGGTCCAGTCCGCCGTACTCGAGGCCGGCCGGGGTAGCCCCCAGCTGACCGGCTGCACGCTCACCGGTCTGGTCGTCGAGCCGGAGGGCAGCCGGGGCTGGGTGGTCCAGTTGGGTGACTCGCGGGCCTACCGGCTCCGAAACGACCTGCTGGAACTGATCACCACCGACCACACCATCGCCTGGCTGGGGGTGCTGCACGGCTGGTACCCGGCCGACTCTCCGGCCGCCGCCCGGGCCCGGTACCAGCTCACCCGCTACGCCGGCCACCCGGCCGCACCGGAAGCCGACCTGCTGGCCGTGACCGTGCGTCCCGGCGACACCTGGCTGCTCTGCACCGACGGGGTGAGCGACCAGGTCAGCTACCACGTGATGCAGGAGGCACTCATCCGGCCCGAGCCGGCGGACGCGGTCCGGACTCTGCTGCGCGCCGCACTGGACGCTGGTGGGGCCGACAACGCCAGCGCGGTCGTCGTCCGGGCCTGGCCGGCGTCCTGACCACCCACCGGCGGTGCGGCGATCACGCCCCGGAGCAGCACCGGCGCGACTAGCCTCAACAGCAGGCCGAGCGCGACAGCTGCGGGGGTGATGGCGGATGGCCGCAGCCAGCGACGCGCCGGTGCTCGTCGGCGTCGGTCCGGAGGACGCCCTGCCGGTGGCCCGACTCGCCGCCCGGGTCGCCGCCGCCCACGGACGCGGACTGCACCTGCTGCACGCCTTCAACTGGGCGGCCTTCGACGCACCGGCGGTCTCCAGCTCCCGGGCCGCCGCCGAACAGTTGATCGCCGAGGCGACCGCGGCGGCCAACGCGAACGAGCCGGGCGTGCCGGTCACCGCCGAGATCGCCGAGGGCTCGGCGGTGGCGAACCTGGTCCGCCGGTCGGAGGCCGCCTTTCTGGTGGTGGTCGGCGACGGCGGTATGGCCCACTGCGACCGCTGCATACCGGCGGACAGTCCCGCCGTGCAGGTGGCCGCCCGCGCCGAGTGCCCGGTGCTGGTCGCCCGGCGGGAACCACCACCCGCCGGCCCGGTCCTGGTCGGCATCGACGGCTCGGCCTCCGGCGAGATGGCACTGGACTGGGCGCTCACCTGCGCCATCCGGCATGGGGCTCGGCTGCTGGCGGTCTGGGTGGTCGACTCCGACGGCATCGTCGAGGATGCCACCGCACGGCTCAGCGAGACGGTGGCGCGCCATCGGGCCGACCATCCCGACGCCGCCGTCGAGTGCCACGTCATCCGGGGCGAGCCCGGTGACGTGCTGGTCGACCAGTCCCGCTCGGCACAGTTGGTGGTGGTCGCCGCCCGGGGCGAGGAGCCGCTGCGCGGGATGCTCGGCGCGGTCAGCCAGTCACTGCTCTACCACGCGCCGTCCCCCGTCCTGGTGATCCGTGGCGTGACCGACACACCGGACCCGGACGGGTCGTGACACCCGGGCCGGCGGGACCAACGGCCCTGATCCAGGATCGCCGATTCGGCGAAGCTGACAGAGGAAACCGCGTTGCGGATGCGAGATTCACCGACCCGCGAGAGGCTCAAGCAGTATGGACACCGCTGTAGACCTGCGAAGCCCCCTGACCGATGACGAACTGCGCCGGCTGGACGCCTACTGGCGGGCGGCGAACTACCTCACCGTCGGGCAGATCTACCTGCTGGACAACCCCCTGTTGCGCGAACCGCTGGCCCCCGAGCACGTCAAGCCCCGGCTGCTCGGGCACTGGGGCACCTCTCCCGGACTGAACCTGATCTACGCCCACCTGAACCGTGCCATCGTGGCGCGCGATCTCAGCGCCATCTACATCACCGGACCCGGGCACGGCGGACCGGCGCTGGTGGCGAACACCTGGCTCGAAGGCACCTACAGCGAGCTCTACCACGACATCGGTCGCGACGAGGCCGGCATGGCCCGGCTGTTCCGCCAGTTCTCCTTCCCCGGCGGCATCCCGAGCCACGTCGCCGCGGAGGTGCCGGGTTCGATCCACGAGGGCGGCGAGCTGGGGTACGCGCTCAGTCACGCCTACGGCGCCGCCTTCGACAACCCCGACCTGCTGGTCGCCTGCGTGATCGGGGACGGCGAGGCGGAGACCGGCCCGCTGGCCGGCAGCTGGCTGTCCAACGTGTTCCTCAACCCCGCCCGCGACGGCGCGGTGCTGCCCATCCTGCACCTCAACGGATACAAGATCGCCAACCCGACGGTGCTGGACCGCATCCCCGAGTCCGACCTGCTCGACCTGATGCGCGGGCAGGGCTACCAGCCGTACGTGGTGGCCGGCGACGATCCCGCCGTGGTGCACCAGACCCTGGCGGCCACCCTGGACCGCGCGCTCGACGAGATCGCCGAGATCCAGCGCCACGCCCGTTCCGGCGCGACCGTCGAACGCCCGCGCTGGCCGATGATCGTCCTGCGTACCCCGAAGGGCTGGACCGGGCCGCACGACGTCGACGGCAAGCGGGTCGAGGGCACCTACCGCGCGCACCAGGTGCCGATCTCCGAGGTCCGCAGCAACCCGGATCACCTCGCCGAGCTGGAGAGGTGGCTGCGCAGCTACCGTCCGCAGGAGCTGTTCGACGCCACCGGCGCGCCCGTCGCCGAGCTGGCCGAGCTGCCGCCCAAGGGACCACGACGGATGAGCGCCAACCCGGTCGCCAACGGCGGCACGCTGCTGCGCGACCTGACCCTGCCCGACTTCCGCGACTACGCCGTCGAGGTGCCCCGGCCCGGTGGGACGGTCACCAGCGCCACCGGCGAACTCGGCAAGTGGGTCCGGGACGTGATCAGCGCCAACCCGCAGACGTTCCGGCTGTTCGGACCGGACGAGGTCGCCTCCAACCGGCTCCAGGCCGCCTTCGAGGTCACCGACCGGGCGTGGGTGGCCGGCACCGTCGACGGGGACGACCACCTCTCCCCCGACGGACGGGTGATGGAGGTCCTCTCCGAGCACCTGTGCCAGGGCTGGTTGGAGGGCTACCTGCTCACCGGCCGGCACGGCATCTTCACCAGCTACGAGGCGTTCATCCACATCGTCGACTCGATGGTCAACCAGCACGCCAAGTGGCTGAAGGTCACCCGTGGCATCCCCTGGCGGCAGCCGGTCGCCTCGCTGAACTACCTGCTGTCCAGCCATGTCTGGCGGCAGGACCACAACGGCTTCTCCCACCAGGATCCGGGCTTCATCGACCACGTGATGAACAAGAAGGCCGAGGTCGTACGGGTCTACCTGCCGCCGGACGCGAACACCCTGCTCTCCACCATGGACCACTGCCTGCGGTCTCGCCACTACATCAACGTGGTGGTGGCCGGCAAGCAGATCGCGCCCAACTGGCTCACCATGGACGAGGCCGTCGCGCACTGCCGGCGTGGCCTGGGCATCTGGGACTGGGCAAGCACCGACGACGGCAGCGAACCGGACGTCGTGCTCGCCTGCGCCGGCGACGTGCCGACACTGGAGACGCTCGCCGCGGCGGACCTGCTGCACCAGCACCTGCCCGAACTGAAGGTACGAGTGATCAACGTCGTCGACCTGATGCGGCTCCAGCCGGACTCCGAGCACCCGCACGGCCTGCCGGACTCCGAGTTCGACACGCTGTTCACCCGCGACAAGCCGATCATCTTCGCGTACCACGGCTACCCGTGGCTGATCCACCGGCTCACCTACCGCCGCACCAACCACCACAACCTGCACGTCCGCGGGTACAAGGAGGAGGGCACCACCACCACACCGTTCGACATGGTGATGCTCAACAACCTCGACCGCTTCCACCTCGTGATCGACGTGATCGACCGGGTTCCCGGCCTGGCCGCCCGCGCCGCGCACCTGCGCCAGGAGATGACCGACGCGCGCCAGTCCGCCCGCGACTACACCCGTCGGTTCGGCGAGGACGACCCTCGGGTCGCGGAGTGGCGCTGGGTCCGCGAGACCGACCCGACCAACCGGTGAGGAGATGGCCGTCATGAGCGAGCACGGCGCGGGCGCGGAGATCCTGGTGGGCTACGACGGCTCCCCGGACGCCGCGGCGGCCCTGGAGTGGGCGCTCGATCAGGCCCGCCGCGACGGCCGGCCGGTCCGGTTGGCGTACGTCTTCGAGTGGTTGACCGTGGCCGGCTGGGTCGGTCCGGGCGTCACGCCGGGGATGTGGCCCGACGAGCAGGCCCGCCGGCAGGTCGAGGAACTGGTCGGCAAGGCCGCGGCGGACGCCGCCGCCACCCATCCGGGACTGGACGTACGCGGCGAGGTGCTGGACGGTCCGCCCGCCCTGATCCTGGAGGAGGCTTCGACGCAGGCCGGCCTGGTGCTGGGCAACCAGCACGGCGGCTTCGCCGGCCTGCTCGCCGGCTCGACCGCCGTCGCCGTCAGCGCGCACGCACACTGCCCGGTGGTGGTGGTCCGTCGCCGGCCTACCGAGAGCGACCGGGCCGGGCACGTCGCCGTCGGCGTGGACGGCTCGGAGCATTCGCTGCTGGCCCTCGGCTACGCCTTCGAGCAGGCCGCACTGCGTCGGGTACCGCTGCACGTGGTGCGCGCCTGGCAGCCGCGACGCGACCAGTGGAGCCTACCCGGCGAGCAGGCCCGCGACGCGGCGCTCGCCGACCAGCGTGCCGAGCTGGACGAGGCACTGCACCGCTGGCAGGACACCTTCCCCGAGGTGGAGGTGACCGTCGAGACGGCCGCCGCCGCGCCGGCCGGTCTGCTCGTCGACGCCAGCCGCAACGCGCAGCTGATCGTCGTCGGCACCCGGGGACGCGGCGGGCTGCGGGGCATGCTGCTCGGCTCGGTCAGCCAGCAACTTCTCCAGCACGCCCACTGCCCGGTCGCGGTGGTCAGGGAGCGCTGAGGTGCACCGTGGGCCGGCCGCTGTCAGGCCGGCCCACGGGAACCGCCCCGGAGCGCGCGCAGCGCGTTGAGGATCACCAGCACGTCAATGCCCTCCTGCAGGAACGCGCCCGCCACGGGCGGCAGCCGACCGGTCGCCGCGAAGCCCATCGCGAGCAGCGCCAACCCCATGCCGACCGTGGCACTCTGCACCGCGATCCGACGGGCGTACCGGGCCACCTCGACCGCGTCGGCCAGCGGATCGAGGCGGTCGACGCTGAGCACGGCGTCGGCGACGTCGGCCGAGGCGGTCGCCCCGGTGGCTCCCATCGCCACTCCGACGTGCGCCTCCGCCAGCGCCGGAGCGTCGTTCACCCCGTCGCCCACCATCACGGTCACCGCCCGGCCCGCCTCGGCTCGGACCCGGGTCGCCTTCTCCTGCGGCGTGCACCGGCCAGCACGTCGTCGACGCCCACCGCGTCGGCGACCCGGCGGGCGTCCTCCGGCCGGTCGCCGGTGACCACCACGATCCGGGTGAGACCGGGCGGCACGCAGCCGAGCCATGGTCCGGCGGGCGTCGGGCCGTACCGGATCCTCCAGCAGGACGGCGCCCAACGGCCCGGTCACCCGCCACCCAGACCAGCGAGTGTCCGCCGCGCCGGCCCGACGGCTGGCCCGCTCGGCCCACTGCGGCAACTCACCCGAACTGGCGCGGACCCGGACGCGCCGGCCGTCCACCCGCCCACTCACCCCCGGCCCGGCTCCTCGGTCACCTCGGCCGGGGTGACCAGTCGAAGACCGCGCTCGCCGGCGGCGCGCACCAGCGCCGCCGCCAACACGTGCGAGGACAACTGCTCCACCGAGGCGGCCAACCGCAACACCTCGTCGGGGTCGCCGCCGGGAGCCACGACGATGTCGGCGACCCGGGGACGGCCGGCGGTCAGCGTCCCGGTCTTGTCGACGAGCAGGGTGCGCGCCCGGCCCAGGACCTCCAGCGAACCGCCGTCGCGGACCAGCACCCCGCGTCGGGCCACCCGGGACAACCCGGAGACGATGGCGATCGGGGTGGCCAGCAGCAACGGACACGGTGTCGCCACCACCAGCACCGCCACCGCCCGGAGGAAGTCGCCGGAGAGCACCCAGCCCAGCCCGGCCAGCGCCAGCGTGAACGGCACGAAGGCGGCGGCGTACCGGTCGGCCAGCCGCACCGTCGGTGCCCTGCGGGCGGTCGCCTCCTCGGCCAGCCGGACGATGCCGGCGTACGTGCTGCGTTCGGCGCTTTCCGCGGCCCGCAACCCGAACGCGGGTCCGGCGTTTACCACGCCGCTGGCCACCCGGGCCCCGGCCGCCCGCTCGACGAGCCGGGACTCCCCGGTGACCACCGACTCGTCGAGCGTCGAGGCGCTCTCGGTGACACCGTCGACGGCGACCACGTCACCCGGACCGACCAGCAACCGGTCACCGGCCGCCACCCGGTCCACCGGTACCTCCTCGACCGCGCCCTCGGCGGTTCGCCGCCGTGCGGTACGGGGCGCCCGCTCCAGCAGCGCCCGCAGATCACGGGTCGCCCGACGCTGCGCGTACGCCTCCAGCGTCCGCCCGGTGGCCAGCATCACCCGCGACCACCGCGCCGGCCAGTCGCCGACGACAAGTGCGCCGCCCAACGCCAGCACGGCGATCACATCCACGCCGAACTGCCGCCGCGGCAGGTCCCGCAGCACCGACACGGCCGCCGAGCAGCGCGCCAGGGTCGCTGCCGCCCACAGCGCGTCGGCGACGCCGGGACGCCCGGCCGGTCCGTACCGCCGCACCGGCCAGCACCAGCAGCGTGAGACCGGCGGTCGATCGACCACCAGCTGCCACGCCGCCGACGGGATGCCTCGGGTTGCGGACGCACCGGCTGGTCCGGCAGGCACTCGCCCCCGCCCCGGTCACCTGCCGACCGCTGCTCACCCACCTGCGGATCGTCTCAGCCGGACCGGGCGGTCGCGGCGGAACGCGGGCCACACGTCCCGCCGGGTAGGGACGTGCGGATCGTGCGACGCGGCGGCCGATGACGCACGATGAACCGGACCGCGCCCACAGCCGTACCGAGGTGCGGCACGATGGGCAGAGACGGAAAGGTCGTGAGGATGAGCCACCAGACGCCGGCTACCCACCGCCCGCTGACCACAGCGCTCGCGGAGGCCGCCGCGATGGCCGGTCACGCGCCGTCGGTGCACAACAGCCAGCCGTGGCGCTGGCGGGTGCTGCCCGACGCGCTGGAGCTGCGGATGGTACGCGACAGCAGGTTGGCCGCCACCGACCCGGAGGGCGAGTTGGTCACCCTCAGCTGCGGTGCGGCGCTGCACCACGGCTGGCGTTGGCCGCCGAGGGTGGGCTACCGACGTGCGGCGGATGCCCGACCCGAGCGACCCCGACCTGCTCGCCCGGCTCACCGAGCCGCGGGCCACCGGCGCCGACCCGGACGCGATGCGGGCGGTGCAGTGCATGCAGGTGCGGCACACCGACCGGCGTCCGGTCAGCGACGAGCCGGTCCCCGACGACTCCTTGAGCGCCATCGCGGCGGCCGCCGTGCAGGAAGGTGCCCGGTTGGAGGTCCTCGACCGCGACCAGGTGCTGCAACTGGCCGCGTCCGCCTCGCAGGCCGCCACGGTCGAGGCGGAGGACTCCCGACTCCGGGAGGAACTGGAGTACTGGACCAGCCGTGCCGGCGGCACCGGGCTCACTCCCGAGGTGTTGCCGGAGCAGCCCGCGCAGACCACCGTGCCGGGGCGGGACTTTGGTCGCGCCGGCACGCTGCCGGTCGGGCCGGGACACGACCGGGCGGCGTCCTACGCGGTGCTCTACGGCGACCAGGACGAGCCGGTCGACTGGCTGCGGGCCGGCGAGGCGCTGTCGGCCGCCTGGCTGGCCGCCACCCGACTGGGTGTTTCGATGGTCCCCGCTCAGCGGGTGGTCAGGTGCCGGCCACCCGGCAGACCCTGCGCCAGTTGCTCGCCGGGCTCGGCCACCCCGTACCTCGGCCTGCGCCTGGGGTGGCCGACCCGGCGCACGCCGGCCCACCGCACACCCCGCGACTGCCGCGCGAGCAGGTGGTGGACACCTCGGCGGTGTCCGGCGACGCCGCCTGACCGCGCGGTCCCGGACACCGCGCCGGCCGCATCGGGCGTTTCCGCGCGGTCGGTCGCCGGTTAGCATCGCCGGGTGACCGTCGGCGCACCCAACCCCCGCAACGAGCCACCATCGCTCGGCCTGAGCCCACTGTCCCGAGTACGCCTGGACGAGCTGCTCCAGGAGATGCTGGATCGCGTCGGCGAGGTCATGACCAGCCGGGAACGCCTACGGGCGCTGCTCGACGCGGTCGTCGGCATCGGCACCGACCTGGATCTGCGCAGCACCCTGCGGCGCATCGTGCAGGCGGCCTGCGACCTGGCCGGGGCCCGCTACGGCGCGCTCGGGGTGATCGGTCCCGACCGGATGCTGCACGACTTCATCACCCACGGCATCTCCCCGGAGCTGCACGCGAAGATCGGTGACCTGCCGCACGGCCGAGGGGTGCTCGGCCTGCTCATCGACGAGCCGAAACCGGTGCGGATGCCGGACATCACCCAGCATCCGAACTCGTACGGCTTTCCGGCGCACCATCCGCCGATGCACACCTTCCTCGGCGTGCCGGTACGCATCCGCGACCAGGTCTTCGGCAACCTCTACCTGGCCGAGAAGCAGGGCGGCGTCGAGTTCACCGACGACGACGAGGAGATCGTCGTCGCGCTCGCCGGTGCCGCCGGCGTGGCGATCGAGAACGCCCGGCTGTACGCGCTGGCCCACCGGCGGGAACGCTGGCTCGCCGCCACCGCCGAGATCACCTCACTGCTGCTCGGCGAGGTACGCCGTACCGACGCACTGACCCTGGTGGCGCGGCGCGCCCGCGAGGTCGCCGAGGCCGAACTGGCCCTGGTGCTGCTCTACGACGAGGATGCGGAGCACTTCACCGTCGAGGTCGTCGACGGCGTCGGCGCCCAGGCCGGCGCGCTGGTCGGCACGGTGCTGCCGGCCGCCGACACCAGCTTCGCCGGTCCGGTCGTCGCGGGTCGGCATGATTCGGTGGAGGATCTGGCCCACGCCGCGCCGTGGCCGGCGGTGCTGCACACCGGACCGGCGGTGATCTCTCCGCTGGCCACCGCCGACACCCTGCACGGGGTGCTGGTGATCGCGCACCGCGTCGACCACGGCGGCGCCACCGACGACGACGTGGCCCTGCTGGGCAGCTTCGCCGGTCAGGCGGCGCTGGCCATGGAACGCGCCCGTGGCCAGGAGGAACGCGAGCAACTGGTGGTGCTGGAGGACCGCGAGCGGATCGCCCGGGACCTGCACGACGTGGTGATCCAACGGCTGTTCGCCACCGGTCTGCAACTGCAGAGCGCGGTGCCGTTGACCGCGCGGCCGGAGGTCGCCAAGCGGATCAACGCCGCCGTCGACGACCTGGACACCACCATCAAGGACATCCGCCGCACCATCTTCGAGCTGCGTACCCCGATGAGCGCGGCGCTGCGCACCGAGATCCGCGAGGCGGTGGAGGCCGCCGCCGAGTCACTTGGTTTCCGACCGAGGCTGGAGCTGACCGGGCCGATCGACAGCGCCGTGCCGGACGAGGTCCGCCCCGAACTCGCCGCCGTGCTCCGCGAGGCGCTGTCCAACGCCGTACGCCACGCCGAGGCCACGGCGGTGTCGGTGGTGGTACGCGTCGACGCCGCCCGGGTCGCCGTCACCGTCACCGACAACGGCGTGGGTTGCGACCCGGCCGCCGCCCGGGGCGGACTGGTGAACCTGCGCGAACGCGCCGAACGGCACGGCGGCACCTTCGAGGTACGCGGTGCCGAGCCGCACGGCACCGAGCTGCACTGGTCGGTGCCGTTGGGGGGGTGAGCCGCACTGGTCAGTGCGTCTTGCCCAGCAGGCGGGTGGCCAGCACCGCGGCCTGGGTGCGTCGCTCCAGACCGAGCTTGGCCAGCACGCTGGAGACGTAGTTCTTCACCGTCTTCTCGGCCAGGAACATCTTGCTGGCGATCTCCCGGTTGGTCAGCCCCTCGGCGACGTACTCCAGGATGCGCCGCTCCTGCTCGGTGAGGGACTGCAACTCGCGGGGCTGCTCCACGCCGCTGCGGATGCGATCCAGCACCCGGGTGGTGATCGCCGGGTCGAGCAGCGACTGACCGGCCGCCACCCGGCGTACCGCGTCGACGAGGTCGGTGCCCCGGATCTGCTTGAGCACGTACCCGGAGGCACCAGCCATGATCGCAGCGAACAGCGCCTCGTCGTCCTCGTACGACGTCAGGATCAGCCCCTTGATCGAGGAGTCCACGGCCCGTACGTCCCGGCACACGTCGATGCCGTTGCCGTCGGGCAGCCGGGCGTCGAGGATCGCCACGTCGGGCCGCAGCGCCGGAATCCGGCGGGCCGCCTCCAGTGCGGAACCGGACTCACCGACCACCTCGATGTCCCCACTGGCATGCAGCAGGTCGGCCAGACCACGACGGACGACCTCGTGGTCGTCAAGCAGAAACACCCGGATCATCCCCCCTTTCTACCCCCTCCCGCCCACCCCCACCCGGGCCAAAAGTCCCAACCTCCCCCACCACCTCCACCCGGTTCATCAAGAAGTTTGCGTCTCCGGCGGGCCGGATCCCGACCACAACCTCTTGGTCAACAGGCTCAGGGGAGGCGGGGGGTCCTGGGGGTTCGGGACGTGTGGCCCTGCTGGGTGGGGGTGGGCGGGGCGCACCGTGGGGAGGTACCAGGCGGATGCGAGGGGGCACGACCATGGAGACCGGCTACACCGTCGAACAACTGCGGGCCGCCGCGACCGACGCGGTCCGTGCACCGTCCCTGCACAACGTCCAGCCGTGGCGGTTCCGGTTGCGTGACGGCGGGATCGAGGTGCTCCTCGACCCGACCCGACGGCTGCCCGCCACCGACCCGAGCGGCTGGGGTGCCCGCGTCGCCGGTGGAGCGGCGTTGTTCAACCTGCGCCTGGCCCTGGCGGTGGCCGGCGCACCGGCGACGGTACGACTGCGCCCGTACCCGTCGGAGCCGGACGTGCTGGCCCGGCTGGTGCCGGACCTGCCGCGCCGACCCAGCCCCGCCGAGCAGGGCCTCTACGCGGCCATCCCGCGCCGGTTCAGCAACCGTGCCCCGTTCTGGCCCGACCCGGTCCCGGCCGACTCCCGCTGGCGACTGGGTGAGGCGGCCCGGGCCGAGCACTGCTGGCTGGAACTGCTGATCGGGGTGAGCGCGGTCAACGCCTTCGCCGAGATCGCCCGCAGCGCACACCGGGTCCTCGAACGCGACCCCGCCTACCGGGCGGAGCGCGAGGCGTGGGTACGCGCCGGCACCGAGCCGGACGGCGTCCCGGTGACCGCCAGCGGCCCCCGGGCCGAGCCGCAGGACCTGCTTCCGTCGCGTGGCTTCGGTGGCACCCAGCGGGCACCCGGGCGAGACTTCGAGCCGGAGCCGCTCGTGGCGGTGCTCGGCTCCGCCGGCAACACCGCCGTCGACCAGGTGGTCGCGGGCCAGGCGTTGCAGCGGGTGCTGCTGACCGCCACCGACGCCGGGCTGTCGGTGTCGATGCTGTCCCAACCGATCGAGGTGCCGTCGGCCCGGGAGCAGCTCCGGCTGTCGCTGGGACGGTTCGGTACGCCGCAGATGGTGATGCGGATCGGGTACGGCCAGCCGGGTTGGCCCACCCCCCGCCGCTCGGTGGACGAGGTGCTGGACCTGCCGGTGTCCCTCGCCTAGCGACGTCAGCGGGGTGGCACCGCGGACGGAGGATCGGTGGCCAGGGCCGCGAGCAGGCCGGCCTCCCGGGCCGGGTCCAGACCGACCGGCGGCCGGGCCGGTCGACCGGCGCGGGCCGGCACCGAACCCACCCGGCGCAACCAGGCCCAGGTGTCGACGACGGTCTCGGTCACCGGGCGGCAGCCGAGCCCGCCGGCGTACGCGCGGGTGACGTCCATCTGCTGCATCCACCGGTACTCGTGCCCCGGCGGGATCCAGATCGGCAGATCGTTCCACGGTTCCACCCCGGCGGCGAGCAGGCGCCCCGGATCGACCCAGTTCAGCCGGGCGGCAGCGCCGGTGGCCGCCATGCCGGCGGTGAGCAGTTCACCCATGGTGGTGTGGCCGGGCCGGCTCACCACGTTCACCGCTCCAGCCTGGCCGGCGGCCCCGGCATCCAGCAGGAAGGCCGCCAGGTCGCGAACGTCGACGTACTGCACGGGCAGGTCCACCGGGCCGGGCGCGAGCACCTCACCGCCCTGGGCGAGACGGTTCAACCACCACGGCAGCCGGCCGATGTCCTCACCCGGACCGAGGATGAGACCGGCCCGGGCGAGCAGTACCCGGTCGCCGAGCACCGCGCGCAGCGCCCGCTCGGCACCGGCCTTGAGCATCGGGTAGTCACCGTCGACGTCGTCCGGGGCGGCCTCGACGAGCGGAGCCTGCTCGGTCACGCCGGCCGGCACCGGCTGGGCGTACACCGAACCGCTGGAGACGTAGACGTAGTGTCCTACCCGTCCGAGCAGCATCCGCGCCGTCGCCTGGGCGACGCGGGGCGCACCGTCCCATGTGTCGACGACGAGATCCCACTCCCCCTCGGTCAGCGCGGCCAGCCCGTCGGCGGCGGTGCGGTCACCCACCAGGTGCCGTACGCCAGCCGGAGGCGCCCCGTGCCGCCCCCGGTTGAACGCCGTCACCGCCCAGCCCCGGTGCGTCGCCTCGGCGACCACCGCCCCGCCCACGAATCCCGACCCGCCCAGCATGAGGAGTTTCATGTGAGCCACCCTGCCCCTCGTCGGCGCTGTCCGGGTGGCTCGTTCACCGTCAGCGGATCTGCCAACGGCAGAAGCCGGCGACGGCCCACGTCGGATCGGATGGGAGGTGGGTGCCGTGTCCGGCGGACGGCGTGGGCGTCCGCCGGACACGGCCGGGCGGTGCCGCGGGCACGGCGGGCACCACCAGCCAGTTCCTTGGTGAAAGGACGGCGAGTCCCATCGTCGGCCCCACCGGATGCGGCGTCAACAACTTCCGGAAAAATATCGGTAGCCGGTTAGGCGGGGGCGGCGCTGTCCCGAATGACGAGTTCGGTGGCGAGTTCGACCCGGGGGCTCTCCACCTGCTCGCCCCGGGCCAGCCGCAGCACCGTCCGCGCCGCCAGCATGCCCATCTCGGCCAGCGGCTGCCGCACGGTGGTCAGCGGCGGCGAGCACCACCGCACCTCCGGCAGGTCGTCGAAGCCGACCACGCTGACGTCGTCCGGTACCCGCAGACCCCGCTGCCGGACCGCCTCGTACACACCCAGCGCCATCTGGTCGCTCGACGCGAAGATCGCCGTCGGCGGCTCGGTCAGCCCCAGCAACCGCACCCCGCCGTTGAAGCCGGCCTCGTGGTAGAAGTCGCCCGGGCAGACCAGGTCCTCGTCGAAGGAGAGCCCGGCGGCCTCCAGGGCGGCCCGGTAGCCGTCCATCCGGGCCCGGCTGCACATCAACTGCGGCGGCCCGGCGATGAACCCGATCCGCCGGTGCCCCAGCCCGATCAGATACTCCGTCGCCCGCAGGCCCCCCGCCCAGTTCGTGGCGCCGATGGTCGGCGCCTCCCGGGCCGGCAGGCCGTCGGCGTCGACGATCACCACCGGAATGCTCAGCCGACGCAGCTCGGCCTGCAGGGGCGGCTCGACCATCGAGGTCACGAAGATCACGCCTTCGGTGCCCCGGCGGCGCATGCCGTCGAGCCACTGCTCCGCCGAGGAGGTCTGCCGGTGGATGGCCGACACGACCGTGCCCACCCCGACGGCGTGCGCCACATCCTCCACACCCCGGATGATCTCCACCGCCCACGGGCTGTCCAGATCGTTGAAGACCAGGTCCACCAACCCCGAACTGGCCCGCATACTCGGCGGCCGACGCCGGTAACCATGCCGCGTCAGCAACTCCTCCACCCGCTCACGGGTCTGCGGAGCCACATCCGAACGACCATTGATCACCCGGGACACCGTCGGCACCGACACGCCCGCCAGGTCCGCTATCGCGGATATTGTGATCTTCCGGGTGTCTCTGGCAACCACGGCACTCCCCACCCAACCGGTACGGCGACAGCCCGCACCATGCCCCGGGGCGGCCAGGACGGGCAACCAGCCGCCCGCCCACACCCTAGTGCCGGAAATTTCACTCGACTATCGGTAGTTGGCGCAGTTCACTCCGCGGGCCCCCGGTCGGCCCGTGGCGCGCACGAACTGTCCCGGATGACGAGTTCGGTGGCCAGTTCGACCCGGGGGCTCTCCACCTTCTCGCCCCGGGCCAGCCGCAGCACCGTCCGCGCCGCCAGCATGCCCATCTCGGCCAGCGGCTGCCGCACCGTGGTCAGCGGCGGCGAGCACCACCGCACCTCCGGCAGGTCGTCGAAGCCGACCACGCTGACGTCGTCCGGCATCCGCAGACCCCGCTGCCGGACCGCCTCGTACACACCCAGCGCCATCTGGTCGCTCGACGCGAAGATCGCCGTCGGCGGCTCGGTCAGCCCCAGCAACCGCGCCCCACCGGAGAACCCGGCCTCGTGGTAGAAGTTGCCCGCCTGGATCAACCGGTCGTCGATCGGGATCCCGGCGGCCTCCAGGGCTGCCCGGTAGCCGTCCATCCGGGCCCGGCTGCACATCAACTGCGGCGGCCCGGCGATGAACCCGATCCGCCGGTGCCCCAGCCCGATCAGATACTCCGTCGCCCGCAGGCTCCCCGCCCAGTTCGTGGCGCCGATGGTCGGCGCGTCCTGGGCGGGGACACCCGCCGGGTCGACGATCACGGCCGGGATGTTCAGCCGGCGCAACTCCGCCTGCTGCGGCGGTTCGAGGGTGGAGGTCACGAAGATGACCCCCTCGGTGGACCGGGTCCGGATGTTGTCCAGCCACTGCTTGGCCGAGGACGAGCGCCGGTGGATGGCCGACACGACGGTGCCCACCCCGACAGCGTGCGCCACATCCTCCACACCCCGGATGATCTCCACCGCCCATGGACTGTCCAGATCGTTGAAGACCAGGTCCACCAACCCCGAACTGGCCCGCATACTCGGCGGCCGACGCCGGTAACCATGCCGCGTCAGCAACTCCTCCACCCGCTCACGGGTCTGCGGAGCCACATCCGAACGACCATTGATCACCCGGGACACCGTCGGCACCGACACCCCCGCCAGGCGGGCGATGGCCGCGATGGTCACTGTCCGGTTGTCGTTGGCAGCCATGCGCCCTTCCCTACTTCGCTCATCCCTCGACGCTGCCGGCGGGAGCGCCGACGAGCTGACGTACGGCGGCGGCGCGGTGCCCGAGCGCCGACGACGCCCGTTACTGCTTCTTCGCCACCCTGGTGATGTCCTTGACGATCTGGTCCGGCCGCTTGGTGCCCGCGATCAGCTGCGCCACGCTCTCGTTGACCTGGGCGCCCACCGCCGGTGGGTACGCCTGGTCGAGGTAGAGCTGGAAGCCGGTCGCGATGCCGAGGTTCGCCGCCACGACCTGGTTGTTCAGATCCTTGATCCCGCCGGCCGCGGCCTGGTTGGTGGGCAGCACCGCACCGGTCTGCGCGGCCCGGCGCTGGTTCCTCGCCTGCAGCAGCGTCCGCAGGAAGTCCACGGTGGCGGGCGGCGCGTCGCGGCCGACCACGAAGCCGTTGCCGCCGCCGAACGCGTCGGTGGCCGAGCCCTTGCCGTCCTCGACGGCCGGGAAGGGGAAGAAGGCGAGCCGGTCACCGAGGCCACGCTTGCTGGTCGAGGAGGACGCCTGCACCGACGGCGCCCACTGGCCCATCAGCTCCATGGCGGCCTCCTCGTTGCCCATCGTCGCGGCCTGCCCGGTCTCGGACCCGTACTCGGCGCGTAGGTAGCCCTTCTGGAACGGCTGCATGTCGACAAGTTCGCGGAGGCGCTCACCGGCGGCGACGAAGACCGGGGTGTCGAAGTTGCGGTCCTCGGCCGCCTGTTGCAGCGCCTCGAGACCGCCGATCCGCATCGCCAGGTACGCCCAGTAGTAGTGCCCGGGCCACTTGTCCTTGCCGCCGAGCGCGATCGGAGCGATGTTGACGGCCTTGAGCTTGGTGACGACCTGCAGCAGTTCGCCCCAGGTCTTCGGCGGCGTCTCGATGCCGGCCTTGGCGAAATGGTCCCGGTTGTACCAGAAGCCGACCATGCCGATGTCGAACGGAATGCCGTAGATCTTGTCGTTCACCGTGTACGGCTGCAACGAGGCGGGCAGCAGTTGCCCGATCCAGCCCTGGACCTCGCTGGTGATGTCCTTGACCAGGCCGGCCTCGACCTGCTGCTGCAGTGCGCCGCCGCCCCACGACTGGAACAGGTCCGGAGGCAGCGCGGCCTCGACGGCTCCGTTCAGCTTGGTCTTGAACGCCTCGACCTCCAGCGGCTGCACGTCGACCGTGACGTGGGTGTGCGTGCTCTCGTACTGCCGGGCCAGATCAGCCCAGACGCTCAGCATCGGCTCGGCGTCCTGGACGTGCCACCATCTGATCTTCTGCGGGCTCGCGGAAGCGCCGCTGTCCCCATCCCCGCAGGCGCCGAGCAGGAGCGCGCCGGCGCCCGCGCCGGCCAGCCCCAGCAGCGACCGGCGGGTGAGGTGCGATGTCATGGTTCATCCCTTCGGGAGGCGTAGTAACGCGGAGGGAACACCACCGCGATCAGCGGCGGCCATGAAAGCGGGATCGCAAGTTTCGCTTCGATACCGATATTTTCGACGTGATGGCCGGCACGTTACGACGGGCTTGCGTCGCCGGTCAAGGGGGTGTCGCGAGCGGACGTCAGCCGATACCGTGAGCGCCATCCTGGCATTTCCGGAGTATTTCCGGTAAGAAACCGGGATCGTGACCTGAAGGAGTCGAACATGTCGACCGAGATCGCGGACGTGGCCATCGCCCGGTCGATCCGCAACCCCGTTCTGACCGGCTTTCATCCGGATCCGTCCATCCTGCGGGTCGACGACGACTACTATCTGGCGACCTCGACCTTCGAGTGGTATCCCGGTGTCCGGGTGCACCATTCGAAAGACCTCGTCCACTGGCGGGAACTCGGCGGCATCATCACCGAACGCCGACTGCTCGACCTTCGCGGCTGCGGCGACTCCAACGGGATCTGGGCGCCCGACCTCACGTACCACGACGGACTGTTCCACCTGGTCTACAGCGACGTCGCCAGCTTCGCCAGCGGCTACTGGGACGCACAGAACTTCCTCACCACCGCGCCGACCATCACGGGACCGTGGTCGGACCCGGTACGGCTGCACTCGCACGGCTTCGACGCCGCGCTGTTCCACGACGACGACGGCACCTCCTGGCTGCTGGCGATGAGTGCTGACTGGCGGCCGGGGCGCGACCGCTTCGGTGGCATCGAGATTCAGCAGTATGACCCGGCCCGACGGCAACTGGTCGGCCGACCCCGGATCATCTTCACCGGCACCGAGGTCGGTCTGACCGAGGGACCGCACCTCTACCGGCACGACGGCTGGTACTGGCTGGTCACCGCCGAGGGCGGCACCAGCTGGGAGCACCAGGTCACGGTGGCCCGGTCGCGGGAGTTGTTCGGACCGTACGAGGTGGACCCGGCCGGACCGCTGCTCACCTCGGTCGGGCGCCCGGACCTGACGCTGCAGAAGGCCGGCCACGGCAGCCTGGTGCGCACCCAGCGTGGCGAGTGGTACCTGGCCCACCTGGTCGCCCGTCCCTACACGCCACTCGGCAATTGCGTCCTCGGTCGGGAGACCGCGATACAGAAGGTCGACTGGTCGCCGGGCGGCTGGCCGTGCGTGTCCGGCCGGGTGCCGGCCGACGAGATCCCCGCCCCGGACCTGCCGGCCCATCCGTGGCCCGACGAGCCGGCCACCGACCACTTCGACGCCCCGCGCCTGGGTGCCGGCTGGTCGACCCTGCGTCGCCCGGCGACCGACGACTGGATCGACCTGCGCTCCCGCCCGTCGTACCTGCGGGTGCACGGCGGCCAGTCCCCCGTCGGCAAGCAGACGCCGAGCCTGGTGGCGCGGCCGGTGGGCGCGGTGCGTTGTTCACTGGAGACCGTCGTCGAGTTCGACCCCGGCGACCACCGGCATCTGGCGGGCATCACCGGTTACTACAACACCGAGAACTGGCACCACCTCTACCTCACCCGGGCCGACGACGGACGGTCCGTGCTGGAGCTGCTCAGCTGCGACGGTGGCCACCGCACCGCGTATCCGCAGCTGACCGTCGACACCGGCGGCCGGCTGCGGGTGGGCCTGCGGGTCACCTTCGACGGGCCGGTGCTGCGCTTCGCGTACGAGCTGGGCGACGGTTGGCGGCGGCTGCCGGTGGAGTTGGACGCGACCATCCTCTCGGACGAGCACGCGGCCCGGATCGTCGACGGCGAACCGGCGGCCTGGGGCTTCACCGGTGCCCTGCTCGGCCTCTGGGTGCAGGACATCGGCGGCGACGGCCGCTACGCCGACTTCGATCACGCCACCTATCTCGAACACTGATCCGCGTCGACCTACCCGCCCGCCCCGATCGATCCACCGCCGGCGGGCCCCCGGCACCGGGCCGGCTCGCTCCCGTCCACGGAACCCGCGGGAGCGAGCCGGCCCGGCTACTTCCGGGGGCGGCGGGGGCTCAGCCGAGTCGGTTAGCCGGAGTTGGATCCGGAAGTTTCCGGTTGTAAACCGGACGTTCCAGCAGTGCACACGGCCGACTTCCGGAAGTCTTCGTGGTTGACTGCGCGCATCGATGGCCCTAACGTTTCGGCCAAGTTACCGATCGAAATTCGGAAAAGTATCGGCGCCCTTTCCGGCACCTGCATGTCCGGCCAGAGCGCCGCCCAGCGCTGCCAACCTGCTCAGCACCGGTCCGACCCGGCACTTCATGATCGACACACGTCGATCGAAGATCGAGAGGAATGCAGATGAAGTTGAGACGGTGGATGGCCGTCGGTGCGGTCGCCGTCGCGACCGCAGCGACATTGAACATGGTGCCGGCCACGGCCGGCCGGCCGTACGACCCGACCGCACAGACCCTGGGTGCCCTCGGCCTACGCCACGGCCTGCAGATCGGCACCGCGGTCAGCGCGGACGCCCTCAACGACACCGCCGACCCGGAATATCGCAAGATCGCCGCGTCCGAGTTCGTCTCGGTCACCGCGGAGAACGCCATGAAGTGGGAGAGCCTCGAACCCACCCGGGGCAGCTACGACTGGGAGGCGGCCGACCAGCTCGTCAACTTCGCCAAGCGCAACCGCCAGAGCGTACGGGGTCACGTGCTCGTCTGGCACAACCAGTTGCCGCAGTGGCTGACCGAAGGCGTCGCCGACGGCTCCATCAGCAAGCAGGAGCTACGCGAGCTGCTGCGCAAGCACATCACCACGGTGGTCAAGCGCTACAAGGGCAAGATCTGGCAGTGGGACGTCGTCAACGAGGCGGTCAGCGACCCCTGGGACACTCCGCCGACCCTGCACTACAAGGGTTTCTGGGCCGAGAACCTCGGGCCCGGCTACATCGCTGACGCGTTCCGGTGGGCCCGCGCCGCCGACCCCAGGGCGCTGTTGTTCTACAACGACTACAACATCGAGGCGTTCGGCTCCGGCAACCCGGCCGACGACAAGACCCAGTTCGTCTACGACATGGTCAAGCGGCTGCGCGCCCAGGGCGTACCGATCGACGGCGTCGGCGCGCAGGGCCACCTCGGCACCCAGTACGGCAACTTCAACACCTTCCAGGTGACCGAGGCGCTGAAGAAGTTCACCTCGCTCGGCGTGGCGACCGCGTTCACCGAGGTCGACGTCCGCAGCCAGATGACCGAGGCGGTCCAGGCCGGCAACTCCGAGGAGATCAACCCCAGGTTGCAGGCGTCGGCGGCCAACCACAGCGTGCTGATGAAGGCCTGCCTGCTCGTCCGCAGCTGCCTCTCGTACACCGTCTGGGGCTTCAGCGACAAGCACTCCTGGGTGCCCGGCTGGTTCGACGACCCGCCGGAGGGCCTGGCCACCATCATGGACGAGAACTACCAGCCCAAGCTGGCCTACCACGAGATCAAGTCTGACCTGATCCTCGCCGGCCCGCCGTTCGTCCTGCCCCGCATCGCACCCAAGCCCCGCCGCTGATCCTCGTCGCGGCGGGCGGACCAGCCATCCACCACCAGCGGGCCGTGTGGGGCGCCGAGCGCCCCACACGGCCCACCAGCGGAAGGTCCGACCGATGTCGTCCACCATGCAGCCCCTGCGTACCCCGCGTGCCGCGCCCGGGTTGGGCGTCGGACCGCCGCCGGTACGGCCCACCGAGGTGATCGGCACCGACCGGGTCATGTGCCTCACCTTCGACGACGGACCGCACCCGGAGCACACCCCGCACCTGCTCGACGTCCTGGCCGCCCACCACGTGCGGGCGGTCTTCTTCCTTCAGGGCGACCGGGTCATCGAGCACCCCGAGCTGGTCCGCCGGATCGTCACGGCCGGGCACGCGCTGGGCAACCACAGCATGCACCACGACGACATGGGGTCCTGGGCCGCCGGCCGGATCGCCTCGGACCTGCTGGAGACCAACGCGGTCATCCGGCACGCGGTCCCCCACGTCCGAGTCCCCTACTTCCGGGCACCGTACGGTGCCTGGGGCCAGACGCCCGGGGTGGCCACGGCACTCGGGATGCGACCGATGGGCTGGCGGCTCGCCGTCACGGACTGGGAACCACCCGGCACGGACGAACTGCTGCGGCGTCTCGTCGAGGGCGTCGCACCGGGCGCCGTGGTGCTGTTGCACGACGGCGGCGGCGACCGCAGCCAGACCGTCGACGCCGTCGACCGCGCCATTCCCGCCCTGCACGCGGATGGTTGGCGCTTCGCCCTGCCCACCAGCGCCGACGGCCGCTGAGGATCGCCGACCCGGCCATCGCCCCGGCCGGCGTGCACCGGAGGCGCTGCGCGAAACGTCGGTCCGGATGACCGTCCGCACCCGACGGCACCCGACCGCCCGGCCTGCGATCAGCGTAGGTGGGACAATTCCGACGCGAGCCCGGCGTCGAGCGGCACGTGCAGCGACAGGTCCGGGGACAGGGCGGAGAGAAAATCCGGCGCGTCGAACATCGCGCCCGCCGAGGCTACGCCGACGGCTCTGGTCCGGCCGGTGAGGATGCGGTCGACGGCCTCCACCGCGAGCGGCGCGCTTATCGCGTAGATGTCCTGACCCGTCGCCGCCAGGCGCCGGTGCGTACCACCGGCCCGGACGAGGACGTCGACCAGGAAGGTCTGCGCGGATCGGCCGCGCTCGTCGACGGCGGTCGGCGCCGGGGCGTCCGGAGCGGACAGGTCCGCCGCCGCCGCGGCGGCCATGTAGGTACACACCCGAGGGACGGCCAGGTGGCTGGGCACGGTGACGACATCTGCCATGGTGAACTCTCCGATGACGGGTCGCGGGCCGAGCGGAGCCGGGAAGGGCCACTCCAGGGTCGGTAGCGCGTCGTCGTGGTACTCCAGTTGCCCGCCTGTGTAGCGGACCCGGCGGTGGCCGCGGCGCCGTGCCGACACCGCGCCAGCGGCGCGCGTTCCGGGGGTGGGCTGCCAATTGCTCAGGCCGTAGGCGATGTGCACCTCGTCCGCCGCCGTCGCGCCGTCCAGGATGGTGGTGACCAGCAGGTCGCCGAGACCGCCGAAGAAGGCCATCGCCGGGACCACCGCGACGCCCGCGGCGTGGGCCGGCGCCGCGAAGTGCCGGAACGTGTCGAGGTTGGCCTCGATCTCCGCCGCCACGTCGACGTACGGGATGCCGGCGCGCAGCGCCGCCGTCACCAGCGCGGCCGCGGTCGAGGCGAACGGCCCGGCACAGTTGATCACAGCGGTCGCGCCGCGCAGCGCGCGGTCGAGGGAGGTCGGATCGTCGATCGACGCCTGCCGCGTCACCAGCCCCGGTCGGGTCCGCGCCAACGCCAGCAGCTTGTCCTGGTCGCGGCCGAGCAGCAGCGGCACGTACCCGCGCTCGCCCAACTCCGCCACCACGAACCGGCCGGTGTGCCCGTACGCGCCGAACACCGCCACCTCTCGCCCCGCTGCCATGCCTGCCTCCTCCTCGACGCAATCTTCTGGGCAGACTCTGGCGGGGTCGACGCGACAGTGCGAGTGTCTGGAACGACACGACCCATACAATTCCCGACATGAGCGTCGCCCCACGCTCCGTCGCGATCGCCGCCACCGACGGGATGCTGCACTTCGAACTGGCGCTGGCCTACGAGGTCTTCGGCGCCGCCCCGGACGCCGTGCCCGTTCCCTGGTACGACGTCCGGGTGTGCGGCACGCATCCCGTCCGCGTCGGCCGGTTCCGGCTGGAGCCGGACCACGGGCTCGACCGGTTGGCAGCCGCCGACACCGTGATCGTGCCCGCCCTGGCCGACGTCGCCGAGGAACCACCCGCCGTCCTGGTCGAGGCGGTGCGTACGGCGTACGAATCGGGTGCGCGGGTGGTCTCCCTCTGCACGGGCGTGTTCGTGCTGGCCGCCGCCGGCCTGCTGGACGGGCGGCGGGCGACCACGCACTGGGCCCACACCCGGGATCTCGCCGCGCGCTATCCGAGGGTGACGGTCGACCCGGACGTGCTCTACGTCGACAACGGCCGGGTGCTCACCTCCGCCGGCAAGGCCGCGGCCATGGACCTGTGCCTGCATCTGGTCCGCCGCGATCACGGCCCGGCGATCGCCAACGTGGTCGCCCGCCGCCTGGTCGTGCCGCCGCACCGGGCCGGTGGTCAGGCCCAGTTCGTCAGCACGCCGGTGCCCGCCCGGGACGGCCACCCCCTGACCGAACTGCTCCCCTGGGTCATGCACCGGCTGGACCAGCCGCTCACCGTCGAGGACCTGGCCCGCCGGGCGAACCTCAGCTCCCGCCAGCTGACCCGCCAGTTCCGCTCGGTGACCGGTACGACCCCGCTGCAGTGGCTGCTGACGCAGCGGATCCGTCGCGCACAGGAACTGCTGGAAAGCACCGACGACAGCATCGACATCATCGCGTCGGCGGCCGGGATGGGCACGGCGACCACGCTGCGCCGGCATTTCCACCGCACCATCGGCGTGCCACCGGACACCTATCGGCGGACCTTCCGAGCCTGAACCGGCTGCCCGCCCGGAACTTCGCCGTCGCGGCTCTGCGGCGCTACGCGAAGGATGGTGGGCGATACTGGGTTTGAACCAGTGACCTCTTCCGTGTCAAGGAAGCGCGCTCCCACTGCGCCAATCGCCCGTGGAGACCGGCGACACCCGCAGGTGTGGCCGGACCGCGAGCGGACGACGGGATTCGAACCCGCGACCCTCACCTTGGCAAGGTGATGCGCTACCAGCTGCGCTACGTCCGCCTGCTCCCGACAAGCGCCGGGAACGGGCCAACTGTACCCGATGACAAGATCGCTGGAGACGCCGCCCCCGGCAGCCGGTGATTGCGCCGCTCCCGACCCGGGTACAGACCTCTCCCGACAGCACACCGCACCCCCGGACAAAGGAGGCTGTCATGGGTATCGGCACCAGCATCTTTCTCTTGGCGCTCGGCGCCATCCTCACCTTCGCGGTCAACGCCAGCATCGGCGGGCTCGACATTGACGTGGTCGGCTGGATCCTGATGGCCGCCGGCGTGCTCGGTCTGATCCTGACCACGCTCGTCTGGAACCGCCGTCGTCAGCCGGCCGCCACGGACGAGCCGGTGGAGTACCGCCGGGTCGAGGAGCGGCGGGACGTCGCGCCGCCGATGTGACCGGCAGGCGGTGGCGGTCACCGTCCGGTGGCCGCCACCGCCACGCGTCGGCGCGGCCCGGCCCTAGGCGCGGCTCGTCGACTCAGGAGCGGCCGGCGGCCAGTTCCGTGGTGACCGGCGCGTCCCAGTCGATCCGGTAGCGCTGCTCCGGGCCGAGCGTCCGCTCCGGGTTGAGGAAGGTACGCAACGCCAGCGGCATCATGATCCGCATCATCCGTTTCGCGACCGGGCCGACCGTCTTCGTGGAGGTCGTCTGCCGGCCCCGCCGGAGCACCTTCTCCACCCGCACCCGACGCAGCCGCTCGTACGCGTCGAACGCGTCGGGTACCTCGGTATGGTCGCGCAGACAGCGGGCCAGTTGCACGGCGCTCTCCACGGCCAGTGACGCACCCTGGCCGGAACTGGGCGACGGCGCGTGCACCGCGTCACCCACCAGCACCAGCCGACCGCCGTGCCAACGCGGCACCGACGGCATGCTCTCGATCGATCCGATGGCCACCAGGTCGTCCGGCTCGGTGTGGGCGAGCACCTGCCGGGCCGGCACGTCGTCGGCGAACACCTCGCGGAGCCGGTGCAACCACTGCGGTCGGGGGATCCGGCTCGCCTCGGCGTAGCTGGTCGGTCGGCGGTCCGGCACGTTCGCGAACCAGGCGGTGCGGCCGTCGGGCTGCACCCAGTAGCCGAAGAAGGCCCGAGATCCGAAGACGAAGTACATCGCCTCCGGGTCGGCGTCGGGCACCGCGTACCGGGCCGCGCCGCCGAGGTTCAGCAGTGGCAGCACCTGCGGCCCGGGCGCCTGCGGGTCGATGAGCGTACGCACCCGGGACCGGACGCCATCCGCGCCGACCAGCACGTCGGCGCTGGCCGTGGAGCCGTCGGCGAACCGGGCGAGGACGCCGTCACCGTGCTGCTCGGCGTCGACCAACCGTTTGCCGTACGCGATCCGCACGCCCTGCGCCTCGGCGCATTCGCGCAGCACCCGGGCCAGGTCGTCGCGCCACAGCCCGAGCGTGACCGGTTCCACCGCCACGTGCGGGAAGGCACCGATGCGGCCCCCGCGACCGTCGGTGACCACGGTGCGTCGCATGGGTAGGCCGACACGCTGGACGGGTCGCTCGGCATCGACCAGGCGCAGCGCGGCCAGTCCGTTCGGCGCGAGGGTCAGGGTGACCCCGCTCCCCTCGGTCGTCGACGGGTACGCCTCGTGGACGGTGGCCTCGATGCCGGCGCGACGTAGCGCCATCGCGGTCACCGGACCGGCGATCCCGCCGCCGATCACCAGCGCGGTTCGAGCGGCTGTCATGCGCGACCTCCCATGGTCTCCTGCCAGGACTTCGCGTAGTCCGGTTGCTTGAGGGACTCGATCAGATCGGTGACGAACCGGCGCTCCGCCTCCAGCAGCGCGAGCGCGTACTGCTCCTCGACCAGGAAGATCCACCCGACACCGTCGGCGCGCGCCTCGTCGATGGTCGTGCGGGTCTCCTCGATCCGACCGGCGAGCGCCGCCGACCGGCGGCGCAGCACCTCGACCGCCTCGTCGGGCGGAAGCAGGCTGAGCAGCGACAGCGCGACGGCGAAGTGCGGATGCTCCTGGCGGGGCTGGGCCAGCAGGGAACGCAGCCAGTCGTGCACCTCGTGCCGGCCCTCGTCGGTGATCGCGTACACCGTCCGTTCGGGCCGGGCGCTGTCCCGGACCGTCTCCTGCGCGGCGACGAAACCGGCCCGGGCGAGTTGCTCGATGACCATGTAGAGGGAGCTGCGGGTGTACCGGATGAGCTTGTCCTGACCGGTCTGCTTGAGCCGTCGACCCAGCTCGTAGGGGTGCATCGGCTCCCACATCAGCCAGGCCAGCACGGCCAGGGCCAGCGGGTTGGGCACTCTCCGACGTCGCTCCACCAGCACTCCTTAGTCAGGACTGACTATCCAGCACTGACTATTGAACCGTCAAGCCGCCGCCGAGGCGGCATGCCGGAGAGAATGCGAAAAGCCCGCTACCGGATCTCCGGTAGCGGGCTTTCATCTGCTGGTGGGCGATACTGGGTTTGAACCAGTGACCTCTTCCGTGTCAAGGAAGCGCGCTCCCACTGCGCCAATCGCCCTTGCTGTTCACCGAGGTGGGGACGGGATTTGAACCCGCGTACACGGCTTTGCAGGCCGTTGCCTCGCCTCTCGGCCACCCCACCGAGGTTGCCCCCGTCACGCGTGGCGGCAGCTCCGAGCGGACGACGGGATTCGAACCCGCGACCCTCACCTTGGCAAGGTGATGCGCTACCAGCTGCGCTACGTCCGCACGCCCCGGGCGTACCCGGTGACGGATGAGAACTCTAGCCGAGCGGCGGATCGGATGCCAAATCGGGCTCCCGTCCCGGCGAGTCCGGAACTGTCCGGCTTCCGACTGTCGCAAGCCGGATCAACAGGGGTTTGGTGACCGGCCGTATCCGTTTCGATCGGATACGGTGACGGACGTGACGAGACGTGCGGCGGAAATCCGCCTGGATGCCCTGCTCCGCACCGCATGTGACGTGATCGGGCAGCGCGGGTTGGCCAACACCCGCACGGCTGATGTGGCGCAGGCCGCCGGGGTGAGCCAGGCACTTGTCTTCTACCACTTTGCCACCAAGGAGCGGCTGCTCGCCCAGGCCTTCGCGTACGCGGTCGAGCAGGATCTGGCCCGGCTCGACGCGGTCACCCGCTCGAGCGCCCCGCCGCTGACCAAGCTCCGTCGCATCCTGCGCCTCTACACCCCGGCCGGGCGTGCCACCTCCTGGTCCATGTGGATCGACGGCTGGGCGGAGTCGCTGCGTACCCCCGAGTTGGAGAAGGTCTCCCGCAAGCTGGACCTACGGTGGCGGCAGGACCTCGCCACGGTGATCGCCGACGGGGTCCGGGAGGGCAGCTTCGTCTGCGCCGACCCGGCCGGGGCCGCCTGGCGGATCAGCGCCGTGATGGACGGCCTGGCGGTGCAGCTCGCGGTGCACGACCGGGTGATCTCCCGCCGACAGTTCGCCGAATGGGTACGCCTGGTGACCGCCCGCGAACTCGGGCTCGATCCCGAGCAGCTGGAATAGGCAGGCGCGGTCGGCGGCCGGGCAGCCGACGGTTACTCGCGCCACCGAATCCGGCGGGTTACCCGCGCCGCCGACGGGAACAAGGGCGAGATGGAGCTGCTGAAGACATACCGGCGCAGCCTGGCCGAGTTCACCGACCGGGTGGAACAGGTGCACCCCGGCCAATGGTCGGCCGCCACCCCCTGCCCCGGCTGGGACGTCCGCACACTTGTCAACCACGTGGTCAGCGAGGAACGCTGGAGCGTGCCGCTGCTCGCCGGGCGCACCATCGACGAGGTCGGTGACCGCTACGACGGCGACCAGCTCGGCACCGACCCGATCGAGGCCGCCCGCGAGGCCGCGGCGCAGGCCGAGGTCGCCGCCACCAGCCCGGGCGCGCTGGACCGGACCGTGCACCTGTCGGCCGGCGACACCTCCGCCGAGGAGTACCTGCACCAGCTGCTGGCCGAACATCTGGTGCACGGCTGGGACCTCGCGGTGGCGATCGGCGCGGACCCCACGATGGACGCCGACGCGGTGGCCGAGGCGGCCCGCTGGTACTCCCGCCACGTCGCCGACTACCGGCGCGACGGGCTCGTCGAACCCGAGGTCGAGCTGCCCGCCGGGGCCGGCGAACAGGACCGCCTCCTCGCCGCCTTCGGGCGGAACCCGGACTGGGCCCCGTGACGTGACGCCACGGTGGGCCGGTTCGCGACCGTGCCCACCGTGGCCCGGATCAACTCAGGTAACCGTCGTCTCGGGGTACCGTCCGCCACCGGCTCCGCGGGTCCGGCCGTCGTTCCCAGTGCCCGGGCGTCGGACCGCCGACATCGACCGCCGGCTCCGGCTCCCGGGTCAGCTGCCGCAACCGCAGCAGCAGGCCCACCCCGAGGAAGAGCAGCAGACCACCGAGGAGGAAGGCCACCTCGGTCAGACCCAGCCCGCTGCCGGCCTGGTTTCCGGCGGCGTCGGCGTCCGGCGGCTCGGCCGCCCCACCCGCGTACCCCGCGTCGTCGGCGGGAACGCTCTCCTCCTCGGTCGGATCCACCGTCGGCACCTCGGTCGGGTCCTCCGTCGGGTCCTCCGTCGGCACCTGCGACGGGGTGGGTGGCGCGGTCGTGGGACGGGCCTGGCCGCCCCGACCCACCACCTCGCGGGTCGCGGTCTGGCGGGACAGCAACCGCAGATTACGGTCGTACGCCTCGGCGGCGAGGCTCACCCGCCCCCGATCGACCTCCCGGTCGAACGCGATCCGGTACTGCGCGGTGACCGTACGCCCCGGGCAGAGCGTGCCCGGGTCGAGCTGACGGTCGGTCAGCCGGGCCGCGTCGCCCTCGGCGCGCACCTCCACCGGGAACGAACCGGTCTCCTCGATCCGGTCCACCCGCACCTGGTCCAGTCGCAACCCCTGCACACCCAGCACCAACGACCAGCGCACCTTGATGCAGTCGCCCTGGTCGTCGCGGGACACCACAGCGGAGACCGTCGCCACCCGCCCACCGGCGGTGAACTGGTCCGGCAGGCCGCCGAGTTCGGTGGCGAACGCCGCGTGCGCCGGCGCGGCCATGGCGAAGTCCACCCCGGTGAGACATGCCAGTGCCACCCCGATCCGTAGCGTGTGACGCCACAGCCTCTTCACGATCCGTCCTCCCGTTGGTCGCCTCCATTGGCAACGCTAGGAGCGCGGGAAGCCACCCGGTAGACGGGCGTGTTCGCACGTACCGTGAAGCAAGATGCCCGATTTCACGTACGGTATTGAACCGCCTACGGATCACCCGCGACACGCCGAACACGGCGACGGTGGACAATCACCGGATGTCCGCGCTCTCCGCCGCCTTCGTCCGGCTGCACGCCCGGCTCACGCCCGTCGCCTTCGTACCCGAGGTGCGGTTGCACCAGGCGGACGAGCCGATCGGGTTGTGGGAGCTGACCGAGGGTGAGTTCCGCAGCGACCGGCCGCCGCCGTTCTGGGCCTTCGCCTGGGCCGGCGGCCAGGGCCTGGCGCGCTACGTCACCGACCACCCGGAGACGGTCGCCGGCCGCCGGGTGCTCGACCTGGCCTCCGGCTCCGGCCTGGTGGCCATCGCCGCCGCCCGGGCCGGCGCGGCCGCCGTCCGCGCCGTGGAGATCGACGAACTGGCCGTCGCGGCCGTCGCGCTCAACGCCGAGGCCAACGGGGTACGCGTCGACGCCGAACTCGGCGACATCCTCGACGGCGACGCCCACGACGCCGAGGTGGTCCTGGCCGGCGACGTCTTCTACAGCGAGGCGATGGCCAACCGGGTGCTGCGGTTCCTGCTGCGGGCCACCCGGGCCGGGGCGTCGGTGCTGGTCGGCGACCCGGGCCGGGCCTTCCTGCCCCGGGAACGCTTCGACGAACTCGCCGCCTACGACGTGCCGGTCAGCGAGGCGCTGGAGAGCGTACGCGTGAAGCGCACCACGGTGTGGCGGTTGCGCGCCGGGCGCCCGACGGCGGCCGACTAGCGTGACGCCGTGCTGTTCCGCAGCTGGGAACGGGCCCCGGCCGGTACCGGGGTCGGCCCCGCCCACTGGCCCGACGTGGCCCGGGTGGCCGACCACGTGGGTGTCGAGCATCTGCTGGTGACCCGGCACGCTCTGGTCCGGCAGGTGCTCACCGACCCCACGACGTTCCGACCCGACAACGCACTGGACGCGGTGACCCCGATGCCGGTGGCCGCGCTGCGGGTGCTCGCCGCCCACCGGTTCCGGCTGCCGCCGACGCTGGCCAACAACGGTGGTGCCACCCACCCGGAGATCCGCGCCCTGGTCGCCGAGGCGCTGCATCCGACACGGGTGGCCGCCCAACGGGACTGGCTGGCCACGCTGGTCCGGCAGCGGGTCGCCGGGCTGACCGCCGCCCTGGACACCGGCGCGCCGGTCGACCTGCACGCGGGTCTCGCCGCCGATCTGCCGCTGCTGGTCCTGGCCCGGCTGGTCGACCTGCCCGACGCGCCCGTCGCGGCGGTGAAGGAGTTCGCCCGCGCGGCGCTGGAACTCTTCTGGGCGCCGCTGGACGTCGACCGGCAGCAGGTGCTCGCCGCCGAGGTGGGGCGTTTCCACCGACTGCTGCGGGAGTTCGCCACCACCGGTGACGGCCTGGTCGCGTCCCTGCGCGCCGCCGGACACCCGCCCGACGTGGTCGTCGGTGCGCTGTTCTTTCTGCTGGTCGCCGGACAGGAGACCACCTCGCAGTTCCTCACCCTGCTGCTGCACCGACTCACCGGCGAGCCGACGGTGCTCGCCGGGCTGCGCGAAGGCTCGGTCGACGTCGCCGACGTGGTCGAGGAGGGGCTGCGGCTGGAACCGCCGATCGTCACCTGGCGGCGGGTCGCCGCCGTGGACACCACGCTGGGCGGGACGGGGGTGCCGGCGGGCACCAGTGTGGTGTTGTGGCTGGCCCGAGCCGGACGGGACCCGGAGGTCGTGCAGTCGCCGGACGAGTTCCGCCCGGGGCAACGCGGGTCGCGCCGGCACCTGGCCTTCGGGGCGGGCGCGCACCGCTGCGTCGGCGACCAACTCGCCCGGATGGAAGCCGCCACGCTGGTGCGCGAGGCCGTACCGCTGCTGTCCGGGGTACGTGTGGTACGCCCACCCCACTATCCCGACAATCTCACCTTCCGGATGCCCGACGCCTTCGTCGTCCGCCGCTGACCCGGGCGGGAGTTGACGAAAGTCAGGGCCGGGTGCTGCCTTTCGGGCACGGTGGGCCACATCGTCACCGACCTACCGTCCCGGCATGATTACGTTACGTGCGTTGACCAAGCGGTTCGGGGAGACCACCGCTGTCGATGAACTGACCGTCGACATCGGTCCCGGCCGGGTCACCGGCTTCCTCGGGCCGAACGGCGCCGGCAAGTCGACCACCATGCGGCTGATCCTGGGACTGGACCGGCCCACCGCCGGCCAGGCGCTGATCGGTGGGCGGCCGTACCGCGAGCTGCGCCGGCCACTGCACGAGATCGGTGCGCTGCTGGACGCGCGGGCCCTGCATCCCGCCCGTTCCGGCCGGGCCCACCTGTTCGCGATGGCCGCCAGCAACGGCATACCGAAACGCCGGGTGGACGAGGTGCTCGCCACCGTCGGGCTTGACGATCGGGCGGCGGCGAAGCCGGCACGCGCGCTCTCCCTCGGCATGGGTCAGCGGCTCGGCATTGCCGGTGCCCTGCTCGGCGACCCGCCGGTGCTGATGTTCGACGAACCGGTCAACGGCCTCGATCCGGACGGGGTGCGCTGGATCCGGCAGCTCAGCCGGTCCCTGGCCGCCGAGGGCCGGACCGTGCTGATCTCCAGCCACCTGATGAGCGAGATGCAGCAGACCGCTGACTGGTTGGTGGTGCTCGGCCAGGGCCGACTGATCGCCGACGCGCCCACTGCCCAGGTGATCACCGGCAGCGGACTGGCCGTACGAGTTCGCAGCCCGCGACCGGCCGGGCTGGCGGCCCTCGCCGATCGGCTGACCGCAGCCGGTGCAGTTGTCGAGTCCGGCGAAACTGACGAGCTGACCGTCACCGGCAGCACCGTCGAGCGGATCGGCGAGCTGGCGTACGAGCTCGGGGTACCGCTGCACGAGTTGGCCGCGCAGGAGGCATCCCTGGAGCGGGCCTTCATGGCCCTGACCGCCGACCACGTCGAGTACCCGGCCGGCGCGGGAGGTGCGGCATGACAACGATCCGCGCGGAGTGGACCAAACTCCGGACGGTACGCAGCACCTGGTGGACGGTGCTCGCCTCGGTGGTGCTGATGGCCGCCGCCGCCGGGCAGCTGGCGATCTACGTCGCCAACGGCAACACCAACGACGATCCGAGCGACGACGCCGGGGTGGTTCCGGTGGGGACCGTACTTGTCGACTCGCTGGAACTGGTCCAGTACGCCGTGCTCGCCCTCGGCCTACTCATGATCACCAGCGAGTTCACCACCGGGACGATCCGCACCACCTTGCAGTGCACGCCGTCGCGGGGTCGCCTACTGCTGGCCAAGGCGGCCGTGACAGCGGCCGTGACCTTCGGGCTCGGCTTGCTGCTCGGCGGGGCCGGTGCCCTCGTCGCTTCGCCGGTGCTCGGTGAATGGGGAGCCGTCCCGGCGGCCGGCACTCTCCGCGACGTCGTCGCCCTGGCCGCCTACCTGGCGTTGATCGGTGTCCTCGCGCTCGGCCTCGGCGCCGTGCTGCGCAGCGCCGTGCTGACCTTGACGGTGCTCCTCGCGGTTCTGATGATCGTGCCGGTGTCGTTGCGCGAGCCGGACATCAACGCGCTGCACCGGATCGCCGACGCCCTTCCGGGCGAGGCCGGCAAACACCTCCTGGCCGGCGACGGGCAACCGTACCCGCCGGTGGTCGCACTGTTGCTGCTCGCCGGCTGGGCCGCCGTGGCGCTGCTGGCCGGCCGAGCGGCGCTGCACAGACGCGACGCGTGAGAGGTGAGGCGGGGCTGGTCCTATTCGACCGATTCAACCAGCCCCGCCTCGTACGCGAGGATCGCCGCCTGCACCCGGTTACGTACCTCAAGCCGGGTGAAGATGCTCGTCAGGTAGGTCTTCACGGTGCCCTCGACCAGATACAACCGGCTGGCGATCTCGGCGTTGGACAGTCCCGCCCCGACCAGCGCCAGTACCTCCCGTTCCCGGGTGGTCAGCCCGGCCAGCCGATCCCGGGCCAACGGTCGGCGGGCGACCCGGTCGCCGCCCAACTCGATCACCCGGCGAGCCACAGTCGGGGACAGGTACGCGCCGCCACCGGCTACCGCGTGCACCCCGGCGATGAGTTCCCGCGGGTCGCCGGACTTGAGCAGGAAGCCGCTGGCCCCGTGCCCCAGCGCCCGCGCCACATGGTCGTCCTCGCCGAACGTGGTGAGCATGATGGTGGCCGTCTGCGGCACCGACCGGCGAATCTCGGCGGCGGCGGCGAGCCCGTCCAGCTTCGGCATCCGGATGTCCAGCAGGGCCAGCCGAGGCCGGTGGGCCCGGACCAGTTCCACAGCCGTCCGGCCGTCGCCGGCCTCGGCGACGACCTCGATGCCGGGGTCGGTGGCCAGGATCGCCCGAACGCCGGCCCGGATCATCGCCTCGTCGTCGGCCAACAGCACCCGTACCGGCGCCACTGGAACACTTGTCATTCGTCCACCCGCTCCTTGCTGACCAGCCGCCCGTCGACGAAGCACAACCGCCACGTCGGCTGGGCCAACGGGAAGTTGCCGTCGGTGTAGTACTCGCAGTCCGGCCGGGCCCCGGCAGGCCGGTCGACCTGCCGGGGCGGCAGACCAACCAGGTCGCCCCGGGCCACACCCACCGGTAGTTTCTCGAAGGTGTTCCGGTCCAGCACCGTGCCGACGGTGGCGACCGGGTAGTAGATCAGCGACAGTGCCAGCGTGAGGCCGACCGGTGCGCCGAGCGCCACCAGCAGGCTGCGCCGGACCTGCCGGCGGGCTGCCGCGCCGACCGGGTGACCGCCGGCAGCAGCCGAGCCGGCCGGAGCCGGGTCGGGCGGATCAGCCGGGTCGGGCAGGTCGATCACGTCGGACCAGGCGCGCGCGCGGCGTCAACGTCGGTGGCGGGGTCAGATACGGGTAACCGGGCTCGGACGGCAAACCCGCCCTGCGGGCATGCCCCGGCGCTGAGCGAGCCACCGGCGAGCCGGACCCGTTCGGCCAGGGCGAGCAGGCCGGAGCCGGTGGCGGGCGGCCCCGGCAGCGGACCGGCCGGCGGTGGCTCGTTGACCACCTCCATTACCACGCCGTCACCCCGCCGGACCAGCCTGACCGTCACCTCGGCTCCGGGCGCGTACCGGGCGGCGTTCGTCAGCGCCTCGCGGACCAACCCGTACGCGGCGTGCCACGTCAACTCCGGCAGGGCCGGCGGTGCGTCCAACCGGCCCGACGGCACCTCATCCGGGTTCGGCGACATGCTCCGTAGGTCCAGTCGCACCGCCATGCCGGCCTCCCGCGCGCCCTCGACCAGGTCGGCGATGTCCTCCCCGGCGGGACGGGTGGTGACCGGTGCGCTCTCCTCACGAAGCACCCCGATGATCCCGTGCAACCGCTCGGTGGCCTCGGCCACGCTGGCCCGTACCTCCCCGGCGGCTGCGCGGTGCCGGGGATCGAGTCCGTCGGCGAGTTCCAGTGCGGCGGCACGCAGCGCGATCAGGCTCAGCGAGTGCCCGAGCGAGTCGTGCATCTCTCGCGCGATGCGGGCCCGCTCGCGCAACCGGATCCGTTCCGCGGCACCCAGGCGCTCTTGTGTGCGAGCCTGCTCGTAGCGGCGACCGGCGTCGACAAGCGCTGCCTGCTGCCGCCGGTACCTGCCGATCAGCCAGGGAAAGACGCCCGCGAACAGCAGCACCGTGGCGAGCAGAAACCAGGTGGCCATGCCGGTGCCGAGCAGCCCGAGGTTGAGCACCGTGCCACCGGCCGCGATCAGCGCGAAGACCGCGGCCACCGGCCGCGTACGGGAGCTGCGTCGGCCAGCCAGGTAGCTGAACACCGGGATGGCGAAGACGAAGTTCCCGTCGAGCAGCGTGCCGAGCACCACCACGAGCAGGGCGACAAGCGGCAGCCGCCGGCTGACCGCGACCGCGACACCGACCCCGCCCAGGCCGATGAGCAGCGACACCACTGCGTCGCGGGAGTGCGGCGGAGTGGCACCGACGTACCCGAACGGCGCGGCCAGCACCGCCCAGAGCAGCAGGTCACGCCACCTCTTGTGCACAGCGGTCACGCTACCCACCCCCGGCCGAGGTCGGCACTGACGAAAGTCAGCAGGTCGGCGGGGGGCTCAGGTGGTCTCGTCGGCCCAGGCGCGCCAGTCGTCGAGGACGCCGTACAGCGCCGGGGTGAGCCAGCCCGGCGCCGAACGCCGGAACACTCCCGGGTCCATCGCTCCGGCGCCGGCCGGCAGGGCGCCGAGCAGATTCGGCAGCAGGTCGCTGAGGTTCGCCCAGTGCACCAGTTCCGGCTCGGCCGGCCAGGCGCCGATCACCACGCCCGCCGGTACGGCCCGCCGTTCGAGGGCCTCCAGGGTGAGCGCGGTGTGGTTGAGGGTGCCCAGGCCGGCCCGGGCCACCACCACCGCCGCGGCGCCGAGCGACACGGCCAGGTCGGCGACCGTCCACGGCTCACCGGAGGGCCGCAGGCCCATCGGTACGAGCAGTCCGCCCGCCCCCTCGACCAGCACCAGATCGTGCTTGTCGGCCTCGTCCCGCACCGCGTCCACCGCGTTGTACAGCTCCAACGGTGGCAGCTCGGCCACCCGGGCGGCGGCCAGCGGCGCGAGCGGGTCCGGGAAGCTGGCGAGCGTACGGCCGGTCATCGGGGCGGCCAGCCGGGTGACCGTCTCGACGTCGGCGGGATCGCCGGTCGCCGTACCGGTCTGGCCTGGTTTGACCACCGCGACCCGTAGCCCGGCCGCCTGCGCCGCGGCCGTGATCGCCGCGGTGACCACCGTCTTGCCGACCTCGGTGTCGGTGCCGGTGATCAGCACCGGTCCGCGCCACTGATCCGTCATGGCGCACATTCCACGATGACCTCCAGGGCGTGTTCGAAGTCCCGCCGTGGCACCCCGGCGCTGATCGTCAGCCGCAGCCTCGACCGGCTGTCGGGGGTGGAGGGCGGGCGGAAACAGCCGACCGCCACCCCCTGGTCCCGGCAGGCGGCGGCCCACGCCGTCGCCGCCTCCGGGCTGGGCGCGGTGACCGAGACGACGGCGGCGTCGGCAGCGGAGACGTCCAGGCCGGCGGCGCGCAGCCGGCCGACCGCAGGGCGGCCCGCTCGGCCAGCTCGGCGCGCAGGCCGGTGCCGGAGCGCGCCAGCCCGACGGCGGCCCGCACCCCGGCCGCCACCACGGGCGGCAGGGCGGTGTCGTAGATGAAGGTCCGCGCGGTCTCCACCAGGTGCCGGACGAACTCGGCCGGGCCGGCCACCACGCCACCGGCCCCGCCGAGCGCCTTGGACAGCGTCGCGGTGACCACCACGTCGGGTTCGCCGGTCAGTCCGGCCCCGGTCACCGCGCCGGCACCGTCCGGGCCGAGCACGCCCAGCGCGTGCGCGTCGTCGACGAGCAGCAACGCGCCGTGTTCGCGGGCGGTGGCGTGCAGCCGAGCCAGCGGGGCGAGGTCACCGTCGACGGAGAAGACCGACTCGGTGACCACCACCGCCGGCCGGCCCGGGGCGGCGGCGAGGGCGGCGGCGACCGCGGCCACGTCGGCGTGCGGTGTCACCACCGTCTCCGCACCGGAGATCCGGCAGCCGTCGATGAGTGAGGCGTGGTTGTGCGCGTCGGAGATCAGCAGCGTACGGGGACGCACCAGCGCGCGGATCGCACCGAGGTTGGCCAGGTACCCGGAGGAGAAGACGAGCGACCGGTCGGTGCCGAGCCAGTCGGCGAGCGTTTCCTCAAGCGTGTGGTGCGCATCGGTGGAACCACGGACCAGCCGTGAGCCGGTCGCACCCAGCCCGTACGCGGAAAGGGCCTGCGCGGCGGCGGCAACCACCTCGGGGTGCCGGGCCAGACCCAGGTAGTCGTTGCCAGCCAGGTCGATCACGCCGTCCGCGGCGGCGCGGGGATGCAGTCGGCGGGTCAGCCCCGCCTTCGCCCGCAGCTCGGCGCGGCGGTCCAGTGCCGCCAGCCAGTCCGCCACCGCCACGTCCCTTCCCCGCCGGTTCCCGCCCGTCAGGCGCTTCCGCCGGGCGAAGTTACCACCCGCCGGGCCTGCCCCGGCGTGGCGTGGTGCGGCTCGCCGCACCACGCCGAGACCGCTCCGCGCCCGCCGTCCGCGCTCGTTTACCGCCTGCGAAGGGGCCTTGTAGGGTACGTGCCATGCCAGAGATCCTCGACCAGGCCCGGGACCAGGTGCTGCACAACGGCGTCGGTCTCGACGAGGCCGGTGTCCTCGCCGTGCTGAACCTGCCCGACGAGCACCTGTCCGCCACCCTCCAGCTCGCCCACGACGTGCGGATGCGCTGGTGCGGCCCGGAGGTCGAGGTCGAGGGCATCGTGTCGCTGAAGACCGGCGGCTGCCCGGAGGACTGCCACTTCTGTTCCCAGTCCGGCCTGTTCACCTCGCCGGTGCGGTCGGTGTGGCTGGACATCCCCTCGCTGGTCAAGGCGGCGAAGCAGACCGCCGCGACCGGGGCGACCGAGTTCTGCATCGTGGCCGCCGTGCGCGGTCCGGACGACCGGCTGATGAAGCAGATGCGTGAGGGCGTCGCCGCGATCAGGGCCGAGGTCGACATCCAGGTCGCCGCCTCGCTCGGCATGCTCACCCAGGACCAGGTCGACGAGCTGGTCGACATGGGGGTGCACCGCTACAACCACAACCTGGAGACCTGCCGCTCGTACTTCCCGAACGTGGTCACCACGCACTCCTGGGAGGAGCGGTGGGAGACCCTGCGGATGGTCCGCGAATCCGGCATGGAGGTCTGCTGCGGCGGCATCCTCGGCCTCGGTGAGACCGTCGAGCAACGGGCGGAGTTCGCCGCGCAGCTGGCCGAGTTGGATCCGCACGAGGTGCCGCTGAACTTCCTCAACCCTCGGCCCGGCACGCCGCTGGGCGACCGCCCGGTGGTCGAGGGCAGGGACGCGCTGCGGGCCATCGCCGCGTTCCGGCTGGCCATGCCGCGCACCATCCTGCGGTACGCGGGCGGCCGGGAGATCACCCTGGGTGACCTCGGCACCCGCGACGGACTGCTCGGCGGCATCAACGCCGTGATCGTCGGCAACTACCTGACCACCCTCGGCCGGCCCGCCACCGACGACCTCAAGCTGCTCGACGAGCTGAAGATGCCGGTCAAGGCGCTCTCGGCGACCCTGTGACGGCGGCCGTGGCGGGTCAGACCTGGTGCGACAGGTGCGGCGAAGCGGCGGTGGCCGGCGCACACGAGCAGTGTGCGGCGGCCCGCGCCCTGGAGCCGCCCCGTTACTGCGGCCGGTGCCGCCGCCGGATGAAGGTGCAGGTGCTGCCGGTCGGCTGGTCGGCGATCTGCGTCGAGCACGGTGAAATTCGGAGCTGAGCGGATGCTGCGCGGTACGGCGGTGACCCTACGATCGGCGACGGCCGCCGACGTGCCCGCGCTGGCGCGGATCCGCGCCGAACCCGAGGTGCGCCGCTGGTGGCGCGGCGGCGACGACCTGGTCGCGGCCGTCGAGGCGGATCTCGCCGACGAGAGCGTCTCGGTGTACGCCATCGAGCACGGCGACCGGATCATCGGCGCGATCCAGTGGCACGCCGAGGACGACCCGGACTACCGGCACGCCGGCCTCGACATCTTCCTCGACCCCTCGGTACGCGGCGCCGGGCTCGCCGGGGACGCCATCCGCGTGCTGATCCGGCACCTGATCGACGTGCACGGCCATCACCGTTTCACCATCGACCCGGCGGCGGCGAACACCGCCGCCATCCGCGCGTACGCGAAGGTTGGTTTCCGGACGGTCGGGGTGATGCGCCGCTACGAACGTGGCGAGGACGGCCGCTGGCACGACGGCCTGCTGATGGACCTGCTCGCCGACGACCTGCGCGACTGACCGGCCCGCCGTTCCCACGTCAGGAACAGGACTCGGCCGTGCCCGTCCCGGACCTGGGACGGGCACGGCCGAGCCGTCGCCGGCTGATCTCAGCCGATGGTGCAGGTGGCGCCGTTGAGCGTGAACGTGGTGGGCTTCGGGTTGCTGCCGGTGTGCGTGCCGTTGAAGCCGATGCCGACCGACGCGCCCGGTGCCAGGTTGCCGTTGTACGACATGTTGGTGGCGGTCACCGCCGCACCGGTCTGGGCATAGGTGGCCGACCAGCCCTGGCCGACCCGCTGCCCGGCGTTCGGGAAGCTGAACGCCAGTGTCCAGCCGTTGATCGCCGTCGTGCCGGTGTTGGTGATGGTGATGTTCGCGGTGAAGCCGGTGCTCCAGTCGTTGGTGCCGTAGGTGACCCGGCAGGGCGACGTGGGCAGCGGCGCCGAGGTGGTCACCGTCACGGCCCCCGAGGGTGGTGAGGCGTTGCCGGCCGCGTCGATCGCCACCACGTAGAACTGGTACCCGGTCTGCGGGCTCAACCCGGTCAGCGTGTGGGTGGGTGCGGTGACCGTGTCGACCAGGACGTCCACCAGGTGTACACGATAGATCCGGTAACCGGTCACCCCCACGTTGTCGGTCGACGGAGCCCAGGTCAGCGTCGCACCGGTCGAGGTGACGGCGGAGACCGTGGGCGTGCCCGGCGTGGTCGGTGGGACGGTGTCCCCCGCGTCCACGGCGGGAGTCGTCACGCTCAGCGACGGTGACGAGAAGGACGTGTTGCCGGCCCTGTCCCGGGCCACCACGCTGAACTCGTACGTCCGGGCCGGCAGCACGTCGATCGTCAACGAGTTGGTGCTGGCGTTGCGAAGCGTGATCGCGTCGTTGCCGACCAGCCGGACGCTGACCAGGTACACGTCGACCCCGCTGCCGGTGTCCGTGGACGGTGCCCAGGTCAGGCTCACCGACCCGGAGCTGACCGCGGTGGCCACCGGGGTGCCGGGGGTGGTCGGCCGGGTGGTGTCGGGGGCATCCGGCGCGGGCTCCGAACCCCACACCACCTCGCCTCCGGAGTAGAGCGGCACGTTGCGGTTCGGCCCGGCGGTGGTCTGGTACGACGGGTCGTTAGCCGGGTTCCAGGTGCCGCCCTCGGGCACGCCGACCTTGAACTGCACCTCCATCCGGTGCTGCGACTGGCCGGCCGGCGCGATGGTGTGCCCGGTGCAGTCGACCTCGACGTACCAGAGGTCACCGCTGGCCTGACGGGCGGTGGTCGGTGCCGGACAGCCCTGGGTGTAGCTGGAGGTCACCTGCACCGGGCCGGTGCCGTCGGGCCGGAAGTAGTAGCGGAACTTCGCGTCGGTCAGCGCCCGGGCCGGGAAGGCCGACTTGTTGTAGATGATCGCCTTGATGCCGGTGGCCCGGGTCTCGTTCTGCATGACCGTGGTCTCCACGGTCAGCTCGTCGATGTCCGGCTGCTCGGGAACGGGGAAGTTGGCCAGCGGGGTGCCGCCGTACTCCTGGGACAGCCGGGCCAGCGCGGAGGTGAAGCCGGCGTTGTAGTCGGTGGCGACCTCGTTCATCACGTAGTCCGACCGGTTGTCGGTGTACGCGTCGTTCGGCGAGGACGGCCCGCCGACGAGCGCGCCGTAGAGGGTGTGCCGGGTCTCGGTGGGTACGGTCTGGCTGTCCCACCAGGAACCGTGCGCGGTGCGGTGGTGCGGATTCTTCGGCGGGTTGGTGCCGAAGCCGATCACATAGCTGGAGTTGCGGGGGTTGTCGCCGAGCGCGTAGTTGATCTGCCGGACGGCGAAGTCGTGGTAACGCGCCTTACGGGTCGCGTCGGTGGTCTTGTCGCTGTAGACCAGTGCGGCGAACGCGGTGTTGGCGGCGTACCGCAGGGCACCCCACGAGTCGAGCACCGCCATCCCGCCGGGCGAGTACCGGACCCGTTCGCCGTTGACCCCGACGGTCCAGAAGTCCAGCCACCGGTTGGCGTCGTCGACGTACTTCTGCTTGCCGGTCAGGTTGGCCAGCAGCACGTACGCCCCGAACTGCTTGTTGTCCCAGGCGACGGTCCACTTGTACGAGCGGGTGGTGGTCTGCGGTTCGGTACCGAGCTTGTCGTACTCGCTCTCCGCCTTGGCCAGGTACGCGGCGTCACCGGTGGCCCGGTACAGCCAGATCGCGCCCCAGACCAGTTCGTCCTGGTAGCCGCTCCAGGACCGGTAGAAGCTGGTGGCGTCGGTGATGCACTCGTGGTAGTTCTTCCGCACCGTGTCGGCGAAGGTGTAGAGCTGCTTCGCGTGGGTCAGCAGCTTGTCGGCGTACGCGGCGTCGGTGGGCCGGAACACCATGGAGGAGGCGGCCATCGCGGCGGCGGTCTCCCCCGCCAGGTCCGCGCCACCACAGCTCGCGTCGATCTTGTACGCGGGCCGTGCCATCGGCATCACCTCGGCCGGCCCCCACCATTTGTGGTCGTCGTCCCCGTTGCCGACCTGTCCGTAGAGGACGTTCGGCGACGGGTGCGCCTTGACGAAGTAGTCGTTGACGTAGCGCAGGTTGTTCAGCAGGTGGGTGAGCTGGCCGGAGGCGGCGTACCCGGACCGGTACTCGACCGCGCCCCAGGCCAGCATGGTGGCGCTGAACGCCATCGGGAAGCCGAACTTCACGTGGTCACCGGCGTCGTACCAGCCGCCGGTGAGGTCGACTCCGACGTCCGAGCCGTCGCGGAGCGCCGAGTCACCGCGCCACGAGACGCGGTTCCAGTCCGGCAGTTTTCCGGACTGCTGCGCCTCGTAGAACAGCAGGGACTTCTGGAGCGCCTCCGCGTAGTTGAAGGCCGGTGCGGCGGCGGTCGTCGCGGCACCATCGGTCGGCGCGGCGGCGGCACCGGTCGCGGGTACGCCGAGCGCGAGCGTGCAGCCGGCGGCCAGCGCGGTGACGGCGGCCAACATCCGGCGGGGCCAGGGCTGGTCGGGACGATGGTGCGGGGGCAGGTCCGGCACCGGCCGGTCGGCGCGGATGCGGCCCGACCGTGGGGTTAGGTGCATGCGACTACTCCTGTCGATGCGTGCCCGACGGCACCGACCGGACGCGTGCCCGCGTCGGAGTGGACGGCTGCCGGCGGTGGTGGTGGCGGCGAGGTGGCTCCAACAGGACCGGGAGCGCTCCCATGGATAGTTGACAATGTAATCCGGGCACCGACGGTTGGGAAGCCCGCTCGGCGGCGACATCGGGCGTCGGAAAGCCGTGCGGCGTTACACCGACACGCGCGAGGACAACACCGCAGACACCGTCGCGGGCGCATCGCGACCTCAGGTCCGCCCAGGTCAGACCGTTCGCCTGAGATCAGCAACGGCGGCCCGGATGCGAGCATGTGCCGTCATCACGCCGAGATCCGGAGGAATTCTCATGCCACAGCGTCGGCATGCGGCGCGCGCGGCCCTTTCTGGCGCCGCTGCCGCGGCCCTTATCTCCCTCGCCACACCGGCCTGGGCGAGCAGCACCGTACCGCTCCACTCGGCCCACCGCGGCTCCGTCGCGGCCGACTTCCAGCAACAGTGTGCGGACACCAGGTTCGCCGACCGCCCCGCCGACCACGACGGTTGGCACTTCGTCCTACCCGGCGGCCCTTCCGTGGGCGGCTTCGAGAGCCTGACGCTGACCTTCGACAACGGCTCCGGCACGGTGAACGTCACCGTGCCGGACGCCACCGATGCCTACCCCGACGCGCTCTACCCCGCCGGTAACAACGGCCGCGTCATCCACGCCTACCTGTTCACCCCGGCCGGGTGGACGCTTGTGGACGGCAGCGCCACGATCAGCGGCCAGGGCGCCCGCTTCAACCTCAGTCACACCTGCGCCGGCCAGCCAACGCCGGAGTCGCCGACCCCCACGCCCACCAGCCCGGAGTCACCCTCTCCGACGCCCACCAGCCCGGAGTCGCCGACTCCCACGCCGACCACTCCGGAGTCACCCTCTCCGACACCCACCGTTCCGGAGTCGCCGACGCCGACGGCCCCGGAGTCGCCGGTTCCGTCGGACGGCACCGGCGGTGGCGGCGGTGACGACGGCGACCTGCCGGTCACCGGTGCGGCGGTGACGACCATGGCCGTGGTCGGCGTCGGTTTGATCGGTGGCGGCGTCGCCCTTGTCACGCTGCGACGCCGTCGTGACAGGATCACCTTCACCAGCTGACACCATCCGAGAACGGCCGCCGGCATCCTTGCGGCGGCCGTTCTCGTGGTAGCGGGTGATACCGCCGAGCGACCGTACCGTACTCGCCAGTAACAAAGCGGGAATCATCACACAATCGAGGGAGGTCGATCAATAGAGCGTAAACCGCAGGTGGAGATGGCCGGCGACAGCGTGACTTCAACCTCCACTGAGGACCGACCACCATCGGATGTCCTGCGATACGGACCGTACTGTTGCTGTCGCACTGGGCGGCGGGCGACAGTACGCGGCACCTGGCGGCACCCGTCGACGGCCGCTCCCGCCCACCTGAGGAGATCGCGATGGCTCTACGACTCGCCGACGGAACCTCCTGGTCCGACACTCTCGCCCGGGCGGTGGCCGGCACCGCGGAGGCGTTCGACCGCCCGGCCGACGGCACCATCACCCTGCGGAATCTGGTCGGCGGCGAGTGGCGCACCGGCGGTGCGCCGACGCCGGCGCGTACCCCGGTCGACAACAGTGTGCTGGTCAAACTGGCACGGCTGGACGCGGCGGCCGCCCACGACGCGGTGATCCACGCCGGCACGGCCCACGCCACCTGGGCCGGTACCCCGCTGGCCGAACGCCGGTCGCGGGTCATCGACGCGCTGGACGCGCTCACCGCCCACCGCGACCTGCTGGCCCTGCTGCTGGTCTGGGAGATCGGCAAGCCGTGGCGGCTGGCCTGCGCCGACGTCGACCGCGCACTCGACGGGGTGCGCTGGTACGTCGACGAGATCGACCGGATGCTCGCCGACGGCCGCACCCCGCTGCCCGGCCCGGTCAGCAACATCGCCTCGTGGAACTACCCGATGAGCGTGCTGGTGCACGCCGAACTGGTGCAGATGCTCGCCGGCAACGCGGTCATCGCCAAGACGCCGTCGCAGGGCGGCGCGGTCTGTCTGACCGTGGCGCACGCGCTGCTGCACCGCGCCGGGCTGCCCGCCACGCTGCTCTCCGGCAGCGGCGAGGCGCTGTCCGAGGTGCTGGTACGGGCACCCGAGATCGGCGCGGTGGCCTTCGTCGGTGGCCGCTCCAACGGGGGAAAGGTGGCCGCCGCCCTGCTCGACTCGAACAAGCGCCACTTCATCGAGCAGGAGGGCCTCAACGCCTGGGGCGTGTGGAACTTCTCCCAATGGGACCTGCTCGCCGCGCACCTGAAGAAGGGCTTCGAGTACGGCAAGCAGCGCTGCACCGCGTACCCCCGGTTCGTGGTCCAGCGGGACCTGGTCGACGAGTTCCTCGACATGTACCTGCCGGTGGTCCGCTCGGTCCGGTTCGGGCACCCGCTGGCGGTCGACGAGACCTGGCGGGCCGGCGACCCGCTGCCGGAGCTGGACTTCGGCCCGCTGATCAGCGCCGCCAAGGCCGACGAGTTGCGCCGCAAGGTCGACGAGGCGGTACGCGGCGGCGCCGTCCCGTTGTACCGGGGCAAACTCGACGGTGCGCCGTTCCTGCCCGGTCAGGACACCTCGGCGTACGTCGCACCGTCGGTGCTGCTCGCCCCGCCCGGCCGGTCCCGGCTGATGCACGCCGAGCCGTTCGGCCCGGTCGACACCATCGTCGTGGTGGACACCACCGACGAGTTGCTGGCCCAGATGAACGCCTCCAACGGCGCGCTGGTGGCCTCCCTCGCCTGCGACGACACCGACGAGGCGGCGAAGCTTGCGGTCGACCTGCAGGCCTTCAAGGTGGGCATCAACAAACCCCGCTCGCGGGGCGACCGCCAGGAGCCGTTCGGCGGGCGGGGTGCCTCCTGGAAGGGCGCCTTCGTCGGCGGGGACCTGCTGGTCCAGGCCGTCACCGTGGGCGACGACGACCGCCTCTACGGCAACTTCCAGGACCGCACCGCCCTGCCTCCGAACCTCTGACCGGGGCCCGGCCGGAAAGCACGCGGTGGGCAGGACTCCCGCACCGGGAGTCCTGCCCACCTCACCGGCCTCCGCACCGGAGGTCGGTCGTCTGAGCCGTCAGCCGGCGGTGTCCGCCGTCGCCGGCGTCTCGGCGGCCAACGGCACGGTCATGGTCAGCAGGCCGCCGTCCCGCTGGACGGTGGTCGGCCGGGACAACCGGCGCAGCGTACGCAGCATCGGGGCGTTGTCCGCCTGGACGTGCAGCACCATCGCCGCGTAGCCGGCCGACTCGGCCTGCCGGGTCAGCCGGCGCAGCAGCGTCGAGCCGAGCCCACGGCGCTGCCAGTCGTCGCGTACCAGCAACGCCAACTCGGCCTCGTCACCCTCGGCGAGCAGGTTGGCCATCGCGACGACCGACTCCGCCGCCCCGCCGGAGCCGGTCGTCGCGGCGACCAGGGTCAGCCCGCGCGCCGGCTCCAGCAGCCGGCGCAGTCGGGCCGGTGCGGGCACACCCGCACCCCCCAGATAACGGCGCTGCCGGCTCCGCGCCGAGCAGGCCTGATGCAACTCGACCACCGCCGTGAGGTCGTCCGCGACGGCGGGGCGTACGGTCAATTCGGCACCGTCGGGTAGGACCACGGTGACCTGCTCGGTGCTGCGGCGGGCGGCGGTGGCCCCCAGTTCGAGCAGCGCCTGGGCCCGGGCGTACTCGGCCGGGGTGAAGCTCGGCGCGAGCCGGCGCAGGGTGTACGACCCCCCGTTCGGGTCGGCCAGCAGCATCGTGTTGCCGTCGATCCCGGGGCGGGCCAGGGCCGGCGCGGCCCGCCAGGTCACCTCGTCGGCACCGAGCAGCGCCCGGAGCACCTCACCTGTCGCGTCGGGGTCATGCACCAGCCGGGTCGCCAGCCCGAGCACCCGGGTCGGCTGATCGGCCAGGCCACGCGCCTCACTGCGCGCCACCCAGCAGTCCCGCCCCCGGCCCCGTTCGACGGCGGCGAGCAGTCCCGCCTCGTCGAGGGTGTCCGGCGCGTCGACGAGGAAATCGTCGACGGCACCGTGCTCGGTGGTGTGCACCTGCACGGTGAGGATGTTGACTCCACGCAACGCGAGGCTCGCCGTGAGCACCGACAGGTAGCCCGGCCGGTCGTCCACGGTGGCTCGGATCCGCCACAGCGTCATCGTTGCCTCCCTTCGCCTGCCACCCTCGTCCGCGGCTGTTGCCGGTCGGTTGCCTCACCATGTCCAGCCGCGTCCGGCCCTGCGGTCTGCGTCACAGCCGGTCAGGGGTTGGCGCTCACCGACGGGGTGCCCACCAGGTCGAGCCGGTCGCCGAGGATCACCGCGCAGGCGCGGACCAACTGGGCGAGCCGGTCCACCTCGGTCGAGTGGAACGCGGCCGGCGTGAGCGTGTCGCTGTGCTCGCGGGAGACCACCAGGACCAGCCCGGCCCGACCGAACGGCGCGACCGCGAAGTGACCGCCGTCGGGTGCGGTCATCGCCCGGGCGCGCAGCGGGGTCACCTCCGGCAGCTTCGGTGGCACCGGGGTACGCCAACTGGCGTGCCCGACCGTCGCACCGCCACCCCCGGTACGCGACGCCCAGTCGACCGGCACCACCGCGGCAACCGACCAGTCGGCGGCGAGCAGCCCGGGTACCGCGTCGACCAGGGTGGCCAGCCCGTCGGCCGGGTTCGCCGCGACCTGCGCCAGCAGCTCGGCGTCCTGGCCGGTGGTGGTGGGCGCGCCGATCGCCCGCCAGACCCCGTCCACCCGTACGCCGGGGATCGCCGCCAGACCGACCAGCAGCCGTTCCACCCGGGCGGCGCCCGGCCACACCACCGTGAAGTCGTCGACCGCCCGCCCGCCGAGACGTTCCAGCACGACCACCTGGACGATGTCCGCCCCGGACACGCCGAGGGTGCGCGCCACCTGACCGAGCGTTCCCGGACGGTCCGGCAGGGTGACCCGAACGCGCAGCAACATCTCAAACCCCTCCGCTCGGCGGGCCGACACGGTGGCCGGCAGGCTGATGTCAGCCTGGCAGTTGACCATTTCGTCCCTGTTGCGGCGGCATGTCCCGAGGGTCAAACCTGACCTTGACAAGCCGCCGGAGCTGCCATGGACTGTCCGGATGACCGAACCGACCGCCGGCCCGCCCGCCGGTCTGGATCTGGACCGGCTCGGCGGCTACCTGGCGGCGCACCGTCCCGATCTGGCCGCCGGCCCGCTACGGGCCGAGCTGATCGCCGGTGGCCGGTCGAACCTGACCTATCTGGTCCACGCCGGCGATCGGGACGTGGTGCTGCGCCGTCCACCGCTCGGGCACGTGCTGGCCACCGCGCACGACATGGCCCGGGAGTTCCGGGTCATCTCGGCGCTCGCCCCGACCGACGTCCCGGTGCCCGGCGCCCTGCTGCTCTGCACCGAGCCGGACGTGCTGGGGGCACCCTTCTACCTGATGGAACGGGTGCCGGGTGAGGTGTTCCGCAGCCGCGCCCGCACCGACCAGCTCACCGGCGGGCAGCGACACGGGCTGGCCATGACGATGATGGACACCCTGGCGGCGCTGCACACGGTCGAGCCGGCAGCGGTCGGCCTGGCTGACTTCGGCCGCCCGGAGGGGTTCCTGGCCCGGCAGGTCCGCCGCTGGTCGGGGCAGCTCGACCGGTCCCGCAGCCGACCGCTGCCCGGCATCGACGAGCTGCGCGACCGGCTCGCCGACACCGCGCCCGAGGGGGCCAACGCCGGTCGGATCGTGCACGGGGACTTCCGGCTGGACAACCTGCTCGCCACCGTCGACCCGGTGACGGTGACGGCGGTGCTGGACTGGGAGATGGCCACCCTCGGCGACCCGCTGGCCGATCTCGGGCTGTTGCTGACCTACTGGGACGTGCTTGGCGGCGACGCTCTCTCCGACGGCAATCCGGTCGCCGACGGCCTCGGGCCGCGTGCCGGCTTCCCCAGCGGCGCCGAGCTGATCGACCGGTACGCGGGCCGCAGCGACGTCGACGTAGGTCCCCTGCACTGGCACGTCGCGCTGGGCTGCTTCAAACTGGCCGTCATCTGCGAGGGCATCCACTACCGGCACACCCTCGGCCAGACCCTCGGCGAGGGCTTCGACACCATCGGGGGCCTCGTCGCCCCGCTTGTCGCACACGGACTGACCGCGGTGAGGGAGACCTGATGGACTTCGCGTACGACGCCCGGACCGAGCAGCTGCGCACCGAGCTGACCGACTTCCTCGAGCAGCACGTGTACCCGGCCGAACCGGTGCACGCCGCCCAGGTCGCCGCGGCTGGTGACCCGTGGGCCCGCCCGCCGGTGCTGGCCGAGCTGAAGGCCGAGGCACGCCGGCGCAACCTGTGGAACCTCTTCCTGCCCGATCCGCGCCACGGTGCCGGGCTGACCAACCTCCAGTACGCCCCGCTGGCCGAGCTGACCGGGCGCAGCCCGCACCTCGCGCCGGAGGCGCTCAACTGCGCCGCGCCCGACACCGGCAACATGGAACTACTCGCCGAGTTCGGCTCCCCCGCGCAACAGGAACGCTGGCTCACTCCGCTGCTGGCCGGCGAGATCCGCTCCGCGTTCTGCATGACCGAGCCCGACGTGGCCTCCTCCGACGCGACGAACATCGCCACGTCGATCCGTCGCGACGGTGACCACTACGTCGTCGACGGCCGCAAGTGGTGGTCGTCCGGCGCGATGGACCCGGCCTGCGAGATCCTCATCGTGATGGGCAAGACCGACCCGGGCGCCGAGCGGCACCGGCAGCAGAGCATGATCCTGGTTCCCCGGGACACCCCGGGGGTCACCATCCGCCGGGGCATGCGGGTCTTCGGCTACAGCGACGCCTCGCATGGCGGACACGCCGAGATCGACTTCGACGGTGTGCGAGTGCCGGCGGAGAACCTGGTCGGTGCCGAGGGGACCGGCTTCGCCATCGCGCAGGCCCGACTCGGTCCGGGCCGGATCCACCACTGCATGCGTTTGATCGGCATGGCCGAGCGAGCGCTGGAGCTGCTCTGCCGCCGGACCGTCGAGCGGACAGCCTTCGGCCGCCCGCTCGCCGAACAGGGCGTGGTACGCGAGTGGATCGCCGAGGCCCGAGTCCGCATCGAGCAGGCCCGGCTGCTGGTCCTCAAGACCGCCTGGCTGATGGACACCGTCGGCAACAAGGGCGCGCACACCGAGATCCAGGCCATCAAGATCGCCACCCCGGCGATGGCCGAGTGGGTCATCGACAAGGCCATCCAGGCGTACGGCGCGGCCGGGGTCAGCCAGGACACGCCGCTGGCCGCACTCTGGTCCCAGGCTCGCACGCTGCGCCTCGCCGACGGCCCCGACGAGGTACACCGCAACAGCCTCGCCAAGCGCGAACTGCGCCGCTGGACCGCCCCCGCCTGAGCGCAGCCGCCCCGTGCCGCGCGAAGCACTACCGCTGGTGCCGGCACCGGTAAGCGCCAGACCTACATCCGGCGTTTGCCCCGAACATCACTCCCTGTGCACATCAGGCCGCCCCCCGATGTACCAGGTCGCAGCCTTTGCTCTGCTTCAACCGACGCAACGCTCACGGTCCGCATCCGCGTGCGGCCGACAGTCAGAACCGGCCGTCGCGTTACCACTGCTCAGACATGAATGCGTCCGTTGAAGCAGAGCAAAGCGTGCAAGGTGGCAGGTGGGTGGGACGGCCGTTAGTCACGCAGTGTCAGAAACACGGAGAGTCAGCGAGGCAGGGAGGAGGCGGTGCGGCGGCAGGGAGGAGGGGTACGCAGATCAGGCGGACGCGCGCTCGACGAACTGGGTGTCCAGGACGACGTGTGGGGTGAGCATCTCGTCGCCGCGGATGCGGTCGACGAGCAGCCGTGCCATCTGCCGGCCCATCTCCTCCACCGGCTGAAACACCGAGGTCAGTGGCGGGTTGGCCTGCCGGGCGATGGGCTCGTCGCCGAAGCCGACCACCGCCACGTCCTGCGGCACCCGGCGGCCGGCCTCCCGCAGCGTCCGCATGGCACCGAAGGCCATCAGGTCGGCGGCCACGAACACGGCGTCCAGGTCAGGGCAGCGCTCCAGCAGCCCTCGCATGGCCGTCGCCCCGCTCTCCTCGCTGAAGTCGCCGTACGCGATCAGGTCGGGATTGACGCCGAACCCGGCGGTGCGGACCGCGTCCCGGTAGCCGGACAACCGGGCCAGGCCGGCGCCCATGTCCTGCGGGCCGGCGATGGTGGCGATCCGCCGTCGTCCGCGACTGGCGAGATACTCGACGGCCTGCCGCGCCCCGCCGGCGTTGTTGACGTCGACGAACGACACGGGCTGCGCCTCGGGGTGCAGCATCCGCGCGGGCCGCCCGCCGAGCACAGTGGGCAGGCCACGCTCCTCCAGCAGGGTGGGCAGCGGATCGTCGTCGTGCAGCGACAACAGCAGTACGCCGTCGACGTGCTGGTTGGTCAGGTGGTGCTCGACCCGCTCCCGCTCCAGCGGCGACTGGGCCATGGCCAGCCAGAGCTGCAACGGCGTCTCCAGCAGGGCGGAGCTGATCCCCCGGACGATGCCGGCGAAGAACGGCTCGGCGAAGATCCGCTCACCGGACTCGCTGACCACCAGGGCCACCGAGTCGGTCCGCTGGGTGACGAGCGCCCGAGCGGCGCGGTTGGGTACGTACCCCAGCTCGGCAATGGCCTGCTGCACGGCGGCCCGGGCCTCCGGACTCACCTGCGGGGAGCCGTTGACCACGCGGGAGACCGTGCCACGGCCAACTCCGGCACGGGCGGCGACCGCGTCGAGCGTCGGTCGCCCGAGCGACCGGGTGCGCTGCGTTGTCATCGTCTGCTCCTCCGACGTCAGGCGGCCCCGGCACCTTCACCAGCGTCGGTGCCGGGCCGCCCGTTACTGGCTGGCCATCGCCCTATTGTGCGGCCAGACCGTTGCGTCGGATCACCTCCGCGTACCACCTGGCACTGGACTTGGGGATGCGGGTCTGCTTGTCGTAGTCGACGTAGATCATGCCGAACCGCTTCGTGTAACCCCACGCCCACTCGAAATTATCCAACAGCGACCAGGCGAAGTATCCCCGCAGGGGGACGCCCGCGCTGATCGCCTCGTGCGAGGCGCGCAGGTGAGCGTCGAAATAGGCGAGCCGGTCGACGTCGTCGACCCGCCCGTCGACCACCTCGTCGACGAAGGCCGAGCCGTTCTCGGTCACGTAGAGCGGAAGGTCCGTGTACTCCTCGTGCACCCGGCGCAGGGTCTCCACCAGACCAGGAGCGTCGATCTCCCAGTCCATGTCGGTGACCGGCACCCCCCGGGTGACGAACCGGACGTCCTCGCTGCCCGGCCAGCACGACTGGGCCCGCCAGTACGGTTCCGGCTGCTCGCCCGAGACCGGTGCGGCCACCACATGCCGGCTGTAGTAGTTGACGCCCACCACGTCCAGCGGCGTGGAGATGGTGGCCAGGTCACCGTCGTGGACGTGGCCGAAGTCGGTCACCTTCGCCAGGTCGGCCACCAGGTCGTCGGGGTACGCGCCGCGCAGGATCGGGTCGAGGAAGAACCGGTTGGCCAGGGCGTCGATCCGCCGGGCCGCGTCGACGTCACCCGGCGAGTCGCTGGCCGGGGTGACCGGGTACAGGTTGACGGTCACCCCGAGCTGTGCCTGCGGCACCGCCGTGCGCAGCGCCTGCACCGCGAGCCCGTGCCCGAGCATCAGGTGGTGTCCGGCGCGGACCGCGTCGGCCCCGTCGGAGCGGCCCGGGGCGTGCACCCCGGAGCCGTACCCGAGGAAGGCCGAGCACCACGGCTCGTTGAGCGTCGTCCAGTACTTCACCCGGTCGCCCAGGGCGTCGGCCACCAACAGGGAGTAGTCGGCGAACCGGGCAGCGGTGTCCCGGGCGGGCCAGCCCCCGGCGTCCTCCAACTCCTGCGGCAGATCCCAGTGGTAGAGGGTCAGCCAGGGCTCGATCCCGTTGGCCAGCAGCTCGTCGACCAGCCGCTGGTAGAAGTCGAGCCCTTCGGCGTTCGCCGGACCCGACCCGCCCGGCTGCACCCGCGGCCAGGACACCGAGAACCGGTACGACTTCAACCCCAGCTCGGCCATCAGCCGGACGTCGTCGCTGAGCCGGTGGTAGTGGTCGCAGGCGACGTCGCCGGTGTGCCCGGCGACCGTCCGGCCCTCGGTGTGGCTGAAGGTGTCCCAGATCGACGCGGTCCGACCGCCCTCGTTCGCCGCGCCCTCGATCTGGTACGCGGCGGTCGCCGCGCCCCAGAGGAAGCCGGGCGGGAAGGTGAGCGGCGGACGCTCGTCGAGGACGCCGACGGCGGGCGGGGTGGCGGGGTTGCTCACGACTTGACTGCACCTTCCATGATCCCGCCGATGATCTGGCGGCCGAAGAGGAGAAAGACGAGCACCAGCGGGATGGTGCCGACCGCCGTGGCGGCGAAGACCTGGGAGTAGTCCGTGTAGTAGGCGTACGAGAGGAAGGAGAGCGAGACCTGCAGGGTCGGGTTCTCCGGGGTGAGGATCGCGTACGGCCAGAGGAAGGAGTTCCAGGTCTCCATGAACGTGAGCAGACCGAGCACGCCGGCCGCCGGACGCAGCGCGGGCAGCACGATGTTCCAGTAGATCCGGAACGTGCTGGCACCGTCGACCCGACCGGCCTCGATCAGCTCGTCGGAGATCGCCTGGCTGGCGTACTGGCGCATCATGAACACGCCGAAGGCGCTCACCAGGAACGGCACGGTCACCGCGTAGAGGGTGTCGTACCACCCCAGCGACTGCATCATGCTCCAGAGCGGGATGAGACCCATCTGGGTCGGGATCATCATGGTGACGATGATCGCCAGCAGCAGCACGTTGCGACCGCGGAAGCGCAGCTTCGCGAAGGCGAAGCCGGCCAGGGAGCCGGTCAGCACCACCGACACGGTGACCACCGAGGAGACGATGATCGAGTTCATCAGGCCCTTGAGGAAGTTGGCCGCGTCGTTGTCGAGCACCCGGCCGAAGTTGTCACCGAACGCGCCGGCCGGGGTCATCGGCGGTGGCACGTCGTTGATGGACTCCAGGCTGCGGGTGCCGATCACGATCATGTAGTAGAAGGGGTAGATCGACAGCAGCGCCGCCAGGACGAGCGCCATGTAGGTGAGTGGACTGGTGCGCCACAGGCGCTTTGAAGCCGAGATCATCGATCTCTCCTCACTTGGCCGCGCGGCGGACGAGTACGAAGTTGATCAGCGACACGAAGACGATGATCATGAAGATGGCCCAGGCCACCGCGGCACCGTAACCTGCGGTACTCAGGTTGTAGATGCCCTTCTCGTACATGTACATGGCCAGCGTCTGGAACTCCCGCTGGTTGCCGCCGATGATGCTGCCGTTGGCGAAGAGCAGCGGCTCGGTGAACAGCTGCATGCCGCCGATCGTGGAGAGGATGACCACGAAGATGAAGGTGGGCTTGAGCATCGGCAGGGTGATCTGCCAGAACTGCCGCCACGGGCTGGCCCCGTCGATCGCGGCCGCCTCGTACAGGTCCTTCGGGATGGCCTGCATGCCGGCGAGCAGGATCAGGGTGTTGTAGCCGGTCCACCGCCAGTTGACCATCGTGGCGATCGCGGTCCAGGAACTCCACTCCTGGGCGCGCCAGTCGATCTGGTCCACCCCGACGAGGCCGAGCAGCCAGTTGAACAGGCCGAAGTCACGCTGGAACAGCATGCCGAAGACGATCGCGACGGCGGCCACCGACACCACGTTCGGCACGAAGATGGCCATCCGGAAGAAGGTCTTGGCGCGCAGCAGGGTCTGGTTGAGCAGGTTCGCCAGGAACAGCGCCATCAGCAGCTGCGGGATGGTCGACAGGGCGAAGATGCCGAACGTGTTGACCAGCGCGTTCCAGAAGTACTCGTCGGAGACCAACGCGCTGTAGTTGTCGAGCCCGATGAAGGTGTGCTCGCCGACCATGTCCCAGTCGTGCAGGGACATCCAGGCGGTGCGCAGCATCGGGTACAGCCCGAAGGCTCCGAAGATCAGGAAGAACGGCGCGATGTAGAGGTACGGGGAGTACTTGAGATCCAGGCGGTTGAAGAGATAGCCCCGCCGGCGCCGGGCGGGGGCGTCGGGGGGTGGTGCTGCTGGCGACGGCGGCGCCGTCGTGGCCGACACGCTCATGACGCCACTCCGCTGCGCTCCGTGCCGTCACGAGGCACCACAGCACTGACGTGATGATTCGCTCGCTTACGCTCGCTCATTCGAGTTTCCTTTTCCAGCAAGGCCCGAGGGCCCTCGCGCAGAGTGCTGCGCGGTGGGGACCGACCGGTGGCGTCCGGGTAGTCCCGAACGCCACCGGAAGGGAATCACTCAGAAGACGCCCTGGGTCTGCGCGTCCTTGGTGAACTGCTCCCAGGCCGCATCCTTACTGGCCTGCCCGTTCTCGAACGCCCGCATCGCCGGCTCGAACGCGTTCTCCTTGACCGCCTGGTGCTTCGGGCCCAGGTGGATCGGCTCGATCTGGGCGACGCTCTCACCGAAGATCTTGCCGGTCGGCGCGTTGCTGAAGTACTCGTTGGTGTAGTTGAGGAAGGCCTCGTTCTTCAGCGCCTCCAGGTTGGTGGGCAGCGGGCCCTTGGCCTTGAAGGCCTCCACCTGGCTGGTGGCGTTGGTCAGGAACTGGGCGAGCTTCGCCGCCTCCTCCGGGTACTTGCTCTGCTCCGGCACGGCCAGCCACGAGCCGCCCCAGTTACCGCCGCCACCCGGCACGGCCGCCACGTCCCACTTGCCCTTGTTGGCCTCACCGGAGTTGTCCGCGACGATGCCGAGCATCCAGGACGGGCAGAAGGTGGCCGCGAAGGTGCCCTGCTTGAAGCCGCCGGACCACTCGGGCGACCAGGTGGACGCCTTGGCGGAGATGTCCACCATCGAGGTGGCGGTGTCCCAGGCAGCCTTCACCGCGGGGCTGGAGTCCGCGATGATGTTGTTCTCCTTGTCGTAGAACAGGTCGCTGCCCTGCTGGAACAGCACGCCGTTGGAGACGGCGGTGATCGAGTCGATGAACGCCTTGCCGGTGGCCTGCTTGTACTTCTGGCCAGCCTGGTGGAAGCCGTTCCAGTCCGGCCAGAGCGCCGAGACCGCGTCCCGCTCGGTGGGCAGGCCGGCGGCCTCGAACAGGTCCTTGCGGTAGCAGACCGCGAGGCTGCCGACGTCGGTCGGCAGGCCGATCAGCCGACCGTCCGGCGCCTTGCCCAGCTCCCACTTCCAGGGCAGGTAGTCGTCGGAGATCTCGGACGGCACCAGCGGAGTCAGGTCGGCCCAGTTGCGCGGGTTGGCCTTGAACTCGTTGAGGATGCCCTCCTCCAGGGCGGTCACGTCGGCCGCGCCCTTGCCGGTGGCGAGGTAACGGACCAGCTTCGGCCGGTACTCACCGAGCTGCGCGGTCTTGCGCAGCTCGACCTTGATGCCGGTCTCCTGCTCGTACTGCTTGACGAGCTCGTCGTAACCCATTTCGCCGAAGGTGTCGACGACCAGCTTCGCGGGCTTCTCGCCCTCGGCCGGCGTGTCGTCGTCGTTGCCACAGGCCGCGAGCCCGCCGATAGCGGTGATCGCGGCCAGGGTGGCTGCCGCCATGCGGGAACGCCGCGTGGTGAGGCTCATCCTGACCCCTCTTTCGATGGTGAGGCTGCTTTTGTCTGTGGTGGGGGGTGCCGCTGCGCCTGCCGACACCGACTCGGTCAGCCGGCGTCGGCGACCAAGGGCGCGCCGTGTGATCCACGCCTCTTGGGAACGCTCCCATGAGATTGCCGGCAGGTGTCGGGAGTGTCAATAGTCCAGTTGGAGCGATCCCAGATCGTTACCACGCAGCTCGTTCGCCCAGGCAAACAATCGGGAATGGCTGACAGGTTGCGCACCGACAACGGTCGATGGGGTCGGCCGCAGTCAGCAGAGACGACGCAACAGGGTGTCGACGCGACGGGCGTCGAAGAACGCCGGATCGAAGGCGGCACCGACCCAGTCCCGCATCGTCCGATGCTCCGGATGACCCGGCTCGGCCAGCGCGGCGAGCAGCAGCCGATAGCCCTGCGGGCCGCCGACGTCCTCCGGTGGGCCGGCCCGCTCACCGCCGAGGCAGCTCGGGTAGCGTTCCTCCGCCTCGGCACCGAAGACGTCCTCCACCAGCAGGTCGTGCTCCCACCAGTCGCCGAAGTCGTAGGTGTAGTGGAACCGGCTGCCCTTGCCGACCACCGCGTCCAACCGCACGTCCAACTCGTCGTGCAGGGCCAGCTCGCCGTCGGGGTCGGGCTCGCCGTACTGCACGCCGTCGATCTCGAACGAGTGCAGGTGGCAGTCCCGCCAGCCCATCGCGTGCTGCACCACGCGGTGCAGCCGGTCGAGGGTGTAGCCGCCGGGTACCAGCACCCGACGCCAGATCGCCGGACGAACCCCGGACAGGGACATCCTCAGCTGGAAGATCTGACGCGGCATGGGTGTCCCATCCTCCCTCGGCATAGGCTGCGAGCATGATCTGCCGAGCGTGCCGGGCGCGGCGGCACGACGACTGCCCGGGCCGGAACTGGTGCGACTGCCAGCACCGTACCCCCCGACCGACCCCTCCCGTCACCGGTCCGGCCGGCGAATGAGCGACAGAGCGCCGATTTCCGTCCTCTGGCCGGACCCGTCCCCGGAGCCGGTGGACGACGACACGCTCATCGCCCGGTACGGTCGCGCCGACCGGCCACGCCTGCGGATGAACTTCGTGACCAGCGTCGACGGCGCGGTCAGTCTCGACGGTTACTCGGCCGGGCTGTCCGGCACACCCGACAAGCGGGTCTTCGGGCTGCTCCGGATGCTCTGCGACGCGCTGCTGGTGGCTGCCGGCACGCTGCGCCACGAGGGCTACCGGGCGATCCGGCTCGACGAGCGACGCCGGGCCTGGCGACGCGCGCACGGGCTGACCGAGTATCCGACCCTGGTCGTGGTCTCCGGCACCCTCGACCTCGATCCGACCCAGGCCGCCTTCGCCGACGCACCGGTACGCCCCGTGGTGCTCACCCACCGCAACGCGGCGGCACCGCCCGGCCTCACCGACGTGGCCGAGCTAATGCGCCACGGCGACGACCGGGTCGACCTGGTCGCCGGGCTGGCCGAACTGCGCCGACGCGGACTCTCTCAACTGCTCTGCGAGGGCGGGCCACACCTGTTCGGCGCCCTCACCGCCGCCGATCTGGTCGACGAGGTGTGCCTGTCGATCGCGCCCCTGCTCGCCGGGGCCGGGCCCGGGCGGATCACCGCCGGTGACCCGAGTCCCGCCCGGCGCCTGCCGCTGCGGCACGTGCTCCGCGCCGACGACGGCACCCTGCTGCTCCGCCACGCCCGGCACTGACGGGCGACGTGCTGTCCCAGGCAGCCCGGACACCCGCCGTCAGAGTCCCGTCGCCGTACGCGATCGGCACGGTGTCGTTACGTGGCCTGCGCCGCGTCGCGTGGCGGCCTGTCGTACTCCTCCGGCAGGATGCAGGGCGTGTGTGCCGACCGCGACGACCGACCGAGCGGAGTAGCCCGATGATCGACCAGGGGTTCGACGGCCCGGGCGAGGGGGTGGGCCGGGTGCTGGGCACCGCCGACGCCACTCCCCTGCAGTTCTGGACGGCGGTTTCCCCGGGCAGCTATCTCCAGCTCGACGACGTGGTGGTGACCCGGCGGGAGTTGCCCGACCGGGAGCCGGTGACCATCGCCGGAGTGGTCACCCAGGTCCGGGCGCGGCACGAGGGCGCACAGTTCGACTCCGACGTCTTCGCCATCGCCGACGGCACGCTGCCGGCGCAGGTGCAGGAGGCCGCCGAGATCACCACCACCCGGGTCGATCCCGAGTTCTACGTGCCGCCGCAGCCGGGTGCCGTGGTGCACCGGGCCGAGGGCGACGCCCGCGCCCGGGCCCTGCACTTCGACCGGATGGAACGGCGGATCCCGATGGGCACCGGCCGCGACGGTGTGCCGGTCTACCTCAACGCCGACTTCCTCGACGGCAGTCGGGGCGCGCACGTGTCGATCTCCGGCATCTCCGGGGTGGCCACCAAGACCAGCTTCGCCACCTTTCTTCTCTACTCGGTGTTCCGCTCCGGCCAACTCGGCGGTGACGCGGTGAACGCCAAGGCGTTGATCTTCAACGTGAAGGGTGAGGATCTGCTCTTCCTCGACCACCCGAACGCCCGGCTCGACGATCCGACCCGGGCCGCGTACGCCCGGCTCGGCCTGGCCGCGGACGCCTTCCCCGACGTGCGGGTCTACGCGCCGCCCCGGGTCGGTGACTCGTCCGGCACACCGGACGTGAGCAGTCGGCTCACCGGGGTCGACAGCTTCTACTGGACACTCACCGAGTTCTGCGCGGACCGCCTGCTGCCGTACGTCTTCGCCGACGCCGACGACGAACGTCAGCAGTACACGATGGTGGTCCACTCCGTCGCCGCCCACCTGGCCCGGTACGCCCAGCCCGCCGACGGCGGCGTCAGCATCGACGGTGTCCGGCTGGGCAGCTACGGCGACCTGGTCGATCACGTCGTCGAGCAGCTCAGCGACGACGAGACGCGCGGTGACTGGGCGGGCAGCGCGGTCGGGCTGGGCACGGTGAACGCGTTCGCCCGTCGGCTGATCGGCAGCAAGAAGGACCTGTCCCGGCTGATCCGCGGCGATCTGGCCACCCGCCGTCCGCACAGCATCAACACCTCGGAGTCGGCTCAGGTCACCGTCGTCGACCTGCACAACCTGCCGGACCGGGCGCAACGTTTCGTGGTCGGCGTGACGCTCAAGACCGAGTTCGAGCGTAAGGAGAAGGCCGGCACCGCCAAACCGCTGCTGTTCGTGGTGCTCGACGAGCTGAACAAGTACGCCCCCAGGGAGGGGTCCTCCCCGATCAAGGAGGTGCTGCTCGACATCGCCGAGCGGGGCCGCTCGCTCGGGGTGATCCTGATCGGCGCGCAGCAGACCGCGAGCGAGGTGGAGCGGCGCATCGTCACCAACTCGGCCATCCGGGTGGTGGGCCGGCTGGATCCGGCCGAGGCGTCCCGTCCGGAGTACGGTTTCCTCCCGCCCGCCCAGCGGCAGCGCGCGCTGCTGGCCAAGCCGGGCACGATGTTCGTCAACCAGCCGGACATCCCGGTACCGCTCTGTCTGGAGTTCCCGTTCCCCGCCTGGGCGACCCGGGTCTCCGAGGCGGGAGCCGCGCCGTCGCAGACCCTGCGGTCGATCACCCAGTCCGCCGACCCGTTCGCGGTCGTCGGCTCCGGCGGCGGCACCGACGACGACATCCCGTTCTAGCCCGGGGGTAACAGCATGAAGATCCTGCACACCTCCGACTGGCACGTGGGCAAGGTCCTCAAGGGACAGTCGCGGGCCGAGGAACACAAGCAGGTGCTGGCCGGAGTCATCGAGATCGCCCGGCGGGAACGGCCCGACCTGGTCGTCATCGCCGGTGACCTCTATGACACGGCGGCACCGACCCCGGAGGCGACCCGCCTGGTCACCCGGGCGTTGACCGCGCTGCGCCGCACCGGCGCGGACGTGGTGGCGATCGGCGGCAACCACGACAACGGTCCGGCCCTGGACGCGCTGCGCCCGTGGGCCGAGGCCGCCGGCATCACCCTGCGCGGCGGCGTACGCGAGGATCCGGCCGAACACGTCATCGACGGCACCACCGCCGACGGGGAACGCTGGCGGTTGGCCGCGCTGCCGTTCCTGTCCCAGCGGTACGCGGTCCGGGCGGTGGAGATGTACGAGCTGACCGCCGCCGAGTCCACCCAGACGTACGCCGACCACCTGGGCCGCATCCTGGCCCGGTTGACCGAGGGTTTCGACGAGCCGGACCGGGTGCACCTGGTCACCGCCCACCTCACGGTGGTCGGCGCGGCCACCGGCGGCGGCGAACGCGACGCGCACACCATCATGGGTTACGCGGTGCCCGCCTCGGTCTTTCCCGGCACCGCGCACTACGTGGCGCTCGGGCACCTGCACCGCGCCCAGCGGGTGCAGGGGCCGTGCCCGATCCGCTACAGCGGCGCCCCGCTCGCGGTGGACTTCGGCGAGCAGGAGAACGTCCCGGCGGTGACGCTGGTCGAGGTCACCGCGACCACGGCGGCGCGGATCCGCGAGGAGCCGGTAACCGCGGCGACCGCGCTGCGCACCGTGCGCGGCACCCTCGCCCAACTCGCCGAGATCACCCCACCGGAGGGCTGGCTGCGGGTGTACGTGCGCGAACAGCCCCGCGCCGGCCTACGGGAAGAGGTGCAGCAACTGCTTCCGCGGGCCCTGGAGATCCGTATCGACCCGGAGCTGGTGCCGGCGCCCGGCAGCGGCACCCGGGTGGCGCAGCGGTCCGGTCGCTCGCCCCGGCAGTTGTTCGCCGACTATCTGGACAGCCGGGGGCATGCCGACGAGGGCGTTCGGGAACTCTTCGACGAGCTGCTCGAGGAGGTCGATCACTGATGCGGCCGATGCGGCTGGACCTGGCCGGCTTCACCGTCTTCCGCGACGCCACCACGATCGATTTCACCGACGCGGACTTCTTCGCCCTGGTCGGGCCGACCGGTTCGGGCAAGTCGACGGTGCTCGACGCGATCTGCTTCGCGCTGTACGGCACGGTGCCCCGCTGGGGCGGCACCCGCGGGCTGGGCAACGCGCTCGCGCCGTCGGCCACCGAGGCGCGGGTTCGGCTGGTCTTCGAGTCCGGCGGTGCGCGCTACGTAGCCACCCGGGTGGTGCGTCGGGACAGCCGGGGCAACGTCAAGACCGCCGGCGCCGGGTTGCAGCTCATGCCGGAGGGGTTCGACGTCACCAAACTGGACACCGGGCTCAGTCCGGAGGATCTCGGCGAGGTGGTCGCCGGCACCCCGGCGGAGATGGACGCGGCCGTGCTGGCGGCCGTCGGCCTGCCGTACGAGCAGTTCACCAGCTGTGTGGTGCTGCCGCAGGGCCAGTTCGCCGACTTCCTGCACGCCCGCCCGGCTACCCGGCAGCAGATCCTGGTCAACCTGCTCGGCCTCGGCGTGTACGAGCAGGTGCAGCAGCGGGCCACCACTCGGGCCGGTCAGGCGGAGGCGAAGCTGGAGGCGGTCGACCAGTTGCTCGCCGGGCTGTCCGACGTCGACGACGCCGCACTGGAGCAGGCCACCGGTCAGGTCGACCGGATGCGGGAGCTGGCCGGGTCGGTGACCGCCGCCGTACCGGAGCTGGAAGCGGCGCGGACGACCGTGCGGGAGGCCAACGCGGCGCTGGCCACGCTCGACGCCGAACTGGCCGCGTTGGACGAGGTTCGGGCACCGGACGGGGTGGCCGAGGTGGCCCGGGCGGTGACGGCGACCCGGGCCGAGTCCGACGCGGCGGCGACCGCGGTGTCGCTGGCCGAGGAGCGCGAGGAGAAGCAGCGGCGAGCCACCCGCCGCCGGCGACGAGCGCTCTGCGGATGCTGCCAGTGGGCGTACGCCGACTGGGAGCAGTTGTCCGCGGAGCAGGTCCGGGCCGGGATGGAGGCGGCCGGCGTCGAGCACGACGCGGCGGTGCGGGCACTGACTGGCGCAGGCGGCGTCGAACGCGCCGGAGGCGGAGTTGGCGGCGGCGTTCCAGGCGCACGAGGACGCGAAGACCGCCGACCAGGCGACGGCGTTGCGGGCCCACCTGACCGACGGCGACTCGCCCGGTCTGCGAGCAGCCGGTGGCCCGCCGGCGACCTGACCGGCCCGGCGGCGGCGCGCGGGCGGTGGCGGCCGGCAAGGCGGCCCGGGCGGCCGGAAGAGACGGCCAGGAAACTCGTCACCGAGCCGACGCCGCCGCACGTGACCTGGAACGGGTGCTGCCATGCTGCCCGTGCCGAACATGACGGCTCGCGGGCCCGACTCGCCGACGAGCGGCTGACTGGTGCGGCTACCGCCGAGGCGCTGGTGGCGCGGCTGGCGGAGTTGGCCCGGCTGGGTGGCAGGGGCTGGACGAGGCGACCACGGCGCTCCGCGCCGGCTGGGACGCCGCCCGGCAGGCCCGGGCAGGCGGTCGAGGCGGCGCAGGATCGGCTGCGGACGGCATGGCGGATGAAGCTTCGACGGCGCCGTGACGCGGTCGCCCGGTTCGGACTGCTGGCCACCGACCGCGACGATGTCGCCGCCGCCTGGGCCACGTTGGCCGAGTGGGCACGGACCAGGCGTGGCACCGCCGGTCGGAGTGGACGGGCTGGCCGGTGCGGTGGTCGAGGCGGAGACGGCAGGCCGGCGCGGCGGCGGACCGCATCGCGGGCATCTTCGCCGGGCTGCCTGCCCCGGACGATCCGGTCCGCGCCGCCGCCGTCGCCGTGGAGCGGGCCGAGGCCGAGCTGCGCCGGTTGACCGAACGACGCGAGCAGGCCGGGGCGCTGCGCGAGCAGCGGGCCGGACACGAACGCGAGGCGCAGGTGGCCCGGGCGCTGGCGGGGCACCTGCGGGCCAACAATTTCGAGCGGTGGCTGCTGGCCGAGGCGCTGGATCTGCTCGTCGACGGCGCGTCGGGGATCCTGCGGGAACTCTCCGGCGGCCAGTACGACCTGGTCCACGACAAGGGCGAGTTCTTTGTGGTCGACCACCACGACGCCGGGCTGCGGCGCGGGGTGCGGACACTGTCCGGCGGCGAGACGTTCCAGGCGTCGCTGGCCCTGGCACTGGCGTTGTCCGAGCAGTTGGCCGGGATGTCCACCACCGCGGCCAGCCTGGAGTCGATCGTGCTGGACGAGGGCTTCGGCACCCTCGACGCGGCCACCCTCGACACGGTGGCCGCCACCCTGGAAAATCTCGCCGCCCGGGGCGACCGGATGGTAGGCGTGGTCACCCACGTGCCGGCGCTGGCCGAGCGGATCCCGGTCCGCTTCGAGGTGCACAAGGACGCCCGCTCGGCCCGGGTGGAACGGACCGGCCGGTGATGCGGACGTGAACCGCTTCTTCGTCGATGCCTGGGATCCCGGCTACGGGGCGTCGTTCGAGGCCGCGCCGGCCGGCCCGGCCGCGCCGAGCAGCGCCCAGGTCGAGGCGGAACACGAGCTGCCGGCGGTGGACTGGCGGGCGATCGGCCCCCGCCCGGAGGTCCGGGCACCGGACGTGGTGCTGCTTGTCGACGGGGTACGCCGGATCGACGCCAGTATCTGGACGGCCGAGGAGGACGGCGGCTCGTTTCCCGGGCTGGCCGCCTCGTACGCGGCCGGGGCAGGCGCTGCGACCTTCGACCGCGGTGCCGCGTAACTGGCCGGCGCCACGGTGGAGCGGGGCCTGTTCACCGCCAGCCCGTCGGCGACCGACGTGGTGGCCGGCAACGTCCGCTACCCGGTGCACCGGGTCGGCGGCAGCGGTGAGCTGGCCAAGCTGCCGGCGGCGGTGCAGGGTCCGCTCACCGCCCTGGAGGTGCAGGTGTCGGCGGCGGCGCGTACCGACGACGACCTGCTGGTGGTGGACGGGCCGTTGCGTAACCGGCGGCAGCTGCCGCGCACCCTCGGCTACATCAAGACCCAGCACAGCCAGTACCTGGACGCCCGGCTCACCGCCGTGGTCACCGGTCTGCCACCGGGTCACCGTTCGCCGGTGTTCCGGCTCGGCACCGCCTGGGGCGGCTGGTCGTGGTATCTGCGGCTGCCGGTGACCGCGGGCGCGCCCTGGGCCGGCATCGTGCGGCTGGAGTGCTCCGCCGACCTGGAGATCGCCGAGGCGGTGTGGCTGGCCGACCTGTCGCTTGTCACCCTGCCCCGGTTCGCCTCCAGCCCGTACAAGGATCCCCGGGCCCCGCAGAACCTGGTGCCGATCGCCGGGCTGGAACGGTTGCTGCGCTCTCGCCTGGGCGACGCCCGGCTGCTGCATCGCGCTCACCGTCGCCGCTCACCGCCGCCGCCCGCCGGCTGCTTGATGTGGGACGGCGGCGCGACGCGGACCGGATCTCCGAGCCGGTCGACACGGGGCTCGCCGAACTGGTGCCGGATCCGGACCGGTCCGGCTCGTGGACGCTGCTGCTCGACGGCGTACCACAGTCGCATGTGGACCTGACCGACCCGACGCACCTGGAGTTCGAGTACGTCCGTCGGCTGGCCGCCGCGATCGACCTGGTGGCACCGGCGGGCGCCCCGCTGCGGGTGCTGCATCTGGGCGGCGGTGCGCTGACCCTGCCGAGGTACGTCGCCGCCACCCGCCCCGGCTCGACGCAGCGGGTGGTCGAGGTGGACGGGGCACTCGTCGATCTGGTCCGACGGACGTTGCCGTGGCGGGCCGATCCGCGCCTGAAGGTACGGGTGGGTGACGCGCGGACGGTGCTCGCCTCCGGTCGGGAGGCCAGCTACGACCTGGTGGTCGCCGACGTGTTCGCGGGCGCCCGGACACCGGCCCGGCTCACCTCCGTCGAGTACGCCGCCGAGGCTGCCCGGGTGCTGCACCCGGCGGGCTGGTACCTGGCCAACGTCGCCGACGGCTCGTCACGTGCCGCCACGCCCGGGCACAGGTGGCCACCGTGCGAGCGGTGCTGCCCCGGGGCGGTCTTATCGCCGACGCCGCCGTGCTGCGCGGCCGGCGCTACGGCAATCTGGTGCTCGTCGCCGGCCGGCAGGATCCGCCGGTGGCCGCGTTGGCCCGCCGTGCCGCCGGTGACTGGTTTCCCGGCCGGGTGTTGGCCGAGGCGGAACTCGACCGCTTCACCGGTGGCGCCGTCGTGGTGCACGACGGCTCGGCCGTCGACTCGACGCCACCTCCGCCGGGGATTTTTTCCGTCCGACGTTGATCCGTTCGGTGCCGCCTTCCGTACCAGTCAGCAGCCATGCCCGTGGGGGGACGGCTTTCTGTCCAGGGACGTCGGAGGTCTGCATGCACGCACTGGCGGTCGGTTGGCAGGGCGACCGGGTGCGGGTGGACTGGATGTCCGCCCGGTCCCAGTCGCGGCCGACCACGTCCACCCGTGGGGTCGACTCTCGTCCGGCGGCTCGCCAGAATAGCCCGGTGACGCCGCGACCCACCCCTGGCCGCCACCAGGCTTCCACCACCGAAGCCGCCCACTCCGACCAGTTGGTCCGCACGCTCTACGCGGAACACGCCGGACCGCTGCTGATGTTCGTGATGCGGCTGACCGGCGGAGACCGGCAACGGGCCGAGGACATCGTCCAGGAGACGCTGCTGCGGGCCTGGCGCAACGCGCACCGGTTGGGCGCGCAGGGACAGGGGTCGCTACGGCCGTGGCTGGTCACGGTGGCGCGACGGATCGCCATCGACGAGCACCGCAGCGAGCAGGCCCGCCCGGCCGAGACGTACGACCGGGACCTGACCGCGTTCGCCGAGGCCGACAGCACCGACCGGGTGCTGCGGTCGATGACGGTGGCGGACGCGCTGCGAACGTTGAGTCAGTCGCACCGGGAGATCCTGGTGGCGACGTACTTCCGGGGCCGGACGGTGCCGGAGGCGGCCGAGGAGCTCGGTCTGCCGTTGGGCACCGCGAAGTCGCGGGTCTACTACGCGCTGCGCGCGCTGCGCACAGCTCTGCAGGAGAGGGGGGTGACGGAATGAGCCGGGTTGACCACATGGACGTCGCCGCGTACGCGCTCGGCGTGCTTGACGAACAGGACATGGAGCGGTTCGAGGAACACCTCGCGACCTGCTGGGCCTGTGCCGCCGAGCTGGAGACGATGGTGCCGGTGGTCGGGCTGCTCTCCGACATCGACGAGGAGTCGATCACGGCACTGGAGCAGACCCACTCGGATCCGGTCCTGCTGGACCGGACGCTCGTGGCGCTGCGTACGCACCGTCGGCGGGCCCGGTTCCGGCAGGTCCTGGCGACCGCGGCGGCCGTGGTGGTCTTCGGTGGGCTGACCGGTGTCGTGTTCAGCAATCTCACCGACAGCAGCACGGCACCGCCGATCGCCGGGCCGACCACGGCTCCGGTGGGCCCACCGACCGACCGCACCGGCAACCCCAGCGGCCCTAGCTTGGGTGGCAACGAGCAGGAGGGTGAGCAGGTCGATGTCACCGACCCGGCCACCGGTGTCGAGGCGACGTTCTGGCTGACCTCGAAGGACTTCGGCACGAAGATGGACTTCAGCCTGGGCAAGCTGCCGGGGCCGCGCACCTGCCGCCTGGTGGTGGTACGCGACGACGGCTCCACCGAGGTCGTCTCCACCTGGTCGGTGCCGGACGGCGGGTACGGCACGAACGCCAACACGCAGTTGCTCACCCTGTCGGCGGCCACGTCGACGAAGCGGGACGACATCAAGCAGTTCGAGGTGCAGGAGATCGATTCGCGGGGTGCCACGGACACTCTGGTGACCGTCCCAGCGGCCTGATCCACGTACCCGGAAGGCCCGCCTCGACCCCGAGGCGGGCCTTCGGTCTTTCCCGGCGTCAGGCGACTCAGCCACCTGGGGATACGGACTCACACGGACAGAAAACCCAGACGGTTCAATGGATTCTTGTGAACTTGCCCACCCTTTCGGATTCAACCTTGACAGCGCTCGACCCGTACTTCCCGGTGAACTGCCAAGTATGAGGAGGGCACGTGGCACAGATGAAGCGGACCGTCATCGCCGTGGGCGCCATGTTCGCACTTACGGCCTGCGCACCCGCAGGCTACAACGGGGCGGACGCGGGCGCGGCCGAGCCGGTCGCCGTCGCCGCGGCCGAGCCCAGCGTGACCGCCGACCCCGAGGCCAGCGCGGAGCCGGGCGCCTCGGCGTCACCGGGCGCGGAGGAAGAGACCGACGCTCCCCTGCCCGAGGGTGTCGAACTGACCGACAGCCTGACCGGCAAGAAGTTCCCCCGGATGGGTAGCGCCGTGGTCAACCAGGACGGCTACATCCTGTACCGCTTCGACCGCGACACCAACGACCCGCCGTCGTCCAACTGTGACGGCCAGTGCGCGGAGGTGTGGCCGCCGGCGCTGACCGACGGCGCTCCGGAACTCAAGGGTGTCTCCGACGACGACGTCGGCACCATCACCCGCGAGGACGGCACCCGCCAGATCACCCTCGACGGCTGGCCGCTCTACACCTACATCGGTGACAAGAAGCCGGGCGCCTGGAAGGGCCAGGGCGTCGGCGGCACCTGGTTCGTGGTCAACCCGGACGGCAGCAAGAACCTGGAGTGCCTGCCCAAGGGCACCCCGAAGGCGGTCGCCCCGCCGTCGAAGACCGAGTCGAACGAGTCGGACTCCGACTACGACTACTGATCCAGCAGGCACCTCGGTGGCCGGCCGCAGCCAGCAGTGGCGCGGCCGGCCACCGGCGTCTGTCAGGCGCGCACCAGCCGTCAGACGCGGGACGCTGCGGCTGCTTGATCGAAGATCAACGGTCAGCCGAACAGCCGGCAACGCCTGGACGAACGGCAAGTATCCTCACGATCACCAGGCTGATACATTGCCACACGTCGCGCGCCGGCGCGTTCGGCCACGGCATGCCGAGCCTGACACCGCTCCGCGGCCGACGAACTAATCGGGGAGTCTCCGGCGCGCCCGGAGAGATACACGGGGGATCTCGGCTTGTCTGCTGAACCTGTCCGGCAAGATGATCAGCAAGGCTCGGCCCTGGCAGAAGCAGACCTGCGATGATCGCGCTGCGTATCTACCGGGCCTTGCCTCGGCGCTATCGAGTCCGACTCGTCCAACTTCTTCCCCCACAGCGGCAACTCTGGCTCGTTCGACGATTGACCAGACTGGCACCGCCTCGAGCCCATACCCCTGTCGGACGCGTACACCGGGTGCGCGACCGCAGTAGCTGGGTGACGGCCGAGGTGGTTGAGCAGGCGACCCCGCTCGCCATGTGGCAGCGCAACCTCGATCTGGTGACCGACGCGCTCGACGGGGCGGGCATCGACTACTTCTGCGTCCGCCACAAGAACGACCTGCACAGTGCGGTCGCCGTGCCGCTAGCGCGCAAGGGCGAGGCACTCCGGGCGCTCCAACAACTCACCCAACAGCCGCAGGTCACGGTACGCCTGACCAACGGTGAGGGGAAGCACGCAAGCGCCAAACAGCGGACCGCAGTCGTCCAGGTCTTCAACGCCGTGTCAGATCCTGACAGCGTCACCGTTCTCGGTAGCGAATTTGCCTGCGAGGTCGAATTCTGGCAGGTGACAACACCAACCGACCGACCGATCACTGAGATCGTCGCACCGCGTGGCAACCAGGTCGCCAGTTCCCTGCCGGCCCAAGGCCAAGCCGTTGCCGTACCGGCCTCGCGCCTGACCCGCCTCGCGCCGGAACGCGGCGAGCCGGGCCGCTACCGGAGTCGTGCGGAGTTCGCGGGCTTGGGGTACGAGCACATAACGTTCCCGATCGACGCCGTCTACACCTGGGTGGACGGCAACGACACCGACTGGATGCAGCGGAAGAACCTGGCGCTACTCGATCAGCAGCCGGGTTCCGAGATCAGCGACGTGGCCGCTAACGCATCCCGCTATGTCAGCCGGGACGAACTCCGCTACTCCCTCCGCTCACTCGTGGCCTTCCTGCCCTGGATCCGGATGATCTATCTTGTGACGGACGACCAGGTGCCACCCTGGCTGGATGTCACACATCCCATGATCAAGGTCGTGCCTCACCGAGACATATTCGGTGACACCGGCCGGCTCCCGAGCTTCAACTCTCATGCGATCGAGTCACGATTGCACCGCATCTCTGGCCTCAGCGAGCACTTCATCTACATCAACGATGACATGTTCTTCGGTCGCCCGCTGCTGCCGACCAAGTTCTTTCACGCCAACGGGCTCGCGAAGTTCTTCCCCTCTCCAGCCCAGCTCGATGTCGGACCAGCGACGATCTATGACGCGCCAGTGACCGCAGCTGGCAAGAACAACCGCCGGCACATCCAGGAACGGTTCGGTCGTACGATCACGCAGAAGATGCGTCACGTGCCGTACCCGCTTCGCAAGAGCGTCTTGGAAGACATCGAGCGGGAGCTTACCGACGAGGTGCTCGCGACGGCTGAACATCAGTTCCGGCACCCGGCCGACCTGTCCATTCCCTCGTCATTGCAGCACTACTGGTCCTACCTGTCGGGGAAGGCGGCACCTGGATCGATCGCCTACTCCTACGCCGACCTGGGTCATCCCTCCGCGCCGATTCAGTTGGCGCGGCTGCTGACCCGTCGTGATCGCGACGCCTTCTGCCTGAACGACACCGACTCGGCCGAGGTCTCACTTCCCCAACAACACGCCATGCTCAGCGAGTTCCTCTCGGCATACTTCCCGTTCCGCGCGCCGTTCGAGCTGCCTGCCCACCTCGAGGTGGAGCGAGCACGCCAAACCGCGAGTGCACTCGCTGCGGCGAGCCTGCCGCTGGACCCGACCGACCTGATCCGTCGGGGCTCCGGAAGCAGCCAGGCGAGCATCTTCACCAACGGCCGTGAGCCTGTCCAATGAGTCCGAATGATCGCCGGAGATCTTCTCGGCCGCCGCTGCGGCTCCTGCAAGTGGTCTATGGTGCTCGCCGACGAGCGGGTGTGGTGGCGGATCGTCTCACCCGGCGGACCACCCGCTTATTGCGCGAACCCGTTGTAGATCTTCCCAGGGCGACCTGCGACTACTTCTCGGTTCTCGACGGGCGGACACTGCATGTGCACGCCCTACTACCGGCCTCCGCGGTTGCCGTCGAGCAGGCGAGTCTACTGTTCATCCAGAGCTCCCGAGTGGTGGTGTGCCCGGCGTCGGCCGAGACGATTGGTGACCGGATCTCGGTGACCGCACGAGCCGCATTCGGAACGGGTACTGATGAGATCTCGCTGGGCAAGGGGATCTGGTCGGTGGCGGTCACAGTGTCGGAAGCAAGCGGAGAGCGTCGGTTCGCGCTGCAGACGACAGAGCCGGCAGAGCACGATGGACCCACGGTGCCGACTCCGCCCCACCCGGTCTCCGGCTGGCGATTTGAGCCAGGTTGCGGCAACCAGGGACTGGCACACCTCACCGTCAAGGCAGCCAAGGCTCGGGCTGAGGTGCTCCGGCTGGCAACCGGGCCGACCGAGGCACGGATTTCCGCTCGGTTGGTCGGCGTCGGCTCACTGCAGGACCCGATGATCGTTTTTACCCCGCGCGGTGACGGCACCGATGTGATGATTCCTATCGACCCGGTGAACGGGCAGTTCGAGTTCACGGTCCCGTTGGCTGAATTGGCCGTTGGACCGCCCGGCGCCGAGGTGATCTGGGAGGCCTGGGTACGCACGTCACCAACTCGAATGGTCCGCCTCGGCCGGTTTCTGCACGACCTACGTGATCCGCGGACCGTGCTACGGGTCAGCCGGACCACTGTGACGATCGACGATCGACGCTTCGTGGGATACCGGCCCTACTACACCAAGGCCGGCAACCTCGCGGTGGCCTGTCTGCACTTTACGGGGGCATCCACATGAAGATCACTTACCTGCTGAACACAGCCGACGCCCTCGGCGGAACCGAACGGGCCATCCTCACCCAAGCCGACTACTTGGCGCGCCGTCATCAGGTCGAGGTCATCAGCGTCTTCCGCACCAGCGAGACGAGCTTCTTCGCGAACGATGCGCGAGTTCGCCGACGTTACCTTGTCGACCTTACCGGGCCCACACCTCGGCCCCTGCGACCCACGTCCGTCGACGACGCCGCGTACGAGGCACTGGCTCGCAGCGATAGCCGGCTGATCCCCAAGCGATGGGAGAGGCAGTTCAATCGCCTGGCCGACCTTGAGGTCGAGCAGGCACTGCGGTCCCTCGACGCCGATGTTCTGGTCTCGTCGTCTCCCGCGCTGATGTCACTGGCAACCCGGCTGGCACCTCCCGGGGTCGTCACGGTGCATCAAGAGCACCGACCGTCGCAACTACGCGGCGGAACCGGTCAACCGCTCTTCCAGATGTCTCCACGGCTGGACGCTCTGGTGGTGCTCACCGACCGGACCAAGGACTGGTTCGTCGACACCTTCGGCACCTCCGCCCCACGCTTGGAGGTCATCCCAAACAGCATCCCCGACGGTTTCCGGCCCCGATCCGATCTGCGCAACCCGGTGGTGGCCATCGCCGGGCGGATGGTGCCAGAGAAGCGGATCGACCACGCCATCCGGGCATTCGGGAAGGTCGCTGCTGCCCACCCGCAATGGACATTGCGGGTCTACGGCGACGGCCCGCTGCTGCCGGAGATGCGACGTCTCGCCGCCGACCTCGGTCTGCACGACAACGTGCAACTTGTGGGTGCGACCGACCGGATGACCGAGGAGTGGGCCAAGGCCAGCCTCGCGTTGCTCTCCTCCCGAGACGGCGAGGCGCTGCCGCTGGTCCTGCTGGAGGCGTTCGCCGCAGGCGTCCCGGCGGTCAGCTACGACATCCAGACCGGGCCAGCCGAGATCATCACCCACGGTGTGGACGGCCTGTTGGTCCCGTCCGGCGACGAAGACCACCTCGCGCAGGCGCTGATTCGGCTTATCGCCGACAACGAGATGCGCCGAAACTTCGGTGCCAACGCGCTCGTCGCCGCCGAGCGCTACCGCATCGAGCCGATCATGCGACGGTGGGAAGAGCTCTTTACCGAGCTGATCGCCGATCACACGAAGCAGGAGCAAACCCGCGCTGATCGTCTGGCCTCCTGGTTGGCCCTGGCTGGTGGTTCTGGTTTCGCACCCGCCGCGCCCCGGCCAGGACATGTGACCGTCGGGCCTGATCTGGAGTCACTTGAGAGGCAGATTGAGGACGCAGTTCCCGGCCTGATCCGCAGCGGCGGCCGGTTGAGCGTAGTCCGTGACGATCTGGTACCAGCCGACGTCTCGTACGACAACTTCAGCGCAGTGGTCGATGTACTGACGGAGCACGGCATCCGGTACTGGATAGCCCGCGACGCAGGCGTTCGACACCGCGTGGTGGTGCCACTGGAGGAGCGGGAGGCGACCCTGGCCGCGCTCGCCCGCAAGTTCGCCAGGGCTCCCTACTACGCCGAGACCCTGGCCGCCGGCGCCAAAGTCACCTCGGTGACACTCGCGGCATGCCTGGTTAGCGAGCCACGGGCGGCCGATGCTGTCGGTCTGCGGGTGTTCAAGCCCCTCGTGTCACCGTCACGGACTCTGCGTTACGGCCCCGCAGTCGGCTGTGACGTCGAGTTCTGGGTGCCCTCCACAAAGGGGGATGCACTCCTGGCGACCCGCCGGACGCTGCTCGGCGATTCGATATCGACGGCGGCAATGGTGCCGGCGACCGTTACCATCCGGGACCGGCAGCATCCCACCATCGAACCCTTCGCCCAACGACTTGTATCCGATGTGGACTTTCCCATCGACGTCGTCTATACCTGGGTCGACGGCGCGGATCCAGCTTGGTTGGCAAGCAAGAACAGTCTTTTATCGGCGGCCGGAAGATCCCCGGTGGACGCAGCGGAAAGTATGGCCCGGTTCCGGGACCGCGCCGAACTGCGCTACTCCCTACGCTCCATCGACATGTACGCCCCGTGGGTACGAAACATCTACCTGGTCACGGCTGGACAGACCCCCAACTGGCTGGACACCGGTCATTCTCGAATCAAGGTCATCGACCACCGGGACCTGTTCGGCTCACGAGGCACGCTACCGACATTCAATTCACACGCCATCGAGTCACAGCTGCACCATATCGATGGGCTGGCGGAGCACTTCATCTATTTCAACGACGACTTCTTCCTCGGCAGACCGGTACAACCGAGCCTCTTCTTCCGCAGCAACGGGTTGGCGCAGTTCTTCCTCTCTCCGACACCCATCCCCATGGTCGATGTGAGCGAGGAGGACGACTTCAACTTCAGTGCGGCGAAGAACAACCGCCGGCTGATCCGAGAGGCGTTCGACCGCGTTCTCACGCACGGGCTGCTGCATGCGCCCTACCCGATGCGCCGCAGCGTCGCCTACGACCTTGACAAGGCCTTCTCCGACGAGATCGAGCGGACTGCGGCAAGCCGGTTGCGCGACCACACCGATGTATCGGTCGCCTCCTCACTGCATCACTACTACGCCTACCTCACTCAGCGCTCCGTACAGGGATCCATCCGAGTCAGCTACGTGAACACGGGGGACCCGAACGAGCACCCGCAGCTGACCCAGATTCTCATCACCCGCGGCTATGACGCGTTCTGCCTGAACGACACCCACCACGGTGACCTCGATGAGACGGAGCAGGTTCGAGTCGTCTCCGGTTTCCTTGAGAGCTACTTCCCGGTCGCGAGCCAGTTCGAGCGCGGCAGCCCGCGGAACCAGGCAGTTAGGGCTCGGTTGTAGGCAACGACCCGTGCCGGCTGGGCGCTTCCCGCCGGCACGGGCTCGTTGAACAATCAGCGACGATGGGTGGCCTGACGCTCCCAAAACGGTCGGGCGAACCAGACATCATCAGAACGTTCTGCTGTCGCCGATCACGTTGAAGCGGGAGTTGGGCAGGGTCGGTGCGTCGACCTGGTTCGGCCGCCGACTAGCCGGAAGACTCTGCCGGGAACGGCGCCACAGGGTGCTCGCCCCCTGCCCGCGGCGCTCGGCCACCGTTTCCTCGGGCAGTTCGAACGGTGCCGGGAAGGGCAGATAGCGGGGCAGGAAGTCGGCGAGCATCCGCTCCTGTTCCGGCAGTGCGCGAGGATCCGAGTCGGTGTCGTTGAGGCAGAACACGTCGCGGTGACGACGCGCGAGCAGTTCGGCGAGGCGGGCCGGGGTCGAGGGGTGACCGAGGTCCGCGTACTCGTACTCGATGTCGGCCGGGACCGCCTGCGCGGTCAGGTACGCCCAGTACTGGTGCAACGACGACGGGATCGAGAGGTCCTCGTGGTGGCGGAACCGGTGCTGCGCGGTGGCTGTCACGTCGGCCTGCAACACCGCCTCGATCTGGTGCATGATGCTGCGACGCAGGGCGAACGGCGTGTGCTTCATCTTCTGCGTGATGGTCACGCCGAACTGCCGTTGGATGTGCCGGCGGTTGTTCTTTCCGGCGGCGTTCACCGGCGGATCGGTGGGCTTGGCCTCGCCGAGCCCGAACTGGGCGGGCGAGAGGAAGAACTTCGCGATCCCGTTGGCGTGGAAGAAGTGGGTCGGCAGCAACGGCCGGCCCAGGAAGACGTCGTCGTTGAGGTAGAGGAAGTGCTCCGCCAGCCCCTCGATGCGGTGCAGCCGGGCCTCGATGGCGTGCGAGTTGAACGACGACAGCCCACCGAGGTCGGCGAAGAGTTCAGCGTGCGACACGACGGTGATCATCGGGTGGCTCGGGTCGAGCCAGCTGGGCAGCTGGCCGTCGGTCACCAGGAAGATCTTCCGCAGCCAGGGGGCGAAGCTGTGCAGCGAGCGCATCGAGTACCGCAACTCGTCCCGGTTCTGGTAGCGCGACGAGTTGGCCGCGATCGCGTGCAGCTCACCGTCGGGGCCGCCCAATGCGGCCCGCTTGCGCTCCAACCACTCCGGATCCGAACCGTCCACCCAGGTGTAGACCGCGTCGATCGGGAACCCCACCCGATCCGGGGCGCGGACCGTGAGGTCCCGTCGGGTGCCGTAGGTGTGGTCGTCCGCCTCCGGCACGAAGTGGCTGAGCAGCGCCGCGGCGACCCGGACCGGCTCGGCCCGGGCCGGCGCCTCGTCGATCACCGCGTTGTGCCGGGGGGCGCGGACGACGTCGCCCGCCCGGCTCCAGAACTCGATCTCGCAGGCGAACTGGGCACCGAGCACCACCCCGGCCCGGACGTCGGTCACCGGGAACCACACCTGAATGACCTCGGTCGGTGCCAGGTCGGGCTGGTTACGTCCGGGGCGTACCTCGACGGTGCGTACGTGGGCACCCGACAGCGCCGGCGCCGAACGCACCAGCCGGCGCACGGCGTCCCGCTGATCCACCAGAATCGCCACCGAACTGCGCAGGTAGTCGTCGTTGCGCAGACAGTGGTACTCGATGCCGGCGTCCTCCAAAGCCGTGGTGACGGCGGTCAGGTTGCGGTGCCACATCTCCAGCGGTGTCGCCGCAGCCACCACCTCGGCCTCGGTACGGGAACCGTCGTCGGTCACCGTCACCCGCGCGCCGACCGGGTGCAGGTCGTCACCGCCGCGCGGCCGGGTGAAGGTACGCACCAGGCCGAGCCGCCGATGCGCGGGAAGCAGGTGGAGCAGCCGCTGCCGGAGAGCGGGCGGCAGGAGACGGTAGACGCGCAGCGCTATCATTCGGCGGGCCGTTCGATATGGACGGTCACGGCACGATCAGCGCTGACGGACGCCGGAGGGTGAACCGTGCGCCAAGCGCTCTGTATGAACAACCGCTGCGGCCGTCATCCCCGTTACCCTCCTGCACAGCTCCCCGTGTCGCGCAAGGACGACCGGTCGATGGTTCCCCCGGTGCACCGTGCCGTTTGCCGGACGGATCTGACCCTGCGCAGGTCGGACCATAGCAGCGTGTTCACCAGTGGGACAGGTGCGCTACTCCTGTTGGTCACCGTGTCGACAAGCCAGCAAGCCGGATAGATCCGGTGGTGCGGATTTTGCCCAAATAATCCTGGCCGATCAGGTGGTCCGAAAACCGGACGGATGGCTGTCAAGAATTGGCTGGGTAAATGGCTGCCCAGCATGCCGGGGTGGGTCGGCGGTGACCTGTCGCGAGCGGGGTGACACAGTGACCTGGTGACCGGGACGGAACCGAACGCCCGCCGGGTGTCGCCAACCCCGCCCGGCTACCGCCTGGCCGCTTCGGTACGCCCGCTCACCTTCAGCCCGTACGACCCGTGTGCGCGCTTCGTCGCGGGCGCCTTCTGGTGGGCGGCGCGCACACCCGACGGACCGGCCACCCTGGCCCTGCGACACGAGGGCGGCGAGCTGGTCGCCGAGGGTCACGGCCCGGGTGCCGGCTGGATGGTCGAGCACGCCGACGCGGTGGCCGGGCTCCGCGACGACCTGACCGGGTTCGCGGAGCTGGCCGCGAGCCACCCCGTGGTGGCGCGGCTGGCCGCACAGCAGGCGGGGCTACGGATGCCAGCCAGCGGGTTGATCTTTCCCCGGGTGCTGCGGGCCGTGTTGGAGCAGAAGGTCACCGGCAAGGAGGCCTACCGGGGGTACGCGGCGACCGTACGCCACTTCGCCGAGCCGGCGCCCGGGCCGGTGCGGTTGCTGCTGCCACCCGATCCGGCGGTGATCGCCGCCGCCCCGTACTGGGTCTTCCATCCGTTCGGCGTGGAACAGCGCCGCGCCGAGACACTGATCCGGGCCGCGCGGATGGCCGACCGCCTGCAACGGTGCGCCGACTCGACCCAGGCCACCCGCCTGCTGCGGTCGATCCCGGGCGTCGGGCCGTGGACCGCCGCCGAGGTGGTCCGGGTCGCGTACGGCGACGCGGACGCGGTGAGCGTCGGCGACTACCACGTACCCAACACGGTCGCCTGGGCCCTGGCCGGCGAGGCGCGCGGCGACGACGCCCGGATGCTGGAGCTGCTGGAGCCGTTCCGGGGTCACCGGGGCCGGGTCTGCTGGCTGCTGGAGACCGCCGCTGTGCAGGCGCCGAAGTTCGGCCCGCGCGCCCCGATCCGCTCCTTCGCCCACTACTGAGCGCCGGTATCAGGCGGCCTCGCGCAGGTCGGCCAGGTCGACCGGGGTACGCCGACGCAGCAGCTCCGCCAGTTCGTCCACCGAACCCACCTCGCCGAGCACATTCCTGCCGCCGCCGAAGCGCCGGGGATAGGTGTGCGCCAACCGGTACACGTACCGGCCGTGAATCAGCTCGACGCTGATCCGCCACCGTCCGCAGCACCCGCACACCCACTCCGCCACCTCGCGAAAGTAGCTCTGACCTGCGGTTTCTCGATCCGCCCGAGTGGGACGTGACGGGCCGGAGGAGGACACGCCGCCCACCGGGCGGCCGTGATCCGGGTCACCGCTGTCGGTGCCGTCTGGTTGACTGATCGCCGTGGACCTGCCGATCAACCCGCCGGTGGAGCCGATGCTCGCCCGCAGCGTCAACTCGATCCCCACCGGCCCGGGGATGACCTACGAACCCAAGTGGGACGGCTTCCGCTGCATCGTCTTCCGCGACGGCGACGAGGTGGAGCTGGCCAGCCGGGGCGGCAAGATGATGACCCGCTACTTCCCCGAGGTGGTGGAGCAGGCCCGCCGGCAGTTGCCGCCGCGCTGCGCGGTCGACGGCGAGCTGATCGTGATCCGCCGCGACGGCCCGGACGGGCAGCCCCGGCTCGACTTCGAGCTGCTGGCCCAGCGCATCCACCCGGCGGCCTCCCGGGTGAAGCTGCTCGCCGAGACGACGCCGGCCGACTTCGTCGCCTTCGACCTGCTCGCGCTCGATGACGAGAGCCTGCTCGACGCGCCCTACCCGACCCGCCGGGCCCGGCTGGAGCAGGCGTTGTCCGGGGTGCAGCCGCCGGTGCACGTCACCCAGATCACCACCGACGCCGAGGTGGCGCGCCGCTGGTTCGACGTCTTCGAGGGCGCCGGCCTGGACGGGTTGATCGCCAAGCCGGCCGACCTGCCGTACGAGCCGGGCAAGCGACTCATGTCCAAGGTCAAGCACGCCCGCACCGCCGACGCGGTGGTGGCTGGCTTCCGCTGGCACAAGTCCGGTCCGGTGGTCGGGTCGCTGCTGCTCGGCCTCTACGACGACGCCGGGGTGCTGCACCACGTCGGGGTGAGCGCCTCGTTCACCATGGCCCGCCGAGCCGAGCTGCTGGAGGAGCTGGCCCCCTACCGCGACGTCGGGCCCGAGCACCCGTGGGTGCACGGCGACCACGAACGCGGGCAACGCATCCCCGGCGGGGTCAGCCGGTGGACCGGCACCAAGAACCTGGAATGGGAGCCGCTGCGCCCGCAACTCGTGGTCGAGGTGGCGTACGACGCGATGGAGGGTGACCGGTTCCGGCACACCGCGCGCTTCGTTCGCTGGCGACCCGACCGTGACCCGCTCTCCTGCCGATACGATCAACTTGACCGGCCGGTCCGGTTCGACGTGGACCAGGTGCTGCGGGGTGACCCGGCGGTGCCGGCCGGGCCCGCGTAGCTTGGCCGTCGACCCGATCACGGAGGTTCGTTCGTGACCCGCACGCCCGACCGGACCCGCCGTTTCCGGCTCACCGTGGCCGGCCTCACCGCCGCCGTGGTGGTCACCGCCGGCTGCACGCTGCCGGCGTTCGCGCCGCGCACCGACGTCGACGGCGAGGCCGCGGCACCGGGGACCGCGCCGACCTGGCGGTCCTGCCCGGAGGTGGCCGACGAGGTGGTCGGGCGGCGCGCTCCGGACATCCGGTACGAGTGCACCCGCATCCAGGTGCCGCAGGACTGGGCGGGCGGCAGCGCCGCCACAACCGGCCCGGGCGCCGGTGAGACCTTCGAGATCGCGCTGCTGCGGGCCCGCTCCACCAACCAACGCGACCGGATCGGCTCGCTGCTGGTCAACCCGGGCGGCCCCGGCGGCTCGGGCGTCGACACCGCCGTCTACCTCACCTTCGGCGAACAGTACGGCGGCCTGCCCGACGCCATCCTCGAACGCTTCGACATCGTCGGCTTCGACCCGCGCGGGGTGTCCCGGTCCAGCCCGGTCGAGTGCATCTCCGACGCCGACCTCGACGCCGTCTTCGGTTACAACCCCGACCCGGAGAGCCAGGCGTCGTTCGACGACTTCGTCGCGCTCAACGAGCGCATCGGCCAGGGCTGCGGCGCCAAGTACGGCGACCAACTACCGCTGTACGGCACCGAGCAGGCGGCCCGCGACATGGACGCGATCCGGGCCGCCGTCGGCGACGACAAGTTGACCTACCTCGGCTACTCCTACGGCACCCTGCTGGGGGCCACGTACGCCCAGTTGTTCCCGCAGCGGGTGCGGGCGCTGGTGCTCGACGGCGCGGTCGACCCCCGGCAAGACCTGATCGAGGGTTCGGAGAGCCAGGCGAGAGGCTTCGAACGCGCCTTCGACAACTTCACCAGGTGGTGCGCGGCGAACGCGGCCCGCTGCCCCATCGCCCCCGACGCCCGGGCGGCGGTCACCTCGGCGATCGACAAGGCCGAAGTCTCCCCCGTCCGTTCCGCCGACGGGCGGGAGGCCACCGCCGGCTGGATCTTCTACGCGATCGTCTCGTCGCTGTACTCCGAGCCCGGCTGGGAGCAACTGGCCCGGGCCATCGACCGGCTCAACGAGGGCAACCCGAGCGACGTGTTCCGGCTAGCCGACAACTACACCGACCGCGACTCCGACGGCGACTACAGCAACCTCTTCGACGCCAACCTGGCCATCAACTGCGCCGACGAGGAGCAACGCCCCAACCTGGAGCGGATCCGCCAACTCCAGTCCGAGTGGCGCAGCCGGTATCCACTGTTCGGCGCGCCACTGGCCGCCGGCCTGGTCTCCTGCACCGAGTGGCCCGGCGGCAGCGACCCCTACCCGACCGGCCGCGCCGAGGGCGCCCCGCCGATCCTTGTCGTCGGCACCACAGGCGACCCCGCCACGCCGTACGAGCAGACCCCGGCGCTGGCCGAGATGCTGGGCGTGGGGCGGGTGCTCACCTGGGAAGGTGAGGGGCATACCGCCTACCCGCAGACGGCCTGCATCACCCAGGCCGTCAATGCGTACCTCATCGACCTGACCGTCCCGCCCGAGGGCAAGCGCTGCCCGGCGCGCTAAGGCGCTCGGACATCCGCGTTAATCGGCAGTGAGCGCAGAGATCGCGGACCTCGCCTGCGGCATTGCGAACAGTTGCTCCAGGACCTCGGGATAACTGGCACCCTGCGCGACCCGGCCACGCGATTGTTCAAAGGCCATCTCAACCTCTGGTGAGGCGACCGGTGGGCGGGCCCGGATGGTGAGCGATTCCCCAGCGGACGCAGACAGCGCAGAGCCGGCACGAGCGACGAGTCGGCGTATCAGGTCCGCGTAGGAGAGGCCGCACCCGTCAAGTATGGGCTGCGAATTGCGCAACTCCTCCGGCTCAGGAATCTCACTCAGCGCCAACTGATGGGTGATCGAAGCAGCAGCGAGCACGACGTGCTCAAACTGAACCTCGGTAGCCCCCTCGCGGACCGCCTGGCGGCCAGCCTCTTCCTCAAGTGTCGTCAGCAGGCCCGAACTCGGCCCGTCGATCTTCCTCGAAATCGCGTTGATGGGCCACACCAAGATGCGGCTCACCACGTTCACCCGCAGGAGTCCCACCCTCTCCAGCGAATCGACAGCAGGTGCCCACGGGTGCTTACCCTGGAACGACTTCAGCAGGCCGACCTCCGACAACACCTCACCCCGATCGACGCCGCTACGCGTCACGAGGGCACTCGCCGTCGTCCCCTCGCTCGCGAGAAGCGCGAGCAACACTTCGCGGTCACCGACCCAGGGAAGGTGCCGTTCCGCAGAGATTGCTCGCGCCTCGGCCAGGACGTGCACGGCCCCTGCCGTCCACGCCGGTGACATCGAGGGCTGCTCACCAATAAGGAAGTCCGATCCCGCGCGCACCGCCTCACGCAGGACGGCACGTGCCCCGTACAACGAGAGCGGGTCTACGCTCCCAGCCCTTCCCTGGATGTCAGACCTCGGGCCGTCCGGCGCCGGATAGTTCGACTTCAGGATGGACCTCAGGAGGGGTGCCTTGGCGCCCATCCGCCGACAGAATTCGAGCAGCAGGTCACCCGATCCGACGGTTGCTCGGCCGCCACGTGAGGCCCTCTTGAATGCTGGCACGAGGATCGCCAGAACCGTCCAGCTCGAATAGTCACCAGCGTTCACCTGCATGAAGGCCATCCCGTCAAGCTTGAGATTCCGCGACGTAGTGTCGTACGACGCGGGTGACGGTGTCGCGGTCGCCATCGACGCGTACGGTGCCGGCGCGTTCGGCGTCGGTGAGCGGCAGGCCACCGAAGAGCACCTCGCTCCAGGCCGTCGAGTCGGTGGTCACGGTCGCCACCGGGTCGACGGCGGCACCGGGCCGGACGTCCAGCATCCCGTTGACGGTGGTCAGCCGGTACTCGCGTACTGGAGGGTCGGGCTGGCGGATGTCGTAGAGGCGCAGGGCGGTCAGTGGCAGGCCCTCGGGGACGGGGGGCGCCATGGTGCGCATGGCGAGGACCATGGCGTCCGGGGTCATGCCACCGCTGGTGCGCGGGTCCGGCCCAGAGGAGTACCAGCGGCCCAGGGACGCGAGGACCGACTCCAGGCCACGGCCCCACTCGGTGACGGCGTACGCGCGGGTGCGCGCCAGGTCGGTAAGCGTCACTTGGTCGACGATGCCGGCCTGACGCAGGGATCTGAGCCGCTCACTGAGGACGGCCGGCGTGATGCCCCGGACGGACTCCTGAAGATCGGCGAAACGCTTGGGACCGAGGAGCAGTTCGCGGACGACGATCAACGTCCACCGGTCACCCACCAGGTCGAGAGCGTTGGCAGCCCGGCAGGCGTCGCCGTGGTGCGCATAGGTCAACTTGACAGGCAATCCCGATCAACTTCTTTCACACGAGTGGACGCTATGTTTATAGTAGCGGGTATGCCGAGTATGGATAGACAACCAGCGCCGCCGGTGGTCGACCGCGACACCTGGCTTCGGGAACGGAACGCACTGCTCGTACGGGAGAAGGAGCACACCCGGGCCGGTGATGCCATCGCGGCCGCCCGCCGTCGCCTCCCGATGACCGAGGTCAACCCGGTCAAACTGGTCGGCGAGCAGGGCCCGGTCTCGTTGCTCGACATCTTTGACGGGCGAAATCAACTCGTGGTCTACAAGCACATGTGGCACCTCGGCAAGCCGTTCGAGGAGCAGTGCGAAGGCTGCACCATCAGCATCTGGAACTTTCACGAGGCTAGCTACCTGGCGGCACGGGGCATCAGGTTCGCGGTCTTCGCCGAGGGACCGTACGAGGAGATCGCGCCGTTCCGCGAGTTCATGGGCTACCTCCACCCGTGGTACTCGAACTACGGCATCGACGAGCCCGCCGTCGCCGGCGGCGGCAACATCGCCTGCTACCTGCGCCAAGGCGAGCGGGTGTTCCTCACCTACGAGACGACCGGCCGCGGCGTCGAGGCGATCATGGGCTCACTCAAACTGCTCGACATGACCGCCTACGGACGACAGGAAGCCTGGGAGGACTCTCCCGACGGCTGGCCGCAGGCCGACCCGACGTACAGCTGGTGGCGCAAGGACGGCCGCCCGGTAGCCCAGTGGACTCGCCCCGGCGTCACGCCCGTTCAGTCGGACCAGCACCACTGCCACTGAGCACCTCAGGCGCTGGCTGCCATCTACTTCGGATCAACCGCGGCTTGCACGAAATCCCTGGGCGCGCCGTAGGCGGCCCAGGGATTTCGCTGGTCCCTAGCTCGCGGCGAAGTCGGCGATGCGGTCGGGATGGAGGGTGGACGCCCACAGTCGCACGTCGTCGACGACACCCCCGAGCGGCGACCATCGCTTTCCCTTGGTGGTGCCGGCGCAGCCAATCAACGTGGGTCCACCCGCCATCCACGGTGAGGGCGGAGCATCCGCTTCGCCCTGCAACACGCCATCGACGTAGAGACGCACCTTACCCGCCGGGACGTCGTACACCCCGGCCAGGTGAGTCCACCGTCCGAGCTCTGGCGGCTGCTGCGACCTGACCCTGTGCCAGCTCGGTGAAGCGCCCATCCCCGTCGACGGGAGGCCGAACTGCCAACGGTCAGCACCGGCGTGGTACCTGAGGTGGAATCCGGCCCGCTTCGCGGCGGCCTGTGACAAGACAGTGTGATTTGCAGTGGTCTGCTCGAGCATCACCCACGCGGCCACGGTAAACGACGCATCGGTTCGCACCACCGGGCCAGCCGTCTCCGCGCACGAGTCGTTCGCGAGTTCCAGGCGCATTGCGCCTTCCCTCCCGTACCCGCGATCCCGCGCCCAGCTGTACGAGCCAGTAATGGACATGTCATGGCCATTGCCCGACCAGTCAGTCAAGTAGGTCGCCGTGCCGCTCGCCGGCCCATCCAGTGGCCACATGGCCTCCAGCGTCGCGGACGGGTCGTCATCCGGCGTGGGGTCATCGGTCGCGGCGCGAGCGGGTGACCCCACGATCTGAAGCAGAACCGAGAGGACAGTGCCGGCCACAACGGACGAAAACCAGGCAGGACGAATCAACGGCACAGCCACACCCCGTGAAGACGCAATCAAGATCGAGGACTCAACATGCAGAAGGACCTATCTTCGCAGACGCCGGGGCCGACGTCTGTCCCGGCGGCCGGGAGCGGCCGAGTGCTGGACGGCGTCGGCGCCTCCGTGGCGGTGCTCGAACGCGTCACCCAGCGCAGCGACAGTTGACGGGTGCTCTGCCACACATCGGGTCGCACCGTTGTGGGACGCTCGCGGGATGGGTGAGGTGATCTTCCGTGAGGCGGTCCGGGCGGACCTGCCGGCCGTGCTCGACCTGCTCGCCGACGACATGCTCGGTCGTACCCGTGACGTCGGGGAGGTCGACGCCACGTACGAGAAGGCGTTCGCGGACATCACCGCCGACCCGCGCAACCAGCTCGTGGTCGGTGAGACCGACGGCGAGGTGGTGGGATGCATGCAGCTCACCTACATTCCAGGGCTCGGCCGGCACGGCGCCGAGCGGTTGCTCGTCGAGGCGGTGCGGATCCGCTCGGACCAGCGCGGACGGGGTCTAGGCCGGCAGATGATGACCTGGGCGATCGAACAGGCGCGGCAGCACGGCTGCGGCCTGGTGCAGCTCACCACCGACAAGGCCCGCCACGACGCGCACCGCTTCTATCTCGGTCTCGGCTTCGTCGCCAGCCACGAGGGTATGAAGCTCAGTCTCTGACACCGGCGGACGGAGGCTCTGCCAGCCTGGGTCGCCCCACGTCGCATCGGAGGACGGTGGCCCAGAAGGTCGTCAGCGTCGCCAGACTCGACCCGTGGGCCAAGGACCGGGTGGACTTCCGGATCAGCCAGAAATCCCCCTCGGGCAGGACGATCGCCCAGCCAATGGGTACGTCGTTCTCCGCCACGAGCACCAGCAGGTCCGGCTTGCTGTCGACTTCGATCTCGGGCAGGTCCGCCATCTCGACGGACCCCATCCCCTGCTCCCCGCTCACCGGTAGCTCCGCCGGTGGCATCGCCGCACGGCGTGGCTAAAGCGCTCCTGCCCCGCCCTGGTCAAAGGCCGCTGTCGTGGCTGAACCTCCGTCGGGACGTTCGCACGCAGTTCGACCGGCGCGGTAGGTACCGGGCTGCTCGCGATGGACGGCCGGTTCACCACGTCGATCGGCTCGTCTTTGCGTTGGAACCACTTCCACCGGGCCACCTCAGACCTCCCAACGTCAAGAGCCAGTTCCTTCAATCGCCACAATCCGGGAAGTTCGATGGACGGCGCAACACTCATCGTGAGACAGTCATTTAGGGATGCGCATATCGTCTACTGATGCAGGAGCCGTCTCACAGCGAGCCCGATGACGTGTCGGGATGAGACAGGAAGGACGGCAGTGGCTGAAGTTGGCTCTACGGTGCCTCGTCGGGAACTGGGACGTCTGCTCCGCCAAACCCGAGAACAAGCCGGGATCGGCTTGGAAGCCGCCGCCTCAGATCTTGAATGGTCGCGGGCAAAGATGTACCGCATCGAGTCCGGGCAGACTCCGATCCGCGCACTGGACGTCGAACAGATGTGCCGGCTTTACGGTGCCTCGCCAGAGACATCGGAGGTCCTGATCAGCCTCGCCAAGGAGTCCAAGGGCAAGGGCTGGTACCACGCCTACGGCGAGGTGATCCCTCGGTGGTTTCAGCTGTACGTCGGGCTTGAGTCGGCCGCAAGCCACATTCGCACCTACGAGCACGGTTTGGTTCCCGGACTCCTACAGACTCCCGAATACACGGCACGAGTCGCGCGATCTCGACCGGGCATAACGGACGAGGAGGTCGCAAAACTTGTTGAGCTGCGGTTGGAGCGTCAACGCGTTCTCGCCAGGCAGCGTCCGGCGGCGCCCACCCTTGACGCAATCTTGGACGAGGGCATTCTGCACAGGAGCGTGACCGGCATGGCTGAGCAGATTGACCGGCTGCTTGCGGCCAGCGAGAAACCCAACGTGTCGATCAGGATCTCCCCGCTTGGCAGCAAGCTGACTCGTGCTGCCGTGGCCGGGAGCTTCGTCATCCTGGACTTTCCCACACAGGGTGCTCGGTCAGCCGAGCCGACCACCGTGTACTGCGAGGGGCTTACCGGCGCGCTATACCTTGACCGACTGGAAGAGGTCCGCGCGTATGCCGAACTCTGGAACCACATCAGCGCCGAAGCGTTGAGCGTCGAGGCGTCCCGGACGCTGATGCGGCGAATCAAGGAGAGGCAGCATGACTGATTTGACCGGTGCGATCTGGCGAAAGGCCAGCCGCAGCAGCGACCAAGGCAACTGCGTAGAGGTGGCGGACAACCTTGCCCAGGTCGTGGGTGTACGGGACAGCAAGGACGTCGCCGGGCCGGTGCTGCTGTTCGCCCCCACCCAGTGGCGGTCCTTCGTCGAGACCCTCAAGGTCAACGGCCTCCCGTAGCCCCTTCGCCACAACCTGCGGGCAGCGGGTCCCACCTCGTTCCGCGCCCAAGTTCACACCTCCTGCCCAAGCCTCGTTGACCATGGGGTTAGCGGCAGTTTGAAGATCCAGTACTGCCGCCAACCTCATGATCAACGGATACGAAAGGTGGGAGGGGACGGAAGAAGCAGGTGGGTCAGCGGGGGCGGTCGCGGTCCTTGGAGGGTTGGACCCGTTTCGGCTCGCCCGGCATCTTCGGGTGGTCGGGCGGGTAGGGCAGGTCACCCTCTCCGGCGGCGGCGTCCCGCTCGGCCCACTCCAAAAGCGGGGTGATGTCCCACCCGGCGTCGTCGATGCCGGCGTGCGGGTCGCCGCGCTGGGCCAGCCGTTCCGGCACGGTACGCAGGTCGAAGTCGTCCGGCTCGACGTCGGGTAGCTCGTCCCAGGTGACCGGGGTGGAGACGGTCGCCCGGGCGTTGGCGCGCAGCGAGTACGCGCAGGCGATGGTGCGGTCCCGCGCCATCTGGTTGTAGTCCACGAAGACCCGCTCGCCGCGCTCCTCCTTCCACCAGGCGGTGGTGACCAGGTCGGGCCGGCGGCGGGCCAGTTCCCGGGCCAGCGCGATGGTGGCCCGGCGTACCTCGACGAACGTCCAGCGCGGCTGGATGCGCAGGTAGACGTGCACGCCCCGGCCGCCGGAGGTCTTCGGCCAGCCCGGCACGCCCAGCTCGTCGAGGATCGCCCGCAGCTCGGCGGCGGCCGTCGCGGCGTGGGCGAAGTCGGTGCCGGGCTGCGGATCGAGGTCGACCCGCAGCTCGTCGGGCCGGTCGACGTCGGCGGCGCGGACCGGCCACGGGTGGAACACCACGGTGCCCATCTGCGCCGCCCAGGCCACATGGGCCAGGTCGGCCGGGCACAGCTCCGCGGCCTTGCGACCGCTGGGAAAGCTGATCTCGGCAGTCCGCACCCACGGCGGCACGCCTCGGGTCGGCACCCGCTTCTGGAAGAACATCTCCCCCGCGATGCCGTCGGGGAAGCGCTGCAACGTCGTCGGTCGGTCGCCGAGCGCCCGCATGATGCCGTCGCCGACGCTGACGTAGTAGTGGAAGACGTCGGCCTTGGTGAAGCCCCGCTCCGGGAAGATCACCCGATCGGGACTGGACAGTCGTACGGTCTGCCCGGCCACCTCGATCTGCTCGGCCGCAGCCTTCGTGCCACCCATTGCGCGACCATATGCGATGGGTCCGACCTTCGGCGTACCGTTGACCTGTGACTGTTCCCGACAGCGAACTGCCCCGCACCGAGGACGAGTGGCGGGTCCGGCTCAGCCCCGCCGAGTTCCGGGTGCTGCGCGAGCACGGCACCGAACCGGCGTGGACCGGCGAGTACGTCGACACCAAGACGCCCGGCATGTACCGGTGCCGGGCCTGCGGTGTCGAGCTGTACCCGAGCGACACCAAGTTCGATTCGCACTGCGGCTGGCCGAGCTTCGACGACGCCATCCCGGGCGCGATCAAGGAAATCGAGGACAACTCCCTCGGCATGAGTCGCACCGAGATCCGCTGCGCCCGCTGCGACAGCCACCTCGGTCACGTCTTCCGGGGTGAGGGCTTCACCCCGAAGGACACCCGGCACTGCGTGAACTCGCTCTCCATCCGCCTGGACCCGAGCGCCGCCTGACCCGGCCACCCGCACCGCGCCGCCGGGCGGTCAGCCGGCTGCGGGCCGGCCGGCCATCAGCGCGACCTGAGCGGTACGCGACTGCTCGACGCGTCGGGCCAGGTCGAGCACCCGTGCGTCGGTACCCGCCTCCTGGTGTGCCCGGGCCAGGTCGGCCGCGGCCTGCTGGTGCGCGCTGAGCACCTCGATCAGCACCGCGTCGACCTCGGCGTCCGGGGCGTCGCGCAGCCGTGCCAGCTGCTCGGGGCCGGTGCCGTGCCCGGCGTGGTCGTCGGCGCGGGCGCTGCGCCCGGCCCGTGCCAGCCAGCCGCGTGCGGTGGCCAGTTCGTCGGACTCGGTCGCCTCGACGGCGGCGACGAGGGTGCGCAGCTCGCTGTCGCTCAGTCGGTCCCGGACGAGCCGGACGATCTGGAGGGTCTGCTCGGTGTGCCCGGCCATCATCGACAGGAACAGCAGGTCGATGCCGGTCATCTCGCTGGTGACACCAGGCGTCGCGGCGGAGGTCGCGGCCACCGGCGGCAGCGGCGCGTCGGAAGGCGCGGGCGCGCCGCCACAGCCGGCAACCAGCAGCACCGCGATCAGGTGCAGCGGCAGCACGCGCAGCGTGGCACGCCGTACCCCCGACACGGCGGCTCCGGCCGACAGCACACCAGCTCCCGCCCGCAGCACTGCGCGCGGGTGCGACGGTACGGCGGGCGGGAGGTGCGGCCAGCTCCGGCCGCACCTCCCGCTGGTCAGATCTGGCTCCACAGCGCCGGTACGTTCGGCGGCTCCCAACCGGCGATTGCGGTGTGCGCCTGCCGGCAGCGGTAGGTGCGGCCACCGTAGGTGACCTGGTCCCCGACCGCGTACGCGCGACCGGCGGCCCAGGTGCCGCCGGTCGGCGGGTTGGTGGTCGGGGCGACCGTCGGGGTGGGCGACGGTGCGGGTGGGTTGATGGTGGGGCTCGGGCTGGGCGGGGGGTTGCCGCCGCCACCGCCGATCTGCAGGTCGACGCAGGAGTAGAAGGCGTTCGCGGTGTCGGAGATGTTCCACACCGCCAGCAGCTTCTGCCGGCCGGAGTAGCCCGACAGGTTGACGGTGTGCGAGACGGTCGCGCCGGGCTGGCGTCCGCCACCGGAGAAGACCGCGACCCGGGTGTTGCCGATGAAGTACTCCCAGTCGCGGGTGGCATGCATGGCCGTGTTGACCCAGGTGAACGTCACGGTGGTGCCGACCGAGGTGGCCGGCCAGCCCCGGTTGTCGTCGTTGAGGACGGCGAAGTGCGAGATGTTGGCGTGGCAGTTGCGCAGCCCCTTCGGGCCCTCGACGCTCTGCGGCTCCCATCTGATCTGCCCGCAGTCGGGCACCCGGTTCTGGGCGCAGAGCGCCTGGCGGCTCGGTGGTGACGAGACGTAGCCGTGGGCCTGGGCGGGAGTGGCGACGGCCAGGGTGGAGACCATCGCGCCCGTCGCGACGAGCGGAAGGGTGAATCTTCGACGCATGGCGGCAGCTCCTTGTCGGCGTGGTGCCTGGTGAGGTGCCACAAACATAATTTAAACCTTGTTAACAGTAAAGACCGCTGTCGATAAAACGGGGATCAGCCAACGCCGTGCCGCAAGATGGGACAAAAGGTCTCTCTGATGGAGGTACGGGGCGTGGCTACCTGCGAGGTCTGCGGCAACGACTACTGGTTGGCGTTCGAGGTGCGTACGGTCAGCGGTGACGTGCACACCTTCGACAGCTTCGAGTGCGCCGCCCACAAGCTCGCCCCGATCTGCGAACACTGCAATGTCAAGATCGTCGGCCACGGGGTCGAGGTCTCCGGTCGGTTCTTCTGCTGCGGTCACTGCGCCCGCGCGGTGGAGACGGAACAGGGCGCCGAGATCCGCGACACCGTCGGCGCCCGCCCCGCCTGATCGTCCCGTACCGACACCAGCACCAGGTGCCAGCAGGGTCGCGGGGACACGGCACTAGCCTGGCGGGATGCCTGACACGCCGCTGCACAGCGCGAGTTTCGCCGAGTTGGACACGCACACCTTCCACGACCTGGTGCGGCTGCGCGTCGACGTGTTCGTGGTCGAGCAGGAGTGCGCGTACCCGGAGCTCGACGGGCGGGACGTCGAACCCGGCACCCGGCACCTGTGGCTGACCCGCGACGGCGCTCCGGTGGCGTACCTGCGAATCCTGGCCGACCCAGGCGGGGTGGCCCGGATCGGACGAGTGGTGGTCGCCCCGACGGCCCGGGGCGACGGGCACGCGGGCCGGCTGATGACGGCGGCCCTCGCGGAGATCGGTGACCGGCCGTGCGTGTTGGACGCCCAGTCGCATCTTGTCGACTTCTACACGCGACACGGCTTCACGGTCAGCGGGCCCGAGTACGTCGAGGACGGCATCCCGCACACACCCATGAGCCGGAAGCGGTGACCGACCGCGAAACCAGTGCTGGAAGCGCTTCGACGACCCCGTGCACCCGGTGCTGGAAATCGCTTTCCTCATTGACGGATGACGATCGAACGTGCCATCCTTCCGGTCGAGTCAGCACGCGAGGGCCACACCGACGGCACGGGAGAGGGCAAATCCCGAGCGTCCGGGCGATGTCGAGATCCGACGACTCCCCCTGGGGGCTCCCATGTCCAACTCGCTCAGATCATCACGGGCGCTCTGGCTGCTGGCCGTCGCGGCCGTCGCCACGCTGCTGCTCTCCACGGCATACGTACGACCCGCCGCCGCGCACGGCTCGGTGGCCAACCCCATCTCCCGCAACTACGGCTGCTGGCAGCGCTGGGGCGGTGACTTCCAGAACCCACGGATGGCCACCGAGGACCCGATGTGCTGGCAGGCGTGGCAGACCGACACCAACGCCATGTGGAACTGGAACGGCCTCTACCGCGAGGGCGTGGCCGGCAACCACCAGGCCGCCATCCCCAACGGCCAGCTCTGCTCCGGCGGGCGCACCGAGAACGGGCGCTACCGGGCGATGGACGTGCCGGGTGCCTGGCGGACGACCTCGGTCGGCAACAGCTTCCGGCTGAAGTTCTACGACCAGGCCAGCCACGGCGCCGACTACATCCGGGTGTACGCCACCCGGCAGGGCTACGACGCGCTGACCACGCCGCTGGCCTGGTCGCACCTGGAACTTGTCGGCCAGATCGGCAACACGCCGGCGTCGCAGTGGCAGCAGGAGCCCGGTGGGGTCTCCATCGAGATCCCGGTCAACGCCCCGGGGCGCACCGGTCGGCACGTCATCTACACGATCTGGCAGGCCAGTCACTCCGACCAGTCGTACTACATCTGCAGCGACGTGCAGTTCGGCGGCGGATCCAACCCTCCGCCGACCACGCCGCCGCCCACCACGCCCCCACCCACGACGCCGCCGCCCACCACGCCCCCACCCACCTCGCCGCCGCCCACCAACCCGCCACCGGCAGGGGCCTGCTCGGCGACGTACCGGGTCACCTCGACCTGGTCCGGCGGATTCCAGGGCGAGGTCCAGGTGACCGCCGGCAACGCCGCCATCCGCGGCTGGCGGGTGAACTGGACCAACGGCAGCGGACAACAGGTCAACCAGGCCTGGAACGCCACCGTCACCTCCAGCGGCTCCACCGTGACCGCCACCAACGTCAGCTACAACGGCAACCTCGGCGCCGGCGCCAGCACCAGCTTCGGCTTCCTGGCCTCCGGCAGCAGCACGAACACACCGACACTGACCTGCACCGCCACCTCCTGACCCCGGCCGGGGCCGCGCCACACTCCCTCGGGCGCGGCCCCGCCCGGCTCACTGAGCGGCAGCCAGCACCTGGCTGGTGGTGGTGTCGGAGCCCCGACCTGGAGCGCGCTTCCCGCGTTGACGTACGCCGATGCCCCATGGCACGCTTCCTCCGGAGCCAACACCACAGGGCAACGCGGATCGGCCACGGGAGAGGCAACTCCCGAGCGTCCGGGCGCAGTCGCGAACTGACGATTCCCTTGGGGAGCTCCATGTCGAACGTACTCAGATCACCACGCGCTGCCTGGCTGCTGGCCGTCGCGGCCGTCGCCCTGTTGCTGCTCACCACCGCGCTGACCAACTCCGCCTCCGCGCACGGCGCCACCGTCAACCCCGGGTCCCGCGCCTACGGCTGCTGGGAGCGCTGGGGTGGTGACCACATGAACCCGCGGATGGCCACCGAGGACCCGATGTGCTGGCAGGCCTGGCAGGCCAACCCGGCCGCCATGTGGAACTGGAACGGCCAACTCCGCGAGGGTGTGGGCGGCAACCACCAGGCGGCCGTACCGAACGGCCAGCTCTGCTCCGGCGGGCGGGCCGAGGGCGGTCGCTACAACGCCCTCGACACGCTCGGTGCCTGGCGGACCACCCCGGTCCCCAACAGCTTCCAGTTGAAGTTCTTCGACCAGGCCAGCCACGGTGCCGACTACATCCGGGTGTACGCCACCCGGCAGGGCGTCGACACGCTCACCAAGCCACTGGCCTGGTCCGATCTGGAACTGGTCGGCCAGATCGGCAACACGCCGGCGTCGCAGTGGCAACGGGAGGTCGACGGGGTGTCGATCCAGATTCCGGTGAACGCGCCGGGCCGCACCGGCCGGCACATCATCTTCACCGTCTGGCAGGCCAGCCACTTCGACCAGTCGTACTACCACTGCAGCGACGTCCAGTTCGGTGGCGGCACCACCCCGCCGACCACCACGCCGCCCACGACGACGCCGCCGACCACCACGCCACCCACCACCACCCCGCCGACCACTACCCCGCCCACCACCAACCCGCCGGTGACGGGGGCCTGCTCGGCGACCTACCGGGTCACCTCGACCTGGTCCGGCGGATTCCAGGGCGAGGTCCAGGTGACCGCCGGCAACGCCGCCATCCGCGGCTGGCGGGTGAACTGGACCAACGGCAGCGGACAACAGGTCAACCAGGCCTGGAACGCCACCGTCACCTCCAGCGGCTCCACCGTGACCGCCACCAACGTCAGCTACAACGGCAACCTCGGCGCCGGCGCCAGCACCAGCTTCGGCTTCCTGGCCTCCGGCAGCAGCACGAACACACCGACACTGACCTGCACCGCCACCTCCTGACCCCGGCCGGGGCCGCGCCACACTCCCTCGGGCGCGGCCCCGCCCGGATCAGCCGGCCAGATCGGCAGGCCAGCACCGGCCAGCCGGCCGGCGCCTCAGGCCAGTGCGGAGACGATGTCGGCGACCGAGCGGCGACGGCCGGTGTAGAACGGCACCTCCTCGCGGACGTGCAGCCGGGCGCGGGAGGCTCGCAGGTCACGCATCAGGTCGACGATGCGGTGCAACTCGTCGGCCTCGAAGGCGAGCATCCACTCGTAGTCGCCGAGCGCGAACGAGGCGACCGTGTTGGCCCGTACGTCGGGATAGCCGCGGGCCATCTTGCCGTGCTCGGCCAGCAGTTCCCGCCGCTCGGCATCGGGCAGCAGGTACCAGTCGTACGACCGGACGAACGGGTAGACGCAGAGGTAGGCGCGAGCCTCCTCGCCGGCCAGGAACGCCGGGATGTGGCTCTTGTTGAACTCGGCCGGCCGGTGCAGCGCCATCTGCGACCAGACCGGGGTCATCGCCCGGCCCAGGGCGGTCCGCCGCAACCGCAGGTACGCGTCCTGGAGCGCGTCGCTCGACGCGGAGTGCCACCAGACCATCAGGTCGGCGTCGGCGCGCAGCCCGGACACGTCGTAGGTGCCGCGCACCACCACGTCCTTGCCGGCCAACTCCTCGATCAGCGACTCGACCTCGCCGGTGACGTTGTCCCGCAGCGACGGCAGCGGCGCGCTGGCCCGGAACACCGACCACATGGTGTAGCGGATGGTGTCGTTGAGTTCCTTCAGTCGGGCCGCGTTGCTCTGCTCGGTCATCTCCCCGATCCTTCCAGTGCCGTGATGATCCCCTCGGCCGCCGTCTCACCGGAGCGGACGCAGACCGGGATGCCGACCCCGTCGTAGCCGGCACCGGCCAGCCGCAGCGTCGGATGTGCCGCCCGCAGCGCCGAACGGGCGGCGACGACCCGGTCGAGATGACCGGGGGTGTACTGCGGCAGCGCGCCGCCCCAGCGCTGCACGTGCCCGGCGACCGGGGCGGGCAGCGGGGCACCCAGCACCGCCGACACCTCCCGGTGCACGGTGGCGGCGAGGTCCTCGTCGGGGCGCTGGAGCTGCTCCTCGTCGCCGTACCGGCCGACCGAGGCGCGCACCAGGGCCAACCCGTCCGACCGGCGCAGGTGCCCCCATTTGGTGGTGAAGAAGGTGGCCGCCTTGACCAGCAGCCCTTCGGTGGCGGGCACCAGGAAGCCGGAGAGGTCCGGAAGCACCCCTGCGGGCAGCGCGAGGGTGACCAGCGCGACGCTCGCGTAGTCCAGTCCGCCGATCTCCTTCGCCGCCTCCGGGGCGACGTCGGCGAGCAGCCGCGCCGCCGGCCGGGCCGGCACCGCGAGCACCACCGCGTCCACGTCGACCTGCTCCGGGTCACGGGTCGGGCCGACGGTCAGCCGCCAACCGACGCCGGTCGGGGTGAGTTCGCGTACCGCCGCGTTGCGGCGGATGGTCGCGCCGCTGGCCGCCACCGCCGCGTCGACCAGGGTGCTCAGCCCGCCGTCGAGGGTGCCGAAGACCGGCTCGCCGGGGCGCGCGGCGCGGCGGCCTGGGCCGTGCGGACCGCAGCGAGCAGCGTGTGTTCCACCCGGCGGCCCGGGCCAGCGCCGGCATGGTGGTGACCAGGGACAGGTCGTCGGCGCGGCCCGCGTACACCCTGCCGAGCATCGGGTCGACCAGCCGGTCGACCACCTCGTCACCGAACCGCGCGCGGACCAGTGCCCCCACGGCGACGTCCTGGTCGGCACCGAGCAGCGGCCCGCCGCCGTCGCGGTCGGCCTCCGGAGTCGGCCGCGCCACCGCCGCCGCCTTGTCCAGATCACCGGGTACGCCGACAAGCGTGCCGCCCGGGATCGGGCGCAGCCCGGCGTCGACGGCCAGCGCCGCCTGCCCGACGGTCGGGTGCACGATCCGTGCCGCCAGGCCGAGCCGGCGGATCAGGGCCACGGCGGCGGACTCCCCGCCGGTTGGGTCGCGCATCAGAAACGACTCAGCGCCGAACTCGACCGGCCCGCCGACCAACTCGCCGGTGCGCAGCTTGCCACCGAGCGCGCCGGACTGCTCGTACACGGTGATGTCGACGTCGGCGGGGCGCGGTCGCGCAACCGGACCGCGGCGGCCAGGCCGGCGATGCCGCCGCCGACCACCGCCACCCGCCGCCTCGCCACGGCGGTCAGCCCCGGTCGACCGGTCGCGCGGACAACTCGTGCACCAGGGCGACCACCCGGGTCAACACCTCCGGGTCGGTCTCCGGCAGCACACCGTGGCCGAGGTTGAACACGTGCCCCGGAGCGGCCCGGCCCTGCTCCAGGATCCGGCGCACCTCGTTCTCCACCACCGGCCACGGAGCCAGCAACAGGGTCGGGTCGAGGTTGCCCTGCACCGCCCGGTCCGGCCCGATCCGGCGGGTCGCGACGTCCAACGGCGTACGCCAGTCGACGCCGACCACGTCGGCGCCGGCCTCGCCCATCGCGCCGAGCAGTTCGGCGGTGCCCACCCCGAAGTGGATCCGGGGCACGCCGGTGTCGGCGAGCCCGGTCAGCACCTTCGTCGAGTGGGGCAGCACGAACCGGCGGTAGTCGGCCTCGGAGAGCGCGCCGGCCCACGAGTCGAACAGCTGCACCGCCGACACCCCGGCTTCGATCTGCACCCGCAGGAACGCCAGGGTCACCTCGGCCAGCCGGTCGGCGAGGGTGTGCCACAGCTCGGGCTCACCGTGCATCAGCGCCTTCGTCTTGGCGTGGGTACGCGACGGACCGCCCTCCACCAGGTAGCTGGCCAGCGTGAACGGGGCCCCGGCGAAGCCGATCAGCGGGGTGTCGCCCAGTTCCTTGACCAGCAACCGGACCGCCTCGTCGACGTAGTCGACGTCGTCGCGGCCGATGGGCCGGATCCGTTCGACGTCGGCGGCGGTACGCACCGGTTCGGCCACCACCGGACCGGTGCCGGGCACGATGTCCAGGTCGACCCCGGCGGCGGCCACCGGCACCACGATGTCGCTGAACAGGATCGCCGCGTCCACGCTGTGCCGGCGTACCGGCTGAAGGGTGATCTCGGTGACCAGGTCGGGCCGGCGGCACGACTCCAGCATCGCCACGTTGGCCCGGATCTCGCGGTACTCCGGCAGCGACCGGCCCGCCTGGCGCATGAACCAGACCGGGGTGTGCGGAACCGGCCGGCGGCGGCACGCCCGCACGAAGGGCGAATCGGCGGGCCCGCCGGGGCGGGATTCGTCGTCTCGGGCGGCGGTGCCCGTGGTGTCGGTGGTCATCGCGGCAATCGTGCCACGCGGCCGATCGTCACCCCCCGCCCACCGCCACCTTTGTGACGTGAGAGGAGAAGCACGCCGTCGACAGTCATGGATCATCGGGGCGTCGGCTCGGCGTGCCGACGCGACCGAACCGGTACGGCGGCCTAGGCTGCGGGGCATGGCCCCCCCGATCGCGCTTCCGGACACGTTCGCCCGCGCGGTCGCGGGTCTCCGGTCGGCGACGCCCCGGCCGGAGATCCTGCTGGAGGAGGTGGGGGCGCCGCAGCGGCTGGCCCCCTACTCCTTCGCGCTCTCCGCCTCCGTGCTGCGCGACGGTGACGAGGTGGCGTCCGGGCGGCTGATCCTGCTGCACGATCCGGCCGGGCACGAGGCGTGGCAGGGCACGCTGCGGCTGGTCACCTACGTGACCGCCGAGATGGAGGTCGACCTCGCCGCCGACCCGCTGCTGCCCGGAGTGGGATGGACCTGGCTCACCGACGCCCTCGACGCCCAGGACGCGGGGTACCGGGCCATCGGCGGGACGATCACGCAGACGATGTCGACCCGGTTCGGTGAGCTGGCCGGCCCGCCCGCGACCGGCGACGTGGAGATCCGCGCCTCCTGGACACCGACCGGCGTCGACCTCGCCGCGCACCTGGACGCCTGGTGCACCCTGCTGGCTTCCACCGCCGGCCTGCCGCCGCCCGGCGTCATCGCCCTGCCGGAGCGCCGCCCGGCCGCCGCCGGCTGAGTCGGCCGCGCCTCTCCCGGCCGGTCAGCCGACACGCGGCGGGGCGGGTGGCGGCACTCGATCCACTCGGGCACTAGGGTTGTCAGGTGACCGACGAACCACCCCCTGCGCCGTCGGGCCGCCGCAAGCCGTACGGGAAACGACACGCAGCACCCGCCGTCGGCGCGGTCGGAGCCCTCGGACGCGGGGACCGAGCCCACCGGCGGCGAGTCCGTGCCGCTGACCGCGCCCCGCGAGGGCACCCCCGAGCCAGTCGCCACCCCGGATCAGCTCGCCGAGGTGGTGGCGCGTTTCGCCGGCGGTGCCGGCCCGGTGGCCCTGGACGCGGAACGCGCCTCCGGCTACCGGTACAGCCAGCGCGCGTACCTCGTACAGCTGCGTCGCGCCGGTGCCGGCACCGCATTGATCGACCCCTTGCCGCTGCCCGACCTGAGCACCCTCGACGCCGCGATCGCCGAGACGGAGTGGGTGCTGCACGCGGCGAACCAGGATCTGCCCTGCCTCGCGGAGTTGGGGCTGCGGCCACGCCGGCTGTTCGACACCGAGTTGGCGGCGCGGCTGGCCGGCTTCGAGCGGGTGGGTCTCGCCGCCCTCACCGAGCAGTTGCTCGGATTCAGCCTGGAGAAGCACCACTCCGCGGCGGACTGGTCGAGCCGGCCACTGCCCGAGTCCTGGCTGACCTACGCCGCGCTGGACGTCGAGCTGCTGACCGACCTGCGCGACGCGCTCGACGCGGAGCTGGTTCGGCAGGGCAAGTCCGAGTGGGCGGCGGAAGAGTTCGCCGCGCTCGTGGCCAGTGGCACCCGACCGCCCCGGGTACGCGCCGAACCGTGGCGACGGACGTCCGGGATCCACCGGGTGCGGGGCGCGCGGGCACAGGCCCGGGTCCGTTCCCTGTGGTACGCCCGGGACCAGATCGCCGCTCGGCGGGACTCGGCACCGGGCCGGGTGCTGCCCGACTCGGCCATCGTCGCGGCGGCGGAGTTGGATCCGAGAGACGAGAAGGCGTTGCTCACCCTGCCCGGCTTCGGCGGCCGGTCGGTGCGGCGGTTGGCGCGTACCTGGCTGGCGGCGCTGGACGACGCGCGGCAGTTGCCGGACGACGCCCTGCCGGTGGCGCCGACCGTGGAGGGCCCACCCCCGCCGCACCGGTGGGCAGAACGGGACCCGGTTGCCGCCGCCCGGCTGACCCGCTGCCGGGAGGTGGTGTTGCGGGTGGCCGGCGAGCACAACCTGCCCCCGGAGAACCTGATCTCGCCCGACACCATCCGCCGGGTCGCCTGGCAGCCCCCCGAGGAGATCACCGAGGCCACCGTCGCCGAGGCCCTGCGCGCCCACCACGCCCGCGATTGGCAGATCACCCTCCTCCTCCCCCACCTCCCCACCGCCCTCACCCCCACCTCCTGACAGCGCCCCCGCCCGCACCCCCGCCCGGTTCCAACCCGGCGCGCGGGCACGGGCGGGAGCCCGGTGGGTGTGGGATGGGTTACAGGGGGAGGTGGCGCGGGGGTTATTACTGGCGAGTAGCATCGGGGAAACGCCAGTGCTGGCGACCTTTGTCCGGTCCGTCGCGCGCCTCGGGCGACACGAACCGGATCGTGGTCGAATAGGAGGCTCATCGTGCCCCGTGAAGTCCGGGATGTCGTCTTCGTCGACGGCGTCCGCACCCCCTTCGGCAAGGCGGGTGGCATGTACGCCAACACCCGCGCCGACGACCTGGTGATCCGCTGCATCCGCGAACTGCTGCGCCGTAACCCGCAACTGCCGCCGGAGCGGGTCGAGGAGGTGGCGATCGCCGCCACCACCCAGATCGGCGACCAGGGCCTGACCATCGGCCGCACCGCCGCGCTGCTGGCGGGCCTGCCCAAGACCGTTCCGGGCTTCGCCATCGACCGGATGTGTGCCGGGGCCATGACCGCCGTGACCACCGTCGCGGGCGGCATCGCCATGGGCGCGTACGACATCGCGATCGCCGGTGGCGTCGAGCACATGGGCCGGCACCCGATGGGCGAGGGTGTCGACCCGAACCCGCGCATCATCGCCGAGAAGCTTGTCGACCCGTCCGCGCTGGTGATGGGCTCCACCGCGGAGAACCTGCACGACCGGGTCCCGCACATCACCAAGCAGCGCACCGACGCGTTCGCGCTCGCCTCGCAGCAGAAGACCGCGAAGGCGTACGCCAACGGCAAGCTCCAGGACGACCTGGTGCCGGTGGCGATCCGCGATGAGGAGAACGGCTGGGGCCTGGCCACGGTGGACGAGGCGCCCCGGGACACCTCGATGGAGAAGCTCGCCACCCTCAAGACCCCGTTCCGTCCGCACGGCAAGGTCACCGCGGGCAACGCGGCCGGTCTGAACGACGGCGCCACCGCCAGCCTGCTCGCCGACGAGGCCACCGCCCGCGAGTTGGGCCTGCCGGTGGCGATGCGGCTGGTGTCGTACGGCTTCGTCGGCGTCGAGCCGGAGGTGATGGGGGTCGGCCCGATCCCGTCGACCGAGAAGGCGCTGCGCATCGCCGGCCTGACCATCGACGACATCGGCCTGTTCGAGCTGAACGAGGCGTTCGCCGTGCAGGTGCTCGCCTTCCTCGACCACTTCGGCATCGCCGACGACGACCCGCGGGTCAACCCGTGGGGCGGCGCCATCGCCATCGGGCACCCGCTCGCCTCCTCCGGCGTACGGCTGATGACCCAGCTCGCCCGGCAGTTCGCCGAGCACCCGGAGGTCCGTTACGGCATCACCGCCATGTGCATCGGCATCGGCATGGGCGGCACCGTGATCTGGGAGAACCCGAACTGGGAGGGTGGAGACAAGTGAGCCTCACCGCACCGAACGAGGTGGTCACCAAGGCGCTGCTGCGGCAGGTGAACGTGCCGGGGCTGGACCGCCCGGCCGCCCTGATCACCCTCGACAACGGATTCGACCACACCAAGCCGAACACCTTCGGCCCCGGCGGCCTGACCAGCCTGGACGAGGCGATCAGCGCCGCGCTCGCGGCCGACCCGGCGTTCATCGCGGTCACCGGCAAGCCGTACATCTTCTGTGTCGGCGCGGACATCACCGGCCTGCCGCAGCTCGCGGACCGAGAGCAGGCGCTGGAGATCGGCCGGCTGGGTCACCGGGTCTTCGCCCGGCTCAAGGACAGCTCCGTACCGACCTTCGCCTTCGTCAACGGCGCGGCGATGGGCGGCGGTCTGGAGCTGGCGCTGCACTGCCACTACCGGACCCTGTCGGCCGGCGCGGCGGCGCTGGCGCTGCCGGAGGTCTCGCTCGGGCTGATCCCGGGCTGGGGCGGCACCCAACTGCTGCCGAACCTGATCGGCATCCCGGCCGCCACTCAGGTGATCATCCAGAACCCGTTGATGCAGAACAAGATGCTCAAGCCGAAGCAGGCGGCCGAGCTGGGCATCGCGGACGTGCTGCTGGAGCCGGCCGACTTCCTGGAGCGGTCGCTGGAGTGGGCCGCCGGTGTCGTCCGGGGGCAGGTCGAGGTGACCCGGCCCGAGGTCGACAAGGACATGTGGGCGGGCGTGCTCTACTTCGCCCGGCAGACGCTGGACCAGCGGCTGCACGGCGCGGTCCCGGCCGCGTACAAGGCGCTCGACCTGCTGGAGACGGCGAAGGACGCCGACTTCGCCACCGGCACCGCGGCGGAGGACGAGGCCCTGGCCGACCTGGTCTTCTCCGAGGAGCTGCGCAGCGGCCTGTACGCCTTCGACCTGGTGCAGCGGCGGGCCAAGCGGCCGGCCGGCGCGCCGGACAAGGGCCTGGCCCGGCCGGTGACGAAGGTCGGCATCGTCGGCGCCGGTCTGATGGCCAGCCAGCTGGCGCTGCTGTTCGCCCGCCGCCTCCAGGTGCCGGTCGTGCTGACCGACCTGGACCAGTCGCGGGTCGACAAGGGCGTGGGCTACGTGCACACCCAGATCGAGAAGGCGGTCAGCAAGGGCCGGATGGACAAGGGCACGGCCGCGAAGCTGTACGGCCTGGTGTCCGGCTCGGTCGACAAGTCCGTCTTCGCCGACGCCGACTTCGTCATCGAGGCGGTCTTCGAGGACCTGAACGTCAAGAAGCAGGTCTGGGCCGAGTTGGAGAAGATCGTCAAGCCGGAGGCGGTGCTCGCCACCAACACCTCCTCGTTGTCGATCACCGAGATGGCGGCGGAGTTGGAGCACCCGGAGCGGGTGGTCGGCTTCCACTTCTTCAACCCGGTCGCGGTGCTGCCGCTGCTGGAGATCGTCCGGGGCGAGCGGACCGACGACGCCACCCTGGCCACCGCGTTCGCGGTCGGCAAGCAGCTCAAGAAGTCGAGTGTGCTGGTGAAGGACGCCCCGGCGTTCGTGGTGAACCGGCTGCTCACCCGCTTCCTGGGCACCGTGTTCGCCGCCGTCGACGCCGGCACCCCGCTGGAGGTGGCGAACCGCGCCCTGGATCCGCTGGGTCTGCCGATGCGCCCCCTCGCCCTGCTCCAGTTGGTCGGGCCGGCCGTCGCGTACCACGTGGGCGGCACCCTGCACGCCGCCTTCCCGGACCGGTTCGGGGTCAGCGAGAACCTCAAGCGGATCGCCGACTCCGGTCAGCCGATCGTGGTCGACGACGAGATCAACGCCGAGGTGGCGAAGCTGCTGGTGGTCGGCGACCAGCCGCTCACCGAGGAGCAGGTACGCCAGAACGCGCTGGACGCGCTGGCGCAGGAGATCCGGCTGATGCTGGACGAGGGCGTCGTCGCCGAGGCGCAGGACATCGACCTGTGCATGATCCTCGGTGCCGGTTGGCCGTTCCACCTGGGCGGCGTCACGCCGTACCTGGACCGGACCGGCACCAGCGAGCGGGTCACCGGTAAGCGGTTCCTGCCGCGCGGCGCGGCCAGCCTGGCCGGCTGAGCGGCAAACGACACCGATCGCGGTGGTCGCCCGACCAGGGCGGCCACCGCGAATCGCGTTCTCGTGGTGCTGCTGGTGCGGATGCGACACCTGGCTACGATGACCGATCCACCCGAACCCAGGAGCTGACCGCATGTCCCACCCCTCGGACGAGCACCACAACCCGCCGCCCGCCGGCCCGTACCCACCCCCGGGTACGTACCCGAACCCGGCCCCGGGGGCGTACCCCCAGCCGGGCCAGGCGCCGTACCCTCAGCCGGGCCAGGCGCCGTACCCAGCGGCCGGCACCCAGCCGGCCCCGCCGCAGCAGCCCGGCGGCCAGCCGGCGCCCGGCGCCTACCCTCCGCCCGCCTATCCACCACCCAGCCAGCCGTACCCGACCGGTTCAGGCTTCCCCGGCCCGGGGCCGGCCGGTCCGGGATTCGCTGCTCCAGGGCTCGCCGATGCAGGGCCGGTCGGTGCAGGGCCGGTCGGTCCGCCGAAGAAGAAGTTCCGGGTCTGGATGATCGTGCTGATCGTTCTCGCGGTCCTGCTGGTGCTCTGCGGCGGGGGTGGCGCCGCCATCTGGTTCGCGGTCAAGGACGACGTCAGCGAGGCCGTGGACGCTTCCCGGACCCGGATGGTCGCCCCGGCCACCGTGGCCGGCCGCCCCAAGCTCACCGAGCCGGAGTTGCAGCAGGCGGCCGACGAGATGCTCAGCGATATCCGGTCCACGGTGAGCAATGAGACAAGCGCGGTCGCCGCGTTCTACGGCAGCCCGACCGGCGAGAACCTCGTCATGATCGCGGGTGCGTCCGGTTTGATGTCCGACCCGAAGCAGGAACTCGACGCGCTGGTCCAGGGCCTCTCCGCCGGCATCGCGCTCCGCAACATGACCTCGGTCGACGCGGGTCCGCTCGGCGGGGAAGCCAGGTGCGGCGACGGCCAGACGGAAGGCGTGCCGCTCGGCGTCTGCACCTGGGCCGACCGGGGCAGCGTCGGGCTGATCGTGCTGTTCTTCTCGTCCCGCGCCGACGCACAGGCCGAGTTCGTGGCCATCCGCGGTCAGATCCAGCAACGCGAATGAGCACGGCCGACCTCAGGGCGGCGGACACGAGCGCGTCATGAGGTGGCTGCGTCGTAGTCGTCGCGGTGGGTAAGAACCTCGCTCATGTGTGCCTGAGCCCAGTACCTGATCTCGCGTGTCGTGCGGTGGAGCGACAGACCGAGGTCGGTCAGCTCGTAGGTGACGGTGACCGGGACGGTCGGCGTCACGGTACGGGTGAGCAGGCCGTCACGTTCAAGCGAACGCAGGGTCTGGGTCAGCATCTTCTGACTGACCCCGGCCAGCAGGCGAGCAAGCTCGGAGTACCGCATCGCCCTCGGCCCGTCCGACCCGCCGGGTTGCGGGGAGGCATCGCCGCCCAACGCGCACAGGATCAGCACGACCCACTTGTCCGAGATCCGATCGAGCAGTTGGCGGCTGGGGCAGGCTGCGAGGAACGCGTTGTAGTCCGCTCTGGCCTGCGCCTGCCGCTGAGCCGCCCTCATCGTGGTCATTGCTGTCCTCTCGCTGCTGGGGCGTTACGCACTTTGAAGTGCCTACTTCCCGATGGAAAGTGGCTCTTCAAGAATGATGCGGGCAAGCAAGACATGCCACCGTCTCTCCAGCGAGGAAGCGACACCATGAGCACCCGCACTACTCCCCTTCCCGGCGGCACCTGGACACTTGGCGATCGGGCAGTCACCCGTTTCGGGTACGGTGCCATGCAACTCGCCGGGCCATGGGTGATGGGGCCACCCGCCGACCGCGACGGCGCCCTGGCCGTGCTGCGCGAAGCCGTCGACCGGGGAATCACCCACATCGACACGAGCGACGCCTACGGGCCGCGCGTCACCAACGAGCTGATCCGCGACGCACTGCACCCCTACCCCGAGTCGCTGCTCATCGCCACCAAGGTCGGGGCGAACCGCGACGCACAGGGCGGCTGGCCGACGGCCCGCCGACCCGAGGATCTTCGCAGGCAGGTCCACCAGAACCTGCGCTCCCTCGGGGTCGACACCCTCGATCTGGTCAACATGCGGATGGGTGACGCGGAAGGCCCCCAGCCCGGCTCGATCACCGAGGCGTTCGAGACGCTCGCCGCGCTCCAGCAGGAGGGCCTGATCCGTCACCTCGGCGTCAGCAACGTCACCGCGGAGCAGGTCGCCGAGGCGCGGGCGGTCGCCTCGGTGGTGTGCGTGCAGAATCTGTACAACCTCGCCCACCGCCACGACGACGACCTCGTCGCGCAGCTCGCCGCCGACGGCATCGCCTACGTGCCGTTCTTCCCGCTCGGTGGTTTCTCGCCGGTGCAGTCCGAGGCACTCTCGGCCGTCGCCGCCCGGCTGAACTCGACACCGATGTCCGTCGCCCTCGCCTGGCTGTTGCAGCGCTCACCGAACATCCTGCTGATCCCCGGCACCTCGAAGGTGGCGCACCTGCGCGAGAACATCGTCGGCGCGGGGCTCTCGCTGTCCGCCGAGGACGTCGCCACGTTGGACGGCATCGGCCGCTGATCGGTACGCAGGACTGACATCGGAGCGGCGGCACCCCGCCGCTCCGATGTCGCGGCGTCGTTCCGCTCAGCCGTCCGTCACAGAGCCTTCCGCCGCCTGCCGGACCGCCGCCTTCTCGGCGGCGCTGCGCAGTACGCAGAACTCGTTGCCCTCCGGGTCGGCGAGCACCACCCAACCGGCACCGGTCGGCCCGATGTGGTCGGCGACGTGCCGGGCCCCGATGCCGAGCAGCCGCTCGACCTCCTCGTCCCGGGTCCGGTCGGTCGGTTCCAGGTCGAGGTGCAGTCGGTTCTTCACCGTCTTGCCCTCGGGTACCGCCAGGAACAGCACCTCCGGACCGCCCGGCGGCAGCAACATGGCCTCCGGGTCGCCCGGGAAGTCGTCCGGCTGGCGGGGGCACTCGAAGACCTGGGCCCAGAAGCCGGCCAGGGCGTACGTGTCGTGACAGTCGATTCCGATGTTGTGGATCCGTGCGCTCATGTGTCGTCCTCGTGGTCTTCGCCACCGACTGAGTAGCCCCACCGGCCGCCGTCCGCCCGTGCCGACAAGCCTGCGACAGGCTGGACGTGGCACGGCGGGATCGGAGGCGGCCTTGCGGGCACGGACGTCGGGGCGGTCAGAACTGGCGTGACTGGTCCGCTGAGTTGCGGGACAGCGATCCCGCTTGAGGTGCCCCGCGAAGGTGAGCGGTCAGCCGGCAGAGCGGGGCGCGGACAGCATCATGGTGAACATCGACGCACCCCCCTCCTCGATCGAGCTGACCCGGAGATCTTTGCACCGTCGTGCCCCGGGCAGCAACCCGTACCGGCATCAGCATGGCCATCAGTCGATGCGCCGAGCCCGGACATCACCTTCCGTGTCCAACAAGCCGCCCTCCCGATGTGGTGTCCCGCTCCTTTGCTCTGCTTCAACCAACGCAACGATTGCACTCAGTATCCATGCGCGGCCGACGGCTGAACCTCGCCGCCGCGTTACCGCTGTTCAGACACTCGTGCGTGGGTTGAAGCAGAGCAAAGGGCGCGGGGTGGCATAGGTACCCCCGGCGAGTTGGTTACGCAGCGTCGGAAACACGGAGAGTTATCCACCGAATGACGGTGGCCCTGCCGGAATCGGCGCCTCGCCGACGCCGAGCACCGCCGCATCCCGACGGTCGGGCTCCCGCTGCGGCCGCGAGCGCCGACGGCGATCAGGGCCAGCCGCCATGAACACGGCATCCAACTCGGGGGCTGCCCGACGGCGGTCATCGGATGGCGGCCCCTGCCGCCGGCAGACTGACGGTCACCTCCAGGCCGCCGCCGGGCTGCGCGACGGCGGTCACCGTGCCGCAGTGCGCGTCGCAGACCGCGCGCACGATGGACAGGCCGAGGCCCGACCCGCGTGCCCCGGTCCGTTCCCGGCCGCCCCGCCGGAAGGGCTCGAACAGCCCCGGCACGTCGGCCGGGTCCACCTCGAAGCCGGTGTTGCCGACCACCAGCCAGGACCGCTGCCCGTCCGAGCCGGTGTGCACCCAGAGCCGACCGTGCAGGTGGTTGTAGCGGACCGCGTTCTCGATGAGGTTGCCGGCCAGCCGGTCCAGCAGCCCGGGATCACCCACCACCGGCGCCGGCTTCAGCGACGTCTGGACCGCCAGCTTGATCCGCTCCACCTCCCGGCGTACGGCAGAGAGCGCGTTGACGGTGCCGGCGGCCAGGTCGAACTCGCTGCGCCGGCCGAGCCGTTGGCCGGCCTGCGCCTCGCTGCGCGCCAGCACCAACAGCGCGTCGACCAGACCGTTGGCGCGCTCGGAGGCGTCGCGGACCACGGTCGCCATCCGGCGGTACTCGGCCGTGTCCGCTTCGTCGTCGCTGAGCGTCACGTCGATTTCGGTACGCATCACCGCCAGCGGCGTACGCAGTTCGTGCGAGGCGTTGGCCACGAACCGTCGCTGCGCCTCGAAGGCGGCGGCGATCCGGTCCAGCATGGCGTCGAACGTGTCAGCCAGCTCGGCCACCTCGTCGTCCGCGCCGGAGTAGCCGATGCGCTGGTCCAGCGTGGTCTCGCCGAGCCGGCGCGCGGTGGCGGTGACCTGGTGCAGCGGGCGTAACGCGCGCCCGGCGACCGCGTACGCCCCGACCACGCCGACGATGCCGATCGCCAGCAGCGCGGCCAGCCCCTTGGCCAGCAGTTCCCCGGAGGCCGCGTCGACGAGCCGCTGCTGCCATGCGGCGGCCTCCAGGGTGCTCCCGTCGGCGAGCACCACTGTGGTGCCGGGCAACAGCTCGTCGGTGGGGCGCAACGCGTCCCGCACCAGCAGCCAGGCCAGCAGCACCAGGATCGCGCCGGCACCGACCAGCAGCACGCCGTTGAGCAGGGTCAGCCGCAGCCGCAGCGTGGGACGTAGCCGCAGGGCGGGCCGCCGCAGCGCGGGCAGCCGGCGGCGCGCCGTACCCGTCACTGCACGACCTCGGCCGTCCGGTAGCCGGCGCCGACCACGGTCTCGATCAGCGGTGGGTCACCGAGCTTGCGACGTAACGTCATCACGGTGACCCGGACGATCGTGGTGAACGGATCGGTGTTGGCGTCCCAGACACGTTCCAGCAGTTCCTCGCTGGAGACCACCGCACCCCGGGCCTTGAGCAGCTCGCAGAGCACGCCGAACTCCTTGTTGGTCAACTCGACCGGCACTCCGCCGCGGGTGGCGGTGCGGCGGGCCGGGTCCACCACCAGGTCCGCGACCTCCAGCACCGGCGGGGCCGCCGGGGTGGCCCGCCGGCCGAGTGCCTGCACCCGGGCGACCAGTTCGTCGAAGGCGAACGGCTTCGGCAGATAGTCGTCGGCACCGAGCTGCAACCCCTCGACCCGGTCGGCGACCGTGCCGCTGGCGGTCAACATCAGCACCCGGGTCAGTTCGCCGGACGCGGCCAGCTCCGCGCAGATCTGGTCGCCGTGCCGGCCGGGCAGGTCACGGTCGAGCACCACCACGTCGTACCGGGTCACGAAGGCCATCTCGTGGCCACTGTCGCCGTCGTACGCGACGTCCACCGCCATGCCCCGTTTGCGCAGCCCCCGCGCTATCGCGTCGGCGAGGTTGCGCTCGTCCTCGACCACCAGTACCCGCATGCCCGCCTCTTTTCCGCCCGCCGACCACCGACAACGTAACGCCGCCGACCAAGCCGGCCGGCACGGGTGCCGACCGGACCGGCCGGGACGAAGGTGCGTGCCAGCCGCGCGGGACGGGATCAGTCGGGCAGTTGCCAGATGCCGTAACGACCGTCGCGCAGGCGGCAGCCGACCAGGTCGTACCGGCTCTGGCAGTCACCGCCGGCGTCGAGCAGCAGGTCGAGCCGGCGGGCCGGTGCCCCGGTGGGGTCGAGCCGGGCCAGCACCAGCCCCACCTCGGGCACCGGACGCACCACGTGCACCTGCGGCGCGTACTCGTAGCGGGCCACCATGTTCCACGATCCGTGTTCGGTCAGGGTCGCGCCGGTGTCCAGGTCGAGGGTGAGCATCTCGTTGGTGTTCCGCGCCACCGCGAGGACGTGACGCTCATCGACAAGCACGAGGTCGAGAATGTCGTCACTGCTCCAGCGCACCGCCCCGGTGGCCGGGTCGAGGACCTGCAACCCGCCGCCGGCCAGCCCGGCGCAGAGCAGTGGCCCACAGTCGGTGACGTAGGTCGCCGTCGGCACGGTCACCTGCCAGCGCTGGGTCAGACCGTCGACGCTGAGCGCGGTGATGCTGCTGGAGTTGCGTACCACCGTCACCAGGTCGCCGGCGACCCACGCCTGCTGGTAGCCGCTCGCGTGGTCGGCGGGTGGGGGAAGGCGATGGCGTACCGTCCCGGTCATCGGGTCGATCACCTGGACCTCGCCGTCGACCGTGGCCACCACGATGCTGTCGAGCGTCCCGTCGTCCCGCTGCCGGTAGTCGACGCTGGCCGCCGACAACGACATGGACCACAGCTCACGGGCGTCGGCCAGCTCGATCACCCGTAGCACGGTCGGCTCACTGTCGGTGAAGGTGCGCAGCAGCGCCCAGCCGGGCGTGTCGAGAACCGCGATACCGGGTACCCGCCAGCGTTCCTCGCCGGTGTGGGCGTCGAGCCGCAGCGTCTGGCTGGTGCCGGTTTCCTGCCGACTCATGGCGACCAGGACCCCGGCGTCGGCGACCGGATGCACCCGGTAGACCCGGTTGCCCGGGGGCACGGGCACCCGCCACAGCGGTGTCAGCAGCTGCGGTGCGTCGGTGGGACGATCGGGCCGCGGATAGGCGAGCAGTTCCTGGCTGCCGTCGGTGGCCCCGGGCGTCGGGGAGACGGTGAAGACCTGATCGGCGGCGATGAACAGGTCGCTGCCCAGGGTTGCGGGCACGATCGCGTGGATCCGTCCGGCCGGCGGTGCGCCGCCCGCCAGGGTCAGCAGCGCGACAAGTGCCACCACGACGACCGCCACCCGGTGACCACCCGGCCCGGATCGACGGCGTGGCACTGGCGGATCGGTCCGCTCGGTCAGCTCACCGAGGTCGATCAACGTCACGCCTGTCCTCCCCTGACACACACCAGACGCGCGGCGGGCGGGCGGGGTTCCGCCTGTACGATGGCCCGTCGTGGCTGTGCCGGTGGTGAATCCCTCGCTGAACCCCGTCTCCGAGACCGTCGAGACGCGATCAACGACAACACGTCCCCGGCGGCGGCCGACACGCGCCGACGTGCTGGCCATCGGAGCCTACGTGCTGCTCGGCGTCGTCGTCTGCCTGAACTACTGGGCCGACGTGAACAACCGGGTCTCGTCGCACCTGCCCACCGACCACAGCTGGTTCGAGTGGCTCTTCGCACACGGTGCGTACTCGGTGCAGCATCTGGAGAACCCGCTCTTCACCGCCCGGCAGAACGCCCCGGACGGGGTCAACATGATGGCCAACACCTCGCTGCTCGGGGTGACCCTGCCGTTGGCGCCGCTGACCATGCTGCTCGGTCCCCAGGTCGTGTACGCGCTCTACCTGGGTGGGGCGTTGGCCGCCACCGCCGGCACCTCGTACTGGATGCTGTCGCGGCACCTGGTGCGCTCCCGCGCGGCGGCCTTCGTCGGTGGCGCGTTCCTGGGCTTCGCCCCGGGCATCGTGCACCACGCCAACGGTCAGCCCAACTTCGTCTCCAACTTCCTGCTGCCGCTGATCGTGGTGCGGGTGTTCCGGTTGGTCGAGCCGGGCCGGTGGCGGCGCAACGGGCTGGTGCTGGGGCTGCTGGTCGCGTACCAGATCTTCATCAACGAGGAGATGCTGCTGCTCACGGCGCTGGCCTGCCTGGTCGTCGTGATCGCGTACGCGGCGATGCGTCCGCGCGTGGCGTGGGCACGGGCCGGCACGTTCGCGGCCGGCCTGGGCGTCGGTGGTGGGGTGGCGCTGCTGCTGACCGCGTACCCGATCTGGTTCCAGTTCAACGGTCCGCAGTCCTACCGGGGGCTTCAGGGCGGGGTGTTCCACAGCTGGGGCGAGGACGTCGTCGCGTTCGTCACCTTCCCCCGCGACACCATCGCCGGTGACGAGGCGGTGGAGGCGACCATCGGCATGACCGAACAGAACACCTGGTTCGGCTGGCCGCTGGTGCTGCTGTCGGTGGTGGCCCTGGCCCTGCTGGTACGCCGCTCGCTGGTGGCCCGGATCCTGGCCGTGCTGGTGGTGGTCTTCTCGGTCGCCGCGCTCGGCCCGGAGATCCGGTTCAACGGCGAGCTGACCGGGATCGCCGGCCCGTGGTCGTACATTCCGGCGGATCTGCCACTCGTCGAGATGATGATGCCGACCCGGCTGACCCTGGTGACCACCGCCGCGCTCGGCGTACTGCTGGCGTTGGCCTGGGACGCGGTGGCACGCAGCCACCGGCCGCCGGTGCCGGCGCCCCGCGCCCCGGAGGCCACGGTCACCGACCGGCGGCGACTGCGCTGGCAGCACGTCGTCGGGTACGCCGCGATCACCCTCGCCCTGCTGCCGCTGCTGCCCCGTCCGCTGCCCGCCGAGCCGGTCGACGCGCCGCCGGACTTCATCACCTCGGGCGCCTGGCGACCGTACGTGCCGGACGGCCGCACGCTGGTGCCGGTGCCCATCCCCAGCAACGTGCACGGCCTGTCCACGCTGCGGTGGAGCGCGCTGACCGGGCACGAGTTCCCGATCCCGGCCGGCTACTTCATCGGCCCGAACGAGGACGGCGAGGGGGTCTTCGGTGCCCCGAACCGGCCCACCAGCACCCTCATCTACCAGACCATGGACGCCGGTGAGCTGCCCGAGATCAGCGACGAGAACCGCCAGCAGGCGGTGGCGGACCTGCGCTTCTGGCGGGCGTCGGTGGTGGTGCTCGGCGCGCATCCCCGCGAGCCGGTGCTGCGGGAACTGCTGACCGCGCTGCTCGGTGAGCCGCAGCGGGTCGACGACGTCTGGCTCTGGGACGTACGCGACCGGGTGTGAGAGGTGGTCATCCCGGGTCGGACGGCAGCGGCTCGGAGACGTGGGCGGTGACGATCCGCCAGCCCTCCGGTAGGCGTACCCAGGTCTGCGTCTGCCGGCCCGTGGTGGCGCCGCCCGCGTACCCGAACCGGGTCGTGACGACCGCGAGGTCCGCGCCGAAGGCGGTGACCACCGTGTCGACCAGCCGGCGGCCGGGCGGCAGCGGTGGTTGCACGGCCCGCCACTTGCGCTGCTCGTCGAGCCCGTACTGGTGGTCGGCCAGGCCGAAGCGCACGGTGGCCTCGGAGTCCCAGAAGTATCCACAGATTCCGTCGACGTCGCCGGCCACGAGCGCCTGCTCGTAGCCGGCGAAGGCGGCCGTCACCTCGGCGACCACGTCCGTCCGGTCGATCTCCATCCGGCGAGGGTCCTTTCTGGGCGGGCGGGACGTGGGTGGGCGCACCCGGCCGGGCGGCGGCGGGCTGGTGCGGGCCGCACCGCCGCCCGGCCGGAGTTCAGCTGTTCACCGCCGGTTCGCGCTTCTCGTCGCCGACCGGCTCGCCGGTCGCCACCGGAACCGCCGGGCCGGTGACGGCGGGAGTCGGGGGTGCCGGAGAGTCCCCGCCGTGCAGGCGGTCCAGTTCGGCCTCCTCCGGCTCGGGCACCCGGGGCGGGTACTTGCCGAGCGCGAAGATCGCGCAGATCACCGCCACGAACAGGTAGCCGAGCGCCACCTGACCGTTGGCGTTCCACCGCACCTCCTCGCCGTGGATCAGGCCGATGAAGGCGAGCACCGATCCCGAGGCGGCGAAGATGGCCGCCTGGACGAAGCGTTTGTCGATGATGAAGGCGACGATCGCGCCGAGCACCAGACCGGCGAGGATCGCGCCCTCGCCGAGAATGCGCAGGCCGTCGTAGACCACTCCGGCACCGGCCAGGGCCTCGTCGCCGACCTCGGCGGCGGTGGTGCCGGCCGCCGCCAGGGCGTTGTTCATCTGCCCGGTCGCCCACGCCGCGATGTTGGGTATCAGGGCCGCCACCACCGCCGCGGCGTGTGCCCGGGGCGTCGCCTGGAACGCCTGGGCGCCGATCAGCAGCCCGATGTAGAGCAGGATCGGCACGATCGCCGCGGTCGGGAAGATCGCGCCGAGCAGGGAGAACATCCCGAGGAAGCAGAGCAGGGCGATGACGATCCCGGTCGCCATCGAATAGCCGGTACGCCCACCGGCGGCCTTCCAGCCCGGGTGGCCGACGTAGACCGCCGGGGGAAACGGCGAGCCGAGGGCGGAGCCGATGACCGCGCCGGCTCCGTCGGCGAGCAGCACACTGCGCAGGTTGTAGTTGTCCCCGGCGGTGGCCGCGCTCTCCACGTTCGTCATCGCCTCGGTGAAGTTGTAGACCCCCAGCGGGATCGCGGTCGCCAGCAGCGGCGCCATGTCGGAGAGCCCACGCAGCAGCAGGTCGAGTTGGAAGGTGGGGACGGCGAACGCGATGTCCCGGGCCGCCGCGGTGACGTCCGGCACCGACATCGCCCCACCGAGCCAGCCGATCGCCGTACCGAGCAGCAGGGCGGCCAGCCCGATCGGGAAGTTGAACGGCAGTTTCACGTCGGTGAGCAGGCCGATCAGCAGCAGCGCCAGGACCGGCAGGGCGATCCAGGCCAGCCGCCACATCTGGCCGGCCGGGTTCATCGAGATGAAGGTGATGGAGATGCCGGCGAGCGTGCCGAGCAGCGCCGCGCGCGGCGTGTAGCGACGGATGTACGGACCGACGAACGCACCGATCAGCACGATCACGCCGATGATGAAGGCCCAGGCCAGCCCCGCCTCCCAGGCGCGCACCGGGTCACCGGTGCTGAGGTAGATGGGCAGCATGATGACGAAGATGACGATGAACATGTGCGGCACGCTCGGCCCGTACGGCAGGGCGGTCACGTCGGAGCGGTTCTCCCGCCGGGCCAGCCGGCGGGCCAGGTGCGTGTAGTAGATGTTTCCCGCGACCAGGGCGATGCCGAGGGCCGGCAGAATCGTGCCGAACACCTCCCGCTCGGGCAGGTTCACCACGAAGAGGCAGAGCCCGGTCAGGGTGAGCACGTTGACCAGGACGTTGACGCCGAAACCGAAGAACGCGTTGGTGTCGCCGCGCACCCAGTACGGCAGCGACGCGACGGAGGGTCTGGTGGGGACCATGGTTGCTCCCGGTCAGGAGGAGGATTGCAACACGGGGGTGGTGGGCAGCACGGCGAGCACGTCCGTCGAGTCGGCGACCCACCCGAAGATGCCGCCCTGGGCGGCGATCATGTCGAGCCCCACCCGATGGAACTCGGGGAAGTAGGACCCGACGCAGTCGGCGAGCACGAGGCACTCGTACCCACGGTCGTTGGCCTCCCGGACCGTGGTGTGCACGCACACCTCGGTGGTCACCCCGGTGACCAGGAGACTGTGGATGGTCCGCTCGGTGAGCAGGGCGTCCAGCCCGGTGGCGTGGAAGGCGCCCTTGCCCGGCTTGTCCACGACCGGCTCGCCGGGCAGCGGCGCCAACTCGTCGACGATGTCGTGGCCGTACTCGCCCCGGACGAGGATCCGGCCCTTGGGCCCCGGGTCGCCGATCCGCTTGCTCGGCAGGCCCCGGTTGAGCTTGGCCGGTGGGCAGTCGGAGAGGTCGGGCAGATGCCCCTCCCGGGTGTGCACGACCGTCAGTCCGGCGGCCCGGGCGGCGGCCAGCAGCCTCGTCAGCGGCGCGATGGTCCGCCGCAGCTGGCCGACGTCGTTGCCCAGGCTCTCGCCGAAACCGCCGGGCTCCAGGAAGTCGCGCTGCATGTCGATGACGAGCAGCGCGGTGGTCGCGGGGTCGAAGGTGTACGGGATGGGCCGCGCCGCGGCAACTGTCAACATGGCTCACCTCACCTGGTCGTGGCGGCGATGACGGCGTCGGAGGTGGCGACGCAGCCGAACACGCCGCCCTGCATGGTCACCATGTGCAGCGCGGCGTCGTGGTTGTCCTTGTCGGTGGCACCGGTGCAGTCGGCGAGGATCAGACACTCGTAGCCCCGGTCGTTCGCCTCGCGCATCGTGGTGTGCACGCAGACGTCGGTGGTGATGCCGGTGAGGATCAGGTGGGTGATCCCCCGGGTACGCAGCACCAGGTCGAGATTCGTGGCGTAGAAGGCGCCCTTGCCGGGCTTGTCGACGACCACCTCGCCGGGCGCCGGGGCGACCTCGGGCACGATCTCCCAGCCGGGCTCACCCTTGACCAGGATCCGTCCGCACGGTCCGGCCGCGCCGATCTCGGCGCCGATCTGCGCCGAGCGCCAGCGTTTGTTCGCCGGCAGGTCGGACAGGTCGGGGTCGTGCCCCTCCCGGGTGTGCACGACGAGCATGCCGAGCGACCGGGCGTGCTCCAGCAGCCGGGCGGTGGCCGGCAGCCCCGCCCGGGTGAGGCCGATGTCGTAGCCCATCGCGTCGACGTAGCCGCCCGGGCCGCAGAAGTCGGTCTGCCAGTCGATGCAGAGCAGTGCGGTACGCGCGGTGTCGGCCGTGCCGTCGTACGGCCACGGGTAGGGGTTCGCCGTTACCGGCCCGATGCTGCCCATCCTCTCCTCCTCCGGTTGTCAACTCCGCTGCGCCGCGGCCCGGCGGTAGGCCCGCCACCCGCCGGCGGCGCTGATGTCCTCGGCACCCGAAACGGCCGCGTACGCCTCGCAGAGGAAACCGAGCACGTCCCGCCCGTCGTGCAGCCGGACCCAGCCCAGCGACAGCGGGGCCGGCACCCCGGTCAGCAGCTCGCCGACGGCGGCCACCGGCAGCCGCCACAGCTCGACCTCGATCGGGTGCCCGTCCGGGTCGGTGTCGGCGACCCGGACCAGGCCGGGCAGTCCTGCGCCGTCGGCCGTCGCCAGGCGGTAGAGCCGGTAGCGCGGCGCGGTGCGTGCGGCACCGGCGAGCGTGGCGCCCCGTTCGGTCAGCTCCGCGTTGCGGGACTCGCCGGCCAGGTGCCGCCCAACGACGGCGACCAGCACCTGCGCCGACCCGGTCACCGAGGCGGTGGGTACGGCCGGCGGACGGGCACCCACCGGGTTGGCGCCGGCAGCTCCGTGCCGGCCTGGTCGGCGGGCGCGGCGGCAGCAGGGGTGGCCCGGGAAGCGGCGGTGAAGGCGGCGGCGAGCTGCGCCAAAGTGGTGTCGCTGAACGCGGGGCCGAGCAGGGTCAGGCTCGCCGGCCGGCCCGCTGCGGTGAACCCGTTGGGCACGGTCACCGCCGCCAGGTCGAGCAGGTTGGCGAACTGGGTGTAGCGGCCGAGCACCGTGTTACGGCCGATCGGGTCCTCGGCGACCTCGGCGAGCGTGAAGGTCGTGCCGACGGTGGGCAGCACCAGCACGTCGACCTCGTGCCACAGCTGGTCGACCTGGGCCCGCAACTCGCGCAACCGGTGCTGCCCCCGGAAGGCGTCGATCGCGTCGTAGCGCCGGCCGGTCTCCAGCACGCTGCGGGTCACCGGCAGGACGGCCTCGGGATGTTCCCGCAGGAAGCCGTCCAGCCCGGCGAGCCGTTCGGCCACCCACGGTCCCTGGTAGAGCAGCTCGCCCGCCTCGAGGAAGCTCTGCAACGGCACCGACCCGACCTGGCCGACCAGACCCCGTAGCGCCTGCACGCCCGCGGCGAACCGGACCGCCTGTCCGGCGTCGCCGAAGAACTCCAGGTCTTCTGCGTGGGGCACACCGAGGCGTAGCGTGCCCGGCATGCGGGCCACCACCCGCTCCGCCGGTAGCGGACGCCCCCACGGGTCGGCCGCCGAGACGCCGCGCGCGGCGTGCAGCACGTCCACCGCGTCCGCGACGTCGGTGGCGAAGACCGAGACGCAGTCGAGCGAACGGCAGGCGGGCACCACTCCGGCGGTGCTGAGCAGGCCCCGGGTGGGCTTGAGGCCGACGATGCCGTTCAGCGCCGCCGGCACCCGGCCGGAGCCGGCCGTGTCCGTGCCCAGGGCGAAGCTGACCTGGCCGGCGGCGACCGCCACGGCCGAGCCGGAGCTGGAACCGCCGGAGATCAACCCTCCGCCGAAGACGCTCGCGCAGCTGCCGTACGGCGAACGCGACCCGGTCAGGCCGGTGGCGAACTGGTCGAGGTTGGTCTTGCCGACGAGCAGGGCACCGGCGTCGAGCAGCCGGCGCACCACGGGCGCGTCCTCGACGGCGGCGTACCCGAAGTCGGGGCAGCCGGCGGTGGTGGTCATGCCGGCGACGTCGATGTTGTCCTTGACCGCGAACGGTATCCCGTACAGCGGCAGGGTCGCGGGGTCGGCGGTGGCCGCCAGCCGCTCGGCGCGGGCGAGGAGCTGGCCGGCCGGCACGGTGCTGATCCAGACCGGCCCGCCGTCCGCTCCGGACAGCCCGGCCAGGACCCGTTCCGCCAGGTCGGTGGGGGTCAAGCCGCCGTGGCGGTACGCCGACCGCAGCTCCGAGATCGATCCGATCCGCTCTGGCATACAGTCGATTGTCGACAGTTGTGTTTCCAGGGGGCGCGCGCCAGGTAACGAAGCCGTGACGGCCGGCCGGAGGAGCTAGCCGAGATACGAGCGCGCCCCGTGCTCGGACAGCACGGCGAGCACCAGCTCCGGGTCACCGGCGGCGACCGCCTCGAAGAGCCGTTCGTGCCGGTGGACGCCGTCCTGCGGCCGCGCCACCTCCGCCTCGCGGCGCAGGTTGATCGCCATGTACAGCTGCAACTTCACCAGAATCGAGTCGTACACGGTGGAGAGCTGCCGATTGCCGGCCAGCGCCACCAGCGCGACGTGGAACGCCCGGTGCGACTCGGCCACCGCCAGCCGATCACCGTCCCGGGTCGCCTCCCGCATCTGGTCCAACGCCGCCCGCAGTCCGGCCAGGTCGCTATCCCGACGCACCGGGATCGCCGACCGCACCGCGAAGCGTTCCAGCACGTCACGCAGCTCGTACAGCTCCCGCACGTCGCGATCGGACAGGGTGGCGACCCGGACCCCCCGGCGCGGGACGTGCTCGACCAGGCCCCGCTGCGCCAACAGCCGCAACGCTTCGCGCAGCGGCGCCCGGCTGATCCCGAGCCGCCGGGTCAGTTGCTCCTCCACCAGCCGTTCACCGGGATCACTCCGGCCGCTGAGGATCTCCCGGGTCAGCCGGGCTACGGCGAGCTCCACCAGACTGACACTCTCCAGCTCGCCCTCCGCCGGCGATGCGGCCACGTCGTTCACCCCGACGAGTGTGCCACCTGCCGCCGGAGCCGCCCGCGGACGCGTCAGCCCACGAGAGGCCGGACATCCCAGACGAGGGCACCGTCGATCTCCCGGGCCGGGCCGAGCAGCGCCTCGACCGTCCGGCGTACCGGGTCACCGTGGTGCAGTCCGCCCTGCACGACCACGGCCGCCCGCCAGTGCCTCAGGTCGGCCACCGCCTGCCGGCGGTCGGTGTCGCTGATCGGCGGCAGCTCACCGGTGTCGGCCACCCGGCGCAGCAGCAACGACGTGGGCCGGTCCGGGGCGCCCCACCGGGCCGCCGGGTCGTCCGGGGAACGGGGGCCGATGAAGAATCCGCCCGGTGCGGTGAAGGCCAACCCGGTGCGGGCGGACCAGAGCATCGCCGGGCTCTGGCCCGCGTTGGTCACCGGCGGCACGGCCACCACGGTCCGCCCCGCCGGCACGTAGGCCCGCCAGGTGCCCTCCGCCACGAACGCCGGCACCTGCCAGACCGGGACGGTACGGATCGGGGTCGGGGTCAGCGGCAGCAGCGCGGCGGCCATCGCGCCGGCCCAGAGCAGCCGCACCGGCACCGCGTCCGGTCGCGTCGCGGTGCTGACCGCCTGCCGTCGCACCCGGTCCACGGAGAGGGCGAGCAGGATGCCCAGCACCGGCACGCAGACCAGCGCGAACCGGGCCGGCACCACGTGGTCGAGCAGGGGCAGCTCGGCGATCAGCCGGTACGGACCGGGCAGGTCGGTCAACGCTCCGTCGAGGCGTACCCGGGGGCCGAGGGAGAGCAGGGCGAACACCACTGCGCAGCCGGCCAGCGCCCGGACCAGCGGGCGACGCCGCAGCCACACCGTCACGACCAGGGCCAGCACCAGCAGACCCGGCCCGAAGAAGGAGTTCTCCTCGGTGGCGTTGGGTGCCAGCAGTGCCGGCAGGCGATGGTCGCCGAAGACGGTCTGCCGGGCGGTGGCGGTGAACGACGCGGCGTCCAACTGGAAGCCGTACGCGTGGAACGGCATCCCCCGGTAGTGGCCGGGGCCGAAGAACTGGAACCACAGCGGGTAGGCCAGCAGCGCCGCCGCCACCACCGCGCCGACCGCGATCCGGCCGGCCGTGGCCGGGGCGAGCCGACGTGCGGCGGCCCGGTCGGCCAGCGCGTACCCGACGACGAGGACGCCGGCGGCCAGCGCCACCAGGAGCAGCACCTCCTCGCCGAGGAAGACCTGGTACGTCACGACCAGACCGAGCAGCACCCCGGGGCGCCACACCCGCGACCAGATGCCCGACGAGGACGCGTTCGCATCGGCGGGGTCGGGGGCGAACACCAGTGCCAGGATCACCGGCACCAGGAACTGGGCGGCCATGTGCAGGTGCGATCCGGCCTGCGCGACCATGCCGGGCGCGAAGCCGCAGACCAGTCCGCCGACCGCGGCGGCCAGCCGGGATTCGACCAGCCGGCGGCGCAGCAGGACGTACCAGGCGGTGGCCGTGCCGGCCAGGCACCCGACCACCGCCACCCCGAAGGCCACCTGCGAGCCGAACAGCAGGGTGACCGGGGCCAGCGGGACGCCGAGGCCGAGCACCGAGGTGTTGGCCATCAGGTTCACCCCGTCGGGGGCGTTCAGCGCGTCGCTCCACAGCGGATGTGCCCGACCGGAGACGACCCGGGCGGCGTGGGCCAGCATCCACTCGAAGAGGATCTGGTCGCCGGCCTGGTGGAAGAGTCGGTCCGGTCGGCCCCACTGCCGGCTGGTCAGCCAGCCGGCCAGCGCCAGGTAGCCGGCCACCACCGCCAAATCAGGTATACCCGGGCGGAGCCGCCAACGGCGACGGGGGCGGGCCTGCGCCTCCCGATCGAGCGTACCGACCGACATCAGGCCCGGGGGTCGGTGAGTGACCGTACGTCCCACACCCAGACGTCCAGTTCGAGCCGGGCCGGCCCGACCAGTTGCTCGACGGTCTGCCGCAGTGACTCCGAGTGCGGCTGCCGGACCGGCAGCACCAGGATCGCCGCCCGCCAGTACCGCAACTCGTCCAGGGACCGGCGCCGTTGGCGGTCGTTCAGCTCAGGGGTCCGGCCGGTGGTGGCGACCTCCTCCAGCAGTTTCCCGATGCCGCTGGGTCGGCCACCGAAGCGACCGGGGTCGCCGGTGTTGCCGTTGCGGGGGGCGAGGAAGTAGCCACCGGGGATCTTGAAATCGAGGTTGGTGGCGGCGGCCCAGCGCATGCCGTGGGTGTTGCCCATGCTCGGCACCGGGATCGGCACCAGCGTCTGGTCCGGCGCGACGTAGGCGCGCCACCGGTCGGAGGTGATGAAGTCCGGCACCGGCGGTCGGGACGTCATCGGCAGCGGCATGGGGGTGATCGGCAGCAACGCGAGCACCAGACCGGCAGCGGTGAGCGTACGCACGGTCCGCCGGTCCAGGGACAGCGTGCTGGTCCGCTCGATGGCCAGGGCCAGCAGGATCGCCACCACCACGCTGGTGATCATGCCGAACCGGGTCGGCACCACCGCGTCGAGCAACGGCAGCCGGACCAGCCACTCCCACGGACCGACGACCAGTTCCCGGTCCCACCAGCTGACCCGCTCGCCGAGGGAGAGGACGGCGTAGAACGCGGCGGTCGCGGCGAGCGCCCGGACCAGCACCTCCCGCCGGAGCCAGAGGACGATCCCGACGGCGATCAGCGCCAGACTCCACCCGAAGAACGCGTTCTCCTCCGAGTAGTTCGGCGCGAGGTTGACGTTCGCCCGCTGGTTGCCGCCGACGGTGGGTGAACCGGGGGCGAAGTAGGCGGCGATGTCGTTGCCGTAGTCACGCACCGCCTCACTGAGCCCGTGATACGCCATCGGACCGGCGAACTGGATGTACAGCGGGTACGCCAGCAGCGCGCCGGCGATCACCGTGCAGGTGGCCAGCGCCTTGGCCAACGGCCGCCAGGCCGCCGACCAGAGCCCGGGCCGCTGGACGACCACCGCGATCAGGAAGATCCCGCAACCCATCGCGGTGAAGAGCAGGATCTCCTCGTTGATGAACGCCTGCACGGTGACCAGCAGGGCCAGCAGCGCACCGTCCCGAAACGGTCGGGTCGACCTCGTGATCACCATGACCCGCCACACGATGAACGGCAGCAGGAACTGACTGATGATGTTCGGATGCCAGCTGGCGTGCGACAGCATCGCCGGTGAGAAGCCACAGAACCAACCGCCCACCACCGCGGCGAGCCGGTTGCTCACCACGTGCCGGGACAGCACGAAGTACCAGGCCGAGGCGGTCCCGGCCAGACCGAGCGTCACCAGCAGCACGAAGGTCACGGCCGGTCCGAACAGCAGGGTCACCGGCACCATCGGGATGCCCAGGGCGAGGATGGCCGTGTTGGCCATCAGGTTGACCCCGTCGGGGTAGTTGAACTGCTCGGTGAAGAAGGGGAACTCGCCGTGCAGGACCACTCGTACCGAGTGGGCGAGAAAGAACTGCACCTGGGCCGGGTCGCTGCTGTAGAGCGAGGCCACCCGCCCGGCCGGGTCCATCCAGATCTGGCTGGTCACCCAGAGCGCGGTCACCAGGAACCCGCCGAAGACGGCGAGATCCCGTCGCCGGGGAGTCCACCTGAACCGGCGTCGCCGTTCCGGCGCGGCGTCGACGTCGTCGGCACCTCGCGTACCGTCGGCCGACGCGGTCTCCGGCAGCTGCCCGTCAGCCCCGGCCTCGGTGGCGGGTGCCTCGGTGGCGGGTGCCGCTCCGTCGATCGCCACGGCCTGGACCATGGCCGGCTCGACGGTGGGTGCGGTCTCCGGTGTGAGCGCGTCGGCGTCGTTGCGCGCCCCGTCACCCACGGTGACAACTTCGGACGGAGAGTCGGCGACGTCGGCGGATCTCGGCAGCGCGGCGGCGCGGGTCTCGGCAGGCGTCACAGTCGGCGGAGTCTACCCGAGTGGGGAAAGTGCCCCAAGTCAGACGCGATGTCCCCTGTGGCCGGTGTGGTGACCGCGCGACGCAGCGTACGGTGGCCCGAAGCATCGGCGGGACATCTCGTACTATTGCCCTCCGACACGACGACGCGATCCGATCGGGGGCGTGACAGGTGGCTCCAGCCCGTTGGCGCGGCTTGACCGCCACCGGCCTGTCCACCCTGCTGATCGCGGTCACCGCGTGCGGGCCGGTCGCCGAGCGTCAGGCACGGGACCTGCGGGTCGGCTACGACAGCATGGACGGCGCCTTGACGGTGTGGCCGCCGCGCGGCTCACTGGCCGAGGACACGACGGCGACCGCCGCCGTCACCGAGGCGGTACGCGACTGGCGCTCGCCCGTGGACGACCGGGTGCACGTACCCTCCTCCGGCATTCTCTTCTCCGGTGAGGTCGACGGCCGTCCGCTGGCCCTGGTCGCCGCTTCGGTACCCGGCGAGGCCGCGTCCTGGCTGCTTCAGCTCACCGGCGACGGCGACCGGTACACGGTCAGTCACGCCACCGAGTACACCGACCCCGGCTACCTGGTCTACTCCGACGTGCTGCCGGTCCAGTCCGCCGACGGCCGGCGCTACCTGACCTCCGAACGGGTTCGGCGGCTCGTCGGGCCGAACGGTCGCATCGTCTCCGACCGCGACGGCCTGACCAGCCCCGTCGAGGTGCCCCGGTGCCGAGCGGTGACCGTCACCGCCACCCTGCGCTCCACCGAGTCGTTGCCTCGGGGTCGGGCCACCGACCGGCTGCTCGACCTCGGCACCGGCATCACCGCCCCGCGATATCCGCTGGTACGCGACGAGAGCGGCTCCGGCCGACGCGCCCTGACCGGCCTCGACACCTGCCTGCTGGCCAACGAGGACGGCCCGTTCGGCAGCATCGACCGGCGGGTCGGCGACCGGGACGTCCCGCAGTCGGTGCCGGCGTCCTGGCCGATGGCGAAACTCGCGGTGCGTACGCTCGGCGAGTTGTCGCTCGACGGGGGCGAGCCGGCCGAGTTGGAGCAGCTCACCTGGGAGAGTGCCGAGGGCACGATGAGCGCGGTGGTGTACCGGCCCGCCGGCGACGGTGCGGTGGTGCTCTCCCCCGCCGACCGGACGAACCCGTTGCAGGTCTACGAGCTGCCGGTGCCGGATCAGCCGCTGGTCGTGCTGAGCTGGCGCGCCACCAAGGACACCGCGCTCTCGGTGCCACCCAACACGATCCGCCTGGTCGACCGCCCCGGCCTGGTGGTGGCTCCCCTCCCCGAGCGCCGCGAGACCTTCAGCCTGGCCGCCGCCGAAAAGACCCACTACCGCTCCGCCGGCTCCCCCCGCCGCTAACCCCCACCCCCACCCCCACCCCCCGGCCCCCGCCCCCCGGGTTGATCATGAAGTTGTTGTCGCGCCACGCCGGAGGCAGTGACAACAACTTCATGATCAACGCCGCGAGGCACCCGCGCGGGGTCGGGCGGGAAGGTTAGTTGGGGGTGGGGTTGGCGGTGAGGTGGGGTGGGTCGACCGGTTCGGTGTCGAGGCGGGAGATCCAGCCGGTCACGTCGCGGGCCACGTCCTGAGCGGTCAGGCCGAGGTCGGTCAGGAGCTGGTTGCGGGAGCCGTGCGGATACCAGCCGGCCGGTACGCCCAGATCGCGCAGCGGCACCCGGACACCGGCGTCGCGCATGGCCTGGGCGAGCGCGTCGCCCACCCCGCCGGAGCGGACGCCGTCCTCGACGGTCACCACCAGCCGGTGCTCGGTGGCCAGCTCGACCAGCTCCGCCGGGACCGGACGGACCCAGCGCGGGTCGACCACGGTCACCCCGTAGCCCTGCTCGGCCACCCGGGCGGCGACGTCCACGCCAAGCTGACCGAAGGCACCCACCGCGACCAGCAGCACGTCGGTACGCGCCGACTCCGCCAGCACGTCGACCGGCCCGACCCGCCGCAGAGCGGGCAGATCGGCGGCGACCGCGCCGGTCGGGAAGCGGACGATCGTCGGGCCGTCGTCGACGGCGACCGCCTCCCGCAGCTCCTCACGCAGCGTGGCGGCGTCCCGGGGGGCCGCGATCCGCAGGCCCGGCACCACGCCGAAGACCGACATGTCCCAGATGCCGTAGTGGCTCGGCCCGTCGGGCCCGGTGATCCCGGCCCGGTCCAGCACGAAGGTGACCGGCAGCTTGTGCATCGCCACGTCCAGCAGGACCTGGTCGAACGCCCGGTTGAGGAAGGTCGCGTAGACCGCCACCACCGGGTGCAGCCCACCGAGCGCCAGGCCGGCCGCCGAGGTGGCGGCGTGCTGTTCGGCGATGCCCACGTCGTAGGTGCGCTCCGGGTACTTGCGGGCCAGCTTCGCGATGCCGGTCGGCCCGGCCATCGCCGCGGTGATGCCCACCACGTCGGGCCGCTCGTCCGCGATCGCCACCAGCTCGTCGGCGAAGACGTGGGTCCACTTCACCGACGGCGCGGCGGTGGCCTTGCCGTCGGCGATGTCGAAGGCGCCGGGGCTGTGGAAGCAGTCCGCCTCGTCCTCCTCGGCGGGGCGGTAGCCGTAGCCCTTGCGGGTCACCGCGTGCACGATCACCGGGCCGCCGAAGTTCTTCGCCGCCCGCAACGCCGTCTCGACGGCGGCGATGTCATGCCCGTCGACCGGGCCGACGTACTTGATGCCGAGATCCTCGAACATCGCCTGCGGGGCGACCGCGTCCTTGATGCCCTTCTTGACCGCGTGCAGCACCTCGTACATCGGCTTGCCGACCAGCGGGGTCGAGCCGAGGGCGTCCTTGACGGCGTCCAGCACCTTCTCGTAGCCGGGGTTGAGCCGCAGCGTCGAGAGGTGATGAGCCAGACCACCGATCGTCGGCGCGTACGAGCGGCCGTTGTCGTTGACCACGATGACCAGCGGGTTGTCGGTGGCGGCGATGTTGTTCAGCGCCTCCCAGCACATGCCGCCGGTCAACGCCCCGTCACCCACCACGGCGACGACGCTGCGCGACTCGCCACGCAGCGCGTACGCCTTGGCCAGCCCGTCGGCGTAGGACAGGGCGGTCGAGGCGTGCGAGTTCTCGATGAGGTCGTGCTCGCTCTCGGCCTGGTTGGGGTAGCCGGAGAGCCCGCCCCGCTGGCGCAGCTGGTCGAACCCGCCCTGCCGGCCGGTGACGATCTTGTGCACGTACGCCTGGTGGCCGGTGTCGAACAGCAGCCGGTCCCGGGGAGAGTCGAAGACCCGGTGCAGGGCCAGGGTGAGTTCCACCACGCCCAGGTTGGGCCCGATGTGCCCACCGGTACGCGACACCTTGGCGATCAGGAAGTCGCGGATCTCGGCGGCGAGGATGTCCAGTTCGGTGGCGGACATCCGCTTGACGTCCTGGGGACCGTGCACCGTGGCCAGCAGCCGGCCGTGGTTGGCCGTGTCCTCTTCAACACTCATGACCGCAGAGTCTATCGGCCCTCGCGCACCCCGCAGCCCGGGCGCGGTGACCACCGGTCCTGAGCACCTGGTCAGGCCGGCACCAGCAGTCCGACCAGTTCCACGTGCCGGGTCATCGGAAACAGGTCGTACCCGCGCAACGCCGCCAACCGCCAACCCGCCTCGGTGAAGACCCGCAGGTCCCGCGCGAACGCCGCCGGATCACAGGCGACGTAGGTCACCACGCGCGGCCCGGCGGCCAGCACGTCGCGTACCACCCGCGCCCCGGCACCGGTCCGGGGCGGGTCGAGCACCACCACGTCGACCGGCCCGGTGACCCGGCGACGGGCCAGGGCGGTCTCCACCCGGGCCGCCACCACCTCGACGGCGGGCAGGTCACGCAGGTTCTCCCGGGCCGCCGCGACGCCGTCGCCGGCCGCCTCGACCAGGGTGACCCGCCCGGTCTCGCCGACCCGAGGGCCAGCGCGGCGGCGAACAGGCCGGCGCCACCGTAGAGATCCCAGGCCCGCTCCCCGGCCGGGGGTCGGCCAGCTCCAGCACCGCGTCGACAAGGGTGTCCGCGGCGGCGGGTGCACCTGCCAGAACGACGAGGCGGGCAGCATCCACTGCGGCCGGCGGCCCGCTCCCGTACCCGTTCCGGGCCGCTGACCCGCCGACCGGCCCCGGCCGCCACGGCGGTCACCGCCACGTCCCCGCCGGTGGTGGCGACGGTCTCCACCGCCTCGGCGTCCGGCCAGCTCACCCCGCTGGAGGTGAGCACCGGCAGCTGCTGGATCGCCGGATGGGCGATCAGGCAGCGGTCGACCGGCACCACCTCGTGGGAGCGGTGCTTGAGCAGCCCGGCGCGACCCGCCGCGTCCACCGCGTACCGGACCCGGGAACGCCAACCGAGCGGACCACCCGGCAGCGCCTCCACCCGCAGGTCCAGCGCGTCACAGCCGGCCTCGTCCAGCCCGCCGAGGCGGACGAGCTGTTCCCGGACCACCGCCGTCTTCCAGCGCAGCTGCGCGTCCGGGGCGACATGTTGCAGGTCGCAGCCGCCGCAACGGCCCGGTCGGGCGTACGGACAGGGCGGGTCGACCCGGTCCGGTGCCGCCTCCAGCACGGTGACCGCGTCGGCCCGGACGAACCCCCGGTGCACCTCGGTCACCTCGGCCAGCACCCGTTCACCCGGCAGGGCGTGCCGGACGAAGACCACCTGGCCGTCCACCCGGGCCACGCAGTGCCCTCCCGGGGCGACGGCCGCCACGGTCAACTCGACCCGCTCGGCCTCCTCCAGCCCGCTCACCGGGCCTCCCCGTCCGACGACTCACGCTCGGCAGGCGGCGGCAGGGTGGCGCGTGGTGCCACCCGAGGCCCCCGGACCGGCCCACGGCCGAGCGTGGCGTCCATCCGGGCGAGGTCCTTGCCGGCCGTCGAGGCGAGCTGCCACGGCACGCTCGTCACCATCACACCCGGCTCGAACAGCAGCCGCCCCTTGAGCCGCAGCGCGCTCTGGTTGTGCAGCAGGTTCTCCCACCAGCGGCCCACGACGTACTCCGGAATGAAGACCGTGACCACGTCGCGCGGCGACTCCCGGCGGACGCCGGCCACGTAGTTCAGGATCGGTCGGGTGATCTCCCGGTACGGCGAGTCGATCACGGTGAGCGGGATCGGCACTCCCCGACGGTCCCAGTCGGCCTGCAACTGCCGGGTGTCGTGGTCGTCGACGTTGACGGTCACCGCGGTGAGGGTGTCCGGTCGGGTGGCCTGTGCGTACGCCACCGCCCGCAGCGTGGGTTGGTGCAGCTTGCTGACCAGCACGATCGCGTGGTTGCGGGCCGGCAGCACCGGCCGTCCGTCGTCGGGGGCGAGTTCGACGGCCACCCGGTCGTAGTGCCGGCGGATGGCCAGCATCAGCACGTAGATCAGCCCCATCGCGACGATGGCGATCCAGGCGCCGAGCAGGAACTTGGTGATCAGCACGATCACCAGCACCGTGGCGGTCATCGCCATGCCGAAGGTGTTGATCGCCCGGGACCGGAGCATCCGACGACGCACCTGCGGGTCCCGCTCGGTGCGCAGCAGCCGGTTCCAGTGCCGGATCATCCCGGCCTGGGAGAGGGTGAACGAGACGAAGACACCCACGATGTAGAGCTGGATGAGCTTGGTCACCTCGGCCTGGAAGCCGATGATCAACAGGATCGCGAAGCCGGCCAGGAAGAGGATCCCGTTGGAGAAGGCGAGCCGGTCACCCCGGGTGTGCAGTTGGCGGGGCAGGTAGCGGTCCTGGGCGAGGATCGAGCCGAGCACCGGGAAGCCGGTGAAGGCCGTGTTGGCGGCCACGAACAGGATCGTCGCGGTCACTCCGACGACCAGGAACAGCAGCACCGACCCGGGTCCGAAGATCGTCTCACCGAGTTGTGCGGTGACCGTCTTCTGCACGTACCCCTCCGGGCCGGAGACGATCTGCAGGGCGGGATCCTCGACGAACTGCAGCCCGGTGAGCCGGGCCAGCCAGACGATGCCGACCAGCATGGTCACCGCGACCAGGCCGAGCATCAGCAGCGTGGTGGCGGCGTTGCGGCTCTTCGGCGCCTTGAACGCCGGCACCCCGTTGGAGATCGCTTCCACACCGGTGAGCGCGGCGCACCCGGAGGAGAAGCTGCGCAGCAGCAGGAACGCCATCGCCCAGCCGGTGGTGTCGTGCCACTCGGCGGCGATCACCAGGTCGGCGCTGGGGGCGCGCAGGTCCTCGCCGAGCACGACGACCCGGACCACCCCGGTGAGGATCATGCCGATGATAACGATCATGAAGCCGTACGTCGGGACGGCGAACGCGCTGCCCGCCTCCTTGATCCCGCGCAGGTTGACCGCGGTCAGCAGCGCCACGGCGGAGACCGCGATGAGCACCTTGTGGGTCGCCACGAAGGGAATCACCGAGCCGAGGTTGGCCACCCCGGAGGAGACCGACACCGCGACGGTGAGCACGTAGTCGACAAGCAGCGCACTGGCCACGCCCACCCCGGCGCGCGGGCCGAGGTTCACCGTCGCCACCTCGTAGTCGCCGCCGCCCGAGGGGTACGCGTGCACGTTCTGCCGGTAGCTGGCCACCACGGTCAGCATGACCACGACCACGCCGAGGGCGACCCACGGTGAGAACACGAACGCCGAGGCACCCGCGATGGAGAGCATCAGCAGGATCTCGTCCGGCGCGTACGCCACGCTCGACAGCGCGTCCGAGGCGAAGACGGGCAGCGCGATGCGCTTCGGCAGCAGGGTGTGCTTGAGCCGGTCGGACCGGAACGGCCGGCCGACGAGCAGCCGCTTCAGCAGGGAGGTGGATCGGGCCACAACGGCCAAGCGTACGGCCACCGGCGACGGGCACGTGGGGTGGCCGGTCACGGGCGTATCCGAGGCGGGAGTACCGTCGGTCCCCGGCCGCGGCCCGGACGTGGCAGGCTCGCAGGCGACGAGGCGCAGCGGTACGCACCGTGGGAGGCAGCGTGCATGTCGTGATCATGGGTTGTGGCCGGGTCGGCTCGACCCTGGCGCACAGCCTGGAGGCCCGGGGACACTCGGTGGCGGTCATCGACCAGGACGCGGACGCCTTCCGCCGGCTGCGGCCCGACTTCGCCGGGGTCACCGTCACCGGGGCCGGCTTCGACGGCGACGTGTTGCGCCAGGCCGGCATCGAGCGGGCCGACGCCTTCGCCGCCGTCTCCAGCGGCGACAACTCCAACATCATTTCGGCCCGGTTGGCCCGTGAGACCTTCGGCGTGGTCCGGGTCGCGGCTCGCATCTACGACCAGCGCCGCGCGCAGGTCTACGAACGACTCGGCATCCCCACCGTGGCCACCGTCCGGTGGACGGCCGACCGGATGCTGCGGCACCTGCTGCCCGAGGGCAACGTGGAGATCTTCCGCGATCCGACGAGCACCGTCTCGATCGTCGAGGTGCCGGTGCACAAGGACTGGATCGGTCGCCCGGTGCGGGCCCTGGAGGAGGCGACCGGTGCCCGGGTGGCGTACCTGATCCGCTTCGGCATCGGCACGCTGCCCACGGTGGCCAGCGTGGTGCAGGAGGGTGACCAGATCTTCATGCTGGTCACCGACGACATGGTGGCGGCGGTCACATCCGTGGCGGCGACGCCGGAAGGGGGTCAGTGATCATGCGGGTCGCTATCGCCGGCGCCGGCAACGTGGGCCGCTCCATCGCCCAGGAGCTGATCGAGAACGGCCACCAGGTGATGCTCATCGAGCGGCAGCCCCGGATGCTCCGGCCGGCCCGGGTGCCGGACGCCGAATGGGTGCTGGCCGACGCCTGCGAGCTGGCCAGCCTGGAGGAGGCCGAGTTGGCCGGCTGCGACGTGGTGGTCGCGGCCACCGGCGACGACAAGGTGAACCTGGTGGTCTCGCTGCTGGCCAAGACCGAGTTCGCGGTGCCCCGGGTGGTCGCCCGGGTCAACCGGGCCGAGAACGAGTGGCTGTTCACCGAGCAGTGGGGCGTGGACGTGGCGGTCAGCAAGCCCCGGGTGATGGCCGCGCTGGTCGAGGAGGCGGTCACCGTCGGCGACCTGGTCCGGCTGATGACGTTCCGGCAGGGCGAGGCGAACCTGGTCGAGATCACCCTGCCGCCGACCGCGCCCTACGTCGGGCACCCGCTGCGCGAGGTGCCCCTGCCCCGGGACTCCGCGCTGGTGGCGATCCTGCGCGGCAAGCGCGTCCTGGTGCCCAGCCCGGACGACCCGGTCGAGGCCGGTGACGAGCTGGTCTTCGTCTGCACCGCCGAGGTGGAGGACGCGGTACGGGCGGTGGTGCTCGGCCCGGACAGCGTCGAGCGCACCCGCGAGTCACGCTGACCGCTACGCCGGGCCGGGCCCGGCGCCCCGACCGCCGGTGCGGCTCAGCTCGGCAGCGGCTCCGTCGGGCGCTCGCGGGTCACCCGCCGCACCGTCCAGACCGTGATCAACAACAGCAGCACGTACGGCGGGTAGCCCAGGGCCAGCCGCGCCACCCCGAGGGCGGTCTCCATGTCGGCGGCGGCGGCCTCGTCGCCGAGCTGGTCGAACCGCCGGGCCGCCAGGTAGATGCCGGCCTGCACGCCCACCTTGGCCAGCCAGACGACGCCCCAGAGCACGGTCAGTCTGGTGAAGGTGCGCACCAGCAGAGGGTCGTCGCGCCACTGCGAGCTGCCCTTGGCCACCAGCACCGACCAGATCCAGCCGACCAGCGGTTGCCGGATCACCGCCGACAGCAGCAGGGCCAGGCCGTAGCCGATGCCGTAGAGGATCCCCGGCAGGTAGAAGTCGCGCGCGTCGCCGGTGCGCCAGGCGATGGCGGCGCCGATCCCGATGCCGAACAGCCCGTTGACCGCGTGCCGCACCGGTCGGCGCTGAGCCAACCGCAGCCCACCGATCAGCACCGCCACCGCCACCGAGGCGATCACGGCTGGCCGCAGGTCGGTGACGATGTTGGCGATCACGAAGACCACCACCGGAATGCTGGACTCGGCCAGCCCTCGCCAACCGCCGAGCTGGTCGGCCATCTGCTCGGCGACGGTGGGCAGCCGCTCCTCGTCCACCGGCCCGGTCTCCGGCTGGGTCGCCGGGTGCTGTCCGGTGGTCATCGCCCGCTGTCCATCCGCAACGCCCGCAGCTTCACTTCGACGGCTCCAGCTCGTAGTACGGGTTGTAGATCACCTTGCGGTCGTCGCGCACCGCGACCCGCCCCCGGGCCGTCAGGTGCCGGCCCGGCTCGATGCCGACGATGTGCCGTCGCCCGAGCCAGACCAGGGTCACGACGTCGCTGCCGTCGTAGAGATCCGCCTCCAGCGCCGGCAGGTTCGTCCGGGGGGTGTAGACGACGGTACGCAGTCGGCCGCTGACCGACACCACCTGCCCCCGACCGCACTGCAACACCGGCATCGCGCCACAGCGGGCACTCTCCCGCTGCAACTGCTGCGCCTCGATCTCGGCCTCGCTCGCGGTCAGCCGTCGCAGCATCCGCCGCAGCGAACCCCGACCCTCGTCGGTGGTCATGTGCTCCGCGTCACCCTCTCCACACCGGCCGGCTGGCACCGGAAGCCACGGCCGCCGGACGACTGCCGCGACGGCATCCGCCAGCGTACGCCGGACAGGGCGTTTCCGGCGCACCGGAAGCGCTCCTGCGGCCGTGCCGGGCACCCGCGCGGGGGCGGGGCCGCTGCTGGCCGATCAGCGGTTCCCGGGTGCCGACGCGGCGTCGGCCGGCCCGGTGGCCGGACCGGCCGCCGCGGCCTCTCCCGCCTCGCGGGGCAGCCGCAGCGGCAGCGGCTCACGTACCGGCTTGGCCTCCACCCCCCGGTCGACGACCAGCCCGTCCAGGCAGTGTGCCAACGGGCCGGCGGCGGACGGATCGGTGGCCGCCGCGCCCTGATAGACCGCCCGAACCATCCAGCGCGGGCCGTCGATGCCGACGAACCGCAGATCGGTCAGGCCGTCCTCGGTGCGTACCCGGGCGTGCAGCTCGGTGCCGTACTCGCCGGTGGCCTCCTGCGCGGCGGCGCCGTCGGCGAGCAGCGACTGGCGGATCTCTTCGCGTACCTCGTCCCAGATTCCCTCCGACCGCGGGGCCGCGAAGACACCGAGTTGCAGGGCGCTCTGGCCGTGCACCAGCACGACCTGCTGGACCACCCCCTGCTGGTCGGCCTGCACCCGCACCTCGACCTCGGGCACCGCCGGGATCTGCAGGCTGCCCAGGTCGAGCCGCTGCACCTCGGCCGGGGCCTCGGTGACGTCGTACGGCCCACGCGCCGGCTCCGCCGGGGCCGACGGGGCGTCCTCGATCTCGGGCAGGTTCGTGGCCCGCTCGTCAAGGGCGTGCCGTCCCGCGGCCCGCTTCCGGGAGAAGATCACTGCGTCCAACCTCCGCTGTTCGCACTCACGGTGCCATCTTTTCCGTTCGCGCCGTCCGTGGCCGGCGGCGGTACCAACCCGGCGTGCCCGCCGGTGGAGCCGTGCCCGCCGGTCCCGCGTCCGGACGCGGGCAGCTCGGCCACCGGCTGGAAGATCGCTCGTTCCACCCGCTGCACGATCAGCTGCGCGATCCGGTCACCCCGGGCGATCCTCACCGCCGCGGCTCGATCATGGTTGATCAGGTTGACCAGGATCTCACCCCGGTAGCCGGCGTCGACCGTACCGGGCGCGTTGAGCACCGTCACGCCGAGTCTGGCCGCGAGCCCCGATCGGGGATGGACCAGACCCACGTACCCCTCGGGCAGGGCGATCGCCACGCCGGTCGGCACCAGCGCCCGACCGCCCGGTGGCAGCTCCACGTCAGCGGCCGCCACCAGATCGGCACCGGCGTCACCGGGATGGGCGTACTCCGGCATCGGCAGCTCGGGATCGAGCCGCCGGACCGGCACGGGCACCACGTCGGTCATGATGTCCCTCTTTCGTCCGTTCCGCTGGGGGTGACCCTGTCATCCTGCCCGGTACCCGAGGGCCGCCGCGCCGTACCCTGGCATGAGTGAGCCAGTCAGCGTCACCTTCGTCCGTCTCGGCCCCCCCGGCGTACGCCGAGCGTCTGCGGCTGCCCTGGTGGTTGTGGCTCGCCGGGCTCGCGGCCGCCGCCCTGCTCGCCGTGGAGGTGTGGATGGGCGCGGCCGGTGCGCGCGCCTGGCTGCCGTTCGCGGTGTTGCTGCCCGCCGCTGCCGCCGGGCTGGCCTGGTTGGGCCGGATCCGGGTCGCGGTGACCGACGCGGAGCTGCGGGTCGACGACGCCCGGCTGCCTGTCCGGTTCGTCGCGGACGCCGTCGCGCTGGACGCCGCGGGGCGGCGTGAGGTGCTCGGTGTGGGCGCCGATCCGCTGGCGTTCGTCGTGCAACGCCCGTGGGTCCCCGGTGCCGTCCAGGTGGTCCTGAACGATCCGGCCGACCCCACGCCGTTCTGGGTGGTCAGTTCCCGGCACCCGGTCGAGCTGGCCGAAGCGCTGCTGGCCGCGCGGGACGCGGCCCGCTGATCCGAGCCGCCACCGGTCACCGGATCGTGCGGTGTCCGCCGACGCCGCTGCCGGCGGTCAGGACGACTCCGGCAGGGCCGGCGGGGTGGGCGGCGCAGCGGGCAGGGTGTGCCGCTGCCGGCGCAGGTCGGTGCGGAGTTGGTCGGCCAGCGTCCGGGTCGCCCGTCGGTTCAGGTAGCTCGCCACGGCGGCTCCGGTGAGGAAGGGACCGAGCGTGGTGAGGTTCCGGCCGAAGCGCTTGAGCAGCGTGTCCCGCAGCTCGTTCCGGGCGGCCGTACCCAGCACGGCGCCCACGCCGACGCCGGGCATCATCGGGTTGACACCGCGCTGGCTGGCCCATCCCTGCACCAACGCGATCGTCCGCTCGGTGCCGCCGGCCGGCAGCGGTACGCCGTAGATCTCGTGCAGCTCACCGGTCAACTTCAGCTCCACCGCCACCACCGCGACCGTCTCGGCGGCGAGCAGTACCGGAGCGGAGAGCAGGGTCGGTGTCACCGTCCACTGCACCGCCGAGGCTCCGCCGCCGGCCGCGCCGACCCCCGCCGTGGCCCGGGAGGCGTTGCGGACCAGCCGGTCGGCCAGTTCCTCGTCCGACAGCCCGGGAAAGTGGCGGCGCAGGGTGGCCAGATCCCGGACCGGCACGTGCGGGGCGATCTCCGCGACGGTGTCCACCATCCAGCGCAGCGCGGCCCTCGGCTTGAACAGGTCGCCGATCCCCCGGGCCCGAGCCTGTCCGACCAGCCGGGTGAGCAGTTGACGCCGTCTCGCCGGCTCGATCTCGTCGGCGGTCAGCGCCGCGACGGTCTTCCCGAGCTCGTCCCGGTCCTCGGTGCGCTCGCTGCCCTCGCTCATGACCGCACCACGGCGCCGCGCCCGCCGATTCGCTCGCTCATGGCTATCGAGTCAACCAGGTTGCGCGGCGTCGCGCTCGCCGAGCCGGGCGGCGGCGACTCCACTTGGGAGTCGCCGCCATGGTCGTGGTCGTCGCACTGCGGTCAGACGCACTCTCGGCAGATCAGCTCGCCGTTGCGTTCGACCGCGAGCTGGCTGCGGTGGTGCACCAGGAAGCAACGGGCGCAGCGGAACTCGTCCTGCTGCATCGGTAGCACCTTGACCGTCAGTTCCTCGTCGGCAAGGTCGGCGCCGGGCAGCTCGAAGCTCTCAGCCACTTCGGCCTCGTCGACGTCCACGGCGCCCGACTGCGAGTCGACGCGCCGGGCCTTGAGCTCTTCCAGGCTGTCCTCGCCGAGGTCGACCTCGTCTCGGCGCGGAGCGTCGTAGTCGGTGGCCATCGGTTTCACTCTCCCATTTCGATGTTGTCGCTTCCGGTTGTAACGCCGGACGACGCTGTTTCGGTTCCGCTGGCCGGCCACCGCTAGTGTCGGCCACCTGACCCGACGACCGCTCGGACCAGACCGCCAGAGGATCTCCCCGGCGAGCGCGGAACCCTACCCCCCCTTTGGGCGAGGCATGTATACCGCCCTCGTGGCTGAGATGTACGCCCCTGCACGGGAAGTTGTTCCCAATGTGACTCAGGCGACACGAAGATAGGGGTAGTACTACCCCGTTCTCCGGTGGCGCGCCGGCATGTCGGACTGTTTCCACGCGACGGTCGGACACCCGTTAACCTCAGCGGCGTACCCGACGACCGACGGAACGGCCCGATCGTCGGCCGCCGCCACCCACCACTGCCCGGGAGTGACCTGATGAGCTTTGCGCGAGTGCGAGCACTCGTTGTCGTCGGTTTACTGGCGGTGGTCGCCCTGGTCTTCGTGGTCGTCGCCCTGGTCAGGGACACCCAGAGCAACGCCGGCGCCGGTGAGGGTTGTCCGGACGACTGGCCGCGCGCCGACGTCACCCTACGCGACCACAAGGACGTCAAGATCAACGTGCTGAACGGCACGGACCGTCCCGGTTTGGCCGCCGACGTCGCGGGCGACTTCCGCAACCGCGACTTCCAGGTGCAGAAGGAAGCCACCCAGAAGAAGAAGATCGACGACGTGGCGGTGCTGCGCTACGGGCCCAAGGGAGTCGGCTCGGCGCACCTGCTGCGGGCGTACTTCCTCGGCGACGCCGAGCTGGAGTACGACCCCAAGCGCGAGAACGACGTCGTCGACGTGGTCCTGGGCGGCAACTTCCAGCAGTTGGCCACCATCACCGAGGTCAACCAGTCGCTGGGCGACCTGGGTGCCCCGGTAGCCCCGCCCGGTTCCTGCCCGATGTCGGTCGAGGGCTGACCACCGGGTCGTCCAGCGGGCCCGACGGGCACCACACGGCCTCAGGGGCCGCCGGAGGCGTCCAGGGCGGCCAGGCGGTCGTGCAACGCGTCGAACAGCGCCGGCGGGGCGGCGACGACCATCTCCGGCCCGGGGGCCGCCCCCTTGAGCCCGCCGACCCGCAGACCGGCCTCGGTGGCCACCAGCGCCCCGGCGGCCTGGTCCCAGGCGGCCAGACCCTTCTCGTAGTAGGCGTCGGCCCGCCCCTCGGCGACCAGGCAGAGATCGACGGCGGCGGCGCCGAGACGGCGGATGTCGCGCACGTGCGAAATCAGCTCGGTCAGTACCCGGGCCTGGTGAACCCGGCGGGCGGCGTCATAGCCGAAGCCGGTGATCACCAGCGCCTGACCGAGATCGGTCTCGGTGGAGCAGTGCAGTCGCCGACCCGCCCGCCAGGCACCCCCGCCGACGGTCGCGGTCCACTCCTCGCCGGTGTGGATGTTGCGCACCACACCCGCCACCACCTCGCCGTCCAGCTCCGCGGCGATGGACACCGCGCAGTGCGTCAGGCCGTACAGGTAGTTGACGGTGCCGTCGATCGGGTCGACGATCCACCGCACCCGGGCACCCGGGCCCTCGCCACTGGCCGCGGCACCGTACTCCTCGCCCAACACGGCGTCGTCCGGCCGCAGCCGGCGCAGCTCGGCGGTGATCTGCCGCTCCACGGCCCGGTCAGCCGCGGTCACCACGTCCGTGACGGTGCTCTTGGTCGCCGCGACCGAGACTCCTTCGGTACGCATCCGGTACGCGGTGGCCGCCGCGCCCCGGGCCACCTCGATCGCGATCTCCAGCAGTTGCGGTGGCGGTGGCGCCGCGCGCTCCATATCCGTTCCCTTCCCGCACGGCCAGGTATCCGGCTTCCGCGCGGGTATCATCCTTACAAAGTCCAAAAGCGCACCGAATCGGCGGTCCCGACCGCCGATCAGCCGTGCGGCGCAGGATGATCGCCGCAGACGGCGTTACAATTCACCCCTGCCCACGCGCCACGGACCGCCCGACAGCCGGCCGGCCCGGGACACGGGGGTTCCTCAACCACATCGCCCGGCGCGGTGCCCTACGCTGCGTCGGACGAACCCGGCCGTGCTCGCTCTTCGCCTCCGGAAGGTCATTCGTGACAGAACCCCGCCAGACCGGCGCCGACGTTCGCTCGCTCACCGACACCTTGATCGCCCACGCGCAGAGCGCTGGCGGCCAGCTCACGTCGGCCCAGCTCGCGCGCACCGTCGAGTCCGCCGAGGTGACTCCGGCCCAGGCCAAGAAGATCCTGCGGGCGCTCTCCGAGGCCGGGGTGACCGTCGTGGTCGACGGCTCGGCCAGCACCCGCCGCCGGGTCGCCGCCGCCCGGTCCGCCACCCCCGCGTCCCGGGCCACCACCGCCAAGACCACCAAGAAGGCCGCCGCGCCCGCCCCGAAGCAGGCGCCCTCGGCCGAGGAGGCACCGGCGCCGGCACCGCGCAAGGCGACCTCGCGCAAGGCTGCCGGCACCACCGCCGAGGTGGCCGCCAAGGCCGCCGCGCCGGCCAAGAAGTCCACCCGGGCCACCAAGGCCACCGTGGCCGCTGCGGCGGGCGCGGCGAAGCCGGCCAACGCCGCCGAGGGCGAGGCCGCCGAGGGCGAGGTCAATCCCGAGGAACTCGCCGCGGAGATCGAGGACGTGGTGGTCGAGGAGCCGGCGGAGCTGGCCCAGGCCGCCGCGGCCGACGCGGCGAACTCCGCCACCGACAACGACTTCGAGTGGGACGACGAGGAGTCCGAGGCGCTCAAGCAGGCGCGTCGCGACGCCGAGCTGACCGCCTCGGCGGACTCGGTCCGGGCGTACCTCAAGCAGATCGGTAAGGTTCCGCTGCTCAACGCCGAGCAGGAGGTGGAGCTGGCCAAGCGGATCGAGGCCGGGCTCTACGCCGCCGAGCGGCTGCGGGCCGCCGACGAGGGCGAGGAGAAGCTCGTCCGGGACATGCAGCGCGACCTGCTGTGGATCTCCCGGGACGGCGAGCGGGCCAAGAACCACCTGCTCGAGGCGAACCTCCGCCTGGTCGTCTCGCTGGCAAAGCGGTACACGGGCCGGGGGATGGCGTTCCTCGACCTCATCCAGGAAGGCAACCTCGGCCTGATCCGCGCGGTCGAGAAGTTCGACTACACCAAGGGCTACAAGTTCTCCACCTACGCCACCTGGTGGATCCGACAGGCCATCACCCGCGCCATGGCCGACCAGGCCCGCACCATCCGCATCCCGGTCCACATGGTCGAGGTGATCAACAAGCTGGGCCGGATACAGCGCGAGCTGCTCCAGGATCTGGGCCGGGAGCCCACGCCGGAGGAGTTGGCCAAGGAGATGGACATCACACCGGAGAAGGTGCTGGAGATCCAGCAGTACGCCCGGGAGCCCATCTCGCTCGACCAGACCATCGGTGACGAGGGCGACAGCCAGCTCGGTGACTTCATCGAGGACTCGGAGGCGGTGGTCGCCGTCGACGCGGTCTCGTTCTCCCTGCTTCAGGACCAGCTCCAGCAGGTGCTGCAGACGTTGTCCGAGCGTGAGGCGGGTGTGGTGCGTCTGCGGTTCGGGCTGACCGACGGCCAACCGCGCACCTTGGACGAGATCGGTCAGGTCTACGGAGTCACCCGCGAACGGATCCGGCAGATCGAGTCCAAGACGATGTCCAAGCTCCGGCATCCCTCGCGTTCCCAGGTGCTCCGGGACTACCTCGACTGATCAGCATCCGTCAACTGATCGTGCCGTTTTGACCACCTGGCGTACAACGTCGGATGGTGATCAGGTGGTTGCACGAATGTGATCGTTGACGTGGCACCCTGGGTGCACGGCACACTGTCCGTGCCAGGTGTGACCTCGGTCCCCCGCGGGCACACAGGGAAGGCGAGGCCCGACAAGGGTGTTGCACGATAGGTGACCAAGACCGAAGAGAGTGTTCATCGGTGACGACCAGAGGAGGAAGGCGATGACCCCGACCCTCACGCCGCCGCCCGAGACGGTGAGCCCCCCGGCCGCCGATGAACGGTGCGACCGCTGCAATGCCGCCGGCAAGCTCCGGATCACCCTGGCGGGTGGCAGTGAGCTGGTGTTCTGTGGGCACCACGCCAACAAGTACGCCGAGGATCTCGTCAAGATCACCGTGCGGTACGCGACGGACCCGGAGTTCACCTGGCGCGGTGCTGACCTGATGGCCAACTAAGGCTTCAGCAGACCGGACAAAAGCCGGCCGGAGACATCCACAGGATGTCTCCGGCCGGCTTTTCCATACCCCCCACCCACCCCACCCCACCCCGGTTGATCAAGAAGTTTTCGTCACCGCCAGCGCGTTTCACGACGCAAACTTCTTGATCAACGCGGCGGTGGGTGAGGTCGGGTGGGGTGGGTGGGGTTAGAGGGTTTGGACGGTGGCTATGCGTTCTTCGAGTTGCTCGATGGTGGCCTGGGCGCTGGGTGGGCCGCCGCAGATGCGGCGCAGCTCAGCGTGGATCTTGCCGTGGGGCTGGCCGGTGCGGTGGTGCTGGGCCGCGACCAGGGCGTTGAGCTGACGGCGCAGGGCCACCCGGCGCTGGGCGGCGCTCATCGGTGCCGGCGGAGCGGACGCGGGCGTGGCGGACTCCGTCCTCTGCTCGGTCGCCCGACGTCGCTGGGCAGCGAGCTGGTCGGCCTGCCGCTTGGCGAGCAGTGACGCCACCTGTTCCGAGGTGAGCAACCCGGGCAGGCCGAGGTACTCCTCCTCCTCGGGAGTGCCGGCCTGGGCCGCCGTACCGAACGAGGCCCCGTCGAAGATCACTTGATCCAGTTCCGCCGTGGCGGACAGCGCGGCGAAACGCTTCTCCAGTTCACCGCTGGCCTGCTCGTCGCGCTGAGCCCGGTCCAGCAGCTCGTCGTCGAAGCCCTCGCGGTCCTTGGGCTTGCCGAGCACGTGGTCCCGCTCGGCCTCCATCTCGCTGGCCAGCCCGAGCAGGTGCGGCACGCTGGGCAGGAAGACCGACGCGGTCTCCCCGGGGCGCCGGGCCCGGACGAAGCGCCCGATGGCCTGCGCGAAGTACAGCGGGGTGCTGGCACTTGTCGCGTACACACCAACGGCCAGCCGGGGGATGTCGACGCCTTCGGACACCATTCGTACCGCGACCAGCCATCGTTGCTCGGACGCCGCGAACGTCGCGATCCGGGCCGAGGCACCCGCGTCGTCGGAGAGCACCACGCCCGCCCGCTCCCCCGTCACCTGCTCGATGAGCCTGGCGTACGAGCGGGCCGTCTGCTGGTCGCTGGCGATGACGAGGCCGCCCGCGTCGGGCATGCCCGCCTCCCGTAGCACGGTCAGCCGAGCGTCGGCCGCCCGCAGCACCTGCGGCATCCAGTCACCCGCCGGATCCAGGGCGGTACGCCACGCCTGGGCGATGAGATCCTGCGTCATCGGCTCGCCCAGCCGGGCCGCCAGTTCCTCCCCGGCGTTGGTCCGCCATCGGGTCTCACCCGAGTACGCCAGGAACAGCACCGGCCGTACCACGCCGTCGCGCAGCGCGTCGCTGTAGCCGTAGACCGAGTCGGCCCGGGAACGCAGCAGGCCGTCGCCGCCCCGCTCGTAGCTGACGAACGGGATGGGGTTGTCGTCGGACCGGAAGGGCGTACCGGTGAGCATCAGCCGGCGTACCGCCGGCTCGAAGGCCGCCTTCACCCCGTCCCCCCAGGTACGCGAGTCACCGGCGTGGTGGATCTCGTCGAGGATGACCAGGGTCCGGCGGGTCATGGTGCGCCGCCGGTGCACCTGCGGCGCCATTCCGACCTGTGCGTAGGTGACCACGGCGCCGTGGAAGTCGGCCGAGGAGTGCAGGTCGGCGTTGCGGAAGGCGGCGTCGAGTTGGATACCCACCCGGGCCGCCGCCTCCGCCCACTGGGTCTTCAGGTGTTCGGTCGGCGCGACCACGGTGACCGCCTCGACGCTGCCGTCGGCGAGCAGTTCGGCGGCGATCCGCAGGGCGAAGGTGGTCTTACCGGCCCCCGGGGTGGCGACCGCGGTGAAGTCCTCAGCCCGACGGCGCAGGTACTCCACCAGAGCCTTGCGCTGCCAGGCGCGAAGGGACGGGAACGTGTCGAGCGCCGGCGTCCGGACTGCCACGAGTTAGCTCCTCTCCGGCCACGGAATGTCCCGGCCGCAGGCCGGCGGGCCCGGGCCGGGGGGCACGGCGGTCGCCCCACGAAAATGCCTCCGCGCAGCCGAGCCGCGAAGGCCGACACAGCATAACCAGCAGCCGCCCGGCCGCCCACGCGACGCCACACCCGTCACCGAGGTGCCGTTCGCCACTGCTGGCTCACTCCGGCGGCGGCCCCGACAGACCGGTGCGTGGTGGTCGCACCGTCGCCACCGGAGCCGACCAGCGCCGACGCAGGGCGACCAGGCGTACGCCGAAGACCAGCACCACGGCGACGGTGAGCGGGATCGGCCCGGTGTGCCCGAGGCCATGGAGGAGCACCACCACGATCGAGCCGACGAGCGACGCGACCGCGTAGATCTCCCGCCGCAACACCACCGGGATCTCACCGGTGAGCAGGTCGCGGACGAGTCCCCCACCGATCGCGGTGATCATGCCGATCAGGCAGGCACCGACCGCCGGGACCCGGGCGTCGAGGGCCTTGAGGGTGCCGGCGACGGTGAACAGGCCGAGCCCGGCCGCATCCAGCACCAGGACGGTGGTGCGCAGCCGGGCGAACTGTGGGTGCAGCCAGAAGATCGCTGCGGCGGTCACGGCGGCGGTACCCGCGTAACGCCAGTCGGCGAAGGCCAACGGCGGAACCTCGTCGATGACCAGGTCCCGGACGATCCCGCCGCCGAGGGCGGCGACGAAGCCGACGAAGACCACGCCGAAGAGGTCGAGCCGTTTGGCCACCGCCGCGGAGGCGCCCGAGGCGGCGAAGACCGCGACTCCGGCCAGGTCAGCCAGGAGAAGGGCGGTGGAGGTGGTCACCGCCGCAGGTTACGCGGGCCGCCGCGCGGACCGAGGGCGTCACTCGCGGTACGAGTCGTAGATCTCCTTGCACTTCGGGCAGACCGGTGAACCCGGTTTGGGCGTCTTCGTCACCGGAAACGTCTCCCCGCACAGCGCCACGACGAAGGTGCCCATGACGGCACTCTCGGCGATCTTTTCTTTCCGGACGTAGTGGAACATCTCCGGACCGGTGTCGGCGTCCTTCAGCTCGGGACGTTCGAGGATCTGTGTAGTCACGTCTGCACCTCCAACCGACAAGTCTGGCAGGTCACCCGCACCCGGTCCACCTGAGGTGACCCGGATGGCGGGCGTACGGTGAGCGATTGTGACCGACTTTCATCTTCGCTACGGCACCGAGGTGGCCCGGGCACTGCGCGAGCAGGGGCCCGTGGTCGCTCTGGAGAGCACCATCGTCTCGCACGGCCTGCCCCGGCCGGACAACCTCCGGGTGGCCCGGCAGATCGAACAGGCCGTCCGGGACGCCGGCGCGGTGCCGGCCACCATCGGCATGGTCGCCGGCGAACTCGTGGTCGGGCTCGACGACGCCGAACTGACCCGGCTGGCCACCGCCGACGGGGTGACCAAGCTCTCCGTACGCGACCTCGCGGTGGCGGCCGCATCCGGCGCTGACGGTGCCACCACGGTGGCCGCGACAAGTGCCGTGGCGGCCGCGGCGGGCATCGGCGTGTTCGCCACCGGCGGGCTGGGCGGGGTGCACCGCGAGGCGGCGCAGACCTTCGACGAGTCCGCCGACCTGGTCACCCTGGCACGTACGCCGATCGCGGTGGTCTGCGCCGGGGTGAAGTCGATCCTCGACGTGGGCGCGACCCTGGAGCGGCTGGAGACCCTCGGGGTGGCCGTGGTCGGCTACCGGACCCGCCGGTTTCCGGGCTTCTTCATCACCGACGGCGGCTTCGACCTGGACTGGTCGGTCAACTCCCCGGAACGGGTCGCCGACGTGCTGGCCGCCCGCGAGCAGCACCGGGCACACCATGGCGGGCTGATCGTCGCCAACCCGCTGCCCACCGACGAGCAGCTCGACCCGGACCTGCACGACCGTACCCTCACCGAGGGTCTCGCCCGGCTGGAGCGCGACGGGGTGACCGGCAAGGCCGTCACGCCGTACCTGCTTGCCCACTTCCACTCCGCGACGCAGGGCGCCAGCCTGGCGGTGAACGTCCGGATCATCCTGCGCAACGCCGATCTGGCCGCCCGGATCGCGGTCGCCGCCGCCCAGCGCCGGGTCGACGCGTCGGCGTGACCGGGGTGACCGAGAACGACAGCGGCGGTACCGGCCGGGTCCTGGTCGTCGGCGACGTGGTCACGGACGTGGTGGCGGTGCTCTCCGGACCGTTGGCGTCCGGCTCCGACACCCCGGCGGCGATCAGGTCCACCGGCGGCGGGCAGGCGGCCAACACCGCGTCCTGGCTGGCCGCCCAGGGGGTACCGGTGACCCTGGTGGGCGCGGTCGGCGACGACGGCGCCGGGCGTGACCGGGTGGCGGAGCTGACCGCCGCCGGAGTCGACTGCGCCGTGGAACGGATCGCCGGTACCACCACCGGCACGGTGATCGTGCTGACCGCCGGCGGCGAACGCACCATGGTCACCGAGCGTGGGGCGAACGTACGGCTGCGTCCCGACCACGTGGCCGCGGCGCTGTCCGGTGCGCCGGATGCCACCCACCTGTACCTGTCCGGGTACACCCTGTTGGACGCGGAGTCCCGACCGGCCGGCCTGCGGGCGCTGGCCGGCGCCCGCGAACGCGGCCTGACCACGAGCGTCGACGCGGCCTCCGCGGCACCGCTGCGGGCGGTCGGGCCGGCGGCCTTCCTGAACTGGGTACGCGAGGTCGACCTGCTGCTGGTCAACGTCGACGAGGCCACCGTGCTGGCGGGTGGGCTGGAGCCGGCGGCACAGGGCAGGGCACTGCTCTCCGTGGCCCGTCGGGTGGTGGTCAAACGCGGCGGGGCCGGTGCCGTCTGGGTCGACCGGGACGCGACGATCGTCACCTCGGCGGCGCATCGGGTGACGGTGCGGGACGTGACCGGGGCGGGTGACGCCTTCGCGGCGGGCCTGCTGCGTGCCTGGCTGGCCGGGGCGGCACCCGACGCCGCCCTGGCCCGGGCGGTCGATCTCGGTGCCGCGGCGGTGGCGCAGGTCGGGGCCCGACCCGTTCGTTGAGCCACGCCGGGCGGGTCAGGGCTCGGCGTCGATCACCTTGTGCGGCCGCTCCTCGGCGGCGAGGCTCATCGGGGGCGGCGCCGCCTCGGTGGCCGACCGCGACGAGAAGCGGTTGGCGAGGCGGTGGCGCTCCTTGGGCGGCCGGTCGTTGGCCAGCAGTACCGCGAGCCACGGGATGAGCACCATGCCCAGCGCGACCAGCGGCAGCCAGAGCCAGAGCAGTGGTGCCCGCACCCCGACCAGGATCGCGCCGACGATCACACAGGCGACGCGGACACCCATCATCACGACGTAACGCCGCTGCCGGCTGGTCAGTTGATCATCCTGGCTGCGGGCGGCGTCGGTGATGAGAATCGGCTGGTACGCCTGGCGCTTCACCCGTGGTACCTCCTCTGGAGGGGTCGCACTCCATCCTGTCACTCGGACCGGGCGAGCGACGAGGATCGTCGCGCCCGAAATTCGTGTTACGCCCGTGGTACGCTCGCCGCGTGGGCAGCAGGTTCAGCTTCACTGACGAGGCGCTGGCCAATCTGCGGGTCTACGACGTCACGCCGGGGGAAGTCTGGGAGGCGCTGCACAGCGGCCGGCGGGTGATCCGCCACCTCGGCGACGACGTGATGGTGGTCTACGCCCCCACCGCCCGCGGACGCCGGGTGGCCGTGCTGCTGGCCGAGACCGACGGCGCCGACAACGACTGGGACGTCCTCTCCGCCCGCGAGTTGAGCGACGTCGAGGCAAAACGCTACGACGAGGCCGTGCGGAATTCTCCGGAGACGAGGAGGCGGTGACGATGAACCGTCACGACGCGATCAAGCAGTTCCACGGCGGCGGCGACCGGATCGCCGATCTGATCGACGAGAGCCAGGCGGTGGGACTGCCCACCCCCGACACCGAGACTCCGATGATCAGCCGGTCGGTCCGGCTGCCGCTGGAGACGTACGAACGGGTCCGGGCCGCCGCCGACGCCCGGGGCATCGGCGTGACGACGCTGATGCGGCAGTGGATCGAGGCGGGCCTGGCCGACCTGGACGACTCGGCGACCGTCTCGCTGGCCGACGTCCGGCGGGCCATCGCCTCGCTGGCCCACCCGAGCGCCGCCTGACGGAATCGTCATCCGTGCCCGGCGACCCGCGCCGGGCCCACGCGGCGGGGCCGTGGCGCGCACGTCAGGTCGGGAAGTTGGCATCACCCGGATCCGGGCGGTCCAGCGGGGAGGCCGACGACTCCATCGGCTGATCACGAGCCCGCAACCCGTCCACGACGGCCACCACGGCCAGCCCACCGGCAACCACGGACAGCGCCAGCATCGGCGTGCCGAGCAGGAGCAGCGGAGCGGACCCGACCAGCACGAGCGTCATCAGCACCCGTCGGCGGGAGACCCGGGCGAAGATCTCGTACTCGAAACGGGTCCGCCCCAGCAGGAACAGGACCGGCCCGCCGACGATGAAGATCAGCCAGGCCGGCTCGACCCGGTCGAACGGTTTCACGATGACCAACTCGTAGCCCACCCCGGTGAGCAGCACGCCGAGCACCATGACCAGGTGCGTGGTGGAGGCGGAGGCACCGAGCCGACCGGGCGACCGGGCCAGCCGCAGCGCCTCGACGAGCAGGTGACCGGCCCGATGGAAGTAGATCCGCCAGAGCAGCGCGGTGGTGAGGAAGGCGACCGTGAAGGCCGCCGCCGCGAGCTGGCCGAACCCCTCGCCGCTGTAGGTGATCCCGATGACCAGGATCGTCTCGCCCAGCGCGATGAGGAAGATCTGCTGGTAGCGCTCCGCGATGTGCTCCCCGGCGATCCGCCAGGCCGAGACCGGCGCCCGCCCCAGCCCGGGCACCGGCCAACCCAGCAGGTATCCGGTCAGGTCGATGGTGATGGCCAGCGCCCACAGCCCGAATCGCAGGTCGGCGTGCCCGAGCGCGCCGGCCAGCCAGAACGCACCGGACAGCGCCGCCCAGGCGGCCAGCCGCCACGGCACGGTACGGCGCGGGTGCCGACCCAGCACGGCGGCGATGATCAGCGGTCGCGCGATCACCGTCACCAGGTAGGCCACCACGAACGGCAACGCCCGCTCCTCGAACCCCCGGGGCACGGTGACGGCCATCACCAGGCTGCCGAACATCGTCCCGACCACGACGAGCTGGATCGTCAGGGCGTCCGGCTCGTACCGGCTGGTGACCCAGTTGATCAATGTCCAGACATGCCACAGGGCGAGGAAGAGGATCAGGGTCTCCAGGAAGCCCAACACGGTCAGCCCGTGCTCGACCTCGTCGATGAAGCGGACCGAGACCCGGGTGAAGGCGAAGACGAAGGCCAGGTCGAGGAAGAGTTCCAGGAAGGTGGCCCGCGACATGCCGTGCCCACCACGCAGCAGCGCGCCGCCCCGCTGCGCCATCGACCGCCCCCCGCCGTCGTCGGAGGCGGCCCGGTCAGTCCCCGAGTGCGTTCGCCTTCGCCGCCGCCTTCATCTGCTGTTTGTACTCCCGAACCAGGCGCAGTGACTCGGCATCGGTCACATCGGCGACGGACCGGTGGGCCTCGGGATCGCCGTAGTGACCCGCAGCCTCCCGCCAGCCCGGCGGTCGCACCCCGAACCGCTTGCCGAGCAGGGCGAGGAAGATCTGAGCCTTCTGCCGACCGAATCCGGGCAGGGCGGTGATCCGCCCGAGCAGCTCGCGGCCGTCGGCCGGGTCCGCCCAGAGCCGGGCCGCATCGCCGTCGTAGCGCTCGACCAGCACCCGGCACACCTGCTGTACCCGGGCCGCCATCGCCTTGGGAAAGCGGTGCAGCGCGGGTGGCTGGGCGAAGATGGCCACCAGGGCCTCCGGATCGAAGTCGGCCAGCTCCCGGGCGTCCAGGTCGTGGCCGAGCCGCTGGGCCAGCACGTACGGCGAGGAGAAGGCCTTCTCCATCGAGACCTGCTGGTCGAGCACCATGCCGACGAGCAGGGCCAGCGGGTCGCGGGCCAGCAGCTGGTTCGCCTGCGGGTCGATGGGCAGCGCGAGCGTCATGCCCTCATCCTGCCCGTACGCCGGTCGGGACGGGCGCCGACACCCACCTCGGACCGACCGGTCGGGGCACGACGTGACGCGGCCCGGCGGATCGGTTTCGCACCGTCCGCCGGGCCGGTTGTGCCGGTGAGGGTCAGTTGACCACGAACAGCAGGCGGTTCGGCGAGCCGCTGCCCGGGCTGGTCACCACGCCCGTGGTGGCGTTGTTGACCAGGTAGCTCTTGACCTGGGCCGGCGAGTAGGACGGGTTGGCGCCGAGCACGAGCGCGGCGGCACCGGCCACGTGCGGCGAGGCCATCGAGGTGCCGCTGATGGTGTTGGTAGCGCTGTTGCTGGTGTGCCAGGCCGACGTGATGCTCGAACCCGGCGCGAAGATGTGCACGCAGGAGCCGTAGTTGGAGAAGGAGGACCGGGCGTCGGTGCTGGTGGTCGAGCCGACGGTGATCGCGGTCGAGGTCCGGGCCGGCGAGTAGTTGCAGGCGTTGGCGTTCGAGTTGCCCGCCGCGACCGCGTAGCTGACGCCGGAGGCGATCGAGTTGCGCACCGCGTTGTCGATGGAGGTGCTGGCGCCGCCACCCAGGCTCATGTTCGCCACGGCCGGCTTCACCGCGTTGGCGGTCACCCAGTTCACCCCGTTGACCACGCTGGTGGTGGTGCCGCCGCCGGAGCAGTTGAGCACCTTCACCGCGACCAGGCGGACCCCCTTGGCCACACCGTGGGTCGAACCGCCGACCGTGCCGGCGACGTGGGTGCCGTGGCCGTTGCAGTCGGTGTTGTTGCTGTCCACGGTGTTGGTGCCCCAGGTGGCCCGGCCGCCGAACTGGCTGTGGGAGGTCCGGATTCCGGTGTCGATGATGTACGCCCGCACGTTCGAGGCGGTGTTCGGGTAGGTGTAGGTGGTGCTCAGCGGCCGGTTGCGCTGGTCGATGCGGTCCAGACCCCAGGTCGCGTTGGTCTGGGTCGCCTGGATCGTGACCACCTGGTCCTGCTCCACGTAGGCAACCGCCGGGTTGGCGGCGAGCCGGGCCGCCTGGGCGGCGGTCATCTTCGCCGCGAAACCGGTGAGCGCGGCGCTGTAGGTGTCGGAGACACTGCCCCCGTACCGCTTGACCAGGGCGCTGGCCCGATCCGGAACGGCGGAGCGAGCCGTCGACGAACCGGCGGCACCGACGGCGTCGGTGCGCAGGACGACCAGGTAGCTGCCGCTGACCGCGTTCGACGCACCGGCGCCACGGATCTCGCCGGTGGGCGCGGCGACCGCCGCGGTGGTGCCGGCCGCCGAGACGGCTGCCGCGGTGGCGACGACGGCGAGCGCCCGGATGAGCTGCCGTCGCGCGGTGGACCCTGAGGACATCGTGCTCCTTACCTGGGCGGCCGACCGGGCTTCTGGCCGGGCGGTCCGCACCCTGGACTGAGTTGGAGGGAATGCTAGCGTTAGATCGACAGATATGACATAGATGTCGGTAGATTTAACTTCGGATGTCACGGGCGGTGCTCTCCGGACCCGACGCCACCAGGCAGGATGACGGTGTGGACGGACATGACATGCTGCTCTCCCCCGCCGGCATCGAAGCGCTGCGGACCGCGCTGACCCGGCGGGCTTCACCAGAACGGCATCGCCGCGCGGTTCGGCCCGCAGGCGACCGGCGGGTCGCCCGCAACGACTTCCGGGCCGGGCAGCGCCACCGCCGACCGGGATCCCCTGGCCACCCTGATCCGGGTGTTCATCTGCGAGCAGACCGAACTGGAGGCGGCGGTGGCGGCCGCGCTGGCCGCTGCCGCTCACCGACGCGCTCGACGCCGGGATCGTCGAACGGCACGGCGACGGGCTGCGGATGGGACTGGACCTGGAGCCGTACGGCGACGACTGGTGGGTCTCCGCGGACGTGCCGGCCAGCGCCCGCCCGGGCCGCCCGCTGCACGCCGAACACGTGCTCGGCATCGGCGGCGCGACCCAGACGATGATCGGGGCAGCCGTCCGACGGCCGGTGGACAGCGCGCTGGACCTGGGTACCGGCTCGGGCGTGCAGGCACTGCACCTGGGCACCCACGCCCGGCGGGTCACCGCCACCGACGTGTCCCGGCGGGCGCTGCGCTTCGCCGCCACCACCGCCGCCCTCAACGGTCAGGAATGGGAGTTGCTGCACGGTGACCTGGTGGCCCCGGTCGCCGGCCGGCGGTTCGACCTCGTGGTGAGCAACCCGCCGTTCGTGGTCGGGCCGGGCACCACCACCCACGTCTACCGCGACTCCGGCCGGGTCGGCGACGCCATCGGCGCGGAGCTGGCCGCCGCCGCCCCCGGCCTGCTCACCGAGGGCGGCACCATGCAGTACCTCGCCAACTGGGTGCACGTGACCGGCGAGGACTGGGGCGAGCGGGTCGCCGGCTGGTTCGCCGGTACCGGCCTGGACGCCTGGGTCATCCAGCGCGAGGTCGCCGACCCGATGGCGTACGTGAACCTGTGGCTGACCGATGTCGGGGAGGCCACCGACCCGCAGCGGATGGCCGACTGGCTCGACTGGTTCGACGCGCACAAGGTGGAGGCGATCGGCTTCGGCATCGTCTCGCTGCGTCGCGGCGACCGCGACGACCCGGTGCTGCGGGTGGAGGACCTGCGCCAGCGGGTACAGCCACCGATGGGCGACCGGATCGCCGACTGGTTCGACCGGCAGGACTGGCTGCACGGACGCGAGACCGACGGGCTGCTGACCGCGCGGTATCGCGCCGCCGACGGGCTCCAACTGCGCCAGGAGGCGACGATGGGCACCGACGGTTGGGGGGTGGACCGGCAGGTCCTCGCCCTGCCCGACGGACTGCGCTGGACCGAGGAGATCGACCCACTGGTGCTGGCCCTGGTGGGCGGGGCCGACGGGCGGTTGCCGCTGCGTGACCAGCTCGCGCTACTTGCCGTCGCCCACGACGTGGCCGTCGACGAACTGGCCGAGGCGGCCGGGCCGATCGTGGCGCACCTGGTGGAGCGCGGCTTCATCGCGCCGGTGCAGCCGTGAGCCGCCCGATGCCTGCACGCTCGGCAAGCGGTCGCGCGCCGGTGGCCGCCTGATGCGGGCCGTAGTGCAGACCGTCGGCCGGGCCAGCGTGACCGTCGACGGCGAGGTGGTCGGCGCGGTCGACGACGGGTTGCTGGTGCTGCTCGGAGTCACCCACAGCGACACGGCCGAGATCGCTCGGACGATGGCCCGCAAGGTGCACGAGCTGCGCATCCTGGACGACGAGCGGTCGGCGGCGGACATCGGCGCGCCGATCCTCGTGGTCAGCCAGTTCACCCTCTACGGCGACGCCCGCAAGGGCCGCCGCCCGAGCTGGACCGCGGCGGCCCCGGCCGAGGTGGCGGAACCGCTCGTCGAGGAGACGATCCGGGCGCTGCGCGAGCGTGGTGCGACGGTCGAGACCGGCCGCTTCCGCGCGCACATGCTGGTGGAGAGCGTCAACGTCGGCCCCCGCACCATCCTCCTCGACCTGTAGCGCAACTTTTTGTTGCGCGTTCCACCGACACCCCCTAGAGTCATACGCAACCACAGGTTGCAGGTATGGAGGAGCGGATGGAGTACGGCAGCATCGAACGCGAGATCCACATCGACGCCACGCCCGAAGTGGTCTACGAGGTCGTCACCGCGCCCGAACACCTGCGGCAATGGTGGCCGGACGACGCGGACCTCGAACCGGTCCCCGGCGCGACCGGGACGATCACCTTCGGCGACACGCCGAACACCCAGGTCGTGCCACTGACCGTGGTGGCGGCCGACCCGCCCCGGCGCTTCTCGTTCCGGTGGGTGTACGACGATCTCGCCGTCGCGACGCCGACCAACTCGCTCCTGGTGACCTTCGACCTGGTCCCGTCGGGCGCCGGGACGCTGCTGCGACTCACCGAGACCGGGTTCCGGGAGCGGGGCTGGCAGGCGGCCGTGCTCGAGGAGCACTACCGCGACCACGTCACCGGCTGGGACCACTTCCTGCCCCGCCTCGTCGATTACGTGGCGCGCCTGGTGTCGGCTCGATGAGCGTCGGCGTCGACGACGACCTCTGGTCCGCCGTCGGGGATCCGACCCGGCGGCGGATGCTCGACCTGCTGCTGACCGACGGCGGCGGCACGGCGACCACGCTGAGTGAGCAGTTGCCGGTCACCCGGCAGGCGGTCGCCAAACACCTCGGCGTACTCGGCCGGGTCGGGCTGGTCCACGGCACGCCGTCCGGCCGCGAACGCCGCTACGAGGTCGACGAGACACAACTCGCCCGTGCGGTCGCGCAACTGTCATCGGTCGGCGCTACCTGGGACGCGCGGTTGCGACGGATCAAGCGGATCGCCGAGGCGATCCAGCGCGGCCAGCAGAGCTGAATCCACCCACCCGATCGCCGCCACGTCCGTGGCGGCGCGATCCATCCTGCCCATGGATGGGCGTCATCACCCAGAAACGAGGTATCGAGATGCTGGACATCCTGCACCGGGTCGGCGTCACGTCGGCTGCCGAGGACGTCTACACGGCCCTGACCACCGTCGACGGGCTCGCGAACTGGTGGACCGAGGACACGGGCGGCGACGGCGACGTCGGCGGGGTGCTCCGGTTCCGCTTCATTCCCGGCGGCTTCGACATGAAGGTCCTGGAGACTCGGCCGGCCGAGCTGGTGCTCTGGGAGGTCGTCGACGGTCCCGAGGAGTGGATCGGCACCCGGGTCCGCTTCGAGCTGAAGCGGGAGGGCGACTTCACGATCGTGCTGTTCCGGCACGAGGGTTGGCGCGAGCCGGTGGAGTTCATGTACCACTGCAGCACCAAGTGGGCGATCTACCTGATGAGTCTCAAGCGGCTGGTCGAGACCGGTAAGGGCGAGCCCGCGCCGCACGACGTGCAGATCAGTAACTGGCACTGAGGTACGGCGCGGGTTCGCGGAGTTCAGCCGAAGAGGCCGCGGCGTTGCAGCGACTGACGCAGCCAGCCGTCGAGCTGGGCGGCAAGGTCGGTGTTGGCCGCCGAGGCGTGCTCGACGGCGAAGCGACCGAAGACGTCGCGGCCCTCGGTGAACAGTCCGCCCCGCTTGTCCAGCTCCAACACCACCTGCACCTGCCGAGGATCGGTGACGAAGGTGACCTCCAGCTGCTTCATCGCGCCCGCGTACTGCGGCGGTGGGTAGAACTCGATCTCCTGGTAGAACGGCAACGTCTGGTGTACGCCGTAGATGTGCCCGCGTTCCACGTCGGCACGGGAGAACCGGAAACCGAGCCGTAGCAGCGCCTCCAGCAGTCGCTCCTGGGCCGGCAGCGGGTGCACCGCCACCGCGTCCAGGTCACCCTTGTCGACCGCGCGGGCCACCTCCAGTTCGGTACGCAGACCCATCGTCATGCCGTGCAGGTGCTGCCCGTACAGCTCGGTGAGCGGGGTCTCCCACGGCACCTCGAACCGGAACGGGACGTCGTATCGCTGCCCCGCCTCCAGCCGGAACGGGCCGGTGACCTGCTGGCGCTGGAACTCCTGGTTGGTGGTGTACTCGTTGTCCCCGCTCTCCACCTCCACCCGGGTGAGCAGCCCCAGGGCCACATAGGACACGTCGACCCCGTGGTCGCCGCCGGTGACCGCGATGCTGCCCTCCAGGTGGCCGCCCGGCCGGCAGTTCGGATTCGACAGCACCGTCTCCACCGACGGACCACCGACTCCCATCGCCTGCATGAGCCGTTTGAACACCACGATTGCCTCCGTCGCTCGATCGCCCGCATCCGGGCCGGTACGCCGGCCCGACGGCCGACCGCTGGCACGGTAACCGGCGCCGACAAGCCCGGTCGGCCGAACCGCCGAACCGCCGTGTCGCCGAGTGCCGACTCAGAGACTGTCGGTTCCCCGATCGCCTCACTCCCGTTTTACGCCCCGACCGCCAAGCTGTTTGTCACCGGCGCGACTGGCCGGCGGACACGGCACGGACGTGGACACGGGGAGAGACTGAGATGGCCCAGCAGATGACGGAGCACCGGACGCACGCCGGCACCGAGGCGGAGCACGACGTCGACACCCTGACCGACCTGGACGCCACCGACGAGCGCGGCGTCTCCACCGACCTGGTCCGGGCATACCTCAACGGAATCGGTCGGACCAAGCTGCTCACCGCCGTACAGGAGGTGGACCTGGCGAAGCGGATCGAGGCCGGCCTGTTCGCCGAGGAGAAGCTGAGCACCTGCACCCCGGTCTCCGAGGAGCTGCGTGCCGACCTGGAACTCGTCGCGCGGCAGGGCCGGGCGGCCAAGAACCACCTGCTTGAGGCGAACCTGCGGCTGGTGGTCAGCATCGCCAAGCGGTACACCGGTCGGGGCATGGCCTTCCTCGACCTCATCCAGGAAGGCAACCTCGGCCTGATCCGCGCGGTGGAGAAGTTCGACTACACCAAGGGCTACAAGTTCTCCACCTACGCCACCTGGTGGATCCGACAGGCCATCACCCGCGCCATGGCCGACCAGGCCCGCACCATCCGCATCCCGGTCCACATGGTCGAGCAGGTGAACCGGATGGTTCGCGCCCGTCGGGAGCTGGCGGTGTCGCTGGGTCGGGAGCCCACGGTCGCCGAGGTGGCCCGCGCGCTCGACGTGCCGGAGTTCCAGGTGATCGAGCTGATCTCCTATGACCGGGAGCCGGTGAGTCTGGACCAGGCTGTCGGCGAGGACGGTGAGAGCGCCCTCGGTGACTTCGTCGCCGCCGTCGACCCCGCAGCCGGACCGGGGGACGCCGCCACCCAGGGCGAACTGCGCAACGAGGTGAGCATCGTGCTGGCCACGCTCTCGCAGCGCGAGCAGGCCGTGATCCGGTTGCGGTTCGGCCTCGACGACGGCCGGCAGCGCACCCTGGACGAGGTCGGCCGCGAGTTCGGCCTCTCCCGGGAACGGATCCGGCAGATCGAGAAGGTGACGCTGCTCAAGCTGCGGGCACCGGAGCGGGCGCAGCGGCTCGAGGCGTACGCCTGCTGAGCTGAGCGTTCGGCCATCGGCCCCCGGCGGTTCGCCGGGGGCCGATGTGCTGTTCCCACTTGACGGCAGGGACACGGTCAGATACAAACCTCTTGGTTATCAAACCGAAAGGTTATATGACGTGCTCACCGATCTGGACGCCACCTTCGCCGCCCTCGCCGACCCGACCCGGCGGGCCATCCTCGCCCGGTTGGCGACCGGCGAGGCCACCGTCACCGAACTCGCCGCCCCCTTCGCGATGAGTCAACCGGCCGTCTCCAAACACCTGCGGGTGCTGGAACGTGCCGGACTGGTCAGCCGAGGACGCGACGCCCAACGGCGCCCGTGCCGCCTCGAAGCCGCGCCGCTGCGGGAGGCCACCGCCTGGCTCGCCGCGTACCGCGACCACTGGGCCGAGCGCTATCAACGTCTCGACGCCCTGCTCGACGAGCTGCGCGCGGCCGGGGAAGGACAGCACGGCGGTACGGCCCGGTGATAGACGACCATCTGGTGGTCGACACGCCGGGAGATCGGGAAATCGTGCTGAGCCGGGTCTTCGACGCACCGGCACAGCTCGTGTTCGCCGCCTTCACCCGCCCCGAGCTGCTCGTCCGCTGGTACGGCGCACGCGGCTGGCAGTTGGTCGGGTGTGAGGTGGACCTGCGGGTGGGCGGGCGGTGGCGCTTCGAGTCGCAGGGCCCCGACGGGGAGCGGATGGTTCAGCGCGGCGTCTACCGGACGATCAACCCGCCGCACGGCCTCGTCTGCACCGAACGCTTCGACGACCAGTCGTACCCCGGCGAGACCCTGGTCAGCCACACTTTCACCGAACTGGCCGGGCGAACCACCGTCACCACCGCCCTGCGCTACGCCACCCCCGAGGGACGAGACATCGCCCTGCGGTACCCGATGGTCCGCGGGGTCTCCGAGAGCTTCAGCCAACTCGCCGAACTGCTGGCGACGGGAACAGGAGGACCGCAATGAACTGGACGCTGGAAGTGGTCGTCGTACCGGTCTCCGACGTGGACCGGGCCAAGGATTTCTACGCCGAACGGCTCGGTTTCGCCGTCGACCACGACACGGTGATCAGCGACGACGTCCGCATCGTGCAGCTGACCCCGCCCGGGTCCGGCTGCTCGATCGTCATCGGCAAGGGTGCCGTGCCGATGATGCCGCCGGGGTCGCTGAAGGGGCTTCAACTCGTCGTACCGGACCTTGGCAAGGCCCGCGCCGAGCTGCTCGAACGCGGCGTCGAGGTGAGCGAGATCCAGGTGCTCGGCGAGAACCCGCGCCCGGTGCCGGACCCGCTGGACAACGTCGGTTTCGTCTTCTTCGCCGACCCCGACGGTAACGCCTGGGCGGTGCAGCAGATCTCCAGCCGAGCCTGACCCACCACCCTTCACAGCCGGCGGGGGCCGGTGTCGGGGCGCGGCACGTCGGCCGAGCCGATCCGGACGTTCGCGTGCAGCACCGACAGACCGTCGGGCCGGGCGAGCACCGGGTTCAACGTCAGCGCCCGGACCCGGGGCTGGTCGTCGGCAAGACGACCGACCCGCAGCAGCAGATCGGCCAGGGCGGCGCGATCGACCGGCGCGGCGCCGATGACCACGGAGCAACGGGGCCGCCCGAGGCGCGTCGACCAGCTCGGCGGCATCCCGGTCGGTCAACGGCACGGCCCGCCACGCGCGGTCGCCGAGCAGTTCCGTGGCGACCCCGCCGAGCCCGAACCCGACCACCGGCCCGAACGCCGGGTCCTCGACCAGCTCCACCACACAGGCCACCCCGGGCGGCACCATCGGCTGCACCAGAACCTCCGCACCGAAGGCCGCCGCCAGCTCCGAACCGGCGCGGCGCACGGCGGCGGCGTCCGACAGGTCGAGGCGGACCGCACCGAGGTCGAGTCGGTGCCGCAGCCCCGGCGCCGCGGGCCTAGCGCCACCGGGAACCCGAGCCGGGTGGCCGCCTCGACAGCCTCGTCGACCGAGGCGGCCGGCACCGACTCGACCACCTCGATGCCGTACGCGGCCAGCAGCGCCGCCACGTCGGTGTCGTCCGCCCGCAGCGCCGCCTGCGCCGCCCCCGGTCGACCCGGACAGCTCCGGCAGGGTGCCGGTCGGCCGGCGCAGCCACTGCGCGTACGCGGTGACCCGCCCAGCGCCCGAACCGCCTCCTCCACACTCGGGTACGAGGGCATCCCGGCCGGGCACGGCCGACGAGGAAGGTCGCCACCGCCGGCTTGCCGCCGGACAGCGCCGCGGGCAGGGCCGCGGTGAGGTCGGCCTCGGTACCGGTGAACTGGCCGGGCAGCGGCGGCGCGAAGAGCGCCACCAGGGCGTCGACCGAATCGTCGGCGGCGGCACCGGCCAGCGCCTCGGCGAACTCGGCCGCGCTCGCCCTCGGCCCCACGTCACGCGGGTAACCGTCGGCGACGGTGAGACCCTGGGCCGCGCAGGCGGTGGCCGCGAGCCCGGTCAGCGCCGACGAGTTGCCGACCACGCCGACCCGGTCGCCGGCCGGCAGCGGCTGGTTGGCCAGCAGCACCCCGACGTCGAGCAGCTCGCCGACGGTGTCCACCCGGATCACCCCGGACTGGGCGAACAGCGCGCTGACGGCCGTGGCGTCCGGGCCGGTGGCGTCACCCACCCCCGGCGGGCGGGCCGGTGAGGCCAACGCCACCACCGGTTTGTCCCGGCCGATGCGCCGGGCCAGCCGGGCGAACTTGCGCGGGTTACCGAAGGTCTCCAGGTACAACATGATCACGTCGGTGCCGGCGTCGTCCTGCCAGTACTGCAACAGGTCGTTGCCGGAGACGTCGGCCCGGTTGCCGGCCGAGACGAAGCTGGACAGGCCGAGCCCGCGCCGGTCCGCCTCGGCCAGCAGCGCCACGCCGAACGCGCCGGACTGGCTGAAGATGCCGGCCCGGCCCGGCACCGGCAGGCACGGGGCGAGGGTGGCGTTGAGGCGTACCGCCGGGTCGGTGTTGGCCACCCCAGGCAGTTCGGGCCGATCACCCGCATGCCCGCCGCGTGGGCCGCGCGGACCAGCGCACGCTGCGCGGCGGCGCCCTCGACACCGGCCTCGGCGAAGCCTGCGGAGATCACCACCAGTCCGTGCGCCCCGGCCGCCGCGGCGTCGGCGACCACCGCGGCGGCGGCCTCGGGGGCACCGCCACCACCGCCAGGTCGACCGGCAGCCCGGCATCGGCCGCCGACGGGTACGCGGGCAGCCCGCCACCCGCGCCGCGCTCGGGTGCACCGGCACCACCGACCCGGTGAACCCGCCGTCGCGCAGGTGTCCGAGCACCGCCGCACCGACTCCCTGACCGGTGGCGCTGGCCCCGTAGACGGCGACGCCACGCGGGGCGAGCAGCCGTGCGATGGACCGTGCCTCGGTGCGGTGCTCCCGCCCGCGCTGCACCTCCAAGGTCGCCTCGGTGGGCGCGATCGGGAAGCTCAGATGCACCACCCCGTCGGCGAACTCGCGCTGGATCTGGTACCCGAAGTCGGCGAACACCCGCAGCATCTGCCCGTTGGCCGGCAGCACCTCGGCCACGAAGTTGACGATCCCGGCCCGGCGGGCGGCGTCGGCGAGATGCTCCATCAACACCGAACCGATGCCCCGCCCCTGGTAGGCGTCCTCCACCACGAAGGCCACCTCGGCGTCGGGCGCGGCCGGGCCGAGCCGTTCGTAGCGGCCCACGGCGACGATCCGGTCGCCGGCCAGCACCACGAACGCCTCCCGGTCGCGGTGGTCGACGTTGACGAAGCGGTGCAGGTCCCGCTCCGGGATCCGGGGGTACGGCGAGAAGTAGCGCAGGTACCGGGTGCGTTCGGAGAAGCGGGAGTGCATCGCCACGATCTCGGGCGCGTCGGACGGGTCGATCGGCCGCAACTGGACCGTGCTGCCGTCGCTGAGCAGCACGTCCACGGCGTGTTCGGCAGTGGTCACCTCGGACGGCCCTCCCCGGCCGGCTCAGTCAGTCACGCGGATCGTGCGGGTCGAGGCCGAGCAGCGGGAAGACCGCTTTGCGGGTCGCCGCGATCGCCCGGTCGACCGCGCTCGGTTCCCCGGTGGGCTGCCACGGCTCGTACCCCGGGTCGACGTCGTCGGTCATCCGCAGCGGCACGTCGAAGCCCGGCCGGCGGGTGGCGGCCAGTTCCCGCCAGGCCGGCGGAGTCAACGTCGCCGGATCCAACGGCGCGCCGGTGGCCACCGCCAGCAGATGCGTCCAGGCCCGAGGCACCACCTCGACCAGGGCGTACCCACCGCCGCCGGTGGCCACCCAACGCCCGTCGCACAGCTCGTCGGCGAGCGCCCGCAACGCCAGGTAGGTGGCGCGCTGCCCGTCGACGGACAGGTGCAGGTCGGCGAGGGGGTCGACCCGGTGGGCGTCCGCCCCGCACTGGGTGAACAGGAGTTGTGGACGGAACGCCCGCAGCACCGACGGCACGACCGCGTGGAAGGCACGCTGCCAACCGGCGTCCTCGATGCCGGGCGGCAACGGGATGTTGACCGCGGTGCCCGCGGCGTTCGGGCCACCGGTCTCGTCCGGGAAGCCGGTGCCCGGGAACAGCGCGAGCGGCGTCTCGTGCAGGCTGACCGTCAGCACCCGGGGGTCGTCCCAGAAGATCTGCTGCACCCCGTCGCCGTGGTGCACGTCCACGTCGACGTACGCGATGCGCTCGGCACCCAGGTCGAGCAGGCGGGCGATGGCCACCGCCGGGTCGTTGTAGACACAGAATCCGGCCGCTCGGGCCGGCATCGCGTGATGCAGGCCGCCAGCGACGTTGACCGCCCGGCGGGCCGTGCCCCGCCACACCGCCTCGGCCGCGATCACGCTCGCCCCCGCGACCAGCGCGCTGGACTCGTGCATTCCGTCGAAGACGGGATTGTCCGACGTGCCCAGACCGAACCCGGCGAAGAGCGGATCGCGCGGCGCGATCCGGACCGCGTCCAGGTAACGCGGATCGTGCACCCGGGTGAGCAGAGCGTCGTCGGCCGGTGTCGGCGGCACCAGGCGCACCCCGGCCCGTTCCAGCACGCCCAGTTCCCGAGCCAGGGCGATGGTCAGTTCCACCCGCACCGGATCGAGCGGATGGTCACCGAGGTCGTAGGCGAGCAACGACTCGTCCCACACCACCACCGTGTCGTCGGACATCTGCCCATGGTCGCACGACGGCCGGTCGGCGGCCCGGCGGCCGGGCCCGGCGACCCGGGCCTGCCGCCGCCGGGCCCGCGACACGGCCACCGGGTGTCGGGACGGTCAGGTGTCGGTGGCGACCGGTCGGTCCGGGTCGGCGACCCAGTTGCTCCACGAACCCACGTAGAGCGCGGCGTCCGTGCGGCCGACCAGATGCAACGCGAGCACGGCCTGGGCTCCGGTCACCCCGATCCGCAGTACGCCCCGACGGGAGCCTCGGCGGCCACGCCGACAGCGGCGAAACGGTGCCGCAGGGTCTCGGCGGCCGGGAAGCGACCCTCGGTGACGTACTCGGGCGCCGGCAGGTTCACCGCGCCGGGGATGTGACCGGCGACCGGGTCGATCGGCTCGTGCTCGCCCCGGTAACGGGGCGCGGCCCGCACGTCGATCAGTACGCCGTCGCCGGCCGCCAGGCGGGCGGCTGCCGTGGCGTCCAGCACCGGCAGGGCCCCGGGCGGACGGTCACGTCGCCCGGTACCGGAGCGGGTCGGTCGGTGCTTACCGGCAGGCCGGCCGCCGTCCAGGCCGGGTAGCCGCCGTGCAGCAGCCGGACCGCCCGGTGCCCCGCCCAGCGCAGCGTCCACCAGGCCCGCGCTGCGGACATCCCGTCACCGCCGTCGTACACCACCACCGGGTGCCCGGCCCGCACGCCGGCCGCCCGCAACGCCGCCTCCAGCGCGACCGGTTCGGGCAGCGGGTGCCGCCCGGCCGGGCCGGGAGCGCCGCACAGCGCGGTGTCCAGGTCGACGAAGACCGCGCCCGGTAGATGTCCGGCCAGGTAGTCGTCCCGTCCGGGCGGCCCGATCAGACGCCAGCGGACATCGAGCAGGGTGGGCGGGTCGACGCCGTCGAGCTCGGCGGCGAGCCGCTCGGCCTCGACCAGAAGTTCCTCGCTAGCGGGCATGGCCCCCAGTCAACACCACGAGTGACATGCCCGACGGCTCGGCAACCGACCTCCAGGGTGCGGCAGGGTACCATCGAGGCCTGGAGGGCCGCTGACACCATGAAGACCCACGACCTGGTCGATACGACCGAAATGTACTTGCGTACGATCCTCGAACTCGAGGAGGAGGGTGTGCCTCCGCTGCGCGCCCGGATCGCCGAACGCCTGCGCCAGAGCGGCCCCACGGTCAGTCAGACCGTTGCCCGGATGGAACGCGACGGCCTGCTCACCGTGGAAGGTGACCGGCACCTCAGCCTCACCGACCAGGGGCGCAACGCCGCCGTCTCGGTGATGCGCAAGCACCGGCTCGCCGAGCTGCTGCTGGTCAACGTGATCGGGATGCCCTACGAGGAGGCCCACGAGGAGGCCTGCCGCTGGGAGCACGTGATGAGCGACGCGGTCGAGAAGCGGGTCTACGACCTGCTCAACCGGCCGACCCGGTCGCCCTACGGCAACCCGATCCCGGGACTGGACGAGTTGGGCTCGCCCCAGTCCGAGCCTGAGCCGACGGACGTCGAGCGCAACCTCGCCTTCCCCGGTCTGACCGGCACGGTCATCGTGCGACGTATCTGTGAGAGCGTGCAGACCGACGCCGAGGTGCTGCGGCAACTACACGCGGCCGGTGTCGACCCGGGTGCCACGGTGACGGTGGCGCAGGAACGCGACGCCGTGTCGATCGACCGCTCCGGCGAGAGCGTCCGGCTGCCCCGCGAGATCGCCTCCCGCGTCTTCGTCGCCGCCGCCTGAGCACGGCGAGCTCACTCCACGTACGGGCAGTGTCGACAGCCCCGGCCGCAACAGGTGCCCCGGCGGGCCAGGAAACCGGCCGTGAGGACGAACAGCCCGGTCTCCGGGTCCAGGTAGCCGGCGTCGCCCGCGGCCAGGGCGGCGGCATGCTCGGTGAGGATGCGCTGCCGGCCCGGGTGATCGAGCGGCAACCGGGACGGGTGCGGCTCGGTCAGCGGCCGAGCCGCCAGGGGCCGTCGTTCTCCGCTCATCACCGGCAGTCTAGGTTCTCCCCGGTCGCGTCCATCCGCACTGGCACCGCCCAGTGACGGGACAGAGGATCAAGTCGATGAAGGAGTCCCCATGACCCAGTACGCGGTCCTGATCTACTCGCCGGCACCGGCCGACCCGATGGACCTCACCCCCGACTACATCGCCCTGCTGGACCGGTACCCCGCGCAGGTGGCCGAGCTTGGCGGGCAGATCGTGACGGGCTTCGCCCTGCAACCGAGCACCACCGCCACCGCGGTGCGCGGCGACCTCGTCACCGACGGCCCGTTCATCGAGGCCAAGGAGGTCGTCGCCGGGTTCTTCGTGCTGGAGGCGCCCGACCTGGACACCGCCGTGCGAATCGCCAAACTGAACCCGGCCACCATTCACGGCGGGGTGGAGGTCCGGCCGCTGTTCGAGCCGCCCGCCGAGTGAACGCCGCCGAGCGCGCCGTCGTACCGGCCACCGCCGCCGAGGTCGAACGGGCCGTCGCGGACGCACACCGCCGCGAGTGGACCTTCGTGCTCGCCGCCACGGCGCGCGTCGCCGGTGACTTCGACCTCGCCGAGGAGAGCGTCCAGGAGGCGTACGTGGCCGCGCTCGGCGCCTGGGCCCGCGACGGCGTACCGGAGCGGCCCGGTGCCTGGCTCACCGCCACGGCTCGGCGCAAGGCCCTCGACGTGCTGCGCCGACGGCAGGTGCTCCGCGCGAAACTGCCCCTGCTCGTGGAACCGGACCAGGTGGAACCGGACGTCCCGGACGAGGTGGCCGTGCCGGACGACCGGCTGCGCCTGGTCTTCACCTGCTGCCATCCGGCGCTCGCCCGGGAGGCGCAGGTGGCGCTCACCCTGCGCCTGGTCTGTGGGGTGAGCACCGCCGACATCGCCAGCGCCTTCCTGGTCCCCGAGCCGACCATGGCGGCGCGGATCACCCGCGCCAAGAAGAAGATCGCCGCCGCCCGGATCCCCTACCGGGTCCCCGAGGCCGTCGAACTGCCCGACCGGCTCGACGGGGTGCTCACCGTCGTACACCTGCTCTACACCACCGGGCACACCGCACCCAGCGGCGGCGACCTGGTCCGCGCCGACCTGGTCGACCGCGCGCTGCACCTGGCCCGGATGCTGGCCGCCCTGCTGCCCGACGAGCCGGAGGTACGCGGGCTGCTCGCGCTGCTGCTGCTCACCGACGCCCGCCGGGCCACCCGTACCGACGCCGAGGGCCGGCTGCTGCGCCTGGAGGACCAGGACCGCACCGGTTGGGACCGGGACGCCATCGCCGAGGGGCACCGTCTGGTACTCGACGCGTTCCGCACCGGACGCACCGGCCGGTACGCGATCCAGGCTGCCATCGCCTCGCTGCACGCCCACGCGCCCAGCTACCAGGCCACCGACTGGCCGCAGATCGTCCGGCTCTACGACGCGTTGCTGGCTCGCTGGCCCTCCCCGGTGGTCGCGTTGAACCGGACGGTCGCGGTGTCGATGGTGGACGGACCGGCCGTGGCGCTCGCCGCGGTGGACGCTCTCGCCCGGGACCCGCGGCTGGCCGGCTACCACTACCTGCCGGCGATCCGGGCCGACCTGCTACGCCGGCTCGGCCGCGACGCCGAGGCGGCGGGTGCCTACCGGGATGCCCTGGACCTGGTCGACAACGATGCCGAACGGGACTTCCTCACCACCCGTCTCGGGGAGGTCCTCGCCTCCTGACGACGTCTGCGCTGGGCTATCGGGCGGAGGGCGGGAAGGTCGCCCGGTAGTCGCGGGGACTGACGCCGACAAGCTGCCGGAAGCACGCCCGGAAGGCCGTCGGGGACGTGAAGCCGACCAGCTCACCGATCCGCTCGACCGGCTGGTCGCTGCGCTCCAGCAGGTGCTGCGCCCGACGGACCCGGTGTCGGCTCAGCCAACGCATCGGGGTGGTGCCGGTCTGGTCGCGGAAGTGCCGGCTCAACGATCTCGGGCTCATCGTCGCGTACGCGGCGATCTCGGCCAGGGTGAGCGGACGATGCAGGTTGTCGGTGAGCCAGGCCAGCAGCGGTTCGAGACTGTGCCCGGCCGGCGCGGGTGGCTCGTACGCGATGAACTGTGCCTGCCCACCGGCCCGCTCCAACGGCATCACGCAGCTACGGGCGGTTTCGGCGGCCACGGCGGCGCCGTGGTCGCGGCGTACCACGTGCAGGCAGAGGTCGAGCCCGGCGGCGGCACCGGCCGAGGTCAACACCGGCGCGTCCTCGACGAACAACACGTCCGGGTCGACGATGACGCTCGGATACCGGCGGGCCAGCTCGGCCGCGGCGGCCCAGTGGGTGGTGGCCCGCCGACCGTCGAGCCGGCCGGCGGCGGCCAACATGAAGGCGCCGGTGCAGATCGACAGCAGCCGGGCCGGGCTGTCGGCCAGCGCCACGCGGACCGCCTCCGGCAGCGGCGCGTCCAGGTCGGCGATTCCCGGTACGACCACCGTGTCCGCCTCGGCCATCGCGGACAGGTCGTACGGCACCCGCAGCCCGAACGCTCCGGCCCGGACCTCGTCGGTCGCCCCGCAGACCCGGACCTGGTACGCGGCAGCACCGTCGGCCCGTCGAGCCCGGCCGAACACCTCGACCGGCACGGACAGGTCGAACGGGACCACACCGTCGTACGCGACCACCACCACTCGGTGCATCCGCCCATTCTGGCGAGAACCCGTCGGTCGATGGCTCGCCGGCCCCTGCTCTCCAGCGCCGCCGGTACCTAGATTCACCGCTCGTGAACATCGTCGTGCCGCTGCTCATCGGCGTCCTCTACGTCTGCCTCAACTCGCTGATCCGGGAACCGCACCGCCGCCGTCTCAACGCCATCATGATCGCGGGAGCGGGCGCGGCGTACCTGAGCGGTGGTGGGCTCGGTGCGTGGGAGTTCCCGTTCGTGGCCGTGCTGGTCTACGTGGCCTTCCGTGGGCTGGAGTCGTGGCGGTGGATCGGCGTCGGCTGGCTGCTGCACACCGGCTGGGACATCGTCCACCACCTGAAGGGCAACCCGATCATCCCCTTCGCCCACGACTCGTCGTTCGGCTGCGCTATCTGCGACCCGGTCATCGCGCTCTGGTGCCTGACCGGCGGCTGGTCATTGCGGGACCTGCTCCACCTCCGCTCGTCACGAAATCTTGGTGCGAAACCGCCCTCGGAGGGGCGGCTTCGCACCAAGATCCCATGGTTGTCGCTCGGTACGGTGCGGGGATGGACTGCTATGTGTGCCGCAGCGAGGAGCGGTTCGACGCGTTGCCGCCACGGGAACGCGTAGACACCGACGAGCACTGGCGGGTGGTGCACGCGTTCGACAGTCGGCTACCCGGCTGGCTGGTGCTCGTCCCCCGCCGGCACGTCACGTCGATCGCCGACCTGACCGACGCCGAGGCGGCCAGCCTCGGCACCTGGCAGGTCCGGCTCTCCCGGGCGCTGACCGCCGTCACCGGCTGCGTGAAGACCTACGTCATGCAGTACGCCGAACAGGCCGGCTTCGCCCACCAGCTTGACCAATCTTGGTACGGCAGTGCCCACGGGAGGGCCGTTTCGGTCCACGGTCGCCAAGAGACGAACGAGCCCCGGGCGGATCACCGCCCGGGGCTCGTCGCGTACTCGGTCAGCTGCAGCCGCTGGTGGAGCCGCAGCCCTCGCAGACGTAGCAGCTACCGGCCGGGCGCATCTTCGTACCGCAGGTGAAGCAGAGCGGTGCGTCGGCGGCCTTGCCGATCACGGCCTCCAGCAGCTCGGTGCTGGAACCGACCGGCGGTGCCGGCTTGACCGCGGCGACGTCGGCGAGTTCCTGGGCCGGCTGGGCGACCGGGCCGGCCTTCGGCTCCTCCGGCTTGGCCTCAACCGGGGCGGAGGCGGCCATCGCGGTCAGGTCCGCGCCGTTCGCCTCGGCCTCGGCCTCGGCGGCGAGCTGGGCGGCCCGCTCCTTGGCGGTGAAGATGCCCAGCTCGGCGCGACGCTCGTAGGGCAGGAAGTCCAGCGCCAGGCGACGGAAGATGTAGTCCATCACCGAGGCGGCCATCCGCACGTCCGGGTCGTCGGTCATGCCGGCCGGCTCGAAGCGCATGTTCGTGAACTTGCTGACGAACGTCTCCAGCGGCACGCCGTACTGCAGGCCGATGGAGATGGCCACCGAGAAGGCGTCCATCACCCCGGCCAGGGTGGAGCCCTGCTTCGACATCTTGAGGAAGACCTCGCCGAGACCGTCGTCCGGGTACGACGAGGCGGTGAGGTAGCCCTCGGCCCCGCCCACGGAGAAGGAGATGGTCTCCGACGGGCGCTTCTTCGGCAGCCGCTTGCGCACCGGGCGGTACTCGACGACCTTCTCCACCACTGGCTCGACGGCGGTGGTGGTCGCCTCCGGCTCGGCGGCCTTCTTCTTCGCCGCCGACAGCGGCTGGCCGACCTTGCAGTTGTCCCGGTAGATCGCGAGGGCCTTGAGGCCGAGTTTCCAGCCCTCGAAGTAGATCTTCTCGACGTCCTCGACGGTGGCCTGCTCCGGCATGTTGACCGTCTTGGAGATGGCGCCGGAGATGAACGGCTGGACCGCCGCCATCATCCGCACGTGCCCCATCGGCGCGATGGACCGCTCGCCCATGGCGCAGTCGAAGACCGGGTAGTGCTCCGGCTTCAGGCCGGGGGCGTCCACCACGTGGCCCTGGTCGGCGATGTGCTCGACGATCGCCTCGACCTGCTCCTCCGGGTATCCGAGGGAACGCAGGGCGCGCGGCACGGTCTGGTTGACGATCTGCATCGAGCCGCCGCCGACCAGCTTCTTGAACTTGACAAGCGCCAGGTCCGGCTCCACACCGGTGGTGTCGCAGTCCATCATCAGGCCGATGGTGCCGGTCGGCGCGAGCACGCTGGCCTGGGAGTTGCGCCAGCCGTTCTTCTCACCGATCTTGTTGCCGAGGGTCCACTGCTTGGTGGCCTCGCGGGTCAGGGCGGTGGCCACCGTGCCGGACGGCTTGATCTCGTCGTTGGCCGCGGCGTGCTTGCGCATCACCCGCTTGTGCGGCTCCGCGTTGCGGGCGTAGCCGTCGTACGCGCCGACGATGCCGGCCAGCTCGGCGGAGCGGCGGTACGCCGTGCCGGTCATCAGCGAGGTGATCGCGGCCGACAGCGAGCGGCCCTGATCCGAGTCGTACGGCAGGCCGGAGGCCATCAGCAGGGCGCCCAGGTTGGCGTAGCCGATGCCGAGCTGCCGGTACGCCCGGGTGGTCTCGCCGATCTTCTCGGTCGGGAAATCGGCGAAGCAGATCGAGATGTCCATCGCGGTGATGACCAGCTCGACGCTCCGGACGAACTTCTCCACCTCGAAGCCGCCGTCGGCGCGGAGGAACTTCATCAGGTTCAGTGAGGCCAGGTTGCACGAGGAGTTGTCCAGGTGCAGGTACTCCGAGCACGGGTTCGACGCGGTGATCCGGCCGGTCTCCGGGCAGGTGTGCCAGTCGTTGATGGTGTCGTCGTACTGCAGGCCCGGGTCGGCGCACTCCCAGGCGGCCTGGGAGATGGTGCGGAACAGGTTCTTGGCGTCGATGGTGTCGATCACCGCGCCGTCGAGCCGACCACGCAGGTCGAAGCTGCCGCTGTTCTCCACCGCCGCCATGAACTCGTCGGAGACCCGGACCGAGTTGTTGGCGTTCTGGTACTGCACGCTGACGATGTCGGAGCCGCCCAGGTCCATGTCGAACCCGGCGTCGCGCAGCGCGCGGATCTTGTCTTCCTCGCGCGCCTTGGTGACCACGAACTCCTCGATGTCCGGGTGGTCGACGTCGAGGATGACCATCTTGGCCGCGCGACGGGTGGCACCACCGGACTTGATGGTGCCGGCGCTGGCGTCGGCACCGCGCATGAAGCTGACCGGGCCGGAGGCGGTGCCGCCGGAGGAGAGCAGCTCCCGGGAGGAGCGGATCCGGGACAGGTTGACCCCGGAGCCGGAGCCACCCTTGAAGATCAGCCCTTCCTCTTTGTACCAATCCAGGATGGAATCCATCGAGTCATCCACAGATAGGATGAAACAGGCGGATACCTGCTGGGGCGAGGGGGTGCCGACGTTGAACCAGACCGGGGAGTTGAAGCTGAACACCTGGTGCAGCAGCATCCAGGTCAGCTCGTGCGCGAAGACCTCGGCGTCGGCCGGGGAGGCGAAGTAGCCGTACTCCTCGCCGGCGGTGCGGTAGGTGGTGACCACCCGGTCGATCAACTGCTTGAGCGACCACTCGCGCTCCGGGGTGCCCACCGCGCCCCGGAAGTACTTGGTGGTCACGATGTTGGCCGCGTTGACGCTCCAACTCTCCGGGTATTCCACACCCCGCTGCTCGAAGTTGATCGAGCCGTCCCGCCAGTTCGTCATCACGACGTCGCGGCGTTCCCAGGTGACCTCGTCGTACGGGTGCACTCCCGGGGTCGTCCAGACCCGCTCGACCTTGAGCCCCGCGCCCGCCTTGTTTCGTGACCTGCTTGTCGTCACACCGTCCCCCGGCATCTCATCCGCCCCCTCGTCCGCGCGGGCCCGCCGCGCGATCCGACTGTCACTGGTACTGCTGAAAATTCACTGCGCGCTGGCCGGCTCGGCACCGGCAGCCTCGCGGGCACGCGCGGCGGCCCGTAGCGTGTCGATCTCCCGCTCGAAGTCGGCGAGCGAGTCGAACGACCGGTAGACGCTGGCGAACCGCAGGTAGGCGACCTCGTCCAGGTCCCGTAGTGGACCCAGGATGGCCAGCCCCACCTCGTGGCTGGGGATCTCGGCGGCCCCCTTGGCCCGGACGGTTTCCTCGACCCGCTGCGCCAGCAGCGCGATCGAGTCCTCGTCGACCGGCCGGCCCTGGCACGCCTTGCGCACCCCGCCGATGATCTTCGTCCGGCTGAACGGCTCGGTCACGCCGCTGCGCTTGACCACGGCGAGCACCGCCTCTTCGACGGTGGTGAACCGCTTGCCGCACTCGGGGCAGGCCCGCCGCCGCCGGATCAGCTGGCCGTCGTCGGCCTCCCGCGAGTCGACCACCCGGGAGTCGGCGTGCCGGCAGTACGGACACCGCATCGCCCGACCTCCTCGATCGACCATAGGGTTAGCCGCCCGCCCCCGGGCACGCCTCGGCAAGCCGGAGCCATCCCCGCAGGATGGCCGCCGGCCCGGCGGTACGGGAGTGCGGTCGGTAGTCGAACCCAACCTGTAGGCAACTTACGCCCATGTGACTACTACATCTAGGGGTCGACCGTAGGCCGCCGACGATCCGCGGTCAAGTTGGTCGGCGTGTCCGGCGCGTCACCCGAGCCCTCGTTTCTGCACAACCGGAGGGCCCAACGCGACGCGGCCCACGCCGGTTACCACCGACCCGGCGCGGGCATCGACAATTCCCAACCACTCGAACACCAGTCCTATTTATCAGGAAGGACCCGGCGTCGCGCTGATTTCCGGATCGACACGCGACCGAAGGTCGTACAGATGTTTGAAAAAGACCGATCTCACCTATACGGTCATGAACAACCGGAGGTGACCATGGTCGACCCGCCGGCCAGCAGACCACCGCGCGCACCACGAGCCGCCGAGGCACCCAGCGCCGACCAGGGAGGACGGACGTGACCGAGGACCGGGCCAACCGGCCACAGAGCCCGCAGCAGAGCATCGAGGCGGGTCCGCCGGCCGCCCGACGCCGGAGTGTCACCCGCGCCCGCTCCGGTCAGCCGACCGTGCGTCCGGTGACCCCGGTGGTCAGCAGCTTCCCCGACCCGGCGACCGTCGACCTCACCGCCCGGCAGCGACGCATCCTCGACTTCATCCGCACCTGGGTCGAGCGCCACGGCTACCCGCCGAGCGTGCGCGAGATCGGCGAGGCGGTCGGGCTGGTTTCCCCGTCGAGCGTCGCCTACCAGCTCAAGGAATTGGAGAAGAAGGGCTTCCTCCGGCGCGATCCGAACCGGCCCCGGGCCGTCGACGTCCGCTCGCCGAACGACGTCGACGACGAGCTGAGCCGCTCCCAGCGCCCCACGCCGGCCTACGTCCCGATGCTCGGTCGCATCGCCGCCGGTGGCCCGATCCTCGCCGAGCAGTCGATGGAGGACGTCTTCCCGCTGCCGCGCGAGCTGGTCGGCGAGGGCGAGGTCTTCATGCTCCAGGTCAAGGGTGACTCGATGCTCGACGCGGCGATCTGCGACGGCGACTGGGTGGTGGTCCGGCAGCAGCCGACCGCGGATTCGGGTGAGATCGTCGCCGCCATGCTCGACGGCGAGGCGACCGTGAAGACCTACCGGCTGCGTGACGGTCACGTCTGGCTGATGCCGCAGAATCCGGCCTTCGACCCGATCCCCGGCGACGACGCCACCATCATGGGCCGGGTGGTCGCGGTGCTGCGCCGCATCTGAATCGGCGACCGGTGACCGGGTACCGACCCACGCTCGGTACCCGGCCGTCACATCAGTACCGGTCGCCCCGGTAGCCGTAGTGGCCGCCGCGCACCTGACCATACGGTTCGCCGTCGTCCTCCCGGTAACGCCCGGACCGCCGCCCCCGGTAGTCGGGCTCGGCCGGGCCGCCACGTCGGGGCGGCTCCGCTCGCCCACCGGCACCGGGCTGCCCGCCGCCACGGGCACCGCCGCCGCCGTAGACACCGCCGCCCGGGCGTCCACCGCCGCCGGACGGTCGACCACCGCCCGGCCGCCCACCGTAGACGGGAGCGCCCTCACCACCGGGCCGGGCTCCACCGCCGCCGTAGACGCCTCCGCCGCCCTGCCCCGGGCGAGCACCGTTGCCGGCGGCCGGTCGGCCATTGCCGCCACCGTAGACGCCGCCCGGGCCTGCACCGCCGGCCGGAGATCCGCCGTATACGCCACCGGCCGCTGCCCCGCCGTACACCCCGCCCCGGCCCCGGTCCTGGGCCGAGCCGAATCCGTCGCCCTTGCGCTTCGCGGCGTCCACGTCGTCGTCGCCGCGGTTGCGACCGGCCGGTGCCGGGCGCTTGCGGGCGCGCAGGATGCCGAAGATGCCCGCGCCGACCAGCAGGGCTCCGAGCACGCCCACCGCGGCGATCAGGTACATGATGTCGGTCGGGGTCAGGCCGTCGAGGAACGACTGACCCGACTTCTGCGCCGCGTCGGGATCGTTCGCCAGATCTTTCGGCCCCTCGGTGGAGGGGGTGTAGCTGAGGATGTTGACGGGGTCCTCGTCCTCCAGGTGACCGGCGTCGGAGACGGTCAGGAACGTCTTGCCGTCGGTCGAGTAGGAGATCGCCTCGCCGAACGGGTCGGCCAGGGCGGTGACCCGGGGAGTGGTCGTGGTGAGGGCGGTGACGATGTCGCCGTTGGCGACGTCGTACTCGAAGGCGTCGGCGTAGGTGCGCAGCACCACCCGTGAGCCGTCCAGGGATCGGGCGGCACCGGTGATCGCAACGCGCCCGAAGGTGCTCAGCGGGTTCTCGGTGTCCGTTCTGGGCAGTTCGATGTCGCCGAGCTTCTTCATCGGTACGGGCTCGGTGTCACCGGTCTTGAGCGGCCCGTCCGGGGTGAAGATCTCGGCCTTGCCGGCGGTGACCTTGGTGATGATCAGCGGTAGTTTGTCGTCGCCGATCAGCAGCGCCTCGGCATCGCGCGGCTTGCCGTCCGGGTACGACAGCCGGTGCAGCTTCGGCTGGCTGCCACCGCCGATCGGCATGCTCCAGACCGCCACCCGCTCACGGCGTTCGCGGCTTGTCACGTTGTCGCCGGTGTCGGCGATCCACAGCGTCTTTCCGTCCGGGGCGACCGCGAGATCCTCGGTGTCGAACGGCCCCGCCCCCGAGTAGGGCACGTCGCGGACGACCTGGCAGTCCTTGTTGAGGTAGAAGACCCGTTTGCGGTCGTCCTGCTCGGTGCTGTCGTTGACGACGATGTAGCCGTTCTTGGTCGCCACCAGGCCGGACAGCTCACGCAGTCGCGAGTCGGTGACCGAGCACTGCTTCTTGCCCGCCGCGGTGACCGGCGGTCCCGCCACGGCGGCCGGAGGGGCCGCCACCAGGGAAGACGCTGCCTTGGCGGGGGTCGAGCCGGGCGCGGCGAGCGCGGCACCGGTGACCGCCACGGTGACCCCGGCCAGGCCAAGGGCAACCGTGACGGAGGAAACAGTGCGGAGCATGAAAGAAGTGTCGCATGCCGCAGGTTTCCGCCGGGTGACGCGGCAGCCCGATCACCGCAGGCGATCACCGCGCGACACGGGCCGCCTGCGCCGTGTCATGGTACGGGACCAGTTCGGCCGCGAGTGCCTCGTTGACCCGGACGTGCAGCATCGTCCCTTCGGGCAGGTGGGCGGTGCTGAGCACCTCGCCCTGCCGGTGCAGCCGGGCCACCAGGTCACCCCGGTCGTACGGCAGCACCACGCGCATCTCGACCGCCGGGCGGGGCAGCCGCCGCTCGATCGTCTCGCGCAGGTCGTCGATGCCGCGGCCGCTGTGCGCGGAGACGAAGACCGCCTCGGGCCAGAGCCGCTTGAGCCGGAGCAGGGTCTCCTCGTCGGCCGCGTCAATCTTGTTGACCACCAGCAGCTCGGGCAGCCGATCGGCGCCGACCTCGCCGAGCACCTCGCGGACGGCCCGGACCTGCTCCTCCGGGTCGGGGTGGGCGCCGTCGACCACGTGCACCACCAGATCCGCCTCGGCGACCTCCTCCAGCGTCGACCGGAACGCCTCGACGATCTGGTGCGGCAGGTGCCGGACGAAGCCCACGGTGTCGCTCAGGGTGTAGACCCGTCCGTCGGACGTGGTGGACCGGCGGATCGTCGGATCGAGCGTGGCGAACAGGGCGTCCTCCACCAGCACGCCCGCCCCGGTCAGGCGATTCAGCAGGCTGGACTTTCCGGCGTTGGTGTAGCCGGCGATCGCCACCGCGGGCACCGCGTTGCGGGTGCGGCGGGCGCGCTTGGTCTCGCGTACCGTCCGCATGGCCTTGATCTCCCGGCGGAGCCGGGCGATGCGGTGGCGGATGCGCCGCCGGTCGGTCTCCAGCTTGGTCTCACCGGGGCCACGGACGCCGACGCCGCCGCCGGCACCACCGCCCCGGCCCGACCCACCGGTCTGCCGGGACAGCGTCTCGCCCCAGCCGCGCAGCCGTGGCAGGAGGTATTCCAGTTGGGCCAGCTCGACCTGCGCCCGGCCTTCCTTGCTCTTGGCGTGCTGGGCGAAGATGTCGAGGATCAGCGCGGTGCGGTCGACCACCTTGACCTTGGTGCGCTGCTCCAGGTTGCGCAGTTGGGACGGGGACAGCTCCCCGTCGCAGATCACCGTGTCGGCGCCGGCGGACAGCACCACCGAGCTGAGGTCGTCGACCTTGCCGCGACCGATGTAGGTCGCCGGGTCGGGGCGGTTGCGTCGCTGGATGAGCCCTTCGAGCACCTGCGAGCCGGCGGTCTCCGCCAGCGCGGCCAGCTCGGTGAGGGAGTTCTCCGCGTCGAGGAGGGTGCCCTCGGTCCAGACGCCCACCAGCACCACCCGCTCCAGCCGGAGCTGTCGGTATTCGACCTCGGTGACGTCGGTCAGCTCGGTGGAGAGACCGGGGACCCGTCGTAGCGCCTGCCGTTCGGAGAGCTCGTACTCGCCGGTGGTGGCGTCGAGCTCGTCGTCGGGGATGGAAACGTAGGTCTCCTGGTCTCGCAAGCGATCTCTCCTGTCCGTTCTGTGCATGTACCGAGTAATCCTGACATGTGTCGACGCCCGCTGCACCTGGTATATGCCCGCCCGCCGATCGGCGAGAGCGGGGGCGGATGCCGGCTGCCCGGGGCGGGCGAGTAGAAATGCGGACGAGCCGTTCAGCGCCGACGGAGGGACCTGCGTGGCCACGACCCGACTGCCCAGTGCCGGATTCTCGATCACGATCCGGATCGCCGTGCCCGCCGACGCCTCCTCGATCGGCCGGCTCACCACGTCGGTGGGTGAGGCCGGGGCGATCGTCACCGCGCTGGACGTGGTCGACTCCGATCCGACGAACGTGATCGTCGACCTGACCTGCGACACCGCCGACGCCGGTCACGCCGACCAGGTGGTCGACGCGCTCAGCGCGCTCGACGGCGTGGACGTGCGAAAGGTTTCCGACCGCACCTTCCTGCTGCACCTCGGCGGCAAGATCGAGGTGAGTCCGAAGGTCGCCCTGCGGAACCGGGACGAGCTGTCGCGCGCGTACACCCCCGGAGTGGCCCGGGTCTGCCAGGCGATCGCCGACAACCCGGCCGACGCCCGGCGGCTGACCATCAAGCGCAACACGGTGGCGGTGGTCAGCGACGGCTCGGCCGTGCTGGGGCTGGGCAACCTCGGTCCCGCCGCGTCGCTGCCGGTGATGGAGGGCAAGGCGGCGCTGTTCAAGCGCTTCGGCGGGGTGGACGCCTGGCCGGTGGTGCTCGACACGCAGGACACCGACGAGATCGTCGCCATCGTCAAGGCCATCGCACCCGCGTACGGCGGGATCAACCTGGAGGACATCGCCGCGCCGCGTTGCTTCGAGATCGAGGCCCGGTTGCGCGAGGCGCTGGACATCCCGGTCTTCCACGACGATCAGCACGGCACCGCCATCTGCGTGCTGGCCGCGCTGACCAACGCGCTGCGCGTGGTGGGCAAGCAGCTCGCGGACGTGCGGGTGGTGGTCTCCGGCGCGGGTGCCGCCGGCACCGCGATCATGAAGCTGCTGCTGCGTCAGGGCGTCGGCGACATCATCGCGTACGACCGGCAGGGTGCCCTGCACCGTGGGCAGACCGATCTCAACCCGGCCTGGCGGTGGCTGGCCGAGAACACCAACCGGGACGGCTACTCGGGTGACCTGCCCGGCGCGCTGGCCGGCGCCGACGTCTTCATCGGGGTGAGTGCCCCGAATCTGCTCACCGGCGACGACATCGCCACCATGGCGAAGGACGCGATCGTGTTCGCGCTGGCGAACCCGGACCCGGAGGTCGACCCCCGGGAGGCGCGCAAGCACGCCGCGGTCGTCGCCACCGGCCGCTCCGACCAGCCGAACCAGATCAACAACGTGCTCGCCTTCCCCGGCGTCTTCCGCGGCATGCTCGACGCGCACGCCGAGGAATTCACCGAGGAGATGGCGATCGCCGCCGCCCGGGCCATCGCGGACGTGGTGGGCGAGGAAAAGATCAACCCCACGGTCATCGTGCCCAGCGTCTTCGACTCCCGAGTCGCTCCGGCCGTCGCCGCCGCCGTCCGCGCCGCCGCCCAGAACCCGACCACCACCCCACCCCCCGCCGCCGACCCCGGCCCGGCCGACCTCCCCGAGATCGCCGCCTCCGCCTCCGCCACCCCCTGACGGACCTCCCGACCCCAACCACCCATGTTGATCATGAGGTTGACGGCAAGTTCGATCTCAGGAACCGCCGCTAACCTCATGATCAACGCAGGTCAGGTCAGGTCAGGGGTGGGAAGGTTAGTTCGCCGGTGGCGACGAGGAGGGCGGGGCCGGAGAGCCAGCAGGAGTCGGGGGTGACGGTCACGGTTAGGCGGCCGCCTGGGACGTCTACGGCGACAGTCCCGGTCTCCTGGTCGGCGTCGCGCAGGGCCACCGCGGCGACCGCGCAGGCACCGGTGCCGCAGGACAGGGTCTCGGCGGAGCCACGCTCGTGGACGCGCATCAGCACGTGTGCGTCGACGCCGGGGACCGGTCCACCGACGGTGGTGAACTCGACGTTCACCCCGGCGGGGAAGACCGCCGGGTCGATGTCGGGGGCGCGGGTCAGGTCCAGTCCGGCCAGGTCCAGCCCGGCGGGTACCGGGCAGACCAGGTGGGGATTGCCGACATCCACCGCGGTGCCGGGCAGGGTCAGTCCGCCCAGGGCGGCGGCGGAGGCGCCGTACAGCTGAGGTCTTTGCATCTCGACGGCGATGGTGTCGCCCTCGACCCGTGCCCGCACCACGCCGGCCCGGGTCGCCACCGGCAGTGCGTCGCCAGACGGTACGGCCAGCCCGTTCGCCAGCAGGTACCGGACGAAGACCCGGGCACCGTTGCCGCACATTTCGGCGAAGGAGCCGTCGGAGTTCCAGTAGTCCATGAACCACTCGGCCTCGCCGGCCAGGGCTGCGCCGTCGGCGTGCTTCGCGGCGCGGACCACCCGCAGCACGCCGTCCCCGCCGAGACCACGCCGCCGGTCGCAGATCGCCGCCACCAGTTCGGGCGTCAGGTCGAGCGCGCCGTCCGGGTCGGGCAGGATCACGAAGTCGTTGCCGGTGCCGTGCCCCTTGGTGAACTCCACGCTCCCATCATTGCGCAGCCTCACCGAGGATCCGCATCGCGGCCCCGATCAGTCCCGGGTCGGCCGAGTCGAGCCAGTGCACCCGAGGATCGCGCCGGAACCAGGAGCGCTGGCGGCGGACGAAGCGACGGGTGGCCCGGACCGTCTCGTCGTACGTCTCGGTCTCGGTCAGCTCCCCACCCAGGAAACGCAGCACCTGCTGGTAGCCGAGCGCCCGGCTCGCGGTAAGCCCCTGCGGCAGGCCGCGCTCGACCAGTCTCCGGGTCTCCGCGACCAGCCCGTCGGCCCACATCCGGTCGACCCGCGTCGCGATCCGCTCGTCGAGCAGCGCGGTGTCCAGGTCCACGCCGAGCTGCACCGCCGGGTAGTAGGGCGTCGGCTCGGGCAACGCCGCGGTGAACGGCTTACCGGTCAGCTCGATCACCTCCAGCGCGCGCACGATGCGCCGGCCGTTGCCGGGCAGGATGCCGGCCGCCGCGACCGGGTCGGCGTCGCGCAGTCGCGCGTACAGCGGCACCGGCCCGAGCGCGGCCAACTCGCCTTCCAGGCGTTGGCGCACTGCCGGATCGGTGCCGGGGAACTCGAACTGTTCCAGCACCGCCCGCACGTAGAGCCCGGACCCACCGACCAGCAGTGGCACCCGGCCCCGGGCGAGGATGTCGTCGACCGCCGCCCGGGCCAGCCGCTGGTACTCCGCCACGCTGGCCGGTTCGGTGACCTCCCAGATGTCGAGCAGGTGATGTGGTACGCCGTCACGTTCGGCGACGGTGAGCTTGGCCGTGCCAATGTCCATGCCCCGGTAGAGCTGCATCGAGTCGGCGTTGACCACCTCACCGTCGAGCGCGTGCGCCAGCGCGATGCTCAGCGCCGACTTGCCGGCCGCCGTCGGCCCGACGACGGCGACCACGGTGCTCGGGGCGGTCACGGCCGCTGCCAGTTCGCCACGAGGTAACCCACCCCGTAGGGCGCGGCGTGGTAACGCAGCTCGCCACGCCAGCGATCACCCGCCGCTCGTGCGGCACCGGCGAGCACCTGCCAGGGCGCCCGTCCCGCGACCTTGAGCTGCGTCGACAGGCCGGGATCCAGGCCGAGCAGGGCGTCGCCGTCCGCGTCGGCCAGGGCTCGCGCGACCGTCTCGTCGTACGCCTCGGCGCGCGGATCGGCGTAGCCGGGCGCCTTCTCGCCCCGGCAGGCCGAACCGTCCCCCATCACCAGCAGCGCCCACGGCTGGTCCGAGCCGAGCCGGGCACCGAGGTCGGCGCAGGTATCGACCGGGTCGGCGGCCCCGACCGTCGTCATCCGCCAGTCCATGCCCCGGTTCCTGGCCGACGGTCGCCGGCCGAGCAGCCACGCGCCGACCAGCAGGCTGAGCGGTAGATGGTCGGTGCCCACCAATCCGTCGGGGTGGTCGCCGAGGCGTACCTCAAGCGGCACCCCCCACGGCGCGAAGCTGCCCCGGAACGGAGAGTCGAGGTCGGCTCCGCGGTCGCCGGCCCCGATCACCAGGACGGTCCGCGCTTCCGAGTCGAGCAGGCGGGCGACGGCGGCGTCACAGGCGGCGCGCAGGTCGTCCAGCTCGGGCGCCGCGGCACCGGCGATCTCGGGGATGAGCAGCGGCGGGTGGGGGCAGACGGCGGCGGCGACCAGTGGCACCAGGCAACCGTAGCGGTCCGCTTCGGCAGCGTGGCCGCGTGCCGCCGGGAAGGACGACCGCGCCGCACGTACACCGTACGGTCGAAAGCGGCACGCCGGTCGGATGGCCCAGACAGGCCCTAGGACACCGTATGGTCACGGTCGGCGATAGGCGCTCGACGCGGACCGGGGCGCACCTGTGACAATGCCCGGAGAAACTTGGCTGCGCCGTGGCGGCGCCCGGGAGACTGCTCCCTGGTGCCGGGAGAACGAGGATGGGCACATGAGCGACTGGACTGCCTTCGGACGGGTGGACGCGGACGGCACCGTTTACGTCAAGACCGCCGAGGGCGAGCGGGTGGTCGGATCCTGGCAGGCGGGAGCACCGGAGGAAGGGCTGGCACACTTCGCACGCCGCTTCGCCGACCTGGTGACCGAGGTGGATCTGACCGAAGCACGGCTCAACTCCGGTGCGGCGGACGCCAACCATTCGCTCGCCACCATCCGACGGATCCGTGCTTCCCTCCCCGAGGCTCACGTCGTCGGCGACATCGACGCCCTGGCGACCCGGCTCGACAAGCTCGCCACCGTTGCCGAGGAGAAGGCCGGTGAGGCCCGGGCGGCGAAGGAGGCCGCCCGCGTCGAGGCGCTCGCCCGCAAGACCGCCCTGGTGGAGGAGGCCGAGAAGCTGGCTGCCGAGTCGACCGGTTGGAAGACCGCCGGTGACCGGCTCAAGGAGATCCTCGACGAGTGGAAGACCATCCGGGGGGTCGACAAAAAGACCGATGGCGAGTTGTGGAAGCGGTTCGCCGCCGCCCGGGACGGCTTCACCCGCCGCCGAGGTGCCCACTTCGCCTCCCTCGACGCGCAGCGCAAGCAGGCGCAGACGGTCAAGGAGGAGCTGGTCGCCGAGGCCGAGAAGGTCGCCGAATCGACCGACTGGGCGGCGACGGCCAACCACCTCAAGAACCTGATGACGCAGTGGAAGGCCGCGCCGCGCGCCTCGAAGGAGGCCGAGCAGAAGCTCTGGGAACGGTTCCGGGCCGCCCAGGACGCCTTCTTCAGCCGGCGTAGCGAGGTTTTCTCCGCCCGGGACAACGAGCAGCGCGCCAACCTGGAGCGCAAGCAGGCACTGCTCGCCGAGGCCGAGGCGCTCGACATCGACGGCGACCCGAAGGGCGCCCAAGCGAAGCTGCGGGAGATCCAGGCGCAGTGGCACGAGGCCGGTCGGGTGCCGCGCGAGGCGGCAGCCGGGCTGGAGCGCCGGCTGCGCGCAATCGACGAGAAGGTCCGCGAGGTGATGGACTCGGCCTGGCGGCGCACCAGCCGGGAGGACAATCCGCTGCTGGCCCAGATGCGTTCGCAGGTCGCGGAGGCAGAGGAGCGGCTGGCCCGGGCGCAGGCCGCGGGTGACACCCGACGGATCAAGGAGGCCGAACAGGCGCTGGAGTCCAAGCGCCAGTTCCTCAAGCTGGCTGAACAGTCGAGCTGAGTCGCGTCGGCTACCGAGCCCCCGCCCTTTGAGGCGGGGGCTCCGTTGTGTCCGTCCCGCCGGTACTTGACGACCAGACGAAGCGCGTTCGGGCGGCACACCCTTTACATCGACGACCGTCTGTGGTTCGCTGAGGAAAGCGCTTACCTATGGGCACGGCACGGGAGCCATCCGTACAGCGCAGTCAGCAATTGGTAAGTCCATTGGCAGGGACGGCCCGACCGGCACGCCCGTCTGGGCACCGGGCAAACGCGGATCGAGCCGACCATCCCTGCGCACCCTCTCCGAGAGGAAGCGACCATGCGCACCGCACGGCGTCGTACGACGCTGCTCGCCACCACCGCCTCGGCCACCGCCGCACTGCTCGCCGCCGGGGTACTTACCGCCGTCACCGCCCACGCCGCGGCCGGCTGCCAGGTCAACTACTCGGTCGCCGGCGAGTGGCCGGGCGGCTTCACCGGCAACGTCGTCGTCACCAATCTCGGCGACCCCATCTCCGGCTGGACCCTGCGCTGGTCGTACAGCGCCGGGCAGCAGGTCGTCAGCCCCTGGAACGCGACGATCTCGCAGAGCGGGAGCCAGGTGACCGCCACCAATGTCGCCTACAACGGCAACATCCCCACCAACGGGAACGTCTCGTTCGGGTTCAACGGCTCCTGGAACAACTCCAGCAACCCGGCCCCGACGAGCTTCACCCTCAACGGCGTGTCCTGCACCGGCGGCGTCACGCCAACCACCCCCGGCGGAACCACGCCGCCACCCACCACCACACCACCGACCACTCCGCCACCGACCACTCCGCCACCCGGCCCGGTACCGACGGGTCTGGTCGGCTGGGCCACCCAGAACGGTGGCACCACCGGCGGAGGTAACGCCTCCTCCACCACGGTCACCAGCGAGTCGGCGCTCCGTTCGGCAGTCAGTTCGTCAAGCGCCGCGGTTATCCGGGTGTCCGGCACGATCAGCTGCTCCGGCATGCTCAGCGTGGGCAGCAACAAGAGCATCCTCGGCGTCGGCTCGTCGGCCACGATCTCCGGTTGCGGCTTCAACATCAATGGCAGCCGGAACGTGATCATCCGTAACATCAACTTCCGCAACTGGAACGACGACGCCATCAACGTGCAGGAGTCGGCCACCAACGTCTGGGTGGACCACAACTCGTTCACCAACGGCTACGACGGCGCGGTGGACATCAAGCGCGGCTCCGACTACATCACGGTGTCCTGGAACCGGGTGTTCAACCACGACAAGTCCATGCTGCTCGGGCATTCCGACAACAACAGCAGCCAGGACCGCGGCCACCTGCGGGTGACCTACCACCACAACTGGTTCGACGGTTCCGGCAGCCGGCACCCGCGGGTGCGGTTCGGTAACCCGGTCCACGTGTTCAACAACTACTACTACAACAACGACTACGGCGTCGCGTCGACCATGGGCGCCGGCGTGCTCGTCGAGGGCAACTACTTCGAGTCCGTCGACGACCCGACCCTGGTCGGGTACGCCGCGTCGGGCCCGGGGACGTTGGTCCAGCGCAACAACCACTTCGTCAACTCCGGCAGCCCGCAATCGTCGGGCAGCGTGGCGAGCATCCCGTACTCGTACTCGCTGACCAGCGCCAGCCAGGTCAAGTCGGTCGTCACCAACGGCGCAGGCACCGGCAAGATCGGCCTGTAACCGTCGGTTTCACGGTGTTCCCCGGCCACCCGGTGGCCGGGGAACACACCTGCCTCACGCCGGTAGACGCCTGCCGAACTCGACCCGGCGCTCGGTCAGCGTACGCAGGCCGACTCGGCCGGCGGCGCGGCCGGCGGCACGCCCACCGTGGGCAGCCCCAGCGACACCCCGCCGGTACGCGGCACCCGTCCGGCCTCAACCGCGTCACCGGCCCTGGTCCGCCGGTGCGACAGGGGTTGACCGTCGGCGTTCAGATGGTGCGGAGCAGCGTAGGTGACCGTGGTCTCAACGAGGTCACCCGGGCGGATCGCACCCGCCAGCGACCCCACGTCGAAGTGCACCAGGCGGCCGTCGCAGGCCCGGCCCGACATCCGGCCGGTCCGCTCGTCCTTGCGGCCCTCACCGACGGCGACCAGCACCTCGACCGGCGTCCCGACGAGCTTGCGGTTCTCCGCCCAGGTGATCTCCTCCACGCAGGCGATCAGCCGCTCATACCGCTCCTGCACGACCTGTTTGGGCAGCTGGCCGTCCATGCTCGCGGCCGGGGTGCCGGGCCGCTTGGAGTACTGGAAGGTGAACGCGGAGGCGAACCGCGCCTCGCGGACCACGTCCAGGGTGCGCTCGAAGTCGGTCTCGGTCTCGCCGGGGAAGCCGACGATGATGTCGGTGGTGATCGCCGCGTCGGGCATGGCGGCGCGGACCTTTTCGATGATCCCCAGGTACTTCTCCGACCGGTACGACCGGCGCATCGCGCGCAGCACGTCGTCCGAGCCGGACTGCAACGGCATGTGCAGCGAGGGGCAGACGTTCGGCGTCTCGGCCATCGCCGCAATCACGTCGTCGGTGAAGTCCTTCGGGTGCGGGCTGGTGAACCGGACCCGCTCCAGCCCGTCGATCTCGCCGCAGGCGCGCAGCAGCTTGCCGAAGGCGTACCGGTCGCCGAACTCGACGCCGTAGGAGTTGACGTTCTGCCCGAGCAGGGTCACCTCCAGCACGCCCTCGTCGACAAGCGCCCGGACCTCGCTGAGGATGTCGCCGGGGCGGCGGTCCTTCTCCCGGCCGCGCAGCGACGGCACGATGCAGAAGGTGCAGGTGTTGTTGCAGCCCACCGAGATCGACACCCAGCCGGCGTAGGTCGACTCGCGGCGGGTCGGCAGCGTCGAGGGGAAGACGTCGAGGGATTCGAGGATCTCCACCTCGGCGGCGGCGTTGTGCCGGGCGCGCTCCAGCAGCACCGGCAGCGAGCCGATGTTGTGGGTACCGAAGACCACGTCCACCCACGGTGCCCGGCGGACGATGTCGCCCCGGTCCTTCTGGGCCAGGCAGCCACCGACGGCGATCTGCATCCCCGGGTGCCGGTTCTTGACCGGACGCAGGTGACCGAGGTTGCCGTAGAGCCGGTTGTCCGCGTTCTCGCGGACCGCGCAGGTGTTGAACACCACCACGTCGGGGGTGTCCTCGGCCTCGCCCGCGCGGACGTAACCCGCCTGCTCCAGCAGGCCGGAAATGCGCTCGGAGTCGTGCACGTTCATCTGGCAGCCGTAGGTGCGCACCTGGTAGGTGCGCGGGCCGCCCGCCGCTGCGGTAGTCATGACGTGCACAGCGTAGCTGGGCCCGAGGAATCGGACGCAAACGTGATGCACTGCGGCAGCCGACCCGCCGCGGCGTCGTAGGACCTCAGGCGGCGGCCAGGGCGGGGTTCACCGAGTCGGGCGCCCAGCGGGAGCGGCGGCAACGCGACCAGCCCCGGCAGCGCGGATCCGCCTCGGTGCACAGCCGGCGGTCGCTGAGCACCTCGCCGTCGTCGGTCTCCCGCACGTCGAAGTGGACCGGGCGGATGCTGCCGTCCGGGGCCACCAGCAGGTGCCGGGTGTCGTCGAGCGTGTCGTCACGCAGGACGCAGTTGCGGCCGAGCAGCCGGGCCAGCGCCGCGACGCTGGGCAGCTCGGGCAACTCGTCCGGTACGCCGTAGCAGTCCACGATCGTGGCGAACTCCCCCGGCGCCTGCCAGACGTCGCAGACCACCGCGTACGTCGGCAGCCGCAGCGGATCCGCCACCGCCAGCGGCATCACCACCCGACCGAGCGCGTCGGCCAGCGCCGGGTAGACCTCCACCGGTCGTACCTGGTCGATTCTCCAGTTCCACAGCTCGGTCATGCCGTCTCCTCGCTGTGCTCGTCCCCACCGGCCTCCGGATCGGGCCATACGACGATGGTGGGGGGCATTTGCCCCCAGCCGGGGGCAAGTTACCGGTCTGTGACCATTCTGGCCCAAATTTCCCGGAGCATCATCGCTCCAGGTAGCGGGAAGATGACAGTTTATCGGGTATCGTGCGCGTTCCCACGCAACGGCACGCGTACCGAAACCTGCGTTCAGCGCAGGACGACCCGGTGTTCCCCGGGGGGCAGCAGCTCACCGATCACCGGGGCGCCCGGTATCTCCCCGGCGATCAGCAGCCCGCCGGAGGTCTGCGCGTCGGCCAGCAGCAGCCGATCCTGCTCGGTGGCGGCGCCGAAGTCCGTCCACGGGGTCACCCACTCCAGGTTGCGGCGGGAACCACCGCTGACGTACCCGTCCCGGACCGCCTCGCGGGCACCGGCCAGGTACGGCACCCGGGCGGTGTCGATCGCCACCGTCAGCCGGCTCGCCCGGGCCAGCTTCGAGGCGTGCCCGAGCAGACCGAATCCGGTCACGTCGGTGCCGCAGCGCACGCCGGCCGCCACGGCCACCCGCGCGGCGTCCCGGTTCAGCGTGGTCATCGCCGCCACCGCCGCCGGGAAGCTCTCGCCGGTGCTCTTGTGGCGGGTGTTGAGCACGCCGACGCCGAGCGGTTTGGTAAGCGACAGCGGCAGACCGGCCCGCCCGGCGTCCAGGGTGATCAGCTCTTCCGGCCGGACCAGCCCGGTGACGGCCAGGCCGTACTTCGGGCCGTCGTCGTCGACGCTGTGCCCGCCGACCAGATGACAGCCCGCCGCGCGGGCCACGTCCAGGCCACCGCGCAGCACCTCCCGGGCCAGTTCCAGCGGCAGCACCTCGCGCGGCCAGCAGAGCAGGTTGAGCGCCACCAGCGGGCTGCCGCCCATCGCATACACGTCGGACAGCGCGTTGGTGGCGGCGATCCGACCCCAGTCGTACGCGTCGTCGACCACCGGGGTGAAGAAGTCCGCCGTGGTCACCAGGCCGGTGCGCTCGTCCAGCCGGACCACCGCGGCGTCGTCACCATGGTCCAGCCCGACCAGCAGCTCGGCGGTGCCGGCAGCGGGGCCGAGACCGGCGACCATCGCCTCCAACTCGCCGGGCGGGATCTTGCAGGCGCACCCGCCGCCACGGGCGTACCGGGTCAACCGCACGGGCTCGGTCATCTCCTCATGATCTCCGTCACGGAGGCGGGATGCCAGCCGGGCGGGTCAAATTCGGACGCCGGAGTCGGATCATCCATGGTGTTACCGCTCCGTGACCATCTGAGTTGTGTTCCGCCACTTCACCCCGCCTACAGTGGCCGCTACCGGGGGTCGACCGACTCCCGACAGCGACGAGGAGGACAGACGACGTGGCGACGGGCGAACCGCTCATCGTGCTGGACTCGGTCAACAAGTGGTTCGGGCCGTTGCACGTACTCGACGACGTCTCGCTGTCGGTGGGCCGGGGCGAGGTGGTCGTGGTGATCGGCCCGTCCGGTTCCGGCAAGTCGACCCTGTGCCGCACCATCAACCGGCTGGAGCCGATCAACTCCGGCACCATCACCTTCGACGGGCAGGCGCTGCCGGCCGAGGGCAAGGCCCTGGCCAGGCTGCGCAGCGAGGTCGGCATGGTGTTCCAGTCGTTCAACCTCTTCGCGCACAAGACGATCCTGGAGAACGTCACCCTCGGCCCGATCAAGGTCCGCAAGGAGAAGCCGGCGGCGGCCCGGGAGCGAGGGCTGGCCCTGCTCGACCGGGTCGGCATCGCCAACCAGGCCGACAAGTACCCGGCCCAGCTCTCCGGCGGCCAGCAGCAGCGCGCCGCGATCGCCCGCGCGCTGGCCATGCAGCCCAAGGCGATGCTCTTCGACGAGCCCACCAGCGCGCTGGACCCGGAGATGGTCGGCGAGGTGCTGGACGTGATGACCTCGCTGGCCCGCGACGGCATGACCATGGTCGTGGTCACCCACGAGATGGGCTTCGCCCGGCACGCCGCGAACCGGGTCATCTTCATGGCCGACGGCAAGCTCGTCGAGGAAGCCGAGCCCAAAGAGTTCTTCGCGAATCCGCGCAGTGAACGGGCCAAGGACTTCCTCTCCAAAATCCTCACGCACTAGCCGTCCGTAGTGGGGCACGCCGTCGATCGACGGCGGGTTCCGTCTTAGAAGGAGATGAACATGCGTATCAAGCGCATAGCGGCGATCGCCGCGGCTGCCACCCTCACGCTCGGCATGGCCGCCTGTGGCGGCGACGACGCCGGTGAGGGCACCGGTGCCGGCACCGACAAGGATTTCGCTGCTGGCAGCACGATGGAACGGCTGAACCAGGCACAGGCCATCAAGATCGGTACGAAGTTCGACCAGCCACTCTTCGGTCTGAAGGGACTCGACGGCAAGCCGCAGGGCTTCGATGTCGAAATCGGCAAGATCGTTGCCGACGAGCTGGGTATCCCCGAGGACAAGATCGAGTGGGTCGAGACCCCGTCGACCGTACGCGAGCAGCGCATCGAGGAGGGCGCCGTCGACATCGTCGTGGCGACCTACACGATCAACGACACCCGCAAGGAGCGGATCGACTTCGCCGGCCCGTACTACATCGCCGGTCAGACCATCCTGGTCAAGGCCGACGAGAACGAGATCACCGGCCCCGACTCGTTCAAGACCACCGGCAAGAAGGTCTGCTCGGTCCAGGGCTCCACGCCCGCCGCCAACATCGAGCAGTACCTGAGCAACGTGGGCGAGCAACTGGTCGTCTTCGACGTCTACACCAAGTGCCTCGACGCGCTCAAGGGTGGTCAGGTCGACGCCATCACCACCGACAACGTGATCCTCAGCGGCTACATGTCGCAGAACGAGGGCCAGTTCAAGCTGGTCGGTGGCACCTTCACCGAGGAGCCGTACGGCATCGGCCTCAAGAAGGGCGACAACGACTTCCGCACCTTCCTCAACGACACCCTGGAGAAGATCTTCGAGGACGGTCGCTACCTGCAGGCGTGGAAGGACACCGCCGGCAAGATCGACTCCGCCGACCCGAAGATCCCCACCGTCAACCGCTACTGATCCCCGCAGCTGAAGGGTGATTTTGTGGACGTTCTCGTCAACAACTTCGACGTCTTTCGCAACGGATTCTTCGTCACCCTTCAGTTCTGCATCCTGGCGGCCACGGGGGCGTTGATCATCGGCGTCCTCGTGGCCGTGATGCGGATCTCACCCGTGCCACCGCTGCGCTGGCTCGGCAGCACGTACGTCACGGTCCTGCGCAACTGCCCACTCACGATCGTCATGTTCTTCGCCGCGTTCGCCCTGCCGGCCCTCGGCTCCAACGCGGACTTCCTCCGGATCCCCGGACTGGACCAGATCTTCAAACGTCTCGGCACCGACCTGCCGTACTTCCGGTTCGCCCTCATCGCGCTCAGCGTCTACACGGCCGCGTTCGTGGCCGAGGCGATCCGCAGCGGCGTGAACGGTGTACCCAGCGGCCAGGCCGAGGCGGCCCGGGCGATCGGGCTCACCTTCACCCAGAACCTGCGGTACGTCGTCCTGCCCCAGGCATGGAAAGGAGCGGTCGTGCCGCTCGGCAGCGTCCTGATCGCCATGATCAAGAATTCGGCCCTGGCCGGTTTCTTCGGCGTCGCCGGTGACCTGTCCGCCAGCGCCCAGTCACTCACCAGCGCCGGCGGTTTCCCGATCATCCCCGTCTTCATCGGCATCAGCCTGGGCTACCTGATCCTCACCGTGCCCCTCGGCCTGTTGCTGGACCGGGTGGAGCGCCGGCAGGCGGTGGCCCGATGAGCAACGATTCGATGTCGGTCCTCTACGACGCCCCGGGACCACGGGCCCGCCGGATCACCCTTATCTCGAGCATCCTCGCCGCGCTCGCCGCTGTGGCCGGACTGTACTTCCTCGTCTACCGCCCGCTCGACGAACGCGGCCAGTTCTCGATGGAGCGGTGGGGCCCCCTGATCGACCCGGGCAACGAGGTCTTCGGTCAGGTGTGGACCCAGCTCGGACAGGGCTTCCGGGCGACCCTGACGGCCGCCGCGCTCGCCATCGTCAGCTCGCTGGCCTTCGGCACCCTCCTGGCGGTGCTGCGGGTGCAGCTCAAGTCGCTGATGCGCCGCCGGTTCGACAGCCTTCCCGCGCCGGTTGCACTGGCCGTACGCGCCCTGAGCTGGCTCCTCAACGGGGTGACCAGGTTCTTCGTCGAGGTCTTCCGAGGGCTGCCGGTCGTCATCACGATCTTCTTCTGCGCGAGCGGCCTCCCGGTGCTCGGCGTGGACCTCGGCGACATCCTCTGGTACCTGGTGCTCGGTCTGACCATCTACAACGGCGTGGTGATCGGTGAGATCCTCCGCTCCGGCATGGAGGGCCTGCCCGGCGGCCAGCGCGAGGCGGCCGACGCGATCGGGCTGACCTCATTCCAGGCGACCCGCATGATCCTGTTGCCGCAGGCGTTCCGGATCATGCTTCCGGCACTGATCAGCCAGCTCGTTGTCGTGCTCAAGGACACATCGCTCGGCTTCATCATCAGCTACGAGGAAGTGCTGCGGAAGAGCAGCTTCATCATCCAGGTCCTGGACAACCCGATCCAGGTGTACGTCGTCGTCGGCGTCATCTACATCGCCGTCAACTACCTGCTGTCGAAGCTGGCCGAATACGCCCAGCGTCGTCTCGCCAAGGGGCGACGTACCGCACGCAAGTCGAAGCCGGCGACGACCGGAGGCGAATCGACCACTGTGCAGGAGACCGAAGCGGTAGCCGGCACCGCCACCTGACATTCTTAGCTGGTTTGTTCGCGTGGGCAGAGTTCCCGCCCGCCCCCGAGACCCGAACCCCTCCTGACCGACTGCGGCTGGAGTGGTCACTAAACCGTTACAACTCAAGTCTAGTACGGGCCCCCGGCTCCTGAATGGAGGGTAGGCTGTCCGGGCTGTGAGGCGGTAGCGGGCCGGGTGCACGGGTAGCATCAGCGAGCCATCGCGGACGTGTCGGTCAATGCCCGGCTGGTGGTGATGCGGACACGCATGCGCCGTCCGGCGTGCCCTAGGCTGGCGCCGTCAGGATTCTAAGAGCAGCTTCCGGGTGCTCTGATCCGTTACCATCGCCGCACACCCCACCTTATCTTCCAGATCGCTGGGGTGGTGCGTCGGCTGGCCGGCCGCAGGACGCTCGGGTGGTGTCGGCCCTGGCGATGGTCGTCATGTCCCGGCAAACCGCCCTGCGGTGACGTCAGCGTTACGCCACAGTTCTACTCAAGGCGGTCATCCGAAAGCCCATCGATATGCTATCCCCCTGTAGGGTGGCAACGCCGGAAACATGGCTGCGCGACCATCCCGGTGTCGCGGTGGTGTGCCGAGACACCCCCCGGCGCGAACGGGTGCCACACCCCGCCCGAGCATTACGAAGCGGTGCCGGTTGCGCAACTCGTACACCGACAGCTGATCATGATCGCCCGTGCGCCGACAGGCCGGAAGGCCTAGATGTCAGCGCGAACGCGCATCGGCAGCGTAGCCCTCTGCTTGAGCGGCGAAAAGAGCTGCGTAAAGGTTGTCCGCCTCAACCAGTTCATAATGTGTGCCCTGCTCCACGAGTTGGCCGCCATCCAAAACGAAGATGCGGTCGAGGTGGCGCAACGACCCGAGTTGGTGGGAGATTAGCAACGTCGTCTTGCGGCCCCCTATTGATTTCAAGACCTCACGGAGGCGGCGCTGAGCAAGCGCGTCTAGACCTGATGTTGGCTCATCGAGAATGGCAATGACTGCATCCTCACGTAGTAACGCCCTGGCAATCGCGAGACGCTGCCACTGGCCACCAGACAACAGCGAGACGTCGGCATTTTCATCGTCGGCCATAAAAGTCTTGCTTAACAGGGTTTCGTAACCGCTGGGCAGGGCGTCAATCTCGTCGCTTAGTCCCGCCTTCTCAGCAGCCTTCCGCACTGCGGCACGGTCCGCGCGGCGCTCGATGTTGCCTACCGCGATATTTTCCGCGACAGTCAGATCGTAGCTCATAAAATCTTGGAAAACTGCAGTCATGCGACGTCGGATCTCCGAGGGATCAAGATCACGGGCATTCTTGCCATCGAAAAGTATGACCCCCCGAGAGGGCTCATAGAGTCGGCACAGCAGCTTGACGAGAGTGCTTTGACCATAGGGCCAGTAGCGTAAAGAAGATTGGTAGCCGGGCGAGGTGAAGCTGTCAACAAAGCCATCAGCCGATCAATAAGGATTTGCTCGAGGAACCCCGCCGTCGTCTTACCTGCCTCGATTCAACTGTCGGTCTAATGCCTGGCAGGCATGGCGACGTCTCTGCGTAATGACCTTGGCAGATTGGTACTGTTAGTCCATATATCCCCCCTGCGCTCGGTAGTACCAAGAGCCCGATATCTTCTCCCGGTCAGCGGGCGATCTCGGTCACCCGGGACTCGCGGACCACCGTCACCCGGATCTGACCCGGATAGGTCAACTCCTCCTCGACCTGCTTGGCCACGTCCCGGGCCAGCACCGCCGCACCGATGTCGTCGACGTCGTCGGGCTTGACCATCACCCGGATCTCGCGGCCCGCCTGCATGGCGAAGACCTTGTCCACCCCGACCTTGCCGGCGGCGATCTCCTCGATGCGTTCCAGCCGCTTGACGTACGCCTCCAGGCTCTCCCGCCGCGCTCCCGGCCGCCCGCCCGAGCAGGCGTCCGACGCCTGGGTCAGCACCGCCTCCACGGTCTGCGGCGGCACCTCGTTGTGGTGCGCCTCGATGGCGTGCACCACGTCCTCGCTCTCGCCGTACTTGCGGGCCACGTCCGCGCCGATGATGGCGTGGCTGCCCTCCACCTCGTGCGTGAGCGCCTTGCCGATGTCGTGCAGGAACGCCGACCGCTTGATCAACGGCACGTCCAGCCGCAGCTCGGCCGCCATCACCCCGGCGATGTGCGCGGTCTCCACCAGGTGCTTGAGCACGTTCTGCCCGTACGACGTGCGGTAGCGCAACCGGCCCAGCAGGGTGACCAGCTCCGGGTGGATCTCGGTGATGCCGACCTCCACCAGGGCGTCCTCGGCGGCCCGGTGGCAGAGCTGGTCCACCTCCTGGCGGGCCAGTTCGTGCACCTCCTCGATGCGGTGCGGGTGGATCCGGCCGTCCAGCACCAGCTTCTCCAGCGTCAACCGGCCCACCTCCCGGCGCACCGGGTCGAAGCACGACAGCAGCACCGCCTCGGGAGTGTCGTCGATGATCAGGTTCACCCCGGTGACCGACTCGAAGGCCCGGATGTTGCGGCCCTCCCGGCCGATGATCCGACCCTTCATCTCGTCGCCCGGCAGGTGCAACACGCTGACCACGCTCTCGGCGGTCTGCTCGCTGGCCACCCGCTGGATGGCGTCCACCACGATGTGCCGGGCCCGCTGCTCGGCGGTCGACCTCGCGTCGGACTCGATGTCCCGGACCAGCAGCGCGGCCTCCCGCTTCGCCTGGCCCTCGATCGCCTCGACCAACTCGGCCCGCGCGGCGTCGGCGGTCAACCCGGCGACCCGCTCCAACTCACGTCGCCGCTGGTTCTCCACCTCGGCGAGATCGGCCTCCCGCTCGGCCAACGCCGCCTCACGGGCCGTCAGCGCCGCGTTGGCCGCGGTGAGCTGGCGTTCCCGCTCCGCGAGCCGCTCCACCTCCTCGGTGTGCAGCCGCTCCCGCTCGTCCATCCGGGTCGCCCGCCGCTCCACCTCGGCCGCCTGCTCCCGGGTGGTCGCGGCCAACACCGCCACCTCCCGCTCACCGCTGCGCCGGGCCGCCGTGCGCAACTGCTCGGCGTCCGCCTCGGCCTGCTTGTGCGCCCGTTCCAACACCGTGTCCGCCTCGGCGCGGGCGTCGTCGAGCACCCGCCGCGCCTCCGCCCGGGCGGCCTTCGCCTCGGCCTTGGCCGCCGCCGCCTCGGCGCGGGCCGCCGCCGCCGCGGACTTCGCCACGTCGATGGTGCTGTTGACCTCGTCAGCGGCGGTACGCAGCGCGGCCAGCGACTGCTCCTGCCGGTCCTTCTCCGCGATGAACGCCGGATCCTCCGGTGCCGGACGGGTCAGCAGACCCCGCATCAGCCGCACCCCGAGCAGCACCGCGCCGAGCACCACGAGGGTCAGCACCAGCACGGCGACCAGGATCACGACGTCGAAGGCGCTCATCGGCCGGCTCCGCCCGGACCGTCACCGGCCACCGCTGCGGCAGGTGGACCGGAACTCTGCTCACCGTCGTCGCCGGCCCCGGACTCCGCCGCACCGGGAGCACCCGCCCCCGCGCTCATGCCGACACTCCGTTCCGCCGCGCACCCCTGACGGGCAGCGCCGGACAAAGCCGCACGGTCGGCCCGCTCCGCTCGCTCATGCCGGGACTCCGGTGAACCTGTGCCGCCTCGCCATGGCGCGCCTCCCCTGAACCGTCGCGCCGCAACAGCCTGCCGGGTGGGCACGCTCCTGCGACTCTGGACGCCCGACCGGAGCGCATGGCCGTGGGTTGGCTTCCTCCGCCGACGTCCTGACGGCCGTAGGCGGGCCGGGTGCAGTGTCACGCGAGCCCGGACCGGCCTGTCCGGAGCTGACGTACGCGGCCGAAGGTGCCGGCCAAAGTGATGCTGTTCTGTTACGGGATCTATGTTGTGCGCTTAGCCTGCGCTTGGTCGGGCAATGTGAGCCTTTATGGCGAGGCTAGGTCTCAACCGGCCTCCGGTCAAGAACAGATGATCAAACCACCCGGACGGAGAGAAGTTAACTCGTCACCCTCCGCCAATGAACACTCGGACGCCAGCGGGCAAAAAAGACGAACGACCAACGCCGAGTTGACTCATCGGGGCTGGTCACGTCACGGAGGCGGTCGTCGCACCCGCGCTCGTCGCATCGCCTGCGGCCCTGTGACGGGCCGGCCCGAGATCACGTCGGGTGGACGGCAGGATGGCGCGAACGCGCGGTCAACGGTCGATCTCACCCTCGGCGTCGGCGAGGGCGTCGGCGTCGATCTGCTCGGCGAACTCGGCCGCCTCGGCGCTCTGTGCGGCGATCGCGTCCTTCACCGCCCGGATCGCGACACCGGCCGGGTAGCCCTTACGGGCCAGCATGCCGACCAGCCGCCGGAACACCGCGTCCGGCTCACCCCGGACGGTCCGCAGTTTCCGCTCCACCAGCGCGCGGGCGGTCTCCGCCTCGGTGGTCTCGTCCAGCTCGTCCAACGCCTCGCTGGCCGTGTCGCCGTCCACGCCGCGCTGACGCAGCTCGTTGGCCAGCGCCCGGCGCGCCAGTCCACGGCCGGCGTGTCGGCTGCTCACCCAGGCCCGGGCGAACGCGGCGTCGTCGATGATGCCGACCTCGTCGTACCGGTCGAGGACCTGGGCTGCGGTCTCCTCGGAGATGCCCCGCCGCGCCAACGCGGTGGCCAGCTCGGCACGGGTACGCGGGCGCACCGCGAGCTGCCGCAGACAGATCTCCCGGGCCACCTCGGCCTCGTCACGAGGCGCGGCTGCCGCGTCACCGGTTGCCAAACCGCCGGCCCGTCGGGCGGAACCGGCCCGGCCCGACGCGTCCGAGGGGTCACCCGGGTCGGCGGGCCTCCGGCGGCGCGGCGGCCCCGGCGGGGACGTGGTGTGGCGTCACCCGCGCGGGGCGGGCTGGCATCCCAGCCCCGCCCCGTGCGGGCACGTCGTCCTGCCACGACTCAGGATCAGAAGTCGACCGGCGGCAGCTCCGGGCCACCGGCGGCGTCGCCCGCGCCGACCCCGACGCCGAGCTTCTCCAGGATCTTCTTCTCGATCTCGGCGGCCACGTCCGGGTTCTCCCGGAGGAACTCGCGGGCCTTCTCCTTGCCCTGGCCCAACTGGTCGCCCTCGTAGGTGTACCAGGCGCCGGACTTGCGGATGATCGACTGCTCGACACCGACGTCGATCAGCGAACCCTCGCGGGAGATGCCCTTGCCGTACATGATGTCGAACTCGGCCTGCTTGAACGGCGATGCGACCTTGTTCTTCACGACCTTGACCCGGGTGCGGTTACCGACCACGTCGGTGCCGTCCTTCAGACTCTCGATGCGCCGCACGTCGAGCCGGACCGAGGCGTAGAACTTCAGCGCCCGCCCACCGGTGGTGGTCTCGGGGCTGTTGTGCACCATGACGCCGTCGACGAAGTAGTTGTGGTTGCCCTCGACCTCGATGTCGAACCGGTTCATCGAGCGGGTCTTCGGCTTGACCCGGACATCGATGACCCGCGCCGGCACCGGCATCAGCTCCGCCGCGACGAACTGCGGCTCGACGGCGCACTGGCCCCGGAAGCGCGGCAGCAGCATGGCCCCCATCGCCGCCGGCACGTAGGGAGCGACCAGTTCCTGGAACCTCGCCGACGACTCGGTGGTGAAGACGATCGACGCCGTCTGCCGGGCCCCCCGGGCGACCAGCTTCACGTCCATCCCGTACGCGCCGCGCAGATGCTCCACCAGACGGTCGCGGCTGCCCTCCGCCATCGCCTCGACGCAGATCTCGATCCGGCCGGAGCCGCCGGCCGTGCGCTCCTGGAGGCCCTTGGAACGGACGGTGAAGCAACCGTCATCCATGTACCACACCGCGAGCGCCAGCGGAGTCAGCGCCTTGAGGTAGTCCCAGCTGAGGTGCTTTTTGCCGTCACCCAGGTAGACCGCGCGGCGCAACTCGTCCAACTCCGGCAGCGGAGTGAAGTCGACGAAAGCCGCTCCCCGGGCGTCGGTACGCCGGGAGTGGCCGATGTTGCCCAGCAGCGAGACCTTCCAGTCGAGATAGTCGACCTGCTGTGCACCGTGGCCAAGGCGGAAGCGGACACCGGAGCGGTCCTGGCGGTTCGGCGACAGGGCACCATCGCCCATCAGCGAGCCGAGCACGACCTGCCACTGCTGCTCGCTGAGGCGGCGTGACTCGGCGAGCATCACCCGGTCACCGGCGATCAGCTCACCCGCCTCCCGCCAGCCCCCCGGAGTGCGTACCAGGTGGTTGGCGGTGGCGGCGAACTGCGCCCGCCCGTTGCCGCCCGACTTGGCGACGGTGAACTGGAGGAACTGCTCCGCCGGACCGTTGTTGAACCAGTTGGTGATCCGCTTCGGCTCCACCCGGTCGGTGTCCGGGTTGTAGGAGAGAACCTCGACATTCATCCGCTGGTTGACGATCTTGCCGATCTTCTCCTGCGTGCCGTCGGCCAGCGTGACCCGGGTCGAGTACGACATGCACCCGAACATGACGCCGATCTTCTCGCGGAGCTGGTTGATGAAGATGGCGGTGGTGCCGGTGTTGTTGAGCACGCCGGTGATCTTCCGCAGCGCCTGGCTCATCAGCCGGGCCTGGAGACCCACGTGGCTGTCGCCCATCTCCCCCTCGATCTCGGCGCGCGGCACCAGCGCGGCGACCGAGTCGATCACGATGATGTCGATCGCGCCGGAGCGGACCAGCATGTCCGCGATCTCCAACGCCTGCTCGCCGGTGTCCGGCTGGGAGACCAGCAGGGCGTCGGTGTCGACACCGAGTGCCCTGGCGTACTCCGGGTCGAGCGCGTGCTCGGCGTCAATGAAGGCGGCGATGCCGCCGGCCCGCTGGGCGTTGGCCACCGCGTGCAGGGCGACCGTGGTCTTACCGCTGCTCTCCGGGCCGTACACCTCGACGACCCGACCACGGGGCAGACCGCCCACGCCGAGCGCCACGTCGAGCGCGATGGAGCCGGTCGGGATGACCGAGGTCTGGATGACCGGTCGCTCCCCCAGCCGCATCACCGAGCCCTTGCCGAACTGCTTGTCGATCTGAGCGAGAGCAAGGTCGAGCGCCTTCTCCCGGTCAGGACCTGCCGCCATCGTTGCCACCCCTGCCTTCGCCGGCGTCTTTCCTGAGCTTCGCGTCACGCGGGACACGCTAGGCGCTGGGTCCGACAGAAAACCAGCCGACTGGCCGTGGCCTGTGGACGAGCACCTCGCTGTGGACAATAGCCGAACAGGTGTACGACTCGGCAAGAGACACGCGGAAGTAACGAATCGGCTGCTCAGCGTAGCCGGGCGGGGACGCGGTCCGGATAGGCCGCGACCACGGCACGCCACACCACGTGCGTCTCCACGCCGGCCCTGAGGGCCTGCTCGATGGTCCGTCCACCGAGTTCCGACAGCACCTGGTCGCTGGCGATGCTGGCCGCGTACGCCGGCCCGAACGCCTCGGCCAGGCGCGCCCAGAAGTCGGTCAGCCGCACGTGATCAGTCCCTCCTGTCCGGTGCACCCACCGGCACCGGACGCAACGCTAGCGCCAGCAGGGGTGCCACCGCGACCGCGGCGAGCAGGGTGAGCACGGGATAGCCCGCGAGTTGCATGACAAACCCGCTGAGTGCTCCGGCCAACGCGCCCGCCAGCCCCATGAGCAGGTCGGACAGCCCCTGGGCGCTGGGCCGCACCTCGTCCGGCACCGACTCCGACAGCAGGGTGGAGCCGGCCACCATGGTCGCCGACCAGCCGAGCCCGAGCAGGATCAGCCCGACGGTGAGCCGGGGCGTGTGGTGCCCGGCGGTGCCGGCGACCGCGCAGGCGGCCAGCAGCGTCGCGATCCCGCCGAGGATGACCGGGCGCCGGCCGAACCGGTCGGCGAGCCAGCCGACCACCGGCGCCAGCGCGTACATGCCGGCGATGTGCAGGCTCAGCACCAGCCCGACCACCGGCAGCACCTCGTCGACGGCGTAGTACTCCCGCAGGTGCACCGGGGTCATCGCCATCACCGCCACCATCACCAGATGGCCCACGGCCACGGCGGACACGCCGAGCCGGGCGGCCGGTCGGGCGCGTACCACCGACCAGGCGGCGCGCATGCCTCCGCCGCGCCGGGCCGGCGCGGCCGGCGCCGGGATCGGGCCGGCCGGGGCGAGCGCGGACGCCGCCTGGGCCGGCTCGGCCGGTGCCGGTGGCGGACCGGGCGGGGTCGGCTCGGACTCGCCGGCCCGGGCCGCCGCGAGCCGGCGCGCGGTGAGCAGCGGATCGGGCCGCAACCACAGCAGCAGTACGCCGGCGGCGAGCACGAACGCGACGGCGCTGAACGCGAACGGGCCGGACAGTGCCGGCAGCCCCCAGCCGCTGGTGGTCCGGTCGGCGAGGGCGGCGAAGTTCGGGGCGGCCACCGCGCCGATGGTGGTGGCCCAGACGATCAGCGACAGTTGTCGGGCGCGCCGGTCCGGTTCGGCGAGGTCGACCGCGGCGTAGCGGGCCTGGAGGTTGGCGGCGGAGCCGCCGCCGAAGAGGAGCATGCCGAGAAAGAGCAGCGGGACCGACCGGGTCGCCGCGGCGAGCACCACGAGCGCTCCGCCCACCGCCCCGACCAGGTACGCGACGGCCAGGCCGGGGCGGCGGCCGTACCCGGTGATGATCCGGGTGACCGGGACGGCGAGCAGGGCCGCACCGACCACGGCGGCGCTCTGCGCCAGGCCGGCCACGGCGGTGCCGGCGATCTCGGCGGCGAGCAGGGCGCCGACGGCGATGCCGATGGTCACGCCGATGCCGCCGACGACCTGGGTGGTGAAGAGCAGCCGCAGGGTGCGCCGCTGGATGGGCGCGACGTCCGGGTACGCCGGTGTGGTCGTCAGGTCAGTGGCCAACGGGAGGCTCCTTGGTAAGGGGTGACCATCCTTTCGCACCCGACCGACGGTCGGCAGCCCGGTTTTCGTCACAGCCCCAGGCCGCGGCCGATGATCTCCTTCATGATCTCCGTGGTGCCGCCGTAGATGGTCTGCACCCGGCTGTCCAACCAGGCCCGCGCCACCGGGTACTCCGCCATGAAGCCGTAGCCGCCGTGCAACTGCACGCACCGGTCGGCGACCCGGTTCTGCAACTCCGTGGTCCACCACTTGGCCTTGGCCGCGTCGGTCACCGACAGCCGGCCGGCGTTGAACTCGGCAACGCAGTGGTTGACGAAGGTCCGCGCGATGGTGACCTCGGTGTCCAGTTCGGCGAGGAGGAACCGGTTGTGCTGGAACTTCCCGATGGGCCGGCCGAACGCCTCCCGGGTACGCGCGTAGTCGAGGGTGAGGGCGAGCAGCCGTTCCGCGGCGGCGACCGCGGCCACGGCGATGCTGAGCCGTTCCCGGGGCAGGTTGGCCATCAGGTGGTAGAAGCCGTGGTTCTCGGTGCCGAGGAGGTTGGCGGCCGGTACCCGACAGTCGTCGAAGAAGAGTTCGGCGGTGTCGTTGGCCTTCAGCCCGACCTTGGCCAGCCGGCGACCCCGGGTGAAGCCGGCGGTCCCGGTCTCCACCGCGATCAGGCTCACGCCGTGGGCGCCCTCGTCGGCGGTACGGGCCACCACGATCACCAGGTCGGCCAGCTCACCGTTGGTGATGAACGTCTTCTGCCCGTTGAGCAGGTAGCTGTCGCCGTCGCGGACGGCGGTGGTGCGGACGCCGGCCAGGTCGGAGCCGGCGCCGGGTTCGCTCATCGCGATGGCGGTGACCAGGTCGCCGGAGCAGAACCGGGGCAGCCAGCGCTGGCGCTGATCCTCGGTGGTCAGCTCGGTGAGGTACGGCGCGACCACGTCGTTGTGCAGGCCGAAGCCGAGCCCGGAGCAGCCCGAGTTGACGATTTCCTCGACCAGGACGGCGTTGTACCGGAAGTCCCGCTGTCCGCCGCCGCCGTACGCCTCGTCGACGTCCGGGCCGAGCAGTCCGGCGGCGCCGGCCTTCCGCCACACCTCGCGGTCGACGATGCCGTCGGCCTCCCAGCGGTCGTGGTACGGCACGGCCTCGCGGTCCAGGAAGCGTCGGCACAGGTCGCGGAACGCGTCGTGGTCGGGCTGGTAGAGGTGCTGCTGCATGGCGGCAAGTGTGGCACCGCCGGGCGCGGGCGTCAGCCGGCGAGGGCGCGGGAGACGACGGTGAGGTCGGCGACCAGCCCGTCGTACGCGACGTCCTGGTTGTCGGCTCGCAGCACGGCGGACGGGTGGATGGTGGCCAGCAGTTGGGCCGGTGGTGCGTCGGCGGCGTGGCCGGTGTTGTCGACCGGCACCTGGTGGAAGTCCTCGGGGCGCTGGGCGGCGGCCGGCCAGGGCAGCAGCTCACCGCGCTGACGGGTGACCCGGAACGTCGGGCCGAGCAGCGCCTTCGCCGCGGTCGCCCCGAGTACCACGATCACCTCGGGGGCCAGCTGGGCGAACTCGGCCACCAGCCAGGGCCGACAGGCGGTGATGTGTACCCGGTCGGGGGTCTGGTGGATGCGCCGCTTGCCGCGTACTTCGAAGCGGAAGTGCTTCACGGCGTTGGTGAGGTAGATGTGGGCCGGGTCGAGGCCGGCGTCGTCGACCGCCTTGCGGAGCAGCCGACCGGCCGGGCCGACGAAGGGCAGCCCCTTCTGGTCTTCAATGTCGCCGGGCTGCTCACCGACGAAGACCACCCGGGCGCTGGCGTCGCCTCGGCCGAAGACGGTCTGTGTGGCGTCCCGGTACAGCTCGCAGCCCCGGCAGCCGGTGGCGGCCGCCCGCAGCTCGTCGAGGGTGTCGGCCTGCGGCGGAATGAACCGCTGTGCGCCGGGCGCGGTGTCGGTGTCGGCCATGGCGACTGTTCTACCCGGTTCGGTGCGGCCCACGCGAGCCAGCGGCGACGCGTCGCTCCGCGCGCCCGACCGTTCACGCCTCACGTGTCGTGGGGGCGGCAGGGGTCTGCTCAGGCGGTGAAGCCTGGGGGCGGGGTGGGGCGGGCCGCGTGGGCGACCGTGTCGGCGAACGCCGGGATCTCCTTGTCGTGCAGGTCGCTGACGGTGATGCGCAGTCCGGGCGGGCCGGCGATCCGGTAGAGCGCGCCCGGCGCGACCACCCAGCCGGCGTCGCGGAGCACGGTCAGCGCGCTGGTCTCGTCGTCCACCGGTACCCAGACGTTGATGCCGGTGCGGCCGTGGGCGGGCAGGCCACGGTCGGTGAGGGCGGTGACCAGCGCGTGACGCCGTCGTTCGTAACTCTGCGCCGCCCGGTCGACAAGGGCGGTCGTCTCCGGGTCCGCCCAGAGCGAGAGCACGAGCCGTTGCAGCACGGTGGAGACCCAGCCGGTGCCGACCCTTGCCCGGCCGGCCACCCGCGCCACCGTGGTCTCGTCCGCGGCCAGCACGGCCAGGCGCAGGTCGGGGCCGAAGGGCTTGCTGACCGAGCGGAGGAAGGCCCAGTGGGTGGTGGCTCCGGCGAGCGGGTGCAGCGGTACGCGAGCCAGTTCGGCGGCGTGGTCGTCCTCGATCAGCAGCAGGTCGGCCCGGCTGGCGAGCAGGGCGCGTAGGGCGTCGGCCCGGTCGGCGGAGATTGCCGCGCCGGTGGGGTTCTGGGCCCGGCTGGTCACGATGAGCGCTCGTGCTCCGGCGTCGAGGGCGGCGGCGACTCCCGCGACGATCGGCCCGTCGTCGTCGACGGGCATGCCGATCGGCCGTAGCCCGAGGGCGGCCAGCAGGTCGAGCAGGCCGGCCCAGCCCGGATCCTCCACGGCGACCGCGTCACCGTGGCGCAGGTGCGCGTCGAGCAGACGCTCGATGCCGTCCAGTGCACCGCCGGTGAGGGTCAGCCCGGGCGCTGGTACCCCGTCGGCGGCCAGTCGAGCCCCGGCCGCCTCGGTCATCTCGGGTAGCACACCGAGGTCGGGATAGCCCACGGGGTCGCCGACGGTGTCGGCGAGGGCGGCCAGGTGCCGACGCAGCGGCGGCAGCAGCCGCTGGTCGGGTTGACCTCGGGACAGGTCACGCAGACCGGGTGCGGGCGGCGGGCGCAGGGCGGCTCGGCGGGCGGCGACCGGCGGTCGGGGGCGTACCCGGGTGCCGCGCCGGCCGGCGGTGACGACGAGTCCGCGACGGCGCAGCTCGGCGTAGGCCCGGGAGACGGTGGCGGGGCTGACGGCCAGGTCGGCGGCGAGCGTGCGCACCGGTGGCAGTGGGTCGCCGGGAGCGAGGGCGGCGTCGCGGATGGCGGATTCGATGCTGGCCGAAATCTCGACGGCCGTCGCACCGGTCACCTGATAGCGTGCTGACACAAAGATGGGATTGTACTAGAACAAAGGTGGAGGCATGTACCCGCAGACCACCCGCACCACCGCCAGCCGTTCCCGGGACCGGATGAGCTACGACCGGATCGCCGCGCACGCCGTACTCGACGAGGCGTACCACTGCGCGCTCGGGTTCACCGTCGACGGCGAGCCCCGGGTGCTGCCCACGCTGCACGTGCGCATCGGCGACACGCTCTACCTGCACGGCTCCACCGGCAGCCGGCCGCTGCTCGCGGCCCGTGTCGACGGCCTTCCGGTATGCGTCGCGGTCACCCTGCTCGACGGGCTGGTCTACGGGCGCTCCCAGTTCCACCACAGCGCCAACTACCGGTCGGTGATCGCGCACGGCACCGCACACCTGGTCACCGACCCGGACGAGAAGACCGACGTGCTGACCGCCCTGGTGGAGAAGGTCGGCACCGGCCGCGCGGCGGACAGCCGACCGCCGAGCCGACGGGAGCTGGCCGAGACCGCCGTGCTGGCGTTGCCGCTGACGGAGGTGTCGCTGCGCACCCGCACCGGCGGGGTACGCGACGACCCGGCCGATCTCGACCTGGCGCACTGGGCCGGGGTGGTGCCGCTACGGCTGACCCCGGCCGGCCGGAGCCGGACGCCGGGGTCACCGCGCCGCTGCCGCCGTACCTGCGCCCGCGCCGCTCGCCCTGGCACGAACCGGCGGTGCTGCGCGGTGCCCACGTGCTGCTGGAGCCGCTCGACCTGGCACACGCCGACGAGTTGTACGCGGCCACCGCCGACGCCGAGGTCTGGCGGCACCTCACCCGACCGCTGCCGACCGGGCCGGGGCAGGTGCGTGAGGTGATCATCGAAGCCCTTGCCGACCAGCAGCGGGTCGCCTGGGTGCAACGGTGCGCGGTCACCGGCGCGGTGGTCGGCTCCACCTCGTACTACGAGATCGACCCGGCGCGTCGGTCGGTGGCGATCGGGCACACCATGCTCGGGCGGCCGTGGTGGCGTACCGGGATCAACACCGAGGCGAAGCTGCTGCTGCTCGCCCGCGCCTTCGACGAACTCGACGCGGTGCGGGTGGTCTGGCACACCGACATCCGCAACGAGCGTTCGCAGCGGGCCATCGAGCGGCTCGGCGCGACCCGGGAGGGGGTGCTGCGGATGCACCGGTTGCGGCCGGACGGCTCGTGGCGGGACACCGTGCAGTATGCGATGACCGTCGACGAGTGGCCGAAAGCACAGGTCAGCCTGCGGGAAAGGCTTCGTGCCCAGCCCATGTCGGCCCGATGATGTCGGACGTGCTGGGAATCACCGACCTCTGGACGTACGTGCTGGGCACCGTGGCCATCGTGCTGCTGCCCGGCCCCAATTCGTTGTTCGTCCTCTCCACCGCCGCGCGGCGTGGCGTCGGCGTCGGCTACCGGGCGGCGAGCGGCGTCTGGGTCGGTGACGCGATCCTGATGTTCCTCTCCGCCGCGGGAGTGGCGTCGCTGCTCAAGGCGTACCCGCCGGTCTTCCTTGTGATCAAGTACGCGGGCGCGGCGTACCTGGGCTATGTGGGGTTGACCATGCTGCGCGGGGCGTGGCGACGCTGGCGGGAACGCAACGACCCGGCCACCCCGCGGTTGATCGATGCCGCGGAGCCGGCGGCGATGCGCAGCCCGTTCCGCAAGGCGCTGGTGATCAGTCTGCTCAACCCGAAGGCGATCCTGTTCTTCGTCTCGTTCTTCATCCAGTTCGTCGATCCGACCTACCCCTGGCCGGCACTGTCGTTCCTGCTGCTCGGTCTGATCGCCCAGGTGACCAGCGCGCTCTACCTGACTGCGTTGATCTTCGCGGGTACCTTCCTGGCCGCCCAGTTCAGTCGGCGTCGCCGGCTGGCGGCCGGCGCGACAAGCGCGGTCGGTGCGCTCTTCCTCGGCTTCGGCCTCAAGCTCGCCCAGGGCTGAGCGGCGTCCGGGAGATCTCGTGCCGCCGCCACCGTCGCCACCGCCGCCCTCGCCGCCGCCGACACCCGCGCCGCCCGCGTCGCCACCGAATGTCGGGCCGGGTGGCAGCGGCCGGTCGGGTGGGCGGCTGACGTGGGCCGACTCGGGGACGGGGGCTGACCAGTCGGCGTGTGCCGCGGCGGCGGCGTGCCGGTTGATCGCTTCGCGCAGCCACCCGTCCACGGTGCTCACCCAGTCCCGCTGGTCGGCGCCAACGTGCCAGATCCGGAACCGGCTGATGCTGGTGTGGGTGATTCCGGCCAGCGCCAACCGCCGGTCGCACCAGAGGATCACCTCCAGGCCGGCGGAGTTGGTCACGAAGATCACCTCCAGCTCGGTGATCGGCCCGGCGTAGAGCGGACCGACCCAGAAGCCCCACCGCTGGTGCAGGGGCAGGGCCTGCTCCACGCCGGGTAGCCGGCCGTCGACCAGGCCGGACTGGCGGACGCGGAAGCCGAGCGTGTCCAGGGCGGCCAGGATGTGCTGCTGGGTCGGCAGCGGATGGACCAGAACCGGCACCATCGCCCCCTGGTCCAGGGTGGCGTCGATCGCCACCTCGGTACGCAGTCCCATCCGCAGGCTGAGCAAGGGCACCCCACCCAGCGTGGTCACCGGCGTCTCCCACGGCACCGGGAACTCGAACGGGATCGACCGGGCCCGTCCGGCCCGCAGCACCATCGCGTCCGCCACCTGCGCCTGATGGAACTGCACCAGCCGGCGGGGAGCCTCCGGATCGTCCGGCTCGACCGTGCTGACCAGGCCGAGCCGGACGTGCCGGACCGCTACGTCGACGGAGCCGGCGATCAGGTTCACCCGCCCCGGCAGGCGCAGGCCGGGACGGGTGCTCGGGTTGGCCAGCGCGGTCTGCACCGTCAGGCCCGTTCCGCCCGATCCCGGTGACACCCCCGTCAGCCGCACCCGTTACCCCTATCTGAGCCGGCGTACCGCGCGCGGGATCGGATCGGTCTCGTCGTCGAACTCCCCGATGACCTCCTCCAGCAGGTCCTCCAGCGCGACGAAGCCGACCGGCCGGGTGGGTCCACCGCCGTTGCGGACCAGGGCGAGTTGGGACTGGCGGGCCCGCATCACGGCCACCGCCTCGGTCACGGTGGCGGTGTCGGGCAGCGTGATGGCGTCGTTCATCAGGTCCGCCGCGGTGGCGTCGGGTCGACCGGCGGTGGCCCGTACCGCCTCCCGTACGTGCACCAGGCCGCAGACGTCACCGGCGGCGTCCAGCACCGCCAGCCGGGACCGGCCGCTGTCCCGGCTGACCTGCTCGATGCGGTTCGCCGGATCGTCCCGGCGCACGGTCACCATCCGGTCGAACGGTTCCATCACCTGGGCGACCGTCGTGCCCTGCAACTCCAGCATGCTGGTGAGCAGTTCGTGCTGGGCGGCGCCGAGCAGCCCGTGTTCCCGGGACTGTTCCAGCAGCATGCGCAGCTCGTCCGGGCCGTGCACCTGGGCCAACTGGTCCTGCGGGTTCACCTTCACCAGCCGCAGCATGGCGTTGGCCACCGCGTTGAGCACCGACAGCACCGGGCGGGCCACCCGGGCGAAGGCCCGGAACGGCAGGGCCAACAGCAGCGCGGACCGCTCCGGGTGGGTGATCGCCCAGGACTTCGGTGCCATCTCACCGACCACCAGGTGCAGGAAGGTGACCAGGCTCAGCGCGAAGATCAACGCGATCACGTGGCTGGCGCCGTACGGCACGCCGACCGCGTGCAGCAGCGGACTGAGCAGCCGCTCGATCGCCGGCTCGGCCAGCGCGCCGAGGCCCAGCGTGCACAGGGTGATGCCGAGTTGCGCGCCGGCCAGCATCAGCGACAGCTCACGCACGCCGTCGAGGGCGGCCCGGGCGGCCCGGCCGCCGCCGGCCGCCGCCTGTTCCAGGCGGTACCGCTTGCTCGCCACCAGGGCGAACTCGGCGGCGACGAAGAAGCCGTTGAGCGCCAGCAGGACCACCGAGGTGATCAGCGCGAATCCGGTGCTCATGCCGTCACCTCCGACTGCCCGCCGGTGACCTGGAGGCGGACCGAGTCGGCCACGTGCCGATCCACCGCGAGCACCTCGACCAGGGCGCGCGGTGGCACCTGGCCGTTCTCGCCGTCGGCCGGCAGGCTGATCTCCAGCCGGTCACCGACCTCGGGCACCCGGCCCAGCTCCCGCATGACCAGCCCGGAGAGGGTGTCGTACTCGGCCCCCTCGGGCAGGGCGATGCCGGTGCTGTCGGCGACCTCGTCGATGCGCCAGCGGGCGGGCACCACCCAGGAGCCGTCCTCCTGCCGCGTCGGGGCCCGCTCCGGCGGGTCGTCCTCGTCGCGGATCGGGCCGACCAGTTCCTCGGCGATGTCCTCGAGCGTGATGACTCCGGCGAAACCGCCGTACTCGTCGACCACGCAGGCGAGCTGGCGGTGCCCGGAGCGCAGCCGGTCCAGCACGGTGGGCAGCGGCAGTGTCTCGGGCACCAGCAGCGGCGGTACGGCGACCGCGCTGACCGGGGTGGCGGCCCGCTCGGCCGGTGGTACCTGGAGCACGTCGGCGATGCCGATCACGCCGACCAGGTCGTCGACGCCCTCCGCGCCGCGTACCGGGAAGCGGGAGCGGCCGGTGTCGAGCAGCTCGACCACCCGGCTCACCGGCTCGTGCGCGCGTACGGTGTGCACGTCGACCCGGGGCACCATCGCCTCACCGGCCGTCAACTGCCGGAAGTCGAGCCCCCGGTCCAGCAGCTCCGACATGTCGGCGTCGAGATGCCCCTCCAACCGGGACTCGGCGATGATCTGTTCCAGGTCCTCCGGGGTGGCGCCGCTGGGCAGTTCCTCGATCGGCTCGATGCCGACCCGCCGCAGCAGCCGCACCGCGGACTTGTCGAAGAGCTTGATCAACGGCCCGGCCATGGCCAGGTAGACCAGGGTGGACCGGGACAACGCCCGGGCCACCTGTTCGGGCCGGGCGATGGCCAGGTTCTTCGGGGCCAGCTCCCCCACCACCATCTGCACCACAGTGGCGATGACCAGGGCCAGCGCGACTGACAGCGGCAGGCTGACGCCGGTGGAGACACCGGCCACGCCGAGCAGCTCGGCCAGGCCGGCACCGAGGTACGGCTCGGCGACGTAACCGACGAGCAGTGCGGTCACGGTGATGCCGAGCTGTGCGCCGGAGAGCATGAACGAGAGCCGTCCAGCGACCTCCAGGGCCCGGACGGACGCCTGGTCACCTTCGGCGGCGAGCTGCTTCAGCTTGCCGCGGTCGACCGCGACGTAGCCGAACTCCTGCGCGACGAAGTACCCCGTCGCGACGGTCAAGACAACGATCAGAAGAAGACCGACGAGGATCAACACGGGAGGTTCAGGGCTCCCGGGGTCGTCGGTGCGTAGGGATGCCGGGGCCTACCCGGCTGGCTACTGCTGCCCTCCTGGGCAGAAGAGTCGATCATGTGGTCATTCTACCGGCGGCGTGGCCCGGGCCGGGCGGGTGTGCTTACTCATCGTGCCCGCCGGCCGGGACGGCTCAGTGGTCGGCGAGTTCGTCGGCGTCGAGCAGGTCCCGGTCCACCCGCCCGGCCCGGTACGCGGCCCGACCGATCATCTGGGCGGCGACCGGGGCGGTGGCCAGTTGAAAGACCCCGACGAGAACGATCATGCCGAGGTCGGCCGGGCTGCGCAGCCGCAGACCCACCCCCAGCAGCAGGAGCAGCACGCCGAGCACCTGCGGCTTGGTGGCCGCGTGCATGCGACTCAGCGTGTCCGGGAAGCGCAGCACCCCGATCGCGGCGGCCAGGCTCAGCAGCGCACCGGTGACGAGGCTGACCGCAGCCAGCCAGTCCGCGACGGCGCCCGGTGTCACGGCCGGTCCCGGACGGCGAAGCGGACCAGCGAGACGGATCCGACGAAGCCGAGCAGGGCGAGGACCACCAGCACCGGCAGGGTGGTGGCGTGCCGGTTGACCGCGGCCTCCGCGCCGACGGCGCCGACCATGGTGGCGAGCAGCATGTCGGCCGCGACGACCCGGTCCAGCAGCGTCGGACCCCGGTAGAGGCGGACGAGGGCGAGCAGCGCGGTCACCGACAGCAAACTGGTGAGCACGACGGCGAGGAAGATGGTCACGGGAACTCCTTGTCCACTTCTCCGGTACGCGTCCGGCGTAGTTCGGCGGTCGAGCCGATCGCCGCTACGATCCGCCCTTCCACGGCGCGGACCTGGTCACGGCTGGCGGCGAGCGAGGCGGGGCCGCGTACGTCGAGCACGTGCACGTAGAGGATTCCGGCGTCCCGGTCCACCTCGATGATCAAAGTGCCGGGCACCAGGGAGAGCACCTCGGCGGTGAGGGCGAGGTTGAGGTCGGTGGGCAGCCGCAGCCGCACGCCGATGATCGCCGAACGGGGCGTGTAGCCGGGCTGCACCGCGATCCGGGCGACGTGGGCGCTGGCCCGGACCAACTCGACGACGAACCGGCCGCCGAAGACCAGCAGCCCCCACGGCCGGAGCCGGCCGTGGAAGGTCACCGGCGGCAACGGGAAGAACAGCAGCACCACTCCGGCGGTCAGCAGCCCGCCGAGCAGGTTGCCCCAGGTGAACTCCCCCCAGAACAGGTTCCAGGCGAGCACCAGCCAGCCGTAGGCGATCAGTTGGTCACGCCATCGGCCGATCCGGGTGCGCCGCTCCGGCGCCTCGGGCGTGGTCACGACGCCCCGCCGGGCAGGACGGCCCGCACGTACGGGGTGCGCTCGATCAGATCCGCCGCCGCCCGCCCGGTGACGTCGAACAACGGTCCGGCCACGAAGGTCAACGACACGCCGAGCACCACCAGGGCGACCGTGGCGCCGACCATCAGCGCGGGCAGCGGGGCGGTCGGCGCGACCGTTTGGCAGGGCGAGCGCCAGAAGGCGATGTTCCACACCCGGCTCGCCACGTAGAGGGTGAGCAGGCTGGTCACGGCACCGACGGCCACCAGCGTCCAGGGCAGCGGACCGCCCACGGCGACACCGGCCTGGAGCAGGCCGAGCTTGCCCAGGAAGCCGGAGAACGGCGGGATACCCGCCAGGTTCATCGCCGAGACGAAGAAGAGCACGCCCACCAGGGGCGCCAGTCGGGCCAGCCCGCCGAGGCGGCGCAGGTCGGTGCTGCCGGCCCGCTGCTCGACCAGCCCGGAGATCAGGAACAGGGTGGTCTGGATGGTGATGTGGTGGACCACGTAGAAGATGGCACCGACCAGCCCGGCGACCGTGCTCAGCCCCACCCCGAAGATCATGTAACCGATGTGACTGACGAGCGTGAACGACAGCAGCCGCTTGATGTCCGACTGGGCCACCGCGCCGAGGATGCCGACCAGCATGGTCAGGCCGGCCGCCACCATCAGCAGTTCCCCGGCCTGCTGCCCAGGGAAGAGCAGGGTCTGGGTCCGGATGATCGCGTACACGCCGACCTTGGTGAGCAGGCCGGCGAAGACCGCGGTGACCGGGGCCGGTGCCGTCGGATAGCTGTCGGGCAGCCAGGCCGACAGCGGGAAGACCGCCGCCTTGATCCCGAAGGCCACCAGCAGCATCAGTTGCAGGCTCAGTCGTACGCCGCCCGGTAGCGCGTCCAGTCGCGCGGTGAGCTGTGCCAGGTTGAGGGTGCCGGTGGCCGCGTAGACCAGGCCCACCGAGATCAGGAAGATCATCGACGCCAGGACGTTGACCACGACGTAGGTGGAGCCGGTCCGGATGCGTGGCCCGGTGCCGTTGAGGGTGATCAGGACGAAGCTCGCGGCGAGCAGCATCTCGAAGCCGACGAAGAGGTTGAACAGGTCACCGGCGAGGAACGCGTTGCACACGCCGGCGGTCAGCACGAGGTAGGTGGGGTGGAAGATCGCCACCGGGGACCGCTCCCCGACCTCCGCCTGGCCCTGCCCGATCGAGTACAGCAGCACGCAGAGGGTCACCGCCGAGGAGACCACCAGCATCAGCGCGGCCAGTTGGTCGGCGACCAGCACAATGCCCACCGGCGCCGGCCAGCCGCCGATCTGCACCACCAGTGGGCCCTGCCGGTACGCCTGGACCAGCAGGACGACCGCCACCACCAGGCTGGTGCTCAGGCACCCCACGCTCACCGTCCGCTGGGTCCACGGCCGGCCCGCCAGCAGCAGGGTCAGCGCGGCACCCAGCAGCGGCAGCACCACCGGCAGCGGCACGAGAGTGTTCATCGCCGCCACCGGTCCGGTCCGGCCGGCGCGTACCGGCTCATCCCGGGCCCTCCTCGCGCGGTGGGGCGGGTGCGTCGACCTGCTGCGGGTCGGCGGTCGGCGGCTCGCCGGTGAGATCGGCGGCGGAAACCTCGTGTTGGGCGGTCCGGCGGACGATCTCCCGGTCCTCTATGTCGTCGGGCACCTCGTCATCGCCGCTGAGGTACCAGCTGCGGTAGCTGATCGCCAGCAGGAAGGCGGTGAAGCCGAAGGTGATCACGATGGCGGTGAGCACCATGGCCTGGGGCAGGGCGTCGCTCATCGCCGCCTCGTCGCTGACGCCGACCACCGGTGCCTCGCCGGACCGGCCACCGAAGACGATCAACAGGTTGACGCCGTTGCCGATCAGGATGACGCCGAGCAGGATCCGGCTCAGGCTGCGTTCCAGCAGCAGGGTCACGCCACAGCCGACGAGTACCCCGATCGTGATGAAGGAGACCAGGTTCGCTCCGGCGGCCCTCACCGTGCCTCCCCTCGCTGGCCGGCGAGCCCGCCCCCGGACCCGCCGGCCGTCTCGATGTGCCGGTCCACCTCGGCGCCGAGGCTGCGCAGCACGTCCAGCGCCAGACCGATCACCACCAGGTAGACGCCGACGTCGAAGAAGAGGGAGGTGACCAGGTAGAAGTGACCGATCAGGGGCAGCCAGAGGTCGACCCTGGTGCTCTCCAGCACCGTGCCGTCGGCGATCAGGGAGACCACGCCGCCGCCGACCGACAGCAGCAGGCCGGCACCGAGCACGGTGCCGGCACCGATCGGTGCCGCCTCGACCAACTCGTACCGGCCACCGGCGAGATACCGCATGGTCAGCGCGAGGCTGGCCACCAGCCCTCCGGCGAAGCCGCCACCGGGCGCGTTGTGCCCGGAGAAGAGCAGGTAGAGCGAGAACAGGACCGCGGTGTGCGAGATCAGTCGGGTGACCACCTCCAGCACGATCGATCGTTGCCGTTCGTGCAGCGTCGCCCCGCCACGCAGCCAGACCGCCCGACCTGCGGGCGCGTCGTCCTCGGCGACCTCGCGGCGACGGGGACGGGGCCCGGTACGGGACCGGTGGAAGATCAGACTCGCCACTCCGGTGGCCGCCGCCACCAGCACCGCCATCTCCCCCAGGGTGTCCCAGGCGCGGATGTCCACCAGGGTCACGTTGACCACGTTGCGTCCGTGCCCCTCCTCGACCGCCAGGTGCGGGAACTCCTCGGAGATGGACCGCGCCTGCCGGGCCGCCGCGGCACCGACAGCCAGCGCGGCCACGGTCGTACCGACGATCACGCCGATCGCCCGCCGGATCCACCGACTGCGCCGCAGCGGCCGGGTCGAGAACCGTTCGGGGAGTCGGCGCAGCACCAGCACGAAGATCGCGATGGTCATCGTCTCCACGAGGAACTGGGTCAGCGCCAGGTCGGGCGCGCCGTAGAGCACGAACAGCATCGCGGTGCCGTAACCGGTCATGCCGACCAGCAGCATCGCGGTCAGCCGCCGGGTGGCGCCCACGGCGAGCAGGGCGGCGACGCAGACCACCAGCAGCACCACCGGCTGCGCGGGAGTGGCCCACAGCTCCAGCGGCTGTTCCCAGGGCTCGATGAGGAACACCGCCCCGCCCGGCACCGCGGCCAGCACGATCAGGATGAGGCCGAGGTACTGCGGCAGCGATCCTCGCTGGGTGACGCTGGTGACGTTCAACGCGACCCGGTCGAAGCGGTGGGTGGTCCACTCGTACCCCTGTTGGCCGGTGACCGGCCATCGCAGCCGGGCCAGCACCGGGGCCAGCGGGCCGCGCAGCGCGAACAGCGCGGTGCCACCCACCAGCGCCAGCGCGGACAGGCCGAGCGCCGGGGTGAGCCCGTGCCACAGGGCCAGGTGTTTCCCGACGGCGCCGAAGAGTTCGGGATACGGGCGGAGCAGATGGTCCAGCGCTCCGGCGGCCGGGCCCGCGACGAGCCCGACGACGGCCAGCAGGGCCGGTGGGGCCAGCAGCGACGGGGCGATCCGTCCCAGGTCGGTGGCGTCGGCGCCGGGGCGGTCGGCGAACGCGCCCCAGATGAACCTGATGCTGTACGCGACGGTGAGCACGGTGCCGACGACGAGCACCGCCAGCACCAGTGGCTGGTCGGCGAAGGCGGCGAACACAGCCTCCTTGGCGACGAAGCCGAACAGCGGTGGCAGCCCGGCCATCGAGGCGGCGGCGAGCACGGCCACCCCGGTCAGCACCGGTGCGGTGCGCCGCAGTCCCGACAACTCGCGCAGGTCACGGGTCCCGGCGCCATGGTCGATCACACCGACCACGAGGAACAGCGCCGCCTTGAACAACGCGTGGGCGAGCAGCATGGCGACACCGGCGAGCGCGGCGTCCGCGGTGCCCACCCCGACGACCACCGTCAGCAGTCCGAGCTGGCTGACCGTGCCGTAGGCGAGCAGCAGCTTCAGGTCGGTCTGCCGCAGTGCCGCCCAGCCGCCCACCAGCATGGTGGCCAGGCCGGCGATCAGCACCACCGGACGCCACGGGCCGACCACGGCGAGCACCGGGGTGAGCAGGCCGAGCAGGTAGACGCCGGCCTTCACCATCGCGGCCGCGTGCAGGTACGCGCTGACCGGTGTCGGTGCGGCCATCGCCACCGGCAGCCACGAGGTGAACGGCAGCACCGCCGACTTCGACAGCGCACCGAGCAGGATCAGCAGCACCGCGACGACCAGGTACGCCCCGCCGGGCAGCGGTCGCTGGGCCAGCTCGGACCAGCGGTAGGTGCCGGCGTGGTGACCGAGTATGAGGAACCCGACAAGCATGGCCAGACCGCCGAGGGTGGTCACGGTCAGCGCCTGGGCCGCGGCCCAACGGCTCGACCGCCGTTCGGTGCTGTGACCGATCAGCAGGTACGAGAAGACGGTGGTGAGTTCCCAGCAGACGTAGAGCAGCAGCAGATCGTCGGCGAGGACCAGCCCGAGCATCGCGCCGGCGAAGGCGACAAGCACACCGGCGAACCGTGAGTTGCCGAGCGCGTCGGGCGGGAAGTACCGGGCGCTGTAGCCGAGCACCAGCGCGCCCACCCCGCCCACCAGCAGGGTCATCAGCCAGGACAGGGTGGTCATCCGCAGCGCGAGGTCCAACCCCAGTTCCCGGATCCACGGGTAGGTCTCGACGACCGCACCGCCACGCGTCACGTCGGGTGTGCGTACCAGCGCCCAGCCGAAGGCGGCCGCCGGCACCAACGCCAGCAGGTAACAGGCGCGCGGACCCCACCGGCGAACCAGCAGCGGTGCCGCGACGGCCGCCACGAGGTGCAGGATGAGCAGTACGAGCACGCGCGCTCCCGGTCGAGGTGGCCGCGACGCCCCACGGGGGTTGGGGGTCTAGCAGCGATCAGACGACAGATCGGCGCGCTATGGACGCTTTTTCCGAGATAAAAACACTTTCGCCGTCAATACGGCTAAACGTGGGGGAAGGCCGAATCAGCTGTGCGCGGCAACATCCGTCGGGGCGCTTTCGCCGCCGCGTACCGGACGCCCCTCGACCACCAGGTCCGCCCGGCCAAGTTGAGAGGCGGCCTTGTTGACCAGTCGCTGCGCGGCGGCCAGGGACCGCACGGACAACAACCGCCCGCGGCTTTCCCGACGCAGGACGAAGTAGTGCACGGCGGCCCGCACCTGGGCACGGTCGGCCGCGCTGGCCTGCGCGGTGGAGACGACCAGTTCGCGCAGGCAACTGGCGAGCCGCTCGGCCAACTCGAGATCCGCGCCGTGCAGCCCGGCACGCAGGGCGGTGACGTGGCTGTCGACCTTGCGGATCAGGATGTCGGTGCCGGGCCCCGAACTCCGCTCCTCGACGGCCATCCGACTTCCCTCCACCGCTCGCCCACGACCCGGGTGAAGTTACTTTATGTTGCCCCGCAAGAGCAAGCAGTTAAGTAAGACTTAACGGATTCTCGGCGCAAGTCACCTGAAACGCCTTAACACCACATACTCGCCTGGCTCGCGGCGGATGAATGTCGGTGCCCGGGGGCAGGATGGGTTCGTGGCGGACTCCAGCACGGCCTCCGGCGAGGGGGTGCTCTCCCGGTTCGGGCCGGCGACCCGGGAGTGGTTCGGTGCGGCGTTCGCCGCGCCGACGGCGGCGCAGGCCGGTGCCTGGAACGCGGTGGCCGCCGGCCGGCACGCCCTGGTCGTGGCGCCCACCGGTTCCGGCAAGACGCTCGCGGCGTTCCTGTGGTCACTCGACCGGCTCTCCCGCGAGACCGCCCCGGCCGATCCTCGACGACGCTGCCGGGTGCTCTACGTCAGCCCGCTCAAGGCGCTCGCGGTCGACGTCGAACGCAACCTGCGCGCCCCCCTCACGGGAATCCGGCAGGCCGCCACCCGGCTCGCCCTACCCCCGCCGGAGATCACCGTCGGGATGCGCACCGGCGACACTCCCGCCGACGAGCGGCGGGCCTTCGCCCGCACCCCGCCGGACATCCTCATCACCACGCCGGAGTCGCTGTTCCTACTGCTCACCTCGGCCGCGCGGGACTCGCTGCGTGGTGTGGAGACCGTGATCGTCGACGAGGTGCACGCGGTCGCCGGCACCAAACGGGGTGCCCATCTGGCGCTCTCCCTGGAACGGCTCGACGAACTGCTGCCTGCTCCGGCACAGCGCATCGGGCTCTCCGCCACCGTCCGGCCGCTGGACGAGTGCGCCCGTTTCCTCGGCGGCGCCCGCCCGGTCGAGGTGGTGGCCCCGGCGACCGCCAAGACGATCGAGGTCAGCGTCCAGGTGCCGGTGGAGGACATGACCCGCCTCGACGAGCAGCCGACGCCGGAGGACGATCTCGCCGGTCCACGCACGGCATCCATCTGGCCGGCCGTGGAGGAGCGGGTCTTCGCCCTGATCAGGGCGCACCGCTCGACGATCGTCTTCACCAACTCCCGGCGCAGCGCCGAACGTCTCTGCGCCCGGCTCAACGAGTTGGCCGCCGACGAGACGGCCACGGCTGCGTCACCCGCGACCGGCCCGGCGGCTCGGACACCTGCCGAGATGATGGCCCAGGCCGGCGCGGTGTCCGGTGCGCCGCCGGTGATCGCCCGGGCGCACCACGGCAGCGTCTCCCGGGAGGAGCGCCGGCAGATCGAGGAGGCGCTGAAGGCGGGCCGGTTGCCCGCGGTGGTGGCCACCTCCAGTCTCGAACTCGGCATCGACATGGGCGCGGTCGACCTGGTCGTGCAGATCGAGGCACCGCCGAGCGTGGCCGCCGGCCTGCAACGGGTCGGCCGGGCCGGGCACCAGGTCGGCGCGGTGTCGCGCGGGGTGGTCCTGCCCAAGCACCGCGGCGACCTGCTCTCCTGCGCGGTGGTCGCCGAGCGGATGGGCGAGGCGGCCATCGAGGAGCTGCGCCATCCCCGCAACCCGCTGGACGTGCTCGCCCAGCAGGTCGTCGCGATGGTCGCGCTGGACGAGTGGCGGGTCGGCGACCTGGCGACCGTCGTCCGTCGGGCCGCACCCTTCGCCGAGCTGCCCGACTCCGCGCTGCACGCCGTACTGGACATGCTCTCCGGCCGCTACCCGTCCACCGCCTTCGCCGAGCTTCGTCCCCGCCTGGTCTGGGATCGCGCCACCGACGTGCTCACCGGCCGTCCCGGCGCCCAGCGACTCGCGGTGACAAGTGGCGGCACCATCCCCGACCGGGGGCTGTTCGGCGTCTTCCTGGCCGGGGCGGAACGGGCCGCCCGGGTCGGCGAGCTGGACGAGGAGATGGTCTACGAGTCCCGGGTCGGTGACATCTTCCTGCTCGGTTCCTCGTCCTGGCGGATCGAGGAGATCACGCCCGACCGCGTGCTGGTCTCCCCGGCACCCGGGCAGGCGGCGAAGATGCCGTTCTGGAAGGGCGACCAGCCGGGCCGGCCGGTGGAACTGGGCCGGGCGATCGGTGCCCGGGTGCGGGCCCTGCTCCGGCAGGACACCGAGCAGGCCACGGCCGCGCTGCGGGCCACCGGGTTGGACGACTGGGCCGCCGGGAACCTGCTGACCTACCTGCACGAGCAGCGGGCGGCGACCCGGGCCCTGCCGGACGACCGGACGGTGGTCGTCGAACGCTTCCGCGACGAGCTGGGTGACTGGCGACTGGCCGTGCACAGCGTCCTGGGCGCCCGGGTCAACGCACCGTGGGCGTTGGCCATCGGCCGTCGGCTCGCCGAGCGCTACGGGGTCGACGCGCAGGTGATGCCCGCCGACGACGGGATCGTGGTCCGGCTGCCGGACACCGCCGACACCCCGCCCGGTGCCGACGTGGTGGCCTTCGACCCGGAGGAGATCGCCCAACTGGTGGAGGAGTCGGTGGGCACCTCGACGCTGTTCGCCGCGCGGTTCCGGGAGTGCGCCGCCCGGTCGCTGCTGCTGCCCCGCCGCGATCCGCGCCGCCGCCAGCCGCTGTGGCAACAGCGGCAACGCGCCGCCCAACTGCTCGACGTGGCCCGCGAGTACGCCGACTTCCCGGTCACCTTGGAGGCGGCGCGGGAGTGCCTGCAGGATGTCTTCGACCTGCCCGCCCTGACCGAGGTGATGCGTGACCTGGCCGGCCGCCGGGTGCGCCTGGTCGAGGTGGAGAGCGCCCGGCCGTCCCCGTTCGCCCGCTCGCTGCTGTTCGGCTACGTCGGTGCCTTCCTCTACGAGGGCGACGCCCCGCTGGCCGAACGCCGGGCCGCTGCCCTCACCCTGGACTCGGCCCTGCTCGGTGAGTTGCTCGGCCGGGTCGACCTGCGCGAGCTGCTCGACCCGGCGGTGCTCGCCGAGACCGAACGGCAACTGCGCTGGCTGACCCCGCAACGCCGGGCACGCGATGCCGAGGACGTGATCGAACTGCTCCGACAGCTCGGCGACCTGAGCGCCGCCGAGTTGGCCGAGCGCGGGGTACCCGAGGCGTGGCTCACCGACCTGGCCGCCGCCCGGCGGGTGCTGCGGGTTCGCATCGCCGGTCAGGAACGCTGGGTCGGCGTCGAGGATGCCGGCCGGCTGCGGGACGCTCTCGGCGTGGCCCTGCCGGTCGGTGTCGCCGAGGCGTACCTCGAACCGGTCACCGACCCGCTCGGCGACCTGGTGGCCCGGTACGCCCGCACCCACACCCCGTTCACGGCCGCAAGTTGCGCGGCCCGGTTCGGGCTCGGCGTCTTCGTGGTCGAGCAGGCGCTGCGCCGGCTGGCCGCCGCAGGCCGGGTGGTCTCCGGCGAGTTCACCCCGGACACGGCCGGCACCCAGTGGTGCGACGCCGAGGTGCTGCGCCTGCTGCGCCGCCGTTCCCTCGCCGCGCTCCGCCGCGAGATCGAACCGGTGCCACCGCAGGCCCTGGCCACCTTCCTGCCCCGCTGGCAGCAGGTGGGCTCCGCGGCGCGCGGTGTGGAGGCGGTGGCCGCGACGGTCGAGCAGTTGCAGGGCGCCTCGGTGCCCGCGTCGGCGCTGGAACGGCTGGTGCTGCCCGCCCGGGTCGCCGACTACTCCCCCGCCCAGCTCGACGAGCTGTGCGCCAGCGGTGAGGTGCTGTGGGCCGGCGCGGGGGCGATCTCCGGTGGGGACGGCTGGGTCAGCCTGGCGTACGCCGACTCGGCTGCCCTGCTGCTCCCGCCGCCGGACGAGACCCTCACGAGTACGCCCCTGCACGACGCGGTGCTGGACGCGCTCGACGCCGGGCAGGCCCTGTTCTTCCGGCCGTTGGCCGACCGGGTCGGCGCCACCGACGACGCCGAGCTGACCGCCGTCATCTGGGACCTGGTCTGGGCCGGTCACCTCACCAACGACACCCTGGCTCCGCTGCGGGCGGTCCTCGGCGCCGGTGGCGCCCACCGCGCCCACCCGACCGCCGCCCGCAGCCGTTACCGCCGACCGGGACGGGTGGCGCTGCCGAGTCGCGGTGGCCCGCCGACGGTGGCCGGACGCTGGTCCCGGCTGCCGGCGCGAGACACCGACCCGACCCGCCGCGCCGCCGCCCTCGCCGACGTGCTGCTCGAACGGCACGGTGTGCTGACCCGGGGTGCGGTCGTGGCCGAGCAGGTGGCGGGCGGCTTCGCGGCCGTCTACCCGGTGCTGTCCGCGCTGGAGGGCGCGGCGCGGCCCGGCGGGGATACTTCGTCGACGGGCTGGGCGCGGCGCAGTTCGCGGTGCCGGGCGCGGTGGACCGGATCCGCGCCGGTGCCGATCCACTCGACGGTGGCCGGCCCCGGGGCGGGGCCACGGTGGTGCTGGCCGCCACCGACCCGGCGAACCCGTACGGCGCGGCGCTGCCCTGGCCGGAGCGGGCCGTCGACTCCGGTGACGCGGCATCGCCACCGACCAGCGGGCACCGGGCGGGTCGCAAGGCCGGGGCACTGGTCGTGCTGGTCGAGGGCGGGTTGGCGCTCTACGTGGAGCGGGGTGGACGGACGCTGCTGTCCTTCACCGACGACGTCGACGTGCTGGCCGCGGCCGGCAAGGCGCTCGCCGACGCCGTCCACTCCGGCGCGCTGGGTCCGATCTCGGTGGAACGCGCCGACGGCGAGTCCGTAGGCTCGTCGCCGCTGCGCGACGCCCTGACCGCCGCCGGCTTCCGCACCACCCCCGCGGCCTCCGCCTGCGCCCCTGACCCGCTCCGCCACCGCGCGCCAGGCGGGGCAGGACGAGGGCAGAGCGGGGTGGAGGGGTCAACGGAGCTTGTCGAGGACCTTCTCGTAGCGGGGGCGGTCGGCGGGCGGCGTCGGTGCCTCAAGGTAGTTGAGCACCACGGTGCCGTTGCGGTAAGCGGCTCCGCTCCACCGCTCGGCCAGGTCACCGGCGCTGCTCTCGTCGGGGAAGACGTAGACGGCCACGTTGTCGGTCACGACCAGCTCCGAACAGCCCAGACCCAGCCCGTCCGGTCCACAGTCGACGGAACGGTCGCGGACGTTGGCCGCCTTGAGCCCGGCCGCCCGGAACGCCGCCACGACCTCCCGGCCGGTCGGTTCGCCGGCCTGACGCGGTGGTAGCTCCACCGGAGGCGGGCTCGGCGGTCGCCGTTCGGTGGTGCCGTTGGCGTTCGGCGCGGTCGGCGCCGGTCGGGGCGACGACGGCGGTACGGCACCGCCCGTGGCGACGTCCCCGGGGCGGCGGGACTCACCGCGCCGGTCGGCGCAGTTGCGGCGCCCGGCGGGCCAGGATCCGCCGATGGTCCGCTGACGGCCGGTGCCGGAGCGGCGGCAGGCGGTCCGCCCTGGTCGGCTCCGCAGGCGGCGAGGACCCCGGTGACCATGAGCAGAACGACGGTTGGCAGCATCCGGTGACTCACCCACGCAGTCTGTCCAACCGGGACCGCCACCGGCAGTGGCCGGTCGGTCAGCCACGCTGTCGGCTTTCCGGCATCGCAGCGCCCACCGCACGACTGCCGCAGACCGACGTGGTGCGGCAGCGGCGGCGCGGGTACGCGGCTGCCGGGGATCGGCGGCGAAAGCGGCGATCCCGCGCCGGCACCGTCCGCCGCGACGGCGGATACGGGCGTACGATCCGGTGCCGTGACCAGCAGCGCCGCCCGCGAGTCCCGACCACCGGCCGAGGTCGTCTCGCTGACCACCGACTACGGCCTCGCCGACGGCTTCGTGGCCGCCTGCCACGGGGTGATCGCCCGCCTCGCGCCCACGCTGCGGGTCATCGACGTGACCCACCTGGTGCCGCCGGGTGACGTCCGCCGGGGCGCGGCGGTGCTGGCCCAGACCGTGCCGCACCTGCCGCCCGGGGTGCACGTGGCGGTGGTCGACCCGGGGTCGGTACGAGCGGGCGGGGTGTCGCCCTGGGCACGCCTCAGGGTCTGCTGGTGGGCCCGGACAACGGCCTGCTGCTGGACGCCGCCGCGGCGCTCGGCGGGGTGACCGGGGCGGTGGAGCTGACCAATCCGCGCTGGCTGGCCCCACGGGTATCGGCCACCTTTCACGGACGGGACGTCTTCGCCCCGGTCGCGGCCCGCCTGGCTCGCGGTGCCCCGCTGACCGACGCCGGCCCGGCGGTCGACCCGGCGACGCTGCTACGGCTGCCCGAACCGCTGGTCCGCCGGGGGCCGGACGGGTTCGTCGCCGAGGTGCTGACGGTGGACCACTTCGGAAACGTCCAGTTGGCCGCCCCTGCCGAGCTGCTCGACCCCCTGCCGGCGCGGGTCCGGGTGTGCCCGGCGACCGAGCCGACCGCACCCGGCGCGGACGAGGACGCCCCGGCGGGCGTCGGCGGGTGGGAGCGGGAAGCGGTGCACGGGCGTACCTTCGGAGACGCCCCGGTCGGTGCCCTGGTGGCGCACGTCGACTCGACCGGCCGGGTCGCACTCTCCGTCAACGGTGGACACGCCGCCGAACTACTCGCGGTGGATCCGGGTACGCTGCTGCGGGTCCGGGGTTACGGCGTCGTGGGGGACGCTCCCGGACAACACGGATGAAGTGTCTACTGTGGAAAGCTGTCAAGGTGGATGATCGCTGGGTTCCCGCCGCTTGTCCCTGCTGCGCGTACCGGACCGGCGGCGGCACCTGCCCGGTCTGTTTCTGGACAGACGACGGTCAGGGCGACGCCGACGCGGACGTCGTACGCGGCGGGGCGAACGGGGACCTGAGCCTGTCGCACGCCCGCCTCAACTTCGCCGTCTACGGTGCCTGCCATCCCCGGTACCAGGAACTGGTGCGGACGCCGAGGCCGGAGGAGATGCCCTGAATCGGCCGGGCACCCGCTGACGCGGCGAGCCGGGCCGGCCTGGGAGGACGCCGACCCGGCTCGGGGTGCCGGTATCAGCAGACCGGCACCGACCCACCCCAGACCGTCGAGATGTACGCGTGGCTGACGAACTGCCCGCTGGCCAGGCGGTTCCACCGGTTGGTGGTGCGGTACGGGCCGACGATCGTCTGCCCGGTCACGTAGCACTGGATCGGCACGTTCGCGTACTGGGCGGCCAGGCCCCGGGACTGGTAGCCGGTGCTCGGGCCGGAGCGCACGGTCAACGGCCCGTCACCGACCACCCCTCGCGGGCCGGTGCCGGTCCACAGGTACGCCACGTCGACCCAGGCGTTCGTGGACAGCTGCAACCCGTCCCAGAACGTCCCGTCGGCGAGGTCGATGCCGGCCGGGTTGAGCACCACCCGACCGAACTGGTCCCGCCCGCCGTTGTAGCCGTCCTGGTACGCGGCCTGCGCCTGCGGCCTGCCCTGCGGCAGTGCCTTCCAGTTCTCCCGCACCGCGCTGAGATTCCAGTAGTCGTCGCGGGTGTTCCACGGGCCGACGTCCCAGACCGGAGCGTATTCGCAGCGGCTGCCGGTGACGGTGCAGACCCGGACGGTGTAGTCGCCGGTGTTGCGTGGGGACAGCCCCCGGCGCGAGGGCAACGCGACGAAATGGTCCCGGGTGCGAACCGTGTGCCCGTTCGCGGTCAACTCGCCCACCAGTCCGACCCGGGTCGCGTACACCCGGTAGGTCAGGCCGGGGGTGGCCGCGGTGGTGGCGGCGACGGTGTCGGCGGTGAGCCGGACGGCACGCACCTCGCTGCTGGCACCGGCGGGGCTGCCGGTCAACACCACCCGGGCCTGCACCCGGCGGACCGGCCGGTCGAAGACGGCCGCGGGTGCCGCGTCGCGCCACTCGGTCCAGCCGGCGGCCCGCCAGCCGCGGACCTGCACGGTCGCGGTGGCGCCGGACCGGGCGGCGATGGTGGCCTGGGCGCGGATCCGGTGGCCGGGCGACTGAGGGCACGCGGTACGGACACCAGCATGCCCTCGGCGACGGCGCTACGTCGGGCGGACCCGCCGGGCGGCCGGGCGTCGGCCAGTCGCAGGCCGGTACGGGTATGTCGCACGTTGACGTCGTCGGCGTCGACGACCGACAGGTCGGCGGTCCACCGGTCGGCCCGGCCGGCCGAGGATGCGGATTGTGGATGGAGGGCGATGGCGAGGGCGGTGGTCAGAAGGGCGGCCAGGACGGCGTTGCGGGGATGATTCATCGGCATTCTCCTCAGAACTCCCCGATAGTGCCTATATCCGTAGATCGAACAGAAGCGCCATACAAATAGCGATACATGTGAATTGCGCTCGGGTGAGGGAGAATGGTGCCGTGCCCGAAGGTGACACCGTCTGGAACACCGCCCGCGTCCTGGAACGCGCGCTGGTCGGCGCCCGGCTGACCGGCAGCGACTTTCGGGTGCCCTCGCTCGCCACCACCGACCTCGCCGGATGGTCGGTACGCGACAGCGCGAGCCGGGGGAAGCACCTGCTGCTCCGGCTGGACGCACCGGCCGGCACCGGCGAGTCGCGCTGGACGCTGCACTCGCACCTGCGGATGGACGGCACCTGGCGGGCCTACGCGCCCGGGGAGCGGTGGACGGGCCGACCGGCGCACCTGATCCGGGTGGTGCTGCGCGCCCCGGCCGCGACCGCCGTCGGCTACCACCTGCACGAGGTGGCCCTGGTGCCGACCGCCGACGAGGAGCGCCTCGTCGGTCACCTCGGCCCCGACCTGCTCGGCGCCGACTGGGATCCCACCGAGGCCGCCCGTCGACTCGCCACCCACCCGGACACCCCGGTCGGTGTGGCCCTGCTCGACCAGCGCATCCTGGCCGGCGTCGGCAACCTCTACAAGTGCGAGGTGCTGTTCCTGCGCGGTGTGCACCCGCGTACCCCCGTGCGGGACGTGACCGACCTCACCGGTTTGGTGACCCTGGCCCAGAAGTTGCTGGCCGCGAACCGGGGTCGCTGGACGCAGAGCACCACCGGTGCGCTGGGGCGCGGCCGGACCAGCTACGTGTACGGCCGCCGGGCGCAGCCGTGCCGACGCTGCGGCACCGCCATCCGCAAGGAGGAACTGGGCGACCGGGTCACCTACTGGTGTCCCACCTGCCAGCCCGGCGAGCCGACCTGACCCCTCACCGCGCATCTTCCACGCGGCGGTCTGGGCAGGTCGTGACCGGTGGACGGCCGGCCACGCCACCGGCGCGGAGTGGCGACGGCGACACGCCGGCAGCTCGGCAGATTGGCACGAAAGGGGACTTCCTAACCGGCCACCACACGTCGCATGCTGCGGTTGAGGGCTCACGGAACGTCAGCACGCGTGTCCGGGCCGCCACGTCGGGGTGGTGGCCGGCGCGCCCCGATCACCGGGAGAGCCATGGCCGTGTTCCGCAGACTCCGGTCGACCTGGTTGGACCGCGTCGCCCGCACCGACCAGCCCGGCACACCGAGCGCCGTCCCCGGCACCCGGACCGCCCCGGACACGGAGCACGGCACGCACCCCCGTCCCGACCGCGAGGCTCCGACGGCTGGGACCGCCGGGACCGGAAGTACCGACGACACGGGCGCGGCGACGCGGACACCGGCGGTGCCCGGGCAGCCGCATCCGGAAACGGCCCCGTCCCGGCCCGGGCCGGCGAGCCTGGACCCGGCGGCGGCCCCCCACTACTTCGGCGCCGTGCCGAACCACGCCTACAGCCCACTGCCCGCCCTCGGCGAGGACAGGCAGGTGGTGCCCGGCACCGGGTTGCGCAAGTTCGTCGACCCACTGCCCGGTCTCGGTCCGCTGGGACGTACCCCGCACGGTGCCCACCTGCCGGTCGCCGTACCCGACACGATCACCTATCCCGGTTGCGACTACTACGAGATCGGGCTCCAGGAATACACCCAACGGCTGCACCGGGACCTGCCGGCGACCCGGCTGCGCGGCTACCGCCAACTGAACCTGGGTACCAACCCGGACGGGCACAACACGGTCGCCCCGCCACGGCGACCCTGGCATCTCGGTCCGGTCGTGCTCGCCCGACGCGGCCGGCCGGTACGCGTCAAGTTCATCAACCAACTGCCCACCGGCGACCTCTTCCTACCGGTCGACCCGACCGTGCCCGGTGCCGGCCCGGGGCCCCTCGACGGGCCGGCGCCCTACCCGCAGAACCGGGCCGTGCCGCATCTCTGCGGCGCACTCACCGGCTGGATCAGCGCCGGCGGCCCCTGGCAGTGGATCACTCCGGCGGGCGAGATCACCCCCTACCCCACCGGCGCCGGCCTGGCCCACGTGCCGGACATGCCCCATCCGGGGCAGGGTGCCACCACCCGCTACTACCCGAACGACCAGAGCGGCCGGCTGCTCTGGTTCCACGACAACACCATCGGACTCGCCCGACTGACCAGCTACTCCGGTCAGCTCGCGCTCTACCTGCTCACCGACGACGCGCAGGAGCGGTTGATCGCCGACGGGACGCTGCCGTCCGAGCAGCTGCCGCTGGTCTTCGAGGACAAGACGTTCGTGCCGGACGACGCCCAGCTCGCCGCCCAGGACCCGACCTGGGACCGGGACCGGTGGGGTTCCCGCGGCTCCCTCTGGCACCCGCACGTCTACCAGGTCCGCCAGAACCCGTACCGGCGCGACGGGATCAACCCGACCGGCCGGTGGGACTACGGGCCCTGGTCGCGTACCGCCCCCGCCGGTGCCGACGCCTCCGCCGCCACCGTGCCCAACCCGCATCACGACCCGGTCACCGACCCGGACGAGCCGCCGGAAACCCCGGGCGTGCCGCAGCCGAGCGCGGTGCCCGCCGCGTACGGCGACACGGTCCTGGTGAACGGTGCCGCGTACCCGTACCTGGAGGTGCAGCCGAAGGTCCACCGGTGGCGCATCCTCAACGCCTGCACCGACCGCTGGCTCAATCTGCAGCTGTACCGGGCCGCCTCGGACACGCCGATGTGGACGCCGGACGGCACCCTGGTCGACGCCGCCGCCGGTGAGGTGCCGATGGTCGACGCGGTACGCGCCCCGGACCGGCCGGCGGGCTGGCCCACCGACGGGCGGCCCGGCGGCGTGCCGGACCCGACGGCGGCCGGGCCGGAGATGATCCGGATCGGCAACGAGGGCGGCCTGCTGCCGGCACCCGTGGTGGTGCCGAACCGTCCGATCGGCTTCCGCCACGACCGACGCGACCCGACCGTGCTCAACGTCGACGGCCACGCGCTGCTGCTCGCCCCCGGCGAGCGGGCCGACGTGCTCGTCGACTTCGCCGCCGTCGACCCCGGCACCACCCTGATCCTCTACAACGACTGCCCCGTCCCGCTGCCCTGCTTCGACCCCCGCTACGACCACCACACCGGCGATCCCGACCGGACCGCCGAGGGCGGTGCGCCGCCGACCGTGCCCGGGTACGGTCCGAACACCCGCACCCTGTTGCAGCTGCGGGTGACGGGCACTCCGGCCCCGCCGTACGACCTCGACCGGCTGTGGGACCGCCTGCCCGCCGCGTACGCGGCCAGCCAGCGTCCCCCGGTCGTGCCGCAACCGGCCTACGACCCCTGCTTCGGCACCACGAGTACGGCGACCCGGATCCCGGTCCACGCCAGCACCGTCGAGTTCACCCCGCCCGGCGGAGCACCGGTGCGCCTGCCGCTGACCGTGCGGTCCGTGTGTCAGGTCTTCGAACCCGAGTACGGCAGGCTCGTCGGCCGCCTCGGCGTGGCCCACCCGCACGGCGGACCACGCGGCGCGGCGACCCTGCCGCTCGGTTCCACCGACCCGGCAACCGAGGTGGTGTACGCCAGCGACCCGGCCCTGGCGGTCGGCACACCGGGTGACGGCAGTCAGCTCTGGCGGGTACGCGGCTGCGGACGGCAGAGCCATCCGGTGCGCTTCGACGGCCTGGACGTGCAGGTGATCGGCCGGGTCGGCCGGGACGGCAGGATCCGGCCACCGCACCCCGGCGAACTCGGCTGGAAGCAGGTGGTGCGCGTCGATCCCGGTGAGGACGTGCTGCTCGCGCTGCGCCCCGAGGCACCACCCCTACCGTTCAAGATCGGCGACAGCGTACGACTGCTCGACCCGACCCGCCCGGCCGACACCCGGCTCGACTCCACCCCGGTCAGTCCCGTCGACGGGCGACCCGCGTCGGTGGTCAACCAGCTGGTGAACCTCGGCTGGGAGTACCGCTGGGGCAGCGCGGCGGCCGGCCATCGCGATCTGGGCATGAGCCGCCCGCTCGTGGTCCGGGTCTCGCCCCGGGCACCGACCGGGCTCACCGCCGCGCCGGCCCCGGGCTCGGCCACCGCGCTGCCGGCGATCACCCTCGCCTGGACCGGCAACGGCAGCCGCCCGCCGGCCACCAGCCACCTGCTGCACCGGGCCACCGACGCGACCTTCACCAACGGGCTGACCACCATCACCGTCGCGGCCACCGCGACCCGGTACACCGACGCCACCGTCACCCCGGGCGTCACCTACCACTACCGCATCCGCGCCGAGACCGCGGCCAGCTGCTCCACCTGGTCGAACAGCGTTCCCGCGTCGGTACAGCTCACCGCGCCGGCCAAGCTGACCGCGACCGTGCCACCGGCCGCACCGCTGCGGGTGGCACTGCGCTGGGCCAACAATTCCTTCGCCACCGGCATCGACGTGCAACGCGCCACCAACCCGACCTTCACCAGTGGGCCCGGCACCACCGCGATAAGCGTCGGCGACAGTCACCTGGACCCGGCGGTCGCGCCCGACACCACCTACTACTACCGGGTACGCACCACCTACCTGGGCGCCGCCTCACCCTGGTCCACCCTGGCGGCGGTGACCACCCCACCCGCGCCCGGCACGCCGACCTCGGTCAGCGTGGCCGCCACCGCTCCCGGCCCGGACACCGCGACCGTGGTGCTCGGCTGGTCGGCCAGCACGCCCGCCGGACAGGGTGCCGGCTTCACCGTGGAGCGGGCCCTGGACCCGGCGTTCACCCGGGAACTGGCCACCTTCACCGTGACCGGTCGGGGCTTCACCAACACCGGCCTGTCCCGGGGCGTGACCTACCACTACCGGGTGCGCTCGTTCAACGTGGTCGGCGCCTCCCCGTACACCGGCCCCATCCCGGTCACCACCCCCGAGTAAGACGGTGGCGGTCAGCGCGACGGGGCGGGGCGGCCCACGGCGCGTAGTTCGGAGAGGGCGGAGGCGAAGCCGTGGAGGAGGTCCGTGGCTTCGGTGAGGCGGGCGGCTGCGGGGTGTTCGGTCTCGGGGCGGTACTCCTCGGCGAGGTAGCCGGCGGCGGCGGCGACCAGCCGCTCGTACGCTGTCACGCCCGTCTCCAGCTGCCCGGTGAGCGCCCGGTGCGCCTCGGCCAGCGGCGGCTTCGCGTCGGCCGGGGCGAGCCGGACCGCGCGTTCCACGCTGGCGACCCGGTTGGCCAGCTCGCGCAGGGACTGCTCGGCGGCGGAGGCTTCGGCGACGGCCGGTTCGGCGAGGCCGGTCAGCCGGCCCGCCATGGCTGCCATGGTCGCGGCGGCCCGGTCGAGGCGTTCCCACGGCTGGGCGGCGGTGGTGCCGCGCAGCGCGGTGCGGGAGCGGACCCGTCGTACCTCGGCCAGCACGCCGGCACCGGCGGGAGCCGTTCCACGGCGGCGACCAGGCGGGCCCGGTTGCGGGCGGCCGCCTGGGCCGGGTCCAGCGGCGGTGGAGCGGGTTGGGCGGCGAGGGCACGCAGGTCCACCCAGCGCCAGGTGGCAAGTGCGGTGGCCGCGCCCGCGGCGGCGGCCCACGCCGCGTCGGCCAGACCGATCCCGGCGTACGGGGTCAGCACCGCTGCTGCGCCACCGAGCCCGCCGGCCAGGACGCTCCACCGGCGGGCGGAGCCGCGCAGCCTGCTCAGCCGGCGGAAATACCGGGTACGCTCGTCCGCTGCCACCGTCGCCCTCCTCGATCCTCCGCCTCAGCCGGCGACTCTCCGCTCAGCCGGCGGCCGTGGTGTCGCCGGTGCCGCGTTCGCGGCTCATGCTGGCGCGGATCTCGTCGAGCCGGGCCACCCCCGGGTCCGCGCTGGCCGGTTGCTCCTCGGCGGTGCCGCGGTCGGCGCCCGCGCCGAGCTGCTCACCGGCCATGCTGGCCCGGATCTGGTCCAGCCGGGCGGAGCCCGCCGAGTCCAGCGTCGCCTGCTGGATCTCCAGCATCCGGCCCTCGGTCGAGTTGCTGGCCAGCTCGGCGCGGCCCATGGCGTTTGCGTAACGGCGTTCGATGCGCTCGCGTACCTCGTCGAGGGTGGGCGTGCTGCCGGGGGCGGTGAGCGCCGACATGGACTCCAGCGAGGCTGCGACGCTCTCCTGCATCTTGGCCTGCTCCAGCTGGCTGAGCAGCTTGGCGCGCTCGGCGAGCTTCTGCTGGAGAATCATGGAATTGTTCTCCACCGCCCGGCGGGCCTGCCCGGCGGCGGCCAGCGCCTGGTCGTGCAGGGTCTTCAGGTCCTCCGCGGACTGTTCGGCGTTGACCAGTTGGGTGGCCAGGGTCTGCGCGGACTGCTCGTACCGCCCGGCCTCCGCCTCGTCGCCCTTGGCCCGGGCCTGGTCGGCCAGGACCAGCGCCTGGCGGGCGTTGGCCTGCAACCGCTCGACGTCGGACATCTGCCGGGACAGCTTCATCTCCAGCTGCCGCTGGTTGCCGATCACCGCGGCGGCCTGCTGGACGAGCGCCTGGTGCTGCCGGTGCGCCTCGTCGATGGCCTGCTGGAGCTGCACCTTCGGGTCGGCGTGCTCGTCGATGCGGGCACCGAAGAGCGCCATCAGGTACTTCCACCCCTTGACGAACGGGTTCGCCATCTCCGCGGTATCCCCTCAGTCACGTCGCTGCGCCTGCCCCACCTCCGGGCAACCGGCTCGGCTTCCGGCGATGGTGGCTCCATCGTCCCAGCCGGGCGCCAACACGGCATCCGTACCGGCGGAAGGGGACGTCCGCGATCAACCCTACGCGGCGGGAGCTACCGCGACCATCGGCCACGAGGCTCAGGCGGCGCAGACCACGTCCCGGTCACTGCGGTCCGCGGGCCGGACCCGGGCGCTGCGCAGGGTGGCCTTGAGCGGGGAGTCCTGGCGCACCGAGACGGCGACGTTGCCGTCCGAGGTGACCTGGCGTACGCCCCGACCGGTGGTCTTGTGCACCGACGCGGCGGCGACCGACGTCGACTCGGCCGGCTCGTCCTGCACCGGCACCAGCACGCCCGGCATCTGTTCGGCGAGCGCGACCGTGTCGCTGACCTCGCGCAGCAGCTCGGAGAGGCGGGCACCCAGCGCGTCGCAGATCGCCGCGAGCAGCTCGCTTGAGGGTTCCTTCTGGCCGCGTTCGATCTCCGAGAGGTAGCCCAGGCTGACGTTGGCTGCGGACGAGACCTCACGCAGCGTGCGGTGCTGCCCCTGCCGGCGCGCCCGTAGTGCGTCACCGATCACCCGGCGTAGCAGGACCATCGCACCTCCCCTGAGGGACACAGTTCGCCCGGCCGACCGGCCTGCGGGAGCACCGGCTGTCGGAGCTTTCCCGCAACCGTACCCGCTGTGCGCCGCCGCGACATCCCGCCCCGCCCGGTCATCCCACGGCCGCCGCCCGCCGCTCGGCCGATCCGTGGCAGCGCAGGTGTCCGATTCGCCCGTGCGGCGGCACCTGGAGTGCCACCGTCGGTGGCACCCCAGAATCGACGGCGGCGAGGTCAGGCCGGGTGCGGGGCGGCGATCCGGTCAGCCAGCAGGCGCAGGGCCTCGGTCACGGCGGCTCCCCGGACCTGGTCGCGCCCACCATCAAGATTCAGTTCCCGCACCTCGGTGCCACCCGGTCCGGCGACCGCGACGAAGACCAGGCCGACGGGCTTACCATCCTGCGGTTCCGGGCCGGCCACCCCGGTGGTGGCCAGACCCCAGTCGGCGCCACAGCGTCGCCGCCCACCCTCGGCGAGTGCCGTCGCCACGTCGGGATCGACCGGGCCGCGTTCGGCCAGCAGCTCCGCCGGTACGTCGGCCAGCCGCTGCTTCAGCTCGGTGGCGTAGACCACCAGTCCACCCCGGTAGACGGCGCTCGCCCCGGCGATCTCCACGACCGTGGCGGCCAACAGGCCTCCGGTCAGCGACTCGACGGTGGCGAACGTCTCCCGCCGTTCGGCGAGCCGGTGCACCACACCGGCCGCCGCAGCGCCCATCGAACCCTCACCCTCGCGTACACCCATGATCTGCATCCTTCCCGGCCCCGGCGCGGTCTACCCGTCGCAACGCCGTTGCCCCGCTCACCCCTTGGCGCGTCGCAGGCGGGTGGCCTGGGCGATGTAGTCCAGCCCGGTGACGAGGGTGACCGCGACCGCCGCGCCCATGATCCAGGGCCCGACCGGGGTGAGAGCGGCCGGCATCGGCCACAGGTACCAGGTGATGGCCAGCACCTGAAGCGCGGTCTTGATCTTTCCGCCCCGGCTGGCGGCGATCACGCCGCGCCGGATCACCCAGAACCTCAGGGCGGTGATCCCCAGCTCCCGGGCCAGGATGACCGCAGTCACCCACCAGGGCAGCCGGTCGTACCAGGACAGCAGCAGCAGGGCGGCGCCGGTGAGTGCCTTGTCGGCGATCGGGTCGGCCACCTTTCCCACGGCGGTGACCAGCGCGAACCTGCGGGCGATCCACCCGTCGACCAGATCCGTCACCGAGGCCACGGCGAAGATCACGCAGGCGATGACCTGCCATCCGGCGTGGGTCATCCCCGACACGACCACCGAGGCGGCGAAGACCGGTACGAGCACCAGCCGCAGCGCGGTCAGGGCGTTGGCGGCGTTGACCACGGGTACCCGGGCCACCACCGGCACCGGAGGCGACTCCGTCGCCCCGGTCATCGAACTGCCCCGCTCGGGTGGCGCACCCAGCACCGCACCTCGTGCCTCCTCCGCCTCGTCCCAGCCCACCGTCACCGCGCCGCGCCGGGCGCGGCGGAGATCATCTCGTCCGGCACGGCGAGCAGGTCGACGCCCTCGGTGCCGGTCACCGTGGCCCGGACCAGGTCGCCGGGACGCAGCGCGGCCAGGTCGACGCCGCCGCCGTCGGGGGCGACCAGGGTGGTCGACCCGTCCACCTCCGGCGCCTGGTGCGCCGCCCGTCCCTCGACGACCCCACCGTCCACCGAGTCGACGAGCACCTCCACCGTCGAGCCGAGGCGGTCCTCGGCCCGCTGCGAACACAGCTCGTCGGCGAGCGCGCTGAGCCTGTCGTACCGGCGTTTGATGGTGGCGGCGGAAACCTTGCCCGACAGTCCGGCGGCCTCCGTGCCGTCCTCGTCGCTGTAGTCGAAGACGCCGATCGCGTCGAGCCGGGCCTCGGTGAGGAACCGCACCAGTTCGTCGACGTCGCCCCGGGTCTCACCGGGGAACCCGACGATGAAGTTGCTGCGCGCCCCGGCCTCCGGCGCGATTTGCCGGGCGGCGGCGAGCAGGTCCAGGAACCGGTCGGTGGAGCCGAAACGACGCATCCGGCGCAGTACCGGCTCGCTGGAGTGCTGGAACGACAGGTCGAAGTAGGGTGCCACGCCGGGCGTGCCGGCGATCGCCTCGATCAGCCCGGGCCGGGTCTCGGCGGGCTGGAGGTAGCTGGCCCGGACCCGGACGATGCCCTCGACGGCGGCGAGCTGCGGCAGCAGCTTCTCCAGGGCACGCGGGTCGCCCAGGTCCTTGCCGTAGGAGGTCGAGTTCTCGCTGACCAGCACGAGTTCCCGGACGCCGCTCTTGGCCAGCCACTCGGCCTCGGCGAGCAGCTCGTCCGGCGTGCGGGAGACGAAGGCGCCCCGGAAGGCGGGGATGGCACAGAAGGCGCAGCGCCGGTCACAGCCACTGGCCAGCTTGAGCGAGGCCACCGGGCCACTGTCCAACCGGCGACGCAGCACCGTACGCAGGTGGGCCGGGGTGTGCTCGTCGACGTCGGTGCCGCGGCCGTGCCCGGGCAGGGAGACCGCGCTGTCGCGCCGGGCGACCGGGGTCAGCGGCAGCAGCTCGCGTCGGTCTCGGGGCGTGTGCGCGGCGACCTCCCGGCCGGCCACCACCGCGTCCAGCCGGGCGGCGATGTCGGGGTAGTCGTCGAAGCTGAGCACCGCCTGCGCCTCGGGAAGACTGTCGGCCAGTTCCCGGCCGTACCGCTCGGCCATGCAGCCGGCGGCCACCACCTTCGCCCCGGTGTCGGCGGCGGCCAGCAGCGTCTGGATCGAATCCTGCTTGGCCTTCTCCACGAACCCGCAGGTGTTGACGACCACCACGTCGGCACCCTCGCCGTCGGTGGTCACCTGCCAGCCGTCGGCGTGCAGGCGGGCGGCCAGCTCCTCCGAGTCGACCTCGTTGCGGGCACAGCCCAGGGTCAGCAGTGCGACCCGGCGACCATCGGGGGAAGGCGAGGAGGTGGCAGACACCATCCGAGGGTACCGGGCGGCGGTGCCCGCACCGGCGACGGCGGTCGACGCCGGTGCCGCTCAGACCGCCGTGGCGAGGATCCGGACCACGCGGTCGAGCAGGAAGACCTCGGTACCGGCCAGACCGACCGAGCAGAAGACCGAGATCTGGTCCGCGTCGGTCCGGCCGGGTGCCGTGCCGGCCAGCACCGCGCCCAGGTCGCGCAACCGGGCGGCGTACGGCGGCAGCGCGGCGAGCATCGGCGGGGCGTACGACCGCGCCTGCGCCACCGAGTCGCTGGCCAGCACGGTGGCGGCGTCGAGCAGGTCGGTGCCGAACTCCGCGCGGTCCAGCTGCTTGAAGCCGACCGCGTTGACGTGCGTTCCGGGGCGCAGGTCGGCAGCGCTGAGCACGGGAGTCGGGCTGGTGGTGGCCAGTACCACCACGTCCCGGTCGCGTACCGCCTCCCGGGCGGTGTCCACCGCGCGGGCCGCGATGCCGAGTTCGGCCCGCACCCGGGCGGCGAACGCCTCCCGACGCGCGGCCGAGCGGCTGTGCACGGTCACCTCACCCAGACGTCGCACGGCGGCGATGGCCCAGACCTGGGTCCACGCCTGCCCGCCAGCGCCGATCACGCCGACGGTCGCCGCGTCCGCGCGGGCCAGCGTGTCCACCGCCACCCCGCCCAGTGCGCCGGTGCGCCGCGAGCCCAGTTCCTCCCCACGGCCACGGCCCGCACCGCGCCGGTCCGCCCGTCGTGCAGCACCACCACCTGCTCGGCTTCCGGGTGCCCGAACGTGTCGTACGCCCGGTACCCGTACCACTGCCCCTCCATGTGGCCGGCGGTGAGCACCATCCGGCCGGCGCCCAGCGACGCGGCGGCCCGGGGCGGGGCGACGAGCCGCCCGTCGTAGGCGGCGAGCAGGGCCTGACGCATCGCGTCGACCGAGGTCGCCGCGTCCAGCGCGGCGGCGACCTCCGGATCGGAGATGAGCACGGTCACGCGTCCATGGTGCAGCTTGAAGCGGGCTTGAGGTCCATCCGGGGTGATCCGTCTCACCCGGACCGCCGTCGGGGCGGTGCTACGGTCGGTTTCGGCGGCCCGCGTGGCCACTGCTGAAGAGGTGACCTGATGGCCTGGCTCGTGCTGGTGCTCTCCGGACTGCTCGAAACGGCCTGGGCCATCGCCCTGGACCGCTCCGCCGGATTCACCCGACCCGTCGCCTCGACGGTGTTCGCGGTCACGCTGGTGTTGAGCATGGCCGGCCTGGCGTACGCGCTGCGGGAAATCCCGGTCGGCACCGGCTACGCGGTGTGGGTCGGCATCGGTGCGGTCGGCACCGCCGTCGTCGGCATGGTGGCGCTCGGCGAACCGGCCAACCTGCCCCGCCTGCTCAGCCTGCTGCTGGTGGTGGCCGGCGTGATCGGTCTGAAGCTGTTCCACTGACTCGCGGGCGGGTGTGCGTGGCGATCGTCCGTAGTGGGTAGAGATCCGGACAGCAGACCTGACACTCATCCCCTTGGAGGAAGACATGGCCACCAGCACCGTCCGCTCGACCAGCGCCGCCCGCATCTGCACCATCGTGGGTTTCGTCTGCGCGGTACTCGCGCTGCTGCTCAACCCGGTCCTCTTCGGAGTCATCGGTCTGGTCCTCGGCGTCGTCGGCGCGGTGCTCGGTGACAAGCCGCTCGGCTGGTACGCCGCCGCGGCCAACGTGGTCGCCATGCTGCTGAGCATGCTGATCCTCAGCGCCCTCTGATCCCGGCTACGTCGACGGCCCGCCACATTCCGTGGCGGGCCGTTGCCATGACCTGTTCCACCCCCACGTCGGCCCGTCCCACCCATGGTCCCCGCATGACTGCTCCACTGGCATGACGCCCGGCCGAACGCCGCTACGGACAGCAACACTGCGCGCTGAACACGAACCGTAGCGCCAACGGGGCAGCCCACCCTTACCCCTTCCGCCGCTTTGCTCTGCTTCAACCCACGCAACAGCTTGTGAACTGCGGCGATGATGATGCACCTCGCCACCGGCGGACGATCGACCGTTACCTTCGGTGACCGTTGCGTATATTGAAGCAGAGCAAAGGGAGCAGAGGGGTAGGGTGAGTTGCCGGGCAGGGATTCACCTTGAGTAACGTAGGTTGGTCAGCCGTGGTCGGCGACCAGGACCCGGTTGCCGTCCGGGTCGCGGACGATCGCCATCCGCTCACCCCACGGCTGCGTCTGCGGCTCGGCGAGCACCTCCACGCCCGCCCCGACCAGCCGGGCCAGCGCCGCGGCGCAGTCCGCGACGTACACCCAGAGGGTTACCGGGCCGGCGGGCTGCTCACCGGCCTCCTGCCGCCCGATGCCCAGCTGGCCGTCGCCGAAGCGCAGCGAGACGTACGCGGCCTCCCCGGTCTCCGGGAAGCGGTACTCGACCCGGCCGCCCAGCAGCCCCTCGTAGAAGCGCAGTGCGGCGTCGAGGTCGGCGGCCGTGATGATCGGAAACAGCTCGCTGGCCAGTGCCGTCGGCTCAGCCATCGCCGCCCCGCAGGCCCTCCAGCACCTCTTCCAACTCGTCCGGCTTGACCAGCACGTCACGTGCCTTGGAGCCCTCCGACGGGCCGACCACGCCCCGGGTCTCCATCAGGTCCATCAGCCGGCCCGCCTTGGCGAAGCCGACCCGCAACTTGCGTTGCAGCATCGAGGTCGAGCCGAACTGCGAGGTGACCACCAGTTCGACCGCCTGCACCAGCAGGTCCAGGTCGTCGCCGATGTCCTCGTCGATCTTCTTCTTGCTGTCCTGCGCGGGGGTCAGCACGTCCGGGCGGAACTCCGGCTCCCGCTGGTCCTTGCAGAACTTGACCACATCGTTGATCTCGCGCTCGGTGACCCAGGCACCCTGGATCCGCACCGGCTTCGAGGCGCCCATCGGCAGGAACAGCCCGTCACCCCGGCCGAGCAGCTTCTCCGCGCCCGGCTGGTCGAGGATGACCCGGGAATCGGCCAGCGACGACGTGGCGAACGCCAGCCGGGACGGCACGTTGGCCTTGATCAGGCCGGTCACCACGTCGACCGAGGGCCGTTGGGTGGCGAGCACCAGGTGGATGCCAGCGGCCCGGGCGAGCTGGGTGATCCGCACGATCGAATCCTCGACGTCGCGGGGGGCGACCATCATCAGGTCGGCCAACTCGTCCACGATCACCAGCAGGTACGGGTACGGGCGCATCTCGCGCTCACTGCCCGGCGGCGCCTTGATCTCGCCGTTGCGGACCTTCCGGTTGAAGTCGTCGATGTGCCGGACCCCGTTCGCGGCGAGGTCGTCGTAGCGCATGTCCATCTCACGGACGACCCACTCCAGCGAGTCGGCCGCCTTCTTGGCGTTGGTCACGATCGGGGTGACCAGGTGCGGGATGCCCTCGTAGCCGGTCATCTCGACCCGCTTCGGGTCGATCAGCAGCAGCCGCACCTCGTCCGGCGTCGCCCGGGTCAGGATGGACATGAGCAGGCTGTTCAGGCAGCTCGACTTACCCGCGCCGGTGGCTCCCGCGATCAGGATGTGCGGCATCTTCGCCAGGTTGGCCACCACGTAGCCGCCCTCGATGTCCTTGCCGAGGGCGACCACCATCGGATGGTGGTCACTGGTGGCGGCGCGCGACCGCAGCACGTCACCCAGCGCCACGTTCTCCGGGTCGGTGTTCGGGATCTCCACACCCACCGCGCTCTTGCCCGGGATCGGGCTCAGGATGCGTACGTCGGGCGACTTCACCGCGTACGCGATGTTGCGGGAGAGCTGGGTGATCCGCTCGACCTTCACCCCGTGGCCCAGCTCGACCTCGTAGCGGGTCACCGTCGGCCCCCGGGTGAAGCCGGTGACCGCCGCGTCGACGTCGAACTGGTCGAAGACGCCGGTGAGCGCCGCGATCACCTCGTCGTTGGCCTTGCTGCGGGTCTTCGGGGCGGCCCCGCTGCCGAGCATGTTGGACGGGGGCAGCGTGTAGTCGCCGGCCAGACCGGTCAGCGCGAGCTGCTCGGCCCGGGTCGGCGCGGGCGAGTGCTCCGGCGGCTCGGCGGGCTTGCGACTGGCCGGCACCCGCGACGGCGCCTTGCGCGGCAGGACCATGGTCTCCTGCAGGTCCGCGCCGTCCAGGTCGTCGAACTCGTCCGGGTCGACCGGCGGGGGCACCCGCTTGGTGGGTCGCCGCCGGGTCGGCGTCGCGGACGCCTCCGCCGGCTCCGCCTCGTCCTGCCCGATCACCCCGCCGGCCAGCAGACCGAGCCGCTCGGGAATCTTGTTGATCGGGGTCGCGGTCACCACCAGCAGCCCGAACACCAGCAACAGGACCAGCAGCGGCACCGCCACCCAGGCGGTCACCGCGCGCTCCAGCACGCTGCCCACGCCCGCGCCGATCAGCCCACCGGCGAAATCCCGCTCACCCGGGCCGGCCGGCTGCTGGCCGATGTGCAGCAGCGCCGCGGTGGAGACCAGCATGGAACCCCAGCCGACCAGTCCGCGCCCCCGGTGCTCGGGATCGCCGGGCTGCCGCATCAGCCGCCACGCACCGATGCCCAGCAGGACCGGCACCACGATGGAGATCGCGCCGAGGAAGAGCCGCACGGTGTCGGCCAGTCGGGCACCGACCGGACCGGCCGCGGAGAACCAGATGGCACCCGCACCGAGCAGGGCGAGGCCGATGAGCAGCAGGCCCGCGCCGTCGCGGCGGTGTTCCGGGTCGAGGTCGCGGGCCGAGGCGGCCTGCCGGCCAGCCGCGCGGACCACCCAGCCGACCCCGTGGGCCAGGCCCATCCACAATGCCTGGACGGCCCGACCGACGTACGCGGCGAGGCCCGGCCCTCTCGTCGAGGTGCGCCGCCGCGCCGGCGTACGGGTGGTCTTCTTGGCCGGCTGACGGGCACGGCTGTTCGTGCCGCCACGCGGCGACGCGCCGCGCCGCCGACTCGCCTGAGGGGTACGGCCCGCCATAGCATCACCGTAACGGCGGGCCGGGTGATTGGCCGGTCATCCTGGTCGCTCCGCGTGTCGCAGCGCGGTCACCGCCGCCTGCCGTGATATTCGCCTCGCGAGGGAGTGTCCGATGGGGTCGCCGGAATTCGAGGACCGTGCCGACGACCCGTTGGCGGGTCATCCGTCGACGCTCCGGCCGTTGACGCGGGATCTCGTCGCCGCCGTGCTGACCCATCGCGGTCACACCGTGGCCGCCGATGCCGACGGGGCGCTCGTGGGCAGGTGGGCACAGGGGCACATCTGGTTCCTCCGCGCCGGAGACGCCGGGGAACTGCTCCAGGTACGCACGGTCGCCGCCCACGCCTTCCCCGTGGAGGACGTGCCGTGGCTGCACGACTTCTGCAACACCTGGAACCGCGACCGGTTCTGGCCGAAGGCGTTCGTGCACGTCGACGACGCCGGTCAGGCCCGGGTCTGCGGTGAGGCCATCACGGACCTGGAACGCGGCGTCACTCCGCACCAGCTGGACCGGCTGCTCGACCGGGGCATCTCGGCCGGCTGCCGGCTGGCCGCCGAGGTCGGCCGGCTGGCGGGGACGGAGCACCCGTGACGGGGCCGCTCCCCGGCGCCCGCCGCAGCCGCAGCCGGGTGCGAGGCACCGCCGGTCCGGCCGACGGCGTACGCGCCGAGCAGCGAATTGCCGACGCCCTCGCCGACGCCCGGGACATGCCCGACGGCGAGCTGCGCGTCGGCGAGTTGGAACGGGTTGCCGCCCTCGCCGAGGCGGACGGTGATCGACACACGGCGCTGGACGCCTGGTGCGAGCTGGTCGAGACGCACCTGCGCGGCGGCGAGCGGTGGCGGCTGTTCGAGCCCGTGCAACGGTGCCTGCGCGCGGCGGAGACGGACGACGACACGCTGCGCCGCGCTACCGGCGGTACGCCGTCGAGGCGCTGCTCGGCACCCCTCGCATCGGCCTGGACCAGGCGCACGGCCTGCTGGACGGGCTCGTCGGCGCGGGGGCGAGACGAACACGGCGCTGGTGGCGCAGCTGCGGTGCCGGATCGCCGACCACGTGGGTGACGAGCCCGCCGCCCGACGCTGGCTGGCCCGGTGGCGGGTCGCGGCACCGACCCGGCCGCCGGGTGCCCCGACTGCCTGCCGGTACGGCAGGCGCGGCTACTGGCCGGCTGGGGCGACTGGACCGCGGCGCTCGACGTGCTCGATCCGCTGCTCGACGCGCCGGCCGGCTGCACCGCCCAGCCCGAGGCGGCCCTGACCGCGGCGCTGCTGCCCTGGTTGCGGGCCGGCCGGCCGGAGCAGGCGGGCCACGCGCACATGCGGGCGTACCGGCGACATCGGACGGAGCCCGACGGGTTCGGCCACCTCGCCAATCACCTGCGCTTCTGTGCACTCGGTGGGCACCTCGACCGCGGTTTGGAGATCGTCGTCGAGCAGCTGCCCCGACTGGACGCCCCACACGAGGACCTGTCCGTGATGGAGTTCGCCGCGGCGGGTGCGTTGGTCTGCGGCCTGGCGGGCGAGGCGGACGCCGGCCGGATGGTACGCCGGCCGGCGTACCGTGGGCGACCGGCCGCCGAGGTCACGGCGACTCAGCTCGGTGCCGAACTGCTCGCCGTCGCGACCACGCTGGCCGGCAGCTTCGACGCCCGCAACGGCACCGGGCACCAGTCCGGTCGGATGGCGGCCTGGCTGGCCGAGCGTCCACTCGCCCCGGCGGTGCCGCTGCCCGCCGACGAGGAGTTCGGGTCCGACGACGAGTTCGGGCCGGACGGGGAACCCGACGGCCCCGCTGGCCGGTCGACGTCGCTCGGTGGTACCTCCGGGATGGCCGTGGACGAGATCGGCGCGTTGACCGTGTCAATGATCACCGAGGCGCTGGACCGGCGCGGGGACGACTACACCGTCGACCCCGCCGGCACGGTGCTCGGACGCTGGGATGACGCGGTGATCCAGTTCCGGCGGGCCGGGGCGCACCAGGACATCCTGCACGCCCGGGTGGTGGCCGGGCGTCGGCTGGCGGCGACCCGGCGCACGGAGGCGTACGCCTTCTGCAACGCCTGGAACCGGGACCGGCTGCTGCCCAAGGCGTACGCGCACGATCCGGGCGACGGTGAGCTGGTGCTGGCCGGCGAGGTGACCACCGACCTGGCATACGGGGTCGCCCCGGATCAGGTCGCGGTGCTCGTCGACGCGGCGATCCGCACCGGCGTCGCGTACGCGGCGGCGGTCACCGCCCTGCCCTGATCCTGACCCGGTCGGGCGCGGAACAGCACCCGACCGGGATCGACGGATCAGCGCCGGCTGCTCAGGGCGCGGAAGTTCTGCGTGGTGAGCAGGGTCAGGTTGTTGCGCTGGAGGATCTCGTTGACCGGCTGGTAAAAGGTGGTGCCGCCGCGGACGCAGTCGCCGGAGCCACCGGAGGTCACGCCCTGCGCCTGGTTGCCCGAGATCCAGGAGCCGCCGGAGTCACCGGGCTCGGCGCAGACGTTGGTCCGTACCAGGCCGCCCACCAGCCCTTCCGGGTAACGGACGGTGGCGTTGCGGGCCTGCACCGTGCCGCACCGCACCCCCGTGGTGGAACCGGAGCGGCAGATCGACGAGCCCACCGGCACCTCCTGTGAACCGGCCACCCGGGCCACCCCGCCGCGGAAGTCGGTCACCTCCGGCAGCACCCTGGTGTTGTTGTTGACCTGCACGAAGGCCCAGTCGTCACCGGGGAAGGACGAGGCCCGGAAGACGCCCTGCGGTGCCCGGTCGGCACCGGTGGTGCGGGCACCGACCCGCCCGCAGTGACCAGCGGTGACGAAGCCGCCGACCACCGCGAAGCCGACCGAGCAACGGCCGCTACCGATGAAGTAGGGCTCACCGCCGCGTACGTCGGCGAAGAGCCGGGGCTGCTCCTCGGTGGCCATCCGCACCGCGGTTCGCGGCACGCCGGCGCGGGCCACGAAACGCCAACCGGCCGCCTCGGCGCCCGGCTCGGCGAGCACCACCACGCTGTTCGAGGCGACGTCGACGTACCAGCCGGAGACCTGCTGGGCCCGGGCGGCGGTACGGTCCATCCGGCTCTTGAGGGTGTCGAGCTGGCCGACCCCACGCTCGACCACCTTCGGCACCGCACCGGCGGCCCGGACCCGCCGCGCCTGGGCCGCGTCGGCGACCGCCACGTTGAGTTCGCTGCCGTCGGCGCTGAGCCAGCTGCCGCCGTAGGCCGCGCCAAGGTCCGTCCGGAGCTGGTCGACCACCCCGGAGGCCCAGCGTTCGGTCTTCAGTCGGGCGGCCACCTGCGAGTCGTTCAACCGCAGGTCCCGACGCATCGCCTCGACCACGTCCGGGTCGGCGCCCTCGACCACCCCGCTGGCCGGTGCGCCGGCCGGCGCGCCACCGTCACCGGCGAACGACGGCAGGGCGACGGCCGCCGCCGCGCCCACGGCCGCCACCACGACACCGATGGCTGTCAATCGTCTGCGGTCCATCCGCCACGCTCCTCCCGGCCGGCGCGGTCACGCCTGCCGGCTCGGAGTACGGGCAAACCGCTCGAACGGTTGAACTCGCACGTTATAAATCGATCTACTGACGCCGATGGGCCACCACCCGCCGGGGTGTGGTGGCCCACCGGAGTCGGTCCGGTACGTCCGGTGTTCAGACCTCGACCACGGTAGGAACGATCATCGGACGACGACGGTAGGCGTCGTTGACCCAGCGACCCACGGTGCGCCGGACGATCTGCTGAAGCTGGTGCGGGTCGGTGATCCCGTCCGCGGCGGCCCGGTTGAGCGCCTCGGTCACCAGCGGGATCACCGCGTTGAACGCCGCCTGATCCTCCGAGAAGCCCTTGGCCGAGACGGTCGGGCCGGCGACCACCTTGCCGGTGACCGAGTCCACCACCACGGTGGCGGCGATGAAGCCACCGTCACCGAGGATGCGCCGCTCGGTCAGCAGTGACTCACTCACGTCACCGACGGCCAGGCCGTCGACGTAGACGTACCGGCTCTTGACGTGGCCCACCAGGCTGGCCCGCCCCTCCACCAGGTCGACCACGTCGCCGTCCTCGCAGAGCACCACCCGGTCCGCCGCCACGCCGGACTCGATGCCCAGCCGGGCGTGGGCCCGCAGGTGCCGCCACTCGCCGTGCACCGGCATCAGGTTGCTGGGCCGGACCACGTTGAGCAGGTAGAGCAGTTCCCCGGCCGGGGCGTGCCCGGAGACGTGCACCTTCGCCACGTCCTTGTGCACGACCACCGCACCGGCCCGGGCCAGTCGGTTGATCACCCGGTAGACGGAGGTCTCGTTCCCCGGCACCAGCGACGAGGCGAGTACCACGGTGTCACCGGGCGCGATGGTGATGTGCCGGTGGTCGCCACTGGCCATCCGGCCCAGCGCGCTCATCGGCTCGCCCTGCGAACCGGTGGACATCAGCACGATCCGCTCGGGCGGCATCGAGGTCGCCTCGTCCAGCCCGACGACCAGGCCGGGTGGAATGTTCAGCAGGCCGAGATCCCGGGCGATGCCCATGTTGCGGACCATCGACCGGCCGATCAGGGCGACCTTGCGGCCGTGCTCGGCGGCCGAGTCGAAGACCTGCTGCACCCGGTGCACGTGGGAGGCGAACGAGGCCACGATGATCCGGCCCCGGGCCTTGGCGAAGATCGAGTCGAGGACCGGGCCGATCTCCCGCTCGGGCGTGACGAAGCCCGGGATCTCCGCGTTCGTGGAGTCCGACAACAGCAGGTCCACGCCCTCGGCGCCGAGCCGGGCGAAGCCGGCCAGGTCGGTGATGCGACCGTCCAGCGGCAGCTGGTCCATCTTGAAGTCGCCGGTGTGCAGCACCAGCCCGGCCGGGGTCCGGATGGCCACCGCGAGCGCGTCGGGAATCGAGTGGTTCACGGCGAAGAACTCGCACTCGAACGGACCCAGTCGCTCCCGACCGCCCTCCCGCACCGTGAGCGTGTACGGCTGGATGCGCCGCTCGGCCAGCTTCGCCTCCACCAGCGCGAGGGTGAACTGCGAGCCGACCAGCGGGATGTCGGGCTTGTGGGCGAGCAGGTAGGGCACCGCGCCGATGTGATCCTCGTGACCGTGTGTCAGCACGATCGCCTGGATGTCGCCGAGCCGATCGAGGATCGGTCCGAAGTCCGGCAGGATCAGGTCGACACCGGGCTGTTCCACGTCCGGGAAGAGCACGCCGCAGTCGACGACCAGCAGCTTGCCGTCGTACTCGAAGACGGTCATGTTCCGGCCGATGGCGCCGAGCCCGCCGAGCGGTATGATCCGCAGTCCGCCCTCCGGCAGCGGCGGTGGAAGTTGGGCCTCCTCGTTGTGCGCCTCGGTCACGCGTTCACCTCATTCTGCGACGCCGTCACCCGGCGTCCGTCGTGTCGTTTGATCATTCAGGGAGCGGCAGGCCCGCCGCCACGCAGTCAGCGCGCAGCTGGGCGATCTCGCCGTCGGTGGCGTCCACCAACGGCGGTCGGACCGGCCCGCCAGGCAGGCCCTGCACCGTCAGGCCCGCCTTGACCAGGATCACGCCCTGGGTACGGAAGATCCCCGTGAACAGCGGTAGCAGGCGGCGGTGCAGCGCCAGTGCGGTGGCCGTGTCCCCCGTGTCGAACGCCTCGATCATCCGCTTGGTCTCGGCGCCCGTGAAGTGCGTGGAGGTGCCCACCACGCCGACGCAGCCGACGGCCAGGGCGGGCAGGGTGAGCGAGTCCTCGCCGCTGTAGTACGCCAGCTCGGCCCGGCTGGTCACCCAGCTCGTCGCCGTCAGGTCGCCCTTGGCGTCCTTGACCGCGACGATCCGACCGTGCTCGGCGAGCTGGACCAGGGTCTCGGTCTCGATCGCCACACCGGAGCGGTGCGGGATGTCGTAGAGCATCACCGGCAGCCCGGTGACCTCGGCCACCGCCGTGAAGTGGTGCAGCAGACCGGTCTGCGGCGGCTTGTTGTAGTACGGCGTGACCACCAGCAGCCCGTGGGCGCCGGCCTTCTCCGCCGAGGTCGCCAGCTCGATGGTGTGTCGGGTGTCGTTGGTGCCGACCCCGGCCACCACCCGGGCCCGGTCGCCGACGGCCTCCACCACGGCCCGGATCAGGCGTTCCTTCTCGGCGTCCGTGGTGGTCGGTGACTCGCCGGTGGTGCCGTTGACCACCAACGCGTCGTTGCCCTGCTCGGTGACCAGATGATCCGCCAGCCGCGCCGCTCCGTCGAGGTCGAGCGCCCCGTCGGCGGTGAACGGGGTCACCATGGCCGTGAGCACCCGGCCGAACGGACGGGAGGCCGTTCGGACCGGAGCGTCGAGGTGGTCGTGCGTCATGGTGACAACCTATCGGACGGCCGACGGCCGGCCACCGGGGAAGGGCTCACCACCCCCGGGCGGGCGGTCCGCAACCGGTCAGGACGCCTCGGCGTGCGGGCTCTGCGCCACCTCCGTGCCGTCGGGCAGCGTCGTGATGGTGAAGTCCGCGAAGACGTTCGGCGCGACCCGCTGCAACTGCCGCAGGCACTCCACCGCCAGCTCACGGATCTCCACGTCGGCGTGCTCGGTGGCGCGCATGCCGACGAAGTGCCGCCAGGCCCGGTAGTTGCCGGTCACCACGATGCGGGTCTCGGTGGCGTTCGGGAGCACCGCCCGGGCCGCCTGGCGGGCCTGCTTGCGCCGCAGGGTCGGGTTCGTCACGTCGGCGAAGCGACGTTCCAGCCCCTCCAGCAGATCGTTGTAGGCCCGTACGCTCGCCTCGGCGGCCTCGACGAACCGCTTGTGCAGCTCCGGGTCCTCGGCGATGACCGTCGGCTCCACCATCGCGGCGTCCCGCTCCGGCACGTACCGCTGTGACAGCTGCGAGTACGAGAAGTGCCGGTGCCGGATCAGCTCATGGGTGAACGAGCGGGACACGCCGCTGAAGTAGAAGCTCACCGAGCCGTGCTCCAGCACCGAGAGGTGCCCGACCTCCAGAATGTGCGCCAGGTAGCCGGCGTTGGTGGCCGTCGCCGGATTCGGCTTCTTCCAGCTCTGGTAGCAGGCCCGCCCGGCGAACTCCGCGAGCGCCTGCCCCCCGTCGGCGTCGGTCGACCACGGCACGTCCTCCGGTGGATCGAAGTGTGTCCACGCGATCAGCTTGACCTGGGGCTGCACCATCTCCGGCATTCCTGGGACTGTAGCCGAGACCCACCGACGAGCAGAAAACGCCGGTCCGGGCCGCTACACGTAGAGGGCGGTGAAGGGTGGCCACGGCAGGTTGCGGACCACCGAGAAGGCGAGCCAGGCGGCGAGGAAGCCGCCGACCAGCTTCGGACCGATGCGCAGCTCGGGCAGCCGCCAACCGAACGCCTGCCGACCGGCCCAGGCGACGAAGAGGTACGCCAGGAAGGGCAGCGCGAAGACGAAGAGGAAGTGGTGGCGGGCGGCGGCCGGCAGGTCGGCGTGCAGCACGTACCAGAGGGCACGGGTGCCGCCGCACCCCGGGCAGTCCAGCCCGGTGGTCAGCTTGAGCAGGCAGGTCGGCAGGGCGTCGGGCGCGGAGCGGGTGGGATCGCTGAGCAGCGTGTACCCGATGCCGGCGGCGACACAGCCGACCGCGGCCAACGGCACCACCCAGCGCGGCGTGCGGGCGTGCGCCCGTTGCACAAACCGGGTGAGACGGTCGGACTCGGCCACCGGATAGCCGGCCGGGTAACCAGCCGGCCAGTCGCCCTGCGGCGCCGCACCCGCCGGCCAACCGGACGGGTGACCGTCCGGGTCACCATTGGGGTGCTCGCCGTGCAGGTCGGGCCGCGGCTGGGCGTCCGGTCGGTCAACGCTCGTCACGAGCCTCACCGTACACCGGCAACGCCCACCAACGCGGCGGCCAGCGGCGCCGCGAGGTCACCGGCGGCCGGCGGGGCCACCGCGTCCAGGTCGAGCCAGCCGGCCAGGCGGTACAGCTCGGCGGCGAGGGCGAGCGCCGTCTCTCCCGGGTCGGCACCCGGCTCCACCCACGCGGCCGGCACCAGCAGCACTCCGGACTTGCGGTCCGCCTTCAGGTCGACCCGGGCGGTGAAGCGGTCCCCCTGGCGGAACGGCAGCACGTAGTAGCCGTGCACACGCTGCGGCGCGGGCACGTAGATCTCGATGCGGTAGCTGAAGTTGAACAGTCGTTCGGTGCGGGCGCGTTCCCAGACCAGCGGGTCGAAGGGGCTCACCAGGCCGTTGCCGCGTACCCAGCGGGGTAGCCGGGCCTCGGCGTGCAACCAGGCCGGCTGCCGCCACCCCTGCACCGTGACCGGTCGCAGCTCCCCCGCCTCGACCAGGTCGGCGATGGCCCGCCGCGCGCCGGCCACCGGCAGCCGGAAATAGTCGCGCAGCTCCGGCTCCGCGGCCACCCCGAGCGACCGGGCCGCGATCGCCACCAGGGTGCGGTACGCCTGTGCGTCGGACGGCGTCGGCGCGTCCAGCACCTCCGCCGGCAGCACCCGTTCCGGCAGGTCGTAGCGGCGGGCGAAGGAACCGGTGCGTTGTGCCGCGCACACCTCGCCGGCCCAGAAGAGATATTCCAGGGCCTGCTTGACCGCCGACCAGTTCCACCCCCAGTTCCCGGTCTGGCGGGGCGCGTCGTGCTCGATCTCGGCCACGGTCAGCGGCCCCCGGGCGGCCACCTCGTCGCGCACCCAGGCGACCAGGGCGGGCTGCTCGGCGGCGATGCGGCGCATCCCACCCCAGGCGTCGGTGTGCGCCCTCGCCATCCGCCAGCGCAGCGCCGGATGCAGGACGACCGGCACCAACGACGCCTCGTGGCCCCAGTACTCGAACAACTCGCGGGGGCGGCGGTAGGCGGCGGAGTCGAGCAGGGTGGTGGGATAGGGCCCGAGCCGGCTGTAGAGCGGCAGGTAGTGCGCCCGTTGCAGGACGTTCACCGAATCCATCTGGATCAACCCGATCCGGTCGAGCACCCGACGCAGGTGCCGGCGGGTGGGCGCCCCGGTGGGCGCCGGATCGGCGAAGCCCTGTGCGGCCAGCGCGACGCGGCGGGCCTGGGCGAGCGAGAGCGATTCCGGTGCGGCCATCGCAGGCAGGCTACGGCAGACGTACGACATCGGTGCGGACACTGGACCTGCCCGCCCCGGCGGCCTAGAACTACGTACATGCCCTGCATTCGCCGTGAGCAGCCCGACGACGCCGAGGCGGTGGCCCGGGTGCACGTGCGCGGCTGGCAGGCCGGCTACGCCGGAATCATGCCGGACGAGGTGCTCGACCGGCTCAACCCGGTCGCCTGGGCGCAGCGCCGGCGGGCCCTCGGCACCGCCGACCCGGACCACCCGTTCACCACCCTGCTGGCCGAGGAGCACGGCACGCTCGTCGGGTTCGCCACCTTCGGGCCGTACCGCAACGACCAGGATCGCGGCGACCTCGACCCGGCGTACGGCGAGGTGGTCAGCCTCTACGTCACGCCTGAGCACTGGGGTGACGGCACCGCTCGGGCCCTGTTCGCGGCGGCCCGGTCGGGCCTGCGTGAGTCCGGCTGGGCGCAGTACCGGCTCTGGGTGCTGGCGGCCAACGACCGGGCCCGCCGGTTCTACGCGCGTGCCGGGTTGTCACCGGACGGTGAGCGGTCGACCTATCCGGTGCCGTTGTCCGGCGGCCGACCGGCGATCGAGCTTGTCGAACTGCGGTACAGCGGCCGGCTCGACGGTGGCTGAGGCCGACGGCGACCGGGGCACGACCCGGTGTACCGGCAGGAAGACCAGCAGCGCCAGACTGATCCAGACGTAGGTGTTGCCGAACAGGAAACCGTCGAGGCCGGTGAAGTCCTCCTCCCACGCCCAGACGATCCGGCTGGTCAGGAACGCGTACCCGACGGCCGCGCAGGCCAGCAGGACGCGGCGCCGGCCGCCCGGCGGGGCGGCCATACCGCGGTCCACCAGCAGCAGCAGGCCCGGCAACAGCCAGACCAGGTGATGCACCCAGGTGACCGGACTGACCAGGCACATCACCGCGCCGGTCAGGGCCAGCCCGGTGGCCTCGTCGCCGACGGACGCCGCGACGCGGGACCGCCACGCCCAGAGCACCAGCGTCCCGGCGACCAGCAGCAGCCAGGCCAGCGTGCTGGGACTCTCCGGGTCGAGCCGGGCCACCACGCCGCGCAGCGACTGGTTGGAGACGAAGGCCAGCTCACCGACGCGCCCGGTGTTCCACAGAGCGCTGGTCCAGAACTCCCGGGAGGCGTCCGGGAACAGCGCGGCGGCCAGCACGGTCGCGGCGGTCGCGGTGCCCGACGCGGTCACCGCGGCGCGCCATCGTCGGGTCACCAGCAGGTAGACGATGAAGATGCCCGGCGTGAGTTTGATCGCGGTGGCCAGGCCGATGCCGATCCCGGCCCATCTGTTGCCGCCCGGCAGCAGCCGGAGCAGATCCACCGCCACCAGGAAGAGCAGCAGCGTATTGACCTGGCCGAAGTTGATCGTCTCGCGCATCGGTTCGAAGGCGGCGACCAGGCACAGCGCCACCGCGAAGGCGAACCAGCGGGTCCAACCGACGCGCCGGGACACCGGATCCAGCAGCCACCAGACCAGCACCGCGCTGGTCAGCACGCCGGCGGCCACGCTCACCACGATCGCGGCGTGCCAGGACAGGTACGCCATCGGCAGCATCACCAGGGCGGCGAAGGGTGGGTACGTGAAGCCGTACTGGGTGCCCGGCTTGAGGTAGTCGTAGATCTCCCCGCCGTCGTGCACCCACCAGACCAGGGCACCCCGGTAGACCTGCAGGTCGAAGAATCCGTGCCGGACGGCCGCCACGGACAGGAACCCGGCCACCGCGACGGCGAGGACCACGACCGCGGCGACCTGTCCCACCGTCCGCCTGGCACCCTGCGCCACCGTCGCCTCCCTCGCCCTGCGTAGGCTGTCGTGCCATGAGTCTCGGGTACGTCCGCCCGGCGCGTCCGGAGGACGCCGCCGAGATCGCCCGCATCCAGCTCGCCACCTGGCGGGTCGCCTACCGGCGACTGCTGCCCCGGGACGTGCTGAACGACCTCGACGAGGCGTCGCTGGCCGAGCGCTGGGACGCCGCGGTGCGCCAGCCGCCCGGCGACACCCACCGGGTGCTTGTCGCCGTCGAACAGGCCGAGCAATCGTATCTGGTGGGTTTCGCCGCCTCCGGCCCGGCCGATGCCGAGGCGCTGGCCCCGAACGAACCGGCCGACGCGCTCGGCGCGGACGTGGTGGCGGTGACCGACCTGCTGGTCGAGCCGCGCTGGGGCCGGCGCGGACACGGCTCCCGGCTGCTCGCCGCCAGCGTCGACCTGTGGCGGGAGTCAGGCTTCGACCGGGCGGTGGCGTGGGTGTTCGAGGGTGACCAGGCGTCCCGGAAGTTCCTCACCACCGCCGGCTGGGCCCCCGACGGCGCGGGACGCGCGCTGGACGTCGACGACATGCTGGTCCCCCAGCTACGCCTGCACGTCGCCGTCCCCACGGAACCGCCGCCGGCCGGCTGACCGATCCGTCCGGCCCGCCTCGGCCGCGCTCAGTCGAGCAGGGCGTCCAGGCCGAGGGTCAGGCCCGGACGGTTGCGCACCGCGCGTACCGCGAGCAGCACGCCCGGCATGAACGAGACCCGGTCGTACGAGTCGTGCCGGATGGTCAGGGTCTCGCCGGTGGCGCCGAAGAGCACCTCCTGGTGGGCGACCAGCCCGGTGGCCCGCACGGCGTGCACCCGTACCCCGTCGACCTCGGCACCCCGGGCACCGGCGATCTCGTCCTTGGTGGCATCCGGTGCCGGACCGAGGCCGGCCTCGGCGCGGGCCGCCGCGACCAGGCGCGCGGTGTGCATGGCGGTGCCGCTGGGCGCGTCGAGCTTGCGCGGATGGTGCTGCTCGATGATCTCGACCGATTCGAAGTAGCGGGCGGCACGCGCGGCGAACTGCATCATCAGCACCGCGCCGAGACCGAAGTTGGGGGCGATCACCACCCCCACGTCGGGCCGGCCGGCCAGCCAGCCGCGTACCTGTTCGATCCGCTGTTCGGTGAAACCGCTGGTGCCGACCACCGCGTGGATCCCCTGGTCGATGCACCAGTGCAGGTTGTCCAGCACGACGTCGGGAGTGGTGAAGTCGACGAGCACCTCCGCGCCGGCCTCGGCGGCGTTCGCCAACCAGTCGTCCTGGTCGACCGTCGCGACCAGTTTCATGTCGGCGGCCGCCTCGACGGCCCGGCACACCTCGGCACCCATCCGACCACTGGCGCCCAGCACGCCGACCCTGATCGACTCGGTGGCGCTCTTCTCCTGCTCGTCAGTCACGCGGCACAACCTATCCCAATCGGGACGCGGACACCCCGAGGGTGGTGCCCACCCGCTCGACCGGAAGAGTCAGGCGCTGAAGTCCCGACCGGCGAACGGGCCGACGACGGCGAGGGACATCGGCCGGTCCAGCAGTTCGGCGGCGAGGGCGTTGACGTCGTCGAGGGTGACCGCGTCGACCCGGTCGAGCAGCTCGTTGACCGGCACCAGGTCCCCGTAGAGCAGCTCGCCCTTGGCCAGCCGGCTCATCCGGGAACCGGTGTCCTCCAGGCCGAGCACGAACGAACCCTTGCTCATCCCCTTGCCCCGGGCCAGTTCCGCCTCGGTGACGCCGTGCGCGGCGGTACGCGCCAACTCGGCCCGGGTCAGCTCCAGCACCTCGTCGACCCGACCCGGGGCGCAGCCGGCGTAGACGCCGAACAGGCCGCTGTCGGCGTACTGGCTGGCGTAGGAGTAGACGGAGTAGGCGAGGCCGCGGCGCTCCCGGATCTCCTGGAACAGCCGGCTGGACATGCCGCCGCCGAGCACGTTGTTCAGCACCCCGAGAGCGAAGCGGCGTTCGTCGAGCCGGTCGATGCCCGGGCAACCCAGCACGATGTGCGCCTGCTCGGTCTCCTTCGCCTCCACCACCGTGGCGGCGGCCCGGGTGCGTACGGCGGGGGTGGCCGGTCGCTGCGGCGCGGGCGCCGCCGGGTCGGTGTCCAGCGGGGTGCCCCGCAGCGCCTGGCGGACCAGCCGCACCACGGCGGTGTGGTCGAGGTTGCCGGCGGCGGCGATGACGATCTGCGGCGCGACGTAGCGCCGCCGGTAGAAGCTCTGGATCTGCCGGCGGGTCATCGGGGTGACGGTCTCCGCGGTGCCGGAGATCAGCCGGCCCAGCGGGTGGTCACCGTAGACGGCCTGGGCGAACAGGTCGTGCACCTCGTCGCCGGGTTCGTCGTCGTGCATGGCGATCTCCTCGAGGATCACGCCGCGTTCGGTCTCCACGTCGGCCGGCTCCAGCAGCGAGTCGGCGACCAGGTCGCACATGACGTCGATGGCCAGGGGCAGGTCCTCGTCCAGCACCCGGGCGTAGTAGCAGGTGTACTCCTTCGTGGTGAAGGCGTTGGTCTCGCCGCCCACCGCCTCGATGGCCGAGGAGATCTCCAGCGCGTTCCGCTTGTGGGTGCCCTTGAACAGCAGGTGTTCCAGGAAGTGGGCGGCACCGGCCTGCGGGCCGGTTTCGTCCCGCGAGCCGACAGCCACCCAGATGCCGAACGAGACGCTGCGCATGGCCGGGATCGCCTCGGTCAACACCCGCAGCCCGTTGGGCAGCACCGTGCGGCGCACCGTGCCGCCCAGCGGATCGTCGCTCAGGGTCCGGGTCACCGCCCGGGTCGACCCACCGGCGGCCCGAGCGGTAGGGGTGGCCTGCCGCCCGGCGCGCGGCGTCGACCCCGGTCGGGTGCCGAGGAAAGACGAATGCCGGGTCCGGCTCACGGCCACCTGCTTCCAGTACGACGAGGGGATGGATGAGTTGACGAACGAACCGGCCGGGCGACGGTGTCGCCCGGCCGGTCAGCGGTTCACGTGTCAGCTGTGCCGGGTACGGCGTCGCGGACGGTTGTCGCCGCCGCCCTCGCCACCGTCGCCACGCTCGGGGCCACGAGCGCCCCGGTCGCCACCGCGCTCGCGGTCACCCCGGTCACGCGGACCCCGGTCACCACCCCGGTCGCGGCCGGCGGGCCGCTCCTCACTAGTTGCGGCGGCCGGCGCCTCGGCACCCTCCGGGCGGACCTTGTCCAGGTAGATCTTGCCGCGCTGGTCGATGTCGGCGATCTCCACCTCGACCCGGTCGCCGACGTTGAGGAAGTCCTCGACCTTCTCGACCCGCTTGCCGTCGCCCACCTTGGAGATGTGCAGCAGGCCGTCGCGGCCCGGCAGCAGCGAGACGAACGCACCGAACGGAGCGGTCTTCACCACCGTGCCGAGGAACCGGTCACCCATCTTGGGCAGGGTCGGGTTGGCGATCGCGTTGATCCGCTCGACGGCGGCCTGCGCCGACGGACCGTTCGTCGCGCCGACGTAGATGGTGCCGTCGTCCTCGATGGAGATCTCGGCGCCGGTCTCGTCCTGGATGGCGTTGATGGTCTGACCCTTCGGGCCGATCACCATGCCGATCTTGTCAACCGGGATCTTGACCGTGGTCACTCGGGGCGCGTAGTCGGACATCTCGGCCGGTGCCTCGATCGCCCGCTGCATCACGTCGAGGATGGTCTGCCGCGCCTCGTGGGCCTGCTGGAGGGCGGCGGCCAGCACGTCGGACGGGATGCCGTCGAGCTTGGTGTCGAGCTGCAACGCGGTGACGAAGTCGCGGGTACCGGCGACCTTGAAGTCCATGTCGCCGAAGGCGTCCTCGGCACCGAGGATGTCGGTGAGCGTGACGTACTGGGTCTTGCCGTCGACCTCGTCGGAGATGAGGCCCATCGCGATGCCCGCGACCGGCGCCTTCAGCGGCACACCGGCGCTGAGCAGGCCCAGCGTCGAGGCGCAGACCGAACCCATCGAGGTGGAGCCGTTGGAGCCGAGCGCCTCGGAGACCTGCCGGATCGCGTACGGGAACTCCTCCCGCGAGGGCAGCACCGGGATCAGCGCCCGCTCCGCCAGAGCGCCGTGCCCGATCTCGCGGCGCTTCGGCGAGCCGACCCGACCGGTCTCACCGGTGGAGTACGGCGGGAAGTTGTAGTTGTGCATGTAGCGCTTGGACTTCTCCGGAGAGAGGGTGTCCAGCGCCTGCTCCATGCGCAGCATGTTGAGCGTGGTGACGCCGAGGATCTGGGTCTCGCCGCGCTCGAACAGCGCCGAGCCGTGCACCCGGGGCAGCACGCCCACCTCGGCGCTCAGCGGGCGGATGTCACGCGGACCCCGGCCGTCGATGCGGACCTGCTCGCGCAGCACCCGGCTGCGCACCTCGGACTTGGTCAGCGACCGGAACGCGGCGGAGAGTTCCTTCTCGCGGCCCTCGAAGCGGGCGCCGAGTTCCTCGTGCACCCGCAGCTTGATCGCGTCCAGGGCCCCCTCGCGGTCGGCCTTGCCGGCGATCTGCAGGGCCTCGGCGACGTCGGCGCGGGCCAGGTCGGCGACCGCGTCGTACGCGTCGTCCTGGTAATCCAGGAAGACCGGGTACTCGGCGACCGGCTTGGCGGCGACCTCGGCCAGCTCGCTCTGCGCCCGGCACAGCTCGCGGATGGCGGGCTTGGCGGCCTCCAGACCGCTGGCCACGACCTCCTCGGTCGGGGCGGGCGCCCCGCCGGCGACCAGCTTCACGGTGTGCTCGGTGGCCTCCGCCTCGACCATCATGATCGCGACGTCGCCGTCGGGCAGGGCCCGGCCGGCAACCACCATGTCGAAGGTGGCCCGGGCCAGCTCCTCGTGGGTCGGGAAGGCGACCCACTGGCCGTCCACGTGGGCCATCCGGGTGGCCCCGATCGGGCCGGAGAACGGCAGGCCGGACAGCTTGGTCGACATCGACGCGGCGTTGATCGCGACCACGTCGTACGGGTGCTGCGGGTCGAGCGCGAGGATCGTCTCGACGACCTGGACCTCGTTGCGCAGGCCCTTGACGAACGACGGGCGCAGCGGCCGGTCGATCAGGCGGCAGGTGAGGATGGCGTCCTCGCTGGGCCGGCCCTCACGACGGAAGAACGAGCCGGGGATGCGGCCCGCGGCGTACATCCGCTCCTCGACGTCGACGGTCAGCGGGAAGAAGTCGAACTGCTCCTTCGGCTGCTTACCGGCGGTGGTGGCGGACAGCACGACGGTCTCGCCGAGCTGGGCGGTGACGGACCCGGCGGCCTGTCGGGCCAGCCGTCCGGTGGAGAAGGTGATCTCACGGGTGCCGAACGACCCGTTGTCGATCACGGCGGTGCGGGTTTCGGTGCCGAGTTTGGTCTCGGTCATGCTGTTTCAATGCTCCTTCGCATCGGGGGCCACGACGCGGGAGCTGTGCGGACGGCCGGTCTTCGATCGAAGCGCCCGGGACCGCCGGCGGGATGCCGGGGTGCCCGGAGGCCACTACCGGAGACCGGTACGCCGACGCTCCCTTGTCTGGGTGGTCGTGGCCCGTTTCTCGGTTGGGACGCCGACGGGGGAGTGACCTGGTGGGCCACTCCCCCGTCACGTCACCGGCGCAGGCCGAGCCGCTCGATGAGCGACCGGTAGCGGTTGATGTCCTTCTTCTGAACGTAGTTGAGCAACCGACGGCGACGGCCGACCAGCAGCAGCAGCCCACGGCGGCTGTGGTGGTCGTGCTTGTGCACCTTCAGGTGCTCGGTGAGGTCGGCGATCCGCTTGGTGAGGACCGCGACCTGCACCTCGGGCGACCCGGTGTCACCCTCGGCGGTCGCGTACTCCTCGCGGATCTTGGCCTTTGCCTGCTGGTCGAGCGCCATGTTCTCCCTGTTCTGGTGGGTTGTCTCAATGCGGTCCGTCGGGCCGGGCTACGGCACCGGTGACGGACGGTCCTCGCACCCGCGGCGTCGAGCAGGCAGGCGAGGCCCCACGTCGGTCAGCCGACGTCCCAGCCAGCCTACCAGCACCCGCCCGACCCGGCCGGTCAAGGGCCACGGGCGGGTCGGTGACCGGTCAGTTCAGCGCCCGGCGGGTCCGCTCGACGTCCTGGGCGATCTGGGCGATCAACGGCTCGATCGAATCGAAGCGGGTCTGGCCGCGCAGATGCGCCACGAAGTCCAACGCCAGCCGCTCGCCGTAGAGGTCGCCGTCGAAGTCCAGCGCGTACGCCTCGACCCGCCGCTCCCGGCCGGAGAACGTCGGGTTGGTGCCGATCGACACGGCGGCGGCGAGCGGCTGCCGCTGCCCTCGACGGATCATCCGGGCGGCGTAGACGCCGTCGGCCGGGACCGCCGCGTTTCGGTGGCAGAGCAGGTTCGCGGTCGGGAAGCCGAGTTCCCGCCCACGCTGGTCACCGCGGACGACCACCCCCTCCAACCGGTGCGGGCGACCCAGCGCCGCCGCCGCGGCGGCCACGTCACCCGCGTCGACGCAGGAGCGGATGTAGGTCGAGGAGAAGACCGTGCCCGACTCGGCCACCAGCGGCGGCGCCTCGACGGCGAACCCGAAGGTGCGGCCGAGCCGCTCCAGCAGCGCCACGTCACCGGCGGCCCGGTGGCCGAACCGGAAGTTGTCGCCCACCACCACGAGAGCGGCGTGCAGGTTCTCGACAAGCACGTCGTGCACGAACGCCTCGGCCGACAACCGGGACACCTCGGGCGTGAACGGCATCACACAGAGCACATCGGCCCCGAGGGTCTCGATCAGCTCCGCCTTGCGGTGCGGCTCGGTCAGCACCGCCGGATGGGAGCCGGGGCGCACGACCTCGGCCGGATGCGGGTCGAAGGTGAGCACCACCGACTTGACGCCGAGTTCACGGGCGCGGGCCACGGCGTGCCCGATCGTCGCCTGGTGCCCCTTGTGCACGCCGTCGAAGACGCCGATGGTGACGACCGACCGTCCCCAGCCACCGGGCGCCGCGTCGTACCCCCGCCACCGCTGCATGCTGCTCCTCCGCTGTCGTTCACCGCCGAACGCCGACGGTCGGCCGTCCGGTACCCGGCGTCAGGCCGGGGCGAGCACGATCTCCGCGCGGGCCCGGCCGGCCCGCTCGCTGACGATAGCGATCAGCCCACCGGCCGGATCGAAGACCGCGTACGGCCCGGTGCGGCCGACCGGATCGAGCGGACCGCCGTGCGACAGCACCTTCGCCTCCTCCTCGGTGGCGTCCCGGCGCGGGAAGAACCGCTCGGCGGCGGCCGCGAGCGGCAGGTCCACCACGTCCGGCGCACGGTGCTCCAGCTCGTCGAGGGTGGCCGCCTCCGCCACGGTGAACCCCCCCACGGCGGTGCGGCGCAGGGCGGTCAGGTGGCCGCCGACGGCGAGGGCCAGACCCGCGTCGCGGGCGATCGCCCGGATGTACGTCCCGGTCGAGCAGGCCACGTCGATGTCGACGTCGACCACGTCGGGCGAGGTCCGGCGGATCGCCAGCACGTCGAGCCGGGACACGGTGACCCGCCGGGCCGGCAGGTCGACGCTCTCCCCCGCACGGACCCGCTTGTACGCGCGCTGGCCGTTGATCTTGATGGCGCTCACCGCGCTCGGCACCTGGTCGATCTCCCCGGTCAACCCGGCCAGGGCGGCCCGGACCGCCTCGTCGGTGAGCGTCCCGGCGGGAGTGGTGGCGATCACGTCGCCCTCCGCGTCATCGGTGACGGTGGCCTGGCCCAGCCGGATGGTCGCCGCGTAGCTCTTGTCCGCACCGATCACGTACGTCAGCAGTCGGGTGGCCCGGCCGATCCCGATCACCAGGACCCCGGTGGCCATCGGATCGAGCGTGCCGCCGTGACCGACCCGCCGGGTCCGCGCCAACCGACGCAACCGGGCGACCACGTCGTGCGAGGTCATACCGCCGGGCTTGTCCACCACGATCAGGCCGTCTGTGCTCACGACGTGCAAGCCTGCCAGACCCGCGCGCCCGCCCGAGCACCGGACAGGGCGCTGAAAACGGGATGTTCGCGCTGGGACCGCCCTGCCACGATGGGCTCATCGGCGACGGTGAGTGCCGCGCCGGCAGACACGGGGAGAACGAGATGAGCACGGACCGTGGTCCCGATCGCGCGCGTCGGCCCGACGATTCGGTCGGCCTGCATACGCCCGATCAGCCCAGCGCGCTGCCGGACTGGATGCTGAATCCACCACCGGCGAGGCGCACGCTGGGCGTCCGACTCGCCGAGGGCGTGGCCGCGCTGCCCGGTGCCGGGGCCCTGCGGCGCCGCTGGTGGGCCTGGCAGCGACGACAGCCCCTGCGTCAGCGCTACCCCAACACCGTGAAGATCCTCGCCCTACTCGTCTCCTTCGTGGCGAGCCTGGCCCTGGTACTCGTCATCTACGCGCTCTACGGCCAGGTCTTGTCAGGCGGGTAGGCGCTCCGCGCCGATGACCGCCCAGCCACCGCTGCGCAGCCGCAGCAGCAGCCCGACGAGGCGGATCACGGTGAACAGCATCAGCCCGGCCCAGATGCCACCGAGCCCGAGATCGAGGGCGTACGCCAGCCAGATCGCCGGCAGGAAGCCGCCGAGCGCGCCGACGACGGTGAGGTTGCGCAGATAGCGGATGTCGCCCGCGCCGATCAGCACACCGTCGAGGGCGAACACCACCCCGGCCAGTGGCAGCATCGCGGCGAACCAGGGCCACGCCACCAGCGCCTGCTCGTGGACCGCGCGATCGGAGGTGAACCAGGTGGGCACCACGGTGGCACCAGCCGCGGCGAGCACGGCGAACGCCGTACCGCAGATCGCGCCCAGCCGGCCGCTCCGGCGGGCCAGCGCCCGGGCCGTCGCGTCGTCACCACCGCCGAGCGCCGCACCGACGAGCGCCTGCGCGGCGATCGCCAGCGCGTCGAGCACCAGCGCCGCGAAGAACCAGAGCTGCACGGCGATCTGGTGGGCGCCCACCGTGGCGGCACCGAACCGGGCGGCCACCGCCGTGGCGGACAGGAAACTGGCCTGGAAGGCCACCCCACGGATCAGCAGGTCCCGGCTGAGCACCAACTGCTGGCCGATGACCCGGGGACGCGGGCGCAGCGCCACCCGCTCGGCCACCAGGGCGGCGGCGAAGAGTGCCCCGGAGAGGGTCTGCGCGATCACGTTCGCCACCGCCGAGCCGATCAGCCCCATGCCCACCGGATAGACGAGCACCGGGCAGAGCACCGCGGAGAGCAGGTTGGGGCCGACCACGAAGAGCAGCGGCCGACGGGTGTCCTGCACACCCCGCAGCCAACCGTTGCCGGCGGCGGCGAGCAGCAGCCCGGGAGCACCGAACGCGGCGATGCGCAGCCACTCGGCGGCGGCGAGCGCCACCTCACCACCGCCGGCCAGGGCACCGCCAGGGCACCGCCGCCGATCTGCATGCCGACGACGACCACCAGCCCGACACCAAGGGCCGACCAGGACGCCTGGACCCCCTCGGCCACCGCCGCGGCGCGGTCGCCGGCACCGTACCGGCGGGCCGCGCGGCCGGTCGTGCCGTACGCGACCACGGTCCCCAGCCAGGCGGTGAGGGTCATCACGGTGCCACCGACGGCCACCGCCGCGAGCGGCACCCGGCCCAGGTGGCCGACGACCGCCGTGTCGACGAGCACGTAGAGCGGCTCGGCGGCGAGTACCACGAGGGCGGGCAGGGCTAGCGCGGCGATTCGGCGCGGCGAGGCGACCCGATCGGCGGCAAGGGTGGACTGGCTCATCGGCGCCGATGGTGGCACGCGGAATGTAAGGGGATCAAACTGGGGTGCTACTTACCGGGGTGAACGTTGTCCCGGGTCAGTGTGGTGGCGCCGCCCCTCAGTACGGCGGCGCGCAGGAATCGTTCGGACCGGTGGTGACGTCGCACGCTTCGGCGGCCGGACGTCACCACCGGCCGGACACCGTCACTGACGGGTGTCCATGGAGGTCTGCAGGGCGCGACGGGCCTGCTCGCGGGCCTCGTCAGTGGTCTCGGGCTGGGGCTTGGCGGCCATCGTGGGCTCCCTTCCGGGGCACGCGTCACCGAGCGCGGCGGCGCGTCACGGGCGGTGCGGGGACTGTCGCCCGAGACCGGTTCCGGGATCGCCGGAACGGCGGAGGGCGGCCTGTTGGCCCGGGTCGGTCAACCCTGGAGCGCGAGCGGCACCGGGTATGGCTCCGCCCTGACCTGCGCTGAAAGCGACGCCGGCCGTTTCCCAAGTTATCGTTCAGGTCCACATGGTGCGTACTGTTCCCGCGATCTGGACAGGTTGCCGCACCATCAACGGGCCAGGAAGTGCCAGCCGATCCACCACCAGAACCCGAACAGACCGATCCGGCCCACCGGCACCGGCCCCACCTCGTACCGCATCACGTACCCGCAGAGTTCGCCGAGCGTCGGGATCTTCGAGCCCTCCCGTCGGGCCAGCCACTCGACCAGCCCGAACAGTGCCAGCCCGACCAGGAACCCGCCGATCGCCAGTGCCCGCATCATCGCCGCACCAGCCCCCAGAACGCCGACAGCCAGACCAACCAGGCCGCGGACCGGACCAGGCGGTCCTCCAGCAGCGGGTCGGCCAGCAGCGAGAAGGTGGGAAAGTCGTCACCGGCCGCCGCGATGAAGGTGACCCCCTCGAAGATCCCGAACACCACCACCGGCAGCGTCCACCAGACCGCACCGGGCCGCAACCGCTCCGGCGCCGGACGAGCCTGCACCCGCTTGGTCAGGCCGAGCCAGATCAGCACCCCGCCAGCACCGAACACATAGACGTTGGCCTCGGTCGAGAACGACGGGAAGCGGCCACCCACCAGGGAGAGGGCGACAAGCACCGGTACGCAGACGACCGGCCGCTCCCAGGTGCGAGGGGTGTCGACGGTGAGGTCGTGGGGCTGCTCCATCATCCGATTCTCCCCGCCCTGTCCAGGTGCCGAAGTCTCGACGCCCCGGAGCTGACCCTGAAATCACCCCTGCTGGTCGGCGTCGCTCTCCGGGTCGTACGCCCGCAACTGGGCCCGGATCCGCTCGACGACCTCGTCCACCGTGCCACGGCCGGTGAAACCGGCGGCCAACCGGTGCCCGCCGCCGCCCAGCGCGACCGCCACCCGACTCACGTCGGTCGCGCCCTTGCTGCGCAGGGAGACCGCCCACACGGCCGGCGCGGTCTGCTTGACCACACAACTGACGTCGGCCTCGGCGGTGCAACGCACCGGATCGATGAGCGCCTCCAGCACGTACGGCCGCTGCTCGTGGCGGGCCAAGTCGTCCAGGGTCGCGTAGGTCCAGACCAGGCCCTGCCCGCCGGCCTCCTCCGGCTCCAGCCGGGCCCGCCCGAGCACCTCACCGAACAGCCGCACCGCGCCGAACGGCCGGCTGTCGAACACCCGTCGCGAGATGTCACCCGGCCGGATCCCGGTGGCCAGCAGCCGGGCCGCCATCTCGTGCACCGCCGGGGTGGTCGCGTCGAACCGGAACGACCCGGTGTCGGTGCTCAGCGCCACGTACAGGCACTCGGCGATGCCGGCGTCCAGCGGCACGCCGAGCCGCTCCAGCAGCTGCTCGGCGAGCACGGAGGTCGCCGCCGCCGCCGGGTCCACCAGGTTCACGTCGCCGAAGCCGCGGTTCGAGGCGTGATGGTCGAGCACCAGGGCGGTGCCCTTCCCGGTCAACCGGCCGGCCAGCTCACCGAGCCGCGACTCGCTCGCCGCGTCGAAGCAGATGACCAGGTCCGGCTCGGGTTCCGCCTCCCCCTCCGATACCAGCAGGTCCAGACCGGGCAGGCCGCGCAACGGCTCGGGCACCTCCGGCGGACCGGGGAAGGTGGCCTGCACCCGGTGGATTCCGAGCCGCCGCAGCCCGAGCGCGAAGCCGAGCATGCTGCCCAGCGCGTCCCCGTCCGGGTTGACGTGACAGATCAGCAGCACCCGGCCGTCGGCGGGCAGTTGGCGGACCGCCGCCACCGCGGCGGCCCAGTCGGCCTCGGTCGGCCCGGATGCCGGCGCGGACGGACTCGACCCGGCCGAGTCGACCGGCCCGGCGGTCGCGGCCCGAGCCGACGCCGCCGCCGGCCGAACCCACCCGGCCGGGGCCGGGCTGTCGCCGCACGGCGGGATCCGGCTCGGTCACGGCACCACCGGAGGGAGCGGTCACCGACGGTCCCCGCCCCGGGCCTCGTCGGCGGTTCCGTCTGGTTCGTCCTCGTCCTCGTCCTCGGTGCCGCTGTCGTCCTCGTCGAGGCGGTACGGCTGCGCCTCACCGGCGTACTCGGCCCGTGCCGCCAGGCGCTGCACCTCGGCATCGGCGTTGCGGGCCGCGGCGAGCAGATCGTCGATGTGCTTGACCTGATCCTGGACGTCGTCCAGGACGAAGGTCAGCGTCGGCGAGTGCCGCAACCCGAGTGCCTTGCCGACCGTGCTGCGCAGCATGCCCTTGGCGCTGTCCAGCGCGGCTGCGGTGCCCGCCTGGGCCGCCGCGTCGCCGAGCACGGTGTAGAAGACCGTCGCGTCCCGCAGGTCGGCGGTGATCCGGGCGTCGGTAATGGTGATCATCCCGAGTCGGGGGTCCTTGATCTGACTCCGCACCACCGACGCGACCAGCTCGCGCACCCGTTCCGCGTGCCGGCGTACCTTGGCCGCATCCGTCATCTCCGCCACCTCCACGGCGTCCCGCCACCGGCCGGGTTTCGGTGACGCCGGCGTCACCGGAGCCCGCACCGACCCCAACACTCGAACCCTACCCGCGCCCCTTGCCCTGTCGTGCGGGGCGGAGGGCAACCGGGCTCAGTCGTCGTCGCCGTGCAAGCGACGACGCACCGACAGCAGTTCGACCTCCGGACGGCCCGCCACCAGACGCTCGCACGAGTCGAGCACCTCGCGGGCGTGTGCCGCCTCGGCGGCCACCACCGCCACCCCTATCTCCGCTCGTCCGTGCAGGTCGAGCGCCCCCACCTCGGCGGCCGACACGTCGAACCGGCGCAGCGCCGCGACGATCGGCCGCACGTACGACCTCTTGGCCTTCAGCGACCGGGAGTCCCCCGGCAGCAGCAGGTCGAAAACTACGGTTGCGGTGTACATCGCTGCGGACACTACCCGCACCCCACCCCACATGATCAAGGGGTTTACGCCAAACGGCGTAAACCCCTTGACCAGTGCGTCACCGCAGGATCAGGCGCGAACCTTCTCCCGCATCTCGAAGGTCTCGATCACGTCGCCGACCTGGACGTTGTTGTAACCACCCAGGGTCAGACCGCACTCGAAGCCCTCCCGGACCTCCGTCGCGTCGTCCTTGAACCGCTTGAGCGAGCTGATCGTGAGGTTGTCCGCCACGACCGTGCCGTCGCGCAGCAGGCGCGCCTTCGCGTTCCGTCGGATGACACCCGACCGGACGATGCAACCGGAGATGTTGCCGATCTTGGACGAGCGGAACACGTCGCGGATCTCCGCGCTGCCGAGCTCGACCTCCTCGTACTCCGGCTTGAGCAGACCCTTGAGCGCCGCCTCGATCTCCTCGATGGCCTGGTAGATGACGGTGTAGTACCGGATCTCCACGCCCTCGCGGTCGGCCATCTCGCGGACCTTGTTCGAGGCCCGCACGTTGAAGCCGATGATCGTGACCGGCTCGGACGAGGCGCTCGCGAGCATGATGTTGCTCTCGGTGATCGAGCCGACGCCCCGGTCGAGGACCTTGAGCTGGACCTCCTCGGGAATGTCGAGGTTGAACAGCGCGTCCTCCAGGGCCTCCACCGAACCGGAGACGTCACCCTTGAGGATGAGGTTGAGCGACGTCTTCTCGCCCTCCTTGAGCTGCTCCATGAGCGTCTCGAGGGTGGCCCGGCCACGGGAGTTGGCGAACGCCGCCGCCCGCCGGCGGGCCTGCCGCTGCTCGGCGATCTGCCGCACCGTGCGGTCGTCCGCCGCGGCGAGGAAGGTGTCGCCCGCGCCCGGCACCGCGGTCAGACCGAGGACCATGACCGGACGCGCCGGCCCCGCCTCGGTGACCTGGTTGCCGTTCTCGTCGAGCATCGCCCGGACCCGGCCGTGCGCCCCACCGGCGACGATCGAGTCGCCCGCCCGCAGGGTGCCCTTCTGCACCAGCACCGTCGCGACCGCACCACGGCCCTTGTCCAGGTGCGCCTCGATGGCCACACCCTGCGCCGGCCCGTCGGTCGGAGCGGTCAGCTCCAACGACGCGTCGGCGGTGAGCAGCACCGCTTCGAGCAGTTCCTCGATGCCGATGCCGGGCTTCGCGGCCACGTTGACGAACATGGTCTCGCCGCCGTACTCCTCGGCGACCAGGCCGTACTCGGTCAGCTGCTGGCGGACCTTGTCCGGGTTCGCCTCCGGCTTGTCGACCTTGTTGACCGCGACCACGATCGGCACCTCGGCCGCCTTGGCGTGGTTCAACGCCTCGATGGTCTGTGGCATGACACCGTCGTCGGCCGCGACCACCAGGATCACGATGTCCGTGACCTGGGCACCACGGGCACGCATGGCGGTGAACGCCTCGTGGCCCGGGGTGTCGATGAACGTCACCGCGCGGTCCTCGCCCTCGTGCGGGACGTGGACCTGGTAGGCACCGATGTGCTGGGTGATGCCTCCGGCCTCGCCGGCGACGACGTTCGCCTTGCGGATCGCGTCGAGCAGCTTGGTCTTACCGTGGTCGACGTGACCCATGACGGTCACCACCGGTGCCCGGCTGACCAGGCGGTCCTCCGCGACCTCGGCGTCGAGGTCGATGTTGAACTGCGCGAGCAGCTCGCGGTCCTCGTCCTCCGGGCTGACGATCTGCACGTTGAAGCCGAGGTGTTCCCCCAGCAGCAGCAGCGTGTCGTCGGAGCACGACTGGGTCGCGGTGACCATCTCGCCCAGGTTGAACATCTCCTGGACCAGCGAACCCGGGTTGGCGTTGATCTTGTCAGCGAAGTCCGACAGCGAGGCGCCACGGGAGAGGCGTACCGTCTGCCCCTGGCCCCGGGGGGCACCCGAGCTCATGGTCGGAGCCGACAGGTTGTCGAACTCCTGTCTGCGCTGCTTCTTGGACTTGCGACCACGGGTCGGCTTGCCGCCCGGACGCCCGAAGGCACCGGCGGCACCACCGCCACGGCCACGACCACCGCCGCCGGGGCGACCGCCGCCACCGGCCGGCGCACCCAGGCGGAATCCACCGCCACCGCCGCCGCCACCGGGACCGCCACGGTAGCCACCGCCACCGCCGCCGCCACCGGGACCGCCACGGTAACCACCGCCACCGCCGCCGCCACCGGGAGCCGCCACGGTAGCCACCGCCACCGCCGCCACCGGGACGACCGGCACCGCCACCGGCACGACCGGCACCAGGCCACCGGGGCGACCCGGCCGCTGGCTCGGCATCGAGGCCGGCTGGGCCGCGGCGGCATCGAGGCCGGGCTGGGCCGCGGCGGCATCGACGCCGGGCTGGGCCGGGAACCACCGGCACCGGCGGCGGCGGCCGCTGCTGCTGGCTGCCCTGGATACCGAAGGGGTTGTTACCGGCGCCGCGCGCCGGCGGGCGACCCTGCCGGCCACCCGGACCCGGGTTGGTGGGACCAGGACGACCCGCGGCCGGGGAACCCGGGCGGGGCGGCATCGCGCCGGGACCGGGTCGGGGACCCGGACGGGCGCCACCGTCGGCCGGGGGCTCCGGCGGACGTTGTCCGCGCTGCTGCTGGCGGGCGGCCTGGGCGGCCTTGACCGCGGCCTCCTGCTCAGCCTTCAGGGCGGCGGCACGCGCACTATCCGCGGCGGCACACCTCGATGTCGTGAGCGCTCGCCGGCTTGGCGACCGGGGCCGCCGGCGGCGGCGGACCGGGCACCGGACCCTTCGGCTTCGGCCCGGGCACCGCCGACGCCGTGGCGGCGTCGGCTTGGCGGTGACCCGAGGCTCGCCGAGGGTCGGCGACGGGGTCGGTGCCGCCGTCGGAGCCGGTGCGGCCGGCGCGGCCGCCGGGGCTCCGGAGCCGCCCGAGGCGACGAAGGCGTTGCGCAGCCGTCGGGCGACAGGCGCCTCGACGGTGCTCGACGCGGACTTGACGAACTCGCCCATCTCCTTGAGCTTGGCGAGTACGGTCTTGCTTTCGACCCCGAGCTCTTTTGCAAGCTCGTGTACGCGGGCCTTACCTGCCACTGCACTCCTCACTCCGAGGTCGTGCGGGCAGCACCCGCAGCGACCTCACTCGTGCACTTGAAGCCTGATCATTTCTGGGACTTCATCGTGTGCTCATGTCGGTCGTCCTACCTTGCTAGCGGCCCTCGTCCGGTCGGGTGACCGGACGTGGTGGTTGACGCGTCAGGTACTCCGCGAGGGCCCCGTCATCCGGAACCCCGGCGACACGCAGCGCGCGCCCGAAGGCACGACGCCGCACTGCCTGCGCGAAGCAGGCCGGATCCGGGTGCATGTTCGCTCCCCGACCCGGCAGCGTGCGGGCCGGATCGGGTCGGAGGCTGACATCAGCCTCGTCGCCAATCGCGACAATCCGCAGCAGTTCACTGGCCGGTGCGCGCCGTCGACAACCCACACAGGTGCGCTCCGGCAGCGCGCGTCGTGCCACTGGTGGAAGTCTACCCCTAGCTACCCGACACCGCTCCGCCCGGTTCCCGGACGTGATCAGCTTCAGCTTGCCCGGCGGGGGCGGCCGGCTCGGCGTCGGAACGGATGTCGATCCGCCAACCGGTCAACCGGGCAGCAAGTCGGGCATTCTGCCCCTCCCGCCCGATCGCGAGCGACAGCTGGAAATCCGGAACCGTCACCCGCGCGGCCCGATTGGCCAGGTCGACCACCTCGACGCGCAGCGCCTTGGCCGGGGAGAGCGCGTTACCGACGAAGGTCGCCGGGTCGTCCGACCAGTCGATGATGTCGATCTTCTCGCCGTGCAGTTCGCTCATCACCGCCCGGACCCGCTGGCCCATCGGGCCGATGCAGGCGCCCTTGGCGTTGACCCCGGCCGCGGTGGAACGCACCGCGATCTTCGTACGGTGACCCGCCTCACGGGCGATCGCGCCGATCTCGACCGTGCCGTCGGCGATCTCCGGCACCTCCAGGGCGAACAGCTTCTTCACCAGATTCGGGTGCGTCCGGGACAGCGTGATCTGCGGGCCACGCATTCCCTTGGCCACGTGCACCACCACGCAACGGATCCGCTCGCCGTGGGTGTACCGCTCGCCGGGCACCTGCTCCGACTGTGGCAGCACACCCTCGAGCTTGCCCAGGTCGACGGTGACGATGCCCTTCTCGGCCCGCGCCTCGTGCGCCTGCACCACCCCGGTGACCAGGTCGCCGTCGCGGCCGACGTACTCACCGAAGTGCACCTCGTCGGTGGCCTCCCGCAGCCGCTGGAGGATCACCTGCTTGGCGGTCATGGCAGCGATCCGACCGAAGTCGTGCGGGGTGTCGTCCCACTCCCGCTCCACGGTGCCCTCGGCGCCCAACTCCTGGGCGTAGACAAGTGCCGCGCCGGTCTTCCGGTCGATCTCCACCCGGGCGTGCGACTGCGCCCCCTCGGTGTGCCGGTACGCGGTCAGCAGCGCGGTCTCGATCGCCGCGAGGATCGTGTCGAACGGGATCTCCCGCTCGCGCTCCAGTGCGCGCAGCGCCGCGAGGTCGATGTTCACCTCTCCTCGTCCTCCACATCGTCATCGTCGTCGACGTCTTCTGATTCGGCCAACTCGTCCAGGCGGGTGAACTCGACCTGTACCCGGCCCGGGCCGAGGTCGGCGTAGGCCCACCGGGTACGGTCCGCGTCGGTCTCCAGCACCACGCGTTCGGCGTTGGCGTCGACCACCCGGCCGGTGACCTGCCGGTCGCCCCCGGACGGCGGGTTACCGCGTACGGTCACCCGAACCAGCCGCCCGACGTTGCGGCGCCAGTGCCGGGGCAGCGTCAACGGACGGTCCACCCCCGGCGAGCTGACCTCGAGCTGATATTCCCCCGCGACGATGTCGCCGCCGCTCTCCTCCGCCGCGTCCAGCGCGGTGGAGACGGCGCGCGACACGTCGGCCACCGCGTCCAGGTTGATCCCGCCGTCGGCGTCGACGATCACCCGCACCACGTGCCGGCGGCCGGCTCGGGAGACGGTGAGATCCTCCAGGTCGTAGCCGGCGGCCTGCACCACGGGCGCGATCACCGAGCGCAGCCGCTCGCGGCGGGCGGCGAGGTCGCCACGGGAGGTCTGACCCGCGCGTGCAGCCTGGCCACCGCGGGGTCGACCCGTCGTCCTGGTGGCACGGCCACGCTGCGTCATCCGAAGAACCCTTCCGCTGCTCGCCGACGCCATGCCGGCACGCCACCGGTGCGGACGCGCCGGTGGCTGCGCAGAGCGTAACGCGCCGCCGGGACGAGGGCCCGGGCGGCGCACCGACGCCACCGCCGGACACACCGCGCGGCGATGGTGTTGACTTGTCCGGTGGCGATGGGCAGAACGACGCGGCAGGACGACGCCTCCGAGCTTTCCCGACGCGGCCTGCTGCGGGCCGGTGCGCTGCTGGCGCTCGGTGGGGCCGCCGCTCCGCTGACCGGTTGCGGCCTGCTCGACCGCGACGAACCACCGCCGCTGCCCGACCCGCTCGCGCCGCTGCTGGACGAGTCCCGACAGCTCGCGGCCGGTCTGCGCGCCGCCGCCACCGCCCACCCCGACCTGGCCGCCCGGCTGCTCCCGCTCGCCGAGTCGCACGAGGCGCACGCCACGGAAATCGCCCGGCTGACCGGTGCGGCGACCGCCACCGCCCCGCCCACCGCCACGGCCGCCCCGTCGGGCACGCCGCCGACGGATCGCTCGGCGACGCTTGCCGCACTGCGCAGGTCCGAGCGCGCCGGCCGGGAGGCGGCGATCCGGCCTGCGCCACGGCGCCCGCCGAGCGCGTAGCGCTGCTCGGGTCGGTCGCCGCCGCTCGCGCCACCCACCTGGAGGCGCTGCGATGAGCGAATCCGCCGAGGCGCTCGCCGCCGCCCTCACCGCCGAGTACGCCGCGATCTGGGCCTACGGCCCCGTCGGGGTCCGACTCAGCGGGGCCGAGCGCAAAGCCGCGGCCGAGGCCGAGGCCGCCCACCGGGCTCGCCGGGACGCGCTCGTGGTGCAGTTGAGTACCGGTGGCGGCAGCGTTCCGCCGGATCGGGCCGGGTACGCGTTGCCCTTCCCGGTGACCGACCGGGCCAGCGCACTGCGGCTCGCCGTGCAGGTGGAGGAACGTACCGCGGCCTTCTGGCGGGCGGCGCTGCCGGTCAGCACCGGCGCCGATCGGGATCGGGCCCTGGCCGCCCTGGTGGAGTACGCGGTCCGGGCGACCCGCTGGCGGCGCAGCGCCGGAATCGCCCCGCTGACCGTGCCGTTCCCGGGCCGGCCGAGCTGAACCGGCCCGGCGGACCCACCCGGGCGTAGTCGAATTCACGTCCGCGCCGGTTGCGGTCCGCATACCAGGTATGCATACTCCGGTCCATGTCCATCCGCCACGGCCTGCTCGCGCTGCTCGAACGCGGGCAGATGTACGGCTACCAGCTCCGGGCCGCCTTCGAGGAGTCGACCGGCGCCACCTGGCCGCTGAACATCGGGCAGGTCTACACGACCCTGTCCCGGCTGGAGCGGGACGGGTTGGTCAGGTCGCTGCCGGAGAGCGAAGCCGGCCAACGGCCGTACGAGATCACCGACGCCGGGCGGGCGGACCTGGCCCTGTGGTTCGCCACCCCGATCAGCCGCAGCGACCGCCCGCGCGACGAGTTGGCGATCAAGCTGGCGCTGGCGTTGACCACCCCCGGGGTGGACGTCCGCGCGGTGGTCCAGACCCAGCGGACCGCCACCATGCGCACGTTGCAGGAGTTGACCAGGCTGAAGTACGCCAGCGACCGGCCGGAGGATCTGCCGTGGCGGCTGGTGCTGGACGCCATGGTGTTCCAGGCCGAGGCCGAGGTGCGCTGGCTCGACCACTGTGAGAGCAGTCTGGTACGGCACCGCCCCCCGGCCGCCGGCCCAGCGCCCCTCTCCGAGGCGGTGGGCCACAGTGGTGAGGAGGCACGACGGTGACCACTGGCGGCGGACGGATGCCGGCCGCACCCGACCCGCGAGCCGCGTCCGACGCCGCCGCGACCGCCGACCCGGCCGTCCCCGGCCCGGCCGGCGACACCGTACTCGACCTGCGTGACGTGCATCGCACGCACGGCAGCGGCCCGGCGGCGGTATGCACGCCCTGCGCGGGGTGAGCCTGGCCGTGCGCCCCGGCGAACTGGTCGCCGTGATGGGCCCCTCCGGCTCCGGCAAGTCCACCCTGCTCACCCTGGCCGGCGGGCTGGACAGCCCGACCGCGGGTGAGGTGCACGTCGAGGGGCAGCCGCTGCACGCCCTCGACCGGCGCGGGCTGGCCCGGCTGCGCCGCCGGCGCATCGGATACATCTTCCAGAACCTGAACCTGATCGGCAGCCTGACCGCCGTGGAGAACGTCGCCCTCCCCCTCGAACTGGACGGCACCGGGGTACGAGCGGCCCGCCGGCTGGCCCTCGACGCACTGACCGAGGTGGGGCTGTCGGAGCTGGGTGACCGGTTCCCGGACCAGCTCTCCGGTGGCCAGCAGCAACGCGTCGCCATCGCCCGGGCGTTGGTCGGGCAGCGGCGACTGGTGCTGGCCGACGAGCCGACCGGGGCGTTGGACTCGCAGACCGGGGAGGCGGTGCTGCGGCTGCTGCGCCGCCGGGTCGACGCCGGGGCCGCCGGAGTGCTGGTCACCCACGAGGCGCGCCATGCCGCCTGGGCCGACCGGGTGGTCTTCCTGCGCGACGGCGTGACGGTCGACTCTCCGACCGCCCCGCTGGCCGGCGTGGAGGCCCTGCTCAGCGGCAGCGGCTCGGTGAGCGGTCGACCGTCCGGACCGACCGGCGGCGGGCGGCTGGCCGAGGCGCTCGGCTCGTGGCGGCCGCGCTGCGGATCGCCCGACGGGGAGGCGAGGCGGGCGCGCGGGCGCACCACCCTGGTACTGGCGATGATCGTCCTGCCGGTGCTGGCGTTGAGCTTCGTCGCGGTCAGCGTCGACATGGCTCGGCTGACCCCGAGCGAGGAACTGGAACGTCGGCTCGGCAACGCCGACGCGGAACTCCGGGTGGTGGGACGCGGCCCGGTCGAGCAGAACTCCGACGGCAGCGGCTGGACCTCCGGAGACGCGGACAAGCCCCCCACCGCACCGGTCACCGCAGCATTTTTCGCCGCGCTGCTGCCCGAGGGCAGCCGGGTGCTGCCGGTACGTCGCTGGGTGCCGTTCAGTGCCTGGCGGGGCGACCGGATCCGGGACGACGTCGCCGCCACCGTGATCGACCTGACCGACCCCCTCGGGCGCGGCCTGGCCCGGGTCCACCGAGGCCGGGTACCGGCCGCCGCCGACGAGATCGCGGTGAACCTGGCAGCCCGACGCAGCCTCGGCGTCGACGTCGGGGACCGGGTCGTGGCCGCGGACGGCAGCCGCACCTGGACGGTCGTCGGCGTGGCCGAACTCCCCGAGCAACTGACCCCGATGGTCCTCCTGCACCCCGCCGGGGCGCCGGTGGAGACCGACCCCGACGAGGTCTTCCTGGCCGACCTGTCCGGCCCGCTCACCGACGACGTCTTCCGGCACCTCAACCGCAACGGTGTCGTGGTGGCCGCCCGGGTACCCGCGCCGCCCGGGAAGCTGCCCCAGCACGTCGACTCGCCCACGGGCCGGATGAGCCTGGAGGAGGTCAGTACCGGCGTGCTGATCGGCGGGCTCGGTCTGCTCGAGGTGGTGCTCCTGGTCGGGCCCGCGTTCGCCGTCGGGGTGCGCCGTCGGCGACGGGAACTGGCTCTGGTGGCGGTGGCCGGTGGCGACGCGGTGCAGCTGCGCCGGGTGGTGCTCGCCGACGGCGTGGTGCTGGGCGGAGTCGGCGCCGTGACCGGGATCGCGCTCGGCGTGGCCGCCGCCTTCGCCGGCCGACCCCTGGTCGAGCAGTTCATCTTCTCGCAGCGGTTCGGCGGTTACCGTGTCTGGCCCGCCGCCCTGGTCGTGATCGCCCTGGTCGCGGTGCTGGCCGGGGTGCTGGCCGCGCTGGCACCGGCGTGGACGGCCGCCCGGCAGGACGTGGTGGCTGGGCTCGCGGCCGGCGCACCGCGCCCGTGCACCGACGTCGGTGGCTGGCCATCGGCACGCGCGGCACGCCGGCGGGACCGTCGTGGCCGCGATCGGCGCTGTGGTCACCTCGCAGCCGGTCATCCTCGCCGGGCTGGTGCTGGGCGAACTGGGGCTGGTGTTCGCCACCCCGACGCTCGTCGGACTGCTGGCCCGGCTCGGTCGGTTCCTCCCGCTGGCACCCCGGATCGCGGTACGCGACGCGAGCCGCAACCGTGCGTCGGCCGCGCCGGCCATCTCCGCCGTGATGGCCGCGGTCGCCGGCAGTGTCGCCCTCGGTCTCTTCCTGGCCAGCGACGACGCGCGCAACGAGCAGCAGAACCGGGCGTTGCTGCCGGAGCACACCGTGCTGGTCACCACCGGCGGCGATCCCGCGACGGACCGCCCGCCCACCCGCGACGAGATCAGCGGCCCGGCGCGGCGGCTGCTCGGTGCCGACACGATCGCTCCGCTGGTGGCGGCCGGCTGCTCGCCGGACTTCTACGCCCGCACCATCACCGCGACCATGCCTCCCGAGCGGGTCTGCCCCTGGCAGCCGTACGAGCCGCTCAGCGCGGCCGACCAGCTGCTGGCCCGCGCCGACCCACGCTGCCAGCACGACGACGAACCGCACGGCCCGTACCTGCGGGTCGCCGTGGACGACGGCACCACGCTGCGGCTGCTGACCGGGGTCGCACCGGCCGACGTCGCGGCCGCCACCGCCACGTTGCGCGCGGGCGGCGCGGTGATCACCGACGCCCGCTTCTCCACGACGACCGTCTGGATCTCCGGGTCGAACACGGGGACGAGACCCGGCCCGCGGACACCGCCACCGTGCCCGGACAGCGCTGCACACCGGGCTCGGTGAGCACTGGCTGCTGCTCTCGCCCGCCGCCGCCGACCGGCTCGGGCTGGCGACCTGGCAGGTCGGCTGGGCGTTGGACGCCCGGCGGCCACCGGACCAGCAGCGACAGGACGACCTCGCCGGCGCACTTCGCCCGCTCGGTGCCGCCGGGGTCGCGGTGGAGCGGAACCGGGACTACGACGACACGCGCCCGCTGCTGCTGTTGCTGGCGGCGGTCTCCGCGGTGGTCACCGTCGGCGCCGCCGGCATCGCCACCGGTCTGGCCGCCGCCGAGGGACGGGCCGACCTGTCCACCCTCGCCGCGGTGGGTGCGGGGCCGGGTGTACGCCGCCTGCTCTCGCTCTGCCAGGCCGGCGTGATCGCGGTGCTCGGCTCGGCGCTGGGCATCGTCGCCGGACTCGCCTCAGCCCTGATCGTGCTGGCCTTCACCAACCAGCGGTACGCCGACAGATGGCCGATCGAACCGCCCTATCCACTGGTGATGCCCTGGTTGACCCTGGGCGTGCTGGTGGTGGTGCCACTGGTGGCGATGCTCGGCGCGGCGCTGCTCACCCGGTCCCGGCTACCGGTGGAACGCCGTCTGGACTGACCCGTACCTGACACCGCAGACTGTGCGGATGTCCGTGCTGGGAAGCCTCACCCGCCGGGTCGGTCGGTACCGCTGGTTCGGTGCCACCGTCCGGCTGCTGGTGCCCGTCGACCGGGCCGTCGGGCGACTGACCCGGGGCCGGGTGGTCGCCCTCGGGCTCGTACCGTCGTTGGTGATCACCACGACCGGTCGCCGGTCTGGTCGGCCACGCAGCAACCCGCTGCTCTACGTGCCCGACGGCGACGCCTACGTGGTGGTCGGATCGAACTGGGGCCAGACCCACCAGCCGGCGTGGTCGCTGAACCTGCTCGCCGAACCGAGGGCCGAGGTGGACGTCAAGGGTCGCCGGATCCCGGTACGCGCCGAGGTGGCCACCGGCGCCGAACGCGACCGGCTGTGGCGGCTGCTGGTCGACCAGTGGCCGGCGTACGAGACGTACGTGGCGCGGGCCGGTGGCCGCCAGATCCGGATCTTCCGGCTGGTGCCCGACGACCGCCTCACCTGATCCCGGTCGCGGCTCGACCGGGGGCACCGACACAGGCGTTAGGGTGTGCGGTGACCGACAGGTCGCTGTGGGTGGCGCGAACGCGGGGTGGTCGGCGTGGACGGTGTCCAGGAACACCGGGACGATCCCCGGTGGGACGTGGCCGAGCGGGTCGCCGCGGCCGTCCGGCGGCGTTTCCCGGCCGATGTGCTCGCGGTCGCGGTCCACGGTCCGCTGGCGCACGGCGACGACGACGGCGGTGGCGACGGTGAGGTGGGGCTGCTGGTGGCCACCTACCGGCCCGGCACCGGGCCGCCGCCGGCGACCCGCCGGGTGGACGGCGTGCTCGTCGACCTGACCGTCGTCGCCGCCGAGGAGCGGCTGCGCCAGGCCCGACAGCTGACCAGCCGGTGGCCACTGACCGCCGACCGGTACGTGACCACCCGGGCCCTGCACGACCCGACCGGATGGCTGGCCACGCTGCGCGACGAGCACCTCGGCCGGCTGGCCCGGGCCCGCCCGGCCGAGTTCACCTCGGCCGCCCGCCGGGCCTGGTACCGGGGCAGCGCCGCGCATGCCCGGGCGGCCCGGCTGGCCGAGTGGTACGAGACCGACCAGGCCCTGCTGATGCTCGGCGAGGCCCGGCTCGGTGCCGCCACGGTCAGCGGGCTGCTCAGCCGCACCTACTTCCGGGATGCGGGCGACGCGATACGGCGAACCGGGCTGGCCGGGGCGGACATGACCGAGGTGGGTGCCGTGCTGGCCCGCCAGTCGGCGGAGCTCACCGCCCGCGGCCGTCCGGTCGACGGCACCATCGACGACCTGCTCGACGGCTGACTCAGCCGAGCCCGCCCTGGACCCCGATCAGCGCACCGATCAGGTACGTTGCCACCGCGGCGGCGGCGCCGAGCAGCAGTTGGCGCAGCCCGCCGGACCACCACCGGCGGTTGGTGAACCGGGAGACGATCGCACCGGCGACGAAGAGCCCGAGCCCGCCGACCGCCAGGGCGAGCGCCAGGCTGGTCGCGCCGAACAGGTACGGCAGCAGTGGCACCAGGGCGCCGACGGAGAAGCAGAGGAACGACGAGAGCGCCGCCGCCCACGGGTTCGGTTGTTCGTCCGGGTTGACGCCCAACTCCTCCTGCACGTGCATCCGCAGCGCCTGCTCCGGGTGGCGGCGTACCGCCTCGGCGACCTGGATCGCGAGGTGCTCGGGCAGCCCCCGGGCGACCCACATGTCGGCAAGCTCGCGGGCCTCGGCCTCCGGGTGACGCTCCAGCTCCCGGCGTTCCTTGGCCACCTCCGCGGCGATCTGCTCGTTGGCGGACCGCACGCTCGTGTATTCACCGAGCGCCATCGAGATGGCACCGGCGACCAGGCCGGCGGTGCCGGTGAGCACGATGGTGCGGGGCGAGACCCCGCCGCCGCCGACGCCGGCGATCAGGGCGATGTTGGTGACCAGGCCGTCCATCGCCCCGAACACGGCCGGGCGCAGCCAGCCGCCGGACACGTCGGCGTGGTGGTGCTCGCGCAGTGCGGCCGGGGTCTCGGTCACGGCAGCGTCAGGATCTCGTGGCCGTCCTCGGTCACCAGCACGGTGTGCTCGAACTGGGCGGTCCACTTCCGGTCCTTGGTGACCACCGTCCAGCCGTCGTCCCACAGGTCGTACTGGTAGGTGCCGAGAGTGATCATCGGCTCGATGGTGAAGGTCATTCCGGGCTCCATCACGTCGGTGGGGCGCGGGCTGTCGTAGTGCGGCACGTAGAGCCCGCTGTGGAAGGACTCGCCGATGCCGTGGCCGGTGAAGTCACGGACCACGCCGTAGCCGAAGCGCTTCGCGTACGACTCGATGACCCGGCCGATCACGTTGATCTGTCGCCCTGGGGCGACGGATCGGATCCCCCGCATCATCGCCTCGTGGGTCCGCTCGACGAGCAACCGGTTCTCCTCGGCCACCTCACCGACGCAGAACGTCGCGTCGGTGTCGCCGTGCACGCCCCCGATGTACGCGGTGACGTCGACGTTGATGATGTCGCCGTCGACGAGCACGGTCGAGTCGGGGATGCCGTGACAGATCACCTCGTTCAGGCTGGTGCAGCAGGACTTCGGGAAGCCCCGGTAGCCCAGGGTCGACGGGTAGGCGCCGTGGTCGACGAGGAAGTCGTGCACCACCCGGTCGATCTCGTCGGTGGTCACGCCGGGCTTGCAGTGCTCCCCCGCCAGCTGCACCGCCTGGGCGGCGATCCGCCCGGCCAGACGCATCTTCTCGATGGTCTCCGGGGTCTGCACGTGCGATCCCTGCCAGGGCTGAGGGGCCTTCTTGCCGACGTATTCCGGGCGGGCGATGTGGGCGGGCACCGGCCGCCACGGGGAGAGCGTGCCGGGGGTCAGCGGCGCACGGACGGTCATGACGCAAGCCTATCGCCGCCCGCGTAGTGACCCCCGCCACCGGTCCTCGCGAGCGGTTGTTGCCCTACCACAAGCACTGTGTCAAGGTGTCTGCGTGGATCAAGGGGGCGCACCTCCCGTCTTCTCCGCCAACGCGGAGACCGATGGTGATCACCTGAGCGTGGTGGTCACCGGCGAGGTCGACATGGCGACCGCCGACACCATGCTCGAGACCGTGCTGCGCGAGCCGGCCGGCCGGGTGACTCTCGACCTGCGGGCGGTCACCTTCTTCGACTCGGCGGCGATTCACGCGGTGGTCCGGCTGGCCGGCCACTATCCGGACGCGTTGACGGTCCTGCCGTCCCGGCAGGTCAGCCGGGTGCTGGAGATCGCCGGTCTGGCAAGTCAACCCTGGTTGCATCCGGCCTGACCGCGACCACCGCTGGCCGCGCGGTCAGCCGGTCAGCACGCGGCGCAGGGTGAGCCGGGTCCCGTCGGGGGTGTGCTCGACCGAGAGATCCCCGAGTGCCCGGATCAGCGACAGTCCGCGACCCCGGAAACCCGAGCCGGTCGACTCCCGCCACTGCCCGCTGTCCGACACCGTCGCCACCACCGTGCGGTCCTCGATCCGCACCTCGATCTCGACCACCGGCTCCACCGGGTCGACCGGGTGCTCGATGGCGTTCGCCGCCGCCTCGGAAACCGCCACGGTCAGGTCGAACAGGTCCGTCTCGCCCACCCGGTGCGCGACGAGAAAGTCCTCCAGCCGCTTGCGTAGCACGCTCAGCCGGGTCGGGTCGGCGGGCAGCCGCAGCGCGAACCGGTTGAGTTCGACCGCCTCCAGGGCCAGTACCGCGACGTCGTCCCGGCGGGGCCGGCCGGCGACCCGCGCCACCACCGCGTCGATCAGGTCGGCCACGTGTTCGCCGGAGCGGGCCGCGTCGGCGCGCAACAGGGCCAACGAGTCGTCGATGCCCATCTGCCGGTCCTCGATCAGGCCGTCGGTGTAGAGCAGCAGCCGGTCACCGGCCCGCAGCTCGCCGGAGACGGTCTCGTACTCGGTGCCCGCGATGGCACCGACCGGCGGCCCGAGCGCCCGCCCGTGCAGGAACGCGACGTCGTCGCCCCGGATCACCAGGGGCGACGGGTGCCCCGCGCTGGCATAGCGCAGTCGACCCGTCCGGGGGCTGAACCACAGGCAGAAGACCGTCGCGAACGAACGTGACTCGGTCGAGCCCACCAGCCGGTTCAGCCGGGTCAACGACTCGCCGGGATCGAAACCCTCGAGCACGTACGCGCGCAGCGCGTTGCGCAGCTGGCCCATGGCCGCCGCCGCCGGCACCCCCTTGCCGACCACGTCACCGATGATCAGCATGAGTTCGTCGTCGTCCCGGGCCACCACGTCGTACCAGTCGCCACCCACCTCGACGTCCGCGCTGCCCGGCAGGTAGCGGCTGGCCACCACAGCCCCGGGCAACTGGGGCAGGGTACGGGGCAGGAAGCTGTGCTGAAGGGTGGTGGCGATGCGGTGCTCGGCCTCGTAGAGCTGAGCGTTCTCCATGCGTACCCCCACCAGGCGGGCGAGCTGGGTCAACGCGGCCTCGTCGGCGTCGGTGCTCTCCGCGGTCGGATGCCACACCCGCAGCTCACCGAGCGGCTGGTTGGCCACCCCGGTCAGCGGCAGGACGAACGACGGCTCGGCGCTGCTGGGCCCGCCGGCGTCGGCCTCGAAGCGCGTGCCACCGGCGGAAACCACCACCCGGACGGCCTCGGCGAGACTCAACGCGTGACGGGCGGCGATCTGGAGCACGTCGGCGGTGGAACGGGCGGTGTTGACCGCGACCGCCGCGTCCGCGAGCGCACGCAGCCGGCGGATGATCTGGTTACGTAGCTGGCCGAGGGCCATGTTCGCCCGGACCCGGGCGATCAGCTCCTGCCCGGAGAACGGTTTGGTGAGGTAGTCGTCGGCACCCACCGACAACCCGGCCACCTCCTCGGCCGAACCGGCGCGGGCGGAGAGCAGCACGATCGGCACGTACCGGGTACGCGGATCCGCGCGCAGGGCGGCGACCAGCCCGAAGCCGTCCAGTCGCGGCATCATCACGTCGGTCAGCACCAGGTCGAAGGCGCTCTCGGTGGCACGCCGCAGCGCCTCCACCCCGTCGGCGGCGGTACTCACCTCCCAGGTGGGCACGAGCAACCGGGTGACGTGTTCGCGCAGATCGGGATTGTCGTCGACGACCAGCACCCGACCGGCGGGCACGGCGGCGAGGGGCCGGGGTGCCCGCTGCGTCGAGGCGTCGGCGTCCGGCACGGTGGAGGCGTCGGTCGGCACCGGGCGGGACCCGGCCGCGACGGCATCGGCGGTCCAGTGCACGGTCTCGGCGACGAAGAGCGGGGCCTGCCGTGGCTCGCGAACGGCCTGCTCGGCGTGCTCGGCATCGGCCACCCGGTCGGTCTGCAGATGCCCGGCACCGAACGGGACGGTCACCAGGAAGGTACTGCCGACGTCGACCTGGCTCGTGACGCTGACCCGGCCGCCGTGCATCTCGACAAGTTCGCGCACCAGGGCCAGGCCGATCCCGGTGCCCTCGTGGCTGCGGGAGCGCACTCCCGGCACCCGGTGGAACCGCTCGAACACGTGCGGCAGTTCCCGCGCATCGATACCCACCCCGGTGTCGGAGACCTCCAACTGCGCCGCACCGTCGACCGCACGGACCCGGATGCTGATCTCACCCTCGAAGGTGAACTTCAGGGCGTTGGAGACCAGATTGAGGACGATCTTCTCCCACATGTCCGGATCGACGAAGACCGGCTCCGCCAGCGGCGGGCAGTCCACGACCAGCCGCAGGCCGGCCCGTTCGGTGGCAGACCGGAACGTGCTGGCCACCCGGGAGGTGTAGTCGGCCAGGTCGGTCGGCTCGTAGTGCGCCACCAGCCGCCCGGACTCCAGCCGCGAGAAGTCGAGCACCGTGTTGACCAGCTTCAGCAGCCGCAACGCGTTGCGGTGCATCACGGTCAGCCGCTGGTTGTGTTCCTCGCTGAGCCCCGGGTCCGCGAGCAGGTCCTCCAACGGGCCCAGCACCAGGGTCAACGGGGTGCGGAACTCGTGACTCACGTTGGCGAAGAAGTTGGTCTTGGCGAGGTCCAGGGCGGCCAGCTCGGCGGCGCGGGCCCGTTCCTGCTCGTACGCCCGCTGCTTGCCGACCGCCCGGGAGATCTGCGCGGCGACCAGTTCAAGGAACGTGCGGTAGTCCTCGGTGAGCGGCAGGCGCCGGGTCACTCCCAGCACCAGCACCCCGGCCGGGTCGTTGGTCGCGCTGATCGGCAGCACCACCGCCTCGTCGGCGGCCTCGGGCGGGACCCGGCCGAGCAGCTCGGCGGTGGCCACCGCCGCTTCGACGCCGACCCCGCCCAGCTCCACCACCCGGGCAGGCGGATCAACGGCGACGCTGACGGCTCCGCTCACCCCGGCCAGGCGCAGCTGTCCGTCGTCGTCTCGCAGGTAGAGCAGCCCGAACGGGACATCGGCCCGATGCCGGTCCAGCACCGCCGCCGCGACCTGGCCGAGTTCCGCGCTGCGGACCGGATCGGCCAGCTCCGAGCCGAGTTCGGCCAGCGCCCGCAGCCGGCGTTCGCCGAGCACCCGCCCGGTGGTCTCGCTGCAGATGCAGAGCACCCCGCTGATCGTGCCGTCGACGTCGCGGATCGGATCGTACGAGACGTCGAAGTAGACGTCCTCCACGAAGCCGTGTCGATCCAGCAGAAAGTGATGGTCGCGGGCCTGGTACGCCTCGCCGCTGCGCAGCACGCCGGTCAGCAGCGGCCCCAGCACGTCCCAGGTCTCCGCCCAGTGCTCCCGGGCGGGTTCGCCGAGCACGGCGGGATGCTTGTCTCCGATGGTCGGCCGGTAGGCGTCGTTGTAGAAGGCACGCAGGTCCTCGCCCCAGAACATGGCGATCTGCGCCTTCGAGGCGAGCATCGTGCTGACGGCGTTGCCCAGCGACGTCGGCCAGCGCTCCGGTGGACCGAGCGGACTGGCCGACCAGTCGCGGTCCCGCAGCAGGGTGCCCATCTCGCCGCCGCCCGCGAATGCCGCCGAGAGCAGCGGCGACATCCCACTTCCCGCTGCGGACGGCTGACCACCGTCCACGCCCCCCTGGGCCGAGTTCATGCAGCCTCCCCGGCCGTGTCCCACACCGCGCCCGATCACCAGTGCCCTGATCCGCCTTCTACCCAGACGGATCAGCAACGTAACGCATCCGACGGTTCGGACGCTGTTCAGCTCCAGGTGAGCATCGGTGACGGTCCGACCGACGTCGGACCACTACTCCTTGCGCCCGAACAATCACAGTGGGGTGACGTACGCGCCGGTGATGCCGCCGTCGACGACGAACTGCGCGGCGGTCATGAACGAGGCGTCGTCGCTGGCCAGAAAGGCCACCGCGGCGGCGATCTCGGTCGGTTCACCGAACCGGCCCATCGGCACGTGCACCAGCCGGCGGGCGGCGCGCTCCGGATCGGCGGCGAACAGCTCGCGCAGCAACGGCGTGGCAACCGGTCCCGGGCAGAGGGCATTGACCCGGATGCCCTCCCGGGCGAACTGCACGCCCAGTTCCCGGGTGAGCGCCAACACCCCGCCCTTGCTCGCGGTGTACGCGATCTGTGACGTCGCCGCGCCCATCAACGCCACGAAGGAGGCGGTGTTGATGATCGAGCCCCGGCCCTGCCGGCGCATGTGCGGGATGACGTGCTTGCAGCAGAGGTAGACGCTCGTCGTGTTGACCCGGAGCACCCGTTCCCAGGCGTCCAGCCCGGTCTCCAGGATGGAGTCGTCGTCCGGCGGGGAGATGCCGGCGTTGTTGAACGCGACGTCCACCCGCCCGTACCGCCCGACCACCCCGTCGAAGAGGTCGCGTACCGCCGCCTCGTCGGCCACGTCGGCCGCCACGAAGCTCCCGCCCACCTCGTCGGCGGCCCGCTGGCCGGCCTCGGTGTCGACGTCGACGCAGACCACCCGGGCACCCTCGGCGGCGAACCGCCGCACGGTGGCCAGCCCGATACCGCTGGCCGCCCCGGTCACCACGGCCACCCGGTCCCGCAACCGTCCCTGCATGCTCACTCCTCGGTGCTGACGAAGACGTTCTTGACGTCGGTGAACGCGTGCAGGGCGTCCGGTCCCAGTTCCCGACCCAGGCCGGAGCGCTTCATCCCGCCGAACGGCGTCCAGTACCGCACCGAGGAGTGTGAGTTGACGCTCAGGTTGCCGGCCTCGACGGCCCGGGCCATCCGCAGCGCCCGGCCCACGTCCCTTGTCCAGATCGAGCCGGAGAGACCGTACTCGGTGTCGTTGGCCAGCCGGACGGCGTCGGCCTCGTCGTCGAACGGCAGCACCGAGACGACCGGGCCGAAGATCTCCTCCCGCCAGTGGCGGTCCCCGGGCGAGTCGGCGAGCAGCACGGTCGGGGCGTACCAGTAGCCGGAGCCGTCGGGCCGGGAGCCGGTGAACGCCACCCGCGAACCGTCGACGTACCCGGCGACCCGGTCCCGCTGCCCGGCCGAGATCAGTGGTCCCATCTCGGTGCTCTCGTCGGCCGGGTCACCCACCCGGAAGGCGCGTACCGCCGGTTCGAGCAGTTCGAGGAAGCGGTCGTACACCCCGCGCTGCACCAGCAGCCGGGACCGGGCGCAGCAGTCCTGGCCGGCGTTGTCGAAGACCGCGTACGGCGCACTGGCGGCGGCCCGCTCCAGGTCGGCGTCGGCGAAGACGAGGTTCGCCGACTTGCCGCCCAACTCCAGGGTCAGCCGCTTCACCTGGCTCGCGCAGCCGGCCATGATCCGGGTGCCCACCTCGGTGGAGCCGGTGAAGCAGATCTTGCGGACCGCCGGGTGGCTGACGAACCGTTCGCCGACCACCTCGCCCCGCCCGGGCAGCACGGTGAACACGCCCTCCGGCAGACCCGCCTGGTCGGCCAGCTCGGCCAGCCGCAACGCGGTCAACGGCGTCAGCTCGGCGGGCTTGAGCACCACCGTGTTGCCGGCGGCGAGCGCGGGAGCGAAGCCCCAGGCGGCGATGGGCATGGGGAAGTTCCACGGCACGATCACCCCGACCACGCCGAGCGGTTCGTGGAAGGTGACGTCCAGCCCGCCCGGCACCGGGATCTGCCGCCCGGTGAGCCGTTCCGGCGCCCCGGCGTAGTAGTCCAGCACGTCCCGGACGTTGCCCGCCTCCCAGCGGGCGTTACCGATGGTGTGGCCGGCGTTGGCCACCTCCAGCCGCGCCAACTCCTCCAGGTGCTCGTCCACCACCGCCGCGAACCGCCGCAACAATCGGCCCCGCTCCGCCGGGCTCACCCACCGCCACCGCTGGTACGCCCGCTGCGCCCGCTCGACCGCCGCGTCCACGTCCCCGACCGAGCTGTCCGCGACCTCCCGCAACACCACCCCACGAGCCGGATCCCGTACCTCACCCATCCACCCTCACCCCACCCTCTCCTTGTCGACGGGGTGGGGGTCAGAGGCGTTCGAAGCCACGGGTGAGTTCCCAGTCGGTGACGGCGGCGTCGAAGGCGGCCAGCTCGACGCGGGCCATGTTGGCGTAGTGGGCGACCACCTCCTCGCCGAAGGCGGCGCGGGCGACCGTCGAGCCCTCCCAGAGGGTGAGGGCGTCGCGGAGGGTGCCGGGGACGCGTTCGGCGTTCGGGTCGTCGTACGCGTTGCCGGTGCACTCCTCGGCCAGGTCCAACTCGTTCTCGATGCCGTGCAGCGCGCCCGCCACCAGGGCCGCGATCGCCAGGTACGGGTTCACGTCGGCACCCGGCACCCGGTTCTCCACCCGCATCCCCTGACCGTGGCCCACCACCCGCAGCGCGCAGGTGCGGTTGTCGGTGCCCCAGCGCAACGCGGTCGGAGCGAACGAGCCCGGCTGGTAACGCTTGTAGGAGTTGATGTTCGGCGCGAAGAGCAGGCTCATCTCCCGCATCGTGGCGAGCAGTCCGGCGAGCACCCGCTGCCCGGTCGGGCTCAGGTGTGCCGGCCCGTCACCGAGCATGGCGGAGCCACCGGAGGCGTCGCGCAGCGAGAAGTGGATGTGGCAGGAGTTGCCCTCCCGCTCGTTCGGCTTGGCCATGAACGTGATCGACATGCCCTCCTGGGCGGCGATCTCCTTCGCCCCGTTCTTGTAGATGACGTGGTGGTCGGCGCAGGCCACCGCCTCGTCGTAGCGGAAGGCGATCTCGTGCTGGCCGAGGTTGCACTCCCCCTTGGCGCTCTCCGGAACCAGTCCCGCGCCGGCCATCTCGGTGCGGATGCGGCGCAGCAGAGGTTCCACCCGGGCGGTGCCGAGCAACGAGTAGTCCACGTTGTACTGGTTCGCCGGGGTCAGCTCCCGGTAGCCGCTGCGCCACGCCTGCTCGTACGAGTCCCGGAAGAGCACGAACTCCAGCTCGGTACCGGCGTACGCGGTCAACCCGTGCCCGGCCAGCCGGTCCAACTGTCGACGCAGGATCTGCCGCGGCGAGGCGATCACCGGACCGGTGCCGTCCAGCCACTCCAGATCGGCCAGGAGCAGGGCCGTCCCCGGCTGCCACGGCACCCGACGCAGGGTGCCGAAGTCCGGTTTCATCGCGAAGTCGCCGTAGCCGCGTTCCCAGCTCGACATCGCGTACCCGTCGACGGTGTTCATGTCGACGTCGACGGCGAGCAGGTAGTTGCATCCCTCGCTGCCGTTCGCGACGACCTGGTCGAGGAAGTACGGGGCGTGGAACCGTTTGCCCTGCAACCGACCCTGCATGTCGACAAGGGCCAGCACCACCGTGTCGATCTCGCCCTCGGCGACGGCGACCCGCAGTTGCTCCAACGTGAGCGGCGGCATTCTCATCCGCGAGCCTCCATCACCAAGGTCTACCGGCCCAGCCGATCACCGTCAACAGGACGCTCCGCCCGTACCCCCATCCACTCCCCCGGCAAACCGTCCGGGACCGATGACCGGTCGCCATCCGCGCACCGCGACAACGTCGACGCCGGCGATCGTGAAGTAGGGATCGTCGGCCATGAGCCGATCGACCTCCGCCCGGTCGCCGGTGAAGACCAGCAACGCACCGGAGTCGCCGTCCCAGGGGCCGGCGAGGAGCAGTGCGCCCTGCTCGTGCAGCGCCCGCAACCGGTTCCGGTGGGCCGGCCGGGCCGCCAGCCGGGCAGGTTCATCGGTGAAGGAGAGTTCCACACAGATCATGGCGAGGAGCCTAGGAACCAGGCGGTCGTACGGCTGTATCCCGCGATACGCTCCGCGAGATGGACCAGGTCGAACTGGCGGCGGTACCGCTGTTCTCGATGCTCGATGAGGCACGCCTGGCGTGGCTCGCCACCAGGTGTCCGCCCCGCGACCTTTCCCGGGGCGCCACCGCCGCCCGCGTCGGCGAGCCGGCCCGACACCTCGTTGTTGTGATCCGCGGAACGCTCTCGGCCGGCTATGACACCAGCCACGGCTCGCGAGTCCGATTCGTGACGGTGACCGGCCCATGCGTGATCGACAAGGCCGCCGTACTCGGCGGCGAATCGCACACGGCAACCTGGACCGCGTCGACCGCCTGCCGGATCCGCCTCCTACCGGCGGGCCTCCTGCGAGATCTCATCGACCAGGTTCCGGCGCTCCGCGACCACGTCCTACGCCACCTGTCCGACCAGGTGAACCGCGAACGCCGGGCCCAGGTCCGCCGCGCCGCGCCGCAGCCCGTCACGCGGGTCGCCGCCTGGGTCGCCGAATCCATGCGTACGCGGGGCAGCCGGATCATTCTGCCCGGGGCGCAGCAGGGACTGGGCGAGGAGATCGGCCTGTCCCGGGTAACCGTCAACCGCGCGCTACAGGTTCTCGTCGGCGCGGGCGCCATCCGGGTCGAGCCCGGCGCCATCATCGTGTTGGACCCGAGTCGCCTCACCGACAGGGACGGCAGGTAGGAGCGCCAGGGTCGCAATTGCGTTGCCGGTCGGGCGGGGTGTGCCTCATCCTTAGGCCTGTGACCAGGCCCGATCGCGACGGGCCGACCACCGGGCCCTCGGAACGGCCCGGCCGCCGCGGCGGCGCGGGAAAGCGTCACCTCTCTCTCGGGTACGGCGTCACGCCATACCCCGACTCCGCCCCGCGCCGCTTCGGTCAGCACCGGTGCCGCGACCGGTCAGGCCATCACCAGGCCGGCCACCCACAGCGCACCGATCACCATGCCGGAGAGGAACTCGACAAGCATCGACAGACCCGCCGCGGCGACCGCCTGTTTCGTCGCCGGCCAGGCGAGTCGGGTGTCGCCGAGCCGCAGCCGCTCCATCGCGAAGATGCCGCCCACGAAGCCGATGACCAGCCCGACCACCGGGATCACGAAGAAGCCGACCAGGCCGAGCACCGCACCGGCGAGCAGTGACGTGGTGGGCACCCCGGCCCGCTTGAGATTGCGGCCGGGCCAGGCGTACTTGACGACGGTGCCGGCAACGGCGACAAGCGTCGCCGCGGCGAGCACCAGCCACCGGCCGGCTCCGGCGTCGCCGAACAGGGTCCACACCAGTACCCCGCCCCAGCACAGCGGCAGCGCCGGTAGTCCGGGCACCACCACCCCGGCCAGCCCGGCGAGGATGGCCAGCGCGGTGATCACCGACACCGCGGCACCCGTGTCGGTCAGGCTCACGTCGACTCCCATTGGCTCGGCACGTCAGTTGCGAAGGGCATTGTCCACCGCGGGCGTCGACCCGGTGCCCTTCCTCACTCCGGATCGCGGAGCCGGGCGACGATCGCCTCCGCCGGTCCCGGTGGGCCGAACAGCCGGCCCTGCGCGGTGTCGCACCGCAACGCCCGCAACCGTTCCGCCTGTACCTCGGTCTCCACCGCCTCCGCCGTGACCCACAGTTCCAACGCGTGGGCCAGCCGCACCAGCGCGTCGACGATGCGTTCGTCGCGGTGGTCGGCGTCGTCCGGCTCGGTGCCCCGGATCCCCTCGACGAACGGGCCCGCCAACTTCAGGCAGGTGATCGGCAACCGGCGCAGGTAGGCCAGATTCGAGTACCCGGTGCCGAAGTCGTCCACGGCCAGCCGTACGCCGAGCGCGGCGAGCCGGTGCAGCGTCCGCAGCGGCTCCCCCGCCGACCCCATCACCGCGCTCTCGGTCAGCTCCAGTTGCAGCAGTTCCGCCGGCAGTCCGCTGCTGGCCAGCGCGTCGGCCACGGTGTCAACGATCGCCGGGCGGTCGGCCTGGCGGGCGGCCAGGTTGACGCTCACCACCAGCCCGGCGTCCGGGAACTCGGTGTGCCACCGCTGGGCGTCGCGGCACGCCTGCCGCAGCACCCACTCACCGAGCCGGACGATCAGGCCGGTCTCCTCGGCGAGCCCGATGAACCGGTCGGGACCGATCAGCCCGAGCTCCGGATGCTGCCACCGGACGAGCGCCTCGACGGCCAGCATGCGGCCGTCGAGCAGCGACACGATCGGCTGGTAGTGCAGCACGAACTCGCCCCGGTCGAGGGCCAGCGGCAGCCCGGCGGCCAGCGCCGACCGGGCGGTGTCCCGGGCGCTGCGCTCAGGGTCGTACACCGCCCACCGGTCCCGGCCCTCCGCCTTGGCCCAGTAGAGCGTGGCGTCGGCGGCCTTCATCAGCTCCACGACGCTGGTGCCGGCGACCGCCGAGTCGACGATGCCGATGCTCGCCGAGACCGCGAGCTGCTGGTCGCCGACGGACACCGGCGCGGCGACGGCGGCCAGCGCCGACTCGGCCACGGCGATCACGTCCTGGACGGCGGTGACCCCGTCGACCAGGATGACGAACTCGTCACCGCCCATCCGGGCGACCAGGTAACCCTGCTCGGCCACGCAGTCGGCCAGCCGTCGGGCGATCATCACCAGCAGCCGGTCGCCGAGGGCGTGCCCGAGGCTGTCGTTTATCGCCTTGAAGCCGTCCAGGTCGAGGAAGCAGACACCGACCCGACCGGGTGCGTCGGGCTGCTCGACCAGGCCGGCCAGCGTGTCGAAGAACAGCGTCCGGTTCGGCAGGCCGGTTAGCGGGTCGTGCAGCGCCTGGAAGCGCAATCGCTGCTGGAGTTCGTACCGTTCGGTGATGTCCTCGACCACGGCCACGGTGAACCGGGGCCGGCCGTCGTCGTGGCGGATCAGTGAGACGGCCAGGTCGGTCCAGACGGCGCTGCCGTCCTTGCGGTAGTAGCGCTTCTCGACCCGGACCGCGTCGTGCTTGCCCTCGATCAGTTCCTGGTACAGCTCCCACATGCCGGCCGCGTCGTCGGCGTGGAACAGCGACGCCACGTTGAGCTGCCGCAACTCCTCGACGGGGTAGCCGAGCATGTCGGCGAAGGCGTGGTTGACGTCGATGATCGTCCCGTCGGCTGCGGCGATGCCGATGCCGATGGCCGCACCGTCGAAGACCGCCCGGAAGCGGGCCTCGCTGTCACGCAACGCCTGCTCGGCGTCGTCTCGCGCCTGCCACATGGCGCGGGCGATCCCCTCCTGCTGGACGAAGGTCCGCTCCCGCAGCGCGCCGGCGAAGCCGGCCGCGAGCGCGCCCCGCATCACCGCGAGCCGCTCGTCGAGGTCAGGCGGCCCGGCCACGGCGAGGACCTCGGTCCGGAACCGCTCACCGAGCGTACGGATCGACCACTCGATCACCCCCGGCTCGGTGAGGTGCGCGGCGACGAGTGAGCGTCCGACCTCCTCCGCCGCCGCTGCCGGTTCCTCGGCGGAGAGCAGCACCTCCGCCAGTCGGAGGGTGTGTCCGAGCAGCAGCCGCTCGGTCTCGGCCGCGCTCAGCGGCACGAAACCGAGCCGGCGTACGGCCCGCGTCCAGGCGGCGGCGTACCGCTGGGCGCCGGCCGGGTCGACGGTTTCCCCGCCGGAGGCACCCACGGCGGCCATCGGATCAGCCGGCGGGCCGGTCGTTCCGGGCGACACCACCGAAGGCACCGAAGCGCTGCCCGTCGGCGGTGGCCTCGGACGGCGAGTCGGGTCGCCACAGCTCCATGTGCACCACCCCGGGCTCCACAATGGTCCAGTCGCCGAAGAATGCGGTGATCTCGGCCCGCGAGCGGAGGGTGATCTCGGTGGCGGTACGCGCCGACAGCCGCTGCGCGTCGAGCATCTCCTGCGGCTGGTCCTCGAAGGTGGAGTGGGAGATCACCAGGTAGCTGCCGGAGGCCGTCGCCGCGCGCAGGGTGGCCAGGATGTCACCGGGCCGGTCGGTGTCCGGGACGAAGTGCACCACCCCGGCGAGCAGGATGCCCAGCGGCCGGTCGAAGTCGAGCAGGTCGAGTTTGCGCGCCTCGGCCAGGATCCGTTCCGGATCCCGCAGGTCGGCGTGGATGACGCCGGTCGACTCGTTGCCGGCGAGCAGTTCCCGACTGTGCGCCACCGCGACCGGGTCGATGTCGACGTAGACCACCCGGGCCTTCGGGTTCGCGGCCTGGGCCACCTCGTGCACGTTGCCGACGGTGGGGATGCCGGAGCCGATGTCCAGGAACTGTTCGATACCGGCGTCGAGCAGGGCGTGCACTGCCCGGCGAAGGAACTCCCGCCCGGCCCGCATCGTCGCCGGCAGGTTCGGCGTCATGGCCGCGATCTGGTCGGCCAGTTGCCGGTCGATGTCGAAGTTGTGGGCGCCGCCGAGGAAGTAGTCGTACACCCGCGCCGCGCTGGGCCGGGAGAGGTCGATCTCGGCGGGAAGTCCGTCCGGCTGTTGCACTGGTTGCACCTCACGTCGTCGCCGTGGATCGTGATGCTGACCACTCTAGGCCGGTCCGTCGCGCGGGGGGAGATCCACAACGCTCTTTTCCTGATCCACCGTTCGGTGCCGACGGGTCAGGCGGCCTCCAGCAGCAGCGCGATGCCCTGCCCCACCCCGATGCACATGGTGGCCAACGCCCGCCGCCCGCCGCGTCGACGCAGTTCCAGGGCGGCGGTGAGGGCCAGCCGGGCACCACTGGCGCCGAGCGGGTGTCCCAGGGCGATGGCGCCGCCATTGGGGTTGACATGCTCCGCGTCCTCCGGCAGGCCGAGTTCGCGCAGCACCGCGACTGACTGGGCGGCGAAGGCCTCGTTCAGCTCGATCACGTCGATGTCGGCGAGCGCCAGCCCCTGCCGGTCCAGCAGCCGCCGGGTCGCCGGAACCGGCCCGATGCCCATCACCCGGGGCGGCACACCGGCCGCCGCCGTGCCGGTGACCCGGGCCAGCGGCGTCAGACCGTACGCGGCGACGGCCGCCTCCGAGGCGACCAGCAGGGCCACCGCGCCGTCGTTGACGCCCGAGGAGTTGCCGGCGGTCACCGTGCCGCCGTCGCGGAACGGGGTGGGCAGCGCCGCCAGTTTCTCCAGCGAGGTCTGTCGGGGGTGCTCGTCGACCTCGACCAGCCGGGTCTCCCGCCGGCCCGCCGGCACGGTCACCGGCACGATTTCCTCACCCAGCCGGCCGTCGGCCTGGGCCTTCGCGGCCCGCAACTGCGAGCGGTACGCGAACTCGTCCTGTGCCGCCCGGTCCACGCCGTACTCGGCGGCCACGTTCTCCGCCGTCTCGGGCATCGAGTCGATACCCCAGCCCCGCTCCATCAGCGGGTTCACCAGCCGCCAACCGATGGTGGTGTCGTACACCTCGGCGGATCGGGAGAACGCAGTGGTGGCCTTCGGCATGACGAACGGCGCCCGGCTCATGCTCTCCACCCCGCCCGCGACGACCAGGTCCGCCTCACCGGCGACGATCGACCGGGCGGCGGTGGCCAGCGCGTCCAGCCCGGAGCCGCAGAGCCGGTTGACCGTGCTGCCGGGCACCTGCTCGGGCAGCCCGCCGAGCAGCGCCGCCATCCGGGCCACGTTGCGGTTGTCCTCGCCGGCCTGGTTCGCGCAGCCCAGCACCACGTCGTCGGTACGCGCCCAGTCCACCGACGGATGCCGCGCGACCAACTCGCGGATCACGTGGGCGGCCAGATCGTCGGGGCGTACGCCGGCCAGCGCGCCCGCGTACCGGCCGATCGGGGTGCGGACACCGGCCACCAGGTATGCCACGGTCATCGCGAGTCCTTCGGGGGTGGGGGAAGGTCGTCAGGGGTGCGTCCACCGGGTCCACGGCGACTCACCGACGGCCAGGATATCCCCGCTGGGTGCCGATAGGTTGTGGGCATGGCACGGGCCCAGTTCAGCGCGGAGACCAGCGGCGGCGCGTTCGTCCGCCAACCCAACCGGTTCACCGGGCGGGTGACGCCGCACTCGACCGCACCGCCGGGCGGCGGACCGGACGAGCAGGACCGCTGGCCGCTGGAGCCGGGCCGCTACCGGCTGATCTGGTGCCGGGCCTGCCCCTGGGCGCACCGAGCGCTGATCGTGCGTAACCTGCTCGGGCTGACCGACGCCATCTCGTTGGGCACCGTCGACCCGATCCGCGACGACCGAGGTTGGCGGTTCGCCCTCGACCCGGACGGCTTCGACCCGGTGCTGGGCATCGGCTTCCTCTCCGAGGCGTACCTGGCCACCGATCCGGACTACACCGGCCGGGTCACCGTGCCGGCGCTTGTCGACACCCGTACCGGCCAAGTGGTCACCAACGACTATCCGCAGCTGACCCTGGACCTGTCCACCGAGTGGCGGCGGCTGCACGCCCCCGGCGCGCCGGACCTCTACCCGGTCGAGCTGCGTCCGGAGATGGACGCGCTGATGGCCGAGATCCACCGGGACGTCAACAACGGCGTCTACCGATGCGGTTTCGCCACCTCCCAGCAGGCGTACGACGAGGCGTTCGAGGCGCTGTTCGTCCGGCTGGACGCGCTGTCGGAGCGGCTGGCCGGGCGGCGTTACCTGATGGGTGACTCGATCAGCGAGGCGGACGTGCGCCTGTTCACCACGCTGGTCCGCTTCGACGTGGCGTATCACGGACACTTCAAGTGCAACAGGCAGAAACTCACCGAGATGCCGGTGCTGTGGGCGTACGCCCGGGACCTGTTCCAGACCCCCGGTTTCGGGGAGACCGTCGACTTCGACCACATCAAGCGGCACTACTACGCCACTCATCACGAGATCAATCCGACCGGCATCGTCCCCCTCGGGCCGGACCTGCACGGCTGGACGACGCCGCACGGGCGTGGCTGAGCCGCCGGCAGCGGTCCGACGGTCGGTGCGACGCGGCGCCGCGCTGGTCGCCGCGCTCTGCGCCCTGGCTGGCGCGGCTGCGGTGACACTCGCCGTGGTCGCTGGCCCAGGACCGGGCCTGACCGGGTACGTGAGTGAGGCCGGTGTCGTCGACAGCGACTATGCCTGGACGTACCGGATCGGAGTGTTCGCCCTGGCCGGGGCGCTGCTGCTGCTCGCCGTCGCGGTACGGGTCGGTGCGCCGCACTGCGGCGACACGGCACTTCGGGTCGCCGTGACGCTGCTCGTGGTGGCGAGTCTGTGCACGGTCCTGTCCGGAGCGGTGACGTGCAGCGCGGGCTGCCCACTGCCGCCGTTCGAACGGGCCACCGTGGCGGATCTGGTGCACGGTGCGGCCAGTGTCGCCGCGACGGCGGCGGTGGTCTTCGCGATGCTGGCGGTCGCCTTCTCGCCGGTGGCGCGACGCCGGCTGCGGCGCACCGGCGTCGTCGCGGCAGCGGTGTCGCTGCCACTCGCGGGCGCGGTCGGTTTGGCGATGCTGCTGGTTGGCCGGAGTCCGCTCGTCGGGGTGCTGGAGCGGCTGCTGCTGACGGTTGTCGTCGGCTGGGCCCTGGCCACCGCCGGAGCGTTGGCGGTACGCGACCCCACGGCGGTGGCGGCGCAGGACCAGCGGGCACCGACCGTGCGCGAGCCCACAGCTCGCCGTCGGCGCTGAGGTCGCGCCCCCGGGAGAGGATGGCGCAATGAGTTCGTTGTTCACGCCGCTGACGCTGCGGACGGTCACCCTGCCCAACCGGATCGCGCTGGCACCGATGTGCCAGTACAGCGCTGGCCCCGACGGCCTGCCCACCGACTGGCACCTGGTGCATCTCGGCACCCGGGCGATCGGTGGCGCGGGCCTGGTGATGACCGAGGCGACCGCCGTGCTGCCGGAGGGCCGGATCAGTCCGCAGGACACCGGGTTGTGGTCCGGGCGCCACGTCGACGCCTGGCGGCCGGTGACCAGGCTCGTGGCCGCGCACGGCGCGGTGCCCGTGGTGCAGCTCGCGCATGCCGGGTTCAAGGCGTCGACGTACCGGCCGTGGGAGCCGCGCCAGGGTGGGGTGCCGGACGCCGAGGACGGCTGGACGCCGATCGGGCCCACCGGTGAACCGTTCGTGCCGGAGTACCGGGTGCCGTCGGCCCTGGACGACGCCGGGATCGCCGATGTCGTCGCGGCATTCGCCGAGTCCGCCACGCGGGCGGTGGCGGCCGGCTTCGCCGGCGTGGAGATCCACGCTGCACACGGCTACCTGCTGCACGAGTTCCTCTCTCCGCTGACCAACAATCGGGCCGACGGCTGGGGCGGTGACCGGGCCGGACGGATGCGGCTGACGCTGGAGGTGGCTCGGGCGGTGCGCGCCGCTGTCGGTGAGGACGTGCCGGTACTGGCCCGGATTTCGGCCACCGACTGGGTGCCGGGCGGCTGGACGGTCGAGGACAGCGTGGCCCTCGCCGCCGAACTCGCCGCCGCCGGGGTGGACCTGATCGACTGCTCCTCCGGCGGGGCGTCGCCATCCGCCAAGGTCCCGGTCGGGCGCGGCTACCAGGTGCCGCTGGCCGCTCAGGTCCGCCGCGGGCGCAGGTGCCGACCGGCGCGGTCGGCCTGATCGTCGAACCGGAGCAGGCCGAGGCGATCATCGCCGACGGCGAGGCCGACCTGGTGCTGCTCGGCCGGGAACTGCTGCGCAATCCGTACTGGCCGCACCAGGCGGCCGCCAAGCTGGGCGCCGCGCCCAACTGGCCGGCCCCGTACCTGCGGGCGGCCTGACCGGCGGGTCCGGCTGCCCGGTGACGACCGAGGGCAGCCGGACCCGCGCTGATCTCAGACCCGCTCTCAGCCGGCCAGGTGACCCCAGCGTCGGTCCAGGTCACGCCACGGACCCTGGGCGGCCACCGTGCCGGCGATGAGCACCACCACGTGGTCGGCCCGCACCAGCGCGGCCCGCTTCGAGGTGGAGCCGACCACTGTCACTCCCCGGTCCCGCAGTGCCTGCCACAGCGCCAGCTCGGTGGTGACGTCCAGCGCGGAGGAGACGTCGTCGGCCACCAGCAGTTCGGTACGCGGCGCCAGCGCCCGGGCCAGCGCCAGCCGTTGCAGCTGCCCACCGGACAACCGGGTGCCCTTGTGCCCGATGAGCAGGCCGAGCCCGCTGCCGGTGGCGGCCAGGTCGTGGTCGAGCTGGGCGGTGCTGACCGCGTGTGCGGCGTCCACCTGATGCCCGAGGGTGATGTTGTCCGCGACCGTGCCGGAGAGCACCCGGGGCAACTGACCGACGTAGCCGACCTGGTTGGGACGCAGGAACAGCTCCGGCTCGGTCACCGGCTCGCCGTTCCAGGTCAGCAGCCCGGTGTGCGGGGCGATGCCGGCGAGGGCCCGCAGCAGCGACGACTTGCCCGAGCCGACCGGCCCGACCACGAGGACCAGCTGCCCGCGGGCCACGGTCAGGTCCACGTCGCGCACGGCGGTGGTGCCATCGGTGTGCCGGACGCCGAAGCCGACCAGTTCCAGCCGCCGCAGCGGGGTACGCGGTGGCACCGTCGGGGCGGGGGCGGTGCCGGCGGCCAGGTCCACCCCGGGCACCCGCGCCGAGTACGCCTCGATCCCGGTCATCTCCGCCGTCCGTCGGGTCCACACCCGCGCCGACGGCACCTGGGAGATCAGTGAGGCGGTGGTCCAGGCGAACCAGCGGGCCGCGCCCAGCGTGGCGACCGCGACCAGCGCCGCCCCGGCGGAAAGCCGACCGGTCAGGAACAACGCCCACACGCCGATCGGGAACAGCCCACTGGCCACCGCCGGCGTGGAGCGTGCCCAGACCTGCACGGCGATCTCCCGGCGCTGCCGTTCGCTGCGTACGGTGTCGAGGTTGGCCAGGTGGGTCAGCACCGGTCGGGTGGCCCCGGCCAGCTTCACCGTGCGGGCCGCGGACAGCGTGGAGACCAGGGCGGTGGCGAAGGCCGCCCGCGCGGCGACGGTGTCCCGCGCCGCCCGCTCCAGTCTCGGGCCGAACGCCGTGGCGGCCAACCCGGAGAGCACCATCGTGCCGAGGAAGAACAGTCCCGGTACCACGCTGCCGGTGATCAGGGTCATGGCGACCAGCAGGATCAGGCCGACGGTCTGGTCGAGCACGTTGTCGGCGAGTTGGACGACCCGCTCGGTGTCGCCGCCCTGGGCCACCACCTCGGCGGGGGTGTGCCGGCTGACCCGGCGCGGGCCGGTCTGGCCGTACACCAGGCGGGCGCTGATCCGCAGCATCTGCCGTACCCACCAGGCGGGGAACCACAGGTGGGTCCAGTAGTGCGCCGGGATGGCGAGGATCAGCCCGGCCGCGATACCGACGGCGGGCAGCCAGGGGTCGCCGGTGCCGTCGACCACGTCGGCCCAGAGCCAGGCGAGCACCGGCCCGTCCAGGCCGAGGATCGCCAGCACGGCGAAGATGCCCACCGCCGCCGCGCCGTACCGGGGGTCGTTGAGGCAGAGCCGGGCGATCTCCCGCAGGGTCCGTCCCCGGGAGGCCGGTCGCCGGTCGGCTTCGGTCGCCGCGTCCGTGGCACCGGCGCCGGTTTCACGCCCGCCGACCTGTCGCCCCTCCGCCGGGTCGACCGGCTCCGGCCCGACGACCGGCGCGGGATCGCCCACCGGTAGACCTGCCTCTACGTCGTGCCGGGCGGGCAGCTCAACATCGTCCGGCGGTGGCGAGTCCGTGCCGTCGCCGGTCTCGCCACCGCCGGGCAGCAGCACGTCGGCGCCACGCGCGGCGGCCGGGCGGGCCACCACGGGCGCGCTGATCGCGGCCGCCGGGCTGAACGTGCCGGCTGGTGTGGCGGCGGCCGGGTTGGCACCGACGAGCGCCGGCTCCGCCCAGATCCGGTCCGCCGCCGGCTCCGGCAGCAGCTCGGTTGCCACGTCGACACCGTGCCCGCCCTGGTGACCGGCCGCCAGCAGCTCGGCGAAGCGCCGCGACTCGGCCAGCGGGGCGGCCTCGACCACGGCACCGTCGGCCAGTACCACCACCTCGTCGCAGCGGCTCACCGACGACAACCGGTGGGCGATGACGATGCCGATCCGGTCGCGCAGCAGCCGCTCGGTGGCCTGCTGCACCCGGGTCTCGGTGACCGGGTCGAGCCGGGCGGTGGCCTCGTCGAGGATCACCACGTGCGGGTCACGGACCAGGATCCGGGCGAAGGCGACCAACTGCTCCTGACCGGCCGAGAGCACGTGGCCGCCGTCGCCGAGGCGGGTGTCCAGGCCGGCCGGCAGCTCGGCGATCCAGTTGGCCAGCCCCAACTCGTCGAGGGCCCGGGCGGCGGCGTCGAGCAGCTCGGGGTCGAACAGCGCCACGTTCTCGGCGAGCGTGCCGGCGAGGATCTCGGTACGTTGCGGCACCACGGCGACCCACTGGCGCAGTTGCTCCACGTCGAGGTCGAGCACGTCGCGCCCGGCGAGCAGGACCGTCCCCGCTGGCACGTCGACCGCCCGGGTGAGCAGCTTGGCCAGCGTGGACTTGCCCGACCCGGTGCGGCCGACCAGGGCGTACGAGCGGCCCCGTACGAAGGTCAGGTCGACGTCACGCAGTGCGGGGCCGCGATCGGCGTCCGGCCCGGTGCTCGGGTAGCGGTAGGTCAGGTCGCGGATGACCAGGTCGCCGTCGCTGGGGGCGGCACCGCCGCTGGGTTCCTGCGGGGCGGCCGAGAGCAGTTGGACCCGCCCCCACGCGCCGAGTGCGTACTGCACCTCCGGCACCATCCGGCTGACGTGTTCGACGGTCATGCCGAGGGAGAGTGCGAGCAGCCAGATCGCGGTGATCCGGGCGGCATCGACCCGGCCGGTGGTCAACGCCCACACCCCACCGAGCACGACCAGCGCCACCCCGGCCCGGGCCACCCCGGCCGCGACGGTGTTGACCTGCGCCGACATCTGCCACACCCGCAGTCCACGGCGCAGCACCTCGGCCGCCCGGCCGGCGTACAGGCGCAGCACGTACGGCCGGGCCAGGCTGGTGCGTACGTCGTCCTGGCCGTGGATCGACTCCTCCATCACGGCCGCGAGGTCCGACCAGGCCGCTTCCTCGTGCATCCGGGCCGGGGCGATCCGGGCGGCGGGACGCCGCAGGGTGTACGCGAGCAGGACGCAGAGCAGCAGCATGCCGAGCCCGGCCGGCCACCAGACGGTGAGCGCGACGAGCGTGGACAGCAGGCCGACGGCCAGCGCCTGGGCCAGCCGGACGCCGGGGCCACGCACGCCCGAGGCGACGTCGTACACGTCGCCGTCGATCCGGTCCAGCATCTCACCGACCGGGGTCGTCTCCAGGGCGGGCACGGGCTGTCCCAGCGCCACCCGGCACAGACGACGGCGCAGGTCGGCGGACCAGTCGGCGGTCACGCCGGCCATCACCAGGCTCACCACCAGGTCGCTGACGACCGCCGCGACAAGCGCCACCGACAGCAGCACGAAGAACCCGACGGAGCGGTGCAGCAGCACCGGCCCGGCGAGCGCGGCGGTGGCCGCCTGGCCGATGCCGCCGAGCAGGATCAGGACGACCACCAGGGTCATCCGGCGCGCGGAGGTGACCCACAGATCACGGAGCAGGCGCATGCGTCGGTTCCTCCGGTCTGGTGGCGGAGTTTCCAGCCTGCTTCGCCCGGCCGCCTGACTCAACGCATTTTCGCCGGTGGCGGGGCGTGACGAGGATCTCCGTCAGCCGGCGGGCCAGCTCAGAACAGCACGGTCGCCAGGGTGCCGACCGGACGGAAGCCGCAGCGCTCGTAGACCCGTCGGGCGGGCAGGTTGAAGTCGTTGACGTAGAGGCTGACCGTCGGGGCGACCCGGTTCAGCGCGTCGGCGACCACCGCGGCCATCGCGGCGGTGGCGATGCCGCGTCCCCGCCACTCGGGTGCCACCCACACCCCCTGGACCTGCGCGGTGCGCCGGGTGACGACCGCCAGTTCGGCCTTGAACACCACCCGGCCGTCGACGAAGCGGGCGTACGCCCGGCCGGAGCGGATCATGTCGGTGACCCGGCGCCGATACCCGCGCCCGCCGTCCTCGGCGAGTGGGGAGACGCCGACCTCCTCGGTGTACATCGCCACCGCGGCCGGGAAGAGCCGGTCGAGTTCGCCGCTGCGCACCCGGCGCACCTGCGGGTCGACCGGGACCGGGGGCGGCGCGTCGGTGACCAGCAACGGCTGGTTGGCGCGTACGTCGCGGGCCGGTCCCCAGGTGTCGGAGAGCCGCTCCCACAGTTGCAGGACGGCGTCGGCCCGCCCGACGATCGAGGAACAGAGCCGTTCCTCGCCGGCCAGCAGGTCGGCGAAGGCCGCGATGGCCTGCGGGCCGGCCAGCACCGGGGTGAGGTTGCCGCCGAGCCAGCAGACCGATTCGAGGTGCCGGCGGGAGCCGTACCCCAGCACCCGGCCCTCGGCCCGCCACCAGGCCAGCCCGCGCGCGGCGACCCGCTCCGCGACCTGCGCGCTCGCGAACGGGTCGAGGTCGAGCAACCGCTCGACCGCGCGCCGTTCCGATTCCCCGATCTGCCGCACCGGCGCCGTCAGCACGGTTACAGCCTGCCAGATCCCTTCACCTTCCGTCGGCAGACACCAACCCCACCCCAACCCACCCCCACCCACCCCACCCGCGTTGATCAAGACGTTTTCGCCAATCTCGGAGGCGAGTCACGACGCGAACTTCTTGGTCAACAAGGCGGAACCCGGGCGGGCTGAGGTGAAGGTGAGTTGTCGGCGTTGTGTTGGCGATATATCGTTGATGCATCAGTAATAGTTTCAGGAGAAGGAGAAGCTCATGAGGTTGCATCGACGTGGGCATGGCGTGCACGAAGGGCGGATGCGGGGGTTCGGGTTCCCGCCGGGGCCGCCGTTTCCGCCGGGCGGGCATGGGTTCGGGCACGGCCGGGGCGGTCGCGGACGGGGGCGGGGGCGCCGACCGAACGTCCGCAACGCGGTGCTGGCCCTGCTCACCGAGCGGCCGATGCACGGCTACGAGATGATCCAGGAAATCGACTCCCGCACCGGCGGGAGCTGGCGACCCAGTCCCGGTTCGATCTACCCGACCCTCCAGTTGCTGGAGGACGAGGGCGTCATCGCCGCCACCGAGGAATCCGGCGGTGGTCGCAAGCGGTTCACCCTCACCGAGCAGGGCCGCGCCGAGGCCGACGAGGCGGCCCAGACGCCACCGTGGGCGGAGGTCGCCGAGGACACCATCAACAGCTGGCACGACATTCGGCACGCCGGCATGCAGGCGATGCAGGCGCTGCGCCAGGTGATGATGACGGGCACCGACGACCAGCGGGAACGGGCCGCCCAGGTGCTCGACGAGACCCGCCGCAAGCTGTACGCGATCCTCGCCGAATCCGAGTGACCCCGGTACGCGTCGAGGGCGGCCACCCAGTGGGTGCCCGCCCTCGTACGTCCCGCCTCGCCCGCGCCGCCCGCGTTCGTGCCGCCCGCGTTCGTCAGTGCACGGTGACGGTGGCGCCGGGAATCATGTCGCGTAGTTCCTCGGGCAGCTCGGCGCCCATCTCGTCGGCGAGCCGCAGCGCCTCCTCGATCAGGGTCTCCACGATCTGCCCCTCGGGTACGGTCTTGATGACCTGGCCCTTGACGAAGATCTGCCCCTTGCCGTTGCCGGAGGCCACGCCCAGGTCAGCCTCGCGGGCCTCACCGGGACCGTTCACCACGCAGCCCATCACGGCGACCCGCAGCGGCACCGGCAGCCCTTCCAGGCCGGCGGTGACCTCCTCGGCCAGCTTGTAGACATCCACCTGGGCCCGACCACAGGACGGGCAGGAGACGATCTCCAGGCCACGCTCGCGCAGCCCGAGCGACTCCAGGATCTGGTTGCCGACCTTGATCTCCTCGACCGGCGGCGCGGACAGCGACACCCGGATGGTGTCGCCGATCCCCTCGGCCAGCAGCGCGCCGAAGGCGACCGCCGACTTGATGGTGCCCTGGAACGCCGGCCCGGCCTCGGTCACCCCCAGGTGCAGCGGGTAGTCGCACTGCTCGGCGAGCTGCCGGTACGCCCGGATCATCACCACCGGGTCGTTGTGCTTGACCGAGATCTTGATGTCCCGGAAGCCGTGCTCCTCGAACAGCGAGCACTCCCACAGCGCCGACTCGACAAGCGCCTCCGCCGTCGCCCTGCCGTACTTGGCCAGCAGCCGCTTGTCCAACGAGCCGGCGTTGACCCCGATCCGGATCGGCGTACCGGCGGCGGAGGCCGCTGCCGCGATCTCCTTGACCTTGTCGTCGAACTGCCGGATGTTGCCCGGGTTGACCCGCACCGCCGCGCACCCGGCGTCGATCGCGGCGAAGACGTACTTCGGCTGGAAGTGGATGTCGGCGATCACCGGGATCTGCGACTTGCGGGCGATCGCCGGCAGCGCCTCCACGTCGTCCTGGCTCGGCACCGCCACCCGCACGATCTGGCACCCGGACGCCGTCAACTCCGCGATCTGCTGCAACGTGGCGTTCACGTCAGCGGTCAACGTGGTGGTCATCGACTGCACCGACACCGGCGCGCCACCGCCGACCGGCACGGACCCGACCATGATCTGGCGGCTGGCCCGGCGGGGCGCGAGCGGCGGCGGCGGTACGGGCGGCATACCAAGACTGACAGCGGTCACTTCAGGCACTCACTTTGGGAAGAGGGAGATCGGGTTGACCACGTCCGCGGTGATGGTGAGCAGGGTGAACACCCCACCGATCAGAATCACCACGTACGTGAAGGGCATCAGCTTGAAGTAGTCCACCCGGCCCGGGTCGGGCTTGCGCAGCCGCGCGTACACCCAGGAGCGGGCTCGTTCGAACCAGGCGATGGCGATGTGGCCGCCGTCCAGCGGCAGCAGCGGCAGCAGGTTGAACACCCCGATGAAGAAGTTCAGCGAGATGAACAGCATGACGAAGATTTCCCAGGCGTTGTTGGCCACCGCCTCGCCACCGAGGACGCTGGCCCCGACCACGCTGATCGGGGTGTCGATGTCCCGTTCGCCGCCGGTGATGGCGGTCCACAGCGCGGGGATCTTCTCCGGCAGCCGCTGCAACGCCTGCGCGGTGGCCACCGCCATGTCGCCGATGAAGGAACTGGTCGCGCCGACCGCCTCCACCGGGCCGTAGGTGACCAGGCCGGGGGTGCTGATGATCAGCCCGATGCCGAGCGCGGGAACGTCGGTGACCGGCCCGTCGGGGTTGTCGATCGGGGGGCGCTTGGTGGTGCCCAGCACGGTCTCGACGGTGCCGGTCTGGCCGTCGCGCTCGTAGCCGATAGTGGCGGTGGCACCCGGGCTGGCGGTCCGCAGGACGGTGAGCAGGTCGCCGTAGTTGGTGATCGGGGTGCCGTTGAACGAGGTGATCCGGTCGCCGTCGCGGAGCCCGGCGGCGGCGGCCGGGCTGGCGGCGTCGCTCGGGGTGCACTCGCGGTAGGTGGTGTCCGGCAGGACGCAGTCCTGGAGGGCGATCACGGCGGGCTCGGCACGGATCTGCGCCTCGGTGGTCGGGCGGTCCGGGTTGGGCAGGCCGAAGGTCATCGCGGCCAGCCAGGCCGCGAAGATCGCCAACCCGAAGTGGGTGACCGACCCGGCGGACATCACGATGGTGCGCTTCCACACCGGGTAGCGCCACATGGCCCGCTTCTCGTCACCGGGCTCGACGTCGTCGTCCTGCGGCGTCATCCCGACGATCTTGCAGAAGCCACCGAGCGGGATGCCCTTGAGGCCGTACTCGGTCTCGCCGCGCCTGAACGAGAAGATGGTGGGGCCGAAGCCGACGAAGTAGCGGGTGACCTTCATGCCGAAGGCCTTGGCGGTGAGCATGTGCCCGGCCTCGTGCAGGCTCACCGAGACGAGAATGCCGAGGGCGAACAGCACCACCCCGAACGCGAACGACATCAAGCTCCTTCCACCGCAGCAGCGATGATCTCCTGCGCGTGTGCGCGCGCCCACGACTCGGCTTCGAGTACGTCCTCGACGGTACCCGGTTCGCCGAAATCGGGAGCCTCCTCCAACACGCGCTGCAACGTGTCGACGATGCCGAGGAACGGCAACCGCCCGGCGACGAACGCCGCCACGCACTCCTCGTTGGCCGCGTTGTAGATCGCCGGCCGGCACCGGCCCGCCTCGCCGGCCGCCTTGGCCAGCGCCACCGCCGGGAACGCCTCGTCGTCGAGCGGCGCGAACTCCCAGCTGTGCGCCGTGGTCCAGTCGACGGCGGCGGCCGCCTCGGGCACCCGGTCCGGCCAGCCGAGGCCCAGCGCGATCGGCAGCCGCATGTCCGGCGGGCTGGCCTGCGCCAACGTCGACCCGTCGACGAACTCGACCATCGAGTGGATCACCGACTGGGGGTGCACCATCACGGTGATGTCGGCGTACGGCACGTCGAACAGCTCGTGCGCCTCGATCACCTCGAGCGCCTTGTTGACCATGGTCGCCGAGTTGATCGTGACGACCGGTCCCATGTTCCAGGTCGGGTGGGCGAGCGCCTGCTCCGGCGTGACCGCCGTCAACTCGTCGCGCCGCCGCCCCCGGAACGGCCCACCGCTGGCGGTCACCACCAGCCGGCGTACCTCACCCCGGGTGCCGCCGCGCAGGCACTGGGCCAGCGCCGAGTGCTCCGAATCCACCGGGACGATCTGCTCCGGCCGCGTCACCGCGCCCTTGACCAACGAGCCGCCGGCCACCAGCGACTCCTTGTTGGCCAGCGCGAGCGTACGCCCGGCGCGCAGCGCGGCCAGCGTCGGCGCGAGCCCGAGCGACCCCACCACCCCGTTGAGTACGACGTCACACGGCCACTGCGCCAGCTCGGTCATCGCCTCCGGCCCGGCCACGATCTTGGGCAGCTTGAACTCGCCGCTCGCCCAGCCCCGCCGGCTCGCCTCGGCGTAGAACGCCAACTGGAGATCCTGCGCGGCGGACGCCTTGGCCACCCCGACCACGTCGACACCGAGTTCGAGCGCCTGGGCGGCGAGCAGCCCGATGTTGCCGCCACCGGCACCGAGCGCCACCACCCGGAACCGCTCCGGGTTACGCCGCACGATGTCGATGGCCTGGGTACCGATCGACCCGGTACAACCCAGCAGCACAAGATCACGGGGGGACGTCACACCGCCCATTCTTCCCCACCGCCGCTGCGTGCAGGGAAGGGCACCTTGTCAACGCCTCCGGTAGAGCAGGGCCCCCGTGCTGACAGGAAGCAGCTACCGTCAGCTCTCCCCGAGCGGGGCATCTTCGTCCTCCAACGGAGCTTCCTCGCCGAGCAGGTCGCCCGGATCGACCGAGAACTCGAACGGCTCCCGCATCACGAAGGTGCTCCCGGCCGCAGCGGCGGCCACCGTCGGTACTCGCCGTCGGTCAGCTCGAACAGTGCGATGGTGGGGACTCGGTTACGCAGGTCGACCCGGAGGAAGAAGGGTACGCCGGCCGTACCGTACTCGCGCGGACGATCGATGATGTCCTTACGCCGATTGCCGGGCGACACGACCTCGCCAAGCAGAACGGCATGCCTGATGTCCATGGTCGTGCGCCCCCCGCCGGGAACACGCAGCACGACGAGGTCGGGGATGAACAGATCCTGGCCGGAGACGACGTTCGCCTCCGCGTAGAGCCACAGCTTGGCCTTCCGGGCCGCCTGCTTCAACAGGTACGCGAGGTCGAGCTCGGCATCCTGGTGGTCATATCCGGCGTGGGGTGTCACGATCACGCTTCCGCTCAGCACCTCAACCTTGGGGCCGTTGGTCTCCGGCAACAGGTCGAGGGCGAGCTGGGCGGTCCACGGCTCGTCGTGCCACCGCAGCACGTCGAACGACGGCCCGGCGGGCCGGTCGCCGGCACCAGCGTCCGGCGCGGGCTCGGGCGCGTACGCAGCCTGGGCCATCCGGGCTCACCCCCTCAGCGGAACATCTTGCTCAACTCAGCCTAGCCAGCGCAGCCCGCACCGCACGCCATCGCACAACCTGTCCGACACAGCCGGGGCGAACGACGTCGACCAGGCCGCCGACTGTGGGTACGTTTCTTGTCGTCGGGACAGCAAGAAACGCACCCACAGCTTGCGGTCACGTCAGTTCAGGGGCGGGTGTCGAAGCGGCCCGCGCGGCTGGCGGCGACCAACCGGGGTCCAGCCGGGACGACGTGCGCCACACTCCGTCACGTCTCATGGGTCATCTCCTTGCGATTGCCGTGATCAGCTCACGGGAGTCATCGACATCGAGCGCCCGCTCGCCGAGCGAATGCCAGGCCTCCTCGTAGGTCTGGATCTCGTGCGGCTTGTCAAGGTAGGCCGCGCCGCACGGACCGTCCTTGTAGACGGTGGTCGGCTCCGGCTCCCGCACGTGCGTGGGGAAGTCGAGCACGGTGGAGGTGCCCGTTTCTGCCCAGCGGAATAGGCCAGCCGCCAAGGGAAGCACCCGGAACTTGACGTTGGGTTGGCGGCTGGCCATCACCAAGGCTTCGAGTTGCCGAGCCATCGCGAGCCGATCACGCAGCGGTCGACGTAGCACCGCCTCGCTGAGGATGACGTCGTAGTGGGGCGCTCGGGGGACTGCCCGCACCAATAGCCGTTGCGCCCACCGCCGGGCCCAGTTCACGATCTTGTGAGCTACTTCCGTCCGTACGATTCGTACGAGTTGTACAATCGGAACCGTGAGTGAGCCCGCAGCCGAACTCCCGATCTCAGACGCCCGCGACAGCCTCGCGGACGTCGTCTCCCGCGCGCACTACGCCGGGAGGATCACCTACGTCACCCGTCGGGGGCAACGCCTGGCCGCCATCGTCCCGGCCGAGGTCGCCGAGGCCATCGAGCGCGCCGAAGACGCCGGCGATGTCGCCGCCGCCCGCGAGGCCCTGACCCGCATTGACGCCGGCGACACCCCGATACCGCTGGCCGACCTACGCGATGAGCTCGGCTTGTGACCAGCCCGACTCCACCCGCCTACACCGTCCAGGTCGACCGAGCCGCCGCCAAGCTGCTGCGCAAGCTCGACCGCCCCGTGCAGGCCCGCCTCGTCACCGCCATCGCGAATCTAGCCACCGAACCTCGCCCAGCCGGCGTCAAAGCCCTGACCGGCCACTCCAACCTCTTCCGCATCCGCGTCGGTGCATACCGCATCATCTACACCGTCCGGGACCAGGAGCTGATCGTGCTCGTAGTCCACCTCGGGCACCGCAGCGACGTCTACGACCTGCTCTGAGGCACGCGGCCCGCCCCGAGTGCCACGACCCGAGCCTCATCCGTCAATACGCAGTCGGCACGCGGTACCGTCCTGACAGCGTGGCAAGGCAAAGGTCGTCGGATGACGGGCCGTCGAGTACCCGATCAGGCGGTACGCGGTGCGTCATCGGTCTTCGGCCACGGTGGGTCGGGTGGCGTCCACGGCGGTGTGCCCGCCGATGAGGATCCTCGCCTCGGCACCCGGCGTACGGCGCAGCGGATGGCCCACACGACGCCGACAACCATCACAACCACCGCGACGATCGGCACGGCGACCACCGCCGCACGTTGCGGAGGCCAACCGGTCAGCAGACGCAGCAGCAACGGCAGTGGCACCATCGCCCCAGCGAGGGTGCCCGCGACGCAGATCCGGCCGGCCACGGCCTGCGACGGCTCCGTGACGTTGGCGACGAGCACCGCGACGCCCGCCGGCACCGCCGTCATGCCCACGATCAGCGCCACCACGAGAACCGATCCCACCGCGTCGTCCGAGTTCGCGCCACGCAATGCGTAGGGGACGTACACGCCGAGCGCCACGAGGCCGAGCGCGCCACCGACAGCGGCGATTGGAATCACGAACCAGCCGTACCGCCGCGCCAGCAATGTGGCACAGCCGGCAAGCACCACCAGGCTTCCCACCGCGACCGACAGCGGAACGGCGACCCGCCAGCCGACGGTGACGGTCGCCTCCGCGACATCCGGGATCGGTGTCGCGGGTTGCTGGTGCCGGAAGCTGTCACCGGCAAGCGTGCCGAAACCGATGCGCTCCCAGCGGCCGGCGGTGTCGCGGCGGACGAAACCGTCCCGGCCGTTCGCCACCAGCACGACCACTCCACCGTCCGGCTGATCCCGGACCAGCAACGCGCGGGACGACAGGTACTCCGCCACGTCACGCATACCGGGTATCGCCGTTGCCAGTCGCTGCCGGGCGTCCTCGTCGACCTGCCAGGCGACGCGCCAGTTGGCCCCACCGTCCCGGCTCTCCTGCACCGCCAGGCGGCGCGGCACGATCCGGAAGCAGTGCCCCGGATCCCGCGCCGAACAGTCCTCCCCCGACGCGGCCGGTGGCGGCTGCTTGGAGAACAGCTCGTAGCCGCCCTCCGGCAGCTCCGAGAACGTCGGTCCGTCGTCCGCGCCGATCCACCAGGTGTAGGGCTCCCGGGAATCGTGATAGGCGTTGCCGATGCCGGCCACGGCGACGTCCCGCCACTCGTACAACGCGACAGCGTCGTCGTACCGGGGAGCGGAGGTGGCCGCGACGCCCAGCCCGGCGATCGGCAACACCACAAGCACCGCCACCATCCGCAGCCAACGTGCCGGGCTCGGGCGGGCCACCGCCGAGCGCCACGTCCACCAGGCCAGCCCCAGCGCTGGCAACGCCAGCAGGTCCGTGCCGTCGGCCAGGATCACCGACGGTCCGTTCACCACGCTCCACACCGCGGACGCCGTGGCCGCCCCCTCCGGAGTGGCCTTCACCGCCGCGAACCCCATCCCGACAACGAGGACCGAGCCGGCCGCCAGCAGGTCGCCCATCCTGTGGCCAGACCTGGGACCAGCACCCCTGACCGTACGCCGCCGCACCGGCAGTCGACCGCACCCGGCCACCAGCAGCACCGGTAAGACGGCCAGCAGCGGTGGTGCCATCACCAGCCCGGCGACGTCGCTGAGCTTTCCCGTCAACCAGCCGGGATAGGCCGCCTTGAGCACCTGGTCGTTGAGGATCAGCAGCGCGGTGGCCGCCACCGTCACCGGATGGATCAGCCAGGTCAGGAAGCTGTCGATCGACCCACCGCCCGAGCGTTCCACGCCTGGTCGATGCTGCGGTGACCCGTCCATGCTTCCCCCGTGATGCTGCGAGCGCCTGCGCCTTCACGGTCGACCCTGCTGATAACACTCCAGCCTCGCCCGAGCCTCAAAGCCGCATCCATGCCGATCTGTCCAGCACGTCGCGGGCACCCCTGGCGCTCGTCCAGCAACGCGGACAACAGGACGGTTGCCGAAGCGGATCACGGGGAACTGGAGCGCGATGGGCGGTGCGTGGGAGCGGACTAAGCGGATCACCACGGGGGCTTTCCGCCCCGTCCGTGGTCGGGATCTGTCGCTGCACGCCGCCTCGATCACGTTCTACGGGGCGATCGCCGTGGTGCCGGTGGCCCTGCTGGCGATCTGGCTGACCTCGCTGCTGGTCGGGGCGTCCCAGGTGCGACGGCTCACCGGGTACGCCGTGGAGGCGCTGCCGGACGCGATCGGTGCGCCACACGCGGTGGCCGCGCTGGTCGAGGCCGGGGTCGGCCTGACGCCGTGGCTGGCGCTGGCCGCACTGCTGCCGGCGTCGCTGTACGGCGAGGGGCTGCGCCGGGCGTTCGTGTCGGTCGCCGCGCCCCGCTCCGACGAACACCTCGTCGGCTGGCGGGGCCGGTTGCTGCTGCTGCCGCTGCTGGCACCGGCCCCGGCGCTGTTGCTGTCGATCCTGCTGGCCCTGCCGACCACCACCGGGCTGGTCCGGCGTGGCGGCTGGGCCGGCGCGCTAGGGGTGGTGCTGTCGTTCCTGGCGGTGTGGCTGGTGCTCACGCCGGTGCTGATGTGGGTGTTCCGGGTGGTCGGCCCGGCCTCGCCGGACTGGCTCGCCACGCTGGGGATGGGCTCCTTCACCGCGGCGAACCTGTCCGGCTTCCTGCACGGTTTCGTGCTCTTCGCCTCGTTACCACTCGACCTGGGCGTGCCCTTCGGTGGGCTCGACGAGGTGGGTGCCGCCGTGGCGATCCTGCTCTGGCTCTACCTGTTCCACGTGATCGTGCTGGCCGGCTACTCCGCCACCCTGGCCCTGTCCGCCTGGCGTCAGCGGCGGAAGGGGCCGGTGACCTCGTAGGTGATGCCGCCGGAGCCGGTCGAGTTGCCGCTGGTGCCGCGCTGGGAGGAGAAGTAGAGGCGGGAGCCGTCAGGGCTGAACGCGGGGCCGGTGATCTCCGAGGAGGACTGGCCGTTGATCCGCAGGAACGGGGCGACCACGCCGGCCGGAGTGATCACGCAGACCTCCATGTTGCCGCCGTCCTCGGCCACGTAGAGGTCCCCGCCCGCGGTACCGGTGATGTTGTCGACGCCGGTCAGCGGCGCGGTGCCGGCCGGCACCAGCGAGTCGTCGTACGCCAGGTCGATGCGCTGGTTGACCGCGTCGTACGCCCACACCCGGTTGTCGCCCTTGGTGGTGAACCAGCAGATGCCCCGGTCGTACCAGCAGCCCTCGCCACCGTCGAAGTGCTTCGCCGCGCCGACCTGCCACCGGGTCGGGATCGGGAAGCCGTCGCGGTCCGGAATGTTCTGCCAGGTCACCGGGCCGGAGGTGGCGTTGGCCGGGGCGCACAGCACCTGCACCTGACCGGTGCGCAGATCACCCCAGGTGTCGGGGACGAAGCGGTAGAAGCAGCCGTCGCTCTCGTCCTCGGTCAGGTAGATCACCCGCCGGTCCGGGTCGCAGGCCGCCGCCTCGTGGGTGAACCGGCCCATCCGGGTGCGCTCCTCGGCGCTGCGGCTGCCGTCGGGCCAGGTCTCGAAGACCCGCCCCAGCGGCACCTCCTCGCAGGACAGCCAGGTACCCCACGGGGTGGCCCCACCGGCGCAGTTCACGTTGGTGCCGCCGAGGATGCGGTACGCGGTGGCGATCGACCCGTCGGCGCGGAAGCGCACCGCGGAGGCCCCACCGATCAGCGGCACCTCCGAGTTCGAGACGTAGATCCAACCGTCACCGGCCGGGAAACAGGCACCACCGTCCGGCGCCCAGTGCCAGACGTACGAGGTGCCGGCGACCCGCTGACCCGAGCGGGCGATGACCCGGCTGCTGAAGCCGGCGGGCAGGTGGATGCCGTTGGCGTCGGCGGCCAGCAGGCCCCCGTACGGGCCGGGGCCTGGTTGGGCGGGTGCGGCCAGCGCGGCACCGGCCCAGAGGCTGCCCGAGAAGGCGGCACCACCGACGACGGTGGCACGCAGCACGGTACGACGATCCATCAGGGGAACCTCCCAGGGGTGGCGGGGGCGGGCCCCACCGACGCTAGGTCCCCCACCCCATCGACAAAACCCACTCCCCCATGAACACAAACCAAACCCTCAACAGCGGTGGGGCGGGGTGCGAACGGGTTAGGGTGCGGGGATGGTGGGTGGTGGGGTGCCGGGGCGGGCGGACGTGGTGGTCGTGGGGGCGGGACACAACGGGTTGGTGTCGGCGATCCTGCTGGCGCGGGCCGGGCTGGACGTGCTGGTGCTGGAGGCCGCCGAGGTGATCGGTGGGGCGACGCGGACCGAGAACCCGTTTCCCAAGGTGCCCGAACTGCGTCACTCCACCGGGTCGTACCTGCTCGGGCTGATGCCGCCGGAGCTGCTGGCCGCGCTCGACGTCCGGATCCCGGTGCTGCGCCGCGACCCGCACTACTTCCTGCCCACCCCCGGCGGGGTCGGCTCGCCGTACCTGCTCTTCGGCACCGACACGGAGGCCACCCGGGCGCAGCTCGCCGAGTTCTTCTCCCCCGCCGACGCCGCCGCCGACGAGGCGTTGCAGGCCGAGCTGGCCGCGTTGCGCGAGGACCTCGCCCCGGCCTGGCTGGCCGAGCCGCTCGGCGTCGAGGAGACCGCCGACCGCTACGTCCGCCCCGCGCTGCGCCAGATCTTCGTCGACCTGGTACGCGGCTCCGTAGCCGACTACCTGGCCCGCTTCGACTTCCGCTCCGAGCTGCTGGTCAGCATGTACGCGGTCACCGACGGCCTGTCCGGGCTCAACGCCGGCCCCGACGACCCCGGCACGGGCCACAACTTCCTGGTGCACAACATGTGCCGGCTACCCGGTTCGGGCGGCACCTGGATGATCGCCGAAGGCGGCATGGGCACCGTCTCGCGGATCTTCGCCGACGCGGCTCGGGCCTCCGGAGCCCGGATCGTCACAGGTGCCCCGGTCGCCGCGATCAGCCTCGACGGGGGTGCCGTTCGGGGCGTGGTGCTCGCCGACGGCCGCCAGGTCGACGCCGAGGTGGTGCTCGGCGCCTGCGACCCGTACCGGCTGATGGAGCTGCTGCCCGACGGCGCGCTGCCGACCACGCTGAGCGAACGGATGGCGGCGGTCCGGCGCACCGGCAGCACCCTCAAGTTGAACCTGGCGCTGCGTGGCCTGCCCCGCTTCTCCTGCCTGCCCGAGGGCGCGCCGAGCCCGTTCGGCTCCACCATCCACCTGCTGCCCGGCTCGGCGACGCTGGCCGGCGGCGCCGGCGAGTCACCGATGGCGGCGCTGCGCGCCATGTGGGCCGACGTGCGGGCCGGGCGACTGCCGGCGGAGCCGACGATCGAGTGGTACCTGCACACCACCGTCGACCCGTCGCTGGCCGACCCGGCCGGGCACCACTCGTCGGCGCTGTTCGTCCAGTCGGTGCCGTACGAGTTGGCCGGCACCACCTGGGATGCCGAACTGCCCGGTTACGTCGACAAGCTGATCGGGATCTGCGAGCGCTACGCGCCCGGCACCGGCGACCTGATCGCCGACGCGGTGCCGCTGCCGCCACCCGGCATCGAGACGCACTTCGGCATCACCGGAGGCCACATCCACCACGTCGACAACACCGTCTCGTTCGCCGACCGGATGCCCTACGCCACCGGCGTCGACGGGGTGTACGCGGGCAGCGCCGGCTGTCACCCGGCCGGCAGCGTCATCGGCGCCGCCGGCCACAACGCCGCCCAGCGCATCCTCGCCGACCTCGGCCGGTAGGCGACGGCTCAGCCCGCCGGCTGGGTGACCTCCGTGACGGAAGCCTCCTCGCCGACCCGGTGCGCGCGGACCTTGTGGCCGACGCTGGTCAGGCAGCGCCCGCTGGGCAGGTCGAACCGCCACCCGTGCAGCTGGCAGGTGAGCTGGTCGCCGTCGACGATGCCGAACCGGCTCAGGTCCGCCTTCAGGTGCGGGCAGCGCCGCTGCACCACCCAGTCACCGAGGGTGATGTCCTCGGCGTCGACGGCCCGCTCGTGCTCGTCGTACCAGCCCTCGGCGTACTGGAGGCGCTCGGTGGACAGGCACTTGAAGAAGGCGTACACGAACTCGTTGTACTGCCCGATCCGGGCGGCCGAGAAGCGGCAGGACAGGAAGAGCGAGTTGACCCAGTCGACCTCGCCGATGTGCAGCAGGTGCTCCACCAGCGCCCGTTCGGTACGGAACCGGTAGCGCACCTTCTCGTCGGCGTACGGCCGCACCTGCTTGCCCGGGAAGTCGACCACGATGGATTCGATGCTCTCACCGTCGTAACCGACCAGGTCGAAGCGGACCGGCCCGCCAACCCCCTTGGCCAGGTAGATCGACTCGTCGAGCAGCGGTTCGACGCGCCGCTTCAGCTCCTTGAGCACGTCGACCTCGGGGTGCCGCCAGGACGCCTTCTCCGCCTCGATGATGGGCCGCTTGCGCTCGCGCATCTCCTCCAGGTGGGCGACCTTGTTGGCGAAGAACTCCTCCACCGGCACCGGGTGGGTGGTCGTGGCCCCGGTGGTGGTGACCTCGGTGACGCTGCCGGGCAGCAGCACGATGCCGTTGGTGCCGCCGACCTTGGCGTACTCGGACAGAAAGACCGACTGGTCGGGGAAGATGTTCCCCTCGTCGCCGAAGATGTCGTTGAACTGCCAGAGCTCGTCGTCGAGGAAACACGGCGGGCCGGCGATCGGGAAGACGTGGTCGGCCTTGAGGTCGTCGATGTAGCGCCAGGTGCGGTCGAACTGCCGGTCCCGCTTCTGCTTGCCGAACGCGGTCTTCGCCGCGCTGGGCAGCTCGTAGACCATCGGGTACCAGATGGCGCCGGAGAACTGCAGCAGGTGCGCGTGCACGTGACCCAGCTCGGCGAAGGTGCTCAGGTCGGTCGGTCGGGCGTCGTTCTGGTTGAGCAACCGGACGCCGTCGTACTCCACCCAGAGCGAGGAGTCGCCGATCGGACCGTCGGTCGGGCTGGTCAGCGCCTGGATCATGATCTTCAGGCCGCCGTCCAGCTCGACGACCTCCTCGTTGCGGGTCTTCAGGAAATTCGTGAAGCCCAGCGCGCGGAACTCGTCCTCCATTTCGGAGGTGGGGAACTCGGGCAGCAGCACGGTCGCCTTCTTCGACACGTACCGCTTGAGGTGCGCCGCGTCGAAGTGGTCCCGGTGCAGGTGGGAGACGTACAGGTAGTCGACGTCGCCGAGGGCCTCCCAGTCGAGCTGAGAGTTGTCGGGGAACGGGAACCAGGACGCGAAGTAGGCCGGATTGACCCACGGGTCGCACAGGATGCTGCCCGCGGCCGTGTCGATCCGCATGCTCGCGTGCCCCGTACCGGTCACTCGCACCGCAGTTCCCCCTCAAAACGACAATCAAGGTGTACGCCCCAGAACGCTACCGGAGGCAGTCTGGTCCTCGCCCCGCGACGCCGGTAGTGCCCTTGCACCCACCGGAGCGGGGCCCATCGGCCCTGGCCGGAAACCGTCCCGAGGGACGTGCCAGACTAGCCGGAGATCCGTTCGCGAGGAAGGACCGACAGTGGCAGGCAGCGAGCCGGTAACGTCGCCAGACCAGCACAAGCCCGGGCACCGGAAGGCCGGGCGGATCGGCGCGGTGCTCACCGCGTTCGCGCTGCTGGCCATGCTCTGCGGCAACCACGAGGGCAGGGTCGAGAACCTCTGGCTGATCGGTTTGGCCGCGCTGCTGCTGCTCATCGTGATCGGTGACGTGGTGCTGCGCCGCAACGGCCTGCGCTCCTGACGATCCGGGCCACCCGCGACGGCCTGCGCTCCTGACCACTCGGGCGAGCTGCGCCGCTGCGCGCTCCGGCCCCAGCGACGACCTGTCCGCCAAACACCGCAGTTTCCGGCGCGAACAGCGCGAGGGCCCGCTCCGGTTCTCGGAGGCGGGCCCTCGCGCATCGCTGTCGGTCAGCGGCCGAAGAGGATGTCCTGCACGTTCTTCAGCGCGGCGTCGACCTCGGCCTCGAAGTAGCCGCCCTGCACCAGCCCGAAGCGCAGCGTGTCCAGGTCCTTCGGGTTCACCGGCATCTGGTTGCGCCCGGCCATCCCGCCGAGCAGCGACTCGAAGAACCGGTCCACCTGGTCCGGGTCGTATCCGCTGCCGAAGCGACGGACCTGGAAGCTGCGGCGGATCTGGTCCACCCGGTAGAGGTCGCTGCCGGGCGGGCCGGCCATCGGTGGCCCACCCATCGGGGGGCCGGCCATCGCGGGCGGACCACCCATTGCCGGAGGGCCGCCCATCGGAGGGCCGCCGAGCGCCTGCTGCGGCAGGCCGGGAGGCCCGGCCGGGCCGCGCCGCGGATCCCGGTCCGGCAGCCTGATCTCTGCGGTCATGTCGGTACGGCCGTGCCGACCCGCCTCGAACCCGTCGAAGCGCTGCTCATCCGGGGGCCGTAGCCACCGGGGCCGTCCGGCGGACCGTAGCCGCCCGGCGCGTCCGGCGGACCGTAGCCACCGGGGCCGGCAGGCAGACCACGCGGCGGAGGCCCACCGTGCCCCATGCCGCCGGGAGGGCCCATCGGCGCACCTGGGCCCATCGGGGCGGCCGCCCCGCGCGGGCCGTCGTAGCCACCCCGGGGAGCGTTGTCGTACCCGCCGGCGAAGGCGCCCGTCGGCTCGTCGTAGCGACCGTAGGGTGGCCCGGCCTGTGCCGGCATCGCCCGGGGCGGCATCGGCGGCTGCGGCACCGGGGACATGCCGCGATCGTCCCGCATGCCCGGGCCCATCCGGTCCATCGGGCCCATCCGGCCGTCGCCGCGACCGGACACGCCGCCGCGCTCCTCCAACTCCGCCAGCTGCCGTTCGACCCGGTCGAGGTGCAGGTCCACCTGCCACTCGTCATAGCCGTTGAAACGAACCCGGAAGACGACGTCGTGGACTTCCTGCGAGGCCACCGGCGCTCCGACCGGCTGCCCGGCAAGTGTCGCCTCGACCCGGTCCAGGAAGGCGTCCACCTCGTCAACCTTGTATCCCCGGCGGAGCGCCTTACGCCGGAAACGCTGACCCTGACTCGCCACTATGTCTCCTGGTCTCGTTCGCCACGCCCGGTCACGCCGTCATCTCCCCGGCCGGGTCGGTGCCACTGTCCTCCGCGGCGGCCAGCTGCCCACATGCCCCGTCGATCTCGCGACCTCGGGTGTCCCGCACCGTGGTGGACACCCCGGCGTCGCGCAACCGCCGGACGAACTCCCGCTCGACCGGCTTCGGGCTGGCGTCCCAGCGGCTGCCCGGAGTCGGGTTCAGCGGGATCAGGTTCACGTGGGCCAACTTGCCGGCCAGCAGCCGGCCGAGCAGGTCAGCTCGCCACGGCTGGTCGTTCACGTCCTTGATCATCGCGTACTCGATCGACACACGACGGCCCGTGCGGGCCGCGTAGGCCCAGGCTGCGTCCAGCACCTCGCACACCTTCCAGCGCTGGTTGACCGGCACGAGTTCGTCGCGCAGCTCATCATCGGGGGCATGCAGCGACAACGCAAGAGTCACGGAGAGGTCTTCGCTGGCCAGTCGGTGGATGGCCGGCACCAGCCCAACCGTGGAAACGGTGATGTGCCGCTGCGACAGGCCGAGCCCCTCGGGCGCCGGCGCGACCAGGCGACGGATCGCGGCGATCACCCGGTTGTAGTTCGCCAGCGGCTCGCCCATCCCCATGAAGACCACGTGCGACAGCCTCGGCGGTGACCCGGCGACCTTGCCGGAAGCGGCCACGCCCGCCAGGTACACCGCCTGGTCGACGATCTCGGCGGTGGAGAGGTTGCGGGTCAGGCCCGCCTGGCCGGTCGCGCAGAACGGGCACGCCATGCCACATCCGGCCTGGCTGGAGATGCAGACGGTGACCCGGTCCGGGTAGCCCATCAGCACGCTCTCCACCAACGAGCCGTCGTGCAACCGCCACAACGCCTTGCGGGTCGCGCCGTCGTCGCAGGCCAGCTCGCGTACCGGGGTGAGCAGTCGGGGCAGCAGCTGGTCGGCCAGGCGGTCGCGGGACGACGCCGGCAGGTCGGTCATCTGCGCGGGGTCGCGGACCAGTCGGCCGAAGTAGTGGGTGGAGATCTGTCGGGCCCGGAACGCCGACTCGCCCAGCTTCGTGACCAGGTCCTTGCGGCCGGCGAGGTCGAGGTCGGCGAGGTGTTGCGGTGGCATCGCCGCCCGGCGCGCGCCAGGCGCGTCCGGGTCGACCGGGATCAGGGGAAGACTCGTCATGGCACGTCCAGTCTGGCACGCCCGGCCCGGAACACGCCCCCGCGGAGGCGCCGGATCCGCTCCCGCCTCGTCCGCCTCCCGGTTCCGCCGCCGTGGGCCATGCCTCAGTTCACCGCCGGGACGAAGACCACGAGCAGCAGGTACGCCGTGGGCACCGCGAACAGGACGGAGTCGAGCCGGTCCATCAGGCCGCCGTGCCCGGGCAGCAGGTTGCTCATGTCCTTCACACCGAGATCTCGCTTGATCATCGACTCGGCGAGGTCTCCGAGGACCGCGGCGCCCGAGATCGCCACCCCGAACACGGCGCCCCACCAGGGCGCCACGTCGAACAACAGCCAGAGCAGCACGGCACTGCCCAGGGCCGCCGCGCCGACCGAGCCGGCGAAACCCTCCCAGGACTTCTTCGGGCTGATCGTCGGTGCCATCGGCCGCTTACCGAAGTTGGCGCCGGCCGCGTAGCCCCCGGTGTCGGAGAGCACCACCGCGACCAGCGTCACCAGCACCCGCAGCGCACCGTCACCGGGAGACGACGCGAGCAGGGCGGCGAAGCCGCCGAGGAAGGGCACGTACACCGAGATCAGAGTCGCCGCGGTCATGTCCCGCCGGAGGTTGGCCGTACCGTCGCCGAGCCGCCAGACCAGGGTGCCCGCCACGGTGACCAGCAGGCCGAGCAGGAGCGCGTCCAGCCCCGCGAACCAGGCCAGGGTCACGGTGAGCACCCCACCGGCGACCAGCGGCACCAACGGCACCTCGGCGCCGCCACGGCGTACCGCGCGGGACATCTCCCAGATGCCGACGCCGAACGCCGCGACGAGCACCAGCAGGAACGCCGGGGTGTAGAGGAACAGTGGCAGCAGCACCGCCGCGCCCAGGCACACCCCGACCGAGATGGCCGCCGGCAGGTTCCGCCCGGCCCGGCTCGCGCCCTGCTGGGTGGCCGGCCGACCGGCACCGGCCCGACGCCGGCCCCGGTGGCGCCGACCCGGACCGTCCGTCCCGTCGGGCTCCGGCGTCCCGAGGTCCGCGTTCCCGGGTGGAACGGCGGCGAGCTGGGTGGTCGGCGCGTCGTCGTGCTCCCGCACGGGCGTCAACTGGGTGGTGGGTGCCTCGTCGTGGTCCCGACCGGCACCGACCCGCACCGGCGCGATCTGTGCAGTGGGTGCGTCACCGTGGTCCAGGTCGCGGGGTGCGCCGCGCCCGTTCGGTGGCTGGTCCCAGCCGCCGGGTCCGCGCCCGTTTCGGTTCTCCGGAGCGGGCCGGTCGCCGCCGTACCGGCCACGGCCCCACGGACCGGGTTCGACGTCCGGATCCGGCCAGGGCAGCGAGGTGGGTCGGTCCGGGCGATCCCAGTCACGGGCCTCGGCGCCGCCGTAGGGGTCGAGGTGGGACATCACGCACCAGGGGGAAGCGGTACGAGATCCACCACTTGACGCACAGCCACTACCATCCCCTACCCGCGCGAGGCGCTCCGTCTATGTGCCGGCCTGTCGGCTGGCCGATCCCCACCGTTCACCGTCGGGTCACCGGGAATCGTGCCGAGCCTACTGCACCCGCCCGCCCGGCAGGACGTACCGGTGCCCGCTCCCGCAGCCTTGATCATGAAGTTGTCACCACGCCACGCCGGTGGCAAGGGCGACAACTTCATGATCAAGCAGGTGGTGACCTCGGCGTCAGACTTCCAGGAGCTCGGACTCCTTGTGCTTGACCAACTCGTCGACGTGCGAGACGTAGCGCTGGGTCAGGTCGTCGAGCTCCTTCTCGGCGCGGCGGCCCTCGTCCTCGCCGACCTCGCCGTCCTTGACGAGCCGGTCCAGCTCCTCCTTGCCCTTGCGGCGGATGTTGCGGATGGCGACCTTCGCCTCCTCACCCTTGTGCCGGGCCACCTTGATCATGTCCCGGCGGCGCTCCTCGGTCATCTGTGGGAGCAGGATGCGCAGTTGGTTGCCCTCGTTGTTCGGGTTGACCCCGAGGTCCGAGTCCCGGATCGCCTTCTCCATCGCATTGATCTGCGAGTTGTCGTACGGCTTGATGATGGCCATCCGCGGCTCGGGAACGGCCACCGACGCCATCTGCGTCAGCGGGGTCGGGCTGCCGTAGTAGTCGATGATGACCTTGGAGAACATGGCCGGAGTGGCGCGACCGGTGCGGATGGCGCCGAACTCCTCCTTGGCGTGCTCGACCGCACGCTCCATCTTCTCCTCGGCCTCGAGGAGGGTGTCGTCGATCACCGGTCTCCTCGCCTCCTTCTTGTGCTCGTCGTGGGCTTGTCGGGTCACCGGGACCGCCGAGATCGCCGTCGGCGGTCGGCTCAGGTGGTGATCAGCGTGCCGATCTTGTCGCCACCCACGGCCCGGACGATGGTGTCGTCGCCCTGCGCGCCGAAGACCAGCATCGGCAGGCCGTTCTCCATGCAGAGGCTGAAGGCTGCCGCGTCGGCGACCCGGAGGTTGCGACGCAGCACCTCGGAGAAGGTGATCGAGTCGAACTTGCTGGCGGTCGGATCGATCCGGGGATCGGCCGTGTAGACGCCGTCCACGCCGTTCTTGCTCATCAGCACGACGTCCGCGTGGATCTCCAGCGCGCGCTGGGCGGCGACCGTGTCGGTGGAGAAGTACGGCATGCCCGCGCCGGCGCCGAAGATGACCACCCGGCCCTTCTCCAGGTGCCGGATCGCCCGCAGCGGGATGTACGGCTCGGCCACCTGGGCCATCGTGATGGCGCTCTGTACCCGGGTCTCGATGCCCTCCTTCTCCAGGAAGTCCTGGAGGGCCAGGCAGTTCATCACCGTGCCGAGCATGCCCATGTAGTCCGCCCGGGCCCGGTCCATGCCCCGCTTCTGCAACTCGGCGCCCCGGAAGAAGTTGCCGCCGCCGACCACCACGGAGACCTGCACACCCCGGCGTACCACGGTGGCGATCTGCCGGGCGATGGCCTGCACCACGTCCGGATCGACACCGATGGCGCCGCCGCCGAACACCTCGCCGGACAGCTTCAACACCACCCGCCGGGCCCGGCCGGGCGGTGGTGCCGTCGGATCGTCCGCCGCCAACGTCCGGTCACTCACAACCTGCGTCATCCGCCCGTCCTTCCCCCACTGGCGCGCTCAGGTGCGCGTACCTGCCGCTGCCGACCTTATGGGACGAGGAGGCCGCGGTGTGTGTCGCGTACACCGGCGGCCTCCTCGTCTCGTCGTTGCTCCCAGCCCACGGGCGCGGTACGCCCCGAGCCGGCTCAGGCCTGGCCGACCTCGAACCGCACGAAGCCGGTGACCTCGATGCCCGCCTCAGCCAGCACCTGCTTCACCGTCTTCTTGTTGTCGGTCACCGAGGACTGCTCCAGCAGGACGAAATCCTTGAAGAAGGAGTTGACCCGGCCCTCGACGATCTTCGGCAGCGCGGCCTCGGGCTTGTTCTCCTCGCGGGCGGTCTGCTCGGCGATGCGCCGCTCGGACTCGACGACCTCGGCCGGCACCTCGTCGCGGGTGAGGTACTGCGGCCGCATCGCGGCGATCTGCATCGCCGCACCGCGCGCGTCGGCGTCGCCCGCCTCGTCGGTCTTGCCGGCGTACTGCACCAGGACGCCGACCGCCGGGGGCAGGTCCTGCGCCTTGCGGTGCAGGTAGACCGCCACGGTGCCGTCGAGCTTGGCGAACCGGTTGAGCACCAGCTTCTCGCCGATCTTGGCGGACTGCTCCTGGACCAGGTCGGCGACGGGACGACCGTCGATCTCGCTGGCCAGCAGCTCCGCGGCGTTGCTGACGCCGGCGCGCTCGCCGTGCTCGACGAGCTGCTGCGCCAGCGCGATGAAGGCATCGTTCTTGGCGACGAAGTCGGTCTCGCAGTTGAGTTCGAGCAGCGCCTTGCCGGAGTGCGCGATCAGACCGTTCGCGGCGGTCCGGCCGGCCCGCTTGCCGACGTCCTTGGCGCCCTTGACGCGCAGGATCTCGACGGCCTTGTCGAAGTCGCCCTCGGCCTCGGTCAGCGCCTTCTTGCTGTCCATCATGCCGGCGCCGGTCAGGTCGCGGAGCTTCTTGACGTCCGCGGCGGTGATCTGGGACATGGCTCTCTCTTCGGTGTTGAGACTGCGTGGAATGGTCTGCGGTGACGATTACCCGGTTCCGAGAGGTTCGTGCCCGGTCTACCCGCCGCCGGTCACCGTCAGCGGAACGGACGGTGACCGGACGGCGGAACGGTCACTGACCGGAGACGGCGGCGGGCTGCTCGGCGGCCGGCTGCTCAGTGGCGGGCTGCTCGGCGGCCGGCTGCTCGGCGGCGGACTGCTGCTCGTCGGCCTTCTTCGGCTCTTCAAGCAGCTCGCGCTCCCACTCGGCCAGCGGCTCGTCGGTGGCGACACCCGCCTCCGGCTTCTCGTCGCCGCCCCGGCGACGACCGGAACGGGCGATCAGGCCATCGGCCACGGCGGCGGCGACGACCTTGGTCAGCAGCTCGGCCGAGCGGATCGCGTCGTCGTTACCCGGGATCGGGAAGTCGACCTCGTCCGGGTCGCAGTTGGTGTCGAGCACGGCGATCACCGGGATGCCCAGCTTGCGGGCCTCGTCGACGGCGATGTGCTCCTTCTTGGTGTCGACCACCCAGACCGCGGCCGGGAGCTTCTGCATGTCCCGCAGGCCGCCCAGGGTGCGGGTCAGCTTGATCTTCTCGCGGGAGAGCTGCAGGGTCTCCTTCTTGGTGTAGCCGGCGGCGGTGCCGCTGAGGTCACCGAGGGCCTCCAGCTCCTTCATCCGCTGCAGCCGCTTGTACACGGTCTGGAAGTTGGTCAGCATGCCACCGAGCCAGCGGTGGTTGACGTACGGCTGGCCGACGCGGGTCGCCTGCTCGGCGATCGCCTCCTGGGCCTGCTTCTTCGTGCCGACGAACAGGATGCTGCCGCCCTCGGCCACCGTGTTGCGCACGAAGTCGTACGCCTTCTCGATGTAGTCGAGGGTCTGGCGCAGGTCGATGATGTAGATGCCGTTGCGCTCGGTGAAGATGAAACGCTTCATCTTCGGGTTCCACCGCCGGGTCTGGTGCCCGAAGTGAACGCCACTCTCCAGCAGCTGACGCATGGTCACGACGGCCATGATTCGTACTCCTTGCGGTCCCTGGTTGTCCCGCCCGGCCGGCGGCCGGGCGTCCTGGTGCCCGGTCGTCGACCATGGTGGGCCCGACCGGGGTCGGGACCAGGGAGGCCGCCGCCGCACGACGACTCGTGAGGAGGGCACGCGAGGTCGACCGCACGAGGCGGTCGCCGGTTGACCAGTGTACGCGCTCTCCCGACCGGGCCACGCCCGGGTGCGGCGATGCTCCACTCCACGGCGGCCGACCCGCGTGCAGCCACTGGCACGGGTTCGCGCCACCGACGGCCAGGCCGCCTGCCGCCGCCGGCTACTCACCGCCGCATCCGCCGGCTCGGTGACGCGCAGCCGGTGGCACGACCCTCAGCCGGCGGCGAGCGCGGCCACCAGGAAGAGCGCCAGGCCGACCGTGAGGTAGGCCGTCGGCGGTCGCAGCCAGCCCCGCGCGCCGTCGAGCAACGAGAACCCGGTCGTCCGCAGCCCGTAGAGGCCGGCCGCGAAGATCGGCAGTCCGCAGACCAGGAACGTGCCCGCCAGCACGTCCCCGGCGGCAACCGGATCGGCGGTCGCGCCGTGCAGCAGCACCCGCACCGCCGGCACCTCGAAGATCACGACCAGCGCCGCGAAGAGCACCGCGAGCACCGGCCGCCGCGTCCGGTAGACACCATCCCCGGGCAGTACGCCGCCCGCCGGTTGACCGGGTGCCAGGTGGCCGGGTACCGGATGGCCAGCCGCCGGGGACCGGTCACGGCGTCGGCGGGACCGGGCGGGGCCTCGCCCACCGGCGGTTCCGTCCGGGGTGCCACCGACGGCACCGGCCCGGTCGGCTGCTCCAGCGGGTTGGTCGCCTCGGGGCCGCGCTTGGTCTCGACGATCGGGTATCCGGCCAGCACGGCGCGGGTCGGATCCGTGGACAACGGCGCTCCGCCGCTGGTCGGGCCCACCTCGTAGGCGGCGCGTCGGCCGGGCCGGTCGACCGGCAACTCACCGGAGACGTCCGGTCCCGCCGGTTCCGCTCGGCGGGAACGCGACGCCCGGTAGCGCTCGGTCTCCCCCGCCACGTCGCCGAGCGGGTCCGTCAGCGCCGCGCGTCGCGGCGAGCCGTACCGGTCGTCGTCGTCACCGCGCTGCTCGGGTACCGCGCGGGGCTCGTCGCCGAGGTGGCGCTCCTCTCCCGCCGGACGCCACTGCGGGTCGGTGTAGCCACGGTCATGGTCGCCCGGATACCAGCGCGGCTCCTGGTCATCGGCGAAACTGCGTCGTCCGTCCACGCCCGGCACCGTATGCGACAGGCGGTTGGTACGCCATTCGACCCCGCACCTGACCAGCCCGGGAAGATGGCTTAGCACATCCGGGACATGATCGTCCGGTCGTCCACAACACCCTTGGTTGTCCACAGGTCACCACGACGGGGTCGCCGCGAGTCCCGGCCCGGAGCAGTGTGCCGGTCATGACCAAGCGGAACCAGGCGATCGGCGGTTACGGGGAACGCTGCGCCGTCCGGCACCTCATCGAGGCTGGACTACGCCCGGTGGCCCGCAACTGGCGCTGCCGCACCGGGGAGATCGACATCATCGCCTGGGACGGGCCGGTGCTCGCCTTCTGCGAGGTGAAGACGCGGCGGACCACCACCTTCGGCAGCCCCGCCGAGGCGGTGGTGCCACGCAAGGCCCGCCGGCTGCGGAGGCTTGCCGCCGCCTGGCTCGCCGCCACCGGCACCACCGCCGACGAGGTGCGCTTCGACGTCATCTCGGTGCTGCTGCCCCGCCTCGGTCGGGCGCGGGTCGAGCACGTCAAGGACGCCTTCCGGTGAGCGAACACAGCGACCGAACCGGTCGACCCGATGCGCTGGTGCCGTGTCGGGGCACCGCACGAGCCGAGGTGACGCGGTGAGTTACGCCCGGGTGCTCTGCGTCGGTCTGGTCGGGGTGACCGGGCAGTTGGTGGAGGTGGAGGTGGATCTCGCTGCCGGCCTGCCCGGAGTGGTGATCTCCGGCTTGCCCGACACCGCCCTGCACGAGGCGCGCGACCGGGTCCGGGCCGCGGTGGTCAACTCCGGCCAACGGTGGCCGAACCGCCGGATCACCCTCAACCTGCTACCGGCCACCCTGCCCAAATTCGGTTCGGCGTTCGATCTGGCGATCGCGGTGGCGCTGCTCGGCGGCTCCGGCGAGCTCCCGCTGCTGCCACTGGACGGCGTGGCGGTGCTCGGGGAGCTGGGCCTGGACGGCACCGTGCGACCGGTCCGGGGCGTACTGCCGATGGTCGCCGCGGCCGCGAAGGCCGGCATCCGACGGGTGATCGTCCCGGCCGGCAACACCGCCGAGGCGGCGGTCGTGCCCGGCCTGCTGGTCCGCGGCGTCGACACCCTGCACCGGCTGGTCGCCTTCGTCCGCGACGGCAGACCGCTGATCGAGCCGGCGGTCGACGCCCCGCCGCCGCCCGCACCCGGACCCGACCTGGCCGAGGTCGCCGGGCAGGGGCTGGGCCGACGGGCGCTGGAGATCGCCGCCGCAGGTGGCCACCACCTGGCGCTGATCGGGCCGCCGGGAGCGGGCAAGACGATGCTCGCCGAACGCCTGCCGTCGATCCTGCCGGAGCTGGACGACGAGGCGGCCCTGGAGGTCACCGCGCTGCACTCGATCGCCGGCCTGTTGCCGGCGGGAGGCCGGCTGATCCGGCGTCCGCCGTTCCAGGCACCTCATCACACCGCGACCGTTCCCTCGATCGTCGGTGGCGGGTCCGGGCTCGCCCGCCCCGGCGCGATCTCACTCGCCCACCGTGGGGTACTGCTGATGGACGAGGCACCGGAGTTCAGCAAGGCGGCGCTGGAGGCGCTGCGTCAGCCGTTGGAACACGGCCGGGTGCTGTTGACCCGCAGCCGGGGCAGCGCCGAGTATCCGGCCCGCGCCCAGCTGGTCCTCGCGGCCAACCCGTGTCCGTGTGCGAACCCGGCCGGCGACGACCGCTGCGAGTGTGCCCCGCAGGCCCGCCGCCGTTACCTCGGCCGGCTCTCCGGTCCGCTGCTCGACCGGATCGATCTCCAGGTGCGGCTGCCACCGATGCGCGCCGCCGAGCTGATGGAGTCGACCAGTCACGAATCCTCCGCGGTGGTCGCCGGGCGGGTGGTGGCGGCACGTGCGGCGGCGGCTGCCCGCTGGGCACCGCTGGGTCGGCGGCTCAACGCCGAGATACCCGGCCCGCAGCTACGTCGGGCGCCGTGGCGGCTGCCCGGCCGCGTCACCGCCGATCTGCGGTCCCGGCTCGACTCCGGTTCGCTCTCCGCCCGTGGCTTCGACCGGGTCGTCCGACTCGCCTGGACGATCGCCGACCTCGACGGGCGGGCCCGGCCGGACGCGGGAGACGTCGGCGAGGCCATCACGCTCAGGACGGGAGAGGGCACATGAGCAGCCATGAGGAGTTGATCCTGGCACGGGTGGCGTTGACCTGGCTGGCCGAGCCGGGGACCCGGTCGGTGCACGCGCTGGTTGACGAGCTCGGCCCGGTGGGCGCGCTGGACCTGCTGCTGGACGGCGGAGCACCCCAGCAGGCGCTACGCGAGTCGGTGGCGGCCCGCAGCCGGGGCGGTGACGCCAGGATGATCGCCGCCGAGGCGCTGCGCCGCGCCGCGCGACTGGGTGTCCGGGTCGTCATCCCCGGCGACGACGAATGGCCGGAGACGGTGGAACATCTGCGCACGCTCCGCCTGTCCGACGCCCGCCGCCGGGTGGATGTCGAGACCGCACCGCCGCTCTGCTTCTGGGTACGCGGCTCCTGGCCGCTGGCGGAGGCGCTGGACCGGTCCGTGGCGGTGGTCGGGTCCCGGGCCGCCACGGCGTACGGCACCCACGTCGCGACCGATCTGGGTTACGGCCTGGCCGACCGGGACTGGACCGTCGTCTCCGGCGGCGCGTTCGGCATCGACGCCGCCGCGCATCGTGGGGCGCTGAACGCCGGTGGGCGCACTGTCGCGGTGCTCGCCTGCGGGGTGGACCGCGCGTACCCGATGGGCAACGCGGCGCTGTTCGACCGGATCGCCGACATCGGTCTGCTGGTCAGCGAATGGCCGCCGGGCGCGGAGCCGCTGCGTCCCCGTTTCCTCATCCGCAACCGGGTGATCGCGGCGGGTACCCGGGGCACGGTGCTGGTCGAGGCGGCGGCCCGCAGCGGCGCCACGCAGACCACCCGACGGGCCATCGCCCTGGGTCGACCGGCGATGGTGGTGCCGGGTCCGGTCACTTCCGCCATGTCGGTCGGTGCCCACGAGATGCTTCGGGAGTACCTGGAGGCGCGACTGGTGACCGGCCTGGCCCACGTGCTCGAGGAGGTGGGTCGGATCGGCGAGTTGGCCCCGGTGCCGCGCGGGCCCGAACGCCCCACCGATCTGCTCGACGACGACGCCCGGTCGATCGTGGAGGCGATGCCGCGACGCGGCCGCGTCGATGTGGACGCCCTCGCCGTGCGGGCCGGTCTTGCCGTTCGCACGGTGCTGCGCAAACTGCCGCTGTTGGAGGAGTTGGCCCTGGTGGTACGCCGGGAGGACGGCTACGCCCTGGTCACACCGAGCCGGCCGAGCACGCCGGCCCAGCCCGGCCCGAGCACGCCGACCCCGCCCCGCCCGGTCGCGCCGGTGAGCAGGCCGATCGGCGGTGACGCCCCGCCTTCCGCCTGATCACCGGGTGCCGCCTGGCGGGCCGCCTGTTCGCCGTCCGGGCCTACCGACCGTAGGGTGGATCTCGTGGGCAGGATGGGCGGGCACGTGCCGGCCGCCAACGGCACCCAGGCGATGCACGACGCGCTGCCGGCACCACTGCGGGACGCGGTGGACGAGTTCGCGGGATACCTGGCCTCGGTCCGCAACCGCTCGGCACACACCGTGCGGGCGTACGTCGCCGATCTGGTGTCGCTGTTGGATCATGCTGGGCGGATGGGCTGCACCGAGGTGGCCGAGCTGAGCCTCGACACGGTCCGCAGCTGGCTGGCCCGGCAGCGCACCACCGGCGCTGCCCGCACCTCGCTGGCCCGCCGGGCCGCCGCGGCCCGGACCTTCAGCGCCTGGGCGCACCGGCACGGGCTGCTGCCCACGGACGTCGCCGCCACGCTGGCCAGCCCCCGACCGCGCCGGACACTGCCCACGGTGCTCCGCCCCGAGCAGGCGGCCCTGCTCGTCGAGAGACCCGTCCACCCCGCGGCCATCCCCGGGTCCGGCAGGCCGGCGTCCGGCGCCGATCCCCAGCCGTCAGCCGAAGACCCATCCGTCGCCGGCCAGGCGGTACGGCTGCGCGACCGGGTACTGCTCGAACTGCTCTACGGCACCGGGGTACGGGTCAGCGAGGTGTGTGGAATCGACACCGCCGACGTCGACCAGGATCGGCGGGTCGTCCGGGTACGCGGCAAGGGTGGGCGGGAGCGGACGGTCCCGTACGGCCTGCCGGCGCAACGCGCCCTCGACGACTGGCTGCGGCACGGGCGGCCGGTGCTGGCGGTCCCCGAATCCCGGGACGCGCTGCTGCTCGGTGCCCGGGGCGGCCGGCTGCATCCGACGATGGCTCGGCGGATCGTCGGTGATCACGCCGAGGCGGCGGGGCTGCCCCGGACCAGCCCGCACGCGCTGCGCCACACCGCCGCGACCCACCTGCTCGAAGGCGGCGCGGACCTACGGGCGGTGCAGGAACTGCTGGGGCATTCCTCGCTGGCCAGCACCCAGATCTACACACATGTCTCGGTGGAACGGCTCCGGGCCGCCTACCGCCAGGCCCACCCGCGCGCCTGACGGTAGGCGGCCCGGGGCCTCCGAGTCACGCACGAATCACCCGGCGGCGGGACGCCGTGCCGGACGTGCGGACTGCCCGGCATCCCCGACCGGTGACGGCGGCAGCACCACCGGGCACACCGAGCCCGACGGCTACGATCATCGGGTGAGCGTCCCGCCGCCGCCCGAGCCGATCACGGGCGCCCGTCTGCTCTTCTCTCTCGACCCGGCGGTCAGCCACCTCAACCACGGCTCGTTCGGAGCGGTCCCGATCGTCGCGCAGCGCGCCCAGCAACGGCTGCGCGACGAGATGGAGGCCGACCCGCTGCGGTTCTTCACGCAGGGACTGGTCGACCGGATCGCGCACACTCGCCGGCACCTGGCGGGTTTCCTCGGTGCCGATCCCGACGGCACCGCCCTGACCACCAATGCCACCACCGGCGCCGCCGTGGTGCTCCAGTCCCTGGGGCTGCGGTCCGGTGACGAGGTGCTCACCACCGACCACGGCTACGGTGCCGTCGCCTACTCCATCCGACGGGAGTGCCACCGCACCGGGGCGACGCACCGGGTCCTGCGGGTGCCGTTGACCGCCACCGACGACGAGGTGGTACAGATCGTCCGGGACGGGCTGCGGCCCGGCCGGACCCGGCTGCTGGTGGTCGACCAGCTCACCTCGGCAACGGCCCGGCTGTTCCCGGTCGCCGCGATCGTCGGAGTGGCCGGTGAGCACGGCGTGCCGGTGCTTGTCGACGCCGCACACGCTCCCGGCATGCTGCCGGCATCGGTGCGCAGCATCGGCGCCGACTTCTGGGTGGGCAACCTGCACAAGTGGGGGTACGCGCCGCGCGGCACCGCCGTGCTGGTGGTGGCGACACCGTGGCGGGACCGGATCGAGCCGCTTGTCGTCTCCTGGGAGCAGGACTCGGGCTTCCCGGCTCGCCTGGAGTGGCAGGCCACCTCGGACTACACGGCCTGGTTGAGCGCACCGGCAGGGCTCTACACACTACGCAGCCTCGGCGTCGACCGGGTACGCGCGCACAACGCCGGACTGGCCGCGTACGGGCAACGGGTGGTGGGGGACGCGCTTGGCGTGCCACCGGCCGACCTGCCCGACCCGGGCGGACCGACGGTCGCCATGCGACTCATTCCGTTGCCGGCGGGGCTCGCCACGACCCTGGACGGTGCCCGGGCGTTGCAGACCCGGATCGCGGAGCGGCTCGCCACCCAGGTCGCCGTCACGACCTGGGACGGCCGCGGCTGGCTGCGCCTGTGCGGCCAGGTCTACAACACGCCCGAGGAGTACCAGCGACTCGCGTTCGGGTTGCCCGGTCTGCTCGTCCAGCGTTGATCGAGCGCGCCCGGCTGACGGTGAGGTCACCGACGGGCAGCAGTCGGACCCGTCCGAGACCGAGCAGAGCCAGCGGGTCGAGGTAGCCCTCGCCCCGATGCAGCCCCCAGTGCAGGCACGCGACGGCCGGACAGCCGGCGTGCCCGGGCAGCAGGTTGCCCAGCGGCGTACCGGCCGACACCACCGCGCCCACCGTGACGGTCGGTCGGACCGGTTCGTACGTGGTCCGTAGGCCGTCGACGTGGCCCACGGTGACCACCGGCCGGTCGGCGACCATGCCGGCGAACAGGACCGTGCCGGCGCCGGCCGCCCGGATCGTGGCGGCGGCCGGGGCGAGCAGGTCGACTCCCGGTGCCCGGCCAGCCACGGCCGGGGCGGCGGGTCGAACCGGCGAACCGGCCGTGGCACCCCGTCGACCGGCCATCTGAACCGCCCGCTTCCGCCGAGCTGCGGCACCCTCGACCGGCCACCGCGGGGACGGCCGAGCATCCGGCGCGGCCGGCGAGGGCGACCAACCACGCGCCCCGGCCACGCCGCCCATCGATCCGGTGGGGGCCAGCAGCAGGAGCGTCGTGAGTGCGCCGAGTATCGACATCCGTGGCGACATGCCGTCGAGCCTGACCGGGCCCGTCGAAGTCCACCGCCCCGGGCGGCCGATCTGTGGACGACCGGGCGTCCTGTGGACAGTCCACGCACGCACTGGTCGATCTGCTATGGGCGAACGTCGCCTAGGCTCGGTGCGTGACCCGCGACTGGTACGCCTGGCACCACCATTACGAGGATCCGGATTCGTCGCTGTCGCGGCGGCTGACCGAGGTGCGCCGGCGGATCGGCACCGCCCTGGCGGAGGCACCGCCCGGCCCGCTGCGGGTGGTCAGCCTCTGCGCCGGGCAGGGCCGGGACCTGATTCCCGTGCTGGCGACCCATCCGCGTGGCGGCGACGTGACCGCGCTGCTGGTCGAGCAGGAGCCGCGCAACGTGGAACTGGCCCGCGCCGCCGTCCGTGAGGCGGGACTGTCCGGGGTCGAGGTGAGGTGCGGCGACGCGGCCGACAGCGATGCCTACGTCGGAATGGTTCCGGCCGACCTGGTGCTGGCCTGCGGCATTTTCGGCAACATCTCCGATGCCGACGTGCGAGCCGTGGTGGCACACTGCGCCTGGCTCTGCGCCACCGGCGGTACCGTCGTCTGGACCCGGGGCCGATGGGAGCCGGACCTGGTACCGACGATCTGCGACTGGTTCGTCGCGGAAGGGTTCGAGCAGGTCTCGGTCAGCACCCCGGCGGAGGGGGTCGGCGTGGGCGCGCACCAGCTACTCGGTCCGCCGCGACAGCGGCCGGCCGGCGCGACGATGTTCGAGTTCGTCGGGCGTCCGGAGGCCGCCGGGCACTGACGAACCAACCGAGTGCACTGTGGACGCGGGACGCGGGCCGCGCGGCGGGTGGGGGCCTCCGTCGCCGCTCCGGCGGTATGCGGGGTCAGCCGCCGAAGCCGGAGTCGGCGGGCAGGGAGATGTCCGGCTTCTCCAACTCCTCGACGTTCACGTCCTTGAATGTCATCACCCGGACATTCTTCACAAACCGAGCAGGGCGGTACATGTCCCAGACCCAGGCGTCGTGCATCTCCACCTCGAAGTAGACCTCGCCGTCTGAGTTGCGGACATGCAGGTCGACCTGGTTGGCGAGGTAGAAACGGCGTTCGGTCTCCACCACGTAGGAGAACTGACGGACGATGTCGCGGTACTCCCGGTAGAGCTGGAGCTCCATCTCGGTCTCGTACTTCTCGAGATCTTCCGCGCTCATCGCACTCCGCCTTCCATGACCACATCTTCCCCCACCGGCGCCGGAGGCCGAGGCTGCTCGCCCAACGCCACGCCGACGGTACCCCCTACGGCGCCTGCGCGCCCCATCGGCTCGTCCCGGCTTGCGCCGAGCGGTCGCCGCGAGCGGGGTGGCCGGCCGTCGAGCCCGGAGACGGCGGCCACGTTGACGTACGAGTAACGGTGCTCCCGACACGGCCCGCGCTCACGCAGTGCGGCGGTGTGCTCCGCGGTGATGTACCCCTTGTGCTCGGCGAAGCCGTAGCCGGGATGCTCGGCGTCCAGGTCAACCATGATCCGGTCCCGGGTGACCTTCGCCAGCACGCTCGCCGCCGCCACACAGGCGGCCACCCGGTCGCCCTTCCACACCGCGAGCCCAGGTGCACCCAGGCCGTCCACGCCGAACCCGTCGGTCAGGACATACTCCGGCCGGACCGCGAGCGACGCCAGCGCTCGGCGCATCGCGGCCAGGTTGCACACGTGCAGCCCCCGGGCGTCGACCTCGTCGGCCGGGACGACCACCACCGCGTACGCCAACGCGCGCTCGACGACCTCGTCGTGGATCCGTTCCCGACTCGCCGGGGTCAGCAACTTGGAGTCGGCCAGCCCGTCGATCTCGCCTCGCCGGCCCTCCGGCAGCACCACGGCGGCGGCGACCAACGGCCCCGCGCAGGCACCGCGGCCAGCCTCGTCGGCACCGGCGACATGCCGGAAGCCGCGCCGTTGCAGGGCCCGCTCCAACGCGTAGAGCCCGGCCTCCCGGCGTACCACCGTGCGTGGTGGAGTCAGCATGCCCGTCCCTCGATGACAGCCGTCGTGCCCAACGCGCGGGCCAGAACCTCGGCAAGGTCAGCTGGGTAGCAGCGCTCCCGGGTGCCGCGCAACTCGTCCGCCGACCACCACCGGTGATCGTCGACGCTGCCCCGCTCCACCTCGCTGAACCCCGCCGTGTCGACCTCGTGCGCCGTCACCCGGACCAGGAAGAACTGCTGCTCCTGCCGGTACCAGACGCCGCCGAAGGAGAACTCGGTGACGTCGGCGTGCACCGGTTGACCGACCTCGGCCACGCTCACGCGGAGCCCGGTCTCCTCGGCCAGCTCGCGGATCGCGCCCTCGGCGTACGTCTCCCCCGGGTCGAGTCCTCCGCCGGGGGTGAACCACCACCGGCCGCGTTCCGGACGGGCGGGGTCGAAGCCGCGGAACAGCAGCAACCGGCCGGCCGCGTCGACAAGCAGGACGCGAGCGGCACACCTCGGGGTGTAGACGGTCACCGCACCAGACTGCCAGATGCCTGCGACGTCCCCCACGCCGCGCTGTCCGGGACGGGTGGACGCCCGTTCACCGACGGTGCCGGCCCTGGTCAGGAACTCGGGATGGCCTCGAACTCGTCCGGCACGGTCAGGATCCTGGCCCGGTCGAACGGCCAGAAGATGGTGAAGGCGCGCCCCACCACGTCGTCCTCGGGAATGGTGGCGGCCTCGATGTTCTGCCCGGACTGCTGGTAGTGCTCCAGCGAGTCACCGGAGGCGGACCGGTGATCGCCCATGACCCAGAGCCGACCCTCGGGCACCCGCACGTCGAACTCCTGGTCCGCCGGCTTGTCCCGCTGACCGTCGACCGAGAAGATGTACGGCTCGTCGAGCGGGGTGCCGTTGATCAGCAGGCGGTCCTGGTCGTCGCAGCAGACCACCCGGTCGCCGCCGACACCGATCACCCGCTTGATGAAGTCCTCCCCCGCCGGATTGCCACTCCACTCCATCGGTGCCTTGAAGACGATCACTTCGCCGCGATGCGGCGAACGGGTGTGGTAGACGAGTTTGTTGACAAGTACCCGATCGTCGATCTTGAGAGTGTTCTCCATCGACGGCGAGGGGATGAAGAAGGTCTGCAGTACGAAGGCACGTACCAGTACCGCGACCAGGATCGCCACCCCGAGGAGGATGGGCAGTTCCTTCCAGAAGGAGTGGCGCGGCTTGTCGGTCTGCTCGTCAATCACGGGAGGAGCCTACGTTGCCCGACCGAGCGCCACCGTCCGGAACGCGCGAGAACGGAAAGTGTGGCCGCAATCGGGATCAGCAGGACGACACCTCCGTCGGGGTCGGGGCGTACCGGGGCCGCCCCGCCGGCGGTGGGTGGCGGGGCGACGGTGGCGAAGGTGTCGGGGATCGGCAGCGAATGCCACCGGTCGGACGGCCAGACCACCGCGAACGCCCGCCCGACCACGTTGTCGATCGGCACCGTGCCCTGGCACCGGGCGTCCTGCGAGACCTGCCGGTGGTCGCCGAGGACGAACATCTGACCGGGCGGGACCACGATCTCCTCGAACCGGCGGGAACGGCACTCCTGCGGATTCGGCGGGAGATCGAGCGGCGAGTCGCGCAGCACGTACGCCGACTCGTCCAGCGGGGTGCCGTTGACCAGCACCCGTCCCTGGTCGTCACAGCAGCTCACCCGGTCCCCGGGCAGCGCGATGACGCGCTTGATGAAATCCTTCTCGCCGGGCCGACCGACGCCGACCAGATCGCCGACGGTGCGGCCGAGCTTGTCGGCGAAGCTGGTGGGCGGCTGCACGTCCACCTGCGGGACCCACTGGTCGGTGCCCCGGAAGACCACGACCTCGCCGCGCTGTGGGTTCCGGACGTTGTAGACGACCTTGTTGACGACGACCCGATCGCCGACGAGCAGGGTGTCCTCCATCGACCCGGAGGGGATGAAGAACGCCTGGAGCAGGAAGGTGCGGATCAGCACCGCCAGGCAGAAGGCGACGATGAGCAGCAGCGGCAACTCCTGCCAGAGCGGCATCTGCCGTTTACCGCGCCGGGTGCGTCGGCGCCACGGATCGGCCGCGCCGCTGTCGTCAAGCGCCTGTACCACGCTCACTCCCCGGTCCGCAGAAACAACTACCGCCCGGGAACCTCGTCGAGGCTCCCCGGGCGGTAGTGGAGGTCACCCGCCACACACGAGGCGGGTCACCGCCGCGCTGCGCCCGTACGACCAGGGTAGTGCGGACTGGCCGGTACGGCATACGCGCAGTTCGGGCGGCGTGGCGCGGTGCGAGATCAGCTCGGCTGCTTCTCGCGCAGCTCCTTGATCTTGGCCTTCTTGCCCCGCAGCTCCCGCAGGTAGTAGAGCTTGGCCCGGCGGACGTCACCGCGAACCACGACCTCGATCCGGTCGATCGCCGGGCTGTTGATCGGGTAGGTCCGCTCGACGCCGACGCCGAAGCTGAGCTTGCGGACGGTGAAGGTCTCGCGCAGCCCGGCACCCTGGCGGCGGATGACGACGCCCTGGAAGATCTGGACCCGGGACCGGGCCCCCTCGACCACCCGGGCGTGCACCTTGACGGTGTCACCGGCACGGAAGTCGGGCAGGTCGGTGCGCTTCGACTGGGCGTCAAGGGCGTCCAGGATGTTCATCGCTGTGTCCTCGTGAGGCTCACGGCGCACCGTCACTCGGCGCGCGGATGGGTGATACTGATCCCCGGGTGGTGGCCGACGCGAACCGACCCCAGTCGGAGATCCTCGCAGCCGCCCACGGGCGCGGACGACTGCGGCAACCCCCCTACTTTGCCACATCCGGTCCGGGCACCTGAAATCCGGCCCGGTCCAGCGCCGCCACGTCCCGTTTGTCCAGGCTCTGCGGATCCAGCCCGGTGAGCATGTCCGGCCGGCGGCGACCGGTGCGGACCAGCGCCTCGTCACGACGCCAGCGGGCGATCCGGCCGTGGTCGCCGGAACGGAGCACCTCCGGCACCGGCAGTCCGCGCCACGTGGCCGGCTTCGTGTACATCGGCGCTTCCAGCAGCCCGTGCGCGTGGGACTCCTCGGTCAGCGAACCGGCGTTGCCGAGCACCCCCGGCAGCAGCCGGGTCACCGCCTCCAGGATCACCAGCACCGCCACCTCGCCGCCGAAGAGCACGTAGTCACCGAGGCTCACCTCGGTGACCGGCATCCGCGTCGCCGCGTGGTCGAGGACCCGCTGGTCGATGCCCTCGTACCGGCCGCAGGCGAACAGCAGGTGCGGCTCGGCCGCCAACTCGTGGGCCATCGCCTGGGTGAAGGGCACGCCGGCCGGCGACGGCACCAGCAGCCGTGGCGGGGTCAGCTCCGCCGGTGCCAGGGCGTCCAACGCCTCACCCCACGGCTCCGGCCGCATCACCATGCCGGGTCCGCCGCCGTACGGGGTGTCGTCGACGGTGCGGTGCACGTCGTGGGTCCAGCCCCGCAGATCGTGTACGGCCAGCCGCAGCGTGCCGTTGGCCCGCGCTCGGCCGATCAGCGAAAGGTCCAGCGGTGCGAAGTACTCCGGGAAGATCGACACGATGTCGACGCGCATCAGGCTGCTCCGCCAGCTAGAGATCGAGCAGGCCGCCGGGTGGGTCCACCACGACCCGGCCACCGGCGAGATCGACCTCGGGGACGATCGCCTTGACGAACGGGATCAGCGCCGTGCGCCCCTCGGGACGCCGCAGCACCAGCAGATCGGAGGCGGGAGCGTGGTCGATCCGGGCCACCTCACCCAACTGCTCGCCGGTCGGTGTGACCACGGCCAGCCCGACCAACTGGTGATCGTGGAACTCCTCCGGATCCTCCGGCGGGCTGACGTCGGCGCTGTCCACCGCGAGCAGGGTGCCCCGCAGCGCCTCGGCGACGTCGCGGTCCAGCACCCCGTCGAAGGCGACGAGCAGCCGCCCCTGATGCCGCCGCGCGAACTCGACGGTCAACGTGTCGGGCGTCCGGAACGGCACACCGGGACCGTCCGGTGCGGACTGGGCGGCGTTCGCCCCCGGCACGGTCTTGAGCACCATGCCGGGGGCGAACCGCGTCTCGGGCTCGTCGGTACGCACCTCCACGGTGACCTCACCGCGGATGCCGTGCGGCTTACCGATCCTGCCGACGATGAGCTGCATCAGTACGAGTCGACGATGTCGACGCGTACGCCGCGCCCACCGATGGAGCCGATCACCTGGCGCAGCGCCTTGGCGGTCCGGCCGGACCGCCCGATCACGGTGCCCAGGTCCTCGGGATGCACCCGGACCTCCAGCCGCTTCCCTCGCCGGGAGTCGACCATCCGGACGCGCACGTCGTCGGGGTGGTCGACGATGCCCTTGACCAGGTGCTCCAACGCCGGCCGCAGTGCCATGTCAGGCCTGCTCGCCGGTGTCCGTGGCGGGCTGCTCCTCGGCCTTCGGGGCTTCCTCGGCCTTCGGGGCCTCGGCGGCCTTGGCGGCCTTCTTCGCCGGCTTCGCCGGGGTGTCGGCCACACCCGCGGCGGCCTTCGCCTCGGCCTCGTAGGCCGCCTTGCGGTCGGCCCGCTCGGGCGCGACCTTCAGCGGCGGCGGGGCCGGCAGGCCCTTGAACTTCTGCCAGTCACCGGTCAGCTCCAGCAGCCGCTGCACCGCCTCGCTGGGCTGGGCGCCGACGGACAGCCAGTACTGGACCCGCTCCGACTTGACCTCGATCACCGAAGGGTCTTCCTTCGGCTGGTAGATGCCGACGAACTCGATCGCTCGGCCGTCGCGCTTGGTGCGCGAGTCGGCGACGACGATGCGGTACTGCGGGTTGCGGATCTTGCCCATCCGCAGGAGCCGGATCTTTACGGCCACGGTTGTTTCGCTCCTGTTGCGATCTCACCGACCCGGTACGGGCGGTGCACGGGTGAGCGCCAACCGGCACAGTGGGGTTGGGCCGGAGACCGCTCGGGTGGACTGGCGACGCGCCCGGGTTAGAGGGCGCCGGACACGCGCCGGATACCAGCCAGCCATTCTGCCAGATCCTCGCCGGAACGCTCACACCGCACCGGCAGACGTCACCCCGGACGGACCCGGCGTGACGAACGACACCCCCGGCCCGGTCAGCGCACCGGTGGTCGGTCCCAGCCGTCCGGCAGGCGATCGGGGGCGGTCCAGTGCGGCGGCGGGGTGAAGTCGCACCAGGTGCCGTCGAAGGGGAAGACCCCCGCCTCGGCCAGTGCGATCACCCGTTTACCCTCGGCCCGCACCGCGGCCTCGTCGGTCACCCAGTAGTGCTCCGGGAAGGCCAGCCGTTCGACGAACTCGTCCTCGTCCTTCCACTCCCAACCGCGGTCCGGACGGACCCACACGTCGAGATCCTGGTCGACGATGTCCACGCCGGCCAGCCCGCCGTCGTCCCACCGGACCCCCGGTTCCTCCAGGTTGACGTACCAGCCGGCGAAGCGGCCTTGCACGTCACGGAACCACCAGACCGAATGAGCAGCGCCCGTGGGCAGGAACTTCAACAAGGGTGGGCCGTTCCAGCGGCCCTGCGCCAGCCGGTAGGTCGGAGTCAGCCACTCCCGGAAGGGCACCGCCCGCATGCCCAGCCCGGCCTCGTTGACCTCGCCGGCCACCGGGCTGCCCTCGGCCACCCAGAGCAGCAGCCCCCGCTCGTCGTCGCTGACCACCCGCGCCGGCCGTACCCAGCCAACCCGCCCCCGCCGCACGTTACGGTGCACCACCACCCGACCCCGCTCAAACCCCACACCCCGACCCTACCCGCCCCCTCACCACCCACCACCCCGTCCCACCCATCGTTGATCATGAGGTTAGCGGCAATTTTGGAGATCAACTTCGCCGCTAACCTCATGATCAACCACGTCGGTGGGGTGGGGTGGGGTGGGTTAGTAGGCGCGGGCGAGGATGGCGATGAGGTCGGTTTCGGTCTCGGTGTCGGGGACGGTGCCGTCGGCGCGGACCAGGCAGCGGACGGTGACGCCCTGGGCGTTGGCCTTGGCCTCGCCGTCGACGCCGACGACGGACCACGGGACGCGGGCCCAGCCGGTGGTAGCCGCCTCCAGCGCCTCGTCGAGGGTCGCCACGTCGACCGTGCGCGACTCGCGGAAGGCCAGCGCCTGGTCGTGCAGCGCCCGCTGGTCGGCATCGAGAGCGGCGAGCACCGCGCCGACCACGTCCGCCACCGGCGTGGGCGCCTTCGAGCCGTCGGTACGGCGGACCACCACCGCGTTGCCTGCCGCCAGGTCACGGGGACCGACCTCGACGCGTACCGGATAGCCGCGTAGCTCGGCGTCGACGGCCCGGCGGCCGAACGGGGTGTCGGTGCGGTCGTCGAGCGTCACCCGGACACCGGCGTCCCGCAGCGCGTCGCGCAGCTTGGCCGCCGCCTCGGTGACGCCGTCACCGTCCTTGACCACCATGACGTACGCCTGGGTCGGCGCCAGCCTCGGCGGCACCCGCAGCCCGTTGTCGTCGCCGTGGCACATGATCAGGCCGCCCAGCATCCGGGTCGAGGTGCCCCAGGAGGTCGTCCAGGCGTGTTCCCGGCCCCCTTCGGCCGAGGAGTAGCTGATGTCGAACGCCTTGGCGAAGTTCTGGCCCAGCTCGTGGCTGGTGCCCAGCTGAAGCGCCTTGCCGTCGCCCATCATGCCTTCGCAGGTGTAGGTGGCGGTCGCCCCGGCGAAACGCTCGCGGGCGGTCTTGAGCCCGACCACCACCGGGATACCGAGCACGCTCACCATCAGGTCCTCGTACGCCTCGTGCAGGATCTTGCGGGCGTAGGCGCGGGCGTCGGAGCGGGTGGCGTGCGCGGTGTGGCCCTCCTGCCAGAGGAACTCGCTGGTCCGCAGGAACACCCGGGGGCGCAGCTCCCAGCGGACCACGTTGGCCCACTGGTTGAGCAGCAGCGGCAGGTCCCGGTAGGAGTCGATCCACTTGGCCATGAACTCGCCGATGACCGTCTCGCTGGTCGGCCGCACCACCACCGGCTCGGCGAGCTGCTTGCCGCCACCGTGGGTGACCACGGCCAGCTCCGGCGAGAAACCCTCGACGTGCTCGGCCTCGCGCTTGAGGTAGCTCTCCGGGATGAACAGCGGGAAGTACGCGTTCTCCGCCCCGGCGGCCTTGATCCGGTCGTCCATCTCGGCCTGCATCCGCTCCCAGATGGCATAACCGGCCGGTCGGATCACCATGGTGCCCCGCACCGGCCCGTTGTCGGCCAGCTTCGCCTTGGCGATCAGATCCTGGTACCAGCGAGGAAAATCCTCTGCCCGGGGAGTAAGCACGCGCGCCATGACCGCACATCCTATGCGCCCTTCCCCCACCCCCCACGCCCAACCCACCCACCCTCCGCCGCGATGATCAAGAAGTTTGCGTCGCCCGGGGGCTGGAATCTGACGCGAACTTCTTGATCACCGCGGGCAGGCGGCGGGGGGTGGGTGGGGGCAGGTGGGGGTGGGTCAGGGGAGGGGGTGGCCGCGGAGGATCAGGTGGGTGGGGGTGCGGAGGGTGGTGAGGTCGGTGCGGGGGTCTTCGGGGTAGATGGCGAGGTCGGCCAGGCCACCTTCGACGAGGCCGGGGAGGCCGAGCCAGGCGCGGGCTCCCCAGGAGGCGGCGGCGAGCACGTCCAGGGTGGACATGCCGGCCTGCTCGTGCAGCAGGAGCATCTCCTCGACGGCGAGGCCGTGGTCGATACCGCCACCGGCGTCGGTGCCGACGTAGATCGGCACACCAGCCTCGTACGCGGACCGCACCACCTGCGGGAAGCGGTCACGCAGGGCGAGCATGTGCTCGGCGTACCCGGGGAACTTGGCCCGGGCCTGGTCGGCGATGTGGCCGAAGGTACGGATGTTGATCATCGTGGGAACCAGCGCGGTGCCCTGCCGGGCCATCAGGTCGATCAGGTCGAGGCTGAGTCCGGTGCCGTGCTCGACCGAGTCCACCCCGGCCCGCACCATGACCTCCACCGCCGACTCGCTGAAGGTGTGCACGGCGGCGCGTACCCCGGCGGCGTGGGCGGCGGCGACGGCGGCGGTCATCGTGTCGGCGTCCCAGGCCGGCGCCAGGTCGCCGACGCCCCGGTCGATCCAGTCCCCGACCAGCTTCACCCAGCCGTTGCCGGCGGCGGCCTGCTCCGTCACGGTCGCGGCCACCTCGGCGGCACCCACCTCCACACCGATGTCGCGCAGGTACCGCTTGGGCGGTGCCACGTGCCGGCCGGCCCGGACCAGCCGGGGCAGGTCGGGTTCGTCGTCAAGTTCCGGGTACGGGAAGGGTGAGCCCGCGTCCCGGAGGGCGAGGACTCCGGCGTCCCGGTCGATCCGCGCCAGCGCACGCGCCTGGTCCAGCGAGGTGATCGGTGCGCCGCCCCGGGCGATGCCGATGTGGCAGTGCGCGTCCACCAGGCCGGGCAGGATGAAACCGCCGTCGGCGACCGTCTCCGCGCCGGGCACCGGTTCGAAGGTGACCCGGTCGCCGACCAGCCACAGGTCGCGTACCTCGTCGTCGGGCAGGAGCACACCGCGCACATGCAGAGCCATGCGCACAGTCCTACCCGATCACTGCCCGTCGCGCGCCAGAAGCCCGGCCCGCCGCACGGTCAGCGCGGGCAGGTCCACCGACACCTTCCAGGGCCGCTCGCTGACGAAGAGGTCCTCGGTGTGCGTGGTGACCTCGTAGTCTCCGGACGCGCTGAGGGCGTACTCGGTAAGCGTCATCTTCTCGTGCAGCGGGTCGACCACCCAGTACGACCGGACCCCCGCGTGGGCGTAGACCTTGGCCTTGTCGTACAGGTCGCGGAAGGTCGAGGTGGGCGAGATGACCTCGACGGCGAGCAGCGCGTCCTCCACCGGGACGGGCGAACGGTTCGCGTGCTCCCGGCGGATGGCGACCACGTCGGGTCGGGGCTCGTTGCGCCGGTCGATCCGCATCGACAGGTCGATGCTGACCAGGTAGTCGGGCGGGCAGTTGACTCTGAGCGCGAGCAGCAGCTCGACGCAGAGATCCTGATGCAGGGCGGTCGGCGACGGCACGATCAACCTTCCGTTGACCAGTTCGTACGGAAGGTCCTCCGGCAGCTCGCCGAGGTCGTCGACCGTCCACTCCGAGCGCTCGGGTGGGATGGGCAGCATGGGGGCCACGGTCATGACTCCTCCTTCCAGGGGCGACATCACCCTAGGAGCTGATGACGTCACCCGCCGTCACCGACACGCTCAGCGGGGCGGCTTGCCGTCCTTGCCGAACTTGTTGAAGTCGATCTTCGGCAGCTTGAAGCCCGGCGGCAGACCCTGACCGGCGGCCAGGTCGTCGGGGTTCATCCCCGGCGGCAACTGCGGCATCCCGCCCGGGAAGCCACCCTGCACGCCCCGGGTGCCGGCGCCGCTGCGCGGCCGGTTGCCACCCTTGGTGCCCTTGCGCTTGTTCTTCGGCGACTTGGTCGCCTTGCGCCGACCGGCACCGGGCAGGCCCATCATGCCGCCCATCTGCTTCATCATCTTCTGCGCGTCGGTGAAGCGGTTGAGCAGCTGGTTGACGTCCATCACGGTGACGCCGGAGCCGTTGGCGATCCGGGCCCGCCGGGAACCGTTGATGATCTTCGGGTTGGTGCGCTCGGCCGGGGTCATCGACCTGATGATCGCGGTGATCCGGTCGAAGTGCTTGTCGTCCAGCTCGGCGAGCTGGTCCTTGACCTGCCCCATGCCCGGCATCATGGCCAGCACGTTGGCGATCGGCCCCATCCGGCGTACCGCGATGAGCTGGTCGAGGAAGTCCTCCAGGGTGAACTGCTCGCCGCCCATCAGCTTGGCGGTCATCTTCTCCTTCTGATCGGTGTCGAAGGCCGCCTCGGCCTGCTCGATCAGAGTGAGGACGTCGCCCATGCCGAGGATCCGGCTGGCCATCCGGTCGGGGTGGAAGACGTCGAAGTCCTCCAGTTTCTCGCCGGTGGAGGCGAACAGGATCGGCTGCCCGGTCACCTCACGGACCGACAGGGCGGCACCACCGCGGGCGTCGCCGTCGAGCTTGGAGAGAACCACGCCGGTGATGCCGACGCCGTCCCGGAACGCCTCGGCCGTCCGGACCGCGTCCTGGCCGACCATCGCGTCGATGACGAAGACGACCTCGTCCGGGTTGACCGCGTCCCGGATGTCGGCGGCCTGCTGCATCATCTCCGCGTCGATGCCGAGCCGGCCGGCGGTGTCGACGATGACGACGTCCCGGGCGGCCCGGCGGGCGTGCTCGATCGAGGATTTCGCCACCTGCACCGGGTCGCCGACGCCGTTGCCGGGCTCGGGGGCGTACACCTCGACGCCGGCTCGGCCACCGAGCACCTGGAGCTGCCCGACGGCGTTGGGACGTTGCAGGTCGGCGGCGACCAGCAGCGGCTGGTGGCCCTGGGCCTTGAGCCAGCGGGCCAGCTTGCCGGCGAGCGTGGTCTTGCCGGAGCCCTGGAGGCCGGCCAGCATGATCACCGTCGGCGGCTGTTTGGCGAACTGGAGCCGCCGTCCCTCGCCGCCCAGCACGGCGATCAGTTCCTCGTTGACGATCTTGACGATCTGCTGGGCCGGGTTGAGCGCCTGGGAGACCTCGGCGCCGCGCGCCCGCTCCTTGACGTTCGCGATGAAGCCCTTGACCACTGGCAGCGCGACGTCCGCCTCCAGCAGCGCGAGGCGGATCTCGCGCGCGGTGGCGTCGATGTCGGCGTCGGTGAGACGTCCCTTGCCGCGGAGCTTGGTGAAGATCCCGGAAAGGCGGTCACTCAAGGTGTCAAACACGCGAACATCCCGTTTGTCAGTGTTCCGATGAGCACGAACGAGGCCGGGTGAGCTGTCCGACCACCGCTAGGGTAGCCCGCCACCCACACCCCCGCTCCCGGCCGGGCAGCCCACCGCCGGGGGCAGGTCTGTGGCAGTTGCGGTCGCCGACACGCCGCCCGGTCGACGCCTTCACTGCCACAGATCCTTCGGGCGTCGCTCAGACGGCGGCGAGCACGGCTGCCTCCAGGCGGGCCCGTTCGTCCTCCGGGGGCCAGCCACCGACCAGGTAGAAGGCGTCGACCACGTCGCCGCCGAGGGTGGCGATCCGGGCCGCCCGGACCTGGGCGCCGGCCGCGTCGAGCGCACTGGTGACCCGGTAGAGCAGGCCGGCGGCGTCGGCGGCCCGCAGTTCCAGCAGTACCGCGTCGGTGGCGGCGTCGCGGTGCCAGACCACCCGCGGTTGGGCCCCGGCCCCCGTGCGGCCAGGGCCCGACCGCGCAACCGCTGGGTCACCGACACGTCGCCGCGTACCGCGCGACGCAGGTCCGCGCTCAGCGCCACCGGATCCGGGGCCAGGCCGTAGCGCGGCTGCACCCGGCACTGCACCAGGGCTCGCCCGTCCACGGTCGAGGCGTCGGCGGCGAGCACTTCCAGCCGGTGCAGGGCCAGGCAGCCGGCCACCGTCGCGAGCAGGCCCCGACGATCGGCCGCGGCCACCGACACCCGATCCCCGGTCAGGTGTACGACCGGCAGCGGCCCGGCCACCAGCGCCGGGTCCGGTGCCGGCGGGGCAGGTACGTCGCCGGTGTCGAGGGTGGTGCGTACCCGGGCGACCAACTCGGCGACCAGCCGGCCCTTCCAGTCCGACCAGGCGGCCGGGCCGGTGGCGGCGGCGTCGGCGCGCACCAGCGCGTACAGCAGGTCGAGGGTGGTGACGTCGCCGACCGACTCGGCCACCCGGGCGATGGTGACCGGGTCGGACAGGTCCCGCCGGGTGGCCACCTCGGGCAGCACCAGGTGCAGCCGGACCAGCGTGCCGATCAGCGTCGCCTCGGCGGCCGGCAGGCCGATCCGGGTGGCGATCCCCTCGGCGATCGGCGCGCCCACCACGCTGTGGTCACCGGGGAGCCCCTTGCCGACGTCGTGCAGGAGCGCGCCGAGCAGCAGCAGGTCGGGACGATCCACGTCGCGGGTGTGCCGGCTGGCCTCGGCGGCCGTCTGCACCAGGTGCCGATCCAGGGTGAACCGGTGCACCGGGTTGTGCTGGGGCAGGCTGCGCAGCCGGGTCCACTCCGGCAACCATCCGTCGATCAGCCCGTACCGGTCGCAGGTCTCCCAGGCCGGGATCATGCCGGTGCCGGCTCCGAGCAGCGTGGTCAGGGCGGCGCGGGCCTCCGCCGGCCAGGGCGTGGGCAGCGGCGGGCAGTACGCGGCCAGCCACTCGCAGGTGGCGCGGGCGATCGGCAGCCCGGTGGTCGCCGCGGCGGCGGCCAGCCGCAGCGACAGGCTGGCGTCCGGGCGGGCGCCGATGGCGGTGCGGGCCAGCACCAGTTCGCCGTCGTGCTCGACCACGTCCCGGGCCACCGGGCGGCGCAGTGGCCTTCCGTCTGCGCCACGACGGCGACCGGAGCGCAGCCGGTCGGTGGCGCGGAGCGCGTCGTCCAGGGCGTGGCTGACGGTCCGGGCGTCACCGGCGACCCGACGCAGCAGGGTGTCGCCGTCGCCGTCCTCACCCCGCGACGCCGGGCCGTACCGCTGCTCCGGTGCGGACCCGGCCGGCTGCGGCGGCACGGTGCCCGGCGGGGCGTCCTCGGCGACGCCGGACGGTGTGCGACGCAGGCCGAGCAGGGCGGCCACCCCGTCGCGCTCCTGGGCGAGCAGCCGGTCGACGCGCCGGCCGACCTGCTGGTGCAGCGCGTCCCGGGTGTCCAGCAGCCGCAGGTGTGCGGCGTGTACGGCGGGTCGTAGCGCGTCGGTGATCCCGGCGGTGGCGATGGCCCGCAGGATGCCGACGTCACGTAGCCCCCCGGCCGCCTCCTTCAGGTCGCCCTCCAGCAGGTGAGCCAGTTCGCCGTGGGCCTGCCAGCGGGCGGCGGTGCTTTCCCGCAGGGGCGCGAGCTGGCGGACGGCGGTGCGCCGCCAATGGTCGGTCGCGCTGCTCACCAGCGTGTCCGCGAGGTCCGGGTCACCGGCGACGAGCCGGGCGTCGAGCAGCCCGAGGGCCACCTTGACGTCGTCCTGGGCGACCGACAGCGCCTCGGCGACGGTCCGGACGGAGTGGTCGAGCCGCAGCCCGGCGTCCCAGATCGGGTACCAGAGGGCGGCGGCCAGTTCGTCGATGCCGGGCACCCCGGCGTGCACCAGCACCAGGTCGAGGTCGCCGTAGGGGGCGCACTGCCGCCGGCCCAGCCCGCCGACCGCGAGCAGCGCGACGCCCGGCCGGTCCGGCAGCAACCGGGCCAGCCAGGCGTCGTACGCGTCGGCCCGGGCCCGACGCGCCGTCGCGCCGATCCCGGCCGGTACGCCGACGACCTCGTTGACCAGGAGGTCAGCGCTACCGGGGGGTTCCGAGGCTGCCCTGCTGGTCAACGAGGTCATCGATCAGCGCCCTACAGTGCGTCCAGGCCGCGCTCGCCGGTACGGACCCGGACGACCTCCTCGACGGCGGTCACCCAGACCTTGCCGTCACCGATCTTGCCCGTCCGGGCCGCCGACACGACGGCGTCGACGATCTTCTCGACGTCGATCTCGTCGGTGAGCACCTCCACCCGGATCTTGGGCAGGAACTCGACGGTGTACTCGGCGCCCCGGTAGACCTCGGTGTGGCCCTTCTGCCGCCCGTAGCCCTGGACCTCACTCACCGTCAGACCGGCCACGCCCAGCGTGTGCAGGGCCTCCTTGACGGCGTCCAACTGGTGCGGCTTGATGACCGCGGTCACCAGCTTCATGTCCAACCCCTCCATTCGCAGAACGTTAGCCGGCGACCTTTTCGCTTACCGGTTCGGTGGGCTCGGTCTTCGGCGCCGCCGAGGTACCGATGCCCGCGGCGGCGAACGCGCCACCGCCACCACCCGTGGAGCTGAACTCGTACGCGCTCTCCGCGTGCTCGGCGTTGTCGATGCCGTCGACCTCGGCCTCGGCGCTGGCGCGGAAGCCGATGGTCTTGTCGATCACGAAGCCGATGAGGTACGCGACCACGAACGAGTACACCAGCACGGCGGCCGAACCGAGAGCCTGCTTGCCCAGCAGCGTGACACCGCCGCCGTAGAGCAGACCGTCGTTGCCCTCACCCGCCAGCACCTCCATCGCCAGGAAGCCGATGAGCAGCGAGCCGATGATGCCGCCGATCATGTGCACGGCGACCACGTCGAGCGAGTCGTCGTACTTGAGGCGGTACTTGAGGCCGACGGCCAGCGCGCAGACGACACCGGCGATGACACCCAGCGCGATGGCGCCGAGCGGCTCCAGGAAGGCACAGGCCGGGGTGATGGCGACCAGACCGGCGATGGCACCGGACGCCGCACCGAGGGTGGTCGGCTTGCCGTCCCGGATCTTCTCCACCAGCAACCAGCCAAGCACCGCGGCGGCGGTGGCGACCTGGGTGTTGATGAAGGCGATCGCGGCGGTGCCGTTGGCGGCCAGCGCCGAGCCGGCGTTGAAGCCGAACCAGCCGAACCACAGCAGGCCGGCACCGAGCAGCACCATCGGCAGGTTGTGCGGCTTGAAGCTGTCCTTCGGCCAGCCGACCCGGCGACCGAGCACCAGCGCCAGGGCGAGAGCCGCGGCACCGGCGTTGATGTGCACCGCGGTGCCACCGGCGAAGTCGAGCACGCCCAGCTCGAAGATCCAGCCACCGCCCCACACCCAGTGCGCCACCGGGAAGTAGACCAGGGTGGCCCACAGGCCGGCGAAGAGCAGCCACGGGCCGAACCGGGCCCGGTCGGCGATCGCGCCACTGATCAGCGCGACAGTGATCACAGCGAACATCAGCTGGAAACCGGCGAACAGCAGGTCGGGGATGCCACCCTCGGTCCCGCTCTCCAGCATGCCGCGCAGGCCTGCGGCGGAAAGATCACCGGTGATCCCGCCGACGTCCTCACCGAACGCGATGCTGTAGCCGTAGAACACCCACAAAAGGCTGACCAGGCCGATCGCGCCGAAGCTCATCATCATCATGTTGAGCACGGACTTGGACCGGGTCATGCCCCCGTAGAACAGCGCCAGGCCGGGCGTCATGAGCAACACCAGCGCGGCTGAAGTCAAAATCCAGGCGGTGGCACCAGAATCTAGCTCCGGCACGCTGCCTCCTCTCGGGTTGTTTTCTCCCTCCCTCCCGGCACCGCGCAGCATCGCCCGTACGCCGGTTGCGCGGAAGCCTGGTGGTCCGCTGTTTCACCCAGGGTCCCCGGCCGGTTTCCGAACCATGACGGCTTGTTTCGGACGTGTGAAGAAAGTCGCACACCTCGGCGCTTCGACGGGGGTGGATCGGCCATTTGGTGCCGGTCTATCCCCCCGTCGGCCCAGCGACCGCCGAAACGGTCGCTCAGCGCAGGGCGTGCTCGAGGGCGTGTCGCTCGTAGTCGAGCAACCGAAGATCCCGCATCGGCCGGCGCAGGTGGCCCTTGTGCACGATCCGGACGAAGGCCGGCTCCCCGGCCGCCGCCATCCGGCGGATGCCCTCGACGTGGTCCACGATCCGCTTGCGGATGGTCCGGATCAGCCGATGGCGGTCGCGCGGAATGAGCCCGTAGGCGTCCGCGAAGAGCCGCAGCCGGCGCGGCCGGTCCGGACGCTTCCAGCCGAGGGTGATGGAGTCCCGGTCGGAGAAGATCGGCACCCACGTCCAGGCCGCGTACGCCACGTCGTAGATCCGGGCACCGGGCGAGGCGAGGTCGAAGTCGATCAGCCCGAGGGTGCCGTCCGGCCGCCAGATCACGTTGTGCGGTGCCGCGTCGTGGTGGCAGATGACCTCGGTGTCCGGTGGCGGCGGGCCGAACGAGCGCCACACCGCCTGCGGTGGCGGCACGAAGCCGTACTGGGCGTCGTGGAACATCCGCAGCATGGTGGCGACAGTGACCAGGGCCTCGTCGGTGACCCAGTGCGGGGCCAGCGGGTACTCCCCGCACTCCCCCTCCAGGTAGGACAGCACCTCCCGGTTGCGCTCGTCCATGCCGAGGGCGCGGGGTGCGCCGGTGAACCCGACGTACTCCAGGTGACGCAGCAGGGCGTGCACCGACGGGGTCCACGGTCCGGCGTTGCGCCGCACCGTGTCACCGACCCGCACCACGGTGCTCACGTTCCCGCCGTGCAGCGGGATCTCCTGCGAGGTCACGTACGGTCTCCCGAGGCGCTGCGACGGGTGGCTCGCGTCGCGCCAGCCCGCGTACGCGCGATCGTCTCTGGTCACCCGAGGTTACGCGGTCTGGCCGGTGGGTTCGGTACCCAGCAACGCGTCGACGAACTGTGCCGGGTCGAACGGTGCCAGGTCGTCGGGGCCCTCGCCGAGGCCGACCAGCTTCACCGGGATGCCGAGCTTGCGCTGCACGGCGATGACGATGCCGCCCTTGGCGGTGCCGTCGAGCTTGGTCAGCACCACACCGGTGACGTTCACCACCTCGGTGAAGACGCGCGCCTGCTCCAACCCGTTCTGGCCGGTGGTGGCGTCGAGCACCAGCAGTGTCTCGTCGATCGGGCCGTGCTTCTCCACCACCCGCTTGACCTTGCCCAACTCGTCCATCAGGCCGATCTTGTTCTGCAGGCGGCCGGCGGTGTCGACGAGGACCGTGTCCACGCCGGTCTCGATACCCCGCTTGACCGCGTCGAAGGCGACGCTGGCCGGGTCGGCGCCCTCCGGACCGCGGACTGTCTCGGCCCCGACCCGTCCGGCCCAGGTCTGCAACTGGTCGGCGGCGGCGGCCCGGAAGGTGTCGGCGGCGCCGAGCAGCACACTGCGGCCGTCGGCGATGAGCACTCGGGCGATCTTGCCGCAGGTGGTGGTCTTGCCCGCGCCGTTGACCCCGACCACGAGCAGCACCGCCGGGACGCCCTCCTTCGGTGCGGTGTGCAGCGACCGGTCCAGCCCCGGGTCGAGCGCGGTGACCAGCTCGGTGGCGAGCAGGGTGCGCAGCTCGGCGACCGAACGGGTACCCAGCACCCGGGTGCGCTCCCGCAGCCGGTCGACGATGTCCCGGGTGGCGTCGACACCGACGTCGGCGGTGATCAGGCTGTCCTCGATCTCCTCCCAGACGTCCTCGTCGAGCCGGTCCCGGCTGAGCAGACCGAGCAGGCCCTTGCCGAACACGTTCTGCGACCGCGACAGCCGCGACCGTAGCCGCACCAGCCGACCGGCGGTCGGCTCGGGCACCTCGACGGTCGGTGCCGGCGCCTCGACCGGCGGCTCGACCAGGACACCTGTGGACAGGTCAGCCTCCGGCGCCTGCACCGGCGGGCCGGCGAGGTCCTCCTCCGCCCGGGTGTCGACCTCCGTACGCGGCAGCGGCGGCTGCGGCCGTCGGCGCAGCCGCGGCACGACCAGCCCGATGCCGCCGAGGATCAGCAGACCGAGCAGGGCGAGAGCGATGAGGAGGTATTCCGTCATGCCGGAATCCTGTCAGATGCCGGCGATCACGTCTCAGCCACCGCTCCCGCCGGGCTCGGCGATCACCCGGCGCCCGACCGCCCCCGGCGTCCGCCCAGGATGCGGCGGTAGTCTCGGCCACAGTTGGCAGTGGTGCGCCGCCGGCCGGGTAGTAAAGGATGAAGCTTTCTCGTCTGGAGGTCCACATGCCCGCCGAGCTGCTCATCGGCCCCCTGCTGCGCCGGGTCGTCGGCACTCGGGCCACCGTCTGGGTGGAGACCACGACGCCGGCCGTGGTCACCGTCCGCACGGCCGGCGGCGCCACCGGCACCGCCCCCACCTTCAGCGCGTACGACCACCACTACGCGCTCGTCGTGATCGACGGGCTGACCCCGGACAGCGCCACGACGTACGAGGTGCTGATCGACGACGAGGTGGTCTGGCCGCTGCCGGACAGCCGCTTCCCGCCCAGTCTCATCCGCACCCGGGCCACCGACGACCGGGACCAGCCGGTCCGCCTGCTCTTCGGTTCCTGTCGGGAGACCACCCAGCACGCGACCACCCGCAAGTTGCCGCCGGACGCGCTCGACGCGTACGCCCGGCGGGTGATGGCCGACCCGGACCCGGCCGCCCTGCCCGACCTGCTGCTGCTGCTCGGTGACCAGGTCTACGCCGACGAGACCTCGCCGACCGTCAAGCGGCTGCTGCGCCGTCGGCGGCGGCGTCCGCAGGGCGCACCGAAGGACCAGGTGGTCAGCTTCGACGAGTACACCAAGCTCTACCTCGAGTCGTGGCGCGACCCGGAGATCCGCTGGCTCCTCTCCACCGTGCCGAGCGTGATGATCTTCGACGATCACGAGATCATCGACGACTGGAACACCTCGGCCTCCTGGCGGGCCGACATGCGCGAACAGTCGTGGTGGGCCGAGCGGATCGTCAGCGGGCTGGCCTCCTACTGGGTCTACCAGCACCTGGGCAACCTCTCGCCGGACGAGATCGCCGCCGATCCGGTCTTCGCCAAGGTGAGCGCGGCGGAGGACGCCACCGGTGTGTTGCGGGAGTTCGGTGCGCGCGTCGACACCGAGGCCGACCTGGCCCACGACACCGAGCGCTGGCGGGCCGTGCAGTACCAGTGGAGCTACGCGCTCGACCTGGGGCGCACCCGCCTGGTGATGCTGGACAACCGGTGCAGCCGGGTGCTGCAACCGGGTCGGCGGGCGATGCTGCCGCCCGGCGAATGGTCGTGGTTCGTCGACCGCGCCCACGGCGGCTACGACCACCTGGTGGTCGGCTCCTCACTGCCCTGGCTGCTGCCGCCCGGCATCCACCACGTCGAGACGTGGAACGAGAAGCTGGCCGACTCGCCCCGGCGGTGGGTCGCCGGGCTGGGCGAGCGGCTGCGCCGCGCGCTGGACCTGGAGCACTGGGCGGCGTTCCGCCGCTCGTTCGACGCGCTGGCGGAGCTGTTCGCCCGGATCGGCGCCGGCACACCTGGCACGCCCGACGACCGCAAGGGCGCCGGGCCGGCGTACCCGCCACCGGCGTCGATAAGCGTGCTCTCCGGCGACGTGCACCACTCGTACGTGGCGCGGGTCAGGTTCGCCGACCCCGGTGTACGCACACCGGTGCACCAGCTCACCTGCTCGCCGATCCACAACCAGGTGCCGGCCGGGATGCGCCCGCTGATGCGGCTGGGGTGGGCGCGCGGCCCGGCCGGAGCGGCCCGGGCCCTGGCCCGCACGGCGGGGGTCCGCCGCCCGCTGGTCAAGTGGCGCAGGCTGGCCGGGCCCTACTTCGGCAACGCGGTGGCGACGCTCACCCACGCCGGCCGCGGGGCCGAGGTGATCATCGAGGGCACCACCGGCGACGGTCACCTGCACGTGGTGGCCCGGCAGCGGCTCGCCGACGGCCGCTGAGCGCACCGCAAACCTGTCGCGGGTTGTCGTCATCCGGGCCAGAATCCCGGGATGACCTGGACAGCACCGGCGGTCGACCGGACCCCTGAGCCCTACGTCGGCGACGAGCGCACCATGCTGGAGGGCTGGCTGGATTATCACCGGCAGACCCTCCTGCTCAAGTGCGCCGGCCTCACCGCCGAGCAACTGCGCACGGCCAGCGTGGCACCGTCGGGCCTCACCCTGCTCGGGCTGGTGCGGCATCTGGCCGAGGTGGAGGCCTGGTGGTTCCGGGAGAACTTCGCCGGTGAGCAGGTCGACTACCCGTACTACACGGACGACGATCCGGACGCCGACCACGACGTCAGCGCCGCCGACGCCGAGGCGGACTTCGCCACCTACCACCGGGAGGTGGCGCGGGCCCGCGCCGCCGTCGTCGGGCGGTCGCTCGACGAGACGTTCACCGAGGTCGGCCCGAAGCGACGGACGTTCAACCTGCGCTGGGTCTACGTCCACATGATCGAGGAGTACGCCCGGCACCACGGGCACGCAGACCTGATCCGCGAACGCATCGACGGCGTCGTCGGGGTGTGACGGAGAGCGTGGCTGGTTGGCGCGGGTTGCGGCATGTCGCGGTCACCCGTCGGCGGGACACCGCCACGTGCCGCGACCCGGGCGCGGAAAGTGAGCGACCGAGGTCGGAGCCGGATCAGGCGGCCAGCGCGGCCCGCAGATAGCGCAGGTCGGCCGGGCCGTTCCAGCGGTACGCGGACAGCCCGGCCGCCCGGGCGCCACTTATCGCCCGATCCTCGTCGTCGACGAAGAGCACCCGGGCCGGCGGCGTGTCCAGCGCCGCACAGGCGGCCTGGAAGTACTCGGGTGCCGGCTTGTGCACCCCGATGACCGAGGAGTTGACCACCACGTCCAGCTCGCCGATCAGGTCGAGCGCGGCCAGGTCGGCGTCGAGCAGGTCGGTGGCGTTCGTGCCGAGCCCGACCCGGATGCCGGCGGATCTCGCCTCGCGGACGAACGCGAGCACCTCCGGGTCGACCTCACCGCGATAGCGCTGCCACTGGGCCACCGCCGCCCGCGCCCGCCCGGCGTCACCGACCGACGGGGTGAGCGCGTCGGCCACGCTCGTCATCCAGTCGGCGTGGCTGACCTGGCCGGTGAGCACCGGTTGCAGCCGCCCCCACTGCATGGCGATCTCGCCGAGCACACCGGCGGAGAGGCCGTACTCCCGCTCGACGGCGGCGGCGACCGCCGGATCCCAGCGCCGCAGCACACCGTCGAAGTCCACCAGGAGCGCCGTCGCGCGTTCCCGAGCCACTACCCGTTCTCCTCGCCGCGGCCCTGCCGCTCGTCATCCCCGTCGGCCCGGTTGAGCCGTTGACTGATCACCTGGGTGACCCCGCCGCGCATCGTCACACCGTAGAGCGCGTCGGCGATCTCCATGGTCCGCTTCTGGTGCGTGATGACCATCAGCTGGCTCTTCTCCCGTAGCTGCGCCAGCAGGGTGATCAGCCGGCCCAGGTTCACGTCGTCGAGGGCCGCCTCCACCTCGTCCATGATGTAGAACGGGCTCGGCCGGGCCCGGAAGATCGCCACCAGCATCGCGACCGCGGTCAGCGACCGCTCGCCGCCGGAGAGCAGCGACAGTCGTTTGATCTTCTTGCCCGGCGGGCGGGCCTCGACCTCGACGCCGGTGGTCAGCAGGTCGTCCGGGTCGGTGAGGATCAACCGGCCCTCGCCACCGGGGAACAACACGGTGAAGACCTGCTCGAACTCTCGCGCGGTGTCGGCGAAGGCGCTGGCGAAGACCTCGAGGATCCGGTCGTCGACGTCCTTGACCACGGTGAGCAGGTCCCGTCGGGTCGCCTTGAGGTCCTCCAACTGCTCGGAGAGGAACTTGTACCGCTCCTCCAGCGCCGCGAACTCCTCGAGGGCGAGTGGGTTGACCTTGCCCAGCAGGGCCAGTTCCCGTTCCGCCTTGGCGGCCCGCTTCTCCTGCACCGGGCGTTCGTAGCGGACCGGTTCGGGAACCGGCAGCTCATCCCGCTCGGCGGCGGCCACCTCGGCCTCGGTGGGCGGCACCAGCTGACTCGGGCCGTACTCGGCGACCAGGGTCTCCACCGTCAGGCCGAAGTCCTCGGCGGCCTTGGCCTCCAACTGCTCGATGCGCAGCCGTTGCTCGGCGCGGGCGACCTCGTCCCGGTGCACCTGGCTGGTCAGCCGTTCCAGTTCCGCACCGAACCGTTTCGCGGCGGCCCGCACCTCCTGCAGCTCCGCCTCGCGGGTGGCCCGTTCCCGCGCCACCGCGTCGCGGTGCTCCTCGGCCCGGGCGATGCTGCTGGTCAGCTGGGTCAACGCCGTCCGCGCGCCACCGGCCACCGCGCGGGCGATGGCGGCGCCCCGGGTCCGCGCCGCGCGTCGGGCCGCCGCCCGCTCCCGGGCCGCCCGTTCGGCACCGGCCTGCCGGCGCAGCGAATCGGCCCGCCCGGCGATGGAGGCGACCCGCTCCTCGGCGGTACGCACCGCGAGTCGGACCTCCATCTCGTTCTGCCGGGCCTGCGGCACCATGGCGGCGAACTGGTCGCGTTCCTCGGTGGAGGGTTCCGCGTCGATCGGGGTCGCCTCCGCCAACCGCAGCCGCTCCTCCAGCTCGGCCAGGGTGGTCAGATCCCGCTCTCGGGCCGCCTCGGCGCGCGCTCGGGACTCGCCGAGGCGATCGGTCTCCGCCTTCGCCGACCGCGCGGCGGCACCCAGCTCGGCCAGCCGTCGTGCCGCGGCGTTGCGGTGGCTCTCGGCCTCCCGTTTGGCCGCTGCGGCGTGCTGCACCGCCTCCTTGGCGGTGGCCACCTCGGCGCGTGCCTCGACCAGCTGTTCGCGCAGATCGGCGCTGGTCCGCTCGGCCGCCAGCCGACTGGCCCGGGCCTCCTCGACGGCCGCCTGGACCTCGATGTAGCTGGGCGCCTTGGCCGACCCGCCGGCCGCCGCGTACGCGCCGACGACGTCACCCTCCCGGGTGACCGCCCGTAGTTCGGGATTGCCGGTGACCACCTCGGCGGCGGCCGACAGGTCCGCCACCAGCACCACGTCCCGCAGTGCCCGGTGCACCGCGGGCCGGATCTGGTCGTCGCAGTCGACCAGGTCGGGTGCCCAGTGGGCGCCGTCGGGCAGTTTCGGGCGCAACGCGTCGGCCGAACCGGACATCCCCGGCCCGGCGGGGCTGCCGACGAGCAGCCCGGCACGTCCGGCGTCGGAGATCTTCAGTAGGCGCATCGCCTCGACGGCCTCGTCGACGCCGGTCACCGCGACCGCGTCGGCCAGCCCACCGAGCGCCGCGGCGAGCGCCGCCTCGTGGCCCGGCGCCACCGAGAGCAGCCCGGCGAGGCCGCCCAGCAGACCGGGCACCTGGTCGGCGCGGGCCAAGAGGGCGCCGGCACCGTCCTTGCGGCGCAGGCCGAGGGCGAGCGCCTCCTCCCGCGCCTTCCAGGTCGCGGCGTCCTTCTCCGCTGCCCGCTCCGCGTCCGACAGCGACCGGACCGTGGCCTGTGCCTGCTCCTGGGCGGCGACGGCCTCCGCGTGCCGGGCGTCCAGGTCGGCGTTGTCGCGGTCGGCCTCGGTGGACTGCTCGGCGACCGCGTCCAGCTCGGCCTGGGCCCGCTCGGCGCGGGCCATCGCGTCGGTGTGCGCGGCGGCGAGCCGCTCGATCTCCTCGCCGGCGCTGGTGGTGCGCGCCCGGGCGGAGTTCACCTGTCCGGTCAGCCGGGCCAGGCCCTCCCGCCGGTCGGCGATCGCCTTCGCCGCAGCGACGAGTTCCCGCTCGGCGGCGGCGAGCTGCCGCTCCAACTCCTGGCGGTGCTCGACCGCCTCGGCGAGCCGGACCTGGTCGTCGGTGAGCGCCGCGCGCAGTTCCTCCTCCTGCTCGCGGACCCGCTCGGCCTCGGCCTCCAGCTGTTCCGGGTCCCGCCCCGGGCGCTCGTCGTCCGGCGTGGCGGTCAGATGCCGCAGTCGTTCGACGGCGAGCTGCTCGATCGAGCGGAACCGTTCCTGCAAGGCGGAGAGCTTGTACCAGGTGTCCTGGGCGGCGGCCAGCAGCGGGGCGTCGGAGGCCAACGCCTCCTCCAGTTCGCCCAGGCGGGACTGCACCTCGGCGTGCTCGGCCTCGACCTGCTCGCGTCGCTGCCGGAGCGCGGTCTCGTCCGCGATCTCCTTGTCCAGCGTGGTCCGCAGGGTGGCCAGGTCATCGGCGAGCAACCGCAGCCGGGCGTCGCGCAGGTTGGCCTGGATGACGGCGGCCCGGCGGGCCACCTCGGCCTGCCGGCCGAGAGGTTTGAGCTGTCGGCGCAGTTCGGCGGTGAGGTCGGTGAGCCGGTTCAGGTTGGTCTGCATCGCGTCGAGCTTGCGCAGCGCCTTTTCCTTGCGCTTGCGGTGCTTGAGGACGCCGGCCGCCTCCTCGATGAACGCCCGCCGGTCCTCCGGCTTGGCGTGCAGCATCCCGTCGAGCCGGCCCTGCCCGACGATGATGTGCATCTCGCGGCCGATGCCGGAGTCGGACAGCAGTTCCTGGATGTCGAGCAGCCGGCACGAGTCGCCGTTGATCTCGTATTCGCTCTCGCCGGAGCGGAACATCCGGCGAGTGATGGAGACCTCGGTGTACTCGATCGGCAGGGCACCGTCGGTGTTGTCGATGGTGAGGGTCACCTCGGCCCGGCCCAGCGGGGCCCGCCCGGCGGTACCGGCGAAGATGACGTCCTCCATCTTGCCGCCGCGCAACGCCTTGGCGCCCTGCTCGCCGAGTACCCAGGCGATGGCGTCGACGACGTTGGACTTGCCCGAGCCGTTCGGGCCCACCACGCAGGTGATGCCCGGTTCCAGCTTGAGCGTCGTCGCGGAGGCGAAGGACTTGAAGCCCTTCACCGTCAGGCTCTTGAGATACACCTTCTCGATCCTCGTCCGGTGGCCGCCGTACCGTCGCCCGGCTGCGCGGACCCTGGTAAACCCGCAGACTAACCCGGGACCGGGTGGAGCACGCCACGCGACCCGCCTGCCCGGCCGTCGGACACCGGCCGGACCCGACTGCACACCCCGTGGCCGGGGGCGATCGAGCACGCACAGAGCTGCGCGCCGGCACAGGGTGTCGGCGCGCTAGGTGCGGTGGTGCTATTCAGTTGTGGCGACCGGTTGCGGCGGTCGCTCTCGTGCGACCAGGTGAGTTCGGCCGCTTGCGCGGCGACCAGGTGGATCAGGTCAGCGCGGGCTCGGCCAGACGGAGCAGATCGTCCGCCTCCGCCGCAGCCGCCGCGAGCCGATCGTTCTCGGCGCGCAGCCGCGTGACCTCGAACTCCAGTGACTGAACCCTGGCACGCAGTCGGGTGACCTCGTCGAGCAGGCGCCGGTCGGGCGCCGCACCTACGTGGCCGTAGAGGGCCTTCGCCATTTTTACTCCTTGATGTGCGCTGCCGGAGAGGCCGGCCAACGCGCGCCCATGTGAACGCGACTACCATTCCCACAATTTCTGGGCATGACCGGGCGCGACTGGCGACAACACCATATTGAGCCGACAGCCCCTGCTTCGTCAAGTTCTCGCAGGCCGTAGATCATCTAGGCGTCGGCCACACCCCTCGCGGGAGGCTGCCACCAGGCGCGGACACGCTCTGTCCGGACACCCCGACTCTACGCTGCGGAATCATCGAACACCTCACCCAGACGTACCGGCTCCTCTTAACTCTTCCTTAGCCAGATTGCCGCTGCTCAGACACAACACGTAGCGTCACCCCGGCCCGTAACTGACCCGTGGAGGCGACAGGCGTGCACGGCTGGAATGATCCGATCGACCCGGAGCGCATCCCGTGGCGAGCGGAACCGCCGACCGACGATCCGGCCTGGTTGACCGACCGGCCGGCGCCACGGTCGTCCTACCTGTTCGGCGACGATCCGGTGGAGCCGTCCGACGGGTGGTACCGCGACCAGCCGACCGAGCAGTGGCGGTCCGACGCTGCCGAGCACCCGGTGACGGAGGCGTACCGGCAGGCGGAGCAGCCGTACCCGACAACGGAGCAGGACTGGTACGACGCCTCCGGCGCGCCGCACCAGCAGACCGGGCGGCACCACCGCGACGACGAGCCCACCGCCACCGACTGGCCCGCGCACCACGCCGCGCCGCAGGAGAGCGCGTACGCCTACGATGATCGGCCCGACTGGTACACCGATCAGGCCGTTGGGTACACCGACCGGGCCGGCGCGTACGCCGAACCGGTCGTAAGCCCGCACTACGGCCCGCCGCAGACCGGGCACCGGGAACTGGCCGGTGTCGACGAGCCGGCGCTGGAGCCGACCGCCGCGACCCGTCGGTCCCGCCGACTGCCGCGCCCCTGGTGATGGGAGGTGCCGCCGCGGCCGCCACGCTCGTGGTGAGCATCGGCGTCGCCGCCCTCGCGCTACCCGGTGACGACGCCCCGACCAACACGACGGCGGGCCAGGAACCGGTCGCCAGCGCCCCCGCCGCGCCGGAGGAGGATCCGGCGCTCACGCTCGACCTGCCCGAGAGCACCAGCCCGAGCGCCAGTCCCAGCCCCAGCGCCTCACCGAGCACCGCCACGGCAGCACCGTCACCGAGCCGGACCAGCCGGCCCAGGCCCGCGCCCTCGCGGAGCACGGCCCCTCCCGGCTCGGCACCGACCGCCAGGGCAGTCCGAGCCGGGCCGCCTCGACCAGCCCGTCGCCCTCCGACGGCGTCACCGCCGAGGCGGCCGAGGTGGTCAAGCTGGTCAACGCCGAACGGGCGAAGGCCGGCTGCGGCGCGCTGAGCATCGACGACAAGTTGATGACCGCGGCCCAGCGGCACAGCCAGGACCAGGCCGACCACCAGAACATGTCGCACACCGGCAGCGACGGTAGCGATCCCGGCGACCGGATCGACCGGGTCGACTACGCCTGGCGTACCTATGGCGAGAACGTCGCGTGGAACCAGCGGACGCCCGCGGCGGTCATGGACGCCTGGATGAACAGCGACGGACACCGTGCCAACATCCTCAACTGCGCCTTCACCGAGATCGGCGTCGGCGTGGCGCGCAGCAACGGCCCGTACTGGACGCAGGTCTTCGCCGCACCGCGCTGAGTCGGCCGCGAATCCTTGTCGGGTCCGTGCTCGTTTGACCGGGTGGGTACGCCGGGACCCGGCGTACCGGGCTCGGGCGGCCCGACGCCGCCCCGCGACCTGCGGAGCTGGCGATGCGGTTCGGCCTGGGCGGGCGACCGGCCCGGTGGGTGCACCGCCGGGCGCTGCCGGCCGGCCTGACGTTCACACTGCTCCTCACGGCTGCCGCCTGCCGGCCTGACCTCACCCCGCCCGGGGCACCGACCAGTTGGCCGACCACCTCGGCGCGGCACTGGCAGTGGCAGTGGCAGCTGGACGGGGTGCTCGATCCGGACGTCGAGGCGGACGTTTTCGTCCTCGACCCGGTCGACACCACCGCCGCGCAGACCAGCGAGCTACGTTCCCGGGACCGTCGGCTGGTTTGCCAGGTGCACATCGGTTCGGTGCACCCGACCGACCCCGACGCCAGCCGCTACCCGGCTCGCGTCCGCGGCGCGACGACGGCGCGGACCGGGCGCGTCTGGCTCGACGTACGCCGGTGGGACGTCCTGCGGCCGGTGCTGGCCGACCGGTTCCGGCTCTGTCGTGGAAAGGGTTTCGGCGCGGTGGTGTTCGCCGACGCCGACGGCTACGACAAGCGCTCCGGCTTCGCGCTGGAGTTCGACGACCAGTTGACGTTCAACCGTGAGGTCGCCGCGCTGGCCCGCTCGCTGGACCTCTCCCCCGGGCTGCTCAACAATCTGCCGCAGGTCGCCGCGCTGGCACCGGACTTCGACTTCGCCGTCAACGAGGAGTGCGTACGGCTGGACCGGTGCGACAAGTTGCTGCCCTTCGCCGACGCCGGCAAACCGGTGTTCCACGTCGAGTACACCGGTGCCACCATCGACTTCTGTGTCACAAGCGTCGGCTACGGCTTCGCCTCGATCCGTAAGAACCGCTCCCTGGACGCCTGGCGCCTCCCCTGCCCGGCCCCCTGACCACACGTCCGGCCCCGGCAGAGGGCGAGGTCAGCGGCGCGAGCGGGGGCGCGGTTGGCAGCGGGGGCAGCTGTACGACGAGCGGTTCATGAAGGCCTCGCGGCGGATCGGTGCGCCGCAGCGACGGCAGGGCTGCCCCTCGCGCCCGTACGCGTTCAACGATCGGTCGAAGTAGCCACTCTCGCCGTTGACGTTCACGTAGAGGGCGTCGAAGCTGGTGCCACCCGCGGTGATCGCCTCACCGAGGACGTCCCGCACGTGCGCGAGCAGCCGGTGGGCGGCCGGGCCGGTGAGCGCGTCGGTGGACCGGGTGCCGTGCAGCCCGGCCCGCCACAGCGCCTCGTCGGCGTAGATGTTGCCCACCCCGGAGATCAGGCTCTGGTCGAGCAGCGCCCGCTTGACCTCGGTACGCCGCCGACGCAGCGCGGCCACGAACTCCGCGTCGGAGAACTCCGGATCAAGCGGATCGCGGGCGATGTGGGCGATCTCCGCCGGCAGCGTGCCGCCGCCCTCGCTCACCGCCAGCCCGCCGAACGTGCGCTGGTCGACGAAGCGCAGCTCGGGGCCGCCGTCGTCGAAACGGAACCGGACCCGCAGGTGCGTCTCGTCGGGCGCCTCCGCCGGTTGCAGCAGCAGTTGCCCGGACATCCCGAGATGCCCGACGACGGCGTCCCCGCTGTCCAGCGGCAGCCAGAGATACTTCCCGCGTCGACGGACGTCGAGTACCTTCCGGCCGGCCAGCACGTCGGCGAAGTGCGCGCCGCCGGGCACGTGGCGACGGACCGCCCGGGGGTGGCGTACCTCCACCGAGTGGATCCGACGGCCGGTGACCCAGCGGGACAGGCCCTGCCGGACGGTCTCCACCTCCGGCAGCTCAGGCATGGTGCGCCTGGGCCTCGACCTCGTCGACCAGCTCCCGCTGGCCGTCCACCGTCCCGTTGACCTGGCCGTCGACCGAGCCGTCGGCGGCCGTCCCGGCCTGGTCAGCGGTCTTCTCCACCTGCTCGGCGGCTTTCTCCGCCTGCTCGGTGAGGGTCCGCCACGCCGACTCCGCCGCCCGCTGCTCGGCTTCCTTCTTGCTCCGCCCGTCGGCACCGCCGTACCGGTTGCCGGCCACCACCACCCACGCGGTGAAGGTCTTCAGGTGGTCCGGCCCGGTCCCCTCGATCCGGTACTCCGGAACGCCGAGGCCGAGTGCGGCGGTGAGTTCCTGGAGGCTCGTCTTCCAGTCCAGCGCGGCACCCCGGCCGGCGGACTCGGCCATCAGCGGGTCGAACAACCGGTGGATGACGATGGCGGCGGTGTCCAGGCCGTACTGGAGGTAGATCGCGCCGAGCAGCGCTTCGAGGGTGTCGGCGAGGATGCTGGCCTTGTCCCGACCGCCGGTGGTCTCCTCGCCCTTGCCGAGCAGCAGGTAGGGGCCGAGCCCGTCCGGGCCCAGGCCGCGCGCCACGTCGGCGAGCGCACGCATGTTGACCACGCTGGCGCGCAGCTTCGCCAGTTGGCCCTCCGGCAGGTCCGGATGGTTCTCGAAGAGCGCAGTCGTGATCACCACACCCAGCACCGAGTCGCCGAGGAACTCCAGCCGCTCGTTTGTGGGCAGGCCGCCGTTCTCGTACGCGTACGAACGGTGGGTCAGCGCGCGTTCCAGTAGCTCCGGGTCCAGCGAGACGCCGAAGGCGGCCTCCAGGTGGCCGATCTCGGGTCGCCGGCGCTTGTCGTTGCTCATGATGTGCGTACCTCGGTGTCGGTCGTGCGATCGGTGCGGTCCCCGCCGAGCAGCGCGGCGACCCGCTCGGTGGCGTCGCGCCGCCAGAGGTGGGCGGCCAGGGCGATGCCGGAGGCGATGTCGTCGGCGCGGGCGGCGCCGTGGCAGACGACGACGGTGCCGGCCACACCGAGCAGCGCGGCGGCCCGGGGCGCGCCGCCGCCGGGCGGGTTCCCGCCGGCCATGGCGTACGCGCCTTCGATGGCTTTGAGCAGCACGTTACCGGTGAATCCGTCGGTGACCACCACGTCGGCGCTGGTGCCGAGGCAGACGTCGTAGCCCTCGACGAGCCCGACGTAGCGGGCATCACCGGGCAGCGCCGCCGCGCCGAGCATGGGGTCGGTGAGCCGGCGAGCCCGGTCACCCTTGCCGGCTTCGGTGCCCACGGAGAGCAGCCCCACCCGGGGCGCGGTGATGCCGTAGGCGACCGAGGCGTAGGCGGCACCGAGGGCGGCGTTGCGGGCGAGGGTCGCCGGGCTCGGCTCCAACGAACCACCCACGTCGAGCAGGACGACGGTGCCGGAGACGGCGGGCAGCGCGGCGGCGAGGGCGGGGCGCCGCACATCGGGCCAGCGACCGAGGACGAGGGCGGCGGCGGTGACGGTCGCACCGGTGGACCCCGCGGAGACCAACGCGTCGGCGTAACCGGCACGAACGGCCGCCACGGCCGCCCGGACGGTGGTGTCGGCACGCGCCGCGCTGGGGTCGTCGGCCATGTCGACCACGGAGTGGGTCGGTCGGACCGTGATCCGGTCCCGTTGCGCCGGGTCCAGGGCGTCGATCAACGCGCCGGCGACCCGGGTCGGCCCGACGAGAAGCAGGTGCAGGTCCGGGTCGTCGCGCACCGCCCGCAGAGCGCCGTCCACCACGACGGCGGGAGCGTCGTCCCCGCCGAGGAGGTCAACGGCGATCCGTGCGACGCCCGACTCCGTCTCGACGCCGACCGGCCTGGGCCGGCCGGCGTCGGCCGGAGTTGCGGACGACCGCCGGGGGGTGTGCGTCACCCGACCTGTGGTCGGGGACGTCACGCGCCGTCCGGGTCAGACCTCAAGGACCTGGCGGCCGTTGTAGGTGCCGCAGACCGAGCAGGCGGCGTGCGGCAGCTTCGCGGACTTGCACTGCGGGCAGGCGACGGTCGCGACCGCCGCGGCCTTCCAGTTCGCCCGGCGGGACCGGGTGTTGCTGCGCGACATCTTGCGCTTGGGGACGGCCACGGTTCTTACTCCTCTGTACGGGTCAGTTGCGACAGGCCCGCCCAACGCGGGTCGATCTGCTGGTGGCTGTGATCGGCCGGCAGATCGTCCCGGTGCACCCCGCATTCGGGGCACAGACCTGGGCAGTCCTGACGGCAGAGCGGGTTGTTCGGCAGCGCGAGCACCACCGCGTCCCGCAACGCCGGTTCCAGGTCGATCAGGTCTCCCTGCATTCGACCGACCTCGTCTTCCTCGGTGGTGGCGTCCGTGGTGCTGTTCTCGTACGCGTACAGCTCCTGGATCGTCACCGTCACCGATTCGTTGATCTCGCGCAGGCAGCGGCCGCACTCGCCCCGGATCGGACCGCTGACGGTCCCCGAGACGAGCACACCCTCGGACACCGACTCCATCCGCAGATCGAGGTCGAGGTCCGCGCCCTCCGGCACGCCGATCAACTCCACGCCGAGGTCCGACGGTGCCGGGACCACCCGTTCGACGGTACGCAGAGCACCAGGTCGGCGTGGCAGCTCCCTCGTGTCGAGGACCAGCGGCGACCTGGGGTCGAGTGAAGTGGGTGAGTTCTTGGGCATAGTCAGACTCCGGCCGGTGAGAGGCCGACAAACGAGGTTACCTGGACGGACGCCCCAGCGTCGAACCGGGGTGACCAGCCGCAGCAGCGGTCGGTCCCGGCGGTGGCGGGCAGTCCGGTCGGCGGCGGACGATCCGTTCGGCGGCAGCGGTGCGAGATCAGAAGGGCAGCGGTCGCTCCGCCTCGTCCCCGGCGAAGGTGCCGATCTCCCGCAGCGCGTGCATCTTGTCCCGGCCGCGCTCTATCGACGCCAGCGCCCGGGTGAGGAACTGTTCGAAGTTGGCCAGCGCGGTGTCGACGTAGTCGTCGACCTCCTCGCGCAGCCGCTGCGCCTCCGCCCGCGCCTCGGCGATGATCCGGGCACCCTCGTGCTCGGCGGAGACGGTGATCTCGTTCACCGAGACCAGGCGGGCGTGTTCCGCCTCACCCTCGCTGATGATGCGGTCGGCCTCCCGCTTGCCGGCCTCCATGATCTTGTCCCGCTCCTCCAGCAGGGCAGCGGCGCGGCGCAGGTCGGCCGGAAGCCCTTCGCGCAGTTCGTCGAGGGCCCCGATCATCTCACTCCGGTCGACCATGCAGTTGTTGCGCGACATCGGCACGGAGCGCGCCTGCTCCACGATGTTGATCAGTTCGTCGATGCGGTCGAGCGGGTCCACCGGTACCTCACTCCTGTCATTCGTCGGGCCGACCTACATCATGCGGGCTGCGGCCGGTTTCCCGCTTCACCCAATGATGTCGTCCCGTACCAACCCCGCACCGACCCCTCCCCGGGCGTGTCGCACCACCCCACCTCGCGATCTCGCCCGTTCCGTCCCGGCAAACCGCGGTAGAAGCGGCACAGCGGCGACCAGAACGGCACGATCGAGAGCTGGTCAGGGTGGTGGGGGGACCAGGCGGGCCTTGAGGGCGTCGCGGACCACGTCGGGGACGTGGGGGGTGACGTCGCCGCCCCACTTGGCCACGTCCTTCACCAGGCTCGACGAGAGGAAGGAGTAGAGCGGGTTGGTCGGCATGAACAGCGTCTCGACCCCGGCGAGACCGATGTTCATCTGCGCCATCTGCAACTCGTAGTCGAAGTCGCTGACCGCCCGCAATCCCTTGATCAGCACGGTCGCCCGCTGCGCCCGGCAGAAGTCCACGAGCAGGCCCCGGAAGGACGCCACCCGCACGTTGCCGTAGGAGGCGGTCACCTCACGGAGCATCTCGATCCGCTCCTCGACGGTGAACAGGCCGCTCTTCGACTGGTTGACCAGTACGCCGACGATCACCTCGTCGAACAGCCGGCTGGCCCGGCCGATGATGTCGAGGTGACCGTTGGTGACCGGGTCGAACGATCCGGGACACACCGCACGTCTCATGATCGGCGACCGTACCAAAGGGTGGTCTCGCCGTACCGGCGACTGCGCTGGCCAGTGATGCCTTCCACCCACTCGACCGGTGCGCCACGGCTGGACCGCTCCACCACCACCACCGCCTCCGGCGCCAGCCATCCGCCGTCGACCAGAGCGGCGAGCATCGTGCGGACGCTGTCGTCCGGCAGCGCGTACGGCGGATCGGCGAAGACGACGTCGTACGGCTCGCCCGCCACGGCGGCGGCCAGGACGGTGGCGACCTTGCCGGCGACCAGCCGGGCCGAGGCGCCGACCCGCAGCGCCGTCAGGTTCTCCCGGATCACCCGGGCGGCGCGCGGGTCGGACTCGACAAGCAGTACGTGCCCAGCGCCCCGCGACAGCGCCTCCAGGCCGACCGCGCCCGAGCCGGCGTAGAGGTCGGCGAAGCGGGCACCGTCGAGGTCCATCTCGGCCTCGACCGCACTGAACAACGCCTCACGTACCCGGTCGGAGGTGGGTCGGGTGCCGGCACCGGGCGGGGCGGCGATCCGCCGACCGCCGAGGCTGCCCGCGACGATGCGGGTCATCGCTCGCTCCTGCTCACCTTCGTGACGCTACGCGAGACCAGAATCGGAGCGGGCGGCCCCCGCTTGATCACCGTGGGTGGATCAATGATCTCACATTCATAACATCTCACTTAAGCTTCCCTGAGGGCTGTTTCGTTTCTCACGATCTCGCTAGGGTCTGCCCGGTGCCGGCGTCATGGCCGCCGGTCATCGGCACGGGAGGCACCCTCTCAGGCGCGGCACGTGCCGCCAGCGCCGTCCGTCCCGCCCGCGCCGACCCTGACGCTTCTTTACCCCGGGAGTACGCGTGATCCGACCCAAGCTGTCGCTCCGGCGGCCGCTGGCTGTCCTGGCAGCCGCCCTCATCGGCCTGACCGGAGCGGCGGCGGTGGCCACCCCCGCCGCCGCACACCACACCACCATCACCGCCACCGTCGTCTGCGACCAGCTCAGCGGTGAGCGGGTGATCACGTGGACGGTGGCCAACAGCGAGCGCAGGACTGCCGCCACGGTCAAGAAGGTGACCGCCGAGCCGTCGACTCCGGTCCAGGTACTCGTGCCGGGTGCCGACCCTGTCGACCTGCAGGGCGTGGCGATCCCCCGGAACGGCTCGGTCCAGGCCGTACAGCGCGTTCCGGGCGACACCGCCAGCGCCAAGCTCATCGTCGAGGGCCGCTGGGACAACCGGCGGGAGAGGACCAACGAGGGCACCATCAACCTCGCCGCCGACGGTGCGTGCACGCCGGCGCCGAAGTGCGTCGACGCCAGCGAGGCGAAGTACAGCCACACCTTCGACGGCCCGAAGGGCACGGCGACGGTCAAGCTGGAGGGCGACCTGCCGCTGTGCGGCGAGGAGAAGCAGTACTTCACCCTGGTGTCGTACTTCGCCCCGCGCCCGCAGTTCGCCACCCCGCAGTACGTCTACGGCGAGCCGGACAGCGACTTCCTCGGCGCCGGCCAGAACGAGATCGAGCTGAACGTCGGTGTCCCGGACTGCCACACCCAGGTCGACCTGATCTGGGGCGGCGTCGACGAGGTCATCGACCCGCTGGTCGAGGACGGCCCGCGCTACGGCTCGAAGAAGCTGGGCGAGAAGGGTGCTCCCGGCAACCGCTCGTCGGGCCCGCAGGGCTGGTACAACGGCGGCAGCAAGAACTGCACCACCCCGGCGTCCACCTTCGCCTCCGCCTGCGACGGCAGCGTCACCGTCTCGCTGAGCAACGACGGTTCGATCTCGAAGTACCCGGTCGAGTTCGAGGTCCGGGGCGAGAACGGCTGGTCCAAGACCGTCACCGTCGCGCCGGGCAAGGCCGACAACGAGACCGTGGTGCCCGCCGAGAACGCCGGCAAGATCGAGGTGCTGGTCGACGGCGAGGTCATCGAGAACGGCACGTACTCCTGGGAGCGTCCCGAGGACTGCCCGCTGCCGACGGTGACCACCGACGCGGACTGCGAGACCTTCGGGCTGACCGCGTCGAACCCGGAGGGCGGCATGCCGGTCAAGGTGGAGTTCACCTACGGCGACAAGACCGAGACCCGTACCGTCGCCCCGGGCTCGTCGGAGAAGGTCACCTTCCCGGCCGGTGACGAGGAGGCGGCGCTGGTCGTCCTGCCGGAGCTGGGCCTGGAGCTTGAGGTCGTCTACGCGCCTGAGGGCTGCGGTGGCGGTGGCGGCGGCGAGGAGCCGCCGGGCCTGCCGGTGACCGGCGCGGCGGCCGGCGGCATCGCCGCGGGCGCGATCGCCCTGCTGGCGCTGGGCGCGGTCCTGTTCGTGATGGCGCGGCGGCGGCGGATCCACTTCACCGCCTGAGCCGAGCCGGCCAACTGAATTGATCTGAACCGCCCCGGTCGCCCATATGGGCACCGGGGCGGTTCACGTTTCAGCGCAGGTCCTCCGACCGGCCGACCTGTCGAAGCCTGAGGGCGCTGCCGACCGGCGCACGACCGTGGCGTCGACCACCAACGGACGGTCAGCCCTTTTCGAGGTACTCGGCGCGGTCGGCGTCGACCAGCGCGGCCACCGAGGCGGCGAGCGCCGGATGCCGGGCCAGCGCCGGATCCTCCTCGACCAACGCGATCGCCTCCGCCCGCGCGTCCCGGATCAGGTCCGCGTCGCGCAGCAACGACAGCAGGCGCAGGTGCGAACGACGGCCGGACTGGGTGGCGCCCAGCACGTCCCCCTCCCGCCGCTGTTCCAGGTCCAGCTCGGCGAGCTTGAAGCCGTCGGTGGTGGAGGCGACGGCGTCCAGCCGCTCCCGTGCCCCGCTGCCTTCGGCCGCCTCGGTCACCAGCAGGCAGAGCCCGGGTGCGCTGCCCCGGCCCACCCGGCCACGCAACTGGTGCAGCTGCGAGACGCCGAACCGGTCGGCGTCCAGCACCACCATCATCGTCGCGTTGGGGACGTCCACCCCCACCTCGACCACCGTGGTGGCCACCAGCACGTCCAGCTCTCCGGCGGCGAAGGACCGCATCACCGCGTCCTTCTCGTCGGCCGGCAGCCGACCGTGCAGGACCCCGATCCGCAGCCCGTGCAGCGGCCCGTCGGCCAGCAACGGCGCGACGTCGGTCACCGCCAGCGGTGGCCGCCGTTCCGAGTCGTCGACCGCTGGCGGCTCCTCCTCGGCCCCCGACGTCGAATCCCCGATCCGAGGACAGACCACGTACGCCTGGTGGCCGGCGGTGACCTCCTCCCGCAGCCGCCGCCAGGCACGGTCGAGGAAGGCCGGCTTCTCCGCGGCCGGCACGACGTGCGAGGCGATCGGCGAACGACCGCGCGGCAACTGGGACAGGGTGGAGATCTCCAGGTCGCCGTAGACCGTCATGGCCACCGTACGGGGGATCGGGGTGGCGGTCATCACCAGTACGTGCGGCGGCTGCTCCGCCTTGGCCCGCAACGCGTCGCGCTGCTCGACGCCGAACCGGTGCTGTTCGTCGACCACGACCAGACCCAGGTCGGCGAAGTCGACCCCCTCGTAGAGCAGCGCGTGGGTGCCGAGCACGATGCCGGCCGCGCCGCTGGCGACCTCGGCCAGCGCCCGCCGCCGCGCCGCCGCGCCCAGCGAGCCGGTGACCAGTTCCACCCGGGTGGCGTGCTCGGCGGCACCCAGCTCACCGGCCTGGGCGAGCGGGCCGAGCAGGTCGAGCATGCCCCGGTGGTGCTGGGCGGCGAGCACCTCGGTGGGGGCCAGCAACGCGGCCTGCCCGCCCGCGTCGACCACCTGGAGCATGGCCCGCAGCGCCACCACGGTCTTCCCGGAGCCGACCTCGCCCTGCAACAGCCGGTGCATCGGGTGACCGGTCGCGAGGTCGGCGGCGATCTCGACACCGACGTCACGCTGCCCGGCGGTCAGCTCGTACGGCAACCGGGCGTCGAAGGCGTCGAGCAGGCCACCCGGTCGCCCCGGACGGGGGCGCGCGGGCGACGCGGCGGCGTCCCGCTTGCGGCGGACCAGGGTCACCTGCACGGCGAACGCCTCGTCCCACTTCAGCCGCCGACGGGCCCGGTACAGCTCCTCCCGACTGGACGGCCGGTGGATCTCCCGTAGCGCGGTGCCCAGGCCGACCAGGTTCCGACCGGCCCGCACCGTCGCCGGCAACGGATCCTCCGGCGGGGCCACCGTGTCCAGCACCACCCGGACGCAGCGGGCGATCACCCAGGTGGGCACCGCCGCCGCGGCCGGATAGACCGGAATGAGTGCCCCGGCGAACTCCTCGATCTGCTCGCTGGCCGCCGCCTCGCTGTCGGTCTGTTCCCCGAGCAGGACGTACTCCGGCCCGTTGAGCTGCCGCCGGCCGCGGAACTCGGTGACCTTCCCGGCGAACAGCCCCCACCGGCCCGGCCGTAGCTCCCGTTCGCGCCACGCCTGGTTGCCGAAGAAGGTGAGGGTGAGGCTGCCACCGGAGCCGTCGCCGACGGTGACCTCCAGCAGGTTGCCCCGCCGCTGCCGCATCGGGCGTACGGCGGTGCGCTGCACCTGGGCCAGCACGGTGACCTGCTCGCCGACGTCCAACGCGCGGATGTCGGTGTGCTCGCCACGCTCGTCGTAGCGGCGGGGGAAGTGGTAGATCAGGTCACCCGCGGTGTGCAAGTCGAGGTGGCCGGCCAGCGCCTTGGCGGTCTTCTCACCGACCAGCTTCTTCAGCGGGGTGTCCAGACCGGACGGCTCGGCGGTCATTCGACACCGACCAGCAACGGATGGTGCGGTTGCCCACCCGGGTACGCCTGCACCTCGACGAAGGGCCAGCGGGCCGTGATGTGCGTGCGCACCGCGTCGAGCAGCCCGTCGGGGGCGTCGGCGCCGACGAGCAGGGTGACCAGCTCGCCACCACCGCCGAGCATCCGGTCGACAAGTGCGACGCAGGTGTCCACCAGGTCGACGCCGATCAGGTTCACCTCCCCCTCGACCAGGGCGAGCACGTCACCGGCGTGGCACGGGCCGGCGACGGTGAGCGCGTCCCGGCCGGCCCGGCACACCTCGGCGTACCGGCAGGCGCCGGCCGCCTCGGCCATCGCGATCACGTCGTCGGCGAAGCGACGCCCCGGATCGCGTACGGCCAGCGCCGCCAGCGCCTGCACCGGTGAGCGGGTCGGCACCACGGCGACCTCCACCCCCAGCCGGTGCGCCTCCTCGACGACCTGGTTCGCCACCGCCTGCGCGGCCGGGTCGTTGGGCAGCACCACCACACGGGCCGCGCCGGTGGCGCGTACCGCGTCGAGCAGTTCACCGGTCGACGGATCACCGGGCACCACCACCGCTCCCTCGGCGGCGAGCAGCTCGGCGATCCCGGCACCCGCGGCCACCACCACGGCGGCCCGCCCCTCGGACGACCGGGGCGGTACGGGCTCGGTTGGTCGGCGAAGCGCGTCACCGCGATCTGGTGCGGGCGGCCGGCCACCACGCCCGCCTCGATCGCCGCGCCGACGTCGTTGACGTGCACATGGACCTGCCAGGTGCCGTGGTCACCGACGACCACCAGGGAATCGCCGAGGCCGGCGAGGGTGGCCCGCATCCGCTGCACCGCGGCGGGCTCGGCGTCGAGCAGGAACTGCACCTCGTAGGCGTACTCGGTCGAGCCGGTCTCCCGCGCGACGGTGACCGGCGGCCGCACCGCCGAGAAGCTGGGCGCCGGCCGCACCGGGCTGTCCCCGCCACCACCTCGACCAGCGCGTCGAGCAGCAGGCACAGCCCCTGCCCACCGGCGTCGACCACCCCGGCCCGGGCCAGCGCCGGCAACTGCTCGGGGTACGGGCCAGCGCGCCGGCCGCGGCGTCGGCCGCCGCCCGGGCCACCACGCGCAGCTCGTCGCTGCCGGCCCGCTCGGCCGCGTCGGCCGCGGCCGAGACCACCGAGGCAGGGTGCCCTCGACCGGGCGGGCCACCGCCGTGTACGCCGCGTCGGTCGCCTCGCGCAGCGCCGCCGCCAGCTCCCGGCCCCGTACCTGCGGGGCGGCGGCCAGCGCGTCGGCGAGGCCGCGCAGGATCTGCGACAGGATCACCCCCGAGTTGCCCCGCGCGCCCAGCAGGGCACCCCGGGCCATCAGGCGCAACGCGTGCCCGTGCGCGGTCGCGACGCCGTCGGCGTGGGTGTCGAGATCCATCGCGAGCGCCTGGTGTGCGGAGGTGAGGGTGAGCACCAGGTTGGTGCCGGTGTCACCGTCGGGCACCGGGTAGACGTTCAGCTCGTCGATCTCACCCTGATGCCGCTTGAGCGCGGCCAGGCCGCTGGCGCACCAGCGGCGCACGGCGGCGGCGTCGAGGGTGTCCAGCACGGTGGCAGCCTACTGGCGTACGCTGACACTCGCCCGGCACCGGGTGGGTGCGCCCCGGTCGGGTTTTCCGGCATGGTGCTGCCCGCGTCGGATGCCGAGCCGTCTCGGTGGCCGAGCCCGGTTGGGCGGGCGGTTCCCCCATCGGGTACCCTGGCCAGGTTGCCCGGGCTGCGCCTGGTGCCGACTTCATGAACGTTTCAATCCCAGGAGTATCCCGTGGCTAGCGTGTGCGACGTCTGTGGCAAGGGGCCGGGCTTCGGCCACAACGTGTCCCACTCGCACCGGCGGACCAACCGCCGCTGGAACCCGAACATCCAGTCGGTGCGCACCCCGGCCGGTGGCGGCACGACCAAGAAGCTGAAGGTCTGCACGTCCTGCATCAAGGCCGGCAAGGTCGCCCGCGCCTGACGCGGTAGCACCCGGACATCACGACCGTCACACCGGCGGGCCCCGACGGGCCCGCCGGTGTCGTCGTGTCCGCGGGAGCCGGGGGCTCAGAGCGTGCGGCCGAACGACAGGCAGCCGGGCTCGTCGGCGTAGAAGCCGAAGTTGGGGATCCGCTCGTAGCCGGCCGCCTTGTACAACGCGATCGCCTCGGGCTGGCGGTCACCGCACTCCAGGATGATCCGTCGGCGGCCGTTTTCCCGGGCCGAGCGTTCGATGGCCGCCAGCACCGTGCGGGCCACCCCCCGCCCCCGCGCCTGTGGCGCGGTGTACATCCGCTTCACCTCGGCGGCCTGGTCGCCGTGGCTGCGCCAGCCGCCGCAGCCCACCGGCTGCCCGTCGATCCGGGCGACCAGGAACGCCCCGGCCGGCGGTACGAACTCGCTCGCGTCGACCGGGGTCTCGTCGCCGCTGCCGCCGTAGCGGGCGCCCAGATCGGCCAGGGTCGCAGTGATCAACCGCTGGGCCACCGGAGAGTCGAACGGCACCATGTGGATCTCAATTTCGGGCACCCGTGCAGGGTACGACGCGACCGGCGGCACCCCGCCGGGTGGCCGATGGTCAGCGAAAATGGTCCCAACCGGGCGGGCCGTCGAACGGTCGGCCGTCCACGGTCACGCCGGCACCCTCGGTCACCCGACCGATCGCCCGCCAGCCCGCTGGCAGGGCCGTCGCCGGGGGAAAGGTCGCCGCCAGCGCGTGGTCGTCGCCACCGGCCAGCAGCCAGGCGTACGGGTCGACGCCGAGCGCCTGCGCGGCGTCGCGCATCTGCGGCGGCACCTCGAAGGCGTCCCGGGTGATGTCGACGGCCACCCCGCTGGCCTTCGCCACGTGCCCCAGGTCGGCGAGCAGCCCGTCCGAGACGTCGATCATGGCGGTGGCGCCGAGCCGGGCTGCCTGCGGTCCGGCCCGGTAGGGCACCTCCGGCCGTCGATACGCCTCGACCAGCAGCCGGGGCGTCCGGAAACCACGGGAGAGCACGGTGAACCCGGCCGCCGCGTACCCGGTGCGACCGGCCAGGGCGAGCAGGTCACCGGGTCGGGCACCGGCCCGGGTGACCGGTGACCGACCGCCCAGGTCACCGAGCGCGGTGACCGCGATGGTGAGCGTGGGGCTGGCCGACATGTCCCCGCCCACCACGCTGGCCCCGACCCCGGCCGCCTCGGCGCCGAGACCGTCGGCGAGCTGCTCCATCCATCCGGTCTCCATGTCGGCGGGTACGCAGAGCGCCACCAGCAGGGCCGTCGGCTCGGCCCCCATGGCCGCCACGTCGGCTAGGTTCGCCGCCGCCGCCCGCCGACCGATGTCGTGTGCGCCGGACCAGTCGCGGCGGAAGTGCCGTCCCTCGACCAGCACGTCGGTGGTGGCGACAACCCGGGCGTCCGGCGCGGCGACCACCGCCGCGTCGTCCCCCGGGCCGAGCAGCACCGTCGCGCCGTACGACAACCGGGCGGTCACCCGGTCGATCAGCCCGAACTCGCCGACACCCGCGACGCTCACCACGACACTCCCCCGCGCTCGCTGCGCTCGCTCACGACGGCACTCCGCTCCGCTGCGTACCGCCGTGAGGCACCACCGCCCTGAGCCTGATGGCTCGCTCGCTGCGCTCGCTCACGACGGCACTCCGCTCCGCTGCGTACCGCCGTGAGGCACCACCGCCCTGAGCCTGATGGCTCGCTCGCTGCGCTCGCTCACTGCTTCTCCTTGGCCACCGATCGGGATCAGCCCTGGTCCGTAAGGTACTTTCTCCCTTCGGGCCGCCTTGCCGGCGGCGACGGAGGGAGGTCGAGCGTGGTACAGGCGTACATCCTCATCCAGACAGAGGTCGGCCGGGCACGTGACGTGGCCGGTCTCATCGCGGACCTCGCCGGCGTGGTCCGCGTCGACGCGGTCACCGGGCCGTACGACGTGGTCGTGCTCACCGAGGCGAACACCGTCGACGAGCTCGGCAAGCTCATCGTCAGCAAGGTGCAGATGGTGCCCGGCATCACCCGCACGCTCACGTGTTCGGTGGTGCGCCTGTAAGTGGACGAGCACTCGAACTCCCCTGTCGCCCAGGTCGACCGGCCGGACGCGAAGGCACCCGACCGGACAAACCGCAGCGCGGCGCTGATCGCCACCGCGGTGGCGCTGCCGGTGACCCTGCTGGTGGGCGCGCTCGCGCTGAACCGTCTCTCGCCGGAGGAGCCGGCCGCCGCGCCGCAGCCGTCGGCGAGCACACCCGGCCCGATCTCCACCGCGCCGGTCGAGATGGCCGCTCCCCAACTCGGCGAGCGCCCGACCGTCGTCTGCCGTGCCCTGTTGTCGCAACTGCCCGACTCGATCCGCGACCTGCCGCAACGACCGGTGAGCGCCGGTCCCGAGCAGAACGCCGCGTACGGCGACCCGGCGGTCACGGTGGCCTGTGGTGGTGCCGAGCCGCAGGTGCGGCCCGACGACCACCTCTACCTGGTCAACTCGGTCTGCTGGTACGCGGTGGAGGGGCCTGACGCGACGGAGTTGACCACGGTCGACCGGGAGACGGCGGTGACCCTGCGGGTACCGAACTTCCACGGCGAGGCGTTGCAGTGGGCCTCCCCGGTCTCCGCCACCATCGTCGAGTCGATCCGGTCCTCCGGCACGGCACCGTCCGGCTGCACCTCCTGACGCCCCGGGGCCGGCCCCGTCCGGTGCCGGGGCTGCGCGTCGAGCAGCGCGGCGGGGCTCAGTACTGCCCGGGCCCCCGGGTCAGCGCCGTCCGGATGAGCCGGTCGACCAGCTTCGGGTACTCCAGCCCGGCGGCCGCCCACATCCTCGGGAACATCGACGTCGGCGTGAAACCGGGCATCGTGTTGATCTCGTTGAGGTAGACGTCGAGGTCGGGCGTGACGAAGAAGTCGACCCGGGCCAGGCCGGCGCAGTCCAGCGCGGTGAACGCGCGTACGGCGTAGTCGCGTACCTGCCGGGTGACCCGCTCCGGCAGGTCGGCGGGGATGTCGTACTCGCAGGCGGTCTCCGCGTCAATGTACTTGGCCTCGAAGTCGTAGAAGTCGTAGTCGCCGACCACCCGCACCTCGGCCAGCACGGACGCCTCCGGCGCGCCACCGGCCTCGCCCTCCAGCACGCCGCACTCGATCTCCCGACCGACGATGGCGCCCTCGACCAGCACCTTGCCGTCGATCTGCCGGGCGGTGGCGAGGGCCGCGTCCAGGTCGTCCCAGTCGGTGACCTTGGTGATGCCGAAGGAGGAGCCGGCCCGGGAGGGCTTGACGAAGACCGGTAGGCCCAACCGTCGCTTGTCCGCCTCGCTGAGCGTTGTCCCGCTGCGGAGCACCGCGTACGGACCGACCGGGATGCCCTCGGCGGCGCAGAGCTTCTTGGTGAACTCCTTGTCCATCGCGGCGGCCGAGGCGAAGACCTTCGCTCCGACGTACGGGATGCCGGCCATCTCCAGCATGCCCTGGATGGTGCCGTCCTCACCGTAGGCGCCGTGCAGGACCGGGAAGACGACGTCCACGTCGGCGAGCGCCCGGGGCCCCTCGGTCGGGTCGAGCACCAGCAGTCCACCGCCGGTGGGGTCGGCACGCAGCACGATGTCCGTGCCGGACGCCGCGGTGATCTCCGGTAGCCGGCGGGCGTTGATGGCCAACTGACCGGGGTCACCGCTGGTGAGTACCCACTGGCCGGCTCGGGTGATACCGACCGGTACCACCTCGAACTCGTCCGGGTCCAGCGCGCCGAGCACACTGCCGGCGCTGACGCACGAGATGCCGTGTTCCGGGCTGCGGCCGCCGAAGACGATCGCCACGCGGGTCTTGCCTGGGGTGGTCACTGTGATCACCTTTCCGGGACGCACTGCTGGCGCTCTCCCGGATGACCTTACTGTGCGTGGCGGGTGGAGGTAGTCGATACCCTGCGGCAACGCAGCACGGCCGCAAACGGTCAACCAGTCATATACGCAACGTAACCACACCAGGGTGGTCAGCCGGCCAGCTCGCGCTCGCCGTACGCGTGTCGGCGACCGATGGCGAGCACCTTGACCCGCTGCCGGCCGGCCCGCACCATGCCCAGCGCCATGAAGGCCCCGGCGATCCGGTCGGCCGCCTCGCGGCTGCTCGCGCCGACCACCTGGCGGCGACGCTCGGGTGCCAGCCGCTCGTTGCGGCCGTCCACCTCGTACGGGCGCACGTCGGTCAGCACCACCAGGAAACGTGTCATCGCCGGCCGCCCCGGCGCTCGCCGAAAACCCGCTGACCAGTCCGCACGTCGATTCCCTTCCGGTGGCCGACCAACTGGCGTGGCACGCGGCGGTCAGGTACGGGGGAAAACCCGACCGCCGCGCGCCCCATCCCCTCCGGTCGCTCACCACCACCGTCGCCACGACAACCGGCGGTGAGGACGCGCTAACAGATTGACAGCCTCATGGGCATGAATGCAACTCTCACTGGCGTTCTCTCATGTACAGCTTCCCAAATACGTGCGACTATCTATGTATGGCTCCGAAGACCGCCCGCGCCCGCCGGTTGGGCATCGCCCTGCGCCACCATCGCGAGGCCGCCGGCCTCACCCTGGAGACCGCGGCTGACGAGATCAACAGCACCCGCAGCACGCTCTCCCGCTACGAGAACGCGCAGACCCTGGTCAACCCGGCCACCGTGCGCGCCCTGCTCACCCTCTACGGGGTCGGCGCGGACGAGGTCGCGGCCGCCGTCCAGCTCGCCAAGGACGCGCGCAAGCCGGGTTGGTGGGTTTCCTACTCGTACCTGCTCGACCGGCGCACCATCGACTTCATCGCGTTGGAGGCCGAGGCGGTGGCCATCGCGAACTTCGAGCCGTCGGTGGTGCCGGGGCTGCTGCAGACCGCCGACTACATCCGCGGCGTGATGCGCGGCGGGCCGCACACCCTCAGCGACAACGACGTCGAGGAACGGGTACGCATGCGACTGGACCGGCAGCAGCGGGTCTTCGAGGAGGACCCGCCGATCTTCGACGCGATTCTCGACGAGGCCGCGCTGCTGCGCCCGGTGGGTGACGACGCCGCGCAGCAGGGCCAGCTGAGCCACCTGCTCAAGATGAGCGAGCTGCCGAACATCACCGTGCAGGTGATCCCGTTGGCCGCCGGCTACCACCGGGGCACCCGGGGTTCCCTGCACATCCTCGAATTCGCCGACCCGGAGGATCCGATCATCGCCTCCGTGGAGACGGTCGCCGGACAGATGATCCTCGATCGTCCCGGCGACCTGCGTACCTGCACCAAGATCATGGAACACCTGCGCACCGTCGCACTCAGCCCGACGGACAGTCGCGAGGCAATCTTCGAACTCCTGAAGGGACGGTAACGCGATGACACCGGAGATCAGCGCGGCGGTGGCCGTGACGGGATGGCGCAAAAGCAGCCACAGCGGCGACGAGGGAGCCTGCGTCGAGATGGCGGTCGTCCCCGGCATCGTCGCCGTGCGCGACTCCAAGGACCCGCACGGCCCCCTGCTGAGCTTCCCGCCGGCCGCGTGGCGCGCCTTCACCCAGGCACCGCCAACCCGCTGAGCCTCGGAGGAACCGCACCCCAGTGCCGCTGACCGGGCCGGTAAGGGCACCGCCGGCCCGGTCAGCCCCTCCGCCGTCGCCCGCTCAGTCGCCGACCAGCGGCGGCGGCGACGGCAACGCACGGATCGCCTCCAGCGCCGCCAGCGCCACGCCCCGCGCACCGGCCATGTCGCGGTCCGGCACCAGGGCGAAGGTGGCCAGGGCGGCCTGCTCCGCCCGGAGCAGCGTGTGCTCCCGCACGGCGGCCAGGAACCAGTCGCGGAACGCCGGGTCCGTCTCCACCACCCCGCCGCCGACGAAGTACGCGTGCGGATCGGTGAAGTTCGCCGCGATGGTGAACAGGGCACCGAGCGCCCTGGCCTGCTGGGCGAAGATCTCCCGGGCCAGCTCGTCGCCCCGCTCGCCGTAGCCGCGTACCAGCTTCGCCGCCCGCTGCGGCGACTCACCGGCCAGTGCATGCCCCGGGAAGCGGGTCAACCAGTACGGCAGCAGATTGTGCTCGATCGCGGTCAACGACACGACGCTCTCGACGTCACCGGCGAACCCGCAGGCGCAGGTCGGCACCGGCTGTCCCGGTGCCAACACGGTGGTCAGCGGAATCTGCACGTGCCCCAGTTCGCCGGCCATCCCCGCCGCCCCGGAGATCACCCGGCCGTGCTCGACCAGGCCACCACCCAGTCCGGTGCCGACGATCGCCGACACCGACGAGCGCCGCATCGCGTCGGTCCCGAAATGAACGTGATGGGCGTAGAGCGCGGCCGCGTTGCCGTCGTTGTGGTAGATCACCGGCAGCCCCAACCGACGTTCGAGGGCACCCCGGACGTCGTAGCCGCGCCAGGCCGGCTGGGAGAAGTTCGTGGACCCCTTCGACGAGATGACGCCGCTGGCACTGGCCGGGCCGGGGGTGTCCAGACCGACCGCGCCGACCTGGCCGCGGGACACCCCGGTGAGGGCCAGCACGCCGTCGAAGGCGTCCGCCATCGCCGCCACCGCCGCCTCCGGGCCCTCCTGCACGAGGCTCGGCGTCTCCACCAGGCGATCGACCAGGAACCGTCCGTCGAGCGTGAGCACGGTGGCGTTGTTGGTCGTGCCACCGTTGTCGATCCCGACCACCACCGTCGCGCCGTCCACCCGAGTTCCGCCTCCCACCGTCACAGCCTGACGTGAGGCTAGTTCTCGTACCGCCCGCCCGCCACGTCGTCCGGGCATCGGCCCGTCATCGCGGTGGCGTCGGCGGCGTCGTCACGCACCACCGACGGCACCAGGCCGGCCTCGCTCAGCACCGCCCGGAACCGCTCGACCTGCGTCTGGCCGACCTCGACCACCAGATGCCCGCCCGGCGCCAACCACTGCGGCGCGGCAGCGGCCAACCGGCGCAGCACGGCCAGCCCGTCCGACCCACCGTCGAGTGCCGCGGCGGACTCGTAGCGGCGAGCCTCGGGGGGCAGCAGAGCCATCGCGACCGTCGGCACGTACGGGGCGTTCGCCACCACCAGATCGAGCCGGCCACGCCAGGCCGCCGGCAGCGGATCGAACAGATCCCCGGCGAGGACCGGCACCCCCACCGCCGCGAGGTTCCGCCGCGCACAGGCCACCGCCGCCGGATCCACGTCGACCGCGGCCAGCAGCCGGGGCGCGGCGAGTCGACGCGCCAGCACCCGGCTGATCGCACCGGAGCCGCAGCACAGCTCCACCACGGTCGCCGCCGGCCCGGTCACCGCCACGGCCGTCGACACCAGCAGAGCGGTACGCGCCCGGGGTACGAAGACGCCCGGGTCGACCTCGATCCGCTCGCCGCAGAACTCCGCCCAGCCCAGCAGGTACTCAAGCGGCTCGCCGGCGACCCGCCGGTCGACCAGATCCGCGAGCGTCTCCGGGCCGCCGTCGACGGCCAGCAGCAGGCGAGCCTCCTCCTCGGCCCACACACAGCCGGCCTGCCGCAACCGGGCGACCAGGGCGTCGTACCCGACCGGGAAGACCGACGCCCCCATCAGGCCGCGGCGTCCAGCGCGGCCGCGACGTCGGCGACCAGGTCGGCGGTGTCCTCCACCCCGCAGGAGAGCCGGACGAAACCGGGCGCGGTGTCGTCGCCCCACTGCGCCCGCCGGTCCGCCGTGGTGTGCAGGCCGCCGAAGGAGGTGGCCGCGGCGACCAGCCGGGCCGCGTCGAAGCGGGCGACCCGGTCGGCGCTGCCGAGATCGAAGGAGAGCACGCCCGGCATCCGCCGCAGTTGCCGCACCGCCACCGCGTGCGCCGGGTCGTGCGGCAGGCCGGGCCAGCGCAGCCCGGCGACGTCGCCGCGCTCGGCCAGCAGCCGGGCCAGCGCCTGCGCGTTCGCCGTCTGCCGGGCCAGGCGCAGGTCGAGGGTGGCCAGCGACCGGTGGGCCAGCCAGGCGTCGAACGCGCCCGGCACGGCACCGGTCGCGGTACGCCAGGCGGTGACCGTCGACAGCAGCTCCGCCGACCGGGTGGCGACGTAGCCGAGCAACAGGTCGGAGTGCCCGGTCAACGCCTTGGTGCCGGAGGCCACGACCACGTCGGCACCGAGGTCCAGCGGTCGCTGCCCGAGCGGGGTGGCGGTGGTGTTGTCCACGGCCAGCAGGGCACCGGCGGCGTGTGCCCGCTCGGCGAGCGCCGGCAGGTCCACCACGTCGAGTCCCGGGTTCGCCGGCGTCTCCACCAGCACCAGCCGTACCCCGTCGAGGTCCGGGTACGGGCCGGCGGTCGGTGCGAACAGCACCCGTACGCCGTTGCCGGCGAGGGTGTCGGTGGCGAACGCGCGTACCGGGAAGTACCCGTCGGCGGGCAGCACCACCACGTCACCCGCCCGCAGCACCGCCAGCAGCAGGCCGGTTATCGCCGCCTGGCCGCTGGCGAAGACCCGACAGTCGCCGCCCTCCAGCTCACCGATCGCTGCCTCCAGCAGCCGGCGGGTCGGGTTGTCCGGACGCCCGTACCCGTTCGGGGCCGCCGCCGGGCCCTGCCACGGGTCGAGGTGGTACGGCGCGGCGAACACCGGCCCGGGCAGGAACGGCGCGCCGGGGGTGGGCTCGGGCAGACCGGCGTGCACGCACCGGGTGCCGTCCCCCGTCGACGGGTGGTCATGCGGCTGCGGGGCGTCGCGCTCGCTCATGGTGCTGCTCACTCCGGCTTCGTGGTGCGGCTCATCAGGGCCTGGACCGCCAGGCGCGGGTCCACCCCCTCGTGGCAGACCAGCTCGACCTGCTCGGTGATCGGCATCTCCACGCCGTGCGCGCGGGCCAGGTCCCGGATCGCCAGCGCGCTCTTGACCCCCTCGGCGGTCTGCCGGGTGGCCACCCGCGCCTCCTCCAGGGTGGCACCCCGGCCGAGGTGCTCGCCGAAGGTGCGGTTGCGGGCCGACGGCGACGAGCAGGAGGCCACCAGGTCACCCATCCCGGCCAGGCCGGCGAAGGTGAGCGGGTCCGCGCCGAGGGCGACCCCGAGCCGGGCGGTCTCGGCCAGGCCACGGGTGACAAGCATCGCCCGGGTGTTGTGGCCGAAGCCCATCGCGGTGGCGATGCCGTACGCCAACGCGATCACGTTCTTGACCGCGCCGCCCAGCTCACAGCCGATCACGTCGTCGTTGGTGTACGGGCGGAAGTAGGGCGTGGTGATCGACCGCTGCACCAGGGTGGCCCGATCGGAATCGGTGCAGGCCACCACGGTGGCCGCGGGTTGCTCCGCGGCGATCTCCGGTGCCAGGTTGGGGCCGGAGACCACCACCACCCGATCCGCCGCGACCCCGGCGGTCTCGACGATCACCTCGCTCATCCGTTTGGTGGTGCCGAGTTCGATGCCCTTCATCAGCGACACCAGGGTGGCCTCGGGGTGCAGGTGCTCCACCCACTCGGCGAGGTTGCCGCGCAGGGTCTGCGACGGCACCGCCAGCACCACCATCTCGGCGCCCTTGATCGCCTCGACCGGGTCGCCGGTCGCGGTGACCCGCTCCGGCAACACCACACCGGGCAGGTACTCCGGGTTACTCCGCTCGGCCCGGATCGCGTCGGCGATCGACTGTCGCCGCGCCCAGAGCGTCACCTCTCGGCCGGCGTCGGCGAGGATCTTCGCGAACGCCGTACCCCACGACCCCGCCCCCAGCACCGCCACCTGCCCACTCACGCCGCCGCCTCCCTACGGTCGGCGCCGCCGTGAGGCACCACCACACAGCACCGATGATTCACTCGCTGACGCTCGCTCATGCCGGCACTCCGCTGACGCTCCGTGCCGCCATGAGGCACCACCGCACCGCACCGATGATTCACTCGCTGACGCTCGCTCATGCCGCCGCCTCCGGGCGCTGGCGGTCGGGCTGGGGGCGGGTGGTGCGCTGCCACAGCGGCGGGGGTGTCCCGCCCCGGATGTCGGCGAGCATGTCCCGCAGCCGCAACATGATCACGTCGGTCATCTCCTCCAACACCTGGCGGCTCGGGGTGGCGCCGGCCCAGCGACTCAGGTCGATCGGCGGCCCGGCCACCACGGTCACCGGGATCCGGGGCCGCAGGTTGATCCGGGCCCGACGCGGATCGAAGATCCGCTCCGGTCCCCACATCGCCAGCGGCACCACCGGTGCGCCTGTGGCCAGCGCCAGCCGGGCCGCGCCGGTCTTGCCCTTCATCGGCCACAGGTCCGGCTCCCGGCTGGTGGTCCCCTCCGGGTAGATGATCACGGCGCCACCCGTGTCCAGCGCCTTGATCAGGGCGTCCAGCGACTTCACCGCGTCGACCGAGCCCCGCTCGACCGGAATCTGCCGGCACCGGTGCAGGATCCAGCCGATCACCGGCACCTTGAACACGCTCGCCTTGCCGAGGAACTGCGGCCATCGCCCGGCGTCGTAGACGAAATGCGCGGAGACCAGCGGATCGGCGTGCGAGATGTGGTTCGGCACGATGATCACGGGACCGTCCTGGTCCAGATGTTCCATACCCCGCCAGGTACGCCGGGTCCAGACGGTCATCACCGGCTTCACCAGCACCACGGCGAACCATTGCCAGAATCCCAGCCTCCGCCGACCCACCGTGCCTCCTCATGCCCACCCCGACCCGCCACCGGAGGAGCCCGGTGAGGTCCGCAGCGGAAATCATGCCTGCTCGCCCCGGGTACGGCCAGTGAGGGTACCGCCGCCCGGCTGGCAGGATGGCAGGCGTGACACAGCCCTGGACCGTGGTGGTGCCGGTCAAGCGCCTGGCAGCCGCGAAGACCCGGCTGCGTGGCGGGCTGCCGGGCGTACCCCACCAGGATCTGGCTCTGGCGCTGGCCGCCGACACCCTGGCGGCGGTGCGGGCCTGCCCGGTGGTGTCCGAGGTGCTGGTGGTCACCGACGATGCCCGGGTCGCCGGCGAGGCCCGGTCCGGTGGTGCCCGGATACTGCCGGACGTCGCGGACGCCGGGCTCAACGCCGCGTTCCGGCACGGCGCGGCGGGCGTCGTCGGCTGGGTGGCCGGGCTGACCGCCGACCTGCCGCCCTGCGGCCGGCCGAGCTGGCGGCGGCGCTGCGTGCGGCGTTCACCGGACCGCGCGGGGTACGCCGGTTCGTGGCCGACGCCCCGGGCACCGGCACCGTGCTGCTGGCCGCCCCGCCCGGCGTACCCCTGGACCCCCGCTTCGGACCCGACTCGGCCGCCGCGCACGCGCCAGCGGCGCCCGTCCACTCGCCGGTGACTGGCCGAGCCTGCGGCGCGACGTGGACACCGCCGACGACCTGGCCGCCGCGGCGCGGCTCGGACTGGGGCCGCGCACCACGGCGCTGACCGTCGGCTGCCTCACCGAGTCCTTCTCCACCTGACGGTGCGGGCGGACACGCACCGCCGGAGGATTCGGTACGGTGCTGGCATGCAGGGCACGGTGGCGACCTTCGACGCGGCGACCCGCAGCGGACTGCTGCTGCTGGACGACGGCACCGAGCTGCCCTTCCCGTCCCGGGCGTTCGATGCCTCCGGGCTGCGCCTGCTCCGCCTCGGCCAGCGGGTCCGGGTGGAGACCGACGCCGCCGGCGACGTCGTACGCGTGACGCTGCCGACGATGTCCTGACAACCCGCCCCAAGTTCATTTTGCGTTAACCGAGTTCGGGTGATTATGGGCGGGTGAGCACCCCTCGCGAACACCCCGCCAGCCCCGCCGCCACCGACGACACCACCAGCCGCAACGGAGGTCGCCCCCGGGGGACCGACGGCCGGTTCCGCAGCGCTCGCCCAGCCCCCGAGGACGTCTCGGACAACGAATTGGCGGCGGCCTCCGCCGGCCTGGAGGAGGTGCTGGACCCGGTCTCGGAACCGGGGCTGCCGCAGCCCGCCGACGAGCCGCCGTCCGCCCACCCGCTGCCCGAGGACCGGTTCCTCAACCGGGAGCTGTCCTGGCTCGACTTCAACGCCCGGGTGCTCGCCCTGGCCGAGGACCCGCACACCCCGCTGCTGGAACGGGCCAAGTTCCTCGCCATCTTCGCCAGCAACCTGGACGAGTTCTACATGGTGCGGGTGGCCGGGCTGAAGCGCCGGCTCTCCGCCGGCCTACCCGTGCGGGGCGGTGACGGACTGCCCCTGCGTACCCAACTTGCGTTGATCTCCGAGAAGGCCGCCGCGCTGGTGGCCCGGCAGGCCGCCTGCTACGTCGACGACCTGCTGCCCAAGCTCGCCGCCGAGGACATCCGGGTGCTGCGCTGGTCCGACCTCGGCGATGCCGAGCGGGAACGGCTGCGTACCTACTTCCGGGAGAAGATCTTCCCGGTGCTCACCCCGCTGGCGGTCGACCCGGCCCACCCGTTCCCGTACATCTCGGGCCGATCGCTCAACCTGGCCGTCGCGGTACGCGACCCGGACGGCGGGCCGGAGCTGTTCGCCCGGGTGAAGGTGCCGAACAACGTGCCCCGGTTCGTCCGGGTCGACCGGGACCGGCCCGGGGTCCGCATGCTGCCGGTGGAAGATCTCATCTCGGTGCACCTCGGTCAGCTCTTCTCCGGCATGCAGGTGGTCGAGTGCCACCTGTTCCGGGTCACCCGCAACGCCGAGGTGGAGGTCGACGAGGACCGGGACGAGGACCTGCTCCAGGCGCTGGAGCGGGAACTGGCCCGCCGCCGTTTCGGCCCGCCGGTACGTCTGGAGGTGGCCGCCTCCATCTCCGACCACATGCTGGAACTGCTCGTTCGGGAACTGGACATGGACACGCAGGACGTGCTGCGGGTCCGTGGCCTGCTGGATCTCTCCGCGCTGTGGCAGCTGTACGGCGAGGCCGACCGGCCCGACCTGAAGGACCCACCGTTCGTCCCGGCCACCCATCCCCGTCTCGCCGAGGGCGAGGTGCCGAGGAGTGTCTTCGCCACCCTGCGCGACGGCGACGTGCTGGTGCACCACCCGTACCACTCCTTCGCCACCAGCGTGCAACGGTTCATCGAGCAGGCCGCCGCCGATCCGAACGTGCTGGCGATCAAGCAGACGCTCTACCGCACCAGCGGCGACTCACCGATCGTGGACGCCCTCGTCGACGCCGCCGCCGCCGGCAAACAGGTGGTGGTGCTCGTCGAGGTGAAGGCCCGCTTCGACGAGGTGGCGAACATCGGCTGGGCCCGCACGCTGGAACGAGCCGGCTGCCACGTGGTGTACGGCCTGGTCGGTCTGAAGACCCACTGCAAGACCGCCCTGGTGGTACGCCAGGAGGGCAACCAGATCCGCCGCTACTGCCACATCGGCACCGGCAACTACCACCCGAAGACCGCCCGGCTCTACGAGGACTTCGGCATGCTCACCGCCGACCCGGAGATCGGCGCCGACCTGACCGACCTGTTCAACGTGCTCACCGGGTACAGCCGGCAGACCGCGTACCGGCGGCTGCTGGTGGCGCCACAGGGCATCCGCAGCGGGCTGATCGAGCGGATCGAACGGGAGATCAACCATGTCCGGTTGGGCATGCCGGGACTCGTCCAGTTCAAGGTGAACTCGCTCGTCGACGAGGAGATCACCGACGCGCTGTACCGGGCCTCCCAGGCCGGCGTGCACGTGGACCTGATCATCCGGGGGATGTGCACGCTGCGACCGGGGGTGCCCGGGCTGTCGGAGAACATCCGGGTGCACTCGATCCTCGGTCGCTTCCTGGAACACTCGCGGGTCTTCCGCTTCGGCAACAACGGCGACGCGGAGTTCTGGATCGGCTCCGCCGACCTGATGCACCGCAACCTGGACCGGCGGGTGGAGGCACTGGTCCAGGTCACCGACCCGGTGGCCCGGGCCGAGTTGGACCACGTGCTCGGTGCCGCGATGAGCCCGGACGTGGACGCGTTCGAGCTGGCCGGCGACGGCACCTGGAGCCGCCGTGCCGGCCGGCCGGAGGCACCGCTGAGCCACCTTCAGCACCTGCTGCTGCGTCGCGTCGGCAGCACGGCCGGTTGACCGGGTCGGAATAGGCTGGGCAGATGGTCGAGGAGGAACGGAAGTTCACGGTGGAGGCCGGGTGGCTGCTGCCCGACCTCTCCCCCGCCGTGCCGGCCTCGGGGAGCGTCCGGGCGCTGGCACCGGCGACCCTCGTGGCCACGTACCACGACACCGTCGACCTGCGGCTGGCCCGGGCGGGTGTCTCGCTGCGCTACCGCGAGGGCGACGAGGTGCCGTGGACGGTGAAGTTGCCGACCGGCAGCCCCGGCGTCCGCCACGAGATCTCCCGTGCCGGCCCGGCCGACGTGCTGCCGGCGGAGCTGGTCGAGCTGGTCACCGTGTTCCACCGGGGTGCCGCGCTGACCCCGGCGGCGGTGGTGCGTACCGTCCGGCACGCCCAGGAGATCGTCGACGAGGCCGGCCGGGTGCTGGCCGAGGTGGTGGACGACCAGGTCACCGTGCTCGACGCCGAGGGCGCCACCACCGGTGCCTTCCGCGAGGTGGAGGTGGAACGCAAGGCCGGTGACGGCGCTCTGCTCGACCGGCTCACCGAGTTGCTGCGCGACGCCGGTGCCCGGGGTGGCGACTTCACCCCCAAGCACGTACGCGCCCTCGGCCGGGCGGCCACCGCCGAACCGGACCTGGTCGCCCCGGACGAGTTGCCGGCCGATCCCAGTGCCGCGGCGGTGGTCACCGAGGCGGTACGCCGCGAGGTGGCCCGGTTGTTGGCGCACGACCCGCTGGTCCGGCTGCGCGCACCGGTCGGCGACGACGACACCGCCGTCCACCAGATGCGGGTGGCCTGCCGGCGGTTGCGCAGCGACCTGAAGACCTTCGGCCCGCTGGTCCGCCCCGCGTGGGCCCGGCCGCTGCGCACCGAGTTGAAGTGGCTGGCGGACGCCCTGGGGGCGGCCCGGGACGCGGAGGTGCTGCGGGAGCGGTTGCGCCGCACCGCCGCCGCCGACCCGGTCAGTCCGGTGGATCCGGCGGCGGTCGACCGGCTGGACGTCGTCCTCGCCGAATGGCAGGAGGAGGCGCTGACCCGGGTGGACGAGGCGCTGCGCGCACCGCGGTACCTCGCCCTGGTCGACGCGCTGGTGCTGGCGGCCCGGGCACCGCGACTCACGCCCCGGGCGGACGCGCCGGCCAAGCGGGTGCTGCCTCGACTCGTGGCCCGCCCGTGGCGACGGCTGGCCGGCACACCGAAGAAGCCGGGCGGCGTCGCGACGCTGCACCCGGCCGGGCCCGACGAGCAGTGGCACACCGTACGCAAGCAGGGCAAGCAGGCCCGCTCGGCGGTGACGGCGGTCGCGCCGGTGCTCGGCGGGGACGCGGCGAAGCTGGCCCGGGCACTGGCGAAGGTGCAGAACCTGCTCGGTGAGCACCAGGACGCGGCGGTGGCCGCCGAGACCTGGCGCGCGGTGGCCGAGGCTCGGCCCGACGACCACCAGTTGGCGATGACCGCGGGCCGGCTGTTGGAACGGGAGCGGGCGGCCGTACGACGAGCGCGGGCGGACTTCCCGTACGCCTGGCGGCGCGCCAGCCGGCGACGCCGGACCCGGTGGCTGGCGTGACCGCGATCCGGGCGGCCGGCGGGGTGGTGTGGCGTCCCGCCGGGGTGGACCACGTCGAGGTGTGCCTGGTGCACCGGCCCCGGTACGGGGACTGGACCCTGCCGAAGGGCAAGCTGGAGCCGGGCGAGCATCCGCTGCTCGCCGCGGCCCGGGAGGTCGCCGAGGAGGCCGACGCGCAGGCCGCGCCGCAACTGCGGCTGCCGTCGGTGCGCTACCTCAGCGAGGGTCGGCTCAAGGTGGTCGACTACTGGGCGATGCGGGCGGTGGGCACCGGCGGATTCCAGCCGGACACCGAGGTCGACGAGGTCCGTTGGTTGGCCGTCGACGACGCGATGACGCTGGTGAGCTATCCGCACGACGTGGAGGTGCTGGCCGCGTTCGCGGCGCTGCCGCCGGTCACCGCGGCCCTGGTGCTGGTGCGGCACGGCCACGCCGGTAAGCGGCTTACCTGGCCCGGCCCGGACACCGGGCGGCCGCTGGACGCCCGGGGCTGGTCCGAGGCGCAGGCGTTGGCACCGCTGATCGGGCTGATCCGCCCGGCCCGGCTGCTCTCCGCGTCACCGCGCCGGTGCGTGCAGACCCTCGATCCGGCGGCGGCGCTGCTGGACCTGCCGATCGAGATCTGCGGCGACCTGGACGAGCCGAACGCCGGCCAGCAGCCCGACGAGTGCGTACTGGCCGCCGCCGCACGCCTGGCCGCGCTGGCCGCCGCCGGGGAACCGGCGGCGGTGTGCAGCCAGGGAAAGGTGATTCCCGGCGCCCTGGAGCGGCTGGCGGGGCGGTGTGGTGACTGGGCCACCGGCAAGGCGGCGGCTGGCTGCTCGCCTTCACCGGCGACCGTCTGGTCGCCGCCGACCGTCTCTGACCGGGTGCCGCACCCGTCAACGGTCGGGCAGGGTGAGGGTGACGGCGACCGGCAGGTGGTCGCTGGCGGTGCCCGGCACCGCGACCGCGTCGGCGGCGACCAGGTCGGGTGAGACGAGGACGTGGTCGATCTGCTCGCGCGGATCGTCCGCCGGGCTGGTCGGCAGCGGGCGGGCGGCGGCGAGCGCGTCGACCAGCCCGGCATCGGTGAACGCGGTGAACGCCGGGTCGCCCGGCTCGGTGTTGAGATCACCGGCGACCACCAGCGGCGCGCCGTCGGCGTACCCGGTGGCGAAGTCCGCGACGGCGCGGGCCTGCACCACCGGGTCCGCACCCGGCGGCGGTTGCAGGTGGTGCTCACCACGGCCAGGCGTACGCCGGCGCTGAAATCGACCGTCACGCCGAGCGCCTGCGCCCCGGTGGGCGCGCCGACGGCGGGCAGCGCACGCGTTCGGGCCCGCTGCACCGGCCAGCGGCTGAGCACCGCGTCCCCCACAGCGGGTCGGCGGCCGGCGCGAAGACGTACGGCATCCCCAGCCGGGCGGCGAGCAGGCCCAGCGTGTCGTGGCCACCGTTGAGCAGCCAGCCCCGGTCCACCTCGCTGAGCACCACCACGTCGGCCCGGCCGACCATCCGGTCCAGGGCGGTGAGGTCGAAGCGGCCGTCGAGGCCGAAACCCATCCGGATGTTGTACGCCACCACCCGCACCCGCTCCGGCGGCCCGGGCCGGTTGCTGGCCACCAGCCATGGCCCGTGCAGCCAGGCGGCGGCGAGGGCGACGACGGCGGCCAGCACCGCCAGCCGCCACGGGGTAGCTCTGGCGAACGGTCCGCCCGTGGTGGCCGGTGCCCGTCGGACGCGGCCGCGCCGCGCATCGCGACCACCCCGGTCAGGGCGGCCACCACGGCCGGTACCCACTGGTTGGGGTAGCCGAGGTCGTAGGCGGCGTAGTAGACGAGCGCGGCGACGGCGAAGACGAGCATCCCGCCCACCGCCGCGTACGCCGGTCCGGTGCCGCTTCGGCCGGTCGGCTGCGGCGTCGCTCCGCCGCTGGCCAGGGCGAGGCAGCCGCCCAACCCCGCCGCGCCGGCCAGGATGGCGACGGTGAGCAGCGTCGGCGGACCGTATCCGAACAGCAGCGCCCCGGCCACCAGCAGCACCGGCGGCAGCGCCCGCCAGCGCGGGTGCCACGGGGTCAGCGCCCCGAGCAGGAACAGCGGTGCCGCGGCACCAAGCGGCGCCAACGCGAACGGCGGCGGCGCGGCGGTGCCCGCCTCGCCGTACCAGTAGGACATCGCGCTGATCGCCACCGCGGGCGACAGCGCCACCATGTTGCCGAGCAGCAGGGCCGGACCGACGAGCAGCCAGCCCCGGCGGTTCGGCGACGGCCGGTCGTCGACCGGCCGGGCGGCGACACGGCCGGAGACCGTCTCGGCGGCCAGCAGCGCCGCCACCACCGTCACGCTCGCCACCCACGCCGGCCAGCGCTGCCACCACACCAGGTCGTACGTGCCGAGCAGCGCGTGACCCAGCGCGCTCGCGGTCATCCCCAGCACCAGCCCGGGCACCGGGTACGCGACCCGGGCGGCGGTGGCGGCCAGCCAGACCAGACCGGCGAGCAGACCGGCGCTGGCCAGCCACAGTTGGGCCCGCCCGCCCGGCGCGGCGGTGAGCGACAGCCGGGCGGCACCGAGCACCAGCACCGCCGCGACCCCGACGGTGGCGGAGCCGACGCGCGCGACGAGGGCCGGCGCGACGAGCGCCAGCACGAACCAGCCGACCGCGAACGCGCCGAGCAGCTCGGCCGGGGTCGACGCGGCCTGACCGAAGATGGTGATGACCGACGGCAGGAAGACCCGCAGCACGTCGGTCAGGACGACAAGTCCCAAGGCCAGGGTGGCGGTGCCGAGACGGCGCTGACTCAACACGGTTCTCTTTCCGGCGAGGGGTGGTGCGGCGATTCTGCTGGCCGGGTCCCGGGCCGGTCAACGGTTCACCACCGTCGGGGTGGACCGTCGGAGGCAATGGCGAGGGCGCCCGCCGTGCCGGCGGGCGCCCTCGTCGTACGACCGGCTCAGCGCCGGGTCGCGGTCTTCCTGGCCGACGCCTTCTTCGCCGGCGCCTTCTTGGCCGTCGCGGTCTTGCGAGCCGCCGTCGCCTTGGTCGCCGCGGCGGTCTTCTTCGCCGGGGCGGCCTTCTTGGTGGCGGCCTTCTTGGCCGGAGCGGCCTTCGCGGTCGTCTTGGTCGCGGTGGTCTTCTTGGCCGCCGCGGTCTTGCTCGCCGCGGTCTTCTTGGCTGCGGTGCTCTTCGCCGCGGTCGTCTTCTTCGCCGCAGTCGCCTTGGCACCGGTGGTCTTGGCGGTGGCTCCGGCGGTCTTCTTCGCCGCAGCCGTGGCCTTCGGCACCTTGCCGCTGGCCACCATCTCCTTGAACCCGGCACCGGGGCGGAACGTCGGCACCGAGGTCTTCTTGACCTTCACCGCCTCCCCGGTACGCGGGTTGCGGGCTGTTCGTGCGCCCCGGACCCGCTTCTCGAACGCTCCGAAACCGGTGATCGCCACCTTCTCGCCCTTGGTGACCGCCGCCTGGACCTCAGCGAGGACCGCGTCGAGCGCGGCCGTCGCCGTTTTCCGGTCCCCCAGGCGAACGGCGAGCGCCTCGATGAGCTCGGCCTTGTTCACGACTTCCTCCTGATTGTGCAACTGACTCGACGCGAGCCATTCTGCGCGCACGGTATGCCCTGTGCTGGCGGGACACAAACATTCGGCGGAAAAAAGCCCTTGTGTCGTAACGGATTCGCCCCCACCGGTGGCACCGGTGGGGGCGAAATCGGCTGCGGATCGGGGCGTTCGGGCTACGCGACCCGGGGCAGGAAGGTCGGTCGGTCGGCCTCGAAGGCACTGATCCGGTCCTCGTGGCGGAGGGTGAGTCCAATGTCGTCCAAGCCCTCCATCAGCCGCCACCGGCTGAAGTCGTCGAGCGGGAACGACCAGGTAGCGGTGTCGACCCGCACCTCACGCGCGGTCAGGTCGACGACCACCGGGGTGGCCGGGTTCTCCTCGACCAGGCTCCAGATTTCTTCGACGGCTTTCAATTCCAGCTCTACCGGAAGCAGCCCTTCCTTGAGGGCGTTCCCGCGGAAGATGTCACCGAAGCGCGGTGAGATCACCACTCGGAAGCCGTAGTCACGCAACGCCCACACGGCGTGCTCCCGCGATGACCCGGTGCCGAACTCGGGACCGGCCACCAGAATCGACGCTCCCGAATAAGCTTGATCGTTGAGCACGAATGCCGGGTCCTCCCGCCACGCGCTGAACAGCCCGTCGGCAAAACCGGTACGGGTCACCCGCTTGAGGTACACGGCGGGGATGATCTGGTCAGTGTCCACGTCGGAGCGACGCAGCGGCAGGGCGGTGCCGGTGTGCACGGTGAACTTGTCCATGTCGCAGCCCTTCTACAGGTCGGCGGGAGCGGCCAGCCGGCCGACGACGGCGGTGGCGGCGGCCACCGGCGGGCTGACCAGGTGGGTACGCCCACCCCGGCCCTGGCGGCCCTCGAAGTTCCGGTTCGAGGTCGAGGCGGCGCGCTGCCCCGGCGAGAGCGTGTCCGGGTTCATGCCCAGACACATGGAGCAGCCGGCGAAGCGCCATTCGGCGCCGGCGTCGGTGAAGACCTTGTCCAGCCCCTCCGCCTCGGCGGCCTCGCGTACTGCGGCCGAGCCGGGTACCACGAGCATGCGTACCCCGTCAGCAACCCGATGGCCGCGCAGCACGTCGGCGGCGGCGCGGAGGTCCTCCAGGCGCCCGTTGGTGCACGAACCCACGAACACCACGTCGACGGCGAGGTCGCGCAACGCGGTGCCGGGGTTCAGGTCCATGTACGCCAGGGCGCGGCGGGCGGCGGCCCGCTCCGGCTCGGTGACGAACTCGTCCGGGTCCGGCACGACCGCACCCAGCGGCGCACCCTGCCCCGGGTTGGTGCCCCAGGTGACGAACGGCGTGATCTCGGTGGCGTCCAGGGTCACCTCGGAGTCGAAGGTCGCGCCCTCGTCGGTGGGCAGGGTCCGCCAGTAGGCGAGCGCCGCCTCCCAGTCGGCGCCGCTGGGGGCGTTCGGCCGCCCCTTCAGGTACGCGAAGGTCGTCTCGTCCGGCGCGATCATGCCGGCCTTGGCGCCCCACTCGATGGACATGTTGGCGATCGTCATCCGCCCTTCCATGGACAGCGCCCGGATCGCCTCGCCCCGGTACTCCACGATGTGCCCGCGTCCGCCGCCGGTACCGACCTTGGCGATCAGGGCGAGCACCAGGTCCTTGGCGGTGACACCGGGGCCGAGCCGGCCGTCGACGGTGACCGCCATCGTCTTCGGGCGAGCCTGCGGCAGCGTCTGGGTGGCCAGCACGTGCTCCACCTCACTGGTGCCGATGCCGAAGGCCAGGGCGCCGAACGCGCCGTGGGTGGCGGTGTGCGAGTCGCCGCAGACGATCGTCATGCCGGGCTGGGTGAGGCCGAGCTGCGGGCCGATGACGTGGACGATGCCCTGGTTGGCGTCGCCGAGCGGATGCAGCCGTACGCCGAACTCGGCGCAGTTGCGCCGCAGCGTCTCGATCTGGGTACGGGAGGTGGGGTCGGCGATGGTGAGCAGGTCGCCGCGACGCTGCTGGAACGAGGGATCGGCGTACCCGGTCGGGGTGTTGTGATCCTCGGTGGCCAGCGTGAGGTCGGTACGCCGCACCCGACGGCCGGCCATGCGCAGGCCGTCGAACGCCTGCGGGCTCGTCACCTCGTGCAGCAGGTGCAGGTCGATGAAGAGCAGATCGGGCTCACCATCAGCGGACCGGACGATGTGTGCGTCCCAGACCTTCTCGGCCAAGGTTCTCGGCTCTGGAGTGACTCCCACCATCTGGACATCCTAAATTCTGGGAGGTAAATTTCGGCTTGTGGGACACAGTATGAGCGGTGTCGGCGTTCTCGACAAGGCGGTGGTCATCCTGGCCGCCTGTGTCGACGGCGCCAGCCTTGCCGAACTTGTTGAACGCACGAAGCTGCCCCGAGCCACCGCGCACCGGCTGGCACAGGCGCTGGAGATCCACCGGATGCTGGTCCGGGACACCCAGGGTCGCTGGCGTCCCGGCCCACGCCTGGGCGAGTTGGCGAACGCGGCGCCGGATGTGCTGCTGACCGCGGCCGAGCCACTGCTGGCCGCCCTGCGGGACGCCACCGGCGAGAGCGCCCAGCTCTACCTGCGTCGGGCGGACGAGCGGATCTGTGTGGCGGCCGCCGAGCGGGCCAGCGGGCTACGCGACACCGTGCCGGTCGGCTCGGTGCTGCCGATGACCGCCGGCTCGGCGGCGCAGATCCTGCTCGCCTGGGAGCCGCCGGAGGCGGTGATGCCGCTGCTGCCCCGGTCGAAGTTCACCGGCCGCACCCTCGCCGAGGTCCGCCGTCGAGGCTGGGCGCAGAGCGTCGCCGAACGCGAGGCAGGTGTGGCGAGCGTCTCGGCCCCGATCCGCGACCGCACCGGCCGAGTCATCGCGGCCATCTCCATCTCCGGCCCCATCGAGCGCCTGGGCCGCCGCCCCGGCGAACGCCACGCCATGGCCGTGGTCCGCGCCGGCCAACGCCTCTCCGGCCTCTGACCCCCCACCCACCCCACCCCCACCCCCGCTTCACCCGTTGATCATGAAGTTATTGTCACGCCACGCCGGACGGCCGGACAACAACTTCATGATCAACGCGGCGGAGCGGGCCGGGCGGAGGGGGAGATGGGAGATGGGAGATGGGGAAAGCCCGTCTCGGCGGGGGAGACGGGCTTTGGTGTGTGGTAGCCCCGACCGGATTCGAACCGGCGCTACCGCCTTGAGAGGGCGGCGTCCTGGGCCGCTAGACGACGGGGCCAGGCACTTTTCCAGTTCACCAGCCCTTGTGGGCGGTGCGGCAGTAGTCTAGCGGCGCCGCCGCCGAGTGCCGCACAGGGGTGGCGCGTGGGTGACCCAGCCGACCGGACCCCAGTGCGGGGAGTCGGCGCGCGGGCCCGATCCACGGGCGACAGCTGCGGTAAAGCAAACGGCTCGCTCCGCAGCAGCGGAACGAGCCGTGAACATCTGTAGCCCCGACCGGATTCGAACCGGCGCTACCGCCTTGAGAGGGCGGCGTCCTGGGCCGCTAGACGACGGGGCCAGAACACATCGCGGCACCACCCTTTCGGGCGGTGCCGCCGAACTCTACCAGACCCCGCCACCGGAGCCCCTCGCGGTGCCTCGGTGCCGAACTCCACCAGAATCCAGCGGCCTCGATTCGGGACGAATCTCGGCTGCGCTGGGGTACCAGGACTCGAACCTAGACTAACTGAACCAGAATCAGTCGGGCTGCCAATTACCCCATACCCCATTGGCCCCTTGCGGCGCCGGGAACAAACTCTACCCTCCCGGCACCGACAGGCCAAATCGACTTCCCCAAACCACTCCTGAGCTGCCAAAACGGCGATCAGGTCGCCGACACCACCGGGTTCGTCAGCTCGCCGATCCCCTCGATCCGGACGCTCACCGTATCCCCGTCCGTGAGCGGGCTAACCCCTGCCGGCGTACCGGTCAACACGACGTCGCCGGGCAGCAACGTCATCACGTGTGACACATACGACACGAGGGCCGGCGGGTCGAAGACCATGTCGCCGGTGCGGCCGAGTTGCCGCACCTCCATCTCCTCCGGATCGCGACCGACCTCGCAGCGGATCTCCAGGGCGGTGACGTCGAGCCCGGTGGTGATCCACGGCCCGATCGGGCAGAACGAGTCGAACCCCTTCGCCCGGGTCCACTGGCTGTCGGACCGCTGAAGATCCCGGGCGGTGACGTCGTTGGCGCAGGTGTAGCCGAAGATGGCCCGTTCCGCGGCGGCGCGGTCGGCCCGGCGGGCGCCGGGTGCGCCGATCACCACCGCCAACTCGGCCTCGTGCTCGACCTGCTTGCTGAACTCCGGTAGCCGGATCGCGTCCCGGGGACCGATCACCGAGGTCGAGGGCTTCAGGAACAACAGCGGCTCCTTCGGCACCTCGGCGCCGTGTTCGGCGGCGTGCTCGGCGTAGTTACGGCCGACGCAGACCACCTTGCTGGGCAGGATCGGCGAGAGCAGCCGGACGTCGGACAACGCCCAGCGGACCCCGCTGAACGTGATCTGGCCGAACGGGTGGCCGGAGATCTCGGCGATGGTGAGCCCCTGGGGCCCCGCCTCCGGCTCTCCCTCGACGACACCGAACGACATTCCCTTGGCATGAGCAAAACGAGCGATACGCACCAGGCCAACTGTAGTGCGGCCGGCGCACGGTCGGCGCAGCTTACCCGCGCCGCGCACCGTCCGGGCCGGATTCACCGCTTCGTACCCACCCGGCGCGCGCCCGCACCTAGCGTCGGCTGCGGAGGTTCGTTCGTATGCCTGCATCGACACGACACCACAGGACCCTCGCGGCGATCGTGCACTGCGTCGGTCTGCTGACCGCCCTGCCGGTGCTGCCGACCGCCACCGCCCCGCAAGCTCCGGCGGTCACCGCCCCGCACGCTCCGACGGCTGGGCTCACGCCGGCGGCGGCCGCACCTGAGCCCAGCATGCCGGCGGCACCACCGGCGGTACCGACACCCACCCGGGTGGTCTCGCCGGCCGCCAGGCCGGAGGTGAGCGTACGGGTCGCGCCGGAGCAGAGCAGTGCGCCCGGGTACCGGATCGAGGTCCGTAACGCCGGCAGCACCCCGGTGGAGACGACTGTGCGTCAGGAGTTGCCCCAGGGGGTCTCGGCGACCGCGGTGAGCGACGGTGGTCGGGTGCTACGCCCCGGCGGTTCGGCGGCGACCGAGGTGACCTGGCGGCTGAGGCTGGCGCCGGAGAGCACCACCACACTTGGCACCACGCTCACCACGACCGGCTCCCGACAGCCGGTGACCGCTCCGACGTGCGCCTTCGCCAGCGACGGCCGACAGCCGTACGACTGTGCCAGCGCCACCTGGACGGCGCCGGGGATGGCGGCGTCGCAGTCGCCGGAAGCCACGGGCTGGCGCCGCCAGACACCCGCGCTGGTGGCCGCCGGCGCCGGCTGCTGGTGCTGGGCGTGGTGGGCCTGCTCACCTGGAGACGCCGCCGACGGCCGGTCGCCGCGGCACTGGCCTCGGACGGGCCAGGCACCATCTACCCACGCCCGGCCGCGCCCCGGCCGCCGGCCCGGCGCCGCAAGCCGCCGGTGTGGGTCGTGGTGCCGGTGGCCGCGATCGTGCTGGCCGGGACGCTGGGCGCCGCCGCGTGGTCGGCCACCCGCCGGGTCACCGCGATCGACACGGACAGCCAGCCGACCAGCGGCGCCTGGACCGGCACCGGGGTCAGTGGCGCCTTGGGGATGCCGCTACGCGAGGACGCCTTCGAGTTCACCGTCTACCGGATGAGCTGCGAACCGGGCCGGGGCGCGCGGCAGTGTCAGGCGACCGTCGGGGTCCGCAACCTCACCCGGGAGCACCAGAGCTGGCACGGCAAGCTGCAACGGGCGTACCTGGCCGACGGCAACTGGGTCACCACCGACGAGCCGGCCACCCGCCGGGCGAACCAGGGACGCGACGTGTTCGCCGACCCGCTGGCCGCCGGCAGCCGGGTGGTGCTGCCGCTGGTCTTCACCATCACCGGGCGTGAGGCGCCGCAGCGGCTGGAGCTGCGCAGCGGGGTCTTCTCCGCTGGTGTCCGCGTCGACGTGCCCTGACCGGCTACCGGACGGCGGTCGTACCCTTGGCTCCGTGAGCACCGTTCCCGCCTCCGTCGTCGGTGGTGTCGACGGCGGACGACCGGCCAGCCTGCCGGCCACCGCCTGGCGGCCCCTGCTGGCGGGGCACGAGCGACGCGCGGATTCGCTCACCGCGGGACACCGGGCCCGCCGGGCCGCCGGGGCACGCCACGCCATCGACGACTTCCTGTACGACTACTACGGCACCCGACCGTCGGTGCTACGCCGCTGGCACCCGGGCGTCGGTGTCCGTCTGGAAGCCGGTTCGGACGGTCCGGCGCCGCAGCACCGGTGGCGCTGGTACGCGACGGACGCCGACGGCTCGGTACGCCTCGACGTCGACGCGTTCCTGACCGACCGGGGCGACTCGGTGCGCTTCATCCACCGACTGCTGACCGCGATCGCGTCCCGACCGGCGTTCACCGGCTGCTTCGGGCTGCACGAGTGGGCGATGGTGTACCGCCAGGCTGAGCACCGGCACCCGCTGCCCCTTCGACTCGGTCAGCGGGGCACCGACGCGGTGGTCGAGTCGCACCAGATCCGGTGCACGCACTTCGACGCGTACCGGTTCTTCACCCCCGACGCGGTCGAACTCAACCATCTCCGACCGACCCGGGCCGGTCAGGTGGACCTCGACCAGCCCGGCTGTCTGCACGCCTCGATGGACTGCCACAAGTGGGCCACCAAGCTGGGTCCCGCCGTTCCCGGTGCGCTGGCGCTCGACTGCTTCGAGCTGGCCGGCGAGATCCGGCTGCTCGACATGCGGGCGTCGCCGTACGACTTCTCCTCCTACGGTGAGCCGCCGGTGGCGATCGAGACGCCGGAGGGCAAGGCCGAGTACGTGGCGCGGCAACGCGAGTTCGCGCAGCGGGCCGGTCGGCTGCGGGCCCGGCTGATCGAGGTGTGCTCGGCGCTGCTCGACCGCGGTTGACGGGGCTACTCGCCGTCCACCCGACGGTCGCGCTTGCGCTGCCCCCGACGCTTCTTCTCGGCCAGCCGCCGCTCCTTGGCCGCCCGCGACGGGCGGGTCGGACGACGCGGTGGCGGTGGCGGGGCGACCGCCTCGCGCAGCAACGACACCAGGCGTTCCCGCGCCGCCTCACGGTTGGCCAACTGGGCCCGGTGCTCGCTGGCCGCGATCGTCAGCACGCCGTCGACCAGCCGTCCGGCGAGCCGGTCCAGCGCCCGGGTACGCAGCGACTCGGGGATGCTCGGTGAGCCGGCCAGGTCGAAGCTCAGCTCGACCCGGGAATCGGCGGTGTTGACGCCCTGTCCGCCCGGTCCGGACGATCGGGAGAACCGCTCCCGCAGTTCGGCGGCGGAAACCACCCACCGGTCGGTCACCCGCAGTCCGTCGTCCACGCCCTGAGGCTAGCGCGGGGTCCGCAGCGCCTTCGCGCCAACGCCGCGAGCGCACATCCGGCTCGGCGATCCGGTGGTCAGCGGTCGGGCCGCTCGTCGGCGGTGCTGCTCGGCGTCGGCGTCGACGGTGCCGGATCGTCACCGCCGCCGGTGGCGGCGTACGCGACCGCTCCGATCAGGAGCAGGGCGATGACGCCGACCTTCGTGGTGACGACTTTGATCAGCATCCAGGCTGCGCGACGCGCCCCGGGCACGGTCTTCTTCGCCGCCTGGTAGTCGTTCCAGCCCCGTCGGGCGCGCGCGTACGACGACCCGACGCCACTTCCGATGATGAGGCCCACCAGCAGGAGGGCCGCGATGAGAGGACGCTCCACCCACGCCAGTATTCATACCGAGCGTAATATTTCCATTCTCCGATCATCGGGCGCCGGAATCCGACAGTTGCCCCGATCTCCCCGTAATCGGACAGTCACTCTCAGCAATCAGCCACCTTTTCCGATGATCGTGTCGGCGGTCTGCTGCACCTGCTCGATCGGGATGGCGAACCCGATGCCGATGGAGCCGTTGCCGTCGATCGTCGCGATCGCGGTGTTCACCCCGACCACCTCGCCCCGGGCGTTGACCAGGGGTCCCCCTGAGTTGCCGGGGTTGATGGAGGCATCGGTCTGCACCGCACGGTGCCGGTTGTCACCGAGGCGCACCTGCCGGTCCAGCGCGCTGACGATGCCCGCGGTGACGGTGCCGGGCAGCCCCAGTGGCGATCCGACGGCCAGCACCGGTTCGCCGACCCGGGTCGCACCCGGCTTGGCCAACGGCAGCGACGTCAGGTTGGCCGACGACGGCACCTTGAGCACCGCGAGATCACTGTCCGGCTCCCGGCCGACCACCTCCGCCGCGTACCGCCGGCCGTCCGGCAGTTCGACGGTCACCGGCCCGCCACGGCCTCTGGCGATGATGTGGTCGTTGGTGATGATGTGTTGTTCGGAGTCCACCGCGAAGCCGGAACCGCTCGCCGAACCCCCCGCCGCCCCACCCACCAGCACCGACACCACACCGGGCACGGTCTTCTCGGCAGCGGTCACCAGCTCGGCCGGTACCGGGGCGGCGGACGCGGCGGCCGGCCCCGGGATGCCGTCGCGACCGGCCACCCAGCCACCGGCGACCGCTCCCGAACCGGCGGAAATCGCGATCATCGCCAACCCGGCGAGCAGCCGGCGCCGCCAGCCGCCCAGCAACCGCTCCCGCTCCCGCGCCGCCGGGTCCGTCCCGCCCCGCCCGTCCGGGTCGAGGTCGGGCGAGACGAACCAGGGTCCACGCGGCTCACCCAGTCCGGTCTGCACTGCCATACGTACGCTCCTCACGTGTGTGGCCTCGGCTGCGGCCGCCGTCGCGGATCGGACGGTCGGAACTCAGGGCAGGCGGGAGAACCAGCGCATCGAGCCGACCGCCGCGCCCATCGCGAAGACCAGCCCGAGCCCGATGAACCGGGCCGAGACGTCCTGCCGCACCGTGCGCCAACCCACCGAGCTGCCGATGTCGTCGTAGACGGCCCGCAGTTCGGCGCTCGTACCCGCCTCGTGGAAGCCGCCCCCGGTCTGCTCGGCCACAGCCCGCAGCGTCTCCCCGTCCACCGGCACCTGGATCGGTCGCCCGCCCCGGTCGACGAAGCCACCCGGCGTACCGAACGAGATGCTGTGCACCGGCACGTCGAGGGCCACCGCCTCGGCGGCGGCGTCCACCGGATCCATGCCCGAGGTGTTCGCCCCGTCGGAGAGCAGGATGATCCGGGCCGGTGGTGGCTCGGTCGAGGCCTTGTCGTCGAGCGCCTTCACCGCACCCAGCGAGGTGCTGATCGCCTCGCCGATCGCGGTGCCCTGCACCCCCGTCGCGCCCTCGGCCAGCCGCTCGATCCCGTCGTGCAGCGCTTCCCGGTCGGTGCCCGGTGGCACCAGTACCGCCGCACTACCGGCGAACGCGACGAGTCCCACGTTGAACTCGCGGGGCAGACCGTCGGCGAAGCGCCGAGCGGCGCTCTTGGCCGCGCTGAGCCGGTCCGGCTCGACGTCGCCGGCGAGCATCGAGGTGGAGACGTCCACCGCCACCATCACGGTGGCGCGTTCCCGGGGCACCCGGACCTCGGCGGTGGGTCGGGCGAAGCCGACCACGAGCAGGGCCAGCATGGCCAGGAAGAGGCCGGCCGGCAGGTGCCGACGCCAGGTCGGGCGCCGGGGCGCCACCCGGTCGAGCAGCCGCAGGTTGGTGAAGCGGACCGCGTACCGGGTGCGGCGCCGCTGCGCCACCAGGTACGCCGCCGCCAGTGCGAGCACGCCGAGCAACAGCCAGAGCCGCACAGGTGACTGCCAGATCACGCCGTACCTCCCCGGTGCGACGTGGCCGCGGCGGCGACCAGCCGGCGTTGCGCGTGCACGTGCCGGACGATGTCGACGGTCCAGTCCCGGTCGGTGCGTAGCGCCAGATGGGTCGCACCGGCCCGGCGCAGCGCGTCCCGGACCTGCTCACGTTGGGCGGCAGCCGCCGCCGCGTAGCGCTCGCGCAGGTGTCGGTCGCCGGTCCACACCTCGCGGTGTTCACCGGTCTCCGGGTCGACCAGGGTGATCAGACCGACGTCCGGCAGTTCCAGCTCACGAGGGTCGGTCACCTCGACCGCGAGCACCTGGTGGCGAACCGTGAGCTGACGTAGCGCACGCTCCCAGCGGGCCGGGCACCGTGGGTCGTCGGGCAGGCCGTCGAGGAAGTCGGAGACCACCACCACCAGACCACGCCGGTGGGCGACCCGGCGCACCTCGGCCAGCGCGTCGGGCAGCGCGTCGGGCAGCCCGGCGACGGGCGCGGCCCGGGGCCCGACGTCCGGGTCGTCGCCGGCCCGGGGCGCGGCCAGCAACGCACGCAGCAGCCCGAGCAGGTGGGTACGCCCACCCCGGGCCGGCACCCGGTGCAGCCCGTACGGTGTGAGCACCTGCGCGCCGAGCCGGTTGCCGGGCCCGGCGGTGAGGAAGCCGATGGTCGCGACCGCGGCGACGGCCAGTTCCCGCTTGTCCAACTCGGCGGTGCCGTACTCCATGCTGGGGCTGGCGTCGACGAGCAGCCAGGTGGTCAGCTCCCGGTCGGCGTCCACCTCCCGTACGTGCGGCACGGCGGTGCGGGCCGTCACCGACCAGTCCATCCGGCGCACCTCGTCCTCACCCGGCCGGTACTCGCGGCTGCCCGCCGGTTCGCTGCCGGGACCGGGCAGCAGACCGTGCCGCTCGCCGTGCAGCAGGCCGTCGAGACGTCGGGTCACCGTGAGTTCCAGCCGCCGCAACCGCTGGCCGGGGGTGAGATCGGTGAGCACCGGGTCCGCCGCCACCGGCGGCACGGGGTTCCGGCGGCCCATCAGGCGACTGCCAGGTCGGTCGCGTACGCCTGCCTGGCGGTGGCCACCCGGGGCGGCGGTACCGCCTCGACCAGCCGGTGGACCACCCAGTCGGCGCTCACCCCGTCGGCGACCGCGTCGAAGGAGAGCACCAGCCGGTGGGCCAGGACGTCCGCCGCGAGTTCCCGGACGTCGTCGGGCAGGACGTAGCCGCGTCCCCGGAGCAGGGCCTGGGCCCGAGCGGCCGAGACCAGCCCGAGGGTGGCGCGCGGGCTGGCACCGTAGGCCAGCAGCCCGGCCATCTCCGGCAACCCGAACCGGCCGGGATCACGGGTGGCGAGGATGAGCCGGACCACGTACTCGGCGATGGCGTGATGGACGAAGACCTGCCTGGCCTGACGCTGGAACTCGCGCAGCCGCTCCGGGTCGAGCACCCGGTGCGCCCGGGGGCGGTCGGCGCTCATCCGGTAGAGGATGGCCAACTCGTCGGCGACGTCCGGGTAGTCGACGATGATCTTCATGAGGAAGCGGTCCCGCTGCGCCTCCGGCAGCTGGTAGACCCCTTCCGACTCGATGGGATTCTGGGTGGCCAGCACCAGGAACGGCTCCGGTACCGGGTGGCTGCGTCCGCCGATCGACACCTGACGCTCGGCCATTGCCTCCAGCAGCGCCGACTGCACCTTGGCCGGTGCGCGGTTGATCTCGTCCGCCAGCACCAGGTTCGCCATCACCGGGCCCAGCTCGACGTCGAAACTCTCCTTCGAGGCGCGGTAGATCCGGGTGCCGACGATGTCGGAGGGGACGAGGTCGGGGGTGAACTGGATGCGGGAGAAGCTGCCGCCGACCACCGTCGCGAGGGTCTGCGCGGCGAGCGTCTTGGCCACTCCCGGTACGCCCTCCAGCAGGCAGTGCCCGTCGGCGAGCAGCGCGACCAGGAGGCGTTCGACGAGCCGGTCCTGCCCGACGATCACGCGTTTGACCTCGAAGAGCGTCTGGTCCAACTCCGCCGCGGTCGCGTCCGGATCGGCCGGGCTGGGCAGGCTGGCCATGGTGTCCGAGATGTCCGTCACGGTGCTTGCTTCCCGAGCCGACCGGCGGACAAACGTCGGAATTTCCGGCCCTGCGCCGCCCAGACCACGTGATCGGCACCCTTACCGGACAGTGGGCAGGAGGGGCTCCCTCCCACGCGGCACCGGCCTCCGTCGTGGGACGGAGGCCGGCGACAGTGGACGGATCAGCGGTGCACGAGGAGGTAGAACGGCAGGTCGGCGGGGGTGCCGGCGGAGTCACGGGTCTGGACGAAGACCGCGTTCGGGGTGAGCAGCCGCCGCGCGACGGAGATCTCACCGGCGGGCGGGATGCAGCACGAGTCCGGCCGCCCGATCGTCGCGACGTAGATGCCGTTCGTGACGTTGCTGCCGAACTGCACCTCGTACTCGCCGACGCCGTACTTGATGACGACGCCGGCACCGCGGGCCTTGGTGCCGTTGGCGTTGACCGCCGTGGCGTAGAAGCCGCTGACGGCCTGGGTGCTCATCCCGTCGCCCTTGGCGAGGGTGGCCTTCGCGCTGTTCAGTGAGGCGGTGGTGACGGCCGGCTGCTGGGCGCTGCGGGCGGTGGGCTGGGCGGATCCGCTGGTCGGCTTCGCCGCGGCGATTCCGCCGCCGGCCAGTGCGAGCGCCAGGGCCGCGATCGCCACCGCAGCCGTCTTACGTCGGAATAATCTGGTCATGACGGGTCTCCCTTTTCAGGCGTGGAGATACGGCCGACCCGTGACACACGGGGCGGTTGTTGCCTTTTCGAGTCGGGCGGCAATGAGCGATCACCGCCTGCGCACCCCATCCGGGAGCGCACCCGCGGACGCATCCAACCCACCAATTGACATGCACTCTGAGCTGGTGATTCCTTGCCTGAGCGCGACCTCCCGAGCAGCTGAAACGTAGCACTGAAAAATGCCGGGGGTCAATAGCGACAATGCCGTCGGCGAGTTGTCGGATCAACGCCAGCAATTGCGAAAGTGAAGCCGTGAACAATTCATGAAATCGTTCCCGGGAACCGATTTCTGGGATCTTCGTCGAGCCGCCGTACGGGATCCGGTCGGGCCGGGTGTTCGTGGCCGGACGGTGCACACCGGGCGAGGTTCAGTAGCCTGCCTGACGTGGAGATCACCATCGGCCACCGGACCTGGCGGCCGTCCCGGGTCGGCCTGCTCTGCTGGTTGGCCGTCGCGCCCGGCGTCGGGTGGGTGCTGGTCCGGTCGATCGGTTTGGACCGGGGACCACTGGTGCAGGCGTTGGCCTTCACGCCGTACGTGACGATCGGCAGCCTGGTCCCGCTGGTCCTCGCGCTCGCCCTGCGCCGCCGGGCCCCGGCGATCGTCGCGGCGCTGACCACCCTCGCCCTGGTCGCGCTGGTGGCACCCCGCGCCCTGCCCGCGCCGCAGCCGGACGCTGCCGGACCGACCGTACGGGTGCTCACCGCCAACCTGCTCGCCGGTGCCGCCGATCCGGCGGCGGTGGTGGAGGTGGTCCGCGCACGGCAGGTCGACCTGCTGCTCGTGCAGGAGTTGACCCCGACGGCCCAGGCCGAGCTGGATCGGCTCGGCCTCGACATGGTGCTGGTGCACCGGCAGCTCAACCCGATCGTCGGCACCCCGGGCTCCGGCCTGTACGCCCGACACCCGCTCAGCGACGGTGGCGTCCGCCAGCTACGCGGCGCCTGGGCCTTCACCCAGGCGTACGCGACCGTCACGGTGCCCGGCGCACCCCCGGTACGCGTCGAGTCGGCGCACCCGGCGGCTCCGTACGCGGTCGACCAGGTGGAGTTCTGGCGTGACGACCTGGCGGCCCAGCCGGCGGCCACCCCCGACGGACCGCTGAGCATCCTCGCCGGGGACTTCAACGCCACCCTCGACCACGGTCCGCTGCGCACCCTGCTCGACACCGGCTACGTGGACGCCGCCGCCTCGGTCGGCGCCGGGCTCACCGGCACCTGGGGACCGTACGACGGTGGTTTCATCCCGCCCGTGGTGATCGACCACGTGCTGGTGGACCGGCGCATCGCCGTACGGGACGTGACGGTCCACCCGCTACCCGGCAGCGACCACCGCATGGTCCTCGCCGAACTACGCCTGCCGGCGCAGCGCTGACCGATTCGCCGGGTGGTCGCCCACGGCCTGGCGAGCGGCAGGCCGAATGCTCACTCAAAACGATGGTCAACTGATGAGAGGGTGATGAGAGCTCTCGCCATACTCCGGTCGTCCCCTAGTCACAGGAGCAACAATGAAGCGACTGTTACGGATGTCCGGGCTCGCCTCCGCCCTCGCTCTGAGCCTGCTCGTGGCACCCGCCTCAGCCCAGGCCGCACCCGACCACGCCGCCGCCGAGGTCCAGGCGGAGATCGCTGCCAGCGAGGCCGCCATGATCGACGAGGTGACGCTCGCCGCGTCCGGCTGCGGTTCCGTCTGCGACGGCAAGGACCCGGCAACCTTCAAAATCTACACCAGCTACGGCAACTACTACACCTGCGGTCAGGACGCCATAACCCCGACGTCCGGCAGCTACACGTACCGGGTGTCCGACCCGACGGGCAGCGTCGAGCTGCGGTACAGCCCGCGATGCCGCACCGCGTGGGCGCGAACCACCGCGAGCTACGTCGGGATCAAGGTGGTCAGCCGCTACCTCAACGGAAACCACCGCACCACGATGACCGAATACTCCAACAACCACCTCTGGACCGCCATGGTCAACGACGCCGACCTGGAGGCACAGGCCTGCTACTCGGGGACCATCTGTACCCGCTGGTGGTGAGCCCCCACCACGCGCTGCCGGTGACCACGACCGTGGTCGCCGGCAGCCGTGCTCAGACCCGCGCCCGATCCAGGCCGTAGGTGAGCGCGTCGACCAGGGCGTGCCAGCTCGCCTCGACCACGTTGGGATGTACGCCGACAGTGGTCCAGCCACCGCCCCGCCCGTCGGCCGTCTCGACGAGCACCCGGGTCACCGCGCCGGTGCCGTGGCTGCCCTCCAGGATCCGCACCTTGTAGTCGGCCAGCTCGAAGTCCCGCAACTCCGGGTAGTGGCGGCCGAGACCGACCCGCAGCGCCTCGTCCAACGCGTTCACCGGACCGTTGCCCTCGGCCGTGGCGATCACCCGTTCCCCGCGTACCCGGATCTTGACGGTCGCCTCGGAGACGACCGAGCCGTCCTCGCGGTGCTCGACCAGCACCCGGTACGACTCCAGCGCGAAGGGCCGCACCGGCGCGGCGTCCGGCAGCTCGGAGCGGACCAGCAGCTCGAACGAGGCGTCGGCGGCCTCGAAGGACCACCCGCCGGCCTCCAGCTCCTTGACCCGGTTGGTGACCCGGGACAGGGTCTCCGGATGGCCGGCCAGATCCAACCCCAGCTCGCGGCTCTTCAGCTCGATGCTGGCCCGGCCGGCCATCTCGGTGACCAGGATCCGCATGTCGTTGCCGACCACCTCGGGCTCCACGTGGTTGTAGAGCAGCGGATCCACCTTGATCGCGCTCGCGTGCAACCCCGCCTTGTGGGCGAAGGCTGCGGCCCCGGCGTACGCCTGGTGGGTGTCGGGGGCGATGTTGGCGATCTCGGCGATGGCGTGGGAGACCCGCACCATCTGCTCCAGGCAGCCCTCCGGTAGGACCGGCAGCCCGAGCTTGAGTTGGAGATTCGCGACGACCGCGAAGATGTCGGCGTTGCCCGGCCGCTCGCCGTACCCGTTGGCGGTGCCCTGCACGTGCCGGACCCCGGCCTCCACGGCGGCGATGGTGTTGGCCACCGCGCAGGCGGTGTCGTTCTGGGCGTGCATGCCGAGCAGCTCCGGCGCGACACCGATCCGGTCGGTGAGGTCGACGATGGCGGCGGTCACCTGGGACGGCAGCATCCCGCCGTTGGTGTCGCAGAGCACGAACCGCTCGGCGCCCGCCGCGAGGGCGGTCTCCACCACCGACGCGGTGTACGCCGGATCGTGCCGGTAACCGTCGAAGGTGTGCTCACCGTCGACGAAGACCCGACGCCCCTCGGCGACCAGGTGGGCCACCGTGTCGTGGATCATCGCCAGGTTCTCCTTGGCGGTCGTGCGCAACGCCCGCTCGACGTGCCGCAGGTCGGCCTTGGCGACCAGGGCGACCGCCGGGGTCTGCGCGTCGAGCAGGCCACGCACCTGCGGATCGTCGGCGGCTACCGTGCCGGCCCGGCGGGTGGCGCCGAACGCGACGAGCACCGCGTGTCGGAGGTCGAGTTCGGTACGCGCCCGGCGGAAGAACTCGGTGTCCTTCGGCACCGCGCCCGGCCAGCCGCCCTCGATGAACCCCACACCGAACTCGTCGAGCAGCCGCGCCACGGCGAGCTTGTCGACCACCGAGTAGCTGAGCCCCTCCCGCTGGGCGCCGTCGCGCAGCGTGGTGTCGTAGACCTGAAACGTCATGGTGATCCCTTCGTCAGGCACCGGCCGGCGCAACAAAAAGACCCCCCGCGGATGCGGGAGGTCTGCGCGCTCGGCGAGGGGAAGGCCGGCGCGCTAGTTGCCAATAATGCGGGCGGTGCTGGTCACGCCCGGTACTCTGCCACCTCCGGGTCGCTTCTGGGAGGCACAATCCACATCTCGGGACGGCGGGTGGTGGCTGTGCCGGATGGTTTTCCTGGTGTAGAGCGCCCGTGCCGGGGTAGGAGTTTTCGGGACAACGAAACACGTTCCTCCGAGACGGCCCAACCACGGGCCGGGGCAGGAGAATCCCATGGACAGGCTCGACCCCAACACCACGCACACCACGCCCGACCCGGAGCTGCGTGCCGTCGACCAGAGCGTCGTCGCGGGCGGCGCGCCCGCCGGCGCCTTCGACCCCTGGAGCTACCGGGACGAGGCCGGGGTGGCCGGCGCGAACCTGGTCGGCTACAAGGTGGAGGCCAGCGACGGCTCGATCGGCAAGATCGACAGTGACAGCACCGAGGTCAACGCCAGCTACCTGGTGGTGGACACCGGGCCGTGGATCTTCGGCAAGAAGGTGATGCTCCCGGCCGGCACGGTGAACCACGTCGACCACGAGGAGCAGAAGGTCTTCGTCGACCGCACCAAGGACCAGATCAAGGCCGCGCCGGAGTACGACGAGACGGCCACCGACCCGGCCTACCGGGACAAGCTCGGCGGCTACTACAACGACACGTACAGCGCCATGCCGCCCGGTGGCCCGCTCCGGTAGGACACCTGACGACGTGACGGCCGGTGGGACGCTGTTCCACCGGCCGTTACCGTGTCCGGATGGACGCCATTGAGCAGACTCGCAGGATCCCCTTCACCAGGATGTTCAACTTCCGGGACGTGGGCGGCTACCGCGGCCTGGACGGGCGTGCCGTCCGCACCGGACGGCTCTACCGCTCCGACTCGCTGCACGGGATGGATGAGGCCGACCGGGAGGCGTTCGCCGCGCTCGGCGTCCGGACCGTGGTCGACCTGCGCCGCCCGCAGGAGGTCGAGCGATACGGCCGGGTCCCCGACTTCGACGGCCTCACCTACCGGCACATCCACCCGGAGCACGCGCACTGGGAGGAGCGGCCGTACCAGCCTGACACCGATCTGGCCCGCTACCTCGCCGACCGGTACGCCGATCTGGCCCGCACCGGCACCGCCGGTCTCGCCGAGGCGATCGGCCTGATCGCCGACAGCGCGAACGCGCCGGTGGTGGTGCACTGCGTCGCGGGCAAGGATCGCACCGGCATCGTCTGCGGCCTGACCCTCGCGGTGCTCGGCGTCGAGGACGCCGAGATCGCGGCGGACTACGCGCTGAGCACCGAGGCGTCGCAGCGCTTCGCCGCCTGGGTGGCCACCGCCCATCCCGAGGTGCCCGAGCTGCCCGTGCCGTACCTGTCCTCACCGGCCGAGACGATGCTGCTCTTCCTGGCCGAGATCCGGGAGGGGCACGGCTCGGTCGACGACTACCTGCGGCATGCCGGGGTCACCGACGAGCAGCTCGACGCCCTGCGTGACCACCTGCTGACCTAGGCCTGGTTGTCCCAGACCGTGCCCGCGCGAGCTTCATGAGCACGGCAGGACGGTGCAGGGGCCCCGCGCCACGCTCGGCGTGACGACGGGGCCCCGACGAACCGCTCAGAAGACGCGGTGGACCCAGTTGTGCGGGTCCTCGGCCTTGCCCCGCTGGAGGTCCACCAGCTGTTGGCGCAGCGCCATGGTGACGGTGCCCGGCTCTCCGCCGGCGACGGTGAACTCCCCGTCCGGGAAACGCACCTGCCCGATCGGGGTGATCACCGCAGCGGTGCCGCAGGCGAAGACCTCGCGGAGTCGGCCGCTGGCGGCGTCGGTCCGCCAGTCGTCGAAGGTCACCGGCCGCTCCTCGACCCGGTGACCGGCCGCCGCGGCCAGGGTGAGCACCGACTCGCGGGTGATGCCGGGCAGGATCGTGCCGGTGAGCGGCGGAGTGGCGATCGACCCGTCGTCGTAGACGAAGAAGACGTTCATGCCGCCCAGTTCGTCGACGAACCGACGCTCCACGGCGTCGAGGAAGACCACCTGGTCGCAGCCGTGTTCGAGGGCCTCGGCCTGGGCGGCCAGCGAGGCGGCGTAGTTGCCGCCGCACTTGGCCGCGCCGGTGCCGCCGGGCGCGGCGCGGGTGTAGTCGGGCGAGACCCAGACCGTCACCGGCTTGACCCCGCCGGAGAAGTACGCCCCGACGGGCGAGGCGATCACCGAGTAGAGGTACTCGTTGGCCGGACGGACGCCGAGGAAGACCTCGCTGGCGAACATGAACGGCCGCAGGTAGAGGCTGCCGCCGTCGTCGCCGTCGGGAATCCACTCCCGGTCGATCTCGATCAGCCGGTGCAACGAGTCCACGAAGGTCTGCTCCGGCAACGCCGGCATGGCCATCCGGGCGGCGGAGGTGTTGAACCGGGCCGCGTTGGCGTACGGGCGGAACATCGTCACCCCACCGTCGGCCGCCCGGTACGCCTTCATGCCCTCGAAGATCTCCTGCGCGTAGTGCAGCACCGCGCTGGCGGGATCCATCGGGATCGGTGCGCGGGCCTCGACCCGGGCGTCGTACCAGCCCTTGCCGTCGGCGTAGCGGATGGTGACCATGTGGTCGGTGAACACCCGGCCGAACCCGGGGTTTGCCAGCAGCGCAGCCCGGTCGGTGGCGGATACCGGTGCGGGGTTCGGACGGATCTCGAAATCGATCTTGTCACCACCGCTCATCGCGCTGACCTCCCTGGGGACGACGGCATGCGCCGACCGCACGCCGGAAACATGGTTGTGCCAGAAACCTACCCCGAACGGTCGTTCAGCGGATAGGTCCACCGGTGGACAGGTGGCACACCACCGGCGAGTCGCCACCGCCACCCTGGTTCCGCCGAAGCGGCGAGGTGGCCGTGGCCGGTGGGACGCGAACGGTTCAGCCGGCGGCCTGCGCCGCGATCCGGTCGCCCACCTCGGCGGTACGTACCGTTACCTCGGGGCTCCGGCCGGCCAACTCCGCACTGACCGCGGCGGTGATCCGCGCGGCGGCGTCGGCATGCCCGAGTTGGTCGAGCAGCAGGGCCGCCGAGAGTACGGCGGCGACCGGGTCGGCGAGGCCGCGACCGGCGATGTCCGGGGCGGAGCCGTGCACCGGCTCGAACATCGACGGGTACGCCCCGTCGGGGTTGATGCAGCCGCTGGCGGCCAGCCCGATGCCACCGGTCACCGCGGCGGCGATGTCGGTGAGAATGTCGCCGAACAGGTTGTCGGTGACCACCACGTCGTACCGCTGCGGCTGGGTGACCAGGAACATCGCCGCGGCGTCGACGTGCTGGTACTCGGTGGCGATGTCGGGGTGCTCGGCGGCGACCGTCTCGAAGGTGCGCGACCACAGGGAGCCGGCGTGGGTGAGCACGTTCGTCTTGTGCACGAGCGTCACCTTGCGCCGTTCGCGCCGGGCGGCGCGGGCGAAGGCGTCCCGGATCACCCGCTCGACACCGTGCCGGGTGTTCAGGCTCTCCTCGGTGGCGATCTCGGCCGGGGTGCCCCGGTGCAGCGAGCCGCCGGCACCTGCGTACAGGCCCTCGGTGCCTTCCCGGACGACCACCAGGTCGACCTCGCCCGGCTTGACCGCCGCGAGCGGACTTGTCACTCCCGGCCAGAGCCGCGACGGGCGCAGGTTGACGTACTGGTCGAAGGCGAAGCGCAGCTTCAGCAGCAGACCGCGCTCCAGCACGCCGGGCGGCACGGTCGGGTCGCCGACCGCGCCGAGCAGGATCGCGTCGTGTCCGGCCAGCTCGTCGAGCACCGAGTCGGGCAGCACCTCGCCGGTGCGGTGGTAACGTGCCGCACCGAGGTCGTACTCGGTCACCTCGACACCGGGCAGCACCGCGTCGACGACCTTGCGGGCCTCCGCGACCACCTCGGGGCCGATGCCGTCCCCGGCCACCACCGCGATCCGTGCCACGTCCGTCAGCTCCTTAGCTCGAATGGCTCGACGGTACGCCGCCGTCCCGCCCCCCGGTACGAATGTTCCACCTTTCGGGAAATTGGTGACGCACAGCAGCTTCCCAGGCGGCATTCATGGCTCGGTCATCTCCGCTGCCTAGCGTGAGCGTGACGGGCCGGGGGCCCGGGCGAGCGCCGCGACGGGGCGGCACGCGCCGAGGAGAGGGCGGACGCGATGTGGACCGACGAGCAACCACGAACCCGCTGGGTCGATCCGGCGGTCTTCCGCCTCCGCCGGCCCGACCTGCGACTGGGCGCCCGGGAGCAGCGGCCGGACCGCACCGACCTGGTGGCCGGGGACCGGATCGCCGTCCGGCACACCGTTCGCACCTCGACGGCCGCCTACACCCTGCTGCTGAACGCTCCCGAGTGGTTGGGCCGGCGCGGCACCGGCGCGGCGCTGCGTGACGCGGTGGCCGAACTGCGGGCGATCGACCTGACCTACGGCCCGAACCGCCCGGAGAGCCTGGTGTCCCGGCTGCGCCGGGGTGAGATCAGCCCCGAGTCGTACCCGCCGCTGCGCACCTGGTGGACCGCTGCGCCGCGATGCGCGCGGCCACGGACGGCTGGTTCGACGCCTGGGCGGTGCCCGGCGGCTTCGACCGGGTGGCCTGCTCGGCGGGTGGGCGGTCGAGCGGGCCGCAGCCCGGTTGCGCGACGCCGGCATCCACGACTACGCCGTGCTCACCGGCGCCGACCTGGTGGTACGCGGCCAGGCCGGACACGGCGGCCCGTGGCGGATCGCGGTGCACCACCCCACCGATCGGAGCCGGGCCCCGCTGCTGCTGGAGATGACGGCCGGCGCGGTCGGCACCTCCGGGGTGACCGGACGGCAGCGCCACGTGGTGGACCCGCACACCGGCGAGCCGGCCGGGCAGTTGGTCGCCGCGACCGTGGTCGGGCCCGACCTCGCGGTCGCCGACGCCTACGCCACCGCCCTGTACGCCGCCGGGCCGGCGGGACTGGCCTGGTTCCGCCCCGGGTCGGACTACCGGGTGCTCTTCGCCGCAGAGCGCTGAACCGCGCGACCCCACCAGGGGCGTGGGAAAGCAGAGGGCAGAAACACGGATCGGCCTCCACGGTCGCGGCAACGACCGTGGAGGCCGGTCGGCGACGAGTGCGCGTGGCTCGCGCAATCGAGGGGTGCGGGCCGCTCGGCCGGACGTCGACCTCGCCACCCGAAGACGGGCCGGCGCCACGTGCTCGGCAGGTGACCGCACCGGTACGTTATCGAATTGACGCGTTTCGCGGCAAGGGTTCCACAGGGGAGCATCTGCGCAATGCCGGTACCCCAGGCGTTTGCCTGCGGCAGGGTCGTTTTCGACAAGGTGAACCGCAGATGGCACGCTGTCCGCCGTGAGTTTCGATCTGAGCGTGTGGGCCCTGGCGGACGGGGCGACGCCCGAGGACGTACGAGCGGCGGTGCAGCAGTGCCGTAGCGGCCGGCACCACCAGCGTCAGCCGGACCCACGATGCGTGGGCTTCTACCGGGCGATCACCGCCAGCTACCCCGACCAGCCGGCCGGCCCGAACACTCCCTGGGCGGTCGCACCGCTGCACAAGGCGGCCGACCACATCGAGCTGAACCTTGACCCGGCCTGCCCGGACCAGGTGCTGCTCGACATCGAGCGGCTGGCCGGCGAGCACCGGCTGATGCTGTTCGACGCCCAGGACGGTTCGGTCTACCCGCCGCCCGGGTCCGGCTGCCCGGCTGACCTGCCCGCCGGTGCCGGGCGACGGGCCCGACCGCGCAGGCGGGCGCGATGCGCCGACCGAAGCCGGCTCGGTGACCGGACTACGAGGGGCCCGGCCAGTGGCCGGGCCCCGTCGTGGCGTGCCTGCGGCGCGCTACTCGTCGCGCAGGTCGGCGGCGCTGGCCGACGTCGCGCCGATCGAGTCCGCGGCCGAGGTGAGCAGATCGGCACCGAGCGCCTGGTCCACGGTGAGGGTCATCAGCGTCTCACCGCCGGCCTCCCGACGAGCCACCTGCATCGCCGCGATGTTGATGCCGGCCTGACCGAGCAGGGTGCCGACGATGCCGACCACGCCCGGGCGGTCGGCGTAGCGGAGGAAGAGCAGGATGCCCTCGGCGCCGATCTCCACGTCGAAGCCGTCCACCTCGGTCAGCTTGATGACGTCGCGGGGGCCGGCCTGCGCGACGGTGCCGGAGACACTCACCGTCCGACCGTCGGGCAGCGCGCCGCGCACGGTGACCAGGACCGGGTGGTCGACGGTCTCCGCCTGGGTGTTCAGCGACATCTCGACACCGCGCTGCGCGGCCAGGTGCGGAGCGTTGACGTAGGTCACCTGCTCCTCGACCACCGAGCTGAACAGGCCCTTGGTGGCGGCGAGCTTGAGCACCGACACGTCGTGGTCGACGATCTCACCGCGTACCTCGACGGTGACGCTGGCGGCGATCCCGCCGGCCACCGCGGTGAAGGCGCGGCCGAGCTTCTCGGCAAGCGGCAGCAACGGCCGGACGTCCTCGGCCACCACGCCGCCGGCCTGCACGTTCACCGCGTCCGGCACGAACTCGCCCTGCAGGGCCAGCTTCACGCTCTTGGCGACCGCGAGGCCGGCCTTGTCCTGCGCCTCCGCGGTGGAGGCCCCCAGGTGCGGAGTGGCCACCACGTTGTCGAAGGCGAACAGCGGCGAGGAGGTGCACGGCTCCTTGGCGTAGACGTCCACCCCGGCGCCGGCGACCCGACCCTCGGCGAGCGCGTCGGCGAGTGCCTGCTCGTCGATCAGCCCGCCCCGGGCGGCGTTGACGATGCGTACGCCCGGCTTGACGATGGACAGCTCCTTCTCCCCGATCAGGCCCACGGTCTCGGGGGTCTTCGGCAGGTGGATCGAGATGAAGTCGCTCTCCCGCAGCAACTCCTCCAGCCCGACCAGGCGTACGCCGAGCTGCGCGGCCCGGGCCGGCTGGATGTACGGGTCGTACGCGATGAGCCGGGTGCCGAAGGCGGCGATCCGGGAGGCGAAGAGGACGCCGATGCGGCCGAGGCCGACCACGCCGACGGTCTTGCCCTGAAGCTCCACACCGGTGTACTTCGACCGCTTCCACTCCCCCGCCTTCAGCGCTGCGCTGGCGCTGGCGGTGTTGCGGGCGACGGCCAGCAGCAGCGCGACGGCCTGCTCGGCGGCGGAGACGATGTTGGAGGTGGGTGCGTTGACGACCATGACGCCCCGGGCGGTGGCGGCCGGCACCTCGACGTTGTCCAGGCCGACACCGGCCCGGGCCACGACCTTGAGTCGGGGGGCGGCGGCGATCGCCTCGGCGTCGATCTGGGTGGCGCTGCGGACGATGACGGCGTCGGCCTCGGAGAGCGCCGAGAGCAGGGCCGGGCGGTCGGTGCCGTCCACGTGCCGGACGTCGAAGTCGTGGGCGAGCACCTCGATGGCGGCGGGGGCGAGTTCTTCGGCGATCAGTACGACAGGAGTCATTGGTCCTCGTAGATGTCGTCAGAGCGGTCGGCCGGGGGCTGGGCGCTGCGCTGCGCCCGGCGCGCTCCCGGGCCATGGCCGTCAGGTGCCGCCTGGAGCACCTACCCGCGATCGTAGGGTGCGGGTCGCCCGGCGCGCCCCGGAGTGTGGGGTGAGTGCCCTCACAAACCGGACGTGACGTGCGTGTTAACGATCGTTTACCACGTGGGGACAGCACGGCACCCGGCCCCGGCGTCGGGGAGAACGCCGGAGTCGGGTGCCGTTGGGAGAAGCGCTCAGGCGGTCTCGGTGATCGGCCGGTCCACCCAGCTCATCATGCCGCGCAGCTTCGCGCCGGTCTCCTCGATCGGGTGCGCCGCGCCCTCGTTCCGCCACTTGTTGTAGTTGGGCCGCCCGGCCTCATCCTCGGCCACCCACTCGCGGGCGAACTCGCCGTTCTGGATCTCACCGAGGATCTTGCGCATCTCCTCCTTGACCCGGCCGTCGATGACCCGGGGTCCGCGGGAGAGGTCGCCGTACTCGGCGGTGTCGGAGACGCTGTAGCGCATCCGGGCGATACCGCCCTCGTACATCAGGTCCACGATCAGCTTCAGCTCGTGCAGGCACTCGAAGTAGGCCACCTCGGGGGCGTAGCCGGCCTCGGTGAGCACCTCGAAACCGGTCTGCACCAGCGCCGCCGCGCCGCCGCAGAGCACCGCCTGCTCGCCGAAGAGGTCGGTCTCGGTCTCCTCGGTGAAGGTGGTCTTGATCGCGCCGGCCCGGGTGCCGCCGATGCCCTTGGCGTACGACAGGGCCAACGCGAACGCGTCGCCGTTACCGTCCTGCTCCACGGCGACCAGGCAGGGCACGCCCTTGCCGTCGACGTACTGCCGGCGGACCAGGTGACCGGGGCCCTTCGGGGCGACCATCGCCACGTCCACCCCGGCCGGCGGCTTGATCAGCCCGTACCGGATGTTGAAACCGTGCCCGAAGAACAGCGCCTTGCCGGCGCTGAGGTTCGGCGCGATCGACTCGGCGTAGATGTGGCGCTGCGCGGTGTCCGGGGCGAGGATCATGATGACGTCGGCCTCGGCCGCCGCCTCGGCCGGGGTGAGCACCCGCAGCCCCTGCTCCTCGGCCTTCGGTCGGCTCTTCGAGCCCTCCGGCAGGCCGATCACCACGTCGACACCGGAGTCGCGCAGCGACAGCGCGTGCGCGTGCCCCTGGCTGCCGTAACCGATCACGGCGACCTTCTTCGACTGGATCAGGCCCAGGTCGGCGTCGTCGTCGTAGTACACCTCAACGCTCATGACTTCCCTTTCGTACGGCGGCCGCAGCGGCCCGTCGTGGCTGGTGGCCGGCCCCGGTCACCCGGACCCGGGCCGTGGTGGGGTCAGGCGGCCCGCAGGGCCGGGCCGGCGGTGATCGCACGCGAGCCGCGCCCGATCGCCACCAGACCCGACTGGACCATCTCCTTGATGCCGAAGGGCTCAAGGTCGCGCAGCAGCGCGTCGAGCTTGTCCGGGGTGCCGGTCGCCTCGACGGTGAGGGTGTCGGCGGCCACGTCTACCACCCGGGCCCGGAACAGGTTGACCGTCTCCAGGACCTGGCCCCGGGCGTTGCGGTCGGCGCGCACCTTGACCAGCAACAGCTCGCGGGCCACCGAGGTGCCCGGATCCAACTCGACGATCTTCAGTACGTTCACCAGCTTGTTGAGCTGCTTGGTGACCTGCTCCAGCGGCGAGGACTCCGCGTTGACCACGATGGTGATCCGCGAGACGTCCGGGTTCTCGGTCTCGCCGACCGCCAGACTGTCGATGTTGAAGCCGCGCCGGGAGAACAGCCCGGAGACCCGGGCCAGCACGCCGGGCTTGTTCTCCACCAGGACGGAGAGGGTGTGGATGGTCATCAGATATCGTCCTCGTCGAAGGCCGGGCGGACGCCGCGGGCGAACATGATCTCGTCGTTGCTGGTGCCGGCCGGGACCATCGGCCAGACCATGGCGTCCTTGCCGACCACGAAGTCGATCACCACCGGTCGGTCGTTGATGGACATGGCCATCTCGATGGTCCGATCCACGTCCTCGGCGGTCTCGCAGCGCAGCCCCACGCAGCCCAGCGCCTCGGCCAGCTTGACGAAGTCCGGAATGCGGTGCTTGTGGGTGCCGAGGTCGGTGTTGGAGTAGCGCTCGTCGTAGAAGAGCGTCTGCCACTGCCGAACCATGCCGAGGTTGCCGTTGTTGATGACCGCGATCTTGACCGGGATGCCCTCCAGCGCGCAGGTGGCCAACTCCTGGTTGGTCATCTGGAAGCAACCGTCGCCGTCGATGGCCCAGACCACCGTGTCCGGTCGGCCCACCTTGGCGCCCATCGCCGCCGGCACCGCGTAGCCCATGGTGCCAAGTCCACCGGAGTTGAGCCAGGTCTGCGGCTTCTCGTACGAGATGAACTGGGAGGCCCACATCTGGTGCTGTCCGACACCCGCGACGTAGATCGTGTCCGGTCCGGCGATCTCCCCCAGTCGCTTGATCACGTACTGCGGGGAGAGGGTGCCGTCGGACGGCTCCTCGTAGCCCAGCGGGTAGCGCTCGCGCAGGTCGTCGAGCTGCGTCCACCAGTCACTGAGGTCGGTGGTACGGCCCGCCGCGCGCTCGGCGGTGACCGCCGCCAGCAGCTCGTCGATGACGTGCCGGGCGTCGCCGACGATCGGCACGTCCGCGTGCCGGTTCTTGCCGATCTCAGCGGGATCGATGTCGGCGTGCACCACCGTGGCGTCCGGCGCGAACGAGTCCAGCTTCCCGGTGACCCGGTCGTCGAACCGGGCGCCCAGCGCCACGATCAGGTCCGCCTTCTGCAGCCCGTAGACCGCGGCGACGGTGCCGTGCATGCCCGGCATGCCCAGGTGCTGCCGGTGCGAGTCGGGAAACGCGCCGAGCGCCATCAGCGTGGTGATCACCGGGATGCCGGTCATCTCGGCCAGCTTGCGCAGACCCTCGGTGGCGCCGGCCTTGAGCACGCCGCCGCCGACGTAGAGCACCGGTCGGCGGGCGGCGCTGATCAGCCGTGCCGCCTCGCGGATCTGCTTACCGTGCGGGTGCAGGGTGGGCCGGTAGCCGGGCAGGTCCAGGGTGGGCGGCCAGGCGAAGGTCGTCGACGCCTGGAGAACGTCCTTGGGGATGTCCACCAGGACCGGGCCGGGGCGCCCGGTCGAGGCCAGGTGGAACGCCTCGGCCAGCACCCGGGGAATCTCGCTGCCGTCCTGCACCAGGAAGTTGTGCTTGGTGATCGGCAGGGTGATGCCCTGGATGTCCGCCTCCTGGAAGGCGTCCGTGCCGATCGACGGGCGGGCCACCTGACCGGTGATCGCCACCAGCGGCACCGAGTCCATGTACGCGTCCGCGATCGGGGTGACCAGGTTCGTCGCGCCCGGACCGGAGGTGGCGATGCACACCCCGACCCGGCCGGTGGCCTGGGCGTAACCGGTGGCGGCATGACCGGCGCCCTGCTCGTGCCGGACCAGGATGTGCCGCACGGTCGAGTCGTAGAGCGGGTCGTACGCCGGCAGGATCGCGCCGCCCGGGATGCCGAAGACGACGTCTACGCCGAGTGCCTCCAGGGAGCGCACCAGCGAGCCGGCACCGGACACCTGGGCCGGGGCGGGACGGGCCGCCGGAACGGCCGGCGAGGCGGCGCGGGTGCGGTCGGCGTCACTCGGCGCCTCGGCGGCGGTGCGGGCGCGCCGGGCGGAGTGGGCGAGCGTCTCGGGCGTGGGTCTCGTCATGGCGGTTGGCCTTCGGCTGAAGTGGGTGGGGCTGCTCACACTGTGGAACGCGGGCGAGGCCGGCGTTCGATTGGTTCGACGGCAAGAAAAAGGCCCACGTGCCAGATGCACGGGGCCAGCGCACTCTCAGTCAGGGAGAGTGCGCTCAGGTAAGTACTCGCAGCGACCGGTACGACGACATGGGCTCAAGACTGACGCATCTCATGCGATGAGTCAACTGATCCCACATTTTGGTTCACGGACCTCGGCGCGTCGCCGCCCGGCGCGCCGATCCGACCGGGCATGACCTGGCCGGGGACGCCCTCGCCCCGACGCTGAAGGGGCGGTCCGACGGGTCGAGCAACCGCGCTGTCAGCCGCCGGACGGGCCGGGCGGGCACCCGGCGACGTCGCCGCGTCCAGCATCGCCTCCAGGTGCTCCGCCGGTACGCCCCAGCCGAACAACGCACCCTGGCCGAACCGGCAACCGGCGGCCACCACCGCGGCCAACTCTGTGGGAGTGGTCACCCCCTCGGCGATCACCTCCAGGCCGAACTGGTGGCCCAACCGCATCACGATGTCGACCATCGGGGCGAAGGCCGGACCGTCGCGCCCTTCCGGCTGGACCGGCTCGTGCTCCGCCACCAGTCCGTGATCGATTTTGAGAATGTCGATCGGCAGCCGGCGGAGCTGGTTGAGCGAGGAGTAGCCGGCGCCGAAGTCGTCGAGGGCGATCCGCACACCGGTCAGCCGCAGCGCGGTCAGCCGCCGGATCAGCTCGTCGAGGTCGGTGGCGACCGCGTGCTCGGTGATCTCCAGCACCAGCCGCTGCGGCGGCACGTGATGGGCGCGCAGCGCCTCGGCGACCTGCACCACGTACTCGGGGGCGTGCAGCTCACGCGGGGAGACGTTCACCGACACCCAGACGTCGTGACCCTCGGCCAGCCAGCGGGACAGCTGGTAGCAGGCCTGGTGCAGCACCCAGGCACCGAGCCTGGCGATCATCCCGCTCTCCTCGGCGAGGGGGATGAACTCGTCCGGTCGTACGTTGCCCAGCTCCGGGTGACGCCAGCGCAGCAGCGCCTCCGCGCCGACCGGGCGTACCGACGGCAGGGAGGCCACCGGCTGGAACACCAGCCGCAACTCGTCCCGCTCGATCGCACCGCGCAGCTCGTGCTCGAGCGTGGTGCGGCGGCGCAGCAGCCGGTCGTACGCGCCGTCGTAGCGCTCGATCCGGTTCTTGCCACGTTGCTTGGCGTAGCGCAGCGCCAGATCCGCGTGCCGCAGCAGCAGCTCGACGTCGGGCTCGTCGGCCCAACCCGCCAGGCCGATGCTGACCGACAGGAAGACGGGTGCCTCTGGCTGCTCGTAGGCGCCGCCGAGAACCCGCAACAGTCGTTCCGCGACCACCCCAGCTCCCGCCGGGCCACCGTGCATGAGCACCGCGAACTCGTCGCCACCGAGCCGGGCCGCCAGATCACCGGGGCGAAGGTTGCCCCGCAACCGCCGGCCCACCTCGGCGAGCACGGCGTCGCCGACGTCGTGCCCCCGCATGTCGTTGACGTTCTTGAAGCCGTCCAGGTCCAACCCGAGCAGCACGCACGGCACCCGTTCCTCCGCGCTGCGGTGCAGGGCCCGCAGCAGGCCGCGACGGTTGGCCAGCCCGGTGAGCGCGTCGGTGTGCGCGAGCTGCCGGAAGTGCGCCTCCCGGTCGGCCAGCCGGCGGGCGTAGGCCCGCACGTCGTGCAGGGTGAGGTACTGCCGGGCGACCAGGGCGAACCCCTCGACGCTGCCGGCCGCGATGGCCAACCCGTCGAACCGGCCGTCCTGCAGGAGGTGGTACATCGCCGAGGCGGCCATGGCGCCCATCGGCACGAAGGCGTACTCGCCGTCGCGACGGATCACGTCGATGGCGAGCTGGCCCGGCGGATCGATCCGGTACGCCGCCACCGCCGCGATCAGCAGCCCGACGGCCAGGATCACCGCGCCGGTCAGCGCCAGGCCGGGCCCGGCCTGGCAGAGCCCGGCCGCGACACCCAGCCCGCCGACCGACGCGGCGGTGATCCCGGTGCCGAGCACGGCCAGGCAGCGTCGGGGCGGGGGCGCCCGGAGCACCATGATCGCGGAGAGGCCGGCGCTCAACGCCACGCTGACCGAGGCGAGCAGGATCGACGGGCAGGCGGTCGGCGTCGCGTCGCCGAGCAGCCGGGTCGGCTCGGAGAACAGCACCCAGCCGACGAACCAGAGCGCTGCGCCCACGATCACGCCGTCCAGCGCGAGCCGGGCCGCCGAGGGCACCGACCCGGTCACCCCGGGCAGGCGGAGCAGGCCGAAGCAGAACAGCAGGCCGCCGGTGGCCGTGCCGAGCGCCACCAGGGTGGCCCACGTGCTGCGATGCTGCTGCTCGTGCGCCCAGTGCTCGCTCGCGGTCACCGCGACCGCCGCACCGACCAGCATGGTCACCGCCGCGAACGCGCCGCCGACGGCCAGCACCACGTACGCCGGACGATGCGGCGCGGCCCGGCGCCGGACGGCGGCGGCGAGCAGCACGCCGGCCGTCAGGGCGATGAGCGCGCTCAGCACCGCAGCGCCGATCATGGCCGGGGGTGTGTGCACACCCTCAACTGTGCCGGATCGACGCCCGCTGTGGGGATCGGGTGTGCATCTGTTGGGACACGGCGCGACGCCCGTGTCCGGACCGGCTGACCGGTGTCAGACTGGTACGCATGCCTGAGCTGCGGTCGAAGACCTCCACGCACGGTCGGACGATGGCCGGCGCCCGGGCCCTCTGGCGGGCCACCGGGATGACCGACGACGATTTCGGCAAGCCGATCGTCGCCATCGCGAACAGTTTCACCCAGTTCGTGCCGGGCCACGTACACCTCAAGGACATGGGCGGCCTGGTCGCCGACGCGGTGGCCGAGGCCGGCGGGGTGGGCCGGGAGTTCAACACGATCGCGGTCGACGACGGCATCGCCATGGGCCACGGCGGCATGCTCTACTCCCTGCCCAGCCGCGAGTTGATCGCCGACGCGGTGGAGTACATGGTCAACGCGCACTGCGCGGACGCCCTGGTCTGCATCTCCAACTGCGACAAGATCACCCCGGGCATGCTGCTGGCCGCGCTGCGGCTGAACATCCCCGCCGTGTTCGTCTCCGGCGGCCCGATGGAGGCCGGCAAGACGGTGGCGATCGAGGGGATCGTGCACAGCAAGATCGACCTGATCGACGCGATGATCGCCTCCTCGAACGAGGCCGTCACCGACGAGCAGCTCGGCGAGATCGAGCGGTCCGCCTGCCCCACCTGCGGCTCCTGCTCCGGCATGTTCACCGCGAACTCGATGAACTGCCTCACCGAGGCGATCGGGCTGGCGCTGCCGGGCAACGGTTCCACGCTGGCCACCCACGCCGCGCGCCGGGCACTGTTCGTCGAGGCCGGCCGCACCGCCGTGGAGATCGCCAAGCGGTGGTACGACGGCGACGACGCCTCGGTGCTGCCCCGCGCGGTGGCCTCCCGGGCCGCGTTCGAGAACGCCGTCGCCCTGGACGTGGCGATGGGTGGGTCGACGAACACGATCCTGCACCTGCTGGCCGCCGCCCGCGAGGCGGAGCTGGACTTCTCCGTGGCCGACATCGACGCGATCTCCCGCCGGGTGCCGTGTCTGGCGAAGGTTGCCCCGAACTCGCCGCAGTACCACATGGAGGACGTGCACCGCGCCGGTGGCATCCCGGCCATCCTCGGCGAGTTGGACCGCGCCGGTCTGCTGCGCCGGGACGTGCACGCGGTGCACTCCCCCACCCTGGAGCGCTGGCTGGCCGACTGGGACGTGCGCGGCGGGGCGGCCAGATCCGAGGCGGTCGAGCTGTTCCACGCCGCACCGGGCGGGGTGCGCACCACCGAGCCGTTCTCCACCACCAACCGCTGGTCGTCCCTGGACACCGACGCGGCCGGCGGCTGCATCCGGGACCGCGAGCACGCGTACAGCGCCGACGGCGGGCTGGCCATCCTGTACGGCAACCTCGCGCCGGAGGGCTGTGTGGTGAAGACCGCCGGGGTGCCCGAGGAGTGCCTCACCTTCCGTGGTCCGGCGAAGGTCTACGAGTCGCAGGACGACGCGGTGACCGCCATCCTGGCCAAGGAGATCGTCGCTGGGGACGTGGTGGTGATCCGCTACGAGGGGCCGAAGGGCGGCCCCGGCATGCAGGAGATGCTCTACCCCACCTCGTTCCTCAAGGGCCGGGGCCTGGGCCGGGCCTGCGCGCTGCTCACCGACGGCCGGTTCTCCGGCGGCACCTCCGGGCTCTCCATCGGGCACGCCTCACCCGAGGCCGCCTCCGGTGGGCTGATCGCGCTGGTCGAGCCGGGCGACGAGATCGTCATCGACATCCCGGCTCGCTCCATCGAGCTGAACGTGCCGGCCTACGTGCTCGACGCCCGCCGGGTCGCCCAGGAGAAGCGGGACCGCCCGTACACTCCGCTCGACCGGCAGCGCCCGGTGTCGGCGGCGCTGCGCGCGTACGCCTCGATGGCCACCTCGGCCAGCGACGGCGCCTACCGCCGCGTCCCCGAGTGACCGGCCGGATGGCCCGCCCCCGGTGGCGGGTCATCCAGGCCCTCGTAACCGCCCCGTCTCGGGTAGCGTGGAGGCAGCGTCGCGTGTCGGTGGCAGACCGTGTCAGGCATGGAGGCGCCGGACCGAAGGACCACGACGATGACGCAGTCGTTGCCTTCGCCCTGCAGTGACTGAGGGCGAGAAGACCAGGCTCGTCGCCTGGAGCCACGAGCTGCGCAGCGTGCACGATCGGCTACACGAAGCCCTGCGCCTGACCCGCAGCGCACTCGCCGGTGGCGAGGCGGCGGAACCCGCCACCCGTGACCTGCTGCTGTTCTGTCACGGCTTCTGTGCCGCGCTGACCGGGCACCACGAGGGCGAGGATCGCGAACTGTTCCCCGCGATCGCCGCCGCCCATCCGGAACTGCGCGACACCCTGCGCCAACTGAAACAGGACCACTCGATGATCGCGCATCTGCTCGTGGGACTGCAGGCTGCCGTGAACCGGGCCGCCTCCCCGACCGAACTCGACCGCCACGTCGAGGGGATCGCCGCCATCATGGAGAGCCACTTCCGGTACGAGGAACGCCAACTACTGGCGGTCCTCGACACGCTCGCCCTGGAGGCCGACCCGCACGACGTCCTGGGTCCACTGTGAACCAGTTCACCGTCAACAAGACAACCGCGTCGAGCCCGGCGCGGTAAGGCATGCGTCGGGCTCGACGTACGTCGCGCTTGCCGTCACGACCCGAAGCACGCCCGCCCCGGGTCGTTGCTGGTCACGGACTGGTGCAGGTCAACGACGGCGTGGACGGGGAGCCGGAACCCAGGAAGCCGAACGTGGTGGTGCCGGCGGCCGGCAGCGATCCGTTGTAGTCGACGTTCCGCACGGTGACGGATGATCCGCTGGTGCTGAGGTTTCCGTTCCAGAGCTGACTGATTCCCTGACCACTGCTCAGATTCCACCGGACGGTCCATCCGTTGATCGGCGCATTGCCCGCCCGGACGACAACCTCGCCCTGGAAGCCGCCGGACCACGAGCTGACGGTCCGGTAGGTCGCGCTGCACGCTCCGCTCGGCGGATTCGTGGTCGGAGGCGTCGTGGTCGGAGGCGTCGTGGTCGGAGGCGTCGTGGTCGGAGGCGTCGTGGTCGGAGGCGTCGTCGGGTTCGAGAGCTTCGGCCCGGCGCAGTTGCTGACGATGCCGGGTACATCGTTGGCGTTGTCCAGTGCGTAGCTGTAGGGCGGGTTGGTGAACGGGGTGACACCACTGCCCTGCGCTCCGGTGTCCCGCCTACCGCTGGTGCCGTCGTAGACGTTGCCGCGGGCGGTGATGTATGTCGGGTTGGAGTCCTGGAAGCGGTGCGGGTTGTTGACGTTCTTGAAGTAGTTGTTCTCAACCAGGACCGAGGCGTACGAGCCGGTGCCGATTGAGTAGGCGTTCCCGGCGGAGGTGTAGTAACTGTTGTAGATGTGACCCTTGCCGAACAGCATGCGGGGGCCCCGCTGGTCGACGAGTTCGGCGAACCAGTTGTGGTGGTAGGTGGCGTTCAACTTCCCGCTGTCGGTGTCACCGTGGGTCGATCCACCGCCGACCAGGCTCGCGAGTCGGTGACTGTGCGAAGAATTGGTGTACCAGAACTTCGACCAGGACACCGTGATGTAGTCGACCCCGCGGGTCAGGTCCAACAGACCGTCGCTGGCGTCCCAGAGGTTAAGGTGGTCGAACCAGAGGTGGTGGGCGTTGCGCGCGGCGATCGTATCCGCCGGACTGCTGCCCTGGCCACCACCCTGCACGTTCAGGTTTCGCACAATGATGTTGCCACCACCGTTGATGTTGATCCCGCCACGGATCGTGGCATTCGCGTCCGCCCCGACGAGCGTCTTGTTGCTACCCACCTCCACCGGCGACGATCCGGTGCTGATGGTGCCGGAGATACGCAGTACCCGGGGCGTGGAACCACCCGCGTACTGACGCAGATCAGCCAGTGATGTGATGTTTTGCGTCGGAGCATTGCCGCCGCCGGTCGTCGTGCTGACCCCGTTGGCGGACACCGCCGCCCAGCCGTACAGCCGGTCGTCGCAGGCGACTGCGGCGGCCACGCTCGCGCCGTGCGGCGTCGGCACCGCCGCTGACACGCTCGGAATTGCCAGGGCTCCTGCCACGGTGAGGGTTACTGCCGAGGCGACGATCGCGGACATCCGCAGGCGTCGTGGCCGGACAGAATTGCCAGACTGAATCACTGCATTGCCTCCGTGTTCGGTGCGCGGCCGGTCAGCCGGCCGTGCACGACCAGTGCGGGTCAGGGGCAACCGCCCCACGAACTGGCATCACGCGCAAGGCAACTCCGCCCGGCTTGTCGCATTGCCAGCGGCCTTACATCACTGCGTGCCCTACCGCTTGATGTTCGGCGCGCACCATGGCGGATCCACGTGTGACGCTCGAATCGGTGACCCGGTGACCGGCTGGGGCTGCCCGTGCCCGACGGCCCGTGATTCCGCCTCCGGCTCACTGCGGAACCCGATCGAGACTATCCATAGAACTCAATATAAGGCAAGCGGTTTCCTCGCCCACTGTCACACTGCACGCTACTGAGAACACGTCGTCCACGTGTGGCTTGGTCCCGATCTTGAGTCACACGTCGCCGGGCGGCGCACCGGGGAACGAACCTGTCGACCATGGTTCACCCGAACGCCATGTCACCCCCGGTAGCGTGGCGCTGGTCGATCGAGATCAGGGAGGATGTCGATGGGTGCGAAACGGATGGCATGCGCCGCGGCCATGGCGGGAGTGCTCGCGGTGGGGGCCGGGATCACCGCCGCTCCGGCGAGCGCGGGCGGACAGCGACCCGGCAACCTACGGGTGGCGACCTTCAACTCCTCGCTGAACCGGGGTGTCGCCGGCGGGCTGGTCGCCGACCTGTCCGGGCGGGACGACGCGCAGGCCGGCAACGTCGCCGAGGTGATCCAGCGGGTACGCCCGGACGTACTGCTGATCAACGAGTTCGACTACGACCCGGCCGGGCGGGCGTTGGCGTTGTTCCAGGACAACTACCTCTCCGTGCCGCGCAACGGCACCCGCGCGATCCGCTACCCGTACCGTTACGCGGCCCCGTCGAACACCGGTGTCCCCTCCGGACACGATCTCAACAACGACGGGACCGTCGGCGGGCCCGACGACGCGTACGGTTTCGGGCTCTTCCCCGGCCAGTACGGCATGGCGGTCTACTCGGCGTACCCGATCGACCTGGCCCGGGTGCGCACGTTCCAGACGTTCCGCTGGCGGGACATGCCCGGCGCGCTGCTGCCCGACGACCCGGCCACCCCCGCGCCCGCCGACTGGTACTCCCGGCAGGAACTCGCCGACGTGCGGCTCTCCTCTAAGAGCCACTGGGACGTGCCGATCCGGCTGCCCGGCCGTACCGTGCACCTGCTGGCCAGCCACCCCACGCCACCGGTCTTCGACGGGCCGGAGGACCGCAACGGCCGCCGCAACCACGACGAGATCCGCTTCTGGGCCGACTACATCTCGCCGTGGCGGGCCGGCTACATCTACGACGACACCGGGCGACGCGGCGGGTTGCGGCCGGGGGCGGCCTTCGTGATCGCCGGGGACCTCAACTCCGACCCGTACGACGGTGACAGCCTGCCCGGCGCGGCGCTGCAGCTGCTCGACCACCCCCGGGTCAACGACCGGGTCGTGCCGGCCAGCGCGGGCGGCACCGCCGCGGCGCGACGGCAGGGCGGCGCCAACCTCGACCACCGCAGCGATCCGCGTTTCGACACCGCCGACTTCGCCGACACCAGCCCCGGCAACCTGCGGGTCGACTACGTGCTGCCGAGCCGGGGCCTGCCGGTCCGTGCCACCGGAATCTTCTGGCCGGTGCCGGGTGACCCGCTGTTCCGGTTGGTCGGCGACTACGACCCGGCCCTGCCGGGCGGCTTCCCCACCTCCGACCACCGGCTGGTCTGGCTCGACCTGCGGCGCTGAGGTGCCGCCTGCCCCGGCGTCAGTGACCGGCGCCGGGGCCAGACAGAGCTGCTTCCAGGACTTCAGCGTTGCTCGGCCTTCCGGTCGAACATCTGCCCGATGCGGATCTGGTTGCCGAACGGGTCGCGGATACCGAAGTCGATGCCGTACGGCCGTTCCATCGGCTCGTCGGTGATGTCGACACCCTTGGCGACCAGTTCCTCGTACGTCTTGTGGGCGTCGTCGGTGGTCATGAAAAGGAAGCCGCCCGCGGCGCCCTTGGACAGCAGTTCGCGGACCTGCTCGGCGGTGGCCGGGTCGAGGTTCGGCGGGCCCGGCTTCTCCAGCAGGATCTCCCGCTGCCGGTCGCCGGGAATGTTGACCGTGAGCCAACGCATGAAGCCGAGATCCTGATCCGTGTTCAACTCCAGGCCGAGCTTGCCGATGTAGAAGTCGAGCGCCTCGTCCTGGTCGAGGACGTAGATCTGGGAGCGGCTGATCGCGTTCATCGTCATGCCCGAAACGCTAGTGCAACGCTCTGACCTGCTGCTTATCCAAAACTGCTCGGTCTGGTCCACGCCTTCGTGAAGCAGCTCGGTACCGGCGCGGCGGGCGCCGTCCGCCGCTTACGGTAGTCGGTGGGCGACTCACCGACGATCTGCCGGAAGGTACGGCTGAAAGTGCCGAGACTGCCGAAACCGACAGCCGTGCAGATCTCCGTCACGTCCTGGTCGCTGTTCACCAGCAGGTACATGGCCCGCTCCACCCGACGCCGTTGCAGGTAGCGGTGCGGGGTCTCACCGAAGGTGGCCCGGAAGGTACGGATGAAGTGCGCCTCGGAGACGTGCGCGACCCGCGCCAGGGTCGGAATGTCGAGCGGTTCGGCGTATGCCCGGTCCATGGCGTCCCGGGCGCGCAACATCGACCTGTTCGTCTCTTCGATTGCTCTGCCCACAGCTGAGTACGGTGCCACAGCCTGCCGCCCCGGTCACGACACCGGCCCGCAGGCGAATCCTGGAGCAGTTCCTGCTCCTCCAGGCCAGGAACTGCTCCAGGGTCTGCACGAACGTGATGTCAGCGTGGACCAAGCCGGGCTACGCATTGATCGGCTGGCTACAGCTCGACGACGGCGTCCTTAGCGAGAGTGAACAGGCCAGCGTCAAGCGTGACGGTCTTCAGTTTCGTGCCCTTCGGCACCTACCAGGGTGTCTCCCGGGACACGGCCTTAGATGCAGGCGCCGACGTTCGCGCCGTTGGCCGGGCGTAGGAAGTTCGATGACGGGATGGACCCGTCCGCGTTGCGCGGCCCGGTGATGGTGCCCTGGTTGGTGCTGGCAAGCGACCAACTACCGCCGATGTCCCAGGAGTTGCCACTGCCCCGGGAGTTGCTGCCCAGTGACACGTTTGTGCCGTTGCTGACCGCCAGGTTGCCGGTCAGGATACTGGTGGAGCGGTTGACGTTGAATCCGACGCCCGGGTGGTTCCAGGCGGTGCTGCGCTCGATGCGATGCTGGCCGGGGTTGTTGTTGTCGACGAATCCGCTTACCGCGTTACTCCAGGCCATACTGTTGCGGACGGTGTGGTCGGCGGAGACACCGTTGCCACCGAGCTTGAACCCGTTGCCGTCACCAGTGTAGTCGGGAAGACTCCACCGATTGAACCCGTTTCCCCAGGTCAAGGTGTCTTCGGTCAGGATTGGCGAGCTGAACATCCAGTAGTCCAGGCCGTCGTCGGAGTTGTTCCACAGCCGGGCACCGCGGACCACGTTGCCGGTGCCGGAGCCCTCCTTGATAGCCAGTCCGTCGGCACTCTCACCGTTCTTGCGCGGGTCCCGGTTGCCGTAGGCGTCCAGGTTCAAGATCTGGTTGTTGCTCGACGCTCCCTGGATGTGGAAGCCGGACTCGTAGTTGTCCCGGGTCACCAGTCGTTCGAAGACACCGTTGTTGACGTCCAGGCCGAAGACACCGTACGGGCCGTTGATGATCTCCAGCCCGATCAGCCGCCACCAGTCACCCTCGATGTGGACCGCGCCCCGCTCGGGGCGAGGGATGCTCCCGCCGACCGGGGCGGGCGTGTGCGGCATGTTCTCCCCGTCGATGACGACCCGCTCGTTGGCGTGGTTGCGCATCGTGATGGGTTGGCTCGCCGTACCGTTCTTCAGCAGTTGGATGTTGCTGCCCGGCGCGTACGTTCCACCCCTGATGACGATCGTGTGGCCCGGCTCCGCGAGGTCGACAGCCCGTTGGATGGTGGCCAGCGGGGACCCGATCGTGCCGGGGTTGCTGTCGTTGCCGTTGGTCGCGACGTAGAGCATGGCTGGCGGTGGCGCGTTGCCCGCCTCGACGTCGAGATAGTCGACGTTGGGGAGGCCGTTGGACGAGGTGGGGCTGAGCCGGACGGTGTTGCTGCCGGCGTGCAGACCCACCGACAGTGCCTTGGTGCGCCAGGAGTCCCAGGCACCGGTGCCCTCGAACGAGACGTTCGAGGCGGTGGCACCGTTCACGATCAGGTTGGCCGGACGGGAACTGCTCGTGCCGTTGGCGAACCGGACGTGCAGCTCGACGGTCCCGGCGGTCGCGACGGACACGGTGAACTCGGCGTACGCGCCGACGGCGTTGGTGCCGTTGCAGAAACCGCTGCCGGAGTAGCCGGACCAGTTGGCATCGATGGTGCCGGTGCACCGTGCGGGACTGTTCTCGGCCTCGTAGCGGACAGGTGCGGCCATCGCCGGCGCGGCGATCGACACCGCGGCGACACAGGCCACGAGCGCGAGGCTGGTGACGAGCGGCTTGAACGTCATGACTTCTCCAGGGGTCGGTCGTGCTTCGACGGCACGGCGACCGTCAGGTGCGGTCTCTGAAGCGGCCGTGCCGGCGCTGCGTGGTGGCCACGATCGGCCGGCCCGCGCTGCCCCTGCCCAGAGGGCCCGGCGACGACTCGCAGGACCTCGCGCCACCCGGACCCGCGCGAGGAAAGCGCTTTCCAGCATACCAGGATGCTAGCAATCTCCCGCACCACCGTCAATGCATTTCATTCACCACCGACATGCGACCGAAGTGTCAATGAGTGTTCGCGACCACAAATCACGGCGATATTGAAATCACTAAGAGGCTGCAATGTCAAGGCGAGCGGTAAGATTTAGGACATTCTCGACCCGGAAAGTGGTTGCACTCTCGCTCTGCGGGTGAAGAAATACTCACCTACGGAACGAGGGCGACACCCATGGCCGCATCCGGCTGCGCCAGAATCAGTTCTATCCGGATGAACCAAAGAAGGACGTGATCATCAGCTCGCCGTTGAGCATCGAGCTGTCCGTGAACACCAACTACAGCACCAGCCGGGAAGCCGACAAGATCTCCTTTACCACCCACCACGGCAGCACAAAGCGCATCATCGCGATCCTCGACTCCGAGGGCAATTTGCAGATTGCCGGCCGCGTCATGGAAATGCAGCGGGACCTCAGATACAGGTGATCTGAACACCCGTCCGGCCGGCGATGGGACGCAATTTTCGGCCCACCGCCGGCCGGTCAACCTCACCCGAGAAAACACTCACTGAACTGCCGGAGTATCGCGGCCGACCACGCGGCCGTACTGCGCGAACGCGATCTGCTCGTAGACGTGGACGGCCCGCACGGCCCATGCCGACCACCGATTGTCGGCCTGGTCGCCCTGGTGAGTGGATCAGGGCACCGGGCGGACCTGCGTGGCGCCGCGCCAGCATCCGGTGCGACCCACGGCCGACCGCCACCCCTCACCGGAAAGCTGCACCATCGCATAGACGCAGGTACGCGTGCTGGTCAGCAGGTTGCCGTAGGCGGAGATGCCGGCGTAGTCCATGCTGAACTCCGCGGTGCGCGCCGGATCATCACCGTCGGTCACTGTCAGCCGCACCTGCGCGGGGCTGGATACCCGCACGGCCGGTTCCGGCGCCGGCACGAAACGAGGCCAGCTCGCACCGCAGGCGGGCGCGTAGCGAAGCTCGACAGTGCCGATCACCCGATCGTCGAGCAGCACCGCATTGCTGTCCAACGTGGTCACTGAGGGATCGGCCGCACAGCCGGCGTCCTTCGGATCGGCGCCGTCCCGGGCCGTCGCGCTGGTGTACCCCGTCGCCGAGTCGGATGCGGCTGCGGAAGGACTCACGGGCGCGCCGGGCGGCGGGCGGAAGGCCCCGGCGAGCCAGGGCACGGTGACGAAGGCGGCAAGCACGACTACGGCGAGTCCGACGGCAGAGCCGGTCTGCTTCACTGTCCGGGGGGCAAGAGCGTCCCGGGGCTGATCGGTCCTGACGGGTTGAGCGGGTCTGGCCGCCGGACCGGCGACCGCGTCACCAGTCTCGTCTGCGCCGGCCGCAGCACCCACGCGCCGCTCGGCACTGGGCTTGCGCTCGGCGAGAGGCGCATCGGGAGCTGCATCGCCTACGCCGTGGATGGCGGCCCGCAGTGCGTGCCACCGTTCGGCCCATTCCCGCTCGTCGCCGCCGAGCGCGCGGACGTAGGCGAGCGTGGTGTCCAGGGTGGGCATCCGTCGGCCGCCGGCCGCTTCCGACAACGAACTCGACGACCGGTGTGCCCGTCGAGCCAGGGCATGATAGGTGGGACGCCCGGCCGCTTCCCTGAGCAGGCGCAACTCGGCGGCGAACGCCTGGAGGGGATCGGCGGTGGGGTCTACGGGACGTTCCGCCCGAGCCATGAGCCCTCCCAGGGGTTGATTAACCGTCGCCGTTTTTGATTGTCCGTCGCGACACAGCGTAGAGATCAGTGTCGACGGACGGTAGAGATGAGGAGCCGAGTCCCGGGCTGACACAGCCCATCAGAGGTCAGGAGAGACAATGATCCGGAACGCCCGCCGGTTGGTCGCCGCTGCCGCAGGCGCCCTCATCGCCGCCAGCCTCCTGGTCGCGACGCCCGCCAGCGCCGCCACCTGTAGCGGTCACGGCTGCGACGGCCTCGATCCGATCGACACCGGCTGCTCCGCGAACGCCCGTAACGCCACGAACTACCCGAAGTACATCATGCAGGGCTCGACCACCCTCGCCGTGGTGGAGCTGCGCTGGAGCGAGACCTGCAAGACCAACTGGGGTCGGATCTCCAACCGGGTCAGCCCGCACAACACCGTTCAGGTGCACGTCTACCGGTCCAGCCCGTTCGCCACCACCGACTGGTACGGCGGCACCGGCCAGCAGTACTACGGGGACCAGCTCTACGGGCACAACATGACGGTCTGCGCGGTCGGCAAGGTGACCACCTCCTCCGGCACGACGTACACCAGCGACCCGCTCTGCGCCTGACGGTCTCCCCGGGCCGGTCCTGCGGTGCGAGCAGGACCGGCGGATAGGGCTACCGGGCCGGCGCGTCATGGGACCACGCGCCGGCCCGGTAACCATCCACTACGGCGGCGGTGAGGTCGGGAAGCGGCCCCGCCGCCACCCGAGGCGTCATGCGGGTGCCCGTACCGGCAGGTCGTTGACGCAGCGCAGCACCGGGCGGGTGGTGAGGGCGGTGGGGTCGAGGGGTGCCGCCGACCGCACCGTGAAGGTCGCCGCCTCGCCGGGGAGCAGGGTCACAAGCGCCGTGTCGACCTCAGCGGACGGGTCGAGGCGATCCGGAAACAGGGTCACGTCGCGCAGGATGGTGCGGGCGGTGACGCGTACCTGTTGGCCGCCCTCGGTCGGCTGCACCGTCGCGTCGAAGGCCGCCGTCGGCCATCGCACGTCGCGGTCCTCGGCAAAGAACCACCAGGCCCGTTCGGCCGGGTCGTCGGTCTCGGCGACCAGCAGTTCGTCCCGGGCGTCGTCGGGCCGGGCCAGCTCCGCCGCCAGTGCCAGGGTCACCGTCTCGTACGCGGGCACTTCCAGCTCCAGAATGGACTTCGCTTTCGGTTCCCCGGCCAGGGTGAGCCGGGTGACCGTGGCCGACGCCCGCCACGGCAGCCCGTCGTCGTTGACCGCGACCAGGGCCAGCCCACCGTCGCGGGGCTGCACGGTGAGCAGCCGGTCGGCGTAGGAGCGGCGCAGCGCATACCAGAGTGGTTTGCGGCGGCCGTCGCCGTCGATGGCGGCCCACGAGGTGACCGGCCAGCAGTCGTTGAGCTGCCAGACGATGGTGCCCATGCACCGGCCCCGGTGGGAGCGGAAGTGTTCCACCCCGAGGGCGATGGCCCGGGCCTGGTTGAGCTGGGTCAGCCAGTGCCAGTCGTCGAAGTCGCGCGGCTCGGGCAGGTGCGCGTCCAGCCCTCGGCGCAGCTTACGGTCCCCGTCGGCGGCCTTCTGATGGTGCGCCATGCCGGGCGAGTCGTGGGCGAGGGGCTCGTCGGAGAGGGCCCGGCGCAGCGTCGCGTACGCGGGAGGCCCTTGGTAGCCGAACTCGGCCACGAACCGGGGCAGGTACTCCCGGTACTTGACGTAGTCGTCGGTGTTCCAAACGTCCCAGATGTGCGTGGTGCCGTACGCCGGATCGTTGGGGTGGATCTCCTCGCTGCCCGACCAGGGGCTGCCCGGCCAGTACGGGCGGGTCGGGTCCAGCGCGGCGACGATGCGCGGCAGCAGGTCGAGGTAGTAGCCACGCCCCCAGCTGCGCCCGGCCAACGGTGCCTGCCAGTCCCAGTCGTGCCAGCCCCAGATGTTCTCGTTGTTGCCGGTCCACAGCACCAGCGAGGGGTGCGGCGCGAGGCGGATCACCTGTTCGGTGGCCTCGGCGGCCACCTCGGTGGCGAACGGCTCCTCCTCCGGGTACGCGGCGCAGGCGAAGAGGAAGTCCTGCTGGACCAGCAGTCCGCGCTCGTCGGCCAGGTCGTAGAAGTCCGTCGACTCGTACCGGCCGCCGCCCCAGACACGCAGCAGGTTGACGTTTGCCGCCTCGGCCTGGTCGAAGCGGTGGGCCAGGCGCGGGCGGGTGACCCGGGTGGGAAAGACGTCGTCGGGGATCCAGTTGACGCCCCGGACGAAGACCGGCACCTCGTTGACGTACAGCGTGAACGGGGCACCGTGCTCGTCGGGGGTGGTGTCCAGGCGTACCGACCGGAAGCCGATCCTGCGGTGCCACTCGTCGAGCGGGCCGCCGTCGGCATCGTGCAGGGTCACCGTCAGCTCGTGGCGGTGCGGTGCGCCGTAGCCCCGGGGCCACCAGAGTTCCGGTCGGTGGACGGTGAGGGCCACCACCGTGGAGCGTTGCCCGGGCGGGACTGTCACCTCGGCGCGCTGGCCCGCCACCTGCGCCCGAACGGTGAGCGGCCGGTCGACGGCCCGTTCCACGTCGACGTGCACCTCCACCCGGCCGGTGTCGCCATCCACCGTGACGAGTGGGCGTACCACCGCCAGTCGGGCGACCGACCAGCCGTGCAGGGCGATCTCCTGCCAGATGCCGGCGGTGACGAGCGTCGGTCCCCAGTCCCAACCGAAGTTGCAGGCCATCTTGCGGATGAACTGGAAGGGCTCTGGGTAGGCGTTGGGCCGGTCGCCGAGCCGGTCGCGCTGCGCCTCCGCGTACCGGTAGGCGGAGTCGAAGCGTACGACCAGGTGGTTGCCCTCGGCGCGGAACAGCGACCCGACGCCGAAGCGGTGACCTCGGTGCATGTTCTCGGTACGGCCGACCTCGACGCCGTTGAGTGTGATCGTGGCGACCGTGTCCAGGCCGGCGCAGACCAGGTCGAGGCGGGCGTGGTCGCCGGGCGGCCGGTCGAAGGTGGTCTCGTACACCCAGTCGGTGCGCCCGATCCAGGCCAGCGCGGTCTCGTTGTCGTCGAGGTACGGATCGGGGATCAGACCGGCCGCCAGCAGGTCGGTGTGCACACAACCCGGCAGGGTGGCCGGCACCGTCGCTCCGTCCACCTCGGGCGGCACCTGCTGGCCGGGCACCGCCCGCATGGTCCACCCGTCGTGCAGCGCCAGCCGGATCGGACCGGTCCCCCGCGCCTCGCTCACGATTTCACCGCGCCTTCCATGATTCCCCGGACGATCTGCCGACCGCCGATGACAAGCATGATCAACAATGGGATGGTGGCCACGAACGCGCCGGCAAGCACCCGCCGGTAGATGACGTAGTTGCCGCTGGCCAGGTCGGAGATGGCCACCATCGAGGTGGGATAGTCGGTGCCGTTCAGGGTGATCAGGGGCCACTGGAAGTCGTTCCAGGTGGCCACGAAGGTCAGCAGGCCGAGCACCGCCAGCGCCGGCCGCACCGCCGGCAACACGATGTTCCAGTAGACCCGCATGGTGGTGGCCCCGTCCACCCGGGCCGACTCGACAAGCTCGTCCGGCACCGTGTTGACGATGAACTGCCGCATGTAGAACACCCCGAAGGCGGTGACCAGACCGGGCACGATCACCGCCAGCAGGGTTCCGTTCCAGCCCAGCTTGCCCATCACGATGTAGAGCGCGACCACGCCGAGCTGGTTGGGCACGGTCAGGGTGAGGATCACGAACAGCATCAGCGCTCTGCTGCCCCGGAACCGCAACTTGGCGAAGGCGAAGCCGGCCAACGAGCAGAAGAACAGCACCGACGCGGTGACCGCCGTCGACACGATCACGCTGTTCACCAGGGAGGCCGCGAAGTAGACGTCCTGGAGTGAGAACACCTCGTCCAGGTTGACCAGGAACTGGTCGCCCGGCACCACCACCGGTGGCAGCTGGGAGGTCGCCTCGTCGGTGCTCGTGGAGATGACGAACATCCAGTACAGCGGGAACGCCGCGAACAGCGTGCTCAGTGCCAGGAACAGGTAGGTCCAGAGGCCGGCCGGGGTGTCCTGCGGTGCCCGGCCGAGCAGCACGGCCCGCCTGCGTCCGCCGCGCGGTGCCGACGGTGCCGGCCGGGGTCGCTCCAGAAGGCTCATCGCGCCACCTCGCTTCGCTCGCTCATTTGCGTCCCCCCGAGATGCGGTTGGTCAACAGGGTGTTCAGGGCGGCGACCACGAGGATGATGAGGAACAGCGCCCAGGACATCGCGGCGGCGTAGCCGAGGTTGAGGTCCTTCCAGCCGACCTTGTAGATCAGCTGTGCGACGGTCTGCCACTCGCCGCCGGAGCCGCCGGTGGCGGCCTGCGCGTTGAGGTCGAACAGCATCGGCTCGGTGAACAGTTGCAGCCCGCCGATCGTGGACAGCACCACCGTGAAGATGACCACCGGCCGGATCATCGGCACGGTGATCCGCCAGAGCTGACGCCACGGACCGGCCCCGTCGAGCGCCGACGCCTCGTACACGTCACGCGGGATGGACTGCATCGCGGCCAGGTAGAGCAGGGCGTTGTAGCCGATCCACTTCCAGTTGACCATGGTGGCGATGGCGATCCAGGAGTGCAGCTTGTCGGCCCGCCAGTCGATCGGGTTCTCGGTGCCGATGCCGATCAGGCCCAGGGCCCAGTTCGCCATGCCGAGGTCGCGGGCGAAGAAGACGTTGAAGACCAGCGTCGAGGCGGTGATCGGGGTGATGTAGGGCAGCAGCGCACCGACCCGCCACCAGGTCTGGGCCCGCAGCCGACGGTTGAGCAGCGACGCGATGATCAGGGCGAGCAGCAGTTGCGGGACCGTGGAGAGCAGGAAGATGCCGAAGGTGTTGTAGAGGGCGTTGCCGAAGTCGCCGTCGGTGAACAGCCGGCTGAAGTTCTCGACGCCGGCCCAGCCGGTCAGCTCCGGGTCGTCGAGGCGCCAGTGGCGCAGCGCCACCACGCCGTTGAAGACCATCGGGAAGAGCCCGAAGACGAGGAAGAGCAGAAAGAACGGCGCGATCATCAGGTACGGCACGTACCGCATGTCGAAACGGTGCAGCCGGTCGCGCCAGGTCATCGACCGGCCGGGAGTGGGCCGGGGGCGGCGGGTGGCCGGCGCGGGGGTCGCGCGGGTGGTGGACATTACCTGCTGGCCTTCTCGGCTTCCTTGATCGCCTCGGCCCAGGCGGCGTCCGGCGCGAGGGTTCCGTTCTGCACCCGGTTGATGACGTTCTCCACGGCGACCCGGGTGGGGCCGTTCTTCCTGCCCAGGTACTGCGGTGTCAGGCCCTCGGCCATCCTGGGAAAGATCTGGCCGACCGGCGCGGAGTTGAAGAACTCGTTCTTGAAGTCGGCGATCGCCGGGTCGGTGTAGAGCGCCGGCTGCGAGGGCAGGTTGCCGACCGTCTTGAAGACCTCGATCTGCTGCTCCGGCTGGATCAGCCACTCCAGGAACTTGTACGCCTCGTCGATGTTCCTGCCTTGCTTGGGGATGGTGAGGAACGAACCACCCCAGTTGCCGCCGCCTCCGGGCACCGCGGCGATGTCCCACTTGCCCCTGGTGCCGGGAGCGGTGTTCTGGATGTGCCCGAGCATCCATGCCGGGCAGGCCAGCACCGCGAACGAGCCGCTGGTGAAGCCCTTGTCCCAGTCGGCCTGGAAGCTGGTGAGGTTGGCCGACAGCCCGGCGTCGGCGGCCCGCACCGCGTAGTCGAAGGCGACCTTCGGCCCACCCTCCATCCGCAGTTGCTCGTTCTCGTCGTAGAAGCCGACCTGCTGCTGACCGAGGATCGGGTTGAACAGGTTCGTCGCGTTGTCGACGAACTTCTTCCTGGTCGTGGCGGTGTACTGCTGGCCGACCTCCAGGAACCTGTCCCAGGTGGGCCAGAGCGCGGAGACCTGTTCCCGCTCGGTGGGCAGGCCGGCGGCGGCGAACAGGTCGGTGCGATAGCACATGGCCAGCCCGCCGACGTCGGTGCCGAGGCCGATCTGGGTGGCACCGTCCGCGGACAGGGACTGCTTCCACTTCCACGGCAGGTAGTTCGCCTCGTACTTGCCGGCGCCGGAGTCGAGCAGGTTGACGAACTTGTCGGCCTGGCTGCGGAACTGGACCATGAAGCCCTCGTCGATGGCCGCGATGTCGGGCGCACCCGAGCCCGCGATCAGCTTCTTCTGCAGGTCCTCGTGCTGGGCGTTGTACTCACCCGAGTTGAGGGCGATCGTGACGTTCTGGTTCTCCGCCTCGTACTTCGCCTTCAGGTCCTGGAGCCCGAAGTCGCCCCAGAAGTTGATCGTCAGCGTCACCGCGCCACCGCTGTCGCCGCCGCTCTGGGTGCTGCGCCCGCTGCACGCGACAACCAGGGAGCCGACCGTCAGACCTACGGCTGCGACCCGCAGCCACCGCGGCGTAGACCATCTCATGATCCATCCTCCGACACCCGTTGGAAACGCTCCAGAGATCGAGGAACGTTGACTGAACCGGATAAGTGAGGTCACCGTACGAGGGTGTCGTCAGCGTGTCAACGACGGGTTAACATTGAGCGCCGCCGTTAACCTCCAGCCTGTCCGTTCATGTGGGATCGCCTGGTATATCAGGGATCATCGGCGGTAGAGCGTGGGAGTCCAAGCACCCGAAGGAACGACCGACAGCGAGCCGACCCGTCGACTGAACCGCACAAGTTCGCATGCTGGCCGGTGGCGCACCGCCCCGTACCGTCCGACGGTCGGGCGGACGGGTAGCGTGTGCCACAGCCGCCCGCGCCATCGACGCGGCCGGCAGGACGAACTGGTTCAGGAGGGCGTACGCCGGTGAAGCGGCCCACGATCGCGGACGTCGCCCGGCGGGCGGGGGTCTCCAAGGGTGCGGTCTCGTACGCGCTGAACGGCCAGCCGGGCGTCTCCGAGGCGACCCGGCAACGCATCCTCGCCATCGCCGCCGAGATCGGGTTCAGCCCGAGCAGCGCCGCCCGCGCCCTGTCCGGCGCGACCGCCCGGGCCATCGGCCTGATCCTCGCCCGCCCGGCGCGAACCCTCGGCATCGAGCCGTTCTTCATGGAGCTGATCAGCGGCGTCGAGGCGGAGCTGTCCGCCCGGTCGTACGCGCTGACTCTCCAGGTGGTCGCCGACCAGAGCGCCGAGATCGCGGTGTACCGGCGCTGGTGGGGCGAGCGGCGGGTCGACGGCGTGCTGATCTGCGATCTGCGGACCGACGACGGGCGGGTGCCGGTGCTGGAGGAGCTGGGTCTGCCGGCCGTGGTGATCGGCGGCCCGACCGGCACCGGCGGGCTGCCGAGTGTCTGGTCGGACGACGCGGCGGCACTCGTGGAGACGGTGGAGTACCTCTACGCCCTCGGTCACCGCAGGATCGCCCGGGTCGGCGGCCTGCCCGAGCTGCAGCACACCGCGATCCGTACCCAGGCGTTCACCGAGGTGTGCCGGCGGCTCGGTCTCGCCGAGGCAATCACCGCCTCCTCCGACTACACCGGCGAGGAGGGTGCCCGAGCCACCCGGCGGCTGCTCAGTTCCCGGGTCCGCCCGACCGCGATGATCTACGACAACGACGTGATGGCGATTGCCGGGCTGTCGGTGGCCCAGGAGATGGGGCTCGCGGTCCCCGCCGATCTGTCCATCGTGGCCTGGGACGACTCCCCGCTGTGTCGGCTGGTGCATCCACCGCTCACCGCGTTGAGTCGGGACATCCCGGCCTACGGGGCACACGCGGCGCGCCAGTTGCTGCAGCTGATCGAGGGAGCCCCGACGGGCGGGCTGGAGGACGAGGCCCCGCATCTGACGCCACGCGGCAGCACCGGCCCCGCCCCCGGCAACAGGTGAAGCGGCTGAGCGGCCGCACCGGTCAACGCGACGTCGAGGGAAACTCCTCGAAGTACGCCTCGACCCGCTCGGCGGTCGCCGGCCGGGCCAGCTCGAAGCCCTGGCCGTAGCGGCAGCCGGCCCGGTGCGCCCCCTCGACCTGGTGGGCCGACTCCAGTTCCTCGGCCACCACCTCAAGACCCAGCCGCTCGGCCACCGTGACCACCACGTCCAGCAGAGGTCGGTGCGGGTCAGCACCGGCCGTGGCCACCTCCGGCCCGACCTTGAGCAGGTCGATCGGTAGTCGCCGGAGTTGGGCGAGGGAGGCGTGCTCGGCCCGGAAGTCGTCGAGCGCGGTGCGGATGCCCATCGAGCGCAGCCCGGCGAGCCGGGCCACCACCGTCGGCAACTCGGCGGCGACCTTCGGCTCGGCGACCTCGACCACCAGTTGGTCCGGTCCCACCCCGTATGCCTCCAGCACCGCCGCCGTCCGGGGCACGAAGTCCGGTGAGGTGAGTTCCCGGGTGGTCACGTTCACCGCCATCCACATCCGCCGGCCACCCACCGTCCAGTCGGCCAACTGTCGACAGGCCCGGTCCAGCACCCAGGTGCCCAGCTCGCCCACGATGTCGAGATCCTCGGCCACCGGTAGCAGTTCCGTCGGGAAAACGGTGCCCAGCACCGGGTTGCGCCACCGCAACAGCGCCTCGGTGCCGACCGGAGCCCGGTCGGCCAGGCTGAGCACCGGCTGGTAGACCAGATCCAACTCGCCCCGGGCGACCGCGCCGGGCAGCTCCCGCTCCAGGTCGAGCCGGCGGACCAGCTGCTCCTCCAGGTAGGCGTCGTACCACTCGACCCGGTCCCGGCCGAGTTGCGCCGCGCGCCGACGGGCCAGGTCCGCCTGGCGGAACAGGTCCTCCGGCTGCCCGCTGCCCAACTCGGTCAGCCCGATGCTGGGTCGCGACCGCAGCACCGCCCCGGCAACCTCGTAGGGTCGACTCAGCGCGGTGAGCAGCCGGGTGCCGAGCGCGTACGCGAGCACCGCTCCGGACCCGCTGACCACCGCGAGTCCCGTACCGGTCAGGTCGAACACCTCGCCGTCGTCGGCGGCCACGGCTCGGGCCCGGCGAACGGCCTCGGCGGCGACGTCGTCGCGCACCAGCCGGCCGGGCAGTTCGGTGAGGTGCAGGTCGACCACGAGCAGGGCGCCGCAGGCCGGTTCGGGGCGGGCCGCCAGCGCCCGCAGCAGGCCGGCGCGACCTGCGGAGCCACCCGGGTCGGCGGGTGCCGGTGCCTTCGCGGACATCGGGTCCGGGCGGCGGCCGACTCGTCGCTCGACGTCGCGGCCGCGGTATCGACCAGTTGGCGCACCACAAGTGGCGGGACCACAGCGAGCGCGAGCAGCACCGCCGTGCGGTCGGGCAGCAGACCGGCCTGCAACTGGTGGACGGCGGCGAGCGCCACCGCGACCGGTGGGAGCACCGCCCGTGGCCAGGCCAGTGCGGTCCGCCGGGCGGGTGCGGGCTGCGCCACCTGCCGGACCCCGGCCGCGACCAGCAGCACGCCGACCACGAGGGGCGGCACGGCCAGCAGCGCCACCCGCCCGCCGGCAGGACCGGCCGGCAACCCGGCCAGCAGCACCAGGGCGAACAGGGTCAGCGCGGAGCCGCCACGACACCGGGCGGTACCGCCGTCGCGGCCGGCCCCGGTCAGCACGGCCAACGCGTCGACGGCGAGTAGGCCCAGGGCCACCGCGACCGCCAGGCGCACCGGCGCGGGCACACCGGCGTACGGCAGCAGCAGCCAGGCGGTGAGGACCAGGCAGACACCGGGTGCGGCCTGGTCGAGCAGCCGGTGCAGCCGACCCCGCACCGACCGACGCGACCGGTGCAGGCTGAACAGACCACCGCCGAGCAGCGCGCCGGTGCCGGCGAGCCCGGCCGCGGCGGCCGCCGGGCGGTATCCGGCGGAGGCCAGCGGTAGCACCGCCGCGGTCAGGCCGGCGGTCACCACCGCAGCATGCAGCAGGGCGGCGGCCCGTCGTGGACGCGCCGCCCGGCGGCGGGCCAGCCGGCCGGCCGGCGGTCCGGCCGCCGGATCGGGGCCGAGGGTCAGCCGGGACAGCCGAACCCCCGCCAACGTGGACGCGGCCGCACCGGCCAGCGCCACCACGGCGAGGGGAGGCACCGGACCGGCCGCACCGAGGACGATCAGCACGGCGGCGACCGCGAGCACACAGGTCTCCGGCAGGAGCGGCCGGGCGCTGGCACAGGACGGAGCGCTACGGAACACAGACGCGACGGGCACGGCGGTCGCCTTCGTGAGGGGGCACGGGGGCGGTACGCGGACGACGGACATGGTCCACCGCCCACCCCCGGTGAACGAGTCGTTCGGCGAGAAGTGACGGCCTGTCGACAGTGAGTCAGGTCACGACAACCGAGTGTGGAGCTGGACCCACGCCGGTGTCGCCGGACGGGCGTGCCGCTCGCGACCGACGGCCCACCGCCAGCCGTCTCCGCCGAGGTGGGATCATCTGGTCATGCCGCGCACCGACACCGCACGATTCCGGCACAACCAGGCCATCCTGGCCGGGGCGATCGTCGCCACCATCGGCGCCGTGCCGCTGGCCAGTTCCCGCCCCTACCTGCTGCCGGTGCTGCTGGTGCCGCTGGCGGTGGCGGTCTGGGCCTGGCGGGCCGGCACCGACGCCGACGTGCGGGGGCTACGGCTACGGGCGCTCGCCGGGGAGCGCCGGATCTCGTGGGACCAGGTGGTCGAGCTGGCGGCCGACCCCCGCGGGCGGGCGGTGGCCCAGCTCGACGACGGCCGATGGTTCGTGCTCCCGGCCGTGCGGAGTGTGGACCTGCCGAGACTGGTGACGGCGGCCGGACGCGACGTCGCCGGAGCGGATCAGTAACCGTCCACCACGACGTTGCGTGTTGGCTCACCGGCCGCGAACCGTCGGATCTGCTGACCGACCAGCCGGTACGCCCTGGGCAGCAGGCCCCGTACCGAGCCGGCCACGTGCGGAGTGATCAGCACGTTCGGCATCTCCCAGAGCGGGTGGTCGGCGGGTAGCGGCTCGGGGTCGGTCACGTCCAGCGCGGCGGAGATCCGTCCGGTGGCCAGCTCGGCGACAAGGGCGTCGGTCCGGGCAACTGGGCCCCGGGCGGCGTTGACCAGCAGGGCCCCGTCCCGCATCGCGGCGAGGAACCTCTCGTCGACCAGCCCTCGGGTCTGCTCGGTCAGCGGCACCAGCAGCACCACGACGTCGGCCCGCGGCAGCAGTCGCGGCAACTCGTCGACGCCGTGCACCCCCTGCTCGGGCCGGGCGCTGCGGGCCACCAGCAGGAACTCCACCTCGAACGGCGTCAGCCGCGCCCGCAACGCGGTCCCGATCGACCCCGAGCCGACGATCAGCACCCGTTTGCCGGCCAGTTCGTCGGTGGGGGCCACCTCGTCGTACGCCCACCGCCGCCGGGCCTGCGCGCGGGCCATCGCCGGGAAGGCGCGCAGCTGGGCGAGGATCGCGGCGACCACCCACTCGGCGGTGGACGGGTCGTGCACCCCGCGGGCGTCGCAGAGCGTGACACCGTCGGGCACCCGACCCACCCAGGCGTCGGCGCCGGCCGAGAGCAGCTGCACCACCGCCAGGTCGGGCAGCTCGCGCAGCAGGGCCACGGCCTCCTCACCGGCCAGGAACGGCGGCACCCAGAACCGAACGCCGGCCCTCGGCGACGGCAGCTTCGCCGGATCCTCCATCGTCTCGACGACGACCCCCGGCGGCAGCTCGCCGAGCAGGACGTGGCCGGCCTCGTGCGGGATCCAAACCTTCACCTCGCCGACGATAGGCGTCGGCGCGGGCCGACCAGCCGATGGGGGGCGACCCGCGCCGCCATCCACGGGGTCGGCCTCGGCGGGCTACTCTGGGGCGGGTGAGCGCTCCCCCGTACCTCCGCGCCCGTCAGGTTCGTGCCGCCCTCGTGGCGTCCTGCGCGACGCTGCTGCTCGTCGCCGGTGGTTGCAGCCTCGGCGACCCGGAACCCGACCCGGCCGGCGAGCCACCGAACCTGCCCAGTCCGACGGTCACCACGGGCGATGGCGACCAGGAGGTCGTCGCCACCGTGCTCGCGCAGGGGTTGCGGGTGCCGTGGGGGATCGCTTTCCTGCCCGACGGCGGCGCCCTGGTCACCGAACGCGACAGCGGCCGCATCGTCCAGGTCGGCCCGGAGTCGACCGCCGACGGTTTGAAGATCACCGAGGTGCAGACCATCGACGACGTGGTCGCCTCGGGCGAGGGTGGTCTGCTGGGCATCGCGGTCTCTCCCGAGTTCGCCCAGGACCGGACGGTCTTCGTCTACTACACCGCCGAACGGGACAACCGGGTGGCCCGGCTGCGACTCGGTGAGAAACCGACCCCGATCCTGACCGGCATTCCCAAGGCGGGCATCCACAACGGCGGCGGCCTGGCCTTCGGCCCGGACGGGCAGCTCTACGCCAGCACCGGCGACGCCGGGGACACCGACCAGTCGCAGGACGTCGAGCAACTCGGCGGCAAGATCCTGCGGATCACACCGGACGGCAAGCCGGCGCCCGGGAATCCCTTCCCGGACTCGCCCGTCTGGTCGCTGGGGCACCGCAACGTGCAGGGCATCGCCTGGTCCGGCGACCGGATGTACGCCGTCGAGTTCGGCCAGAACACCTGGGACGAGATCAACCAGATCACCAAGGGCAAGAACTACGGCTGGCCCGAGGTCGAGGGGCGCGAGGACGACGACCGGTACGTCGACCCGATCGTGCAGTGGTCGACCGATGAGGCGTCCTGCTCCGGCCTGGCCGCGGTGGAACGGATGCTCGCCACCGCCTGCCTGCGCGGTCAACGGCTCTGGCTGGTCGAGCTGACCGAGACCGGCACGGTCCTCGGCCAGCCGCAGGCCCTGCTGACCGAGCGGTACGGGCGACTGCGGGCGATCGCCGCCGCGCCGGACGGTTCGCTCTGGGTCAGCACCTCCAACCACGACGGGCGGGGCCGGCCGGCGCCCGAGGACGACCGGTTGCTGCGCCTCGTCTTCGCCGGTGGCGGTGCCGGGCGTAGCTGAGGCGCCGACGCACGACCTCATTCCAGGTTTGCCAAGATCTTTCGGCGGGCAGGTCAGAATCTCATCATGGACGGTCAGCAGAACGACGAGCCACGCCGCGACCGGGACGGGGAGACGACCCCTGATCGGTCGCGTCGCTTCCCACTGACGCGACGTTCCGCGGCATCGCGTGCCGGCGTCGGGTGGCACCTGGGCCTGCGCCGCCTCGCTGTCGGCCTGGCCGTCCTGGTCGTCACGCTCTTCGGTGTGCTCGCCGGGGTCGTGGCGGGCGGCAACGTGGGCACCGAGATCGGGCCGTTCCACGCTCGCCTGGCCGTGTCACCGACGACCGACGGCGGCACCACCGTCGACATCCCCCCGCTGGGCTCGTTGCTGCTGGACAGCCACGACGGGCCGACCCAGCTGACCGTGGAGCTGGGCGCGTTGGAGCAGAGCCGGGTCGAGGCCCTGATCGGCGACCCGGCGAGCCTCAACCGGGCCACCCAGTCGGCGGTCGACGAGGTTCGGGAGGGGGTGATGCGGCTCGGCCTGCGCACGGTCGGCTCCGCCGTACTGGCCACCCTGGTGCTGGCGCTGCTGGTGTTCCGCGACACCCGCCGGGCGGCCTGGGCCGGCGGCCTCGCGCTGCTGATCACGGCCGGTAGCCTGGGCACCGCCGCCGCCACCATCCGACCCCAGTCGATCGAGGAGCCCCGGTACGAGGGACTGCTGGTCAACGCCCCGGCCATCGTCGGTGACGTGCGCAAGATCGCCGACGACTACACCCGGTACGCCGAGCAGCTCCAACGGCTCATCGGCAACGTCACCCAGCTCTACACGACGGTGTCGGCGCTGCCGGTGTACGAGCCGGACCCGGGCACCACCCGGGTGTTGCACATCTCCGATCTGCACCTCAACCCGAGCGCCTGGCAGCTCATCCGGACCGTGACCGAGCAGTTCGGGATCGACGTGGTGATCGACACCGGTGACATCACCGACTGGGGCAGCGAGCCCGAGGCGTCCTACGTCGGCTCGATCAGCCTGCTGGAGAAGCCGTACGTGTACATCCGGGGCAACCACGACTCGGGCCGTACGGCGGCGGCGGTGGCCCGCCAACCGAACGCGGTGGTACTGGACAACACCACGACCACCGTCGCCGGGCTGACCATCGCCGGGATCGGTGATCCCCGCTTCACCCCGGACAAGAGCACCTCGCCGGCCAGCGGCGGGCTGAACCAGTCCACCGCGGACGAGTTGATCACCAACGGTGAGACCCTCGCCGCCACGATCCGCAGCTCGCCCCGGCCGGTCGACATCGCGCTCGTGCACGACCCGGCCGCCGCCGGCCCGCTCTCCGGCACCACTCCGCTGGTGCTCGCCGGGCACACCCACGATCGGCAGGTCAACACGCTGCCGGAGGTTCCCGGCCAGCAGCCCACCACGCTGATGGTGCAGGGCTCCACCGGCGGTGCCGGACTGCGGGGGCTGGAGCAGGAGGAGCCGACCCCACTGGCGATGACGGTGCTCTACTTCGACCAGGAGAAGCGACTCCAGGCGTACGACGACATCACCGTGGGCGGCACCGGCCAGGCCCAGGTGAACCTCGAACGCACCGTCATCGCCCCACCGGTAACCACCCCCCTCGGCGCCACCCCCACAGCCACCCCCACCACCACCATCTCCCCCACCCCAACCCCCACCCGCTGACCCCTCCCCTCCCCCACCCCACCCAACCTTTCCCCGTCGATCATGAAGTTGTTGTCCGGGAGAGCGCTCACCGGTGACAACAACTTCATGATCAACCAGGGGATGGGGTGGGTCAGCGGAGGGAGAGGGCGGCGAGGGCGGCGTTGACGATGCTGCCGGGGAGCAGGTCGTGCAGGTCGTAGAGGTCGTGGACGCTGCCGGACTGGCCGAACTCGTCGACGCCGAGCGGAACCGCCGGCGCGGCCACTGCCGAGCCGAGCCAGGCCATGGCGTGCGAGGCGGCGTCGTGCACGGTCACCACCGGCACCCGGTCGGCGAAGGCGGACCGCAGCGCGCCCGGCACGCTCGGCACGGTCGCCGTGCGTACGCCCTGGCGCAGCGTGCGTTGCCAGGCCCGGTAGAGGCGATCCAGGCTGGTCACGTCCACCACATGGGCGGCGACCCCCTCGTCGGCCAGTTCCGCCGCGGCGGCCAGCACCTCGGGCAGCACCGCACCGGAGGCGGCCAGTTGCACGGTCGGTGCGTCGGCCAGGTGCGGGTACGCCTGGTGGGCGTCGACCAGCCGGTACGCCCCGGCGAGCACCTGCCGGCGCAGCACCGCGTCACCGAGCCGGGCCCGGGCCGCCTCGAACGGTGCCTGGTCCACCGGCCGGGTGCTGAGCCGGAAGTAGTACGCCCCGTCCTCGGTCGGCACCGCCGTCGGCGTCGCCCGGTCCGCACCGGCGATGTGCCCGAACGCGTCGCAGAGCAGCCAGTCGAGGCTCGCCGCGTACGCGGGCTCGACGAAGGTCACCCCGGGCAGTTCCAGGCCCACGCTCGCGGTGATGGTCGACTGGTGGGCGCCACCCTCCGGCGCGAGGGTGACCCCGGACGGGGTACCCGCGACCACGAAGCGGGCACCGGAGTAGGTGCCGTACAGGAACGCGTCGAGCCCGCGTAGCACGAACGGGTCGTAGACGGTGCCGACCGGCAGCAGCGGCTGCCCGGACAGGTCCCACGCCAGGCCGAGCTGGCCGAGCAGCAGGAACAGGTTCATCTCGGAGATGCCCAGCTCGATGTGCTGACCCTCGGGGCTCTCCGTCCAGCGCAGCATCCGGTCCTCCGACCAGGAACGCTGGGCGGTCGGCGCGAACACGCCGGTCTTGTTGATGAACCCGGCCAGGTTGGTGGAGGTGGCCACGTCCGGTGCGGTGGTGACGAGGTACCGGCCCACCTGCGGGTCACGGGCCAGGTCGACGAGCACCCGGCCGAAGACCTCCTGCGTGGAGATCGGCTTGTTGGCGCGTACGTTCGTGGCCTGGGGCACGGTGACCCCCAGCGCACGCTCGCGGGGCGCGCGGGACAGCGCCTCCCGACGCTGCCCGGCCCGGATCCCGGCCGGCGATGCCGGGTCGAGCCGGTCCCACTCGGTGTCCCGGGTCAACCCCTGCGCGGCGCGCAACGCGTCCACCTGCTCGCCGGTCAGCAGGGCCGAGTGGTTGCGCGGATTGCCGGCGATCGGCAACCCCCACCCCTTGACGGTGTACGCGAACACCACGCTCGGCCGGTCGGTCACCGCGTCGCACTGGGCGTACGCGTCCAGCAGCGCCGCCAGGTCGTGCCCGCCCAGGTCGGTGACGAGTGGGCCGAGATCGGCGTCGGAGACGTCGGCGATCAACGCCGCGATGCCCTCGGGGGCACCGTCCAGGAACTGCTTGCGCAGCGCCGGGCCGGTCAACCCGAACAGCGACTGGTACTGCTCGTTCGGCATCGCGTCGATCCAGTCGCGCAACGCCGTCCCGCCCGGCCGGTCGTACGCCTCGGCGAGCCGGCGGCCGTACTTGACCTCGACGACGTGCCAGCCGGCGGCCTCGAACTGGCCACGCCACTGGTCGATCCGCACCCCCGGGACCACCCGGTCCAGCGACTGCCGGTTGAAGTCGACCACCCACATGACGTTGCCGAGCCCGGTGGTGGCCGGGTCGGCGACGGCCTCCCAGATGTTGCCCTCGTCCAGCTCGGCGTCACCGATCAGGGCGACGAACCGGGAGTGCGGCCGGGCCCCGAAGTGGGCGTCGACGTAGCGCCGGGTCACCGCCGCGAACAGCGGCGCGGCGGCACCGAGCCCCACCGACCCGGTGGAGAAGTCCACCTCGTCCGGGTCCTTCGTCCGCGACGGGTACGACTGGAGTCCGCCCCGTGCCCGCAGCCGGGGCAGGTACGACCGGTCCAGGTTGCCCAGCAGGTACTGGATGGCGTGGAAGACCGGCGAGGCGTGCGGCTTGACCGCGACCCGGTCCTCGGCGTCCAGGTGGGCGAACCACAGCGCGGTCATCGCGGTGACGAGCGACGCGCTGGACGCCTGGTGCCCACCGACCTTCACCCCGTCCCCAGCACCCCGGTCGTGATTGGCCGCGTCCACGATCCGGGTGGCGAGCCACAACACCCGCCGCTGGATCTCGTCAAGAACATCAAGGTCGTGCTGATCCACGAAAACTCCATCCAGACGTCGCCATTGACGCCTCGCGAGGGGTGGCACACCTCGTTGATCATGAGGTTGACGGCAGTTTGAAGATCAACAATTGCCGCCAACCTCATGATCAACGAGGTCGGGGTGGGGTGGGGGTCAGGACTGGGCGTTCAGGCGGTCGAGGATCAGGGTGCGGACGGTTTGGGCGTCGGCCTGGCCTCGGGTGGTTTTCATGACCGCGCCGACGAGGGCGCCGGCGGCGGCGACCTTGCCGCTGCGGACCTTGTCGGCGATGGCCGGGTTGGCGGCGATCGCCTCGTCCACCGCGGCGGTGAGCGCACCTGTGTCGGAGACGACCTCCAGGTTGCGGTTGGTCATGATCTCGGTAGGCGAGCCCTCACCGGCGACCACGCCCTCCAGGACCGTGCGGGCCAACTTGTCGTTGAGCTTGCCGGCGTCGACCAGGCCCTGAAGCTCGGCGACCTGGGCCGGGGTGGCTCCGATGTCGGCCAGCTCCACACCCGTCTCGTTGGCTCGCCGGGACAGCTCGCCCAGCCACCACTTGCGGGCGGCGGCCGGCGAGGCACCAGCGGCGACCGTCTGCTCGATCAGCTCGACAGCACCGGCGTTGAGCACCGACTGCATGTCCGCGTCCGACAGGCCCCACGCCTGCTGAAGGCGACGGCGGTGCAGCCGGGGCAGCTCCGGCAGGGCGGCCTTCAGCTCGGCCACCCAGGCCGGGTCGGGCGCGATCGGCACCAGATCCGGCTCGGGGAAGTAGCGGTAGTCGGTGGCGGTCTCCTTGGACCGGCCCGGGGTGGTGTCCCCGGTGTCCTCGTGGAAGTGCCGGGTCTCCTGGGTGATCCGACCGCCGGCCTCCAGTACGGACGCCTGGCGCAGCATCTCCGAGCGGACCGCCCGCTCGACCGAGCGCAGCGAGTTGACGTTCTTGGTCTCGGTGCGGGTGCCCCACTCCTCGCCGGGCAGGTTCAGCGAGGTGTTGACGTCACAGCGCAGCGAGCCCTCCTCCATGCGCACGTCGGAGACGCCCAGCGAGCGGATCACGTCACGCAGCTCGGTGACGTACGCGCGGGCCACCTCGGGGGCGAGCGCACCGGTACCGGGGATCGGCTTGGTGACGATCTCGACCAGCGGGATGCCGGCCCGGTTGTAGTCGACGAGCGACTCGGTGGCGCCGTGGATGCGACCGGTGGCGCCGCCGACGTGCAGCGTCTTGCCGGTGTCCTCCTCCAGGTGCACCCGCTCGATGCCGATGCGCACCAGTTCGCCGTCGACCTCGACGTCCAGGTAGCCGTCGAAGCAGAGCGGCTCGTCGTACTGGCTGATCTGGAAGTTCTTCGGCATGTCGGGGTAGAAGTAGTTCTTCCGGGCGAACCGGCACCACTGTGCGATGGAGCAGTTCAGCGCCAGGCCGATCCGGATGGTCGCCTCGATGGCCGCGGAGTTCGCCACCGGCAGGGAGCCGGGCAGGCCGAGGCAGACCGGGCAGACCCGGGTGTTCGGCTCGCCGCCGAAGTCGGTCGGGCAGCCGCACCACATCTTGGTGTTCGTGCCCAGCTCGACATGGGTCTCCAGGCCGATCACCGGCTCGTAGCGCGCGACGACCTCGTCGTACGCGGGCAGCGTCGTGGTCATGAGAACTCCAGCTTTGCAGGCGGTAGCCGGCCCACGGCGGCATCCGGACACAACGCCACCAAGCCTAACCGCTCGACGTGGCACGCCTCGGCCGGGCGTCACCCGGGTGTCACTCGGGTGTGCTGAACCGCCGACGACGGTTGACGGTCACCACGAGCAGGATCCCGCCGATGGAGAACGCCAGCACGCCCAGCGACAGCAGCACGAGTGTCGAGTTCGAGCCGGTGACCGGCAGCCACGCCCCGCTCGTCTTCGACGGCGACGGGACGGGCGCCGGCGGGCTCGCCGACGGCGTCGAGGTCGGGTCGACCGGGGTCGGCGTGGCGGTGGGCGCGGTCGGTGTGGCGCTCGGACCGGTCGGTGTGGCGCTCGGACCGGTGGGTGTGGGGCTCGGAACGGTCGGGGTCGCCGTGGGGGTCGGGGTCGGGGTCGCGGCCTCGGCGACGACGATGGTGACGTCCTGCTCGCCGAAGAAGCCGTTCTTGTCGGTCATCCGCAGGGTGGCGGGGTAGGTGCCGGCCGTGGTCGGCGAACCCCCGAGCGAGTTACCGACCAGCAGCATGCCCGGCGGCAGGCTCCCCGCACTCACCGACAACCGGTACGGCTCGGTACCACCCGTCGCCTCCACCGTGTGGATCGCGTACACCTGCCCCAGAACCATCGGCGACCGGGGCGCGCCCGAGGTGATCTCGACCGTGGGTTCGCGTACCTCGATCGTGGCCGTCCGCTCGGCGAACTGGCCGGCCGCGTCGGTCATCCGCAGGGTGAGGGTGTAGGTGCCCGCCGTGGTCGGCGAACCCCCGAGCGAGTTACCGACCACCAGCATGCCCGGCGGCAGACTGCCCGCACTCACCGACAACCGGTACGGCTCGGTACCACCCGTCGCCTCCACCGTGTGGATCGCGTACACCTGCCCCAGAACCATCGGCGACCGAGGCGCGCCCGAGGTGATGGTGACGGCCACCGCCGCGGCCGGGGATGCGGTGCCCAGCAGCAACGCGGCCACCATCGTCATGGCCATGACCGAGCGCAGTGTCTTCATCGCACATCCAGGTCTGATCAGAACGGCTCGCGTTCGCCTACGACCAGCCGGTCCAGCCGACTCTGGTCATCCAAACAGGAAGGTTGGTGACGGGCAATTACCCGAACGGTGACCAGTGTGTCGCGCCAACGCAACCGCGCCCGGCGCGGCGCAGTGGCCGCACCGGGCGGGCGAACGGTGCCGTGCGCGGACGACGGTCGGCCGCCCGCGCACGATCGATCACATGGTCGGTGGCGTGAGCGTGCCGACCGCGCTCTCCAGCGCGGCGGCGACCCGGTACATCCGGTCGTCGGCCATGGTCGGGGCCATCACCTGCAGGCCGACCGGCAGCCCCTCGGAGAGCCCGCACGGCACCGAGATGCCCGGCCCGCCGTACAGGTTGCTCGGGATGGTGAACAGGTCGGCCAGGTACATCTGGTACGGGTCGGAGGTGCGCGCGCCGAGCGGGAAGGCGACGAACGGGGTGGTCGGCGAGATCAGCGCGTCGACCCGCTCGAACGCCGCAGTGAAGTCGCGGGTGATCAGCGTACGTACCTTCTGCGCCTGCCCGTAGTAGGCGTCGTAGTAGCCCGAGGAGAGCGCGTACGTGCCGAGCATGATGCGCCGCTTGACCTCGGGGCCGAAGCCGGCCTCCCGGGTCAGCGACATGACCTCCTCCAGCGACCGGTTGCCGTCGTCGCCGGTCCGCAACCCGAACCGGACGCCGTCGAAGCGGGCCAGGTTCGAGGAGCACTCGCTGGGCGCGATCAGGTAGTACGCCGGCAGGGCGTAGCGGAAGTGCGGGCAGGAGATCTCGACGATCTCCGCGCCGAGCTTGGTGAGCGTGTCGACGGCCTCGTTGAAGGCGGCCGTCACGCCCGGCTCCGCGCCCTCGCCGCCGAACTCGGTGACGATGCCCAGCCGCACCCCGCTCAGATCACCGGTCGCGCCGAGCTTCGCCGCGGCCACCACGTCCGGCACCGGGGCCGGGATGGAGGTGGAGTCACGCGGGTCGTGTCCGCCGATCGCCGCGTGCAGCAACGCCGCGTCGAGCACGGTACGCGCGCACGGGCCGGGGGTGTCCAGCGAGGAGGAGAAGGCCACCAGCCCGTACCGGGAGGTGCCGCCGTAGGTCGGCTTCGCGCCGACGGTGCCGGTGACCGCACCCGGCTGGCGGATCGAGCCGCCGGTGTCCGAGCCGATCGCCAACGGCGCCTCGTACGCGGCGAGTGCCGCCGCGCTTCCCCCGCCGGAGCCACCCGGGATGCGGTCGGTGTCCCACGGGTTGCGGCTCGGCCCGTACGCCGAGTACTCCGTGGAGGAGCCCATCGCGAACTCGTCCATGTTGGTCTTGCCGAGCATCACCGTGCCGGCGGCGCGCAGCCGCTGCACGATCGTCGAGTCGTACGGCGGACGCCAGCCCTCAAGGATCTTCGACCCGACGGTGGTCGGCACGCCCTTGGTGGTGAGGACGTCCTTGACCGCGACCGGCACACCGGCCAGCGGCCCCAGTTCCGCACCGGCCGCCCGGCGGGCGTCGACGTCGCGGGCGGCGGCCAGCGCGCCCTCGGTGTCGACGTGCAGGAAGGCGTTGACCCGGCCGTCGACGGCGGCGATCCGGTCCAGGTGGGCCTGGGTGACCTCGACGGCGGAGGCGGCGCCGGTGGCGACGAGCCCGGCGATCTGCGTCGCGGTCATTGCGGTGACGTCGGTCATGAGGCCACATCCTCGTCCAGGATCCGCGGTACGCGGAACCGCTGCTCCTCCGCGTCGGGGGCACCCGACAACGCTTCCTCCGGCGTCAGGCACGGCGTCACGACGTCCTCACGGAACACGTTCGTCAGCGGCACCGAGTGGGAGGTCGGCGGGATGTCCGCGGCGGCGACCTCGCCCACCTGCGCGACCGCCTGGAGGATCACGTCGAGCTGACCGGCGAAGGTGTCCAACTCCTCCTCCGTCACGGCGAGCCGCGACAGTCGCGCGAGGTGCGCGACCTCCTCGCGGGAGATGGCGGCCATCGGTGCCCCCTTCGTGGCTGTGCTGCGTCTGCCAGACCTGCGCCCACCGCTGCCGGGTACGCGACACGCGGTGACCGCAGCGAGTCTATTGTTTCCCGCCCGGCCGGCCGTTGCCGCCTCCCCGAGCAGCCGACCCGGCCGGTCCCGGCCCGCCGGATCAGCGGGCGTGCCGGCGGGGGATGTCCGCCTCGTCGTGGCCGCCGAGCGGGCGTAGCGGACGGTACCGGGCCAGCCAGGCGGCCAACTCCTCCGCCGGCATCGGCCGGGCGTAGAACCAGCCCTGGGCGGCGTCGCAGCCGGCCGCGTGCAGCATCCGCCAGGTCCGCTCGTCCTCCACGCCCTCGGCCACCACCCGCAGCCCCAGCGCCTTGGCCAGTTCGATGGTGGAGCGGACGATCGCCGCGTCGTCGGCGTCCTCGGCCATGCCGAGGACGAACGAGCGGTCCACCTTCACCTCCGACAGCGGCAGACGGCGCAGGTGCTGGAGGGACGAGTAACCGGTGCCGAAATCGTCGAGCGCGATACCCACCCCGATCCGGTGCAGCCGGGTGATGGTGGTCAGCACCCGACGTGGGTCGGCCATCAGCGCACCCTCGGTGATCTCCAGTTGCAGCCGCTCCGGTGCCACCCCGTAGCGGCCGAGCCGGTCGGCGATCTGGTCGGCGATCTCACCGGTGTGCAGGTCCCGCACGCTGACGTTCAACGCCGCCCGCAGTCCGAGGCCGGCCGCCGACCACTTGGCGAGCTGCTCCACCACGTCGTCGACGACCCGGCGGGTGAGCAGCCGCATCACCGCGCTCTGTTCGGCGACCCTGATCAGCTCCTCCGGGTCGACCATCCCCCGGCGCGGATGCCGCCAGCGCAGCAGCGCCTCCACCCCGACCACCTCACCGGTGGCGATGGCGACCTGCGGCTGGTAGTACATCGTGATCTCGCCCGCGTCGGTGCCCGGCTCGACGCCGGGACGACCCTCGACGGTGGGTTCCGCTCCACCGCCGAGGTCCGACTGGTCACCGGCGCGCGTCCCGGACCACAGCGCGCCGCCGGCCGTCGCGGCGTCCCAATCGGCGTCACGGGCCGCCCGGCGCAGGGTCGGGTCCGCGCCAGTGATGATCCTGGCGATCAGCTCGTCATCGTGGTGTGCCAACCGGGGGCGGCGTCGCCGCCGGTCCCACCACCGGGTCCCGGCCGGCTCCTCCGGCACGGAGGTGGGCAGCACCGCGCCGTCGCCGCCGCGAGCGGCGGTCAGGTCGGCCGGCGCGGAGCCGTCGTTCCGCCCCGACGCACCGACCTCCAGCACCCGGCGCAGGTCGGCCAGCAGCCCCAACCGCTCGGCGGAGTTGTGGTCGGACTCGGCGGTGTAGACGGCGACGGTGTCGTTGCGGTGCTTCGCGTCGTACATCGCCACGTCCGCGTGCCGCATCAGGGTGGCGAAGTCCTCGCCGTGCTCCGGAAACAGGGCGATGCCGATGGACCCGCCGACGTCCAGCGGCAGCCCGTCCAGCGGCACCGGTTCGGCGAGCGCCTGGACGACCTGGTCGGCCAGCGAGCGGGCCTCGCCGACCTCGGTGAGCCCGGTCATCACGATCGCGAACTCGTCACCGCCGAGCCGGGCGACCATCTGCGGCGGCGCGACCACGCCGGTCAGCCGGGCGCTCACCTCCACCAGCAGCCGGTCGCCGACCGCGTGGCCGAGCGCGTCGTTGACGTTCTTGAACCGGTCCAGGTCGATGAGCAGCAGGGCGAGGCGCGTCGCGGCCTCGCCGCGGGCGGCGCGCTCCGCGTGCCGGTGCACCTGTTCGTTGACCTCCGCCAGCAGGGCCTTGCGGTTGGGCAGGCCGGTGAGCGGGTCGAGTGCGGCCAACTGGTGCTGCTCCACGGTGAGCCGGGCCATCCGGTAGACCGCGAACAGCGGCACCAGCACCAGCGGCACCAGGGCGGCACTGGCCCTGGCGGCGGTGACCAGAACCGGCGCGAGCAGCAGCAACGACCCGGTGGAGAGCAGCTCGAAGGGCAGGCCGTGCCACGCGTTGGGCCACCACCGCTCCCCGAAGCGCAGGCGCACCGCCGTGGTGACCAGCCCGTAGTTGACCGCGAACCAGGCGACTCCGGCGCCGCCGATCGCGGCGATGTCGGTCCAGCCCAGCGCCGCACCGTCGTAGATGCCGCCGGGGCCGAGCCGGGTGATCGCGTACGCCGCCGCCAGCGAGCAGGCGTACTGCCCCGCGTTGAAGGCCGTCCGCCAGGGCGCGTGCCGCATCCGGATCCCGGACACCACCACGGCGACCGCCTGCACCGCGACCGCGGGGCCGAGCCCCCAGCCGAGCAGGATCGCAAAGGTGAAGCAGGTCGAGGGGAAGACGGCCGAGGAGGACTGCCCCCGGCCGGGCGGCAGGAAGGGCCGCGCGTCGCAGGCCACGGCGAGCACCGCCATCGTCCAGAACGCCGCCGGCAGGTCGGGCAGGGTCGAAACGAACGACACCAGGCCGCTGGCCGAGACGAGCACGGCCACCGCGAGTACGGCCGTGACGAAGGTGGAGAACTGCGCGGTTCGCCCGGGCGGGACGAGGTTGCGCGGATCGGGCGACTCCATCACACCTCCCGGCACGAGACCGGCCCGTGGTCCCACGCGCCGTACCCCAATGAAACGCCCTGACCGCCCCCTTACCCGGCGCGACAGTCACGAACCGGTCGTAGTCGTAATTAAGTTGGTATCCGGCACAGTGCCGTAAAGATCGTCACTCCTCGACCCGGGCCACCTGCCGGGCCGCCTCGGGGCCGGCGTCGAGGAGCACCTCGAAGCCCTCCTCGTCGAGCACGGGCACCTTCAGGCTCGCCGCCTTGTCCGCCTTGGAGCCGGGGTTGTCGCCGACCACCACGAAGCCGGTCTTCTTCGACACCGATGCGCTGACCTTGCCGCCCCGGGACTGGATCGCCTCCGCCGCCTGGTCCCGTGAGAAGCCGCCGAGGGTGCCGGTCACCACCACGGTCACCCCCTCCAGCGGACGTGGCCCCTCCTGCACCGCCTCCTCCGCCATCCGGACGCCCGCGTCGGCCCACTTGCGGACCACCTCACGGTGCCAGTCGACGGCGAACCACTCGCGGATGCTGGCGGCGATGGTCGGGCCGACACCGTCGACTGAGGAGAGTTCCTCCTCGGTGGCCCGGTCGACCGCCTCGATGGACCGGAAGTGTCGGGCCAACGCCTGCGCGGCGGTCGGCCCGACGTGCCGGATCGACAGGGCCACCAGCACCCGCCACAGGTCGCGCTCCCGGGCCGTGGCGAGGTTGTCGAGCAGCTTGACGGCGTTGCTGCCGAGGCTGCCGTCCTTGTTGACGAAGAACGGCGCACGGGCCAGCCGCTCGGCGTCGAGCGAGAAGAGGTCGCCCTCGTCGGTGATGATCTGCGCGTCGAGCAGCGCGGCGCCGCTCTTGTAGCCGAGTGCCTCGATGTCGAAGGCGCCCCGCCCGGCCAGGTGGAACACCCGCTCCCGCAGCTGCGCGGGGCAACTGCGCGAGTTGGGGCACCGGATGTCGACGTCGCCCTCCTTGGCGGGCGCGAGCGGCGTCCCGCAGGCCGGGCAGGTGGTCGGCATGACGAACGGTCGGGCGTCCGGCGGACGCAGGTCGACCACCGGACCGAGCACCTCGGGGATCACGTCGCCGGCCTTGCGGATCACCACCGTGTCGCCGATCAGGACTCCCTTGCGCTCGACCTCGCGGGCGTTGTGCAGGGTCGCGTACTCGACGGTGGAGCCGGCCACCCGGACCGGCTGGAGCACCGCCCGGGGCGTGACCCGACCGGTCCGCCCGACCTCGACCTCGATGTCGAGCAGGGTGGTGTTGACCTCCTCCGGCGGATACTTGAAGGCGATCGCCCAGCGTGGCGCCCGGCTGGTCGAACCCAGCCGTCCCTGGATGGGCACCGGGTCGACCTTCACCACCACGCCGTCGATCTCGTGCTCGACGTCGTGCCGGTGCGCCGCGTAGTGCGCGATGTAGTCCCGGACGCCCGCCAGGTCGGGCACCACCCGCCAGCGGTCGCTGGTGGGCAGCCCCCAGCCCTGCAACGCCGCGTACGACTCGGACTGGGTGGCCGGCTGGAAGCCGCGGCGGGCGCCGATGCCGTGCACCACCAGTCGCAGCGGGCGGGAGGCGGTGATCCGTGGATCCTTCTGCCGCAGGCTGCCGGCCGCGGCGTTGCGCGGGTTGGCGAAGGGCGCCTTGCCCTGCTCGACCAGACCGGCGTTGAGATCGGCGAACGCGGCCACCGGAAAGTAGATCTCGCCCCGCACCTCGATGAACTCGGGGGCCGGTCCGAACTCCGCCGAGTCGGTCAGCCGACCCGGCACGTCCCGGATGCTGCGTACGTTCGCGGTGACGTCCTCGCCGGTGCGGCCGTCGCCGCGGGTGGCCGCGCGGACCAGCCGGCCACCTTCGTAGGTGAGGTTGATCGCCAGCCCGTCGACCTTCAGCTCGCACAGATAAGGTGCCGGACCACCGGCGTCCCGCTCGACCCGCTCCGCCCAGGCGGCCAGTTCCTCGTCGGCGAAGGCGTTGTCCAACGACATCATCCGTTCGGCGTGCGCGACCGGGGTGAAGTCGGTGGAGAACGTGCCGCCGACCCGCTGGGTCGGTGAATCCGGGGTGCGCAGCGCCGGGAACTCCGCCTCCAGCGCCTCCAGCTCGCGCAGCTGACGGTCGAAGTCGGCGTCGGAGACGGTCGGGGCGTCGAGCACGTAGTAGCGGTACTGGTGCTCGGTCAGTTCCTGGCTGAGCGTGGTGTGCCGCTCCCGCGCCTGCGGCGTCGGCTCGGGACCGGCGGCCTCATGCGCCGCATCGACCTGCTGGGGAACCGCTTCCTCGGACACCCTGCCGCCTCCGGACACCGCTGTCGACCTCCCGTGATCGTGCTACCCCCGCACGGTATCCCCCGGGTGGGACAATCGTGCGGCCAGCGCGGCGAGTTGATCGGCGTACTCGATCCGGCCGGCCCAGTCCGCCGGCCAGCCGGCCATCCCGTTGGCCGCGCCGACGAAGGCGCCGGCGAGGGCGGCTATCGAATCGGAGTCTCCGGCGCTCCGCGCACCCCGGGCCAGCGCGTCGACCGGGGCGTCCGGATGCCGGAGTGCGCAGTACAGGGCCGCCGTGAGCGCCTCCTCCGCGATCCAGCCCGCACCGGTGACGCGACACGGATCGTCGCCGTCGTCCGGGGCGGCCAGGGCCGCGTCGAGTCGGCCCAGCGCCAGGAGGCACTCGTCCCAGCCACGGGCGATGAACTCCTGCGGCGTCCGCTCGCCCGGCCGTTGCCACAGCTCACCGAGCCAGTCGGCCCGGTAGACCGTGCGCTGCTGCCGAGCCCGGGCGGTGAGCAGGCCAGGAAGGTCGGTCAGCGGAGCACCGTCGACGAGCAGCCGCACGGCGTACGCGGTCAGCTCGCTCGCCGCCAGCCCGGTCGGGTGTCCGTGGGTCAGGCCGGCCTGGAGCTGGGCCAGCCCGGCCAGGGTGTCCAGGTCGACGTCGAGCAGCCCGACCGGGGTGACCCGCATGTTCGCGCCACACCCCTTCGAGCCGGCCTCGGTGGCCTGCTGCCAGGGCAGGCCCCGGGACAGTTCGGCGCAGGCCCGCAGGCAGGTCATCCCCGGCGCACGGTTGTTGTCCGGGCTGGCCGCCCAGTCCAGGAACCGGCGGCGCAGCAGCGGCTCCACCGCCTCGGCGGCGTACGCCGGCGCGTCGTGCAGCGCCCAACCCACCGCCAACGCCATCTGGGTGTCGTCGGTGACCAGCGCCGGATCACCGACCAGCTCACGCGGACCGGTGGTCCCGTAGCGCCTGTCGATCTCGGCGACGGTGAGGAACTCGGTGGGCTTGCCGAGGGCGTCACCGAAGGCGAGCCCGAAGAGCGAACCGGCGACGCGCTGCGGCGCAAGGCTGATCATGACCGTGATGATGCCCGCCGCCCGCAAGTCCGCGCAGCGCCCGGTCGGACCCCACGGTCGGCCTGCCGGCCCGGCCGAGGCCGGCACCGGCAGGCCGGGCGGTCAGTCCCAGCAGAGGCAGAAGGGGTGTCCGGCCGGGTCGGCGTAGACCCGGAAGCCCTCGCCCTCGCCGGGTAGCCGGCGGGCGCCCAGGGCCAGGGCCGCCTGCTCCGCCGTCTCGATGTCGTCGACCGTCACGTCGAGGTGGAACTGCTGGGGCCGCTCCGGATCCGGCCAGGCCGGCGGGCGCAGGTCGAGGGCCCGCTGGAAGGCCAGCCGGGGTTGGTGGCCGGGCGGCCCGCCGAGCACCACCCACTCGTCATCGTCGGAGTTGTCCCCGATCAGCGGCAGGCCGAGCAGCTCCGAGTAGAAGCCGGCCAACGCGCGTGGGTCGGGACAATCGATCACCGTCGAACGCAGCTGTCCAATCATGGCGAGCATCGTGCCCGGTGGGTACGACGGAAAACCTCACTCCTCGGACAGCCGGCGGCCGGCGTCCCGACAGGCGGCCAGAACCGCCCGAGCGTATGCGGCATCGGCACCGGCCAGGCCACAGGCGGGGGTCACCACCACCTGCTCGGCGAGCCGGCGGCGCGGAAACCCGAGGCGGTCCCAGAGGGTGCGTACCCGGTCGGCCAGGTCGGCGGAGGTCGGTGCGCGACCGCTCGGCGTCGTCGGCGCGGCACCGGCCAGCAGTCCGAAGCCGGCGTCGAGCGCCTCGCCGAGCGGGTCGAGGTCGGTGAGCAGGCTCAGGTCGAGTGCGACACCGACCGCTCCGGTGGAGCGGAGCAGGTCCAGCGGCACGTCCGGGGCGCAGCAGTGCACCACGGTCGGCACCCCGACCGCCCCGATCACCGTGCCCAGCAACGCACGGGCGTCACCCGACTCCACCGCCCGGTAGGCGCCGAGGCCGCTCTCGGTGGGGACGCGGCCGGCCAGCACCGCCGGCAGGCCCGGCTCGTCCAGTTGCAGCAGCACCGAGGCGCGCGGCAGCCGGCGGGTCACCGCCTCGACGTGGCCACGCAGCCCTTCGGCCAGCGAGCCGGCCAGGTCCCGCAGCGCGCCGGGGTCGCGCAGCATCCGACCGCCGATCGGCAGCTCGATCGAGGCGGCCAGGGTCAGCGGTCCGGCCGCCTGGATCTTGAGTGGCCCGGCGTACTCCTCGGCCTGCTCGGCGAGCTGGTCCAGGTCGCGTTCCATCAGGTCACGGGCCCGGCGCAGGTCGCGGCCGGGACGCGGAGCCACTCGCCACCGCGCCGCGTACAGCTCGATCGGCAACTCCACCAGCAGACCGCCGGTGCGCCCGATCATGTCCGCACCCGGCCCCCGGGCCGGCAGCTCCGGCAGATGAGGCAGGGCGGGCAGCTCACCGAGGACGATCCGTTGCGCCTCGGCGATGTCGGTACCCGGCAACGACCCCAGCCCCGTCGCCGAGCCCACTCCCCACGGCAGCCCCTGATCACTCACCGCCGCAGGGTACCTCCCGCGATCCGGCCCGCATCGAGGTCACGGCTTGCGGCATGTCGGGCCTTCCCGTCGCCGTGATGGCCCGACATGCCGCAGGCCGCGACCGATACTCCACCGGGGGCGAGGGCCGGCGGGGCGGTCAGTCGGTGATGGTGGCGGAGCCGAGCACGATGTCGCCGGCCGGATCGGGGCGGTAGGCGACGATGGCCTGGCCGGCGGCGACGCCGCGCACCGGGCGGCGCAGGTCGGCGTGGAGGGTGTCGGCGTCGACCGTGACGGCGGCGGGCACCACCACGCCGTGGGCGCGCAACTGCACCTCGCACTCGATCGGGCCGTCGGGTCGCGGCCCACCGGTCCAGACCGGGCGGGTGGCCCGCACCGTGGTGACCTCCAGCGCCTCCGCCGGGCCGACGGTGACGGTGTTCGTCTTCGGCGTGATGGAGAGCACGTAGCGGGGCCGGCCGTCCGGGGCCGGCCGGTCCAGATGCAGACCGCGCCGCTGGCCGACGGTGTACGCGTACGCACCGGCGTGCTGCCCCACCACCGCACCGGTGGTGGCGTCGACCACGTCGCCGGGGGCCTCGCCGAGGCGCTGGGCCAGGAAACCCCGGGTGTCACCGTCGGCGATGAAGCAGATGTCGTGCGAGTCCGGCTTGTCGGCGACGGCGAGCCCGCGCTCGGCGGCCTCCTGCCGGACCTGCGCCTTCGTCGAGTCGCCCAGCGGGAACATCGAGCGGTCCAACTGCTCGCGGGTGAGCACGCCCAGCACGTACGACTGGTCCTTGGCCGCGTCGACGCTGCGGCGCAGCAGTCCGTCGGAGCCGAGCCGGGCGTGGTGCCCGGTGACCACCGCGTCGAACCCCAGGGCCACCGCCCGGTCCAGCACCGCGGCGAACTTGATCTTCTCGTTGCAGCGCAGGCACGGGTTGGGGGTACGCCCGGCCGCGTACTCGGCGACGAAGTCGTCCACCACATCGGCGTGGAAGCGGTCGGCCATGTCCCAGACGTAGAACGGGATGCCGAGCACGTCGGCGGCCCGCCGGGCATCCCGCGAGTCCTCCAGCGTGCAGCAGCCCCGGGCCCCCGTGCGGTAGGTCTGCGGGTTGCGCGCCAACGCCAGGTGCACACCGGTCACGTCATGCCCGGCCTGCACCGCCCGCGCCGCCGCCACGGCGGAATCCACGCCGCCGGACATCGCCGCCAACACCCTCACCCGGACCACTCTCCCTTCCCACCGAGCCTATCCCCGCCCGGCACCGGCTCAGCGGGGCGTACGCGGTGCCGCCGCCCGCCGGGCCCGTTCCACGGCCCCCGGGAGAGCGGCGATGAGCGCGTCGATGTCCTCGGTCGTGCTGGTGTGGCCGAGGGAGAAGCGCAGTGACGAGCGGGCCCGGTCGTCGTCCGCGCCCATCGCCAGCAGCACGTGGGAGGGCTGCGCCACCCCGGCGGAGCAGGCCGAGCCGGTCGAACAGGCGATGCCCTGGGCGTCCAGCAGGAGCAGCAGCGCGTCCCCCTCGCAGCCGGGAAAGGAGAAGTGCGCGTTGCCGGGCAGCCGGTCGGTCGGGTCGCCGTTGAAGACCACCTCGGGGACCGCCTGACGGACCCGCCGCACCAGGTCGTCACGGAGCGCGGCCAACCCGGCCGCGTACTCCTGCTGGCCCTTGACGGCCGCTTCGACGGCGACCGCGAAGGCGACGATGCCGGCCGCGTCGAGCGTGCCGGAACGCACGTCCCGTTCCTGTCCACCACCGTGCAGCAGCGGTACCGCCGCCACGTCCCGGCCGAGCAGCAACGCGCCGACGCCGACCGGGCCGCCGAGCTTGTGACCGGTCACGGTGAGCGCGGCGACGCCGCTGGCGGCGAAGTCGACGGGCACCTGCCCGACCGCCTGGATGGCGTCGGTGTGGAACGGCACCCCGTACTCGGCGGCCACGGCGGCCAGCTCAGCGATCCGCTGGACGGTGCCGACCTCGTTGTTGGCCCACATCGCGGTGACCAGCGCCGCCCGGTCGCCGTGTTCGGCCAGCTCGGTGCGGAGTACGTCCGGGTGCAACCGGCCGGACCCGTCGACTGGCAGCAAGCCCACCTCGGCGCCCTCGTGCCGGTCCAGCCACTCCACCGCGTCGAGCACGGCGTGGTGTTCGACGGCACTGGAGATCACCCGGCGCCGCCCGGCTGCGGCGGCCCGGCGCGCCCAGAAGATGCCCTTCACCGCGAGGTTGTCACTCTCGGTACCACCACCGGTGAAGATCACCTCAGACGGCCGGGCCCCCAGCGCGGCGGCCACCCGCTCCCGCGACTCCTCCACCCGCCGACGGGCGCGCCGGCCGGACGCGTGCAGGGAAGACGCGTTGCCGACCTCGCGGGCGGTCGCGACGTACGCCTCCAATGCCTCGTCGAGCATCGGAGTGGTCGCGGCATGATCCAGGTAAGCCATCACGATTCAGCCTAACGACCACTCCGGTGCCGACCGCAGACCGGATTGCCTGACGGGACGTCAAACCGGTGACGCGGTCACCACGATGTTGTCCCGGTAGCGGCGAGCCTCGGCGTCGAACGGCCCGCCACAGGTGATGAGGGTCAGGCGGGGACGCCCGTCGCGAGCGAAGTACCGCTCCAGCGGAATCTTCGTCTTGTCGTATTCCTCCCGGGCCACCACCCGGTAGGTCCGCTCGGTCCCGTCCTCGCCGGTGGCCGTCACGGTGTCCCCCGGTGTCAGTTCCCGCAGCCGGTAGAAGGCACCCCTGCCCTGATCGGCGCTGTCGACGTGCCCGGCGATCACCACCGAGCCGGACTCGGCCTCCAGCCCGGGGCCGTAGCGGTACCAGCCGATCTCGTCGACGCTTGGCGGCACGTCGAACTCCTGGGTGCGCTCGTCGACGCCGACCGGGTCGACCCGCGCGGTGACCCCGATCGCGGGGATGCGCAGCCGGACCGGGCGCACCGGTTCGGCGTCGTCCGGCAGCGCGCCGGGGCCACCGCCACGGCCGGTCCGGTGCGCGCCGCAGTGGGGCTGGCCAGGGCGGCGGCCTGCTCGGTGCCGACACTTCCCGCCGGCCGGGACACGACCGCCACGACCGCCGCGACGGCGAGCGCGGCGGCGCCGGCGGCCACCGCCGCCAGCGCCGCACGGTTGCCGACGGTCACCGGCGACCCGACCGGACGACAGCCGCCCGCGCCCCACCCGCGACCAGCAGCAGGAGCCCGGTGCCCGCCAGGGCGTACCACCAGGTGCCGAGACCGGTGTCGGCCTGCCCGCCCGTGCCGCTCGGCACGCCGGACGGTGCCGAGTGCAGGCCGTCGATGGTCTGCGCGACGACGGAGAGGTTCTCCGCCTCGGCGGAGCCGATGGCGTAGACGATCGTCGCCGTGCCCTCGCGCAGGTTGAGGTCGGCCGGCCCGATCACCACGGTGTCGGTGCCGGCGAGTACCACGTCCGCCGAGACGCTGCCGGCGTCCACGTCGCCCTTGGCCTCGTTCGGGTTGGTCAGGCCCTCGAAGACCGGGCTGCCGCCGGCCCGCACGTCCACGGCCGGCGCGGCGGCGGTGTGCCGGACGATCAGCCGGGCCTTGCCGGCGTCGACCTTCGCGGTGTCGTTGACGAAGGGGGTGATGGTCGGCTCGCCGTCGGCGTTGAGGTGGGCGGCGATGCTGATGTTCGCCCCACCGGGCACCTCGGCGTCGTCGGCGGTGAGGATGGCCTCGCCGATCGGCTCACCCGGCCTGGTCAGCGCGAGGTCGTACTGCCCCTCTGGCAGGTCCAACGGACCGGCCACGTCACCGGGCTCGAAGTTCTCCAGGGTCTTTTCCCCGTTGACGTAGACGTCGACCGGGGTGTCCGGGATGCCGTGCACGACGGAGACCTTCGAGTCGGCGGCGTACGCCGGGGTCGCCGTCGCGATGCCGGCGCCGACGAAGGTCAGCGCGGCGACCGCACCACCCGCGGCGACGCGACGAAGGTACGCGAACTGCATGTCTGCCTCCTGATGTTTCGTGCCACTTCGTCATGCTTGCTGTGCACCCCGAGTTACGCCGACAGCTCGCCGCCCGGATGCGGGCGGCGGCGACTTTCTTTTTCCGGCGGCAACCGCATCCGTCGGGCACCGCCCCGACGTAGGGAGGTCGACAAGACGCTGGGCTGACAGAGGGGACGGCGCCGGTGCGAGCTACAGTCGGGCATGCCCCCAACCAGGCGAACCGTCCCGTGACCGGGATCCGGCAGCAACCGGGCACACCCGAGGACGAGCTGGCCCACCGGTTCCGGGCCGGCGACGAGCTTGCGCTGCGTGAGGCGTACGACCGTTACGGTCGGGCCGTTCTCCACCTGGCCACCAGCACGCTTGTCAACCGCAGCGACGCGGAGGACGCGACCCAGGCCACGTTCGTCGCCGCCTGGCTCGGCCGGGAGACCTTCGACCCGGCGAAGGGCTCGCTTGTCGGCTGGTTGCTCGGCATCGGCCGGCGCAAGGTGATCGACCGGCTCAGGTCCGCCGCCCGGGAGAACCGGGTGGTCGACACCGTGCGCCAACTGCCCGAGCCGGCGCCGGCCGGCACTGACCCGGACACCGTGGTCGACCGGCTGGTGGTGGCCGACGAACTGGCGCGGCTGCCGGACGAACAGCGGCGCATGCTGGAATTGGCCTTCTTCGACGACCTGACCCACCAGCAGATCGCGACGATGACCGGAGTGCCGCTCGGCACGGTCAAGAGTCACATCCGGCGGGGCATGGCAAGTCTGAAGCGCAGATGGGAGGTGGACGGTGCAGCACCTGGAGCACGACCGGCTGGTATTTCTGGCGCTCGGTGAGAGTGAGGTGGACGTCTCCGACCGCACCCATCTCGACGCCTGCCCGCACTGCCGGGCCGAGCTGGACAGCCTGCGCCACGTCGCCGGCCTCGGTGCCGCCGGCCAGGAACTGCGTGATCTGCCCGACCCGCCGGAGCACGTCTGGCAGGGCATCATGGCCGAGATCACCGCGGCGGAGGAACTGCCCCGCCTCGCCGACCGGCAGCGGCCGGACGTGACGGATCCGGTCACCACCGGCACTCCCCCGCCGGTGCCTCGCCGGTCACGGCGGGGACGCTGGTCCCGGCTGGCCACCACGGCGGTCACGGCGGTCGCCGCCGCCACCGTCGCGGTGATCGGCACTGCCGCCGTGCTGCGCGACGGTACGCCCGCCGAGCCGACGGTGCTGGCCAGTGCTCCCCTGGCGGCGTACGGTTCGACTCCGCCGACGGCCCGTGGTGACGCGCGGGTGCTGGGCAGCGGCGAGTTGCACCTGCACGTGACGAATCTCCCGGCCGTACCGGGGTATTACGAGGTCTGGCTCATCAACCCGCAGAACATGGAGATGTTCTCGGTCGGTGTGCTCGGCGACGGCTCCGACGTGCTGCTGCCGTTGCCGCCGAACGTGGACCTGGGGCAGTACTCGGTCGTCGACGTCTCGGCCGAGGAGTTCGACAACAACACCGCCCACTCCGGCGACAGCCTCCTGCGGGGCTCCCTGACGGGCTGATCGGCGGGCCGGTTCAGCTCCCCGGCCCGCCGATCAGCTCCCTCGTGCACCGACGACACAGCCGCCGCCCGCAACTGCGGGCGGCGGCTGTGTGGGTACGACTCACTTGCGCTTGCGGATCTCCTCGGCGGCCTGCGGCACGATCTTGAACAGGTCACCGACCACGCCGAAGTCGGCCAGCTCGAAGATCGGCGCCTCGCCGTCCTTGTTGACCGCGACGATCGTCTTCGAGGTCTGCATGCCGGCCCGGTGCTGGATCGCACCGGAGATGCCCAGCGCGACGTAGAGCTGCGGGGAGACCGTCTTGCCGGTCTGGCCCACCTGGAACTGGTGCGGGTAGAAGCCGGAGTCGACCGCGGCCCGGGAGGCACCGACGGCACCGCCGAGCAGGTCGGCCAGCTCCTCGACCAGCTTGAAGTTGTCCGCGTTGCCGACACCGCGACCACCGGAGACGACCACGCCGGCCTCGGTCAGCTCGGGGCGGGAACCCTTCTGCTCGGCCACCCGGTCGACGACCTTGGCCAGCTTGTCGCTGTCGGTGACCGCGACGGTGAGCTGCTCGACCGAGGCGCTGGCCGCAGCCGGCGTCGGGTTCACCGAGTTCGGTCGGACGGTGACCAGCGGCAGCCCTCGGGTGACCTTGGACTTCACGATCGTCGACCCGGCGAAGGCCACCTGGGTGGCGGTGCCGTCGGCGGACAGGCCCACCACGTCGGTCAGGATGCCGTTGTCCAGCTTGACCGCCAGCCGGGCGGCGATCTCCTTGCCCTCCTGGGAGGAGGCGAGCAGCACGGCGGCCGGCTGCACCCGCTTGACCAGGTCGGCGACCACGGTGGCCTTCGGCGCCACCAGGTAGCCGTCGATCTCGTCACCCTCGGCCGCGTAGATCTTCTCCGCGCCGTACTCGCCCAGTTTGCCGGCGAGAGCCTCGGCCGCACCGGCGCCGCCGAGCACCACCGCCGACGGGCTGCCCAGCTCCCGGGCGAGGGTGAGCATCTCCAGGGTGACCTTCTTGACGCCGAACTCCGCGGTGGCTTCGACGACGACGAGAACCTCAGACATGTCCTACACCCCTCACACGAACTTCTCGGTGGCGAGGAACTCGACGAGCTGCGTGCCGCCGGAGCCCTCGTCGGTGACCTTGACGCCACCCGAACGCGGCGGGCGCTTGCTGTGCTCCACCACGGCGCTTGTCGCCCCGTCGAAGCCGACCTCGTTCGCGGCTACGCCCAGGTCGGCCAGGGACAGCGTCTGCACCGGCTTCTTCTTGGCGGCCATGATGCCCTTGAACGACGGGTACCGGGGCTCGTTGATGGTGTCCCACACGGAGACGATGGCCGGGGTCGAGGCGGTGACCACCTCGTAGCCCTCCTCGGTCTGCCGCTCCACGGTGAGCGTGGCCCCGTCGACGGTGAGCTTGCGCGCACCGGTCAGCGCCGCGATCCCCAGCCGCTCGGCGAGCATGTGCGGCATCACCTGCACCCGCCCGTCGGTCGACTCCGAGCCGCAGAGCACCAGGTCGGCGTTGAGCTGCCCCAGTGCGGCGGCGAGCACCTTCGAGGTGGCGACGGCGCAGGAGCCGTGCAGGGCGTCGTCCACCACGTGCACCGCCTTGTCCGGGCCCATCGACAGCGCCTTGCGGATCGACTCGGTCGCCCGGTCCGGACCCATGGTCAGGATGGTCACCTCGCCGCCGTGCGCCTCCTTGATCTTCAACGCCTCCTCGATGGCGTACTCGTCCATCTCGTTGATGACGTTGTTCGCCGAACCGCGGTCGACAGTGTTGTCGTCAGTACGCAGGTTGCGGTCCGCGCCCGAATCGGGCACCTGCTTGACGAGTACGACGATGTTCATCGCGCTTCGACGACCCTCCTGCTGTGGTTATGTGATCTTTTCGCCCCAGATCTGGGCGCAGCCTCGCGCGTGCGGTGCCGTCCGGTCAACCATGGGCTGTTGTGCGGTTGCCCACGGCGCCATGTTACCTGTCAGTAGCATCGGCGCCCAGCACGCCCCTGATCCGTTCGATGACCTCGGCCTCGGCCGGACTCACGCCGTCGTGGGCGCGGGCCGTACGATCGGCCGCCGCCAGCACCACCGCGCGGTAGACCGGCACGTCCTGCGGCACCTTCTCGGCCAGGATCTCGACACTCCGGCGCAGCGCCGGCAGTACCACCGACTCCACCTCGAGCGCCGAGTCACGCGGCAGTTTCGGCAACGGCCCGCTGGTCAACGCCTCCTTCACCACGCCGCTGGCGTCGGCCATCGCCCCGGACGCGGCGAAGCTCTCCCGGAACAGCGCGATCACCCCGGGGTCGGCGTTCGAGACCATGAACACCGCGCCGAAGGCACCCGTCTTGAGGGTCATCATCTCGTCGTCCGTCAGCCGCTGGCTCATGATCACGGAGTGTAGACGTAGGGCGTGGTGGTGGTGACCGCGACGAGCCCGAGTCGCTCCAGCACCGGACGACTCTCGTCCGACGCGTCGACCTGCACCAACGTCCGGCCCCGCGCACCGGCCAGCCGGGCCCGGTAGGTGACCAGCGCGCGGTAGATGCCCTTGCGCCGCCACTGCGGCAGCGTCGAGCCGCCCCAGAGCGTCGCGAACGTGCTGTCGACCGGGTACCGCACCCAACCGGCGCTCACCATCGTCTCGTCCGCCTCGGCCACCACGACCGTGATCGCCTGCGGGTCGGTGGCGATCTCCCGTTCCAGCCCGTCGGCCAGGCCGGACAGGTCACGCCCCCACACCTGGGTCTTCAGCTCCGCGATCCGGTCCAGCTCCGCGCGCCCGGTCACCTCCCGCAGGCGTACGCCCTCGGGCACCACCGGCAGCGCGGAGGCCAACGGGGCGACCGGGCCGACCACGACGGTCTCCCGATCTTCCGGCACGAATCCGGCGGCGCGCAGCCGCTGCGGCAGGTCGGCCGGCTCGTCGTGGCCGTGCAGCTTCCACTCGACCGGCTCACCCCGCTCACGGAACACCGCCACCTGCCGGGCGATCAGCTCGTCCAGATCCGCACCGGCCAACCCACCGAGGTCGCGGTAGGTCACCAGGCCCCGCTGGTCCAGGCCCCGCACCCGGAACACCGGACCGTCCGACTCCACCACCACGCCGTCGGGCACCGGGTCGGGCAGGCCCGGCCGCAACTGGGTGTCGTACGCCGCCCGCAGCGTGCTCGCGTCAAGATCCGTCATGCTCCCAACCTATTCCCGCCGGGAATCGGATAATCACTCTCGTGTGGCAGATGATCAGGAACTGGTTCGATCCGCAGGAGTTGCGTTCGGTGGGAACCACCCCCGACTACCGCTTCTCGCTGGCCAACGAGCGCACCTTCCTGGCCTGGCTGCGTACCGGGCTGGCGCTGATCGCCGGCGGGCTGGCCGCCGCGCAGTTCCTGCCGACCCTGTCCCTGGTCCACCTGCGCGAGGCGATCGCCGTGGCGTTGCTGCTGCTCGGCGGCGTGGTGGCGATCCGGGCCGTCGACCACTGGGCCCGCACCGAGCGGGCCATCCGGCTCGGCGAGGAGCTGCCCGCGTCCCGCTTCCCGGCCGTACTCGCGCTGACCGTCGGCCTCGGCGCGCTGTCCCTGGTGGTGGCGGTGCTGGCCGGCGCGATACGCGGATGAGCACCGTTCGCGACCCGGGCCTGCAACCCGAACGCACCCGGCTTGCCTGGCGGCGCACCCTGCTCACGCTGACCGTCGTGGCGCTGCTGACCGTCCGCCTCGCGCTCACCGGCGGACCGGTCGGAGCCGGGTTGGCGGCGCTGACCATCCTCGGCTGGGGTGTGGTCGTCACGCTCTGTTGGCGACGGGCCACCGGCAGCGGCATACCCCCGACCGGCGGTCGGCTTTTCGCCCTGGTAGGGCTGGCCGCCGCCGGATTTGCACTCCTCGGAGCGCTGTTGGTGCTGCGCGGGCTGTGACCGCTGTGCGCGGTAGGTAATGATGGTTACATGGCCCGGCTGTACATCCTCCTCTTCCTGGTGCAGGTCGTCCTCGCCGTCTGCGCCCTGATCAGCTGCCTCTCCGCCGAGGAGGACGGCATCCGCCACCTCCCCCGGATCGCCTGGCTGCTGATCATCCTGTTCTTCCCGCTGGTCGGCTCGATCGCCTGGTTCGTCGCCGGCCGGGAGCGCAAACCTGTCGGCGGGTCGACGTCCTGGGCTCCGGGGGCACGCCCGGCCGAACGCCACCGACCCGTCGCACCCGACGACGACCCGGAGTTCCTCCGCTCGATCGAGGAGCGCTCGCGCCGGGAGGATCAGGAACTCTTCCGCCGTTGGGAGGAGGACCTGCGCAAACGCGAGGACGACCTGCGCAGGCGGGAGGGCGAGCCGCCGCGCGAGGAACCCCGCCCCGAGGTGTAGCGCCGGGGCGGGATCCCGCGGTTTCAGGCCAGGTTCGAGGAGCGGGGGTACGCGTCGGCCGGATCGGTGAGCACGTTGATCAGGTACGGCACCCCGGCGTCGAAGGCCCGTTGCAGGGCCGGACCCAGATCGGCGGCCTTGGCGACCGTTTCGCCCGCCCCGCCGAGCGCGCCGACCACCTGGTCGTAGCGCAGCTCGGGTTGCAGGTCGGCGGCCACGTCGTAGCCGTACATGGCCCGCATCGGGTGCTTCTCCAGCCCCCAGATGCCGTTGTTGCCGACCACGATGACCACCGGCAGTTTCTGCCGGGCCAGGGACTCCACGTCCATCAGTGAGAAACCGGCAGCGCCGTCGCCCATCAGCACGCAGACCTGCCGGTCCGGGTGGGTGACCCGGGCGCCCATCGCGTACCCCATGCCGGTGCCGAGGCAGCCGTACGGGCCGGGGTCGAGCCAGGTGCCGGGCTGGGCCGGTTCCAGGTACCGCCCCGCGTACGAGACGAAGTCGCCGCCGTCGCCGATGGTGACCGCGTCACGGGCGAGCACCTTGCGCAGCTCGCCGTAGATCCGGGCCGGGCGGATCGGGTCGGTCTCGGCCGCCATCTCCTCGGCGTCGCGGGCCTTCGCCGCGTCCTCGGCGGTCCGCAGCTGGGCGACCCAGTCGTCGTGGTCGACCCGGTCGCCGGGGTGCTCGGCCAGGGCGGTGAGGATTCCCCGCAGGTCACCGGCGGGTGCGGCGGCGGGTTGAACGTGACCGGCGCGCTGGCTGGGCGCGTCGACGATGTGCACCACCTGGGCTTCGCCGAAGTCGCCGAAGGAGAGCCGGAAGTCCAACGGGGTGCCGATCACCACGACCACGTCGGCGTTGGACAGGGCCACCCGCCGGGCCTTGGCGAAGGCCAGCGGGTGCTCCGGTGGCAGGGCGCCGCGGCCCATGCCGTTGGTGAACACCGGCACGGTGAGCGCCTCGGCCGCCGCCCGCAGCTCGTCGACCGCGTCACCGGTCCAGACGTCCGAGCCGGCGATGATCACCGGACGGGCCGCGCCGGCGACCAGCGCGGCGGCGCGGGCCACCTCGTCGGGGTCGGCTTCGAGCGGGCTGAGCTGCGGCCCGGCCGGCAGCTCGGCGTCGCCGACCGAGAAGACCGCCTCCAGCGGGAAGTCGAGGAACACCGGCCCCCGGTGCGGGGTGAGGGCGGTGGTCAGCGCGGCGGCCACCGCCCGGGGGATGTCGTCGGCGCTGAACACCGTCTCGGCGTGCTTGGTGACCGGGGCGACCAGCGGGAGGTGGTCCATCTCCTGGAGGCTGCCGGAGCCCCAGCGGAACTGGGGTGCCCGGCCGCCCAGCACGAGCACCGGCGAGGCGTTGAAGAAGGCGCTGGTCAGACCGGAGATGCCGTTGGTCACGCCGGGGCCGGCGGTGAGTACGGCCAGGCCGGGTCGGCGCTGGAGCTTCGCCACCGCCTCGGCGGCGAAGACGGCGGACTGCTCGTGCCGCACGTCGTAGATCGGGAAGTCGGTCTTGTGCGCGGCATCGTAGAGCGGGAACACGTGTCCGCCGGAGAGGGTGAACATCTCCCGCACCCCGTACGCGCGCAGCGCCGCGAGGGCGAGCTCCCCGCCGTGGCCTTCGATCCGCTCCGTCATTCCCACTCCTTCTCGTCGCCTGACCGGAGTCACACGCTACTGGCCGGTAGGGAGAATGTGAACCATTCTCGGCACGCTCAGCGCCCGGTGAAGTCCGGCTTCCGCTTCGCCACGAAGGCCGCCATCCCCTCGCGTCGGTCGTCGGTGGCGAACAGCGCCGCGAAAAGCTGACTCTCCCAGGCCAGACCCGAGTTCAGGTCCATGTCCAGACCACCGTCGACGGCCAGCTTCGCCGCGCGCAGCGCCTGCACCGGGCCGGTGAGGTACGGCCGCACCATCGCCACCGCGGTGTCGTACACCTCGGCCGCCGGGGCGACCCGGTCGGCAAGGCCGATCCGCAGTGCCTCCGGCGCGTCCACCATCCGCCCCGACATGATCAGATCCTTGGCCCGGGCCGGCCCGACGAGCCGAGCCAGCCGCTGGGTGCCCCCGGCGCCGGGGATGATGCCCAGCTTGATCTCGGGCTGGCCGAGCTTGGCGTCCTCGGCCACCACCCGCCAGTCGCAGGCCAACGCCAGTTCACAGCCGCCGCCCAGCGCGTAACCGGTGATCGCGGCGACCACGGGCTTGGGGATCCGGGCGATCGCGCCGAGCGCGCTCGACAGGTCGGCGGCCCGCGCGGCCATGTCCACGTAGGACATGTCCGCCATCTCCTTGATGTCCGCACCGGCGGCGAAGACCTTCTCGCCGCCGTACACGATGACCGCGCGGACGTCGTGGTCGGCGGTGGCCGCGGTCGCGGCGGCGCGCAACTCCTCCTGCACCTGGGTGTTGAGGGCGTTCATCGGCGGCCGCTCCAGCCGGATGGTGCCGATGGCGTCCCGGGTCTCCAGCCGCACGAACTCGCCCACGCTGAGCCTCACTTCCTCGTCGAAGTCGCGTGCCAACCTTACGACCCGGCTCGTTGGGGTAGGTAGTCTGGTGCCAGCCCCGTCGGTCGGGAGTCGCACGATGAATCCTCGTCACCCTGAGCCCCGCACCGGCCGTGCCGCGACGCCGTCGCCACACCCCGGCCGCGCGCACGGGCCGGGTGAGCGGCGCGCCGTGGTCACCTACTACGACGACCGTTCGGTCCGGGTCACCTCGGACGCCGTCACCGTCGAGGGCCGGGTCTATCCACTGGCCGAGATCAGCGAAATCTGGCACCACCACGGCACCCGCTCCTGGCGGGTGCTGGCCGGTCGGGGCGCCCTCGGCGCCGCGCTTGTCGCCCCGCTGGTGGCCGCCGCCGCCGGAGTCGCGCTCGCCATTTGGCTGGACCGGTCGGCAACCGTCACGATCGCCATCGTCGGGGCGTCCGTGCTGGTCGGGCTGGCGGTCGGGCCGGTCGCCGACTTCCTCTTCGAGCACCTTGACCGCTCCTACGCCCGGGGCAGCCGGCAGCGGGAGGTCTGGATCCGTTGGCGAGGCCGCCCGGTGCAACTGCTGCGCACGCCGGACGCGCTGCGTTTCGGGCAGATCTACCGGGCCGTGCAACGGGCCATGGAGGTCGGCCGACCGATACCACCCCGTCGACGCTGAGCGCCCACCCGACTACGCACGGTTGCCCGGTGGTGCTTAGGCTTAGTGATGGCCCTCTATTACCGGGACGACGCGGTGCAGGTGACCTCCGAGACGATCCGGGCCGGTGGACATGTCATCCCGATCGCCGAGGTCACCTACGTCTGGCACGCGAAGGGGCGTACCACCCTCGCCGTACGCGGTCGGGTTCTCGGCCGGGGCGTGCTGGTCCTGCTGTTGTCCCTGCCTCCGCTGGTGGGCCTGATCTGTGTGCTGTCACTGGCCTGGTCCGCACAGGACCGGGGCGAGTGGCTGCCGGCGCTGATCGTGCTCGCCGCGTGCGTGATCGTCCCGCTCGCCCTGGTCCCGTTCCTGGAGATACCGCTCGGTTGGCTGGACCGCTCGTACGAGCGCGGTAACCGGGTGCTGGAACTGTGGGTGCAGTACCGGCGGCAGGAGGTCATGGTGCTGCGCACACCGGACGCGCTGCGGTTCGGCCAGATCTACCGGGCGGTGCAACGCGCGGTCGAGCACCAGAGCGACGGGTGAGACCGTCGTCGGGCGGTGCTGGCCCGCCCGACGCACACTTGATCCCATGGCACTCCCTCTTCCCCGGCCGACCGCGGTCCTCGGTCTCACCCGTTCCGCCCTCGACCAGGCCGCGTCCTTCGCCGCCATCCCGGCCCGCGCGTTCGCGGTACTCGACGAGGTGGAGGCGCTGCTGGCCCGGATCAACGGTGTGGTGGACCGGGTCGAGCAGACCCTGGACCGGACCGACCAGATGGTCACCGACGCCGAGGTGGCGGTCCGTGAGGTCGCGGTGATCAGTGCCGCCGCCACCGCCGCCGTGGACAACGCCACCGAGGTCGCCGCGGCGGCGGCCGTGGTCGTGGAGTCGGCAGGTTCGGTGGCCGGGCGGGCCGCCGAGACCGTGGGTACGGCGGCGGAGGCCGCCGCCACCGCGGCCGAACTGCTGAAGGCGTACGAGCCGGCGCTGCGCCGGGCCGCCCCGATGGCCACCCACTTCGTCGAGCAGCTCAGTCACGAGGAGGTGACCGCGGCGGTCCGGCTGGTCGACGAGTTGCCGAAGCTGCGGCAGCACCTGACCGCCGACGTCCTGCCGATCCTGGCCACCCTGGACCGGGTCGGCCCGGACCTGCACGACCTGCTCGACGTCACCCGGGATCTCAAGCTCGCGGTGGCGGGCATCCCCGGTCTGTCGATGCTGCGCCGACGGGGCGAGAAGCTCAACGACGACGCCGGCTGAGCGCGAGGAGTGAGCCGGGGTTTGCGAGCCCCGCAGTCGCGAGCGGAGACGGTCTGACCGCCCGGCCCGCGCTCCCCTCGGCGGGTGGCGGTCAGCAGTCGCAGGAGGCGACGGTTCGGGGAGCGGTCAGGTCGTCCACCGGCCGGTGGGTGAGCCCGGTGGCGGTCACCACGGGCAGGCCCTCCCGCACCCAGTACTCGTAGCCGCCGCGCATCTCCTTGACCCGGTAGCCGAGCCGGGCGAACTCCAGCGCCGCCCGGGTGGCGCCGTCGCAGCCGGGCCCCCAGCAGTAGGTCACCACGTGCGCGTCGGGCGGCACCGCGTCGGCGGCCCGCGCGGCGATCAGGTTGGTGGGCAGGTGCACGGCGCCGGGCAGGTGGCCCTGCGCCCAGGCCGCGTCGCCGCGCGAGTCGACCACGACCAGGTCGGGCAGCTCCGCGGTCAGGTCGTGGTGCACGTCGGCCACGTCGGTCTCGAAGCGCAGTCGGGCGAGGAAGTGGGCGACGGCGGTGGACGGCTCGGCGGCCGGTACGGCGAAGGTTCGGGTCATGTCCCCGATCATTGAACGGTGCCGACCGCCGGGCGAGTGGCGGTCACGCCGTCCTCCGCTAACATCCGGCCATGACGCCGGTCGACCGCAGTGTGGCTGTGCTCGCGTACCCCGGGATGTCGGGTTTCGAGACCGGGATCGCCACGGAGGTCTTCGGGCTGCCCCGGCCGGAGCTCGACGTGCCCTGGTACGACCTGCGGCTGTGCGCCGAGCGACCGGGTCCCGTACCACTGCTCGGCGGCGCCAGCCTGCACAGTCCGTACGGCCTCGATGTGCTGGCCGCCGCCGCGACCGTCGTCGTTGCCGGCGTACCCGACGTGCACGGCACACCGTCGCCGGAGCTCGTCGCGGCCCTGCGCCGGGCGCACCGGGCCGGCGCCCGGCTGCTGTCCATCTGTTCGGGCGCCTTCGCGCTGGCCGGTGCCGGCCTGCTCGACGGTCGACGGGCGGCCACCCACTGGCGGTACGCGGACCTGCTGGCCCGCCGGTACCCGAGGGTCATGGTCGACTCCGACGTGCTCTACCTCGACGACGGGGACATCCTGACCAGCGCCGGCAGCGCCGCCGGCCTCGACCTGTGCGTGCACGTGGTACGACGCGACCACGGCTCGGTCGTGGCCAACGCGGTGGCCCGACGACTGGTGATCCCACCGCATCGCGACGGCGGTCAGGCGCAGTTCGTCGAAGCGCCGGTGGCGGTGGATCCGGACGACGACCGGATCGCCGGCAGCATCGACTGGGCGCTGGCTCACCTGGCGGAGCCACTCACGGTGGCCCGGCTGGCCCGGCAGGCCCACATGTCGACCCGCACCTACCTGCGGCACTTCGCGAGAGCCACCGGCACCAGCCCCATCCGGTGGCTGGTCGAGCAACGGATCCGGGCCAGCCTGGCGCTGCTGGAAACCACCGACGCGCCGGTCGGGCAGATCGCGACGGCCGTCGGCTTCGACGCCCCGGTGACCTACCGTCACCACTTCACCCGGGCGATGCGGACCTCACCGTCGGCGTACCGTCGCGCGTTCCGGACCGGCGGTGCCGCCGCGCAGGCGAGCCGGGCGGGACGGCCGAGCCCGTCCGAGCGGCCCTGATCCGGTCAGGGCGCGGGCACGTACAGCTGGTCGATCTCGACCCGGTGCGGCAGCGAGACGCTGGCGCCGAGCCGGCGTACGCAGGCGGCACCGGCGGCCGAGGCCCAGCGCACCGCGTCCACCAGGTCGCGTCCCTCGCCCCAGGCCACGGCGAGCGCACCGGTGAAGGCGTCACCGGCGGCCGTCGAGTCGACCGTGTCCACCTTGACCGCCGGCACGTGTACCGCCGTGCCGTCCCGGTCGCCGTACCAGGCACCCTGGGCGCCGAGGGTCAGCACCGCCCGGGGCACCAGGTCGAGCAGCGCCCGCGGTTCCTCCCGACCCCGTCCGGTGTACGCCTGCGCCTCGTTCTCGTTGACGACCAGCACGTCCACGGCGGCGAGCAGCTCCGGCGGCAGTGGCACGGCCGGCGCCGCGTTGAGCACCACGCGGGTTCCGGCGGCGCGGGCCGCCACCGCCGCCTCGGTCACCGTCTCCACCGGGATCTCCAGCTGCGCGACCAGGACATCCGCGTCGCGTACGGCGGCGAGTTCGGTCTCGGTCAGCTCGGTGAGCGACGTGTTCGCCCCCGGGGTCACCAGGATCGCGTTCTCACCCTGGGCGTTGACCATGACCAGGGCCACCCCGGACGCTCCGTACGTGGTGCGCAGCTGACCGGTGTCGACCCCGGCGGCGGTGATCCGCGCCCGCAGGGTCACCCCGAAGGCGTCCGAGCCGATCGCGCCGAGGAAGACACTTGCCGCACCGGCTCTCGCGGCGGCGATGGCCTGGTTGGCTCCCTTGCCGCCGGGCACGGTGACGAAGTCGGTGCCGAGCCTGGTCTCCCCCGGGCGGGGCAACGCCTCGGCGGTGGCGACCAGGTCCATGTTGGCGCTGCCCACCACCACGACACGGGTCTGTCGCACGGGCACCTCCCGGATGTCGCGGGCGTCGTCTCAGGCGGCGCGGGCGGTGTAGCGGTCGCCGTGGCGCTCGACGAGCAGCGGCAGCCCGAAGGTCTTGGTGAGGTTGTCGGCGGTGAGGGTGTCGGGCAGCAGGCCCTGCGCCATCACCGCCCCGTCGCGCAGCAGCAGCGCGTGGGTGAAACCGGGGGGAATCTCCTCGACGTGGTGGGTGACCAGCACCAGTGCCGGAGCGTCGGGATCCTGCGCCAGGTCGGCGAGGCGAGCGACCAGATCCTCGCGGCCACCCAGGTCAAGGCCGGCCGCCGGTTCGTCGAGCAGCAGCAGCTCCGGGTCGGTCATCAGCGCCCGGGCGATCTGCGTCCGCTTGCGCTCCCCCTCCGACAGGGTGCCGTACGCCCGCTCGGCCAACGCGCTGACGCCCAGTTGGTCCAGCAACGCCCGGGCCCGGGCCTCGTCGGCCGGGTCGTAGTCCTCGCGCCACCGGCCGACCACCGACCAGGCGGCGGTCAGCACCACGTCGACGACGCGCTCGCCGGCGGGCACCCGCTCGGCCAGCGCGGCGGTGGACAGCCCGATCCGGGTACGCAGCTCCGTGACGTCGGTGCGACCGATCCGTTCGCCCAGCACGTGTGCGGTGCCGGTGGTCGGATGCAGTCGTCCGGCGGCGATGTTGAGCAGGGTGGTCTTGCCGGCACCGTTGGGCCCCAGCACCACCCAGCGTTCGTCCAGCTCCACCCGCCAGTCGACGTCGTGCAGCAGGGCGGTGCCGGACCGGCGTACGGCGACGCCGTCGAGGCTGACCACCAGATCCGCGTCCACGGGCGAGGGGGCGGGTGCGGCGCCGGCGGCGCCAGGGATCAGGTCACCAGTCACCAGCCCATCCAACCACGCACGCCCGTGGTGCCCCCACGGGCCGGCGTCGTCGCCGTAGGGTGAGGCGCCGTGTCGTTGCTCACCCCACCCGGAGGGCCGCCAATGACCAGTGGGGTCATCGAGATCGAAGGTCTCCGCAAGACCTTCCACAGCCTGCGTCGCGGGCGACGGGTCGCGGTCGACGGCTTCGACCTGCTGGTCGAGGCCGGCCAGGTGCACGGCTTCCTCGGGCCCAACGGATCGGGAAAGACGACAACCCTGCGCGCGCTGCTCGGGCTGGTACGCGCCGACGACGGGCGGATGCGGGTGCTCGGTGCCGCCGCGCCGGAGCAGTTGCCTCAGGTCGCCGGCCGGGTCGGTGCGATCGTGGAGAGCCCGCAGTTCTACGGCAACTTCACCGGGTACCGGACGCTGCGGCTGCTCGCCCTCGCCGGCGGCGTTCCGGTCAGTCGGGTCGACGAGGTGTTGGAGCAGGTCGGACTGGCCGACCGGGGCGACGAGCGGGTCAAGGGTTACTCGCTGGGCATGAAGCAGCGTCTGGCGGTGGCTTCGGCGCTGCTCAAGCGACCCGAGCTGCTGATACTCGACGAGCCGGCGAACGGGCTCGACCCGGCGGGCATCCGGGAGATGCGCGACCTCGTCCGGGCGCTGGCGGCCAACGGCGTGACGGTGCTGGTATCCAGCCACATCCTGGCCGAGATCCAGCTGATCTGCGACCACGTGACGATCATCTCGCGGGGTCGGCGGGTGACGGCCGGCCCGGTCACCGAGGTGCTCGCCGGCTTCGACCACAACGAGCACCTGGTCCGCGTCGACGACCCGGCCCGCGCCGAGGAGCTGCTGCTGGCCGCCGGGCTGACCGTCACCGGCCACGCCGACCACCTCGTGGTCAGCGGGGTGCCGGACCCGACCGAGGTGAGTCGGACGCTGGGCGAGCAGGGGGTCTGGGTACGCGAGCTGACGCCGCTGCGGCCGGATCTGGAGAGCGTCTTCCTGGAGCTGACCGGCGCCCCGGCGCATCCGGGTGTGCCCCGGCAGGTGGACGGTTCGACACCGGCGGGCGGCCCGGCCGCCGACCAGGAGATCGACCTCGGGGTGCGAGGAGTGGACGCGTGAACCTGATCCGTGCCGAGCTGGAGCGGCTCGGTGCCCGCCGCTTCGTACAGCTGATGATCGTGCTGCTGATGCTGGCGTTCGGGGTGACCGCGGCGACCACGCTGGCCGGGTCGCACCAGCCCTCCGCCGTCGAGCTGGCCGAGGCGCAGCGGCAGGCCGCCGCCAACCTGCGCGGCATGGAGCTGGAGCACGAGCGGTGCCTGGCCCGGGACCGGGGCGAGCCGCTCCCCGGCGACGAGGGGTTCTACCTGCCACCGGACTGCTCCGAACTGGACCCGGCGCTGCGGGACCGGTTGCCGGTGGCCGCCGACTACCTGACCGGGGTGTTCACCTTCACCCGGCAGGCCGAGCCGCTGCTCTACTTCCTGGTGGCGTACCTGGTGCTCTTCGGGTTCCTGGTCGGCGCCTCGTACATCGGCGCCGACCTGAACTCCGGCGGAGTGGTCAACCTGCTGCTGTGGCGACCACGCCGGCTGACCGTGCTCGGCGCAAAACTCGGCACGCTGCTCGGGGCGGTGCTGACGGTGTCGGTGCTCGCCTCACTCGCCTATCTCGTCACCTTCTGGGTCATCGCGCAGGTCGCCGGCTATCCCGGACCGACCAACGCGGCCTTCTGGGCCGACCTGGGCGCGATCTGGGGGCGCGGGTTGACGCTTGTGCTGCTCGCGGCGGCGACCGGCTTCGCCATCGCGACGATGGGACGGCACACGGCGGCGGCGCTCGGCGCGGTCGCCGCCTACCTGGTGGTGTGGGAGCTGGGTGGGCGGATCGTGCTGCAGATCCTCGAGGTGGCCCGGCCCGACCAGCTCATGCTCGCCAGCTACGTCGGCGCGTGGCTGGCCGGCGAGGTCAGATTCTGGGACAGCACCGCCTGCCGGACCGTCGTCGACAGCTACTGCGACGGCAGCTACACCCTGACCTGGCAGCCGGCGCTGGCGGTGCTGCTGCTGCTCACCGCCGGCCTCAGCGCCTCCGCCTTTGCCATCTTCCGCCGCCGCGACCTGATCTGACCCTCGCCCGGCTCAGGCGATGGTGGAGCCGAAGACCTCGTCGCGGACGGCGTCCAGGGCCGTGCGCAGGGCGCCGTGCAGAATCGGCTCCTCGGTCAGTCCGGTGGGCACCACCCGGGGCCGTACCAGGGTGATCGCGGCGACCTCGTGCTGCACCCGTTCGGCCAGGGCCGCCCCGCCGGCCTGCCCCACCTCTCCGGCGAGCACCACGAGCGGCGGGTCCAGCACCACACAGGTGCTCGCCACGCCGAGGGCGAGCCGGCGGGCCACCTCGTCGAGCATCGGCCCACCCGAGGTGCCGTCGGCGATCGCGGCCCGGACCGCGTCGGCGGCGGCCGCGTCCGGATAGCCGTGTTCCCGGGCCAGGCTGCGGATCGCGTCGGCGCCGGCCAACTGCTGGAAGGCCGGCTTCGCCCGGCGCGACACGTCGCGTGGGATGGGAGCGCCGGGCACCGGCAGGTAGCCGATCTCACCGGCGGCACCGCTGCTGCCGTGGTGCAACCGGCCGCCCAACATGATCGCCAGACCGACACCGGCACCGACCCAGACCAGGACGAAGTCCGCCAGGCCCTGGGCGGCGCCGGACTGCGCCTCGGCCACCGCGGCCAGGTTGACGTCGTTCTCGAAGACCACCGGGGTGTCCAGGTCGTCGCGGAGCGCGGCGAGCAGACCCCGATGCCAGCGGGGCAGGTTGTACGCGAACGTGATGTCGCCGGTGCCCGGGTCAACCAGGCCGGGGGTGCCGAGCACGATCCGGCGTACGCTCGACAGCTGCGCGCCGGCGCTGCCGGCCACCCGCACGACTGCGTTGTGCACCACGCCGACCGGGTCGTCGGTGTCCTGGGTGGACTGCTCGACGCGCCCGATGACCGCACCGGTGATGTCGGCGCAGGCGGCCACCACCCGCTCCGGGCCCACGTCGACGCCCACCACGTGTGCGCTGCCGGGCCGTACGGCGTAGAGCTGGGCGTTCGGTCCGCGGCCCCCGGCCTGCTCGCCGACGCGGGTGACCAGTCCGCGCTCCTCCAGCCGCTCCACCAGTTGCGAGGCGGTGACCTTGGACAGGCCGGTCAGCTCGCCGATCCGGGCCCGGGTCAGTGGTCCCTGCTCCAGCAGCAGTTCCAGCGCCGCGCGGTCGTTGAGGGCCCGCAACAGACGTGGAGTGCCGGGCAGCCGGGTCGCGCTCATGCCATGTGTCCTCAAGTTATTAGTAAACTTTGCTAACTGTATGAACCTTTGAAGCCGTAGAACCGACAGGCGAACGGGTAAGCCGTAGCGTATCGGCCACGTGGGAGCGCGACCCTCCGCCGACCCGGTACGAGATCCGCGCCGGCCGGCATCGAGAGGAGAAAGCACGTGGGGCTGGATCCAGGACTGCGCCGGCTGGCGCTGGGCACCCTGTTGGCCGCGTACCCGGGGTCGGTCCCGCCCGAGTGGGCCGTCGACCTGGTCGCCGACGGGCTCGCCGGACACACCCTGTTCGGCGGCAACGTCATCGGACCGACCCAGGTGTCGGCCAGCACGGCGATGCTGCGCGGCGGCCGGTCCGACGTCCTGATCGCCATCGACGAGGAGGGCGGCGACGTCACCCGGCTCGCCCACGCCACCGGCAGTCCGTACCCGGGCAACGCCGCGCTCGGCGCGGTCGGCGACGTGACGCTCACCCGCCAGGTCTACCAGGCCATCGGCACCGAGCTGGCCGGCGTGGGCATCACCCTCGACCTGGCACCGACGGTCGACGTCAACACCGCCGACGACAACCCGATCATCGGCACCCGGTCCTTCGGCGCCGACCCGGAGCAGGTCGCCGCGCACGCCGCCGCCGCGACCGCCGGGCTCCAGGCCGCCGGAGTGGCGGCCTGCGCCAAGCACTTTCCCGGCCACGGCGCCACCGTGGCGGACTCCCACCACGAACTACCCACCGTGGACGTCGCGCCCGAGCTGCTGCGCCGGCGGGACCTGCCGCCGTTCGCCGCGGTGGTCGCCGCCGGGACGAAGGCGGCGATGACCGCACACATCCGGGTGCCCGCGCTGACCGGGACTTTGCCCGCCACGTTCAGCCGGACCGTGCTGGTGGACCTACTGCGCCACGAGTACGGCTTCGACGGCGTCGTCGTCACCGACGCGCTGGAGATGAAGGGTGCCGCCCTGGCCGCCGGTGGCATCGCCCCGGGCGCGGTACGCGCCCTGGCCGCCGGGGCCGATCTGCTCTGCATCGGCGCCAAGGTCGATGCCGACCTGGTCGAGCGGGTCGCCACCGAGATCGTGGCGGCGCTCGGCGACGGCCGGCTGGACCGGTCCCGTGTCGAGCAGGCGGCCGGTCGTGTCGCGGACCTCGCCGCCTGGACCCGGACCGCCGACCGCACCACCGCCGCCTCCGGCGACCTGGGGTACGCGGCGGCCCGCCGAGCGCTACGGGTGGAGGGCGCGCCGACCGGGCTGGACCGGTCCCTCGTGGTGCAGTTGCACGGCAACTCCACGATCGCCGAGGGCCGGGTGCCGTGGGGCCTCGGACCACACCTGGGCGGCGGCGCCGAACAGATCCGGGTGGTGGCCGCCGAGACGGACCCGGCCGACCTGCGCCGACGGGCCGCCGGCCGGCCGATCCTCCTGGTCGCCCGCCATCTGCACCGGCTGCCCGGCGGTCCGGAGCTGGTCGACGCGCTGTCCGCCACGCATCCGGTGGCCGTGGTGGAGATGGGCTGGCCGGCGACCTGGCGACCCGAGCACGTACGAGCCTTCGTCACCACGTACGGCGCGAGCCACGCCAACGGCCGAGCCGCCGCCGAGGCACTCGGCCTGATCCACTGATCCCGAGCGCCATCTTGAACGCGTTCAACTTCTGCCCTACGCTTACGCACATCAAGTTGAACGCGTTCAAGATTGGTCGACACATGGACATCAAGGTCTGGATGTACCTGGTCTACCTGACGGTCAGCATCGGGCTGACCGTCTGGGTGGCGCGGGCGCTCAGCCGCAACGGGCTGGTCTTCCTCGAAGAGGTGTTCGCCGACGAACGCCTGGCACGAGCGGTGAACAACCTGCTCGTGGTCGGCTTCTACCTGCTCAACCTCGGCTACGTCACGGTGGCGATGCGGCACTCCGAGCAGGTCGGCTCCACAAAGCATCGCGATGGAGGAACTCTCGTGGAAGATCGGGCTGGTGCTGCTGGTGCTCGGCGCGCTGCACTTCTTCAACGTCTTCGCCCTGGGCCGGTACCGGCGTAACCGGCTGCGTCAGCTCGCCACCCATCCCCCACTGGCCCCCGTCGGCCGACTGCCGGTCCAGCCCGCCCATCCGCCCACGGCGCCCGGTCCGGGCATGCCTGGCCCGGGTGCCGCACCGGCCGCACCGGGCCAGGCCAACCCGCCGGCCCGATGACCAGGCCGGGCCAGGGAGGAACGGAGGGACTGCCGGATGCCACCGCACACGGGGGCGGTGGCATCCGCGGCCTCACCGTCCTCTACGACGCACACTGCCCACTGTGCCGGGCCGCGCGCGGCTGGCTCTCGTCGCGTCCGCAACTCGTACCGCTGGAGTTCGTGCCGGCCGGTTCGACCGCCGCCCGGCAGCGCTTCCCCGGCCTGGACCACGACGCCACGTTGCGTGACCTCACCGTGATCGCCGACAACGGCGAGGTCTACGCGGGCGACGGAGCCTGGTTCGCGTGCCTGTGGGCACTGGCCGACCACCGGGAGACGGCCCAGCGTCTCGCCCGCCCCCACCTGCTGCCTCTGGCCCGGCGGGTGGTGGCCGCCGCGTCGGCGGTACGCGAGCGGGTCCGTGAACCGTCGCCGGAGCCGACCGGCGACGCGGCGGGATACGGTGACCGGAATGACCGACCAGACTGTGCCGACGACCGCTGCGGGTGAGGCGGCGACCGCCCGGGGCGAGCAGACGCGGCAGCTGATCCTGGAGACCGCGATGCGGTTGTTCCGCGAACGCGGCTACGCCCGCACCACCATGCGCGCCATCGCGACGGAGGCCGGTGTCGCGGTCGGCAACGCCTACTACTACTTCCAGTCGAAGGAACACCTGATCCAGGAGTTCTACGCCCGGACGCAGACGGAGCACCGGGCGGCGGCCGAGCCGGTACTGGAACGCGAATCCAACTTCGCCGCCCGGCTGGCCGGGGTGCTGCACGCGGGCATCGACGTGCTGACGCCGTCGCACGAGTTCGCGGCTAGCTTCTTCAAGACCGCCGCGGAACCCACCTCCCCGCTGAGCCCCTTCTCCGCGGAGTCCTCCGGGCCCCGCGAGGCGTCCATCGGCCTCTACGCCGAGGTGCTGACCGGTTCCACCGCCAAGGTCGACGCGGAGCTTCGCCGCCAACTGCCCGAGCTGCTCTGGCTCGCCTACATGGGCGTGGTGCTCTTCTGGGTCTACGACCGCTCGCCGGGACAGGCCCGGACCCGGCAGCTGATCGACGGCGCGGTGCCGCTTGTCGACCGGCTGGTGCAGCTGTCGCGACTGCGCGTGCTGCGGCCGGTGACCCAGCAGGTCGTCAGCCTGATTCACACCCTGCGTCACTGACCGCGTCGGGCGAGAGGTAACGCTTCTTCCCAGGTCAAGTCCACAATTGGACAGCAACGAGACGGTGGCGGCGGCTTGCCCAGAGCGTTCCGAATACGTAGCGTGATCGGCACTGGAGCCGCACCCGGACCTGGGGGGGAGGCTGCGGACCGTGGATCCGGCCCGGGATCCACGGTCCGCGCCCTGCCGGTCGATGGTCAGCTCGGGTAGACGCCGTAGGAGCGCCAGCCCCGGTCGGGAAACCCGGCGGCCTCCGCCACCCGAGCCGAGGCGGCGTTGCTCCGGTCGTGCAGATAGGTCGGCACGGCACCGTCGTCGAGCACCCGACGAGCCGCCTGGGCCACCAGTCTGCGGGCCAGGCCGCGGCCACGCGCCGCCGGGACCGTACCCACCGCCAGCTCGTGTCCGTGCCGGTCATGCCGCTTGATCCCGACGCCGGCCAGGTAGCGGCCCCGCTGGTCGCGCACGACGAGCACCGACCGGTCGAACAGCCGCAGCCAGGAGGGCAGGCCGGGCGTGGTCGGTGGCGCCCACTCACCGACATCCGGCAGGTCCGCCGGCGCGACGCTCCACCGGAAGACGTCGTCGTGCACGGCCCAGCGTGGATACCCGACCGCGGCCGGCAGTGCGTTCAGCAGCCCGTCCGGGCGCCGCACCAGCTCACGTACGGCCGCGACCCGGTCGGGCGCCACGGAGAGCACGCCGCTGGCCCCGGCGTGGACCGCGATGGCGGGGCGCGGGCGGCCGTCCCAGGCGGGTCGGGTCCGCCGCCCGGACCCGACCACGTGCAGGCCCGGGCCGGCCGGCCACTGTCCCAGCCAGGTCGCGAGGTGCAGGTGGAGCCGCCGGTCGAGCATCAACACCTCCCGGTCCGTCACCGTCGACGCCGCTCACGGTACGACGGACCCGGTGAGTTCGGGGCGTAGGTGGGCGCGATCCGGGGAACCTGAACGATCGATCGACCGTCATATCCATTTCCATTCATGGACAACTTTCTTTGAAACGGTGTAGGCATGCCGAAACACCCGCAGGACCGTGATCAGCAGGACCCCGAGCGCGCCTGGCGACACCACGGGGCGACCGGCCGGACTCCGGCCCAGGCCCCCTACCGGGGACACCGCACCCGCCCTGCCACCCTCTCCTGGCACGAGCTGAACAGCCTGCCGGCCGGACCCGTACGGCACCACCTGAACCCCCACTGAAGCACCAAACGCCTTGCGATCTTGATGCCTGGAAATCGGCTGCTCTGGTGTACGATTCCCGACATGACGCGCATCACCGTGGACGTGAACGACGAGTGGCTTGAGGCGGCCCGCGAGGTGCTCGGCACCGACACCAAGGTGGCTACCATCAACGCCGCCCTGCACGCCTTTGCCCTGCGTCGCCAGGCACGGGAGATCGTCTCCGCATTCGATCAGGTGGAGATGGACTTCACCGACTCCGCAGAGGCGTGGCGTTACGGCGGCGGCCGGGATCTCGGTCGGCTCGTCGAGGACGCGCGCGACTCCGAGGCCGCGTGATGGCAGGAGCGATCTATCTGGCCGACACGTCGGTGTTCGTGCTTCAGGGGCGATATCCGACGGTCCGTCGCCGCTTTGAGACGTTGTTGGCCGAGGGACGCCTGGCGACCTGCCACATGGCCGCTCTCGAGTTCCTCAACAATGCTCCTCACCCGAAGGGGTACGAGATCCTGTGGCAAGCCCTGCGCGGCCACCGGTGGATGGACGTGACGACCGCGGCGATGGATCGTGCTCTCGCCGTGCACCGCATGCTCGCCGCGGACAGCCAGCATCGCAACTTCCGGCTGCCCGACCTGGTGATCGCGGCGACCGCAGAGGTGCACGGAGCGACTGTGCTGCACTACGACGCCGACTACGACCGGATCGCCGCGATCACCGGTCAACCGACCGAGTGGGTGGCGCCCCGAGGAAGCCTGTAGCGCGGCGAGCCACCGCGCGCTTTCGCACACCTGTCGGGTAACGTCTGCTGGTCCTTCGCGGGTCACGACGGGAGCTGGCACATCCATGGGCAAGAAGACGATCCACGTCTCCGACTTCAGCGGCACGATGCTGGGTGCCGACGACGAGGCGGTCCGCGTCGTCGTTCTCGAGCATCCTGACCTGGTGGCCGGGCCCGTGCAGTTGGACGCCACCCCGGTGGAGGTGGAGAGCATCGACGACGCGGCGTTGGACGTGGCGGTGGTCGAGATCCACGACCGGCACGGCCAGGGCGAGCCGCGTCGGGTGGTGCTGACCGCGAGCGAGTTCGACGCGATGGCCACCGACGTGCCGATGGCGCAGTTGCTGAGGACCGCCGAGCGGGTACGCCCGCCGAAGGCCCGCCGCAGCGCCGATAAAATCGACTACGGCACCATCGAGCACGCCGGCCGTCCGCACCGGGGGCGGGTCACCGAGGAGGAGGCCCGGTTGGTGCGGGAGCGGCTCGACGAGGTCAACAAGCGCCTGGCCGACGCCGGCCTGCGCCAGATCGATCCGGCCGATCCGGAGCACGCCGCCCGGTACGGCTTCCCCGTCGAGCCCTGATCGGCTACTCGAACGTCCGCAGTTTGGCCAGGGTCGCCACGATGTTCGCCTCGACGGCGGCCTTGTCCACGCCGAGGCTGGTGAGCACACCCTCGCCGTTCTCCTGCTCCAGCAGGGCCAGCAGGATGTGCTCGGTACCGATGTAGTTGTGCCCGAGCCGCAGCGCCTCGCGGAAGGTCAACTCCAGCGCCTTCTTGCCGGCGGCGTCGTACGGAATTAGCTCCGGTACGTCGTCCGACGGCGGCGGCAACGCGGCGGTGGCGGCCTCCCGCACCGCGTCGGCCGAAACACCACTGGCGGCCAGCGCCCTCGCGGCGAGCGCCTCCGGCTCGGCGAGCAGGCCGAGCACCAGGTGGGTAGGGGTGGTGTGCGGGCTGCCGGCGGCCTTCGCCTCGTTGTGCGCGGCGGCGACCACGTTGCGGGCGCGCGGGGTGAACCGCTGGAAGCCCTCCTGAGGATCCATCGCCGCGCCCACGAAGCGCTTCTGTGCGGCCTGCTTGCTCACCCCCATGCTGCGGCCGATCTCGGTCCAGGAGGCACCGGACCGGCGGGCCTGGTCCACGAAGTGGCCGATCAGATGGTCGGCGACCTCACCGATGTGGTCGGCCACCATCACCGCGTCGGTGAGCTGGTCGAGCGCGTCGGAGTGGGCCCGCTTGATTGCCTGGATCAGATCGTCGAGTCGGACCGGATTGCTCATCTGCACGGGTTCAGTCATGCGTCAACCTTAGGTTGACGCTCGTTATTCGTCAACCGCCGGTTGACGACGCCCCTTCCTTGATGATCGCTGTTAACAACCTTGACTAATTCTGTCGAAATCGACAGACTCGGATTTGGAGAGCGCTCTCCAGACCGCCTCGCCAGCGTATCCGCCCCTCCACCCCCGAGGAGACTCCATCGTGGACGCCATCTCCCGCAACCTCCGGCGGGCAGCCGCCGCCCTGGGCGCGGCCCTCGTCACCAGTGCGCTCCTGCTACCCGTGCAGTCCGCACCGGCCGCCGCCGCGATCGGCGGCATCACCTGGCAGGACGAGTTCAACTCGCCGGCCGGCACCCCGGTCGACCAGTCCAAGTGGCGCTTCGACATCGGCGGCCACGGCTGGGGCAACAACGAACGGCAGTACTACACCAACAGCACCAGCAACGCGGTGCACGACGGCCAGGGCAACCTGGTCATCACCGCCCGCCGGGAGAACCCGGCCAACTACCAGTGCCACTACGGCCGGTGCGAGTACACCTCGGCCCGACTGCTGACCGCGGCCACGTTCAGCCAGGCGTACGGGCGGTTCGAGGCGCGCATCAAGATCCCGCGAGGTCAGGGAATCTGGCCGGCGTTCTGGATGCTCGGCAACGACTTCGGCAACGTCGGCTGGCCGGCCTCCGGCGAGATCGACATCATGGAGAACGTCGGGCGGGAGCCGAACACCGTGCACGGCACCATCCACGGACCGGGCTACTCCGGCGGCGGCGGGATCACCGGCAGCCGCACCATCGGACAGCCGCTGGCCGACACCTTCCACACCTACCGGGTGGACTGGGAGCCGAACATCATCCGCTGGTACCTCGACGGTTCGGAGTTCTTCCGGGTCGACCCGGGTCGGCTTGGTGGTAACCGCTGGGTCTTCGACCACCCCTTCTTCATGATCCTCAACGTGGCGGTCGGTGGTAACTGGCCCGGCTACCCCGACGGCAGCACCCAGTTCCCGCAGCAGATGCTCGTCGACTACGTCCGGGTCTCCGGCTACGTCCCGGACGGCAACACCGGCACCACCCGGATCCGGGGACAGCAGAGCGGCCGGTGCATCGACATCCCCGGCGCCAACCCGGTCGACGGGGCGCCGCTGCAGGTCTGGGACTGCAACACCACCGCCGCGCAGGCATGGACCTTCGCCGCCGACGGCACCATCCGCGCGATGGGCAAGTGCATGGACCCGGCCTGGGCCGGCACGGCCAACGGCACCGAGGTCAACCTCGTCACCTGCAACGGCAACCCGGCGCAACGCTTCACCCTGAACGCCGCCGGTGACCTGGTCAACCTCAACGCGAACCGCTGCGTCGACGTACGCGACAACAACCCGAACAACGGCGGCCGGCTGCAACTGTGGGACTGTGCCGGCACCCCCAACCAGAAGTGGTCCCGGGCCTGACGTCTCCGTCCATAACGCCCATCCCGAGCCAATAAGCTTCTGCGACGACGTGTCTGAGCGACATGATCATGTCGCTCAGACACGTCGGCTCGAATCCGTGTCGCTTCCGGGCACCGGTGAGCCCACCGGACGTGACACGCGTAAGAGTCGGTGACAGGCGGGTAGTAACCCGTGCGGTCATCGATGTACGGGAGGCGACGTGGAGAGCACTCAGGCAGCCGGCGGACGACGGACGTGGTGGTGGATCGGTGCGGCCGTGCTGGTCATCGTGGTGGTGGTGGTCGCCACCTGGACGTGGGTGTCGGTCCGGGGCGACGGCCGCAACGGTCACGTCGTCACCGGTGCCGTCGGCGACCTGCGGGAGGCCACCTTCGTCCTGCTCGACGGTGCCGACGTGATCCAGGTGCGTACCGCCGATCTCGGCGACGACGCATACCGGGTGTCGACCCCCCGCGACGCCAACGTCCGTCCCGCGGTCTCCCTCACTGACGGCAGCCTGCTGACCAGCCTGCGCGGCACCGACCGGGACGGTCCGGCGGTCGTGGAGGTGGTGCTGGCCGAGTCGGTCCGCTGGCACGTCCGACTCAACGGTGGCGCCAAGGAACAGCACCTCGACCTGCGCGGTGGGCAGCTCGGTGACGTCGAATTCACCGCCGGCGCGAACCGGGTCGAACTGACGCTGCCCGCACCGGAGGGGACGCAGCGCACCCTGCTCGGCGGCGGCGCCAGCCAGGTCGTCGTCCGCCTGGCCGGCGACGCGCCCGTGCAGGTACGCGCCGGTGGCGGCGCCGGTTCGGTCACCATCGACGGCACCACCCACTCGGGGGTGGCCGGTGGCACGACCTTCACCCCGCCCGAGTGGAACTCCGCCACCGACCGCTACGATATCGACGCGACGGCCGGCGTCAACACCATCACCGTCGAACGCGTCGACGCCGGCTGAACAGGTGGCCAGGCGACTGCACGTCGGATGTGCGATGTGGACCCACCGGTCCTGGCAGGGGCGACTGCTCCCCCATCCCCTGCCGGCGCGGGAACGGCTACGGCACTACGCCGGCTGGTGCAACGCGGTCGAGGGCAACACCACCTTCTACGCCACCCCGGGCCGCGAGACGGTCGCCACCTGGGCGGAGCAGACCGGACCCGACTTCCGCTTCGTGGTCAAGCTGCCGAAGGTGGTCACCCACGATCGCCGCCTCACCGACGTCGACCAGCCGATGCGCGCCTTCCTCGACGCGATCGAGCCCCTCGGCGCTCGGGCGTACGCCCTCTGGGTGCAGTTGCCCGGCTCCTTCGGCCCGGACGATATACCCACGCTCGCCCGGTTCCTGCGCCGCCTGCCCGCCGCCCACCGACCGGCCGTGGAGGTACGCGATCCGGCCTTCTTCACCGACCCCCGCGCCACCCGGCTGCTGGAGGCGACGCTGGCCGAGACGGACGCCGAGTGGATCCCGTTCGACACCACCGCGTTCTTCACCGACCCGCCGACCAGCGACGCCGAGCGGGACGCCTGGACGAAGAAGCCCAGGATGCCGTCGCGTGTGGTCGCGCTGACCGACCGGCCGATCGTCCGCTACCTCGGCCGCGACGACCCGGCGCGCACCGTCGAGGGCTGGCGGCGCTGGGTGGACGCCACCGCGACCTGGCTGCGCGAGGGCCGGTCGCCGACCGTCTTCGTCCACACCCCGGACAACGCCGACGCGCCGACGCTGGCCCGCCGCTTCCACGACGAGGTACGCGCCCAGGTACCGGAGCTGGACCCGCTGCCCGAGCCGATCCCGGCCGAGCCCACCACCCTCTTCTGACAACTCCACCGCTCGTCCGGCCGCGAGCTACCCGGCGGCGTCCCGACCCGGGTCGGGAGGTTCGGGGCCACGGTTCTCCTGGATGGTCCGGGTGACCTGATCCAGCAGTTGCCGGGGATCGGTCCGCCCGGTCACCTGAATCTCCACCTCCGATTCGCCGACGCGCATACGGACGGTGGCACCGCTTGGTTGCTGGCTGAGCCAGGTCTGCAGCAGGGCGAAAAGACCGGGCAGCAGGCTCTGTGCGACCACCGCGATGATCACGGCTTCGCTGAAGCCGGCCCGGCCGCCGGTACGTCCGCCCAGGTCCCGCACACCCGTGCGGAACTCCGCACGACGGTGGATCCAGTCGATGAGCGAGACCGGGGCGGGCCGCCGCCGATCCGTGATCATCTGTAGCCGCACGGGCTGCCTCGCCGCCGGGTACGTGTCGGTCACCCGATGCTCCTGGTCACTCGTCGACGTCGGGTTGGAAGGAGAGTTCGTCGCCGGTGACGGTGACGACGCCGGTGACGTCGAGGACGTAGCTCTCGATGAACGGCTCCTTGCCGTAGAAGGACTCGTAGGTACCGGTCACCCGCACCTCGCCCTGCCCGTCGTAGGGCGTCGAGACCTGGGCGACCGCCGGACCGACCATGTCGATCTGCGTCGTGGGGTACCTGTCGATGGTCCACTTGAGGTCCTTGGCGCTCTGGTACCCGGACAGCCGGAAGGGGCAGCCCTCGGGTGCGGCCACGGTCTGCCGCGCGCACTCGTCCAGATATGTCTTGACCTGCCCGTCGATGCCGCCTCGGGCGGTGGCCCTCAACTCCGGCACCGCCTGGATGGGCGTGTCGAACTCGGCACCGGGCAGTACCGTGATGTGCTGCGGCGCCACCTCGCTGAGCGGGTTGGCGGCAGCGGTCACGACGTGCAGGCCGGGCACCGAGAGCACGGTCTGTTCCTGCGGGCTCTCCGGCACCCGCACTCCGTTGATCATGAGCCCCTGCTGGCCGGCGACGACCGAGAGAGCCGAGACGCCGCCGACGACGTGCCACCCCTTGAAGACGCCGAGCGTGGACTCCTCGTCGCGGCGGAGCATCACCTGCGCCTCCGTCCGGCTCCCGCCCACCACGAACGAGACCGTGGCGGTCGCGTCGTCGCCATCCCGTTCGATGGTGCGGATGTCGATGTCGGTGGGCGGCTGGTAATCGGCCGACCTGATCGAGTCGGCGAGCAGGTCGTCGCCGCGTACCGCAGCGCCTACCTCGGGGCTCAACCATCCGGCGAGGTCGTCCACGTCACGGTCGGCCAGCGCGGAGAAGTACCCCTCGACGGAGGTCTCCGGCCGGAAGAATCCCCACTGCACGACGCCGAGCAGGCTGGAGAGCAGGCAGAAGGAGAGCAGGGCGACACCACCGATGACGGCCGGGCGCCGCAGGTCGACCGGGTCGTCACCGCCGAACAGTTCCTCGGTGTCGACGACCCGCCGCGGCGGGGTCTGCGGTGCGGGGGTGTCGTCACCGGCCCGGACCGATTCCAGCCGTTCCAGGCGCAGTTCGTTCGGCGGATGTTCGGCGCAGACAGCTTCGTCCCAGCCGCTGCGCCCGCTCTCGAACGACCTGCGGCGCTCGAGGACGGCCCGCAGGCCCTCGGTGTGCCCGGTCACCACCGCGCCCAGGTCCGCCCGGTACTCCGCTGCCCGGACATCAGCCCGATGCAGCGGCTGGACCAGGTACTTCATGGTGAGCAGGACCGGCCAGAAGAACAGAAAGACGAACAGGTTCGTCGCCGGGTGCGGAAACCTGCGCATCAACCAGGTCGGCACGGCGTGTACCAGCACGAGGGGCAGGCCGACACCCCGGACGAAGGCCGAAGTGATCTCGTCGCCGGTACGCCAGTGCACCAACTCATGACTCAACAGCGCGGCGATCTCGTCGCGGGGGTCGGCGAGCAGACCGGTGGTGACGACTATGTGCCGCGCGTACGTTCGCGCATTCGTGCTGACCAGGTCGTCCTCGACCAGCAATCTCGGTACCGCGGGCAGACCGAGCCGCTCCGCGCACTCGTACAGAATCGGGATGACCAGTTCTTTTTCCCGGCGACTGAGATCGCGCGCACCTGACACCCGGAGCAGTCGGTCCTCCAGCAGCACCCGATACAGGGTGAAGAGCACGCCCACCACAATGGCCGCCGCCGCTATCCCCACCAATTGGGTCAGCACCGAAACGGCGCCGTCCGCGCCGCTGAACCGGAGGACCGGCACCAGGAGCAGACCGACCAGGAACGCCAGCCCGGCGCCGACGAACGCGCCGATCGCCCCACCGGACTGTTCAAGGAAGGAACTGACCAGTCCCCCGATAATCGGCGCGTCCCGAATCTCGTCGGGAACCTGGTCCACGAACACCGAGCCGCCGGTGAACGCCAGGACGAGCCCCGCGACCGCCGCGAGCACCACCGCCGTGAACAGTGCCACCGGCACGTAGAACCAGGCGGCGACGAAGGAACCCAACACACCACGCCAGTCGCGCAGAATCCCGACCCGCAGCCAGACCAGCGCGTTCGGATAGCCGGGCGGACGGTTGGCCAGCCGTCCGGGATTCGAATCTGGTCGCGCGATGTCGACCTCCGGTACTGATGGTCGCGCCGACGGCGGCGTGGGATCGTCGACTATTTGATTCTGCTCATCGCTGGAAGGCTGCACCGCGTTCTGCTGCACGAAAACTCCTGCACAGGCCGAAAGGGGTGAATCACGAAACGGTTCGCGCGTAAACGAATATCGAGAGCGGACAGCAGCTGCCTTTCAGCCGTGGAACGCTCTGCGGCAGACGCAGACCTTACTCCGGCCGATACCCGCTCCGCCACCCGGTTCCGAACTGAATTTTCGAGCGCCCGGTGGGAACACTCCGACAGGATGGTACAGAGTGGACAATCGGCATCGGACGAATGGCTGAGGTTGGTGCTTTCCGCACCGCGCAACAAAGGTGAAAGTTCCACGGATAAATGAAACCGTCAAAGGCTGGGCCATCGGGTCACGGGTGCGAGGCGGCGAAGGCGGCGACGTCCTCGGCGATCCGTTCGGGCTGCTCACCGTTGACGGCATGGGAAGCGTCCGGGTAGAGCCGGACGGTGCCCCGGGGCAGGGTCTGGCGTGCGGTCTCGGCGGCCGACTGCGGATCGTGCATCACCGATTCGCCAGCGATGATCGCCAGGACCGGCAGGTCGAGTCGACGGAGTCGTTCCTCGCTGATCCGCGTGGGCTGTGGCAGCCGCATCCGGTAGTGCTGCATGCCGGCTTCGATCATGTCGGCGACCGGCTCGTCCTCGACCGGCGCGCCGCCGGCGGTGTAGGAGTTGAAGCTGTCCCGCCACGACCTGGGCAGCCAGGGCAGCGCGGCCGGGATGGACCGCACGATGGTGCCGAACGGTATATCGGCGAAGACGTGGACCGGGTCGATGACGGTCATCGACGCGATGTGCTCCGGTCGGTGCAGCGCGAGGTTGACCGCGGTCCAGCCCCCGATCGAGAGACCGACCAGGTGAAACCTGTCCGGCGGGAGCGCCTGGAGGGTCTGGTGCAGCCACTCGGCCTGCGCCTCGTCGGTGTTGATCGGGCGACTCTGCACGCTCATGCCCGGCTCGCCGAGCAGGTCGACGGTGTAGACGTCGCTGATCGGCAGCAGCAGGGGCAGGTTGTCGGCCCAGACCGGGGTGGCCGAGGCGCGCCCGGGCAACAGCAGCAACGGGGCGTTCGCACCGCCGCCTTCCGCGCCGGCTGCGGTGGCGGCGAAGCGGTAGACGCGGACGATGCCGAAGTCGGTGCGTACGTCGATGGTCTCCGCCGGGTCGGGCAGGGCGGCGAAGGCCTCCCGGTAGGCCCGGAGGAACCGGTCCTGCCCGTCGGCGCTGTCCCAGTGGCCGATCGGAGCGGGCTGGCGAACGGCGAAGGTGACCGCCAGCGCGATCAGTGCGAGCCCGGCCAGCACCAGGCGCAGCCACCGTGACCTGGGCCGCAGCCGGTTGAGTACCTTCATCAGCCTGGTCCGCACGACACACTCCTAACCGATCGGTAGATTTTTCGACCGTACGGTAGAATCTGGCGGGTGACAAGGAGACGAGAGGGCGCGACGAGCGAACTCACCCTGATCGAGCGCGCCCGCCGCACCCAACTGATCGAGGTCACCATCGAGCTGGTCGCCGACCGGGGCTACGCCGGCGCCTCACTGGCCGCCATCGCCGAACGCGCCGGCATCACCAAGGCCGCCGTGCTCTACCACTTCCCCACCAAGGCCGCCGTCGTACGCGCCGCGCACGAGCACGCCCTCGCCGCCCTGGTCGCAGACGTCGCCGCCGCGGTCGAGGCCGCCGCCCCCGCGAACCGGCCCGCCGCGTACGTCAGGTCGATGGTGGGACACCTACGGGAACATCCGCGACACACCCGCATGATCATCGAAGCGATGGTGCACGACGACGGTGAACACGATCCGGCCGCCCGTTGGGGTCCCCTGGCCCAGCTCATCGACGCGGCCCGGCTCGCGCGCGGCGCCAGCGGTGACATCGACCCGCGTACGACGGCGATCATCGTCGGTGGCGGCATCGACGCCATCGTCGCCGAGCAGCTCCACGACCCCGACTACGACACGGCAACAGCGGCCGAGCACCTCGTCGACATGCTCGAAACGACGATCTCGCGGTGACCCGGGCTCGCTGTCGCCGTGCGTACGCCCCGTGGTGCCGGACCGGTCACGCGGCCGGTTGTCGCGGCCTCGGCCGCCGGTGGTATTTCGGTCCGCCGGGAGCGTTCATCTCGCCCCGGTAGACGCCGTGCCGCAGCTCGGAGACGTACCCCGCCAGCTCGGGCATGCCCAGCCGGGCCGCCAGGGCCAACTCCGCCTCGACGTCGTACGGCACCCGAACGAACTGGATCGAGAACGGCGCGTCGAGCTCCGCGTCGACGACACCTTCGAGGATCACGTAGACCGGGGTCGGGTCGTCCATCGCGTTGCCGACGCTGCCGGTGTTGAACAGGGTGCGACGCTCGCGGTCCACCTCGTAGAACGGATCGTGCGTGTCGCCGTAGCCCACCACCGAGGGCTCCGGCCCGTCGCCGGTGGCCGGGGTGTTGGCGAACATGCCGAGGAACTCGGCCTCGTCGTGGTCGAACCGCACCCGACGGTGCACGCTCGTCGCCGAGGCGTGGAAGAGTCGTACCCGCCGCCCGCTGAGCAGGAAGTCGTGGCTGAACGGTAGCCCGCGCAGCCAGTCGCCCTGGCCGGCGGCGAGCTGCGCCAGCCACCAGGCCATCGCCTCGCTGTCGTAGGTCCGGTCCGGGTCGGGGAGGAAGTCGTCCCAGTTGCCGAGGATGTTGACCTCGCAGCGCTGCCGGCAGAGCTCGATCACCTCGCGGCCGCGCGGCCCCTTGCCGACGTAGTCACCGAGGTTGAAGATCCGTTCGATGCCGCGTGCGTCGATGTCGGCGAGCACGGCCTCCAGTGCGGTCAGGTTGCCGTGGACGTCGGAGATGAGGGCGATGCGGTCGAGGGATCGGGCCACCGGCCGATCGTAGACGTGGCAGTCCCGGCGGTGGGGTGGCGGCGGCCCGCCTACTACCAGCCGACGTCGCGTAGTTCGGCAAGCAGTTGCGGGTCGAGGTCGTCCGGTTCGAGTACGTCCTTGGCGGGTGGCGGGTCGATCGGCAGTCGCCGACCGAACGAGTGGTAGAGAAACTGCCACTCACCGGCGCCCGCTTCCACCTGATCGAAGTGCAGCGACAGGTTCGTGAGCCGGCCCTGCGCGTCGAGGGTGGCGTCGAAGGGCACCATCGCGTTCGTCCCCGACGATTCTTCACACAGCTCGACGGTCAGGTGGGGGTGCCGACGGAGGTCGAGGACACCATGAACGGCTCGTTCGGTGACGAGCCGCAGCTCGACCGACGTCTTCACCAGGTCCTGGAGGTCGTACATCGCCTGCGTACCGGTGAAGATCGAGGAGTCCGCACCAAACAGACGCGGCAGGTCGACCGGTATCCACCCCTCGGGAGGCGCTCCGAAGCCGAAGAACCGCGCCCAACTCTCCTCGTCGACGGTCTTTATCTCAACCCACTGAAAGTGGCCGGGTTGCCGAATGGGGAAGTGGATGCTCATGTCGCTCCGGCGCCTGGCCGGGTCCACCGTCATCTCGACTCTCGTACTGACCGAAGCTCCCTCGACGTCCCTGCGTGTCATGGTGAAACGAGACGAGTAGGTGTCCTGACCGACTTTGTTCGCGCCCTCGTGCAGCCACCTGTGCAGGTCTTTCTCTGCCGCGCTTGCCGACGGGCTCGGAGCCGACGCTTGCGATCCCGCGTCGGCGCAGCCGGCCGCCAGGGCCAGCGCGACCGCCACACCTGCCACCGCGGCCAGCCGGCCCACCGCGCCAGCACCCGATCGCCTCGACAGCCCACCCGACCCCGACCACGAGCTGTTCACCAGGTTCTCCATCCGGGCCCGCTTCATGATCGGCACATGGTGCCAGCTCACCCGTGCCTCGTCCAGGGCGTCGGTCTCTCCGCACGCAGCGCTTCTCTGACGTCGGAGGGGCCAGGCACCGCCGGTGCCTGCCCCTCCGGATCCGGCTCTCAGCTGCGTCGACTCCACTGCTGGTTCGCGCCGCCGTTGCAGGACCAAAGAATGATCTTCGTTCCGTTGGCGGTGGCGGCGCCGTTGGCGTCGAGGCAGAGTCCGGACTGGACATTCGTGATGGTGCCGTTGGCGTTGACGTTCCACTGCTGGTTGAGACCGCCGTGACAGTCCCAGATGATGACCGTGGTGCCGTTGGTGGTGCCGGCACCGTTGGCGTCCAGACACTTGTTGCCGTACACGGTGAACTGCTTGCTGGCGGTGTAGGTCCAGCGCTGGTGCGAGCCGCCGGAGCAGTCCCACAGTTGCGTCTGGGTGCCGTTCGTGGTGGTGGCGCCGGGCACCTCGATGCACCGACCCGACTGACCACCGACGAGCTGGGTGTCAGGCGTACCGCCGGTGCCCTGCCGCCGGACGAGCGACTTCGACTCGGCCGACCGACTCCCCTGCGCGTCGACCACGAAAAGTCGGTAGTCACCCGACGCCGTCGGCACCGCGATGGAGGTCGCGTTGCCGTCCGCCCTGGTCATCGTCGGTCCGGCGGCGAAGGTGGTGGTGCCGGACGGGGCCAGCCACAGCGACCTCGTCGGGTCGCCGCCGCTGCGGATCGGGATCGAGGACGTGCCGCTGCCCACGAATGTGCTCGCCGGCAGGACGTAGTCCTGCATCGGCAGGTTGCGCGGCTGGGTGATGTCCCGGAACGAGTCCTGGAGCCCGGAGTTGACCGCGATCGCGTAGGCCGCCGCCGGCCAGACGTAGTCGGCGGAGACGAGGATGTCGTGGATGGTGCTGTTCGGCAGATTCTTGTTGGAGACCTTGTTGATCGGGCCGTACGTCTGGGTGATGTTCAGGTCGTGCTTACGCCCGAAGTCGTCGGAGTTGATCATCCAGGTGATGTTCTTGTCCACGCTCAGGACGTTGTCCCGGAAGGTGATGAACGCCGAGCCCTCGTCCGGGTGCAGCCCGTACTTGTGACCGGCCGGGACGCCCTGGAAATAGTTGTCGTGGATCGTGGTGCCCGGCTGGCTGCCCAGCGTGTAGATCGGTGCCGTGTCGCTGAGTCGTTGCACCGTGTCGATGATGTGGTTGTGGCTGATGGTGTTGTTCTTCGCCGTGGTGGTGGGCCGGTTCGGCGCGATCGATCCTGAGGAGCCGTCGAAGTTCCACCACCCCCAGCCCATCGTGATACCCGCCCACGGCGCCTTCTCGATGCGGTTGTGCTGCACCGTCAGGGTGTCGGCGAAGTACGCCGCGACCGCGCCGTGCCCGTTGAACAGCACCGCACTGTCGTGGATGTAGTTGTTCCTGATCTCGATGTTCTTCGGAGGCCCTTCGACCTGAGCCGGGTACTTCTCCCGGTTGCTCGACGTGTGATCGCCGATGAAGACGTGCTGCGGGTGACCGACGCTTATCGCCGTTCCGGCGATGTCGTTGGTGTAGTTGCCGATCAACTGGGTGTTCGTCACGTCGTTGACCAGGGTGATCCCGTCGGCCCCGGTGTGCGCGATCCGGTTCCGTTCCAGCCGGATCGAGTTGGCGTTCTGCAGGTGGATGATGCCGGGGGTGAGGTCGACGTTGCGGTAGTAGTAGACGTGGAAGTTGCCGCGCGCGTACGCCTGGGCGCCAAGATTGCCCTGCTGGGCCTGCTTGTACACCGAGCCGGCGACGTTGAACAGGTTCCAGTCGGAGTGCCGCACGGTGAGACCGGAGAAGGTGATGTTGCGCGCCTGGTTGCTGGTCGAGGTACCGGCGACCCGCAGCACGGTGGGCACGTTGTTCGGCGCGAAGACCGACGCGGTGGACATGTTGTCGGCGCCGGCCTTGTAGTAGTAGAGCGTCCGGCTGGACTTGTCGAAGTAGAACTCCCCGGGCGTGTCCAGGAACTCGTAGGCGTTCATGACCTTGTGGCTACCGTTGATCTGGGCGTTGCCGTTGAACGCCCCCTGGGCGATGGCGGCACCCGGCTGCTGGAACAGCGCGATACGACTCTGACCGTCACCGCTCGTGGTCACCTGGCGAACTCCCACGATGGCCGTGGTCCAGGTGGTGCCCGTCTCGATCTCGATGTCTTCCTGGTTGCGGGAGATCGCCGGGAAATCGGCCGGGTTGTATCTCGCGCCTTCGCACTGCGAGCCCGACTCCCACGCCCAGTCGGCCTGTCCCGCCGTGATGGTGTACGTGCCGTGGCAGCCCCCGGATGTGATCGTCTTGGCTGCCATGTGGGCCCGTTGGCCGTTGACGTAGAGCGCCCGCAGCTTGTTGGCCCGGTCGAGCGGGGCCTTCCAGATGTTGCCGCTGTGCTGGGTCCAGCCGGTCACCTGCACACCGGCCTCAAGCACCGGCGTCTCGTCCGGGTACGCGGAGTAGATCACCCGGTGGCCGTTGGTGCCGGAGTCACCGGCCCCGAACTCGATCGTGCTGGCCACCGGATAGCTGCCACCGCGAAGGTAGACCTGCATGTCGCCGGTCATGCTCGCGGTCTTCGTGCGCACCACGTCCCGCGCGCGTTGGAGCGTCCGGAACGGCGCGGCGAGCGTGCCGGGGTTGGCGTCGTTCCCGTTCGGTGCGACGTGAAGCGTCTCCTGGACCGCGGCCAGAGCCGGCGCCTGATCTGCGATCACGGCCGGCACCGCGGCGGAGACGAACACCCCCAGCGCGAGTAGGCAACCTTTCCCGGCATGGACAACGGATCTCATCTCTTCTCCCTCCACGTCCGCGACGGCCCGTGCCCCGCCGAGGCGAGGCGCCTCTGCGCGTGACAGCCGGACCGTCCCGGAAGCCATTGACCTACCGCGCCGCCAAGTCGGTACGGACGGCACGGACCGTTGCTGATGAATGCCGGGTCAGGCGTTCTGCACCTGCCACTTCTGGTTGTCGCCGCCCCAGCAGGCCCAGAGCTGGACCTTGGCCGTGGTGGTGTTCACGTCCAGGCAGAGGCCGGACTGCGCGCCGCGGATCGTGCCGTCGCTACCGACCGTCCACCGCTGGTTGTCGCCGCCGTTGCACGCGTACGTGCCGACGACGGTGCCGTTCGTGGTCCCCCGGTTGTACGCGTCGAGACACCGTTGGCCGGCAAGCGCGGTGAGCTGGCCACCGGCCGTCACGGTCCACCGCTGGGCGGCGGTGTCGTTGCAGGCGTACACCTGGACCTGGACGTTGGCGGTGGTGGCGCCGGGGATGTCCAGGCACTGCCCGGTGCCGACGTTCCGCAGCCGGCTCACCCGGTCCGGTGTGCCGCCGTCGGTCAGGCCCCAGGCGTACCGGAGACGGTCGAGTCCACTGGCGTTGGGGGTGCTCAGGGTCAGGTTGGTGCCGGTGCCGTGCAGTTTCTGCATGGCGTACCAGTCGTCGCCCTGACCGGCGGTGACCTTGCCGCCCAGGCCCGGCCAGTAGATCGAGCCGATCCGCAGTTCCCGCAGCACATCGGTGGTGGCGCGGAAGTAGCGCACGAAGTTGTCGGTGCTGGTGGTGTCGTGGTAGTTGAGCCCGGTGTCCATCGGCGCACCGAACTCGTCCATGACGGTACGGGCGGCGCAGGAGCCGATCGCGTCCCGCAGGAACGTCACCCACTGGTCGTAGGTCTTCGCGCCGCTGAAGAAGGTGTAGTGGTGCAGCGACACGATCGTCCCGTCGAGCCGACGGTCGGCGCACATCGACTTGATGTCGGTGTTCAGGCCGGCGCCGCTGACGAAGACCCGGTGGCGGGGGATCGACGGACGGGCGGTGAGCCAGTTGTTGACCACGTTGGCCCAGTCCGCGGCGCTGTGCCCGCCCGGCTCGTTCATCGGCTCGAAGTACACCAGGTCGTTGCTGCCGTACCTGGCGACCACGGTGTTCCACATGGTGTCGAAGGCGGTGGTGTTGACGATCCGTCCCCCACTGGCGGCCACGCCGTCGTCCCAGTAGGAGAGTACGACCCGGAGACCCTTCGCGGTGGCCGCGTCGATCGCGCCGGTGTACGCGTTCCACCAGCTCGTACCGACGGTGTAGGTGTTGATCGGCAGCCGGACCGTGTTGGCGCCCAGGTTGGTCTGGAAGCCGGTGTAGATCGCGTTGGCCTTGGCCACCACCGTCGCGTAGCTGTCGGAGCTGCTCAGCCCGTGCAGGACCAACGGTCCGCCGTGGAAGTTGTCGCCCAACCTGGCCCAGTTGACACCACGGAACTGGCTGGTGTCGGCGGCTGCCGGTGCGGCACCGCCGAGCACGACAGTCGGCACCGCGACGAGAGCGGCCAGGGCGCAGGCGAGCATCCGGCTCAACGAGCGATTCGAGCGGGATCTGACCATCGTCGTTCCCTTCTGTACGGTACCGACTGTCGTGCTCATCAGCTCAGGCCCGGTTCCAGCGCTGGTTGGCGCCGCCGTGGCAGCCCCACACGATGACCGCGGAGCCGTTGGCGGTGGCGGCGCCGTTGACGTCCAGGCAGAGCCCGGTCTGCGCGTTGCTGATCGTGGCGTTGCTGTTGACGTTCCACTGCTGGTTCGCCCCACCGTGGCAGTCGTAGATCTGCACCCGGGTGCCGGCGGCGGCGTTGTTCGGCACGTCCAGGCACTTGCCCATCACCTGCAACGCCCGCCCGTTCTGGGTGAACTGCTGGTTGGCGTTGCTGTGGCAGTCCCAGATGATCATCTGTGCGCCGTTCGCCGAACTCGCGCCGTTGACGTCCAGGCACCGGCCGGACCCTTCGTTGCGGAACCTGTTGCCGGTCGGAGCCGGGGTGCTGCCGCCGTTGAGGGCGTCGAGGACCGCCGTGTACGCGGGCTTCTTGTTGCCGGCGCAGTCGAACAGCAGGGCGTTGTCGCTGCCGCGCCAGGAGTCACAGTCCCGTACGCCCCACACGGTGATGCCGGTGCAGCGCGAGATCGCCAGGCAGGCGCGGGTGACGGTGGCGTAGATGTTGGCCTGGTTGCCGCCCTGGGTGACGTCCAGTTCGGTGATCTCCACGTCCACGCCGAGGTCGGCGAAGCGTTGCAGGTTGGCCTGGTAGTCACCGGCGATCGTGGTGCCCAGGTGGGACTGGAAGCCGACGCAGTCGATCGGTACGCCGCGCTGCTTGAAGTCGCGCACCATGTTGTAGATACCGGTCGACTTCGCGTTGATGCCGTCGGTGTTGTAGTCGTTGTAGCAGAGCTTGGCGCCCGGGTCGGCCGCGCGGGCGGCGCGGAACGCGGCCTCGATCCAGTCGTTGCCGGTGCGTTGCAGGTTCGAGTCCCGCCGCGCGCCGCTGCCGCCGTCGGCGAACGCCTCGTTCACCACGTCCCACGAGTAGATCTGCCCCCGGAAGTGGCTGGCCACCTGGGTGACGTGGTTGATGGCGGCGTTGCGCAGGTCACCGCCGGACAGGCCCTGCGCCCAGCCGGGCTGCTGGGCGTGCCACAGCAGGGTGTGCCCGCGCACCTTCATCCCCCGCGAGCGGGCGTGGTTGACGATGCGGTCGCCGGCGCTGAAGTTGAACACGCCCCGCTGCGGCTCGGTCGCGTCCCACTTCATCTCGTTCTCGGCGACCAGGCTGTTGAACTCGCGGTTCAGCACCGTCATGTACGTGTTGTCGTTGAACTTGTACGTGCCGACGGCGGCGCCGAAGTAGCGCCCCTTCTCTGCCGCCGAGGTGCCCAACGTGGTGCCCGCGTTTGCGACACCGCTGGGCACCAGGACCGTGCCGGCCATCAGCAAGCCGACCGCCAGCGTGCGGATCGTCGCCGTGCCCGACCACCGTCGTCGCGGAGAACCGCTCGGATGTACGAGATTCCTCATCTGTCTCAGCACCTTCCAGAGTCGCGTCACTTCGACGAGTTAGCGCTAACATCGCCCGGCGACTCAGGTGCCCATCGGTGCAGACCACAGGAGACGAGAGAACGCTACACATCGATGGCAGTGAGATTGCCACAAAGTTACGGGGTGCTCAAGAAGTTCCGCTCAACGACCAGAAAAAGACCAGGTAAGACGAGTCCACTGCATCGGCCGGACAGCCCGACCCCAACGCTGCCGATCGATGGGGTTAGCGGGTCAGAGATCCATGGCGGCGAGCCACGTCGGTCACGCCACCACCGTCCCGCGCAATGTGCACGTGAACATCAGTCACTCTGATCCACCATATGGGCGAGCAGGCGGCGGCCGACGACCGGCCAGCGGTGCGCGGCGGCGCGCCGGCCGCCCCGGGTCAGGAGGCGCGGTGGCCGTCAAACGGAGCCCGCGGAACCGACGCCGCGTTCACCGACTGAATCAGCGGCCGGCGCCTGCGCAGCCGCGTGATCCGCCCCGGTCACCAGGCCCAGGCTGGCCGGGTAGCTGCCGAACCGGCGTAGGCCCAGCTTGCGCACCGCGACCGACCACGGCCTCTCGGTGGCCAGCACCACGAGATGCTCGAAGTTGGCCAGATACGACTCGCCGCGCGCCGCCCGCTCGGCGAGGATGTACGGCTCCAGCACGCTCCATGCCTCCCGGGCGCGGTACCCACCCGTGCCGATCAGCAACGCCGGGTCGACGACGTCGAAGGCCAGCATCTGACCCAGGCCGTTGTAGTACAACGCGATCCGGTTCACGTGCTTACGAGCCTCGGGCGGCAGGTCGCTGACCCGCAGACCGGGCGGACAGCTCGCCCTCAGCTCGGTGAGCACGAACTGCTGACTGTCCAGGAAGACGTCGCTCATCCGATCCCGGGTGAGCAGCTCGATCGCGACCAGAGTGTGGTTCGCACCCTGCGACAGCCGCAGTTGCCGGAGCGCGAAGAACACCGAGACACCGACGGTGATCACCGAGACCGCGGCCACGACCGCGTTCGTCACGATCGCAACATCCATGCCGGTCATCGTACGAAGACCACTCCACCGGGCCGCCGATCCCGCGCCTCAGGTTTATTCATTGACAATTGTTGATGTAGTGTTGGGCACGCTCCCAGCCTGCGTACTCCATACCACCTGCTCAAGGAGCTGAGAACATGTCGCGACGGCGTTGGCGCCCGGCACCCACACTGGCCGGGCTGCTCGTCCTGGTCCTCTCCGCGCTGCTGTCGGCGTCGGCCGCCGGCACCGCCACGGCCGGCGCTCCGCGCCCCGGCAAGGTGCCCCTCACCGAGCTGACCGTGGTAGCCGAACAGGTGGCCTTCGGGCTGCAACGCCCGATCGCGCTCACCGGGCTGCCGGACGGGCGGATGCTGATCGCGGAGAAGAACGGCACCGTCCGCGCCTACCACCCCGACACCGGCCTGGCGGCCGAGCCGGTGCTCGACCTGACCGCCCGGGTCGACACGTCGGGCAACGAGCGCGGCCTGCTCGGCATCACCCCCGCGCCGGACTTCGCACGGACCGGGATGCTCTACGTGGCCTACACCAGCCTCCCGGACGGTGCGCTGACCCTGGCGCGACTGCCGATCAGCGCTCCCGCGCGGCTACAGGTGCTGCTCACCCAGGAACACGCCGAGTACAACAACCACAACGGTGGACAGGTCGCGTTCGGCCGCGACGGCTACCTCTACTGGTCCCTCGGCGACGGCGGACACGCGAACGACCCGTACAAGGCCGGTCAGGACCTCGGCACCCTGCTCGGCAAGATCGTGCGGATCGACGTCAACCGCAGCTGCGGCGCGAAGCCCTACTGCGTACCCCGGGACAACCCGTTCGTCCGCACGCCGGGCGCACGGCCGGAGATCTGGCTGTACGGGCTGCGCAACCCGTGGCGGTTCTCGGTCGACAAGCTCGACAACTCACTGTGGATCGGTGACGTCGGCCAGGGCCTGGTCGAGGAGATCAACCACATCCGCCCGTGGCAGGGTGGCGCGAACCTCGGCTGGTCCTGCCGCGAGGGCACCCCGGTGTTCGACCCGGAGCAGTGCCGACCAGGCGTGAAGTACACCGACCCGGTCTTCGAGTACGAGCACTACATGACCGAGAGCTGCTCGGTGACCGGCGGCGTGGTGTACCGAGGCTCCGCCACCCCGGAAGCTTGGGGCACCTACATCGCCAGCGACTACTGCTCGACCCTCGCCTTCGCCGTACGCCCCAAACCCTGGGGTGGCTACGAGAGCGCCATCATCGGCAACTTCCCCATCCAGCCGACCGCGATCGACGCCGACGTGCACGGCGAGCTGTACGCGCTCAGCGACCTGCCGGGCTGGCTGAGCCGGATACGGTTCGAGCGCGTCCAACCGGCCCCGAGCAGCGAGCCAGCGAACCGCTGAACCTGGGCGAGGGCCGGCGGACACCCGCAGATCGTCGTCTGTGCCGCCGGCCTGTCCAGCCCGCTGGCCGGCTCGCCGTTCGCTCAGCTCCGCAGGTCGAGCAGGGCCTTCCGTTCGACCTCGGTCAGCGGGCCACGGGCCTCGGCGGCGAGGCACTCCGCCAACTCGGTGCGGTTCTTGACGCCGAGCACCACGGTCGCCACACCGGGGACGCTCAGGGCGTACCGGTGGGCCAACGAGGCGGGCGACTCACCGAACTCGGCGGCGAGCGCGCGGAACCGCTCCGCCCGGGCGAAGTCGACCGCGACCGGGGCGTCGTCCGCCACGGACCGGTCGATCTCGCCGGTGAGCGCTCCCGCCGCCACGGCACGGATGGCGATCACCGAGACGCCGTCGGCGACCGCGGCTCGGCGGATCTCGTCGTTGCGAGGCTCGGCCGACTCGCCGAGCAGCCACATGTCGCCACTCAGGTCAAGGGCGTTCACCACCGCCTGGACCGCATCCGGGCGCGGCTGCTGGTGCATGGCGTCGATCACGGTCTGCGGGTGGCCGACACCGGTCAACCCCCAGGCCCGGATCTTGCCCTCGTCGCGCAGCCGTTCGAAGGTGGGCACCACCTGGTCTCGGTACAGTTCCCAGCCGAGTGTCCGGGGAGTGGGACCGGTCCAGCCCTGCGGGTGCAGTTGAGAGTGGAGCAGGAAGAGATCCAGCTGCTCGCGGCCGAGACGCTCCAGGGTGGCGTGCAGGCTGCTGATCATCTTCGCCGGAAGATCCCCGCCGTCCTGCTCGGGCAGCTCGATCTTGCTGGTGACCAGGACGTCCGCGGCCGGAATGCCGCGCAGCGCGGCACCGGCGACGTTCTCGGCCGCGTAGCCGTCACCGTAGGTCGGGGCCAGGTCGAGCATCGTGACGCCACCGTCGACGGCCGCCCGCACGGTCGCCACCGCCTCGGCGTGGTCGGTTGCCCCCCACACACCGCCGATCCCGCCGCCGCCCAGGGTGAGCGCGCTGACCGTGCCGAGACGACCGAAATTCCTGCTGTGCATCTGCACCTCCGTGACGGAACGTGGCTGCCATTCTACTGATCGGAACGCCGCTCACATCAATGCGCCGGCCCGCGCCCCGTGGACCCGGAACAGCGCCGCGTACCGGTCCAGACATCCGTCCACACCGAACTCCTCCAAGGCCCGCTTGGCCCCCTCGCGTCGGGTGTCGGCGTCCCAGCTGAGCACGTCCAGCAGCGCCACCCGTAGTCCGGCCGGGTCCCGCGGCTGGACGACCCTGCCCATCCCGGTCGCCAGGACCGGATACCGGCCGCCGGGCAGATCGGTGGTGACCGACGGGATACCGCACATCATCGCCTCGGCCTGCGCGATGCCGAAGGACTCGGCGACGGAGGGCAGGGCGAAGGCGTCGATGGAGGCGTAGAAATCGTTGATCTGCCGGCCACGGAGCAGCCCGAGAATCCGGATCCTGGGATCCCGTTCGGCGGCCGCCCGGATCCGGTCGATCACGCTTCCGCCCGCGACGGTCAGATAGTCGCCGCCGAGCAGCAGCCGCGCCTCGGGATCCGGGATCTCGGCGAATGCGGCCACCAGGTAGTCCAGACCCTTGTCCGGCACGATCCGGCCGAGGAAGCCGATGTGCGGGCCGGCGGTCTCCCGGTATGCCGCCTCCCCACCGCGCCGGTCGAGACAGGGTGCCGGAATCGCGGACCGCTGGCTGGACCGCAGGATCGACCAGAGCTCCGAGTACCGCGCCTGGTCGTCGCTGTTGACGACGACGGCGTCCGAGCGGCGCAGCGTCACCCGCGACGACACCCGCACCGCGGCCATCGCCGCCCGGGTCACCAGGGTGGGCGGCAGCCAGAGGTCGATGTGGTAGGTGGTCACCACCGGCACCCGCAGCGGCAGGGCAGTGATCAACGCTCCCTCCAGCATGGGCAGATGCAGGTTGACCACCCGCGAACGTCGGGCAACCCGGCGCACCAGGGCCGGGAAGCCGGGACTGACCGGGCCACGGCCGATCGAGGCGACCACCGGGCTGCGGTAGACGTCGACGCCGTTGCGGCTCTCCCGCAGCGGAAGCGTCGGGTCGTGCCGGACGGCGACCACCGCCACCCGCCAGCCCCGCCCGGCAAGGCCCTCGGCGAGCACCCGGGCCACCTCGGTCAGCCCGCTGACGTAGGGCGAGTAGTAGTTGACCGCGACGCAGAGGTCGTACTCGTGGGAGTCTTTGCTGCTCACGCTCTTCTCCAAGGGGTGTCGATCGGTTACCAGACGTGCCAGGTGCCGGCCAGCATCGCCTGCGCCAGCACCGCGGCCCAGAGGCCGAGATTGACCAGCAGCGCGCGGTCCCGGACGAGGTCCTCGACCGGATCGCCGCGGGAGCCGCCCATGGCGATCATCTGCAGATAGCGGTGTACCGCGAACGCGGCGAACGGAAAGGTCAGCCCGGCGGTGACCGGCCCGTACGGCGGGGTCTGGGTCCAGACGAAGGCGACGTAGCCGATCAGCGCCGCCACCAGGTTCACCACCACCATCTGGTCCAGGAAGTGCACCGAGTACGCGCGCAGCGCCGGCCGGTGCTCGCCGGCCTCACCGCCCGCGGCCGACAGGGCGGCGAGTTCGTGGCGTCGCTTGCCGAGGGAGAGCGCGAGGCACGCGCAGTAGACCCCGATCAGCAGCGCCGGATGGACGGCCGCGCCGACGGCGATGGTGCCGGCGAGCACCCGCAGGACGAATCCGATGGAGACGACCGACACGTCGACCAGGGGCTGGTGCTTGAGTGCCAGGCAGTACCAGAGGTTGAGGGCGAGATAGCCGGCGACGACCACGCCGGTCAGGGCGGGTAGCAGGGTGGCCAGGGCGGCGGTGCCGGTGAGCAGGCCGACGAGGAGGATGACCGCGGCGGTCGTACTCACCCGCCCGCTGGCCAGTGGACGGTTTCGTTTGACCGGGTGTAGGCGGTCGCGTTCCCGGTCCCTCAGGTCGTTGAAGACGTACACGGCTGAGGCGGCGGCCAGGAAACTCAGCAGCGTGCCGAGCAGCGGCACGATATGGGTCACCGTGGCGCCGGGGGCCGCGACGAGCGGCGCCGCCAGCACCAGACTGCCCTTGACCCACTGGCGGGGTCGCAGCAGGACGAACAGTCCGGTGACGCGGGCCAGTGGTTTCAGTGCCTGCACGGCGACGGCCGGGTCGACGGAGACCACGGGCAGGTCCGGCGTGGTGGGGGTCGGTGCTTCCAGGGCGTGATTCATGGCGGACCTCTCCTTGCTCCGTGGAGTGTCAGAACAGCGCCTTCGCCAGGCTCAGGGCGCCCTGCTTCCAGGGGTCGCGGTGCGTACGTCCGGCGCTGCGCCGCGCCCCGGCGGCGTTCGCCCGCCACCACTGGTACGTCTTCAACAGCGCCTGTTCGTTGCTGAACCGCGGGTTGAACCCGAGCCGCTGCGTCGCTCGGTCGATCGAGACGTACGAGTCCCGGGTGAGCTTGTGCACGAGTCGCTTGTAGACCGGGGAGAGGCGCGTCGCGGCGAGGACCCGCAGCGCGGTGACGGCGGGCCCCACCGGCATGGCCAGGACCCGCCGGCCGTGGCCGGCGGCGTCCAGGACGGCCTGGAAGTCCTCCCGTAGAGTGCGGAACTCGCGCGCGCCGATGTTGAACGTGTCGTTGGCCTTGTCGTCGGGCGCCTCGCAGATCAGCTGGATCGCCGCGCAGAGGTCCTCGACGTCGAGCATCTGGGTGGCGACGTCGCCGCCGCCGATCAGCGGGAAGTGCCGGCCCTCGTCGGCCCACTCGAAGAGCATGGCGAACAGACCAAGACGCTCCTCGCCGAGGAAGGTCTTGGGCCGCACGATCGGGGCGCAGAGGCCCTGTTCGCGCTCACGTAGCACGGCGGTCTCGGCGCCGAGCTTCGCCGCCGAGTAGGGGTCCACCGGTTCGCACGGGTAGTCCTCCGGCGTGGGGCAGTCCCGGGGCAGCCCGTAGACGGCGGTCGACGAGATGTGCACGAACCGGTCCACACCGGCCCGCCGCGCCGCAGCCAACGCCGCCCCGGTGCCCTCCACGTCCACCGATCGGATCTCCGCCGCCCGGTGGCTGGGCAACGCGGCGGCGGAGTGGATGACCACGTCCGCGCAGCGGAAGGCGCGGGTCATCGCCTCGACGTCCCGGACGTCGGCCCGGACGAAGCTCGCCCGCTCTCGTACCCGGGGCGCGAGTGGACGGATGTCCACTCCGGTCCAGGTCACTCCCGGCCAGGGGCGCGCCAACAGCGCGGTGCCCAACATGCCGGCGGCTCCGGTCACCACAACGTGCACTTCCACCTCCCGTTTCGAAGAAATGCCGCGCTCTCGACGGCAGTGTCACGACTGCGCAGCGGCGACGTTTCCGGCATTCACCGTCATTGGATATTTACCGACCGACCATCCATCGGTCACCGTTACCGACCAATCGGGCCGGTCCGCCAAATGCCCGGCAAGTCGCATACCCGACTGACCAGCCGCGCCGCGCCGACGCCGGCTCCGTACGAGCGTCGATAGGCTGCGCGTGCTCCATCCGGCGGCTCCGTCCTCGGTGGTGAATCCGGTATTAGCACTCGTGACGCTAGTGAGTGACGATTGCCCCCTCCTTGGTGTCCGGGACAAGCTTCGAGCAAGGTGCCGATCGATACCTTTTTCCCGGCCGGTACCGACCTCGGCGGGAACCGGAGCCACGTAAAGGAGTTGCGATGACGGAAGCGGCGGCAAGAACGACCGCAATAATGGACGAAAAGGATCCGGAGCTGTCGCCGGGGCCTTCCGGCCGGTCCCGGCGGGCCCGCTGGGGGGTACGCCTCGCGGCCGTGGCCTGCGTGGGCTGGCTGGTCGTCGTCGTGCTGCACCATTTGCTCAGCGCCCGGACGTACGTGTGGGGACCGGTGGACCTGTTGCCGCCGATCGTCTGGGCGGCGGTCCCGGTGGTGCTGCTACCCGTCGCCTGGCTGGCGCGACCGATGCGCAGGCGGCTGGTCGGGGCGGCGCTGCTCGCCCTCGTGCTCGGCGTCGGCTACAGCGGGATCAACTTCGCGACGGTGTTCCACACCCCGCCGCCGGCGCCCGCCGACGCCGTCAAGGTGGTGACCTGGAACACCGAGTACTGGGACCAGGACCGGCGCAACGGCGGGGAGCAGCGCACCACCACGGCGCAGTTCTACGACTTCCTGCGGGAGATGGACGCCGACGTCTACATGCTGCACGAGTACGCCAACGTCGACGACTCGCTGGTCGACATCTTCGCGCAGGCGTACGAGATCGACCAGACGGCGCAGTTGAAGGCCGCGTTCCCCGGCTACACGATCGTCCGCGAGGGGCGCAACGTCACGCTCACCCGGCTGCCGGTGGTCGGGCATGCGTGGCTCGACTCGCAGCCGTACCTGCCGGACGACCTGAAGCCGGTGCCGCCGGCCCTCGTCGACCGGCCACTCTTCTACACGTCACAGGCGCTGCGTACCGACATCCGGGTCAACGGCCAGGTCGTGTCGTTCTACAACTCGCACATCTTCCAGCCGCCCGTCCGGATCCTGCTGCTGCGCAGCGACGATGACCGCAACATGTTTGAGATCGACCGGTTCAACTTCGAAATTCGGCAGGCCAGCTATCAGGCCATCGCCGCCGACCTGGAAAAGAATCCGAACCGGGCGGTGATGGCCGGTGACCTGAACACGTCACCGTCGATGAATCTCCTCGACATGGTCTCCGACCGGCTGGTCGACCAGAGCAAGGCGCTCTCCTCGCTCTACCCGGTCACCTGGCCGGTGGGCGACAAGCCGCGAATGTGGCGTATCGATTGGCTCTTCACCACTCCGGACATCAAGGTACACAGTTACGAGCTGACCCTCCCCAAGGGCCTGTCCGATCACAAGGCTCAGCAGTTCGTCATCTCGGCACCCTGACGAGATGAGCGTCACATTGGCGCGAAACACGCGGTGGCGGGGCATCCCGAGCATTTAACCAGCATGAAACCGATCGACAGTTGTCTACCGATGTCGATCAGGCACTAAGGTGGTCGACGGGTCTTCTCGACGACGAGAAACCGACGAGTAGGTGCGTCGTCCACCTCCCAGCGCAGCCGAATTCCTGCCCGAGGAGCATCAATGAAGCCCGCCCACACGCCACTGGTGTCAGTGGTAATCCCCTGTCACAACAGCCGGAAGACCATCGCCCTGAGCGTGCTCTCGGCATTGCACCAGACCCACCCGTCGATCGAGGTCATCGTCGTCGACGATGCCAGCACCGACGACACACCGGAGATCGTCAAGAAACTTGGTTGCACGCTCATCGAACTGACCGACAACGTCGGTGCCGGCCCCGCCCGCAACCGCGGCATAGCCGCAAGCAGCGGCGACATCCTCTTCTTCCTCGACTCCGATGTGGCCCTCGCCCCCGACGCGGTCGCCAACGCCGTCAAGATCTTCGAGGAGAACCCTTCCTACGGTGCCGTCTGGGGCGTCTACGGCGACCGCCCCCTGGTCGACGACGGAGTGGTGGAGTGGGTGCAGGTGCTCTACGGCCACTACCGCGCCACCCGCAAGCTCGGGCCGGCCCGGACCGGCCACTTCGCCAGCGGGGCCGTACCCCGCCGGGTCATCGACGACATCGGGGCGTTCGACGAGCGGCTGCTCGGCCAGTACGCCAACGAGGACCACGAGTTCAGCCTCCGGATCGCGGAGCACTACCCGGTCACCCGCACCCTGTCCGTGGTCGGTTACCACGACGACGACGACCAGCTGTCCTCGATCCTGCGGAAGCTCTATCGGCGCGCCGGCTCACTGGTTCCCCTGGTCCTCAAGCAACGCGAGCTGAAGCCCGAGCGGGAGGCCACGCACCGGCCCGCCGAGGTCGCGGCCGCCTTCCTGGCCACCACCAGCCTCCCCCTGGTGCTGGTCTCCCCCTACCTGGCGGCCGTTCCGGTCGCCTTCCTGACGTGGTTCATCGGCGTCGACCTCCCCCTGCTGAACTACGTCCGACGCACCGCGGGCTGGCGGATGGTCCCGCCGAGCGCGCTACTCAGTTTTCTGTACAGTCTCGCGATTTCCGCGGGCGCGTTGAGTGGTGGCCTGCGCTACGTGCTCGACGCGCGCTTCCGACAGAGGTACCGGACGCCAGCCGGCGTCCACTAGCACACCGGCCGGCGTCAGCCGTGATGACGGGGAGAGCATGTGAGGATCCGACTACTGGGGCCCATCGAGGTGGAATCGGCGGACGGCCCGCTGGATGTGGGGCCACGTCAGCGTCGCGCAGTCCTGGCGGCCCTGGCCGTGGACGCCGGCACACCGGTGTCGATCGACACCCTGACGGAACGGGTGTGGGGGCCGGCGGCTCCGGAGGCGCCCCGCAGCGCCCTCTACGCCCATGTCGCCCGGCTGCGTCGGGCCCTGGCACAGGCCGACGACGGCTCCGGCAGAACCATCGGCCTGGGTCGCCACGGGGACGGCTACGTGCTCGACGTCGAGCGCCAGCAGGTGGACCTGCACCGGCTGAACCGTCTCATCGACACCGGTCGCGCGGCGACGCGGATCAACGACGAGAAGCGGGTCGCCGCCCTGCGCGAGGCGATGGACCTGTGGCGGGGGGACCCATTGGCCACCCTCTCCAGTGACTGGGCCAACCGGGTGAGGCGCAGCGTGGCATCGCAGTTGATCAGCCTGGCCGGCGCCTGGGGCGCCGAGGAGCTACGTCTCGGCAGCCCGGAGGCGGTGGCCGAGCGGCTGGCCCGGATCCTCGGCTCGTACCCGCTCGCCGAACCGCTCGTGTCGCTGCAGATGCGGGCGCTCTGCGCGATGGGGCGTACCCCGGAGGCGCTGCAGTACTACGTCGACACCCGCGCGCAGGTCGTCGAGCAGTTCGGCGCCGAGCCCGGCCCCGAGCTGCGCAACCTGCACGTCGCCATACTCCGCGGCGAACTCGACGAGCCGTACCCGGGCAACGTCGGCCCGGTCACCACCCCGATCCGGCACGTGCCGCGGCAGCTACCCGCCGACATCGCCCGATTCTCCGGTCGGCACGACGATCTCGCGCCGGTCATGAACTGGCTGAAGCCCGCCAGCACAACGGACTCGGCCCCGGTCGTGTCGATCTACGGGACCGCCGGGGTCGGAAAGTCCACCCTGGCCATCCACGCCGCGCACAAGCTCACCAGCCGCTACCCGGATGGCCAGTTGTACATCGCCCTACGCGGCACCAGCGTGGACGCCGAGCCGCTGACACCGGTCGACGCACTCGCCCGGCTGCTGCGCACCCTCGGGGTCAGCATGAGCTGCGACCAGGAGCAGGTCGACGAGGCGGCGGCCCTGTTCCGCTCGGTCGTCGCCGGGCGGCGGCTGTTACTGGTCCTCGACAACGCCGTCGACGCCGCCCAGGTGCGCCCGCTGCTGCCCAGCGGCGCCGGATGCGGGACGCTGGTGACCAGCCGCCAGCCGCTGGCGGGGCTCAGCGACGTGCGCCAGCTGCGAGTCGGACCGCTCACCATCCCGGACGCCATCGCGCTGCTGAGCCACTGGGTCGGTGCGGAACGGGTCGCGGCGGAGCCGGAGGCCGCGACCGCCATCGCAGAGTGGTGCGAGTGCCTGCCGCTGGCGCTGCGCATCGTCGGTGCCCGCCTCGTGGCCCGTCCCGGTTGGCCGCTCGCCGAGCTGCGCGACCGGCTCGCCGACGAGCGCCGCCGGCTGGACAACCTCGAGTTCGACGGTGTCGGCCTGCGGGCCAGCATGGCCGGCTCCTACGATCGTCTCTCCGGCAGCCCGGACCGCTCCGAGCGCGCCATCGCCGAGGCGTTCAAGTTGCTGGGCACGTCGCCGATGACCGAACTCAGCCGGTCGACCGCCGCTCGGGTGCTCGCCCGCTCGGAGGCGCACACCGAACGCATCCTGGAGCGGCTGGTCGACGCGCAGCTGTTGGAGACCTCGACCCCGGGCAGTTACCGGATGGGGGAACTGCTGCGGCTGTACGCCCGGGAACGCTTCGCCGGGCCCGAGACGGAAATGACCGGCGAGCCGTCGGACAAGGAAGAAACAAGCGGTTCACGGTTAGCGTGAGCCACCAGCTCGATTCCTTTCCACGATCGGAGAAGGTGCGCGTGTCAACAAAAGAACTGGACGCACCGCAGGCCTTCCCGGAAATCGCCGTACCGGTGACCGCTGTGCCCCGTAAGCGTTGGCACACGGTGGCCCGCAGGGTACTCATGAGCCTGTTGCTGACGGTGACCGTGGTCTTCATCGTGCTCGCGCTGCGCGGTCAGGACTGGTCCACGGTGGCCGGCACGCTCCGCGGTCAGCGACCCGGCTTCGTCCTGACGATGACGACGCTGGCCGTCCTGGCCAACGCCGCCGGTCTGGTCGCCACGATGGTCTCCTGGCGGGCCATGCTCGCCGGCGTCGGCGAGCGGGTTCCCGCCGTGGACGCGGCCCGGATCTTCTACTTCGGACAGCTCGTCAAGTACGTGCCCGGCAAGGTGATGGGCTTCCTGGTCAGCGTCGAGATGGGCAGGGCCATCGGCGTACCGGCGGGCCGGATGAGCGCGGCCTGGCTGCTGGCCCTGGTGGTGAGCCTGCTGACCGGCGCCACCGTGGGGCTGGCCGCCGGGCCGGAGGTGTTCGGCGCGTCGTCCGGCTGGCTCCTGCTGGCCCTCCTGCCGGTGGCCGCGGTCCTGATCCGCCCCGGTCTGGTGGGTGGGGCCGCGACCCTGCTCGGCCGGCTGCGCCGCCGACCCGAGCCGTCGACGGCGATCTGCGGCACCGGCATCCGGCAGGCGGTCGTCGCCCAACTGCTGGCGTGGGTGATCGGGGGCGCCCACCTGTGGATCCTCGCCGTGGCGATGGGGGCACCGCCGCTGCGCGCGCTGCCGCTCTGCCTCGGCGCGTTCGGCCTCGGCGCGGTGGCCGGGGTGATCGCCGTGTTCGCCCCCGACGGCATCGGCGTTCGGGAGGTGGTCGTGACGGCCGCGCTCAGTGTCATCCTGCCGATTCCGGTGGCCGGTGTGGTGGCGCTGGTCAGCCGGGTGGTGGTGACACTGAGTGAACTCGCCACCGCGGGGGTCGGCCTGCTGGTGGCCGCGGCCATCATCCGGCGGCGCCCGGCGGCGGCGGTTCCCACCGTGCCCACGGTGACGGTGGCAACCGTTCCGGAGCACCCGAATGCCGGGCAACCGGTTCCCAAGAAATCGCCAAGAATATGGCCACAGGCGAACCACTAACGTGCTCAGAGGTTAGGTAATCGGCCGTAGCGATACCTCAGAGAATGCGGTACCCATGCCGGACAGGAAATACGATCTGACGCTAGCGGCCACCCACTACGAGCCGTACGTCAGTGGCTTCACGCAGACCGCACGCAGCATCGCCGAAGGAATGGCCAATCGGGGGTGGCGGGTCGCCGTCGTCACCGCCCAGCACGACCCCGACCTGCCGCTGCGGGACACCGTCGGCGGGGTGGACATCTACCGTTCCCCGGTGTTGATGAGGGCGAGCCGGGCGATCGTCGCCCCCCGCTACCCGATCCTGGCCGGTCAGCTGGCGCGCAGCTCGTCGCTGCTGCACGTCAACCTGCCGATGCCGGAGGCGGCCCTGCTGATGCCGCTGGCCCGCCGCGTACCGGTGGTGAGCGTGCTGCACAGCGACCCGCACCTGCCGGCAAGCTGGTCCGGCCGGGCCTTCGCGCGGGCCTCGGACGTCGCCTCCCGAGCGGCCATCCGCGGCTCCGCCGCTGTGGTGGCGAGCAGCCACGACCAGGCGCACGCCTCGCGGTTCTGGCCGGTCATCCGCAACCGCAACTTCACCCCCATCACGCCGCCGTGCCTGGACCGGCGGGGCGGTGAGCCCCGATACCGGGAGACCGGCGGCCTGCACGTCGGCTTCCTGGGCCGGATCGTGGCGGACAAGGGCGTCGGCTACCTGGTCCGGGCGTTCCAGCGGATCGTCGACCCCGCCGCCCGGCTGTTGATCGCGGGCAACTACCACGAGGTGGCCGGCGGCGATCTCATGGCGGTGCAGTCCGAGATCGACCGGGACAGTCGGGTACGGATCCTCGGCGAGCTGCGCGGCCGGGAGGTCAACGACTTCTACGCCTCGGTCGACGTGTTCGCGCTCCCGGCGGTCGCCAGTTCGTTCGGCACCGTACTGGCCGAGGCGATGATGAGCGGCATTCCGTCGGTGACGACCGATCTTCCCGGCAACCGGTACCCCGTGGCCGCGACCGGCTTCGGTCGGGTGGTTCCGCCCCGGGATCCACAGGCGCTGGAGCGGGCCATCTCCGAACTGGCGGCGGTGCCGCGGCATTGGAAGGAGCAGAAGGCCCGGGCGGCACGGGCGCGTTTCTCCGTGGCGGCGTCGCTGGACGCGTACGAGGTTCTCTTCACCACCCTTCGCGGACGCACCGCGGCACGGTAACACCGATGAAACAAAAGAAAGGTTGGAGCCCGATGAATGAGCAGCCACTCGTCTCCGTGATCATCCCGAACTACAACTACGCCAGCACCATCGGCGAGTGCATCAGAGCGGCGAAGAACCAGACGTACCCGGCCGTCGAGGTGATCGTGGCCGACGACGCGAGCACGGACGACTCGGTGGCGATCGCCAGGGCGCTCGACGTCACGGTGCTGCAGGTGCCGGTCAACAGCGGCGTCTCCACGGCGCGGAACCTGGGCGCCCGGCACGCCAAGGGTGAGGTGTTGTTCTTTGTGGACTCCGACGTCGCGCTCGACCCCGACGCGGTCGAGCGGGCGGTCGACCACCTGCGGGAAGAGCCGCAACTCGGCGCGATCTGCGGCATGTACCGGGCCGAGCCGATGTTTCCCGACAGCCTGGTCAAGCGCTACCGCGCCATCCAGCAGTACGTCTGGTTCTGCGAGGTCGAGGGCGCCATCCCGGGTCTGCACTCGGCGCTCTTCGCGATGAAGAAGGAGACGTTCCTGGAGGTCGGCGAGTTCAACGACCGGCTCCGCTGGACCGAGGAGCAGGACTACGGCTTCCGGCTCAACGCCCGGTACGAGGTCAAGGCCGTACCCACCATTCGGGGACGGCACGACCACGACGGTACGCTGCGGGTGATGCTGACCAAGGTGTTCAACCGCACCCGGCTCGGCGCGCCGAACTGGCTGCGGCTGAACAAGCTTCCAGGTGGCGCCGGCACCGGATATCGGGCTTTGGGCAGCGCCTTCCTGCTCGCGGCGGTGATCGCGCTGGCCTCGGCGGCGATCCTCGGCCCTTGGGCGCTCCTCGCCGCCGCGGTGCTGACCGGGATCAGCATCGGGCTCGACAAGCGCACCTACGGCTACGCCTATCGTCACCATGGAATCCTTTTTGGACTACAATTCACGGTGCTTCACCTAATGGTGACGCTCACCTCGGCGGTGGCAGCCAGCATCGGCATCCTGCAGGGACTGCTGTTCCCACGAATGACGCGGCGGCTCTACCGCGTCGAGAACCCCGCCTGACCCGCGCGCCAGCAGTAGCGGTGCCCGACCGGAAAGTTGAACATGACTCTTTCTGATCAGCCTGACGACCAGGGTTTCGGGATCGACAGCACAGCGACGGAGGTGCTCGCCGGCATCGACCTCTCCGGTAAGTTCGCCATCGTCACCGGCGGATACTCCGGCCTGGGCCTGGCGACCACCCGGGCCCTCGCCGCGGCCGGCGCCCGGGTCCTCGTTCCGGCCCGCCGTACGGACGTCGCGCGGGAGGCGGTCGCGGGGATCGCCGGCGTGGAGGTCGACGAACTCGACCTCGCCGACCTCGACAGCGTCCGGAACTTCGCCGACCGCGTCCTCGAATCGGGTCGTCCCATCGACATCCTGATCAACAACGCGGGCATCATGGCCACCCCGCTGACCCGGGTGGGTGAGGGCTGGGAGGCTCAGTTCGCGACCAACCACCTCGGGCACTTCGCCCTGGTCAACCGGCTCTGGCCGGCGCTCACCGCGGACGGCGGCGCGCGCGTCGTCGTCACCGCCTCGGGCGCCGGGGAGACGCCGCGGATCAACTGGGACGACGTGCACTTCGAGAACGGCTACGACAAGTGGGCCGCGTACAGCCAGTCGAAGTCGGCCAACATCCTCTTCGCCGCCGAACTCGACCGGCTGGGCCGGGCGGCCGGGGTACGGGCCTTCTCGGTGAACCCCGGCTACATCCTCACCCCGTTGCAGCGGCACCTCTCCAAGGAGGAGATGGTCGGCGCCGGCTGGATCGACGAGAACGGCACCGCCCTGCTGCCCGAGTTCCGGGCACCCGAGCAGGGCGCCGCGACCCAGGTCTGGGCCGCGACGTCACCGCGACTGGCGGACGCGGGCGGCGGCTACTGTCAGGCGTGCACGGTGGCCAAGACCTTCGACGGCCCCGCCGACCGCGAGGCGGCCGAGCGGCTCTGGGCGCTCTCGGCCGAGTTGACCGGCGTCGACGCGTTCGGCAAGTCCGAGTAGTCGGCGCGGCGGGCCGGTTGCCAGCCCGCCGGACGTGACATGAGGGGTGGGCCCGGCCGGCCGGGTCCACCCCCACTCGACCACACTGTTCACGAGACCCGTGTGCCACGGACTCGAACCCCGAACCACGGATCAAAAGTTGTCCTCCGTCGGCTGATGTGCGACACCCCCGTCCGCCAACTGATCTACGACAGGCCAGCGGACCCAGGCGATGAGCGGGCTGGCCCTACGATCGGCGGCGTGTCGACCGCAGGGAGCCACGGTTGTCCAGGCGCAAGGGGTCTCAGATGAGTGCGGCGGAGGTCATCGTCGTCTCGGCGGTTCTCATCGCCGCCGTGATCACGAGTGGGTTCCGCAGCGGCGAGATGCTGACCGCGCTGCTCGATCTGTTGTGTACCGAGTCGGCCTGTTCAGCGGTCGGCCTCACCTTCGCCGGCTGGGCCGTCGTGGGTGGGCCGCTCCTGCTCGCCGGCCTAATCATCCTGATCTCCGCCACGAGTGCCACAGCCCGGTACGCGATGATCGCATGTGCCGGCCTGGCCGCCGTCGGCTTCACGATCGTGTACGCGGGAGTTGGCAGGCTCCACGGCAGCTACCCCGACTTCGTACCGCTCCACGTGGGCAGTACCGCCGCCATGCTCGCGTTGATTCTGGGCGCAACGATCAGTGGCCGCCCGGCACACGGCAGCTGGGAACGACCCCGCTACTCCTCGTCGGCCCGGCTGCCGTCGGCGGCGATGCCACTGCTCGCGGTGGGTGTCTGTGAACTGCTAGCCCTCGCCGCCGTCCTGTTCTGGGTCACCGCTTTCCGCTAGGTCTGTCGCACATCAGTCGACGGAGATCTGTCGCCGATCAGTTGTCGGATCACACTACGGATCAAGAGTCTCGTTCGATGTTCGTGCCTTGCGGTCAGCGATATGCGGCCGCCTGCAGGCTGAAGAATTCGGCGTACATCCCGTTGAGCGCCAGCAGCTCGTCGTGGCTGCCGGACTCTACGATCCGCCCGTCCGACACGACCAGGATCACGTCAGCCATCCGGACGGTCGAGAACCGGTGTGACACGAAGACGGTGACTCCGCCGGTACGGATCCCCACGTCACGCGCCGCGTCGGCGTACCGGTCGAACAAGGCGTGCTCGGTCAGCGGGTCCAAGGCGGCGGCGGGTTCGTCGAGCAACAGCAGCAGCGGATCGTCGCGCATCATCGACCGGCTCAACGCGATGCGCTGCCACTGCCCGCCCGACAGTTCAGTGCCGTTGTCGTAGGACGTGCCAAGGTAGGTCTCCAGGCCGACCGGCAGCCGGCCGATCACCTCCTCCGCGTCTGCTCGCCGGGTTGCCCGCTCCACCGCGCCCGGTTCGTCGAGTCGAGGCAGGTCACCGAGGCCGATGCTGCTCCGGGCCCGCAGCTCCAGCCGGAGGTAGTCCTGGAAGCTGGCGGAGATCCGCTGGCGCCATCCCAGCGGGTCGAGCCGCCGCAGGTCGGCGCCATCTATGGTGATCTCGCCTGCGGTCGGCCGGTAGAACTGGCAGAGCAACTTGACCAGGGTGGACTTGCCGGAACCGTTGTCGCCGACGATGGCGACGATCGTGCCGGAAGGGATGCGCAGGCTGAGGCCCTGCAACACGTCGACATCGGTGCCCGGGTACCGGAACGCGACGTCACGCAGCTCGATGCCGTCGGTGAGGACGGCGGGCGGTGTCTGGTCAGCCGGCGGCCCGGGTTCCGGCGGCGTGGCATTGCGGATCCAGCTCAACCAGCCGAAGGCCCGGGCGTTGCGTTGCAGCGCCTGGGCGAGCGCGACGGCGCCGGCAGCCTGCGCGTTGGTTTGCACGGCCAGCGTGATGGCGAGGACAACGTCGCCCACGGTGCGCTCGCCGCTGATAGCGGCGCGAACGACCAGGACGATGGAGCCGATGTACCCGAGCGCGAAGATCAGCTGACCGGTGAACCGCAGGGCTGCGCCGACGCATTCAGCTCGGCGCAGTCGGCTGTCCACCTCGCGGCGGACCATCCCATGGCGGCGGCGGAGCTCTCCGCCGAGCCCGAAGAGCCGAATCTCCTTGGCGGCTGTCGAGCTGAGGGCCAGCTCGAACAGGTGCCAGCTCATGCGGGCCGACTCGGCGGTCACGAGTTCGGCACGTTCCAGCCGCTTCTCGGCCAGCCGCCCGGCGATCAGCGGAGGGACACCGAAGATCGGCAGCAGGAGCAGCCAAGGCTCGATGCGGGCGAGGAGCACGGCGGTCAGGGTGATCTGGGTGAGTAGCACCCCGATCGTCAGGACGGTCTGCACGCTCTGACTCAACGTCCACGACTGCTGTCGGAGCAGCTCGAAGCGATCCGCGGCGTCGCGCCGCTCGTGCAGCGCCAGCCCGACCGGTCCGTGCGCCAGGTCGCCGAGCTGACGTTCGGTGTCCTGCTTGTGCAGATCACCGAGTTCGAAGAAGAAGATGTGGGCGAAGTGCTCCATGGTCAAGCTGAGCAGGACACTCACGGCGGCGGCCGCCGCCGTCCAGACCGCGACATCGGTCCGCCCGTCGAGGGCCGCGTCGACCGCCACACCCAGAAAAAGCGCCAGCAGGGGTCCACTCACGGCACCGAGCATCATCAACAGGGCGGCGGTGATCAGCCTCCCCGGGCTGAGCCGCCACGCCGAGGCCAGCGTCGCGCCGACACTGCGCAGCATCCTATTCACAGCCTTCGACCTCCTCCTCCGTGAACCGCGCAGCCTGCAGCCGAAACAGCTCCGCGTAGCGACCGTCGAGGGCGAGCAACTCCTCGTGGGTACCCTCCTCGACGACGCGACCGTGTTCCAGCACGACGATCCGGTCGGCACGGCGCACCGTGGAGAATCGGTGCGAGATGACTACGCTGGTGACTCCCTGTGTCAGGTCGAGGAACCGCTCGAAGAACGCCACCTCCGACCGCACGTCCAGGTTGGCGGTCGGCTCGTCGAGGACGAGAATGCCGGCGCCACCCTCGACTGCGACGAGAGCACGGGCGATCGCGATGCGCTGCCACTGCCCGCCGGACAGTTCGGCGCCGCCGGCGTATCGCCGCGACAGTGGAGTCTCCAGGCCACGGGGGAGACGGTTGACGAAATCCGCCGCGCCGGCCTTCTCCAGGGCAGCCCGGACCACCTTGTCGGCACGCTCCGGCTCGGCGAGCATCTCGATCGCCCCGAAGGCGACGTTGTCGCGCACCGGCAACTCGAAGTGCGTGAAGTCCTGGAAGATCGCCGCGACCCGGCGCTGCCAGGCCGTGGCCGGGAAGGTCCGAATGTCGACGCCGTCAGCGGTGATCGCCCCGGTCGTCGGCTCGTAGAGCCGGGCCAACAGCTTCACGAGGGTGGTCTTGCCTGCGCCGTTGAGGCCGACGATCGCCAGCGACCGGCCCGCCTCGATGGTGAGGTCAAGGTCGTTCAGCACCGGTGGCCCGCCCGGGTAGGCGAAGGACACCTTGTCGAATCGCAGCACTGTCCTGGGCAGTCCAGCCGGATCGCCCCTGCCGCTCTCGGTCGTGCGGGCGTCGGCTTCGCTCATGCTCTCGATCCGCTCCACCGACCGGTAGGCATTGAGGCCCTGCTCGGTCGCCACATCGGACTCGGCGATGAACCCGCCGATCCTCATGGCTGCCAGGGACGCCTGGAATACGAGTATCAACCCGCCGATGCCGAGCAGTCCGGCCGCCGTTGCCTGAGCCGCTCCCGTCAGCAGCACGCCCAGCAGCACAAAGGCGACAAGAACGTAGAGGATGTAGGGGCCGTAGAACAGCCGGCGCCGGGCTCGCCAGACCGGGAGCGCGGCGTCCATGGCGGCGGTCGTGTACTCCTGCTTCAACCAGGGTAGAAGCCCGAAGACCCGCAACTCCTTCGCCGCCGCGGGCTGGAGCAGCATGGTGCGGAGATATTCGCTGCGGCGCCGCAGCCGGGCGGTGCTCCGGAAAACCTCGGTGAACACCGACAGACCGAGCCGGTAGCCGAAACGGATCGTCAGGGCCGCGACGAGCAGAGCCGGCCCGGCCCACCACACGAAGGCGACCGACGTGACCCCGGCGGCGAGCACGGTCTGCAGGTACCGCGAAATCAGCGCGATCTGACCGGCGCCCGCGGCACCCGGCGACCACATTTCGGTCCGCAGCCGGTCCTTGGCGTCGGCGACGTGATCGAGCAGTTCCGGATCCTCCATGACGGCCACGCCGCCGCTCGCTTGGGAGGCCGCCATCAACCGGTCACGGACGAGGTCGTCGAGGCGGCGGCGGATCAGGTTGCCGAGCAGTTCCTGTACCGGCAGCAGCAGCTGCACTCCGAAGAACGCGGCCGCCGCGAGGATCAAGTTGGTCCGAAGATCGCTCCAGGCCGCCGACCCGAGCCCGCCGGCTACCGCGTCCGGCACTCGGGCGACCACGGCTGAGGTGGCGAGGATGAACGCGACCGGCAGGATCCCTGCGGCGATCTGGACCAGCACGGCGGACGAGACCAGCGACCAGCCAGCCTTGGGCACCAGGTGCAGGATTCTCATTCGCCCGTCGCGGCGCGATCTGTGGCCGTCGACAAGTTCCGCCCACACAGATCTCTCGTGCATCGTCACCACCAGGCGCCTCCAGTGCGGCTGTGAACCCTATCGGCGCATGGCAGAGCCCGTGTCGACGACTGCGGGTTCCCACATGCCACTTCATCATTCTGCGACGGCTGCGGGGGTCGACCTGGCACACATTTCGAACCGCTCGTAGAGATCGGTCCAGTTGGCACCGACCGCCGGGTTGAAAATTGGCGCAAGCATGGCCTGAAGGATCACCTCAGGAGATTCCTTGTGCAGCGCGATGAATAGGCTCAAGTTCTTCAGCCAGCCCTCATAGACACGTGTGTCGGGGCTCAGCGGCGGCCCTTGATGGTAGGCGAAGCTTTCGTCGTCGAAGACGAACTGCGTGCCGAAGCGCTCCAGCCTGTACCCCAACTCGGAATCCTCCAGGCCCCATCCCCGAAATTCTTCGTTGAACCCACCGACGTGCTTGTAGTCGACGCTGGGAACGGACACGTTGCAGGTGAAGAAGAGATGCCATGACGTCTTCAGGTCGCCATCGACATCGCTCAGGCGGCTCAACAGGTCCAGCCTGATGTCGCTCTTTATCACGCCGCCGAGGAATTTCTCGGCACCGTCCTCAAGGAAGCGCTCATCGAACGCTTCCGGTGCTCGCAGATATTTTCTGAAGCCGATAACGGCCTTCTTTGCCGAAGCAACTCGGTAGTGACGAAGATGCCCATCGACAAAGGTGGGCGGAACCAGTTGGTCACCATCGACGAAGATCAGGATGTCGCCGGTCGCTTCTTCCGCACCGCGATTTCTTGCGGCACCTCTCGACGAGGTTGCAGAACGAGGCAGATGCAGGTAGCGGAACCGGGAGTCCGCCATCACGTGACGCTGCACCGTCTCTGCTGTCGAGTCGGTCGATCCGTCATCCACGATGAGCACTTCGAGGGAATCGTCGACAGCCAGACTCTGTGAACGGAACGTGCGAAGGCATCTGTCCAGCAGGACGGACGAGTTGAATGTCGGTACAACCACTGATGCCTTCATCGGAGGTCTCCATCCCAGAGCAAGAACCGCAATTCCAAGTGCGACAACTAGCCGACGACCGACGGCGTTGCCGCCGGTACGATCTACGTACCGCCGCGGTCAGGTGACCCGGCTGCGCCGTCCCCTGAGGCCTGCTGGGATTCCGCGCGCCAGGTGCACCCGTCGCCTGCCTGTTCGCACGACACCGTGACGTCCGATTCGACGTAGCGGGCGGCGATGGCGGTGTTGAGTTCCTGACAGTACTGGCATGGTGAGGCGAAGGTCAGTTTGACGCCGGCACCGGCGGCCAGTTTGCGGTACCGCAGGATCCCACATTCGGTGTTGCGCAGGACGGTGCCGGAGGGCTGGGGCTCGCTGGTCACCGCCGAGTCGTAAAGCAGCAGTTGGCGCTGCAGCCGGGCCATGAAGTGGGCGGTGGCAGACTCTCCGGCGGGCCGCTGCGATCGCAGTAGGTCCACGGTGATGCGCGAGTTCGCCTGGATCCACGCGGATACGCCTTCATCACCGTGCATGCCGAGAATGAACTCTTCGGCGGCCGCCTGGGCCTCGAAGAACCGCTGGCGCCAGAGGTCGACCTTGACGGTGGGGTCGAGGGGAGCTGGGTCACTGGTCATGGTCGGTGTCCTTGGCGGTGTCAAGCTCGGCGAATACCTCCTGGGCGATGCGAAGCCCGTTGTTGGCAACCGGCCAACCCCCGTAGTAGGCGAGCTGGATGATGATTTCGACGATTTTCTCTCGGGGCATCCCGAGGTGGAGGGCGGCACCGATGTGGCCGCGCAGCTCCCAGTCGGTCCGGGCCAGGGCGACCGCGGTCAGTGCGATCAATTCGCGTTCCTCGACACTGAGGTGCGGGCGGGTCCAGATCTCACCGAACAAGTGGTCGATGGTGAGCTTCAGGAAGTCGGGGTAGGAGCCTGGGCGGGGTTCGCGGCCGAAGACGTGCTTGAACATGGCCTCACCCCGCTCATGTCGGGCAAGCGGCTGGCTCATCGATCACTCCTTGGTGGTGCCAGGTGGCCTGTCGGACAGTGGTGAACTTCCACGCCGCCGCCGGGCCCCGCCGCCGGCATCGTCGATCAACGCGGCAGGTACCGGCGCAGCCTGACCAGACCCACCCCAGCGCCCGAAGCGGTGAGGAGGGCCGTGTCTCGGTCAGATCTCAGAGGATGATGCTGAGCTTTCCGTGTTCGTAAAGACTCTCGTGGTCGAGCACCACGAGACGTCTCCGGACCCGGAACGACTCGCCCTCGACGGCGAGTTCGAGCCGGAATTTTCCGACGTAACAGTCAGAGCGCCCGTGCCCGAACCGGTACACGACGACATTCGCCGCCACATCGAGGTGCGTGCCCCGATCAGCCACAATCTCCACATTGCTGATCATCCGATTCGTCCGCGAGCGGGGATTCTCGCACCACACCTCGCCGTTGAGGATCTGCTCGATCCGCTGGCGCAGCCGGGCGGCGTTGTCGTCGATGAGCCCGAGCGCGTCGGCCGGCTCGCCCCGGACGTCCGTGGCCGGCACCAGGTAGCGGATGTCGTCGGTCAGCATCTCGTCGTACCACTCGCGCAGGCGCCACTCGTCGAGCAGCCGCGCCTCGCGGAAGAGGAACTGGCTCACCCGGTGCCACAACCGCATCTGGGCCGTCTCGTCGACCGCCGGCTCGGTGTTCATCGTGTCGGTGGTCATCGCCGTTGCCCCCCTTGCCTCTCGGCCCGCCGAGTGAGGTGGTGACCTTCCTCGCGGTCGTCGTCGTGCATCAACCGGTCCCACTGCCGCCAGAACTCCCGGGCTGGAAGCTCGTCGGTGGTCTCGGGGACCTCCTTGGCCATACCGCGTGACAGGTCCGAGTGGCGGAGCGTGCGATTGAGGTAGCCCCGTTGACAGGACTCGATGATCTCGATGTCGTCGGGGGTGGCGAAGCCGGCGGGACCGAGGAAGGTCAGGTAGTGACTCTTACGAAGTTCCCGAATGTCCGGATCCTCGTCCTGGGGGGCCAGCGCGACTGAGGTGATGGACATCTGGCCGGCGCTGACCGGGTCGATCTTGCGGATGGTGATCCCGATGGCGTCGATGATCATCAGGTTTGGGAAGATCATCAACGCTCGGTTGGCGCCGGTGATCCGTTGGGCGCGTTCGGCGCCGAACCGTTCGACGAACCGGGCGGCCGTCGCCTCCATCCGTGACCTGACCTCGGGAGGAAACATCGGCGTCCAGTAGGCGAGTGGCCGGGCTGCCGCCGGGACCAACTCATTGGCGCCGTGCCCCCGGCCGAGAGCGCGGGCGAAGCCGCCTCGTCGTCGCGGTGCCATCGTCCCGAGCGACTCGATGTAGCTCACGTAACGCTTGTGCAGGGCGCGGAAATGGTAGATGTCGACGCTGTTCTCCATCATGAGCTTCCAGTTGGCCCGAGCCCCGTGCAACTGCGCGCCTTGGATCACCTCCATTCCTACTTCGGACTGGTCGGCGATCAGATCGAGGTACTCCGTCGCGCCCGCCAGATGCTCGGTCAAGGTGAGTGGCTGCTCAGGATCGAAGGTCGCGAACACGAAACCCCGGTAACTGTCGCTACGGTGCCGCGCCAGGCCGAAGTCGGACTTGCGGAAGCCTGGGCCGTACCCGTCCGGGAGCGGAACCCCGACCAGGTCACCCTGATTGGAGAATGTCCAGTCGTGGTAAGGGCACCGGAACGATCTGGCCTGCCCGGTCGACTGCGAGCAGATCAGAGCCCCGCGGTGCGGGCAGCTGTTGGCAAGAACTCGAATCACCCCGTCGGAGCCGCGCGCCATGACCACCGGGCGCCCTCCGACGTCACGTGACACATAGGAGCCCAGCTCGGGCACCTCCGATTCGTGCCCGACGTACAACCAGCAGCGATCGAAGATTTTGGTAATCTCCTGTGCGGCCACGTCGTCGTCGGTGTAGGCCCGGCGGTCCACCCGGAACGACAAATTCTCAGGATCGTCGAACACGATCTGGCCGTCCACCGGCCGCTGCAGTTCTATCGTCACTGCTCCCCCTTTCGCTGTAGCTTCTCGCTCATGCTGCCGACTATTTCTGCCGTGCGCGCGGCGGAATTACCGCATTCGGGCTGCGCCGCGCGCAGCCGCGCCCGATAGTCCCGGCCGGGATCAAGCAGATCGGTCACAGCGTCAGCGACTGCCTGTTCTGAGACGTCGGCCGGCTCCAATGCCGTCCCGAAGCCCGCGGTTTCCACGAAGTACGCCTGGATAGGCTGATCCACAGCTAGCGGGATCACCAGCATCGGTGTCGCCGCCCGGATCGACTCCGCCACCGAGTTGTAGCCGCCATGGGTGATGAACACGTCGGCGCGCTCAAGCACCTCACGTTGGGGCACGTACGGGGCGGTAAGCACGTCGGCGGGCAGCGCGAGTTCCTCAGCGAGATCTCCCACCGCGGCGATCACCTGCGCACCGGTCTTCACCGCCCCCATGATCACCGTGCGTAGGAGTTCGGGCCGCCTGAAAAAGATCGTGCCGAAGGAGACGAACACCAACGGCCGGCCGGGGTCGATCTCCTCCAGGCCGGGAAAGGCGACCTCGTCGCCGCGGATACCTGCCGCGCCCGGCAACCCGACCAGCTGCACGCCGTCGTCGGTGACCGCTTCATCCCCGACGAGCGAGGGAATCGTCGGCATCACGTTGAGAATTGGCGAACGCGCCGAATGCGTCCGGGTCGACCACAACACCCCGCGCCTGGTCAGATAGTCGCCAACCTGTTCGTCGTACAGCCAGCGACCTTGCCGACGCTCCTTCGGGCATACTCCGCCCAGGTTCGCCCAGATCATCCCGTACGGCACACCGGACGCCTGGGCCCCCGCCATCGCTGCCGCCAATACCGGCAGCGAATCGAGCAGCGCGAAGTCCGGCTGCGTCGTTCGGAGCGCATCAGCCACCTGGTCCGCCAGCGGTGACGATTCGAGCATCGGACCGATCTTTGCCGGATCGTCGCTCCACGGCGCCATCTGGACCTGCCCGACCAGGTGGACCTCCGCCGCGCCCAGGGCCTGGCGACGCTGCTCGCCGAGTACGCCACCGTCCGCCGACACCAACAGCAGCACAACCTCGTTGCCGGCGGCTTGGAGCGCATTGACCACCGGAATGTACGGGTTGAGGTGGCCATGCTGAGTCGTGGTGAGGAAGGCGATGCGCACTAGATCTCCGATCCATGGGGAAACGAACAGGCCGACTCGGATCTGGGCCTGAATCAGCCACACCGGCCACGAATGCGCCACCCGGCTTTAAGCGACGAGTCCAGAGCCGCGACGCACGAGCGGCAGAACTGCGCCCGAAGGCGCGCGGGACCGGCAGGCTAGAAAGCCATCGACGTCCAAATACTGGTATGAGGCTCTACGCAATCCCCAACGCCATTGTGGGGATCCGGACCTGTCTACGTTGACTGAGGAAACAACCTTGCAACAAAGGGCTTACCGGCCGCACCGAGGCGACTCCGGAAAGTGTGCCGGATGGCATGATCAGAGTCAATGCTTGACGTGTCAGTACACCCACAACGCCGCTGAGCTTGCCATAGTCCGCTTCCACCCCTCAGCAGGCAGGACCGGTTGCTCGGCAGCGAAGTCGTGGAGGTGCAGACTCATAACCCTTCCGGCCGAGTCGTCGGATTTCGTGCGATGGTGTCGATGAAGTTTGAAATGTCGCCTTGGCCGAGCTATGAGGCGTGGTCTCCGGTTAACCGGTGCCGGCTCGCGGACGAGGTCCTTGCCAGAGATTCCCCGCCGTTCGATAGCAGCCTCTCCCCGCCCTTTTCCGATACCGCGACGCGCAGTGCACACGCTGCGGGACGATTTCGTGCTCGGTCAAACAAGGAAGCCGACTATGAACGCCACTGTCACGTGCGCGGCGCGCACCGCCCACGATGCCGAGCCCCGGACCGCGTATGGCTGAGCCGGCAAGCCTGAGTTTCCCCCGCATCCATACAGTGGTTACGTACTCCGGCAACCGCAGGGTGGCGATCGGCGGTCAGGCTGGTTGTGTCTGGCGGGGGTGTCAGGCGGTTTCGTGATTGTTCGGGCTGTTCACGAAGTCTCCTCGTTCCCGATCGCCGTGGCGGTTCTGGCTCGGTAGGCGTGGGTGCGGGCGGGCCACCCGAGGAACGGGTCAAACAGTGAGGCGGTACCACCCGCCTCACTGGGATTGAGCCGGTGCAGGTCATCGATCGCGTCGTGCAGGCAGCTGGCCAGGTAGAGGAACAGGCTCACCGGGCTGTCCCGGTACTCGGCCGCGAGGGCGAGCTTCGCCGCGCCGCACGGCCACGGCTGACCGCACCGCCGGCAAAGCCACAGTGGCCGCATTGGCAGATGTTCCTGCCGGAACACGGCTGCACCATTCGCTCGGGCCGGGCCCTGGTCCCGGTCGCCGGTCACCGGCGGCCGGCTTCCCGGACCTGCCGCTCGAACAGTTGACGCCAGGCATGGGTGAGCAGTGGTGGATCAGCCGGGCGAGTCGTTTGTGGCATATGGCCCTCGGTGGTCAACGTTTGTCGCCATAGACGGTCGGCTTTCGAAGCCGACGCCGCAGCGACCCAGCTCGGCGCCGACGACAACCACGTGTGGACCGCCTTCGGCCCCACCAACGTGTCGATCCACAAGACGACCGTGGCGATGGAACTCGGCGACGTGCAACGCGCCATCGCCATAGGTACCCCACTCGATACCGGTGCCCTGCCCATCGAGCGGCAGGTCCGCCACGCCATCGAGACCGCGCGAGCGCTGGCGCGCTGGAACTGCATCGACGACGCCCTCGGCGCGCTCTTGGACGCGGAGGTCATCGGCCCAGACCAGGTGCGCTACCACCGGCTCTCCCGCGACCTCGTCCGGGACATCCTCATCCGCCCCCGGCCGCCCCGTCTGGCCGTCGAACTCAGCGAACGGATGGGCGTCCGGTCGGGTGGACCACGCTGGTAGCCGTGGTCAGATCAGCCGGCTCGTGTAGCCGGCCGCCACCAGTCGCTCATAGGCAGCCCGGACCTCGTCCGGCATCTCCTGTGGGATCGCGAACCCGCGCTCGGCGTACACCTCGATCCGCTGGGTGTCGCCGACCAGCATCTCCACCACCCGCCGCGGGTCACCGATATTGCGCACGTAGTCGTCGAGTGCCAACGGGTTCGACGCGCAGACCACGTCTACCTCCGGCCACATCAGCCTGCACGTGGCGTACGCCCGACGCTGCTGGTACGGCCGCGACATGATCACCACTGACCGCACCGGGATACGCCGTTCGGCCAGGAGCTGCCGGGAGTACTCCAGGTTCTGGGCGGTGTTCGTGGCCCGTAGTTCCACGAGAATCGAGTCCGCCGGCACGCCCTGCTCCATCGCGTATTCGCGGTAGTGCACGGCCTCGCCGCGAGGGAACCGCTCCACCGTCGTCGGCGCGTTCGCCCCAGTGAACACGATCCAGGGAAACAATCCCTCGTGGAACAGGCGCGTCGCGATCACCGCGACGCCAAGGTCATGGCTGCCCAGTCCGATCCCCACGTCACACGGCCGCAGCTCGTGGCCCATGTCGTGGTAGCGCCACAGCGTCTCCACATCGACACGGATCTCGTCGGGGATCGACTCGGCCGGCGACGCCGCCGGGCGCTGATTCATCAACAGATACCAGGCAGGACCGTCACCGCAGCCCTTCTTCGGATCGGCCCAGTGCCGCCAGGCCCGCCCTCGCTACCTCCAGCGGCACGACAGCGGCGACCGTTTCATCCTGCTCGCTGAGGTAGACGACCTGTCCCTCACGAACACTCCGCAGCAGCTCAGGCAGCAGTGCCGAGACCGGGAGGTCATCCGGCGTGGCGTAGGTCCGGTCCGCACTGGGTTCCCTCATGCCGCCAGCGTAGGGGTTGTGCGGCGACGGGGCGACGCTGGCTCCAAGCAAGGATGCTCTGCCCAAGCTGCCTACACCGAGAGCAGTGCCTCCTTGTTGGAGGTGATGAACTCGGTCAGCCCCTCCGGCTTGAGATCCACCGCAGGCAGCTTCTCGATCGTCACTCGATCGAGCTGATAGTCACCACGCAACGGATCATCGAACTCCGGCCCGCTTCGAGTAGCCTCCCGCAGCTCAATTAGCCGACAGGCGAAGAAGTGCTGGACAGAAATACCCTCACCAGCCGGGACGGTGAACAGGAACACCTGGGCGAACCGATCGGCCGAGGCACCAAGTTCCTCCAGCAGCTCCCGACGAAGCGCAGCCTCCAGAGAGGCATCCGTCGACTCCACACCACCGCCCGGCGTGGTCCAGTACGGCGCCTGGCCGGACTTGGTCCGCTTGATCAGCACGAGACGGTCGTCCTCATCCAGCAGAATGGCCCGCACCGACCTACGCACGATCCGACGCACGACCAACCCCCATCCACGCCCGAGACGCACTGGCAGCAACTCACCCCGTTGATCAAGGGTCTGTCCGCTGGCACCGCACCGCGTTCCACCGACACCGGCCCGGTCCAACGGCTCCCGAGCACCCACCGAGCCACCAGCCACCACCGCCGTACGCGAAAAAGGCCCCGACCGGCAGAGTTCTACCAGGTCAGGGCCTTGCTCGTTGGTGCGCCGCCAGGGACTCGAACCCCGAACCCGCGGATTCAGAGGCGGCGTTGATCAGTGCTCTCCCGTCTCTTCAGGTCTTACCGGTCCACGCGCTGGCTGGCTTGCCCGTTTGTGCCAAACCGATGTATCCCCCGGTCCAGTCTGAGCGAGCCGGTCCATGGCGGCCGAGCACCCAGGGAGCACCACCGTGACGCGCCTCGGGTGGGCTGTCGGCGTGGCGTCGTCCGTTGATGCGGAGCGACGTGCCGGGTGAATGCGCCCGGCCTACCCCGGCCAGTTGGCCAGGTAATCGTCAAATGGAACGTCGTTAGGCCGCTGGCCGCCGATCTCGACGTACCCGTCAATGTCCCGGTCGTACGGTGGACCGACGACGATCGGCATCTCATGGGTGGAGTGCCGGGCCAGAAACCGCCAGGCCGCCCGGTTGAGCACCGGCTGCCGGGAGTTGGCCGGAGTCTCCGGACCACCACGGTGGAAGAACAACACCCGCCCGTCGGCATCGCGCACCGCATGCCCCAGGCAGAGCCGTTCCCGACAACGGAAACACGCAAGATAGCCGACCTTCGACACATCCCAACCGTTACTCGGGTAGTCGGCGAAGTCATCCTCTGGCCAGCCGGCAAGGTAGTCATCGAACTCGATGTCGCCAGGCTCGTCGCCGCCGATTTTGGCGGGCGGCCCGGGCGGCTCCCACATCTCGTCGTACTCCAGCTGAGAGTCGTAGATCACCTGCAACTGGTGGCCGACGTGTTCAGCGAAGATCTTCCACAACGCCCCCGACATCTCCCGCGACTGACTGTGGTTAGGCGCATTCGGGTGCGCGTAGGCGAAATAGATGATGTCGTCCCACGAGTTACGCACCGGCTTGCCGAGAAAGAGGCGGACTCGTCGGCAGAGGCAGAACAGGCTGGCGTCTATCCCCACAGGTTGTCCCCCCGATCAGCCCGGCACGCCCATGCCACGCGCGCCCGGCATCCACAAGCCCAGCGGCCTTCCGTCCGGAGAACGAAACGCCACCCACACGTTCTGGTAGACGGCCAGCCGTGCATCGGAGCGGTTGCCCCAGAAGCGTTTCATCATGCCCTCCACAGCCGCCGCGTCGACACCGGGCGCTACTTGAACCAGCAGTTCTCCGTGGTATTGCATGTTGGGTGCCGCATCGCTGAGCCGGCCCGGAAACTGGTTGGGTTTGCCGGCGAATGTCTTGATCTGGCGTCCCAGCACGAGCTTGCCCGACGCGTCGTAGAACAACACGTCGTATCCCTGGACGTTGTCCCCGGCCACCTTCGGCGTCGTCCCGGCCGGCCCGTAAAGGGCAAGTTCCGCGTTCTTTCGCGTCAGTGCCGGGCCGGCCTGCTTGGAGTGCTCGGCAACCAGGGAGTCGATCGCCGCCTGCAGGTCGGCACCAGAGAGGGCGAGTACTCCTCCGCAGCCGCCACACGCCGCATACGCGCGCCGGGTATTGCGGGCAAGCACCTCGACGGGATTGACCGGCGCGGCCTCGGGCTCAACCGAGGCGGCCACCTCGCTGGCCGCCGGCGCGGCGGTCGCTGCCGATGGGCTCTGTCCGGCTGGCGGTTGTGTGCCGCCATCCGTGCCGCAACCGGCCAGCACAACCGACAACACCACCGCAAGAAACGCACTCGCCCCCGTGCGCGAAGACATTTGAACCTCCCCCGTCGCCAAGAGCCTAGCCAACATGCATCGATCCATGTGTCGGAGCAGGAAGCAGCATGACCAACATGGACGGAGCTAATGACCGTTCACCTCGACGCGGCAGCCGCGCCCGACCGTGGCTCAGCACATCGGATCTCGGACACAGCTAAACGTCGGTCAACGACCGTCGGTCGCGCCATGTCCTACTGCGCTAACGGCACCTAGAGTGGTGCGGTGCTGACCCTCGGCGTCGACCTCGCAGCGGCGGACAAGCGCACGGCGATGGCCACGGTCGAATGGCTGCCGGACCGCGCCATGGTGCGGGACCTGGTCCTCGACGTCAGCGACGCTCGCATCGTCGAGGCCAGCGAGCACGCTGACAAGGTCGGACTGGACTGCCCGCTCGGCTGGCCGGAGCTTTTTGTCGCGCTCGTGCAGGCCCACCGCACCGGCCATGTCTCCGTTGCCGATGGTGACGCTGCCCAGTGGCGACGTCGCCTGGCTTACCGGCTGACGGACGAGGTGGTCCGCGAGGAGACCGGCATCGTCCCGCTGAGCGTGGCTGCGGACCGTATCGCTCATGCTGCCTTCCGCGGCGCCGGATTGCTGGCGATGCTCGCTGCTGCCGGGCACGACGTGGACCGTTGCGGCGACGGCCGGGTTGTGGAGGTGTACCCGGCGGCGGCCCTGTGCCGTTGGGGGTTGGCGTACCGCGGTTACAAGGGCCGGGGCCAGGATGTACGCCATGCCGACCTGGTGACCGCGCTTTGCCGCGCCGCGCCCTGGCTGGAGTTGGGTGCTTTCGACAGGCTGTGTCGGCGCAGCCACGACGCGTTCGACTCGGTGATCGCGGCCTTGAACGCACGTGCGGTGGCGATCGGCCGGGCAGCCGAGCCGGACGACGAACAGCGGACGGTCGCACGTATCGAGGGCTGGATCGCGCTACCCACCGGTCCACTCAGCGACCTTCTCGATGGCGCAGAAGAATGAGCGGAGGGTGTTGATGGCCTCGGGATTGAGCTGGCTGGACAGTTCCCGCGACGACCAGCAGCGCATGCGTGAGCTGCTCAAGCTGGGGTAGGCGGTCTTTCTCCGTCAGTACGCCGACGCCAGCTCAGTTCAGCGTGAACTGGCTGCCGCGATCGCCGAATCGGCCACGCTGATGGGCCAGCTGGTATGGGACGCCACGCAACGACACGACCACGCCGCCAGCGCCGCATACTTCGACCAGGTGATCAACGCCGCGAAGGAAGCCCGCGATCCTGTCGCCGAAGCCAACGCGCTACTTCGCAAGAGCTACCTGGCGCTCTATGGCACCAAGCGGCCAACCGCTGCCATCGCGTTGACCGCAAACGCCACTGAGGTGAGCCGCCGCACCCAGCCCTGTTACTTGCGGGCCTCGCCCAACTACACCGCGCCGAGGCACACGCGATGCTCGGTCAGGTTCGGGACTGCGCTGAGGCCCTCGGAGTCGCGGAGGATTCCTTCGCCTCGGTGGGCCCGCAGGATCCTGCCTCCGTCCTCTACTGTCCCAGCCACCACGCCCGACTCGCGGGCTCGTGCTGGTTGTCGTTGAACTCGTGCTGGTTGTCGTTGAACAGGTCGGCGGACGCTATCACGGCGTTGGAGAAAGCCCACCAACTGGTCGCCGCACGCCGCAAGTCGACAGCCGTCGTCCTCGGTAACCTCACCCTCGCCAACATCCGTCATCGCGACCTCGATACAGCCACCTCTTACCTGCATCAAGCCATCAGCGTCATTGAGCGGACCCGCGCGGGAGGCGGCCTGAACCTCGCCTTCGCCGCAGCCCGCGAACTGCGGCCCTGGAGCGATCGGCCTGCGGTCCAGGATGTCAACGAACGCCTCCTCACCCTCATGACTCCATAGGAGCAACATCGTGACAAGCACCGACGACGCCAAGCAGGCCGTTCGCCGACGCGTCTGGGATCTCCTCGAACGCGCAGGCATGGCACCGCCAGGGGTGCATGGCCACATTCCTGACTTCACCGGCAAGGACGACGCCGCAGCCAGGCTCGCGGACCTGGATGTCTGGAAGAAGGCAAGGGTCATCAAGTGCAACCCCGACCGGGCCCAGTTGCCTGTCCGGGTGCGCACCCTCCACGAGGGCAAGCTGCTCTACATGGCGGTCCCGCGACTCGCCACCGAAGCCTTTCTACCTGCTCGACCCGGCGGTGCTGACAGTCCCGTTCGAGACTGCCGCCACGAGCAAAGGCGCGCCCGAGATCGCCCCCCCCCCACGGTCGGCCCCGACGAAATGCGGCCGGTAGATATGATCGTGTGCGGCAGCGTCGCGATCAGCCGACGCAACGGCGTATGGGTTGGCAAGGGCACCGGCTACTCCGACCTGGAGATCGCGCTCCTGACCGAGGCCGGATTAGTGACCCGGGACACCGCCATAGCCACCACCGTCCACCAGAGCCAGCTCCTTGACGAGGAACTTCCGGACGCCGATCACGACTTCAGCGTCGACTATGCGATCACTCCCGAAGAGGTCGTTGCCTGCGCACCTGACCAGGCGCGACCGTCCGGCATCGTCAGGGGGAACCTTCGCCCCGATCAGCTCGACAACATCCCAGCCCTGCGTTGATCAAGCTCCGACCGATCCGCTGTCGTACCCGCGTCCACCGTTAGCCGATCCGGTCCAACGGCTCCCGAGCACCCACCGAGCTACCAGCCACCACCGGCGTACGCGAAAAAGGCCCCGACCGGCAGAGCTCTACCAGGTCAGGGCCTTGCTCGTTGGTGCGCCGCCAGGGACTCGAACCCCGAACCCGCGGATTAAGAGTCCGCTGCTCTGCCAGTTGAGCTAGCGGCGCTCGCTGACAACGGGGGAAACACTAGCACGCGGCCCGAACCGGGTTCCAATCCGATCCCGGGCTCACCCCTTCGGTCGAGCTTATCGGACATTAGCCAAAAATCCCTCGCAAAGTGTGGGACCGGGGTGATGCCGGGCGGCAGCGGTACGGCACGATGTCCGCCAGGTGCGCAACGGCAGGGGTGGGGATGGGCAGGTTCGCGCGGACCGGGGCGCTGTTGGGCGGCTTGGGGCTGGTGGCGTCGCTGGCATTGTCGGGCTGCGGCGAGGAACGTGCGGTGGCCGAGTTCGTACCCGGTCAGACACCCGGTGCGACCGGCACCGCGACGCCGGGCACACCGGAGGTGCCGAGTGGTCCGCCGCTGACGGTGAGCCCGGCCGACGGGTCGAAGAACCGGCCGGTCAGCGTGGAGATCGGCGCGAAGCTGCCGGACGGCGGCGAAGTGTCGCAGGTCACCCTCAAGACCAAGGACGGCAAGACGGTCAAGGGCAGACTGCGTACGGACGGGTCGTCATGGGTGCCGTCGGCTCCGCTGAAGTGGTCCACCCGTTACACCGCCACCGTCTCCGCGAAGGGGCCGGACGGCGCGGTGAGCGAGGGCACCAGCACGTTCACCACGATGGCCAAGCCGGGTTCGATGATCACCTCCGGGTTGTACCTGTTCGACGACCGGACGTACGGGGTGGCGATGCCGGTGGTGGCGGAGTTCCACCCGGGCATCCCGGCCAAGGACCGGGCGAAGGTGCAGAAGCGGATGTTCGTGCAGACCGACCCGCCGCAGCCGGGTGCCTGGCACTGGGTGAGCAACGGCACGCAGGCGTACTACCGGGCACCGGAGTACTGGAAGGCCGGTACCAAGCTGACCGTACGCATCGCCCTGGCCGGCATCCCGCTGAGCAACGGCAGGTACGGCAACGTCGACCGCAGCGCCACCGCGAAGATCGGCTCGGCCTTCGAGATGAAGGTGACCAACTCGGACAAGCAGATGCGGGTGTACGAGGACGGGCAGCTGGTCAAGACGTTGCCGGTCAGCCTGGGTAAGAAGAAGACCCCCTCGTCCAGCGGCACGCTCGTGGTGATGGAGAAGAAGGAAGCGACAGTCTTCGACACGATGGACGACCCCGATCCGGAGAACCGGTACGTCACCGACATCGAGTTCGCCCAGCGGCTCACCTGGGGCGGCGAGTACATCCACGCGGCACCCTGGTCGGAGAACGTCCAGGGGCGGCAGAATGTCTCCCACGGCTGCGTGAACGTCTCGATGGCGAACGCCCGCTGGCTCTTCCAACGCACGAAGATCGGTGATCCGATCACCATCACCGGCACCGAACGCAAGCTGGCGGCGGGCAACGGGTGGACGGCATGGAACCTGAGCTGGTCGGAGTTCGTCAAGGGCAGTGCGCTGCCGGTTCCGGACGGTGGTGCCGGTCCGGCCGTGTGACCGGACGAAATATGTAACTATCCGGACATCCCGCTCCACGTGTTTCGGTTCACTGGGCGCAACGGGTACGTGAACTGGTGCGTCAGTGATGTGGACGGGACACGGACCACGACTGTGAGGACACCATGCGGATTCGGGACCAGCGCAACCGGAGGCGGGGGGTGCTCGCCGCGGGCCTGCTCGTCGTGACGTTGGCACTGACCTCCGCCTGCACCGGCGGTAAGGGCGGCGACAAGGGGCCGGGTTGGCAGGACGGTGCCGACCAGCCGGCCGCGAAGGCGTCGGTGAGCATCAGCGAGCCGGCGGCGGACGCCAAGGACGTGCCGGCGTCGGCGGCGATCGCCTTCGCCGCCGAGCAGGCCGAGGACGTCACGGTCGAGCTGACCGACGCCGAGGGCGAGTCGGTCGAGGGCGAGCTCGCCGCCGACGGCCGCAGTTGGCTGCCGGCGGGGGCGTTGACCTACGGCGCGTCGTACACCGTCACCGTCACGGCGACCGGCGACGACGGCCTGCCGGCGACGGCGACCAGCGCCTTCACGGTGATGGAGAAGCCGGAGAAGCAGGTACGCATCAGCAGTTTCCTCGGCGACGACCAGACGGTCGGGGTGGCCATGCCGCTGATCGTCAAGTTCGGCCGGGACATTCCGGAGAAGTACCGCGCCGACCTGCAACGCCGGATGACGGTGACCTCGGAGCCGGCCCAGGAGGGCATCTGGCACTGGGTGAGCCCCACCGAGATCCGCTACCGGCCGAAGGAGTTCTGGCAGGCCGGCAGCAAGGTGTCGTACCGGGTGCAGGCCGGCGGGCTGCCGCTTGGCGACGGCTGGTACGGCCGGGCCGACCTGACCGTCGACATCGCCATCGGACCGAAGCTGCTGATGACGGTGGACAACCGGACCAAGCGGATGACCGTCACCAAGAACGGCGAGAAGATCAAGACCATTCCGGTGAGCCTGGGCAAGAAGAGCACCCCGTCCTCCAGCGGCACGATGGTGGTGATGGAGAAGCTGCGCAAGACGGTCTTCGACACCTACGACGAATTGGGCCCCGAGGAGGGGTACCGGACGAAGATCGACTACGCGCAGCGGCTCACCTGGGGTGGCGAGTTCATCCACGCGGCACCCTGGTCGGAGGGGCAGCAGGGCACGACGAACGTCTCGCACGGCTGCGTGAACGTCTCGATGGCCAACGGCGCCTGGCTGTTCAAGAACACGAAGGTCGGTGACCCGATCGTCGTCAAGGGCACCGAACGCAAGCTCCAGCTCGGCAACGGCTGGACGGACTGGAACGTCAGCTGGGAGGAGTACGTCAAGGGCAGCGCCCTGCCGTACGAGCCGGCAGCCAACGACGAGACCGACCCGGACGTCGACGCGAGCGAGGCCCCTGGCGCCTGACCCGCACGCCGGCACCGGTGCCACGACATGCCGCAACCTGCGGCCTCCGTCGGTGGGCATACCGCGTCATGCCGCAACCGGGGGCGGCTGCTCCCCGCAGCGGACCGACTGCCGGTCACCCCGAAAGCGTCAGGCCCCCTCCGTGGAGGGGGCCTGACCGGTGGGGTGACTGATGGGAATTGAACCCACGACAACCGGGACCACAACCCGGTGCTCTGCCAACTGAGCTACAGCCACCATGCCGCCGCGCCCGGTCGATCGCCAGGGGCGGGTGCGGTGAAATCATACCCCCACCACGGCCGACCCCGTCCAGCGGGTTGCCGCCCGGGCCGCGAGGGCGCGCCGCGGCAGTCCGGGGCGTCAGAGTTCGCCGGCGATCGCCTTGGCGCTCTCCACGTCCGGCCCGGGCAGGGGCACGAAGATGGTGCGCCGGTAGTACTCCAGCTCGCGGATGCTCTCCCGGATGTCGGCCAGGGCCCGGTGCGCCAGGCCCTTCTGTGGCTGACCGAAGTACACGCGGGGATACCAGCGGCGGCACAGTTCCTTGATCGAGGAGACGTCGATCATCCGGTAGTGCAGGTGGGCGTCGAGGCGGGGCATGTCCCGGGCGATGAAGCCACGGTCGGTGGCGATCGAGTTGCCACACAGCGGGGCGATGCGCGGATCCTTGACGTGGCGGGTGACGTAGTCGAGCACCCGCTCCTCCGCCTCGGCGAGGGTGATGGTGGAGCGACGTACCTCGTCGGTCAGCCCCGACTTGCCGTGCATCGTCCGGACGATCTCGGGCATCGCGTCCAGCGCGGCGTCGTCAGCGTGGATCACCACGTCGACGCCCTCACCGAGCACGTTGAGGTCGGGGTCGGTGACCAACGCGGCGACCTCGATCAGTTTGTCACCACCGAGGTCAAGCCCGGTCATCTCACAGTCGATCCAGACGAGAAGATCAGCCACCGGGACAGCCTACGCGCAGGCCAAGTCTCGTGGCTCCGCGCCGTCACGGTCACCGACCGCTAGGGTCTTCCCCGTGCCCGCCGAACCCGCCACACCACCCTGCGTCGACCTGGACGACCCGGGCAGCCGTACGGCCCGCCGGGTCGTCGGAGCACTGGCGTTGGCGGCGGTGCTCCCGGCTCTCTACCTGCCGGGACGCACCCACGACTTCTTCGACCTGAAGATCTACATGGCGGCCATGGACTGGTGGGCCGCCGGCAACCCGCTGTACGACTACGCGCAGCCGGACCGGGTGCAGGGTGAGTTGTTCTTCACCTATCCGCCGTTCGCCGCGCTGATCCTGCTGCCGTTCTCCTGGTTGAAGCTGGGCGCCACCGTAGCGATCTTCACCGGGTTGACCCTGCTCGGCGTGGTGGTCACCACGAAGTGGCTGCTCGATCCGGTGATCCGTCGGCACCGGCTACCTCACCTGTTCACCCTGGTGGTGGGCGTACTGTTCGTGCTCGGCGTGGAGAGCACCCGGGAGACGATCACCTTCGGGCAGATCAACATGCTGCTGGTGGTGCTGATCCTGGCCGACCTGCTGTTCGCCGTACCCCGCGACAGCCGCTGGGCCGGGGTGGGCATCGGGTTGGCGGCGGCGCTCAAGCTGTTCCCGGCCATCTTCGTGATCTACCTGCTGGCCACCCGGCGGTGGCGGGCGGCGGTGGTGGCCGGGGCGACCGCGGCCGGGGCGACCCTGCTCGCCGCGGCGGTGGCGCCCGGTGATTCATGGCGGTTCTGGACGCACGAGCTCTGGGCCACGGACCGGGTCGGCCGCACCGACTACACCGGCAACCAGTCGCTGTTCGGGCTGCTGAGCCGGCTGATCGCCCCAGAGGAGCCGAACCGGCTGCTCTGGCTGCTGCTGGTCGCGGTGGTCAGCGGGTACGGGTTGTGGCGGGCGGTGCGGGCGTCGCAGGCCGGGGACGCGCTGACCGGCCTGACGCTGACCGGCCTGGTGGCGGCGCTGATCAGCCCCATCACCTGGACACACCACATCTACTGGTTCATCCCGGCGGTGATGATCCTCGCCGACGCCGCCCTGGGCACCGACCCGCGCACCGTCGCGGGAGCCCGCCGACGCCGCCGGCTGGTGATCCTCGCCGTCAGCGTCACCTCGGTCATCGTGTACGGGGTGGTGTCCTTCTACGACTGGGGAATCACTCCGTCGCCCACCGGCAGCCCGTGGGAGTTCGTGCTTCGCAACGCGTACGTCTGGCTCTGCCTGGTGCTGCTCGTCGTCCTACCTGTGCGCGGCGGCGCCCGCTTGCCGAGTCGCCAGCCGACAAAGTCGGACACTCTTCCCGAGACTCCGATTACTCGGTAATCTGCCCCAGGGTCAGAAAACCCCACGAACACCGATATCCCCCGGTGAAGGGCGGCCCTCCGCGTCGGCAGCACGGAGGGCCGCCCGCCCCATCAGGTTGGTGGGGCGGGTGGGCGGAGGGGGTGGGGCGGGGACGAAGGGTCGGGGAGTTCGGCGAGGGTGGCCGGGCGGGGCACGGGGCCGATGGCGGGTCGGGTCGTGGTGGCCGGCACGGTGGCGGCGACCGGGACGAGTTGACGCTCCGGCAGCCTGCGAGGACCGGGTGGTGCCGGGGCTCCCAGGCCGCTGAGCGAGCTGATCCCGAGCCGTCCGGCGAGCACCGGCACCTGGTCCGGCTCGACCACGAAGACCACCTCGCGCGGCCGGACCGGCCGCAGCAGCACCAACGCGGCGAGGATCACCAACAGCGTCCCGCCGGTGAGCGAGCCCCAGGTGGCCGGGGCGATCCAGCCGGCCCGCAGTTCCGCGCGCAGGTCGAGGGTCACCCCCGCCCCACCGTCGGGTCGCAACAGCACCAGACTCAGCCGCCGCCCGGCCAGGTCGCCGGGGCTCCACTCGAGCACGCCGTGACCGGCGCGTACCCAGAAGGTCTGCGCGGCGGGTGCGGCCGGGACGGTGAGCGGTGTCCCCGCCGCCGGGGTCACCTGTTCCAGCCGGACCGGCAGCGGACCCCGGGCCAGCGGCATCCGGAGCACCGCGGCGTGCGGCGCGCCGGCCAGCCACCGCTGCACCTCCTCGGCCGGGGCCAGCCCGACGAAGGCCGGCCCGTCGGGAGTACGGGCGTCCAACCGCAGCCGCGCCTGCCCGCCCCGGGCGAACGGCACCTCCCGGCGTACCAGCGCGTCGAGGTCGGTCACCACCACCGCGTGGCCCGGCGTCTGCGCGGTCTCGAAACGGGCGGTGAACGCCCCGTCGGGGCCAGCGTGACCGGTCAGCAGACCGAGCGCGGCCGCGCCGAGCAGCGCGGCGGTGCCGACGGTCAGCAGCAGCATTCCGGTAAGCGTCCACACGAAACGCATGCGCCCTGCTCCCCTCTGTAGCCAGACACCCGGCCGACCTTACCTACGCCGACCCGCCAATCAGCGGATATCCACGGCAGGGACGCCGAAAGCGGACAGGCCCACCGGGGATCACCCGGCGGGCCTGCGATGCGATGACGCCTCAGGGGGCTGGCGTCGCCGCCGTGCCGCTGGAACGCCGGGTGCGGGCGAAGGCCAGCCCACCGAGCACCAGCCCACCGAGGCCGGCGAGCAGTCCGGCGACGCCGAGGCCGACCGCCAGACCGTTGCCGTCCTCGTCGTCGCTGTCGTCTGACTGCGCCCCAGCGGGCGAGTCGGCCGGCGCCTCCGTCGGCGTGTCGGCGGCGGAGGCGGCGGTGAGGGTGAGCACCGGTGCCGGAGCTGCCGGCTCCTCGCCACCGGGCTGCGGCTCGTCGATCCAGCGCACCACGGCACCGTCGGAGTAGGTCTGCAACGCCTTGAAGACCATCTGGTCGGTCTCGGGCAGCGGCCCCATGGACACGGGGAACTCCTGGAAGGTGCCGGGGGCGATGGCGGCTCCGTCACCGGCCGTCCAGGTGATCTTGGATACCACCTCGGTGATCTCGCTGCCGTGCACCTGCACCGGCGGGTCGACCTGCCGCTTCTCCACCGCCACCGACCAACCGGGCACCGGCATGGTCGACACCGAGCCGACCGGTGCGTTCTCCGGCAGGAAGATCTCCAGTTTGGTGGTGGACGCGGTGTCGCTCTCGTTCGGTACCCGGAACGCGAGCCGGCCGTAGCCGCCCTGGGTGGCCTCGCGCGGATTGACCGTGACGTGCGCGGAGGCCGGAGCCACGAAGCCGAACACGGCCGTGGCGACGGCGCCGAGCGTCAGGGCGGCAGCGGTGGCGGCGAAACGCCGGTGACGGAGCATCGATGGAACCTCTCTATCGGACGGGTACGGTGGCGGTCACCGTGGCCTGGTCGATCTCGGTGGTACGGGCGGTCACCCGCAGCTCCCAATCGCCCGCGGCGGGCAGACTGATCTCGCCGGTGGCGTGGTTGTCGGTGAGCGGTAGCAGGGGCACCTGGATCGGTTCGATGCCGGCCGCCGGCAGGGCGACCGTGACCTGCCACTCGACGACCGGCAGCGGCTGGTTGTCCAGCGTGTACGCGTACAGGTGCACCGAGTTGTTGCCCCGGCGGGCCGGCGACACCTCGATCTGCATGGAGTACAACGAGCTGGTCGCGGTGGTGTTGAAGTAGCCGCTGTCGGCGGCGGACACGTCCGTGGAGACGCTGCGGGCGGGTGTCGTCTGGACCAGGGTGGCCGACACTCCCAGCACGATCGCGGTGATCGCCAGCTCGGCCCAGATCGCCCGGCGCACCGGAGCCGGCCGGCTGGCCGCGACCCGGGTGCGCACCAGGTGGCGGGAGTAGGCGGCCACCGCGATGACAAGCACGAAGAGGCCGATCTTGGCCAGCACCAGCCGCCCGTACGTGGTGTTCACCAGGGCCGCCGGGGTGGCCACCTCGATCAGCGCCTGGACGGTGCCGGCGAGCAGCAGCGCGGAGACGGCCAGGGCCGCCCACCGGGACCAGATCGGCAGGATCGCCCCCAGTTCCCGCTCGTCGGCCCTGCGCAGCAGAAACACGGCGAGCATCACCAACCCGCCCAACCAGACGGCCATGCCGCCCAGGTGCACCGTGTCGACGAGCACCGACACCGCCGGGGCCGGCGAGGCCGCCGGATGCCCGGCGATCGGCCAGGTGAACAGCGCTCCCACCGCGAGCACGCCCAGGATCACCAGGTCCGTCCGGCCGACCGGGCCGGCCAGCAGCGGCCGGAGCAGCAACGCCACTGCGGCCAGCAGACCGAGCCGGACCAGGTGAGCGGCGCCGAAGGCGCTGCCGAGCACCAGGCTCAGCCCCTCGCCGGTGACGTCGAACACCCCGCCGCCGTTGGTGTAGGGCACCTGGAGCAGCACTGCCGCCACCGTGGCGAGCGCCACCAGCCCGAGGCCGGTCCAGGCCAGCCGGGCCGGCCCGCGTCGGGACAGCCGGCGCGGCCAGAGCAGGGCGAGCACCAGCGCCGGCCCGATGACCAGCAGCAGTCCGGCGTAGCCGACGAACTTGGCGACCTTGACCGCGGTGCCGACCACCGGGTTGGCCTGGCCGTCGTCGCCGCTGTCCACCGGCGGCTCGGAGGGCGCACCCACCGAGTAGGTGAACGCGCCGGAGACCGGATGACTGTCTGCGGAGATCACCCGGTAGGTGACCAGGTAGGTGCCGTTGCCGCGGTCGGTGTCGACCGGGATGTTCACCACACTGCCGGCGAAGGTGGGCTCGCCCTGATCCGCACGCGACCCGTCCGGGGCGATCACCCGGATCCGGTCCGGCACCTTGCGTACCGTCTCGCTGAAGGTGAGCACCACCTCGGCCGGCGCGGCGGGCACCACGGTCGAGGCGGCCGGGCTGCTGCTGGAGAGCACGGCGTGGGCGCTGGCCGGGCCGGCGGGGACGAGCAGCAGCGCCACGACGGCGACCAGGAGGCCGGCGGTCGCGGCCAGCCGGGCGAACCGGCGGCGATGGACGGCAGTCATGCCGCCCATGGTCGCCGACGACACCCGTTCCAGGCGAGCCAGGTCCATCGACTGGCGGCGATCACCCATGATCGGGCACGGGCGCGCGGAGTCCGGACCGGGAGTCATGGGCGGATAGTCGGCCGAAACGCCGGAAAAGTTCCCGGAGTGGCGCATCCCATGGAAGGGCCGAAGGACCCTGCCGCTCGCCGCGCCGCGGCGTAACCTGGGTTGTCGTGATCCCCGCCCCGCGCGACACCTCCGCCACCGCCGACACCGGCACCGTCGGCCCGGATCGCGCCGACGGCCGGCCGAGGCGACCTGCCGGGACGGCGCGGTACGCGGAGCCCGACCCGACCGCCGACCCGGCCACCGGCTGGGCGCTGGCCGCCCGGGACGGCGACCCGGTCGCCCAGGCCGCGTTCGTACGCGCCACCCAGGCCGAGGTGTGGCGGTTCACCGCGGCACTCATCGATCCGGGCAGCGCCGACGATCTCACCCAGGAGACCTACCTGCGGGCGTTCCGCGCGCTCCCCTCCTTCGCCGGCCGGTCCAGCGCCCGCACCTGGCTGCTCGGCATCGCCCGGCGGACCTGCGCCGACCACCTGCGTACGGTGGTGCGGCGGCGGAGACTGGATCAACGGCTCACCGCGCACGCGCACACCGACGTGCCGCACCCCGATCCGGCCGGTCAGCTCGGCGCGAGCGACCTGGTGCGCCGGTTGGCCCCCGAACGACGCGGGGCATTCGTGCTGACCCAGTTGCTCGGCCTGTCGTACGCCGAGGCCGCCGCTGTGGAGGGGGTGCCGGTGGGCACCATCCGCTCGCGGGTGGCACGGGCCCGGGCCGACCTGGTCGACGCCGTCGACGAGGCGTTGGCAGGGTGAACGCCAACCTGCGCACCTGGCGCCCCTGGCTCGGTCTCGCCGTCCGGCTCGGCCTGGCCGTCGTCTGGTTCTGGGCGGGCTGGTCGAAGGTCGGCGACCTGGCCGCCTCCGGCCGCGCGGTGAACGCCTACCAGGTGCTGCCGTACGACGTGGCGATGGTGATCGGCGCGGCACTGCCCTTCGTCGAGCTGGCGTTGGGTCTGCTGCTGCTGCTCGGGCTGGCCACCAGGCTGACCGCCGGGGTCTCCGCGGCCCTGCTGCTGGTCTTCATCGCCGGCATCGCCTCGGCCTGGTCGCGCGGGTTGGCCATCGACTGCGGCTGTTTCGGGGTGGGCGGCGAACTGCCGGCCGGAGAGAGCCCCAGTTATCTCCCGGAGATCCTCCGGGACATCGGCTTCCTGGCGTTGGCCGGGTTCCTGCTGATCTGGCCCCGCACCGCCGTCTCCGCCGACGGCGCGCTCGCGGGCGAACCGGTGGAGGACGACAATGAGTAGTCGCAAGGGACGCAAGGACGCGGCCCGGGTGGTCCGGGAACAGATGGCCCAGGAGCGACGTCGCAAGCGCACCCTGTGGATCTCCCTGAGCGCGGTGCTGGTGCTGGTCATCGCCGGCCTGATCGGCTGGAGCGTCTGGTCCAGCCAGCAGTCCGACGAGTTCACCGCACCGCCGGGCGCCAACGACGCGGGCACCGGCATCGTGGTCGGCTCCGGGCCGGTGACCATCGACATCTACGAGGACTACATCTGCCCGGCCTGTAAGCAGTTCGAACAGACCAGCGGTGCCACCATCGACCAGTTGGTCGCCGACGGCAAGGTACGGGTGGTCTACCACCCGGTGGCCTTCCTCGACCGGTACTCCAGCACCGACTACTCGACCCGGGCCTCGGCCGCGTCCGGCTGCGCCGCCGAGGGCGGCAAGTTCACCGAGTTCAGCGAGGCACTGTTCGAACGGCAGCCGCCGGAGGGCGGTGCCGGCCTCAGCAACGACGAGCTGATCGACATCGGGGCCGAGGTCGGGCTGGACCGCGACGCGTTCGCCAGCTGCGTCCGGGACGCCAAGTACCAGCCGTGGACCGAGCACGTCACCGCCGAGGCGAGCCAGGCCGACGTCACCGGCACGCCGACCATCCTGGTCGACGGCGAGCCGGTGCGGGAGTGGACGCCGGAGAACATCACCGCGGCGGTGGAGGCGGCCGGCCGGTGACCCTGCTCGCCCGGGCCGGGCTGCTGTTCGCCGGCACGATCACCGCGATCCTCGCCACCGCCGCCCCCGCCCTCGCCCACGGCGCGGACGCGCCGAACGGCACGGACTACCGGGTGACGGTCACCGCCGCCGGCCACCCGGACCTGCGGGTACGGGTCATCGAGGCGGGTGCCCGGCTGGAGCTGACGAACACCGGCGACACCCCGGTCGAGGTGATCGGCTACTCGGGTGAGCCGTACCTGCGGATCGGGCCGGACGGGGTCTACGAGAACTCCCGCTCACCCGCGACGTATCTCAACCGCACGCTCGTCGGTGACACCGCCCTGCCGGCCGAGGCCGACCCAGCCGCCGAGCCGCGCTGGCACCGTGTCGACGGCGGGACGACGGCCCGCTGGCACGACCAGCGAGCCCTGTGGCGCGAGGCGGAACCGCCCGCCCAGGTCCGCGCCGCGCCCGACCGTGAGCACCGGGTACGCGACTGGGTGGTCCCGCTACGCGGCGCGGACGGGCCGGCGGAGATCCGCGGCACCCTGGACTGGGTACCGCCGCCGGACGCGTACACCTGGTGGGTGGTGACCGTCGTCGGCGTGCTGGCGGTCGGTGCGCTCGGGGTGCTGCCGGCGGCCTCCGGCCCCGGCCGGCGGGCGCTCGTCGCCCTCGGCGGGCTGCTGATCGTCGGCGGAGCCGCGGCGGTCGCGCTCGCCCTCGGGCGGACGCTCGACGCCGGGGCGCAGGGACCGGGCGCTGTGCTGGCCGGCCTGCTGACCGGTCCGGTGTGGACCCTGCTGACCGGCCTGGCGGCGATCGCCGCCGGGACACGGGCGGCGACCGGCGGCGGTGCCTCGTCCGCTCCCCGGTCCCACGTCGACTTCGTGGTGGCGCTGGCGGGCGTCTGCCTGGCGTTGTTCGCCGGGGTGACGAACGTCGCCGGTTTCAGCCGGGCCGTGCTTCCGACGCCGTGGCCGCCGACCGTCGCCCGGACCCTCGTCGTCCTCGTCGTGGTGGCCGGTGCCGGTGCGCTGGCCGCCGCGCTGCTGCGCCTGCACACCGCCGCCCGCCGCCCGACCGCGACAACGGCCGTCACTCGCTGATCGGCGTTCGCCCGGTGGTGGGGCGGAACGGGTAGGGCAGTTCGAGGCGGTGCCGGGCGAGCAGTTCCTCGTCGTCGAGCAGCACGGCTGTCGGCCCGTCGGCCACGACCCGCCCGGCGTCGAGGATGACCGAGCGGTCGCAGAGCTCGAACGCGTACGGCAGGTCGTGGGTGACCATCAGCAGGGTCACCGGCAGGGTGCGCAGGATGCCGGCCAGCTCCCGCCGCGCCGCCGGGTCGAGGTTCGACGACGGCTCGTCGAGCACCAGGATCTCCGGCCGCATCGCCAGCACGGTGGCCACCGCCACCCGACGACGCTGCCCGAAGGACAGGTGGTGCGGGGTCCGGTCCCGGTGTTCCGACATGCCCACCGCGGCCAGGGCCTCGTCCACCCGGGCCGCCAGCTCCGCCCCGCGCAGCCCGAGGTTGGCCGGGCCGAACGCCACGTCCTCGGCGACGGTGGGCAGGAAGAGCTGGTCGTCCGGATCCTGGAAGACGATGCCCACCCGGCGGCGGATCTCGGCAAGCGTCGCCCGGTCCTGGCCGACGGTCAGCCCACCGACCGCGATCTGCCCCTCGGTGGGCGTCAGGATGCCGTTGAGGTGCAGCACCAGCGTGGTCTTGCCGGCGCCGTTGGGGCCGAGCAGCGCGACCCGCTCGCCGCGCGCCACCGTCAGGTCGACGCCGTGCAGCGCGACGTGACCGTCGGGGTAGGCGTACCGGACGCCACGGACGTCCAGGCTGGGCGGGGTGGGCTGCACGCTTCGATCATGTCAGGACGGCGGCCGTGGCGGCGACGGTGCCCGCCAGCACCGGCACGGTGGCCGCGATCAGCCACTGCCCGGTCGTCGCCGCCGCGCCGCCCTGCCACACCGTCGGCATCCGACCCGTGTAGCCACGCGAGAGCATCGCCAGGTAGACCCGCTCGCCCCGCTCGAAGGCGCGCAGGAACAGCGCCCCGATGCCGGCGGCGAAGCCGCGCAGCTGCCACACGAAGCGCGGATCGTCGCCCCGGGAGATCCGGGCGAGACGCATCCGTCGGGCCTCACCGACCAGCACGTCGAGGTAGCGCAGCATGAAGGTGGCGATCTGGGTGACGATCTGCGGGCAGCGCAGCCGGTCCAGCCCCACGATCAGGTCACGGGTGGAGGTGGTCGCCGCCAGCAGCAGCGACGCCCAGACGCCGAGGGTGCCCTTGGCGACGATGTTCCAGGCACCGTAGAGACCGTCGACCGACAGGTGCAGCCCGGCCACGTCCACCCGCTCGCCCGCGCCGAGGAACGGCAGGGCGAAGGCGAACAGGACGAACGGCAACTCGATCGTCGACCGCAGCAGCAGCCAGCGGGCGTTGACCCGGGCCAGCACCGCGACGACCGCGACCAGCAGGGCGTACGCGCCGAAGGCCCAGAGCGCCTCGCGGGGGGTGGCGACCACGGCGATGGTGAACGCCACCATCGCCGCGATCTTGACCTCCGGCGGGAGCCGGTGCACCGGTGAGTCGGTGGCCCGGTACAGCACGTGGGCGTGACCGGCCCCCACCTCGGCTACCCGCCGCTCGTGGTGGCCGGGTCGGTGCGCTGCGCCCCGGTGGCGTTCTCCCCCGCCGGCTCCCGGCGGCGGACCAGCCAGAAGGCGCCGCCGGCCACGGCGAAGGTCAGCAGTACGCCCAGCACGCCGGAGAGCCCGGTGGAGAGAAAGTCGTTGTCGAGGCCCGCGATGCCGTAGTCGGCCAGCGGACCGCCGATCTCGTGCTCCTGCTCCTGCTGCGCCGGGCAACTGCCGCCGGTGATCTCGTCGTTGGCGTCGAAGGTGCAGCCCTCCCGCAGCGACGAGTCCAGTCCGTCCGGGTGCGACGAGGCGAAGTTGCTGACCACGCCGGCCAGCAGCAGGGCGACGAGGAGTCCGCCGACGATAAAACCCCACTTCCTCACCGGACACCTCCGACGGTCGGTACGGTCACCGGCGCGGCCGGCTTCAGGGCGCGCAGCGCGTACACCAGGTCGGGACGGACCTTCGCAACGGTGACCACAGTGGTCGCCGTGATCAGACCCTCGCCGATGCCGATGAACAGGTGGGACACGGCCATGGTGCCGGCCAGGCCGGCCAGGTTGCCGCCGAGATCGGTGGTGCCGCCGAGCTGGTACTGCAGCACGAAGCCCATCGCCGCGACGACCACGCTCACCAGCGCGGCGACGAAGGCGGTGACTGCCAACCCGGTCGGGGTGCGGGGCAGCACCCGCAGCAGCAGCGCGATCAGCAGGTACGCCACTGCGATGCCGATCACGGCCATGTTTGTGATGTTGAGGCCGAGCATGGCCACCCCGCCGTCACCGAAGACGAGGGCCTGCACCACGAGCACCACCGCGACGCAGAGCGCGCCGACCCACGGCCCGACAAGCATCGCGGCGAGCGCACCGCCGAGCAGGTGGCCACTGACCCCGGCGGTGAAGATCGGAAAGTTGAGCATCTGCACGGCGAAGATGAACGCGGCGACCAGACCGGCCATCGGGGCCAGTCGGTCGTCCAGGTCCTGCCGGCCACGCATGACGCAGTACGCCATCGCCGCCAGTGCGACCACCGCGAAGACCGCGGCGACCGGACCGTTGATGATGCCGTTGGAGATGTGCATCGCCAGGGTTTCCACATGACCTCCACGGATCGGCGGACCCGTGCCCGCCGACAGGGGTGAGCGTATTTCCCGTACCACGCTGTTGCCAATACCTGGCAACAGTGCCGTACGCCTCGTCCGACGTGCCGCGCCGACCGGCTGGTCCGGCGCGGCGGTAGGGTCGTGCCATGACCGCTCCCGCCCGCCTCTCCCCCGGCGACCCGGCGCCCGGGTTCAGCCTGCCCACCGACACCGGCGGGCAGCTCACCCTGGCCGACCTGCGCGGTCGCAAGGTCGTGCTGTACGCCTACCCCGCCGCCATGACGCCCGGATGCACCAAGCAGGCCTGCGACTTCCGCGACTCGTTGGCCTCGTTGCAGGCCGCCGGATACGAGGTGGTGGGCATCTCACCGGACAAGCCGGAAAAGCTGGCGAAGTTCCGCGAGCGCGACGCGATCACCTTCCCGCTGGTGGCCGACGTGGACAAGTCGGTGCTGACCGCCTACGGCGCGTACGGCGAGAAGCAGATGTACGGCCGTACGGTCACCGGCGTGATCCGCTCCACCTTCATCATCGACGAGGAGGGGCGGATCGAGCGGGCGCTCTACAACGTGAAGGCCACCGGCCACGTCGCCAAGCTGCGCCGCGACCTCGGCCTGGACTGAATCGTCGTACCGGTCGGCCGTTCTGCTCATCCCGAGGGAGGGCCGGGCTCGACACAGCCGGGTGTCGCTCTAGAATCACTCAGGCCGGCGGGAGTGGCGGAATCGGCAGACGCGGTAGGTTTAGGTCCTATTGTCCGAAAGGATGTGGGGGTTCAAGTCCCCCCTCCCGCACCACTTGACGCTTCCCCCACAAGAGCGATCAAAGCGCTGTCGGGCTCGTCACCATCTCGGGCGGCGAGGACGACTGACGGGCCAGGATGACGGGCGTGAGTCTGCGCTTCGTCCTCGACCCCGAACTGACCGCTGACCTGCGCGAACGGATCGTCGCACTGTGGGTCGACGTGACGAACGCCGGCGGCGCGGTCGGCTTCGTGGCACCTGTCGACGCCATGGAGGTCCGCACCATCGCCGACCCGACGCTGGCCGCCATCGCGGACGGACCGGACCGGTTGCTGCTGGGCTACGACGGCGATCGGCTGGTCGCCATGGCGATCTTCACCGATCCCCGGTTCCACCTGAAGACGCACCTGCGGGTGCTCACCCGGGTGATGGTGCACCCCGACACCCAGGGACGTGGCTTCGGTGACGCGCTGATGCGCGAGGCCGAACGGGTGGCGCGCGGCCTCGGGCTGGCGGCGCTGCACGTCACCGTGCGGGACGGGTTCGGGCTCGACCGGTTCTACCGGCGGCTCGGGTACCACGAGGTGGGCCGCTGGCCCGGTGCGATCCGCGTCGCCCCCGGCGACGACCGCGACGAGATCCTGATGTGGCTCGACCTGACGGCAGCCCGGCAGGATCAACACACGAGCGGCTGACCGACGGGCGCCGGCCGCAGCGTCAGTCGCAACCGGGCGAGGGCGCGGCGAGCGGCGCGGGTGCGAACGCTTCGACACCGGTCGGCGCCGCCGATGCGGTCGCGTCGGCCGTCATCGCGACCGACGGCGTCGGCCGGGCCGAGGCACGGGTCGACGCGCTGGCCGACGGCTTCGCACGCGCCGCCGGTGTCCTGGTGGCCGTGGCCGACCCGGCTGGACTGTCCCCGTACATCCGGACGGAGCTGCGCTGCACCTTGCCCGGCGCCATCCGGATGCCCGTGGCGGTGGCCCGGTGGCCCCGGGTGTCGGTGACCCGGATCTGGTACGGGCCGGGCCCGGCACCGGACTCGATCAGCCAGTAGTTGTAGCTCTCCCGCGCCGCCGCCCGCCACGGCCCCGAACTGCCCTGACGCACCTCGACCGAACGCAGCGGGTTGCCGTGGCCGGCGACCAGCACGGCGAACCACCACTGCGACGCGCCCTCCTTGATCCGGAAGGTGAGCGGACCGGACAGCGGCGGGTCGGCGACCAACCGGTAGCTGACGTCGACGATGCCCCGAACCGGATCCGCGATGCGGGCGAACGCCTCCCGGGACAGGTCGAGATGACCGGGTTCGCACTCGGGGCACTGGTCCATCACCATCACCCGTACGGTGCCCTTCGGCCCGGTCACCTCCAGGTACCCGCCGCAGGCGGCACCGTCGGCGTACTCGGCGGGGCCGAGCGCGACGTAGCGGCGGTCGGCCGGGGCGGCCGGGTAGGAGCAGTTCCCACCCGCGCCCTTCGAGTCGTAGAAGGTCGCCTTCCCCTCGTGGCGGGTGCCGGCGGCGGGCGGGGCGAGTTGCGCAACGGCGGCCGGGAGTGCGACGGCCGGACGGGGCGGTGCGGCGCAGGCGGGTGCGGCGCCCGAGCGGAGCGCGAGGCTGAGCCCTACCACCGTGGCGAGGGTGGCCACCGCCCCGCCGACCAGCCACCGACGCGGCGCGGAACGCCGAGTCGACGAATGGCCGGCGGGGCCGTCGATTCCGTCGGTCACGTGCAGACATGCTGCCGGAGCGGCGACCGCCCGGACAAGCGAGCTAAGCCAAAGCTAAGACGAACTTGATCTCGACTGCGCGTGGGTGGTCAGCCGGCGCAGCGGCTCCACGGCGTCCGGGTGGCTGCGCAGCGCGTCCTCGATCCGGACCCGCCACACTCCGGCCTCGATCAGGTCGCGCCCGTCGTCGGGGGCCGAGCGCAGCCGGTCGCGCGTCTCCCGCAGCGACTGCGCCACGCCACCGCCGAGCAGCCGTTCCAGCTCACCGGCGATGCTGCGGAAACGCTCGTCGTCGGGTACCGCCCCGACCAGTGTCCGGGCCGTGTCCCATGCCACCCGGGGATGATGGATCACCGACATCTCAGACTCCCTTGGTCGAGGTCCGCCTCGGCCATCATCGATCCGCCGGCCGGCCGGCGGCAAGAGGTGTCCGTCGGTCGTCGTCGAGCCGTGTCCACCTGGTCAGTCGGACAGTTCGACCGGGTCACCGAGCCGCACCCGGCCCGACTCCAGCGGCACCAGGTTGAGTCCGAACAGGAGCTTGCGGTCGATGTTGCGGTGCCGGGCGAGGGTCCGCAACGGTTCCCGGCCGCGTACCCCGGTCTCCTGGTCGGTGGTGATGACCAGGCAGCGGGCCGACGGGCCGGCGGCGCGGAAACGGACGGCGCCGATGCGCAGCCCACGCCCGGCCCAGTCGTCCTCCGCCCAGGCGGGGGCACCGTCGAGCACCAGGTTGGGCCGGAAGCGGGTCATCGGCACCGGTTGCGCACCGTCCGCGACGAGCCAGTCGCCGAGGGCCGCCAGCGATGCCGTGCTGGTCAGCAGCACCGGGTACGCGTCGGCGAAGCTGACCTGATCCCCGGGGTCGTACTTCCGGTCGCCGCGTGGAATGTGCCGGGTCGGTCGAGCCAGTCGGACCAGCCGGACCGGTCGGTCGAGCACCGCACCGAACCAGGCGTCGACGGCCGGGCCGGCGGGCAGCGCGTCGACCCGCAGCACCCGCCGCCGGAACGTCCGCACCGACACCGGCGTGCCGTCGGTCGGCTCGGGCACCACCAGGTCGGGATGACCGTCGGCGCGCAGCAGCAGCCCGTCGGTGGCCGGGCTGGCATACACCCGGACCAGCGACGTGGCCTCGCGCTGGGTGACGCCGATCCCCTCGGCGTCGACAAGCATCCAGCGCCGGTCCTCGTCCAGCCCCCACGGCCGTACGTCGGCCGCGTCGTGGACGAGACCACGGCAACCCTTGACCGGATAGGTGGTGATCCCGCTCAGCCGCACCCGGTTACCATGCCACGCCGATGCCGTCGCCCGGGTACCAGTGGTTCGCCGGCGTCTCCCGGTAGGCGAGGAACCGCCGCCCGGTGCGTTCGGCATGCTCGGCCAGCACGTTCGTGTGGGTGACGTTGTCGGTGAGCAGCATCGCCCCAGGGGCCAGTTTCGACTCGACGGCGGCGAACTCGCGCCGCTCGTACGCGCGGCTGTGGTCGCTGTCGTGCAGGAACAGGTCGACCGGCCGGTCCAACGCGGTGATCGACTCGACCGAGTCGCCGATCACCAGGTCGATCACCTCCGACCAGGGCGCGGTGCGGGCGAGATAGCCGGCCTCGGGGTTGATGTCGATGGAACTGACCCGACCCGGATGCCCCTCTGCGGCGTTGCGCAGCAGCGCGGCGGCCAGCACGCAGCTGCCCAGTCCCTTGTCGACGCCGGTCTCGACGATGTGCTTCGGCCGCCGGGCCCGGACGATCGCGTACCAGCCGATCCGGCGGGCGTACCGCACCTGCCGGTCCGCCAGCCCACGACGGGCGGCGCCCGCGATGGCGGAGCTGATGTGCTGCCGCAGCGCGTCGTCGGACTCGATCTCGGCGAGGTACCCCCGGACCTGCTTGACCGGCAGCTCGCAGACGACACTGACGAACCAGGCGAGATGGTGCCGACTGAGCTTGGTCAACTCGTACGTGTAGTTGTGATGCTCCCGCGAGGCGACCAACCAGCGGGCTGAGGTACGCAGCACCTTGGCGTCGTGCCGGGCGACGGCGACCAGGCGTTTCGGAAAGGCGGCGACGGGGGCGAGGCGGGTACGGGCGATCGCCCGACGCAGCTTGACGGCATCCACCGCTGCGTTCTACCAGATCAACGGAAACAGTGGGGTAACAAAGGGAAGTTGGTCGTACCGCCCATTCCACTGTGTTTCGGCTCTGCGACGGGTCGACACGCGAAAGCAACGACAGGGGAATGCGAGCCAGGGGTCGAAATCAGTAGCATCCTCATCATGCGCCAGGACCACGGGGACGTTCAAACCGATACGTCGCTTTCCGCGAGCCCACCGGCTGCGGCGTCGTCCGCCGACGAGCCGCCGACACTGGAGGCGCCGGCCGAGCGCCCGCGACGCCGTCGGCGGTGGTCGCGCCTAGTGTTGATCATGGGCCTGGTGCTGGTGCTGGTGGTCGGTGGTGGGATGCTCGCCGCAGGGCTCTACTACCGGTCCGTCGAATCCAGCGTTGAGCGGGTCGACGCCTTCGAAGACGTCCCGGAGGAGTCCCGACCACAGGTCGTCGCGGCCGACGCCTTGAACATCATGATTTTGGGCAGCGACTCCCGCGATCCGGAGAACACCTCGGGATCCCGCACCGACACGATCATCCTTGCCCACCTCCCGAAGGATCGGTCCAGCGCCCAGCTCATCTCGATCCCTCGCGATACCTGGGTGAGTGTGCCGAGATCCCGCCAGGGGCGCGGCGGTCGCGATGCGAAGATCAACGCCGCGTACGCCTGGGGTGGTGTCCCGCTCATGGTGCAGACGGTGGAGAAGTTCACCGGCGTTCGTGTCGACCACGTGGCGATGGTCGACTTCGCCGGGTTCAAGGAGATCGTCGACGCCCTCGGCGGCATCGAGATCACCGTCGAGCAGGGCTTCACCTCCCGGCACTCGTTCACGCCCGACGGCCGGCGGCAATTCGTCGCGGGCAAGCAGGAGATGGATGGTGCCGCGGCGCTCGACTACGCCCGCGAGCGGTACGCGTTCGCCGACGGTGACTTCACCCGGATCAAGCACCAGCAGCAGGTCATCAAGGCCATTCTCGACAAGGCGGCCTCCGGTGGCACCCTGGCCAGCCCCACCAGACTGAACTCGTTCGTCCGTGCTACGGCGGACGCGGTGGCCGTCGACGAGTCCATGTCTTTGTTGGATCTAGGCATGGAACTGCGTCATCTGCGTGGCGGAAATCTCGACTTCTACACCTGCCCCACCAAGGGCACGGGCCGGATCGGCAACGAAAGTGTCGTGCTCGCCGACACAGCGAAGGCTGATCGGCTCTTCGACGCGGTACGCCGTGACGCGGTGCCGGAAATCCAGTCCGCCGCAAAGTAGGAAGAGGAAACAAGCCTTCCTACTATGGCGGTCTATCTCACCCGACCGTATCCTGCGGTCGCCCTTTGAGACTTGTCGCGCGGCCAAGGGTTCCACGGGGGGAGCGCCAACCATGACAAGCCAGCCGACAATCAGCCATCCCCCGTCCGGCGAGCGCACCGGCGGGTGGGGACAACAACGGGTCGCGCGGCAGGACGCCGTCGACGACGAGGTTCCACCGGCCCCGGCTTCCGTCGAGATGCCGGTCGCCGACGAGATGGCGGACGCGGCCACCTCCGGGCTCGACACGACTGCGGTCCTGCCCTATGCCCGATCCCGTACATCGTCGCGGACGCGACGACTGCGGGCATGGATGATGACGCTTCCAATCGACGCCGCCGCGCTGCTCACCCCGCTGCTGCTGAGTCAGACGTACTGGCGGGGCACGTTGGCAAACGCCGTCCTCGCGGTGGCCATCTTCGCCGCCGGGGGGCTCTACCGGCCCCGCCGGCACGTGAGCATCCTGGACGAGCTGCCGAGCCTCTGTGGGCGACTACTGGCGTCTGCCGCCGTGGTGGCCATCATCGCGGCGCTGCGTCACTCCTCCGTCGAGTACGTCAGCGGATTCATGCGGGGAGTGGCGTTGTCGGCTGGCTTGGTGATCCTCGGCCGGGTGGTCAGCCGTACCCTCACCATCGCCGTACGCAAGCGCCGGTGGGTGGAGCACAACGCGATCATCATCGGTAGCGGGCCGGTCGGGCTCGAACTCGCCCGGCTGCTCCGCCGCTACCCCCGTTACGGGCTACGGTTCGTCGGCTGTGTCGACGCCCCCGCCCGGCAGCGCGGTGCCACGCTCCCGCTGAGCGGCACCCTCGACGATCTGGAGCACCTGGTTCGCCTGTTGGAGTGCGAGGTTCTCGTCATCGCCGACCCGGACTGTCCGGAGTCCACTTTGATGGAGACCCTGCTACGTCCCCGCAGTGCCCGATGCGACCTGTGGGCGGTCCCGCGTCTGTGGGGCTCCCGGGCTCAGGGCGGATACCCCGACCACATCGGGGCGATCCCGATCATCAAGATCGGTGATGTCACGTTCTCCGGTCCACGGTGGGCCGTCAAGCGAGCCTCGGATCTGCTGTTCGCCACGGTGGCTCTGATCGTGCTGTGTCCAGTGCTCCTACTCTGCACCGTCGCCACCGCCGCCGAAGGGGGGCGCGGCATCTTCTTTCGTCAGGAGCGCATCGGCCGGCACGGCAGGTCCTTCCAGGTCATCAAGTTCAGGACGCTGCGTCCGAGGGACGAGCAGGAGTCGCAGACCAACTGGACCATCGGGCACGACCGGCGAGTCGGGCCAATCGGCCGGTTCATGCGCCGTACGTCGCTCGACGAGCTGCCTCAGCTGTGGAACATTCTGCGCGGCGACATGAGCGTGGTGGGTCCGCGGCCGGAGCGGCCGTACTTCGTCGAGAAGTTCTCGGCGGAGTATCCGAACTACGCCGCGCGTCACCGGGTGCCCGTCGGGCTGACTGGGCTCGCGCAGGTCAGCGGCCTGCGGGGGGACACGCCGATCTCCGATCGCACGCGGTTCGACAACTACTACATCGAGAACTGGTCGCTCTGGCTCGACGTCAAGGTGGTGCTGCGTACGGTCGCGGAGGTGTTCCGCGCCGGAGGTCGCTAAAGCTGCCGGCTTCCGCTCGACGCACCGCCGCCGAATGGGTGCGTTCGCACGGTCGCCGCCCAGGCAGCCTTGAGGTCTGCGCTCACGGGAGTGCCCAACCTGCGGTGGGCATGACACACGGCGATGCCGATCCCGATTGCGAATCCACCGAGCGCACCGAGGGCCGCATGCCACGGCCAGGGCACCGCTTCAGGTTCCTTGGGGACGACGCCGACCTTGAGCACGGAGACCCGCGCCCTCGACACGAGGCCGGCTGGCGCTGCGTCGCGCTCCGCGATTCGCTGCAGTTCGGCGGCGAGCGCGTTGACGATGGCGGCCGCCCCCGCTGGGTCGCCGTAGGTGACAGCCACGTCGATCGCCAGGGTGTTCACGGTCGACGACGCAACGATGCGATCGGCGAGTTGGGCGGGTGTGTCCGGCAGGCCGAGCGAATCGATCACCGGTTGGGTCAGCCGCGCACTGTTCATCATGCTGGCGTAGGTCTTCACCCGCCGCTGCATCAACTGTTCGGCGAGCGCCGGGGCGGCGGTCTCCCGGATGTCCGGCGGTTCCGGTACGAAGCTGACGAGCAGTTGCACCTCGGAGCGATAGCTGGCGGGCTGGCTGGCCGCCAGGGCACCCGCCCCGATCCCGCCGAGCAGGGCCAGCAGCGCCATCGTCGCCCAGTGCGCGCCGAAGTAACGGGCGAGGTACATGTGGCTCCACGTCTGTTGTCCCCGGACGAGCCGTCAGATTACCGGTGAGTGACTTCGTCAAATGTCCGAGGGGCCGCTCGGCAGATGCGGCAGGTTCGGTCCAGGCGGTCGATTGCGGGACCGAGCGTCGTTCGGGTAGAAAGTGCCAGCGACGTGGCGTTCATGCTGGCACATCCACCACATCTTCGGGGGGAGACGAGTGGGAAGCGTGTGGCTGGCCGACGCTGCCCGGTCTCGGCAAGACGTCAGCCCGGGGTCGACCGAGGACACCGCGTGCTAGGTATCCGCCGCCGCCTCTCACCCGAACGTCTCTACATTGCCGCGCTCGGGATGACCGGCCTCGCGGCCGTCGTGTCGGTTGCGCTCCCGGCGACCGAACGCGGTGAACTCGCGGCAAACATGGTGGCCGCCACGATGGGGGCTGCGATCGGTGGTTTCTCGACCGACACCTTCCTGCTGTCGCGTCCCGCTGGCTGGATCATGTCTCGCGGACGCAGCTGGATTCTCGGCATCCTCGGGGTCTCGCTCGGGCTCACGGCCGCAGCCGCAGCCGCGATGACAGCGCTGGCCGGGATCGGCAGCTTCACGGTGGGCATCGGCGCCGCCTGCGCCCTCACCGTCTTCAACACGGCAGCTGCGCTGGGTCTACGCCTCAAGAAATTCTGGCTCGTGTACGCCACCCGGGCGGCAGGCGGCGGTGTGCTGATGGCTGGGTACGCGATCCTGCTCGTCGGCGACGAGCGCGACGGCGGCCACTGGAGTCTGGTCTGGCTTCTCGTCCAGGTGGCAGCCGCTGCCGTCCTGGCCGGCGCGGTCCTGGTCTGGGCGCAACGGCTCCGGCCGTTTCCGGCGGTGACCGCACGGCTGCCCGAATATCGGGCCGACCTCGTCGCCGTGGGCCAGTTGCACGTCGGCGTCTCCGCTCAGATGGTGACGTACCGATTGAGTCAGGTCCTGGTGGCTCGCTTCGCCGGGGCCGGACCACTTGGCGTCTACGCCCTGGCCGTGGCCGCGTTGGAGTTCGCACAGGCCGGCGCGGTGGTCAGGTCGCAGCGGATCCTCGCCGAACGAGATCCCGACGCCATCCAGGACCAGAGCCGGGCAGCGGTGCGGGCGGCGTTTCCCGTGGCCTGCCTGGCGGTGATCGGGCTCGCTGTTGTCGGCCTGCTGGTGCCCGACTACCGCGACGCCTGGATCTTCGGGCTGCTCCTGCTGCCCGGCACGTTGGCGCTGGCCGTCGGCAAGACCTGGAGCGCCATGCTGCTCAAGCAGAGTGGCGAGCGAGCCACCACGGCCGTCGCTCTAGTCACGATGTCAGTCTCGGTCGTGCTCTACCTCCTGCTCATTCCATGGATCGGCGCTACCGGTGCCGCCACGGCCTCATCGCTCGCATACGGCGTTTACACGTTCCGGACCTGGCAGCGCCTGCGGCGGTCGTCGCACCTTCTCCTCAATCGGGTGGCCTAGCGGTGGATGTTTCAATCGTCGTTCTGACCTGGGAAGACTTCGAGCGGACGAACGCCTGCGTGAGATCGCTGCCGTCCGCCGCTGAGGTTGTCGTCGTGGACAACGGCAGCGCCGCTGACATCAGCTCGGCCCTACAGGCAATGTGCGACGAGACCGGAGCCCGGTACCTCCGTTCGGAGGTGAACCTTGGCTACGCGAAGGGCATGAACCTGGGAGTACGGCACACCACCCGGTCCCGCGTGGTCTTGTCCAACAACGACATCGTCGTTCGAACCGGCGCCGTCGAGGAGTTGTCCGCGCGTCTCGACGATCCGACGGTCGGGGCCGCGTTTCCGACCGTCCTCGACGTGAACGGCGCGGACCAGACAGCGGCCGGACGCTTCCTGACCGTGGCTGCCGGGCTCGCGCACGCCACCGGACTGAGCCTGGTACTACCGCGCCTGCGGATAGTCTCCCCGCCCGAACAGGGCGACTGGTTCTCCGGGCCCTTCGTGGCGATCCGCCGGGAAACCCTCGACGCCATCGGCGGCGTCGACGAGTCCTCCTTCTTCTACTCCGAGGATCTACGGCTGTGTTGGGCGGTCCGGCGGCTGGGGCTGCGCCTCGCCTACGTACCGGCGGCCGTCGTGACCCACGAGGACGACGCGAGCGCCAAGCGACGGTGGCCGCCGGAGGAGATCTCGCGCCGACAGACCCGCGAGTTCATCCGGGCGAGTCGCGAGCTTGCTGGCTGGCGCGGAAGGATCGCCTGTTCCGCCTACACCCTCGGAGTGCTGCTACGGGCCGGGGTGGGTGGCGGTGCCACCCGTCGGGCGGTGGCCCGGGGCGCCATCGAAGGACTGCGTGCTCGATGAGGGTCCTATTCGTGTGCACGACGGGTGGTGCCGGACGACGGCAACTTGGCGGCGCTGAGCGATTTCTCGCCGAGATGCTGCCGGCGCTGGCCGAGCAGGGGGTGGAGGTGCTGGCCGCCACGCCCGACGACGAGGTGGCGGCGACGCTCCGCGACTCGGGAATCAGGTGGTTCAGGCTCGCAGCCACCCGACGGGTCGATCTTGACTACGCGCGGGACATTCGGCGGCTCGTCGACGAGTCGCGGCCGGACGTGGTGAGCGCCCACCTGCTCTCCGCCGCGATGCACGCCAGAGCCGGGCTCGGCGTCAAGGGCCGGCAGACTCCGCTGGTGGTCGCACTGCACAACAGCTTGTGGCAGTACCGTGACGCCGCAGCGTCGTTGCGCGGAAAAGCCGCGGTGCAGGCGAACATCACGCTCGACCTGATCGCTCGTCGACTACGACCGCACGCAACCGTCGCGGTCTCCGCCTTCGAGGCGGAGGAGCTGCGGGTGCGCGGACGGGTCGACAACGTACGTGTGATCACAAATCCGTTACCTGCGATCTGGCCGACGGCAGGCCTCACGTCGCTCCGTCCACCGACCGAATCGATCCGGGTGGGCTTCCTCGGTCGACTCGAGCGAGAAAAGGGCGCGGACCTTCTCACCGACATCGCGGATGCACTCGCTGATGCCGAGTTCCTGGTCGCCGGAGCCGGAACACTGCCCATCGCGGCTCGTCCCAACATCAGACTCGTCGGCCGCGTGGATGCCGCATCGTTCCTACCGACGCTCGATTGTCTGCTCGTACCATCCCGAGTGGAATCCTTCGGACGTAGCGCGCTGGAGGCGATGTCCCTCGGCGTTCCGGTCGTGCACTCCGGAGTCGGCGGGCTGGCGGAGATCACTCGGCGGGGTGCGGGTGTGCTTGCCTACCAGGCGGACCTGACGACACCGGCGATCACCGCCGCCATCCGTGCGGCTACTCGTCCGGGCAGCGACCCGGGGCATCGGCGCGAGTTGGCCCGGGAGTACGCATCCGAGCACTCCTTCACCCGATGCGTCAAGAACTGGTTTGACCTGTACCGAGCGGTCAGCAGATGACGCCACGCCAACCTGACGAGCATGGCGCCCGGCTGCCGAATTCGGCATCGAGCCCCGACCCTGCACCAGGAGAGGTGACAGGGAAACCGATGCTCCCCGCTGAGAAACGGCTTTGGTCGGTCGGCATCCCCTTTGTCTCTGGCACGCTGCTGTTCATGTCCGTGTGGGACACCGGTGCTGCCGTGACACTTGCCTTGGCGGTAGCGGCCCTGCTCGCAGCGAGGTCGCGGATGTGGGGTTTGGCCGCATGTACAGCCGCCTGGGGTGCCACCTTCCTCGCCGTACTTACCGTTCCCGGCCCCTACGACTCCTGGGCTGGCGAGGCGGTGTTGCCGGTCCTCGCCGGATACGTGGCCGTGTTCCTGACCGCGTGGGCTGTCGGACGGCGACTGACGGTACGGCGCGACGGCGTCGAGTCGCGTCGGCCGACGCTTTCATGGCCCAGTCAACGGCGCCTGCTGACATACCTCTTCGTTCTGCTCGGTATCGCGGCCGCGACGTCGGCCCTCCGGTTCCAGGGGGTGGTGCCACCACTGCTGGCCGACAACCCGGACGCGGCACGGCAGGTGCTGCGGGAACAGTCGAACATCGTCATCGGGCTGCTTTCCGAAGCGTGGACCCTCGGGATGGCGGTCTCCCTCCTGCGCGCCCTGTCTCGAAACTGGCGGACATCGCTCATCTACTACGCTCTCGCCGGCGTCTTCGCCGTGGGCGCTGCCCTCGGCGCGAGCAAGAACTCCGTGCTCGTCGGGATCGCGCCCGCGCTGATCGCCGCCCTGTCGATGTACCGCCCGAGGCGGCGAGCGACGAAAGCCTTCCCGAAGACCCCGGTCATCCTTCTCATCGGCCTGGCGGTCCTCGGCACTGCCGTCTTCCTCGGCGGGCAGCGCACGATGGCGGGGACCGGTTCGTTCGAGAACGAGTTCCGGTCCCAGTACGGCGGCAACGCCGTGGCCAGCAGCGTCGGCTCGCTCGACCTGTCCCTGAGCTCGTCCACGGAGACATTCGGCCGGCTCTGGTCCCAACGGGAGCACCTGGACCCGAGGTACGGCGCGTACTCCCTGACATTTCTGGGCTCCCGTGTCGAGCCACTGGTCGGCGAGGCGGATTTGTACGCGGTGACGTCCCAACTCAGCCAGCCGTACCACATGAACACCGCGACGTTCGTTGCCATACCGCTGCTCGATTTCGGAGCGGCCGGTGCAGTCCTCTTTCTCGCCGCCCTAGGACTGGTGGTCGGCGCGGCCGAACGTCGGCTCGAGTTCACCACCGCACCCGCCGGACAGTTGGGCCGGGGCTTCATCGTGTATTTCGCCATGTTCGGCCTGTACGAGCTCTACCCGTTCATCTATCCGACCTGGCTGAGCCTGGTACCCGGGCTCTACGTCCTACACCGGCTGGGGAGATCCGCGACGTGAGCGAGACGTCTGCCACGGGCCTGACGGTGGTCACCGTCCTGTACCGGTCGGGCGACATGCTGGCCGAGACGCTGCCGACGTGGGTACGCGCCGTCAGTGAACTCCCGGTTCGGTTCGTCTTCGCCGACAACTGTCCCGGTGACGGCTGCGAGGCGATCATCGCGGGTTGTCTGGGTGACGCCTCGTACACCTATCTTCCCGACTCCTCGAATCCCGGTTTCGCGGAAGGCTGTAACCGCGCCGTCGCAGCCGCGACGACGAGCCACGTCCTGCTGCTGAATCCGGACGTCTGGCTGCCCGAGGACGGCCTGGCCCGCGTCTGGGCCACCGTCGCGGCGAATCCCGACGGCCCGATCGCGGTAGGTCTTTCCATGTACGGCGGCGCGTACGTCGGCATCGACCTTCACCCGATCGCCCTCTTCATCGACCGGGTGGCGACGGTGTCCCGAGGTCCGCTCGGGCCGTCGGGTGGCGCGGCGGTCTTTCCCACCGACCTGTTCCGACGGTTCGGCGGGTTCCACGAGCATCTGTTCGCCTGGGGGGAGGACGCCGACCTGGCCTTCCGGCTCTATGCCTCGGGCCTACGCACTCGCCCGCTGGACCTGGTGCTACCGCACGCGGGCGGTCACAGCGTCGAGGGCGACAGCAGCCTTCAGGGGTTCCGGGCCCGACTTTTGGCACGCAACCGGCTCCTCGTAGCGGCCCGGACCTTCACCTGGCCACTGCTGCTCGTCGCGGTTCCCGTGCTGACACTCGCCCACCTCGCACTGGCCGCCCGCCGCGCCCGGCAAGGGCTGCTACGGCCGTTCCTTCGCGGTGTCGGGCGCGGCCTGGTCGAGGCGCCGGCCGCCCGCCGGCAGTGGAACGGCAAGAGATTCGGCTTCGTGTCCCTGTGCCGCTACCTGACAGTTCGGAGAGCGTGATGACTGAACGTAGGTGGAGCGTCGTCACGGTCACCTACAACTCGGCGGAGACCCTGCGCCGCTGTTGGCACAACGAATCCAGACCGTACGAGTGGATCGTCGTCGACAACTGCTCCGCCGACGACTCGGTACAGGTGGCGGAGAAACTGGGTGCCCGAGTCATCCAACTGGCGGAGAACGTTGGCTTTGCCAAGGCCAACAACATCGGGCTACGCGAGGCGGGTGAGTACGTTCTGTTCGCGAACCCGGATCTCGAGCTTCGCCCTGATGGTCTCACCGTGTTGAAACGGCACCTTGACGTGCACGGCGGGCTGGTTGCGCCCCAGTTGCTCTCGGCGGAGGGCATTCCACAGCCCAACGGCCGCGGCTTCCCGTACGCGACGGCGAAGCTGGGTAACCGGCGCGTCTGGCCGCTGAACCGGCTGCACGGGTCGTACCGCATCCTGGCCGGTCCCGGCGAGTCGGTCTACGTCGCCTGGGTCATGGGCGCGGCGGTAGCGGCGCGTACGGCGGAGTTCGTCGAGTTGGGTGGGTGGGACGAGCGGTTCTTTCTCTACTACGAGGATCACGAGCTCGGTCTACGCTCGTGGCAACTCGGCCGCCCGGTCGTCCTGCTCGGTGATGTCCGTTGGACCCATCATTGGGCCCGCGCGACAAACTCAGTGCACTGGTCACGGGCACACAACCTTGAACTGCGCAGTGCTCGGACCTTCTTCGGCATCTTTCCCGAGTTCCTGATCGGACTGCCGCCGGCATCCCGACGGCACCGGACCGCCGCCCGCCTGGTCGGCTCGCCCGTGAATGCGGAACCGGGTGTACAGCGGTGTCAACCACCCCGGTAACCCTGCCGGCGCTCATCGCGACAGTTTCCCCCGCCGCGACAATGCCTGCCCTTGGTAGCGTCTCGCCGTGCCCGAGACGCGCCGCCTCCCGGTCCACCCCGCCTTGGCGGCTGCTGCGCCAGCCCAGTCCCGTTACGGCCGGCAGACGGCTTCCGGGGCGGCACCCTCGATCGTGAAGGCCCTGGGCCGGCTCCCCTACTGGTCGCTTGCCGGCATCATCGTCGGGTTTGGTGCGGTGTTGCGGATCCGGCAGTGGACGTTCGGGCGCAGCTTCTGGAGCGACGAACTGTACGTGGCTCACAACCTGCGCGAGCGAAGTTACCTGGAGTTGCTGGAGCCGCTCGCCTTCAGCCAATCGGCCCCGCCAGGTTGGCTCTGGCTCGAACGGCTCTCCCTCCAGCTGTTCGGCCCACCGGAACAGTCGATGCGGCTCGTACCGCTGCTCTTCGGGCTGGCGCTGCTGCCGCTGGTCGGCTGGCTCGGACGGCGGCTCATGCCGCCACTCACCGCGCTCACCGCTCTGCTGCTGGTCGCGATCGCACCCTTCCTCATCGCCTACTCGAACGAACTCAAGCCGTACAGCGCCGAGGCATTCTGCGTGACGCTGCTCGTGGGAACGGCTCTCCTCCTGACCCGCCGGAACAGGTTGACCCGGCGCAGTGGCATCGAGTTCTGGGGAATCGCACTTGTCACGTCCGTACTGAGCATCATGGCCATACCGGTCGCCGCTGCGCTCGGCGTGTTGATTGGGCTGCACACGCTCGTCAGTCCGGGACAGCGGTGGGTGCAGCGGGTGCGTGAACTGGGCCGCTTCCTGCTGCCCACGCCAATCTGGATCATCGCTGCGCTGTGGATCTATGTAGCGGTCCTGGCACCCGGTCAGAACGACGCCCATCTCCAGGCGTACTGGCTGGGCAAGGCGATCTACCCGTACCAGCCGCTCACGAACGTTCCCGCCACCCTGGACTGGCTCGGTTCGACGTATCGCAGCCTGGCCCGCGTGCCGTTCGTGTCCTGGTCGGCCTGGATAGTCGTACCGTTGCTGGTCACCGGTGCGGTCCTGTGGTGGCGTCGCGTAGCCGCTCTCGCCGTATTGATTCTGGTCACTCCGCTGATGGTCGGACTGGTCGGCGCGGCCGCGTCGGTCTACCCGTTCACCGGCCGGCTGGCGCTCTACACGGTGCCGGCTCTGCTGATGCTGGCCAGCCTCGCGGTGGCCGCGCCGGACGCCCGGCACGGCGTTCCCAGTCGCGTCCGCAGGGCGCTCGGTGCGGCGCTTGTCATCGCGCTGGCGGCTCCTCAGCTCGCCCTCGACGTGACGGCGTCAACCCGTCCACAACACGCCTTCCCGCAGGGTGGGGGTGCCAACGTGGCCGACTACCGGACCGCCCTGCGCCACCTGAGTGACGAGCGGCGTCCGGATGACCTGTTCCTCGCGACCCGGCTGTCCTGGAACTCGCAGTCCTACTACGGCCCGCCAGCCGACGGCTATGTGGCACCGGCTCCGCCCACCGGTTGTCCACAGCGGACCGTGGCGGAGCTGCTGGCCGGACGGTCCCGGGTCTGGCTGTTCCAGATCACCGACTGGGAGGAGATCGAGAACAGAGATGTCATCGTCCGCCTCGGCAGTCGCGGCGGAGCGGTCACGGAGCGAGTCTTCCGCGGTGCGCGCCTGGTTCGGATCGACCTTCCCGCCGACGTCACGGTAGGTGCCGACGTCTGTCTGGTCGCTCCACCCGACGGAGCCGCGGTGCGCTGAGGTCCGGCGGCGTCACCGCCGGCCGGTGTCGGGCCCGGTGGACGATTTCGAAACCGGGTCAGCTGTTCCGGTGCCAGAGGTCCCGAAGCGCGTCCCAGTTGCCACCGAGCCCCGCGCCGCAGGGCGTCTCCAGATACAAGGAGCTGAGGCCGTCGTCGCGGCTCCACCAGATCCCGCAAACCGGCCGCCCGTCGTGGCCGTTGCCCGCGTACTCGACGTAGGCGCCTGGGGCTCCACTGGAGCCGCCGGTGCTCTGGGTGGCCTCCCTGAGACCCGGTGCGAGTGCCCGGCCGATGATGCCCATCTCCTGGCGGAAGGTCCGCGCGGCCTCCTTCGTGGCCGCCGACTCGTACCGGGCGAAATGCACGGCCACGCCGCGGTACCGGCAGAAGACGTGCCGGCTCTCACCGTCCAACAGTTCGGGACCACCGACCTCCGTGTCAACCGCGCATCCACCCATCTGCGCCAGCCAGGGCTCGGCGAGCGGCATGAGGTCCCCGTCGAACTTCGTCTTGTTCAACGAGTTCTGCGTCGCGTCGTACAGCGGCGGAGAGGCACTTACCGACGGATCGCCGGCCGGCTCGCCCGACCCGTCGAGCGCGCCGCCGACGAAGAACCCGGCACCACCGGCCAGCAGCGCGGTCAGCACCACACCGCCGATCCAGAGACGGAGCCGGTTACGCGGCGGACGTGCGACGGGTGCGATCCTGCGCCCACCGGACGAGTCGAACGGATCTACGGCGCCGAATGTGCCCGGCACCGCCGGACCGAATCCCGCATCCGATACCGGAGTCGCCGCGCCAGCGGACGGTGCCGACGTCCCCACCTGGGGCGCCCCCGGCGAGGCCGGCGCGCCAGAGATCGGGTGCGGAGCTCCGGACGCCGGCTGCTCGGGAATCTGCACCGACCGGTGCACGACAGGTGAGCCCGACACGAGCTGCGGGGCTCCGGAGACCGGCTGCGGAGCACCGGAAACCGGCTGTGGCGGCGCGGAGACGGGTGCCCTGGCCTCCGCCTGGATCGGCTGGTAGTCCACCCCGAGCGAGCGCATCAGCCGTTCCGCACCCGGCCCAGCTTCGGCGGGGTAGGCGACCCACGGCGCGGCGGCCGAGAAGTCGGCGTACGTGTACGGCACACCCTCGGGCACCTCGGCCAACGAGTTAGCCATTCCGGCGAACGCCTCCCGCCAACCCTCGGTGGCGGCGACGGTGGCATCCAGGACTGCCACCGTCACAAGGCGGCCCTGTTCATCGATGGCCGCCCACGCCTTGCCCACCGAAGACCCGCCCAGCATGTGGGTGAACCTGTAGGGCGTTCCCGGCTGCATGCCAACTCCTTCGCTCAACCGCCATGCGGATCCTACAGAGACGGCACCAACTGGCTCGGCCCGCCGCCGCTGGCCGCACAGAGCCCGGAGTTGCTTGATGAAAGTTTTCATGCATAGAGTCACCGGATGAATGAGGGAGTTGCCATGGCGTCGGCGGAGCGGGTCGTCGGCCTGTTCGACGGCGTCCGGCTCACCCCGACGCAGCGGCGCATCGCGCACTGCCTGGTGCAGCACGCCCCCGCCATCGGCTACCTCTCCGCCGCCGAGGTCGCCGAGCTGGCCGGGGTCAGCCAGCCGTCGGTCACCCGGTTCGCGGTGGCGCTGGGCCACGACGGCTACCCGGCGCTGCGTCGTCGGCTGCGCGAGCTGACCGCCGCCGCGCCCGGCCCGACCACCGCCGGCAACGAACTTCAGCAGGCGGTACGCGCCGAGATCGGCAACCTGGACCGGTTGGCCGGTCAGTTGGCCGACCGGGAGCGGATCGCCGAGACCGGGCGTCTGCTGGCGGCCAGCCGACCGCTGCCGGTGCTCGGTCTGCGCTCGGCCGCGCCACTGGCCGCGTACTTCGCGTACTTCGCCGCCAAGGTGCATCCCGACGTGCGGGTGCTCGACGACGGCGGCAGCCTGCTCACCGACCGCCTCGAACAGGCCGCCGAGGCGGGGGCGCGGGCGCTGCTGGCGTTCGTGCTGCCGCGTTATCCCCGGGAGACCCTGGAGGCGCTGCGCGAGGCCCGCGCGGCGCGGCTGACGGTCGTGGCGATCACCGACTCACCGGTGAGTCCGGCGACCGAGCACGCCGACGTGGTGCTGCCCGCCGCGGTCGGCGCGCAACTGGTGTTCGACCTGCACACCGCTCCGATGACCCTGGCCATGGTGCTGCTTCAGGCGATCTGCGACGCCGCCCCGGCCGAGACCCAGCGGCGGCTGGAGGCGTTCGAAGCCTCGGCGGCCCGTCGACAGTTGTTCCTCGGTTAGGAGGAGGAGAACCACGATGACGCGATCCGACCAGGCCGCGCCCGGCCCGGGAACCAGCATCCACGCCGCACGCGGTACCGAACGCACCGCCCTTGGCTGGCCGCAGGAGGCCGCCCTGCGGATGTTGATGAACAACCTCGACCCCGAGGTCGCCGAGCGCCCCGACGACCTGGTCGTGTACGGCGGCACCGGCCGGGCGGCCCGGGACTGGCCGTCGTACCACGCCCTGGTGCGGACGCTCACCGAGCTACGCGACGACGAGACGATGCTGGTGCAGTCGGGTCGCCCGGTCGGTGTGCTGCGGACGCACGAGTGGGCGCCCCGGGTGCTGCTGGCCAACTCGAACCTGGTCGGCGACTGGGCGACCTGGCCGGAGTTCCGCCGCCTGGAGCAGCTCGGCCTGACCATGTACGGGCAGATGACCGCCGGCTCGTGGATCTACATCGGCACCCAGGGCATCCTCCAGGGCACCTACGAGACCTTCGCCGCCGTCGCCGCCAAGAAGTTCGGCGACACGTTGGCCGGCACGCTGACGTTGACCGCGGGCTGCGGCGGAATGGGCGGGGCGCAGCCGCTCGCGGTCACCATGAATGGCGGCGTCTGCCTGATCGTGGACGTGGACCGTAGCCGGCTGGCCCGCCGAGTGCACGACCGCTACCTGGACGAGATCGCCGACGACCTGGACGACGCGGTCGCGCGGGTGCTCGCCGCCAGGCGGGAGCGCCGGGCGTTGAGCGTCGGTGTCGTCGGCAACGCCGCCACCGTCTTTCCGGAGCTGCTGCGCCGGGGCGTGCCGGTCGACATCGTCACCGACCAGACCAGCGCGCACGATCCGCTGTCGTACCTGCCGGAGGGGGTCGAGCTGGCCGACGCCCGGGAGTACGCGACGGCCAAGCCGGCCGAGTTCACCGACCGGGCCCGGGCGTCGATGGCGAGGCACGTCGAGGCGATGGTGGGTTTCCTCGACGCGGGCGCTGAGGTCTTCGACTACGGCAACTCGATCCGGGGCGAGGCCCGCCTCGGCGGGTACGACCGCGCCTTCGACTTCCCCGGCTTCGTGCCGGCGTACATCCGGCCGTTGTTCTGCGAGGGCAAGGGGCCGTTCCGGTGGGCGGCGCTCTCCGGCGATCCGGCCGACATCGCCGCCACCGACCGGGCGATCCTGGACCTGTTCCCGGAGAACGAGTCCCTCGCGCGGTGGATCCGGCTGGCCGGTGAGCGGGTCGCGTTCCAGGGCCTGCCCGCGCGGATCTGCTGGCTCGGTTACGGCGAGCGGGACCGCGCCGGCGTACGGTTCAACGAGATGGTCGCCTCGGGTGAGCTGAGTGCGCCGGTGGTGATCGGCCGCGACCACCTGGACTGCGGCAGCGTGGCCAGCCCGTACCGGGAGACCGAGGCGATGGCCGACGGCTCGGACGCGATCGCGGACTGGCCGCTGCTCAACGCGCTCGTCAACACCGCCAGCGGGGCGTCCTGGGTCTCCATCCACCATGGCGGCGGCGTCGGCATCGGTCGGTCGATCCACGCCGGTCAGGTCTGCGTGGCCGACGGCAGCGCGCTGGCCGGGCAGAAGATCGAGCGGGTGCTGACCAACGACCCGGCGATGGGCGTCATCCGGCACGTCGACGCCGGCTACGACGCCGCCCGCGAGGTGGCCGACCGCACCGGCGTGCGCGTCCCGATGGCGGAGTGAGGGAGCTCTTGTTGACGCATTCGGCAGCGGACGAGCACCGGCTCGGCAGGTTCCGGCAGCTCTGGGACGAGATCGCCACAATCGGGCGGGACGAGCGCAGCGGCGGCTACCTGCGGTACGCGCTGACCGAGCCGGAGCTGCGGCTGCGGCAGTGGTTCCGGGCGCAGGCCGCCGAGCGGGCCATGCCGGTGACCGACGACGGCAACGGCAACCTGTTCGCCTGGTGGGGCGACCCGGAGGCCGGGGAGGCGATCCTGACCGGCAGCCACTTCGACTCGGTGCCGCACGGTGGGGCGTACGACGGTCCGCTGGGCATCGTGAGCGCCTTCCTGGCGGTCGACGAGTTGCGTGCGGCGGGTGTCACGCCGGCCCGGCCGGTGGCGGTGGCGGCGTTCGTGGAGGAGGAGGGCGCCCGGTTCGGCGTACCGTGCCTGGGGTCGCGGCTGCTCACCGGCGCGCTCGACGTCGAGCGGGCGGCCGGGTTGCGTGACACCGGCGGGGTGAGCTTCGCCGAGGCGTTGGGTGACCGGCCGGCGGGTGCCCGGCCGGAACTGCTCGGCCACTTCGCGGCCTTCGTGGAGTTGCATGTCGAGCAGGGCCGCGCGCTCGTCGAGCAGGACGCGCCGGTGGCCGTCGCGAGCGCCATCTGGCCGCACGGCCGCTGGCGCTTCGACTTCACCGGCGAGGGCAACCACGCGGGTACGACCCGGATGGTCGACCGCCGGGACCCGATGCTGACGTACGCGTTCACGGTGCTCGCCGCCAACAAGGAGGCCCGGCTGCGTGGTGCCCACGCCACCGTCGGTCGGGTGGCGGTGGAGCCGAACGCCACGAACGCGATTCCGTCCCGGGTGACCGGCTGGCTGGACGCCCGCGCGGCCGAGCCGGAGACGCTGACCGGGATGGTGGAGGCCGTGCACGGCAAGGCCACGGAGCGGGCCCGGCGCGACGGTACTCAGGTGACGCTGACCGAGGAGTCGGCGACCCCGCTGGTGGCCTTCGACGGCGAATTGGCCGACCGGTTGGCCGGGCTGCTGGCCGCGCCGGTGCTGCCCACCGGGGCGGGGCACGACGCCGGGGTGCTCGCCGCCCACGTACCCACCGCGATGCTGTTCGTCCGCAACCCGACCGGGGTGTCGCACTCCCCCGCCGAGTCGGCCACCGACGCCGACTGCGCCACCGGGGTGACCGCGCTGGCCCGGGTGCTTGAGGAGTTGCTCCGATGAGTGCCACCCGTTGGCTCGCGGAGTACGCCTGGCTGCCCGGGGAGGCCGAACCGACCCCGGACGTGCTGATCGAGACGGTGCACGACCGGATCACCGGCGTGAAAGCGCTCGCGCCGGACGGCCGGCCCGACGCCGGTGTCGAGGTGCTGGCCGACGCGGTGCGGCTGCCGGGGCTGACCCTGCCGGGGCTGGCCAACGCGCACTCGCACGCGTTCCACCGGGCGCTGCGCGGGCGCACCCACGCCGGGCGCGGCGACTTCTGGAGCTGGCGCGACCGGATGTACGCGGTCGCCGGTCGCCTCGACCCCGACTCGTACCTGGCGCTGGCCCGGGCGGTCTACGCCGAGATGGCGCTGGCCGGCATCACCTGTGTGGGCGAGTTCCACTACCTGCATCACGGGCCGGGCTGCAGCCGGTACGCCGATCCGAACGCGATGGGCGCGGCGCTTGTCGAGGCGGCAGCGCAGGCCGGGATCCGGCTGACCCTGCTGGACACCTGCTACCTGACCGCCTCGGTGGACGGCCGGCCGCTTGTCGGGCCGCAGCAGCGGTTCGGTGACGGCGACGCGCTGCGGTGGGCGGAACGGCTCGACGCGTTCACTCCCGACGGCGGGCACGTGCGTCTGGGTGCCGCGATCCACTCGGTACGCGCGGTGCCGGCCGAACAGCTCGCCACCGTCGCCGGTTGGGCGCAGCGGCGTGATGCGCCACTGCACGTGCACCTGTCGGAGCAGCCCGCCGAGAACGACGCCTGCCGGGCGGTGCACGGGTGTACCCCGACCCGGCTGCTCGCCGACCACGGGGTGCTCGGCCGGGCCACCACGGCGGTGCACGCCACCCATCCGACGAGCGCCGACGTGGGGCTGCTCGGCGACAGCCGGACCGGGGTCTGCCTCTGCCCCACCACCGAGCGGGATCTGGCCGACGGTATCGGGCCGGCCCGCCGGATGGCCGACGCCGGCATTCCGCTGAGCCTGGGCAGTGACAGCCACGCCGTGATCGACCCGTTCGAGGAGGCACGCGCCGTCGAACTGGACGAGCGGCTGCGCACCCGAAAGCGGGGCCATTTCACCCCGGCGGAGCTGTTCACCGCCGCGAGCAGCGCCGGGCACGCCGCGCTGGGCTGGACCGACGCCGGCCGGATCGCCGTCGGTGACCGCGCCGACCTGGTCACGGTGCGGCTGGACAGCGTACGCACGGCCGGGGTGACCCCGGCTGGCGTCTGGTTCGCGGCGAGCACCGCCGACGTCGTGCAGGTGGTGGTGGACGGTCAGGTGCTGGTCCGCGACGGTCGGCACGTGCGGGTGGACGTGGCGCGGGAACTGGCCACCGCGATCACGGAGGTCACCTCATGAGCCTGCTGGTGGACAACATCGGTGAGCTGGTGACGAATGTGCCCGGCGCGGGCGAGGGCGGGCCGCTGGGGATCCGGCGTCGCGCGGCGGTGCTCGTCGAGGAGGGCGAGGTGGCCTGGGTCGGCCCGGCAGCCGACGCGCCGGCGGCGGACGGGCGGATCGACGCCGCCGGTGCGGCGGTGCTGCCCGGGTTCGTGGACAGCCACGCCCACCTCGTCTTCGCCGGGGACCGGGCCGCCGAGTTCGCCGCCCGGATGGCCGGCGAGCCGTACACCGGCGGTGGTATCCGCACCACGGTCGGCGCCACCCGGGCCGCCTCCGACGGCGAGCTGCGGGCCACCGTGCGCCGGCTGCGCGCGGAGGCGCTGCGCCAGGGCAGCACCACGATCGAGATCAAGAGTGGGTACGGCCTCACCGTCGCCGACGAGGCCCGCTCGCTGCGGATCGCCGCCGAGGTCACCGGGGAGACCACCTTCCTCGGCGCGCACGTGGTCCCGGCCGAGTACGCCGACCGCCCCGACGAGTACGTGGGGCTGGTCTGCGGGCCGATGCTGGCCGCCGCCGCGCCGTACGCCCGCTGGATCGACGTGTTCTGCGAGCGGGGCGCCTTCGACGCCGACCATGCCCGCGCGATCCTGACCTGCGGACAGGCGGTCGGCCTGGACGTGCGGGTGCACGCCAACCAGCTCGGCCACGGCCCGGGCGTGCGACTCGGGGTCGAGTTGGGCGCGGCCAGCGTGGACCACTGCACCCACCTGACCGACGCCGACATCGACGCGCTGGCGTCGACCCGGTTCGACTGCATGTGCCACGAAGGCGGGCACACCACGACCGTCGCCACCCTGCTGCCCGGCGCGGAGTTCTCCACCCGGTCGCCCTACCCGGACGCGCGCCGGCTGCTCGACGCCGGCGTCACCGTGGCGCTGGCCACCGACTGCAACCCCGGCTCGTCGTACACCTCGTCGATGCCGTTCTGCCTCGCGCTGGCCGTCCGCGAGATGGGGATGACGCCGGCGGAGGCGGTCTGGTCCGCGACCGCCGGTGGCGCGCGGGCGCTGCGCCGCGACGACGTCGGCGTGCTGCGGCCCGGTGCCCGGGCCGACCTGATCATCCTCGACGCACCGTCCCACCTGCACCTGGCCTACCGGCCCGGGGTGCCTCTCGTCCGCCAGGTTCTGCACAACGGAGTACCGCGATGACCGTCACCGTCCAGCCCACCGGAATCACCCCCGCCGACGTGCGCGCCGTGGCGCGTGGCGGTGCCAAGGTGGTCCTCGATCCGGCCACCGTGGACGCGATGGCCACCAGTCGGTCCATCGTGGACGGCATCGAGGCCGCGGGTCGTCCCGTGTACGGCGTGTCGACCGGTTTCGGGGCGCTGGCCAACACCTTCGTCGCACCCGAGCGCCGCGCCGAGTTGCAGCACGCGCTGATCCGGTCACACGCCGCCGGCGTCGGCGCGCCGATGCCCCGGGAGGTGGTACGGGCGATGATGCTGCTGCGGGTCCGCTCGCTGGCGCTCGGCCGCTCCGGGGTACGGCCGCTGGTTGCCGAGGCCCTGGTGGACCTGCTCAACCACGAGGTCACCCCGTGGGTGCCGGAGCACGGTTCGTTGGGTGCCTCCGGTGACCTGGCCCCGTTGGCACACTGCGCGCTGGTGCTGCTCGGCGAGGGCTGGGTGCTCGGCCCCGACGGCGGACGGGTGCCCGCCGCCGACGCGCTGCGCCGGGCCGGCATCGCCCCGGTCGAGCTGGCCGCCAAGGAGGGGCTGGCGCTGATCAACGGCACCGACGGCATGCTCGGCATGCTGCTGCTGGCCATCGACGACGCCGCCCACCTGTTCACCATGGCCGACGTCACCGCCGCCCTCGCCATCGAGGCGATGCTCGGCTCGGAACGACCGTTCCTGCCGGAACTGCACGCCATCCGTCCGCATCCCGGGCAGGGCGTCTCGGCCGCCAACATCCACCGGTTGTTGCAGCAATCGGCGGTGATGGACTCGCACCGCGACGACCTGGCGCACGCGGTGCAGGACGCCTACTCGATGCGCTGCGCACCGCAGGTGGCCGGCGCGGCCCGGGACACCCTGGACTTCGTCCGGACTACCGCCGCCCGGGAACTGGTCTCGGTGGTGGACAACCCGGTGGTGCTGCCCGACGGTCGGGTCGAGTCGACCGGGAACTTCCACGGCGCGCCCCTGGGCTTCGCGGCGGACTTCCTGGCCATCGCCGCCGCCGAGGTGGGCGCGATCGCCGAGCGGCGGGTGGACCGCCTGCTCGACGTCACCCGGTCCCGGGACCTGCCGGCGTTCCTCTCCCCCGACGCCGGGGTCAACTCCGGGCTGATGATCGCGCAGTACACGGCCGCCGGGATCGTCGCCGAGAACCGCCGGCTGGCCGCGCCGGCCTCGGTGGATTCGCTGCCCACCAGTGGCATGCAGGAGGACCACGTCTCGATGGGCTGGGCGGCGACCAGGAAGCTGCGTACCGTGCTGGACAACCTGACCAGTCTGCTCGCGGTGGAACTGCTCGCCGCCGTACGCGGGTTGCAGTTGCGGGCACCGTTGGTTCCGTCACCGGCCGGGCGGGCGGCGATCGCCGCGCTCGGCGGAGCCGTCGGCGAGCCCGGCCCCGACGTCTTCCTCGCCCCGCTGATGGAGGCCGCCCGCGCCGTGCTGGCCGCCCCCGACCTCCGCACCGCCATCGAGCAGGAGATCGGCCCCCTCGGCTGAGGCCGGGTGATGGCGCACGAGACGCCGCAACTCGTGCCTTCAACCGCCCCGGATACCGCGACATACCGCAACTCGTGTCGCGGTATCCGCGCTCAGAGCACCTTGGCGACCAGCGCGGCCAGCTCGCGCAGCGCCTTGCCACGGTGGCTGATCGCGTCCTTCTCCTGCGGGGTCAACTCGGCGTTCGTGCGGTCCTGGCCGTCGCCGAGGAAGATCGGGTCGTAGCCGAATCCGCCGTCGCCGCGCGGAGCACGCAGCAGGCGGCCCGCCTGCCGGCCGTCGACCAGGTGTTCCTTGCCACCGGGCAGCACCAGCGCGACGGTGCAGATGAAGGAGGCGCCCCGCTGCTCGTCCGGCACGTCGCCGATCTGGTCGAGCACGAGTTGGAGGTTGGCCTGGTCGTCACCGTGCCGCCCGGCCCAGCGGGCGCTGAACACCCCCGGCATCCCGTTGAGCGCGTCGACGGCCAGCCCGGAGTCGTCGGCGATCGTCGGCAGCCCGGTCCGCCGGCAGCCCTCCCGGGCCTTGATCAGCGCGTTCTCGCCGAAGGTCAGCCCGGTCTCCGGCAGCTCCGGGTACGCCTCGACATCGTCGAGCCCGATCAGCGCCACCCGGTGCGCGCCCAGCGCCCCGTCCAGGATGCGCTGCAACTCGATCAGCTTCTTGCGGTTGCGGGTGGCGAGCAGCACCTTGTTCATGGGAGTAGAGCCTTCCGCTGGGCTTCGGCCAGGTCCAGGCAGCCGACCACGGCCAGGTCGAGCAGGGCGTCGAGCTGGTCGCGGGCGAAGACACCGGCCTCGCCGGTGCCCTGCACCTCGACGAAGTCGCCGGTGCCGGTGCAGATCACGTTCATGTCGACCTCGGCGGCCACGTCCTCGTCATAGCACAGGTCCAGGCGCGGCTCACCGGCGACCACACCGACGCTCACCGCCGCTACCGACCGGTGCATCACCTTCTCCGGCTGACCGCTCAGGGCCTTGCGGGCGGCGAGCCAGTTCACCGCGTCGTACAGCGCCACGTAGGCACCGGTGATCGCGGCGGTCCGGGTGCCGCCGTCGGCCTGCAGCACGTCGCAGTCGAGCACGATCGAGTTCTCACCGAGCGCCTTGAGGTCGATCGCGGCGCGCAGGCTCCGGCCGATCAGCCGGGAGATCTCGTGGGTACGCCCACCCACCCGGCCCTTGACGCTCTCCCGGTCGGATCGGGTGTTCGTGGCCCGGGGCAGCATCGCGTACTCCGCGGTCACCCAGCCCAGCCCGGAGCCACGGCGCCAGCGCGGCACCCCCTCGGTGACGCTCGCGGTGCAGAGCACCCGGGTGCCGCCGAACTCCACGAGCACCGAGCCCTCGGGATGGGTGCTCCAACCGCGGGTCAGGGTCACCGGTCGAAGTTGGTCGGGTCGCCGCCCGTCAGGTCGCGCCATCCCTGCACCCTATGTGGTCCACCGATCGGACCCTCCCCGGGTGTCGGCCGCCCTCCGTCCCAGCCCCGGAATCAGCGGTCGGCGTGGGCGCCGTGCGCGCGGAGGAACCCGGCGACCGCCGCCGGCCAGCCGAACCGCTCCGCCCGGTGCCGGGCGGCGGCCCGCCGGGCGGCCTCGGGGCGCGACAGCAGCTGGTCGACGGCCGCGGCGAACGTCGCCGGGGTGCCGTCGGCGGCGATGCCGCCCGGACCGACCACCTCGGGCAACGCGCTGGCCGCGTTCACCACCACCGGGGTACCGCAGGCCAACGCCTCCAGCCCGGCCAGACCGAAGGTCTCCACCGGGCCCGGGGCCAGGACCACGTCGGCGCTGGCCAGCACCGCCGCGAGGGCACGACGGTCGGGCAGGAAGCCGGTGAAGGTGACGGGGAGACCGGCCGCGCGGCGTTGCAGCGCGGTGCGACGCGGGCCGTCGCCGACCATCACCAGCACCGCCGGCACACCGGACCGGCGCAGCTGCGCCACCGCGTCGACGGCCAGTTCGGGCCGCTTCTCCACCGACAGCCGCGCGCAGTGCACCAGCAGCACCTCGCCCGGGCCCGCGTACCGGTCCCGGACCGCCGGGTCGGCGCGGCCGGGGTGGAAGGTGTCCAGGTCGACGCCGAGTGGTACCAGGTCGACGTGGGGCACGCCGATGCGGGCGAACTCCTCGGCCGCCCATCGGGTGGTGCAGACGATCCGGTCGTACCGGCGGGCCGTGTCGGCGTTCAGCCGGTCGGCGATCCGCCGGCCCAGCGGGCCGGGTAAGCCCCAGGCGGTCAGCAGGCCGGTGAGCGACTCGTGCGAGACCATCACCGACGGCACGCAGTTCTCCCGCGCCCAGTCGCCGGTCCAGCGCAGCGTCGCGCGGTCGGACACCTCCAGCCGGTCGGGTGCGAGCGTGGTCAGCAACCGCGCGAGCCGGCGACGGGCGGTCAGCAGCCGGTAGCCGCCACTGTGCGGCAGCGGTGGTCCGGCGAGGGTGACCACTCGGCCCCACGGATGTCGTTCGTCGTCGTCACGGCGGCCGGGCACCACGAGCACGGGGTCGTGCCCGGCCGCCCGGTAACCCTCGCCCAGCTGCTGCAACGCGGTGCGTAGCCCGCCGGAGGTGCCGGTGACGAAGCTGGCCAGCCGGACGATCCGCAGCGCGCCGCCGGGGGTGCCCGCGACCTGGGTCGTGGTGGTGGCGCCGGTGCTCCTGGTCGTGCTGGTGTCCTCCGGGTGGTTGCCGGTCACGACGCCGCCGGCAGGTCGACGGCGATGCTGGCGCGGGCGGCCCGGTAGTGCCCGACGAGTTCGTCGCCGACCGCCGCCCAGCTGCGTCCGCTCACCTGGGCGCGCGCCGCGCTGCCGTACGCCTGCCGGCGGGCCCCGTCGGCGGCCAGCCCCGCGACCGTCTCGGCGATCGCCGCGTCGTCCCCGGGCGGCACCAGTTCGCCGGTCTGCCCCGGGGTGACCAGGTCGACCGGCCCGCCACTGGCCGGCGCGACCACCGGCACCCCGCTGGCCAGCGCCTCCTGGATGGTCTGGCCGAAGGTCTCGTGCGGCCCGGTGTGCACGAACAGGTCGAGGCTGGCGTAGAGGCGGGCCAGCGCCTCGCCGTGCTGGACGCCGAGGAACCGCACGCCGGGCAGGTCCCGTTCGAGCTGGCGGCGGGCCGGGCCGTCACCGGCGACCACGACCCGGACGCCCGGCAGTCGGGCGGTGGCGGCGAGCAGGTCGACCCGCTTCTCCGGGGCGAGCCGTCCCACGTAACCGACCAGCAGTTCCCCGTGGGGGGCGAGGGTCCGGCGCAGACTCTGGCAACGCTTGTCCGGGTGGAAGCGCTCCGCGTCGACGCCCCGACGCCACAGCCAGATCCGCTGCACGCCGTGCGCGGCGAGGTTCTCGGCGGCCCGGGTGGAGGGGGCCAGGGTACGGCGGGCCGAGTTGTGGATCTCCCGCAGCCGCCGCCAGGCCGCGGCCTCGCCCCACCCGACCCGGTATGCCCGGGCGTACGCGGCGACGTCGGTCTGGTAGACGGCGACGGTGGGCAGCCCGTGCCGGGCGGCCAGCGTCGCCGCCCGGGCGCCGAGGATGAACGGACTGGCCAGGTGCACCACGTCGGGCGAGTGCTCCAGCAGCACTCCGGCCAGCCGGTTGTTCGTCGGCACGCCGAGCCGGAAGCCCTGGTAGCGCGGCAACGGCACGCTCGGGATGCGGACCACCGGGTACGGGTACCGGTCGGTGTCGCGGCGCCGCGTTCCCGGCGGGGCGGGTGCGATCACCAACGGCTCGTGGCCGCGGGCGACGAGGTGCTCGGCGGCCCGCACGACCGAGTGGGCGACTCCGTTGACGTCGGGCGGGAACGACTCGGTCACGATGGCGATCCGCATGTCTTCACCGTCGTGGTGGCAGCGAAGGTCCAGGAGACGTCCAATTGACCACCCGGCGAACAGTGCGGCACGAACCCGCGCCCGGCGGGTCAGACCTCGTAGCAGGCGCCGGGACGGACCACTTCCAACGGGCCGGCGTACGCGGCGGAGGCGGCCGCCACGGTGAGCGCCTCACTGCCCCAGGCGGGGACCAGGTGGGTCAGCAGCAGCCGCCCGACGTTGGCCTTGGCGGCCGCCTCGCCCGCCTCACCGCCGGTGAGGTGCAGGTCCGGCGGGTTGTCGACGCCGTCGAGATAGCTGGCCTCGCAGAGAAAGACGTCGGCGTTCTGGGCCAGGCGCAGCAGCGCCTCGCAGGGGGCGGTGTCCGAGGAGTAGCAGAGCACCCGGCCGGCGTGCTCCAGGCGTACGCCGTAGGTCTCCACCGGGTGCAGCACCCGGTCGACGGTGACGGTGAACGGGCCGATCGGGAAGGTGCCGGGTTGCAACGCGTAGAACTGGTAGACGTCCTCGACGGTGCTGTCCTCCTGCCCGTACGCGGTGGCGAGCCGGTCCGGGGCGCCGGCCGGCGCGTAGACCGGCAACGGCGGGTACGGCCCGTCCGGGGCGTACCGCCGCACCACCACGTAGGTGGCGGCGTCGAGGATGTGGTCGCAGTGCAGGTGGGTCAGCAGGATGGCGTCCGGGGCGTGCAGCCCGGCATAGCGTTGCAGAGTGGACAGTGAGCCCGAGCCGAAGTCGACCAGGAGCCGGAAGTCCTCGGCCTCGACCAGGTAGGCCGAGCAGGGGGACTCGGGTCCGGGGAAGCTGCCCGCACAGCCCAGGACGGTCAGTCGCATCGAGTTGTCTCGCTGTCACGGTAGGTAGTGAACGTGCCGGCCGCCGCTCCGGCGGTGATCACTACCGACGCGTACGCCACGCTGCGCAGCCTACGCCCGCGCGTGCAAGGGCAAGAATGATCTGCTGGAAGTTGTCATCAACGTGACACCGGTTTCGCCCGTCCGATCGACCACCCGTCACCGAAGTGGTCGGTTCGGGTGGACCGACGCGACGAGGGCCACCGGCGCGATGCCGGTGGCCCTCGTCACATGTCGATCGCGCCGCAGGTCAGGCCCAGAGCTGACCGTCCAGCGCCTCCTCCGCGTCGGCGAGCGTCCCGCCGTACGCCCCGGTGCTCAGATACTTCCAGCCGCCGTCACTGACCACGAACGCCACATCGGCCCGGCGGCCGGCCCGCGCGGCCTCGTGTGCCACCGCCAGCGCCGCGTGCAGGACCGCGCCGGTGGAGAAGCCGACGAACAACCCCTCGACCTCCACCAGCTGCCGGGTACGCAGTACCGCGTCCCGGGTGCCGACGGAGAAGCGACGGGTCAGCACGGTCGCGTCGTACAGCTCCGGGACGTATCCCTCGTCGATGTTGCGCAGCCCGTAGACCAGCTCGCCGTAGCGGGGCTCGGCGGCGATGATCTGGATGCCCTCGACCTTGTCGCGCAGGTAGCGCCCGGTGCCCATCAGGGTGCCGGTGGTGCCGAGCCCGGCCACGAAGTGGGTGATGGTCGGCAGGTCGTGCAGCAGCTCGGGCCCGGTCGTCTCGTAGTGCGCCCGGGCGTTCGCCTCGTTGCCGTACTGGAAGAGCATCACCCAGTCGGGATGCTCGGTGGCGATCTGCTTGGCCGTGGCCACCGCCTGGTTGGAACCGCCCGCCGCCGGCGAGAAGATGATCTCCGCACCGTACATCCGCAGCAGTTGCACCCGCTCGGTGGAGACGTTCTCGGGCATCACACAGACCAGGCGGTACCCCCGCAGCTTGGCCACCATGGCCAGGGAGATGCCGGTGTTACCACTGGTCGGCTCCAGGATGGTGTCGCCGGGCCGGAGGCGGCCGGCCGCCTCCGCGGCGCGGACCATGAACAGGGCGGCCCGGTCCTTGACGCTGCCGGTGGGGTTGCGGTCCTCGAGCTTCGCCCACAGCCGCACCGGCGGCGCGCCCTCGGGCACCGTGGGTGACAGTCGGGGCAGCCCCACCAGGGGCGTTCCGCCGCAGGCGTCCAGCAGGCTGTCGTACCGCGTCATCGCGGCCGCCTCAGCTCGCGGTGACGCGCGCCCGGCGCTCGGCCGGCGCGGCCCCGACGTGCTGTGCCATCGCCGCCGCCGCGGCGAAGCCGAACGCGCCACCGGCCACCGCGGGCAGGATGGTCACGCTGTCGCCGTCGTTGAGCTTGGCGTCCAGCGCGCCGAGGAAGCGCACGTCCTCGTCGTTGACGTAGACGTTGACGAAGCGGTGCAGCGCGCCGGCCTCGGTGACCAGCCGGCCACGCAGCCCGGAGTGCCGCGAGTCCAGGTCGGTGAGCAGGTCGTTCAGCGTGTCACCGCTGCCCTCGACGACCTTCGCGCCGCCGGTGTAGCTGCGCAGGATGGTGGGGATGCGAACCTCGATGGCCATGGTGTCGTACTCCTCGATCGGGTAGGTGCTCGGTGACGGGAAGGGGCGTGCGGGGGCTGAGGGTGGTCAGCGGCCCGAACACTCGTAGTCGACCGTCGCCGGGCTCTGCCCGAACATGTATGACTGCACGGCGTGTGGATCCACGCCGGCGTCGAGGATCCGCACCGGCTCCTCGGTCACCACGCCGTCCACGATGCGGAAGGAGCGGATCTCCTCCGTGTCGGGCTCGCGCGTGGAGACGAGGAGATAGTGGGCGTCGGGCTCACCGGCGAAGGAGATGTCCGTCCGTGACGGGTACGCCTCGGTGGCGGTGTGCGAGTGGTAGATGACCACCGGCTCCTCGTCCCGGTCGTCCATCTCACGCCACACCCGCAGGTGCTCCATCGAGTCGAACTCGTAGAAGGTCATCGACCGGGCGGCGTTCTCCATGGGGATGTGCCGGGTCGGCGTGTCACTGCCGACGGGACCGGCGACCACACCGCAGGCCTCGTCGGGGTGATCCCGACGGGCGTGGGCGACGATCGCGTCGACGATCGACCGGTCGATGCTCAGCACGCCGCCAAGGGTAGCGCCCGACTACGGCCGACCGCGAGGCGGCGCCGGTCACAGTCAGTCGATCAAGGCGTTGAGCAGGGACTCCTGGAGGTACCCGAGATACGCGTAGACCGAAAGCTGGAACACTCGGCTGGAACTCGGATCGTCGGCGACCGCGTCGTCGAGCTCCGCACCCAGGTCCGTCCCGTCCTTGATCTCCAGCCGTACGCCCATCGCCAGCCGGGCGTCGTTGAGCGCCCGCAACCACGCCTCGGCCGCCTCGGCGTCCAGGCGTACCTCCCCGCCGCTGTCGCCGGGCAGGGCGGCCAGGATCGCACCAGCCTGATCGATCTTCGCGGTCTTCAGGTCACCTTCGGTGTACCGGCGGAACTCCGCGGTGCCCGTCGCGTCTTCCGGGTAGACCTCCGGAAACAGCCGGCAGACAACCGGGTCGGAGTGGTCGAAACCGTCGGTGAGCAGGCCGACCACCTCGGAGGCGACCTTACGGAGCACACGCACCTCGTCCACCGCGAAGGTGGCGGTGTACCGGTCGCCCCGGCGGCGGAACATGCTCACGACCGGTCCACCGTCGCCCAGAGACCGTACGCGTGCAGCTGGGAGGCGTCGTGCTCCATGCGTTCCCGGGCCCCGCTGGAGACCACCGCCTTGCCCTTGTGGTGCACGTCCAGCATGAGCTGCTCGGCCTTCTCCCGGCTGTACCCGAAAAGCTTCTGGAACACCCAGGTCACGTAGGTCATCAGGTTGACCGGGTCGTCCCACACGATCGTCACCCACGGTCGGTCGGCTGCCGGCACCTCATCGGTGTCCGGGGTCTCGACCGGTGCAACCTGCGGAGCCGCCATGCCCCCCATCGTGCCACCGGATCCGGGGAATCGAGGAACCGGAACGCCGGACCAGCCCGGATCACCACCCACGGCCGCGCCCTCGCCCCGGTTCACCCCGTCCCGGGCGTGCGCGGATCCCCCGCCGGCGCCGCCGGCAGGGTGGACGGCAGCCCGGTCAGGCGAGCAGGAGGCCGTGTTCGGCAGCATCGGACAGCACCGCGCCGAGCGAGAGCCGGACCGCCTCGAAGCGGCGGGCGACCTCCCGGGACAGCTCCAACTCGATCTCCCGCAACGCCCGCTGCGCCCAGGCCCGCGCCGCGCTCGGGTCGTTGTTGCCGGGCGAACGCCAGTGCTGCCAGCAGCCTCCGGACAGCGCCACGGCCACCGGTGGGAGCACCGCCGTACGGGGCGACGAGGGATAGGCGGACAGCATGTCGACCGCCGCCGGACCGGTGAGCGACGCCACGCCCGCCGTACTTGTGACGAGCCACGCCCGCTCCAGTTCCTGCCCGGCGGGGTCGTCGACCAGACCCCAGCGGACCGCCTTGTCGATGCGCCGGCGAGTCGCCTCGGGCAGGGGTGCGCCGAAGAGCCGGCCGGCGGCGTCATCGACGAGTTCGCCGACTCGGTGGTCGCACTGCGCGGTGGCCAGCAGCGACAGCGCCGCCATCTCCTGGTCGAGGAGGTGCGGCAGGCCGGCGCAGCCGACGCCGAAGACGATCTGCTGCACCAGGCGCAGGTGCATGTTGGCCAGCTCCAGGGCAAGGTGCTGGCGGATGCGCCGGGCCGCCGTGCGGACCTGCCGGTCGAGTTGTTCCGACCATTCGCCCGGCTCGGCGAGCACCGGGACCCGGCCGCGCTCACCGGGCAACTCGGGCGGCTCCAGACTGCCCCGCCGTAGTTCCTCGGCGGAGGCCCAGTCCACAAGTGCCCGCCGCAGGTCGGCCTCGCCGCCGGTGACCAGCGGAAACCAGCGGGCGTCGGCCAGTCCGGGCACGGCGGCGAGCAGCGCGGCCCGGTGCGCCTCGACGGTGACCGTGACCGGGTCGACCGTCGGGCCGCCGGACTCCCCCGACTCCCGCATCGCCGCCGTACCCTCGCCGGCCGCCCAGCCGGCGGCGCCCGGCGTGACCGCGAAGAAGACCCGCACCGGTGTCCCGGCGAGGTCGGACAGCAGATTCAGCTCGGTGGCGCCGAACGACTGATCCGCCGCGATCACGAACAGCAGCGCCCCGGCCCGCCCCACCGCGTCGAGCAGGACACCGCAACCGGCCGTACCCAGCGTGGCGATGTCCGGCGTGTCGACCACCACGAAACGTCTCACCAGCGGCTGGGGCAGGCTCAACTCGACCCGGCGCGGCGGCCGGGCCAGCGCCGGACCCACCGCCGGCAGCTGGGGCCGGTAGGCGTGCGGCGTACGGTAGCCGGGCACGTAGGCGGCCCGGGTGGGTTCGGCGCTGTGCCGGATCACCAGCCAGCCGCCGCTCGGCACGGCGAGCAGTCCGGAGTCGAGTTCCAGCAACGCGGCGAGTACTCCGGTGCGCCCGGCGTCGGCGGGCCCGGCCGCGACCACCGCGACCGGCTCCCGGGCGTCGGTGCTGGACACGCCGAGTCGCTCCGGAAAGGGCCGACGGCCAGGCCGCCCCGCCGGGTCGTCGGGCGTGCCGAGATGGTGGAGCGGGCCCGGCTTCATCAGGCGTCGGCCTCCGAGGCAGGGCGACCGGCGAGCCGGCCGCAGTGAGCATCCGGTGTCGACACTCGGATTCCGGAAGGGTACGGGGGCGAGCGTCGGGAACGGGACAATTGCGATACTCACCGGTAACTCTACAACTACTCAAGTTCCCCCTCGCGCGCTGCCGTACCGGCCACAGTTCCGTCGATATGCTGCGCGAATGAGTCGGTGGAGCTTCGTGGGCCGGGCTGAGCAACTCGACCGTCTCCGGATGGCGGTGGCCGGCGTCCGAGGCCGGGGAATCCTCTTCACCGGCCGTGCCGGCATCGGCAAGAGCCGGCTGTTGCACGAGGGTGTCGACGCGTTGCCCGGCGACAAGTACGCGGTCTGGCGGATCGCGGCCAGCGCCACCACCTCCGCGATGGCCTTCGGAGGCCTGGTCCAGGTGCTGCCGGAGCAGCCGCAGGGCCTGTCACCGGCCGGCATCCTGCGCTGGGCCGTCGACGTGTTGCAGCAGCAGGCCGCCGGCCGGCGGATCGTCCTCGCGGTCGACGACGCGCACCTGCTCGATCCACCGTCGGCCGCGCTGGTGCACCTGGTGGCCCGGGCGGAGAACGCCTCCGTGGTCGGCACCCTGCGCGACGGTGAGCAGATCCCACTGCCGATTCGGGCACTGTGGACAGATGGTCTGGTGGAGCGGGCGGAGCTGGGCCCGCTGCCGCCGGACGAGACCGCCGCGATGCTGACCGCCATCGTCGGCGGTCAGGTTGACAGCGGCTCCACCGACCGCCTGGGTCGGCTCAGCGCCGGCAACCCGCTGCTGCTGCGCGAGCTGGTGCACGCGGCAACCAACAGCGGTGAACTCGTCGAGCGGTACGGCGTCTGGACCTGGACGGGCCGGCTGGAGCTGGCACCCAGCCTGACCGAGCTGATCGACATCCGGATCGGCCAGCTCACCCCCGGGGTACGGGCGGTGGTCGAGCTGGTCGCGTTCGGCGAGCCGCTCGGCCTGCGGCTGCTGCACCAGGCCGTGGAACAGCACGACGTGGAGTACGCCGAGGAACGCGGCCTCATCACCATGGTGGAGTCCGACCGGCGCCTCGACGTCCGCCTGGCGCACCCGCTCTACGGCGAGGTGGTACGCCGACAGTGTCCGGTGAGCCGGACCCGCCGGTTGCAGGCGCACCTGGCGGACCTGCTGGAGAAGGTCGGCAAGCGGCGGCGGGAGGATCTGCTGCGGGTGGCGAGATGGCGGCTGGCCTCCGGCACCGCGCAGGACCCGGCGATGCTGATCGCCGCGGCCGGTGAGGCGTTCGCTCGTTACGACGTCCCCCTGGCGACCCGGCTGGCCCGCGCGGCGCTCGACGCCGGTGGTGGGTTCGACGCGGCCGAGCTGCTGGCGACCATTCTGATGTTCGCCGACCGGCCGGCCGAGGCGCTCGGCGTGCTCGACGCCGTCGCGACCGACACGGGCCAGGAGGAACGGCGCAGTCGGTGGCTCACCGTACGCGGCATGGTCAGCTACTGGGGGCTGAGCCAGGCGTCCACCGTCGAGGAGATCGCCGCCGAGGGCACCAAACTGACCGACGCCGCCGCCCAGGCCCGGGTCCGCGCCTTCGAGGCGATCATGCGGCTGCACCGGCTGGACGCGCCGGCCGCGCTCCGGCTCGCGCAGGGCGTGCTGGACCGCCCGGCGGCCAGTGTCGCCGCCCGCGAGCTGGCCCGCTGCACGATCGCACACCTTCAGGCCGTGCAGGGGCAGCTGTGCCGCAGCGCCTCGGCGGTGGACCTGGTGCAGGCGAAGGTGGCCAGCTGGCGGGCCGACATGCCGTACCTGCAACTGGCGGTGGAGCTGGCCCGAGGCACCCGGCTGGCCCTCTCCGGCGATCTCGCCGGCATCGACGCGCTGGTGGCCGACGAGTTCGCCGACCTCGCCGACGCGGGTGACTTCCGGCTCGGCACCGGCTACCTGGCGATCCTGCGGGCGTACGCGGCACGGCTGCGCGGACGCAGCGACACCGCGTTGCAGGCCGCGCTCAGCGCCTGCGCGGTCCTGGCGACCAGCCGGGTCTACGCGGGACTGGCCCAGTCGGAGCGAGCCCAGGCCGCCGCGCTGCGGGGCGACGCCCGGCAGGCCGCCGAGGCGATGGCCGAGGCCGACCGCCTGCAGTCGCCGACCATGGTGGTGCTGTACCCGTGGCTGGAGCAGGCCCGGGCGGCGACGCTGGCCGCCGGCGGTGAGCCCGCCACCGCGGTGAAACGGCTGCACGACCTGGTGGACCGGCTGCGTGCGGACGGCTTCGCCGGGCACGAGGCCCTGGTGCTGCACGATCTGGTGCGGCTGGGGCAGGCCGCAGCGCAGACCGGTCCGAGATGTTCCGACGGGGGTCGCCGCACCGTGGCGCAGCGGTTGACCGAGCTGTCCGAGCAGGTCGACGGGGAGTTGCCACCGCTGCTTGCCCGGCATGCTCGGGCGTCGGCCGACGGCCTGCCGGAGGGGTTGCTCGGTGCCGCCGACGGCTTCGCGGAGCGGGGCCTCGACTTGCTTGCCGCCGAGGCCGTAGCGGAGGCCGTGCACCTGCTGCGGCAGCGTCGCTCGCCCGAGGTCGGACACGCCCGGCAACGGCTCGGCGCGCTACTCGCCGGATGTGACATGGTGCACACTCCGGCGCTCCAGGCGGCCACCCCGACGTTGACCGACCGGGAGTGGCAGGTGGCGCGGCTCGCGGCGGTCGGCGGCACCAGCCGCGCCATCGCCGAGCAGCTCTTTCTCTCCGCCCGCACGGTGGAGAACCACCTGCAACGGGTGTACACCAAGCTCGGGGTGACCAGCCGGGCGGAGCTGCGGTTGGCACTCGGCACGATCCCAGGGCACGACGGCACGACGGCGGTGTGAACCCTAGTCTGAGGGGGTGCACACCCTTCGTCCCGCGCTGCTGACCGACCACTACGAGCTGACCATGGTCAGTGCCGCCCTGCGGGACGGCACGGCCGACCGTCGGTGCGTGTTCGAGGTGTTCAGCCGTCGGCTCCCCGCCGGCCGACGGTACGGCGTGGTCGCCGGCACCGCACGACTCGTCGAGCTGATCCGTGCGTTCCGCTTCGATCCGGCCGAGATCGAGTTCCTGCGCCGTACCGGCGTGGTGGACGAGCCGGGTGCCGAGTGGCTGTCGCGGTACCGGTTCACCGGCGAGATCGACGGGTACGCCGAGGGTGAGCTCTTCTTTCCGGGCTCGCCGATCCTGACCGTCTCCGGCAGCTTCGCCGAGTGCGTGGTGCTGGAGACGCTCGTCCTGTCGGTGCTCAACCACGACTGCGCGGTGGCTGCCGCGGCGGCACGGATGGTCACCGCCGCCCGGGGCCGGGCGCTGATCGAGATGGGCTCGCGGCGGGCGCACGAGGAGGCGGCGGTCGCGGCGGCCCGGGCGGCCTATCTGGCCGGCTTCCGCTTCACCTCCAACCTGGCCGCTGGCCAGCGCTACGGCATCCCCACCGCCGGCACCGCCGCGCACGCCTTCACCCTGCTGCACGACGACGAGCGGACCGCGTTCGCTTCCCAGGTCGCCACGCTGGGCAAGGACACCACGCTGCTGGTCGACACGTACGACATCAGCCAGGGCATCCGGAACGCCATCGAGGTGGCCGGGCCGGAGCTGCGGGCGGTCCGCATCGATTCCGGCGACCTGGCCGTCATCGCCCAGCAGTCGCGGCAGCTGCTCGACTCCCTCGGCGCCACCGAAACGAAGATCATCGTCTCGGGTGACCTCGACGAGTACGCCATCGCGGCGTTGGCCGCCGAGCCGGTGGACATGTACGGCGCCGGCACCGCCGTGGTGACCGGCTCCGGCGCGCCCACCGCCGGGCTGGTCTACAAGTTGGTCGAGGTCGAGGGCCGTCCGGTGGTCAAACGGTCCGAGCAGAAGGCGACCATCGGCGGGCGCAAGGTCGCCGTCCGCCGGCACAAGCCGACCGGGACCGCCACCGAGGAGATCGTCGTACCCCAGGGGGTGCCGGATCACCGCCCCAACGACCGGCTGCTGCAACGGTCGTACGTCGTCGACGGCGAGCCGATGGCCCTGCCGACGCTCGACGAGTCGCGGGAGCACCTGCGGCAGTGCCTGATCTCGATCCCGTGGGAGGGCCTCAAGCTCTCCGCGGGCGATCCGGCCATCCCGGTCACCGTGGTACCCGCCGAGTGAGAGGAGTGGAGTCGGTGAGCAACGCGTTGATCATCGTGGACGTGCAGAAGGACTTCTGCGAGGGCGGCTCGCTGGCCGTGGCCGGCGGAGCGGGAGTCGCGGCCGGGATTTCCCGGTTGCTGGCCGCCGAGCCGGACCGCTGGGATCACGTCGTCGCGACGAAGGACTACCACATCGACCCCGGCACGCACTTCGCCGACTCGCCGGACTACGTGAGCACCTGGCCCCGGCACTGCGTGGTCGGCACCCCCGGCTCCGAGTTCCACCCGGAACTGGCCACCGACCGGATCGAGGCGATCTTCCACAAGGGCGAGTACGCCGCCGCGTACTCCGGGTTCGAGGGGCACGCCGACGACGGTGAGGGGCTGGCCGACTGGCTGCGGCAACGCGGCGTGGCGCGGGTGGACGTGGTCGGCATCGCCACCGACCACTGCGTGCGGGCCACCGCGCTGGACGCCGCCCGGGAGGGCTTCGCCACCACCGTGCTGCTGGACCTGACGGCGGCGGTCGCGCCGGACACCACCGACGTGGCGTTGCGCGCGTTCGATGGGGCCGGGATCACCACATTCGGTGCCCCTGTGATTGAAGCCGCATGAGCCGTTAAATCGCTGGCAGCTGTCGCGCCGGCGGTCGAGGATGTCCGGCGGAGGTACGCACCGACGTGAACATGAAGCCTTACCGGGAGGCACTCGCCCTGCCCGGTCTGCGGTCGCTGCTGCTCGTCGCGGTGCTGGCCCGGGTCCCGCTGACCGCCACCGGCGTCACGCTGACGTTCTACGTCGTCCAGGACCTGGGGCGCGGCTACGGTGCGGCCGGTCTGGTCGGTGCGGCGATCACCGTCGGTGCCGCGGTTGGCGGCCCGCTGCTCGGCCGCCTGGTGGACCGTCGTGGCCTGCGGCCCGTGCTGGTTCTCACCGCCGTGGCCGAGGCCGCCTTCTGGTCGACCGCACCGGTGCTGTCGTACTACCTGCTGCTGCCGGCGGCGTTCCTGGCCGGCCTGTTGGCGCTGCCGATCTTCTCGGTGATCCGTCAGTCCGTCGCCGCGCTGGTACCGCCGGAGAAGCGCCGGCCGGCGTACGCCCTGGACTCGATGTCGGTCGAGCTGTCGTTCATGATCGGTCCGGCCCTGGCCACGGTGGGTGTCACCACCATCTCCGCCCGCCTCACGCTCTACCTCGTCGGTGCCGGCATCGTCGCCGCCGGGGTGGTGCTGTGGCTGCTCAATCCGCCGGTACGCAGCGCGGCCGAGGCGTCGACCGGCCCGCAGCCACGGGTGGCACGGCGGCAGTGGCTCACCTCGCGCCTGGTCGCCGTGTTCGCGGTCAGCGCCGCGGCGACCCTGGTGCTGGGTGGCACCGACGTGGCCGTCATCGCGGTGCTGCGGGAAAGTGGCGACGCCGGCTTCACCGGCGCGGTGCTCTCGGTCTGGGCGGTGGCGTCACTGCTGGGCGGGTTCGCCTACGGCGCGGTCCGCCGCTCGTTCTCGCCGGTGGCACTGATGGGCCTGTTGAGCCTCTGCACCATCCCCGTCGGCCTGGGCGGTGCCCACTGGTGGCTGCTCTGCCTGGCGTTGATCCCGGCGGGAGCGCTCTGCGCGCCGACCATCGCGGCGACCTCCGACACCGTCAGCCGGCTCGCCCCGGCCGGCGTCCGCGGTGAGGCGATGGGCCTGCACGGCTCGGCGGTCACCGTCGGCATCGCGGTGGGTGCCCCGCTGGCCGGCGCGGTCATCGACGCCTCGGCACCGCTGTGGGGTTCGCGGTCACCGGCGCCATCGGCGCCCTGGTGGCCCTCGCGGTGCTGCCGATCGAGCTGCACCACCGCCGCGCCGACCTCGCGGCCACCACCCGGCCCGGCGACGAGCACTCCGCGACCGAGCTCACCCCGACCGCCTCCTGACCCACCCCGCGACACCAAGCGCTCCCGCGCCTCACCCCACCCCCACTGCGCTTCCCGTTCCTGTGCTTCCCACCCTGCCCTTCCCGCCCCACCTCGCCCCGCCGCGCTGCCCACCCCCGGCTTGGCACGCCGGGTCGGAGCCGCGACCGGGGCCAACGCCGCCGACTCGACCCGACGTTGCGTAACCGCCCACGCCACCCCACCCCCACCCACCTGCTCCCTTTGCTCTGCTTCAACCCACGCAACGAATTACGCACCGTGGCGCCCCGGCCGACTCGCCTCCGTCGGGCCGCCGCAATCCAGCAGCTCAACCGCTATTGCGTGGGTTGAAGCAGAGCAAAGGATGCGAGGGTGACAGGTACGGCCCGGCCGTAGCCATCACGCAGAGTGAAGCTCCGCGCCGAGGCTGCTCGTCACAGAAAGCGACACCCGGCGCGGCGGTAGTGGTGGGGGTGAGGTCGCGGACCTGGCGCCGAGCACCAGCCACGGCAGCCGGGCAGCGGGCGGGCGGTGCTGTCCCCGCGAGAAGCCCTCGGCCCCAGCACCGGGAAGTACGAGACGGGCGCCGACCCCGGCGCGGGGATCGGCGCCCGTCGTGCGACGCGGTGGGTCAGCGACGGTCGGTGTCGCTGGCGACGTCCTCGGTGTAGCTGGCGCCTCCGTCGGACTCGCTGGTCAGCGGCTTGGAACCGCCCTCGGGCGGACCAGCCAGGGTCTGTCCGGCAGCCAGCTCGGGGAACTTGTGGTCGAAGGCCGGCCGCTCCGAGCGGATCCGCGGCATCCGGTCGAAGTTACGCAGCGGCGGCGGCGAGCTGGTCGCCCATTCGAGCGAGTTGCCGTGACCCCAGGGGTCGTCGACCTCGACCACCGGACCCGCCTTGTACGACTTCCAGCAGTTGTAGATGAACGGCAACGTCGAGATACCGGTGATGAACGCGCCGATCGTGGAGATCATGTTCAGCGTGGTGAAGCCGTCTTCGGGCAGGTAGTCGGCGTACCGCCGGGGCATGCCCTCGCTGCCCAACCAGTGCTGGATCAGGAACGTGGTGTGGAAGCCGATCATGGTGAGCCAGAAGTGAATCTTGGCGAGTCGCTCGTCGAGCATCCGACCGAACATCTTCGGGAACCAGAAGTAGATCCCGGCGAAGACCGCGAAGACGATCGTGCCGAAGAGCACGTAGTGGAAGTGCGCCACCACGAAGTAGGAGTCGTGCAGGTGGAAGTCCAGCGGCGGGGCGGCCAGCAGCACGCCGGTCAGACCACCGAAGAGGAAGGTGACCAGGAAGCCGAGGGAGAACAGCATCGGCGACTCGAAGCTGAGCTGCCCCCGCCACATGGTGCCGATCCAGTTGAAGAACTTCATGCCGGTCGGTACGGCGATCAGGTAGCTCAGGAAGCTGAAGAACGGCAGCAGCACCTGACCGGTGGCGAACATGTGGTGTGCCCAGACGCTCATCGACAGGCCGGCGATGGCGATGGTGGCGGCGACCAGGCCCTTGTAACCGAAGATCGGCTTACGGGAGAAGACCGGGATGATCTCGCTGATGATGCCGAAGAACGGCAGCGCGATGATGTAGACCTCGGGGTGGCCGAAGAACCAGAACAGGTGCTGCCACAGCATCGGCCCACCGGTCTCCGGGCTGTACACGTGCGCACCCAGCAACCGGTCGGCGGCCAGTGCGAACAGCGCGGCGGCCAGCAGCGGGAAGACCAGGATCACCAGGAGGCTGGTGACCAGCATGTTCCAGGTGAAGATCGGCATCCGGAACATGGTCATGCCCGGCGCGCGCAGGGTCAGGATCGTGGTGATCAGGTTGACCGCGCCGAGGATCGTGCCCAGACCGGAGATGGCCAGACCGACCACCCACATGTTGGCGCCGACGCCCGGAGCGTGCTCGCTCGTGCTCAGCGGGGTGTAGGCGGTCCAGCCGAAGTCCGCCGCGCCCCCCGGGGTGAGGAAGCCGGCGGTGGCCATGGTGCCGCCGAACAGGTACAGCCAGTAGGCGAAGCTGTTCAGTCGCGGGAAGGAGACGTCGGGAGCGCCGATCTGGATCGGCACCACGTAGTTGCCGAACGCGAAGACGATGGGCGTCGCGAAGAACAGCAGCATGATCGTGCCGTGCATCGTGAACAGCTGGTTGTACTGCTCAGGCGACAGGAACTGCAGCCCGGGCCGGGCCAGCTCGGCCCGCATGATCAGGGCCATCAGGCCACCGATCATGAAGAACACGAACGCGGTGACCATGTACATGATCCCGATCTGCTTCGCGTCCGTGGTCCGCAGCAGCCGCGCGATGGCCGACCCCTTGACCGGCTCCCGTACCGGCCAGGGCCGGGTCACGACCGGCTTGGGTGCGACGGTGGTCACGAGTGGCCTCCGGTTCTGGGTTGTCCCGCTCGGCACGCGCTCACTCGGCGGGCCGTCATCCGCAAGGAGGATAGTCCCCGGCAGGTGACAGCACCGCGTGGGGTCGCCCGAGGGTGATCACAGCGGGCCGAGAAGCAGCCGGTAATGCTCCCCGAAGATGCGGTCGCCGCGTCCGCGTAGCAGCGGGTCGCGGAGCGCCGGCGGCACGTCGCGGGTGCGGTTGCGGTCCCGGGTCCGGTCCTGCACCCATCGGGTACGCGGCCGACGACGACTCTCGTACGCGGTGAGCGCCGCCTCGACGCTGCCCGCCGCGCGCAGTGACTCGGCGAGCACCACCGCGTCCTCCAGGGCCATCGCGGCCCCCTGGGACAGGGTCGGCGCGGTGGCGTGGGCGGCGTCGCCGACCAGCAGCACCCGGCCCCGGTACCAGCGCCCGAGCTCGACCTCGTCGGTGGTGGTCGCGTACACCCCGTCGAGCGCGGCGAGCACCTCCGGCACCGGTCCGCCGTACTCGCCGAACAGGTCGCGCAGCCGGGCCAGCGGGTCGTCCGGCAGGTCGGTGCCGGCTTCGTCGGCGTAACAGTGCAGCCGGCCGGCGCCGATCGGCACCACGAGAAAGCCGCAGCGGCGACCGAGCAGGGCCGTCCACTCGTCGACCGGCGGACCGTCCCGGACGACGCCGCGGTAGACCACCTGCCCGGCCGGGCGGGTGGGCCGCCGAGCGCGGCCAGCGCCCGGATCGAGGAACGCGGCCCGTCGGCACCGATCACCAGGTCGTACTCGGTCTGGGTGCCGTCGACGAAGGTGACGCCGACGGCGGCCGGCAGCAGCTCGATGGTGCGTACCTCCGCGCCGTGCCGGACCGCGCCGCCGGCACCGCTGAGCAGCACCCGGTGCAGGTCGGATCGGGCCAGCGCGCGGCACTCGCCGACCCCGGCCCAGAGTGCGTCGAGGTCGACCTCGCACAGCGGCGCACCGGTCGAGTCGAGGAACCGCTGCCGGTGGATGACCTTCCCGTACGGGCGGACGGGGTCGTCGAGGTCCAGCCGGCGCAGCGCGCGGGCCGCGTTGCCGGGCAGGTACAGGCCGGCGTCGGTGAGGTCGTGCGGCGGCGCCTTGTCGGTGAGGTCCGGCCGAAAGCCCGCCAGGCGCAGCGCCCGGGCCACGGCCAGCCCGGCGATGCCCGCGCCGACGACGAGGATGCGCAGGGGGGAGCCACGCATGGGGGTGTACGCCTCCGGAGGGGGTTCGGCACGCGTTGAAGGCAAGAGACTACTCGGCGCAATCGGTACACACCAGAGGCAACCGGCTCACCTCCGGCACCCCTCGGCAGCAGCGGATCCACCCGTCGGCACTGGTCACCAGCCAGCCGGAGTCGGCGGATGTCCGATCGTGCGCCCACGACACACGTCGCAATTGACGCCAATCGCCCCCAGCGGTTGCGCCTAATGTTTCAAGGATGTAAATGTGACGATGAGCATGGGAGCGCTCCCGAGATCGTCGGGGCGCGTTGCCGAACGCTCCGTCCGCATCCGTCCCGGCGTCCGGGCGACGCCGCAGCGCTAGGAGCATCATGAGACGTACCATGCGGGCCATCGTGGCCGTCGGGCTGGCCGCCGCCGGCTCGATCGTCGCCGTGGCCCTCGGCGGAACCGCCTCCGCCGACACCCAGATCTGCGAGCAGTACGGCTCGACCGTGATCCAGAACCGGTACGTGGTGCAGAACAACCGCTGGGGCACCACCGCCCAGCAGTGCATCAACGTCACGAACAACGGCTTCGAGATCATCACCCAGAACGGCAGCAGCCCGACCAACGGCGCTCCGACGGCGTACCCGTCGGTCTTCTTCGGCTGCCACTACACCAACTGCTCCCCCGGCACCAACCTGCCGATCCAGGTCAGCCAGATCAGCAGCGCGACCAGCAGCATCAACTACCGGTACGTGAGCAACGGCATCTACAACGCCTCGTACGACATCTGGCTCGACCCGTCGCCGAAGCGCGACGGCGTGAACCAGATGGAGATCATGATCTGGTTCAACCGGCAGGGCCCCATCCAGCCCATCGGCTCCCCGGTCGGCAACGCCAACATCGACGGTCGGAACTGGGAGGTCTGGCGGGGCAGCAACGGCTCCAACAACGTCATCTCGTACGTCGCCCCGTCGGCGATCAGCAGTGCGAACCTGAACCTGCTGGCGTTCATCAACGACACCCGCAACCGGGGCGCGATCACCAACTCCTGGTACCTGACCAGCATCCAGGCCGGCTTCGAGCCCTGGCAGGGCGGAGTCGGGCTGGCCGTGACGAACTTCTCGGCCGCGGTCAACGGCGGCGGCAACAACAACCCGCCGCCCACCACCACCCCGCCGCCCTCCGGCAGCGGCGCCTGCGCGGTCAAGTACACGGCCAACGCGTGGAACAACGGCTTCACCGCCGACGTGCAGATCACCAACACCGGGTCGAGCACGATCAACGGCTGGACGCTGGCCTACTCGCTGCCGTCCGGGCAGCAGGTGACCAACTCCTGGAACGCCACGGTGAGCCAGAGCGGTTCGTCGGTGACCGCCCGCAACGTCGGTCACAACGGCACGATCTCACCCGGCGGCACGGCCAGCTTCGGCTACCAGGGCACGCTGAGCGGGTCGTACGCCAACCCGACGAGCTTCACCCTCAACGGCACCGCCTGTTCGCGCTCCTGACGAGCGAGGGCCGGGGTGCGGCGGACGCCGCACCCCGGCACCGAACAGGGCCGACTGACGTCCACCGACCGGTGGCCTCACCCGGGGTTGCCCAGTGGTGTCGGGAGATCGCAGACTTGGCAGCCACCATGACGGGGGGCCGAGCTGACGTGGACGTACGCCTGGAAGGTGACGGGGTGGTCCTGCGCCAGTGGTCCGAGCAGGATCTCGACCAACTGGTCGCGCTCTTCGACGATGCCGAGATGGCGTACCGCCTGCCGGTGGCGACCCCGTTCGACCTGGCTGCCGCCGAGGCGTACCTGAACTCCGCCCGGCGTGCCCAGCAGGCCGGCGACCGGGTCTATCTCGCCGTCACCAGCGGCGACGACCTGGCCCGTGGCGAGGTGATGCTCAACCTGGTCACCGGCACCATCGGCTACGCGATCGGCCCGGCCTATCGCGGTCAACGCCTGGCCAGCCGCGCTCTCCGGCTGTTGACCGGGTACGCCCACCGGGTGGTCGGTCTGCCGACGGTGTATCTGGAGATCGAGCCGGACAACACCGGCAGCGTGGCCGTTGCCCGGTCCGGCGGTTACCGGCCGACCGGCGACGAACCGGTTTTCGTCGAGGACAAGGGCCGCCGCTACGCACTCCACCGCTGGTTGCACATCGACCCCACGCCGCCCGCCGGCACCTGACGACGAGCGGGCGACCGGTACCGCTCACGGATTGCGGCAACTCGGGCTCTCCGCGCTGCGGGAGAGCCCGAGTTTCCGCATGTCGCGGCGGCTCCGCCTCGCGGCGGCGTCCGCAGCGGGCGCCGTCTGGCCCCGGGTCAGGAGTTGCCGAGGGCGTCGATGTCGCGCATCTCCTCGGCGGTCAGCGAGAAGCCGAAGATGTCCGCGTTGGCGCGGATCCGCTCCGGCGTCACCGACTTGGGGATCGCCACGATCTCGTGGTCGAGGTGCCAGCGCAGCACCACCTGGGCCGGCGAGACGTTGTGCGCCCCGGCGATCCGGGTCAGCACCGGGTCGGACAGGTCGGTGGTCTTGAACGGGCTGTAGCCCTCCAGCACCACTCCCCGGTCCCGGTGCTCGGTGTGCCGCTGCCGGTCGTACAACCGGGGACCCCACTTGATCTGGTTGACCGCCGGGTTCTCCTCGGTCGCCTGGATCAGCGCGTCGATCTGGGCGGTGCTGTAGTTGCTGACTCCGACCGCCCGGGCCAGGTTCGCGTCGCGGGCGGCGAGCATCTCCCGCCAGACCGGGATCAGGGCACCGGAGTCGTTCGGGGGCCAGTGCACCAGCCACAGGTCGACGTAGTCGACGCCGAGTGCGCGCAGGCTCTCCTCGATGGTCTCCCGTTCCCGGCCGACCCGCTCGGGTGGGAGCTTGGTGGTGATGAAGACATCCTCCCGGCGCAGCCCGCTCTCCCGGATCGCCCGGCCGACCTCCTCCTCGTTGCCGTACATGGTGGCGGTGTCGATGTGCCGGTAACCGGCGTCGAGCGCGGCGAGTACGGCCTTGTAGCCCTCCTCGCCGGTCGCCTGCCAGGTGCCGAAGCCGAGCAGCGGGATCCGAACGTCACCGGGGAGAACTGCGGTGGGGTGGTCACTGTGGTCCATGTCGACCGTTCTACCCCCGATGACGCTCGGCATGCCCGAGATCGGGCGCGTCGACCCGCTACCGGGCGCGTCGGCGCTATGTGCCGGAGAATCGGTACGTGGCTGACCGGCTGGAGGAGTACCGGCGCAAGCGGGACGCCGCGCGTACCCCCGAGCCGGTGCCGGCCGAGCGTCCCCGGCGAGCGCGGGACGGCGGCCGGGCTCGGTTCGTCATTCAGCAGCACCACGCCCGCAGCCTGCACTGGGACCTGCGGCTGGAGCGCGACGGGGTGCTCGTCTCCTGGGCGGTGCCGCGCGGCCTGCCCCGCGATCCGGGGCGCAACCACCTGGCCGTGCACACCGAGGACCACCCCATGGAGTATCTCGACTTCTCCGGTGAGATCCCGGCCGGTGAGTACGGCGGCGGCCGGATGCTCATCCACGACCAGGGCACCTACCGCTGCGAGAAGTGGCAGGACCGCGAGGTGGTGGTCGAGCTGCGGGGTACGCGGACCACCGGGCGGTACGTGCTGTTCGCCACCGGCGGCCGCGACGGCCGGGACTGGATGGTGCGCCGCACCGATCCGCCGCCGCCGGGCTGGACCGCCATGCCCGACCTGGTCGCGCCGATGCGTCCCACCCCGGCCGGCCGGCTGCCCACCGATCAGGCCGCCTGGGGGTACGAGCTGCGGTGGGACGGGGTACGCGCGGTCGCGTACGTCTCCGGCGGGCGGTTGCGGCTGCTCTCCGACAGCGGTGCGGAGATCACCGGCGAGTATCCGTGGTTGCGGTCGATGGCCGAGGCCCTGGCGCCGACGGAGGTCGTGCTGGACGGCGTGCTGGTCCGCATCGACCGCGCCGGACAGGTCCGGCCGGCGCGGGGTGGGCGCAGCAGCACCGATGCCCAGTACCTGCTCGTCGACCTGCTCTGGTTGGAGGGGGTGAGCAGCCTGGAGTTGCCGTACCCGCAGCGCCGCGAGTTGCTCGACTCGCTGGCGCTGGCCGGGCCGCACTGGCAGACTCCGCCGTGGTTTCCCGGCGCCGGTGCGGAGACCATGCGCGCGGCGCGCGACCAGGGCCTGCCCGGGGTGGTGGCGAAGCGGCTGGACTCCGGCTACGAGCCGGGCCGCCGCAGCCGCGCGTGGCGCAGCGTGGACGCGGGTTGAGACGGCGAGGAGCGGCGTGTATCTGACCCACCTTGAGTGCCCGCGCTGCGGCCGGGAGCACGACGCCGCCGTACCGCAGAATCTCTGCGAGTGCGGCTCGCCGCTGCTGGCGCGCTACGACCTCGCGGCGGCGGCACGGGCGATCGAGCCGGAGCGGTTCGGGTTGCGCGCGGCCGACCTGTGGCGTTACCGGGAGTTGCTGCCGGTCGCCGACCCACGGAACGTCACCACCCTCGGCGAGGGATGGACACCGATGCTGCGCGCACCGGCGTACGGCGCGGACATCGGCGTCGACGACCTGCTGGTCAAGGACGAGGGGCTGACCCCGACCGGCTCGTTCAAGGCGCGCGGTGCCGCCGTCGGCGTCAGTCGGGCCCGCGAGCTGGGCATCCGGCGGATCGCCATGCCGACCAACGGCAACGCGGGCGCGGCGTGGGCCACCTACGCGACCCGGGCGGGGCTGGGCGCCACCATCGTGATGCCGCTGTCCGCACCGACCATCTGCCGCCGGGAGTGCGTGGCCGCCGGTGCCGACCTGCGCCTGGTCGACGGGCTGATCGGCGACGCCGGGCGCCAGGTGGCCGCGCTCGTCGCGGCTGCCGAGGGCACCGTCTTCGACGCCGGTACGCTGCGCGAGCCGTACCGTCTCGAAGGCAAGAAGACGATGGGGTACGAGATCGTCGAGCAGCTGAGCTGGCAGGTGCCCGACGTCATCATCTATCCGACCGGCGGCGGCGTGGGGCTGATCGGCATCCACAAGGCGCTCGGCGAGCTGCGGGAGCTGGGCTGGGTCGAGGACAAACTGCCCCGGCTGGTGGCGGTGCAGGCCACCGGCTGTGCGCCGATCGTACGGGCGTTCGCCGCCGGGGACGACCGGGCGCAGCCGTGGGAGGACGCTCACACCGTGGCGTTCGGCATCACCGTTCCGGCGCCGTTGGGCGACGAGCTGATCCTCGCCGCGCTGCGGGCCACCGCCGGCACCGCGATCGCGGTGGAGGACGCCGAGATCCTGACCGATCTGCGCGACTTCGCCGCCCGCGAGGGGCTGCTGCTCTGCCCCGAGGGTGCCGCCTGTCTGACGGCCGCGCGCCGGCTGCGGGCCGGCGGCTGGATCCGGGCGGGTGAACGCGTCGTCGTGCTCAACACCGGTGCCGGGGTGAAGTACCCGGAGACGATCGACGTCTCCGGCGTACCGGTGCTGCCACGCTGACACGCGACGGCGCGCCTCACAGTCAGTCGAGGATGGGGTCGGTCAGCCGCCACGCGGCGTTCACCTGACCGATGTGGGACAGCGCCTGCGGCGTGTTGCCCAGGTGTGCCCCGGTGACCGGGTCGATCTGCTCGCTGAACAACCCGACGTCGTTGGCGTGCCCGCTCACCCGCTCGAACAGCCGGGCCGCCCGCTCCCGTTCGCCCGCCAGCACCAGGCACTCGACCAGCCAGAACGAGCAGAGCACGAAGCCCGCCGGGTCGCCTTCCCAGCGGTGGACCAGTCCGTCGGCACCGCCGAGTTCCCGCTCGATCGCCTCGATGGTCGCCCGCATCCGTGGATCGGTGGCCGGCAGGAAGCCCACCACCGGCAGGTACAGGGCCGCCGCGTCCAGTTCCGGCGACCCGAGGGCACCGGTGAAGGCGCCGCGACGCTCGTCGAAGCCGTCCCGCAGGACCGTGGCCCGGATCTCGTCCCGGATGCCGGCCCAGCGCCGCACGTCCGCCCGCTCGCCGAGTTGGGGGGCCAACCGCACGGCCCGGTCCATCGCCACCCAGCAGAGCGCCTTCGACGACAGGTAGTGCCGCTCCCGGTCGCGCTGTTCCCAGATACCCCGGTCGGGCAGTCGCCAGGTCGCCGCCACCTGTTCGGTGAGACCGAACACCATGTCACGCAGGTCCACGGGTAGCTGGTCGCCGAGGTAGTCGTGCAACCGCCACACCGCCGAGATGACCTCGCCCGGCACGTCGAGCTGCCGCTGCCGCCAGGCGTCGTTGCCGATACGCACCGGTCCGGTCCCGGCGTACCCGGCCAGGTGGGGACAGACGTGCTCGGAGACGTCACGTTCCCCTTGCAGACCGAACAGCACGGGCACCGGATCGGAGCCGACCCGACCGATCGAGCGCGCCGCCCATTCGAACAGACGGGACGACTCGGTCGGGCAGGCCGCCACCCAGAGGGCCCGCATGGTCATCGCGAAGTCCCGCAGCCAGCAAAAGCGGTAGTCGTAGTTGCGGTCGCCGCCGATGCGTTCCGGCAGGGAGGTGGTCGCCGCCGCGGCGACCGCGCCGCTGCGGGCGTATGTGAGACCGGTGAGGACTGTGGCGCTGTGCCGCACCACCTCGGGATAACGCCCCTGGTACTGGTGGCTCTCGCGGAACGCCTCCCAGGCCAGCACGGTGTCCGTCAGCGCGCGGACCGGGTCCAGCCGGGCCGGTTCCGCGCCGTACGCCGGCGCGTAGGCCAGATCGAAGCCGAGCACCTGCCCCTCGTCGACGGTGAAGGTCTGCCGGACCCGGTCGTGCTCGACGCGCAGGGGCAACCCCGTGCAGCGCAGTACCAGCGCCATCGAGCCGGCCACGCTCGCCACCGCGCCGTCCGGCAGTTCCCGCAGGTACGGGGTGAGCAGGCCGTACTCCGGTCGCGGCCGGTAGTCCAGGGACATCGTCACCCGGCCGGAGAGCCCCTCGACGACGCGCAGCAGCACGGCCGGCGAGCGCATGCCGATCTCGTGGGCGCGGGCACCCTCCTCGGCGGCGAGGGCGTCGGTGACCGCGACGCTGCCCTCCGCGGTGTGGTGCACGGTACGCAGGACCAGGGTGTTCGGCTGGTACGAGCGCTGCACCCGATGCCCGGTGTGTCCCACGGCCACCGGTGCCAGTCGCCAGTGGCCACCGTTCGGGTCGAGCAGCCGCGCGAAGACCGACGGCGAGTCGAACCGGTGCGGGCACCACCAGTCGATCGAACCGGCCCGGCTGACCAGCGCCCCCGATCGGCAGTCGGAGAGGTATCCGTAGTCGGAGATCGCCGGCTGCTCCATGCGCTCGGCGTACCCGGAATTCCTGGGCTCATCCGGCCCGAAGAGGTCCGCCGGCCCGGGTGAGCCGGGCCGGCGGGACGGTCAGGAGGTCGGCGGCTCGTCCTCGCCCGCCGCCTCCGCGGCGTCGGCCTCCTCCTTGGTGTGGTGCACGGCCTGGTCGGCGTGCTCCGGCGGCCCGTAGACGGTGTACAGCACCAGCGGGTTCGGGCCGGTGTTGACGAAGTTGTGCCGGGTGCCGGCCGGTACGACCACCAGGTCGCCCTGCACCACCGCACGCTTCTCACCGGCCACCTGCGCCTCGCCGGTGCCGCTGACGAAGGTCAGGATCTGGTCGATGTCCTCATGGACCTCCTCACCGATCTCGCCGCCCGGCGGGATCGTCATGATCACCAGCTGGGTGTGCTTCCCGGTCCACAGCACGCGCCGGAAGTCCGGGCTCTTCTCGGCGACGGTCGCGATAGTGAAGTGCTCCATGTCCCGACACATACCCCATCCGGGGCCGCGCCACGCCGCACTTCGCAGATGGCGGAATTGACCGCCGCCCCGGGGTTTGGACCGATGCCGATCGGGGATCGACACGACGACCGGTTCGACCGGTCATGCCAGGTCCCCGCTGACGTACCGCCGTACGGCTGCGGCGGTGGGAGACGGCCGAGCGCGGCGCGGTTTCGACCCTCGGGTCAACGGCGCCGCGCGCTCGTCTGCGCCTGCGGTGGTGCTCAGGAGAGCACGGCCAGGTGAAAGGGACGGTCGGCGGCCGTCCCGGCACCGTCGAAGGTGGTCACGAAGACGGCGTTCGGAATGCCGGTACGCCCGGCAACCGCGATCTGACCGGCGGGGGCCAGCCCGGAGCTACCCGTGAGGCCGACGGTGCCGACCAGGCTGGCACCGGTGACGTCCTGGTCGAACACCACCTGGTACATCCCTGTCCGCAACCGGTTGGCCGCCGCCGCCCCCAGCCCGCGGACCAGGAGACCATCGGCGCTGACCACGGCGAACAGCACCCTCGCGGTCAGTGGCATGCCGGCGCCGGCGCAGGTGGTGTGTTCGGCCTCGGCGTGGGCCGTGGCCTCGTCCCCCGGTACCGGCTGGGGAACCCCTCCGCTCCTGGCTCTCGCGCTGGACATCGGACTCCTTCCCCGGCCCGGTCGAGCGGCCCTGGCATGTTGAGTTGGTTGCGGCGACTAAAGGAGGATCAGCGCCGATCAGCCCCCTTTGTGCCTCGAACGTATGTCGCGTTCCCGGCCGGTAGCCAGGCGATCGGCTGTCCGATCAAGGACACTCGACATATCGATCATGGACTTGACCTGCGGCGACGTCCGAGTGTGCGGGTGGCTCAGTCGTCGACATCGAGCGTGGGCACCCCGCCCACGCACCGCACCGAAAGTTCGTACTCGCCGCTCGGGCCGACGAACGTCACGTCCGCGTCGTCGTCCGGGCCACGATCGACGTCGTCGACCCGGTAGCCCGGTCGCGCGCTCCAGGAGACCAGGTAGACCCCGTCGGGCCGGCACTCGGCCACCGCGCTGCCGCCCAGCGTCGAGAAGCCGCGCCGGTCGCCCGAATCCGCGCTCGGGTCGGCCGGCGGCACCGGGTTGGACGGCGACCCGCCCGGGCCGGAGCCGGTGGTGGTGCTGCCAGGGGCCGGAGCGCCGGTCGGCACGCTGCCGGGCGGATCGGTACCCGGTGCCGGCTCGGCGAGCGCGCGGGCGATCTCCTCCTGGCTGCGGACCCCACCGGGCGTCCCGGTGAGGCTCTCACCGACCAACCGGATCGCGGCGAGCCCGATCAGGGTGGCGACGACCGCGGTGGCCAGCCATCCGGCCACGGCGAGCAAGGTTCGACGGCCCATCACCCGACTATCCCCGATCGGCGGTTGGGGTGACCTTCGGGCAACGCTAAGGGAGGGTTAACGACGCCGGCCGGTGACGATCGCCGGGGATACCCTGCCTGCTGTGGCCCGCCTGCTGCTGATCGAGGACGACCTGACCATCCGTGCCCCGCTGGTGCGGGCGCTGCGCGAGCGGGGACACGCCGTGGCCGCCACCTCCACCGCGATGACCGGGCTGCGCGACGCCCTCGACGACCGTCCCGATCTGGTCGTGCTCGACCTCGGGCTGCCCGACCTGGACGGCCGTGAGCTGCTGCGGATGCTGCGGGCCGTCAGCGCCGTACCGGTCATCGTGGCCACCGCCCGCGACGACGAGCGGGAGATCGTCCGGGTGCTCGACGCGGGTGCCGACGACTACGTAGTCAAACCCTTCACCGCCGCCCAACTCGACGCGCGGGTACGCGCGGTGCTCCGCCGCGGACCCGGCGGGCAGCCGGAGGATCCGACGGTGGTGGTCGGCGGTCTGCGGATCGACCCCCGCTCCCGGCAGGTCGACCTCGACGGCGAACCGGTCGAGTTGACCCCGCGCGAGTTCGACCTGTTGCGACATCTGGCCACCCGGGTCGGTGAGGTGGTGACCAAACGGGAGCTGCTGACCGAGGTGTGGCAGATCCCGTACGGCGGGGCGGACAAGACCGTCGACGTGCACCTGTCCTGGCTGCGCCGCAAGCTCGGCGAGAGCGCCCAGCGTCCGCGCTACCTGCACACCGTACGCGGGGTCGGGGTGCGCCTGGTCACCCCCGAGGTCGACGGGTGAGGGCCCGCCTGGCACTGCTGGTCGCCGCGGTGAGCGTCCTCATCGTGATCGCCTTCCTGGTGCCGCTGGCGTTGCTGCTGCGTACCGCCGCCGAGGACCGGGCGACGGTGCGGGCCACCGCCGACGCACAGAGCCTCGCTCCCGTGGTGGGCACCGCCGACCCGGAGACCGTGCGGCTGACCGTCGAACAGCTCGCCGCCGAATCGGCCCGGCCGGTCAGCGTGTTCCTGCCGGACGGCACGGTGCTGGGCTCGTCCGCCACCCGCACCCCGGCGGTGGAGCTGGCCGGGCGGGGGCAGAGCCTCACCGCCGAGACGGCCGACGGCCGGGAGGTGGTCATCGCGGTGCAGGGCCGCGCGGACGGCACCACCGTGATCCGCACCGTGGTGCCACGGGCGGAGATGACCGCCGGGGTGGGACGTGCCTGGTTGGTGCTCGCCCTGCTCGGCACGCTGCTGGTGCTGATCGCCCTGGCCGTCGCCGACCGCCTGGCCCGCACGCTGGTCCGCCCGATCGGCGAGCTGTCGGCGGTCTCGCACCGGCTGGCCAACGCCGAACTGGACGCGCGAGTGGAGCCGTCCGGGCCGGCGGAGCTGCGCGAGGTGGGCGGCGCGCTCAACCATCTCGCCGGCCGGATCCAGGAGTTGCTGGTGCAGGAGCGGGAACAGGTTGCCGACCTGTCGCACCGGCTACGTACGCCGCTGACCGCCCTGCGCCTGGAGGCCGAGTCGCTGCGCGACCCGCAGGACGCCGCCCGGGTGATCGACGCCGTG
>NZ_SAIY01000010.1 GCF_010560025.1 Verrucosispora sioxanthis
TTCTTCCCGTTCAGGGCCACCCACAGGGTGGCCCTGAACGCGTTTCAGCAGTTATTGCGGTGCCCGTCACGGCCCCGCGACGGATCGGCTCGCGACGGATCGGCTTCTGCGCTGGCCGACCGGCAGCGCCGCAACTCAATAGACGAGATCAGTCGCGGCTCTGCATGCTCTCCCGGAGCTGCCGGAGCAGGCCGGCGGATTCGTCGATCGAACGGCCGGGGAACATGGCCAGCACTACGCTGCCGTGGTCGGCCCAGCCGCAGACCGCGAAATCGCCACCCTCGCCGCCGGTGCTGCCGCACTTCATCACGCCGCCCAGCCGACCCGGTGACACGCCGCGGAGCCCGGTCACGGCCGCGGTCTCGTCGGCCATCAGCTCGAACAGACTCTCCAGATCCCGCTCGGGCTGCCACAGCAGGGTCGTCCCCCCGAAGATCAGTACCGATCGCCGCGCCTCTGCCGGATCCTGGTAGACCGCACCGAAGCTGCTGTCCAGCTCGATGTCGGCGGCCAGCCCACTGCGCAGATAGTCGGCGGTGCTGGCGGCCCGGTCGCTGCTGTCCAGCCGAAGACCGGAGACCTGCTCGGGCAGGGCGAGCCGGGCGTCCTTCTGCTGAACGATCCGCCAGCCCCAGGAGCCGAGCGCACCGACACCGACCAGCGCGACGATCGCGAGCACCACCACCACGGCCAGGCGCCGCCGCCGGGACCGTACGTCGGGCCGGTCGGCGCCGGCCGGCGGCTCGCGGTCGCTCAGCTCGATCGGCTCGTCGGTCAGGTCGACCGGCGAATCGCCCTCGTCGAGTTGGCGGGCGCTGAGATGTGCGTCGGACATAGCCGACACCGTACGCGAACGACAGGTGGCGCACGTCGGGTCCGTCGAAGCGCTCCGTAGACTTTCAGGGTGACCGAGAGACTGGATGCCCGACGCCCCGACGCCCCGACCCTCGCCGGCCAGTACCAGCCGGGTGAGGTAGAGCAGCGACGGTACGAGCAGTGGGTAGCCGACGGTCGATTCCGGGCCTCCGCGGACAGTGACCGGGAGCCCTTCACCATCGTGATCCCGCCGCCGAACGTCACCGGTTCGCTGCACATGGGTCACGCGCTGGACCACACGGTGCAGGACGCCCTGGTGCGGCGCAAGCGGATGCAGGGCTACGAGGCGCTCTGGCTGCCGGGCATGGACCATGCCGGCATCGCCACCCAGAACGTGGTCGAGCGGCAGCTCGCCGCGCAGGGGCTCTCCCGCCACGACCTGGGTCGGGAGAAGTTCGTCGAGCGGGTGTGGGAGTGGAAGGCCTCCTCCGGCGGCGCGATCCTCGGCCAGATGCGCCGGCTCGGTGACTCGGTCGACTGGGACCGGGAACGCTTCACCATGGACGAGGGCCTGTCCCGCGCCGTCCAGACCATGTTCAAGAAGCTGTACGACGACGGCCTGATCTACCGGGCGAACCGGATCATCAACTGGTGCCCGCGCTGCCTGACCGCCCTGTCCGACATCGAGGTCGAGCACACCGACGACGACGGCGAGCTGGTGTCGATCCGCTACAGCGACGAGGTGGTGGTGGCCACCACCCGGGCGGAGACGATGCTGGGCGACACGGCGGTCGCTGTGCACCCGGACGACGAACGGTACCGCCACCTGATCGGCACCGAGGTCGAGCTGCCGTTGACCGGGCGGCGCATCCCGATCGTGGGCGACGCGCATGTCGACCCGTCGTTCGGCACCGGCATGGTGAAGGTGACCCCGGCGCACGACCCGAACGACTTCGAGATCGGGCAGCGGCACGACCTGCCCACCCTGACGATCATGGACGAGCGGGGGGTGATCACCGCGCCCGGTCCGTTCGAGGGGCTGGACCGGTTCGAGGCCCGCCCGGCGATCGTCGCCGCCCTGCGCGCCGAGGGACGCGTCGTGGCCGAGAAGCGGCCGTACGTGCACGCCGTCGGCCACTGCTCCCGGTGCCGCACCACCGTCGAGCCCCGGCTGTCGTTGCAGTGGTTCGTCAACACCTCGCCGCTGGCCAAGGCGGCCGGCGACGCGGTACGCGACGGTCGGGTGCGCATCGAGCCGGCGGAGCTGGCCAAGCGCTACTTCGCCTGGGTCGACAACATGCACGACTGGTGCATCTCCCGGCAGCTCTGGTGGGGCCACCGGATCCCGGTCTGGTACGGCCCAGCCGGCGAGGTGGTCTGCGTCGGGCCCGATGAAGAACCGCCTGCCGGCGAGGGTTGGCACCAGGACGAGGACGTGCTGGACACCTGGTTCTCCAGCGGCCTCTGGCCGTTCTCCACGCTGGGCTGGCCGGAGCAGACCCCGGAGCTGGCGAAGTTCTATCCGACGAGTGTGCTGGTCACCGGGTACGACATCCTGTTCTTCTGGGTTGCCCGGATGATGATGTTCGGCCTGTACGCGATGGACGGCCGGCAGCCGTTCGACGTGATCGCCCTGCACGGGATGGTCCGCGACGAGCACGGCAAGAAGATGTCCAAGTCGTTCGGCAACGTGGTCGACCCGCTGGACTGGATCGACCGGTACGGCGCCGACGCCACCCGGTTCACCCTGGCCCGGGGCGCCAACCCCGGCGGTGACGTGCCGGTCAGCGAGGAGTGGTGCCAAGGCTCGCGCAACTTCTGCAACAAACTGTGGAACGCCACCCGGTTCGCGTTGATCAACGGTGCCCACACCAACGGTCCGATGCCGGCCGCCGACACGTTGTCGACGATCGACAGGTGGATCCTGTCCCGGCTGGCCCACGTTATCGCCGAGGTCGACGAGCAGTTCGAGGCGTACGAGTTCGCCAAGGTCTGTGACCTGCTGTACCACTTCGCCTGGGACGACGTCTGCGACTGGTACGTGGAGCTGAGCAAGCCGGTGCTGGCCGGTGGCGGCGAACCGGCCGAGGTCAGCCGCCGTGTCCTCGGCCACGTGCTGGACCAACTGCTGCGGCTGCTGCACCCGGTGATCCCGTTCGTCACGGAGGAGCTGTGGACGGCACTCACCGGCGGCGGGACGGTGCTGACGGCGGCCTGGCCCACGGCCGACCGGGCACTTGTCGACGACGCGGCTGAGACGGAGGTGGCCACCCTTCAGCGGGTGGTGACCGAGGTCCGCCGGTTCCGCTCCGACCAGGGCCTGCGGCCGACCCAGCGGGTCGCGGCCCGACTGGACGGGCTGTCCGGTGCCGGTGTGTCGGCGCACGAGCCGCTGATCCGGTCACTGGCCCGGCTGGACCCGGCCGGCGACGATTTCCAGGCCAGTGCGACGCTGGCCATGCCGGGCGAGGTCAGTGTCGCGTTGGACACCCGGGGCTCGATCGACGTCGCCGCCGAGCGGGCCCGGTTGACCAAGGACCGCGCGGCGGCGGAGAAGGAGGCGGGCCAGGCCCGGGCGAAGCTGGGCAACCCGGCGTTCGTCGGCAAGGCCCCCGAGCACGTCGTTTCCAAGATCCGCGAACGGTTGGCGGTCGCCGAGGCGGACCTGGCCCGCATCGACGCCGCCCTGGAGGCGCTTCCCTCGTGACCGACCGCACCGATGGCACCGATCGCCTCCGTGACGAGCGGGATGGCGCAGCAGCCGGCGAACGAACCGACCGCGCCCGTACCGGCGATCGGGCGGGCGGCGACCGGGGCGAACGGGCCAGCCGGGCCGACCGGGCCGCCTTCGCGCAGGTGGAGGCCGAACTGGCCGGGCGCGGCTTCACCCGGATGGTCTTCGAGCTGGACCGCATCACGTCCCTGCTGGACCTGCTGGGCAGCCCGCAGCGGGCCTACCCGTCGATCCACCTGACCGGGACCAACGGCAAGACCTCCACGGCCCGGATGATCGACTCGCTGCTGCGGGCCCTCGGGCTGCACACCGGGCGGTACACCAGCCCGCATCTGGAGACGGTGCGGGAGCGGATCAGCCTCGACGGCGAACCGGTGGACGAGGCCCGGTTCACCGCCGTGTACCAGGAGGTGAAGCCGCTCGCCGAACTGGTCGACGACCGTTCGGCCGAGCCGCTGACCTACTTCGACATGACCACGGCGCTGGCCTTCGCCACCTTCGCCGACGCCCCGGTGGACGTGGCCGTGGTCGAGGTGGGTCTCGGTGGGGCCGAGGACGCCACGAACGTCATCCAGGCGGGGGTGTGCGTCCTGACCCCGGTCGGGCTCGACCACACCGAGTGGCTCGGTGACACGCTCCAGGACATCGCGGTGGCCAAGGCCGGCATCATCCACCCGGGTGCCACGGTGATCTGCGCCGCCCAGGACGAGGAGGCCGCCCGGCCGATCCTGCAACGCTGCGCGGAGGTGGGCGCGACCGTGGCCCGGGAGGGCTCGGAGTTCGGCGTACTGCGCCGGGCTGTCGCCGTCGGCGGCCAGGTGCTCACCCTGCAAGGGCTGGGCGGGGTGTACGAGGAGGTCTTCGTCCCGCTGCACGGCGCCCACCAGGCGCAGAACGCGGCGGTGGCGCTGGCGGCCGTCGAGGCGTTCCTCGGTGCGGGCGCCCGCCGGCAGCTCGACGTGGAGGCGGTGCGGGAAGGCTTCGCCGCCGCCAGCTCCCCGGGGCGGTTGGAGCGGGTGCGTTCCGCGCCGACGATCCTGCTCGACGGGGCACACAACCCGCAGGGCATGGCGGCCACGGTCACCGCGTTGCAGGAGGAGTTCGCGTTCAGCAAGCTGGTCGCCGTCGTGGGTACCCTCGCCGACAAGGACGCCGCCAGCATGTTGGAGCTGCTGGAGCCGGTGGTCGACCAACTGGTGGTGACGCGGAACAGTTCACCCCGGGCACTGCCGGTCAAGGAGCTGGCGGCGCTGGCCGCGGAGGTGTTCGGCCCGGACCGGGTCGAGGTGGCCGAGGAGATGCCGGACGCCATCGAGGCGGCGGTTGCGCTGGCCGAGGAGGACGTGCCGGGCGAGCTGGCCGGCGTCGGGGTGCTCATCACCGGCTCCGTGGTGACCGTGGCCGACGCCCGACGGCTGCTGAAGCGATGACCGGCGACGGCGACGGCCAGCCCCGCCGATCGGGCCTGCGCAATCCGCAGCGGGCGGTACGCGGGCTCGGGGCGGCTGCGCTCGCCCTGGAGGCGTTGGTGCTGCTGCTGGCGATCCAGCCGATCCGGGCGGTCGGTGCTGATCTCGGTGGCGCGGCGATCGCGGTGGTCGTGACGCTGGCCGTGGTCGCCGCCGGGCTCGCCGGCATGATGCGCCGCCCGTGGGCCTGGCACGCCGGCACCGTGTTGCAGGGGCTGTTGCTGCTGTCCGGCCTGCTGCACTGGTCGCTGTTCGTGCTGGGCGTGATGTTCGCGCTGGTGTGGGCGTACGCGCTGCACGTGCGTCGGGTGATCCTGGGCTGAGGGCTACCGCGACGGGCGCGTCAGGTCAACGACGGCCCGGGGCCTCGGTCACGCCTCGGCGAGTTCCCGCCACTGGGTCAGCGCGATGCCGTGCCCGTCGGGATCGCGGAACGCCGCCGCCCACACCTCCAGCTTGCTGCCACGGTTGACCACCCGGGGCGGATAGGTGAACCGCACGCCGGACTCGCGCAGCCGCTGGTACGCCGACTGGATGTCGTCCACGTCCAGGTTGACGTGGACCAGCCGGCGACTGATCGGCTGGGCCCCGGTCACCTCGCGGAGCACCAGGCGGGTCGTCCCCGAGGAGAGCACCGCGTTGGCGGCACCCCGGTCGACCTCGGTGAACCCGAGCCGGTCCCGGTAGAACTCCAGGGAGCGGGACAACTCTGTGACCAGCAGGGTGATGCCCACCCCGCTGATCGGGGCCGCCAGGTCGGCGGCGTCCGGGTCGAAGCCGAAGATCGCCTCGTCCAGTTCCTCCGCGTCGACCGCGCCCGTCCGATCGGCAGCCGGCTGCGGCTGGTCGTCGACCGCCGGGCGGTCGCCTGCCGGCGGGCGATCGGCGGTGACCACCGGCCCCGGCTCCGGGTCGTCGAGCGGCAGGTCGAGCGGGTCGAGCGGATCCATCGGGTCGGTCAGGCCGGCGGCCGGGCCGGTCGACGGCTGCGTGACTCGCCCCGAGGCCACCGGATCGGCCACCTGGTCAGCAGGTTCGTCCCCGGCGGAGGTCGCCGAGGTGGTGAGTCGTTCCTCGGTCGGTTGTGGCTCGGTGAACCGTTCCTCGGCCGGTGTCCGTGGGGCGGGCGTGGCTCGGCGGGGCAGCCGATGCTCGTCGGAGCGTTCCACCACGGTCCCCTCCAGCACGACCGGCCGGCCCGGGCGCTGGCGTACCCGCACCGTCTCGTGGTGCTCCACGTGCTCGACGGTTTCGACGACGGCGTCGTGCGGCCGGCTGTCCGACGGACCGCCGAGTGGACCGTCAGGTGCCTCGCCCGAAGGTTCGTGGAAGTCCTCCTCCGGCATCCGGCCGGCCCAGGGCGGCGCCTCCTGCCCGATCAGTACCTCGTCCGGCGGCACCGTGGCGAACTCGGGGGGCAGGTCGGCGGTGCTGCCGGCCTCGGTGTGGGTGAGCACCTCGTCCCAGAGCACCCGGACGTGTCGCGGGTCGTCCAACGCCACCCGGATCGGCAGGGTCTGCCCCAGCGACGGCCACTTCGACACCGGAACCCGCGGCTCGATGATCTTCTTCGAGCGGGGTGGCAGCCCGGGAGCGTCGATCACCAGCTGGAGTTCGCAGCGACCGAACGCGTACTGGGTCGGTGGCTCGGAGGCGCTGTGCACGTGGCCGGCGCCGACGACCCAGGTGCGACCGCCGCCGCGCACGGTGGCCAGCGCGATCGCCAGGGCGAGCAGGGCGACACCGAGCGCGACGATCGCCCAGCTGGTCATGCCCAGGCCGAAGAGGATGACGAAGGTGGCCACGGTGCCGAGCACCGCGGCGATCAACTTGCGTACCGGTGCGATGGGTCGGTTGCCGCCACCATTCGCCACAGTGGACCTCCCGGGGGTCAGGGCCAGGCTAGGCCGGATCGGGGGCCGGGGGAAGGCCGGCCACCGCGCCGGCGCCGGGACCGGGTCGCTAGGCTGACCGTACCCAGCCTGACCGGCTTCCGCTCTGAGGAGGAACCCAGCGTGTCCAGCAGCAGCCCGGACGACCGCACGCTCGTCCTGATCAAGCCCGACGCGGTGCGCCGAGGACTGGTGGGCGAGATCATCTCCCGGTTCGAGCGCAAGGGGCTGCGGATCGACGCGATGGTGTCCCGGACGATGGACGCCGCGCTGGCCGACGAGCACTACGCCGAGCACGTCGACAAGGCGTTCTACCCGCCGCTGAAGGCGTTCATGACCGGTGGTCCGCTCGTCGCGCTGGTGCTCTCCGGCGACCAGGTCATCGAGGTGGTACGTGGCCTGATCGGGGCCACCGACGGGCGCAGGGCCGCCGCCGGCACCATCCGCGGTGACCTGTCCCTGTCCAACCGGGAGAACCTGGTGCACGCCTCCGACTCGGCCGACAGCGCCAAGCGCGAGCTGGCGCTCTGGTTCCCCGAGCTGGGCTGAGCCAGCAGGTCGGCTCAGGCCGCCCAGGGCAGCTTGTCCGGGTTGGCCACCAGGAAGATGTCGGTGATCCGGCCGGCGGCCGTGCCGAGGGTGACCGCGTACGCGACACCGGCCGCGGTGGTCACCACGGCGGCCGGCTGGCCGTTGAGCTCCGTGCGCCGCACCGCGAGCGGCCAGCCCTTCGCCCGGATGCCCAGCAGGAACCGGACCACCCGGTCGGCACCGGTGATCGGGTTTCGGGCGGCCCGTACCCGACCGCCGCCGTCGCTCCACGCGGTCGCGTCCGAGGCGACCAGGTCGGTGAGCGCGGCCAGGTCACCCTCGGTGGCGGCGGCGATGAACGCCTCCAGCAGCCGTTCCTGCTCGGCCCGGTCGGCGGTGAACCGGCGCTTGTCGCGCCCGATCCGCAGGCTCGCCCGGTGGTGCAACTGACGGCAGTCCTCGGCGGAGCGGTCCAGCAGCTCGGCGATCTCCGCGTAGGGCAGCTCGAAGGCGGTGTGCAGCACGTAGACGGCGCGCTCCGGCGGGGTGAGCCGTTCCAGCAGGTGCAGCAGCGCGGTGGAGAGCGAGTCGCGCAGTTCGGCACGCTCCAGCGGCCCGAACGGCGACGGCGCGGTCGGCACCGGCTCCGGCAACCACGACCCGACGTACGTCTCGCGGGCGGCCTGTCGGGCCCGTAGCCGGTCCATCGACAGGTGGGTCACCACCCGGGACAGGTAGCGACGCGGCTCGCTCACCTCGGCGCGGTCGACCCGTAACCAGCGCAGGTACGCCTCCTGGAGGACGTCCTCGGCGTCGTGGCGGCTACCCAGCAACCGGTAGGCCAGCCCGAGCAGCATCGGCCGGTGCGCATCGAGCGCACCGGCCGCCTGCGCCGCGTCGACCGGACTCACACGTCCGTCGGCAACTCGTTGCGGAAGGTCACCGCGATCCGGTTCCACACGTTGATTGTGGCAATGGCCAGAACCAGGTCGGCGAGGGCCTTCTCCGACCAGACCTTCGACGCGGCGTCCCAGACGTCGTCGGGTACGCCGTGCTCGCCCAGCTTCGTGACCGCGTCGGTCAACGCGAGCGCGGCGCGTTCCCGCTCGTCGAAGAAGGGCGCCTCCCGCCAGGCGGCCACCGCGAACAGTCGCCGGCTCGACTCGCCGGCGCCGAGCGCCTCCCGGCTGTGCATGTCGACGCAGTACGTGCAGCCGTTCAGCATCGACGCGCGCAGTTTCACCAGTTCCAGCACGGTGTGCTCGACGTTGGCCCGGACGTACTTCTCCAGCCCCAGCACGGCGCCGAACGCCTCCGGCGCCACCTCGGCCACGTTGATCCGCTGCATTGACAACCTCCCGATGATTCGGTCCGACACCCCCTCGACGGATCGCCGGCCTTCCCGCGTGACCACTAGCCCATGTGACCCCGCTCATGCCCCCGTCCCCGCCGGCACCCCGGGACGATCATGAAGTTGTTGTCGCGACACGCCGAGGCGGGCCGACAACAACTTCATGATCGGCGGGAGGGGTGTGGGGGGTTATTGGGGCGAGGGGTGGGAGGCGGGGTGGGTATCATGGGCGGGCAGGGCGATGATCCGGCTATCACCGGGGAGCTTCCGGAAGAACGGCCGGGTGACCGGCTCAGTAGAACCGGGCGGGTCCGGCCCGTCACAGCCGGCCAACGAGCGGGCGGTCGAACCTGACCGTCAAGCGGGGTGGTACCGCGGGCTTGGCCCGGCGCGCCGGTGACGGCGTACCCGGCAAGGCTCGTCCTCGCAGACCCACGACAGTGAGCGTCAGCGAGGAGAGCGACCGGCGATGGCCTATCCGTTGCACGACCCGACCGCCGGCGGCGTACCGGCGAGCCCGGACCTGCCCGCGGTCGAGCGCCGGGTCCTGGAGCACTGGACGGCCGACAAGACCTTCGAGGCGTCCGTCGACGCCCGCCCGGCCGGCGACGAGGGGAAGAACGAGTACGTCTTCTACGACGGCCCGCCGTTCGCCAACGGCCTGCCCCACTACGGGCACCTGTTCACCGGGTACGTCAAGGACGTGGTGCCGCGTTACCAGACCATGCGTGGAAGGCGGGTGGAGCGGCGCTTCGGCTGGGACTGCCACGGCCTGCCCGCCGAGGTGGTCGCCGAGAAGCAGCTCGGCATCACCAGCAAGGCGGAGATCCTCGACCTCGGCGTGGCCCGCTTCAACGACGCGTGCCGTTCCTCGGTGCTGGAGTTCACCCAGGACTGGGAACGCTACGTCACCCGCCAGGCCCGCTGGGTCGACTTCACCAACGACTACAAGACCCTCGACCTGGACTACATGGAAAGCGTCATGTGGGCCTTCAAGACCCTGCACGACAAGGGGCTGGTCTACGAGGGTTTCCGGGTGCTGGCGTACTGCTGGCGGTGCGAGACGCCACTGTCGAACACCGAGACCCGGATGGACGACGTCTACCGCGACCGGCACGACCCGACGCTGTCGGTGTGGTTCGAACTGACCCCCGACGACTCGGCACCGGAACTGCTCCGGGGGCCGGTGCGGCTGGGTGTCTGGACCACCACCCCGTGGACGCTGCCGTCGAACCTGGCCCTCGCCGTCGGTCCGGACATCGAGTACGCGGTGCTGGAGCGCGACGGCGTCCGTCACCTGGTGGGCGCGGCTCGACTCGGCGCGTACGCCAAGGAACTCGACGGGTACCAGCAGGTCGGCACGGTGCGCGGCGCGGACCTGGTCGGTCGCCGGTATACCCCGCTGTTCGACTTCCTGGTCGCCCACGCCGGTGACAACGCGTACCAGGTGCTCGGCGCGGACTTCGTGACCACCGAGGACGGCACCGGGATCGTGCACCTGGCCCCCGCGTTCGGCGAGGACGACCAGAACGTGTGCAACGCGGCCGGCATCCCGACCATCGTCACGGTGGACGATCACACCCGGTTCACCTCGCTGGTCCCGCCCTTCGAGGGTGAGCAGGTCTTCGACGTCAACAAGCCGGTGATCCGTCAGCTCAAGGAGCGGGGGGTGGTGCTCAAGCAGGACACCTACACCCACTCGTACCCGCACTGCTGGCGCTGCGACACCCCGCTCGTCTACAAGGCGGTGTCCTCGTGGTTCGTCGCGGTGACCACGTTCAAGGACCGGATGGTCGAGCTGAACCAGCAGATCAACTGGACGCCGGGGCACATCAAGGACGGCTCGTTCGGCAAGTGGCTGGCCAACGCCCGGGACTGGTCGATCAGCCGCAACCGGTTCTGGGGCTCGCCGATCCCGGTGTGGAAGTCCGACGACCCGAACCACCCCCGGGTCGACGTGTACGGGTCGCTGGCCGAGATCGAGCGCGACTTCGGGGTCCGGCTGACGGACCTGCACCGGCCGGCGGTGGACGATCTGGTTCGCCCCAACCCGGACGACCCGACCGGGCGTTCGATGATGCGGCGGGTGCCGGAGGTGCTGGACTGCTGGTTCGAGTCCGGCTCGATGCCGTTCGCCCAGGTGCACTACCCGTTCGAGAACGCCGACTGGTTCGAGCACCACTACCCGGGTGACTTCATCGTGGAGTACATCGGGCAGACCCGGGGCTGGTTCTACACCATGCACGTGCTGGCCACCGCGCTGTTCGACCGGCCGGCGTTCCGTAACTGCATCAGCCACGGCATCCTGCTCGGCTCCGACGGGCGCAAGATGTCCAAGAGCCTGCGCAACTATCCGGACGTCTACCACGTCTTCGACTCGTACGGCTCGGACGCCATGCGCTGGATGCTGATGTCCTCACCGGTGCTGCGGGGCGGGGACATGCCGGTCACCGAGTCGAGCGTGCGTGACGCCGTGCGGCAGGTGCTGCTGCCGTTGTGGAACGTCTGGTACTTCTTCTCGCTCTACGCCAACGCCGACTCGTACCAGGCGAGGCGGAGGACCGACTCGACGCACCTGCTCGACCGGTACGTGCTGGCGAAGACGAACGAACTGGTGTCGACGGTCGGCGCGCAGTTGGACGCGTACGACATCTCGGGGGCCTGCGCCACCGTCCGGTCCTACCTGGACGCGCTGACCAACTGGTACGTGCGTCGTTCCCGGGACCGGTTCTGGGCGGGCGACGCGGATGCCTTCGACACGCTGTGGACCGTGCTGGAGACGCTCTGCCGGGTGGTGGCGCCGCTGGCGCCGCTCACCGCCGAGGAGATCTGGCGGGGGCTGACCGGCGAGCGGTCGGTGCACCTGACCGACTGGCCGGTGGCCGAGGAGTTCCCGGCCGACCACGAGCTGGTCGCCGCGATGGACGCGGTGCGGGCGGTGGCCTCCGCGACGCTGTCGCTGCGCAAGACCAAGGGGCTGCGGGTACGGCTGCCGCTGGCGAAGCTCACCGTGGCCAGCCCGGCGGCCGGGCAGCTGCGGCCCTTCGCCGACCTGGTCGCCGACGAGGTCAACGTGAAGGAGGTCGACGTCACCGACGAGGTGTCGGCGTACTGCCAGCAGGTGTTGACGGTGGTGCCGCGGGCGCTCGGGCCCCGGGTCGGCAAGCAGGTGCAGCAGGTGATCAAGGCGGTCAAGGCGGGGGAGTGGGAGCTGGTCGACGGTGCCCCGGTGGCCGCCGGCGTCACCCTGACCGAGGGCGAGTACGAGCTGCGCCTGGTCGCCGCCGACGCCGAGCACTCGGCGCCGCTGCCCGGCGGCGAGGGGGTGGTGGTGCTGGACACCACGGTCACCGCCGAACTTGCCGCCGAGGGGCTGGCCCGGGACTTCGTTCGGGTGGTGCAGCAGGCGCGCCGGGACGCCGACCTCGACGTGTCCGACCGGATCGTGGTGACGGCGTCGGGTTCCGACGAGGTCCGGGCGGCGGTGGCCGGCTACCGCGACTTCGTGGTCCGGGAGGTGTTGGCCGACAGCGTCGACTTCGCCGAGGGGATCGACGGCTTCGCCGGTGAGGTCGGCGAGGGCGTGCCCGTGACCGTGGTGGTCCGTCGGGTCTGAGTTGCCCGAAGGGGGCCCTTCCGGCCGGGAAGGGCCCCCGCACCCAGCCAGCGGACGGGCCCGACCTCACGCATGCCGTCGTGCGGCGGTCCGCTACGGTGACACCGCCTCTTACCTCACTCGATCCGCCGGAGGACCAGTGCCGCTGCTCTACACCATCGGCAAGCTCACCGTGGGGCCGGCGATGCGGCTGGCGTTCCGTCCGACGGTGGAGGGGCTGGAGCACATCCCGGACCAGGGCGGCGCGATCTTCGCCGGCAACCACCTGTCGGTGGCCGACGAGCTGTTCCTCGGCACGGTGGTGCCCCGGCACCTGGCGTTCTGGGCCAAGTCCGAGTACTTCACCGGCACCGGCGTCAAGGGCCGCTTCTCCAAGTTCGTCCTCACCGGTCTCGGCGCGATCCCGGTGGAGCGGGCCGGCGGCCGGGCCGCGCTCGCCGCGTTCGACGCCGCCATCCCGGCACTCAAGGGCGGTGACCTGGTGGTCGTGTACCCGGAGGGCACCCGTTCGCCGGACGGGCGACTGTACCGGGGACGTACCGGGGCGGTCCGGCTCGCCATCGCGGCCGGCGTGCCGATCATCCCGGTGGGCATGATCGGCACCGAGAAGGTACAGCCGATCGGTGCCCGGGTGCCGCGTCCCTTCACCGGGAAGATCACCATCAGGTTCGGCAAGCCGCTCGACTTCACCGGCCGGCCGGACGACCGGCTGTCGCTGCGACAGTTGACCGACGAGATGATGGGTGAGATCCAGAAGCTCACCGGCCAGGAGTACGTGCCTCGCTACGCCCCGCCGCGGGCCCACCCGCCGGTCAGCGGAGAGACCGACGCCGGCTGAGCCGACGGCGCCCGAGCCGCGTCCCGCCCGTTGACGCATGGCTGGGGCGGGTGGCCGGCGGCCCCGGTCAACCGTCGGTGGTGACGATCTGGTCCCGTAGGGTGCCCAGCAGCCGGGAGCTGTCGTCCACGGAGAGCCCGGTGAAGACACCCGTGGTGATGCTGCCGTGGTCGACCGAGGTGCACACCACCGCGCCGACCCCGTCGGTGCGGCCCACGGCGCAGCGCTCGTGACGGCCCCGGACACCGGTCTCCATGATCTGCTTCTCGCCGAGGGCGTACTGGTCTTTGAGGCGCTCGATCTCGGCATCGGCGTCCGCCGACGGGGTGAACCGGAAACCGGTGCCGCCGAAGACGGTCACCCGCTTGCCGTTGCTGGTGTGGTAGATCCCGGCGAAGGTGTCCTCGGCGAGCCAGTGTGACTGGCGCATCTGGGTCTCCAACTGCCGCGCGTCGCGGGTGCTGCGCGGGTCCTCGCGCAGCCGCAGGTCGGCCACCTGCTGGGGCAACGCGGCCTTGGCCGGGTACTGGCTGGCCATCGGCATGCCGTAGTAGGCGGGACAGCCGCAGCAGCAGGCCAGGGTCAGCAGCAGCAGCAGCCAGGGCCAGCGGCGACGCTTGCGGACCGGCACCGGGACGTACCCCGCGGGCGGCTGCCAGCCGGGCGGCGGCGCCACAGGTGCGGCCTTCCGCTTGCCCCGCCGACCACGCGGCGGTGGTGACGCCGGTGGGCCGGCCGGGCCGGGCGGGTAGGGGCCGGGTGGTTGTGGCCGCTGCTGCGGCCCGACCCCGGGCAGGGGCTGGTGCTGCGGCGTGGGCTGGTGCTGCGGCGCGGGCGGGGGCGGCGGAATCGGCGAGACCGGTGCCGGGGGCCGGAGTAGGGCCGGGTCGGCGGTGGGCTCGGGTAGGACAGCGTCGGCGGCAGGGCGGGAAAATCGGTGGAGGAGATCCCAGCCGCTCGTGTCGACGCCGGCCCACGGATCGACAGGCGTCTGGTGCTCCGGCTGCGGCACCGGGGTGCCGGCGGCGGGGTGGGTTCGGCCGACTCGCCCCAGCCCGGTCGGCGCGGTGTCGCCGGCGGTACCGGTGCCGAGCCGCTCCAGCGCGGGGTCGCCGTCTCGGGCGCGGACTCGGGCAGCACGCGGGTGCCCTGCGGGCCGACAGGCGGTTCCGGCGGGACGGCGGGCGGCCTGTCGTCCGGCTCGGCGTCGGCGGGTGGGTCAACCCGGGTGGGTGCCGCCACGTCGGCGGGCGGGCCCGCCTCGGTGGGTGCGACGTCGGCGGGCCCGGTGTCGGCCTGCTTGGTCTCGTCCGAGCTGGCCGACCGACCGTCGCCCGCTGCGGGGTCGTTGGGCAGTTCGTGGGTGACCGCCGGCTCCCCGTCCCGGTGTTGATCCGGACGGCTCCCGTCGACCGGCCGGTCGGCTCCCGGCTGCGGCTCCGGCATCGCGGCAATCTCCTCTCGCGCCGGTCCGAGGTTAGTACCGGTGTGCCACCGGGACCGACCCGGGATGAGGGGACGGCCGATCCGAGCGGGTGCGCCGGCAGGTGTCGTTCGCCAACGGTGCTCGGATGGCTACCCTTAGTCTCGGTCTATGTCCGAATCGCAGGCGAAGCCCGGTACGTCACCGGTGAGCGATATCGGCCGGATGACTGGCTTCAGCGCCGGGGTCTTCGCCATCGTGATCACCCTGCTGGTGATCGAACTCCAGGTTCCCGACCATGCGCCGGGAGAACTGCTCCACGCCCTGTTCGAACAGGCTGCTGCGTACCTGGCCTTCCTGCTCTCCTTCGGGTACGTCGGCGTGCTCTGGCTCAACCACCACACCCTGTTGCGCCTCATCCGCGGAACCACGCTCGGCCTCAACTGGATCAACCTTTGGCTGTTGCTCGGCGTGGTGATCATCCCGTTCCCGACCTCGGTGCTCGCCGAGGCCTTCGCCCACGCCGGCACCGACCGCGACCGCCGGGTCGCCGTGCTGTTCTATGCCCTCGTCGCCGCCGCGATGTCCGCACCCTGGCTCGCCTTCTTCGCCTACCTCCGTCGGCACCCGATGTTGCTCGGTGAGGGGATCGGTCGGGCCTTCGTGTCCAGCCAGCGGATCCGGCCGGTGGTCGGCATGGCGCTCTATCTCATCGGTGGGGCGCTGGGCTGGTTCGTCAGCCCGGTCATCGGATTGGTCGGCATCGGCGTCATGATCTTCTTCCACGCGGTGACGAGCGAGGGTGTCCGGCGGGGGCGGTCACGTCTGCGTACGACAACCTGACCGGTTGCGCTCGCCCCGTCGGCGCGGCTGGCGGTGGAGCACCGCGTACCCTTGGGCATCATGAGCGTCCCGTCCACCACTTCGCGTCCCGTGGCGGCCAACTCCGTGTGGCCCCGCCTGGAGCCGCTGCTGCCCCAGGTGACCAAGCCCATCCAGTACGTCGGCGGCGAGCTGGGCGCGGTGGTCAAGGAGTGGGAGGCAGCGACCGTACGGTGGGCGCTGATGTACCCGGACGCGTACGAGGTGGGACTGCCCAACCAGGGTGTGCAGATCCTCTACGAGGTGCTCAACGAGCTGCCGGACACCCTCGCCGAGCGCACGTACGCGGTCTGGCCGGACCTGGAGAAGCTGATGCGCGCCCACGGCGTGCCGCAGTTCACCGTCGACGCCCACCGCCCGGTCCGCGACTTCGACCTGTTCGGCGTGTCGTTCGCCACCGAGCTGGGCTACACCAACCTGCTCGCCGCGATCGACCTGGCCGGCATCCCGCTGCTCGCCGCCGACCGCACCGACGCCGACCCGGTGATCGTGGCCGGCGGGCACGCCGCGTTCAACCCCGAGCCCATCGCCGACTTCGTCGACGCCGCCGTGCTCGGCGACGGCGAGGAGGCGGTCCTGGAGATCACCGGGATCGTCCGGGAGTGGAAGGCCGAGGGCTGTCCGGGCGGCCGGGACGAGCTGCTGCTGCGGCTGGCCCGCACCGAGAGCGTCTACGTGCCGCGCTTCTACGACGTGGACTACCTGCCGGACGGCCGGATCCAGCGGGTCGTGCCGAACCGGGCGGACGTGCCGTTCCGGGTGCACAAGCGCACCACGATGGACCTGGACGCCTGGCCGTACCCGAAGAAGCCGCTCGTGCCGTTGGCCGAGACGGTGCACGAGCGGTACGCGGTGGAGATCTTCCGGGGCTGCACCCGGGGTTGCCGGTTCTGTCAGGCCGGCATGATCACCCGTCCGGTGCGGGAACGCTCGATCACCACGGTCGGGCAGATGGTGCAGCAGGGGCTGGAGTTCTCCGGCTTCCACGAGGTGGGGCTGTTGTCGCTGTCGTCGGCCGACCACTCCGAGATCGGTGACATGTGCTCCGGCCTGGCCGAGCAGTACCAGGGCACCAATGTCTCGCTCTCGTTGCCGTCGACCCGGGTGGACGCCTTCAACATCGAGCTGGCCCAGGAGCTGTCCCGCAACGGCCGGCGGACCGGCCTGACCTTCGCCCCGGAGGGCGGGTCGGAGCGGATCCGCAAGGTGATCAACAAGATGGTGTCCAAGGACGACCTGATCCGTACGGTGGTCACCGCGTACACCAACGGTTGGCGTCAGGTGAAGCTCTACTTCATGTGCGGTCTGCCCACCGAGACGGACGCCGACGTCCTGGAGATCGCCGACATGGCGCACGAGGTGATCCGGTCCGGGCGCGCCGCCACCGGCTCCAAGGACATCCGGTGCACCGTCTCCATCGGCGGGTTCGTGCCCAAGCCGCACACCCCGTTCCAGTGGGCGGCCATGCAGCGACCCGAGGTCATCGATCACCGGCTCCGGCTGCTCAAGCAGGCCATCAACGCCGACCGTTCGCTCGGGCGGGCCATCGGGTACCGCTACCACGACGGTGAGCCGTCGCTGATCGAGGGCCTGCTGTCCCGGGGTGACCGTCGGGTCGGCGCGGTGATCCGTCGGGTCTGGGAGAACGGCGGACGGTTCGACGGCTGGAGCGAACACTTCTCGTACCAGCGCTGGGTCGACGCGGCGGCCGAGGTGCTGCCCGGTTTCGGGGTGGACCTCGACTGGTACACCACCCGGGAGCGCGACGAACTGGAGGTCCTGCCCTGGGACCACCTGGACTCGGGCCTGGACAAGGACTGGCTCTGGCAGGACTGGCAGGACGCGCTCGGCGAGTACGAGCAGGACGACTGCCGGTGGACGCCCTGCTTCGACTGCGGCGTCTGTCCGGCGATGGACACCGAGATCCAGATCGGCCCGACCGGCCGGAAGCTGCTTCCGTTGACCCCGGTCAACGGCTTGAAGCTGTCCGCCGGCGCCCAGCAGTAGTCCGGCGCACGGGTGGGGCCCGACACCGAGGAGCACGACGATCAGTAGGAAACCACAGCCCGAGGGCGGCCAGGCACCGGTCGTCCAGCGCGTCCGGATCCGGTACGCCAAGCGTGGCCCGCTGCGGTTCACCTCGCACCGGGACTTCGCCCGCGCCTTCGAGCGGGCACTGCGCCGGGCCGGCGTACCGGTCGCCTTCTCCCAGGGCTTCACCCCGCACCCGAAGATCTCGTACGCCAGCGCGGCACCGACCGGGGTGGCCAGCGAGGCGGAGTACCTGGAGATCGGCCTGCGTGAGCAGGTCGATCCTGAGCAGCTGCGGATGGCGCTGGACGCGGCGCTCTCGCCCGGCCTCGACGTGCTCGACGCCGTGGTGGCCAGCGGTGCGAGCCTGCCCGACCGGATCGAGGCGTCCCGCTGGCGGATCGAGCTACCGCAGGTGGATCCCGACGTGCTGGCCAAGGCCGTGGCCGTCTTCACCGCCGCCGACGAGGTGCTTGTCGAGCGGATGACCAAGCAGGGGCGGCGCACCTTCGACGCCCGCGCCGCAGTCGTCGACATCGATGTGATCGCCGCTTCGGCGACGCCTTCCGGGGACCCGGTCGTACCGTGTGCGATACTCGAACTGGTCGTGCGGCAGGTCACCCCGTCCGTGCGGCCCGATGACGTCCTTTCCGGCTTCCGCGTGGTGGCCGGCCTGGAGCCGCCGGTGGCCCCGAAGGTGATCCGGCTGGCTCAGGGCACGCTGACCGCGCAGGGCGCGATCGTGGACCCGCTCGACGCGGACCGCGACGGGGCAACCATCGGCGGGCGCTGACCGACGGTCGGCGTCCAGGCAGGCAGACTTCGCCGGCGCGCACTCCGTGCGCCCGGGGAAACACCTTTTGCGGCAACCCTGCGTGGCAGCGCTCACCCGCGCCCGGGGAAGCCAGAACTGGAGAACGTCCATGCTCGAGAACGAGCCCGAGGGCAGCGAACGGGCCGGCATCAACCCGGCCGACCAGACCGCCGAGGACAGCACCGCGGAGGTGACCGCCGCAACCCCGCCGCCGGACGCGACCGAGCCCGAACCGGTCGCCGACCCGCCGGAGGAGATCGCCGGTGCCGTGAGTGGCACCGCCGACCTGGGTGGCGTCGCCGACCTGGCTGGTGCGCCGAACGCCGAGCCGGCCCCTCGGCGCCGGACGACCCGCCGCCGGGCCACCTCGGTCAGCCGGCCCGAGCAGACCGACGCGCCGGTGGAGGCGACCGGAGCCGCGGCGGTGGGCAGCGGCGAAGCACCCCAGGCCGAGGTCTTCGCCCCGGTCTCCGGTGACCTCGACCCGGCCGCGAAGACGCCGCGCCGCCGACGCAAGGCGACCACCGGGCAGAAGTCCGTGGAGGAGCCGTTGGCCGCGGCCGAGGCGGAGGCCGCCGACAGTGACGTGGTGCCGCCGGTCAAGGTGACCCGTACCCGGCGTCGGAAGTCCACGACCGAGCCCGCCGAGGCCGTGACCGAGCCGCCCGCCCAGGCCGAGCCGACACAGCCGCCCGCCGACGCCGATCTCGCGCCGGCGGCCGGCACCGACTTCGGCTCCGCCGCGTTGCCCACCGAGGGGCCGCCGATCCGGCACAGCCGGCCGAGACCACCGAACCGGTGGCTGCCGTCGAACCTGACGCCGCTGCCCAGACGACAGCGCCGGCCGAGCCGGAGGGCCGGTCCCGCCGTCGCAAGGCTGCCCTCACCGCGCCGACGGTGCTGTTCATGGCACCGGAAGAGGTGATCGCCGCCCGCGCTGCCGCCGCCCAGCCTGCCGAGGAGGAAGCCGCCGAGGAGCCGGCCGAGCCGTCGCGGCGGCGTCGCCGGGGCCGGCGGGAGGCCGAGCCGACGGTGGTGACCGAGCCCGAGGAGGAACCCGCCGCCGAGGCCGAGGAGGTCTCCGAGGAGGAGGACGACGAGGAGACCGCGAGCGGCCGGCGTCGCCGCCGACGCGGTCGCCGGGGCCGGGGCCGAGGCAAGGGTGGCGCCGAGGACGCCGAGGACGCCGAGGAGGGCGCGGCCGAGGAGACCGTCCAGGCCGAGACGGACGAGTCCGAGGAGGGCGACGAGGCCGAGGGCGACGGGATGACCCGTCGACGCCGTCGGCGGCGTCGGCGGGGGGCCGGCGACACCGACGGCGCCGACGACGACGGTGTGCCCACCGTGGTGAAGATCAGGGAGCCGCGCCGGACGGTCGACGAGGTGCAGGGTGTCTCCGGCTCGACCCGGTTGGAGGCCAAGCGGCAGCGCCGTCGGGACGGCCGAGAGCAGCGCCGGACCCGCCCGCCGATCCTCAGCGAGTCGGAGTTCCTGGCCCGCCGCGAGGCGGTCGACCGGGTCATGGCGGTGCGCCAGCGCGGCGACCGGACCCAGATCGCCGTGCTCGAGGACGGCGTCCTGGTCGAGCACTACGTCACCCGCAGTTCCGCCGGGACCATGGCCGGCAACGTCTACCTCGGCAAGGTGCAGAACGTGCTGCCGAGCATGGAGGCGGCGTTCGTCGACATCGGCCGAGGACGCAACGCGGTCCTGTACGCCGGCGAGGTCAACTGGGACTCCACCGGCCTGGAGGGGAGAGCCCGTTCGATCGAGCAGGCCCTCAGGTCCGGTGACTCGGTGCTGGTGCAGGTCACCAAGGATCCGATCGGGCACAAGGGGGCCCGGTTGACCAGCCACGTCGCGCTCTCCGGCCGGCACCTGGTCTACGTACCCGGTGGCAACGCCTCCGGGATCAGCCGCAAGCTGCCGGACACCGAGCGTAAGCGACTGCGTGACGTGCTGAAGAAGCTCGTGCCCGACGGTGCCGGTGTGATCGTCCGGACCGCGGCCGAGGGCGCCAGCGAGGATGAGTTGGCCCGGGACGTCAAGCGCCTCCAGGCGCAGTGGGAGGACATCCAGGCGAAGGCCGCCGAGGGCGGTGCGCCGGTGCTCCTCTACCAGGAGCCCGACCTCGTGATCCGGGTGGTCCGCGACCTGTTCAACGAGGACTTCCGCGAGCTGGTCATGGAGGGCGACGAGGCGTACGACATGGTCGAGTCGTACCTGTCGCACGTGTCGCCGGACCTGGTCGCGCGGTTGCGGCGGCACGTCGGCACCACGGACGTGTTCGCCGAGTACCGCATCGACGAGCAGATCCTCAAGGGCCTCGACCGCAAGGTCTTCCTGCCCTCCGGTGGCCACCTGGTGATCGACCGGACCGAGGCGATGACCGTGGTCGACGTGAACACCGGCAAGTACACAGGTGCCGGGGGCAACCTGGAGGAGACGGTCACCCGCAACAACCTGGAGGCGGCCGAGGAGATCGTCCGGCAGCTGCGGCTGCGGGACATCGGCGGAATCGTGGTGATCGACTTCATCGACATGGTGCTGGAGTCGAACCGGGAACTCGTGCTGCGTCGGCTGACCGAGTGCCTGGGCCGCGACCGTACCAAGCACCAGGTCACCGAGATCACGTCACTCGGTCTGGTGCAGATGACCCGTAAGCGGATCGGCGCCGGGCTGCTGGAGGCGTTCAGCGAGACCTGCGAGTGCTGCAAGGGCCGGGGCCTGGTCATCCACACCGAACCGGTGCCGGAGAAGACGCGCTCCGGCGGCGGGGACAAGGTCAAGGCGGTCGCCTCGGCGGGTGCCCCGGCGGCCGAGCAGACGACTGGTTCGTCCCGGCGCCGAGCGCGCAAGGGCGCCGCCTCGGCGGAGCGGACCGTGGTGGAGGTCACCGAGACCGACACGACGAGCACCGCCGACGCCGACTACCACGACACCATGGGTTACGACCTGTCGCGTTACGAGACGGAGACTCCGGCCGCGGTGGACGTCGCCGACAGCCAGCAGGGTGAGTCGGCACGGCTCGCCGCCCCGGACGACCCGGACGCGCTCGGCGAGAACGACGAGGACGACGGTGGCGAGAGTGGCACCGGCCGGCGTCGTTCCCGTCGTGGCGGCGCGCGTCGCCGTACCCGGCCCTGACGGTGGCCGGTAGGGCCAGCTTCGCCCGGTGACGGGCGCCTGACGGTCAACGAGCCCCGCCCGGTGGTGATGTCCGCCGGGTGGGGCCGTCGGCGTATCGTCGATGGGCGGCCGCCCGGCCGGTCCGGGCCTGGCTGGCCCGTCGGGTGCCCGGGCGCCGGGCGGGTCGACCCGGCCGCCGAAGGAGGAGTCGATGCGCCGACCGCTCGCCGTCACCGTGGCCGCCGCCGCGCTGCTCGTCGGCACGGCCTGCTCGGCCGAGCGCGGCGACCCGGCCGAACCGACCGCCCCGACCTCGACTCGCGTCGAGGTCACCGCCGGCCCGGCGACGCCCACCCCGGAGCAGCCGGTGGCGACCCCCGCTCCGGGGGCGGCGGGCGGGAACGGCCCGGAGGTCTGCGCCGCCGCGCAACAGGCGAGCGGTGCGGCGGGCAAGAAGTACGTCGAGCACCTCGCCGCGATGGTCACGGCGACCGGCGCGGGTGACACCGCCGACGCGCAGGCCGCCGGCCGGCGGGCCGAGGCGGCCCTGTCCGACTGGGAGAAGGCGCTCAGAGCGCAGGCGACCCGCGCCGACGACCGGCAGCTCAAGGACCTGCTGACGGAGCTGTCGACCGAGGTCGGCCGGCTCGGCACCGACATCGAGGCGCTCGAGGGCGCTTCGCTCGACCGGTTGCAGCAGCGCCTCGACCAGCTCTGCGCCCGCTGACCGGCCCGGCCCGGTTTGGGTCCCGGCCCGAGGATGGCGTACGCTAGCCTGCGGCGCACTTTGGTGTGCCGAGTTCCCGCGTGCCCGCGCCGCCGTGCTTCTGCTGCCCGGCGAGCCGCCGTGGGGACGACCAGTCAGCAGCCTCAACGACAGGGAGTCCGCCTCCGATGTACGCGATCGTCAAGACCGGCGGCAAGCAGTACAAGGTCGCCGAGGGCGACGTGATCGAGGTCGAGAAGCTCACCGGTGCCCCCGGTGACGCGGTGAAGCTCGCCGCGGTGCTCCTCGTCGACGGTGACGACCTGGTGACCGACGCGGCGAAGCTCGCTCAGGTCGAGGTGTCCGGCGAGATCGCCGCGCACACCAAGGGCCCGAAGATCCGGATCCACAAGTTCAAGAACAAGACCGGCTACCACAAGCGCCAGGGTCACCGTCAGCCGCTGACCCAGGTCAAGGTGACCGGCATCTCCAGCGGGAAGTAGGTCGTCCTCCAATGGCTCACAAAAAGGGTGCGTCCAGCTCGCGTAACGGTCGTGACTCCGCGGCCCAGCGACTCGGCGTGAAGCGCTTCGGTGGTCAGGTCGTCAGCGCGGGTGAGATCCTCATCCGTCAGCGTGGCACCAAGTTCCACCCCGGTGACCTGGTCGGCCGCGGCGGAGACGACACGCTCTTCGCGCTGGCCGCCGGTGCGGTCCAGTTCGGCACCCGGCGCGGTCGCAAGACCGTGAGCATCGTGCCGCAGCAGTAGCTGTCCGGCGTAAGCGGGCCGTGGACCTGATGTCCCGGCCCGCTTCGCCTTTTCTCGCGCGGGGCCGGGCCCCGCTGGAAGGATGACGTCGTGACGACGTTCGTTGACCGGGTCGTCCTGCATCTGCAGGCCGGCGACGGCGGGCACGGCTGTGTCTCGATCCACCGGGAGAAGTTCAAGCCGTTCGGCGGCCCGGACGGAGGCAACGGCGGGCACGGCGGCAGCGTCTCCCTGGTGGTCGACCCGCAGGTGCACACGCTGCTGGACTTTCATTTCCGACCGCACGTCAAGGCGGAGAACGGCCGGGGCGGCGCGGGCTCGAACCGGGACGGCGGCAACGGTGCCGACCTGGTGCTCAAGGTGCCCGACGGCACGGTCGTGCAGACCAGCGACGGCACCGTGCTGGCCGACATGGTCGGCGCCGGCACCACCTTCGAGGTGGCCCGGGGCGGTCGGGGTGGCCGGGGCAACGCCTCGCTGGCCAACGCGCGCCGTAAGGCGCCCGGCTTCGCCGAGCTGGGTGAGCCGGGCGAGCAACTTGACGTGGTGCTGGAGCTGAAGAGCGTCGCCGACGTCGGGCTGGTGGGTTTCCCGTCGGCCGGGAAGTCGTCGCTCATCTCGGTCATCTCCGCCGCCAAACCCAAGATCGCCGACTACCCGTTCACCACGCTGGTGCCGAACCTGGGCGTCGTCCGGCTCGACAACCACACCTTCACCGTCGCCGACGTGCCCGGGCTGATCCCGGGCGCGGCCACCGGCAAGGGGTTGGGGCTGGAGTTCCTCCGGCACGTCGAGCGCTGTGCGGTCCTGGTGCACGTCATCGACACCGCCACCCTGGAGCCGGGGCGGGACCCGCTGGCCGACATCGACACCATCGAGGCGGAGTTGGCCGAGTACGGCGGGTTGGCCGACCGGCCCCGGCTGGTCGCGCTGAACAAGGTCGACGTGCCGGACGGCCGCGACCTCGCCGAGATCGTCCGACCCGACCTGGAAGCGCGTGGTCTGCGGGTCTTCGAGGTCTCCGCGGCCACCCGCGAGGGGCTCAAGGAACTCATGTACGCGATGGCGGAACTGGTCGAACAGTCGCGGGCGGCGGCACCACCGGCCGAGCCGACGCGGATCGTGATCCGACCGAAGGCGGTCGACGACGCAGGCTTCACCATCGAGGCCGAGGACGACGGCTCGTACACCGTGCGCGGTGTCCGTCCGCAGCGCTGGGTGCGCCAGACGAACTTCGACAACGACGAGGCGGTCGGCTACCTCGCCGACCGGCTGGCCCGACTCGGCGTCGAGGAGCAGTTGGCCAAGGCGGGCGCCCAACCCGGTGACCTGGTCCGGATCGGCGACCGGGAGTTCGACTGGCAACCCACCCTCTACGCCGGTGCCGAGTTCGTCCCGGGCGCCCGGGGCCGTGACGTCCGGCTGGAGGAGAAGCCGACCCGGGCCAACGCGGCCGAACGGCTGGCGGCCCGCAAGGCACGCCGGCAGCGACCGGCCGACGAGGTCGAGCCGGCACCCGCCGACGGGAATGACGCCGAATAGCTCGATGCGCTCCGAAATGGGGACGACTGCTGGAAACCTTCGCGAAATTTCGTCGCCCTAGCGTGGCCTGATGCTTATCGAGTCCCGCCCGCTGACGGATCCGGAGGTCGCCGCACTCGCCACGGCCGGGCAGCGCGAGCTGCGTGAGGCCGTCGGTGAGGCCGCCGGGCGCGACTTCGGGACGCGCGGGGACACCTGCTGGTTGACGGTCGTGATCGCCGGCCGTGCGGTGGCGTGCGGCGGGATGCGGGTGTGCGACGACGACACCGGTGAGCTGGAGCAGTTGTACGTGCGTCCGGCCTACCGACGCCGGGGCATCGCCCGCCAGCTGGTCGCCGCGCTGGAGGAGCTGGCGTACCAGCGGGGATACTCGATGGTGCGGGTGGAGGCCGGTCCGCACCGTCCGGCGGCGGCGCTCTTCCGGGCCTGCGGTTACGAGCCGATCTCCGCTGCCGGTGCGCCCAGTGGCGGCGCGCCGTATCGGGAGTGCTTCGCCAAACGGCTCCCGGTGCCGGCCTGAGCCCGAGGCTCCCGGCCGGGTCCGAGGTGGCGGCGGCCTCGGCGTCGCGGCGTCAGGGACGGTCGAACGGGCGGTCGAGACGGCTGCCGCTGCCGCCGGCCCGCGCCGAAAGCAGCAGCCCGAGCAGGAGCATCCCGAGGCCGAGCCCCAGGTGCAGCCAGTTGTCCGCGTCGTTGAGCGGGACGAAGTTCGCCGCGCTGTCCTCACCGACGGCCAGCCCGTAGATCCACAACCCGAGGTAGAGCGCACCGCCGGCGACGAGGTAGAGCCGGGCACCGGCCACGCCGCGGGCCAGCACCAGTCCGGCCACGGCGAAGCCGAGGTGCAACAGGTTGTGCAGGACCGAGACCTGGAAGAGACCGAGGAGCCGGGCACCGGAGTGGTGCCCCGCGAAGGTCATGTCGCCGTAGTCGGTGGTGATACCGGGCACGAACCCGAGCACCCCGAGCAGCAGGAACACTCCCGCCACGACCAGGGCGGCGAGCTGTACCCGGGTACGTGAGGTGCGGCCACCCGCTGACCGACGCGCCATCGATGTCACCTCCGTGGATCCGCGAGAGCCCCGCAACGGTCTGGCAGGTCGACGCGACACTCCGTGAGGTGACGTGGTCCCGCCGATCCTTCATCTTGTTGCCCGCGCCGGGCGATCCGCAGGGAAATGCCCGATCGAGCATGGGTGGCCGATCGCAGGGTAGGTCAATCAGTGGCAGCGGCGACATCGGCCGCCGCACCCCCAACACCCGCGACGATCCCGCAGCGGAAGGGACATCATGACCTACGATCTGTCATCGACCCCCAGGACCCACGAGCCCGATTCGCCGAACGGCGGCGGCGTCCGCGAGCAGGCCCACCAGATGGGCGCGGAGGCTGCGCACGCCGGTGGAGCGGTGGCCGATACCGCCCGCGAACAGGGTCGCGAGGTTGGCCGGGAGGCCGCCCGCCAGGCCCGGGACCTGTACGGCGAGGCCCGGACGCAGCTCGCCGGCCAGGCTGGTGAGCAGCAGCGGCGCGCGGCCGGCGGGCTGCGCTCGCTGGCCGACGAGATGCGTTCGATGGCCGACAACGGTGGCCAGGCCGGCCCGGTGAGCGAACTCGCCCGCCAGGCCTCCGACCGGGTGCACGGTGTGGCCGGTTGGCTGGAGCAGCGCGAGCCCGGCGACCTGCTCACCGAGGTACGCGACTACGCGCGCCGCAACCCCGGCACCTTTCTGGTCGGTGCGGCCCTGCTCGGTGCGGTGGCCGGCCGGCTGACCCGCAACCTCTCCGCGAGCGGCGACGACCGCCCCGCCAACTCCGCCATGGAAGACCCGTACGGCGATCCCGACCGGACGGTGGCCTTGCCGACGCAGGCCCCGCCGGTCGGCTCGACGGGTGCGCCCGGTGGAGGAAACCGCGACCCTCGCACCCAGCCCGTCGACCTGCGGCCGATCGAGGAGGGGTACTCCGGCACGGGCACGCCGCTGCCCCCGGTGGAGCGGACCGATCCGCTGCCGGGCGTGCCGTCGAGCGGGACCACCCGGCCGTGAGGACCCGAGTCATCCGAAGGGAGGCGACGGAATGACGACGCCGACACAGAGTTCCGCAGCGGATGCCCGCAACCATCACCCGCCTTCGGCGGAGGAGGTCCGGGGTAGCTCCATCGGGGAGCTGATGCGCCAGGTCACCAGCGACCTGTCGACGCTGATGCGGCAGGAGGTGGAGCTGGCGAAGGCCGAGATCCGTCAGGAGGGGAAGAAGGCGGGCAAGGCCGCCGGCCTGTTCGGCGGTGCCGGCTTCGGCGCGTACATGGTCGCCCTGTTCCTCTCCCTCGCCCTCTGGGGCGGCCTGTCCAACGTGATGGACGCCGGTTGGGCAGGGCTGATCGTGGCCGTCCTATGGGCGGCGATCGCGGCGCTTCTCTACACGATGGGCCGACGGAACGCGGAGCGCATCCGCGGGCTCAAGCAGACCAACGACAGCGTGCAGCGCATCCCCGACGCGCTCAAGCCACACCCGGAGGGAGTGACCCGATGAGCACCGACCCCGTCCAGATCCGCCGGGAGATCGAAACCACCCGCGACAACCTGAGTTCCGATGTGGACGCCCTGGCGTACAAGGTCAGCCCGGGCCGCATCGTCGAAGATCGTAAGCAGCGGGTCCGTACCACGCTGCGGAATGTGAGGGACAGCGTAATGGGAACCGCATCCGATCTGGGCCATCAGACCAGCCATGGCGCCCACGCGGCCGGCGATCGTGCCGCCGCGACGGCCTCCGCGGTGGGCGACGCGGCGCACTCGGCCGCCTCGGCGGTCGGCGACGCGGCACACCGCGCCCCGCAGGTCATCAGGCGCAGGTCCGAGGGGAACCCGCTGGCCGCCGGCCTCATCGCCTTCGGCGTCGGCATGCTCGTCTCCTCCCTCGTTCCGCCCACCCAGCGTGAGCAGCAGCTGGCCACCCAGGCCCGGGAGAAGGCCGGTGAGCACGGCTCGGCGGTGACCGACAAGCTCAGCCGGGTGGCGAGCGAGATGAAGCAGGAGCTGCGTGAGCCGGCGCAGCAGGCCGCCGAGTCGGTCAAGGCCACCGCGCAGGACGCCGCACAGACGGTGACCGATGACACCCGGTCCGCAGCCCAGGATCTGAAGGGGCAGGCGCGGCACTCCCGGGACCAGGTGCGTCCCTGACCGGTCGACGAACCCAGCCGCTGCTGGCGGCGGTCCGTCCTACGCGTAGGCCGTGAGATGGGCGAGGGCTCCTCCTCGGGCGATCCGAGCGGAGGAGCCCTTGCCTTTTGCCCCGTTTCACGGTCTGCGTGCCGGGTAGCGGCCACTACGGCGGCCGGGCACCGGACGTCCGGGCGGAGGAGGCGTGATGAGAAGCAACGCGACGAGACTGGCTCTGGTGGGCGCCGCGACCGTGACCGCGGTCGGCGTCGGCCGGGCGGTGACCCGCCGACGGCGTCGGCACCAGCCCCAGCGGGAGGATGGCTGGTACGTGGTCCGGCGTGCGGTCACGGTCGACCGGCCGGTAGCGGCGGTGATCAGCTTCTGGACCGAGCGGGAGCGGCTCGACCGGGCCCTGGCGGAGTGGGCGACCCTGGAGCAGATCGACGGGAACCGCTGGCGGTGCGTGTCGCGTGATCCCGACACCGGCGCCACCGAGTGGCGCGCCGAGATCACCGTCACCGGTCCCGGCCGGCTGCGCTGGCAGGTCACCGGCGGGCCGGAGCAACAGGGCACGGTCGAACTGGTGCCCGCACCACAGGGCCGGGGTACGGAGATCCGCGCGGAGCTGAGATACCGCTCCGGCCCACTGCGCCGCGCCCTGGGGCTGGCGGCCGGTGACGAGCCGGACCTACGGCTGCGCGACACGCTGCGCCGGGTCAAGTCCCTGATCGAGTGCGGTCAGCTCATCGACACCCGGCGGGACCCGTCCGGACGGAGTCCGGCACAGGAACGACGCACCGATGAGATTCGGCAGCGGTTGACGACGGGAGGACGGGCGTGAAGGCGCTGTGCTGGGAGGGGGTCGGCAAGCTCAAGGTACGCGACGTGCCGGAGCCGCGGGTGCGCGCCGCCGGCGACATCATCGTCCGGGTCCGCGCCAGCAGCGTCTGCGGTTCCGACCTGCATCTGATCAACGGCTTCATCCCGGCGATGCGGGAGGGTGACATCCTGGGCCACGAGTTCACCGGCGAGGTGGTCGAGGTCGGGCCCGGGGTACGGCGGTTGGCCGTCGGCGACCGGGTGGTGGTCGGCTCGGTGGTGGCCTGCGGCGGCTGCTGGTACTGCCGGACCGAGCAGTACTCGCTGTGCGACAACTCGAACCCGCAGCCGGTCTTCGCGGAGAAGCTGTGGGGGCACTCGCCGGCCGGCATCGTCGGCTACTCACACGCCGCCGGGGGCTACTCCGGCAGCCACGCCGAGTACGTACGGGTGCCGTTCGGCGACGTCGGGGCGTTCAAGGTGCCCGACGGGGTACCCGACGACGCGGTGGTCTTCGCCTCCGACGCCATGCCCACCGGCTGGATGGCGGCCGACTTCTGCGGCCTGACCGGCGGTGAGGTGGTCGCGGTGTGGGGTGCCGGTGGAGTGGGGCAGATGGCCGCCCGGGCGGCGCAGCTGCTCGGCGCGGAGCGGGTCATCATGGTCGACCGGCTGCCGGAGCGGCTGGCCGTGGCCGCCGACCGGCTGGGAGTGGAGACGGTCAACTACGCCGACACCGACGTGCTCGAGGCGCTGCGCGAGATGACCGCCGGTCGCGGACCGGACGCCTGTATCGACGCGGTCGGCATGGAGTCCCACGACGTCGGCCCGGGGTACGCGTACGACAAGGCGAAGCAGACCGCCCGCTTGCAGACCGACCGGCCGACGTGCGTCCGGCAGGCCATCATGGCGGCCCGCAAGGGTGGCACGGTCAGCATCGTCGGTGTCTACGCCGGCCTGGTGGACAAGTTTCCGCTGGGCGCGGCGATGAACAAGGCCCTGGTGCTGCGGATGGGGCAGATGCACGCCCAGCGCTACATCCCGATGCTGCTCGACCGACTCGCCGCCGGCGAGATCGACCCCGGCTACCTGGCCACCCACCCGCTACCGCTGGACCAGGGCGCGCGCGGCTACGAGATCTTCGAGAAGAAGGAGGACGGCTGCCTGCGTACGGTGCTGCATCCGGCCTGATCAAGGCCGCGCCGTCGGCCTGGCCCGGCGGCGCGGCGCCAGGCTGGCGGCGCCCGGACGGGCCGGCTCAGCCGGTGCGCCGTACGGCGGTGACCACGAACCCGCTGGCCGGCAGCGCCGGCATCCGGCTCAGATCCACCGCAAGGTCCTGCGGCGGTACGTCGTAGCGGATGACCTCGGTCAGCAGCGTGACCGCCCGCTTCATCAGCTCGATCGTGATCCACTCTCCGGCGCAGCGGTGTCCGGCGACATGGTCTCCGCCGCCCTGCGGTACCAGCGTGAACGGGTCACCCGGCCAACCGGCGAAGCGCTCCGGCCGGAACCGCTCCGGCTCCGGCCACACCTCGGGGTGATGATTGGTGCCGTAGAGATCCAGCAGCACCCGTCGGCCCTGCGGGAAGTGGTAGCCCTGCCAGTCGAAGTCCCGCCGGACCCGGGCCGCGGCCACCGGGAAGAACGGGTAGTAGCGGCGCACCTCCTGCACGAACTGCCCGGCCTCGGCGTCGTCGTCGCGTACCCGTTGCCGCCAGGCGGGATGGTCGTGCAGGGCCAGCGCGGCGAAGACCACGAACCGGGCCACCGCGATGGTCGGGCGGAGCACGTTGAGCAACTCCACCGCCGCGATGCGGCGGGGCAACCGGCGTCCCTCGCCGTCGCGGTGCTCCGCGATCACGCGCAGGGCAGTGCCCTCGGGCGGCGACAGCTTCCCGTGGCGTACCTGTTCGACGAGGTCAGCACCCCAGTACTCACTGCGGTAGCGGCCCAGCCGACCGCGCCAGTGCCGGGGACCGATCGCCGCGGCACTGTCAATCATGGCTTGGAGGTCGGCGGTCCGCCGGTCCAACTCGCCGCCGCTCAGCGGCACCCCCGCCCAGGCGCACACCGCCCGGGTCAGCATCGACGCGACCTCGGTGTGCAGGGTCACCGTGCCGGACAGTTCCCAGGCGGGCAACCGGGCCTGCCACTCGTCGGCGAAGAGCTGCCCGAGTCGCCGGACCGCGGCCGGGCTCATGAGTGACATGAACATTGCCTTGCGGTCGTGGTGGGCGTCGCCGTCGAGCCCCTGGACGCCGCCTCGGCCGGTGAGCGTCCGCTGACCGCGAGCCGGCATGGCACCCTCGCGCATGAACCGGTCGGCGTCGTAGAAGAGTTCGGTGGCGGCCCGGCCGCGTAGGCAGATCGTCGGTTCCAGCAGCAGCCGGGTCTGGAATATGTCGGTGCCGTACCGGTCGCACCGCTGCCCGACGAACCGGTAGCCGGCCCGCAGGAAGGCCAGGGTGCTGTCCGGAGCGCGGTCCGTCGGAATGGTCGCCATCGGATTCCCTGTTGCCGGGGCGCGGCCGTCGCCGACCGGCCGTCCAATCGTCGCAGAGTGCGTACCTACCCAGGTCACGGGCGATGAACCGCGCAGCCGGGCGGCGGTGTCGACGGGCCGGTCGCTGGCCCCTCCCAGGGCCGGGAAATCCTGGTTTGCTGAGTTCGGCGTCGTCGTCGACCTGGCCGGTGGTCAACCGGCCGCCGGGCCGACCGGTCGACGCGTCGTCGGCCAGGCGGTTCGGCGTGCCACGGGGAGGACGGATGCGGGACAACCGTGCGGCGTACTGGCGTCGGTGGAAGGCCGGGAGGTTCGGCGGGGATCGGCCGCCGCTGGTGGCGCCGCCGCCCCGGCCCCCACGTCCCGACCGTCATTTCACCGTGCATCTCGGCTTCACCGCCGCCGACCTCGTCACCGCGCGCGAGGTGGCGGTCGGGTACGCCGAGGCGCTGAGCGTGCTCCGGCCCGAGCTGGCGATCGGTGCCTCCGCGCTGTCGCCGGCCGACGCCTGGCAGCGTGCCGAGCGGCTGTTCTGCGGGGCCCTCGGGCCGGACGCCGAACGGTGTGTCGATGTCGCCGGCCACGCCGGTTTCCATCACGCGCCCGGCCCCGGTGGCCTCGGTTGGGGCGATGGTGACCGTGGATAGCGCGGGGTCCAGGAACACCGGGCCGGACGAACATCCCTGGACCCCGCCCGCGCGCTCAGTCCAGGTCGAACTCGCCGTCCTGGGCGCCCGCGACGAAGGCGTCCCACTCGGCCTGGGTGAACACCAGCACCGGGCCGTCCGGCTCGGCGGAGTTGCGCATGCCGATCAGATCGTCGACGAAGGCGACCTCCACCGCGGCCTCCGAGGTGTCGCCCTCGGCCCGCTGCCAGACCGCCCGGGAGAGGTCGAAGTCACCCTTGGGGTGCGCTGTCATGGTCCCGTCCTCCAGTACCAGGGGAAATGGGGAAGCCGGTTCGTTCCCTCATCGGGCAGGATAAGCGGATGCCGAGCCTGAGCCGTGCAGAGGCGACCGCGCGTGGCGCGTCGATCACCGTCGAGTCCTACCAGGTGGACCTCGACCTGACCGGGGGCGGTGAGCGGTTCCGGTCCCACGTCACGATCAGGTTCCGGGCCACCGGCACCGATACGTTCGTCGAGGTCAAGCCGGCGCACCTGCGCGCCGTACGCCTCAACGACACCGACCTCGATCCCGCGACACTTGACGACAACCGGCTGCCGCTGACCGGCCTGGCGGCGCGGAACACGCTGGTCGTCGAGGCCGAGATGGCGTACACCAACACCGGCGAGGGAATGCACCGCTTCGTCGACCCCGCCGACGGCGAGACCTACCTCTACGTGATGTCGTTCCTGGACGACGTGCAGCGGGTCTTCGCCGCCTTCGACCAGCCGGACCTGAAGGCACCGGTCACGCTGTCGGTGACCGCGCCGGAGCACTGGACGGTGGCGGCCAACGCCGAACTGGCGGCCAACCCCGAGCCGGGTCGTTGGGAGTTCGCCCCCACCCTGCCGATCGCCACGTACTTCTTCACCCTGATCGCCGGTCCCTGGCACGTCCGCCGGGACACCCACGACGGAATTCCGCTCGGTGTGTACTGCCGGCGCTCACTCGCCGAGCATCTCGACGCCGACGCGGCGGAGATCCTCACCGTCACGAAGCAGTGTCTCGACCGGTTTCATCAGCTGTTCGACGAGCGCTATCCGTTCGGCAAGTACGACCAGGCGTTCGTGCCCGAGTTCAACGCGGGTGCCATGGAGAATCCGGGCCTGGTCACCTTCCGCGACGACTACGTGTTCCGCTCGGCGGTCACCGACAGCCAGCGCGAGCTGCGGGCCACCACGATCGCCCACGAGATGGCGCACATGTGGTTCGGTGACCTGGTCACCATGCGTTGGTGGGACGACCTGTGGTTGAACGAGTCGTTCGCGGAATACCTGGGCACCCGGGTCACGGCCGAGGCGACCCGGTTCGACCGGGCGTGGACGACGTTCGCGCTGCGCCGCAAGGCGTGGGGGTACGCCGCCGACCAGCGCCCCTCCACCCATCCGGTGGCACCCGAGCGGGTGATCGACGCCGCGGAGGGTCTGCTCAACTTCGACGGCATCTCGTACGCCAAGGGGGCCAGCGTGCTGCGGCAGCTGGTGGCGTGGCTCGGTGACGAGGCGTTCCTGGCCGGCCTCAACGACCACTTCGCCCGGCACCGCTTCGGCAACGCCACCCTCGCCGACCTGCTCGAGAGCCTGGCCGCCAGCAGCGGCCGGGAGCTGACCGACTGGGCGGAAGCCTGGCTGCGGACCGCGCAGGTGAACACGCTGCGGGCCGAGGTGGCGGTGGACGCCGACGGTCGGTACGACGAGGTCGTGATCGCGCAGACCGCGCCGCCGACGCATCCGGTGCTGCGCCCGCACCGCATCGGCGTGGGCCGGTACGCCGTGGACGGCACCGCCGAGCGGATCGAGGTCGACCTCGATCCGAAGACCGACGACGGTCGGACCCGGCTCGACGGGTTGGTCGGGGAACCGGCGGCGGCCGTTCTGCTGCCCAACGACGGCGACCTGACCTTCGCCAAGATCCGCCTCGACGCCGCCTCGGCCGACGCGGTGCCACTGCTGCTGCCCCGTCTGGCCGACCCGTTGGCCCGCGCCCTGCTCTGGGGTGAGGCGGTGGACGCCGCGACCGACGGGGAACGGCCGGTCGCCGGACTTGTCGATCTGATCGTCGCGGCGTTGCCCACCGAGACGGAAGTGATCATCGTCGAGGACGTGCTGGCGATGAGTCGCTCGCTCGTCGACCGCTATCTCGATCCGCTGGCGCGACAGTCCGCCCTGGCCCGCGTCGCCGAATCCTGCCGGCGGTTGCTGGACGACGCCGCGCCGGGGGAGTCGTTGCAACTGGCGGCCGCTCGGGGGCTGATCGCCGCGAGCACCGACGCGGAGTTGCTCTCCGGTTGGCTCGCCGGCCGGGCCGTACCCGCCGGGCTGGCCGTCGACGCCGAGCTGCGGTGGACGCTGCTGGGCCGGTTGGTGGTCCTCGGTGCCGCCGGTGCGGCCGAGATCGCGGCCGAGGCGGCGGCCGACCCGAGCGCCACCGGTGCCGAGCGGGCCGCCAGGTGCCGGGCCGCCCTGCCCGAACCCGGTGCCAAGCAGGCCGCGTGGGAAATCATCGTGTCGAACACGGAGTTGTCGAATCGGCTGGTCGAGGCGACGGCGGAGGGCTTCTGGCAGCCCGAGCAGCTGGAGCTGACAAGCGCCTACGTCGGCAGCTACTTCGCCGACATGCCGGCCGCCGCGCGGCTGCGTACGCCCTGGGTGGCCGACGAGGTTGCCAAGCTGGCCTTCCCCCGCCACGCGGTGTCCCAGCCGACCCGGGAGGCGGCGGCGGCGCTGCTGGCCCGCGACGACCTCACGCCGGGGCTGCGTCGGGTGGTCACCGACGCCGACGACGACCTGCGTCGCGCCCTGGTGGCGCGCACGGCGGTGGCCGCCACGACCGCGTGACCCCAGGAGCCGGGCCGGGCCGTAGAGCGCCGGCCCGGCCCGGCTCCGCTCGGGCACGCCCTAGGATCATGGGGTGGAGGAAGACATCCGGCGGATCGGGATCATGGGCGGGACGTTCGATCCGATCCATCACGGGCACCTCGTGGCCGCGAGCGAGGTGGCGGACCGGTTCGGCCTCGACGAGGTGATCTTCGTGCCCACCGGGCAGCCGTGGCAGAAGGCCGACGTGCCGGTCAGCTCGGCCGAGGACCGCTACCTGATGACCGTGATCGCCACCGCGTCCAACCCCCGGTTCCAGGTCAGCCGGGTCGACATCGACCGGGGCGGGCCCACCTACACCGTCGACACCCTGCGTGACCTGCGCTCCCAGTACGGGACCAAGGCGCAGCTGTTCTTCATCACCGGCGCGGACGCCCTGGAGCGCATCCTGAGCTGGAAGAACCTCGACGAGATCTTCGAGCTGGCCCACTTCATCGGGGTCACCCGGCCGGGCTTCCAGCTGACCGCCGCGCACCTGCCCGCCGACACGGTCAGTCTGGTGCAGGTCCCGGCCATGGCCATCTCCTCCACCGACTGCCGGGCGCGGGTCGCCCGGGGCGAACCAGTGTGGTATCTGGTGCCCGACGGTGTGGTGCAGTACATCGCGAAACGACGCCTGTACCGGTAGTGGTTTGACCGTTTCGTGCCTCTTTCCGGCTGAAACTGGTGAGTCGGGAATCCGGGCCGTGTGAGAGGCTGGAGGCATCGCACGGTTGATCGAAGGAGAACGGTGACAGTTTCCGAACGCGCTCACCAGCTGGCGATCGTCGCCGCCCAGGCCGCGGCCGACAAGAAGGCGCAGGACATCGTCATCATCGACGTGGGTGACCAACTCGCCATCACCGACGCGTTCCTGCTCGCCGCCGCCCCGAACGAACGCCAGGTGCTGGCCATCGTCGACGCCATCGAGGAAGCCCTGCTCGACCTGCCGGAGAAGGCGAAGCCGGTGCGGCGGGAGGGCGAACGCGGCGGCCGTTGGGTGCTGCTCGACTACGTCGACGTCGTGGTGCACGTGCAGCACACCGAGGAACGCGAGTTCTACGCCCTCGACCGGCTCTGGAAGGACTGCCCGACCATCCCGTTCGTGGACCGGGACCTCGCCAGCGCGGAGGCCGGCGCCGGATCGGGCGAGTGACCAGGCTGATCATCTGGCGGCACGGCAACACCGACTGGAACGCCGCCAGCAGGGTCCAGGGACAGACCGACGTACCGCTGAACGATCGCGGTCGGGAACAGGCGCGCACGGCGGCCCCGCTGCTGGCCGCGCTGCGTCCGGACGCCCTGGTCGCCAGCGACCTGAGTCGCGCCGCGGAGACCGCCGCCGCGCTGTCCGCGCTGACCGGCCTGCCGGTACGCTCCGACGCCCGACTGCGGGAGCGGCACTTCGGCCGCTGGCAGGGACTGTTGCTGACCGAGGTGGCGGAGCGGTTCCCGGCGGAGTACACCCGCTGGCGGACCGGGGACCCCGACCCGGGGGCGGACGTCGAACCGCTGGACGAGCTGGGCAAACGCATCGGCACCGCGTTGCAGGAGGCCGCCGACCAACTGCCTGGGGGCACCGTGGTGATCGCCACCCACGGCGGCGCCGCCCGCCAGGGCTGCGGCCAGCTGCTCGGCTGGGAGCACGCCGTGCTGCGTACCGTCGGCTCCCTGCGCAACTGCCACTGGACGGAGCTGCGCCACGACGTCGAGCGTGGCTGGCACCTGCGCGCCCACAACGTCGGCCCGATGGACGTGCCCGCCCCGGGGACCGGCACCGGCGCGGCGGCCGTCCCGGTCTCCGCCGAACCGGTCTGAGCGGACGCGGTCAGGCCGTCGCCCAGCTTGATCCGCTACGGTGCCCGCATGCCAGTCGCGGTCGTCACCGACTCCACCGCTTACCTGCCACCCGAGCTGGTGCGGGAGCACCGGCTGACCGTGGTGCCGCTGACCGTGGTGTTGGCCGGCGTCGAAGGGCTGGAGGGCGTCGAGACCCTTCCGGTTGACGCCACCCGGGCGCTTCGCGCTCGGCGGGTGTCGGTGAGCACGTCACGGCCGTCGCCGGAGCAGTTCGGGCGGATATACCGCGAACTGCTCGACGCCGGGGCGGAGGGCGTCGTCTCGGTGCACCTGTCGGCCGGGCTCTCCGGCACGGTCGAGGCCGCCGAACTGGCCGCCGCCGACCTGGGTGACCGGGTCAGCGTGGTCGACAGCCGCTCCTGCGGGATGGGTCTCGGCTTCCCGGCGATCGCCGCCGCCCGGGCCGCCGCGCGCGGCGCCGACCTGGCCGGCGTACGCGCCGCGGCAGACTCCGCGATCGGCCGCACCAGCATCCACTTCTACGTCGACACGCTGGAGTTCCTCCGTCGTGGCGGACGGATCAACGCGGCTGAGGCGTTGCTCGGCACCGCACTGTCGGTCAAGCCCATCCTGCACATGCCCGAGGGACGCATCGTGCTGCGGGACAAGGTCCGCACCGCCAGTCGGGGCATGGCGCGGCTGGTGGACCTCGCCGTCGAGGCGGCCGGCGACGGGCCGGTGGACCTGGCCGCACACCACCTCGACGCGCCGCAGCGGGCCGAGCAGCTCGTCGACACGCTCACCGCCCGGCTCGGTGACCGGCTGCGCGACAGCTACGTCTCCGAGGCCGGTGCCGCCGTCGCGGTGCATGTCGGTCCCGGTCTCGCCTGCGTGGTGATCCATCGTGTGTCGGACCTTCCTGGACGTCAGGGGCACTGACCGCCAAGCCGTCGAGCGGGCCTCCGGCGCTCGTCGCCGGCGGGCGAATCGGCGCGGCCCGGTGACGGCGACCCGCTTCGCCGCCGGTGGCTTCGGTGGGCGAGGATCGACCGTGGGCCCGGGTTGGGGAGGTGGGACGGATGTCCTGTGTGGTGACCGGTGGGGGGCGCGGGGTCGGGCGGGGCATCGTGGAGAGCCTGCTCGCCCACGGCTGGACGGTCGTTGTGTGCGACCGCGATCCGGGGGCACTGTCCTGGGTGGAGGGGCACGCACGGGCCGACCGCCTCGCGGCGGTGGTCGGTGACGCCGGTGACGAGGGCGTCGCCGGGCGGGCCGCCGACCTGGCGGAGCGCTTCGACCCGCTGACCGGTTGGGTGAACAACGCGGCCGTGTTCCGCGACGCCTCGGTGCACGACGCGCCGGTCGGTGAGGTCGTCGATCTGATCACCCGCAACCTGCGTCCCGCCGTGGTCGGTGCCGCCACCGCGGTCCGCCGCTTCCTCGCCGCCGGCACCGCTGGTGCCGTGGTCAACGTCTCGTCCCACCAGGCGAGCCGGCCGGTGCCGGGCTGCCTGCCGTACGCCACGGCCAAGGCGGCGGTGGAGGGGCTGACCCGGGCGCTCGCCGTCGAGTACGGCCGGCACGGCATCCGAGCCAACGCGGTAGCGCTCGGCTCGGTGGCCACCGAACGACACGAGGCGTTCCTCGCCGAGTCCGAGCCGGACCAGGCGCGGCGGATCGAGGCGGAGCTGGCCCGGCTGCACCCGGTGGGTCGGATCGGGCAGCCGCAGGACGTGGCGGAGGCGGTCGCGTACCTGCTCTCGCCGGCGGCGGGCTTCGTCAACGGGGTGACCCTGCCGGTCGACGGCGGGCGCGCCGTCCTCGGTCTGGACCCGCAGGCGCTCACGGACTGACCCGAGCGCGTCGGGACCGGCCACGCGCCTGGCGGTCCGCCCTGGTGGCGGCCGGGAGGGTGCGGGTGTCGGCGACGCGGACCGAGGGGTCGACAAGGCGGAGGTCTTAGCAGATCCGATGCATGATCAGGGCCCTGTCCACAGAGCCTCGCGTTGTCCACAGGCAGACCGGCTCGGTGCGCCTGGCGGTGCCTCGCCGCCCTAGCCTCGCGCCGTGTCGAAGGACGAGGACGAGGAGATGGCGGTTCGGCGGCGACTGTGGCACCTGATGCCCGGCGCGCTGGACCGGCCGGCGGACGACGCGGCACCGCCGTGGCCGGGTGACGACCGGACGCCAGCCTTCGCCGGGTGGTCTCCGTCCGTAGGGCTCCCTCCGCCTGTTGACCTGCCTCCGCCCGTCGGGTGGCCTCCGCCTGTTGATCTGCCTCTGTCCGTGCGGCCACCGCTCGCCGAGGCTGCCGGCGAGGTGCCGCCGCCGGTGACGCAGTGGCCGACCGTGCTGCTGCCGGTCCAGGCCGCCGCAGACCGGGCCGGTGACACTGGTCCGGTTCGGGCCGGTGGTCCGGTTCGGGCCAGCGACGATTCACCGGTCGACGTCGGACGAGGACGGCGGGTCGACGAGGCGTCGCCGAGCCTTCTTCCGGGGCCGAGTGCCTTCGATCCGGGGCGGCGGGGAGTGCGGGCGCTGGCGGCCGTCGCCGTGCTCGTGGTGCTGGTCGCGGGCGTCTGGACCTGGCGGTCCCGTCCTCAGGTGGAGCCGGTGGTCGCCGAGACCGGCACCGCCGGGACACCGGATCCCTCCGTCGAGGCCGGCCACGAGCCGGGCAGGCCGGCGACGGAGTCGACCGGTGAGCTGGTGGTCGCCGTCGCCGGAAAGGTCCGCCGGCCCGGGTTGGTGCGGTTGGCGGCCGGCGCGCGGGTGGCCGACGCCCTCGACGCCGCCGGAGGCGCGTTGCCGGGAGTGGACGTGGCGCTGCTGAATCCGGCCCGCCGGGTCAGCGACGGCGAGCTGATCCTGGTCGGCGTACCGGCACCCTCGGGCGCGGCAGGTCCGGGGGCCGGCCCGCTTCCGGGTGGTGGACCCGGCACGGGTGGGCGGGTCAACCTGAACACCGCGACCTCGGCGCAGCTCGAAACGCTGCCCGGCGTGGGTCCGGTGCTCGCCCAGCGGATCATCGAGTACCGCGATCAGCACGGCGGCTTCCGGTCCGTCGGCGACCTGCGTCAGGTGACCGGGATCGGCGACGCCCGGTACGAGCAACTCAAGGACCTGGTGACGGTGTGAAGGCGTCGCCCGCCCCGGTCGCCATGTCGGCCGGAACCTCCGGAGTCGTGACCGGTGGGGGAGCACCCGACCTCCGCACGGCGGGGCTGGCGGTGGCGGCCTGGCTCACCGCGTTGGCGGGGCTGCATCTCGATGCCCGACGGACGCTGCTGCTTGCCGCCGTCGCGGCAGGTCTCGCCGGGGTGGCGACCCTGCACCTGCTCGGTCTCGCCGGGCGACCCGGCCCGACCGTGCGTCGCCACGGCTGGGTGGTGGTGGCGATCCTGATCGGCGTGGTCTGTGGCGGCGCGGCCACCTCGGCGCGACTGACCGTACGGGACGCGGGTCCGCTGCTTGCCCTGGTCAACGAACGGGCCCGGGTCACCGCCGAACTGGTCGTCCGGGACGATCCCCGGCCGGTGCGCGGCGGCATCGTGGGTCGTCCACCGACCCTGCTGGTGCCGGCCAGGCTGGTGACCCTGACCGGGCCGCAGGGCCAGCGGATCGCCGTACCGGCGCGGGTACTGGTGCTCGCCGACGATCCGGCGTGGCGCGGGCTGTTGCCCGGGCAACGGCTCACCGCCGACGGGCGGCTGGCCGAGCCGCGCGGCGGCGACCTCACCGGTGCGGTCCTGATGGCCGTGGGCGCACCGGTTCGGCTGGGTGCTCCTCGGCGCTGCAACGCGCGGCCGGTCGGCTCCGCGCCGGCCTCCAGCAGGCGTGCGCACCGCTGCCGGACGAGCCGGGCGGCCTGTTGCCCGGCCTTGTCGTCGGGGACACCAGCCGGCTGCCCGATGCGGTGGAGGAGGACTTCCGCGCCACCGGGATGACTCACCTGAACGCCGTGTCCGGATCGAATGTCGCCATCGTCGTGGGGGCGGTGCTGTTGCTGGCCCGCTGGGCCCGAGCCGGTCCGGTGCTGGCCGTCGGTCTTTGCGGGCTGGCCCTGGTGGGCTTCGTCATCCTGGTCCGGCCGTCGCCGAGCGTGGTACGCGCCGCCACCATGGGCGCGATCGGGCTCGCCGCGCTGGCGGCCGGTCGCCCTCGGGCGGCGGTGCCCGCGTTGGCCGCCGCCGTGGCGGTGCTGGTGCTGGTGGATCCGGATCTGGCCGGTGATCCCGGTTTCGCGTTGTCCGTTCTGGCCACCGGCGGTCTGCTGCTGCTCGCGCCGGGTTGGCGGGACGGTCTGCGTCGGCGGGGCGTACCGCCGGGGGTGGCCGAGGCGCTCGCGGTGCCGGCCGCCGCACAACTCGCCTGTGCGCCGGTGGTCGCCGGCCTGACAGGCACGGTCAGTCTGGTCGCCGTGCCGGCGAACCTTCTCGCGGTGCCGGCGATCGCGCCCGCGACGGTGCTTGGCGTGGCGGCGGCGACGCTCTCGCCGATCTGGCCCGGCGGGGCGGAGTTGCTCGCCTGGCTGGCGCACTGGCCGGCGTGGTGGCTGGTGCTGGTCGCCCGGTACGGTGCCCGGCTGCCGGCGGGCAACCTGCCCTGGCCGGGCGGGGTGTCCGGGGCGCTGCTGCTGGCGGTGCTGACCGTGGCGTTGGTGGTCGCGGCCCGGCGCCCGGTGGTGCGCCGCCTGGTGGCGGTCTGCGCCGTCGCGGTCGTGCTGGGCGCGCTGCCGGTGCGGGTGGTCGCGCCCGGGTGGCCGCCGGACGGTTGGGTCGTCACGGCCTGTGCGGTGGGTCAGGGCGACACGGTACTGCTGCCGGTGGCGGCCGGGCGGGCGGTCGTGGTCGACGCCGGTCCGGATCCGGCGGCGGCGGACGCCTGCCTGCGTCGGCTCGGTGTGCGTCGGGTGCCGCTGTTGGTGGTCAGCCACTTCCACGTGGACCACACCGGCGGGGTGGCCGGGATCTTCCGGGACAGGCGGGTGGACACGGTGCTGGTTCCGCAGTGGTCGGAGCCGGTGGCCGGCCGGGATCTGGTGCGCGGCACCGCCGCGACTCATGGCACGCCGGTGGTCGCCGCACCGCAGGGATGGCGCTACCGGGCCGGGGCGGTCGACCTGACCGTGCTCGGCCCGCCGTATCCGATGCGCGGCACCCGTTCGGATCCGAACAACAACTCGCTGGTGCTGATCGCCACCGTCGACCGGGTGCGGATCCTGCTGACCGGTGACGCCGAGGTGGAGGAACAGCGGGCGCTGCGGGAACGGCTGCCGCCGGATGGGCTGCGGGCCGATGTGCTGAAGGTCGCCCACCATGGCAGCGCGTACCAGGATCCGGCCTTTCTGGACGTGGTGCGGCCGGCGGTGGCGTTGGTGCCGGTCGGCGCGGGAAACAGCTACGGCCACCCCAACGAGGCGGTGCTGGCCCGGCTGGCCCGGGGTGGGGCGCGGGTGCTGCGTACCGACGTCGGCGGTGACGTGGCGGTGGTGCGGTCGCCCCGAGGGCTGGCGGTGGTCAGCGCCGGCGTCGACCGGATCCGCCCACCATGAATCGACAGCAATTCACGGCATAAAGCCGGAGATAAGTTCTATGTCTGGATTTGCGCTGAGTGCGGGGTCTACCGGCAGAGTCTGGACGAGCAGACTGGACCGACCGGCCGAGCGTGCGAATATGGGCGGCGTGACCGCCGCCAGTGCCGCTCCTATTGTGCTCGTCCTCGGCGACGAGGAGCTGCTCGCCACGCGCGCGGTGTCCGAAACGGTAGCCGCCGCCCGGGCCGCCGACTCCGGCGTCGACGTGCGCGAGTACCAGGCCGGTCAGCTCACCGTCGGTGAGATCGACGAGATGCTCAGCCCGTCGCTGTTCGGCGGGCGTCGGGTGCTGGTGCTGCGGTCCGGTCAGGACGCTCGCAAGGACCTGGTCGCCGCCCTGCTGGCGTACGCCAAGAATCCCGACCCCGAGGTACAGCTCGTGGTGACGCATCTCGGTGGCGCGAAGGGCAAGGCGTTCGCCGACGGTCTGAAGTCGGCCGGTGCCCGCGTCGTGCCCGCCGCGAAGCTGAAGGGCCACCGCGATCGGGTGGCCTTCGTCCGCGACGAGTTCCGCCGGGACGGCGGGCGCTGCACCGACGACGCCGCTGAGGCGCTGCTCGCCGCGGTCGGCAACGACCTGCGCGAACTCGCGGCGGCCTGCTCCCAGCTGATCGCCGACACCGACGGCCGGATCGGCGCCGACACGGTGGCGCGTTACTACCGGGGACGGGTGGAGGTGAGCGGCTTCACGGTGGCGGACGCCACGATGGTCGGTGACCTGCCGGGTGCCCTGGAGGCGCTGCGCTGGGCGTTGCACGTGGGGGTGGATCCGGTGCCGATCGCCGATGCCCTCGCCGACGGCATCCGTACGGTCGCCCGGGTCGCCTCGGCCGGCCGGGGCAGCCCGTACCAACTCGCCAGCAGCCTGGGCATGCCGCCCTGGAAGGTGGAACGGGCCCAACGGCAGGCCCGTGGCTGGACCCCCGACGGTCTGGTCCTGGCCATGCGGGCGGCGGCGGAGTGCAACGCGGCGGTCAAGGGCGGCTCCGACGACCGGGCGTACGCGCTGGAGAAGGCGGTCTTCTCGGTGGCGGCCGCTCGGCGGGGCGGCGCCAGGTGAGCGGAGCCCTCCGTGGCTCGTGGGCCACGATCCCGGCCGAGGAGGAGCGGTACCGGCCGTTCTACGCGCGGGCGCTCGGCCTGCGGTTCGTCAACCCGGGCGGGGTGCTCTGCTTCATCTTCTTCGAGGGGGCGATCGCGCTGGCGGCGCTGCTCGCGCTCGCGGAACTGGTGACCTGGTGGGCGGTGCTCGTGCTACCCGCCACGGTGGCCGTGATGGTCAAGCTCAACGATCTGGTGGCCGCCGCGGTGGTGCGCTCCGCCGCGGCCGTACCCGAGCAGGAACGCGACCGGTTCCGTCAGCAGATGGAGCCGGTGGTCGGGCGTGCCCGGGTTGACTGGCTGCGGCACAGCGTGCCCGGGGTCGTGGTGCGGCCAGAGTCGGCGGAGGTGGCGCACCCCGGTGCGGCGCGGCAGCGTCCGCCTGCTCTCGGCAGTGGGCCCGACCGGTCCATGGACGGCGCGGGTGGGGCCGCGCGCGGCGGGGGCCACGGTGCCGAGGCGGCGGACCGAGGTGGGCCGCCAGCGAATCGGGATGACGCCGGGTCTCGACCGGGCACCACCGAGCCCGGGTCCTGATCGGGCGATCGCCTGACGAAGGACGGAGCACGACCCGTGGACGGACGTGCGGAAGCCCCGAGGCATCGCCTCGGGGCTTCCGTCAGGACTGGGCGCTAACTCAGGAGGCGAGCGACGCGACGCGCTTGGCGATCGCGGACTTGCGGTTCGCGGCCTGGTTGCCGTGGATGACGCCCTTGCTGGCAGCCTTGTCCAGCTTGCGCGAGGCATCCTGCATGAGGGCGGTGGCCTTCTCGACGTCACCGGCCTCAGCAGCCTCGTTGAACTTACGGATGGCGGTCTTCAGCGACGACTTGACCGACTTGTTACGCAGCCGGCGCTTCTCGTTCTGCCGGTTGCGCTTGATCTGGGACTTGATGTTCGCCACGCGACAGCCTCGTCTTGATAGCTCGGGTTGGTCAGCTTGTGCGCGCGACGAGCATGCGTCATCGCTGCGCGAAGAGCCAGGTTACCAGGTCGGCTCGAACGGGCCAAAACAGCCTCTCGCCAACCGGGGCGGGTGCGGGCGGCGGGTGCGGTCAGGTCCAGGCTTGGCGGTGGGAGAGCCAGGCGAGGGCCTGCTCGCCGGTCCACCGTTGGTGCGCGGGCAGGTGAGTCGACGCCGTGGGTGGCGCCGATGTCGCGGCGGTGAGGTGGTAACCGGCCAGGGCGGCAAGCGTGACGTCCAGCGCGTCGCCGGGCGCACCGGCGGCGGCCGGATGAGCGGTGAACAACGAATCGACGTCCAGCCCGTCGGCGTACCCGGTGATCAGCAGGGTGACCAGGTCGAACCAGGCCGGCCCGTGGCACAGCCACGACCAGTCGCAGAACCAGGCCGCACCGGTGGTGTCGACAAGTACGTTGTCGACCCGCAGGTCGCCGTGGGTCAGCCCGGTCGCGGCGGCGGCGTACCCGGGCAGGCGCGACTCCAGCGCCACCAGCTCGGCCAGCCGTCCCCGGGCCGGTGCGGGCAGCGGCGGTACCGGTTCCCGGCCGGCGGCGACCTCGCCCCACCAGAGGATGTCCTCGCGCGCCAGGTCGGCGAGGTGGGGCAGGCCGAGGGCGGTCAACTCGTCCGGAGGGTCGGCGAGCGCCTCGGTGACGTCGGTGAACGCGGTGAGGGTGGCGGTCAGTTCGACCTGGTTCCAGGGCAGCCGTGGGGTGTGACCGTCGACGGCGTCGAGGCACAGGACGAACCAGCCCGCCTCCCACAGCGTCCAGCGGGGGCGGGGCACCGGCAGCCCGGCCGGCAGCCGGGTCAGGATCGCGGCCTCCCGGGCGTACCAGTCGACCAGCTGCGGCTGCTCAACGTGGGGCGCGGCCTTGACGAAGGCGCGGTGCCCGTCGGCGGTGCGCAGCAGCGCGGCGAAGCCACGGGTGAAGCCGGCGCCTGCGGTCCGGGCCTGGACCACCGGGGCGCCCAGCCGGGTGGCCACCGCGGCCCGCACCCGCTGCGGCAGGTCCGACCAGGCGGGTCGCTGGGCGGTGGCGTGGTACGGCACGGCTGGCGGAGACGGAACGCTCACCCGACCATGCTGCCCGGTGGCCGGCCGGGCGGCGACCTCCGGCGCGGATCCGGGCACCCGGGGTGGTGTCTGCCAGACTGGCGGGCCATGAGGACCGACGACTTCTGGCAGTTGATCGAGCGCGCCCGCACCGGCGGGGGAGATCCGGACGCCGTCGCCGCCCGGGCCGTCGCGTTGCTCGCCGCCCGTGATCCCGAGGAGATCGTCGGATACGCCCACCACCAGCAACGGGTCCTCGCCGCGTCCTACCGGGTCGATCTCTGGGGCGCCGCGTACCTGATCAACGGTGGTGCCTCCGACGACGGCTTCGAGTACTTCCGGGGTTGGCTGATGACCCAGGGACGGGAGGTGTTCGCCCGGGCGGTCGCCGATCCGGACTCGCTGGCCGAGCTGCCGCAGATCCGGTCCGCCTCGCTCAGCGGCGAGGAGTTCGAGTGCGAGGACATGCTCGCGGTGCCGTGGGACGCGTACCGCAAGGCGACCGCGACCGACCTGCCGGGGGAGCGTGCGGCGATCCGGCAGCCCGACCTGAACGACTTCTGGGACTTCGACGACGAGGACGAGGCCCGCCGTCGACTGCCCCGGCTCGCCGCCCTCTTCGTCGAGCCGCCGCAGGAGTGACGGACGCCCGGCCGATGTCCGCCGGGGACATGGGAGCATAGAGGGGGCCGGCGCGTGCCGGCCCGCTCACGTCAGCCGACCAGAACGGACCGCTGTGCCACCGACGCTCGATCCCGGCGCGAACGCTCCTGGTGCCACCGACCCGGCGCGGATCAGGAACTTCTGCATCATCGCTCACATCGACCACGGAAAGTCGACCCTGGCTGACCGGATGTTGCAGCTCACCGGTGTGGTCGATCCGCGGCTGATGCGCGCGCAGTACCTCGACCGGATGGACATCGAGCGCGAGCGTGGCATCACCATCAAGAGCCAGGCCGTTCGCATGCCGTGGACCATCCGGGAGGGCGAGCGGGCCGGCGAGCAGGCCGTGCTCAACATGATCGACACGCCAGGTCACGTCGACTTCACCTACGAGGTGTCCCGGTCGCTGGCGGCCTGCGAGGGCGCGATCCTGCTTGTCGACGCCGCCCAGGGCATCGAGGCGCAGACGCTGGCGAACCTCTACCTCGCGCTCGAGAACGACCTGCACATCATCCCGGTGCTGAACAAGATCGACCTGCCGGCCGCCCAGCCGGAGAAGTACGCCGAGGAACTGGCCCACCTGATCGGCGGCGACCCGGCGGACTGCATCAGGGTCTCCGGCAAGACCGGCGAGGGCGTGCCGTACCTGCTCGACGAGATCGTCCGGCAGTTCACCCCGCCGGTCGGTGACGCCGACGCCCCGGCCCGCGCCATGATCTTCGACTCGGTGTACGACGTCTACCGGGGCGTGGTCACCTACGTGCGGGTGATCGACGGGCGGATCAGCGCCCGGGACCGGATCAAGATGATGTCCACCGGGGCGGTGCACGAGCTGCTGGAGATCGGGGTCATCTCGCCGGAGATGGTGAAGGCCGAGGCGCTCGGCGTCGGCGAGGTCGGCTACCTGATCACCGGGGTGAAGGATGTCCGTCAGTCCCGGGTCGGTGACACCGTCACCATCAACAACCGGCCGGCGACCGAAGCTCTCGGCGGCTACAAGGACCCGAAGCCGATGGTGTACTCAGGTCTCTACCCGATCGACGGGTCGGACTACCCGGCGCTACGCGACGCGCTGGACAAGCTCAAGCTCAACGACGCGGCGCTCACCTACGAGCCGGAGACCTCGGGTGCCCTCGGCTTCGGGTTCCGCTGCGGTTTCCTCGGCCTGCTGCACCTGGAGATCATCCGGGAGCGGCTGGAGCGGGAGTTCAACCTCGACCTGATCTCGACCGCGCCGAACGTGGTCTACCGGGCCATCCAGGAGGACGGCGACGAGGTCGTGGTCACCAACCCCAGTGAGTACCCGACCGGCAAGATCGCCGAGGTGTACGAGCCGACGGTGCGGGCCACGGTGCTCACCCCCAACGACTACGTCGGCGCGGTGATGGAGCTGTGTCAGGGCCGGCGCGGCAGCCTGCTGGGCATGGACTACCTCTCCGCCGACCGGGTGGAACTGCGCTACACGCTGCCCCTCGCCGAGATCATCTTCGACTTCTTCGACCAGTTGAAGAGCCGTACCAAGGGCTACGCGTCGCTGGACTACGAGCCCTCCGGCGAGCAGGCGTCCGACCTGGTCAAGGTCGACATCCTGCTGCACGGCGAGCCGGTGGACGCGTTCAGCGCGATCGTGCACAAGGAGAAGGCGTACACCTACGGCACCACCATCGCGGCGAAGCTGCGCAACCTCATCCCGCGGCAGCAGTTCGAGGTGCCGATCCAGGCGGCCATCGGCAGCCGGGTGATCGCCCGGGAGACGATCCGCGCGATCCGCAAGGACGTGCTCGCCAAGTGCTACGGCGGCGACATCAGCCGGAAGCGCAAGCTGCTGGAGAAGCAGAAGGAGGGCAAGAAGCGGATGAAGATGGTGGGCCGGGTGGAGGTCCCGCAGGAGGCGTTCATCGCCGCACTCTCCTCCGACTCCGACGGCAAGGGCAGCGCAAAGAAGTGATCGCGCGGCGGCGCGCGTAGGGCGCCGCCGTCCCGACGGACGCCCGGCCACCTCGGCCGGGCGCCCGTCCGCGTTGGGCCGGGTGGCGCGATCTTTCGGGGTGGGTCGCGACCTCTCGGCCAGAAAAGCCGGTTTGGGATCTTCGTGGGTCGGGCATTAGGCGGTCACGACAGGAACACCACAAACGTTGAACGTCTTTCGTGAAGGAGAGCGATCATGGAGCTCACCGTCTGGGGCATCATCACCGCCCTGATCGTTGGTCTGATCGTCGGTGCGCTTGGCCGACTGGTGGTGCCGGGCCGTCAGAACATGCCGATCTGGCTGCACATGCTCATCGGTGTCGGTGCCGCGCTGCTCGGCACCGTGATCGCCCGCGCGTCCGGCTTCGCCGAGACCGCCGGTATCGACTGGCGGGAGCTGCTGCTCCAGGTGCTGCTGGCCGCCGTCGCCGTCGCGCTGGTCGCCGGTGTGGGCCGCAACCGCCGGGGTGTCACCCACCGGTAACCGCTGAACCTGTCGAAAGGCGCCCGACCGTCGAGGTCGGGCGCCTTTCGCATGCGTACGCCCGGAGGCGGATCGACCTGAGGCGTCCGACGGTGGGCGAGGGCGGCGCGCCGGGGCCGTTCCCCGTAGAATGTGATCATGACGGGCAGGGTGGCATCGGTGAACGTCGGGATCGTGACCGAGGCGGCGTGGGCCGGTGCGGCGAGCGGGCGCAGCGGCATCGACAAGCGACCCGCCGATGCGCCGGTGCTCCTGCGCTTCGACGGCGTGGCCGGCGACTTCATCGGCGAACGGGCCCACCACGGTGGCCCGGACCAGGCCGTCTACGCGTACGCGGGGGAGGACGCGGCCTGGTGGGAGGCCGACCTCGGGCGAACCATCCGCCCCGGCGGCTTCGGCGAGAACCTCACCACGTACGCGGTCGACGTGACCGGTGCCGTGATCGGCGAGCAGTGGGCCGTCGGCGAGGCGCTGCTCCAGGTGACCATGCCGCGCACGCCGTGCCGGACCTTCGCCGGCTTCTGGGGCGTACCGGATCTGATCAAACGGTTCACCGCGCGGGCCACCCCCGGTGCGTACCTGCGGGTGCTCCGCGAGGGCGCGGTGGGAGCCGGCGACCCGATCGAGATCGTGCACCGGCCGGCGCACGGGGTGACCCTCGGCGAGGTGTTCCGCGCGCTCAGCCTGGAGCCGTCGTTGCTGCCCGGGCTGCTGGCGGCCGACGAGCTGCCCGAGCCGATCCGGGAGAAGGTGCGTCGCCGTGTCGGCGAGCCGGCCGGCTGACGGACCGGCAGGTCCGTCCGGAGATGACACGACAGGCCCCGCGGCCACGTCCAGGCGTGGCCACGGGGCCTGTCGTCACTCCTCCGGTCAGCGGAGCCAGGGGATGTTGCGGTTGAGTAGACCGCGCTGCTTGAGTTCCTTGCGCAGCGGGATCTCGTCGTCGATGTAGCCGTCCCAGTTGATGCCCCAGTAGTTGGCCGTGTGGGTGCCCTCACCGAGCAGCTGACGCTGCACCGGCGTGCGGTTGCGGTACCACTCGCCGTCCTTGTCGGGGTGCAGCTCGTCGAGCGGGCGGATCCACCGGTAGGTGTAGCCGACGAACAGCATCTTGCGGGTGATGTTCGACAGGTTCGTCGACCGGGAGTGCCACTGGCGGCGGTCGAAGATGAAGGCGTCGCCCGGGTTGGCGGTGATCTCGACGGTGCCCTCCGGGTCCGGGTTGTGCACGCTCAGGTCCGTCGGGCGGGGCAGCGAGTTCCACAGGTGGCTGCCGGGGATCACCTTCGTCGCGCCCCGGCCCTTCTCCGACAGGTCGGAGAGCACGTAGGCGACCTTCAGCGAGAACATCGGCCGCGGCAGGTTCGGGTCCATCGTCTCCGGGTCGGAGTTCTGCCGGTACCCGTCCTGGTGCCAACCCCAGTACGGCTTCTCGGGCTCCAACGCCGGCGGCGTCACGTCGAGGTGGTTGTGGTGGGTGTAGATGTTCCAGCCCGCCAGGCCCCACATGTAGGGAAACGCGATCGGGTGGGTGAGCAGCTCGCCGAAGAGCTCGTCACGCTCGAGGAAACCCAGCAGGTGCAGGGTTCCGTCCTTGGTGGTGTTGCCCTTGGCCTTCTCCTCCTCGTACACCCGGTCGACCGCGGCCTCGAGAGCGGCTCGGTGATCCTCGGTCAGGACGTTTCGCAGCAGGAGAAAGCCCTGCTCGTGGAACTCCTTGCGGTCGACGTCACTGATCGGTTCGTAGCCGGTCCGGTCGCCGTAGTCGAACGCCACGTCGTACCCCTCCCCAAGAGGTGAAACCATTTCTGGCACAGGCCGCCGATCGTAACGCGCGTCCGGACGGCCCGTGGGGCACCCCGTGACCTTTCCACGGGCATGGCGACTGATGGCGGTTGCTCGACTACCGCACGTCACCCAACGTGGCGAGACGGGGCCTTACGTGGGTAATTGCCGGTTTTTGCGGTGACTGCGGGTAAGGAGATCGGGGTCGGTCAGACGTCGGCGTGGACCTCGGCGAGAACCTCGGTGTCACCCCGGTCGCTGTCCGGCAACCGCTTCCAGTCGCCGCGCTTGGCGGTCCACTCCCGGCCGTCGAAGACGACCCGCTTCACCCCGTGCTCCTTCGCGTGGGAGACCAGCCAGTGCGTGTACCGCCAGCCGGCCCGCACGCCCTCGGCGGAGGTCGTCAGGCTGCCGGCGGGGCTCCGCTCGAAGTCGTTGATCCCCACCTTCAACAGGGTCGGGTTGCCGTAGCTGTCGACGGCGGAGCTGAGGTAACCCCGGCCCGCCCGCCGGTCGCCGTCGGAGGTGAGGGCCACCAGGCCCCAGTCGAGCGACAGCCCCTCGGTCAGGGCGGCGATGGCGGCGGCACCGCGCATCACCGGATCACCGCCCACCGAGCAGGTGACCGCCGTGGTGGCGTGCCCGAGCAGCGCCCGGGTGAGCACCTGCGACTCGTCGGCCCACTTCTCGTACGCCTCCGGGAAGGCCGAGCGCTGCACCTTCTGCGCCGCGTCGGTGACCCGCATGTCCTGCCAGCCGCGCACCTTCTTCAACGCCGCGTAGAACTTCCCCGCCGCGTACCGTGGGTCGCGGATCTGGGTCGCTGTGCCCCACCCCTGGCTCGGCCGCTGCTGGAACAGCCCCACGGAGTCGCGGTCACCGCCGGTCAGGTTGCGCAGCCCGGACTCCTGGTACGCGGTGGCGAGCGCCACCACCACCGCCCGCTCGGGCATCTCGCGCTGCACGCCGATCGCCGCGATGGTCGCCGCGTTCGCCATCTGCTGCGAGTCGAGCGTCACCTGGCCGTCGGCCTGCACCGTGCAGGCCCGGCCGGCCAGCGGGAGCCGTAGCCCGTCACCGGCCTGCCTGAGCACCACGATGATCCCGATCGCGGCGATCAGGACGAGGACCACGAAGCCCGTCGCGGCAGCCCGAGTTCGCACCCGCACCTCCTGTGTCAAGGTCCGCCAAGCGTACGTCCCGCATCGACCCGTACGTGTCGTCCGACCGGTTCCGTCCTCGCGCGGCACCCACGCGCAACCCGAGGTTCCCCGTCCCGGCCGTACCTCACCTACCGAGTTCCGCCACCCAGCGTGGTGCCCGCTTCTCCCGGAATGCGGTGACCCCCTCGACCCCGTCGGCCGACAGGAAGTAAGCGGTGGACAGCTCGGCCAGTTCGGCAAGTTCGGCGCGCAGGTCGACGGCGGGCGGACGGCGCAGCAGTCGCTTCGCGCCGGCCAACGCCGCCGGGGCGCCACGCACCAACGAGTCGCAGTACCGCCGCACCGCGGCGTCCAGTTCCTCGGTCGGCACCGCGGCGGTGACCAGGCCGATCTCGGCCGCCCGCCGGCCGTCGAAGGTGTCGCCGGTCAGGTACAGCTCGGCTGCCGCCCGGGTCGTCAGGTGGGGCAGCACCGTCGCGGAGATCACCGCCGGGATCACCCCGATCCGCACCTCGGTGAAGGCGAACGTGGCCTCGGCCGCGCAGACCGCCAGGTCGGCCGCCGCGATCAGGCCCAGACCGCCGGCCCGAGCCGGGCCGGCGACCCTGGCCAGCACCGGCTTCGGGCACTCCCGGACCGCCGCGAGCACGTCACCCAGCATCCCGGCGGGCACCGTGCCGCTGGCGTACGCCGCCGCGGTCTCCTTCAGGTCGGCTCCGGAGCAGAAGACCGGCCCGGTGTGGTCGAGCACGATCACCCGGACCGCGTCGTCGGCGACCGCGGCGGCCAGCCCCGCCAGCAGTTCGGTCATCAGCGGCGTGGAGAGCGCGTTGCGGTTGTGCGGACTGTCCAGGGTGAGCGTGGTCACCCCGTGGGCCGTGGCGACCCGCACGAGCGCGTCGGGAGAGGTCATGCCAGGGCACACTAGTGGCCATGCCCGGCGTCCTTCCAGCAGGCGAGCCCGTCCCGGCCGACGGGTCGCTGCCCGCGTCCGCCCGCGCGTCCGTGGGCGCCCGGGGTTTCGGGGTGTACGTGCACGTGCCCTTCTGCGCGAGCCGGTGCGGCTACTGCGACTTCAACACGTACACCGCCGACGAGCTGGGCGGTGGCACGAGCCGGGAGGGCTACACCGACACCGTGCTGGCGGAGCTGGCACTCGCCGCCCGGGTGCTGGCGGACGCACCGCCGCCCCGGGTGGAGACGGTCTTCGTCGGCGGCGGCACCCCCACCCTGCTGCCCGCCGACGACCTGGCCCGCATCCTCGACGCGATCGACCGGACCTGGGGGCTGGCCGCCGACGCGGAGGTGACCACCGAGGCGAACCCGGAGTCGGTGACGCCCACCTCACTGAAGGAGCTGCGCGCGGCCGGGTTCACCCGGATCTCGCTGGGCATGCAGTCGGCCGCGCCCGGGGTGCTCGCCGTGCTGGACCGCCGGCACAGCGCCGGCCGGGCCACCGCCGCCGCCCTGGAGGCCCGCGACGCCGGCTTCGACCACGTCAATCTCGACCTGATCTACGGCACGCCGGGGGAGCGGGCCGAGGACTTCGCCGCCTCACTGGACCAGGTGGTGACCGCGGGCGTGGACCACGTCAGCGCGTACGCCCTGATCGTCGAGGACGGCACCCGACTGGCCGCCCGGATGCGCCGGGGCGAGCTTCCGTACCCGGACGAGGACGTGGCCGCGGACCGTTACCTGGCCGCCGAGTCGGCCCTCGGCGCGGCCGGCTTCTCCTGGTACGAGGTCTCCAACTGGGCCCGCACGCCGCAGGCGCGCTGCCGGCACAACCTGCTCTACTGGACCGGCGGTGACTGGTGGGGCCTCGGGCCGGGGGCGCACAGCCACGTCGGCGGAGTGCGCTGGTGGAACGTCAAACATCCCGCCGCGTACGCCCAACGCCTCGCCGCCGGGGAGTCGCCCGGGCAGGCCCGGGAGGTGCTCACCGGCGACGAGGCGCACATGGAGGACGTCATGCTCCGCTTGCGACTGGCCGCCGGCCTGCCGCTCGACGTGCTGACCGACGCTGGGCGGGCGGGCGCGGCCCGGGCACTGGCCGAGGGCCTGCTCGACCAGCCCGCCCACGCCGCCGGCCGCGCCGTGCTCACCCTGCGCGGCCGATTGCTCGCCGACGCCGTGGTCCGCGACCTGCTGCCCTGATCCCCGTCATCAGACCGGCCGGCGCGGTCAGCGCTTCACGAACGAGTAGCTCATCGGGTAGCGGTACAGCGTCCCGTCGTTGGCCTTGACCCCGCCGATGATGCCGAAGATCACCGGCACGATCCAGACGAGCATCGGGATGAAGAACAGGACGCCGCAGGTGATCGCGGTGAGCACCCAGCTCAGCACGCCGACGATGGCCCAGGTGAGCTGGAAGTTCAGCGCGGCCACCGAGTGCGCCCGGGCGATCGGCGACTGCTGGCCACGGGTCATCATCGCGATCAGCGGCGCGACCCAGCCGAAGAGCCCGCCACCGACGACCACGCCGAGCGGGCCGCCGAAGTGCGCGATCAGCACCCAGGTCTTGTCCTCGTTGTTGGCGTAGCCACCGCCGGGAGCGCCGTAGCCGCCGGTCGGGTAGCCGACACCGGGTGATCCCGGCGGCGGATAGCCGCCGGGTGGGGGGTAGCCGGCCGGTGGCGGCTGGTCGCCGGTGGGGGGTGGATAGCCGCCGGGCGGAGGATAGCCGCCCTGGCCAGGCGAACCGGACAGTGGTGTCGTGGGTTCGTCGCCGGAGTCCGGGGGACGAGGTGGTTCAGTCATGGAGGCCACGGTAGGTGCCAGCGGCAACGGCGCACCAGAGCGACACCGGCGAGTGTCAACCCGCCGATCGGCTCGATGACGCCGGTGCTGACTTGATCATCGCGTGGACGGGGGCGCCGACGTAGACTGGCACTCGCTACAGTCGAGTGCCAGAGTGTTCCTCTGGCGGCCGTGACGCCGCGAGCTGACCTGCGACAGGAGGTGGCAAGGATGGGTCTTGACGACCGGAAGCTCGCCGTGCTCCGGGCGATCGTCGAGGACTACGTCGCCACCCAGGAGCCGGTCGGCAGCAAGTCGCTCGTCGAGCGGCACCAGCTCGGCGTCTCGCCGGCCACCGTGCGCAACGACATGGCCGTGCTGGAGGAGGAGGGCTACATCCGCCAGCCGCACACCAGCGCGGGGCGGGTGCCCACCGACCGTGGCTACCGACTCTTCGTCGACCGGTTGAGCCGGGTCAAGCCGCTCAGCCCGGCCGAACGCCGGGCGATCGAGCGCTTCCTGGCCGGCGCCGTGGATCTCGACGACGTGGTGCACCGCACGGTGCGGCTGCTGGCGCAACTGACCCGGCAGGTCGCCGTCGTGCAGTACCCGAGCCTGGCCCGGTCCCGGGTGCGTCACCTGGAACTGGTGCCGATCTCCACCACCCGGCTGATGCTTGTGATGATCGCCGACACCGGCCGGGTCGAGCAGCGACTGGTCGAGCTGCCCGCACCGGTCCCCGCCGACGACGTGCTGGACCTGCGCCGGCTGGTGAACGAGAAACTGGTGGGTGTCCGCCTGTCGGAGACCCCGCCGCTGGTGCAGACCCTCATCGACGACTGCGCGCCGCACCTGCGCCCGGCGATGACCACCCTGTCCACGGTGCTGCTGGAGACACTCGTCGAACGGCACGAGGAACGGCTCGCCCTCGCCGGCACCGCCAACCTCGCCCGGGGCGGCCTGCTCGACTTCCAGGGCTCGTTGCGGCCGATCCTCGAAGCGCTTGAGGAGGAGGTCGTGCTGCTCAAGCTCATCGGCGAGGTGGAGCCGAGCACACTGCGGGTGCGCATCGGCGACGAGAACGAGTACGACAACCTGCGGGCGGCTTCCGTGGTCAGCACCGGGTACGGCCCGGGCGCGATCATCGTCGGGGGGATGGGCGTGCTCGGACCGACCCGGATGGACTACCCCGGAACCATCGCCACGGTGAGGGCCGTGGCACGCTACGTGGGCGAGCTGCTGGCCCAGAACTGACAAGTCAGGGCCGACGGCAGGCTGCCGCCGCCGAACGGCGTAACTCGAGACGAACACGAGGACACGGAACGCAGTGGCCAGGGACTACTACGGCATTCTCGGCGTGAGCAAGGGTGCCTCCGATGACGAGATCAAGCGCGCCTACCGCAAGCTGGCGCGCCAGTTCCATCCGGACGTGAATCCGGACCCGGAGGCACAGGAGAAGTTCAAGGACATCAACGCCGCGTACGAGGTCCTCTCGGACGATCGGAAACGGCAGATTGTCGACCTGGGCGGGGATCCGCTGGCACCCGGTGGGGGCGGGCCCGGCGGTCCGGGTGGCCCCGGCGGGGCCGGCCCGTTCGTCGGTTTCCAGGACATCATGGACGCCTTCTTCGGCGGTGCCACCGGTGCCGGGCGCGGTCCGCGTCCGCGTACCCGCCCCGGTGCCGACGCGATCCTGCGACTGGAGCTGGACCTCCAGGAGACGGCCTTCGGCGTCGAGGCGCCGATCACCGTCGACACGGCCGTGCTCTGCACCACCTGCTCCGGTGCCGGCACCGCCGCCGGCACCCACCTGGCCACCTGCGAGGCGTGCGGCGGGCGGGGCGAGGTGCAGTCGGTGCAGCGCACCTTCCTCGGCCAGGTGGTCTCCGCCCGGCCCTGCACCGTCTGCCAGGGCTACGGCACCACCATCCCGAGCCCCTGCCCGACCTGCGCCGGTGACGGCCGGGTCCGCACCCGCCGGTCGCTGACCGTCAAGATCCCCGCCGGGGTGGAGGACGGCATGCGGATCCGCCTGGCCCAGCAGGGCGAGGTCGGCCCGGGCGGCGGCACCGCCGGGGACCTCTACGTGGAGATCCACGAACGGCCGCACGACGTCTTCTCCCGCAAGGGCGACGACCTGCACTGCCGGGTCACCGTGCCGATGACCGCCGCCGCGCTCGGCACCCGGCTGACCATCAAGACGCTCGACAGCGAGGAACCGGTCGACGTCAAGCCGGGCACCCAGCCGGGCAGCACCCTGCGGCTGCGGGCCCGGGGCGTACCGCACCTGCGCGGCACCGGGCGGGGCGACCTCTACGTCCACCTGGACGTGCGTACCCCCACCAAGCTCGACGCCGATCAGGAGCGGATGCTGCGCGAGTTCGCCAAGACCCGCGGCGAGGAGGTCGCCGAGCTGACCAAGCAGGGTGGCTTCTTCTCCCGGATGCGCGACGCCTTCAACGGCCACGCCTGACGTGTCCGCCCCGCTGTTCCTGGTCGAGTCGCTGCCCACCGCCGCCTCGCTGGTGCTCGACGGCCCGGAGGGCCACCACGCCGCCACCGTGCAACGGCTGCGCGTCGGCGAGCAGGTGCTGCTCGGCGACGGCCGGGGCGGCACGGCCACCGCCGTGGTCACCGCCGTCGGCCGGGGCACCCTCGACCTCGACGTCACCGACCGGGGGTACGTCGACGCGGCGAACCCCCGGCTGGTGGTGGTCCAGGGCATCGCCAAGGGCGACCGGGGTGAGCTGGCCGTGCAGGCGATGACCGAGGCGGGCGTGGACGAGATAGTCCCCTGGGCGGCGGGCCGCTCGGTGGTGCAGTGGCGCGGCGACCGGGGCGTACGGGCCCGGGACAGGTGGCTCGCCACCACCCGGGAGGCGACGAAGCAGGCCCGGCGGGCGTGGCTGCCGGTGGTGGCGGGCGCGCCGGACGAGAGCACCGCGTCGGTGACGCGCCGGATCGCCGGGGCGGCGGCCGGGTACGTGCTGCACGAGGAGGCGACCGACCGACTCACCACCGTCGAGCTGCCCGACCACGGCGAGATCGTGCTGGTGGTGGGCCCGGAGGGCGGCATCACCCCGACCGAGCTGTCGGCCTTCCAGGAAGCCGGTGCCCGCCCGGTGCGGCTCGGCCCGGCGGTGCTGCGCACCTCCACCGCGGGCGTGGCCGCCCTGGCGGTCCTCGCCACCCGCCTGCTCCGTTGGTGAGCGGCGCACCGACGGCGCCGAGGATTTCTTCCTTACACTGCCCGGATGGGAAGCGACTGCCTGTTCTGCCGCATCGTCGCCGGTGAGATTCCGGCCACCGTCGTCCGCGAGACGCCCACCACGCTCGCCTTCCGCGACATCGACCCGAAGGCACCGGTGCACGTGCTCGTCGTGCCGAAGGAGCACTACGCGGACGTGGCCACCCTCGGCCAGGGTGACCCGGCGCTGGCCGGCGAGGTGCTGGCCACGGCCGCCGCGGTGGCCGAGGACGAGGGCCTGCTCGGTGACGGTTTCCGGCTGATGTTCAACACCGGGGCGTACGGCGGTCAGGAGGTCTTCCACGTGCACGCGCACGTGCTCGGCGGCGCCCCACTCGGCCCGATGCTGGCCCGGAGCCTCGGATGACCTCCGCCGCCGGCGACACCTCCGCCGCCGGTCGGCTGGAGCGGATGGTGCGGCAGGTCCAGGCGCAGGCCCGGGTGCCGGCGGTCTCGGCGGCCGTGCACCGCGCCGACCGGCCGCTGTGGACATGCACCGCCGGCGGCACCGGAAACGACACGGCGCTGGACGAGCAGACCCGGTTCCGGATCGGCTCGGTGACCAAGACCTTCACCGCCGTGCTGGTCATGCAGTGCCGCGACGACGGGCTGCTCGACCTCGACGACCCGCTGCGGCGGCACCTCGACCTGCCGGCGCACGGCGAGTTGACCGTGCGCCGGCTGCTGTCGCACACCGCCGGCCTGCAACGGGAACCGTACGGCGACGTCTGGGACACGCTGCGCGCACCGGACGCCGACCAACTGATCACCGAGCTGGCCCGGGCCGAGCGGGTGCTGCCGACCGGACGCCGTTACCACTACTCGAACCTCGGCATGGCGCTGCTCGGCCACCTGGTCGGACAGCTACGCGGCGGCAGCTGGGCGGAGGTGCTGACCGAGCGGGTGCTGACCCCGCTCGGGCTCACCGCCACCACGGCCGCTCCGGGGCCACGCGCCGCGACCGGGTTCCTGGTCGACGCGTACTCCGACGAGGCGCATCCGGAGCCGCCCACCGACTTCGGCGCGGTGGGTCCGGCCGCGCAGCTGTGGAGCACGGCAACCGACATGGCCCGCTGGGCCGCCTTCCTGGCCGACCCGGCGGCGTTGGACGCGGCGGGTCGGGTGCTCGCTCCCGCCACGCTCGACGAGATGCGCTGGCCGGTGACGGTCACCGACGAGGCGGTGTGGGCCGGCGGGTTCGGTCTCGGCCTGATCCTGGTGCCGCAGGGGGAGCGGGTGGTGCACGTCGGGCACGACGGGGCGATGCCCGGCTTCCTCGCCGGAGCGTACGGCCGCCGGGGCGGCGAGGGCACGCCCGGGGCGTTCGGCGCCGCCGTGCTGGGCTCCTCCGGCACCGCCGTCGAGCTGCTGGAGCTGCCGCACCGGCTGCTCGCCGCCGCGGTCGAGCACGATCCGGCCGACATCGACCCGTGGCGTCCGGGTGATCCGGCACCGCCCGACGTGCGCGGGCTGCTCGGCCGCTGGTGGGGCGAGGGCTTCGAGTACGTCTTCTCGTGGCACGAAGGGGCCCTGCGGGCCCGTGGTGCCGGTGACCCGCCGGGGAAGCCGCCAGCGGTGTTCGCCCCGGTGCCGGACCAGCCGGACGTGCTGCGTACCGTCTCCGGCCGGGAGAACGGCGAGCTGCTCCGGCTCACCCGGGACGCGGCTGGTGTGGTGGTCCGGATGCACTGGGCAACCTACCGGTTCACCCGCCGCCAGGAGACCTTCGACGGTTTCGACTTCCGCGGCTGACCGGGCGGTTCGCCGGGGTGTAATGCCCTGTTTCACCCGTTCCGCCGGGGCGTCGAAGCGGTGGAAATGGGCAGCGTGTCCGCGCCGTTGACCCGATACGATGGTGGCAACGTCCGCACGCCGTGCCACGGGCCCGGCATCGAGATCGAGAGCAGGTGGCGCAGGGCCCGCGGGCCCGACCTATGACCGGCACCCCACCTCCCGGCCCGCCCCGGGTGCAGACCAGGATCACGGTCCCCGACTCGAAGATCATGGTCAACCTGCTCGGCGCGGGTGACGAGATCCTGCGACTGGTCGAGCGCTCGGTGAACAGTGACGTGCACGTGCGTGGCAACGAGATCACCATCACCGGCGCTCCCGCCGACAACGCCCTCGCCGAGCGGCTCTTCAGTGAGCTGCTCGAACTCATCGAGAAAGGCGAGACCCTGACCACCGATGCCGTCCGGCGTACCGTCGGCATGCTCGAACAGGGTGGCACGGAGCGGCCCGCCGAGGTCCTGACCCTCAACATCCTGTCCCGGCGGGGGCGCACCATCCGCCCCAAGACGCTGGGGCAGAAGCGCTACGTCGACGCGATCGACGGGCACACCATCGTCTTCGGCATCGGCCCGGCGGGTACCGGCAAGACCTACCTCGCCATGGCCAAGGCGGTGCAGTCGTTGCAGGCCAAGCAGATCAACCGGATCATCCTGACCCGGCCGGCGGTCGAAGCGGGGGAGCGACTCGGGTTCCTGCCCGGCACGCTCAACGAGAAGATCGACCCCTACCTGCGCCCGCTCTACGACGCCCTGCACGACATGCTCGACCCGGAGACCATCCCGAAGCTGATGGCCGCCGGCACGATCGAGGTCGCCCCCCTGGCGTACATGAGGGGTCGGGCGCAGCCGTACGACGCCCGCGTGCTGACGCCGGAGGGCTTCAAGCGGTTCGGCTCCCTACAGGTCGGTGACCTGGTGATCGGCTCGAACGGCATGCCGACCCCGGTGATCGGGATCTACCCGCAGGGGCCCAAGCAGGTCTACCGGGTGACCACGCAGGACGGGGCCTCCACCCTGTGCTGCGGTGAGCACCTCTGGACGGTCGCCACGCCCGAGGACAAGCGGCGCGGTCGGCGACGCACGCTGGAGACCCAGGAGATGATCGGGCAGGAGCGGCGGGGTCACCTCCGCCGTTACGAACTGCCGGTGGTGGCTCCGGTCCAGCTGGAACCGCAGGACGTTCCGCTCGATCCGTACGTCCTCGGTCTGCTGCTCGGTGACGGGTCGATCTCGTGCCGGGCGACGCCGGGCTTCACCACGGCGGACCCTGAGCTCGCCCGGGCGATCGAGGACAACCTCGTCGACATCGAGCTGCACCGCAAGAGCGGATACGACTACGTACTCCGGCACACCAAGGGTCACCGAGGCGGGGTGATCGTCGCGAACCCGGTGACTGTCGCGCTCCGCGAGCTGGGTCTGGCCGGAACGAAGTCGGGCACCAAGTTCGTGCCGTCCGTATACCTCCAGAACAGCGTCGATGTCCGACTGGCCGTCCTGCAAGGGCTGCTGGACACCGACGGCGGGCCGGTCGTCCAGGCGGGACGTACCTGCCGGGTGCAGTACTCGACCACCTCTCCCCAGCTGCGTGACGACGTCGTCCACCTGGTCCAGTCACTCGGTGGCGTGGCGACGTGGCGCATTCGAGTGGCCGAGGGCCGCAAGCCTGGCCTGGCCAACGGTCGACCGGTCGGCTACCGGTCGGACGCATATGTCGTGGAGATCCGCTTGCCGGAGGGCGTAGCGCCGTTCCGGCTCTCTCGTAAGCGCCAGCGGTACGAGGAGTACGGCGGCGGCCGGCCGATGCGTTTCATCGACTCGATCGTCCCCGCCGGTGTCCAGGAGACGATGTGCATCCAAGTGGCGGCGGAGGACTCGCTGTATGTCACCGATGACTTCCTGGTCACGCACAACACGCTCAATGACGCGTTCATCATTCTCGACGAGGCGCAGAACACCACGCCCGAGCAGATGAAGATGTTCCTCACCCGGCTCGGCTTCGGCTCCAAGATCGTGGTGACCGGCGACGTCACCCAGGTCGACCTGCCCGGCGGGACGACGAGCGGGCTGCGGGTCGTCCGGGACATCCTGGCCGGGGTCGAGGACGTGCACTTCGCGCAGTTGTCCAGCGCCGACGTGGTACGTCACCGGTTGGTCGGCGAGATCGTCGACGCGTACGCGCGGTGGGACGCCGAGAACCAGCAGGCACAGGGCGTGCACGCGGTGGCCGGGCGGAGCGCCCAGGGCAACCGCGGCGGCCGGCGCCGCTAGACCGAGGGAAGACAGTTGTCCATCGAGATCGCCAACGAGTCCGGTGCCGAGGTCGACACCGACGCGGTGCTCGCCGTCGCCCGGCACGCGCTCGACGAGATGGGGGTCAACCCGCTCGCCGAGCTGTCCGTGTTGCTTGTCGACGTCGACTACATGACCGAGCTGAACCATCGCTGGATGGGCGGCGACGGTCCGACCGACGTGCTGGCCTTCCCCATGGATGAGGGCAGCGTCGACCACGGGCCGGGTGAGAGCGCCGCCGCCGCTGGTGAGCCGGCGCTGCTCGGCGACATCGTGCTCTGCCCGGAGGTGGCCGCGAAGCAGGCCGCGACCGCCGGGCACCGCACTGCCGACGAGTTGCACCTGCTCACCGTGCACGGTGTGCTGCACCTGCTCGGCTACGACCACGCGGAACCGGAGGAGGAGCGGGAGATGTTCGGGCTCCAGGCCCGGTTGTTGGCGAGCTGGCGGTCGGCCCGCTCCCGGTGATGGACACTGTGCTGGCCGCGTCCGCCACCGGCCTACCCGACCTGCAACTGCTCGTGTTCGCTGCCGGGCTGGTGGTGCTCGCCGGCCTGATCGCGATGACCGAGGCCGCCCTGGCCGCGGTCTCACCGGCCCGGGCGGCCGAGCTGGCCCGCGAGGGGATCCGGGGTGCGCGCACCCTCCAGGCGGTCGCCGGCGACGTGGTCCGGCACCTCAATCTGCTGCTGTTGCTCCGGCTGCTCGCCGAACTGACCGCCACCACGCTCGTGGCGCTGGTGGCGGTGGACACCTTCGGTGCGGGCTGGCGGGCGGCACTGGTCACCGCCGGGGCGATGACCGTGGTCAGCTTCGTCGTGGTCGGCGTCGGTCCGCGCACCCTCGGCCGGCAGCACGCGTACGCGGTGGGCCGCTCGGCGGCACCGTTGGTGCGCTGGCTGGGCCGGGTGCTCAACCCGCTGGCGTCCCTGCTGATCCTGATCGGTAACGCGGTCACCCCGGGCCGGGGCTTCCGGGAGGGACCGTTCGCCACCCAGGTCGAGCTGCGGGAGCTGGTCGACCTGGCCGAGCAGCGGGGCGTGGTGGAGCACGGCGAGCGGCAGATGATCCATTCGGTCTTCGCGCTCGGTGACACCATCGCCCGCGAGGTCATGGTGCCGCGTACCGAGATGGTGTGGATCGAGTCGGGCAAGAATCTGTCCCAGGCGCTCGCGCTGTTCCTGCGCTCCGGCTTCTCCCGGATTCCGGTGATCGGCGAGAGCGTCGACGACGTGCTCGGCATCCTCTACCTCAAGGACCTGATCCGGCGTACCCAGGGCGGGGCCGCCGAGGACCATCAGCTGCCGGTGGCCGAGCTGATGCGGCCGGCGACCTTCGTGCCGGAGTCCAAGCCCGTCGACGACCTGCTGTCGGAGATGCAGGCCGCCCGCAACCACCTGGTCATCGTGGTCGACGAGTACGGCGGCACCGGCGGCCTGGTCACCATCGAGGACATCCTCGAGGAGATCGTCGGGGAGATCACCGACGAGTACGACGTCGAGCGCCCGCCGGTCGAGCAGTTGCCCGACGGTGCGGTGCGGGTCACCGCCCGGCTGCCGGTCGAGGATCTCGGCGAGCTGTTCGACACCGAGCTGCCGCACGACGAGGTGGAAACCGTGGGTGGGCTGCTCGCCCAGGCCCTGGGGCGGGTGCCGATTCCGGGGGCGCAGGTCGAGGTGGCCGGTCTGCGACTGGTCGCCGAGGGCACCACCGGTCGCCGTAACCGGATCGACACCGTGCTGGTGCGCCGGGTGGAGCCGACCGACACGCAGAACGATCCGGGCGGGACGCCGACCGCGTCCCGTGCCGACACCGACCGATCCGAGGAGAGGCAGCCCGCCGATGCCTGAGTCACCCGCCGTACCAGCCGTCCGGTCAAGTGACACCGAACTGAGCGCCGAGGACGGCAAGCTGGTCGTCCTCGCCCGGGGGGCCCGAGGACGGGTGGGCGCGGTGGAGGGCGCCGCGGTCCGGGACCAGGACGGCCGGACGTACGCGGCGGCCAGCGTGTCGCTGCCCTCGCTGACCATCACCGCGCTGCAACTGGCGGTCGCCTCGGCGGCTGCGGCGGGTGCCACCCGGCTGGAGGCCGCGGTGGTGGTGACCGAGGCGTCCACGCTGGACGGTGCCGGCTACGCGGCGGTGCGTGACCTGGCCGCCGACGCCCCGGTGCACCTGGCCGGGCCGGACGGCACGGTGCTCGGCACGGTGACCGAGTGAGCGAACGGGGCGAACGCTCCTATCGGGCGGGTTTCGCGTGTTTCGTCGGCCGGCCGAACGCCGGCAAGTCCACGTTGACCAACGCCATCGTCGGGCAGAAGATCGCGATCACGTCGAACAAGCCGCAGACCACCCGGCACGTGATCCGGGCGGTGCTGCACCGGCCCGATTCGCAGCTCGTGCTGGTCGACACCCCGGGGCTGCACCGTCCCCGCACATTGCTGGGCGAGCGGCTCAACGATCTGGTGCGGCAGACCTGGAGCGAGGTCGACGTGATCGGCCTCTGCATCCCGGCCGATGAACCGATCGGTCGGGGGGACCGGTTCATCACCGGCGAGTTGGCGGAGCTGAAGGCGACCGTGCTGGCGGTGGTCACCAAGACCGACCTGGTCGATCGCAAGCGGCTGGCCGAGCAGTTGCTGGCCGTCAGTGAGCTGGGGGATTTCGCGGAGGTCGTGCCGGTCAGCGCGGTGTCCGGGCACCAGGTGGACACCCTGGTGGAGGTGATGACCCGCTATCTGCCCGAGTCGCCGCAGCTGTACCCGGACGACATGCTCACCGACGATCCGGAGCAGGTGCTGGTGGCGGAGTTGATCCGGGAGGCCGCGCTGGAGGGCGTCCGGGACGAGTTGCCGCACTCGATCGCCGTGGTGGTGGAGGAGATGCTTCCGGAGGGTCGGCTGACGAAGATCTACGCCGACCTGTACGTGGAGCGGCCGAGTCAGAAGGCGATCGTCATCGGGCATCGGGGTGCGCGGCTCAAGGGGGTCGGCACCGCCGCGCGACGGCAGATCGAGGAGCTCCTGGGTACGAAGGTCTACCTCGATCTGCACGTACGCGTGGCCAAGGATTGGCAGCGTGACCCGAAGCAGTTGCGCAAGCTCGGGTTCTGAGCCGATCCGGCGGTACCGCGGAATCGGGCGAACGGCCTTGGATCGTGTGATCGGCATCGGTCAGGCATATGTGGATTTTCACGATCCCGGTGGGTCTCTGGCTGTTTCGTCGGCGGGCGACGGAGGGTAGGTAGCAACCGCCTCCGCGCCCCCGACACAGATGCAGGCTGATGCGAAACAGATACCTGGACCTGCTGCGCGCTCTGGCCATCGTGCGGGTGGTCGTCTACCACGTCACCGGCTGGGGATCGCTGACGCTGGTGTTCCCGGCGATGTCGGTGATGTTCGCGCTCGCCGGTTCGTTGATGGCCGCGTCCCTTGTGGGGTCCGGACCGGCGGCGGTCGGCCGGCGACTGCGACGGTTGCTGCCGTCGCTGTGGGTGGTCGCGGTGATCTTCGTGCCGGCGATGCTGCTCACCGGGCTGCCGCTCACCCCGGGTGTGCTGCTGTGGTTGTTCCCGGTGGCCGATCCGCCGGCGAACTACTGGGGCGCGCTGGCGCTGAGCCCGATCTGGTACCTGCGTGACTACCTGTGGTTCGTGCTCGCCTCCCCGGTCGCGCTGTGGCTGTTCCGCCGGTTCCCGCTGCCCACCCTGCTCGCCCCGTACTGCCTACTGCTGGTCATGGAGCTGGGCATCTACCAGAACCCGCCGGTCGTGCTGCGCCATTTCGGGCTCTACTTCGGGGCGTGGCTGCTGGGTTTCGCCCACCAGAGCGGGATGCTGCGCCGCCTGAGCGCCTGGATTCTGGTGCCGACCGCGCTGGCGCTGGCGGCGGTGGGCGGCGCGTGGATCCTGACCCATCAGGGTCCGCGCGGCTACGACCTCAACGACATTCCGCTCGGCAACGCGCTCTGGTCGGCCGCGTTCATCCTGGTGGCCCTGGGCCGGGCACCGGCGACCGCCGCCTGGGTGGACCGGAACGCGCTGGTGGGCCGGGCGATCACCGTGCTGAACCGGCGGGCCCTGACCGTCTACCTGTGGCACATGGCGTTCGTGGTCGCACTCACCCCGCTGGTCGACGTGGTCGGCTGGTCGCATCAGGATCTGCTGGGCCTGGCGGTCCGGGTGGTCCTGGTCTTCCTGCTGGTGGGTCTGGTGACGGCGCTCGTGGGCTGGGTCGAGGATCTCGCGGCGAGGCGTCGGCCGGAGCTGCTTCCCGGTGGCCGTCGCCCGGCGTCGCGCCCCGTCCCCCGACACCCGGAGTCCCGCGCCGGGGAGGATCACGAGCCGAGCGTCGGGCCGGCGGCCCCGGTCCCGCGACAGCGGGGCCGGGACGGGGACGTCATCGCACGGTGACGGTGATGTTGCCGCTGCCGGTGCGCAGGTCGAGCACCGATGCGGCGGACGGGTCGTGCGTCACACCCAGGTCGGTCCGGCCGGAGCCGACCCTCGACCGGACCTGGTACCCGCCCTTCGGCACGGTCAGCTCGACGTTGCCGCTCGACGCGTGCGCCCGCACGGAGGCGGGCTTGTCCAGTTCGAGGGTGACGTTGCCGGACTTGGCCTCCGCGTCCACGCTGCCACCGAGCCGGCTTGCCGTCACATTTCCGGAGGAGGTTCGCAGCACGACGGGGGCGCTCACGTCGTACACCTCGACGTTGCCCGAGCCGGTCTCCACCCGTACCGCGTCGGTCGCCGCGGCCACCCGCACGTCGCCGGAGCCGACCTTGAGATCCACCTGGCCGACCCGGCTCAGGTCGACGTTCCCGGAGCCGGTCTCACCTCGTACGCTCACCCCCTCGCCGACCGTCACCTCGTAGGAGACGCTGCACCGGGGGCCGCAGGAGGCGTCCAGCACCAGCTCGGCGCCCCTGATCTCGTACGTCGTGTCCGGCTGGGCACCCTGGTAGCGCACCACGCGCTTGACGCGTGCCCCGTCCACCCCGCCTTCGGCCCGGACCACCACGTCACCGGCACCGGGCAGCACCTGGATCGCGGTGATCGGGGCGGACTCGGTGGTGTCGAAGTCCAGCCGTCGGTACGACAGATTGTCGCACCCGACCAGGACGATGAGGGCAGTGGTCGCGGCGACCGCGACGGCGCTCCGGCGTCCGGTGCGTCCGCGCCGCGCGGTGGATCGCCGCGTTGCGGTGGGCCGATCGGCGGCGGTGGGCCGGGGGACGGCGCTGGTCCGGTGCGAAGCCATGCCGAGCACGCTACGACCGGTTCGACCGGGCGCGCATCCGGGTTCGCCGGCGCGGCGACCCGGAGCGGACCCTGAATTCCGACCCGGGGTCGGACCTGATTTCCGGCCGGAGGGGAGAATGGCGCGATGGCCGGGTACCGCCGACAGCTCTACCGCGACGACGCGGTGGTGCTGCGTGTGCAGAAGCTCGGCGAGTCCGACCGGATCATCACCCTGCTCACCCGGCGGCACGGCCGGCTCCGCGCGGTCGCCCGCGGGGTGCGCCGGACCACGTCGAAGTTCGGCGCCCGGCTGGAGCCCTTCGGGCACGTCGACCTGCAACTGGCCGGTGACCCCAAGGGGGAGCTGGGCAGTTCGCTGCACACCGTCAGCCAGGTCGAGGGGATCGACCTGTACGGCAAACGGTTCCTGGGCGACTATCCCCGCTACACCGCGGCCAGCGCGATCGCCGAGACCGCCGAGCGCCTCACCCCGGTCGAGCGGGAACCGTCGTTGCGCCTGTTCCAGCTCACCCTGGGCGCGCTGCGGGCCCTTGCCGACGGCGAGCACGCCAACACGCTGGTGCTCGACGCGTACCTGCTGCGCGGGATGGCGCTGGCGGGCTGGGCACCGGCGTTGACCGCCTGTGCGGTCTGCGGCACCCCCGGCCGGCACCGGGCGTTCTCGGTGCCGGCCGGGGCGCGGTCTGCCCGGACTGCCGACCACCGGAGCCGCCCATCCGGCCCCGGCCACCATCGACCTGATGTCGGCGCTCACCGTCGGTGACTGGCGGATCGCCGATGCCACCGAGAACGGGGTACGCCGGGAGTGCAGCGGCCTGGTCGCGGCGCACCTGCAGTGGCACCTGGAACGCGCGCTACGCTCGCTGCCGCTGGTGGACCGGGTGGGCTGCCGGCGGCACCCGGCGCGCGGCGACCGACCGGCGACGTCGGCACGGTCGCCCCCGCCGGTGCACTGTTGCCGCCCGACCGGGCGTCACAGGACGTGAGCAGGAGAAGACCGAGTGATCCGATCGTCGAGGGCCGGGCGACGCGAGCCGGTGCCGCCGACACCGCACCCGTCGGGAGCCCGACCGCCGGCGCTGCCGGCCGAGGCGGTGCCCCGCCACGTCGCCGTGGTGATGGACGGCAACGGTCGGTGGGCCAAGGAGCGCGGCCTGCCCCGCACCAAGGGCCACGAGGCGGGGGAGTTCTCCCTCTTCGACACCGTCGAGGGCGCCATCGAGCTGGGCATCCCGTACCTGTCGGCGTATGCCTTCTCGACGGAGAACTGGCGCCGCTCCCCGGATGAGGTGCGGTTCCTGATGGGCTTCAACCGGGACGTCATCCGCCGCCGCCGGAATCAACTGGTCGACCTCGGGGTGCGGGTGGTGTGGTCCGGTCGGGCCGGACGGCTGTGGAAGAGCGTCATCGGCGAGTTGCAGACCGCCGAGGAGATGTCCCGCGGCAACTCGACGCTGACCCTGCAGTTCTGCGTGAACTATGGCGGGCAGGCGGAGATCGCTGACGCGGCCGCCGCGATTGCCCGGGACGTGGCCGCCGGCCGGCTCGATCCGGCCAAGGTCACCGAGAAGACGGTCGGGCGGTACCTCTACCATCCCGAGGTGCCCGAGGTGGACCTGTTCCTGCGGCCCTCCGGCGAGCAGCGGACCTCGAACTTCCTGCTCTGGCAGAGCGCCTACGCCGAGTTGATCTTCCTGGACACGCTCTGGCCCGACTTCGACCGCCGCCACCTGTGGTACGCCTGTGAGCTGTACGCCCAGCGTGACCGCCGGTTCGGCGGCGCGCTGCCCAATCCCGTGGCCCCGGCCACCTGAGGTCCGTGGCCCCGGCCACCTCAGCGGCGGGTGGTTCCGGCCACCCGGGCGCATAGCGGGCGGCCACGCTGGGTATGACCGCTGGCAGCAGCCACTGACGGAGGTGAACCCATATGATCCGCAAGCGCATCGGGCAGTGGGCGGTGATGGCTATCGCGGTACCGGTCGCCGCCGCCGGAGCCCGGAAACTGAGCCACACGCTGGAGTCTCGACGTGGCCCCAACCGGGCCACCCGACTGCTCAACAAGGGCGCCGACCTGATCCGCCCCAAGCAGGCCAAGCGCCGCCGCTTCTTCTGACGCGACCGGCCCGACCGGTAGCCCAGCAACACGGCAGCTCGCGGTATCCCCGTCGACGGGGATACCGCGAGCTGCCGTGTATCGGGAGATGCCGGCGTCGGGGTCAGCCCTCGACCTCGGCGCGGTCGGGGGTGGCCCAGAGGGTGTGGAACGAGCCGTCCCGGTCGACCCGGCGGTAGGTGTGCGCGCCGAAGTTGTCGCGTAGCCCCTGGATCAGTGCGGCCGGCAGCCGGTCCGCCCGCAGCGCGTCGAAGTACGCGAGCGACGAGGCGAACGCGGGCGCCGGCACACCCGCCCGGGCGGCCTCGGCCACCACCCGTCGCCAGCTCGGCACGCCGTCGCGCACGGTGTCGGCGAACCACGGTGCTACCAGCAGGGTCGGCAGCTCCGGCTGCTCGTCGTACGCCTGCCTGATCCGGTCCAGGAACCGGGCCCGGATGATGCAGCCGCCGCGCCAGATCGTCGCCGTGCCACCCAGGTCGATGCCCCAGTCGTACTCGGCGCTGCCGGCGCGGATCTGGTCGAAGCCCTGGGCGTACGCGACGATCTTCGAGGCCAGCAGCGCCCGGCGTACGTCCTCGATGAACGCCTCGCGGTCGCTGACCTGCCACTTCTCGCCGGCCTCGGGGAAGGCCCGCTGCGCGGCCTCGCGCTGACCGACGTGTCCGGACAGCGACCGGGCGAAGGTGGCCTCGGCGATGCCGGTGATCGGAATGCCCAGATCAAGGGCGATCTGGACGGTCCAGCGGCCGGTGCCCTTCTGCTCGGCCCGATCCTGTACCACGTCCACGAACGCCTGCCCGGTGGCGGCGTCGGTGTGCGCCAGCACGTCGGCGGTGATCTCGATCAGGAACGACTCCAGCTCACCGGAGTTCCACTCCCGGAAGATCTGCGCGATCTCCGCCGGCTCCGCCCCCAAGCCGGCCCGCAGCAGGTCGTACGCCTCGGCGATGAGCTGCATGTCGGCGTACTCGATGCCGTTGTGGACCATCTTGACGAAGTGCCCGGCGCCGTCCGGCCCGACGTGCTGGCAGCAGGGCACGCCCTCGACCTGCGCGGCGATCTTCTCGAAGATCGGGCCGAGTTTGCGGTACGACTCGGCCGAACCGCCCGGCATGATGCTCGGCCCCCACAGCGCGCCCTCCTCGCCACCGGAGACACCGGTGCCGACGAAGTGCAGGCCATGCGCCCGCAGCGCCTCCTCGCGGCGGCGGGTGTCGGCGAAGTGCGCGTTGCCGCAGTCGATGATGATGTCGCCCGCCTCCAGCAACGGCACCAACTCGTCGATCACCGCGTCGGTGGGACCACCCGCCTTGACCATGATGATCACCGCGCGGGGCCGCTCCAGCGCGGCGACGAAGTCCGCCAGGGACTCCGTCGGCACGAAGGTGCCCTCGTCGCCGTGCTCCGCCACCAGCGACCGGGTCCGTTCCGGCGAGCGGTTGTGCAACGCCACGGTGAACCCGTTGCGGGCCAGGTTGCGGGCCAGGTTGCGGCCCATCACCGCCAGCCCGGTCACACCGATCTGCGCCGTAGCCCGATCCGCCATCCTCGTCGCCACCTTCCGCCGTCTGCCTGTAGTGCTGCGACGGTATCGCGGCACCCGGGTGCCGCGCGCCGTCCCCCCACCGCTGGTCATCAGGTGGTCGCGTAGCGCACCACGACCCCCGCGTGCAGCGGTGGCGTTAATTCGGCTGCGCTCACCTCGCCTGGGCGATAACGTGCGGGCATGCGCTACTGACGCCCTCTTTCCCGAGCCGGGTTCGCCGCTGTCGTGCCGCGACCCGTGCGCTCCCGGGCGTCCGCGTGTGTCCATCCGCCATCGGCGATGGCGTCCTTCGTGGCCGGTCCCGGGCAGCAGTCCGAACCGTCCCCGACCGCCCAGGTGGCGGTCTTCATGTGGTCGGCCGACCGCCCGCGGGTCGCCGGCCGAGCGAGGAGGCACAGATGCCCGCCAAGCGCAGCTCCCGGAAATCCCGTCCCGACCGCCAATCGGCGGAACTCGCCGCCGTCACGCCGGCGAACCTGGACGACGTCGCGATCACGCCGGTGCCCACCCTGCCGACCGGGCGGCCCGCCGCCCCCAAGGCGGGGCCACCGGCCACCGGTACCTCCGGTGTCGGACGCGGCCAGCGGACCGGCCAGGTCCGTCGCTACGCCTTCCGTCGTAGCTGAGCAGCCCGCGGGGGCCGGGCGCGCGTCGGTACGCACACCCGGCCCCCTGCCCTTCCGCGTCGCGCCGGTGCCGGGCGCCACGGTCGGAGGATCACCAGAGTTCAGTGAGCGGCACAACAGGGTGTCGGGTCGGGCACCTCGAACGGTGCCAGGCCGCCCGCGTGGTGCGGCATGGTGACCAGGACCAGTTCGCCGGCCTGCCACTGTGGCCGGACGAAGTCCCTGGTGTGCACCGGCATGTCCGGGGCGACCGGCGTACCGCCCAGCGCCACCACCCGCTCGATCGCCCCGGCGGCGAGCAGTTCGGCGACGGTGAGGGTGCCGACCATCCGGTCCGCGCCCGGATAGCACACCGCCCGTCCCGAGCGGCGGGCGGCGTGTTCACCCGCTGCCCGGGCCGCTGCGACCCGCAGTTCGGGCGGGGTGTCCGCCAGCTCCGCGAGCCGCTCCGCCGCCGGGCCGGCCACACTGAGCGCCACGTGCGGGTACGGCTCGGCGACCAGGTGGGTGCAGGCGACCAGGTCCGCCCCCAGCCCTGTCACCTGCTCGGTGAGCCAGTGGTCGGCCGCACGCAGGGTGCGGTGCCCCAGGCTGAGGCCGACGATCACCTCGGCAGCACCCAGATCGGGTTGGCGTAGAACCACAGGTCCTCCCACGGGTTGGCGGCACCCGCGACGTCCAACGCGGGACCGAACGGGTCGACCCCCGCGCCCATCAGACCGGGCTGGCTGCGCTTGCCGTCGGTACCCCGGATGCGCAGGTAGAACGGCTGATCCACTCGGCCGAACGAGTAGCTGAACGAGACCCGGCCGGTTCGCCTGGTCACCTCGAAGGACTTGACCACCTTCGTGTCCGGGGCGGTGAAGCTGTCCTGGTCGGCGACCGGGCCGGTCACCCGGCCGGCGATCACGTCGACGCGGGCGAGCACCGGCACGAACTGCGACCAGTTCGGAATGTCGGCCAGGTCGACGTCGATGGTCACCTCGACGGCGCTGCCGCGCCGGACCCGCAGCACCCCGCCGAGCGGCGTGCCGGAGTTGGCCCGCCGGTCACCGCCGACGCGGGCGCGCACGTCCAGCCCTTTGATCAGGCCACCGTGGTCGACCCAGACCCGGCCGGCGCGCAGACCGTCCATGACCGCCCGGTAGCTGAAGCTGCTCGCCCCGACATGGGTACGGCTGTACTGCCCCGGCCAGTAGTCACCGGCGTCGGTGATCACCGGTCCGTGGACCGGGTCCTCGTACCTGCCGTTGAGGTTGAAGTCGCTGCCCGGGCCCCGCTGGGAGGTGTCCAGGTAGTTGACGTGCGAGTCGGAGTTGGCGCTGATCCACCAGGCCCGGCCCTCGGCGAGCAGGCTGTCCCAGAGACCACCGACCGTCGAGGTCATCCAGTCGAACCCACCCCAGGTGCGGTAGCTCTCCAGCGGGTAGCCGGGGAACGAGTTGGCCGACGGGTTGTTGTCGTAGTAGCCGCGGGCCCGGCCGCCGCTGTCCCGGGGCAGGCCGGCGGCCTGGTGGCCCGGTGCGCCTTCCATCCCGATGGCGACGCTCGGGTCGGCGTCGCGCCAGGCCCGGATCTCGTGCGGGGAGTCGATGCCCCGACGGGCCGGGTGGTTGGCCAGGAAGAGCGCGCCCTCGACCCGGCGCCTGCGGACCGCCTCACCGAGGAACTTGATGCCGGCGACGGCCAGCGCCTCGTTGGCCGGGGTGTTGTCGCCGGCGCTGCGGACGCTGCCGTCGAAGGAGTTCTCGAACTCCTTGAGCACGGCGACCTCGTTGCGTCCGGGGTGCACGAAGACCGTGGCGTGCTCGGCCGCCGGGATGTTCCACTCCAGGCCCTGATAGATCAGCAGGTCCTTGAGCCGGCTACGGGCGGCGACGATGTCCGGGTTGACCTTCTCCACGCCGATCTTCGCGTGCGTCGCGCTGCCGTGGTCGGTCACGACCATCCAGTCCAGGCCGTACGCCCGGGCGTGCCGGGCCTGGTCGATCACCCGGTACATGGCGTCCGAGCTGTACTGGGTGTGGATGTGGTGGTCGCCGGCGAGCCAGTGGAACCCGCCGGTCCTGCCGTGGTCCCCACCCGGCCCGTGACCGTGACCGTGGTCGTGGCCACCGGCCATGGCCGGGCTGCCGGCGGCCAGCACGGTGGTGGCCGCGCCGGCACCGAGCAGGCCGGCGTTGCGCAGGAAACCGCGCCGGTTCACCTCGGCCGGCGGCAGCTCGCCGTCGGGGACGGACAGGTCGAGCGCCGGGGGTACGTCGGTGCCGGTGGCGGCGTCGTGATCGTGATGGTGCGCGTGGCCGTGGCCCATCTGCTGCTCCAATGTGATCGAGGAGTCGTCGCAGGCCAATCTGGTCGCAGCGGAGGAACGCCGCGTGTCGCCTTCGCGGCGAACGCGCGAACATGCGATCCCGGCCATGTGTGGTGCCGGTCGCGTACGCCGCTCGGCGTGGCCGTTCCGGCGGGAGTCAGCCGATCAGCGGGCGGAAGGTGCCGAGCAGCACGCTCACGGCCAGTGCGGCCCGGCGGTCGCCGTCGCGCGCCGGCGACGAGCAGCCAGTCGGCCGCGACGAACCGCTGGCGGCGGGGCGAAGGTGCGCGGCACGCCGCTGTCGAAGCCCCGGGCGTCCATCGCCACGGCGAGCCGGGTACCCCGCCGGATCGCCCCGACCAGCAGCGTGAACGCCGTCGAGACGAACAGCCGCAGCCGGGCCACCGGGTTGCGGCCCGCCTCGACTCCGCGCGCCCGGCGCGCGACGGTGATCATCTGCCATTCCTGACCGAGCAGCGGCACCAACCGGAACGCCGCCAGCGCCCCGATGGCGAACCGGGCCGGCACCCTGGCGTTCTGCACGAGTGCGTCGGCCAGGTCGGTCGGGTCGGTGGTGGCGAAGACGATCACGCCGGGCAGTGCCACCGCGAACAGCCGCAGCACCAGACCGAGTGCGGTGACCAGCACCCCCGAGGTCACCACGATCGGCCCCGCGTCGAGCAGTACTTGGCCCGACCGGTCGGCGGCGAAGAGCACGAGCGTGACCAGGATGCCGCCGGCGGCGGCCAGCAGTGGCCAGGCACGTCGGGCCAGCAGCCCGGGGTGCACCCCGAACAGCGGCAGCACCGCCAGCTCCACGGCGATCGCGATGGCCGGGGTGACCGGGTCCAGCGTGGTCATCAGCGGAAACGCGAAGAGCATCGCCGCCGCCAGCTTGGCCACCGGATTGCGCCGGGCCAGCGGCGCGCCCGGCCGGGCGATCGGCTCCAGGGTGATCATCGCGGCACCGGGTCGGCGGCGGGTGGCGTGAGGGTCAGCGTGCGGTCGGCCAGCGCGGCCACGAACTCGGCGTCGTGGGTGACGGCGACCAGGCCGTGGCCGGCGTCGCGCAGGTCGGCGAGGAGTTCCACGAGTTCCCGCCAGGTGCGCCGGTCCTGGCCGAAGGTGGGTTCGTCGCAGATCAGCAGGCGGGGCGCGGTGGCCAGGGCGGTCGCCACACTCAGCCGCCGCGCCTCGCCGCCGGAGAGGGTGTACGGGTTGGCGGCGGCGAGTCGGTCCAGCCGTAACCGATCCAGCAACTGCGCCACCCGGTCGTGGACCGTCGATTCGGGCACCCCGGTCCGCCTCGGCCCCAGGGCCAGTTCGTCGAAGACCGTGCCGGTGACGAACTGGTGCTCGGGATTCTGGAACACCGAGCCGATCCGGCGGGTCAGCGCCGGTGCCCGCCACCGGTGCGGTGCGGTCCGCGCGTCGGCTCCGGCCAGTTCCGGGGTCGCCGTCAGTCGCCCGGTGCCCGGTCGGAGGAGCCCGCCGAGCAGCAGCGCCAGGGTGGACTTCCCGGCACCATTGCGACCGAGCACGGCGAGCGCCTCACCGGCGCGTACGGTCAGGTTGGTGGGGGACAGCCGGGGCGGCTGGCCGAGTCGTTCGGCGGTGAGCAGCACCTCGCCGCCCGGACCGGCGGCCCGGCGCGGTGGGATCGTGCGGCCGGGTACCCAGACCCCCTCGGCGGCGAGAGCGTCGCCGTGCGCGGCGAAGACCGCCTCCGGCGGGCCGTCGGCGCGGATCCCGCCGCCGGGTTCGAGCACCACCACCCGGTCGACCAGGGGCAGCGCCTCGGCGACCCGGTGTTCGACCAGGATCAGGGTGGTGTCGGCGTCCACCGCCCGGGCGAGCGCGGCGCGGACCAGGGCGGCACCGGTCGGGTCGAGGTTGGCGGTGGGTTCGTCCAGCAGCAGCAGACCGGGACGCAGCGCCAGCACGCCGGCCAGGGCGAGGCGCTGCTGTTCGCCGCCGGACAGCGCCGCGGTGGGCCGGTCCCGGTGGTACGGGAAGCCGACCCGGCGCAGTGCCTCGTCGACCCGGTGCCAGATCTGTCCGGTCGGCACGCCCCGGTTCTCCAGCCCGAACGCCACGTCGTCACCGCTGCGGGCCATGACCAGCTGGGACTGCGGATCCTGGAAGACGATGCCGACCCCGTCGCGGGCCTCGGTGGCCGGCCGGCCGTCGATCTCGATGGTGCCCTCGTGCTCCCCGGAGTCCTCGGGCAGCAGCCCGGCCAACGCCGCCAGCAACGTGCTCTTACCTGCGCCGGACGCCCCCAGCAGCAGCACCTTCTCCCCGCACTCCACCCGCAGATCCACCCCGCGCACCGCCCAGCCACGCCGTCCGGCATGCCGCCACCCGAACCCCCGCACCCGAACCCCCGCACCCACCCGCTCTCCCTCCTTCCCCGCTTCTCGTTGATCATGAGGTTGCCGGTTGATCTGGAGATCGAAAATGCCGCTGACCTCATGGTCAACGCGATGGGTCGGGGGTCAGATGAGGGTGCGTTCGCGGGCGGCGGGGAAGCGGTCGAGGACGCCGGTACGGGTGAGGGCGCGGGTGAGGGCGAGGGCGCCGGCACCGGCGATCACGGTGGCGCTGACGATGGTGAGCGCGGCGTAGGGCAGGCGGTAGGCGGCGATGTCGCGTTCGGCGTTCCAGTAGACGAAGTCGAAGATCGCCGCGCTCAGGCCGGTCAGCGCGCCGGCCAGCAGGGCGGCCGGCAGCCGGTACGAGCGGTACCGGAAGGCGGCGAAGGCCAACTCGGCACCGAGACCCTGCATCAGCCCCTGCAACAGGACGATGGTGCCCCACTGGCTGCCCAGCAGGGCCGAGATGATCGCCGCCAGCAGCTCGCAGTACAGCGAGGCGCCGGGCTTGCGGATGACCAGGCCGCCGAGGACGGCCGGCACCAGCCAGACCCCGTAGATGAGCGTCTGTGCCGGCGGGAAGAAGCTGAAGGCGCCCTCGGTGGCGCTCCACACCACGCCCCAGGCCCAGAAGATGACGCCGAAGGCGACCGCGATGACCGACGCCACCACGATGTCGATGGTGCGCCAGCGGTTGCTGTCAGTTGTCTGCACGATGTTTGCTCCCAGTCCAGATGCGAACCAGGCAAGACGCACGCCCCGCCCGGCGGCGCCGGACGGTGGCGGGCTGGAGGTGGACCGAACTCCCTGCGCTGGCATTACCCAGATCAGGTGCGGAGGGTCTGCGGGCGGACCCGCACTCTCAGCGCTGTGCGCTCCCCTGTCGGAGGTGTTGTCTGTCCCGCCGACGCTAACACCACGGAAGATCCACCGGCAATGTGATCCACCCAGGTCACGACGGGTGTTCGCGTTCGGCTGGTCCGGTCGGCCGGGGAGGCGGGTGAGGCTGGCCAAATCTGTGACATCCATCGACGTCATCCGCGCCGGACGGTAATCTCAGTCCGCCGATCCGCCACGGCCGAAGGGTGACGGGTGACCACAGACACTGACCGGGCCGTCCCGGGCGAACCGGAGCCCCGATCCTCGGCTGGGGGCGTCGACACCGAAACCCGCCCACCGGAGCCTGCCGGCGACGAGCCGCCCCGGCGCTGGCTCGGCGACCGGATCGGCTCGGTGGAGATCCTGGCGGCGCTGCTGATCATCCTGATCATCTTTCGGGAGCCGATCGCCGCCGCCCTGGACGACCCCCGCATCCAGACCTGGACCACCGTCTTCGTCTCGATCATGGTGCAGGCGGTGCCGTTCCTGGCCTTCGGCGTACTGCTCTCTGCCGTGATCGCGGTCTTCGTACCCCGGTCCTTCTGGGCGAGGGCGTTGCCCCGGCACCCGGCACTGGCGGTGCCGGCGGCCAGCGCGGCCGGGGTGGTGCTGCCGGGCTGCGAGTGCGGCTCGGTGCCGATCGCCGGGTCGTTGATCCGGCGGGGTGTCACGCCGGCCGCCGCGCTGGCGTTCCTGCTCGCCGCCCCGGCGGTCAACCCGATCGTGCTCACCGCCACCGCGGTCGCCTTCCCGAACAATCCCGAGATGGTGCTCGCCCGGGGCGTCGCCAGCCTGATCGTCGCCATGATCATGGGTTGGCTCTGGCTGCGGCTCGGGCGTACCGAATGGATCAGGATGCCGCGTCGTCCGGAACTGGACGACGCGTCCCGGGGCCGGGCCTTCTGGGCCGCGGTCCGTCACGACGTGACGCACGCCGGTGGTTTCCTGGTGCTCGGCGCGATGGCGGCCGCCAGCATCAACGTGCTGGTGCCGGAGCGGTGGTTGCAGACCCTGGCCGACAACGCATGGTTGTCGGTCCTGGCGCTGGCGTTGCTCGCCGTGCTGCTCTCGCTCTGCTCGGAGGCCGACGCCTTCGTCGCGGCCTCGCTGTCCCAGTTCTCGCTCACGTCCCGACTGGTCTTCCTGGTGGTGGGGCCGATGGTCGATCTCAAGCTGATCTCGATGCAGGCCGGTGTGTTCGGTCGACGCTTCGCCTTCCGGTTCGCACCGACCACCTTCGTGGTGGCCCTGCTGGTCGCCGCCGGCGCCGGGGCGGTGCTGCTGTGAACCGGCAGGCGCAGGCGGTGATCCTGCTGCTGCTCGGCGGCGCGGTGATCCGGGCCAGCGTCACCGACCTCTACCTGCGCTACGTCAAGGAAGGGCTGCGCCCCTTCCTGATCGCCGCCGGCCTGCTGCTGGTCGCCGCCGCGGTCATGACGCTCTGGTACGAGCTGCGCCCCCGGCCCCGCGCGCTGGCCCCGACCGGCGATCCCGGCGGCGCTCCGCCGGTGGCGACGGCAGCGTCCCGGCCGGCGGCAGCGTCGACGTCCCGGACGTCGGCCCTGGCGACCCGGCGAACGGACCCGACACCGGGCACGACGGGCACGGGCATGCCCATCACGAGCCTCGGGTCGGTTGGCTGTTGATCCTGCCCGTGCTCGGCCTGCTGCTGGTCGCCCCGCCGGCCCTCGGCTCGTACGCGGCGGGTCAGGCCGGCACCGCGCTGAGCAGCCAGCAGCAGTCGGACTACCCGCCGTTGCCGGAGGGTGACCCGGTGCAGGTCAGCGTCCTGGACTATGCCTCCCGGGCGCTGTTCGACCGGGGCACGTCGATCGGCGACCGGCGGGTGCAGCTCACCGGCTTCATCGCCACCGGCCCCGACGGCCAGCCGATCCTGGCCCGGATGGTGCTGTCCTGCTGCGCCGCCGACGGCCGCCCGGTCAAGCTCGGGTTGACCGGTGACGTACCGGCCGGGCTGCCCGACGACAGCTGGGTGGAGGTGATCGGCCGCTACAGCGACCGGCTCGGCCGGGACCCGGTCAACGACGCCGAGATCCCCTACCTGGAGGTCGAGTCCTGGCGGCAGGTGCCCGTCCCCAAGCGCCCGTACGACTGACCCGCGCGGCCGTGCTCGACGCCCTGCGGCGTCGGCCGGGTGCGGTGGCCGGCGCCGGTCGTCTGGCGCCACCCGTCCGGCGCGGTGCAGGGCGCTCGGTAGGCTGCCGGGATGCGTATCGAGGCCCGGGGTCTGCGGTTCGACGTCGCCACCGGCGGTCCGGAGCAGGGCGAACCGGTGCTGCTGCTGCACGGTTTCCCGCAGCACTCGGGCGAGTGGGACGGGGTCCTGCCGACCCTGCACGCCGCTGGTCTACGCAGTTACGCGCTCGACCAGCGGGGCTACTCGCCGCAGGCCCGGCCCGCCGAGGTCGAGGCGTACCGGCTGGGTGCACTTGTCGCCGACGCGGTGGCGGTGCTGGACGCCCTCGGGGTGCCCGCCGCGCACGTGGTCGGGCACGACTGGGGCGCGGTCGTCGCGTGGGCGCTGGCGGCCACCCATCCGGACCGGGTGCGCACGCTGACCGCGGTCTCCGTGCCGCATCCGGCCGCCATGGCGTACGCGCTGGCGAACGACCCGCAACAGAAGGCACGCTCGGCGTACATGCTGCTGTTCCGGCAGCCGGGGGTGGCCGAGAAGACGTTGTTGTCGCTCGGTGCGGTCGGGTTGCGCCGGCTGCTGCGCGGCGTCGGCGACGCGGAACGGGTGGCGGCGTACGCCGATCCGATGCGCGAGCCGGGCGCGTTGACCGCCGCCCTGAACTGGTACCGGGCGATGTCGAAGGCGGATCTGGCAGCGACCGGCCCGGTGTCGGTGCCCACCACGTTCGTCTGGAGCGACGGTGACGTGGCTATCGGACGGGTGGCCGCGCAGGCGTGCGCCGCGCACGTGACCGGGGAGTTCCGATTCGTCGAACTGGCCGGGGTCACCCACTGGATCCCGGACGAGGCACCGACGCCGTTGGCCGAGGCGATCCTGGCCCGGGTGCGCCCGGCGGTTTGAGTGGGCGGAGAGCGGGCACGGGGATCCTGAACGGGTTTCGGTTCGCACCCGGTGGGGCATCAGCGTGACCGCCGGCGGCGAGGGCCGGCGGAGCCCCCGGAGGTCCGCAGTGTCAAAGGAAACCGAGAAGCAGCGGTGGCAGCGCAACTTTGCCGACCTGTTGCAGGAATTGCGGGTCGCGCAGACCGGCGTGCAGATTCTGTTCGCCTTCCTGCTGACCCTGCCGTTCAGTGCCGGCTTCGACGACACCACCCAGTTCCAGCGGGACGTCTACATCGTCGCGCTGCTGGCCGCCGCCGGCGCCACCGCGATGATCATCTCTCCGGTGGCCTTCCACCGGGCGCTGTTCCGGCAGGGACGCAAGCCGGAACTGGTGCGCTTCGCCCACCGGATGGCCAGCGGCGGCCTCGCGTTCATGCTGATCGCGATGGTGAGTTCGGTGCTGTTGATCACCGACTTCGTGCTCGCTCGACCGATCGCCTTCGTGCTCAGTGCCGTCGCCGGCCTGTGGTTCCTGACCCTGTGGATGATCCTGCCGTTCGCCCGTCGCAACTGGGGTGAGGACGACATCGACGACGACGACGACCCGAGCGGCCTGAACCAGGGCTGAGCCGGCCACTGCTGCGGATATCCGTGGCTACCATTGGGTAACGAACACGGGTAGCCTGCTGAGCAGGCGGAACAGTCCGACTGTCCGGATCGAGCCCGGGGGTTTGCCGTGGCCATCGCCGAGAATCACCGTCCGTCAGCCACCGACAGCCGTAACGCCGACCCGTCGCCGCCGACCGCGCGCCGGGCGTCCACTCCGGACGCGGCGGGCCAGGTGTCCGAGAAGGAGGCGCGTCAGGTTGCCGAGGCGGCCCGGCAGACCACCTGGGACCGGCCCAGCTTCGGCAAGGAACTCTTCCTGGGGCGGCTGCGGCTCGACCTGATCGATCCGTGGCCGCGACCGGATCCGGACGAACAGGCCCGCGGCGAGGAGTTCCTCGGCCGGCTCCGCGACTACGTCGCCGCCGAGGTGGACGGCGCGGCGATCGAACGCGACGCGCGGATCCCCGACGAGGTGTTCCAGGGGCTGGCCCGGCTGGGTGCCTTCGGTATGAAGATCGGTCGGGAGTACGGCGGGCTGGGCCTGAGCAACCTGCACTACTGCCGGGCGTTGATGCTGGCCGGCTCGGTCAGCCCGGCGATCGGCGCGCTGCTGTCGGCGCACCAGTCGATCGGTGTGCCACAGCCGTTGAAGATGTTCGGCAGCGAGGAGCAGAAGCGTCGCTTCCTGCCCCGGCTGGCCGCCGGCGAGGTCTCCGCGTTCCTGCTCACCGAGCCGGACGTGGGCTCCGACCCGGCCCGCCTGGCGACCACCGCCGAACCGACGCCGGACGGCGCCGGCTACCGGATCAACGGCGTGAAACTGTGGGCCACGAACGGCACCGTGGCCACCCAGCTCGTGGTGATGGCCCGGGTGCCGAAGGCCGAGGGGCGTCGTGGCGGCATCACCGCCTTCGTGGTCGACGGTGACGCCGAGGGCATCACCGTCGAGCGTCGCAACGCCTTCCTCGGCCTGCGCGGACTGGAGAACAGCCTCACCCGCTTCCACGACGTCTTCGTACCGAAGGAGAACGTCATTGGTGGCGAGGGCAAGGGGCTACGGATCGCCCTGAGCACGCTGACCACGGGCCGGTTGTCGCTGCCGGCGATGTGCGTCGGTGCCGGCAAGTGGGCGTTGAACGTGGCCCGGGAGTGGTCGGCGGAGCGGGTCCAGTGGGGCCGGCCGGTGGGTGAGCACGAGGCGGTCGCCCAGAAGCTCTCCTTCATCGCCGCGACCACGTACGGCATGGAGACCATGCTCGACCTCTGCTGCCTGCTCGCCGACGACGACCGCAACGACATCCGGATCGAGGCGGCGCTGGTCAAGCTGTACGCCAGCGAGATGGCGTGGCGGATCGCCGACGAGCTGGTCCAGATCCGCGGCGGCCGGGGATACGAGACGGCCGACTCGCTCACCGCCCGGGGCGAACGCCCGGCCGCGGTCGAGCAGATGCTGCGCGACCTGCGGATCAACCGGATCTTCGAAGGCTCCACGGAGATCATGCACCTGCTCATCGCGCGCGAGGCGGTGGACGCGCACCTGTCGGTGGCGGGCGACATCATCGACCCCGACGCCGGGCTCGCCCGTAAGGCGAAGGCCGGAGCCCGGGCGGGTGCGTTCTACGCGCGGTGGCTGCCGACCCTCGCGGTCGGCAAGGGGCAGCAGCCCACCGGGTACGGCGAGTTCGGCCCGCTCGCCGGCCACCTGCGTCACGTGGAACGCGCCAGCCGGAAGCTGGCCCGGTCCACCTTCTACGCGATGTCCCGCTGGCAGGGAAAGATGGAGCGCAAGCAGGCGTTCCTCGGCCGGGTCGTGGACATCGGCGCGGAACTGTTCGCGATGAGCGCGGTCTGCGTACGCGCCCGCGCCGAGCGCGACACCCGGCCGGAGAACGTGGAACTGGCCGACCTGTTCTGCCGGCAGGCCAAGGTCCGGGTCGACGCCCTGTTCACCGCCCTGTGGGAGAACACCGACTCGATCGACGTGACGGCCGCCAAGCGCATCCTGGCCGGCCGCTACGCGGCGCTGGAGGACGGCGTCGTCACCCCACCCACCGACCTGCCCTGGGTGGCCCCCTGGACCCCCGGCCCCTCCACCGCCCCCTCCGACGCCCGCCGCCGCCTCCCCCCACCCCCCAACCCCACCCCCTAACAGAGGCGCCCGCCCTGTTGATCAAGAAGTTTTGGTCCGCATCCGCGAGATTCACGACCCAAACTTCTTGATCAACGGGGGAGGGGAGGCGGTCAGGGTTGGTGGGGGTCGCGGAGGCCGAGGCGGCGGAGTTCGAGGGCGGCCAGGGCGTTGACCGTGGTGTCGTCGCCGCGTCGCCACGCCTCGGCGACGTCGGGGGCGATCCGGGTTAGTTTGCGCAGCGGCTGGCCGGCCAGCGCGCGCAGGGCCAGCAGATCCCGGCCGGCGGGCGCGGTGGCCAGCGTCGCCGCCGACCCGGCCCGGCGCATCCAACGCACCCGCAGCGGCAGCCAGCCGAACACCACGAGTCCGAGCGGCACGATCAGCAGGCCAACGGCCAGCGCCAGCGCCAACTGGTCGACCAGTTCCTGCTGGTCGCGGCCGGCCTCGGCCAGCGAACGGGCGGCACCGGCCGCCCGCTCGAAGGGTGCGGTCAGCTCGTCGCCGACCAGCGGCACCCGGCCGACCTTGCCGCCGGCCTCGGCGAGATTGTCGGCGAGGCCGGCGCCCGCACCCTCCAGCTTCTGCCCGGGTACGGCAAGTCTCTGCACCAGGTCGTGCAGCCACAGTGCGCCCCGGATCGTCGCGTACACCCAGGCGACGACGAGCAGGTCGGTGAGCAGCTGTCGCAGCGCGGTCGGGAAACGATCAGCGTAGATCTTCACGCCGGACAGCCTGCCACGCGCCCCGCCCCCGGGCACCCCGACAACCGCCCGGCAAAACTCGCCGATCTTGCAGTTGTGGTCGCCGATATGCCCGCTCTGGCAGCATCCGTCCCGACCAGAAGTGCAAGATCGGCGGGCGGCGGGCGGCGGGCGGCGGGCGGCGGGCGGCGGGCGGCGGGCGGTGGGTGGGGTGGGGTTGGTTAGCGGGCGCAGGCGGGGCAGGTGCCGAAGATCTCCAGGGTGTGGCTGACGTCGGTGAAACCGTGCTGTGCGGCGACGCGATCGGCCCAGGCCTCCACGGTCGGGCCGGCGACCTCGACGGTACGCCCACAGGCTCGACAGACCAGGTGATGGTGGTGCCCCTCGCTGCACCGGCGGTACAGGTGCTCACCGCCCGGTGGGCGCATCACGTCGATCTCGCCCGCGTCGGCCAGCCCCTGCAACGTCCGGTAGACCGTGGTCAACCCGACCCGCTCGCCACGATCGCGCAGCATCGCGTGCAGCTCCTGGGCGCTGTGGAAGCCCTCCGTCTCGGCGAGCAGGGCACTCACCGCCGAACGCTGACGAGTGTTGCGAACCGCCGTACCACTGTCGCTCATGACGTCACTCCGCTTCGCTGCGTGCCGTCATGAGGCACGTCCGCTCTGAGCCTGATGATTCGCTCGCTCCGCTCGCTCATGACGTCACTCCGCTTCGCTGCGTGCCGTCATGAGGCACGTCCGCTCTGAGCCTGATGATTCGCTCGCTCCGCTCGCTCATGACGTCACTCCGCTTCGCTGCGTGCCGTCATGAGGCACACCCGCACTGAGCCTGATGATTCGCTCGCTCATGATCCCTCCCCGGCGTGGCTGACCGCGTCCGCCACGATGTGCGCGACGTGCTCGTCGACCAGGGTGTAGGCGATCTCCCGCCCCCGCCGGGAACCCCGGACCACGCCCGCCCCACGAAGCACCCGCAGGTGCTGAGAAACCAGCGGCTGAGCCACCCCGAGCTTGTCCACCAGCTCGTGCACGCAGCGCTCACCGCCGGCCAGCTCGCTGACGATCGCCAGCCGGATCGGTGCCGAGAGGGCCCGCAGCAACTCGCTGGCACCCTCGTACGCGTCATAGCCGGATCCGCTGGTCACCCTGCAACGGTAACCAATACCGGTGCACCGCTCAGGATCAGGACCCGCCGAGCACCACCTCGTGGGGCTCCGGAGCCGGCGCGGGCTGGGGTCGGGTCCGCCGGAGCCGGCGCCAACCGGCGGCCAGCAGGGTGACCGTCACGAACGAGGCGATCGCGAGCACCACCACCGAGGCGCCGGGCGCGGTGTCGGCGAGCGCCGCCATCCAGATGCCCGCCCCGCCGGCGAACAGTCCCAGCGCCATCGCCGCCGCCATGGTGCTGCGGAACCCCCGGGTGACCTGCTGCGCGGTGGCCACCGGGACGACCATCAGCGCGCTGATGAGCAGTACGCCGACCGCGCGCATGGCGATCGTCACCGTGATCGCCGTGGTGATCGCGAGCAGCAGGTTGAGCGTGCGTACCGGCAGGCCGGAGACGCGGGCGTACTCCTCGTCGTGACAGACGGCGAACAGCGCCGGCCGCAGCCCGATCATCGCGATCAGCACCGCCGCACCGAGCACCGCGATGGTGGCGACGTCCGCCCGGGACGCCGTGCTCAATGCCCCGAACAGGTACGCGTTCAGGTTGGCGCTGGTGCTGTCGGAGAGCCCGACCAGCACCACCCCGCCGGCGATGCCGCCGTAGAACAGCAGCGCGAGGGCCAGGTCGCCGGAGGTCCGGCCGCGTTCGCGGATCAGCTCGATGACGACCGCGCCGAGGGTGGCCGCGATCACCGCCATGATCACGGGGGAGGTCTGGAAGAGCAGACCGGCACCGACCCCGGTCAGCGCGACGTGCCCGATGCCGTCGCCGATCAGCGCCAGCCGCCGCTGCACCAGGTAGATGCCGAGCGCGGGCGCGGTCAGCCCGATGATCAGAGCGCTGACCAGCGCGAGCTGCATGTACTCGTACTGGAAGAGGCTCATCGTGCGCTCCACAGCCCGGCGGGCTCCTCGGGACCGTGCGGATGCACGTGGTCGTGGTCGGGCGCCGCGTGGTGCCCGGCCGGCTCCGGCACGGCGCCGTCGTGCGCCACGAACCCCTGGTGCACGACGATCGCCCGGCCGATCACCGGACGCAGCGGACCCAGCTCGTGGGCGACGAGCAGGACGGTCCCCCCGCCGAGGGTGAAGTCGCGCAGCGCACCGGCGAACGCCTCCTGGCTGACGGCGTCCACACCGGCCGTCGGCTCGTCGAGGATCAGCAGTTCGGGCCGCCCGGCCAGGGCTCGGGCGATGAGCGTGCGCTGCTGCTGCCCGCCGGAGAGGGTACTGACCGGGTCCTTCGCCCGGTCGGCCAGACCGACGGCGCGCAGCGCCTCGGCGACGGCCTCCCGGTCGGCCCGCCCGGGTGGGCGCAGGATTCCCCGGCGGGCCAGCCGCCCGGCGGCGACCACCTCGGCGACGGTGGCCGGCACGCCGCTGCCGGCACCGAGGCGCTGGGGGACGTACCCGACCCGGTGCCACTGGCGGAACCGGCGGACCGGTCGGCCGAAGAGGGTCACCGTGCCGGCGCTGAGCGGGACGAGCCCGAGGATGGCGCGGATCAGGGTGGACTTGCCGGAGCCGTTGGCGCCGAGGAGCGCGACCACCTCACCGGCGGTCACGGTGAGCGAAACGTCACGAAGCACGGGGCGGCCGTCGTAGCCGACCACCCCGTGCGTGACGGTGATGACGTCAGGTGTCACGAGCAGCTCAACGCCGTCCTCAGGGTTTGCAGGTTGGTACGCATCACCGAAAGGTAGTCCCCGCCGCCCTCGGCTGACAGGCCCTCGATCGGATCCAGCACGGCGGTCTGGGCGCCGACCTCGCGGGCGATGGTCTCGGCCACCTTCGGGCTGACCAGCGTCTCGAAGAAGATGGTGGTGGCCTGGTGCTCCCGGGCCTCCTCGGTGACCTCGGCCAGTCGCTGCGGGGACGGCTCGTTCTCCGGGGTGAGTCCGGTGATGCCGATCTGCTCCAGCTGGTACTTCTGCGCCAGGTAGCCGAACGCGGTGTGGCTGACCACGATCTCCCGACGCTGGCAGGTCTTCAACCCCTCGGCGAACTCCGTGTCCAGCTTCTCCAGCTCGGTACGCAGAGTGGCCGCCCGCGCGGTGTAGTCACCGGCCCGGTCCGGGTCGACCGTGCCGAGCCGCTCGGCGAGCTTGTCGCCGATGGTGGCCAGTCGGGTCGGGTCGAGCCAGACGTGCGGGTCCTTGGCCCCCTCGGACGCCTCCTCGGCGTGCTCCTCCTCGGCGTGCTCCTCGCCTTCGGCGTGCTCCTCGCCCTCGTGGTCGTGGTCGTGGCCACCGGCGGTGGCGTCCAGCAGGGGCTCCACGGTCGCCACGTCGAAGGCGCGGTCACCGGCCTGCTGCTCGACCGCCTCGTCCACGGCGGGCTGGAAGCCGTGCAGGAACAGGACCAGCTCCGCCTCGCTGATCTGGCCGACCTGGCCCGGGTTCAGCTCCAGGTCGTGCGGCTCCGCACCGGGGCGGGCCAGGCTGGTCACGGCCACGGCGTCGCCGCCGATCCGCTCGGCGAGGAACTGCAACGGGTAGAAACCGGCCACCACGTCGACCCGCTGCGGGTCGGCGCCGGCCGGGCTGTCGTCGTTCGAACAGGCGGTGACGCCGGTCAGGGCGAGCAGGGCGGCCGTGGCGGTGGCCAGGGCGCGCGGGGCGGAGCGGAAGGTCATGTCCTCGACTTTCCGCGACAACGACAATGATTGTCAAAAACGCATGATTGCATGTCAGAGCAGCTTCACCAGGCCGGCGGTGATCAGCAGGGTCAGCACGATCAGCCGGATCGCCCGGGTCTGCGGCGTCTGTACCGACCAGGTGGTCACCAGCAGGGCCGCCAGCGCACCGGCCAGCAGCAGCGTCACCAGCCCGCCGATCACGCCCGGGGCGAAGAACGCGACGAGCGCGAGGGCGAGGGTGACCAGGAACACCGTCGTCGGGTTGGTCCGGGCCAGTCGGGCGGCGATCCCAGGCTGCGTACGCTGCATTCCACAGACTCTACGAGGAGGAGGAGCCGGTGCTGGTGACCAACCGGTTCGTGGTCGACGAAGACGTCGCCGAGGCGTTCGCCGCCCGGGCCCACGCGGCCCTCGCGGCGCTGGCCGCCCGGCCCGGCTACCAGCGCGGACAGCTGGTCCGGGCACTGGACGACCCCCGTCACTGGTGCCTGGTCACCGAATGGGAGTCGGTGGGCACCTACCGCCGCGCCCTCGGCGGATTCGACGTGAAGATCACTGCGGTGCCGCTGCTCGCCGAGAGTCTCGACGAGCCGTCCGCGTACGAGCCGTTGGCGACCGCCGTACCGGGCGGGGACGTGGTCACGGTGGCCAGCGACCGGGCTGCGGGTCCTTACCGCTGAGTCGCCGGGCACTACGCTGGCTCCTATGACCGCTCCCGGACCGGCAGCCCCACCGCCAGACCCCTCGCTGCCCGGCCAGCAGGGACCTCAGGCGGCGGGCGAAAGCGGCCCGCCGGCCGCCTCCGGCCTGCCGTCCACTGACGGCACCGGTGCCAGGCCCGCCGCCGAGACCGCCGGGTCGCCGCCCACCGGCCCGACCACGTCGCCCGGCACCGACCCGGTGCCGGACGCCAACCGACAGCCGCCGGGCCAAATGCTGCCCACCTCGCCGTCCGCTGGTCAGGTGCCGTCCGTCCCGTCGTCCGATCCGATGCCGTCCGGTCCGCAACAGGGTGCGCCGGTGCCGCCGCCCGGGCCCGGGGTGGCACCGCCGTTCGCGGCACCGCCGACCGAGGGAGGTCGGTCCCGGCTCTGGCTCGGTCTCGGCGCGGGAGCGCTGGCCCTGCTGCTCTGTTGCGGCGGTGGCGGCACCGCGGTCGTCGGCCTGCTGGTCAGTGGGGTGCAGGCGATCGAGGAGCAGGGCCGCACGGTCTCCGGCGACTACTACCGGGCCCTCTCCGACGGTGACTACGGGCGGGCGTACGACCAGCTCTGCGAGGACGCCCGGCGGCGCGAGTCCCGGCAGGAGTTCGAACGCCGCTCCGCCGCCGAACCGCAGATCTCCTCCTACCGGGTCGGCGAGGTGGACACCACCACGCTCACCGTGCCGGTGGAGGTGACCTACCGTGGCGGCGGCCAGGAACGCCAGCAGGTCGTGCTCGCCCAGGATCCGCAGACCGGCGGCATGGAGGTCTGCGGAGTCAACTGACCGGCCGCAGGTAATGTGCTGGGTTCGGGACCGCACCGGTCGTACCGTGGTCCCGAACCGTCCCCGCCGACCGTGACGTCCCCGCCGACCGCCAGTCGGCGTAGGAGGAAAAATGCCAGCCGACCGTATCGACGCCGTCGTCAGCCTCGCCAAGCGCCGAGGCTTCGTCTTCCCCTCCAGCGAGATCTACGGAGGCACCCGGTCGGCCTGGGACTACGGTCCGCTCGGCGTGGAGCTCAAGGAGAACGTGCGCCGGCAGTGGTGGAAGACCATGGTCCAGCAGCGCGACGACGTGGTCGGTCTGGACTCCGCGGTGATCCTCGCCCGGGACGTGTGGGCCGCCTCGGGGCACCTGGAGGCCTTCGTCGACCCGCTGACCGAGTGCCAGTCCTGCCACAAGCGGTTCCGCGCCGACCATCTTGAGGAGGCGTACGAGGCCAAGCACGGCCGTCCGCCGACCTCGCTGGCCGAGCTGAACTGCCCCAACTGCGGTAACAAGGGCACCTTCACCGAGCCCCGGATGTTCAACGGCCTGATGAAGACCTACCTCGGCCCGGTGGAGAGCGACGAGGGTCTGCACTACCTGCGGCCGGAGACCGCCCAGGGCATCTTCGTCAACTACCGCAACGTGGAGACGGTCGCCCGCAAGAAGCCGCCGTTCGGCATCGCGCAGACCGGTAAGTCGTTCCGCAACGAGATCACCCCGGGCAACTTCATCTTCCGTACCCGCGAGTTCGAGCAGATGGAGATGGAGTTCTTCGTCGAGCCGGGCAGCGACGAGCAGTGGCACGAGTACTGGCTCGCCGAGCGCTGGAACTGGTATCTCGACCTCGGTCTGTCGGAGAACAACCTGCGCTTCTACGAGCACCCCAAGGAGAAGCTCTCGCACTACTCGAAGCGCACCGTCGACATCGAGTACCGGTTCCAGTTCGGCGGCACCGAGTTCGCCGAGTTGGAGGGCATCGCCAACCGCACCGACTTCGACCTGTCCACGCACAGCAAGCACTCCGGCGTCGACCTGTCGTACTTCGACCAGTCCAAGGGCGAGCGGTGGATCCCGTACGTGATCGAACCGGCCGCCGGCCTCACCCGCGCGGTGCTGGCCTTCCTGCTCGAGGCGTACGACGAGGACGAGGCGCCGAACACCAAGGGCGGCGTCGACAAGCGCACCGTGATGCGTTTCGACCCGCGACTGGCCCCGGTCAAGGTGGCGGTGCTGCCGCTGTCGCGTAACGAGGCGCTTTCGCCGAAGGCGAAGCAACTCGCCGCGGACCTGCGCAAGCGCTGGGTGGTCGAGTTCGACGACTCGCAGGCCATCGGTCGCCGCTACCGCCGGCAGGACGAGATCGGCACCCCGTTCTGCGTCACCGTCGACTTCGACACGCTCGACGACAACGCGGTGACCGTGCGCAACCGGGACACCATGACCCAGGAACGGATCGGCCTGGACCAGGTCGAGCGCTACCTGCTCGACCGTCTTCCCGGCTGCTGATTTCCGCCCCGCCCGGGCCCGCCGGCCGATCCGGCGGCCCGGGACGGGCGCGACGGTCGAGCCGACTGGCATCCATGGCCAATGATGTCTTCAGGCGGACGTATCCGCACGGAGACGACGAAGGGCCGACGACGTGGAGCCGGAAGCACGCGAGGAGATCTTCGAGCGGGCGCGGGAGCTCTCCACCCGGCCGGCGGGCTGGCGGCAGGCGGACGCGCTCTGGCTGCGGGTCATCGAGGCGTACCGGCAGGCGGTCGCGGGTGGCCGGGCCGACCGGCACGATCAACGCCAGCTGGCCCGGGCCCTGTGGCGGCACGGCATGGTGTTGGCCGGCATGGGCCGCCACGAACGGGCGAAGGAGGCGGGCCACGAGGCCATCGTGCTGTTCGCGGAGATCCATCAGGCGGTGAAGGCGGAGCATCCGGATCCGACCCAGCCGCGGCGGGACGAGGCGCTGGCCGAGCTGATCACCGCGTTTGTGGACTCCGGCGAGTCGGCGTTCGTGGCCGGCAGCCCCGGTGTCCGGCTGCAGTTGCTGGAGAAGGCGATCGAGATCGGTCTGTACACCGCCGGTCCGGCACCCGGTGCGGGGCCGCGCACCCGCGCGGCGATGGCCACCGCCTACCACAACTACGCGAACGCTCTGCTGCACCGCCATCAGGAGCAGGGTGCGGCGTCCGATGTCCAGGAGGCGGTGCTTGCTGGTTCCCGGGCGACGGAGCTGCGCCTGAAGGCGCTCGACCCGCATCAGCCGATCACCATCTGGGAGCTGGCCAACACGTACTCGATCTACGCGCCGGCGCTGCTGATGATCGGCGACGTCGAGCGTGCCCGGTTGGTGGTCGATCAGGGCCTCCAGCTGACCGAACTGCTCGGTATGGCCGGGCTGGAGATCCGGCAGAAGCTGGCGGGGACGGCGGAGCTGATGCGCGGAGCCTCGGGGCCCGATCGCGGAGGTAGCCGGTGGCCGTGGCAACGGCGCTGACCACGGCCCCCGTACCCTTGAGCGGTGGAAACCGCCCTCCCTCCCGCCGCCGACCGGCCGTCGCTGAGCATTGGGCCGCACCAGGTGTGGCCGCCGGTGGTGCTCGCCCCGATGGCCGGCATCACAAACGTCGGCTTTCGCCAGCTCTGCCGGGAGCAGGGCGGCGGCATCTACGTCTGCGAGATGATCACGACGGTCGCCCTGGTCGAGCGGAACCCGAAGACGCTGCGGATGATCGCGTTCGGGGCGGACGAGCGCCCGCGCAGCCTCCAGCTCTACGGCACCGACCCGGAAACCGCCGCCGCCGCCGTGCGGATCGTGGTCGAACGGGACCTCGCCGATCACATCGACCTGAACTTCGGCTGCCCGGTGCCGAAGGTGACCCGTCGCGGTGGCGGCGCGGCACTGCCCTGGCGGCGGCGGCTCTTCGCCCGCCTGGTGCGCGCCGCGGTGGACGCCGCGTCACCCGCCGGGGTGCCGGTCACGGTCAAGATGCGCAAGGGCATCGACGACGACCACCTGACGTACGTCGAGGCGGGGCTGGCCGCCCAGGAGGCTGGCGTCGCCGCGGTCGCCCTGCACGGTCGTACGGCCGCGCAGCGCTACTCGGGCACCGCCGACTGGGATGCCATCGCGACCCTGAAGCAGGCGCTCGACGTGCCGGTGCTCGGCAACGGCGACATCTGGGAGGCCGACGACGCTCTGCGGATGGTGGCGCACACCGGGGTCGACGGCGTGGTCATCGGTCGCGGCTGCCTCGGCCGCCCGTGGCTCTTCGCCGACCTGGAGGCGGCGTTCAACGGCTCGCCGCAGCGCCGGCTGCCCACCCTCGGCGAGGTCGCGGTGACCATGCGCCGGCACGCCGAGCTGCTGGTCGAGCAGTTCACCGCCGGCGCCCGCAATCCCGCCCGGGGTGAGCGGGACGGCTGCACCGACTTCCGTAAGCACGTGGCCTGGTACCTCAAGGGTTTCCCGGTCGGCAGCGAGCTGCGCCGCTCCCTGGCGATGATCGACAGCCTGGCCCAGCTCGACGACCTGCTCGGCAAGCTGGACCCGGCCGTGCCGTTCCCGGTGGAGACGTTGGGTCAGCCGCGCGGTCGCATCAACTCACCGGGCAAGGTTTTCCTGCCCGACGGCTGGCTGGCCAGCCGCGACGACGACACCGTTCCCGAGGGCGCCGAGCTGGACGACTCCGGCGGCTGACCCCGCCAACGCCGGGTTCTCGCAGCCACCAACCCGTCACCGCGGCGTCCGGTCGCCGCCTGCCTTGCGGCGTCCACCGCCTGTCGCCGTGGCCGCCCGCCGCCCGCTGCCCGCTGGCGGTGAGCCAGCAACATCGGGGATGTTGCTGGCTGGCCGTGGCGTGACACAGCAACATCCCCGATGTTGTCGTCTTCCCGGGGCCGGGGCGGGGCGGGGGGTGGTCGGGGCGGGGCGGGGGTTGGTCGGGGTGGAGGTGGGGACGACGAAGGGCCGGCCCCGGGTGGGGTCGGCCCTTCGTGGTGTTGGGGTTGTCAGGAGGTGGCGCTGTAGCCGCGGGTGGCGATCCAGTCGGCCAGGGTGTCGATGTTCATCCGGTAGGAGGCCTGGGTGGGGTCGGCGGAGTCGGCGATGGTGACGGTGTCGCCGCCGTCGCGGTAGCCGACGATGCTGATGTAGTGGCCGCCTTCGAAGCTGTGGGTGGTGCCGTCGGTGTCGGTGGCGGTGCCGGCGATGTTGGCGACCACGGCGCGGCCGTTGTCGACGGTGGCGACGATGTCGTCGCGCAGCTTGTCGGTCTGCTTGTCGTCGGCCTTGGGGCTGGCGATCTCGACCGAGCGGTAGACGTCCTTGCCGGTCTCCTTGTTGAGTACCGGGGTGATGTCGTTGATGGAGTTGGTGCCGGCCTCGGTGGTGCGCATTTCCTTGGCCATGGTGTCGACGTCGATGTTCTTGCCCTGCACGCTCAGGGCGTTGCGGGCGGCGGCGGGGCCGCAGTAGTAGAAGTTGGGCTGGGCTTCGTAGCGGACGCCGAGTTCGCGTTCGCCGCCGGGCTTGCGGTCGGCCTGGATGGCGGCGGGCTTGGTGGCCGGTGCGGCGTGGGCGGCGACGGCGGGGCCGGCGATGCCACCGGCGGTGGCGGCGGCTGCGGCGATGGTCAGGGCGGTCTTGCGCAGGATGGTGGTAGCCATGATGATCTGCACCTTTCGGTCGGGGGTGCGCGCGGCGGTGCCCGCGTGGGGGGTGCGGGTGGGCCGTGCGGAAAGGGGATGATCGTTGCTACGCGCTGTCCGGCGGGTCGGTGCCCGGGACGTGGTGTAACGCCGGGTGGGCCGGGCCCATTCCCGTAGGCTCGCGGGCCGGGGATGTAACGCCGGGTGGGCCGGGGGTGATTCCAGGGGGCTCGCGGCCCGGCCAGGTGTAACGCCGGGTGGGCCGGGGTCATTCCGGGGGCCTCGCCGGGGGAGGCGGCTGGCACTGCGGATGTTCCGGGGGGTGTAACGCCCGGCGGCGGGGGGTCATTCCGACCCGGGCCGGGGGCGGCGCTCGGAGGCGCTCGTGGTTACGCCATGTACAACCACCGGACCGGGCCCACGATTCCGCCGGTGCGGTGACCGACGCCACCACAAAGAGGCCGAAACCGGATATCCGGTGCAGGTGGCAACCGAACTGGTTACTCGTCAGCTCATCGCCTGCCGGTGAAGCCGGCGGTGCGGAGTGATCCGGGCGCTGGGGTGCTTTGGGGTGATTGTCGTGGTCTGGTGGGTGGCTGGCGGAGCGGTGGAGCGCGTCACTCCTGGCCGGGCGCTGTTCCTGGGCGGACTGGCGGGTCGCTCGAAGGGCTGACCGGCGGGTGCTCGAGCGGGTCGCCGCTTGGCGACGGCCTGCGCGGGGCGGGCACCGGCATTGCCGGAGCCGACCAGGGCAGCTCGGGAGAGCGGTGGTACGCGATGCCCGCGGTGGCCCAACGGGGGCCGTGCTGCGCGAGCCGCCGCCGGAACGAGTCCCAGTCGTGCGTCGAGCGGGGAGACCAGCCCAGCTCGGCGATGGCGGGCAGCCGGGGGAGCAGCATGTACTCGATTTCGGCGAGGGTGGTCACCGACTCGGTCCACAGCGGCGCCTCGACGCCGAGCACCGCCTCGGCCGGTACGCCCACCAGGTGGGTGGCCGGATCCCAGTCGTACGCCCGGCGTACGTCGATCAACCCGGCCCAGTCGTGTCCGATCGGGGTGTCCGGGGCGTACTTCATGTCGAGATACGCGTGGTTGCCGGGGGAGAGGATCAGTCGAGCGCCCCGGCGTACCGCCTCGGCGGTCACCGGGTCGTCGCCGGTCGTGCCCCACCACTGCAGGATCCGCCCGTCGCAGTGGGAGGCCGGGGCGATCTGGTGCCAGCCGATCACGTCCCGGCCCAGCCCGGCCACGATGCGTTGCGTCCGGTCGACGAAGCCGGCGTACACCTCGGCGGGCACCTTGAACGCCTCGTCGCCGCCGATGTGCAGCCACCTCCCGGGAGTGAGCGCGGCGATCTCGCCGAGCACGTCGGCGACGAAGTCGTAGGTGCGCTCGCTGGCTGGATCGACGTAGCTGAAGCCGACCTCGGTGCCGGTGTACGGCGGCGGCGCGACCCGGTCGGGGGCCAGCTCGCCGTACGCGGTCAACGCGGCGTTCGTGTGACCGGGCAGGTCGATCTCGGGGATCACGGTGATGTGCCGGTCGGCGGCGTACGCCATGATCCGTCGGTAGTCGGCCCGGGTGTAGTACCCGCCGGGGGCGTCGCCGACCGCACCGGCCCCGCCGACGGTGGCCAGCCGGGGCCAGGAGTCGATCGCGATTCGCCAGCCCTGGTCGTCGGTGAGGTGCAGGTGCAGCCGGTTGAGCTTGTACCGGGCCAGGTGGTCGATCACCCGCAGCACGTCGGTGACGCCGAAGAAGTGCCGGGCCACGTCGAGCATCGCGCCCCGGTGCGGATAGCGGGGACGGTCGAGGATCGACCCGCCGGGCAGCACCCAGCGTTCGGTGACCGGGGTGGCGCTCTCGACGGCGGCCGGCAGCAGCTGTCGCAGTGTCTGCACCCCGTGGAAGAGGCCGGCGGCGGTGCCGGCGGCGATGCGTACGCCGTCGGTGCCGATGTCGAGCCGGTAGCCCTCCGCGCCCAGGGCCACCTCGTCGGTCAGCACGAGGGCGATGCCGCCGGCCGGGACGGGCGCGGTGGTGTCGGCCACCGGCAGCGGGTATCCGGTGGCCGGACGCAGCAGCGCGGCGAGCTGCCCGGCGACGGCCACAGCGGCCGGATCGGCGCTGACCCGGATCACCGCGTCGACCGAGAGCAGGTAGTCGCCCGAGGCGTCCGGCTCGACCCGTTCCGGCGCGGGCACCACGTCGCCCAGCCGGGCCGGTGCCGGCGGTGCGAGCAGCGCCGCCGCCTTGCGCTCCGCCGCCCGGGCCAACTCCTCGGCGGTACGCCCGGAAGCCTGAGCCGCGTCGTCGGCACCCGCGGCGGTCTCGGCCTCGGCGTTCGTCCGGGCGGCGAGCCCGCCACCAGCGCCGCTCCGGTCCGCTGCGGCGGTCTCCCGCTGCGGGGCGGGCGCTGCCTCGGCGGGGGCGGTGACGGCGGCGGGGCGGGTCGGGTCGAGTGGTTCCGGTGCGGTGCTGGACGGGGTGGACACGAGAACTCCCGAGGGGGTGTATTCGCGGCGGTTGTGGCAATGGTGCGAGGTGATCACAGAGCGTGCCGTCTAGCGTACGGGGAGGCCGGCAATTGCGTGAATGTGCGCGTGGAACCGTTCCCAAAAACTGTCACGAACGCGAAGAGTCGTGATTGCTGTGCCTATTGTCACCGAATGCTCCCGGGCCGCGCGTTGTTCGCTTAGCCTTCGCCCACCGATCGGCACGACTCCCCGGATTACCAGCCAGTGGATTCGGGGTATCAGAAAACTGAACCTTCGTTAAGTGTCAGTCCGGGCGCGTGGGAGGCTCTGGTGGCAGCGCAAGAGACGGTTGAGCACAAGTACGTCTACGACTTCGCCGAGGGCAACAAGGACCTCAAGGACCTCCTGGGCGGCAAGGGGGCGAACCTGGCCGAGATGACGAATCTCGGCCTGCCGGTGCCGCCCGGCTTCACCATCACCACCGAGGCGTGCAAGGCGTACCTCGGCACGGGTACGGAACCGGCCGGACTCGCCGACCAGATCACCGCGCACCTGACGGCGCTGGAACGCGAGATGGGCCGGCGGCTGGGCGACCCGGACGACCCGCTGCTGGTCTCGGTACGCTCCGGGGCCAAGTTCTCGATGCCGGGAATGATGGAGACCGTGCTCAACGTCGGTCTCAACGACCGCAGCGTCGAGGGGCTGGCCCGGCAGGCCGGCGGCTCGACCGGCCAGCCCGCCTCCGGCGGCGCGGACCGGTTCGCCTGGGACTCCTACCGGCGGCTGATCCAGATGTTCGGCAAGACCGTCTGCGACGTGCCGGGTGAGGAGTTCGAGCACGCGCTCGACGAGGCCAAGCGCGCCAAGGGCACCGACCTGGACCTGGACCTGGACGCGGACGACCTGCGCGGGCTGGTCGACGCGTACAAGAAGATCTTCACGAAGCACACCGGGCGGGAGTTCCCGCAGGAGCCGCGCGAACAGCTGGACCTGGCGGTACGCGCGGTGTTCGACTCGTGGAACGCCGAGCGGGCGGTGGTCTACCGCCGGCAGGAGCGCATCCCGGCGGACCTCGGCACCGCCGTCAACGTGGTGGCGATGGTCTTCGGCAACCTCGGTCCCGACTCCGGCACCGGCGTCGCCTTCACCCGCGACCCGGCCAGCGGTGCCCAGGGCATCTACGGCGACTACCTGGCCAACGCGCAGGGCGAGGACGTCGTCGCCGGCATCCGCAACACCGTGCCGTTGCAGGAGCTGGAGCGGATCGACAAGGACTCCTACGACGAGCTGCTCGACTACATGGCCCGGCTGGAGCGGCACTACCGCGACCTGTGCGACATCGAGTTCACCATCGAGCGCGGCAAGCTGTGGATGCTCCAGACCCGGGTCGGCAAGCGCACCGCCGCCGCCGCGTTCGTCATCGCCGGCCAACTCGTCGACGAGGGCCTGATCGACCTCGACGAGGCGCTGCACCGGGTCAACGGCGCGCAGCTGGCCCAGTTGATGTTCCCGCGCTTCCAGCTCGACCACGACTTCCAGCCGGTCGCCGCCGGGATCGGCGCGTCACCGGGCGCGGCGGTCGGCAAGGTGGTCTTCACCTCGGCCCGCGCGGTCGAGCTGGCCGCCGAGGGCGAGGCCGTCATCCTGGTCCGCCGGGAGACCAACCCGGACGACCTGAACGGCATGATCGCCGCCCGGGGCATCCTCACCTCGCGGGGTGGCAAGACCAGCCACGCCGCCGTGGTGGCCCGGGGGATGGGCAAGACCTGCGTCTCCGGCGCGGACGAACTGGACATCGACGTGCCGAAGCGGCGGTTCGTCGTGGCCGGGCACACGGTCACCGAGGGCGATGTCGTCTCCATCGACGGCACCACCGGCAAGGTGTACCTCGGTGAGGTGCCGGTCAGCCCGTCGGAGGTGGTGCGCTACTTCGAGGGCGAACTCGACCCGGCAAGCACGGACGACGCCCTGGTCAAGGCGGTGCACCGGATCATGTCGCACGCCGACGCCAGCCGGCGCCTGGCGGTGCGTACCAACGCCGACACCGCCGCCGACGCGGCCCGGGCCCGGCGCTTCGGCGCCGAGGGCATCGGGCTGTGCCGCACCGAGCACATGTTCCTCGGCGACCGTCGCGAGCTGGTGGAACGACTGATCCTGGCCCGCGACCCGGCCGAACGGGAGGAGGCGCTCGCCGCGCTGTTGCCGTTGCAGCGGGCCGACTTCGTGGAGATCTTCCGGGAGATGAACGGTCTGCCGGTCACCGTCCGGCTGATCGACCCGCCGCTGCACGAGTTCCTGCCGCCGCTGGAACAGCTCGCCGTCAACGTGGCGGTCGCCCAGGAACGCGGCGAGGACGTCGCCAAGGAGGAGGCGCTGCTCGCGGCGGTACGCCGGATGCACGAGGAGAACCCGATGCTCGGGCTGCGCGGCGTACGCCTGGGCCTGGTCATCCCCGGCCTGTTCGCGATGCAGGTCCGGGCGATCACCGAGGCGGCCGTGGAGTGCACCCGCCAGGGCGTCCCCGCCTGCCCGGAGATCATGGTCCCGCTGGTCGGCGCGGTGCAGGAGTTGGAGACGGTACGCGCCGAGGCCGAGCGGATCATCGCCGAGGTGGTCGGCGGCAGTGACGTCGACGTGCTGATCGGCACGATGATCGAGGTGCCCCGGGCGGCGTTGACCGCCGGGCAGATCGCCGAGGCGGCCGAGTTCTTCTCCTTCGGCACCAACGACCTGACCCAGATGGGTTGGGGCTTTTCCCGCGACGACGTCGAGGGGGCGTTCTTCTGGCGCTACCTGGAGCTGGGCATCTTCGGCATCTCACCGTTCGAGTCCATCGACGCCGACGGCATCGGCCGGCTGGTCCGCATCGCCGCCGAGGAGGGGCGGGCGGCCCGCCCGGGGCTCAAGATCGGCGTCTGCGGTGAGCACGGCGGAGACCCCGACTCGGTGCACTTCTTCCACTCCGTCGGATTGGACTACGTCTCCTGTTCGCCGTTCCGGGTGCCGGTGGCGCGGCTGGAGGCCGGCCGAGCCGCGATCGTCACCACCGGCTCCGACAGCCGCTGACCGCCCACCCCGCCAGGTCGGGAGGCAGCAACATCGGGGATTTTGCTGTGTCGAGCCGCATCGAGGCAGCACCATCCCCGATGTTGTCGCCTGTCGCGGGTGTCCGGGGTGGTAGTGGCGGTCAGATTGGGGGGCGGCGCCAGGTGATGGACTGCGCGCGGCGGGGGCGCTGGTTCGGCAACGTGGCCATCGGGGTGCGCACCGCCAGCGGGGCGTGCGGATCCGCCTGGTGGGGCAGCAACGTCGGCTGGCGGCAGGCGGCCAGGGCCGGGCCGGTACGCCGGACCACCGCACGGGCCTCCTCGCGCAGCGCCGCCAGATCCGCCCCCGGTGCGGTGACCAGGGTCAGCAGGGCGTCCCGCCCGGCCGGGTAGGTGACCACGCAACCGGCCGCGGTGTGCACCACGGACTCGTGGAACTCGCCCTGCCGTACGGTGGCCGTCATCCGGTGCCCGAGACCGAAGCTGGCCGCGGCCAGCGCCGCCAGGTGAGTGGCGTCGGTCGTGGGCAGGTCGCTGGAGATGAGCAGGCCGTCCGTGCCGGCGAGAACCGTGCCGGAGACCTCGGGACGGCGTCGACGCAGCCCGCGCAGCTCGGTGCCCATCATCGTTTCCGCGTTCACGATCGTGTCTCTCCCACCGGTCGTGTCTCGCCGCAACAGGTGACGTTCCGCAGTGGCGACGCTACCCGTGCACGTCGATGAGTGCGATCCCGTCACCGTCGGCAATCGGACGACAACTCTCGTCTGATCGGAGGATGTGGACCCGCCGGGGGCACGTCGTCGGCGCGCCGAACCGAGCCCCCGGGCGTAACCTGACTTCGCCCGTGGACCGTCGTTTCGCGAAGGGGTGGCCGGATGGGATCCCGTACCGAGTTGTCAGAGGCTGTCGGTGTCGCGGCGGCGGTGTCCGCATGACCGCCGTGTGGGAGAGCCTGACCGTCGACGCCCGTGATCCGGGCCGGCTGGCCCGCTGGTGGGCCGAGGCGCTCGGGTACCAGGTGGTCGAGGAGCGGCCGGACGAGGTGGAGATCCGGCAGAGCGCGGATCGGCTGCCGGGCATCGTCTTCGTACCCGTGACCGGGGCCAAGGCCGGCAAGAATCGGCTGCACCTCGACCTGCGGCCGACCGACCGGGAGGCCGAGGTGGAGCGGCTCGTCGACATGGGGGCCCGGCACGTCGACATCGGCCAGGACGGCGACGACTGGACGGTGCTGGCCGACCCGGAGGGCAACGAGTTCTGCGTGCTGCGGCAGCGTGGGGATTGACTGCCGCGTCCGGTGAGCCGGACGCGGCGCGTCGGGTCGCGGAGCCGGTCAAGGATCCGGAGCACGGCCGGTCCCCGTACGAGCGGGATCGGGCCCGGGTGCTGCACTCGGCGGCGTTCCGCCGGCTGGCCGCGAAGACCCAGGTGCACACGGCCGGCACCGACGACTTCCTGCGTACCCGGCTGACCCACTCGCTGGAGGTGGCCCAGATCGCCCGGGAGATGGGCGCCCGGCTGGGCTGTGATCCGGACGTGGTGGACACCGCCGGGCTGGCCCACGACCTCGGGCACCCGCCGTTCGGGCACAACGGCGAGGGCGCGCTGGACGAGTTGGCCGCCGACTGCGGTGGGTTCGAGGGCAACGCCCAGACGCTGCGGGTGCTGACCCGGCTGGAGGCCAAGGTGTACGCCCCGGACGGCACGTCCGCCGGGCTGAACCTGACCCGTGCCTCGCTGGACGCGGTCGGCAAGTACCCGTGGGCCCGGCAGCCTGGCCGGCGCAAGTTCGGGGTGTACGCCGACGACCTGCCCGCCTTCGCCTGGCTGCGGCAGGGTGCCCCGGCCGGCGAGCGGCGGTGCCTGGAGGCGCAGGTGATGGACTGGGCCGACGACGTGGCGTACTCGGTGCACGACGTCGAGGACGGCATCCACGGCGGTTACCTCACGCTGGAGCCGTTGCTCGCCGACCCGGACGAGCGGGCGGCGCTCTGCGTCGACGTCGCGGCCGTCTACTCGACCGAGTCGCCTGACTACCTCGACGAGACGCTGACCGGACTGCTCGCCGACCCGGTGCTCGCCCCGTTGGCCGGCTACGACGGCAGCCATCGGGCCCAGGCCGCGCTCAAGGCCACCACCAGCGTGCTGACCGGTCGGTTCGTGGCGACCGCCGTCGCCGCCACCACCGAACGCTTCGGCCCGGGACCACACCGACGGTACGCGGCCGACCTGGTCGTACCCCGGCCGTTGCGGGCCCGGTGCGCGCTGCTCAAGGGCATCGCCCTGCGCTACGTGATGCGTCGGCCCGGTGCCCAGGGCCGCTACCGGCGGCAGCGGGAGATCATCGCCGAGCTGGTGGCGACCCTGACCGCACGGGCACCGGAAGCGCTCGATCCGGTTTTCGCCCCGCTGTGGCGGGACGCACCCGACGACGGCGCGCGACTGCGGGTGGTGATCGACCAGGTGGCCTCGCTGACCGACCCTGCCGCCCTGGCCTGGCACGACCGTCTGATCGGAAGCTGACATCGTGGCCCGGGGCTGAACGGCGCGCGCGAGTGAGGTTAGCCTAACCGAATGACGGATCGCCCGAAGAAGGTCACCTCCGCCCTGGTACTGCGCACCTGGCGGCCCACCCCGCACGTGGTCCGGCTGGTGCTCGGCGGAGAGGAACTGGCCGGCCTGCCGGTCGGCGAGTTCACCGACCACTACATCAAGATTGTCTTTCCGGTGGCCGGGATCGACCACCCGCGCCCGATCGACCTCGCCGCCATTCGTCGTGACCTGCCGCGCGAGCAGTGGCCCCGGCTGCGCGCGTACACGGTTCGCGCCTGGGACGCGGCGGCCGGGGAGATGACCGTCGACGTGGTGCACCACGGCGACGAGGGGCTGGCCGGTCCGTGGGCGGCGGCGCTGCGCCCCGGCGACGAGGTGCTGTTCGTCGGCCCGGGTGGGGCGTACGCGCCGAGCCCGGCGGCCGACTGGCACCTGCTGGTCGGTGACGAGAGCGCTCTGCCGGCGATCGCCGCCGCCCTGGCCCGGCTGCCCGTCGGTGCGCCCGCGCACGTGTTCGTCGAGGTCGACGGCCCGGCCGACGAGCAGCCGCTGCCCAGCCCCGGCGCGGTGCGGCTGACCTGGCTGCACCGGGGCGTACGCCCGGTGGGTGAGGCGTTGGTGGCCGCGGTGCGTGAGCTGGAGTTCCCGCCCGGCACGGTGCACGCCTTCGTGCACGGTGAAGCGTCGTTCGTCCGTCAGTTGCGTCGCCTGCTGCGGGTGGAACGGTCGGTTCCCCGCGAGTGGCTGTCCATCTCCGGCTACTGGCGCAAGGGCCTGGACGACGAGGGCTGGCGGGCCACCAAGGCCGACTGGAATCGCCAGGTCGAGGCGGACGAACAGCCGCGTCTTCCCGTGCCGCTCGGTTGACCTTGCGGTCGACAACCGGCAAGGTGGCACCCCAACACGCCCTCTGAACGGCCGAAAGTCGGCTCTCCGGGGGTGATTGACCGGAATGTCGGAGCACGACGGCAGGGGAACGGGAGGATGGTCAGGGGTGACCATGAGCGAGCAGGTAGACGAGAAGACCGCCGAACCGGGCGGTAAGGGCAGCGCGATCGACCCGATCGTGCTCGGCCTGGGCGTCGGCGGGGTGCTCGCCGTGGTGCTCTGGGGGGCGCTGGCCCGTGACTCGCTGGCAAGCGTCGGCGAATCGGGTCTGGCCTGGGTGATCGACACGTTCGGCTGGTTCTTCGTGGTGGCGGCAAACGCCTTCCTGGTGCTGGCGGTGGTGCTGGCGCTGTCCCGGTTCGGTCGCATCCGCCTCGGCCGGGACGACGACGAGCCGGAGTTCAGCACGCTGGCCTGGATCGCCATGATGTTCAGCGCCGGCATGGGCATCGGCCTGGTCTTCTTCGCCGTGGCCGAGCCCATCCAGCACTACGCCACACCGCCACCGGCGACCGGCGTCGAGCCGCAGACCGGGCAGGCGGCGTCGGCGGCCATGCAGTTCACCCTCTTCCACTGGACCCTGCACCCGTGGGCGATCTACGCGGTGGTGGCGCTGGCGCTGGCGTACTCGACGTTCCGTCGCGGCCGGCAGAACCGGATCTCGGCGGCGTTCCGGCCGCTCATCGGCGACCGTGCCGACGGCGCCGTCGGTCAGGTCATCGACCTGCTGGCCGTCTTCGCCACCGTCTTCGGCTCCGCCACCAGCCTCGGGCTCGGCGCGCTCCAGGTCGCCGCCGGCCTCGACCTGGTCGCCGGGGTGCCGGACAGCACCGCGGTGGAACTGGTGGTGATCGGGGCGCTGACGCTGGCCTTCGTCATCTCCGCCTTCACCGGCCTGCACCGGGGCATCAAGTGGCTGTCCACCACGAACGTGGTGCTGGCCGTGGCGCTGATGCTCTTCGTCTTCGTGGTCGGGCCGACCATCTACACCCTTGAGGTGCTGCCCGCCTCCATCGGCGACTACCTGAGCAACCTCGTCTTCATGTCCACCCGGACCGGGGCGTTCTCCGACCCGGCCTGGCTGGGCGGCTGGACGATCTTCTACTGGGCGTGGTGGATCTCCTGGGCGCCGTTCGTCGGCACCTTCATCGCCCGCATCTCCCGGGGTCGAAGCGTGCGGCACTTCCTGATCGGGGTGCTCCTGGTGCCCAGCGGTGCCAGCGCCGTCTGGTTCGCGATCATGGGTGGCAGCGCGCTGCGCGTGCAGGCCACCGGGGTACGTGACCTGGTCGCGGACGCCTCCACCAGCAGCGAGCAGGCACTGTTCGGTCTGCTCGACGCGCTGCCGCTGGCGGCGTTGACCGGCGTGCTGGCCATGGTGCTCATCGCGCTGTACTTCGTCACCAGCGCCGACTCCGCCTCGCTGGTGCTCGGTTCGCTGACCTCCCGGGGCGCGCTGCGCCCGCACCGGCTGGTCGTGGTCAGCTGGGGAATCCTGATCGGCGCGGTCGCCGCCGTGCTGCTGCTCGTCGGTGGACTTGACGCGCTGCAACAGGCCACCATCATGGTGGCGTTGCCGTTCGTGGTGGTGATGCTCGGGCTGGCCGTGGCCCTGGTCAAGGACATGGCCCGCGACCCGCTGCTGGCCGCCCCGGCACGTACCCGCCCGCACGGCCTGGCCGACGCGGTGCGCGCCGCCCGGTCGTACGAGGAGGAGGACCCGCCGCCGGTACGCCGCTACCTGCGTCGCCGCCCCCGCTGACCGTTCCTACCCGCCCGCCGCGCCGTTCCGCCGCTGTGCCGGAACGGCGCGGCGTCGGTGTTCGCACCCCGCGTCGACGGTGTCGGCAAGGGTGCATCCGCCGTCGGAGACGTCACCAAGGGGCCCTTCCGCGCGTCGCGGGCGGGCAGGGCAGGATGTAGGTCGAGGAGGTGGCGGCATGGCGGGGCGGATCCGGGACGAGGACATTGCGCTGGTCCGCGAGCGTACGTCCATCGCCGAGATCATCTCCGACACCGTGACGCTCAGGTCGGCCGGCGGCGGCAACCTCAAGGGGCTCTGCCCGTTCCACGACGAGAAGAGTCCCTCGTTCAACGTCTCGCCCGCCCGCAACGTCTGGTACTGCTTCGGCTGCGGCGCCGGTGGCGACGCCATCAAGTTCCTGATGGACGCCGAGCATCTCAGCTTCGTCGAGGCGGTGGAGCGCCTCGCGGCCCGCGCCGGCCTGCAACTGCGGTACGTGGAGGACGACCGTTCCGCACCCCGACCGAACCGTCCGCAGCAGGGGCAGCGGCAGCGGTTGGTCGCCGCGCACGCCGCCGCCGTCGAGTTCTACAGCGCGCAGTTGGCCACGGCCGGCGCGCGTCCCGCCCGCGAGTTCCTGGCCGAGCGCGGCTTCGACCGGGCCGCCGCGCAGCGGTACGGCTGCGGCTTCGCCCCCGACGGATGGGATCTGCTCACCAGGCACCTGCGTCAGCGTGGCTTCAGCCACGACGAACTGGTCACCGCCGGGCTGTCCCGCCCGGCCCGCTCGGGCAGCCTGATCGACCGGTTCCGCCGCCGGCTGCTCTGGCCGATCCGGGACCTGACCGGCGACGTGATCGGCTTCGGTGCGCGCAAACTCTTCGCCGACGACGACGGCCCGAAGTACCTGAACACCCCCGAGACACCGATCTACAAGAAGTCCCACGTGCTCTACGGCATCGACCAGGCCAAACGGGAGATCGCCAAGCAGGGACGGGTGGTGGTGGTCGAGGGCTACACCGACGTGATGGCCTGCCACCTGGCCGGCGTACCGACCGCCGTGGCGACCTGTGGCACCGCGTTCGGCGCCGACCACATCGGCGTGCTGCGCCGGCTGCTGCTGGACACCGACGCCGTCGCAGGCGAGATCATCTTCACCTTCGACGGGGACGCGGCCGGGCAGAAGGCCGCGCTGCGCGCCTTCGACGACGACCAGCGTTTCGTCGGGCGTACCTTCATCGCGGTCAGCCCCGACAACATGGACCCGTGCGAGCTGCGACTGGCAAAGGGCGACCTGGCCGTACGCGACCTGGTCGCCCGCCGCGAGCCGCTCGTCGACTTCGCGCTGCGCCACGTGATCAGCCGGTACGACCTGGACACGGTCGACGGTCGGGTCGAGGCGATGCGGCGCGCCGCGCCCCTGGTGGCGAAGCTCAAGGACCGGGAGAAGCGCCCGGAGTACGTCCGCAAGCTCGCCGGTGACCTCGGCATGGAGATCGAGCCGGTGCAGCGGGCGGTGCTGACCGCCGCCTCGGGACGGCCGGCGGACGGTCCGTCCGCCCGGCCCGCCCGGGTCGAGCCGAGTGTGGACAGCCCGCAGTCGATGGTGGAGCGGGAGGCGTTGAAGCTGGCCCTCCAGGAGCCGGTGCTGGCCGGGCCGATGTTCGACGCGGTCGAGGCGGCCGACTACCGGCACCCGGTGCACGTGGCCGTCCGGCGGCGATCGCCGCGGCCGGCGGGGTCGCGTCGGCGGCCGGCGGCGCGGTGTGGATCGAGGCGGTACGCGACGCCTGCGACGATCTCGCCGCCCAGGCCCTGGTCGGTGAGCTGGCCGTGGAACCGTTGCGGATCGACGGCGAGCCGGACCCCCGCTACGTCTCGATCACCATGGCCCGGTTGCAGTGGGGGTCGGTCACCGCACGGATCCGGGAGCTGAAGTCCCGGATCCAGCGGATCAATCCGGTGAACAACAAGGACGAGTACTTCGCCGCCTTCGGTGAGCTGCTCTCGCTGGAGCAGCACGCCCGTGCCCTGCGCGAGCAGGCGGCGGGAGGGTTGTAGGGATGCCACTGTTCCGCCGCCGGCCGAAACTGCCACCGGCCGACCGGCCACCGCTGGAGCGCGACGAGCGGGTGCTGGCCTGGGCCGCGGCCGGCAACGGCGAGGGCGACGGGGTGGTGGTCGCCACCAACCTCGGGCTCTGGCTGCCCGGCCGGGGGCACCGGATCGGCTGGCACGACGTCGTCAAGGCCGTCTGGTCGGGCCGGGAGCTGACCGTGACCCCGGGCGAGCGGGTCGCCGAGCGGGACGGCTACCTGGTGGTCGCCGAGCTGCCGGCCGAGCGGTACCTGCTGCTCGATCCGGGTGACCTGCCGCACCAGGTACGCACCCGGGTCACCCGCTCGGTCGCGTACACCCAGCACCACGCCGTGCCCGGCGGATCCGGCCGGGTCGTCGGTCGCCGGGTGCCCGGCACCGACGGCCTGACCTGGATGGTCCACTACGACCCCGGCACCCCCACCGACGCCGCCGACGTCCTCGCCGAGACCGACCGCCTGGTCGCCGCCGCCCGCACCGCCACCACCCCCGCCGACCTCTGACGTTAATTCGTTGGGAAGTGTCGGACCGGGTGTCTAGGGTCCGGGAGTGACCACGGGGCGACCACTCATTCAGGCACAGGGGCTGGTGAAGCGGTTCGGCGACTTCACCGCCGTCGACGGCATCGACGTGGAGGTCCGCGCCGGTGAGGCGTTCGGCTTCCTCGGGCCCAACGGCGCCGGCAAGTCGTCCACCATGCGGATGATCGGCTGCACCTCGCCGCCCAGCGGCGGCGAGCTGCGCATCCTGGGCATGGATCCGGTGCGCGACGGGCCGGCCATCCGCGCACGGCTCGGCGTCTGTCCGCAGCTGGACAACCTCGACCCGGAGCTGACCGTCCGGGAGAACCTGACGACGTACGCCCGCTACTTCGGCATCCCACGCCGGGTGGCCCGGGCCCGGGCCACCGAGTTGCTCGACTTCGTGCAGCTCGGCGACCGGGCGGACAGCAAGGTCGAGCCGCTCTCCGGCGGCATGAAGCGGCGGCTCACCATCGCCCGCGCGCTGGTGAACGAGCCGGACATCGTGCTGCTCGACGAGCCGACCACCGGTCTCGACCCGCAGGCCCGGCACCTGGTCTGGGAACGGCTGTTCCGGCTCAAGCAGCAGGGCGTCACGCTGGTGCTCACCACGCACTACATGGACGAGGCCGAGCAGCTCTGCGACCGGCTGGTGGTGATGGACGGCGGCCGGATCGTCGCCGAGGGGTCACCGCGGGCGCTCATCGAGCGGCACGCCACCCGCGAGGTGGTCGAGCTGCGGTTCGCCGCCGAGTCGCAGGAGGCGTTCGCCGGCAAGCTGGACGCGCTGGGGGAGCGCGTCGAGGTGCTGCCCGACCGGATCCTGGTCTACGTGCCCGACGGTGACGCTGCGGTGGCCGAGGTCGCCGCGCTCGGTCTGCACCCGGCCAACGTGCTGGTCCGGCGCGGCAGCCTGGAGGACGTCTTCCTGCACCTCACCGGCCGCACCCTCGTCGACTGAGTCCGGACTTGCTGGAAGGGGCTGCCGTGACGGCACAACTGACCCGGGACCGACGCCCCCTGCCGCGGGTGCCGGCGCTGCGGGTGCTCGAATACCACCTGGTGGGTTACCGGCGCACCTGGCGGGCCGGCGCCTTCTCGTCCTTCCTGCTGCCCACGCTTACCGTGCTCGGGTTCGGGCTGGGCGTCGGGTCGTACATCGACCAGGGTGTCGGCGGCGTCTCCTACCTGGAGTGGATCGTCGGCGGGCTGCTCGCGTCGACGGCGTTGCAGGTGGCGATCGCCGAGTCGACGTGGCCGGTGTTCGGCAACCTCCAGTGGCAGAAGATCTACTTCGGGCAGCGCTCGTCGCCGCTGCGGGTGGGCGACATCCTCGCCGGCCACCTGGCGTTCGTGCTGTTCCGGGTGCTGACCTCCGTCATCGCGTTCCTGCTGGTGACCGGCGTGCTGGGGGCCCTGCGGTCGCCGTGGGCGGTGCTGACGGTGCCGGTGGCGGCGCTGCTCGCGCTGGCCGTCGCCGCGCCGACCTTCGCGTACGCGGCTTCGGTCGACTCGGACAGCTGGCTCGCCATGCTGTTCCGCTTCGCGGTGATCCCGATGACCCTGTTCGCCGGGGTGTTCTTCCCGGTCGAGTCGCTGCCGCTGGCGCTGCGCTGGCTGGCCTACGCCACACCGCTCTGGCACGCCGTGGACCTGTGCCGGGCGGCGGTGCTCGGCGTCGCCCCGTACTGGTCGGTCGCCGGCCACCTGGCCTACCTGGCCGTCTGGGCGGCCGGGGGATGGCTGCTCGCCCGCCGCGTTCTCGCCCGCCGGCTCGTCGTCTAGCTCGTCGTACAGGAGAAGGTCATGGTCGCTCTGGTGCTGCCCCGGCTGGTCGACGTCTCGGCCGCCTCGCGCCGGTCCGCGTCGGTCACCGAGCGGAACGTCGCCGCCCTGAGGTCCGTCTACTGGTTGCTGCTCATCTCCGGTTTCGTCGAGCCGCTGCTCTACCTGCTGTCCATCGGCGTCGGAGTGGGTGCGCTGATCGGCGACCTGACGCTGCCCAGCGGTGCGGTCGTCACGTACGCGGCCTTCGTCGCCCCGGCCATGCTCGCCTCGTCGGCGATGACCGGTGCGCTGGCGGAGACCACGTTCAACTTCTTCGGCAAGATGAAGTACATGAAGCTGTACGACGGGGTGATCGCCACTCCGGTGCAGCCGTTCGAGATCGCCCTCGGCGAGCTGGCCTGGGCGATGCTGCGGGGCAGCGCGTACTCGGCCGCGTTCCTCGTGGTGATGGTGGTGATGGACCTGACCGCGCCCGCCCGCGCGCTCGCCGCCTTCCCGGCGGCGGTGCTCGTCGGGTTCGCGTTCGGCGCGCTCGGCATGGCGATCTCCACGTTCATGCGCAGCTGGCAGGATTTCGACCTGATGAGCTCCGCGCAGTTCATCCTGTTCCTGTTCTCCGGCACCTTCGTGCCCGCCGAGGCATACCCGACGGTGCTGCGGTGGCTGGTCGAGGTGACTCCGCTCTACCGGGCGGTGCACCTGATCCGTGCGCTGACCGTCGACACCGGCGGCTGGAGTTGGACACTGGACGTGCTCTACCTGCTCACCGTACTGGCAGCCGGCCTGCTGATCGCCGCCCGCCGGATGGGCCGCCTGCTCTACAAGTAGCCCGCGGCCCTGCCGCGGGGGCGGTGCGGGTAGCGGAGAGTGCGGCACTCCAGGCGGCCTCCCATCGGCGTGTCGAGCGCAAGAAGTGCCACGCTTTCCGCACCGCGCACCGCACCGCACCACGTCTCAGCGGGGGCGGGCCCAGGTGAGGAAGCGGTTGGCCAGGGTCTCCGGCGGATGTTGGCCGGTGAGGTCGTCGGCCGCGTCGTACATCATGGTGCCGAGATAGATGAGCAGGCCGGTTCGGTTACCCCGGTACTCGCCGAGCAGCGCCAGCCTGGCCGGTGAGCACGGCCAGGCGGCCCCGCACACCCGGCACCGCCACGAGGGGCGCGCCGCCAGATGCGGCCGGTGGCGGGGCATCAGCGCTGCTCCGGCTCGCCGCTTCGCGACGACGTACCGTCGCAGAACCTCATTCGCATGAAGCCTCCGTCGAGGTGGAGGGGGCGCCGGCAGCCTGTCGGGTGTGCCGGCGCCCCGGCCTGGTTCCGCCCGCCGTCCGTTCCCGTGAGCGGTTCCGCTGCGTGACAGTCTGGTGAGGACACGACTACGGTGGGAGACCCGGCGCGGTGACGGCCAGCGCGTCCACGGCCGGTCGCAGGCGGTACGAGGATGTACGGAGGGTGTCCGTGGAGCGCTCGTCCATGCTGGAACACTTCGCCGAGGAGTTGCGGCTGGCGCGGGCCGGCGCTGGCCTGTCACAGGGTGCCCTGGCCGAGGCGCTCAGCTACTCGGCGGCGCTGGTGGCCAAGGTGGAGACCGGCGAGCGCCGGCCCAGCCTGGACTTCGCCCGTCGCAGCGACACAGTGTTCGGCGGGGACGGCCGGTTCGAGCGCATCCAGCGCCGAATCAGCCGGGAGACAGTGGTGCCGTGGTTCCGCGACTGGCCCGGCATCGAGGCCGAGGCCACCGCGTTGCGGTCGTTCGAGCCGCTGTGCGTGCCGGGACTGTTGCAGACCGAGGGGTACGCCCGCGCGCTGCTGTCCAGCGGCGGCCTGTTCGCCCCGGACGAGATCGAGCAGCAGGTGATGACCCGGTTGGACCGTCAGGGTGTGCTCACGCGCGACCGGCCGCCGCTGTTCACCGCCGTCATGGACGAGCACGTGCTGCGCCGCCGGATCGGCGACGCCGAAGTGATGGGCGAGCAACTGCGGCATCTCGTGAAGGTCGGCTCGACGCTGCCCCGGGTCCGGATCCAGGTCGTGCCGCTATCCGTCGGGGCCTACCCTGGCATCAACGGCCCCTTCGTGATCGCCACCCCGCCGCACGGGGAGGACGTCGTCTACCAGGAGGGTCAGCTCCACGGCCAAGTGGTCGACCGCGCCGAGCACGTCCGGCAGATGGTCGAGGTTTGGGAGTCGATCCGGGGTGAGGCATTATCACAGCAGCAGTCCCTCGACCTGATCGCGGAAGTGGCGGAGACATGGACATGACCGGTGCCCGGTGGCGCAAGAGCACCCGCAGCAACGGGCAGGGCGGCAACTGCGTGGAGGTGGCCGACAACCTGCCTGGTCTGGTGGCTGTGCGCGACTCCAAGGACCCGACCGGCCCGGTGCTGGCCTTCCCGCCCACCGCATGGCGCACCTTCGTCGCCCGCCTCCCCGTACACCCGTAGTCCCACCGTCCCCACGGCCCGGCGCCCCGCCAAGTCCTGGGCCGGCTCCCTGCGGCGGCCGTCCTAAATGGTCAATCTTGGACAGTTTCCGTTAGCGCGTAACGGATTCTGTCCAAGATCTGTGGTTCTGAAGCTGGCGGGGGGGGGCACGGTCGGTGGATTTTTCCTGATGACGCGGCTGGGGCGCTGGAGTGGTTGGCCTTCGAGCAGGCCGGTGTGCTCACCAGCGCGCAGGCCCGTACCGTGCTGACCGATGGGACCGTGCGCGGGCTGGTGCGGTCCGGGCGGTGGCGGGCGATCAGTCGCGGGCTGCTGCTGACCGGCAACGGCCGGTTGGCCCGTGATCAGCAGTTGTGGGTGGCGGTGCTCGCCGCCGGAGCGGGTGCGGTCCTCGCGGGTGCCACGGCAGCCACCGAGGCGGGCGTACGCGGTCTGCGACCCGAGCCCCTGCACGTGCTCGTGCCGGCATCCCGTCGGGCCGGACGGAGCACCCTGCGCCAGTTGCCGATCGACATGGCCGCCGTGGTGGTGCACCGGACATCGGTCCTGCCTGCCGAGCATCTCCAGGTCGGCCGTCCGCCGCGCACGACCACCGCGCGAGCCCTGGTCGACGCCGGCTGGCGACCCGACGCCACAGATCGCGACTGCCAGCGGTGAGTGGTCAGCCGCCCTGGTAGTAGCGGGCGGCGCCGGGGTGCAGGGGGATGGGGTCGGTGGTGGCGGCGGACTCGCGGTCGAAGTTGCGGGCCTCGGGATGCGCCACGGCCAGGTCGGCCTGGTAGGTGAAGAGCAGGCGGGTCAGGTCGTACGCCAGGTCGTCGGGCATGTCCGCGCTGACCAGGATCACGTTGGCGACCGTGACGGTGGGGGTGCCGGAGGGGGTGTCGTAGGCGTCGCCGGGCAGTTCGGCGGTGGTGTAGACCGAGCCGTGCGTGGTGCTCAACGGCTCGATCAGGTCGGCGACCGGCAGCAGCCGGAACCGGCCCGGTGCGCCGGTGAGCAGGTCGGCGATGCCCGGGGTGGGTAGTCCGCCGGAGAAGAACATCGCGTCGAGGGTGCCGCTGCGCATCCGGGCCACCGTCTCCGGCAACGACAGGCGGGCTCGGCGTATGTCCCGCTCCGGGTCGAGGCCGGCGGCGGTGAGCAGCCGACCGGCGATGACGTCGGTGCCGGACTTCGGCGAACCGGTGGAGACACGTTTGCCGCGCAGTCCCGCGACGTCGGCGATCTGCGCGTCGGCTCGGACGATCACGTGGGTGTAGTTGCTGTAGACCCGGGCCAGTGCCCGGACCGGCTGCGGACGTCCGTCGAAGGCGCCACGGCCGGCGGTGGCGTCCGCCGCCGTGTCGGCGAGGCTGAAGGCGATCTCCATGTCGCCGTCGACCAGCCGGGTGATGTTCTCGACGGAGGCCCCGGTCGGTTCCGCCCGAGCCTCGTAGCCGGGCAGGTGGCGGCTGATGACGTCGGCGTAGCCGCCGCCGAGCTGGTAGTAGACCCCGGTGGTGTTGCCGGTGGCCAGGAAGATGCGCCCGTCGTGCCACGGCCGAGCCTGCGGGGTGCGCTCGGCGGCGCAGGCGGTGACCAGCGCGACCGCCAGCAGCATCGCCACCAACCGCCGTCCCCGACTCATGCCGGCACCCCGCCGGATTGGTGGTCCGCCCAGGTCCGGGCCGCCGGTTCGAGCGCCTCGGCGACCCGCTGGACCAGCGTCGCCGTCTCGTACCCGATCTGGCCCAGGTCGCATCCGGCGGCGGCGAGCACGCCGAGCAGGGCGCGGTCACCGACGGCCATCACCAGCAGCACACCGCCGTCCATGTCCACGATCTGCTGTCGGACCCGGCCGGCGGACATCAGCCGGGCGGCGCCGACGGTCAGGCTGGCCAGGCCGCTGATCACGGCGGCGAGCTGGTCCGCCTGGTCGGTCGAGAGGTGCGGCGAGGCCGCCAGCCGCAGCCCGTCCCCGGAGACGGCGAGGGCGTGCGACACGTCCGGTACCTGCTCGGCGAAGTTCGCCAGAAGCCAGTCGAGGCCGGGGCTGCCGTTGGGCATCATCTAGGGTCTCCCGTTCGTCTGCTGGTTACGTCGCATCGCGTGGGCCACCCCGGCGGAGAGCGCGGACAGTCGGGCCCGTACCACCTCGGGGTCGAGCAGGTCCGGCGCGGCCTGCGGCGGCGGCATGTCGTGCAGTTCGGACTGAAGGCCGCCGCCGCGTACCCGCCGGGGCAGGCCAACCGCGGTCGCTTCCTCCGGACGGGCGTCGCCGGGCCGCCAGGCCGACGCACCGTTGGCCGACGGGGCCGACCTGTTCGGTGCGACGCCGACGGGTTGTCCGGGCGGCCGGTAGTGCGGTTGACCGGGCTGCTCGGGTGACCAGGCCGCCGCGCCGTTGCCCACCACCGGCAACGTCATCGTCGGGGCCCGATGCACGTCGAACCGGTCTGCGGCGCCGACCTCGGCGGGAGCGCCCCGGTGCCGGAACCAGGCGCCGACGGCCGGGGAAGCCGGCCGACCGACGGAGTTCGGACGGCCGGTGAGCTGCTCCATCCTGGTCAGCAGCGACTCCGGCACGTCCACCTGGGCCACCGTCCCGGCGCCGGCACTGTGCAGCCGCACCAGGATGCCGTGCCGGGCGGCCAGGTGGGCGACCACGTGCAGGCCCATGCTGCCGGCCGCCGCGCTGGACAACGCGGCCGGGGCGCGCAGCCTTTCGTTGATCTCGGCCAGCCGGTTCTCGCCGATGCCGATGCCCTGGTCGTGTACGCGCAGCGTCAGCCCGTCGACGGTGCGTCGGCCGTCCACATGCACGGGGGTGTGCGGCGGGGAGTACGACGTGGCGTTCTCCAGCAGCTCGGCCAGCAGGTGCACCAGATTGCCCACCGCCGAACCGTGCACCCCGGCGGTGGGCACGTCGATCTCGACCCGGGCGTACTCCTCGATCTCGGAGGCGGCACCGCGTACGACGTCGGCCACCAGATGCGGACCGTCCTGTGAGCGTCCGGGTTCGCCACCGGCCAGGACCAGCAGGTTCTCCCCGTTGCGCCGCATCCGGGCGGCGAGGTGGTCGAGGGCGAAGAGCCGGGCCAACGCGTCCGGATCGGTCTCCTCCTGCTCGAACTCGTCGAGCAGCCGCAACTGTCGGGTGATCAGGGTACGGATCCGCCGGGCCAGCGCCTCGACCATCCGGGTCACGTCCATCCGCAGCTCGGCCTGCGCACCGGCGAGCCGCAGCGCGGCCCGGTTGACGGTGTCGAACGCCTCGGCCACCTGGGCGATCTCGTCGCGCCCGCGGCTGATTCCCGCGGTGAGCTGCGAGGCCGTGCCCTCGGCCGGAGCACTGTCACCGGCCGCGATGGCGGTGATCCGCTCGGGCAGCTCCCGGTGTGCCATGGTCAGCGCCGCCACCCGCAGGCGGCGCAACCGGCGGCTGGTGCGGACCGCCAGCAGCGCGGCGGCGGTCAGCGAGACCAGCGCCAGGCCGGTGGTGGCTCCGCCGGTGACCAGCGCCCGTTGCCGGGCCGCCGTGGCGAGCTCGGCGGCACGCCGGTCCAACTCGTCGGAGAGTTCCCGGCCGAGCAGGTTGAACCGGCGGATGGCGCCGCTCTGGGCGACGTACCAGGCGTCGCCGTCGGCGGCCAACGCGGCCGGCTCGGTGTCGGCGTTCAACGCGCTGTCGCGCATCCGCCGCGCGGTGGAGACGTCGCTGCCGGCGATCAGGCGGGTGTACGCGCCGGTGGCACGTTCGCCGGCGATCCGGGAGAACTCGGCCTGCCGCTGCTCCTGTGCGCCGCGTAGCCGGCCCAGCCGGACGAGTTCGCCCTCGACCAGCTCACCTCGCACGAAGATGGCCCGGAGCAGGTCACGTTCCAGCGACGCCAGGTGTTCCTGGGCCGCGACCGCCGCCACCTCGCGGGCGCGGTTGGCCAGCTCGGGGTCGCGTAGCTGGGCGGGCAGCGCGTCGGCGACGGCGAGCAGCGACTCCACGAGCGCCACGTAGCTCGCGTCGGCATTGTCGGTGGTGAGCGCGGCGATCCGGGCCTCGTCGAGCTGGTCGAGGTGTTCGGTCACGCCGTCGAGGTCGCGGCCGAGGTCCGGCGCGGCACGGCGAGCGTCGGAGCTGGCACTCTGGTAGCGCTCGCTGGCCTCGTCGACCCGGCGTCGCTGGGCGTCGACCAGTTGGCGGCCGGAGGTTCCGCCGCGCTGGCGCAGCGCCGCCGACTCGCCGAGTTCCCGTTCCAGCTCGTGCACCAGTGAGACGGTGGCGGTGGCGGTACCGGCCAGCACCCGGGCTCGTTCGGCGTCGGTGGAGGCGGCCAGGGCGTCACCGGTCTGGATGGCCCCCAGCACGAGCAGGCCGGCGGTGGCGATCAGGATCGGTGCGAGCAGTTGGGTACGCACCGACCAGAGTCGGCCGGTGTGGCCGGACGGACGGTTGTGCCGGCGTACGCGGGCCAGCGAGGACAGCGGCACGGGGGTCTCCCGAGGTAGGGGCGGCCGGGCCGGAGGGGAGGTACCGGCCCGGCCGCCGTCGGTCAGCTCGCGCCGAGGTCCTGCAACGCCTTGGCCGCACCCCGGTGCAGACCGACCGGGTCGGTCTTGCGGGCGGTGGCCAGGGCGATGCCGTTGGCGGCGGGATTGGCCTGGGCCAGCGCGTCCTTCTTCTCGAACACGGTCCGGGTGATGGCGCAGGCCACGTTGGCGTCGAGGTCCTTGCGGACGAGCAGCACGTTCGGGACCACGATGGTCGGGGTGTCCGCCGACGTGGAGTACACGTCCTTGCCGATCGTGCCGGCCTGGTACGCGGGGTTCAGTTCGCTCATCTTGGGCAGCAGCGGCGTGACGTCGACGAATCTCACCTTGTCGCCGGCGGTGGTGAACAGGTCGGTGAGGCCGCCGGTGGGCAGGCCGCCGGACCAGAAGAAGCCGTCGACGGTGCCGTCCTTGACGCCCTCCACGGTCTTGGTGAGGTCGAGCCGCTGGGCCTGGACGTCCGTGGCGGGGTTCAGGCCGGCGGCCTCCAGCAGCCGGTTCGCGATGACCTCGGTGCCGGATTTGGGGGAGCCGGTCGAGATCTTCTTGCCGCGCATGTCGGCCACCGAGTTGATTCCCGAGTCGGCCCGGACGACCACCTGGGTGTAGTTGTCGTAGATCCGCGCCAGCGCCTCGACCGGCTGCGGTGCGTTGAAGCTGTCCTTGCCCTCCACCGCGTTGACGGCGGTGTCGAACAGCGAGAAGGCCACGTCGTACTGGCCACCGACGAGCTGTTCGATGTTCTGGACCGACGCTCCCGTCTCGGCCGCGGTGCCGGTCAACCGGCCGCCGGTGCTGTCGGACAACTGCCCGGCCAGGGCGTTGCCGACCACGTAGTAGACGCCGGTGGCGTTACCGGTGGCGATGCCCACCCGGGTGTTCTCGGCCACCTCGCAGGTGACGGCGCTCGCGGCGTCGTCCGTGGCCGCGGCGCCCTGGCGGCCCCCGCAACCGGCGGCGCCGGCGGCGACGAGGGTGAGGGCTCCCACCCCCGCCACGAGCCGCGCGTTGATCCGTCCCACACTGTCTCCTTCCTGGGTCATGCCGGTGATCCGGCTCGCGTCCCACCGGAGGGGCCGGTGGATCCGCGACGTACGAACACGCCCACCGTCATGACGCCGGCCAGCACGGCACCGATCGCGGCGGGCACGGGTTGCAGCCAGAGCAGGGTCAGGCCGGCGGCCACGCCGATCACCCGTTCCGGCACGCCCGCCGGGCCGACGCCGGGCAGCCAGCCGCCGGCCGCGACGGCCAGCACCGCGACACCGAGGGCCGTGACGACGGTGGCGACGAGGATCTGCCGGGGACCGCCGATGCCGAGCAGGCCGAGGCCGGTCGGGGTGACCACGAAGGCCAGCGGGATCAGGTACGCGGGCAGCGCGTACCGCAGGGTGTGCCACATGGTCGGCACCAACCGTCCGCCGGTGACCGCGGCGGCGGCGACGGCGGCGAGCGCGGTGGGCGGCGACACCTCGGACAGCACCGCGAAGTAGAAGACGAACATGGCGGCGGCGGGCGCGCCGACCCCGAGGTCGAGCAGGGCCGGTCCGATGATCACCCAGCCGATCACGAACGACGCGGTCACCGGGACCGCCAGGCCGAGCAGGCTGAGCGCGACGGCGGCGAGCAGGGCGGTCAGCGCGAGTACCACGGCGGGCTCGGAGCTGACCGCGCTCGCCGCGCCGACCAGCAGCGCGGCGGCCTGCGGACCGAGACCGGTCTTGGTGGTGGTGGCGGTGATGACGCCGGCCGCCGCGCAGACGACGGTGACCGCGAGGACTCCGCGTACGCCGGTGGAGAGGGCGGCGACCAGTCGGGCGGGGGTGAGCCGGTGTGCCCGGTCCAGGAAGGACAGGGCGACCGCGAGGAGGGTGGCCAGCACCACGGCCCGGGTGGCCGAGAGCCCGACGGCGAGCAGCCCGACGATGGCGAACAGGGAGGCGAAGTGATAGCCGGAGCGGGCCAGCAGCCGCCAGGCGGAACCGGCCGCGAGGGTTGCCGGACGCACTCCGGAGCGACGTGCGTCGATCTCCACGGAGAGCACGATGCCGAGGTAGTAGAGGATGGTCGGCACCATCGCCCAGCCGAGCACCTGGAGGTAGGACACGCCGAGGTACTCGGCGATGATGAAGGCCGCCGCGCCGAGCGTCGGCGGGGACAGGATGGCGCCCACGCCGGCGGCGGCGAGCATCCCGCCGGCCCGTTCCGGCGGGTACCCGGCGCGACGCAGGATCGGCCAGGTGACCGCGCCGATGCTGACGGTGGTGGCCGCCCCGGAGCCGGAGACGGTGCCGAGCAGGAATCCGGAGGCCACCGCCGTACGACCGGCGGCCGTGCGCGAGCGCCGGAACGCCGCGGCGGAGAGGTTCACGAAGAACCGACCGGCGCCGGAGAGGTCGAGCACCGCCCCGTAGATGGTGAACAGCACGATGTACGTGGCGGCCACGTCCAGCGGGGTGCCGTAGAAGCCGCTGTCGGAGTTGTAGAAGGCGTCGACCAGTTGCCCGAAGTCCAGCCCGGCGTGCGCCACCGCCCAGGTCTGCGGCAGCAGCCCGCCGTAGTAGCCGTAGCCGAGGAAGACCAGACAGACGGCGGGCAGGATCCAGCCGGTGGTGCGCCGGCAGCCCTCCAGCAGCAGGAGCAGCAGGACGGTGCCCATCGCCACGTCCAGGCCGACCAGCAGCCCCTGCCGGTCGAGGAAGGCGTCGTAGCCGCCGCCACCGCCGGCGAGGGCGATCGGCAGCACCGGGTACAGGCAGCCGGCCAGCGCCGCGGCGGCCAGCAGCCAGTCGACCCGGCTGGGCCCGGACCGGCCGGTCGCGGTCGCGTCGGGAGCCGAGGGCCGACCCGCGAGCACCGCCCGCAGCCGGCGCGGCAGCCGCAGGTCGGCCGGGTAGGCGAGGAAGACCAGCGGGAGTACGCCGGCCAGGAAGAAGATCAGGTAGTACTTGCTGCCCTGCGCCAGCGGCCGGAACACCTGCCAGAGCGCGAGCAGGCCGATCGCCAGGGTGGCCGCGGTCAGGACGAGGGCGACCGGCCCGGTCAACACCCGACCCGGCTTCTCGTCCTCGAACCGGCCGGCGAGTTCGGTCGGATCGATCAGGGCCGGATCGGTCCGCAGGGCGGTCGTCTCCGCCTCCGCCACTCGGCTGTGCCCGCCGTGATGCTGAGGTCCGGAATCTTCGGTGAATCGGATAGCCGACACGAGGGGGGACGATACGCGAATTGACTCCGCGTTGGGGGACATTGTCGAACATCGCTTCGCTGGGTGACTTTACATTCTTTCGTGTCACTCGAAGTGAAACAATTAAGAATAGTGTTCATGATCGGCCTGGACGTGCCGATGGGGGCGATGCGGGGTGCCCGACGAAGTGACGGTGCAGTCCGTTTTGCCACATTGTCGACCGCCACGTGGCGGGCTGGGCGAGGCAAAAAATCTACTCAAGTGATTACGCTCCGTGCATCGAACTACGGTAGGTATCGACTCCAACCGCCTGGGTCGCGACGTGGTCGGCGGCCTCGGGCGGTCGGTCGGAGTGCGTCCCGGAGCGCATCGCCGGGCTGTCGGCGACCTCCGGCGGGCGATGGCGAGACCAATTCCGCAGTGATCACATTCGCCCCGGCTCCCGCTGACGGGAAGCGAGTTCGCTGCATTTCCCAAGAGTGAGGCCACGGCTCGATGCCGACTGTTCGACCTTCGCCCGGCGGTCGCGGACCGGCCGAGGCGACCAGCCCGGCCGACGGTCGAGCTGCCGCGCGTGCCGGGTTCGGGTGGGTTACTTCCCGTCGGTGGCTGGGCATGTGTCCTGCACGATCACCGTGAGCGCAGCAGAGGGGAGGGGCGATGGCCTCCGAGGAGTCTTCCCGTCCAGACCGGCGTGACCCGGGGTCCGACCCCGTCCCCGAGGTGCGGCGGGACGAGGCGGGTGCCGAGCACGCCCGCGAGGTGCGGCGCGACGAGTCGGACGCGGACAGCCCCTCACCCGAACGGCCGGAGTCGGACGCCGACCCTGACCCGCCCGCACATCCGGGCCGGCTGTCGGGGGGCGAGTGGGTGGCGGCGCTGCGCCGGACGGTGCGCGAGTTCCGCGACGACGGCCTGACCGACTGGGCCGCCGCGCTCACCTACTACGGCGTGCTCTCCATCTTCCCGGGCCTGCTGGTGCTGGTCTCGCTGCTGGGCCTGCTGGGTCCGTCGGCCACCCGGACGGTACGGGACACCGTCGCGGAGTCGGTGCCCGAGCAGAACATCCGCCAGATCCTCGACACCGCCATCGAACAGGCCTCGCAGAACGGGGGGTTGGCCGGTGTGACCGCAATCGTCGGTCTGCTCGCCGCCTTCTGGTCGGCCTCCGGCTATGTCGCCGCCTTCATGCGCGCCTCCAACGCGATCTACGACGTGCCGGAGGGGCGGCCGATCTGGAAGACCCTGCCGATCCGGGTGGGGGTCACCGCGGTGATCGGCGTGATGCTGTTGGCCAGTGCGGTGATCGTGGTCTTCACCGGCCGCTTCGCCGAGGAGGTCGGCGCCGCCCTCGGGGTGGGACGTACGGCCGTGACGGTGTGGGACATCGCCAAGTGGCCGGTGCTGCTGGTCCTGGTCAGCCTGATGTTCGCCATCCTCTACTGGGCGTCGCCGAACGCCCGCCAGGGCGGCTTCCGCTGGGTGAGCCCCGGCGGGCTGCTGGCGGTGCTGATGTGGCTGCTGGTCTCCGGCCTGTTCGCCTTCTACGTCGGCAACTTCGGCTCGTACAACAAGACCTACGGCGCGCTCGCCGGGGTGATCATCTTCCTGGTCTGGCTCTGGCTGAGCAACATCGCCATCCTGCTCGGCGCGGAACTCGATGCCGAGTTGGCCCGGGCGCGAGCGATAAGCGGTGGCCTCCGACCGGTCGATCGAGAGCCCTATGTTGAGTTGCGCGACGACCGCAAGCTGCGCTCGAAGGGTGGTGAATCGCCTTCCCAGTGATCTTTCGGGCGCATCCACACCTAACTAGTCGCTCCGTTACGCCGAAACTTTTGCTAGATCAGGCAAAAGTTGCCGTCAGAATGCCCTAAGGTCTGGACAGCGCAGGCCGAAGCCTCCTACTGTGTCGGGCACCACACATCGGCAGTCCGTCGATGTGCACACCCCGGTGGGAGAGGTGAGCCCGTGCCCAACGCCGACCCCCTGCACGTCCGGCTGTTGCGGTTGTTACGCGACGAGGGAGCGCTGTCACGGGCCGAACTCGCCGACCGGTTGGAGATGCCCCGGCCCCGGCTGCTCGCGGAGTTGGAGCGGCTGGTCGCCCTCGGCTACGTGGCGGAGGCGGGCAAGGCGGCCTCCCGGGGCGGGCGGCGGTCGACGCTTGTCGAGTTGAGTCCGGAGCTGCGTTTCGCGGCCGTCGACCTGGGCGCCAGCTCGATCGACGTCGAGGTCGTCAACGGCCGACTGGAGCCGGTGGCGGCGTACGCGGAGGCGGCCGACATCCGCTCCGGCCCCAAGGCGACCCTCCAGCGCGTCAACGAGCTGCTGCACAAGGCCCGGGTCGACGGCGTCTACGAGCGACTCGACGCGGTCGGCGTCGGCGTGCCCGGCCCGGTCAGCTTCCGCGACGGCGTGCCGGTCTCGCCGCCGATCATGCCCGGCTGGGACCGCTTCCCCGTCCGCGAGCTGCTCACCCGCGAGCACGGCTGCCCGGCGGTGGTCGACAACGACGTGAACATCATGGCCATCGGCGAACGGCACGGCGGGGTGGCCCACTCGGTCGACGACTTCCTCTTCGTCAAGATCGGCACTGGTGTCGGCTGCGGGATCTACCTCAGCGGCGACGTCTACCGGGGCACCGACGGGTGTGCCGGCGACATCGGACACATCCAGGTCGATCCCCAGGGGCCGATCTGCTCCTGCGGCAACGCCGGCTGCCTGGAGGCACTCTTCAGCGGCGCCGCCCTGGCCAAGGACGCCGTCGCCGCCGCGCGTGCCGGCACCTCACCCGCCCTGGCCGAACGGCTGGAGGCCAACGGTGAGGTCAGCGCCCTCGACGTCGCCGCCGGGGCCCTCGAAGGGGACGTGACCTGCATCCAGCTCATCCGCGAGGGCGGCCGACGGGTCGGCGGCGTGCTCGCCGGACTGGTCAGCTTCACCAACCCCTCGATGATCGTGATCGGCGGTGGACTCGCCCAACTCGGGCACATCCTGCTCGCCGAGATCCGCAGTGTCGTGTACCGCCGGTCGCTGCCGCTGGCCACCGGCAACCTGCCGGTGGTGCTCTCCGAACTCGGCCCACGGGCCGGCGTGGCCGGCGCCGCGGTACTCGCCAGCGACCTGGCCTTCGGGGAGGCGGCATGACCGGGCACGACGCCGTGAGCGGCACCGGCGGCACGCCGGTCGAGACGACCACCGGCGAGGTGGTGCTGCGCCTGACCGACGTGGTCAAGACCTTCCCGGGCGTACGCGCACTGGACGGGGTGCAACTCGAGGTACGCGCGGGCGAGGTGCACTGCCTGCTCGGGCAGAACGGTGCCGGCAAGTCCACCCTGATCAAGGTGCTCGCCGGGGTGCACCGGCAGGACTCCGGGCACGTCGAGTGGCGCGGCGGGCGGGTCGCCTTCGCCAACCCGCAGGCCGCGATGCGCGCCGGGATCGCCACCATCTACCAGGAACTCGACCTGGTCGAGGATCTGTCCGTGGCGGAGAACGCCTTCCTGGGGCACGAGCCGCGCCGGCTCGGCTTCATCCGCCGGGGCCACATGGCCAGCCGTACCCGCGAGATCCTCGGCCGGCTCGGTCACGCCGAGATCCCGCCGGGCCGGATGGTGCGGGCCCTGCCGGCGGCGGGCAAGCAGGTGGTCAGCATGGCCCGGGCGCTGTCCCACGAGGCCCGGCTGATCATCATGGACGAGCCGAGCGCGGTGCTCGCCCACGACGAGGTGGAGAACCTCTTCCGGATCATCCGCGAGCTGACCGCGCAGGGCATCGCGGTCATCTACATCTCCCACCGGCTGGAGGAGATCCGCGAGATCGGCGACCGGGTGACCGTACTCAAGGACGGCCGGACCACGGCGGCGAACCTGCCGGCCCGCGAGACCCCGACCAGCGACCTGGTCTCCCGGATGACCGGCCGCGACATCGAGTACGTCTTCCCGGACCGTCCCGCCGACACCGTGGTCGGCGACGAACTGCTCCAGGTCGACGGGTTGACCCGTAGCGGCGAGTTCGCCGACGTGTCACTCACCGTCCGGGCGGGAGAGATCGTCGGCATCGCGGGCCTGGTCGGCTCCGGCCGCTCCGAACTACTGGAGACGATCTACGGTGCGCGGGCGGCCGAGACCGGTTCGGTGCGGATGGCCGGCCGGGCACTGCGACCCGGCAGCGTCGGCGCGGCGGTCAAGGCCGGCATGGGCATGGCTCCCGAGGAGCGCAAGAGCCAGGCGCTGCTGCTCGGTGAGCCGATCTACCGCAACGTCACTCTCGCCACCTTCGCTCGCTACGCCCGCTTCGGGTTCACCGACATGGGTCGGGAGCGGGCGGAGGCCGACCGGATCGCCGAGAGCCTGGAGATGCGCCCGCGCGACGTCCGCCGGGCGGTACGCACGCTCTCCGGCGGCAACCAGCAGAAGGTGGTGGTCGGTCGTTGGCTGCTCGGCGACACGAAGCTGCTGCTGCTCGACGAGCCCACCCGGGGGGTGGACGTCGGTGCCCGGGCCGAGCTGTACCAGGTGATCCGGCAGCTCGCGGCCCAGGGTGTCGGTGTGCTGCTGGTCTCCAGTGAGGTGCCCGAGGTGCTCGGCCTGGCCGACCGGGTGCTGGTGATGCGGGAGGGACGGGTCGTCCGTACCGCCCCCGCCGACGAACTCGACGAACCCACGGTGCTCGACCTCGTCATGGCGGGGTCCCTGATGGAAGGCGCAGCGGCATGACCGATAGTCCGCCCACGACCAAGCTGCCGGCGCAGTCGCCGCCGGTGGACCCGGCCGAGACCGAGGCGGCGGGGCACGCCGCGCCGGCCGCCGTGGCGGGCCCCACCGGCGGGCTCTCCTGGTGGCACGGCGACGGCGGTGAGGGCGCCAAGCGGAATCTCGCCCTGATCGGGGTGCTGCTGGCACTTTTCGTGATCGGAGCCGCCACCCGCTGGGACCTGTACTCCAACCCGGACTGGGTCTGGGCGAACATGCTCAGCATCCTGAAGCTCGCCTCGGTGGTCGGCGTGGTCACCGTCGGGATGACCTTCGTGATCATCGGGGGTGGCATCGACCTCTCGGTCGGCGCGATCGTGGCGCTGGCCGGGGTCTGGTGCACCACGGTGGCGACCCAGAGCTTCGGCGCCGGCGGGATGATCTTCACCGCGATCATCGTCGGGGTGGCGGTCGGCCTGGTCAACGGGACGCTCATCGCGTACGGGCGGCTGGTGCCGTTCATCGCGACGCTGGCCATGCTGGTCGCCGCGCGCGGGTTGGCCGCCGAGATCTCGCAGAAGCAGACCCAGATCTCGCAGAACAGCACCATCAACGGCATCGCCAGCACCGATCTGCTCGGCATTCCGCTGCTGGTCTACATCCTGGCCGCCGTGGTGGCCGCAGGCTGGGTGCTGCTGAACCGCACCACCTTCGGGCGGCGCACGGTCGCCGTCGGCGGCAACCCGGAGGCCGCCCGACTGGCCGGCATCAACGTGCGGCTGCACACCCTGCTGCTGTACGCGCTGTCCGGCCTGTGCTGCGGCATCGCCGCCATCATGCTCACCGCGCAAGCCACCTCGGCCCAGGCGGCGATGGCGAACCTCTACGAGCTGGACGCGATCGCCGCCGTGATCATCGGGGGCACGCTGCTCAGCGGCGGGCGGGGCACCATCATCGGCTCCCTGCTCGGTGTGATCATCTTTGCCACCATCACCAACCTCTTCGCCATCAACGGTCTCTCCACCGAGGCGCAGAACATGGTCAAGGGCGGCATCATCGTCGCCGCCGTCCTGATCCAGCAGGTCCAGTTCGGCACCCTGTCCCAGTTCTTCCGTCGCAACCGGCTCACCACGAGCTGACCATCGCTGCATCCGGGTCACCGAGCAACCGACGGTGGCCGGGCTCCGTACACCCAAAATCCCCACCACTTGATAACCAGGAGGTCGTCATGACCCAGCACAGTCGCGACATGTCGCGGCGCCGGCTGCTCTTCGGGGGCGCGGCCGTCGGCGCCGGCGTACTGCTCGCCGGTTGCACCAGCAACGAGCAGGCACCGACCGAGGCGCAGACCAAGGCGGCCGACGGCAACGCCAACGCCGAGCCCGGCAAGCAGGTGACCATCGGCTTCTCCGCGCCGGCCGCCGACCACGGCTGGATCGCCGCGATCACCAACAACGCCAAGGCGCAGGCCGCCGCGTACTCCGACGTGGAGTTCAAGATCGTCGAAGCCGGCGCGGACGCGGCGGCCCAGCGGGCCGCACTGGCCACCCTGATCTCGCAGACGCCCGACGTGATCGTGCTGCTGCCGCACGACGGCAAGGAGCTGAACTCGTTCGGGCTGGAGGCGATGGCGGCCGGCATCCCGGTGGTCAACCTGGACCGGGCCTTCCCGGACGCCAAGGCGTACCGGCTCCAGATCAAGGGCGACAACTACGGCATGGGCGTCTCGGCGGCCACCTTCATCGCCGAGCAGCTCAAGGCCAAGGGCGTGAGCAACCCGGTGATCGCCGAGATCGCCGGGATGGACGAGTTGGAGCTGACCCAGGAGCGGACGCAGGGCTTCAACGACACCCTGGCCCAGCACGGCCTGAAGGTGAAGAACCGCCGGGCGGCGCGGTTCACCGCTGACTCCGGTCAGCAGGAGGCGAGCCAGCTGTTGCAGGCCGAGCCGAAGATCGACGCCATCTGGAACCACGACGACGACCAGGGCATCGGCGTGCTGGCCGCGATCAGCCAGGCCAGCCGCAACGAGTTCTTCATGGTCGGCGGCGCCGGCTCGAAGAAGGCGATGGAGGACATCCTGGCCGACAACACGGTGCTCAAGGCCACCGTGACCTACAGCCCGTCGATGGCGTCCTCGGCCATCTCGCTGGCCCGTCTCATCGGCCAGGGCCGGGGCATGTCCGACCTGGTGGAACTCCAGGTTCCCAAGGAGATTGTCCTCGCCTCCGAAACGATCACCAAGGAGAACGCGAGCGACTACCTCAAGCTCGGGTTCTGACACAACGGGGGGAGACCCACCTTGTCCACGAAAGAGAACGAACTGCGGGTCGGCATGGTCGGCTACGCCTTCATGGGCGCCGCGCACTCCCAGGCGTGGCGGACCGTGAACCGGGTGTACGACCTGCCTGCGCGGGCCCGGATGGCGCTCATCTGCGGCCGGGACTCCGCGAAGGTGGCCGAGGCCGCCGACCGGCTCGGCTGGCAGGAGCACACCACGGACTGGCGGGAGTTGGTGAACCGCCCGGACATCGACGTGGTCGACATCTGCACACCGGGTGACAGCCACGCCGAGATCGCGCTGGCCGCGCTCGCCGCGGGCAAGCACGTGCTGTGCGAGAAGCCACTGGCCAACACGGTCGCCGAGGCGCGGGAGATGGCCGCCGCGGCGGCCACCGCCCGGGCCGGCGGAGCGCGGTCGATGTGCGGCTTCAACTACCGACGGGTGCCCGCGGTGGCGCTGATGCGCCAGCTCGTCGCCGACGGGCGGTTGGGCGAGATCCGGCACGTCCGGGCTACCTACCTGCAGGACTGGATCGTGGACCCGCAGTTCCCCCTGGTCTGGCGGCTCCGTAAGGAGGTGTCGGGCTCCGGTGCGCTCGGTGACATCGGCGCGCACATCATCGACCTGACCCAGTACGTCACCGGACAGCTGATCAGCGGGGTCAGCGCGGTGACCGAGACCTTCGTCAAGGAGCGGCCGTTGCCGGCCGAGTCGAGCGGGTTGGCGGCGCAGGCCGACGGGGCCGGTGCCGCCACCGGTCCGGTCACCGTCGACGACGCGGCGATCTTCGTGGCCCGGCTGGACGGCGGGGCGCTCGCCACGTACGAGGCGACCCGGTTCGCCACCGGACGCAAGAACGCCCTCCGCGTGGAGATCAACGGGTCACTGGGCAGTGTCGCCTTCGACCTGGAACGCCTCAACGAACTGGAGTTCCTCGACGCCACCCGGCCCGCCGCCGAGCAGGGTTTCAACCGGATCCTGGTGACCGAGGCCGAGCACCCGTACCTGTCGGCCTGGTGGCCGCCGGGACACATCATCGGGTACGAGCACTCCTTCACCCACCAGATGCGCGACTTCATCGAGGCGGTGGCGACCGGGGTCGACCCGTCGCCCTCGTTCGACGAGGCGTTGCAGGTGCAACTGGTGCTGGACGCGGTGACCCGTTCGGCAGAACTGGGCTCCTCGTGGGCCGAGGTGGAGCCGTCACTGGCACCGGTCGCCGCCTGAACCACCTCCGGAGCCGACCGGCGAGGGTCGGCCACGGTTGCGCCCCGTGGCCGGTACGGGTCGGGTCCGGAGGTCGTGCCCCGGGCGACCGGCGGCACGAGCAATGCGGTTCCTCCGGTGCGGCCGGACCGGGATTCCCCGGCAGCACCGGAGGGCCGCCGCCCATCGACCGGTTCACCGAACGTCCACCTGGAGACTCCCGCCGCCAGGCGGACCGCGTCCGACGAGTCGTCCGATCGGGACATCGTCGTCCCGACCGGGCCGGATGCGGGGGAGGCAGGGGCGAGACGCCGACTGTCCCTGCCTGCCAGCCCCGTCCGTCCGACCCATCCGGTACGCCGGCCCGGCGTCGTCGCCGCCGACCTCGACGCCGGCCGGCGAGTCGCACCGGAGCGGGCGGCGGACGGGGCGCATCGGCACAACCCGTATCTTTTTCAGCTTTTTCCTGATATCAAGGTTCAATCGATGCATGTCGGTTTCCTGGGCACCGGAAGGAGCGCTATGCGTACAGGTGTCTGGCTGGTGGGGGCACGTGGCTCGGTCGCGACCACCAGCATCGTCGGAGCGCTCGCGCTGCGTGCCGGGCTGACCGGGCCGACCGGCTGCGTCACCGAACTGCCCGGGGTCAACACCCCCGCCTTACCGGGCTTCGCCGACCTGGTCTTCGGCGGCCACGACGTGGTCGCCACGCCGATCGCCAAGCGCGCCGAGGCGCTCGCCGACGCCGGTGTGCTGCCGGCCCGCCTGGTGGCCGCGCTGCCCGAGGAACTGGCCGCCGTGGAACGGGAACTACGCCCCGCGCCCACCGGCGGAACCCAGGCCGACCGGGCCGCCGCGATCGTCCGCGACCTCACCACGTTCCGCCAGCGACACGAGCTGGCCCGGGTGGTGATGGTGAACGTCGCCGCCACCGAACCGACCCCCCCGGCACATCCCGGCCACGCCGATCCGGACGCGCTGCGCGTCGCCCTCGCCGGGCCCGACGAGGTGCTGCCACCCAGCTCGCTGTACGCGTACGCGGCCGTCACGGCGGATTGCCCGTACGTCGACTTCACCCCGTCGACCGGTCTGCGGCTGCCGGCGCTCACCGCGCTGGCCGACCGCCACGGCGTGCCGCACGCCGGCCACGACGGCAAGACCGGGGAGACGCTGCTCAAGTCGGTGCTCGCCCCGATGTTCGCGATGCGCCACCTCGCCGTCCGGTCCTGGTCCGGGCTCAACCTGCTCGGCGGCGGCGACGGCGCCACCCTGGCCCACCCCGACGCCAACGCCGCCAAGGTGCGCAGCAAGCAACGGGTGCTCGGCGAGACGCTCGGCTACCTGCCGCAGGGCGACACCCGGATCGGCTACGTCGAGGAACTCGGTGACTTCAAGACCGCCTGGGATCTGGTCACCTTCGCCGGCTTCCTCGGCACCGGGATGCGGCTGGAGTTCACCTGGCACGGCTGCGACTCGGCGCTGGCCGCCCCACTCGTGCTCGACCTGGCCCGGCTCACCGCCGCCGCGCACGCCGCCGGCCGCACCGGGCCGCTTGACGACCTGGCCTTCTTCTTCAAGGACCCGCTCGGCACCGCGACCCACTCGCTGGCCGACCAGTGGAACCGGCTGTGCGCGTTCGCGGGCAGCCTGGACGCCGGAGACACCGATGCCGCGCGTGGCTGACCTGGCCGAGCTGGTCCGCGCCCCGGCCGCGCTCTCCGTACCCGGGGACGTGGTCGCCGGTGCCGCCGCGGCCGGCGCCCTCGGTCCGCGTACCCCCGCCCTCGCCGCCGCGTCGGTGCTGCTGTACTGGGCCGGCATGGCCGCCAACGACTGGGCCGACCGCGAGCTGGACGCCGTCGAACGCCCCGAGCGGCCGATACCGAGCGGCCGGGTCAGCCCCGGCCTCGCGGTCGGCCTGGCCACCGGTCTCACCGTGGCCGGCGTCGGGCTCGCCGCCGCAGCCGGCGGCCGGCGGGCCACCGCCGTCGCGTTGCCGCTGGCGGCCGCCGTGTGGGGTACGACCTGGCGGCCAAGAACACCGCCGCCGGCCCCGCCATGATGGCGACCTGCCGGGGACTGGACGTGCTGCTGGGTGCCGCCGGGGGCCGGACGGCGCGGGCGTTGCCGGCGGCGGTCACCGTCGCCGCGCACACCTGGACCGTCACCGCGCTGTCCCGCCGGGAGGTCAGCGGCACCGACCGGGCCCTGCCGCTGCGTACCCTCGCCGGCACCGCACTGGTCGCCGCGAGCGCCGCGCTCCCGCCCGGCCGCCGGCTCACCGCGAACGTCTTCCGCACCGGTGGCCCGGCGGAGTCCGGCCGGCGCGCCCCTGTCGTCCGCACCGACGGTGAGCGAACCGGCGACGTCGGGAACGGTCGGCGTGCCCTCGGCACCGTGGCGGTGGCGCTGCCCGCCGTCCTCGCCGCCTGGTACACCGCCCGCTACGGCACCGCGCAGGCGCGGGTGGCGGCCGAGCCGACCGCCGCGCGGGTTCGCTCGGCGGTCGGCGCCGGCATCACCGGCCTGCCCGCGTTGCGGGGGCGCTGACCGCCCGCGCCGGGTCCGGACTGCTCGGACTGGCGGTGGCGGCGGCCGCGCCGCTGGGCCGGCGGCTGGCCCGGAAGGTCTCACCGACATGACGGCCGCCGCCACCGCCCCCGAGGGACTGCGATTCGGGTACGGGACCAACGGCTTCGCCAACCACCGCCTCGACGACGCGCTCGCGGTCATCGCCGACCTCGGCTACTCCGGTGTCGCGCTCACTCTGGACCACGACCACCTCGACCCGTTCGCGCCCGGACTCGCGGGGCGCGTCGACGCCGTCGCTCGCCGGCTGGCCGACCTCGGCCTCGGACTGGTGATCGAGACCGGCGCGCGGTTCCTGCTGGACCCCTGGCACAAGCACGCCCCGACGCTGCTGCACGACGACCCCACGCTGCGGATCGAGTTCCTGCGTCGGGCGGTGGCGATCGGCGCGGATCTCGGCGCCGAGGCGGTCTCGTTCTGGGCCGGAGTCCGGCCGGACACGGTCACTCCGGCGGTGGCCTGGGACCGCCTGGTCGCCGGCTGCGCGGCCGTCGTCGAGGCGGCCGAGGCCGTCGGGGTGACGCTGGGGTTCGAACCGGAACCGGGCATGCTGGTCGAGGACATCGCCGACTGGCGCCGCCTGCACGCGGTGCTCGGCTCGCCGGCCCGCCTCGGCATCACCCTCGACATCGGACACTGCCGGTGTCTGGAGCCACGGCCGGTAGCGGACTGTGTCCGTGACGTCGCCGCACACCTGGTCAACGTGCAGATCGACGACATGCGGCGCGGGGTGCACGAACATCTGGAGTTCGGCGTGGGTGAGATCGACTTCCCGCCGGTGCTGGCCGCGCTGCGGGAGATCGGCTACCGGGGCCTGGTGGCGGTCGAACTGCCCCGACACTCGCACGCCGCACCCACCGTCGCGGCCCACTCGCTGGAATTCCTGCGCGCCGCCGCCTCGCCGCACGCCCTTTGCTCTGCTTCAACCGGCGCACCACCAGGCGTCCGCTGTCCGGACGACGACCGACGCGTGGCGTGAAGCAGAGCAAAGGACGCACGCGGTGGTACCGCCACGGCCGTCGACGGCGGCGGACGAGGGAGGAGACGCGATGACAGTGGACGAGCTTCGGGCGGCCCTGCGGGGCGTACCCGATCCGGACTGGTTGGCCACCGCCCTGGACCGTGTCGCGGCCGAGCCCACCGCCATCGCGCGGTTCTTCCCGGCGGCCGGCCGGCGCTGCGGCCGACACGACCTGCCCGACCTGCCCGGTTGGACCGCCGACGAGGCGGCCCGGGCCCTGCTGCTGGCCAGCCTCCGCACCGACCATGCCGAGCAGGCCGGGGCGCTCTACCGCACCGGGGACGCCGCCGAGAAACGGGCCGTGCTCAAGGCGTTGCCGATGCTGCCGATCGGCGCGGCCGGCACGCCGCTGCTGCACGACGCGATCCGCACCAACGACACCCGGCTGGTCGCCGCGGCCCTCGGCCCGTACGCCCGCCACCTCGACCCGCCGGCCTGGCGGCAGGCGGTGCTCAAGTGCGTCTTCACCGGTGTGCCGCTGGCGGCGGTGGCCGACCTCGACTCGCGCGCGGACGGGGAACTGGCGGAGATGCTCGCCGCGCTGGCCGCCGAACGCCGGGCCGCCGGCCGGAGCATGCCCGCCGACGCCACCGAACTGCTGGACCGGCTCACCGCCGCCAGCCAGCCCCAGCCCAGGGAGGTGTGATGCGGATCTTCGACCCGCACATCCACATGACGTCGCGCACCACCGACGACTACGAGCGGATGGCCGCCGCCGGCGTCCGGGCAGTGGTGGAACCGGCGTTCTGGCTGGGCCAGCCGCGCACGAACGTCGGCTCGTTCACCGACTACTTCGACTCCTTGGTCGGGTGGGAGCCGTTCCGGGCCGGGCAGTTCGGGATCCGCCATCACGCCACGATCGCGTTGAACCCGAAGGAGGCCAACGACCCGCGCTGCCGGCCGGTGCTCGACGAGCTGCCCCGCTACCTGGAGAAGGACGGCGTGGTGGCGGTCGGCGAGATCGGCTACGACTCGATGACGCCCGAGGAGGACGACGCCTTCGCCGCGCAGCTCGCCCTGGCCGTGGCGCACGACCTGCCGGCGATGGTGCACACCCCGCACCGGGACAAGGCCCGGGGTGTCGAGCGCAGCCTGGCCGTGGTCGCCGAGTCCGGCATCGCGCCGCAGCGGGTGGTGCTCGACCACCTCAACGAGACGACCGTGAAACTGGTCCGGGACACCGGCTGCTGGCTGGGCTTCTCCATCTACCCGGACACCAAGATGTCGCCGCCGCGCATGGTCGAGCTGCTCAAGGCGTACGGGACCGAGCGGGTGCTGGTCAACTCGGCCGCGGACTGGGGGCGCTCCGACCCGCTGCTCACCCGGGCCACCGGCGAGGCGATGCTCGGTGCCGGTTTCACCGACGACGACGTCGACCGGGTGCTGTGGCGCAACCCGGTCGAGTTCTACGGGCAGTCCGGACGGCTCGACCTGACCGACGACGACCTCGCCGAGCCGACCTTCGCCGGCAACTCGATCCTGCGCGGCGGCAGCTGATGCGGCTGCGGCATCCCGGTGGGGGGACCGTCCACCTCGGGTACTGCACGAACGTGCACCCCGCCGAGGACCTCGCCGGCATCGTCGCCCAACTGGACCGCTACGCGGTGCCGGTCCGCGAGACGCTCGGCGCCGATCCGCTCGGCCTGGGCCTGTGGCTGGCCGCCCCGGTGGCCGCCGAACTGGCCGCCGATCCGGCCGCCCGTCGCCGGTTGCGCACCGAGTTGACCGTACGCGGGCTGGAGGTGGTCACCCTCAACGGTTTCCCGTACGCGGCCTTCCAGGCGCCGGTGGTCAAGGGGGCGGTGTACCGCCCGGACTGGACCACGGACGACCGGCTCGGATACACCCTCGACCTGGCCCGGGTGCTTGCCGACCTGCTGCCCGACGACGCCGCCCGCGGCTCGGTCTCCACCCTCCCGCTGGCCTGGCGTACGCCGTGGGACCAGGCTCGCGCGGACGCCGCCCGGCACCGGCTCGACCGGCTCGCCGCCGGACTCGCCGCCGTCGAGCGGGACACCGGTCGGCCGGTGCGGGTCGGCTTCGAGCCGGAGCCCGGTTGCGTGGTGGAGAGCACCCCGCAGGCCGTCGCCGCGCTGTCCGGGGTGGACACCGACCGTCTCGGGATCTGCCTGGACCTGGCCCACCTCGCCTGTGCCTGGGAGGAGCCGGTCGCCGCCCTGGAGCGGCTGGCCGGTGCCGGCCTGCCGGTGGTGAAGGTGCAGGTGTCCGCCGCGTTGGAGGCGACCGACCCGGCCGGTGACGCCGCCGCCCTGCGCCGCTGGGTCGAGCCGCGTTTCCTGCACCAGACCCGCACCGCCGGCTGCGCCGCGACCGGCAGCGCATCGACGGCGGCGAACGGTGCCGCACCGACCGCCGGCAACGGTGCCGCACCCACCGCCGGACCTGGGCTCGCCGATCCGGCGGATCCGAGCTGGGCGGCCGACGATCTGGACGCCGCCCTGGACGCCGCGCTGCCCGGACCGTGGCGGGTGCACTACCACGTGCCGCTGCACGCGCCACCGGAACCACCGCTGGGTTCGACCCTGCCGGTGCTGCGCGCCGCGCTGGCCGCGCTCTTCGCCGGCACCGACGCGGGGTGCGACCACCTGGACGTCGAGACGTACACCTGGGGGGTGCTGCCGGCCGCGCGTCGGCCGCGCACCGACGCGGAACTGGCCGCCGGGATCGCCGCCGAACTGGCCTTCACCCGGGACGAGTTGGTCGCCCTCGGACTGGCCCCGCAGTCGCGAACAGAGGGGGTGTCGCGGTGAGCGCGAGGAGTGAGCCGGTGTTGCGAGCCCCGCAGTCGCGAACAGAGGGGATCAGAGCATGAGTCGGCAGCTGGTGGTGCTCGACGTGGTGGGGCTGACGCCCCGGCTGCTGGCACACATGCCCCGGCTGCGCGCGGTCGCCGACACCGGGTTCCGCGCCGAGTTGGGCACCGTGCTGCCGGCGGTCACCTGCTCGGTGCAGTCGACCTTCCTCACCGGTGCCCTGCCCGCCGAACACGGCATCGTCGGCAACGGCTGGTACTTCCGGGACCTCGGCGAGGTGCTGCTCTGGCGGCAGCACAACGCGCTGGTCGGCGGGGAGAAGCTGTGGCAGGCCGCGCGCCGCGCCCGGCCCGGCTACACGGTGGCGAACGTCTGCTGGTGGTACGCGATGGGCGCGGACGTGGACTGGACGGTCACCCCGCGACCGGTCTACCACGCCGACGGTCGCAAGGAGCCGGACTGCTACACCGATCCGCCGCAGCTGCACGACGCGCTCACCGAGCGGCTCGGCACCTTCCCACTGTTCACCTACTGGGGACCGGGCGCGGGCCTGCCGTCGTCGCGTTGGATCTGCCGGGCGGCCGAGCAGATCCTCACTGGGTACTCGCCCGACCTGACCCTGGTGTACGTGCCGCACCTGGACTACGACCTGCAACGCTTCGGCCCGTCGTCGCCCCGGTCCGCCGCCGCGGCGGCCGAGTTGGACGGCGTGCTTGCGCCGCTGCTGGACGCCGCGCAGGCCCGCGACGCGACGGTGGTGGTGCTGTCGGAGTACGGCATCACCGAGGTGTCCCGGCCGGTGGACGTCAACCGGCTGCTGCGCGCCGAGGGGCTGCTGCGGGTGCACACCCAGGTGGGCATGGAGTACCTCGACCCGTGGACCTCCCGGGCGTTCGCGGTCGCCGACCACCAGGTCGCCCACGTGTACGTGCGTGACCCGGCCGACGTGCCGGCGGTGGCGAAGCTCTGCGCCGGGCTGCCCGGGGTGGCCGAGGTGCTCGACGCCGACGGCAAGGTGGCGCACGGGTTGGACCATCCGCGCGCCGGTGAGCTGGTGCTGGTGGCCGAGCCGGACGCCTGGTTCACGTACTACTACTGGCTCGACGACGCGCGTGCGCCAGACTTCGCCCGGCTGGTGGAGATCCACCGCAAGCCGGGGTACGACCCGGCGGAGCTGTTCTTCGACCCCGCCGGACCCGGCGCGGCGAAGCGCCGGGCCGCTACCGCGCTGGCCCGCAAGAAGCTCGGGCTGCGGTACCTGATGAACGTGGTCGGGTTGGACGCCGGCGCGCGGGCGGTCCGGGGCTCACACGGCCGGCTGCCCGCCGATCCGGCCGACGGGCCGGTGCTGCTCTGCTCCGACGCGTCGGTGGCCCGGGACCGGATAGCCGCCACGGAGGTGAAGGGGCTGCTGTTGGAGCTGGCCCGATTGGAGGGACGGTGACGGTCGCCGAGGCACCTGTCGACTCCGCCGGGTTGCGGGCCCGCTTCGACGCCGAGCTGACGGCCTTCCTCGACCGGCAGGATCCGGACTGGCCGGACGGCGCACCACGGGGGGTCTTCACCACGCTGCACCGGTTCGTGCTGGCCGGCGGCAAGCGCCTGCGACCACTGTTCTGCTACTGGGGCTGGCGCGGCGCGGGTGGCCCGGACGGCACGCCGATCGTGGCCGCCGCCGCCGCGCTGGAGCTGTTCCACGCCTTCGCGCTCATCCACGACGACATCCTGGACGGCAGCGACCGTCGCCGGGGCGAGCCCTCGGTGCACCGAATCTTCGCCGACCTGCACGCCCGGTCGTCGTGGCGGGGCGACCCCGAGGCGTACGGGCGCAACACCGCCCTGCTCTGTGGGGACCTCTGCGCCGCCTGGTCGGACCAGATGTTCCACGAGTGCGGGCTCAGCCCCGACCAGGTGCACCAGGGGTACGCCGTGTTCGCGCTGATGCGTACCGAGGTGATCGCGGGGGAGTATCTCGATCTGGTGTCCGGGGTGGGCGACGGCTCGGTGGCCAGCGCGCTCACGGTGATCCGGATGAAGGCGGCCCGCTACACGGTCACCCGGCCGTTGCAGATCGGCGCCGCGCTGGCGGGTGCACCCGTCGAGCTGCTGGACGCGCTGGCCGAGTTCGGTGACCCGCTCGGGGACGCCTTCCAGCTCCGCGACGACGTGCTGGGGGTCTTCGGTGACCCGGCGGTGACCGGCAAGTCCGTACTGGACGACCTGCGCGAGGGCAAGCCGACGGTGATGATGGCGCTGGCCCGCGACGCCGCCGACCGGGCGCAGGGCGCCCGGCTGCGCGAGCTGTTCGGCAATCCCGACCTGGACGCCGACGGCGCCGCCGAGCTGCGCGAGATCATTGAGCGCACCGGAGCCCGCCGGAAGATCGAGCAGATGATCCAGGTCCGTGCCGAGGCCGGGCTGGCGGCGTTGGAGCACACCGAGGTGACCGCGGAGAGCCGGACCTCCCTGATGGAGTTGGCCGCCCAGGCCATCGACCGTCAGCGCTGAGTTCGCGCGTCGGACGTTTGTCTGGTTCGGCCGGGCGGCGCGGCATTTTACAATAATGTACGCCGATGCTGCACTTTTATTTCGTCCGCAGAATTGTGGCCGAGGCATTGATGGCAACGATATGAATCGTTAGGATCAAATCAAGTCCGGTTCGCCGGAACCGGTAATCGAAGCGGGGAGATGGTGTTCGTGGTAAAACGAAAGTCAGTGGTGGTCAGGTTGCTGACCGCGGCGGTGCTGGCGCTCGGTGTCGGGGCTGCAATCGCGCCGCAGGCGGTGCACGCCGCACCTCCGCCGGGTGTTTCCGACGGTGCTGCCGGCGACTCCGCCGTGGCCGCCTGCTACGAGGGACGGATCCCGAACAGCAGCCGGTACGACGGCAACATCAGTGTCCACGTGTACGGCTCGGCGTGCACGACCCGGTGGGGTCGGCTGGTGTGGGACGACAACAACAACTGCTGCGTTCCGGTCTGGGTGAAGGTCGAGCGGCAGGTGAACGGCAGCTACGGCTGGCTACCGACGCACACGAAGACCAAGAAGGTGCTGTTCGGTGATTTCGGCAACCACAACACGGCGACCGTGCCCTGGGTGCAGTACAGCAACCAGCGTTTCCGGGCCTGTTGGGGCGTTGGCACCAGCGAGCCGTCCACCTGGAACTGTGGCCCCTTCGTGAACTAGGGCATCGACCAGCGGTTGGGTAGCGCGATTGGGTGGGTCCGCCAAAGCGGACCCACCCAATCCCATTACAGGCCGATGTTGCGGAACTCGCGATTCAACGATCGCGCGTAGTTCGCCGCCCCGCTGATCTTCGGGTGGAACGATTGTTGAGACGGGTTCTGGACCTTCGAATGGTCCTCACCCGCCGTTTTCGCGGCAACGATTCCGTGAATGGTTTCGGGTTCGCCGCAGACCCCCTGTCCGGCGAAGTCGCCATTGATGATCGGATCGACGAAGCGAACCCGGCCGAGGCTGCTGTTCGCCGCGATCGCCACTTCGCTGAGGACGTCGCGCAACTCGACAGCCAACTGGTTGGTCCAGGCGGCCTCCGAGTCGCTGATCCCGTAACCGAGCCACTCGACGCAGTTCGCATCGTTGGAGAACAGTTGTGGGTAACCCATGAGCATGATCTGGGCGTTCGGGGCCATCACGCGGATCGCGCGGAGCACCGTGGCGATTGACTGGCGGCCCTCCCGGTCCATGAGCCGGGGCAGGTAGTCGGCGGCCCGGTGACCGTCGATGTCCGACTCCTGGCACGGGATGGGTAGCAGAATGCAGTTCTCTATCGCCGCCGACCACTCCACGTCGTTGCCACCGACCGAGAGGGTGACCAGCGTGGTGTTCTCGTCCACGAACCCCTTGTCCAGTTGGGAGACTTCGCGGGCCTGCTGGCGGGCCGTGGTGCCCCAGGCGGTCTGGAAGGGCGCGCCGGTCAGGGGGTCGGAGACCTGTACGCCGCTGATCGGATTCGACCCGCTGGGCAGCAGGTTGTGCGTCCGGGCACCCGAGCACGCGATGAGGTGATAATCCATCGTGGGGTCGAAGGCGTCCGATCTGGCCCCGATCGAGCGTTGTTGCGGGTCGTCCCGCAACCACGCCTGACGCGACCAGGCATGCTGTGAGCGATGACAGCCGTTGCGGTGCTCCAGGACACCGCCCCCGTTGTGGTTGGAGTCGTGGTAGTAGTCGGTCGACGCGTCGGTGGCTGCTCCCTCGCCGGAGGAGTACGACTCCCCGAGCGCGACCACGAAGTTGCGCGGCTTCTGGCTCAGCGGCACGATCGCGACGGCGTCCCACGCCACGTTCTCGACACCGACATCGACGCCCCGGGTGATGTTGCTCAGTGACACCTGCGGGACTCCGTTGAACTGGAAGGTGCCCAGCGGCACCCACCGGTTGGTGCCCTGACGCTGGCCCACCACGCGGGTCTTGTGGCGCTTGCTGGTGATGTTCGCGCCGCGATCGACCGTGTAGTGCGCCTGTTGACTGTGCGCGCCGTGACTCGGCATGTGCACGTACACCCGCGCCCACTGGTTGAGGCTGCGGCCGAGACGCCACGTCCCGGTGACCTTGAGGCGGTCGGTCTGCTCGGACGCGGCGTTCTGTTCGTGGGCGAACCAGAAGTGCCCGTTGAGGCCGCTGCCGATCTGGTGGAAGTCGGCCTTGGACGGGTACAGGCCGGAGGCGTTGCCGCTGAACTGGAGGCTGAAGGTGCCGTTGTTCGTCACCGGCGTGGGGCATGCGTCGGACCGGACGATCCCGACGGAGCTGGGCTGGTCGTCGACGATCAACGCCCCGGCGGGCAGGCCGCTGACCGCGCACCTCGGTGGATAGTGTGTCCCTCGGGCCGGCTCGGCCGAGCCGGGGCTGAACCGGATGTTCTCGTAGCCGCACGCGACCTGGCAGCCGGACTTCCAGTCGACCGGCCAGTGCCACCAGCAGTGGTAGTCGCTGTAGCCGCACGAGGTCGACGTCGAGGTCACCGAACAGTTGTTGGCGCTGGTGCAGAAGGTGCCCAGCGGCGGTTTGATCGACTGCGTGCGGTGCAGCGGGTCGACCCACCACGCCTGGAGGTAGCCGGCGTGGTACTCGTTCGGCGTCCGGAAGTCGTACTTGACGATCGGGTACGCGGCCCAGCCCATCACCTTCTCCGGGTATGACCAGTCGCCGGGGTGGGCTGCGTCACCCGGAGAACCGTTGCCGTTGTCCCCGTCGAGGAACGGCGTCCGGGTGTACGGATACTCCGGATTGGCGATGTTCTGCGACCAGCCGAGGCCCCAGTTGCCCCGGTCGTCGGTGCAGTTGGGGCCCGGCGAGCAGCCCGTTCCCCCGGTGATGGCCTGCGGGTTCAGCCCGGTGTTGTAGGCCCAGATCGCCGCCCACCAGTTCTCCGGGTTGGCCGGATCGGCATCGTTCATGCGGATGCCGAGGTTGTAGGTCTGGTTCCACTTGTCCTGGAGGATGCGCAGGCTGGCGGCGATGTTGGTGGCGTAGTCGACGGCGATGGCCCGCTGCTCGTTCGCCGGGCGGATCACCTCACCCGGCTTGCCCCGGCCGGCCATGCGCATTCCGTCGGTGACCTGGCCGACACCGTAGCCGCAGTCCGCGTCGGTCCAGTCGATGTCCCAGCCCTGCTCGTCGGCGATGCCGTAGTAGTTGCCGACCAACGGGTTGCCGGGCACCCCTTCGAGGGCGTGCCAACTCGCCTGCCACAGGTTCGACTCCTGCGCCAGGATGCCGAGCATCACCTGGGCGGGTACCCGGCCGCCTCCCGCGAGCGGAATCGGCGGCAGCATTCCCTGCGGTGACCAGGCCGGCAGGCCCGACTGCCGCCAGTTCGCCGGACGTTGGACGGTGAGCGCACCCTGTACCGCCAGGTTCGCCGCCCACTCCACCTGCCGCCAGTGCGGCTGTTCGACCTGCGTCCGCACGTCGTTGCGCGGCACGGAGCAGTAGCGGTCGGGCTCGACGGGATCGGTCGGCGAACCGTTGGCCTGCGCTCGGAGCCCCCCATCGGCCCGGTGGGCCCGAGCCACCTGTGGGTCGATACGTCGACCACCGTCCGCCTTCCGGCTCGCCCGAGCACCAAGGGCCACCCGGAAGTCAACCTGCTTGCCGGTGCCCAACACCTCTGCGCGCAGTGCGACCGGGAGACCCGACGCTTCGCCGGTCGGCGGCACCGCGGCGGCGGTGCCGTTGGTGACAGGGGCTCGGCGCAGCGCCAGGTGGCCGTGCGTGGACAGCTCGGTCGACGTCGGCACGGCCACCCGGCGGACCGCCGGGGGCAGCGACCCGGTCGACGTGGGCTCACCGGTCAGAAAGACCTGGCCATCAGTGCCGCGATCGAGGCCGATCCCGGTCAACGGCCCCCGCGCCAACTCCCGCACCTGGCCGTCCTGCACCCGGCGCGCCAGGGTGGTCTCGTCGTCTGCCGCCTCCAACCAGGTGATTCCTCCGGCGGAGTCCGGACGCAGGTAGGCAGCGACGCCCCGGGTGGTGGCGAGCGTGTGGCGGGAACCGTCCCGGTCCAGTCGGAAGATCCGGCCACCCTCCGCCGCGGCCAGGTTGGCACCGTACGGGACCGCCGAGGTCACCTGGCCACTGAGCTGCTGCCGCCGGACGACCGTGCCCCGTACGGTGTCGACGAGGTGTACGCGGGTCCGGCCGAGGTCGCTCGCGCCGCCCTGGGTCAGCACGGCGGTCTCACCATTTCCGCAGCCCGGGTTGTAGTACGCGATGCTGACGTTCAGGCCCAGCTTCGTCACCTTCCCGGTGCCGATCTCCACCACCGCGGCGAACGCACCCCGGTCGAACAGGTGGCTGCGGTTGGTGAAGTGCCGGGGTTGGTAGACCACGACCGCCCGGCGGCCGGACGCGGTCAGGCAGGCGCGCCCGATCCACTGTTCGCTGCTGATCGTCGGCTCGCTCAGCGACGCGACGGTCCGCCAGGTGTATCCGGTCCGCTCCTCGGCCACCAGCAGGTGGAAGCCCCGGCTGTCACCGGAGGTCGTCCACGCCAGATCGGCCGAGGAACGCCAGCCCTTCGGCAGCACCGTGTCGCGGTCGCCCGCAGGCACCTCGGCGATCTCGGCTGCGGGCTGTGGCGCGGCGTCGACAACCGCCTCCGGTGCGGGTACCGGTGCGGGTGCCGGTGTCGGTGCGGCCTGGGCAGGGCCGGCCACCGCACCGAAGGTGGTGGTGGTGAGCAGCGCGGCGATTACCGCGGCGACTCTTCGGCGTGCAGTTCCATCGAGGGTCTGGTCGGCCCGGTGGGGCCTTCGTGTGCGCATTCGCTCCTCTTCCTGCTGTGGGTGGACCGCGCCGGGACCGGCGCGGGGGTCGATGGCAGGGCGAACCTGACCTGATCCGGGCAGGGTGGGACGGCCGCTCGTGCGACAGGCACGAGCAGCTGGTGTAGGAGGTCAGGACGACGTGGCTGAGGGGGCGGCCGGCGCGGTGGGTCGCCAGCCGGACGGCACGGCGTCCGGTGGGCAGTCGAAGAGCTCCGCCGAGACGATTCGCGGCTGACCCGGCGACCGGGTCACCTCGAATCGGGCGCAGAAGATGTAAAGGGCCTCTACCTGGGACCAGAGCCAGCCCGAGCCGGTGCCCTCCAGGACCAGGCGCACCTCGCCGAGCGAGCCGATGCCATCAACGTCCGGCTCAGTCACGTCCGAACTCAACTCACGGGCGTTGGCGTGCACGGTGGCGACGATGCGGTCCAGGATCTCCCGGGTGCCCGACGGACTCCCCGACGTCTGGTCCTGGCGGGCCCATTCGGTGGCATCGGCCGCGACCTGCTCGATGTGTGCCGTGATGCTGCCCCGGGCGTCCTCGTGGGCAGAGTCGACGCAACCACTTGTGATGAGGAGAACTGCGCTCAGCGGCACAGCCACGACGAGCCGGTGGGTGACAGGCCGCCGGCCTGGGCGGGTCACGGTGGCGTCAGCGCATCGACACCAGCACGCGTTGGCACGTCTTCTCTGTTGTGCAGCCTCACTGCCACTACCCCCGTAGTAGTCGTGTACGTGGTACCCAACTGCCGAAGATCCTACCGACGTAGAGGAGTGTGTCAATCGATCGACACCATCGCATGTAGACAGCAAAACCGTCGTACTTTGAGTGGATCAAACAAAAGTCGGTCGCACTTCATCGAAAGTTGTAGACATGTGCGCGTCATGTCGCCTAGCGTGTTCGCCAGCACCGAAATGTTTCGTCGAGGTGAACCGGCGGCGCGGGACCCCCCTCGGCACCCCCGCTACGGCATCCGGCGCGACGGCGCGCGCCCCGCCCTGGCAGAAGCACTCGTCAGGAAGGGACAGCACTGCGATGTCCACCATGCGCACCACCCACCACCCCGCACGGTGGTCCACCAGCGCCTCGGCGCTGCTCCTGGTCGTCACCGCCGGCGCGATCGCCGTCGCCGACCCGACCCCGGCCCGCGCCCACCCCATCGTCGCCAGCGATTTTCAACAGGTCACCCTCGCCAAGGGAGTGGCCGAGGTCGGCGAACCGATGACCCTCGCGGTACTGCCGGACCGCTCGGTCCTGCACACCGCCCGCAACGGCACCCTGCGTCGCACCGACGCGGCCGGCACCACGACGGTGATCGGCACCGTGCCGGTCTACACCCATGACGAGGAGGGCCTGCAGGGCGTCGGCGTCGACCCGAACTTCGCCAGCAACCGGCGCATCTACCTCTACTACGCCCCGCCGCTGTCCACCCCGAGCGGCGACGCGCCGGCCACCGCCAGCGACTTCTCCGCCTGGCAGGGGGTCAACCGGCTGTCCCGGTTCACCCTCAACGCCGACTTCACGCTCAACCAGTCCAGCAAGGTCGACGTCCTCGACGTGCCCGCCGACCGGGGCATCTGCTGCCACGTCGGCGGCGACATCGACTTCGACGCGGCGGGCAACCTGTACCTGTCCACCGGCGACGACACCAACCCGTTCGACTCGGGCGGCTACTCGCCGCTGGACGAGCGCACCAACCGCAACCCGGCGTACGACGCGCAGCGCAGCGCCGCCAACACCAACGACCTGCGCGGCAAGATCCTGCGGATCAAGGTCAACGCCAACGGGTCGTACTCGATCCCGGCCGGCAACATGTTCGCTCCCGGCACCGCCCGGACCCGCCCCGAGATCTACGCGATGGGCTTCCGCAATCCGTTCCGGATGAGCGTCGACAAGGCCACCGGCGTCGTCTACGTCGGCGACTACGGGCCGGACTCGGGCTCCACCTCCGCGCGCGGGCCCAGCGGGCAGGTCGAGTTCAACCGGGTCACCGGCCCGGGCTTCTACGGCTGGCCGTACTGCACCGGCACCAACACCACGAACGAGACGTACGCCGAGTGGAACTTCGCCAACGGCACCGCCGGTCCGAAGTACAACTGCACCGGCGGCGCGACGAACAACTCGTTCCGCAACACCGGTCTGACCACCCTGCCGGCCGCCAAGCCGTCCTGGATCCGCTACGCCGGTGACGCCGGCAGCCCACCGGAGTTCGGTGGTGGCTCCGAGTCGCCGAGCGGTGGCCCGGTCTACCGCTACAACGCGGCGTCGACGTCGACCACCAAGTGGCCGCAAAGCTTCGACGGGCTCTTCTTCGCCGGTGAGTTCGGCCGAGGCTGGATCAAGCCGATCCACGTCAACAGCGACGGCTCGGTGGGCGCCATCGACGCCTCGTTCCCGTGGAACGGCAAGCAGGTCATGGACATGGCCTTCGGCCCGGACGGCGCGCTCTACGTGCTCGACTACGGCACCGGCTACTTCAACGGCGACGCCAACTCGGCGCTCTACCGTTACGACTACGTCGCCGGCGGCAACCGGGCGCCCACGGCGGTCGCCTCGGCGAACCGGACCTCCGGGGTCGCCCCGTTGACCGTGAACTTCTCCTCGGCCGGGTCGTCGGACCCGGAGGGTGGGGCGTTGACCTACTCGTGGGCGTTCGGCGACGGCACCACCTCGACGTCGGCCAACCCGAGCAAGACCTACACCACCAACGGCAGCTACACCGCCACGCTCACCGTACGCGACCCGCAGGGCGCCACCGGCACCGCGAGCGTGCAGATCCGGGTCGGTAACACCGCGCCGACGGTCACCATCAACGGCCCGGTCAACGGATCGCTGTTCTCCTTCGGCGACACCGTGCCGTTCAGCATCACGGTGACCGACCCGGAGGACGGCACCATCGACTGCACCAAGGTCAAGATGACCTACGTGCTGGGCCACGACAGCCACGGCCACCAGATCACCTCGCGCAACGGCTGCTCAGGTTCGATCACGATCCCGGTGGACGGGGAGCACGACTACGCGGCGAACATCTTCGCCATCTTCGACGCCGAGTACACCGATGCCGGCGGGCTCACCACGCACACCCAGCACACCCTCCAGCCGCGCAGCCGGCAGGCCGAGCACTACAAGACCTCCGCCGGCATCGCCACCTTCGACAAGGCGGCCGCCGAGGGCGGCAAGACCGTCGGCAACATCAACAACGGCGACTGGATCGCGTTCGAGCCGTACCGGATCAACAACGTGACGTCGTTCAGCGCCCGGGTCTCCTCGGCCGGCTCCGGCGGCACCCTCCAGGTGCGCGCCGGCTCGGCCACCGGCACCGTGCTCGGCTCGGCCACCGTCCCGGTCACCGGCGCCTGGGACACCTTCACCTCGGTCACCGGCAGCATCAGCAACCCGCCGTCCGGCACCACCACGCTCTACCTGACCTTCGCCGGCACCGGGACCGGCTCGCTCTACGACCTGGACTCGTTCACCTTCACCACCGGCAGCGGTGGCACGGGCGGAACCGGTCCGATCGTCGGCCTGGGCGGTAAGTGTCTGGACGTGCGCAACGCGGCCACGGCCGACGGTACGCAGATCCAGATCTACACCTGCAACGGTACGGCGGCGCAGACGTGGACGGTGACGCCGAACTCGACGATCCGGGCGTTCGGTAAGTGCCTGGACGTCGACGGTGCCGGCTCGGCCGACGGTACGAAGATCCAGCTCTGGACGTGCAACGGCAGCGGTGCCCAGAACTGGTCGGCCCAGTCCAACGGCACGTTGCGTAACCCGAGCTCGGGCAAGTGTCTGGACGTGTCGAACAACAGTTCCGCCGACGGGCAGGCCGTGCATTTGTGGACCTGCCACACCAACGCCAACCAGCGCTGGACCCTGCCCTGATTCCGAGGAGGGGCCCCTCGTGAACACCTAGTGTTGTGAAGGGCCCCTCCTGACACCACCACCGTTGGGAGAGCGACATGCGCAGACTCCTCCGAACCACCGTCGGCCTGGCCACCGCAGCCCTCGCCGTACTCGCCTGCACCACCCCCGCCACCCCGGCCAGCGCCGCCGACGCCCCGTACGACGTGCTGGTCTTCTCCAAGACGGCCGGCTTCCGGCACGACTCCATCGCGGTGGGCACCCAGACCATCCGCGACCTGGGCGCGGCGAACAGCTTCACCGTCACCGCGACCGAGGACGCCGGCGTCTTCACCACCGGCAACCTCGCCCAGTACGAGGCGGTCATCTTCCTCAACACCACCGGCGACGTGCTCAACGGCAGCCAGCAGAGCGCGTTCGAGTCGTACATCGGCTCCGGTGGCGGCTACGTCGGCGTGCACTCCGCCGCCGACACCGAGTACGGCTGGTCCTTCTACGGCAACCTGGTCGGCGCGTACTTCCGCTCCCACCCGGCCATCCAGCAGGCCACCGTCCGGGTGGAGAACCGCGCCCACGCGGCCACCGCCCACCTGCCGCAGAACTGGGTCCGTACCGACGAGTGGTACGACTTCCAGAGCAACCCCCGCTCCGGGGCGCGGGTGCTGGCGAACCTCAACGAGTCGACGTACTCGGGCGGGGTGATGGGCGCCGACCACCCGATCGCCTGGTGCAAGACGTACAACGGCGGTCGGTCCTTCTACACCGGCGGCGGCCACACCCAGGCGTCGTACGCCGAACCGGCCTTCCGGGCGCACCTGCTCGGCGGCATCCGGTACGCGGCCGGCCGCACCAAGGCCGACTGCCGGCCGGAGACCGGCTACACCACCCTCTACAACGGCTCGACCAGCGGCTGGTCCCAGGCCGGGCCGGGCAGCTTCAGCAACTCCGACGCCACCCTGACCTCGGTCGGCGGGATGGGGCTGTTCTGGCACAGCGCCAAGCAGTTCACCAACTACTCGCTGAAGCTGGACTGGCGGGTGGCCGGAGACGACAACTCCGGGGTCTTCATCGGCTTCCCACCGTCGAGCGACCCGAACTCCGCCATCAACAACGGCTACGAGGTGCAGATCGACCCCACCGACGCCGCCGACCGGACCACCGGCGCGGTCTACGGCTTCAAGTCCGCCGACCTCGCCGCCCGCGACGCCGCGCTGAATCCGGCGGGGGAGTGGAACACCTACGAGCTGCTGGTGGAGGGGGAGCGTCTCCAGGTCTTCCTGAACGGCACGAAGATCAACGACTTCACCAACACCGACCCGGTCCGGTCGCTCGCCGGGCACATCGGCATCCAGAACCACGGCACCGGCGACGACGTCTCGTTCCGCAACATCCGGATCAAGGAACTCGGCGGCTCGAACCCGCCGCCGGGCGGTGACCGGACCGGCCGGATCACCGGGTTGGCCGGCAAGTGTCTGGACGTGCGTAACGCGGGCACGGCCGACGGTACGCAGATCCAGATCTACACCTGCAACGGTTCGGCGGCGCAGACGTGGACGGTGACGCCGAACTCGACGATCCGGGCGTTGGGCAAGTGCCTGGACGTCGACGGTGCCGGCTCGGCCGACGGTACGAAGATCCAGCTCTGGACGTGCAACGGCAGCGGTGCCCAGAACTGGTCGGCCCAGTCCAACGGCACGTTGCGTAACCCGAACTCGGGCAAGTGTCTGGACGTGTCGAACAACAGCTCCGCCGACGGGCAGGCCGTGCACCTGTGGACCTGCCACACCGGCGCCAACCAGCGCTGGGTCCTGCCGTAACCGAACAGGTTGTGCCGCCCCGGTGCGACGGTCACCCCGTCGCACCGGGGCTCTTTCGAACCGCCCGCGACCCGCCTAGAGTGGGAGACGGCGACCGCGAGGTGGCCGGTGAGTCGACGGGAGGCGCAACCCGTCGGCCCCAGACGCGAACGCGTCCACCGGTGCACCGTCGAGGCCGTCACCCATCCGGTCATCCCTCGCCCCGGTCCCGCAGGTAACGGAATCCCCAACACGACAGGGGAAAAGGACACATGGCGCGACCGATCACGCTGTTCACCGGCCAGTGGGCCGACCTTCCGTTCGACGAGGTGTGCCGGCTCGCCGCCGAGTGGGGCTACGACGGCCTGGAGATTGCCTGCTGGGGCGACCACTTCGAGGTCGACAAGGCCATGGCCGACGACTCGTACGTCGAACGCAAGCGGGAGACGCTCGCCAAGCACAACCTCCAGGTCTTCACCATCTCCAACCACCTGGTCGGCCAAGCGGTCTGCGACCACCCGATCGACGAGCGGCACCAGGGCATCCTGCCCGCCCGGATCTGGGGCGACGGCGAGCCCGAAGGGGTACGCCAGCGGGCCGCCGAGGAGATCAAGGACACCGCCCGCGCGGCGGCGAAGCTCGGCGTGGACACCGTCGTCGGCTTCACCGGCTCGTCGATCTGGCACACCCTGGCGATGTTCCCGCCGGTGCCGCCGGCCATGATCGAGCGCGGCTACCAGGACTTCGCCGACCGGTGGAACCCGATCCTCGACGTCTTCGACGAGGTCGGGGTGCGTTTCGCCCACGAGGTGCACCCCAGTGAGATCGCGTACGACTACTGGACGACGAAGCGGACCCTGGAGGCGATCGGCAACCGGCCCGCCTTCGGGCTGAACTGGGACCCGTCGCACTTCGTCTGGCAGGAACTCGACCCGGTCAACTTCATCTTCGACTTCGCCGACCGGATCTACCACGTCGACTGCAAGGACGCCAAGGTGCGTACCGGTGACGGCCGGCGCGGCCGGTTGGCCTCGCACCTGCCCTGGGCGGACCTGCGCCGTGGCTGGGACTTCGTCTCCACCGGCCACGGCGACGTGCCGTGGGAGGACTGCTTCCGGGCGCTGAACGCCATCGGTTACTCCGGCCCGATCTCCATCGAGTGGGAGGACGCCGGGATGGACCGGCTGGTGGGCGCACCCGAGGCGCTCCAGTTCGTCCGCCGGCTCGCCTTCGACGCACCGTCGGCCGCCTTCGACGCGGCCTTCAGCAGCAAGGACTGAACGCCTTCGGTCGCCGGGGGCCGGCCCGCAGCCGGCCCCCTGTGGTCAACCGGCGCTGAAGACATGTTCGCTGGCCAGGTACGCCGCGCCCACCACGGCGGCCCGGCCCGCCAGGTCGGACAGCACGATCGGCATGGTGCCGGTGGCCAGCGGCGCCGACCGTCGGTAGACCACGCCACGGATCTCGGAGAGCAGCAGGTGGCCGAGCCCGTCGGGTGCGCCGCCGATCACGACCATGCCGGGGTTGAAGAAGCTGACCAGACCCACCAGCACCCGACCGAGCCGGCGGGCGGCGTCGCGGACGAGGAGCTGGGTGGCCGGATCACCGGCGGTGGCGGCCGCGACCACGTCCGCGACGGTGAGCGAGCCCGCCTCGGTGACGCGCGCGGCCAGCACCGGGGAGCGGTCCGACCGGGCGACCGCCAGTGCCGCCCGGACCAACCCGACATCCCCGCAGTACGCCTCGAGACAACCGGCCTCCCCGCAGGCGCAGGGCGGCCCTTCCTCGCCGAGCGGTAGGTGCGCGATGTCGCCCGCGCTACTGGTCGCGCCCCGGTAGAGCGATCCGCCGAGCACCAGCCCGCAGCCGAGCGCCGTACCGAGCTTCACGTAGAGGAAGTCCTCGACGGTACGGCCGATGCCGGCGTGCCGCTCGCCGAGGGCGAGCACGTTCGCGTCGTTGTCGACGAGCACCGGGCAGCCCAGTTCGGCGGCGAAGGCGTCCCGGACCGGAAAGCGCTGCCACCGAGGCAGGACGGCCGGTGCGGTGGAGGTGCCGCCGTCGACCGGCCCGGGAAGGGCGACACCGACCCCGGTGAGTTCGGTGACGCCCAGTTCGGCGCGGAGCTTGTCGACCAGCTCGATGGCCCGGCCGATCACCGGCTCCGGCCCGTCGCGTACGTCCGCGACCTCGCTGGCCTCGGTGAGCACGTTCAGCTCCCCGTCGGTGACGGCGACGGTGACCTGGTCGGTGGCGACGACCACGCTGGCGAAACGCACGCCGCCGGAGAGGCGCAGCAACGACGACCGGCGCCCGCCCCGGGACGCCGCCGGCCCGGCGGTTTCGACAAGCCCGCGGGCGACGAGCCCGCCCAGTTCGGTGGTGAGGGCTGTCCGGGACAGGCGCAGCAGGTCACCCAGCTCCACCCGGGACCGGGGGCCCTCGTCCCGCAGCAACCGGACCAACCGTGCCTGCTGCGGATTCTCCGGCCGGACCAGGGCCATCTCGACCACCTCCGGGCGAAGTGTTCCACGGCGGTGTTTCGAACCAGTGGCCAGCCGAAGCCGACAGCGTCAACGTCTGGCCGCGTCGGTCCGCTGCCGTCCGGGCGTACGGACGGGCCCGGTCACCGAGGTCGGTGGCCGGGCCCGTCCGAGGTGCTCAGAGCGTGCTGCCGTTGGCTCCGGTACCGGTCGGCTTGGTGCGGGGGGTGGTGGACGTCGAAGCGGAGCTCGACGTGCCGGAACCCGACTTGCTGCCGGCCGTGGCCGGCGTACCGGCGAACGTGTCGTCGGCCGGGGTGAGCCCTTCCTTGCCGTTGGAGTTCAGCTTCTCGCCCAGCTTGGAGTTGCCGAGCTTGTCCCTGCCCTCGTGGTAGAGGCGGTTCGCCTGGGCCTGCGCGACCCCGGCCGCCTCCTGGACGGTCGGGTGGTCGAGCACCTTGCGGCCCCGGACCACCAACTCCTCGTACTTCTCCCGGCCGGCACGGGCGCCCAGGACGAACCCTGCAGCCAGCCCGCCAAGGAACATGATCTTTCCGCGCATGGCGGCTCCTTTCGTACCTGACGCGCCGTCGTCCCGCTCCCGGAAGCCGGGTGGCGGGACTGACCGATTCGCGCCTGCGTCCTGTCGTCGGCAGCTAACTACCCATCCTCCTCTCCGCTCATACCTCCTTGTGCCAGGATGACGATTTGTCTGGTAAACCGCCCCCGGGTCGCTCGGTGGTGGCCGATGAACCCCCTGGACCAACACCCCCCGCCGTCCTGTACTCTTGTGCCCGGCGCGCGGTGCGGAGCGATCCGCTCCGGGCGTTGTTGCGGTCCCCCGTAGCTCAATTGGCAGAGCAGCCGGCTGTTAACCGGCAGGTTTTTGGTTCGAGTCCAAACGGGGGAGCTTCCTACTTCACCACGACGCCCACCGGCCGGATCTGGTGGGCGTCACTCGTGTCCCACCAGATCCGGCCGGCGGCGCGACGCCGGGCTTTCAGCGGGCGGCACCCGGCCAACGCGTCTACGCTGGTGCGCGTCGATCCTGCGACGACAGCCGGTGGGTGGGATGTCCGGAAACTGGAAGATCGGCTCGGCCGAGCCGCGACCATCCGAGGCCGCTGCGCGCCCCGCCGTGGCGGCGCGCCCCGCCCGCCGCCAGCCCGCACCGGCACAACCAGGGCACGACGTACCCCATGCCCGCTGACACCGACGTCGTGATCGTGGGCGGCGGCCTCGCCGGCCTCGCCGCAGCCCGCCGCCTGCACCGCGCCGGAGTGTCCTGGCGGTTGGTAGAGGCCGCCGACCGGCTTGGTGGCCGGGTCGCCACCGACACCGTCGACGGCTTCCTGCTCGATCGTGGATTTCAGGTCCTCAACACGGCGTACCCCCGGCTCGGCGCGTTGCTCGACGTGGACCGTCTCGACCTCGGCTTCTTCGTTCCCGGGGTGCGGGTACGCAAGGGCGACCGGCTGCTGCGACTGGTCAACCCGTTGCGCGAGCCCGCCGGTGGTCCGGGCACCGCCCTGGCCCCCGTCGGCTCCCTGCCCGACCGGCTGCGCTTCGCCGCACTCGCCGCGAGCTACGCCACGCTGCCTCCCGAACGTCTGCTCGCCCGGCCCGAGACCACCGCCGAAGTGGCGCTGCGCCGCGCGGGCCTCTCCCACGGGATCATCGAGGACCTGCTTCGTCCGTTCCTCTCCGGCGTGCTGCTCGACCGGGAACTGGCCACCTCCAGCCACGTCCTGGCGATGGTGCTGCGCTCGTTCGCCCGGGGCCGGGTCGGCCTGCCCGCCGACGGCATGGCGGCGCTGCCCCGGCCGTCGCCGCGCCGCTGCCGACCGGGCTGCTGGAGCTGCACACTCCCGTCGCCGAGGTGACACCCGGTCGCGTCCGGACCACCGCCGGCGAGTTGCGCTGCCGGGCCGCCATCGTCGCCGTCGACCCACCCACCGCCACCCGGCTGCTGGACCTGCCGCCGGTACGAATGCACGCCTACACCACCTTCTACCACGCGGCCAGCGAGCCACCGCTGGACGAGCCGATCCTGCTGCTCGACGGCGACCGCCGCGAGATGGTCGCCAACACGGTCGTCGTCACCCACGCCGTGCCCGGCTACGCGCCCACCGGCCGGCACCTGATCGCCACCTCCGTGGTCGGGCCGTCGGTACCGTCCGAGCCGGCCGTGCGGCTGGAACTGACCCGGCTGTACGGGCGGCCCACCGCCGACTGGGAACACCTGACCACGGTCACGATCCCCGCCGCGCTGCCCGCCGCGCCGCCGCCACAGGGCCGGCTACGTAAGCCGGTGGGGCTGGGAAACGGACTGTTCGTCGCCGGTGACCACCGCGACAGCCCGTCCATCCAGGGGGCACTCGCCAGCGGCTGGCGCACCGCCGGAGCCGCCCTGCGGCACCTGCGCCAGCACTGAGAATTCAAGGTCACCGGGCCAAAGATGATCACTTATGATCCTCGCCATGCCCGCACCCCTCCCGCCGCCGGTGTTCGACGCCGCGGCGGCGTACCCCCAGGTGGCCGGCGCCCGTGGCGCGCTGGCCGCCGGTGACTGGCCGGCGCTGCGCGCCCTCGTCGACGCCCAGGACGCCCACGGTCGGACGGTCCTCGTCGGCGAGGTCGGTGACACACCGGACGCCGAGCCGCTCCTGCGGAAGGCACTCGCCGAGCAACCGGACGACCCGGTGGCCGCGGCCATGCTGGGGGCGCACCTGATCCACGCCGGATGGCGGATCCGGACGGCCAGCCGGGCACAGGACGTCAGCCGGGCACAGTTCGCCCGGTTCTTCGATCATCTGCGCCGGGCCGAGCAGATCCTCATCGAGGCCACCGCCCGCCACCCGCAGGACGCGGCAGCCTGGACCCAGCGGGTCACCAGCGCCCGCGGCCTGCAACTGGGCCAGGCCGAGGCCCGGCGCCGCTACGACCGGCTCGCCGCCGCGCACCCGCACCACCTGCCGGCGCAGGGCTCCCTGTTGCAGCAGCTCTGTCCGAAATGGAGCGGCAGCTGGGAGAAGGCGTACGACTTCGCCCGGGAATGCACCGACGCCGCACCGGCCGGCGCGCCCAACGCCGTCCTCGTCGTCGAGGTGCACCTGGAGCAGGCCTTCGACCACGGCACCCTGTCCGCCGCGCGGGCATTCCTGCGCGGCCAGCAGGTGCGCGCCGCGATCCACGACGCGGCTCAGCGCTCCATCTGGCACCCCGAGTTCCGCCACGGTTGGGACTGGGTCCAGGTACGCAGCACCTTCGCCCTCGCCTTCTGCCTCATGCAGGAGTGGACACCGGCGGCGCAGCAGTTCGCCGCCCTCGGACACCTCGGTGACGAATCGATGTTCGGCTACTTCGGCGACGCGGTGGCGCAGTTCCAGCGGTTCCGCGACAAGGCGTACGCGAAGGGCGGCCGGCCGTGATCCAACACCTGGAAACCGACGGGGTGCCGACCCTGCTCGCCCCCACCGGCGGGCCGATGCGGGCCGGGCTGACCTTCCGGGTCGGCACCGCCGACGAGACGCTGGCCCGCCACGGCATCACCCACCTGCTCGAACACCTCGTTCTCGCCCCGCTGGGCACCGCCGACTACCACTTCAACGGCGCCACCGGACCGACCTTCACCACCTTCCACATGCAGGGCTCAGCACCGGACATCGCCACCTTCCTCACCTCCGTCTGCGCCAACCTGACCGACCTGCCGACCGGGCGGTTGGAGGTGGAGAAGGACATCCTGCGTACCGAGTGGAGCAGCCGGGGAAGCGCGGCCATCGACGACATCCCGCTGTGGCGCCACGGCGCCCGCGACCACGGGCTCAGCAGCTACCCGGAGTGGGGGCTGGGCAGGCTCACCGCCGAGGACCTGCGCCAGTGGGCCGCACGCTGGTTCACCCGGGAGAACGCGGTGCTCTGGATCGCCGGTGACCGGGTGCCCGAAGGACTGCGGCTGGACCTGCCCGCCGGCACCCGGCAGCCGGTACCGGCCGCCTCGTCGGCGCTGCCGGCCACCCCGGCGTACTTCGTGCACGGCTCGCGGGCGGTGGTGCTCGACGCGGTCGTGCGGCGCCGCACCGCCGCGAACATCTTCGCCGAGGTGCTGGAGCGCGAACTGTTCCGGGCGCTGCGCCAGGACGCCGGTCTCTCCTACACCATCGGCAGCGGCTACGAACCGCGTGGCGACGGCCAGGCCCACCTGCGGGCCCTGGCCGACTCGCTGGCCGAGAAGCAGGACGCCGTGCTCGGCGGATTCATCGACGTGCTGGCCAAGCTGCGGGTGGGCCGGATCGAGCAGAGCGACCTCGACGCCGTGGTGGCCAAGCGGATCGACATGTACGCCACCGCCGAGGCCGACGCCACCCGGCTGCCCGCGTACGCCTTCAACCTGCTCAACGGCGAGCCGAACCGCACCATCGACGAGCAGCTCGCGCAGCTGAAGGCGGTAACCCTCGCCGACCTGCACGAGGTCGCCCAGGAGGCGTACGCCTCGGCGCTGCTGATGGTGCCGAACGGGACCAGCGCCGACTGGGCTGGCTTCACCGCCGCGCCCACCTCGTCGGAGTCGACCGTCGCGGGCACCACCTACCGCGCCCGCGACGACGACAGTCGACTACTCATCGGCACCGAGGGAGTCAGCCACCTCAGTGCCGGTGGCACCCTCACGGTCACCTACGCCGACTGCGCCGCGATGCTGGCCTGGCCCGACGGCGCCCGGCAGCTCATCGGCCACGACGCGATCGTGCTGCACATCGAGCCGACCCTGTTCGACACGCGCCCGGCGGCGATGCACGTCGTCGACAGCGGGGTGCCGATCGACCGGCAGATCACCATGCCGCCCCGCGATCCGGAGAGCATTCCCCAACCGCGTGCCCTCCGCGCGGCTCGCGAGCGCCTGACCCGGCCGAAGCGGGCCGGGTGGGAGATCCTGCTGATGGTGCTCAGCGGCCTGGCCACGCTGGTAGTGGGCGGGTTCACCCTGCTGCTCACCATCGGCATGCTGATCAGTCCCACCGCCGAGGAGGACGTCGCCGTACTGTGGGGTGCGGTCGTGGTCGGCTGGCTGCTCACTGTTATCCTCGCGTTGCCCATCGTGCTGCTGACACGAGGGCGACGCCGGTGAGGAGAGGCCGTGGCCGCCGGATCCCTCCCGACCTGCACCGCACGGCGCTCGCATCGGGCGTCCGACCGTACGGTCCGTCGGCCCGCAGGGAGGTCGGGAAGGTTCGTTGGCCGGTGATCGACTGGGCGGGATAAGATCCGGCCCGGTGCCGGGGCGGTAGCTCAGCCGGTTAGAGCAGGGGACTCATAATCCCTCGGTCGCGGGTTCGAGTCCCGCCCGCCCCACCATTGAACGCGATCATGCTGCCGACCTGCGCGTTTGCGGTTCGGATGCTGCCTCAAGGTATAGGCTGAGCTATAGTTGGTCCATGCCACACGGCCCCGCCCGTCACTGGGCGATCAGAACGACCAGCGATGTCCGCGACTGGTTGCGCTCGCTCCGTCAGACCGATCCGGCGACCTACCGGTCGGTCAACGTGGCGATCGACATGCTCGCGGAGACCGGTCCGGGGCTGGGGCGTCCGTTGGTCGACACGCTCAGAGGGTCGAGCATCGGCAACCTCAAGGAGCTGCGACCGAGGTCTGGGCGGGACGTCGCGATCTGGTTCTGTTCGTCTTTGATCCCTGGTCACAGGCGGTGCTGTTGGTGGCCGGTAACAAGGCCGGAGACTGGTCTCGATGGTGTGAGGAAGCGATCCCGGTCGCCGAGGTCGCCTACGAGGGCTGGCTCGCCTTTGAGAGGAAGCGGAGGGAGGGCTGATGAGCGACTTTAATGACTGGGACGACATCCGTGCCGAGTTGCACGACGGGGACGACGCCGCGCTCGATGTGGAGCGCGCCCGCACCGAGGCATGGATCAGCGCGTTCCACCTGGCCGAGGAGCGTAAGCGTCTCGGGCTCACCCAGCGGCAGGTTGCCGAGCTGATGGGGGTCACCCCCGGCCGGGTCAGTCAGATCGAGAACGGCGATCTGGAGGCCAACGAGGTCGCGACCCTGAGTCGGTACGCGCGAGCACTGGGCGCCCGGATGCGGATCATTTTCGACTATGGCAGCGATCTCCGTCAGATCGCCTGATCCTTGGCCGAGCGTATGAACCGCGCTCCTGACGTGCGCGCCCGCAGCGGGAACGGGTCACCGGCGATAGTCGCTGGTTGGTTCGCATGGTGGTACCTCCGGCCCACGTACTTCTCTGGCCTGCGGTTTTGGGTCCGTGCCGTAGTCGTCATGCGAACCGGTTGATCGAGGGTTTGAGTCCTTCCTGGCTAGCAAGCGAGACTGCATGCATAATGAATGCATGGTTGCTCTTCAGATTCGGGACGTGCCGGAAGAAGTGCGAGACGCCCTGGCGGCCCAGGCCAAGGCGCGTGGGCAGTCACTCCAGGCGTACCTGCTGGAGTTGGTGGAGACCCAGGCTCGACGGCTGCGCAATACGGCGGCCCTTGATCGCTTCGCCGGCCGGTCGGACGGTGCTCGTTCCCTGCCGGGGGAGAGTGCTGCCGAGTTGGATGACCAGCGGGAGCAGCGCGGACCGTGGGGGAGCGCCGCGTGATCGTGGTGGATGCGTCGGCTATGGTCGATGCCCTGGTTGACGACGGGCCGGTCGGCGACGCGGCGCGGGCGGAACTGACCGGAGATCCGCACTGGGCTGCGCCGAGCCATCTTCTGATCGAGGTCATGTCGGTGATCAGAGGCAAGGTCCTCGGTGGGAAGCTCGGCCTTGCTCGGGCACAGGAGGCGATCGAGACCCTGCCTTAGTTGGTCATCGACGAGGTTGGTGCCGCGACGCTGCTTGATCGGACGTGGCAGTTGCGGGGCAATGTCACGGCGTACGACGCGGCGTATGTCGCGGCGGCGGAGTTGCTGGCCTGTCCACTCGTGACCGGTGATGGTCGGCTCGTCAAGGCCAACGGTGTGCGCTGCGAGATCCGGCTGCCGCACCGTCCCACCCTCCGGCGATCCGATGAGCTGCTGGGCCCGTTCCACCGCAGCCAACGCACGCCCGTCGCCGTCCCGCAGTTCTGCCCGCATCTGCCCGATCTCCACCAGCAGCCGCTCATACCGGTCCGCCGCGAGCTGGTCGCGGACCGTCTCGCGGCGGCCGGACCGCCACGCCACCACCCACAGCGCGCCGAAGGCGATACCCACCATGGTCAGGATGGATGCCGCGACAGCGTGGGCGACGAGACCCGCCGTCGGGGGTCCGGCCGTCGCCGCGAACAGGGAGTGGAGGGCGAATGCACCCCAACCGAATGCCGCCGCCGCAACCGCGACCACAGCGGCGGCAGTGAACCGGCGGGATGGCCGCCGTACTGCCGCGAGGTGGGCAGCACCGGCTTGGATGGCGTCGTCCAGGTCAGCGGCGTCGGCGACTGGTGGGGGTGTCCCTATGGGTTTCGTCAAGCGGGGATGGGTGCCTGATCTGTCGGCCGTGGTTGGTAGGGGATCTTGTCGCGGAGCATGGCGAACAGGACGTCGCAGCGGCGTCGGGCGAGGCAGATGAGGGCGGCGTTGTGGCGTTTGCCTTCGGCGCGTTTGCGGTCGTAGTAGGCGCGGCTGACGGGGTCGGCGAGGGCTGCGAACGCGGCGAGGAAGAACGCGCGTTTGAGGTTCTTGTTGCCGCCTCGGGGTGGGTGTTCGCCGCGGATGCTGGTGCCGGATCGTCGGGTGACGGGGGCGAGGCTGGCGTAGGCGGCGAGGTGGCCGGGGGTGGCGAAGGCGGTGCCGTCGCCGACTTCGAGCAGGATCCGGGCGGCGGTCCTGACGCCGATGCCGGGCATCGAGGTCAGGACCGGGGCAAGAGGGTGCGCATCAAGCATCCTCTCGACCTCACCGGCGGCCTGGTCGCGTTGTCGCAGGATGTCGCGGAGGCTGTCGGCGAGGCGGGGCAGGATCGTTTCGGCGGCTTGGGTGCCGGGGACGGTGACGGTCTGCTCGTCGAGGGCGGTCATGATCTGGGCGACGAGCCGCTCACCCATGCGAGGCGCGTGCACTGTCGCGATCGAGAGAAGCTTGCGGCGGCCTGCCTTGCGCAGCCCGATCGGACCGCCACAACGCGACAGCAACTCCAGGACCGCCTTGTGGTGGACTTTCGGACCCAGCACCCGTTTTAAGGCGGGATGGATCTGCGTTAGCAGGCCCCGGATCCGATTCGACACCCGAGTGGCCTCGCCGGCGAGGTCGTCGTCAAAGCCGACGAGGACTTCCAGCTCAGCCAGGGCCTCGTCGCCGGTGTCGACCCGCCGTAGCGTATGCGGCAGAGTGTGGGCCGCGTCCGCGATAACGTAGGCGTCACGGGCGTCGGTCTTCGCCGAACCGGGATGCAGATCGGCGATCCGCCGCATCGCCAGGCCAGGCAGATAGGCCACCTGATGCCCGCACGCCCGAGCCACCGCGACCGGCAAGGCACCGATCGAGGCAGGCTGATCGACCACGACCACGACCACGACCCGGCCGTGGCGGGCGAGTTTGTCGAACAGCTGCCGCAGCCGGACCTCGGTGTTCGGCAACGGCGCGTCGTGCAGCCGCTTGCCGTCCGGGGCCAACCCGACCGTGTGATGATCACCCTTACCGACGTCCAAGCCCAGGAAGACGCCATAACCGTCGCGCACCAGACCGCCTCCACGCATCGCATCGTGGCCTCGGCCGCAGTCAAGGCGTCGGACTGCCGGCAGCCACGTTACGAAGAGACCTACCCCGAACACGGGTGGCCGTGTCCCTATCAGCGGTCCGCCGACGCCACCCGACCCAGCGACAACACCCCCGGATCATCCGAACGACAGGGGCAGGAAGTCATACCGGGCCGGGCGACCGAGGGTCCCCGGCTGGGGACGATCAAAAAGGTAACGTGGCAGGCGGCCTGGTCGCCCTGCTCGCCTACAACGCCATCCAGATCAGCCTCTACGGGCTGCTCGGCGCGACCCTCGCCGCACTGCTCGGCGGGTCATGGACAGTGTGGGCCGGTATCGCCCTCGCCACGGTGTCGGCGTACGGATGAACGTGCCCAGGTAGGCACGGACGAACGGGACCAGCCTCATGCCCAAGATCCGAGAGGTAGGTGGTGGTGCCCCTCTGCTGAAACCTCCTACCGCGCCGCTTCCGCTCCTCGCCGCTGCGCGGCTGCGGTGCGGGTCGGCTTGCTCACGAAGCACTACCCGCAGCGCTCGCGCAGCGCATTCAGCCCCTACCTGCTCGACGATCCGCTCGGGCGCGCCTCGGCGGCGCCCAGCGCCACGAAGGTCGTCTGCAGACCCTGCAACGACGGGCTGTGGTGCTCATCGATCGATGACCGCTTCGGCCTGATCAAGAAGGTTCTTGGTGGGTGCGGCGAGTTGGGCACGTTCACGCGTACCTGACTGGCCACGCCAACCTGTACGCCGACACACGGTCGCCGTGTTCGGCCGCTGGCCGGTCGTCCGCTCCACCCTGCTGCTGGCCGGTGTCCTCACCGCGTCGCTGCTGATCGTCGCCGTGTTCATCGCCGTCGGCGTCAGCTCGGCCGACGCACCCACGTGGGACGGGTTCGCCGCCTCCGGCCTCGCCGTCGGCGGTATCGGCGGCGCGGTCGCCTTCGCCGTCGCTTCCCTCATGGGCATCGACGCCCCCGGCAGCTTCGTGGAGGAAACCGTCGACCGGCGGGCGGTCAGCCGCACCATCACAGGGGCGCTGGTGCTCGGCGGCGTGTACGCCCTGGCGGCGTGGGCGATGGGCCTGGCCGTCGGGCCGACCAGCCCCGGCAAGCCGCCGCAGCCGACCCGGACCTGCCCCTGACGATCCTCGACCGGGCCGGCAGCTTCTGGGTCACCGCGGCGGGGCTCCTGCTGATCCTGGCGATCCTCACCGCGATGCTCGCCTTCCACAGTGTGATCGCCCGGTACGTGTTCGCGATGGCCCGCGAAGCGGTGCTACCGACCGGACTCGCCGGAGCGGACAGCGGCGCCCGGGTCAGCGCGCCACGTGGCGGGTCACTGGCCCAGACCGTTACCGCCGCCGTGGTGGTGGCCGGGTTCGCGTTGGCCGGCGCGGACCCGGTCGGGCAGATGTTCGCGTGGCTGTCCACGCTGGGCGCGTTGGGGCTGCTGTGACTGCTGCTGGCCGCGTCGGCATCAGCCCTGGCCGCACCGAAACCCGCCCGGGACAACGGTGGTCTGTGGCAGTGGCGGATCGCGCCCATGGCGGGGTTGCTCACCGGCTCGGTGGTGCTCGTCGCGATGGTCAGCAGCGCCGGATCGTTGCTCGGTGCCGCCCCCGGGTCGTTGCTGCCGCTACTGCTCCCGGCGATCGTCGTCGGCACCGCCGCCGTCGGTGGCATGTGGGCCGGTCACCTGCGTCAAACCCGGCCGCAGGTGTATGCGGGTATCGGCCACGGCACACCGTCCACGAACGCTGTCCCCGACGCCATCAACGTCAACATCTGACTGAGGAAGCGGCTGCGGATCGCGTGCGGGTTGACTGGTGAGCAGGTGGCGGCGGAGACGGGCTGGTCGCTGTCGAAGGTGTGGCGCATCGAGCAGGGTCAGTGTGGCGTGTCGGTGTCCGACATGCGGTGCTTGGCCCGCCTGTACGACGCCGACGAGGTGACCGTGGATCGGCTGGTGGCCGAGTCGAGGGCGGGCTGGACGAAGGGTGGCCGCCCCCGCAAGGGTTCGGAACCTGCCGGTTAGGGGTAGTTTGCCCCGGGTGGATCGGGAGCATTGGCGCACGCTCGCGGCCCGGCACGGTCGGTGTGATGACGAGCCGCGCCGCTGCCGGGACTGCGCCGCACTGTGGCCTTGCGGTTACCGGCAGCGCGCGGACCGGGAACTTGACCCCGGCCGGTGGCTCACTGCCGTGCCATCGGTTTGACACCCGGCCAACGAACCTCGTGCCGTCGCTGGTCGACCGGCAGCACCCGCAGCGGACGCCCCGCCGCCGTATCCTCCGGCGCATCCTTCGCCCAGAGGGCACGCCGCCCGGGGATCGGCGGACACACCAGCAGCAGCGCCACGAACAACCACACCACCGACGACACCCTGTTCGCCGTGGTCGTGGGCAAACCCGCCGACCCGACAATCACCACCAGCAGCAGCCCGGCGCCGAACCGCACCGCAGCCGGGTCCGCCCACCGCCGCACATCAAGCCAGCACCACACCATCACCGCCAGGATGGCGGCCTGCGCCGCCACTCCGACAATGCCAGCCATGACGAGGGCCTCCACCCATGCGCTGTCGTAGGCGACCCGCAGCCCACCCAACCCGAACCCGAACCACGGCGAGTGGGTCAAAACGATGCCGGCTGTGTCGGCGAGGGTGGACTGTTCGCCGAACCGTGACGCCGTATACAGAGACAGGAGGCCTCCGCCCCGGTCTCCCGGGTTGAGCCACGCCCCGAGCAGCACACCACCGATCGGTGAATCGGGCTGCCGGGCCTGGTGGTCGAACAACGCCATCACCCCGCCGACGGCGAGCACCGTACCGGCACGGGTGTGCCACGACGACCCCATCCACGTCTGCCACAACGCGACAGGCAACCCGATCAGCAGGAAGATTTTGGATGCAGTGAGAAGCCCACCGACGGTGAGCGCGACACCGGCGGCGGCGAGGATCATGGGTTGGCGGCGCAGCGCGTACACGGCGGCGATCAGCCCCAGCGAGTAGGCGACCCCGGCCTCGGCGGGCTGGTTGAAGATCCCCGAGTAGCGGCCCATCGTCGCGGCACGCTCCGCTGTGGATACCCCACCATCGCCGGTCCACCAGGCGGACATCAGTTGGTCATAGTCGCCGGGGCTCACCAACATCAGGTAGGACACGGCCGCGTTGACGGCGAGCGCCGCCACCAAGGTCAGTGCGGTGATCCGTAGGAGGCGCCGCCGGTCAGGGTGGCCGGCGGCGATCAGGTAGCCGGCGGTGAGAGTGACAATCGGTAGGAGCAGGTTGTCGAGGCCGGCAAGGAAGCCGACGGGTCCGTAACCGGTGGCTTGGCTGGTGGGGCCGACCGCGGCGAATGCGGCCACGGTCAGATAGGTTGCCATCGCTGCGATTGCCAGCATTGCCCGTGAGGGAGTTTCGCGGAGGTGATGTGCGCCGGCCAGCAGCGCCAGCCCTGCAACAGCACAGACGGCGGCCTGTTCGGTGCGTATGCCGGCCGCAAGGTAGGGGCCGAAGGCGGCCAGCACAAGGATCATGATGGCGGTTTCGGATGTGCGTTGGTGCGCGATTACACGATTCCTGTGCGCCGCCATGATCGACCCCCACTGTCGCCCCCCGCGCCGGGGGAATTCCCCTTTTGTACCAAATGACCGGGGTGGGATGGTTACAGATCGGCGACGGCGGCTGCGACCTTCGCCGCTCGTGACGGCTTGACCAGCCCTGACACCCGCACCAGCACCCGGCCGGCGTCGGCCCGGTAGTGGTACTCGGCCGGAAGCAGCGGCATCCCTTTCGTGACCGTCTGGATGTACTCGGCCCGCCGGTCCGCGTCGTCGGCGGTCGGGAACACCTCGACGACCAGGCCGCGGTTGATGGAGTGCACCGGCTCGTCGCGTCGCCCGCCGGGCAGGTCAGCGGACGCACGCGAGGTGTAGCCGCCGGGTCGGCCGAGCAGGTTGTTCGGGTCGGTATTCTCGTCCTGGATGGTGCCGCCGGTGACGCCGACGTCGGCGGCCTTGAGTTTCGTGAGCACCCGCCGTGCGTCGAGTGGTTTCGCGGCAGGTGTCGCCGGGGCTGGTTCGGGTGTGCTGGTGGTGTCGGGTCCGCAGCCGGCGAGCAGCATCAGCACGGCGGCGGCGAGAATGTGTCGGGTCCGCATCCGGCGATGGTGACGACCGTAGCCGGCCGGTTGCGGGACGTAATGGTGTCGGGTCGGCGACATCCATGCCCGGGGTACGACGAAACTCCCCGCCCACCTGTGAAGGTGGACGGGGAGTCCGGCTGCTCTCTGCCCGAGCAGCGGGGCACCGATCCCACCGCCGGCACGGCTGGCGCGGGCTTGCGTGGTGGCCCTGGTGCGCCGGTGGCCCGCGTCCACGCCGGGGCCCTGCGGTGATCATTTGGGAGCTGCGGCGGATGGCCCTTCGTCGCCCGGTGCACCGGTGATGTCTCGGCATCGCACCCGCACTAACAGCGTAAACGACGGAAGCGCCCCCCTTCCCGGCATGTCCGGGAAGGGGGGGCGTTGCAGGCTGGTCGGTGCCTGACCGGGACGTCACCGGCGGCACCGCGCCGACGATCCTACCGAGACGGTGCGACGTGGATCAGGGCTCGGCGTGCCGGGGCCGATCGTTGACGATGCCGCCCCGTACCGCCGCCTGCTGAACGGGGGTGCCCTTCAACAATCCGAGGTACATGGCGACGGCGAGCCCGAACGTGACGAGCGCTGAGTACAGGGTGGTGACGTGATTGAACGCCACTGCGTCGTTGACGGCGAGTAGCCACGCTTCCACGTAGCTCTTGACCGTGGCCAAGGCGAGCAGCACGAAACCCTTACGCCACGCCGACCAGGACGCCCGCATCAGCAGGGCCGCCAGGATCGGCAGGATGATCGTCAACACCAGGGACAGCAGGCCGGCGAGCGTCGGCGAGAACGCGTAGGTGGGCAGTGCAGGCAGAATGATCGGGTCCATGGACCCTCCTCAACGGGTCGAAAATCAGGATTGGTGGGGCGTACGATCGCCGGATGCCCGGTCAGCCGCAGGTCCGCGAACACGCGTGGCTGTACCTGGACGACAGCGGAATCCCGGCAGCGTCGGTGCGCGTGGAGGAACACCGGGACGGCACCGGCCGGTGGGCGGTGCTGCACCTCGGTGGGAAGCTGGGCCTTGCTCGGGCTTAGGAGGCGATCGATACCCTACCGTCGTTGGTCATCGACGAGGTTGGCGTCGCGATGCTGCTTGACCGGATATGGCAGTTGCGGGGCAGTGTCACCGCGCATGACGCAGCCTACGTCGCGGCGGCGGAGCTGAAGGCTGCCCACTCGGTGCTCGATGGCCACCTGCGGTAACCGGCTGAAAGCCCGCCGGCACTACCGCAGGATACGGACGGAACCCTGACCGGGCCGGGGCCGGCCTACGACGGCGATCTTCGTCAGATCCCTGATCCGGCGGGAAGGCTCGACCAGTGCAGGATGTGCTCCGGGCCGGAAGGCCACGGCGAGCGGCACGACAGCCCCGGTGCAGAGCCGCCGGAACGCCCCACTAACCGACGGTAGCCGGTAGGACTGCCGATGGCCTGAACAGCGCCGCGAGTGCCCGGTGTGTACCGATCTCGTCCGTCTGCGGCGGACTGAAGCTGACACTCCGCATGTGATCCAAGAGGTCTTGATCGGGAGCGACCGCGTGGGTCTGGAGGTAGTAGACGACCGCGTCGGTCCATACCCATTGGCCATCTGTCCGGTAAGACATGGGCACGACGGGCTCATCGGATCCGGTCACGATGTCGGCCGTTCGCTGGGTGATCGCCAGAACGAGTTGACCGGCGGAGAGATAGGCGATCGCCTGGTCACGGATCGGACCCTCCAGTCGGGGGTGGTCTGGAGCGAACCAGGGCCCGGTCTCCGGGTCTGCGCCGTCGAAAACCCGGGCGATGGTTACCCGGCGCGGTTCCGCCGCAGTCCACAGCAGTGCACCTCCCTCCAACGCCTGCTGCTGGTACGGTGCCAGTTCCTGCCCCAGGATGAACGCCTCGACCAGCGTCTCGTCAGCGTCCGCCAGAATCAGCTTCTCTTGCAGTAGCGCCGTTGCCACGGGGAGTTCGTCCTCCGGCAGATCGGTGGCCAGAACGAAGACTCGCGCGAACAGGTCTGTCGAGCCGCCGTAGCCGCCAGCGCGCCAGGCCCGCCACAACGCAACCGCACCGGGTATCCCGTCCACCGCCGCCACCGCGCCCTCGTCGATGTCATCGGTGACGCTTTCAACGAACGCATCCGGGGCGTCGGTGAGATCGAGTATCGGCGGGGCAGGTTCAGGAGCAAAAACCTCATCCTCTTCCGGATGAGTCGGAAAGAACTCGATCGACGGCAACGGCCATTCGCCCGGTTGTATGTCGAGGAGTTCGGCGCTGGCCTCCGGCGCAGCCGTCACGAGCAATGCGATTTCCGCATCGGTAGGCCGCAGCCCGGCAGCGGAGGCAACGCGGCAGATCGCCCTAGCTGTGTCGGCTAGACGCCCCTCCGCGAGTGCCGACCGTGCTTCGGCGAACACGGCGTCCGGGGCATAGCCGACTACCCGCGACAACAATCGGTGAAATTCGGCCCCTTGGTCAACTCTGCGGAAGCCTGACATATTCGTCATTCGGGTACAATATCAGCCGATCGTAGCGGTTTCGCGTTTCGACAGTGCCACTTTCGATGACCGGCTTGCGCTGGCCGAGAGCCGCGGCGATGGGCTGGGCGGGCGCGGTCGCGCACATGCCGGCCGTCTCCGACGTGAGCCTCTGGAGGTCGGCCCGGTGAGGGGTTCAGTCGGTGGGAGGCGCGGAGTTGATGTCGGCCGCGGCGTAGATCTGCGCGGTGTTATTGAGTTTGGCGACGTACTGGCCGACCAGTTCGAGTACGCCACCCACGGATTGCAGCAGCTGATACTGGTTGTACTGAATCTGCTCGGTCTGCTCCGGGTGCGGGTCCTTGACACTCGCGTAGTACTCGTCCGGGCCGTCGCTCCACGCGGCGTAGTGGTTGCCCTGTATCCGATCACCGCTGTGTCTGGAAACCTGGGTGTCCGCATAGTTCTCGGCGTAGAAGATCCAGCTGGCCCGCTGCATGACACTGTCGCGGAAGCTTTCGAACTGGTCGATCTCGGTCTTGGTCAACGTGAGGATCCGGTCCTCGGCGTCACGGATATCACCGGTGCTGACCTTCCAGTCGCCCAGATCCGGCGCGGGGATCGAACCGTCGGCGGCGGGCAGTGGCGCGCCTTCCTCGGTGACGGGTTCGCCCTCGTGGTTGACCCAGCCGCCGTTGCCGTCGGGCTGTGGGATGTCCCGCCCGAACTCGTCAACCGGGTTGCCGTCGTTGTCGACGTAGCCACCGTGGCCGTCGGACTCAGGCGGCGTGAAGACGATCGACGAGTCCTCGCCGTCGACGTTGCGGGCCTCGTCCCAGGTTTGGGTGAGATCGACGGGCACGGCGTTGGTTTCCATAATGCACCCTTACGCGCGAGCACAGACGGCGACAACGTCCCCGAAGTGGGGGCTCGAAGCTCCACCGGTCGCCCGGCTAGTGTCCCGTCGACGAGGTGGACCGGGACCGCGGCAGGGGTGACGAGATGCCCGACTACAACCTGGCGTCGACCGAGATCTACGTGTCGCCGCAGACGATGCACCGCTACGCCGCGGAGCACATGAAGGTCATCATGACCGACCTCATCGGATGTTGGGAGACCATCGGCCAAACCTGGGAGAGCATCAAGATCGGCTGGATCGGTGAGAGCGCCGACGCCGCCGACGAGTTCAACACCCGGCTCAAGGACATCCAGGAACGGCTCTTCGGCGTGCCGACCGCCGACGGGGAGGGCGTCGAAACGCCCGGCCTGTTGGACAAGGTCCGCAGCGGTGTGGTCGTCGCCGCCGCGAACTACAACAACGCCGAGCATTCCGTTACCGACATGTGGGACGCCTTCTGCGCGCAGATGGAGCAGGAGCCCGAGGCCAGCGACGGCAGCCCGCCGCCGGCCAATGAGGACACCACCCTCGACCCGATCAAGGCGGACTACTCCGACAACCCCTATCCCTGGCACAAGCCCGAAGAGAGCTGATCCGTGGGTGCTCCGCAGGACGGCCGTCCGGATCCCGCGGCACTGCGTCAACTCGCCGCAGACTGGCGGGCCCAGGGTGATCGCCTGGAGCTGCTGGGCGACAACATGATGGCCGCCTACAACGACATCACCTGGTTCGGCCTGGCCCACCACTCGGCGGACACCGCGACGAACCTCGTCGACCTCAAGCTGCGCAAGGTGCAGCAGGCCGCCCACGAGTTCGCGAAGTTCCTAGACGACTACGCCGACAAGGTCCAGGAGGCGATCGACAAGGAGAAGGCCCGCACGATCATCGAGATCGTGCTGGCCCTCTTCGGCCTGCTCACCATCGGACTCGCTGCGGTCCTCGGCCCGATGCTGGCTGCTCTCGGCCGCCTGCTGGCCGGCCTGCTCTCCGCCATGAGCCAGCTCGCCGGCAAGATCGTCACCGCGGTCATCGACGTCGCTATCGGCATCATCGTGTGGGGCACCCTGCAGGTGGCCATGGAGTTCGGCACCACCGCGGTGGTCTCCGCCATCGTGGGCGTACCCGCCGACTACACCGCCAGCATCGCCATCAGCGTCGTCATCGCCGCTGTCATGGGTGGCCTCTTCTCCATTCGCGGCGTCAACAACGTCCCGGTCAAGGGGGTGGGCACCGGTGGCAGACCGGGTGACATACCGAACCCCGCATCCACCCCCGTCGGCGGTTCCAGCACCGACGTCACCACCAACGGCGCGTTGGTCGACAAACCCCAGCCCTACCAGGGTGGCACGGTGGAGAACGTGCCCACCGTCGGCGTCGACGGGACCGCCTTCAGCGCCACCGACGTCCCGCCGGTCCTCCCGGGCGCGGGCCGTGCCGCACCCACCAGCGCGGTGGGGGACCAGCGGGTCTACTCCGGCGCCGGGTCGGTGGGCAACGCCGGGCGTGCGGCGGAGCACGCCGCCCCGCAGACCGTCCCGCGTACCTCGGAGAACATCGTCACCCCGGCGATGCCGACGCTCCAGTCCGCCGTCGCCACCCCCGGGGGACACATCGGCGGCAAGGGCATCAGTGGGCCGCCGGGCCCGAGGGAGGTCGGTACCCTAAACGTCGACACCACCCCACCGGGCGGCACCGTCGCCAACCGGGCGCCGACGGTGCCGACCGGTGACACCCCGCCGGTCGCCAACCTCGACCGGGGCGTCGGGGTCGGCCAGCCTCCGCGCGTCTCCGCCGGCGGAGACGTCTCCCCGGTGTCGTCGGTGGGTGGCCGAGGCAGCACGGACATCGGCGACATCTCGCCGCTCACCCCCACGCCGTCCCATCGTGGCAGCTTCGACATCGCCGCCACCGTCGCGGGACGTGGCGACCTGGTCGCTCAACCGCCACCCCAGACGGCCCTCAGCGGCGCGGACACCGCCGCCTCCATGGCCAACACGCACGGAACGGGCCGCGTCGTCACCCCGGACAGCGCCTCGACGGGCACTGTCGGCGCCCGCGGAACGGTGTCCGATCTGCACGCCACCTCGACCGGCGGGCACGTCACCAACCCGGCCGTACGCCCCGGCCCCGGTGGCACCGCCGCTGCCCCGCCGTACCTGGGTGAGCACCTGCCCACGAACGTCATCCGGCCCGGCGGTGGCGCTCCGGTCACGACCGCACCGCCCGGCCTCGGTGAGCATGTCCCCACGAACGGGGTACGCCCCGGCGGTGCCACGACGGGCTCCCCGCCGAACCTGGCCGAGCACGCACCGAGCAATGTGGCCAGGCAGGGTACGCCGTCGCCGCACCTCGGCGACAACGTACCGGCCAGCACGGCGCGACCGGGCGCGGTCAACTCCGTGCCGCCTTCGGTCGAGCACGCGCCGGTGAACGCCTCCTCTGCGCACGGCACGCCGAGGGCCGAGGTACCGGCCGCCGGGCAGGGCCGCGGGATGCACCACACCGTCACGAGCGGCCCCGTGCCCGTGCCGCACGGCGTGAATCTGCCGCCCGCGATGCGTCCCGGCGGACTCGCTGATCTGCCCACCGGCGTGCACGTCACCTGGCCCCCGTCCCGGGCGGTCGGAGTCGAGCACCTGGCACCGACCGCCCCCGGTCGGGTGGTCGCCCCGGAGGTGCCGGTCACGCCGGTTCGGGCGGTCGCTCCGGAGGTGCCAACCATCGGAGCCACCACGGCTCCCACGCGTACCGTCGGCGGGATCGTGCCGTCACGGGATGCGGTGTCGTCGACGCCGGTGAGCGCCGCGGGCACGAACGCCGGTCACCCGAGCGCACCGCCGCGCGAGACCGGCGTGTCCGGGTCCGGTGCCGTGCAGCCCGGCGCAGCCCCGGTGCGCGACATCCCCAATGGTGCCGGCACGCCGCATCCGGTGCCCGTGGTGGAGACGCCCAGGCCGGTCGGGCGTCCCATCGAGCCGCCGTCGCGGACCGACACGCCCGAGGCGCGTACGGGAACAACGCGCCATCCGGCGGTGGAAACCACCCCGGTGCCGGCCAAGGTGCCGACCGACGCCTCGCAGAGCCCGGTCCTCGGGGTGCGGGATGGCCGGAACCCCGACATGACGAGCAGCGGCAAGACCGCCGACGCAGCCCTTCAGGAGCGGCTTGACCGGTTGACCGACGGTGCCGCCGTCCGATGGAGCGACGACCTGGTCGACGGCGTCGAGACGCCACGATCGCTGGTTGACCGGATCACAGGATCCCGAGTTCCTGAATTCCCGGAGGTGCCGGCACGAGACCCTGGCGCCGGACAGGGCAGTGGTGGCAGGGACGTGTCCTCGGCGGGAAATCTGGTCGAAGGACGATCCCTCGGAGAGTTGCCGGAGCCACCGAAGGGCAAACCCGGTGCGCCGAAGCCCGAGGAGGTGGCGGAGTTCCCGGCCGTGCCGACGGGCCTGGAACGTCCCAGGGCGATGATCGAGGACTTCGGCGCTGCGGCAGGGCTGCCCCGGCGCGAGCTCGACGAGCTGCTGGACGGCCTCGGCCCCGATGCGGTGCTGGGTAAGGGCACCGAGGCGGCCGTGACCCGCGAACTGATCGAGGGCATCGGTGCGCGGGCGGGCATGGATGCGAGCGTGGCCCGTGGCTTCGCGGAACGGGTGACCTCGCCGAACACCGCGACCGCGCAGGTCGCCCGCACCGAGTTCCAGGCCGAACTCCAGGCTTTCGCCGACGACAACCGCATGATCGAGCGGTTGGTGAACCTGCGCATCGGTCACGCCGAGGACGCTGGCGTCCCGATGACGGGGAGCATCCGCAAGGAGTTGACCCAGGCCTTGCGTTCCGGCGACGCGACGAGCCTCGACAAGATCACCCGCGACCTCGACCAGGCCATCGACACCCGGGAAGCCGCGAAGAACACAGCTGGCGAGAAGTCCCTGGCCGCCATGGAGGACCAGGTGGCCCGGCTCAAGCAGTGGAAAGCGGACCGGGACGCCGTCGCCGCCTCGGACGCCGCCGCGGAGAAGGCCGCCCGCGACAAGTTCGTGCACGACTTCCGCGACGGGCCGCTCGCCGAGTTCAAGAAGCGGGTCGGCGCCGAGGACGCAGCGGGCGCGGCGAGGGCCATGGGCCTCAGGACACCCGTGGAGCCGACCCGGGTCGAGCCGCCGGCGGGGCAGCGCCACGACGACATCGTGGCCTCCGAGAAGGAGTGGGCGCACCACCAGAGTGAGACGGCCGACGCGGTGAAGCGACTCGAGGCGCTCCCGCAGCTGCGCCCGAAGGAACTCGACGAGCTGCTGGGCTCGGCGGACCATCTTGGTGGCCGTGCCGGACTCTCACCCAAGGAGATCGTCGAGATCCGGGCAGAGGTCGAGGCGCGGTGGGGCGGGACGCTCTCGCTGGACGAGGCGAAGCGGACGCTGCTGGAGAACATCGCCGTCCGGGCGGGCATGGACCCGGAGCGGGCCGCGACGCTGGCCAGCCGGGACATCAACGGCGGTATCAGCGGCCGCCACGCGCGCCAGGTCTACGGCGACGAACTGGACTCGCGGGGCCGGACCAACCGGTTGATTGATCGGCAGGTACGGCTCACCGACGACTTCGAGCGCCACGGACTGCCGTTCGACGACACGGCGCGGGAACGGCTGACGCTCGCGTACCGGCAAGGGGACGTCGCTGTCATCGACGAGATCACCGGCCCGCTGAACGAGGCGCGGGCTCTTGCGAACAGTCGGGCCGCCAGGGCCGGGCTCGAGGCTGACCAGGAACTCGCGAGGCGGCTGGCGGAGTTGCGCAAGCCGATCGACCCGCCGGGGTCGACGGTGACGGCGGCCGAGCCGACGCCTGCCCCGGCCGGGGCGCGTACGCCTGAGGAACTCGCCGCCCGGGATCGGATCCAGGAGGCTTTCCGCCGGGACGTGCTGCCCGAGCTGCACACGAAGGCCCCGCTCAAGCCCACGCCCGGGCAGCGGGTGGAGCCGTCCGTCTCGGAGCGTATGGGCCGCACCGACGACGTGGCGGATCAGTCACGGGCCGAGGAGGTCGCCCGCCGGCTCGACGAACTGGACGTCCCGAAGGGCCAGCCGCCGCACGACGAGCTACCGGCGATGCCGAACGTACCGGCGAGCACTGCGAGTTTCGACGCGCTACGGACCTTCGGCAAGGGCCTGGCCGGGGACGCGGGGCTGGACGACGCCGCCACCGCGCAACTGCTCAGGGGCATCGACGATCGCTGGGGTTCCGAGATCCTGAGCGACACCAGGGGCGTCGCGGCACGCAGGACCCTCGTCGAGGAGATGTACGCCCGGTTCGAGGTGCCGCCGAACAAGGTGCGCACCGAGGATCTCGCAGGCAGCGACGCCGAACTGCAGCAGCTGGCCCGGGCCGGTTTCCGGGCCGAGCTGAGCGAGGCGCGGCAGATGAAAGACATCGGCGGCCGGCTCGCCGATCTGACGATGCCGTCCGGCTACGACCTCGCCGACGACGTCGTCAACGGCGCCCGGAACAGGCTGGCGGAGGCGTACCGCAAGGGCGACTTCGACAGCGTCGACCAGACGCGCCTGGAGATCGGCGAGCAGATTTCCATCATCACCGCGAGGCAGCACGCCGACGAACTGGCGGTGCGGGAGGCCGAGCAGACCGCGGCGAACAGGAGCACCTTCGGCCGGGTGATGGACGACCTCGCCACCCGGATGCGGACGGATGACGCCAAGCTGTTGCCCGGCACGCAGAACCGTCCCGAGGGGATTCTGCCGGCCGGGCCGGGCGAGGCGCTGCTCATGGCGAAGCCGCAGCCGCGCGATCCGATCTCGACACCGTCCACGGTCACCCGCGCCGATCCGCTACCCGACCCGCCGCCGCGTACGGCGGCTCAGTCGACGCCGCTGGAGCAGGCCGAGAAGGACATCGCGGACCGTACCGTTGGGGCCGTTACGGCCGAGCGTGACCTGCACGCGGCCGGGTTGGACGCGGACAGCCGGTTCCGGGCCGGGATCGCCGAGTTCCGGATGTCGAGCCCGGGGACGCGCCTGGACCTGGAGGCGGTCCGGGCCGAGTACGACGCGCGCATCGCCGCGTCGTGGCGGGACCGGCCGGATAGCGCCTCGTGGCCCGCCTATGTCGCCGCCGCAGCCGCCGCCCTGCCGCAGATCATCGAGCAGGCCGTCGCCAGGGACGTCCCCGCAGCGACCACCGATGTGAACGACCCGGTCACCTCGGTGACCGACGAGGAGTTCCGGACCGAGCTGAGCCGGATGCGGGATCCGGAGTCGATCCCGCCGGTGCTCCACGACCTGCTGCGCCACCGGTGGATCGACGACTCCGTCCGGTTCGCTCAGGAGTTCGAGGCGGCCGAACTCGCCGATGACCTCTTCACCCGGGCCGTCGGCGTGGTCGACTACGACCACGGCTTGGACCTGCCCGCCGCAGTGCAGGACCGGATGCGCCGTACGTTCGTCGCGGACGTCCTGCACAACCACGACGTCATCCGCTACCAGGGGGACGAGGCGCGCTTCGCCGAGGACGGCGGCCGGGACGCGGTGTGGCGGGCGTACACGGATCGGCTTTTCCGGAGCGTCGAAGTCGACCTGAGGATGGCGCAGACGGCTTGGACGGCGGCGCAGAGCGCTGCGACGCAGTTCCACGGGCTGGTCGATGCCGGGCGGGCGGACGCGCTGGACCAGAACCTCTCCGACCTGTCGGTGCGTGTCCTCGGAGAGCTGTTCGCCGCCGAGCAGCTCGCCCTGCGGACGAAGCGCTTCTACGGTTTGGAGGACCTGCAGCGCCAGGCGTTCCAGGATCAACTGGACGCGTTGCGCCGGCCGGTGGACGAGATCGCCGCGCTCACCGATGCCGAGCGGGCGAAGGGCTGGCAGCAGCAGACGAACGTCCTGTTGGCAGACCACGCCCGTCGGCTAGAAACCGCGACGCTCGCCGAGCGGCACCGTCCCGACCTGGTTCGCGACTTCGACACCGCGGTCGCCGAGGCCACCGCGCACACCGGGCACACGGGCATCCAGACGCTCGACGGCCTGCCTGCGGCGGCGCGCGACGCGCTTCGCGCGGACTTCGTCACCACCGGCCGACGGTGGTTCGGGGAGGTGTTCGCCCCGGCGATCACGGCGGCGGTACGGGCCTACGACTCGCTCTTCGTCGACGCCGAGGCCCAGTGGCGTCACCAGTACGAGCACCTGCGCACCAGCATTCGCCGGGACGCCTTCGTCCACCTGCAGGCACACCGGCACGACGAGGCGGTGGCCGCCGCGGTGGCAGCGCACCGGCACGTGTCCGAGGAGCACGGCTGGGACGAGCCGCCAGAGTCGGCGTACGCCCTGGCTCAACAGGAGTTCTTCGCCGCCGCCGCGGAGAAGCTCCGCGCGTCGGTGAAGGAGAAGCTCGACCCGTTCGCGAAGATTCAGGCCGCGCACTGGGAAGACCTCGCCGCCGAGATCGAGCGCAGCATCACCCACTACTTCAACGACGACAGGCTGCGCGAGTACGCCGCCCGTGCCCAGGCCACCGCCGCCAGCGCCGGCACGGCCGGGGCCGAGCCGCTGGCGGAGCCGCCGACCGCGTACGAGCAGGCGGCGCGACCGATCCTCGACGCTGTCCGTGCCGAGATCTCCGTGGGCTTGCACCGCGATGGGCGTGAGGTCACCGTCGACGTGCGTAACCGCATCGCCCGGGAGGTCGAGGCGGTGCTGCGCGAGGCGGACACGGCGGCCCGGGCTCGCGCGGCGCGGGGCGGCAACACGGAGATCGCGATCGCGGCGGCCACCGCGGAACTGGCCGACCGGGTGGCCGGGCTCGCCGGATCAGTGCCTGCCCGCCTGTTGCACCAGGAGCAGCTCACCACCGAACTGCACCGCGCCGAACGCGCCTTCGAGGGCCTGCTGACTGCCCGTGACACGCTGCCACCGACGCCGGTGGCCGGCATGCTGTCGGTCGCCTTCGCTCACGACTGGTTGGTCGGCTACGACCGGTACTTCCGGGGCAGGCCGACCGCGGCGGAGGCCGGTGCGGTCGCGACCGGTCTACGCGAGGTCGCCGACCGGGCGAGCGTCGAACTGCCCGGCCACGATGTGCTCAGCACCGATGCCCTGCGCAAGGCGCTGCACGATGCGGCGGCGACGCTGCCGGGCGGTTTCGCGGTGGTAGCTTCCGGTCTGCTGCTGCGCACGCCCGGTGCCCCGCCGACGGACGCGATGGCCACGATCGCGGACTCGTTCGTTCCGATCGCCGGGGGGCAGCGAGTCATCGTGGCACCCGGCGCGGATCTGGCCGGCTTCCTCACCGAGGTCACCAACCAGATCAGCGACCCGGTGCAGCGTTCCCGGATCGTCGTGCACGCCCCGCTGACACCGCAGCCTGTGCTCCGGACGCTGGGTGACCGCTACGGTGTCACGGTCTCCTACACCGAGCCGCCCGTCGACGCACGACAGTCTCGTCGGGCCGTGCCGGTCACCGCGGACGGCACTCCGACCCTGCGGCGCTGGGCGGAGCACTGGCTGGTGCGCCCGACCGTCGTCCGGCCGGAGACGCCGTACGGGCTGCGGCCCGGCGGCCGGGCCGGCCTGTTCGAGCTGCCGGCGGGCTGGATCATGGAGGACCTGCCGTGGGGGCTGTGGGCGCGGCCCGCCGGGACTCCCGATCTGGACCTCGCCACCCGGGTTCGTTCGGGCATCGAGGCCGGCGACGCCCTCATCGTGGTGGGCGAGCCGGGTGTGACGGTCCCGGAGGCGGTAGTAGGTGCCGGTCTCGATCTGGTGGAGCGGATGCCGGTCGAGTCGGGGCAGTCGGCATTCCACTGGCTCAGCCCGCTGCCCGAGCCGCCGAGCGAGGTCCGGCCGGCGGCCGGCCTGGACACGTCCTCAGGCGGGCTGTCCGACGTGCGGGCCGCCGAGCTGGATCCCGGCTCGGCCCGCGACGCCGTGGACACTCTCTGGTTCGCCGGGCACGGTGAAGCCGTCGCGGCGTTCCTGGCTGAGCCGGACCCGGCGGCGCGCGACCGGCTGCTGCTCGGGTTGTTCGGCGCTGGCGAGGCGGTCCGTGGTGCCCTGCCGGAGTTGTATCTCGCGCTGGAAGGCCCGGTCGGCTCCGACGCGGCGCTGGCGAGCGTTCTCCGGTATGCCCAGTCGGCGCTACGCGGCGGTCCTCTCTCGGCCACCGACGTGCTGGCGGCGGCGAAGGGCCTACTGCGGACGACGAAACCGGAGCTGATCAACGTCCTGCTGTCGTCCGTGAGCCCGTCGAACGAGAACCGGGCGGTGATGACCAGCTTCGCGGAGCTGGTCTACGACTGCTGAGGCAGGTGCCCGCCGTGTCCCCTCTTCGTGGGGGTTGGCCGTGCCCCGCGCACCGGGTGATGATGCGCGGTGTCCGGTCACCGGACCTCATCTGAGGGGAACGAGCAGCATGGACAGCACCAGCGACGACGCCTCCGTCCATCGCGCGCTGCGAGTGGACGTCCCGGATCTGGGTGATGTGATGCCGCCTGTGCTCGATCTCACCGTCGCGGACCGGCGGCTGTGGACTGCCGCCACGAACGACTACGACGAGGCAGCGCTGGCGGCGGTGCGGGCCACCGTGGGTACGCGCGCGTTGTGGCGTTCGTGGCGCTTCGCCGCCGCGACCGGCAGTTCGGCCACCCGTGTCTACGTGCTGGAGGCGGACGACCCGGAAATCGCAACCGCTGCGGTACGTGCCGCCCTGACCGAGACCGGCCCGGACGCCACCCTGGTGATCGGCGTGGCGACCGATGATCCGGCACCACCGGCGGCCGGCGCGGCGCTCGCCTCCTCGGCGCTGCTCTGGGCGCTGGACGCCACGGAGCCGGTGCGCGTGGCGCAGGTGTTCGACGGCGTCGACCGGGACGCGGGACCGTATTTCCACGAGTGGCACCCACGGCTGGCGGAGGACGAGCGCGCCGCGGTGCTCGGTTTCCTCGACGGTGGCCGGACTTTCGTGATCACCCCCCAGACACAGCAGGACGTTCTGGATCCGCAGCGCGGCCGGGCCGTGCCGATGAACTATCGCACCGACGGCTCGTGGGTGTGGACCGACACTGTCGCCTACTACCTGCGCGAGCACGGTGTCGCGCCGGACGGGCAACTGCTCGCGCACGTCCGGGCGGCCGGTTTCGTGGCGGCCGAGCCGAATCTGGTCGATCTGCACCGCGCGCTGTCGTGCCTGTTCGTGCCGGGGGACGTCGATCCGGCCTCGGACGTCGTCGCCGCCTGACGGTGCTCGCCCATATGCAGGCGGTCACGGCACGGGCCGCAGGAGCGGCGAAGGAATTCGGGCAGCCGTGAACCGCTGCGGGCTGCGGGCCGTTCTAGTGCGTCACGGACGGAGCGGGGAGCGCGGAAGACCAACATGACTGGACCTGTGAGCACGGATACCACGGCCGGGCAGCCGGTGCGCCGGCCGGTGGTGGCAGCTCCGCCGGCTCCGGAGCACCGCGCGTCGGCCGAGGTCAGCCAGCGCCGCGAGTTCGTCCGGGCGTTCGTGGAACATGCGGCGGAGCGGCCTGCGAGCGAGCGGGTGGCCGTCCGGATGCCCACCCTGATCACGGTGACCGCCGCGGTGGCGGTCGGCGCGGTGGTTGTCGGCGTGTTCTGGAACCTCATCAAGCCGATGACACCGGAACAGGAGGCTGCCGCGAAGGGCATCACGGTCGTGCCGAGCGTGCGGCCGACGGTGGTGTTCGACGCGGTCACCGGCTGGGACTGTGCGGCCGCCGCCGGTCGGGGGTTCGATGCCCGTGGTCGTACCGCACAGTGGCGGACGGCCGGCACGGGCGGCTGGCCACAGGACGGCTGCAAGGGCACCGCCGTGACGCTGCCGCAACCCGGCGACGAGGGCGGCCGTCCGGTCACCGGCCAGTCAGCGACCTGGTGGTTCACCCCGGGAGAGCAGATCAACTCCTGCTCTCTCAGCGTCTTCGTGCCAAAGACCGGATCGGAGCTGGTCGGCGCGGCGAAGTACGCGGTCACGGCAGGCACGGCCGGAACCTCGTACGCGAGCTTCACCATCGACCAGCAGGCGAACGCCGGCACCTGGTTCGACGCCGGCTCCTACCCGGTGCACCAGGGCCAGATCGCGGTCAGCCTCGATGCCTCGGCCGCCTCCGGAACCAGCCGGGCCCGCGTCGCGTTCGGTCAGGTGCGGGTGCACTGTGTCTCCTGAGTTCCTCGCCGCGGGTGCTCCCGCCGCCGCCCGTACCCCGCTCACCGGCAAGGTAGAGCGGGTGTCCACCAGGGCCTGGAGCCGGCACAAGACGATCGGCGCGGCGGCGCGTGCCGCCAAACCCGGCACGGTCGTCGTGGTCTCGCCCGGTACCTACCGGGAGTGTCTGGTGCTGGAACACGAGGTGACAATCGTTGCCGAGGACGAGTCCGGCCTGGTGGAGTTGGTTGCGCCGGACGGGCCTGCGGTGCAGGTGCGTGGCGGCTCGACAACCCTGCGCGGCATCACGGTGCGCGGCGGCGGGACCGGCGATGCCGCTGTGGTGGTCTCGGCCGGCTATCTCGAACTGGAATCCAGCCGGGTGACCGCGGGGTTCGTCCACGTCGGGGGCCGTTCGGAGGCCAGGCTCACCGGCTGTACGGTCGAGGAGACCGGGACGTGTGCACTCAGCGTGGCCGATGGCGCCCGGCTGGCGGCCGACAATTTGATCATCACGAAGATTGTCGGCGTCGCGGTGGCGGCGGGCGGCTCGTCGCACCTGACGCTTTCCGGCGCGGTGCTCAACGATGTGCGGGGGGTCGGTGTCCGGGTCGGCGACACCGCCACGGCCGTGCTCAGGACCTGTGACATCGGCTCGGCCGAGGACGCGGGCGTGGAGGTGCGCGAAACCGGCACCCTGCGCCTGCTCGACAGCCACGTCCACGACATCGGCGGCGACGGCGTACGCGTTCTCGGCAGCGCCGGCCTCGGCGCCGACTGGTGGCCCGCATTGCGCCCGGGACGGCCCGACGACCTGGTGCCGGCAGAACCGGGCGAAACCGGCGGGGTCGTGGTGCGGCGGTGCGAGATCAGCCGCACCGGAGCCGCGGGCATCGTCACCGGTGGCGAGTCGATGACGCTGCTCGACGACAGCGTCATCGACCAGGCCGGCAGCGCGGGCATTCTGGCCGCGCACGACAGCCGGCTGGCGGTCCGCTCGACACGGGTGACCAACAGCACCCAGACCGCTGTGGCGCTGCGCGACAACACCCAGGTGCGCTGGCGTAACGGCGCACTGACCGGCTCGAAGGCCAACGGCGTCCTCGCGGTCGGCGACAGCCGGCTGCAACTGCACGACGCGGAGGTGCGCGAGAGCGGCTTCACCGCGGTCCATCTCACCGGGACCGCAGCGGTGACACTGCACGGCGTCACCATCACCGCGACCGCCGAGTTGGGCATTCGGGCCTCCGGCCGCTCGGTGCTGCACGCGAAGGACACCGTCGTCGAACACGCGGACCTCACGGGTGTGCAGGTCGACGACGCGGCCGACGCTGTCCTGCGCGAGGTGACCGTGACCAACTGCCGCAACGGGGTACGGGTGGACACCCCGCACCGGCCCTTGCTCGTCGACTGCACCGTGCGCGACATCGACCAGACCGGTGTGGAGATCGCAGCCGGCTCGGCACCCACCCTGCTCAGGAGCACCGTGGCGAGTTGCGGGGCGGCGGGTGTCTTCGTGGACTCCGACGCCGATCCGGTGCTCGACGACTGCGCGATCGAGGCGGTCGGGGGCAGCGGTCTCGCGGTGTGGACGGGCGCTCGGCCGGCGCTGCGTCGCGTGAGGATCGCCAACGTCAAGAAGAACGGCCTCTACTTCGGCCCGGGGGCGCACGGCGAGGCCGAGGAGGTGACCCTCTCCCGTACCGGGTATCCGGCGCTCTACGTCGGTGCGAAGGCGGACCCCGTGCTGCGTCGCTGCGCCGTACTCGACGCCGACGAGGATGTCAGCCTGGCAGCGGACGCCGAGCCGGTCGTCGAACAGTGTCACAGCGAGCGGGTCGGTTCGGCGATGTGGCCGGCAACCGCGGCGGTGGTGCCGGCCTCGTCGCACACCACGGCGAAGAACCCCGCGACCGGCGGTGAGGCAGAGACCGAGGCACCGGAGGACCCGCTACAGCCGCTCATCGATCAGCTGAACGGGCTCATCGGCCTGGTGAGCGTCAAACGGGACGTCGGCACGATGGTCAAACTGATGCACCTGGTGAAGCGTCGCCGGGAAGCCGGGCTGGCGCCGCCGCCCATGTCGCGCCACATGGTCTTCGCCGGCAACCCCGGCACCGGGAAGACGACCGTTGCGCGGCTCTACGGTCAACTGCTGGCGGCGCTCGGCGTGCTCGCCAGTGGGCACCTCGTCGAGGTCGACCGTGGCATGTTGGTCGGCGAGTACGTCGGTCACACCGCCCCCAAGACGCAGGCCGCGTTCCAGCGGGCGCTCGGCGGCGTCCTGTTCATCGACGAGGCGTACGCCCTCGTACCCGAGGGGCAGGGCAGCGACTTCGGCAACGAGGCCATCTCCACGCTCGTGAAGCTGATGGAGGACCACCGCGAGGAGGTCGTGGTCATCGTGGCCGGCTACCCCGACCAGATGGGCCGCTTCATCGGCGCCAACCCCGGCCTGTCCTCACGCTTCTCCCGGACGCTGACCTTCGCCGACTACAGCGCGACAGAACTTGTGCGGATCGTCGAGAAGCACGCCGAAGATCATGACTACCGGCTGTCCGAAAAGGCCAGTGCGCGACTGGCCGAATACTTCGCCACGGTCGATCGCGGCGAGGGCTTCGGCAACGGCCGCTTCGCCCGCAAGGTGTTCCAGGAGATGACCGAGAACCACGCCGGCCGCATCGCGGAGCTCGACGACCCGAGCGACGAGCAGCTGAGCACCCTGGAAGCCGTCGACCTGACCGACATCGCGTTCGACCTTCGAGGCTGAGGAGCCCGATGAGCCGTCTGGCGTTCCACCGGCCCGCGCGTCTACTGCTGCCGGAGCTTCCCTCGCAGGCGGTCACCCTCCCGAACCCGCCGGAGCCGCCCAAGGAGAACCCGTCGAACAACGCGTGGAGTGTCCTGCTTCCGTTGCTGTCCAGTGTGGGCATGGCCGCCTACATGGTGACCTTCGGTCGGCCCGCGTTGATCATCATCGGTGTGCTGTTCTTTCTGACCTCGACCGGCGCGGTCGTCGGCATGCGGATGGCGCAGCGCAGCACGAACAGCAAGCAGGCCCGCAGGGCCCGTGCCCGGTACCGCCGCCACCTCGCGCTCGCCCGCGACGAGGCGCGCGAGGTCGCGACCGCGCAGCGTACGGTCGCTGTCCTGGCGCACCCCGACCCGCACCGGCTCTGGTCGATCAGCGCCAACCGGCACCGGGTGTGGGAGCGGCGGCAGAGCGACAAGGACTTCCTCCGGGTACGGCTCGGCCACGGCGCGGTCCGGCTGGCCACCCCGCTTGGCATGGACCCCAACATGGACCCGCTCGGCGACTTCGACTGGGACTCGTTTCAGGCCGCGCACCGGCTCATCGACCGGATGGGCCACGTCGAGAAGCAGCCGATGGTCGTCGACGTGGGCCGGGCCGGCGTCATCAGCATCGTGGGCGACCCGCCGCGGACCGAAGTGCTCGCCCGTGCCCTGCTGATCCAGATCGGCGTGCTCCACGCGCCCGACGACGTCACCATCGCCGTCGAAACCTCCGGCACCGAGCAGTGGGAGTGGACCAAGTGGCTGCCGCACACCTTCGAGCCCGACGCCAAAGGTGACAGCGGCACCGTGTCGCTGGTCGCCGAGGACCCCGAGGTGCTCGGCGCGTTCCTCGCCGGTGAGTTGGCCAGACGCAACGAGCAGGTGATGAGCCGGCGCAACATGCTCAGTAGCGAGCGCCTCGCCGAGGGCAGGCAGCGCCGCCTCGTCGTCCTCTTCACCGGGTTTGCGCCGTTCTCCGACTGGGGTCGCTCCGATCTCATGAACGCGCTGCTGCAGGCCGCAGGTCACCAGCTCGGCATCACGCTGATCTTTCTCAGCGAGCAGGACCGCGACGAGCCGGGCCGCGTCGACCTGCGTATCCGTTTCGACGGCGAGGGCAACATCGTCACCGAGGGGGACCTCGATGCGATCGTCACGCCCGCGTACCGGTGCCAGCCCGACGAGATCAGCCAGCAACTCGCCGAGATCATCGCCCGCAACCTCGCCCCGCTGCGGCTCAGCGACGAGCGGGAGCAGGTGCTGACCCGCACTCGATCGCTCAGCGAGATGGTGCTGGGCAGCGATCCCGGCCGCGCCGATGTGACCAGCCGCTGGATCAGGGCGGGCGACCCGCGCCTGCTGCGCGTACCGATCGGCACCGACGGCGACGGCCAGACGGTGATCTTGGATATCAAGGAATCCGGTCAGGGCGGCTTCGGTCCCCACGGGCTCATCGTGGGCGCGACCGGCTCCGGCAAGTCGGAACTCCTGCGGACACTGGTCACCGGCCTGGCACTGACGCACTCGCCGGAACTGCTCTCCTTCGTCCTGATCGACTTCAAAGGCGGTGCGGCGTTCGCGCCGCTCAAGGACCTCCCGCACGTCGCGGGCTTGATCACCAACCTGGCCGACGACGCGGCGATGATCGACCGCGTCCTCGCCGCGCTCATGGGCGAGCAGCAGCGGCGTCAGCGCATCCTGCGCGACGCCGGAAACGTCGACACCGTACGCGAATACCAGAATCGGCACGCCGCAGGCGCCACCGGCCCCGACGGCGAACGCCTCGAACCCCTGCCCACGCTGCTCATCATCGTCGACGAGTTCGGCGAACTGCTCTCCGGACGCCCCGAGTTCGCCGAACTGTTCGTCCAGATCGGCCGGGTTGGTCGGTCACTGGGCATGCACCTGCTCATGGCGACCCAGCGGCTGGAGGAAGGCAAGCTGCGCGGCCTCGACTCGCACCTGTCGTACCGGATCTGCCTGCGTACGTTCTCGGCCGCCGAAAGCCGGACGGTGATCGGCACGACGGACGCGTACAAACTGCCCTCGATTCCCGGGTCCGCCTACTTGAAGGTGGACGAGTCGATCTACCAGAGGTTCCGTGTCGCCCATGTCTCCGCTCCGTACATCAGCCCGGCCGAACGCCTGGCCGGCGCGGGTGCGGGCGGGGGCGACATCACCATCGTGCCATTCGACCTGCGCACCGACGCCGTCGTCGTCGAACGCGACAGCGACGAACTCGCGGCACTGGCCGCCCGACCCGGTCCCACCGAGCTGCAGGTCCTCGCCGAACGACTGCAGTCCATCGCCAGCCCCGCACACCAGGTGTGGCTGCCACCGCTGCCCGCCGCACTGGCCCTCGACCACCTCATCGGCCGGCCGGCGCCCAAGGCCGGCCGCGGCTACGCCGCCCGCGTGTGGCCGCTCTCCGGCCGCCTTGCCGTCCCGATCGGCCTCATCGACCTGCCGCTCAAACAGGACCAGGAAACCCTGGTCATGGACTTCGGCGGCGTGCACGGGCACCTCGCTGCCGTCGGCGCCCCGCGCACCGGCCGCAGCACGTTCCTGCGTACCGTCATGATGTCCGGGATGCTCACCCACACCCCCGAGGAGCTGCAGTTCTACTGCATCGACTTCGGCGGCGGCACACTGCACCCGTACGCCGGAACGCCGCATGTCGGCAACGTCGCCGGGCGCAACGAGCCCGAGCTCGTCAACCGCATGTTCGCCGAGATCCGTACGCTGATCGTACGACGCGAGCGGGAAATGCGTGAGCTGGGCATCGAGTCCATCACCGAACTGCGCGAGCGCCGCCAGGCAGGGCTGTTACCGGACGGGCTACGGACAGCCGATGTCTTCCTGCTGATCGACAACTGGGGGGCGCTGCGGGCCGAGTTCGAGAGCGCGGAGGCGTACGTCACCGAGATCGCCGCCCGCGGTCTCGGCGTCGGTGTGCATCTCGTCCTGACCTCCGGACGCTGGAACGACATCCGCCCCGCCCTGCGCGACAGCATCGGCACCCGCATCGAGTTGCGGCTCAACGACAGCACCGAATCCGACGTCAACCGCCGGCTCGCCGCGCGAATCCCGTCCAACATGGCTGGCCGAGGCATCAGCGCACCCGGTGTCTTCTTCCATCTCGTGCTGCCCCGCCTCGACGGTGTCGACTCCGGCGACGGGCTGCGCGAGGCCCAGCAGGAAGCCCTCGCCAAGATTACCGAGCACTGGGCCGGCCCGGTCGCGTCACCAGTCCGGCTGCTACCGCAGCGTGTGCTGGTCGACGACCTGTCGCCGCTGCCCGGTGCGGCGGTACCGGTCGGCCTCGCCGAGCACGACCTCTCAACGGTCGGGCTCGACCTCATGGACGGCGACCCGCACTTCCTCGTCTACGGCGACGCCGGGGCGGGCAAGAGTTCGCTGCTGCGGACCTGGCTTGCCGGGCTCACCGCGCGCACCTCACCATACGACATGCGCGTCGTCCTCTTCGACTACCGGCACTCCCTCCTGGACGCCGTGCCGGAAGAGCACCTCGGCGCGTACGCCGGGGACGCGGGGACGGCCCAGGTGTACGTGCAGCAGGTGGTGGAGAAGCTCAAGGAACGCGTGCCACCGCCAGACATCACCCCCGCACAGCTCAAGGCGCGCGACTGGTGGGAGGGCACCGAGATCTACGTCGTTGTGGACGACTACGACCTGATTGTCGGCCCGCAGAGTGTCCTCGCACCCTTCCTGCCGTTCATCCCGCAGGCCCGCGAGGTCGGCCTGCACATGGTCCTCGCCCGCCGCGTCTCCGGGATGATCCGCACCGGGATGTCCGATGTGCTCACCACCCGCATCCGCGACATGGGCTGCGGTGGCCTGATTCTCTCCGGTGATCCTCGGGAGGGCGTCGTCCTCGGCGATGAACGGGCGGCACAACGGCCACCGGGCCGAGGTGTGCTTGTCCGCCGCGGCCAGCCCAACCGTCTCATTCAGACCGCTTTCATCGAAACCACCCAGGGGTGACCCCGTCATGGCCAACGAACAGACCCGTGTCACTGTGGTGGGTACCTACCGCAGCGCCGACATCGTCCTCCCGTCGCTGAGCCCCCTCGGCGAGTTCACCTGGCGGCTCGCCGAGGTGTGCGGCCAGGACAGCAACGACCAGCTCCCACCGGTATGGACGCTGTCCCGCCCGGATACCGGGCCGCTCGCTCTCGACACCAGCCTGCTGCAAGCCGGCGTTGTCGACGGCGAGGTGCTCTACCTCTACGACTTGGCCGGCAGCCCGGTGGCGGCGCCCATCGTCAAGGACATCGACGAGATCGTCGCCGAGGAGACCGAGGAGCTGCGGCTGCGCTCGGCACACCCCGGCCCCGTCGTCACCGGCGTCGGCCTGCTGTTCCTGCTGGCCGCAGCGCTGCTCGTCGGGCTACGACACAACGCCGACACCGGAGCGGCGATCGGGCTCACCGTCGGCGGCCTCGTACTGCTGGGAGTGGCATGGGGCATACGTCAGAAGGAGTCGGCCACCCCGCCGGTCCTCATTCAGCTCATGGCACTGACGGCTGTCCCTGCCCTGGGCACTGGGGGCGCACTCGTCGCCGAAGGGCTCGCCTTCTCCGGCTGGGCCGGTGCCGCCATCGGCGCCAACACCGCGATGCTCATGGCCATTGCGATGCTCGGGGACATCCTGCTCGTCGCGATCGAACTCTCGCTCGTCGCCGGCGGCGGCCTGGTCGCGCTGACCGCCAGCCTCGGTGCCGACCCCGTCGAATCCAGCGCGGTCGTCGCCGCCGTGGCGATCGGCATGCTGGCGATCTCACGTCGGCTCGCCGCCACCGTCACCGCCTGGGGCCAGAAACTGCCGCGCGGACGGCAATCTTTCGCCGAGGCCACCACCGGGCTCGTCCACAGCTCCGCCCGAACCACCGCAGTGGTCATGGGCGGGCCGACCGCCGCGCTCTGCGTCACCCTTCCGTTGCTGGCGCTCTCCGAACGGGCCCTCGCGGTGATCCTCTCGGGTGTATGTTGTCTGGCTCTGTTCGCCCGCATCCGGGGTGCGGCCTTCACCGCCGAATTGTGGATGCTCGGCGTCGCCACCGCCGCCGGACTGTTCGGTTTGCTGGCCACAGCCGTCACGGCGATGGGTGGTGCCGGCGCGTCGTCGCTGCTCGTAGGCACGGGGCTCGCCATCGTGCTGTTCGGCGTCGGCATGAGCGTGCTCATTCCGCCACGCAAGAAGCACACCGGCTCCGGACCGAAGCCACCGATCCGCCGCAGCCGCGCCGAATTCGTGGGTGCCGGGGCTGCCATGGCGATCGCGCCGCTGACGATCGGTGTCTTCGGTGCCTTCGGGCACCTGACAATGGTGGGCCGGACGCTGTTCTGAGGCGATGCTGGTCCCGGCTCAGCCTTCGACGGGCAGAAGGTGGCCCAGTTCGATGGCGCGACGGGTCAGCTCCGCCTTGTTGCCGGCGTTCAGCTTCGCGCGGATCCGCTTCGCGTACGTGTTTACCGTCGCCTGCGACAACCCCATCCGGGTCGCGATCTGCGAATGCGTGTACCCCGAGGCGATCCACCGCAGCGTCTCCACTTCGCGCGGAGCCAGCGCCCCCGGCTCCTCCGCAGGACCTCGCGAAAGCTCCTCCGGCAGCCGGTCCGCCAGGCGCCGGCACAGGTAGAAACCACCTTGGGCGGTCACCCGCATCGCTTCACGCACGGCATCCTGCTCCGCCTGCCGGCTCAAACAGCCGCGCACACCCGCGAGGATCGACTCCATCAGGCCGGTACGTCCCGGCCAGTCGGCGCTGACCAGCACCGGGCCGTGCGTAATCGTCCGCCTGATCAGGTCACTCACCGTCAGCTCCGGCCGGGCCACATCCAGCACGACCAGGTCGAAGCGGCCGGTCAGCTCACCGACGTCGCTCACCGCCGACGCCACCCGCAGATTCGGATCGTCCCCGGCCAGTTTCTCCAGACCGGCCCGCCAGGTCGGCTGCTCCGCCACCACCGCGACCGTGTACACAGGCTCCTCCAGACGGCTCCCACGCCGCAAGGGGAACCCATCTGAGACGTACGCGAGACCCCTTCGGTTCGACGGCGCCGCCAGGAAATCTCGGACGTCCCCGAACGGATGTCTTGTCTCCTTCTCGGGTCCCGCCCATACGCTCTGGTCGCTATCCCACGATCGAACGCAGGAGCGTGCCGTGCCCACCCAGAAACTTGCTGACGGCACCGTGGTCGACTACGACGCTGCCGGCCGCATCCTGCGCCAGCAACTCCCCGACGGCACGGTGTTCGACCAGTTCACGGCGGATGGCCGGCCCACCCGCGGCTCCATTCCGGGCTCCGGCCAGGTGTCGATCTCGTATGCCTCGGACGGTTCGAGCATCTGGTCGTACGCGGATGGGATGCAGGTTTTCCGTGACCCGGATGGTGATGTCGTCCGCCAGCAGACACCCGATGGCGCGGTCTTTGATCGTTTCACCGTCGACGGGCGGCCTACCCACGGGGTTCTGCCTGATGCGGACGGCGGTGCGCCGCAGGAGGTGTCGATCTCGTACGGTGGCGACGGCAACAGCACCTGGTCGTACGCCGACGGATCGATGGTCGATCGGGATGTGGCCGGTGGTGTTACGCGTCAGGTGACGTCTGATGGTGCGGTGTTCGATCGGTTCAACGGCGATGGCGCGCCCATCCACGGCACGGTGGGTGGCCAGTCGGTGGACATCGCCTACCAGGCTGACGGCGGCAGCGTCTGGTCGTACGGCAATGGCACCACCGTGACCCGCGACTCGGGTGGGGCGGTTGTCGGGGAGGTGACGTCTGATGGTGCTGCTTTTGATGCTTTCGTTGGTGAGGGTCGTCCGACGCATGGTGTGATTGATGGCCAGTCGGTTGGTATTTCGTACGCGGTGGATGGTGCAAGTTCGTGGTCGTTTGCTGATGGCAGCACGGTCGTGCGTGATGCCGAAGGGGATGTTGTTCGGCAGACGACTGCTGATGGTGCGGTGTTCGACGCGTTTGCTGTTGATGGTAGGCCGACGCGCGGAACGATTGATGGTCAGCAGGTCGATATTTCGTATGGTGGTGATGGTTCCAGCACCTATCGATTCGCGGATGGTATGACGGTTGAGCGTGACGCCGTTGGTGATGTGGTGCGGATGGCCACCCCTGAGGGCGTGGTCTTCAATCGGTTTAACGGCGATGGCGCACCTACCCACGGCACGGTGAATGGCCAGTCGGTGGACATCGCCTACCAGGCTGACGGCGGCAGCGTCTGGTCGTACGGCGATGGCACCACCGTGACCCGCGACTTCGACGGGGTGGTTGTTCGGCAGGAGACGCCGGATGGCGCGGTGTTCGATGTTTTTGATGGTGAGGGTCGTCCGACGCATGGCATCGTCGGTGGGCAAGAGGTCGGCATTACCTATTCCGGTGCTGGCTCCAGCACCTGGTCGTACGCCGATGGCACGGTCACCGTGCAGAACGCCGATGGTGATCCGGTCCGGCAGACCACGGCGGATGGTGCAGTGTTCGACCGGTTCGATGGTCAGGGCCAGCCGACGCACGGCACCGTTGGTGGGCTATCGGTTGATATCTCGTACGCGGCAGACGGTGCGAGTACCTGGTCGTACGCTGATGGCAGCACGGTCGCGCGTAACGCCGAAGGGGATGTTGTTCGGCAGACGACAGCCGACGGTGCGGTGTTCGACGCGTTCACTACCGATGGTAGGCCGACGCGCGGAACGATCGATGGTCAGCAGGTCGATATCTCGTATGGCGGCGACGGGTCCAGCACCTATCGGTTCGCGGACGGCTCGATGGTGGAGCGCAACGCTGCCGGTGATCTGACCCGGCAGGGTACGGCCGACGGTGCGGTGTTCGACCGGTTCACTGCCGATGGCAGACCGACCCATGGCACTTTGCCGGGTGCGGGCGGAGGTGCGCCGCAGCAGGTCGATATCTCGTATGGCCGTGACGGTTCCAGCACCTACCGGTTTGCCGATGGCACGACGGTCGAGCGTGACGCCGATGGCGATGTGGTGCGGATGACCACCTCAGAGGGTGCGGTCTTCGATCGATTCAACGGCGATGGCGCGCCAACCCACGGCACGGTGAATGGCCAGTCGGTGAGCATCGCCTACCAGCCTGATGGTGGCAGTGTCTGGACGTTTGGGGATGGCACTGTTGTCGAGCGTGATGCGGGTGGGGTGGTTGTTCGGCAGGAGACGCCGGATGGTGCGGTGTTCGATGTTTTTGATGGTGAGGGTCGTCCGACGCATGGGGTGGTCGGGGGGCAGTCGGTTGGCATCGCGTACGCGGACGATGGCAGCAGCATCTGGACGTACGACGGAGACGGGACCAGGGTCTACCGCACCCCCGACGGCAACGTCACCAAACAGGTCATGGCTGACGGGACGACGTACGACAGGTTCGACGCCGACGGACGCCCGACCCATGGCATGGTTCCGGCCCGTGACGGCCAGCCGGCGCAGGAGTTCTCGACCGTCTACGCGCCGGACGGTTCGAGCACCTGGAAGTACGGTGATGGCGCGGTTGTCCAGCGCAACGGCGCCGGTGACGTCGTCGCGATGCAGTCTGGTGGATGGACGTTCAACACGTTCGACGACCAGGGCCGGCCGACCGCGGGCAAGGAGGACGGCACCGGTACCACGGTGGCGGTCGTTTACGCGAATGATGGCAGCAGCGTCTGGACGTACAACGATGGCACGATCGTCACCCGCGACCCCGACGGTGACGTCGCCACCATGCAGTCGAACGGCTGGACGTACGACGAGTTCGATGGTCAGGGCCGGCCGATCCACGGCTTCGACGGCAACGGCAACACCGTCGACATCAGATACAGGTCCGACGGGATCATCGAGTCGAGGTTCGGTGACGGCACAGTGGTCGGTACCGACCGGGACGGCCGGCCAGTCTATCAAATCGTCGACGGGGAGTACGCGGAGTTCGCCGTCGAGATCCCGAAGCTCGGCGAGGCGATCAAGACGATCACGCGCGAGCGTGACGTGATCGAGGGCGACCTGAGGCTCATCAGGATGTGGTTCGAGGAAATGATCGGCATCGTCTGGGTGAGCCCGTCGGGAGCCAAATACCAGGAACTCGCCAGAGACATCAACAAGCTGGCGGACGACACCAAGGGGCTGCTCGATGACGCGATCCTGGCGATGCAAAAGTCGTACGACAACTACGTCGGTGCCGAGGGCACGAACACCGGCAACCTGACCAACACCAAGAATTGAACGCTTTCCAACCGGGTCGGGTAAGAGTTTGTGGGCCGACGCCGGTCCGTGCCGCCTCGGCCACGTCGGAGGTGGTTCAATGCGGATGTCCCCCAAAGAGGAGTCTCGCATCGGGGCGGTGGACACCGGGACCATGACAGGGACGAGTCGAGGGAGGAACGGCGATGGACCACATTCTCGTAACACCGGAGATGATCTCCGATGCGGCGGCGAGCTGTGACAACACCGCGACGCACATCGACGGTGAGCTGGCGGCGCTGCGGTCCTACGTGGTGAACCTCCAGGCGATCTGGCACGGCGTCGCGTCGGACCAGTTCAACATGCTGATGCACGACTTCGACGTCTTCGGCAAGATGCTGCACAGCTCACTCACGGACATCGCATCCGGCCTGCGTGGCAACTTCGTCAACTACGTCGACGCCGAGGAGGCCAACATCGCCAGTCTGGTCGCGGTCAACGGCGACATCCCCGGCGCCCGGCTCTAGCGGAATCAGGATCAGGAGCGAACCATGGCAGACCCCACCACGAGCAATCTGCGTGTTCCCGCAGAACTTGAGATCGCTGGCCAGCAGCTCAACACGAAGGCGACCGAGATCGTCGGCCAGTTGGAGGCGCTCATCGCCAAGCTGGCGCCCCTGCAGGACACCTGGGAGGGCCCTGCGCAGTCCTACTACCAGGGACTACAGAACCAGTGGAACATCGCGGCGGACGGACTTTTCGGTCCGACCGGTGTACTCGGGCAGATCGCCGCAGCGATGAACGTGTCGTGGAACAACTACGCCGACGGCGAGTGGGCGAACGTTCGTACCTGGAAGAGTTGAGCACAACCCCCGAGAAGCCGCCGCCGGATCCGGCGGCGGCTTCCGCACGTCCCCCTTCGGGGACCTGGCAGGTGATCCCGCATCCCATGGGAGCGTGTCGTGAACCCCTGCCGAAGGAGTAACGCGATGGCGTCCAACGATCTGAACCAAATGCTGGAGCGGGCGCGGATGGTCACGGAGCAGATGGCGGACATGCGGGACCGGCTCACCGCCAGTGAGGTCGTCGGCACCTCCCACGACGGCACGGTGGCTGTGACCATGACCGCGGACGCCGAGTTCCGCGACGTCCGACTCGACCCGGAACTGCTGGAACGCGCCCGCCCCGAGGAGGTCGAGGATCTCGTGCTGGAGGCCCTCAAGGACGCCGGTGCGCAACTGCGCCAGATGACCGAGCAGCGGATGGGGCAGCTGACCGAGGCGCTGTCAGCTTTCGGCCGGTAGCGGATAGGGGAGAACCGGCATGGGAGTGCTCGAAGACTGTCTCGAATTCCTGACCATGGCGGGTCAGGGCAAGGTTGTGCTGCGGACCGGCTCGGCAGCGGCACCGCTGGACGCCGGCCTCACCAGCCTGATCGAGACGACGGTCACCTCAGGCGACGTGTCGGTCTTCCTGCCTATGGACCAGGCAGGCGCGGCCGGGCTGCGTGCCTACCTACGCGGCCTCGTCGACAAGGGTGTGGACGCGGTGGTCGCGCTGATCGACCCGGGCGCCACCACGCTGGTCACCGACCCGGAGAAGCTGCTGGCCGTGCAGCGCGACCTCGGCGTGGCGCTGCATGCACCGGTCGATGCCGTCGCGCCGGGCCTGCTACCGGAGGACCGGCTGTTCCCGGTCGGTGTGAACGGGCTGAAGGCTTCGGCGGACGCGGTGCCGGCGAGCTACCGGCTGCTGCCGGAGGGCCAGGCGGTCCAACGGGCCGCCCTCAGCGACCTCAAAACCTCACAGGTGCCGGCGTCGATCGAGCGGTTGAGAGGGTGGCTGACCGGCAGCCCCGCACGGGCCGGCTCCTGGCCGGGTGACCATTCCGCGGTGGCGGCCGTCCATCACGCGCTGTACGACACCCTGCCCGGTGGTGAGGTCGACAAGCTGCTCTCCTCGCCCCGCCCGGTCTCGCTCGGCACCCTTCAGGAACTCCTACGGGGCCGGCTCGCCTCTCTGGACCCCGGCACGGTGTGGTCCGAGTTCTCCGCGGGGCGCGCAGCCGCGGCACTGATCCATGGCTGGCCGGACGGAGACGCCAACCCGCGTGCCTTCTGGCTCGTCCGTGATCCGGGTGACGGACGGATGTACTGGGCGGACCCCTTGGCACATGGGGAGTTGCTGCCTGCGGATCTGGACGGCGCGCACGATGAACGCGCCGCGATCCTGGAACGGCAGAAGTCCACGGCTCTGCTGGTCGACGCATCCGGCAACCCGTACGTCCCGACCGCCGGAACCGCCGTCGAGGCCGTGCCGCTGGTGTCGATGCACGCCCGGCCGCACGGGCAGTCGCTGCTGGTCGGTGCCTGGCCGCAGGCCGCAAGATCCACCATCCGCAAGCAGATCCTCGATGTCGTTTTCGGCTTCGACAGCCCGGTCATCGCCGTGGACGTGCGTCGGGGTCAACCCCTCGACGGCCGCTCCACCATGGACGGTGAGCTAAAGGCGGCATTGAACGAGTCACTGAAGCGCGCCACCGGTGCCCCGGTCGTGGTCGCGACGGAGTACAACGACGACCTGATGTGGTTGGTCCGCAACCAGTACGGCGGGGCGACGGTGGTGCCCAGCACGGGCAATCTCGGCGGCCTCGAAGGCTGGGATGTGCACGGCCAGGGTCTGCCGGAGCGCTATTCGGTGCTCTCCGCCGACGTGCTCGTTCACGCGGGGCGGCAAGCGTCCCGGACCGCGGTGGTGCCGGCACCCCAGGTGCTGCGCGAATTCATCGCATCGCCGAGCTGGCCGGAGGCCGAGCAGTACTTCCGGGCGAACCGGGCCGAGCTGCTGACGCCCGAGTCGATCACCGCGGTGCGGGCGCTCGTCGATCAGTACCACGCCCGTGCCTCGACGCTCGGTCCGGACGGTCGCGCACACGAGGATCACCCGTTCTTCGTCCCCGACCGTGCGTTGCCGGCGTTCGGCGTCCTGCTGGAGGTGGCGTCGCGTACGGCCAACGATCCTCGCACCGAGCCGGTCACCCCGAATGATCCCTCGCTGCTCGCCGACCGGGTGCCGTACACGGCGCTCGCTGACGAGTCTCTGTTCTTCGGCTACCTCAGCAACCGGCCGGTTCCCGGATCGGCGGGCGGTTTCCAGGACGGCCTGCTGTGGCTGCGCCAGCTGATTGGGGCGATGTTCGCCGAGCCCATAACCGGGGTCGGCCCGGCTGCCGTCGTGGACACGCTGGCCGCTAAAGGCGAGCTGGAGGGGGAACGCGCCGCGCGCAACCCGGGCTCGCCCGAGTTCTTCCGCGCGCACGCCACCGTCGCCGCCGCGCTCCTGCAGACCATCGACCCGGTTCGTTGGGGCGGCAGTGTCTCACCACATGCCCAGATCACGGCGATCGACTGCCTGACGGGCGAGGACCGCGTCGCCTGGCACTACATCATCAAGCAGGAAGTGCAGCCGATCGTGCCGCCGCCTACGCAGAACGAGCTGAGACTCCTCATCGAGGACATCGCCACCTGCTACTGACCCACGGTCCCGCACCCCGACGATTTTCTGGCAGGAGCACGCCTCATGGCTGGCAAGATTCCGGCGATCTGTCTCGAAGGCTGGACCCCGGTCGCCTCGGGCTTGTACCTCAGTGTGGATCCCACCGCCAGCGTGCCTGCGCGGGTGCTCGAAACGCCCGCGCGGCCCGGCATCGTGCAGGTGCATGTGGGCGAGGGTTCGCTGGGCGCGACCCGCATCGTTGATGCCCTGTCCCGGGAGCACGTGGCGACGATCGCCCGTATGGTGCAGATCCTCGCACCGGAGCGAACGGGGTCGATCACCCGCGCCGACGTGGGCTCGGGGCTCGGGCTCCCCGTCGACCTGCCCGGCCGCCTCGACCTTGTCGACCCTGCCGACCAGCGGGTCCTGCCGATCGACGACGGTGGCAGGGTGACGGATCCCCGGTCCGCGACAGGCGTGCGGGTGCTACCGGAGAAGCATCTCGTCGACATCCTGGCGACGGCGGTCGCCAGGGGGGTCGTCCCGGCCTCCTACCCCCCGATGTCGGGGCAGGTCCGCTTCCACGGCCACGGCGTCGAGATCGGTCTGCCCGCCGTGGTGGTGGACGCGCGCCACGGCGGCCTGGCTGAGGTTCGTCCCACCGGGATGACGACCCCGGTGCGTAGCCTTGCCGCGCTGCTCGTCCACCTTGACACGTTGCGGCCGGGAGAGCGGGCCGTCATCGACGTGACCGCATCGGCCGGCGCGCGGGCGGCGACCTATCACGTGCTGGCCGACCCGGACGGGTTGGCCGTGCTCCGATTCTCCGCCGACACCGCCGCGTCCGCACGACTGCCCCAATTGTTCGACGCGATGACCATCACCATGCCGGGGCAGCTCGGTCGCTCGGCGGCGAGTCTGGCAACGATGGCCGCGCAACTGCCGCTGGTCGATCTCGACGACCTCGCCGCGTGCGTCACGGGAATACGCAACCTCGCCCGCGACCTGTACGGCAGTGTCCGTACCGGGCAGTCCGCCGACGACCTGGCCACCCTGCCCGGCAGACTGACCCGCTCCTCCGACCCGTTACCGGACCCGTTCGCCGCCGTCGCCGACGGGCAGTGGGGAGCCTTCGACTCGCTGTCGACCGTGTCGCAGGCGTTGCGCGGTGCTCCCGAGGGCACCCGGGGGGCAACGGTCTTCGCTCTGGTCGGACGCCCTGGCGCGATCGGTCACGCGGTGGCCTTCCGGCACACCGTCGACGGCCTGCGGGCCGTCGACTTTCGGGCAGGTGAGGCCGGCACGGTTCGTTCTCCGGAGACGGTTGCCGCCGAGCTGGCCGACGCGCGCATGCTGCTCGTGGACGGTAACGGATCGGTCACCGAGGTTGCGACCGCGGTGGAGTCGGCATCGGCGGTCCGTTCCCTGCTGGATGCCGGTGTCGCCGGCCCGGACGGTGCCCGCTATGCAGGTTTCTTCGACGGAAAGAAGCCTCGCCAGACCGACAAGAAGCCCTCGCTGACCTCGATTGTCGATGACATCGACAAGATGGTTCGGCAGTCAACGTATTCGCATCGGCTTGGGCAATACGGGCGAACCTCGGAAGAGATGCGTCTACGGTACGCCCGCGACAAGCAAGCTGAACTCGAGTCGCAAACTCTCGCCCATCTCAGCCTGCAACTGTTCGACTCGATCAATTCCTTGCGGGAAAGGTACGACCGCGGCACCTCCAGGGATCTTGAGGTGCAAGGTATGCTCATCAACGGGCGACTGCTCTTCGCGACGAACTACAATACGTCCGTCGAGCTCATTGAGGACTCGATCCGGAAGGGAAGGGTCGGAAGTAGGTTCAAGGATGTGCTGGCGCTGAGGTCGAAGGATTTGAGACTCCCTTCGACTACCGATGCGAATGAATATCGTGGCCGCCTGGACAGGAGCGACGACAAAATTGCTGCCGCCTTCGCAGGGTGGCGCGCATCTGCCACGGCGGCCGCTATGCGTGACAACCCAAAAATAATGTTCGCTGAGGCCGCTCAGATAGACAACAGGGCACTCAAATCGCTGCTCACTGATCCGCAGTACCGCGGCTCGGTCGCCATGCTCCGACACGGCGCGAGTGGTGATGATTCCTTACATGCCGAGCAAAAACTGTTGCTCGCGATTGACGCCGCGCACCTGCGACCGGATGATGTTCAGGGCCCTTTCGTCGTCATGGGAAAGTTCAGGCCGTGTCTTTGTTGTTGGGCTGCACTCAGCCATTATCGAGATAGCGGATTTCGCATCACCTTCAATCCGAACTTCGGAGTGTATTACAAGGAGTCCCTGAAGTCGCTCGCCAGATACCTTCCTCACACGTTCCGTGAACCGACCGGAGCCGTCGGGTTTTACCCGCACCGGCTCATCAAATGGGCACTTGATCAGAGGATGAGCGTTGCCGCACTTTCCCGGCAGCAACCGCCGCACGATGCCATCGACAACAACGGTCTAGAGGTAAATATCGATGCGCAAAACGCGCCGATTCGTGGCTATAACACGGCTTCAGACTCCGAAGTCGAATTTGAGGAGGATGGGCGTCCGTCGCGTGTTGCGAGAACCCTCGACCAGGCAAGCAACGAACTGCGTCACAGGACGCTGGGTGTAAACAAGGTGCAGCCGTTTGTTGCCAGGCCGCCACAGCGGGTGCTGCTCGACGAGGTCAGGGAGAGTGTGCGTCAAGCCTACGAGAGCGGCGATTCTGCTCGGTATGTCGCTGCGATGCAGGCGGCGCATGACAACGGGGCCAACTACGCTGAAATCGCGGAGGCGGCAGGCATCAGTGCCAGTCAGGCCAGCCGTTTGATCAACGGCCGGACCGGCCACGAGAAGCGGGACGGCCGAACGACCGCCGTCACGAAGCGGGTTGCCTCGCGCAGCGGAAGGGTCGAGGCGTCCTCGGTAACGTCGACCAAGACTGGACGGAATTTCAACAAGCGTCCAGATCTTGACGATTTCGGTAAGGAGACACTGAGGCAGGCGCTCGCACAAGCGGGTTTGTACAGTAGCTGGGAAAACCAAGAAACACTTCAGCCGAGAAAGTTCCCGAACAGCTTCAGTGACACACTGAACTGGGCTCAACAGATATATGGCCGCACGAGTATCGCCGATTATCTGGGTGTGCCCCGAAAGACTCTGGCGAACCATCTCGACAAGCGCTTCGAGCAGCCCAACTGGAGTGCGACCAAGGCTGGATTCGGTGCCAGCCGACTCGACGATGTCGACGAAGATATGCCCGACGTGGACGGAAGCGTGGCCGAAAGTGTGGCGGACACGGACGGTGGCTATTCGTTCGCCTACGAGGACGTTGAGATGGCAGCTGATTCGACGTCCTACTTCGACGAAAACCTTGGACGGCAGGTGGCCCTTCCGCCGGATCCGCTGCAGTACAGCCAGCCGTCCATCGCCGGGTCGTCGTCGGGGACCTACACGCAAGGCGGTGCAACGTACAGCTCCCTTCCTCGGAACTACGACGACCCTGGTCAAGACACGGCGAACATGACTCAGATCGCCACGGACGATCGGGATATGCCGATCTATGCCAACGCCAGCGGTCGGCAGTTCATCTATGATCCGCAGACTGGCTCCTACGTCTACTACGACGAAGATTGGCAGAGCTATCCCTACGATCGGAACGACCCACGGGGCGCCGGGAAGGGCAGGCACCTCGCCGCACCCGCCACGCCACTGAAGCCGCTGACCGGTAAGGCCGTCACGACGCCGATGACGCATGCCGACGGTGCCGTGTTCGGCACGCCCGGCTCCCAACTCGTCCGTGACCTCGCGGCGCTGCGGCTGCCGGCAGGCACCTTCGCCGTCCTGGGTGAGGGCTACCGGGCGGGCACCGGCGACACGGTCCGCGGCGGTATCCGCAGTGGTGTCGACACCTACGTCACCGCCGACGCTATCAGCGCGCGGATCCCGTCCGGCACGGCGACGGCCGACATCATCGCCTGCGAGGTCGTCAGCACCGGTACGCTGCGGGACCTGTTCCGGCTACGGCCCGAGATGACCGTCGTCGGTGCGGACAGCGAGGTTTTCGTCGTGCCGGGGCCCGGCGGCTCCACCGTGCCTGCGAAGATCTTCACCGCCGAGACGGTCTGGGTCGGTGGCCGGCCCGGGCTGGTACAGACCCCCGCTAACCAGTTCCGGGCGTACCGCCCCGGCATGCTGCCCGACGCGGAACCCGAGGCGCTCGGCCACTTCCTGCCGGGCACGGGCGTACCGACCCCGGCGGAGATGGCGCGTGCGGTCGAGGCCGTCGGCGCTTTCGACCGGTTGCGAACGGGCGGTGCCCGGCACCTGGGCCCGGTGGATTCTCCAATGGACCGGATCGTGGGCGCTCTTACGGAGACCTCACTCGACGACCCGAAACCCGGCATCAAGCGGGCCCGGCCCCTCGCCGACGTCGACAGCCTGTTCAACCACGAGATGCGCATGTTGCTGGAGCGCCAGATCGAGCAGGGCGAACAGCTTGAAAAGTCGCTGAAAAACCTGGGTAAGCAGGGCTACGTCACGTCAGCCCTGGGTGATCGCCTGCACGTGAAGAAGCATCTCCTCGAACTGCGGCGCGCGGTCCACCACCTGCACGGCGCGCTCGAAAGCATTCCCGGGCCCCGCATCGGGGTCCAGGTCACCCCGGACCGGCAGGTGGCCAAGGTACGCGAGGCCGTCGAGGACTATGCGCAGGTCGCCGAGCACACTGCGAAACACATGCGCGAACTCGTCAGCGACGCCGCGGTGAAGGCCGCGGTGCGGGACGACAAGAGTCGGGCGCAGAAAGTCCTGGAACAGACGGTCGGGCTGTTCGAGGGCGCACTCGGATGGACTGCGGGCGTCTTCGTGCCCACCGGCCTGGCGGCTGCTCCGGCACTTGTCAGCCTCGGCGGCAAGGGCGCCGGAATGGCCGCCTTGACGGCGTTCGAGAAGTACCAGGCCAGCGAATTCCAGAAGCAGAACAGCAGCACGAAGGCGCTCCTGCTGGCCGACATCAAGCCGGATCTCATGGCGCGATCGATCGCGATCTCGTACGGCAAGGGCTTCGACCTCTTCATGGCCGCAGCCGGTGTCGGCGGCGCATACGTACCGGGATGGCCGGTAGTCTCCGCCGGTATCACGAAGATCTTCAAGGGCTACCTCGACGAGCGTGTCACGGTACTGACGAAACAGATCGCCGACATCAGGGCCAAGGCCGCCCAGCAGGGCAAAGGTTCGATTCAGGAGAAGGAGATCTATGTCAAGGTCGGCGAACGGCTCTGGCAGGATCTGTTCAAGGAGTTGAAGGCCAAGCTCACCGACGTCAACACGCTCCAGCAGGTCGTCAACGCTGCGAAGGGTGAGCCGGAACTAATCGGCCTGATCGGCCTCGGTAGCGACTTCGCCGTCCAGCTCGGCCTCGGCGTGGTGCTTACCCTCTTCCCGCCGAAGCCCGCCACGAGGATCGACGGTGAGAGCCTGCGCCAGGTCATTATGGACGTCATCGGAAACCGGAACCCGGCCGCCGCGATCACGCCGTCGACCGTTCCGCACGTGGTTCCGGACGAGGCCGTTCCCGACACGGTGCCGCAGACCGACTCGCAGGGTCGGCAGATCCTCGGCTACAACGCCGCAAAGTCCGGGTCGGGGCCCTATGTCAAGATCAACCTGCACGGCACCCGGATCTGGGGCACCTTGACCGACGGGCGCTTCACGCCGGAGGAGCCCGACGCCGGCGCCTTCGTGCAGATGGAGAGGTGGCGGGACCGGGTGATCGGTGCCGACCATTACACCGAGACGGTGCGCGACCCTGCGACCGGCGACGTCGCCGAGGGTGTGCGAGTGGCCGGCACGTGGCACCGCCCGTGGGCGGATAAATATCATTTCCTGTTCGTCCATGACGAGGACGGGACGTGGGAGTGGGCGCGCGCCTTCTCACCGACCGGCCGGATGGACACTGACGAGTTCAATCTCAAGGCCGAGTTCGACCGCAACCCGCAATGGCTCAAGCCGTTCACGTTCGAGGCGCCGAAGGCGCTCGGTGTCGGCTTCGAGCCGCGCCGAACCGAGCCGGTACTGGACTTGTGGTCGCTGCGTCAGTTCGCCGACAACGTGGCCTGGAAGGCCGCCGAGCTGTCACGGACCCACGGGCCGAACATTCCGCTGCGGATCCGCGTCGAGGGCGGCGGCAACGGCCACAACGCGTTGCGCGCCGGGATCGACCGGTTCCACGGCGTGCCCGAGCAGGCCGTCCCGGTCGGTCTGGAACGCGCCGAGGCGGTGCGTACGCCGCTGGTCGCCATGCTGCAAGCCGCGCTAGATCGGTTCGCCTACAAGCACCCAGGTCAGGCCGACCGGCTGCCCCGGGCCGAAAATCTGGTCGCCCCGGCATCGTCCCGCGGCTCGCAACTGGACGCCTCGAGAATGCCCCACGACCTGCTGGTGCAGGACACCGGCATTGACGACGATGCCCTGCACCGGCAGACCCGGGTGTGGTTCGAGGAGCCAGTCGTCTCCGCCCCGGGCTCGCCAGCGTCGGCGCAGAGCAGCTTGGGCTCGTCGTTCCACCAGTCCGACCTGGACGCAAAGCCGAACTGGCTGGCCGACGCGCAGGAGCGGATGCCGCGCCCGCAGGCTGCCCCGATGAACCTGGTTAGCGACAAGGGCGCGCTGGTCGCCAACGGCGCGCCGCCCCGGGAACTGCTCAAACTCGCCGACGATAATCCGGGGCAGGTCTACTTCTGGCTGAGCACCCCGGCCCGGCAGGCACCGACGCCCGGGCAGCTCACCGAACTCAACGAGGTGCTCGAGCAGTTCGCTCAGGGCCAGAGCCAGGTGACGGTCTTCACCAGGGCAACCGTCAGCGATGCACTGCTCGACGTGATCGCCCCCTACGGCGGCGCGCTGGTCAACTCGGCCCCAGCCCGAGCCAGCGGGCTCACCGTCAGTTTGGACAACCCCTGGCACGCCCAGCCAGCGGATCGTACGGTGCCGCGAAGCCAGCGTCCTGAACAGCCCAGCAACAAAATCGACAAACAGCTTGCGGATGCCGTGGCGAGGATGCACCGGAACCCGGGTATCGTCCGCGCCGACGAGAACTTCGGTGAGCTCGTCTGGGGTGGCCTTACCATACGCGAGCAGTACGACCGTCTCCGGTTGGCTCCTGCCACCTATCTCACTCAGGGCAACCGGGAGTTGGCCGCGGGGATGGCCGAACGGGTCCGGCCCAGTATGCGCGCCGGCATCGTGAAGCCACTGCTGGACTTTGGCGCCGAGACCGACGTGGTGCCGCGCTACCACGAGTCGACGATGCAGGCTCGTCCGAAGGTGGTGATCTCGGCCGTCTACGAGCTGGCCGACGCCGGTGTGCGCAGCGACGTCCCGATTACCGCAAGATTCCAGTCGCTGGTCGAGGCCGTTGGCCGCGGGGCGACCGAGCCGACCGAGCGCAACCAGTTCGATTTCACGTCGGCGCTGCTCAAGGCGGTCGACCTGGCCCGCGCCGGCCAGTTCACCGATGTTTCGTCATGGGTCGCGGAGAACAAGCCGCGCCTGGATGCGGCGATGAAGGGCACCTGGGTCGACGCCCTCGGTGACGTCGTCACGGACCTGAAATCCGTCGGTAAGGGTGCCGAGGCAAATCAGCTCGAACGTGTCCTCGCAGCGGTCTACGACTGTTGACCGGCGGGCCCGGGCCCGCCGGCCCGGGCCCGGAGCATCGCCCTGGTCCAAAGTCCGCAGCCCGCCGTCCGGAGCCCGTCGTGTCAGCTGGAGGTCGGGCCGATGTTCACCGCATCACCGCGCGGCAGGTACACGGTCACCGCTGTGCTCCGATCACTGCGCAGCACCACGAAGTGTGAGATGCCCGAGATCCGGACGGGTGCTGTGCCGGTGACCTTCTGGATCTCGGCTGCGGTCGCGGTCCAGTTGACCACCGCCCATCGGGTGCCCCAGAAGTCGTAGCCATACAGGCGGTATCCGGCGCCCTTCCGCAGACCCGTCAGGGTCGCCCGCACCTGCACCGAACCGTCCACCTCGGTGAGCGACACCGCCATCCCGGCACCGCTCTCCACATCGGTCGCGGAGGCGGCCACGCTCACCACGCCAAGCCCCGGCGGGGCCGAGTCTTCATGGCCGCCGCGCAGTAGCGCGTTCGCGGAAAGGCCGCCCACGGCGAATGCGGCGGCGAGCATCCCGCTGGAAATCACCAACGCCCGGGTACGTCGCACCGGCCGTGGGCGTCCAGTCACCGCAGGCGTGGCAGCGAGCGGCTGCACGGCCGCCGGCGCCGGCTCGGCGGACGGAACCGGCCGGACGACGGGCTTGGTCCGCACCCCCGGTGCGACCCTCGGGACCGCAGGTGCGGCCTCCGGCGCTGGTCGGTCGGACCGCGGCATCTTCACCACGGGCGCGACTCGGTTGGTCGGTGGCGCCTGCCCGGTCGGGGCCCTACGCGGCACTGCCGGTGAGCCGACGGACGCGTTGCGTCCGACAGCGGCGGGCGGTGGGGTACGGGCCGCAGGCGGCTCAGCGGGCTCGACGGCCGGCAAAGCCACGGCCGTCGACGAGGTGGCGGGTGTTGCGGCAGTCGTGGCGTTCTGCGGCGAATTGGCGGCCGGCGGGGGATCGGCCGGCGTACCGGCGGGACGCTTCGCGGGCTCGGACGGCGGTGCGGAAGCAGACGACGCGGGCAAGGGTGGCGTGGTGGCGGGAGCGATGGTGACAGGTGTCACGGCCGGAGGGGTCGTGGCAGGAGAATCCGAAGCCTGTTTGCGGCCGAACCATCGGGGCCGGTGCGGCCAGGGCATGCCGCGCCGCTGGCCAGACCCGTCCTCCGGCTCCTCGACGGGCGCGAAGCGTTGCGGAAATGCCGGGGGCACCGACGTGCCGAGGGCCCCGTACTCATTGACGATCGCGTCTCGCTCGTCGGCCAGCAGGGCGAGCGCACCGAGCAGATCGCACACCTCGGCCGCCTCGTCGCGGCACGCCTCGCAGCTGTCGAGATGCGCACGCACCGCAGCGGCAGCCTCCGCGTCGAGTTCGTCGAGGTGATAGAGACCGAGCAGCTCCCCGACGTGCTCGGCATCGTCCGCCACGTGCATCAAATCCCCGGTCCGCTCGCTTCCAGTCGTGGGTCCCGATGGGGTCGTGATCCGTCTCTCGCCCATGCCGCACGCCGAGGGCTTCCGGGACTCAGCCGAGCATGCTGGGTCCATACCGGAATCTGAAGGTCCCTCAACAGGGACGTCCAGGGAGTGCCATGTCTGCCTGGAACACCTGCGGGGGCCAGGCACCGGGCCCAACCCCCGTGTGGCTGGGCTGTCGTCACTCCTTTGTCTGCGCCGACTTCGCCCCGACGGAGGCCTTGGGATCGGTCGCCGCAGTCGGCGGCGTAGCCGTGCCCGGCTCGGACGGAGCGGGTGCCGCCGGCACGCTTACCTGCTCCCCGGGGCGGGGAGACGCCGGCGTTTCCGGGGCATCATCGCCGGGTCGGACCCCGGGAGTGATGGCGGCCATCTCCCGCGATTCTCTCGGCCGGACCGTTGGCGGGCGGGTGGCAAGGGGCGGGGTGTCGTCTCCGGCGGGCGGCTCGGGCGTGTCCTCCTCGGGCATCGGTTCGCCGCGCAGCAGCCGGCGGATACGGAAGATCAGCAGGACGGCCGCAGCGAGAGCGACCAGCGTCACGACGACGAGCAGGGCTGACCGGCCGCCTGTTGATCCGGAGGTGAGCCGGGTGAAGCCCTGCTCATCGGCTTTGGCAGGTACGGCTTCCTCTGGCAGCACCTTCGTGACCGACCGGGCGGGGTTGATCAGGCCCCAGCCGAAGTTGGCGTTGGGCGCGGTGCCCGTGCCCATCTGGTCGGCGGTCACCTTGACCCGGTGGACGACCTGCTCAGCAGTCAGCTCGGGGTATGCGGACCGGACCAGCGCGGCGGTGCCGGCGACGAAGGCCACGGCATAGTGGGTGCCGCTGCCGGCGACCGAGCCGGTGCCGGTGATGCCGATGCTGCTGACGTTGACACCCGGCGCGACCACGTCGACGCCACCCAGAAGGTAATCGGCGGCGGCCTGACCGTCCACGCCGACCCCGCCCACGCGCAGGGTGCCGTCGCCGATTGCGGCCTCCGGGTTGATCGAGACGGATTTCGGCAGGGCACCGAGTACGACGACGATGTCGTGCTCAACCGCCTCGACGATGGCTTCCGCGACGGTCTCGTCGTTGCTGTCTACGTACGATCCCAGTGCGATGACGGTGGCGCCAGCGGAGACCGCCGCCTGGATTCCCGCAGCGGCGTCGGTGGCCCGCACCTCAGTGCTGGTCTCGGCGATCCGGACGGGCAGGATCGTGGAGTCAGGCGCGATGCCGGTCACACTGCCGCCGGAGCCGCCCTGCGCGGCAATGAGCCCCGCCATGGCGGTGCCGGTGCCGAGGCAGTCGGTGTCGCCCCGGCCACTGTCGGAGACGATGTCCGAGCCGACGGCAAGGTGGCCGGTGAGCTGCGGCAGGCTGCCGTCGACGCCGGAGTCGACCACGGCGACGAGTTGGCCCTTGCCCCGGCTCTGCGGCCATGCCTGGTCGGCGGCGAGTCGCAGCTCCGCCCAGCTGGGGGCGCTGTTGGACGCGGCCGCGGTCGCGCACCGGCCGCCCTTGCTTGTCGTGTTGCCGCTCGACGGGCTTTTCGTGGGCGCGGGTGCGGTGGTGCCGGTCCCGCCGGCCGACGGGACCGGCCCGGGGGAAGGCGACGCCGAGGGTGTATTCGGCTTCGGAGTCACGGCCGTCGTCGGTGACGTGTCGGGCAGGATGCCGTACTGCACACCGCCGCCGACGGCGTCCCACGGAAGGATCAACAACCAGCCGGGGTTGAGGCGCGCGGGGTCCACGAGCGCGCCGCCGTCGGGTTGTTTCCGGCCGGAGTTGAGATTGAACAGCTCGAAGGAGCGGGCCGAGTCGCCGAGGAAGCGTTCAGCGATCTCGCTGAGGTTCTCCTTCGCGCCGTTGTGGGAGGAGGTGACCGTGTAGTACTTCACGTAATCGTCGGCGTGTGCGGCCGTTGCGCCGAGCCCGAGCAGTGCTGTCACCGCGCTCACCGCCAAACCCGCACGAACTGCCGCTCGCGTGATCAAGGACATCCGTTCTTCACCTTCGTCGTAGCTGTCCAGGATTGAACCGGGCGGTGCGGCCGGACGTCTCAAGGACCAGCCCATTTCCCCGGGGAGTACTCATGCAGTTCGGCATCTACAGCATCGGCGACCGCACACCCGACGCCCGGACCGGTCACCGGCCGACCGACCGCCAACGGATCAAGGGCATCACGGCGGTCGCGGGCAAGGCCGAGGAGATCGGGCTCGACGTGTTCGCCATCGGCGAGCACCACACCGACGGGTATTCCGCCTCCTCGCCCGCCGCTCTGCTGGCCCACGTCGCGGCGAATACCGAGCGGCTGCTCCTGTCGACTGCAGCCACGCTGCTCACCACGAACGACCCGGTCCGCATCGCGGAGGAGTACGCGACGGTGCAGCATCTGGCGGACGGTCGGTTGGACGTCATGCTGGGCCGCGGGATCAGCGGTCGGGTGTACCCGTGGTTCGGCCGGGAGATCGCGGACAGCCGCGACCTCGCCGTGGAGAACTACGAACTGTTGCGCAGGTTGTGGCGTGAGGACAAGGTGACATGGTCCGGGCGGTTCCGTGCCCAACTGGACGACTTCACCTCGACGCCGCGTCCACTCGGCGGGGTGCCGCCGTTCGTCTGGCATGCTGTCACGCGCAGCACCGAGGGCGTCGACATGGCCGCACGCTACGGCGACGGACTGTTCGCGAACAACATCTTCTGGCCGCCGGAGCACACCCGCCGACTGGTGGACCACTATCGCGCGCGGTGCGCCGAGTCCGGCGTCGGTCAGGCCGTCGTCGGGCTCGGCGGGCAGGCCTTCATCCGGCACCGCAGCCAGGACGCGGTCGCGGAGTTCCGGCCGTACTTCGACGCCGCTCCGGTCTACGGCGGCGGGCCGTCGTTGGAGGAGTACCAGAGGTCGACACCGCTGGTGGTCGGCAGCCCACAGCAGGTGATCGACCGGGTCCTCGGGTTCCGGGAAATCGCTGGCGACTATCAGCGCCAGATGTTTCTCATCGACCATGCGGGCCTTCCCCTGAAAGTCGTTCTGGAACAGCTCGATCTGCTGGGCGAGCACGTAGTGCCGGTGCTACGTGCGGAAACGTCCGGGGTGGCAGGTCCACCGGCGCATCCCGCGTGTGCTCCCGCACCACCGTCACCGTCTGACCCGACGGCTCACCCGGTCTGTACGGGCGTCGGGGCGCCGGTGGCACCGGGCAGGTAGACGGACACCACCACCCCGCCCGCCTCCGGCGAGACGGTGAAGAACGACAGCTCATCGAGATGCACGCCGTCCAACTCGGCCGTCAACTCCCCGACGGCCGGGCCGCTGGTCCAGCGGTGCACCGGCCGACTCTGCCCGTCGATGGTGACGGCGTAGAGCACGTACGCGGTTCCGGAACGCAGCCCGTTGACGGTCGCGCGGATCGCGACACCGCTGTCGCCTCCGGTGACGAAGACGGATGCGGAGGCGCCGGACGTGGCATCGGTCGCCGTGGCGGCGACCGACATCACGTCCGGTCCGTCCGGCGGCGGCGGGTCGCGCACCACCGCAACGAGACCGAGGCTGGCGAGGATCAGCGCGAAGACCAGCAGACCACCCTCGCGGATCAGGCGTGCCCGGCGGGAGGCCCGCGGCCGGTCGGCCTGGCCGGGGTGGCCCGATGCCCGTCCGCCCGATGCCCGGCGGTCCGATGCCCGGCGTTTCGGCCGTCGCCGGGGCTGGGCGACGTCGGCACCGTCGCCGAGCAGGGCCAGCGCGGCCAGAGTCTCGACGAGTGCCTCCGCCAGGGCTCGACATGCGGCACATCCCGTCAGGTGACGATGGATGACATCGCTCTGTGCCGCGTCGAGTTCTCCCAGATAGTGCAGTCCGAGGAGGCGTTCCTCGACGTGATCGTCCGGCACCGTCATCCCTCCTCCGTGCGTCACTACTTGACCAGTGTCTGTGCGTCACGTAGATGGCTCGCGACCGCCGTGGGTTCACGACGCGGCGGGCTTTTTGGCGGCACCCGCGGCGACTGAGCCCTTTCCCGGGCGGACCGCGAATCCACGACTGGCCAGGGCCGTGTGCAGTGCCCGCAAGGCATAGAAGGTGCGTGACTTCACTGTCCCGGCCGGCACGTCGAGGATCTCGGCGACCTCGGCCACCGAACGTTCCTGGAAGTAGATTTCGACAAGAGTGATCCGTAACCGTTCGGGAAGCGAGTTGAGAGCCGCGCGGACCTCCTGCGCGTCCAGCCGCTGCTCGATCGGGTCCTCAATACGGGCATGCATGTCGATGTGCTCGTCCGAGAGTTCGGCAGGGCGTACTTCGGAGGCTCGGACCTGGTCGATGAAGATCCGCTTCGCGACGAGGAAGATCCAGGCGCGACTCCACCGCCCGTCCGCGTTGCGGGCCTCCGGGTTACGCCAGGCCCGCAGTAGAGCCTCCTGCACGATGTCCTCGGCCCGGTGCACGTCACCGTGCGTTAGCCTGGTCAGGAAGCTGAGCAGCACGGGACCATGGACCTGTTGCAAGTGACGCAGCGCGTCGGCGTCCGCATCGTGGGGCAACGATCTGGGCGGCAGGCGATGATGAGGGGCGCCGTCAACCACCCGTCCATTATTCACGCGGGGACGTGAGTCCAAAATGCGGGGACACGGGGTCAGGTGGCCGGACGGTGGTCGGGAGTGGCGTCCACGGGGGAGATCTGTTCGTGCGGGAGGGTGCCATCGACGTCCCTCTTGCGGGACAAGGCACCCGTCCCGGCAGGTCGGTGACTCGGCATGACCGACGGCGTGAGTGTCACAGCCTGACTTCATCCGATAACCCCGAAACGGGGTGACTACCCACAATGGACTCATTGGTACCCAAGCGGAAATATGAAGTTCACGCCTGTGGCATCCGTTACAGATCGTGAGCGGGTAGGTTTGTCCGATGTGGTCGTCGCACGAGCGTCGCGTCGAGGTACATGGTTGACGGTGATGTACCCCCGATGGTGGCGGGTAGTCCGCGCCGAGGCGCGTGAGGCATGCGGCGGCACACGTGACGATCCGCGTCTCGGGTCAGCCGGCCAGGGTCAGATTTTCCTCCTGGGTCGTTGAACCCTGATGTTGCCTCGTCCGTCTGAAGAGAGCCAGATTTCCCGATATGCAGCCCAGAGTGAGTCGATGACTGAAAAGAATGTCCTCAAGCGAGCGCGGTGGCGGCGTCAGCTGGCCACGACGCGGGCGCGAGTCGAGATCATGGCCCTGTTCCTGACGCTGATCCTCTTCGGAGCGGTGGCCTTCGCCGTTGTGCCGGCCGTCGCGAACGACGACAAGCTGGTCGGTGAGCCGGTGCCGGAGGACCTCGTCCCGGCGATCGTCGCTGCCGCCTTGTCCTGTCCCAGTCTGAACCCGCCGAGGCTCGCCGCTCAGATCATGGCCGCCTCCGGCTTCTCCGAGGGCGGGCCGCACGGCAACATCGCCGCGATGGATCCGGCCTCCTGGGCGGAGTGGCGGCCGACCTCGTCGGCCCGGGTCACCGATCGGGCCGCGGTCGTGACGGCGGTCGCACGCCGTACATGTCAGCTGGTCGGCCAGGTTCGAGCCGGCGGGCTCGACGGTGACCTGTGGCCGGCTGCGGTGGCCGCTGAAGAGGTCGGTGCCGCCGCCGTGGTGCAGGCCAAGGGAGTCCCGAAGGCACAGCAGCAGCGCGTCGACAGGGTCAGCGGATACGCGAGTTGGTACGCCGACCGCGACGAGTTGGCCACCAAACCGCGAGGGGGTGTCGGCGCGGCTGCGGAAACGACCGCTGTGCCGGTATCGGACGACCTGGTGCCGGCGATTCAGTCGGCGGGGGCGATCTGCTCCGGCATCACGCCGGTGCGAATCGCCGCGCAGCTACGTGCCCTGTCGAACTTCAACGTCAACCTCCGTTCAGCAGACGGTGCAGTGGGCATCGCCCAGTTCACTCCCGAGCTATGGCAGACGTATCGCGTCAGCAAGGACGCTTCGGCGTGGGATCCGCAGCATGCGGTCGTGTCGATGGGTAAGGCCATGTGCGGGCTGTCCCAGGAACTGAGACTGCTGAATGGCGGCGACCCGTACGTGCTGGCTCTCGGTGCCTATCAGTGGGGAGCTGCGGTGATCCGCCAGGCCGGTGGTCTGCCGCGGACCTCCGTCCCGCATCTCGCCGACCGGGTGATGGCGCACATGGCCGAGTACGAGAAGGACACCCGACTCACGGTTCCAGTCAAGGATAAGGTGCCGCAGAAGTCCGAGGATGCCAAGCCCACGTCTGCGCCGTCCGCGTCACCGTCCGGGGAGCCGGATGCGTCGCCGTCCGCACCATCGTCCGCGGCGGCGGACGAGGCGACCGGCAAGAAGACCGGGGGAGCGGCGACCGAGACCCCCAAGCGCGCCCAGCCACCGGTGAAGGCGCCCGACTCCGGCGGCTCGGCCGGCGGCTACGGCCCGTACTTCATCTTCAATCATCGTACGAAGCTGTGCGTCGACGAACCCGGCACCGGCGCGGGCAAGCGCGACGGACCGGTGAACCAGGACGTGTGTGTAAAGAAGGCCGCGGACAACCAGGAGTGGCAGTTCGTGCCGCGTGCCGTGGACAGCGAGGGCTACCAGCTCTACTGGATCCGCAACCCCGACGACGGCTATTGCATCGACCCGCCTGGCCTCGGCGCAGCTCCCAACGAGGCTCAGCTCAACGTGACCGGCTGTTACGACCAGGACAACCAGTACTTCCGGCTCGAACCGCGGCTCACCTCGGGCGGATGGCAGTACTACTGGCTGCGCAACGTCGCGTCGGACATGTGCATGGAGGTTCCCGGCGGGGGGACCGGAGGTTCGGGCGCTCGGCTCCAGATGGTCCCGTGCCTGACAAATGACGACCATGACTGGGCTCTCGTCGGTAAGGCGGAGTGGTAGTCACGACAATGTCCGGCTGAGGTTCCGGGGCGGCGGGCGCCGCGGCCCCGGAACTGGTCGGTGTGTCTGGCCCAGGTCGTCCTCCTGGCGGACGCTGCGAGATGCATTCTGGCGGACAGTCGATTCCCTGCCTTCGGTGGCGGGACGCGTTGCTGGTCCGGACGGTGCCACGGCCGAGGCTGATGGGTTCGTCTGAGGACGGGAACTGCTCCAGCACACCGCTGCTAACCTGGCGTCGTGCGGACGGTGGAACTGCTCTGCTCGGCGGAGCTCGATGCCGCCGTCCGGGCGGCCTGGGGCCGGCTCGCTGCGGCCGGTCTGCCGAGCCTGGCCCGTAACACCCATTCGTCGAATCGTCCGCACCTGACTCTCGCCGCGGTTGACGAGTTCCCGCCCGGGGCTGTTGCCCGCCTCGCCGCTCTGTTGGACGCGGCGCTTCCGCTGCCGGCGCGGCTCGGCGACGTGACGGTGCTCGATGGTAGTGCGTCGCTGGTCTGGCTGGTGGAGCCCGCCGCTGAACTGGTCGAGACGCACCGAGCGGTGTGGCGGGTGCTCGAAGACGGAGAAGGTCATAATCCGTGGCACCAGCCCGGCCGTTGGACGCCGCACCTCAGCCTCGCGCTTCGCTTCCGAGACGCCGACTGGACGCTGGTGCGCGCCGTGGTGGGAGCCGTGTCCGCCGGGTCGTTCGTGGCGGCCCGCAGTTACAACAGCGCCGACCGGTCGGTGCAGCCCTTGGCCGGTTACGGCGGTTGACCCGGGGAAGAGTTGCGGGTCAGCAAGGGTTGGGTTGTCGGCCGGACCGTACGCGACCGGAGCCCCACGGGGCGCGGCACGCCACCCTGCTCTGTACTATGAAAACCGTTTTCCCTAGACCTCGAAGACGAGGCCGCAGAAGCTGACCTCGCTTCTCGATCGCCGGCCCGCACGGATGCGGGGTCGGCGGGTGGTGGCCCGGTCCGGAGTGAGCTGGGGGGCCCCGGTTCTGACCGGTCGCACGTCGCCGATCTTGTAACTGCTCAACCCGCAGGAGTTCCGATGGCTGTCCCGAAGCGGCGGATGTCTCGCAGCAATACCCGTCATCGTCGCGCTAACTGGAAGGCGGTGCCGGTCGACTTGGTGCCCATTCAGATCGGCAGCATGACCTACCGAGTTCCCCGGCGCCTCGTCCGCGCCGTACAGCTCGGCCACATCGATCCGAGCAGCTTGCGCTGAGCCGACGCCGCCCGGTCCGGGCACCGTCCCGGTCGGCTTGTGAGCGCTGGATCGTGGCTGTTTGCGGCGGATCGGGAGGACGTGACCGACCTGAGGGGCCGTCCGGGCAGCGCCGTGCCCGGGCTCGGCACCCCAGGTCGGGTTCCGGTCATCGCGCCCACCGCACTGGGCATCGGTCGCCTGACACCCCTACGGGCTGACGATGAGCGGCGAGGCGGGTAACTGGCTTGCCCGACACAGTTCCGCTGCCTGCGATACGGCCTACGAGTGGTCATCACCTGGGCTGCCGAGGACAGAGAACCTGAGACCGCACTCGAGCAGGCGCTGCACGATGAGCCGAACCCGGTCGAGGCGGCCGTCGGAATCGCCACGGTCTGTCGCCTGCTGGCCATCGAGCTGGCTGCGGCCACCGGAACAACCGAGACGGAGGTACTTCGCCGGCTGGATGTCACTGTCGACCGGTTGCAAGGCACCGGCCACAACGTGGGTTAGCGCGCTGCCGATCCGGATGTGGTGACGGTTCTTTGACCGCCCGGCGGATGCAGAATCTCCCTCGCTTCTGCACGGAAGCGACCGTCGCCGCCTGTACCGCGAGGGCGTGGGCCCGCGCCGCAGCGTCAACCTCCGCCTGCCGTGCGGGATTGCCGAACTGTCGCTGCTTCTTCCTCGCCATGGCGCAGCCTACCGGTGACCTCGTGCTGTCCAACTGTGCGGCAGTCACGGTCGATCACCACGGCCCACGCGTGCAGGTCGCCGCTCGCACCGGTGGCGATCTCTGCGGTATTCACTGTTGCTATCTACTGGTACCCAGTGATACTGTCTACCAGTAGTTAGCGTCGCTGGGTAGCGAGGAGATGGGGACATGGGCAACCAACTGACCGAGATGCTGAAGGGCACCCTCGAAGGCATCGTCCTGGCGATCCTGGCCCGCAGGTCCGCGTACGGCTACGAGATCACCGCGTGGCTGCGCGACCGCGGGTTCTCGGACATCGCGGAAGGCACCATCTACGCACTGCTCGTCCGTGTAGAGCAACGGGGGTTCGTGGACGTGGAGAAGGTGCCTTCCGAGAAGGGGCCGCCGCGGAAGGTGTATTCGCTCAACGCGAAGGGGCGGGACCAACTCGCCGAGTTCTGGAGGACCTGGAGCGTCCTCACGGATCGCATCGAGCAACTCCGTCACAACGGCAACCAACACGAAAAGGGAGCATGAGCATGGCCGCGAAGTGGATCGAGACGCTCGTCGGATCGCTGGAGCAGAAGAAGCAGTACAAGCACCACATGGCCCGGATCGAGGCCCTGCCGGAGCCCTACCGTGGCGCGGCGAAGGCGCTGCACCGGTATTTCATGTACCACGGCGGGATCCTCGACGGCGACACGCTCACCACCATGTTCGGCGACTTCGTCGACCTCTGGGAGCGCGCTGTCGCCGACGGAACGCCGGTCCGCGCGATCGTCGGCGACGACCCGGTCGAGTTCGCGGAGACGTTCCTGCAGGCGTACGCCAGCAGGCAGTGGATTGACAGGGAGCGCGAGCGCCTGCGGAAGGCGATCGACGCTGCTGACCACAACAACGGTGAGGAGAAGAGCGAATGACCACCACGGCTCGCGAACCCGCGATCAGGGTGCAGGCCATCACCAAGTCCTTCAAGGACCTGCACGTGCTGCGGGGCGTCGACTTCGACGTGGCGGCGGGGAGCATCTTCGCGCTGCTCGGCTCGAACGGCGCCGGCAAGACCACGCTGGTGCGGATCCTGTCGACGTTGCTGAAGGCGGACAGCGGCACCGCCACCGTCCAGGGGTTCGACGTCTCCTCGGCTCCGGCCGAGGTACGCAAGTCGATCAGCCTGACCGGTCAGTTCGCCGCGGTGGACGAGGTGCTCACCGGCCGGGAGAATCTGATCCTGGTCGCGAAGCTCCGCCACCTGAAGGACCCGGGGGCGACCGCCGACGATCTGCTCGCCCGTTTCTCGCTCACCGATGCCGGCAACCGCAAGGCGGGAACGTACTCCGGCGGTATGCGCCGCCGGCTCGACATCGCGATGAGCCTGGTCGGCAACCCGCCGGTCGTCTTCCTCGACGAGCCGACCACCGGCCTCGACCCGCAGGCCCGCATCGAGGTCTGGCAGACGGTGAAGCAGCTCGCCCAAGGTGGCACGACCATCCTGCTGACCACGCAGTACCTCGACGAGGCCGAGCAACTCGCCGACCGGATCGCGATCCTGCACAAGGGCACGATCATCCAGAACGGCACCCTCACCGAGCTGAAGCAACTCCTCCCGGCCGCCAAGGTCGAGTACATCGAGAAGCAGCCGAGCCTCGAGGACGTCTTCCTCGCCCTCGTTGGCGAAACCAGTGACACCGCCGCCGACCAGCCGGCCACGCCCGCAGGAGAGGAATCCCGATGACCGCCCATGCTCTCAGCGACACCGGAACCCTCACCGGCCGCTCCCTGCGCCACATCCTGCGCAGCCCGGACACCATCATCACCACCGCGATCACCCCCATCGCGCTGCTGCTGCTCTTCGTGTACGTGCTGGGCGGAGCCATCAACACCGGCACCGGTGAGTCGTACATCAACTACATGCTTCCGGGCATCCTGCTCATCACCATCGCGTCCGGCATCGCCTACACCGCGTACCGTCTGTTCCTCGACATGCAGGCCGGCATCTTCGAGCGCTTCCAGTCGATGCCGATCTCGCGGCCCTCCGTACTCTGGGCGCATGTCCTGACCTCGCTCATCGCCAACCTGGCATCGCTCGTGATCGTCATCGGCGTCGCGCTGATCATGGGATTCCGCACCGGCGCGTCAGTGGTCAACTGGCTGGCCGCCGCCGGCATCCTGATCCTGTTCACCCTCGCCCTCAGCTGGATCGCCGTGATGCCGGGCCTGACCGCCAAGACCATCGACGGCGCGAGCGGCTTCAGCTACCCCCTGATCTTCCTGCCCTTCATCAGCTCGGCGTTCGTCCCCACCGACTCGATGCCCGGTCCGGTCGCGTGGTTCGCCGAGAACCAGCCGGTCACGTCCATCGTGAACACTCTCCGCGCGCTGTTTGCCCAGGAACCCGTCGGCAACGACCTGTGGATCGCCCTCGGTTGGTGCGTCGGGCTGCTCGTGGTCGCGTACCTCGGCGCGACAGCGATCTACCGCAGGAAGATCAGCTAGCCGGTCGCAGCAAGGCGGCGCCGCGTCCCCTGTGGATGCGGGGCCGCCTTTTCTGCGTGGTCCGGCCAGCCGACGGTGAGTTCGGCCGAGCGGTCAGTGGTGGCCCGGTTGCCGATCCTCGCCACGGCGGCGGCCCTCGTCACGCAGGTCGCCCGATCGGCCGCGACGCAGGGCACGTTCGAAGACCAGGCGTTGCGCGCGTACGTACCTCGCGTCGTTGAGGTACTGGAGGTGGTGTCCGTCCGCGAGATGACCGGCGAAGGCGGCGTTGCCGGCGGCTGCCTGGGCGTGCATGAAGTCGACAAGTGCGTGCAGCCGGGCCACCGTGACGTCGATCAGGTCGGCTCGCGCACTGTCGTCCAGCCCGTAGCGGTCGCAGAACGTGCGGAGCCGGGCGGCCTGTTCCTCCACGGTTCCGAAGCCGTCCGTGTTCTCCGGTGCGGTCATCGGCACCCAGCGGTAGGCCGCGTAGGCGACATCCCAGATCCGGGGTCCGGGCTGGGCATGGTCGAAGTCGATGATGCCGACGACGCGGTTTCCGTCGAGCACACAGTTGTGCGGTGCGTAGTCACCGTGACAGATGACCTCCACCGGTTCGGTCGCCGCCACCTGCCAGCCGTCGCGTGGCGCTCGCCGCGCGTACTCGGCTGTCGCGTCGTGGTACGCCCTCAGCAACGCGGCCGCACTCTCCAATGCCTCGACCGAGGCCGCGGCCGGGGTGGGTGGATAGTTCGACACCTCGCCCGGCAGGAAGTCGAGGAGCTCGAAGCCGGGCTCGCTGGTGTCGCGTACCCGGGGTGCCGCCGCGAAGCCCTGGGCGGCGAGATGCCGCAGTAGTTCATGGACCCGGGCAGACCAGGGTCCGGTGGGGCGGCGCACCGTGTCGCCGATCCGAACGACCTCGTTCACGCCGCCGCCGGTCAGGATCTCCCGCTCCACCAGCCGTCGGGAGCGGCTGTGACCGACGACCGCGAAGGCGACCACTCGCCTGGTCCACGGGCGGACCCGGATCGTGACGACGTCCCCGTCGCGGCAGTCGCCGGCCCACTGGCTGGGCAGGCCCCAGGCCGTGGTACGGTCGCCGGTGCCGTCGTCCACCGCCAGGTAGTGCAGCCATGGTCGGGCCGGTCGGTCCTCACCCTGGTTCGTCGTGCGCCACACCTCTAGCCACAGCACCTCGCCGGTGACGGTCCGCTCCGTGACGAGGTCCGCGACGCCGCGCACCAGCGTGTGGCCACCAGACACCAGCAGTACCAGGCCCACGACGACGACGCCGGCGGTCACCATCGTAAAGATCTGCTCCGCCTGGTCGGCCGAGTTGGGCACGAGGTCGAAGTCGGGGCCGAAGACCTTCAGCAGGAACCCGCCCACCGCGATGCTGATCGCCGCGCGCGGCAGCAGCTTCGGCAGCGTCTGGCCGTACCGGGCGGAGAAGCGCGGGTAACGTACCCGGACCCGGTGCCACGTGCCACCGAGCGAGGACCAGACCAGTTTCCTGTTGCCCATGCCGAGGTCGAGGACCGTGCTGGTCAGTCGGGTGGCGCCGACGGCCGCGCCGTAACTCAGATAGCGGTCCCAGATCGCCACCGACGCCGGTGGTAGTTCGTCGAACTGCTCGTGTCCGCGTAGCCAGTCACGGACACCGAGCCAGTGTGCGGCCACCTGACGGCCGAGGGGTGTGTCGCGCTCGCCCGGTGACAGTCCCGCGATGGCGGTGAGCACGCCGAAGACGACGATTCCGCCCCCGACAACCGGGTTCCCCTCGGTACTGTGCCAGCTGCTGTAGTGCCACAACACGACAACGACGACCACCGCGACGACCCCGGCGGCGGCGGTCATCAGGCTGGTCACGGCGGGGCCGAAGCGCCGCCGGGACAGCCCGGCAGCCCGGGCGTCCGCGACGACCTGTGATCGCAGCCGTCTGTTCCACGCCTTTGCCTGCGCGGCGTCGCGGAAGCTCAGCGCGGTCAGGGGTACCACGCCGTCGACCGCCAGCCCGCGCACCCGGTCGCGCACGTGGCGTTCGTACGGCCGCAGCCCGCTGTCGTCGGGCGGGCTCGGCGGCAGGTGCAGCGTGGTCCGCATCGGATCGTCGTCCGGTTGACGCAACTCGAGGAAGCCACGGGCGGCCAGGTCGAGCAGAGTCGACTCGGCCGCGTCCTCGGTCACCGACCAGCGGTTGACCAGCAGGCTGACCACGGCGGGTGGTTCGGTCCCGAGTTCCATGGTGGCCGGCGCGGGCGTCGGACTGGCCGGCCGGGTGAACCCGCGGACCAGGCCGTACGCGCCGAACCAGGCCCCGAGTGCGACCGCGGTCGCCACCAGATCGAGAAACAGTCGGGAATCCACAGGGCCCGTCCCGGTCAGGAACGCACCTGGACGGCGGCGCGTTCTCCGTCGAGGGCCTCGAAGTAGTCCGTCGATCGGAAACCGCCCAAGCCGGCGATGAGGTTGGTCGGGACGGACTGCACACTCGTGTTCAACGTCTGGACGGCGCTGTTGTAGAACTGTCGGGCGTAGGCGATCTTGTCCTCGGTGCGCGTCAGTTCGCTGTGCAGGGCCGCGAAGTTCTGGTTCGCCTTGAGGTCCGGGTACGCCTCCGCCAGCGCGAACAGCCGACCGAGCGTCTGGGTCAACACGTTCTCGGCGCCCGCGCGGACGGAGACCTCGGGCGCGACGGCGGCGGCCATCGCGCCGGTGCGGGCGGCCAGCACCGCCTCCAGCGTGCCGCGTTCGTGCGCCGCGTAACCCTTGACCGTCTCGACCAGGTTGGGCACGAGGTCGTACCGACGCTTGAGTTGGACGTCGATCTGAGCCCACGACGCCTGCACCTGGTTGCGCTGGCGGACCAGACGGTTGTAGGCGCTCAGCGCCCAGCCGATCATCAACACCGCCGCCAGGCAGAACAGCCCTGCGGCCCCGATGATGGAACCGGTCTCCACCCGAACTCCCCGAATCCCGTCGTGGACCACCTCGACGATCCGACGGCCCGTCGACGCTGAGCATGGGCACACCGGAAGCCGTCCGCAATCGGGCGAATGGCTGGCACCCTGCCGGCGGCGGCAGGAAACGTGGACGTCGCCCGGATCCTGACGGAACGATCGTGAAGAAGGCATTGTCCTCGGTGGCCCAATGCGGTGGATGCACCACCTACCGGCGCAGCAGCGCGTTGAGTCGGGCGGCCTGCCGCGTGAGGTGTTCGACTTCGGGCAGGCTGGGCGCCGATCGGGCGGCTTCGGCGTAGAGCCGTGCCGCGATCGGCAGGTCACCGTCCCGCTCGTGCAGGTACGCGGCGACCGCGGCGTACCGGGGCAGGGCGGGGTCGAGGCCCGCCAGGGCGGCCAGGCCGGCTCGTGGTCCGTCGGCCTCGCCGACGGCGACCGCCCGGTTGAGGCGGGCCACCGGGCTGTCGGTGAGGCGGACCAGCTCGTCGTACCACTCGACGATCTGCACCCAGTCGGTCTCCTCGGCCGTGCGGGCGTCGGCGTGCAGCGCGGCGATGGCAGCCTGCGCCTGGAATTCGCCCAGGCGGTCGCGGGCCAGGGCGTTCTGGAGCACCTGCACGCCCTCGGCGATCAGGCGGGTGTCCCAGCGGCTGCGGTCCTGCTCGGCCAGCGGCACCAGGCGGCCGTCGGCGGTGGTTCGCGCCGCCCGGCGGGCGTGGTGCAGCAGCATGAGCGCGAGCAGACCCGCCACCTCCGCGTGTCGGATCCTGGCCGCGAGCTGGCGGGTGAGTCGGATCGCCTCCGCGGCGAGGTCGACATCGCCGGAGTAGCCCTCGTTGAAGACCAGGTAGAGCACGCGCAGCACGGTGCCGACGTCGCCGGGCTGGTTGAACCGGACTCCACTGACGGTCCGCTTGGCCCGGCTGATCCGCTGCGCCATTGTCGTCTCCGGCACCAGGTAGGCCCGGGCGATCTGCCGGGTGGTCAGGCCGCCGACCGCCCGCAGCGTCAGCGCCACCGCCGAGGCCGGGGTCAACGACGGATGCGCGCACAGGAAGTACAGCGCGAGCGTGTCGTCGATCGGCTCGCTCGGTCCGGGCGCGGGCTCCACCTCCACCAGGGCCTCGCGCCGTCGCCGTGCGGTGTCCGCGCGGGCCACGTCGAGGAACTTTCGCCAGGACACGGCGACCAGCCAGCCCTTCGGGTCGCGCGGCGGGTCGGTCGGCCATGCCCGGACGGCCTCGACAAGCGCGTCCTGCACGGCGTCCTCGGCCGTCGCGAAGTCGACTCCGCGACGGACGAGGATGCCGATCACGGCGGGAGTAAGGGTCCGTAGGACGGCCTCATCCACCGTGCGTCACTCCGAGATGGTCGGCGGCTCGTTCAGGAACGGCCGCACCTCGAGCCACTCGTGCAGCGGCTTCCCGCCAGCACCCGGCGCCGCCGACAGCTCGCCGGCCAGCTCCAACGCCCGGTCGTAGGTGTCGACGTCGATCACCATCCAGCCGGCGATCAGATCCTTGGTCTCGGCGAACGGACCGTCGGTGACCGGCGGCCGCCCCTCGCCGTCGTAGCGGACGAACGTTCCCTCCGGGGAGAGCGCCTGCCCCTCGACGAACTCGCCGGTCTCTTCGAGCCGAGCTGCGAAGTCGCGCATGTACTGCACGTGGGCCGAGATCTCCTCGGGCGTCCACTGGTCCATCGGCACGTCGTACAGCGGGGTCGGGCCGCCACGGTAGTGCTTGAGCAGCAGGTACTTGGCCATCGGATGCTCCTTGTCAGGTACGGGCCATTGTGGCCGCGTTCGTACCGAGGACGGAGCCCGACCCGGCTTCTCGACATGCCGCCGGGAGATTTTTCGCTGAAGTTCGTCGGCGGCCCTCACGCCGGTTCGTCCGGCACCCCGGCCAGGCAGGTCAGCGCCCGGGCGGTGGCTGCCGGCGTGGCGGGCAGCAGCGGAGGGCGGACGAGCGGTGTCGGGATCCGCCCCTGGGCGTGCAGCACCGCCTTGACCACGGCGGGGTTGGGCTCGGCGAACAGCGCGGCCGAGAGGGCGGCGAGCCGGTGGCCGAGCGGCCGGGCCCGGGCGACGTCGCCGGATCGCCAGGCCGTGACCAGGTCGGCGTAGTCGGCGGTGGCGAGATGGGCGGAGGCGAGGATGCCGCCGGCCGCGCCGAGGGCGAGCAGCGGTGAGACGTACGCGTCCTCGCCGCAGAGCACCGCGAAGTCGGCGGGCGGGTCGGCCAGCAGGGCGATCGTGTCGGCGTCGATGCCGCCGACCGCGTGCTTGACGCCGACCAGGCCGGGCAGCCGGGCGAGGCGGCGCAGTGTCGGCGCCAAGCTGCTGCCCGGTGCGGTACGGCACGTGGTACGCGACCAGCGGCACCGGTGACTCCTCGGCCAACCGGGTGTAGTGGGCGAGTACCGCCTCCTCGCCCGGGCGCAGGAACGGCGGGACCAGGCAGAGCGCCGCGGTGACCTCGGGCCGCCCGGCGAGTGCCCGCAGCTCCGGCGCGGCGTGCGCGCCGACCAGGAGACCGGCCCGGTGCTCCCGACAGACGGCGGCGATCGCGTCGACCACCGTCTGCTGCTCGGCGGCGCCGAGGGCGTGCGGCTCGGCGGTGGTGCCGAGGGCGACCAGACCGGCCGCGCCGGCGGTCAGCACCTCCTGGGCGAGCGCGCGCAGCGCGTCGAGTGCGATCGCGCCGCTCTCGTCGAACGGCGTGATCATCGGTACGTAGAGACCGGCTGATGTCATGCCTCCAGCCTCCGACCGAAGAAGGTGAAGCACCAGCTCCGATTACTCACCGAATACGTAAGCTGAACTGATGCTTGACGTCCGTCGCCTGCGCCTGCTGCGGGATCTTTCCCACCTCGGCACCATCGCCGCCGTGGCCGAGGCGCACACCTAGACGCCGTCCGCCGTGTCCCAGCAACTCGCCGCGCTGCAACGCCAGGCCGGCGTGACGCTGCTGGAGCGGGCCGGTCGGCGGGTCGCCCTGACCCCCACCGGGGTGGCGCTGGTCCGGCACGCCGAGGTCGTCCTCGCCGCGCTGGAGGCGGCCGACGCGACTCTCGTCGCCGCGCGGGGCGGGCTCTGCGGCACGGTACGCATCGGCGCGTACCCCAGTGCGGTGCGTACCCTGCTGCTGCCCGCCCTGGTCGCGCTCGGCCGTGACCATCCCGCGCTCGACCTGATGGTCACCGAGTTGGACCCGGTCGCGGTGCCCGACGCGCTGCGCGACCGCCGCCTCGACGTGGCGCTCGTGCACGACTACGACATCGTGCCCGTCGAGGCGGGCCCGGCCTTGGACTCGGTGCCACTGCTGGAGGAGACGGTCCACCTGGCCGTCGGGGCGGACCGGAACCTCACCGGCGACCCGATGCGCTCGGTACGCGACGCGGACTGGATCGTGGGCAGCCCGGGCACGCTCTGTCACTCGGTGACCCTGCACGCGTGTGAACTGGCCGGCTTCCGCCCGACCGTGCGTCATCACGCGGACGACTTCACCGCCGTGCTCGCCCTGGTCGCCGCCGGTCAGGGCGTCGGTCTGGTGCCGCAACTGGCTGTCGGGCGGCCGCCGGCCGGGGTGGCTCTGGTCCCGCTCACCATCCGACGGCGTACCCGGATCGCCTACCGGCAGGGTGCGGGTGGCCATCCCGCGGTGGCCGCGAGCGTCGCCGCGCTGCGGGTCGCCGCCTCGGACCTGCCCGGCGAGCACCCGACCGGGTCCTGAGACGCCGCCGCGTCGCACCCGCCGCCGGTCCCCGCCCAGCGTGCTCTGGGCGGGGACCGCCGGGCTCAGACGCTCGACGAGAAGGTCGAGCTGAACTCGCTGTCCTGCGGCCGGCCGGCGTTGCTGAAGCAGGAGACCGGCAGCACCGCGTCGCTGCCGAACTGCGCCCATCGGGACTGGATGGTGCAGTACGAGGGGTCGTCACCGATCGCGGTCACCTGCGCCGTGGTGCTCTTCTCGTGCAGGGCCGGGAACTTGACCGTGTAGGTGCCGAGACCCGTGGGACCGAAGCCGTTCGCGCCCACACCGAGCGGGTGGGAGTAGTTCGTCGGACCGACGAAGGGCGTCGCGAGGTACCCGAAGTACTTCGGTGGGCCGAACGACGCGTAGACCGAGCGCTCCCGATGGAACGAGGCGGTGAAGTCGCTGTTGATCAATGCACCGGTGGCCGGATCATGGCAGGCGACGTAGACCAGCACGTCCGGGCCGGTCGCGCCCCAGCGAAGGATCTTGCAGCGGCGTGGTTGGGCGTTCGGCTGCTGGGCGGTCACCTGCACGTTCCCGGAGAGCGTGCCGGCCGTGCCGACCGCCAGGAAGCGCAGCGCGTAGATGCCCACGCCGACGTTGGCGACGGTGACGGGTGCGCCGGCCGAGTTGTACGACTGTGCGAGGACGTTAGACAACACCTGCGCCGAGGCGTACGCCCCGACGCCGGCCGGCAGGACGCCGGAACTCACCGTCCACAACACCGTGAACGGGGTGTCGGTCGGGGTTCCGCCGGGTCGGAAGCACTGCACGTCGACGATCTCGTCGGCGCCCGAACTGCCCCACCGCACGAGCTGGCAGAACCGGCCGTCCCTGGCCACGGCGGTGACATGGGCGTTGCCACGGGCGCCCAGTCCGATGTTCGGAAACCGCACCAGGAAACGGCCGGGGGCGACCTTGCCGCCGGTGGCCACCGGGCCCGCAGCCCAACTGCCGAACTGGTACGCCGCGGGCAGCGGTGTCCAGACCGGCACGGTGGGATCGGCGACGTACGCGAATCCGAAGCGGTCGGCGGTGGCGGCGGCGGCCGGTGCGCCGGGGACCGCCAGCGTCGCGGCCAGCACCATGGCCAGGGCGGCGCAGAGGTGACGGAGTCGGAGAGACATGGGCCACTCCAATCGGTGGTAGTCGATGCTTTTTCCACTGTTCCGGGTATCGGTCAAGGTCACAGTCGGCTTGCCTACAACCGACGGGACGGGTGCCCGGCACCGGTCCGACCGGGTGGCCGGCGACGCCGCCCGCAGCGTCGAGAATTGGGTGGCCCACCCGCGCGTCCGGCGCGAGGATCTCGGTGTGCCGCTGCACCAGGGTGAGATTCCGGTCGACGAGGATGTCGTCAGTGCGTTGGTGACGCAGCAATGTCCACAGTGGGCGCATCTGCCGCTGTCCCTGGCGGGCGCGGGCACCGACAACACGATGTACCGCCTCGGCGCCGACCTGCTCGTACGGCTGCCGCGCACCGCCGAGAAGGCGCCGTCGCTGCGCAAGGAACAGCGCTGGCTGCCCCGGCTGGCCCCCCGGCTCGGCTTCCGGATCCCGGAACCGCTGCACACCGGCGTTCCCACCAGCGCCTTCCCGCTTCCCTGGTCGGTCTACCGGTGGATCGACGGCGAGGAGGCGGGGCCGCAGACCGTCTCGGACTGGGCGGCCTTCGGCACCGACCTGGCGGGGGTGGTGCGGGAGCTGCACGGCGTCGACCTCATGGGGGCGACCGGTACGGGCGACCTGAGCTGGTACCGGGGCGGACACCTGCGGCCCTGTGCCGACTGGATCGGCCGAGCCCTCGCCGACTGCCGGACCATCGTCGGCGCGCAGATCGACGTCGACACCCTGGAACGGATGTGGCAGGCGGGGCTCGCCCGGCCCGAACCGTCCGGACCGCAGGTGTGGCTGCACGGCGATCTCAGGCCCACGAACCTCCTGGTCCGACACGGCAGACTGCACGCGGTCATCGACTTCGGTGGCCTGTCGGTCGGCCTGCCCGACGCCGAGTACGCCCCGGTGTGGGATCTGCCGCCCGAGGCCCGCCACGCCTACCGCGACGCCGTCGACGTGGACGACTCCACCTGGCTACGCGCCCGCGCCTGGGCGATCGCCGTGGCCGCCAGCGGCATCGCGTACTACCAGCACAGCTACCCGGCGTTCGTGGCCGAATGCCGGGCCCGCCTCCGTGCGATCCTCGCCGAATAGCACCCGTCGTGGGGGTGGACAGCCGCACATACGGTGTGATCGATGCCGCGTTGGTCGAGAACGTCCCGGATCCTGCCCGCCGTCCTGGTGGGGCTGGTGGTCGCGACCCTCCTCGTCGGCGATCGGGGCAGGGGCGGCGCGCCGCGCCTGCGGCTGGACGTGACGCCGGCCGTGGCGCTCGTCGACCAGCCGCTGCGGGTACGGGTGAGTGGGCTGGCCGCGAGGGAACGTGCCGAGATCGTCGCCGAGGCCCGGGATCACGCGGGGCGGCGGTGGCGCGCGGCGGCGACGTTCGTGGCCGACGCCGACGGTGTGGTGGACGTGTCGCGGGACGCACCGGTGCACGGCTCCTACTCGGGTGTCGACCCGATGGGTCTGTTCTGGTCGATGGATCCGCTGGACGGCGACGCCTCCTACTTCGCACCGGTCTGGCCGCACGTACGGCGTGACTTCCCGGTTCGGCTGTCGGCCTCGGGTGGCGGGCGGGCGCCCGCCACCGTCACCGTGCGACGGGACTGGACGGCGGGTCGGGTCTCCTTCACCGAGCTGACCCGGGCGGCCGACGGGGTTCACGGGTTGCTCGTCCTGCCGCCGCCGGACGTGCCGCGACGGCGCGGGGTGTTGTGGTTCGGTGGCTCGGAGGGCGGCGTCGGCGGGCTGTACGACGCGCCGCTGCTCGCCTCCCGCGGGCACCCGGTGCTGTGCCTGGGCTACTTCGGCGCGCCGGGGCTGCCGGACAGCCTGCACGACATCCCGCTGGAGTACTTCGTCACCGCCGCCGAACGTCTCGCCTCGCACTCCGGTGGCGAGGTGGCGGTGATGAGCTACTCGCGCGGCACCGAGGCCGCGTTGCTGCTGGCGCAACAGCGCCCTGACCTGGTAGGCGCCGTCGTCGCCTACGCCCCGAGCAGCATCGTCCACCTCGGCTACCCGTACACCGGAGCGCCCGCCTGGACCTACCGTGGCCGGCCGGTACCGAGCGGCCCGATACCCGTCGACCGGATCGACGGACCGGTACTGGCCATCGCCGGGGCGGACGACCTGCTCTGGGACGCGCCGACCTACGCCGCCGAGCTGGTGCTGGCCCTCGGTGGTCCACCCCACCGGGTGCTGCTCTACCCGGAGGCCGGTCACGGCGTGGGCACCTTCCCGTACCTGCCGTCGAAGACGGTGCACCAGGGCCGCACCGGCGAGCAGATCCACGGCGGCTCCCGGGCCGGTGACGCCGCCGCCCGCCGCGACGGGTGGTCCGAGGTGCTCAGCTTCCTCGCCACCCGCTGACGGCGCCACCGGCCGACGGCACGGCCTACGGGGTGCCGGTGCCGCGGCCGCGGTCGTCGAGGACCAGCGGGGCGCGACCCCGCACCGCGTACCGGACGTGGGTGACGTGCGGGCTGGCGAGTACCCGTTCGGGGGTCAGCTCGATCGCCTCGAAGTCGTCGAGAGCCAGGTCGTCGAAGAGTCGGAGCCCGGCACCGAGGACGACCGGCACCACGTGCAACTCCAGTTCGTCGAGCAGACCCGCCCGCAGCACCTGCCGGACCAGGCTGCCCCCGCCGGCCACCGCGACGTTCCGGTCACCGGCTGCGGCCCGGGCCTGGGCCACCGCACTGGCCAGCCCGTCGGTGACGTAGGTGAAGCTGGTGCCACCCTGGCGGTGCAACGTCGGGCGGGGCCGGTGGGTCACCACGAAGACCGGAGCGCGGAACGGTGGTTCGTCGCCCCACGGCACCTCGCCGCCGTCGGCCATCCGGCGACCCATCACGTACGCGCCGGCCGCGGCAAACGACTCGGCGATGATCTCGGAGTCGGCGTCGTGCCGGCCGCCGGCGAAACCCTGCCGTTCGCGCCACGCCATCGCCTCGGTGGCCCACCGGGTCACCCGGAAGAAGCCGTGGCTCTCCGCCGACCGCAGCCAGTCGCCAACGCCGTCGTGCTGCGGGCCGGCGTAGCAGCCGTCCAGCGACACCGACAGTTGGGCGGTCACCTTCGTCATGTGCTGTTCCTCCCGGGTGCGACGGCACCCACCGTGGGTGCCGATCCACCTGTGGATCGGAGCGGTACGGCACGCTTCTACCGACCCCGAAGGTGACCTGGTTCACATGGTGGACGGTCCGGGTCACTCGCGGTGGCGGCTCGGCGCAGCAGGTACCGCCGCTCGGGGTCGCTGCCGGCGTGCTGCGCCGCTGCCCGCCACTGCGCGGCCGCGGCGGGCCGGTCGTCGGCGAGTTCCAGCAGGTGGGCGCGGACGGCGTGCAGTCGGTGGTGCCCGGCCAACGGCCCCGACTCCACCTCGCAGAGCAGGGCCAGCCCGGCGACGGGCCCGTGCACCATGCCCACCGCCACCGCCCGGTTCAGCGTGACCACCGGGTTGGGTGCGAGGTGCTCCAGCACCTCGTACAGCGCGAGCACCTGGGGCCAGTCGGTGGCCTCGGCGCTCGGCGCCTCGGCGTGCACCGCCGCGATGGCGGCCTGGACCCGGTACGGCCCCGGTGGCGTGACGGCCAGACTCCGTTCGACAAGTGCGCAACCCTCGGCGATCGCCACCTGGTCCCACACCTGGCGGTCCTGCTCCGCCAGCGGCACCAGATCGCCGTTCCGGTCGACCCTGGCCGCCGCACGGGCCTCGGTGAGCAGCATCAACGCCAGCAGGCCGGTCGTCTCGGCGTCGTCGGGCAGTTGCTCGTGCAGCCGGCGCGTCAACCGCAGCGCCTGCCCGGTCAGGTCGGCGCGGCGCAGTTGAGGGCCGCTGCTTGCGCTGTATCCCTCGTTGAACATCAGGTACAGCACCTGGCGTACGACGGCCAGCCGGGCCTGGCGTTCCGCCGTCGGTGGCGGTGCGAACCGGGCACCCGCCTCCCGCAGGCGCAGTTTCGCCCGCGAGATCCGTTGCCCCATCGTCCGCTCCGACACCAGGAAGGCGGCGGCGACCTCGGCGGTGGTGAGCCCACCCACCGCACGCAGGGTCAGTGCCAGCTGCGCGGGCGCGGGCAGCACCGGATGACAGCAGAGCAGGAACAGCTCCAGCAGGTCGTCCCGGGGTGGCACGGCGTCGGGCGGTGGGGCGACAAGCGTGTCGCGGGGGGTGAGGTCCAGCGCCGTACGCTCGCGGCGGGTGCGGGCGACCTCGGTGCGCACCAGGTCGACGTAGCGGCGGGCGGCGACCGTGTGCAGCCAGCCCGACGGTTGCTCGGGGACGCCGTCGAGCGGCCACCTCTCCACGGCGTCGACGAGCGCCTCCTGCACGGCGTCCTCGGCCCGACCGAAGTCGCCGTACCGACGCACGAGGGTGGCCAGCACCTGCGGCGCGAGCCGGCGCAGCAGGTCGACGGTGGCCTCGTCGAGGCTCAGTGGTCCGGCCCGGTCATCAGCGGCCAGATCTCCAGGCCGCCGCTGGCGGTGCCGAACCGCAGACCCGGATAGCCACGGGCGATCTCCACTGCCCGCTGCTCGTCTTCGACGTCCACCACGAGGTACGACCCGACGTACTCCTTGGCTTCCAGGTACGGCCCGTCGGTGACCACCGGAGTGTCGGCGACGATCCGCACCGACCGGGGACGTGTCTCCAACCCCTGCACGTCGACCAGCTCGCCGGAGGCACGCAGTGCCCCGGTGAAGGCGTCCACCTCACCGATCAACGTGGCCAGGTCGCCGTCCGGCAGGCTGCCCCAGATCTCCTCGTTGCCGTAGATCAACATCAGGTACTTCATGTCTCGCCTCCATAAGAGTCGATATGTCCGGAAACGGACAGGACGGCGCGGCCTGCCCCGACGCATTGTTGTAGCAGGTAGCGAGGCTGCGGATGGCGGGCCACATCCGATCCTCCGGCCGGGTCGGGGCCGTGACGTCCCGCCGGCCGCCAGCACGGAAACGCCGGGGCGCGCCGCCGCGCCGCCCGGCTCCGGCCCGCCGTCGCCGACCAGCCGCACCGAGGGTGTTGCACCACTGGTCGCGACGACCAAGCCAGGAAGGAGCTGCCATGGCCGCTCCCACCGCCAACGCCTCGATGAACCCCACCACCTACTCACCGGGCGAGCAGATGCTGCTGACGGTCAACTACGGCGACGCGGACCACCAGCGGCTCACCGTGACGGTCACGGTGGCCGACGCGCAGGGCAACCGCAGCGCCCCAGTCTCGGTGACCGCCGTGATCGACCCGCTCACCGTCACCGTCGCCGACGACTCGGGGCGTACCTGGTCCCGGGTCTCCGACGACGGCGCGGTGGCCGTCTTCCGGGCGGTGGCGTGATGCCACGGGTGACCGTCACCGTGCGCGACTCCGCCAGTCGGACCGCCACCGCCAGCGTCGCCTACACCGTGCTGCCGCCGGTGCTGGGCGGCTACTACCTCTCCGGTGGTGCGGATCCGACGGCCGACATCACCCGCGGCAACTTCCGGTCGCTGACCCAGTACCGCAGCTTCGCCGACGCCTACATCTTTCCCGGCTACGAGCGACCCTGGCTGATCACTCTGGGGCGGGCCGGGGTGCAGATCAACATGGTGCTCGAACTGAAGCACTACGGCGCGCCCGACACCGGGCCGCAGACCTTCACCGTGGACGGGGTGCGGTACACCGTGCCCGCTCCGGCGATGACCATCCAGCAGCGGCCCGGCGCGGTCTGGCCGAAGGCGTACGGCTACGGCCAGGTCATCGCCGGGCAGTGCGACGGGTTGTTCGCCCGGGCGCTGTCGCAGTACCGGACGATGGGCTTCGGGGTGAACATCCAGCTCGCCTCCGAGCTGGACACCGATCACGAGTTCGGCACCACGGAGGCCGGCAAGGCGTACACCTGGGCCGAGTCGGACGCCCGGGCGGTGCAGGCGGTGACGTACATCGTCAACTGGTTCCAGGCCAAGGGGCTGCCGCAGGGCAGCACCTTCTCGGTCGGGGTCGGCGGCTTCAACCGGGACTGCTTCCGGCGCACCCACCCGGAGGCGTTGATGACCCGGCTGGACTACCTCCAGTGGAACGTCTACGCCACACATGCCAGCCACACCGCGCTGGAACGGTTCCGGCGCACCAAGGACTGGGCGGTGGCCGATCTGGGTCCGGTCGCGTTGTCCCGTCCGGTGCTCATCGCCGAGTGGGGCGTACGGGTCATCGAGATTCCCGACCAGGCGGCCTGGATCGCCACCGTGCCGCCGGCCATCGCCCAGCTCAACGCCGAGCGCGGCCCGCTGATCGCCCGGACGAACTACTTCAACTCCGGCTGGGGCACCCTCAGCCCGAAGTCGACCGGGCTGGCCGCGCTGCGGGCCGCGTACGCCCGGCCGCCGTACGGCTGAGTTCCGGTACGCCGGCCCGGTCCGGCGTGACTGCCGGACCGGGTCGGCGTACGCGGCGGGCCGACCCCCGTCAGGTCCGACCCGGGTCACCGGCTCACCGCGACGGCGGCTGGCCGAGCAGGTCCGTGACGGCCGCCAGCAGTTGCGCGCTGAGCTGCCGGCTGGAGCTGTAGGCGTGGCGGGCGCTGCGGCACGGCTCGTGCCGGATCCAGAACTCGGCAGTCTCGCCGGTGGCGTCGGCCACGGTCAGCGTGTCGAAGACACTGGGCTCCTGGTAGTCCGGCCAGTCGCCGCAGTCGCTGCCCTTCGCCGACCTGTCGAACGCCTGGTTGAGTACGGCCCGTACCTCGTCCGCCCCGGCGCGCCGCCGCTGCTGCCCGACCAGCTCGCCGGTGTCGCCGCGCACCTCGTACCGGCAGGCGGTGACCTCGATCAGCCGGGTCGGCAGGATCGGGTACGTGGCGCTGTTGTTCAGCCTGATCCGATCCAGCGGGTAGTCCTCGGAGTTCTTCCGCATCCGCTCGATGGGAAAGGTGTCCACGCAGGCCGGGGTGGTGACGGTGGCCGGGTCGGTGGTCGTGGCCAGTTGCGCCCGGTACCTGTCGAGGAACGCCCTGAGCACCCCGAAGTCCGCTCCCCGGCCGTGGGTGGCGGTGACCGCGACTCCGCAGTTGGCGTCCGTCCAGACCGTGACCGGGTCCCGGTCCGGGTAGCGCAGCACCAGGACGGTCTCCTCGTAGCGCGCCATCAGGGCACACGCGAAGTCGCCGTCCGGTCGAGGTCGACCTCGACCGTCCTGCTGGGTCGGTGGCTGGGCGTTGAGCAGCCGGACGATCTCGTCGACGCCGGTGGTGAGGGTCCGGGGGCCGATCCGGTCCGCCGGGCGGAGTCCGCCACCGACCGGAACCTGGCAGCTGGTGATCTCCACCGCGCCGGTCGGCACCAGCGGCTCGTCGTCGCCGTAGCGTACGGACGCCAGGTCCGGACGCCCGACGAGGTCGGTCGGGCAGTTGGCGTCACCGCGCGGGCCGGGGGTGACGAGTGGGATGACGTCGTCGCGTCCGGGACCGGCCACAAGCGCCGGCAGGCCCACGCCCAGGCCGACGGTCAGCGCGACCGCCGCCGCCGCGCCGCCGGCCATCCGGCGGCGGTGCCGGCGTACCCGGACGCCGACCTCGGCCACCCGGTCCGGCGGTGCGGCCAGCGGTGGTACGGCCCCGGCGAGCAGTCCTCGGATGTCTTCGTCGTCGCGGGTCACGGTACGACCTCCCGGTTGGTGAACAGGCTCAGGTCCGGATCGGTACGCAGGCTGCGCAGGGCACGCGACGACTGCACCTTCACCGTGTTCGGCGAACAGCCCAGCACCTGGGCGGTCCGTTCCACGGAGGGTCCTCGACGTAGCGCAGCACCACGATCGCCCGCTGCTGGCGGCTGAGCCGGGCCAGCGCCCGGCGGACCGCGTCCCGGTCGGCGGACTCGCGGGCCAGGTCACTGGGTCCGGTGTCCTCCGGTGGCGTGGCGGCCGGGAACTCGGCCCGCCACCGGCGCCGCCACCAGGAGACGTAGGTGGTGAACAGGGCCCGCCGCAGGTACGCCTCGGGGTGCCCGGCCGCGACCACGGTCGACCAGCGTCGCCACGCCCCGGCCAGCACGGTCTGGAGCAGGTCCTCGGCGCGGCCGGCGTCTCCGGTGAGCAGCCAGGCGGAGCGCAGCAGCGCGGCGGACCGGGCCGTCACGAAGTCGGCGAAGCCCTCCGGTGGTGCCGGGTACCTGTCGGTCATGCGTACCTCCCGACAGGTAGACGCGTCGGTCGGGCCGGAAGGTTAACGCCGTCACCCGTCCCTTGACAGCGACGCCGTTCAGGTTGCATGGTTAATTACATGAGTAATGAACCAGCCAACCAGTGTGGCGACTGGGGATGGTGGAGGACGTGATGGAGGACGGCCGGCCGATCTTCCTCCAGATCGCGGAGCTGCTGGAGAACTCGATCCTGGACGGGACGCTCGCCGAGGAGAGCCAGGTGCCCTCGACCAACGAGCTGGCCGCCTTCCACCGGATCAACCCCGCGACCGCCGCCAAGGGGGTCAACAAGCTGGTCGACGACGGAACTCTCTACAAGAAGCGAGGAATCGGCATGTTCGTCTCTCCCGGCGCCCGGGCGAAGCTCCGCGGCCGGCGCCGCGACGAGTTCGCCCGACAGTACGTCCGGCCGCTGCTGACCGAGGCGCGCAAGCTCGGCATCGAACCGGCCGAACTCAAGAGCATGATCGACACTTGGGAGGAGGGCCGATGAGCGCGGTCGTCACCGTCACCGAGCTGACCAAGCGGTACCGGGGAGTCACCGCGCTGGACGGGGTCAGCTTCTCCCTTGCCGAGCATCGGATCCACGGCCTGCTGGGACGCAACGGGGCCGGCAAGACCACCCTGATGCAGATCCTCACCGCGCAGAACTTCGCCACCAGCGGCGAGGTCAGCGTCTTCGGGCAGCACCCGTACGAGAACGAACAGGTGCTCTCCCGGATCTCCTTTATCAAGGAGAGCCAGACCTACCCGTCGCACCTGCGGGTCACGCACGTCCTGCGGGCGGCCCGCCTGGTGTATCCAGGCTGGGACGAGGAACTCGCCCAGCGGCTGGTCGACGTGTTCCAGTTGCCGCGCGGGCGCAACGTCCGCAAGCTCTCCCGAGGCATGCTCTCCGCGCTCGGCATCGTCGTCGGGCTCGCCTCACGCGCCCCACTCACCTTCTTCGACGAGCCCTACCTGGGCCTGGACGCCGTGGCCCGGCAACTCTTCTACGACCACCTGCTGGCCGACTACGCCGAACATCCCCGCACCATCGTGCTGTCGACCCATCTCATCGACGAGGTCAGCGACCTGATCGAGCACGTCCTGCTGATCGACCAGGGCCGGCTCCTGCTCGACGTCGAGGCGGAGGCCCTGCGCGGCCAGGTGGTCACCGTCTCCGGCCCGGTCGCGGCGGTGGACGAGTTCACCCGTACCGGCACCGAACTGCACCGGGCCTCGCTCGGCGGCACGGCCCGGGCCACCGTACGCGGCGACTTCGGCCCGGCCGCGCACGACCGCGCCCGGTCGCTGGGTCTCGACCTCGAAGCGTCCTCGCTCCAGGACATCGTCGTACGCCTGACCACCTCGCACAACGGACACGCGGCCGGTAGCACCGCCGCGGCCGACAAGGAGGCCGTCCGATGAACCGCGCCCTGACCGTGGCCCGTCTACAGTTCGTCGGCTGGCGCAGTGTGGTCGGCTGGCCCTGGGGGATCCTCGCGCTCAGTTTCTCCATCAACCTGGCGCTGTTCAGCGCGATGAACGAGAACGACGACTTCGAGCCGACCACCGGTGGGCTGATGAGCATCTACGTCGTGATGTTCGTCGCCAGCATCAACGCGATCACCCAGGAGTTCCCGTTCGCGCTCGGGCTCGGCGTCTCCCGCCGCAGCTTCTACCTCGGCAACGTGATCCACTTCGCCGGGCAGGCGATCAGCTACGCGGCGGTGCTCTACCTGCTCGCAGTGATCGAAGAAGCCACCGACGGGTGGGGCGTCAACCTGCGCTTCTTCGGCGTGCCCTTCCCGCTGGTCGAGCATCCGGTGCTGCGGTTCCTCGCCTTCGCGATCCCGTTCCTGCTGCTCGGCTTCATCGGCATCGCGATCGCGCTGGTCTTCAAGCGCTGGGGCGTCAACGGCCTGCTGATGCTGAGCACCGTCGCGTTGGCCGCAATCGGCGGGCTCGTCGTGCTCGCCACCTGGCGGGGCTGGTGGTCGGCGATCGGCGGCTGGTTCGCCGACCAGCCCGGGTGGGCCCTGCTGGTCGGCTGGCCGGCGCTGCTCACCCTGCTCCTCGCCGGTCTCAGCTACCTGACCATCCGACGCGCGACCCCCTGACCGTCGACCGGCCGGCGTCCGAGGCGGGGCGGACGTCGGCCGTCGACGCGCCATGGCACGAGGTAAGCGGCACACCTGCCGCTTACCTATGCTCGAACCATGGAACTGCGGATCTTCACCGAACCTCAGCAGGGTGCCAGCTACGACGACCTGCTCGCCGTGGCCCGTCGTGCCGAGGAGACCGGCTTCGGCGCCTTCTTCCGCTCGGACCACTACCTGAAGATGGGATCGGTGAGCGGCGAGCCCGGACCCACCGACGCCTGGACGACGCTGGCCGGGCTGGCCCGGGACACCCGGTCCATCCGGCTCGGCACGCTGATGAGCGCCGCGACGTTCCGGCTGCCCGGCCCGCTCGCGATCACCGTCGCGCAGGTTGACCAGATGAGCGGCGGGCGGGTCGAGCTGGGCATCGGCACCGGCTGGTACGACGCCGAGCACCAGGCGTACGGGATCCCGTTCCCGCCGCTGGGGGAGCGGTTCGACCGGCTGGACGAGCAGCTCGCAATGATCACCGGTCTGTGGCGCACCCCGTCGGGCGAGACGTTCGACTTCACCGGCCGCCACTACCAGGTGGTCGACTCGCCCGCGCTGCCCAAGCCGGTGCAGCGCCCGCACCCGCCGATCCTGCTCGGTGGCAAGGGCGCGAAGCGTACGCCGCAGCTCGCCGCCCGCTACGCCGACGAGTTCAATCTGCCGTTCGTCTCGATCGACGAGACGGTGGCCCAGTTCGCGCGGGTCCGCGCCGCCTGCGCCGACATCGGCCGCGACCCGGCCGAGCTGACCTGGTCCAACGCGTTGGTGCTCTGCTGCGGCAAGGACGACGCCGAGGTGGCGCGACGGGCCGCCGCGATCGGCCGGGAACCGGACGAGTTGCGCGCCAACGGCCTCGCCGGCACGCCCGCCGAGGTCGTCGACACCATCGGCCGGTACGCGGAGATCGGCAGCCAGCGCCTCTACCTCCAGGTCCTCGACCTGACCGACCTGGACCACCTGGACCTGGTCGCCACCGAGGTGATGCGGCAGCTCTGACCGGGCCGACGCGGGCGACTCCGTGGGACGCGGCCGACTCCGTGCGTGCGGGGCGGCTCGGAGCGTGCGGGCGGCTCGGAGCGGGCGGGGCGGCTCGGGCGGGCGGGGCGGCTCCGATTGCGGCAAGCCGGGGTGTCAGCCGCCTTGGAGACACCGGCATGCCGCAACCGGAGTCGATCTCGTCCAGATGCCGCCCGCCCGGGCGAGCCGGGGCGAGCCTGCGGCCGGGCCCGCCGGGCACCGGGACGGCGGCGGGTCAGACCCGGTGCTCCTCGCGCAGCACGGTGTCGAGCTGGCCGTCCCGGTCGCGGTCGAGGTAGGTGACGTCCGGGAGCCCGTCGCCGTCGAGGTCGAACTGCACCTGGTCGGCCACGCCGTCGCCGTCGAAATCGGTGACCACCTGGACCGAACCGTCCATGTGCCGGGTCACGATCGACCGGGCGCCGGCGTCGACCCGGGGCGGTGGTCCGGGGGCGGGCGGCGGCTCCGGCACCGGCTCCGGGGTGGGGCTGGGCTGTGGGTCCGGCTGGCTCGCCCACGGCCCGGCAGCGGACCAGGTGACCGCGGAGCCGTCGACGGTGCCGGCGGGACCGGTGGCCGGCTCCACGCCGTTGCCGGCCGGGTCGATCTCCTCCTCGGAGGGGTACACGTCGCCACGAGGGGCGGGATCACGGTAGCTGCTCATCGGCGTAGGGTTCCCCGACGGAGCCGGCGGTAACCGCCGGCGGGCAGAGGGGGTCGGAAGTGTCGACGCACCGCAACTGGGCCGGCAACGTCGAGTACGCAGCCCGTGCGTTCCATCGGCCGTCGTCCGTGGACGAGCTGCGGGAACTGGTCGCCGGCAGCGATCGGCTGCGGGCGGTGGGCAGCGGACACTCCTTCAACCGGCTCGGCGACACCACCGGAGACCTGGTCACGTTGGCCGGACTGCCGGCGAACCCGCAACTGGACGAGCAGCGGCGGGTGGTGCACGTACCGGCCGCGCTGCGCTACGGCGACCTGGCCACCTGGCTGTACGAGCGGGGTTACGCGCTGGCCAACCTCGCCTCGCTGCCGCACATCTCGGTGGCCGGCGCGGTCGCCACCGGCACCCACGGCTCCGGCGAAACCGTCGGCAACCTGGCCACCGCAGTCGCCGGGCTGGAACTGGTCACCGGCGCCGGTGAGCTGCGCACCGTGGACCGTACCGACCCCGAGTTCGCCGGCATGGTGGTCTCCCTCGGCGCGCTGGGCATCGTCACCCGGCTCACCCTGGACGTGGTGCCCACCTTCGAGATACGCCAGTACGTCCGCCTCGACCTGCCCCGCGAGGCGCTGGACGAGGCGCTCGCCTCGGCGTACAGCGTCAGTGTCTTCACCGACTGGCGCTCCACGCGCGGCACCCAGGTCTGGTGCAAGCAGCTCGCGGACCAGCCGGAGCCCCCGGCGGACTGGCTCGGCACCACGGCGGCCGACCGGCCCTGGCATCCGGTGCCCGGCATGCCGGTGGTCAACTGCACCCAGCAGCTCGGCGTGCCCGGTCCCTGGCACGAGCGGCTGCCGCACTTCCGGCTCGGCTTCACGCCGAGCAACGGCGACGAGTTGCAGTCCGAGTACCACCTGCCCCGCGCGCTGGCCGGCGAGGCGCTCGCCGCGCTGGACCAGGTGGCGCACCTGATCGCCCCGGTCGCGCAGACCAGCGAGCTGCGCACCGTCGCCGCCGACGAGCTGTGGCTCAGCCCGCAGTACGACCGCGACAGCCTGGCGGTGCACTTCACCTGGATCGCCGACGCCGCGGCGGTACTACCGGTCCTCGCCGAGGTCGAGCGGGCGCTGGCCCCGTTCGCGCCCCGGCCGCACTGGGGCAAGGTCTTCACCATGCCGACCGGGAAGATCGCCGCGACCTATCCCCGCTGGGCCGACTTCGCCGCGCTGGTGGCCCGCCTCGACCCCGAGGGCACGTTCCGCACCGAGGAACTCGACCACCTGTTCCCCCGCTGACCACGACCCGTCGTACCGGCGCGGCGCGGCCCGGTGGACGTGCCCGGACATCGAACTAGGGTGTGCCCAGGAGCGCTGAGGCCGTCGGCATGCACATGCCCGCCGTCGTGACGCTGGCGGTGGCTGACGTCGCGCTCGTGACTGAGTCAGCGCAGTCGGCGGTCAGCGGCCGGTGGTGAGCTGGTCGCGCATGCTGCTGCGCTGCACGGCGCGGCTGATGTCGCTGGGGGAGACGATGCCGACCAGGCGGCCGTCGGTGACCACCAGCGCCCGGCCGTCGGCGCACTCGCTGAGCCGGGGCAGCAGGTCGGTCAGCGGCTCGTCGGGGGAGGCGAGCACCAGGTCGTCGGCGCGGCAGGCCACCGCCGCCAGGGTGGTGCTGCCTCGCTCGCCGGACGGCACGCCGCGGACCCGGTCGAGGGTGACCAGCCCGACGGGCCGGCCGTCCTCGATCAGCGGCAGCGCCGTGTGCCGGTACGCGAAGAGGTAGTTGTCCACGAAGTCGGCCACCGTCAGCTCGCCCGACGCGGTCTGCGGCTGCGGGGTCATCACGTCGGCGACCCGGACGCCGCGCAGCGCGTCACCCACCCTGGCCTGCCGCTCCTCCATGGTGGCCGCGCCGATCAGAAACCAGCCGATCAACGCCAGCCACAACCCGCCGACACCGGTGCCGGTGAGGAACCGCCACAGCCCGAACCCGATGAGTGCCAGGCCGAGGATCCAGCCGGCCCGGGCCGCCACCACCGTGGCGCGGGTCCGGTCGCCGGTGGCCTTCCAGACGGCCGCTCGCAGCAGCCGCCCGCCGTCCAGCGGTGCCGCCGGCAGGATGTTGAACACGGCCAGCAGCAGGTTGATGCCGCCGAGCCAGGCCATCACGCCCAGCAGCAACCCCTGCACCCCGGCCAGCGCGAGCAGCGTCGCGATGGCACCGAAGAAGACGCCGATGATCAGACTGACCAGCGGGCCGATCCCGGAGATGCGCAGCTCGGCACCGGGGGAGCGGGCCTCGCCGCGCAGCTCGGCGACCCCGCCGAACAGCCACAGGGTGATCCCCTGCACGCCCAGGCCGTTGCGCTTGGCCACCACCGCATGGGACACCTCGTGGGCGAGCAGGCCGAGGAAGAAGACCACCGCGGCGGTCAACCCGGCCAGCAGGTACGCGACCACGGACCGATCCGGGTACGACTCGGGGAACAGATTCGCCGACAGCCCCCACCAGATCAGCGCGAAGATGACCAGGACACTCCAGTTGACCCCCACCGGTACGCCCACGATCCGGCCGAGCCGGAAACTCGCCCTCATGTGTCGGTCATACCCCGGCAGCCCGTGCCCATGCCAGGGCCGAACGTCACGCTTAGGCTGCCCTGATCGGTTTCCTGTGCCGGGCGAACATCCGCGCCAGTTCCGTACGGCCGCGCTGCACGACGTCAACAAGCGCGGTCAGGTCGGAACTCTCCGGTACGGGAATGTCGGTGAAGAGATCACGCACGCCAAACGGCTTGCTCAGCCAGCGTTGCAACGCCCGCCGGTCATCGGTCGCAGCTAGCCGGTCCGCCATGGCCCACACGTCTTTCACGTACGGCGTTTCGTCGATTCCGAGCGCGGTGAGCAGACCGGAGTGTCGTACCAGGCAGGGGTAGCAGCATCCGCAGTGTGGATCCGGCCGATCTCTGGGTGGGCGACCACAGCTGACAGTGGCGTTGGTGAGCGTCGCGCCATCCAGCCCTGCTCGCAACGCCCGTTGACATACCTCACCCTTGGTGAGGTGCAGGTATGGGTTGATGAGGCTTGTCGTACCTCCGACCGCCCGGATCAGTTCGTTGAGAAGGCTCAGCGTGCCGGGATGCACCGAGCGGGTCGAGCAGGCAGCGGCCCGAGCGGGGGTCAGCGCCGGGTTCATGGCCAGTTGACCATTCTCCGGTACGGCGATGTTCGGGATATCGTGTACCGCCGCCAGATAGACGGCGGTCGCCATGTACAACAGCCCTCGCGTGCGTGCCGACTTCTCCAGTTCGACATGAGGGGCGCGTACCTGTTGTGACGCCTTGAACTGCTGGATGCGCCGTGATGCTGCCCTCCGGACGGCCGCCATTACGACGTCCTGGTGACTTCCCCAGTGCGGTTCGTAGTACGAGACGAGCAGAAGGCCGCCCGCAGCCGCCGTGGAACGCTCGACCGCGTATGCCGTGGAATCCAGGCCGCCGGAGAACAGCGCGACCTCCTGCACCTGCGGGGCCGAAAGCATTCGGCCCTGATGCGGCCACCGAACGGCCCCGGCACGAACGCCGATGGTCCAGCGGTCCGAGGACAAAGCCTCCAACAGCCGGGACAAGAGCACGAGCGTCCGTTCAGTCCACCGATCCGGCTCCACGACCTCCACCGAGAGCTCGATGTGTCGGGTCCAGCCGTCGTCGGAGAGTGCCCGCGACGACAGCTTGTCCGCCAGGTAGACAGCCCGCGCGATCTGGACCAGGTCCTGAGCCCAGCCTGGTCGGTCGCCGGGAACCTCGGCGAGCTGCTGAAGTCGACGATCAGCAGATAACAGCAGTTGTGGGTCAAGACCCGTCGGTCGACCTGGACCTGAGAGCCGCGTCCTGCTCGGGTACTGGTAAGCGAACCTGGCGGGGCTCATGCTGCCAGCTCCATACCTGAGTCGCCCAGGCCCAGCGCCTCCGCGACGGTTTCCGCGAGCAGGTCCCGGGCGGTATCGACGAGGCGTGGCTGTTCGGGCTGGCGTGCGCTCGCCACCGCACAGGGATCAGGCAGGATCTTGACGATCTGGTCGGCGACGAAGCCGGCCACCGTGTCGGTGGGGTCGAGCGCCAGCACCGGCAGTGCGAGTTTGACGTTCTCGGCGATCAGGATGTGCACGAATTGGCCGACCAGATCCCCGAAGAAGGACCGGTAGAGGGCACAGAACAGCTCACCGTTGATGCCTCCTGGTCGCAGCGGGTCGGCGAGCGGGCCGTCGTCATCCACCAGCCGCTCGGCCACGCGGCGCGCGGCGCGGCGGGTGGCTGCGTCGACAACCAGTCGGCCGTCGCCGCCGACCTCGGCGACGAATCGGCGAACGAACTCGTCGGCCGGAGTGAGGCAGGGGTGATCCGCGATGCCCCGGAGCAGGGCTGGGTCCGACTGGCGCAGGTCGTCCAACACGGCGACGAGACGCTCTCCGCTCGCCTTTGCGGAACCCTGGATGCCGAATCGCTCCGGGTCCTCGCGGAGCGCATCGCGCAGCGCGTCTCGGAACTTCTCCGCCGTTCGCTCGGCCTTCCGGCGGTCGTCCTCGACGAGTGACTCGGGTTGGCTCTGCGGGTGCGGGGTCCAGCGGCTGAGGCTGCGCTTCGCACTGGCCCAGCCACCACCCGTCGGGCCGGGTAGTCGAGTCGATGTGCCCAATGCGACCTCCCGGAGGGGGCGGGAAAGCGCGTAGGTGCGAGTCTATGAAGCAGAAAGTGTTCGTTCAAGTGCGGAAAGTGTTGTCGCTCTGAAGCTGACGTGGGTTGTGCGCTGCGCGGACGTGTGACCGGTAAGGTGCGAAGGCTGAGCCGGGTGGTTGCCGGACGGGGTGGAGGAGTCGGCGCATGCGTGAGGATTCGCCGCGCTGGGAGCAGATCAACGCCAGCTCCCACGTCCACGAGCAGGACGGTCTACGCGAGTTGGCCAGCTATCTGCCGGATGCCGACCCGTACCACGTGTGGGCGAACGTCGAGTTCGTCGGCACCGATGGCTCCATCAATGAGATCGACGCACTCGTGCTCACCGCCAGCGGGCTCTATGTGCTCGAACTCAAGCACTGGCATGGCGAGATCCGTGGCGACGGTACGCAGTGGGTGCGGCGGGTGGGAAACCACCGCCTCACTCCGGAGGACAACCCGTACATCCTGGCCAACCGCAAGGCCAAGCGGCTGGCCAGCCTGATCCGCTACTACGCCCGGCAGCAGGGCCGCGAGGCCGAGGCGCCGTACGTCGGCGCGGCAGTGTTTCTACACGCCCGGAACATGAACGCCGAGGGCTGGACACCATCGGCAGGCAGCACGTCTACGGCCTCGAAGGGCACGACAGCGGACTGCCCGGCCTCAAACAGCTCCTGCTCGCGTCGCCGCGCAACCCGACGCATCGGGTCGACGGGTCCCGGGGTCGGCAGATCGTCGAACTGGTCCGGGGCGCCAAGATCCGCCCGTCGGTGGCGGACCGGAAGGTCGGGCAGCTGCTGCTGCATCCGAAGCCGTTCGCCGAGGGCCTCGGTTGGCAGGACTTTCTCGGCGGGCATGTGATGGACACCTTGTTGGTGCGGCGGGTGCGTTTCTACCTCACCAGCCGGGCGGCGGAGCACGAGGTGCCGGCGATCCGCAAGGCGGCCGAGCGGGAGTTCCGCCTGCTCCAGGGCATCCACCATCCCGGCGTGGCCCGAGCACACGACCTGGTCGAGCATGCCTGGGGACCGGCGGTCGTCTTCGAGCACAAGCAGGACTGGGTGCGTTTCGATCAGTGGCTGCTGCGGCGCGGGGATTCGTTGACCCTCGCCCAGCGGCTGCAACTGGTGCAGGATCTCGCCGAGATCATCGACTACGCGCACTCACGCCGGTTGGCGCACCGGGCGCTCTCGCCCCGGGCGATCTATGTGGCCGATCCGGACGGGCCCCGACCGGCCCTGGTGGTGACCGACTGGCAGACGGGTGGCCGGCTGACGGGCAGCACCGAGTTGACCCGGCTGGGACCGTCCAGCGACCCGGCCAGCCTGGGGCTGTTCTTCGACGACGAGGTCCGTTGCTACCAGGCACCGGAGGCGGAGAACGCCGCCAAGCTGCCCGGGCACCAGCTCGACGTGTTTTCGGTAGGTGCGACGGCCTACCGGATTCTCGCCGGTACGGCCCCAGCGGCGAGCCCGGAGGAACTGGTCGCCGCGGTTCGGGACAGCGGCCTGCACCTGGACGCCGTCGTCGACGGCATGCCGCACACCCTCGTCACACTCGTGTACGACGCGACGCGCGGCGACCCTGCGCAGCGGCTCTCCAGCGTCTCGGCTATCCGCGACGGGTTGGAGAAGGTGTGGGAGGAGTTGACCGCTCCCGAGCCAGAGCCAGTGACGGATCCACTTTCGGCGCACCGTGGCGACATCCTGGACGGTGACCTGGAGGTCAAGGATCGGCTGGGCTCCGGTGCAACCGCCCTCGCCCTGCTGGTGCGCCGCCCGGAGGACTCGGACGACCTGGTGCTGAAGGTGGCCCGCGACGAGCAGCACGAGGAACGGCTGGCCGCGGAAGCGCGTACCCTCGCGGGTTTGAAACATCCCCAGGTAGCGGCGCTGGTCGACGGGCCGGTCCGGGTCGGCGGGCGGACCGCCCTGCTGCTGGAGAGCGCCGGCCGGCAGACCCTCGCCGAGGAACTGCGCGGTGGCCGGCTCGCGCTGGACCTGCTGGAGCGGTACGGGCGGGACCTGCTCGACATCGTCAACTACCTCGACAGCCAGGGTGTCTGGCACCGCGACCTGAAGCCGGCGAACCTGGCCGCCCGACCCCGCCCCAAGGACAAGCAGCCGCACCTGTGCGTCTTCGACTTCTCGCTGGCCGACACATCCGCCGACCGGATCACTGCGGGAACCGTCGGCTACCTGGATCCGTTCCTCGGGCCGCCGCGCCGGCTGCGCTACGACGCGGCGGCGGAACGTTTCGCCGCGGCCGTGGTGCTCTACGAGATGGCGACGGGCACCCTGCCGCGCTGGGGCGACAACGCCAACCCGGTGGCGATCCGTGATGAGGTGACCCTGGAAGCCTCGGCGTTCGACCCGGCCGTCGCCGACCGGTTGGTGGAGTTCTTCCGGCGGGCGCTGGCCCGCGATGCGGCAGCTCGCTTCGACACCGTCGACGAGATGACCGACGCCTGGCGGGCCATCTTCCAGCGGATCCCGAAGGCGGCACCGGGCGGTCCGGCTGTACCGGGGCTGACCCGGGAGTCGCCGCTGGCCGCCGCCGAGTTGACCGACCGGGCCCGGTCGGCGCTGGAACGGCTCGGCCTGGTCACCGTCGGGGATCTGCTCGACGCGGAGCCGTCGGTACTGACCCGGGCCAAGGGGGTGCCTGACGCGACCCGCAAGGAGATCCTCGCCAAGGCCCGAGCGCTGCGCACGGTCGTGCCGGGCGGCACCGCGCCCACGGTCACGGATGACCGGCCGCTGGCCCAGGGGGTGGAGGCGCTCTGCGCCACCCTGCTACCCGGTCCCAAGTCGCGCAACCACCGCGCGCTGGCCGTGCTGCTGGGGCAGGCTCCGACCGACGAGGGAACGTTCCTGTGCTGGCCGGCACAGACCGAGGTGGCCCGGATCATCGGGCGTAGCCAACCGCAGATCTCCAAGCTGCTCGCCGCGCAGGCGAAGGTATGGCTGGACGAGCCGGCGTTGGACGCGGTCCGCAATGAGATCGTCGCCCTGCTCGACGTTCGGGGTGGCGTGATGTCCGCTGCGGAACTGGCCGAGGCGCTGATGGCCGCCCGCGGGTCCTACACCTCCGGCCCGAAGCGGCTGCCGCAGGCGATCGGGCTGGTCCGGGCGGCCGTCGAGGCCGAGCTGAGCACGGGTGGCAACGCTCGGGTGGCGATCCAGCGCCAGCGCCCGACCGGGCTCGTCCTGGTGGGCCGGGAGCCCGACGATCCAGCGTCCGACGTCACCGCGGCCGACTTCCTTGAGTACGTGGTGACGCTGGGCGGGCGGGCGGTCGACCTGACTGCCGCTGACCGGCTGTCGACTCAGCGCCAAGCCGACGGTGAGCCGCTGCCGACCCGGCAACGGGCCGTCGAGGAACTACGCCGGCTACCCGTACCGCCGGGCATGCCGCCCGCGGCCGACCTGCGGTTGCTGCAACTGGCGGCGATCGGCAGCAACGACCGGGTGGACGTCAACGCGCAGGGCCAGCTCTACCCGGTGGGCATGCCGGCGGAACGGGCGCTACGGCTGTCGACGGGCACCCTCATCGGCCAGCGGCTCAGCGAACGGCAGCTCCGTGACCGGGTGCAGAGCCGCTTCCCCCGCGCCGAGCAACTCCCTGGACGCCCGGCGCTCACCAGCCTGCTGGCCACGGCTGAGGTGCCACTGACCTGGCATCCGCAGGATCGGGTCTACGGCCCGGTGAGTGTGCCGGCATCGGTCACCGGCACCCGCACCGCCACCAGCCATGCCCCGTTGCTCAGGCTCACCGCCGTGGACGAGGTGGGCGACCGGCTCGCTGCGGCGCTGCAACGGCACGCTTTCCTGGCGGTGCTGGCACCCTGGCGTCGGCTCGGCCCGGCCCGCCGGGCCCTGTTGACCGGGCTGCCGTTGACCGAGGTGGACGTCACGGCGATCCTGCTGGAACGGCTGCGTTCGCTGGGCTTCCCGTGGGAGGCGATCGTGGCGGCCGACAACGGTTCAGCACAGGACGCGGACTTCCGCAGCCTTGTCGATCTGGTTCGGCACCAGGTGATGCCGGCGGTGCGCACCGCGATCACCGCCGCCAACGGTCCCGTGCTGATCACTGAAGCGGCTCCGCTGGCCCGGTACGGGCAGTTGGAACTGTTCCAGGAGTTGGCCGATCCGACCCGGTCCCGGCCGGCGGCCCGACTGCTGCTGCTGCCGACCCGGCGCGCCGAGTCGGCGGCGCTGGACGGTGTGCAACTTCCGCTGACCTCTCCGGCAAGCCAGACGCTCTACCTCGCGGAGGACTGGATCGAGGCGACAGATGCCTCCCGTACCCGGGTCAGTTGATCAGTCCGCCGTGCCGGACGGGTGGTGCCGATCAGCCGAGTCGCCATGTCGACAGCCGGCGGGTCGGGTGCCGACACGGATGTCGGCGATAGTTCGAGGGTGGCGATCTCGACCGATGACAGCGACGACCCGTACCTCTGGCTCGAAGACCTGGATGGCCCGCAGGCGGCGACGTGGGTCCGGGAGCGCAATGCCGAGACCGTCGCGGCGCTGACCGCCGGCCCGCAGTTCGCCGCCCGTCAGGCCGAGATCCGGCAGGTGCTCGACGCGGACGACCGCATTCCGTACCCGGCGTGGCGCGGCGACGGCTTCTACTACGACCTGTGGCGGGACGCCGCCCATCCACGCGGGCTGTGGCGGCGTACGACGCTCGACCAGTACCGCCGCCCTGAGCCGGAGTGGGATGTCCTGCTCGACCTGGACGCGCTGGCCGAACGGGAGGGCGAGAACTGGGTCTGGGGTGGTGTGGCGACCCTGCCGCCGCAGCACCGACGCTGCCTGGTCAGGCTGTCCCGGGGCGGCGCGGACGCGGTGGTGGTACGCGAGTACGACCTGGTTGATCGGACCTTCGTCGACGGCGGGTTCACGGTCGCCGAGGCGAAGACCGATGTCTGCTGGATCGACGCCGACCACATATGGATCGGCACCGACCTCGGCCCGGGTTCGCTCACCGACTCCGGGTATCCACGGGTGGTGCGCCGGTGGCGGCGCGGCACGCCGCTGACCGAGGCCGACATCGTCTACGAGGCGTCCACCACCGACATCGGGGCGTACGGCTGGCGTGACCTGACGCCCGGGTTCGAGCGTGACTTCGTCACGCGCACCGTGGATTTCTACCGGTCGGAGAGCTATCTGCTGACCGGGGCGGGGGAGCGGATCCGGATCCCGGTGCCCAAGGACGCCGACTGGGACGTACACCGGGAGTGGTTGCTGGTCCGACCGCGTACGCCGTGGCAGGTGGGCGACCGGACCCACCCGGCGGGTGGGCTGCTGGCGATCCGGTTCACCGGCTTTCTCGCGGGTGACCGGGATTTCGACGTGCTTTTCGAGCCGGACGATCGGACCTCGCTCAGTGGGTACACCTGGACCCGCAACCATTTGATCCTGACCACCCTCACCGATGTCCGCAGCCGATTGGAACTGCTCACCCCCGATGAGGGCGGCTGGCGGCGTGAACCGCTGCCCGGGGTGCCGGTGGACCAGGAAAGTTGCGTCGTGGAGACGGATCCGGACCGGGACGACGCTTACCTGATCGCCTCGGAGGGCTTCCTCCAGCCGGCCACGCTGCGGCTCGGACGGGTCGGCGGCGGCGTCGAGACGCTCAAGCGGGCACCGGCGTTCTTCGACCCCGACGGCCTGGCTGTTCGCCAGTTCTTCGCCACCTCCGCCGACGGCACCCGGGTGCCGTACTTCGTGGTCGGAGATCCGGCCGCGCCCGCCGGGCCGACGCTGCTGCACGGGTATGGCGGCTTCGAGGTGTCGCTGACCCCCGGCTACGACGGGATCGTCGGCCGGGGGTGGCTGGCCCACGGCGGCACCTACGTGGTCGCGAACATCCGGGGCGGCGGGGAGTACGGCCCGCGGTGGCACCGGGCCGCACTGCGAGCCGACCGAATCCGCGCCTTCGAGGACTTCGCGGCCGTGGCGACCGACCTGGTGAGCAGGGGCATCACCACGCCGGCCATGCTGGGCATCGAGGGCGGCAGCAACGGTGGCCTGCTGATGGGGGTGATGCTGACCCGCCATCCGGCGCTCGTCGGCGCCGTCGTCGCGAACGTCCCGCTGCTGGACATGCGTCGCTACCACCGGCTGCTGGCCGGCGCCTCCTGGATGGCCGAGTACGGCGACCCGGACGTCGCGGAGGACTGGGCCTTCCTGCGGGACTACTCGCCGTACCACAACGTGCGCAGTCCCGAGCGGTACCCGCCGGTCCTGTTCGTCACCTCGACCCGCGACGACCGGGTCCATCCCGGACACGCCCGGAAGATGACCGCCCGGCTGCGCGAGCACGGCCACGACGTGTCGTACTACGAGAACGTGGAGGGCGGGCACGGCGCGGCGGCCAACAACGAGCAGCGCGCCTTCATCGAGGCGCTGTCACTGGAGTTCCTGTGGCGGCGGCTGGCCCCGTCACCCGACGGATTACCGCGCCAACCGCTCCGACCGCACGAACAGACCTCGGTCCCGGGCGGTCGAGCGCGAGGCTGAAAGCTGGGCCAGCACAGTCGAGAGCCCTGGCAAACGCGTCGCGTACAGGTCGGCGGGAGCGGGACGGCACGCTAGCGGGCGTGGGCTCAGGCGGTGGGTGGTGGGTCGGGCAGTTCGTCGATGACGACCACCGGCGTGCCCGGACGCAGCTTCTCCAGTAGCAGGCGCTGGCCGCTGGCGGTCAGTCGGATGCAACCGTTGGTGGTCTGCTGACCCAGCTCGCCGTCGTGGTACCAGGTGTGGATGCCGATGTGTGCGCCGCGCAGTCCGGCCGGCACCGAGTCCAGATCGTCGGGGATCGAGCCGAGGGCGTAGATGTCCACCCCGCCGTAGACCGACTCCGGCGGTGGGGTGCGGCCCAGCACGAAGGTCCGGCCGAGCGGGGTTTCCTGGCCGCGCTGGCCGAGACTGACCTGCCAGGAGCGCTGCGCGGTGCCGTCGCGGTACCAGGTGAGTCGGAACGGGGTTCGTTCCACCACGATCTGGTCGCGCAGCGCGACGGTACGGAAGCCGCCGGGTGGTAGCCAAGCCAGTTTGCGGTTGGCCGAGGGCAGCAGCACCGCTGTCCAGCCGGACTCGCGGCGGGCGATCGGCACGGTCAGTTCCACCTCGCTGATCGTCGGCATCAGAAACGCCAGCGGCCGCCCGCCGGGCGCGTCGTACGCCGCGATCCTGCGGGTCGGGTGCAGGCCCTGGGTCAGCGGTGCGGCGTCGAGGGCGTCCGGGTCGTCGGGAAAACCTGCGGGAGCGGGGTCGTAGTCGATCTCCGGCAGCCCGTCCGGTGCGGGCACGGCGGGCAGCACCCGCTCGGCGTCCGCGGACGGCGGCACCTCCGCGGTCGGCAGCACCGCCCCGGCGGTTGGCCCGGCGACCGGCGTCGTCTCGGGGGCCGGAGTCAGCGCCCACCCGGTGTACGCGGCCCCACCCATCAGCACCGCCACGCCGACCCCGACAGCGACCCCACGCCGCCCCCGCGACCCCATAACCCCCAAAAACCCCACCCGCCCACCATACCCCCAAAACCCCCAAACCCCCCCAAAACCCTCCCAGCACCCCCGCCTCCCGCCCCCGCCCGCCGCGTTGATCAAGAAGTTTGCGTCGGGATGCCGGCGCGAGGCGACCGAAACTTCTTGATCAACAGCGGTGGTCGGGCGGGGTGGGGGTGGGGGTGGGGGGGTGGGGGGTGTTAGGGGAGGCGGGCGTTGAGGTGGAGGGCTATGGCGTCGTGGGCGGGGATGTTGGCGGCGAACCAGCCGTTGGCGTCGACGGTGATCACCGGGCCGGAGCAGGTGCCGTTGGTGAAGGTGCCGTGGATGACGTCGCAGTAGCGGCCGGCGGGCAGCCCCGTGTAGTAGGAGCGGCCGTTGATCGCGGAGCCCTCGTCGTTGATGGTGATGTAGCCGCGGCCGGTGCGGCTGAAGGCGATGTGGTTGTTGCCGTTGTCGTACCAGTTGCTGACCCCGGTGCCCTCGGTGGCGTTGCGGAAGCCGACCATGTTCGCGATCACCGGCCAGCGGTGCTCGCACTCCCACCCGGAGTAGCAGACCGTGTTGAGCGTCTTGTTGCCGCCGTCCGAGGGCGGGCCGGCGTCGCGGCTGCTGAAGGTGTAGCTCGACATCACCGTCGGGGAGCCGTACGGCCAGGCCAGCATGAACGCGTTCGCGAGGGCGTAGATCCCCCGGTCGCGGTAGGTGAGCACACCGCCGTCGTCGCGTTGGGTGTCGTGGTTGTCCACGAAGACCGAGGAGACGCCGGTGGGCAGGTGTCCCCAGCCCTCGCCGAAGTTGCGCAGGTACGCCAGCCGCTCGGAGCGGAACACCCGGGCCAGGTCCTTGCCGTAGCGGAACTCGTGCACGTCACCGTTGCCGGTGTACTCGTTCGGCGTGATCGGCTCGCCCGCGCCGTAGATGACCTCCTGCACGATGTACGCCGACCGGCTGAGCCGGCTGCGGATGTTGGCGATGTCGGCCGCCGGCATGTGCTTGCTGGCGTCCAGCCGGAAGCCGTCCACCCCGAGCGACAGCAGGTCGTTGAGGTACGCGGCCAGCCGGGAGCGGACGTAGTCGGACTCCGTCTTCAGGTCGGAGAGGTTGACCAGCTCGCAGTTCTGCACCTCGTAGCGGTCGTTGTAGTTGACGATGTCGTTGTTGCCGTTGCGCCCGCAGTAGTGGAAGTCCTGCGACTGGTAGATGCCGGGGTAGACGTGGTGCTGGTAGGACGAGCCGGCCCACCCGGTGCCGCCGCCCGTCTGGCCGGACATGTGGTTGATGACCGCGTCGACGATCACCTTCACGCCGGCCGCGTGGCAGGCGTCGACCATGGACTTGAACTGTGCGCGGGTGCCCTTGCGGGATTCGATCCGGTAGCTGACCGGCTGGTAGGCCACCCACCACTGGTTGCCGCGTACGTGCTCCTGCGGTGGTGAGACCTGGACGTAGCCGTAGCCCTTCGGGCCGAGGGTGCTGCCGCACTCGCTGGCGACGGAGGGCCAGTTCCACTCGAAGAGGTTGGCGATGACCTTCTTGCCGCCGCTCGGGGCGGCGACGGCCGGGGGTGCGGTCACCATGCCGGGGGCGAGGAGACCGGCGATCAGGGCGAGGGCGACGATCGCCGGGCGGAGTCGACGTCGATGCATCGGGTGCTCCAGGGGTGCCGGGGGACGGGGAGGTGGTGCGGGTTGCCCGGACCTTGCAACCGGGACTGAAAATTTCAGAAAGGTTACAAGCCGATTTCAACGCCTGTCAATGCACTGGTGTGGACGGTCGGCGCGGGGCCGTTATACGCGCCGGGCGGCGGGGCGGTTCGACAACTCGGCGAGATTTTTTCTTACGACACTGATCCGACCGGAGCCGCGCTGCGTACTGGAATGGGGAACAGGGTCGGCCGGCGGTGCGCCGCCGCGAGACGATCGAGGAGCAGATGGTCCGGGCTACGCAGAACGAGAAGGCAGCTGCCGTACGTACCAGCAGCAGCAGTCGAGGGATCCGCGTCCGGTCCCGCGGCCAGATCATGGCGCTCTCCGCGTCCGGGCTCGCCGCGTTGTGGGCGTTGACGATGCTCACCGGCGCGGGCCAGAAGATGTACGCGATGGGCTTCTTCTTTACCGAGTTCTTCGCCGGCGTGATCGCGCTTGTCGCGCTGAGCCTCACGGTGATGATGGGGCTGATCGCCACCGATCGGCTGGTGCTGCTCATCCGGCACCGGGTGCTGTTGCAGTCCGCGCACCGGGCGACCGGCATCCTCGGCGTGGCCGGACTGGCCTTCCACGTCATCACGAAGATCGCCAGCGGTCGGGCGGGGGTTACCGACGCCGCCGTGCCGTTCGTCGGTGGCCGAGGCCTCTACGTCGGGCTGGGCACCATCGCCGCGCTGCTCATGGTGGGTGTGCTCTGGACCGGGATCATCCGGGCCCGGTTCGCCGACGTCGGTCCGAAGTGGGTGTGGCGTGCCCTGCACTCCATGGCGTACGTCTCCTGGCCGTTCGCCATCTTCCACGGTCTGCTCGCCGGCCGTCCGCCCGCCACCTGGGTGGGCCTGAGCTACTTCGCCTGCGTGGTGCTGGTCGTGCTCGCCCTGATGGTCCGTCTCTCGGTCACCCTGCAACGGCGCAGCCGCGAGCAACAGCAGGCCGCGGTGCTGAACGAGGTCATGAGCGGGGCCAAGTCCACCGAGGAGACCCGGGGCAAGTCCCTGCTGGGCACCCTGACCGGCCGGCGCGAGGAAGCCGACGACGGCCGGGAGAAGCGGGTCCGCCGCGACACGAGCTGGGCCGACAGCACCTCCGGGACCTGGGCCAGCCCCACCATCCGGCGCAACGACCCGGAACGGTTCACCGTGCCGGTGGTCCCCGAGCCGGGCACGCTGCGCGAGCCCGTCCGGTCCGGCCGGGACCGTCGCGACGAGGAGTTCGAGCCGGTCGTCCGGCGTGCCTCCCGCCGCGAGGAGGAGGAACTGGAGCGCGTCGTACGCCGCGAGACCGAGGTGCTGGAACCGGTGGCGCGCCGGCGCCGCGACGCCGAGCCGGTCAGCCGGCGTGCCTCCCGCCGCGACGAGGAGCTGGAGACCAGCGGGCGGCGTACGGCGCGGGTCGAAGAGGACCTGGAGCCGGTGGTACGCCGGTCGCGGCGCGACGAGGAACCGACCGGCCGCCGGTCGCGGCGCGAGGAGGAGCGCGAGCCGGTGGGCCGCCGCGTGTCCCGTCGCGACGAGGATCTGATGGAGTACGAGGAGCCGGTGCGTCGCCGCCGCCGCGACTCCGACGACGAGGAGGAGTACGGCCGCTCCCGCCGCTCCCGGACCGACAGTCGGTACTCGGCACCACCGCAGCGCGTGGTCGACGAGCCGGAGGAGCCCTGGGACAGCCCTCGCCGGTGGGAGTCGAGCAACCCGATCTCGGCCGGCCCGATCTCCGGTGCACCCATCTCCGCCGAGCCGCGTAGCGGCGGAGGGCGACACAGCGCCGAGGACGACCTGCCGGAGGCGGAGACCGACTACTGGCGCCCGCCGGCGCGGTACGCCCCGGACGACGTGGCCGACGACGACACTCCCACCCTGGTCGACCTGGCCTCCCGGCGTGCCCGCCGGGCCTCGTCGGCGGAGAGCCGGCGCCGCCGCCGGGCCGATCCGGATTCGGTGGACGGCGCCTACTGGGCCGGGCTGCGGGGCGAGGCCAAGTGACGACGCGGACCACCGTTCCTCCGGTGGCCGCCGTCGGTGAGCCCCGGCTCACCGCGGGGTTCGCCGAGTTCGGCCGGCTCGACCTGCGCGCCCACGAGATGGTGCACGGCCCGATCAGTCCGATGGAGCCGTCCAACCTGCTGCGTCTGGCCGAGGGCATCCAGCTCAAGGGCAAGGGCGGGGCCGGCTTCCCGTTCGCTCGCAAGCTGCGGGCGGTGTTGGAGTCCTGTGAACGCCAGGATCTGCCGCCCGTGGTGGTGGTCAACGCCACCGAGGGCGAGCCGGCCAGTTGGAAGGACAAGGTCCTGCTCACCCGGGCGCCGCACCTGATCCTCGACGGTGCCGCGCTCGCCGCGTTCGCGCTGGACGCCGAGGAGATCGTGCTCTGTGTGGCCGACGACATGGTCGGCCGGGACTCCCTGATGGAGGCCCTCGACGAGCGCCGGATGCCGGTGCCGACGAGCGTCGTGACGGTGCCGCACCGGTTCATCAGTGGTGAGGGCGGCGCGCTGGTGAACGGGATCAACGGGCTGCCGCACATCCCGCCCGGCACCAAGAAGCGTGCCAGCGACTCCGGTGTCGGTGGGCTGCCGACCCTGCTGTCGAACGCCGAGACGTACGCCCAGGTGGCGGTCGCCGCCCGGCTGGGCCCGTACGAGTACGCGGCGCTCGGCACCGACGACGAACCCGGCACGGTGCTGCTCAGCGTCACCGGCGCGGCGAAACGCCACGCGGTGGTGGAGTGCGCGGCCGGCACCCCGTTGGCCGAGATCCTCGAACTGTGCGAGGTGCCGGACGGCCCCGGCATCCTGATGGGCGGCTACCACGGCAAGTGGACCACCCGGGAGGCGGCCGAGCGGGCCGAGGTCTCCCGCAAGGGTCTCGCCGCGGTCGGTGGCACGCTCGGCGCCGGCATCATCGTCCCGCTCGCCGACGACACCTGCCCACTGGGCGAGGCAGCGCAGGTGGTGCGTTACCTGGCCGGGGAGTCCGCCGGGCAGTGCGGCCCGTGCAAGCGCGGGCTGCCCGACCTGGCCCGCGCCGTCGACCTGGCGGTTTCCGGCAGCGCGCCGGTGGAGGTCGTCCGGGCCGCCGCCGGCGACGTCAAGGGCCGTGGCGCGTGCAGCCACCCCGACGGTACGTCCCGATTCGCGCTCTCGGCGATGGAGGTCTTCGCCGAAGACCTGAAGAAGCACACCACCGGTGAGGGCTGCGGTCGGCGGGTCAAGGGCATGATGGGCCTGCCCGGCGCTCCCGATCCCGACCCGCAGAAGCTGGTCCTGGACTGGTCCCGGTGTGACGGGCACGGCCTCTGCGCCCATGTGGTGCCGGACTTCATCCGGCTCGACCAGAACGGATACCCCGCGTTCCCGCCCACCCCCGTACCGACTTGGTTGCGGGAGGGCGCGGTGAAGGCGGTGAAGGTCTGCCCGGCGTTGGCGCTGCGGCTGACCCAGGCCTGAGCCCGCCGACCGTGGCGGCTCCGCTGCCCGGCTGACGGGTGAGCGAATCGAGGGAGACGCGGATGGGGTCGCTTTCACCGACGGGGCGGTCAACCGGGGCGGCCACCGCCGTCCTGCTCGCCGCCGTGCTGGCCACCGCCGGATGCGGTGCCGGTCCGGACGCCGGGGCGGCCCCGCCGGCCGGTGGCCCGCCGGCCACCACCGTCGACACCGCGTCCCCGTCGACCGGGCCGACCGTGCCGGTACCGGACACCCTGCGGTTCACCGGCACCACCCTGGGCGGCGCGGCCTTCGACGCCGCCGCCCTGGCCGGCCTGCCGGTGGTGCTCTGGTTCTGGGCACCCTGGTGTGCCACCTGCGCCAGCCAGGCGTGGACGATCGCCGAGATCGAGCCCGGCTTCCGGGAGACCGTGCCGATCATCGGTGTCGCGGGACTCGGCGAACGCAAGGCGATGACCGACTTCGTCACCGAGTTCGAACTGGGCCCGATGCCGCAGATCGAGGACCGTGCGGGGACGATCTGGCGCCGCTTCGAGGTGGTCGAGCAGAGCACCTTCGTCATCATCGACCGCGACGGCCGAATCATCCACCAGGGCTGGCTCGACGGCGAAGACCTGACCCGCCGAGTAACCGCCCTAGCCGCCACCTGACCCCGGCCCCCACCCCAGGTCCCCCCCGCCCCTCCGCGTTGATCATGAGGTTGACGGCACTGTCGATCTCCAAAAGTGCCGCAAACCTCATGATCAACGTGAGTAGATCAAAGGGTCAGAGGGTCAGAGGGTCAGGGGGTCAGGCGGTCGGTGTTGAGGCGGGGGCGGAGGACTTCGGGGACCAGGACCGAGCCGTCGGGCTGCTGGAACTGTTCCAGGATGGCCGGGAGGAGGCGGCTGGTGGCCAGGGCCGAGCCGTTGAGGGTGTGCACGAAGCGGGTCTGCTTGCCCCCCGGCTCGCGGTAGCGGATCGCCGCCCGGCGGGCCTGGTAGTCACCGCCCCAGGAGACCGACGAGACCTCCTTGTACTTCCCGGTGCTGGGCATCCACACCTCGATGTCCAGCGTCTTACGCATCGAGGCGCTGGAATCGCCGGCCGCGAGCAGGCTGCGCTGGTAGTGCAGACCCAGCCCTTCGACCAGGCTCTCCGCATGGCTGACCATCTGCTCCAGCGCCGCGTCGGCCTGCTCGGGCAGGGTGAACTGGAAGATCTCCACCTTGTTGAACTGGTGGCCCCGCACGGTGCCCCGCTCGTCGGAGTGCGAGCCGGCCGCCTCGCGCCGGTAGCACGGGGTGTACGCGAACACCTTCAGCGGCAGCTTCGCGGTCTCCAGGATCTCGTCCTGGTACGCACCGAGGATCGCCGTCTCCGCCGTCGGCAGCAGGAACTGTCCGCGCGGCGCGGACTGCTTGTCCAGGTGGTACACGTCGTCGTAGAACTTGGGGAACTGGCCGGCGGCGAAACCGGCGCTGTCCAGCAGCAGGTGCGGCGGCAGCAGGAACTCGTACCCGGCCTCGATGTTCCGCTCGATCAGCCAGTTGACCAGCGCCCACTCCAACCGGGCACCCAGGCCGGTGTACATCCAGAAGCCGGAGCCGCCGAGCTTGACGCCGCGTTCGTGGTCGACCAGACCCAGCATCCGGCTCAACTCGACATGGTCGCGGACCTTCTCGATGGCCGGTGGCGCACCGAAGGTCTTCACCACCCGGTTGGCCTCCTTGCCGCCGGGCACCACGTCCTCGGCCGGCAGGTTGGGCAGCTCGCTCATGGTGGTGTGCAGCCGCGCCTGCACCTCGTCGAGTTCCGCCTCGAGTTCGGCGACCTGCTTCCGACCGGCCTCCGAGGTGACCTGCGGCTCGACACCGGCCCGTTTCGCCTGCGCGTACGCCCGGGCCTCGGCCTTGCGGCGCTGGCGTTCCCCGTCGATCTCCGTGATCAGCCGGCGGCGCTCCCGGTCGAGCTGCTGGATCTCCGCCAGCACCCGGTCGACCTCGGCGGCGTCCAGCCGCTTCGCCAGCGCGGCCGCCACCGCGTCGCGATCCTTCCGGATCAACTCCATGTCGAGCATGCTGCTCCGTACGCCTCCGTCCGGGCTCGGGTGGACCTCCAGATGCTACCGTCGCGCCCGAATCGCCCCGCCTCCCGCACCCGCTTCCCCGGATCCGGCGGTCAGAGCCGGATCGGCATCAGGACGGAGAAGGCGGCCGGATCGTCGGGGCGGCGGATGGCCAGCGGGGTGACCGGGCCGTCCAGTTCCAGCACCAGGCGCGGGCCACCCGCCGCGCGCAACGCGTCGAGCAGGTACTCCCCGTTGACGCCGACCCGCAGCTCCACCTCGGCCCGACCGGCACCGCTGTCGGCCAGTTCGTCCGGGCCGAGCAGGCGTAGCGGGTCCCGGCCACCCAGCCCCAGCACGGTCACCGGCAGCGGGCCGCCCGCGTGTTCACGGGTCACCGTGGGGGCGCCGGAGCGCAGTGCGGCGACCAGCCACGGCGCGTCGACCGGCACCCGGCGGGCCGGCGCGCCCGTCGTTCCCGGCAACAGGGCGTGGTAATCGGGAAGTCGTACGGCAGGGTCGTCACCCGCAACCGACGCCTGGCGACGTCGGCGACGACCTGCCGGCCGACCAGCGTCAGCCGCACCTCGCCGGTGGCCGCCTCGCCGGACAGCCGGCGCAACCGGTCGACGGCGGCCACCGGCAGCAGCGCCCGCACCGCCGGACCGCGTACCGCCGCACCGGCCGTCGCCACCGCCATCCGGTGCCGGTCGGTCGCCACCAGCCGGACACCCTCGTCGGTCACGTCGAGCAGCACACCGGCCAGTCCCGGCAGCGCCGGGTCGTTGCCGACCGCGAACCGCACGGCGTCCACGGCGGCGGACAGTTCCTGCCCGGCCAGGACGAGCCGGGTGACCTGCGGGGCATGGTCGGCGGTGAGCAGGCGACGGATCCGGGCGGCCTCGGCACGCGCCTCGGCCAGCCCGTCCGCCAGCCGCCCGAGGTGCGACTCGATCAGGCGGTGCACCACCGGAGGTTCCGCGCGTACCGCCCGGGCGATCTCGGCGACCGGCAGGCCGATCCGACGCAGCCCGGCCACCAGCTGGGCCGGTGCCACCTGGTCGTCGGCGTACCAGCGGTACCCGGTGACCGGATCGACCCGGACCGGGATCAGCACCCCGGCGGCGTCGTAGAACCGCAGCGCGCTCACCGTCAGCCCACTGGCCCGGGCCAGCTCTCCGATGCTGCGCAGGTCACTGTCCACGGCCCGATCCTGCCCCCTCGACCTGGTCGAGGGTCAAGCCCGACCGGCTCGCGGGGCCCGGCAGAGGTCAGGAAGGCGCCGTTCCTTCCTCCAACGTCCGGAAGGTGATGCCGGCGGCGGTGAGTCGGTGCAGCAGCGCGTCGCCCATCGCGGTGACCGGTGTGACCTGACCGGCGGTGGCCGGCAGGTCGTCGCAGGCCAGGCAGAGCGCCGACTCGGCGAGCATCTTCGCGGTCTCGTCGTAGCCGGGGTCGCCGCCGGCCACCTCCGTCACCACGCGGCGACCGCCGCCGACGCCGACGAACCGCACTCTGAACCACGACTTCGCCCGCTGCTCGGCGCTCGGTCCCTGCCCGGAGGCGAGCCGACCGAGCAGCCAGCGTCGGGTCGGCGGCAGCTTCACCAGCCCGACCACGGCACCGAGCCCGCGCCGGCGGCCAGCACCGTCGGCAGCCGCCGCACCGCGGCGAAGTGCCGGTAGCGGAAGTCCGGACCGTACTCGGGGCGGGCCGCCGCCGAGCGGCGGACCACCTGCGGGTCGATCGTCGGCAGCGGCACCGCCCAGACCGGCAGGTCCCGCGAGCGGCCAGCCGGCCCGGCACGGCCCGGACCCGGCGGTCGGTGGGGCGAGGCTCGGCGGCGCGGCGTTCGCGGGCCGCCCGCGACGCCTCGGCGGTACGGGAGAAGGCGGTCAGCGCCGAGTGGTACGTACCCGCGGAGAACCGCCCGCCCGCACGTACGTACCCGTCCACGGTTATCGCGGCGTCGGCGGGAAGCTGTTTGACGGTGAACCAGACACCGAGGTCGTGCGGGATCGAGTCGAAGCCGCAGGCGTGCACCAGCCGAGCGCCGGTGCGTACCGCCTCGGCGTGGTGGCGCAGGTACGTCCGATCGACGAACTCCGGCTCGCCGGTGATGTCGAGGTAGTCGGTGCCGGCGGCGGCGCAGGCGGCCACCAGCGGTTCACCGTGCTGGACGTACGGGCCGACGGTGCTGGCCACCACCCGGGCGTCGGTGGCCACGGCGCGCAGCGAGGCGGGGTCGGTGACGTCGGCGGTGAGCAGCGGCAACCCGGCCAGCGACGGATCGATCGCGGCCAGCTGGTCCCGGACCGTGGCCAGCTTGTCGGGATTGCGCCCGGCGATCGCCCAGCGCAACCCGGGCGGCGCGTGCCGGGCCAGGTAGCGTGCGGTGAGCCCGCCGGTGAACCCGGTCGCCCCGAACAGCACCACGTCGTACGACCGTTGGGCAGCCATCCCGCGATCATGCCATCGTCGCCGCCGGTCCGCCCGTCGTCGGTCAGTGCGGGGTGAACACCGCGCGCACGCACTCCTGCGGCCGGTCCCGGAACAGGGCGTATCCCTCGGCGGCCCGGTCCAGCGGGAAATGGTGCGTGGCCAGGTACTCGGTACGCAGCTCGTCGCGGGCCATCCGGTCCAGCAGCATCGGGATGTGTCGCTGGCCGTGCTGGCGTCCGCCGCGCACGGCCAGCCCCTTGTGCACCACGGCGCCGGCCGGGAACGCGTCGACATGACGGACACCGCCGTTGAGCACGAAGACGCGGCCACCCTTGCGGCAGGCGTACACCGCCTCCCGGACCGCCTCCGGCACCCGGGCGCGGCCGGTGAACCGGTCGGCGAGCGATCGGTGTTCCCCGGCGGGCCCGCCGACCGCCTCGACGCACACGTCAGGTCCCCGGCCACCGCTGAGCTCCCGCAGCTGTGCCGTGACATCGGCGTTCCGCCGGTCGATGGTCTCGGCACCGACGTGCTGCCGCGCCATCAGCAGCCGCGCGGGGTGCCGGTCGACGACGACCACCCGCTCGGCGCCCAGCAGCCAGGCCGCCCGGGCGGCGAGCTGACCGACCGCGCCCGCTCCCCACACCGCCACCACGTCACCGGGCCGCACCTCGCCCGCCTCGGCGCCCAACCAGCCGGCCGGTGCGGCGTCCGAGGCGAACAGGGCCCGGTCGTCACCGACGGACTCCGGCACCGGGAACGCCCCGACATCGGCGTAGGGCACCCGTACGTACTCGGCGTGGCTGCCGGCGAAGCCACCTGCGGCTCGAGGCTGGCCGAAACAGCCCGCCACCGGATGACCCCACTCCGCCTCGCTCGTGCTCGGATCGGTGCTGCCGTTGTCGCAGCACGACGGTAGCCCCTGCCGGCAGTACCAGCAGGCACCGCAGGCCACCGAGGCGCAGACCACGACCCGGTCGCCGATCCGGTGCCGGCGTACCGCGGCGCCCACTTCGACCACGTCGCCGAGGAACTCGTGGCCGAGCACGTCACCGGCGGCCAGGCCGGGCGCCTGGCCGGTGAGCAGCGGCAGGTCGGCGCCGCAGGTGGCGCTGCGCCGCACCCGGACGATCACGTCGTGGTCGTTGCGCAGCTCCGGATCGGGGACCTGGCGTACGGCCAACTCGCCGTCGGCGGTCCAGCACAGCGCTCTCACCGTGACCGCCCGTCCGTCGGCGGTGGGGAGGTGCCGACCGGCACCACCGGCCCGCGCTCGCCCGGCATGCGGTCGGCACGCAGCACCTCACCGGTCTCGGCGAGCTGCTTGACCTGCCACAGCGTCCGTCGTACCAGCAGGCCGGGATCGTCGCCCACCAGGTGCGCGGCGAGCCCGGGCCAGGCCGCGTGCGGCCGTGGCCGGGCCGCCAGTTCGGTGCCCCGGCCGCCCGGCGCCCGCCGCACCGCGACCTCGACGGCCCCGTCGAGGCGGCGCAGCGGCTCCGGCCAGACCGCGGCGGGCAGCACCTGCTCCGGCGGCCGGTCGATCGTCACCACCTGCCAGCCTGCCGAGCGCCGGGCGGGCCGGGCCCGCTGCCGGGTGACGGCGGTACGCGCGGCCCGGGCCGCCGCCACGCCGAGAGCGCCGGCCACCGCGACAACTGTCCCGAACCGTCCCACTCGTACCTCCGACTCCCGCCTGCGGCCGTGTCGTGCCGTCGCGCCGAGCGGCGTCGGCGGTCGATCCGGTGGGATCCGCGACGCGTCCGCCCAGCTCATCGCGAGTGTCGCCGGGTTCCGGGTGAACCCGGTTCCCCTGAAAGGGGTGAACCGTCGCGGGTCGGGTAACCGCCCGCCGCAGGACCTGGGGAGGAAACACGCGTCCGTGGGGGTGGGCCGGATGCCGGATGACCGCAGCACCGTCCGGGCCGACACGGCGGTCCGAGCACCGGGCGGCCCACCCCTGCTGGCCTCCCGGCTGGCACCCGCCGTGCCGGGAGAACCGACGGTCCTGCGGCCCCGGCTGGCCCGGTTGCTCGACGAGGCGGTGAGCCGCCCGGTCACCCTGCTCCGGGCACCCGCCGGGTGGGGCAAGACCACGCTGCTCGCCACCTGGCGGCGGACCCGGCAGGAGGCTGACCCGGACGCCCCGGTGCCGGCCTGGGTGTCGGTCGAGGCGGGTGACGACCCGGACCGCCTCTGGTCGTACCTCGGTGCGGCGCTGCGTTCCGTCGTGGATCCGGCGGAAACGCCGCTGCCGGACCGGGCGCCGCGCCCGGACGAGTTGGAGATCCTCGCCGCCGCCCTTGCCGCCCGGGAACGGTCGGTGGTGCTGATCGTGGACGACCTGCACCGGATCACCGAACCGGCGGCGCTGGCCGGCCTGGAGTTCCTGCTGCGCCACAGTGAGCAGCGGCTGCGGTTGGTGGCGGCCGGACGGAGCGGTCCGCCGCTGGCGGTGCACCGGCTGCGGCTGGCCGGGGAACTGACCGAGATCGGTCCGGACGACCTGGCTTTCACCGGCGACGAGATCGCCGACCTGCTCACCGCGCACGGGGTGGCCGTACCGGCCGCCGCCGTGGCCCGGCTGCGGCAGCGGACCGGGGGATGGGCGGCCGTACTGCGGATCGCCGCACTCGCCCTGCGCGACCGACCGGACCCGGAGCGGTGGATCAGCGAACTCGGCGCCGACCAGCCGGAGATCGCCGGATATCTACGGGCGGAGCCGTTGGCCGGGTTGGCGCCGACGGACCGTGAACTGCTGCGCCGAGCGGCGATCGTCGACGCCGTCTGCGCGGATCTGGCCGCCGCGCTCAGCGGTGCCACCGACGCCGAGGAACGCCTGAGCACGCTGGCCGACGACAGCGGTCTGCTGCACCACGACGGCGGCCGGCCGGCCTGGTACCGGTGCCATCCGCTCCTGGCCGACCTGCTGCACCGCGAACTGGCCCGGTTGCCGGTGGA
>NZ_SAIY01000011.1 GCF_010560025.1 Verrucosispora sioxanthis
CCAGAGTTCGTGGCGCTGTCGCCGGCCGGTGCCGGTCGGGTCGGCCAGGCCCTCGTCCGCTCCCGGCCCGCGCCGACCGACCGATCCGGGAGTGGGTTGCCCCGGCCGGACCGTCTCCAGCGCCGGATCGGTGACGTCGGAGGGCTCAGACCTCACGCAGTTCCTCGACGTCGTCGACGCAGCCCAGCACCTGGCAGATCTCGGCGGTGACGTCGGCCGGCATCATTCCCTCGTGGGCGCAGAGCGCGAGCAGCCGTTGCGCGGGAACGCCCAGGTCGGTCAGGAGATCCGCCTCGCCGACCGGGTCCGCCTCCGGGTCGACGGCAGGCTGGTCGCTGTCCTCGTCACCGCTGGTGGCGGCCGGACGCACCTCTTCGGGCTCGTCGAGCCCGGTCACCGACGTCTTCAGGTCACCGACCAGCAGCGCGCCCAGCCGGGATTCCTCCGCGTACGCCGAGTCGGAGCCGAAGACCCGCAGGTCCTCACCCTCGTCGAGGCGCAGGATCACCAGATAGGTGTCGTCCGCCTCGACGAACAGCAGCGACAGGTCCGCGTCCGGGGCGACGTCGCGGAGCCGCTCGGCGACCTCGTCGACGTCGGCGGCACCCCGCAGACTGAGCTCGGCGGCGGTCCAGCCGCCCTTCTCGCGCACGACGGCCGCAGCGAAGTACGACACGGTTCCCCCAAGTTGCCTCGGCACAGCACTCGCCGATCCGTTACGCGTGCACGTTAGCCGGTCGGGTCGGCAGGCGACCGGTCAACGCCCCGAAGGGCCGGTCATTCCTGGGGAAGGATCTTCGAGCCGCTCAGCCAGCGAGACGCCGACGAGTGGCGATCAGCTGGCGGAGCTGCGCCGTGCGGGCGCGCTGTGGCCGTTCGCGTTCGCGTACCGCGCGCGCGTCCGCCAACTGCGCCAGGAGCTGGAGGCGGCGGCGGCTGCGATCGGGATCCAGCCGCGGAGTGGTCCAGGCCATACCGGGAGAGTGCCGAGTCCTGGCCATCGAAGTCAAGACGGGTTTCGGTGTCCGCGCGACGACGCACCGCAGTCGCCGCCGGAGGTGCTCACCAGAGGGGCCAGTCGCCGCTGCTCATCCAGCGGGTGACGACCGCGGCGGTGGCGATGCTCCACCCCCCGGCGGTGACGATAGCGATGCCGGCCGCCACTCCCCGGTCGCCGTACCCGACCATCACCAGGGCCGTGAGCCAGGCCAGCACGCCGGCGAGCAGGGTCCACCAGACGTACCCGACGAGGCTGCCACCGAGCAGGCCGAAGAGGACCAGCCAGGCCAGGGTTCCGAGCGCACCCGCGGCGACGCCGGCGCCGCCGACCGGATTCGGCTCCCGGTAGGTGGGGCGTGGTGGCCGTCCGGTGGGAAAGAGGCCCGACGGGTTGTACGGCAACACCGGTACCCACTCCTCCGCACGAACGGACGCTGTGCCCACCACCGTACCGAGTCTGTCAGGATGGCCGGATGGTTCCGCTGACGATCGGACGCCGGCGCGCGTACGCCCTGTTGCTGCTCGCGCCGGTGCTCGCGGTGAGCGGCTGCGGTGCTCCCGACGCACCGACGATCGCCGGGCCGACCGCACTGGTCAGCCCGACGGCCGCGGTGAGTCCGACGGTCGCTGCGAACACTGGCGCACCCGGCGCGACCAGCTCGGCACCCGATCGTCCGGACCAGCCGACGGCGGCACCGCGCGAGGGCCTGCCCCACGTCTTTCCGGTACGCGCCAGGAAGGTGGCGTACCACCCGACCCACTCGGCGTACCCGGGAACGGACATCTTCGCCGACTGCGGTGAGCCGGTCGTCGCGGTCACCGACGGCACGATCGGTGAGGTCAGCCGGCGTGACCGGTACAAGAAGAGCGGTCCGCAGGGGCCGTACAACGGCGGCCTGTCCGTGTCGGTCATCGGTGACGACGGGGTGCGTTACTACGGCTCGCACCTGACCGAGATCGCCGAGGGCATCGAGGCCGGGGTGCGGGTACGGGCCGGCCAACGGCTCGGCACGGTGGGCCGCACCGGCAACGCCAACAACGTCTGCCATCTGCACTTCGGCATCTCCCCGCCGTGCCTGGGCGAGGACGGCTGGTGGATCCGCCGGGGTGTGGTCTGGCCCGCGCCGTACCTGAACTCGTGGCGCAAGGGTGGCAACCGGGAGCCGGCGGCCGAGGTGGCCGCCTGGCATCGCAAGCACGGCTGCCCGAGGAAACCGCCCGCGCGCTGACAAGCGTCATCCGCGTTTCATCAGTCCGAAACATTGACGCAGGTCTCGCCGGTGAACTACCGTCCGGCTAACCAGAGAGAGCGCTCTCTCAGGCACTTAAGTTCACAATCCCGACGAAGCGTGCGCCGACCGGCGCGGCCGGGCCGGCACGCGTTGGAGGAAAGATGAGACCTCCCGTCCCACGCCGCCCCCACCATCGAATCCTGGCCGCCACCGCCGCCGCGACCCTGGTCCTCGGCGGACTGGCCGTCATCGCCGGCTCCGCGGCGCAGGCCGCGCCGGTCGGTGCCGGCAGCTACACCACCACTGCGGTCGGCCCGCTTCCCGGCGGCTGCGGCACCATCGCCAACAACCCCCGGCAGTACGTCACCGCCGCCGCGCCATCGGGGGCCGTACCCACAAACGACTGGTGGTCGTCGCTGCTGTGGAAGCGGCTGAACTGCACCTTCAGCGAGCCCCTGCACGCGCATCCGGTGTCCTACCAACCCGTCACCGACGGGCTGGGCTTCTCCGCCACCTCGACCCCCGCCATCTCCGGCACCGCCACCGGGGTGGGCGAGTTCAAGTACCCGTACGTCGAGGACATCCGGGTCGGTGTGGCTGGCCTGGCCGCCCCCAACGCGCTGGTGGACGGTTGGACGGACTGGACGGTCACCCCGTACTGGAGTGACGGGGCGCGGACGATGCGCGCCACCATCGGCCACGGGTTGCCGCTTGCGTACTTCCGCACCAGCGGCGGCGACGCGGTGATCAACGCGACCGGCGGCAGCCCCACGGTCTGGTCCAACAACGGCAGCAGCATCGGCTTCACCGTGCGCGGCCACGACTACGTGGCGTACGCGCCGGCCGGCGCGACCTGGACCGTCAGCGGCAGCCGGATCAGCTCCAACCTCGCCGGGCGCGGCTACTTCACCGTCGCACTGCTGCCGGCCACCGGTGGCGGCACCGCCCGTACCCAGCTCGCCAACACCTACGGTCAGTACGCGCACGCCCACGTCACCGGCACCCGGGTCAGCTACAGCTACAACGCGGCGACCAGCCGGGTGGAGACCCGGTACACCTTCACCACCACGCCCCGCGAGGGCACCGAGACGCGGACCGTGGTCAGCCTCTACCCGCACCAGTGGCGGGCGCTGACCGGGGCCACCACGATCACACCGACCTACCCGTCCGCCCGGGGCCGGATGAAGGTGGTCACCGGCGTCGGTGAGTTCCGCACCTCGATGCGGTTCAACGGGGTACTGCCCGAGCTGCCCGCCGTCGCCACCGGAACCGGCGCCGACCTGACCACGCTGCGGCAGCACCTGGCGGCGGTGCGGGCCAACCCGATGGACCAGCGCGGCAACGACACCTACTGGACCGGCAAGGGACTCGGCCGGGCGGCCCGCATCGCCGAGATCGCCGACCTGGTCGGCGACAGCGAGACCCGCACCTCGGCGCTGAACGCCATCCGCGCCACCCTCAACGACTGGCTCACCGCCTCGTCCGGCGAGACCCAACGGCTGTTCTACTACGACCAGCGGTGGGGAACGCTCATCGGCTACCCGGCGTCGTACGGCTCCGACCAGGAACTCAACGACCACCACTTCCACTACGGCTACTACATCGCCGCCGCCGCCACGCTCGCCAAGTTCGACCCGAACTGGGCCCGGCAGGACCAGTACGGCGGCATGATCGACCTGCTCATCCGGGACGCGAACAACTACGACCGGTCGGACACCCGCTTCCCGTACCTGCGCGACTTCGACATCTACGCCGGGCACGACTGGGCCTCCGGGCACGGCGCGTTCGCCAGCGGCAACAACCAGGAGTCGTCGTCGGAGGGGATGAACTTCGCCAACGCCCTGATCCAGTGGGGACAGGTCACCGGCAACACCGCGGTACGCGACGCCGGCATCTACCTCTACACCACCCAGGCCGCGGCGATCCACGAGTACTGGTTCGACGTCACCGGCGAGAACTTCCCCACCGAGTTCGGACACTCCAACGTGGGCATGGTCTGGGGTGACGGCGGCGCGTACGCCACCTGGTTCAGCGCCGAGCCCGAGATGATCCAGGGCATCAACCTGCTGCCGATCACCGGTGGGCACCTCTACCTTGGCCAGCACCCGAACTACAACTCGGTGAAGTACGCCGAACTGGTCCGCAACAACGGCGGCGAGCCGACCGTGTGGCAGGACATCCACTGGCAGTTCCTCGCCCTCGGTGACGCCGACGCGGCGCTGGCCAAGCTGCGGGCCAACCCCGGCTACACCCCGGAGGAGGGCGAGAGCAGGGCGCACACCTTCCACTGGGTCCGCAACCTGGCCGCCCTCGGCCGGGTCGACACCGGGATCACCGCCGACCACCCGCTGGCCGCCGTGTTCAACCGCAACGGCGCCCGGACGTACGTGGCCAGCAACATCTCCGGTTCGCCGCTGACCGTACGGTTCTCCGACGGCACACAGCTGACCGTGGCGGCCGGGCGCACCACCACGAGTGGGGCGCACACCTGGAGCGGAGGCAGCGGCGGCGGGGGTACGCCACCGAGCCCGACGCCGACGCCGACGTCCACCCCGACGCCGACGCCGACCCCTACGCCCACTCCCACGCCGACCGACCCGCCGTCCAGCTCACCGGTGCGCTACCTGTTGTCCGGTGGCGGTCTGGGTGCCTCCGGCAGCGCCGGCACGACCAGCGTGAGCAGCGCCGGCGGCGCGAACCACGACGGCACGCCGCGCAACCCGGTGGTCTTCACCGCGACCGGGCTCAACCTCGACCACAACGGTGGGCAGACCGCGTTCGACCTGTTCCTGGACGCCGGCACGGCGGTCGGCAACGGGGTGCAGGCCCGCGTCTCGTACGACCTGACCGGTGACGGCAGTTGGGAGCGGGTGGAGACGTACCGCTACTTCGCCACCGACCCGGTGCCGGGCTGGGAGCACTACACCCAGGCCGCCGGACTGCACTCCAGCAGCGGTTCCCTCGGCAACCTGCGGAGTGGCACCGTCCGGGTGGAGGTGTGGTCCGCCATCGGCAACAACTCCACCACCCTCGGTGTCGGGAACCGCTCCCTGGTGCGGCTGCCGTACGCCTGATCCCGCACCCTGATCCGCCCCGCGCCGCCGGTCGTACCGCGACCGGCGGCGCGGCCGCGTAGGTTTGCCGACATGAGCGAGCGCCAGCGAGCGAACCAGCAGCGGGACCCCATCGCCGACCTGCGCCGGATCGCCTTCCTGCTGGAGCGGGCGAACGAGGCCACCTATCGGGTCCGCGCCTTCCGTTCGGCGGCGAAGGCGCTGGCCGCGCTGCCGGCCGAGGAGGTGGCCGAGCGGGCCCGGACCGGCAAGCTCACCGAGCTGGCCGGGGTCGGCGACGTCACCGCTCGCTGCGTGGCCGAGTCGCTGGCCGGGGAGGAGCCGGTCTACCTGCGCCGGCTGGTCGCCACCGAGGGCAGCGACCTGGACGCCGAGGCCACCGCCCTGCGTACCGCCCTGCGCGGCGACTGCCACACCCACTCCGACTGGTCCGACGGTGGGTCACCGATCGAGGAGATGGCGCTGGCCGCCGTGGAGCTGGGCCACGAGTACCTGGTGCTGACCGACCATTCGCCCCGGCTGAAGGTGGCCCGGGGACTCACCGCGGACCGGCTGCGCCGCCAGCTCGACCACGTGGCCCGGCTCAACGAGGCGCTGCCGGAGGGGTTCCGCATCCTCACCGGCATCGAGGTCGACATCCTCGCCGACGGTTCGCTCGACCAGGACGAGGAGTTGCTGGCCCGGCTGGACGTGGTGGTCGGGTCGGTGCACAGCGGGCTGAACGACGACCGGGCGAAGATGACCCGGAGGATGCTGACCGCCGTCGCCAATCCGCACCTGGACATCCTCGGCCACTGCACGGGTCGGATGGTCTCGTCGCGTCCGGCCGGAGTGACCGGGCCGGGCGACCGGGGGCACCGCGCCCGGACCCGGGCCGAGAGTGACTTCGACGCCGACGCCGTCTTCGCCGCCTGCGTGGCACACGACACCGCCGTGGAAATCAACTCACGGCCGGAGCGGCAGGACCCGCCGAAGCGGTTGATCCGGCGGGCGCTGGAGGCCGGTTGCCGGTTCGCCATCAGCACCGACGCGCACGCTCCGGGCCAGTTGGACTGGCAGCGCTTCGGCTGCGAGCGGGCCGCCCGGTGCGGAGTCCCCGCCGATCGCGTGGTCAACACGTGGACGGCCGACGAACTGGTCGCCTGGGCGCGCGCCTGACCGCCCCGCTGACCCGCGTTCGGTCAGCGGGTGGCGGGCTCGACGAGCGGTGCCGTCGGGGCGCCCACCCCGGCGCGACCCGGCGACGCCGACGGCCGAGCAGGCCCTGCGACACGGCCACGCCGAGCAGCACGATCAGCGCTCCGACCGGCTGGTGCCAGGTGAGCCGCTCGCCGAGCACGACGGCACCGATGAGTACCGCGAACACCGGAATCAGGTACGTCACGGTGGAGGCGGTGGTCGCGCCCACGATCCGGATGTTCCGCAGGTGGATCACGAAGGCGAGCCCGGTGCCGAGCGCGCCCAGCGCCAGCACGGCCGCGAGCACCCGCGGCGACAGCGCGGTCGGCAGCGGCGGCGCACCGGCCACCACCGGTGCCACGATCGCAAGCTGGGCCGCCGCGACGATCAGCTGCGCCGCCGACAGGGACAGCCCCGACAGGGTGCTGCCGGCGATGAACTTCTTCTGGTACGGGATGGCCAGGCCGTAGCAGGCGGCAGCACCGAAGCACATCAGCTGGCCGACGAAGTGCGCACCGCCGATGCCCTGCCAGACGCCGAGCACCACCATCACCCCGGTGAAGCCGAGCCCCAGCCCGACCGCACCGGGTGCGGTCAGCCGCTCGGTGCGGAACACCAGCACCGCCAGCGGCAGCACGACAAGCGGAGTGGTCGCGTTCCAGATGCCGGCGAGCATCGACTCGACCCGCTGCTCGCCGTAGCCGAACAGGGTGAACGGCAGCGCCACCCCGAAAGCGGCGATCACCGTCAGGTGACCCCAGACCCGCGGATCGCGCGGTAGCCGGTCACGCAGCACGGCGAGCACCACCAGCAGGGTCAGCGCGCCGGAGCCGACCCGGTAGAGGGTGAGGTGCAGCGGGTGCAGCTCGGCCACCCCGACCTTGATGAAGAGAAAGCTGGAACCCCAGATCGCGGCGAGGGCGACGAAGCCGGGCAGCCAGCTCCGCAACGCCGGTCGGTCAGGGGTGAAGTCGCCTGTCACCCCTGACACTCTGCCGCCGGGGTACGACATTGTCCTGCGGTTTTCGGCCGTCGTGTCGCGCGCCACAGAAACCACCTACATTTGTAGAGCGTTGACCGACCGAGGAGGTGTAACACCATGGCGATGCCGATCCGCTTCGACCCGCTCGTCGACCTCGACGGCATGTGGACGACCCAGCTCGCCGACCGCTACCTCCCGTTGCCTGAGCTACCCGATGCGCGGTACGAGTGCATCGACGGGAGGTTGGTCATGACGCCCGCCGAGGTCGGCACGAACAGCTACGGCGAGATCGAACTCGCCCATCTACTGAAAGCCGCCGCCAGAGCCCACGGCTTCTACGTCTTCGGGCAGGTGAACCTGACCTTCTCCGCGCAGCGGTGGATCCAGCCGGACCTCACCGTGCTGCACGCGTTGCCGAAGACCGACGAGGAGGATCGCTGGATCCCGGCCCACCTGTGCACCATGGCCGTGGAGTTCGTCTCCCCCGGCAGCCGCCGGCAGGACTTCGTCGACAAACCGATGCGCTGCGCCGAGGGAGGGGTGCCCTACTTCATGCGGGTGGAGATCTCGCGCCGGCTGCGGCACGTCGCGGTGGAGCTGTTCACCCTCGGCAAGTTCGGCGGCTACGACACGCTCGCCAAGGCGGTGAGCGGCGACCGGCTCCGCGCCGACGAGCCGTTCCCGATCGACTTCGACCCGGCCGACCTGCTGCCCTGACCGGTTCGGCGGCACCACCTCGACGCCCACCTCGCGTAGGGTGCGCAGCGTGGGAAGAATCGACGATCTGGCCGACCGCTACGTCGCCGAGTGGGCGGCGCTGAGCCCGACCGGCGCCACCTATGTCGGCATCGCCGGCCATGACGACAAGTTCGACGACCTGTCACCGGACGGGTACGCCGCGCGCGCCGAGTTGGCCCGACGCACCCTGGCCGAGCTCGGCACCATCGAGCCGGAGACGGAGGCCGAGCGCACCGCGCGCGAGGCGATGCAGGAGCGTCTCGGTCTCGAACTGGACCTGTACGACGCCGGCGAGACCACCAGCGAGGTCAGCGTCATCACCAGCGGGCTGCACGAGATCCGGATGGTCTTCGACCTGATGCCCACCGACGGGGAGCAGGCACGGGCCAACCTGGCCGCCCGGCTGAACCTCTTCCCGCACGCGTTGGAGGAGTACAAGACCACGTTGCGCGAGGCGGCGGCCGCCGGGCGGGTCAGCTCGCGGACCCAGCTGATCGAGGTGGCCAAGCAGTGCGACGTCTGGGTCGATCCGGACGGTGACAACGTCTTCCACGGGCTTGTCGAACGGCTGGGCGAGGAGGGTAGCCTCGGCTCCGAGCTGCGTCGCGGTGCGGCGGCGGCCACGGCGGCGACCGCCGAGTTCGGCCAGTTCCTGCGCACCGAGCTGGCCCCGCACGGGCGGGAGAAGCAAGCCGCCGGCCGCGAGCGCTACGAGATGGCCTCCCAGTACTTCCTCGGTGCCCGGATCGACCTCGACGAGACGTACGCCTGGGGGTTCGCCGAGTTGGCCCGGTTGGAGGCCGACATGCGGACGGTGGCCGCACAGATCGCCGGTCCGAGCGCCACCATCGACGAGGCCGTGGCGACGTTGGACGCCGACCCGGCGCGCACCATCCGGGGTCGGGACGCGTTCCGCGACTGGATGCAGGAGTTGGCCGAGCAGGCGATCAGCGACCTCCACGGCACCCATTTCGACATCCCCGAGCAGGTCCGGCGGATCGAGTGCATGATCGCGCCGACCAGCGACGGCTCGATCTACTACACCGGCCCGAGCGAGGACTTCACCCGGCCGGGTCGGATGTGGTGGGCGGTGCCGCAGGGCCTGACGGACTTCTCCACCTGGCGGGAGGTGACCACCGTCTACCACGAGGGGGTCCCCGGTCATCACCTCCAGATCGGCCAGACCGCAGTCCGGGCCGATCTGCTCAACCGCTGGCAGCGGCTGCTCTGCTGGGTCTCCGGGCACGGCGAGGGTTGGGCGTTGTACGCCGAGCGGCTGATGGAGGAGTTGGGCTACCTGGACGACCCGGGCAACCGGCTCGGCATGCTGGACGGCCAGGCGCTGCGGGCGGCCCGGGTCATCGTGGACATCGGCATGCACCTGGAGCTGGAGATTCCCAAGGACAACCCGTTCGACTTCCACCCTGGTGAGCGCTGGACCCCGGAGCTTGGTTGGGAGTTCCTGCGGGCGCACTGCCGGGTGCCGGACGAGATACTGCGCTTCGAGCTGAACCGGTACCTGGGTTGGCCCGGGCAGGCACCGTCGTACAAGGTGGGCGAACGGATCTGGCTTCAGGCGCGGGAGGACGCGAAGGCCCGCAAGGGCGCCGAATTCGATCTGCGGGAGTTCCATCGGCAGGCACTCGACCTCGGCGGGCTCGGTCTCGACCCGCTGCGCCGTGCCCTCGCCCGACTCTGACACCGCGGGGCGGGCCTTGACAGGCCCGCCCCGCGACGTCACTCCTGGTGCTACTGCTTCTCCGACTCGCCCTGTGCCGACCGCTGACTCGGCACCGTGGACTCCTCGGACTTCCAGTTGGTCGAGGCGGGCGGGATCTCGTCGGTCAACGGCCCAGCCTCCCGCGCGTCGTCCCGCACCGGCGGCTGGTCGACGCGGGTCGGTGCCGGGTCAACGGCGGCGTGCCTGGCCACGGTGGCCGGCGTACGGCTACGGGAAACCAGCAGCCCGACCAGGATCAGCACCAGGCCCAGCACGGCGAGCCCGAGCGGCGCGAACACACCGAGGATGTTGAGCTGGTTCCGGCTCTCCTTGGCCCGGTCCACCGAGGACGCCACGGTCTCCTCGTTGTAGGAGAAGTCGGCGTCGAGCAGCGTCACCGGGGTGCCCGTGTTCGGCACGAGCACCTTCTTCTGCTGCTCCCGGACCTTCAGGTAGGAACCGGTGACCGGGTCAACCCAGACCGTACGGGTGTTGCTGTAGACGACGTCACCCGACGTGGAGCCGGGGGCGAGCGCACCGAGGAGCAGTCCCACCCGGTCGGTGGCCAACGGCAGCTTCTCGTCGGTGATGACCTGCTCGTACCGGTACGCCTCGACGCCGTTGATGTCCTCGGTGCCCTTGAACTCGGCCATCCGGGTCTGCCGCAGATCCCGGTCGAAGACCTCGTAATTGTCCTGCGCCGAGTCGAACGGGAACTTGTAGACCTGACCGGCGAAGGCGACCTTCTCCGGCGTGCCGCTCTCGTCGAGGAACTGCTCGTTCCAATCCACAGCCGCGGCGGAGACCCGATCCAGTGCCAGTTCGGCACCGTACGCACTGACCAGTTCCTTGGAGTCGGTCCGCTCGACGGTCTGGCCGACCCGCCAGACCACCGCGTCACCGGCGAGGTCACCGCTGAGCGCCGCGGTCTTGGCACGCTCCGGAGTGACCTGGACGGTTGACCTCAGGTCACCCCGGTTGATGGCGACCGCGCCGTTGGTGATCTGTAGGAACGTCGCCCCTTTTGCCTCGGCTACCGACGTCGACGAATCGAGGTCGTAGGGCAGTTTGGTCATCGCAGGCTTGACGACGAACACCAACCCGGCGGCCAGCGCCAGGAGCAGGACGCCGCCGCCGAACAGCACGGCACCCACGGCGCGGTGCTTCATGTTTCCTCCCTGAGGAGCTCAATATCGTCGATGTCAATCAGTGGGATGGCCGCGAGGTTACTACCAAGTCACATAGCCACGCGACCCCCGGTCAGCTCTGATTTCTCCACCGCACCGGGCTGCCGTTCACCGGCCCTGCGCAGTACGAGCACGAAGTTCCACGCCGCCACCTCGCGAACGCCGGGCACCCGGATCACCCACCGCGCCCACCACGGGTGATAACGCGGCAACGCGTCCAGCACCTCGACGTCACCGTTGCCCCTGGCCCAACGCAGCGTGTCCGAGATCGAGACCGGGAAAAGCGTCTCCCGGTAGCGGTTCTTGGGCGGCCGTCCCATCCGCCGCTCGTAGCGACGGCGGGCCCGGTTGCCGCCGAGGTAGTGCCAGGGCGCCGTCTCGTGGCCGCCCCACGGCGACAACCAGGGGGTGTACGACACGAAGATGAGCCCGCCGGGCCGGGTCACCCGCACCATCTCGTCGAGCATCCGGGGTGGCTCGGCGACGTGTTCGACGACGTTCGAGGAGAACGCCACGTCCACGCTACCGCTACGGATCGGCAGCGCCGTGCCGCTGCCCCGCAACATTCCCGCCACCGACTCGCCGGCCGCGGAGAAGTCCCCGACGTCCGGATCCAGCCCGAGGTAGCGGGCACCGGCAGCTCGGAAGGCGGCCGCGAAGTATCCCGGGCCGCCGCCCACGTCGAGCAGTGTCCGGCCCGCCAGCTCGGCGTAGCCGGACACCTGACGTACCGAGTCGGCGGCCAGCAGGCCGTAGAAGTGATCGGGGTCGGTCTGCTCCACCAGGAACGCCCGGAACAGGGCCACCGACCGGCGCAGCGAGGCGAAACGGCGTCGCTCCGCCCGCCGCGTACGGTCGTCCGCTGCCGTCACCGCGCCACCGTCCCGTCCTCTTCCTCACCCCGGCCGACAGCCACGTCCGGCGGCCCACCGGACGTGCCCGGCGTCACATCATCCGGGACGGCTGGTCCGGGGCGTACACCGGGGACCGGCACGACCGCGGCGACCACCGCACCGATCGCGACCAGCATCGCCGCCTGCACCCACGACCGGTAGGCCCAGTCCTGTCCGTGCCCCTGCAACCGACCGGCCACGGCGGTCACGGTGGCCACGGTCAGCCCGCCGAGCACCACCACCGGCAGCGCGCGTACCGCCAGTTGTCGCAGCAGCATCGCGGCCAGCACGATGGCCACCGGAAGCACCCCGCCCAACGCGGCGAGCAACACCACCAGCAGCACCCCGATCACCCAGGCGGGAGCCTCCGCCGCGATGGCGTCCGCCGCGTCCCCGCCCGGCACCGCGGCATCCCCGTCGGTCGTCGTCCGGCGGCGCGCCGGCCAGGCGGCCAGCACCAGCACGGCCGCCACCGCCACCGCGCCGGCCGCCAGACCGCCCCGGTACGCCCGGTCGGGGGCGAAGACGAGCCGGACCTCACCGCCGGCGCCGGCCGGCAGCACCCAGGCCTGCTGCCACCCGTCCACCCGGGAACTGGCCAGCGTCTCCCCGTCGAGAGTGGCCGTCCAGCCGGCGTTGGCGTTCTCCGGCACCACCAGCAACGCCTGCTCACCGGCGGCGACCCGGACGGTACGGTCGGTCGCCGCCCAGTCGAGCACCGTCACCTCCCGGTGCCGGGGTGCGGGGCGCGCGTCGCTGTCCGGCCGCAGGGTCGCGTCCTGGACCACGAAACCCGCCGACGGCGTGGTGGCCAGCCGCTGTCCGCCCGCCGGCAGGTCCAGCACCGCACCGTCCTCGCCGCAGATGTCGACCGGCACCGGCCGTCCGGCCAGCACGTCCGCCAGGCTGGCCGAGACCGAGGTGTCGTACCGGAAACCGGCAAGCTCGACTGTCGGTCCGTCACCGCAGCGCTCCACCACCCGGGTCTCGGTGTCGACCGGGCTCAGCAGGCTCGCCAGCGCCGGGATCTCCACCTCCGCGATGCCGGCCGTGGCAGGCCAGCCGTTGCCCCGCAGATCCGCCAGCCGGTGCTCGGTCTCCCGCACCACGATCTCGAGCCGGTCGGTACGCACCGCCGGGAAGCGGACCGTTCCGTCGGCCTCGACCGGCACCCGCACCTCGCGGCCGGGCGTGTGGATCTCCACCTGTCGTGGCAGCGATCCGATCGGCAACTCGCTCCCCCGCAGCCGCAACCGGTCGATACGCCGCTCGCCGGACCAGCGCAGCGTCAGGGTTGGACGCAGGTCTCCGGTGCCGGCCAGCCAGGCCGTTCCCGGGTCACCGTCGGTCGCCGCGTACGCGGCGACCGCCGGGTCGCCGCTCAGCCGGGACGACGAAGCCGCCCGTACCTTCGTACCGGAAAGCGTCAGCTCGCCACCCGGCCTCGGCACCGCCGACAGCTCCAGCCGGTACGTGCCGGCGGCCGGGTTGCGGAACAACCGGTCCAGGCCCAGTGGTTCCTCACCGACCCGGGCGAGGAACCGGTCGCAACGGATCACCGTGCCGTCGGGCCGGGTGGCCGCCCCACCGGAGCCACCGGCGGGCACCGACTCCGGGCTGGTCTGCTGCGCCGGATAGCACGCCGGGCGGTCCGCCGGCCCACGGCTGAACGCCCAACTGACCGGCGTCGACAGGTCGTCCGGCAGATCCGCCGGGGCCCGCAGCGCGCGGCGTGGTTCGGTGTCCGGGATGGACAACTCCTCGATGCCGACGGCCCCGTCGAGGCGGCCGCCGGCCACCGACAGCACCGTCACCCGGATCCGGCTGGTGGGGCCGGGCAGCGTGTAGTACGAGTGACCGCCCAGCGTGGGCGCCACCTCATGATCGACCGAGCCGCGGTCCGTGGTGAGCCGGAACCGTTGCACCGGCCAGCCCACCGCCAGGTCGCTCACGAACGCGAGTCGCACGCTGTCGACCTGGCGAGGGGTGTCCAGATCCACCTGGAGCCACTGTTCGACCGGCCCGACCAGCGGCGCGGAGTGCCAGGCCGTGGCCCGCTGCCCGTCGATGGCGGCGAACGGCAGGTGCGACGGGTCGGCCGGGCCGAAGCTGTCCACGAAGCTCGCGGCCGAGGACGCCGTCACCTCACGGATGCCCTGGTAGGTCGCGGTCGTCTGGTGCTGCTCGCCAGGGAAGGGCAACACGTCGAGGGCGACGCGGCGCTGCCGTCCCGCCTCGTTCGCGGTCAACGTCTGGGAGAGGTTGTCCCGGACCCGGCCGATGTCGCGCTCCCGGCGGCGTAGGCCGTCCGTGACGATCCACCGGTCGCCCACCGCATCGTCCGGGGACGCGGTCCGATCACCGGCGAGCAACACGGGTCGGTCCCTTTCCACCACCCCCTGTTCGAGCAGGGGAAGCAGTGACTCCGGACCACCGCTGACCGTCGGCACGTCGGCGGTCAGCACCGCCGAGGCCGTCGGCACCGGGCGCCGCACCTCGTACACCTCGATCGCCGGTGAGGCACCGGCACCGTCGTCCACCGGGCTGCCGAGGGTCCGGGACAGTGCCTCGGTGGTGCCGAAGGTGGCCACCCGGGCGATGCCGGGCGAGTCGGCCAACGCCCGACGCAGCACCGTCACCGGCGGCGCGTCAACCTGGGTCCGGTCGATGTCGTTGCGCAGCACCAGGTGCCGGAAGCCGGAGCGGGCGAGCAGGTCGGCCAGGCCGGCCGAACCCCGGCCGCTGGCCAGCACCTCCTCGACGGCGTCCATCATCCGGGTGTTGCCCGCCGACCCCAGCGGGATCTGGTTGCGGACCGCCCACGGCGCCTCGGCCAGCGCCTGCAACGGCTCGTCGACCGTGCGGCCCCAGTCGTACTGACCGAAGCCGGAGCCGGGCACCACCAGCGTGCGGGCCAGCGCATCGCGGTCGGCCAGCCAGGTCGCCGCCGATCGCCAGTGCGGCGGCAGGTCGGACCAGCCGGGGCCGGGACGCAACAGGCCCAGCCAGGCCGGTGCGGCGGCACCCAGCACGAGCAGCAGCACCGGTACGAAGACCAGCGGACGCAGCCGGATCCCGGGCCGACGGCGGGCCAGGGCGTGATGCATCCGGGTGGCCACCGCGTCGACACCGTGCGCGAAACCGAGCATCAGCGGCAGCCGCAGCACCGGGTCGAGCTTGTGCACGTTGCGGAACGGTGCCAACGGGCCGTCCAGCAGATCACGGACCAGCTCGGAGAGCGGACTGTCGACCGCCCCGACGTAACCGATGGTGAGCAGGGTCAGCCCGGTGAGGAACCCGGTCACCAGGAAGCGCCGCTGCGGCAGCAGGTTGCCGGCCAGCCCGGCCAGCCCGATCAGCGCCACCACCGCGGTCAGCGCCATCAGCACCGGATGGTCGATCAGCAGCCAGCCCGCCGGCCACCACGGCTCGCCCTGCACGATGTACGCGACCCACTGGTTGGTGCCGCGTACCGCCTGGAACAGGGAGGCCACCGCGGTGGTCGTGGTGGACGACTCGATGTAGTCGAGGAAGGGGAGGCTGTACTGGCCGAGCAGCAGCAGCGGCACGATCCACCACAGGCAGACCCCGACGACGCAGGCGCACCACCAGGCGACCAGTCCTACGTGCTGCGCGTCCCACCGTCGGGTGAGCAACCAGACGCCGGGCAGCAGCAGCGCCATCAGCACCACCGCCGCGTTGATCCCGCCCATGCCGAGCACGGCCAGGGCGGAGAGCGCCGCCGCCCGGCGCGGAGAACCGATCCGGCGTACGGTCACCAGCGGCAGCAGCACCCAGGGCAGCATCGAGGCGGCCAGTGCCTCCGAGGAGAGCGCGCCGACCTCGGTGAGGATCCGCGGGGCCAGCGCGTAGCCGAGCGCCGCCGCGTACCGCGTCGGTTCGGTGCCGATGTGCAGCGCCCGGGCCAGCCGCAGCAGCCCGTAGAAGGCGGCGACCAGCAGCAGTGTCGTCCACAGCCGCTGCGTGATCCAGGGCGGTACCGCCAGCCACTGCCCGGCGGCGAAGAACGGTCCCATCGGGAACAGGTAGCCGTACGCCTGGTTCTGCAACTCACCCGAGGTGGCTTCCGGGTTCCACAGGTGCAGCGCCCGGGCCATGAAGTGGATCGGGTTCGCGGCCAGGTCGAGTTTCGTGTCGAAGGTGACCTGACCGGGCCGCTGGCCGAAGGCGATCGCGGTGAGCAGCAGCAGCGACAGCACCGTGCCGGGCGAGCGGCGCAGCCGCGCCGGAATTCCCCTCATCGGCGGCACTCCGGTGGCAGGCAGCTCAGGTCGGCCAGTGCGGAGAAGAAGATGCGCCGCATCCCGCCCGGCTGCTCGGTGACGAAAACCCGTCCGCCGGTGACCTTCGTGATGGCCTTCAGCTCCTCCGGGTCGATGTCCGTGCCCAGACCGATGAAGATGATCGGCAAGGGGCGGCGTGGTTCCTGCAACCGCTTGAGTTCGGCCAGGAAGTCGGCGCGGCCGATGCTGTCGTCGTCCTCGTTGCGCCCGTCGGTCATCACCAGCACCAGGTTGATCCGGCCCGGCGTCCAGTTGCGGCGCGCGTCGCGGTACGCGGCCAGCGTGCTGTCGTACAGCCCGGTGCCGCCCTGCGGCTTGACCCGGATCTCGGCCAACGCCTCGGTCAACCGTTTGCGCTGGCTACCCAGTGGGCGTACCGGCAGGATCTCGCGGTGGTCCCGGTCGCCGTCGACCTTGGTGGAGAAGGCCCAGATGCCGAGTTCGCTGTTGTCCAGCAGCAGCGCCGCCCCCTCCCGAGCGGCCCGCACCGTGGCGTCGAGTCGGGTGCCACCGGCGGGTACCGGCGCGGCCATCGAACCGGAGATGTCCAGCAGGGTGAGAATCCGGGCGCTGCGCTGCACGCCGCTCCAACCGGTCAACACGTCGCTGACCGTCTGCTCGGCGGGCAGCGGCACCGGCCGGCGTTCCTCGGCCCGCAGCCGGTCGTCCCCCGGCATGGCCGGCGGGAAACCGGCCGCGGTCCGGAAACCGTAACCGGCGAACACCTCCCGGGCCTCGCCGGTCAGCAACGTGTCGAGGAACGCGCCGGCGGCGTCGCGGGCGCGTCCCTGCGCGGCGGGCAGCACCACGTACGGCAGGTCCAGCCAGGGCACGTCGACCTCCGGGTACGCCCCCACCAGCTTGCCGCTGGCCGCCAGGGCGTTGTGTTCCAGCACCGCCTGTTCGCTGGCGGCGACGACGCTCACCCGGCCGGGCAGGTCCTGGTTCGGGGTCAACGAGCTGGCTTCCTCGCCCGGGCTGAAGGTCCGCTCGGCGAGCCGACGCAACGTGGCCGCCACTGTCGCGGCCGAGTCCCGGTTGTCGTCGGCCAGTGCACGGGCGCCGAGCAGGGCGCCGACCCCGGCCGGGTCGGCCGCCGGATCGGGCAGCCCGACCTGGACCGCTTTCGCCCGGGCACCCAGGAGCGACGCCCAGTTCAGCGGCTTGTCCGGCCAACCGGATCGCCGTGCGACCCGGTCGGTGACGGCCAGCACCACCGGAGTGCTCGCCACCGACGTGCCCTGTCCGGGCACCTCGAAAGCACCAGCGGCACGGGCCCGGCGCAGCCAGAACGTCGACTCCGGCAGCCACGCGTCGGCCACGTCGGCGTCGTCGGCGAGTTCCCGGGCGACCGCCACCGACGGTCGGGCCCGCACCTCGACGGAGACGCACGGTTGGCTTCCGGCGTTGGCTCGGGCCACCCGGTCGAGGGCCGGGGCGATCACCGGAGCGGCCACCACCCGGAGCCGGACCTGTTCGACGCAGGTCGGGGTGCCCCGATCGGCCCGGATGTACGACACCGCCGCCCAGCCGGCAAGCAGCAGCGCAAGGGCGGCACTGAGCAGCACCACCGGCGAACGGCGGGACAGGACGCGCGCCGGCGCGGGACGGTCGGCAACCACCGCCGCCTCACCTCCTCGTCACGCCTGCGGACGATGTCCCGCCGCAGGTCACAACACCTGCCGCGACGACATCGGCCACCAGACACCGGGCATCGCACGCGGTTGCGCTGCACACCCTGCCAAGGTTTCGGCCCGTCGGCAAACCCCTCGGCCACGACCCGTTACCGGATCGTCGCCGCCAGATCTGCCCATTGCGCAGCCGGGCCGGACCGCCCTAGGGTGGCGCGATCGTGCTCACTTACTCACCAGTAGGAGCAGCGTGGACAACACCGACACCCCCTCCCGCCACGTCCTGTTCCTCAACTGGCGAGACACCACCAACCCAGAGGGCGGCGGCTCGGAGGTCTACATCGAGCGGATCGCCGCCGAACTGGTCACCTTCGGTTACCGGGTGACTCTGCTCTGTGCCGCCCACGACAACGCCGGGCCCGCCGGGACCACCGAATCCGGCGTACGCGTGCTGCGTCGCGGTTCGCGGATGACCGTGTACCTCCGGGCGGCGCTGGTCTGCCTCGCCGGCCGGTTCGGCCTGGGCCCGCTGAGCCGGCGAGGTCTCGGCCGACCGGACCTGATCGTCGACGTCTGCAACGGCGTGCCGTTCTTCGCCCCGCTCTACGCCGGGCGGCCGGTCATCGCGCTGGTCCACCACGTGCACCGGGAGCAGTGGCCGGTGGTGTTCGGACCGTGGATGTGCCGACTCGGGTGGTGGATCGAATCCTGGCTCGCGGTCCGGCTCTACCGGCGGTGCCGCTACGTCACCGTCTCCGAGGCGACCCGCGCCGAGCTGGCGACCCTCGGCGTCGACGCCGAACGGATCGACGTGGTACCCAACGGAACCCCTCCGGCGACCGATCCGTCCCTGCCCCGCACCCGCAACCCGTCGCTGCTGGTGCTCGGCCGCCTGGTTCCGCACAAGCGGGTCGAGATCGCCCTGCGTACGGTCGCCGAACTGGCCGCGGAGCTGCCCGAGCTGGAGCTGGTCGTGGCCGGGCAGGGGTGGTGGGAGGAGCCGCTGCGCGAGCGATGCGCCGCCCTCGGGATCAGCGACCGGGTACGGTTCACCGGCTTCGTCAGCGAGGAGGAGAAGCACGCCCTGCTCTGCTCGGCCTGGCTCGCGCTCACCCCGTCACTCAAGGAGGGCTGGGGTCTGACCATCGTGGAGGCCGCCGCCCGCAGCACCCCGACCGTGGCCTTCAGGTACGCGGGCGGGGTCGCCGAGGCGATGGTCGACACCGAGACCGGCCTGCTGGTCGACGACGAGCAGGAGTTCACCGCGGCCGTTCGGGAACTGCTCGCCGACGATGTCCGGCGCAAGGCGATGGGCGAGGCGGCCCAGTCCCATGCCGCCCGCTACACCTGGACAGCGACCGGTGCCCGGTTCGCTCAGCTGGTCACGGCGGCAACTCAGCGCACCGGCTGACCGGCCGATCGAGCCGGCCGATCAGCCCCGCTGATCCGGCCAGCTCGATCGGCCGCGCTCAGGCCGTCGACCCTGGACACGACGAAAGGCGCCCGCGTGCTGCGGGCGCCTTTGCGCCGTTCGAGGTCAGCGCGTGCCGTACAGCGGGGCCTCGGTCTGCTCACTCACCTTGGTGTTGGCAGCCTCCTTGGCGGACGGGCTGAGCACGTTCGCCAGACCGACGCTGCCGAGCATGCCGAGCACGACCCCGAGTACCCCGACGGCGACGAACGCGGGCAGGTTCCTCATCCACCTTCTCCTTCCGCGGGACTCGCGTGCCGGGACGCTACCACGCGGTAGCACCATCGCGCAGTGCCCGAAGAAACGAGGACCAGCACCACCGTTCCGGCCAACAGGTGCGCCAGGCCCACCGGGCCGGGGTGGCTCGGCCGCGCCGCCGGACGCCACGCCGGATTCTCGTACAACGCCAGCTCGGCCCCGGCGTACACGGGCCGCAGCCCGGCCAACGTCGCCGGGTCCGGGTCGGGCCGGCGGCGCGCTGCACCAGCACCCAGCGCGGGCCGGCCGCCGCCACCGGCTCACCGGCCGCGAGCAGCTCACGCAACCGGGCGGCGCGCGGGTCCTCACCGGCGACCGCGGTACCGTCCACGCGCAGCGTGTCGTCGATCAGGACCGACACGCCGAGGTAACGAGGCGCCGGATCGATCACCACCCGGCCACCGTTCCACGCGTAGCTCTGGTACTCCTGGAACGGCAGCGACACCACCTCGCCCGGCCGCTCGTCGACGAGCCGCGCCACCGTCTCCCAGTCCGCCGGCCACGCCACCGGCCGCAGCCGTCCCGCGCCACCGACGGCGAGGTCGGGCAGCACCGCCACCGGCAGCAACGCCGCGCCGGCCAGCAGCACCCGCCCGGTGGCCAGGTCGAACCGGGTCGCGAGTCGTCCGGCCAGTCGCTCCGCGCCGAGCGCCCCGGTGACCGCCAACAGCAGCACGTACGGCACCAGCAGCTTCTGCCCGTCGCGGAGCAACCCGGCACCCGGCACGGCGGTGACCAACCAGCCCAGCAGACCGGCCCCGCCGGGCAGCACCCCGAGCGCGGCACCCAGCCACGAGGCGACCGCCAACCACCCGAGCCGACCGACGACCGGCCGCGGCCAGCGGCGCCACAGCACCGGCACGCCGTACCCGGCGACCGCCAGCACCAGCAGCGTCGCCAGTGGTATCAGCCATCCGCTGCGGGACGCCGGGGTGGCCTGTCCGTTCCAGATTCCACCGGTGCCGGCCAGCGCCACCAGCGGCCCCGCCCAGTTCTCCGCGCGAGCGGCGAAGACCGCCACTCCAGCCGGGTCGGATCGGCCGGAGCCCGTACTGACGAACCCGGCCACCAGCCACGGCGCGTTCAGCAGCAGCGTCGTACCCACCCCGGTCAGCGCCGTCCGGGTCGCCCCCGGGTACCGCCCAACCAGCAGCACGGCGACCACGACCAGGGCGAGCAGCCCGCCGGTCGGGGTGATCGCGGACGCCGCCACCGCCAGCAACAGCCGACGCAGGGCACCCCGCTCGGCGTCACGCACCCCGATCGCGGCCCGCACCAACCAGGGCAACGCGGCGTACGCGACCAACAGCCCCCACTGCCCGATCAGCAGCCGCTCGGCCAGGTACGGCGTCCACGCGTACCCGAGGGCGGCCACCACCCGCACCCCGACCCGCTGCGTCGGCACCAGCCGTGCGGCACCCAGCGCGGCCAGGTAGAGAATCGCCACCAGCACCAGTCGTTGCAGCAGCCACCCGGGGAGCAGCTGCGAGGCCAGGGCCACCACGGCGTCCTGTGGGACGGCCCTGGGCAGGGCCGTGGCCGGGGCGATCACCTCCCAGCTCAGGGCCGGCCGGGGCACGAAGACCATGTCGTAGCGCAGCACGTACCCGGGCAGGGCCAGCGGCGCGAGCACCACCGTGGTCACGGTGGCGGCCACCGCGTGCGGCACCAGCCGTTCCCGCATCCGTCGACCTCACCACTGCCGGCGCGCGGCGATCGGCCGCGCTGGTGGCGGCCACTGTACGCGGCCTTCGTCGGCCCGATGACCATCGAACCATCCGTTGACCTGATGCAAGGCGCGACGGTCGGTGTGGCAGTGTTCCCGCCATGGCCGCGAACCCCTCTCCGCCTCCCCTCACGGTCGACCGGACCGCTGGGCCGGACGCACCGCGCCCGGACCGGGTTGGTGCGGGTTCGTCGATGCCCACGGACGGTGCCCCGGCGGCGGAGGGCACCGGCGGTTGGCTGGGCACCGACCGGATCCGGACGGCGGCGCTCGCGATCATCGCGCTCAGCGTGCTGTGGCGTGCCCAGATGGCCTCGCGCGGCTTTCTGGCCGCCGACGACTACGTGATGATCACACAGGCGGCGGAGTCCGACCTGACCGTCGGGCACCTGCTCACCCTCTACAACAACCACCTCATGCCCGCCGGCCGGCTGATCACCTGGCTGATCACCGAACACCTCGGGATGGTGTACTGGCCGTACGTGCTGCTGATGGCGCTCGGCCAGGCGATCCTCGGCATCGCCTTCCTCCGGTTGCTGCGCCGGCTGCTGCGACCGTCCTGGCTGCTGCTCCTGCCGCTCGGCGCGCTGATGTTCAGCCCGCTGACGCTGGAGGCCACGTCGTGGTGGGCCGTCGGGGTCAACATGCTACCGATGCAGATCGCCATGGTGCTCGCGGTGAGCGCACAGGTCAGCTATGTGCAGACCGGGCGCAAACGGCATCTGGTGACGCTGGCCCTGTCCGTGCTGCTCGGCCTCGTCTTCTTCGAGAAGGCGATCCTGGTCGTCGCGCTGGTCTTCCTGCTCACCGCCGCCCTCTACGCCGACGGGGGCTTCTTCCGCACCATCTGGACCACCATCCGCCGCTGGTGGCCGTCCTGGTTGCTGCTGACCGCGCTGTCGCTCGGCTTCCTCGCCGCCTACCTGAGCAACTCGGAGTCCTCGCTGCGGCGGCCGACGTCGGTCGGCGAGGTGTTCACCTTCCTCACCCAGATGCTCGGGTCCACGGTGATGCCGGGCCTGGTCGGTGGGCCGTGGCGATGGCTGGGGGCGGGGGACGGCGCACCGGTCGCGGCACCGCCGGAACTCGGCAGGTGGGTGGCCTGGACGCTCGTCGTGGCCCTGATCGTGGCCACCGTACGCCGTCGTCGTCGCGCCGGCCGCGCCTGGCTGCTGCTCGGGGCGTACCTGGTCCTGGTGGCGGGCATGCTGGCCGCGACCCGACTCGGCTCCACGTTCAGTGGGGTCGCCGGTGGCGTGCCCCGGTATGTCAGCGACGTCGTCGTGGTGGCCGCCATCTGTCTCGGCGTCGCCGTGGTCGGGCTGGCCCGCCCGTCATGGGGCACCGGCGAGGCCGCGCCTGCCGTCCTCGACACACCGCCGGCAGGGTCGGAGACCAACCCGGAACCAGCGGACGGGACGGCTCCGGACCGCACCGTCGCCGCACCGAGCGCCGCCTCGACGGCACCGGCCCCCGGCTCGACCGCGTCAACGGCCAGCTCGACCACACCGGTGCTGGCCGAGTCGGTCCGGACCGGGCCGCCGAAACAGGTGGTGGCGAGGCTCGGCGTCATCCACGCGGAAGCTCCCGTCGATCCCGAGCCGCAGCCCGCAGCAGCAGCCGAGCCGGTGCCGTTGGTGCTGGCCGCCGAACGCGTGCCGGACGACGAGGCCGGCGCAGTCGACAGCCCGGGGCCGGTCGCCAGCCAGCACCCGGCCGGTGGGCCGGATCCGGACGACGCCACGGCTCCAACGCCGCCCCCGCGCCAGTCCGTCGAGCAACCGGCCGAGCCGGAACGGCGACCGCTGGCCGCCGACTCTCCGCCTCCGCCCGGGCTGTTCGGTCCGCTGCCGGAGCGCTACCGGGAGGCGGTGCACGTCGTGCTCGCCCTGGTGCTCGTCGCCATCTGCCTGGGCACCGTCTGGACCACGTCCCGGTACAGCGACGAGTGGGCAGCCAAGTCCGGCAGGTCGTACGTCGACACGGTGCGGATCGAGATGGCCAGCGCGCCGCCGGACACGGTGTTCTTCGACGGCCCGGTGCCCGACGAGGTGGTGCCCAACCTGTCCTGGCCGTACAACCTGCAGTCCCGGTTCTTCCGCGCCTTCGGCACCCGTCCCACGTTCGTGGACGAGGCCGACAACCTGTCGGTGCTGGACTCCCTCGGCCGCATCCAGGTGGCCACGGTCGTCGGCAGCACCATCCAGCCGGGACCGCAGGAAGGCTGCGGCTACCTCGTCTCCGGCGGGCAGAGCGTACGAATGCCGCTCAACGAGCCCCGTCAGGACTGGCACTGGGTGGTCCGGATCGGCTATCTCAGCTCGACGACCGGCACGGGGACGCTACGGCTCGGCACCGGCACCGCCGAGTTCCCGATCAAGAAGGGCCTCAACCAGCGATTCTTCCGCATCATCGGCGGCGGGGACTCGGTCGAGTTGACCGTGCGCGGGACGGACATCTCGTTCTGCACCAACGAGATCGCGATCGGCAACCCGGCACCGAAGCCCGAGTAGGCCGAGCCGGCATGCCCCAGACCACGAGCAGGGACGTCGCACGGGTGCGACTCGGCGCGGCCGGTGCCGCGGTCACCGTCGCGACCGTGGTGACCAACGCCCTGGCGTACGTCGTTCCGATGCTCGGTGCGCGCCGGCTCACCGCCGCCGACCTGGGCGCGCTGGCGACGGTACTCGCGCTGGCCGCGATCGCGGCGGTACCCGGTTTCGGTCTGCAGATCGCGGTGGCCGCGCACCGGGCCCGCAGGGGCGCTGGTGACACCCGCCGTCTCGGGTTACGAACCGCAGCCCTCACGGCCGGGGTGACAGTTGCCGCCGCACCGGTGCTGACCATCGCCCTGCGGCTGCCGCTGGCACTCACGCTGCTGCTCGCCACGACCACGTTCGCCACCGTGCTCAGCGGCCGGTGGCTCGGCGAACTCCAGGGACAGGAACGTTTCCTGCGGCTCGCCGCGGCGATGGTCGCGGTGGCCCTCGGTCGCTACGGGGGACTGGTCGTCGGGCTGCTGCTCGGCCGGGGGCCGGAGGTGTGCCTGCTCCTGACCACCCTGACCGGCCTGTTCGCGCTGCCGCTCCTGGCCCGTCTCGCCAGTTCACCCGAGTACCCGCGACCGGCCGACCCGGCTACGTCCGATCGCCCCGATGTCGTGCCGACCGAAACGTCACCCGCCCAGAGCCCCGCTGGGCGGCGGCTGGGGGCGCGGCAGGTGATGACGGCCTGCGGAGCGACGCTGGCGATGCTCACCATCTCGTACGCGGACCTGATCCTGGCCCGCCAACTCCTACCGGCGGCCGACTCCGGCGCGTACGCCGTCGGCGCGGTCCTCAGCAAGGGTGCCCTCTGGGCGCCTCAGGTCGTCACGCTGCTGGTGCTGCCCCGGTTGGCTAAGGGTGATCGGCGGGCTCGACTGGTGGCCCTGGCGCTGATCCTGACGTGCGGGGCGGTCCTGGTGGTCAGTTCGGCGGTCGCCGGCGAACTGGCCTTCCGGCTTGTCGGCGGCGCCGACTACCTGCACCTGGCCGGAACGGCGCCGATGTTCGCGGCCGTCGGGGCGCTCTACGCGGTGGTGTTCATGCTGGTCAACGATCGGGTGGCGACCGCCGCTCGATGGCCCGCCGCGCCCCTCTGGCTGGCGACGGCCGGGTTGACCGCAGCAGCCGCCCTGGTTGCGCCACGCACCGTAACGGGAGTGCTGAGCTGCTCGCTGACCGTCGCCACGTTGGCTGCCGTGGTGATGGCCTGGCTGGTGTTCGGGCGCGGTCGGCGCTGACACGCGGGACATCCGACCGTCACTATGAGTGATAATCTGGCATGCTCGCCACGCCGAACGGGCACGACTGGAGTTCCGTGCCGGCTCGGGCTCCCCGACGGTGGTTCGGTTGGCTACCGTGGTTCTCTTCCGGAGTAGGATCCCCTGGCTCCACATGCGGTATGTCGCTAAGAGGTAGTTGTGACGCTGTACGGCGAAGAACGCCCCCCGCCGGCCGACGATCGGCCCACGGTGCAGGTGGCTGCGGTCAGCTGGCCGATCGAGGAGCCGGTCCGACCGGCGCCCGTTCCGCCGGACGGCAACCGTTCCCGCTCCCGCCGGTTCCGGCTGCTGCTCGCCTCCGGCGTGGCCACCGCCGTGCTCGGCTCGGTGGGCGCGGTGGCGGTCTGGGCCTACGCGGGTGACGTGCCGCGCGGCACCAGCGTCCTCGGCACCGAACTCGGCGGGCGCAGCCGGACGGACGCCGCGCGGGAGCTACAGGCGCAACTGGACCGCCGCGCGGCCGAACTCCAGGCCCCCATCCAGGTACGCGTCGGCGAGCGGACGGCCGAGATCAATCCGGCCGAGGTGGGGCTCACCGTCGACGTGGAGGCCACCGTGGCCGCCGCCGCCGCGACGAATGCCCACGCCGTGGACCGCCTGGTCGGTTCGCGGGAGATCGAGCCGGTCGTCTCGGTCGACGTGCCGAAGCTGGAGTCCGCGCTGAAGAAGCTCGTGGGCGACCAGGGCCGGAAGATGACCATGCCGGCGATCACCTTCTCCGGCACGAAGCCGAAGGTGCGCTACCCGAAGCCCAGCCTCACCATCGACCCGGAGCATTCCGCCGAGGCCGTCAAGCAGGGCTGGTTGAGCGGGCAGCCGGTGACCGTGCCGCTTGTCGAGAACCACCCGGCCAGCACCAGAGAGGACGTCGACCGGCTGGTTGCCGAGCTGGCCGAACCGGCGGTGGCGGCACCGGTCAAGCTGACCACGGAGCGTGGTTCGGTCACCATTGCGCCGGAGGCCATCGCGAAGGGCCTCCGTTTCAAGGCCGACAAGACCGGCAAGCTCACGCCCAGCGTGGACGTCAAGAAGCTGAAGGCCGCGCTCGGCAGCAAGCTCGACACCGTCGAGGTGGCCCCGAAGAACGCCACGATGAGCATCTCCGGCGGCAAACCGAAGGTGAAGGACGGACGGCCCGGTAAGCAGGTCGACACCAGCAGCCTCGGCGCCGACCTGCTCGCCGTCCTGCCACGCGGCGAGGATCGTACGGTCTCCGCCGAGCTGAAGCCGGTCGAGCCGAAGCTCACCGCGGCGAAGCTCCGCAGCCTGGGGATCAAGGAGAAGGTGTCGTCCTTCACCACCAACTTCACCGGGGGGCTTTCCTCGCCCCGTAGCCAGAACATCGTGACGATCGCCAACGACGTGCAGGGCACGGTGGTGCTGCCCGGCGAGACGTTCTCGCTGAACGGTCACACCGGCGAACGCGGCTACGCCCAGGGCTACCGTGACGCGCCGGTGATCCTCGACGGCAAGCTGGTGCCGGGCGTCGGCGGCGGCACCTCGCAGTTCACGACGACCCTCTTCAACGCCTCCTACTACGCCGGCCTGGAGGACGTCGAGCACAAGCCACACTCGTACTACTTCAGCCGGTACCCGGCGGTCATCGAGTCGACCATCTTCTGGCCCAACCTCGACTTCAAGTTCCGCAACAACACCGAGTACGGCGTTCTGATCGACACCTCCTACACCGGCAGTTCGGTGACGGTGTCGATGTGGAGCACGAAGATCTGGGACAGCGTGAAGACCGAGTACGGCCCTCGGCGGAACATCACCTCGCCGAAGACCGTCTACCTGGAGCCCGGGCCAACCTGCATTCCCGCCAACGGCAGCCAAGGCTTCACCCAGGACGCGTTCCGGGTCATCAAGAAGGACGGCAAGGTCGTCAAGCGGGAGAAGTTCAGCTGGACCTACAGTGCGGAACCCCGCTTCATCTGCGCCAAGAGACCCGCCTGACGTCCACCGGGCTCCAGCACCGTCACGGCCCCGTCGGCTCCGCGCCGGCGGGGCCGTTCCCTGTCGCGGCGCTCCGACGAGCTGCGCGACTATGCCTGACCGGCTTCGCGACGGCGCAGCTTACCCAAGTCGTCGGGAGACGGCGTCGGAACCATGCGTTCTTCCTGCACCCTGATCTCCATGCGAGATCGATAGGCAGCCGGATGCCAGATCTCCTCGAACGGGCCCATCATCTCGCCGCCGATACCGCGGCGACGAACACGAACTCCCAGCCAGCCGAGCGCGCCCAGGATCGCGGCCAGACAGGCGACGACCACCACGAACATCAGCACGCCGTCCACGAAGCAAGCCTAGGACAGGTCGCGCGCTTCTCGTGCTGGGCCAAGGGCGCACCCCGCAATACTTGCTGAAATGCGTTCAGGGCCACCCTGTGGGTGGCCCTGAACGGGAAGAATGTCCGGCGGTGTCCTACTCTCCCACACCCTCCCGGGTGCAGTACCATCGGCGCTGGAGGGCTTAGCTTCCGGGTTCGGAATGAGACCGGGCGTTTCCCCTCCGCCATGACCGCCGTAACCTTATCAACATGTCAAACAACACCGTTCGCTGACACCATCCATGATTGGTGTCGGGTGTGTTGTTTGTTTGTTGTGAGTTACACAGTGGACGCGAGCGATCGTTGTAGTCAAGTCCTCGGCCTATTAGTACCGGTCAACTGAACCCGTTACCGGGCTTACATTTCCGGCCTATCAACCCAGTCGTCTAGCTGGGGGCCTTACCCACCCGAAGGTGGTGGGATACCTCATCTTGAAGCAGGCTTCCCGCTTAGATGCTTTCAGCGGTTATCCCTTCCGAACGTAGCTAACCAGCCGTGCCCCTGGCGGGACAACTGGCACACCAGAGGTTCGTCCGTCCCGGTCCTCTCGTACTAGGGACAGCCCTTCTCAAGTATCCTACGCGCACGGCGGATAGGGACCGAACTGTCTCACGACGTTCTAAACCCAGCTCGCGTACCGCTTTAATGGGCGAACAGCCCAACCCTTGGGACCTGCTACAGCCCCAGGATGCGACGAGCCGACATCGAGGTGCCAAACCATCCCGTCGATATGGACTCTTGGGGAAGATCAGCCTGTTATCCCCGGGGTACCTTTTATCCGTTGAGCGACACCGCTTCCACACGCAAGTGCCGGATCACTAGTCCCGACTTTCGTCCCTGCTCGACCCGTCAGTCTCACAGTCAAGCTCCCTTGTGCACTTGCACTCAACACCTGATTGCCAACCAGGCTGAGGGAACCTTTGGGCGCCTCCGTTACCCTTTAGGAGGCAACCGCCCCAGTTAAACTACCCACCAGACACTGTCCCTGAACCGGATAACGGTCCGAAGTTAGATACCCGAATCAACCAGAGTGGTATTTCAAGATTGCCTCCACCCATACTGGCGTATGAGCTTCACCGGCTCCCACCTATCCTACACAAGCCGACTCAAATACCAATGTCAAGCTATAGTAAAGGTCCCGGGGTCTTTCCGTCCTGCCGCGCGTAACGAGCATCTTTACTCGTACTGCAATTTCGCCGGGCCTGTGGTTGAGACAGTGGGGAAGTCGTTACGCCATTCGTGCAGGTCGGAACTTACCCGACAAGGAATTTCGCTACCTTAGGATGGTTATAGTTACCACCGCCGTTTACTGGCGCTTAAGTTCTCCGCTTCGCCCCGAAGAGCTAACAGGTCCCCTTAACGTTCCAGCACCGGGCAGGCGTCAGTCCATATACATCGAATTACTTCTTCGCATGGACCTGTGTTTTTAGTAAACAGTCGCTTCCCCCTGCTCTCTGCGGCCATACAACGCTCCACCCGCGCGGGGCTTCACGTCTCCGGCCCCCCTTCTCCCTAAGTTACGGGGGCAATTTGCCGAGTTCCTTAACCACAGTTCGCCCGATCGCCTCGGTATTCTCTACCTGACCACCTGTGTCGGTTTGGGGTACGGGCCGCTCGGAACTCGCTAGAGGCTTTTCTCGGCAGCATAGGATCACTGACTTCACCTGAATCGGCTCGGCATCACGTCTCAGCCTCATGACGTGCGGATTTGCCTACACGTCGGCCTACACGCTTACCCCGGCACAACCACCGGCCGGGCTCAGCTACCTTCCTGCGTCACCCCATCGCTTGACTACTACCCGCCAGGTTCCCACGCTCCCCACCCTCAACCCGAAGGTCTTGGATGGTTTGGGTGGTTAGCACAACGAGGTTCGTCAGGGACGCTCCTTCGCGGGTACGGGAATATCAACCCGTTGTCCATCGACTACGCCTCTCGGCCTCGCCTTAGGTCCCGACTCACCCAGGGCGGATTAACCTGGCCCTGGAACCCTTGGTCATCCGGCGGAAGGGTTTCTCACCCTTCTTTCGCTACTCATGCCTGCATTCTCACTCGTGCCGCGTCCACAACTAGGTCACCCTGCTGCTTCACCCCCGGCACGACGCTCCCCTACCCACCCACACACCTGCACACCACCCCGAAGAGTGATGCGAAGTCATAGTGTGAGTGCCACAGCTTCGGCGGTGTGCTTGAGCCCCGCTACATTGTCGGCGCGGAACCACTTGACCAGTGAGCTATTACGCACTCTTTAAAGGGTGGCTGCTTCTAAGCCAACCTCCTGGTTGTCTATGCGACCCCACATCCTTTTCCACTTAGCACACGCTTAGGGGCCTTAGCTGGTGATCTGGGCTGTTTCCCTCTCGACTACGAAGCTTATCCCCCGCAGTCTCACTGCCGCGCTCTCACTTACCGGCATTCGGAGTTTGGCTGATTTCGGTAAGCTTGTAGGCCCCCTAGACCATCCAGTGCTCTACCTCCGGCAAGAAACACACGACGCTGCACCTAAATGCATTTCGGGGAGAACCAGCTATCACGGAGTTTGATTGGCCTTTCACCCCTAACCACAGGTCATCCCCCAACTTTTCAACGTTGGTGGGTTCGGCCCTCCACACGGTCTTACCCGCGCTTCAGCCTGCCCATGGCTAGATCACTCCGCTTCGGGTCTAGAACATGCGACTCAAACGCCCTCTTCAGACTCGCTTTCGCTACGGCTCCCCCACACGGGTTAACCTCGCCACATGCCACTAACTCGCAGGCTCATTCTTCAAAAGGCACGCCGTCACCCCGCAAGGCTCCGACGGATTGTAGGCGAACGGTTTCAGGTACTATTTCACTCCCCTCCCGGGGTACTTTTCACCATTCCCTCACGGTACTCGTCCGCTATCGGTCACCAGGAAGTATTTAGGCTTACCAGGTGGTCCTGGCAGATTCACGGCAGATTTCAGGAGTCCGCCGCTACTCGGGAACACCCACAGAAGACCAGCTGCTTTAACCTACCGGACTATCACCGTCTACGGTCAGCCTTTCCAGACCATTCAGCTAACAACTGGCTTTATAACTCCTTTGGTGGTTGTCAGCCCACCACATGAGGTCCCACAACCCCGACCACGCAACCCCTGACAGGTATCACACGCAACCGGTTTAGCCTCAATCCGCTTTCGCTCGCCACTACTCACGGAATCACTATTGTTTTCTCTTCCTACGGGTACTGAGATGTTTCACTTCCCCGCGTTCCCTCCACACACCCTATGAGTTCAGGTGCAGGTGACATCACATGACTGATGCCGGGTTACCCCATTCGGACACCCTGGGATCACAGCTCGGTTGACAGCTCCCCCAGGCCTATCGCGGCCTCCCACGTCCTTCATCGGCTCCTGGTGCCAAGGCATCCACCGTTCGCCCTTGACAACTTGACCACAAAGATGCTCGCGTCCACTGTGCAATTCTCAACAAACAACCAACCCACAACCCACCGTCTCCCACCAGCCCGGCCACCGCCGGCGGTATGAGAAACCAGGCCATGCCTGGCGCCTCGACAAGCTCCCGCTCGCCACAAGGCTCTGAAAGACCAACCACCATCGGTTGTTCCTTCAGGACCCAACAGGGTGCCCTACATCCCTCCCAGCCGCACCGGAACCCCGTTCCCACCACCACAGTGGCTGTACTAAGAAAAACTCCGGCCGTTGCCAGGACAAGACTCGCCAGTGTCTCCGCCAACGAGCACCCCACCATCACACTCGGACAGTGCGGGCTCCATACCCGCCTTCGCGGGATGGTGCTCCTTAGAAAGGAGGTGATCCAGCCGCACCTTCCGGTACGGCTACCTTGTTACGACTTCGTCCCAATCGCCAGCCCCACCTTCGACGGCTCCCTCCACAAGGGTTGGGCCACCGGCTTCGGGTGTTGCCGACTTTCGTGACGTGACGGGCGGTGTGTACAAGGCCCGGGAACGTATTCACCGCAGCGTTGCTGATCTGCGATTACTAGCGACTCCGACTTCACGGGGTCGAGTTGCAGACCCCGATCCGAACTGAGACCGGCTTTTTGGGATTCGCTCCACCTCACGGTATCGCAGCCCATTGTACCGGCCATTGTAGCATGCGTGAAGCCCTGGACATAAGGGGCATGATGACTTGACGTCATCCCCACCTTCCTCCGAGTTGACCCCGGCAGTCTCCCATGAGTCCCCAACCGAATTGCTGGCAACATGGGACGAGGGTTGCGCTCGTTGCGGGACTTAACCCAACATCTCACGACACGAGCTGACGACAGCCATGCACCACCTGTCACCGGCCCCGAAGGACCCCACATCTCTGTGAGATTTCCGGCGATGTCAAACCCAGGTAAGGTTCTTCGCGTTGCATCGAATTAATCCGCATGCTCCGCCGCTTGTGCGGGCCCCCGTCAATTCCTTTGAGTTTTAGCCTTGCGGCCGTACTCCCCAGGCGGGGCGCTTAATGCGTTAGCTGCGGCACAGAGAACCGGAGAGGCCCCCCACACCTAGCGCCCAACGTTTACAGCGTGGACTACCAGGGTATCTAATCCTGTTCGCTCCCCACGCTTTCGCTCCTCAGCGTCAGTATCGGCCCAGAGACCCGCCTTCGCCACCGGTGTTCCTCCTGATATCTGCGCATTTCACCGCTACACCAGGAATTCCAGTCTCCCCTACCGAACTCTAGCCTGCCCGTATCGACTGCAGGCCCGCAGTTGAGCCACGGGTTTTCACAGTCGACGCGACAAGCCGCCTACGAGCTCTTTACGCCCAATAAATCCGGACAACGCTCGCGCCCTACGTCTTACCGCGGCTGCTGGCACGTAGTTGGCCGGCGCTTCTTCTGCAGGTACCGTCACTCGCGCTTCGTCCCTGCTGAAAGAGGTTTACAACCCGAAGGCCGTCATCCCTCACGCGGCGTCGCTGCATCAGGCTTCCGCCCATTGTGCAATATTCCCCACTGCTGCCTCCCGTAGGAGTCTGGGCCGTGTCTCAGTCCCAGTGTGGCCGGTCGCCCTCTCAGGCCGGCTACCCGTCGTCGCCTTGGTAGGCCATCACCCCACCAACAAGCTGATAGGCCGCGAGCCCATCCCAAGCCGAAAAACTTTCCACCCACAAACATGCGTCCGCAAGTGAATATTCGGTATTAGCCCCGGTTTCCCGGGGTTATCCCAAAGCCTAGGGCAGGTTGCTCACGTGTTACTCACCCGTTCGCCGCTCGAGTACCCCGAAGGGCCTTTCCGCTCGACTTGCATGTGTTAAGCACGCCGCCAGCGTTCGTCCTGAGCCAGGATCAAACTCTCCAACAAAAACCTGTTGAACAATCCATCCCAGCAACAAACAAAATTGTTGCCAAAGGAACCCGAACCAACCAGAAAAACTGGCCAGCCCGGAACATAAAACCATTTGGCACTGGCTTATCAAGCACCCTGTTGAGTTCTCAAAGAACAACCACACACCATCAGACAACCCACCACAGGCCACCATCCGGGGCACCACACCCGACCACAACCGCACCGGGCACTTTTACTACGTTACCTCACCCTCTGCGGCGAGTCAAACCGGCTTGTCCCGGTCCGTCACGCTTCAGGTGGTTCGGCGCCCGCGATCGAGCGCAGCGGTTGCCCGCTTGACTCGGTCATCGGATTTGGCAGGCCGGCCGCTGCGGTTGCCCGCAGTCTCGCCCGGTTCCCTGCCGATCGTGAACCTTACCCGGTCGGTTCCGCCCCACCAAATCCGCCCCTCGGCGGCCCCGGTCGAGCCCCACCCGGCCGTGTCCACAAAGGAGACATCCTCCGCGAACCCGGTGCCTGCCGGAACGCGACTCTCAGGACTTTCGCCCTGTTTGCCCCTTCCGCGCTGGCAGAGAGAAAGTTACGCGGCCGGCGGATTGATCGTCAAATCGGCTGGGAGCGGCCCCCGTCACACTCCTGAAGGCCCAAACCTGATGGGGCTCTGCCCGGCCCTGACCCGCCGGCACACGGTCGGACCGACACACGGACGCTGGCTCAAGGCGTACCACGTCGGAGCGCCCGCCACCCGCGGACGCCCAGCAGACCCACGGCCGTGCCGATGGCCAACGACGCCGCGATGAGCAGTGCGTGTATCCACAGGAAGGCGGTCGCCGGCCAGGTGCCGACATCACCCGTCGACCACGACCTCGGGTCGTTCCAGATGGCTACCGCGAACCTCGGCCAGATCACCCAGGTCCAGATCCCGACCCCGGCAAGGAAGACAGCCCAGCCACGCGACAACACCATGGTCGGCGAGTATGCCAGCGCCCGCACCGGGACGTCGGCGGAAGCGTCCGATCGGTACGGTGGATCGCATGGACCCGCTGCTGAGCCGCACCAACGCGGAGGCGCATCTCTACATGGATCTGCACCCGTGCACGTGTGGGGAGACGCGTTTCCCCCGGGACAGTGCGGTGGTGGCGCTCGACGACGGTGACCTTGCCAGCCGGTACACCGGTGCCTGCGCCGGTTGCGGTCAGGAACGGGAGTTCCTCTTCCGGCTACCGCCGACGGCCACTGCCGCCGGCGGCGGATTCCGCTACGGCGGAGACGAACCGTCACAGCTGCTCGATCCAGGGGAGTGGCTGCTGGTGTCGGACGCGTACGCCGGACAGGTGCCGGCCGACCCCGGAGGTGGCGAGGCCGGTCAGCGGGCCCGAGCCGCGCTGACCCGGGCCGTGGCCGCCCTTGACGAGGTCGGCAAGTTCATTCCACCGGACGCGGCCGTTGTCCCGGCGAACGCCTTCACCAGCGACCGGGGTCGGCAGCTGCACCAGCGCGAGCCCGGCCGGTTCCGGCGAGATCGACTCGCCGCCATCCGCGACGCGTACGCGGGCATGCTCGAGCGGCTCGCCTGACGCGCACTTGCGCTTCGACTACCTCGCCCCGTCCTCATGGTTGCTCGGATCGGTCAAGGCTTCCTGCGGCAGCATCTGTGCCGGCGGCAGATCACCCAGTTCCACCGGGGTCAACCGGCCGACGAGATAGCCCATCGATCGAGCCACCCCTTGCAGCTTTCGTTCCCGGGCGGCCGAGGCCGGCAGGCCGGGAGGCCCCACCAGATCCATCTCGTGCATGAAGTAGATGCTCCCGTCACTCGACTGCGTCGAGATGACCAGGAGCCCACCGGAGGGGTTGGCGATCACCAGCCAGTTCGGCGGCAGCCAGGGATCCCGATGTACGGGCTGGGCATGCACAAGATCAAAAATCGGGTACTCGGGATGGACCCCGAACAAGGGTCGCTCCGGCAACAGGCTGAATGGCACGCCAGGGATGTGATGGTCCACCTCCGGCTGTGCCCCATTGTTCCGGCGCAGCCAGTCACGGTAGCTCGGCGGTAGCCGCACTCCGAGCGCAGCTTCCAGCGACTGGAGCTGTGCCTCGTCCAGTTCCCCATACGGTCGCAGCCGGGCCGGTTTCCACAACCGTCCAGTGGGCGGCTCCAGCACCTCGTTCTCGTCCACCCGACGAACGGTGACCTTCCACTCGTCCGCACTGACCATGTCCAGATCCGCGAAGCGCCAGGTCTCCTCGCCCACCGGAAAGGTCTCACCGAGTGCCACCTCGTGGTGCGCGGAGTCTCCGTTCCACTCAGGCATCACGATCACTTCGGCGCGCACCGGTGGCCCGACATCGACCCAGCGCACTCCGAGCCGGGCCGGCCCTACGCTCGCCGTCATGTTGTTCCGGACGGCGGCCAGACGAGTAAACGAGCGCACCAGCTTTCTCCCGGCTCCCTCAGACTCCCAGGCGTCCGACATCTCCCGGCACGTCAAGTGCGACGCGTTCGTCCTCTGTGCCTAGCCGATTGCCTGGTCGGACAGCAGGCGATCGATCTGGCGACGCGGTGCGGCGGTCATGCCCTGCTCATAGTTGCCCATTTTCGTAGTTACGAGGGTCCGTGAACGTTCCCGGCGGGTGGATCTCTGCGGGTGGAAGGTGGTCCAACTCCATCGGGGTCAACCGCCCGATGAACTCAGGCATCGACCAGGCCACGGCCCTCAGTTTCCGTTCCCGGGCGGCCGTGGCTGCCGGGCCGGACGGGCCGACCAGGTCGAAATCGTGCACGAAGTAAACACTCTCGTTTCCCAGTTCCGCCGAGACGACAAGCAGCCCACTGGCCGCCTTCGCGATGACCAGCCAGGCTCGCGACAGCCAGAGGTCGCGGTGTCGACTCTGGGCCTGTACCAGGTCGAACGGAGGATATTCAGGGTGGACGCCGAACAGCGGACCTGTGGGAAGCAGAGCGATCGGCATTCCGGGGATGTGGTGCGGCACCTCGGGTTGCGCACCGTTGTTACGCCCCAGCCAGATCCGGTAACCCCGCGGTAGCTGGGCCCCGAGCGCGGCCTCCAGCGACTGGAGCTGGGTCTCGTCCAACTGGCCGTACGGCCGCAGCCGAGCCTGCTTCCACAACCGCCCGGTCGGCGGCTCCATCACCTCGTTCTCGTCCACCCGCCGGACCGTGACCTCCCATTCGTCCGCGCTGGACATGTCGAGATCGGCAAAGCGCCAGATCTCGTCGGCCACCGGAAAGGTTTCGCCAAGCGTCACCTCATGAGCAGAGCTCTCGTCGCTACGGAAGGGCATGACAATGATTTCGGCACGCACCGGCGGCCCCACGTCTACCCAACGCACTCCGAACCGCGCCAGTCCGACTTCCGTTATCCGATTGTTTAGGACGACGGCAACATGAGTAAACGAACGCAACGGTCCTCTCCCGGCTTTCTCAGGCACGATCAAGTGTCCAGCATGTCGTACAGCGCCGGCTCGGCGGGAAGCACGAAGTTGAGCACGTCGCGGGCAACACGTTCGGCCTCCGCGCGACCCACCGGTGCTGGCGTCGCCTGCCCCGCCGCCACGCCACCGGCCGTCCAGTGCAGCGAGCGCCCTTGGCCGCCTACCTCGGACACCATCAGGCCAGCCACGCTACCGTTCGGAGCGAGAAGCGCGAAGTAGTTGATCGCGTACTGCTCGTCATCGAGATGGGTGCGACCAATGGTGCGCGGCGGCGAGGCAGGCTTAGCCAGCAGGCCGGGCCGATCGACCAGTGGAGAGCCCGGGTTCGGAACGGCCGGCGGACGATCAAGGAGTTGCTCGACGGACGTACGGGGTTCCGGCACGGAAGGCTGGCCGTTCGCTGCGGAGCCACCACCCCTCCGAGGCGACGGCGGAGCGACAACCGCTGACTGATCCAGGTGCGCACACCACGGCACCATCAGGTCCAGCATCGCCCGCACCGGCATTGGCGACGGATGCTCACTGTTCCAGGGGTTGCGTAGCTGCACTTGACCGTTCTGAACCGCAATTATTTCGTATACGTGCTTCTCTTCAAGTGCGTGGGGCAAGGTAGTCAGCCCTGGATACATACGCATCGGCCACGTCGCGATGGTGATCGGACTGCCGGCCGCGAGCAGGGCCGCCAGTTGACGTTCGACCGCCACCTCTTGACCCGGCGTGGTATTGAGGAGCGTCTGCCGGGCCGGCAGACCGGTGAGCTGGGTGAGCAGCTCGGCCTGCATCAGGGTAGTGCTGCCGACGTTCAGCCGCGCGTAGCCCATCGGAGCGGCACGGTGCGGATCGTCCCTGCTCTCCCACCCGCGCCACTCACGCTGCCACTGCTCGTGCCGATCCTGTGTCCAGGTTCGGTCGACCGCAGCGAGCGCCTTCTCTAGCACCGATGCCCAACTAGTTCCGACCAGTGTCTGGTTTGCGTACGCTGCCCAGGAACTGCCGGCATGCACCGGGAGGTCGAGTCGCACGTTGATCCGGATGCGCCGACCGGTCGCCGCCGATCCATTTTCGTGCAGCACAGTCTCGTGCAGCAGAACGTCCACCGTGCCGTCCGGTTGCGGCTGGAACAACTGGGGAATGCTCTCCGGTTGATGCCCGGCGAGGGCCGCCACCGTGGCCAGCACTCCACAATCGCCCAGGATGCCCTGCTGCACCTGCGTCCGGCGGGGTGGACCGTCGAAAAGCGGTGCTGGTTGACCTGTTTCCGGAATTAGTGCGCGGCCGTACTCGATCGGGTACTTACGTTTCGCTTCGGGCAGAGTCACCCGATCCGCAACCACGGTGACCTCGTCGGTGGTCACCGTCGGCGTGACTTCGGTCGCGACCGCGGGGTCGGGGGGCATCATCGCCTGCAGCGCCTCGGTCAGCGCCGTCGGCACCAGCCCCATCCGCCGCGCGTCTGACTGGTAGTGGAAGCTGTGCGTGGTGAGCACCGCCACCGCGGCGGGATTCGACCCGTACTCCACGTGGAAGGCGGCGTACGCCCGCGCTCGGTCCTCGTCCAGCAGCGCGTTTCGGCCGGCTGGGGTGTTCAGGTCGTACGCGGGTACCGACCTCTCCAGGTTGAACTCCGGAGCGCCTTCGAGGGTGTACGGGCGCAGGTCGACGCGGCCGGTCAGGTCGACGTAGATGCCCTCGGTGGCGAGCCGGTCGGCCAGTTGCGGGTCAAGCCGGCGGACCTGGTCCAGCAGGTTCGGCGGTAGGCCGATGAGCTGCCCGGCGAGGGCCGGCATCCGGGGTAGCGAGGACTGGCTCTGCTCCCCGTGTACGGCCAGTTCCCGCAGCTTCGCGGCCAGGTCGGCGGCGGGCGGCGGTTGGAAGTCGGGGGCCAGCCGACCCCGGTAGTCGATGGCGCGGAAACGCTCGACCATCGTCTGGTTGGGATTGAAGGCCAGGGCGCTGGTCACCGCCTCCGGTGTGATCACCGGCAGGCTCAGCTGCATCACGTGGGTCCACACATCGGCAGGTAGCAACGCGAGGCGGGCGGCTGCGTCGGGCGTACCCCAGCGCAGGCCCAGGCGGTCGACCAGGGTGTCGATCTCGGCTCGCAGGGCGAGCCGGGCGGCGGGGTCGGCCTGCGCGTACCAGGCGGCCATGAGGCGCAGTTCGGCCACCCGGCCCCGGTCCCGGACCGAGATGCCGGCGGGATCGATCGGCCCCTCCGCTGCGCCCTGGTCGAAGAGCCCGACCTGTGCGGTACCAGCCTCGTGCCGGGCCAGTAGTTCGGCGGCCTCGTGCGCCACCGCGCGGTCGATCGCCATGTCACCGGCACGGTCGGAGACGGTGAGGGTGAAGGTGCCGTCCAGGTTGCGGATGGTCTGCGCCACCACGCCGTCGGCCAGCGGGGCCGCGGTGACCCGGACGCGCAGCGGCGCCAGGCCGGGCGCGCGCACCTCGAAGGCGTCGGGACCGACCGCCACGATCTGGTCCGCGCCGACCTGCTCGGCCAGGCTGGGCAGCACCAGCGTGGCCCGGTCCAGTACGGCGGGGGCGTCGGCGGCAGGCCGGCCCTGACCGTGGAACGCCGAGTCGGGCAGCGCCCCCACGCTGCTACGGGCCAACTCGACGTGGGCGTACCAGGGGCTCATCAGGTCGAGGAAGGCGCGCAGCGGCATCGGTGCCGGATGCTGCGCGTTCCACGGGTTGCGCAGCTGCACCTCGCCGTTCGTGACCGACACGATCTCGTACGCGTGCCCCGCGACCAGTCCGTACGGTGGCTTGCCGCCCGGTTGGGCAGCGTAGGCGTCGGCCGTCCGACTACCGGTGATCAGCGGGCTGCCGGCGGTCAACAGGCCCCTCAGCCGTGCCTCGACGTCGGCTTCCCGGCCCGGTGTCGGGTCCAGCTCACTGACCCCGGTCGGCAGGCCGGTGAGCTGGCTGAGCAACTCGGCCTGCACCAGGCGGCTGCTGCCGTTGTCCAGCCGGGCGTAACCGAGCGGTGCCGCCTGGGCCGCGTCCACTCCCGGCCGGGCGGTCCACTGTTGCTGCCACTGGTCGTGGCGCTGCTGGGTCCAGGTACGGTCGATCGCCGCGATCGCCTTCTCCAGCAGCGACGCCCAGGCCGATCCGACCACGGACTGGTCGGCGTACGCGCTGTGGCCGTTCGAGTTCGGGTGCAACGGCACGTCCGGGAAGACGGTGACCCGCAGCTGTCGACCGGTGGGCGTGATCGCACGACCGGGACCACTTGTCTCGTGCAGCACCACGTCGACCGAGCCGTCCGGGTTCGGGTGGAACATCCGCGCGATGCTGTCCGGAAGTCGACCGGCGACCGAGCCGATCACGGCGATCATGCCGCAGTCGCCGAGCGCTCCCTGCTGTACGTCCTCCCGCGTCGGCGGTCCGTCGAACAGCGGCGGCGGTTGCCCGGTGCGGGCGTCCAGTGCCGACCCGTAGACCGGACCGGACTGGTTGGCCGATTCCGGTGGCAGGGTCACCCGGTCGGCCGAGACCTGGATCTCTCCGGCCGTCTCCTGTGTCGCGGAGTTCTCCACGGTGGCGGCGGTGGTCGTCGGCGCCGGGGTGATGCTGCGCAGCGCCTCGGTCAGGACGTCCGGCACCAGCCCCATCCACCTGGCGGTGCCCTGGTAGTGGAAGTCGTGTCCGGTGAGCAGGGCTGCGGCCTGGTCACCGCGGAGACCACGCAGTGCCGCCCGGGCACGTTGCCGGTCCTCGTGCAGTTGGGCGCGCTGCCCGGCCTCGGTGGCCAGGTCGAACGTCGGGCGTGCGGCGCCGAGGTCGACGGCGGGCACGCTCGGCACCATGTACGGCCGCAGGTCGTAACGGCCGGTCAGGTCGACGTAGATGCCCTCGGTGGCGAGCCGGTCGGCGAGTTGCGGATCCACCGCCCGGATCCGGTTGAGTTGCGCCTGCGGGACACCGACGATCTGTCCGGCGAAGGCGGACATCCGTGGCATGCCGGCCTGCGTGTGTTCGGCCTCGGTCGCCAGTTCCCGCAGCCGGGCGTCCAGGTCCGCCTGTTGGGGCACCTGGAAGTCTGGAGCCAGTCTGGCCCGGTAGTCGAACATCCTGACTTGCTCGACCTCGGTGAGGGTCGCGGCACCGGCCAGCACCGTGGCGACCGCCTCGGGCGTGATCGACGGCACGCTCAGCTGCATCAGGTGCGCCAGCACGTCCCGGGGTAGGAGCGCCCACCGCGACCGGACGTCCGGGTCGCCGACCCGCAGGCCGAGGTGACCGGCGAGGGCGTCGATCTCGGCGCGTACGGCCGGTCGGGTGGTCGGGTCGGCGGCGGCGTACGTGGCGGCGAGCAGGCGGATCTCCGCCATCCGGCCCCGGTCGTGGGCGGTGAGCCCCGCCGGGTCGATGGGGCCCTGGACGTTGCCCGGGTCCAGCGGGCCGACCAGCGCCCGACCGGACTCGTGCAGCGCCGCCAGCTCGGCGACCTCGTGCGCCAACGCCCGCGCCACCACCGGTTCGGCGGCCCGGTCGGAGACCGTGACGGTGAGGACGCCGTCCGGGTCCCGGGTCGACCGGGCCACCAGACCGTCGGCCAACGGGCCGCTGCTGAGCCGTACGGTCAGTGGATGCCGCCCGGCAGAGCGGATCTCGAACAGGTCCGGCCCGACCGGGATCACCGCGTCCACCTGGGCGTACTGCGCCACCTGCGGCAGCGCGGACCGGGCCAGATCCAGCACCACCGCCGGGTCGGCGACCGGTCGGCCCAGACCGTGGAAGGTGGAGCCCGGAACGGCACCGGCGGTGATCGAGTCGCCCGTCGATACGCTGCCGTCATGGCCACGCCCGCCGACCTCGACGTCGCCATCCTCGCCGACCCCGACGACCTCGACCTGCGGCGACGCTACGCCGACGCCATCGAAATCACCGACCCCGAGCGGGCCGAGCTGATCCGTTCCGACCTCGCCGGGACCGACGGCACCCGGGAGATGATGTTCCTGCACCGACGGATCCGCCACCGGCTCGCCGATCCCGTCGCGCACCTGCTCGTCGACTGGCGGATCCGCAACGGCCTGATCGAGTCGGTCACCATGACCGCCCGTACCTTCATCGACCACAGCGAGCAGGTCTGGGCCCACCACCCCGTCCGCCACCTGGTCCTGACCGAAGCCGCCGGCCTCATGACCGACGTCGCCCAGGTCGCCGGTCTCGACCGCCTGATCGCCCTCGACCTGACCGGGAACCCGATCGGTGACGACGGGCTCACCGCGCTCGTCGACTCCCCCCATCTGGGCCGGTTGCGGTGGCTCGGGCTGGCGGGTTGCGGCATCGGCGCGGCGGGAGCCGAGGCCCTGGCCGCCGCCACCGGCAACCTGCCCGCCCTGCGCTACGCCGACCTCTCCGACAATCTCGTTGACGTCACCGCCCAGGGCTGCGGACAACACATCGACGGGTCGCCCGTGTGGGTCGAGATGCCCCCGCTCGGGCAGGAACTGATCGCCCGGTACGGAGCCCTGCCCTGGCTCGACGAGCAGTGGGGATGGCGGCTGTACGGCGTTGTCCACTGGGACCAGGTCTGACGAGTCCGGCGACGCGGAGCCGCCACTGGCGGACCACGGCACGGGTGGGGTGCCACGGTTCGCCTCAGTCCGGGCACCGGTGCCCTCCGTCCGGGCGCCCTCGGCGAGCGCCGTGGTGGCATCGACGCGCAGCCCGGCGGCCCGTTCCTGAGCGACGGTGTCCACCTCGGCCAGGGCTGCGGCCACGGCGCGACGGACGTGGTCCGGATGCGCCCCGGTCGACACCCGCACCACCGCACCGTCGAGGTGGTACTGGACGGTGGCGACGGGGACGAGTGGCACGTCGGCCGCAGGATCGGTCAGCTCGATGCTCACCCGGTACGGACCGTCCAACGTGTCCAGGGTGACGGTGCCGGTGGTCGGGTCGACGTGGGCGGTGTCGGGTAGCGCTCCGCCGTCCACGGCGGTCTGGACGGCTTCCCCGGTCCGCACGGGATCGGCGTCGAGCAGTGCACCACCGAAGGTCGTACCGGCGGCGGCCCGGCGAAGGTCGGGCCCGTCAGTGTCGGTCGCGGGATCGGTGCCCGGTCCCGGCGGGCCACCTGGGCCGGTGGGTCCGGTCGGATCGTCCGACGGCATCGAGCCGTCGGTCCGGGTCAGGCTGTCGGGTCCGCCTCGGGCCACATCTGGCGGCCCTTGATCCTGCCCTCGCGTCGCGCCTGCGCGTACTCCTGCATCACCCGACGTGGCGGCAGGCTGGTGTGCGCGGTGACCACTCCCGAGCGGTCGATGATGTAGCTGCCCTGGCCCACGTGCATCCCCGAGGCCCGCTCCTGCTCCGAGAGTCTCTCCCGGGCCAGCCAGCCGAACTCGAACTCCCGTAGCACGATCGGATTCCCGGTCCGCAGCAGTCGGCTGATCAGCGTCAGCGCCTCGTCCTCGGTCAACTCGCCCCTCTCCGTCAGGCACCATCATCGCCCAGAGTGCGTGGGTTTCCCGCACATCGGCGGCGGGCATCTCCGCCGATGTCGTCCCGGTCTGCGGATCCCACCACACCGGCGCGTCGGCACCCGCCGGAAAGACGATCACGAAGGCGTGGGAGCTGTCGACCTCAGGTCGGCCGGCCTGGTCGAGCAGCACGTTTCCGGCAGCATCGAGCAACAGCCAGTCGGCCACCACCAACGCCGACGCTCCGGGGCCGGCGTCCGCCACCTGCCGGTAGAGGTTCGCGTACTGGGCGGCCACCGCGTCGGTACGGGCGGACAGGTCCGTCGGCAGGTTGCCCGAACCACCGATCCATTCCCCGCCGATCCACGCTTCGGCGCGCTCCAGTCCGCCCCGCTCGCCGGTGACGCGGTCGATCGAGCCGTCGTCGAAGCGGTCCGCCCAGCGAGGTACGGACACCTGCGGATCACCGTGGAAGCTGGCCAGTGCCGCCAGCGACGAGTCGAGACAGTTGTTGCCCCGACCGGGTTGCTCCGGTCCGCCGTCGTTCACCAGCAGCCCGTACGGATGGGTCGACGGATCCGCGAAGACCGCGTACCCCTGCCCGGTGGCGAGGCTCGCCGCGAGATCGTCCTGGAACCGTGGATCCTCCAGCGGTGCCAGTTCTCCCGGCCCGAACCGTCGACTCTCCGGCAACGACGGGCCACCAGGGGCGGTGCCCGAGCCGTCCGTCGATACGCTGCCGTCATGGCCACGCCCGCCGACCTCTACGCCGCCATCCTCGCCGACCCCGACGACCTCGACCTGCGGCGACGCTACGCCGACGCCATCGAGACCACCGACCCCGAGCACGCCGAGCTGATCCGCCTCGACCTCGACGGAATCCGCAACACGCGGGAGGTGATGCTCCTGCACCGGCGACTCCGCCAGCGGCTCGCCGCCGGCGTCGCGCACCTGCTCGCCGACTGGCGGATCCGCAACGGCCTGATCGAATCGGTCACCATGACCGCCCGTACCTTCATCGACCACAGCGAGCAGGTCTGGGCCCACCACCCCGTCCGACACCTGGTCCTGACCGAAGCCGCCGGCCACATGACCGACGTCGCCCAGGTCGCCGGTCTCGACCGCCTGATCGCCCTCGACCTGCGTGGGAACCCGATCGGTGACGACGGGCTCGCCGCGCTCGTCGACTCCCCTCACCTGCGCCGACTCCGCTGGTTGGGCCTGGCCCGCTGCGGCATCGGGCCGGCCGGGGCCGAGGCCCTCGCCGCCACCGGTAACCTGCCCGCCCTGCGCTACGTCGACCTGCGACGCAACCCCGTCGAGGTCACCGCCCAGGGATACGGACAGGACATCGACGGCAAGCCCATCTCGGTCGAGATGCCCCCGCTCGGGCAGGAACTGATCGCCCGGTACGGAGCCCTGCCCTGGCTCGACGTCCAATGGGGATGGCGCTGGCTCGGTGTCGGGTGGGAGGAGGTCTGAGGCGTCCGGCCCGGACGGGGAACCAGGTGTGGTCGGACCGTCGCCTGGTGCGGCCGGCGGCGCCGGCCGGTTGGCCTCGGCGATCCGTTGAGCATGGAACCGGATGCTGGGCGCGATTCCCCGAGAGTCAGCCGGCAGCGCCCCGGCCTGGCGGCGGACCGCCTCCCCCACCGTCTCGTCGACCCTGCCGAGCACGGGGCCAGCCACACTTGCCGCGCCCAGAACCCGTAGCTGACCACTGCCGTCGTGAAGTCCCAGCACGTCGGCGACGCCTATCGGATCGGTCGCCGGCCCCTCGATAGGGGCGAGGTCGAGGTCGGGGAGCAGGCCGGCGACGCCTCCCGGGAACTCGGCCGCCTGGCCGATCGAGAGCACCACCCGGTCGTACGCCTGGCGGCTGCCGTCGGTGAACTCCACCAGGAAGCCGCCGTCGACGGTGTGCCGGAGGCTGACGATCTCCCGCAGCGATCGGTCGACCTGGCTCTGCACCGTGTCGGCGTAGGCACCGACGTCGGGCAGCGTGTTCCGCCGGTTGTAGCCGCCGCCGAAGCTGTACCGCAGGCGCGCCTCGGCGTCCTGGTCCGGGTCACCGGTGAGCTGGTCGGGCGGCGGGTCCATGGCGCGGGCCGACCAGTCGACGCTCGCGGCGGGCGACGCCACTGCCTGCTCGATGTCCCACGCGCCGGAGGCACCAGCGCCGAAGACGAGCACCCGGTCACCGGGGCGGTACGCGTCGGCGAGGTTCTGCCCACCGAAGTCGACAGGTGGCGCGGCCGGCCGAGGATCGCTGAACGACCCGTCCGGAGCGAAGCCCAGCCGGGCCCCGACCTCGGTGGGCAGGGCACCGGTGTCCACCGGCGAGCCGCCGGAGTCGACGACCTGGCCGGTCGTGACGTCCACCGCGTACCCGGAGATCGGGTCGACCACCAGCGGATCGGTGGGTCGCCCGGTCAGATCGGCGAGCAGCGGCAGATCACCCCGGCTGGTGCCCGGGCCACCGAGGACCGCTCGTACCCCCGGCGGCACGCTCTCCGGTGCGATCGGGTTGCCGTCCGGGTCCTGGAACAGCGGCGTGCCGCCGGAGCGGTCGACGCGGTACCCGGTGTTCGGGTCGACGTACGTGCCGGTGGCGTTTGTCGGGACGCTGGGTACCCGGGACGGTCCCGGCCCGCTGGCGATGTCGACCGAGGTGGTGTAGATGTCCCGGCCGTTGACGGTCACCCGGAAGTTGGCACCGTCGGGCCAGCCCGTGGCGTCGGCCGGTCGAGGGGTGATCGAGGTGGCGGTGCCCTGGTAGGTCGGCATGCCGGAGAGCGCGCGCGCCGCGCCCACCGCGTCGGCGAAGACGTCGGAGGGAGTGAACTGGGTGCCCTCCTCGGCCAGGTCGGCCGGCTGGAACGGCAGGCCGGGAATTTCCAGCTCGGACGGGACCTGCCCCATCAGCAGCGCCTGGCGCTCCGCCCACGGGTCGTGTCCCTGGGATATGCAGAGCACCGGCGGCAGGCCGTGGCCGGCGTCCGCCGCGGCACCCAGGGTGACGAAGTCGGCGGTAGCGGCCCAACCACCACCGATGACGAGCCGGTCGAAGACGTGGTCGGGCGCAACGCCCAGGGTGGCGTCCACCCTGGCGGTCAACGCCAGATCGGCCTGATCGCGCAGGGCGGTGGCCTGCTGCGCCCAGGCACGCGCCTCGGCGCGGATCGCCGACTGGGCTGCCCGGATGTCGGTCACGAGTTGTTGCCCATCACCGTGCGCGAGCCCGATCAGGGTCTCCACCTCGGTGGCGAGCGGACCGAGGAGATGGTGGATCAGGTCGAGGCGGGCACGGGCCGCTTCCGGCCCGACCACCGGCGTGTTGCCACCGAGCCCGTGCACGACGTGCGCCGGATCCTGTTCGAGGAGACCGGAGGCGATGAGCAGACTCAGTGCCTCGGCGCGGAGTTGACCGGCGGTTCCCGGATCGCTGGCGGTGGCGCTGTCGGCGAGCACCACCCGCAGCTCGGCGAGGTGGCCGAGGTCGCGTGCGGTCAGCACGCGGGTGCCGTCACCCTCCGGCCGGGCGCCCTCGGCGAGTGCGGTGGTCGCGTCGAACCGCAGCCCCTCGGCCCGTTGCTGGGCGATCGCGTCCACTTCGGCTAGTGCCGCCGCCACCGCCCGCCGGACGTGGTCCGGGTGGGCGCTCGTGGAGACCTGCACGACGGCCCCGTCGGAGGTGTAGCGGATGGCGGCCACCGGTGCGACCGCCGCGTCGGCCGCGACCGGGGTCGGCTCGACGCGTACCGGATAGGGGCCGTCGAGGGTGGCCAGGGTGACTGTGGCGGTGGCGGGGTCGGCACTCGCCCCGTCGGGGAGGGGCCCGGTGGTCAGGGCCGCCTCGACGGCGGTCCTGGTACGCCCGGCGTCGGCGTCGAGCAGCGCGCCGCCGAAGGTCGTACCGGCTGCCGCCTGCCGCAGGTCGGGGCCGTCCGCGTCGGCTGCGGGCCCGGAGTCGCCCGGCGGCGGGTCGACGGCGGATGGACCAACCTCCCCGGCCGGCTCGACCGGCGGCGTCAGGCCGTCGCTTCCTCCGTCGGCCAGACCTGTCGACCCGTCATCCGGCCCTCGCGGCGGGCCTGCGTGTACTCCGCGATCAGCAGCGGTACCGGCAGACTCATCTGAACTGTGATCACTCCCGTCCGGTCGATGATGTAGCTCCCGTGGCCCAGTTGCCTGCCCTCCGCCCGTTCTTGTGGGGACAGCTGCTCCTTCGCCAGCCAGCCGAACTCGAACGGGTGCAGCTCGATCTCGTTCGCCGTGCCCAGCAGGCGCCTGATCAGCGTCTGCGCCTCGTCCTCCGTCATCCGTAACCCTTTCCGCCATGGTCTCCATCGACCACAGCGCATACGTCTGTGCCAGGTACGCGGCCGGCGGCTGCGGCCACGTCGTCCCTCGTTGCGGATCCCACCAGACCGGTCCGTCGGCACCCTCCGGATACACCACGACGAAGGCGTGCGAATCCTGGACCTGCACGTGTCCCCGGTCGAGGACGAGCTCGCCGCTGAGGGGATCCGTCCTGACCCATTCGGCCACGACGAGGGCCGCCGAACCTGGACCGGCCGCCGCGACACGCTGATGAAGCTGCGCGTACTGCTCGACGACGGCCGCCGCGTGCTCGGCCGGAGTTGTCGGCAGCCCCTCCGATCCGCCGGACCACTCGACGCCGAGCCACTCCTCGGCCCGGTCGAGCCCACTCGCCTCGCCGGTCACCGTCTCGATCGACCCGTCCGGGCGGATGTCCAGCCAGCGGGGGAAGGACACCCGGGGATCTCCGAAGAAGCTCGACAGCGCCGAGAGCGCGGAGTCCATGCAGTTGTTGGCGCGACCCGGCTGGCCCGGGCCGCCGTCGTTGACGAGCTGACCGTACGGGTGGGTGGACGGGTCGGCGAACAAGAGATACCCGTCCGGCGTACGCAGGCTCTGCTCGACCTCCCACTGGTAGCCGGGATCCTCCAACGGTGCCAGCTCACCCGGCCCGAGGCGCCGGGTCTGCGCCAACCCGTGGTCGGTGTCGAGCGGCGCCGCGTGCGGGGCTCCGGCCGCCTCCGGCGAACCAGGGCCGGCATGGCTCGGCTCGACTGGGCGAGCCGGGGCACCTGCGACGTCTGCGGTCAGGCCGCCGAGCGGCAGATCTCCGTCAGCTCGTCCTCCGTCGGCAAGGGCACCGTCGCGAAGTGCGCCACCTGGCGCTCGGCCGTCGCCCGGTCGACCTGCTGGATCTCGTGGCGTTCCGGACTCGCCCACAGGATCGCCGCCGCCACGTCCGGGCGGAACGTCCACGCTCGCTTCGGTCGGTCCCAGATCACCGCCTGGGTCGGCCCGGCGCTGTCCGCCTCCGCGATCAGGTTGACCGGCGGGCCGTCCGGATCCTCCGGTCTCCGCAGGAGGAAGTAACCGAACGTCAGCGCTGCCATGCGCGCCCCCCATCAGGTCAGGGTCCAGACCCGGCAGGTCGGACAGGACCAATCCTCGCGCGGCAAGCACGTCGGCGAACGTCAGGCCCTGCTGTCCGAGCCAGTCGAGGTACGACTCCCGGATACTCGCCTGCCGGGGCGACGTCATCCACTTGGCGAAGCTGGTGTCCTTCGGCGTGTCGAACCGGGCGCTGTCCATGCCCCCCGGCATGCTCGCCGCGATGCCGTTGGCCTTGTTGACGGCCAGGATGTCGAGGAACGCGTGTACGCGGGCGGCCGGCGACTGCGCCGGGTCACGCATCACCTCGTACTGGTCGTGGGTCTGCTTACCGACGTTGTAGCTGGTGTCCGTCGGGAACTGGAGCTCGAAGGTACGCCCCGACGGTGCGGTGAGCGTGCAGTTCAGGCCGAAGAAGCGGTTTCCCGGGTGCCAGAAGTTCTTCAGGTCGGTGACCTGGTAGCCCCGGGACTCCAGCGAGGTCAGCAGCGCGTCCACCGCCGGCCCGTACGCCTCGGACTCCGGTCCCCGCACCGAGAACCGCACCACGTCGTTCACGGTGTCCAGCGCCGAACCGATGTCGTACCCGAGGGGCTCCAGCTCGGTGCGGTACTTGCGGGCCAGGGACTCGGCACCCTTGACGCGGTGCTGCTCGCCGAGCGTGCTGAGCGCGTCCGCGCCGGTCAGCCCGAGCTGCGCGTTCACCTCGGCGTTGACGCTGTGCAGGTCGGCCAGGATCTGGTCGGCCTCCGTCGCCGCCTCGGTCAGGGCGTCGAGCAGGGTGGCCCGGTCGGTGTCCGGCAGCCCGTCCAGGTAGGGACTGTCAGGTGTGGCGTCGGAGTCGTTCAGTCCATCGGATCCGGCGCCGGCCAGACCTGCCGGCCGGTGATCCGGCCCTCCCGGCGGGCCGCCGCGTACCGTTTCATGATCAACGGCGGCGGCAGGCTGGGATGCACGGTCACCACCCCCGTCTGGTCGATGATGAAGACCCCCTGGCCCAGCTGTCGGCCCTGCGCCCGCTGCTGCGGGGAGAGTGTCTCCTGGGCCGCCCAGCCGAACTCGAACGGGAACACCGCCACCGGGTTGTCCGTCCCCAGCAACCTGGTCACCAGTTGCCGGGCTTCCTCCCTGCTCATCGGCATGGGTGGGCTGCACCTCCATCGACCACAGGTTGTGCGTCAGTCCAACATAGTCGCCCGGCAGTGGATCGGTGGTGGTGCTGCCGAACTGCGGATCCCACCACACCGGCCCGTCCGCGCCTTGCGGATAGACGAGCAGGAAGACGTGCTCACCGGCCGGCTGGGTGTTGCCCTCGGCGTCGAGCAGCGGGTCGCCGGTGTTCTCGTCGAACAGGATCCAGTCGACGGCGATGACCGCGGCCGCGCCCGGGCCGGCGTCGCGAACCCGCTGGTACAGCTGCTCGAACTGGTCAGCCAGCGCGGCCGTCCGCTCGGCGGGGGTACCCGGGAGAGTGTCGTTGTCCCCGGTCCAGTCGCCACCGATCCAGCTCTCGATCCGGCCGAAGCCGTTCAGTTCGCCAAGCGTGGTGTCGACGGTGCCGTCGTCGAGCCGGTCCGGCCAACGCGGATGCGAGACCTGCGGATCGCCGTAGAAGCTGGCCAGGGCCGCGAGGATCGTGTCGACACAGTTGTTGGCCCGACCGGGCTGATCCGGCCCACCGTCGTTGATCAGCTGACCGTACGGATGGGTCGAAGGGTCGGCGAAGACCTCATACCCCTCCGGAGTACGCAGGCTGTCCTCGACGTCGTCCTGGTACTGCGGATCCTCCAGCGGCGCCAACTGCTCCGGCCCGAACTGCCGGGTGTCCGGCATCGGCCAGCCCTGCATGTCCGGCCAGACGGCCGGAGCGGGATCCTGATCGGTGTTCGCATCCGGGGTGCTCGGATCAGCCGGCATGGCATCCGGCGTGCTTGGGTCACTCAGCGTTGGGTCTGGGGTGGTCGGGTCGGCCAGTGTCCGGTCGGTACCGTTCGGGTCGTCCGGCGTGCGGTCGGGGTTGTTCGCGTCGACGGCTGCGCCAGGCCGCCCGGTGGGAAAGTCGTTCTGATCCCGACCTCCGGTCGGTAGGTCCGCGGTCGAGGCCGGCGGGACCGGAGCCGGTGTGCTGGCTTCGGGCGTGGCCCTACCGACCGGATCGCCCTCGGCATCCAGCACGATCGACCAGACGCCGTCCACCTCACCGGCGTAGAGCGGGGCGATATCGGAGACCAAACCACGCTGCCCGTCAACCCAGATGATCGTGCCGTTGTGGTTCACGGCGTTCCAGGTATGGGCGCGGCCATCAGGGCCCGGCCACTGGCCGATGATGAGGGCAGCAGCCCCGGGACCAGCCGCGCGGAGAGCGTCAGCGACCGCATCCAACCCGCGAGCGCCACTACCGTGGTGTTCGAAGGTGGACCGCAGTGCCTGCTCCTGCCGGGTGGTGCTGCCCCGTTCCACCTCGGCTGACGGGACTGTCGGCGCCGCTACCTCGGGACGTCCGTACCAGGCCGACAGGACGGATAGCCCAACATCGGCGCAGTTCGTTGCGCGTCCTGGAACGGTCGGCCCGCCATCGTTGAGCAAGTCGGCCCACGAACCGAGCCGTGGATCCGGGTGCACGGCGGGCCGCCCGGTTGCCGGATCCCGGGGAACGGCCGCGTCGAGCGCATCCTGATCGGCTTGGTCCGGCGGCAGCAGACCCTCCGGCTGCCCGTACGGCCGACCGTCGCTCAGTGGCAGCCCGTTGCCCACCACCCCGGGTACCGGCGGTTGGTAGACGGTGACGTCTCGCTCGGGGTCGGTGATCGGTTCGACATTGAACTCCGGCAGGAAGTGCGCACACGATCGGCACGGCGGCCGGTAGTGCCCAAGCTCGTATGTGACGCCACCGGACCGAGCGGTGGCGATCTGATGCGTCACGATCTTGGCGCCTCGGAGAGCGTTCAGCGCATATTGCTCGAAGTTCCCCGGCTCCCCAGCGTTCCGCCATTGCTGTTCCAGTAGGTAGAGCTGGTCGGAAATCAGGGCGACCTCGGCGCACTTGCCATGTCCGCCGCCCTTCTCCGTACGCAGCGCCGTTGCTGCACGATCAAGCGCCGCCTGTGCGAGCGGATGCACGGCGGGTTGGGTAGCCGGGTTGGTGCTCTTGTCGGCGGTCATGCTGGTGTGCGTGGTGATGCTGCCGTCGGGCATCAGCAGTGCACCGGCCATGCCGGGCTGCTTGCTCTTGGATATCGTTCCGGCCTTCACCTCCCTCCGTACGGTCTCGGCCAGCGTCCGGGACGCCTCGATCAGGGCCTGCTCCGCTTCGGGGCCGTTGGGGTCGCCGTCCACCGATGTCGGATCGAGCTGCCAGCTGTGGGTACCGCGTCCGGTCGGTCCCTCCGACCGCCTGAGGGTCTGTGGGTCGACCGGACCGGTCGCCGTCTCGGGGCCGGGGTTCGTCGGCCCGCTCTGGACGGTGCCGCTGCTGGTGGGCACGGGGATCACGACCGGCCCGTCGGTGCGCTGCTGGGCCGGATCGGTGGGCTCGGCGTTCGGGTCCGTTTCCGTGTCGGCGGTCGGAGCCGCGTCCAGGGACGGCGTCGCCGACTCGATGCCCGCCGTCTGTGCCGGCACCGTCGGGCTGAGCCGGTCGGCCGGGATGGGTGTCGGCGCATCCGGTCTCGACTGTGCCGGTTGAGCCGGGGTGGCCTGTTGGGCCGGCGTACCCGGCTGTTGGGTTGGCCCGACCTGTTGAGTGGATGCGGTGGGCTGTGCGGGGTTCGTCGTGGTCGGGCCCGTTGCGGGCGCGAGGGAGATCGAGCCGGCCGTGTTCGCCGCTGTCGGGTTGACGGTCGGTCCGACCGGCGTACCCCGGCCGGGGGTCGGTTGCGTGGCGGTGGTGCCGGCGGGCTGGGTGCCCGTGGTCTGGGTACCGCTCGTGGTCGGCGTCGAGCTGTTGGGGGCGTTCGCCACCTGCGGGCCAGCTGCGGCAGGTGCACCAGTGGGGGACGCCGGGGTCGTTGCGGCGGTCGGGCCCGTCGGCGTGACCGTGGCAGGAGGTGTCCCTACGGCCGGAGCGGCGGGAGCCGTCACCGGGGATGCCGTCGCCGTACCCGGTAGCACGGTGGGCTGCACGTCCCCGGTGGCGGAGGGGCCTTCGGATACCGGGCTGCCGGTCATCGTCCGGCCGGACCCGGTCGAGCCGTCGCCGGCCGGGGCGGTTGTCACCTCCGGCGGTGGGGCAGTGACCAGACCACCGTCGGTCTGAACCGTCGCCTCGCTCGTCGTCCGGTCGCTGACGGCGGTGTCGGTGTTCGTATCGGTGCTGGCCCGGTCCGTGCCGGGTGATTCGGTTACCGGCGCGCTCCGACTGTCCGGCGCGCCGCCCTGGTCGTTGGCGGTGGTACCGCCGTCATTGACGGCCGGAGTGCCGTCCGGCGCCGTGGCCGTCACATCGGCGGGGACGGCCACCTGGATTCCGGTGTTGCCGCCGACCTCCGACGGGTCCGCGGTCGTGGCCGTGTCTCCGGTCGGTGCCCCGCCATTCACCGGTGCGGCGGAATCATCGGTGGTCGGTGCCACCGAACCATCCGCTGAGGGAGGCGCGAGGCTGATCGAGCCCGCTCCGCTCTCGGGGACCGTACCGGCGCCGTTCTGGACCGTGCCGCCGCCCGTGTCGGTCGTCCCGGCGCCGGAGCTACCGCCCGCTCCGCTGGAGCTGCCGGCACCGTCCGAACCGGATCCACCGACGCCAGCCGCAGAGTCACCGCCGGAGGCAGCCGAGCCGCCACCCGAGGCCGAGCCCGTGCCGCCACCGGTCGCGCCGGCACCCGACGTGGAGCCGCCCCGGTCGAGCTGGAACCGGCGCCGTTGGCACCGCCGCCGAGGTCGCCGAGGCCGTTCGCCCCTCCGACGCCGAGGCCGGGGTCGGTCCCGCCGGCGGGGCCGACGTTCAGGCGACGTCGACCCCAGCCTGCCGAGGATCGCGTTCGTGCCCCGCGCCATCAGGTTGCCGGTGGCGCCACCGGCGAGGGTCGCGCCGGTGCGGCCGGCGCCACTGGTGAAGCCGCCCAGGAAGGCGTCCGCTCCCGGCATGGCCCACTGTCCGTTGACCGTGCCGTTGGCGAGCACGCTGGCCGCCCGCGAGATGACGGCGTTCTGGGCGCCGGAGCCGAGGCTGGTGCTGCCCCACCGCACCAGGCCGCTGCCTCGAAAGGAGAGCTGCGACGGGCTGAACGAGAACGGCATGCGGGGCGCCGCCCGCCGGCCGGCCCAGTTCATGCCGGTGCCGAGCACCGCACCATAGGCGCCACCCACGCCGGCGGTGAGGGTCCGGTTGCCGTCCCACTGTCGCCGCGTGCCGGTGTGCATCTGGTACGCCTGGGCACCGACGTCGATGATCAGCTCCTCGCCGATCTCCTCGACCAACTCACGACCGAGGCGATTGAGGCCCCGCCGGAAGCCTTGGCTGGTGGCCATCTGACCGAGCCGGGTACCGGACAGCCGGAGCGCTGCCCGCATTCCCGCCCGGGTCAGCAGTTGCCGACCCATCTGGGCGATCAACCGGCGGAAGGCGATGGTCACCGCCTGCCGACCACCGGCGAGGATGCCCGGGATGGCACCGGCGGACACCCCACCCAGCCAGGCCATCAGGAGCGCGACGAAGACCGCGATGACGGTGATGATGACCGCGATCAACACGGTCAGCTTCGCGTACTCGATCTCCAGAGCGGCCTGGTCGCAGCCTGCGGCGTACGCGGCGGAGATCTCCTGGATCAGCGGCAGACCGGTGTTCGGGTCCACGCCGATCTGGTTCCACAACCCGCCGAACGCCTCGCCGGCACCACCGCCCCAGCTCTGCAGGATCTTCATGACCGCCGGGTCGGCCTGACCGAGCGTCTCGCTTACCGTGTCGGCCAACGCCTGCCACGCGTCGGCCAACTCCCGCATGCGATCCTCGTCGCCGCTGGGCCACGCCTCCCCGGCGCTCACCCAGCAGATGGCGTCCCAGACCCACGCGTACTCGCCCAGCGAGTTCCTGGGATTGGGTATCGCCACCCCGAAAGCCCCTCTGTCCGATGCCGACTCGTAGCGGGTGAGCTGCTACTTGTCGTCGCCGCCGAACAGCGTCTTCACCATGTCGTCGGTGTCGACGGTGCCCTCGACCGCGCCCTTGACGGTGGGCCCGAGCACCTCGACCAGGGGCACCAGATCCGCTGTGAGGTCGAGGACCCGCTGCGCCGGCTGATCGTCACCGCCGAGGTAGTTCTTGTTGAACTCGTTGCCCGGCTCGTCGTCACCCCAGGGTCGCCCACCGTTGAGCGTCCCGATGGTCGCGGCGAGATTCTGCCAGGTCATGGCGAGGCGAGCACCGGCCGCACCGAGCTCATTGGCACCCTCCAACGCGGCGTCGGGCTTGACGAAGGTCTCGCGTAGCTCGCTCATCGCCGTTCCTCCCCGGGCAGTTCGCTGTCCAGTTGACGGAAGATGCCGTCGAGATCGTGGTCGATGTACGCCTGAAACTGACTGTCCGGTACGAACGGTCGGACCAGCTTCTCGACCTCGGCCATGGCCTGCTCGGTCGCCCGCCGGATCGTCTCGGTGACGGTCGCGGAAAGCTCCTTCGAGTTGGGCCGGCGGTAGATCCGCGGGTCGAACTCGACCTTCGTCACCTGGCCACGGGGGCCGACCGTGACGGTGACCAGGCCGTCTTCGGAGGTGACGGTGGCCTTCACCGTCTTGAGCTGTTGCTGCAGGTCGCCGACGCCGGAGCGCATCCGCTCGAACTGCGCCATCAGCTCGTCGGCACGGGCGCGCAGCGCCTGTACGTCCATGGCGTGTTCCTCCCCGCGCAGGTCCCATCCGCCGCCCACGCCCGGGCGTGACAACTCGACCATACTGAATGGGCACGACATCGGGGTGCCCGGTCTGGAGGCCACCCGCCGCTAGGATGCAGCGGGACCGGTTGACGGGAGGCGTGCAGACATGTTCCGGGACCGTCCTGTGACGACGTTCGCACTGGTGCGCATGCTGTTGGCCACGACGCTGACGATTCCCGTGGCGAGCCCGGCGGCTGCCGCACCGGCGATTTGCGATAATCCGAGCGATCCGGGAGAGGTCAACACCGAGACGCCCTGGCATCAGCGGTGGCTCGCCCCGCAGCGGGTGTGGCCGTTCAGCACCGGATCGGGAGTGCGAGTCGCGGTCGTCGACTCCGGCACCGACAGCAGCCATCCCCAGTTGGCCGACCGGGTGGCCACCGGCTTCGACGCCCTGCGCGGCACCCCGGGTGGCGATGTGGACTGCGTGTCTCACGGCACCGCCGTGGCCAGCATCATCGCCGCCCGCCAGCAGGACGGGGTCGGCTTCCACGGTCTGGCGCCGGATGTGACGATCGTGCCGATCCGGGTCAGTGAACGCAACGCCAACGAGGGCCCGGGCGCGGGCGGCGACACCGTCACCGGGGCCGTCTTCGCGCAGGCCATCCGACGCGCCGTCGACGACGGTGCCGACGTCATCAACTTGTCGGTGACGCTGTACCAGCCGGACCCGGACGTGGAACAGGCCGTGCGCTACGCGCTGGAGAAGGACGTCGTGCTGGTCGCCGCCGCCGGTAACCAGCATCAGGACGGTGCCCGCCCGGATCCGCTGCCCTACCCGGCGGCCTACGACGGCGTGATCGGGGTGGGCGCCATCGACCAGTACGGTGCGCGAATCCGGCAGTCCCAGATCGGGCCGTACGTGGACATCGCCGCACCAGGCGGCGCGGTGGTGGCCGCCACCCGGCTGGTTGGGCACAACACCTACGACGGGACCAGCTTCGCCGCCCCGATGGTGAGTGCGACCGCCGCCCTGATCCGCGCGGCGGAGCCGAACCTGTCGGCCCGGGAGGTCGCCAAGCGGATACTGGCCACCGCCGATCCGGCCCGGGGTGACGCCGCACGCGGCTACGGCAGCGGGGTGGTCAACCCGTACCGGGCGGTCACCGAACGGCTCACCACCGGGGAACCGGTGGCTCAACCTCCGCTGCCCGACGTGCCGTACGACGCGGCGGCGCAGGCTCGCGCGGAGCGCTGGGCACTGTTCGGTCGGCTGGCGCTCTGGATCGGCCTCGCGCTGGCCACGGTTGCGGTCGGAGTCGCGGTGCTGGCCGCACTGCTGCCGCGTGGCCGCCGCACGCGGTGGCGCCCCACCCGCCCCTCGGCCTCTCCCCCGACGGAGCCGGAGATCGACGAGCCGGAGGAACTCTTCTTCCGGGTACCGAGCTCGATGCCGCGCGGTTGAGGCGGCCGCGCCGATCGTCGGACGGCTGCTTGTGGTGCAGACGACGATGGCCCGGCGCGGGCCGGGCCATCGGGTGCTGCGGTGCTGGTTCTCAGCCGCCGAACTTCGCGCGGTTGGCCGCCTCGCGGGCCTGCATCTTCCCGGCCGACTCGCGCAGCGCCTTCTCGATCCGACCGAGCAGGTCACGAAGGTCGTTGGCGGCCGACTCCCACTCAGTCTGCCGCTGGAAGTACGCCTCGCGGGCGTCACCGTCCCAGGTGGCCAGCAGCGGTGCGATGCCGGACTTGAGCCCGTCCAGTTCTCCGGTCAGGTTCCGGACCGCTCCACTGCAACTGTCCGCCGCGGCGTTCAACCCGGCGAAGTTGTACCGAATCTCCGTCATGAGTCTTCTCCCCCGTCAGAGCTTCAGCGCCGCGGTGATCTGGCCGGCGGTGGCACCCGCACTGTCCATGTCGGCCCGGATCTCCTCGTCGCTGACGTCGTAGTCCTTACCGGCAGACCCGACCGCTTCGGCGATCGCCCGCAGCGCTACGTTGAGGCGGGCCATGTCCTGGTCGAACCGCTCACGCACCTGCTGGAAGGAACCGGCACCCGCGCCCCTCCACTGGTCGTACAGCGGCGCGAGCTGGTCCATCAGCGAGTTGAGATTGCTGGTGAGCCGATCGGCGACGGCATCGACGTCACCCTCGGTCTTCAGCATCAAGCCGGTGTCGGTGTTCATCGACATGGCGGAAGTCACCCCCGTCCTCAGTTGATCGCCCCGATCCATCGGGGCGCCCGGTCAGTCGGTGCTTGCGCACCATCGTCGTACGAACGGTAACGGGTCGTGTCCAGCCCGCGCTAGACCGTGACGCGTTCCGCTTCTCCATTGTGGCTGGTCAGGTCATTCCGGGTCGAGCGCGAGCTTCGCCGTCGTGGGATCGAGTACGGGACCTGCGGGCAGCCGGACCACCAGGCTGGCGGGCAGGCGTACCGGCTGCACCTCCGAATAGCCGAGGATCGCGGGCACCCCCTCGGAGGCGAGCGGGTAGCGGTGCCCCAGGTCGGTGACCAGGTTGAGGGTGCCCGTCTCCTGGTCCGGAGAGGAGACCGCGGCAACCAGGACGCCGTGACCCGGCTCGATGACGACCCGGTCGGCGAGCGGGATGCCGTCACCGGTCTGCTCACCGGTGCGCACCGGCTCTCGCACCGGTTGAACCTGCGCGTCGAGCAGCAGCTTCGGCTCGTCCGCGCCCGGTTGGTAGGCCGCGCAGATGGCCGGCTGGTCTCCAGCCAACCGGGCGATCTCCGGCCGCTGCTCCGGCGCTCGATGCCGGCCCTGGGCCGGCGCACCCGCCTTGGGCGCCGCAGCGGCGGTACCGGCAGCCAGTTCGATCGGGTAGGGCCTCGCCCCTCCCGGGTAGGCCAGCTGCGTCTCCGTGTCGGCCATCACCACATCCGCCTGGAGCGGGGTGATCGGCACCAGGCGCGTCCGCTCGGCGAGATAGTACTGGCGGCTGCCGCCCTGACTCTCCACCACGAAGACCTGACCAACCCGGGCGTCCGGCAACGCGGTCGAGGATGCTCCCCGGTCGGCCACCCGTCGAGGCGCGATCGGCTCACCGGCCGGCAAGGCGTTCAGCCACGCACCACCCACCTCCACCACCGGCTCAGCGCTCAGGGTGAGACCCTCCAACACGATCTTCTCGCTGCGGATCTCGTACCGGTGGTCGTGCCAGACCAGGTGCAGCCGGTCCGTCTTGCGGTCGCGTACCAGCAGTGCGCTGTCACCCGGATCCCGTCCACCGCCGGGTGCCCGCCCGACGGTGAGCACGGTGGTCGCGACGACACCACCGGCCGCGTTACGCGCCGGCTGGGTGCAGAGAGTCCAGGGCCCGTCCAGAATGCGGCTGGCCGGGGGCAACGCGTCCGGGGCGAACGGGATGCCGATGCGCGGGCCACGCGGGGTGCCGACGAGCGAATTCCGGGAGACCGAGACGGTCGGTGCCGCGGTCTCCATCGCCAGCAGCGCGGAGGCGTAGTTGAGCACCGGATGCAGCCGGCCCTCCCGGTACAGGTAGCGGGTGCCGGTCTCCTTCTCCAGGATGACCGCGCCGCCCTCCTTCCACTTGGTCGCGCCGCCCGGCCGCAACAGGCCGTACACCCCCACCGCGGCCAGACAGAGCACGGCCACCATGACGCTGGCGAAGCCGGCACCACCCAGTCGCCGGAACGGTGCCGCCTCCGGATCGGGCTCGCGCGCCACCAGCGCGGAGGTCATCCGCTGAACGAAGAACTGGTACGACTGGACCTGGTCCCGCCGCGACGGCATGGCAGCCTCCCCTGGCGTACGCCCGCACGGTCACGAGCGCCGGACCGCGGTGCCTACCATAGGCACGGCGTCGAGCCGCCCGGTGCCCGCATCCGGTGTCGGCCGGCGGAACCGACGACGGCAGCCCGAGGAGTCCGATGATCAGCCGCGACGAGGCCCTGGCTATCGCCCGCGAATGGGCCCGTGCGGGCAGACCGGGTCCCGCACCCGAAGTGGACCTTTACGAGTTCGACCTGGGCTATGTCGTCTGGCGCGTTCTCCCGGCCGCGCCACCGACTGAAGGGCCACCCGCGCCGCCCTCTGCCACCGGGTATCCCCTAGTAGTCGTCGATCGGCAGACCGGCGAAGTGTCCAAATGGCGTTCACTGCCGCCGTCGCTGGTTGCCGAGGAGTACACGCAGCACCGGGCCGCCGAGGGACGTTTTCCGCCCGACGTGCGGCACGTGTTGGACAAAGCAGGCTGGTATCCCGGCCGAGACGTGACCTCGGCGGTGAACCACTGGATGGTCCGCTTTGCCGACGAACTGGCCGGGCTTGAGTGCTCACCCGTCGCCCGAGCCGCGCTCGTCGAGTTCGGTGGTCTCCAGTTGCCGCAGTTCGGCGGTCACGGCGAGCCCGGCGGCGGTTACATGAGTTTCATCCATCCCACAGTCGGTGGTGTGGTGACCGACAAGGCGCATGCGTTCTCCGAGGATTTCGAGAATCCGGTTTTTCCGCTCGGCAACAACGAGGACGGGCCGTCCGAACTGGTCGCCGACGCGCAGGGGCGCGTGTTCATGCTGCACTGGGCCGACGACTTCTTCGTCGGCCCCGACATCGACACCGCCATCGTCAACCTGATCCGAGGTACCGAGATGTCCGAGGCCAGCGACCGGGACTGGTAAGCCCGACCCTTGGCCGTCGTCGAGGGATAGGGCAGCCCGAGGAGTCCTTCGATGATCAGCCGCGACGAGGCCCTGGCCATCGCCCGCGAATGGGCCCGTGCGGGCAGACCGGGTCCCGCACCCGAAGTGGACCTTTACGAGTTCGACCTGGGCTATGTCGTCTGGCGCGTTCTCCCGGAAACGGGCGTCGTTGACGGCGTGCCCATACCGCCCCCGTCGACGGGGCATCCGCGAGCGGTCGTTGACCGCGAAACCGGTGAGGTCTCCCAATGGGCGTCGCTCTCCGCACCAATGGTGGCCGAAGAGTACGCACTGTACCGGGCAGCCGAAGGACGGTTTCCCCCCGACGTGCGACGGGTGCTGGACCGGGCCGGCTGGTTTCCCGGTCGTGACTTCAGCGCCGGAGTGAACCACTGGATGGTCAGCTTCGCTGACGAACTGGCTGGATTGGAATGCCCGCCGACCGTCCGGGCAGCATTGATCGAGTTCGGCGGCCTGGAGCTGCCGCAGCTCGACAGACCCGGCGAACCGGAAGGTGGCTTCACCAGCTATCTCTTTCCAACCTTGGGCGAAATCGTCACGGACAAGGCGCGGGCTTTCGCCGTAGAGTTCGACAACCCGGTCTATCCGATCGGCAACAACGAGGACGGGCCGTCCGAACTGGTCGCCGACGCGCAGGGGCGGGTCTTCATGCTGCACTGGGCCGACGACTTCTTCGTCGGCCCCGACATCGACACCGCCATCGTCAACCTGATCCGAGGTACCGAGATGTCCGAGGCCAGCGACCGGGACTGGTGACGGAGACGTCAGCCGTTGATGGCCCGCATGAACGCGTACAGGCCCAGCACGCTGCACGCGACCGGAACCACCGCCAACTGGAGCAGGATGTCGAACACGTCGCCGAGCCGGGCCAGCCGGGGTGACGGGGCACGTCGGCTGTAGGCGAGTCCGGCGGCGGCCGACAGTCCGGCCGCGACCAGGGCCACCGGCAGCACGGCCAGCACCCGGGCCCCGGTCGACGCGTCGGCCGCACCGATCAGGGGCAGCAGGCCGAGGCCCACCAGACCGACGGCCAGCATCGGCACCCGGTGCCGGACCGTCGAGACCAGTCGGGCACGCAGCAGGTAGCCGAGCGAGATGATGCCGGCGAGCAGCAGGGCGGAGAGCGTGCCGGTCGCGGTGAGGACGATCAGACCGGCGATGGTGACGACGAAGGCGCCGAAGATCATGCCGGTGAAGACCTCGTCGGCTCGTGCGGTGGCCTGGTAGATCACTTCCCGCTTCGGCTGCGGCTCGTCGCGCAGCAGGTCCGCGGCGGTGCGCGGCAACGCCGGCATCGGCATCTTGCCGAGCCGTACGGAGAGCAGCGGCATGGCCGGCAGCAGCAACACCACCGCACCGACCACGATCGCACTGCCCTGTGCGGCGTCCATCGAGCCGAGCGCGATCAACCCGCCGACCATGCCCCAGAAGCCGACGAAGACCGCGGCCACGAAGACCCTCGTCGCGTCACCCACGCCGAGCAGCCCGAGCAGCCCGGAGAGCAGCAGCACGGCGGAGCCGAGCAGTACGTGCGGGGCGCCCAGTGCCCAGACCGACTCGCCGGTGCCGATCACCAGCACGCCGCCGACGAAGGCGTAGGGCAGCCCGGCGGCGGCGACGACCGCACCGGCGAGCGAGTCGGCCATCGCCCGGGACAGCACGATCCCGCAGACCAGCAGCAGGCCGGCCGCGCCGAGCGCCACCGCACCGCCGAGCCAGCCGGGCTCCTCGGACGTCACGATCACGACGAGGCCGAGCAGGAGCAGCACGCCGGCCACGATCAGGCCGGTCAGCCGGGTCGCGAAGGGACTCCAGGCCACCCCGCGCCGTCGGGCGCCGTCGGCGACGGCTTCCATCAGGTCGTCGTACGCCAGCTCGGGCCACTCGGTGCGGCGCGGCACCAGGTGCAGCGTCTCGCCGTCACGGACGTTCTGCGCGGCGAGCGTACGGGCCAGGTCGACCGGACTGCCGTCACCGCGGCGCAGCATCCAGCCTCCGTGGCTGGTGCCGTCCGACGGCTCCTCGTCGGCCTGTCGGAGCACCGCGGGCAGCAATCCGACGAGCGGCAGGTGCTCGGGCAGGGCGAGATCCAACCGGCGGTTGGGGGCGACGACGGCGATGCGCGCGAGTCCGGTTCCGGCCTGGGTGACCACTATCGACCCCTCGGTACGAGGAGCGGGCCGGCGGCCCGCGGCTGTCCTGACGGGCAAAGGCTACCTACCATGTGCCGGTGACGCGGGGGCGGTTCACCGCGGCGCACCGAGGCGACGGAGGTCTGTCACGTGAGCACGGTGGTCGTCAAGCGACCTGCCCGCCAGCCGGAACCGGAGTACCCCTCCGGCGAGGTGCTGCTGGACGCGCCGCCCGAGGTGCCCGCGCCGAGCGGCAAGGCGTGGGGGCAGATGCTGATGCTGCTGCCGATGCTCGCCGGCTCGTTCGCGATGGCCCTGATGTTCGCCGGCCGGGGCGGGTCGACCCTCGGGTACGTCACCGGTGGCCTGTTCGGACTCTCCGCCATCGGGATGCTCGGGTCGCAGCTGGCGAACAACTCCGGCGGACCGGGCAAGCAGGAGATGCTGCAGAAGCGCCGCGAGTACATGACACATCTGTCCCGTCAGCGGCGCCGGGTGCTCAAGACCATCCGCAAGCAGCGGGAGGCGGCGTTCTACCGGCACCCCGACCCGGACATCCTCTGGTCACTGCCACTGGGCCCCCGGCTGTGGGAGCGTCGTCGTGGCGACGTGGACTTCGCCACCGTACGCATCGGTCTGGGGCCACAGGAGTTGGCGACTCCGCTGGTGCCGCCGCCGGCCACGTCGCTGGAGAAGCTGGAGCCGATGTGCGCCCTCGCGCTGCGCCGGTTCCTCACCACCTACGGCGAGGTGCCGGACCTACCGGTGACCATGGCACTCAACGGATTCGCCCGGGTGCACCTGCGCGGCGACACCGACGCCGCCCGGAGCATGGTCCGGGCGGTGCTCGCCCAGGCCACCGCGTTCCACGCGCCCGACGACATGCTCGTCGCGATCTGTGTGGCGCCGGACCGGCGGGCGGACTGGGAATGGACGAAGTGGCTGCCGCACGCCCTGCACCCGTCCCGCACCGACGCACTCGGCCAGTTGCGCCTGGTGGCACCGTCGGTCACCGGCCTGGAGGCGATGCTCGACGACGTGCTGGCCAGTCGGCCCCGGTTCAACGCCAGTGGCGGTACGCCCCAGGTCGCCGGGCCGCACGTGCTGGTGGTCATCGACGGTGGCGACACCGCCGGTTCGGATCATCTGATGACCGAGGGCGGGGTGGAGGGCGTCACCCTGCTCGACCTGTCCACGCCGGCACCTCGGCTACTCGATCGGGCGCGGCTGGTGCTGGAGGTGGCGGCGGACCGCGGTTTGCACAGCATCACCGTGGACGGTCCGGCCGAGATCGGCCGGGCCGACGAGTGCCGGGTGGCCGAGCTTGAGGCGTTGGCCATGCAACTGGCTCCGCTGCGCCTCTCCGCCGCCTCGCGGGGCGGGGGCGACACTCCGCTCACCTCCGAGCTGGGCCTGGCCGAGCTACTCGACATCGGGGATCCGTACGAGTTCGAGGTCGACCGGGCGTGGCAGCCGCGCCCCAACCGCGACAAGCTGCGGGTGCCTATCGGGGTGGGTGCCGATGGCGGACCGGTGGAGCTGGACCTCAAGGAGTCGGCGCAGGACGGCATGGGCCCGCACGGGTTGCTGATCGGCGCGACCGGTTCCGGTAAGTCGGAGCTGTTACGGACCCTGGTGCTGGCGCTTGCGGCGACCCACTCCTCGGAGAGCCTCAACTTCGTGCTCGTCGACTTCAAGGGTGGTGCCACCTTCACCCGGCTGGACGGCCTACCCCACACCAGCGCGGTGATCACCAACCTGGCCGACGAGTTGCCGTTGGTGGATCGGATGACCGACTCCATCAACGGCGAGCTGGTCCGTCGGCAGGAGCTGCTCCGCGCGGCCGGCAACTACGCCTCACAGCGTGACTACGAGAAGGCCCGGGCGGCGGGCGCACCGCTGTCGCCACTGCCGAGCCTGCTCATCATCTGTGACGAGTTCTCCGAACTGCTGACCGCGAAGCCGGACTTCATCGACATGTTCGTGCAGATCGGTCGGGTCGGTCGGTCCCTCGGGGTGCACCTGCTGCTGGCGAGCCAACGCCTGGAGGAGGGCCGGCTGCGGGGACTCGACACGCACCTGTCGTACCGGATCGGTCTGCGGACCTTCTCGGCGATGGAGTCGCGGGTGGTGCTGGGGGCCACCGACGCGTACGAGCTGCCCCGCTCTCCGGGGCACGGATACCTACGATTCGGCACCGAGCCGCTGGTCCGGTTCAAGGCCGCGTACGTCTCCGGCACCTACCGCAGCAAGACGGCGGCGGCGGTCGCGGCCGGCGACGGCGAGGACCGGGTACGCGAGTACACCACCGGCTACGTGGCACCGCCGGTGACCCGCGCCCCCCGGGAGGAGGTGGCGCCGGAGCCGGCCGACGGGGTGGGCGAGAGTGTGCTGGACATCCTGGTCGGTCGACTCACCGGTCGGGGCAAGCCCGCACACCAGGTGTGGCTTCCCCCGCTGGCCGAGCCGCCGACGCTGGACCAGTTGCTGCCTCCGATGACCGCCGATCCCGCTCGTGGCATCACCGTCGCGCACGCCGGCCTGCTCGGCGAGTTGCAGGTCGCGGTCGGCATCGTCGACAAGCCGTTCGAGCAGCGCCGCGACGTGCTCTGGTTCGACCTGGCGGGCTCGGCCGGCCATGCGGTGATCGTCGGCGGTCCGCAGAGCGGCAAGAGCACCCTGCTGCGGACGGTCGTCACCTCCCTGGCACTGACCCACACGCCGCGGGAGGCCCAGGTCTACTGCCTCGACCTGGGCAGCAGCGCACTGTCGTCGCTGCGCGACCTGCCGCACGTCGGCTCGGTGGCGACCCGCCTCGACGCCGGCCTGGTCCGGCGTACCGTCGCGGAACTGCAACTGCTGATGGGTGAGCGGGAGCGGCGGTTCGCCGAGCGCGGGGTGGACTCGATGGCCGAGTACCGGCGGGCCCGGCGGCACGGCCAGCACGACGACGACCCGTTCGGCGACGTCTTCCTCGTCATCGACGGCTGGGCCACGCTGCGCACGGAATTCGAGGACCTGGAACCGACGATCAACGACATCGCCAACCGGGGTCTCTCCTTCGGCATCCATCTGATCGTGACCGCGAGTCGGTGGATGGACCTGCGACCGGCAGTCCGGGACGTCTTCGGCACCCGGCTGGAGTTGCGGCTGGCCGATGCCAGCGACTCCAACCTGGACCGACGGGCGGCGATGAACGTGCCGGAGAAGTCACCGGGCCGGGGCATCACGCCGGACGGGCAGCAGTTCCTGGCGGCGTTGCCCCGAGCGGACAGCGCGCAGGAGGCGGAGAGCCTGTCCGAGGGCGCGCGGAAGCTGGTCACCGACCTGGCCGCCGCCTGGCAGGGGCCGGGAGCGCCGCCGATCCGGTTGCTGCCGCCCGTGGTGCCGTACGGCAGCCTGCCCAACACCGGCCGCCCGGGGATCCCGATCGGTATCGCCGAGGTGGACCTTCAGCCGGTGCACGTGGACTTCGCCGCCGACCCGCACTTCATTCTGTTCGGTGACGGTGAGTCGGGTAAGAGCACCTTCCTGCGGGCGCTGGCGCAGACCATCGTCGACCGCAACGAGTTGACCGAGGCTCGGCTGGTCATCGTCGACTACCGGCGTAGCCTGCTCGGCGACATCGACACGCCGCACCTGATCGGGTACGGCTCGACCGCCCAGGTCACCGAGAGCATCGTCACCGAGGTGGCCACGGTGATGCGCGACCGGCTACCGCCGCCGGACATCAACGCCGAGCGGCTGCGGGCCCGCGACTGGTGGAAGGGTCCCGACCTGTACGTGCTCGTCGACGACTACGACCTGGTGGCCGGCGCCGGGAGCAACCCGTTGACCCCGCTGCTGGAGTTCCTGCCGCAGGCTCGCGACATCGGTCTGCACGTGGTCATCGCCCGGCGTACCGGCGGTGCCAGCCGGGCGCTGTACGAACCGGTGCTGATGCGGCTCCGGGAGATCAGCACGCCCGGCATCGTGATGTCCGGCAACCGGGACGAGGGGGTGCTGCTCGGCACCGTCCGGCCGGGACCGCTGCCACCGGGTCGGGGTTGGCTGGTGTCCCGGCGCGGCGGTACCCGGTTGGTGCAGCTGGTGCACCTTCCGCCGCGCTCCTGAGCCCGGTACGGGGTTGCCCGATCGGGCTACTCTCGGCCAGAGTGGACTCACTGAGCGCGGCTGCCTGACCCCCGACCAGTCGGAGAAGGAAGCAGCCGCGCCGGCATCGTGTGAGTGAACGGGGGAGGGGACATGGGCGACGAATGGCTCGTCGACGAACAGATCGACGTCGACATCCAGCAGCTGAAGGACTTCGCGCTGGCCATCCAGCGGGAGATGGAGACCAACTTCCAGCCCAGCTTCGACAACGGCCTACGCCCCATGCTCACGGTGCAGGCGCCGTTCGGTGGTGGCGGGATGAAGGAAGCCGCGTTCTTCCGGGGCCGGCACGACGAGAGCCGGATGGCCATCTCCCACCTGATGGGCGACGTGATGAAGGGCCTGGCCGCGCTCAGCACGGCCGCGATGTCCATCTCGGCGGAGTATCTGACCGGGGACGCGCTGGCCCAGGCCACCAACGACGACGTCTACAACGCGTTCTCCGCCGTCGACGGTCAGGACACGCTCAGCGGCCGATGGCAGGAAGGCGCGGAGAACCCGGCCGGCGCGGTGCCGGAGGCGGCGCTGAACCCGGAGCCGATGAATCCCTACCACGGCCTCGACGCCTGCCCCACCGGGGAGCAGAGCGAGGAGACCCCGGAGTGGGCGCGGGCGGAGGTCGTCGGTGAGGGCTCGGGCACGTATCTGATCCACGGTGACGGCGAGCGCATGCATGACGACGATCTCCGGCTAACCCAGTCGGATCTCCGGTGACGGTGTCAGGGGCGAGGCCCGAGGAGCGGGGATGAGCGACGACTACTACGGCTGGCAGCCGGTCAGCTATCCGATGTACTCCGGCGTGTCGGACGACTACGCCGCCGAGCGGGCCGCCGGGGCCACGCCGTACGAGCCCACGGCCTGGGACTCGGTGAACATCGAGCAGATGTGGGAGTACGTCCGCAAGGAGAGTGACGAGCGGACGACGGCACTCGCCGACATGTGGCGGCGAGCGGCGAGCCTGCTGCAGACCACTCGGGACAATCTCAAGCGCCATGCCGACTCCCTGGACGCCCGCTGGCAGTCGCCCGCGGCACGGGTCTTCATGTCCCGCGTGGGTGCCACGCTGCACTCGCTCGACGAGTGGAAGGAGGTGGCCAGCAACAACGCCACCGGCCTCGACCAGCTCGCCAGCAAGATCGGGACTGCCCAGCGGGAGATGAAGACGCTCTGGGAGGAGTACCGGGCCGAGCAGATCCGACAGGGGGAGCGCCGGACCAACGACGAGGGCGTCCAGGCTGTCGACCTCGTCGAATGGGTCCCCGGTGTCACAGGCAACGACGCCAAGTCGTACGAGGACGTGCAGAACGAGTACCACCAGCGCGCCAAGAACATCACCAAGCCGCTGGCGGACCTCTACATCGACGTCTACATCTCCAATATCTCCCGGGGCGGGAAGTTCAAGGGCCCGACGGATGCGGTGATCACCAATCCGTCGAACGTGCCCCGCCCTGGCGGTCCGGGGGCGCCCCCGCCCGGCGCACCCATGAACGGGGCCGCCCCGAACCGCCCGGCCATGCCCAGCCGGCCGGATCTGCCGACCCGACCCGGTGGGGCCGACGCGCCGACCGGTGCCGCGCCACCGCCGCCACCAAATCTTCCGGAGGGCGTCGGTCTGGCAGGTGGCGCCGCCGCGCCGGTCGCCCCACCGCCGACCGCACCGCCGGTGACCACCGCACCCACGGCACCCGTGACTCCCGGTCCGGTGGTGCCGCCGGTGGCCCCGCCTGGGCCGCGACCGGGCAACCCCGGATGAACGCACCGAACTCAGCGCGACCGAACGCACCGAGGGCCACCCTGCCGGGTGCGGGTGGTCCCGGCGCGCCCGGTGGCCGTGGGCCGGGGCCCAACCGGCCCACCCTTCCTGGTGCAGGTGGCCCGGCTAGCGGATCCGGCGCGCCGGGTGGCCGGAAAAGTCCCGCACCGAGCCGCCCGACCCTGCCCGGCAACACCGGCGCTGGCGCTCCCGGCGGTGGCCGGGGTCGGCCGGGTCTGGGCAATCGGCCGGGCGCTTCGGCCACTCCGCCGCCGTCGAGTCCGCGGCTGCCCGGCTCCACCGCCCGCCCGAGTCAGCGCGGCGCCGCCCCCGGACGGCCTGCCGCACCTCCGCCGAGCCTCGGCGGTCAACGGGGTGCCGCGCCGGGCGGGCCGCCCAAGGCGAGCGCTCCGCTGAGCGGCAAACCGGCCACCGGTAAGCCGGTGACCGGCGGAGGCCCTGCCGGTGCCCGACCCGATCTGAGCGGACGCGCCGGTGCGGGCACCGGGCGACCTGCGCCGGCGACGGGGCCGGCTCCGTCGCTGGGCGGTCGACGCGGCGGGCCGACGACGCCGTCTCCACGCAAGGCCGCACCCCGCGACGCAGAGCAGGAGACCTGGGAGTACGGCGACGGTGACGACGAGTTGTGGGTCACCGAGTCCTCCGCCGCTGGTGTGGTGGAGGCCCCTGCCGAACACCGCCCCCGGGAGCAGGGCAGGACCCTCGGCCAGAGCTGAACGCCGTCGGGCCGGTCACCCAACCCTGGGTGACCGGCCCGTACCATGCGGTGACCGTCTATTCGCAGCCGTCCCCGTGGCGGCGCACAGAGGAAGGCTGACGGGCATGCGTGTCCTCACCCGATCGGCAGCCGCCGCGCTCACCACCGCGAGCGTCCTGGCAGCCGTCGCCCTGCCCGCCGCACCCGCCCACGCCGACTCGGTCCGCGACAGATCCTGGCACGTCAAGAGCATGGAGCTGACCGAGCTCCACGACATCACCAAGGGCGAGGGCGTCACCGTGGCGGTGGTCGACACCGGGGTGGACGCGACACACCCGGATCTTCGCGGCGGCGTCCTGCCCGGCATCGACCTCTACGACGACGGCACCAAGGGCCGCCTCGACCGTCAGGGACACGGCACCGGCATGGCCTCACTTATCGCCGGTCGCGGGCACGGCCCTGGCGGCCGTGACGGCGTGCTCGGCGTGGCACCCGAGGCCAAGATCCTTCCAGTGACGATCAAGAAGGACGGCGCCCCGTTGATCGCACCGACGGCCCTCGCCGCCGGCATCAACTGGGCGATCGACGCCGGTGCCGACGTGATCAACGTTTCCCTGTCCAGCAGCTTCAACGAGGAGCTGAACCGGGCGGTCGAGCGCGCCTACCAGAACAACGTGATCGTGGTCGCCGCGGCCGGCAACGACGACCAGATCCTCGTCGGCGCGCCGGCCTCGCATCCCGGCAGCATCGCCGTCAACGCTGTCGACCGCAAGGGCGTCATCAGCAAGAAGGGGTCGGTACCGGGAACCTTGGACCTACCGATCAGCATCGCCGCCCCCGGTCAGGACATGACGTTGGCTCGCCCAGGTGGCCGGTACGTCACCGCGACCGGCAGCAGCAGCGCCACCGCGATCGTCTCCGGTGCGGTGGCCCTGATCAAGGCCGAGTACCCGGACCTGAACGCGTACCAGACGTTCGAGCGGCTGCTTGAGACCACCAGGGACGCCGGTGAGCCGGGCCGCGACGAGTACTACGGCTGGGGCGTACTCGACCTGCGGGAGGCGTTGACCGGCGAACCCGACGGGCGGGGCAGCCGCGCTGCGGCAACCGGCGAGCCGGAGATCGACGAGGCACTCGCTGCCGCGCGGGCAGCCGGAAGCGACGGTCCCGACTACGCGGAAATCGTGATCGTCGTGCTGGTCTGGGTGGTCTTCCTGGCCATGCTCGTCGGCGGAGTGGTGGCCATCGTCAAGCTCCGTCGCCGCTCGCGCCGCCGCCGAGACGCCAGCCTGGCCGCAGAGCCCGTGCTCGCCGGCGGTGGGCCTGCCGCGCCGTCGACGCCGGGCGGGGCGGTCGGCTCGACCGATCAGACCTTGTCTGATCCCGCTCGGGCCGGTGACGCCGCCTGGCGCCGCCCGTCCGATGAGTAGCAGGACGGACAGGTGCTGAACACGTCAGCGGAGTCCGGCTCCGCGTCCGTGCCGACGCCACGTCGGCGGCCGGTCGTCGTCACCGTCGCCGTCCTGCTGATGGTGCCCTCGATCGTCCTCTGGCTGATCGCCGGGTTCGCTTTCTTCCGCGCGATGCTGCGCGCCGAGGGCGACGGACTGGGCAAGGTCCTGGTGGTGGGCATCGGTGCCGGCGTACTCGCGATCGCGTTGCTTGTGGTGCTGCTCGCGGCCATGGGGATCTTCATGGCCTGGACCGGCGACAATGCCGCCGGGCTGGCCGTGCCGGCCGGGTTCACCTTCGGACTTTTCGTCGTGGTCATCGTGACGCTGCTGGCGCAGGGCAAGCTCAGCTATCACCCGACGATGGTCACGCCGCTGGTGGTGGGCGGGCTTGCCGGCGTGTCGCTCATCCTGATCAAGACTCCACCGGCGCGGGCCTGGTTCGCCAGCCGCGGTGGCTAGCAGCTAGGCCGGGGACCAGCGACGGGCGGGGGCGTCGAAGCGGGCCAGCAGTTCGTCCCGGCCGTCCGCGTGCAGGCAGCGCAGCTCGGTGCCGTCCGGTACGACAAGCGACTCCATCCGGGGTTGGCCCTGACCCCACTCGTCGGGCGTGGTCTCGCCGGGCGGCCAGCGCAGCACCGCCACCCACTCGTCGGACTCCTCGAACGGAGAGCCCTCACCGAGCAGCCCGAGCCGTCGGTACAGCCGGGTCGGCGTGTCCCGTCCCGGTCCGTGCCAGGCGTGCACCAGTCCAGCCGCCCGGTCGTATCCATCATCCAGGTAGGACGTCAGGTAACGGTGCGGGATGACAAGTTGCAGCAGCAGCGGTGCGCCGGGATCGGGACCGTCATCATCGGTCTCGGGTGCCGGACGGGGCACCGGTACGCCCACCGCCGACGGGTCGGCGTACCTGGCCGTGTCGCGGCGCGCCTGCTCCTGCTTGGCTGCCTCGTCGATGACCTGTCGCAGCTCGCCGAGCCAGTCGCGCAACGTCAGCAGCGCCTCGCCGGGTAGCGCCGCGGCCAGCGGCGTCTCCGGGTTCAGCAGCAACTGCCAGGAGATGTCCGGCCAGTGGTCGGTGAGCTGGAGGCTGCTGACCACCACCAGGTCACGCTCGCCGAGTGCCTGTCGCAGCCGGGCTTCCGAGCTGAACACGGGCAGGCTGACCTGACCCTGCTCGTCGGGCACGGTCCACCAGGGAAACTCGGGATCGGACAGGTCACGTGTCGCCGGTCCGTCCGGGTCCACCGGCAGCACCAGTTCGGCGCGGAGCAGTGCGGCCATCAGGGCGTTCGGGTCCTGCCGCCGGACCGCCTCGCGCAGCGGTCGCTCGGCCTCCATCACCGGCTCGGTCAGGGCCCTGAGTTCGTCAGCGGTCAGCCGGATGCCGATCGGCAACCCGGCGTCGATCGCCAACATCCATTCGTCGTCGGGCCAGTCGACGGCTAGGTCGATCAGGCCCGACACCCGGTAGCTCACCGACTGGCCGGGCAGCCCGGCGGCGATTGCCGCCGGTGAGGTGTACGCGAGCACGTGCGTGACGCCGTCGTGCTGGCCGGTCGCCCAGGCCACCGCTTCCCGGCCGGCCGCCGCGCCGGGCGACACGGGCAGCAGCAGCGGACCGGCGACCAGTTCGGTGAGGAAGCCTTCCCGGTCGTCGGCCTCGGCGGCGGCCAACAGCGCGCGCTCGGCGGCGGTGGTCGGCTGCCAGCCGGTCACCAGGTGCCGTCCGCGCGTACCCGCTGGGGGCGGTGACCGAGCACGAGCGTGGTGAGCGCCTCGTCGAGATCCGCGCCGAGGAACCAGTCCCCGGTGTGGTCCAGCACGAACACCCGGCCGTGCTCGTCGAGAGCCAGGATCCCGCTGCCGTCGCCCTCCTCACCCAGTGGGCTCAATGGCGCGCCGATCGCCTCGGCAAGCTCGGCGAGGGTCTCCACCGAGTGCCGCACCAGGAACGGGTCGAGGTGGACGCCGCTCGGTGCGACCTGTTCACCTTCACCCTGCGGGCGTACCCGCAGGCCACCGAACTCGGCATAGGCCTCGATCGCCCGAGCCGTAACGGTGTGCTGACGACCACCGGGGGTGGCGTGGGCGGCGATCCGCAGCCCCCACTCGCGGCCCCGGTTCTGGTCGGACCGGTCGGGCGACCAGCCGGCGGCGGCGAGGGTCTGTGCCACCAGGGGCGGAAAGCGTTCGGTCATGTCAGCGCCTCCACACCGAACCAGTCCAGCAGGGCCGCGCAGGAACGGCAGGGCGGCTGCACCTGGCCGTGGCGCGGGTCACCCTCCTCCCGTACCCGGGTCACCCGGATCTTCGCGCCCCACAGCAGCGCGCGGGCTCGGGCCGCGTCGAGCGGTGGACCGCCGGCCTCGGCCGCGTAGAGCCGGTCGGAGATCAGCACCGCCTCGGCGCACCAGCCGGCATAGCGCTCGCGTTGCTCGACGGGCAGCCCGTGCAGGAAACGGCGAACCACCGGATGCAGGTCGGGGGCCAGATCGCCGCGTACCGAGGTGTGCGTGTGGACGGTGCCGCCGGCCAGCAGTGCGCCGGCCGCCAGCGGCAGCATCCGTGGCTGCGCCATCCCGTCCTCCCGGTCGTCGACAGGGGATTCCCGGCGAGGTTTCGCCCGGCCCGCCAGCGAGCCTAACCGTCACCGGCCGCCCGACGGGGGTGGTGTCCGGGCACCGCTGGCATCGAGGGGCTCACACCGCGTCGACCGCCTGGGATATCGTCGGTCCAGCCCCCTCCTCGCCGTCCAGAGCCGGAGCCATGACGCGCACCCTTCTCGTCTCCCCGGATCAGCCCGGTGCCTACCCGTCCATCGGGGAGGCACTGGCGGTGGCCACCGACGACGCGGTCGTCTCGGTCAGCCCCGGCACCTACCACGAGGCCCTGTTCGTCAACGACCGTGGCGTCAGCGTGGTCGCCGCGCAGGGCCCCGGCACGGTCACCATCGACGCGTCCGCCGGTGCGTACCCGACGGTGTCCTGCAACTCGGGTCGGTTGGAGCTGCGCGACCTGGTCCTGAAGGCGGGTGACGCGCCGGTCGTGGTGGCCGACCGGGCGAGGCTCACCATGACCGGGTGCGAGCTGAGCGCCGGCTTCGGCGCGGCGATCCAGGTGGCCGGCCGGTCCGAGTTCACCCTCGGCCGTTGCCGGGTGACCGGCGGACGGTACGGCCTGGTGGTGGAGGACTCCGACGGCAGCGTAGAGGGCTGCGAGTTCACCGATCTCAGCGAGGACGGCATCATCGTGCGGATCGGCGCGGCCCCGACCATCCGCACCAGCACGGTGACCCGCTGCGGCAACCGGGGCATCTACATCTACCAGTACGGCCGACCCACCATCGAGACCTGCGACATCTCGCAGACCGGACAGGCCGGTGTGGCGGTGGTCCATCAGAGCGCCCCGGTGCTGCGTCGCTGCCGGATCCGCGACACCCGCGGGCCGGCGGTCTCCTTCGCCCGTGGCTGCCGCGGCAGCGTCGAGGAGTGCACCACGGAGAACACCGGCCAGCCGGCGATCGAGATCGCCGAGGGAGCCGAGCCGACCGTCGTCGAGGGCACCGTCAACCGGAAGGCCGCCTTCGGCGCCGACGCCGCCCGCGCGACCACCGGTCAGGACGCCGCACGGGTGGAGAAGTTGCTGGGCGAACTGGCGGCCATGGTCGGCCTGGAGTCGGTGAAGGAGGAGGTACGCGCCCTCATCGACGAGATCCAGGTCAACGAGTGGCGGCGCAGCGCCGGGCTGCCCGTCGGTGCGGTCAGCCATCACCTGATCTTCGCCGGTGCCCCTGGCACCGGTAAGACCACCGTGGCGCGCATCTACGGTGACCTGCTGGCGGCGTTGGGCGCACTACCGGGCGGCGCCTTCCGGGAGGTCTCCCGACGTGACCTGGTCGGCCAGTACATCGGCCACACCGCCGAGAAGACCGCCGCCGCGTTCGAACTGGCGCGCGGCGGCGTGCTCTTCATCGATGAGGCGTACACCCTGTCCCGGTCGTCCGGCACCGGCGGCGACTTCGGGCAGGAAGCCATCGACACGCTCGTCAAGCTGATGGAGGACCACCGCGACGAGATCGCGGTGATCGCGGCCGGCTACACCGGTGAGATGCTGCAGTTCCTCGATGCCAACCCCGGTCTGGCCTCCCGCTTCGCCAAGACTGTGGAGTTCGGCAACTACTCGCCGGAGCAGCTTGTCGTCATCGTGGAGCGAATGGCCGGCGGCGACGAGTATCTGCTCGCCGACGGCGTCTCCGAGGTGCTCCGCGAGCACTTCGGCACCATCGAGCGGGACCAGAACTTCGGCAACGCCCGGGAGGCACGCAAGCTCTTCGAGGGTGTGCGGAAAGCGCAGGCCCAGCGGTTGCGGCAGTCCGGCCAACGACCGAGCCTCGACGAGTTGCGGACCGTGACCGTGGCCGACGTGCGCGTCGCGATCGGGCGCTGACGATGCGGCACCGGGCAGGGAGGGACGCGCGGTGACGCATCCGGGTGCGGCACAGCCGGGCGAGCCGGGTTGGCAGCATCACCCGCGGGCGGCGGCACCGCCGCCGCAGCAACGCCCGCCCCAGCAGGGCGCTGTGCCGGCACCGACGCTCGGCGGCACCGGGCCCGGACACAACTGGGCGGCCCAGCGCGGGCAGGGACGGGCCACCGTCGGCACCGCGTACACCAGTCGGGCCGCCGCTGCGGCGCCGGCCACCGCCGCGCCCGCCGCCCGGGCACCGGAGAGCCGGGTCGCACCACAGGCCATGGCCGCCCCGGCGGGACAGCCCGTCGCGGAGGTCGCTGCCGAGGACGCCGCACCGGTCCCGGTGGTACGCCCACACCGACGGCAGCCACGCGTCGGCGGGATCCACGTGGCTCAGCTCGTGGCCTGGCAAGCCGGTGCGGCGGCGGTGCTGGCGGCCACGCCGCACGGCCTGCCGCTGACCGTCGCCGTGGCCGCCGTGGCCGTACTGGTGCTCGCTCCGACGATGGTGCGCCGCCGGGGCCGATGGCTCCACCAGTGGCTGGCCGTGTGGTGGGCGTACCGGGGGCGCAGCCGACAGCTGGTCGACGCCGGGTCCGACGGCCCCTGGCAGGTGCTGCGTCACCTGGAGAGCACCGTCGAGCTGGATCAGGTCGAGATCGACGATCAGCCGGCCGTGCTGCTGACCCACCGGGGCGGGCTCAGCGCGGTGCTGGAGGTCGATCCGACCGAGGGTGCACTGCTCATGGGCGCGCCACAGGCCCTGCCGTCGCCGGTGGCCTTGCTGCCCGCCGCCGACCCGGCGACACCGGTGGTGACGGTCCAGGTGCTGATCCAGGTGACCCCGGCACCCCGTGCCCGGGCGGCGGCGGTCGACCGGGCGTACCGCGAGCTGACCAACGGTGGCGTCCCGGCCAGCCGGCAGGCGTGGGTGGTGCTGCACGCTCCGCGGACCCCCGACTTTCATGCCGACCGCGACCTGCGACCGGCGCTCACCGCGGCGATCCGGCGGACCCGCCGGCAGCTGCGGCAGGAGCGGGCGACGGCCCGGCTGCTGAACCGGGACGAGGTGCTCGCCGCGGTAGCCCAACTGACCCATCTCACCGGCGGGGCGGTGGGTACGGACCGACCGTTGGCCCGGGAAGGCTGGCGAAACTGGTCGGTGCAGGGTGTCCCGCAGAGCTGTCATCGACTGCTCGCCTGGCCCGGCCGGGCGTGGGAGCTGGACCCGCTGCTGCGTGGGCTGCCCGCCGCGGCCGGCGTGGTGTCGGTCTCGGTGGCTCGGGAGAACGACCGCCCCGGCGACGACGACGCTCTGGTGGAGGTGGCGTTCCGGCTCATCGGCGCGGACCCGGCCGCGTTGGCCGCCGCCGATCAGGCCCTCGACCGGGCAATCCGCGATCACGGTGGTCGCCTGCAGAGACTCGACGGTGAGCACGCCCACGGCGTGGCCGCCACCCTGCCGTTGGGAGGCTTCCTGCGATGAACGGCGTCGCCTTTCCCGGCAGTCGGATGGGGCTGCACGTGGCGGACGGTGCCGCCGTCGCCGGGCTACGGCTGGTGGCCGGTGGCGGTGGACTGGTCGTCGGCCGTAACCGTCAGCAGGAGCCGGTGGGGCTGCGGGTGTTCCGGGCCGAGCCGACCCGGCTGATGCTCACCGGCGGGGTACGCGCGGCCGAGCTGCTCGCCTTCCGGTCCCTGGCGCTCGGCGCCCGGCTGTTCATCCAGACCGCGCGGGAGCAGGAGTGGGACGCCCTGCTGCGGCGCTGCGTCATCGGCCGGGAGATCGCCTCGTTCCTGCCGCCCGGTGTTGCTCCTCCGGTCCCGGCCACACCCACCGAACCGCAGCTCGTGGTGATCGACACCGGTCCGGTGACCGGGCCGGACACCAATCTCAGCGCGCCCTGGCGGGCCACCCTGGTGGTCCGCGACGACCTGGCCGGCTGGGACGTCGAGGTTCTGGTACGCAGCGACATCGTGGTGCTTCAGCGGCTGACCGAGGCCGAGGCGGCCACCGCCGCGAGCGCCCTCGGTCTGGCCAGCGTGCAGAGCTGGTTCACCCAGTTGCATCCGGAGATGGTCGGCCTGATCACCAAGGGCAAGGTGCAGTGGGTGATGCTCAGCATGACCGGCACCGAGCGTCAGCTGATCGGCCCCGTCGCTCGGGCGGGCTGAACGAGGACCGGCGTCACGGTCTTTGCCGCATTGGTACACCCGGCGGCTCCCGCATGGACACCGGTGCCGCTTATCCTCCGACGGTCTACTCCCTTCGGAGGCCGCTTACATGCAGCGCACAAGAAGTACCCGACTACTCACAATCCCGGGCGTACTGGTCACCGCCACCACGCTCATCCTCTCCAGTGGCACCGCCGCCGCCGCAGACCCGGCGGCCACCGTGCCGTTCATCAGTGAGATCCACTACGACAACGTCGGCGCGGACACCGGCGAGGCGATCGAGATCGAGGGGCCGGCCGGCTTCGACCTGACCGGCTGGCAGATCGTCCTCTACAACGGTGCCAACGGCACGGCGTACGGAACCAGGACGTTGGGCGGCGCGGTGCCGGCCTCGGGTGTGGTCGTCGAGTCGTACCCGGCGGACGGCATCCAGAACGGCTCCCCCGACGGCGTCGCGCTCGTCGCGCCCGGCGGTGACGTCGCCGAGTTCCTGACCTACGAGGGCACCTTCGCCGCGGTCGGCGGACCGGCGAGCGGCCGGACCGGGGTGGACATCGGGGTGCAGGAGACCGCGTCGACCCCGGCGGGCCACTCGCTCCAGAAGATCGACGGAACCTGGCAGGCACCGGCGGCGAACACCTTCGGGGTCCGCAACGCCGCGCCGGACCCGGATCCCGATCCGGACCCGACCGGCTGCACCGTCACGGTCGACCACACCATCGCCGAGGTGCAGGGCACCGGTACGGCCACGCCGCTGGCCGGCAGCCGGGTGACCGTGGAGGGCATCGTCACCGCCGACCACCGCAGCGGTGGCTACAACGGGGTGTACGTGCAGACGGCGGGCAGCGGTGCCGAGCGCCCGGTCGCCGCCGGTACCGCCTCGGACGGCATCTTCGTGTACCTCACCAGCAACACCGCGAACCACCCGTCGGTCGCGATCGGCGACCGCGTCCGGGTCAGCGGCACGGCGGGCGAGTTCAACGGCCTCACCCAGCTCACCATCGCGGCCCGGACCGACGTGCAGGTGTGCGCGCAGGGTGCGCCGCTGCCGGCACCGGTCCCGGTCGAGCTGCCGCTGGACGAGGCCGCTCGCGAGTCGGTCGAGTCGATGCTGGTGGCGCCGGTCGGCGCGTACGCCGTGTCGGAGGTGTACAACACCAACCGGTACGGCGAGGTGGCGCTCACCGCCGGTGACCAGCCGGCCCGGACGCCTACCGACGTGGCCCGCCCCGGTTCGGACACCGCGCAGGCCCTGGCCGCCGAGAACAAGCGGCGTCGCCTGCTGGTCGACGACGGCCGGACGACCAACCTGGCCACCGCCGGGCTGCTGCCGCCGTACGTCTCGCCGGCCAGCCCGTTGCGGGTCGGTGACCAGGTGGAAGCGTTCGGCCCGTCGGTGCTGTCGTACGGCTTCAACGAGTGGCGCCTGCAGCCGACCCGACCGGTCGACGCGGACACCGCGCCGGCCGCCCGGACCACGTTCAAGGCCACCAACCCGCGTACCGCCGGACCCGTCGACGTCGGCGGCGACCTGCGGGTGGCGAGCTTCAACGTGCTGAACTACTTCGTCCACTTCGGTGGCGACGCCCGGGGTGCCGCCGACGAGGCGGCGCTGGCCAAGCAGGAGGCGAAGATCGTCTCGGCGATCTCCGCGCTGGACGCCGACGTGGTGGCGCTGGAGGAGATCGAGAACTCGGTCCGGTTCGACGCCGAGGACCCGCAGCAGGCGCTCAAGCGCCTGGTCGCCGCCCTGAACAGCGAGGACGGCGCGGGCACCTGGGACTATGTGCGCACTCCGGCGGAACTGCCGAGCGCGGCCGAGCAGGACGTCATCACCACGGCGATCATCTTCAAGCCGGCCGAGGCGCAGCCGAAGGGCCCGTCGCGGTCGGTCAACGACGAGACGGTGTGGTCCAACGCCCGCGAGCCGATCGCGCAGACCTTCACCGCCGGCTCGGTGGACTTCGTCGTGGTGGCCAACCACTTCAAGTCCAAGAGCGGTGCCGGCACCGGTGACAACGCCGATGCCGGGGACGGTCAGGGCGGTTGGAACGGTGACCGGGTCCGGCAGGCCGGCGCGCTGGCCGCCTTCGTGGATCAGGTCAAGGCGGACAGCGGGACCGACGACGTGCTGCTGCTGGGTGACTTCAACGCGTACACCCAGGAGGATCCGATGCAGGTACTCTACGACGAGGACTACCGCAACCTCAACGACACCGGGAAGACCAGCTACGTCTTCAACGGTGAGTCCGGCTCGCTCGACCACGCGCTCGCCTCGCCGTCGCTGGCGTCGCGGGTCACCGGCGTCGACGTCTGGCAGATCAACGCGGTCGAGTCGTACGCCTTCCAGTACGACGGCCTGGCCGCGTTCTACGCACCGGACCCGTACCGGGCCAGCGACCACAACCCGCTGGTCGTGGGCATCGACACCGGAGCGGACCCGGGCCCGGTGGACCTCCAGCTGTTGAGCATCAACGACTTCCACGGCCGACTGGAGTCGCCGGCCACCGTGGGTGGTCAGCCGGTCGGCGGTGCTGCCCAGCTCGCCGGGCTGGTGAACCAGTTGCGGGCGGAGAACCCGAACACCGCGTTCGTCTCCGCCGGTGACAACATCGGTGCCTCCACCTTCATCTCGGCGATCGACGACGACAACCCGACGATCGACGCGTTGAACCAGGCCGGCCTGCTCGTCTCGGCGGTGGGCAACCACGAGTTCGACAAGGGCATGGCGGACCTGACCGGCCGGGTCACCGACCGGGCCGACTTCCCGTACCTGGGTGCCAACGTGTACCGGGGTGACACCCGGGCGTTGCCGGCGTACTCGGTCGACACGATCGGCGGCGTCCGGGTCGGCTTCATCGGCGTGGTCACCGAGCAGACCGCCTCGCTGGTCAGCCCGGACGGCATCGCCGGCATCACCTTCCGCGACCCGGTGACCGAGGCCAACCTGGTCGCCGGCCAGCTCAAGGACGGCAACCCGGACAACGGCGAGGCCGACGTGGTGGTGCTGCTCGCGCACGAGGGCGCCGCGACGGCGAACATCGACTCCCCCGAGGCGTTGGCCAACGACCCGGTCTTCGGCGAGTTCACCCGCGCCGACGCCACCGTCGACGTCATCTTCAGCGGGCACACCCACCAGCCGTACGCCTTCGAGGTGCCGGTTCCCGGCACCGACAAGCTGCGGCCGATCGTGCAGGCCGAGGACTACGGCAAGCGGCTGGGCAAGGTGACGCTGACCTTCGACCCGGAGGCGGGCGCCATCACCGCCGCCGACGCGTCGCTGGTGGACGTCGTCGGCGCACCGCAGGACCCGGCGGTGGCGGAGATCGTGGCCGCCGCGAAGGTCCGGGCGCAGGAGCTGGGCCAGCGCAAGCTCGGTGAGATCACCGCCGACATCCGGCGGGCCTACACCGACGGCAACGAGGACCGGGGCAAGGAGTCGGCGCTTGGCAACTTCATCGCCGACGTGCAGCTCGCCGGCACCCGCGACGCCGGCCGGGGCGGGGCGCAGATCGCGTTCATGAACCCGGGCGGCCTGCGGGCCGACCTGCTGTACGGCCAGGACGGCACGATCACGTACGCCGAGGCCTTCGCCGTCCAGCCGTTCGCCAACGACGTGGTCACCAAGACCTACACCGGTGCCGAGATCAAGCAGGTGTTGGAGCAGCAGTGGCAGCCGGCGGGCGCGTCCCGCCCGGTGTTGTGGCTCGGCGTGTCGGAGGGCTTCAGCTACACCTACGACCCGCAGGCCGCTCAGGGCTCGCGGATCACGTCGATGACGTTGAACGGCACGCCGATCGACCCGGCGGGCAGCTACCGGGTCACGGTGAACTCGTTCCTCGCCGCCGGCGGGGACAACTTCACCACGCTCGCCGGCGGCACCGACCCGGTGACCACCGGCGACAACGACCTCACCATGCTGGTGAATTACTTCTCCGCCAACTCGCCGGTGACCGCGGACACCGAACCACGGTCGTCGGTCGGCCAGGGCGGCCCGAAGTGCACCACCACGATCACCGGCAGGCACGCCAAGCCGCTGCTCGTGACCACCGGCCTGACCTGCGTGGAGAACGCCACGATCGCCGGTCCGGTGTCGATCGCCGCAGGGGCCTCCCTGCGGGTGACCGGCGGCACCATCAACGGCCCGGTGTCGGCCACCCGGCCGGTGCTGTTCGAGCTGTCGGGGACGAAGATCTCCGGTCCGGTCATGGTGGCCGGTGCCACCGGTGACCTGAAGATCAGCAAGGCTCGGATCAACGGACCGTTGGCGCTGGTGGCAAACCTCGGTGGAGTACGGGTCGACGGAGTCACCGTCAGCGGCCCGGTGAGCGTGACCGGCAACTCCGGCAGCCAGCCGGTGGTCGTCGCCGCGAACACCGTCAGCGGCCCGCTGGCCTGCTCGGGCAACACCCCGGCCCCGGTGAACGAGGGTCGGGCGAACACGGTGCGGGGCCCGGCCTGGGGTCAGTGCGCACGCCTGTGACCGGTAGGTGACAACGCCGGTCCGCGGTCGGAGTTGCTTCGACCGCGGACCGGCTCCCGGTTCGTTCCGGCCCGCCCGAGTGGCCGATGTATACCCCCCGGGGTATATTCGGATCGGTTACCCGATCGGGGCGGCATCTCCGCATCCCCGCCGGGTAAGCACTCGCTGGAGACGAGCAACCGAGGAGTTGGCATGACGGTGCAGGTGTCGGTCATCACGACGTCGTCCCTCGGCGACCGCAGCTACCTGGCCACCGACGGCCGGGTCGCGGTCGTGGTGGACCCGCAGCGGGACATCGACCGGGTGCTGTACCTCGCCGGTGCGGCCGGCGTGCGGATCACCCACGTGGTCGAGACGCACCTGCACAACGACTACGTCTCCGGTGGGCTGGACCTGGCCCGGCTGACCGGGGCGCGGTACCTGGTCGCCGCCGCGGACGAGGTCGGTTTCGACCGGGTACCGGTCGGCGACGGCGACGTCGTCGAGGTGTCGGAGACGCTGCGGCTGCGCGCCGTGGCCACCCCTGGTCACACCTTCCACCACCTGTCGTACGTGCTCGACGAGGCCACCGAGGGGGGCTGGACCGCGACCGGGGTCTTCACCGGCGGATCTCTGCTGTTCGGCACCACCGGCCGCACCGACCTGCTCGGCGCCGAGCACGCGCACGAGTTGGCCAAGCGCCAGCACACCTCGGCGCAGCGGCTCGCCGACCTGCTGCCGGACGGGGCACAGGTGTGGCCCACCCACGGCTTCGGCAGCTTCTGCTCGGCCAGCCAGGCCGACGCCCCCGACTCGACGATCGGCCGGGAGAAGCAGGTCAACCCGGTGTTCCGGCTGGCCGCGACCGAGTTCGTCACCGAGACCCTGGCCGGTCTGGACGCCTACCCGGCGTACTACGCGCACATGGGGGTGGCCAACACCGCCGGCCCGGCCCCCGTGGACCTCACCCCGGTGGCGCGAGCCGACGCCACGCAGTTGCGGGAGCGCATCGCCGCCGGGGAGTGGGTGGTCGACCTGCGACACCGCAAGGCGTACGCGGTCTCGCACCTGGCCGGCACGGTGAGCCTCGGCCTCGACGGCCCCATGTCGACCTGGCTCGGCTGGCTGATCGACTGGGGCACCCCGGTCACGCTGCTGGCCGAGACACCGGAGCAGGTCGCCGACGCCCAGCGCGAGCTGGTCCGGATCGGCATCGACCGGCCCGCCGCCCAGGCGACCGGCACCCCCCGGCAGTGGGTCGACGAGCCCGCCGACCTGCGGGAACTGCTCGTCGCGGATTTCCCGGCGCTGGCCGCCGCGCAGGCCGGGAATCCACCGGCCGGGCTGCCCGCCCCGCAGGTCGTCCTCGACGTGCGGCTGGGCAACGAGTGGCGGGACGGCCACGTCGAGGATGCCGTGCACGTGCCGCTGCCCGAGCTGCCCCGCCGGCTGGCCGACATTCCGGCCGGCACCGTCTGGGTGCACTGCGGGTCCGGCTACCGGGCCGCCCTCGCCGCCTCCCTGCTGGCCAACGCCGGCCGCGACGTGGTGCTGATCAACGACCTCTTCGACCACGCCGAGGCGGCCGGCGTACGACTGGACTGCAGCGCCTGACCGCCGGCCGGGCTGGCCCGAGTGCCGCCGTCCGTCGGGTCAGCCGGCCGGCGGTTCCGGCGGACTGATCGGCAGCAGGACGCGGAACAGGGTGCTGCCGGGCGTGCTGGTCACCCGGATGTCACCGTGGTGCTTGTTGACCACGATCCGGTAGGAGATGTCCAGACCGAGGCCGGTACCCTCGCCGACCGGCTTCGTGGTGAAGAACGGCTCGAAGATCCGGGGGCGGATCTCGTCGGGGATGCCCGGGCCGGTGTCGGCGACCTCGACGATCAACCAGTCGTCCTGCCGGAGAGTCCGGACGGTCAACACCCCGTCACCACCCATCGCGCCGAGCGCGTTGTCGATCAGATTGCTCCACACCTGGTTCAGCTCGGCGGCGTACGCCGGGATCGATGGCAGGCTCCGGTCGTACTCCCGGACCAGCCGGACCCCGGCGGTTATCTTGCCCTTGAACATCACGAGCGTGGCGTCGAGCAGTTCGTGCACGTCCACCACCTGGTACGGCGCCCGGTCGAGCTGGGAGTACTGCTTGGCGGCACCGACCAGGGTGGAGATCCGGGTGGCGGCGTCGGCGATCTCCCGCATGAGCAGTTCGGTCTCGACCGTGTAGCTCAGCCAACGCACCGCCGCTTCCAGGTCCTCCTCGCCGACCGACGCGCGGACCCGTTCCAGCCAGTCGACGTCCAGCCCGCCGCCGACGAGCGTCGACGCCAGCTCCCAGCCGGCGGTCAGGCCCCGGTCGTCCAGCCAGTCGGTCAACTCGTCCTCGGCGTCACTTGTCGCCAGCGGTGAGAGCGTCGGTGCCTTGGCCACCCGCTCGACCGCCTCCTCCTGGAGGCCCACCAGGGAGTGCAGCCGGCGACCGTCGAGCCGGCCGTCGGCGATCATGGCGAGCTTGTGCCGCATTCCGGCGATCCGTTCCCGCAGGCTGGTGGTGGCCCGCACCGCCGCGCTCGCCGGATTGTTCAACTCGTGGGTCAGGCCGGCCGACAGGGAACCCAGGGCCAGCAGCCGCTCCCGTTCGCCGATCAGCGTCTGGGTGTCCCGCATCCCGATGAACATGCCCTCCAGCAGGTGCATCGCCATCGGGAACCAGGTACGCACCGCGTGGGCGAACTGCTCCGCCGGCAGCACGAAGAACTCGGCGTCGGTGAGCGCCCACATGCTGTTGCGGTACTGCCGGTCGTCACCCAGGTACGCCTGGGTGGCACCGCCGTACACCCCGCGCTGCGCGGTGCGGCTGATCTCCACCTGGTCGCCGTGCACCGTGCGGCAGAGCCGCACCGTGCCGTCGAGCAGGACGAAGAAGCACTCCGCCGAATCACCCTCGCCGTAGACCAGGTCGCCTTCGTTGCGCCGCTCGACCCGGCCCTGGTCGGCCAACCAGCTCAACTGGGCGTCGTCGAGCGATTCGAAGAGGAACAGCGTCCGCAGGTCGTCGGCGGTCAGCCGCCCCGGGCCGGTGCCAGGGTCCCCGCTGGTCACTGTGCCTCCAGGTACCGGTGCACGAGCGACACGGCCATCGCGCCCTCACCGACGGCGGAGGCCACCCGCTTCACCGAGGCCGCGCGGACGTCACCGGCGGCGAACACGCCGGGCACGCTCGATTCGAGGTGGTACGGCTCGCGTGGCAGCGACCAGCCTGCCGGTCGACGTCCCCCGGCGACCAGGTCCGGTCCGGTGACCACGAATCCCCGTTCGTCGCGGACCAGCGTGCCGTCCAACCATCCGGTCCGGGGCTCGGCACCGATGAAGACGAACAGCCAGGACGTCACCACCTCCCGCTGCTCGCCGGTCCGGGTGTCCCGCAGGGTCAGCCGTTGCAGGTGTTCGTCACCGGCGGCGCCCGCCACCTCGGTGTACGGGTGCACGGTCACCTGGTCGATGCGGCCCAGTTGGTCGATGAGGTACCGGGACATCGACGTGCTCAGGTCCGCGCCCCGGATCAGCAGGTGTACCCGCTTCGCGTAGCGGGAGAAGTAGACCGCCGCCTGCCCCGCCGAGTTGGCGCCGCCGACGATGTAGACGTCCTCGCCCACGCAGCTCGGTGCCTCGCTGGCCGCCGAGCCGTAGAAGACGCCCCGGCCGGTGAAGTCGGCCAGGCCGGGCGCGCCGAGCATCCGGTACGACACGCCGGTGGCCAGCACCACCGAGTGAGCGGCGAGTGTCTGTCCGTCACTGAACCGCAGCAGCCGCGCCGACCCGGCTTCGGCCAGGCCCACCACCTCACGGGTGCTGAGCAGTTCCGCGCCGAACTTCAACGCCTGCCGGCGGGCCCGCTCGGTGAGCTGCGCCCCGGAGACCCCGTCGGGAAAGCCGAGGTAGTTCTCGATCCGGCTGCTCTGCCCGGCCTGTCCACCGGTGGCCAGCCGCTCCACCAGGACGGTGCGCAAGCCTTCCGAGGCCCCGTACACGGCGGCACCCAGGCCGGCCGGCCCGCCGCCAACCACCACCAGGTCGTAGAAGTCCGCCGTGGGGGTGACGTCCAGTCCCACCAGCCCGGCCAGTTCCGCCTCCGAGGGTGCCACCAGCGCCTTGCCGTCGGTGGTGACCACCAGCGGGACGTCGGCCGGAGTGGCCCCGGCCGCCGCGAGCAGCCGGCCGCCCTCGGGGTCGTCGGTCAGCAACCATCGGTACGGGACCAGGTTGCGGGCGAGGAAGTCCCGCACCGTGAACGACTCGGCGGACCAGCGGTGCCCGACCACCCGGATCTCGCTCTCCCCGGCGGCCGGGCTGGCCGCCCACGCCTCCAGCAGGGAGTCGACCACCGGGTAGAGCTTCTCCTCCGGCGGGTGCCACGGTTTGAGCAGGTAGTGGTCGAGGTCGACCAGGTTGATCGCGTCGATCGCCGCGCCGGTGTCGGCGTAAGCGGTCAGCAGCACCCGGCGCGCGGCGGGGAACAGGTCCATCGCGGCTTCCAGGAACTCGATGCCGTTCATCTCCGGCATCCGGTAGTCGGCCAGCAGCAGCGCCACCTGGTCGCCACGTAGCTTGACCTCGCGCAGCGCCTCCAGTGCCTCCGGCCCGGACGTGGCACGGACCACCCGGTACCGGTCGCCGTAGCGGCGCCGGATGTCCCGCGCGACCGCCCGGGAGACCGCCGGGTCGTCGTCGACGGAGAGGATCACCGGGTTCGCCATGGGCCCATGAAACCACGCCCGTGTTTCGGTCACCGATGCCGACGACGGACCCGACCGCAGGGCGGTGTGCCACACCACAGTCCGGTGGCGAGCTGGTGTGCCGGCTGCTCAGGAGCGAGCCGCCGGGACGGCACGGAACACGATCGTCACGCTGAACGTGGTCCCGTCCACCTGGTAGGCGTAGCAGCCCGGTCCGGCCACGGTGGTGACGCCCGGCAGGTCGCTCTCCGGCGTGGTCAACACGGCATGGTGCCCGTCGTCGCGGGGCTCGCCGGTGTAGGAGAACACCGCCGTCGCGCTGCCCGGCGCGTCGATGCGCGCTGCCCGGACCAGCACCGGACCGGTGTAGCCGGAGCCGATCCACCGGACCTTCTTCGGGTACGTGCCGTCCGGTTGCCGGTCCTCGTCGCGCAGTTGCAGGGCACCGTCGACGAAGTAGTCGGCGACCGGGTACAGCGGGCCGGGGCCGAGCACCCGGGACGCCAGGTCGCTGTCGGACCAGGGCCGGGGCTCGGTGACCGGGCAGGGGTCGCCGGGCCCGACGGTGGGCAGTTGGAGTGGCGGAGCCGTCCATCCGGTGGACGAGGCCGTCGGCGTCGGCGACCCCGGCGCGGCATCCGGCGGTGCGGCGTCACAGGCCGCCATGCTCAGCGCTAGCAGAACGGCGGCGCTCACCCACGGCCATCGCATCATCTCCGCAGTATCGACCCGTTGCGTCATCCGCACAGCCCCGGTACGCCGTCGAACTCGCGACGCCCGCCTTCGGCACCGCCGGTCCCCGCTTCGGTTGTCGGCCGGTGCCCTGATGCTGCGGCCGCTACGACTCGGGCTTCGAAGCACAACGTGCCCGATCGAGCAGGGCCCGCCGCTCAGCCTCGCCGTGCACCCGGTCCGCCGCCGCGCGGAACAGCGCCGCTGCCCGCTCCCGGTCACCCTGCCGGGCGACGAGGTCCGCCTCCACCGCCAGGGTCAACGGATAGCCGTCGAGCCCGCCGCCGGCACGCGCCTCGGTGAGCAGGGCCAGCCCGACCTCCGGCCCGTACGCGTACCCGTGCGCGACGGCTCGGTTCAACGCCACCACCGGGGTCGGCTGCGCCTGGACGAGCTGTTCGTAGCAGTCGGCGATCCGTCGCCAGTCGGTGGCCTCTGCGCTGGGCGCGGTGGCGTGGCACGCCGCGATCCGGGCCTGCCACGCGTACGGGCCGGACCCGGTCAGCCGGACGAGCAGGCGGTCGGCCTCGGCGATCGCCGCGTGGTCCCACCGGGACCGGTCCTGTCGATCGAGCGGAATCAGGTTGCCGTCGCTGTCCCGCCGGGCGGTCCGGCGGGAGTGCTGCAACAGGAACAGCGCCAGCAACGCCGTCACCTCCTGCTGTTCCGGCATGAGCCGGACCAGCAACCGGGCCAACCGGATCGCCTCCTCGGCGAAGGCCGGTTCGCCGTCCGCGTCGTAGCCCTGGGTGAACAGCAGGTAGAGCACGCCCAGCACGCCGGGCAGGCGTTCGGTCAGGGCATGGCCACGCGGCACCCGGTACGGGATACCCGCCTCGGCGATCCTCGTCTTGGCCCGGGTGAGCCGCCGCGTCATGGTGGACTCGCTGACCAGGAAGGCCCGGGCGATGTCGGCGGTCGGTACCGCGCAGATCGTCCGGAGGGTCAGCGCGACCCGCGCCTGCGGCGCGAGTGCCGGATGGCAGCAGGTGAAGATGAGCCGCAGCCGGTCGTCCACCACCTCCTCGTCCGGTACCGGTTCCGCGGTGGCGGCCGTCAGCGCCAGCACCGCCACCTCGCGCAGCTTGCGCCGTTCGACCGAGGCCCGCCGCAGCACGTCGAGCAGCCGGTTCCGGGCAACGGCCATCAGCCAGCCCGCCGGGTTGGCCGGTACCCCGTCCACCGGCCAACGATCCAGTGCCCGGGCCAGGGCCTCCTGCGTACAGTCCTCGGCCAGCGTCCAGTCTCCGGTGATCCGGATCAGGGCCGCCACGATCCGCGGGTACGCCTCGACGGCGGTGGCCGCGACGGCTTGCGCCGCCGCGGCCCGGTCGGCCGCCGTGCCCCGTTACCGGCACGCCGCCGCGCCGCCGCGCCGTCGTCGTCGGTCGACGCCCGCGGCGCCGCGTTCTCGGCGGCCGGCTCCGTCACTGCTCGAAGTCGGCGAACGGGCGGAGTTCGATCCGCCCGGCCCAGGCCATCGGATGCGCCCGGGCCACCTCGATCGCCTCGTCCAGATCGGCGCACTCCAGCAGGTCGAAGCCGACGATCATCTCCTTGACCTCGGCGAACGGCCCGTCCGAGACCAACAGTTGGCCATCGCGGACCCGTACCGTGGTGGCGGCCGAGGCTGGCGCCAGCTGGGCGCCCTGGAGGCGTCGACCGGCCGCGTCGTTCTCGGCCACCCACACCTCGACGTCCGGGTGGTTGCTCGGCTCCGGGTCCGGCTCCGGATCGGTGCAGACCAGCATCATGTACTTCACGTCGGATCTCCCATCAAGTCGTCCTGCCGGGTGGTACATCGGCATGACGAACGGCAGGCCAGCGATCGGACAGCCCCTGCCCGCCCGACCGTATCCCCGGTCGGCCGTCCTGTCAGTCCCCGTACCGCCACCCGGCTCCCGTACACCGTCCGATCGGTCACCGCACGTGTCGACCGGCGCCACACTGCGGCGCTCGTAACGGATGTACCGTCGGTCGATCTCGCCGTACCGTCGCACTCGGCGCGGCCCGGACACTCGGTGACGAGGCTGGACGGCCCGGCACCAGGACAGCACTGACGGCGATGCGCCCAGCCGCCGGCCGACGCTCCGGAGGTCCCCTTGTCACGACGCGGTAGCCGAGGCGCTCTCCTCGTGCTCCTGCTCGCCGTCCTGCTCGCGGCGGCCTCCGGCTGCACCGGGGCCGGGACGAAGCCCACCCGGTCCGGCGGTGACCCGGTCGAAGCCCGGCCCGATCCGGGGTTGCTGGCGCTCGGCGAACTGCTGGACGCACGCGGCGCGCTACCGGTCGAACAGGCGCTGCGGATGGTCGCCGGGCTCGTCGAGCCGCTGCCGGGCGTCGAACCGTGGACGCCGGCGGACACGACGGCGCCACCGATGGCGGGGTTGGCGCTGCGTACGGCCGCGCAGGCACTGCCCACCCTGGACGCACCGGTCGCCGACCGGATCAGGGCGATCGTCGAGCCCTCCGCCGACGAGGAGGAACTCGTCGTCCGTCCGGGACAGGGCCTCGCGCGCCGCGGCTCGACCACTGTCGCGCCGGACACCGTCCCGCCGAACGAGGAACTGACCGGCGTCGTGGCCGGCATCGTGGCGGACATCGAGGAGCGGACCGGCCACCGGCTGCGGCTGACGGTACGGGTACGGACGGTCGCGGATGCCCGCACCGGCGGCGACGCCCTGACGACCCCGGTGGCCGGTGGCGGCGGTACGACCCGCGCCTGCCGCATCGCCCTGCCGCGCACGTTGTTCGGTGCCGACGCTTCCTCGATCACCAGCACGATCGCGCACGAGGTCTGGCACTGCTTCCAGTACGACGCGGCACCGCTGCGCAACCTCGACGGAGCTCCGTTGTGGATCATCGAGGGGCAGGCGGAATGGGCCGGGGAAGCCTATGTGGGTGGCTCCCCGTCGAGCGCAGCGCGATGGGACACCTGGCTGTTGCAACCGGCGAGGGCATTGACGACGCGCAGCTACGACGCCATCGGCCTGTACGCGGTCGCCGCCGCGACCGGCGCCGACCCGTGGCGGACGATGCTGCCCATGCTGGGCCGCCGGGGCGCTCGGGCGGTCGAGACGCTGTTCGACCGGTCCGCCACCGAGGCGGTCCGCCGCGTCGCGACGTCGCTCGTCCGGTCGCCCGAACTCGGTGAGGTGTGGGAGTCGCGGGGCCCTGGGATCACCGGCTCCCGGGTCGCCCCGGTGTTGACCGTCGCGGCCGAACCCGTCGAGGCCCGGATGCGGGTACCCGCCTTCGGCGCACTGCCGATACGGATCAACGCGTCCGGTGGTGAGGTGCTTCGCGTAACCGTCGAGGGTGGCGCGGCCGGCGCCGTCGCCATGCCGCTCGCCGGCACGGTCGAGCTGGCTCCCGGCGGCCACGCGATGTTCTGCCTGACCGAGGAGGGCTGCGCCTGTCCCGGGGCACGGCCGGGAACACCCCAGGCCGGAGCGGGAGAAGGTGCCGCGGCCGTGGGGGCGACCACCGCCGGTGAGGTCGCCTTGGTGGCCGAACTGCTCACCGTCGAGGAGATGTGCGAGTCGAGCGGGCTCGTCGGCGAGTGGGTGACCGACGTCGCCAACGTGATGCGGGTGTTGTCGGCGGAGTACGGCACCATGCCCTCGTGCCGCGGGCCTTGGGTGGCGACCTTTACGGCGGACGGCCGATTCACCGCCGGGTACGAGGCCTCCTGCCGGATCGCCGACGTGACGGGGCGGGCGACCGCCCGGTTCACCGGGAACTACACCGACACCGGACGCACGTTCACCCTGTCGGACGTCGTGGGGGACGGCTCGATGACGCTCAACGGTCGTACCATGCCGCTGCCCGGCGTTGACGGGTTCCGAACGGCGCTGGGAAACACGGCCGACTACGGGATCGACGGCGACACCCTGACGTACTCCTTCGCCGCACCGGACGGCAGCAAGCCGACGATCGTGCTCACCAGACGGTCCTGACCACCGCCTGCCTGCCCACCTGGAAGCACTAGCCTCGGAGCGATGCAGCACACCCCCGACGGCCGGGCCGCGCTGACCACGGCCGAGCGCGCGATCGATGCCCGCTTCCGCGCGGCGCTGGCCCGGCTACCGCGTCAGGGGCCGGCGGGGTGGTTCACCGAGTTCGTGGTCTTCGGGCTCAAGCAGGCCTGGGCGTGCGTGTTCGGTGCCGCCATGCTGGCAATCATCTGTGCTGCGCACCTCTGGTATCCGGACGACGCCGCGTTCGCCCGCAACGACGCCCTCACCGTCGCCGCGGTCGCCATCCAGGTCGCCATGGTCGCGGGGCGGCTGGAGAGCCTGCGCGAACTGCGGGTGATCGTCCTGTTCCATCTCGTCGGCACGGTGATGGAGCTGTTCAAGACCCATGTCGGCTCGTGGACGTACGAACCCGAGGGGGTGCTCCGGCTCGGTGGGGTGCCCCTGTTCAGCGGCTTCATGTACGCCGCGGTCGGCTCCTACCTGGTCCGGGTGAACCGGCTGTTCGACCTGCGCTTCACGCGCTATCCGAGACGCTGGTTGACGGCCCTGGTGGGGACCGCGATCTACGTCAACTTCTTCACCAACCACTACCTGCCGGACGTGCGGTGGCTGCTCGTCGCGGCCGTGGCGCTGGTGTTCGGTCCCTGCGTCATGCACTTCCGGATTTTCCGGGCCCGGTTGCGCATGCCGCTGCTGCTGGCCTTCGTCCTCGTCGCCTTCTTCATCTGGCTGGCCGAGAACATCGCCACCTGGTCGAACGCCTGGCTCTACCAGAGCCAGGCGGACGGTTGGCATCCGGTGTCACTGACGAAGCTGACGTCGTGGTTCCTCTTGATGATCATTTCGGTGGTGCTGGTCACCTGGATCGCACCGCCGCAGCCGCCCGACGACGACCGGCCACCGCACCGAGGCACCGACGAAACGGCGTCGGCAGCGGTGCCGGTCGGCCGGCGGGAGCGGCTCCGATCGTCTCGCGACCAGCTCAGCCCTGGCGGCCCTTCCACTGCGGGTTGAGCCGGTTCACCACGACCACCCGGCCACGTCGGCGCACCACCGTCGAACCCGGCTTCCGTTTCAGCGACCGGAGGGATGTCCGTACCTTCATGTCCGTTTTCTCCTCGGCTCGGGTCTCACGCCGTACGCCGGTGGGAACGCCGACCACGACGGTGGGATTCCCCGGCCGGTGGCGGTCGATCGGGGGCCGGTCACCCGACCTACCGGTCGGACGGAGGCGACGGTTCGACTGCCAGCAGGGCGGCCAACTGCCGCAGCACCTGGGGCCGGGCCCGGTAGTAGACCCAGGTGCCCCGTCGTTCGGAGTCGACCAGACCCGCCTCTCGCAGCGTCCGCAGATGATGCGAGATCGTCGGGCCGGTCAGGTCGAAGGCCGGGGTCAGGTCGCAGACACACACCTCTCCGCCCTCGGCCGAGGCGATCATCGACATCAACCGCAACCGCACCGGATCGCCGAGGGCCTTGAACGCGGGTGCCAGCACCACGGCGGTCTCATCTGACACCCGCTGCTGCGCCAGCGGCGGGCAGCACGGGGCGGCGGTGAGATCGAGGGAAAGTGGCGCCGCCTGCTTCGACATACCCCTAGGTTGACATCTGTCTAAGCAGCGTGCAAATCTCTGTTTCGAAGAACATCGAGACAGCAGGTCGAGGCCGCCCGTGTGACACGAGGGGCCGGACCACCCGCCTGTTTCGACAACCATCGAACATGAGGAGTAGCTGATGAGCGACCTGGATCAACTGCCCGTCGCCGTCATCGGGGCCGGGCCGGTCGGCCTCGCCGCCGCCGCCCACCTGCACGAGCGCGCGCTGCCGTACACCGTTCTGGAGGCGGGCGACGGCGCCGGCGCCGCTGTGCGGCAATGGGCCCACGTCCGCGTCTTCTCGCCCTGGCGGTACAACATCGATTCGGCCGCCCGCCGCCTGCTGGACGAGGCCGGCTGGGTGACACCCGATCCGGACGCCCTACCGACCGGCGCCGACCTGGTCGAGAACTATCTTCAGCCGCTCGCGAACCTGCCGCAGCTCAAGCCACATCTGCGCTACGGCGCGCGGGTGGCCGCGATCAGCCGACTCGGCTACGACCGACTGCGTACCACCGGCCGGGAGTCCGCTCCCTTCCTGATCCGGCTCACCGACGGCCGGGAGATCCTCGCGCGGGCCGTCATCGACGCCTCCGGCACCTGGGGCACCCCGAACGTGCTGGGCGCGTCCGGGCTGCCCGCCCTGGGCGAGACCGGAGCCGCCGCCCACCTGGAGCACGCCCTGCCGGACGTCCTCGGCACCGACCGGGCCCGCTTCGCCGGTCGGCACACGCTTGTCGTCGGCGCCGGCCACTCCGCCGCCAACACTTTGCTCTCGCTCGCCGAGCTCGCCGCAACCGCCCCCGGCACCGAGGTGACGTGGGCCATCCGATCACCGTCACCGACGCGGACCTACGGCGGCGGTGACGCCGACGCGCTCCCCGCTCGCGGCGCGCTCGGCTCCCGGCTGCGGTCGCACGTCGACGCCGGTCGGATCCGCCTGCTGACCGGCTTCTCCGTCCACGCGATCACTCCCACCGCCGGTCGGGTCGCGGTGATCGTCCGACGCGGCGATGCCCAGGAGCAGGTCACGGTGGACCGGATCGTCGCCGCCACCGGCTTCCGGCCCGACCACACGATCGCCGCCGAGCTGCGCCTGGACCTCGATCCGATCATGGGAGCGACCCGCGCCCTGGCTCCGCTCATCGACCCCAACGAGCACTCCTGCGGCACCGTGCCGCCGCACGGCGTCGACGAACTCGCCCACCCGGAGCCCGGCTACTACGCCGTCGGCATGAAGAGCTACGGCCGTGCACCCACTTTCCTCATGGCCACCGGTTACGAACAGACCCGATCCGTGGTCGCCGCCCTCGCCGGCGACTGGCAGGCCGCCCGCGACGTACGACTCGAACTGCCCGAGACCGGCGTCTGCAACAGCAACCCCGCCGAATCGGTCGACGGCGACAACTGCTGCGGCCCGACCACCCAACCGTCCGGCAAGGGCCTGGCCACCGGGGTCAGCGGCGGTCTGCTCGCCGCGCCGCTCAACCTGGTCGGCGCCGACGAGCCGGCTACCGACCGGGCCGGCGGCTGCTGCGGTGGCTGAGGACAGCCGACGGGTCGAGCGCCTGGCGGACGATGCGCAGGGCCTGCTCCGCCGGGGGTAGGCCGGACTCGCTGACCACCCGGCCGTCCACGATGATCGCCGCGTATCCGGTAGCTCGGACCAGGTCCCGCAGCAGGGTCCGCCAGGGCCGTCGGTGCCGGCGACCATCGCGCACGATCGCCGGCAACAGGAACAGCGTGTTCCGCGGGTCGACGATCTCCACCGCGATCTCGGCCGGCAGACCGGCGCGTACCGTCCGGTAGACCTCGCCCAACGGCCGCTGGTCGGCCCGTTGCCGCGCCGACGCGGGATCCTCGTGCCGGCCCTCGACGCAGACTCCGGCCGCGCCGGTGCAGCAGCCGGAGCCGGCCCCGGGGGCATCCCACGGTCGGATCAGCAGAACCCGGTGCCGGGCCATCAGCGGCGATCGTCGGTGGCACCGGTACCGGCTGCCGACTCGGCACCGACCGCTCGCTGCGACTCGTCGGCCGACTCGGAGTCGGCGGCACCCGCACCGCCGCTGTCCGGGCCGGGCCCGGAGTCCGTCTCCGGCTCGACAGGCTGACCACTGGCGCGACGCAGGGCGAGCACCGCCTCCACGATCAGCCAGAGCGCGAGGACGAAGATGACGGCGTCCAGCGGTGCCAGCACCCACTCGTCGGCCACCACGAACTCCCGCAACTGCACGACAAGTGCCCAGGTCGTCATCACCAGCAGGAAGACCAGCGGCACGATTACCGCGACCGGGTTGCGCCGACGGCGCAGCACCCAGACCGCGATGACGGCCAGGGCGAGCCCGGCGGTGAGCTGGTTGGTGGTGCCGAAGAGTCGCCACAGCACTCCGAAGGTGTAGCCGGCGTCCCCGCCACCCGGCAGCAGGGCGAGGGTCAGTGGTGCGGCGACCGCCACCAGCCCGGCCAGGGTCAGATGGCGGGACAGCCGCCGCCATCCGACCAGCTCGGCGATCTCCTGCACGATGTAGCGCTGCAACCGGACGCCGGTGTCCATGGTGGTGGCCGCGAACGAGATCACCACCACCGCCGCGAAGACGGTCGCGAGCTGGAACTCGATGCCGAGGTTGGTGGCGAAGCTGGCGATGCCGTTCACGAAGTTGCGGGTGGCGCCGCCGGAGGCTTCGGCGTAGCTGGCGTACAACCCCTCCCACTCGGCGCGCGTGGCGGCGACCCCGGCCGTGACCGCGATGATCGACCCGAGGGCGAGGCTGCCCTCGCCGATCGCCCCGGCATAGCCCACGTACCTGGCGTCGGTCTCCTTGTCGAGCTGTTTGGAGGTGGTCCCGGAGGCCACCAGCGAGTGGAACCCGGATATCGCACCGCAGGCCACGGTGATGAACAGGAACGGGAAGATGCTCGGTGAGCCGGCCGGCACGTCGTTGAACATCGGCGCCACGATCCGGTCCATCCCGACCAGCACCCCGGCGAAGATCACCGCGATGGCGATGAACAGCTGGTGGGAGTTGATGTAGTCGCGCGGCTGCAACAGCAACCACACGGGCAGCCGGGAGGCGATGAACGCGTAGACGAAGAGGATGACCACCCACAGGTCGCGCGTCCGCTCGAAGCCCAGCGCGTCGGCCAGCCCGGTGATCTCGACGGGATAGAGGTTGCCCACCCAGATCAGGAAGTAGAGCGCGGCCACGCCGATGAGCGACGGCACCAGCGCCGCGCTGCGGGTGCGGTAGATGTACTGGCCGATCGCGATGGCCAGCGGAATCTCCACGAAGATCGGGATGACCGCGCCCGGGTACGCCACGAGCAGGTTGCCGATCACCACCGCGAAGACCGCGTTCACCAGCGTGAGCAGGAAGAAGATGATCAGCAGGAAGAGCGTACGGGCCCGCTTGCTGATCACGTCCGCGGCGAGGGTGCCGATGTTGCGCGCCCGGTGCCGCACCGAGACCGCGAGCGCCCCGAAGTCGTGTACGCCAGCCGCGAAGATGGTGCCGAACACGACCCAGGCCAACGCCGGACCCCACCCCCAGAACACCGCGATCGCCGGGCCGACGATCGGGGCGGCTCCGGCGATCGAGGTGAAGTGGTGGCCGAAGAGGACATGTTTGTTCGTGGGGACGAAGTCGACTCCGTCGGCGAACCGGTGCGCCGGGGTGACGTAGGTCGGATCCAACCCGTAGACCCGGTCGGCGAGGTAACGCGAGTAGTACCGGTAGCCGAGGGCGAACATCGCCATGACCGCGATGACGACGACGATGGCGGGCATACGGCTGCCTCCTTGCGGCCCGTGGGGGCGGGCGCTCGTGTGCAGATCCCGAAACCTGCCGGTAATGTAACGGGGATCACATTCCAAGGTCAACCGAACGGCTCGGATCACATGGACGACGGTGCACATGTTCCCCGCGCGATCCAGGCCGCCACGGTCGGCGAGCTGGCCTGGATCGACCCGGACGGCGTACCACAGGCCCGCCCGGTCACGCCGCTGCTGCTCGGCGACCGGCCCGCCGTCGCCTTGCCGTACGCAGAGGTCACCCTGGCCCGCCGGCTGGCCGCCGCGCAGGTCGCGGCACTTGTCGTCTCCGACGACCGGCTCACCGGGCGCGGCTGGCGGCCGGTCGCGGTGGCCGGCCGGCCCCGGCTCACCGAGGATCGCGACGGCACGCTGTTCACGGACCGGTTGCTCGACCAGGAGTTACGCAAGTATCCGCCGGCAAGGGCCCTGATCGACTCACCGCTGCTGCGCCGGGAGCACTGGTGGTACCTGCCCCGGCTGATCGTGGTGCTGGACGTCGACACCGCCACCACGATCGGTGCCCGGCCCGACGGCACCGGCGAGGTGCTGGCGGTCGCCCGTGATGACCGGCTGTACGTGGACTCGGTGACGCGGGCCGACGGCCAGGTGGGCGAGCCGGTCCGCGTACGGAGCCTCGCCGGTCGGCTACCCGCCGACGGCCCGGCGGTGCTGCTGGGGCACGACTTCTCCGCCCCCGACCTCGAACGGTGGACCCCGTGGACGACCCGGGGCGAGCTGGCCGACGGCGTCCTGGCCGTGACGGCGGCACCGGCGCGTACCACCCTCGCGCCGCCGCTCGGCCTGTGGCGACGGTTGACCCGCCAGCGCCGGCTCGCCCGGGCCTGCCAGGACGCCCTCGACGGTTAGGACGGGGTGCGGGGGGGCCGACCCCATCCGGAAAAGATTCACGCGAGTGGATATGATGGGTACTATCGCGGTTGGGAGCCACCAGGCCGTCGCAGGCAGCGCGTTTCACACGCCTGCCCCTTGAGATCGTCATGTCGATCGACGCATTCCTCCCGGGGTTTGGGCACCCCGGCGGGTGACACCGGCGTCGGCGGATCAACTGGAGCATCAATGAAACTCGCACGAACAGCACGTCGACTAGGACTCGGCGCGGCCTCCGTCCTCGTCGCCGCGTTCACCATGGTCGTGGTCAACCAGCCCGGCCCGGCCTCGGCGCACGGGTCGGTCACGAACCCGCCGTCCCGCAACTACGGATGCTGGGAGCGCTGGGGTGACGACCACCTCAACCCGGCCATGGCCCAGAGCGACCCGATGTGCTGGCAGGCCTTCCAGGCCAACCCGAACACGATGTGGAACTGGAACGGCCTGTTCCGCGAGAACGTCGGCGGCAACCACCAGGCCGTCATCCCGGACGGCCAGTTGTGCAGCGGCGGCCGTACCCAGGGCGGGCTGTACGCCTCGCTCGACACGGTCGGTGCCTGGACCGCCAAGCCGATGCCCAACAACTTCACCCTGACCCTCACCGACGGCGCCCGGCACGGTGCCGACTACATGCTCATCTACATCACCAAGCAGGGCTTCGATCCGACCACGCAGCCCCTCACCTGGAACAGCCTGGAACTGGTGCTCCGCACCGGCTCGTACCCCACCACCGGGCTCTACGAGGCGCAGGTCAACGCGGGCAACCGTACCGGCCGGCACGTCGTGTACACGATCTGGCAGGCGTCCCACCTCGACCAGCCGTACTACATCTGCAGCGACGTGACCTTCGGTGGGGGCAGCAACCCGCCGCCGACCACGCCGCCGCCCTCGAACCCGCCGCCGACCACCCCGCCGCCCTCGAACCCGCCGCCCACCACTCCGCCGCCGACCGGTAACGGCGCCTGCACCGCCACCTACCGCAAGACCAACGAGTGGCCCGGTGGCTTCGGTGGCGAGGTCACCGTCCGTGCCGGCAACGCCGCCATCTCCGGCTGGACCGTCAACTGGACCTGGCCCAACGGCCAGAGCATCACCAACTCCTGGAACGCGTCGATCACCTCGAGCGGCTCGTCGGTCACCGCCTCGAACGTCGGCCACAACGGGTCGTTGAGCGCCAACAGCAGCGCCACCTTCGGATTCAACGGCTCCTGGAACGGCACCAACGGCACACCCACCCTGTCCTGTACCGCCCGCTGACAGCAGCGGCGTGAGGGGTGGCGCGGACCAGCGCCACCCCTCACGCGCACCTGCGTAGCCGTCGCCCGGACGCACGCGGTGGCGGTGAACTTCGCCCTCTTCCGGGATCCGTCCTCGCCGAGGACGTCACCCACGTACCGTCGAGGCAGGCCCGCCGCCGCACAGCCCCGAGGGTCTGACGGCGGCCGGCTTCCGGTCGACCTGCCGTCACGGGGAGGGTGATGTCCTGTGTCAGGTCAGGTGACAGCCGCTCGGTCCGGCGTGCGGCCGTACGCCGTGGCGGGAGCACCGTTGCTCTGCAACGCCCGGGAACACGGGTTGTCCGGCGACGGCACCACCAACGACCAGCCGGCGCTGGCCGCGCTCGTCGACCTGCTCGGTGACGCATTCGCCGCCGACGGGCGGGCACGCGTGATCTACTGCCCACCCGGGGTGTACGCGATCCGGGACGCCGGCACCGTCTGGCGCAGTGGGGTGTCCCTGAAGGGCGCCGGGCCGGGTGCCACCCGCTTCGTCCTGAGCAACGAGGGCAACCGGTCCCAGCCGGTGCCGCTCGCCTTCTACACCGCTCAACTGCACGGTGCCGGTCCGGACCGCCCCTTGGCCTACTGCACGTTCGCCGACTTCGAGATCGACGGTAAGGGCGTGGCGTCGGCGCAGTACAACCCGCTGGCGAAAGGGCTGGGGTTGCAGTACGTCAGCGGCGCTCTGTTCCGGAACCTCTTCATCCACCACACGGCCGCCACCGGCTTCGGCTGCGACTTCCTCCAGGACACCCTGGTGGAAGCGGTCCGAGTGCTGAAATGCGGCCGGATGGACAACGGACTGGAGATGGGCGGGGCAGGAATCGGCATCGGCATCGGCGGCTGGGGACCGATCGAACGGCTGGCCATCACCAACTGCGTCGCGGTCGGCAACGCGACGAACGGCATCTTCCTGGAGATGCAGTATCCCGACCGACCTCAGCCGCGCGGCATCCGGATCAGCGGCTGCCACGCGGAGAGCAACCGGTTCGGCATCTCCGACTGGGGTGCCGACGGGCTCATCGTCACCGAATGCATGATGGTGGGAAACCTGGAGGCCGGCTTCCAGGTCTCGGCGAAGGGCACCACCGGCGTCCCCGGCAAGGGCGGCCTGCTCACCAACTGCGTCATCGACGGCAACCTGCGCGACGGGGTGAACATCGGCAACACTTCCGGCCCCTACACGGTGCGGGGTAACCGGATCACCGGGAACGGCCGGTACGGCTATCACCACCAGGATCTCGGTGACGGAGACCGGGCCGCCGCCGAGGAGATCGTCATCGAGAGCAACGACATCTGGGGCAACAGTCGCGACGGTATCCGCTTCGACCGGCCACTGCGCGACGCCGTCATCATCAACAACCGGATCCGCAACAACGGCCGCCAGTGCGCCCCCGCCGTCTCCGGGGGCGGCGAGTCCGTCCGTTACACCCGCAACGCCCTCGTCGACCAGCGCGCGGACTGGCCGGCCGACGGTCACCGCGGCAAGGTACTCCGCGTCGGCCACCGGTACGCCGTGGTCGCCGCCAACGACGCCACCACCCTCACCCTCGCCCCGATCCGTCCCGACGACGCCAGCAGCTGGAGCGCCGACACCCCAGCGCCCGGTACGCCGTACGAGCTGCCCCCCGCGCCCATCACCCGGGCCGGCATCACCGTCAACGCCATCGCCGACTCGGTCACAATCCGCGGCAACCTGATCCGGGACAGCGGCTCGGCCACCCAGACCCACGGCATCTGGGTCACCGACCGGGCCGACTGCGTCAACTGCCGGGTCGTGGACAACGACCTCGACGGCAACCACAGCGTGATCCGGACCGACGGCGCCACCACGGGTGGTCGCTGGACCGGTAACCAGGACCACCGGTCGTAGGAGGTTCGCCTCGGGTGCCACCCTCCGGTACCCGGACAGACGTGAGGAAGAGGGCATGACAGCGGAACGTGATGTGCGGCATCAGCGGTGAGGCGAGGTTCGACGGCAGCACGCCCGACGCCGCCGCGGTGACCCGGATGACCGAGGCGATGCGCTCCCGGGGCCCGGACGGCGAGGGCCTGTGGAGCGACGGCTGGGTGACCCTCGGGCACCGGCGGCTGACCGTCATCGACCTGTCCGACGCTGGCGGCCAGCCCATGGTCCGCGAGGATCTCGGTCTCGCCCTGGTCTTCAACGGGTGCATCTACAACTACCCGGAACTACGCGAGGAGCTACGGACCGCCGGCCACACCTTCCACTCCACTAGTGACACCGAGGTGATCCTGGTGGCGTACGCCCAGTGGGGTGAGGATTTCGTCGACCATCTGGTCGGCATGTTCGCCGTGGGCCTGGTCGACCGCGTCCGCCGTCGGCTCGTCCTGACCCGGGACCGACTCGGCGTCAAGCCCCTCTACCTCGCCGAGACGCCGGGTCGACTGCGGTTCGCCTCGACGCTGCCGGCGCTGCTCAAGGCGGGCGACGTGGACACCGACGTGGACCCGGTGGCGCTGCACCACTACCTGTCGTGGCACTCGATCGTGCCCGCGCCCCGCACCATCCTGCGCGGTGTCCGGAAACTGCCCCCGGCGACCGTGCGGGTCGTCGAGGCCGACGGGCGCAGCCGCGATCGCCGCTACTGGCAACCCGACTACGTCCGGGATCCCGCCCACGCCGGCTGGGACGACCGGGACTGGCGGGCCGCGATCGGTGACGCGCTACGCACCGCCGTACGACGACGGCTCGTCGCCGACGTGCCGGTGGGCGTGCTGCTCTCCGGCGGTCTCGACTCGAGTCTCATCGTGGCTCTGCTCGCCGAGGCCGGGCAGCAACACCTGCGCACCTTCAGCATCGGCTTCGACAGCCGGCACGGCGAGGCCGGCGACGAGTTCCACTACTCCGATCTGGTCGCCCGCGCGTACGGCACCGACCACGTCCGCATCCAACTCGCCAACGACGACCTGGTGCCGGCCGTCCACCGGACGGTGGAGGCCATGACCGAGCCGATGGGCAGCCACGACGTGGTCGCCTTCCATCTGCTCTCCGAGCAGGTCGCCGCACACGTGAAGGTGGCGCAGTCCGGGCAGGGCGCCGACGAGGTGTTCGCCGGATACGGCTATCACCAGCCGCTGACCGGGGTGCCTCGTGCCGAGGCGGCGCGGACCTTCACCGCCGCCTTCTTCGACCGGGACCACGCCGAGCTGATCCGCGTGGTCGGTGCGGCGCACGCCGTGGATGTCGATGCCAGCCGGGACCTGGTGTTCGCGGAGCTGGACGCCCCGGGCGCGGAGACCGCCCTGGACGCGGTGCTGCGCCTGGACACCCACCTGATGCTTCCCGACGATCCGGTCAAACGGGTGGACAGCATGAGCATGGCGTGGGGACTGGAGGTGCGCACCCCGTTCCTCGATCAGGATCTGGTCGCCCTCGCGGCAGCCTGCCCACCGCAGCACAAGGTTGCCCAAGGCGGCAAGGGCGTGCTCAAGGAGGTCGCCCGCGAGGTGCTGCCCGCGGAGGTGATCGACCGGCCGAAGGGCTACTTTCCGGTGCCCGCGCTACGCAACGTCGACGGCCCGGTCCGCGACCTCGTGGTGGCGGCGCTGCGGGCGCCGGCAGCGCGCGAGCGTGGGCTGTTCCGGCAGGCGTACGTCGACGCGCTGCTCACCGACCCCGACCAGGCGCAGGCCGCCGCCGGCAGCAACAAACTGTGGCAACTGGGCCTGCTCGAACTCTGGCTCCAGACCCACCACGTCCGCTGAGCGTGCCGGCTGCGGGCTCACCCGGCGGTGGTCTCGGCGGCGAGGTGGTCGAGGACCGCCCGCACATCGCCACCGGTACGCGCGATGACCCGCCGCTGCCGGGCCGCGCCGGTGCCGTCGCGGCGCAGCCGGGCCAACTGTTCCAGCACGTAGGCCAGGTCGCCGTGCCGGACCAGAGCGGGCGTCACCGTGCTGAACAACTCCTCCACGAGATCCCACGCCGGGCGGGCACCGCCACCACGCAGGTCGACAAGTTGCCCGTCCAACCCGTCATGCGCCGCTCGCCAGTGGGCCGCCGCGAGCAGACTGCTACGCAGGTGGGGTGCCCGAACGCCGGCTCGCACCTGGTCGACCATGGTGGCGACCAGCGCTCGCACCAGGGCCGCGACCAGCACCGTGTCGTCCACCCCCGGGCAGACGTCGCCCACCCGGATCTCCACCGTGGGATAGCTGGCCGATGGTCGGGCGTACCAGTAGACCATCGCCGCGTCGAGCATGATTCCCGCATCGACCAGTTCCGCCACCGTGGCGTCGTAGTCGGCGACCGAGGCGAAGTACGGGGTGGGACCGATGCTCGGCCAGCGCTCCAGCTGCATGGAACGCCAGCTCGCGTGGCCGGTGTCCGCGCCGTCGTGCAGCGGCGAGTTGGCGGTGATCGCCTGCACCACCGGCAGCCACGGGCGCAGATGGTTGCAGACCTGCACCGCCAGTTCCCGGTCCGGCAGACCAACGTGCACGTGGCAGCCGCACACGGCCGGATCGTGCGCGACCGGGCCGAAACGGCGGGACATGGCGTGGTAGCGGGGTTCGTCCGGAACTGTCCGGTACGGCTCGTGCACCGGAGTGGCACCCACCGCGACCAACCGCGCTCCCGCGGACCGTGCGGCTTCCGCCGCGGCGCGCCGCAGGGTGATCAGGTGTGTCCGGAGGTCGGCCAGATCGGCACAGACCGGGGTGACCATCTCCACCATGCTGTGCCGGAACTCCTGCCGGCTCTGCTTCCGAGCCGTTCCGAGCAGGGCCGTCAGCACCTGGTCGGCGACCGGCAGGCTCTCCCCCGTCGCCGGGTCCAGCAGCAGGAATTCCTCCTCGACCCCGATCGTCAGGCGCGCTGGCACGTCCACGGCACTCAGGGGCGATGCGGTGGACGGGTGGTTCGTCATCGTCGGCATCCCCTCCTGCCGGCGACGGTCAGCGCCGCCGCACTCGCGGGACTTCCCCGCCACGGATCCGGCAAACGGGCACCGACGACCGGGCGGGCTCGGCATGTGCCGAGCCCGCCCGGTCCAGCTCTACCCGATTCGGACGCGGAGTGTGCCTCCGCTCATCCGATACGGCGAGTGCCCTCCTTCGGAGACGTCAGGCATCCCGGAGCCGAATCTGTGTGGTGTCGTCAGCGTTGCAGGGTGAGCAGGCCGGGCCGGTACGGCAGGCGACCGTAGTCGCCACCGGAGCTGGGGTCACGGCCCTGGTAGAGCAGTTGCAGGTTGCAGGGGTCGATGGTCATGGTCTGGTCGGCGTTGGTCCGGATCAGCTCACCGTGGCTGATGTCGTTGGTCCAGGTGGCGCCGCTGTTGGCCTTGCCGGCGAACGGGTTGCTCTCGCTGGTGGCCTGCGGGGTCCAGCTACCGCCCAGACTCGTCGCGGTGAACGAGCGGAAGTAGCGGCCCTGCGAACCGATCGCCTCGACGATCATCAGGTACCGCTGCTGACCCTGGAGCTTGTACACCTGGACACCTTCGAACAGGTTGTTCGTGGTGTCGGTCATGATCGTGGTGTAGTTCGAGCCGAAGCTGCCCGGGAAGTTCCCGATCGGCATGCTGGCCCGGTAGATCCGGCCGTTGTCCCCGGCGAAGAACAGGTACATGTTCTGGTCGTCACCGATCAACGCCTGGTCAATCGGACCGGTGCTGGAGTTCGAGATCGACCCGGTGAACAGCGTCTGGTGCGCCGACCAACTGTTCACGTTCGTCGGATTCGTCGACGTCCGGTACGAGAACGCCGGCCCACCCCACTGGTACGCCAGCACCCACACGTTACGCGGCGCGAAGTAGAACAACGACGGCGCGACCGCCGAGAACGGCATCGCGTTCTGACTCGCCGAACCCATCTGGTTCCAGTTCGAGAACAGCCCGAAGTTCATCGACCCCCACGACGTGCCGTTGTCGTGCGTGGTCCCGTACACCAGGTGCTGACCGTTGTACGGCGCGTGGGTGAAGTCCTTCAACGACACCCAACCAGACCGCGGCTGCGCCAGGGCGCCGGTCGACGACCACCGGTACGACGACGGCAGATTGCACGTACCCGACGGCGGCGGAGTCGTCGGCGTCGGGTTTCCGCCCCCGTCGACTCGGACGAGCTGCCACTGCTGGTTGGCGCCGTTCCAGTCGTCGTACTGGACGATGTTTCCGCCGTCGGCGGTCGAGGCGCCCTGGACCTCCATCACCTTGTTGCTGTTCCGGTTGATCAACCGGACGTAGCCGCCGTCGGAGTCGGCCAACCGGAACTGCTGGTTCGCCCCGTTGTGGTCGGACCACTGCACGATGGCGGCGCCATTGGCGGTCGACCAGTTGTAGACGTCCAGCACCTTGTTGGACAGCCGCGACTTCAGCCGGTAGTAGCCACCGCCCGAGTCCACGAACTGCCACTGCTGCTGGTTGCCGTTGTTCCGTGACCACTGGGTGATCCGGGCGCCGTCGTTCGTGGCCAGGTTGTACACGTCGAGGGCCTTGCCGCTGTTGCGGTTGACCAACACGTACCACGCGGTCGTGTCGACCGTCGCAGCGGCGGCCGGTGTCGACACCGCCACGGCGGCGGCACTACCGGCGACGACCGCCGTGACGCCCGCCGCGGCGACCCGCAACAACCACCTACGTTGCCGCGAGGGCGGCGAGAGAGATGGAGACCTACCAAAGGCAGACATGTTCCTCCTTCAATGACCGAGAGCCGGCCGGTTCACCCGAGGACGGGCATACCACCCAGCACCTGCGGCGCTTCTGTTAGCGCTAACATGGATGTCCGCATGTCCCCCGCACACGCCTGGTCCACCGGCCCGACGAAGCAGGCTTGCCCGGTAAGCCGTAGGCATCGCCGTCCTTGCCCATCGACTGTGGGCGATAACATGCCGTTCGTCAAGCCGTAATGTTCCCGGAATCACGAGCTGCGACTTTGCGGAACTATCGGACATCCGGCCCAGGTGACCCCGGGCCACCTTCCTTCGGCCAAACTCAGGCATCGCGCACCGGGCGGTGGCGCTCAGAACTCACGGCACAGGCCGACGATCGAGTCATGGTGACGCTAACATCGATGGTTGCCCATAACTGCCGGCCGTACGGACGGGGTTCCTTCCGGTCGGGCTGCGGCTCGGGAACGCTCCGCCGGCACAGTCCTACGAAGCCGGACCCAACACCTTCGCCAACAGACCGGAGAGCTGGCGCCGCTCCTGGTCGGTGAGCGACCCCAGCCGCTCGGACGGGAACTCGAACGCCACTCGGACGGCGCGGCGCACGTCAGCTCCCGCCGAAGTGATCAACACCCGCTTGATCCGCCGGTCGTCCGGATCGGGCACCCGGGCCACCAGGCCGCGGGCCTCCAGTCGAGAGACGAGCTGGGTGACGTTCGAGGCGTCGCACCGCAACTCCAGCGCGAGCTCTCCCATCGGGCGGCTCTCCTCGGAAAGGTGTTCGAGCAGACATGCCTGTGCGGCACTGAGCCCCGCGACCTGCGCCGCGCGGTCGTAGGCCGCGTCGTACGCGAAGACGAAATCCCACACCTGCCGGGCAAGGGTGTCGGCCAACTCGGTCACGGCCTCAGATTAGTTGACTCCCTCAGGTAACGCCGTTTAGGTTGAGCGAGGAACTTTAGTGACTCAACCAAATGGGGGTTCGACGTGACGAGTCCGCGTTCAGTGGGGGCCGATGCGCCCCGCTTGCTGATCACCGGAGTGCGTGGCAAGACCGGGTTACCGCTGGCCAGGCTGCTTGTCGAGCACAAGGACGTCGACGTGCTCGGCGGCAGCAGCAACCCCGAATCGGTTGACCTGGATGGCGTTCGACCGACCGCCTTCTCCTGGGACGTCCCCTCCGGGTGGAGAGCGGCGACCGAGGACGTCGACGCCGTGTACATCGTCCGACCGGATCGGGCGGACGCGCCGGACCTCATCGGCGCGCTGCTCGACGAGACGCCCGCCCGGGCCCGGATCGTCCTGCTGTCCGAGCAGGACGCCGACTACATGGGCGCCGACGGATGGGCACCGCGCGCGGAGCGGGCGGTGCGCGACAGTGGGCACGCCTGGACGATCCTGCGGCCCAGCTGGTTCATGCAGGTCTTCACCGACCCGCGGTTCTACCGCGATCAGATCGCCGACGGGGCGCTGCCGTTCTCCAGCGGCGGTGCCAGCCTGGCCTGGATCGATGCCCGGGACATCGCCGCCGTGGCCGAGCAGGCGCTGCTGGACGAGAAGCATGCCGGCCAGGTGTACGAACTCACCGGCCCGGAGTCACTCACACTGCCGCGCACCGCGGAGCTGCTCTCCGCCGCAGCGGGACGTCCCGTTGTCCTGCACGAGATGACCATCGACGAGGCCGTGGACGGGACCACCGGATTCGAACGGGAACTCTTCGCGCTGACCTTCGAGCGCGTACGGGCGGGCAGCTTCGCGGAGGTCACCGACTCCGTCGAGCGGGTGACCGGACGGCCCGCGCGAACCTTGCCGGCATTCCTGGCCGAGGCGGGGCCGCCCTTCGGGCGGGCGACCTGACCACTGCCGCTGCGACGAGCAGCAGACCTGCGTAAACCTCGGGCCGATCGTCAGCTCGCCGGCAGCCGCCGTCGGATCGCCGGCCGGTGGACAGGGAGCGCGACGGAGTCCAGGTCGGCGACGACGGCGTCGAGCAGCCGGCTGATCCGTGGTTCTCCGTCGGCGGTGTTGCGCAGCTCGTCGACGATCATCGCCAGGTAGGTGTCGTAGGTGGGTTGGTTCGCCAGGACCCGCACCGTGCCGTCGTCGTCGCGTACGATCCCGACCGGATCGGGCCGGGTCGCGAGCCGACGGAGCAGGTCGTGTGCCTCCTGGACGGCGCGTACGGCGGTGGTGACGTCGTTGGAGGCGGGGGACAGCGCACGCGCGGCGATGTCCCCCAACTGGCGGAGGCCGAACCCCACGTCCTGGCCCGGTGTGCGCTCGACGTCGATGGTGACCGAGTGGGCGACGCGTTCGTCGGGCAGTGGACGTGGCTCGACGCCGGGCAGCCGGTGGCAGTGCAGCAACGGCGCACCGGCGACCACGAAGTCTCCCGGCGCCGGCACGACGGTGATCGCGCAGTCGTGTTCCCGCGCCAGTCGGGCGAGCAGGGCGAGGTCGACGCTGGTGACAAGTCCCGGCGCCGCGGCCGGCAAGACCTGCACCACCTCGCCGACGACCTCGACCGGCTCCTCGTGCTCCGGCACGTGCCGATCGATCGTCCGACGGGTCTGCGCGCCGATGGCGACGATGATGTGCGACACCCGCATCACGGTGGTGATGTGGTGCAGGTAGTAGATGAACATCCCGGTGCTGGCCAGCACGAGCGACATCGACACGGCGAGGGAGAGTTCGGGCAGCCGATCGCTGTCGCGGGCCGGCAGCGCGGCGAGCACCACCATCGCGAAGAGAAACGTCGCCACGAACGTCCCGAGCGTGGACTGGATGACCCGGTCCTGCAGGAACGTGCGCAGTACCCGTGGGGAGTACTGGCTGCTGGCCAGTTGCAGCGCGACGACCGTGATGGAGAAGACCAGCGCGGTGAACGAGATCATCGCCGTGATGATCGACGACAGCAGGGACCGGGCACCGGGAGGGCCGCTGGGCAGGATGCTCTCGACCGGCAACCGCAGCCGCAGTTCCAGCACCGACAGGCCGATGGCCAGCACGACCGCACTCGCCGCGAAGAGTGCCGGGATGAGCCAGAAACTCTGCCGTATCTCGGCGAGCCGGGCGGCGCCCGTACGGGGCCGGCTCACGTCGCCGTAGCCTTTCGCTGCCGCTCGGCGCTGAGGAAGAAGGCGCCGAACGCACCGGCAAGGGTTCCGAACACGACCACCGAGTAGATCGCGAGCACCAGTTCGACGACCTGGGCGAGCGGATCGTCCACGCCGAGCGGTTCACCCGTGATGGTGGTCATGGCGACATCGTGCAGCGCTGGTCCGTACGACCGGTAGGAACCGGTGACGACGAGCAGCTGGCCGACGCTGAGGACGACCGTCGTCGTGATGATCGCCAGCCACGCTATCCGGTCGGTCAACAACCGGCCGGCGGAGCGCGAGCCGCGGACGGCCGCGGTGATGACACCGCCGGCTCGGGCGGCGCGCAGGGCGGAGGCGGCCCGGGCGAAACGGAGAAACGGCACGGCGAGGAAGATGATCTGCCACCAGTTGCGTCGCCAGAACCGGCGGGCGTCACGGCGGGCCAGCCAGGCGCGCAGGGCGAATTCGGCCACGAAGACCGCCCACAGCACCCAGCCCAGCACGGTCAGGGCGGTGGACAGCGTGGGATGTCCGGCGAGCGCCTGCCCGAGGACGACCAGGACGAAGAGCACACCGAGGGCGCCCATCGGCTTGTCGAGCCGCCGGGCGACGCCGTGCAGTACCGCGTCCTCCGGTGTCTGCTCACCGTCGGCGGGCTGGCTCATCGCCGCGCCGGCCGGTTCACCGGTACCCCGTCCACCCGCGCTCGCTCCTGGTGTCCTCCCGGAACGATAGGCGGGTCACGGTGATGTCCTCCTGGCGGTCGTGCGGCAGAGCCGTGGTCGGCCGCGCTGGCAGTCCGCTACCCGACATCGCCGTCCGCAAACGTCGAGCGCCGAAATCCACCGACCGTCACAGTCACGGGCAGAGACCGTCATCGGTTCGTCGTGTTGTCCGCCGTGGCCGCCGGGTAGGGCAGTCCTAGCAGACCAGTCCCCTCAAGGAGTCAGCCATGACCCACCCGTGGTTCTTTCCCCACGACATGCCCCCGCTGTTCTACGCCGAGCCCACCACCGCCGACACCCGACTGGCCTGTCGGTTGCTCACTCGGATGCAGCAGGATTCGCGACTGCGTCACGAGCGCATCTGCATCGAGGTGCAGAACCGGGTGGTGGTGCTCGAGGGCACGGTCAGCACGGCCGGGCTGAGCGCCGAGGCGCATGCTCTCGCCTGGCGCACCCCGGGAGTGCACGATGTCAGCAATCGCCTCCGCCACCTGGAAGGGTGACCCGATCGACGCGGCCTTTTTGCGGATCCAGGGTTCGGGTACGTGAAAACGATGGTGCTGAACAATCCTGCCGACCTGGTACGCCTGCTCGTGATCGCGGCGGTCGTCTACCCGGCGCTTGTGGTGATCCTGCGGGTTTCCGGCAAGCGGACGCTGTCCAAGCTGAACGCCTTCGACTTCGTGGTCACGGTCGCGCTGGGCTCGACGCTGGCGACGATCCTGCTGTCGCGGGACGTGTCGCTGGTGGAGGGCATCCTCGCCCTGATCCTGCTGGTGGCGTTGCAGTACGCGGTCGCACTGCTCGCCGTCCGCTGGCCGCCGTCGCAGAAGGTGCTCAAGGCCCGGCCCACCATGCTGCTGCGAGACGGGCGGCTACGAACCGAGACGTTGCGGTCGACCCGGGTGGCGGAGAGCGAGATCCGGCAGGCCGCCCGCAGCCAGGGCGCGGGCGACCTGCACAACCTCGCCGCCGTGGTGCTGGAGACGGACGGCAGCCTGAGCATCATCACCCGCGAGCAGCTCGGCGATGGCAGCACGCTCGTCGATGTGCGCGACGAGGGACGGTAGCCGCCCTGCCGACGAACGCCGCGTTCGCCGCCTCGTCCCCGTCAGCCCTCGATCGGCGGACGGTCGATGTTGAGATGGAAGGCGCGCTCCTCCGCCTCCTGACGGGCCGCGACGAAGTCGCGCTGCCAGTCCTTGGCGTCGTCCGGAATCCGCGCCACCACGTGCTCACCGTGCACCCGCCCGTCCGCGTCGGTCAGGGTGACCCCGACGACGGTGTGCCCACGCCCGGGTATGGCGTAGTGACGCACCGCCCAGCGGGCGGACGCCTGCGCGGCGTGCCGCCGGCGGCGGGCACCGCCGGTCAGGACCGCGGAAACCAGCAGGACGGCGGTCAGCACGACCACGGAGACGGCCAGGAACGCGATGATCCGCACTCGCCCGAGGTTACCTCGCCGCCTGCCGATGCTGCGGCGTACGAGCAGGCCACCGGGAAACCGGACGCACCCGATCACCACCGCCGAGACGCCTCGGCTCCGACCCGTTCGTCCCGGGCCGGAGCCGAGTTGTGCTGACGGTCGGTTGGATCAGACGATGTTGATGTCGCTGCACCACATGTAGGTCTGGTCCATGTGTGACGCCTTCCAGATCACGAAGAGAACGTGCTGGCCGCTACGCCCGGACGGGATCGAGACGTTGAACGAGATGTTCTGCGTCGGCGCGTAACGCCCGGTCTGCAGGATCTGGTCGATGTTTCCCCAACCGACGCGCTGCGAGTTCGGATTGAAGCCCTGCCGGGTGACGTAGACCCGGAAGAAGTCAGCGCCGTGGCTGGCCTGATCGTAGAACCGGAGCGTGAAGTTGCGGCTGACGTTCGTCGCCTTCCAGGCCCCCGGCTGGTTCACGGTGTCGTTCCGGGACAGGGCGTTGCTGCAGAGCTGCCCGTCGGGTGTACGGGCCTGGTACTGCCCGCCGAGGCCGTCCCGCAGCTGGCTCATCCAGTTCCACATGGTGTCGGGGTTGGCCTGGAACGCCCGGTAGCACATCGGGTCCTGCGTCTGCATCGCCGGATCCATGTGCCGGTGGCCCCAGTTCTGCCAACACTGGTAGGCGCGGGTCGCCGGGTTGATCACGGTGCCGTGGGCCTGGGCGGCACCCGTCCAGGGCAGCAGGGCGGCCACCACGGCGAGGGCCAGGACCATGGCCCGGACGGCGGGCCGGGATCGCCGGCCGGATCGGTGGGGATGGTGTGAACTCACGGTGCATCCTCCATTTCTGAAACGCTCACCGGGACGGGTTTGGGAGCGCTTCCAGCGAGTATCACACCAAACGGACAAGATATCAATGATCGTCTATTGATATCCGTTGTTCGGATTTCGTCGCTCGTAGCAGCACTCACCGATGCGTACGCCGGACTGCCGGGTGGCGCGGCACCGCCTGCCGACCGTCGCTACGGTTGATGTTCCGGATGGTCCGGGTAGGGAGGCGTCGAACGGGCCGTGGGCGGCTATGGCGTGCAGGTCGCGCTGGTGTTGGTGTTGGTTGCGGTGAACGCGGTGTTCGCCGGCAGCGAGATGGCCCTGGTGTCGCTGCGGGAGAGCCAGCTGGAGCGTCTTGAGCGCAGCTCCCGAGGGGGACGGGTGCTGGCCAGGTTGGCCCGCGACCCGAACCGGTTCCTGGCCACGATTCAGATCGGTATCACCCTGGCGGGCTTCCTGGCGTCGGCGGCTGCGGCGGTGTCCCTGGCGCAGCCGCTCGTGGACCCCCTGGGATTCCTCGGCGGCGCCGCGGAGCCCGCGTCCGTCGTCCTGGTGACCGTCCTGCTGACGTTCGTCACCCTGGTCCTGGGTGAGTTGGCACCCAAGCGCATCGCGATGCAACGTGCCGAAGGGTGGGCGCTACTGGTCGCCCGTCCGTTGGACGCGCTGTCGACGGTCTCTCGTCCGGTCGTGTGGCTGTTGGGCGCTGCCAGCGACGCGGTCGTCCGGATGACCGGCGGTGATCCCCGGGCGCGACGGGAGGAGGTCACCACCGAGGAGTTGCGGGACATGGTGGCCGCCCAGCGCAACCTCACCCCGGAACATCGGATGATCATCTCGGGAGCGTTCGAGGTCGCCGAGCGGGTGCTTCGAGAGATCCTGGTGCCCCGCCGGGACGTCGTCACGCTCAGCGAGTCGCTGTCGGCGCCGCAGGCGCTGCGGGAGTTGGGAAGGTCGGGGCAGACCCGCGCCCCCGTCGTGGGACGGGGTGGCCTGGACGACACGGTCGGCGTGGTGCACCTGCGGGACCTGCTCGACCAGGACGGACCGGTCGCCGCGTACGTCAGCGAGCCGTTGTACCTGCCCGAGACGTTGAAGGTCACCGAGGCGATCCGGGAGATGCGCCAGCAGCGGCAGCAGTTCGCCCTCGTGGTCGACGAGCGCGGTGCCATCGACGGGATCGTCACCATGGAGGACCTGGTCGAGGAGATCGTCGGCGACATTTACGACGAGACCGACCGGGACGTCCAGTCGGCCGTTCGGGAGCCTGACGGCGCCCTGCTGCTACCCGGCGGCTTTCCGCTGCACGACCTGCCGGACGTGGGCGTCGACCTTCCCGAGGTGCTCGACACCGGCGGCTACACCACCGTGGCGGGACTGCTGCTGGCCCATCTCGGTCACATCCCGACGAAGCCGGGCGAGGTGGTCGAGCTGCCCGGGCTGACCGCGGAGATCGCCGGAGTTACCGACCGGGCCATCACCTCGGTACGCCTACGGATCGTGACGAAAGAGGACAGCGAGTACGGCATCCCCTGATCGGCGGGCGCCCCCGACGTCCGGCCGCCGCCACCCGCGGTCCCGGGCGGCGGTGGCGGCGGTCGCCGTTCGGTTCATGGCTGGTAGCGGTAGCCCATGCCGGGTTCGGTGATGAGGTGCCGGGGTCGGGCGGGGTCGGGTTCGAGCTTGCGGCGTAGCTGGGCCAGGTACTGCCGCAGGTAGCCGGTCTCGGTCTCGTATCCCGGTCCCCACACCTCATGGAGCAGCTGGCGCTGACTGATCAACTTGCCCGGGTGGCGGAGCAGCGTTTCGAGCACCGCCCACTGGATGGGGGTCAGTTTGACCTCGGGGCCGTCATCGCGGACGACGGTCCGGTTGGCGAGGTCGACGGTGTGCCGGCCGAGCCGGGCGGTGCGGCTGGCCGCGTCCGCTCCGGTGGTGTGCCGGCGGGTGGCCGCGCGGATGCGGGCCAGGAGTTCGTCGACGCCGAAGGGCTTGGTGACGTAGTCGTCGGCACCCGCGTCGAGAGCGGTGACCTTGTCGTCGCTGCCGGCACGGCCGGACAGCACGATGATCGGGACGGCGGTCCAGCCACGCAGTCCACGGATGACGTCGACGCCGTCGAGGTCGGGTAGGCCGAGATCGAGCACGACGAGATCGGGTGGGTGGCTACCGGCGGCCTTCAGCGCGGCGGTTCCGGTGCCGGCGACGTCGACGTCGTAGCCCCGTGCGCGCAGGTTGATGCGCAGGGCGCGCAGGATCTGGGGTTCGTCGTCGACGACGAGGATCCGGGTCATTCCGGCGCACCCTCCGTAGCCCCGGTCGCGGCGGGTAGTCGCAACACCATGGTGAGTCCTCCTCCGGGGGTGGTCTCAGGGTTGATGCTGCCGCCCATCGCCTCGGCGAGCCCGCGGGACAGGGCCAGACCGAGGCCGACGCCCGTGCTGGTGTCCCGGTCGCCGAGGCGCTGGAACGGCAGGAACACGTGGTCCCACTGGTCCTCGGGGATGCCGGGGCCGGTGTCGATGACGCGGAGTTCGACCCGGTCCGAGTGGGCGCTTGCGGTGATGGTGGGCGGTTGTCCGGGTGGGCTGTGCCGCAGGGCGTTCGCGACGAGGTTGACCAGCACCCGCTCCAGCAGACCCGGGTCGGCGGTGACCGCCGGCAGATCGGTCGGAATGTCGGTGCTGACATCGGCGGCGGGTGGGCCGAGTTCGTCCAGGGCGCGAGGCACGACGTCCTCCAGACCGATCGATGCGACGGTGATGCCGAGTGCTCCGGCCTGTAGGCGGCTCATGTCGAGCAGGTTGGCCACCAGCCGGCCGAGCCGGTCGAGGGACTCGTCCGCAGTCACCAGCAGTTCGTCCCGGTCCTCGGGGTCGAACTCCACGTCCGGGCTGCGCAGGCTGGACACGGCGGCCTTCGCCGAGGCCAGCGGAGTACGCAGGTCGTGGCTGACGGCGGCGAGCAGCGCGGTGCGCATCCGGTCGGCCTCGGCCAGCGGCCGGGCCGTGGCGGCCTCCTCGGCGAGACGCTCCTGCCGGAGCGCGACGGCGGCCTGCGCGGCGAACGCCTCGACGATGCGCCGGTCGGCTGCCTCCAGCCGCCGGCCGCACAGCACGACGGTCAGCCGGTCATCGACGGGTACGGCCGTCTCACCGGTACTCGGGGTACCGGCCGGCGACTCGCCGACGCTGGCCACGACCCGCCAGGCCTGCACCTCCCGGTCCCGATCGGGCCGGCCGGTCGCCTCGCCGGTCTGTTCCAGCACGCTGACCGCGCGCAGTGCGAAGGTCTCCCGGAGCCGTTCCAGCAACGCCGGCAGAGGCCGCTGCCCGCGCAGGACGCTGCCGGCGACGGTGGCCAGGGTCTGCGCGTCGGCGGAGGCCCGAGCGGCCTCCCGAGTCCGCCGAGCCGCCACGTCGACCACCCAGCTCACCGCCACGGCGACGCCAACGAAAACGCCCAGGGCGAGGAGGTTGTCCGCCTCGGCAATGGTCAGCGTGTAGAAGGGCGGGGTGAAAAACCAGTTCAGCAGCAGAGATCCGCCGAGGGCCGCGAGCAGCGCCGGCCAGAGCCCGCCGACGAGCGCGACGCCGACGACGGCGGCGAGGAAGATCAGAATGTCGTTGGTCAGGGTGAGGTCGGGCAGCGCCTTGAGCAGTGCGGTCAGGGCGGGCACACCCACGACGGTGAGCGCGAACCCGTACAGCCGGCGCCGCCGGGACAACGCGGCGGGCACCGCCGGACCGCGCCGACCGCGACCGGCCTCGGCGTGGGTGACCAGGTGTACGTCGATGGGACCGGAGAGCGCCGTGGTGGTGACTCCGACGCCCCGGGAGAACAGTTGCGCGAAGCGCCCCCGTCGACTGGCACCGAGCACCAGTTGGGTGGCGTTGACGCCCTGGGCGAAGTCCAGCAGCGCGGTGGGGATGTCGGTGCCGAGGACCTGGTGGTACGTGCCGCCGAGGTTTTCCACCAGCACTCGTTGCCGGGCCAGTTGTGCGGGGTCGGCGCCGGCGAGCCCATCACTGCGGGCGATGTGCACGGCGAGCAGGTCGGCGCCCTTGCTGCGGGCGGCGACGCGGGCCGCGCGGCGGATCAGCGTCTCCCCCTCCGGCCCGCCGGTCAGTGCGACGACAACCCGTTCGCGGGTCTCCCAGGTGGCGGAGATGCCCTGCTGGGCGCGGTACGCGTCGAGTTGCTCGTCGACCTTGTCGGCGAGCCAGAGCAGCGCCAGTTCGCGCAGGGCGGTGAGGTTGCCGACCCGGAAGTAGTTGCCGAGCGCGGCGTCGATCTTGTCGGGGCGGTAGATGTTGCCGTGGGCCATCCGTCGGCGCAGCGCCTCGGGAGTCATGTCGACGAGTTCGACCTGTTCGGCGGCGCGGACGACGGCGTCGGGCACGGTTTCCCGCTGGGTGGTGCCGGTGATCTGGGCGACGACGTCGTTGAGTGACTCCAGGTGCTGGACGTTGACCGTGGACAGCACGGTGATCCCGGCGTCCAGCAGCTCCTGGATGTCCTGCCAGCGCTTGTCGTTGCGGGAGCCGGGCACGTTGGTGTGGGCCAGTTCGTCGACCACGACCACCTCCGGCCGCCGGGCGAGCACCGCGTCGAGATCCATCTCGGTGAACTCGACGCCCCGGTAGGTCATCGTGCGGCGAGGCAGTTGCTCCAGGTCACCGATCATCTCGGCGGTGTGCGTACGACCGTGGGTCTCGACGAACCCGATCACCACGTCGGTGCCGCGCTCGGCGCGTCGGTGCGCCTCCTCCAGCATCGCGTACGTCTTCCCGACACCGGGTGCGGCGCCGAGATAGATTCGCAGTTCCCCGCGGGCCATCGCACCCCTCCCCCTCTCGACGACGGAAAGGGCCCCTTGTCATCGCCATGTGTACCGCAAGGGGCCCTTTCGAACCGCTCAGCCGGCGGGAAACTCCCGGTCGAGCGCCAGGTTGAGTTCCAGCACGTCGACCCCGGGCTCACCCATGAAGCCGAGCGACCGACCGCTGGTGTGCTCCTCGACCAGACGACGCACCGCCATGGGGTCCGCGTCGCGTTCCCGTGCGACCCGGTTCACCTGTAGCTCGGCGTACGCCGGGGAGATGTGCGGGTCGAGGCCACTGCCGCTGGCGGTGACGGCGTCGGCGGGTACCGCGGGGTCGGCCGGTGCGTTTCCCCGGATCGGCGTGACCAGGCCGCCGGCGGCGAGGTAGTCCTCGCCGGGCCGGGCCAGTTCCACCGGTACGCCCTCGTAGCTGGTGATGAACGGCGTGGCCGGTGCGACCTGGTTGACGCTCACCACCCGGGTCACCGCCCCGGTCAGGCCGTCGGCGCGGAACACCGCGAGCACCGCGCCGACGCCGTCCACGGTGCAGTACGGTCGGCGGCCGTCCACGCCGTCGAGTTCACCGACCGCCTTGCTACGCGCGCAGACCTGGGTGAGCAGGCTCGGCGTCGACTCCTCCGGGTCAGCGGCGAGGGTGTCGACGACGCTCTCCGGGCCCAGGTTGCTGGCGGCGGTGGCGGTCGGGTCGTAGCCGTCCCCGGAGGCGGAGGGGCGGGACTGGAAGTAACGCGGGACCGGGTTGCCGTCCGCGTCGGTGAAGGACTGGCCGATCAGCGAACTGCCGACGGTCCGCCCGTCGACGGTCAGCAGTGATCCGTCCGCCTTGTCCGCCAGGCCGGGGATCCGACCCGCGGCTACCAGCGCGAGTGGGTAGGCGAGGCCGAGCAGCACGGTGAAGACGAGCAGCGCGCGTAGCGCCGCGAGGTGCTGGGCGAACCAGTTGGGTAGGCGCATCACGAGATCCCTGGGATGAACTGGAGAAGCAGGTCGATGAGTTTGATGCCGACGAACGGCACCACGATGCCGCCGAGGCCGTAGACCAGCAGGTTGCGGCCTAGCAGCTTCGACGCGGCGGCGGGTCGGTAACGCACCCCCCGCAGCGCGAGTGGGATCAACGCGACGATGATGATCGCGTTGAAGATGACCGCCGCGAGGATCGCCGACTCCGGACTGGCGAGTCGCATGATGTTGAGGGCGTCCAGACTGGGGTAGATGCCGGCGAACATTGCCGGGATGATCGCGAAGTACTTCGCGATGTCGTTGGAGATGCTGAACGTGGTCAGCGCACCCCGGGTGATCAGCAACTGTTTGCCGATCTCCACGATCTCGATCAGCTTGGTCGGGTCGGAGTCGAGGTCGACCATGTTGCCGGCCTCCTTGGCGGCCGACGTGCCGGTGTTCATGGCGACACCGACGTCGGCCTGGGCGAGCGCCGGGGCGTCGTTGGTGCCGTCACCGGTCATCGCGACGAGGCGGCCGCCCTCCTGCTCCTTGCGGATCAGGGCGAGCTTGTCCTCCGGGGTGGCCTCGGCGAGGAAGTCGTCGACCCCTGCCTCGTCGGCGATGACCTTGGCGGTGCGCGGGTTGTCACCGGTGATCATCACGGTCCGGATGCCCATCGCGCGCATCTCGTCGAACCGCTCCCGCATGCCGGCCTTGACGACGTCCTTGAGGTGTATGACACCCAGCGCGCGGGCCGGCTCGCCGCCGGCGTGCTCGGCGACGACAAGCGGGGTGCCGCCGAGGCCGCTGATCTCGTCCACGAGCTGCCCGACCTGCTCGGTCGGGTGACCGCCGTTCTCCCGTACCCACTTCATCACTGCGGTGGCCGCACCCTTGCGGATCCGGCGGGCCGGCCCGGCACCGCCGGTGACGTCCGGGGTCAGGTCGACGCCGCTCATTCGGGTCTGCGCGGTGAACGGCACGAAGGTCGCGTGCGGGATCAGGCCGGGCTCGCGCTCGCGCAACCTGAACTCGTTCTTGGCGAGCACCACGATCGACCGGCCCTCGGGGGTCTCGTCGGCCAGGCTGGACAACTGCGCCGCGTCGGCCACCCTTGCCACGTCGACCCCGTCCACCGCAACGAACTCGGCGGCCTGCCGGTTGCCCAGGGTGATGGTGCCGGTCTTGTCCAGCAGCAGCGTGTTCACGTCACCGGCGGCCTCGACAGCCCGGCCGCTCATCGCCAGGACGTTGCGCTGCACCAGGCGGTCCATGCCGGCGATGCCGATCGCGGACAGCAGCGCCCCGATGGTGGTCGGGATCAGGCAGACGAGCAGTGACACCAGCACGATCCCGCTGACGCCGGCGTCGGTGATCGCCTGGGTGTCCGGGGCTGCGCCCTGGTAGTTCTTCGAGAAGATCGCGAGCGGCTGGAGAGTGACCACGGCCAGCAGGAAGATGATCGTCAGCGCGGCGAGCAGGATGTTCAACGCGATCTCGTTCGGGGTCTTCTGCCGGTTCGCCCCCTCGACCAGGCTGATCATCCGGTCGATGAAGCTCTCGCCCGGCTTCTGCGTGATCATCACGACGATCCGGTCGGAGAGCACCTTCGTGCCGCCGGTGACCGCGCTGCGGTCACCACCGGACTCCCGGATCACCGGAGCCGACTCGCCGGTGATCGCCGACTCGTCGACGCTGGCGATGCCCTCGACAACGTCCCCGTCACCGGGGATGATCTCCCCGGCCTCGACCACGACGACGTCGCCCTGGCGCAGTTGCGGCGCGGGGACGCTCTCGGTGCGGTAGGTACCGGGGGCGGCGCCCGAGGTCCAACCCAAGGCGCGGGTGGCGACGGTGTCCGTCTTCGCCTTGCGCAGGGCGGCGGCCTGCGCCTTGCCCCGGCCCTCGGCCACGGCCTCGGCCAGGTTGGCGAAGAGTACGGTCAGCCACAGCCAGACAGTGATCGCCCAGGCGAAGACCGAGGGGTCGGTCACCGCAAGAACTGTGGTGAAGACGGCCCCGATCTCGACGATCAGCATCACCGGGTTGCGCCACAGGGTTCGCGGGTCGAGCTTGCGCAGCGCGTCCGGCAACGACGTGAGCAGTTGCTTCGGGTCGAGCAGGCCGCCGCCGACCCGGTTGCCGTGGACGGCCGGTGTGCCGGCGGTCGCCGCGTCGGCGGTGCCGTGCGGTGCCGGCGTGGAGGTGGTCATGTCCTTCTCTCTCATGATGGTCACAGGCCCTCAGCCAGGGGGCCGAGCGCGAGGGCGGGCAGGAAGGTCAGCGCGACGAGGATCACCGTGACGCCGACGACCATCCCGACGAAGAGCGGGCGGTGGGTGGGCAGGGTGCCCTCGGAGGCGGGGGTGGGTTGCTGGCGCGCGAGGGAGCCGGCCAGGGCGAGCACCAGGATGATCGGTAGGAACCGGCCGAGCAGCATGCACAACCCCAGCGCGGTGTTCCACCACGGCGTGCTCACGGTGATGCCGGCGAACGCGGAGCCGTTGTTGTTGCTCGCCGAGGTGAACGCGTAGAGCACCTCGGACAGTCCGTGCGGCCCGACGTTGAGCGCCGTCGAGTTGTTGCCGGTGGCGAACGCCGCCGCCGAGCCGATCAGCACCAGAGCAGGGGTGATCAGAAAGTACAGCGACGCGAGCTTGATCTCCCGCGAACCGATCTTCTTCCCGACGTACTCCGGCGTCCGGCCGACCATCAGGCCGGCGACGAACACGGTGATCAACGCCAGGATCAGCAGGCCGTACAGGCCGGCGCCGACACCACCGGGGGCGACCTCGCCAAGCATCATGTTGACCAGCGGCATCATGCCGCCCAGCGCGGTGTACGAGTCGTGAAACGAGTTCACCGCACCGGTGGAGGTGAGCGTGGTCGAGGCGGCGAAGGTCGCCGAGTTCGACACGTCGAACCGGACCTCCTTGCCTTCGAGGGCCGCGCCGACCGCCTGCGGCACCGTGCCGTTGCCGGCCAGCTCGAAGACGTTGGTCAGGGTGATGCTCGCGATCGCCAGGACGGCCATCACCGCGACGATCGCGTAGCCCTGCCGCACCTGGCCCACCATCCGGCCGAAGACCCGGGGCAGGCTGAACGGGATCAGCAGGATCAGGAAGATCTCCAGCCAGTTCGTCCAGGTGGTCGGGTTCTCGAACGGGTGGGAGCTGTTGGCGTTGTAGAAACCGCCACCGTTCGTACCCAGTTCCTTGATGACCTCCTGGCTGGCCACCGGCCCCCCGGTGATCGTCTGGGTACCGCCGGTCAGCGTGGTCACCTCGGTGCCGGCTGACAGGTTCTGCACCGCGCCGCCGATCATCAGGGCGAGGGCGCCGAGGACCGAGATCGGCAGCAGGATCCGCAACGTGATCCGGGTCAGGTCGACCCAGAAGTTGCCCAACTCGCCGGTGCGGCTACGGGCGAAGCCCCGGACCAGCGCGACGGCGACCGCGATGCCCACGGCGGCGGAGACGAAGTTCTGCACCGCCAGACCGGCCATCTGCACCAGGTGACCCATGGTCGACTCGCCCGAGTACCACTGCCAGTTCGTGTTGGTCACGAACGACACCGCCGTGTTCCAGGCGCCGTGGGAGACCACCGGGTCGAAGCCGAGTGAGAGCCACAGGTGGTTCTGCATCCGCATGAACCCGTACAGGAACAGGATCGACACGGCCGAGAAGGCCAGCACGCTGCGGGCGTACACGCCCCAGGCCTGCTCGGCGGCCGGGTTGACCCCGACCAGGCGGTAGACCCCTTGCTCGACGCGGGAATGCCGGGTGCCGGAGACCACCCGGTACAGGTAATCGCCGAACGGCTTGTGCACGGCGACCAGCGCCACCCCGAGCGAGAGGATGAACAGCACGCCGGCTGTCGTCATGGTCATCAGAAGCGCTCCGGAAACAGCAGGGCGACCACCAGGAACACGGCCAGGCCGATCGCAAGCACCAGACCGATGGCGTTGACGGCGCTCACAGCTTCTCCACGCCCCTCACCACCAAGGCGAGCGCCGCGAACAGCGCCACCGTCAACAGCACGAACACCACGTCAGACACGTCTGACTCCTCATTCCGGAACAGGTCCCGCGCGACCCCATCCGGCCGCGCCGCGCAATCACAACGCCGCTCGCCCCGCAACGACAGGGGCTATAACGCGACCATCACGGGGAACCGGCGTTTCTTAACGCCCTTTTCACGTCGCCGCCCGAGCGGGTGATCCCGGACACTGCGGGCACCGCTGGCCGCCACGGAGGCCGCGCCGACCCGCTGGCTGTCACGGAGATCGATCGCGGCTCAGGGCGATCGACGGTCAGCCGGATCGAGCGCGGCGACGGCGCTCGCCGCGCTCGCCCACGACCCGGTGCGCGCTGTGCGCAGGAGCGACAGCTCACGCAACACCGCCGCAACATCCTTGACACCCGAAGGTGAGCCCGGCCACACTATCGAAGCTAATTCGATTTAGCAGACCATCGGGCCGACATTGGCACGCACGGGCTGCCTGTGGGGGCTGACCGCGCCCCGCAGGACCTCGGTTGGAGGTGAGGCGGAACGTCCCCCTCGGTGGTCGATGTCCGGAAGAAGCCGTAGATCCCAATGAGGCCGCGCTAGACCATTGAGGAGTAGCCCCAGATGAGGAAACCCATCGGACGCCGGCTCAGCCGTGCGATCTCGTTACTCACGATCATGACGCTCGGTGTCGGTGCCAGCGCCACCATCTCCGCACCAGCCGCCGCCGGAGGAAAGCGCACGGTGGTGGAGGGTGCGACCGTCAAGCCGGATCGCGGCTCACCGACCGGATACACCGTCACGTTCGTCTACCACAATCCCAGCGCGACGCAGGTCCGCCTGGCCGGGGATCTGACTCTGCTCGACGTCGACACCGGCAACACCCGCTACCAGCCGGAGGAGTGGCAGCCGGGGCGGTACCACTCCGGCGGCACCGAGTTCCTCAGGGACATGACCAGGGATTCGAAGGGTTACTGGTCGGTCTCGCTGCCCCTGCACGCCGGCGGGATCAGCTACTGGTACCGGGTCTGGGACCCGACCCAGGGCTGGGAGAACAAGCGCATCTGGGACCCCGCCTCGACGAACCCTCGGCCTCCGGGTGAGTCCTCGTTCCGGGTCAGGAACAACGACGTCCTCGACGCCGTGTACGTGCCGTACGCCAGGAAGCAGAACGACCCGGTGCTGAAGGGGCGCGCCGAGTACGAACTCCCGATCGCGAACCGTAAGAAGCGGGGCACCGTCTCGTACATCCCCTACACCACGATCCTGGGCGACAGCGGCCACTACCTCGGCGTGTACCTGCCGGCCGGCTACGACGCCAACCGCGCCGAGCCGTACAAGGTGGCGTACCTCGCCCACGGCATCTTCGGTGACGAGACCGACTTCATGGTCCCGGCGAACGTCCCCAACATCCTGGACAACATGACGGCCAAGGGCGAGATCGAGCCCACTGTGGTGGTCACCATGGGCAACCACTTCACCGGCACCAGTCTCGGCTTCGGCTCCTACAACCAGACCAACGCCGCCAACAATCTGGTCCAGACGATCCTTCCGCTCATCGAGGAGAAGTACAACGTCTCGACCGAGCGGGAGGGCCGCGCCTACGCCGGGTTCTCCTACGGCGGCATGACGGGTGCCCATGTCATCAGGGGCTACCCGACCACGTTCGCCTACTACGGTCACTTCTCCGGTAACCCGTCCCTGTCCGCTCAGGACTACGACAACGTCGCCGCCGCAGTCGGCGAGGACGACCTCTTCGTGTTTCTCGGCAACGGTGTCTTCGAAGGCAACCTCAACGCGCAGAACGCCATCGCGGACAACTTCCGGGCTCGGGGATACGCCGCCCGGACGACCCAGGTCCCCGGCGCGCACGACGGAATGACGGCGAGCCAACTGTTCACGATCTTCGCCCGCGACCAGCTGTGGTCGGAAGTCGACACCGTGGGCACGGCGCGGACCGTGGTCAAGGCGAAGGCCACGCCAGCGTCGATCGCCAGTGGTGGCACCTTCAAGCTGCACGTCGACGTGCGGGCACAGACCCGGCACAGGAAGGCGCCGGAGGTGACCAGCGAGATCACCGTCACCTTCGGCGGCACCACCCAGGTGGTGCCACTGAGCGGCGGCAAGGCCGTGGTGAAGCTGCCGACCACCGGGCTGTCGGTAGGGGTGTACCCGGTCCACGTCGCCTACTCCGGTGACCGGAATTACGCGCCCGCAGCCGGGGTCCACCAGCAGCTACGGGTCCGGTAACGCGCAACGTGGTGGGCCGGCGACCTGCGTCGTCGGCCCACCACGGATGGTCGGTCCCGGGCTCCGTCGGGACGGGTCGGTCGCGCTCAGGGGCGCAACCACCAGGGGCTGGTGTACGCCACTCCGAAGTCGTTGCACGGGTGGCCGGCCGGCCCGGGCGTGCCGTTGGCCAGGGACGGATCGGAGATCCGGAGCACCACCCAGTCACCGTCGGCGGCGTCGAGCGGCACCGTGAAGTCGGTGACCCGACCGTTGACCGTGTCGATGACGTCGACGACGGTCGGCGCGGACGTACCGGGGCGCAGGACCTGGATCCGCAGCGGCTTACCGTCCCAGGCCGGGCCGCGGTCGAGGTCGAGCAGGAACCGTACGTCGCCGGACGTCACGTTCAGCACGCCACCCATGCGTACGCCGTTGGCCGTGGCGTCCACCCGCAGGCCGGAGACGCGGGTGGCGAAGGAACGGCGGGCCGCCATCGCCTCGAACACCGCGGCCCGGGTGTTCTCGGTGACCCACAGGCCGCTGCGGCCCTTGCCCTCGTGGAAGCCCCAGGTGGTGCCGTGCTCGTCGGTGACACCGGTGAGGCCCGGCCGCCAACCGGCGTTGAGGCAGGCCACCAGCGGCGACGTCATCCCGGACGACCAACCCTCGAACAGGTAGTCGTCGGTGCGGTTGAACATCTCCAACCCCACCAGTTGGTTGCGGGCCGAGGCGTTGAACGAGAAGTTGTCGAACCGGCCCGGCTCACGTCCGGGATGGTTGAAGCTGGCCAGCCCGCCCGGCCGGCCGATCAGCCAGCGGTAGAGGCTGCCGGTGCTGCCGGCCCGCCACAGGTCGGCGAAGTCGGAGGTGTTCCACACGTTGATGTGCCCCTGCAACGGATGGGACCACTCGAACCCGCGGATCGCGGTGAACTGGCCCGGGTCGTTGGCGGCGTTGGCGAGGTCACCGGTGGTCCGCCACTCGGACGAACTGAGCCCGTCGATGGCGAAGAGCGTGGCGTGGTCGGTCAGCGCGGCGACGTCGAGACCAGCCTCACGCATCGAGGCGAACGCGGCTTCAGGGCTGCCGTCGCCGTCCGACGCGACGGTGTGGTTGTGCAGGTCCGCGTGGACCAGCATCGTGCCCTGGGTGACCAGGGAGGTCCGGGCGGCACCGGCCGCAGCGGTGGTGGTCGGCGCGCTGGCCGTCGTCGTGCTGGCCGCCCGGGCCGCGGTCGGCAGCGCGGCCAGCATCAGCGCGCCGCCGGCACCGGCCAGCAGCGACCGCCGGCCGAGTGCCGGAGCGACGTTGACCTGACCGTACGGCACCTCGTCGGTGGATCGGTGGTCGTGGTGGCAGTGGTGGGAATGATGTCCACTCATGAGCAAACATGAACATGTCTCTACTTGACGATGCCACCAAGCTGGGTCGTCGTTCAGGCGAACACCTGCCGTACGGAGCTTCCGGGCCCTGACCGACGCCGGGGTCCGCTAACGGTCGGCCTTCGGCAGCCGCCTGGGCAGCCGGCCGAGTGCGGTGTCGATGTCGCGCAGTGCGCTATCGCTGCCCAGATGTTCCCGCTCCGAACCCAGTGGCGCGTGCTCCCCGCAGAACCACACCGCACCTGGTGGGTGCCCAACCCAGCCGGGTGGGGGGTTGACGGCGTCGGCGAAGTACACCGGAACGAAATCGTTGCGCGTGTCGCCGAGCGGTGGCCGAGCTGGTTCGAGATGGCAGACGTGACAGCGCGGGGGCAGCATGCGAGCAGTCTGGCAGCCCGTGGCCAGGGGAGCCCGGCACCAAGCGGTGCCGGGCTCCCCTGCTCGGGCGGTGGATACCGATCAGGATGCGGTGCAGCTCAGGGTCGGTACCGAGTTGCTGCCGTTCCAGCTGCCGAGGAACCCGAAGGTGGCGCTGGCCCCGGCGCCGAGCGATCCGTTGAAGGAGACGTTTGTCGCCGTCACCGCCGAGCCGCTGGCGCTGATCGTCGCGTTCCACACCTGGCTGATCGTCTGGCCGTTGGCAAAGGTCCAGGTCACCCGCCAACCGTTGATCGCGGAGGAGCCGGCGGTGACCCGCACCTCGCCCTGGAAGCCGCCCTGCCACTGGCCGGCGACGCTGTAGGTCGCCGTACAGCCGCCAGCGCTCGGCGGCGGGGTCGTCGGGTTCGGCGGCGGAGTGGTCGGGTTCGGCGGCGGGGTGGTGGGCGGCGGAGTGGTCGGCGGGGGCCAGCCCGGACCGCCGGGCGGCCAGCCGACCAGGCCGCCGCGGTACTGGCCGGCGGTGACGGTCATCAGCCTGGTGGCTCCCGCGATGCTGCCGCCGCTGGTGGCCATGCCGCCGATCGTCGCGCCGGAGAGGCTACCGCCCCGGTAGACCTCGTAGGTCTGCCCGTGCTGGATCCGGTTGGAGGAGAAGACCACCTCGCGGAAGTTCTTGGGAGCCCGGTAGGAGGCGAGCACCTGGCCACCGGAGACCAGGTGGAGCAGGGTGCCGGCCGGCTGGCTGCTGGACAGTTGGGGGGCAACCCAGCCCTGACCGGAGGTCGGCGGCAGGCTCAGCACCGCCATCGAGGTCGACCCGGCCCCGAGAACCGTGCCGCCGGTGAAGTACACGGGGCCGTTCGAGTCGATCGCACCCTCACCGGCGCTGCCGGTGCTCGGTCCGCTGACCACGACGGTGCCGGCCGCGAAGGTCACCGAGCCGTTGGAGTCGATGCCGTCGATGCTGGAGTTGACCACGGTGGTCCCGCCGGTGAACCGGACGAACGCGTTCGGCGCCACGTCGAAGTCGCCGTACCCGTCCTCGACCGCGTTTATCGCGTCGTCGCGGGCGGTCACGTTGACGCTGCCGCCGCTGATGGTGACCTGCCGACTCTCGATCGCCTCGTAGGAGTTGGTGACGGTCACGGTACCGCCGGAGATGGCGACGGTGTTCTCGCCCTTGATGGCGTCGTCACCGGCGTTCACCCGCACGGTGCCGTTCGTGATGGCGAGTCGGCCGCGGTCCGCCTCGGTGTCGTCGGACTTGATGCCGTCGCCGCCCGCGGTGACGTCGAGGTTGCCTCCGGTGACGTCGAGGAAGTCCTTACCCCGGATGCCGTCGTCGACCGCGTTCACCGTGATCGTGCCGGACTCGATGACCAGGCCGTCCTTGCTGGTGATGCCGTCGTACGCGTTGCCCCGCACGGTCAGCGCTCCGGTCCCGTTGATCCGCAGGTCGGCGGTGCTGAACAGGGCGGCGTTCGGCTCGTCCGTGCTCGGGTCCGGGTAGACGTAACGGGTCGCGTCGGAGAGCTGGTTGGTGGTGCCGGCGGCGAGTGTGATCACGACCTCGTCGGCGTCGGCGACCTGCAGCGGCGCGTTGTTGGAATTGCTGATCGTGGCGCCGTTGAGAATCAGATTCACGGCACCCGAGGCGGCGGTGTCGACGCTCAGATAGCCGTCGTTGAGGGTGCCGCTGATCTCGTAGGTGCCCGGCGCGGTGATCGTCACGGCCCGCCCGGCGATGGTGACGTCAGTGCTGGGACTGCTGGCGCTGGCGCCGGTTAGGGTGATGGGTACGGTCGCCTGCGCGGTGGCCGGTGTCCCCAGCGGGCCTGCGATCAATGCGATCGCGAGCCCGACGGGCACAGTGGCTCTCAGCGGGATGCGTTTCATGGCTCTGTCCTGACTCGGATGGATGGGACGGGATCCACGCTTCGCCAACTATAGATGAACGTCGATGAATTATCGGTGAATCGCCCACAATGTGGCCACCACATCCAATGTCGGCCGCGAACGCCGACGGACCGATGGCCACAAGAACGGCCATCGGCTCGGTGACGTCGTGCAGGCCAGGTGCCGGGTCGGCCGGCACGAGTGCCGGCCGTCGACGGTCCCGGTCAGCGGCTCTTCTTCGCCGCTCGCTTACGCGGTGGCGTCAACAGGTCGGCGATCGCGGCGATCGCGGACGGCACCAGACGGTAGTACGCCCAGACGCCACGCTTGTCCCGCTCGAGCAGACCGGCCTCGGTGAGGATCCGCAGGTGATGACTCACCGTCGGCTGGGAGAGTCCGAGCGGCGCGGTGAGGTCGCTGACGGATGCCTCCCCCGTCGGAGACGACTGGATCAGACTGAGCAGTCGCAACCGGGCTGGATCGGCGAATGCCTTCAGCACTCCCGCGAGCCGCTCGGCATCGGCAGGCTTGATCGGCTCGCCGGTAAGAGGCGAGATGGCGGGCGTCGTAGTCTTCGCAGTTCCCACGCCTTGCATCGTCGCAGCAACATCTCGGATAAGTGGTGAAACGAGGGCTGTATCACCGTCAGTTGTCGGGTAGAAGGCTCACGACCACCTTGGCGCGGGCATGCTCGGTCTCGACGTACCGGATCGCGTCGGGCACCTCGTCCAGCCGGTAGGTCCGGTCGATGACCGGCGTGAGCCTGCCCGACTCGGCCAGCTCCCGCAGCGTCGCGAGGTGCCCCCGGCCCCCCGCCGCGAACGGCGCGACGATGCGGTGCCGGACGAGACGGCCAACCAGCGGCCCCCGGACCAGCAGGCTCATCGGCCCGAAGACGCTGCCGCCGGTGAACACGCCGCCGCCGGACAGCAGCAGTGTCCCGTCCGGGGTGAGCACCCGTCGACAGTCGGTCAACGACCGGTTGCCGACCAGGTCGAGCAGCACCTCGTAGCGGCGGCCGGCACGGACCGCGTCGGTACGGGCGAAATCCTCCCTGGTGTAGTCGACGACATGATCCGCGCCGAGCGACCGGACCAGGTCGACGTTGCGGGTCCGGCACACCGCGGTCACCTGTGCGCCGTACGCCTTGGCCAACTGCACCGCGAAGGTGCCCACCCCGCCGGACGCCCCGTTGATCAGCACGTGCTGCCCAGCCTGAAGTCGAGCGCCGTCCTGTAGGCAGACCAGAGCGGTGGTGGCGGCCAGCGGGATCGCCGCCGCCTGCTCGAAGCTCAGGTTCGCCGGTTTCGCCTCGACCAGCTTCTCGGCCACGCACACGTACTCGGCGAACGCACCTCCGGCGGGGCCGGCCTCGCCGTACACCTCGTCGCCGGGCCGGAAGCGGGTCACCGTCCGGCCGACCGCCTCGACCCGGCCGGCGAAGTCCTGGCCCCGGACCGACGCGGTGGGCCGCCGGAGTCCGAACGACAGTCGGGACAGATACGGGTCGCCCCGCATCGCGTGCCAGTCGTACGCGTTGACCGAGCTTGCCCGTACCCGGACCAGCACCTCGTCGTCGCCGGGCGTCGGGACGTCCACCTCACGCAGCCGCAGCACGTCGGGGGAGCCGTACCGGTCCTGCACGATCGCCTTCATCTCGGGAACTCCTCGTCGAAAGATGTCGATTGCCGTACGACCGAGCCTGCCGGCCGCGACCGGTCGGCGCGTCGGCGCGACGGCGGCACCGCTGCTACTCCCCGCGCGGCAGCGGCAGGAGCGACCTACTCCGCCGGAGGTATGCCGGGTTGCTCCCGTCCGGGCTGCCGCAGGCGACTCCGATCGGCCTACAGTGCGGGCATGAGCCGGTCGAGCCCCGGTGCCGACGTGGCATCCCCCGACGAACGGCCGAAGTCGCGGCCCGGGCCGGGGCTGGCGGTGCTGACCGCGCTCGCGCAACCGGTCGGCACCGCGATCGTCGCCGGTTGGCAGCACGCCAGTGTCGGGTTCGTCGGGTACGTGCTGCTGGTGTTCAGTGGGCTGGCGCTTGCCGACCGGCACCGGTTCCCGAGGCGGAACTTCCTGATCGTGGTCGCCGCGACCCTGACGTACCACCTGCTCGGCGGGCCGGTCGGGGTGACGTTGCTGGCGCCGATGATCGGTGCGGCGGCGGTCATGGCCGTCGGACACCGGTGGCTGGTGGCGACGGCGACCGCCGGGTCGTACGCCGTCTGGGTGCTGGTCAGTGGTGCCACCCTGAGTCAGGCGTTGGCGGCACTGGCGCTGATCGCCGGTGCCGGCCTGGTCACCGAGATCGGCATCCTGGTCGCCGCCGAGGTCCGCAACGGCATAGCGGAGCAGCGCCGGCTGTCCGAGGAGCGGCAACGTCGCCGGGCCAGCGAGCAACGGCTGCTGATCGCCGCCGAACTGCACGACGTGCTCGGCCACCACCTGTCGCTGATCAACATGCGGGCGGGTGTCGGTCTGCACCTGATGGACCGCGACCCGGAGCAGGCGCGGGCGGCGCTCGACGCGATCGCACAGTCCAGCGCGGAGGCGCTGCGCGAGGTCCAGGCGGTGCTGAACACGCTCTACCCGGCCGGTGAGGCCGCTCCGCGCGCGCCCGCACCGGGGCTGGACCGGCTCGCCGAGCTGACCGAGGACGCCGCACTGCGGACCCGGACCGTGATCGACGGGACGAGCCGACAATTGCCGGCTGCGGTGGATCGGGCCGCGTACCGGATCGTGCAGGAGGCGCTCACCAACATCCGCCGGCACGCCGGGCCGGGTGCCGCCGCCACCGTCACCATCGGGTACCGACCGGAGGCGCTGGTCGTCGAGGTCGACGACGACGGTGGCGGCGCGCCGCCTCCGCAGCCGGGTCCTGTTCCACGGGCGGGGAACGGCATCACGGGGATGCGGGAGCGGGCCGCCGCGCTGGGCGGCGAACTGACCGCCGGCCCCGCGCCGGACGGCAGCGGCGGCTGGCGGGTCCGCGCCACCCTGCCGCTGGGCAGCGACGAGACACGGGAGGCGACCGCGTGATCCGGGTACTGCTCGTCGACGACCAGGTGCTGGTCCGGGCCGGCTTCCGCGCGCTGTTGGACAGCGAGTCGGACATCACCGTCGTCGGCGAGGCGGGCGACGGTGCGCAGGCGGTCCGGCTGGCCCGGCAGACCGTTCCCGACGTGGTCCTGATGGACATCCGGATGCCCGGTGTGGACGGGCTGGCCGCCACCCGGCAGATCACCGCCGACCCCGAGCTGTCCGGGGTGCGGATCGTCGTGCTCACCACGTTCGAGTTGGACGAGTACGTCGGTGAGGCGTTGCGCGCGGGTGCTGCCGGGTTCCTGGTGAAAAACACCCAGCCGGCCGAGCTGATCCAGGGGGTGCGGGTGGTGGCGGCCGGCGACGGGCTGCTGTCGCCGAGCGTGACCCGGCGGGTGATCGAACGGTTCGCCGCCGGCACCGCCACGCCGGCCGCGCCCCGGCGGTTGGCCGAGCTGACCGAGCGGGAACGGGAGGTGGTGGCCCTGGTCGGCACCGGGCTGTCCAACGACGAGATCGCCACCCGGCTGGTGGTCAGCCCGGCCACCGCCAAGACGCACGTGTCCCGGGCGATGGTCAAGCTCGGTGCCCGGGACCGCGCCCAGCTGGTGGTGTTCGCGTACGAGGCCGGTCTGGTCCGCCCCGGCTGGCTGCCCTGACCGGCGCGGTGGGGGGATGGTGCGCCGCGCGCACACCGAGGGCTGGCCCCTGGACGGGCCGACACGATATTCAGCCCGTCCAGGGATCTGTCTCGTCGGGCGTGGCTCAGCTGCCCATGCAGGTGACGGTGGCTCCGCTGCCGTTGCCGGTGCTCTGGAACCCGAAACCGGTGGTCTGACCTGGGGCCAGCCGTCCGTTGTAACTCTGGTTCGCGACGGTGACGGTGCCACTGGTGCCGGTGTTCACACCGTTCCACATCGAGCTGACCGACGCTCCGTTCGGCAGGTTGAGGGTGACCCGCCAGCCGGTGAGTGCGGTGTTTCCAGCCGTGACGCTGACGTTGGCGACGAAACCACTGTTCCACTGGTCCTGCACGGAGTAGACGGCGGTACAGGCGGGGGACCCGCTCGGCGGAGTGCTGGGTGGGGTGGTCGGCGGAGTCGTGGTGGGCGGGGTGGTCGGCGGAGTCGTGGGCGGCGGAGTGGTGGGCGGCGGGTCGCCGTCGAGGGTCAGGTTCTTCTGCTGGACACTCCACTGGCTTCGGCACAGGCCGCAGTTGGTGCCGACGAAGTTGGTGCCGGCGGTGGTGTCGCCCTTCAGTCGCCATTTGAGGTAGAGCACCGCCACCCGACCGAACTCGCCCCCGTTGGGCTGGTCATAGGTCCCACCGTGCCCGACGTTCAGGTTGCCCATGAAGGCGGGCAGTCCCGACGGCAACTTGCCCCCGTCGTCGATGGCGTTCGGGTACGCGATGTCACTGGGCCCGCCGATGAAGTACGCGATCGGCTTGGTCAGTCTCCGGAGCTGGTAGTCGTCGGCATCGTTCAACAGGCCGCTGCTGAAGATCCCGGTCGTGGTGACGCGGGGGTCGTTCGAGACGGCGTAGGCCTCCAGGCCCCCGCAGGAGAAGCCAGCGACCGCGATCTTGGAGGTGTCGAGCTTGCCGTAGTACTTGCTGCCCTGCCGGGAGTTCTCCGCGACGGCCCAGTCGATGGACTGGGTCAGCATCTGGGCGTTGGTGGAGCCGGATCCGTTCGGGGCGCCGTTGGCGATGGCGAGGAACCCGTGGGAGGCGATCTCGCGGAGGAAGTTGCCCTGCGACAGACCGTTGGCCGAGCAACCGCCGTTGCCCCAGACGAGGATGGGAAGGCGCTCGGCCGGCAGCGTCTGGGGCCGGAAGATGGTGTGATTGGCCAGGCTCGCCGAGGTCTCGTAGTCGGCGGGATATGGACCGGAACCACCCACCGCCGCACCGGCCGGTGACGCGCCGAGCGTCACGATCACGGCAGTGGCCGGGACGATCGCGGCCACCAGGGCCGCGTAGATCTTCGATCTCCTGCTCATGCACCCTCCAGCGAACTCGGGACGGCGCTCCCTGCGGTGGCGGTGGCGGTGGTTCATTCGCACCCCGACCACGGCGGCCAACGCTGGCCACGGGTCAGGTCGACGCGGCGGACCGCCCGGCCGCGGTCCCCACAGGCGATCCGATGGGAGCTGTGTGCAGTTACTATCACTCCCGCAACGAAAAGTGTCAATGTATAGCTCGCTACCGAGGACTCGGATCGCCGTCGGCCCGCGAGGTGGCCGCGGCGCTCCCGCCGGTCGGCTCCGGCCGGGCTGGGTCCTGTGAGGCCTGGAAATGGGTGATCCACGAGGCGGCGTCCGGCCAGTACGGCGTCGCCACCTGGACCAGACGTGCCTGGGCGAGCGCACCGAGCGCGGAGTGGATGTCGAGAAAGGTTTCCCTGGCCCGTTGGCGAGGCCAGGGCCGGGGCAGCAGATGATGGGGCAGATCCGGATCGGTGTCCGGGAATCTGCGCCAGGAATCCATGGCAGAGGTCCGGGCGACCAGCGCCCTGGCCGCGTCCACCTCGCCGTTGCGGGCGGCTACCCGCAGATCGGCGTACTGCTCGATGAAGGCCGAGTAGGCGGCGGAGAGTGCGGTCAGATCGTACGCCGAGGCCGGACCGTGTGGTCCTGACTCCTCGTCGAAGCGCACGTGCATGATCGACCACCGAGCACCCTCGACGGGTCGCAGCAGCTCGTCGAGCGCCTCCCGGGCCGGCGCGGCCTCGCGTCCCGGTCGGATCCACACGCTGTCGTACAGACCCACGAACCGTAGTGCGGTCAACGACCTGCGCACCCCGTGGCGGACCGCCTGGCCGGAGCTGGGGATCGAGAAGGAGACCATCACCCATTCGCCGGTCCACCGCGGCGGTTGGGCGCCGAAGTTCAGGAAGTGCCGCATCCGGGAGCGATGCTTGGCGATCGCCTGCGAGGTCAGGTGATAGACCGGTGGTCGCCGGTTGCCGCGCGTCGCGATGAGACCGCGCTTGACCAGTCGGGACAACGCCGCCCGGGCACTGGACTCGCTCACCCCGAACTCGCGCAGTATCGCGATGACCGCCGTGGAGGGCAGATCGGCCTGCGAGGAGTCGAGATATTCGCCGAGCAGGGTCGTCAGCAGGTGTTGCGGACTGGAACCGATCTGGGCCCGGGGAATGCGGACCTCGTCGGCGGGCTCCTGGGCGTTCACCTCAACAGCCTGCATCACCACCCGGCGCGTCAGCTCGCCGGCCGGCCGATACTCCTCGGTCAGGACGGGCCGGACAGTTACGCACCCTGGCCCTGGTTCTGCATCAGGCCGCCGTCCATGAAGTACGTCGACCCGGTGACATAGTCGGCGTCGTCGCTGGCCAGGAAGACGGCGAGCTTGGCGATCTCCTCCGGCTGCGCGGCCCGCTTCCACGGGATCGACTGCACCTGTTCCTCCAGGTACTTCGGGTCGTCGATCGCCTGCTGGTTGAACGGGGTGAGCACCATGCCGGGGCCGATGTTGTTCACGTTCATGCGCATCGGAGCGACCTCCAGAGCGATGCTCTTGGCCAGCTCCAGCATGCCGCCCTTGCTGGCGTCGTAGTCGGAGCCGCCCGCCCGGGCCACCTCCTGGTGAATCGAGGTGATGTTGATTATCTTGCCGTGTCCGCCCTGGTCACGGCGGTGCTGGATGAACCGCCGACAGCAGAAGAACATCCCGTACAGGTTGGTCCGGATCGACCGGTCCCAGGTCTCGGTGTCCATGTCGGCCACCGGGATGCCGGAGGCGTCCACGCCCGCGTCGTTCATCAGGATGTCCAGCCGGTCGAACTCCGTGAGGGCCTCGTCGAACATCGCCTCGACCTGATGCTCGACGCTGATGTCCCCCTGGACCACGACGGCCCGCCCACCGGCCTTCTCAATCTCGGCCTTCGTGTGGTTCGCGCCCGCGTGGTCGTGCAGGTAGTGCACCACCACGTCGGCTCCCTCCCGACCGAACTCGATCGCGGTGGCCTGCCCGATTCCCGAGTCGGAGCCGGTGATCAGAGCGGTCCTGCCCGCCAGCCGTCCGGTCATCAGGGCCTCCCTCGTCGACGCCGGGCGGCGGATTACCCGCCTGCCCCGGTCCTAACCGAACGGGATCGGACGCCGGCCTCCACCTGGTCGATGACCCAGGCGGCGTTGATGAGGCCGATGTGGGACAGCGCCTGGGGGAAGTTTCCGATCTGGCTGCCGTCGCTGCGGTCGATCTCCTCCGAGAGCAGGCCGAGATCGTTCGCTCGGGCGGTCACGCTGTCGAAGATCTGCCGGGCCGCGTCGATCCGCCCGGCCAAGGCCAGTGCCTCGACCAACCAGTACGAGCAGGTGATGAAGGCGCCCTCATCGCCCGCGCCCGTCCAGCGCTGCACCAGACCGTCCCGGGTCAGGTCCCGTTCGATGGCTCGCACCGTGGCGAGGACCCGCTCGTCGTCGCCGGGCAGGAACCCGAGGATCGGCATGCCGAGCACGCTGGCATCGAGGTGGTCCGAGCCGAACGCGCCGGTGAACGCCCCGCTCGACGGATTCCACCCCTCGTTCAGGATCGCCGCGCGTACCTCGTCTCTGGCCTTCGACCACCGTGGCACCGCCGCCTCGGCGTCGATTTCCCGCGCCAGCTTGACGGCCCGATCCAGGGCCACCCAGCACGCCAGCTTCGAGGTCAGGTAGTGCCGCTCGCCCTCGCGTCCTTCCCAGATGCCGGCGTCCGGCTGCCGCCACGTGTCGGCGGCCCGGTCGGCCAGCGATCGAAGCAGCTCCGCCGCCGCGGGCGACAGGTCCGCCATCTGGTCCCGCAGCGCCCACGCGCACTCCAGCACCTCGCCGAGGACGTCGAGCTGCTTCTGCTGCCAGGCGTCGTTTCCGATCCGGACCGGTCGGCTGCCGCGGTGGCCCTCCAGGTGCTCCAGAGCGTGCTCGGTCAGGTCACGCTCACCGGCAGCGCCGAACATGATCGGCACGTGGTCCGCCCCCCGCACCGATCCCATCGACGCGGCGATCCAGTCGAAGAACCTGCGTGCCTCGTCCGGACAGGCGGCAACCCAGAGCGCCTTCAGGGTGAAGCTGCCGTCGCGGAGCCAGGCGAACCGGTAGTCCCAGTTCGCCGCGCCACCGACCTCTTCCGGCAGCGAGGTGGTGGCCGCGGCGATCACCGCACCGGTCGGTTGGTAGGTCAACGCCTGCAACACCAGGGCGCTGCGCCGGACCTGCTCCCGGTAGGGCCCCTGATAGCCCTGGTGGATGCGATCCCACGACTGCCAGGCGGCGATGGTTTCGCGCAGTACGGCACGCCCGTCCAGCGGCACGATCTGCTGGTCCGCGGCTCGGCGATGATGCAGCGCGAGCACCGCGCTGTCACCCTCGGCGAGCGTGAACCGTCCGGTCACCACCGGACCGTCGACTGTCAGACCACGGTCGCTGGTCAGCACCAGCCGGTCGGTGCCGCCGGATATCTCGATCCCCAGCGGCGTCTCGGCGATCGAGGGACTTGTCCGTCCGTACTCCGGCCGGGCCACGACCTCGATCGCCACCTCCACCGTGCCGGCGACCGCGTCGACCTGCCGCAGCAGGATGTGCGGGGACGCGAAACCGATCCCGTGCCCGCGTTCACCGAAGCCTAGGGCGAGGGCATCCGTCAGACGCAGTACGCCGCCCGGGGTGTGGAACTCCGTACGGAGCACCATTGTCCCGTCGAGGTAGCGCCGGGTGGTCGTGTACGGCCCCCGTGGCCGGATCGACCAGTAGCCCCCGGTGGTGCCCAGCAGCCGCGCGAAGACGCTCGGCGCGTCGAATCTGGGTGGACACCACCAGTCCACGGACCCGTCCGAGGAGACCAGTGCGGCCCCCTGACAGTCGCCGAGGAGCGCGTAGTCGCTGATCGCAGCCACGCCCCGGCGTACCCGTGCCGGCGCGTCCTACTCCCCGGCGCGGTCCGGCCCCCGGCCCCCGGTCAGCGGCGGCCGAGCGCCGACTCCAGGCGCTGGATGAGTGTCTTGCGGCCCTTGCCTGCGCGTTCCTCCCGCAGCGCCGCCCGGAGCTGGCCGGTGTCGAGGTCACGGACGTGACGGGCCGCTTCGGCTACCGGCAAATCGGTGAGCGACCCGGACGACACCGCGTTTCGACGTGCGCGTTTGGCCGGACCGGTGTTGGCGACGTACTGCTTCCCGGACTTCGATGCCTTCCGCTTCTTGGCGTCGGTCGCCTGCCGCTGTTCGGCGGAGAGTTGCTTCCACGCCTGATCGGGCAGGTAACGATCGGTTTCGCCGTCGTGTCGCGCCCGGGTGCCGCCCTGCCTGGTCCGCCACTTCTGGTCGCCCCACTGCTGCAAGGACTTCTGCCGCTCGTCCTTGGGGCCCTGATAGCCGCCACCGCGTTTCTGGTACTCCTTGGTGAGCAGCTGCGACTTGCGCGCCGACCACTGTCCCGGACGGCCACCCCGGTCGGACGCCTTGATCTCTTCCTTGAGCTGTTCGCGCAGCTCAGGCTTCGTGTACCTCGCCATGGGCACTGGGTACCCACGGCCGCGCCCGGTACGCACCTGCACCGGGATCGCCGGCACCGGTCAGCCGGCCGCCACTGCGGCTCACGACCCGCGGACCGCCTCGATTATCGTCTCGGCGATCTCGCTCGGCTGGGCCACCGCCATCGCGTGCGAGCCGCCGACGATCTCCCGCTGGCCACGTGGTTCGGCCCGCTCGGCCATGAACCGGTGCGCGGCGACCGGGATGTTCCGGTCCGCGTCCCCGAAGATGAACCAGCTGGGCAGCGATCGCCAGGCGGGGGCTCCGGAGAGACCGTCGCCCAGGGCTCGTTCGGTGATCGGCCGCTGGGTCCGGGCCATGAGCGCGGCAAGGTCGGACGGCACGTCGGCGGCGAACTGCGCGTGGTAGGCGTCCTGGCCGATCGCCACCTCGTTACCGCCGGTGGACAGCGGATACTGCACCAGCGTGTCGGCGAGCGTGCTGCCGGGGAACTTTCCGGACAGTGACAGCGCCGATTCACCGGTTTCCGGGGCGAGAGCGTTGACGTACACGAGCGCCCGCACCGACGGATCGCCGGCCGCAGCCTGCGTGATGACCATTCCCCCGTACGAGTGACCGGCGAGGACGACCGGACCGCCGATCCCGCGTATCACGTCTCGTAGGTACGCCGCGTCACCCGCAAGGTCCCGCAACGGGTTGGCGGCGGCCACCACATCGTACGCGGGGGCCAGCCGTTCGATCACACCGTTCCAGCTCGCCGACTCGGCGAACGCACCGTGCACGAGAACGATGGTGGGCTGCGTATCGGGCATGACGCTGCGCTCCCTCACTGCGTGCAGTTGTCACCGCCGGCCTCGGCGGTGCGCCTGAATACCCGCCAGGCAAAGGTGAAACCGGCGGGCAGCCCATGGCCGCCATCCGGCGGGCACCGTGATCACGCCAACCTGACGCGACGGATGACTTGCTTGACCACGGTTGCCTCCAGCCAGTAAGTTAGCTAACTAACTGAGTACCGAGGGGGCGTGTTGAACCGTCATCCCGACAAACGCAGCCGACTGGTCGACGCCGCCGTTCGGCTGGTGCATGAGCAGGGATTCGCCCGTACCACGCTCGCGGACATCGCCGGCGCGGCCGGGGTGCCGCTGGGCAACGTCTACTACTACTTCAAGACCAAGGAGGCCATCGGCGAAGCGCTCGTCGCTCACCACGCCGGGCATTACGCCACCCTCCGTGGACAGTGGAATCAGAGCGGCGACGCCCGTTCGCGACTGGCGGCGTTCGTGCAGATGACGGCTGACAACCGCGCGGTGCTGGCCCGCAGTGGGTGCCCGGTCGGCACCCTGTGTGCCGAGCTGCACAAGGCCGGCGGTCCACTGGCCGAGCAGACAGGCGCCATCTTCACCGAGTTGCTCGGCTGGCTGGAGGAGCAGTTCCGCGCGCTCGGACGCGACACCGACGCCGCCGACCTGGCCCTGCACCTGCTGTCCGCACTCCAGGGCGTGTCGCTGATCGCTCACAGCCTCGACGACCCCGAGTACGTCGACCGGGAGACCGCCCGGCTTACCGGCTGGATCCAAACCCTGTAGTCCCGCCCAGCAACAGCAAGGAGCAACCGTGATCGTCCTACTGCCCGCTCCGTCCTCTGCCGCCGGTACCCCGACCGAGGCGACGGCATGAGCCGACAATCGCGCACCACGCGAGTTCTGGTCACCGGTGCCACCGGATTCCTCGGCCGCAACATCCTCGCCGCGCTGGCCGCCCGGCAAGACGTCACCCCCATCGCCGCCTGCCGCACGCCCGACCGACTTCCGTCAGCCTTCGCCGGCGAAACCCGGGTCGGCGACCTGCGCGACCCCGAGTACCGCAGGACCGTCGTCGATGCCGTGGACGTCGTCTGCCACGCCGGCACCTGGGGTGCCTTCTGGGGCCACGCCGAACTGGAGCGCCGTCAGTTCTTCGAGCCCAATCGGGACCTCATCGACCAGGCGATCGACCGGGGTGTCCGCCGCTTCGTCCAGACCAGCACCATCGCGATCGCCGCGCGCCCCGCCGGCGGCGGCCCGATAGACGACTTCGCCCCGACCCGCCGCACCGGCTTCTGGCCCCACCTCGACCGACTCATCGACATCGACGACCACATGCGCCGTCGCAGCGATCGCGGCACCCAGATGGTCACCATGCGCCTCGGGCACTTCGTCGGTGCCGGCAACGCCCTCGGGATGGTGCCGGCACTCGTACCTCGGCTACGCACCCGCCTCGTGCCCTGGCTGGCCAGCGGACGCGCTCGACTCGCACTCGTAGGCGGTCGCGACCTGGGTGAGGCGTTCGCGCTGGCCGCGACCGCCGAGCGGCTCGACGACTACGAGTCGTTCAACATCTGCGGCCCGACCTCGCCCTCCGCACGCGAAGTCATCGAGTTCATCGCCGACGAGACCGGCTCCCCGCGGCCCTGGTTCAGCGTCCCGTACAGCGCCGGCTACGCCTTCGCCTGGCTGATGGAGAAGTTGCACCCTGTCCTGCCCGGTGCCGAACCCTTCCTGACCCGCTCTCTGGTGCACGTCTCCGAAGACTGGGACTGCCCCTCCGACCACGCCGCCCGCACCCTCGGCTACACCCCGCGCGAGGACTGGCGGGACGCCGTCCGCGCATCTCTCACCGAAGCCGGGGCCGCCGGCTACCCCTGGCCCCGCCTAGCCCAACCCGCGTAAGCGACGAAGGAGACGACACCGTCGTCATGGCAAAACTCCACAACGGACAGGTCCTCGCCCGATTCGATCTCTCCACCATAACCGGGCAACCGGTCCAGATTCCCGATCCGGACCGCCTGGTTCACCTGCAGTTCCGCCGCTTCGCCGGCTGCCCCATCTGCAACCTGCACCTGCGTTCCATCACCCGACGGCATGACGAGATCGTCGCCGCCGGCGTCCGCGAGGTCGCCGTCTTCCACTCCACCGCCGCCGCCATGCAGCCGTACCAGGGCGACCTCCCGTTCGCCGCCGTCGCCGATCCGGACCGTCGCCTCTACGTCCGCTTCGGCGTCGACGCCTCTCCCTGGGCCGTGCTGCACCCACGGGCCTGGATCGCAGCCCTGCGCGGGGTAGCCGCCGGTAAAGCCGCACCCCCGGCGCAAGGGGAAAGTGCCCTCGGCCTGCCCGCCGACTTCCTCATCGGCACCGACGGCCGCGTCCTCGCCCACAGGTACGGTCGTCATGCCGATGATCAATGGAGCGTCGACGACCTTCTCCACCTCGCCCTCCGCCGGTCACACCGGACGTCGTAGCACCCGACCGCAAGGCACCTGAGCCAGCGGCGGTGCCGTCAGCCCATTCGAAGCGTCAGGGCTGACGGCACCGCCGCCTTCGTTCCGTCGCCTCGTCGCCAGCAAGCTGGGCCTGAGCCGGACCAACATGGGCACCGACGGGCGTACCGGGAGCTCCCACACCGAGCATCGGCCGAAAAACTATCGGTCACCGCCCGAAACTACCGGTTGAAAACCATGGATTTATCTGCCAGCCTGAGAGCCATCGATCGATGTGATCGTTAACATCACTTCCAGTCGCTGGAGGCGCCACACCCGAGCACCAAGCACCCCACCACCATCCCAGGTCACCACCTCCACCACCACCTCACGCCGCAACCAACTCCCGGCGGGCGACCTGGCCACTCATCGCAACCCTTCACCTGCTGGTCAGTGGCCGGAGCCGACTCCCGACCGGGGGTGCGCCAGATGCGAGTCCGCACCGACCGGCGGCTCGACATCGTGGGACTCCGCCGATCCCGAGCGGAATCGTCCACCGAACAGCGACCGCGTTTGTCCTACCCCATCATGGAGGATCAGCATGATCTCCCGGACCCGTCCCTCCGGGCGTCGACTTCGAACGCTCTCTGCATCCGGAAGTGCCGCGATAGTTGCGGCCCTCGTCGTGTCGTTGCTGCCCAGTCTCGCCCACGCCGCCGAAACCACCCTGGCTGCGGCTGCCGGCCAGTCCGGCCGGTACTTCGGCGCCGCGGTGGCGGCGAACAAGCTCAACGACGGCGCGTACACGACGATCTTGAACCGCGAGTTCAACAGCGTCACGCCCGAGAACGAAATGAAGATCGACGCGACCGAGCCGCAGCAGAACAACTTCACGTTCGGCAACGCGGACCGGATCGTCAACCACGCCCTGTCCCGGGGCTGGAAGGTCCGGGGCCACACCCTGGCCTGGCACTCGCAGCAGCCCGGCTGGATGCAGAACATGTCGGGCACCGCGTTGCGCAACGCGATGCTCAATCACGTCACCCGGGTCGCGACCTACTACCGCGGGAAGATCGACTCGTGGGACGTGGTGAACGAGGCGTTCGAGGACGGCAACAGCGGCGCGCGGCGGGACTCGAACCTGCAGCGCACCGGCAACGACTGGATCGAGGCGGCGTTCCGGGCCGCTCGGGCCGCCGACCCGGGCGCCAAGCTCTGCTACAACGACTACAACACCGACAACTGGACCTGGGCCAAGACCCAGGCCGTCTACCGGATGGTGCAGGACTTCAAGCAGCGTGGCGTGCCGATCGACTGCGTCGGGTTCCAGTCGCACTTCAACGCCCAGTCGGCGTACAACAGCAACTACCGCACCACGCTGTCCAGCTTCGCCGCCCTCGGGGTGGACGTGCAGATCACCGAGCTGGACATCGAAGGCTCCGGCACCACCCAGGCCAACACCTACCGCAACGTGGTCAACGACTGCCTCGCGGTGCCCCGCTGCAACGGCATCACCGTGTGGGGCATCCGGGACAGCGACTCGTGGCGCTCGTACGGCACGCCGCTGCTGTTCGACAACAACGGCAACAAGAAGCAGGCGTACACGGCCACCCTGGACGCGCTGAACAGCGCCGGCCCCGGCCCGACTCCCACGCCCACCACGCCGGGCCCCACCCCCACCACGCCGGGGCCCACCCCCACCACACCGCCGCCCTCCGGCTCCGCCAACGAGATCGTCGGCAGCCAGTCGGGCCGCTGCATCGACGTACCCAACGCCTCTCGTGACAACGGCACCCGGGTGCAGCTCTACGACTGCAACAAGCAGACCAACCAGTCCTGGACCTACACCTCTGACAAGCAGCTCCGTGTCTACGACAACATGTGTCTCGACGCCGCAGGCTCCGGAAACGGCGCCGCGATCCAGATCTACAGCTGCCACAGCGGAACCAACCAGCAGTGGAACGTAAACTCCAACGGCACCATCAGCGGCGTCCAGTCCGGGCGGTGCCTGGACGTCTGGAGCACCAGCAACGGAGCGCAGGTCCAGCTCTACGACTGCCACGGGCAGCCCAACCAGCAGTTCCGCCTCGTCTCGCTCGGCGGTCCCACGACCCCGCCGACCACCACGCCGCCGACCACCACCCCGCCGCCGACCGGTACCTGCAACCTGCCGTCGTCGTACCGGTGGTCGTCGACCGGCGCCCTGGCGCAGCCGCGATCGGGTTGGGTGTCGTTGAAGGACTTCACCCACGCGCCGTACAACGGTCAGCACCTGGTGTACGGCACCACGCACGACACGGGCACCACCTGGGGGTCGATGAACTTCGGCCTGTTCTCGAACTGGAACCAGATGGGTTCGGCCAGCCAGAACCAGATGCCCTTCGCCGCGGTCGCTCCCTCACTGTTCTACTTCGCGCCGCGTAACGTCTGGGTCCTGGCGTACCAGTGGGGTGGGCCGGCCTTCTCCTACCGCACCTCGACCGACCCGACGAACGTGAACAGTTGGTCGGCGCACCAGACGCTGTTCACCGGGTCGATCTCGAACTCCAGCACCGGCCCGATCGACCAGGCGCTCATCGGTGACGACCAGAACATGTACCTGTTCTTCGCCGGGGACAACGGCCGGATCTACCGGGCCAGCATGCCGATCGGGAACTTCCCGGGCAGCTTCGGCTCGAACTACACCACGATCATGACCGACACCACGAACAACCTGTTCGAAGGTGTCCAGGTGTACAAGCTCCAGGGTCAGCAGCGGTACCTGATGATCGTCGAGGCGATCGGTTCGCAGGGCCGCTACTTCCGGTCCTTCACCGCCACCAGCCTCGGCGGTAGCTGGACCCCGCAGGCCACCAGCGAGAGCAACCCGTTCGCCGGCAAGGCCAACAGCGGCGCCACCTGGACCAACGACATCAGCCACGGTGAGCTGATCCGGACCAACGCCGACCAGACCATGACCATCGACCCCTGCAACCTGCAGCTGCTCTACCAGGGCCGTTCACCCAACTCCGGCGGCGACTACGGCCTGCTGCCGTACCGCCCGGGAGTACTGACCCTGCAGCGCTGACGGCGGCAGCTCCGGCTCGGGCACAGCCGGAACGGGCGGGCTCGGCGCAATCCGGGCCCGCCCATCCCTCACACACCCCACCACCAGGAGGTATCGACAGTGCGAGGACACGCACACCACCCCCCGCTCGCGGGACGAGATCATGCCGGCCGAGTGTCCCCCGGCATTCGGCGTCGGCTGCTCAAGCTCGCCACGGCGGGGCTCGCAGCCGCCGTCGGGATGTTCACCGTGACGGTGGCGACCGGGTCCGCATCGGCCGCCGACAACCCGTACCAACGGGGCCCGGACCCCACCCGGGCCAGCGTCGCGGCCGTCAACGGCCCGTTCGCCAACACGTCGGTAAGCGTCCCGACCGGGTACGGCTTCAACGGCGGCAGGATCTACTACCCGACCGACACCAGCCAGGGCACCTTCGGTGCCATCGCGATCTCACCTGGTTACACGGCGTTGTTCTCCGCCGAGCTGGCCTGGATGGGTCCGTGGCTGGCATCGCACGGCTTCGTCGTGATCGGCATCGAGACGAACAGCCGTAACGACTTCGACACCGCCCGAGGCACCCAGTTGCTCGCCGCGCTCGACTACCTGACGCAGCAGAGCCCGGTACGCGACCGGGTCGACCCGAACCGGTTGGCCGTCTCCGGTCACTCGATGGGCGGCGGTGGAGCGCTCAGCGCAGCGATCCGGCGCTCGTCGTTGAAGGCGGCCGTCGGTATCACGCCGTACTCGCCGTCGCAGAACCTGGCCAACGACCGGGTACCCACGATGGTCATCTCCGGGCAGGCGGACACGGTGGTCACCCCGTCCTACGCCCTCAACCTGTACAACAGCCTTCCGGCCTCGACGGAGAGCGTCTACCTGGAGGTCGCCGGCGGGGACCACGGGTTCATGGTCGGACGGTCCAACCCGGTGTTGATCCGGACCATGCTGCCGTTCCTGAAGATGTTCGTCGACAACGACTCTCGGTACAGCCAGTTCCTCTGCCCGCTGCTGGACAGCAGCGGCGTGGTCACCTACCGCAGCACCTGCCCGTTGCTACCGACGGATCCGACCACGCCGCCAACCGGCACCCCAACGCCGACGCCGACCACGCCGCCGACCCCCACGCCGACGCCGACCACCCCACCGCCGTCCGGCTCGGCCAACGAAATCATCGGCACCCAGTCCGGCCGCTGCGTCGACGTACCCAACGCCTCCCGCAACAACGGCACCCGCGTCCAGCTCTACGACTGCAACAAGCAGACCAACCAGTCCTGGACCTACACCACCAACAAACAACTACGCGTCTACGACAACATGTGCCTCGACGCCGCAGGCTCCGGAAACGGCGCCGCCGTCCAGATCTACACCTGCCACAGCGGCACCAACCAACAATGGAACGTCAACTCCAACGGCACCATCACCGGCGTCCAGTCCGGACGCTGCCTCGACGTCTGGAGCAGCAACAACGGAGCCCAGATCCAGCTCTACGACTGCCACGGACAACCCAACCAACAATTCCGCCTCGCAGCCCTCGCATAACCACCACAACCGAGCCGAGGGCGGGTCAGGTCTACCGACCCGTGCGGCGGCATCCGAAGACCCTGAGGGTCATGATCGAGACGGGCGGGCCCGGCAACACGCCGGGCCCGCCCGCACCATCTCGACACGGAGCGGGACCGCTCGGTCCGGTCGCTCCGCCACGCTCGCCGGGGTGGACCGCCGGGTCGGGTGACTCTGGCGTCGTCGTTGGCGCCACCGGCCGACGGCCGCACCGACCAGCAGCGCGGCCAGGATCACCGTGAGAGTTCCGGCGCCGTCATCGCACCGGTGGCGGCCAGGGCCCGGGCCGTGCCGTCATCGGCAGGCTCATGTCCCGCAGCCGGGGGAAATGTGCGACGAACGGATGACGGTTGCTGCCCAGCACCGTGACGTTCCGACGTCGCGCGCAGCCGCGGGGTTTGCCGTCGGGAGGTTCGGGTAGCGGGCCAGCCAGGGCACCCGACCGCTGTACTACCACCGGGGAGGACTACACCGTGACGGTCCGATCGCGCTGGGTGGCTCTGCTGGGTGGCGGAGCGATGCTGATCGCCACCGCCGGCTGCACGGCCGCCGACGACGGAGGAGCGACTGCGGCACCGACCGCCGCGTCGTCGGCCGCGCCCGCACCGGCCGCAGCCGACCTGCCACAGATCGTCGCCCGACTACAACCCTCGGTCGTCACCGTTCGGGTCGGGCAGGGTCTCGGCTCCGGGGTCGTGTTCCGGGAGGGTGGACTGATCCTCACCAACGAGCACGTCGTGGGTGACCAGGAGAACGTGGAGGTCGCTCTCGCCGACGGCACCCGCGTACCGGCCCGGGTGGTCGCCGCCGACGCCGTCACCGATCTCGCCGTGCTCCGCGCCGAGCGCGCCGACCTGCCGCCCGCGCCGTTCCACACCGAGCTTCCGCCACCGGGTGAGCCGGTCCTCGCGCTCGGCAGCCCGCTGGGCTTCCTCAACAGCGTCACCGCCGGCATCGTATCCGGTGTCGGTCGGGAGATCCCCGGTTCGGCGGGTCAGGGCAACGCCCTGGTCGACCTGATCCAGACCGACGCGGCGATCTCGCCCGGCAACTCGGGCGGCGCGCTCGCCGACTACTCGGGCCGAGTCATCGGCATCAACGACGCCTACCTGCCGCCGCAGACCGGCGCGGTGTCAATCGGCTTCGCGATCCCCGCCGCCACCGCCCTGGACATCGCCGACGACCTCCTCGACGACGGCCGGGTCACCCAGCCGTACCTCGGGGTCGCGGTGGCGCGCCTGACCCCGCAGATCGCCCGGTCGCTGAATGCCGGCACCGACCGGGGTGTCCTGGTCCGCGACGTCGACGAAAACGGTCCGTCGGCCGCCGCCGGTCTGCGGCCCGGGGACATCGTCACGCAGGTGGCCGGTGAGCGTATCGACACGCTTGAGGCGTTCATCGGTGCCTTGCGGTCGGTCGAGCCCGGCCAGCCCGTCTCGATGACCTACCTGCGCGGCGGCGACACCCGGCAGACCAGGGTCACGCCGACCGCCGCTACCCGCTGAGGTCGCCCGGCTCTGGTGTACCTCGGTGCCGGAGTCGACGGCTTCGGCTGCGGCGGCTCGTACGAAGGGTTCCTGCAACGCGGCGGAGATCATGCCCAGCCGTCGCGCCTCCGCGTCCACGTCCATCCGCTCGATCAACGGCGGACGCTGCTCCAGGCCGGCACCAGTCTCAGGGCGAACGAGTGGTTCCTGCCGCTGGCGGTGCACCGCGGACAGGATGGCCGCCGCTTCGCCGGCCGCGACCGCCCGGTCCTGGTCCCAGCCCGCCTCGATGGCGCGTCGCCGGGCCGCCGCCTTCCGGCGCGGGTCCAGTTGGCCTGTGGCCTGCAGTCCATCACCGATTTCCACGCATCGCCGGTACAGCCGCTGGCCGGCGCCCCATGCGACGCCCCGGGCGCGTTCAGGTCGACGCGGCGGCTGTAACGCGATCGTCGGGACCGCCTGATACAGCAGGTACCAAAGCGCGTGCAGCTGCCGGTACGCCTCGCTCCTGCGCGGCCAGACACGCAGGTCGTCGACGAACTTCCAGATCGTCGACAGCACGAAGCTCGAACAGGTGAACGACACCGACAGGGTGACGAGGGTTTGTGAGACGACAGGTTCCGACCATGGCGCGCTGCCATCGGCCAGCTTCAGAGCGATGAAGAATGCCTTGTGGCCGACGTAGGCGCCGCCGAACGCGGCTCCCGCGCTGAGCAGGCGCATGACGACTTTCAGTCGGGTGCCGGCGTATCTGGCGTAGCCGAGGGACATGCGCAGGATGTCGGCCACGGAGACGGCAAGGTACAGCAGGAACGCCAGCATGTAGACGCCGACTTCGGGAAGGTCCCCGTACCGGTCGGCGAAGTGCAGGGGCTCGGAGGTCGGGAAGTCCGCCGCCCAGAACATCGTCGCCATCACCGTGAACACCACGGCCAGCAGCACCAACCGCCGACGTATCTGCCGCCGTGCTCGCTGCGGGTCACCGAGGTGCAGGAAGAGAAACTGGATGGCGGTCGCCGTCAGCAGCGCCGAGCCGTGCTCGGCGAGTTTGGCCAGATTCGGTACGCGGGTGAACTGGTCGACGGCGCTGTGGACGGGTGCCCAGCCGACTGTGACGGCGAGACCACAGCCCAGACAGATCGCCACGCTCGCCCAGATCTTCTGATCCTTCGGGTCCCGCAGCAGGGCACCCAGCTTGACGACGAGCGCCGCCACGGCCACGAGCGCGGCGACCACATGACCGACAGCGACCAGCATCTGCCGCTCCCGTCTAGTGGGTCAACGCCGCTGCGATGCGGTACATCACCGCGGCGGTGTCCTCGTGCAGGTCTTCGAAGGCGCCTACCTCCTCGACCCTGTCCAACCGAGCTCCCAGGTAGGTAGCCAGCAGTTCGGCGTCCATCTCCTGCTGCTGGTCGAAGGACGCCGACGATCTGGCCAGTACCGTCTCGACCGGGTCGGCATCACCACGCTCGATCGGCTGTGCGGCACCGTCGACAACCGTCGTGCCGATGTGCTTCAAAGCGATGTGCATCAGCTCGTGCAACGTCGTCTGGACCTGCAACACGGGCGGCGAGTCGCGGTCGAAGAGGACATAGTCGGCCTCGGCCGTCGCGACCCAGAGTCCGCACGGTCCGGTCGGCTCGTCGACGGTCATCGCGACGAGGTGGATCGGGCGACCGCGTTTCTCCTCGAGCGCCGACACCAACGCCGAAACGGTCAACGGCACCGGGAGGGCGACATCGAGCCGACGTAGCAGCCGGTGCGCCCGGTGCTTCTGGTGCCACATCGTCTGTCCTGACCCTCCTGCGGACGGTGCCCGAAACGCCCTTCGCCCCTGCATCCCTCCGGCCGCCGATGTCAGCGTCCAGCGCTCGCCTGAGCCACGATGGTGGCGGTCGCAGACAGGCAGCATAGCCAAGCCGGCCGACTCTCAGGGGCCCCGAGCACGTCGGTGGCAGCGGTCCCCCGGGTAGCACGTCCCGGACGGTCGCCGCAAGCGGCAGAATGCGTCAGGTGCTCGATGCCCGCGACTCCCCCAGCCGGAGCCTCTCCACCCGATTCGCTCGGGTGGTGACCGAGGTGTTCGCGCCAGCGCTCCTGGCCGCGGTCATGCCGGTCGTCGTCGCCCTGCAGACCAGCGCGCCGGCCGTCGGGCCGGGCCTCGGCTGGGCGCTGGTGGGCGCGCTGTTCTGCTCGGTCATCCCCAACAGCCTCATCTGGTGGGGAGTCCGCCGAGGGCGCCTCAGTGACCATCACATCCGGGTACGCGAGCAGCGGCGCACGCCGCTGGCGTACGGGCTCCTCTCGGTGCTGGTCGGCTTGACCCTCCTGGTCGGCTTCCGGGCACCCCGGCCGGTGATCGCCATGGTCGTCGTGATGTTCGCCCTGGGCCTGGCCGTGACCCTGGTGAACCTGGTGTGGAAGTTGAGCATCCACGCGGCGGTCGCCGCCGGCTCGGCCGCTGTCCTGGTCATCGTCTTCGGACCGGATCTGCTTCTCGCCGCTGCCGGGGTCGTCCTCGTGGGTTGGTCGCGAGTGGAGCTTCGCGAGCACACCGTCGGTCAGGTGGTCGCCGGAACCACGGTGGGACTCGTCGTGGCGCTGCCGACGTTTCTGCTGCTCGGCTAGGCCCTGAGTCGACAGGGCTGGGGAACGTCCTGCTACCGCGTCGGCCGGCCCCGACGCGCCGACTTGTTGCGAGCCTCCAACGCGGCGACCTGCTCCACGATCTTGCGCAGGCTGGCGCGCGGGACGCCCGGTGGCAGCCCGCGCGCCAGCACCGTGATGGTCGCCAGGTCGGCGTCGTCAAGCTCGCCGGGCTCGGACTCCACCACGGGATCGAAGAAGTAGTTGGGCTGCACCCGGAAGAAGTTCGCCAACTGCTGGATCGCCGAGCGCGAGGGGTTGTCCCGCTCACCGCTGAGCAGATAGTTCACGTAGCTGGTCGACAGCCCCGTTCCCTTGGCGACATCATCCGGGGAGTACGGCTCGCCGGTACCTGGCTTGACATGCGTGTCGATCAGATGTCTGAGCCGCGCCGCGAAGGACGGTCCACCCTCGTCTGCGCCACCGTCCGCCATGACCGTCCTCCCATCCCAGCGCGCCACAATCGTGATGAAGCGGGATTTGCGATCCACAATAGTTGCAGGTGCGGATCGACCATGCTTCACTAGCGATACCTGACCACTGTGGTGGCTGTAACACCGCAGTGGACAACCATAGTGACGGACTATTCCTGCTCGATGTCCCCGACAGGTGCAGGCTGCATCACGGTCGGGTAACGATCGCCAGACGCGGCGCGGTCGCAGCACGGGGGATGTGCGAACCGCGTTGGCTGCGTGTCCGCCCCGAGATGCCACCGGCACGAGGGAGACGACCCGGCCGGCGGCGCCGCACATCGCAGCTGCACCGACCCCGCGATCTGGCCGCCGGTGGCCCCGGACACTTCCGCCGGGGTCACCGGCCCCATCCGTGGCCGGCACACCTGGCGCACCTGCGCGCGGTGGGGTGTGGTGACACCCGCCCGTCACTGACCGTGTTGTCCGGGTTCTGGTCGACGGCGACCTTCGCCGTCGGCCGGGCGCTGCTCGCCGCCGACCCCTCGCTGCCGCTGGTGCGGCATGACCTCACCGGCATCCGCGACGGCATTGTCCGGCGAGTGGTCCGCACCGGCGCCGACATCATCGAGGACGAGCAGGTAACGCCGCGACACGGCTGCGGATCAGCCTGCGCCGCTTCCCACCCCGGAGGGGCGGTGCGGGCCCGGGGGGTGGGAAGCGGTGGCCATGTGACACCGAGGTGTGGCCTACGGTGCAGCGTTCCGAACGAAAGAGGCACCCCCGTTGGTAGCCCCGCCCTATCGCCCGGATCCCGCTCGCTGCTCCAGTTTGCGATCAACGAATAGTTGGGATGTTGACCGCTGGTGCCAGAGGGTTGCACTTCTGTGCAGTCTTGTACGGAGCGCGGCGCGGTCGATCAGCAACGCCGCCGGCACCGGCAGGAGCATGTGCGGTGGGGTCCGGAGCGGCCTGCACGGTGGAAATCGACAAGCCGCGCCCACCAAGGACGCACCGGACTCGAAACTCTCCGCCGGGCAGCGGGTAGCCGGGGTCGCCCGTGAACTAACGGTGCAGGTTGCGGTACTCCTGCGGCGACATGCCGAAAGTACTCTTGAAGAGCCGACTGAAATGCGCCTTGGCCGGAAATCCCCAACGCGCCGCGATTCTGTGGATCGGTCGATCGGCTAGCAACGGATTGGTCAAATCCCGCTGACACCGAGCCAATCGCCGGAGCCGGATCAGTTCCGCCACGGTGTGCTGCTCGGACGCGAAGAGCCGGTGGAGCATACGCAGCGAAATGTGGTGCGCGGCGGCGACGGAACGAGGGGTCAGATCAGTGTCGCCAAGGTTCTTCTCGATGAAGGATTCGATCTCGGTTCGCAGCGTACGTTCCCGAACCTCGACCGGCAGCAGCTCTTGAACAGCCAAGCGCTGCGCCAGGGTGCTAGCCGCGAGGTCAAGCGCTATCGCGCCTAGCGTCACCGCCTGACTCGGGGCGAATTCTTCGGGGCGCGCTGCCACGCGGTGGACGAATTGAGCAAGCAGAGCCGCCATGCCTGTGTCAGAACCGATTGAGCTCGCGAGGAGCGTGCGCACCTTGTCTGGATGCAGAGGCAGCGCCTGATGGGGGATGACGAGAGAGATGGAGCTGGCAAGCGTCGGCCCCGACGCGTAGTGGGTGCCAGTGAACGGCTTGCTGTTGTCCAGCAGGGTGAACGACGCCTGCGGCACGGAGGACTGGGTGCGCTCCTGGTTCGCAACGCTTTCCCCCGTGGTCATCAGCACCAGTTGGTAGGTGTCGGGCTGCGACCGCCTGACCAGCCGTGGCGAACGGATGGTGTCCAGGGTTGGGTAGCGCAACTCAGCCAGCAGGACAGTTCCCAGGGATACTCGCTTGGCCAATGCCTTGAAGTCGGCGAGGTGCGGGCTCTTGACGTAGGTCGGAGCGGCTTCGCGAGCAATGACCTCGTACCAGCACTCGAAACGGTCACTCGGTGGAAGCACGGACGTGTCGAGCACCTCGCACGGCAGCAACGGATTCACCTCCACCCATACTCTGAGCCGAGTCCGGGATGTTACCGATGATCACCTCGTCCTGCCGGGCCGCATCCGCGGGCGGCGCGTCAGCGGGCGTGCCGCCTTGGCACCCTCGACTGAAGGTCGGTCATCCGCCGGACCGTCGTCCACCTCAGACAAATCCGGAGTTATCGATAGGACGCAAAAGTTGATCATGCAGGGCCCCTGCTGCGGGGACCTGCCTGGCCATACGCTCGGAGGACAACAGTTCGTGGAGGTGCTCATGTCTCAGGCGCAACCCGCCGGCCGCGCCAGGCTCATTCCCCTGCGCGAAACATTGCCGCGTATGCTCCGCGACCCCCTCGCGGCACTTGTCCACTTCGGACACGAGTCCGGCGGTGAGGTCGTGCGCCTCAACCTGGGCACCATGCGCCCCTACCTGGTCACCCACCCCGAACACCTACAGCAGATCCTGCGTGACACGACCAACTACATCCGCGACGGTGAGAGCATGCTCTGGCGTTCGATCCGCCGGGTGGTCGGGGAGGCGATCCTCGTCACCGAGGGAGAGGTGTGGGAGTCCAGCCGGGACACCCTGCAACCGCTGTTCACCAAGCAGCGTGTCGAGCAGATGGTCGACCGGATGGCGGTCGCCATCGCCGAGGCGATTGATGCGCTGGGAGAACCGGCTCGGCAGGGTGTGGCAGTTGACTCCATGACCCTGATGTCGCGGATCGTGTGCCAGGCCACAACTCGGGTCCTTTTCGGGCGGAAAATTTCCGTAGGCGACGCGGTGGAGATTTTCGGTCACTTGGGCACGATCACCCGAACGATGGTATTTCGTCTACTCGTGCCCAGCGCGCCCTACTGGGTTCCCTTGCCCGGTGACAGGGCGTTCCGCAAGGCGGTCGCGGCCATCGACACGCTGGTCCTGCCGATCATCCGTACGGAGCGCGCGAACCCGGGCGAGGGCGACGACATCATCGCGGCGCTGTGCCGCCCAAGGGCCAACGGACTTCAGGTCAGCGAGGAGCAGGTCCGCAGCGACCTTGTCGCGATGTTCAGTACGGCCACCGAGACAACAGTCGGTGTCCTGTCCTGGCTGTGGCCGGTTCTTGAGAAGTACCCCGAGGTTGCCGACCGGCTGTACGCCGAAGTCGACGAGGTTGTCGGGCGTGGACCGGTGCAGCGGGCCCACATCCCGCGGATGCGTTACACCCGCATGGTCCTGGACGAGATGCTGCGCCTCTGGCCAGCCGGCTGGAACATCCCACGAACAGCGGCCGAGGAGCAGGTCCTTGGCTGCGTCCGGATTGAAGCCGGAGCAACCATCCTGGTCAGCCCGTACGCGACCCAGCGGATGGAACAGTTCTGGGATCGCCCTGACGCATTCGACCCGGAGCGGTTCGCTCCTGACCGCCCGAGGCGGGAGCACCGCTACAGCTACTTTCCCTTCGGAGGCGGCCCGCACCAGTGCGTCGGCCAGCACCTCTTCCTCCTTGAGGCCCCGATCATCATCGCCACGCTGCTGAGCCGGTACCGTTTCCAGCTCGGTGGGCCGGCTAACCTCAAAGCGCGGCTCGGTGCCTCACTGCGGCCCCGGCCGAACACGCTCACACTGCTGCCGCGGCACGACCACTCCTCAGTCTCGTGACACCCGGCCCGCCTGTCCCGGTCGCCATGGGCGACGCGCTCACTGTAGAAGAGCAGGCACGAGTCTGCGCGCTGGCCGTCACTCTCGATCGCGACCTGCACGAGGTCGTGACGCGCCATCAGAACCTGTTCGCGGCGCGACCCTTCGACGCGGCGCTCATCAGCGGCATCGCGATGTCAGTAGCGTTCACCGCCCCCGAGTACGCAGGCGACCAACTGAGGCTGACAGCTCGGACCGTGCTGTGGGTGTTCGCGGCGGACTGGCAGTTCGACCACCTCGCGCAGACGGACGACGATGTCCAGGCGCTCGTCGCCAGCTGCGTCACAGCCGCCAACGGCGATCCGTGCGTCGACGGCGGGCACCCGCTGGCGCTGCTACTGGCAGAGATACGGAACGAGTTGGTGCCGGCGCCGGCGTTCGCGGCCATGGGCCCGATTTGGCGGGACGAGATCGGACGCATGGTCGCAGCGATGGCGCAGGAGTGGCGATGGAAGACCGCGCATCAGGCGCCACCGGCCTCGCGGCGTACTGCGCTGACTCTCGACCAGTACCTCGCCAACGCGGACAACGCCGCTGTCGTGCTGGTCAGCGTGACGCACTGGGCCCACCTCGGTGACCAGGACTGCTTGGACCACATTGACGACCTGAAGGCTGCCAGCCGCGAGGTGCAGCGCGCCATCCGGTTGATCAACGACCTGGGCACAAGTAAGCGCGACCTCCAGTGGGGAGATCTCAACGCGCTCATGCTCGTGTGCAGAACCGAAGTGACCGCCAGGCTCAACGCGGTCATCCAGAGCTGCCACGAACTGATCGAGCCACTGGAGAAAACCTGTCCCCGACAGGCCGCGTTTCTGCGACGCCAGATCTCGTTCACCGCCGGCTTCTACCAGGTGTCGGACTTCTGGGGCAGCCTGTGAGCCGCCCGGCCATCTCCGTCCATACATTGAACGGCGACATTGACGGTGCCGTAGCTGATCTAATTGCCGGGCTTGAGGCGGAGCCGCACGGTCAGGTCGCCCCATCGGTTTACGAGACCGCTCGGCTTGTGTCGCTGTCGCCGTGGCTGGGTGGGCATGCCGAGCGCATCGCATTCCTGCTGCAGACGCAGCGGGCGGACGGAGGGTGGGGTCCACCGCAGGGGTATGCGCTGGTTCCCACCCTCAGCGCCACCGATGCGCTGCTCGCGACCCTCCGCTCCACGGGACCGAGGGCACATCGGGATCACGTGGCGGCGCGCCTGGCCCCTGCCGTCGCCCGCAGCCTGCAGGCGCTTACTACCTGGCTACGGGCTGACCTGCTGGTGCCGGACACGCCAGGCGCGGATCTCATCGTGCCGTCCCTCGTGGCGGGCATCAACCAGCATCTCGCCCGGCTTGAACACCTGGCGGTGCCGTGCCTCGAACCCTGGTACGGCGGGCGGTTAGGCCTGCCGACGGGGATGGACGACGGCCGTCTCGTCAGGGTCCGACAAGCGGTCGCTGCCGGCGTTGATCTGCCGGGCAAGTTGGTGCATTTCCTGGAGGTCCTGGGTCCCGCAGCTCGCGCCGCAGGCATTCGACCGGCGGGGCCCGGGACGGTCGGCGCCTCACCGGCGGCAACCGCCGCCTGGATCGGCAACAACGAATCGGGCTCCTCCAGCAACCAGGCCTTGGCTCATTTGGCGACTGTCGCTGGCGGCGGCCCGGTGCCGTGTCCGTTGCCCATCACTGTCTTCGAAGCGGCGTGGGTGGTGAGCGGACTGGCACGGGCTGGCATTCGAGTCGAGGTGCCGCCGCGCATCGTGGAAAGCCTGCGCGCCGCGCTGAACCCGCTGGGCACTCCGACCGGGCCGGGGCTGCCCGCCGACTCAGACACCACGGCGGTGGCGCTGTGCGCGCTCGGACATCTGGGCCAGCCTGTGGACCCCGGGCCTCTCTGGGCATACGAAACTGCGGATGGATTCTGCACCTGGCCTGGTGAGGACGGGTGGTCGGTCACCACCAACGCGCACGTCCTGGACGCTTTCGGTCAGCACGTGTCCAGCGGAGTCGATCCGGAGCCGCGGTACATGGCCGCCATCGATCGGTTGACGGTGGCGCTGCAAGAGCGCCAGCAGCCGGACGGGCAGTGGCGCGACCGATGGCATGCCTCGCCGTACTACGCCACGATGTGCTGTGCCCTTGCTCTTCAAGACTTCGGCCGTGGGCCCACCCCGGTCGACGCGGTGGCGAGGGCGGTCGACTGGGTCCTGTCCACGCAGCGGGCCGACGGGTCGTGGGGGCGTTGGGACGGCACCGCTGAGGAGACCGCGTACGCGTTGCAGGTGCTCCTGGCAGCACGCCCGAGGGCCGATGAAGTCCAGGCGGCCGCGAGGCGTGGCTACGCGTACCTCTGCGAGACGGCGGGCCGGGAGCCTGCCCCTCCCCTGTGGTACGGCAAGGAGCTCTATCGCCCGCTGGCGATTGTCCGCGCTGCGGTGCTCGCCGCATTGCACCTTGTGCGGCAACGGCACGACATAACTGCGGCGACCGTCACGACAACTGCACCCAAACCGCGGCAGGCAGCCAGCAAGCCGGTGATCAGGGACGCTTGAGGACCTTCTTGGACGCTGCTAGCGTGCTCCCGTTGTCGCGCGCCGTTGATGTGGGACGCGCAGGCGTCAGAAATTCACCGAGGACTTAGCCAGGTGCAACGGCCGACTGGGACGGTGTGATGCGCTTTCGCAGTACCAATATCCGCACCAAAGTGGTCGCGATGTTGCTGTCGCTCACTGCCCTGTGGGCGTTCGCGGCGTGGGTGACCCTCCGGGACGGTCTCAACCTGCTCTGGGTCAATACGCTGAACAGCAAGGTGTACGAGCCGAGCGCACCCCTGCTGACGGCCTTGCAGAACGAACGCCGACTCACGCTGGCCTACCTGGGTGGCTCCGACGACAGTCAAGCGCGAGCGTCCTTGGACACCCAGCGCCGGCAGACCGAGCAACTCGCCGCGACGTTCACAGCGTCAGCACGGAGTTGGCAGACGGATCTGGCGGGCAGCAACACGTTGGCCCAACGACTCGACGCCGCCTACGTCAGTCTGGACGCCCTGGGCGGTGTCAGGGAGTTGGTCGATGCACGCACCATCGACCGCTCGAGCGCAGCGAGGGCCTTCGGCGACTCGATCGACTCGATCTTCGGCATCTACCACGCCACGGCGAGCCTGGACGACAAGACGATCGCGGGTTACGCCGCCGCGCTCATCCAGCTGAACCGCATGGGGGAGCTGATCTCGCAAGAGGACGCGCTCTTGAGTGGCGTCCTCGCCAGCGGTCGGATCACCGCCGCTGAGCAGGCGCAGTTCGCGCAGCTCGTGGGCGCCCAACGGTTCGCGGGATCGGAAACCTCGATCCAGTTGTCACCCGCCGACCGCGCTCGATATGAGCAGTTGCTTGCTGGCGACACCTTCCGCCGTCTTCGGGCGATCGAAGACAGTGTGGCGCAGACCAGCCGCACCCGGTCGAGCCTGCCCGTCGAGGCCGGCGAGTGGCGCAGTGTGGTTGACGACGCCCAGTCCGAGCTGCAGGAAGTAGTCACAGCCGGTGGCAACGGAATCGTGTCCGGTGCCGTGGGCGTCGCCGTTTGGGTCATCATCCGGCTGCTTCTCGCGGCGGGCCTTGGCACGATCGCCGTTGCCGCGTCGATCGTGCTGTCGATCACGACGGCGCGCGCTCTGGTGGCGCAGTTGCAGCGGCTACGTGACGCGGCTCATCAACTCGCCGACGAGCGGCTGCCCGCCGTGGTCGAGCGTCTTCAGCGCGGCGAGAAGGTGGACGTCGCCGTCGAGGCACCGCCTCTCGACTTCGGCTCGGACGAGATCGGGCAGGTCGGCCAGGCGTTCAACGCCGTCCAGGAGACCGCTGTGCGTACGGCCGTCGAGCAGGCGGAGCTACGCCGCAACGTACGCGATGTGTTCCTTAACCTGGCCCGGCGCACCCAGGCCCTCGTCCACCGCCAGGTGACCCTCCTCGACGAGATGGAGCGCCGGCAGGAGGACGCCGACGAACTCGAGGACCTGTTCCGCGTCGACCACCTCGCCACCCGGATGCGGCGCAACGCCGAGAACCTCATCGTCCTGTCGGGTGCGACGCCCGGCCGTGGCTGGCGCCGCAACGTGCCGATGGTCGATGTGGCCCGCGCTGCCGTGCAGGAGGTGGAGGACTACACCCGGGTGAAGGTGATGCCGTTCGGGTCGGTCGCGCTCGCCGGCCGGGCCGCCGGCGACATCATCCACCTGCTCGCCGAGCTGATCGAGAACGCCCTGACCTTCTCGCCGAAGAGCACCCCTGTCGAGGTGCGCGGGCAGCTTGTGGCCAACGGCTTCGCCATCGAGATCGAGGACAGAGGTCTCGGCATGGCCGAGGACGATCTGGCCGCTGCGAACGCGGACCTCGCAGTCGCCGCAGAGTTCAACCTCGCCGACGCCAAGAAGCTGGGACTCTTCGTCGTCAGTCGGCTGGCCGCCAAGCACCACCTCGCGGTCCGGTTGAAGCCGTCGCCCTACGGCGGCACGACGGCGGTCGTCCTCATTCCCAAGGACCTGGTTGCGACGGCCGACCCGATCGGCGCCGGTCCCGCACCGACGGTGGGCGTGTCCAGGGACGCGGCTGCCGCAGGCGATGCCCAGCGGGTCACCACGGCGCGGCAGACCTCGCTCGCCGTCGTCGAGCCCGCACCCGTGCACGGCGAAACGATGGAACTGCCAGCGGTGCGTCCACTGCGTGCCGCCGCTGACGCCGCCGCCACGGTCACCGAGGAGCCGGTCAAGAGCCCGCCCAGCGTCAAACAGCGGCCCGGACCTGCTGCCGGACACACCGAGCACACCGAGCACGGCCTGCCGATGAGGGTCCGCCAGGCCAACATCGCGCGACAACTGCGCGAATCGTCCCCAGGCCAGACACAGCCACCGGACGACGAGGCGGGGCGATCCCCCGACGACATCCGCAGGATGATGAGTTCCTACCAGTCCGGCACCCGCCGCGGCCGTGATGACGCCGCACGTCTCGTCGACGCCGCCGACGACGAGCAACCCAACGCCGCCGACAACACGTCCGCGGCCGAAACCGACCGGTGAGAAAGAGGAACGGGCAAGTGCAGCAGAATTCCACGGGCGATCTGGCCTGGCTGCTCGACGACCTGGTTGGGCGTGTCAAGCAGGCTGAGCATGCCATCGTGCTCTCCGCTGACGGGCTGCTCATGGCTTCCTCCGCCCAGCTCAGCCGGGACGACGCGGAACACCTGGCCGCGATGGCATCGGGGATCCAGAGCCTCGCGAAGGGCGCCAGCAAGCGGTTCGGCGGCGGACCCGTTCAACAGACCATCATCGAGATGAAATCGTCGTTCCTTTTCGTCACCGCGGCCGGAAGCAACGCCTGCCTGGCCGTCCTCGCGGCCGAAGACACCGACGTCGGACTTGTCGCGTACGAAATGGCGATGGTCGTTGCGCGAGCCGGCAAGTTCCTCGCCTCCCCGACCAGGCCGAGTCAGTACACCAACAACTAGGGGCCGCCATGACGATGCCCGACGAAGAACCGGTCTGGTTAGATGACGCAGCCGGGCCGGTAGTCCGGCCGTACGCCGTAACCGGCGGGCGGGCCAAACCAGCCAACAGCTTCAATGTGGTCGCTCTGGTCCTGGCGACCCGATCGGCCCCGCCGTCGGAGGTGGGGATAGCACCAGAGCAGGCCAGGATCATTCACCTGTGCCAACGACCGCTGGCACTCGCAGAAGTGGCCGCGCATCTCAGCCTGCCCCTTGGCACCGTTCGAGTGCTGCTCGACGGACTGATCGCTCAGGGATTCGTTCAGGTGAACGACCCTCGCCAAGCCGCCACCCTTCCCGACGACAGCGTATTCGAGGCGCTCATCAATGGACTACGTCAACTCTGAGCGGACGGGCCATGCGACCCTTCCCACCGCCATCAAAATCCTCATCGCGGGTGGCTTCGGCGTAGGCAAGACCACCCTCGTGGGATCCGTCAGCGAAACCAAGCCCCTGCGGACCGAAGAGGTCCTCTCCGAGCAGGGCGTGGGAGTCGACGACATCTCCGGTGTCGAGGCGAAGTCGACCACGACTGTGGCGATGGACTTCGGCCGGATCACCATCAGCGAGGAACTCGTCCTCTATCTGTTCGGCACCCCGGGCCAGGACCGCTTCTGGTTCGTCTGGGACGAACTCACCATCGGCGCCCTGGGCGCCGTGGTCCTGGCGGACACCAGGCGGCTTGCCGACTGCTTCCCGTCCGTCGACTACTTCGAACGCGCGAGGCTGCCATTCATCGTTGCCGTCAACTGCTTCGAGAACGCGCGCCAGTACAGCCTTGACGAAGTTCGACTGGCCCTGGACCTCGACCCGGACGTGCCTGTCATGATGTGTGACGCGCGGGAACGGCAGTCGTCCAAAGAGGTCCTCGTGGCGCTGATCGAGCATGTCAAGAAGCAGGGGCTGACCCGCAGACCTGAGCCCGTGGGTCATTGACCGGCGAGGTGCCCCGACGCACGGTCGAGACCGCCGTACTCCGGCCATGCCGGTCACTTCGCGCAGAGCGCGGCGTCGACGAGGGCGGCCCGGTCGGCGGCGACAGAGCCGTCCGTGACCGACCCGTTGAGCGAGGTGACTACCAGGGTCGCCGCGCGGCCGTCTTCGGTGGCGCCGTTGACGGTCGAGTAGCCGGGGATGTCACCGCCGTGGCCCCACGCCACCCCGCCGCAGCTCAACGGGGTACGGAAGAGACCGAGCCCGTACCCCAGGTCCGATTGTGGATGCACGGCGACGGTGGTCCGCATCTCGGCCAGCTGCGCGGGATTGAGCAGTTTGCCGCCCAGAAGGGCACGCAGGAACGCGTTGAGATCGGCCGGAGTGGAGACCAGTTGGCCGGCGGCCCACCCCCAGCTCGGGTCCATCCGGGTGAAGTCGAGCAGTTCGCCGGTGGCTTCATCGAGCTGGTAACCCTTGGGATGCCGACCGCGGATGCCCTCCTCACCGACCCCGGGCGCGTAGGTGTAGCGCAGGCCGATCCGCTCGATGACCCGGGTGGTGACCAGCTCGTTGAACGGCCGGCCGGTGACCCGTTGGGCGATCAGGCCGGCCAGCAGATAGTTGGTGTTGCTGTAGGCCCAGTCGCCGGCCGGCCCGCCTTCCCTGGCGTTGGCCATGTCGAGCAGGTCCCGGGGTTCGAGGTAGACATGCTGGTACGGCGGGATGTCGATCATTCTCGGGAACATCGTGTCGGTGTAGTCGGGCAGCCCGCTGGTGTGCTGCAGTAGTTGACGGACCGTGATCGCGTCGGCGTCCACCCCGGGGCTGCGCACCAGACCCGGCAGGTACGTCTCGACCGACTCGTCGAGATCCACTGTGCCTTCCCCGACGAGCTGCAGCACGACGACGGCGGCGAACATCTTGCTGGCGCTGCCGATGCGTACCCGGCCGTTCTTCGGCACCTTCGCGCCGGTGCGCAGGTCGCCGACCCCGGCCGTGTGGTGCTGGGTCCGGCCGCGACGGTCCCGGACTGCGGCCAGCGCCCCCGGGTGCCGATCGGTACCGACGAGCTTCTCGACGCGTTGGCCGATGGCGTCGGGACGGCTCCCGGCCCAGGCGGTGCCGGCCGGGCCGGCGGTCGTGAGACCGCCCGCCGCGATCACCGCGGTCGTCGCCATGGCGACGACCCGGCGACGCGACCGGGTGGGCCGGCGGAGTCGAGTGAGGTGGGTGGGCATGGCAGGCTGCTCCTTGACTGGGTACGGATGGCGGCCGAGCCGCCGCCCGTGCCGGGTGCGCCAGGCGTTCCGGCACGGGCGGCGGGTCGCCCCGCCAGTGGCGGTTCAGGAGAAGGGATCGGTCAGTTGACCGGCGACGGCTACCTGCCGGCGCACAGGGCCGCGTCGAACGCGTCCAGGACCCGGAAGATGCCGTCGGGGACCGGGCTCGTGGCGGCGGTCACCACGATGGTCACGGCGCGACCGTCGGAGGTGATGGCCGAACGGCTGGAGTATCCGTCGATGTCACCGCCGTGTCCCCAGGCTCGACCGCCGCAGGAGAGGTCGTACCCGGTGGCGCCGAGGCCGTATTGCCACACCAGGTCCGGGAAGGCCTCGCCACCGGGAAGGAAGACCTTGCTGTCGCGCATCTCGGCCAGGGTCGCCGGCTTGATCAGCTTGCCGTTCTGCAGCGCCACCAGGAACTTGTTGAGGTCACTCGGGGTGGAGATCATCTGGCCGGCCGCCCAGGCGATGGAGGGGTCCACCTGGGTGGTGTCGACCCACTTCATCGTCTCCGGGTCCGGCAGGTAGCCCTTGGCGTGCGGCCGGCGGATGGTCTTGTCACCGACACCCGGCCAGTACGTCTCGTGCAGCCCGACCGGCTTCAGAATCTTGTTGGTGATCACTTCGCTGATCGGGCGACCGGTGACCTTCTGCACGAGCAGACCCGCCACGATGTAGTTGGCGTTGCGGTACTGCACCTGCCCGCCAGGGACGGAGCGTGCGCCGGCTTGGCGAACGCCGAGTCGAGCATGTCACGCGGCTCGTAGTACCTCTGGCCCCACACGGAGACGTCCGGCAGGTCGTACTCCGGCAGCCCACTGGTCATGCTCAGCAGGTGGCGGACCGTGATGGTGCGTCCGTCGAAGCCCTCCCCACGGACCAGCCCCGGCAGGTACGTCTCGATCGGCTCGTCCAGCTTCACCTTGCCCTCGTTGACGAGCTGCAGGACGGTGACCGAGGTGTACATCTTGGTGTTGCTCGCCATCCGCACGTACCCGTCGGTGGGCACCTTCGCCCTGGTCCGTGGGTCGTTGACGCCGGCGGTGTAGTTGGTGACGCGGCCCCTGCTGTCCCGTACCGAGACCAGCGCGCCGGGGGCGACGCCGGCCTCGACCAGCGCGTCGATGCTGGTCTGGATGGAGTCCTTCTTCGGACGGTGGGCCTGCGCGGCGTCGGCGTACTGGATACCGATGCCGGCGATCCCGACAAGTGTGACGAGCGCCAGTGCGGCGGCGGTACGACGGCCGGCGGTGCGTAGCGGTGACATGGAACCTCCTGGTGAGTGTTCGGATCGGGTGCCCGGTGCGCCGATCCACGGGGCCGACGACGATTCGTCGGCACCTGCGGTGGAATGGGTGACGGTCACTCCTTGACGCCGATGCTGTTCACCGGTGGCGTCCGCAGGAGTGCGCTGATGGGAGCGATGGTGGTGACCAGCGCGAGCAGCGTGGTACCGCCGATGATCGAGACCCAGCCGAGCGGCGGTACGTAAGGGATCAGCTGTCCGGTCATCATCCGGACCACCGAGACCAACGTGATGGCGGCGATGGCGCCACCGATGAGCAGTGAGGTGCCGAGCAGGCCGACCTGTTCGGCGTGCACCATCCGCTTGACCTGACGGGCCGTGACGCCGACCAGGCGCAGCAGGGCCAGTTCACGCCCCCGGGTCAGCGCCGCCATGATCATGGTGTTGGCGGCAGCGAGGGCGGCATAGCCGACCATGACGCCGATGACCAGCTTGTTCATCCAGGCGCTGAGGGCCAGGTCGGTGGCGAGCTGGGCGCCGACGGCCCCGGTGTCGATCAGGCCGCTGCCCGGGTACCGCTCGACCAGGTCGGCAAGCCCGGCGACGGCCTCGGCGTTGCCCGGTTCGGTGCGGATCAGGACCTCGTCGTCGAGGTTGGTCGGAGTGTGGCCGCCGACCGTCTCCCGGTTGAGGGTCACGTCCCCGAAGGCGAGCCCGCGCTCGTAGATGGCGACCAGCCGCAACGTCACCGGGGTGCCATCGCCGAGCCAGATCTCGACCTGGTCGCCGAGATCCGCTCCCAGCGTGGATGCCTGCAGGTTGGACAGCGCCACGGTGTCGCCACGCAGGTCGGCGAGGCTGCCCTCGGTGACCGACAGGTCCATGGTCCGGTCGGCCCCGGCTGGGTCGATCGCCTGGGCACCGAAGGGTTCGGCACCCCCCAACACCGGCAGGATCACCGAGGTACGCCGGATCGGTGTGGCGGCGACGACGCCGGGCAGCTCGCGGGCGTCCGCTGCGGCGCTCGCCGGCAGCCCGACCGCCGACACCAGCGAGTGCTGGGCCAGCGTGCCGTCGCGGGTCTGGGCGACGGCCTCCCGATCCAGGTTGTCCTGCAGGAACCAGATCGAGCCACCGAAGCCGACCGACAGCACCAACGCGGTCAGCACAGTCGCCATACCCTGCGCGTTCGCCCGCAGGTTGGCCGCCGCCAGGTATCCACTGTCACCCCACACGGCGCGCAGCACCGGGCCGAGTACGTGTGCGGCGTACCGGTTGATCCACGGCGCGAGCAGTGCGGCGGCGAGCACGAAGACGAACAGCATGCCCAGCGCCGCGCCGAGTCCGGCCTGGCCACGCAGGGCGGTGCTGAACATGGTCAACGTGACCCCGCCGCCGAGTGCGAGCAGACCGGCGAAGAGCCGGAGGAGGCTGCTGCGGGCCGGCTCCACGGCGATCTCACCGAGCGCCTCGGTCGGCCGGATCCGCACCGTACGACGGGCCGCGATCAGCGCCGCCGACACCGCCACCAGCACGGTCGCCACGCTGACCGCCACGGCGGTGAGCACCCCGCCGTCGAACGGGAAGCCGTGCGGGATGAAGCCGCGGTCCATGAGCTGCCGGTGCACCCAGTCGGTCGCCCACAGCCCGGCCGGGATGCCGAGCAGCACCGCGACGATGGCCAGCTGCGCGACTTCGGCGACGACCAGCAGCCGTACCTGACCCGGGGTCGCCGCGACGGCGCGCAACAGGGCCAGGTCGCGGCGGCGGTGGCGGACCGCCAGGCCGATCGTTCCGGCGACGACGAACATGACGAGCCCGGCGACGTAGCCACCGAGTACGGAACCGAGTTGGATCAGCATGTCGGCCGCCATGAGCGCCTCGGACTGTTCGACTCCTGCCCGGTCGGTGCCGGTGTAGACCGTCGCGCCGGATTCGGCGGCCAGCCGGTCGACCTCGGCCGTCACGGCCGCCGAGTCCGCACCACGGGCCAGGACGATCCCGATCAGTCCGGCCCGGTCCGGGCTGCCGCTGAGCGCCGCGGCGTGGTCGTCGGTGAAGAACAGCGCGGACGGGGTGTCACCGGCGGCGGCACGGTCCACCATGCCGCTGATCCGGTACTGGCGCACCGAGCCGGCAGCGAGGACCGCGATCTGGTCGCCGGGCCGCAGTTGAGCGCCGGCCGCCGTGGCGAGCCGGACGTCAACGGCTACCTCGTCGGTGCTGTCCGGCTGGTTGCCGTCGACGATCCGGTACGGGGTGAGCGCGGCGCTGCTCCAACCGTGCGCGACCGCCCCCTGCGCGGAGTCGTCGATCGGCACGACCGCCTGGATCGAGCGGTCGGCGGCGGCGACCGCCACGCCGGGCAGCTGCCCGATGCGTTCGGCGAGGGTGACCGGCACGCTTCCGCCGGTGGGCAGGTCCACGGTGACCGTGGACGTCTCACCGAACTCGGTGGTCTCGATGGTCATGTCGCGATCCGCGACCAGGATGTCGGCGGCGCCGTACCGCTGCGGTGCGGGGGTGAACCGCATCCCGGACTCGACCATCACACCCATCGACATGAGGATCATGACGCCGCAGGTGAGCGCGAGAAGGGTGGCTACCGCGCTGCCGATGCGGTGGCGCAGCATCCGGAGGGCGAGCATCAGCATGGCTCAGCTCTCCTGGGTGACGAGCTGGCGGCGGCCGAGCCACGCCAACTGCTCGGCGATCTGCTCCGCGCCCGGCTGGGGCATGTCCCGCACGATCCGACCGTCGGCCAGGACCATCACCCGGTCGGCGTACGAGGCCGCCACCGGGTCGTGGGTCACCATGATCACGGTCTGCTGCGCGTCGTCGACCACCGACCGCAGCAGGGCCAGCACGTCGGCGGCGGTCTGGGTGTCCAGCGCGCCGGTCGGCTCGTCACAGAAGATCACCTCGGGGCGCATCGCCAGCGCTCGGGCGATCGCCACCCGCTGCTGCTGCCCGCCGGACAATTCGGCCGGGCGGTGGTGCAACCGGTCGCCGAGCCCGACCCGCTCGACCACCTGGCGCAGCCAGGCGGCGTCCGGGCGTACCCCGGACAGCCGCAGCGGCAGGTGGATGTTCTCCTCGACGGTCAGCGCGCCGATCAGATTGAAGGCCTGGAAGACGAAGCCGATCCGGCTGCGCCGGAGCTTGGTCAGTTTCGTCTCCGACAGCCGCGACAGATCCTGGCCGCCGATCCACACCTGCCCGGAGGAGGGCCGGTCCAGGCCGGCCGCGGTCTGCAACAGGGTGCTCTTGCCGGAACCGGACGGCCCCATCACGGCCGTGAACGTGCCGCGGTGGAACTCCGCGTCGACGCCGGCGAGCGCGGTGACGGCCTGCGGTCCGGAACCATACGTACGGGCGAGCTGTATCACGCGGACCGCCGGGTCGGCGGGGCGTCCAACGCGGACGGACATCTGGACCAACCTCTCCATGTCGTCAGAGGACGATGACATGGAAAACGCTATGGTCAGACGGGCTGCGGGACGATCTAGCGTACTGGCCAACCGGGGTACAGCAGGCTGTACCAATCGCGCGGCGCCGGCATCACCAACTGCGGCGCTGGGCGTCCTCGAGGTAGCGCAGCACCGCCGTCACCCGCCGGTCGGCGCGGTCGTCCGGGGCGAGACCGAGCTTGGCGAAGATGCTGCGGATGTGCTTGTGCACGGCCCCGTCGGTGACGAACAGCCGCTGCGCGATCGCCCCGTTGCCGAGCCCTTCAGCCATCAGGGCAAGCACGTCGCGTTCCCGGCCGCTGAGCCGGGCCAGGGTGCTGTCGGGACGGCTGCGGGCGAACAGCTGGCCGACCACCTCCGGGTCGATCGCCGTACCGCCGTCGGCGACCCGGTGCAGCGCGGTGAGGAACTCCTCGACCCGGCCGACCCGCTCCTTCAGCAGGTAGCCGAGCCGGACCGCGCCGCCGGCGAGCAGGTCGGTGGCGAACGCCTGCTCGACGTACGCCGACAGCACCAGCACCGCGAGGTCGGGTCGACGACGCCGGGCCTCGACGGCGGCCACGATGCCCTCGTCGGTGTGGGTGGGCGGCATCCGGACGTCGACGATCGCGACGTCCGGCCGGAACTCGTCCACGGCGGCCAGGAAGGTCGTCGGTGAGTCGGTGGTGGCGACCACGTCGAGCCCTTCGGCCCGCAGCAGCAGCGACAGACCTTCCCGTAGCAGGGCGTCGTCCTCGGCGATCACGATCCGCACGGCAACTCCACGAGTAGGGTCGTCGGCCCACCTGGTGGGCTGGTCAGAGTGAACTGGCCGTCGTGGCCCTGCACCCGCCGCCGGATGCCGGCGATGCCCGAGCCGTGGCCCTCGTCGGCACCGCCCCGACCGTCGTCGACGATCGACACGTACAGCCGGTCGACGCTGCGCCGCACGGTGACCGCCACCGAGGCGGCACCACTGTGCCGGGCGACGTTGGTCAGCGCCTCAGCGACCACGAAATACGCCGTCGCCTCGACCGACGCGGCGCATCGGCCCGGGACGTCGACCTCCACCGTGCACGGTACCCCGCAGCCGGCGGCCAGACCGTCGAGCGCCGCGGCGAGTCCACGGTGGTCGAGCACCGGGGGCAGAATCCCGCGTACGACGCTGCGCAGCTCCGCGAGGGCCTGTTCGGCCGAGTCGTGCGCGCGGTCCAGGATCTCCACCGCCCGCGCCGGATCCCGGAGCATCGCCCGCCGCGCGGCACCCAGCAGTACGGTGACCGCGACCAGCCGGTTCTGCGCCCCGTCGTGCAGGGACCGCTCGATGCGTCGCAGCTCGGCGGCGTGCGCGTCCAGCGCGGCCGCCCGGGTGGCGGTCAGCTCGGCGATCCGCAGCGACATGTCGACGTCGCGCGGGGGTGCCAGCAACCGTCGCCCCGGCAGCGCCTGCAGCCCGGCCAATGGCGGGTTGAGCGCCACGGTCGCGGCGAGCCAACCGACCCCGATCAGCCCCACCACCAGCGCGTCGGGCAACCCGTCGATCCGCCAGTCGATGAACCCCGGGCCGCCCGCCTCCGGCGGCAGCACCCAGTAGTAGAGCGGGAACAGCAGGTTCTGCACGGCGGAGATCGGCAGCGACAGCCCGAGCACCCCCAGGCCGAAACCGACGGTGCCGTGGACGGCCACGAACGCGCACTCGCGTCGAAACCACGGGTCGCGCAGGACGTCGCGCAGGCCGGTGGGGACCGCCGGCGGCAGGGGCAGGTCGCGGTCCCATCGTGACAGTCGGGCCCGCTCCCGGTTGGCGGCGAGGCGGACCGCCTTCGCCGCCGACGGGACCACCGCCAGGCCGATGCCGACCACGCTGGCGAGCGCCACCAGGACCAGGAGCAGTACGGCCGCCAGCGCCAGGATCGACGTGCCGAGGCCGCCGACAAGGTGTTCGATGGCGTCGACAGACATTCGTAGGCGGCGACGCAGGTACCGCCGCGCCGCCCGCCAAAGCTGCGGGCCCAGTCGTCCCGCAGCGGCCGTAGCGCCAGCGGCGTCCCTGCGCGGCATCCCGTACCTCCCGGCAGTGACGATAGCGACGCGCAAGGTCGACGCCGACGTGCCGTGGCCCAGAAAGTACAGCCTGCTGTACCAGTCCTGTGGGTGCCCTTGAGACTTGCAGTTGACGCATGGGTCAGGGTTTACGGTCGCGCTCCACTGACCGAACAAGGAGCGTCACGTGCCGTCACTGCCTTCCGTCCATCGTCAGGTTCAGTTGCTCACAACTCCGGACGGCCTGCCGCGCCCGGAGGACTTCACCGTCGTCGAGGTCCCGGTGCCGCCCCGCGCGTCCGGCGAGGTCCTGGTCCGCAACCGTGCCTTCCTGGTCTCCGCGGCCCTGCTCCGGACCCTCATCGGCGCGGCCGCGGCGGGACTGCCCGGCCCGCGACCCGGCGATCCGCTGCCCGGCACCGCGATCGGCGAGGTCGTCGCCGCCCCCGACTCCAGCGGCCTGCGTCCGGGTGAGCTGGTCGGCCACGACCTCGGCTGGCGCGAGTACGCGGTCGTCCCGGTCGACCGGTGCCGTCGGCTCGGAGACTCGCTACCGGATCCGCTGGCTCACCTGTCGCAGGGCTGGACCGCGTACGCGGCGCTGACCCGCACCGCCGCCGTCCGTACCGGCGACACGGTGCTCATCACCGGCGCCGCCGGCGCCGTCGGTTCCCTCGCCGGCCAGATCGCCCGTCGTCTCGGCGCGGCCAGAGTCATCGGCACCACCGGCTCACCGGCGAAGGCCCGCGTCCTGACCACCGAACTCGGCTACGACGCGGTCATCGTTCGCGGAGCGGGACCGATCACCACTCAGCTCGCCGACACCGCTCCGGACGGCATCGACGTGGCGCTCGACACCGTCGGCGGCGAACAACTTCAGGCGGCGGTGCACGCCGCCCGGCCCCACGCCCGCATCGTGCTGATCGGCGCGCTGTCGGCGCAACTCGCCGCCGAGGGCACCGGCACGACCGCCCCGCTGGAACTGGACCTCGTACCCATCGTGCTCAAGCGAATCAGCTTGCGCGGGTCCAACGCCGCCGACCACCCCGACGCGCTCGCCGAATGGACGCAGCGGTTCGGCGCCTGGCTGCACACCGGCAACATCCGGTTTCCGCATACCCGCATCCATGGAATCGACCGGGCCGCCCGAGCGTTCCAGGATGTCGTCGAGGGACGGCACGTCGGCGCCGTCCTCGTGGAGCTCTGACAGTCGGGAGGCACGATGCGTATCGGTGACGCCGCGGCGGCAGCGGGCACCACCCCGCGGGCGTTGCGCTTCTACGAACAGCGAGGACTGCTGCCGCCACCGATACGCACCCGCACCGGGCAACGGACCTACCGCAATGCCGACGTGGCCCGAGTGAAGATCATCCGTGAGTTGCTGTCGCTCGGCCTGACCGTCGACGACATCGCCACCCTCAGCGACCATCTTCATCTGCTCGACGGCGACACTCTGCCCGAACACACTGTTCCCGACCGCATCCGGCTGCCTCAGGCGAGTGAGATGTTCCGCCGCCGGTTGGAGATCATCGACGAGCACATCGCACGGCTGACCCGACTGCGGCAACTGCTGTCCGTCTGCCACGCCCAGTTGGCCGAGCAGGCGCCGCCCGCGACGGTGGACACCCATTGACCCGCTCTTCCTGCGCTGATCTGAGCGAGCCCGCCTACCAGGTGATTCGCTTCCTGGACGCTCGCGAGGGATGCCCGTCGCACGAGCAACCAACCGACCACGAGGGCATGTGACCATGTCGGGGTGATCGCCGTGGAGTTCGACGCACCCGTTGATGCGCCAATGCAGGTCACCGGGTTCGAGTTGGGACACGTCAGCCTGCGCTGGGACGGTGGATCCCACAGTTCCCGCCAGCTCGGGTCCCGCGGGTTGCTGATGGTGTATCTCGCCGCAGCGGACATGCTCAACGGCGTTGCGACCCTGGCGGCGGGCCGCGACGCCAGCTACGTGTTGACCGGCGCCTCCAGCGGCTGGAGTTTCGCGGTGCGCCGTACCCGCCGTCATGGACTGCAGCTGAGCACGCCCGCCGGACGGCTGCTCTGCCACAGCTCCGAGGCTGACTACGCAACAGCAGTCTGGCGCGGCACCGAACGATTGCTGACAGCCCGCACGCCGATCGACGGCGGACCCATGGCCGACCTGCAGGCCGCCATCGCCGCTTTCCCGGACGCCTACCGACGCTGACGCGTCCATCAATCGTCGTGACCGAGCCACCGATGGCCGGATCGCGACCGGTGCGGTGATCCGTGTGCGTCACGGCATGATCATCGTCGCGACCGATGGCGGGCGCGTACTCCGCCGGGGGTCACTGCACCGGGACCGTTCGTGGGCCGTCCGGTCCAGGCGCAGGACCTGCGTGTCAGCGGTCCCGGCCCGCCAGCTCGAGCACGGGCACCCGGGAGACGCGGAACGCGGGCCACGCCGCAGCGACGATGCCGGCTGCGACCGCGATGACGAGCGTCACCGCGAGACGGGACCACGGTACGACGACGGACGGGATCTCCGCGCCACCGGTGACGTCGATCAGCGCCCAACCGAAGCCGACTGCGACGGCGATACCGATCGATGCTGCCACGAACGACAGGAGAGCCACCTCGAGCCGCACGATTCGACGCAGCTCTCGGCGAGTCGCGCCGACCGCTCGCAGCAGCCCGAGCTCTCCTGAGCGTTCATTGATCGCGAGCGCCGTGGTGTTGGCGACTCCGAGCAGCGCGATCAAGCTCGCCAGGATGAGCATCCCGTCGATGAAATTCCCGAACGCGGCGATCTCGCTCCCGCTGTCGGCGACGTGTTCCGCCCGGGTCTCGAAGAACGACCCGGGCGTGGCTCGGACCAGCGCCCTCACGTCTTCCTCGGCGTCCGCGACCACGCCGTCGGCCAGGTCGACGAACAACAGAGCGTCGAGCAGACGACCGACCGAGGCGTGGAGTGTCGCACGGTCGACGAAGTACAGAGGGGCTTCGAAGCCGCCGGTGCTCCTCGCGACCACGGCAACGATCGGCGCCTCGAGTGTCGAGCGTTCGAATTCGATCGCGAGGGTGCTGCCGAGCAGCGTCGGGTCGTCGCCGACCACGGCCACGCCCCCCTCGCTCAGGTCGGCGAGGTCGCCGGCGATCGGGTCGAGGTCGAACGTGGTGGACAGTGTTGTCGGGTCGATGCCGCCGATCGCCTCGGCTTTTCCTGCCACGATCCCTTCAGCGGTCGACAGCGCAGCGACGGCGTCGACGTCGGGCAACGCTGCGATCCGGCCGGCCAGGGTGGGGTCGATCGTCGGGAAGTCGGGGGTCGCCGACGTGACCACCACGTCCGCCTGAAGTCCTTCACGAACGTCCGTCCCGACCGCGCTCGTCAGCGAGCTCGCGAAGATCGCGAACATCGTCACCATCGCGGTGCCGAGCATGAGCGCGAGCGCCGTCGACGCCGATCGGCGGGGGCTCGCAGCCAGGTTGCCCGCTGCGATCGCGCCACACACACCGGCGACCCGGCGGGCCATCTGAGCGCTCCCACGCGCTGCGGCGGTCACGAGCGCCGGGCCGCACAGCACGAGCGCCGGGACGATGGCAACGACGAGTACGGCCCACGTCGCGCTCGAGCGCACCACAGCCAAAGTTCCTCCAGCGATCGCCGCCGCGGCGAGCACGAGCCCGCTCGCAGTTCGCGCCGGGCTCACGACCCGGGGTTCCGCCGCGCTCTCGCGCAGCGCCTCGATCGGTGGTGTCGCCGCCGCACGGCGAGCCGGGATCCATGCCGAGAGGATCGTTGCGCCGATACCGACGGTCGCGGCGACCGCGATCGAGGTCGTGCTCACGATCGACGGACCGGTGAGCAATGTGATCCCGGCGAGTCCGACGAGCCAACGCAGCGCGCCCACTCCCGCGACCCCGCACACGAGGCCGACGAGCGTGGCGATCGTCCCGACGAGCGCGGCCTCGATCACCACTCCGCCGAGCAGTTGGCGTCGTTCCGCACCGATCGCACGCAGCAGCCCCGACTCCCGTCGGCGGCGGGCGACGGTGAGCGCGAACGTGTTGAAGATGATCGTCACACCGATCAAGACCGCGATCACGGCGAAGGCCAGGAGGAACACGGTCAGGAACTGCAGCGGTGACGTCGCGGCGTCCTGCATCGTCCGGATGTGGTCGGGTCCGTCGATGACCTCGGCATCGGTCAGCGCCGACAATCGGCCGAGCACCTCGGCGCGGTCAGCGCCCTCCGCGATGTCGACGAGCACCTCCGTCGGCGCCGCGGTGTCGAGCCAGGCGGACACCGCTCCGTCGGGCAACAGCACCGTTCGCTGCAGCGGTGCCGCATCCGCCGACGCGAACGTCGCGACACCGGTGATGGTCGCGTCGTACATCCCCGTCGTGGTCAGCACCTGTACGACGTCACCCGGAGCCAAACCTGCGTCATCGGCGAGCGATCGGTCGATCACGATTTCGCCGACCTCGGTCGGTGGTCGCCCGCTCGCGAGCCGGAACGGATTGAGCACCGGGTCGGCGACCCAGTTGCGACCCACGTCGCTCGCCGTGCCGGTTCCGACTGACGATCCGTCGACGACCAGCTTCGCGAAGCCGACCCATTGCGAGGCGGCCCCGTCGACGCCATCGACCGTGGCCACGCGCTCGGTGATGTCGGGATCCAGTGACCGCCGAACCGACCTTTCCGGATCTCCCGGCCCTCCCCCGGGCTCGCCGAGCACGACGCCCTGCACCACGGCGTCCGTCCCGGCCAACGCTTCGGCGATGTCACCGGCCGCTCGGCCACGCATCGAGTCGGACAGCACCAGCGTCGCGACGAGGAACGCCACCGACAGCATGATCGCCGTGCCCGTCAGCACGAGCCGACCCCGACTCGCGAGCACGCTTCGAGCCGCACTCCGCATCATCTGGCTCATCGCCCCAGGCGCTTCATCACGTCAAGCACCGAACCGGCCGACGGATGATCCATCACGTCGTGCACTCGGCCGTCGACGACGAACACGACACGGTCCGCCCAGGCAGCGGCGTTGGGATCGTGCGTGACCATCACGATCGACTGGTGATGCAGATCGACCGCTGATCGCAGGAATCCGAGGATCTCCTGTCCAGACCGCGTGTCGAGGTTGCCGGTGGGCTCGTCGGCGAAAACCACCTGTGGCTGGGCGACCAGCGCCCGGGCGACGGCGACTCGCTGTTGCTGGCCACCCGAGAGCTCCGTCGGCCGATGATGCATGCGGTCACCGAGGCGCAGCAGCGCCACGACCTGATCGAGCACTGCGACATTCGGCCGGCGTCCCGACAACGCCAACGGCAGGCAGATGTTCTCCTCGGCCGTGAGCGTCGCCACGAGATTGAACGCCTGGAACACGAACCCGATCCGTTCGCGGCGAAGCCTGGTCAACTCGCGGTCGTTGAGCGCCGACAGATCGGTGTCGCCGACGAACGCGCGGCCCGACGTCAGTTGATCCAGCCCGGCGGCGCAGTGCATCATCGTCGACTTTCCCGAACCCGACGGTCCCATCACAGCCGTGAACTTCCCCGCCGGGAACGTGATGGTGACGTCGTCGAGCGCGACGACGGCCGACCGACCGGAGCCGTATCGCTTGACGGCGCCGACGAGCATGGCCGCAGCGTCGGCTGACGGCGCGCTCCCGGACTGCCGATCGACGACCGTGGAATCTGGACGTGCGGACACGAGACCTCCGATGAGTGGTTGATCAGGGTTTGTAAGGGGATCCGACAAGTGGCTTCGCCTACTTACGGGTTGCGTCGCTTGTCTGAGGCCTAGTGATACGCAGCGAACCTGAGGCGACCGTTAATGCGGCGCTCAGGCCGGGTGGCCGAATCAGGTGCCCAGCGCACCCACCAGCGTGGTGGCTTCGAGGTTTGTCCGGCAGAGCACCAAGTCCCGCTGGTGGCGGATGAAAGATCGCCCCGGTCCACCCGGACGTGTGGGAGTACGACGTCGGCGGCTTGTGCACCGTTCGTCACTGTTCTTAACAGTGGTACTCGTCCGTGCCGCCCTCCGGCGGCACGATCCGGTCGCGGCCGGCGCCGAACTGTTGTCGGCGCCGGCCGCAGGCGACGACAGCGAACGCCGTCGCCAGCGCAACGGTGGCCGCCCCGAACCTCCGCAGTGGGCTGTCAAGCCTCGTCATGGCCTGAACGCCAGGCCCGATTCCGTCCTGTTTCGTCGTACTGCGGTCGTCATCCTCGGCCGAGCGGCGGTACCACGGTGCCACTTCACCTTCACCGCCCCGCACGTCCATTAATCGTCGTCTCAGGTTCGCTCGGTACGAAGCCGGCATCGGACAAGCGATGTAACTCGTACCTGGAGGCCATTGATGGCAGTCGACGTGGCGACGTGCGGGGAAGCGCCGCCCGGTCGGCTGGCCGGCCGGTGGGTGCCGCTGCTGGTCGTCGCGATCGGGATCGGGTTCGGGCTGTTGGTGCTCCTCGTCCGGTTGCACCTGGAGCCGCTGACGATCGTCGACCGCGGTGTCGTCCGGGTGCTCAACGAGGTCGTGTCGCCGCGGCCGTACCTGGTGAACGCACTCGACGGGACAACCCAGCTGGGCGGGCGGCCGGTCATGCACTGGCTGGTCGGCGTCGCCGCGTTGCTGCTGCTGGTGCGCCGGCGGGTCCGTCTCGCCGTCTACCTGCTGGCCACCACCGCCGGCGCGCTGCTGCTCGACCCGTCGGTGAAGTCGCTGGTCGGCCGGTTGCGCCCGGTGGTCGAGGCACCGGTGGCGATCGCGTCCGGCAACAGCTTCCCGAGTGGGCACGCGCTCGGGTCGACGGTGGTCTACGGCGCGCTGCTGCTCGTGTTCCTGCCCGCGGTGCGCTACCGGAAGCTGTTCACGGCGGCCGTCGCACTGCTCGTGGTCGCGATCGGGGTGACCCGGGTCGCGCTCGGCGTGCACTACCTGACCGACGTGCTGGCCGGTTGGCTGCTCGGCGCGCTGTGGCTGAGCGTCACGGCGTACGCGTTCCGGCTGTGGCGGCGCGAGGCGGGGCACCCGGTGGCACCGCTCGACGACGGCCTGAAGCCGGAGGCCGATGAGGCGGTCAAACCGGCGCCGGACTCCAGCCGCCCGATCCCGCACCGGTGGGTCAAGGCCACCGAGATCCTGACCGGCTGGGTGTTCACGTTCGGCATCCTGTACGTCGTCGGCTACCTGTTGAAGAACCGCACCGAGGGCACCTGGCTGGGACGTTTCGACGACGGCGTGGTCCGGTGGCTGCAGACGTTGCGCACGCCCACGCTGGACGAGGTGAGCTGGGTGTGGAGCAATGCCGGCGACATCCGCGCCATCCTGGCCATCTCGCTGGTGTTCTGCTCGATCGCGTTGGCCGTGTGGCGGCAGTGGCGACCGGTGGTGTTCGTGGTGCTCACCATGGTCGGCGAGCTCACCCTGTTCCTGTGCACCGCGGCCAGCGTCCAGCGGGGCCGCCCGCCGGTGCCGCAGCTCGACAGCCCGATGTCCACGTCGTCGTTCCCGTCGGGGCACATCGCCGCGACGATGTGCATCTGGGTGGCGGTCGCGGTCCTGATCATGGACCGGGTGAGCAGCCGGTGGCGCTGGTTCGCCGTGGTGCTCGCGGTGGTCGTGCCGGCCGGTGTCGCGCTGTCCCGGATGTACCGCGGCACGCACCACCCGACCGACCTGCTCGGCGCCGCGATGCTGACCGCGCTCTGGGTCGGCCTGCTGTGGTGGTTGCTAAGGCCGAACGTGCGGGCAGCGCCGGCCGACGTGCGTACGTGACGCTGCGCTTCGTCACCTCGACGCCACCACGCTGGTGCGTGCGCTGGGCACCTGGTTCGGCCACCCGGCCTGAGCGCCGCATTAACGGTCGCCTCAGGTTCGCTCCGCATCACTAGGCCTCAGACAAGCGACGTAACCCGCCTGTAGGGGGCTTAGTGATGGCAGTCGACGCAGCGCCGCCCGGGGAAGCACCGGCCGGTCGGTTGGCAGGCCGGTGGGTGCCGTGGTCGGTGATCGCATTCTCTACCACGGAGCTACATCGGTCGGCCCCGCGGAGGGACGATCGGTGCGAAACCTTCGGCCGAAGCTTCTCGGCATGGATCTGACCCAGGCCGTGCTCGAGCACCCCTACCTGGTGCTCGGTCTCTTCGTGCTCATCGAGGGCCCGGCCGCGACGATCACCGCGGGCACCTTGGTGGGCGCCGGCGCTGCGGCGTTCTGGCCGATCTGGGTGATCGTCGCGCTGGCCGAGGTGGTGGGCGACAGCCTGCTCTACCTCGTCGGCCGGTCCGCCCGGCGGCCCTGGGTGGCGTCCCTGCTGAGCAGGCTCAAGGTGACGGCTCTGCTCGACCGGCTGACCAGGATGTCACTGCCTCGGCTGGTGATCACCGCCAAGCTCGTCGACGTCTTCGCCCTCCCGGCGTTCGTGTCGGCGGGACTCGCCGGGCTCCCGTACCGCAGATTCGCCGCCTGGGTGGGTGCCGCCGCCGCGGTCCGCGGCCTGGTGCTGATCGGTCTCGGCGCTCTCCTCGGCAGCCAACTGTCCGGCCTGCTCGCACTGCCCGGCGGCATCTTCCTGCTCACCGCGGCCGTCGCCGTGCCGGTCGCTGTCTTCCACCACTTCATGAAGCGACACCACCTACGAAAAGCCACACCATCTACGAAAGGTAGTTGTCCCATGCGCATTCTCATCGGTGCCGACACCTACGCCCCGCACGTCAACGGGGCGTCCTACTTCGCCCAGCGCCTGGCCGTGGCACTGACCGCCCGGCACGAGGTGCACGTGATCGCGCCGTCGACGGACACCCGCACCCTTGCCAGCATGTCCAGCGACGGCGTCGTCGAGCACCGCGTGCGTTCCTTGCCGGTGCCGGGTCACTCAGGTTTCCGGTTCTGCCCGCCACTGGGGCTGCGCGCGGCAGCGCGCCGGATCCTCGACGAGGTCCAGCCCGACGTGGTGCACGTGCAAAGCCACTTCCCGCTGTGCCGGGCGCTGGTCGACGCGGCGCGCGAGCGCGGCCTGTTCATCATCGCCACCAACCACTTCATGCCCGAGAACCTGATCCACTACCTGCCCATCGGCAATGCTGGCCGGGCGAGGGCGCACGAGTGGGCATGGCGCGACGCCGCCCGGGTGTTCGCCAAGGCAGACATCGTCACGGCCCCGACCCCGTACGCCGCCACGCTCGCCGTCGTCTCCGGTGTGTCCGGGCCGGTCCTGCCCATCTCGTGCGGAATCGACCTCACCCGCTTCCGCGAGCAGGCGCCCGCGGCCGAATTCCGATGGGCCTACAGCCTCGCGCACAAGCCCACCATCACGTACGTGGGCCGACTCGACGCCGAGAAGAACCTCGACGTCGTGATGCGGGTGTTCGCGCTGGTGCGGCGCTCCCTCGATGTCCAGTTGCTCCTGGTCGGCACCGGGGCCGAGAAGCGGACACTGCGGTCGCTCGCCGGGGAGCTGGGCGTCGCCGAGCATGTCACGTTCACCGGCTTCATCCCTGACGAGGACCTTCCCTCCGCATACGCGGCGTCGACGGTCTTCGTCAACGCGGGCACCGCCGAGTTGCAGAGCCTGGTCACGCTCGAGGCGATGGCCAGCGGAAGGCCCGTGATCGGCGCCGATGCCGCAGCCCTGCCCCACCTCGTACGGGACGAGGAGACCGGCTACCTGTTCCCGCCCGGCGACGTTGTCGTGCTCGCCGAGCGACTGCTCACCGTGCTCTGCGACCCGAAGCACGCGGAAGAGCTGGGGCACCGGGCTCGTGCCGTGGCCGAGCAGCACGACCAGACCCGCACGGTGTCCGCGTTCGAGCAGCTCTACCGGATCCGTCCGGCCCGTGAGGCGCCCGCGCCCGCCGAGGTCGCCGCATGACAGCGACGACCGTCCGGCCAGGCACCTCCCGCTGGTACCGCAACGCCCAGCTGAGCCTGGGCCTGGGCACGGCGGCCGGATCGGGCCTGCTGCTGGTCGGCGACGTCGACCCGGTGGACCAGATGGTCAGCGAATCGATCCGGACCGTGCCGGGCGCCGTCCTGCTGGCCCTGGCGGCGTGCGGGCTCGCGGCAGCCGGCGGATGGCTCCTGGCCGGCGCCCGGCGCGTGCTGCCACCGGCCTGGCCCCTCACCCTGCTGCTGTCGGTGTGGTGCGTGTCCCTGGTCGCGGTGGTGGTGTTCCCCACGAACCTGCCGGGGACCGAACCGGGCGTCGCCGCCGGGCTGCATCGCTTCGGCGCGGCGCTGATGGCGGTGCTCCCACCGCTCTTCGCCCTGCTCATCGTCAAGCGTGCCGGGCGGGGGCCGACCGGCCCGGGTCCGCTGGCTGCGCGCGGCCGGGTGGTCAGCGTTCGCCGCGTGCGTCGTGTTCGCGGCGGTGAACGGGCCGGCGGTGCTGCTCGGCCAAGGTCCTCTCCCGTTCGCGGGCCTGGCCGAACGGGTTCTGCTGGCGCTCGTGCTCGTCGTGGTCGGGCTCTGCGCCTGGGTGCTCGAAGGGGAGGAGCGGTCCCGATGGACCTGATGGTCATGGTCGAGAACGCGATGACCTCTCCGGCCATCTACCTGGCGATCCTCGCGCTGACGATCCTCGACGCGTTCCTGCCGTTCCTGCCGTCGGAGTCGGTCGTCATCGCGGCGGCGGTCTTCGCCGTGTCGGGCATCCCGTCGCTTCCGCTGATCATCGTGCTCGCCGCGCTGGGCGCCTTCGTCGGTGATCACGTCGGCTATCTCATCGGGCGCCTGTTGCGCGAGCGCCGTCCGGGCGGCCGCCTGATCCGCGCGGCCGACAGAATCGCCCCGCACCTGCACCGCCGGGGCGGTGCCCTGATCATCGCGGGCCGGTTCGTCCCCGGCGGCCGCACCGCGATCGTGACCGCCAGCGGTGCCACCGGCTACCCGCTTGCCCGCTTCACCCTGTTTCACCGCCATCGCCGCCGTCACCTGGGCCGGCTACTCCGGCCTGATCGGCTACCTCGGCGGCGCCGCCTTCGAATCCAACTCGACGCTGGGCCTGGCGGTCGGCCTCGGTCTCGCCCTGTCCATCACCGCGCTCGGCGAACTGGTCCGCTACGTGTTGCGCCGCCGCCGAGCGGCGACCGCGGCGGGATGACCGCCGCGGGGCCATGCCCGAGGGCCGCCGTCCTCGTCGCGCCGCCGGAACGGGGCGGGTCAGCGCACCGCGCTGTCCTCTCCGGCGGCGCGGCGCGCGATCGGGGCGGGCGCGGTAGCGGCCGGAAGGTCGACCGGAGCAAAGCGCCACCGCGTGCGGAGCGGGCGACGGCAGCCCGGCCACCGTGGGCGTCGACGACCCGCTGCACGATCGACAGCCCGAGACCGGATCCCGGCAACGCCCGGGCACTGTCGGCACGGTAGAACCGGTCGAACACCCGCGGTACGTCAGCGGCGTCGATGCCCGGCCCGGCGTCGTCGACCTCGAGCACCGCCGAGGCGCCCTCGGCATGGAGCCGGATCTGGACCGGCTGGTCGGCGGGAGACCACTTGCCGGCGTTGTCGATGAGGTTGAGCACCGCCCGCTGGAGCGCGGCGGGACGGCCGCTCACCCACACGGAGGTCACGTCGAGCGCGATCTCGATGTCGGGTACGCGGGAACGCGCCCGGGTCGCGGCGGCCACCACCACGTCGGCGAGGTCGAGCAGCTCGGTGTTTTCGTCGCTGACGTCACCGCGGGCCAGGTCGGTCAGTTCGGCGGCAAGGGTGCTCAACTCGGCCACCTGGGCACCGAGATCGTTGAGCAGCCGGGTCAGGCTCTCCGCCGGCAGTGCGCTGTCCAGGGTGCCGCGCCGGTCGAGCCGGATCAGCAGCTCGACGTTGAGGCGCAGGCTGGTGAGCGGGGTCTTGAGCTCGTGGGCGGCGTCCTCGGCGAGCAGCCGCTGGGCCTGCCGGGAGTCCCGGAGCGCGGCGAGCATGTCATTGATCGACTGGATCAGCCGACGGATCTCCCCGCCGCCTTCATCCCGGATGTGGGCGTCGAGATCCCGGGTGTGCGCGACACGTTCCGCGGCGGCGGTCAGCCGGTCGATCGGTGCCAGCCCGGTCCGCGCCACGGTCCGCCCGACAAGGGCGCCGCCGACCACGCAGAGCAGCCCGATCAGCAGCATGCCGAACCCGAACTGGTTGACCGGGCTGTCGTCGACGACGCGGGCCACCTGGACCGCGCCGTCGCCCGCCCGGAGCGTGTAGATGAGGTAGCCCTCCTCATCGCTGTCGTTCGACTCCATCAGGTCGGCCAAGCCGCCCTGCGCCACGCGCCCGGCGGGCTCGCTGACCGGGGGCAGCGCGGGTTGGCCGGCCGGCGTCCGGGTCGAGCCGTCGGGCAGGATGACCCGCACCAGCGGACCGGATCCGGGATACGGCGGCAGCGGGACCTGCGCCAGACCGACGCGATCCGCGGTCGCCGCCAGGACACGAGAGTCGGCGCGCAGTTGATTCTCGGCGGTGTCCCGCAGCTGCCAGTCCAGCAGCTCACTGGATACCTGGAAGGCCATGAACACACTGACGGCGATGGCCGTCGCCGCGATCACCGTCAGCCTGGCCCGCAGGGACCGCCGGCGCCACCATCGGGTCAGCCGGCCCGGTTCCCGGCCGGCGGACCTGCTCACGGAGGAGTCTCCCGCAACGTGTACCCCAGGCCGCGCAGCGTGTAGATCAATCGTGGCTCACCCTCGGCCTCCATCTTGCGGCGCAGGTAGCTCACATACACCTGGAGGTTGTTGGCGGTGGCGCTCATGTCGAAGCCCCAGATCGCCTCGAACAGCGCGTCGCGGGTCAACACCCGCGTCGCGTTGCGCAGGAGAACCTCAAGGAGGGAGAACTCGGTCCGGGTCAGGCGCAGCGGCCGCCCGCCCCGCCACGCCTCGAACCTGTCGGGATCGAGCCGGACATCGGCGAACGACAGGACCTGCGACTCGCCGTCGTCCGGCGTACGCCGGCGCAGCAGGGCCCGCACCCGAGCCAGCAACTCCTCAGTGGCGAACGGCTTGGGCAGGTAGTCGTCGGCGCCCGCGTCGAGTCCCGCGACCCGGTCGGAGACCTGGTCACGGGCGGTCAGCATCAGCACCGGCAGATCCCGACCCGCGGCCCGCAACCGCCGGCAGGTCTCCAACCCGCCGAGGCGGGGCATCATCACGTCGAGGATCAGCAGATCCAGCGTGTCACCGCCGGCCCCACCGACCTCGTCGAGCACGGCGAGACCGTTGGCGACGGTGCTGGTGTCGTAACCCTCGACCTGGAGCACCCGCTCGAGCGACTCACGGATGGCCGCGTCATCATCCGCGATCATGATCCGCACCCCGACCCGCCCCCTTCCAGTCGATGCCGTGCTGCTCATTGTCCGCGCCCAAGCTGAGACCAGGATTAGTGCGTTGCTGGGGACCGCGCGCCACGGATTCCTCAAGATTCACGTGACCGATCACGGTGGACGGTCACCCGGGATCGGCCGGCGTACCCGTCAACCATGATCCAGACTGGGCACGTAAGCGCACTGGCCATCACCCACGCGCACGAACCGCCCCTCAGACGGCACGCAGACATCGGAGCACCAGCAGAGCACCGGACTCCCACATAAGAGTCAAGGCCGCCGCAACCAGCGTTTCCGCTGGTTGCGGCGTTGATTGTATGGCGCGCCCGAAGGGACTCGAACCCCTAACCTTCTGATCCGTAGCCGGAACCCGGCGAAACGCCCCAAAGCTGCCGTTCCTTCTATGACGTACTGTTTCAGCCACCGTCCGTTCAGACGGGTGGGGCGGTGCCATACCGGGCGACCATGGTGCGGACGGCTTCGTCCACAACTGCGGTCGTGCGGTCGGGGGTCACCGTCCAGTCCGGGAGCACGAGGCTCGGCCAGAGCAGGTAGTTGGAGATCATCCCGAGGAACTGCGTAGCGGCCATCTCCGGATCAGCCACGTCTGCGGCTCCCGCTTCGCGCTCGGTCACGAGGTAGATCCGGACGGACTCGAAGTACGGCAGTTTGCCGCGCGAGAAGTGCGCCTTGGCCAGTCCGGGAAAGCGTGGCAGTTCGGCGATGACGATGCGGAACAGGTCGGTCATCGCCGGCTGGCTCAACAGCGTCGCGTAGCGCCGGCCGAGCACCGTCAGGCCGGCCGTCAGGTCACCGGCGGGTGGCACCTCGGCGACCTCGCTCTCGGCCCACGAGTCGATGACGATGGCATCGAACAGTGCCGCCTTGGTCGGAAACTGCTTGAACAGCGTCGCTTTCGAAACACCAGCACGGTCGGCAACACGCGCTAGTGATGCCCGGTCGTAGCCCAACTCGAGGAAAAGTTCAGTAGCGGCCCGCACGATGAGCGCGCGCTTCTCCTGCGCCACGCGCTGGTGATAGGCCGACGGCGCTGGGGTCATGCATCCATCATAGCGAGGCGAGTGGGTTGACTCACCACTCGACCCGGGCGTACCTTCGGCAAGGCGAGTCATTCGACTCACCACGCGACCCTACGGGTTGTCGTCTCTCGCTCGTACTCGGAGGATCAGATGCCCCGCTTCACCAATCAGACCGTGCTCGTCACCGGCGGCACCGGTGGACAGGGAGCCAGCCACGTTCGCGCCTTGCACGCCGAAGGCGCCAACGTCGTCATCGGCGACATCGATGCCCAACGCGGCGCCGGCCTGGCTGCCGAACTGGGAGGCGGGGCGCGTTTCGTCGACCTCGACGTCTCCCGGGAGGAGTCGTGGGCCGCCGCCATCGCGGAGACCGAAAAGGCATTCGGTGCACTCAACATCCTGGTCAACAACGCCGGGGTGCAGAACCCGCCGGCCCTCATCGAGTCCACCCAGCGGACTACGTGGGCTCGCATCCTCGACGTCAACCTCACCGGCACCTTCCTCGGCATCAAGACAGCCGCACCGGCGCTGCGGCGCGCGGGGGGAGGCGCAATCGTCAACATCGCCTCCACCATGGGCATCGGCGGCACCGCCCTCTACGCGCCCTACGTCGCCAGCAAGTGGGCGGTCCGAGGGCTCACTCAGACCGCTGCCCTCGAGTTGGGCCGCGACAACATCCGCGTCAACGCCATCCACCCCGGCGTCGTCGCCACCCCCTTCATCACCGAGCCGGCCGCCGGCAGCCACGCCCCGATCGCCGACTTCTACTCGCCCGAGCCCTTCGCCGTCCCGCGACTCGGGCAGCCCGCCGACATCACTGCGCTGCTGCTGTTCCTGATCTCACCCCACGCGGCCTTCATCACCGGCGCCGAATATGTCATCGACGGCGGACTGCTCCTCGGCCCCGCACTGCAAAGGGAAGCCGCATGAACCCCGCACACCGTGAGCGCCGCAGGCTTGACCCGCTGGCACACCTGCCGTACGAGATCCGGCGCGCCATCGAGATCACACCCGCAGCCGGAACCCGCGAACGAATCGTGGACATCACCACCACCGGTCGACGTACCGGACTACCCCGTCGCATCGAGATCTTCTTCTATCGCGCCAACGGCGCAACCTACCTGTGCAGCGGAGCGGGCGCCGGCCCGACCGACTGGTACGCGAACCTACGAACCAACCCCACTTTCACCTTCCACCTCAAGAACGGCATCAGAGCGGACCTGCCGGCGCACGCGACCATCGTCACCGACCCCACGGAACGGGCCGCAGTCATCGCAGCCATCGTCGACGACCTCAACCAGCCCCACGACCCTGGCACCATCAGGCCGACCCGATTGCAGGACTGGTCCGCCAGCAGACTGATACGAATCGACTTCGACTGAGCCGCCGCGCTGATCCCTGTCCTCACCATGGTGCTGACCCGACCCGGCGAAGATCACGAGCCGGAAAGAGGCCGCTCGGCTCCTGGCACGCCACGGACCGCCGCAGGTCATGGCGACCCTGCTCGACACGTATCACCCCTCGGACGCGCACCGCGACCCACGCGCGGCGATCGTCGCCGCCGCCCGGCGGCGAATACAGGCCGAGGCGAGCTGGACCATCCTGCGAGCCGCGGTCGACGGTAGCCGGGAGGAACAGCGCGCCGTCCTGGACGCGTTCCCGGACACGATTCCGAACCGAAACCGCCCGGGCCTACGGCGCGCTCATCGGGTCGAACTACACGTCGTTCCGCTTCTCCGAACGCTTGCCGGACAACGGGATCCTGCCCTCGATGGGCTACCTCAGCCCGAACGAGTACGAGACCGCCTGGCACAGCCGCACTCATGGACGCCTGCCTACTCCCCGGTGCCGCGGCCGGCCACTTACTGGACCGGGGGGGGGTTCAGTCAGCGGCGTTTGCCCAACCGGGCCTTAATCTCTCGCAACTTGCGCTGGTTTGACGGCTTGCCGACCTCTTGCCGGCCACGCTCCACCAACTGCCGCCCGCGTGGACTGCGCAGGAAATCCGTGACCCGTCGAATAAGGGCAGACATCTCAGGCTCCTCCAGAATCTCGTTCCTCATCGGTCATACCCAGCACGGCCGGGTACTACTCGCCTGCTCGCCTACGCCCCGTCCAAGGCCTTGGACGACGTCGGGCTGGAGCCAGTGCTGGGGCAGTCCACACGTAACGCCAGGGTGAAGCGTGGGAGCGACGATCCGCGCCTCTGCGACGCTCGCTTCCTCACTCACGGCGACTGGTACCGGTGCACCCCGGACGGGTCGCCCCTGGCGCCGAGGTGATCGCCGGGACTACCACATCACGGACGGCATGGGCACCTCTGTGCTGTGGGCGAACCAATCGCTCCATTTGCCGGCAGACGACGTGGTCGTCGCCCATCAGCATCATCTGCGGGGACGCCTTCCGGGTGAGAGCGCAGGGCAGCGTCCAGATCGTCCTGTGGGGCACCACCAAGAGCATCGCCGGCGAGCTGCCGGTCGCTCCTACCACCGGCGGGTGGCCAGCGCCCGGTGCACCCCGATATGCGCTCATAGCCCGGGTCACCACCGGCTCGATGTGGGTCGATAAGACCAGCCGGAGCCATGGGCCCAACTCCTGGTTCCCGGTCGGCACCGACAGCGAATTGCATGCTGTACTCCAGCAATGGCGACCCGATGCCGCAGCTGGTTCCTGCTCTCCTACGGACTCGCCCCGCGTCGGCCTCGCCGTCATCGCCCGCCACTGCCGCTCGCGCATGCCGTCCGGCCCGGTCGCGCGGATCGCAGGCCGGCCGGCGCGAGGCCCTGGTGGGCGACCTGCTCGCGCCGGCCGGGTCCGCCGCTTGCAGGTACCCCTACCTCGGCTGACAGCTGTCTTCGATTACTACCAGGTGGCGGTGGTCAGGGGAGAACCTCGAAGGTCCAGGCCTTGGCGCCGGAGGTGATGGTGGCGCCGTTGGAGGCGAGCTTTGCGGTGACTTCGAAGGTGACGGTGTAGGTGCCGGCGGCGTCGAAGCCCCAGTTGACGTGGGCGTGGGTGTTGCGGTTGACGTTGAGGCTGTCGGGCAGGCCGTTGCCGCTGTCGAACAGCACCGTCGGGGTGCCGCCGGAGACGGTGTAGACGCTGAATCCGGCCGGCCCGGTGACGTTTGTGAGCTTGAAGGTGACGCGGTTGTTCTGGAACACGCCGCTGGGCACCTCGGTGGTGTTCCAGCCGGCCCAGAGCAGTCCGGCGGTGTTGCTCTGGGGCAGCACCCAGGCCTGGCCGCCGGTGCCGAGGAACGACCAGGCGCTGCCGCCGGGCACGGTGAGCTTGGCCGTGGCGGGAACGCGTAGCACGACGTCGGCGGGGTTTCGTTCCACTGACGGGGTGACGGTGTCGTCGAGCAGGTTGACGGCCAGTGCGCCGCCGGCGTAGTCGACGTCGATGACGTCGACGTGGCCGCTGGAGAGCACGACCGGTGCTGCGGCGGCGGGGGTGGCGGTGCCGGCCAGCAGCGCTGCGGCCAGGGTGAGACCGACGAGGAATCGGCTGCGGATACGCACGGGAATCACGACCGCACCACGACGCGCAGGGTGGCGGGTTCGCTGATGACCTGCTGGCCGGTGGCGGCGAGGGTGCCGGTGGCACGGAAGGTGATGCGGTAGGTGCCGGCGCAGTCGAAGGCCCAGTTGGCGTGCGTGTGGTCGCCGGCGGTCACCGCGATGGTGTCGGGCAGGCCGTCGCCGCTGTCGGCGAGGATGGTGGGCTGCCCGACGGCGTTCTCGGTGTAGATGGCGAGTTGGCCGGGTCCGCTGACCGACTGCAGTTTGAGAGCGAGGGCGTCGGCGGTGAAGGTGCCGGGCTCGACCTCCTCGGCGGCGATGCCGGGCCAGACGAGGTTGGTGTTCTGGATCTCGGGCAGGATCCACACCTTCGACACGCCGGGGGTGCCGAGGAATCCGAAGGCGGGGTCGTTGGGGACGGTGACCTTGGCCTGCCGCTTGACGACGATCTTGACCTCGCTGGCGGCGTACTCGACGTCGTTGTCCTCGTCGTGGACGCCGAGTTCCAGTTCGCCGGCCTCGTAGGCGATGTCGACCAGGTCGAGGTGCCCGGAGTTGAACGTCACTACGGATGCCTGCGCCGGTGGCGCTGCCGCGAGCAGCGCCGCGGTCACCGCTCCGGAGGCGAGCAGCAGGCGGATGGGCTTACGCACAGAGAAACTCCTTCCCGTGGTCCCCATTGGACCACAGCTATTAGTAACGATAGTCGTTTTCAATAAGACGGGGAAGGGTCGACCGGGAGCCGTTTCTCACCACCGGCCCGCGGTCCTGGCCTACCGCAGCGACGCCGAGGGGTCCTGCGGGCGCGTGAGATCGGGCACCGACGAGGATCGGACGACGTCGGCGGATTCCCGCCCACGGCAACGACGCATCCGTTTGGTCAGCAGGCCGTGTCGTGGGGCGAGCAGCCAGGCGGCGAGGAAGATGGCGGTGGCGACCAGGACGATGGTGCCGCCGACGGGGGTGTCGTAGCTCCAGGACAGGTAGAGCCCGACGAGCGCCGAGGTGCCGCCGATTGTCGGGGCGAGCAGCATCATCACGCCGAGCCGGTCGGTGAGCAGGCGGGCCGCCGCAGCCGGGGTGATCAGCAGCGCGAGGACGAGGATGTTGCCGATGGTCTGCAGGGAGATGACCACGGCCAGGGTGACCAGGACGTAGAGCACGATGTCGAGCCAGAAGACCGGCAGCCCCATCGCGCGGGACATCTCCCGGTCCAGGCAGAGGGAGACGAATTCCTTGTGCAGGGCGAGCACCAGGCCGAGGATGACCAGGCCGGTGCCGCCGACGACGTAGAGGTCCCGGTCGGGAATGCCGGTGATCGAGCCGAACAGGAACTGTTGAAGTGACCCGGCGTATCCGGGGGCCTGCGAGATGATCACGATGCCGAGGGCGAACGCGCCGACCAGGAAGACCCCGATGATCGAGTCCTCCTTGACGCGCCGGTTCTGGGAGAAGATCGCGATCAGCAGTGCGGTGGCGACGCCGGCGACGGCGCCGCCGAGGACCAGGCTGCCCTGTAGGACGAAGGCGACCGCGATACCCGGGAAGACGGCGTGGGCCACGGCGTCGCCGATGAAGGCCATCCCACGGAGCACGACGTAGCAGCCGACGACACCGCAGACGATGCTGGACATCACCGCGATCGCCAGCGCCTTGGGCAGGAACGCGAGGTCGGGGTTGAACAGGTCGGTGAGGAAGTCGGTGATCGACATCAGGTCGCCCTCACGAGTTTCAGCAGGGGTGAGGTTTCGCTCACGCCGAAGGTCTTGGTCCACAACTCGGCGTCCTGCAGGTCCGCAGGGTGCCCGTCGGCGATGATCCGGCCGTTGAGCAGGAGCAGTCGGGTGCAGGTGTCCACCGCGGCGACGAGGTCGTGGGTGGTCATCAGCACCGCGTGCCCCTCGCCGGCCAGGCTGGTGAACAGCCGGCCCAGCAGTTCCTGGGTGGGCATGTCCAGGCCGGTGAACGGCTCGTCGAGCAGCAGGATGCGCGGCGCGAGGGCGAGAGCCCGGGCGACCAGGACGCGTTGGCGTTGCCCACCGGACAGCTCACCGACCGGCCGCCGGCGCAGTTCGGTGAGCTGTACGCGGTCCAGGGCGTCGCCGACGGACCGCCAGTCGGGCACACCGGGGCGGCGGAGCAGCCCCATGCGGCCGGTCCGGCCGCTCATCACGGCCTGCTCCACGGAGATGGGAAAGTCCCAGGTGAACTCGTGACGCTGCGGGACGTAGCCGATCTCGGACCGGCCGGGACGCGACGGTCTGCCCTCCACCAGCACCCGACCGGCACGGGTGCTGGTCAGTGCCAGGATGGCGCGCAGCAGTGTGGTCTTTCCGGCGCCGTTGGGTCCGAGTAGCCCGACCAGCTCGCCGCGATCGAGGTGCAGCCGTACGTCCCGCAGGACCGCCCGGCCGCCGAGGTCCACGTCCAGCCCGTCGATCTCAAGTGCTCTCACCGTTGATCCTCCGGTGCGGCGATCGCGCGCTCCCGCTCGGCCCGTCGTCGGGCACCGCGTCCGCGCAACAGCAGAACGACCAGGCCGACAGCGAGCACGACGGCAGTCCCGGCCAGCACCGTGATCAGGGGCGTCTGGGAACCACCGGTCCGGTTGTCGGCTCCGACCGGTTCCTGGCCGGGCGGTTCCTGGCCAGCCGGTGCGGCGATGTCCGCGGTGGCGGCGAAGGCCTCGTCGGCGCTGGTGGCGTCTCCCACGGCGAAGCGCAGTGTCCGGGTCGCCGACACCTCCTCGCCGTTGACCAGGTCGGCTGACACCTGCACCGCGACGAGGTAGACACCCGGTGCGGAGAAGACCCAGTTGGCGTGGGTGTGGGTGTTGACCTCGACCCAGAAGGGCTGGGCCGTCGACTCGGCCGATCGCCAGAGCGGTTGCGGCGGTGCGAAGTTGCCCGACTGGAGGTAGGTCGTGAGGGTTCCTGGACCGCGCACGCCGAGCAGGGTCAGGGTGACCCCCCGGTCGATGGTCTGCATCACCCGGGGATCCTGGGTGTTCCAGCCGAGCCAGACGACATCCTGGACCTGGACCTGCGGCACCACGTACGCCTGCTGGCCGGCCTCGATGCCGAGGAAGGCGTACGCCGGGTCGTCGGGAACGGTCTGCTGCGCGGCGTCGGACACCCGCAGCAGCGTGTCGTCGGGGTCACGCCACACCGGTTGCGCCTGCGTGCCGTCGTGGATCAGCAGGGTCCACCTGTCGTCGACGTAGCGGGGACCGATGTCGATGTGTCCGGCGGACAGCTCCACCCGGCCGGTGGCGAGGGGCTGGTCGGCCGCGATCGACTGGCTGAGGTTCGGCGTCGGCTCGGCCGCCCGCGCCGGGGGTGGTGCCAGGGCCTGTGCCGTCGCCAACACGATCGACGTCGCGAGCGCGCCGCGCAGGATGACTGTGGTAGCGCGGGTGCGGCGCGCCCGTCCTGCCATCACTGGTTCCTCCATCACTTGTTCGTGCTCAGGCAGTCGCGCAGCGATTCGGCGTTGAACCGCATCATCTCCGCGTAGGTGGTGACGTCGCGATCGAACGCGTCGCCGTAGATCGGGCACACCTGCAGGTCCTCCTCCCGGGCCACCTCGGTCAGGGTGGCGGACCGGGCGGCCAGGTTCGGCTCCAAAAAGACGGCGGGGATGTTCAGGTTGCGGATCGTCTCGGTGAGCCGGCGACGGTCGGCGAGGCTCGGCTCGGCGGCCGGGTTGGGTGTGACGAAGCCGGATATCTGGACGTCGTACGCCTTGCCCAGATAGCCGAAGGCGTCGTGCGTGGTGACCAGGTGCCGACGCGACGGCGGGATCTGCGCGATGGTGTCCCGGACGTACGTGTCGAGCTCCTCCAACTGCCGCAGGTAGGCCGAGGCGTTCGCGCGGTAGTCGGCGGCGCCCTCCGGGTCCACCCCGACCAGGGTGTCCCGGATCAGCTGCACGTAGGCGATGGCGTTGCGGACGTTCTGCCACAGGTGCGGGTCGATCTCCCCGTGCACGTGCTTGCCGAGAACCGCCTGCGGAAGCTGGTAGACCTGGGTTCCCGGCCGGCCGAGGAACCGGAACCGCCGGTCGCCGGGCACCTCCAGCAGCGCCTTGTTCGGCACCTCGATGACGGTGCGCGCCGGGTCGTGCACCCGTTGGGTCGCCTCGCCGCCGCCCTCCGGGTCGGCGAGCAGGTAGAGCCGCCGCTGGTCGAGGTCGACGGTGACGTCGGCGTGCCCACCGCTCAGTACCTCCGGCATGCCCGGCACCGAGTGCGGGTCCACCCCGACGGCGAAGGTGAACACCTGCTCGCCCATGGGCACGGGTGCCGACTGCGGGTCGACGGCCAGCCGTGCCTGCATCGTGAGCCGGTAGACACCCGGCTCGGTGAACGCCCAGCTCATGTGGGTGTGCGCGTCCGGTGGAAGCGTCGCGGTGTCGTCCCGGTAGCCGTTGGCGGGGTCGAAGCCGTCGCCGGAGTCGACGTAGAACGACGGGTTGCCGAACGACTCGGTCAGGTACGCGAACATCCGACCGGGTCCGTCCGCGCGGGTCGCGCTGAGCAGCACCTCCGAGGACCGGTTCGCCCCCAGCGCCGCGCCGGTGCCGCGCACCCGCATGCCCAGCCAGATGGTGTCCAGCGACACGTCCTCGACCAGCGGAATGATGTCCGCCGCGTACTTCACCGCCCCTTCGGCCAGCGAGACGTTCGGTACGCCGTCACGCAGGTTGGCGTCGAGCGCCTTGATGACGGCCTGCTCCTCAAGGAGCAGGTAGTTGCTGAACGCCACGTCGGCGTAGACGACGTCGCGGATGTCCCGCAGCGACGGCTCGTAGCTGTGCGGATCAGCACCGTCCGGCACCATCGAGGTGACCCGCACCCGGTCCCCGCCCACGTTGCGGGCCAGATCCCGCAGGATCCCGGTGGTCGTCAGAACCTGGACCCGCTGGTCGTGCGAGCTCAACGCCACCTCCGACCGGCAGCCGCCGGCGAGCAACGCGACCACCAGCGGCAGCACGACCAGCCGGCGCGCGCCGGCCCGGCGGCTGCCAGTCCTCGCCACCGCCGTCACCCGGTCTGGGTGGCGGAGCGGCGACGGACCAGCAGCAACAGCAGGGCTCCCACCGCGACGAGGACGACGCCGAGCGCCCCGGCCGTCAGCACCCAGCCCGCGCCGGTACGCGGCAGCGGGCCACCACCACCCTGATCCGAACCGTCGTCGCCGTTGCCACCACCGTTGGAGCCGGAGCCGGGCCCGAAGCCGGCGTTCGGATCGGTGCTGTCGCCGACGGCGATGGTGAGCGTCTTCGTGTCGGTGGCCGCCTTGCCCGCGGTGGTGGTGCCGCTCATCTGCACCGCGAGACGGTACAGACCGGGCTTGCCGAACGCCCAGTTGCCGTGCGTATGGGTGTTCAGCGGGATGTCCAGCTTCTGCGGGAACGGCTTGGTCGAGTCGAACAGCACGTCGGCCTTGCCGAACGAGCCGGTCAGGAACAGCGCGAACCGGCCGGGCCCGTTGACTCCCTTGAGCGTCCAGGTGACGTTGCCCTTGATTCCCGACACGACGGACGCGTGCTGGGTGTTCCAGCCCGGCCAGACGAGACCCGCCTGCTGGGTCTGCGGCAGCACCCACACGGTGTCGCCCGTCTTACCGAGGAAGTCCGCCCCGGCGGGCACCGTGATCTTCGCCTTGTCCTTGGCGTGCAGGACCACGTCGGCGGTCTCGCGCCAGACCGGTGGGCTGGTCCGGTCGTCCTTGATCCGGATCGTCCAGCTGTCCCCGGACAGGTTCGGGCCCATGTCGACGTGCCCGTCGGCGATCACCTGACGAGCACCGGCAGCGGCTTTTGCCGCCTGCGGCACGGCCGCCGCCTGCGGCGCGGCGGCGGGCTTCGGCGCGGCAGCCGGCTTCGGTACGGCGGCGGGTTTCGGCGCGGCGAACGCCTCGGCTGCCTCGGCGCGCGGTTGCGCCGCCTGCTTCATCGGTGCGGGCACCGCCGGCTCGGCCGGCTCGATCGCCGGTACGTGGACCCGGTAGGTCGCCTCGGCGCGCACCGTCGCACCCGAGCGCAGGGCGGCCGAGCCGGTCAGCGTGAACCGGTACTCGCCCGCCGCGTCGAAGGCCCACACCACGCCATCGGTACGGCTGCCCGCCGGCAGTTGCGTCGACCGCGGCAGGTCGGCACCGTTGCCGAACAGCGGGGTCGCCGCGCCGAGGCCGGCCAGGGTGTACGCGGTGAACGTCCCCGGCCCCTCGACCGAGCCCAGCGTCAGGGTCACCCGGTCGTCGACGACGACGCCAGGGCGTACCCCGGTGGTGTCCAGGGCCGGGAACCCGGTGTCCCCGGCGAACAGTGCCCACACGGCGTGGCCCGGCTTCCCGAGGAAGGCGAAGGCCGGTCCGGCCGGGACGCGGCCGGCCAGGCCGCCGTCCGGGCCGAGCACCACCTCGGCCGGGTCGCGCCCGACCGCCTGCTCGTCCCGGAAGCGCAGCGACATCGTGTCCCCGTCGAGCGCGACGGAGACCAGGTCGACGCCGGTCGAGACGACGGCGACCGGTTCCGCGGCGACTGGCGTCGCTGCGGAGGCCAGTGCCAGCACGACGGCGGCAAGGCTCGCGGCGCCGACGCGCATGCTTCTCGTCCTCATTTTGCGCTCCCCCAGGCGTAGCCGAGTCACTTCTCGTCCTTCCCCGTGTTTCCAGTGGCCAGAGGCCGGTTGTCGGAGCCCGTGCCGGAACGGTCGGCGTCCGGCATCGGCGGGTCGTCGGGTGCTGCTCCGCCGGTGGCCGCCGAGGGCTGCCGGCCGGCGGCTACTGGGATGTCCTGGCCATCCGGTGCCCGGCTGGCCTGCGCACGGCCCTCCTCCCGAGCGGCGGCCACCGCCCGCGCGAGCTGCGCCGCCCGGCGGCGCCGGGCCGTGACCAGTGCCCAGCCGGCGAGTGCCAGCATGGCCAGCAGGACCAACTGCGGCCAGGGCACCGCCCATACGACGGCCTGCGCCGGGTCGGCCCGCGGCGGCGGGTCGAGGACCTGATCCCCCACGGCGGCCGGCGTGACCGTCGCGTCCGCCGTCAGCCGGAACAGCGGCGCAACACCCGGCATGCGTACGGTGGTGGTCAGCTCGCCACCGGGCAGGATCTCCGGTAGGGCCACACCATCCACGGACCGCCTGGCCAGGCCGAACGGTCCGGCCACGCCGAGCACCGGCTGCCCGGAGAGCCGGACGTTGCCGGTGTTGCGGACGGTGAACGTGGCGGTGACCGTACCCCCGGCCAGCGGGTTGACCGAGCCGGTGTGCCGCACTCGCAGGTCTTCGACGGTGAGCGTCGGCTGTAGCTCACCGGTGACCCGCAGGTAGATGCGCGCGCCGACCCGGTGGTCGACGGCGACCTGGTTACCCCGCGCGTCGACGGCGGTGCCGGCCAGCGAGGCGACGATCCCTCCGGCGTGATCCCCGGGCGTGGCGTTGTCCGGAACGGTGAGCGTGAACGGTATGTCCAGCCGGGACGTCGACGGGATGGTCACCGTCTTGTTCGGCAGGCGTACCCACGAGCCCACGTCGGTGGGCTTCCGATCAGCGGCCAGCAGATCGAACCCGCCCTGCGTGGTGGTGACCGCGTCGCTGGCGTAGAGGCTCAGGGTGAGCGGACGGTTCGAGTGGTTCGTGACGCCGACGTAGTCGGTCAGGGTGGCACCCGGATCGAGCTTGTAACTGAACGCCGGCCGGCCGTTCGGCCCGCGCGCGCTCGACGGCGCCACGCCCCACGTCGCCGCGGCCGACGGCGGTGCCGGCGACGTCCTTGCTGCGCCGGCGGGGTGGCTGGTGCGGGTGCGGCCAGCGCAGCGGCAGGTGGCGCGGGGACCACGCCGAGCAGAGCGATCCCGGCGGCGATGGTGGCGAGCAGGCGCATTGCGGGGACGATTCCGTTCCTGGGGTACGAGGGGAGGTGCGGGGCAGGCGGGTCGCGGCAACGACACGCCCACCCCGCGGTCGTCCGGTGGTCAGGCTCGACGCCCGACCACCGGACGGGTTGCTGCGATCAGATCGCGGTGAGGGTGAGGGTCGCGGTGTAGGTTCCCGCGGCCGTCTCGGTGGGCAGGCTCAGCCGCAGGCCCGCGCCAAGCTGCGCGCTGCCCCGCCCGGCACCGTCCGGCGCCGAACCCAGCACCGCGCTGTTGCCGAGACCGCCGCCAACCCCGACGACGTACGGAGAAACCTCCGCTCCGGGAACCACGCCCTGCCCGTCGGCCTGAGCCAGGACCCGCGGCGTCCAACCGAGGTAACCCGCGCTGAACGTCGCTCCGTCCGGCCCGACGAAGTCCGCCGGGATCTGCCCGGACGCACTCCAACCGGGCTGGCCCGCCCGGGTGTCGGTCACCGTGACCGGCCGCAGCTCACCCGTGCTCTCCCACCGGTCACCGGCGGCGTTGAGCTGCGCCGGCGGCAGCACCACGGCCCGGTCGTCCGGGTTGACGCTGATCACCAGCGCGCCCTGCGTCTCGTCGATCGACGCGGTGATCGTCTGCGACGTGCCCGGATCCTGCGGCGGGAACGCCACCCACAGGGTCACCGGCTCACTGGTCGCCACGACCGCGTGGTCGTCGTCGTAGAGCTTCGCCACGTACTCGCAGGCGTTCAACTCCCGGGTCGCGGTGAACGAGTAGCTCGCGCCACCCTCACCCGGAACGATCGTCCAGTCCGCCGCGCCCGGGCACCTGCTGAACCAGTGGTAGTGGTCCAGCTCCGTCTGCGGCGTCTGCACCGCGTTCAGCGTCACGGTGTCGTTGGGCTGGTACTCGTCGGCCATCCCGCTGACCGACAGGCTGACCTCCGGTCCGCCGCCGGACAGCTCGCCCACCACGAACGAGTAGTCGACCGGCCCGGTGCTGAGCGTGGTGCCGTCGGCCAACGTCGCGTCGGCCTGGAACTTCAGCGTGTAGTCGCCCAACGCGCTGAACGCCCAGTTCGAGTGCGCGTGCGTGTGCACCGGCACGTCGATGGCGTCCGGAAGCCCGTCGTCGCTGCGGAACTTGATGATCGGACCGCCGAACGAGTCCTGCGTGAACAGCGTGACGCTGCCCGGCCCCTGCACGCCGACCAGGCTCAGCCGCACCTTGTTCCCCTCGAACACCCCGGTCTTCAGCGTCGTGGTGTTCCAACCCGGCCAGAGCAGATCCGGATCCTGCGTCATCGGCAGCAGCCAGATCTGGCTGCCCGCCGGCCCGAGGAACGCGAACCGGGAGTCGTCCGGAACCGCCATCGCGGCCTCCGGCAGAACCTGGAACGTCACATCCGCCGGGTCCCGGGTCACGGCCGGGCTGACCGTGTCGTCATGCACCTTCAACGACAGCTCCCCGTCGCTGTAGTGCACGTCCACCGCGTCGGTGTGCCCCTTGGAGAGCACCACCTTCTCCGCCGCGGACGCGGCTGTCGGCGCCAGCACCGTGCCGGCGACCACCACCGCCCCCGCGACAAGGGCCGCGAAACCGCGAGCCCTCAGTGTTGCACTCATACCTCCCCTTTCCACGCCGCGCGCGTCTGCGCGCGGTGGTACCTGCGCCCGGAGGGCCTGCCGGTGGGCAACGCCTTCGTCGGGCGGGCGGCGGGCGACACGGAACGGGTGGCCCGCGCCCCACCGGTGCCGGCAACCGTCACCAGGACGCCTTACGGACCCCGGGCAGCTCGCCGCGCAGGGCCAACTCCCGGAACCGAACCCGGGACAGTCCGAACCGGGTCAACACCCCACGTGGGCGACCATCGATCTGGTCGCGTACGCGTAGTCGCACCGGGCTGGAGTCGCGCGGCAGCCGGCTGAGTCGGCGGACCGCGTCGGCGCGTACGTCCGGGTCGGTGTCCGGGTGGGCGATCAGCCGCTTCAGTCCGGCCCGGGCCTCGGTGTGCCGGGCGACCAGTTCCTCACGGCGGGCCTGCCGGTTGACCAGGCTCTTCTTGGCCATCAGCGTGCCTCGCGGAACTCGACGTGCCGGCGCACGATCGGGTCGTACTTACGCAGGACCAGACGGTCCGGGTCGTTGCGGCGGTTCTTGCGGGTCACGTACGTGTAGCCGGTGCCGGCGGTGCTGCGCAGCCGCACGATCGGACGAACGTCGGTCTGGCGGGCCATCAGAGCTTCACTCCCCGGCTACGCAGCTCGGCGACGACCTTCTCGATGCCCTTGCGATCCACGGTCTTCAACGCCTTCGCCGTCAGGGTGAGGCTGACCCACCGCCGCTCCGACGGCAGCCAGTAACGGTGGTTCTGCAGGTTCGGATTCCAGCGACGGCGGGTGCGCCGATGGGAGTGGGACACGGCGTTGCCGAAACTCGGCTTCGCGCCGGTGACGTCGCAACGTCTGGACACAGTGATGACTCCTCACACAACACGGTGATGATAACGAAAACGGTTTTCAGTCTTACATCAGCCGTTCGGCCACACCCACACCGGGTCCTCGACGATTTCGACGGCACAGTCGGCGCCCAGGCGGTAGCCGACACCGCGCAGCGTCGTCACCACCGGCACGTCGGTGCCGATCTTGGCGCGCAGCCGCCGGATGTGGACGTCCACGCTGCGGGGACTCGTATAGGGCTGCCCCCACACCTGGTCGAGCAGTTGCCGCCGGGTGAACACCTGGCGTGGATTTTGGGCCAGGCAGAGCAGCAGGTCGTACTCCCGACGGGTCAACACGATCTCGGTGCGGTCGCGGTAGACCGCTCGCGCTCGAGGATCGATGCGCAGGTGAAGACCTGGCCCGCGCGCCGAGGGTGGCACCGGCCTCGGGTCGCCGCCCAGGAAGGCCAGCAGAGCAGCGAGTCGATCGATGTCCTCTTCACAGCCGCCCGGTCCGAGCTTCAGGCGGATCGTGACGGTGAGGACGTCATCGCCCCGCTCCGCCTCTGCCGCACCCACCGGCACATCCCTGTTCGCTTCGACGGCTCGCATATGCTTAGAATGACAATCGTTTTCAGTTAAGTCGAGAGGAATCCCATGTCGTCGTCACCACAGGCCCCGACCCGTGCCAGGACAGCGGACGCCGACACCCGCCCGTCACTGACCGTGTTGTCGGGGTTCTGGCCGGCGGCGACCTTCGCCGTCGCCCGTGCACTGCTCGCCGCCGACACCTCGCTGCTGCTGGTGCGGCACGACCTCACCGGCATCCGCGACGGCGTCGTCCGGCGAGTGGTCCGCAGCGGCACCGGCATCGTCGAAGACGAGCAGGTCGCACTGCGACACGGCTGTGTCTCCTGCACGCTGCGCGAGGACGTGCTACCAACCCTCGTCCGGCTCGCCCGCAGCCACCCCAACCAGGACCTGGTGCTGATGCTGCCCGAGGTGGTCGAACCCGAGGCCGTCGCCGCCGCCTGCGCGCACTGCCTCGTCGACGGGGCGCCGATCACTGATCTGCTCCGGGTCGACTCCTACGTCACCGTCCTCGACGCCGAGCACCTGCTCGACGGCCTGGCCAGCACCGACGACCTCACCACGCTCGGCATCCAGGCCGCCGACGACGACCACCGCGCGCTCGCCGACGTCATCGTCCGGCAGATCGAGTACGCCGACACCCTGGTCCTCTGGGGTCGATCCCGCGACGGGGAGTTCGACACCAGCCGACTGGCGGTCCTACTACAGCGGATGGCGCCCTGGGCGACCCACCTCCGCGTCGACGACGACCTCGTCGACGCTGGCGCGCTGACCCGCCAACTACGCCACACCCACCGACACCGACCGGAGACCCCCGGGGTCCTCGCCCGCGGTCTACAGGGCTACACCCTCGGCACGCACGAGCCCGAGCCCGACTGCGGAGTCGTCTCCGCCGTCTTCCGCGCCCGGCGCCCGTTCCACCCGCAACGCCTGCACGACGTTCTGGAAGACGTCAACGCCGAGATGATCCGCTCCCGGGGTCACCTCTGGCTGGCCAGCCAACCCGACACCGTCATCGCCTGGGAGTTCGCCGGCGGTGGCCTGGCCATGGGCTCCCTCGGACACTGGCTGGTCAGCCTGCCCGAAGACCGTTGGGAGCACGTCGAGGACCAGCGTCGCCTCGCCGCCGCCCTCGACTGGGACCCCTACTACGGCGACCGCCACCAGCACCTGGTCTTCATCGGCCTCGACGCCGACCCCGTCGACCTGCACCGCATCCTCGCCGGCTGCCTGCTCACCGATGCCGAACTCGCCGACGGCGAGGAGATCTGGCGCACCTACCCCGACCCGTTCACCGGCTGCTTCCCCCTCGTGGCGGAGGAACTGACCGACACCGACACCGAAGGAGCACGACCCGCATGAAGCCCGGAATCCACCCCGAGTACCGGCCCGTCGTCTACCGCGACAAGGACGCCGACTTCGCCTTCCTCACCCGCTCCACCACCACCAGCGACCAGACAATCGAATGGACCGACGGCAACACCTACCCCGTCATCGACGTCCAGATCTCCTCGGCCAGCCACCCCTTCTGGACCGGCAAGCAACGCCTGCTCGACACCGCCGGCCGGGTCGAGAAGTTCCGCAACAAGTACGCCCGCCGCGGACCACAGGGCAGATGAACACCGACAGCCAGGTCGACTGGGCCAAGCTGGCGCCACAACTGGCTGACGTCGCGCGGCGGGACCGGGCCTGGTACCTGACGATCGCCTGCGAGCTGGTCGCCCCCGGTGACCGGCTCGCGGTCGACATCGCTTGCGGCCCACCGGCCTGCTCACCGCCGTCAACGTCGGCGTACGCCCCTGACCCGCCATGACCGCGCCGCTGGTTCCGGACGCGCAGTTGCGAGGCGCGGGCCTGTCGTCCACTGCGCAGCGCCGCGCCGTCCTGGCACTGCTGGTCGGACGTGCCCGCCCGCTCACCGCACAGCAGGTGCATGTGGAGCTCAACCGCTCTGGCCGGCACATCGGCCTGACCACCGTCTACCGGGCACTGCACAGCCTCACCGACGCCGGCCTGCTGCACACCTTCGATATCGACGGCCAACGCGCCTACCGTCACTGCGGCACCACACCACACCAGCACCTCATCTGCACCCGCTGCGAGACGGTGACCGAGTGCCCACCCGAGATCGTGACGAACTGGCTCAGCGAGCTGCACCAGCACACTGGTTTCACCCCGCATCCCGACCGGCTTGACCTCCGGGGCGTCTGCGCGACCTGCACCGGCCCGTGAGGCGGCGACCCGGGTCGGGTCGAGGTAGGGCGTATCGCTGGTACAGGTGTTGCGCCGAATGGAAGCCCTCGACCTCCCGCAGCCGTACCAGCACCTCGCCACGCTGGCGGGTGTCACGGGTGACGTTCGGACGTCTCCTGCGGCTCGGCGGCGGGGTGCGGCGTCGCGACGGTGACCCGGACGGCGGTGGTCAAGGTCAGGCCGCCGCCGGGTCGGCGGGCGGGTTCGAGCGCGCGAGCGGCGTCGGTGGTCGCGGCGTCCAGTCGGTCGGCGGGAATGTGCCGTAGCAGAGCCCGTCCGCCGTGCGACCACATCCACTCCATCCAGTGGTCCACGTCGCGAAAGCGGCTGTCCACCCGGTGCTCGCTGATCGCGGTGACGGTGAGGCCGGCCGCTGCCATCGTCGCGGTGATCGCCACGTCGTCGGCGAACGGGTCGGCCGCCGGCGCCGGTCGAGGCCGGTCGGCCGGCAGATGCCCGGCGAGGGCGTCCAGTGCGGCGACGAACGCCGGGTCCTGGGCGGCGAAGGTGCTGACCGCCAGTCGGCCCGCCGGTTGAAGCAGCCGCGCGTACGCCCGAAGGGCGTGCCCCGGGTCGGGCAGCAGGAAGACGACCAGCCCGGCCAGGACCGCGTCGAAGCTGCCTTCCGGAAAGTCCGGCTGCTGGGCATCGCCCACCCGCACGTCGACGTGGGTCAGCCCGGCGCGGGTGACCTCCTCGGCGGTGAGTGCCACCATGGCCGGCGCCAGGTCGATGCCGGTGACCTGACCGGTCGGCCCAGTCGCCTGCGCCGCCGGGAACAGGACCGCTCCCCGGCCGCAGCCGACATCCAGGACCCGCTCTCCCGGCCGGATGCCGGCACGACGAACCAGTTCGGCGCCGAAGGGCCCGAAGAAGGACACCCCGGTCCGGTCGTAACTCGTCGCGGCCTGTTCGAACACCTCGACGGTCCCGTTCGACCGCCCGCCGCTGCTCATCGTCACTGCTGCTGTCCTCGTTTCACACTCGGCTTCCCGCCTGTCGGCATGCGCCGTCGCCAGTGCGACGGGCAGCATCCCTGGCCCAGACTCCACCGGCCATCGATCACAATGATCACGCTTGGTCGGGTCTCCGGACGTCCGCCTTCCGGATGAGGTCGACCACCGCGTCGACGTGCTGGCGTTCCTCGACGGGACCGATCAGCATTCCGCGCCGGCTGATCGGGTCGGAACCGGCTAGCAGGAGCAGGACCGGAGCGCGGTGACAGACGCCGAGGCACTGCGTCCGGACCAGGACACCGCCATGGCTGGCGCGGACCGCCTGCCCGAGAATCTCGACGAGGTCCGCTGGCTTGTCGGGTGCTTTCGGGACGGTGCGGTGGCGTAGCGCCCGGCAGCGGTGGCCGTCGCAGTAGGCGACGCCCACGCGGGCACCAGGTGGTGACGGCGGGCTCATCGGCGGAACGCCATCAGGGCATGGCCGGCATGCAGGTGGAGCACCGCCGTCTCGCCAAATTTGGCACGCCGGGCCGCCTCGCCGTGCCAGTCGGTCGACGCGACGAATTCCGCCGATTTCAAGCCGCTGAGCGTCACCGCTCGCTCGGTCAGCAGCGGTGCCATCGACGGCTGCGCGGACAGGGCGGCCCACCACAGCGTCCACGGATCCATACCACCGCTTTGTGACTTTGAGGAAACGGGCGCGTCGTGCATGGCGTCGCTGACCAGGAGCAGTCCCTGCGGGGCGAGCAGGTGTCCGGCCTCGACGTACCAGTCGCGAACCCGGTCCTCGGGCAGATAGTGCAGGGTCATCAGGGCCAGCACCAGGTCGTACGGACCGCCCGCCGCCGGGAGCCAGCCGGGTGAGCCGATGTCGGCCAGGACGGTACGCACCCGCGGCAGGGCGGCGTTGGTCAGGGCCAGCAGGGCCGGATCGATGTCGAGCACGGTGACGTGTGCGTCGGGCCAGCGTCGCAGGACCGCCTCGGCGGTGGTGCCCGGCCCGCCGCCGACATCGAGCACCCTTTCGGGGGCGCGCCCGTGCGCCTGTTCGGCGGCGGTGAGACCGGCGGCGAGGAGGTCGTCGCGGCCGGGCTGGTAGTGGCGCATCATGGTCTCCCAATCGCGCCGCCACCGGGCCACGTCCTCCGGTGCCGGGGTGTTCGCCATCGTCATACCGCGACGGGTCGGCGTGGTCGTGATCGTGCAGGTCACCCAGGTCCCACGCGGGGAACGGGTCCGGCAGCGCCCGCCAGGCGTCCTCCCCGGCGGCGATCTCGCCGTCGGTGAGCAGACAATCCGTCAGGGCCGCACGCAGGCTGTCGCCGTCGAGGTGCACGCCGATGAGGACGATCTCCTGCTGTCGGTCACCGAAGACCGGATGCCACCGGGACTCCAGCTCGGCTCGCTCGTCGGGATCCTCCGGCCATTCCCCGGACACCACCACCGGGACGCCGACCGGGTCGCAGCGCCCGGACGGGCCGGCCTGAGACCACAGGGCCTGCACGTCAGGGCGGCTGGCCAGCCACAGGAAACCCTTCGAGCGTACGACCCCGAACGCGTCCAGGCCGGCGGTGAGCAGATCCCACAGCCGCTGCGGATGCAACGGCCGGTGGTCGCGGAACACGACGCTGGAGATGCCGTACTCCTCGGTCTCCGGCACGTGCCCGCCGTTGAGCTCGGCCACCCAGCCGGGCGCGGTCTCCGCCCGTTCCAGATCGAACCGACCGGTGTGCAGGATCTCCGCCGGCGCAACCCGACCGTGGAGGGCACGGACCTGACGGGCGGCCGGGTTCAGCCGGGCCAGCAGCGCCTCCACCGTCGCAAGGTCGTCCGCGCCGATCAGGTCGGTCTTGTTGACCACCAGCACGTCGGCGAACTCGATCTGGTCCACCAGCAGGTCGGCGATGCCCCGGTCGTCGTCCTCGTACGCCGCCAGTCCTCGCGCCTCGAGGGTCTCCCCGGCCTCGATCATGGCCAGCAGGCCGGCCGCGTCGACCACGGTGACGGTGGTGTCCAGGCGGGCCAGGTCGTCGAGGATCTGGCCGTCCTCGAGGCCGAAGGCGAACGTCGCCGCGACCGGCATGGGCTCGGAGATGCCGCTGGACTCGATGAGCAGGTAGTCGAAGCGGTCCTGCCGGGCCAGCCGGGCCACCTCGTCGAGCAGGTCGTCGCGCAGCGTGCAGCAGACGCAGCCGTTGGTCAGCTCGACCAGCCGCTCCTCCGTCCGCGACAGCGCACCGCCGTCGCGAACCAGCGCCGCGTCGACGTTGACCTCGCTCATGTCGTTGACGATCACCGCCACCCGCAGCCCGTCCCGGTTCGCGAGGACGTGGTTGAGCAGGCTGGTCTTCCCGGCGCCGAGGAACCCCGACAGCACCGTCACCGGCAGCCGGCCCGTCACGGCTGATCCACCACCTGACGCCCCTTGTACAGGCCGCAGTGCGCACACGCCCGGTGCGGCACCACCATCTCCTTACGCGGACACGGACACGGCGTCAGCTGCGGCACGGCCGCCTTCCACTGCGCCCGCCGGTGCCGCGTGTTCGACCGCGACATCTTCCGCTTCGGTACGGCCACGAGATCTCCCTCCGTCGAAAGGACGGAGACCACACTATCGGAACTGGTTTTCGTTTTCTTCCTCGGTCCACCGGCGTTCGCGTTCACTGCACAGATGCGCACTCATCCGTGTGCGCCGTGCTGCACGGCGCACACCTCGACTACATCCACCACGGCCACCGGCGCGCGACACACGCCGGCCACCACGACGAGCCCTGAGCCCCGTTCCGAAGCTGGTCGTCGACCGATGTGCGCCGCCGAGGGCGGGCTGGCCCGCGTAAGGCATAACGAAAATAGTTTCCACTATGGTGGTGGGATGGGCGACGAGTACGCGATCTCCGGTGAATACCTGCACGTGCTCAGCGAGCCGGCCTGGCACGCCCTGCGCACACCGGTAACGGAGGCGCTGCGCGGCGCGGTCGGTGACGGGACCCTGCTGGACGTGGGCGCGGGCACCGGCCTCGGCACCGAGGTGCTCGCCACGGCCGTGCCGGACGCAGACGTGTTCGCGGTGGAACCGTCACCGGTGCTGCGGGCGGTGCTGTTGTCCCGGATGGCCGCCCGGCCCGACCTGCGGCGGCGGGTCACCGTCGTCGCCGCCGACGCCCTCGGTGCCGATCTGCCGGCTCGTCTTGGCGCCGTCCTGGCGATGAACATGATCGGCCATCTCGATCCTGACGGGCGGCGGACATTCCTGCGCCGGGTGGCCGAGCGCCTAGCCCCTGGCGCGCCACTGGTGCTCAACCTGCAACCACCGGCGGAGCCGACACCGGTGCCGTTCGCGGTCTTCGGCACCGTCTCGGTCGGCCGCCACACCTACGAGGGTGGCGGGTCCGCCGAACCGTCCGGCCCCGACACCGTCACCTGGAAGATGCAATACCGCATGCTCGACGCCGACGACACAGTCCTCAGGGAGGACCACGCCGACTACGGTTGGCACGTCATTTCGGCCGAGGCCCTGCTCGCCGACCTGGCCGAGGCTGGCCTGTCCGGCGAGTTCGGGTCGCTGGACGTCGTCCGAGCCGTACGCCGATCCTGAGGAATCCGGTTCCCGGGTCCGGGCACACCCCAGCCCCGACCAGCGGCACATACTCCGAACTCCAAGGCATCCGCGAAGCGAAAAGGCCGCAGGTCAAGCAGTCATCACAGGACGCACGGTCACGGAACGTGATGACACCGGGTGACACCCACCGTCCAGAGCAGGTGGACAACAAAAAGGTCCGAGCCGCGTTCCCGCAGCTCGGACCCCTTATGATCTTGCGCGCCCGAAGGGACTCGAACCCCTAACCTTCTGATCCGTAGTCCGAACCCGTCAGATGCTCTCTACGCTGCGTAACTACAGCTTCGCGCGTGTCGCTGAGTGCTGATGCGTGTCGGAACGAGCGGCTGAGTATCTGCTGGTCAGGGCGATAGAGCGAATGGGGCGCTGGATCCGCACGCGAAGTGATCGAGCGTGCGTGACGCGTTTTGCTGGTCCTGATCCGATCGTGCTGGTTGAGCGCCGGACATCCGAGCACCAACGGAGCACCATCGCGGTTGGTAACCGCGCCTGGTCGGGATCTTCATCAGCCCGGTCGACGATGCCTACCGCGACAAGGACCGCCTTCGCCTTAATGGCTCAGTCAACCCTGTCCCCGGGGGCAGCAACGAGTCGCTCATGGGTGGGGTCAGGAGGGAACCATGGCGCGTTCCGCGGTGTGTTGGGTGGCGTCGCGGACCTCGCCGACGAGCTTCTCCACGATGTCCTCGAGCGCGGCCAGGCCGAGGAGCTGGCCGGTCGCGTCGAAAACGGTGGCCAGGTGGGCGCCCCGCTGTTGCATGGCGGTGAGCGCGTCGCGCAGCGACCCGGTGGCGTCGAGGGTCGCGAGCGGTCGGATCAGCCCCGGGTCGAGCGGCTCGTCGTGTTGCTCGGCCGGCAGTTCGAGGATGTCCTTGACGTGGACGTAGCCGGCGAGTCCGCCCTGCGGGTCGGTGAGCGGGAAACGGGAGTATCCGGTTGCCGCGCACTGCCGTTCCAGCTCGGCCACGGTGGTGTCCCGGGGCAGGGTGATGAGCGAGGCCAGCGGGAGCGCGACGGTGGCGGCGGTCTGGTCGTTGAAGGCCAGCGCGCCAGTGAGCAGGTCGTGTTCCTGCTGGTCGATCAACCCTTCCTTCCGGGACTGAGCGATGAAGCCGGCGATCTCCTCGTTGGTGAAGGCGGAGGTCACCTCGTCCTTCGGCGTGACGCGCAGCAGGCGCAGGACGGCGTTGGCGATCTGGTTGAGCAGCCAGATCAGCGGACGCAGGACGGTGACGATGCCGTAGAGCACCGGCCCGAGGACCAGGGCGGAGCGTTCGGGGCCGGCGAGGGCGATGTTCTTGGGCACCATCTCGCCGAGCACCATGTGCAGGAACACCACGATCGCCAGGGCGATGGTGAACGCGATGGGATGCAGCAGCGCCTCAGGGACGCCGGCGGCGGCGAAGGGCTTCTCCAGCAGGTGCGCCACGGCGGGCTCGCCGATCGCGCCGAGGCCCAGGGAGCAGACGGTGATGCCGAGTTGCGCGCCGGCCATCATCAGGGAGACGTTCTCCATCGCGCGCAGGGTGATCCGGGCGATGGTCGAGCCGGCCGCTACACGTGGTTCGATCTGGGTACGGCGGGCGGAGATCAGGGCGAACTCCGCCCCGACGAAGAAGGCGTTGCCGGCCAGCAGCGCCACGGCCAACAGGATCGCGGTGAGGTCGCTCATGACCGGGCTGCCTCGCTCAGGTGGGTGTCGGTGCGGCACAGGGTGAGCCGGTCGACGCGGCGGCCGTCGAGCCGGGTGACGGCGAGTTCGGCGTGGGTCGGGGTCGGCAGACCGTCCGGGTCGGACTGGTTCCGGTCGGCGACCGGCAGGGTGATGGTGTCGCCGACCTGCGGGAAGCGGCCGAGGTGCTCGGTCACGAGCCCGCCGAGGGTGTCGGTGTCCCGCGCCTCCGGCAGGTCGAGACCGATCAGCCGGGACGCTTCGTCGGGGCGAAGCAGGCCGGACAGGATCCACGTCCCGTCGGCGGCGCGGTGGTGGCGGCGGTGCGGGGCGTCCTGCTCGTCGGCGATCTCACCGACGATCTCCTCGACCAGGTCCTCGAGCGTGACGATGCCGGCGGTGCCGCCGTACTCGTCGACGACGACCGCCATCTGCAGTCCCTGCTCGCGCAGGACGGCCAGCAGCGGGTCCAGTGGCATGGTCTCCGGCACCTCCGGCAGACCGGACGTGATCGTCCGTACCGACTGCGTGGGCCGTTGCGCGGCGGGCACGGCCAGGGCGTGCTTGAAGTGCACCGCGCCGACGACGTCGTCCACGCCGGTGCCGGTGACCGGGAACCGGGCGTGCCCGGTGCCGGCGGCGAGGGCCAGGACCTCCGCCGCGGGCGCGTCGGCGGAGACGAACCGCACCCGGGTACGCGGGGTCATCACATCGGCCGCCGTACGCTCACCGAAGTCGATCGAACGCGCGACGAGTTCCGCGGTCCGCGCGTCGAGGGTGCCCTCCCGGCCGGACCGGCTGACCAGCGAGGCCAGCTCCTGCGGGGTCCGCGCCGAGGCCAGTTCCTCGGTCGGTTCGATGCCCATCAGGCGCAGGATCCGGTTGGCGATGCCGTTGAGGAAACGGATCAGCGGGCCGGCGGCGGTGGTGAAGCCCCGCTGCGCCCCGGCGACGGCGCGGCCGACGCGCAGCGGTTCGGAGATCGCCCAGTTCTTCGGTACGAGTTCACCGAAGACCATCTGGAAACCCGTCGCCAGGGCCAACGCCAGCGTCAACGAGACCGCGGTCACCGCGGAGTCGGACAGACCCGTGAGCCCGAGCGGGCCACGCAGCAGCGTAGCCAGGGACGGCTCGGCCAGGAACCCGACGACCAGACTGGTCACCGTGATGCCCAACTGCGCACCGGACGACTGGGTGGACAGGGTCCGCAACCCCGCCAGCAGTCCGGCGGCGCGGCGGTCGCCGTCCTGCGCCCGACGCTCGACCGTCGCCCGGTCGACCGTGACGAAGGCGAACTCCGCAGCCACGAACAGCGCGTTCGCCGCGATCAGCAGGACCGCGACGGCCAGCAACAGCCACTCGGTCACCGGCACGCCGCCTCTCGGACCTCGGGCTGGTCGGTACTGGGAGGCTCACCGTCGCGGGACATGCCGACCAGGTTAGGCAGGCATCCTGAACCGTTGCTGTGCGCCCACCGCCACGCCGCACCGGGGAACACCACGCGGTGAGTGGTCCCGCTCCACCCGAAGGCGAGCAGGCACCAGCGGCCCGTTGTGCCGGATTGTGGGTGTATCAGCTTCCGTGTGCCGGCCACCGCTACGGTTGATGCTCCGGAGGGTCCGGGCGAGGAGGCGTCGAACAGGCCGTGGGCGGCTATGGCGTGCAGGTCACGCTGGTGTTCGTGTTGGTGTTGGTGAACGCGGTGTTCGCGGGCAGCGAGATGGCGTTGGTGTCGCTACGGGAGAGCCAGCTGCAGCGACTGGAGCGCACCTCCCGGGCCGGGCGGGTGCTGGCGAAGCTGGCGCGGGACCCGAACCGGTTCCTGGCCACGATCCAGATCGGTATCACCCTGGCCGGTTTCCTGGCGTCGGCCGCGGCGGCGGTGTCCCTGGCCGAGCCGCTCGTGGGCCCCTTGGGCTTCCTCGGTGGCGCGGCGGAGCCGGTGTCCATCGTCGTCGTCACCATCATCCTGACCTTCGTCACCCTGATGCTGGGTGAGCTGGCGCCGAAGCGGATCGCGATGCAGCGCGCCGAGGGTTGGGCGCTGCTGGTCGCTCGGCCTCTGGACGCGTTGTCGGCGTTCTCCCGTCCGGCGGTGTGGCTGCTGAGCAGGGCCAGCGACGCGGTGGTGCGCCTGGCCGGCGGTGACCCCCGCGCCCGCCGGGAGGAGGTCACCACCGAGGAGTTGCGGGACATGGTCGCCGCGCAGCGCAACCTCACCCCGGAACACCGGATGATCATTTCGGGGGCGTTCGAGGTGGCCGAGCGGATCCTGCGGGAGATCCTCGTTCCGCGCCGCGAGGTGGTCACCCTGTCCGAGGCGTTGACCGCGCCGCAGGCGTTGCGTGAGTTGGGCAGGTCGGGGCAGACCCGTGCCCCCGTCGTGGGTCGCGGCGGCCTGGACGACACCGTCGGTGTGGTGCACCTGCGGGACCTGCTCGACCAGGAAGGCCCGGTCGCCGAGCACGCCAGCCCGCCGGTGTACCTGCCGGAGACGTTGAAGGTGACCGAGGCGATCCGGGAGCTGCGCGCCCAGAGGCAGCAGTTCGCCCTGGTGGTGGACGAGCGGGGCTCCATCGACGGGATCGTCACGATGGAGGACCTGGTCGAGGAGATCGTCGGGGAGATCTACGACGAGACCGACCGGGACGTGCAGGCCGTCGTCCGGGAGGCCGACGGGGCGCTGCTGATGCCGGGTGGCTTCCCGCTGCACGACCTGACCGACGTCGGCATCGACCTTGACGAGGACATCCTCGAAGCCGGGGACTACACGACCGTGGCGGGTCTGCTCCTGGCCCACCTCGGCCACATTCCGAAGGCTTCCGGTGAGGTGATCGAGCTGCCGGGTCTGTCCGCTCAGGTGGCGGAGGTGACCGGGCGGGCCATCACCCGGGTGCGCCTGCGCACCATCCCGGTGCGTGCCGACGGGCACGAAGCCGGCGAGGACGAGACAACCTCTTGACAAGCCTGGCCGACAACTAGCGATCGCGTGCTGTGGGGTGAGGGCCGCACTCCACAAGGGCCGCACCGACACGCACACGACACTACCCGAGAGTAATGCTCCGGATGCACTCAGCTACTTCTCAGGTGGCGTTGGTAGTTTCCCGGCGCGACGGCATCCATTATGGACGGCGTTGATCTCGTTGTGACACAAGGATCCTCGTGGAATTTCCACGGGATCCGGGTGTCGCGCGTCCGGTGGTCGTCGAGGGAGAGGTTCGTGGTGTTCAAGAAGATGCTGGGCGCGTTCGGGGTGGGCGGCCCCAGCGTCGATACCGTCCTGTCCAATCCGAGCACCCGCCCGGGGTTGATGCTGGCCGGTCAGGTGAACCTGACCGGCGGCAGCCACGACGTGGAGATCGACCACATCACCGTCGGCCTGGTCACCCGGGTCGAGGTCGACGGCGCGGAGGAGGGGTACGACGCCCTCGTCGAGTTCCACCGCGTGCAGGTCGCCGGCGGCCTGCACCTGCGCGAGGGCCAGCAGTTGTCGCTGCCGTTGCAGGTGGCGGTGCCGTGGGAGACCCCGGTGACCGACCTGTACGGGCAGCACCTGCACGGCATGACCATGGGCCTGCGCACCGAGGTGGCCATCCGCGGCGCGGTCGACAAGGGCGACCTCGACCCGGTGTACGTGCACCCGCTGCCGGTGCAGGAACGCATCCTGGATGCCTTCGGCCGGCTCGGCTTCCAGTTCAAGGGCGCCGACCTGGAACGCGGGCACATCTCCGGGTTGCACCAGAGCCTGCCGTTCTACCAGGAGATCGAGTACTACGCCGCCCCGCAGTACGCCCACGCCGTCAACGAGGTCGAGCTGACCTTCGTCGCCAACGAGCACCGCGTCGACGTCGTCCTCGAGTTCGACAAGCGCGGCGGCCTGTTTACCAGCGGCCACGACTCCTACGGCCGCTACCACGCCGCACACGCCGACGCCGACCGCGTCGACTGGGCCGCGCAGGTCGACGGCTGGGTCCGCCAGGCCCTCGACAGCTACCAGAGCACGCTCGCCGGCCACGGTTACGCCCCGCCCGCCCAAGGCCACGGAAACCCCGGCTATCCGCCGCCGCCCGGCTACGGGGAGCCCGCCTACGGCGCCCCCGGCTACGGGCACGCCGGGTACGGCCATCCCGGCGGGCACTACAAGGACGAGCACCACCACGAGCGGCACGGTGGCCCCGGCATGGGTGCCGTCGCCGCCGGTGTGGTCGGTGGCGCCGCGCTCGGCTTCGCCGGCGGCATGGTCGCCGACGAGGTCTTCGACTCCTTCGGCGAGGACGAGGGCAGCGACGAGGAGGAGTGAACCGCCTGCGATCCACAGTGGAGCCGACCACCCACTCCATGATCTAATTCGACAGGTTTGTCCGCAGCCGACCGGATTGTCTGGTCGGATTTCGAAGGAGTGTGCATGCCCGTCACCGCCGACCTCACCAAGCTGGTCGACAAGGCCTACCAGGACAAGACCCTCACCGAGATCGTCGACGCCCCGGTGTCCGCCCTCGCCGGGGTCAGCGACGGCGACGCCAAGCTACTCAAGGACGCCTTCAACATCACCACCGTCGGCGACCTCGGCCGCAACCCGTACTTCCGCACCGCCAACGCCCTGGTCGCCCTCACCGGCGGCAAGTAGCACCCGCCCCGATGCCCGGTGGCCCGGATACCCTCCAGGCCGCCGGGCATCGGCTTGTTCTGCCTTCCGTCCCTGCTGCCGTCCGTGATGGCTCGCGGGGCTGGTTTCGGCGGTTGCGGGGCAGGGCAATGATCGGAGCCGACGACAAACCCCCTGTTGGAGGGACGGCTCTCGTGGAAGTTACCGGCTTCTTCACCGCGATCATCATCGGTCTGGTCATCGGCGCGCTCGGCCGCCTGGTGGTGCCGGGCAAGCAGAACATCCCGATCTGGCTGACCCTGCTCATCGGCGTGGTCGCCGCGATCCTCGGCACCCTCGTCGCCGGCGCCCTCGGCGTCGACGACACCGCCGGCATCGACTGGATCGAACTGGCCATCCAGGTCGTCTTCGCCGCGATCGGCGTCGCCATCGCCGCCGGCGCCTACGGCCGCCGCCGCGTTCACTGACCGCCACTGAGGGTCAGCGTCACTGACCTCCTGGGGAGTCCACCATCGGATACCTCGGAATTCGCCGGGGTCGGGGGTGAACACCTGATCGCGGCTACTGGCTAGAACGAACCACAGGCTGACATCGGTGTGCCGTTGTTCCGACGTGCCGACGGTCTCCGTGACGGTGAGGAAGAGGGGACGTTCACCAAGTTGGGGGAGGAACACGGCCGGGACACCGAGTTCCTCCGCCGTTTCGCGCCGCACGGTGTCTGCCGGGTGCTCGCCGGGTTCGACGTGACCGCCGGCGGGTAGCCACAGGCCGGCCTTGATGTGGTCTACCAGGAGGACACTTCCATCCAGGTCGTCGTGCAGGAGAAAGTAAGCGACCAGGTGCGGCGAGGGGGTCCGCGGCTTTACGCGGCGGAACACGTCGTCGGTCTCGCGGAGCCAGGCGAGGGACTCCTGACGATGACGAGCCTCAAGGTCGTCGTAGGGTTGCAGCTTGTCGATGAGCGCGTAGATCTCGTCGAGAAGCTTGGGCGCCGCATGCATCGGCTCAGTCTCTCAGTGCGCGAGGACCGTCCGGATCTGCCGCGGTAGCGCTCGTGATCGAAGGTGGAATCGGCGCGTGCTGGCGGCCGATCGTAGCCGAATAGCGAACGTCGGGCGTCCCGGACGTCGGGGCATGATGGTGGGTGCGGATGATGGCGAAGCCGGAGGCAGTGACGTGAACGGAGTGCTTACCATCGATGAGCGCCGCGTCGTTGGTTGTGCGCACCAACTTGGGCTCATACTGAGCAGTCGATGGCCAGATGTAGCCGCTCACTTGCTCGCACAAGGGGCGGAGTGGGAAGCGGTCGCGGAGCTTGCCGGCCTGTCTCGGATGGCGTCGCCTTGGGTTGTGGACCAGTTGGTGCCCGAGTTGCTGGCTGAACTTGCGATCACTGAGTTGCCCGCAGACGAGGCCAGCGAGTTGGTCGGACGGTTGGTTGGGCAGGCGGTAGCTGCGCGAACAGACTCTGACGAGTTCGCGGCGGTCCGGGAACTGGCGCGACTGAGCCCATCCCTCGGCTACCCCCTCGGCGTGATCGGCGACGCCTACTACGCATCGGAATGGCTGGACTGCGAGTGCCATGCCGATTCGCCCGAACGTGACGCGGCGGCTGCTTTGGAAGCCAGCCTACGCACCAGCAACCCGTTGGACGTCGACTCCGGGTTGCTATTGGCTGTGACGGCCGTCGTGTGACGTCAGCCGGACCACGGGTGCATCCGGATCTGCCGCATCTGGGCGCTACGCCGAGTACCAGCAAGCGGGGTGGCCGGTGGCCGTACCCATCACCTGCAGCGTGTGGGTCTGCCCACGGCGGAACGTCTTGAACTCGTAGGCGACGGTAGGAAAGGCTCAGGGCATGCCTGCGCTGATGGACATCGTGGTCGGGGATTTGCACTTCGCGCTGCGGGTATGGCAAGCCGTTGACGAGTACAAGACGCCCGCCGTGTTGCTCCATGCCACCGGAAAGACTGCACGCGACTGGGACGTGATCGCCTCGGGCCTGTGTGCTGAGCGGACGGTATACGCCGTCGACCTGCGGGGCCACGGCGCCAGTGATTGGCCCGGCACCTACAGCCTGCAACTGTTCGCACAAGACGTCATCGGCATCCTGGACCAACTGGACATCGGCACGGTGGACTTGGGCGGCCATTCCCTCGGCGGTCTGGTGGCTTGTCGAGTTGCCGCCGAACCGCAGGGACACGTCCGCAAACTCGTACTTGAGGACATCGGTTTCCCGCACCCTCGGCCGCCGGGACTTCCCGACCGTCCTGCGGGGGACCTGCCCTTCGACTGGCACATGGTGGAGCAGGTCCGGCCTGAGATCGACGATCCAGATCCAGGATGGGCCGACATCGTCGACCGGATCACGGCACCCACGCTGCTCATCGGTGGCGGAGCAGCGAGCCCGGTCCCACAGGAGCACGTCGCCGAACTCGCCGACCGGTTGGCCGACGCCCAGCTGACGACGATCGCTGCCGGCCATCTAGTTCACGAGACCGTTCCAGACGAGTACCTCAGGACCCTGATCGCATTCCTTAGCGAGTGATCGACCATCCGCTCATGCCGCCGATCGCGCGCGGCGCTCAGTCGGGGCCTTCATGCGTCGTGATCGGCCGTGCGGTCGATGTTCGAAAGTAGCAGCCGGCCGTGCTTCCGGCCAGGCGTGCTACGAGATCAACGAGGTGAGTTCGGCGACGAGACGTCGCATGTCCTCGCCACTGTCGAGGGTCACCACGACAGAGGCCTCCCACGCTTCCGCTTCGTAGCCCTGGGGACCTCGGATGACGAAACGGAGGCTGACATGACCGCGTCCGTCGTGCGTCGCGTCGATGCGGAGCTCATGTTCGAGTGACTGCCAGCTACGCACGCCATCCCAGCCGTAAAACGACTCAGCCAGAGAGTCCGTCCAGGCGACGATCCCGTCACCGTCGAGCGTGCGGACCGAGGTCGCAGCGTTGACGCCGGCATCGCCCACCTCACATCGAAGGTCGAGCACCAGGTCATCCCAAGGTCTGTGGGGACTACGAAGGCGTACGGACCCTCGGCCCGGTTCGGCCGTGAGCTCGATGCCATCATCCAACTGCCGGAGCACGAGGCAGAGCATGCCAGTGATGCGAGCCGACCTCGCGCTGATTTTCAATCCCCGGTGGCTCAGCCGGTTCACTCTTCTGCCGCGATCCGGTACGAGCGCGGCTAAACGATTGTGGTCGGCAAGTGCGTCGTGTGGCGTGGATGATTGCTCGACAAGCGTCCTCGGCTCCTCAGTGTCGGCGACGCGTGAAATCGGGCTCTGGCACACATTCTGTGATTGATCTTGTTGATGGCTCACGGGGTGGTCAGGACGCGTTTGCGGAGGAGGTCGAGGTTCGCGCGGCCATACATTTGTCGCTTGATCGTCTTGATGCGGTTGACCTGGCCTTCGACGGGGCCTGAGCTCCAGGGCTGGGTGAGGCCGGCGACGACGGCGTCACGGTCGCTGGCCAGGCCGGCGGCGAAGCCGCGGATCTCGGGGTATCCGGCATGGCGGGCGCGGTTGATCCAGGCGTCGAGGTGTTGCCCGGTGCCGTGGTGGCGGACCAGGGCGGCGAACCCGCGGGCGAGGTCGGCGACGGTGTCGAGGTCGGGGCAGCGGCGGCGGGCGTCGGTGAGGTTGATGCGGTCGTCGTCGGTGAGTTTGTGGCCGGGTCGCATGATCCAGGCGGTGATCCGCCGGGCCGACGGCACCCGTACTGCGGTCGCAGGGGTGGGGCGGGTGCGGTTGATGGCGAGCCAGTCCCGCAGTACCCGCAAGCTGCCCCGGTAGCCGCGGGCCACGATCTCGGCGTGCAGCACGGCTGTCTGGTGGACGCCGTCGGTGAGGCGTTGCCGAAGGTAGGAGTGGAACGGGGCGAGGACGCTGGGTCGGCTGCTGGCGTTCGGGCCGATCAACGCTTCGGCGGTGGTGGCGTGGGCGTACTTGCGGGCGGTTCTGACGTTCATGTCGAGCTGGCGGGCGGTCGCGCTTATCGACAGTCCTTCGGCTCGCAGGGCGTGCACGGCCGTGTGGCGTTGGCGGGTGTTCGCCGCCCGCCGTCCCGTCCTGACGGGCTCGTCGGCCGGAGCGGTCAGGGCAGATGTCGGTTCGTCGTGGGTGCGTAGGCAGCGGCGGTGTCCACGGATGACTTTCTCGACGGTGTCGCTGAGGTTCTTCAGCAGGTGCCACCGGTCGGCGACCTGGATCGCGTCAGGTGCTCCCTTGCGGGCGCCCTCGGCGTAGCTGCCGCCTCGGTCGCGGCAGATGATCTGAACGCCAGGGTGGTCGCGCAGCCAGGCGGCGAGGGTGTCGGCGGTGCGGTCGGGCAGAACGTCGATCGGCCGGCGGGTGTGCATGTCGAGCAGCACCGTCGCGTATCGGTGCCCACGGCGGCGGGCGAAGTCGTCGACGCCCAGCACCGTCGGCGTCATCGGCGACGGGTCGGGCATCCGGCGGATCATCCGGATCAACGTGGAGCGGGACACCGACACGGTAAACCGCTGCGCCAACCGGCTGCCCGGTCGGCCGCCCAACGCCGCCGCGACGGCTTGCAGATCACCTGTCGCGAGGACCGTGTGGCGGGCATGCCTTCGGGTCAGCCCCGGCATCTGCTCGACGAACGTCTGCCGTCTGCATTCGGCGTTCACGCAGGCGAATCGGCGGATCGTCAACGCGACCAGCACCTCGTGGCTACCCAACCTGACATCGGCCAGCCGCCGCAGATAGCGACCGTGCACCGTGGTCGACCAAGCGCCGCAGACCCCGCACGGCGCCCGCACCGTCTGCGTCGCCGCGTCGATCCTGACCGTGATGCCCCGAACCACCACCGCTTCCAACCGCAGGCCTGTCAGGTGCGGCAGCAACGCCGGAATGATCTCCACCTGGGCACCCAACCCGAACTACCGGCGAGCGCGACTCACAAAATGTGTGCCAGAGCCCGATTTCACGCGCCGACGACACTCAGGGACGTGGATCTCTGCACGCTTTGGCGTACCTGCCTGCGCATCCAGTCCTGTACGCCCCACTGGTTGCGCCGTCGAACTACGTAGCCGCGTGTCGGCAGGGCTTTCGGGCCTCAGCGGCCAAGGCCGCTGGGTAAACGGCTGCCCTACGGGTCGGTCCTTCCCCGCCTCCCGGTGTTTCGCTGCGCAGCTCGGATGACGCGGATGCCGGTAGTCTCTCGGGCGAGGCCGTTCGCCGGACGGAGGACACGACGTGCTCGGTGAGTCATCTTCGACAGCGCCCGCGCAGCCCGTAGCCTTCCGAAGCCTCGACGGGCTCCGGCTGGCGGGGACATATGTAGCGCCAGCGATACCATCGACTTCGGTCACAGTGCTCGTACATGGCGGCGGTGTCACCCGGGATGAGGGCGGTTTCTTCGCACGCTTGGCGGACGGACTCGCCGGGGGCGGTATCGCGTCCTTGCGGTTCGACTTGCGGGGGCACGGTGAGAGCGAAGGGCGCCAGGAGGATCTGACCATCTCCGGCGTGCTCAACGACATCCGCGCCGCACTGACACATGCCAGGACCCTCGTCGGCTTGGTGCCGGCGCATCTGCTCGGTGCCAGCTTCGGCGGTGGCATCTGCGGCTTCTACGCCGCGCGCTATCCCAAGGCGCTGGCGAAGTTGGTTTTGATCAATCCTTTGATCAACTATAAGAAGCGTTTCATCGACGACAAGCCGTACTGGACCGACGACCAGATCGATGACGCTGCTGGACGCCAGTTGCTGCAACAGGGTTTCCTGCCGCACTCGCCGACATTCAAGCTCGGTCGCCCGCTGTTGAACGAGGTGTTCTATCTGCGACCCGACCAGGCGGTCGATCAGATCAGGGTTCCGACGCTGGTCCTGCACGGCACCGGTGACACGTTCATCCCCGTGCAGAGCTCCCGCGACTTCATCGAGAAACTGGCTGGCCCGGCCAAGTTGATCGAGATCGAAGGAGCGCAGCACGGAATCGCGGCGCACGACGATCCCCAGTACCTGGATCCGCGAACCCAGGCTTGGCAAGCCGCAGCGATCCAGTCGATCACCGAGTGGTTGTCCTGACTACACCGCATCCATCAACCGGAGAAACTCGTGCACGGCTGAGCGGGCTTGCCACGGTCGGAGGCGACAGCGCAGGCGGAACAGCTCTCGGAGCGTACGGGCCGATCCCGCAGCCGAGGCTGCGCCGATCGCCGCTGTAGCGGCCAGCGCCGCATCGTCGGGACGATGTACGGCCACCAGGGTTTGAGCCTTCAGCGTGGAGAAGTAGGCGAGATCGCGGGCGGAGAAGACAGCAGGGGTCAACGTCGATTCATAAATCTCGACGGCTTGCTCCGGGCGCCCGGATTCTCCGTAACAGATCGCCGTCTGCACCTTGAATAGAACGGCGTCGTAGTGAGCCGCCAATGATGTGCGGTCCTCGGCGGCGAGGGCGAGGAAGTCGCGGGCTTCCTTCAGCATGTCGTCAACTTCCCGCTGACCGGTGCCGAGCATCGCCAGACCGCGAGCCTGCTGCTGCACGGCCTCCGCCATGACCCGCGCCGGGAGTCGCCACGGCCCTTCCCGCGCTGCCTGGGCCAGTCCGAGCATCCTGGCGGCGTCGCGGTCGTCCCATGCTGACTGGCTCTTCTTGATCAACACGTAGCCCGGTATCGCGAAGTCGGCGGCCTCCATGGCCCACTCCGATGCCCGGTCGCGCCAGTATTCCGCCGGGGACGGCTGACCGCAGTCGCGGTACAGCCAGCCGGCGAACTCGGCCGCCCGCGCACCGACGGCGAGCAGCGGTTGCCTTACCTGTGGCTTCGCGTCGCGTACGGAGTGCTGGACTAGGGCCACGATGCCCAGCACCCTAGGTAGCGCGTGCCGGGGACCGTGGACCCGGTCGTCGGTGGCGCATCGGGCCAGTCCGTTGTCGAGGTATCGGACCAGGTCGGCATCCAGGTAGCGGTGGGCATCGCGTGCCACAGCATGAAACCGGTCGAGATCATCGAGAGCCAGCGCCGCTGGGCCGAGCGTGTGCACTGCCGCGAGCAGACCACCCTTCGGCCGCGAAACGTCCGGCCCGCGGTCGAGAAGAGGCGATCGCCCGTCGACGTCTTCGCGGTCGACGTAGTCCGGTCCAGGGGGCCGCGGCGGACCACGAAGGGCAGATGAGCGGTCCACCTGTCGGGCGCGGGCCTGCATCCGGTCATAGTCGGCGACCAGCGCGCCACCGGTGTCGAGAATCTGGTCGCAGCGGACCCAGAAGTCTCGGCCCACGCTTTGCCGGCCCAACTCGACGTTGGCGACAGTGCTACGCCCGTACAGGGTCAACGGCGCCAGACTGCTCTGGGTGTAGCCGGCGGCCTTGCGCAGCGCTGCCAGTTTGCGCCCAAGCGCGAAACGGGCTTCGCGGACCTCTTGCGGCGCGCTGGACATGGGGCTGGCTTCCTACAGGCGCGGGTACGGGGTGTTGTCACAGTAGCCGGATTCTGTAGTGATGGGCAGACCCGCCACCCGCCGGGCCGGCTGGTGCGTTTCGGGCGGTGCCGCGGCGCGCATGCCCTTGCGGCGGGTTGCTGGCGGCTAGGCTGCTGCGACGTGACCGCTATCCCGGAAGCAGTGCACGAGGTCGAGGTCAAGTATCGCCTGGGCGACGAGGCGGCGCTGGTGGCGGCTTTGGCAGCTCACGGGGTGGTGTTGTCCGACGCGGTGTGTCAGGACGATCAGGCGTATGCGCCGGCGGCGTGGCGGTACGGCATGAGCAAGATCGGGGTGCCGTTCGCGCGGCTGCGCACCCAGGACGGCCGGCATCTGTTCACCGTCAAGCGGCCGGTGGACAACGAGATGGCCTGTCTGGAGTACGAGACCGTGGTGGCCGATCGGGAGCAGATGCACGCCGCGCTGGTGACGATGGGCTTCATGCCGACGGTGCGGATCGTCAAGAGGCGCCGCACCGGTCGATGGGATGGGGTGTCGCTGTGCCTGGACGCCGTCGAGGGGCTGGGCGCGTTCGTTGAGGCAGAGGCGTTGATCGGTACTAACGAGTCCGGCCGGGCCGTGCAGGAGCGCCTGGACGGCCTGGTTCGCTCGCTCGGTGTGCCGGTGACGCGCACAACGGACACGTACGACTCGCTGCTGCGCAGCGCGGCGGCAGCTGGTTAGAACAGCGGCGTGGCGTCGAGTCCCGGGCACCTTACCCACGGTGGTTGTGTCCCGCCGGTGTGCGTCTCTACGCTGCCACGGTCCGCTGTGGATGCGAGGCGTTGAGCGGGGTGGTGCGATGTCGCTGACCGACAGCATCGGTGTCGACGTGCAGTCGATGACGGCGGGTGTGGCTCGGGCGCAGCAGGAGGCAGCAGCGGCCGACCATGGTGTCGAGCAGATCGCCGCTCGGGCGGTGGCCTCCGGTTTCGTCGGTATCACGGCGGGTCTGGCTCGGGTGCGGCAGATGATCGGGCAGGCCCGATCCCGGCTGACAGAGGCCGCGGATGTTCTGGGTGAAGCGTCCCGGGCGGTGGGCTCGGTGGGGCGGCAGCCCTCACCTCAGGAGACCATCGCCGCCCTCACACCGGCGATCGCGGCGTTGACGACAGCCGAGGGCAGCGTGACGGCGGCGGCGTCCGCGATCGATGATGCGCGGCGTCTGGCCACGACGGCGCTGCAGGGCGGGCAGCCGGGCCCGACGCTGGCGCGCCTGCAGCAGATGCTGCAGATCCTGGCCGCCGTCCGCGTTCAGGGGACTACGGCCCGGCAACACGTCGACGCGGCACTGGCACAGGCCAGACAGGTCGGTGACCTGGGAAACTAGCGATGGGCGGCGGAAGCAACGACCGACCGCCCGCCACACCCCCAGCAGCCGACGATGCGACACGACCCCAGCACGATCCCGGTGGCGACGCGGGTGGACCGAGCGGGCAACCGACGGCGGGTGTCCCACGGCCGGTCGGCCCCGGCTGGGTACCAGCCGATCCGGCGACCCTGCCCAAACGCGTACGCCACGCCGTCCACCATTTCCAGCCTCGCCACGCTGGCGCGACCCGGCCCACCCTCGGCGTGTTCAACGGCGTGGAGATCTACTCAGGAGGCGGTGACCGGTCCCTGGCCGCCGACCTGGACCACGATCCGCTACGCGGACCACCAGTCACCTTCTACGACCACGCAGAGTCCAAAGCCGCCGCGCGAATGCGCCACACCAACGCTCGGGAAGCCGACCTCGCGATCGACAACACCGTCTGCGGCAGCAACGACCGGGACCAGAGCTACCCCTGGACCTGCGACAAGATGCTTCCCGCCATCCTCCCGGCGGGTAGCCGCCTACGCGTGTGGGTCACCCGCGACGGCGGAACCACATGGTGGCACCGTGTCTACACCGGCACCGGAGAAAGGATCACCCGTGACACTACTGCTACGTGACTACCACGGTCACGCCTACGACGCGACCGGCCCCGACGACGCCGGACACTGGTTCGACGAACAGACCCAGACGATCATGCCCCACGGAGGATGCGGACAAACCCTCACGATCGGCACCGACGACAAGCCGGTCCTCCGCATCGACATCGACATCGATGCCGACCGCGCAGCAGTGCAGTGGCTACCCGACGGCAGCTACGCCACCGAACACGAAGCCGACACACCAATCACCGTCTACGAATCACCCGACACCGGCCTGATAGACATCTCCCCCGAACTCGCCCGAGTGTCCCCCGTAACAGCCCGAGCAGCCCTCATCGACTACGCCACCACACGCCAACGACCCACCACCATCGACTGGAGCCACTGAGACCAGTCCCTTCATGACCCGCCGCATGCTGGACGAATCGGCACACCGACAGCGGTGCGTGGACGACCAGCGTAGCCACGCCCGCACGGTAGTGTGACTGCCACCATACGGCGGATCCTTTGACGTTCGGATTTCCCTCAGGTCAGCGGGAGGGCGATCCGGGGAGGCTGCGATGGCAGACCCACATGAGCTGAGCGAGATGTGGCGCACGCTCGGACAGCAGCTGGCCACCTTTCGCAAATCAGCCGGTCATACCCAGCACGAGTTGGCACCCATGGTCAACTACGGGCGCAGCACGATCGCGAACGTCGAGGTCGGCCGCCAGCACGCGCCCAGATCCTTCTGGGAACGCTGCGATCAGGTTCTGGATACGGACGGCCACTTGACCAGGGCATACGATCGTCTCCACGTGCTGCGGCATGCGCCCAGTCCTTCAGATCGAATGGCCCCTCACCATCAGGTGATGCCAGGTGGGCAGTTCGACATCGAGCCCCGCAGGAGCCAGATATGCAACGTCGAGATCTCCTCACCGCCATCGTGGCGATCGCTTCCACCGGCACCATTCCCGCACCCACCAGCCCGGGATCGCGTCTCAGTGATATGGATGTGCAAGGGATGGCCCGACGTACCGCGCGGCTACGGCGGCTCGACAACTACCTCGGCGGCACGGATACTCTGCCGCTCTACGAGGCCGAGATCCGCAGCACCATCACCACGCTACGCACTGGCACATTCAGCGACTCAACCGGCAGAGCGCTGCTGTCGCTGCTGGCAGAACAAGCCCAACGGGCAGGCTGGGCGGCTTTCGACGGAGGAAACGAGAACTACGCGGCCACGCTCTTTACCAAGAGCCGATCGATCGCGATGGAGATCGGCAACCAACTGTTGGCCGCCAACGCGCTGGCCTTGCTGGCCTACCAACGGGCGAGCCTCGGCCGGCCTAACCTCTCCGCTGCCGAAGCGTCGCGACTGCCGACCGATGCGAGATTCAACCCTATCGTCCGGGCGCTGCTGCTTGAGCGGCTGGCATTCACCTACGCCGTCGCAGGCCTCGAACGCCAGGCAGGCCATGCTCTCGACGAGGCACACGACGCCCTTGACCAGCCCGTCGATGATCCTGCCCCTGACTGGGCAGCATGGGTTGACCGCGACGAACGCCGGATCATGACAGGCAGGGTCTGGTCTGAACTACGAAGGCCATTGCGTGCGGTACCAGAACTGGAAGAGACCTTGGACCGGTTCAACGATATGTACGCACGGGACAAGGCTCTGTACTCCACCTGGCTCGCGAGCGCCTACCTCGACGCAGGGGAAGCCGAGCAAGCTGCCCATGTACTGATGCGGTCAAAGCGGCTATGCGAAGGCATCGCCTCCCCCCGCCCCACTGCCCGCATCAATGCCCTTCGAGAACGGCTCCTGCCCTACCGGGACGTCGTCCCGATCGCAGAAGCCCTCGCGTAGACGGTCATCGCCCCTCAGCGTCGCCACCGGCGCCCATGACGCCCTGTACCCACTGTAGATAAGACGGCGCACCTGCGAGCACCTCTACCGCGACAATCTCCGGATTGGACCACTCGTGGTGTTCTCTCAGGTGGCACTCCAGCCGGGGATAGACCTCGGCACTGGTCCTGAGCACGACCTGCCATTCCTGGCCGGTGCCGAACGATCCCTCGTGCCAGAACACCGACTCGACCGGCCCAACGACCTGGCCACCCGCTGCCAGCCGCTCCCGCACCGCACCCTGCGCCAACCGCCGTGCGACCTCCAGGCTGCCGGCAGCCGTGTACACATACAGCACCCCACTCATGAGGCAAACACTACGCATCAGCAGCGGGGCGGCCGATCCTCGGCGCGTTGGGCGCAACGTCCGGCCGACCTACCGGAAGGCCCGACTGCGACGGCAGCGCCAGCCACGCACGGACAGGTACGACAACCGATGCTGACCGTGTCACCGGCTGGCTTAGCTGCCAGCAGCGCCGCCGGTCGGCCTAGCGCCACCCCAGCCCCAACGACGAGCTGAGGTCACTCGGCCAAGGGCACCGTCGCGACCGTCGTCCATCGGTAGGAGCGGTTCTCTCGTCGGAGCGCGATCAGCGGCACCTGCCTGATCGTCACCCGCGCAGGAGGCTGGTCACGGAGTTCGGCCAGCCGGGCGCGTATGGGTTCGGTTGGTGCTGGTGCGCCGCTGTAGGCGACGGTGACGTGCGGCCGGAATCCCTGCGCGGGCTCGGGGACGCTGGGCCACACCGTGCCGAGGGCGTCCCGGATGGTGGCGCGTAGGTGTTCGACGCGGTCCCAGGGCCGGACGAGCAGGCCGACTCCTTCGGCGTCGGGGTCGACCAGGCCGAGAGACAGCTCCAGCGGCGGCAGATCGGCGCTACGTCGCCGGGTCTCGGCGACAATCGCCTTGATGTCGGCGTCGCTCACCTCGTCAGTGAAACCGAGTCCTGGGGCCGACCTGGTGTTCCTACCGACGTATGCGTCGTGGCTGAACTGGATCGAAGCCGAGTTCGCCGCCGTGCGGTACTTCGCCCTCAACGGCACCGACCACCGCACCCACGCCGAACAGGATGCCGCCATCGGCGCCTACATCCGCTGGCGCAACCAGCACGCCAGACCAAAATCAGGATTCGCCACCGGATCCGAGATCCGCCATCCGGATTACCCGTTCAAGGCTGCATGACGAGGCACTAGGAGCAAGGAAAAGAAATGAAACACGTGAGCCCGCAGAATTCCTTCCCATTACACGATAGCGAACCACCTTGACCAGACTCTTATCGAGATACGGGTTCGGGGTCTGTCAGAATTAGCGAGGTCGAACCGCCATCAGAGACGCTGATTGACGCCGTTAGCGTCTCAGACAGCGCAATTGATTCAGCAGCAACGGAAAGCTCGCCGCTATATTCCGGCGGGATTCGAATGCCCACACGCCCCCGGGCATCCGTATGCCCAGTCGCCAACGTGCGGCTATCGGCGGCATAAACGGCTACGCGAACTTGCGGGAGTGGGAGCAACAAGCAGTTGGCACTGCCCCTCGTTGGACAAAAGGACAGCTGAACGAGCACGTCGAGTTTCTTGCTCTCATCCCCAGCAGAGGTGCAGGATGCAAACAACGGTGTCAGTAGCAATAGTAGCGCCGCTACAAGGAGCTTCCTGCTTCTACCTCTCACCATTGAAGCCCCTTTTCCGATGGCTAATAAGCTGACCTAGCGACATCCCAGGTCGACGCACGGAAGCCGAATGTCGCCGATTATTCTACAACGAGCCTCTTCATCGTGATGGTGCTGGTCACGGTGGTTGCAGGGAGGCAGTGTCGGCTCCCGGTAGGACAGCAGTCGACCAAGATCCGATGCCCCAACCGGGAGCCTCGCTGTGCTGTCTTACCCGTCAACGGTCGCGCTGTCCAGCCGCACCCTGAACCACCTGACCGACCTCATCCGTGCCGAACGCACCCGCCGCCGCAGCCGGTGGCGACGTCTTGATGCCGGCCAGCAGGCCCTGCTTGCTTTGGCCCATCTGCGCAACGGTGACACCATCTCCCGTCTGGCCTGCGGCTTCGCGGTCAGCGTCACGGCGGCCTGGCGGTACGTCCGAGAAGCCATCGACCTACTCGCCGCGCACACCGAGGACCTGAACGCAGCCATGCGACGCATCACCCAGCTCGTGTACGTGATCCTGGACGGCACCCTGATCCCGATCGATCGGGTCGCGGACCAGAAGCCGTACTACTCCGGCAAGCACAAACGCCACGGGGTAAACGTGCAGGTCATCGCGGACTGCAAGGGACGTCTCCTCTGGGCCTCACCCGGCCTGCCCGGCGCCGCGCACGACCTGACCGCCGCACGCACACACGACCTCATCGACGCTCTGAGCCGCGCCACCGTGATGACCTTCGCTGACAAGGCGTACCAGGGCGCTGGCGGCAGCATCCGCACCCCGTTCAGGCGCCGTCATCACCGACTGCGACTGTCCCGCCGGCAGAAGACCGTCAACCGGCACCACGCCAAGATCCGAGCCGTCGGCGAACGCGCCGTCGCCACCCTCAAGGACTGGAAGATCCTGGCAAAGCTCCGCTGCTGCCCCCGACGTGCCACCGCGATCGTCCAGGCCATCCTCGCCCTACATCACATTCGGACCAGCCAAAACCCACGATGAAAGGGCTCAACATTAGTTGCGACGCCGACCCCGACCCCCGATAAGTTGGGGGTCGGGGGAGTTGTTAAGTTTCCTAGCACCAGAACTTTCCGGAACTTGGGCTAGCACCTAGCCACTTCTTGTCACTGTTGTTCCATCCTACCGACAGGCTGTAAGGGCCAACACCGACGGAATTAATGCTCGAATCCGCCCAAGTGTGCCCTAGATGCGAGAAGAATTGATGGCAGCTGTTCGAGCTAAAGAAACCGAATTCAAAAACTAGAGTTCCACTGAAAGCATTATACTGCGCCATGTATTCGTCGCAGTAAGGTTGACCATTGCTGCAGTTGGTAGAGTTGTACTTCACGGCATTACCCACACGGTCCTGGAAGCGAATTGCCGTACCGAACTCGTTTGTCTGGTACGCCGTGGTGTGCGTCGCGCAGTTGCCGAAGGCCGGCGTGAACCCGCTAGGCACCGAACTGGGGCACGTAGTGGCCGTTCCTCGAACATAGTATATAGCCCGACTGACACGGATGGCGATCAAGTCCGGCCCGCCTACAGCACCCGGAAGTAGCGGAGAATCTCCGGACCACTTATTATTCACCCACCTGAAGCTAGTCGAAGCGTAGTAGGTACCCTGACCGTGGTCGTAATAGATTTCTGGAATCGAGACTGGAGCATCCCATTCATCAGAAAGCAGCCGAGGGCTAGGCTCATCCGTAGAAACTTTACGCAGTCCGAGCTCCTCCAAGATCCTCGCGTCGCTCGCACCCGCGTCCTTCATATGCGCGAGGGCCTCGTCCTTGCGATCCAGCTCGCCTGGACTTGCGCTAGCTGGGCTCACGTACATCGGTGCTGCAGCGGCGATAACGATGACACAGAGGGCCCGAATCGACAGCAGTCTTCTCACGGAACTCCTTAAGCCGAATTGAGCAAGGGCAGCAGATGTTGCGCCACTCACAGATGGATTACATTTTCGTCTGTAAATGAAGCTACCTATACACCCAAAGACCCGCAACCCCTATCGCTAGCCACGTGCTTTGGTGCCAGTAAGCGGCGGAATATGAATCAACTACCTGTAGTCATAGACCAGCACTAATCGGACTTATATCACGAAAAGACTCGCCCTAGGTTAGCGATTACGGATCGAAGAATCTATTGTTAACCTCAACACCCTGAGCATGCCGGACTCGGGAAGTCGCCTGGTCACGCCGAACTGCGGTGCCCGTCGTTGCTGGCCAGGCCAGAGAGCGGTGCGGCTCGACGAAGGCCGGAATGGTCGAGTACGGACACAGCCGGCATGTCCCCCTCGCCCGTGACTAGTACTCCAGCCGCACTTGCCTGATCTGAAGTTTCGGCAGCTCATCGGGATGATCGACGTCGGAGTTGCGCCTGCCGTGTAGCTGCGGATGTCGATGCTATCCGGCGGATGGGTAAGCGGTCGCACTGTCTGTCTGTTGTGGCTTGTCGTAGGGCGGGCAGGCTCTCGGGCTTGTGTTGATCGATGAGATCGTCGGCTGGCGGGCGGGTCTGGATGATCTGCTGGCGCGGTTCGCGCACCGCTTCGGTCGCGCAGAGCCGCGCCGGCAGGCGCTGACTTACCTGGTCGGGTTGTTGTCACCTCTGGCGGCCAAGAACGGCTGGACCCTGGCCGAGGCCGCCGGTGATGCGACGCCGGACCGGATGCAGCGGCTGCTCAACAGGTCCGCGTGGGACCCGGACGCGGTCCGCGACGACCTGTTCGCCTACGTGTCCGAACACCTCGGCCACGACGACGGGGTGCTGATCGTCGACGAGACCGGCTTCCTGAAGAAAGGCGTGAAATCGGCGGGCGTGCAGCGTCAGTACTCGGGCACGGCCGGGCGGACGGAGAACTGCCAGCTCGGAGTGTTCCTTGCCTATGCCAGCCCAGTCGGGCGCACGCTGATCGACCGAGAGTTGTATCTGCCCCGCGGCTGGTGCGACGACCCCGCCCGCCGCACCGAAGCCGGCATCGAGACGACCGTCGGGTTCGCCACGAAGCCCACGCTGGGCCTACGGATGCTCGAACGCGCCATCACCGCCGGCCTGGCGGCGAGGTGGGTCACCGCCGACGAAGCATACGGACAGGACTCCAAGTTCCGGGCCTGGCTGCAGCAGCAGCGCATCGGATACGTCCTCGCCGTGCCCCGCAACCAGCGGGTCCCCACCGCGGCGGGCAGTTCCCGTCCCGACGTCCTGGCCGCCAACGCGCCCGCCCTGGCATGGAAGCGCCGCAGCTGCGGCAATGGCGCCAAAGGGCCACGACTCTACGACTGGGCCGTCGCCTCCCTGCCCGACACCGCCGACAGCTACGGCCACTGGCTGCTGATCCGCCGCAGCATCACCGACCCCACCGACCTGGCCTACTACCTGTGCTTCGGCCCAAGTGAGACGCTCGACGAGGATCTGATCCGGATCGCCGGGATCCGGTGGGCGGTCGAGGAGTGCTTCCAGACCGCCAAGAACGAGGTCGGCCTGGACCACTACCAGGTCCGTCGGTACGACGCCTGGTACCGGCACATAACACTCGTTACGGTGCGCCTGTGGGCACAATGATCGCCGTGCTGACCGCCACCCGTAGCCTGCTGACGTCGCTCGATCCGCTGCCGTACTCCGTGCGGATGAGCCGGTTGGTCGAGTGGGCTCGTGCCGCGCCTGATCGTGTTCAGGTCTGTCGGGATCTGCGCGAGCAGGGTCCGTATGAGCGGCACTTGGCCCTGGTCGCGGCGATGGCGACCCGGGATGCCGAGGGCGTCGCCGCGGCGGCCCGCGACCCGCAGCCGTCGATCAGGGGTGCGGCGCTCACCGCGGCGCTGCGCGCCGACATCCCGATCGGCGATATCACCGACCGGTCCGCGATGGAGCGGCGTCGTGTCTATCGAAGCCTGCGCCGCCGGTATGCGCCGGCTGCCGCCGACGCGCTGATCAGCGAGGTCCGCGCCGAGTTCGGTGACGAGGAGGCCGCCACGCTGCTGCCAGCCTGCGGCGACGACACGGTACGGGCGTTGCTGCCGGATCTGGAGCACGCACTGCGCCTGGAGCGGCTGGTCCGATGGCATGAAGGTCCGCTCCTGGAGCGGGTCCGCGAGCGGCTGGCCGCGGCCCCGCCCGAACTGCGGGCAAGGATCTGGGCCGAGGCCGCCGCCGCGGTACTGCGGTGTGACCCGGCGCAGGCACTCGATCTGCTCGAACGGTACGCGCCCGAGGAGTCGCTACCCGGCCCGCTCGACGCGTACGGACGACTCGCGGCACACGATCCGGTTCGCGTCGCCCGGCTGCTCACCACACCCGGCCGCGCGGCCTGGCTACGCCGGAACGTGCTCCCGCCGGCCCTGCTGCGCCGCCTCGCGGTCCTGCCCACCGACGAGTTGGTGCCGCTAACCAGTCGGTTCCGGGAACACAGCCGGGCGCTGGCGGCGCTGCTCGACGCCGTCGCCCCGGCCCGGCGCGCGGACCTATACGACCGGGCACTGTCCGAGGTCGACACGGCGATGCTGATCCCGGCTGCCGAGATCATGGAGGTGCTACCGGCCGCAGTCCGGATCCGCGAGGCGACGCGGGTGCTGAGCCTGGCGAAGATCCAGGAGCGCGAGGCGGAGGTACGCCTCTGGAGCGCGTACCTGGCCTGGCCGGACGCGTCAGCGGCGCTGGACGTCGCGCTGCGCTCCGGTGACGCCGACGAGCGAGCACACGGATACGCGCTGCTGGTGCAGGCCGCCCGCCGCTCCCGCGACCCGCGGGCGGTGGCGGAGATGGTCGTGCGGCTCGGCCGGCTGCGCAACGAGCAGGACCCGGTACGCGCCGCCGCGCTCACCGCGCTCGCGAAGGTGGCGCCGCTGCTCACCGCGGACACGGCAGCCGGGCTCACGCAGCTGACCACCGACGCGGTCGACGCCCGCGACGCCTCCGCCGCGACCACGACAGCGCTGAGTTCGCTCGCCGCCGACGTCCTGCAACACCACGTCGCCGTGCCGCAGCTACGCGAGTGGGCGCTACTCACGATCGACCTGGTCAGCACCGGCGCCGCCGTGCCGGTACTGCGCCGCTTCGACACCGTCCTGCGCCGCGGGCAGGAGACACTGGTCTTCGAGCGGCTACGCGGCTGGATCGAGGCGGGCATCGCCCGCGGCCGGTACGAGCCGCTCTTCGCGCTCACCCACGCACTCGGCAAGCGGGCCTGGCGCCTGCCACAACTGCAGGACCTACTTCGTCGAGCGATCGGCCCGCACACGCTGGCGTCTGTGGCCCGCACCGCGATCCGGTTGTGGCTCGATGACCCGCGTACCCGCTCGGACCGCGTCGCCGAGGTACTCGCCACCGATCCGACGGCGGTGACGCTCCACGAGGTGTGGGTGATCATCTGCGCCTCCCGCACCGACCTGCTCGACCAGGTACTCAAACGCCGCCCACGCGGCCGGTTCGTGGAACCAGGGATACGGTGGGTGCCCGCCTGGATGCCGCACGCCGAACGGTGGCTGCCCCGCCAACAGACCCGCTTCGTGGAGCAGTTGGAGCTGATCCTCGCCGACACCGAACAGGGAGTGTGGCAGCGCGCGGCGGCGATCCGAGCCGCCGCCCACGTGCCCGGCGCGGGCCGCGAGCTGGTGCTGCGCCACCTCGACGCCCCCGACGTGGCGATCGCCGAGGCGGCGCTGGGCGCGCTGGTTTGGACCGACCGGCCCGACGAGGCACTGCCGGTGCTGCTCCGCTACGCCCACAGCGACCGGGCACGGGTCGCGCTGTACGCGGCCGGCCGGGCCGCCCGGCACGTCGCGCCGTCCCGGCTGGTCCCTGTCCTCACCGAGGTGCTGACCGGCCCGGCGAAGATCACAAGCCGGAAAGAGGCCGCCCGGCTCCTGACACGCCACGGACCGCCGCGGGTCATGGCGACCCTGCTCGACACGTATCACCACCCGGACGCGCACCGCGACCTACGCGCGGCGATCGTCGCCGCAGCCCGGCAGCGAGTACCGGCCGAGGCGAGCTGGACCATCCTGCGGGCCGCGGTCGACGGTAGCCGGGAGGAACGGCGCGCCGTCCTGGACGCGTCCCCGGACACGATCCCGCACCGACACCGCCCGGCCTACGGAGCGCTCATCGTCGACGCCTGCCAGGCCACCGACCGGGAAGTTCGACGCACCGCCTTCCACCAACTCGGGGACTGGTCACCGTGGCTGACCGGAATCACCGACCTGGTCACCGACCGACTCACCGACCTCGACGAAACGATGGTGCCCACCGAGGTCGCACGCCTGCTCAAAACCGGTGGCGACGACATCCTCGCAACCGCGCTGGCCCGGCTGGTGGACCGCGACACCCAGGACGACCATCCGGGCGACCCGGCCACGGATCGCCCGGCCCGACGCCGCATCGCACTCCTCGCACACGGCGCGGTCATCCGATCCGCTCACCATCCCACCAGCGCCGACCGGACCGCGCTAATCGAAGCCGCGCGGTGGCTCGCCGGCCGGCCCGCCTTCGCCAGCACAGCCACCAGCCTGCTGGTCGACCTCGGCCGACTCGACAACCTCGACGAAATCGCCCGGCTCTGCGCAGACCGGCCCGTCCTGGCCGCTCGCACCGCCGAACGCGTCGGCACCCGCCTACAAAACCTCCGGGAGTCGCCCGACCCCGCGGCCCTCACCGACACCATCACACGCCTGACGGGACGCGGCGACCTCACCAACGGCCTGTTCGCGGTTGCCCTGGTCCGCCACGGAGCCGGCTACGGGTGGAAAACCCCATGGCGGGACCTGCTGATCCGGCTGCGCCGACACCCCCACGCCGACGTACGCGAACAGGCATACACAATCGACATGAGCGGCGCGGGCCATGTCTCAAACTAAGCCTTGATTGGTGCGGCCGACCTGGCGGCCTGCTCGATCTTCGCGCAGTAGGCCGCACGGGCTTCCTCGTCGATCTGCGTCTCGTGTTCGGCGCGCAACCCGGTCCGGCCGTCGAGGCCCTCGCGCAGGATATCGGCGTGCCCGCCATGCCGGATGGACTCGCCGAGGACATGA
>NZ_SAIY01000012.1 GCF_010560025.1 Verrucosispora sioxanthis
GCTGAGCCGCAGGTGCACCTCACCGGGCTCGACCACGCGCCGGCCGTGCACGCCGGTGAACGAGGTGACGTCGGCGGGGACCGCGAAGCTGACCCGCGCCGCCCCGCCGGGCTCCACCGGTACCCGCGCGTACCCGATCAGGCGCACCACGGGCCGGGTGGTCTGCGCCACCGGATCGTGCAGGTAGAGCTGGACCACCTCGGTGCCGGCCCGGGCGCCGGTGTTGCGGACGGTGACCCCGACGGTCACCTCCCCATCGACCGGCCAGGTCGTCGGCTCCCCGGTGTCGCCGCCCGGCGCGTCGCTCACCGCGGCGTCGCTCCACTCGAAGGTGGTGTAGCTCAGACCGTGGCCGAACGGGAACGCCGGCGTCGGGTCCACCGAGGACACCTTCGACTTCCGGCCCAGAATCGGCGTGAGGTAGGTGCCCGGTAGTCCACCGGCGTGTCGGGGCACGCTTACCGGCAACCTCCCGGACGGGTTCACCTCGCCGGTGACGATCTCGGCCACGGCCTGACCGCCGAGCTGACCGGGAAAGAACGCCTGCACGACGGCGCTCGCGCGGTCCACCGCGTCGCCCAGGGCGTACGGACGGCCGGAGAGGACCACCAGGACGACGGGGGTGCCGGTGGCCAGCACCGCGCGTACCAGTTCGGCCTGCACCCCCGGCAACTCAAGATCCACCGCGTCGCAACCCTCGCCGGAGGTGCCCCGGCCGAACATGCCGGCCCGGTCGCCGACGGCCAGGACGCAGACGTCGGCGTCGGCGGCAGCCTGGACCGCCGCCGCGATGCCCGAGGTGTCCTCGCCGGTGATGTCGGTACCCGGTACGTGGGTGAGCTGCGGACACCGCCGCTGAAGTTCCTCGCGCAGGGACGGGATCTCGACGCCGGTGCCGTACTCGGGGTGATGCACCCCGACGTGCAGCGGGAACGTGTAACAGCCGAGCATGGCCATCGCGTCGTCGGCGACCGGCCCGACCAGCGCGACCCGCTGGTCGGCGGCGAGGGGCAGCAGGCCGTCCTGGTTGCGGAGCAGGACGACCGACTGGCGGGCCAGTCGCAGGGCAACGGCCTGGCTGGCCTCGTCGTCGAAGCGCAGCGCCTCGACGTCCGGCGGCAACTCCTGCCAGCCCTCGTCAAGCAGCCCCAGCTCGATCTTCTGAATCAGCACCCGCCGCAGGGCCCGGTCGACGAGCGCCTCGCTCACCTCGCCGGAGCGCACCGCCGCCGCCAGCGGCGCGCCGTAGGCGTCCACGGTGGGCAGTTCCACGTCGATGCCGGCCCGCAGCGCCAGCCGGGCCGCCGCCGCGGCGTCGGCGGCGACGCCGTGCAGGGTCTGCAGGAACCGAACGGCGAAGTAGTCGGCGACCAGCACGCCGTCGAAACCCCACTGGTCACGCAGCGTCCGGGTGAGCAGGCCCGCGTCGGCGGCCGCCGGCACACCGTCGATCTCGGCGTACGAGTTCATCACCGATCGCGCCCCGCCCAGGCGCAGGGCCATCTCGAAGGGCGGGAGGATCACGTCGGCCAGCTCCCGGTGCCCCATCGCCGTCGGCGCCAGGTTCCGGCCGCCCCGCGACGCCGAGTATCCGGCGAAGTGTTTGAGCGTCGCCACCACACCGGCCCGTTCCAACCCGCGCACGTACGCCGCGCCGACCGTGCCGACCAGGTAGGGGTCCTCGCCGATCGTCTCCTCGGTGCGCCCCCAGCGGTAGTCACGGGTGACGTCCAGCACCGGGGCGAGTCCCTGATGGACACCGGCGGCCCGCATCGACCGGCCGATCAGCCCGGCCATCTCCTCGACCAGCTCCGGGTCGAAGGCCGCGCCCCAGCTCAGCGGCGTCGGGTAGACGGTCGCCCGCCAGGCGGCGAAGCCGGTGAGGCACTCCTCGTGCACCTGCGCCGGGATACCGAACCGGCTCGCCGCGACGATCTGCGCCTGGGACGCGGCCAGGGACCGCGCGCCGAGGACCGGGTCGACCGGCGCGGTCCCGAACGGCCGGGTCAGCTGCCCCAGGCCGTGCCGGATCGCCTCCGACCACGGCGGGGTGTGCTCGACCATGTCGGTCTGATGGGGAGCGACCCCCTCACCGGACGCCTCCGCACCGACCCAGAGACCGACCAGTTGAGCGAGCTTCTCCTCGAGCGACATCAGCGGGATGAGCGCGTCGGCCCGTTCGTCCGGTCGCAACGTCGGATCACGCCACCGATCGGCGTGAGTGGACGCCAATCGGTCGTCGACGGGCAGCTGACTTGTCATGCGAACCCCTCCGGCCGGGGCCGGGAGGTTCTCCCGGCAGGCCACGCCGACCGCCGTGGAAGACGGCGATTGTCGAAATTTTCGGAAACCAGTCGGACACCTGTGTCGGGGAACTTAAGGGCGTCAACAGGGCGTGTCAAGGGTTGCGGAAAGACTGTTCAGACCGCACCTGTCGTGCTGGTAAGCGATTGCCGGAATTCATCGCCGCCAGTGGGCAGCATCGATTCGGGTCACCCTCTGGCGGCTCGTGGCGTGCTACAGTCTCCGAAATTTTCGGATTCGTTGCAGAGGATCGGATGGCAGAGAAGCGATCGTCGGCAGCGCTGGGCTCCGCCACCATCGCGACCATCGCCCGCGAGGTCGGTGTCTCCTCGGCGACGGTCTCCAAGGTCCTCAACGGACGGTCGGACGTCGCCGCCGTGACCCGCGCGCGGGTCGAGGCCAGCCTGCAACGGCACCGCTACCGTCGACGCGCCCGCCGCGCGCCCGGCGAGGGCCAGATCGACCTGGTGTTCCACGAGTTCGGGTCCGACTGGGCTCTGGAGATCATCAGGGGGGTCGAGGCGGTTGCCGCCCTGACCGGGGTGAACGTGATGCTGTCGCAGCTCAGTGCCGCCCGCCGGCCGCCGCAGTCCTGGGTCGACGCGGTGGTCGCCCGGCGTCCGCTGGGGGTGCTGCTGGTGATGTGCAACCTGACCGATCCGCAACGGCAGCAGTTGCAGCGCCAGTCGATTCCCGTGGTCGTCATCGACACCGACAGCGCCAGCGTGGCGTCCGTGCCCACCGTCGGCTCGAACAACTGGAACGGCGGACTGATCGCCACCCGGCACCTGTTGGATCTCGGGCATCGCCGGATCGCGGTCATCTCCGGTCCGCGCGACGTGCTCTGCGCCCGCGCCCGCACCGCCGGCTTCCGCTGCGCCCACGAGGAACTCGGCGTCCCGATCGATGCCACGCTGATCCGGCACGGCAACTTCCACCTCGACGCCGGCTACACCCATGGCATCGAGTTGCTGAGCCGGCCGGACCGGCCGTCGGCGATCTTCGCCGGCTCCGACCTGCAGGCACTCGGGGTGTTGCGGGCGGCTCGGCAGCTCGGCCTGGACGTGCCGGGCGAGGTGTCGGTGGTCGGCTACGACAACCTGCCGCTCTCGGCCTGGGTGGGTCCGGCCCTGACCACGGTCAACCAGCCCCTGCGCGACATGGCCGGCACCGCCGCCCAGATGCTGCTCGATCTCGCCCGCGGCAACGCCCTGCCCACCAGCCGGATAGACCTGGTCGCCGAGCTGGTCATCCGGGAAAGCACCGCACCGCCACCGCATTCGTGACCGAGCCCGTTGCGAGGAGCCATGCCCCTGTTCGACCTTCCACTGGACCAGTTACGGCAGTACGCGCCGGCCGTGGCCGAGCCCGCCGACTTCGACGCCTTCTGGCGGTCGACCCTGGACGCGGCGGCGCAGTCACCGGTGCTGCTCGACGTGCGGCCTGAGCCGACCGACCTGCGGCTGGTGGACAGCTGGGACGTCACCTTCGCCGGGTTCGGCGGCGACCCGGTCCGGGCCTGGTACAACCGCCCGGCCGGGGTGGACGAGGCGCTGCCGGTGATCGTGGAGTACGTCGGCTACGGGCGTGGCCGGGGGCTGCCGCACGAACGCCTGATCTGGCCGGTCGCCGGCTACGCCCACCTGCTCATGGACGCCCGGGGACAGTCCGGCCGGTACGGCGCGGGGGACACCCCGGACCCGCACGGCGAGGCGCCCGGGGGGCCGTCGCCGCTGACCCGCGGCATCCTGAGCCCGGAGGGCTACTACTACCGCCGGCTCATCACCGACGCGGCACGCGCGGTCGAGGCGGCGCGCGCCCTGCCGGGGGTCGACCCGCACGGTGTGGTGGCGGCGGGCAACAGCCAGGGTGGCGGACTGGCCCTTGCCGTCGCCGGGCTCGACGTCGAACTGGCGGCGGTGCTCACCACCGCGCCGTTCCTCTGTCACCCGCAGCGGGCCCTCGAGATCACCGAGGTGGGGGCGTACGGCGAGATCGCCAACTACCTCGCGGTCAACCGCGACGCGGAGCCGGCGGTACGTCGCACGTTGTCCTACGTCGACGGGGTCAGCTTCGCCCGTCGGGCCCACGCACCGGTCCACTTCGGCATCGGCCTGCGGGACATGGTGTGCCCCCCGAGCACCGGGTTCGCCGCCTACAACCACTACGGCGCCACCGCGTTCGGCCCCCGACCCGAGCGCGCGATGCACGTCTACCCGTTCAACGGACACGAGCACGGGGAGGCCACCCACACCCGGCGGCAGCTACGCTGGCTGGCCGATGTGCTCGGCGGCGTCACCGCGGACCGGTCGCACCGGCCGAAAGTTTCGGGGGCCCAGATCTCACCGGCGTGACACCCCACCCCGCCGCTACGACGGCAGCCGTTTCGGACGGTGATTGGGACGGACGGGCAAAGAGTTCCCTGGCGCGTTGAGCTTTCGGACCTGTTTCGATAAGGTTTTCGATACAACAGCCTCGATCTACTCACGATGGCGGGCTGAGTGCACCGGCCGACGCGGCATCCGGGCGACCGCGTCGGCGACGGAGAGTCATCGTGCTGGGCAGTAGTCGGGGCCGGCTTCTCATCAGCACGGCTTCGTCGAAAGGCTCATGCCATGAACAACGCCCACGCCCGCGCCAGCGGGCGGCCGGCCACCCGACTGCGACCACGCGCCGCGTTGGTCTCGGCCGCAGTCGGTCTCGCCCTCGTCGCCACCAGCGTGGTGGTGGCGACCTCCAGCGCCCAGGCCGCCGAGTCCACGCTCGGTGCGGCCGCGGCCCAGTCCGGGCGGTACTTCGGTGCCGCGGTGGCGGGGCACAAGCTCTCCGACTCCACCTACGTCAACATCCTGAACCGCGAGTTCAACTCGGTCACCGCCGAGAACGAGATGAAGATCGACGCGCTCGAGCCGCAGCAGAACAACTTCACGTTCGGCAACGCGGACCGGATCGTCAACCACGCTCTGTCCCGGGGCTGGAAGGTCCGGGGTCACACCCTGGCCTGGCACTCGCAGCAGCCCGAGTGGATGCGGAACATGTCGGGCACCGCGTTGCGCAACGCGATGCTCAACCACGTCACCCGGGTCGCGACCTACTACCGCGGCAAGATCGACTCGTGGGACGTGGTGAACGAGGCGTTCGACGACGGTAACAATGGCGCGCGGCGGGACTCGAACCTGCAGCGCACCGGCAACGACTGGATCGAGGCGGCGTTCCGGGCCGCCCGGGCCGCCGACCCGGGCGCCAAGCTCTGCTACAACGACTACAACACCGACAACTGGACCTGGGCCAAGACCCAGGCCGTCTACCGGATGGTGCAGGACTTCAAGCAGCGTGGCGTGCCGATCGACTGCGTCGGGTTCCAGTCGCACTTCAACGCCCAGTCGGCGTACAACAGCAACTACCGCACCACGCTGTCCAGCTTCGCCGCCCTCGGGGTGGACGTGCAGATCACCGAGCTGGACATCGAAGGCTCCGGCACCCAGCAGGCGGACACGTACCGTCGGGTGGTCCAGGACTGCCTCGCGGTCCCGCGGTGCAACGGCATCACCGTGTGGGGCATCCGGGACAGCGACTCGTGGCGCTCGTACGGCACCCCGCTGCTGTTCGACAACAACGGCAACAAGAAGCAGGCGTACAACGCGACGCTCGAAGCCCTGAACGCGGGCGGGACCACCCCGCCGCCCACGACCCCGCCGCCCACCACCCCGCCGCCGACGACTCCGCCGCCCACCACTCCGCCGCCGAGCACCCCGCCACCGAGCACCCCGCCGCCCGGTGGATCCGGATGCACCGCATCGGTGGCGTCGCTGGACCAGTGGAACGGTGGCTTCGTCGCTCAGATCCGGGTCACCGCGGGTTCCAGCAGTTTGAACGGCTGGGCGGTAACCATCGGACTTCCGGGCGGTAGCTCGTTGACCAACACGTGGAACGCCAACGCCAGCGGTACCAGTGGCAATGTGACGTTCCGCAACGTCAGTTACAACGGCAACGTCGCCGCCGGCGGCACCGCCAGCTTCGGCTTCCAGGGCACAGGTACCGGGCCATCCGGTAGCCTCGCCTGCTCCGGGAGCTGATCCGTCAGCACGACACCCGGGCCCGGCGCGGACATGTCCGCGCCGGGCCTTGGCGCGCCGGGTGCGGCCTGGCTCAGCGGTTCAGGCCGAGCGCCACGTCACCAGTTGTGCAGGGTGCCGTCCTCCAACCGGTTGACCGGCAGTGAAGCCGGCCGGTACGGGTGCCGCGCGGCCGACTCCTCGTCGATGTCGACGCCGAGCCCCGGCTCCTCCGACGGGTGCAGGCAGCCGTCGGCGAAGCGGTACGAGTGCGGGAAGACCGCGTCGGTCGCCTCGGTGTACGGCAGGTACTCCTGCAGACCGAAGTTGGGGATGCTGACGTCGAGGTGCAGGGCCGCGGCCAGGGACACCGGGGACATGGTGGTGGTGCCGTGCGACCCGCTGCGGACGTGGTACAGGTGGGCGAGATCGAAGATGCGGCGCAGGTGGGTGATGCCTCCCGCGTGCACGACGGTGGCCCGTACGTAGTCGATGAGCTGCTCGGTGATGAGCTGCTGGCAGTCCCAGACGGTGTTGAACACCTCGCCGACGGCGATCGGCGTGGTGGTGTGCTGACGGATCAGCCGGTAGCCCTCCTGCAGCTCCGCCGGCACCGGATCCTCCAGCCAGGTCAGCGCGTACGGCTCCAGGGACTTGCCCAACCGGGCGGCCTCGATGGGAGTGAGCCGGTGGTGCACGTCGTGCAGCAACTTCACCTCCGGCCCGAACTCGCTGCGAACCTGCGCGAAGACCGACGGCACGTGGTGGAGATACCGTTCGCTGCTCCACACGGTCTCGGCCGGGACGGCCGTGCCCGCCGGCTTGTCCTGTCCCACTCCGTAGGTGTCGGTCAGCCCGGGCACGCCGCACTGCACCCGAATCGCGCGGTACCCGAGATCGAGGTGGCGGGCCAGCTCGGCGAGGAGCCCGTCCACGGTGGGTGCGTTCGCGTGGCCGTAGACGGTCACCCCGTCGCGACTGCGGCCGCCCAGCAGCTGGTAGACGGGTAGCCCGGCCACCTTGCCCTTGATGTCCCAGAGCGCGGTGTCCACCGCCGCGATGGCGCTCATCGTCACCGGGCCACGTCGCCAGTACGCCCCCCGGTACAGGTACTGCCAGGTGTCCTCGATCCGGTCCGCCTCCCGGCCGATCAACAGCGGCACGACGTGCTCGGTCAGGTAACTCGCGACCGCGAGCTCCCGGCCGGCGAGCGTCGCGTCGCCGACCCCGGTCACCCCGTCGTCCGTCACGATCTTCAGCGTGACGAAGTTGCGGCCGGGACAGGTGACGATGACCCGGGCATCGGCGATCTTCATCCAGGCTCCTCACCGGCGGCCGACGGATCGACGCGAGCCAGTCTGGGATCGCCTCCATGATCTGTCAACCGGCTCCGGCCGGGGTGCCTGGGGGTGGCGTCCGGTCGCCGGACGTCCCCGGCACGGTCAGCAGCGGCTGATGCTCGAATTGCTGAGGGTGACGTTGCTGATGGTCAAATTGGTCGTGCAGGGGCTCTCCAGGATCCGGCTGTTGACCAGGGTGAAGTTTCGCAGGGTGATGTCCCGGTTGCCGGGGAACTCCGTCCGCGCCGCCAGCCGGACCTCTCCGCCGCCGCTGATGGTGCCGCCGCCGGCCGCGATGTCCACGCCGTAGCAGTTCTCGATCAGGATCGCGTTGTTGCCGGTGTTCGCGATGTCGACCCGGTTGACCGCCACGCCGCCGGATTCGGAGACGCAGAAGATGCCCCGACCGCCGCCGCGTGCCCGGACGGTGCCGACCCGGATGTTGGTGGGGTAACCGGACCCGATCCGGCCGGCGCGGTTGGCGGTGCGGAACGCCGCGTAGCCGGTGCCGGTGCCGGCGTTCTCCGCGTCGACAGTGGTCACGGTGGCGTTGATGGTCTCGTTGAGCAGCAGGCCGGAACCGCCGACGTTACGGGCGGTCACGGTGCCGACGGTCAGTCCGTCCACGCCGTAGGTCTCCACGCCGTGGGTGCTGGTGCCGGAGACGTACACGTTGTCGATGCGCACGTTGCGCGTCCACTGGCTGGTGTCGCCCCGGTTGTCGATGCGTACCCCCAGCCCGCTGGAGACGCGCAGGTCGATCTGGCCGAGGATCACGTTCGTCACGTTGCGCATGAAGATGCCGTAGAGCGGCGTGCCGGTGACGGTGAGGTTCTGCACCTCGACCTGGGTGGTGCCGCGCGAGTAGATCGGGGCCTGGTCACCGGAGCCGGAACCGGTCACGTTTATCGTGCCGCAGACGTCGATGGTCGTGTAGCTGGGCAGGGAGATGCGCGAGCCGGCGCTGATCGAGCCGGAGCCGCGTACCACCACCCGCTGCTTGCTGGTCCGGCCGGCGCTGAGGCTGTTCACCGCGGCCTGGACGGCGGACCGCATGTCGCTGCCGGTGTAGACCGTGCTGCCACCGTTGCGGGCGGTCCAGGTGCCGCCGTTGAGCACCGCCTCGGCCTGGAACGAGCCGCTGCCGCAGCCGTTGCCGTTGCCGCCGCCGAGGGTGACCAGCTGCCACTGCTGGTTGGCGCCGTCGTGGTCCTGGTACTGGGAGATCATGCCGCCGTCGGCGGTGGACCAGCCCCACACGTCGAGGACCTTGTCGGAGTGCCGGTTGACGAACCGCACGTACCCGCCGGCGGAGTCGGCGAGTCGGAAGTGCTGGCGGGTGTTGCCGCTGGCCGCGGTGTTCTGCACGAGTTGGACGCCGTCGTTGGCGTTCGGCAGTTCGAGGACCTTGCCGCTGTGCACGGAGCGGACCTGGTAGTAGCCGCTTCCCACGTCGACGAACCGCCACTGCTGCACGGCGGCGTCGTTGCGGGTGTACTGGTTGACCGGGGCGTTGTCGGCGGTGGACCAGTTCCACACGTCCATCGCCTTGCCGCTGTGCCGGTTGACGAACACGTAGGTGGCGTTGGGGTCGACCGTCGCGGCCTGGGCGCTCGGCGAGGCCACCAGCACGCCGACGCCGAGCAGCGCCATCGTGGTGACGACGACCAGCCAGCGCCGAGGGGTTCGTCTTCCTGTCCTGAACAGCATGCGGGTTCCTCCGGGGACGGGTGTGGTGGCGGAGCGCGTGCCGGAGTGGTGAACGACGCAGAGCAAGCGCTTTCCTGACATTGACAGGAATATATCTTCCGGGTTGCCGCAAACCAAGTGAGCGGTGGCGACGCCGGTGTCCGTACGGCGGGACCGTACGGACACCGGGGCCGGCCGGGAGAGGGCGACGGTCAGCCGACCGCGCAGGCGGTGCCGTTGAGGGTGAACGAGGACGGGCTGGCGGTGTTGCCGCTGTGGTTGGCCTGGAACCCGATGGTGACCGAGCCGTTGGGGGCGATGGTCGAGTTGTAGGAGACGTTGCGGGCGGTCACCGCCCCTGACGTCGGCGAGTAGGTCGCGTTCCAGCCGTTCGTGATGGTCTGCCCGCCGGGCAGGGTGAACGACAGGTTCCAGCCGTTGACCGCCGTGACGCCGGTATTGGTGATGGTCACCGACGTGGTCAGCCCGGTGTTCCAGGCGTTCACCGCGTACCCGACCCGGCAGCCCGTGCCCGGCGGCGGCGTGGTGGGCGTCGGCGTGGGAGTGACCGTCGGCGTCGGCGTGGGCGTGGGAGTGGGAGTGGGAGTGAGCGTCGGCGTCGGGGTGGGCGACGCGGCGTCGAGTCCGAGGAACCGGATCGCCTGCGCGGCGTCGACCGGCAGGTTGTGCGACACGCCCTGCATGCTGATCGCCTCGACCGGTGCGTTACCGCCGGAACCGCCGTACCGGGTCCGGGTGTAGCCGGACTGCGGACTGTCGGTGAAGGTCGGGGTCTGGCTCAGCCCATGCAGGTTGGTCCACTGCTCGATCTGCTCGCCGAAGTTGGGGTAGCGCAGGATCTCGTCGTTGGTGCCGTGCCAGATCTGCATCCGCGGCCGGGGTCCGGTGTAGCCGGGGTAGGCGTTGCGCACCAGGTCCCCCCACTGCTGCGGGGTGCGGTTGATCTGCCCGTTGGCGCACTCGCTGTTCCACTCCGAGCCGCCGGTGGTGGCGAAACAGCCGAAGGGCACCCCGGCGAAGGCCGCACCGGCGCGGAACACGTCCGGGTAGAGCCCGAGCAGGACGTTCGTCATCATCGCTCCGGACGAGGTGCCCGTCGCGGCGATCCGGGCCGGGTCCACCGGGTAGCGGTTCCGGACGTGGTCCACCATCGACATGATGCCGACCGGGTCGCTGCCGCCACCGCGCCGCAACGCCTGCTGCGAGTAGACGTCGAAGCACTGGCTGCTGCGGGTCACCGACGGGTAGATCACGATGTAGCCGTACTGGTCGGCCAGGCGGGCGTACTGGGTGCCCGAGTACATCGCCGGCCCGCTGCCGGTGCAGTAGTGGACCACGACCAGCAGGCCTGGCCGTGGCGCGACCCGGTCCGGTACGTAGAGGTACATCCGCAAATTGCTCGGGTTGGTGCCGAAGTTCGTCACCTCGGTCAGCGTCGCGGCCGAGGCCGAGGTCGGGAGCGACAGCGCGGCGAACGCGGTCAGGACGATGGTCGCCAGGGCGGCAGACCACAGTCGGAACGCTCTTCTCATGGGACGGGTCCTCCGGACGGAAGGGGACATGGTGGTGTTCCGATCGAGGGCTGCCCGGTGCCCTACCTCGTCCGGCTCTCAGAACATTGATGATTGTCTTCACCATCGGGGAGGCGTCACAAGCTGTGGTGCGGCAGCCGCGCTGAGCGGTGGCGGAGCCGCGCCGAGCGGCGAACCGCCGCACGCCCAGTGGTCCGGGGACATCTATTCTCTGTCCATGCGGGATCGTCGGGCAGCGCTGCTGTGGGTCGGATTCGCGGTCGCGGCGCTGGTCTCCGTCGCACTGGTGCTACGACGCCCGGACCGCCTGTCCGACCTGCACATCTATCACGGAGCGCTTACCGACCTGCGCGCCGGGCGACCGCTCTACGGGTACGTGGCGCCGAACGGAGGGCCGTTCACCTACCCACCCTTCGCGGCGCTCGTCCTCTGGCCGATCACGACCGTGCCGCTCGGCGTGGTCGAAGCGCTCTGGCTGGCGGCGACCTGCGCCGCCGTGATCGCCCTCGCCGTCCCGGTCGGTCGCGCGCTGCCGCCGGCCGCCGCACCGCCACACCGTTCCCCGGTGGAAGCGAGGGCCGGGCGACGACGTCGGCGGCCGTCAGCATCGCGGCGGTCGCGGCGGTGCTCATGGTCACCGCGCCGGTGCAGAGCAACCTGCGCTTTGGTCAGGTGAGCATCTTCATCGTGCTGATGGCGTTGCTCGACGGGATGGCACCACCGTCGCGGACGCGTGGCCTGCTGGTCGGCGTGGCGGCGGCGATCAAACTGACCCCGCTGCTGTTCGTGCTCTACTTCCTGGTCTGCGGCCGGTACCGCGACGCCGCCCGGGCGCTGGCCACCTTCGTCGCCTGCGGGGCGCTCGCCCTGGCCATCCTGCCCGCCGAGAGCCTGACCTACTGGGCGGGCACGGTCACCGAAACCTCTCGGATCGGCAACCTGGCGTCGTTGGGCAACCAGTCGGTGCACGGGATGTTGCTTCGTCTCGGCCTGGACTCGGGAGCCCTGCCGCTGGTCTGGGTGGCCCTGGTGCTCGTCATCTGCGCCCTGGCGGTGCTGCGGGCACGGGCGCTGTCCCGGCTGGGACGTCCGGGGCACGCGGCGGTGCTGGTCGGCTGCGCCACCGTGGCCGCGTCCCCGGTCTCCTGGACCCACCACCAGGTCTGGACGGTGCTGGCCGCGATGCTGCTGGTGGGTTCCGTCGGCGTGACCCGGAAGGTCGCCGGCGCTCTGCTGCTGGCCAGCATGGTGCTGTCGCTGGGTGCGGTGCTGGCTCCGGTGTCGATGCGACCCGGCGTGCAGTTCCTCTTCGAGAACGCCCGGGCCGTGGGCGCGGTCGCGCTCTGTGTGGCGGGGTTCGGCGCGGTCGCGCTGACCGCCAACCGCGCCCAGCCCGCTCGGTCCCCCCGGCGAGGGTGGCCGCGGGTGGCCGTCGCGTCCCTCGGTGCGCTGGCGTTCTTCGCCGTGCAGCCGTTGCCGGCCGGAGCCGATCCCACCTTCAAGGCGTACGGCCTCCCGGATGTGGTCAACTCGCGGTACTTCTTCGTCTGCCGGGGGCAGGTGGAGTGTGCCCGCTACAGCACGGGTGCCCCGGTCACCTTCGGCACCCGCAGCGAGAAGACCAAGGTGCGCGTCAACGGTGTGGTCTCCGAGCAGGTGGCGCGGCTGGACTACCACTCCGCGCCGGGCGGCCCACCGCGGACCATCCCGCTGCTGGCCGCCTATCCCGGTGTGCGGACGTTCTCGTTCCGTTCGGCCACCATGGCCCACGGACGGCTGATCGCGTACGCCGCCGACGGACGAGCCCTCGCCCGCTACGACGACGAGTTGGCCGCCGCGGTCGGGACGTGAGGGACTCAGCGGCGGTTGGGGTAGTTGTGGGCGGAGCGGCGACCCCGGACGAAGGCCAGCACGATCACCGCGGCGAGCGCGACCAGACCGATGATCACCAACCACTGGACCGCTTCGAGTAGCAGCCCCAGCAGGACCAGCACCCCGGCGACCACGCCCACGACCCAGAGCAGGGCACGCATCTCCACCTCCCACCCGGCCGCCCGGCCGGTCCGGGCGCGGTTGCCGAACCGGCTACCCGCTACCAACCGGATCATGCCGAACGCATGGCTGCACGGGCGAGATCAGTCGGGCAGTTTCCCCAGGTAGACGGTGTTGGCCGACTGGCCACCGGTCAGCGGGTTGGCGAACCGCACCACGTGACTGTGATGGATGGGAAAGACCGCGGCCAGGGCGGCCTCGAAGTCCGGGTCCGGTGGATCGTCCGACCAGAGGGCGAACACCCCGCCGGGATGCAGCAGCCGCGTCAGCCGGCGCAACCCGTCCGGCCGGTAGAAGGCGGCGTGGCTCGGGTGCAGCGGATGGCGGGGGGAGTGGTCGACGTCCAGCAGCACCGCGTGGAAGCGACGCCCCGCGTCGTCGGGGTCGAGGCCGTCCGGACCGGCCACCTGGGCGAAGAAGTCGGCCCGCACCAGCCGGGTACGCGGGTCCGTGGCCAGTCCGGCGGCGAAGGGCAGCAGGCCCCGCCGGTGCCAGTCGATGACGTCCTCGACCGCCTCCACCACCAGCAGGGCGGCGACCCGGTCGTCCGCCAGCGCGGTGCGGGCGGTGTAGCCGAGCCCCAACCCACCGACGGCCACGTCGAGGCGGTCACCGGCCAGCGCCGCCAACCCCAACCTGGCCAGCTCGACCTCTCCGGCGGTGAACAGGCTCGACATCAGGAACTCGTCGTCGAGCTTGACCTCGTACACGTCCTGGTCGAGCCGGGGATCGCGACGTCGGCGCAGACTGATCTCGCCGATCGGTGTCGGCCGCCAGGCCAGTTCCTCGAAACGTACGCTCACCGCCGGAATGTTACCGACCGGTGAGTGACCGTCCGTCGGATGACGCACGGTCCTCGGGACATCGACGCAGCGCATATCCTGTGCGCCGATCGTCTCGCCGGAGGGGGGAACGATGCCGTCGCGGCAGGACCAGCTGCACTCGTACCAGTTCGCCGTGGCGCGGACGGTGGCCGCGCTGGTGACCCGGGACAGCGATCCGGCGCTGTCCCCGACGCGTCGGCTCGCCGGAGCCGCGCTGGCGAGCATCCTGGTGGCGGCCGTCGGGCTGGGTGCCACGGCCCTGTACGGCCTGTTCACCGGCGGCGGTGGAACATGGCGCGACGCGGGCGTGGTGATCGTCGAGAGGGAGTCGGGCGCCCGGTTCGTCTACCGGGACCAGCGGCTGCACCCGGTGCTCAACTACGCCTCCGCGCTGCTCATCATCGGCGCGCAGCGGCCGAAGACCGTACTGGTGTCCCGCCGGTCGATCGACGGGGTGCCGAGGGGGCTGCCGTTGGGCATCCGCGACGCACCCGACTCGCTGCCTCCGGCGGGCCGGCTGGCCACCGCCGGGTGGACGGTCTGTTCGGTGTCACCGGCCGGGGACGGACCGGGCCCGCCCCGGTCGGTGCTGCTGGTGGGTGCCGGCGGCACCGGCGGCCGACCGCTGGGCCGGGACGCACTGCTGCTGCGTGCGGCGGACGGCCGGCTGCACCTGCTCTGGCAGCAGCGTCGACACCTGATCCGGGACACCGAACGGGTGCTGGCCGCGCTCGCGACCACCCGCTCCCGGTCCGTCCCGGTGGCCGCCGCCCTGCTCAACTCGGTGCCCGCCGGTCCCGATCTGACTCCGCTGAGCCCGCCGGGCCTGGGCCGGCAGTCCGCCCGGGTGACCGGGGCCCGGATCGGTGACGTGCTGGTAATCCGCAACTCCGGCGGCGGACGGCAGTACGCGGTGGTGCTGCGCGACGGGCTCGCCGGCATCACCGAGCTACAGGCCGGTCTGCTGCTCGCGCGTACCGGTCAGCGGGAGCCGGAGCAGATCAGCCTCGGCAGGTTCGCCGCCCTGCCGCAGCTGCCCGACCTCGTTCCCGCCGGGCCCGACGCGCCGCCGGCTGCCCCGCCCCGCTGGCCACGCCGGACGCGTCGACGGTCTGCGCGCGGGTCGGCGACGACAGCGGGTCGGTCGAGCTGCGGCTGGGGGTGGAACTGCCGGTGCTGGTCCGGGCACCGGATCGGTCGGCCGAGCCGACGACCGCCGACCACGTGTTCGTGGAGCCGGGTCGGGGTGCGGTCGTCGAATCGGTCGCCACGCCGGGCGCCAGCGGTGGCGCGATCTCCGTGGTGACCGACCTGGGCCGCCGGTACGCGCTCACCGGCCCCGAGGTGACCGGCATGCTCGGCTACGCCGATGTCCGGCCCGTGCGGCTGCCCGCGGGTGTGGTCAGCCTCGTACCGGCCGGTGCGCCGCTCGACCCGGACGCGGCCCGCCGGCGCGCCGCCCCCGCCTGACGTGCTCGGACGCGCGCCGCGAAAGTGGTAGGAATTTTCTCGGCGTGGGCTGTCGAATCCGGCGACTCCCGCTCGTCGCACTGACGACAGCACGTCAGACAACCAGCAAGGAGCAACCTGATGCGTACCCTCATCGCCACCGCGTTCGTCTCGCTCGACGGCGTCGTCGAGGCACCCGGTGGAGAACCGGGCTACCGCAACTCGGGCTGGACCTTCAACGACATCGAGTTCGACGAGGCCGCCTACGAGATCAAGGGCCGGGAGCAGGACGAGGCCACCGCGATGATGATGGGCCGGGTCAGCTACCAGGCGTTCGCGCCGGTGTGGCCGAAGATGACCGTGGAGTTCGCCGGCTACAACGCGATGCCGAAGTACGTCGTGTCGACGAGCCTCAAGGAGCAGGATCTGGTGTCCAACTGGGGGGAGATCGTCATCCTCCGGTCGCTCGACGACGTCGCCGCCCTCAAGCAGACCGACGGCGGACCGATCAGCATCCACGGCAGCGCCACGCTGAACCGCAACCTCTCCGACGCCGGCCTGATCGACCGCTACCACCTGCTGGTCTTCCCGGTGCTGCTCGGCGCGGGCAAGCGGCTGTTCAGCGACACCGACCGGGACAAGCAGAACCTCAAGCTGGTCGAGAGCGAATCCTACGCCAACGGCATCCAGAAGCTGGTCTACGACGTCGCCCGGTGACCGGTCGACCGGCCCTGCCGGTGGTGCGGTCCGGTCCCGCGTGCCCGCCGAACCGAGGTGGGTACATCTGTTGTCGCTCCGACGACGACAGATGTACCCACAGCGAAAGCTGCGTCGATGACCGAAGCGGGTCAGCGGCTGGGCACTGACCGGATGCTCATGGCGATGGTGTCGGCCACCTGGTCGGGCGGCTGGGACGCGTCGACGAGCTGAGCGCCGGTCACGGCAGCAAAGGTGGTGAGCGCCGGGGCAACATGATCGTGTCGCCACTGGCGGGCGGCGACATCCACCTGGTCGGCATCGATGCGGGCACGCAACTGCTCCTCGGGCAGCGTGAGCACGACCTCGTGCACCTCGACCCCATCCGCGCGGATACCGCCGAGAATTTCCTCGCGGTACGCCGGGTTGATAAGGCTCATCGGCGCTATCCAGGGGTGCGGGTACTCCCGGGCGAGGCCGCTCATCGTCTCGACGACGAGGTGACGCCACAGTGGAAGATCCTGGAAGTCCCCGGTCGGCGAGCCGACGAACGGAGTCAGCAGGTAACCGACGTACTCGGGGTCGAACACCTTGGCATCCGGGAGACGCTCCACGAGCAGGCCCGCCGTGGTCGTCTTGCCGACGCCGAAGGCACCGTTGATCCAGACAATCATGCCGATGATGCTGCCACGGCGACGGCTTGCTGCTTCCCAGGCTGTCGGCTGCCTCTCTCGTCTGGTCGGTCGACTTCCTGCCGGTTCACGGCTGTCGGGTCAGGCCGACCACCGTGGCGAGCCGGGTGACGTCGGCTGGGCAGGGACCGGCGGTGAGCGTGGCGCGGTCAGCCGTGCCAGGAGCGCCAGAGGGCGGCGTAGGCGCCACCGGCGCGGACGAGTTCGTCGTGGCTGCCGAGTTCGGTGATCCGGCCGTCCTCCAGCACGGCGACCCGGTCGGCGTCGTGCGCGGTGTTGAGCCGGTGCGCGATGGCGATGACGGTACGCCCGTTGACCACGGCGGCGAGGGCTCGCTCGGTGCGTCGGGCGGTCGTCGGGTCGAGCGCGGCCGTCGCCTCGTCGAGGATCAGGGTGTGCGGGTCGGCGAGCACCAGACGGGCCAGCGCGAGCTGTTGGGCGTCGGCGGCACCGAGTTCGCGGGCCCCGTCACCGAGTTGTGTGTCGAGTCCGTCGGGCAGGTCGGCGTACCAGTCGGCGCTCACCGCGCCTAGGGCGGCGCGCATCTGCTCGTCGGACGCGTCCGGCGCGGCGAAGGCGAGATTGTCGCGCAGCGTACCGATGAAGACGTGATGCTCCTGGGTGACCAGGGCGATCCGGCGACGGCGCTCGGCCGGGTCGAGGTCCGTGACCGCGACGCCGTCGAGGCTGACCACGCCCTCGCGTGGCTCGTCGATGCCGGCGAGCAGCCGGGCGAGAGTGGACTTTCCCGCGCCCGAAGGGCCGACGATGGCGAGGCGTTCGCCGGGACGCACCACCAGATCGATCCCGTGCAGCACGTCGGGGCCGTCGGCGTACGAGAACCGGGCGCCGCGCACGACGAGCCGACCGGGTCGGGCGGACGCCGGAACCCTCGGTCGCGGTGTCCCGGTGGCGACCGAGGTGGCGGCGGGCTCGCTCTGCTGACCGACACCGAGTACCCGGGCGAACGAGGCGAGGCCGCGCTGGGCCTGTTCCATCCAGAGCAGCAGCCGGTCCAACGGCTCGATCGCCTGTTGCAGGTAGAGCGCCGCCGCGACCACCTCGCCGAGGGTCACCATGCCACGGTCCAGCAGGAAGCCACCGAACAGCAGCACGACCGCGATCGGTAGCGCGTAGCTCGCCTCCACCACCGGAAAGAAGACCGACCGCAGGGCCAGGGTCGCCCGGCGGGTGGCCCACACCTGGCCGATGCGCTGCCTGCCGTACCCGATGCGCTCGGCGCCGAGGCGGAGCGCCTCGACGGTGCGGGCGCCCTCCGCGGTGGTGGTCAGCGCCTCGGTCAGCTCGGCGGTCGCCGCCCCCTCCGCCAGGTAGGCCGGCCTGGCCCGCCGCAGGTACCACCGGGTGACCGCGACGATCGTCGGCAGCCCGGTCAGGGCGACCAGGCCGAGCAGCGGGTGCAGCAGGAAGATCGCGCCGAACAGCAGCGACAACTGCGTCGCGGCGATGACCATGACGGGCATCACGTCCCGCACGGTCGTCCCGACGGTCGTCACGTCCACCGAGCTGCGGGTGGCGAGTTCGCCGGTGCCGGCCCGTTCGATGACGGAGATGGGCAGGTCCAGCGCTCGCGCGACGAACGCCTCACGGAGCCGGGCGACGGACCGCTCACCGAACCGGTGGCCTACGTACTGGGCGTAGCGGGCGAGCAACCCGTGAGCCAGCACGCAGCCGCCGATCGCGAGGGCCAGACGGTCCACCGCGGCGGCACCGGCACCGGCGGTGACCTCGTCGACGATCCGGCCCAGCAGCCACGGCGGGGCGAGCCCGGCGACCGCGGCGGCACCGTGCAGCACCAGGACCACGGCGACCGCGCGGCGGTCCGCGGCGATGAGGTTCAGCGCCGCGCGGCGGACGACCTGGCGGTCCGCGACGGGCAGGCCGCTCACCGCAGGGATCCGTCCACGTCGGCGGGTTCGTTGTCCCGGGACACCAGGGCCCGGTAGCTCGGATCCTGTTCGAGCAGGTCGACGTGGGCGCCGACGGTGACGATCCGGCCGTCGCGCAGGTGCGCGACCAGGTCGGCGCGACCGAGCAGCAGCGGCGAGGTGGTCAACACGACGGTGGTCCGTCCGGCCCGCGCCGCCCGGAGCCGCTGCGCGATGCGCGCCTCGGTGTGCGCGTCCACAGCCGAGGTCGGGTCGATGAGAATGAGCACGTCCGGCTCGGCGAGCAGGGCGCGGGCCAGGCGTACCCGTTGCCGCTGGCCGCCGGAGAGCGTCCGGGCCCGGGTACCGACCGGCATCGCGAGCCCGTCCGGGTGGGCGTCGAGAAGATCCTCCGCCGACGCCGTACGCAGCGCCGCGCGCAAATCGGCGTCGCCGAGATCCGCCCGGACGTGCAGGATCTCGCGCAGCGTGCCGGCGAAGAGATAGGAGTCGTGGTCGGCGACGAGGATCCGGGCCCGCACCTCGTCCAGCGCGATGCTGGTCAGCGGTACCCCATCCCAGGTCACCTCGCTGGCGACGAACCGCCCGAGCCGGTCGGCCAACGCGCTGGCCTCGGCCGGATCGTCGGCGGCGACGGCCAGCAGCCGTCCGGCGGGTACGGTCAGCCCGGACGCGGGATCGTGCAGGTCGGCGGGCCGGTCCGGTGCCTGACGCGTCCCGCCACCCGGCGACGTCGGGCCGGCCGTGTCCGGCCGCAGGTTGAGCAGCGCGACGATCCGGCGGGCGGCGACCCGCCCCCGGATCACCTGGTGACCACCTTCGAGCAGGAACCACACCGGCACGATGAGGACCGCCACGTACCCGTAGACGGCCACCATCTGCCCGATGGTGATGTCACCGGCCGAGGCCATCCGCGCCGCCAGCCACACCACGGCGGCCAGGAACACCCCCGGGACGACGATCGTCAGCGACTCGATCCAACTGTTCACCGCACCCACCCGGTACCCCTCGGCCAGCAGCCGCTGCGAGCGGGCCGCGTACCGGCGGGCGAACAGGCCCCGCCCACCGACTCCGGCGAGCACGCGTAGCCCGGCCACGATGTCGGCGGCGCGGGTGGTGAGCAGCCCTTGCTGGTGGCGGTAGACCGACTCGACCCGTTCGAGGCGGCGCAGCAGCGGCCCGACGAGCAGCACCACCGTCGGCACGCCGAGCAGCACGAACACCGCGAGCGACGGCGACACCGACCACAGGAGAAAAGCGACGAAGACGTACGCGAGGACCGCTCCGACGCCCGGCCCGGTCATCGTCAGCACCGCCGAGGTGTGGGTGATGTCGGCACCGCCCACCGTGGCTACCTCACCGGCGGCGAGTCTGCGGGGCAACACGGCACCGATCCGGGACAGGTGACGCAGCAGGACGGCGGCGGAGCGGGCCGAGGCGTCCTCCCGGACGAACGTCATCGTGCGGTGCCGCATGATGCCCAGGTAGGCCAGACCCATCCCGGCGACGACGATCGCGGCCACCCACCACAGCAGCGTCCGGTGGTCGGCGGCGCGCAGCCCGTCATCGATGGCCCGGGCGACGAGGTACGGCCGCAGCGACAGCCCGAGCATCCAGGCCGTGCCGATCAGACCGCCGCGCAGCACCCGCCACGGCTGGCAGCGGACCAGCCACCAGATGTACCGCAGTGGCCCCCTCGTGTCCGGCGTGCCCGGCTCGGCATGAGGGAGCTGTGGGGGCATCGGTTCAGGCTACGGTGCGGTTCGGGACGCTTCCACGTCAATATCAGCCGGTTCGGGCGTCGACGGGCGTTCCGGAGGAGTCAGGTGGGACGGCGCAGGATGGTGACGGCGAAGTCCGCGTCGTCGCGCCACGGACGCAGGTCCCAGGTGGCGAAGCGGTGTTCGAGACGCAAGCCGGCGCCGACCGCGTCGGCGTCGAAGTCGGTGAGCGGATACCCCCGGTCGGTGCCGAATCCGACCGCCACCACGCCGTCCGGGCGCAGGTGCGCGGCGACTCGGCTGAGCACCTGGCGTTCGGTGCCGGCGGCGACGAACGCCATCACGTTGCCGGCCAGCACCGCCGCGTCGAACGGCTCGCCCTCGCCGGCCGCCGCGAGGTCCAACTCGGCCAGGTCGGCGACGATCCAGCGGGGTGCGGGGTGGTCGGCGCGGGCGGCGTCGATCAGGACCGGGTCCGCGTCCACCCCGACCACCGTGTGGCCGCGCGCGGCGAGTTCAGCGCCGACCCGGCCGGTGCCGCAGCCGGCGTCGAGGATCCGGGAGGCCGGCGGCACCAGCGTGTCGAGCAGTCGGGCCTCACCGGCCAGGTCCGCCCCTTCGGCCGCCAACTGCCGGAACCGGTTGACGTACCACTGGGAGTGCTCGGGGCCGGTGTCGGTGGCCCAGCGGGTCCTGTTGGTCATGTCTTGCACCGTAACCGTGCCGGCTCACGGAAGCCTGGCGACGGTGACGAACTCGTTGTAGGTGAACACCCTGCCGGCGGCGCGGTGGAACGGGAAGGAATATTGGCGCAGCACGGTCAGGCCGAGATCCCGGCAGGTTTGCGCCGTCTCGTCGAAGCCCACGAAGCGGACGTGCGAGGCGTCGCTGCGGTAGCCCCGCTCCTGTGGGGTGATGAACACCGCCCGGCCGCCGGAACGGACGAACGGCAGGTAGCCGGCGACCACCTCGTGCGCCTGCTCGGCCGGCATGTGTTCCAGCAGGTGCGCGGCGAGTAGCGAGTCGAACGCGTCTGGCCGGGCGTGCTCCGACCGGAAGAATTCCGCGACGGTGTACGCCTCCAGCCCCAGTGCCCGGGAGTGGGCCACCGAGGTGGGGTTGTGGTCCACCCCGACCGCATTCGGTCCGAGGTTGATCAGGTTGCGGCCGAGGCCCGAGCCGACGTCGAGGGTCCGCCCCAACTCCAGCCGCCGCAGGTTCCACCGGTAGGGCGCCTGCACATCCAGCCACCGCTTCCAGCGCGCCCCGCTGAGTCGCCGCAGCCGCTGGGTGTAGCTCTCACTCTGCGTGTCCGCTGGACCGGGTCGTGGCTGTCTCATCGGGAATCCTCGCCTCGTCGTCTCGCCGTCCTGATTCACCCCCATGTACCGCGACCTGCGCTGCGGTCGTCCTAGCGTAGCGTCGGGCGCACCGCTACCATGTTGTGACTCATGGTGAACCGAACTGCTCCGTCGGCCGGGCCGGGACCGGCTGCCAGTGCTGATGCCGCAGGCGAAGGCGGCCGGCTGTGGGAGTTGGCCCGCGACACCCTCGACGGCAACTGGGCGGGCGGACACACGGTGCCGTCCCGCACTCTGTACCCACACCAGTGGAGCTGGGATTCCGCGTTCATCGCGATCGGTTGGGCGCATCTTCGTCCCGACCGTGCCTGGTCGGAGCTGACCAGCCTGTTCCGCGCCCAGTGGCGCGACGGCCGGGTGCCGCACATCGTGTTCAACCCGGCCGTGTCCGGTGGCGCCTACTTTCCCGGGCCGGGATTCTGGTCGTCGGCGACCGTCGAGGGGACGCCGTCGGTGGCCACGTCCGGCCTGGTGCAGCCGCCCGTGCACGCGCTGGCCGCCTGGCACGCGTACCGTCGGGTGCCGACGCAGGAGGGCCGCTCCGCGTTGCGTCGGCTCTATCCGCACCTGGTGGCGCAGCAGCGCTACCTGGCCAGCTGCCGCGACGTCGGTGGTGCCGGGCTGGCCAGCATCGTGCACCCGTGGGAGTCCGGACTGGACAACAGCCCCGCCTGGGACGAGCCGATGTCCGCGGTGGCTGCGGAGGCGGCGGTGATGCGCGCGTACCGGCGGCGCGACACCGTGCACGCCGATCCCGCCCACCGACCCACCGACCTGGACTACGCGCGGTACGTCACCATCGTCACCGCGTACCGCGCGAACGGTTACCGCGACGACGGCTTGGCCGACCGGCATCCGTTCCTGGTGGAATGTCCACTGTTCAACGCGGCCATGGGTGCCTCGGAGTCGGCGCTCGCCGGGATCGCCGAGGTGATCGGCGTCGACCCGGGCCCGCACCGGGAACGGGCCGTCGCCATCACCGAGGCCGTGGTCACCCGGCTGTACGACCCGGGCAGCGGCACCTTCCGCCCGCGTGACCTGCGTACCGGCCGACTGACGCCGGCCCGTACGGTGCTCGGCCTGACCCCGTTGATCCTGCCCGACCTGCCGGCGCGGCAGGTCGAGGCGGTGCTCGCCGAGGCCCGCTCGGCCCGCTTCGGTCTCGCCGCCCGGATGGCCCGGCCGCTGCCGAGCCACGACCGCACCGCCGGCGACTTCGAGCCGCTGCGCTACTGGCGCGGCCCGAGCTGGACGAACATCACCTGGCTGGTCCGGCGGGGACTGCTGCGGCACGGACACGACCGGTTGGCGGCCGGACTGCGCACCTCGATGATCGACCTGGTCTCGGTGGCCGGTTGCCACGAGTACTTCCACCCGGACACCGGCGCCGGCCTCGGCTCACCGGCGTTCAGTTGGACGGCGGCCCTGCTGCTGGACGTGCTGGCCGACTGACCGGTGCGGCGCGTGACCCGCCCGCCGCCTTCCGGGTGGCCGTGCAAGGTGGTGTCGTCCGGGGGCAGGTAGGTTGCTGTCCAGGGTCGGCCGGCCGCCGCGCCGGTTCCGGGTGCCGCCGAAACGGGTGACCCGGCTGGACGGAAGGGACACACGATGAGCCGGGACAGCTACGACGAGCAGCTCGACCGGCTCACAGGTGTCCTTGCGGTGATGAGCCGGGACGCCAGCGCGGCGATCCGGCGGGCCAGCACCGCCCTGCTGGAGGTGGACCGGGGCGCGGCCGAGACCGTGCTCGCCGAGGACGCGACGCTCGACGCCCGGCGGGCCGAGGTGGAGGCGATGATTCCCGAGGTGCTGGTGCGACACCAGCCGGTCGCCTCGGATCTGCGCCTGGTGGTGTGTGCGCTGCGGATCGCCGGTGCCCTGGAACGGATGGGTGACCTCGCGGTGCACGTCGCGAAGGTCGCGCTGCGCCGGCATCCGGTCGGGGTGGTGCCGGAGCCGGCGATGCCGGTGATGACGGCGCTGGCCGAGGCGGCGGCACGGGTGGCGGACAAGTGCGCGGTCGTGCTGGCCACCCGGGACCGGCTCGACGCGATGCAGCTCGGACTGGACGACGACGAGGTCGACGCCGCCCAGGAACGCCTGCTGTCGCTGCTGGTCTCCGGTTGGCCGTACGGGGTGGAGTCCGCGATCGACCTGGCCCTGCTCGGCCGCTACTACGAGCGTTACGCCGACCACGCGGTGAACGTCGCCCGTCAGGTCGTGTACCTGGTGACCGGCACCATCCGTCTCTGACGAGGCCGGCAGAGGTCAGTAACCGGGCCGCGAATTCCGGACATCCGGTACGGCGCGCCCGCAACGTCACATCCCGGCTCCCACGTGGCCGCCACCGAGCCGGCAAGTTCATTTTTCGTTCACCTGGGTCCGGGAGTCCGGCTACCTGCGCCTCCTAACTTGACTCGCGTACGGCCCGGACGGGCTGATGCACCCCGATAGAGAGGCTTACCTGGTGAACCGCAACGTGCTTTCGCGGCGCGTCCTTGCCGGCGTCGCGCTTGCCGCGCTCGCGCTTACCGGCTGTGGTAGCAATGACAACAGCTCGGAGCCGGGCGGCAGTGGCGGCGACAGCGCCTACGCCGACCTGTCCGGCGAGTTGAAGGCGTCGGGCGCCAGCTTCCCGGACGCTTACTACCAAGAGGTCGTCGAAGCCTTCAAGGCCGAGGCCCCCGACGTGACGGTCACCTACAACGCGACCGGCTCCGGCACCGGAAAGAAGCAGTTCGGTGAGGGCCTGGTCGACTTCGCCGGCACCGACAGCCTGGTGAAGGACACCGACGGCGTGGCCGCCGGTTCGTTCATGTACGTGCCGACGGTGGCGGCCCCGATCACGGTTTCCTACAACCTGGAGGGCGTCGACAAGCTCCAGCTCAGCCCGGAGACGCTCGCCAAGATCTTCCAGACCGACATCAAGACCTGGGACGACGCGGCCGTCAAGGCCGACAACCCGGGTGTCGAGCTGCCCAGCACCCCGATCGTGGTGGCCCACCGCTCGGACGGCTCCGGCACCACCAGCAACTTCACCAAGTACCTCGACGCTGCCGCCGCGGGCACCTGGAAGCTGGGCAGCGGTGACACGGTCGCCTGGCCGGCCAGCACCCAGGGTGGCGAGAAGAACACCGGTGTCGCCCAGATCGTCAAGCAGACCAACGGCGCTGTCGGGTACGTCGACCTGAGTGACGCCAAGGCCACCGGCCTGAAGTACGCGGCCATCAAGAACAAGGACGGCCAGTTCGTCGAGCCGTCGCTGGAGGGCACCACCGCCGGCCTGGAGGGTGCCGAGGTCGCCGAGGACCTGAGCTACAACCCGCTCAACGCCGCCGGTGCCGCCGCCTACCCGATCACCGCGCCGACGTTCATCATCGTCAAGACCTCCTACGACGACGCGAACAAGGCCGCGCTGGTCAAGGGCTTCCTCACCTACCTGCTCAACGACGGCCAGGAGCTGGCCAAGGACGTGGACTTCGCGCCGCTGCCGGCCTCGCTCAAGGAGAAGGCGCTGGCCCAGGTCGAGAAGATCCAGGGCTGATCACAATCAAGATCGCTAGGGCGTTCCAGCTGGGGACGGGATCACGTCGATCCCGTCCCTAGCGGGGTACCTGAGCTGGAGTGAAGATGACCTTGACGAACAATCCCCCCGCCACCAAGCCGACGTTGACCCAGCGCGGCAGCAGCGCCCTCGGCGACCGCGTCTTCTCCTGGTGGACGCTCGGCACCGGCCTGCTGGTGCTGGCCATCCTCGGGCTGATCCTGATCACCACCGTCCGGGAGGCCTGGCCCGCGTTCGACGCGATGGGCCTGCGCTTCATCACCGAGCGGGTCTGGGACCCGAACCCGGCCACCGGCGACGCCGTCTTCGGCGCGCTGTCGTTCGCGTACGGCACCGCGGTCTCGTCGCTCATCGCGCTGCTGTTCGCGGTGCCGGTGTCGGTCGGCATCGCGCTGTTCCTGACCGAGTTGGCCCCGCGCCGGTTGCGCGGCCCGGCGGTGACCGTGATCGACCTGCTGGCCGCCGTGCCGTCGGTGGTCTTCGGCCTCTGGGGCATCCTGGTCGTCGCACCCGCCCTGGTCCCGATCTACCAGTGGATGCACGACCTGCTCGGTGGCATTCCACTGCTCGGCCGGCTCTTCGGGCCGGTGGCCAGCGGCCGCAACTTCATGACCGCCGGCCTGATCCTGGCGATCATGGTCACGCCGATCATCACCTCGATCACCCGCGAGGTGTTCAGCACCGTGCCGCGCGCCGACAAGGACGCCGCCCTCGCCCTGGGCGCTACCCGCTGGGAGATGATCCGGGGCGCGGTCTTCCCGCACAGTTTCGGTGGGGTGGTCGGCGCGGTGATGCTCGGCCTGGGCCGGGCGATGGGCGAGACGATCGCGGTCGCCCTGGTCATCGGCGGTGCCACCAACATCACCGCCAACCTGTTCGCCCCCGGCAACTCGATGGCCGCCGTGATCGTGCAGCAGTTCGGCGAGTCCACCGGCACGTTCACCGCCGCGCTCATCGGTCTCGGCGTCGTGCTGTTCGCGATGACCGTGCTGGTCAACCTGCTCGCCCAGGTGGTCGTCCGTCGGGCCGAGGCCCGGATGAAGGGAAGCGTCGCGTGACTCTCACCGCACCACCCGCCGCCCGCCCGGCCGCCGGCGGACCCGACCTGACCCGGGCCGCACTCTCCGGCCGCCGCCGGTTCACCAACCACCTCGCCACGGCGGTCATCTGGTTCGCCGTGCTGCTCGCCGTCATCCCGCTGGCGCTGGTGACCTACACCGTCATCGCCAAGGGCGGTGGGGTGATGAGCCTGTCGTTCCTGAACGAGGACATCCCCAACTCCTACCGCCGCGAAGGTGGTGGGATGGGCCCGGCGATCGTCGGCACGCTGCTCATCACAGGGATGGCCGCCCTGATGGCGATCCCGCTCGGCGTCTTCGGCGCGATCTACCTCAACGAGTACGGCAAGCAGCGGCCACTGGCCCGGATCATCCGGCTGATGGCCGACGTGATGACCGGCGTGCCGTCGATCGTGATGGGGCTGTTCATCTACATCTCCTGGGTGCTGCTCGTCGGCGAGTTCACCGGCTTCGCCGGCGCGTTGGCGTTGGCCTGCCTGATGCTGCCGGTGGTCATCCGCAGCAGCGAGGAGATGCTCCGGCTGGTTCCCGACGAGCTGCGGCAGGCCAGCATGGCGCTCGGTGCCCGTAAGTGGAAGACCACGCTGACGGTCGTGCTGCCGGCGGCGATCTCCGGGATCACCAGTGGCTCGCTGCTGGCCGTGGCCCGCGCGGCTGGCGAGACCGCCCCGATCATCATCGTCACCGGCATCGTCTTCTCGCCGAACTGGAACCTCTTCGACGGCTCCAACACGGCACTGCCGGCGCAGATCTTCCGCAACGCCAGCACCTCGTTCCCCGCTGCACAGGACCGGGCCTGGGGTGCGGCGCTGACGCTCATCGTGATCGTGCTCGGCTTCACCATCATCGCCCGATTCATCTCCAGCCGGTTCGCCATCAAGGAGCGCTGACATGGCCAGCAACGACACCAACCTCACCACCCGCCCGTCCGTGGCGGTGCACGCTCCCGGCACCACCGTCTCCGGTGCGGACTCCGCCGACTCGTCGGTGATGCAGTTGCGCGACGTGAGCGTCTACTACGGCAGCTACGAGGCTGTCCGCGGCACCACGATGCCGATCCAGCAGAACCAGGTCACCGCGATGATCGGGCCGTCCGGCTGCGGCAAGTCCACCGTGCTGCGCGCGCTCAACCGGATGAACGACCCGATCCCGGGTGCCCGGGTCAGCGGCGACGTCCTGTTCCACGGTCAGGACCTGTACGCCAAGGACATCGACCCGATCCAGGTGCGCCGCCGCATCGGCATGGTGTTCCAGAAGCCCAACCCGTTCCCCAAGTCCATCTACGACAACGTCGCGTACGGGTTGCGGATCAACGGCATCAAGGGCCGGCTCGACGACCACGTCGAGGAGGCGTTGACCAAGGCCGCGCTCTGGGACGAGGTCAAGGACAAGCTGCGCAAGAGCGCCTTGGCGCTCTCCGGCGGCCAGCAGCAGCGGCTCTGCATCGCCCGGACGATCGCGGTGAAGCCCGAGGTGATCCTGATGGACGAGCCCTGCTCGGCCCTCGACCCCATCGCCACGGCGAAGATCGAGGATCTGATCTTCGAGCTGACGAACGACTACACCATCGTCATCGTCACCCACAACATGCAGCAGGCGGCCCGGGTCAGCCACTACACCGCGTTCTTCACCGCCGAGGTGGACGAGGCGCAGGAGCGGCACGGGCGACTTGTCGAGTTCAGCCAGACCGGCAAGCTGTTCACCAACCCCGCCGACAAGCGTACGGAGGACTACATCACCGGTCGCTTCGGCTGAGGCCGAACGCGACGGTCGACGGTGGGTCGCCGTTGGTCAAGGGTGACCCACCGGGCCCGGCTGGCTCGTCGTCGTGCCCAGCCGGTGTCCGGCCGACCGTCCGTCGTCGACCTGTAGTGCGGGGGATCGCCCGGCGCGCCCAAGGGTGTCGCGGCGGGCCTGAACTGAACCGGAGCCGGTGTGCGATGAACAATCTCGTCGAGGCCACCAGGGGTGACCATCGATCCGACGGGCGTTTCGTGCTGCTCGTGGTGGACGACGACGAGAGCGTCGGTGCCGCGTTGGTCGCCCAACTGGCCGACCACCGGGTACGCGGCCACCACTTCGCGCACGCCGCCGAGGCGCTGCTGGCCACTGGGGCGCTGCAACCGGACGCGGCCGTGGTCGCCGCCGGTCTGTCCACGATGAGCTGCACCGAGCTGGTGCGGCTGCTCGCCGGCCGGGCCGGCATCCCCACGGTGGTCGGGGTGGGCGACGAGGACGGTGGGGTGGCCGCCGCCGCGCTCAAGGCCGGTGCCACGGCCTGTGTCCGGCGTCCCTACCGGGCCGAGGAGGTCCTGCCGATCCTGCGGGCCATCCGTCCGGAGACCTCCGGCGCCCTCGATCCGCCGATCGAGCTGGGTGGGCTGCGGGTGGACCCGGCGACGTTCGAGGTGAGCCTGGACGGCCGGACGGTGGCCCTGCCGTTGAAGGAGTTCCGCCTGCTGTACTTCTTCATGAGCCACGCGGAACGGACGGTCACCCGCGAGCAACTGCTCGCCGCCGTCTGGGGCGGTATCTCCGACGACACCTCGAACACCCTGACGGTGCACATCAAGCGACTGCGTCGACGGTTGGCGCTGGACGGGGACCGGGCACCGATGATCGTGACCGTACGCGGCCTGGGCTACCGGTTCGTGCCCGCCCAGGCCACGGCAACACCGTCCACGTCGTGAACATGCCGGCGCTGCCGCCGTACCCGCCGTCGGCGGGTGTGCCGGGGACGCCTACCGAGGGGATAATCCTGGTGGCGGTCCCGCTGGCGTACGTCCCGCACGTGGCCCGGTTGCTGGCCGACCTCGACGCCCGCCAGCGGGTGACGCCGGCGCCCCGACGGCGGGCCGACCCGGTGTCCCGTCCGCCCGAGTCGGACTGGACGGTGGCGGACCTGCGCCGGCTCAGCCAGGGGCGCAGCGCCACCCACCGGACGGTCGCCGCGGTGCTCGACGCGCTCGCCGCCGAGCCCCAGCGGCTGTTCACCGTGGGGGAGCTGGCCGAGGCGACCGGCCGGCCGCGCAAGAAGATCGTTGGTGCGATGGCGGGGCTGACCCGACTGTTGAAGGCCCACTACGACTACGCCGGCCGGGGATTCCCGTTCGATCGGGTGCCCGGGCGGCCGGAGGCACCCCGGGAGCTGTGCTACACGATGGACCGGGCACGCGCCGGGCGCTGGCGGAGGCGCGGCTGCCGGGCCCGGAGGCGGATGCCGGTGCGGTGCCGCCGGTCGGCCCAGCCCAGCGACGCGAGGAACAGGGCACGGATCGGCGGGCCGGGCGCGGCACCGACGACCGCGCGGCCGAGGGCCCGGTCGCGCGCTCCGAGGCCTGAGCGGCGGCGCGACGCTCAGCTTCCGGTCAGTCGCGCGGTGTCGCGGCGCCGACTCCCGGCGGCGACCTCCAGCCGACGGACCTGCTCGATCACCGCCACCACGACGGCATGGCCCTCTGGCGACAGGCGGGCGTCGACCAGCCGCCGGGCCACCTGCCGGACGTACGGGTCGGCCAGCAGGTGGACGAGGTCGTCGTCGAGCGGCGTCCGGTCGGTCGGCCGACAGGTGAAGAACGAGGGCGGACGTCCGAAGAAGGCGGCTATCGCCTCCACCACCGACCGTCGTGGGTCCGGTGCCCGGCCTTGGCGCAGGTTGTTGAGGTGGGTGTGCGATATCCGGCAGCCGCGCCGGGTCAGCTCGACGGCGACGCGGCGGACGCTGTACGGCTTGCCGGTCGGGTCCGGGGTGGTGCGGAACAGCCAGTCGAGACGCTCGGCGAAGGTCTCGCCGAGGTGGTCCGGCTCCTCAGGCATGGAGGCTCCTCGGACGGCGGAACACCATATTTACACAACGACTGGATCCGGAATCCAGCATTGACAGGACTCCTTACTGTCCGCGTACGATGACATTCGCCTGGCAACCCAGCGGCCGACGGACCGGCCCGCAGGGTTGCCAGCGTGGTCTTTCGGGCCGGCACACGTGGTGGCGAACGGGGGCGCGACGTGCGCCGGCGAGCCGCACCGTCGGCCGAGGGACCGCCGGGCGGCGCTCGTCCCGCCGGCCTCGCTCGTGGTCGGTCCCCGACGGGCCCGCCCGGACACCGCGCGGGTCCGGCCCGGGCCGGGCGGCCCCCGGCCGCCACGGGCGGGCGTTTGCCCGGTGCCGGCGGGGTATCCAGCGCGGCGCCGACGACAGGAGGGCGCCGTGCGGTTTCCGCTGTTCGTCGCTGCGGTGTCACGTCGTTCCGGGCTGGCGCCCGAACCTGCGGCCGACGTCGCGCGGGCGGTTCTGGACACCGTCGTGGAGCGGATGACCGGCGCGCAGCCGCCCGACCCGACCGGGTATCTACCGACTGATTTGACCGACGCGCTGTCGCCGGGCGGGCCGGCGGACTTCCTGCGCCGGGTCGGCGAGCGGGCCGGAGTCGACGAGAGCACGGCGGCCGCCGGGGCCGCGGCCGTCTTCGCCACCCTGCGCGAGACGGTGACCGTCGGCGAGTTCCACGAGATGGTGGCGCGGCTGGCCACCGCCGGCGATGGTAGCGACCCGGTCGCCGGGTGAGACATCATCGCCACGCGGCCCAGGAGGGCACAGTCCCTGCCGGCCGGGGGACCGGTGACAGCGGATAGGCTGCCGCCGTGGCAGGTCTGTTCAGGAGTGTGGCGTCCCGTGTCGGTGCGGTGATCCCGAGGCCGCGCGCGGCCGGGCCCACCCCGGCGAAGCTCGCGCGACGGCGTCAGGTCAGCGCGTTGCAGCGCCGCGAGTTGTCGTACGCCCCGGAGCCCGACGGGCAGGCCGACCCGGGGGAGATCGTCTGGACCTGGGTGTCCTACGAGGACGACCCCCGGCAGGGCAAGGACCGGCCGGTGCTGGTGGTGGGCCGGCACAGCCGGACCCTGTTCGGGCTGATGCTCTCCAGCCAGCAGGACCGCCACGGTGACCGGCACTGGCTGGCCCTCGGGCCGGGGGACTGGGACCGTGACCGGCGGCCGAGCTGGGTGCGCCTGGACCGGGTGCTGACCATGCGAGAGGACAGCATCCGGCGGGAGGGCGCGGTGCTGGACCGGGCCCGGTTCGACCGGGTGGGCCAGGCCCTGCGCGCCGGCTACGGCTGGCGCTGACCGTCCGGCTCGCCCGGTCCGCAGCCTCAGCCGGACTGCTGGACCGGGGTGGGCCGGTGACCTCAGCCGGACCGCTGGGCCGGGTCGACCGCGGCGTCGCGGGCGTCCGGCGGCGGGTACGGCTGTTCGGCGAGCAGCCGCGCCAGGTGGGCGCTGTTGAGCGCCAACGCCTTGGTCGCCCGACCGGTGGTCTCCGGCTTCGGGCGCGCGTCGATGTAGTCGGTCTTGTGCAGTGCCTCGCCGACCCAGTACGTCGCGCCGGCCGCCGCGCAGGTGAAGCCGACCTCGTTGAGTGCCTGCTGTACCTGCCCGATCGTGTGGTGGGCGCCGTCCTCGTTGCCGACGACCGCCACCGCGGCCACCTTGCCGTAGGTGAGCAGCCGGCCCTGGTCGTCGGTCTCGCTGAGCTCGGCGTCGAGGCGTTCCAGGACCATCTTGCACACGCTGGACGGTTGTCCGAGCCAGATCGGTGTGGCGATCACGAAGATCTGCGCGGCCAGCAGTTTCGCCCGGATCTGCGGCCAGGCGTCGCCATCGCCCTCGTCGGTGGAGACACCGAAGCGGACGTCGTGGTCCACGACCCGGATCAGTTCGCCGGTGACCCCCTGCTCGCCGAGGGCGTCGAGCACCTCCCGGCCCAGCACCTCGGAGCTGGACCGGGCGGGAGAGCGTTTCAGGGTGCAGTTGAGGACCAGCGCCCGAATGTCTGACATGTTCTTCCCTCCGCCGTACCAGCCTGGTAACGGCGGAGTACCCACCTGGGAGGCGGCGACGCGTGGTGCGGGGTGATGTCAGCACTCGGCGAGGTACGCGGTGTCGCGCAGCGCCCGGCCCGGTCGACCGCTGCCGAGCGCCTTGGCCTCGTACATCGCCGCGTCGGCGCGGTTGAGCGCCTCGGTGAGCTGGCTGTCCAGCACGGGTGCCAGACCGACCGAGGCGGTCACCCGGAGGGTGAGAGCACCCATCGGGATCGGCGCGGCGAGCATGTCGTACAACCGCCGGGTAGCGTGGTCGATCCACCGTCGGTCGAGGGTCGGGCTGGCCAGCAGTCCGGCGAACTCGTCGCCGCCGAGGCGGGCCACCAGGTTGTCACCGGCGAAGGTGGCCAGTCGCTGGGCGACACTGACCAGTACCTGATCTCCTGCGGCGTGCCCGTACCGGTCGTTGATCTGCTTGAAGTCGTCGAGGTCGAGGACCACGGCGATCAGGTGGCAGCCGGAGCGGTCGGTGAGCAGCGTCGCGGCGAGGCGGTAGAAGGCCCGCCGGTTCGGTAGGCCGGTCAGCGGGTCGTGGCTGGCGGCGTGCCGCTCTGCGGTCAGTTCGGCCTGGAGACGCCCGATCTCCGTCTCGGCCCGCACGGCCCGGCGTCCCAACTGCCAGGAGGAGAGCAGCGCTCCCGCGGCGCAGATGCCGGACGCGACGGTCAGCGGATCCGGCACCACCATCTCCCTTCTCCGCGACACACGCCCGACACCGGATGGCGGACGCTGTCAGACACCTCGTTTCCCCTGATGGTCGTCAGGTTCGCGGGACAGAGCGTGCGCAGGTAGGCGTCACGCACGTGCGTTATCATCCCCGGTGTCCATTGCAGATGCAATAGCAGATGCACGTGCATAACGAGCCGACGCCGCCCCTCAAGCCGCTACCGCTCCTCCCACGGCACCGGCGCCAATCGGAGAGAACAGAAGCCCCTCATGCAGCAGCCGCCAAACGGTGTACCCGTTGACCACTTGCCTCCCCTCGCCTGGCAGAAGAGCCGGCGCAGCAATCCCAGCGGAAACTGTGTCGAGCTGGCGGAACTGCCCGGCGGTGCCGGAATCGCCCTGCGCAACTCCCGGCACCCGGACGGACCCGCGCTGATCTACACGGTGGACGAGATCGCCGCGTTCGTGCTCGGTGCCCGGGACGGTGACTTCGATCATCTGATCGGCTGACCCCACATCCCATCGACGGGATTCGTCCCGCACGGGATGGGCGGTTCACCTCACTGACGGTTCATGGCATGCTTACACGTCGGTCGACTCGGTCCACCGGTTCGACCACTGACGGCGTGTGGAGGACGGTAGGTGACCATGGTTTCCGCCGAGGAGGGTCCGGCGGCCGGCCCGACCGTGCTGCGGATGCTGCTGGGTGCGCAACTTCGACGCCTGCGGGAGTCGCGGGGTGTCTCCCGGGAGAGCGCCGGCTGGGAGATCCGGTCCTCCGAATCGAAGATCAGTCGGATGGAACTGGGTCGGGTCGGGTTCAAGGAACGCGACGTCGCCGACCTGCTCACGCTCTACGGCGTCACCGCCGAGCAGGAGCGCGCGGCGCTGCTCAAACTGGCCCGCGACGCGAACAACCCGGGCTGGTGGCACCGGTACGGCGACGTCCTGCCGTCGTGGTTCCAGTCGTACCTCGGGCTGGAGGCCGCGGCCGCGCTCATCCGCAGCTACGAGGTCCAGTTCGTCCCGGGCCTGTTGCAGACCCGGGAGTACGCCCGCGCCGTGGTGCTGCTCGGTCACAGCACGGCCGGTCCGGAGGAGATCGACCGCAGGGTGGATCTGCGGATGCGCCGCCAGGAGCTGTTGGCCCGGCCCCGCCCGCCGCGCCTGTGGGCGGTCGTCGACGAGGCGGCGCTGCGCCGGCCGATCGGTGGCCCGCAGGTGATGCGCGGCCAACTGGAGGCGCTGCTCGCGGCGACGCGTACGCCGAACGTCCGGCTTCAGGTGATCCCGTTCGCCGCCGGTGGGCACGCCGCCGCCGGGGGCGCCTTCACTATTCTGCGCTTCGGTGACCAGGACCTGCCCGACATCGTGTACATCGAACAGTTGACCAGTGCCATCTACCTGGACAAGCGCGAGGATCTCGACTTCTACGCGGTGGCCATGGAGCGGCTCTGCGTCGAGGCCGAGCCACCGGAGCGCACCCCGGAGATCCTGGAACGCATGATCGCCGACCTCGCCCCCCGCTAACACCCCCACCCCCGCACCCCCACCCCCCGCGCGCACCGCCTGCCCGGGGGTGCGCTGCGTTGCGCGTCGACACGGGTGTTGATCATGAAGTTGTCACCCGGGCAAGCGCTTGCTCGCAGCAACAACTTCATGATCAACGTGGGAGTGGGGGCGGGGTGGGAGTGGGGTGGGGGTGGGGTTGACGGGGGTGGGGGTGGGGGGTAGCGTCTGGATCGATTCAGCAACTGAATCGATCCAGACGGGCGGGAGGGGCAGGGGGATGAAGCCGACCTTGCGGGCCGTGGCTGAGGCCGTCGGTGTCTCGCGCAGCACCGTCTCCAACGCCTACGGCCGTCCTGACCAACTCTCGCCGCAGCTGCGTCAGCGCATCCTGGAGACCGCGCGGCAGATGGGGTACCCGGGGCCCGACCCCACCGCCCGGTCGCTGCGCCGGGGCTTCGTGGGCGCCATCGGGGTGCTGTTCACCTCCCGGCTGTCGTACGCGTTCACCGACCCCTTCGCCGTCCGGTTCCTCACCGGGGTGGCCGAGGCGGCCGAGCGTCACGGTAGCAACCTGCTGCTGATACCCCTGCCCGACGACGCCGTCGGCGCGCGCACAGCGGTGGAGAACGCCGCCGTCGACGGGTTCTGCGTCTACTGCGCCGGCGACGAGGAGGGCATTCTCGACACGATCCGTGGCCGTGGCCTGCCGTTCGTGACCACCTCCTCACGTCCCCGGGCCGACGACCTCTGGGTCGGCATCGACGAGCGGTCCGCCGCCCGGTCCGCCGCGGCGCACCTGGCCACCCTCGGCCACCGGAAGGTCGCCCTGCTCGGCCACGACGTGCTGCCCGACGCGCCTGCCGGCCGCTGCTGGTCGACGACGTGGCCGACGTGCCGCATCCCACCACCTGGGACCGGCTGGCCGGCTTGCCGAGGCCTTCGCGGTGGCCGGGGTCGCCTGGCCCGACCTGACCGTGCTCGCGACCGACAACACCCGGCCGCGGGCGCCGCCGCGGTCAGCGCGCTGACCCACCTGCCCGAACTGCCCACTGCGTGCTGGCCTGCTCCGACGTGCTCGCCCTCGGTGCCCTCGACGTCCTGCGTGCCGACGGCGGGTGGGGGCGGGGCGTCTCGGTTACCGGCTTCGACGACATCGCCGAGGCCACCCCGGCCGGCCTGACCACCATCCGCCAACCCGGCGAGGCGAAGGGCCGAAGCGCCGCCACGCTGCTGCTCGACCCGCCCGTGGACGCCGCCGCGGGCCAGATCCTGCTGCCCACCACACTCGTCGTCCGGAGCAGCTCCGGACCGGTTCCGAGGAGTTGAGCATGGAACAGTCCACCGGCTTCGTCATGGCCGTCGACGCGGTGACCCGCCATGTCATGTCCGCCCGCCCGGACGCGCCGGTCCGACCCGACGTACCCCGGCCGGAGCGGCTGGTGGTCACCCGCCGGCTCGCCGCCGGGGCGCTGCGCCGACTCGCCGACCAGATCCAGCCCCGTCCAGCCCGCACCGCCCGCCTGCCGGACGGGGGCGGTGGCGCGGGCGGTGGGCAGGCAGACTGGAGGCCCATGTCTCCGTTCACCCCCAGCCTGCGGTTGCACGACCGCTACGTGCTGCACGACCGCGTCGGCCTCGGCGGAATGTCCGAGGTGTGGCGCGCCGACGACGAGGTCCTGGGCCGGTCGGTCGCGGTGAAGGTCCTCGCCGGGACGTTCGCCGTCGACCCGGACCTGCGGGCCACCCTCCGGCGGGAGGCCCGCGCGGCGGCACGCCTGGCCCACCCCCACGTGACCCAGGTGTACGACTACGGCGAGGCGGCCCTGACCGACGGCAGCGTCGTGCCGTACCTGGTGATGGAGTTGGTCGACGGGCGGAATCTCGCCGACCGGCTGACCGACGGTCCGCTGCCCTGGCGGCCGGCCCTGCGGATGGCCGCCGAGGTGGCCAGCGCCCTGGCTGCCGCGCACCGCCTCGGCGTGGTGCACTGCGACGTCAAGCCGGGCAACGTCATGCTCACCGACAACGGTGCCAAGGTGCTCGACTTCGGTATCGCCGCACTCGCCGGGGCGCCCACGCCCGGTGGGCGACCGGCCGGCGGCGCCCTGATGGGTACGCCCGCGTACCTGGCACCGGAGAGGTTGGGCAACGACCCGGCCCATCCGGCCAGCGACGTGTACGCCCTGGGTGCACTGCTGTACCGCGCCCTCACCGGTGACGTGCCGCTGCCCGTGCGCAGCTGGCCGGACGCGGTCCGGGTGCATGCCAACCGACCGGCCGTGGCACCCCCACGGGTGCCGGGCCTGCCGGCGGACCTCGCCCAGCTGGTGCTGGCCTGCCTCGACCCTGATCCGGAACGACGTCCCACGGCCGGACTACTGGCCACCTGGTTGCGTGTGCCGCCGCCTCCGGTCCGGCGGCGCCGACCACGGACGACGGGCCGGTCACCGGGCCGGCGTCGTCAGCGGCGGCGAGCAGCAGCCACCGGAGTCCAGCCGGCTGGTGCGCCACCATCCGCCGACCCTCATCGAGCCGGCGACCGCCCGGACGTCCGGCATCGCACCACGATCCGCGACTCGCCGACCACTGCGTGCCCAGGTCGGCCGGCAGCCGGACGGCCGCTGGCCGGCGCGGGTCTGGCCGGCCCGCCCACCGGCGCGCTCGTCACGTTCGCACTTGTCCTGCTCCTGGGTTTGGGCGCGGCACTCGTCCTCGGCGACCGGAGCGACGGCAGCCGACGGCCACCCCCACCACGCCCGCGGCCGACCGGCCGTCCTCCGCCGCGCCGGTCTCACCACGACCCGCCGCGACCTCACCGGCCAACCCGCCGGAGCCGGCGAGCCTGCGGCGGGCGGCGGTCGAACTCATCGCGCTGCTCACCGAGGCACAGCTCACCGGCGAGATCGAGCGGAAGGCGGCCGACCGGCTGCGCAAGGAGTTGACCGAGCTGGTCGGGAGCCGGTCGAAGGACCAGGAGAAGCGACTGGAGGATCTGCGCGAGCGGCTCGACGACGAGGTGGACCGCGGTCGGCTCCCCGCCGACTTCGCCGACCGGGTGGACGACGTGCTGGACCGGTTCGAGGAGACCCTGCCGCAGGGCTGACCCCCGTCCGGCACCGGCCAGCAGCCGGTCGGTGCGCACGGTCAGGTCAGGGTCGCCTGGACGAACTCACCCGGTGCGGTTCCGGCGCGGGCGAGGACCGAACCATCCGACGACCAGATCGCCGACCGTCCGGCCGTCTCGGCGTAGCCGCCACCGGTGGAGCCGGCGAAGCTGGCGACCGCGACCACGACCCGGTGGGTGGCGCAGATCCGCATCGCCCGCTGATCCGGCACGTGCGCCTGAGCGGCGGCGTCGACGATCGAGGCGGCGTACACGTCGACGCCGGCAGCGCAGGTCTGTTCCGCGTGCGCCACGACCCCGGTGTCCTTGCAGATCGCCAGGCCGATCCGCCAGCCGTCGACGTCCAGCACGACCGGTGCCGGTCCGGGGCGGAAGCGGCGGGCCTCGACGTCTCCGAGCCACATCTTGCGGTACGCAACCCGTGCCCCGCTGCCGTCCACCGCGAGGGTGGCGATGTGCTCTCCGGCCACCGGCGCGCCGACCAGCGCGACCGCCCCTGCCGCCGTACACGCGGCGACCAGCGGCGCGAGCCGCGGATCCGCCGGGTCGACCGGCGCGGCGTCGAGTTCGTAACCGGTGAGCGACAGCTCCGGGAAGATCACCACCCGGGTCGCGGCGGCACGGACGATCGCGGCGTGCGCCGCCACGTTCGTCTCCACGTCGTACGACACGCACGAGGGCTGGGCGACGGCGATGGTCAGCGGAGGGCGGGACACCCGCGCAGCCTAGTTCCGAAAAGTCGACGCCGATGCAGCGACTCTCAGGTGTGGTTCGTAGCGTGTAGGACATGACGCATGTCCGGTACGCCTCGCCCTCGGTCGTCGGCCAGTCCGCACCACCCGAGGACGGTCTGGTCGGTTTCGTCACCGACCTGGTGGAGCGGCTCGGTGGCCCGGGTGCTGGGCTGGCCGTGGCGCTGGAGAACCTGTTCCCGCCGATTCCCAGCGAGGTGATCCTGCCGCTCGCCGGGTTCGTCGCGGCGCAGGGGCGGATGAACGTCATCGGGGCCATCTTCTGGACGACACTCGGTTCGCTGCTCGGCGCCCTCGCGCTCTACTGGGTCGGCGCCGCGCTGGGCCGGGAGCGGACGCGGGCCATCGCGGCGCGGCTGCCGCTGGTGAAGCTCAGCGACATCGACCGGACCGAGGAGTGGTTCCTGCGGCACGGCGTCAAGGCCGTCTTCTTCGGACGGATGATCCCGATCTTCCGGAGCATGATCTCCATTCCGGCAGGGGTGGAACGCATGCCGCTGCTGACCTTCGCGGTCTACACCACGCTGGGCAGCCTGATCTGGAACACCACCTTCGTGATGGCCGGTTACCTGCTCGGCGACAACTGGCACCTGGTCGAGGGGTACGCCGGCATCCTGCAGAACGTGGTTATCGTCGCCACGGCGTTGGCTGTCGTCTGGTTCGTCGTCACCCGGTTGCGCCGCTCGCGTCGAGCCGGCGGACTGCGGTCGAACGACAGCGGTGCCGGCCTGACCGACGCGACGCCCACCGGGGTGCCGGATCCCGACGGGCGGGGCACCATCTACCGCAGCGTCTGGTCGGACGGCCACGAGCGGACCGACCAGGAACCCCGGCGCTGATTCCGGCCGGCCCGGTGCGGACGGCACGCCCGCCGCAGCGGCGCCGGACGTGTCGGTTGCTCCCGAGGAGGTGTGGTGCGCGGATCGGACTGGGCGGACGAGGTCGGTGTGGTGGAACTGCCCGGCGGGATCCGGATGCGGGGCCGCCGGATCGGTGATCCGGCCGCACCGGCCGACTTCAGCCTGCTGCTCGCTCCTGGGCCGGTGCCCGGTTGGGCGTACCGGCGGGTCCGGTGGCCGGATTTCTGGATACCACTGGACCGGGCGGACGCGTTGGACGCGCTCGGCGAGGCGCTGCGTCGCGGGTACGCCGGCCAGCGGGTGGAGGTGGCCTGCCGGGGTGGCACGGGACGGACCGGCACCGCTTTGGCGGCGCTGGCCATCCTCGACGGGTTGCCCGCCGAGGACGCGGTCGGCTGGGTACGCGCCGCCTACCGGCCGGGCGCGGTGGAGACACCCTGGCAACGGCGCTGGCTGCGCCGGCTGTCCGCGGCGTAACGGGACCGACCGCCGGTGTGGTGGTCGGTCCGGCGGGATGTGCAGCCTGCGCAGCGTCGACGCCGGAGGAGCACCCACCCACGGCCAGGCGGGTGCCGGAGCCGGCCGACGGGCGCCACCGGCTCCGGCGGTGGTCAGCCGGCCACGTAGTTGCGCAGGTGGCGGGCGGTGAGCGTGTCGCCGCGCGCCACCAGGTCGGCGGGGGTGCCGGTGAACACGATCCGGCCGCCGTCGTGACCGGCACCCGGCCCGAGGTCGATCAGCCAGTCCGCGTGGGCCATCACCGCCTGGTGGTGTTCGATGACGATCACCGTGTTGCCGGCGTCGACGAGCCGGTCGAGCAGCGCGAGCAGTTGGTCGACGTCGGCCAGGTGCAGTCCGGTGGTCGGTTCGTCCAGCACGTAGGTGCCGGCCTTGTCGGCCATGTGGATGGCCAGCTTGAGCCGTTGTCGCTCGCCGCCGGAGAGGGTGGTCAGCGGCTGGCCGAGGGTGAGGTAACCCAGCCCGACGTCGGCCATCCGGTCCAGGATGATCCGGGCCGGCCCGCTGGGGAAGAAGTCCCGGGCCTCGGCCACCGACATGCCGAGCACCTCGCTGATGTTGCGCCCGCGCAGCCGGTAGGTGAGCACCTCGTCGGTGAAACGGCGACCCTCGCACTGCTCGCAGACGGAGGCGACGCCGGCCATCATCGCCAGGTCGGTGTAGACCAGCCCGATGCCCTTGCAGGTGGGGCAGGCGCCCTCGGAGTTGGCGCTGAACAGGGCGGCCTTGACCCCGTTGGCCTTGGCGAAGGCGGTGCGTACCGGGTCGAGCAGGCCGGTGTAGGTGGCCGGGTTGCTGCGCCGGGAGCCACGGATCGGGGCCTGGTCCACGATCACCACACCGTCGCGGCCGTGCAGTGAGCCGTGCACCAGGGAGCTCTTGCCGGAGCCGGCCACCCCGGTGACCACGGTCAACACGCCGAGCGGGATGTCCACGCTGACGTCGTGCAGGTTGTGCAGATCGGCGTGCCGGATCGCGAGGTGCCCTTGAGGCGTACGGACCGGTTTCCGCAGCCGTACCCGGTGGTCCAGGTGCCGACCGGTGAGCGTGTCGGAGCGGCGCAGGCCGGCCACGTCCCCGGTGTAGCAGATCCGACCACCGGCGGCACCGGCACCGGGACCGAGATCGACCACGTGGTCGGCCACCGCGATGGTCTCCGGCTTGTGCTCGACCACGAGCACCGTGTTGCCCTTGTCCCGCAGCCGCAGCAGCAGGTCGTTCATCCGGGCGATGTCGTGCGGGTGCAGGCCGACGGTGGGTTCGTCGAACACGTACGTGATGTCGGAGAGGCTGGAACCGAGGTGCCGGACCATCTTGACCCGCTGCGCCTCACCACCGGAGAGGGTGGCCGACTCCCGGTCGAGGCTGAGATATCCCAGACCGATCTCGACCAGCGAGTCCAGCAACTCCCGCAGGTTGCCGGTCAACGGGGCGACCGACGGGTCGTCGATGCCGCGGATGAACCCGGCCAGGTCGCTGATCTGCATGGCGGCGCATTCGGCGATGTTGCGGCCGGCGATGCGGGAGGCCAGCGCCGCCGCGTTCAGCCGGGTGCCTCCGCAGCCGGGGCAGGTGGTGAAGGTGACCGCCCGGTCGACGAACGCCCGGATGTGCGGCTGCATGGATTCCCGGTCCTTGGCGAGGTAGAGCCGGCGTACCTTGACGACCAGACCCTCGTAGGTCAGGTTCGTGCCGCCTACCTTGATCTTCGTGGCGGGCTTGTGCAGGAGGTCCTGCCACTGCTGCGGCGCGAAGTCCTGGAGCTTGACGTCCGGGTCGAACAGGCCGGAGCCGACGATGGTCTGCCAGTACCACGTGTCGACGGCGAAGTTCGGCACGGTGATCGCGCCGTCGTTGAGCGACTTCTCCACATCGACCAGTTCGTTGACGTCGAGATCGGAGACCCGGCCCAGGCCCTCGCAGGTGGGGCACATCCCCTCGGCCAGGTTGAAGCTGAAGGCGCCGGCCCCGCCGACGTGCGGCTCACCCAGCCGGCTGAACACGATGCGCAGCATGGCGTAGGCGTCGGTGGCGGTGCCGACGGTGGAGCGCGAGTTGGCGCCCATCCGTTCCTGGTCGACCACGATGGCCGGGGTGAGATTGCGTAGCGAGTCCACGTCGGGCCGGGAGAGGTTGGGCATGAACGACTGGAGGAAGGCGCTGTAGGTCTCGTTGATCAGCCGCTGGGACTCGGCGGCGATGGTGCCGAAGACAAGTGAGGACTTGCCGGAACCGGACACGCCGGTGAAGACGGTCAGCCGGCGCTTGGGGATGTCGACCGAGACGGCGTCGAGGTTGTTCTCCCGCGCCCCGCGTACCTCGATGACGTCGTGACTGTCGGCGGCGGACCCTGCTGGCTGCTGCATGCGAACCCTTCGCGAGATCGTGGACGGACTCCCGCCCGGGAACTGGCTTCAGATGGCCTGGCCGGGTTCAATTGTCTCATTCACATGCATGTGGAGACTTTCGCGGCATACTGCGCGCTGGTTGGCGTGATAGGTGACGAGAAGTCTCAAACGACATGGGAGGCTAGGCTGAGCCGGTGATGGATCGTCGGGGCAGCGGACGGTTGCGTGCGGTGGATCTCGCCGCGACGGCGGGTGTCTCCGTACAGCAGGTCCGCAACTACGTCGACCTCGGCGTGTTGCCTCCGGTCGAGCGCACCCCGAGCGGTTACCGGATCTTCACCGACGCGCACGCGCGGGCCCTGGCAGTGGCCCGGTCGGTGGCCGACGGGCACGGCTGGACGCGTACCCGGGAGATCATGGCCGCGGTCCACCGGGGTGACCTGACGACGGCGCTGGCGTCGCTGGACGCCGGACACGCCGAGTTGGACCGCGAACGGGCCGAGATCCGGATGGTGCTCGGCGCGTTCGAGACGGTGGTCGTTGGTCCACGCCGGCCCACCGCCGGGCCACGTCGGGCGGTACGCGTCGGCGTCGTGGCCGACCTGGTCGGGGTCCGCACCTCACAACTGCGGTTGTGGGAAGCGCGCGGCCTGCTGCGCCCGGCCCGCGAGGCGGGCACCGGCTACCGGGTGTACGACGAGGCCGAGCAGCGTGCCGCCCAGGTGGTGGCGCTGCTGCGCCGGGGCGCGTACCCGTTCGAGATCATCACAGCGGTGCTCGACGAGATGCGGACCACCGGGAGCCCGCAGCGGGTCCGGGCCGAGCTGGCCCGCCGCGAGCAGGAGCTGCACCGCCGCAGCCGGCGGCGGCTGGCCGCCTCGGCGACCCTGCACGACTATCTGTGCCAGCTGGCCGGCTGACACCGCTCGGCCAGGCACCTGGACCGAAGGCGGTGATGTCACGACGACAAGTTCATGTCTGAGTGACATCACCGCCTGAAGGCGACCTCGCAGCGGAGGCTCGGTCAACGTGGTGCTCGAGGGAGCACTCGTGTCACCACCGCTCGCCGCTGCGGTGGATCAGGTCGTCAACGCGCCGAGCAGGGCCTGGCCAGGTTGACCAGATCGGCGGGGCGGTTGCCGTCGACCCGGCCGATCGCGGTGGCGATGCGGTTGATCGCCGCGACGCGCCGGTCCTCCAGCGGGCCGATGATGGCGTTGCGCACGAAGTTCGGGCCGCCCTGCGGGTTGGCCGCCTGCCGGGCGAGGCGGGCGTTGGCGTCGGCGATCTGGCTCTCCAGGTTGGCGAGTTCCCGCCGCACCTCCGCCGCGGCCTGAGCCGGCACCGTCGGGAGCCGGTCGGCCACCGTCGGGCAGTTCACCCGCTGCGCCACGCCGGCCCCCGCGTTGCCGTTACCGGCATTCCCGTTGCCGTTGCCGTTGCCCGCGTTGCCGTTGCCCGCGTTGCCGTTGCCCGCGTTGCCGTTGCCGGCGTTGCCGTTGCCCGCGTTTCCGGCGTTGCCGTTGACGGCGCTGGGCACCCCTGCGGCGTTGAGGCCGCAGGTGGCCAAGCTGGCGAGGTCGGGGCGTTGACCACCGACACGCGAGATGTTGATGCCGATGCGATCGAGGGCGGCGGTTCGCTTGCTGGCCAGGGGCCCGAGGATGGCGTTCTGGACGAAGGCGGGGCCACCCTGGGGGTTGGCGGCCTGCTGGGCGAGGCGGGCGTTCGCCTCGGCGATCTGCTTGTCGAGGTTGGCCAGTTCCTGCTCCACCCCGGCGACGGCGGCGGCGGGCACGTTGGACAGCTTGTCCCGTACCGTCGGGCAGTTCGCCGTCTGCGGCTCGGCCGCGTCGTCGGCGGAGGCCAGCGTCAGACCGCCTCCCAGGAGCACCACCGCCAGCACACCGACGCCACCGAGCTTCAAGGCAGCGTGCTTGCGGTGCTGCTGCGTACGCCTGACCATGCTTCTCTCCTCATGATTGACCGCCCGACGGGTCGGCCCGTCGGCTGGTGCGCAAAGGGGTGCCCGGAAAGACACTCGGCGACGGCGGCCGGCCCCGCCCCGCCTGCCGAGGACCCTCGCGGGTGACGTCGGACCGAGCCGCGCGGGAGCGCTCCCGCCGCAGGTCCGGGCGTTTCATGTGTTCGGTCGTGGATACGGGGGGTGGGCGCGAACGGTTCAACAATCCGCGGCGAGGATCGCGACCTGCGCCCGACCCGAGCCGGCCGGGCGGGGTGGGCGACACCGACGATCCTGCCGTTAGTCTGCGTCTTCATGAGAATCCGGGCCCTGGCCACCGGTTGCGCCGCCGTCGCCGCCGTGCTGATGCCGGCGACTGTCGGTGCTGCGGTGACCACTGTCGGTTCCGGATCGTCCACCTCGGTCGCTCTCCCGGCCGCCGCCGTGCCACCGCTACCCCCGTCGGTGCCCGCGACGCCGGCCCCGACGGTCGTGCCCTGCCCGAAAGCGGTGGCGCCGAAGGTGTCCCGGTCGCCGAAGCCGACGCCACCGCCACCCGTCGCGGCGCACCGGATGGTCGGCGGAGAAGCGCTGGCCACCCCCGGCCTGGTCGTGCCGCCGGGAGTGCCGGCCCCGCCGAGGGTGACGGCGACCTCGTGGCTGGTGGCGGATCTGGACACCGGCGAGGTGCTGGGTGGCTGCGGTCCACACGAGTACGCCACCCCGGCCAGCGTGCAGAAGCTGCTGCTCGCCGCGACCATGCTGCCGAAACTCGATCCGGCGCAGGTCGTCACGGTCACCAGGGAGGACCTGGACATCGCCCCCGGCAGCTCGGCGGTCGGGCTGTTGCCGGGCGGTCGCTACCGGGTGGAGACGCTCTGGCTGGGGCTGCTGCTGCAGTCCGGCAACGAGGCAGCGAACGCGCTGGCCCGCCTCGGTGGCGGCGCCGACGGCGTGGCCGGCGGGGTGCGGGCGATGAACGAGCAGGCCAGACTGCTCGGCGCGTACCAGACCCACGCGGTCACCCCGTCCGGGCTGGACGCCCCCGGCCAGTTCACCAGCGCGTACGACCTGGCCCTGATCGCGCGCGTCTGCTTCGCCAATCCGACCTTCCGGCGGTACGCGCTCACGGAGCGCGCCCGCATCCCGGCGCAGAAGGCGGTGCGGGGCAGGGGCTTCGAGATCCAGAACGAGAACCAACTGGTGTACCGCTATGCCGGTGCCCTCGGCGGCAAGACCGGCTTCACCGACTACGCGCGGCACACCTATGTCGGCGCGGCCGAGCGGGACGGTCGCCGACTGGTCGTCACGCTGCTCGGCGCCGAGCCCCGGCCGCAACGCGGTTGGGAGCAGGGTGCCGCGCTGCTCGACTGGGGCTTCGCGCTGCCCCGGCGGACGAGCGTCGGCCGGCTGGTGGAGCCGGGGAGTTGGACGCCGCACCGTCACCGACGGTGACCGGGTCGGCTGAGGTGGCACCGCCGCTCGTCCCGCCGCGAACCGGCACCGCTGCCGCTCAGCCGGCCGGCACCGCCTCGGCCAGCGGCGGGCCGGGCGCGGGGATGCTCGTGGCGCTGGCCGTCGGAGCGCTCGCGATCACCCTGGCCTTCCTCGCCGCTCGCCGGGCCCGCCCCACCGAGTAGGGCCTGGTGCGAATCCGCCCTCGTCGAGGGCCGGCCAGATCCAGGATCCGAGGGTGGGTGATGGTCGATTTGCGGGCCTCGTCGGAATTCACCCGATAGTGTCGCTGATTGTGAGAGCTTCCGCACTTTCGGTCGCGGTGGCTGCCGCGCTGCTGACGACGCCACTGGTACCGGTCGCCGACGCCCAGGCGGCGGCGCCGGTGCGGTGTCCGCGTCCAGCGCCGCCCGCCCCCGGCCCCACACCTGCGGCGGCGCCGTCACCGGACCCGGTGCAGCGGGCCATCGGCGGACCCCGGTTGGCCACTTCCGGTCTGGTGGTGCCGCCGGGCGTACCGACGCCGCCGAAGGTGGCCGCCACCTCGTGGCTGGTGGCGGACCTGGACACCGGCGAGGTGCTGGGCGGCTGTGGTCCGCACGAGTACGCCACCCCGGCCAGCGTGCAGAAGCTGCTGTTGGCCGCGACCATGCTGCCGAGACTCGATCCGACCGACGTCGTCACCATCACCGCCGGTGACCTCGACATCGAACCGGGAAGTTCCGCGGTGGGGCTGGTGGCGGGCGGCCGGTACCGGGTGGAGACGCTCTGGCTCGGGTTGCTGCTGCGCTCGGGGAACGAGGTGGCGAACGCGCTGGCCCGCCTCGGTGGCGGCGCGGACGGCATGGCCGGCGGGGTACGGGCGATGAACGAGCAGGCGAAACTGCTCGGCGCTCACCAGACGCACGCGGCGACGCCCTCCGGGTTGGACGGTCCCGGACAGTTCACCAGTGCGTACGACCTGGCTCTGATCACCCGGGCCTGTTTTGGCGACGCGCGTTTCCGGCGCTACGTGGCCACCCGGGAGGCGACCATCCCGGCCCAGCCCAGGCAACGCGCCAAGGGCTTCACCATCGACAACGACAACCAGCTGCTCTACCACTATCCCGGCGCGCTCGGCGGCAAGACCGGCTACACCGACCTGGCCCGGCACACCTACGTCGGCATCGCCGAGCGGAACGGACGGCGGCTCGTGGTGACGTTGCTGGGCGCGGACGTGATCGACAAGCGGGGCTGGCAACAGGGCGCGGCCCTGCTCGACTGGGGATTCGAGCTGCCTTCGGCGGCCTCGGTGGGGGTGCTGGTGAGCCCGGGCTCGGCCACCGCCTCGGCTCCACCGGCCGCCGTACCCCGCGGGCGTTGCCGGGCGGCGCGTCCGGCGCGGAGACCTCGCAGGCGGCGACCCTGGCCGGTCGCCTGCGGTCGGCCTCCTGATCGGCCTCGCCGTCGGGTTGACGCTTCTCGCCGGCGGTCTGGTGGGCCGCCGGCGCTGGCGGCACCGTACCGCCGCGACGCGCGCCGGCCGGCGGTGAGGTGACCTCGCCGCGCACCCTCGCCCTCGGCCTGACGGCGACGCTGGCGCTGGTGACCGGTGGCTGCGGACGGGGTGACGAACCGGAGCCGACACCACCACCACCGTCGCCATCGGTGTCGCCGGGCTTCGTCGTTTTGTCCGATGTCGACGATCGCATCCTCACCGACATCCGGTACGCCACGGCGGCCAACTTCGTCGGCCGCCGCGTCGACGGCTACCAGGAACCGCTGTGCCTGCTCACCGCCCGCGCCGCCGAGGCGCTGCGCCGGGTGCAGGACGCGGCGCTCGCCGTCGGCCGCAGCCTCAAGGTGTACGACTGCTACCGCCCGCAGCGGGCCACCGACGACTTCCTGCACTGGGCCGCCCAGCCGGATCAGGACGCCACGAAGGCCGAGTTCTACCCTCGGGTGCCAAAGACCGAGCTGGTCGACCGCGGCTATCTCGGCGCACCCAGCGCACACAGCCGGGGCAGCACCGTCGACCTCACCCTGGTCGACGTGCCGCCGCCCGAGCAGGCGCGCGTCGAGCCTGGCCGGCCGTTGGTGGCCTGCACCGCCCTGTACGCGCGGCGTCTCGCCGACAACAGTGTCGACATGGGTACCGGCTTCGACTGCTTCGACCCGCTGTCGCACACCGACTCGGATCGCGTCGGTCCCACCGCGCGGGAGAACCGGCGGCAGCTACGGCACCTGATGACCGACGGTGGATTCGTCGGCTACGACCGGGAGTGGTGGCACTTCCGCTACCGCGACGAACCCTGGCCCGACACCTACTTCGACCTGCCGGTGACCCGCTCCTCGGCCGGCTGACCCCGTCCAGGGTCAGCGCGGCCCGACGATCCTGACCGACCCGACGAACAACCGCCACGCGGACGGCGGACGGGGCGGCTATGCCGTGGGCAGAATTGCACGCGTTCCGGCGGGAGTCGCGGGCAGGCTGGCGAGGTGAGGGCGGACTTCAGCGGTGAAGTGGCGGCGTACTACGCGAGGCATCGACGCGGTTACCCACCCGAGGTGCTCGACGCCCTGGCCGCCGCGTGCCGGCTCGGCATCGAGGACACCGTGCTCGACCTCGGCTGCGGCACTGGCAAATTGACTCTCCCGCTCGCCGCCAGGGTCGGAGCTGTCATCGGCGTGGACCCCGAGCCGGACATGCTGGCCAAGGCCCGCGAGGCCGCCTTGAGCGCGGCGAGAGCCAATGTCACCTGGGTACTCGGCACCGACCGCGAGCTGCCCACGCTGGGCCGGCTCCTCGGCAATCGGTCGATCGGCGCGTTGACAGTCGCCGTCGCCGTCCACTTCATGGACCGCGACACGCTGTTCGCCGACGCCCGCCAACTGCTGCGACCCGGCGGCGGTATCGCCGTGATCACCAACGGCGCTCCCTTGTGGGCGCAGGACGACGAGTGGTCGGTGGTGCTGCGCGACTGTCTGCAACAGCTGCTCGGGCATCCGGTCAACGCCACCTGTCAGACCGACGAGACAGGTCGCCGGCTCAACCAGGAGGCTCTCGTCCGGGCCGGCTACCGGTACGCCGAGTCGTTTGTGCGGTACGACGCGCAGCTCACCGTCGAGGACATGGTCGGCGGCGTCTTCTCCGCCATGTCGGCCGACCGGCTGCCCTCGGCGTCGGGCCGGGCCAAGTTCACCGCTGAGGTGCGTGGTGCCCTCGGCGGGCGGGACCACGTCACCGAGCGCGTCCAGGTGTGGTTGCAGTTCGGCGTCGTGGACTGATCGCAGCGACAGGGCACAGCGGAGACCGGGGGAGAGGTCGTCGACAGCGACCGGCACCACTGCGCGGCCTTGCGAGGTGTGGGTCGCGGTCATGTCGGCGGTGACGCAGGTCACGTTAGCGTCGCCGTACGCCGACACCACCGCCGGCGCTCACCGAACCACAGGGAGCGTCATGATCAGACCTGTCTCGCGCCTGCTCGCCGCCGTCGTCGCGGCCCTGCTGCTCACCCCGGTGGCACCCGCCCACGCCGCCGACACCCCGCACACCAGGACCCCCGTGTCCGGAAACCTGTCGACCTATCGCATCTCGGGGGTGTACGTCGCCGGCATCTCCTCCGGCGCCTACCTGGCCGGCCAACTCCAGGTGGCCTACTCGCGACGGATCAGGGGAGCGGCGCTGTTCGCCGCCGGCCCCTACTACTGCGCGCAGAACAACGTCGCGCAGGCGCTGTACGGCTGCGGCGACAACATCTACCCGACATATCTGAGCAGCCTCCAGGCGTACACCCGGACCTGGGCCGGATATGGCTGGGTCGACCCGGTCAGCGGGTTGTCCGGCGAGCCGGTCTACGTCTTCCACGGTGGATCCGACGGCACGGTGAAGCGGTCGGTCAGTGACGACCTGGTCCGCTACCAGCAGCACTTCGGCGCCAGCGTGCAGTACGACAGCGGCTCCTCGGCCGGGCACGGCTGGGTCACGCCCTACGGAACGGTGGGCTGCACGGCCACCGCAGCGCCGTATCTCAACGACTGCGGCACCGACCCGCAGCGGACCTTCCTGCGCAAACTGTTCGGGTCGGTCCAGTCGCCCAACACCGGCCCGCTCGGCGGCACGCTCGTGCGGTTCAGCCAGAACGGCTTCGCGGTGAACGGCTGGGCCAACGGCCTGAGCATGGACGCCAACGGTTTCGCCTACGTCCCGTCGTCGTGCGCCTCGGGCGCGAGTTGCCGGCTGCTGGTGGCGCTGCACGGTTGCCTCCAGGGGCACAGCCGGGTCGGGACCGTCTTCGTGGACCGGGCCAACCTCAACCAGTACGCCGACACCAACGCCATGATCGTGCTGTACCCGCAGGCCATCACCGCAGCCAGCAACCCGAACGGATGCTGGGACTGGTGGGGTTACCTCGGTGCCACCAACTACCCGATAAAGGGTGGTGCACAGGTGGAGACGGTGATGAACATGGTGCGCCGGTTGGGCGGCTGAGGACGAACGCACGACCGTCCACCAGCGCGAGCTCGTCTTTGACCAGGATCACGACGCATGCGGATAACGGGCGTCACCGGATAGGGTCGTTACACCGGCTGATGATCTCTGGGGAGGGTGCGTGCTGGCACTGGTGGCGGTCCATGCGCTGACAGCCGTGATCGCCCCCGGTCTGGTGCGACTCTGGGGGCGCAACGCGCTCTACCTGGTGGCGCTGGCACCGGGCGCGACGCTGATCTGGGCGCTCACCCACACCACCGGCGTACGCGACGGTGTGCCGGTGGTCGAGACGGCGCCGTGGGTTCCGCAACTCGGGCTGGAACTCGCCCTCCGGATGGGCACGCTGTCCTGGCTGATGGTGGTCCTCGTCGGTGGGGTCGGCGCGCTGGTGCTGGCCTACAGCGCCCGCTACTTCCGCACCGACGACCCCGGCCTCGGACGCTTCGCCGCCGTCTTCGTCGCCTTCGCCGGTGCGATGCTCGGCCTGGTGGTCTCCGACGACCTGCTGCTGCTCTACGTGTTCTGGGAACTGACCACCGTCTTCTCCTACCTGCTGATCGGCAGCGACCCGGCGAAGCGGGCCAGCCGGCGGGCCGCCATGCAGGCCCTGCTGGTGACGACGCTGGGCGGTCTGGCCATGCTCGCCGGGTTCGTCATGCTCGGCCGGCACGCCGGCAGTTTCCGCTGGTCCGAGATCGCCGGGAACCTGCCCGGTGGTGGCTACCTCACCGTCGCCGTGGTGCTGATCCTGCTCGGCGCCCTCAGCAAGTCGGCGATCTTCCCGTTCAGCTTCTGGCTGCCCGGTGCGATGGCGGCACCGACACCGGTCAGCGCGTACCTGCACGCCGCCGCCATGGTGAAAGGCGGCGTGTTCCTGGTCGCCCTGCTGGGGCCGGCGCTCGCCGAGGTCACCCCGTGGCGGCCGGTGCTGCTGACCGCCGGCCTGATCACCATGTTCCTCGGTGGGTGGACGGCGTTGCGCCAGGCCGACCTCAAGCTGCTGCTGGCCTACGGCACGGTCAGCCAGCTCGGCCTGCTGATGGTGATCCTCGGCGCCGGCACCCGCGACACCGCCCTGGCCGGTGCGGCGATGGTGCTCGCGCACGCGCTGTTCAAGGCCACTCTCTTCCTCACCGTCGGGATCATCGACCACGTCGCCGGCACCCGGGACCTGCGCGAACTGAGCGGGTTGGGTCGACGGGCGCCGGCGCTCGCCGTGGTCGCCGGACTCGCGGCGGCCTCGATGGCCGGCCTGCCGCCGATGGCCGGCTTCGTCGCGAAGGAAGCCGCCGTCGAGGCGCTGCTGCACGGCGGTGGGTCCGACCTGGTGGTGCTGGCCGGTGTGGTCCTCGGCTCGGCGCTGACCGTCGCGTACACGCTGCGGTTCCTCTGGGGAGCCTTCGCCGGTAAGCCGGGCGTCACGCCCGCCGAGGTGACGGCCGTGTCCTGGCCCTTCCTCGGCCCGGCGGCGGCGCTGGCCGTCGCCGGGGTCGCGGCCGGACTGCTCGCCCCGGCGGTGGACCGCCTGCTCGCCCCGTACGCCGACCGTTTTCCCGGCGCCGAGTCGGGCTACCACCTGGCGCTCTGGCACGGGCTGACCCCGGCGCTGGGGCTGTCGGTGCTGGCGGTGGCCGGCGGTGCCGCGCTGTTCCACCTGCTGCGCCGGGAACGGGTGCGGGCCACACTGCGGCTGCCCTTCGACAGCGCGACCGGCTACACGCGGGTCGTCGGTGCCGTCGACCGGCTGGCGGTGGAGCTGACCGGTGCCACCCAGCGTGGATCGTTGCCGTTCTACCTCGGCGTCATCCTGGTGGTGCTGGTGCTGCTACCCGGTGGGGCGCTGCTGATCGGGGCGCCCTGGCCGCGGCGGTTCCACGTCTGGGACACCCCCCTGCAGGGGGTTGCCGCCGCCGTGGTGATCGTGTCGGCGGTGCTGGCGGCCCGGGCTCTGCGCCGACTGACCGCGATGATCCTGGTCGGCGTCGCCGGCTACGGCACCGCGCTGCTGTTCATCCTGCACGGTGCCCCCGACCTGGCGCTCACCCAGTTCCTGGTGGAGACCGTCACCATCGTCATGTTCGTGCTGGTGCTGCGCCGTCTGCCGATCACGTTCTCGGAGCGGCCGATCCGGTCCAGCCGGCGTGGTCGCGTCGCGATCGGGATCGCGGTGGGCGCGGTCACCGCCGGCATGGCGTACGTCGCCACGGGCTCCCGTCAGGCCGTCCCGATCTCCGTCGGATTTCCCGACGAGGCGGTGTCGTACGGTGGTGGCAAGAACATCGTCAACGTGGCCCTGGTCGACATCCGAGCCTGGGACACGATGGGTGAGATCGCCGTGCTGGTGGTGGCCGCCACCGGCGTGGCCAGCCTGATCTTCCGGCGTTCGGGTGACCTGCACCGACGCGCCGAGATTCCCGGTGGCGGCCGGGCCGAGTCGACCTGGCCGCGTTGGATGACCACCGGTGCCACCACCCGCGCCCAGTCGGTGGTCCTCCAGGTGGTGACCCGGCTGCTCTTCCACGCCATCGTGCTCTTCTCCATCTACCTGCTGTTCAGCGGCCACAACGCCCCGGGTGGCGGCTTCGCCGCCGGCCTGGTGGCCGGTCTCGCGCTGGCCGTTCGTTACCTGGCCGGCGGGCGTACCGAACTCAACGGCGCGGCACCCGTCGACGCCGGTGTGGTGCTCGGCGCCGGGCTGTTCGTCGCCGTCGGCACCGGGGTGGGCGCGATGCTGCTCGGCGGCGAGTTCCTGCAGAGCGCGGTCCTCGACTTCCACCTGCCGGTGCTGGGGCACGTCCACTTCGTCACGTCGGTCTTCTTCGACGTCGGCGTCTACCTGATCGTCGTCGGTCTGGTGCTGGACATCCTGCGCAGTCTCGGCGCGGAGATGGACCGGCAGAGTGAGACCGAGGATGCCGAGATCCGGGAAAGGGAGCTGGTGTGACCCCCAACCTCACCTACGTGATCGTGGTCGGCGTGCTCGTCGCCGCCGGGGTGACACTGCTGCTGGAACGTAGCCTCACCCGGGTGCTGATGGGGGTCATCCTGCTCGGCAACGGCGTCAACCTGCTGCTGCTGACCGGCGGGCGGGCCGGTGGCGCGCCGATCGTCGGCACCACCGAGCCGGAGCAGATGAGCGATCCGCTGCCCCAGGCGATGATCCTCACCGCCATCGTCATCACCCTCGGCATGACCGCGTTCCTGCTCGCGCTGGCGTACCGCAGTTGGCATCTCAACGGGCACGACGAGGTGCAGGACGACGTCGAGGACCGTCGGATCATGGATCTCGCGATCCGCGACGAGGGTCCGGGCACCGCCGACACCGAGGGCGGCACCGACGACGGCGACGGCGAGCCGACCGGCGACCCCCGGCCGGTCGCCAATGTGGTGGAGGCGGGTCGGGCCGGATGACGTACCTCGTTCCGCTGCCGGTGGTGATGCCGCTGCTCGGCGCCGCACTGACGCTGCTGCTGCTCGGCCGGCCGCAGGCCCAGCGATGGGTCAGCCTCACCGTGCTCACCGCCACCGTGGCGGTGTCCGCCACGCTGCTGGTGCAGTCCAGCCTGCACGGTCCGCTGGTGGTGGAGGTCGGCGGCTGGGTCGCTCCGTTGGGCATCGTGCTGGTCGCCGACCAGTTGGCCGCACTGATGCTCGTGGTCTCGGCGGCGGTGACGCTCTGCGTGCTGGTGTACTCGATCGGGCAGGGTATGGCCGACGGCCACGAGGAGACGCCCCTGTCGGTCTACCACCCGACCTACCTGGTGCTGACCGCCGGTGTCTGCAACGCGTTCCTCTCCGGCGACCTGTTCAACCTCTACGTCGGTTTCGAGATCCTGCTGGTCGCCAGCTACGTCCTGCTGACCCTGGGCAGTACGGAGAACCGGATCCGCGCCGGCACCACCTACGTGGTGGTGAGCCTGCTCTCCTCGGTGATCTTCCTGATCGCGATCGGTCTGGTCTACGCCGCGACCGGCACGCTCAACCTCGCCCAACTCGTCGACCGGCTGGACACCCTGCCGGACGACCTGCGCCTGGTGTTGCAGGGCATGCTGCTGTTGGCCTTCGGGATCAAGGCGGCGGTCTTCCCGCTGTCCGCCTGGTTGCCCGACAGCTATCCGACGGCACCGGCCCCGGTCACCGCGGTCTTCGCCGGCCTGCTCACCAAGGTCGGTGTGTACGCGATCATCCGTACCGAGACGTTGCTGTTCCCCGGCGGACGCACGGCCACGCTGCTGCTGGTGACGGCGGTGCTGACCATGGTGGTCGGGATCCTCGGCGCGGTGGCCCAGTCGGACATCAAACGGCTGCTGTCGTTCACGCTGATCAGCCACATCGGCTACATGCTCTTCGGGGTGGGCCTCACCTCGTCGCTCGGCCTGTCCGCGGCGATCTTCTACGTGGTGCACCACATCACCATCCAGACCACCCTCTTCCTCGCCGCCGGTCTGGTCGAGCGCCGGGGCGGCAGCACCGCCCTGGACCGGCTCGGCGGCCTGGCGCGGCTGTCTCCGCTGCTCGCCGTGCTGTTCTTCGTGCCCGCACTGAACCTCGCCGGCATACCGCCGTTCTCCGGGTTCCTCGGCAAGTTCGGCCTGATCCAGGCGGGTGTCGACGACGGCGGTGCGCTGGCCTGGATCCTGGTGGCCGGCGGCCTGGTCACCAGCCTGCTCACCCTCTACGCCATCGCCCGCGTGTGGAATCTGGCCTTCTGGCGGACGCCGCACGCGGACATGCCGGCCGACGACGACGCCGCGGAGGCGGCCCGCACCGAGGGCGCGATGGAGCCCGACCGGAGCGGCGGGCGGTCGGGAGCGGTGCTGCCCGGCCTGATGATCGCGCCGACGCTCGCGCTGGTGGTGCTCGGGCTGGCGTTGACCGTGGTCGCCGGTCCACTGTTCGACCTCAGCACCGACGCCGCCGACGACCTGTTGCGGCGGACCCCGTACGTCGATGCCGTCTTCCCGGGAGGTGCGCCGTGAGGTCCGATCCGCCGACGCAGCCGACCGACCCGGCACGTCCGCCGCTGAGCCGTACGGCCCGGCGACGCAACCAGGTCGTCGCGGTGACCGCGTTGGTCGCCGTCTGGGTGCTGCTCTGGGGCACCTTGTCCTGGGCCAACATCATCGGTGGCCTGGTGGTGGCCGCCGTCCTGCTGGCCGTCTTCCCGCTGCCGCCGGTGACCTTCGCCGGCCGCGTCCGTCCGTTGCCGCTGCTCCGCTTCTGGCTGCACTTCCTGCGCGACCTCGTGGTGGCTTCCGCGCAGGTCGCCTGGCTGGCGGTGCGGGTCGGCCCCACTCCGCGGAGCGCGATCATCGCGGCGCGGCTGCGGGTCAACACCGACCTCAACCTCACGCTCACCGCCGAGGCGTTGTCGCTGCTGCCGGGCAGCCTGATCCTGGAGGCCGACCGGCGGACCGGCACGCTCTACATCCACGTGCTGGGCGTGACCAGCCGGGACGAGGTCGAACGGTTCCGCCGAGGCGTGCTGGAACTGGAGGCCCGCATCATCGAGGCCATCGGTTCACCCGAGGAGTTGCGCCGCGTCCGGGAGACCCCGGCCGACCGGGAAGGGGTACCCGCATGAGCGCGGTCGCCGTGATCGTCACCGTGCTGCTCGCCGCGGCCGGCGGGCTCACCCTCACCAGGATCATCCGTGGGCCGTCGATCCTCGACCGGGCCGTGGCCACCGACGTGCTGCTGGCCGTCATCGTCGCGGCGATCGCCACGGAGGCCGCCTACAGCCGGGACGCCACCGCGCTGCCGGTGCTCGTCGTCCTCGCCGTGCTCGGCTTCGTCGGCTCGGTGAGCGTCGCCCGGTTCGCCGCCCGACGCAACGACACGTCCACCTCGGCCACGTCGGACGGGAGCCGCAGATGAGCCTGGACGTGGCGGTCGACGTCGCGGCGTCGATCTGTCTGATCGCCGGGGCGTTGCTCAGCCTGGCCGCCGGGATCGCGTTGGTGCGCTTTCCCGACCTGCTCACCCGGATGCACGCCGCGGCCAAACCGCAGGTGCTGGGGCTGCTGCTGGTGCTGGTCGGCTGCGCGTTGCGGCTGCGTACCGGGGTGGACATCACCACGCTGGTGCTGGTCGGTGCCTTCTCCCTCGCCACGGCCCCGGTCGCGGCGCACATGGTCGGTCGGGCCGCGTACCCGCACGAGGACATCCGCACCGACCTGCTGGTCACCGACGAACTCGCCGCCCACCTGGACCGTGTCGCCGAGGAGCGGGAGCACTCGGCAGCGGCCTGACCAGTCCCTCGACGGCCGGCAGTCTCGCCCTTCGCACAACTGCGCCGGCCGGGACGGCGTCTGTTGTCCTGACCAATATCCATTGCGGGCGCGGCGAATCCTCCCTAGCCTTTCCGGCATCAGGTCGATCACGACGGGAGCCGGAAGGAGTATGCCGTGCGAGAACTGAACCGCAGCCAGGTCGGTCGTTGTTCGTGGTGCCCCGCCGTCGCGCTCGCCGGCAGATCCGCCCTCCTGACGACCAGCAGGTAGTCCCGGCGCTCGGCACGTCGCCGCAGGGCAGACCCTGACCGGCACGGATTCGCCGACGATTCCGCGACCGCCCCAACCGATCCGGGGCTGCCTGCCTCCGGCATCTCTCACACCAACCCGCCACCCGCGCCCCGCGCGGCCGTGGATCATGCAGTTGTGGTCACTCCAAATCGGGACAAAAGCTGCATTCCATCGACCACAGGTGCATGATCGGCGGGCTTCGCCGCAGAACCAGGAGAACATCACCATGGGTTTCAGCCTGCTCGCGGGAACGCGGGCGCCGGTGCGGGTGTGGACCGACCCGTACGCCATCGAACCGCAGGCCGCGCGGCAGCTGCGCAACATCGGCGCGCTGCCGTGGGTGCACGGCGTGGCGGTCATGCCCGACGTGCACTTCGGTAAGGGTGCCACGGTCGGCTCGGTCATCGCGATGCGGCAGGCGGTCTCACCGGCGGCCGTCGGAGTCGACATCGGCTGCGGCATGTCGGCGGTGCGTACCTCGCTGACCGCCGCCGACCTGCCCGACGACCTCGCCGGGCTGCGTCGGGCGGTCGAGGAGGCCATCCCGGTCGGCTTCGCCCAGCGCGACGAGCCGGTGGACCCGCGCCGGGTACGGGGGCTGGAACAGCGCGGCTGGGACGACTTCTGGCGGCGCTTCACCGACCTCGACCGGCGGGTGGCACAGCTGGAGACGCGGGCGAAGCGGCAGCTGGGCACCCTCGGTGGCGGCAACCACTTCATCGAGGTCTGTCTGGAACAGGGTGGCCTCGACGCCGGCCGGGTCTGGCTGATGCTGCACTCCGGATCCCGCAACATCGGTAAGGAACTGGCCGAGCGGCACATCGCGGTGGCCCGTCGGCTGCCCCACAACGCCGACCTGCCCGACCGGGACCTGGCGGTGTTCCTCGCCGGCACCACCGAGATGGACGCCTACCGCCGGGACCTGTGGTGGGCGCAGGAGTACGCGCGGCGCAACCGCGCCGTCATGCTCGCTGTCCTGATGAACCTGATCCGGGACCGGTTCCCGCAGGTCAGCTACGACGAACCGATCAGCTGCCACCACAACTACGTGGCGGAGGAAACCTATGAGGGGGTGGACGTGTTGGTGACGCGCAAGGGTGCCATCCGGGCCGGCCTCGGTGACCTGGGCATCATCCCCGGTTCGATGGGCACCGGCTCGTACATCGTCCGTGGCTCGGGCAACGACTGGAGCTACCGCTCGGCCTCGCACGGGGCGGGCCGGCGGATGTCCCGGGCCCAGGCGAAGCGGACGTACAGCACCGCGGACCTGGCGGCGCAGACGTCGGGTGTGGAGTGCCGCAAGGATGCCGGGGTGGTCGACGAGATCCCCGGCGCCTACAAGGACATCAACGAGGTGATGGCGCAGCAGGAGGACCTGGTCGAGGTGGTCGCCCACCTCAAGCAGGTGATCTGCGTCAAGGGCTGAGGTGCGGTCGGCGCCCGTCGGGGGGCGGGCGCCGGCCGTACCCGTCGTCCGCCGCCGAGATCTCCGCGTGCCAGTCCGGAGCGTGCGCCTCGGCGAGCCGGTGCCACGTGGCCGGGCCGCCCCTCAGGGGCCAGGCGCGGCTGGTGCCGTAACCGGTGCCGACGCCGCCCAGCTCGCGGGCGAAACGGCGGTGCGTGGCGGCGAGGGCGTCCGCCGCGCCGGGCGTGCCGGCGGCCACCTGGTGTCGGACGGCCTCGGTGGTCGTCGCGTAGCGGCGCACGGCGGTGTCCGTGTCGGCATCGACCTGGCGCTGGCTCACCGAGGAGAGTCTGAGCAGCGGCGGCGGTCCGTCCTCGGCGAGCGCGGCGGCCAGCCGATCGTGACCGTCCAGCACGACGTGGCAGTCGAGGCCGCTGATCCACCAGAGCAGCACCGGCGGCAGGACGCCCTCCCGGAACTGCTTCCGATAGGCCTTGACCCGACTGTCGCCGGGGCTGGCCAGCGGGCGAAGCGGCAGGATCTGCCGGTGCCGGTCCCCACCGAACCAGTCGATCCAGCCCCGATGCTGCGGCAGTGGAACGGGCATCCGCCGCTGGGATGTCCCGGAGTCCGGCTGCGCGGGCTCGCCGGCGATGACCCAGCGACCGGCATGCAACGGGCCGTCGCCGGTCCCGGTCAGCGCGGTAGCGAAGTGATGAGCCCACCGAGCCAGCCCGGCACCGCCCGCGTCGGCGGTGCCGACGGCCGCCGCCCGGGCCGCGCTTGTCGGCGGCACCGGCGAGCGGTGATGGCCCGTCGCGACGTACGCGACGCCGAAGTGGTCGTCAGCCACGTTGGCCAGCAGCAGGACGGCGTCGCCGCGCCGTAGCACGAGCAGGCCGCCCCCGGCTGCCTCCACCCGCAGGGCGGGGCGCGTCGGCTCTCCGACGTCGAGAACCAGCGCCTCCCACGCCCCCGCCGCGCTCGACGCGGGCAGATTCGACCTACGCACCACGGGCATCGTCTCGGCCACCGACCCATGCTCCCTCACCGTGGGCGCCGGCCGCCCACCGATTACCCCCGAGGGCGCGCCCCTCACCATGAACCGCACGGGACGACCGCCGAAAACGGTTTGACGGCCCCAATATTCTGATCCTCCGTGCCTTCGGCAGACCGTGAGTCGCGAGTGGGCCCTGCCCTCTCGACACTCAGGAGCCGCAATGCGCCGGGCACCCACCGTCACCGTTCTCCTCGGCACCGTCGTACTGGACATGCTCGGGCTCGGCCTGATCGTGCCGATCGTGCCGGCCCTGATGACGTCGGTCACCCAGGACGTCGCCGCCGCTGTCTTCTGGTCCGGCCTGCTCGGCTCGGTCTACGGGCTGCTCCAGTTCGTGGCCGCGCCGCTGCTCGGGAGGCTGTCCGACCGCTACGGCCGCCGTCCGGTCCTGCTCGTGTCGCTCACCTGCCTCGGCGTCGACTGGTTGGCCCACGCGGCGTCGCCCAGCCCGTGGACCCTGCTGGCGTTCCATGCTGTCGCTGGTGCCTGCGCGGGCACGTACACAGTGGTCAACGCCTATCTCGCCGACGTCACGGAACCCGGGGCGCGGGCGCAGGCGTACGGGCTGGTCGGCGCCGCGTTCGGGCTCGGCTTCGTCGCCGGTCCGCTCCTCGGTGGCCTGCTCGGCGCGGTCGACGTACGCCTGCCGTTCGTCGTCGCCGCCGCGCTCTGCTTCGCCAACGTCGCCTACGGCTGGTTCGTCCTGCCGGAGTCGCGTCCCGGTGACCCGAGCACCCCATTGACCCTGCGGCTGGCGAACCCGGTCGGTGCCATCGCCGCCGTCCTGCGCCGACCGGTGCTCGGCCGCCTCGCCCGCGCCCGATTCTGCGCCGACGTCGCCCGGATGACGCACCAGTCGACCTGGACGTTCTTCCTCACCCACCAGTTCACCTTCGGCACCACTCAGATCGGCGTCGTGCTGGCCGTCTGCGCGCTAGCCGGCGCGCTCTACCAGGCCCGGGCCGTGGGACCGCTGGTGCGGCGTCTCGGCGACAAGCGCGCCGCGGTGCTCGGCAGCCTCCTCGGTGTCACCTCGCTCTGCGGTACGGCGTTCGTGTCGGTGCCGTGGCTGCTCTATCTCCTGTGCGCGGTCGGCGTGCTCGGCTCGCTCGCGGGTGCCGCCGCACAGTCATGGATCTCCCGTGCTGTTCGGTCCGCCGAACAGGGCGCCGTGCAGGGCGCGCTGACCGGCATCGGTGCCGTCGCGGAAACCGTCGTGCCGATCACGGCCGGAGTGGCGTTCGGCTGGTCGCTGACGTACGCGTCGCCGGGCTTGGTTTATCTTGGCGCGGCCGTCTTCGCGGCCGGGGCGGCGCTGCTGCTGGCCGCGACGCCCGACGTCGCGCACGGGCGGTGAAGTGGATGTCAGGTGATGGTCGACCGCCACAGCCACCGCAGCGCGTCGGGCAGGAGGACGCCGCCGTGGTTGGGGTTGTGGCCACCGTCGCCGAGCACGAGCCGGAAGTCGTAGCCGGCCTCGGCCAGGGCGGCCGCGACCCGCAGGTTGTGGGAGAGCCAGTTGCGGCGCGGCTCGTTCCAGTGCAGATCCCGATGACCGGCCTGCATGAAGATGCGTAGGGGTTTGCGGGCTTCGTTGGCGATGGGTTGCGGGTACGGATTCCCGCCGGGCATCTGGGCGAAGCTGGACAGGCAGCACAGCACCCGCCGGAACCTGTCCGGGCGTAGCCAGGCGGCGGTGAACGCGGCGTTGCCGCCGCTGCTGCCGCCACAGATGGCCCATCGGTCCGGGTCGTCGGCGATCGAGTAGCGTTCCGTGACCTGCGGGATGATCTCGGTCAGCAGGAAGGTGACGAGGCGGTCGTCGAACGCGTCGTACTCGACGTTGCGGTTCTTCGGCTGCTCGGCATCGACGAGGACGCCAGGTTCGACGAACAGGCCGACGGTGACCGGGATGTCGCCGCGATGGATGAGATTGTCCAGGACGATCGCGCCACGGACCTCGCCAGCCGGATCCAGGTACCACTGCCCGTCGAGGAACACGATCAGCGAAGCCGGCCGCGAGGGATCGTACCGGTCCGGCAGATGGATCCAGAACTTCCGTGACGTGCCCGGATAGACGGTGCTTTCATCCCAGCCGAACTCGATGGTCTGACCTCTCGGCGTGCCCGGCTGTTGGTGGGAGTCGGGGCCGTGGCGGTAGCGGACGTCCGACTGATCGATGGCGAGGGAACGGAACGGCACCTCAACGGTCACCCGGCGACGCTACGAGCCGTCGTCACGTCGGGCAACGGCATTCACCGTCGTTGCGGCTGTCAGGGCGGTGATGGCGCGGCGGACGCGGCTGGGCGCCGCCGGGTTCGCCCCGTCGGTGAGGGCGACGTGGTGCAGCGCCCCGACCACCGCCACCGCCAGCGCGTCGGTGTCGGCGGCGGCGGGTAGTCGTCCGATGTGCCGCTCGGCGGCCAGGTAGCCGGCGACGGTGCGTTCGAGTGCCGGCAGCGCGGCGTTTCCGCTGCCCAGTACCGCTTCGACGGCCTGCGTCAGGGTCGGCCGGTGGGCGAAGAGTCGGGTGACGGCCAGCAGCGTGGTCATCGGGGTGGCGAGCAGCGCCTCGCCGAGGTTCGCGTCGACGGTGCCGGTGCCGGCGCGTTCGCCGAGCCCGGCCGCGTTGGCGGCGATCTGGAAGCTCCGGTCGACCGCGTAACCGGTCAGGAAGTCGTCGAAGCTGGCGAAGTGGGCGAACAGCAAGCCGGTGGCGACGCCGCCTTCCCGGGTCACGGCCCGGCTGGTGAGCTGACTGGGCCCCGCTGCCGCGATCAGGCGTTCCGCGGCGGCGAAGAGGTGCTGCCGGGGTTCGGTGATGGCGACTCCGCGTGGCATGCCGGCAGTCTACGCACACTTGCGCTCGGATGAGCACACGCTCATCATGTTTGAGCAAATGCTCATTATAGGGGGTCCGAATGAAGCGAACCGTGATCGTCGGTGCGGGCATCGCCGGTCTCGCCACCGCCCTGCGCCTGGCGCGTGACGGTTGGCAGCCGATCGTCGTGGAACGTGCGCCGGCCCGGCGCAGTGGCGGTTACCTGGTGAACCTGCTGGGTCGGGGCTACGACGCCGCCGAGCGACTCGACCTGGTTCCCGCCCTCGCCGAGCGCGCGCTGGGCCTGTTCACCACCGTGCTGGTCCGGGCGGACGGTCGGCCGAAGCTCACGGTGCCCTCGGTCGTCGCGGAGGCCGCACTGGGCCCCCGCGCCATGACGGTGTTCCGGGGCGATCTGGAGGGCGTGCTGTACGACGCGGTCCGCGACCGGGTCGAGATCCGCTTCGGCATCACCGTCGATGCCGTCGACCAGGACGCCGACCGGGTGGCGATCACCCTCAGCGACGGCACCACCGAGGAGGCCGATCTGCTCGTCGGCGCCGACGGCGTGCACTCCGCGACTCGGACGACACTGTTCGGTGCCGGTCATCGGGTCGACCTGCCGTACGTGGTGGCGGCCTTTCCGCTCGCCCGCCCGCCCGAGGGCGTGCCCGCCTCGTCCGCCACCACGTTCATCGGTCCGGGACGTACGGCGGCGCTCGTCAACCTGGGTCCGGGGCGCTCCTCGGCCTTTGCCACCTACCGTTGCGCGGACCCGGACCGGGAGTTGGCGCGCGGGCCGGTGCCCGCGTTACGCGCCGCCTTCGCCGACCTGGCCGGCGGCGTTCCCGAGGCGCTGCGTGACCTGGAGGCCGATCCGGCCGTCGCCTACTTCGACCGGGTCAGCCAGGTGAAGGTGCCGCAGTGGAGCGTCGGTCGGGCGGTTCTGCTCGGTGACGCGGCCTGGTGCGTCAGCCTCTTCGCCGGGCACGGCGCGGCCCTGGCGCTCGCCGGTGCCGACCGGCTCGGCGCCGCCCTGACCCGGCACGGCGACGACATCCGGTCGGCGTTGACGCAGTGGGAAGCCGGCCTGCGCGCCGAGGTCACCAAGCGGCAGGCGCTCGCCCGCCGTGGCATGTACCAGTACGCACCGCCGAGTGGCCTGCACGTCTGGCTGAACGAGGTCGCGATTCGGGCGGTCACCCTGCCTGGCATCCGCGGCCTCGTCCGTCGCGGCATCGAACGCCAGAACCGGTGACCGCGTGGCCGACCCGGCGTGCGGTGGGTCAGCCGTACGGGTCGAAGGGGATCCCGGCGGGCTTGGCGGCGGCGAGCAGGTACTCGAACGAGCCATCTTTGATCTTGATGGTGGCGGCGCCGAAGTCGGCGTCCATCAGCCGGGTGCGCAGCTCGGTGCTGGGCCAGCCGTTCCAGTCGACCACCGGTGGGTAGTGCCAGACGTGGTAGTGGTTCTCCGGCGGCTCGTCGTTGTTGTTGGCGAGCCGGAAGAAATGCGTCGACGCGCCGTCCTTGTGGTAGACGACCTTCGGATGGGTGCCGTCGAACCGCACCTGCGAGCGCGGGTAGGTGCGCCGGCTGCTGTGTTGGGTGGTGCTCACGTACTCGACCCGGTTGGCTGCCTGGTCGACCCAGGAGATGACGTGCTCCCAGTCGTGCCGATGGCCGCCGAGGCCGCTGCCATGCACGGCCTGGTCCTTCTCGAAGTAGCTGGCGTAGACGATCGCGCACCAGCCGTTGTTGCACTTGGCGCGGGCGTACGTCTGCGACATGTCCAGATCGGAGCGGTCCCGGCAGCTGCCGTTGATCGCCCCGGTGGTCTTCAGCCCGCCGTTGATCGTGCCGTCCGGGCTGATCGCCGACACGGCGTAGCAGCCGTCGGTGTCGTAGTCGTAGGCGGGCGAGAACGACGACTCGTAACCGCCGGCGTTGTGCGGCAGGTTGGGCAGTGAGTTCGCGTGTGCCGGTGCCGCCGGGACCAGGATGCCGAGCGCGGCCAGCCCGGCGACGAGCCGGGCCAGCCAGCGCCGGTCGGACCCCGGCGGCTGGCCGGTGGTGGATGTCGGTGGGGGAGATGACGGCGATGACACGGGATCCATTCGTCGCCTTCCTGGGCCGGAGCGCTTGTCGGGGCGCCGATGCGTGAGCATCTATATCTCACGTTGGTAGGAGGCCGGTCAACGCTGAACGCGAGGCGGATTCATTAACTGTCGGTGGGGCCGGACGCGCCTGCGTCACCGAGCCGCTGTCAACGCGGCCATCCGGCCAGCCGCGCGTCGATCCGGGACGAGCCCCGGGGCGGAACGGTCTACCGGGCGGCGGCCAGGGTCACCGGCACCGCGACCACCTTCGTGCGGGAACCGTCGTCGGCGGACACCTCGTACACCTCGATCGTGCCGGCCTGGGCGGCCGGCAGCCGGTATCGCACGGCGACCCGGTAGGCGCCCCGGCAGCCGGTGCCGCAGGTGGCGGTGGTGAAGGCGGTGGCGAGCTGGCGGCCGGCGGCGTCGAGCACCCGGACGCTGACTGTTCCCTCGAACACGTCGGCGCTGCCGGTGACGGTGACCGGGCTGTTCACCCGGTCGCCGATGACCGGTCCGGTGACCACGATCGGTGGCAGCAGGTCGGTGTGGGCGGCGCGGCCGGCTGGCGCGGCGGTGCCGAAGTCGACCTGTCGCACGGTGGGGAACTGGGTGAGGGTGTAGACCACCTGCGCCTCGCGTAGCCGGGCGGTGACCGGGTCGGCCACGGCGGCCAGCCGGACGCTGGCGACGCCGTCGGCGATCCGGCTCACCTCGGCGCCGTCGGGCAGCAGGGTGACCAGGCCGGCGTCGGCCTCGCGTCGGGTCGGCCCCGCGGCCAACTCGGCCAGGGCCAGTCGGGAGGTGGCCACGGTGGCGGGTCGGGTGCGTCGGGTCGGAACGAGCCGCCCGTCCCGGACGTACCACAGCTCCAGGGTGAGGGTCGCCGGCCGGGCGACTCCGGTGGTGCCGTGGCGCCGGCGCGCGGCGTGGCTGGTGCGGAGGTGTCGGTGGGCGGCGACGCGATGCTGGCGGACGGGCCGGCGCTGGTGGGGGCGGGCGCGGTCGGCGCGGTGGCGGTCGGCGCGGGGCCGAGCGAGCCGGACCGCGCCGGCGCGCACCCGGCGACCAGCAGCACCAGGGCGACAAGCGTCACGAGTCGGCGGCGGCTCATCCGGTGCCGCCGGTCGGCTCCTGTCCGAGCGTGCCGGACAGTTCCGAAGGCGCCCGCGCGGAGCCGGTGCGCTCCGCCGTCGGTACGCGGGGCAGGTCGAGCCGGAAGCGGGTGCCGACGCCGGGGGTGCTGTGCACGGTCAACCGGCCGCCGAGCAGTCGGGCGTTCTCCAGGGCAATGGCCAGACCGAGCCCGCTGCCTCCGCCGGAGCGGGCCGGGTCGACCTTGTGGAAGCGGTCGAACAGGCGGGGCAGGTGCTCGGCGGGGATGCCCGGCCCCTGGTCGTCGACGTCGACGTGCACCCGGTCTCCAGCGCGGGCCGTCCGGACCCGGACCGCACCGGTGCCGTGCTGCACCGCGTTGGCGATCAGGTTGCCCAGCACCCGCTCCAGTCGGCGCGGGTCGGTGCGCAGCCACAGTGGGCCGCCGTCGACTGTCACCCGATCAGACCAGCCGCGCGCGGCCACGATCCGGCGCACCAGGACCGGCGCGTCCACGTCGGTCACGCTCACCGCCTCCCGCCCGGCGTCCAGCCGGGAGATCTCCATTAGGTCCTCCACCAGCCGGCGCAGCCGGACCACGTCGGTGACCAGCAGCTCACCGGCGCGCCGGGCGTCGCCGGGCAGTTGGTCGAGGTGGTCGCGCAGCAGCGAGGCCGCCCCCACCAGCGCGGTCACCGGGGTACGAAGTTCGTGCGCCACGTCGGCGGTGAACCGCCGCTCCCGTTCCTGCGCGCGGTGCAGGGCGGCGATCTTCGCCTCCAGCGCCTCGGCCATCTCGTTGAACGACGCGGCCCACCCGCTGAACTCGTCCCGCCCGGCCACCGGCAGCCGGGTGGCGAGCAGACCCTCGGTGATGGCCCGCGCGGCCCGGCTGGCCCGCCCCACCGGTTCCAGGGTGCGCCGGGCGAGGGTGTGCCCGACCGTGGCGGCCAGCAACACCACGAGCACCCAGCCGGCGCCGAGCGCGTTGCGGAGCTGCTCCAGCCCGGCGGCGAGGTCCCGCTCGTCGGTGATGACGTACAACTCGGCGGTCGAGCCGGGAATCCGCCCGCCCACCACGAGCAGCCGGGTCGGTTCGAAGCTGCGCTGGTAGCCGAGTTGCCCGGCCGCGACGGTGCTGCGCAGCCGCTCGGTCAGCGGCGGCGCGTACGCCGGGTCCGAGGGCCAGGTGTCCCCGGCGATCAGCACCACGTGCCGGCCGCTGCCCTCGAAGCTGGTCAACAGTTCGGTGCGGCGCTGCTCGGTCAGCGGCAGGAACTGCCCGGCGAGCACCAGCCGGTACCGGGCGTCGGCCGCGGCGGCGTGCAGCGACGCGTCGTAGCGGGCCTGCCGCAGCAGCAGGTACGACCCACCGGCGAGCACCCCGGCGGAGATCCCGGCGACCAGCACGAACGCGATGGTCAGCCGGCGGCGCAACCGGCCGGGGCGGACCGTCTGCCGGTCCGCTGGCGTCCGCGGTGGCGGCTTGCTGCCCATCGCCGTCGCCCGCTCACCCGGCGACGAGCTTGTATCCGGCGCCGCGTACCGTGCGGATCAGCCGAGGGTTGCCCGGGTCGGCCTCGACCTTGGCGCGCAGCCGCTGCACCGCCACGTCGACGAGCCGGCTGTCGCCGAGGTAGCTGTGGTTCCACACGCGGTCCAGCAGCAGCTCCCGGGTGAACACCTGTCCGGGTCGGCGGGCCAGCTCCAGCAGCAGCCGGAACTCGGTCGTGGTCAGCGGCAGCTCGGCACCGTCCCGGCGGGCCACGAACGCGCCGGGGTCGATCTCCAGGTCGCCGACCCGCAGCGGCCCGGGCTCGGGCGGCACCACCGCCCGGCGTAGCACCGAACGGACCCGGGCCACCAACTCGGGCAGGTCGAAGGGCTTGCGCAGGTAGTCGTCGGCGCCACATTCGAGGCCGACCACCACGTCGATGGTGTCGGTCCGGGCAGTGAGCATGAGGATCGGCACCGCACTGCTGCGTCGGATCTCCCGACACACCTCAAGGCCGTCGACGCCGGGCAGCATGACGTCCAGCACGATCAGATCGACGGTCCCGGCCCGCCAGGTGGCCAGAGCCTGCCGGCCATCCGCGGCGGTCGCCACCCGGAAACCGGCGCGGCGCAGCCCGAGGGCGATGACCTCCCGGATGGAGGCGTCGTCCTCGACCACCAGCACACGGCCGTCCATGATGCACCCAGGGTAGTCCCGGACGGTCGGCAGGTCGCTCGGCGTGACGGGCGACGACGGGGGGCCGGCCGGCGCCGGACCCCCGTCGCGGCGGTCGGTCATTCCTGCCACTGGTGTGCCACGTCGAGCACGATCCGGCTGTGGTCCCCGGGGCCGGTCAGCACGAACACCCGGAACGGCAGCCGGGCGCGGACGCCGACAGCGAAGGTGCTGTAGCCCTCGAAACTGCCGCCGAAGACCACGTCGCGCAGGGTCTGGTAGCGCAGCACGTTCGCCACGTGCTCGCCGGTCCGGTACGGCACCGTCGCGAGGTGCTCGTCGTCGTACGCCGGGGCGCGCAGCGAGACCCGCAGCAGCGCGCCACCGGCGGTGTACGGCGACAGCGCCAACCCTTCGCCCTCGGTGTACGTCTCGCCGTAGCCGACGGAGTAGCCGGTGACCGGGCCGTCGAACTCGAACACCACCCGGTCGTGACAGTCGTGCCGACCGGTTCGTACGTCGACGAGCGGCGCGGAGCTGAGCGCCCCGGCGGTCTTGTCGCCGCTGCCCCAGGTGATCCCGCAGTACGGTGAGCCGGTCGCCGCCTGCCTGGCGGCGGTGGGTGCGGCTGTGGCGGTCGCGGCGATCAGCGTGGCGAGCGCCACGACCAGCGTGGTGACGGTCCTTCTGATCCTCATTTTCTGCTCCCTTCCGGCCCGCCGATTCCTGAGACGTGCGGGCTCGACCTGGTGAAGTCCCACCGTCGCGTCGCTACGCCACGGCAGTTTCGCCGTGGCGTAACGCGCGGGTAACAGCGGTGGGCGGTATGACGCTTTCGCGATGACTACCAGCGAAGGGCGGCCATTAATATTCACGCACATCGATAGCGGCGTGTCGGCGCGCCGCTCAGTCCGCAGGGAGTGCGTGATGATCCGACGACAACTGCTGCGCGCGGCCACCGCCGCGCTGGCGGCGGTGCTGGCGGCGACGGGGCTTCAGGTGGCCACCGCCGCCGGCGCCTCGGCGGCCCGGACCGTCTACTACGACGCCAGCCGGGCCGGCGAGTTCCGGACCAACTTCGACCAGGCCGCGCAGATCTGGAACAGCCGGGTCAGCAACGTGCGGCTGGCGCCCGGCACGCCCGCGAGCGTCACCATCTACGTCGACAGCGGCTGGCCCCGGGCGCAGGTCACCGGGCTCGGCTCCGGACGCATCTGGATGGGCTGGCAGGCGGTCGACCAGGGCTACCACCGCACCCGGATCGCCACCCACGAGTTCGGTCACATCCTCGGTCTGCCCGACCGGCGCACCGGGCTCTGCTCCGATCTCATGTCCGGCAGCAGCGCGCCGGTGTCCTGCACCAACGCCTACCCCAGTGCCGCCGAGGCGAGCCGGGTCAACCAGCTCTTCGCCGGCAGCAGGAGCGCGTCGGCCGCCGGCAGCTACACCTGGACCGAGGACACCGGGGTCGGGATCCTCGTGGTCAACGGTCGCCCGGCCACCGAGAACTACCCGTGGCTGGTCTACACCTCCGGCTGCACCGGCACCCTGATCAAGTCCAACTGGATGGTCACCGCCAAGCACTGCCCGACCCCGTCGTCGGTGCGGGTGGGCAGCATCAACCGCACCAGCGGCGGCACTGTCGTCCGGGTCAGCCGGGCGGTCAACCACCCGAGCATCGACGTCAAGCTGTTCCAACTCGCCAGCTCGGTCAGCTACGCGCCCGCGCCGATCCCGACCAGCTCCGGTGCCGTCGGCACGGCCACCCGGATCATCGGCTGGGGCCAGACCTGCGCACCCCGGGGCTGCGGCTCCGCGCCTACCGTGGCACACGAGCTGGACACCTCGATCGTGGCCGACAGCCGGTGCAGCGGCATCAACGGCCCGTACGAGATCTGCACCAACAACACCAACGGCAACGCCGGCGCCTGCTACGGCGACTCCGGCGGCCCGCAGGTGCGCCGGATCAACGGCGTGTGGAACGTGATCGGCGCGACCAGCCGAGCCGGTAACAACAGCTCCACCTGCGCCACCGCCCCGTCCATCTACGGTGACCTGACCTCGATCCGCTCCTGGATCAACACCCAGGTCGGCGGCCTGCCCTCCTGACCCGCACCGCCGTGATCATGCAGGTGTGGTGCCCCACGAACGCCCCGAAACGGGCTGTTCCGGGTGCCACACCTGCATGATCGGCGAGGGTTGTGCGGGGGAGCGCGGGGTGGGGTGGGATAGTGGGCGGTCGTGGCGAGATATGGGGTGTTGAGTCTGCCGTCGAGTAACCGGGTGTACTCGGGGGCGGCGGTGGAGTTGACCCGGGCGGAGCTGGAGATCTTCGGCGACGCCGTGCTCGGTGGGCGCGTCGGTGACGTGTCCACCGCGACGATCGGTGGGGCGCGCTACGTCACGTTCGAGGCCGTCGGTGGTCTGAGCGAGCGGGACGCCGCGCTGCTGGGCAACCTCTCCAGCGCGTACGCGATCTTCGAGTTCGTCGGCGACCTGCTGCGACCCGTGCCGTTGACCCGGCTGGACCGCTTCGACGACGACCTGCTCACCATCCAGAAGTACCCGGGCAAGACCAACGAGCAGTTCACCAAGCTGCTGCTCAACGTCACGCTGCTCGCCTCGGACGGGGCCGGCGAGCTGCTGACCCGACGGTTCCGGGTGCTCGATCCGCTGTGCGGCCGGGGCACCACGCTCAACCAGGCGATGATGTACGGCTTCGACGCCGCCGGCCTGGACCGCGACAGCAAGGACTTCGAGGCGTACCAGACGTTCCTGAACACCTGGCTGAAGCGCAAACGGATCAAGCACCGGGTGCTGGAGTCCGGGCCGATCCGTCGGGAGCGCAAGGTGGTCGGCCGGCGACTACGGGTGGAGCTGGCCGCCTCGAAGGAGGCCCACAAGGCCGGCGACGTGCAGTGCGTGGACGTGGTCAACGCCGACACCACCCGGGTCGGTGAGTTCTTCCGCCCGGAGACCATCGACGTGGTGGTGGCCGACGCGCCGTACGGCGTGCAGCACGGCAGCCGTACCGCCGAGACCGGCCTGGCCCGCGACCCGCTCGCCCTGCTCACCGCCGCCGCGCCGGGCTGGGCACGAGTGCTGCGCCCCGGCGGCGCGCTGGGCATCTCGTGGAACACGAACGTCGCGCGGCGGGAGGAGGCCGCCGCCCGGCTGGCCGCGGCCGGCCTCACCGTCCTCGACACCGGCCCCTGGCGCACCCTGACCCACCGAGTCGACCAGGCCATAGTCCGCGACGTCCTGGTAGCCCAAAAACCCACCTGACCCCGGCGGGGTCAGCGGGGGTGGGCTTGGGGGCGGGATCCGGTGGAGGCGAAGGCGGTCAGGAAGCGGTCGCGGAACTCGTGCATCGGCCAGACCGGGGCGTTGGCGTCCGGAGTAAGGCCGTCCTGCCAGCCCCAGTCGTTGATCCGCTCGAACACGGCCGGGTCCTTCGCCACGATGTGGATCGGCACGTCGTGACTCGGGTTCTCGCCGGTGACGACGGGCGCGGGCTGGTGGTCGCCGACGAAGACCAGCACCGTGTCGTCGTCGCCGTAGCGCTCCACGTAGGAAATGAGCGTACGCAGCGTGTAGCTGATCGAGTGCCGGTAGCCGGTGCGGGCCTGCGCCGTCGGCGTGCCGATGATGCCCCGCCGGAACACCTCGCCGTCGTCGATGGTGTCCCAGTCGACAAGCGACGGCACCTTCGTCCAGGGGGAGTGGCTGGAGACCAGGGCCAGCTCGGCCATGACCGGACGGTCCTGCTGCCCGGCCAGCTCCCGCTGGTGGAACTGGTGGATGGCGAACTGGTCCGGCATCGGGGCGAAGGCGAACTTGGGGCCCTGGTAGCCCAGGTCGGGGCCGCTGTAGAACTGCTCGTAGCCGTAGAAGGCGCCCTCCGGCCAGGCCTGGTTGACCGCCGGCATCACCCCGACCGTACGCCAGGAGGCGCGCCGGAACGCGTCACCGAGGGTGAACCGATCGGTGGCGAGCAGGTTCCGGTAGCGCTGGTTGTTGTCCACCCACAGGCCGGAGAGCAGCGTGGCGTGTGCCAACCAGCTCGCACCGCCGATCGTCGGTGAGGTGAGGAAGCCGCTGCGGGTGCCGAACCCGGCCGTGGCCAGCCGGTCGGCGCGCTCGTCGAGCATCCGGGGGATGGAGGCGAACTCGGCGTCGGTGACCGCGTCGCGGCCGTAGCTCTCCACGAAGGCGATCACCACGTTCTTGCCGCGCAGCCCGGTGAGCAACTGGTCGCCGGGCACGTCCCGGAACGGGTCTACCCCCACCTCGTTGGCGAACGCCTGGCGGTCGTACAGCCGGTCCCGGACCTCGGCGGCGTGCTCCTGCACGAGGATCGTGGCGTTGGTGTCGGCCATCGGCATGGCGGGCACGATCCGTGCCCCGAAGGCGGCCAGCACCGCCCAGACCAGCACCAGCGTGGCGATCGCGCGCGTGCTGCCGGTGCGGTGTCGGGCCAGCAACCCGGACAGCCGCACCGCCGACAGAGCGGTCAGTACCGGTACGGACAGCAGAACCAACCCGACCCCGAGTGCGATGGCGATCGCGCCCGGTCGGCCGATCGACTCGGCCACGAAGGTGAACGCCTCGTCCAGCAGGGACCAGTCCAGCACCAGGTCGAACGGGCGGCCCAGTGACGAGTAGAAGCCGAGGTCGCCGACCTTCACCACGGCGACGAGCCCGAGCAGCCCACCGGCCAGCACGGCCACCACCCGGCGGGGCCGACCGGGCAGCGCGAGCAGCAGCGCGGCCAGCAACAGCCCCTCCAGCGGGATCCGCAGAAACGCGCCGGGTTCCAGCTGCCACGGCCGGTTGGGCAGGGTGAACGTGACAAGCACCAGCAGCGCGGCGAGCGCCGTGACCACCCGCGCGACGATCCGTCGGCGCAGGGTGACCGGCGCCGGCCGGGACGCGGCGTCATCCGCCCCGGTCCCGTGTGTGTGTTCGAGCGGGTCGGTGATGGCGCTCGGGTTCTGGTCGGCGTCGGGCGTGGATGCCGGATCGGCGATCGACAACTGGGTCTCCGGGCTCAGCGCAGCGACAGGACGGGGGCGGTGGACAGGTCGCGCTCGTCGGCCCGATCGGCCCGCCGGACGCCGATCGGCACCGTCGGCATGGTCGGAACCACCGGCACCACCACGGCCGGGACGGGCCGGACCTGCCGGTGGCGCCACAGCCAGCCGACGTCGCGGCCGAACGACTCGACCAGCAGCCCCAGCGCGACCACCAGCACGACAGTGGTCAGTACTCCGGGCAGCACCTGGGCGGCGGCGACCGCGAGCATGACTCCCTGGACCGCGGCGACCACCTTACGCCAGTACCGGTGCGGCAGCTGCGCGTTGACCCAGGGCAGCAGCCAGCCGGCGACCAGGAACACGTACCGCATCAGGCCGATGGCGAGCACCCAGGCACCGACCGACGGCGCGACGTGCAGGCTCAGCATCAGCACCAGGAACGAGTCGACCTCCATGTCGAACCTGGCGCCGAGGGCGCTCGTCGTCCCGGTACGGCGGGCCACCTTGCCGTCGACCGCGTCGAGCGCCAGCGCCACCGCCGTCATCGCCACCAGCAGTGCCACCGGGGCGGGGCGACCGTCGGTCAGCGCGTCGGCGATCAGCGCGGTCACCGCACCGACCAGCAGCCCACGGCCCATGGTCACCCAGTCGGCCGGTCCCAGTCGGTCCGAGCCTGCGTGACGGAGCCCACGCACGAGTGCCAGGTAGGTCACCGCCCCGTACGCCAGGCCCGCCAGCCAGCCCGCGACACCGAGACCGACCGTCGCGGCGAGCCCCGCCAGCAGGACGATCTGGACGATCAGCCCGATTTGCGGATTGGTTCGAACTGTGGACACCGTGCCTCCGTGTTTATGATCGACGACCCCCCGACAGGGAACTACGGAAAATACGACGGATCGGTTCGGTCTGGACGCAGGTAAGGAGAAAAAACCGGTGACGCGTTCCGCCCTCGCCTTCTGGCTCCGGGCTCCCGGCGCGGGTGAGCTCCGTCCGGTGACGCTGCCGGAACCGAGCGCCGACGAGGTCCTGGTGCGTAGCCGGTACTCCGGGGTCAGCCGGGGCACCGAGACGTTGGTCTTCACCGGCGGCGTGCCGGCCAGCCAGTACGCCGCGATGCGTGCCCCGTTCCAGGAGGGTGACTTTCCGGCCCCGGTCAAGTACGGCTACCTCAGCGTCGGCGAGGTCGAGCAGGGTCCGGCGCGCCTGCTCGGGCGTACGGTGTTCTGCCTGCACCCGCACCAGAGCGCGTACGTGGTGCCGGCGGAGGCGGTGACCGTCGTACCGGAAAACGTGCCGGCGGCCCGCGCGGTGCTGGCCGGCACGGTGGAAACCGCCGTCAACGCGTTGTGGGACGCCCCGCCCCTGGTCGGCGACCGGGTGACCGTGGTCGGCGGTGGCATGGTCGGCTGCGCGGTGACCGCCCTGTTGGCCCGCTTCCCGGGCGTACGGGTGGAACTGGTGGACACCGATCCGGCCCGCGCCGAGGTGGCTGCCGCGCTGGGCGTCGACTTCGCCACCCCCGAGACCGCCAGCGACGGCCGTGACCTGGTGGTGCACGCCAGCGCCAGCGCCGCCGGTCTGCAACGCGGCCTGGACCTGCTCGCACCGGAAGGCACCCTGCTCGAACTGAGCTGGTACGGCGACCGACCGGTGCAGTTGTCCCTCGGTGGTGCGTTCCATTCTGGACGGCTGAGCATCCGTAGCAGCCAGGTCGGCATGGTGGCTCCGGCGCGACGTGGCAGTCGCAGCTACGCCGACCGGATGGCACTCGCCCTGGACCTGCTCGCCGATCCGAGGTTCGACGCGCTGATCACCGGCCGGTCGCCGTTCGCGGAACTGCCCGACGTGCTCGCCCGACTCAGCGGGGGCGACCTGCCCGCGCTGTGCCACCTCATCACCTACGACGGGAAGTGAACCGTGTTCAGCGTTACCGTCCGTGACCACATCATGATCGCCCACAGCTTCCGCGGCGAGGTCTTCGGCCCCGCCCAGCGGCTGCACGGCGCGACGTTCGTGGTCGACGCCACCTTCCGCCGCCCCGACCTCGACGACGACGGCATCGTGGTCGACATCGGACTGGCCACCGACCAGCTCAAGGCGGTGCTCGGCGAACTGAACTACCGCAACCTCGACGACGAACCCGCGTTCGCCGGGCGGAACACCACCACCGAGGTGCTGGCCAGCACCATCGCCGACCGGCTCGCCGACCGGGTGGCCGCGGGTCAACTGGGCGGCGGCGCCCGGGGCCTGACCGGCATCACGGTCACCCTGCACGAGTCGCACGTGGCCTGGGCCAGCTACGAGCGGGCGCTGCCCGGCTCGACCGCCGTCGGTGAGGGCACCGCCTGACGTGCCGATCCTGCACGTGATCCTGCCGGGCGACATCGACGACCCGGCGTCGCCCAGCGGCGGCAACGGCTACGACCGGCGGATCTGCGCCGGGCTCACCGCCGCCGGCTGGTCGGTGCGCGAGCACGCCGTGGCCGGTGACTGGCCGCGACCGTCCCCGGCGGCGCGGGCGGCGCTGGCCGGACGTGCTGGCCGGCACGCCGGACGGGGCGCTGGTGCTCGTCGACGGCCTCGTCGCCTCGGTGGTGCCGGACGTCCTCGCCGCCCACCGCGGGCGATTGCGGCTGGTCGCGCTGGTGCACCTGCCCCGAGACGACGACACCGAGGCCAGGGCGCTGGCCACGGTCACCGCCGTGGTGGCCACCAGCGCCTGGACCCGCGACGCGCTGCTGCGGCGGTACGCGCTGCCCGCCGAGCGGGTGCACGTCGCCCCGCCCGGGGTGGACCCGGCCCCGCCGGCGCCCGGGTCGGCCACCGGATCGGCCCTGCTCTGCGTCGCCGCGGTCGCCCGACACAAGGGACACGACGTGCTGGTCGAGGCGCTGACCACGGTGGCCGACCGGCACTGGACGCTCACCTGTGTCGGACCGCTGCACCGGGAGCCGGAGTTCGTGCACCGGCTGCGCGAGCGGATCACCGCCGGCCGGCTCGGCGACCGGATCCGACTCACCGGACCGTTGGTCGGCGACCGGCTGCACGCCGCGTACGCCGCCGCCGACCTGCTGGTGCACCCGTCGCGGGGCGAGACGTACGGGATGGTGGTCACCGGGCGCTGGCGCGCGGCGTACCGGTGCTCGCCACCGCCGTCGGCGGACTGCCTAACGCCCTCGGTCGCACGGCGGCGGGCGACCGGCCTGGTCTGCTGGTGCCGCCCGACGACCCGACCGCCCTCGCCACGGCGTTACGCCGCTGGCTCGACGACGCGGCCCTGCGCGAGCAGTTGCGGCACGCCGCCGTGCGGCGACGGGACACCCTCGCGGACTGGGACAGCACGGTCGCCCGGATCACCACGGCCCTGAAGGAGGCGTCGGCATGAGCATCGAACTCCCGCCCGATTTCGCGAAGTGGCTCGCGCTGCGCGAACCCGCCGACGTGGCGGCCCGGTCCACCGAACTTGTCGACACGCTGCGTACGGCGCTGCCCGGCCACGGCCCCCTGGTGGTGCATGATCTTGGCGCCGGGACCGGCTCGCTGGGCCGCTGGTTGGCCCCGCTGCTGCCCGGCGCCCAGCACTGGATCCTGTACGACCAGGATCCCGACCTGCTGGCCCGGGCGTGCGCCGGCATGCCGGCCACCGCCGCCGACGGGGCGCCGATCACCGTCGAGACCCGCCAGGGCGACCTGACCCGGCTGACCGCCGCCGAGCTGGCCGACGCCGCCCTGGTCACCGCCTCGGCCCTGCTCGACATGCTGACCGTCGAGGAACTCGACCGCCTGGTCGCCGCCTGTGCCGAGGCCGGTTGCCCGGCGTTGTTCCTGATCTCCGTGACCGGCGCGGTGCGGTTGACCCCGGCCGACCCGCTGGACGGGGAGGTCGCCGCCGCCTTCAACGCCCACCAACGTCGTACCGTCGGCGGCCGGCGGTTGCTCGGACCGGACGCCGTCGACGCCTGCGTCGCCGCCTTCGCCCGCCACGGCGTGGACGTGCAACTGCGGCCCAGCCCCTGGCGGCTCGGGTCGGAGCAGGCCGCCCTGACGACGGAGTGGTTCACCGGCTGGCTCGACGCGGCCCGTGAGCAACGCCCCGACCTGACCGTCCACACAGACGAGTACGCACGACGTCGGCTGGCGGAGGCTGAAAGCGGTCGCCTCGGGGTACTGGTCGGTCACGTCGACCTGCTGGCGCTGCTCCGTTGAACCGGCAGCCGACCAGCTACGTGCGTACAGTCAGGGAAGATCGTCATGCCGGGGAGGCACGAGTGGGGGAAGAAGCTGGCGACGCCGCACCCACGGCGACCCCGGCGCGCCGTTCGTTCTGGGGCTGGGCCCGACTGGCACTGGGAGTGGCCGTCCTCGTCGGGCTGCTCTGCTGGCTCGGCACCGGGCCGTTCCTGGCCGGGCTGCGGCTGATCGACGCGCCCGCGCTGGCCGCCGCGCTCGCCATCGGCGTCCTCACCACCGTCTGCGCCGCTTGGCGGTGGAGCCTCGTCGCCGGTGGCCTCGGCGTACGTCTGCCGCTGCGGGAGGCGGTCGCCCACTGCTACCGGGCGATCTTCCTCAACGCGACGCTGCCCGGCGGCATCCTCGGTGACGTGCACCGCGCGGTGCGGCACGGCCGCGACGTGGGCGACGTCGGACGCGGCATCCGCGCGGTGGTGTGGGAACGGATGGCCGGGCAGGTGGTGCTGGTCGCGGTCGCCGCGGTGCTGCTGTTCGCCTTCCCGTCGCCGGTGCGCCCGTTCCTGCCGGTGGCCACCGCCGTGGCGGTGGCGGTGCTGGTCGCCGTGGTGGTGGCGGCCCGGCTGCTGCCGCACTCCGGCGCCTCCCGGTGGGCCCGAGCACTGGGCACCGCCGTGTCGGACGTACGCCTCGGGCTGCTCGGCCGGCGTACCTGGGCAGGGGTCCTGCTCGCCTCCGCGCTGGCGGTGGCCGGGCACCTCGCGACCTTCCTGGTGGCCGCACGCACGGCGGGTTCGACCGCCCCGCTGACCCTGCTGTTGCCGCTGACCCTGCTGGCCCTGCTCGCGATGGGGGTGCCGGCGAACGTCGCCGGGTTCGGCCCTCGCGAGGGGGTGGCCGCGTGGGCGTTCGCCGCCGCGGGCCTGACCGCCGCCGAGGGGGTGGCCACCGCGACGGTGTACGGCGCCCTGGTGCTCGTCGCGAGCCTGCCGGGAGCCGCCGTGCTCCTGGCCCGACGTGTCCGTGTACCCGCCACCGTCTGACGAGGAGACCCATGTCCGAAACACTGCCTGTCGCCACCATCCGGACGCAGGTCACCGTGCCGCTGCGGTTTCCCGACGGTTACACCACCACGGCTCGACTGTTCACCTTCGACGGGCTCGTCGACGGCCGGGAGCACCTCGCCTTCCGCCTCGGCGATCCCAGCGCGGCGGAACGCGCCGGCGACGTGCCGCTGGTCCGTCCGCACAGCGAATGCCTCACCGGCGACGTGTTCGGCAGCCAACGCTGCGACTGCGGGCCGCAGTTGCGCGAGGCGGTGCAGCGCATCGCCGACGTCGGCGGTTACCTGCTCTACCTGCGCCAGGAGGGCCGGGGCATCGGGCTGTACGCCAAGCTCGACGCGTACGCGTTGCAGGACGCGGGGCTGGACACCTTCGAGGCCAACGTCGCGCTCGGTCACGCCGAGGACGAACGCGACTACACCGTGGCGGCGCAGATGCTCGCCGCGCTCGGTGTCGGCCCGATCTCGGTGCTGAGCAACAACCCGGAGAAGACCGAGCAGTTGGGGCGGCTCGGGATCACTGTGACCGAGCAGGTGCCCACCGGAGTGTTCCTGTCCCCGGCCAACGCCGACTACCTCGCGGCGAAGGCCAGCCGCGCGGCCCGCGCCGCCGACCTTCCCTTCGTCCGGTGACCGCCTCGTCCGGGGCGGCCCGGCCGTACGTGCTGCTCAGCTGCGCCACCTCGATCGACGGCTACATCGACGACGCCACCGACGAGCGGCTGCTGCTGTCCAACGACGCGGATCTCGACCGGGTCGACGAGGTCCGGGCGGGCTGCGACGCGATCCTGGTCGGTGCCGGCACCGTTCGCCGTGACGATCCCCGGTTGCTGGTGCGCTGCGAACGGCGCCGGGCCGACCGGGTCGCCCGTGGCCTGCCGGCATCGCCGACCCGGGTGACCATGACCGGCTGTGGCGACCTGGACCCCGAGGCCCGGCTGTTCACCGTGGGTGACACCGACCGGATCGTCTACAGCGCCGGTGGGGCGGTCGAGAAGACCCGACACCGGCTCGGTGAGCTGGCCACCGTGGTCGACGCCGGTGATCCGGTCGACCTGCGATGGATGCTCACCGACCTGGCCGAGCGGGGTGTCGGTCGCCTGTTGGTGGAGGGCGGCGCGGGCGTGCACGGCCAGTTCCTCGCCGCCGGGCTGGCCGACGAGCTGCACCTGGTGGTGGCCCCGTTCTTCGTCGGGGACCGGCGGGCGCCGAGGTTCGTCGGCGAGGGCAGCTTCCCGTGGCACCCGGGCCGGCGGGCGCAGGTGGTCGAGGCGCGTCAGATCGGTGACGTGGTGCTCACCCGCTACGCGTTGTCCGAACGCTGCGAGCCGCCGTCGACCGACTGACGGTCGCGCCGCATGCCGCATCTCGCGGTGTCCGGCGCGGCGGCGGGCGCGACATGCGGCGTCTCGCGGTGTCGGTGCGGCGGCGGTCGGCGACATGCGGCATCTCGCGGTCTCCGGGCGGCGGGAGGGCGCGACATGCTGCATGAAGGGCTACGCCGACGGGCGGTCGAGGAACATCAGCCGGGCGCGTTTGTCGGGCAGGTCGATCAGCGGACCGTCGACGAAGCCGGCCCGGCGCAGTCGGGCGATCGCCTTGTCGTTGCGGGCGTCCGGTTCCATCACCAGTCGTAGCCGCCGGTGGTCGGTGAAGACGAAGGCGACGAACTCGGCCAGCAGCGTGCCGGTGAACCCCGGTTCGGGGCGTACCGGGGTGCCGATCAGCAGGTGTCCACCGTGGTCGCCGGGGCGTACCGGGTAGCACCTGCCGACCGGGTCGTGCTCCGGTTCGTAGGTCTGGAACAGCGCCACCGGGTGCCCGTCGCGCAGGGTGAGGTACGCGTGGTGGGTGGACAGCGAGTCCACGAACCGGTAGATCTCGGCGACCCGCTCCCGGTCGGCGTCGCGCATCCCCCAGAACCGGGCCCGCTCCTGACTGACCCAGGAGTGGATCACCTCGGCGTCGGCGTCCGGCTCGACCGGCCGGAAGGCCACCACACCGAACCGGGGCACGTGACGTTCGTAGTGGTGGCGGTCAGTCATCGTGCTCCTCGGTCAGCCGGTCCCAGTCGCAGCAGGTCTGGATCAGGTCGCCGCGCAACCACAGCGGCAGTTGGTCGTCGCGGTGCGGTCCGGCGCCGGTGGCGCCGAACGGCACCACCCAGCGGCTGTCGTCCCGCCGGGCCAGGTCCCACACGTAGCGGGCCGCCGGCCCGCGCAGACACAGGTCGGTGACCCCGGGGACGCTCGAGGTGGCCAGCACGCAGTCGTGGTCACCGGACAGTTGCGGCCCCGGCGACGCGGCCGGCTCCGGCAGGGCCCGCCATGGCAGGAGCCGGTGCCGTTCGCCCCAGCGGTGGGTGTCGCCGGCGGCGGCCACCTCCGTCAGGGTCTCGCGCAGCAGATGGGCCCGATCCAGGCCGGGAAGGTCGGCGTGCAGCAGCGGTGTCACCGCGTACCCGACGCGGGCCGGTAGGCCCAGCCACGGCCGGAACACCTCCGGGTAGGGGGGTGGTTCGGCAAGCGCCGCCAGGGCGGGGTGGGCGGCGAGCCGGCGGGTCACGGCGGCCCGCAGGTCGGCGAAGGCGGCGGCGTCGACGCTGTCGGCGTCCATCCGGCGGTCCCAGGTCAGCAGACGTTCCGCAGCTCGGCGGCGGCCGGTTCGAGCCCGTCCAGCGGGACGAGCAGGTCCAGCAGCGGGCCGGCGGCGGCCAGGTGGGTGTCGGTGTGCACGGTCGCGAGCTGCTCGGCACGCCAGTCGTCGGTGGTGTCCAGCAGGTGGCGGATCCGGTCGGCCCGGTACGGCGGCGCGAACTCCACACCGAGCCCGGCGGCGAGGCCACGCTCGTTGGCCATCACCGCCACCTGACCGACCGGGCTGCTCGGCATGTCGTGCCAGCCCTGCCAGGCGTGGCTCGCCTCCCAGCCGGGGACCACCCCCAGCCCGTTGGCGGGGTGGCGTCGCGGCACCCGCCCGGCCACCCGGTGCAGCAGGCCGCCGGCGGTGTCGGCCGCGAGGACCACGTTCACCGGTTCGACCCAGTCGTCGAGTGCCGCGTCGACATCGTCGACGGTGCGCGCCCGCAGCAGCGCCGGCAGGACGCCGAAGCCCAGCTCACCCAGGACACGGGGCGGATAGCGCAGGCTGACCGTGATGGCCGGGTCGTCGTCCGGTCCACCGGAGACCAGCGGCCCCCGCTCGGTCTCGATCACCTCGACCTCGATCGGCGCGGCGCCGGCCACCTCGATCGTCTCGACGTGCCGGTGCGCCGGCCGCCATCCTTGCGGCCCGTACGCCTCGACCCGGTCGCCCCGGCGGCGCAGCCGTTCGGCGTATCCGTCCTGGTAGTCGGCCATGGCGTTGGTGATCGCCCAGGCCACCTCCCCGGCGTGGCCGAAGTGCGGGATGCCCGGGATGCCGGGCACCGCGAAGCCGAGCACGTCGTACTCCGGGCAGGCCAGCCGGATCTGCTGGTAGATGCCGGGCGCCTCGATGAACCGGTGCGGATCACCGGCGATCAGGGCGGCGCCGGTGGCGGTGCGGTCGGCGGCGAGCAGCCAGCCGTTGCTGCCCGAGGTGACCTGGTTGTCGACGGCGAACAGGCCGGCGGCCTGCGGGCCGAGCCGGCGGGCCACGTGGTCGCGCCAGAGTTTGGTGCCGAAACCCGCGAAGAGCACGTGATGTCCGAGCCAGAGCGCGAGCGGCGTCCACGGCTGCCAACGCCCCGGCCGTAGGCCCGTGGCGGCGAACTCGGGGGCCCGTGCCGCACCGGCGGACAGCCCGTCGTTGACCCCGTCCACGTAGCGCCCCACCCACTCGGCGGTGCCCGGGTCGAGGGCGGCGTGGCAGCGTCGCGCGGTGTCGGCGAGCCGGGCCCGGCGGGCGAAGCTGTCCCAGGCCACCGCCTCGGTACCGAGGAAGGAGGCGGAGGTGCCCTGGGACCGGTGCCGTTCCACCTCGATCTGCCAGGCCCGGTCCAGGGCGGTGACCCGACCCTGGGCGTAGGCCAGCGACGGGTGGTCGTCGGCGCGCAGGTGGGGGACGCCGTAGCCGTCGCGGTAGCGGCGGGCGTTCACCGCGTCACCGTACCGGCGCGCGCTCGGGCACGGGCCGCCGGCACCACCAGCGGGGTGCCCGTCTCCGGGTCGTCGATGACCCGGCAGGGCAGGCCGAAGACCTCCTCGACGAGTTCGGCGGTGACGATCCGGCGGGGTTCGCCGGCGGCCACCACCCGTCCGTCACGCATCGCGATCAGGTGGGTGGCGTAGCGGGCGGCGTGGTTGAGGTCGTGCAGCACCGCGACCAGCGTGCGACCCTGCTCCTCGTGCAGCCGGGCGCACAGGTCGAGCACCTCGATCTGGTGGGCGATGTCGAGGTACGTGGTCGGCTCGTCCAGCAGCAGCAGGGGTGTCTGCTGGGCCAACGCCATGGCCAGCCAGACCCGCTGCCGCTGGCCGCCGGATAGTTCGTCGACCAGCCGGTCGCCGAGGTCGTCGACGCCGGTGGCGGCCATCGACTCCGCGACGATCCGCTCGTCGTCGCGGGACCACTGTCGCAGCAGCCCCTGGTGCGGGTAGCGCCCCCGGGCCACCAGCTCGGCCACGTCGATGCCGTCCGGGGCGATCGGCGACTGGGGCAGCAGCCCGAGCGTACGGGCCACGGCGCGGGCGGGTAGCCGGTGGATGTCCGTCCCGTCGAGCAGCACCGCCCCGGCGGTCGGCCTCAGCAGCCGCGACAGCGCCCGCAGCAGGGTGGACTTGCCGCACGCGTTCGGGCCGATGATGACCGTGAAGGAGCGGTCGGGCACGGCGACGGTGAGGTCCTCGGCGACGACGCGTCGGTCGTAGGCGAGCCGCAGCCCGTCGCCACCGAGCCGGGAGGTCGACATGCTTGTTGCTCCGTTCTGAGGTCTGGTGGTCAGGACCGACCCGCTGGTCCGGCCCGGTCCGCCGGACTGCCGGGCGGTCACAGCCGGCCCGCCCGGCGCTCGGTGGCCAGCAGCCACACCAGGTAGCCGCCGCCGATCACGCCGGTCACCACGCCGACCGGTAGTTGGCCGGGCAGGGCGCGCAGCGCGACCTGAGCCGGCGGAGGACGTGGATCAGCGCGCCGACGACCGCCGCAGGCAGCAGGGTGACCCCGGGCCCGGGAGTCGTCGGGCCAGGGTGCGGGGCGGTGAGCGCGACGGAACGGCAGGGTCCGGCGGCGGCTGCGGACAGCGCCACCAGCAGCGCGGCCCCGGCGAGGCAGCATCCGCAGCCGGTGCACGCTGACCCCCAGCCCGCTGGCGGCGTCGTCGCCCAACTCGGTCATCCGCAGCGCCGGCGCGCAGGCCAGCAGCGCCGGTACCAGTACCGCGAGGGCGGCCAGCAGCGGTGCGGCGTCGGACCAGCCGCGACCGTCGAGGCTGCCGGTGAGCCAGAGCATCGCCCGGGAGGCGCTCATCAGCGGTACCCGGGTCATCAGGTAGCCGTTGACGCCGGTGAGGATGGCAGACATGCCGATGCCGACCAGGACCAGCCGGTAGCCGTGCACGCCGCGCCGCCAGGCGATCAGGTAGATGAGCAGGCCGGTGACCACCCCGCCGAGGGCCGCGGAACCGGCGAGGGCGGCACTGCTGCCGCTGACGGCGACCACGACGAGCGCGCCCGTGGCCGCGCCCTGGGTGAAGCCGAGCACGTCCGGGCTGCCCAGCGGGTTGCGGACCAGCGACTGGAAGACCGCTCCGGCCAGGCCGAGCGCGGTGCCCACGGCCAGTCCGGTGACCAGCCGGGGCAGCCGCAGCTGGGTGACGATGAACTCCTCGGCGGGGCTGCCGCCACCGGTCAGCGTGCGCAACACGTCGATCGGTGACATCGGGTACTCGCCGTGCCCGATGGCCAGTACGCCGACGCCGACGGTGAGCAGCAGGCAGACCGTGCCGACGGCGAGGACGCGGGGACGCAACCGGACGGAGAGCCGGGCGGGCGTACGGATCACGATCATGATCGGATCGTCCTCGTCCGGAGCACCAGCGCCAGGAACAGCGGACCGCCGACGACTGCGGTGATGAGTCCGACCTGGAGTTCGCCGGGGCGGCCGAGGACCCGCCCGAGCACGTCGGAGCCGAGCAGCAGCACCGGGGCGAGCAGTGCGCAGTAGGGCAGCAGCCAGCGCAGGTCGGGGCCGGTGAGGGCGCGGACCAGGTGCGGCACGAGCAGACCGACGAAGACGATCGGTCCGCAGGCGGCGGTGGCGGCCCCGCAGAGCAGGGTGATGGCGATGATCACACCGGCTCGGGCCACGGCCGGTCGGGCACCCAGGGCCTGCGCGGCGTCGTCACCGAGGGCGAGGGCGTTGAGCGGACGGGCGGCGGCCAGCGCGACCAGCAGCCCAACCGCGATGAACGGCAGTACCCGCAGCACCGTGCCGGCGTCGGCGCTGGCCAGTGAGCCGACGGTCCAGAAGCGCAGCCGTTCCAGGCCGGCCGCGTCGAGCAGCATCACCGCGCTGACGTAGGAGTAGAGGGCCGCGTTGAGCGCCGCGCCGGCCAACGCCAGGCGGGCCGGGGTCGCGGCGCGACCGCCACCGACGGCGTACACCCCGACGGTGACAGCGGCGCCGAGAGGGCGAACCACACCTGCCGGTGCCGCCGCCGAGGCCGAACAGGGCGGTGGCGGTGGCGATGGCGGCGGCGGCCCGGCGTTGATGCCGAGCAGGCCGGGGTCGGCGAGCGGGTTGCGGGTGAGGGCCTGCATCGCCGCGCCGGCCACGCCGAGCGCGGCACCGAAGCCAGCAGACCGAGCAGCGTAAGGGGCAGCCGCAGCTGCCGTACGACGGTGTGCTCGGCGGCGTCGCGTTCGGTCAGGGCGTGCCAGACGTCGGACGGGGGGATCGGCTTGGCGCCGACGGCGATGCTGAGCACCGCGACCGCGAGCAGGGCCAGCGCGGCGACGAGGAGACCGCCGGCGCGCAGGGCGTTGCGGCGCTGCCGGGGTGCCGTGGTCGGCCGCGTCGGCTGCTCGCGGGGTGGCGACTCGATGACGGACAGGGTGAACTCCAGTGTGGTGCGAAACGCCGTCGGGACTTGACAGGAGCCGAGTGTAGGCAGGAAGTTAGGTTAGGTTAGCCTAACCCCGGCTGTCCATGGTCCGAGACCCTGATCGAAAGACGAGACGCATGTCTGAGCACCACTCCGCCCGTCGCCTCTCCCGTCGGGGGCTGCTCGCCATCGGCGGCGCCGCCATGGCCGCCGCGCTCGTCGGCTGCGGCCGTGACGACACCTCCGGCACCGACACCGACAACGGCTCCGGGCCCTGGTCGTTCACCGACGACCGCCCCGAGACGGTGACCGCCGACGCCCGGCCCGACCGGGTGGTCGCCTTCACCGGCTCCGCCGCGGCGCTCGTCGACTTCGGACTCGGAAGCGAGATCGTCGGGGTCTTCGGCGAGACCAGGAAGGCCGACGGCAGCGTCGAGCCGCAGGCCGGCGACCTGGACGTGGAGAGCGTCGAGATCCTCGGCAACGTCTGGGGCGAGTTCAGCGTCGAGAAGTACGCCGCCCTGCGCCCGGAACTGCTGGTCACCCACATGTACGACCCGGGCGCCTACTGGTACGTCCCGGACGAGAGCAAGGACAAGATCCTGCCGCTGGCACCGGTGGTGACCATCACCACCGCCCGGGTGCCGATGACCAAGCCGATCGAGCGTTACGCCCAGCTCGCCGAGTCCCTCGGCGCCGACCTGTCGGCGGCGAAGGTCACCGACGCCAAGGCGCGGTTCGAGGCCGCCGCCGAGGCGGTACGCCAGGCCGTCGCGGCAAATCCGGGCATCAAGGTGATGGCCGCCTCGGGCAGCCCCGACCTGTTCTACGTCTCCAACCCCAAGGTCAGCACCGACCTGATGTACTTCGCCGAACTCGGCGTCGACATCGTGGTGCCGACCAAGCTGGAGGCCGGTGACTACTTCGAGGCGCTCAGCTGGGAGAACGCCGGAAAGTTCGCCGCCGACCTGATCCTGCTCGACAACCGCGGCACCGCCCTGCAACCCACCGACCTGGCCGCCAAGCCCACCTGGAAGCAGCTGCCCGCCGTACAGGCCGGGCAGGTCACGCCGTGGGACGCGGTGCCACGCTTCTCGTACGCCGGCGCGGCGCCGCTGCTGGAGAACCTCGCCAAGGCGATCCAGGGCGCCAAGAAGCTCACCTGACCTGGGCGGGCCGGCCGGCTGCGGTCAGCACCGGCCGCCCCGCCACCGCCCTGCCAGACCCGATCCGAGTGCCGCCCACCTGTCGTGCGGCCCGTTCCGGCTGCCCGAAAACCGAACCGCCGAGCGTGGAGGACACGTCCATGACCCTGCCGGTGCACACCGCCGAGGCAACGCCGACCCCCCTGCGGCCCGGCCCCACACCCGCCCGGGCCCACCTGCTCAGCGACGACACGGTCGAGCAGTACCGCCGGGCGGTGGCCGCCGGCACCGACCGGGTGGCCCGGCGGATCGCCGAGGCCACCGGACCGTTCACCGGCGTACGCCCGGACGAACTCGCCCCCCAGGTGGAGGCGATCGACCTGGACCGGCCGTTGGGCGACACCACCGCCGCGCTCGACGAGTTGGAGGACGTCTACCTGCGCGACGCGGTCTGGTTCCACCACCCCCGGTACCTGGCCCACCTCAACTGCCCGGTGGTGATTCCGGCACTGCTCGGCGAGGCGGTCCTCAGCGCGGTCAACTCCTCGATGGACACCTGGGACCAGAGCGCCGGCGGCACCCTGATCGAGCGCCGGCTCGTCGAGTGGACCGCCGACCGGATCGGCCTCGGTCCGGCCGCCGACGGGGTCTTCACCAGCGGCGGCACCCAGTCGAACCTGCACGCCCTGCTGCTGGCCCGGGAGGAGGCGCTGGCTGCCGCGACCCCCGCCGACCGGCGGATCCTGCTGCCCCAGCTGCGGATCATCGCCTCGGCGGCCGGTCATTTCAGCGTGCAGAAGGCGGCCAAGCTGCTCGGCCTGGCACCGGACGCGGTCGTGGTGGTGGAGACCGGCCCGGACCGGCGGATGCGTCCGGGCGCGGTCCGGCACGAGATCGCCCGTTGCCGGCGGGCCGGCCTGACCGTCATGGCGGTGGTGGCCACCGCCGGCACCACCGACTTCGGCACCATCGACCCGCTCGACGAGATCGCCGAGGTGTGCGCCACGGCCGGGGTGTGGCTGCACGTCGACGCCGCGTACGGATGCGGGTTGCTGGTCTCGCCGACCCGCCGGCACCTGCTCGACGGCATCGAGCGCGCCGACTCGGTGACCGTCGACTACCACAAGTCCTTCTTCCAGCCGGTCAGCTCCAGCGCCCTGGTGGTCCGTGACCGGCGGACCCTGCGGCACGCCACCTGGCACGCCGACTACCTCAACCCGGCCCGGACGGTCGCCCAGCGCATCCCCAACCAGGTCGACAAGAGCCTGCAGACCACCCGCCGGTTCGACGCGCTCAAGCTCTGGTTGACCCTGCGGGTGATGGGGCCCGACGCGGTCGGTGAACTCTTCGACGAGGTCTGCGACCGGGCCGCGCAGGCGTGGGAGCTGGTCGCCGCCGACCCGCGATTCGAGGTGCTGACCCGTTCGCAGCTGAGCACCGTGGTGTTCCGTTGGCGACCCAGCGGGCCGGGCCCGGACCTGACCGACGCGGCCAACCTGCGCGCCCGCGAGGCGTTGGCCGCCTCCGGCCTCGGCGTGGTCGCCGGCACCAAGGTCGACGGCCGCCAGTACCTCAAGTTCACCGTGCTCAACCCGGCCACCACTGTCGCCGACGTCGCCTACGTGCTGGACCTGATCGCCGAGCACGCCGGGCGCTACCTGCACGAACACGTGCCCGCCGCCGACCTGACCTGCCCGGTCGGCTGACCATGCCAGCTGCCAACCCGAGCCTGGAGGGCCGGATGCGAAGCTACGACTTCATCGGGATCGGCCTCGGGCCGTACAACCTCGGCCTGGCCTGCCTGACCGCACCCATCGCCGAACTCGACGGGCTGTTCCTGGAGGCCCGCGACGACGTCTCCTGGCACCCCGGCATGCTGCTGGAGTCGTCCCGGTTGCAGACGCCGTTCCTGGCCGATCTGGTCACCCTCGCCGACCCCACCTCGCCCTTCTCCTTCCTGAGCTACCTCAAGGAGATCGGCCGGCTCTACCCCTTCTACATCCGGGAGAACTTCTTCCCGCTGCGGGTGGAGTACGACGCATACTGCCGTTGGGCCGCCGCCAAGCTGCCCAACCTGCGCTTCGGTCACCAGGTCACCGCCGTCGAGTACGACCCGACCGACGACCGCTACGTGGTGACCGCCACCGTCGACGGTGCCGTCGTGACCCACCGGGCCCGGCATCTGGTGCTCGGCACCGGCACCCCGCCGCACCTGCCGGACGCCTGCGCCGGCCTGACCTCCGACGCGGTGCACAACTCCCGGTACCTGGCGCACCGGGACGCGTTGCGGGCCAAGCGGAGCATCACCGTCGTCGGCAGCGGGCAGAGCGCCGCCGAGATCTACCACGACCTGCTCGGCGACATCGGCACCCACGGTTACCAGTTGAACTGGGTGACCCGCTCGCCGCGCTTCTTCCCGCTGGAGTACACGAAGCTCACGCTGGAGATGACCTCGCCGGACTACGTGGACTACTTCCACGCGCTGCCGGAGCCCACCAGGTACCGGCTGGAGGCCGAGCAGAAGGGGTTGTTCAAGGGCATCTCCGCCGACCTGGTCAACGACATCTACGACCTGCTCTACGCCTGCAGCGTCGACGGACCGGTGAACACCCGGCTGCTCACCAACACCGAGCTGACCGAGGTGACGTACGACGAGAGCACCGGGAAGCACACCCTTCGGCTGCGCCACGTCGAGCAGGAGCGGGACTTCACCCTGGACACCGAGGGGCTGGTGCTGGCCACCGGATACCGGTACGAGGTACCCGCGTTCCTGGAGCCGATCCGGCACCGGCTGCGCTTCGACGACCACGGTCGGCTCGACGTCGCCCGCAACTACAGTGTGGACTCCACCGGGCGCGGCGTGTTCCTGCAGAACGGTGGCACCCACACCCACAGCGTCACCTCGCCCGACCTCGGCATGGGTCCGTACCGCAACAGTTGGATCATCCGGGAGCTGCTCGGCCGCGAGCCGTACCCCATCGAGAAGTCGATCACTTTCCAGGACTTCGGGGTGCCGGGGTGACCCAGCTCGTCCACGTCCGCCATGATCGGCGACTCGGCGAGTTCGCCCTGCGTACGATCGACCTGGCCGTCGACGCGCCGCTGCTGCACCGGTGGGTGACCCATCCCAAGGCGGCGTTCTGGCTGATGCAGGACGCCGACCTCGACGCCGTGGCCGCGGAGTACCGCCGCATCGCCGAGCACCCGCACCACGAGGCGTACCTCGGCCTGTGGCGCGGCGAGCCGGCCTTCCTCGCCGAACGGTACGACCCGGCGCACGTCGAGCTGGTCGGCCTGCACGACGCGCGGCCCGGCGACGTCGGGATGCACTTCCTCTGCGCACCCACCGCCACCCCGGTGTCCGGCTTCACTCGGGCCGTCATCACCACGGTGATGGCCTGGCTGTTCGCCGACCCGGCCACCGAACGGGTGGTGGTCGAGCCGGACGTGCGCAACACCGCCGTGCAGGCGCTCAACGCGGCGGTCGGCTTCGAGGTGGTCGGACCGGTGACCAAGCCGGAGAAGATCGCCCTGCTGAGCATCTGCACCCGGCAAGGATTCCGCGCCGCCACCGACGTGACCGCAGCGGCCGGCACCGAGACGAAGGAGCATCACCGTGACCTCGCCTGACCCGGTCGCCCACCTGCGCCCGGAAACCTGGGAGCGGGCCAACCGCCTGCTGGTACGCAAGGCGCTGGCCGAATTCAGCCACGAGCGGCTGCTCACCCCCGAACCGGAGGGCTCGGCCGCCGACTCCACCGGCCGCCGCTGGTACACCGTCACCGCCGCCTCCGGCGCGGTCCGGTACCGGTTCGCGGCCCGGGTGATGACCCTGGAGCACTGGGACATCGACCCGGAGAGCATCAGCCGGCACCGGGACGGTGAGTCGCTGCCGCTGGACGCGGTCGACTTCTGCCTCGACCTGCGTGACGCGCTCGGCCTCACCGACCGGATCCTGCCGGTCTACCTCGAGGAGATCACGTCCACCCTCGCCGGCCTGGCGTACAAGCTGGACCGGGCGCTGCCCGGCGCGGCGAAGCTGGTGGCGGCCGACTTCCAGACCATCGAGACCTCGATGACCGAGGGTCATCCCTGTTTCGTGGCCAACAACGGACGGCTCGGCTTCGGCGTCGACGAGTACCACCGGTACGCCCCCGAGGCGGCCCACCCGGTACGGCTGATCTGGCTCGCCGCCCACCGCGACCACGCCACCTTCACCAGCTCGGCGGACCTGGACCGGGAGACGCTGCTGCGCACCGAACTGGGCGAGGCGACCCTCGCCCGGTTCGCCGCGACCATGACCGAGCTGGGCCTCGACCTCGCCGACTACCACCTCATCCCGGTACATCCGTGGCAGTGGTGGAACAAGCTGTCGGTCACCTTCGCCGGCGAGGTGGCGCGTCGCCGGCTGGTCTGCCTCGGCGAGGGCCCCGACGAGTATCTCGCCCAGCAGTCCATCCGCACCTTCTTCAACGTCAGCCACCCCGAGCGGCACTACGTCAAGACCGCGCTGTCCGTGCTGAACATGGGCTTCATGCGGGGCCTGTCGGCCGCGTACATGGAGGCCACCCCGGCCATCAACGACTGGCTGGCCGACCTGATCGACGGCGACGAGGTGTTCCGGGCCACCGGACTGACGATCATCCGGGAGCGGGCCGCGGTCGGCTACCGGCACCGCCAGTACGAGGCCGCCACCGACCGCTACTCCCCGTACCGGAAGATGCTCGCCGCGCTGTGGCGGGAGAGCCCGGTACCCGACCTGGCGGACGGCCGGAGACTGGCCACCATGGCGTCGCTGCTGCACGTCGACGCCGACGGCCGGTCGTTCGCCGCCGAGCTGATCGCGGCCTCCGGGCTGGCACCGGCGCAGTGGCTGCGCCGCTACCTGACCGCCTACCTGACCCCGCTGCTGCACGCCTTCTACGCCTACGACCTGGCGTTCATGCCGCACGGCGAGAACGTCATCCTGGTGCTGCGCGACGGCGTCGTCGAGCGCGCGATCTTCAAGGACATCGCCGAGGAGATCGTGGTGATGGGAGCCGACGCGCAGCTGCCGCCGGCGGTCGAGCGGATCCGGGCCGACATCCCGGAGGACATGAAGCTGCTGTCGATCTTCACGGACGTCTTCGACTGCTTCTTCCGATTCCTCGGCGCGACCCTTGCCGACCAGGGCGTCCTCGGCGAGGAGGAGTTCTGGCGTACCGTGGCCGACTGCGCCACCGAGTACGCCGGCCGGGTACCGCACCTGGCCGACCGGCTGGCCCGCTACGACCTGTTCGCCCCGGAGTTCGCACTGTCCTGCCTCAACCGGCTGCAACTGCGCGACAACCAGCAGATGGTCGACCTGGCCGACCCGTCGGCGGCCCTGCAACTGGTCGGTGCCCTGACCAACCCGCTAGCCCGGTTCGCACCGTCCTGACCGCCGGCGGACCTCGATCCCGACCGGCCGTCGCCGTCAGTCGGGATCGGGGCGGCTCGCGGTGACGGCACCGCCGCCGGTCGTCCGCGAATCGGTGGTGTCGGCCGGGCCGAGCTGGTCGATGGTGTAGCCGTCCGGGTACGTCCGGGTGCTGATCACGCCGCCGGCGAACAGCGGCGCGGTGCGCGGCCGGCCGAGGTGGCGCAGCAGCCACGCCCGGACGCGCAGGCCGGCGTGCAGTCCGGCGCGTACCGGCCAGGCCGGGGTGGCGACCCGGGCGGCCGCGCGCAGCCGGTCGTCGTACAGCGCGGCGACCAGGGCGTCGCCGATCGGAGCCAGCGGGCGGGGCAGCCGGCCGAGCAGCAGCTCCCGGGTGGCCCGTTCGATCGCCGCCGCGTCGTCGTTGGGGCGCAGGTGCGCCGCGTCGTAGGCGTCGAACCAGTCGGCGAACTCCCGGTAGGTCTCCGGGATGTCGGTGATGCCCATCCGGCGGCCCAGCTCCCGGTAGAGCGCATGGGTGGCGCGCCGCTCGTGACAGCAGGTGGGACGCCAGCCGTGCCGGTCGATCCAGCGGGTCGGGATCACCACCAGACAGCCGAGCACGTACCGATAGTGGTCGTTGCCGATGCCGTACGGGCGATGGATCTGGTTGACCCGGCGCAACGCGGCCCGCCCGCGCGGATGGTCGAAGCCGTTGAGCACCATCTCGTACATCAACAGCCCGGTGTCGTCGATGCGCTTGCGGGTCCGCTGGGTCAGCTCACCGGTGGCGGTGTGCACGGCGGCGATCTCCGGAATCGAGAAGGAGCGGTTGAACGCCAGGTTGAGCCCGAGCCGCAGATCCCAGCAGAACTCGTGGCGCAGCATCGTCTGGTAGATCTCCAGGTGGTCACGCTCAGGGTCGAGCGACCGGATACGCGCCAGGTTGGCGTGACGGTCTCGCAACAGCGGCACCTCCAGCGGTGGTCGACTGCCGGCCCGGCCAACTGGTCCGGCCGGCCGTTGGGCCGTCGGCTCAGTCCGCGGCCAGCTCGACCAGGTCGCGGTCGAGCAACTCGGCCAGCAGCGTGTGCCGGCCGGGGTCGTTCTTCGGCGTGATGCCCCGGCTGGGCATCTCCGAGGTCATCAGCAGGTGCAGGTGCATCCGGTACAGCGTGAGCCGGCGGCGTGCTCCGTCGTCGAAGGCGAGCGGCACACCGGTGGCCTCGGCGTAGCCGCGCAGGAACGGGTGCGTCGGTTCGTCCTCGGCGCGGCGGAACAGCAGCGGTGAGACCAGGTCGAGCAGCGGATCACCGTAGAGGAACCGCTCGCCGTCGACCAGCCCACACATCCGGTACGCGCCGTCGGCGTCCCGGTCGGCGAGGACGTTGCCGTCCCAGCAGTCGAAGTGCAGCAGCGCCGGCCGGCGTACCGTGTCGAGCACCTCGCCGTGCCGGGTCACGAGTGCCCGCAACCGCTGCGGCGGCACCGGCAGCGGCACCTGCCAGTCGACCGCGTCGGCGATCAGGTCGTCGATCATCGCGGTGAACGCGGCCGACCAGGTCGCGCCGCCGGTGCGGCCGGCGTCATAGCCGAACCGGTCGCCGGTGACCCGGTGCAGGGCGGCCGTCGCCGCGCCCAGGTCGGCGCGGACCGGCCCGTCGTCACCGTCCAGGTCGGGCAGGGCCCGGCCGGGCAGCCGGCCGGTGACCAGCCACTCACCGAGCCGCCGGTCCCGGCCGTGGTGCAGCACCGGCGGCACCGGCACCTGCGGCGCCCGCTCGGCGACCAGCCGGAAGTATCGGGCCTCGGCGGCGAGCAGGTCGGTCTCGTAGCGCAGCAGCCGCGCGGTGGGCGGCGGGGCGACCTTCAGCACCACGTCGCGGTGACCTGGTGCCACGCGGCCCGCTCCCGGCCGCTCGCCGTCGAGGCGGACCCACCACACCGCGGCGAAGCCGCCACCGGACAGCGGCCCGCAGTCCGCCACCCGCCGGTCCGGCCCGAACGAGGACCGGACGAAGTCGACCACGTCGTCGGGGGAGAGGACCCGCTGCGTTGGACTGACCGGCACCACCCGGCCAGCGTAGGCCGCGCTCCGCACGCTGTCCGTCCCGTGCCCGCCGTCCGCACCCGGTGTGCGGCCGGCGGGCGGCACGGGTCAGCCGTCGGTCACCACTCCGGTCAGCATCACCTCCGGCACCGGCCCGTCGACGGGGTTGTAGACCTGTAGCTGTGCGAACCACTCCGGGTCGACGTCAGTGGCGTGATCCGGTCGACGCGTCCGGCACGTACTCGAGCACGACCCCCCGCAGGTAGCGCGGGGTGGTGGGGAGATCTGCCGCGCCCACCGCGAACATCAGGGGGCTGCCCGGGGTCCCGGCGATCCCGTGCAGGCTCAGCCCGACCGCGTCCGGCGGCTGCGGCGCCGCAACGCCGGCCCACCCGCCCGTCCGGTACGTGACAAGCGAAGCGCTCGGCGTCGGCGAGTTGTCGATCAGCCACGGCTGTCCGGCGTGGTCGGTGACCACGTCGGGCAGTGCGCCACCCGGCGCGTACCTGAGCAGTTCGAACGATCCACCGCCCCCGCGCACGGCCAACCCACCGTCGCCGACCGCCCACAGCTCGCTGGAGGATCGACCCGCGAGCGCGCGGAACGAGGACTCGTCGTTGTTGACGCCCACCTGGACCGTACGCCAGCCCGAGCCGTTCCAGTGGAAGAGCAACGGGCCCTTGAAGCCCTGCCACGCGCCGTTGCCGGCGGCCCAGACGTCATCCGGCCCGATGGCCTTGATCGCGGTGACGGTGCAGAAGTTCGGCATTCCACCGAAGGACGTGCCGCCGGTGCGGCACTCGGCGGGCGGCTGGTGTGACCGCCAGGATCGTCCGTCCCACTGCTTGATGATCACATTGCTGCCGTCGTTGCCCACCAACCAGGTCTGTTCGCCGAGGACGGTAAGTCCGGTGATCAGTGCCTGGCTCTCGCCGTCGCCCCGCGCGAACGGCACCTCGCGCCAGGCGCTGCCGTCGTAGTGCAGGACGTGCGTCACCTGCTCCTCCGGGGTGGCGGCGGCCGTGCTGCCGACCGCCCAGACATTCGACGGCGAGTCGGCCGCGACGAGGTCGAGCCGGCCGTGCCATGAGATCGCCGGCACGGCCGCTCGTGTCCAGTTCGTTCCGTCCCACCGAAGGACCAACGGGGTGCCGGTGTCGTTCGGCTGGTCGGGCGAGTAAGCCTCGCTACCGACGGCCCACGCGTGCCTGGCGTCCACCGACACCACGTCCCACAGCACGCTTGTGGGCCCGGCCAGCTCCGGCAGCGTGGCCAGCCGCCAACCCGGTTCCGGCGCGTCGGCGGCGACGGCTCCGGGTGGTCCGTCGGAGGGGGCCGAGGTGCTCGTGCCCGCCGATCCGCCGGTGCACCCCGACACCAGCAGGACGGCGGCCGTCGTCACGACAATCTTGCGCATGGCCCTGATGATCGCATCGCGAATCCACGCATGCGATCACGTCTGTCCCATGCGTGCGGCCTGCGGCGGCTTGCCGGGTTCCGCGATGTGTCCAGCGCCTGGCCTGGCGGGTGGTCGATACGCTCGGCGGCGTGGAGGCCCCGGAGTCCGGATCGCCGGTCCAGCCGGAGCCGGAAGAGCCACGTCGCTTCGTCATCTGCGGCGACGACAGCCTGGCGTACCGGCTCGCCGACGAACTCACCAACCGGCACGGCGGTCAGGTCACGGTGATCCTGCGGTCCCGGACATCCCGGTACGGTCGACGCATCGCCCGGCTGCCCGGCGTCCGGTGCATCGTGGCGGAGCGGCCGGACACCGACGCCTACCAGACGGCCGGGCTGGGCACGGCCGACGCGTTGGCCCTGGTCGACCGCAACGACGTGGCGAACATCGAGGCCGCGCTCCAGGCCCACGACCTGCACCCGACGCTGCGGATCGTGGTGCGGATGTTCAACACCGGACTGAGCCGAGGACTCGACCAACTGCCCTACTGCACCGTCCTGTCCGACGGGGCGCTGGCCGCGCCGGCCTTCGTCTCCGCCGCCGTCGGCCAGGCCACTCCCCGGCACGGCCTACGCGACGGCACGATGTTCGTCGCCGGACGCGACGAGGTACGCGAGCACGAGGTGGTCTGTGGCCTGGCGATCACCCGCAACGGCGACGAGGTCGAGGTACTGCCGGCCCACCAGCACGAGGCCGACCTGGTGCTCGCCGCCGTGGCACCCTGGCGTCCGGAGACGTCCCGCCGCCGCCCGATGACCCACGGCTACCCGCTCGGAACGATCGCGGGCCGGGTCTGGCGCCGGATCCGCGTCGTCCTGGGCGTCTTCCTCGGACTGCTGCTCGCCGCCGCCGTCGTGCTCGCCCTGAGCCGTCCGGCAACCACCTGGTCCCAGGCGTTTTTCGAGGCGGTCCTCGCCACCTTGGGTGGCGCGGACGTCGAGCCGACCGCCACCGGGGTGGAGAAGGCGACGCTGGTTGTCCTCACCATCGCCAGCATCGCCCTGATTCCGCTGCTCACCGGCGCCGTGGTGGACGCAGTGATCAAGGTACGACTGGAGGTGGCGGACGGTTCCCTGCCGAGGCGGGCCAGCGGACACGTCATCGTGGTCGGGCTGGGCGGGGTCGGCAGCCACGTGGTCGAAGGTCTGCACGCCCTCGGGGTCGACGTGATCGCCATCGACCGCTCGGCGGACGCGCGCGGCGTATCGGCTGCGCGGGAGCTGCGGATTCCGCTGATCGTCGGGGACGCGAGTCGTCGAGAGACGCTGGTCGCCGCTTCGCTGGCGACCAGCCGCGCCCTTGTCGTACTCACCTCGGACGATGTGACGAATCTGGAGACCGCGCTGGTCGGCCGCGCCGTCCGGCCCGATCTGCGGGTGGTGTTGCGGCTCTTCGACGGCGACTTCGCCGACCAGGTGCAGCGCGCCTTCGACCTCACCATCTCCCGCAGTGTCAGCTATCTCGCGGTGCCGTCGTTCGTGGCGCGGATGCTGGGTCACGAACTGGAGGCGATTCCCGTCGCCCGGCGGGTGTTGCTGGTCGCGAAGACGACGGTCGGCGAGCGCTCGTTGCTGGCCCGGATGACCGTCGGTGATCTGCGCCGGCCGGGCGAGACATGGTTGCTGCGGTTGACGAACCTCGTCGGCAGTCAGCTGCCGGCGACCGTCGCGGACGGACGGCGGTTGCGTCCCGGAGAGAAGATCACGGTGGTGGCGACCAGGGCCGGGCTGGCCCGGCTGATGGCGGAGGCGGCAGCCCGCCCCGACGCGGTGCGGCACATCGTGCCGCACGAGTGACAACGGCGCTCATGGTGTGGCTTGCGGCCGACGGTGGCGTCCTTACGGGACGTCGACGTCGCGGAGCGCTCCGGCGATCATGCGATGGCCCTGCGCCTCGAACGCCTCGTCGCCCACCCGGTACGCCCAGGCCGCGGTGCCGATCGCCTCGCGGACCCGGTTCCGGTGCCACGCGTCCGGCTCACGGGGATCGGTCCCATAACCGTCGAGGAAGGCTGCCTCGAGCCTCGGATCGCGCCGGAAGTCCCGGGCGGCCAGCCGACCGAAGTCCGTGTACGCGGGACGCAGGGCGGCGCGACCGAAATCGATCACACTGAGCACGCCTTCGTGGACCAGCCAGTTCCGGGGCTGCCAGTCGCCGTGGGTGGGCACCAGGGACGCCGACGGGGTCGGCCAGGAGGTGATTTCGGCCCGCAGCCGCCGCACGGTGTGCGCGGCGATCCGATGTGGTCGGCGCAGCCAGGCCAGGGCCTTCTCGTTCTCGCGTCGCTCGTGGTCGTCGTCGGTGACGACGAACTGGGCGTGCAGCAGCGCCAGCAACTCGCCGGCCTGCCGGTAGAGGCGAGGATCGTCGGCGTGCTCGCTGCCGAGCACCAACTGACCGGGCAGGTAGCGGGTGACGAGCAGTTTCGCGTCCACGTCGCCGTGCACCAGGGCCGGCGCGCGGCCCCGATCGGTCCAGGGCCGCAACCAGTTGGCATGGGCGTCCAGTTCGCGCCGGATGCCGTGGTCGTCGTCGCCGCCGGCCTTGACGATGAATCGCGCACCCGCGCAGGTCACCTCGAGGACGGTGGTGGCCACCAAGCCCCAGCTGTGCTCGGCCTCGACGCTCGTCCCGGGAAGCCACCGCGCCAGCAGCGTCTGCTGCTGGCGGGTGAGGTTCCCGAGCGCCGAGGTCACCACGAGAGGATACGAGCCGACCGTGGGTACGGTCAGGACCCGCCGGACCCGGTTGCCTGCGGGACCGTCAGCGCGGTCCACGACACGGGCGGCAGCTCGACGGTGAGCAGACCGTCGGAGAGCCGCGCGGTGTCGTTGTTGCGCAGCCCGACCCGGTGCGGGTCGCGCAGGTCGTTGGCGGCGCGCACGTCGGTGTCCCAGATGCCCTGGGCCGAGACCGCACCGGTCGGCTGGAACGCGCGCAGGTCGATCGTCACCGTCGTCGCCTCGGTGAGGTGCCGATTCTGCAGGAACACCGACAGCCCGGTGCCGTCGCTTGTCGCCGCGGCGGCCACCACCGGCACCGAGCCGAAGGTCGCGGTGGTCGTCTCGTCGGCGTCGGCCAGGACCCGCAGCGCGTCACCCCGGGCGGCGTGCGAGGTCACCGAGAACGGGAAGAACGTCGTCTGCCGCCAGGCCGGGCCGCCGGGCTCGGTCATGATCGGGGCGATCACGTTCACGAGCTGCGCGAGGTTCGCCGAGGTGACCCGGTCGGCGTGGTTGAGCAGGGAGATCAGCAGACCGCCGAGGACGACGGCGTCCGCGACGGTGTAGCGGTCCTCCAGCAGGCGTGGTGCGACCGGCCACTCGTCGATGGTGAAGGTGCGCGCCTTCTCCTGCCACCGGCTCATGTACCAGATGTTCCACTCGTCGAACGCGAGATCCACCCGCTTGGACGAGCGTTTGACCGTGCGTACGTGATCGACGGTGGCGACCACCGACTCGATGTAGGTGTCCATGTCGACCCCGGAGGCGAGGAAGCTCGCGAGGTCTCCGTCGTGTTCCTGGTAGTACGCGTGGCAGGAGATGTAGTCGACGTCGTCGTAGGCGTGGTTCAGCACGACGCGTTCCCACTCACCGAAGGTCGGCATGCCCCGGCCGGACGAGCCGCAGGCGACCAGCTCCAGGTTCTGATCCACCTGGCGCATCGCCTTGGCCGTCATCGACGCGAGCTTGCCGTAGTCGGTGGCGTCGCGGTGGCCGAGCTGCCAGGGACCGTCCATCTCGTTGCCGAGGCACCACATGGCGATGCCGAACGGCTTCTCCCGGCCGTTGGCGGCCCGTTGCTCGGCACGGGCGGTGCCGGCCGGCAGGTTCGTGTACTCCAGCAGCTCGACGGCCTCCTTCGGGCCGCGGGTGCCGAGGTTCACGGCCAACATCAGCTCGCTGCCGACCAGGTCGAGCCAGTGTTGGAACTCGTGCAGGCCGACCTGGTTGGTCTCGGTGGAGTGCCAGGCGAGGTCGAGCCGACGCGGTCGCTCGGCCACCGGCCCGACCCCGTCCTCCCAGTTGTAGCCGGAGACGAAGTTGCCGCCCGGGTACCGGACCGTGCTGACACCCAGCTCCTTGACCAGCTCGACGACGTCACGCCGGAACCCGTCCGGTCCGGCGCTCGGATGCCCGGGCTCGTGGATCCCGTCGTAGATGTGCCGGCCGAGATGTTCGACGAAACCGCCGAAGAGTCGTCGACGGACCGGCCCGATGGTGAACGCCGGGTTGATGGTGAGGTGCGCGCGGGGCATGAGACTCCTTACCGATGATCACCTACGATAACGTTTTCGGTGCCGGCGGACGAGCCCTCGGCAGGTCGTCGGCGTCGCGCGGTGCCCACCGTCGGCCAGCGGCCCGCCGCCTCACCCCGGGGCGGGGCCGGCGCTGTCCCGACGGACCAGTTCGGCCGCGAGCGACTCGATCCGGGGATTCGCGGCTCCCGGGTCGAGGCCAGGGCCATCGCCCGGGCGCCCATCTCGACGAGTGGCAGGCGGACCGTGGTCAGCGCCGGGGTGACGTCCCGGGCCACCGGCATGTCGTCGAAGCCGAACACGCTCACCTGCTGCGGCACCGGCACCGCGCGGGCGCGCAGCAGCGCCAACGCGCCGATGGCCATCGAGTCGTTGAGCGCCGCGATCGCGGTCAGCCCGGGCTCGGCGTCGAGCAGCTCGGCGGTGGCCCCGGCGCCGCCGTCGCGGTCGAAGTCGGCGTACCGGATGCGGTGTTCCGGCAGCTCCCGGCCGTGGTCGGCGAGTGCCGCGCGCAACCCGGCGAGCCGGTCGGTGATGGTGGTCAGCACCCGGGGGCCGGCCACCACACCGATGCGTTCGTGGCCGAGGCGGCACAGTTCCCGACCGAGGAGTTCGCCGCCGCCCCGGTTGTCCGGCATCACCGCGTCACCGGAGTGTTCGTGACGGCCGATCACCGCGACCCGCCCGCCGGTAGCCTCGTACGCGGCGAGCTTGCCGTTGAGCAGCCGGGTGAAGTCGGCGTCGTGGTACCCGGAGCCGGCCAGGATGATGGCGGCGACCTGCTGGCCCCGCAGCAGCTCGACGTACTCCAGTTCCCGCTCCGGGTCACGGTAGCTGTTGCAGATCATCAACAGTCGGCCCTGGTCGGTGGCGACCCGTTGCAGGCCCCGGGTGATCTCGGAGAAGTACGGGTCGGAGACGTCGTGCACGATCACCCCGACGGCGCCGCGATGCGACCGGGCCAGCAGTTGGGCGTGGGCGTTGGGGACGTACTGCAACTCGGCGACGGCGCGCAGCACCCGTTCGCGCAGCTCCTCGGTGACCGGCTTGCTGCTGCCGTTGATCACGCGCGAGGCGGTGGCGGGTGAGACACCGGCCCGTCGGGCCACATCGGACAGCGTCGCCACACCCGCCCCCTCACGCGTCGCGCCGGCCGCTGTAGCGGCGACCAGCGACACCGTACCCCAGGGCGGGGGCCTGCATCGGGGCGTGGTTAGCGCAGGTCAAGCCCGCAGGTCCGGCCGGTCCCGCCCGATGTCCGACGGATCGCCGACGGTGCCCCGGGCGAGCAGATGGGCACTCGCCGTGACCAGGGCGGGCTCCCGTCGGTAGACGCGGGCGAGCCGCAACGCGGCGGTGAACACGGTCTCCGCCATCGGCCCGTGGGCGGCCGCCTCGGCGGCGATCCAGGCCGGCCCCTCGATACCGTCGACGACCAGGTCGACCAGACCGGCGGTCCGGCATTCGTCGAGCAGTTCCTCGACCCGGTGGAAGTAGGCGTGGGTGAAACCGAGACGCGCGTCGTTCCGGCCGTCGGTGAGCAGCACCGCGGCTTCCTCGACCATCCGGTCGTCGAGTCGACCGGTGGCGGCGAAGTCCAGCGGCCCGGCGAATCGTGAGATCGCGGCGGCGAGGACGCGACCGCCGGGTCGCGTGACCCGGACCGCCTCGGCCAGGGCCCGGCACCGGTCGGCCCGCCGGGGCAGGTGGTAGAGCGGCCCGAGCAGCAGGGTGGCGTCGTAGCCGTCGTCGGGCTCGGGCAGCGCGCGAGCGTCGGCGACGGCCGCGTCGACGGTGGGGTGGCCGGCGCGGGCCTGGGTGACGTGCGCGGGCACCAGGTCGAGCAGGCGTACCCGGTAGCCGAGGGCGACGAGGGCCCGGGCGTACTCGCCGGTTCCTCCGCCGACGTCCAGGATCCGGGCGGGTGGTGCGGGCAGGTACTCGCGTAGCAGTTCCAGCGTGCGGGTCCGCTCCAGCCGGGCCTGCGGCCGTGCGGCGAGCCGCAGGTCCTCGCGGTACCGGTCGGTGTAGTACGCGACGATCTCGTCGGACTGGCGATCCATCCACTGATGGTCCTCGTTGCGGTGGTGAGGTGGCCAGCGCTTTGTTCGGCCCGCCATCGGCCGCCGAGGCCGGACGCACCATCGTCAGGTAAGCCCTTGCCTGGCTTCGGAGGTGCGGCCTAATCTGGGCGGGAAAGCGCTTACCTTACCCGGTCCGAGCGCGTACGACGGAAGGACCCCCATGACCCGCAGGTCGATCGGCATCATCGTGAACGGCGTCACCGGCCGGATGGGATACCGGCAGCATCTGGTGCGCTCCCTGCTGGCCATCCGGTCCGCCGGTGGGGTGCCGCTGGCCGACGGCACCACCGTCTGGCCGCATCTGGTCCTCGTCGGCCGCAGCGAGGCCAAGCTGCGCGAGATCGCTGAACGACACGGCCTGGACGACTGGACCACCGACCTGACCGCCGCCCTGGCCCGCGACGACACCCAGGTCTACTTCGATGCTCAGGTGACCCAGCAGCGGGAGAAGGCGATCCGGCAGGCCATCGACGCCGGCAAGCACATCTACACCGAGAAGCCCCTCGCCGAGGACACCGCCGCCGCCCTGGACCTGGCGCGTGCCGCCCGGGCGGCCGGCGTACGCACCGGCGTGGTGCAGGACAAGCTCTTCCTGCCGGGGCTGCGCAAGCTCAAGCGGCTGCTCGACGGTGGCTTCTTCGGCCGGGTGCTCTCGGTACGCGGCGAGTTCGGCTACTGGGTCTTCGAGGGCGACTGGCAACCCGCCCAACGGCCCTCGTGGAACTACCGGGCCGCCGACGGCGGTGGCATCGTGGTGGACATGTTCCCGCACTGGCACTACGTGCTCGCGGAACTGTTCGGTGAGGTACGCGCCGTCTCCGCCACCATCGCCACGCACATCCCACGTCGGGTCGACGAGGCCGGGCGGCCCTACGAGGCCACCGCCGACGACGCCGCCTACGGCATCTTCGAGCTGGACGGCGGCGTCATCGCCCAGCTCAACTCGTCCTGGTGCGTCCGGGTGCACCGCGACGAGCTTGTCGAGTTCCAGGTCGACGGCACCGAGGGCAGTGCGGTCGCCGGGCTGCGGCGTTGCCGGGTGCAACACCGGGCGGTCACCCCCAAGCCGGTCTGGAACCCGGACCTGCCCGCCACCGAGGACTTCCGTTCGCAGTGGACGGAGGTGCCGGACAACGAGGACTTCGACAACGGCTTCAAGGTGCAGTGGGAGGCGTTCCTGCGGCACGTGGCCACCGGCGAGCCGTTCCCGTGGGACTTCCTGGCCGGCGCCCGTGGCGTGCAGCTGGCCGAGCTTGGCCTGCTGTCGGCCCGCGAGGGACGCCGCGTCGAGGTGCCGGAGCTGAGCCTGTGAGCGGCACCGAGGTGACCCTGCCCGGCGGCCGTCGCCTGCGGCTTTCCGGCGGCACCGGGCATCCCCACCCCGACGGCCCGCCGACCTGCCGCGTCGCGTACGCCGCCGCGCACGTGGTGGCCGACCCGGCCGGCGACAACACCCCGGGCGCCCCGGCGGTCCTGGACTGGGACCGTACCCTCGCCTTCCGCCGCCACCTGTGGTCCTACGGCCTGGGGTGGCCGAGGCGATGGACACCGCGCAGCGCGGCATGGGTCTGGACTACCCGGCGACCCGGGAGCTGATCCGGCGCAGCGCGGCCGAGGCGCGGTCCGTCGGTGGCCGGATCGTCGCCGGGGCCGCCACGGACCAGTTGCCGCCCGGCCCGGCGACGCTCGCCGAGGTCACCGCCGCCTACCGGGAGCAGCTCGACGACGTGCGCGACGCGGGGGCGGTGCCGGTGCTGATGTGCAGTCGGCACCTGGCCGCCGCCGCCCGTGGCCCCGAGGACTACCTGCGGGTGTACGACAAGCTGCTGCACGCCGCCGACGAGCCGGTGGTGCTGCACTGGCTCGGTCCGATGTTCGACCCGGCCCTGTCCGGCTACTGGGGCACCAACGACCTGGACCTGGCGGCCGACACCGTCGTCGAGCTGCTCAAGGCCCACGCCTGCCGGGTGGACGGCATCAAGGTGTCGCTGCTCGACGCCGGGCGCGAGGTGGCGTTGCGCCGCCGGCTGCCCGCGGGGGTACGCCTCTACACCGGCGACGACTTCCACTACCCGGAACTGATCCGGGGCGACGGGGCCGGCCACTCCGACGCGCTGCTCGGGGTCTTCGCCGCCATCGCGCCCGCCGCGTCGGCCGCGCTCGCCGCCCTCGACGACGGTGACCTGAACCGGTACGACGAGATCTTCGCCCCGACCGTGCCGCTGGCCCGGCACCTGTTCGCCGTACCCACCTGGTACTACAAGACCGGCATCGTCTTCCTCGCCTGGCTCGCCGGGCACCAGGAGCACTTCACGATGGTCGGCGGGTTGCAGTCCGGCCGGACACCCGAGCACCTGGGCACCCTGCTCACCCTCGCCGACGCCGCCGGCCTGCTGCCCGACGCCGAGCTGGCCGCCGCCCGCGCCCGGGCCTTCTTCACCGTGGCCGGGGTGACCCAGTGACCGGCCCGGCGGGCAGGGCGGCCCTGCGCCGGTTCTCGTTCAACCAGGCCACCGCCCAGCACTGGCCGCTACCCGATGTGGTCGCCGGGTGTGCCGCCGCCGGGGTGCCGGGCATCGGCCTGTGGCGGGAGCCGGTGATCGAGTACGGTCTCGGCCGTACCGCGAAGCTGGTCCGCGACGCCGGGCTGACGGTCACCACCCTGTGCCGGGGTGGGTTCTTCACCGCCGACGACTGGCGGGAGCAGAACCTACAAGCCATCGACGAGGCGGCCACGCTCGGCGCCCCGGTGCTGGTCCTGGTCTCCGGTGGCCTGCCCGCCGGCAGCCGGGACATCGACGGCGCCCGCGCCCGGGTCGCCGACGCGATCGCCGAACTCGCTCCGCACGCCGACGCCGCCGGGGTGAGGCTGGCCATCGAACCGCTGCACCCGATGTTCGCCGCCGACCGGTGCGTCATCGCCACCCTCGGTCAGGCGCTGGACATCGCCGAGCGGTTCGACCCGGGCGTGGTCGGTGTGGTGGTGGACGCGTACCACGTGTGGTGGGACGACACCGTGCACGACCAGATCGCCCGCGCGGGGGAGTGGATCGCCGCGTTCCAGGTCTGCGACTGGATAACCCCGCTGCCGGAGGGGGTGCTGCTCGGCCGGGCGCTGCCCGGCGACGGCTGCATCGAGCTGCGCCGGCTGCGCGAGGCGGTCGACGCGGCCGGCTACACCGGCGCGATCGAGGTGGAGGTCTTCAACGCCGAGGTCTGGGCGCGTCCCGGCGAGCAGATCCTGGCCGCCGCCATCGACGGCTACCTGCGCGAGGTGACCTGAGCCGCGGCGCGGCTACCGACGAGCACGGCATCCATGAGAGTCTTACCCGGCTCAGCTCCCGCGGTATCACCGTTCTCGAGGGACCCGCCATGCAGACTCGTGTTGTTCGTCGGTGGTTCGCCGGCGTGGCCGTCGTCGTGCTCGCCACCGTGGCCGCCGGTGCGCCGGCCGCCGCCGAGCCGGCCGCGAAGCCGGTGGCGTACGTCAACAACGTCGTCGTCGCCACCGACGGCCCGCAGAAGTGGGCCTCGCTCCGGCTGCTCGGCGATCAGCAGGTCGGCACCTACACCGTGCGGGTGGACCGCCGCGACGTCATGGCGTTCGCCGATGTCGAGCCCGGCGACGAGCCGGGCGTCTGCACGGTGGCGGGCGCGGTCGTCACCTGCGAGCTGACCATCGACGGCGACTGGGGTTCGGAACTGCTCAGCCTGGCCGTGACGGCGGCTGCCGGCGCGCAGCCGGGCCAGCAGGGGGAACTGCTGTTCACCGTCACCGCACCGGACGGAACCACCGGCACCTACCGGTCCACGGTCGCCGTCGGCGAGGGCGTCGACCTGGCCACCGAGCGGACGCTCACCCTCGACAGCAGCCTGGGCGGCCGGGTGGACGTGCCGCTGACGGTGCGGAACCGGGGCACGAAGACCGCGCACGGGATGGTGCTGTACCTGTCCGGCTCCTACGGGTTCACCCCGTCGAAGCGGTACGAAAACTGCGAGTACAGCGACCCGGACCTGGACAGCAGCACCTTCGCCTGCACGTTCGACAACTCGCTGGAGCCCGGTGCGGCGCTCCGGGTGGATCCGACGTTCGGCGGCACGGTTCCGGCCGACAGTTGGGCGCCGAACCTGCACCACAGCTACGCGGTCTGGTTCACCCCGGCCGACTGGGCGGAGTTCCGTTCCCAGTCGCCCACGACCGGGCCGCTCGGGCCGAAGGGCACCGACGAGGCGCTGACGCTGGTGCCGGTCGGCGGTACGCAGGCCCGCGCGCTCGGCCAGACCGACACCGACACCCTCGACAACGAAACCAGGATCACGCTGACCGTCGACGGCGACCAGCGTGGCGACGTGGCCGCCGAGGGGGCCACCGTCACGGGTGCGGTCGGCGACACGGTCGAGATGCGGGTCGGGTACCTCAACAACGGCCCGGCCAGTGCCGGACCCAACGGCCAGCGGGGGCTCAACGTCGAGACCATCGTGACCCTGCCGACAAACGTCACCGCGGTCACCGCCCCGCAGTCCTGTGTCGACCGGGACGCGGACGAGTGGCAGCCCGGCAAGCCGGGCGCGCGGGTCTACGTGTGTCTGGCGCGCGGCACGATCAGCCGCGGTGAGCGGCTGAGCTTCGAGTTCGACCTGCGGATCGACCGGGCCGATGGCAAGGGCGGCACGGTCCGGCTGCACACCTTCGACGGCGCCGGCCCCGTCAAGGACCTGGACCCCGCCAACGACACCGCGAAGATCCAGGTGCGGCTCTCCGGCAGCGGCGGAGGCGGCGGCTCGCTGCCGATCACCGGTGCCTCGACCGGCCTGCTCGTCGGCATCGGTCTGGCGCTGATCGCCGCCGGTGCCCTCGGCTACCTGCTGGCCCGGCGCGGCCGGCTCCGCTTCACCGTCTGAGCCGGCCCGGAACGGGTCAGCTCGTCGCGGTGCGGGTGGCGAGCGCGTCGACCAGGCGCCGGGTCGAGCCGGCGAGGTTCCACCGCTCGGCCAGGTCGAGCAACCGTTGCGGGTCGGCCGGCGACACCGGCAGCTCGGTGGACAGCGGTGGCAGCGGCACGTCCAGGGCGACCCGGACCACCTTGGGCGCCACCGCCAGGTAGTCCCGGGCCGCGACGAGCTTGGTGCGCAGCCCGGGTGCGAAACCGGCGGCCGGGTCGTCCAGGGCGGCGAGGATGCCGGCGATGTCGCCGTACCTGTCGACCAGCCGGGCTGCGGTCTTCTCGCCGACGCCGGCCACCCCCGGCAGCCCGTCGGACGGGTCGCCGCGCAGCGCGGCGAACTCGGCGTACCGGTCGGCCGGCACCCCGTAGCGGGCGCGCACGGCGGCGTCGTCGCAGTCCTCCAGCTTGGCCACCCCCCGCCCGACGTAGAGCAGTCGCACGCCCCGGGCGTCGTCGATCAGCTGGAACAGATCCCGGTCACCGGAGACCACCTCCACCGGACCGGGCTCGCTGACCGAGAGGGTGCCCAGCACGTCGTCGGCCTCGTAGCCGGTCGCGCCGACCACGGTCACCCCCAGCGCGTCGAGCACCTCCAGGATCATCGGCACCTGCGGGGAGAGGGTGTCCGGCACCACCTCGCCCCCCTCCGGAGCCACCCGGTGCGCCTTGTACGACGGCAGCAGCGCGACCCGCCAGTCGGGCCGCCAGTCGTGGTCCATCGCGCACACCATCCGCCCCGGCCGGCGGGTGCGGACCAGGTGGGCGAGCATGTCCAGGAACCCGCGCACCGCGTTCACCGGCTGGCCGTCGGCGGTCTTCGCGGCGGACTCGGGGATGCCGAAGTACGCCCGGAAGTAGAGACTGGGCGCGTCGATGAGCATGATCGGGGTCTGCGCTGTCACGCCCGACAGCCTGGCACACCACACCGACGTTCACGACGTACGGCAGGTCGGCGGTGCGTTCCGCCGGCGCGACGAGGGAGGGCCCGATGACCGTACCGACCCGGCTGACGCTGACCACGGTGAACCTCGACACCCCCGACCCGGCGGCGCTGGCCCGCTTCTACGCGCGGTTGCTCGGCTGGGACATCGCGGTCGAGGAGGCCGACGACGTGATCCTGCGTGCCGCCGACGGCGGGGTCGGGCTGTCCTTTCAGCGGGAACGCGCGTACGTGCGGCCGAGCTGGCCGGCGCAGCCCGGCCGGCAGCAGATGATGATGCACCTGGAGATCGGGGTGCGGGACCTGCCGGCGGCGCTGGAGCACGCGCTGGCCTGCGGGGCGACGCTCGCCGCTTTTCAGCCGCAGGAGGACGTCCGGGTCTGCCTGGACCCGGACGGCCACCCGTTCTGTCTCTGGCTGGTGGAGTGAGCCGGTCGTGCCGTCAGCGCGCACCGGCCGTACCCGGCCCGCGACGCCGCCTGACGACGTACGGCAGCACGAACAGGTACAGGCCGGTGATCATCAGCAGGGCCAACGGCAGCAGCGGCAGGTAGGCGATCCACTCGACCGGATTCTCCTGCGCGAGCGCGACGAAGGTGACGACGACGGTCACCGTGAACGCGATCGCCAGCCACCGATGGGCCTGCCGGATCCAGTTGCTCCCACTCATCACGAACCTCCCGGGTGCCTCTCCGCACCGGCCCGAGCGGCTGCCCGGCCGGATATCCACCCTGGTCAAGCTAGTGACGTCCCGCTGGTCGGTGCTTCTTGATTCCTGACCGGTGCGTCGTGGCGGTCCGGCACCGTGGGCGCCGGCTGGCCCAAACGACCGTTAAGCTAGTGGTGTGGGGTTCGAGGAGCTGTATCCGTCGGGGCGGCTGGCCGCCGCGCAGCGTGCCGTGGCCGCCGCCGGGTTGGACGCGCTGTTGCTCAGCCCCGGCTCCGACCTGCGCTACCTGACCGGCTACGACGCCCACGCCGGTGAGCGGCTGACCCTGCTGGTGCTGCCCGCCGAGGGCGGAGCCGACGCTGATCGTGCCGACCCTGGAACGGCCGGCGGCCGAGGCGTCGCCGGCGCCGGCCACCGGGGTACGCATCGTCGACCACCCCGACGGCACGGACCCGTACCCACTGGTGACCGCCGCGCTCGGCGGGCCGGTCGGCGCGGTGGGGCTGGCCGACCGGATGTGGGCCGAGCAGGTGCTGGCACTGCGTGCGCTGCTGCCCGACGCCCGGCAGCGGCTCGCCTCGACGGTCCTGCGCAGGCTGCGCGTCCACAAGTCGGCCGCGGAGGTGGCGGCGCTCGCCGAGGCCGGCGCGGCGATCGACACGGTGCACGCCCGGATGGGGCAGTGGCTACGACCGGGACGGACCGAGGTGGAGGTGGCCGCCGACATCGCCGCCGCGATCAGGGCAGCCGGCCACGCCACCGTCGACTTCGTCATCGTGGCGGCCGGCCCCAACGCCGCCAGCCCGCATCACGGCACCGCCGACCGGCCGATCGGCGTGGGCGAGCCGGTCGTGGTGGACATCGGCGGCACCATGGCCTCGGGCTACCGCTCCGACTGCACCCGTACCTATGTCAGCGGTGGGCCGGCACCGGCCGAGTTCGTCGACTACTACGCGGTGCTGCACGAGGCGCAGCGCGCCGCCGTGGCGGCGGTCCGCCCGGGGTGAGCGCCGCGGCCGTCGACGCCGCCGCCCGCGCGCCGATCACCGCGGCCGGTTACGGCGATGCGTTCCTGCACCGCACCGGCCACGGCATCGGTCTGGACGGCCACGAGGAGCCGTACGTGGTGGCCGGCAACGACCGTGCCCTGGCGGCGGGAATGGTCTTCTCCGTCGAACCGGGCATCTACCTGGCCGGGCGGCACGGCGCCCGGATCGAGGACATCGTCGTCTGCACGACGGACGGCGTACGACGGCTCAACACCATCCCCACGGAGCTCATCGCGCTATGACTGTCGACCGGATCCTGCCCACCGACGAGGCTCGTGACCTGCTGGAGTTGACCACCGAACTGGCCGACCGGGAACTCGCGCCGAAGGTGGTCGAGCACGAGCAGCGGGCCGAGTTCCCCCGGGAGGTGCTGCGCACGCTGGGCCGGGCGGGTCTGCTCGGCCTGCCGTACCCGGAGGAGTACGGCGGCGCCGCCCAGCCGTACGAGGTCTATCTTCAGGTGCTGGAGATCCTGGCCGGCCGCTGGCTCGCGGTCGCCGAGGCGGTGAGCGTGCACACCCTGTCCTGCTACCCGGTCGCCGCCTACGGCAGCGAGGAGCAGCGCAAGCTGCTGCCCGACATGATCGGCGGCGAGTTGCTCGGGGCGTACTGCCTGTCGGAGCCGCAGGGTGGTTCGGACGCCGCGGCGCTGACCACCAGGGCGGTGCGCGACGGCGACGGCTATCTGGTCACCGGCACCAAGGCGTGGATCACCCACGCCCAGGTGGCCGACTTCTACAACATCTTCTGCCGCACCGGCGGCCCGGGCCCGAAGGGCATCTCCTGCCTGCTCGCCGACCGCGCCACACCAGGTCTGCACCCGCAGGCCGCCGAGCGCACCATGGGGCTGCGCTCGTCTCCGGTGGCGCAGGTCGTCTTCGACGAGGCCCGGGTGCCGGCCGACCGGCTGATCGGCGGCGACGGGGCGGGGTTCACCATCGCCATGTCGGCCCTGGACTCCGGTCGCCTGGGCATCGCGGCCTGCGCGGTCGGGCTGGCCCAGGCGGCGCTGGACTACGCGGTGGACTACGCCCGGCAACGTGAGCAGTTCGGCCGGTCGATCATCGACTTCCAGGGGCTCGGGTTCACCCTGGCCGACCTCGCCACCCAGATCTCCGCCGCCCGGGCGTTGACCCTGTCCGCGGCCCGGCTCCGCGACGCCGGTCGGCCGTACTCGATCGAGGCGGCCAAGGCGAAGCTGTTCGCCACGGACGTGGCGATGCGGGTGACCATCGACGCGGTACAGGTGCTCGGCGGCGCGGGATACGTGGCCGATCATCCGGTCGAGCGGTACCTGCGGGAGGCGAAGGTGTTGCAGATCGTGGAGGGGACCAACCAGATTCAACGGCTGGTGATCTCCCGGGCACTGGCGAAGGGCTGACCGTACGCGAGCATCCGCCCGCCGAACGCGACGGCGGGCGGGCTTGTCAGTCGCGTCGACCGGTCGTACCCGGTAGGTTGCACGCCGTGGAGGAGATCGACCGCGCCATCGTGGTGGCGCTGACCGCGGACGGCCGACTGTCGTACACGGATCTGGCGGAGAAGGTCGGCCTGTCGGTCTCCGCGGTGCATCAGCGGGTACGACGGCTGGAGCAGCGCGGGGTGATCAAGGGTTACGCCGCCCGGGTCTCGTTCGAGGCGCTGGACCTGCCCCTGACGGCGTTCGTGGCGATCCGGCCGTTCGATCCGTCGCAGCCGGACGACGCGCCGGAGCGGCTGGCGCATCTGCCGGAGATCGACTCCTGCTACTCGGTGGCGGGGGAGGACTTCTACCTGCTGCTGGTCCGGGTGGCCGGGCCGGTCGACCTGGAGCGGGTGCTCCAGGAGATCAGGACGTCGGCGAATGTCACCACCCGCACGACTGTAGTGCTGTCCACCCCGTACGAACATCGGCCACCGAAGGTAGGGCAGGATCCGGCGCGGCAGCAGCCGTCCCGCTGATCGACGCCGCGGTCCGTCACCGCCGGCCCGGCGAATGGTCAGTGGCGGGCCGGTGACTGCGCCGTGGGTGGGTCGAGCGGTGGGGGAGGCGGCTGGTTCCAGCGGAGGAGCACCCGCCGGCCGTGTTCGTGACCGAGCAGGCTGAGGGTGGCGGTGTCCAGCCGGAACAAGCCACCGGCCGACGGGGGCAACCCGATCCACCGGGCACCCAGCACGCGGAGCGCGTGCGCGTGCCCGACCACGGCGACGGGACCTCGGTCGAGCAGGGGGTGCAGCCGGGCGAGCAGTCGGTCCAGGCGTTCGCCGACCTCGCTCGGTGACTCGCCGCCCGGGCATCCGTCGGTCCAGACGCTCCACCCGGGACGTTCGTCCTGGATTTCCGCGGTGGTGCGGCCCTCGTAGTCACCGTAGTGCCATTCGGCGAGGTCGTCGTCGGAGTCGGTGACGGGCAACCCGGCCAGCTGCGCGGTGCGCAGCGCCCGGATCCGTGGGCTGGTCAGCACCGCGACGAACCGTCGTCCGGCGAGAGCCGGTCCGAGTGCGCGGGCCTGCCGCTCACCGTCGGGCGTCAGGTTGAGATCGGTGTACGAGGTGTGGCGGCGGCTGGCGCTCCAGGTGGTTTCGCCGTGCCGGACGAGCAGGATCTCGTTCATGCCGTCGCACCACCGTGCGGCGCGATGCGGTGCGGTCTGACGGCGCCGATCCGGAGAATTCGCTCACCCATGTCCTCAGTCAACCAGGACACCGGGTCCGATGTCGGGCGGCGAACGGATCGGACGGACCGCACTCGACAATCAGTGACTTCGTCCCGCGTCGCATCGAACCAGGCTCCACCATACACCTAGTGTCCTAGGATGCCTCAGCGGTTGTACCATCCGCCACCGAGACACCAGACCGTTTCAGCTCTCCGCACGGGGGGACTCGAGAAAGAGCGGAGCGGTCCGCTCCGCTCTACCGCCGAACAGACAGGGAGACGACATGAGCTTCACCGACAAGGCGAAGAACAAGGTCGAGGAACTGAGCGGTGCCGCCAGAGAGCGGATCGGCGACATGACCGACAACGAGCGCATGCGGGCCGAGGGTGCCAGCCAGCAGAGCGATGCCCGGGCCCGTCAGGCCGGTGAGAACGTCAAGGAGGCCGGACGTAACACGAAGGACGCCTTCACGAAGTGATCGCCCGGCACGGAAGCGGGCCACCGGATCATCCGGTGGCCCGCTTCGCGGTGTGGCACAGGTCGGCGATGACGCCGCCCGGTCGGGCTCAGTCGTCGCGGTGGACGCGCCACCACTGCTGGCCGGCTTCGGGGAGGGTGTCGATCGGGTCGTAGTAGGCGTAGCGCTTGCTGAGCGCCTCCAGGTCGGCGGACTCGATGGAGGTGCGGTAGTTCTTCGTCCAGTAGGAGATGCCGCGCTCCCGGTCGTACTCGGTGACCATGTGTACCCAGCGCTTACCGACGAAGGGCACGTCGCAGACGATCCGTGGGGTGGCGTAGCCGGGCAGGTAGCCCATGATGTCGTGCTGGAGCTGCTGGGCGTGCCAGACCGGAACCCGCCAGTGCTCGGCGTTGGGGATCATGTCGCACATGTAGAAGTAGTAGGGCAGGATCCCTGCCTCGCCCTGGAGTGCGAAGCAGAGGTCGAGCAGGTCGGTGCTGGTCGCGTTGACGCCGCGCATCAGGACGCCCTGGTTGCGTACGTCGCGCACGCCGATGTCGAGGGCGGTCTGGGCGGCCCTGGCGACCAGCGGGGTGAGCGACTGGGCGTGGTTGACGTGGGTGTGGATGGCGAGGTTGACCCCGCGGCGGGCGGCGGTGCGGGCGACTCGTTCCAGGCCCTCGACGACGTCGGGTTGCAGCCAGTGCTGGGGCAGACCCATCAGGGCCTTGGTGGCGAGCCGGATGTCGCGGATGGTTTCGATCTCCAGCAGCCGCATCAGGTAGGACTCGAGGTTGCGCCAGGGCACGTTCGCCACGTCGCCGCCGGAGACGACGACGTCCCGTACGCCGGGGTGGGCCTTCAGGTAGCTGATGTGGGCGTCGTAGCGGTCGACGGGCTTGAGGCTGAGCTTGAGCTTGTCCACCGTGGGGGTGGAGTTGCCGACCAGGTCCATGCGGGTGCAGTGCCCGCAGTACTGCGGGCAGGTGGAGAGCAGTTCGGCGAGGACCTTGGTGGGGTAGCGGTGGGTGAGGCCTTCGGCGACCCACATGTCGTGTTCGTGCAGTGAGTCGCGGGTGGCGTAGGGGTGTGACGGCCAGTCGGTGCGGCGGTCGGAGGCGACCGGGATCATGTAGCGCCGGATGGGGTCGGCGAGCAGCGTCTCGGTGGTGGGTGGGCCGTACGGCGCCATGGTGTTGATCATCTGTGGGGTCACCAGCATGGACATGGTGGCCAGGGCGCGCTGGTCGGCTTCGAGGTCGGCGTAGAAGGTGTCGTCGACGGTGTCACCCAGCACGGTGCGCAGCTGTTTGATGTTCTTGACGCAGTTGACGCGTTGCCACTGGGCGCTTTCCCACTGGTCGCGGGTGACCGCGCGCCAGCCGGGGAAGCGGGTCCAGTCGGGTTCGACGAGGGGGCTGCGGCGGTATTCGTACGGCTGGCCGGTGCGGGTTGTGGTGGGGGCCGGCGGGGGTGCCGGGATGGTCTGCACCGGCGGTCGGGTCTGGGTCACGGCCCCTCCTCTGGTCTGCCTGGGTGATCAGCGACCCGAAGGCTACTGGAAAAATTTCGGTAGAGAAATTATTCTGCCGTAAGTTTTCCCGCCATGCGAGTCCAAGGCGAGGCTTCAGGCGGCCGGACAGGGGGAGGTCGGTGTGACGTCACCGGTGGGTCTGCACCGTGTCGTGGAGCCTGCGGGCGTGTTGCCACAGGCCGCCTGGCGGCTCGACACGCGTCCGGAGATCGCGCCGAACGAGGTGCGGATCCGGGTGGAGCGGCTGAACCTGGACGCGGCGAGTTTCCGGCAGTTGTCCGTCAAGCACGACGGGGACGGTGCCGCGGTCCGGGCCGAGGTGCTCGACATCATCTCCGCCCGGGGGAAGATGCAGAACCCGGTGACGGGGTCGGGCGGCATGTTGATCGGCACGGTCGAGGAGGCGGGTCGGCGTTCACCGTTGGGGCTCAAGGCGGGCGAGCGGGTGGCCACGCTCGTGTCGTTGACGTTGACTCCGCTTGTGGTCACCGACGGGTTGGCCGGCTGGGACGGCCGGAGCGAGCAGGTGCCCTGTGCGGGGTGGGCGATTCTGTTCGCCCGATCGGTCGCGGCGGTGCTGCCGGAGGACCTGGACCCGCAACTGTCCCTGGCGGTGCTGGACGTGTGCGGTGCGCCGGCGTTGACGTCGCGGGTGGTGTCCCGGTATGTGGCAGAGCGGGCGGCCGAGGCGGACGCCCGGCCGGTGACGGTGGCGGTGGTCGGCGGCGCGGGCAAGAGTGGTTCGTTGTCGCTGGCGGCGGCGCGGCGGGCGGGTGCGGGCCGTACGGTCGGCGTGGTGCCGGTGGTCGCGGAGCGTGACGCGCTGGTGGCGGCGGGCCTGGCCGATGCGGTGGTGGTGGCCGATGCCCGCGATCCGGTGGCCCTGTCGACGGCGGTGACCTCGGCGTTGGGGGTGCCGGCGGACGTGACGGTGGTGTGCGTGGATGTGCCGGGTTGTGAGCACGGCGCGGTGTTGGCGACGGCGGACGGCGGCACGGTGATCTTTTTCTCGATGGCGACGAGTTTCGCGGCGGCGGCGTTGGGTGCGGAGGGTCTGGCTGCTGACGTGACGATGCTTGTCGGCAACGGGTACGTGCCGGGGCACGCGGAGTTGGCGTTGGGGTTGTTGCGGGGCGAGCCGGGGGTGCGTGGGCTGTTCGAGGCGCGGCTGGCGGCAGACTGAGGCCATGACGAACTTCCCCTCGACGTTGTACCGCGCCGGTGTGCTGCACTGCCCGGCGGATCCGTCCGCGACGGCGTTGCTGGTCCGTGACGGGCGGATCGTGTGGCTGGGTTCGGATGCCGACGCGCCGCCGGCCGATCGGGTGGTGGAGCTGGACGGTGCGTTGGTGACGCCGGCTTTCGTGGACGCGCACGTGCACGCCAGCGACACCGGGTTGGTGTTGTCCGGGCTGGATCTGTCCGGGGTGCGGTCGGCCGGTGAGCTGTTGGACGCGGTGTCGGCGTACGCGGCGGGTCTGCCGGTGGACGCGGTGGTGTTGGGGCACGGGTGGGACGAGTCGACGTGGTCGGTGGCGCAGCCGCCGTCGGCGGCGCAGTTGGATCGGGCGGCGGACGGTCGGCGGGTGTACCTGTCGCAGGCGTCGATCCATTCGGCGTTGGTGTCGGAGGCGTTGCTGGCGGCGTGTCCCGAGGCGGCGGCCGCGCCGGGCTACGACGGGTCGGGTTGGCTGCGTCGGGACGCGCACCATGTGGTGCGGGCGGTGGCGCGGGCGTCGGTGACGCGGGCGCAGCGGGTGGCGGCGCAGCGGGTGGCGTTGGGGTACGCGGCGTCGGTGGGGATCGCGGCGGTGCACGAGTGTGGCGGGCCGGAGATCTCCGACGAGGAGGATTTCACCGGCCTGTTGGCGATCTCCGGTGCGGGGGTGCCGGAGGTGTACGGGTACTGGGGTGAGTTGGGTGGTGCGGCGCGGGCGCGGGAGCTGGGGGCGGTCGGTGCCGGTGGTGATCTGTTCGCCGATGGCGCGTTGGGTTCGCGGACGGCGCACCTGTCGCAGCCGTACGCCGATGGTGACGGGTGTGGTCACGGTTATCTGAGCGCGGACCAGGTGCGTGATCATTTGTTGGACTGTGCGGCGCACGGGATGCAGGGCGGGTTCCATGCGATCGGTGACGCGGCCGTGTCGACGGTGCTTGAGGGTTTCGCGGGGGCGGCGCGGCGGTTGGGCACGGATCGGTTGCGGGCGGCGCGGCATCGGGTGGAGCACGCGGAGATCGTGGATCGGCGGTTGATCGCCGGGTTCGTGGAGTACGGGGTGGTGGCGTCGATGCAGCCGGCGTTCGACCGGTTGTGGGGTGGCGCGGGGCGGATGTACGAGACGCGGTTGGGGTTGGCGCGGTCGTTGGCGTCGAATCCGATGGGTGCGATGCACGGGGTCGGGGTGGCGTTGGCGTTCGGGTCGGATTCGCCGGTGACGCCGTTGGATCCGTGGGGTTCGGTGCGGGCTGCGGTGGCGCATCACAATCCGGTGCAGCGGATGAGTGTGCGGGCGGCGTTCGCGGCGCACACCCGGGGTGGTTGGCGGGCGGTGCATCTGGACAGCGAGGGCGTGCTGGCGTTGGGTGCGCCGGCGACGTTCGCGGTGTGGTCCACGCCGGCCGGGGTGGAGCGGGGGTTGCCGGTGTTGCAGGCGGAGGATCCGGAGGCGCGTGGTGCGGATGATCCGACGCCGTTGCCGGTGTGTCGGCGCACGGTGCTGCGCGGTGAGGTGATCTATGAGGAAGGGTCCGCGTGACGGGGAAGCTTGACCTGGATCCGGTGCTGGTGGCGCGGGCGCGGGAGTTGGCGCGGCGGGCCGGGCGGCCGGTGGTGGAGTTGGCGCGTGGTCACACCACGGTGTCGGTGGAGCGGGCGGTGTTGCGGCTGGCCGGGGTGACCGGTGCGGATCCGGACGGTATTCCGTGGGTGAACCGGCTGGTGGATGCGGTGGTGGCGGATGTCGGTCTGGGTCACGGGGTGGCGTTGCCGGTGTTCGACGCGCTGGTGCGCGAGCAGATCAGTGACGTGACGCTGCTGGCGAAGAAGGCTGCCGCCGGTTCGGTGCGGTTCACCGTTCCGGCTGGCCGGGCGGCTAGCGCCGCTCGGCGGGCGGCTCGGCGGGCGGTTGGTGCGGGGATTCGGCGGGTCGATCGGCGTCGTGTGGAGCGGGACCGTCTGGTGCGGCGGTTCGGGGATCCGCCGCGGCGGCCGTGGATCTATCTGATCGTGGCGACGGGGGACATCTACGAGGACATTCCGCAGGCGCAGGCGGCGGCGCGGGCGGGCGCGGATGTGATCGCGGTGATCCGGTCGACGGGGCAGTCGCTGCTGGACTATGTGCCGGAGGGTGCTACCCGGGAGGGGTTCGCGGGCACGTATGCGACGCAGGAGAACTTCCGGTTGATGCGGGCGGCGTTGGACGTGTCGTCGAAGGAGTTGGGGCGGTATGTGCGGCTGACGAACTACGCGTCGGGGTTGTGCATGCCGGAGATGGCGACCCTCGCGGGCCTGGAGCGGTTGGACATGATGCTCAACGACTCGATGTACGGGATCTTGTTCCGGGACATCAATCCGGTGCGTACGTTCGTCGACCAGCGGTTCTCGCGGCAGGTGCACGCGCGGGCGGGGATCATCATCAACACCGGTGAGGACAACTATCTGACCACTGCGGAAGCGGTGGACGAGGCGCACACGGTGACGGTGTCGCAGTTGCTCAACGAGTACTTCGCGCATGAGGCGGGGTTGGCGGACTGGCAGTTGGGGCTGGGGCACGCTTTCGAGATCAACCCTGAGGTGCCGGAGTCGTTCCGCCTGGAGTTGGCGCATGCGTTGCTGGCGCGGGAGTTGTTTCCGGATGCGCCGTTGAAGTGGATGCCGCCGACGAAGCACATGACGGGGGACGTGTTCCGGGGGAATCTGCTGGACGGGTTCTTCAATCTGGTGGGCACGATGACCGGGCAGGGGATCCTGCTGGTGGGGATGATGACGGAGGCGGTGGTGACGCCGTGGTTGTCGGATCGGGACATCGCCCTGCAGAACGTGCGGTACGTGCTCGGCGCGGCGGGTGGGTTGCACGAGGATTTCGTGCCGGCGCCGGGTGGGTTCATTCAGCAGCGGGCGAACCGGGTGCTGGCCGAGGCGGTGGGGTTGTTGGAGCGCATCGGTGAGCAGTCGTTGTTGACGGCGATCGCCGAGGGCACGTTCGGGATCATGAAGCGGCCGGCGGATCGGGGTAAGGGTCTGGACGGTGTGGCGCGGCACGAGGTGGGTTACTACAACCCGGCCACGGAGATCCTGGAGCAGCCGCGACCCGAGGGGGCCCGGCCGTGACGGGCGGCGGTGTGGTGCGGCCGTACGGGGACACCACCGGTGACGGCATGGTGCAGGTGTCGTTCACGTTGCCGGTGCCACATGACAAGCGGGCCGAGGGTGCGGCGGTGCAGTTGGCGAACAAGATGGGCATCGATCCGGCGTTGCTGGTGCACGCGAAGCCGATCGGTGACGGGTTCACGTTCTTCGTGGTGTACGGGCGGGTGAACCATCTGGTGGACCTGTCGGCGGTGCGGGTGGTGGAGCGGGACTTTCCGTTGCTGAGCGCGAAGGAGGTCAACGCGGTTGTCAAGCGGCGGTTGCGGCGGAAGTTGTCGGTGGTGGGTGCGTGTATCGGTACGGACGCGCACACGGTGGGCATCGACGCGATCCTGAATGTGAAGGGGATCGCGGGGGAGAAGGGTCTGGAGTACTACCGGGAGTTGGCGGTGACGAACCTGGGTGCGCAGGTGAGTGTGCCGGAGTTGGTGGAGGCGGCGCGGGTGGCGCGGGCGGATGCGGTGCTGGTGTCGCAGGTGGTGACGCAGCGGGATGCGCATCTGCACAACACGCGGGAGATGTCGGCGGCGTTCCGGGAGGCGTTGCCGGCGGCCCGGCGACCGTTGTTGATCGTGGGTGGGCCGCGGTTCGACGAGTCGCAGGCCGCCGAGCTGGGGGTGGATCGGATCTTCGGTCGGGGTACGACGCCGGGTGAGGTGGCGTCCTATCTGGTCCATGCGTTGATCACGGGTAGGAGGGCGAGGGTGGCATGACTGACCGTCGGTTGGGTGTGACGGTGACGCATCGGCGGTATGTGCCGTACGCGCACGCGCACTATGCGGGTGATCTCGTCGACGGGGCGTACGCGTTGGGGCTGTTCGGGGATGTGGCCACCGAGGTGTGTATCCGTACCGACGGTGACGAGGGGTTGTTCGCGTCGTACTCGGATGTGCAGTTCAAGGCGCCGGTGCGGGCCGGTGACGTGGTGGAGGTGGTGGCGACGGTGACCCGGGTGGGTACCCGCAGCCGCACCATCGATTTCGAGGCCCGGGTGGTGTGCCGGGGTCGGCCGGATCGGGGCGGGTCGGCGGCGGAGGTGTTGGCTGAGCCGTTGGTGGCGGTGACGGCGACCGGCACGGTGGTCGTGCCCGCTGCGGTGTGAACGTCGCGGTCTGCGCCGACGTCGGTTCGACGTACACGAAGGTGGCGGTGGTCGATCTCGACGGTGGTGGGCTGGTGTCGGCGGCGGCGGCGCCGACCACTGTGGGGTCGGATGTGCTGCACGGCCTGGACGCGGCGGTGGGTGCGGCGACGGCTGGGTTCACCTCGGGTGAGGTGCCGTGGTTGGTGTGTTCGTCGGCGGGTGGTGGGTTGCGGCTGGCGGTGATCGGTTACGAGCCGCTGGTGACCGCGCAGGCGGGTCGGCGGGTCGGCCTGTCGGCGGGTGCGGACGTGGTGCACGTGGCGGCGGGTCGGTTGGGTCGGGCGGAGCTGGCGGCGTTGCGGGCGGCCCGTCCGGACGTGGTGCTGCTGGTCGGTGGCACCGACGGTGGGGACGCGGAGACGCTCACGCACAATGCGACGCGGCTGGCGCGGGCCCGGTGGCGGGTGCCGGTGGTGCTCGCCGGCAACGGTGACGTCCGCGATGACCTGCGCGGGCTGTTGGCCGGGGCGGGGGTGCCGGTGACGGTGGCCGACAATGTGCTGCCCCGCATCGGGGTGTTGGCGCCGGTGTCGGCGCGGTCGGCGATCCGGCAGGTGTTCCTGCGGCACGTGATCGGTGGTAAGGGGTTGTCGCGGGGTGGCCGGTTCACCCGGCTGGTGCGGGCGGCGACGCCGGACGCGGTGTTGTCGGGGGTGGAGGTGCTCGCCGACGTGGCCGGCGGTGACTTGGTGGTCGTGGACGTGGGTGGCGCGACCACGGACGTGTACTCGGTGCTCACTCCGGACGAGCGGGCCGGTGGGCCGGGCCGGGAGGTGGCCGGTGAGCTGTGGCGGGCGCGGACGGTCGAGGGGGATCTGGGTGTGCGGTGGAGCGCGCCGGGGGTGGTGCGGGCGGCTGTCGAGGAACGTCTGGTCGCGGTGACCGAGGCCGACGGGTTGGCCGGCGAGGCTGCGGTGCGGGCCGCCGATCCCGGGTTCCTGCCGGCGGACGCCGCCGGTCGGGTGGTCGATGCGCGGATCGCGGCGTTGGCGGCGACGGTGGCGTTGCGTCGCCACGCCCGTGGGGTGGGTACCGGTGAGCGGGCCGGTCGGGATCTGCGGGACGTGCGGCTGCTTGTCGGGTCGGGTGGGGTGCTGCGGCACGCCTCGGACAACGACGCGGCCGGGGTGTTGGACGCGGTGTTGACCGACCATGCCGGTGGGTGGGCGTTGCCGAGGGCGGCCCGGCCGGTGGTGGACACCGACTATGTGCTGGCCGCGGCCGGGATGCTGGCCGAGGAGCATCAGGTGGCGGCTCGGGGGCTGCTGGGGTCGCTGCTCGGTTGACCGGGGTGGATGGTTGCTGTGGCCGGGGGCGTCGGCGAGGTGGTGGCCGCCTCGACACGCCGGGTCGGGGCGACGACTCGTCGGGGGTGGGTTGACAAGGCCGGGGGTGGGCCACGTACCGTCTTTGAGTCCTACCACGGGAAGCGGCTGTTGTTCGCTTCGTCCCTTCGTCCGCTGGCCGAGCGACACGGTGCATGTTCAGTCGCGGCGGCCAGGTCCAGCGGGCGGGGGTCGGCGGGGCGGCGCGAACCGGCCGCGGTTACCGGTGTACGGGCAGGATGGGGTGCACGGCCAGTAGACAACGGCCAGGCGGGGACAGCCAGTCACCGTCGGGTCGGTCCGAAGGTCGGCGTGCCGCATTCCGCCGCACCGGCCGGGAGGGGCCTGGGAGCATCGGGGCGCGGCGTATGCCGCGCCCCGACTTCGTCGTGGCCGCCGGTGTGGTTTTCAGGTGGCGCCGCTTCCGGGGCGGGCGCGTACGTGCAGGTGTTCGCCCTGCGGGCCGTACAGGTTGAGCACCTCGGTGGGTTCGGGGCCGGGGTTGGTGACGCAGTGCGGCACCCGGGTGTCGAACTCGGCGACCTCGCCGGGGGTGAGGAGCAGGTCGTGGTCGCCGAGGCGCAGTCGTAGCTGGCCGGAGAGCACGTACAGCCACTCGTAGCCCTCGTGGGACTGTGGTTGCGCGTCGGCGGGGGTGTGTGGCGGCAGGATCTGTTTGAACGCCTGCGGGCCGCCGGGGCGGCGGGTCAGCGGCAGGAACGTCATGCCGTGCCGGACGATGGGGCGGGGGCGGACCCGGGGGTCGCCGACGGCGGGGGCGCCGACCAGTTCGTCCAGGGGCACCTGGTGGGCGCGGGCCAGTGGCAGCAGCAGTTCCAGGGTGGGGCGGCGCTGCCCGGATTCGAGCCGGGACAGGGTGCTCACCGAGATGCCGGTGGTGTCGGCGAGTTCGTTCAGGGTGGTGCCGCGTTGTTTGCGGAGGGCTCGCAGTCGGGGTCCGACCGCTGCCAGCACCGCCGCCACCTCGTTTGCCATAACAGCAACATTACTTGTCGATTGTCGCGGCTGGTCGCAGGGTGTGCGGCAGGTGGGCCGGCCGCCGCTGACGGTCGCCCGCCACCGACCGGCCACCCGGGCAGGCGGGCGGGTGGTGACGGCGGGCGGGTAGCCTTCGGCGCGTGATCGCGTCCGACCCGCCCGTGACGACCGTGGACCGCGCCGCCGGGCCCGAACCGCCGCCGCCCGGTCAGGTGCCGGCGGGCCTGGTGCGCCTGCCGGTGGCCGTCGCCATGGCGGTGGTCGCCGGCCTGGCGTTGCTGCTGGCCTTCCCGCCGTACGGGTGGTGCCGCTGGCGCCGGTCGGGGTGGCGCTGCTGGCCGCCGCGACCCACCGGCGGCGGCTGCGGGCCGGCGCCGGTCTGGGCTTCCTGACCGGTCTGACCCTGTTCGCGCCGTTGCTGGCCTGACGAACCTGCACACCGGCTACCTGCCGTGGGTGTTGCTGTCGCTGTTGCAGGCCGGCTACCTGGCGGTGCTGGGGCTGGCCACGGCGTGGGTGTCGCCGCTGGTCGACCGGTTCCCGGCGGTGTGGCCGGCGGTGACCGGTGTGCTGTGGGTGGGGCAGGAGGCGCTGCGCGACCGGACACCGTTCGGCGGGTTCCCGTGGGGCCGGTTGGCGTTCGGTCAGGACGAGTCGCCGCTGCTGCGGCTGGCCGCGCTCGGCGGTGCGCCGCTTGTGACGTTCGCGGTGGCGCTGGCCGGTGGGCTGCTGGTCACCGGGGCGTGGTGGACGGTCCGGGCGCGGCGCGGCGCCGGCGGTGCCCGGCGGTGGGCGCCGGCGGCCGGGTGCGCCACGACGGTGCTGCTGCTGCTCGCCGGTGGGCTGCTGGTGCCGGTGGCCACCACCCGGGACGCGGCGGGCGTGACGGTGGCGATCGTGCAGGGCAACGTGCCGCGACTCGGGTTGGACTTCAACGCCCAGCGGCAGGCGGTGCTCGACAACCACGTCGAGGCCACCATCGCCTTGGCCGGTGAGGTCGCCGCCGGCACCCGGCCCCGACCGGACCTGGTGGTGTGGCCGGAGAACTCCAGCGACATCGACCCGCTGCGCAACCCGTCGGCCGGAGCGCGGATCTCCGCCGCCGCGGACGCCGTCGGGGTGCCGATCCTGGTCGGTGCGGTGCTGCTCGGGCCGCAGCGGGGGCAGGTGCGCAACGCGGGGCTGCTGTGGCGTCCGGGCAGCGGCCCCGACCTGGAGCAGCTGTACGTCAAGCGTCATCCGGTGCCGTTCGCCGAGTACGTGCCGCTGCGCCGGATCGCCCGGATGGTCAGCGACCAGGTCGACCGGGTACGGGCCGACTTCGTGGCCGGTACCGAGGCGGGAGTGATCGACAGCGGGCCGGCGGTGCTCGGGGACGTGATCTGCTTCGAGGTCGCCTACGACGGGCTGGTCCGTGACACCGTCGTCGGTGGGGCGCAGCTGCTGGTGGTGCAGACGAACAACGCCACCTTCGACGAGGCCGAGGCGCGTCAGCAGTTGGCCATGGTGCGGTTGCGTGCGGTCGAGCACGGGCGTGCGGCGTTGATGGCCTCCACGGTCGGGGTGTCCGGGTTCGTCACCCCGGACGGGCGGGTAAGCGACGCCACCGGGTTCAACACCCGCGCGGTCGTGGTGCGGCAGCTGCGGCTGACCGAGGGACGCACGCTGGCCACCCGGGTCGGGGTGCTGCCGGAGGTGGTGCTGGCGGGGCTGGCCGTGGCCGCGGTGGTCGGCGCGGCGGTGCTGCGGCGTCGGCGGGACGGCCGGCCCGTACCGGGGGCCGCCCACCCGGGGTGAGGGGGCAGCGGTGGTACGCGGAACCGACATCCGTCCGGTGACGACCGGGGTGCCCGGTGTGGGTCGGGTGCTGGTGGTGATTCCCACCTACAACGAAGCCGACAACGTCACGGCGATCGTGCGGCGGGTTCGGCGGGCCGCGCCGCAGGTGGAGATCCTCGTCGCCGACGACAACAGCCCGGACGGCACGGGTGTGATCGCCGAGGGCATCGCCCGGGCCGACCAGCGGGTGCACGTGCTGCACCGGGAGGGGAAGCAGGGGCTCGGTGCGGCGTACCTGGCGGGGTTCGCGTGGGCGCGGCGGCGTGGCTTCGACGCGGTGGTCGAGATGGACGCCGACGGCTCGCACGCCCCGGAGGACCTGCCGGCGTTGCTGACCGCGGCCCGCGACGCCGACGTGGTGATCGGATCGCGGTGGACCCGGGGTGCCCGGGTGGTGAACTGGCCGCTGCGGCGGTTGCTGCTGTCGCGGTGCGGCAACCTGTACGCGCGGCTGGCGTTGGGGATGCCGGTCGCCGACGCCACCGGCGGTTACCGGGTCTACCGGGCCGGGGTGCTGGACGCCCTGGACCTGGATTCGGTGTGTTCGCAGGGGTACTCGTTTCAGGTGGAGCTGTCGCGGCTGGCGCACCGGGCGGGAGCGCGGATCGTGGAGGTGCCGATCACCTTTGCCGAGCGGGAGCGTGGTGCCAGCAAGATGAGCCCGCTGATCGTCGTGGAGGCGTTGTGGCGCATCACCGGCTGGGCGGTGCGCGACCGGCGTACGGCGGTGCGGCGTGGCATGCGCGCGGCCACGGCCGGACAGGCGCGGTGGCCCTGAGAGCGGCCCGGCCGGGTCGGTGGCGACGCCTACCGGTGCGGCTCCGCGAACCTGCTCTGCGCGGCGGCGTGTCATGCTGGACGGACGGGACGGCTGCGCCCGCCGGGGCGGGGCCGAGATGACGAGGCGCCGTGAGGCGGTTGGGGTGAGATGCGCCGAGCACTGAGGTTCGTACCGTTGGCTCTGCTGGTGTCCGCGGCCGTGGAGATCGCCGTGTTCGTGGTGGTGGGTCGGGCGCTCGGGTTCGGTGCGGCGACGCTGCTGGTGTTCGCGGCCTCGCTGCTGGGTCTGGTGTTGCTGCGCCGGGAGGGTGTGCGGGCGTGGCGGGGTTTCCGGGAGGCCGCGCAGTCGGGTCGGCCGCCCGGTCGGCAGGTGACCGACGGGCTGGTGGGGCTGCTCGGTGCGCTGCTGCTGGCGACCCCGGGTCTGGTCAGCGGCCTGGTGGGGGTGCTGCTGCTGGTGCCGCCGGTGCGCCGGTTGGCCCGGGGTGGGGTGCAGCGGGTCGCGGAGCGCCGGGTGTCGTCGATGACCGCCGGTGACCTGTTCGGCCCCGGCGGGTGCGGGTGTACCGGGGCGGGCCGCAGCCGGGGTCGACGCCGCCGGGTCCGACGCCGCAGACGCCGACCTCCCCGGCGCGTCCGGTGGTCGAGGGTGAGGCCATCGAGGGCGAGATCGTGGAGCCGCGCTGACGTACGCGAAACGGCGCCCCGGGGATCCCCGGGGCGCCGTCGACGGTATCGGGTCAGGCGCGGCCGCGACGGGTGCGGACCTCCTGCAGCCGTTCGGCCAGGATGTCCTCAAGCTCGGCGATCGAACGTCGCTCCAGCAGCATGTCCCAGTGGGTACGCGGCGGCTTGGCCTTCTTCTGCTCCGGCTCGCTGCCGTCGACCAGCCGGGCCACGCTGCCGTCGAACTTGCACTCCCAGGTGGTGGGCACCTCGGCGTCGACGGCGAACGGCACCTCGAACTGGTGACCCTTGGCGCACAGGTACTCGCGGGTCTGCCGCGGCGCGAGCTCCGTGTTGCGGTCGGATTCGTAGCTGACCGCGCCCAGCCGGCTTCCGCGCAGCATACGCTCGCCCATGATCGACTTCCCCTCTTCGGTGGTGCAGGTCCTAACGGTGTAACGGTCCGTCTCCGCCGGGCCATTCCCGATCCCCGGGCTCGACAACCCGTACACCCGGGTGCGCAATCCAGGGTAGCCGGCCATCACGTACGCCCGGCGGGGTCGTCCCGGCCGGGTCGTCTCGGCGGACCGTCACCGCCAGCAGGAATGGTAACCGGCCGAGGTCCTGGTGCGGCAGAGCGGCGGGTCGACGCGCCGGGCAGGCACCCGTCGGTGTCGCGGCCCACCCGGTGCGGTCAGCCGGTCCGCGGCGTCGGCGGTAGCGGCAACGGCAGCCCCGGCAGGCCGTCGATGCTGGTGGCGATGTCGTCCTTGCCGGCGAAGTAGGCGTCCAGTGACGTGTCGTCCTCCCGGGCGAAACGGCGGGCGTGCAGGTCCCGGTCGCTGTCGTAGGTCATGAACGGCACCGCGTAGCCGCAGGTGTCGCGGATCAGCCGGGCGTGCACCACGATGATCGCCCGGAGGCCGTGCCGGGTGGGGTCGATGTCCGGGAAGTGCGTCAGCAGGTCGGGGAAGCGGGGGTCGTCGCGGAACACGGGTTCACCCTGGCCGTGTACCCGCACGATGTTCGGCGGGCCGGCGAAGGCGCACCACATCAGGGTGATCCTGCCGTTCTCCCGCAGGTGGGCGATGGTCTCGGCGTTGCTGCCGGCGAAGTCCAGATAGGCCACCGTCTGCTCGTCGAGCACGGCGAGACAGCCCCGCAGGCCCTTCGGGGAGAGGTTGACGGTGCCGTCGCCGGCCAGCGGCGCGGTCGCGGTGAAGAACATCGGCTGCGCCTCGATGAACTCCCGCAGCCGCCCTTCGATGCGCTCATGCGTCTTACCCATGCGGCCATCCTCCCGCACCCAGGCCCGCCGATCATGCAGTTATGGTGGTCGATTTGTCCGAACTGATGCGCTTTCTGGGGTACCACAACTGCATGATCGGCGCGGGACGGGGGAGGGGCGGAGGTCAGCGGGTGGGACGGGTGAGGGCGGTGGCCAGGTCGGCGACCTGGGCGGCGAGTTGGGCCACCCGCTCGCGGGCGTCGTCGCGGTCGGCCTCGGTGGCGCGAAGGCGTACCGTGAGCTCACTCACCTGGCCCTCGGCGGTGCCGAGGGTCGCCCGCAGGCCGGTCAGCTCCGCACCCAACTGCTCGACGCGGGCGGCCAGCGCGGCCTGCTGCTCGCCGGCCTGCCGGGCCTGCGCCTGGGCGTGCTCCCGGTCGGCGTCGGCCTGCGCCCGGGCCTGCTCCGCCCGCTCGGCCTCCGTTCGGGCCGAGGCCGCCTCCGCCCGCGCCCGCTCCGCCTCCGCCCGAGCCCGCGCAACCTCGACCCGAACCTGCTCGGTCTCCGTCCGGGCCTGCTCGGCCTGCGCGTGGGCCCGCTCGGCGGCGGCCCGCGTCTGGTCCATCTCGGCCCGCAACCGGTCGACCTCGGCGAGGGCCGCCGCGGCGCGGTCGGCGGCCCGCTGCGCGTCGGTACGGGCGGCGTCGCGTTCAGCGGTCAGGTCACCGCTGCGCCGGCGTTCGGCGGCCAGGTCGGCCCGTACCGAGCTCACCTGGGCGCGGGCGGCGTCCCGGTCCGCCTCGGCCTGGGCCCGCAACGCCTGCGCGGCCGCGGCCTCCCGCCGCGCCTCGTCCCGGGCGGTCTGCGCATCCTGCGCCCGGTCCACCGCCGATTCGGCCCGCTCGGTCGCGCGGGCGGCCTCCGCCGGGCGGCGTCACGTTCGGCGGTCGCCGCCTGAGCCTGCCGACGCTGCCGCTCGGCGTGGGCGGCGGCGTCCTCGGCGGCCCGTAGCGCCTCGTCGCGTTCGGTCTGCGCCGCCGCGACCTCGCCGGCGGTCTCCGCACGCAGCTGGGACAGTTGCCGCTGCACCCCGGCCGGCGACAACTCGGCGTGCAGCGCCTCGGTCAGGGTGGCCACGATCTGGTCGAGCCGGTCCACCGCCTCCCAGGTCCGGGCCACCTGCCCGGGCAGGCCCGGGGCGTTGCGGTGCCGCATCCGGCTGTTACGGGAGGCCCGCTGGCAGGCACCGTCGTTGTCCCGGCAGTACCGGAACGGGCGGCCCGCGCCGGCCCGCTGCGGCACATCGCGCCCACAGTGGGCGCAGGGGCGGGTGTCGGCGGCTGAAGTCGACTCAACGTCCATCGAGCGGGCAGTCTAGTGCCCGCCCAGCGCCGCCGACCGGGTCGCGGCGACGCCGGCTACCCGGTGAACGACACCTCGACCGGTTCGCCGGCGGCCACCTGTCGGACCGTCTCGCCGTACGGGCTGCGGACCCGCAGTCGTCGGGGGACCGCCGAGACCAGCCGGGCCCGCACCGCGCCCGGCCGCCAGGCCAACTCCTCGACGGTGACCCGTCCGGGACAGCGCACCCCGCGTAGGGTGCCGTGCGGCAGCCCCGGCAACGGTGCCGGCAGCAGCCGCAGCCGACCGGGCCGACCCTGCACCAGTGACTCGATCAGCACCGCCGGCAGGGCGTGCGCGGCATCGGCGTTGTAGGTGACGCGACCCGGGTTGTGTGCGCTCATCAGCGACCGGAAGAACATGTCGTTGCCGACGATCTTGAGCAGGTTCGTCTCGACCAGCGGTCCGTCGTGCAGCCGGGCGGCGGCCAGCGCCCGGTGCAGGCTGCCGTGCGCGGACAGGTTCTCGTCGCCCCGGCGGCGCAGCGCCCGGTGCGCGGCGGTGGCCAGCTCCGGGGTGTCCTCGGGATTGATCTCGTCCAGCGGCCACACCGGATACAGGTGGCTGACGTGGCGGTGGTCCTCGTCGGTCCGGTAACCGGGCCAGGCCCACTCGGTCAACGCCCCGTCGGCGTCGAGGCGGTACGGCGGCAGCCGCGCCGCCAACCGCGTCCACCGCCGGTCGCCGGTCAGCGCGGCGGCCACGGTGAACGCGTGCCGCGCCGCGGCGATGTCCATCGTGGCGTTGACCGCCACGTGCACCGCCGTACCCGAGGCGTCGAGTGGCCCGGTCTCCGCCGAGTACGACGGCACGAACCCGCACGTCCCGCCTTTCCCGGTGGTGGTCAACACGTCGGCGAGGAACTCGGCCACCTCCACCAGCCAACCCGCCACCTCACCCAACGGCTCCCCGGTCACCAGGTGCCGTTCGTAGAGCGGGAACAGCAGCCAGTGCGCGCCCGGCAACCACGCCGCGAACGGCCAGTCCGGATGCATGTGGAACAGGTGGCCGTGCTCGCCGTCGGTGCGGCTCGGGGCCAACAGCCCGCGCGCCCCGTAGATCGCCTCGGCGTTGCGCCGCCAGTGCTCGACCTGGGCGCGTACCAGCCGGGTGTGCGCCTGTGTGACCTCCGGCAGGGCAGCCAGGTTGGCCGAGGCCAGTTGCAGGTTCAGGTTGGCGTCGGTGGTGAAGTCACCGGCCCAGGCGGCGTCCCACGAACCGAGCCACAACCCGGTCAGCCGGGGTGGCAGCACGCCGCTGGCGCTGAGCAGCAGGTAACGGCCGGCGTGGAACAGCCGCTCCAGCAGCGCCGCGTCAAGCGTGTGCGGGTCGGCGGCCTGCCGGGCCAGCAGCTCACCGACGGGCAGCTCCCGCTGCGCCGCCGGCACCGCCAGGTCCAGCTCGACCCGCCGGTACGCCGGGGTGTGTCGGGCCGTGTGGCAGGCCAGCAGATCGCCGTAGCGGGCGTCGCGGTGGCCGGTCAGCCGGCGCTGCAACGCACCGGTACGCCACCGGTCGCGTGGGCGGTCGAGCACCGTCACCAGCAGGGCGGGCCCGTCGACGCGCACCCCGTCGCCGTCGATCTCGACCGCGCCACGCAGCAGCGTCAACCCCTCGAAGCCGTACCCGGCGCCGGCCGTCGGATAGCGGGCCCGCGCCCGGAGGAAGACCAACCCGTCGCGGCGGTACGCCGACACCGTGTAGCGCAGCCCGGGGCAGCCGGGCAGGTCGCCGGTCACGCCGACCCGGCAGGGCCCCATGTCGAGCCGGGTGACGATCAACCGGTCGGTGCGCGAGACGAACGAGTGGCGGCTCCCGCCGGCCCACCGCACCACGACCTCGCCGGTGTCGAAGTCGGTGTACCGGCGGTAGTCGTGCACCGGCCCGCCGTCGGCGTCGACGGTCAACGCGAAGCCGGGATGGAACGACTGCGTCCAGCGCAGCACGCCGTCACCGGCCAGTAGCCGGCTCGCCTCCGCGCGGCGGTCGGTCAGGATCAACCGCCGGATCCGGGGCAGCAGCGCGGCCAGCCGCGGCGGGCGGGCGTCGTGGGTGCCGTTGGGCAGCACGAACCGGTGATGGTTGACCACGATGCGTTCCGCCCACGGCCGACCGTGCACCATGATCCCGTACTCGCCGTTGCCGGCGAGCAGGGCGTCCTGCCAGTCGTCCGCCGGTGCGGTGTCCCAGATCCGGTGGACCGGACCGGTCACCGGGCCGCCGCCCGATTGTCGTACGGCGTCGTCGTGCCGGTCGCCGCGGCCGTGCTGTCCCGCACGGTCAGCCGGGGTTCCAGCAGCGTCACCTGCGGGGTCGGCTCGTCCCGCAGACGACGCATGAGCAGCGACACGGCCTGTCGACCGATCTCCTCGGCGGGTACCGGCACCGAGGTCAGGCGCGGGCTGGCGTGCTCGGCGAACTGGTCCGGGCAGACGGCCACCACCGACACGTCATCGGGCACCCGCCGGCCCAGCGCGGCCAGCGCCGCCTGCACCGGGCCCACCGCCGCCTCGTTCTGCACCACCAGAGCGGACAGTTCCGGCTGCCGGGCGAACAGCTCGACCACCCGGGCGTGCACCTCGGCGGCGTTCTCCTCGCAGGGCAACGTGACCGCCTCGACGCCGTGCCGGGCCGCCGCCTCGACCACGCCCGCGCGGGTGCGGTGGGCGAAGCCGGTGCCCCGTTCGTAGACGGCGGCCGGCGCGCCGAGCAGCGCGACGCGGCGGTGTCCGAGCCCCGCCAGATGCTCCACGCAGACCTGCCCGGCGCGGTGGAAGTCCAGGTCCACACAGGTCAGCCCGTCGGTGTCGGCGGGCAGGCCGATCAGCACGCTGGGCCGACCCAACGCACGCAGCAGCGGCACCCGGGCGTCGTGCAGTTCCACGTCCATCACCAGCACCCCGTCGACCAGGGCGCCGGCGGCGATGCGGTGCAACCCCTGCGGGCCCTCGTCGGAGGTCAGCAGCAGCACGTCGTGGTCGTGACCGCGGGCGGAGGTCACCACCGCCGTGGCGAACTGCATCACCACCGGCACCTGGATGCCCGAGCGCAGCGGCAGCACCAACGCGATGACGTTGGCGCGTCGGCTGGCCAGGGCCCGGGCGCCCGCGTTCGGGTGGTAGCCGAGCAGCCGGACGCTGGCCAGCACCCGGTTGCGGGTCAGCTCCGAGATGGCCCGCTTGCCGCTGAGCACGTACGACACGGTGCTTACCGCGACACCGGCGTGCCGGGCCACGTCGGCGATGGTGGGTTGACCGGACGGCACCCGGCCCCGCCCGCTCACCGGACCCCGCTGGCGGCGTGTGGCCGGGCCGGCCGGGCCGTCGGCTCACCGCGTACGGCCACCGCGCCGACCAGCCGCACGTCGGTGGCCGAGCGACCGACGAGCACGGTGTGGGTGGCGTCCTCCACCACGAAGCCCTCCCGGTCGGCGTCCCACCAGCTCAGCTCGGCGCTGCGCAGCCGCAGCGTGACGGTACGCCGTTCGCCCGGCGCGAGCACGATCCGGGCGAAGTCGCGCAGTTGCCGCAGCGGCTGCTTCACCCGGGAACGCCGTTGCCGGGTGTAGAGCTGCACCACCTCCACCCCGGGACGGTCGCTGATGTTGGTGACCTGCACGCTCACCTCGACATCGTCGCCGACGTCGACCGACGTGGCGCTCAGCCGCAGATCGCGGTAGTCGAAGTCGGCGTAGGACAAGCCGTGCCCGAACGGGTACAGCGGTTCGCCCCGGTAGTACAGGTAGGTGGAGTCCGCGCCGATCACGTCGTAGTCGAGCAGGTCGGGCAGCTCGGCGGTGTCGGCGTACCAGGTCTGGGTGAGCCGACCGCACGGGTCGGCGTCGCCGAGGAGCACGTCAGCGAGGGCGTTGCCGTGCTCCTGCCCGCCGTGCGCCGACCAGAGCACCGCCGGCAGGTGGCGTTGTGCCCAGCCCAGCGCGTACGGGTAGCTGCTGGTGACCACCAGCACGGTGCGTGGGTTGGCGGCGTGCACGGCGCGCAGCATCGCCTCCTGCCGGGCCGGTAGGGCCAGGTCGAGGCGGTCCTCGGTCTCGCGTCCGTTGACCATCGGATGGTTGCCCACCGTCACCACCGCGACGTCGGCGGCGGCGGCCAGCTCGGCGGCCCGCGCGGCACCGTCGGTGACCACGTCGATGCCGAAGCCGGTGCCGGCCCGGTCGTCGCCGTCGACCCGCAGCCGGCCGTGCTCGTCGACGGTGACGTAGCGGTCGGTGGCCAGGTGGCGCAGCAGCACGCTGCCGTCGGGCAGCGGATCGAACTGGAAGGTCTCCCGGACCACCCAGCCGCCGGGCCCGGACCGGTCGTTGACCAGCGCGCCGTCGTCGTCGACGCCGACGTGGCGGCCGTTGCCGACGGCCCGCAACGCGACCGTGTCCCGACCCCAGTCGAACACGTCGAACGAGGCCGGGTCGACACCGATGGTCAGCGGACCACCCTCGGCCTCGTCGGTGCATCCGACGTAGCGGTCACCCACCCGCAGGGTGATCCGGTCGGTTCCGGGGTCGCTGGTGAGTTCCGGCAGCCGCTGCGCCAACCCCTGGACGGTGCTTGTCGCGTAGGGCAGGGTGCCGCTGTACCAGTCGGTGTGCACGGCGTCGGCGAGCGGACCGAGCACCGCGATCCGCAGGCCCGGCGACAGTGGCAGCAGGCCACGGTTGCGCAGCAGCACGATGGACTGCCGGGCGGCCGTCCGGGCCAGGTCGCGGTGCGCCGGGCAGTCGACGACCTCCGGTCCGGTCCCGGCGTACGGGTCGGTGTGCGGTGGATCGAGGTCGCCCAGCCGCAGCCGGAGGGTGAGCACCCGACGGACCGCCCGGTCCAGGTCCGACTCGGTGATCAACCCACGGTTCAGGGCTTCGGTGAGGTGCCGGCGGGTGGGCTCACTGTCGGCGTCGTCCTCGGTGAAGCTGTCGATTCCGGCGCGCAGCGCCGCGGCGAACCCCTCGACGTGGTCGGGCAGGTGGCCCTGCACCCCGGCGATGTTGCTCACCGCCCCCGCGTCGCCGACGACCAGGACCTCGCCGGGTGCCCACCGGCGCAGCTCACCGTCGATGAGCGGGCTCAGGTGCGCCGGCACCCCGTCGACCAGGTTGTAGCTGGCCATCGCGGCGACCGCCGCGTCGGCGGCGAGCGGGGCACGAAACGCCGGCAGCTCGTACTCGTGCAGCACCCGGGGTGGCAGGTCGCTGGAGGTGGTGGCCCGGTCGGTCTCGTTGTTGTAGCCGAGGAAGTGCTTTACCGTCGGGGCTGTGCGCAGCCGCTCGGGATGCCCGCCGCGCAGCCCCTGCGCGTAGGCGGTGGCGAGTCGACCGGTCAGCCACGGGTCCTCCGACCAGCCTTCCTCGTTGCGTCCCCAGCGCGGGTCGCGCAGCGGGTTGACCACCGGCGCCCACACGTTGAGGCCGACGCGCTGCGGGTCGGCGTGGTGCTTGGCGCGTACCTCGTCGCCGACGGCGTCACCGACGGCGCGTACCAGGTCGGGGTTCCAGGTGCTGGCCAGGCCGACGGTCTGGGGGAAGACGGTCGCCGGGCCGAGCCAGGCGACGCCGTGCAACGCCTCGGTGCCGGTCCGGAAGCCGGGCAGGCCGAGCCGGGGGACGGGGGCCTGCCACTGGTGCAGCAGCCCGATCTTCTCCGGCACGGTGAGCCGGGTCAGCAGGTCCTCGACCCGGTCCCGGATCGGGGGTGTGGTGCGGTCGGTCATGGTGGATCGCCTTCCAGTGCCCGGCGCGCCGGAGGTCGAAGCGCTTCGACGGCGGATGGCCGAGCGGCCTCGCAGGTCATGGTGGGATGACGGTCGTCGGCCCGGACGCTGGCGAAGCGCTTCGACAAACCGTGGAAAGCAAGCCGCCCCGGGTGCCCGTACGGAGCGGCTCGCTTCGAGGTTGGCACCCTCGGCGGGTCGGGTCAAGACTCCGAGCGGCCGGGCACGCATCGACCGGGAGCGTTGCGTTCGATCAGCGGGCGGGTAGCCGTCCGGCCTCGATGGTGGCCAGGGCGGCGGTGGCGCCGCCGAGCGCGCCGGCGGTGTCCAGGGTGGACGCTTCCAGGCGGCACCCGCCGGCGCCGGGGGCGTGCGCCCGGGCGGCCAGTTCCGACCGGGCCGCCGGTAGCAGCCAGGGTGCCAGGGTGGCGAAATGGTCACCGAGCACGACGGTCTCCGGGTTCAGCAGGTCGGCCAGGACGGCGACACCACGACCGAGGTGCCGGCCGGTCTCGGCCAGGCCGCTGCACACGCCGGGGTCGTCCTGCTGGGCGAGCGCCACGATCCGCGTCAGTTCCGGCAGGTAGTCGACGACCGGGCCGTCGGCCTCGACATCGGGCAGCAGCCGGCGTACCACGGCGGGCAGGCCGACCAGGGCGGTCAGGCAGCCGTGGGCGCCGCAGGCGCAGGGTGGGCCGGCCGGGTCCAGCGACAGGTGCCCGATCTCGCCGGCGAAGCCGCGCCCGCCGCGCAGCAGTCGTCCGGCGGCGATGATGCCGGCGGCGACGGTGACCCCGCCGGTCAGGTGCACCAGGTCGGTGGTGCCGGCGTACGCGCCGTGGCGCTGCTACCGGCGAGAGCGGCGAGGTTGGCGACGCTGTCGACGCCGACGGCGAACTGCGGATCCCGCAGGGCGGCGCCCAGCTCGGCCGCGACCGGCACGTCCCGCCAGCCCAGGGCACTGGCCACCGGCACCGCGCCGGACGGGTCGACGAGGCCGGGTACGCCGACGGTGAGGCCCAGCACGGTGCGGCCCTGGGCGGTGACTCCGCCCGACCGCCCGCCGGGCGAGCGCGGCCAGGGCGCGCAGCGTCTCGGTGGGCGGCACCGTGGTCGCGGCGAAGGCCCGTCGCCAGGTCAGCAGCCGGTTGCCGCCGAGGTCCACGGCGACGGCCACCAGCTCGTCGGCGCCGATCTGCAAACCCAGCGCGGCGTACGGCTCACCGTCGAGGACCAGCATCGTGGCCGGTCGGCCGACCCGGTTCTCGGTGAGCCCGGTCTCGCGGACCAGCCGCTGGTCGATCAGCTCGGTCACCAGGCTGGAGACGGTGGCCTTGTTCAGGCCGGTGCGCGCGGCGATGTCGGCGCGGGAGCACGGTGCGTGCAGGCGTACGTGCCGTAGCACCACCGCCCGGTTGGCGACACGGACGTCGCCGAGGTCGGTCGGCTGCGGTTCGTTGTGGATGCTGATCACGCTCTGCCCGCTCCCTGCGCCGGTGTCGTGGCGCGCGTCCATCATCGCGTACCGCGCTGGCGGGACCGACCAGGCCGCCCGCGCTGTCTTGTGGGACGGATTGCCGTCGATTAGTTTGTTCGGCTAGAACCCCAACTAATCCTAGCCGGAGTCCCCCGCTCCGCAAACCGTTATCGACGACGAAGGGAGTGCGCCGTGACGCCTTCTGCGCGCACATCCACCGACCGCCGGACCATGCTGCGGCTGATCGGCCTCGGCGCCGCCGCGACCGTGGGCGGCGGCGCCCTGGCCGGTTGCAGCAAGGAAGCCGGCAGCCAGGGCAGCGCCACGAACGCCGACGCCATCAAGGCGGTGCTGCCCACCTACCAGCCGGCCGAGCTGCTCAAGCCGGACATCCCCGGTGAGGGCCCGATCCCGCACGGCTACCTCAGCTATCCGCGCGAACTCGTCGACGCGGTCACCGAGCCACCCGGCCGGGGTGGTCCGCCGATCCAGACGATGAGCCCCTGGTGGGGTCCGACCCCACCGCCGCTGGGCCGCAACTCCTACCTGGGCGCGGTGAACGGCAAGCTCGGCGTGGAGGTCAACCCGAGCCTGCAGGACGGCCTGACCTACGCCGACAAACTCAACGCCATGCTCGGCGCGCGCGACGTGCCGGAGCTGCTGTCCGCGCCGAACTGGGAGGTGGACAAGGTCGCCCGGTTCTCCGACGCGGTCAAGGCGTTGTTCACCGACCTGACCGATCACCTTCAGGGCGACAACGCGGCGAAGTACCCGTACCTGGCGGCGTTGCCCAGCGGGGCCTGGGAGTACTCGGTCTGGGGCGGACGGCTCTACGCCGTGCCGTTCCCCACCGACGGTCCGTTCGCGTGGGCCATGTTCTACCGCAAGGATCTGCTCGGCGCCGCCGGACTGGCCACCCCCACCAGCCCCGACGAGCTGTACGAGTTCGGCAAGAAGGCCACCAACCCGGCCAAGGGCGTGTGGGCCTTCGGCAGCGTCTTCGAAATGATCCAGCAGTACTTCGGCTGCCACCAGACCTGGCGCAAGAAGCCCGACGGCGGTCTGCAGCACAAGTTCGAGGACCCGGCGTTCGAGGCGGCGCTGGCGTTCACCGCCCGGCTGTTCGCCGAGGGCCTGGTACACCCGGACACGGCGGAGAGCAAGGGCGAGGACGAGAAGCAACTGTTCAACTCCGGCAAGATCCTCATGTACCGCGACGGCCTCGGTGCCTGGCAGGGCATGCAGAGTGAACGGGTCAAGGAGCTGCCCACCTTCGACATGCAGCCGCTGCCGGTCTTCGGCGCGCAGGGCGCCCAGCCGGTCATCTGGGGCAGCGAGAAGCCGATCTTCTACACCTTCCTCAAGAAGGATCTGCCCGCCGAGCGGGTCGACGAGGTGCTGCGGGTGCTCAACTGGTGTGCCGCCCCGTTCGGCAGCCGGGAGTTCGAGCTGCGCGAGTACGGCGTGGAGGGACAACACTTCACCCGGGGCGCCGACGGCACGCCGGCGCTGACCGAGCTGGGCCGTAAGGAACTCGGCGCGCAGTACACCCACATCGGCGGTCGGGTGCCGGTCAAGGTGCGCAGCGGCGACACCCCGAACTACGTGCAGGACTACATCGGGTACTACCGCAAGCACATCGGCCAGATGGAGCCGGACCTGTTCGCCGGGATCAAGCTCGAGCTGCCGGCGAACTGGTCGAAGATCATCCAGCCGACCGACGACAAGATCCGCGACATCCTGCGCGGCCGCCGCCCGGTCAGCGACCTGGCCCAGGTACGCAAGGAGTTCCTCGACACCGGTGGCGAGGAGGGCCGCGCGTTCCACGAGAAGGCGCTCGCCGACAACGGCCGATGAGCGGGCAGGCGAGTGCGCCGCCGACCGGTGCCCGGGTGCGGTCGTGAGCGCCCCCGGCGCCGTGGACACGCGGCCACCTGCCGGGCGTACGCCGTCACCGCGGCGTCCCCAGCGGCGCAGCCTGCGGACCCGGCTGCGCCGCGACTGGCCGCTGCTGGCGATGGCCGCACCGGCGGCGGTGCTGCTGCTGGTCTTCCACTACCTGCCCACGCTGGGCAACATCATCGCCTTCCAGGACTACAACCCGTTCGTCGGCGACGACCCGCTGGACGCGTTCCTCAACAGCGAGTGGATCGGCTTCGGCAACTTCGAGGCACTCTTCCGCGACCCGCTGTTCTGGGACGCGGTCCGCAACACGCTGAGCATCACCGCCTTCCAGCTGGTGTTCTTCTTCCCGCTGCCGATCCTGCTGGCACTCATCCTCAACAGCGTCGTCTCCGGGCGGCTGCGTGGCTTCGTGCAGAGCGTCGTCTACCTGCCGCACTTCTTCAGCTGGGTGCTGGTGGTGACGTTCTTCGTGCAGATGTTCGGTGGGGCCGGACTGCTGGCCCAGGAGATGCGCCAGGCCGGTCTTGAGCCCTGGGGGATCATGACCAACCCGGACACGTTCATCGTGCTGGTCACCGCCGAGGCGGTCTGGAAGGACCTGGGGTGGGGGGCGATCGTCTTCCTGGCCGCGCTGTCCGCCATCGACCAGAACCTGTACGAGGCGGCGGCGGCCGACGGGGCCGGCCGGTGGCGGCGGTTGTGGCACATCACCCTGCCCGGCCTGCGTCCGGTGATCGTGCTGCTGCTCATCATGCGGCTCGGCGACGCGCTCTCGGTCGGGTTCGAGCAGTTCATCCTGCAACGGGAGGCGGTCGGCCGGGAGGCGGCCGAGGTGCTCGACACGTTCGTCTACTACCAGGCGATCAGCACCCAGCAATGGGGGCTCGGTGCGGCGGCGGGCCTGTTCAAGGCGGTGGTCGGGCTGGTGCTCATCCTCACCGCGAACAAGATCGCGCATCGGCTCGGTGAGCAGGGGGTGTACGCGAAATCATGACCGCACAGCTCAGTGGTGCCGGGCCGGTACCCGCGGCACCGACCACGGCGGGGCCACCGGCGCCACCGCCGCGGCGACGCCACCCCGGTCGTCCGGTGTGGGCGGGCCGCCCGTCGACGTCGCTGACCATCGGCAAGGGGGTCGTGCTCACGCTGCTGGTGGCGGCGGTGCTGGTGCCGCTCTGGGCGGTGCTGGTCACCAGCCTCGCCTCACGCGGCACCATCGACGACGCGGGTGGCATGGTGATGATCCCCCGGGAGTTCGACCCGTCGGCGTACATCACCATCTTCAGCGGCGGGGACGTCACCCGGGCGGTGTGGGTCAGCACCCTGGTCACCGTGTTCGGCACCACGGTCAGCCTGGTGCTCACCGTGCTTGCCGCGTACGGGCTGTCCCGGCCGGGCTCGGTGGCCCACCGGGGGTTGCTGTTCTACTTCCTGCTGACGTTCCTGATCTTCCCGGGGCTGGTGCCGAGCTACCTGGTGGTGACCGGGCTGGGCCTCAAGGACAGCCTCTGGTCGCTGATCCTGCCCAGCGCGATAAGCGTGTTCAACCTGGTGGTGATCCGCGCGTTCTTCATGAACGTGCCGGCCGAGCTGCTCGACAGCGCCCGCATCGACGGCGCGGGGGAGTTGCGCATCCTCACCCGGATCGTGCTGCCGTTGTCCAAGGCGGTGATCGCCGTGGTCGGGCTCTTCTACGCGGTCGGCTACTGGAACGTGTACTTCAACGCGGTGCTCTACATCGACTCCAACGACAAGTTCCCGATCCAGCGGGTGTTGCAGAGCTACATCCTGGCCGGGCAGTCGCCGAACGTCTCCGGCGCGTCGGTGAGCCTGCCCGGGGTGACCGCGTACCCGCCGACGCTCGCGGTCAAGATGGCGGTGGTGGTGGTGACGGTCATCCCGGCGGTGATCATCTATCCGTTCGTGCAGCGGCACTTCACCAAGGGCGTGATCACCGGCGCGGTGAAGGGCTGACCCCACCCGTACCGCGACCCCGTCGCCGCGCGGTGCCCGACTCCGTCCAGTCGGGCGCCGCGCGGCGACGGTCAGCCCGACGTGGGGAAGAGCCCCCCGAAGGGCACGACGGTCACCGCCGCACCGTTGAGCAGTGACCGGGCCGGTCGGTCGGCGTCGCCGACCCCCGCGAGCGCCAACTGCCCCACCAGCAGCGGCCCCCGGGTCGTTATCCGCAACTCGTCGCCGTCGCGGACCGCCTCGATGATCGTGTCGCCGTCCACGTCGTGCACCACGGCTTGCCCGTCCGCCGCCCCCCAGCAGACCACGGTGACCTCCCGGAAGGGCCCGTCGCCGACCGTGGCCCCCGGCGTGACCAGCGGCAGCAGCGCACCCCGGCGCACGTACAGCGGCATCCGGGACAGCGGCGCGCGCACCCGAAGATGCCGGCCGCCCTGATGCAGTTCGCCGGTGGCGGCGTCGAACCAGTCGTCGCCGACGGGCAGGTACACGTCCCGCACCCCGGACGCATCGGTGACCGGCGCCACCAGCAGGTCCGTCCCGAGCCGGTACTGCAGGTCGGTGGTCCAGGCCGTCGGATCCTGCGGGGTGTCGACAAGCAGGGCCCGCATCATCGGTACGCCGGTGCGGGCCGCCTGCACCGCCGCCGACCACAGGTACGGCATCAACCGGTAGCGCAGCCGCAGCGCAGCCACCGCGAGTTGTTCCGCCTCGGCCGGGAACTCCCACGGCAGCCGGCTGGTGGTGCCGTGCAGCCGGACCAGTGGCGACAGCGCACCGAACTGCGACCAGCGTACGTACAGGTCGGGTTCCGGGGTGCCGTGGAAGCCGCCGGTGTCGTGGCTCCAGAACGGCACCCCCGACAGGCCGTGCGACAGCCCTCCGCGCAGCGTGCTGGCCAGAGCCGGCCAGGTGGCGTTGACGTCGCCGCTCCACTGCGCGCTGTGCCGTTGCCCACCCAGGTACGACGAGCGCGCCCACACCGCCCGGTGGCCGGCCACCTCCTCGGTGACGCCGGCGACCACGTCGTTGAACAGCAGGGCGTACACGTTGTGCAGCTCGACGCCGCTCATCCCGTTGTGGGCCACCGCGTCGGCGGGCACCCCCTCGGCGAAGTCGGTCTTGAACACCGCCACGCCCTGGCGCAGCAGCGGCCGCAGCAGCCCGGTGAACCAGTCCACCGCAGCCGGGTTGGTCAGGTCCACGATGGCCGAGGCCGGGTAGCTGCCGTGCCACACGTCGGCGACGTACGTGCTGCCGTCGGGTCGCCGCAGGAAGTAGCCCGCCGCGTCGGCCTCGGCGTAGAGCGGACTGGCCGTCATCAGGTAGGGATTCATCCAGAGGCAGACCCGGAAGCCCTGCTCGGACAGGGTCCGCAGCATCCCGGCCGGGTCGGGAAACGCCTCGGTGTCCCAGCGCAGGTCCGACCAGTTGCCGGCGACCTGCCAGTAGCAGTCCAGGTGCAGCACGTCGCAGGGGATGTCGCGCTCGCGCAGGCGCCGGGCCCGCTCCAGCACCCGCTCCTGGCTGTCCGGGTAGAAGCCCGAGGAGACCCAGGTGCCGAAGGCCCAGCGCGGCGGCAGGTACGGCCGCCCGGTCAACTGGCCCAGCCGGTCCAACACCTCGGCGGGGGTCGGCCCGGCCAGCACGTAGTAGTCGAGCAGGTCGTCGGGGACCAGGATCTGCACCGCGCTGTGGGTGGACTGGCAGACGTCGAACTGCACCGGCAGCCCGCTGTCGACAAGCACCCCGTAGCCCCGGTTGGACAGGTAGAACGGCACGTTCTTGTGCGCCCGATCGGACTCGCTGCCGAAGGCGTCGAAGTTCCACATCAGAGCCCGCTGGCCGCGTTTGTCCAGTGGGGTGAACTTCTCGCCGAAGCCGACGAACCGCTCGTCGCCGGGGGCGACGAAGCTCTCGTGCCAGGCGACCCGGACGCCGTCGGTGGTGGAGTGGCCGAACGGGAGGGTGCGTTGCCGGCCACTGATGTCGACCGTGCCCGGATCCTGCTCCACCAGCAGCGTGCCGTCGGGGCGCAGGAACCGGATGTGCCACGGGTCGAGCCGGATCTCGGCGACCAGCGCGCCGGCGTCGATCCGCAAGTGCCGGTCGTCGACGGTGACGGTGGCCGGGTGGGTACCGGGATGCACCAGCGGCATCAGTCGGGCCGACCGGCTGCGGGCCTGCGGATCCTCGGCGAGCCGTACCCGGATCATGCCGTCGCCGGCCGCGTCGACGCGCACCACCGCGGTCATCCCGTCGGCCAGCACCGCCTTGACGGTGGCTCCGTGTGCGTCGGTGCCGGCGATCTCGGCCCGGCTCACCACGGCCGGGCCACCCTCACCGGGGGTGCGCACCGGCAGGTCGGGTGGGTCGGCGACGAAGGTCTCGTAGGGCACCAACGGCGGTCGGTACGGCATCAGCTCTCCTTGGCGGCGTTCACGGCGGTGCCGACAGTTTCTTTAACTATCCAACGAACTGTCAACGATGAGCGTAGATATGAGCTGGCGCTGGGCTGTTGACATGGGTCGGAGTGATCCATAGTTTGGACGCATCCTCAACTAAACCGGCGGGCTGGTGATGGTGATGTGGACCGACGGCCCGCTCTGCCACGGCGGCGACTACAACCCCGAGCAGTGGCCGGCGCAGGTCTGGTCCGAGGACGTCGTGCTGATGCGCCAGGCCGGGGTCAATCTCGTCACCGTGGGGGTGTTCGCCTGGTCCCGGCTCGAACCGGCACCCGGCCGGTACACCTTTGGCTGGCTCGACCAGGTGCTCGACCTACTGCACGCCGGTGGCGTACGGGTAGCCCTGGCCACCCCGACCGCCTCGCCACCACCGTGGTTCTCCCTGGCCCACCCGGGCGCGCTGCCCGTCACCGCCGAGGGGATCCGGCTGCACCACGGCAGCCGGGACACCTACTGCGCCGCCACCCCCGCCTACCGCGAGGCCGCGCTGTGCATCACCGCCGCCCTGGCCGACCGGTACGCCCACCACCCGGCGTTGGCCGGCTGGCACGTACACAACGAGTACGGCACCACCTGCCACTGCGAGCACACCGCCCGGGCCTTCCGGCGCTGGCTGGCCACCCGCCACGGTGACCTGGCCGCCCTCAACGACGCCTGGGTCACCAGCTTCTGGAGCCAGCACTACTCCGACTGGACGCAGATCAGCACCCCCCGGGCCACCCAGTACCTGTCCAATCCCGGCCAGCTGCTCGACTTCCGCCGCTTCTGGTCGGACACCCTGCTCGCCGCGTACACCGAGCAACGTGACCTGCTGCGGGCAGCGAACCCGGCGCTCACCATCACCACCAACTACGTGCTCGGCGACTGGGTGCCGGTCGACCACGCCCGCTGGGCCACCGAGGTCGACCTGGTCGCGGTCGACCACTACCCGTCCGCCGTCGACGGCGGCGCCGAGGAGCAGACCGCGCTGGTCGCCGACCTGGCCCGTGGTTGGGCCCGACACGCCGCCGCCCGCCGGCACCCCGGCTCGCCGCCGTCCGGCGGTGCGGCGGCATGGCTGCTGATGGAGAGCGCGCCCAACCAGATCCACACCGCCGGACGGATGCACACCAAGGAACCGGGGCGGATGCTGCGGCACAGCCTCGCCCACGTGGCCCGCGGCTCCCACGGCGCGATGTTCTTCCAGTGGCGGGCACCGGTCGGCGGTGCCGAGCGCTTCCACTCCGCCCTGGTGCCGCACGCCGGCCCGGACAGTCGGGTGTTCCGGGAGACCGTCGCACTCGGCGTCGCGCTGCGGCAGCTCGGTGAGGTTCGTGGCCGCGTCGAGGCGGACGTGGCACTCGTGGTCGACGCGGCCAGCGGCTGGGCGCTGCGCCATCCGGGCCTGCCGTCGACCCTGCCGGACCACCACGACGAACTCGCCGCCGCGCACCGGGCCCTGTGGCGCAGCGGGTACGCGTGCGACACCGTCACCCCGGGCGACCCGCTCGACGATTACCGGCTGCTCGTCCTACCCGCCGTCTACCTGATCGACGACGCCACCGCCGACTGGCTGCACGGCTACGTCCACGCTGGCGGCCACCTGCTGGTCACCTACCTCAGCGGCGTCGCCGACGAACACGCCCGGGTGCGCCTCGGCGGCTATCCGGGCGCGCTACGGGACCTGCTGGGCGTGTACACCGAGGAGTTCCACCCCCTCGCCGCCGACGACCACGTCCTGCTCGACGGCGGCGGCACCGGACGGATCTGGGCCGAGACGCTGCGCCTGACCGGTGCCGACACGATCGTCTCCTACGCCGGGGGCGTACTCGACGCGATGCCCGCCGTCACCCGGCACCGGGCCGGCGCCGGCACCGCCTGGTACCTGTCCACCCGCCTCGACGACACCACCTACCGGCGGCTGCTCGGCACCGTCGCTCGGGCGGCCGGCGTCACCACCGTCTGCCCGGACGCACCCGAGGGAGTCGAGGCGGTACGCCGCCGCGACGGCGAGGCGAGCTGGCTGTTCCTGCTCAACCACACCGGTCACGAGCAGCGCGTGCCGGCACGCGGAATGGAACTGCTCACCGCGACACCGATCGACCGGGCGGTCACCCTGTCACCCGGCGGTGTCGCGGTGCTCCGCGAGCACAAGGGTTGATCCGTCGGCACCGGCTGGCTAACCTCGCACCTGCGCGTCGGGAACGCGCCGAGACTCGCCGGTAGGCTCGAAGCCACCCCCTCACACCACCCGTCGAGCGACGGACACCGAAGCTCAGTTCCGCCCGTGCGAGTCCGGGCGAGGAGTGAGGTGCCCTGTGAAGGACCTGCCCGACAACCCCAGCCTCGACCACCTGCGTCAACAGGCCAAGAACCTGCTCGCCGGCCTGCGCGACATCGACCCGGCCGCGACGCTGACCACCGCTCAGGCGCGGCTCGCCGAGCAGTACGGCTTTCCCACCTGGGCAGCGTTGAAGACCGAGGTCATCCGGATGCGGGGCCGGGCCGAGGCCGCCGAGGCGTCCCTGGCCCACGCGATCGCCGCCAGCTACGGCCTCGGTGACGTCGTCGGCCAGATGCGCACCGTCGCCCGTGCCGACGACATGGGGCGTCGCTGGTCGCTGGTGACGGACCGGGGCCGCTGGGCGGTGCGGACGATGGACACCTGGTGGCCCATCGTCGACGCCGAGACCGACGTGGCGTTGCAGCAGGCCGCCGCAGCCGCCGGTGTCCTGCTGCCCGCTCCGGTGCGCAGCCGTGCGGGCCGGATCGTCGAGACCATCGGCGGACACCGCTGGCGGGTCTACCAGGGGCTGCGTTCCGGGCCACCGCTGCTCGCCCCGGCCCGCTCGTCGGTCACCCGCGCGGTCGGCGGTGTCCTCGCCACGATCCACGGGCTCCGCCTGCCGGTCGATCGGGTCAGCCCGTGGCCCGGCACCCGGTTGGCCACGGGAGCTGGCCCGAACTCGCCGCCGTCGCCGCGGCTCGCCAGGCCAGCTGGGCCGCCGCGCTCGGCGCGGCGGTGGCCACCCTGACGGACCTCGACGGCATCGGCAGGGTCACCGGGACGCCGGAACCTGTGCTCTGCCACAACACCCTCGGTCCGGCGAGCACCCGGCTGGCCGCCGACGGCCACCTCGTCGTCGTCGGCTGGGAACATGCCGGCGGTCAACCGCCGAGCTGGGAGCTGGCCAACGCGCTGCTGGACTGGGCGGTGGTCCCCGGTGGGTCGGTCAATGTGGCCGGCGCACGCGCGTTGCTCGACGGGTACCGCGCGACGGCGGGCACCCTGCCGCCGCTGGACCTGACCGCGTTCCGTGGCGCGGTCACCAGCCTCGCCAACTACGTCTTCGGTCAGGTGGACGCCGCCCTGGAGGCAACCGACGACGAGGAGCGGCGGTACGCCGACCGCAGCGTCGCGCACCTACTGACGCACCTGCCCACCCGCGCGGTCCTGGAACAGCTGCTGGACGCGGCCACCGGGGCGGTACGCCGCTGACCGTGACCGGGCAGCTCAGCCCGGTCACGGCTGCGGTCGAGGGCGGTGCGCGACGGCGGGCTCAGCCGGTGGCGACGGCGGCGCGGGAACGGTCGGCGGCGATCCGCACCGCCATCGCCGCCAGCACCGTGCCCATCAGCATCCGCTGGACGCGCAGCCACAGTGGCCGCCGGCTGAGGAAACCGGCGATGCCACCGGCGGTGAGCACGATCAACGTGTTCATCGTCAGCGCCACGGCGATCTGGGTCAGACCGAGCAGCAGGCTCTGCCCGGCGACGTTGCCGCGTGCCGGGTCGATGAACTGCGGCAGCAGCGACACGTACAGGATGGCGATCTTCGGGTTGAGCAGGTTGGTGACCAGACCCATGGTGAACAGCCGGCGGGCCGGATCCGGTGGCAGCGGCGCCGGGTTGAACGGCGACTGCCCGCCCGGGCGCAACGCCTGCCACGCCAGCCACAGCAGGTACGCCGCGCCGGCCAGCTTGACCGCCGTGTACAGCGCCGGTACCAGCACGAACACGGTGGCGATGCCGGCGACCGCCGCACCCAGGTAGACCGCGAAGCCGGCGGCGACCCCGAGCAGCGAGATCAGCCCGGCTCGTCGGCCCTGGGTCACCGACCGCGACACCAGGTAGACCATGTTCGGCCCTGGCGTCAGCACCATCCCGAGAGCGACCAACGCGATGCCCACAATTGCGGCCGTACCGACCATGTCCGTGACCCCCGTCCCACCGTGAACCTGAGCCTAGGGCACCGGGGAATGCCGGCCGGGCCCGTGACGCTGCCCCATCGGGAGACGGTGGTCACGTTACGGTTGTCCGGGGAGGTGGCGAGGGTGGAGATGCGGTGGGAGGCGTCGGTCGAGGCGCAGATCCGGGCGGCGCAGGAGCGCGGCGAGTTCGACAATCTGCCCGGTGCGGGCAAGCCGATCGCCGGTCGGGGTCTGCCCTACGACGAGTCCTGGTGGATCAAGAGTTTCCTGGAGCGCGAACAGGTTCCGACCAACCTGTTGCTGCCCACCCCGCTGCTGCTGCGTCGGCGCATCGAGCAACTACCCGACGAGGTCCGGGATCTGCCCACCGAGCAGGCGGTGCGGGCGGTCGTGGCCGATCTCAACGCCGAGGTGCTGGCCTGGCTGCGTAACCCGTCCGGCCCACGGGTCGTGGTGCGTCCGGTGGACGCCGACGCGGTGGTGCGCCGGTGGCAGGACGAGCGGCGCAAGGCCGCACCGTCGACACCCGCCGCCCAGTCGCCGGCGCCACGTCGGCGTTCCTGGTTCCGTCGCCGGGCCACGTGATGGCAACGCTGCGCGTCCTGCTCGGCAAGTCCGCTGTGCAGGTCGACCACCGGCGAGCCGACCGATTCGCCGAGACCGGACGGGACCGCCCATGAACACCGCCCCCGGGGAGCAGTTGCCGATCACCGTCTATAGCCGGCCTGGCTGCCCCTACTGCTACCTGCTGCGCCGCGGCCTCAAGCGGCGCAAGCTGGCCTTCACCGAGGTCGACATCTGGGCAGATCCGGCCGCGGCGGCAGCGGTGCGGGCGGTGGCCGACGGCAACGAAACCGTTCCCACCGTGCACGTCGCCGGGCAGTGGTTGGTCAACCCGCGTGCGGCGCTCGTCGCCACCCTCGCCCGACCCTGACACCGGGCACCGGTCGGCTCGGCCCGCGCTTCTCGCCGCGCCACGCATCGCCAGCTCGCTGGACCGGTTTCAGCTCCGGCTCGATCTTCGCCCGGTAGATCGCACGGGTTTCGTGTCGGCGCCCCTCATCGAATTATCGAATTATCGAATTATCGTTTACAAAAATACTCTAATTATCGTCCAGCAATCGGACATAACGTGCGCACATCATAATGACTGTTAAGATGCGTAAGGATTCAAGCTGGTGTCGTCAGGTGGCTGTGGCGGCGCGGAAGAGCTGGACGACCCCGGTGATGTTGTCCTGGCCGTGGCCTTTGCTGATCGCCCGCTGGAAGGTGTCGGCGGTGGCATTGGTCAGGACGACGGTGGCCTGACGTGAGGCCGCGTCCGCGACGGCGTACCGCAGGTCCTTGGCGACCAGATCGATCGGAAAGGCCGCCGGGAATGCGCGGCCCAGCATGGCGGTGGCGGCGGTGGCGGCTGCCGGGCTCGCCACCGGGGTGGCGGCGAGCACCTCGACGGCGCGGGCCGCCTCCAGGTTCGTGTCGTGCAGTGCGCTGAGAAGCTCGGCAACGGCGGCGACCTGCACGGCGAACAGCGAGTTGACGAGCAGCTTCATCCGGGCGCCGGTCCCGGCGGGTCCCATGTGGTGCACGGCGCCGCCGATCTGCCGCAGCACCGGCTCGATCCGGCGGCCAACCGCCGGATCCCCGCCGACGAGAAAGATCAGTGCGCCGGAATCGGCCTGGGGACGTGAGCCCAACACCGGTGCGTCGAGAAACTCCACACCGCACTGGACGCACCGCTCGGCGAGTTGGTCGGAGAAGGCCGGGGTCACGGTGGAACAGTCGACGGCGATGGTGCCGGGTGCCATGGCTGCCAGCGCGCCGGTGCCCGGGGTCAGCCAGACCGCACGGCCGGCGTCGTCGTCGCGCACCATGCTGAGCACGAGGTCGCTCTGCACCGCAGCGGCTGCCGGGGTCGCCGCTGCGGTGGCGCCGGCCTCGGCCAGCGGCTGTGCCGCCTCGGCCGTGCGGTTCCACACCCTGACCTGGTGTTCGCCCGTGGCCAGCAACCTGCGGGCCATCCGCGAGCCCATCGCGCCGAGTCCCAGTACGGCGATTCTCATGCTGCTCCTTCGGTGGTAGCAGTGCTTCCGATGATCTTCATGCCAATCACTCTGCTGCTCACCGGTGAGGTTATGAATGCCCGCGCCGCTCAGTTGTTTGTCCGCCACGCTCACCGCGCCTGTCGGTGTGCGCCTCACCGTCCTACCTTGTGGGGATGGACGTTCTCGGTGACGTGCTGGCGATGGCCCGGGTCGACGCGAGCCTGATGGCCACCTTCGACGCACGAGCTCCCTGGGCCATCGAGCTGCCGGCCCGCCGGGGTGCCTCGTTCCACGCCGTGGTTGCGGGGACCTGTTGGCTCACCACTGACAGCGCACCGCCCCGTCACCTGGCCCCGGGTGACCTCGTGCTGCTGCCCGCCGGGGCGCGGCACCAGTTGGCCACCGATCCGGCCCTGCCGACACGCCGGTTCGACGAGGACCTCAAACGCAGCCTTATCAGCCCTGACGGCGAGTTGGTGCTCGATGGGCCCGGCGCGCGAACCCGGATCCTCTGCGCGGGTTACAGCTACCAGACCGACATCGCCCATCCGGTGCTGAGCCTGCTGCCACCGGTGCTGCACGTGGCCACCGCGCAACCCGAGAGCGGACCATGGCTGCGCTCCGTCCTGGACCTGTTGGCCCACGAGACCCGCAGCGGTGCCGCCACCGGCTCCGCCACCGCCGCCGTACGCCTGCTCGACCTGCTGCTGATCCACGTCGTCCGGACCTGGCTCGACACCGACGATGGCACCACGAGCGCCTCCTGGCTGCGCGGACTTCGCGATCCGCTCACGGCACACGTACTGGCCGTCCTGCACGAACGACCCGGCCACGATTGGACACTCGACACCCTCGCCGCAACCGTCAACGTCTCCCGAGCCACTCTCGCCCGACGGTTCACCCGCCAGGTCGGTGAACCCCCACTGACCTACCTGACCCGGTGGCGCCTCAACCTCGCAGCCCGCAAGCTACGTGACACCGCCCTCCCGGTCGCGGCCATCGCCCACCAGGTCGGCTACACCTCCGAATTCGCCTTCAGCCGCGCCTTCACCCGCGCCCACGGTCGCCCACCCGGCCGCTACCGCCGGCTCACCGCCACGAAAGGCTGAGCAACCACGGACAACACGCCAGCGAACAGCTACCAGCGGTCCGAGCAGCCGTTCGAGCGGAGCCGATGGAAATCCGTTTGAGCCCTTCCCGCCGCTGCCATAGGTTGCCGACGACCCCTGGCAGCGAGGCAGAGGACAACCGCGTGACCCCGCCTGCTCTCTAGACCTGACATTCACCGCTCACTGGTGGCCGACGCTTCCGTCGGCTCTGCCGGGCTGCGTCTGTGCGCCCGGTCGTACCGCGTTTGAGGCCGCGCTCATTCGGCCTCGTGTCAGGTCTTTCGGAGCAATCGTGTCTTCACAACCTCATATCGTGCTGCCCTGGGTCGTCCGTCGGACCAGGCTGCCGCTGCTGTCGCTGCGATGTGTCGACTGCCGGTCGGAGTCGGCCACCACCGGCGCGGGCAGGTTCCGCGTCAACGCCAACCACAAGTTGCTGGACGTGTGGCTGCTGGTCCGCTGCGTGTCCTGCGACCGGACCAGCAAACTCACCGTGCACGAACGCACCCCGGTCAGATCCTTCGATCCGGCCGAGTTGCGCGGATACCGCCTCAACGATCCGGCGCTGGTGGCGTCGCGGCTGCTCGATCCGCAGCTCGCCCGCCGCAACCGCTTCGCTCTCGACTGGACGGGGGCCTGGCGGCTGGTCACCCCGTCGGAGTGGCCCGACCAGACGTGGCCGGTCCAGGTGGCGGTCGTCTTCGACGATCCGGTACCGGTGCGTCCGGAACGGCTCATCGCGTACGGGCTCGGCCTCAGCAGGGGCGAGGTACTGCGTCGGATCAAGTGCGACATTCCGTTGCGTCGTCCGCGGAGTACCGGGTTCACCTTCACCGTGACGGCCGGGGACTGACGCGGGTGGCCGGGCGGGGTCCACTCGACCCGCCCGGCCACGGAATACACGCGCGGCCGTCACCGCCCCAGCGGGCGGCGCAGACGGCCGGGTCAGCGGGAAGGTCGCCCGTACGCCGCGCGGGCCCGCGCCACCTCGGCCGCTTGGCGCTCGCGCCAGCGTTGCTGCGCCAGGCGGTTGCAGGTCCGGCAGACCCGCCGGAGGCGCCCCGTCGCCGGATCGGTCTCCCGCTCGTGCCCGTTGCGGCAGCGTGGACGTTGGGTCCGTGCCCGGCAGTTGTCCGCATGGCTGAGCTGGCGCAGATGGGTCGGCTCGATGCAGTCCGGCGCGCCGCAGTCGTGGTGGACTTCCAGGGTGGGGTCGTAGCCGCCGACGAACACCACGTACGCCGCGATGTGTGCCCAGGCCCGTCCGGCGAGCTTCTGGTACCCGCCGCGCCGGCTGCCGTATCCGCGCACGATCAGGCATCCGTTGTCGGCCCGTGTCGAGCGGGCGAGCAGATACGCCCGCAGGGTGTCCTCGGTGAAGTGTCGGGACAGACCGGTGACCTGAGACAGCACCGGGCCAGCGTAGGGGTCGGGTGCGACGCGATGTACCGTCCTGCCGATCATGATGTGTCGGCGCGCCTGATCGTCTACCCACACCAGGACTGAGAGCATTTTTCACATGCGTCCGCACGACACTCCGGTGCAGTACCGCCCGTCGGCCTATCCGGCCCTGCCCGACGGACCGATGGCCGTCACCGACGCATGGTTGCGCAACCGACGGTTGAGCGAGCACACCCGTGACGCGTACCGCCGGGACGTCGCCGGCTGGCTGGCCTGGTGTGCCGCCCGGCGACTGGACCCGCTGCGGGCGAACTTCCTGCACGTCAACGAGTACGGGCGGGCGTTGGAGAACACCGTCTCCGCCCGGACCGGCCGTCCGTTGACCCCGGCGACGGTGGCCCGGAAGCTGTCCGCGCTGTCGAGCTGGTACGACTTCCTGGTCAAACTGCGGGCGGTGGAGCTGAACCCGGTGGCCGGGGCCGACCGGCCACGGGTCGACCGGGACCATTCCGGCACGGTCGGTCTGGCCCCGGACGAGGTGGACGCGTTGCTCTCGGCGGCCGAGGCCGAGACGGGGCCGACCGCCGCCCGCAACCGGGCCGCCGTCGCGCTGCTGGCCGATCTGGGACTGCGGGTGGGGAACTGGTCTCGCTGAACCTGGACGACCTGGGCGCCGAGCGGGGGCACCGCAGCGTGCGCTTCGTCGGCAAGGGCGGGCGGGCACGCCGCCGGGCGTTGACCCCGGGCACGGCGTACGCCGTCGACGCGTACCTGGCCGAGCGGGCCGCCGTCCAGCGGGTGCCGGTGGCGGAGCTGACCGGTCCGCTGCTGGTCACCGCCAGCGGTGCCCGCCTCGACCGGCACTCGGTGTTCCGGTTGGTCCGGCGGCTCGCCCGTGTCGCCGGGATCGCCGCGTGGGCCCGGCTGTCGCCGCACTCGCTGCGGCACGCCTTCGCCACCACCGCGCGCTCCGAGGGGGTGCCGCTGGAGGACGTGCAGGACGCGATGGGCCACGCCGATCCGCGTACCACCCGGCGCTACGACCGGGACCGGCACAACCTGGACCGGGATCCGGCGTACGCCATCTGGGCGGCGCGGGCCCGCCGCCGCGGCTGAGTGGTGGAATCAACCGCGCGTCGTGCGCACGCAGTACACGTCGCCGGAGTTGGCCTCGTGGGGCAGCGCGAGCAGGTGCGCGGCCATCTCCTCGGCATCGACCCAACGCCCCAGCGTCAGCGACTTGTCGTCGCCGAGGGCCACGTCGAAGCCGGCGAAGCCGAGGGCGGCGAGCCGGTCCAGGCAGCGGACCGCGACCGCCCGTCCGATCGTGGTGAACTCGAAGGACAGGGCGGGCAGGGGATGGCTCAGGCCGGCGAGCACGGCGTCCTCGAAACCCTCCACGTCGATCTTGACGAAGTTGGGCGTGCCGTGTTCGGCGATCAGCGTGTCGACGGTGGTCACCGGCACCTCGATCTGGCCGTCCCATACCTGGCCCTCCCAACCGCCGGCCCCGGCGGCGGCCGCGACGAAGTCGGTGGAGGCGGTGGAGACGGTGGGATTGGCCGAGTTGACCAGGAAACCGATCCGACCGGCCTGGGCACCGCAGGCCGCCTCGATCGGCGTGACCTGGTCGTCGTCGGCGTAGATGGCCCGCAACGCCCGCAGGCACAGCGGTTGCGGCTCGACGGCGATGACCCGGGCACCGAGCCGACGGAAGCTGCCGATGTGGTCCCCGACATGCGAACCGATGTCGAAGACCAGGTCGCCGGGGCCGACGAAGCGGGCGTAGAAGGCGTCCATCGCCGCGTCCCGGTCCGGGTTGCCGTAGTAGACCTCTAACGATCGGCGCAGCGAGGCGGTGCGTGGGTCGGTCTTGAGCGCCTCGACCGCGGCGGAGTGGGTACCCATCGCAGCACCTTAACCCGCACCCCGCGCCCGTCGTGGCCGTCCGCGCGCCCGCTGGTCACCCGCGGTGACGCACTCCGGTGTCCCCGGTTGTCGGCCCACCGACGCCCTACCCGTGCGACGCTCGCAGCAGCGGCTGCCACCAGGTCGGATACCGCTCGCCGGCTGCCGAGCCGGTGATGATCCCGCTCCGGAGGATCTTGTTAGCCTCGGTGTATGGAATCCCCGTCGCCGGGTCGCCCGTCGGACCTGATGTTCCTGCTCAGCTGGGCCAGTCACGCGCTGCGCGCGGAGCACGCCGCCGGCATGGCCGAATTGGGGATCTCGCCCAGGGCGTACGGGGTGCTACTACGCGCCCGCGGCGGTGACCTGACCCAGCGCCAGATCGGCGAGTTGTGCGGCGTGGACAAGACCACCATGGTGGTGACCCTGGACCAGTTGGAGGCCAGCGGCCTGGCCCGACGCGTGCCCGCGCCGAGCGATCGCCGGGCCCGGCTGGTCGAGGTGACGCCGCAGGGGGAGCGGGTGCTCGACCAGGCCCGGCAGATCGCCGCCCGCCTCGAAACGGATGTGCTCGCGACACTGCCAGAGGCCGATCGCGAGGTGTTCCTCCGGGCCATCCGGCGGCTGGTGGACGAGCGGCTCTCCGGTGCCCGCACGTCCGGAGTGGCCGGCTCAGTCTGCTGACGGTCCCACGATCGGGAGTCCGCACCATTCCGTCCCGTATCAGATAGTCTCGTGCGGGACTATCTGATACGGTCGCTGTTCAGATACCCCCTGCTTCGAGGAGTGGTTCATGAGCAGCACCGCCGCGCATCCCGTCAGCACCGCCACCCCCCTCCGCCGTCGGGCCCTCGGCGTGCTGGCGGCCGTCGCGGCCTGCGTCGCGATCTGGCTCGTCGGCGCGCTCGGCGGTGTCGACTACGCGGTCCGCAGCCCGGGGCAACCCGAGGTGGTGGTCAACCTCGTTCCGGTCGTCGTCGTCTCCCTCGGGTCGGCCCTGCTGGGCTGGGCGGCGCTGGCCATGCTGGAGCGGTTCGCCGGGCGACGGGCCACCACCATCTGGATCAGTCTGGCGGCGGTGGTGACGCTGCTGTCGTTCGTGCCGTTGTTCCAGGTCGACGCCACCGGCGGTGCCAAGATCACTCTTGGTCTGATGCATCTGGCGGTGCCGGCCGCCCTGGCCGCCCTGCTGCCGAAGCGCGGTCACTGACCACGCGCCGGACGACTTGACGGCGGGCGCGGAGCGCGTTAAATAAGGAAGTGGAAGTTGAGTCGGATGGACTCAACTAGGGACCTTCGGCCAGGAGAACCGAGGAGGCACACGATGCTGATGCGCACCGACCCGTTCCGTGAGATCGACCGGCTCGCCGAGCAGTTCTTCGGCAGCACCAGCCGCCCGGCCGTCATGCACATGGACGCCTACCGCGACGGCGACTTCTTCTACGCCGCCTTCGACCTGCCCGGAGTCGACCCGGAGAGCATCGACTGCACGGTGCAGCGCAACGTGCTGACCGTGCGCGCCGAGCGGCGCCGTCCCGCCGGCGACAACGTCGAACTCGTCGCCGCCGAGCGCCCGATGGGCGTCTTCAGCCGCCAGCTGTTCCTCGGCGACACCCTCGACACCGACAAGCTCGAAGCAGGCTACGACAACGGCGTGTTGACGCTGCGGATCCCGGTGGCCGAGCGGGCCAAGCCCCGCCGGGTCACCATCAGTGCGACCGGCAACGGCCGCAAGGAGATCAAGCCCTGATCGACGACCTACCCCGGGCGTGGCCGGGCGGGACGCGGTAGCCGCCCCGCCCGGCCACGTCTGCTTTTCCGCCCGCCGCGGCGGCCGATTCTCTACCGTCGAGTGGTGTGGGCGCTGCGCAGCCGTGGAGCAGACCGGCCCGGCGACGCCATCCGATGCGGGTCGGCCTCGTCGTCGCCGCAGCCGGGACGGCGCTGTGCTGTGTCGGGGTCGCCGGCCTGGGCGCCTGGAACCTGCAACTGGTCACCCAGGCCGCCGCCCCGGTGCGCCAGACCGCCGAGGGATTCCTGCGCGAAGTCACCACGGGCGACACCGGCAGCGCCTACGAGCGGCTCTGCGACGACGCGCGTACCCGGTGGAGCGAACTCGGTTTCGCCAGCTGGGTACGCACCCCGCCGGTGGTGCGCGACTACGAGATCGTGGACGTGTCCGTGGCCACCCGCGGCGGCCGACCCCACGGCAAGGTCACCGTGCTGCTGACCCGCGACAGCGGCAGCACCGAACAACGGAACCTGTCGGTGGTACGGGAGGACGGTGGCTGGCGCGTCTGCGGCGACCCGTACTGACCCGGCCACCGCCGTCACGCCGGGACCGGCTCGGCCGCCTCGACGAGCCGGCCGTCACGCAGCACCAACACCCGGTCGGCCAACTCCACGAGCGTCGGGTCGTGCGTGGCGACCAGGGCCGTCATCCCCCGGGCACGCACCACCGCCCGCAGCAGGTCCATCACCGCCCGGCCGGTCTCCGAATCCAACTGGCCGGTCGGCTCGTCGGCGATCAGCAGCGCTGGGTCGTTGGCCAACGACCGGGCGATCGCCACGCGCTGCTGCTGCCCGCCGGACATCTCGTACGGCCGCTGCGCGGCGTGCCCACCCAACCCGACCAGTTCCAGCAGCACCGACACGCGCTGCTCACGATCCGCCGCCGGCACCTTCGCCAGCCGCATCGGCACCCCCACGTTCTCCGCCGCGGACAGGATCGGCACCAGTCCGAAGGACTGGAACACGAACCCGATGGTGTCCCGACGCAGCCGCAGCAGCTCCTTCTCGCTGGCCGCCGTCACCTCCTGCCCGGCCACCCACACCCGCCCCGAGGTGGGCCGGTCCAGGCCACCGATCAGGTTCAGCAACGTGGTCTTGCCCGCCCCGGACCGGCCCCGCACCGCGACCAGCTCACCGCGACCGGCACGAAACGACACCTCCCGCAACGCGTGGACGACCCGGTCACCACCGCCGTAGTCGCGGCTGAGCCCCTCGACCCGGATCAGCTCCTGCTCGCTCACCGCGCACTCCTTCCGTCACCGGGACGGACCTGCACGTGGTCCGGCTCCAGGGTCAACCGCACCCGGTCGCGCAACGCCAACGCGTCGACGAAACCCGCCGGCAACTGCATCCGCCCGGCCCGGTCCAGCACCGCGTACTCCTCGGTCACCAACTCCTCGACGCCGTCGGCGCCGACCCGCGCGGTGCGGTGCACCTCCGAGGCGGTGCGGCCGTCGCGGATCGACACGGTACGGCGCACCTGCGAGGCGACCTGCGGGTCATGGGTCACCACCACCACGGTCACCCCCAGCTCGGCGTTGATGGTGCGCAGCGCGGAGAAGACCTCCCCGGCCGTCGCCTCGTCCAGCTCACCGGTCGGCTCGTCGGCGAAGAGCACCTCCGGGTCGTTGGCCACCGCCACCGCGACGGCACAGCGCTGCTGCTCGCCGCCGCTCATCTGCCCCGGCCGACGGTCCGCGCAGTAGCCGACGCCGACCATCTCCAGCAACTCCACCGCCCGCCGCCGCGCGGTCCGCCCACCCCGACGCGCCAGCCGCATCGGCAACTCCACGTTCTCCCGGGCGGTCAGGTACGGCAGCAGGTTGCGTGCGGTCTGCTGCCACACGAACCCGACGGTGTGCCGCCGGTAGCGCAGCCGCTTGGCCGCCGACATGGTCAGCAGGTCGTACCCGGCCACCCGGGCGATGCCCGCGGTCGGTGTGTCCAACCCGGACAGGATGTTCAGCACCGTCGACTTGCCGGAACCGGACGCCCCCACGATGGCGATCAGCTCACCACGGTCCACGACCAGATCGAGGCCCTGCAACGCGACGACCTCCACCCCCTCGCTGGTGAAGATGCGTACCAGCCCGTCGCAGACGATGTGCCCACGCAGCCGGTCGGCGCCACCGGCCCGCGCGGCGGCCCGCTCCGCCGCCCGTCGTTGCAGCGTCGCCAGGTCCGGACCATCAGACACCATCGTCACGGGTTCTCCTCTCCCAGCCGCAGCACCTCACCGAGGCGCATCCGCCGGTTCATCAGGTTCTCCACCACCAGCCCGGTCACCAGGCCCAGGACCACCAGACCCAGCACCGAGGCCAGCACCAACGGATCCAGGTGATCGCGCACCGGCACGCCGGGCACGAACGCGGACAGCCCGAGCGTCGGCCCCAGGATCCGGGGCAGGGCCGCACCCACCGCCGCCCCGGTCAGCGCCGCGACCAGGACCAGCGGCACCAACTCGTACACCAGCAGCCGCCGGCCACGGCCGGCGGACAGGCCCAGGGTGCGCAACCGGGACAGCATCCGGCCTCGCCCGGCAGCGTCGGCGACCACCGCGAACCCGACGGCCAGCACCGCCAGCGCGGTGCCGCCGGCCACGCCGGCGGTGAACGCCAGGGTCAGCACGTCGTTGGCGCCGGTGCGGTCAAGGTCCTCGCGGTACCCCCGCCACGTCTGCAACGACGCCGGCACCTGCGTCCGCGTCACCTCCACGCCGAGCACCGCGGCCTGCCGCCGCCGCTGCGCGTCGTCGGCCACCCCCAACAGGTCCGCCTCGTCGATGTCGTCACCGGCCACCAGATACCGGTTCGGGATGATCGGCGTGTACTCGTACTCCGGCAGCGCCTGCCACGGCAGCACCACGAACCGCTCGGTGCCCAACCCCACACCCGGGAAGGCCTCGACCACCTCGGCGACCCGGAACTCGTACAACCTGCCCTGCACGTCCACCGCAGCCTGGTCACCGACCTGCGTGGCCACCTGCGACGACACCACCGCCGGCACCGGCCCGTCACCCCGCGCGGCAGCCCGCAGGGCCGCCGGCACGTCCACCTCGACACCGCTGCGCGCCACCACCTGCGCGAACGCCGGGCCGTCCACCACCAGCACCCGGGCCGTGCCGATCTGCCGCGACGGCGACCCCGCCTCCGGCACCAGCCGCCGATTCGAGGCCACCCACACCCGAGCCACCGCCGTCACCCCGGACACCCTCGACAATGCGTCCTGCGCGTCGGGGGAGAAGGTGTACCCGGACAGCCAGGCGTCCGCCGGCACCGTCAACGTGGCCGCCCGGTCCCGGGCCGCCGCGACGGTGGAGGTGACCACCCCGCCGAACACCCCGGTGCTGACCGCGACGATCAGCACCGCCAGCGGACCCAACGCCACCGGCGCACCCCGTCCGGCGCGGGCCACACCGAGGAACAGCACCGCGCCCCGGGCCCGCGCGGCCAACCTGCCGGCCGCCCGCAGCGGCCACGGCACCAGCCGCACCGCCACCAGCGCGGCGGCGACCGCCACCAGCACCGGCACCGAACTGAGGTACGCGTCGACACCGGCACCCGGGTCGAGACCACGACAGCGCAGCAGCACCACCCCGAGCGTGGCCAGCACCAGCACACCGCCTCGACGGTCAGCCGCCGCGCCGACGGACGACGAAACGCCACATCGGCGCCCCTGACGACCCCGACCCGCCGCTGCGAGTGCATCGCCAACACCGGCACCACCGCGGTGGTGAGCACCGCCAACGCCAGCACCGCCCAGGGGAACCCATCGTCGCGACCCGGCACCCGGCTGCCGACGAGCCAACCGACGAGCACCGCCAACGGCTGCACCGGCGCGGACTCGGCCAGGGCCCGCAGCCCGACGGCGCTCAGGGCGGCACCCCGGGCCCGCAGCAGGGCAGACTCGTCACGTCGCCGCAGCACCGTCAACCGCGCCGCCAGCACGATCAGCCGAGGAGGCTGGCGACCAGCCCCGCCTGCACCACCGCGGCAGGGCCTGCACGGCGCGCAACTGCCCCGCGAACCGCGACAGCGCGCCGTCCAGCGACGTCTGCACCGTCGCGCCCGAACTCCACGACATGCGGCGGGCCTCCGCCACCGCCGCCGTCACCGACTCCAGCGTCGCCGCGTTCAGCCGCCGCTCGTCGAGGCGGTACCGCCAACCGCTGACCGCGGCGACCCCACTGCCGGCGGCGACGACGTCCACGCCGACCCAGTCGGTCACCCCCGCCACGACGTACGGCTCGCCGTCCAGCACCGGGACCACCGGCTCCAGCGCGTAGCCCAGATCGTCCCAGACCGGGTCACCGGCGTCGCGCGGCTCGAACACCCCGACGATGCGCGCATCCGCCTGACCGTCGCGTCCGGCGAACCGCAGCCGCTGACCGGCGCGCAGGGACAGCGTCTCGGCCACCGCCCCCGACACCACCACCTCCGCCGGGCCGCCCGGGCGGGTGCGCCAGCGTCCGGCGGTCAGCTCGGCCGCCTCCGCGACGCCGGTCTGGGCGCGCAGGCCGAACATCTTGCGGGCACCACCGTCCATCGGCGGTTCGTCGCCGACGGCGAACAGGTGCTCCTCGTCCAGCGACGCCGCGTACCACCGACGCTGCACCAGGCTCGGCAGCGGCTGCGGCAGCTCGGCCGCGTAGCGGCATCCAGATCGGCCTGCCCGGCCGCGGCCGGCGCGGGTCGCGGCCCGGCCAGGGACACGTCCCGCACCAGGTGCGGCAGCCGGGCCACGTCCGCGCGCAACCCCGGTCGGCGTACTCCCCGGTCAGCCGGGGCGCGGCGGTCAGCAGCAGCGCCGCCACCAACCCCAGCACCGCCAGAAGGCCCACCTGACCGCCGTACGCCCGGATCCGCCTCGCGCTCACGGTGCTGGCCTTTCGTTCGCGACTGCGGGGCTCGCAAGCTCACTCCTCGCGCTCACGGTGCTGGCCTTTCGTTCGCGACTGCGGGGCTCCGCTGCGCTGCACTCCTCGCGCTCACTGGGCCTCCCCGGCACGTAGGTGCGCGGCGGTGAGTCGTCGCCGCACGCTCACCGACACCGCGGCGCTGAACGCCAGGGCCAGGGCCAGCAGTCCGATGCCGGTACCCAGCACCGGCACCCAGTCGACGCTCAGCAGCGGCGGCGGATCGGGGCGGTCCGCCGACGGGGTGAGGATGACGAGCGGGGCCATTGTCGCCGCCACACCCACGCCCACGGCCAACCCCACCAGCACACCCATGCCGGCGAGGAACGACTGCTCGGCCAGCAGCGACCGGGCCACCAGGCGGTGACCCGCGCCGAGGGTGTGCAGCACGGCCAGTTCCCCGGCCCGGCGCCGCGCCGTGGCACTGACGTCCACGGCCACCCCCACCGCGGCCAGCAGCACCGCCGCGAGGGCGGCGACGAAGAGGGCACCGCGGGCGCCCACGCCGAACGGGTCGCGAGCCAACTGGTCGGCGACGTCCCGGCGATCCAGCACGGTCAGACCGTCGAGCGCGGCGGCTGCCCCGGCCACCTGCGCCGCCGCCCCGGGCTGGGCGGCCACCCACCACTCCTGCGGTGAGCGGACGATGCCGTGTTCGTGGAACAGCCGGGTCCGCAACGACGGCAGGTCGACAAGCAACGCGGCGTCCTCGACGTCACCGGGCAGAGCCGTGGCCCGGTCGACCATGACGACATCGACCTCGGCGCCGCCCAGGAACAGCCTGGTCTGCGCCCCGACGTCGACGTGCAGCGCGTCCAGCGCCGCCGCGGTGGCGACCACCGGCACCGGGTTCGTTCCGGCCGGCCGGGTGACGGCCAGCTGCACCGGCGTGTCCGGGGCATTCCAGCTCACCGGCATGTCACGTGCGTAGCGGCCGGACAGGGTGGCACCGGAGCCGGTGGACGCGGTGGCGGTTCCCGCGCGGTCGACCACCTGCCACGGTCCGTCCGCGCCCAGATCGACCGGGGTGCCGGTGCTGGTGTCCGGGCTGGCCCGCAGGTCCGACAACCGCCAGTCGAGGCTCAGCCGGGGGCCACCGCGGGTCTCGGTGGTGAAGCCGGCCAGCCGCCACGGCCCGTCGCCGGCTGGCAATTCGACGGAGAACCGTAGCGGCTGACCGTCCCAGCCGGTCGAGCCCAGGACCACCCGGCGGTGTTCGCCCCGGGCGTCGCTGAGCACGACCTCATGGCGGATGGGCCCACCCGTGCCGACGTCGACGACGCCGCGGGTACGCAGCTGACCGGTCAGTCGTCGGGTGCCGGTCGGCAACACCGTCGCCGGTGCCGGCACCCGCGCTTCCGCGAGGCCGCCGAGCAGCCGACCGGTGGATCCGCCGGCCAGGTCGGACCGCAACCGCAACACCCCGTCCGCGGCACCGGCGTCCACCGCCATCATGGTCGCCGGTTCGGCGCCGGCGCCGAGCCGCACCGGCTCCCGCCAGGCGGGCAGGACCGCCCGGGTACCCGGCAGGTCGGCGAGTTGGTCGGCGCGGCCGTCCGGGGCGGCACCGGTGGTCTCGGTCAGCCGCAGGTCGGCGCCGACCCGGTGGGCGGCCTGGTCGTCGAGGGACCGTTGCGCTGTCCCGGCGAGGGACCAGGCCAGGGTGCCGACCGCCACGGCGAGGGCGAGCAGCAGCACCGGCCCGGCGTGCGGGCGCCGGCCGGCCTGCCAGGTGCCGAGCATCACGGCGGTCCACGGCCGGCGGTCCACCCAGCGTTCCGTCAGCCGCACCAGCGGCGGCAGCAGCCGCAGTGCGAGCACCGCCCCGGCCAGCACACCGAGCGTCGGCGCGGCCGCCAGCAGCGGATCGACGCCCAGCTCACCGCCCCGGGAGCGGGACAGCGGGGACGAGTATCTGCTCAACTGGTACCAGCTGAGCAGGGCCAGGCCGACGAGCAGGACGTCCAGGCTGGCCCGCTGCACCATGCCTCGCCGGTTCGGTCGGGACCGGCTGGCCAGGTCGGCGACGTAACTGTCGCCGCGGCGCAGGCTCGGGCCGATCATCGCGGCCGCGCAGCCGGCGGCCGCGAGCCCGGCCACCAGCCACACCGTCGGGTCCGCCCGGTCCGGTCGTAGTGAGACGGCGGCGAGTCCGGGCAGCCGGTCGGCCAGCCCGAGCAGCTCCACGACGAGCGGTGGGGCGAGGACCACGGCCGGCAGCACGACCAGGGTGGCCTCCCTTGCGGTCAGCCCGGCCACCTGCCAACGGGCGGCGCCCCGGGCCCGCAGCAGCGCGGTCTCACCCCGGCGGTGCTCGGTGAGCAGGATCGCCACGAGCAGCAGCGCGTACCCGCCGAGCACCACCACCAGCAGCATCGGCGTGACCAGGGCGGACCGGCCGACGAGGGTGGCCTGGCGTAGTCGTTGCACCAGGTCCACCAGGTCACCGCTGACCACCGCGGAGTCACCGAGGCCGGCGGCGGCCGAACTGCTCGTGGTGATGCGGGCGGCGGCGTCGGCGAGCCGGTCCAGGGCGGTCGGACCGATCCCGGTCAGGTCGGGTTCGACAAGCCAGCCGGCGGAGGCGTTGGCCAGGAAGTGGGTGGCGAAGTCGTCCCGGGACACCGTCATCGGGCCGTAGGTGGCCGCCTGCGACAGCGAACCGGTGCTCGTCTCCGGCGCCAGCCGCCAGTACGCGGCGTCCGGGTCCACGGGGCTGAACACGCCCGTCACGACGACCTCGGTGACCCGCCCGGTGAGCCCGTCGGTGATCGGGATGCGGTCGCCGACCCCCACCCGCAGCGTCGTCGCGGCGGCCTCGCCGATCGCGGTCTGCACCGGATCGGCCCCGGTACGCGGCCACGTGCCGGAGGTCAACCGGGCGTGCGCGGGCAGATCGTCGAGGAACATCACCGACGCGTAGGTGACTCCGCTGCGGTCGGCGACAGCCTCACCGGTGTCACCGCGCAACTGCCGACCAGCCGCGTACCCGGCGGCGCTGACCCGGGCCGGCAGACCGGCCAGGTCGGCTTCGACCCGCTGCCGCAACGCGCCGTCCAGGTCGCGCAGCGCCGCATCGGTACGTCCGGCGGACGCGCGGACCAGGACCGACCGTTCCTCGGCGGTGGCCGCCGCCAGCACGTTGCGGGTGCCGGAGTCGACGACGTCGCGGTTGTACGCGGCCAGACCGGTGAGCGCGACGGTGGCCACCAGCGCCGCCCCGGCGGCGGCCAGCAGCAGACCCCTGGTGGCTCGGGCACGCCGCAACGCGAACCTCATCTGTGGTGTACCCCCGCCGGTTCGCGGGCCGGTGCGGCCCCTGGTTGGTGCTCCCGTCATGCACCAGAAGGGGCCGGGGTCGGGGAAAGGTTCGCAGCGGTCATCGTTTCGTTATGCGGGGCGCGGGCTCAGGTTCCGGTGGCGGCGCTGCCGGGACCGAGGTCACCGGCGCGGTGGTGCCGGCGGCAGAGCACCTGGTACCGCACGTCGGCGGTGTCGGCGGTGTCGCCGATGACGACCTGTGCGCCCTCGCGGGCCACCCGCCCGTCGGCGACGCGGGCGTTGAGCAGCCCCTCGCGTCCGCACCAGCAGAGCACCTCGACCTGGATCCGGGCCACCGAGTCGGCCAGTTCGAACAGCCGCCGCGCCGCCGGGAACAGGCTGGAGCGGAAGTCGGTGGCCAGGCCGAAGGCATACACGTCGACGTCGTAGCTGTCGACCAGGTCGGCCATCTGCTCCACGTGCTCGACGGCGTAGAAGCTGGCCTCGTCACAGATCAGGTAGTCCACCCGCACCCCGTCGGCCCAGGCGTCCCGGACCAGGGTGCGCAGGTCCAGCTCGTCGGTCACCTCGACGGCCTCGTGGGCCAACCCGATGCGGGTGGTCACCTGCGGGCCGAGTGAGCGGTCGATGCGGGTGGTGACCAGCCCTCGACGTCCCTGCCGGGCATGGTTGTAGTTCATCTGCAACGCCATCGTGGACTTGCCGCAGTCCATCGGCCCCCAGAAGAACCGCAGCGCGGCGGCGTGCGCCGGTCGTCCGTCGACGCCACGGGCGGCGACACACCCGGCCGGGTTGTCGGCCGCACCGGGCAGGGTCGGGCGGGCCAGGCAGGTCGGTACGGCGTCGTCGGTCGTCACGGACCGGCAGCCTAGTGCGCGGTGAGGCGGGCCCGCGCGGTTGCCCCGACCGGGGTGTCGATCATCGCACCGCCGCCGGGATCAGAGCACCCGCGGCGGGGTGTTGCCGGCGGCGATGATGGCCCGCCGGATCGGCACCGCCGCCAGCAGCAGGAACCCGACCACGAAGAAGATCAGCAGGGAGACCAGGCCGACGCGGTAGGAGTTGGTGAGCTGGAACACCAGACCGAACGCGAGGGGGCCGAGCCAGCTGGTGCCCTTGTCGCTGATCTCGTAGAAGCCGTAGTACTCGCCCTCCTTGCCAGCGGGGATCAGCTGGCTGAACAGCGACCGGCTCAGCGCCTGGCTGCCACCGAGGACCAGACCGATGGCCGCGCCGAGCACCATGAACGGCAGCGGCGCCTCGGCGGGCAGCCGGAACGCCGCGACGATCACCCCGGTCCAGAGCACCAGGCTGAGCAGGACTGTCTTCCAGGCCCCGATCCGCCCGGCCAGGGCACCCAGCCCCAACGCGCCCCCGAAGGCCAGGAACTGCACCAGCAGGATCGTCACGATCAGGGTGCTCTGTCCCAGCCGCAGCTCCTCGGTGCCGTACTGGCTGGCCAGGGTGATGACGGTCTGGATGCCGTCGTTGTAGACCAGGAACGCCAGCAGGAAGAACAACGTCAGCGGGTACGCCTTGATCTCCCGCAGGGTGCGGCCGAGTTGCCGGAACCCGTCGGTGAGCACGTTGCCGCGGCCGGCGGCGGCCAGCGCGGCGGCGGTGGGATGCTCCCGCAGCCAGCGCAGCGGCACCAGGGTGAACGCCGCCCACCACAGCCCGGCCGAGACGATCGACCAGCGGGCCAGGTCCAGGGTGCGCTCGGCGGTGCCGTTGCCGAACGACTGCACGGCGACCAGGTTCAACGCCAGCAGCACGCCGCCACCCAGGTAGCCCAGCGCCCAACCCCGGCTGGAGATGGCGTCGCGCTCGTCCGGACCGCCCAGTTGCGGCAGGAACGAGTTGTACACCACGATCGCCGCGCCGAAGCTGATGTTGGCGATGACGAACAGCGCCCCGCCGAGCAGGTACCGGTCCCCGGTGACGAAGAGCATCCCGATGGTCGCCGCGGCACCGGTGAACGCGGTGGCCGCCAGCAGCCGCTTCTTGTGCAGCGACCGGTCGGCGATGGCGCCGATCACCGGCAGCACGAAGACCGTCAGCAGCACCGACAGCGAGATCAGGTACGGGTAGTAGGAGCCGGCGGCCACCTTGATCCCCAGCGGGTACACGTACCCGACGCACTCGTCGGCGCCGAGTTCGCATCCGGCGGCGACCTCGGCGACGCTGGTCAGGAACGGCCCGAGGAAGACCGTGATGACGGTGGTCTGGAAGGCCGAGTTCGCCCAGTCGTAGAAGTACCAGCCGGTGCGCTCGCGGCGGGTGCTCCTGGGCGGTGGCGCGTCCTGCGCCGCCGGGGTGACCGTCTCGGCCATGGGGGTCCTCCGCCCAGGTGTTCAGGCGGCCCAGTGGCCGCGGCTGCGGTAGACGTCGCGCAGCACGCCGACGTGGTCGGTCATGATGCCATCAACCCCAAGATCAAGTATCTCGTGCATCTCGGCAGGTTCGTCGATCGTCCAGACGTGCACCTGCAGACCGAGCCGGTGAGCCGTCCGTAGGAACCGGCGGTCGACCACCGGCACCCGGCCGTAGCGCACCGGCACCTGTGCGGCCACCACCGACGGCGGCAACCGCAGCGGCCGGCCGGTCCACGAGGCCCACCGCAGCCGGGCCACCCCGCGTACCCCGAGACTGGTGGCGACCCGCCCGCCGGTCAGCGCCCGCAGCCGGGTCAGCCGGGCGTCGCTGAACGAGGCCAGCAGCACTCGGTCTATGGCGCCGGCCCGGTCGACGGTGGTCACCGTCGGGGTCACGCCGGCGTCGGACTTGACGTCGATGTTGAACCGCACCTGCGGCCACGCGTCGAGCACCTCGTCGAGGCGGGGCACCACAGCGGAGCCGCCGACCCGCACCGTCGCCAGGTCCGCCCAGCGCATCGCGCTCACCCGGCCACGCTGCCCGGTGACCCGTTCCAGGGTGTCGTCGTGGAACACCACGGCCACCCCGTCGGCGGTGCCGTGCACGTCGGTCTCGACGTACCGGTAGCCGAGTTCGACCGCCCGGGCGAAGGCCGCCACGGTGTTCTCGTCGCCGTCGGCGGCGCCGCCGCGGTGGGCGAAGGCCAGCGGCGCGGGCGCGTCGAGGTAGGGGTGCGCGGTCGTGGGCACGCGGCGCAGTATGCCTGGCCCGGGTGACCGCGCGGTGGCGGGCCGGCGGCACGCCGGGTGCGTCTCGTCGTCCACGCCCCAACCGGTACCCGTTGGTGACTGCCGGATGCCGGACAGTAACCTTCCCCGCTTGGTCGGCACCGGTGACGATGCCCGGGTGATGGCGTGGACGAACCCCGTACCGCGACGCGACGACCCGCCCTCGACGCCGGCGGCGCTGACTATCCGCCCGGTGCATCCGCTGCCCGGACGCGTCGCGCCGCCGCGCCGCCCGGCGACCCGCGGCCTCCCGACCGGGTTCGGGGCGCTGCTGGTCACCACGCTGGTCGCCGGCAGCCCCTGGGGAGACGAGCTGCTGCGGGAGCTGAGGGTCAACCTGCCCCGCGTCGACGGCCCGGCCGGCATCGTCACGACCGTGGTCGACGCGCTGCTGCTGGGGCTGTCGTGGCTGCGGTGGGGCGGCCCGGACACACTGTCCAGCTACCACCTCGCCCGCACTGCCCAGGTGGCGCTGTTCGTCGTGATCGTGCTGGTGATGCTGCGCAGGCTGGCCGCCGGGGGCACGCCGCCTGGGGCGTACCGGTTCCTCGGCACGCTCGGTGCGACGGTCCTGGCGGCGGCGCTCGCCACGGTTGGCGGTGCCCTGGCGCACCTGGCCGTCGACAGCGGCGTCTACGTCGGGTCGGAGATTCGTGCGGAACTGCTCAACGAACTGGTACGGGCCCTGCTGTGCGGCTTCGTCGTCGGCCTGCTGCTGGCGGCGGTGCCGGCACGGCGGCACCGGTCTCGACCGGCCGTTCCCGGTCTGGGAGGCGACTGACATGGTGATCCGGCAGGGCACCCCCGAGGCCTCGACGGAGGGCCCGGCGGACGCCACCAGCGAGGCGACCCGCTACCTGTGCGTGGCGGCGCACACCGACGACACGTTCGCCGACTCGGCCCTGTCCGAGGTCTTCGACGACGAGCTGCGGGCGGTGGCGCCCTCGGTCGGCTTCGACCTGACCACCGTGCTGCGGCACTGCCTTGAGGCACGCCAGCGGCGTATCCGTCGCGACGCCGGCCTGATCATCGCCGGAGGTATGGCCCTGCTGCTGGCGCCGCTGTGGACGCTGCTGGTAGCGGCGGTGCTGGCGATCGTCATGTCGCTCACCCGGACCAACCGGCAGGGCCCGCTCGGTCCACTCGTCTCGGTGCTGGCCCTCGTGGCGGCCACAGTGGTGTCGGTGTGGCTGCTGGTGCAGTTCGTCGGGATCGACACCGGCGAGGGGGAGAGCACGCTCAGCTGGACGGTGGGCCTGCCGTGGCTGGCGCTGGTGGCCGGCCTGGTCGCGTACCTCATCCTCGTGCTGCACCTGTTCGGCACTCGGCAACTGCTGGTGGAGCGGCTACGGCGCGGGCACTTCCAACCTGCGGCCTCCGGCACCAGCCCGGTGCCGCAGCGCTACGCCGCACGCCTGGCGGCTGTCGACACGGCGCAGCACGGCAACGTGACGATCTACAGCGGGTACACCCCGTTCGTCGGGCATGGCGCCCCGGTGGCCGGCTGGTCGTTCGCCCTGCCGATCCACCGGGCCGAGCCGCAGCTGTCCGGATCGTCGGGCGCCGACGCCGACGTACGGTTCGCCGTGGTGGACCTGATCGACCATGTACGGCGCCGGCTGGCGGCGATCCGGCTCGACCCGGCCGGCGATCCGGAGCTGAATCCGGAACGGCTCGCCGGGCTGGTGCTGGAGGACCGGGTCTTCGTGCACGGCGGTCTGCTGAGCGACGATCCGCAGCTGCTGCCCGACCGCGGCCGGATGCCCCGGCAGCGCTGGTCCGACGAGCGGCTGCGGGCGGTGGCCAGCCGGCCGCAGGGCGCCGCCCGGCACTTCCTGTGCGCCCTGGTTCCGTCCTGGGGCGGTGAGGTGGTGGCCTGCACGTTCCTGCACTTCTCCACCGATGGTCGGGTGCTCTACCTGGAGTGCGCCCGGACCTTGCTGGAACCGCCGCGCATCGAGTACCACGACGTGGACCGGTTGACCGAGTGGCTCCCGGTGCGCCAGTTCGTCCAGTTGTTCACCGGCGCCGCCGAGCAGTTGGTACGTACCGCCCTCGGCGCGCCGGTGCGCCTGGTACGCGACGGCGTCCGGGTGGTGCGTCACCAGATCCGGCAGGCGCGGTCGCGCCGGATGGCCCGTGAGGACCTCGGCTACGACTACGGCGCCCGAGCCGGCGTACGGGAGCTGGCCACCGGCATCACCTACCACAACTACTTCCAGGTGCTCGACGCCGCGAAACATCTCAAGGTGGTCGAGCGGCACGTGCTGGCCGCCATCGTCGACTTCCTGGAGGACAGGGGTGTGGACACCGCCGAGTTCCGCACCCGGCAGACGATGATCCTCAACCAGGGTGTGATCCAGACCGGCGGCCTCAGCGTCGTCGGTAACCAGGCGGTCGGTGCCGGGGCGCGAGCGGAACAGCAGAGCACCACAGAGCAGCCGTCGCCGCAGGGCACGAGCCGTCGAGCCGGCACCGGGAGGCCGTCATGACCACGTCCGACAACTCGATCAACTTCGGTGTCCAGCAGTCGGGTGGGGTGAGCCAGGTCGGCAACCAGGCAGTGGGACCGGGAGCACACGCCGTCGGTGGGGGACTGTGGGCCACCGCACCGGGGGTGGACCTGCCGGCCCTGATCACGCAACTGGTGCAGACCCTCGACCGGCATCGTGACGAGTTGCCGGAGCCGGCTCGGGCGGTTGCCGCGGAACTGCGGGTCCAGCTGGCGCGGCCGGTTCCGGAGCCGGCCCGGGTCACGGCGCTGTTGCAGCGCCTGGCGGCGCTGGCCGCGCCGGTGGCACCGGTGGCCTCGGCCGTGACGGAGGTGTTGCGGGCGGTGCAGCAGGCGACCTGAGCCCGGGAAACCCACGCCGCCCGGCGCGCGCCCGGGGTTTGCGGCGAGCGCTCAGCCGGCGGTGGGACGACGCCGGTGTACGCGCCGAGGTCGACCGGACGGCCGGGGTCGACGTGGCGGGGCCGGTCGGGTTCGTCCGGCCGCAGCGGGGCGAGGGTGTCGGTGATCGCGTCGATGATCCGGTCGGTGGCCCGTCGGGCCGCGCCCGGCGTGCCAAGGGTCAGGTCGGTCAGCTCCACCGGGTCGCCGAAGTGCACCCGGACCGTCGGGCGACGGACCAGCGCGCGGACGATGCCGCCGAGCAGACCCTTGGGGGTCTGGTAGGGCAGCACCTCGTGGGATCCCCACTGGGCGACCGGCACGACGGGCGCACCGCAGGCCAGGGCGAGACGGGCGGCGCCGGTCTTGCCGCGTTCGGGCCACATGCCCGGGTCCAGGCCGATGCGTCCCTCCGGGTAGACCAGGATCGGCGCGCCGGCGGCCACCGCGGCGGCGGCGTCGTCCAAGGCCCGGTGTACGCCGCTGGTGCCCCGGTCGACGCGGATGTGCCCGGCGCGGCGCATCGCGACGCCGATCAGCGGGGCCCGGAACAGCCCGCCGGTGGCCATGATCCTGGGTGCCACCCGGCGGGCCCGGCAGGCCGCGGCGAGCACGATCGGGTCGAACGGGCTGATGTGGTTGGCGGCCAGGATCAGCGGTCCGCCGCGCAGCCGGGCCGGTATGTCGCCGGTGACCCGCAGCCGGGCCAGCATCCCGACGACGAGGCGCGCCAGCAGCAACGCGACGCGCCAGATCAGCGGCGGACGCCAGGGGGAGTGGGCTGCTTCCATCAGCGGGACATGATCGCACGGGGAACCGACGACGCGGCGCCCAGGGCGGGTCCTACGGCAGGAGTGAGCAGGGTCATTGGTCCCGGTCCGGTTCGGGCCACCCGCCCCTGCCGATCCGTGTACGACGCGCAGTAGTATTTACTACGTCTTGTAGTATGACTGGCTGGGGGTCGCAGGTGGACGCGTTGGACGTCGCCCGCTGGCAGTTCGGTGTCACCACCGTCTACCACTTTCTCTTCGTACCGCTGACCATCGGCCTGTCCGTCCTGGTCGCCATCCTGCAGACCCTCTGGCACCGCACCGGAGACGAGAAGTACCTCAAGCTCACCAAGTTCTACGGCAAACTCTTTCTGATCAACTTCGCCATGGGCGTCGTCACCGGCATCGTGCAGGAGTTCCAGTTCGGCATGAACTGGAGCGACTACTCCCGCTTCGTCGGCGACATCTTCGGCGCCCCCCTGGCCATCGAGGCCCTCGTCGCGTTCTTCCTCGAATCCACCTTCATCGGCTTGTGGATCTTCGGCTGGGACCGGCTGCCCAAACGCCTGCACCTGGCCAGCATCTGGGCCGCCGCCATCGGCACCAACCTGTCTGCGTACTTCATCCTCGCCGCGAACTCGTTCATGCAGAACCCGGTCGGCTACCGCTACAACCCGGACACCGGACGGGCCGAGCTGACCGACTTCGTCGCCGTGCTGACCAACAAGGTCGCCCTGATCACCTTCCCGCACACCATCGCCGGCGCCTTCCTGGTCGCCGGATCGCTGCTGGTGGCCGTCGCCCTGTGGCACCTGATCCGCAACCGCGACAGCGCCGACACCCCCGCCTACCGCTTCGCCGCCCGCTTCGGCGCCTGGGTCACCCTGGCCAGCGCCACCCTCGTCGTCATCACCGGCGACATCCAAGGCAAGATCATGACGCAGGTGCAGCCGATGAAGATGGCCGCCGCCGAGGGCCTCTACACCACCGAGAGCCCCGCCTCGTTCTCCGTCCTGACCATCGGCAGCCTCGACGGCAGCCGGGAACTGTTCGCCCTCAAGATCCCGTACCTGCTGTCCTACCTCGGCACCGGCGACCCCAACGGCACCGTGCAGGGCATCAACGACCTCCAGGCCCTCTACAGCGCCCAGTACGGCGCCGGCAGCTACACCCCGATCATCCCGGTCACCTACTGGAGCTTCCGACTCATGATCGGCTTCGGGCTCGCCGCCGCCGCCATCGCCCTGCTGGTGCTCTGGACCCAACGAAAGGGCCGCACCGTCCCGAACAGCAAGTGGCTGCTGCGCGCCGGCCTGGCCATGCCGATCCTGCCGCTGCTGGCCAACTCCTTCGGCTGGATCTTCACCGAGATGGGCCGCCAACCCTGGATCGTCTTCGGCGAGATGCTCACCCGTGACGGCGTGTCCCGCAGCGTCTCCCTGACCGAGGTGCTCACCTCCTTCACCGCCTTCACCCTCATCTACGCCGTCCTCGCCGTCATCGAGGTGAAACTGCTGATCCGCTACGCCAAGGCCGGCGTACCCGAGGTCACCCCGGCCCCCGAACCCGACGACACCGACGACGCCGAGCGTCCGCTCGCCTTCGCCTACTGAGCCCGGAGCCCCATCGTGGAACTGACCACCATCTGGTTTCTCCTCGTCGCCGTGCTGTTCACCGGCTACTTCATCCTCGAAGGCTTCGACTTCGGCGTCGGCATGCTGCTGCCCGTGCTCGGCCGCGACGACAAGGAACGCCGCGTCATGATCAACACGATCGGGCCGGTCTGGGACGGCAACGAGGTCTGGCTGATCACCGCCGGAGGCGCCATGTTCGCCGCCTTCCCCGAGTGGTACGCCACCCTCTTCTCCGGCTTCTACCTGCCGCTGCTGCTCATCCTGCTGGCCCTGATCGCCCGCGGCGTGGCCTTCGAGTACCGCCACAAGCGCCCCGAGGCCTCCTGGAAACGCCGCTGGGACAAGGCCATCTTCTTCGGCTCGCTCGTTCCGGCGATTCTGTGGGGCGTGGCGTTCGCCAACATCCTGCGCGGCGTACCGCTGGACGCCGACCACGAGTACGTCGGCGGCCTGCTCAACCTGCTCAACCCGTACGCCCTGCTCGGCGGCGCGACCACCGCGGCGCTGTTCGCCACCCACGGCGCCGTCTTCGTCGCCCTCAAGACCGTCGGCGACATCCGCGGCCGGGCCGCCGCGCTCGCCGTGCGCCTGGGCATCGCCGCCGCGGTCCTCGCGGTGGCCTTCCTGAGCTGGACCCTGACCATCCGCTCCAGCACGGCCGCCGTCGTGCTCGCCGTCGCCGCCGCGCTCGCCCTGCTCGGCGGTCTCGCCGCGGCTCTGGTACGCCGCGAGGGCTGGGCCTTCACCGGCACCGCCACGGCGATCGGGCTGGCCGTGGCCACCCTGTTCGCCGCCCTGTTCCCGAACGTGCTGCCTTCCACGCTCGATCCCGCCGGCACGCTCACCGCCACCAACGCCGCCTCCACCCCGTACACCCTGACGATCATGACCTGGGTGGCGGTGTTCTTCACCCCGATCGTGCTGGCCTACCAGGGCTGGACGTACTGGGTGTTCCGCAAGCGCATCGGCGTGACCCACATCCCGCAGCACTGATCGGGCGGCGGGCGGGAATCCGGAAAGCCCGGGCCCGCCCGTCCGTCACGCCGCCGCCAGGGTCTGCTCGGCGCGGCGGCGCACCACCTCCAGCACCCGGACCGCCGCCGCCAGGTCGTCGGCGGAAAGATCGGCCCACAGCCGGGCGCCGATCTCGGCGGAAGCTGCGGCGACCAGCTGCTGCGTGTGCCGTCCGGTCGGGGTCATCGCGACCCGGGAGGCGTCGGTGGGCAGCGGTGCCACAAGCGTCGCCGCGATCAGCTCGGCCAGCGTGGCGTGCGCCGTCGCGGTCGACACCTTCAGCGCGTCGACCAGCCGGCGGGCGGCCTCGACGCGGGGGAGCGGAGCATCGGCGGCGGCCAGCGCGTTGAGCAGCAACGCCTGCGCGAAGGTCAAGCCGAGGCGGCCCAACTCCCGCTCCAGCACCGCCCGGGCGGCGTAGTGGGTCCGGCCGAGAATCTGCCCGTTGAGGGTGGTGGACATGTCAACCCCTATTCATTGGCAACGCCAACATTGGCATGGCCAACATAACACGGGTCGTGGGTGCCGCCAACGAAATCGCGTACAGTCACCCCCATGGAGCACCCCAGCGCCCCCACCCCCGGCCGACTACGCACCACCCCCAGCTGGCTGCTCACCCAGACCGCCACCCACGCCGCGCGCCTCGTCACCACCGCACTCGGCGCCCACCACGCCCGCGGCTACCACTACCGACTGCTGGCGACCCTCGCCGAAACCGGCCCCGCCAGCCAGGCCGACCTCGGCCGGCACAGCGGCATCGACCGCAGCGACATCGTCGCCACCCTCAACGACCTCGCCGACCGCCACCTCGTACGCCGCCAACCCGACCCCACCGACCGGCGCCGCAACATCGTCCACATCACACCCGCCGGCCGACGCGAACTCACCACCCTGCAACACGCCCTCGACACCGCCCAGGACACCCTGCTCGCACCACTGGACCCCACCGACCGCCGCGAACTCGTCCGCCTACTCGACCTCCTGCTCACCCACCACAACGAACCGAAAGGCTGAGCATGCCCCGCACCCACCACTACGCCACCACCGTCACCTGGACCGGCAACCTCGGCACCGGCACCAGCGGCTACCGCGACTACCGACGCGACCACGACATCACCACCGACGGCCGCCCACCCATTCCCGGCAGCTCCGACCCCACCTTCCACGGCAACCGGACCCGCTGGAACCCCGAACAACTCCTCCTGGCCGCCCTGTCCCAGTGCCACATGCTCGCCTACCTGCACCTGTGCGCCGACAACGGCATCGTCGTCACCGACTACGTCGACCACGCCACCGGCACCATGACCACCGACAACACCGGCAACGGCCACTTCACCGAGGTCACCCTGCGACCCCGGGTCACCGTCGCCGACCCCACCACCACCGACATCGCCACCGCCCTGCACGACGACGCCCACCACACCTGCTTCATCGCCAACTCGGTCAACTTCCCGGTCCGCCACGAGCCCGTCACCACCACCTGAACCCACCGGAAAATGCGGTCGACCGCACCACCACGACCGCTATCGTCGGCCCGTGCCCGACGTGCGTGAACTCACCCCCGACGACCTGAACGACGCCTGGCAGCTCGGCCGGCTCGCCTTCGGCTCCGACCCGCAACCACCCCCACCACCGAACCCCACCGGCCGCACCCTCTACGGCGCCTTCGACCCCACCGGCACCCTCATCGGCAAAGCCGTCGACCTGCACGACGACCAGTGGTGGACCGGACACGCCGTACCCGCCGCCGACGTCGCCGGCGTCGCCGTCACCCCCGAGGCACGCGGCACCGGAGTAGGCCGAGCCCTGCTGAAAACCCTGCTCCGCAACGCCCGCGACCGCGGCGCCGCCGTCAGCACGCTGTTCCCCACCACCGCCGCCCCCTACCGCGCCTGCGGCTGGGAGATCACCGGACAGCTCCGCACCCTCGACCTGCCCACCGCCACCCTGCCCCGGCACCGCCCCGACCCACGGCTGACCGTCCGCGCCGGCACCACCGCCGACCTGCCCGCCACCGCCGAGCTCCACCGCCGCGTCGCCCACCACCGCAACGGCCTGCTCACCCGCACCCACCCCCGGTTCACCGCCACCGACGAGCTGCCCTACGACGGGCTCACCCTCGTCGAACACGACGGACACCTGCTCGGGTACGCCGGCTGGGACCGTGGCCGCGGCTACGGCCCCGACGCCGTCCTCACCGTCGAAGACATCCTCGCCACCACCGCCGACGCCGCCCGCGCCCTCGTCGGCGTCCTCGCCAGCTGGCACAGCGTCACCCCGACCCTGCGCCTGGCCCCGCTACCCGGCGACACCATCAGCACCCACCTGCCCCTGGAACGCGCCCGCGAACACGAACGCGACGCCTGGATGCACCGACCCGTCGACGTCGTCCGCGCCGTACAGACCCGCGGCTGGCCCACCCACACCCACGGCCAGGTCACCTTCACCCTCACCGACGACCTCGCCGACTGGAACACCGGCACCTGGCGACTCACCGTCGCCGACGGCCACGCCGACCTGCACCACACCACCGACGACGCCGACCTGCACCTGACCGTACGCGGCTTCGCCCGCCTCTACACCGGCACCGCCACCGCCCGCACCCTCGCCGAAACCGGACTGCTGCACCACACCACACCCGACCCGAGCGCCCTGGACCTGCTCGCCGCCGGACCCACCGCCCACCTCATCGACTACTTCTGACAGACGCCGGTGGCCCGGCCCGGCAGGGGATGCCGGACCGGGCCACCGGTCGGATCGAAACCTCAGCCCGCCTCGCGCAACTCCGCCAACCGGGCCTCGATCTCCGCCAACTCCGCCCGCAACTTCTCCGCCTGCCGCTCCGCCTCCGACCGCTCCGCCGCCAGGATCTGCTCCACCGCCTCGTGCACCCCCGGCACGTCCACCAACGCCACCATCCGCAGCGCCTCCGCCGGCTTGAGCACGTACGGCTTGGCCAACACCTTCCCACCCTGCTGCGCCGCGACCGTCCACTCGCCCTCGGCATAGGCCAACGTGACCGTCAGACCCGCCGGCCCCTTCGGCTTCGTCGCCTTCACCGCCCGCCGAGCCGGCTTCGCCTCCACCTTCGACCCCACCGTCTCGTCCACCCTCGGCTCCTCCCGACCCGACTGCTCCTCACGACCCGGCTGCTCCTCACGGCGCTGCTGCGGTGCCCGGTCCAACACGAACTCCGGCGCCACCGCCGCCGGCTCGACCGGCGCCGACTCCACCTTCGGCTCCGCCGGCCGCCGACCCGCACCCCGCGGCGCCACCGCCACATCGGCGGGGGAGAAGGGCAACTCGTCGCGCCCGAACCGCACCACCACGAACTCGTCGGACTCCGCCGGATCGGTCAACTCCACCACCTGACCCAGCTGACCGGCGACCTGACCCGCCGCCGCCGTGAACACCACCTTCGGCTTACGGCCCGCGGCCAACGCCTCCCGGATGCCGCGTACCTCGTCCTCGGACAAACCCTGACCAGCGGCACCCATCGCCCAACCTCATTCCTCGTACACGTGTTCAGCCGCCTGCCTTGATACCAGCCGCCAGCGACAACACGAAGATCAGCCCCCCAACGCCCGCAACGCCCGATCGGCATGCTCGTGCATGCCCAACTCGCTGTGCACCACCTCGACGACCCGCCGATCGACCCCGATCACGAACGTCATCCGCCGCGTACTCAACGAACCCAACGGCAGCCGCCGCCGCACCCCGAACCGATCCGCCACCACACCGTCCGCATCCGACAACAACGGATAGTCGAACCCGTGCAGCCGCGAGAACTCCGCCTGACGCCGCACCGAATCCCGACTGATGCCCACCCGCTGCGCACCCACCGCCGCGAACTCCGTCGCCAGATCCCGGAAGTGACAACTCTCCGCCGTGCACCCCCGCGTCATCGCCGCCGGATAGAAGAACAACACCACCGGCCCCGCCGCCAAGAACTCCGTCAACCGCCGCGGCCGACCCGTCTCGTCCGGCAATTCGAAATCGTCGACCAGATCACCGACAGCCACACCCGCCACAGGCCCTCCCCACCGACACGGTCGCCGCGAGCGTATGCCATCACCCACCACCGGCCGTGCGCTCCACCACACCGCGCTACCCGCCACCGTGACCACGCCGGTAACGTCCCCGACACCGGCTCGGGGCAGGGGAGAGGTCCATTGACCAACGTCACCATCATCACCGGCGGCAGCCGCGGCATCGGCGCCGCCACCGCCCGCCGCCTCGCCCACACCGGCCACCACATCGCCCTCGGCTACCGCCGAAACCACACCGCCGCCGACACCGTCGTGGCCGACCTGCGCGCCACCGGCGTACGCGCCATCGCCGTACCCGCCGACACCCGCGACCCCGACCAGGTCACCGCCCTGTTCGACGCCGCAGCCGACCTCGGCACCCTCACCGGCCTGGTCAACAACGCCGGCATCACCAGCCCGATCGGGCCCTTCACCGACCTCGACCCCGACGACCTGCGCCGCGTCGTCGACGTCAACCTCATCGGCTACGTCCTCTGCGCCCAACAGGCCGCCCGCCGCATGGGCGACGGCGCCGCCATCGTCAACCTCTCCTCCGTCGCCGCCACCCTCGGCAGCCCAGGGGAGTACGTCCACTACGCCGCCGTCAAAGCCGCCACCGACACCCTCACCATCGGCCTGGCCAAGGAGCTCGCCCCCCGGGGCATCCGCGTCAACGCCGTCGCCCCCGGCATCATCCGCACCGAAATCCACGCGCTGTCCGGCCAACCCGACCGACCCGAGCGCGCCGCCAGCCGCATCCCACTCGGCCGCCCCGGCGAACCCGACGAGGTCGCCGCCGCCATCGCCTGGCTGCTCAGCCCCGACGCCTCCTACACCACCGGCACCATCCTCCGCGTCGGCGGCGGCCTCTGACAGTGCCTGCGCTCGTGCCACCGGCCCTGCCGCCCGGCAGCCTGCACTGCCACCGGCAACCCACCATCGACGGCGACGGACTGCGTCTGCGTCCCTGGCAACCCGGCGACCGACCTGCCGTCCTCGCCGGCTACGCCGACCCCGCCATCCAACGCTGGCACTGCCGCACCATGACCGACGAGGAGGCCCACGCCTGGCTCGTCTCCTGGCCACAACGTTGGCAGGCCGAGAGCGGAGCCGGCTGGGCCGTCACCGACAGCACCGGCGTCCTCGGCCAGATCAGCCTGCGCCGGCTCGACCTCGCCGACGGCATCGCCGAGGTTTCGTACTGGGTCCTGCCGTACGCTCGCGGCCGGCGAGTCGCAGTGCGCGCCCTCACCGCCCTCACCACCTGGTCGTTCGACACCGGACTGCACCGTCTCGAACTCAACCACTCGACGGCCAACCCCGCTTCCTGCGTCGTCGCCCGACGTGCCGGCTACCCGGCCGAGGGGACCGCCCGCCGCGAAGGCCACCACGCCGACGGCTGGCACGACACCCACCGCCACGCCCGGCTGCGCATCGACCCACCGGTCGCTCACCGCCCGCGGTAAGCGACCGAACCATCCAGCGCCCAACAACGGCACCCGAGCGGGCAGCACTCGTCCTCGGGGCAGTGTCGGCAACAGGCGCTCTTGGGTGACGTCGCGAGCCACTGCCCACTGACTCCTGAAGCGACATTCGATAATGCACATTATGTAAAGTTGAGTGAAGTACCCTACGCCCCTGCCGGCTGGACCCCGCGAGGCGCGGACGGTCAGTCGGTCGAGCCGAAGCTGACCTCCGCGGTCTCGACGGTGCCGCCCTGACGACCGGGTGCCTTCTGGAAGCCCCAGTAGAGGTTGGTGTGGGCGACGACCTGCTCCGGCGGCGGCGCGCCGTAGGCGGTCAGGTCCTCGGTGGTGTGCGCGTCACCCACGAGCGTCGTGTCGTACCCCCGGACGAGCGCGCCGTGCAGGGTCGACCGGATGCAGGCGTCGGTCTGCGCGCCCGTGACGATCAGCCGGCCCACGCCACGCTCGGCGAGCACCGTCTCCAGCTCGGTGTCCTCGAACGAGTCGCCGTAGCGCTTGTGCACCAGCGGCTCGGTGTCCTCGCGGACCAACTCGGGCACGTACTGCCAGGCATCGCTGCCCTGTGGAAGGCTCTCGTCGGAATGCTGCACCCAGACGACCGGCACACCCTCGGCGCGGGCCCTGCCCAGCAGAGTGTTGATGTTGGCGATGACGCCGTCGCGGTTGTGGCTGCCCGCCACCACCCCGTTCTGCACGTCGATGACGAGCAGGGCCGTGTTGGGCCGCTCGGGCAGGGTCGTCATGGTGCGCCTCCGTTGCCAGTGGGGTCGGTGCGCGCACCGTAGACCCGCCCACCGACAGAAACGCTCCCCTCCCCTCGGAGGCGCACGGAATGCGAATATCATGCATAATATCCCTTATGCATGACAAACCGGACGGATCGGTGGTGGCACTGATCGAGGAGTTCCTGACCGCCCGGGCCACCCGCAAGCCCTCCCCCCACACCCAGGCCGCCTACCGGCGGGATCTGACCGCTGTGGCCGCGCTCGCCGCAGAGCTGTCCACCCCTCCCCTCCCCCTGGCCGACCTGCCGGTCGACGCGCTCTCCCCCAGGCTGATGCGGGCCGCGTTCGCCCGGTTCGCCGCCGGCCGGGCGGCCAGTTCCGTCGGTCGGGCCTGGTCCACCTGGAACGGTTTCTTCTGCTTCCTGGTCGCCGAGCAGGTGGTGCCCGGCAATCCGATGCCGGCCGTGGGGCGTCCCCGTACTCCCCTGCCGACGCCGAAACCGCTGCGCGGTGAGGGCACACCCGAACACCTGCTCGCCTCGGCGGCGCGGGCCGAGGGCCGGCAGCGGGATCCGTGGCCGGAGCGGGACGTGGCGGTGCTGGCGCTGGCCCTGTGCGCGGGGCTGCGGCTGTCGGAGTTGCTGGCGTTGCGGGTCGGTTCGCTCGGTGGTCGCCCCGGTGAGCGACGCATCGAGGTGACCGGCAAGGGTGGGCGTCCCCGGGTGCTGCCGGTCGAGCCGGATCTGGACGCGGTGCTGGCGAACTACCTCGACAGCCGTGCCCGCCGCTTCGGCTCCCGTACGGTGCGCCAGGTGTCGCCGCTGCTGGTGGACCGGCAGGGCGAGCCGCTGCGCCGGGGTGGTCTTCAGTACCTGGTGGAGTCCTGTTACCGGCGGGCCGGGATCGGTGACCGGGTGCCGCGTGGAGCGCGGTTGCACGCGCTGCGGCACACGTTCGCCACCCGGTTGGCCGAGGACGGTGCCGGGGCTGCCGAGATCATGCGTTTGCTGGGGCACGCGTCGTTGGCGTCGTCGCAGACGTACATCGAGGTGACGTCGGGCCAGCAGCGGGAGGCCGTACGGGCCAACCGTACGTACCGGGCGTTGGCGGGGCTGTTCTCGCCTCCTGACTGATCTGGCGCCGGTGCTGTCCGGTGGCCGTGTCGGGGTGATGACGTGGCCGGTGGTATGGCAGGGTGGCGGGGACGCGACTGGCGGCATCAGGGATGGGATAGACCATCGGGAAGCTCGTCGTGGGGGTCGTCCGCCTGGGCCCGCCACGGGCGAGGTGAGCTATGTCGACGACGATGACGAACGCACGGCTGCTGCCGGGCGCGCCGGTGGCACAGGCGATCTTGGTTCAGGTGGCCGAAGGCGTGTCGGAGCTGCGGACGGCGGGGATGACCCCGGCGTTGGCAACGGTGCTCGTGGGTGACGACGAGGCCAGTGCCGGCTACATCCGGATTAAGCAGCGGCAGGCGGCGGAGCTGGGCTTCGCGTCGCCGCACGTGCGGTTGGCGGCGACGGCGTCGCAGGCCGACGTGCACGCGGTGCTGGCGGAGTTCAACTCCGATCCGGGGGTGCACGGGGTGTTGGTGCAGTACCCCGTACCCGGCGGTCTGGATTACGACCGGGCGTTGCAGACCCTCGACCCGGATTCGGACGTGGACGGGATGCATCCGGTGAACATGGGGCGGCTGGCGTTGGGGTTGCCGGGGCCGCTGCCGTGCACGCCGGCGGCGATCGAGGCGTTGTTGGCCCACCACGGGGTGCCGGTGGCCGGCCGTGAGGTGGTGATCCTGGGTCGTGGGGCGACGTTGGGGCGGCCGTTGGCGATGCTGCTGGCGCAGAAGCGGTCGACGGCGAATGCGGCGGTGACGGTGGTGCACACCGGGGTGGCGGACTGGCCTCGGTATACGCGTCGGGCGGAGATCCTGGTGGCGGCGGCCGGAGTGCCGGGCATCGTGCGGCCGGAGCATGTGCGTCCGGGTGCGGTGGTGGTCGGTGCTGGGGTGCGGTACGCGGGGCGCCGGTTGCTGCCGGATGTGGACGAGTCGTGTGCGCGGGTGGCAGGAGCGATCACGCCGAGGGTCGGTGGGGTGGGTCCGGTGACGGTGGCGATGCTGTTCCGCAACGCGCTGCGGGCGGCCCGTTCGGCGGCTGACCTGGCGGCGCATCCGCAGTGCGACGGTCGTGCACTGTTCCGCCTGCCGCACCCCGAGTTCAGGAGGCAGCAACAACCCTGATGTTGCCGCCTCCGATGGCACGGACACCGCAACAACCCTGATGTTGCTGTGTCCGACGCGCGAGGCGTGCTGCGCGGCGGCGGTCAGGGGTGGGTGCCGAGGTCGACGACCAAGGGGCGGTGGTCGGAGATGGTCGACAGCGGGGTGCGGACGGCCGCGACCGGGGGTAGCTGGTCGAAGCCGTGCCGGTCGGCGAGGATGTGGTCGAGCTGGACGCGGGGTTGTGCGGCCGGGTAGGTGGGTCGGCGGGCCAGCAGGTGCCAGCCGGAGACGGCGCGGGTGGCCCAGGCGGGCAGGTTCAGGTCGCCGAGCAGGATGCGGGGGGCGGGCAGGGCGCGCAGGGCGCGGATGACCTGGCGGAGTTGGCGGACGTTCCAGCCGGCGACGAAGGACAGGTGGGTGGCGGCGACGGTGAGCGGGCCGTGTGGGGTGTCCAGCACGGCGGCGAGCACGACGCGGGGTTCGTCGCGGAGCAGGATGAGGCCGCCGCCCGGGCCGGGCACGTAGACCGGGGAGCGTACCGGGGCGGGGTGCAGTCGGGTGACCCGCCAGCTGGTGACCGGGTGGCGGGAGATCAGGCCGACGCCGTAGCAGGGTTCGCCGTGGCCGTCGTCGTCGTGGGTGAGGGGGCGGAACGCCTCGCCGGGGGTGCCGACGACGGCGGCGGCGAAGCGGTGCTCGGGTGCGCCGATGGCCTGGGCGGCGATGGCGGTGAGGTCGAGGTGGCCGCTGCGGGACTGGTCGCGGTCGACCTCCTGCAGGGCCAGGACGTCGGCGTCGAGGGCGGCGACGGCGGCGGTCAGCCGGGCCGGGTCGACCAGGCCGTCGGCGAGGGACCGTCCGTGCAGCAGGTTGAACGTGGCCAGGCGCACGCTGTCACCTTAGCGACGGCGTGGGAGAGTTGCCCGATGCTGCGGGCGTTGTGCTGTTCGATGCTGGTGTTTGTGGCGATTGGTGGGGTGGGGATCTGGGTACGGCGTCGTCGGGGCCGGTGAGGCTGGCCACAGCCGGCGGTGTGGGGTGGCCGGCAGTGGGAAGAATGGCGGCTCGTGGAGGTGGACCCGGCGACCGTGGTGACGCTGCTGACCGCCGCCGCCCTGGCGGGCTGGGTGGACGCCGTGGTGGGTGGTGGTGGGCTGCTGCTGTTGCCGGCGTTGCTGGTGGCGGCTCCGGGGCTGCCACCGGCGACGGCGTTGGGGACGAACAAGTTGGCGGCGATCGCCGGCACGTCGACGGCGGCGGTGACGTACGCCCGCCGTACGAAGATCGACTGGGTGGTGGCGGGGCCGGCGGCGGCGTTGGCGGTGGTGTGCGCGGGCCTGGGTGCGGCGTTGGCCGGGGCGGTGCCGCCGTCGGCGTACCGGCCGGTGGTGCTCGTGGTGCTGGTGTCGGTGGCGCTGTTCGTGGTCCTGCGTCCCTCGCTGGGGGTGCTGGCGGTGCCGCAGCGGCGGACCCGGGTGCGGGTGGTGGTGGCGGTGCTGGTGGCCGGGGTGGGCATCGCCGCCTATGACGGGTTGATCGGTCCGGGTACGGGCACGTTTCTGGTGCTGGCGTTCACCGCGCTGGTGGGTGCGGATTTCGTGCACGGTTCGGCGATGGCGAAGGTGGTCAACGCGGGTACGAACGCCGGTGCCCTGGCGGTGTTCGCGGTGACCGGGCATGTGTGGTGGCTGATGGGTGCGGCGATGGCGGTGTGCAACATCGCGGGGGCGTCGGTGGGCGCGCGGATGGCGTTGCGGCGTGGTTCCGGGTTCGTGCGGGTGGTGCTGCTGGTGGTGGTGCTGGCGTTGGTGGCGAGGTTGGGTTACGACCAGTGGGTGGCCGGGTGAGGGTGCCGGCGCGGTGCGTGTGATCATCGGCGGGTGGTGGTGCGTGCGGAACACGACCGGGCCGTGTTGGCGGGTCTGCTGAGCCGGGATCCGGTGTTGCACGCCTATCAGTTGGGTGATCTGGACGACTTCTTCTGGCCGTACACGTCGTGGTTTCGGCGTGGCGAGTCGGTGGTGCTGCTGTATCACGGTGCGGTGCCGCCGACGCTGCTGGCGTTCGCGCGGCCGGCGCAGGTCGGTGCGGTGGCGGCGTTGCTGGGTGAGGTGGCGCCGGTGCTGCCGGCGCGGTTGTACGCGCACCTGTCCCCCGGCCTGGAGTCGGTGTTGGGTGGCGCGTTCCGGGTCACCGCGGCGGGGCCGCATCTGAAGATGGCGTTGACAGACCGGGGGCGGTTGGCGGCGGTCACGCCGGCCGGTGAGGTGCTGGGTCGGGCGGACCTGCCCCGGTTGCACGAGTTGTACGCGGCGGCCTACCCGGGTAACTGGTTCGATCCGCGGATGGTGGACACCGGCCGGTACGTGGGCATTCGTGACGGTGGGCTGCTGGTGGCGGTGGCAGGGGTGCATGTCGTCTCCGCGGCGCACCGGGTGGCGGCGGTGGGTAACGTGACGACCCGGCCCGGCTGGCGGGGCCGGGGGTTGGCGGGGGCGGTGGTGGCTCGCCTGTGTGGGCTGTTGGCCGCCGAGGTAGACCATGTGACGTTGAACGTGGCGGCGGGCAATCCGGTGGCGGTGCGGTTGTACGAGCGGTTGGGGTTCACCCGGGTGGCCGACTACGGCGAGTTCACGCTCGTGGCGCGTAACGAGTCGCGGATGGCTGGTTCAGCCGCGGCGGGAGGAGTCGAAGCGGCCGGCGCGGATCTCGCGTAGGGCGCGGCGGCGGGTTTCACCGCGCAGGGTGTCGACGTAGAGGCGGCCGGCGAGGTGGTCGGTCTCGTGTTGCAGGGCTCGGGCGAGGAAGCCGCTGCCGGCGATGGTGAGGGGTTCGCCGTGCTGGTCGTAGCCGTGGGCGGTGGCGTGCAGCGCGCGGGGGGTCGGGAAGTACAGCCCGGGGATGGACAGGCAGCCCTCGTCGTCGTCGTGGAGTTCGTCGGACAGCTCCAGCGTCGGGTTGACCATGTGGCCGCGGTGGCCGTCGGCGTCGTAGACGAAGACCTGAACGTTGACGCCGATCTGGGGTGCGGCGACGCCGGCGCGGCCGGGTGCGCCGAGCAGGGTGTCCATCAGGTCGGTGACCAGCGCACGTAGTTCGGTGTCGAAGCTGGTGACCGGTTCGCTGGGGGTGCGCAGCACCGGGTCGCCGATGATTCGGATGTCCCGCATCGTCATGTCGGCAAGGTTATCCGGCGGTGGCGTCAGGTGGGCGTCGGAGGGCGGCGCGTACCGGGGCGGTCTTGGCGGCGGCTTCGGCGACCTCGGCGGCGGGGTCGCTGTCCCAGGTGATGCCGCCGCCGGCCCAGACGTGTACGGCGGTGGCGTCGACGGCGGCGGTGCGGATGGTCAGGCCGAGGTCGATGTGGTCGGGGCCGATCCAGCCGAGGGCGCCCAGTGGCGGCGCCGCGGCCGACGGGTTCGAGGGCGGCGATGTGGTCGAGGGCGGCGAGTTTCGGGGCGCCGGTGACCGAGCCGCCGGGGCAGACGGCGCGTAGCAGGTCGGCCAGGCCGAGTCCGTCGGCGACCTCGGCGCGGACGGTGGATTCGGCCTGCCACAGGTCGCACCAGCGGCGTACGGCGAACAGTTCGTCGACGCGGACGCTGCCGGTGCGGGCGACGCGGGCCAGGTCGTTGCGTTCCAGGTCGACGATCATGATGTGTTCGGCGCGTTCCTTGGCGGAGGTGAGCAGGTCGACGCGGCCGGCGGTGGTGGCCGGTCGGGTGCCTTTGATGGGTCGGGTGGTGAGGGTGCCGCCGTGGACCTCGACGAGGGTTTCCGGGCTGGCGCAGCCGATGGCCCAGCCGGGGCCGGTGAGGACGCCGCCGTAGCGGGCTCCGGGCAGCCGGCCGAGGCGGGCCAGGGCGGGGATCGGGTCGCCGGTGTGGGGGCGCTGGCGTGTCCGACGAGGTTGACCTGGTAGACCTCGCCTCGGCCGATGGCCTCGCGGATCGCGGTGACCGCCTCGGCGTGCTGGCGTGGGCTCCAACTCTCGGTCCAGGCGCCGCGCCACCATGACGTCGGCGGGTCGGGCCGCGTCAGGGCCGCCTCGGTGTGGCCGTAGACGACGACGGCCACCTCGGGCAGGTCGGCGGGGTTGGGTGCGCGGGTGCGCCGCCGGTCAGCAGGGCTGCGGCGGCGGCGGACACGTAGAGGGCGGCCCCGCAGACGCCGTGCCGGTGGTGGTGGCGTGCCGGGCGGGCCAGGTTGTGCAGGTGCAGGCCGTGCTCGGCGAGGAACTGTTCGGCGTACGCGGCCGGGTCGCCGCCGTCGGCGGGGCGCCACTGCCAGCGGGCCCGTTCGACGAGCCGGCCGCGGCAGGACGCGGGAACCGCGGGCGGATCGACAGCCATCCGTGGGAGCGCTTCCACGACGTCTGGGCGGTTCATGCTCATCCGTTCAGCGGATTTCCCGCGCACCACGCGGACATCCGGTCGATGCGGCGCGCTTCCGCTTGGTACTGTGCGTCACTGGTCATGTGAACCATGACACAGTGCCCCCACAGTCCGGAGAACCCGATGTGCCAGCACCAACCCACCTGTCCCTCCGCCGAAGCCACCGACCGGGAAGCCGCCAGGGTCATCGCCTGCTTCCGTGAACAGGGCTGGAGCCTGCTCTGCAACGGAGTCATCGTCTTCGAGGACACCGGCGAGCTGCTGCCCGACGGCAGCAGCATCGCACCGCACCGAGGCCCCGCCCGACACGCCCTCGCCGCCTGAGGCGCCGTAACGGTCCGTCACGACGTCTTTCCCGCGCCGACCCAGGCTAGTCCCCCGGTCAGGGACCGCCACGACCAGGTCGGCGCGGCACCGGACCGGTCAACTCTCGTAGGCCTGCGGTGACGGGCACGAGCAGACCAGGTTCCGGTCGCCGTACCCGCCGTCGACCCGACGCACCGGCGGCCAGTACTTCCCCTCCCGGTCCACCCCGGCCGGCCACGCACCCACCGACCTGGGGTACGGGTGCGGCCAGTCGTCGCCGCCGACCATCGCCGCCGTGTGCGGCGCGTTCGCGAGGGGGTTGTCCCCGGCCGGCCACTCACCCGAACCCACCTTGTCGATCTCCGCCCGGATCGCGATCATCGCGTCGCAGAACCGGTCCAGCTCGGCCAGGTCCTCGCTCTCGGTCGGCTCCACCATCAACGTCCCCGCCACCGGGAACGACATCGTCGGCGCGTGGAACCCGTAGTCGATGAGCCGCTTGGCCACATCGTCGACGCTCACCCCGGTCGCCTTCGTCACCGGCCGCAGATCCAGGATGCACTCGTGCGCGACCAGGCCCTTGTTGCCCGCGTACAGCACCGGGAAATGCTCCCGCAGCCGCGCCGCCACGTAGTTGGCCGCCAGCACCGCCACCCCGGTCGCCCGCGCCAGGCCGTCGGCACCCATCATCCGCAGGTACGCCCACGGGATCGGCAGGATCCCCGCCGACCCGTAGCGGGCCGCCGCGATCGCCGGCCGCCCGTCCACCGGGGCGCCGGCCGGATCACCCGGCAGGAACGGCGCCAGATGCGCCCGCACCGCCACCGGACCCACCCCCGGCCCACCGCCGCCGTGCGGAATGCAGAACGTCTTGTGCAGGTTCAGGTGCGACACGTCCGCCCCGAACCGGCCGGGCCGGGCGAACCCGACAAGCGCGTTGAGGTTCGCCCCGTCGACGTACACCTGCCCGCCGGCGTCGTGCACCTTCGCGCACAACTGCGCGATACCCGTCTCGTACACCCCGTGCGTCGACGGATACGTCACCATGATCGCCGCGAGGGTGTCCCGATGCGCGTCGATCTTCGCGTCCAGGTCCACCAGGTCGACGTTGCCGTCGGCGTCGCAGCCGACCACGACCACCCGCATCCCCGCCATCACCGCGCTGGCCGCGTTGGTGCCGTGCGCCGACGACGGGATCAGACACACGTCGCGGTGCCGCTCACCCCGGCTGCGATGCCACGCCCGGATCGCCAGCAGCCCCGCCAGTTCACCCTGCGAACCGGCGTTGGGCTGCACACTGACCGCGTCGTAGCCGGTCACCTCCGCCAGCCACTCCTCCAACTGGCCGACCAGTTCCCGGTAGCCGGCGGTCTGCTCCGCCGGCGCCAACGGGTGGATGTTCGCGAACTCGGCCCAGCTCACCGGCTCCATCTCGGTGGTGGCGTTCAGCTTCATCGTGCACGACCCCAACGGGATCATGCCCCGGTCCAGGGCGTAGTCGAAATCGGCCAGCCGCCGCAGGTACCGCAGCATCGACGTCTCCGACCGGTGGGTGCGGAACACCGGATGGGTGAGGAAGTCACTGGTGCGGGCCAACGCCGCCGGCACCGCCTCGGGCACCTGTCCGTCGACGCCGTCGACACCGAACGCCGCCCACACCACCGCCACCTGCTCGACCGTCGTGGTCTCGTCGCAGGAGACACCGACCCGGTCGGCGTCGACCAGCCGCAGGTTCACCCCACGCCGCCGCGCCTCGGCGACCACCTGCGCGGCCCGACCCGGCACCCGCGCGGTCACCGTGTCGAAGAACGCGACGTCGGTGACCTCGACGCCACCGGCACGCAGCCCGGCGGCCAGCCGGGCCGCCATCCGGTGGGTACGGGCCGCGATCTCCCGCAGCCCGTCCGGACCGTGGTAGACGGCGTACATGCCGGCCATCACCGCCAGCAGCACCTGCGCGGTGCAGATGTTGCTCGTCGCCTTCTCCCGCCGAATGTGCTGCTCACGGGTCTGCAACGCCAACCGGTACGCCGCTGCGCCGGCCGCGTCCCGGGACACCCCGACCAGCCGGCCCGGCAACATCCGCTCCAGCCCGGCCCGCACCGCCAGGTAGCCGGCGTGTGGCCCACCGAAGCCCATCGGCACCCCGAACCGCTGGGTGGTGCCCGCGGCGATGTCCGCGCCGATCTCCCCCGGCGGCCGCAGCAGCGTCAACGCCAACAAATCCGCCGCGACCGTCACCAGCGCACCGGCCGCGTGCGCGGCCTGCACCAGCGGGGCGTGGTCGCGCACTGCCCCGGACGCCCCCGGGTACTGCAGGTGCAGACCGAAGAACTCCGCCGGCAACGGCTCGACGTCCAGGTCCAGCACCCGCACCTCGATGCCGAGCGGCTCCGCCCGACCGGCGAGCACCGCGATGGTCTGCGGCAGGGCATCGGCGTCGACCACGTACACCCGGCTGCCGGCCTTCGACGCCCGCCGCGCCAGGGTCATCGCCTCCGCCGCCGCGGTGCCCTCGTCGAGCATCGACGCGTTGGCCGTCGCCAGGCCCGTCAGATCCGACACCATGGTCTGGAAGTTCAGCAGCGCCTCCAGCCGACCCTGGCTGATTTCCGGCTGATACGGCGTGTACGCCGTGTACCAGGCCGGATTCTCCAACACGTTACGGCGGATCACCGCCGGGGTGTGGGTGCCGTGATACCCCAACCCGATCATGGACACGGCGACCGTGTTACGGGCCGCCAGGGCCCGCAACTCCGCCAGGGCGTCCGGTTCGCTGGCCGGCGGCGGCAGGTCCAGCCGGCCGTGCCAGCGGATCACCTCGGGAATCGCCGCGTCCATCAACTCGTCGATCGAGGCGTACCCGACGGTGTCCAACATGCGGCGCTCGTCGTCGGGACCGGGACCGATGTGACGGTCGGCGAACTGCTCGGCGGTCATGGGCGCTCCTGCACGGGCGGGGGGTCGACAGGTCGGCCCTCCCCCTCTGTCACACCCGCGGGCGCTCCACAGTGCCTGACCCGACGTGGTCCTTCTGCCTGAGAGGTTCCGGGGAGGATTTGCCCCTTCGGCGCCGCCCCGGTGATCGCCAGGCGGTCTCTCCCACGTCGGTGCTACCGGCGCGATCAACGCTACCAGCGTGCCCGACGGCCCGCACCGAACCCCCTGACCTGCCCCCGCTCACCCGCCGACCGGACTCGGCACCGCCGGCACCGTCGACGGTGCGGCGCCGAGCAGCCGGTCGGCCACCGCCGGCAACACCCGCCCCAACGGTGCCGGAACCCGCAGGCACGCGTACCCGTCGCCACGGGTCGGCCCCTGGTTCACGATCACCACCGGCACGTTCCGCTTCGCCGCCCGGATCACGAACCGGCGCCCCGACATCACCGTCAACGACGACCCCAGCACCAGCAGCAGCCGAGCCTGCTCCACCAGGGCGAAACACGACTGCACCCGCGTCGCCGGCACCGTCTCACCGAAGAACACCACGTCCGGCTTGAGCAGCCCACCGCAGGCCGAACAGTCGACCGTGCGGAACGCCGCCACCTGAGCGTCAGCGAGATCCACGTCACCGTCCGGGTTGACCTCGACGGCGTGGGCGCCGAACGCGGGATTGGCCGCCCGCAGTCGCCCGTCGACCTCCGCCCGCGACGTACGACGCCGGCACCCCAGACAGACCACCTCGTCGAGCCGCCCGTGCAACTCCGTCACGTCACGGCTACCGGCCGCCGAGTGCAACCCGTCGACGTTCTGCGTGATGATCCCCGTCACCAGCCCACCCCGCTGCAGGCGGGCCACCGCCCGGTGCCCGTCGTTGGGCTCGGCCCCGGCGATCACCCGCCACCCCAGGTGACTGCGCGCCCAGTACCGCCGACGCGCCACCGCGTCGGCCAGGAACGTCTGGTACGTCATCGGCGTGTGCCGGCGCGCGACCCCACTGGGCCCCCGATAGTCGGGAATGCCCGACTCGGTGGACAACCCGGCGCCGCTGAGCACCACCACCCCACCGGCGGCCACCAGACCCGCCAACGGCTCGATCAGCTCCTGCACCCACCCATCGTGCCCCAGCACCACCGTCAGCGACGAACGCCACCGGCGGTGAAACCGCCACCGCCGGTGGCACCCACGGCGAGCCGGGCACCGCCGGACGGGGCTCGCGTCAGCGCTGCTGATGCCGAGGCAACGACCGGGCCGTCGCCGCACCGGCGGCCGCCGGCTGCGCGCCGATGCGCTCCATGGTCCGGGACAACTGCTCACTGCCGTCGTCCAGATGCCGCGCCGCCGCCTGCATGTGCGAGATCATCATCTCGCCGTAGATCCGCAGTGCCTCCCGCGCGGCCACCCCGTCGTCGAACGTCGGTCCCGCCGCCACGTGGTAGTCCTGCACCGCCCGCTCCGCCTCCTGACGGGCCTCCTCCACCGCCGCCCGCACATAGCTCTCGTACTGGGTACGGGCATACTCGGCGACCCGCCGCGCGTAGTCGTGCGCCTGCGCGATGATCTGCTCGGCCTCCCGCTGCGCCGCCGAGAGCAGATTCACCTCCTTGGCCGCCGGCACCTTCGACGCCGGCTCCGAACTCGGAATCACCCCGTGACGATGCAACTCCACATGGTCGTTGAGCCGCTCGTTCTCCGCCCGCAGGTTCGCCACCTGCGTCGACAGCAGATCCAACTCATCGGCCACCTGCACCCGGAACCGGTCCACGTCGTTCTGGTCGTACCCGCGCCGCCCGAACGACGACGACCCGAACTCCCACCGGCGCACCCGGTCGGCGGTCATCCGCACCTGCGCACCAGTGGTGACCTGCCCACCGTCGTACCTGCCGACCGGGACGCCACTCACCGCACCGGCCCGCCACTCGCGGCCACGAGGCTCACTCACCGGGCACCTCCGGAATCGTCAGAGACAGCGGGGCCTCCCACCGCCGTCCGCCACGAGGGGCCGTACCACTGCCTACCCAGGCCCTCGTGATGCACCTGCCCGGCGTGGAAGCCGGACCGGGTCAGAATCGCCACCGTGTGCGACACCATCTCGTCGGAACCACACACGTACACATGCCGGGACCGCCAGTCACCGTCGGCCAGCGCCCGGTCCACCGGATACACGAACTCCCCCGGCCGGTTCAGGTCCAACCCGACCACCTGCGTCACCGACAACCACGGATACGAGGCGGTCAACTTGTCCAACGCGTCACCGTCGTAGAACTCACTGCGCGAACGCGCCCCCACGTACACGTCGACCCGACGCCGGGAACCCTCCGCGGCCACCTGCTCCACCAACGCCTTCAACGGCGCCCAACCGGTACCACCGGCCAACAGCAGCAGATCCGCCGAACCGGCCGCCCGCAACGTCAACCCATCACCCACCGGAGCGGCCAGATGCACCTGGTCACCCACGGCACATCCGTACACCAGCCGCGACGACACCGCGCCACCCGGCGCGGCCCGAACATGCAACTCGACGGTGCCGTCCGCGCGTGGCGCGTTCGCCGGCGAGTAGTACCGCCACGACCGCACCGCCGGATGCGACACCCCGATCGACTGACCCGCGGTGAACGGCAACAGATACTGCGGACGCAACGTCAGCACCGCCACGTCGAACGCCCGCCGCTCGTGCCCCACCACCTCCGCGGCCCACCACGGTGGACTCGTCGCCTCAGCGGCCTGCGCCGCCTCGGTCATCACCTGCGCCACCAGCCCGTACGCCGCCGTCCAGTCCTGCGCCAACTCGTCGGTCCACTGGTCGGCGAGGAAATGCCGCAGCGTCGCCAGCAACGCCTCACCCACCGCCGGGTAATGCTCCGCCCGCACCGCGAACTTACGGTGGTCGACGCCCAGATCCTGCAGGAAACCCACCAACCGGTCCACCTGGTCCACCTGGGACACGATGTGCCCGAGCGCGGTCACCAGCCGATCCCGCTGCCCCGCCATGTTGGTCGGGAACATCTGCCGGGTCTCCGGATACGCCAGGAACAGCGTCGAATAGAAGTAGAGCGGCACCTGGTCGCCGTGCGCGGCGACCAGCGACCAGCTCTGCTTGAGCCGGGGCACGTCCACGCTCAGGCGCCCGCCTGGTCCCCGCCGGCCACCACCTGGTCCTGCACCTGCGCCAGCACCGCCTGCACGTCGGCGATGATGTCACCCGGCACACCCAGCTGCGTCAACGTCGCCGTCAGATGCTCACCCACCTTGACGTAGTGCGCCACCGGGATGTTCAACGGCTGATGCGCCGACGCCAGGTCCCGGCCGGTGTACTCGTTCGGACCACCGAGCACCACCGCCAGCATCAACGCCAGGTGCCGCCGCTGCCCCGCCATGTCCACCTCGGCGAAGTAGCCGGCAAGCTCCGGATCGGCGAGCACCCGGTCGTAGAACAGCTCGACAGCGGCCTTCACCGCCGCCGCCCCGCCGATGCGCTCGTAGTGCGAGACCGGAGCGGTCTCTTCGGTAACCGTCACGGTTGTTTCCTTCCGTCGTGAGGGGACGCGCGGCGTCAGCGCACGCGACGACAACCCGCCGACGTCTCCACCACCCCACGGCAGCGACGGCCGACAGACCGTGTCGGACGATAGCGTGCCCCGCCCGCCCCGTTACCGCCGACCCATCGGATTCCCGACAACAACCAGACACGAAGAGTCACAAAACCCACCCAGGATCGTCACCCCGGGACACCAACGCCCTCACCGAGAGTGCACACCCCGGACCGACGGGACAACGTCACCAGCGGCAGCGCGACCGCGGGACACCACAGTGGACCGACTCAACCCGCCCGCCGCCGGGCCCGCCGCGCGGCCAACTCGTCGCCCACCGCGCCGCCCTCGGCAACCTCAGCCGGACCCGGCTCCACCGACACCGCCGCCGGCTCCGCCGGCAGATGCGACAACGAACCCTGGATCTCCTTGAACGCGCCACCGATCGCGATGCCGAACACCCCCTGGCCGCCCTGCAACAGGTCGACCACCTCCTCCGGCGAACGACACTCGTACACCGTCGTCCCATCAGAGATCAACGTGATGCCGGCCAGATCCGCCACGCCACGCGACCGCAACGCCTCGATCGCCTTGCGGATGTTCTGTAGCGACACCCCGGCGTCCAGCAGCCGCTTCACCACCTTCAACACCACCAGGTCGCGAAACGAGTACAACCGCTGGGTGCCCGAACCCGAGGCGTCCCGCACACTCGGCACCACCAGAGCCGTACGCGCCCAGTAATCCAGCTGGCGGTAACTGATCCCCACCGCGTGGCACGCCGTCACACCCCGGTACCCCACCGCACCGTCACCGTCAGTTGCCGACCCGGGCATCCCACCCGGCTCACCCGACACCGCACCCTGATCGGAATCCCGCGGCTCGTACATCCGGACAACCTCCCCGTCAGTGCGGTGCCACGCCACTTCCGGAACGCGCACCCCTCGACACGGCAACCCTATAGCGACCGCCAGGAGTTACCACGGAGAAACCGTCGCGACACGCCGCGCATCGACAGCGATGACCATCACCATAACCGACAGTCACCGCCCACACGGCCTTCCCACCGACACCGGCAGGGCCGAACCTCTCAGCCGGCGAAATCCTCCGGGCGCACCTGATCCAGGAACTCCCGGAACTTCTCCACCTCGTCCTCCTGCTCGTCGGGAATCACGATCCCCGCCTCGCTGAGGACCTGCTCGGCACAACGAATCGGCGCACCCACCCGCAACGCCAACGCGATCGAATCACTCGGCCGAGCCGAGACCCGCACCCCATCACCGATCAACAGATCAGCGAAGAACACGTTCTCCTTCAACTCGGTGATCTCCACCGCCCGCAACGGCGCCTTCAACGCCGACAACACATCCCGCAGAAGATCATGGGTCAACGGGCGCGGCGGCTTGACACCCTGCTGCTCGTAAGCGATCGCCGTCGCCTCGACCGCGCCGATCCAGATCGGCAGATAGCGGTCCCCCTCGACCTCCCTGAGCAGGACGATCGGCTGGTTGCTGGGCAACTCAACCCGAACCCCGACCACGCTCAGCTCGCGCACCGCCGCCTCCGTGTCGTTGTCACCTACGCCGCACCGCGCCCTTCCCTGCACGGTACACGGACCGCGACACGGCCGTCTCATGCGCTGCACGCACCCACGCCCGCGCCAGAAGAGGGGTTACCCCCGCAAGCCTACGCCACTCACGAACCGGCCGATCAGCACGCACACGCACCTCACCGCCCCAACGTCGAGCGCAAACCCACCCGCACCAACGCCGCATGCAACTGCTGCGACAACGCCACCAACTCCCGCGCCGTCTCCGCCGCCCGCGCCCGCGCCGCCGGATCACTCTGCCGCACCAACGGCGCCACCAACTGCGCGAACAAACCGACCTCACGATCGGCCGCCGTCCGATAACCCCGCAGATGCCGCGGCTGGAACCCGTACGCGGCCAGACCAGCCACCGCCCGCGCGATGATCAACGCATCGCCGTCATACCACCCCGGCGGATCCGACACCACCAGGCCGAGCCGCTCCAACTCACCCAACGTCGACTCGTCCAGCCCACTACGTGCCACCAACTCGGCACGATCCAACCGGACCTGCGCCGACTCGACCGCCGACGCCGCACCACGACCCGGCACCGCACCGTCAGGCCCCACCGCCACCAACGCCGGACGCGACCCCTCCGGCACCTCACCGTCGGTGTCCCAGCGCGCCAACTGCTCACGGATCACCCGCAACGGCAGATACTGATCCCGCTGCGCGGTCAGCACGAACCGCAACCGCGCCACATCGTCCCAGTCGTACTTCCGGTAACCCGCCGCCGTACGCTGCGGCTCCACCAGGCCCTCAGCCTCAAGAAACCGCAACTTCGAAATCGTCACGTCCGGAAAATCCGCCCGCAACTGGGCCAGCACCTCGCCGATACTCATCAACGGCGGGGCGCCACCCACCCCGGACGGCCTGGAGGCCGCAGGCTCGTTCACCCCCGGCCGGCCTCACCCTCCGGGCGCGGACCGGCGATGAACACCACCCGGAACTTACCGATCTGCACCTCGTCACCGTTGCTCAAGGTCGCCGCCTCGACCCGCTCCCGGTTCACGTACGTGCCGTTCAAACTGCCCACGTCCCGCACCGTGAACGTCCCACCATCCCGGTGGAACTCCGCGTGCCGACGCGACACCGTCACATCGTCGAGAAAGATGTCACTGTCCGGATGCCGCCCACTGGTCGTCACGTCATGATCCAACAGGAACCGGGCACCCGCGTTCGGCCCCCGCCGGACCACCAGAAGTGCCATCCCCGGCGGCAGCGAACCGGACATCCGGCTCGGCACCACATCGGTGTCCGGCCCCTCCAGCGCTTCCTCGAGCGAACCGAGATTGAGCGTCGACGTGACGTCGAGCGGGGGGAACTCGTCGCCTGGGCGAGTCATGGGGACCACCTCACGGAATCTGTTTCGGTCGGCGTCGGGAGACGGCGGGTCTGGCCGCCGGGCTCTCATCCACCCGGCGGCTGGCTCTCCGTGCCCCGAAAGGCTGTCCGCGACGCTCAACTAATGGGTTCTCGGTCGACTGGGCGAGCCTAGCCAGCGCCGAAAAACAGGGCAACCGGACGCGCGGCACACACCGCCCCGCCCGCACAGCACAAAAGCTCAGCTCTCCGTCAACTCGCGATACGCGTCCGCGCTCAACAGCGCGTCCACCGCCGCCGGATCCGACACCGCGATCTCCACCAACCAACCCGCGCCGTACGGATCACTGTTGATCACCTCGGGCGTGTCGACCAACGCCTCGTTGCGCGCCGACACCGTCCCGGCCACCGGGGCGTAGAGCTCCGACACACTCTTGGTCGACTCGATCTCACCCAACGACTCACCGGCCGCCACCGCCGCACCCGCCTCCGGCAACTGCACATACACGATGTCGCCAAGAGCATCCTGCGCGAAATGGGTGATGCCCACCCGAACGGCCCCACCGTCCGCGGCAGCCACCCACTCGTGCTCGGCGGTGTAACGCAGATCCTCAGGAATCACCAGCAGCGTCCTCATCCATCGCGACACCGGACCAACCGGTGCCGGCCCCGCCGACCTTCAGGAGACCGGACGGGCATGTTCCAGCGGGCGGGGATCGTGCAGCGCCGAGACCTCGGCAACCTCACGCTCCTCAACGATCACGTTACCGCCGTCACCGGCCACCGACGCGACCACCCCACCAGGAATGTTGAGCGCCGTACGCATCGTCGCCGGGTCACCCAGCACGGTGATCGTGAACGGCCCCGTCAACGGACGCCCGTCCACGATCAACGACCCGCCCTCCCCGTTCAGGAAATACGTCGACGCCACGATCCGCACCGTCGCCCGATCACCACCGGAGATCTGCATCGCCTCCGCCCCGGCACCCCGCAACTCCTGCACCGCGTCCAGCACCCGCACCGCCGAGATCGGCTTCGCCCCCGCCTGGAACCGCACCGTCAGACCCGGACCCCGCGCCGGCAACGTACCCGCCAGAATGCCCAACTCGTCCGCCCGCCGGGTCGCCTCCTCCAACGCGGCCTGACGCCCCTGCTCACCCGAACGCAACTGCCGCTGGCTCTCCTCCAACGCGGCGATGTCCTGCCGCAACCGGATCTCCCGCGCCTCCAGGTCGTACAGAATCCGGACCAGGTCCTCCTGCCGCGCCGCCGCCAACGACGAATCCGTCGTCGTCATCTTCAACTGCACCGCCAGAGTGAACCCCAGCAGCCCCAGCAACACCACGATCATCACCGCGGCGGAACTCAACCGCCGCCACGGCGGCACCACCGCGGCCGCCTCGGCGGGCTCCGCCGACACCGACCCGTCCGGCGCGGCCGACGGCTCCTCTTCCTCCGACGGGTGCCCCTGCGGCGACAACGGACTCAACTCGTCCGGATCCGGCGCCTCCGGACGCGGATCCGGCTCCCCCGCCGGGCCGTCCGGCCGTGCCGGCTCCGCCGGCTGCGGCCACCCCGTACCCGTCTGCGTGTGCTCGTCACTCACGCCACAAACCTACGCCCGGAACAGGTGCCGACGGATCGCCGCCACGTTGCCGAAGATACGAACCCCCAACACGACCACCACACCGGTGGACAACTGACCACCCACCCCCAACTGGTCACCCAGATACACGATCAGCGCGGCCACCAGCACGTTCGAGATGAACGACACCACGAACTGCTTGTCGTCGAAGATGCGGTCAAGCTTCGCCCGAACCCCACCGAACACCGCGTCCAACGCGGCCACCACCGCGATCGGCAGGTACGGCTGCAACGCCGCCGGCACCGTGGGATCAAGCCACAGCCCGAGCAGCACACCGGCCAACAGGGCCAGCACCGCGATCATCGACCACCTCCGGAGGGACTGGGGGACGTACCCGAGCCGGACGACTCGTCTGCACCCGACGACGACACGCTCGGACTCACCGCGGGCTCCGCGTAGCGTAGCCGCGGCTCCGGAGCAGCGGGCAGCGTGAGGTCGTCGGCGTCGCGCACCGCGAAGGAGACCCCCGTCACCTTCGCCACCTGGCGCATCGTCAACGCGCTCCCGCTGGCCTCGTACCGCTCGCGCATGCCGTCCGGTCCGATCGCGCTCACCTCGTACGGCCCGGTCACCGGACGGAAGTCGACAAGGATCGCCTGACCCGCGGAACGAATCGTCGACGTCGAGGTCAACCGCTGCCCGTTGATCGCGATCGCCTCGGCACCGGCCCCCCACAGGTCGTTCGCCACGCTCTGCAGATCAAGGTAGATCACCTGCGCCGGACCGGCGTCGGTGCCGCTGAGCGCGTCCTGACCAGCCGGCGCGTCCGCCAACTCCACCACCACACCGTCACCGCGCACCCGCCCCAGGCCGGTGCTCGCCTCCAGCTCCCGCAACCGGGCCGCGTGGGAACCACCCAACGCCGCCTCCCGCTGCCGGTTGACCTCCTCGCGCAGCTCCTCGGCTCGGGTCGACAGCGCGTCGGTCTCACCCTGCCGCTGCTTGATCTGCGCCACCAGGCCGGAGCGGGCCTGCGCACGACCCGGCTCCTCGGCCACCGTCTGCCGGTAGGCCACCGCGAACAGGAACCCGAGCAGCACGACCACCACCAGGCCGATCGGCCCCACCGACCAGCCCGACCGGGCCGCACGGCCGGTCTTCGCCAGGCGGGCCGCCGCGTCGGCGTAGCCCGGATCCAAGGGATTACGGAACAACTCGGTGAGAAAGTCCGGGGTGAAGCCCCTCGGCCCACGCCGGCTCTGACCGGGATCGTCGCTCATGACGGCCCTCCCCCGTGCGACAGCAGGGCGCTGAGTTGATGGTCTGCTCGCCGCCGCGCGCTCATGCCACCGTTTCCTGCCGATCGCGTACCGCCCGCACCAACTGCCTGGCCTGGATCACGTACAGCACACCGGCGATCCAGTAGAGCACCAGACCCCACCACGCCAGCGCCCAGCCGATCGCGCCACCGGCCGCCGCGACCGCCGGAACCACGGCGGCCAGCAGCAAAATCGGAAAGGCGGCCAGCAGCAGGAAGGTGGCCGTCTTGCCGACGTAGTGCACCGGCGGCGGCCCGTAGCCGTGCCGCCGCAGCACGCCGAGCGAGCCCAGCAGCAGCAGCTCCCGCGCCAGCAGCGCGGCGGTGAACTGCCACGGCACAACCTCACGGGCGGTGAACGCGATGAGGGTGGCGAGGATGTAGAGCCGGTCGGCGAGCGGGTCGAGCAGTTCACCCAGCCGGCTGACCTGTCCCAGCCGCCGGGCGATCCAGCCGTCCACCCAGTCGCTGGTGCCGCCGACGGCCAGCACCACGATCGCGGCGACGTCGGCGCGAGCCACCAGGAACAGGAAGAGGAACAGGGGCACACCCAGCAGACGGACGAAGCTGATCAGGTTCGGCCAGGTAAGCACCCGGTCGTCGCCGCCGCGGGCCTGCGGTCGCTCCGCCCGACCCGACACCGAACCTCCTCCGCGACGCGCTCGGGCACCGCGGCCCTGGTCCGCCGCGCGGCGTCGTACGCGTATCCAGCCGGCTGCTGCCGGCGCCCCCTGTGATTCCTGCCCGGCCGTCCATCGTCGATGATCACCGGCCGGCCGAATGCGCTGCCACTATAGCGGGCCGTCGCCGTGCTTCCGCTGCCCAGAGGCGGCGTGCCGGCTGCTGGTCGACTACTGTGACCGGGGTCACCGCGCGTAAGGCGTCCTAGGATACTGGGGTCAGGCGCTTCGGGTAGCCGCGCTCTGCGCCGTCGTCGCCGCCTGCCCGAAAGCCACGAGCGCCCCTAGCAGCTCCTGCTGCCCTCGGACCGGCATCCGTTCCAGGACGGCCCGCACCGCCTCGTGCCGGCGACAACGCACCTCCTCCAGCAGCACCTCGGCGGCGGCGGTCGGGGCCAGGCGCACCTCCCGACGATCCCGGGGGTCGACCGTGCGGCGCACCAGCCCGATCGCCTCCAGCCGGTCACAGAGCCGACTGGCCGATGAGGGCACCACGTCCAGCAGCTCGGCCAGCCCGTTGACGTTGGTCTCCGGGCGGACCCTGAGCAGGGACAGCACCCGTAGCTGGGTCGGCGACACCGCGAGCCGGTGCCGGTGGACGGCCGAGTCGAGCACGCCCACCAGCGCCTCGGCGGCCGCGTCGATCGCCGCGCTGAGCTCCGGTCGCTCCACCCGATGTCCCCTGCGATCGTTCCGCTGCCCACACCGACCCGCACCACGGGTCGGTCACACCTGATCCCGGCCGGCCGAGCCACGCCAGTCCAGGCAGACGACAACCGCGTCGTCGCGCAGGTCGGCGTCCGCGTGGAAGCTCTGCAACTCGCGCATCACCGTACCAACCGCCTCGGTCGGTGGCTGCAACCGTGTGGCCCGCATCGCCCGGGCCATCGCCCGCTCGCCGTAGGTCTCCCGGCCGCTCGGATCCGCCGCCCACACCCCGTCGGAGACGACGAACAACCGGTCCCCCGGGTCGAGGTCGAACTCCTGGAGGTCGTACCGGGTCTCGCCGAACATGCCCAGCGGTAGCTGCTGTTCCAGGGCGACCCGGGACACCGCGCCGCCCCGCACCCGCACCAGATGTGGTGAGCCGGCGTCCACCGCCCGCACCCGTCCGTTGGCACAATCCAGTTCGAGCAGCAGCGTGGCCACGTGCCGATCGCCCCGATGCTGGTAGTAGACCGTGTCGGAGGCCAGCTCGGCCTGTTCCACCAGGCCGCCACCGGAGCGACGGGCGTTGCGCATCGCGTTCACCGTCACCGCCGTCAACAGCGCGGCGGCCAGCCCGATACCGTCGCCGTTGAGCACGGTGACGGTGAGCCGACCCTCGTCCAGGGACCAGTCGAAGTGGTCACCACCCACCGTGTACGCCGGTTCGAGCTGACCCGCCAGTTGGAACGAGTCGTGGCTGACACTGCGCCCCGGCAACAGTTCCCACTGCAACTCCGCCGCCATGCTCAGCCGCTCCCGCCGCCGGGCCCGCCGGTAGCGGTCGGTCTCCCGGTCGGCGGCCCGCAGCGACATGGCCAGATCCCCGGCCATGTCGACCGCCGCGCGCACCATCGTCTCCGTCGGTTCGCCGGCCACCTCGACCATGAGCACGCCGAGCCGCTCACCCCACACCGTCAGCGGCAGGTGGATGCGGCACCGCCCGTCCTCACCGGACTCCCGGACCGGCTGCTGGCTGCTGAAGCAGCGCTGCACCGTACCCTGGACGTCCGGGCCGCCCGCGCCGACCTGGCGGGAGTCGAGCACCGGCCACAACCCGCTGATCCGGTAGTCGGCGATGTACACGGCGGTGCCCGACGCACCGAGCGCCGACCGGATGGCCAGGTCGGCGGCTTCGACCACGCGGTCGGGCGGGGCCTCGCGCAGGGCGCGGGAGATCCCTGTGGGCGCATCCGCCATGACCATCCTCCGAAAATTACTTGCTCTGGGGCAAGCATCATACGGAGGTGGGTCCACGCATGGTCACCCGGCCGACCGCATGGTGACAGCGCCGTGGAACGCCTTTGCCACCCGCGCCGGCGGGTCACCGGCACGATGCCGTGCACCCACCGGCCGGGCAGCGGAGCGGACGGACCCGCTGGACGCGTCGGGAACGAAGGCCCCGCATCGCCAGCGCCTGCCGACACGCGGCGATTTCCTCGGTGTCGTAGTCGATCGCCCGGTCGAGCAGGACCATCCCGACCGGTCACAGCACCCGTCGGGATCCACCATCGACGACGCTCCTTCGCCGGCCGCAAGCGTACCGACCTGAGCTCCCTCGGCGGTATCGCCCCGCTGGCCACCGGGGGACGGCGATACTGACCGGGACCGGTCCCGATGACGACCGAGCACGGGAGGCGACGGTGACCTCGGACAGCGGCGCGGCGGTGGTGGTCGGCGTGGATGGCTCCGAGCCCGCCCGCGCCGCGCTACGACTTGCCGCCACGACGGCCGCCCACCGCGACCGACCGCTGCGGGTGGTGCACGCCTTCATCTGGCCGACGCTGCACTCCCCCGTCCGTCCGGCCACGGAGAGCGGCCCCGACGGGGGTCTGCGAGCACAGGCGGAGCAACTGGTTGCCGCCGCCGTCGACGAGGCCGAGGCGACCGCGCCGGGGCTCCGGGTCACCGGCGAGATCGTCGACGGTGAGGCCACGGCCGTGTTGCTCGCCGAGGCGCCCACCGCGGCGATGGTGGTGCTCGGTGACCGCGGCGGCGGTGGGTTCGCGGCGCTGGTGCTCGGCTCGGTCGCAGTGAAGTTGGCCGCGTACGCCGACTGTCCGGTGCTGGTGGCGCGCGGCACGTCGCGCGCCGACGGCGAGGTCGTGGTCGGGGTGGACGGTTCGGAGCTGTCCCGCCGGGCCGTGGAGTTCGCCGTCCAGGAGGCCGCGCTGCGCGGCGCCGCGGTGCTCGCGCTGCACGCATACCGGCATCCGGTGTCCACCGGCCCGGGTGACATGCAGCCGCTGGTGTACGACGAGTCCGAGTTGCGGGCCGACGAGGACCGCGCGGTGGCCGAGTCCATCGCCGGGCTGACCGAGCGGTACCCCGAGGTGCAGATCACCCGCAGATCGGTGCGAGGTCGCGCCGCGCGGGTCCTCACCGACGCCTCCCGCCAGGCGCAACTGATGGTGGTCGGTGGACAGGGGCGTGGTGAGGTGACCGGGCTGCTGCTGGGTTCGGTGAGCCAGTCACTGCTGCACCACAGCCACTGTCCGGTCGCGGTGGTACGCGGCCCCCACCGACCGGCCGGCACGGTTGACGGCGGTTCAGGCGGGTAGACGGGGCGCGTCCGCCACCGGCGGCCAGCCGACGCCACGGCCACGACCGAACCGGCCACCGCCGCCGCGGCGACGAGGCGCCGAACAAAGGAGACAGTGATGCCCGGACCTCGACCCGGCAGCAACGCCTACGACAAGCAGCGTGCCCGCCTGCGCAACGCCATCGACGGCTCGGGCCGACGCACCCCGGACCAGAAGGCCGACGAGGCGGCGAACCGGATCCTGCGGGAGGACCGGGGCCGGCGCGGGGTCGTGCGGGGCGACCGCGCCTACGGACCGAAGGGCAACCGCGAGCCCGGAGATCCGAAGAAGTGAGGGCGAACGACCTGACCGACGGCCTCATCGCCGGGGCCGTCGGCACCACCGCGCTCAACATCGCGACCTACCTGGACATGACGGCCCGGGCCCGGCCGGCCAGCCAGACCCCGGAGCGCAGCGCCGGCAAGGTGGCCCGCATCGCCCATCTGTCCCTGGGAGCGCCGCAACAGGCGGACAACCGGCGCAGCGGCCTCGGTGCGCTGATGGGCTACGCCGTCGGTGCCGCCGCCGCCGTCGGCTTCGCCCTGCTGACCCGGGGCCGTCGACAGCCGCTGTTGCGGGCTGCCGTCCTGCTCGGCGGAGGCGTGATGACCCTGTCGGACGGATCGCTGACCCTGCTCGGCGTCACCGATCCGCGCACCTGGCGCCGCGTCGACTGGCTCGCCGACATCGGCCCGCACCTCGCCTTCGGGCTGACGGCCGCAGCCACCTGGAACCGGCTGCGGCCGTCGAGGTAGGACCGGTCCGGCTAGTGGTCGCTGTCGTCCTCGGCGACCGGCTGACCGCTCGGACCGTACGGCGACACCTGACCGTGCGGCACCGGACGGCCGGTGTCGCCCGGCGACGAGCCACGGTTACGGGGATGGCCCACCGGATCGGGGCCCTTGTTGTCCTGGCTGGTCTCACCGAGGGCGTTGCGCCGCAGTTCCTGCTGCTGCGGGTTCGTCACGGTGCTCTCCCTTCGCCGGTACGCGGCGCGCTGCCGCGTTCACCCGCGGCTTACCCGCCCCCGTCGGCGGCATTCCGGCACGGTCGGCCCGGCGAGGGCTAACCGTGCCGCCGGTGGGTACACCCCGAGGATGGGCGACCAACGGGCGCTGGCGCGGGCCCTGCTGACCCGCCGCACGTACGCCGAGGAGGCCGGCATCGCGCTGGCCGACCGGCCGGCGCCGCTGTACCAGCTGCTGGTGCTGGTCACGCTGCTCAGCACCCGGATCCGGGCGCAGGTCGGGGTGGCGGCGGCCCGGGAACTCTTCGCGGCCGGCTACCGCACCCCGCAGGCCATGGAGGCCGCCAGTTGGCAGCAACGGGTCGACGCACTGGGTCGCGGCCACTACCGCCGCTACGACGAGCGGACCGCCACGATGCTCGGCTCCGGCGCCCGGCTCTGTCTGGACCGCTGGCACGGCGACCTGCGCCGGCTGCACCGGGAGGCGGCCGGCGAGCCGAGGCAGCTGCGTCGGCTGCTCACCGAGTTCCCCGGCATCGGACCCACCGGGGCGGACATCTTCCTGCGCGAGGTGCAGTCGGTCTGGCCGGAGCTGCGCCCGTACGCCGACCGACGGGCGGTGGCCGGGGCCCGACGGCTCGGTCTGCCGGCCACCACGGACCGGTTGGCCCGGCTCGTCGACGACGTCGACTTCGGTCGGCTCGCCTCGGCACTGGTCCGGGTCGCCCTCGGTGAGGAGTCGGCCGGGCAGATCAGCCGCGCCGCCGCCACCCGCTGAGCGCCGTCACTTCGCCGCGTCACCGCCGGGCCTGGTCAGATACCACACCAGCAACGACGCCAGCAACGCCAGCACCACCAGCCCGCCGGAGAGACCGCGCCCCTCCTCCGGCGACCGGCCGGTGGTGCCGAAGTAGATGACGGCGAGGCCGGCGAGCACCGCGAGGAACTTCCGGATGCCTCGGTCCTTCACAGTCGGCACCGTACGCGCCACCAGACCCGATTGGTGGTTTTGCGGCATTATGTCCCCCGCAGGAGGGAGCGTTCAGTCGACCTCCAGATCGTCGAGGGAGATCTTGTGGCTCATCAGCCACCGGGCCAACGCCGACATGCCGAACAGCCACAGCGGCGCGGACTCGGTGGTGCCGTTCGTCGCGTAGACGGCGAACCGCAGGTCCGGCGCCCGGTACGCCTCGATCCGCCACCGGTGCTGCCGGTCCCGCCAGACCGCGGAGGGGTCCATGCCGTCACCGTAGGTGCCCGGGCCCGGTCCGGGGCGACGATGCGCTCAATCCACCACCACGACCCGGGCGTCGTCCGGCAGTCGCCGGGTCAGTCCCCGCCGGTCCAGCAACTCCAGCAACGGCACCGCCACCCGGCGGGTCGTGTCGAGCGCCTGCCGGGCGGCACTGAGGGTGAACGGCTGCGGCAGCCCGCTCAGCACCCGGACCGCCTGGTGCGGCGCGCCGGGCGGCA
>NZ_SAIY01000013.1 GCF_010560025.1 Verrucosispora sioxanthis
GCGCGGGCGGCCGGGTTGCCGAGCAGCAGAATGATCATCGCTTCGGTCGCCGCGCCCAGGGTGAGCAGGAACCAGAAGGTGTCGAGCTCGTTCGTGTCGGACACCCACCACAGCGGCGCGGTGGCACCCACGGCGGTCCGCAGGGGCAGCAGCACGAGCTGTTCGGCGGCGGCCAGCACGGCGGCGACGGGAAGCAGGACCGGCGCCTGGCCGCGGAGCAGCAGCACCGCGGAGTCGAGCAGCTCGCCGGTGGTCAGCGGGCGGCCGGGGAGTACGACGGTCGGGCCTGTGTCGGGCACGCGTACTCCTGGGAGGCGGTGATGGTGGCGCGCTGCGGCGCACCCGGGGATCATGTTGACACGCGCGGTCGCCCTGGGTGCAGACCCGCCCCCGGGGTGGCACGTGCGGGCGGTACAACCGAGCGGTGCTGGGCACGGGCCACCTGACGGCAGTAGCGTGCGGGTGACGCCGAGCCCACCGAACTGACGGGATGGAACCATTAACCCCATGAGAGCCCGGGTACTGGTGGTCGACGACGACCCCGCGCTCGCCGAGATGCTCGGCATCGTGCTGCGCAGCGAAGGCTTCATGCCCTCGTTCGTGGCGGACGGGGAACGGGCATTGGCCGCGTTCCGTGACAGTCGGCCCGATATCGTCCTGCTTGACCTGATGCTGCCCGGAATGAGCGGTATCGACGTGGCGCGGGCGATCCGGGGCGAGTCCGGAGTGCCGATCGTGATGTTGACCGCCAAAAGCGACACGGTCGACGTCGTCCTCGGTCTGGAGTCCGGTGCCGACGACTACGTGGTCAAGCCGTTCAAGCCGAAGGAGCTGGTGGCCCGCATGCGGGCGCGGCTGCGCCGGGGCGAGGACGCCGCGCCGGAGCTGCTTACCATCGGCCCGCCCGGCAACCAGATCGCCATCGACGTGCCGGCGCACACCGTCAGCCGCAACGGCGAGGAGGTGAAGCTGACGCCGCTGGAGTTCGACCTGCTGGTCGCGCTCGCCCGCAAACCGCGTCAGGTCTTCACCCGGGAGGTGCTGCTGGAGCAGGTCTGGGGCTACCGGCACGCGGCGGACACCCGGCTGGTCAACGTGCACGTGCAGCGACTACGTGCCAAGATCGAGCCGGATCCGGAGCGACCCGAAATCATCCTCACCGTTCGCGGCGTGGGCTACAAGGCGGGTACCGGATAGCCTTGGTCGCACTGTGGCCACCTCCCCGATCCCCGATCTCGATCCGACCTCCCGCCGGCAGGGCGCCGGGTGGGAGTTGTGGCGTGGGGTGAGGGGCCGACTGGCCCGATCACTGGCGCGGCTGCACCAGACCTGGCGCCGCTCGTTGCAGGTGCGGGTGGTGACCATAACGTTGGTGACGTCCAGCCTGCTGGTCGGGGGCTTCGCCTACCTGATCGCTGACAAGATCACAAGCATTCTGCTGGACAACGCCAAGACCGACGTCCAGTTGCGGCTGCTCAACGGCGCGGAGTACGCGGCCAAGCAGTTCAGCCTCTACAGCCAGCCCCAGGAGGCTCAGCTCCAGGAGACGATCGACGGCACGGTCAACTACCTGGCCGGTGGCGACCCCCAGCAGAACAGCGGCGTGGTGGTGGCCCTCACCGCGGACAACTGGCCCGGTGTGATCGAGCCGCGCACCTCACCGTCGGCGAACGTCCGGCCGCTGATCAGCCCCGAGCTGCGCGCCGCGGTGGCCGACGGCAACGTGGCCAACCAGATCCGTACCGGCCGGCTCACCGGTGACGCCGAGACGAAGTACCTCGTCTACGGCTCGCCGGTGCCGACCCGGTTCGGTCAGGTGGAGCTGTACTACTTCGTGCCGCTGACCCTGCAGGACACCACCGCCGCACAGGCGCGGGCCACCGTGGTGGCCACCGGAGTCGCCCTGGTGCTGCTGCTCGGCCTGCTCGCCGCGCTGGTGACCCGCCTGGTGGTGATCCCGGTACGGGTCGCCGCCCGGACCGCCCAGCGACTCTCGGCCGGCCTGCTCGACCAGCGGATGGCCGTCAACGGTGAGGACGACCTGGCGCTGCTCGCGGCCTCGTTCAACCAGATGGCCACCAACCTGCAACGGCAGATCCTGCGGCTGGAGGAGATGTCCCGACTGCAACGCCGGTTCACCTCCGACGTGTCGCACGAACTGCGGACCCCGCTGACCACGGTACGGATGGCCGCTGACCTGATCTTCGCCGAACGCGACGAGTTCGATCCGGCGGTGGCGCGCAGCGCCGAGCTGCTCCAGGCCGAGCTGGACCGCTTCGAGGAACTGCTGACCGACCTGCTGGAGATCAGCCGGTTCGACGCGGGTTTCGCGGTGCTCGACGCCGAGCCGACCGACCTGGTGCCGGTGGTCCACCGGGTGGCCGACCGGCTGACCGGGCTGGCCGAGCGGGTAGGGGTGGCCATCGAACTGGACGTCCCGGCCGCCCCGGTGATCGCCGAGATCGACCCGCGACGGGTCGAGCGGGTGCTGCGCAACCTGGTCGGCAACGCTGTCGAGCACGGCGAGGGCCGGCCGGTGCGGATCACGCTGGGCGTGGACGACACAGCCGTCGCACTGACCGTGCGTGACCACGGTGTCGGGCTCAAGCCGGGCGAGGAGAAGCTGGTCTTCAACCGGTTCTGGCGGGCCGACCCGTCGCGGGCGCGGCAGACCGGGGGGACCGGCCTGGGCCTGTCGATCAGCCTGGAGGACGCCCGACTGCACGGCGGTTGGCTGGAGGCGTGGGGCGCACCGGGACAGGGCGCCCAGTTCCGGCTCACCCTGCCGGCGCGTGCCGGTGACCGGCTGACCACCTCGCCGCTGCGGCTGGTACCGGCCGACGCCACGCTGCCGTTCGGCGGCGCGCCCGCAGGTGGACTGCTGGCCATCGGGCCGGGCCCGGCCGGCACGCTGGCCATCGGCCCGGCACCCGACGCGTCGCCGTCGGCCGGGCAGCGGCGCGCGGAGGTGGGCTCGTGAGGCGACGGTTGCTGACCGGGGCCCTCGGTGGCGTCCTGGTGCTGGGCGTTGCCGCCGGCTGCGGAATCCCGGACCGCAGCGCGGTACAGATCGAGCAGCGTGGGCCGGCCGCGGAGACGAACTGGTCGCTGGGCCGCGGCACCGAACCGCCGACGCGGGAGGCCAGCGGTAGCGACGCCGAGGCGTTCGTGCGCAACTTCCTGGCCGCGGCGGCCGGCGAGCCCGACCGGGCGTACGAGCGGGTCACGCGGTTCATCGCGACTTCCGAACGCGACGGGCTGCCGGACAAGCAGGGCAGCGAGGTGGCGCTGTCGGTGGTACGGCTCACCGACGATCCGGTGATCGAACCGGACGTGGACAGCATGAAGGTGACCATCAGCGTGCAGCAGGTCGGCCTGCTGCGGGCCAACGGGATGCTGGTGCCGCCGGTGGCCACCGAGTCGACGTACGAGTTCCGGCTGGTGAGCGCCGGTCCGACCGGAGAGGACGACGCCGGGTACTACGTCAGTGACCCGCCGAACGTGCTGCTGCTCAGCGACGACGCGCTGCGCCGGTACTACCAGGCGGAGGCGATCTACTTCTGGAACTCCGGCCGCACCCAGCTCGTGCCCGACCAGCGGTACCTCTCCTCGGCCGTGCCGCCGGAGCGGCGGGTGAGCGAGGTCATCCGGTGGTTGACCGCCGGCCCCTCGGACTGGCTGCGGATCGGTGTCGCCGGCCTGCCCGACCGTACCGAAATGATCAACAATGCCACCGGCTCGGACGGCCGGTGGGAGGTCAACCTCGACATGCCGGGCGCCGACGAGCAGCGACTGGAGCAGCTCGCCACCCAGTTGGCGTGGTCCCTGCGGGAGTTGCACGGAACCGTCGAGGTGAAGATCCTCAACCAGTCCCGCAAGGTCGTCGACCTCGCGGAGCAGCGCAGGCTGAATCCACTGGACCCGGTCGAGGTCAACGCCCGGCGGTACTGCGTCTACGAGGGGGCCATCCACTCGCTGACCGTGGCCGGCGAGGCCGCCGGCTCGGTGCCGCTGGCACCCGAGGTGAACCACGACATCGTCTCCGCCGGGCTGCGTCGCATCGACAACGACGTCCTGGTCGCCGCGGTGGTGGCCGGTGCGGACGGGCGGCAGCGACTGGCCGTCGGCCGCGGTGGTGGCGTGGTGGAGACCCTCACCACCGGCACCAGCAGGTACGCCGCCATGAGCCGCCCGGTCTGGATCCGCAGCGACGGTGCCCGGCCGGCCGGCCTGGTGGTGGCCGACGGCCGGCTCTACCGCTTCGACAACCAGGCGACGACACGGCAGGTCCAGCTCGGCCTGCCGGGCCGGGTCACCGCGGTGGCGGCCGCCCTGGACGGGCACCGGCTCGCGCTGATCGTCGACGGCACGCTGCACGTCGCCGCGATCAACTGGGAGGGTGGGGTGCCCACCGTGGGCCCGGCCCGGCGGTTGGTCAGCTCGCTGAGCGACGCCACCGCGGTGGACTGGTCGGCGGCGAACCTCCTGCTGGTGGCCGGCTCGGCCGGGCGTCCGGCGATCTACGACGTGAGCGTGGACGGCGCCCTGGAGACCCCGCTGCGGGAGGACACCGGCAGCCAGGTCGATCACCTCGCCGCGTACCCCGCAATCGCCGAGCGCTCCCCGCTGGCCGGCTCGTTCATGTACGAGGCGAACGGGGTCGCGTACCGCAGCAACCCGTTCGACCGGATCAACCGGGACCAGGTCCAGGACGTGACCCCGCCGCCGGCCGGTGTGCGTCCGGGCAACCCGACCGCACCCGTCTTCCTGTACTGAGTGCCGTGACCGGAGGGCTCTGGGCTGACCTGGCCGACCTGGTGCTGCCCACCGAGTGCGCCGGCTGCCGGCAACGCCGACCGGGGCTGCGACAGGGGGTCTGCCCGGACTGCGTCACCGCGCTGCGGGCGCTGCGCCCGGCTCCGGTGCGGCCGGTCCCGGCCCCGCCGGATCTGCCGCCCTGCCATGCCCTGGGCGAGTACGGCGGGCCGCTGCGGAGACGCTGCTGGCGTACAAGGATCACGGCCGGCACGGTCTGGCCCGGCCACTCGGTGCGCTGCTCGCCGAGGTCGTCGCCGCGGCGGTCGGTGCGGTGGGCCCGGTGCTGCTGGTGCCGGTGCCGGACACCCCGACGGCGGCCCGGGCCCGCTACGGAGATCACCTCAGCCGGTTGACCCGGCACTGCGCCCGCCGGTTGCGGGCCGCGGGCTGGCCGGTGCGGGTGCACCACGCGGTACGCGCCGGACCCCGACCGGACTCGGTCACGCTGGACAGCGCCGGGCGCGCGGCGGCGGCCACGTCGGCCTTCCGGGCCCGCTCGGGCCGCGGTCCGGCGGTTGCCGGGTCGGCAGTGGTTCTGCTGGACGACATCGTCACCACCGGAGCGACCCTCGCGGCGGTCAGTCGGGTGCTGACTGTGCGCGGGCTGTCGCCGTACGGCGCGGCGGTGCTGGCCGCGACACGGAAAAGGCACCAACAGTGACCGATCGTGTTTCCGTTTCACCCCTTCGTGTACGAGGTGTGGAAATTCTCGGGCCGGTCTTGGCGACCGGGGGTGACTGTCGGGCTAACAGGAGTTAGCGTTTGGCTGTCGGGGGTAGGAAGGCCATCCCACCCGCCCCCGGCGGTGAGAGGAGGCGTAGCCGCATTGACCGGTCGACGCCGAATGGGGCCGTCCCCCGGGCGCGACCGGATTTCCGGATCGAAGACCGTCCGAACGAGGGAGGTCACGTGGACATCGTGGTCAAGGGCCGTAACGTCGAAGTGCCGGACCATTACCGGGTGCACGTAGCAGACAAGCTTGCGAAGATCGAACGCTACGACCACAAGCTCATTCGTGTCGATGTCGAACTGTTCCACGAGCGCAATCCGCGCCAGGCCGATCACTGCCAGCGGGTGGAGATCACCTGCTATTCCCGTGGCCCGGTGATCCGGGCCGAGGCCTGCACCAGCGACTTCTACAGCGCGCTGGACTCGGCGATCGCCAAGCTCGACTCCCGGCTGCGGCGCGCGGCCGACCGGCGTCGGGTACACCGTGGCCGGCACGCGCCGCTCTCGGTCGCCGCCGCGACCGCCGGCCTGCCGGTGACCGACCTCCCGCGCTGTCCGCCCCGTGGAGACCAGCAGCGCCGCCGCGCAGACCAGCAGCGCCACCGCGGTGGCCGAGCGGCCCGAGGAGGAGTACGCCGACGACCAGCCGTGGCACATCGCCCGGGAGAAGGTGCACCCCGCCGAGCCGATGACCATCGACGACGCCCTGTTCCAGATGGAACTGGTGGGCCACGACTTCTATCTCTTCCAGGACAAGGAATCCGGCCGGCCGAGTGTGGTCTACCGGCGGCACGCCTACGACTACGGCATCATCTCGCTGGACATCTGACCGTCACGGCGGCCCGGGTCGGCATCACCGACCCGGGCGGCCGGCGCGGTGTCGGCCTGGGCCGCCCGCCCGCACCACCGGCCCTCGTCAGCCGATCGGATCCGTCGGTAGCAGGCCGTAGACCGTGGAGTCGACCCGGCTGCCGGCCGCGCCGGGCAGTCGGCCGCGCAGCAGCCCCTCCCGCCGGAAGCCAGCCTTGTCCAGTACCCGCTGGGAGGCGGCGTTCTCGGGCAGGGTGCCGGCCCACAACCGGGACAGGCCGACGTGGTCGAACCCCCACCGGGCGAGCAGCCGTACGGCGCGGGTGGCGTAGCCGCGTCCGCGCCACTGCGGCAGCAGGCTGTAGCCGATCATCGCCTGGCCGTTGGCGGGCTGGTCGTGGTTGAGCGTGCAGTTGCCGACGAAGTCACCGGACGCACCGTCGAGGATGGTCATCGCGGCGGCGGTCCCGACCAGCCACTGCCCCTCCGCGCCAGCGCACCGCCGTTCGATCTCCTCCCGGGCTGGCGCTCCCGGGGGAACCCGGCTGGCCGCCACCTCCGGATCGCTGTGCAGGCGGTAGGTCTGCTCGGTGTCGTCCGGCCCGAGCCGGCGCAGCACGACCACCCCGTCGGTGAGCCGGCCGTCGGGCAGGTCCGGCAGTGGACGCTCCGACGGGCCGGGCGGGTCGCCGGCGAGGCGCACCCACACGGTCAGGTCCCGCCGGTCGCCGCCCCGGGCGGGCGTCGCGGAGCGGCGTACCCCTCGGGTCGGAAACCGACGGCCAGCGCGACCCGCTGGCTGATGGCGTTCTCCGGGCGGGTGAGCAGCTCCAGGCGGGCGGTGCCGCCGGCGAAGGCGTGCTCGGACAGGGCACGGGTGGCGGCGGTGGTCACCCCTCGACCGCGCGCCCACGGTGCCACCCAGTAGCCGATCTCCGCCTGGCCCCGCTGCGGCACCGGGTTGCTCAGGCCCACGGTGCCGAGCAGCCGGTCGGTCGTCGGGTCGGCCACGGCGTAGGCGGCACCACCGCTGGCGAAGGCGGCCGGAGCACCCTGCGTGATCCACCACCGTGCGTCGGCCTCGGTGTACGGGTCGGGCAGCCCGTCGAGGAAGCGCTGGGTGAGCGGGTCGGCGCAGCCGGCCGCGACATCCTCGACGTCGTCGAGGCGGAACGGCCGTAGCCGCACCCCGTACGCCTCGATCCGCTGCTCGCTGTACTGATGATTCGCTCGCGGCTGCTCGCCCATGCCGGCCCTTCGCTGCGCTGCGCTCATGACAGGTCCTCCGCGAGCAGGGCACCGACCCAGGCGTCGACCCGGTTACCGCGGTGGTGGAGGGCTCCTCGGGCGGTGCCCTCCATCGCGAAACCGGCCTTCTCGGCGGCTCGCCGGGAGGCGACGTTGCCGACGTTGGCCCGCCATTCGATCCGGGCCAGTCCGAGGGTGGTGAAACCCCAGGCACACAGGGCCGCCAACGCCGCCGGCTGGTAACCCCGCCCCCGGGCCGGTGGCGCGGTCATGAAGCCGACGTCGGCCAGCAGCGGGTCGGTCGGTGACAGCCGCAGGTCGATCGAGCCGGCGTACCGGTCCGCGGCGTCGGTGAGGACGAAGTTGGCGCTGGTACCGGCGGCCCAGGTGCCCTGGACGAACCGCAGGAAATCCTCGGCGTCCGCGCGCGTGTACCCCTCCGGCACGGTCGTCCAGCGCAGCGTGTCCGGGTCCCGGCAGGTGGTGACGATCGCGTCGAGGTCGCGCTCCTCCATCGGGCGCAGGCTCAGCTCGTGCGTGCCGGCGGTGGCGAACAGGGTCGGTTGCGGCTGACCGAAGACGGCGGCACGACGCGCGTCCAGGGTGCCCGGACCGGCCGGGCCGACCTCGCCGGGCGCTGGTACGTCACCGGGCAGCAGAGTGCCGAACCACTCGTGGGCGCCGCCCACCGGGTCGGCGGCCCGCAGCCGCCCCTCGATCCGTACGCCGCAGCGCAGGGCGACCAGCCGGGAGGCGTGGTTGCCCACCCGTGCGCCCCAGAGCAGCCGGCGCAGCTTCAACTCGTCGAAGGACCACCGGGCGACGGCCCGCACGGCCCGCACGGCGACGCGCTGGCCACGCGCCCACGGTGCGGTCCAGTACCCGATCTCGCTGAGTTCGTGCCTGCGGTCGATGGTGTTCAGCCCGCAGGCACCGAGCACCTCGCCGCTGGCGGCGTCGCAGACCGCGAAGGCCGCCCCGGTGCCGAGTTCCCACTGACGGGCGCGGTCCGCGACGAAGCTCTGCGCATGTTCGTGCCGGTACGGGCGAGGTACGGTGGTCCAGCGTTGGATGTCCGGATCCTGGCAGGCGCGGTGCACGGCGTCGGCGTCGGACTCCCGCCACGGCCGGAGCAGCAGACCGTCCTCGGTGATCTCCACGGGCTCCACCGGGTCATCGTGCCGGATCGTTCGCGCACGGCGTAACCGGATAACCGGGACGCGAACGAGAGCGGAGAGTGTTATGTCGGTTTCACGGCGGCGGACCACCGCCACCAGTGACCATCCGCCCGATGGAACGCCTACGATGGTTCGAGACTGTCTAGGGGAGCGTTGATCCGTGTCGATTCTGGAAAAGGTCCTCCGTGCGGGCGAGGGGCGCATGGTGCGCCGCCTCAAGGCGATCGCCGCCGCCGTCAACTCGATCGAGGACGACTACGTCAACCTCACCGACGATGAGCTGCGCGACATGACCGAGCAGTTCAGGGAGCGTCTCGCCGACGGCGAGACCCTGGACGACCTGCTGCCCGAGGCGTTCGCGGTCTGCCGGGAGGCGGCGGCCCGGGTGCTCGGTCAGCGGCCGTACGACGTGCAGGTGATGGGTGGCGCGGCGTTGCATTTCGGCAACATCGCCGAGATGAAGACCGGTGAGGGCAAGACCCTGACCTCGGTGATGCCGGTCTATCTCAACGCGCTGTCCGGCAAGGGCGTGCACGTGGTCACGGTGAACGACTACCTGGCCCAGCGCGACGCCGCCTGGATGGGCCGGGTGCACGAGTTCCTCGGCCTGAGCGTCGGTGTGGTGCTGCCCAACCGTCCGGCCGCCGAGCACCGCGCGGCGTACGAGTGCGACATCACCTACGGCACGAACAACGAGTTCGGTTTCGACTACCTGCGCGACAACATGGCCTGGTCGAAGGAGGAGCTGGTCCAGCGCGGCCACAACTTCGCCGTGGTCGACGAGGTCGACTCGATCCTGATCGACGAGGCCCGTACCCCGCTGATCATCTCCGGCCCGGCCGAACACTCCGCCCGCTGGTACGGCGAGTTCGCCGCGGTGGTGGCCCGTCTCCAGGCGGGCAAGGACGGCGCGGGTGACTACGAGGTCGACTACTCCAAGCGCACCATCGCGGTCACCGAGCGGGGCGTGGCGAAGGTCGAGGACCGGCTCGGCATCGACAACCTCTACGAGTCGGTGAACACTCCGCTGGTCGGCTACCTGAACAACGCGATCAAGGCCAAGGAGCTGTACAAGCGCGACAAGGACTACATCGTCAGCGACGGCGAGGTCCTGATCGTCGACGAGTTCACCGGTCGCATCCTGCACGGTCGCCGCTACAACGAGGGCATGCACCAGGCGATCGAGGCCAAGGAGGGGGTGGAGATCAAGCAGGAGAACCAGACCCTGGCCACCATCACCCTGCAGAACTACTTCCGCCTCTACGACAAGCTCGCCGGCATGACCGGTACGGCACAGACCGAGGCGGGCGAGTTCAACAAGGTCTACAAGGTCGGCGTGGTGACCATCCCGACCCACCGGCCGATGATCCGCGAGGACCGCGCCGACGTCATCTACAAGACCGAGCAGGCCAAGTTCAACGCGGTGATCGAGGACATCGCCGAGCGGCACCAGGCAGGTCAGCCGGTGCTCGTCGGCACGGTCTCGGTGGAGAATTCCGAGATCCTGGCCCGGCTGCTGACCCGCCGGGGCATCCCGCACTCGGTGCTGAACGCGAAGTTCCACGCCCGGGAAGCGGAGATCGTCGCGCAGGCGGGTCGCAAGGGCGCGGTCACGGTGGCCACCAACATGGCCGGCCGGGGCACCGACATCCTGCTCGGCGGCAACCCCGAGTTCCTCGCGGCCAACGAGCTGCGCCAGCGTGGACTGGATCCGCTGGAGAACGCCGAGGAGTACGACAAGGCCCTCGAAGAGGTGCTGCCGAAGTGGAAGCAGGCCTGCGACGCGGAGGCCGAGGAGGTCGCCGCCGCCGGTGGGCTCTACGTGCTGGGCACGGAACGGCACGAGTCCCGGCGGATCGACAACCAGCTGCGTGGCCGGTCCGGCCGGCAGGGTGACCCGGGCGAGTCACGGTTCTACCTGTCCCTGCAGGACGAGCTGATGAAGCGGTTCCGCTCCGGTGCGGTGGAGGCGGTCATGGACCGCTTCAACATCCCGGAGGACGTGCCCATCGAGTCGAAGATGGTCACCCGCCAGATCAAGAGCGCCCAGGCCCAGATCGAGGGGCAGAACGCCGAGATCCGGAAGAACGTCCTCAAGTACGACGAGGTCATGAACAAGCAGCGCCAGGTGATCTACGCCGAGCGACTGCGCGTACTCAACGGTGAGGATCTCTCCGAACAGGTGCGCAACATGATCGACGACACCGTCGAGGCGTACGTGCGGGGGGCCACCTCGGACGGCTACGCCGAGGATTGGGATCTTGAGCAGTTGTGGTCCAGCCTCAAGCAGCTCTACCCGGTGGGCATCACCATCGAGGAGCTGGAGGAGGAGGCCGGTGGGTCGCGGGCCAGCATCGACGCCGACTTCCTGCTCGCCCGGCTGAAGGAGGACGCGAACGCCGCGTACGACCGGCGGGAGGAGCAGCTCGGCGCCGAGGGCACCCGACAGCTGGAGCGGATGGTGCTGCTCCAGGTCATCGACCGCAAGTGGCGTGAGCACCTCTACGAGATGGACTACCTCCAGGAGGGCATCACGCTGCGGGCGTACGCCCAGCGCGACCCGGTGGTCGAATACCAGCGTGAGGGCTTCGACATGTTCGCCACCATGATGGACGGCATCAAGGAGGAGACGGTCGGCTTCCTCTACAACCTCGAGGTGCAGGTCAACGAGCCGGAGCCGGAGGCCGAGGAGGTCCAGCTGCTGGACAAGCCGGTGGAGATCCGGGCCAAGGGCCTGGGTCGTGCGCCGCAGCAGCAGGGGCTTCAGTACTCCGCGCCGACCATCGACGGTGAGGCCGGCTCCGGTGGCATCGCGGTGCAGCGTGAGGAGCAGCGGGCTCCCGCGCTCGGCATCGGCCGCCCGGACCAGGCCGCCCCGGCGGCGCCGGGGCGGACGGCACCTGCCGCGCCGCAGCGTCCAGCCGGTGGCCTGCGTGGTCCGGCGGTCCCGGTCGGCAACTCCCGCCAGCCCGCACCGGGGCAGGCGACCGCCAGCAACGGACCGTCCCGCAACGCGCCGTGCCCCTGTGGCTCGGGTCGCAAGTACAAGCGCTGCCACGGTGCGCCCGGCGGCACCTCGGCCGGCTAGGGATCCGGCCCGACTCCGGAAGATCGCGCCCGATCCCGGATCGGGTGGCCACCGCCCCGCGCGGACACGGCCATCCGCTCGAGATCCGGGCGCGATCTCGTCCGGGCTCCCGTCCGTGGACGTCGGGTCGTGGGCGCGCCGGTCAGAGCACCCGCAGGTCGGTGCAGAACCAGTTGCCGCAGCGTTGCTCCAGGCGGAGCGCCATCGCCCAGCTACGACCGCCGGCACCGGTGAGCACGGCGGCGGCCTCGATTGCGGTGGGGCGAGGCTCGCAGACGCGCAACCGGCGCAGCCGCACCCCAGGCGCGGCGATCGCCGCCGGGTCGGAGCCCCGCGAGCGGTGGCCCGGGCGAGCTCGGGCAGCAGCACCGCGACCCGAGCCGGATCGAGTTGACGACGTAGCTGCACCGGCGGCCGGAACCCGTTGAACACCTCCAGGCAGGTGGCGACGAAGCGGTGGGCAACCCGGGTGGCCCCGGGCGTGGCCGTGGTCAGTGCCTCGGGAGGTAGCTGCCGGGCCGGCTCGCGGCCGGACCAGGCGGCACCCGGACCGGCGGGCCGCCCGGCCTCGCCCGACCACGGCATGCCCGGGTTGACCGGTCGGCTGCCGGGGCGCGCGGCCCCTGCGGCAGCTGCTGCCCCTCGGGGTTACGGCCGCGGGGCCACTGGCGGCCGGTGGCGAACAGGTCGAGTGCGAGCTGGCCGTCGGCCGGGCGGGGCCAACCGGCGGCGTCCTCGTCGACGGACGGCGGCTCGAAGGCGGGCGCCGGTCGCAGCCGCACGGGCGGGCGCGCCGGCCCGGGTCGCCGGAGGTCGGTCATCGCGGTGCCTCCAACCAGCAAAGCTTACGTTTGCCTTCGTTTGCCTTCGACAGCTTCGATTGTCGGGCACGGCAGAGCCCACGGTCAATGCCGTGGCAGCTCCTACCGCTCCTCGGGATCGCGTTCCGCCAACGGGTTCCCGCGCACCCACTCGGCGGTCTCGGCGTACTTGCGCTCGATGTACTCCTCCAGGCGGGCCCGTTCCACCCGCCACTGTCCCCGGCCGCCGATCTTGATCGCGGGCAGCTCGCCGCTGCGTACCATGTGGTAGACCTGCGAATCCGACACGTTCAGCTCGGTGGCCACGTCGGACAGCAGCAGGAACCTCGGTTCCACCGAAACTCCCCTGGTTGACGTCGTTCGCCTCAGTTTGCCACCGGCGGCCGACCGCCGACCAATCCGTCGCCCGCCCGGCGGGACACACCGGCCCGTCGCCGGAACTTCCACGGAGGCGACACGAGGTGTATGACGGTCAGGGCGAACGGGCAGGACCGTACGCCGAACCGGCGGTGTCGCCGCCGGACGGAGCAGAGCGGGGAGACCACGGTGACCGACAAGCTTGTCCGGGTCTATGTGCCGGCGACCGTGCCGATGCTGACCAGGCTGCCGGAGCACGGCCTCGCCGCGACGCAGGCGCACGCGGTGACCCCGACGCTGCGCGAGTGGTACGCCGAAGGCGACGAGGAGGAGTTGGAGTACGTCGCCTTCACCCGCGCCGCCCAGGACGCGCTGCAACTGATCCGGCACGACCCGGCCGCGCCGCGCCGACGGGTGGTGGTCTCGGCGGACCTGCCCGCGACGGCGATCGGTCGGGGCGACGGTGAACTCGGCTCCAGCGTGGTGGAGTTGCTCGCCCCGGTGCCGGTCGCGGCCGTCGCGGCCGTGCACGTGGACGGGGTGGACGCCGCGGACGACGTGGCCGCCGCCGTCGAGGTGGTGCTGGAGGCGTTGGCCGGTGACCCGGACGCCCAGTTCACCGTCGACGGTGCCGAGGACCACGAGCTGGAGTGGTACGACCCCAGCGAACTGGAGTCGCTGCTGCGCGCCACCACCACGGAAGGCTGACCGCAGTCCGGGTCACCGGTCGTCGGCTACGCCTCGTCGTCGGCCGGAGCGCCGAGCGTGCGGCCGAAACTGACCACGGCGGTCAGCGCGCCGACGAACAGCACCCAGATGGCGTTGTCCACCCGCGACGTACCGAGTGAGGTCTGCGCGACCGCGTCCGCCTCGCTGAGCGCGGCGGCCAGGTCGATGAGCGAACGCCCACCGATCCGGATGATCACCTCGGTGAGCAGCAGCAGGAGCCCGGGCCCGGCACCCGCCACCAGGTACGCCGGCCAGCGCGGTCCAGCCGCCCCACCGTCCCGTACGGCTCGTCGCCGGGCCCAGGTGAGGTAGCCGAAGGCCAACCCCCCGGCGACGAGCCCGGCCAGCAGGGACTCGGTCCGGGAGACCCAACTGGCCGCGTCGACAAGCGACTGCTGGCTGTCGCCGGCACCGAAGAGGTTGAACAGCGGGTCCCGGGCCACGCTGAAGGCCACCACGAAGACCAGGGTGCCCAGCGCGGCGGCGGCCACGGCACCCACCACGGCACCGTCGCGGGCCCCGGCGAGCGCGCCACCGATGACGGCCGCGGCGGCCGTGGTGCCGGCGATCGTGCGGGTGGTGACGTCACCCGCGTAGGTGAGATCGATCGCGAGTGCGGCGAGCAGCCCGACCAGCAGCCCGGCGCCGATCGCCACCGCGAAGCGCAGGGTCACCCGCTCGGTCCGGCGGGCCACCGGCTCGCCGGCGGCCAGCCCGACGGCGGCCCCGGCCACCAGTGCGGCCGAGATCACGCCGGGCAGCGCGAAGGCGGACAGGCTCACCGCGGTCACCCCGGCCGTCGCCGAACTGATCGCCTCCCGGGTCGACCAGAGCATCGCGGCCAGCCAGCCGGTCGCCAGCAACGCCAGCACCGTCGTTGCCGGTGCGGGTGCCGGGCGGCTGGTGTCGACGTCGTCGCCCGCGCGTGGGTCGGCGGCGTCGGAGTGCTCGCCGAGGTCCGGGTCGGTGGCCGCGGTCCGGTCGCTCGGTTCCGGATCGACGGCGTCGGACTGGTCGGGCTGAGCGGCGGTCGGCCCACCGGGCTCGTTGCTCAATCGTCTTCCCTTCGCCGCCGGGCCCGACCGGGCCGCAACCGTCACCGGCAACCCAGCGTACGCGGCCGGGACGCGGGTGCGCCCCAAGCCCGCACGGCCTGCATTTCTTCGGTCAGGTTTCGCAAGGGGGAACGAATCGGTTCCGGTGAACGTGAAACACCTCGTGATCAATGGTCCACGCGCGCCCGGGGTGTCATCGACCGATGCTGGCCGTGGGAGGATTGGCACGGGTCCCGCCAGCGCGGGGCTGGTTTCGCCATCGCCGCCGAGATCGCCAGGAGCCCTGATGGACGCCGTGTTCGCCGTACCCGAGCCACGTAACGAGCCGGTGCGTAGCTACGAGCCGGGCAGCACCGACCGAGAACGTCTCCAGCGGCGGCTCACCGAGCTGGCCGCCGAGCGCATCGACCTGCCGATGACCATCGCGGGCGAACAGCGGATGGCCGGCGGCGAGCCGATCCAGGTGGTGCAGCCGCACCGGCACGCGCACGTACTCGGGGTCACCGGTCACGCCACCCACGACGACGCGCGAGCGGCGGTCAAGGCCGCCAAGGACGCCGCACCTGGCTGGCGCACGTTGCCCTTCGAGGAGCGCGTCGCGATCTTCCTACGCGCCGCCGAACTGCTCTCCGGGCCGTGGCGGGACACCCTCAACGCGGCCACCATGCTCGGCCAGTCGAAGACCGCCGTCCAGGCCGAGATCGACTCGGCCTGTGAGTTCATCGACTTCCTGCGGTTCAACGTGCACTTCGCCCGCAACCTGCTGGCCGAGCAGCCGATGTCGTCGCCGGGTGTGTGGAACCGCTTCGACCACCGGCCGCTTGAGGGATTCGTCTACGCGGTCACCCCGTTCAATTTCACCGCCATCGCCGGGAACCTGCCCTCGGCGCCGGCCCTGCTCGGCAACACGGTGGTGTGGAAGCCGGGCCCGACCCAGCAGTTCGCCGCACACTTCACCATGCGCCTGTTCGAGGCGGCCGGCCTGCCGCCCGGTGTGATCAACATGGTGACCGGCCGGGGCGAGGAGGTCTCCGACGTGGTGCTGGCCGATCCCGACCTCGCCGGCATCCACTTCACCGGGTCCACCAAGGTCTTCCAGCACCTGTGGCGCACCGTCGGGGAGAACATCGCCGGCTACCGGGGATACCCGAGGCTGGTCGGCGAGACCGGGGGCAAGGACTTCGTGGTCGCGCACTCCAGTGCCGACGTCGACGCCTTGCACACGGCGCTGATCCGGGGTGCCTTCGAGTACCAGGGGCAGAAGTGCTCGGCCGCCTCCCGCGCGTACGTCCCGCGCTCGCTCTGGGAGGGCGGCGGCCTGCGCGACCGGCTGGCCGCGACCGCCGACGGGCTGGCCTACGGCGACGTCACCGACTTCCGCAACTTCGGCGGTGCGGTCATCGACGACAAGGCGTACTCCCGGCACACCGCCGCACTGGACCTGATCTCCTCCGACGCCAGCTGCCGGATCATCGCCGGCGGCACCGCCGACGACTCCGTCGGCTGGTTCGTCCGCCCGACGATCTTCGAATGCGAAGACGCGGCACACGAGACCTTCACCACCGAGTACTTCGGTCCGATCCTCGGCGTGCACGTCTTCGACGACGCCCGCTTCGACGAGGTGGTCACGCAGGCCGAGGCCATCGCCCCGTACGCGCTCACCGGGTCGATCTTCGCCACCGACCGGCGGGTGGTCGACGCGGTGGCCGAGAAGATGCGGTACGCGGCCGGCAACTTCTACATCAACGACAAGCCGACCGGTGCCGTGGTCGGGCAGCAGCCGTTCGGCGGTGCCCGGGCCAGCGGCACCAACGACAAGGCCGGATCCTGGCACAACCTGGTCCGCTGGACGTCCCCCCGGACGATCAAGGAAACCTTCGTCCCACCGACCGACCACACCTACCCCCACATGGGCTGACGATGTAACGAAGGGCCCTCAACCGACGCCTCGTGTGTGGGAGAGGGCCCTTCCGTACGCGCCTCCGGTCGCCGGTCGAGGACGACCGGAGGCGGCAGGTGGCCGGCTTCGGTGGACCGTCGCGCGCCGACAGTGCACATAGGAAACCCCAATCGGTGGCGAAAAGGGGAAATCCTGGACGCTGGCCCGGCAAAGTGGCAGCGTAAGGGGCATGGCGGAATCCGGAGTGAACCCCACGGCGGCGGCCCTGCTCGGGCTGCTCCATGAGGGCCCCATGACAGGTGGCCAGTTGATGGCCGCCGCCGAGCGCCGGCTGGCGCCGTACTGGTCGATGACCCGAAGCCAGGTCTACCGCGAGCTGCCGGTGCTGGCCGAGCGGGGTTTCGTCCGATTGGGTAAACCCGGCCCGCGGATGAGTCAGCCGTACGCGATCACCGCAGCCGGAAAACGGACATTTTCCCGATGGCTCGCCGAGGATCCGGGGCGGGACACCATCCGCAACCCGATCGCCCTGCGCATCGCCTTCGGGAACCTGCACTCCCCGAACCAGCTCAAGAACCTCCAGGCCGCAGCCAACGAGTACCACACCGACGCGCTGGCCCGAGTCCGCGAGCAGGTCAAGAACGCCAAGAAGGAAGGCGACACGTACGACGCCAGCGCGCTGGAGTTCGCCGTGGCGTACCACCGTGCCGCCCTGTCCTGGCTCAAGAGCGCCGCTGCCGGCTGAGGCGGATGCCGGGCTCGCCTCCTCGTCCGCGGGTTTGTTTGGCGCGGAGTGCGGGGCTCGCAAGCTCACTCCTCGTCCGCGCAGGGCTTGTTTGGCCCGGACTGCGGGGCTCGCAAGCTCACTCCTCGTCCGCGCAGGGCTTGTTTGGCCCGGACTGCGGGGCTCGCAAGCTCACTCCTCGTCCGCGCAGTACCCTTGTCTGTCGTGACCGCTGCCGACTTCGCCGAACAGCTCAAGGAACTCGACGCCACCCTGCGCAACATCGAGGCGGTGCTCGACCTCGACCGTCTCCGCGCGGACAAGGCCCGCCTGGAGCAGGAGGCGTCCGCCCCGGATCTCTGGGACGACCAGGCCCGTGCCCAGCAGGTGACCTCGCAGCTGTCGTACGTCAACGGCGAGATCGACAAGCTCGGCAGCCTGCGGTCGCGGCTGGACGACGCGCACGTCCTGCTGGAACTCGCCGAGGCGGAGTCCGACTCGGGGGTGCTCACCGAGGTCGAGTCCGAGATCACCGGGCTGACCAAGGCCATCCAGGAGATGGAGGTCCGCACGCTGCTGTCCGGTGAGTACGACTCCCGGGAGGCGCTGGTGGCCATCCGGGCCGGTGCCGGCGGCGTGGACGCGGCCGACTTCGCCGAGATGCTGCTGCGGATGTACCTGCGCTGGGCCGAGCGGCACGGCTACCCGACCGAGGTCTACGAGACCTCCTACGCCGAGGAGGCCGGCCTGAAGTCGGCCACCTTCACGGTCAAGGTCCCGTACGCCTACGGCACGCTCAGCGTGGAGTCCGGCACCCACCGGCTGGTGCGGATCAGCCCGTTCGACAACCAGGGGCGGCGGCAGACCAGCTTCGCCGGGGTCGAGGTGCTGCCGGTGGTCGAGCAGACCGACCACATCGACATCCCCGAGAACGAGATGCGGGTCGACGTCTACCGCTCCTCGGGCCCGGGCGGGCAGAGCGTCAACACCACCGACTCGGCCGTACGGATCACCCACATCCCGACCGGCATCGTGGTGACCTGTCAGAACGAGAAGTCGCAGTTGCAGAACAAGGCCTCCGCGCTGCGGGTGCTCCAGGCCCGGCTGCTTGAGCGCAAGCGCCAGGAGGAGCAGGCCAAGCTCCAGGGGCTCAAGACCGACGCCGCCGGGTCGTGGGGCGACCAGATGCGTTCGTACGTGCTGCATCCCTATCAGATGGTGAAGGATCTGCGTACCGAGCAGGAGACCGGCAACCCGGGATCGGTCTTCGACGGTGATCTCGACTCCTTCATCGAGGCGGGGATCCGGTGGCGCAAGCAGCAGCAACTGGCCGGCGACCGTGCGTGATCGATCGTGGGCGGAGCGCGCCGTCGATCTCCACCTGACGTGCTGATTTGATGACTTGCCCCGCAACGGCGGGGCGTGGGACTTGGCACGACAGTTACACGGCGTAGACTCACCACCCGTGATTCAGCTTGAGCAAGTGACGAAGACGTACCCGAAGGCGTCGCGGCCTTCGCTCGACAACGTGTCCGTGTCGATCGACAAGGGCGAGTTCGTCTTCTTCATCGGCCCATCCGGCTCCGGCAAGTCCACCATCGTCAAGATGCTGCTGCACGAGGTGGTTCCCAACAAGGGACGCGTCGTCGTCAACGGCAAGGACGTCACGTCGATGCGGTCCTGGAAGCGCCCGCACTTCCGCCGTTCGATCGGCTGCGTCTTCCAGGACTTCCGGCTGCTGCCCAACCGCACCGCGTACGAGAACGTGGCCTTCGCGCTGGAGGTGATCGGCAAGACCAAGGCGGTGGCCCGCCGGGTCGTGCCGGAGGTGCTGGAACTGGTCGGCCTGGGCGGCAAGGAGCACCGCTACCCGCACGAGCTCTCCGGTGGTGAGCAGCAGCGCGTGGCGGTGGCCCGGGCGTTCGTGAACCGGCCGCTGATCCTGCTGGCGGACGAGCCGACCGGAAACCTGGACCCGGACACCTCCATCGAGATCATGCGCCTGCTGGACCGGATCAACCGCACCGGCACCACCGTCGTGATGGTCACGCACGACTCCAACATCGTGAACCAGATGCGCCGTCGCGTCATCGAGATCGAGAGCGGCCGTATCGTTCGCGACCAGGCCCGCGGCGTCTACGGGTGACGGCCCTACCCACCGCACCCCGATCTGACGACGAACACCTCACGCCGGAGAGCCGGAGGAAATCCCGATGCGGATGAAATACGTCATGTCCGAGGTACTGGTCGGACTGTGGCGCAACGTGACCATGACCGTCGCGATGATCATCACGATGGCGGTCTCGTTGACCATGCTCGGTGCCAGCGGCCTGATCTACACCAAGGTCGCCGACATGAAGCAGCTGTACTTCGAGAACATCGAGGTCTCGATCTTCCTGGACGCCGAGGTGACGGAAGAGCAGCGCAGCGCGATCGCCACGCAGCTGGAGTCCGACCCGCTGGTCTCACAGGTCACGTACGTCAACAAGGACGAGGCCTTCCAGCGCTTCCAGGAGATGTTCCGGGACTCGCCGGACCTGCTCAGCGCGGTCAAGGCCGACCAGCTTCCGGAGTCGTACCGGCTCAAGCTGGTCAACCCGGAGGAGTACAAGACCATCTCCGACCAGTACACGGCGGTCGAGGGCGTCGACCAGGTCGTCGACCAGAGTCAGGTGCTCGACAAGATCTTCAACCTCTTCACCGCCGGGCAGAACATCGCGCTCGTCGCCGCGATCGCGATGGCGGTCGCCGCGCTGCTGCTGGTCGCCAACACCATTCAGGTCGCCGCGTACAGCAAGCGGCGTGAGGTCGCGGTCATGAAGCTGGTCGGCGCGTCGAACTGGTTCATCCAGGCGCCGTTCGTGCTGGAGGCGGTGGTCGCCGGCCTGATCGGCTCGATCCTGGGCCTCGGCGCCCTGATCGCCCTCAAGATATTCCTCTTCGACGGTGCGCTCAGCGCCCTACAAGGGCTCTTCGCACCGGTGAGCTGGGGCGAGGTGTTCCTGACCTTCCCGGTGATGGCTGGCGTCGGTGGCCTGATCAGCGCGGTCACCGCCTGGGTCACCCTGCGCTTCTACCTGCGGGTCTAGTTGTCGCCCGAGGGCCCTTCCACGCCGGAATAAACGGCGCGGGAGGGCCCTTGTCGTTCGGGTAGCATGATCTTCGCTCGGCGGCCGGCCAGGTCGGTCACGGGCGGCAACGAAAGGGAGGTGGCGCGGCGATGCCACGGGAGAAGGGGCGTAAGGTCGTCGCCTCCAACAAGAAGGCGCGGCACGACTACGCCATCCTCGACACGTACGAGGCGGGCATGGCGCTGACCGGCACCGAAGTGAAGTCGTTGCGGGCCGGACGGGCCTCGCTTGTCGACGCGTTCGCGCAGGAACGGGACGGCGAGCTCTATCTGCACAGCATGCACATCCCCGAGTACACGCAGGGCACCTGGACCAACCACGAGCCCCGGCGCACCCGCAAACTGCTGCTCAAGCGGCTGGAGATCGACCGGCTGATCGGCAAGCTCCGGGAGAGCGGGCTGACCCTGGTGCCGCTTCAGGTCTACTTCTCCGACGGCTGGGCCAAGGTGGAGATCGGCTTGGCGAAGGGTAAGAAGGCGTACGACAAGCGCCAGGACCTCGCCAAGCGGGACGCCGACCGGGAGATCCAGCGCGCGGTGGGTCGGCGCGGCAAGGGGATGGCCGACTGATTTGTCCGGTTTATTCCGCCCGGTGCGCCGCTCCGGGCTCGGGATGAATCCGGTTGCGGCAGGCGTTACGCTTGTCGGAGCCGCCGGAGATCGGCGGCCTGTCGAGGGGGTGACTGGTTTCGACTTCGTACGTTGCGGCAGGGGAAGCGAGCCGAGGAAGCCGACGTCGTCTCGAGAATCGTTCGTCGGAAACCAATAAGCGCCAAGAACAATCGCGCTGACTTCGCTCTCGCCGCCTGAGGCGAGTAGCAAGTCTGTCGGCCTGGGAGCGCCTTCGACCCAGTTAGCCGGCATCAGCTAGAAGGCTGGCCAACCGGACCCGGTCGCGGGGTCCGTGCGGCGAGATCAATCAGCGACTGGGCCCGTCACACCGACTCGCTCGCGTGATCGGAGGGGCCGAGTAGAGGCACAGCGAGCTGCGCTCGGAGAAGCCCTGACAAGGCGGCGAAGGACCCGGGTTCGATTCCCGGCACCTCCACCACCTGACTGCGCGCCCCGGTCACCCTGACCGGGGCGCGCAGTCGTTGTTCCAGCCAGGGAACCAGCCACCGTGCTGGGCCGTCGGAACGGTATGCGCCGAGTCCTCGCCCTGTTGGGCCTGCCACTGCTGATGATGGCCGGTTGCGCCCGTCCAGGCACCGAACCGACCGGCCCGGGAATCCCGAGCGACCGGCACGAGGCGTTCGAGCAGCGTGCGACGGCGGTCGCGCAGGCGTGGCGCCCGGGTGCGGCGTGGGCCACCGGCTACGTGCCGCTCCAGGAGCCCACGGTGCTCGTCGGCGAGCCCGCGTTCACCGAGGAGACCAAGCTCGCCTTCCACGCCGGCTGGTACCGGCAGCAGGTGCCGTTGCCGCCGGGGCGGCCAGCCGACGGCGCCGTCCGCTTCCCGGACGGGGAACTCCACGTACCACTGGTCAGCGCCGCCGAGGCGTATCGGCAGATCGACCAGGGCGATCCGCCGCCCTGTCCCGGGCGGCCGAAGGACCCCGGCACACCGCCGCCGGCCAACCCGCCGGACGGGCCGGACGCCCCGGTGAGCAGCGGCCCGCAGGCCGCCTGCATCCCGCTCACCGTCACCGGCGTCGAGCTGGGTGCCGCGCCGGTGCACACCAGCCGGGGTGAGGCGCGGGTGCCGGCCTGGCTGTTCACCGTTGAGGAGATCGACGCCGTGGTGGCCCGGCTCGCGGTGGCACCCGACGCCGTGGGCGCCCTGCCCGAGCCGGTCGTGCCGTCCGCGCCCGCGCCGCAGGACCTGGTCAGCGCGCAGGACGTCGAGTCCGCCGACGGTACGACGTTGACCTTCCGGCTCGGTGTCGGTAGCTGCGACACCGGGATCACCCCACTGGTGCAGGAGCACGATCATGTGGTCGTGGTCGGCGGCACGGTGGTGCGGAGCACCGGCGTCTGCGACGACATGCTCAGGCTGGAGCCGGTCACGGTGACGCTGCGGGAGCCGTTGGCGGATCGACCGGTCCTCGACGTGGTGAACGCGACGCCACTGCGCTTCACCGTCGGCTGACCGCGCCGGCCGACGCCGTCCGGTCCCGGGGCGACATCGGCCGGCGCCCGCCTGTCTCGTCTGTCACCCGGTTCAGAGGATCGGCGGCACGTCGGTGCGGATCGGCACCGGCAGCACCGTCGGCCCGTCGGCCCGCAACGCTGTGGCCAGTGCCTCGCCGAGATGGTCCGGATCGTCGACGACGGTGGTGGCACACCCGTAGCCGCGGGCTATCGCCGTGACATCGATGCCGGGCAGGTCCAGCCCGGGTACGCCCGGCGTCTGCTTGAGTTCCGCGAACGCCTTGAGGATCGCGTACTGCTGGTTGACCGGCACGACGACGACCAACGGCAACCGCAACTGGCTGGCGGTCCAGAGCGCCTGGACCGAGTAGTGGAACGAACCGTCGCCGATCACCGCGATCACCGGCCGGTGGCGGCCGGTGTCCCGCTGCGCCAGCGCGATGCCGACGGCCGCCGGCAGGCCGTAGCCGAGACCACCGCTGGCCATCGTGAAGTACGACCCGGGAGTGTCGAACCGCAGGCGGCGACGCAGCGCCGACAGGTTCGACGGGGACTCCTGCACCAGCACCCCATCGGTGGGCCAGTGCCGGGCCAACGCGGCGAAGAGTCCGTCGGCGCTGAGCGGAGACGAGTCCTCCACCGGCGCCGGCACGGGCCGGGCGGGCGGTGGTGGCCGGTCGGCCGGTGGCATCAGGTCGGCCAGCGCGGCGAGGGTGAGGCCGGCGTCGCCGAGGAGGCTGTCGCCGACCGGGGCCCGGGCCGCCTCCTCCGGATCGTCGGTGACATGCAGCAGCCGGGCACCGTCCGGCAGCGTCTCACCGGGCACGTGCGGATAGTACCGGAACACCGGGGCACCGACCACCAGCACGGTGTCGTACCCCCGGAGCTGCTCGGCCAACGGACCGATCGCGAAGGGCAGCACGCCCCGGAAGTGCGGATGATTCTCCGGGAAGGCGGTCCGCTCGGGTGCGGGCGCCGACCAGACCGGGGCGATCAGCCGCTCCGCGAGGGCGACCCCGGCCTCCCAGGCACCGGCCCGGTCCACGGCGGCCCCGAACACCAGGGCCGGTGACCGACTCGTCGCCAGTGCCGAGGCGAACTGACGTAGCCGCTCGGGATCGGGAGCGAACCGGGTGGCCACCGTGCGGGTCTGCGGCGGCGGGTCGGCGGGCTGGGCCCAGTCGTCGAGCGGCAGCGAGAGGAAGACGGGCCCGGTCGGTGGTTGGATCGCGGTCGCGTACGCCCGCATGAGCGCCGCGGGGACGTCCTGGGCCCGGACCGGCTCGTGGGCCCACTTGACGTAGGGCTGGGGCAGTTCGGTGGGATGGCGGGCGGTCAGGCGGGGTTCGAGCAGCAGCATCTCCCGGGTCTGCTGTCCGGCGGTGACGATCAACGGGGTCCGGTTGTGCCAGGCGGTGACGATGTTGCCCATGGCGTTGCCGGTGCCCGGTGCCGTGTGCAGGTTGACGTGTGCCGGTGCCCCGGTGACCTGCGCGTAGCCGTCGGCCATGCCCACCGCCGACGCCTCGTGCAGCGCGAGCACGTAGTGGAAGTCGTCCGGGAAAGCGTGCAGGAACGGCTCCTCGGTGGAGCCGGGGTTACCGAAGACGGTGGTCATGCCCAGGGCCCGGAGCAGGTCGTAGGTGGTGTCGCGGACCGTTGCCATCGCTTCTGAATGTATCGGGGTGACTCGGGAGCAAAGGGCATTTCGCCATGGCCCGGCCCAGCCGACCGTCTGTCGATCACCCGACCGTCAGACCTTCGCCTGGATCGGGGGCGCAAGCTATGGTGCCAGGCATGGCGATGACAGCGCGGATGTCACCGGTTGGGCTAACCGTCGACGAGTGTCACCGGTTGCGCCTCCCCGTGCAGGACTGACGGGTAGGCGTGATGCAGGGAGAGGGGCAGGCGATCGGCGGGCAGGCGACGGAGTCGATGACCGGGAAGCTGCTGGTGGCGACACCGGCGCTGAAGGACCCGAACTTCGACCGTACCGTCGTGTTGCTTGTCGCGCACGAGCCCGGCGGCGCGCTCGGGGTGGTGCTGAACCGGGCCACCGAGGTGCCGGTGGCGGACGTGCTGCGCGACTGGGGCGACCTGGCTCGCCACCCGGCGGTGCTGTTCGAGGGCGGCCCCGTGCAGCCCGACTCCGCGATCTGCCTGGCCCGGCTGCGGTCGCCGGTGCGCCGCCTCAAAGGCTTCCACCAGGTCTCCGGCGCGGTGGGCACGCTCGACCTGTCGGTGGACCCGCAACGGCTACGGGAGAACGTGCAGAGCATCCGGGTCTTCGCCGGCTACGCGGGCTGGGGCACCGGCCAACTGGAGCAGGAGATCGAGGACGGGTCCTGGTTCGTGCTCGACGCGCTGCCCGGTGACGCGTTCGTCGACCGACCTGATGATCTCTGGCCGATGGTGCTGCGCCGCCAGGGCGGCATGATGGCCGCGGTCGCGCACTTCCCGCCCGACGTTGCGCTGAACTGACCGGCGTCGGCGGGCACCCCCGCGAGATGACCATGCCGACGGGCGTGTGTATAGTTCTCCCAGTGCCCGGGGGACCGGGTGCGACGACAAGGGGCCGTGGCGCAGCTGGTAGCGCACCACACTGGCAGTGTGGGGGTCAGGGGTTCGAGTCCCCTCGGCTCCACCGACCGCACCACTGTGCGAACCGGTGGTTGTTCGACGTGAATGCCCCCGTCCGGGTTGGACGGGGGCATCGCCACGTCGGTGGTGGTGCGATTCAGCTGGCGTACGCCTCCAGTTCCCAGAGCGAGTGACCCCACGCGGTGCCCCGGGCGGTGCCGTAGATCCGCAGGTAGCGGCCATTGGCACCGAGTGCGGTGTGCTCGTCCACCCCGCCATCGGCCCCGGTCACCGTCTTCACGTCGACCCAGGTGGTGCCATCGTTGGAGGTCTGGATGCGGTACGAACTGCTGTACGCCGCCTCCCAGCTCAGCTTGACCCGGCCGATGGCGGTCGGACTGCCGAGATCGACCCGGATCCACTGCGGGTCGGCGAACGCCGACGACCAGCGGGTGGTGAGGCTGCCGTCCACCGCCTGGGCGCCGGACATGCCGGCTCCCTCGCTGCTGGACGTCAGCGTCGGCTTGTTCAACAGCAGGTTGGTGCCCGGCGGCGGCCCGCTGGTGCCGCCGTACACCTCGAACTCGAACAGGGAGTAGCCCCAGCCGGTGCCCCGGGTGGTGCCGGTGAGCCGGACGTACCGGCCGGAGCCGGTCAGGCCGGTGAGGTCGTCCACGCCACCGTCGCCGCCGGTCACGGTGCGGATGGTGGTGAAGTTGACCCCGTCCGGCGAGGTCTGGATCTGGTACCCGCTGCCGTACGCCGCCTCCCAGGTCAGCTTGACCCGGTTGATGTTGTACGTGGCACCGAGGTCCACGTCGATCCACTGCGGGTCGCTGAACGCGCTGGCCCACCTGGTGCCGAGAGCGCCGTCGAACGCGTTGGCGGCGACGAAGGCGTCCTGCACGCTGGAGGCGCGGGCCGGCTTGCTCCGGGCCAGGTTGGTGCCCGGGTCCGGGCCGGGTCCGGGGCCGCCGCCGGGGCCGGTCGAGAGGGTGAACTCGTCGATGTCGAAGTACGGTCCGGTGCCCTTGAAGACCAGGAACAGGGTGCGGGTACCGGTCGGGGCGGTGATCCCGCCGGTGACCGTGGCGAAGGTGGCGTACCCGCCGGTCGGTACCACCGTCGCCTGGCCGACAAGCGGTCCGGTGGGGGAGTCGACCCGCAGTTCGAGGGTGCCACCGCCGCCCGCCGGGGCACCGACCCGGGCGCTGAACGACTGGATGCCGGTGAGGTTGTACGGGTGGAACGAGATCCAGTCGTTGTTGTCGACGTACCCGATCGCCGCGCCGCCGTTCGCGCTGCCCGGCGTGACGACCTGGATGCCGGACGAGTCGCCGAAGTGCTCGGCCTGACGCACCCGGGGCTGGAGCACGGCCTGGGTGTGCGTGGTGAGCGGTGGCTGACCGGCGCCACCGAGGTCGGTGTACTCGGCGTCGATGATGCCGAAGATGTTCGCCGCGGTGTCGTGCTCGCCGTCAACCGAGGTCTGGATGACCCCGGAGCAGCCCTGCACGCTGCTGATCTGGTGGCCGTGTGAGTCGTGACCGAGGACGTAGTTCACCTTCACCCGGGCGCAGTCGATCGGGCCGTCCTGCGTGTCGGTGACCGTGACGCTGAACGGTACGGCATCGCCGAAGGTGAAGGTGGAGCCGTTCAGCGGCGTGTTCACGGTGACCACCGGGGCGCTGTTGCCGACCGTGATGACGGTGCTCGCGGTACCGACCTTGCCGGTGCTGTCCCGGACGGTCAGGGTCGGTCTGAAGGTGCCGTTCGCGGTGTAGGTGAACGTCGGGGTCGTCGCGGTCGAGTCGGTGGTGCCGTTGTTGTCGAAGTCCCAGGCGTAGGTGAACGGGTCGCCGTCCGGGTCGAGCGTGCCGGCCGACGAGAACCGCACGGTCAGCGGTGCGACGCCGCTGGTCGGGGTGGCCGAGACCACCGCGCGTGGGGCTCTGCCCTCGCGGGCGTACTCGATCCGGTAGAGGGCCGAGTTGGCGTCGCCGTTGAACCAGCCCGTGCCGTAGTCGAGCACGTAGAGCGCGCCGTCCGGGCCGAACTCCATGTCCATGACCTGGGTGCCGGTCCACGGGAACGGGTTGATCTTCAGCGGCTGGCCGGCCGGGTCGAGCTTGATGTTCTTGATCCAGCGGCGGCCGAATTCGCCGGCGAAGTACGTCCCGTCGTAGTACTCCGGAAAGGCCACGTCCGAGGTGCTGTCCGGGTCGAACCGGTACACCGGGCCGCCCATCGGGGACAGACCGCCACCGGTGAACTCCGGCGGGGACCCGGAACCGCCGTACGGCAGCCAGGCCGGGATGGCCGGCGGCAGCTGAGTGAGACCGGTGTTGTTGGGCGAGTTGTTCACCGGCCCGTTGGCGCAGTCGAACTTCGGGCCGGACGGACCGGACGGGAAGGTGTAGTCGTTGAACGCGTCGTTGCGGGCGGTGCAGTACGGCCAGCCGTAGAAGCCGGGCCGGTCGATCCGGGCGAACTCCACGTTGCCCGCCGGGCCCCGGTTGGGGTCGGCGGTGCCCGCGTCCGGACCGTAGTCGCCCAGGTAGACGACGCCGGTCTCCTTGTCCACGCTCATCCGGAACGGGTTGCGGAAGCCCATCGCGTAGATCTCCGGGCGGGTCCGCGCGGTGCCCGGCGCGAACATGTTCCCGGCCGGGATGGTGTACCCGCCAGCTGCGCTCGGCCTGATCCGCAGCACCTTGCCGCGCAGGTCGTTGGTGTTGCCCGCGGTGCGCTGGGCGTCGAAGGCCGGGTTGCGGCCGGCCCGCTCGTCGATCGGGGTGAAGCCGCTCGACTCGAACGGGTTGGTGTCGTCACCGGTGGACAGGTACAGGTTGCCGGCCGCGTCGAAGTCCATGTCGCCGCCGACGTGGCAGCACATGCCACGACTGGTCGGCACGTCCAGGATCAGTGTCTCGCTGGCCAGGTTGATGGTGTTGTCCGCGTTGGCGGTGAACCGGGACAGCCGGTTGACGCCGTTCCACCGGGCGAAGTCCGCCGGCGTACCGGTGGTCGGCGCCCCGCCGCCGGGGGTGTCCAGCGGTGGCGCGTAGAACACGTACACCCAGCGGTTGGTGGCGAAGTTCGGGTCGGCCTTGATGCCCTGCAGGCCTTCCTCGTCGCCGGTGTAGACCGGCACCGTGGCGGCGACCTTCGTGTTGCCGGCCGCGTCGGTGTGCCGGATGACGCCGTTGCGGGAGGTGTGGAACACGCCCCGGTCCGGCAGCACGGTGAGGCTCATCGGCTCGCCCGTCTCGGCCGCGCCCTTCGCCAGCTCGACCTGCTGGAAGTTGCTGGTCACGGTAGCGCCGCAGTCGGCCTCGGCCGCGCCGGCCGCGCTCATGATGCCGCCGAGCAGGTGGGCACGGAAGTTGGGCTCGGCGTACGACTCGTCGGTGTGCCCGAGGCCGGTGTACCAGGCCCGGCCGCCGGAGTAGTTGTGGCACCAGGAGATCGGGTGGTCGTACCCGTTGCCACCGCCGCTGTAGGTGCTCTCGTCCAGGGTGGCCAGCACGTGCACGCTGCCCCGGGGGTTGGTGCGGTAGTTGTACCACTCGTCCAACCGGTTCCAGCGCTGCGGCAGCGCTGCGGTGGACGGGTGCACCTGGTCGGCGACCTTGATGGTCGCGGTCTGGTTGGCCGGGTGCGAGGCGAAGTACGCCCCGACGAGCCCGCCGTACCAGGGCCACTCGTACTCGGTGTCGGCGGCGGCGTGCACTCCCACGTATCCGCCACCGCCCTGGATGTACCGCTCGAACGCGGCCTGCTGGCTGGCGTTGAGTACGTCACCGGTGGTGGACAGCCAGATCACCGCGGCGAAGCGGTCCAGGTTGGCGTCGGTGAACTGGGCTCCGTCCTCGGTGGTCTCGACGGTGAACCCGTTCGCCGCGCCGAGCTGTTGGATGGCGGCGATGCCGGGGACGATGGATCCGTGCCGGAATCCGGCGGTCTTGCTGAAGACCAGCACGGTGAACGGTGCGGCACTGGCCGCAGGGGGCGCGACGACGATGCCGCCCGCCACGAGGATCGCGCTCACTACGGCGCCGAGCCACGATCGCAGAGATCTGCGCACGGTGGGTCCTTTCGAGGACGGCGTGCGCCGATCACGCCTGGTGGGGGTGAAGGTGGTGTGCCGAGCATGCTCGTGGCCCGCTCAACGCGCCGTCGCCGGTGCGAGCTTGAGGCATGTACATACATCGTTGCGGTTGTGTCACGGGCGCGTCAAGCACTCCAGCGCTATTCGTGAGAGCGTTATCTCGGCAGGTCAGGGATGACTGGCGAATCCCGCCTGAGGGCTCGCATCAGGGGAGGGTGAAGTCCAGCCGGGTGACCTGGTCGGCGGTAACGGTCGCGGTCTGCGGGGCGCTGTTCCGTTCGCCGGTGCTCACGACAATTTCGTACCGGCCCGGCGGGAGCCGCCACTCGTAGCGGCCGGCGTCTCCGGTCAGGACGCCGATCTCGGGAATCGCCGGCGCGGGCTCGTCGAGGGCGGTGACCTGCACGGGCGCTTGGCGTACAGGTTCGCCAGCCGGGGTGGTGACGGTGCCGGTCACGGTTCCGGCCGGGCTGGTGCTGCCCGGCGGCGGTGGCGGCCCGTCGTCGGAGACCGGGTCGTCGCCGCCGAAGACCAGCAGACTCGCCCCGATCAGCAACGGCGCGGCGATCAGGAGAGCGAGCACCCCGAGACGCGTCCTGCTCATGACTGCCCCCTCACGTGTGATGACGGACAGTAGCTGGGACGTGTTCGGAATGCCGTCGGTTCCGTGCGGGTGGGCGGCAGGACGCACACCCACCCGCACGGGTGACTCGGGTCAGCTGTCACGCCAGGTGATCAGGTTGTTGAAGACGCTCTCGGTGATCCGGGTGCCGTGGTTGTTCGTGGAGTGGGGCGAGGAACCGTGCAGGCCGTACGCGTGGATCGCCATCACGCACTGCCCGACGCACCAGGAACTACCGGCGGCCCGGGTCTGGTAGACCGGGCTGCCGCTCTGGCAACCGAAGGTGTCGTTCTGGTAGAACACCTGCCGGGTGTGGGTGGCCGTGACGGTCTGCCCGGCGTGCCGCCACTGCTGGCCGAAGGTCTTGTCGCACGGGTAACCGCTGACGGTGGTCGCGGTGCCGGTGAGCGAGGCGCTCTGCCACCACATGCCGAACCAGCCGGTGCTGTTGCCGGCGGCGCAGCTCAGCCGGATGGCTCCGTAGTCGTACGTCTCGTCGCCGTTCTGGGTCCAGCCGTTGACCGACAGCAGTTGGGTGGCGGTGCAGGTGCCGTACGGCGTGGACGTCCCGTTGCGGCCCGGGATGATCTGGAAGTCTCCGCGCGGGTAGAAGTTGTTGCCACCGCCGCCGTTCTGGCCGCCACCCGGGTGCACGCAGTGCCCGGCGGTGGCGATGATGCTCGGACCGTAGAGCCAGCCGGTGCAGCCCCAGGTGGTGCCGTTGGTGGTGCGGACGATCTGGACGATGGCGCTGGACGGGAAGACGGTGGTCGGGTCGACCCGGACCCGGTTGTCGGTGCCGATGACGCTCTGGATGCCGATCGAGTCGCCGTCGGACGCGACCGGGCGAGCGCCGACGTCGAAGCGGCTGCCGCCCGGCCCGGCCTTGCCGGTGCCGACCGATGCGGAGGTGCCGGAACCCCGTACGCCGTCGAGGCCACGCTGCGCCGCGGGCAGCGCGGCGGCGGCGGGTACGGCGCCCGAGTCGGCGACCGCGCCGTGCGCCTCGGTGCGCGCGGCGGTGGTCGGAGCCTCGGCGGTCGGCGCGGCGGTGGCCGGCGCGGCGGCGAGCGCCGCCGCCAGGACGGTGGTGATCCCGATCGCGAGGATGATCCCCGGTCGGGTTCTGCTGGTCGGTACGGACGTCACGAGAGCCCTCCTCATCGAAGCTGGACGCTTCCGATGGGCAAGCTATATCGACCAGTTTGATCCACTCTCGTGTGTGTCTGTCCATCGACAGCTCAACGGTTAGTTTCGGACAGATCACTCAACGTGTCGGCGCGTCGCCACGCCGATCACGGCATCTCGGCGACCGGAAGTGCGAGGTTCGCGCGTGGGATGGGGTCAGCAGACCCGGGCCGGGGCGGGGACGGCGTCGGGGCCGTCGTTCTGCACGGTGGTCAGGTTGGTGAGGGTGGTCTCGGCGATGTTGTGCAGGCCGTCCTCGGTGAAGAACGCCTGATGGCCGGTGATCAGCACGTTGGGGAAGGTGGTGAGTCGGGCGAAGTCGTCGTCGCCGAGGACCCGTTCGGAGCGGTCCTCGAAGAACAGCTCGCTCTCCTCCTCGTACACGTCGAGGCCGAGGTAGCCGATCCGGCCGCTCTTGAGCCCGTCGATCACGGCCCGGGTGTCCACCAGCGCCCCCCGGCCGGTGTTGATGAGCATGACGCCCTCGCGGAGCAGGGCGATCCGGTCGGCGTCGATCAGGTGCCGGGTGTCCGGGGTGAGCGGGCAGTGCAGGGTGACGATGTGCGATTCGGTGAGCAACCGCTCCAGCGGGACGTACTCCACCCCGGCGGCGACGGCCGCCTCGTTCGGGTACGGGTCGCTGGCCAGCACCCGGCAACCGAAACCCGCCATGATCTGGGCGACGCAGACGCCGATCCGCCCGGTGCCGACGATGCCGACCGTACGGCCGTGCAGGTCGAAGCCGAGCAGGCCGGCGAGGGCGAAGTTGTGTTCGCGTACCCGGTTGTAGGCGCGGTGGATCTTACGATTCAGCGAGAGGATCAGGCCGGCGGTGTGCTCGGCCACCGCGTGCGGTGAGTACTCCGGCACCCGCACCACGGTCAGCCCCAGTTTGCGGGCGGCGACCACGTCGACGTTGTTGAAGCCGGCCGAGCGCAACGCCACCACCCGGACGCCGACGTCGGCGAGCTGGCCGAGCGCCTCGGCACAGAGGTCGTCGTTGACGAAGGCACAGACCGCGTCCGACCCCTCGGCCAGCCGGGCGGTCTGCGCGGTGAGCCGAGGTTCCAGGAAGGTCAACTCGTGACCGGCTGCGGCGTTCGCCTCGCTGAGGAACGTCCGGTCGTACGGCTTGGTGCTGAACACCGTCACTCGCATGGCCCACCTCCACCCTTCACGCTAGAGCCGGACACCGACCGGGGGCAGGGTCCTCGGCCCGTCAGCTCAACTGGGCGTCGATGTCGGCCAGCTCCTCGGCGGTCAGGTCGAGATTGTCCACGGCCGCGATGTTCGCCTCCAACTGGGAAACGCTGCTGGCGCCGATGATGAGACTGGTCATCCGGGGGTCGCGCAGCGCCCAGGCGAGCGCGAGCTGGGCGAGGGACTGGCCCCGGCGCTCGGCGATGGCGGCCAGTCCACGGATGGTGGCCAGCCGCTGCTCACTCACGTCGCTCTCGTTGAGGAAGACGCTGGTGCGCACCCGGGAGTCGGTCGGGATGCCGTCGAGGTAGCGGTCGGTGAGCAGTCCCTGGGCCAGCGGACTGTAGGCGATGCAGCCGGCGCCGACCCGCTCCAGCGTGTCGAGCAGCCCGTCCTGCTCGGTCCACCGGTTGAACATCGAGTACGCCGGCTGATTGATCAGCAACGGCGTGCCCAGGTCGCGCAGGATCGCCGCGGCCCGCTCGGTCTGCTCGGAGGTGTAGTTGGAGATGCCGACGTAGAGGGCCTTGCCGGAGCGGACGGCGGCGTCGAGAGCGCCCATCGTCTCCTCCAGCGGCGTGTCCGGGTCGTACCGGTGGCTGTAGAAGATGTCGACGTAGTCCAGGCCGAGCCGGCGCAGCGACTGGTCGAGCGAGGCGATCAGGTTCTTGCGGGAACCCCACTCGCCGTACGGGCCCGGCCACATCAGGTAGCCGGCCTTGCTGGAGATGACCAGCTCGTCGCGGTACGGCCCGAGGTCGCCGGCGAGCAGCCGGCCGAAGTTCTCCTCGGCGGAGCCGGGCGGTGGACCGTAGTTGTTGGCCAGGTCGAAGTGGGTGACGCCGAGATCGAAGGCGCGTCGGACGATGTCCCGCTGGCGCTCGAACGGGCGGTCCGGCCCGAAGTTGTGCCACAGGCCGAGCGAGATCGCGGGCAACCGAAGCCCACTGGCTCCGCTGCGCCGGTAGGTCATCTGGTCGTAGCGCGCATCCGCGGCGAGGTAAGTCACGATCATGACCATATCCCGAGGTACGGTCGCTGGCCTGAGCTGCGGCCGTGGTGCGCCGCGACGGGTAGCGTCGAGGTATGCGTTACGTGCGGCTCGACACTGCGAAGCCTCTGTCCAGGATCGGTCTCGGTACGTGGCAGTTCGGTTCGCGGGAGTGGGGATACGGCCCCGACTACGAACGGCTGGCGGCGACCATCGTCCGGCGCGCCGTCGAGCTGGGCGTGACCCTCTTCGACACCGCCGAGATCTACGGATTCGGTCGCAGTGAACGGCTCCTCGGCGCGGCACTGGCCGCCGACCGGGACAAGGTGGCCATCGCCACCAAGATCCTGCCGGTGCTGCCGGTCGCGTCGGTGGTGCAGCAGCGGGCGGTGGCGTCGGCGGCCCGGCTCGGTGTCACCGCCATCGATCTCTACCAGGTTCACCAGCCCAATCCGGTGGTCAGCGACCACCGGACCATGCGCGGGATGCGCGTGTTGCAGGACGTCGGCCTGGTCGCCGAGGTCGGGGTGAGCAACTACAGCCTGCGCCGCTGGCAGGTGGCGGAGGCGGCACTGGGCCGGCGGGTGCTCAGCAACCAGGTCCGCTACAGCATGCTGGACCGCAAGCCGGAGGAGGATCTGCTCCGGTACGCCGAACAGGCCGGTCGGCTGGTCATCGCGTACAGCCCGCTGGCGCAGGGCTTCCTGTCCGGGCGGTACGACGCGAACCATCCGCCGGTCGGCGCGATCCGTCGGGCCAACCCGTACTTCCTGCCGGAGAACCTGGCACGCGGCGGCGCGTTGATCGAGACGCTGCGGCAGGTGGCCGCCGCGCACGACGCGACGCCGAGCCAGATCGCCCTGGCGTACGTGCTGCGTCACCCGAACGTGGTGGCCATCCCCGGTGCGTCGAGTGTGGAGCAGTTGGAACGCAACGCCGCCGCCGCGGAGATCGACCTGACCGACGACGAGTACGCGGCGCTCGTCAACGCGGCCCGGGCGTTCCGCCCGGTCACCGGGCTCGCGGCCGTACCGAAGCTGATCAGGTCCCGCATGCGCGGCTGAGCGCTGTCGTACCCCAGGTCGCGGTGACCGGCCGGCGGGGCATCGGCATCATGGGGCGATGGAATGTCCCGCGCCGCTGCGTCCGTTGGTCGCCGGCTCCACCTGGCGGCGCGGCGTGTTCCTGCTGCTCGGTGGGGTTCTCGCGCTGCCGTACGCGTTGCTCGGGGTGGCTTTCGCGCAGATGTTCACCACCCCCGGGCCGCCCCGGCTGCTGGTCCTGGTGCTGCTGGTGCCGGCGGCCACCATCGCCGTCGTACCGATCTTCCTCGGCGGTAGCCGGGCACTGGAGATCGCCGCGGTCCGTGGGCTGCTCGGGGTCGACGTGCCCGAGCCCATGCCCGGTCACCGGCTCGACCGGGAGACCCGGCTGCGCGCCGCGCTCTGGATCGGACTGCACCTGACCAGCGGCGCGCTGGTGGTGGCCGCGCTGTTCAGCGCGGTGCCGATGGCCCTGGCCTTCATCGCCGCCCAGGCGGGCGTGGACGTCGGGATCACCGGTGCCGAGCGGTTCGGGCCGTTCGACGGCCGGGACGGCGGCTGGTTGACCCTCGTCGGGGTGCTCGTGCTGGTCGCGCTCGGCTACGCCGTGGCCGGGCTCGGTGCGCTGGCCGCGTCGATGGCCCCGGCGCTGCTGGGACCGGCGTCGGCCGAGCGGATCGCGGCGCTGGAGGCCCGGGCCGCGCGGCTGGCCGAACGCAACCGGCTGGCTCGGGAACTGCACGACTCGGTCGGCCACGCGCTCACCGTCGCCACCCTCCAGGCCGGTGCCGCTCGCGAGGTGCTCGACGGCGACCCGGAGTTCGTCCGCCGGGCGCTGGCCGCCATCGAGGAGACCGGTCGGCGGGCGATGGACGATCTCGACCACGTGCTCGGGCTGCTCCGGGAGACCGGCGAACCATCGGTCGCCGCTCCCCAGCGGACCCTGTCCGACCTGGACGAACTGATCGCCGACACCCGGTCGGCCGGCACGTCGGTGCGCAGCCGCAGTCGCGGCTCGCTGGACACCCTGCCGGCGGTGGTCTCGCGGGAGGGCTATCGGATCGTGCAGGAGGGGTTGACCAACGCCGCCCGGCACGGCCACGGGCCGGTGACCGTACGGGTGGACGTGTCGCCGGACGGTCTGGAGATCGAGTTGATCAACGCGGTGGCCCGGTCGGCGTCCGGCGGTGCGGCGGCGCCGGGCGGTGGGCGGGGGCTGATCGGGATGCGGGAGCGGGTGCTGTTGCTGGGCGGCCGGGTCACCGCCGGAGTGGACGGAGAAGTGTGGCGGGTTCGGGTGCGACTGCCGATCGGGGCGGACGGATGAGCGTGGACGTGCTGATCGTCGACGACGACGAACTGGTCCGGATCGGGCTGCGGACCATCCTCGACGCCCAGCCGGACCTGCGGGTCGTCGCCGAGGCCGCGGACGGGTCGGAGGTGCCCCCGCTGGTCGCCCGGCACCGCCCGCAGGTGGTGCTGATGGACGTGCGAATGCCCGGGATCGACGGCATCCAGGCCACCCGACACCTGCTGGCCACCTCCGCCGAGCCGCCCCGGGTACTGGTCATCACCACCTTCGCCAACGACGAGTACGTCTACGACGCGCTGCGCGCCGGCGCCAGCGGGTTCCTGCTCAAGCGGGCCCGGCCGGCCGAGGTGGTGGCGGCGGTACGGGTGGTGGCGCGCGGCGAGTCGCTGCTCTTCCCGGCCGCGATCCGCCGGCTGGTCGGGGCGTACGGGCGGCGGAACGCCGACGGGCTGCGGGCGGCCCGGCTCACCGAACGGGAGGCGGAGGTGCTGCGGCTGATGGCTGTCGGACTGTCCAACCCGGAGATCGCCACCCGACTCGTGGTGGGTGTGGAGACGGTGAAGACGCACGTCGGCAACGTGCTGACGAAGCTCGGGGTGCGTGACCGCACCCAGGCGGTGATAGCCGCGTACGAGTCGGGGTTCGTCACGCCGGCCGGTTGAGGTGTCCCCCGGGAGGGGGAGACGATTCCCCTCCACCCGGGAGGGCAGGGCGGGCGCCCCGGCCGAGGCTGGGGTCATGACGAACGTAGCCCTCCGAACACCGCGAGACGACCGGTCCTGCCGGCCTGCTCGCCCCACTCGTCGCCGGTTGGCTCGGACTGTGGGGCCTGCTCGCCCTGGTGGCGGCCGGCACCGGCACCGGCTACCCGTTCGGCGCCGACGACCCGCAGCGGGACTCGACCCTGCTCCGGCTGCTCCCCGCGGAGGCCGGGCCGCCGTTCTTCGCCGGGATGTTGCTCACCGCCGCCGCACTGGTCCTGGTCAGCCGCAGGACCACGCCGAGCGGCCCGCTGCGGGTGCTGCTGCTCGGCTACGGCTGGGCCGTCGCGTTCCTGCTGGCCGTGGTGGTGCCCGGCGTGCAGGTACTGGCCCTGCTCGGGTACGCGCCGATGCTGCTGATCGGCTGGCCGTTCGGCTGGCCGCCGGTGGACTACGCCGACGTGTTCACCTGGCCGCTGGCCGCTCGCGTCGCCGCGATGTGCGGTGGTGTGCTGTTGAGTGGGGTGCTGCTGGGGTGGCAGCGGCGTACCGCCGGTCGCTGTGTGGCGTGTGGCCGCGACGGCACCGACCGGGGGTGGGCCACCCCGGCGGCCGCCGCCCGCTGGGGCCGGTGGGCCGTCTGGGTGGCGGCGGTGATCCCCGTCGGGTACGCGTTGACCCGGTTCGCCTGGCTGGCCGGCATCCCGCTCGGCCTCTCCGCTGACGACCTCGCCGAGTTGCGCGACAGCGGCGCCGTCTGGGCGGGGGCCGGGCTGGGTGCCTTCGCCACCGTCGGCTCGGTGCTGACCCTGGGTCTGGTGCAGCGTTGGGGTGAGCGGTTCCCGCGCTGGATGGTGGGGCTGGCCGGGCGGCGGGTGCCGGTGCGGCTGGCCGTGGTCCCGGCGACGGCGGTCGCGGTCCTGGCCACCGCGGCCGGTCTGAACGCGCTGAGCCTGCCCGAGTTCTGGGAGCCCGGCCGAGGGCTCAGCGCGGCGGGTCTCCCGCTGATGTTCTTCCCGCTCTGGGGGCTCGCGCTCGGCGCCGCGACGTACGCGTACCACCTGCGTCGTCGGGGCGGCTGCGGTCGCTGCCACCAGGGGTGACCGCCGGGCCTGGTCCGTCGTCCGGCACGGGGCGGGCGGCGGACCGGGCTGTCACGGCAGGTCGCGGGCGTAGCAGACGGAGAGTGGCTCGCCCCGGTACGGCCCGAAGTTGTCGATGCGCCGGTAGCCCTCCCGTTCGTAGAAGCGCATCGCGTCGGGCTGGGCGGTGCCGGTCTCCAGCAGCAGGGTGCGTACCCCGGCGTCGCGGGCGGCCTGTTCGAGGGCGCGCAGGACGGCGGTCGCGACGCCGGTGCCCCGGGCCGGCGGGCTGACGTACATCCGTTTGATCTCGGCGGAACCGGCGGCGAGGAAGCGCAGGCCGCCGCAGCCGACGGCGGTGCCGTCCGGGTCGCGGGCGATCAGGAAGACGCTCACCGTCTCGGCCGTGGGTTCCTCGCCTGGCTCGTGGTCGTCGCAGCCGTAGCGGGCGTCGAGTTCGGCCCGTTGGGCGGCGCGGAGCCGGGTGGCGTCGGTCGAGTCCCAGGGTTCGCGATCGATGGTGAGCACCTGCCAGCCTTTCCGTAACGGTCGTTACCGTAACGTACGCTACGGTACGAGTCGTCGACCGGGAAGGGGTACGGATGGCCAGACGGCGTGATCTCGCCGACCAGCGGCGACGCCTGTCGGCGGCCACCTGGTCGGTGCTGGCCGAACGCGGCCTGCCCGGGCTGACCCTGCGCGCCGTCGCCGAGCGGGCCGGCTGCACCACCGGAATGGTGCTGCACACCTTCGCCGACAAGCAGGCCCTGCTCGTGCACGCCCGTGAGCTGCTGCACCGGCGTACCGGCCTGCGTGCCGACGCCGCCCAGGCCACGGCCGCCGACCCCGTGGCGGCGCTGCGAGCCGTGCTGCTCCAGGCGGCCTCGCCCACCGAGGAGAAGCGGGAGGAGGCCCGGGTCTGGGTCGGCTTCCTCGCCGCCGCGCTTGCCGATCCGGTCCTGGCCGACCTGCACCGCGACTACAACCGGCGCTTCGTCGCCCGGGTCCGGGAACTGGTCCACGCCGCCCGGCCCGACCTGGAGCCGGCCGAGGCGGCCGACACCGCCACCAGCCTGGTGGCCCTCGTCGAAGGGCTCAACGCCCTCGCCTGTGTCGACCCGGAGACCTACGGCGAGCGGACCCAACAGATCGCCCTCGACGCCGCGCTGGCCCGCCTCAGGGTCGAGCCCTGAACGTGCGGCAGCGTCACGCGCGACCCACAATTCATGATCGAGCTGGGCTGACGGGTATAGGTGCGCGCTAGCGTGGGCGGGGTGAGTGAGTCTTCGTCTGTTCCGCCGCTCCTCCCGGGCGACCTGCCCGCCACGCTCGGCGCGCTGCGCGCCGCCGGGCACCGCCACCGCACCGTCAAACAGGAACTCCGCGACAACCTGCGGGCCCGGATGCGTGACGGCGCGCCGCGGTTCGCCGGCATCGTCGGGTACGACGACACCGTGCTGCCGGAGGTGGAGCGGGCGTTGCTCGCCGGGCACGACATGGTGCTGCTCGGCGAGCGGGGCCAGGGCAAGACCCGGCTGATCCGGTCGCTGGTGACGCTGCTGGACGAGTGGACGCCGGTGATCGCCGGCTCGGTGCTCAACGAGCACCCGCTGCACCCGGTCACCCCGGCGTCTCGGGCGCTGGTCGCCGAGGCCGGCGACGACCTGCCGGTCGGCTGGCTGCACCGCTCGATGCGGTACGGGGAGAAGCTGGCCACCCCGGACACCAGCGTGGGTGACCTGATCGGCGACGTGGACCCGGTCCGGCTGGCCCAGGGGCGTACGCTCGGCGACCCCGAGACGATCCACTTCGGGCTGGTGCCGCGCACCAACCGGGGCATCTTCGCGGTCAACGAGCTGCCCGACCTGGCCGAGCGGATCCAGGTGGCGCTGCTCAACGTGCTGGAGGAGCGGGACATCCAGGTACGCGGCTACCAGCTGCGGCTGCCGCTGGACCTGCTGCTGGTGGCCAGCGCCAACCCGGAGGACTACACCAACCGGGGTCGGATCATCACCCCGCTCAAGGACCGCTTCGGCGCGGAGATCCGCACCCACTACCCGACCGACCTGGAGCTGGAACTGTCCCTGATCTGGCAGGAGGCCGACCTGGTCGCCGAGGTGCCGGAACACGTGCTGGAGGTGCTGGCCCGGTTCGCCCGGGCGGTACGCGAGTCGCCGTCGGTGGACCCGCGTTCCGGCGTCTCCGCCCGGTTCGCCATCGCCGCCGCGGAGACCGTCGCCGCCGCCGCGCTGCGCCGGGCGTGCCTGCTCGGCGCCGACTCGGAACTGCCGTCGGCGGAGGCGGTGGCGCGGGTGGGTGACGCGGTGTCGGTGACGTCGACGCTGCGCGGCAAGGTCGAGTTCGAGAGCGGCGAGGAGGGCCGGGAGATCGAACTGCTCGGCCACCTGCTGCGGACCGCCACCGCCGAGACGTTCCGGGCCCGACTGGCCGGGCTGGACCTGTCCGGCTTCACCGCGCTGGTCGAGGACGGGCAGGCGGTCGAGACCGGCGAGCTGGTGTCGGCGGCCGAGCTGCTGCGTCAGGTGGGCACGGTGCCGGGGCTGGCCAAAGTGCTCGACCGGCTCGGCATCGGCGACGCGCCGAGCACCGGGCAGGCCGCCGCGGCCGTCGAGTTCGTGCTCGAAGGGCTGCATCTGAGCCGCCGGCTGGGCAAGGACGTCACCGACGCCGGGCGGACCCGCTACGGCGGCCGGGACTAGCGATGGCCGGCAACCGGTTCCGGTACGGGCAGTGGCGCGGCGGCCCCGATCCGCTCGCGCCGCCGTACGACGTGCAGGGCGCGGTCGACCAGGTCGGCGCGGAGGTGCTGGCCGGCGGCAGCCTCCGCGACGCGCTGCGGGACCTGCTGCGCCGGGGCCCGCAGGGGCGTGGTGGGCTGGACGGGCTGACCGCCCGCGCCCGCCGGCTGCGCCGCGAGGCGCTGCGCCGTGGCGAACTCGACGGTGCGGTGACCCGGGCGCGGGCGCTGCTCGACCAGGCACTTGCCGCCGAGCGGGACGAGCTGGCCCGGCGCGACGACGAGGCGGCCCGGTTCGCCGAGACGATGCTGGGGAACCTGCCCCGTTCGACCGCACAGGCGGTGCGGGACCTGTCCGACTACCGGTGGGCCAGCGACGAGGCTCGGCACACCTACCAGCGGATCCTCGACGGGCTGCGCGACGATGTGCTCGGCCAGCGCTTCGCCGGGCTGCGCGACTCGGCGCGGCTGGCGGGCGACCCGGCGGTGCAGGAGCAGGTCGCCGAGATGGTGCGGGACCTCAACGCCCTGCTGGCCCGACACGCCCGTGCCGAGGACACCACCGACGCGTTCGCCGAGTTCATGCGCCGGCACGGCGACTTCTTCCCGGAACGTCCCCGCGACGTCGACGAGCTGATCGACATCCTGGCGCGACGGTCGGCGGCCGGGCAGCGGCTGATGAACTCGCTGTCGCAGCGGCAGCGGGAGGAACTCGCCGGGCTGATGCGCGAGTCCCTCGGCGACCGGCTCGCCGGCGAGCTGGCCGCGCTTGAGGGGAATCTGCGCGCGCTGCGGCCCGACCTGCGCTGGGGTCGGGGCGAGCGGATGCAGGGCAGTCAGCCGCTGGGCTACGGCGAGGCGACCGGGGCGCTCGACGAGATCGCCGAGCTGGACGACCTGCTCGACCAGTTGGGTCAGGCGCACCCCGGGGCGACCCTTGACGACATCGACGTCGACGCGGTGGCCCGGACGCTGGGCCGCGACGCGGCCGACGACGTACGCCGGCTGCGGGAGCTGGAGCGGGAGCTGCGCAGGCAGGGTTGGGTGACCCGCGACGCCGACGGTCTGACCCTGAGCCCGAAGGCGCTGCGTCGCCTCGGCGGCACCGCGCTGCGGCAGGTCTTCGCCGAGCTGACCGCCGGCCCGCGCGGCCAGCACGATCTGCGCTCGGCCGGGGCGGCCGGCGAGGTGACCGGGGCGTCGCGGCCCTGGGAGTACGGCGACGAGCAGCCGCTGGACGTGGTGCGGACGTTGACCAGGGCGGTCCGCCGGGCCGGCCCCGGGGTGCCGGTGCAACTGGCCGTCGAGGACTTCGAGGTCGTCGAGACCGAGCGGCGGGCGTCGGCTGCGGTGGCGCTCTGCGTCGACCTGTCGTACTCGATGATCTCCCAGGGGCGGTGGGGGCCGATGAAGCAGACCGGGCTGGCCCTGGCGCACCTGATGGCCACCCGGTTTCCGCAGGACGCGTTGCAGATCATCGGGTTCGGCCGGCGGGCGGAGACGCTCACCCAGCAGGAACTGGCCGCCGTCGAGCCGGACATGATGCAGGGGACCAATCTGCAGCACGCGTTGCGGCTGGCCGGTCGGCATCTGCGGCGTCATCCGGACGCGGAGCCGGTGGTGCTGGTGGTCACCGACGGGGAACCGACCGCCTACCTGGACCCGGAGGACGGTGAGGCGCTGTTCGCCTGGCCGTCGTCGCCGGAGACGATCGAGGCGACGGTGCGTGAGGTGGACCGGCTCGGCCGCTACGGAGCCACCCTGAACCTGTTCATGCTGGGCGACGATCCCGGGCTGCGCCGCTTCGTCGACGCGGTGGCCCGCCGCAGCGGCGGCCGGGTGTTCACCCCCGACACCGACGACCTCGGCGAGTACGTGGTCAGCGACTACCTGCGGGCCCGCCGGGGCCGCCGCTAGGCTCGGCCGGGTGGAGGTCGACGGGCTGCGACGGGCGTACGACGCGGTGCTGGCCGAGGTCGACGCGGGCGGGTTCGGGCCGCCCCCGCCGGAGCGGTACAGCGCCGAGCAGGTCGTGGCGCACCTGATCGCCAGCGACGGGTTGATGCGCGAGGCCACCGAGGCGGTGCTGGCCGGCTCGCCGTACGCCTTCTACGATCTGGACGAGGTCCACCGGCCGGAACTGGACGAACTGGTTGCCGAGTGCGGTGGCCTCGACGGGCTCGCCGCCCGGCTGCGGGCCACCAGCGAGGGGCTGGTCGCGCTGGTGGCCCGGCTAGGCGCGGCGGCGGACACCCCGGTCGAGACGCACCTGCGTGAGGGGTTCGAACTCGTCGTCGACGAGCCGCTGCCCTGGGGCCGCACGATCGACCTGCACGCCCGCGTGCACCTGCCCCGGCACCTGAACGAACTACGGGCGCTGCGCGGCCGGTCCTGACCACGCCGCCTGGTGGTTGGGGGCGGCTACTGGAGCGTCCAGCGTTGAGCCGGGTTGCCGTCGCAGGGGCCTGGACGATGTCGGTGCCGGCTGCGGCGCCGCCGTCGCGGGCCTGGGCGCACTTGCCGCTGTGCACGGCCACCAGGACGGTCGCCCCGCCGTCGACCGGTTGCAGCCGCCACTGCTGGTTGCCCTCGCCGTGGCAGCCGAACTGCTGCAACCGGGCGCCGTCGTCGCCGCTGCCGCCCTCGACGTCGAGGCACTGGTTGTGGGCGGCGTTGGTCAGCGTCACCGTGTCCGGGCCGAAGGCGTTGACCACCCACTGCTGCTCCGGCCCGCCGCTGCACTCGGTCAGCTTGGCGGCGGCCTTCTCACCGTCACCGTCGAGGCCGAGGCAGAGACCGGAACCGACGCCACGGAGCACCCTCGGCCCGACGATCGCGTCCGGATCCTGGCCGGGGCTCGGTGTGGGGGACGGTTCGGACGTCGTCGGGCTGGGTTCCGGTTCGCTCCCGGTCGGGCTGGGCCGCGCCGTGATCGGACCGGGGGCGGCCGCCGTCGGTGCCGGCGCCGGCTCGCCGCCGCCGAGCACGCCGGTGGCGAACAGCACCCCCACCAGTACGCCGACCAGCCCCACCCCGAGTGCCGTGACGAGCAGTGGATCGCGGGGTGGTCCGGTGCGGCGGGTGCCGTAGACGCTGCCCGACCCGTCGGTGTGCGACATGCCGGCATCCTGTCCCACGGCCCGGGCCACCGGCCAGCCACCCCCGCCACCCGACCCGGAATCGAGCGAGAAACGCCTCCGATGGACATCCCGCCAGGCGGGCGCGTGGCGCGTAAAGTGATCCCATGCACGCCGTGCGTGATCATGACCTGGCGGTGGCCCAGCTGCGACGGTCGTACGCGGCGGTGCCACCCGGCCAGCCGGTGCGGTTGGCCAAGCGCACCTCCAACCTGTTCCGTCCGCGCAGCGCCCCCGCCTCCGGCCTGGACGTCAGCGGGCTCGGCGGGGTGCTGGGCGTCGACCCGGTCGCCCGCACCGCTGACGTGCAGGGCATGTGCACCTACGAACGGCTGGTCGCCGCGACCCTGCCGCACGGCCTGATGCCGCTTGTGGTGCCGCAGCTGCGCACCATCACCCTCGGCGGGGCGGTGACCGGGCTGGGCATCGAGTCGACCTCGTTCCGCAACGGGCTGCCGCACGAGTCGGTGACCGAACTGGACGTGCTCACCGGCGCCGGTGAGGTGGTCACCGCCCGGCCCGACGGCCCGCACGCCGACCTGTACGCGGCCTTCCCCAACTCGCTCGGCAGTCTCGGGTACGCGACCCGGCTGCGGATCGAGCTGCAACCGGTCCGCCGGCACATGGCCCTGCGCAACCTGCGGTTCACCAACCTGACCGCGCTGACCGAGGCGATCGGCGAGATCACCGCGACCCGCCGCTGGGCCGGCGAGAGCGTCGACGCGATGGACGGGGTGATGTTCGACCCCGGTGAGGCGTACCTGGTGCTGGGCAGCTTCACCGACGACGTGCCGGGCGTCTCCGACTACACCGGCCAGGAGATCTACTACCGCTCGCTGCGCCAGCGCCCGCACGACGCGCTGACCGTCCACGACTACCTGTGGCGCTGGGACACCGACTGGTTCTGGTGTTCGGCGGCCTTCGGCGCGCAGCATCCGGTGGTGCGGCGGTTGTGGCCGGCGCGGTGGCGACGCAGCGACGTCTATCACCGCATCGTCCGGCTGGAGCACCGGCACCGGGTCGCGGCCCGGATCGACAGGTGGCGCGGCCAGCCGGCCCGGGAGCGGGTCGTGCAGGACGTGGAGATCCCACTGGAGCGCACCGCCGAGTTCCTGCACTGGTTTGCCGCGAACGTCGGGATGACGCCGGTGTGGTTGTGCCCGCTGCGGCTGCGCGAGCCGGCCGGCCCGGGATCGGCCCGGTCCTGGCCGCTGTATCCGCTCCGGCCGGGGCAGGACTACGTCAACATCGGGTTCTGGGGGAGCGTGCCGATCGCGGCGGGCGCCGCCGACGGCGACGTCAACCGGGAGATCGAGCGCGCGGTGTCGGAGGCGGGCGGGCACAAGTCGCTCTACTCCGACGCGTACTACGACCGGGATTCGTTCGACCGGCTCTACGGCGGCGGGACCTGGCGCGCCGTGCGGGACCGGTACGACCCGGAGCATCGGCTGACCGGACTGTACGAAAAGGCAGTAGCACGAGCATGAGCGAGCGAAGCGGAGTGCCGGCATGAGTCTCACCGACCGAAGCCAGGGAGCGGCAGGCGCTCCCGCCACGCCGCCCCCGGGGGGCCGACGGCGTGGGCTGACCGTGGCGGACATCGTCCGGGCGGTCACCTCGGGCCCCCTGCCGGTACGCGTCACCGCGTACGACGGCAGCGCACTCGGCCCGGCCGACGCCGGGATCACCCTGTCGATCCGCTCCGAGCGAGGGTTGTCATACCTGCTCACCGCACCGGGTGACCTGGGCATGGCGCGTGCCTACGTCAGCGGCGACCTCGCCATCGAGGGAGTCCACCCGGGCGACCCGTACGACGCGTTGCGGGTGCTCGCCGGGGTGCGGATGCGGCCACCGGCGCTGGCCGACGGGGTGACTCTGGTGCGCGAGCTGGGCTGGGAGCGGCTGCTGCCACCGCCCGCTCCGCCGCAGGAGGCCAGGCCCCGCTGGAAGCGGGTCGTGGACGGCCTGCGGCACTCGCGGATCCGCGACAGCAGCGCCATCTCGCACCACTACGACGTGTCGAACGCCTTCTACGAGAAGGTGCTCGGCCCGTCGATGACCTACACCTGCGCGGTGTACCGCAGCCCCGACGACACCCTGGAGCAGGCGCAGGCGAACAAGTACGACCTGGTCGCCGGCAAGCTCGCGCTGCGGCCGGGCATGCGGTTGCTGGATGTGGGCTGCGGCTGGGGCGGCATGGTCCGGCACGCGGCCCGCGAGTACGGCGTCAAGGCGCTCGGCGTCACGCTGTCGCGGGCGCAGGCGCAGTGGGCGCAGGCGGCGATCGAGCGGGAGGGGTTGACCGGCTTGGCGCAGGTGCGGCACCTGGACTACCGCGACGCACCGCGCGAACAGTTCGACGCGGTCTCCTCGATCGGCCTGACCGAGCACATCGGAGTCCGCAACTATCCGGCCTACTTCGGGTTCCTGCGGGACCGGCTGCGCCCGGGGGCCCGGCTGCTCAACCACTGCATCACCCGGGCTGACAACCGGGCACCGCACCGGTCCGGCGCGTTCATCGACCGGTACGTCTTCCCGGACGGCGAGCTGGCCGGCCCGGGGCGGGTGATCAGTGAGATCCACGATGCCGGGCTGGAGGTGCACCACGAGGAGAACCTGCGCCAGCACTACGCGCTGACCCTGGCCGCCTGGTGCCGCAACCTGGTGGAGCACTGGGACTTCTGTGTCGCCGAGGTGGGCGCTGGCACGGCCCGGGTGTGGGGGCTCTACATGGCCGGCTCACGGCTGGCGTTCGAGCGCAACGGCATCCAGTTGCACCAGGTGGTGGCGACGCGCAACGGCCCGGACGCGCTTAACGGCTATCCGCTGCGCCCGGACTGGCTGCCCTGACCGCCGCGCCGCGCTACTGAGCGAGGCCGCGCCGGAAGCTGCCGGCGCGGCCTTTCTCGGCACCATTGACAAGGAAGTTTTTTACGTACAAACTGATTTTGCCATGAGAGATGTCCTGTACCTGGAGCAGATCGAGCAGGCCGAGGTGCTGCTGAAACCGCAGCGCGTCGAGATCCTGCGGCAGCTGGCCGAGCCACGTACCTGCACCGAGGTGGCCGCCCGGCTGGAGCAGACGCCACAGCGCGTCTACTACCACGTCAAGCAACTCGTCGCGGCCGGGCTGGTCGAGCAGGTCGACAAGCGCAAGGTCCGCGGCATCACCGAGGGCATCTACCAGGCCGCCGCCCGGTCCTACTGGCTCTCGCCGCGTCTGGTCGGCCGGATCGGGCTGCGCCGTGCCCGCGACGAGCTGAGCCTGGGCTACCTGCTGGACCTGATGGAGGAGGTCCAGGCCGACGTCGCCGCCCTGGACCGCACCGCCCCGGAGCTGCCGTCCATCGGCGTCTCCGGCGAGATCCGGGTGCCGGCCGAACGCCGGCAGGAATTCCTGCACGACCTGCAGTCCGCGCTGCAGGAGTTGTTCACGCGCTACGGCGGCGCCGAGGGAGACGCCTTCAAGCTCGCCGTGGCCTGCTACCCGAAGGGGACCGACCGTGACTGAACCGATGACCTTCGCCGTCCGCCTCGGCGCACCGATCGCGCGGGTGCGCCGAGCCCTGACCGACCCCGCCGAACTGCGCGTCTGGCTGGCCGAGCACGCCGAGGTCGAGCTCCCCGAGCGGTACGAGTTCTGGGGCCGCTACACGCCCGAGGGCGACGCTCCACATCAGCGGGTGCTGCACGCCGACGACGACCGGCTGCGCTTGGCCTGGCTGCTCGACGGGGTGGAGACCACCACCGAGATCACGCTGAGCGCGGAGGGATCGGACGCCACCGTGCTGCGGCTGTCGCAGACCCACTTCGACTTCAACGACGTGGTCAACGGCACCAGCATCCGGGGCGTCCTGCAGACCTTCTGGGCGCTCTCGGTAGCCAACCTGGAGTGCCACCTGGCCGGCCAGCCGCTGCTGCCAAAGGTGGACTTCACCAGCACCGACTTCCGTGGCGAGCTGGTCATCGCCGCGCCCGCCGACAAGGTGTGGGAGTCCCTGACCGACTCCGAGCAGGCCAGCGCCTGGTTCGGCTACCCGATCGGGATCGAGCCCTGGGTCGGCGGTCGGTACGCCATGGGCGGCTTCGACAGCGGCTTCGCCGCGAAGGTGGTCGACCTGGAGCCCGGCCGGAAGATGTCCGTCGACTGGGGAGCCCCCGGCGTCACCAGCTGGGAGCTGACCGAGTCCGAGGGGAAGACCAGGCTGACCTTCGTGCAGAGCGGCTTCGACGAGCAGAACCCGCCGTACGCCGCCTGGGCCGGGTCGGTATCCGGGCTGGCCGAGCTGCGCCGCTTCCACGAGGTGCCCGGCTGGCAGCCGATCTGGCTGCCCGAGGAGACCTCGGCTACGGCCGGCTGAGCCGTACCGGCGCGGGCGGCCACCGGACACCCCCGGTGACCGCCCGCACCCGGCGACGCATCAACCGGCGCGCGACGGGGTGGTGGCGGCGGGCCGGAGTTCGCGGACGCGGCTATCGTGGCCTGTCGTGACGGGTACCGAGCAGCGACTGGCCGCGATCCGGGGTGACGCACCGCCGAAACGGCACAACGCCCGGACGATCGCGGCGTTGACCGGCAACCCCGGCTGCACCCGGCGGGCCGTCCTCGACGGCGCCGGGGTGGACAAACCGGCGCTGGCCGAGCGGATCGGCTTTCCCGCCCGGTTCGGGCAGTCCCGGTTCGCCATCACCCGGGGCAACACCTTCGAGGCTCAGGTGAAGGCCGACGGCGGTGCCGAACTACTGCGACTGGTCGCGGAGCGGCTGGGCGTACCGGTGCCGGCGGCAGCCCACTGGACGGATCTCGGCGGCGGCGACGACCTGGCCGACCGGGCCCGCCGCTCGGCGACCCTGCTCACCGAGGCGCTGCCGCCCACCGGATCTCACTCCGACGAGCCGGCCGGTGCCGGAGAACCGTCGCCCGTCGGCGAGCCGGCGGCGCTGTTCGACCATCCGATGCTCGGCCTGGCGGTCGCCGGGCAGCGGGTGCATCTGGAACCGGACCTGGTGGCCGCCCGGCTGGGCGGCCGGTTCCACGTGGTCGAGATCAAGTCGTTTCCGGTGATCGACGGCCAGGCCGACCCGGCGAAGCTGGCCGCCGCGGCGGTGCAGTCCGCCGTCTACGTGCTGGCGCTGCGGGAGCTGCTCACCGCCCGGGGTCACGACCCGCACCTGGTGTCGCACGAGGTGGTGCTGGTCTGCCCCCGGGACTTCAGCAACGCGCCGGTCGCGCATCTGCTCGACGTCCGCCGGCAACTGCTGGTGGTCCGCCGGCAACTGGACCGGATGGACCGGCTCGACACGCTGCTGGTCGACGTACCGGCCGACTTCACCGCCGATCCGGCCGCTGATCCGGCGATCCTGGCCGCTTCGCTGACCCGGGTGCCGGCCCGGTACGCCCCCGACTGCCTGGCCAGTTGCGAGCTGGCGTACTTCTGCCGGCACGAGGCGCGGGGGCAGACCGGCGCGCTCGGTCGCCCGGTCCGCGAGGCGCTGGGCGGGATCGCCGACGTCGACGAGGTGCTGGCACTCGCCGGTGGGGAAACCGTCACCGACCCCGAGCGGGCGGAGGCCGCAGCGCTGCTGCGGACCGCGGCCCGCCTGCGCGCCGACGCCCTCGCCACCGCATGAGTAGCGGGCGCGTCAGGCAGTCTGTGGCGGCAGCTCCGGCCGGCACCCGGCGCGGCGGAGTGCCGACATGAGCACGTTGCGGGCGCTGGCGGCGGCGCAGGCGGTGGCCGCCGGGCTGGCCCAACCGGTGGCCACCGTCCGGCATCTGCACCTGTCGAGGCGACCGCTGGTGCTGGTGCCGTTGGCGATGGCGGGGGAGGCCAACGCTCCGCTCGCCGCGATGGTCGGCTCGGCTCCCGGCGAGGGACGGCTGCTGATCGTGCCGCAGCCGCGCAACCGGGACCAACGGTTCGCGTTCGCCGCCGAGCTGGCCGCGATCGTGCTCCCCTATATCGACGGGCACCGCACGGCGAACGAGGCGGTCGCCGTGGACCGGGGCCGGGACGTCCGGTACCGCTACCTCGACGCACCGCAGCTGCTGGTACCTAACCCGGCAGGGGTGACGTTCCTGCGGCTGCTCGGTCGGTCCACCCGGTTCCGTCGCGCCGACGGCGAGTATCCGGTACCGCCGCAGGTGCCGCTGCTGGGCCGCTGGCTGACCTTCTTCGCCGAACGGGCCGAGCATCCCGGCTCGTCGACGCTGGTGGCGATGACGCAGGCGTTGACGCTGCACTGGGCGACCGGGCAGAGCGCGGTGGAGGATCTGCACCTGCCGGCGCTGCTGGGCTGGATCGCCCCGCCGGCCGGGCTGTCCGGAGCCGAGGCGGCCGCCCGCGCCGAGGACCCGTCGAGCTGCCCGCCGGCCGGCCCGGCCACCGACCCCGAGTTCGACAACCGGCTGCTGGCGCCGGCCATCGAGGCGTACGCCGCCGCCGACGACGAGGCGACGCGCGTTGAGGCGTACGCCGAGCTGGAGCGGCTGCTGCGCGACCAGCTCACGCCCACCTGGGAGCTGATGTGGCGTGGCCTGGGGTTGCTGCGTGCCCTGCCGCCCGGCGCCCGGGTGGCCGGGCGGTGGGACGGCGACCGGGACGCCTTCACCGCCCACGCCGACCATCTCGACTCCGACGGTGCGCCGCAGCCGCGCCGGGACGGTGCGGTGGCCGCCGCCGCCCGGCTGCACCGCCTGGAGCGGGCCGCCGCGACCTACGCGGTGCAGCGTGCCTACGACGATCCGCTGGTGATGGCGGAGTACCGGCTGACCGGGGAGGCGTTCGTCGGTGAGGTGCTGCTGGCCGATCCGACCCGGGTGGACGACAGTGGCCGCCGGCCGGTGCTGCGCCCGCGCATCCAGCTGCTGACCACCGACCCGGTACTGGCGCCGGTCGGCGTGACGCTGACCAGCCCGTCCCGTCCCGGGCAGAAGGCGCGGCTGGTGTTCGTCACCCCGACTGCCGACGGCAAGACCGAGGTGGTGCTGGAGCTGTCCGGCGGGATGGGGCGCGGCCTGACGGCCAGCCCGGGCAGCGTGCCGGAGGTGGGGGAGCGACTCTGCTACACCACGCTCAGCGACGCCTACGTGCCGGGCGCGGCGTTCCCCACCGCGGATGAGACCCCGTGGACCCATGGCGGTCCACCCGCGTCCGCAGCGGCGGCGCCCGACGAACAATGGGCGTGAACGCAAGCGCCCGCCCCACGGAACACCCGCCCTGACGAACCCACCCAGCGCCGAGCCGGACCGTCGACCGCCGGGAGTAACCATCCGCGGCCAGCGACACCATCCCCTTCGGACGCTTTGCTCTGCTTACCTATACGCACAGGTTGCGCTGAGTGATTGCGGCGAACGCCGCGCCATTCCGACAAGGCCTGCTCAACGTGGGGTTGCGTATAGGTAAGCAGAGCAAAGGTGGAAGGCGGCATTGTCGGTGGCGGGCCCGGTGGTGACGTTCAGTGACTTGTCGTCATGGCTACGAGGAGTAATGACCGCGTTGCGGTGGGTCTTGGTCGGCGGGCTGCAGTGGGAGGCCCGGCCAGCATGGCGCCGTCCCCGGCGGTGCGAGCCCGACCGGCGCGACAGGGGCACCACGGGGCGACCGCGAGCGGGTCGCTGCCCGCGTCGCCGCATTCGGGAACCGTCGGGTGGGGTAGTTGCGTACCGGTGGATCTGGCGGGGTGGCGGCGGGCGTGGCTAGGCTTTCGGGGTTTGCCGGGGCCGGACCTCACCGTCGAGGGTGTACGCACGAGAGAGAGCCGGAGCGATCGCTGTGTCGCGGAAGGACGTCGAGCGGGCCGCCGCGCGCTCGCCTGGAACGGACCGGGTGGGCCGGGTGGGGCTGGTCGGTGCCGGCGTCGTCGTCGCGGTCGAGGCGCTGTGGCTGATGCTCGGGCTGCCCGCCGGCGCGTTGGTGAGCGATCTGGGTGCGCTCACCGTGGCGGGCTGGGCCGCGATCGCCTGCGTCGCGGCGTCCCGCCGGCATCCGACGGTACGCCGGTTCTGGCTGCTGCTGGCCGCCACGATGGCGTTGTCGCTGGCCGGACGGGCACTGTGGACATCGCAGCGGCTGCTCGGTGAGAGCCTGCCGCACACCCTGCCCATCGGGTTGATCTTCGCGGCCAGCCTGGTCACCGGCACCGCCGCGTTGTTCTGCTCGGTCACCGCGCCGCGTACCAGGGTGGGTCGGGCCCGGACCCTGCTCGACGGGGTGATCGTCGGGCTGGCGCTGATTCCGATCGGCTGGCTGTTGATCTTCCGCAACGTCAGCCTGGCCGACCTGGACGAACCACTGCGTACGGCCGGCCTGCTGTACCCGATGTTCGACCTGGTGCAGCTGACCATCCTGATCGCGGTGGTCGGTCCGAGCCGGCCGGTGTGGCGGCCGCTGGCGCTGCTCGGCGCGAGCCTCACGGTCCGGGCGGTGGCCGACACGGTCTACGTGTCGTGGGTGGCCGCCGGCACCTACCAGCCCGGCACTCCGATCGACGTGCTCTGGCCGTTGAGCTACCTGCTGATCGTGGCCGCGACCCGGATGCCCCCGCCCCGGGACCACGGCGCCGACGAGGAGGCCGGGGACGCCCCGTTGCCGCCGTGGTGGCGGGTGGTGCTGCCCTACCTGCCGGTGGGCGGGGCGATCGTGGCGACCATGCTGGCCCGCGACGCCAGCGGCCACACCCCGTTGCCGATCTTCCTGGCGATGATGGCGTTGTTGGCCACGCTCGCACTGCGGCAGGGGCTGGCGGCCAACGAGAACCTGCGCCTGGTGAGGCAGCTACGCAAGCTCGCCTACGTCGACCAGCTCACCGGGCTGCCGAACCGGCTGGCCTTCACCCGGCGGCTGCGTGGTGCGCTGCGTGGCACCAACCGGGTCGCCGTGCTGTTGCTCGACCTGGACGGGTTCAAGCAGGTGAACGACCGGTTCGGGCACACCACCGGCGACACGCTGCTGTCCGGTCTGTCCCGCCGGATGCGCCGGGCGGTCGGCGACGACGGCCTGATCGCCCGGATCGGTGGGGACGAGTTCGCGGTGCTGGTAACCGACGGACGGCCGCTGGCGCCGGAGCGGCTGGCCGAGCGGCTGCTCAGGGCACTGCAACCGTCTCCGGGAGAGGAACTGGTCGGGGTGCACCCGTCGGCGAGCATCGGCATCGCCGAGTACGGGCCGCAGCACATCTCCCACACGGATCTGCTGCGCGACGCCGACATCGCCATGTACGCGGCGAAGGCGGCCGGCAAGTCCGCGTACCGGCGGTGCACACAGGGGCTGCGGGAGTCGGCGGTGAGCCGGGCCGAGCTCATCGCCGACCTGCGGCGGGCGGTCGACGAGGAGCAACTGCACCTGGAGTTCCAACCGATCGTGGATCTGGCCACCGGGGCGGTACGCAGCGCGGAGGCGCTGGTGCGGTGGCGTCACCCCCGGCTGGGCGTGCTCAGCCCGGCCCGCTTCCTGCCGCTGGCCGAGGAGACCGGGCTGATCCTGCCGATCGACAGGTGGGTCATCCACCAGGCGTGCCGGGCGGCGGCCACCTGGCAGGAACACGTGCCGTCCGCGACGGTGGCGGTGAACATCGCCGCGTCGCACCTGCGCCGGCCCGACCTGATCGCCACGGTCACCGAGGCCACCGCGGGTGCCGGGCTGGCACCCCGGGCGCTGACCCTGGAGCTGACCGAGTCGGCGCTGATCGAGGGCAGCGACGCGGTGCTGGACCGGCTGGGCCAGCTGCGCGAGCTGGGCATCCGGATCGCCATCGACGACTTCGGCACCGGGTACTCGTCGCTGAGTTACCTGCACCGGATCCCGGCGACCGAGTTGAAGATCGACCGTTCGTTCGTGTCCCGGATCCCCGAGGACACCCGGGCGTACGCGACGGTGGAGATGGTGACCCGGCTGGCCGGCGCGTTCGACCTGGGCGTGGTGGCCGAGGGGGTGGAGACCGAGCGGCAGCACGAGGCGGTGGCCGCGATCGGCTGCGCGCAGGGGCAGGGCTACCGCTACGGTCGACCGGCCAGCCTGGCCGAGCTGCGTACGGTCCTGGTGAACTGCGACCCGCCAGGTGTGTCCGGCGTCGCAGAATCGGGCTTGACCCTCACCTAACGGCAGGCGGGACCGTGGTTCCCGGAAAGGGGGAACCATGGCCCACACGGTAGGTCAGGTGGCGAAGCTCGCCGGCGTGACGGTCCGGACGCTGCACCACTACGACGAGATCGGACTGCTGACGCCGAGCGGGCGGAGCGGCTCGGGATACCGCCGCTACTCGGAGGCGGATCTGGAGCGGTTGCAGCTGATCCGGTACTACCGCGAGCTGGGGTTCCCGTTGGACGAGATCGCCGTGATCCTCGACGACCCGGCGAGCGGCCCGGGAGCGCACCTGCGTCGCCAGCACGAGCTGCTGACGGTGCGGATCAAGCGCCTGCAGGAGATGGTCGCGGCGATCGAATTCGCGATGGAGGCGGGCAAGATGAACATCCGACTGACCCCGCAGGAGCGGTTCGAGGTCTTCGGCGACTTCGACCCGGACGCGCACGCCGAGGAGGCGGAGCGGCGGTGGGGCGGCACCGAGGCGTACCGGGAGTCGAACCGGCGGACGTCGAGCTACCGCAAGGAGGACTGGCAGCGGCTCAAGGCCGAGACCGAGGACTGGGGGCGGCGGATCGTGGCGCTGATGGCCTCGGGCGCACCGGCCGAGGGGCCGGCGGCCATGGAGTTGGCCGAGGAGCATCGGCAGCAGATCAGCCGGTGGTTCTACGAGTGCACGTACGAGATCCACACCGGGCTGGCCGACCTGTATCTGGCCGACGAACGCTTCACCGCGCACTATGAGGCGATGGCACCCGGGCTGACGGAGTACCTGGCCGAGGCGATCCACGCCAACGCGATCACCCGTGCCTGATCGGGCGTGCGGACGAGGGCGGATCGGGAGAGTATGACTGGCGTCCGCTCTCCCGATCTTCGGAGGTTGCCTTGCTGATCGTCGCCGGCACGCTACAGGTCGAACCCGCCGGGCGGGACGACTACCTGGCCACCTGCGCCGAGATCGTCCGCCAGGCCCGCGAGGCACCCGGTTGCCTCGACTTCGCCATCAGTGCGGACCTGATCGAGCCGGGGCGGATCAACGTCTATGAGCGGTGGGAGTCCGAGGAGCAGCTGCTGGACTTCCGTGGCTCCGGCCCGGAACCGGAGCAGCAGGTCGCGATCGTCGAGGCCGAGGTGCAGAAGTTCCTGATCAGTACCGTCGAGTCACCGTGATCGCCCGCCGACGTGGGCGCGGGACCGGACGGGTCGGGGAGAACCCGCCCGGCCCCGCGGTCAGCGGCCTGGGGTGCGCGGCGTCGCGGCCGGACCGCTCCCGGTAGGCGCACCGGGGACGGTCACGGTCGTTCCGCCACCGGGCCGCTTGGTGGTGGGCGCGTGTTGCAGCCCTCGTCTACTCCCCACAACTGATCGGCGTACCGGTGGCCGGTTACGTCACAGCCGCCGGAACGGAAGGCGAACGGGGCAGAGCGGAACCGCCGTCTCGTCCGTATTGCTCCACCGATCGGGTAATTCGACCACTTCTGGCCGTGTCCATGCCGGTGCTCGCAACCGTTAACACTGTGACACCCCATCTGGTGGCCTGCGGTTGGTGGCATGCGCGGCGAAGGAGTTCGGCGTGGCGAGGACTGATTCGACGGGTTCGACATGGCGGTACCGGTGGGCGCGCCGGCAGAACGAGCGCCGGCTGCGGCTGTTCCGCAGCGCCGAGGGAGGCTGGCGGCGACGCGACGACGAACTGCGCCGCCTGCGTACGCTCGCCGAGCAGTGTCAGGGCTCGGCCACGGCCGGCGACGGACTGCCGCTCGAACTGGCCCCCGACGAGGTCGTACTCCGAGTGGTGCCGGCCGCCCAACTGGTGGAGATGCGGCACAACGCCGTGCTGCCCGCCCCCGACCTGACCGTGGGTACGCCTACCGGTCGGCTGCGTCGGCGCCTGCCCGACGGGGTACGGGTCACCGACGCCGGCATGGCGGTGATCACCAACCGGCGGCTGGTGCTGCTCGGCGGGCGGGGCCGGCGCGACTGGGCGTACGGCCGGATGACCGGTCTGGCCCACGACCCGCATGCCTCGGTCACCCTGATCCAGGTGCTGGACCGGCGGCGGACCTCCGGCGTGCTGCTGCGCCCGGACGTGGCGGCCGAGTTCCGGTTCGTGTTGACCCTGGCCTTCGCCGACGCCATCGAGCAGCGGCAGGCGGTCATCGACCAGCTCGACGAGCTGATCGACGAGCATGCCCGGCTGCGCCCGTCCCGCCCGGGCATCGCCACCCCTGGCCAGGCCCGACTGTTGACCCTGATCCCGGGCGGCCGGCGGACCGCAGTGGTCGCCGCCGCGCTGGCCGTGATGGTGCCGGTGGCCCTGGCCAACTCCGGCCCGTCCGACCCGACAAGCACCGAAACCGCGGTGGCCGCCCCGGAGCGCCGGCCGCGACGGGAACCTCGACGACCCGCGCGCCACCGGCACCTCGAAGACCCCGCGTCCCACTGGCTCCGCGCCGGCACCGCGCGCCACCGGCTCGGCCAAGCCGGGCTCGGCCAGCCCGAAGCCCGAGCGGCGCTGCGGCGCCCCGAGAACCCGATGGGGTACGACTTCTGCGGCGGGGAACGGGTCCGCGAACCCGCCCGCGAGGTGTGCGACCACTTCGACTGCGTGCCCGGCTTCTGGGAGGGCCGCGGCTACCTGGTGCAGTGCGGGAACGGCAAGGTCAGCCTGGCCGGCGGCAGCCCCCGGGCCTGCGGCCTGCACGGCGGCGTCCGCCGCACCGTCACGACCTGACCCACCCACCCAGCCCCCTCCGCACAACGCTGGGAGAGGCCGCACTACCCCCGAAGGTGCTGGGTGGTGCCGGGTGCGAGGCCGCACTATCCCCGAAGTTGCTCACTGGCTGCGGGGTGAGGGTGCAGTTTCCCCGAAGGTGCCGGGTGATGTGCGGACCCGGCGGCGGGCGACGGGCGCGGTCAGGGGGAGACGGTGGGGGCCTCGGCGGCGAGACGCTCGGCGCGACGTTGGCCCCACTCGCCCAGCGGGCCGAGCGCCTCGTTGAGTGACCGGCCGTGCTCGGTGAGGGAATACTCCACTTTGGGCGGGACCTCGCGGTAGACCTCGCGGTGGACCAGACCGTCCTGCTCCATCTCACGTAGGTGCTGGATGAGCATCTTCTCGCTGACCCCGGGCAGACCCCGTTTCAGCTCACCGAACCGCCGGGTGCCGTAGTTGTCCAGCTCCCACAGGATCAGCGACTTCCATTTTCCGGACACCACGTCCATCGCCGCGTCGATCCCGCAGATGTACGGGCCGCGCCTCTCACTCGATGTCACGGGTTCGCCTCCCGGTAGCCGACCTTCAATACTTACCTTGAGGTAAGTATTGAACAAAATAGTGGGTACTTGTCATGCGGATTGTGGTCGCCAACCATGGCGATGCCGGCCAGCACCGGGCAGGGCGGCACTGGGGGAGTGTCCAATGAGCGGAAACAGCGATCTCCGGCCGGTCACCGTCATCGGTCTCGGACCGATGGGGCAGGCGATGGCCACCGCCCTGATGCGCGCCGGACATCCGGTCACGCTGTGGAACCGCACTCCGAGCCGGGCAGACGCCCTGGTCGCCGGGGGTGCCAACCTCGCGCCGACGCCCGCCGCCGCCGTGGCCGCCAGCCAACTGACCATCCTCAGCCTCACCGACTACCCGGCGATGTACGACATCCTCGGCCCGGTGGCCAGCCAGCCCGGGGCACTGGCCGGGCACACCCTGGTGAACCTCAGCTCCGACACCCCCGACACCTCGCGACAGGCGGCCGAGTGGGCCACCGGACACGGCGCGCGGTTCGTGACCGGCGGGGTGATGGTGCCCGCCCCCGCGATCGGCACCAACGAGGCTTACGTCTTCTACAGCGGAGCCCGCGAGGCGTTCCAGCACAGCGAACCGGTGTTGCGCATCATCGGAGAGCCGAGGTACCTGGGTACCGATCCAGGGCTGGCGCAACTCTTCTACCAGGCGCACCTCGATGTCTTCCTGACCTGCCTGTCCAGCCTGCTGCACGCCACCGCACTCGTCACGACGGCGGGCGTGCCTCCGGCGGAGTTCCTGCCTGGCGCGCTGACCACCCTCACCGACATCCCGGCGATGATCGGCGACGGGCTGGAGCTGGCGCGGGCACTGGAAGCCGGCGAGCACCCGGGCGACCTGAGCACGACACGGATGATGGGCGCCACGGCCGAGCACATCCTGCGGACCAGCGAAGCGCTGGGTGTCGACGTCGCGCTGCCGAAGGCGGTCAGGTCGCACTACGAGCGGGCGGTGGCGGCCGGCCACGGCGACCAGGACTGGACCGCCCTGTACGAGGTGATCCGGGCCCAGGGCTGACGGGTACCGCTTCATCCGGCTGCCGTCCCGGCGCGCTCACCGCGCCGGTCCGCCACCCACCCGTCCCGTGGCGGGGACCGGCGTCGCTCAGGGCAGCTCGGCGGCGTGGTCGGCCAGGCGGGACAGGGCGGGCACGGCGGTGCGCAGCCGCTCCCGGTCGGTCGCGTCGAGGTCGGCCAGGGCGGCGGCGAGCAGCTCGCGGCGGTAGCGCCCGTAGGCGGCGATGCGCTCGTACGCCACCTCGGTCAACGCCAACCGGACGGTACGCCGGTCGGCCGGATCCCGGTCCCGGCGCAGCAGGCCCGCGGTGGTCAGCTCGCCGACCAGGGTGCTCACCGTGTTCGCGGCGGTGCCCAGACGCGCGGCGGCCTCCCGGACGCTGATCCCGGGCTGGCGCTGCACCAGCCGCAGCACCTCGACCTGCGCGTCCGGCAGGGCGGCCCGGCCGGTCCGCTGGAGGGCCCGGCGACGGAGCACCCGATGCAGGTCGCTGAGGGCGTCGCCGAGCTGGTCGAGCGTTTCGTCGGTCACAGTGCCGCCCCTTCACGCTGCAACACCTCTGTAGGCAGAGCTATCGTAGCCGGACGCCCCCGGCAGCCGGCCACGCCGTGGTGGCACCGACCGCCGAGGGGAACCGATGCCGCAGACCGACGTGCCCGTACGCCCGGCGGAGCGGATCACCCCACCCACCGGCCGCGCCGCGCTCGGGCTGCTGGTGCTGCTCGGCTCCCTCACCGCGATCGGCCCGCTGTCGCTGGACACCTACCTGCCGGCGTTTCCCGGGATGACCCGCGACCTGGCCGCCAGCCAGGCGCAGATCCAGCTCTCCCTGACCACCTGCCTGATCGGCATGGCGCTGGGCCAACTCGTCACCGGCCCGCTCAGCGACCGCTGGGGCCGGCGCCGCCCGGTGCTGGTCGGGGTCGCCGCGTACGCCCTGTTGTCGCTGGTCTGTGCCCTCGCGCCGTCGGCGGAGACGCTCGCGGTGGCCCGCTTCGCGCAGGGCTTCGCCGGCGGCATGGGCACGGTCGTCGCCCGGGCGGTGGTGCGTGACCTGTACTCCGGCCGGGCCGCCGCCAAGTACTTCTCCCGACTCGTCCTGATCTTCGGCATCGCGCCGATGGTCGCTCCCGCCCTCGGCAGCCTGGTGCTCAACGTCGGCGACTGGCGCACCATCTTCGTCGCGCTCGCCCTGGTGGGTGCCCTGCTCGCCACCACCGTCGCGCTGCGGCTGCCGGAGACCCTGCCCGCCACCCGACGCAACGCCGGCGGCCTGGCCACGACCGCCGCCGCCGGGCGCACGCTGCTCACCGACCGCATCTACCTCGGGTACGCGCTGACCCAGGGCCTCGCCTTCGCCGGCCTCTTCGCCTACCTGTCCGGTTCGTCGTTCGTCCTCCAGGACGTCTTCGGCCTCTCCGCCGGCACGTTCAGCATCCTGTTCGGCGCCAACGCGCTCTCCTTCGTCGCCGTCGGCCAGCTCAACGCCCGCCTCCTCGACCGTCACGATCCCCGGCCCCTGCTGGTCACCGGCCTCGGCCTCGGCCTGCTCGCCGCCCTCGCCGTGCTCGCCGGTGCGCTGCTGAACAACCTGCCCGTGGTCGTCGCCGCGCTCTTCGTCTTCCTCGGCTCGCTCGGCCTGGTGATGCCCAACGGGACCGCCCTCGCCCTGGACCGGCACGCCTCCCGCGCCGGCACCGCCGCGGCGCTGCTCGGCGGCATCCAGGCCGGTCGCGGCAAGCGCCGCCCCACTTGTCGGGCTCGGCGGAGAGGGCAGCGCGCTCCCGATGGCCGTGGTGCTCAGCGCCGCGGCCGCCGCCTCCCTGCTGATGCTGCTGACCCTCGCCCGCCCGGCCCGCGCCCGATAGCTCCGGTCGTCTCAAGGCTGCACGGCTCTTCCGACTCCGCCCGGACGCTGACCCTGCCGGCATCGTCACCACGGATCCCTGACACTCAGCCGGGCGGGGTGCTCTGGTCGCTCGGGTTGCACGGGTCGTGCTGGTTGGGCGGGACGGCCTCGTCAGGCCGGCGGGCGATCAGGCTCGACAGCTCGTCCAGCATCGAGTCCACCTCGGCGCGGTCGTAGCCCAGCTCGCTGGTGGGCAGCTCCGCCCGAGCGCGATCGAACATCGTCTTGGCTTCCGACCGCACCACCGACTGTTCGAGGAGAAGCACATCCTGTCCAATCTGGATCAGCTGGTTGACCCGCGCGGGCTCGTACCCTTCCGGCCGCATGGTGAACTGCGGCGAGTCGAAACGGGCACGGTGTAGTTGGCGGACGTCTGTGAAGCGGCTCCCGGCGAAGCGGGCCAGCACCGCCGCCACCTCTTTCACCGGCTGCCTGACATCGACGAGGTCGACCAGGACCAACGCCGGCCGACCGTCGAGCGGGCTCCGACCGTCGAACGGGCCGCCGATCGTCGAGCCCGCCGCCGGCACCAGCAGCAGAAAGGTGGAGATCCGGTGCTTCTCGCCCACCGTCGGCACCTGCGGGTCGAGGATGATCGCGTCGACCTCGGCCCATGGCACCGCCCGGCTGAACCCGGTCACCTGGACGACCAGCCCGTTCGGCCCGATGTGAAACTTGAACGGCCGGCGATGGGCGAGGACCATACCGCCGCCGGTCAGCAGGGTCATGAAGCCGAGGATCCACCCGAACACGGTGAGACCCTCGATGCAGCCCAGCACGAGCGCGCCGGTAACGAAGAGGAACAGGCCGAGCACCAACAGGGTGCGGTGTCTACGCAACTCCACATCGATCCCCTCGGATGCGAGTCGTTGGGGAGAGCATGGCACGGTGGATAGCCGGGCGGCGGCCCAGCGACGGGTAGGCGACCGTCGCGGACGGCGGCTGCCCGGCCCACCGTGCTGTCCGGGTGAAGCCAGGTCGGGTCAGGGTGCGCCGAAGTCCGGGACGGTGATGGTGCCGTCCGCGGCGATCGGGAAGCCGGGGTTCCAGGCGATCTCCCAGAGGTGACCGTCCGGGTCGGTGAAGTAGCCGGCGTACCCGCCGTAGGAGGTGTCGCGGGCCGGTTGGGTGACCACGGCACCAGCTTGGGCGGCGGCCATCAGATGATCCACCTCGGCGCGCTCGCGGACGTTGTGTGCCAGCGCGACCCCGGCAAAACCGCCCGCGGCCCGGTCTTCGACACCGGCGTCCTCGGCCAGTGACCGGCGCGACCACAGCACGACGGCGAGCCCGCCGGCCTGGAAGAAGACGGTGTGCTCGACCTCCTGGCCCTGCCAGCCGAGCTGCCGGTAGAAGTCGCGGGACCGGGCCAGGTCGGCGACGCCGAGCGTGATCAGGCTGAGACGCTGCTCCATGACCGCAACCTAGCCCGGGGCTGCGACAGCTTCCGAAACAGAAGAACTCCCGGTGCCGCGCCGGGCGGCACCGGGAGTTCTCTGCTCAGGTCAGCTCAGCGGAGCGCCGCCGGGCTGCGCCACGTTGTTCACCGTGAGGGTGTACGGGGCGTACTGCGTGACCTGCTCGGTCGGCTCGTCGTAGGCGACGATGGCGACCACCTTCGGGAAGGCGGACAGCAGCGCCGTCTGGATCAGACCGAGGGTGAAGTTCGACTTGCCGTCGACCTCCACCTGGTAGGCCAGCTTCAGCTTCTCGTTGATGCCGACGAAGCGGACGTTCCAGTTCGCCACCGGCGTCGGGTTGACCTCCGACGGCGAGTCGAACGGCTCCAGGCTCGAACCGTCGCTGACCAGCGTGCCGCCGACCGCGATGTCGTCGATCAGCAGACCACCCTCGTTGACACCGCCGTCGCTGACGTACCGGAAGCTGACCAGCACGTCCTGCCCGGCGTACGCGGACAGGTCGAACGAGTGCGGCTGGAAGCCGTCGGTGGTGCCGTTCAGCGCCGGGCCGAGCGGACCGGCGACCGTCTCCTCACCGGGGATGACGGTCCAGGTCTCGCCGCCGTCGGTGGAGATGCTCACGTAGCCGTAGTCGTAGCCGGCCTCGGCACCGTACTTCGCCAGGAAGGTCAGCGTCGGGTCGGCCGCCGGCACGGTCACCGGGGTGACCGCCGCGACGTCCAGGCTGTTGCCGTTGCCGGACCACAACACCGGGTTTCCACTGCGATCCGGGTCGTCGTTGACGATCTGCCAGGCCAGCGGGACCGGCGGCAGCGTCTTCGCGCCCTGGAACTTGATCGAACGCAGGTCGCCCAGGCCCAGCGGCTTGCCGTTGGCCTTCTGCAGGGTCACGTAGTCGGCGCCGTTGGGTGCCGCGCCGGCAGCCGCGTACGAGGCCGGGTTGGCCAGGTTCACCGTGGCGTCGAGGCTGGCCGTGGTGACCCGGCGCTTGTCCACCCCGAGCATGATGCCCAGCTTGGAGTTCCCGACGATCCGGTCCACCAGGTTCATCGTCTGGTAGTCGTGGATCACCTTGTACATGTCCTTGACGCCCTCGGCCTCCAGCGCCGCCTCAAGGCTGGCGAAGCCCTGCAGCTCACCGTCGCGGTGCAGCCGCGAGATGAAGTCCAGGCCGTAGCGGTCGTACAGGAACAGCACGAACGAGTAGACGTTGCCGTAGTCGGCCAGCACGCCACTCGACGTACTGCCCTCGTTCCACAGGTTTATCGAGTTCTCCGGACCACCACAGTCCCGTGGATTCGTGTTGTAGTCCGTCTGGACGGTGCCGAAGCCCTGGAAGCAGTAGAGGTGGCTGTCGGTGCCGGGCTCGTCGACCCGGGCGGTGGCGTCGACGTACCCGGCGAGCGTCTGCACGAAGTCGGAGAGACCCTCGTTCAGCCAGGTCGTCTCGAACGGGTCGGTGTAGTAGTGCGCCAGGTGCTGCCACTCGTGGATGAACGTGCCCTCGTACAGCTGCGGGCGCGCCGGCCGGCTGGTGCACAGGTCGTCGGTCGGCTCGTTCGGCGGGTTCGCGCCGGTGCGGTGCGCCCAGTCGAACGCGTCGACAGTCATGATGTTGCGGTCGAGCAGCTCGTTGAAGAGCGAGAAGTGGAACCCGGCGATGTAGCTGGGGGCGGCCGGGAAGTCGTAGAAGTTGTCGTCGCGTACGTTGTCGACGAGGGTGACCGTCCGGTTACCGGCACCGGTGAAGTCCCCGCCGATCTGCGCGTTGCTGCCGTCCCGCTCCGGCGGGGTGCTGAACGCGGCGGTCGACTTCGGGTACATGTTGGTGTCGAACTCGTTGACCAGGCCCGTGACCTGCTCGTCGGTGACCACCGTGGAGTTCGGGATCTGCCGGCGGCAGTCACCCTCCGGGAACTCCGTGTCGTTGGCGACCCACACCTCGATGTTGTCGCCCACGCCGCGCAGCGTGTAGTCCTTCAGGTAGATGATGCCCTGGTAGTCGTCCAGCGCCAGCCACTGCCGGACCGTGCCGACCGGCGGCGTGTCGGCCGCCGCAGCCTTCGAGCGGGCCTGGGTACGCGGCTGATACTGGGTCGGCGCCTCCAGGCGCTGCCCGTTGAAGGTGAAGTCCTTGCGGGTCAGCTCCCGCACATCACTGGCAAGCCCCGTGGCCGGTGCCGGCACCGGCTTGACGGTCGCGGCCTCCGGGGTGGCCGAGGCGGCGGTCGGCTGAGCGATGACGAGTAACGGTAGGACGATGGCGCTGGCTGCTATCCCCGCGAAGCGGCGTCGTGCCACGAAACCTCCTCATAGGTGGAAGACCACCGGCCCGGGGTGGCCCAGGCGCCGGTGGATCTACGCACGCTGATCGAGCGTCCCCGTATCCTGTGCACGTCGCTACCGATCAGGCAACCCTCTACCGCCATCGATCAGCAAGAACGAGTCGATCGACCACCTTTTGCGGAATTCGAGACCGGGTACTGCGGCGGGTGCCGATCCGGATGGTCGTCGACTCAATGGAGTTCGACGAAGGGGCGGTTGAGGTGCGCGGTGGCGAGGACCGCGCGCTCGCGACGGGCCGTGTCGAGCAGGCCGCGGCGGGTCAGCCGGGCCAGGTCCGGATCTGCCTCGTACCGGTAGGCCACGTCCGGGTCGGCGACCTGGACGGCGTGGACGAGCACGTCGCCGGTGACCACCACCTGGTCGTGACGGCCACCCTCCACCAGCACCGACTGGTGCCCCGGGGTGTGGCCGGGAGTGGGCACCACCCGGATGCGGTCACCACGTCGGCCGGCGAGGGTACGACGGCCAGCCTTCGCCGGGTCGCCGCTCAGCACCACCGGACCGTCCACCGGGTGCAGTTGCCCCGCCGCGCGCAATGGCCGCACCACGTACCCCAGCATCTCGCTGCCGCCCGCTTCCAGCGCGTCGAGTTCACGCTGCTGCACCACGTACCGTGCGTGCGGGAACATCGGCACGCCCTCGGCCGTGACCGCCCAGCCGGCGTGGTCCTCGTGCAGGTGCGTCAGCACCACCGTGTCCACCCGCCGCACGTCGATCCCGTTGCCGGCCAACACGTGTGGCAGCGCGCCCGGCACCGGCGCCCAGGCCGAGGCCGGGCTGCCCTCCGGCCCGACACCGGTGTCCACAAGCGTGTACCGGTCGCCGGGACGGCGAATGGCGTAGCAGCGGAAGTCCAGGTGCCACGTCCGGTCCGGCCCGAATGCGGCCGGGTCGATGCGCCGCGCCGCCGCCCAGTCGTTTCCCGACGCCCCGGAGAAGGCGTCGTCGTAGCTGAGGAAGAACGGGCCGGCAGCGTCGCGCAACGCGAGCACCTCGAAGCAGCCCACCGAGCGGACAGCCGGCTGGCCCACCCGCGCCTGCGCCGGCCGGGCTGCTGGATGCGCGGGCGGCGCCTCCGCCTGCGCGGGCCGGGCGGCGAGGACACCGCCGCCCACGGCCGCCGCCCCCAGCAGCAACGTCCGCCGCCTCACCAATCCTTCGGAGTACGACACAGAGATCCCCTTTCCACATTCCACGCCGACCGCTGTGGCAGGGCCGGCTGAGTGCAACTTCGGGGAAGGTGCCCCCTCGCCGCGACGGGAGGCGACTCTTTCCCCGTAGTTGTCAGGAGATCAGCGGCGCGAGGACGGGTGCCAAGGATTCGAGGGGGTTCTAATGTTGGCGAGTGTTGACTCTGCACGTCGACGCGGAGCGGCTCGTCCGGTCACGGTTCGCGCTGTCGCGGCTGACGGAAGTCACAAACGCGCTGGAGGTGCTCGCCCACCCCGAGCGGGCGCCGTACGCCCGCAGCTGGGTGACCCAGACCCGGCGTACCCTCGACCCGGGCTCGGTCGACGTGCTGTTCGCGCTGGTCAACGGGGCCACCGCGTACATCCCCGACTTCCTGTCCCCGCTGCCCGGCAGCTACCAGCCCACCCTCGACGAGGAACTCGCGGCCGTGGCGACGACCACCGCCGAGGACGTCCACCGACAGCTACGGACGGCGTTCCGGATCGGCCCGCCCCCACCAGCTCTGCTGGAATACAGCCTGACCGGACGCGACCCCCGCCCACCACTGCCGGCCACGGTCGCCCGGTTCCTTGCCCGACGCGGCGAGACAGCACTGATCACCCGGGTTATCGACCAGCTCGCCCGCTGCTGGCGACACACCCAGGCCGAGCTTTGGCCGACCCTGCACCGGGTGCTCGACGAGGACATCCGGCACCGCGCCACACTGGCCACCCGGACCGGCCTCGCCGACATCGTCCGTACCCTCGACCCGAGGCTGACCTGGGACGGCCGCCAGCTCACCCTCGACTCACCCGCCGACCTGTCCCTCGACGCGGCGCGGGGGCTCATCCTGTCCCCGTCGGCGTTCCTGCCCCGCCCAGCGGTGTACCTGGGCGCCCCCGGCCTGGTCATGGTCGGCTACCCGGCGCGGGGGCGAGGTCAGGTGTGGTCGCTGCCCGCGCAGGCCAGCGAGGAGACCGGCATTCTCGGTGCGCGTCGGGCCGCTCTGCTGACCGATCTGGCTACGCCGCTGACCACCACCGAACTGGCGGCGCGGCACGGGATCAGCCCGGCCACCGTCTCGTACCACCTGGGGCGGCTGCGCCGGGCCGGGCTCGTCGTGTCCCGGCGGGAAGGGCATGAGGTCCGGTACGAGCGGACGAGAGCAGCGGTGGAACTGCTGCGGGCGCTGCGCGGTGACGGCCGGCGCGGCTGACGACCGGTGAAACTCGCCCGCTCCGTCAGCCTGACCTAGCACGCACCGATACTTGCGAACTCGCCACTGCAACTTGGTGGAGACGCAGGTGAGCAGGGTGTATAAGTATTAACCAAGGGGGTTGGGTAATGCTTATATCGTCGTCCGTCTGGCGCGCTCTGGCTGAAGCGGGGGTCACGCTCGTGCCACGCGGAGCCGACCGGGCTGAGCTGGGCTACGTCGATGCCCGAGTCACGGTGACCGTCATCGCCTCCCCGGTTCCGCTGACCCCGCGCGACATCGCCACGACGATCGACCGCCACCCCGGACCGTGCCTGTTCATCATGCCGACGGCGACGGCCGCAGTTCGGGAAGCAGTCGAGGCCGCCGGCTGGTCCTGGCTGATCGACGGCGAGCGGCAGGTCACGGGTGTGCTGCGCCTCGGCGGAGAACAGGTCACGCTGCGACCCCCAACGGAGGCGGTAAGGCGATGGGCCAAGCGCGGCCGGGTGCCGTGGGGCACCTTCACCCTGGTTCGCCGGCTGATTCAACAGCCGTACGCAACCCAGCAGGAACTGGCCGCCCTTGTCGGCGTCTCCCAACCACGCGTCTCCCAGGCGCTGGCCGCGTTAGCTGACTACGACCTGGTTAGCCGCATGCCTACCGGCTGGATCGTGCGGGACCTCGATGAGGCGATCCGGTGGTGGCTGTCGACCTATCCGGGGCCGGGGGGCATCAGCACCTACTGGTACGGCCTGGCGTCAGCGGTCGAGCAGGCCCGGACGGTCGTCGAACTGGTCGCGGAAACAGATGCTTCTGGCGTCGTCGTGTCCGGCGACGTCGCGGCGGACACAATGGCTCCATGGCGTGCCCCGACGCGCGCGATCCTCTACGTCCGCGATGGCGTGAACCTGGCCGATGTGGGCTTCGTTCCCGCTGGCGACGAGGAGGCGACGCTCGAACTCACGGTGCCGAGGGATCCAGGCCTGTGGCCGCCGCCCGGCAAGGCGGCACCCGGCCTTCCACTCGCCGATCCGCTCCAGGTCCTCTGGGACGTCCGGCGTTCGCCAGGCCCCGACAACGAAGAGGCGGCACAGCGAGTGTGGAACATGCTGCGTCAACGCCACCATGATCAGAGGCACGCGGCATGACCGGGGCGACCCCAGTGACACCGCGTTCCGTCTCGCTCGTCTCGACCAGCCGGGCCGCAGACGCCGGATTCCTCACCCTTGCCGACCTGGCGGAGATCACCTCCGCGCTCGAACTCGACCACCGGATAGTCGGCGGTCACATGGTCACTCTGCTCGTCGCGCTGCACGGAGTCTCCGCACAGGTGCCACTGCGCGAGACGGCGGACGCCGACTTCGCCGCCCTGCCCACCGTCGTCGCTGACCCTCGCCTGCCAGCGGAACTCGTCGAGCGCGGCTACACATCTCGGGAGGCAGCCAACCGTTTCATGCGTGAGGTTGAAGATTCTCATGGGCCTCTGACGCTGGTGGTCGACATCCTTGCGCCGTCCTACCGGGGTGCGTTGGTGCCCAACCAACGACACGGTGAGCTGGTGGTCGACGAGGTGCCCGGCCTCGTCCTTGCGCTGCATCGACCTGCCGAGTTACTCGACGTCCACGTCCAGCTCACCAGCGGTGAGCCGCTCGGCATGCGCGTCATGCTGCCGGACGTGGCCTCAGCGCTCTGTCTGAAGGCCCTCGCTTATCGGGGATGATTCGCGGCGAAGGACGCGGTTGATCTGTGGCGACTCATCAACGCGGCCTATGCGGCCGGGCTGCGAGTCGGGAACTGGCCGGGCAGCGTTACCGGCCGTCAGGGCGCTGAGGTACTGCACCGCTTCTTCGGTGCGCCCCAAGCTGCCGGCCTGAAGCAGATGTCTACCAGCACGGCAGATCGCATTCGGATGCAGGCGTTGGTGAGAGAAGTCGTGCCGGTTCCGTAGCAACACAGGCTTACGCGGCGATGGCGCGGGCGGCGGCGTACATGTCGGCGGGCAACGGGTTGTGCAGCCGCCACATGATCCGCATCGGACGGTCGCCGGTGTGCTGCTGGTACGTCATCGGGCCGGCGTACAGGTAGGCCGGTGCACCCAGGTCACGGTCCGGTACGCGGGCCTCCCGCACGAAGAGGTGCACTGTGGAGCCGCGAGAGACGTGATTGATGTAGCGCTGCCCGGTCGCTGACGCCGACGACGTGGTGCTCTGGGACTCCCACTGGAACAGCGTGTCGGTGATGGCCCGGTCGGCGTACATCGTGGTGGGGGAGTAGTGCTGCTCGGATTTGACCAGGGTGACGAAGAAGATGTCGGCCTTGGCGTCCGGCAGCCACTTCACCCCTTCCCGCAGCGATCCCGGGTTCGGCATGCCGAAGGCAGCGCATGCCTCGTTGCGGCTGTACCGGGCGTGCACCTTCAGCGGCAGCCCGTCAACCGGCACCGTCACCCGGTGGATCCGCTCGCGGAGCACCTCGGCGACCTGTCGCAGCTCGGCACAGCGTGCCGGCTCGGCCCGGAGCCGCGCCAGCCGTTCCCCGCGCTGGCTCAGTGACGCGTTCGGCCCCCACAGGTCAAAGTGCAGCATGTCCCACAGCCGTCCGACCTCCGGCATCTCGCCGGCCGCCACCCGGGCCAGCAGGTCGAGCCGGTCCGGGTCGTCCAGGTGCAGCATCCGCCCGATGGCCCGACCCAACTCGCGGTCATCCGTCCCGCCCGGCGCGGCTTCCAGCCCGGCGAGCCGACGCAGCCCGGTCCACCCGCCGATGCTCGCCGACCGGTAGACGTCCTCGATTTCCACGCCGGCCTCGCGCAGGAACTCGCCCAGGCTCACGTCCCCGAGCAGCCGCAGCTCCTTCACCAGCCCGGTCTTCGAGGTCGGCATAGCCGAGCGCAGGTTGGCCAGCACGATGTCCTTGGCCACCCGGTCGAGCTGGATGTGGCAGCCGCTCGGCAGGGACGGGAAGTCGTCGCGTACCGCCTCGGTTATCGCGCGGCGGCTGACCCCGGTCAGAGCGCGCCAGCGTAGGTCGAAGCGGAAGTTGGCGTGCTGCCCGCCGATGAAGTCGAGCACGGTCAGGCACGGTTTGTCGTCGTCCAGGCGCAGCCCACGGCCGAGCTGCTGAAGGAAAATCGTGGCACTCTCGGTCGGCCGCAGCATCAGGATCGTGTCGACCATCGGCAGGTCGACACCCTCGTTGAACAGGTCAACGGTGAACAGCACCTTGACCGTGCCATCCCTGAACTCCTTGAGCAGCGCCTGCCGGCCGGCCGCGTCGACGCGGGACGTGATCGCCGCCGACGGCACACCATGCCTGCTGAACCAGTCCGCCATGAACTCGGCGTGCCCGATGCTCACGCAGAACCCGAGCGCCCGCATCCGGTCGACGTCGACGCTGTCCCGTACCGCCCGCAGCACCATCCGCGCCCGCGCGTCGTTGCCGGTGTAGACGCCGTCCAGCTCAGTCGGGTCGTACCCCTGCCCGCGCTTCCAGCGCAGCTGCGACAGGTCGACATCGTCGTGCAGCCCGAAGTACTGGAACGGCGCGAGCAGTTGCCGCTCCAACGCCTCCCACAGATGCAGCTCCACGGCCGCGCGGCCATCGAACCACCGCCGCACGTCGCCGCCGTCACTGCGGTCGGGCGTCGCCGTCAATCCCAGCAGTACGCGCGGCTTCAGCCGCTCCAACAGTCGGGCGTACGTCGGCGCTTCCGCGTGATGGAACTCGTCGACGATGACCATGTCGTACGCCTCGGGGTCGATCTCCCGCCGGTGCAGCGACTGGATGGAGGCGAAGACGTGTCGCCAGTGCTGCGGCTCCCGGCCCCCGACGAGCGTCTCGCCGAAGCTACCGTCCCCCATGACCTGCCGGAACGTCGCCAGGCTCTGCCGCAGGATCTGCTCCTGATGCGCCACGAACAGCAACGACTCGACGGTCTTCTCCCGGTGCAGCCGGCGGTAGTCGAGTGCCGCCACCACCGTCTTGCCGGTACCGGTGGCCATCACGACGAGGTTGCGCCAGCGGCCGTGGACCTTGCGCTCGGCGTCGAGGTCGGCCAGGACCTCGGCCTGGTACGGGTACGGCCGGACATCAAGGTTGGCGATCTGCGTCGGTGCTTCGTCGCGCCGCTCCCCGTGCAGCGCGGTGCGGAGCCGCTCGGCGTCCCTGCCCGGCTCGTAGCCCTCGAACGCCGGATCGTGCCAGTAGTCCTCGAACGTGGCGGTGAACGTGTCGATGACGTACGGCTGCTCGACGTTGGAGATCCTGACGTTCCACTCCAACCCGTCGACAAGCGCTGCCTTCGACAGGTTCGACGAGCCGACGTACGCGGTGGTCATGCCGTTGTTGCGGCGGAACAGCCACGCCTTGGCGTGCAGCCGCGTGGTCCTGGTCTCGTAGGAGATCTTGATGTCAGCGCCGAGTTCGGCGAGGCGGTCGAGGGCGCGCTGGTCTGTCGCGCCGAGGTAGGTCGTCGTGATGACCCGGAGGCTGCCACCTCGGTCGATGAGGTCGCGGATGGCCGGCTCGATGATGCGCAGGCCGTGCCATTTGATGAACGCGCAGAGCAGGTCGACCTGGTCTGCGGACGCCATCTCGTGGGTGACCTCGTGCCCGATCCTTGGCTGATGGCGACCGTTGACGAGGAGCGCGCCGGACGAGAGTGGGGTGGTGGGGCGTGCCGGGAAGACGGGCACGGCCGGTGGGGTCGGTGGGGCGGCGATGGCGTGGAGCAAGCGCTGGGCGTCCGTGATCTGGTCGGCGCTGTCGACCGCACGCGGCTCGGCCCGGCCGATGTTCTCGGCGATTCGATTGGCCAACTCAACCTGGCGAGCTAGCTTGTCGTCGCCACCGCCGACTGCGAGCAGCGCTCGCCGGGCCAAGCCTGCGATATGCCGAGAGAGCACGTCGGGCGCATCGGCCAATTCGATCTTGTCGTGTTGGACCAAGGCCGGGGCAACCTGTCGAAGTCGCTCGGCGAGCTGTTCGGTGATCAAGTGCTCATAGATACCTCGGTCAAGGTCGGCCACGCCGGGAACCTAACAATTCCCGCAGGCGGACGCCGCCCCGCACACGCTGAACCCTGTAGCTGACTTTGCGGGTTTGATCGCCTGTCGGACATAAACCACGGGTGACCACCCCGAATTGCTCCCAGCCCGCCCAGCAGATCATTAGCCGATCCGGGCATGCTCTGCCCGGGCGCGAGTAGCCTCCCGGGCATGCCCGAGCCCTTGAGCGACGACCTGCTGGCCGGCTTTACGCCTCCCGTGCCGTACACGGTGGAGGCTGTGGCCGAAGCTCCCCGCGCGCCCGGCGTGCACGTGGTCCTCGACGGCGGCACGGTGATCTACGTGGGTCGGACCGGGAACCTACGCAACCGCCTCCGGCAGCACCTGACCGGCAATCGCGAGTCGTCGGTGCTGCACGAGCAGGTCGGCCAGATTCTCGACAAGCAGGGCCCGGTGGCGAGCGCGCACGACATCGCCGACTGGCTGGGCCGGCGGGAGATCCGCTGGCAGGAGACCGACAACCCGGAGGGTACGAAGGAGGCGCTGGTCTTGGCCCTCAAGCCGCGCTTCAACCGTCAGGTGCCGCATCCGCGCGGCTGAGCCGGGTCGTGCTGCCTGCAATACACCGACGGACACTTAAGTGCCGCAGGTTACGCGATACGGAGACGGTGAACGGCCGTATGCCAATCCAGTTCAGCAGGTAGGGGTGACACGGCGACGGCCGCGTCCTGTAGCAGTCGCAGGTGTCGGGCGTAGCTCGGGTGTGCGGCCAACTGCTCCTTGACGTTCGGAAACGCGTAGACGGGGATTCCCGCACCGAGCGCTTCGTTGAGGATGCCGAGCGCGAGGGTGTCGTTGATGCCCTGAGCCCACTTGTTGATCACGTTGAAGGTGGCGAGCACGACGGCGACGGCCGTGGCTGGCGGGTGCGGCTCCGGCTCGCCGGGCTTCCGCCATTCCACCCGCACGGGGTAGCCGGTCTGCGCTGCTAGCGCCTCCCGGTCGATCCAAGTCGCGGCGGTCGGGGTGGCGGTGAGACAGACAGCCCAGCCGTCTTCCTGTAGTAGATCGATCAGCTCAGCGATCCGCAGCACCGGAGGAGCGGCACAGACGACGAGCGCCAGCACACCGCGACTGTTCATACCGAGGCACCGGTCTGGTTCAACTGCCCGAGCCGGCTCTCGGCTTCGTCTACCACCACCTCACCTTGCGTCCGGCGTGACGGCGAGGGTCTTCTCATACGCCGCCAGGATGGGGCTCATGAGTTCGGGTGTGACGGCGAGGGTCATCGTGGAGGTCATGTCGTGGCGAGCACCGTTGCCGTCGATGACGGCGGCGCCCGCCTCTCGCGCGATGATCACGCCGGCGGCCATGTCCCACGGATGGTTGGACAGGGTCAGGGCGGCGTCGAGCCTGCCCTCGGCGAGCCATGCCAGGTCGAGTGCGGCGCTGCCGGTCATCCGAATCCGCTGGACCTCGGCTGCCAGTTGGCTGGTCAGGGCGAACCGCAGGCGGTTCCGCGCCGCCGCCCCAGGACCCACCGCGTAATCCCCGATGGCCACGAGTGCCTGACTCATGCAGGTGGTGCTACTGACCGTGATCGGCCGCCCGTTGACGTGTGCACCTCCGCCACTCGCAGCGGTGTAGGTCGCCGAGAGGAACGGCAGTTGGATGACACCTGCCACCGCTTCGTTGCCATCCACGAGCGCGAGCGACACCGCGCACAACGGCAGACCGCGCACGTAGTTCGACGTGCCGTCGATCGGGTCGAGAACCCATCGCCTGCTTGACGATCCGCTCGGTCCTTCCTCTTCACCGAGGAAACCGATGTCCGGAGTCTCGGCGCTCAGGAAGGTTCGCAGGTCTCGTTCAATCGCGTAGTCCAGCTCGGAGACGAGGTCCCGATCACCCTTCGCGGTGAGCACTCCGGGTGATTGCCGCCGCATCGCGTCCGCCGCTCGCCGGGTAGCCTCGGCCGCGATCGGCAGATACTCCTGGTAGTCGCTCACAGCGCCCGCCTGCCCTGCCACTGCGACTCGAAGACCTGTTCGAACACCGGGTATAGCCCGGCCCCTGGCTGTCCCCGGTGCATCACGAAGGCGGGAGAGTCGACGCCACGGTTGCCTCCCAGATAGGGCTGGGCCACGCACAGGTCATCCACCAGGATGATGTTGAAGCGGAGTGTCTCGTCGTACGTCGCCAGTTCCAGCCTTTCCTGCAGTGTGACGGGAAGGCGGTCGCGGACCCGAAGCAAGGTCTCGATATTCAGCTTGGTCAACGCTGAGAGCTGGCCAATCGGGAAGCCTTCCTCCCGCTCCCGCGACTGGATCGACGTGCCGTCCGGGTCGAGGAACAGGCAGCGGACATGGACGTCCCGCTCTAGAAGTTCCTGCCAACGTCGGTCGGCGTAGTCCTGACAGAGCAGGTTGAGTGACAGGCCGACTGCCCGCACGACTCGTGCGCTGTCGAACAGTTGATCCGCGGGCATGGCCGCAGTGAGGTCACATCGACTCTGGTAGACCGCAGTCAGGCCACCCAACGCGTCGGCCGCAGGAGGTACTGCCGCGTTCTGGCCTCGGGTGGGGGCGATAGCAGCATCGAAGCGGGCACGTACATCCTCGGCGGACTTGTCGAGCACAGTGTCGAGCGCGGCCTGCATCTCTGGCCGTGGGCGGACCGCCTCCTGGCCGGCTTCCCACTTGGACACAGTTCGCTCGGCCACCCCTAGGTGGGCTGAGAAGTCCCGGATGCTCATCCGCAACGCCTGGCGGAGCGCTCGCGTCTCCCGACCGGTCCACCGGTGCACCGTGGTCATCGTGCCGCCTTCTGTCGCGTCGGCATCGGTTGAAGTGCAGCCTATCGCCAGAGCGTGCAGTGCAGTTACCGCCAAGGTGCAGTGCGTAGTCATGTCGGTGGCGCGGCCTCCTGGCCAGGGTGAATGCATGGCCCGGGGCGGGTGCTGGGCTCCGGTGGTGCCGACCCCCGACGGTGCGCCGTCCCCGCCCGCCTCGGTGCCGCAACCACAGCAGGGGAGGGACATGGATTCGATCGACGAGGTGCTCGGCGAGCTGCCGATGCCGCCGTACGTGACCGCAGAGGATGTCGGTTTTGCCGTGCGGGCGGTGACCGTACACGCCGCCGAGCAGTGGCCCGAGGGGCCGCGCTGCCGCAACGATCGTGCGCCGCATCCGTGCCGGCTGCACCGGTGGGGGCGGCGGGTGCTGGACCGGCGCGGCCTCAGCGACCGGCAGGTGCAGGCGCTGATCGCCGAGCAGGAGGCACCGCGGCGATGATCTACCTGTCCGGGGAACGCCTGCACCCCCATCACATCCGCACCGCCGACTTCGACAGGCGCTGGCGGGGTCTCGACCCGCACCAGGTGTACGACTACCTCAACCGGGCGGCCGACGAGATCGACAGGCTGCACCGGGAGTTGACGACCGCGAACACCGAGGCCGAGCGGATCCGGCAGGCGTTGCGGCAGTGGCAGTCCCGGCACGCCGACTTCCGGCAGGCCCGGCACGCCGACTGTCGGCCGGCAACCCACGACCATCAAACGGGGGAGCGGCGGTGAGCCGGGAGGCGGTGACCCGTTGGCTCCGGCTGGTCGAGGCGGACGCGGAGCTGTCGGCGTACCTCATCGGGGTTGATCGGGACCGGCTGGCCGCGCACCTGGCCCGGCAGCTCGCGGCTCGCGGACCGGTCCTGGATGGCTGGCCGGGGCTGCCGGAGGCGCAGCGGCGGCGGGCCGCCGGCTACCTGGCCGGTCCTCTCCACCCGCGACCACCCGGTCATCGACGAGGCCGCCGCGCGTTTCGGGCCGAGCTGCGCTGCCCAGGGCTGCTGCGGAGCGGGCGACGGCGCTCGTCGTCGCCGCGCTGGTCCGGCTGGTCGGCGGCGGCGGTGACCGGGCCGGGCGGTTGGCGCTGCTGACGGTGCTCGGCCGGCTGCACCGCCGGTACCGGCTGCGGCGGCGATCGCTGATCGGTGCCGCGCTGGCACCGGTGGCGCCACGACTGTGCCCGCAACCGATCGGTTGGGGCGTTCCGGTGGCGGTGGACCTGGGCGCTCGTCGAGCCCGCGCCGCCGGGCGGATGGGCGACGGGCCGGCGTTCTGGCCCGCCGAGGTGGTCGGCCGCGACCTGGCCGCCGAGGGCATCGCCATCCTGACGGTACGGCCCTGGTTGCGGCTGCCGTTCCGTCCCGGCCAGGCGGTGCCGGTCTGCGTGCCGCAACACCCGGGCCGGTGGCGCTGGTACTGCCCGGCCAACGCCCCACGTCCCGACGGCACCGTCGAGCTGCACGTCCGCGCCGTCCCCGCCGGCACCGTCTCCCACAGCCTCGTCCACGAGGTACGCCCCAACGACCTGCTCCATCTCGGCCCACCCGTCGACATCGGCCTGAGCATGCCCGCCGTCCCGGAGCCGCCCCCTGCTGGCGGCCCCGAGACGGCCTCCGCCAAGGCGGCGCCGGCCGGGGCAGGACGAGCCACTGCCCGGGACCTGTTGCTGGTGGCCGGTGGCACCGGCCTGGCGCCGCTGCGCGCCCTGGTCGAGCAGGTCGCCGCCGCGCCGGACGGTCGCCGGGTGACCCTGATCGTCGGCGCCCGTACCGTGGCCGACCTCTACGACGCGATCACCCTGGACAAGCTCGACCAGGCCCATCCCTGGCTGAGAGTCGTTCCGGCCTTCTCCCATGACCCATTCGTCGCCCCCGCCGAACAGGGCGACGCGCTGACCGTCGCGCTCGACCACTATCACCCCGGCCAGCAGGTGCACGTCTGTGGACCAGCCGCGATGCTCGACCTTGCCCGGGGCAGACTCACCGCCGCAGGGATACCGGCCGACGGGATCCACCTGCCCGCGATCTGGTGACGGCAGTCGGCCGGGGCTGTTAATCGCATCGACAGATGTGAGACCTTGTATCGGTCAGTGACCGCCTCGATACAGGGGGTAAATGACGTGGGGGTTGATGGCGATCCGTCACAGTGGTCGGTCGAGAAGTTCGGCCCCGACCTGGCCCGTGACCTACGCGCACGCATTCCGAAGGCGCTGCAACGGGCCGTCGAGTTGGCCCAGAGTGCGCGGGAGGCGTCGGCGTTGGCCACGGATCATGCCTTCGGTCCGACCCGCTGGAAGCAGCAGTACGAGTCGCTGCACGAGCAGCTCCGGGAACTGCCGGACGTACAGGACGTGCATCCACCCGGTGCGCAGGTGCGCGTCACCATCTGCCGCAACCACCTGCTGTTGCCCTGGATGTACGCCAAGCGCCGCGGTCTCGACATGCGGCGTGTCCGGGGCCGGCTCAAGAACCACCTCGTGCGCGACCTGCTGATTCTCTTCGGTCCGGCGCCCGGCTACGACGAACCGACCCTGCCGGGAATGCCCGCGACGCCGGACGAGGCCCGGGACCGGACGCTGCTGCGCGCGGCCATCGAGGCACTCACGCCGCAGCCGAGGACACTGCTTGTCGGCTTCGCCTGCAACTCAGACGAAGGGCTGCTCGGCGTCTCCTGGGGCGAAGCCGCTCTCGCTCCTGGTGGCGGGCTGGACTGGGGACCGGTCGAGGAGTTGTTCCGGCTCGCCTGACCGGTCCGCACCTGTTGGCCGTGCCGCCACTGGCGACAGCTCAGGCGTTGGTGTCGCCGTACTCGCGGATGTCGTTGACGTCGAGGGTGATTCGGCTGTTGTCGGCCCACTCGCCGGTGGCCTGTTGCCAGCTGAGGTCGTCGCGTTCGTCGATCGCCGTCCAGTTCGGCCGGTGATGGCGGAGGTAGATGGGGCCGGTCGACTCGCCGGGGGCCAGTTCGCCGCCGGTGAAGGTCAGCTCGATCCAGCCGGGGATCGGGGTGCCGGGCGGCGGGAAAACCGTGGGGGTTGGCGTCGGGGTCGGCGGGCCCGGCGGCAGGGGTGGTGGGAAGAACTGGATGTGGCGTTGCACGTTGGCGCAGCCGATCGCCGCCCAGTCGCAGTTGGTCACCAGCGAGGTGTTTCCACCCTCGAAGGTCAGGTGGTAGCGGATCCGCACGTCCGCCAGGTCGAGCGGGGCGGTACCCGTGTTGACGACCTGGAGGACGTGCTGGATCTGGTTGTCCGTCGGTGACCAGCTCAGGTTCCGGTAGCTGATCCGCGCCTTCCCGTACGCGGTCCGGACCGGGGTCACCGGCGAGTCGAGGGAGTACCCGGCGTTGGTGTATGCCCACACGGTGAGCCGATACTCGGTGCCCGGCGCGAGATCGGTCAGCGTGAGGTCGGTGCCGGTGGTGGTGCCGAGGCTGCGGTACACGTTGGGGCCCAGCCACGCCCGGACCTCGTGCTGGATGGGCGTTGCGCCCGGCTCGCCGATCCAGGTCGACGGCGACCAGGTCAGGGTGAGCCGGTGTGGCTCGTTGGCCACCACCACCGGGGCGCCGGGAGTGGTCAGCACCGGATCGTCGGCCGCATGGGCGACGGCGGTGCCGGACAGCCCGAGCACGATGCCGAGGACTGCGACCAGGGTGACGCGGCGAGCACTCATGGTGCGCATGGTATAGGTCAACATCTACCTCTATCAATCACTAGAGGTTCTGGTGCGCCTGCCGCGCTACACGGCCACCGATGATCCTGTTGTTGCGGCGGCGAGACTTCCCGTCGCCGGGATATCCGCCGCGCAGATCCATCGTTCCGTTATTTGGCGATATAGCACGTGTATTTGCATCCAGCAATTGCCTGGCCGGATCAAATTGAGGCAATTCGAGAATGGCGAGGAGCTGTTCTTAGGGCGGCTTCTAGTGATCTGAGCTGGGTTTTCCCTAGGCTTGTTTTGGGGTGCCGGCGTCCTCGACGGCGAGGGCGCGGCTCTCTCATCCGGGCTGCTGTCCGGCAACGAATGCTGTGCTGCGGGGGGTTCGAATGCTGATCGTCACCTCTTTCCGTACGCTATTCATGGCGATCGTCGCCGTACTGCTTCTGGGGGTGACGGTGCCCGCGCCGGCTCTGGCCGGGTCAGCCGGGCGATCCGCTGTGCGTACGGAGCTGGCACGTTACCTCGCCGCCCATCCGGGCGGTACCGTGCTCAACGACAACGAGATCAGTTACCAGGGCGGCGACGTGATCGTCACCCTCGAAGCCCCAATCGGCACCTACGGAGTGGCCGACTGCCCCTCGGGTTGGTTCTGCTTCTACGAGTGGCCGCACTACGGCTACCCACGCGGCAAGCTCTCCTCCTGCGGCTGGCAGAACCTCGCCAACTGGAACTGGCAGTTTCGCGCTGAGTCGGCGCACTACAATCTCGGCAGCGGCTATGTTGCCTTCTACTACCACCAGAGCCGGGAACTCTTCCGCGTCGGCGTCGGCAACCGGGTCCGCAGTGATGCCGCACCCTATCGGAACTGGGCCAACTACGTGTACCGATATTGCCCGTAGGTGGACCGCTACCCGCAGGGATCGTCCATGGTGTTCGTGCGGGTGCTGACGAGATACCGGTGCTGGCTGAGGAGCACGTCATCGCGGCTCAGTTCATAGCTGAGCAGCCGGCCGGTGGCGTCGAACAGCAGGGTGTCCTGCCGGCCCTCTCGGTCCTCGGCCCGAAAGGCGGCCCCGCGCTGCCCGGCCTCATCAACGTACCTGCCGACGAAGTCGATCCCCGGCGTCCTGGCGAGTTCCCGCAGGAGCACCGACCGCTGCATCGGATCGAGCGGATGGAACTGGTAGAACCCGACGACGAGCCGCATCAGGCCGGCAGCGTCGCGCAACTCAGGTGGTTGCTTCTGGAACTCCTGCCGTAGCTGGTCGCGCAGCGCTTCCGGGCCGTCGGCCGGCATCGGCATGACGTCGGTCATTCTCCTCTCCGAGAAGACGGAGGTGATGGTGCCGACCGGCGTACCCTCCCTGAACTCGGTCTCGACCCGCTTGCCCGACCGCTCGGGAGTGAACCACAACTCATACCGGTGGTAGCTGATCAATTCGGGATCTTCCGGGTCGCCGCTCCACGACTTCACCTCGTACTGCGCGCACGCGTACCTGCCCTGCGGGGGGTCCTCCGGCAGCGTGGCGACGTAATCGGCGAGCTTCTGGAGGGTGTCGGGCAAAGGAGCGCTACGGGCGCCGCTGTTCCGTGACGAGGCGGACGAGGGTGCCCGCGACGGAGAGATGGTCTGAGTGGGAGCGTCGAGATTGTCGTTGCGCCGATCAATCAGCGGGACCAGCCCTACCGCACCGGCCACGCTCACCAGACTGGCGAGCGGGACCGCCAAGGTGCGGAGGTGGGGCAGCCGTAGTCTGCGGCGCGGCGGCTGGGCAGGGCCGGCTGAACGGCCGTCGTGCGGTTGCCGGGGCCGCGGAGCGGGGTTGCGAGGAGTGGAACGGTCAGGCAGGGACTTCGTCTCCGATCCGACGACGCCGGTGCCGACCGGGGCCGCAGCGACGGCATCCGCGCCGACGGGGCCGGCGATCGGGTTTGTCGGCCAGCGAGCGGAAGCGTCGCCCACGGTCGGATGAGGGAGCCCGAGGTCGTGGTATGCCGATTCGGGTGTCGGTCCTGCGGGCGACGCGAGGGGACGCTCCGGCCGGGACTCGTGGATCCAGAGTGGTCGGTGACCGATGGTCAACAGCTGCTGGTCGAGCCCGCTTCCCGGGGTGCTCATGCCGTGTGGGCCGGTCCGGGCGGCGGGTGGTGAGAAGACCGGCGGTACCGTGACCGGCGGTGGGATCACCGTCGCGCTGTCCTCCTTCGGCAGAGCCTGCTGATACGCCTCCAGCGCCTCCACCGCCAGATCCCAGCACCACCGACGTCCCGGCTCGCCGAGGTTGGTGAAGGTGAGGCAGACCAGTGCGTGGGCGACCAGCGCCAGCTTCCGCTGTTGGCGCCACTCCAGTCCGCAGTCCGCTTGCCGCGCGTATTTCAGGCCGACCCCGTGCACCCCCTCGATGAGCTGAGCGAGCCACGGCAGCAGACTTCCCGGGGGCGCGTGGTCGGGGTCGATGAGGTAGCGGCGCAGTGCGTCGGCCTGGTTCCGGGGCATCCTGTCGCCGGACTCTCCGTCGGGGGTGTGCGGTGTGATCGTCCGCAGGAGAGTGGTCAGCAGGAGGAAGTACACGTCCCGGGTGAGCGCTCCGTCGTCCCGGTAGCCGCCACAGTCAACGAGCAGGAACTGCTCGTACTGCGATTCACCGCCGTGGCGCGGCACGAGCACGTTGCCGCCGTGGGCGTCGCCGTGGGTGTGGCCGGAGAAGTAGACCATCGACTGCCCGCTCAGCGGTGAATCGGAGCAGGTGAGCAGGTGCAGCGGGTTCGGTCGACGGACGCCGTCGAGGTCGAGCCACGCGTCGGTGGTAGCCGACACGCCGAGTTCACGGACCGCCGCCAACACCGACTCCTCGGTGGCCATCGCGGTCACCTCCTGCCGGACGAACCCACCTACGGTGCTTTCGGCTGTCGGTACACCGGCTCCGTTCGGTCCCGTGTCGGCGGCGTTCCAGTGGTTGAGCAGCGCCGCGGCGATCTCCGGGATCGCCTCCGACTGCTCGTCGTCGGTCAACTCCGCGAGGCTTCTCACTTCGTCACCACCATTGGCGACGCGTTGGATCAACAAGCTGCGGTCGTCATCGACGCGACAGAAGCCGACCTGCTCGACGATGTGCCGTTTAGCGAAGTCCGGATGTGACCGCTGTGCACGGCGGTGCCCGTCTGCCTGCTCTCGCGCCGAGTTGGCCGGCACCACCTTGACGATCCGCTTCTGCATCAGGGATCGGCCTCGGTCGGTGCTGGTCAACGCGAGGCAATAGAGAAGGGCGTCGCTGTACTGTGGTCCGGGTCGAAACTCTCGCACGACTCGGACGTTGCTCGCGCCGGTGAAATCCGCAACGGCCGCGGTGATGCGCTCATCCGGGAGCCGATGGTCGTCGGCGGGTCTGTTGCCCATGTCCCTCGTTGGACCTTCCAGGGTGCGGGCGGGCGGGCCAGTGGGGGTCGCCCGTCCGGACAGCGACACGTGCCTGTGTGCCGGCTCAATCTAGCTGACTGTCGGACCAATCAGCACGTCACCCTCATCCGATCCAAAAACCTACTAAAAGGTAACTAGTTGATCACCTCCTGTGACCTTCGCGGAACGATGGGTCACATTTAGTCCTCTGGATTTAGAATCGGTTACCGGACCCGGGAGGCCGCTGTGACCGACCCCGCCAAGTCCCTGCTCAGTCGCCAGACCGAACCCGAGATGATGGCCTTGCTGCGGGCCATGTCGGTCTGCCACGCCCGGGCGCAGCGGCTCGACAACCTCCGGATGATCCTCTCTATCCTGCTCGGCGTGACCGGTGCCGTGGTAGCCCTCACCGGCGTGTCGTCCACGCTGGTCACCGCCGTCGGTGCCCTGTGGGCGTTGGCGAACGCGGTCGGCTTGGGCGTCTGGTCACGCGGTCAGCTCGGCCGCGCCGCCGTGCTCCAGGAGATGTTCGACGTACGGCTCTTCGGCCTGACCTGGAATGCCGTGGCCGCCGGAGGCGAGGTGAGCGCCGCCGAGGTGAGCCGCCTGCACCGGGCGTACCGAGGCGACGAAACCTACCTGCGCGACTACTACGAGGTGCCGCCGCTGCCCAACCCGTACGACGTGCTCGCATGTCAGCAGCAGAATCTCGGCTGGGGTGCCCGGGTTCGCCGCCGTTACGCGCACACGGTGCTCGGCGGCACGGCGGTGTGGGGTCTGCTCGGAGTCGTGTTCGGCGTGACTGCCGAGCTCACCGTCTCGCAACTGCTGCTCCAGTGGTTTGTGCCGTCACTTGGTGCTCTGCTGCTCGGCCTGGAGATCTATCGCAGCCAGCGGGACGTGGTGGCCGAGCGAGAGCGGGCCTTGGCCGTGATGCAGGAGCAGATCGCCGCCACGGTCGGGCGAGGTGCCGACGCCTCTTCGGCGGAACTGCTCACCCTGGCCCGGCAGGTCCAGGATCTGATCTTTCGGAGTCGGCAACGGCAGGCCCGCGTACCCGACTGGTTCTTCCGTCGGTTCCACGCGGCGGACCGGCATGACTTCCAGGTGGCCATGGCCGCCCTCACCCGACTGCTCCAGGACGCCCGGCTCGTGACGCCTGCCCGTACGGAGGGGTCACTCACGTGACCCGGCGACCGATCGGATGGCCGGGGGCGCCTGCCGGTAAGCGGCACAGGCCGGCCATGCTGGCCGGCGAGATGCTCACCGGGACTCGATCCGGCCCATCGTGCCCGGCTCCACCTGCGACCAGGACAGGTCGCCCGGGATGAGCGCGCTGCGCAGGTACGCCGTGGTGACGCGCTGGACCAGGGTGACCCGTTCCGGGCTCTCGTCGGTGGTCTCGGTGACGTCGTAGCCGGGGATGCCACCCAGCGAGTGCTCCCCGCCGGACACGACGAGCAGGCTCTTCGGCCCGGGGCTCAGGAAGTACGGGTCGGTGAACCAGTCCGGTCCGCGTACCGACAGATGTGACTTGTCCTGGTCGCCCGCGACGACCAGGGTGGGCGTCGTCATCTGCGCGAACGTCGGGCTCATGAACGGGAAGTGATCGGCCGCGAACGGGGTCAGATCGGCCCCGCCGGTGCCCGTGGTGGCTAGCAGGACGCCCGCCTTCACGCGAGGATCGGACATGTCCTCGCCCGGGGTGCCGTCGGCGTCGAGCACCCGGGCGCCGAGCAGCATGCTCGCCGTCTGGCCGCCCCAGGAGTGGCCGGCCACCGCGATCCGGTCGTGGTCGAGTCGCCCGGCGAGCCCGGGGACGACTGCCTCGATCGTGTCGAGTGAATCGAGGACCTGGACGAGATCGGCGACCCGGATGCGCCAGATCTCCGGGTACCGAGGGTCGTCCGGTCCGACGGCCAGGGTCCGGGAGTCGAGGTGGGTCGGCTGGAGCACCGCGAAGCCGTGGGCCGCCCAGCGCTCGACGAGCGGTGCGTACATGTCCATGTTCGCGCCGAAGCCGTGCGCGAACACGACGATCGGCAGCCCGGACCCGGACAGCGGGGCGGTGACCCGGACCTGGAGGTCGGTGCCCCGGGCCGGTGCCGGCAGCACCACCGGTCGTACCGAAACCACCGGGGTGGGCTGTTGCTCTGGGATGCGCATTACTGTTGCTCCTCAGCAGGAGAGAGGATAGAAGTGGAACCTCGTTCCGCTTAAACGATACGGAACATCGTTCCGTTTGCCAGGCATCGTGACGGAGGCCACAGGACCGTGCCGGCCCGCGACACCGATCCACCGACTCCCCGGAAGAGGGCAGACGCCGAGCGCAACAAGCAGGCGCTGCTTGAGGCCGCCGCCGCGGCCTTCGTCGACTCCGGCGTCAATGCCCCGGTCCGTGACATCGCCGTCCGGGCCGGCGTCGGCGTGGGTACGATCTACCGCCACTTTCCGGCCCGGGCCGACCTGATCGTCGCCGTCTACCGGCACCAGGTGCAGTCCTGCGCCCAGGCCGCCCCCGCACTGCTGGCCAACAGCCCCACTCCGCACGACGCGCTCACCGCGTGGATCGACCTGTTCGTCGACTTCCTCGTCACCAAGCACGGCCTGGCCGAGGCGATGCACTCCGACGCCGCCGCCTTCGAGCCACTGCACGCGTACTTCCTCGACCACCTGCTCCCGGCGGTCACGTTGCTGCTGGACGCCGCTGTCGATGCCGGCCAAGTCGACCCGATCGACCCGCTGACCCTGCTGCAGGGCGTCGGCAACCTCTGCATCGGCGCCTCGGCCGACTCCCGCTACAACCCCCGCCGCCTCGCCGCCATCCTGATCCGAGGCCTCCGAACCACCCCGGTCTGACCGGCCGCGGTCGGTGTCAGGCAGCCGCTGCGAGGATGGCTCTGTTCAGGGGAACGTCTCGGAGGAAACGGACACGGGCGTCGCCGTCCAGGCTGTCGGCCTTGCGGTTCACCTCGGACGCGGCACGGATCACGGATTCCCGTGCCCCCTGCTCGTCGCCGAGCGCCTCCTGGATGCGGCTGTGTCGGTACAGCACTTCCTCCACACAGACGGCCGGGATCTTCCAGCCAGCCGTCCTGATGTGGTCGACGGCCAGCTCGCTGAACGCCATCGCCTGCGGAAGCATGTCCTCCAGGAGGTGCCACTCGCCGAGCAGTGACAGGGCGGCTATCTCACTGCGCCGCATGCCGGTGCGCCGCGTCTCAGTAAGCGTCTCATTGAGAACACTCAGTGCCTTCCGCATCATGGCGGGGGCGCTGGTGGCCAGCGCGATGAGACTCGCTGCGTAGAGATTCGCGACGAGCGGGGCAAGGTTCGCCTGCCACGTCGCCTCTGCCTCGCTCCGGGCCTGTTCCAGAAGCGCGAGTCCGCCGGAGTCGTGCTGGTCCAACGCCCTCCGACTACCGAGATACGCGAGGTTGACCGCGTGCCAACCGTCCGGCTCGCCGGCGTCGTGTAGCGCTGTCGCTTCGGTCAGCAACCGTTCCGCCTCTGCGTAGTTGCCGACAGCGGTCTCCACCTGCGCCAGGTAGTTGAGGCCGATCGGTAGTAGACCGAGCGCCGGCCTGCGGCGGACGTCGGGCACCGCGGCCCGCAGACGGGTGAGGGCTGGCCCGAGCCGGCCCGCATCGAGAAGGCTGACCCCCAGCTGCAAAGCGGTCATGTGCCGGGCACGTTGCAGGACGGGATCGTCCCCGTCGTCGGCGAGGGTGTCAGCGGCCTCTTCGGTTCGGCGGAGTACGTCGAGGCCAGCCTCGACGTTCACCTTCGGCAGTTGCCGTCCGTACTCACAACCGGCCAGGAGGATGTTCTTCGGATCGCCACTGTCGAGTGCGGTCTCCCAGGCGTCCTGGAGTGGGCCGATCGCGGCCGGGACGCCACGGGTGTAGAGCAGAACCTTGCCGTGCAGATATCGCACCCGGACCTGGAGCGCCTCGTCGTTGGCGGTGCGGGCGGCCTCCAGCGCCTCGGCCGACAGCGCCTCGAGACGTACGGTGCCATCTGCCTCCGGCCGGGTACGCCAGCTCAACTCACTTGCGGTCAACAGCAGCTCGATCAGCTGGGCGCGTAGCCGGTCGGCATCCGGCACCGGTGCCGCGTGCCTGACATCGTGCAGACCCTGCTCGGCGATCGCGATGACCTCGCGGGTGGACGCACCGGTCCCAGCCAGGCGGCAGGCGGTATCGTGCGCCACCTTCGCTGCCGACAACCAGTCGCCACCGAGCCGGTGATGCCGGATCAGGTCCAGCGCGAGCTCCTGGTTCATGTCGGCGAAGTTCCTTGAATGCTGGTACAGGATGCGGCCCACCTTGCGATGCCGCTCGCGGCGCTGCCGCTCGGTCTGGTCTCGGTAGAGGGTTTCCTGGAGCAGATCGTGCTCGAAAGAGTAACGATCGGCGTTCAGCACGTCGTCCCAGTCATCGGCTCCGACCGGGTACAGCATGCCCGTCTCGGTCGCCAGCCGGTGTAGCCGATGCGCCACCACGTCGTGGTCCTGTCCCGCGATGTGTGCCACCACACTGCTGTGGAATGAGCGGCCCTGTACAGCCGCGATGGACAGCAGGCGTAGGTCCTCCGAGGACAGTCTCCGCAGTCGGGCCTGAATCACCAACCGGACGCGGGTGAGCAGGGCATCTGCGTCGTCCTCCGCTCGCAGGCTCACCTTTCCGGAGACATCGTCAGCGGCGGGTAGCGCGGCAAGCGGTCGTCCCTTGCCGAGGCAGTAGTGCAGTAGAAGGGGATGCCCGCCGGTCTGGTCAACGAGCCGCCGGGTCACCTGGGCAGACGTCGACCCGGCGAGCAGGCGACCGAGCTGTTCGACGGCGGCAGGCGGTAGACCGCCGAGCCGGACCTGACGGGCACCTTGCAGTTGCAGGTCGTCGATCAGTTGCTGGGCAGCGGGATTGTCGGGTGTCTCGTCGTGGCGCAGCGCCAATACGAACAGCACCGGCTCGCTCTGCACGGCGCGGGCAAGGTAGGACAGCGCAGCACAGGAACTCCCGTCGATCCGATGCACGTCGTCGATCATCACGACGGCAGGGTGCTTCGCCCGCAGTAGCGCAAGCGTTGCCTCCGCCATCGACCGGGCAGCCGTGCGGTGGTCCACCAGCGGCGCGCCGGGCACTGGTCCCGACAGGGATTCAGCGACCATCTTCAGCGCTTCCCCCACGCCAGGCACCATGGTCAGCAGTTCGGGCCACCGGGTCTTCATTCCTTCGCCGGAGCGGCGCAGCAGGCGGCGGTGGCGCGGTGTGCTCTGCTCGATGAGCCACGCGAGATCGACCAGAGGTCCGTAGGCGGCAAGGTGTCCTACCTGGGCGTGGCAACGCACCGACAGGAATGTCGGCGCACCTCCCGACTCGGCGATTTTCGCGAGCAGTGCGCTCTTGCCGATGCCCGCCGAGCCGTCGATGACGAGGAAACCCCCACGGCCTGCGCAGGCCGACTGCACCTGGGTCATCGCGACCTCGAACTCGCGTTCGCGATCGACGAAGGTGTCCACCGGCATCGGACCCCCTATGCATCAGTTTCGCCTCCTCAATCCTGTCAGCACCGGTGCAACCTGGACCTCCTCCGGCCGGCTCTCCGTCATGGCACTACTGTCAGCCCGCACTCGGCCGCGGTGATCAATGTGGCGGGGTTGGGCGCGCACTCTCGGGGTGAACCCCGAGGCGGGTGGCGTTGATCCCCGATTGCCGGATCGGTCAATGTCGTTAGCCTCGGTTGGGCAACGAGTTGACCGGGCACAGTCGACACCACGGGGAGACGTCCCATGAAGAGAGCTGTCCGATGAGGGGGCGACGGATCGTCGCCACCGCCACCGCCACCGTACTGGTCGCCGCCGGCCTCGCCGTGACCGGCGGGACCGCAGTCGCGCGCGGCGGCGGCTACTCGGCCCTGATCCAGCGGGCCTCCTACGGCGTACCGCACATCACCGCGCGCGACTTCGCCAGCCTCGGCTACGGCGTCGGGTACGCGCAGGCGGAGGACAACATCTGCCTGATCGCCGAGCAGATGGTCACCGTGAACGGCCAGCGGTCCCGCTGGTTCGGCGCGGACACCGACAACGTCGCCGGCGACCTGTTCCACCAGAAGGCGATCGACGACCGGGCCGCCGAGCGCTGGCTCGTCGGCCGGCGCGACGGCCTGAGCGCACCTTCCAACGAGGTACGCGACCAGATGCGCGGCTTCGCCGCCGGCTACAACGCCTACCTGCGGGGTGCCCGGAAGAAGATCAACGACCCGGCCTGCGCCGGGCAGGAGTGGGTGCGTCCGATCACCGAGCTGGGCCTGTGGCGGGCCAACCGGGCCCGGATGGTCCGGGCCAGTTCCGGCGCGCTCGCCGACGGCATCGTCGCCGCCGCGCCGCCCGCCGCCACCAGTAAGGGAAGCAGCGCCAACGGACGCAGCACCGGCGGGAGCAGCACCAGTGGCACCAGCATGAAGGTGACCGCCCCGGGGGCGGAAGCCGTGGTCACTGCCCGCGACGGGGCGCCGGCCGGGGTGGGTAGCAACGCGTACGGTCTGGGGCGCCGCGCCACCACCGGCGGCGCCGGCATGCTGCTGGCGAACCCGCACTTCCCGTGGGACGGCGACGAGCGTTTCTACCGGATGCGGCTGAAGGTGCCCGGCCGGTACGACGTGGAGGGCGCGGCCCTGATCGGTGACCCGCTCGTCGAGATCGGGCACAACGGCAAGGTGGCCTGGTCGCACACCGTCTCCACCGCCCGCCGCTTCGTCTGGCATCGGCTCACGCTGGTGCCCGGCGACCCGACGAGCTACCGCTACGACGGCCGGACCCGGAAGATGACCGCCCGCACGGTCACCGTCCGGACTCCCGCCGGGCCGGTCAGCCGTACCCTCTACGACACCCACTTCGGCCCGGTCGTCGTGGTGCCGGGCCGCTTCGACTGGACCACCGACACGGCGTACGCGATCACCGACGTCAACGCCACGAACAACCGTGCGCTCGACGGCTGGCTCGCCATGGGCCGGGCGCGCTCGGTGGGTGAGCTGCGGTCGGTGCTGGACCGGCGGCAGTTCCTGCCCTGGGTCAACGTCATCGCCGCCGACCGGCACGGACGGGCCCTCTACGCGGACCACTCCGTCGTGCCCCGGGTCACCGACTCCCTCGCGGCCGCGTGCATTCCAGCTTCCTTCCAGAGTTTGTACGCGACGAGCGGCCAGGCCGTCCTCGACGGATCCCGCTCCTCGTGTGAGCTGGGCCGGGACCGCGACGCGGCGGTGCCCGGCATCCTCGGGCCGGCGAACCTGCCCACCCTGGTCCGCGACGACTACGTGACCAACTCCAACGACAGCTACTGGCTGGCCAACCCCGCTCGCCCGCTCGTCGGGTACCCGCGCATCCTCGGCGACGAGCGGACCGTCCGCAGCCTGCGGACCCGGCTCGGCGTGCACCAGGTGCGGCAACGTCTTGCCGGCACCGACGGGCTGCCCGGCCGGGGATTCACCACCGGCCGGCTGTGGGACGTGACGCTCGGCAACCGGGCGTACGGCGGCGAACTGGTCCGCGACGACCTGGTCCGGCTCTGCGAAGCCCAGCCGACGGCCACCGCCTCGGACGGCACCACGGTCGACCTGACGGCCGCCTGCGCCGCGCTACGTCGCTGGGACCTCCGGGTCGACCTGGGCAGCCGGGGCTCGCACGTGTTCACCGAGTTCGCCCGCGCCGGTGGCCTGCGGTTCGCCGACCCGTTCGATCCGGCCGCCCCGCTGACCACGCCGAACCGGCTCGCCGTCGACGACACGAGGGTCCGCACGGCACTCGCCGACGCCGTGAAACTGCTCGGCGGCATTCCGCTGGACGCCCGCCTCGGCGACATCCAGACCGAACCCCGTGGCGCCGAACGCATCCCCATCCACGGTGGCTGGCCGGAGGCCGGCGTCTTCAACATGATCATCAACCAGGTGCAGCCCGGCGTCGGCTACCCGAAGGTGCGGCACGGCACGTCGTACCTGATGGCCGTCGAGCTGGGCCGCGAGGGGCCGTCGGGCCGGCAGCTGCTCACCTACTCGCAGTCGGCCAACCCGAACTCGCCCTGGTACGCCGATCAGACCCGGCTGTACTCGGCGAAGGGGTGGGACACCATCAAGTTCACCCAGCGGCAGCTACGGGCCGACCCGAACCTGGTCACGTACCGGGTGGGGGAGCGCCTTCATGCGGCCGGCGGCTGGTAGGTGATGGGCAGTCGGACGGCGGCGTCGACCTCCGCGGTGGTCAGCAGCGGCACGATGCGGGCGTCGACGCCACCCGCCGCCCGTACCGCGATGCCGAGCGCGGCGGCGGTCACGTTGTCCGGCACCTCGCAGAGCACGTACAGGTCGAACTGGCCGAACGCGTAGTACACCGCCTCCACCTGCCCGCCGGCGTTCTCGATGAGGGCCTCGACCACCTCGGCCCGCGCCGTGCCGCCCTCCTTGGCCAACCCGGCCATGCCCGGGATCGTGTAGGTCGCTGTGACCAGGAACTTCGCCACGCTGGCACCACCTCTCCCGCCGTCTGCCGGCCCTGACCGCGTGCCGCGCGTACCCGTTTCCCGTCCGGTCACGCCTGGCGGCGCAGAGTCACCGTGGCCGTGCTCACAGAAAGCTCTGCTGGTCGCTAAACGGGCGGCGGAGTGTCGTTGGCGGGAGCTAATGTGCCGTGCGGGCTTCACCTCCGCCGTCGCGCCGGCCAGTGGGCGCCACGTCGGCCACCACCGCTCGCCTCATGGGCAGTTCCAACAACGGGAGACCTCGTGACACAGCAATCTGTCGCGGCACCGCAGCCTGTTCCGACCTCGGACAAGCTCGACGCCGCGGTACTCAAGGTGGCCGGCGTCGTGGTGCTCGGTGCGCTCATGTCGATCCTCGACGTGACGGTGGTCAGCGTCGCCCTGCCGACGTTCCAGAGCGAGTTCGACGCCTCGTACGCCCGGGTGGCGTGGACGATGACCGGCTACACGCTCGCCCTGGCCACGGTGATCCCGCTCAGCGGGTGGGCCGCCGACCGGTTCGGCACCAAACGCCTCTACATGATCGCCCTCGCGCTGTTCACCATCGGCTCCGGCCTCTGCGCCACCGCCGACACGATCGGCCAGTTGATCACGTACCGGGTGTTGCAGGGCCTCGGCGGTGGCATGCTGATGCCGATCGGCATGGCGATCATGACGCGGGCGGCCGGCCCGAACCGGATCGGCCGGCTGATGGCGGTGCTCGGCATCCCGATGCTGCTCGGCCCGATCGGCGGCCCGATCCTGGGCGGCTGGCTGATCGACGTGGCGAGCTGGCACTGGATCTTCCTGATCAACCTGCCGATCGGCATCGTCGCGCTGGTGTACGCCCAGATGGCCCTGCCGAAGGACAGCCCGCAGCCCTCCGAGTCGTTCGACTTCCTCGGCATGCTGATGCTCTCGCCGGGTCTCGCCCTCTTCCTCTACGGCGTCTCCACGCTGCCCGAGGCCGGCACCTTCGCCGACCCCGAGGTGTGGGGGCCGATGCTGGTCGGTGCCGCACTGGTGGTGGCGTTCGTCGTCTACTCGTTCAAGCCCCGGCACCCGCTGCTCGACCTGCGGCTGTTCCGCAACCGCAGGCTGACCGTCGCGGCGTTGACCATGTTCGTCTTCATCATCGCGTTCATGGGTGCCGGCCTGCTGTTCCCGAGCTACTTCCTGCAGGTACGCGGCGAGTCGACGCTGCACGCCGGCCTGCTGATGGCGCCGCAGGGCCTCGGTGCCATGGTCACCATGCCGATCGCCGGCATGCTCGCCGACAAGGTGCCGGTCGGCCGGACGGTGCCGTTCGCGCTGCTGCTCATCCTCGCCGGGTTCTTCACCTTCACCCAGCTCGACGCCGACACCTCGTACGTGCTGCTCTGCGGCTCGCTGTTCGTGATGGGCCTGGGCATGGGCGGCACGATGATGCCGATCATGACGTCGGCGCTGAAGACGCTGACCGGGCACGAGGTGGCCCGAGGTTCCACGCTGGTGAACATCCTCCAGCAGATCGGTGGATCGGTCGGCGCCGCGGTGATGTCGGTGATCCTGACCAACGAGCTGAACGGCTCCCGGCAGATCCCCGGCCTCACCGACGAGAACGGCAACCCGGTCACCGAGGCCGGCCTGGCGATCGCCGCCCAGCAGCGGCCGGAGCTGGCCCAGCAGATTCCCGACCCGTCGCTGATCGAGCGTGGGCTGGACTTCGCCGCCAACTCCTTCGCCACCACCTTCTGGGTGGCGTTCGCCCTGGTGGCGGCCACGTTCATCCCGGCCGCGTTCCTGCCCCGGCGGCGGGAACGGTCCCACCTGCTCGACGACCAGCCCGGAGATCAGCCGGGCGACCAGCCGAAGGTCCCGGTCATCGTCCACTGACCGCTCCGCCCGTCGAGGCGGCGCCGGACCGCTCGCGCTTTGCGGCATGTTGGGGCTTCCGGCGCGCGGGAGGCCGCGACATGCCACATCTCGTGGCTGTGGCCGAGCGAACGGGCGGGCGCGGGACAGGGCAGCTGGCGGTAGGGTGCGGCCGGTGGGGAAGATCGGGTTGACGCCGGAGCTGGTGGTGCCGCCGGCGGTCGAGGCCGAGCGCGTGATCACTGCCGTGCTGGCCGATCTGCGTTCCGGTGAGCACCGGGGCGTGGTGGTCGACTCGCCCCCGGGGGCCGGCAAGTCGACCCTGGTGGTACGGGCCGCCATCGAGCTGGCCACCGGCGGGTCGAGCGGTGCCGGGTCGGTCGACACCGGTTCGGGCGGTGCCGGGTCGGGCGGTACCGACTCGGGCAGCGGCGGGCCGAGCGATGGCGAGCCGTTGATGATCATCGCGCAGACGAACGAGCAGGTCGATGACCTGATCGACCGGCTCGCCACGAAGGCGCCGCGGCTGCGGATCGGGCGGCTGTCGGCGGGTGACTACCGGGCGTCGCCCCGGGTGCGGGCGCATCCGCAGGTCCGGGTCGCCGCGAAGGCCGCCGACCTGGCCGCCTCGGCCGTGGTGATCGGTACGGCCGCCAAGTGGGCCACGGTCACCGAGGGCTGCTGGCCGTGGGCGATCGTGGATGAGGCGTACCAGATGCGCTCGGACGCTCTGCTGCGCGTGGCCGGCAGGTTCGAACGCGCCCTGTTCGTGGGTGATCCGGGGCAGCTCGACCCTTTCTCCACGGTGGACGGTGGTCGGTGGGCGGGATTGACCTGGGATCCGATGCAGTCGGCGGTGGCGGTGCTGCTGCGGCACAACCCGCACCTGCCGGTGCATCGGCTGCCGGTCTCCTGGCGGCTGCCCGCCTCGGCGGCGTCGGTGGTGTCCCGCGCGTTCTACCCGTTCACCGGCTTCCGCGCCGGCACCGGCCCGGACGATCGGGGCCTGCACCTCACCGCGCCCGGGCCGGGTGACGCCGTCGACCGGGCGGTGGAGTCGGCCGCCGCCACCGGCTGGGCGCTGTACGAGCTGCCGGCCCGGCACACCCTGCGTACCGACGGGAAGCCGCCGCCGCGTGCGCCGCGCTCGCGCTGCGGGTGCTGCGGCGCGGAGCGGTGGCGGTCAGCGAGCAGGTGCCCGGTGGCGCGCCGGTCACCGCGGACCGGATCGCCGTCGGTGCCGCGCACCGTGACCAGGTCGCGGCCATCCGCGCGCGACTCGGCGAGGCCGGTGCGGACATCACCGTCGACACCGCCAACCGCCTCCAGGGCCGGGAGTACGACGTGACGATCGTGCTGCACCCGCTCTCCGGTCGGCGCGACGCGACCGCCTTCCACCTGGAGTCGGGGCGGCTCTGCGTGCTCACCTCCCGGCACCGGCACGCCTGCCTGGTGGTGGCCCGCGCCGGCATCGGCGACCTGCTGGACGCCCACCCCTCGACCGAGGCACCGCAACTGGACGTGCCGGTCCGGTTCCCCGACGGCTGGGAGGCCAACCAGGCCATCCTCGCCCACCTCGCCACGGTGCTTCCGCCGCCGGGTTGACCAGCGGCGACGGCATCACCGCCGCACGACTGGCCGCCCCGCCGGCGCACCTGTCGCTGGCTCGCCGGACCGGGGCCGGCCGCCTGCGCCCACGTCATCACCGACGCGCGCTGAACCCGCGACGGCACGCGGTGTCGGTCCGGTCGGCTACCGTCGGTTGCCATGAGCGGGCGGGCGGGCGGATTCATGATCGGGCGGGATCATCCGGCCGGTCTGTTGCGGGCCGAGGTCGACCGCGCCACCGCCAGCCACGGCGGGCTGGTCCTGGTCGCCGGGGAGCCCGGCATCGGCAAGACCACCCTGGTGACCGCCGCCGCTGACGAGGCCCGTCGACAGGGTGCGCTGGTGCTCGGTGGCGCCTGCTGGGACTCGGCCAGCGCACCCGGCTACTGGCCGTGGACACAGGTGTTGCGCCGGCTGCGCCGGTCGCCGGAGGACTGGGCGGTGGCCCGGGAATCGGCCGAGCCGGCGCTCGCCCTGCTGCTCGGCGAGGCGAGTCCTCTGGTGTCGGCCACCGTGCACGGTGAGGGCAGCGTCCTGACGTCGGTCCGCGGCGAGGGCGACGCGGCGGAGCAGGAGGCGTTCGCGCTCTACGACGCGGTCACCACCGCACTGGTCGCCGTCTCGCAGCGCCGGCCGGTCGTGGTGATCCTCGACGACCTGCATTGGGCCGACCCGGCGTCGATGCGACTGCTGCGGTTCGCCGCCCAGCACACCTGGTTCGAGCGGCTGCTGCTCGTCGGCACCTACCGTGACGCCGAGGTGGAGGCCGCCGACCACCCGCTGCGGCCGCTGCTGATGTCCCTGGTGGCCAAGGCCACCTCGATCAGCCTCGCCGGCCTGACCCGGGACGAGGTCGGCGAGCTGATGACGCGTACCGCCGGTCGGACACCCGATGCGCACTGCGTCGACGACGTGCACCGGCGCACCGGCGGCAACCCCTTCTTCGTGGAGCAGACCGCCCGGCTCTGGCACGCCGACGGCACGCTGGCCACCATCCCTCCCGGCGTACGGGAGGTGGTGCGGCGGCGACTGGATCATCTGCCCGCCATGGTGACCGACGCGCTCACCGTCGCCGCCGTGCTGGGCCGGGAGTTCCACGGCGAGGTCCTCGCGGCCGGTGTCGGCCTGCCCCCGCCCCGGGTCGGTGAGTTGCTGGAGGTCGCGGTCACCGCGCGACTGCTGCTCGGTCTGGGCGACGACCGCTACGCCTTCGTGCACGACCTGGTCCGCGAGACGCTCTACGACGCGCTGACCGAGGACGACCGCAGAGCGCGGCACGCCGCCGTGGTGCGGGCCGTCGAGGAGCACGACACGCTGGACCGGCTGCTGATCCCCGCCGACGTGGCCCGCCACGCGTGGCTGGCCGGCGCACATCTGGACGAGTTCCGCGTCACCGAGCTGCTGCTCGACGCCGCGCGGGACGCCAGGTGCCGACTGGCGCTCGACGAGTCCACCCTGCACCTGCGGCGGGCCTTGGAAGTGGTGCGGGACGAACTCCAACAGTTCAAGATCGTGACAACGTTGACCGACCAGCTCTTCCACTGCGGTGCCCGGGAGGAGGCGCGCCAACTGCTCAGCGAGGCCGCCGCGTTGGCCCTCACGGTCGACGACCCGGCGGTGCTGGCCCGCTTCGCACTCAACGTACGTCGCCACTGGCAACTCGATCCCGTAGCCGGCATCGACGGCGAGGCACTGCTGCGCGAGGCGTACCGGCGGCTCATCGGTGAGCCCGACGACAGCGTCGGACCGGCCGTCCTGGAAGCCGACCTGATGACCGCCACCGAGACGCTCGCCCGGTCGGCGCGGGACGACGAGGCGCTGACCTTCAGCCTGTGGGTGCGACACGACTCCACCTGGGGGTTGGGCACCGCCGCCGATCGGGCCGCCCTCACCGGCGAGATCCGCGACGTCGCGCGGCGCAACGGCGACCGGGAGACCGAGCTGTGGTCGACCTCGCTGCGCTGGGTCGCGCTGCTGGAACTCGGTGACCCGGACTACCTCGACGAACTCACCGCCTTCGTCACCGGTGGACGACAGACCGGCAAGCCCCGGCACCAGATGGCGGCGGCCATCGACGGCGGCCTCATCGCCGCCTTCCGCGGCGACTTCGCCGGTGCGCAGGCCTGCTACGCCGAACTCGGTGAGTTGGACGAGTGGGAGCACTCCGACCACGCCTTCCTCGGGCACCATCTGCGCTGGGCGTTGCTGCTGTTGCGGGGCCGACTCGACGATGCCGACGCGTTGCTCGACGGGCTCGCCAAGACTGATCATCCGCAGCTCGGCCTGCTGCGGGCGATCACCGCCGCCGAACGCGGTGACCACCGCACGGCGGCCGACCTCGTCGCGGAACTCGAAGCCGCGGGTACCCGCTTCGCCGGGTCGATCTCGCCGATGTGGTTGCGGTTGTGCGCCCAGGCCACGGTCGCCGATCCGAGCCGCTGCGCCGAGGTGCGTCAGGCGCTGTTGCCGTACCGGGGCCAGTGGCTCGTCTCGCTGTACGGGTGCGACCTCAGCGGTCCGGTGGATCACTGGCTCGCCGTGGTCGACGCCGCCGAGGGGCGTTGGGACGACGCCGTCGCCGGTTTCTCCGCTGCCCGCGCCGCCGCCGACCGGATGGGTTCCCGGCCGTGGTCGCTGATCGCCCGGACCGCGCTCGCCGACGCCCTGACCGCCCGGGGTGGCCCGGGTGACGCCACGAGCGCCGCCGCCCTGCGCGTCGATGCCGAGCGCGACGCCGGCAAACTCGACATGCCGCAGATCCTGGCCCGACTCGCCGCCGTCGCACCGACCCTGCCGGCCACCCGGGCGCCCGAGGCGCCGGAGCGGCCCGCCGAGGCGGGCCCGGTGCTCGGCTCGGCCACGGTCGCAGCCGGGTGGGCGTCGGACGAGTCGGCCGTGGGCTCGGTGCCAGCCGGTACGGCCGGCAACGGTGGTGCGGTGGGCCCGGCGTACGAGTTCCGGCGCGACGGGGCCGTCTGGCGGCTCACCTTCGACGGCAGCACGGTTCATCTACCCGACGCCAAGGGGCTGCACGACCTGCGCCTGCTGCTCGGCCGTCCCGGCGTCGACGTGCCCGCCGTCGAGATGCTCGACCCGGCCGCCGGGCCGGAACTCGTCGCCGCCCGCCGGATGGGCGGCGATCAGGTGCTCGACGACGAAGCAAAGAGCCGCTACCGGCGCCACCTGGCACGGCTCGACGACGAGATCGACCTGGCGGCCGGGCGCGGCGACGAGGACAGGGTGGCGGCGCTGGAGGCCGAGCGGCAGGCCCTCATCGACCAGTTGCGGGCCGCCGCCGGGCTGGCCGGCCGGACCCGTCGGCTCGGTGACGAGGCGGAACGGGCCCGCAAGACGGTAACCGCCCGCATTCGCGACACGCTCCGCCGCCTCGACCAGCGCCACCCACCCCTCGCCACCCACCTACGCGCCACGATCTCCACCGGCGCCGCCTGCCGCTACCTCCCACCCACCCCCCACCCCTGGCACCTCTGACCAGGAGCGATCTTGGTCCGAAAGCGCCCTCCGAGGGGCACCTCCGGACCAAGATCCAGGGCTGCGGACCAGGTCAGCGGCGGTTGTAGCGATGCATGGTCAGGGGTCCGAAGACGAGGATGAAGGCGGCGCTCCAGAGGGCGATCCACATCATCGCCGAGGCGTCGGTGGTGCCGGCCATGGCCGCGCGTACCGACGAGACCAGATGTGTGATCGGGTTGGCCTTGACGAACGCCTGGAGCCAGCCGGGCATCGTGGACGGGTCGACGAAGACGTTGCTCAGGAAGGTCAGCGGGAACAGCACCATCATGCTGACCCCCATCACCGACTTCTCGCTGCGCAGGATCAGCCCGAAGAACGTCCACACCCAGGAGAACGCGAAGGAGAAGACCACCAGCAGGCCGATCCCGGCGAGGACGCCGACCACGCCACCGTCAGGGCGGAAGCCGAGCACCAGCCCGACGGTGAGGATCACCAGGGCGGCGAGGACGTAGCGCAGCACGTCGCCGACGATCATGCCGACCAGCGCGGCGGGCCGCCAGACCGGTAGCGTCCGGAACCGGTCGAAGACGCCCTTCTCGATGTCGGTGTTCAACCCGACCCCGGTGTACATGGTGATCATCACGACGCTCGTCACCATGATGCCCGGCAGGAAGAACTGCAGGTAGTCACGAGGACTGTCGGCGAGCGCGCCACCGAACAGGTACGTGAACATCAGCACCATGATGATCGGGAACGCGGTCACGTCGAACAGCTGCTCCGGCACGTGCTTGATCTTCAGCAGGGCCCGCCAGCTGAAGGTCAGCGACGCCGACAGCGGGCTCGGCCGTGGCGGTCGGGCACCCGGCGCGAGGACCGTCGCCAGCGCCTCGGAGGAGGGTACGAAGACCGTCGGCGCCCGGCCGGTCGAGGTGGCGGTGTCGCTGCTCATCGGGCTGCCTCCAGCTCGTCGTCCCGCTCGTCGGTGGCTGGCACGGCGGGATGGTCGGTCAGGGCCAGGAAGACCTCGTCCAGGCTGGGCTGACCGAGGGAGAAGTCGTCGACCACGATCCCGGCCCGGGACAACTCGCCCAGGGCCCGGGCGGCCTGTGCGCTGGCGTCCAGTTCGCTGCCGTCGCCACCCACCCGGGCGGTGATCGCCACCGGGTCGGCCTCCAACTGCACCGGTACGCTCAGCGTCGCCTGCAACACCCGCTCGGCCTCGGGCCGCTGGTCGGCGTTGCGCAGCCGCAGGTGGACCGTGCCGGAGCCGACCGACGACTTCAACTCGCCCGGGGTGCCCTCCGCGATCACCCGGCCGTGGTCGACCACCGCGATCCGGCTGGCCAGCTTGTCGGCCTCGTCCAGGTACTGCGTGGTCAGCAGCACGGTCGTGCCGTGCGCGACCACCGCCCGGACGATCTCCCACACCTGGTTGCGGCTGCGCGGATCCAGCCCGGTCGTCGGCTCGTCGAGGAACAGCAGGTCGGGGGTGTTGAGGATGCTCGCCGCGATGTCGATGCGTCGCCGCATGCCGCCCGAGTACTTCTTCACCTGCCGTCCGGCCGCCTCGGTCAACCCGAACGCGGCCAGCAGTTGCTCCGCCCGTTGCCGGGCGGCGGACTTGGGCAGCCCGAGCAACCGGCCGAGCAGGATGAGGTTCTCCGTGCCGGTCAGGTCCTCGTCCACCGAGGCGTACTGACCGGTCAGGCTGACCCGGGCGCGTACCGCGTCGGCCTCAGCCACCACGTCGTGACCGAACACCCGGGCCTGCCCGCCGTCCGGACGAAGCAGGGTGGCCAGCACGCGTACCGCGGTGGTCTTGCCGGCCCCGTTCGGCCCGAGCAGCCCGTACACGGCACCCGCCGGAACCTGCAGGTCGATGCCGGCGAGCGCGCGGGTCTCGCCGAACGACCGGGTCAGACCCTCGGCCTCGATGGCGAGGCCGGTGGTGCGTCTACTCATGATTGCGAAGTGTCCTTCCGTTCGTCACGTCTGCGAGCCGGGCCGCCGCGACCCGGCGACCCACCACACCCCACGGGTACGACAGAATGCTCCCTCCCGTGGCCGCCCGCCAGCTACAACGACGCTGGCCGACGGGAGTGGTCGGCTCACCGCACAGGCGCGAGACGGCGGACAGCCGCCGCTAGATCGGATCTAGCGGCGGCTGTCCCGACACCACCTGTCGGCGGTGCTCCGGGCCGTGGCCGGCCCGACGCGCTGCCGGCCCCGTCACCAGGCCGTGTCGAGCCGGTGCCGCTGCTCGGGTGTCAGCGCCAGGTCCACGGCGGCGAGACTCTCGTCCAACTGCGCCACCGAGGAGACCCCCACCAGCGGGATGGTGGGGATGTCGCCGTCGATCAGCCAGGCCAGCACCACCTGGTTGGCCGTCGCGCCGGTCTGCTGGGCCACCTCGCGCAGCGCGGCCAGCCGCACCGGCGCGCTCGGCAGGTCGTACTCCGGCCCCAGCGGCTTGTCCGAACGGACGTAGGCACCCCACAGCAGTGAGCCGTACGACACCAGGGTCAGGCCGGGTTCGGCGCGCAGGTAGCTGGTCAGCTCGCCGCCGACCGCGCCCACGTTGCCGTCGACGTCGAGGTCGCTCGGCCCGTCGAGTCGGGCCGGCAGGTAGCTGCGGTGGTACTGGAGCACCTCGTACCCGGGCAGGCCGGCCGCGGCGGCCAGCGCGCGGGCCCGCTCCACCCGCCAGGTGCGGTGGTTGCTCGCGCCGAGCAGCCCCACGGTGCCCTCGGCGACCAGCTCGGCGAACCCCTCCACGGTCTCCCGCAACGGCACCCGGTGATCCTCGATGTGGGCGTAGAGCAGGTCCAGCCGGTCCATGCCGAGGCGTTCCCGGCTCCGTTCGGCGGACTCCCGGATCACCTTGGCCGACAGCCCTTCCGGGTTGTCGAGGTAGCTGGTGCCGGGGGCGAGCGGCCGGGCGCCGAGTTTCGTGGCGACGACGACCTCGTCGCCGATGCCCCGGCTGCGCCGCCACCGGCCGAGCAGTTCCTCGCTCTCGCCGCCCTGCCCGCCGGTCATCCAGAACGCGTAGTTGTCCGACGTGTCGATGAAGGTGCCGCCGGCCTCGACGTACCTGTCGAGGATCGCGTAGGAGGTGGCCTCGTCGGTCTTCGTGCCGAACAGCATCGCCCCGAGGCTGAGCACGCTGACCTCGCGTCGGGTACGCGGGTCGCTGCCGATCGTGCGGTACCGCATGGAAACTCCTCTCGTGCGCCCGAACCTGTGGACGCGGCACCAGCCTGCGTCTTCGAGCGCACTCGAGGTCAACCCCTTGACCCTGTCCGCTCGTCCGAAGATCCATCGACGCTGACACCTGAGCCCGGTGCGCCCGGACAGCGCCACCCATACGGTGTGTTCCTGTCCGACGTCACACAGTGGAGGATTCGCCAGTGCCGCAGCTACCGGACCTGCCTTTCGGTGTGGACTACCGGGCAGTCGGGGTCTTCCTGTTGGCGGTGCTCGTCGCAGTGATCCAGCAGTTCTTCGCCGACTGGATCAAAGCCCAGCTGGCCCGGCTGTGGGGACTCGTCGCCGGCCGACGGCGCGGCATCCGGGCGGACGAGTGGCGCCGCTACCGCGCCTGGGTCGCCCGCACCTACAACCGGATGGAACTCGGCTTCGTGCGGGATGTCTCGGTCACGCTCGACGAGGTGTACGTGCCGCTGGAGTACGAGCAGGACGGCAGGCGCGTCGACGTCTACCGCGACGTGCAGGATCGGCGGCGCACGGTGATCCTCGGTGCGGCGGGAGCGGGTAAGTCGATGCTGCTGCGGCACTCGATGGTGCGCTGGGCGGCGGCGCCCGAACGGTTCGAGCGCGTACCGGTGCTTGTGGAGCTCGCCCGGTCCAACCGGGACGGCCGCACGATCCGGCAGCTCATCACGGAGGCGCTCGGCCGGCTCGACGACGAACCGGATGGTCGCCGCCGGCACCGGCGCGCCCGTCCGCTCGTCGCCGACGCGGCGCAGGTCGTCGAGGTGGCGTTGGCCAGTGGCCGGCTCTGCGTGTTCCTCGACGGGCTGGACGAGGTGGTCACCGAGCGGCGCGGTGCCGTCGCCGAGGAGATCAAGGAGTTCGCCGAGCGCCACTCGACGACGCAGATCGTGGTCACCTGCCGCGACGCGGTCTACGACGGTGACCTGCGGCCGGTCTTCGACCGGGAGATCCGGGTGGCCGGCTTCGACGACGCCGGGATCCGGCACTTCCTGCGGCTCTGGTTCACCCGGCGGGACGCCGGGGGTGCCGAGCACCACGCACCGGGGCGGGAACGCGACGAGGCGTCGGCCGACTCCCGGCACGTCGTGGAGCAACTCCTGGCGGAACTGCGATCCAGCCCGACGGTGATGCGGCTGGCCCGCAGCCCGCTGATGCTCACGATGATCACCACCTTGTACGAGGCGGACGCCGGTGCCGGGCCGATGTTGACCAACTCGCGGGCGGAGTTCTACCAGCAGGCCGTCGAGCACCTGCTGCGCCGGGACCGGGATCTCGGCCGGCACCGCAACCTGGCCCGATACCAGGCCGGCCACAAGCTCATGGCGCTGCGGGCGATCGCGCTGGCCGCCCAGGGCGGCCGGTCCCAGGGCACCGACCGCCGGGTGATTGGCGAGGCGGAGGTGTACGCCGAGCTCGCCCGCATCCTGCCCCGGTTCCGGCTGGCCGAGGAGCACCTGCCGCGCATGGTCGACGAGATCGTGGAGCGCAGCGGGCTGTTGATCCGCATCGACGACAACAACCTGCTCTACGAGTTCGCCCACCTGACCCTGCAGGAATACCTGGCGGCGGTGGAACTCGCGGACGACCCCGACCGGTTGCTCGGGCTCTACCGGGAGAACCCGAGCCGGTGGCGGGAGACGGTGAAACTATGGTGCGCCGGCGCCAATCGCGACGCCTCCGGGGTGGTCCGGCAGATCTTCGGCGGTGACGGCCGGGACCGGCTGCTCGCCCTGGAGTGCGTCGCCGAGGCCCGACAGCTCGACGAGAATCTTGCCTCGACCATCGTGGACAGTCACGTTCGGCTGCTCGGTACGCCGGCCGCCGACAAGCATCTGGTGCTGGCGGCGCTCGGTGCGGTGGCCGGTAATTCGGGGCCGTTCGGTCAGCGACTGTTCGACAGCCTGGCGCGGCAGGCGCGCTCCGGCGGCTCGGTGGCCGAGGACGCGGTGGTGGCCCTCGCGGAGTCCCGTCGCCGCGAGGCTATCGAGCTGCTCAGTGAGATGGCGGTGCGGGTGCCGGCGGCCCGTGCCGCCTTGCGGGCCACCGGTGAGCTGGCCATCCCGACCCTCGCCGCCCGGGCCGGCGCCGGCTCGGTGGCGGCCGTCGACGACCTGGCTGCCATCGGCACCCCGCCGCCGCGGTCGCCCTGGCGGAACAGTTGTGGGCCAGGAACCGGCAGGTTGCCCTACGCGCGGCGTGGCGGCTGGCCACCCTGGTCGACGCGCCGGACGTCGAGAACGAACTGCGCACCTTCGACCCCACGGCGGCGGAGGCGGCGTCCGTGGCCGCCGGGGCGGCGCGGCTGACCGACCGGCGGTCGGGACGGGTGCCGGGCGCGGAGTGGTACGACTGGCTGTGGGCACCCTTCGAGCCGGGCACCCCGATGGCCCGGACGATGGGTCGCCTCGGCTGGCTGATCCTGGAGTCGACCGACGACGCCCCGAGTGATCTCGGCACCGTCGACGTGCGTCTCGCGATCGGCCTCGTCGCGTGGGCCGGCGCGTTCGGCACCGGCAAGGTGCCGAACGAACTGACCGAGGACCTGACTCGCAAGGCGCACGGCTTCGGCCACAAGCGGTTGCTCTCCGGTGCCTTCGGCGCGTACGAGATCCGCGACATGCTCGACGTGGTGGCCCGGCGGGAGCCCGAGGTCGCGCGCGGGATCGCGGTGCGGGCGCTGACGGCTCGGGTGTCCGGCTGGCGGGCCGCGTTGGCGAGCCGGCTGCCCATGCCGGTGCTCACCGAGTTGGCCAGTCGACTGTGGAGCAGCACCAGCCTCGACGCCGACCTGCGGGACTGGCGGACGCTCAACGAACGGCCGGAGAAGCCGACGGTGCTGGTCTTCCTGCGCAACGTCGCCGGCACGCTCGGTGCGCTGGCCGGCGTGACCCTGATCGGCATCGCGATCACCCGCTCGTTCGGCACGCTGATCGACTGGTGGGCGTGGGGGCCGGTGGAGATCGCGTCGCTCGTGGTGGGGTGCACGCTCCTGGCGGTCATCTGCTTCGTGGTCGCCCTGCTGATGCCGGCCGACCACGACCTGCTGTGGGTACCCGCGGTCTTCCTGTTGATGAGCGGGGTCGGGGTGGTGGGCGCGGGAGCGCCGGTCGCGTTCGCGACCGTGGCCGGCTGGCTGGGCGTCGTCTCCACTGCCGTGCTGAGTGCGGCGCTGGTGGCCGCGATCGTCGTGCTGGTGCGCTGGACCAGCCATCGGGAGCGGGCGTTGCGCAACCCGTACCGGGCCCTGCTCGACCGGGTGCCGACGGCCCGCAACCACCAGACCGTCATCGGTCGCCAGGCCACCGGCGGCAGTGCCCGGGTGCGGCCGACGGTGCGTACCGGCGGCTGACAGGTGCCGCGCCGGATCAGCGTTGGCGTAGCGCGGTGGAGGTGAGGCGGTAGCCGATGGTGTGCTCGACCAACCGCTCGACCAGGTCCGCCTTGCGCAGCCCGCCGACGCCGCGCAACCCCAACTCCGCGGCCAGTTCCCGCAGGTCGCGCAGCGGCCAGGGGGAGAGGTACGCGGTACCGTCGGCGCGGCTGCTCATCGTCGCCAGCCGGTCGACGGCGACGGTCAGATCCTCCCGACCGCTCATGTCGGCCCTCCGCTTCGCTGCGGGCCGCCATGAGGCACCAACGCGCCGAGTTGATGATTCGCTCGCTGCCGCTCGCTCATGTCGGCCCTTCGCTTCGCTGCGGGCCGCCATGAGGCACCAACGCGCCGAGTTGATGATTCGCTCGCTGCCGCTCGCTCATGTCGGCCCTTCGCTTCGCTGCGGGCCGCCATGAGGCACCAACGCGCCGAGTTGATGATTCGCTCGCTGCCGCTCGCTCATGTCGGCTGGAGGTGGTCGAGGAACTCGGTGGCGAGGCGGCGCAGCTCGTCGCGTACGGCGGGCACCGTGACGCGGTCGCGCAGCACCACCGGCACGCCGCGCGGGGTGTTCGTCGCGTAGAGCGTGACGTTCTCCCGCAGCGCGGTGGGGAAGACCGGCAGACCCAGGTTGCGGACCTGGTCCATGTAGGTCTGGTGGGTGGCGATGGGTTGCTGGGACAGCAACTGGACCATCGTGAAGACCACGCCGGCCACGCCGGGAGCGACCTTCTGGTGCCGGCGTACGGTGGCGAACCGGCGCGCGTCGGCGTTGTACTGCTCGACCAGTTCCCGCACGTTGCCGTGCAGGTAGTCGATGCCCAGGGTGGACAGGTAGTCGGCGCGGGCCGGGATGACCAGGTGGTCGCTGGCGATGATGGCCGACTGGGTGACCACGTTGAAGTTCGGCGGGCAGTCGATGAGCACCATGTCGTACGGGTCGAGCCCGTCGGCGAGCAGTCCTTCGGCGAGTGACCCGCGGACCCGGAACAGTTCGGCGTCGTACTCCTCGCCACCGGCGACGCTGCGGGCCAGGGCCAGGTCGATGTCCACGAGTTGCAGATGCGACGCGATCAGGTCGAGCCGGCCGGCGCCGCTGAGCCGGGAGTTCGCCGGGCCGGGCGACACCACAAGTTCACTGAGCGTGACCGACGGGCTGCCCTCGCGCAGGCCGTCGTACCAGCGTTTCACCGTCCGGGTGTCGCGTAGCCGCTCCCGCCAGTCGTCCGGGTCGTAGAAGCCGAAGGTCAGGCTGGCCTGTGGGTCGAGGTCGATGAGCAGCACCTTCATCCCCCGGTTGGCCAGTTCGGCACCGAGGTTGGCGGTCACCGTGGTCTTGCCGACCCCGCCCTTGTAGTTGATCACGGACACGACGTACATCGACGTACCTCCCCAAGACGACTGACGGTAGCGGGCCGTCCGGCGAAAAGTCGATCATCCTCGGCTTGCACGTAAGTACGTAAGTTCGTACTATCGAACTATGGCGGAGGTGGAGGAACGGTTGGCGGCGCTGGAGGCGCAGGTCGCCGAGCTGATCGAGCGGCTCGGCGGCGGCGATGGTCCGGCTCCGCTGCCGGAGGGGGTCTTCTGGGCGCTCGACGGGCTCAAGCAGCGACTGCCCGCCGACGGTGCCGGCGCCGTGCTCTACACCGGCACGGTCCGGGTCGGCGGGCAGCACTACGACTGGCAGTACGGGCGGGGCGTCGAGGACCTGCTGGCCGACGACTGGGCCGACCTGCCGGTCGTCCTGTCGGCGCTGGCCCACCCGGTACGCCTGCGGCTGCTGCGGGAGATCCTCGGCGGCCGGCAGGGCACCGCCGAGCTGGCCGGGATCGAGGACCTGGGCACAACCGGCCAGCTGCACCATCACCTGCGCCAGCTCACCGGCGCCGGCTGGCTGCGCAGCGCCGGCCGGGGCCGGTACGCCATCCCCGCCGAGCGGGTGGTGCCGCTGTTGGCCATCCTCACCGCCGCCGGTCGCTGAGCACACCCACCAACCGTCGCGCCAGGAGGCCACCGTGGCCGGCACGACCGGCCCGCGTCGATCCGGCAGGAACGGAAGGAGCACGTGATGCGCAAGACCTCCGTCATCGCCCTGGTCGCCGGCATGGTCGCCGGTCTGGCCGGGCTCGGCCTCATGCCCCGGCAACCTCGGCTGACCGCACAGACGACCGGCGACGCCGACCTGGCCGCCGCCGCCCGGGCGGCCGTGGCCGACCCCGCCGGCTACCGTGGCCTCGCCGTCGCCCTGGTCGACGGAGGGCGGATCCGCACCGCCGGCCTCGGTGACCGCGACGGCGCCGGCAACCCGGTCCGGCCGGACACCCCGTTCGAGATCGGATCGGTGCCCAAGGTGCTCACCGGCATGCTGCTGGCCCATCAGATCAACGCCGGGGCGGTACGCCCCGACGACACCCTCGGCGCGACCTGGCCGGCGATCACCGGTGCCGCCCGGGACGTGACCCTGGCCGAGCTGGCCAGCCACCGCGCCGGGTTGCCCCGGATCGTGCTCAGCTCGGTCACCGACTGGGCTCGCACGATCTGGGCCAACTACGCGGCCGGCAACCCGTACGCCGGGCAGGACGTCGACCGGGTCCGCGCCGCCGCGAACGACCAGACACCCGGCGACGGCCGGGGCGAGGTCCACTACTCGAATCTCGGCATGGCGCTGCTCGGCCAGGCTCTCGCGGCCGACGCCGGCACCGGCTACCCCGAGCTGCTCGACCGGGAACTGTTGACCCCGCTGGGCATGACCGCGACCATCCAGGTCACCAACTCGGAAGCGTTGCCCGCCGATCGGGCCGAGGGTGCCCGGGGCAGTGGCCGCACCCCGGACCCGTGGATCGGCACCGGATACGCCGCCGCCGGTCTCGGCTACTGGTCCACCGTGGAGGATCTCGCGCGACTCGTCGCGGCCACCGCCGCCGGTACCGCGCCCGGCGCCGAGGCCCGCGATCCGCGCTTCGACGACACCGACGGCACCCGCATCGGGTACGGCTGGCTCACCACCCGCTACGGCGACCGGGAGATCACCTGGCACAACGGCGCCACCGGCGGCTTCCACTCGTACGTCGGCTTCGACCGGGCCACCGGCCGGGGCGTGGTGGTGCTCGGCAACACCGACATGGGCGTCGAGCCCATCGGGCTGCGGCTGCTCGGGGTGCCCCGCGATTCGGCCGGTACCGCCACACCGGGACACCCCACCTGGATAGGGGTCGGGATCGCGCTGCTGTTCACCTTCATCGGTGGCCTGTCGCTGCTCGGCACCGCGCTGCGTGGCGCACCGGACCGGCTGAGCGTGCTGTCGGGCGCCGTCTGGGCGGTTGTCTACCCGGCCCTGGGCCACCAGCTCGGCGACTGGTCGGCCGTGCCCGGCTGGCTCTGGCCGCTCGGGCTCGCGGCCTCCGGCGCCGGGCTGGCCCTGGCCGGGTACCGCTGGCGACGCCTGCCGGTCAACACCGCACCCCGGCGGTGGTCGCGGGTGGCGGCGACGACCGGCTCACTGGCCGTCGCCGCGACACTGACCGCCGCCCTGCTCTCCTGACCGCCAGCGGGTCAGGCCGGCGGCCGGGCGGCCCGGGTCAGCCGGAAGTGCTGCTGCTTGCCGTCGTCGCGGACCACCACGCCGTAGCGGGACAGTTCGGCGCGCAGCTCCCCGGCCTCGCCGCCCCGGTCGTGCTTCAACGCCTCCTGCCGCGCCCGCAGCAGCGCATCCGCGCCCGCCGGCAGGCCGGGCAGATCGGGCACCCAGAGCCGGTACGCCGCGCGGTGCGGATCCGCCTCCGCCCACGGCCAACCGTGCTCCCGGAAGGCTTCGGCCAGCTCCCTCGCCGGCAGGTCGACCGACTGCCGGGCCAGCTCGGCGTCGTCCGCGTCGAGCAGCACCAGGTGCTTGCCGTCCAGGTGGACAACCCGGGTGTCGCGCCGGTCGATCTCCCGTTCGGAGCTGCCCTCCCGCAGCCGGACCTCGGCACCGGACACGGTCACCCGTACCCGCTCGGCGGTGCCGATGGCGGCGATCACCAGCCCGACCAGGATCCCGACACCCACCCCAACGGGTAATGCGTACCGGTCGGGCAGGCCGTCGAGCGCTCGGAACAGGCCCTGCACCGGAGCCCAGGGCAGGTCGGCCACCCAACCGGACCCGGCCACCAGCAACCCACCCAGCGCTCCGCCGACCAGCGGGATCCCGCCCCAGAGCACGACCAGCTCGGTGATGCCACCACTGACCACGGTCGGTGTTCCGTACGCCCTCACGTCACCTCCCGCCGCAGGGTCCGGACCAGCCCGGCGACCAGCGGCACGACCAGCCACACCAGCAGCGACACCGCGAGCCTTCGCCATTGTCCAGCGGTCACCTCGGCGGTGAACAGCGGCTCCATGGTCAGGTTCGTGTCCAGCCAACCGGCGACGCGGTGCAGCGGCCGGACCAGCTCGCCCAGCACCGACCACACGATCGGCAGCACCAGGTAGACCACGATGGCCAGCGGACTGTGCAGCAGCAGCAGACCGAAGCCGGCCCCGATCAGCGCGGTGGCCACCTGGAACACGGCGGCGTGCACGAGCAGCATCCGGTCGAACTGCCAGCTTCCCGCGCCGCCGGTCGCCGACGAGACCAGCGTGCCGACGGCGGCCACCGCGAGACTGGTCAGCACCGACGCCAGCGCGGCCAGCACCACCGCGACGAGCTTCGCCGCGATCACCCGTTCCCGCCGGGGCACCAGCGCGAAGGTGGTCAAGGCGGTGCGCTGGGACCACTCACTGGTGATCGACAGGATGCCCAGCACCGGCAGCAGGAAGCCCACCGGCACCAGCGACGGCGTGAAGAAGTTGGCGAAGGTCTGCTCGTCGTCCGGCGCGTACACCAGTTGCAGGGTGACGATGACGGCGCTGACCAGGCCGATGGTGATCAGCAGCCAGCGACCTGCTCGGGTGTCGACGAGTTTGCGCAGCTCCACGGCGGTCAGCCGGGCCAGCGACGGCCGCTGCTCGGCCCGGCGGTGTGCCGGAGCGGCCTCGGGCGTGGTGGTGACGGTGGTCATCGGACGACCTCCCCGGTCGGTTCGACGGTGGTGGTGGCGGGCACGACCGGGTCGGGCGCGGTGGCGGTCAGGGTGAGGAACAATTGCTCCAGGCCGCCGCCGGCCGGACGTAGCTCGGTGAGGGCCACCCCGGCGGCCAGGGCGACCTGCCCGACCGCCTCGGTGTCGGCACCGACCAGCAGCCCTTCGGAGCCCTCGCTTACCGTCAGGCCGGCCCGGTGCAACGCGGCGCGCAACGCCGCGTCCTCGCGGGCCCGTACCACCGCGCCGTCGCCGGCGAGCAACTCGTCCTTGCCGCCCTGGGCCACGATCCGGCCGCCCCCGATAACCACCAGCCGGTCCGCGACCGCCTCCACCTCGCGCAACAGGTGGGAGGAGAGCAGCACGGTGCCGCCCCGGTCGGCGAAGTCGCGCAGCAGGCCGCGCATCCAGAAGATCCCTTCCGGGTCCAGGCCGTTCGCCGGCTCGTCGAGGATCAGCACCCGGGGGTCACCCAGCAGCGCGTGCGCCAGGCCGAGCCGCTGACGCATGCCCAGCGAGTACGCCCGCACCCGCCGCCGGGCCGCTGTCGGGCCCAGCCCCACCCGGTCGAGCAGCTCGCCGACCAGGCGCCGGTCGACGCCCATCGTCGCCGCCGCCACGGCCAGTGCCTCCCGGCCGGTCCGCCCGGCGTGCTGGGCGGAGGCGTCCAGCAGCACCCCGACCGTACGGCCCGGGTTGGGCAGCTGCCGGTACGGCCGTCCGTCGACGGTGGCGGTGCCGGCGGTCGGCGGGGTGAGCCCGCAGATCATGCGCATGGTGGTGGACTTGCCGGCCCCGTTGGGGCCCAGGAACCCGGTGACCGTGCCCGGTTCGCAGTGGAACGACACGTCCTCGACGGCGGTGTGCCGCCCGTACCGTTTGGTGAGCTGATGTACGGCGATCATGGCTGCCAGCGTGTCCGAGCCGGCCGGCCATCCGCAGCGGCCATCGGTCTGCCCCGCGCAGACCAAGGTCGATGCCGAGGTCGCGACTTTGGTAGCTGGTCCGGTGCCCGACCGGCTGCCTACCATTGCGCCTGTGACCAGCGCCGTCGTACTCGATCACCCGGGTCTGCTGCCCGGGGCGCTGGACCCTGGGGCGGGCCGCCGGTCACGGCGCACCCCCCGTGACTGGCTTGTCGACAGCCTCGCCTTCCTGGTCTCCCTGGCCTGGGTGGTGCTGGCCACCTTCGACGCCGCCTCCCCGAACCCGACCTTCGCCGACCGGCTGCCTTACGACTGGATGATCGCGGCCGACGCCCTCTTCGGCCAGCTCTGCACGGCGGCGCTCTGGCTGCGGCGTCGCTGGCCGGTGGGGGTGGCCCTGGCGACGCTGCCGTTGGCGATGTTCTCCGTCGCCTCCAGCATCGCCCTGTTGATCATCTACTTCACGGTGGTGGTGCACCGTCGGACGGCGGTCGCCCTGGCCGTCACCGGAGCCGGGCTCGTCACCAGCTTCTTCTTCGCCCTGCTGCGTCCCGATCCCGTCAGCGGGTACTGGATATCCACCCTCTGGGGCGTGGTGATCACCCTGCTGGTGCTGGCCTGGGGCATGTTCGTGCGGGCGCGCCGGCAACTTGTGCTGTCGCTGCGCGAGCGCGCCGAGCGGGCCGAGGCCGAGCAGCAGCTGCGCGTCACCCAGGCGCGGCAGTTGGAGCGGACCCGCATCGCCCGGGAGATGCACGACGTGCTCGCCCACCGGATCTCGCTGCTCAGCCTGCACGCCGGGGCGCTGGAGTTCCGCCCCGACGCGCCCGCCCCGGAGGTGGCCCGGGCGGCCGGGGTGATCCGGGACAGCGCGCACGCCGCCCTCCAGGATCTGCGCGAGGTGATCGGCGTGCTGCGCGCCGAGACCTCGCTGCCCGACGACCCGGAACGGCCCCAGCCGACCCTCGACGACCTACCGGCCCTGATCGCCGAGTCCCGGGCGGCCGGAACCCGCGTCGACCTGCGGGAGCAGGTGTCCGCGCCGGACCGGCTACCGGTGGCCGTGGGACGCAGCGTCTACCGCATCGTGCAGGAGGGGCTCACCAACGCCCGCAAGCACGCCCACGGCGCCGCCGTCACCGTCGGCCTCGACGGGGGGCCCGGTGACGGGCTGCGGGTGGAGATCCGTAACCGCAGGCCGGTGGGTGAGCTGCCCGGGACGGCCATCCCCGGCACCGGCACCGGTCTGGTCGGCATCGCCGAGCGGGTCAGTCTCGCCGGTGGGCGGATGGAGCACGGCTGCGACGAGCGGGGCGACTTCCGGTTGGCCGCGTGGCTGCCGTGGCCGGCGACGTGACCGGCCCGGTGCCGGCCGCCGCCGAGGGCGGTGGCGCGGCGTCGGCGGAGGCAGCCGCCGACGCCCCGCTGCCGGCGGCGAGCAGTTGGTGCGGGTCCTGATCGTGGACGATGACGCGCTGGTACGCGCCGGTCTGTCGATGATCCTCGGCGGTACGCCGGACCTGAAGGTGGTCGGCGAGGCGGCCGACGGCAGCGAGGTCGTCCAGGCCGCCGCCGCGTGCCGGCCGGACGTGGTGCTGATGGACATCCGGATGCCCCGGCTGGACGGGCTGGCCGCCACCGAGGCGCTGCGCGGGCTGCCCCGGCCGCCGGAGGTGCTCGTGCTGACCACGTTCGACGCCGACGAGCACGTGCTGCGGGCGCTGGCGCCGGGGCCGGCGGCTTCCTGCTGAAGGACACTCCGCCGGTGGAGATCGTGCGGGCGGTGCGCCGGGTGGCGGCCGGCGAGGCGACGCTGTCGCCGACGGTCACCGGACCCTCATCGAACACGTCACGGCCGGACCGGCGGCCGACCCACGGCGGACCGGGCCGCGCGCCTGATCGGGGGCCTGACCGAGCGGGAACGCGCCGTCGCCGTGGCGCTCGGTCGGGGGCGCACCAACGCCGAGATCGCCGCCGAGCTGTTCATGAGCGTGGCCACCGTCAAGGCGTACGTCTCCCGGCTGCTGACCCGGCTCGGACTCAACAACCGGGTGCAGGTGGCCCTGCTCGTCCACGACGCCGGGCTGGTCTGAAAACCGGTTTGAACCATCCCGTCGCGGTGGCCGTACCACTGCTCGAGGTGCGGTGCTCAAGCGCACCGCTACCGGAGCTGCGGGAGGTCTGCCGTGCGAGTTGATGAGCAGTCGACGGATCCCATCGATCAGATTCTGGGCGAGTTGCCGGTCCCGACGCCGTTGACCCCCGAGGACGTCCGGCTGGCCGTCCGGGCGGTGGTCGTGCACGCGGCCGAGGAGTGGCCGTCCGGGGCGCTGTGCCGCAACGACGGTGCCCGGTTCCCCTGCCGGCTGCATCGTTGGGGTCGGACGGTACTGCTGAACCACGGGCTCAACGAGCGACAGCTCGACGCCCTGATCCGGCACGGCAATCCGTTCGTGCACGTGCCGTTCCCATTTCTGATCAATGGGCCGTCGGCGGGACGTACGCCCGCCGCGCGTCCGGCGGGCACTGACCGCGCCGCCGGTTACCCGCCGCGGGCCGCCGGTCATCCGGCACGACCCGACCGCGCCCCCGGGTACCCGGCGCGTGGCCCGGCGCCCCGGGTGGCCGCCCCGGTTGGGCGTACCGGTGTGCGGGCGCCCGGCTCCGGCCGGCCGGTGGCACCCCGCCACCGCGCCGCGCTGGCCGCGGGCGAGCTGAGCGGGCTCGCCCGCCGGCGGTACGACGCCGGCCCGGAGCGCGCGGTCATTCCCCTCCCGCGCCCGGGCCGGCGTCGCGATGCACCGTGCGATCAGCGGTTCCCGGCCGGGATTCCGCAGCTGGGTGCCGCCCAGTAGGTGTTGTTCGCGCTGCGGTCCTGGTTGTTCTCCCGCCGCGAGTCCACGTGGACGTGGCTGTTGTGGCCGGACACGCCGGGCCCGATGATGCCGCTGAAACCGTGGTTGCGCGCCTGTCGGGCGATCTGGCACAGCGACCTGTCCCGGGAGATGAGGTCGGCGGCGTTGCCGTAGAGGTGCTGGCTGTCCGACGCCCCACCCACCCGGTTGTTGCAGGTGCGGCTGCGGAACCCGCTGGTCACGATCAGCGGTTGGTCACCGAGGCTCTTGCGCAGCGCCTCCAGCTTCCACATGGTGCGCAGCGCGTTCTGCCGGGTCTGCCCGGTGCTCAGCGGGCCACCGTCCCACCCGCTGCCGCCGCAGCCGTCGTCCATCTCGGTGTAGGCGAAGTGCCGGGGCGTGCAGTTGTTGTCCTGGAGCTGGTACAGCTTCCGGTAGGTCTGTGGCCCGGCGACCCCGTCGACCTTGAGGCCGTACGCGGACTGGAAGCGGCGAACCGCGGCGGCGGTCTTCGGGCCGAACCGGCCGTCGAGTTCCACGACGTTGTTGTTGCCGGCCCAGCCGGCTATCCGTAGTTGCAGCTCGCGCACGTCGCTGCCGGAACGCCCCTGATAGAGGTTGCGGTTCCAGGTGTAGCAGCCGTCGGCATGGGCCGCTGGCGCGGCGACCACCGAGGCGATCGCGGCGCCCGGCAAGGCCAGGGCGAGGGCGACGACTGCCCGTTTCAAGGTGTGTACGCGCACAGAAGTCCTCCCGATAGGAGAGTGAATGGGATGCATCCGGGACTTCGACCAGGCTGTCCCGTGGATCCACCCTCGCACCGGAGCAGCCGATTGGAGGGGATAAACGAGAATTGTCCTCGCAATTCGCCTTACCTGGGCATTGCCTGTGAATTAGGCCCGTTTTGGAAACCGGCATTCGGTGGTGAGCAGCCGTAGAGCAGCCATTTCGGTGCGGAAGGTCGCAGCCGGTGCCACGGAGGGTGATGTTCACCGGGTCAACCGGCCCGGTAACGTCAGCGCCGGTGACGACGGGAGGTGGGCGTGGCGCGTGGTGGCATCTTCTGTGTCGAGGGCCAGTGGCACCGTGACCTCAACGAGCGCGGATCCGTGCTGCCCACCCTGGAACTGCTCGAACGGCTGGGCAAGGTCCGCTTCATCCACAAGGACGCGGCCACCCGGGACGAGCTGTTCTACTTCATCGACCGCTGGCTGCTGAAGCAGTACGCCGACCACCGGCTCGGCTTCTTCGCCATGCACGGCGAACCGAACCGGTTGTGTCTCACCGACTGGCATTCGGTGGAACTCACCGAGGTGGCCGAGCTGATGGCCGGACGCTGCGAGGGACGACGCCTCTACTTCGGCAGTTGTTCGGTGCTACGTGCTCCCGAACCGGTGCTGCGGGACTTCCTCGCCGTCACCGGCGCCGCCTTGATCTGCGGCTTCACCCGCGAGGTGGACTGGGTCGAGTCGGCGGCGTTCGAGACCGTGCTGCTCGACGTGCTCGCCAACGGCCGCCGCCACAACGCCGCCGAGCTGCGGATGGGCTCGGCGCACTGGGCGCCGCTCGCGTCGTACCTGGGTTTCCGGATCATCTACGCCAACGGCCGGGCCTGGCGACCGTCGCTGCGCCCGCGCGTACCCAGCCAGCCGTCCGTCGGTCAGCACGCCTGAGTGCTGGTAGAAACGAGCGATGGCACGCATGATCGCGCGTAACACCCGGGTCGACCGGGACGCACTGCTCGAGTTCCTCCGCCCCCGGCACCGGGTGGTGCTGCTGACCACCCGCGCCGACGGCCGCCCACAGTCCTCGCCGGTCTCGGCCGGGCTGGACGCGCAGGGCCGGCTGGTTATCTCCACCTATCCGGAACGCGCGAAGGTCGCCAACATCCGCCGCGACCCCCGGGTGTCGGCCTGTGTGCTCTCCGACGACTGGAACGGTCCGTGGGTGCAGGTCGACGGCACCGCCGAGGTGCTCGACCTGCCCGAGGCCCTCGAACCGCTTGTGGAGTACTTCCGCAGTATCTCCGGCGAGCATCCGGACTGGGACGAATACCGGGAGGCGATGCGGCGGCAGGGCAAGTCGCTGATCAGGATCACCGTCACCGGCTGGGGCCCTGTGGCGACCGGAGGCTTTCCCGCTCGACTGGCCGAGTGAGCCCCGCGACGGGGCGCGGCGCAGGTGCCGCGCCCCGCCGGGGTTCAGCACCGAGCCGTCGCGTACGCGGCGCAGCCGATCAGTTCCATCGACACCTGGAGCCGTTCCAGGCTGATGTTCTTGGCGATGGTGTCCTCGGGGCTGTGGTACGGCGGTTCGAGCAGCGCCGGTGACTCCTCGCCGCGCCAGGAGAAGTTCGCGCTGGCGATACCGACCTCCTGGAACGACTGGTGGTCGCTGGCGCCGCGTTGGGTGACCGGCGAGATCCGTGGTTCGTAGCCGAGCCGCCGGGCGGCGGCCGCGACCTCGTCGGTGGCCCGGTTGCTCTCGCCGGTGAACGACAACAGCCAGTACCGGGTCGCCGGGTCCCAGCTGGTGGCGACCATGTCGTTCTGGTAGACGGCGAGGATCCGGTCCCGCTCGGGCTGCGGCAGCTGGGCCACGTAGTAGCGGGAGCCGATCAACCCCTGCTCCTCCGAGCCCCACAGGGCGAAGCGCACCGTGGCGTTCGTCGGCACCGCCCTCAACACCCGGGCCAGTTCCAGGCAGAGCACGGTGCCCGAGCCGTCGTCGTTGGCGCCCGGCGCGCCGATGACCGAGTCGTAGTGGGCGCTGACCATGACCACCGGCCCATCGCGGCCCGCCCGACCGCGCCGCTCGGCCAGCACGTTGTGCGAGGTCAGTCCCCGGTGGGCGGTGGTGACGATGGTCAGGGTGAGCGGCCCGGCGGCCAGCAGCGCGCGCAGCCGGTGCTTCTGCGCCTGGGCCACCCCGACCACCGGAATCGGCAGCGGCGTGGCGGCGGAGCCGGGCAGCGTGGGGAGAACGCCGACGCGCGACGCGGCTCCACCAGGTCGGCCGGCAGGAAGACCACGGCTGCCGCACCGGCCGCCACGGCGGTGGCCGCGAGCTGCTCGCGCTGGGCCGCGACGTAGTCCACGAGCACGATCCGGCCGCTGACGTCGGCCGGGTAGTCGCCGGGCGCACCCGCGCCGACGTCGACCACGGGTGCGGAGACCCGGGTGTCCAGCGCGGCCTGTCCGCTCGCGCCGGCCTGCCAGTTCAGGTCCCGGGGCAGCCCGGACGGTGAGCTGAGCTGGGCGAGGAACTTGTCGGCGACCGGGAAGGGTTGCAGCGTGGTGTCGTAACGCAGGCGGTCGAGCTGGCCGGCGATGTAGTGCGCCGCCCGGCGCTCCGAGTCGGTGCCCCCGATGCGCGGGCCGATGTCCTCGGAGAGCACCTTCAGGTGGTGCAGGGCACGCTTCGCCGACAGCTGGGCGACGACGATCCGGTCGGACGGGGTGAGGGTCGGGGGGCGGTGCGCTCCCGGACGCCGGTCGGCGACCGCCCAGGCGGGGGCGGGCAGCGCCACGGCGGCGGCACCGCCGAGCGCGACGGTCAACATCCGTCGCCGGTCGAACGAGGCTGATCCGGTGGAGCGGGACGATTCGTGCGGGGATGTCACGGTGTCGTCGTGCGAGGCCAAGACGGCGCCCTCCTGATTCGAGGTCCGACCCGCGCGTCAGGGGTGTGACGTCCGGGTCACAGAGACTCGAATCTATCCGGCGGGTCGCCGTCACTCAAGATCAGATTTGCCGCGATCGTGCTCAGTACGCGGCGGTGAACCGCATGTTCCGGAAGCGGCCGTTCTCGATCTCGTCGACCACCGCGACCGCCAGGTCCTCGTAGCTGAGCACACTGCGGCCCTGCGCGTCGGTCACCGGCTGGTCCGTGCCGGTGCGGTACCGGCCGGTGCGCTCGCCCGGGTGGAACTCCAGCGGTGGTGGGCAGACGTACGTCCAGGTCACCCCGTCGGCCGAGGAGCGGTAGACGTCGAGGGCCGCCGCCTGGCCCAGCGCGGCGTCGCGGTACTCGTCGGGGAAGTCCGGGTCGTCCAGCAGCGGCGTGCCGGCCGGGCCGAGCAGGGTGGCACCGCCGCCGACGTGGATGACCCGGGGCGCCGCCGGCATCCCGCGCAACGCGTCGAGCACGGTTCGCGCCGCGTCGGGCCACAGCGTACGGTCACCGCCGCCGATCGCCACGACCAACGCGTCCGCCTCCGGTGCCAGCTCCCGCACGCTGCGGACACTTGTCGCGTCCCCGGTGACGACCCGAACCCCGGCCGGCAGGTACGGCGCGTCCGCCTCGGGACGGCGCACCGCGGCCACCACCCGGTGCCCCCGGTCGAACGCCTCCCGGACGATCCGCGAACCGGCGGTGCCACCCGCGCCGAACACGACGATGTTGACCACGCCTCCCAGGCTAGGGATTCGGTCGGGTGGGCGTCGGCGGAACGGCTCAGTCGACGAGTGCCGAGTAGACCAGCTGGCGCAGCTGCGGGCGGAGCGGCCAGGTGCTCGACGGCATCAGCTGGGTGAAGAACATGGCGGTGATCTCCTCGACCGGGTCGACCCAGAACGCGGTGCTGGCCACGCCGCCCCAGTAGTACTCGCCGACGCTGCTCGGCACCCGGCTCGGCACCGGGTCGTCGACGACCGCGAAGCCGAGCCCGAACCCGACGCCGTCGAGGTTGGTCTCGGCGAACCCGCCGGTGGACAGGGTGCCCAGGTCCTGGCCGCCGGGCAGGTGGTTGCGAGTCATGAAGCGCACCGTCCGGGGACCGAGCAGCCGCGTGCCGTCCAGCTCGCCGCCGCGCAGCAGCAGTTGGGTGAAGCGGTGGTAGTCGGCGGCCGACGAGATCAGCCCACCCCCGCCGGAGAGCAGCACCGGCTTCTCGTACGCCAGCGCGCCGAGCGCGTCGTGCCGCACCGCGCGACCGGACGCCGGATCCGGCACGTACAGCGCGGCCAACCGCTCGGCGTCGGTGCCGTCGACGTGCCAGCGGGTGTCGGCCATGCCCAGCGGACGCAGGATCCGCTCGGTCAGGAAGGTGTCCAGGCTCTGCCCGGAGACCACCTCGATCAGCCGGCCGAGCACGTCGGTGGCGACCGAGTAGCCCCAGGCGGTGCCGGGCTGGAACAGCAGCGGCAGCTCACCGAAGACCCTGCAGGCCTCGGCCAGGTCGACCTCGGCCGGCGGGTAGAGGTCGTAGCCGGCGGCCCGGTACAGCCCGTCGACCACCGACGTCTGCATGAAGCCGTAGGTCAACCCGGCGGTGTGGGTGAGCAGGTGCCAGATCCGGATCGGTTCGATTGCCGGCACCGTGTACGGCTTGAGGGTCGAACCCTTCGAGTAGACCCGCATGTCGGCGAACTCGGGCAGCCAGCGGCCGACCTCGTCGGTCAGCTCGAAGCGACCCTCCTCCCAGAGCATCATCGCCGCGACCGAGGTGATCGGCTTGGTCATCGAGTAGATCCGCCAGAGGGTGTCCGGCTCCACCGGCGCGCCCGCCTCGCGGTCCCGCAGCCCGTACGTCGAACTGTGCGCGATCTCGCCGCGTCGGGTGACCACCGCCTGCCAGCCGGCGAGCCGCCCGGCGTCGACGTAGCCGGCGAAATGTTCGTCGATGCGGGCCAGCCGCGCCGGGTCGAATCCGACCTGTCCCGCCTCGATGCTGGTTGTGATGCTCACCCCAGGGAACCTACCGGCCGGTACGCGAGGCGCGGAAGCTCTGTTGTCGGGGTCACTGGCTAGCCTGCTGGTCATGCCGGAGCCGACCGAGGACGTCACCTTCCACGACGAGGACTGGTACGCCGAGGACCTGGCCGACCGGCACTTCGTCAACTGCACCTTCCACCGGGTGGATCTCACCGAGGCGACCAGCCAGGGCGCGGTCTTCGAGGGCTGCACCTTCGGCGACGTGGCCTTCAACGTCTCCCGGCACGTCGACTCGGCCTTCACCCGGTGCGTCTTCACCCGGTGCAACCTGTTCGAGGCGGAGTTCACCGGCTGCAAGCTGCTGGGCGCCACCTTCGACCGCTGCGACCTGCGGCCGTTGACCGTGGCCGGAGGCGACTGGTCGTTTCTCACCCTGGCCGGCGGCGACCTGCGCGGCGCGCGGTTCACCGGCGTACGGATGCGCGAGACCGACCTGTCCGGCGCCGACCTGTCCGGCGCGGTGCTGACCGGGTGCGACCTGTCCGACGTGCAGTGGCGCGGGGCGCGGCTGACCGGTGCGGATCTGCGCGGCAGCGACCTGGCCGGGCTGGACCCGGCCTCGGTGCACCGCAAGGGAGCGGTCATCGACCTGATGCAGGCGGCGACCCTCGCCCGGGCCCTCGGGTTCGACATCCGCGGCTGACGCCCGTCAGGAGGAGCGGGCAGCACTGGCGGGTGCACCGGGGGACTCGGCAGTAGCCTGGTCTGCGACCGTCCACACGACCGGGAGGACCGCATGACCACGGGCGAACGGGTACTGGACAGCCCCACGAACGGGGTGGCCGAGCACATCAACAGCTACGTCGAGACCGGCGGTGCCGACGGGCACGAGTGGCGACCAGGCGTCTTCACGCTGCTGTTGACCACTCGTGGGCGGCGCAGTGGCGCGTTGCGGCGTACCGCCTTGATCTACGGCCGGTCCGGCGACGCGTACGCGGTGGTCGCCTCCCAGGGTGGGGCACCGCAGCACCCGGCCTGGTATCTCAACCTGCTGGCCGAGCCGCAGGTCGAGGTGCAGGTCGGTGCCGACCGGTTCACCGCCCGGGCGCGCACGGCCACGCCCGAGGAGAAGGCGCGGCTGTAGCCGGTGATGACCGCCATCTGGCCGGCCTACGACGACTACCAGACGAAGACCGACCGGGACATCCCGGTGGTGCTGCTCGAACGGGCCTGACGAGACGACCGGGGAGGACGAACGATGCCCGCTTTCGCCTTGGCGCACCTGCGGAACCCGCAGGTCAACGAGGATATTCTGACCTACCTGGAGCGGATCCAGGCCACCCTGGAGCCCTTCGGCGGCCGGTTCGTGGTGCACGGCCCGGAGGTGGACGTACGCGAGGGGGAGTGGCCGGGCAGCGTGGTCATCCTCGAGTTCCCCGATCGGCAGCGGGCCCACGCCTGGTACGACTCGCCGGCGTACCAGGAGATCCTGCCGCTGCGGACGCGGCACATCGACGCCGCGGCGATCATCTTCGACGGGGTGGGTCCGGGCTACGACCCCGGCCAGACCGCGGCGGCGCTGCGGGCACAGGCCGCGACCGGCTGAGCCCACGGGACAGTTTGTCCGTCACTGCGGGTCCACCGGGTCGTAACGTCCTGCTGTCCGTGTTCGACTGTCCTGTGTGGAGGCCAGGCCGATGAACAGCAGCAGTACCGTCCGTCCCGCCCCGCCCACCGGCGAGCGGCCCGGGGTGGGGCTGCGGGATATTCCGCTGCCGCCGTACGTGACCGCCGAGGATGCCCAGTTCGCCGTGCGAGCTGTCGTGGTGCACGCACCCCGACGCTGGTCCGGCGGCACGGTCTGCCGCAACGACGCCAGCCCGCACCCGTGCCGGCTGCACCGGTGGGGTACCCGGGTGCTCGCACTACGCGGCCTGCGCGACGCCGACATCGCCGCGCTCATCGAACGCGGGGATCCCGCTGCCGCGTTGCCGCCCCGACCCCCGGCCTGAGCGGCGCGCGAGGCGGGTCAGCGCGCACGGGGCGCAACCGGTACCGATACCCGCTCAGCGGGCCGTAATGCCTCGTGTCGCGCTGACATCGCTCTATTTGACGGACGCCTCGGCAGCGGGCACCGTGGGGACTGGAGGGGCCTTGAGCTGCCCCGATGTGGCGGTGGATGGCACCGCCCGGGAGCCCAGAAACCCACGAGGAGTCCCACCATGCTCACGATGACCGACAATGCCGTCCTGGTGATCCGTGATCTCGCCGCACAGCAGGACGTCTCCGAGGGCGGCGGGGTACGCATCGCCGCGGACACCAGCGCTGGCTCACTAAGCGTCGAGTTGGTACCCGCCCCGGTCGAGGGTGACCAGGTGGTCGACAACCAGGGCGCCCGGATCTTTCTCGACTCCGACGCGGCCGACCTGCTCGGTGACGCCTCGGTCGACGCGACCGTCGACGACGAGGGCGTCGTGCAGTTCGGGTTCACCGAGAAGGAGTAGACCGGGCCAGCGCGTTCAACACGTGGGCCAGATGGTGGGAGGTGCTCCACGCCATCCAGTTGGTTGCCGAGCCTGCCCCGGCACCCCGGCGTGCCCGGCGCGAGATCTCCTGGTCTCCCCAGGAGAAGCTCGCGCCGGTCGGCGGCCAGTGCGGCCCCGACACCAGCGTTCGGCACAGGTCCGCGACCCGCTGGTCACCCTGACCTCGGCGGCGCGACCACCGGTGGATCAACCAGACGCCGTCGCCGGTGTACGGGACCGTCAGGTGGCGGTCGATGGTGGGCTGGCCCGTGGCCGAGGCCACACCGTAGTCGCCGAAAGTGACGCCCAGGTCGGCCAGCCGCTGCCAGAGCAGCCAGTCCCAGCGGTCCACCCGTACCGGCTCGTCGATGGGCAGCCGGGACAGCACCGGCGGCATGCCACCGGCCACCATGCTCACCGAACGCCAGGTGTGTCGGCGGGTCCAGTCCAGCATCCGCCGGACCCGGGGCTCGACCAGCCGGACGTCCGCCGGGCAGCACACGTCGCCGCAGTCGAGCACCAGATCACACTGCTCCGGGGCCAGCCGTGCGTGTCTGCCGATCCGCTCCACGGCCACGGTGGTGGCGTCCGGGCCGGCCCGGTCCCGACGTAGCCGCAGCCGCACCACGGCCCGCTGGGTCTGCGCCCGAGCCGTGGCACCCAGCGCCGCCAGCCGCCGCTCGCCGTCCGTCAGCCCGATCACCGGCACCACCGGTACGCCCCGGCGGGTCAGCACGGACGCCGTCGTGTCGGGCAGGGCACCGATCTCGACGGCGGGCCGCAGCCCGGGCGGCAGCCGGGTCAGCGCGTCGAGGACGGTTCTGTCGAGTTCGGACAGTTGCAGGATCGGGCTGAGCAGCGGGGCGAGGGCGTCATCGAGGTGGCCGAGCGCCTCCAGTTCCCCGCGCCGGGCGGCGAGGACGGGACGGTAGACCGGCTCCTCCGCCCGTCCTCCGGGGGCGGGCACCATAATTCAATGTAGCCAGCCGATTACCCACCTCCCAGGGCGGAAGAGCGGGAATTCACCGGACAGGTGTCAACTCCCCGACTATCCTCGCGCGGTGTCTGACGCACTGACCAGGTATCGGTCCGCCGACGAGGACAGCGCCCGCTGGCAGGGCTTCCCCTTCCGCCCCGGTGACATCGTCATCAGCACGCGTTCCAAGAGCGGGACGACCTGGATGCAGATGATCTGTGCCCTGCTGGTGCTGCGTACGCCGGAACTGCCGGCGCCGCTGACCGAGCTGTCGCCCTGGCTCGACTGGTTGGTCGAGCCGCCGGAGCGGGTGTACGCCCGGCTGGCCGCCCAGCGGCACCGGCGCTTCATCAAGACCCACACGCCGCTGGACGGGGTGCCGAGTGATTCCCGGGTGCACTACGTGGTGGTGGCCCGCCATCCACTCGACGCTGCGGTCTCACTGCACCACCAGGGCGCCAATCTGGATCGCGTCCGGCTCGCCGAGCTGACCGGTCAGCCCGCACCGCCGGAGCCGGCCCACCCCCGTCCGCCGGTCGGGCAGGCGCTCGTACGCTGGATCGACGCGGACCCGGATCCACATGCCGAACTGGACTCGCTGCCGGGTGTCCTGTGGCACCTGGGCGACGCCTGGGCCCGTCGGCACCAACCGAACGTGCACCTCGTCCACTACGACGACCTCCGAGTCGACCTGTCCGGGCAGATGCGGCGCCTGGCCGAGCGTCTGGGCCTCGAACCGCCCGGACCTGATCTGGTGGAGGCGGCCACCTTCGAAAGGATGCGGGCCCGCGCCGACCGACTCGCGCCCGACGCCGCCGGAGTGCTCAAGGACCGCAACGCCTTCTTCCGCAGCGGTCGGTCCGGTCAGGGCCGCGCGCTGCTCGACGCGGCGGCGCGTGCCCGCTACCACTCCCGGGCCGCCGCCCTGGCGCCGCCGGACCTGCTGGCCTGGCTGCACCGAACCGAGGCGTGAAGACGCGGGCACCCCCGCGGCGGGGGTGCCGCTCCGAGGGTGCCGGTGGGCCGTCACCGACCCGAGAGGCTCGGGTCAGTCGTCGTCCCGGTCGTCCTCGTCCCGGTCGTCCTCGTCCTCGTCCGCCGGCTCCTGCTCGGCCTTGACGATCTCACCGGACTGCCGGTCGACGTCGATCTCGTGCTCGGTACCGCCGTTGACGATCTCGACCTCCCAGATGGCCCGGCCGTTCTCCTCGTCCCGGTCCGTCTCGGTGATCCGCCCGCCACCGGCCTGCGCCAGTGCGATCTCACCGGCCCGCTCCCGACTCACCGCGTCCCCTTCTGTGGCCGGCTGGGTCTGCGCCGGGCGGCCGAGCGGCTGGGACACTGGCGGCTGGACGGCTGCACCCTCGTGGTGACCCTCGAACCCTGCACGATGTGCGCCGGTGCGCTGGTGCTGGCCCGGGTCTCGACAGTGGTCTTCGGTGCCTGGGAACCCAAGACCGGCGCCGCCGGTTCGCTCTGGGACGTGCTGCGCGACCGCCGGCTCAACCACCGGCCCGAGGTGTACGGCGGCATCCTGGAAGCCGAGACCGCCGCCGTCCTGCGCGCCTTCTTCCGCTGACGCCGAGGGTCAGGAGCGGAGCAGCGTGCTGGCGACCGCCCGGGCGGTGTCGGTCCAGGCGGCCGGTCGCAGGGTCGCCGGGTCGAGGCGGACGACCGCGCGGTGTCCTTCCGCGTACGTCGTGGTGCCGTCGAGCGAATGGAAGCGGAAGGCGTACCGGGCGCTGCTGGTGCCGAGGTGCTCCAGCCAGAAGTGCACGGCGACCGGGCCGGTGCCGGTGACGGGCGCGAGGTAGCTGATGGTGAACTCGCGTACCGCGTGGAACACGTCGGGCGTGCTGGCCCGTCCGGCCTGGTAGGCGACGCCACGGTCGGACCAGTACGCGGTGAGCGCCCGTTCCAGCAGCAGCGCGTACCGGGCGTTGTGCAGGATGCCGAGCGCGTCGAGATCGTCGAAGTGGACCATGGCGGGCTCGACGTGGCCGTACTCGACGGCCGGCTGTTCGGCGACTGCGTTACTCATGACGGGCCTTCCGGTAGCAGAGCGGGATCGGGGCAGAGCGCCCGCAGGCGGCCCAGCACGCCCGAGCGGGCGTGCCGGTAGGTGACCTCCGGGTCGAGTAGGCGGGAGCGCATGGCGGCGGCGATGCCGTAGGCGTCGATCTCGTACGCCAGCAGCGCGACATCGGTGTCGGCGGGCAGCTCGCCCAGCTCGACCGCCTCGGCGACGAGCCGTTCCAGGAACGCCGTCCAGGCCGCGATGACCTCGGCGAGGCGGTCACGGACCGCGCCGGGCCGGGCATTGAACTCGAACTCAGTGGTGGCGAAGAAGCAGCCGCCGGGCAGCACCCGGCCGGCGTAGAAGACGATCCGGGCCTCGTGCAGGGCGTGGATCCGGCGTACGCCCCGGGGGGTGCGCAGCGCCGGGGCGATTATCTGTTCCTGCCACTGGGCGACGGCCCGGTCGATGGTGGCGAGCTGCAACTCCTCCTTGGAGCGCCAGTGCGCGAAGAGGCCGGACTTGCTGACCCCGAGCGACTCGGCGAGATGTCCGAGCGAGAGCCCGTCGAGACCGCTCGCGGAGGCCAGGCTGACGGCGGCGTCCAGCACGGCGGTGCGGGTGCGCTGCCCCCGGGCGAGCCGGCCGTCGACGTTCATACGGCGAGACTACTAAAAAGAACGACCGGTCGTATATATTTATCGAGTGGAGACCGTCACACCGACGCCGACACAGCACGTCCCGCCACCACACGGGGGGTGGCGGGACGTCGCGGCGGCGCTCAGGCGGTGATGGTGTCCAAGGCGATCTCGACCATCTGGCTGAAGGTCTGCTCCCGCTCCTGGGAGGTGGTCTTCTCGCCGGTCTTGATGTGATCGCTCACGGTCAGCAGGGTCAGCGCCCGCGCCTTGAACCGGGCCGCGATCGTGTACAGCGCCGCCGACTCCATCTCCACCGCCAGCACGCCGTACTCCGCGAGACTGTCGTAGAGGTCCGGCCGGTCGGTGTAGAAGGCGTCCGCGGCCAGGATCGGCCCGACCCGCATGGCGATGCCGCGCCGCTCGGCCACCTCAACCGAGGTACGCAGCAACCCGAAGTCGGCGACCGGGGCGTAGTCGATCAGCCCGTCGAAGCGCATCCGGTTCATGTTCGAGTCGGTGGACGACCCGATCGCCGCGATCACGTCGCGCAACTGGAGATCCTCGGTGAGCGCGCCGCACGAGCCGACCCGGATCAGCGACTTCACGCCGTACTCGTTCACCAACTCGTGGGCGTAGATCGACGCCGAGGGCATGCCCATCCCGGAGCCCTGCACGGAAACCTCGACGCCGTTCCAGCGTCCGGTGAAGCCCAGCATGCCCCGGACCGTCGAGTAGCAGTTCGCGCCCTCAAGGTAGGTCTCCGCGATCCACTTGGCCCGCAGGGGGTCTCCCGGCATCAGGACCCGCTCGGCGATCTCGCCCGGCTTCGCGCCGATGTGCGTACTCATGGCGTTGATCCTGCCAGGCCGGGCTGGCCGGGACCGGTTCGGCGTCGGAACCTGTGGTCCTGTACCCTCGTCGGCGGTGGCGTGTCCGAGCGGCCTAAGGAGCACGCCTCGAAAGCGTGTGAGGGTTTACGCCCTCCGAGGGTTCAAATCCCTCCGCCACCGCTCGTGAACAGGCGAAACGCCCGGCACGGTCCGTCAGGACCGGCCGGGCGCTGCGCACTCGGTCTCAGCCGGTGCTCAGGAGGCGGTCTGCTGCCCGGTCGTGGTCAGCCCGGGAAATCCCGCAGGTACTCCTCGAACGGGATGCCCGGCGCGGCGTCACCGCCGATTTCGATGAAGTGTTCAAGGTCGTCGTAGCCAGGCTGGCCCGTGACGAGCACCCGGAGCGGGTGGCCGGCGTGGTCGGCCAGGAATTTCCAGAGCGCTCGTGTCAGGTCCGGCTGGGCGGAGTTCGCCACGTATCCCACCTGGAAGTAGCGGATTTCGTCGCCATCGGGCCGGATCGGCTTGCCCAGAGCGAGGCACATCCGGCACTCGATGCATGCCAGCCACCCGTCCAGCGACATCAACCCTCCTTAGAACGCCATGCCCCGAAGACCCAGCATCGCCGCCGCCGCCCGCTTGCCGTTCGGATCGTGCATCACGACCCACACGTGCCGGAACTTCAGCAACTGCTCGTCGGTCCGAGCACCTCAGAAGCCGATGGTCCGGGCAACTGTCGGCGGTAGATCGTGGACCTCGGCGGCGGCGCTCCGAGCCGGTCGTCGCCACTGCGACAGGTAAGAGATACGCCGGCCAGCAACTCCGGCCGTGGAGGTTGTCAGGTATGGCCGACCGGACATGGTTTTTGATCTACGTATCCCTAGGATGTGGGAGCGACTACGGGGATGTGAGGATTTTCGATGCGGCGCAAACTTGCCGGGATGAGTGTTCTGACGGTGTTGGCCGGGCTGGCGGTGAGTGCACCGGCACAGGCGGCGAGCGAGGTCCGGAACATCACCCGGGACGGTGTCGTCATGCAGCACCTGCGGGTAGCGAAGGCGGCCACCCCGGTGCAGGGGACGGGTGCCACCCGATCCGACTTCGACGGGGACGGTGTCGACGACATCGCGGTAGCTGCCGAAATCGGCGGTACCGACGCGATCCCCTACTACGCGACCGGTGGGGTCGTGGTGCGGTATTCGTCCGCGCCGCAGGTCGACTACCTGAACGGCACATGGACCATCAACCTTCCAGCTGCTTTCGGCAGCGATCTGGCGGCCGGTGACTTCAATGGTGACGGGTTCGACGATCTGGCGATCGGCGCCGAACTAGAGGTCGACCTGAGCAACAAGGCCCCCGGTGGCGCCGTCTGGATCATCCCGGGCAGCCGTACCGGCCTGGTGGTCGACTCGACCCGGCGATTCACCCAGGGGTCGCCGGGTGTGCCCGGCGATTCGGAGGCCCACGACAGGTTCGGCTTGTCCCTGGCCACGGGCGACATCAACGGTGACGGGCGGGACGATCTGGCCGTCGGTGCCCCCGGAGAGTCGATCGGGAGTGTGGAGGAGGCGGGTGCGGTCACTGTCCTCTACGGCGGGGTCGACGGCCTGACCGCCAGCGGCGTGCAGCAACTGCATCAGAACCAGTCCGCGGTGCCCGGCACGGCGGAACGTCGGGACCTCTTCGGGCGGTCTCTGGCGATCGGGAAGGTCAACAACAACAGGTACGCCGACCTGGTCGTCGGCGCGCCCAACGAGAACGACGGTTCGGGCGCGGCCGGAAGCGGGATGGTCACCCTGATGTGGGGATCGGCAAGCGGGGTGAAGCTCAGCGGCGCCACCTCGGTCACCGGCGCCGCGATCCACCACGCGACCGGCCATCGGTTCACCGTTGCCTGGTATCTGGGCAGGTCGCTCGCGGTCGGTGATGTCAACGGAGACGGGCTGGGTGAGGTTGTCGCCGGAGCGCCGAGTGCCCAGGGCCCGGAGCCGAACATCAACGCCGGTCTGGTCGCGGTCTTCACCGGCCGCCGCACCGGTGGTCTCTCCGGCAGCGCCGTGAAGGTGTTCACGCAGGCCACGCCGGGCGTGCCGGGCACGCAGGAGGACGAGGACCGGTTCGGCGAAGCGCTCGCGGTGGGTGACGTGACCGGCGACGGCCGGGCCGACGTGCTGATCGGTGCGCCGGGCGAGGCGATCGGTACGAGGGCCGAGGCGGGCACGATCGCGCTGCTCAAGGGAAGCGCGTCGGGGTTGACCGCCAGCGGCGCCCAGGGCTTCGACCAGAACCACTCGGTGGTTCCGGGGGCGGCGGAAAGCGGCGACCGGTTCGGCGCCTCGGTGGCGATCCTGAACCTCAACGGCACCGGCCCGCTGGACGCCGTGGTGGGATCGCCCGACGAGGAAGTGGCAGGGGATGCCTCCGGGACATTGTCGCGGTTCCACGGAGCTTCCGGCGGGCTCGTCCCGCAGTCGACGTCGTGGAGCGGGAGGTCGCTGAACACCGACCGCATTTCCGTTGAGTGGTACGGCCGGGACCTGGTGCATCGGTAGCCGGTGCGGCCCCAGATGGTGAGGTTGGCGATGCGGCGGAGAGTGGCCGGAGTGTCGGCGCTGGCGGTGGCGGCCGGCTTGGTGGTGAGCGCCCCAGCGCAGGCGGCGGACGAGTTCCGGACCCTTGATCGGGAAGGCGTCACCCTTCAGTACCACCGGGTGGCGAAGACCACCACCGCGGTGACGGGGACGGGTGCCACCCGTTCGGACTTCGACGGTGACGGTGTCGACGACATCGCCGTCACGGGTGACCCGGGCGACTTCAACCTGCCGCACTATCCGACTGGCGTGGTGGTGGTGCGCTACTCGTCCGCGCCGCAGGTCGACTATTTCGCCGGGGTGCTGCCGCCCGACGGTGGCTGTCACTGTTTCGGTCTGGCGTTGGTGGCCGGCGACTTCAACGGCGACGGCTACGACGACCTGGCGATCGGCGACATGGACGAGGTGGACCCCGGCAACAAGACCCGGGCCGGCGGGGTCTGGGTCATCCCGGGCAGCCGCACCGGCCTGGTGGTCGACTCGGTGCAGCACGTCAACCAGAGTTCCGCTGGGGTCCCGGGTGGCGCCGAGGAGCTCGACTCGTTCGGGTCGGCGCTCGCGGCCGGTGACATCAACGGTGACGGCCGCGACGACCTGGCGGTCGGCGCGTTCCGGGAGGCGATCGGCAGCGTCGAGGACGCGGGCGCGGTCACCGTCCTCTACGGCAGCGTTGGTGGCGTGACCACCGTCGGTGCCCAGCAGCTGCACCAGGACCAGGCGGCGGTTCCGGGTTCCGCCGAACGCGAAGACCACTTCGGCCGGACCCTCGCCATCGGGAGGGTCAACAACGACAGGTACGCCGACCTGGTCATCGGTGCGCCGCAGGAGAACGACGGCCAGTCCTGGGAAGGCACCGGCATGGTGACCCTGATGTGGGGGTCGGCCAGCGGGGTGAAGCTCAGCGGGGCCACCTCCGTCACCGGGGCGGCGGTCTACCCGAAGACGGGCGACGAGAACACCGTCGCCTGGTATCTCGGTGAGACGCTCGCGATCGGTGACGTCGACGGCGACGGACTCGGCGAGGTGGTCGCAGGTGCGCCCGGCGCTCAGACGCCGGCCATCAATGCGGGCCTCATCGCCGTCTTCACCGGCCGCAGCGGTGGCCTGTCCCGCGACGCCGCGAAGATCATCAGCCAGCGTACGGCGGGAGTGCCAGGATCACCGGAGCAGGAGGACAACTTCGGCGGGACGCTCGCGGTTGGTGACGTGACCGGCGACGGCCGGGCGGACGTGCTGGTGGGTGCGCCGGGCGAGGCGATCGGCACGAAGGCCGGGGCGGGCACCTTCGCATTGCTGAAGGGCTCCGCGTCCGGGCTGACCGGCACCGGTGCCCAGGGTTTCGACCAGGACCATTCGGTCGTCCCCGGTGGTGCGGAGCGCGGCGACGTGTTCGGTAGCTCGGTGGCGATCCTCAACCTCAACGGCACCGGCCCGCTGGACGCGATCGTCGCGTCGAGTGGGGAGGAGGTTGCGGGCGACGTGGGCGGATACCCGTCGGGCACCATCTCGCGGTTCCACGGTTCATCGACCGGGTTGGTCGCCCAGGCCGGTTCGTGGAGCGGGCTGTCGCTGCGTACCGATCGGCTCTGGCCGCGACGGTACGGAATGCGGATCGCCGGCCCGCAGAGCGGCGGCTATCTCTACTGAGCGCACCCGCCCCCAGATCACAGACGAGCAGCACGTACAGCAGAACGGGGTCTTTCCATGCGGCGGAGAATTGCCGGGGTGTCGGTGCTGGCGGTGGCGGCCAGCCTGGCGGTGGGTGTGCCGGCCGGGGCGGCGGCGGCCGAGGTTTTGTCGGTGACCCGGGAGGGGGTCACCCTTCAGGTGCACCGGGTGGCGAAGGCGGTCACCCCGGTCACGGGTAGTGGGCAGACCCGGTCCGACTTCGACGGTGACGGCGTCGACGACATCGCGGCCTCCGCCGACCCGTACGAGTACACCCGGCCCGAGTCACCGGCCGGCCTGGTCGTGGTGCGTTACTCGTCGGCACCGCACGTCGACTACTACACGAGCTTGATCTCGGCGGGCGGCGGCGAGTTGCGCTTCGGCGATGTTCTCGCCGCCGGGGACTTCAACGGGGACGGCTACGACGACCTGGCGATGGGTGACCTGGCCGAGTACGACCCCACCGCGAAGGTGCACGCGGGCGGAGTGTGGGTGGTTCCGGGCAGCAGCACCGGCCTGGCTATCGGCTCGGCGAAGCATTTCAGCCAGAGTTCGCCAGGCGTGCCGGGTGACTCGGAGCAGGAGGACTGGTTCGGCTCGGCGCTGGCCGCCGGTGACCTCAACGGCGACGGCCGGGACGACCTGGCGATCGGGGCGTACGGCGAGGCGATCGGCAGCATCAAGGAGGCCGGCGCGGTCACCGTGCTGTACGGCGGCGTCGGTGGCCTGAGCGGGACCGGTGCGCAGCAGTTGCACCAGGACCAGGCGGCGGTGCCCGGCTCGGCCGAACGTGGTGACCACTTCGGATGGACCCTGGCGATCGGGAAGGTCAACAGCAACAGCTACGCCGACCTGGTGATCGGGGCGCCGCAGGAGAACCAGAGCAGCTCCCCGACAGGCAGCGGCATGCTCACGCTGATGTGGGGTTCGGCGAGCGGGGTGAAGCTCAGCGGGGCCACCTCGGTCACCGGGGCGGCGCTACGCGCGGCGACCGGCCGAAGTGACAGCTACGTGTGGGATCTGGGCATGGCGCTCGCGGTTGGCGACGTCAACGGCGACGGGTCGGGCGAGGTGATCGCCGGAGCGCCGTTCACGCAGAACCCGAACGGCAACGAGGGCATGGTCGCGGTCTTCCCCGGCAACTCGACCGGACTGTCCGGCGGTTCGGTGAAGCTCTTCTCGCAGCGTACGGCCGGGGTGCCGGGCTCGGCGGAGGCCGGTGACCTGTTCGGCGCGACGCTCGCGGTGGGCGACGTGACCGGGGATGGTCGGGCGGACGTGCTGGTGGGTGCTCCGGGTGAGGCGATCGGCACGAAGGCCGAGGCGGGCACCGTCGCGCTGTTGAAGGGGTCGGCCTCCGGGTTGACCGGCACCGGCGCACAGGGCTTCGACCAGGACCACGCGGTCGTGCCGGGCGGTGCAGAGCGGGCCGACCGGTTCGGTGGCGCGGTGGCGATCCTCAACCTGAACGGCAGCGGCCCGCTGGACGCGGTGGTTACCTCGCCCGGCGAGGAGGTGTCCGGTGACTCGGCCGGGTTCGGGTCCGGGTCGGTCGCCCTGTTCCACGGCGGCTCCGGCGGTCTCGTGCCGCAGTCCACCTCATGGAGCGGCCTGAGCATGCGTACCGACTTCGTCTGGCCCAAGTGGTACGGCCGTCGCCTCGCCACCCCTCAGTCCGGTGGCCTCTACTACTGAGCACCCGCGACGAGATCTTGGTACGGACGCGCCCCTCGGAGGGCAGGTTCGTACCAAGATCTCGTCAGCAGGGGGCGTGGCCCTCGACGAAGAGACGGTGCGCCCAGTTGGCGTAGCCGGCGATGATCTTTCGCACCGTATGGCCGTCGTGCAGGAACAGGTACGCGCGGTCGCCGTCGCGGGCGAGCAGGCCGTCGAAGCGGTACGTCCCCTGTGGAGCGAGCAGTTCGCGTACGGTCGGATAGCTCGCCCGGACCTCGGCGACGGGTGAGCCGGCCGCGATGCCCTCCGGGGTGTGGACCGGGTCGCCGGCCCAGAGCAGCACCAGCCGATCCTCGATGAAGATCGGGCTGAACTCGTCGTACCCGGTTAGCGTCGGGCCGCAGGCGTCGACGTCGGTACGCAGTATGCCGCGCCGGGTCAGCTCGCTCTCCGAGTCACCGAAGTCCACATCGGCCACTCCGTCGAGATCGACGACGCTCACCGATGCGACGGGCTCGCGGACGGCGATGCTGTCCGGTGGCATGACTCCGCTACCCGATGCCGAGGCAGCCAGAAGCAGTGCGGCGATGAAGCCGAATTGTCGCAATTTCATCAGAATCCCCCAGTCCCCAACGTGACGGGGGCGCTGAGGTTATTGCCGAGACTCCCATTCGTCGGCCAATTCGTCCCAATAGTCGGCGCTGAGCCCTCGCCGCCCGTGCGCGAGCCACCCCTCGGTGCTCCGCTCGACGTGTAACCCCAGCTCGGCGAAGGGGTCGATCCACCGGCCCGGCTCCACGCCCAGCTCGACAAGCGCCGCGTTGATCGGCCACGCCGGGCGTGGCCCGTCGAGCGCCGCGTCGAAGCGTGGCCCCCAGGCGAGGGCGCCGCCCAGCCAGACCGCCGCGGCCTGGTGCCCGGTCCCACCGGCGAACTCCGCCTCGACGTACGCCAGCGGGCCGCGCACCGACCAGCGGGCCAGGACCTCGGTCAGCGCGGGGGAGAGGACCAGCTCGAACGGTTGCTCCGGGCCGGGCTCGTCGGTGAGGTAGTCCGGCGGGTCGCCGGTCAGCTCCAGCACGAGCTGCGGCGTGACCGGCAGCAACGCGAAGTCCTGCCGCAGCTCACCGAGCACGGCATGATCCAGCTCGCGGGTCTCCTCGCGCAGCAGCTCGGCGTCCGCGACGACCGCGCTGAGCTGGTAACTCACCCGGCGTCCACAACCTGTGGATAGAACATGTGTACGACGGTGGTCAGGTCTCGTCGACGCTGGCGACGAAGGCACGCCAGGCGGCCGGGCTGAACACCAGCGCCGGGCCGGCCGGGTCCTTCGAGTCGCGCACGCCGACCACGTCGGGCAGGTTCCTGGCGACCTCGACGCAGTTGCCGCCGTTGCCGCTGCTGCGGCTGCTCGTGTGCCACCGGGCGCCGGACAGCTCCGGGGTGTCGTTCACTGCCATGACTCCGCCACCTCCCTGATCAGGTCGACCGACTGCCAGTGCGACAGTGTCTCGCCGCGCACGTTCTCCCACGCGGCAAGTATCGCCGCGATCTCGGCCTGCTCGCTGACCACCTGCCCCTGCAACTGGTTGTCCAGGTAGCCGGCGATGCGGTGATCGGGCGCGGTCGCCAGCACGAACGGGCCATTCACTCCAGCGTATTCGCCCACTGTGGACGGCACCACATGCACCCGGATATGCGGCCGGGTGGACGCCTCGGCGAGTGCCAGCAGTTGCTCGCGCATGACGGCCGGGCCGCCGACCGGCCGGCGCAGCACCGCCTCGTCAAGTACGGCGGTGAGCAACGGCGGCTCCTCGCGGTGCAGGATCAACTGGCGGGACATCCGGTGGTCGACAAGCCGTGCCACCTCGCTGCGCGGGATCAGGCCGCCGCCGGCGAGCACCGCGCGGGCGTACGCCTCGGTCTGGAGCAGGCCTGGCACGACCATGGACTCGAAGGATCGCAGCGTGGTCGCTTCGCGCTCGATCTCCTGCCAGGGGCGGAACCAGACCAGCGCCCGACGTCTCGAAATGTCCGGCCAAATGTCCGAGACATTCTTTTGGAGCGCATCTGCCGCCGTGAGCCGGTGCCGGGCATGCGGGATCCGATCTTCGAGCAACCACCGGCTGACCGTCTTCGGGTCGACGCCGACGCGTTCCGCGAGCGACTCGATCGTGTGCCCGGTGTCCCGCAGCGCCACCCGCAGCGCGTCGTTCATGGCCGCCTCCCATCGGACGTCTCGAATATCCGCCGACCATACCCACACGCCATGTAGTTGTCTCGTCACGTGCGGCAAGTTGAGGGTGTCGATGGCGCGGCCGGTGGAGGTTCATCCCCCTTGACCCGGCGGTCGTGCCATCGGGGGGCCGCCGCCGGGCGAGCAACCACGGCGGCCCCCATCCAGCACCGCTCGGCGGTGGCGTCGGGGTGGGGCGGGCACGGACCTCGCGGCGTGGGCCGGTGCGGTCTCGCGGCGTCGCCGAGCCGGCGCGGGGGGTACCTGCACCTGCGCCGCCTGTCGAGCTGAGAGCGCAGACGACTCAGCCTGCTCCCGAGACGCGCGCCGGATGACCTGTGCAGGCAGTTCGACCGCCGGACGGAGCGAGGTGAGCAGTGCAGCATCGGTGCCGCCGTCCCGCGCCGGGTGAGTGCGTCGGGTCGATCACGCCGGGGGAGCTACTCCTACTGACCCGCACGGCATCCCCGCAGTTCGTCCGTCCGATCACGGTCCGGGTCATCCGGCACCGCACCGACCGGACCACCTATGACGGCTGGACCTGGATCGAGTGCTACCAACTCGACGCCAGGGGCGACGCGGTGGAGCGCCGCGAGCTGTTCCTGATGCCGGCCGGCCTGATCCGGAGCGGCGACCGTGCTTCGCACCTGCGCGCCGGGCCGGGCCGACCGACCGAGGTGGGCCAATCTTCCGGGCCGGGCCAATCGTCCGAGCTGGGCCAATCGTCCGAGCTGGGCCAATCGTCCGAGCTGGGTCAGCCCTCCGAGGTGGGCCAACCGTTTGACGTGGGCCAACCGTCCGGGGCGGTGCGCCGATGAGGCGTCGTCGCCCGGAACACGTGCCGTCCCGCCCGACCTGGCGTTGCCGGAACTGCGGTGCCCGGTGGCCGTGCGGCGCGGCGAAACTCCGGCTCCTCCGCCAGTACCGGGGCGATCGGGTCGCGCTGCTGGTTCACCTCGCGACCCTGTACGCCCAAGCGGACGCGCAGCTCGGTGACACCTCGTCGGCGGTCGGGCTGTTCGACCGCTTCGTGTCCTGGGCGCGTGTGCGAGGTCAGGAGGCTGTCCGCGTACCGTCGCGGGAGCCGGACCGGGACGGGGCCGGCGCATGACCAGGGGCCGCTCCCGGTCGGAACGGCCCCTGCCCCCGTTGTCGCGCGTCAGCCCGGTACGACGCCGGGCTGTGGTGGTTGCTCGCCCGGACGGGCGGTGACGGTCGCCGCGACGGCGACCACGAGCCCGGCGACGGTGAGCGCGAGCACGAGCCACTGCGGGCCGAACGGGTAGTACTCGCCGGGCGTGAAGGCACTGTGCACGGTCAGCGGCGGGCCGCCTTCGACGCTGCCGTCCCGAAACACCCGCATGACGTTGCCGTAGAGCGCGACAGCCGGCAGGGCCAGCGCCGTCAGGGTCGCGCCCCAGAGCGCGGCGGCGGTGCGGCGTCGTCCGGGCGGCGCTGCCGCCATCCGGTACGCGACGGCCGCCGCGACCAGCCAGCCGGTGAGCAGCCCGGCGGCGGTGCCGACGACGACAAGCGGCAGGAACGCTGTGGTCTGCTTCGGCATCGCGTAGAACGAGACGTGACTGGGAAGGTCGACGGCGCTGTTCTCCGCCGGGTTCCAGCCCGTCACGTTGACGATCAGGCCGCCGGACTCGGCGGTGAAACGCTTGCCGTGCAGCGGAACCTCGATGGGCGAGCCACTGTCGTCGACGGTGCCCGACATGCCGGTGATCGGGGTGAAGCCGGAGACCGACCAGCCATCGGCGGCGAACCGCTCCCGGACTTGGTCGGCATCCCAGGTGCCGTCGGCCTGACTGGACGAATGGGCCGTGTCGGCGGTCCACGATGACGACGAGTAAAGGAGGTGAATGGTGTCGTCTCCGCCGGCCTGCTTGGTGAGTCTGGCCATGCCTGCCTCGTCGGGCAGGTCGGCGAAGGTCTGGGCACCCAGCCACGAGCCGGCGGCGGCACCGAAGCCGCCAATCGTCAACGCGGTGAGCACCGCCGCGATCGCCATGAACGGCCGACCGGCCGGCAGCCGGAACCGCAGTCGCAGGCCGCTGCCGATTAGGTGCAGGGCCTCGGCGACCCGGGGTCGGCGCTGGCCCGGCTCCGCCATCTCCAGCAGCGTGGTTACCACCTCGGTGCCGTGCCGCCGCCGGTGCCGACGCGGGTAGGCGAGCAGCAGCGTGCGGTACCCACGCTCCAGGCGGTTGTCGGCGGTCGGCCATGCGGCGGTGCTCGGGCTCGGGGTGCTGGAGTCGTGGGCCGGCCTGGCGGCGGAGTTCCCGTCGTTGGCCGGCCGTGCTGCGCTGGGGTCGGATGCCGGCCAGGCAGCGTTGGGGTCCGGTGCCGGCCAGGCGGCGGTCATCCGGTCACCTCGCCTGCGGTCGGGGCGCTCATCCGGCCGAAGCTCAGCGCACCGCCCAGGCGTCTGCCCAACTGGACCTCGGCCGCAGCGGCGTGCCGGCGCAGCCGCTCGACCTGTGCCTGCAACGCGGCGGCTCCGGCGTCGCTGAGCCGGTAGTAGCGGCGCAGTCGGCCTTCGACCGCCTCCTCCCGGTCGACGGTGACCAGGCCCTGCTCGGTCAGCCGGTCCAGCGCACCGTAGAGGGTGCCCGGCCGCAACTTGACCTCGCCCGCCGACAGCTCGTCGACCGCCCGGATGACCCCGTAACCGTGTAGCGGCTGCGCCGCCAGCGCGGTGAGGATCAGAAATGTGGGCTCCTGCATGAGGAAGATAGTACGGCTGACGATATATACCGTCTACCGATCATGAATGGCCGAAGCGGTTCGGTGCGGCCTGGCGGCGGTGCGGCCTAGCTGTGGTGCGGTCTCGCGGCGGTGTGCCGGTGCGGCGAGTCGGGGACGGGGCGGTCCAGGCTGGCGACACCAAGAAGACACCCTCCGGCACCGGTGCCGGAGGGCGTGACAGCCACGGGATTCCCCCAACGGGCAGGGGTTCCGCGACGTGCTACTTCTTAAGGGCCACGTGATCACCTGCGGCCGAGACGGACGCGACCGTGGCGTTCCCCGCGTATGAGAAGCGCCAGTAGCCGGCGGCCTTGCTGGTGGTGGTCGTCTTCAGGTAGCCCTTGGCGTCGGTGTAGACGGTCTTGACAGTCGTGTACGTGCTGCTGCCGGACTTGCGGAACTGGAGCTTTACCGGCTGCTTCGCGTACCCGGCGAAGGTGCTGGCGGCGTCGGTGGTGGCCCGGGTCAGCCGACCGGTGACGGTGAGCTTGCCGCCCTTGACCACCGGCTCCGGAGCGGCGTTCACGGTCAGCTTGGAAACCTTGTAGAGGGTCACGCTGTCCGCGCCCGAGGTTGAGCCGACGGAAGTGCTGCTGCCGGCGAACGACCATCGCCACGTACCCGAGGTGGTGGCCTTGACTGTCGTCTTCAGCGTGCCGTCGGAACCGGCGGTGACGGTCTTGACGGTGCTGTACGAGGTGGCACCGGCCTTCTTGAACTGGAGCTGGACCGGCTGGCTCGGATAGCCGACCACCACGTAGGTGCTGCCGTCGGCCGTGAGGTGGTTCCAGTTGGGCTGGGTGAGCTGCCCTGAGACGGTCAGGGTGCCGTTCTTGCGGACCGGCTCCGGCGTCGCATTCGCCGTTGCCAGCCAGGTCTGCTTCAGCAGTGGAACACTGTCCGCCGCCGCACTTATCAGGTTGTCGTAACGCCCACCGTCGAGCGCGTAGCCGTGAATCGACAGGTGGACGGGACGGCCCGCCGACGCGTTGTCCACGTGGTACTGACGAACCATCGCGGTTCCGGTGCAGATCTGCGTGGTGGCGGTGGCTGTCACGCAGTTCATCTCGTAGCCGGGCGTGCCCTCCAGGAAGACGAAGAAGTAGCCGCCGCCGATGGTACGCAGCCTCGCGCTGATCCGTACGACTCCACCGGAGTCGTCGTAGATCTCCGTCCGCACCGGCACCTCGACCAGTCCGCTGGTGCCCATGACGATCGGTCTGCCGTTGTTGATGGTGGTGCTCAGGATCTTGGTGTCGTGGTAACTCGGTTCGGCATGGGCCGGCGGCGCCAGCAGCAGGCCACCCGCGATGGCTCCTGTCAGGATCAATCCGACATGACGGAAGGGCGTCAAGAGGTCCCCCATGGCTCAGGACCGCGTCTGCGACGTGGTGGCCGCATCGTGCCACACCGATCAGCCATGATCAAGAAGTCGACAGGGGACCTGGCGGCGGAGTTCGCGGCGGTGGGTGCGCGGCGGGTTGGCGTCAGCCAGGATTCCTGGCGGTGCTCGCCCGGGTGCCGACCACGAGAAAGGCCCCGACCTGGAATCGGTCGGGGCCTTACATCTACCTGCTCAGGTGAGCGGAGGATACGAGATTCGAACTCGTGAGGGTGTTAACCCAACACGCTTTCCAAGCGTGCGCCCTAGGCCTCTAGGCGAATCCTCCGCGAGCCAGGATACAGGTCCGCGCCGAGCTTCCCACCCCACCACCCCCTGAGGATCCGTGGCCGGTCGGGTAGGCTGGGGGCACCTCCCGTGCGGCGGTATCTCGTGAACCTCCCCAGGGCCGGAAGGCAGCAAGGATAAGCGAGCTCTGCCGGGTGCACGGGGGGCCTTTCTGTCTCCGGCGCTCTCCGGCGCTCGCTGGCGTTCTCCAGTTGCGGCATCCTGGGGTTTCCCGGCCGCTGGAGGCCGCAAGATGCCGCAACCGGAGTGGATCACCTGCGGCCCGCGCGTCCAGTGGGTCAGCCGGCGGCCGGCACGTCGAGTGGATCATTCAGGGGCGCGGCCTGCCGGAAGCCGGGCGGGCCACCCGGGGCGACTCGGCGGGGTGGGTGGTCAGGCGGGCGAGGTCGGCGCAGAATGGCTCGGTCGAGAGGAGGCGGGACGCCGTGGCACTGGCGCTCTACCGCAAGTACCGGCCGCGTACCTTCGCCGAGGTCATCGGGCAGGAGCACGTCACCGAGCCGCTGTCGCAGGCGCTGCGTAGCGGGCGGCTCAACCACGCGTACCTCTTCTCCGGCCCGCGCGGCTGCGGAAAGACCTCGAGCGCCCGCATCCTGGCCCGCTCGCTCAACTGCGAGCACGGGCCCACCCCGGAGCCCTGCGGCACCTGCGACTCCTGTCGCTCGCTGGCCGGCGACGGGGCTGGCTCGATCGACGTCATCGAGATCGACGCGGCCAGCCACGGTGGTGTGGACGACGCCCGTGAGCTGCGGGAGAAGGCGTTCTTCGCGCCGGCCAACAGCCGTTTCAAGATCTATGTGATCGACGAGGCGCACATGGTCTCGTCGGCCGGCTTCAACGCGTTGCTGAAGCTGGTCGAGGAGCCGCCGGAGTACGTCAAGTTCATCTTCGCCACCACCGAGCCGGAGAAGGTCCTCGGTACCATCAAGTCGCGGACCCACCACTACCCGTTCCGGCTGATCCCGCCGAAGGTGCTCCGGCCCTATCTTGAGCAGCTCTGCGAGGCCGAGGGGGTGCAGGTCGAGCCGGCGGTGTTCCCGCTCGTGGTGCGCGCCGGTGGCGGCAGCGCCCGGGACAGCCTCTCCGTACTCGACCAGCTCATCGCCGGTGCCGGTCCCGACGGGGTGAGCTACGCCCGGGCCGCCGCGCTGCTCGGGGTGACCGACGCGGCGCTCATCGACGAGATGTGCGACGCCCTCGCCGCCGGGGACGGTGCCGCCGCGTACGCCACCGTCGACCGGGTCGCCGAGGCCGGGCACGACCCTCGCCGGTTCGCCGCCGACCTGCTGGAACGGCTGCGCGACCTGATCGTGCTCCAGCAGGTTCCCGACGCGGTGGCCAAGGGCCTCATCGACGGGCCGGACGACCAGATCGAGCGGATGGCCGCCCAGGCGCAGCAGCTCGGCCCGGGCATCCTGTCCCGCTGCGCCGACATCGTGCACGACGGCCTGGTGGAGATGCGCGGCACCACCGCGCCCCGGCTGCTGCTCGAACTGATCTGCGCCCGGATGCTGCTGCCGGGTGTCGACGACTCCACCGGCGGCCTGCTCCAACGCCTCGAACGGATGGAGCGCCGGCTCACCCTCGCCGGCACCGACGCGCCGCCGCCCGCCACCAACCCCCCGGCGGTACGCACCCAGCCTCCCGCCGCGCCCGCGGCTGCCGCCGCGAACCGGGCCGGGACCGGCGCTGCCGCGCCGGCTACCGCCACCTCGCCAGCATCCGGTGCGGGCGCCGCCTCGGCTACCGGCCGCGACAGCGCGTCCTGGCGGCCGACAGCGGCGGCGGTCACCCCACTCGTCTCGGGGCGACCTGGCGTCGGCCGGTCATGGCGACGGGTCGTCGTCGGCTGGCTTCGGCGGCACGACTCGGAACGCCGGTCCTGGCGGCGCGAACCCGGCAGCCGGTCCTGGCGGCGCGAACCCGGCAGCCGGTCGTGACGGAGTGACCTCGACGGCCGGTCCTGGTGCGGGCGGTACCGCAGCCTTTGGCGGAGCCGACGGTCACCGCGCCGGCATGAACGGGACCGCTGCCGGTCCGGCCGGCGGACCCGGTGACGGCCGTCCGGCGCGACCGGGCGGCACCCAGGACGGTGTGCCGACCGACGCGGCCACGCCCGGCGACCCGTGCCGGCGTCGGCCGTCATGCCCGACCCGGCGACCCCGGAACCCCTCGTCCCGGTGCGGCGGCTCCCGGCGCACTGGACGCGGTCGCGGTGCGCCGGGTCTGGCCGGAGGTGGTCGGCAAGGTCAACCGGAGCAACAAGCGGATCGCCGCGCTGATGCGCGACGCGGTCGTCCGTGACCTCGACGGGGACACCCTCGTGCTGACTGTGAAGTCGGCGGTGCTGGCCCGGATGATGTCCGACCACGCGCAGGTGCTCACCGACGCGCTCTACGAGGAGTTGGGCGGGCGCTGGCAGATCCGCTGCGAGGTGGCCGGTGAACGGGGCGGGGCGTCGCCTGGTCCGCACCGCAGCCCGTCCGCTCCCGGCCCGGCCCCGGTCGACGCCAGTCCGCAGGTGCCCGCAGGGCGGGCCGATCAGGCCGCTCCGGCGGTGCCGCTGGCGCCCGTCGGTCGGATACTCCGGCTGCCACCACGGCTGAGGACAGCGACGACGACTGGCCCGAGCCGGCCCGCCCAGGTGGCAGCGCCCCGTCCGCTGCCGACGACTGGCCGGAGGCGGCCCGTCCCGGCGGCGGGTCGGTCGACGCGGCGGCGGACCCGTCGGGCGACCCTCCGGCGGCTGGCTCGCACACCTCGGCGGACCCGGTTGCGCCGGGCGTCCCGTCGAGCCGTGGCGCGGGTGACGGCTCACCGGTCGCCGGCCCGGACGGCGCGGGGACGCACGCCGGTGGGCCGGACGGGGCGCGGACGTTCGTCGGATCGGCTGGAGCGGCTACGACCGCCGGGTCGGGTGGGGCTCGGGCGAACGGTGGGTCGGGCGGCCATGGGCCCGGTGCCGCACCGCGCCAGGCGGGAGCGCCCAACGGCAGTGGCAGCTCCGGTGGTGCCCCGGTGAGCAGCGCGATCGCGGCGGCTCGGGCGGCCGCGGCCGGGCGGGGGACGCGTACCGCCAAGGGGGTCCGGCAGACCGCGGACGCGGAGTTCGCCGGCGAACCGCCGTACGACCCGGATTTCGACGGCCCGTTGCGCGGTGGCGCGGGACGTCCCGGCGTTGCTCAACCGCCCGCCACTCCCGCCTACGAGGGCTTCGATCCGGGTGACGAGCCACTCGACGAGATCGTCGACGAGAAGACCGCCCGCGAGTCGAGCGAGGAACAGGCCGTACGCCTGCTCCGCGACGCCTTCGGCACCGTCGAAAAAATCAGCGACTAACCCACCCCACCCCACCCCACCCCTCAGCGTCGATCTTGCAGTTCTCGTCTCCGCGAATGCTGCCGAAGCCGGCATAAGGGCGACCAGAAGTGCAAGATCGGCGGGAAGAAAGGTGACCGGGGTGCGGCGCGCGGGGTAGGTCGGTGGGTGGCGTTAGGGTGGGCGGCGGCAGAAAAGGCGAGTCGAGGGAGTCATCGTGCGGCCTGGTGGACAGCCGAACATGCAGCAGATGCTGAAGCAGGCGCAGAAGATGCAGCAGCAGATCGCCAAGGCGCAGGCTGAGCTGGCCGAGGCCGAGGTGACCGGCACCGCCGGTGGCGGCCTGGTGACCGCTGTCGTCGCCGGCTCCGGCGAGATCAAGAGCATCAAGATCGACCCGAAGGCCGTCGACCCGGACGACGTGGAGACGCTGGAGGATCTCGTCGTCGCCGCACTGCACAACGCCACCGAGGCGGCCCGCGAGTTGACCGAGCAGAAGATGGGCCCGGTCGCGGGCGGGATGGGCGGCCTCGGCCTGCCCGGGTTCTGAGCCCACAGATGTACGAGGGCGCCATCCAGGATCTGATCGACGAGCTGGGCCGGCTGCCCGGCGTGGGGCCCAAGAGTGCCCAGCGGATCGCCTTTCACGTGCTGTCCGCCGACCCGGCCGACGTCAACCGGCTGGCCGGCGCGCTGCGCAAGGTCAAGGAGCTGGTGCGGTTCTGCACCAGTTGCTACAACGTGGCCGAGTCCGACACGTGCCGGATCTGCCGCGACCCGCGCCGCACCGACGAGGTGATCTGCGTGGTCGAGGAACCGAAGGACGTGGTGGCGATCGAGCGGACCGGTGAGTTCCGCGGCCGGTACCACGTGCTCGGCGGGGCGATCAATCCGCTGGAGGGCATCGGGCCGGACAATCTGCGCATCCGCGAGTTGATGACCCGTCTCGGCGGCGGCGCTGTGCGGGAGCTGATCCTGGCCACCGACCCCAACACCGAGGGCGAGGCGACCGCCACCTATCTGGCGTTGATGGTGAAGCCGATGGGGATCGCGGTGACCCGGTTGGCCAGTGGGTTGCCGGTGGGCGGCGACCTGGAGTACGCCGACGAGATCACCCTGGGCCGGGCCTTCGAGGGTCGTCGGGCCGTGTGACGGACCCGCCGAGCGGCGGGTCGTGGGGTGGCGCGGGTCGGCGTGACGTGCCGGTGGCGCGGCGATGACCCGCTGATGATGACCTCTGTGAATCTGAGCCTCCGCGTGCGGATTCACGGAGGTCGTCGTGCGTCGTGCCCTTGTCTCGTTGCTGGCGTTGGTGGTCCTTGTTCCGCTGGCGCCGTCCGGCACCGCGGCGTCAGCCGCGCCGTCCACTCCAGATCCTGATCCCGGGCCGCCCCGCCCGCCGCAGGCGGCACCGCTCGCACCGGATCGGGTACTGGATCCGGACCGTCGGCTCGGGAAGTCCTGGCGGCGTTCGGCCGATCGCGTGATGACCACCTCGGCTGACGAGACCGGCCTGCACATTCTGGTGGCGGATGCCGATACGGCCTACCAGTGGCGGACCGTGACGACCCTGGCGGAGCCCGGCGTGGCGACGGACCAGTGGGTGGGTCAGGCGTGCCTCACCGGGTCCGGTCGCACGGCGGTGGCGGTCTACGCTCCCAGGCAGTTCACCAACCGGGAGACGCTGTCCAACGCGGGGGCGTTCGCGGCCGTGGTGCACCTGGCGACGGGCCGGGTCACCAAGCTGCCCGAACGTTACTCACTCGCGTACCACAACCCGGGCTGCGGCAGCGGGGAGAGCGTGGTGCTGACTCGGCTGGAACTGCCGGCGACCCCAGCGGCGGGCACCGACGCGCGGACGGTACTCACCACGGTGGACACCCGCCGCACGGGCGGTGGTCGTCAGGTCGTCACACCCGGCCAGGTCACCTCCGCCATCCCGGTGGGGCAGACGATCGTCGCCGCCAAGGGTGCCGAACTGGTCAGCATCGACCGGCAGGGCCGGCTCACCACCCGGGCCCGCACCGAGGGGACCCCCTTCCGCCTGCTGCCCGACGGGGCCGACGACGTCGCATTCCAGGTGGCTCGGGCCGACACCACCGACCTGGTCCGCTACGCGGGCGGCGAGCTGACGACGGTTGCCTCGGCACCGCTCGGCTCGGTCAAGCTGCGGCCCGGTGCGGACGGTCGGGTCTTCGTGGTGGGTGGTCGTAGTGGTGCCCGGCTCGCCGGCCGATCGTTGCCGACCCGGTGGCGGTCTGTGGACGCGCTGCCGGACAGTGCCGTGTCGCGGAGCGGTGACCTGGTGGTGACGCGGGTGCGTACCGGCACCGAGGCGGCCAGGCAGGGTGGCGGCGCTGGTGACGGCCGACCGGACCGGGTGGCGATCTCGGCTCAACTCGCCGACGGGTCGGATGTGGCGTTCAGCGTGGCGCCGACGCTGGACCGGCAGGGCCGGGCGCGGACAGTTGCGGCCGGCGGCTCCGATGACAGTTCCGGCGGCGGCACGGACGCCCGGACCTCGGCCGCCGATCCGGACCCGGCGACCGTGCCGTGGGATCCGGACCGGTCCTGCGCGGTGCCCCGCAACGACGAGAACATCCAGGTCTACCAGCCCAGCCGGGAGCAGATGGAGTGGGCCGCCAACCTCGCGGTACGCGGCCAGTTGACCTTCCAGCGCCCGGCCAACTGGGCCAACAACGGGCTGCCGGCGTATTCGCCGCAGGGGATGTTTCCCTCGCTGCCACTGTCGGGCGGTGGCTTCGTGCCGGCCCAGGTGTTCCTCGGCATTCTGGCGCAGGAGTCGAACCTGCTCCAGGCCAGCTGGCACGCCGTGGACGGGCTCGCCGGTAACCCCCTGACCAGTCTCGGGTTCTACGGGCTGAATCTGACGAACCCCGACGTCACAAAGATCGACTGGGGTCACACCGACTGTGGCTACGGCGTCGGTCAGGTGACCACCGGCATGAAGCGGTCCGACACCGACCAGTGGATCACCGGTGTCCAGTGGGACTACACCAAGCAGCGGGCGGTGGCGTTGGACTACGCCACGAACGCCGCTGCCGGCCTGCGCATCCTTCAGGACAAGTGGAACACCACCCGCGACGCCGGTCTGATCGCCAACAACGGCGACCCGCAGTACATCGAGAACTGGTGGTTCGCCATCTGGGCGTACAACACGGGCTTCTATCCACAGGCCGGGTCGCAGCCCTGGGGTGTGGGCTGGGCGAACAATCCGAGCAACCCGAACTACCCGCCGGATCGACAGATGTTCCTCACCGCACCGCTCGACGTGCCGGATGCCAATCCGCCGGTCGACGACGACATCGGGTACGACAACGCCAAGCACCCCAACCACTGGTCGTACCCGGAGCGGGTGATGGGCTTCGCCTACACCTCGCTGCGCCGCTACAACTACTCGACGGGCAACTACTCACCGACGTACTCCACCGCGCTGGAGCGCAACAAGTTCGTGGCACAGCCGACCCGGTTCACCTTCTGCGTACCCGCGCGCAACGCCTGCGACCCGGCCACCTCCCAGGTGCCCGGCGGCCACCCGGGCGAACCGGCGGGTCCGTGCACCCGGGACGACCTGAAGTGCTGGTGGAACGGCCCGGTTACCTGGACGGACTGTGCCATCAACTGCGGGCTGGAGACCCGGCGGTACACAAGCGTCGAGCCGCGCCCGTACGCGACCGCCATCTACGACTCGCAGTGCGGCCGGGCCGGCCTGCCGGACAACGCCCTCGTCGTCGACGACATCGACAGCGCCAACCCGCTCGGCCCGCAGGGCTGTGCTCGCAACCACACCCGGGTCGGCAAGTTCTCCTTCACCTACCAGGGACGACCAGGGCCGAACGGGACGACCATCTACCCCGGGAAGGTGGACACCCACCAGATCGGCGGTGGCTTCGGTGGCCATTTCTGGTTCGCGCACAGTCAGGCGTCCGAGAGTTCCCCGCACAAGGTCACCGGGCGTTGGACGACGACCAACAGGTTGAACGGCTGGGCCACGGTGATGGTGCACGTGCCGGACCACGGGGCACACACCCAGCAGGCGAAGTACACGATCAACACCGGGCAGGGGGTGAAGACCCGGTACATCCCGACCCGGACCGAGCAGCACCGGTGGGTGAAGCTGGGCACCTACCAGTTCTCCAACCAGGCGGCGCAGTACGTCGAGTTGACGAACATCACCGAGGACGGCAAGGGCGTGGAGGACGTGGCCTGGGACGCGGTGGCGTTCGTTCCGCTGGCCGCCAAGCCCCGGCACTTCGTGGTGGCGATGGGCGACTCGTACGGTTCGGGCGAGGGTGCCGGCGGCTACTACGGCGAGACGGACAACAACTACGGCAACGAGTCCTGGAACGCCTGCCGGCGGACCAACCGGTCGTGGCAGATGCTGACCCGGCTTCCCGGATCGTCCAGTTCGATCAAGGATCGGGTGGCGGCACACGACCCGAACGTCGACTTCCAGTTCGTCAGCTGCTCCGGAGCGACTGCCGCGAAGATGAGGGGTACGTCGACGCCGGGTCACTGGCAGAGCCCGCCGGACACGTTCGGTGCGTACCGGCTACGGGCCGAGGGGCAGTTCCGGGAGATGTCGCAGATCGAGTCGGGTGCGCTGGACGGTAACACCACCCTGGTGCTGCTCTCGGCCGGCGGCAACGACGCCGAATTCCCTCGCACGATGGAACACTGCGCGATGGAGTCCTGCGACACCCCGGGCTACGAGTCGACGGTGCAGCAACGGATCGACAGCTCGCATCACCAGGTACGTCAGTTGATCGAGGCGATCGCGGCCCGCGCACCCAACGCCACGATCATGCTTGTCGGTTATCCGCGCCTGTTCGCTGACTACCATCAGGATCAGTGCGTCTTCGGTCGGCTCACCAGCAGCGAGATGAGCATGCTGAACCGGCTCGCTCTGCACCTGCGCGACGGCCAACGAGCCATGGTCGACCAGGCCCGGTCGGCGGGGCTCAGGGTCCAGTTCACCGACATGGTCGAGGGGCTGCTCGACCACGGCACCTGCCGCAAGTACGACACCAACCACGACATCCTGGTGCCCGACGACATCAACGGGGTGGTGGCCGGGCCGGAGGGCGAGGGAGACTTCCGATTGGTCGAGGGTGATTCTGACGCCCCCTGCGTCGGCTGGATCACTGTCGGTCTCCAGGTCTGCATCAGCCGCGCCTCGTTCCATCCGAAGGACACCGGCAACGTGACGTACGCCAATGCGGTGACCGCCCGACTGCCCGCCGTCGGCTACAACTGAACTGCGTCGGGGTGGGGCCGGCCGGTAGCGGCCGGCCCCACCGGTTGCCTGCGGCATGAGGGAGGTCGAGGTGCGGCAGCAACGGGACGACCGGCCCTGGGCGCCGTCGGTGCTGGCCGCCCTGCTGGTGCTTGCCGTGCTGGCCGGCTGGTGGTGTGTGGCGGGAAAGATGCGCCAGCACCGCGAGGCGAACGACCGCGGCGAGACGGCGGCTGCGGCGGAACTCGACCGACGGGCCGGCAGCTACGCCGAGGCGGTGGTCGCCGCCGGGGCCGGGACGTCCGAAGACCGGTTGCGCACCCTGGCCGACGAGCAGGGGGTGGAGGTCTGGCAGATCCGTCGGGAGCCGGAACTGTCGCTTGTCGTCGAGTCGACCGAGCCCTACGGCCCATGGCCGGACGGACTGTTGCAACTTTGCCATCGGCTCGATTTCCGGGCACTGGGCACCCCGGATGCCGACTTCGATCTGGCACGTCTGCCCTCGTGCCCGGCCCCGCCGACACCGTGACCGGTTTCCGACGACGGTATGACACACTGCTGGTGATCCGCTCGATCGATGTAACAGAATGGTATCGATTGTTTGGGGTTATTGGGGGTTTTTGTCCGCGAGCCCGCTGGTCCACGTCACCGGGGCCAGGCACTAAGGACACGATCCGGTACCAAGAGCTTCCCGCGCCGTTTCCCGCCGGTCCGAACGGGAGCTAAGGTCACGGCCATCGGTGACCCTGTCACCACGTTGTCCGTACCCCTAAGGACGAGGTGAAGCACCATGCGTGCATCCAGGCCGAAGGTCGCTATCGCGGCCGTGGCGGCCGCGGCCCTCGCGGTAGCAGGCTGTGCCGAGAGCGACCGCGAAGGTTCCAGCGGTAGTAGCAAGGACACCCTGGTCTTCGGCGTCGCCGGAGACCCGAAGGTGCTCGACCCCAGCTTCGCCAGTGACGGTGAGTCGCTGCGCGTGGCCCGCCAGGTGTTCGAGACGCTGGTCCGCCCGGAGGAGGGTGGCACCAAGGTCAGCCCCGGCCTCGCCGAGTCCTGGGAGCCGGACGCCGCGGGCACCACGTGGACGTTCAAGTTGCGCTCCGGCGTGAAGTTCCACGACGGCACCGACTTCAACGCCGAGGCCGTGTGCGTCAACTTCGACCGCTGGTACAACGCCAAGGGCCTGATGCAGAGCCCGGACGTGACCGCGTACTGGCAGGACGTCATGGGTGGCTTCGCCGCCAACGAGGACGACACCCTCGGCGAGAGCCTCTTCAAGTCCTGCTCCGCCACCGACCCCACCACGGTCGCGCTGACCTTCAGCCGGGTCTCCAGCAAGATCCCGGCCGCCCTGATGCTGCCGTCCTTCTCCATGCACAGCCCGAAGGCGCTCCAGGAGTACGACGCCAGCAACGTCTCGGGCAGCGCGGACGACATCAAGTACCCGGCCTACGCAACCGAGCACCCGACCGGTACCGGCCCGTTCAAGTTCAAGACCTGGGACATCGCGAACAAGACGCTGACCCTGGAGCGGAACGAGGACTACTGGGGCGACAAGGCCAAGCTCAAGAGCCTGATCTTCAAGACCATCTCGGACGAGAACGCCCGTAAGCAGGCGCTGCGCTCCGGCGACATCCAGGGCTACGACCTGGTCGGCCCGGCCGACGTCCAGCCGCTCAAGGACGAGGGCTTCAACCTCCTGACCCGCCCGGCCTTCAACATCCTCTACCTGGCCATCAACCAGAAGGGGAACCCGAAGCTGGCGGACCTGAAGGTCCGGCAGGCGCTCGCCCACGCCGTCAACCGGCAGGCCCTGGTCGACTCGAAGCTGCCCCCGGGTGCTCAGGTCGCGGTGAACTTCTTCCCCGACACGGTCGAGGGCTGGAACGGCGACGTCACCAAGTACGAGTACGACGTCGAGAAGGCGAAGTCGCTGCTGGCCGAGGCCGGTGCCTCGGACCTGACCCTGCGGTTCCACTACCCGACCGAGGTCACCCGGCCCTACATGCCGAACCCGAAGGACCTCTTCGAGCTGGTCTCGGCGGACCTCCAGGCGGCCGGCATCAAGATCGAGCCGATCCCGCTGAAGTGGAGCCCGGACTACCTCAACGCCACCACCTCCGGCAGCGAGCACGACCTGCACTTCCTGGGCTGGACCGGCGACTACGGCGACGGCTACAACTTCATCGGCACGTTCTTCGACCGGCAGAAGGACGAGTGGGGCTTCAACAACAAGGCCCTGTTCGACAAGTTCCGGCAGGCGGACACCACCGCGGACCAGGCGGCCAAGGTGGCGCTCTACAAGGAGCTGAACGCCGACATCATGAACTTCCTGCCCGGTGTGCCGATCTCGCACTCGCCGCCGGCAATCGTGTTCGGCAAGGACGTGACCGGGGTCAAGGCGAGCCCGCTCACCGACGAGCGGTTCGCCACCGCGGAGTTCAAGTCCTGATCTGAAGCACCGACCACGGGCGGGCGCTGTGACCCACAGCGCCCGCCCGTGATCCCTTGCCCCCTTTCGAGGCCGCCGTGTTCCGGTTCATCGTCAGACGCCTGCTTCAGTTGATACCCACGCTGTTCGGGCTCTCCATCCTGTTGTTCATCTGGCTCCGGCGACTGCCCGGAGGCCCCGAGACCGCCATTCTCGGCGAGCGGGGCACACCCGAGATGCGCGCCGCGATCCGCCGCAATCTCGGTCTCGACGAGCCGATCCTGATCCAGTACGGCCGGTTCGTCCGTCGGATGATCCGCCTCGACCTGGGTACGTCCATCTCGACGAAGCGCGAGGTGACGACGGAGTTCCTGCAACGATTCCCCGGCACCGTCGAGCTGACCATCACCGCGATGGTGATCGCGGTCGGCATCGGCATCCCGCTGGGCTACCTGGCCGCCCGTCGTCGTGGCCGCTTCCTCGATCACGCCTCCGTCGGCGGGTCGCTGATCGGCATCTGCATCCCGGTCTTCTTCCTGGCGTACATCCTCAAGGCGATCTTCTCGGAGAACCTCGGCTGGTTCCCCTCCAGCGGCCGGCAGGACCCGACCATCGGCGCCACCCGGATCACCAACTTCTTCGTCCTCGACGGACTGATGACCCGGGAATGGGACGCCGCCGCCGACGCGCTCATGCATCTCGTGCTGCCGGCGCTCGCCCTGGCCAGCATCCCCTTGGCGATCATCGTCCGGATCACCCGGGCCAGCGTGCTCGAGGTGCTCAACGAGGACTTCGTGCGTACCGCCGAGGCCAAGGGTCTGACCGAGAACGTCGTCCGCCGCCGGCACGTGCTGCGTAACGCCATGCTCCCGGTGGTGACCTCGATCGGTCTGCTCACCGGTGGCCTGCTCTCCGGCGCGGTGCTGACCGAGACGGTCTTCGCCTTCAGCGGGATCGGCGCCTTTCTCGCCGACTCCATCAACCAGCGCGACTATCCGGTGCTGATGGGCTTCATCATGATCATCGCCGTGGTCTACGTGCTGGTGAACCTGATAGTGGACCTCTCCTACAGCCTGATCGACCCGAGGGTGAGGGTCCGATGACGACAATCGGTGGCAAGAAGCGAGAGAAGATCGACCGACTCGCCGAACTGGCCGCCCGCGACGAGGAGCGCGGGGTGAGCCTCTGGCAGGACGCCTTCCGCCGGCTGCGGCGTAACCCGGCCGCCATCATCGGCGCGGTCATCCTCACCGTCTTCGTCCTGGTCGCGCTGATCGGCCCGTTCCTGGTGCCGTACGGGCCGACGGACACGATGGGCATCCGGGAGGGCGTCATCAAACCGGGGCTCATCCCCGGATCCTCCAGCGAGCACTGGTTCGGTTACGACCATCAGGGTCGGGACGTCTTCAGCCGCATGATCGTCGGGGCCCGGCAGACCCTGCTGGTCGGCGTGGTGGCGACCCTGATCGGTCTCGCCGTCGGCGTGCTGATCGGCGGTGTCGCGGGTGCCGCCGCAGGACTCGGCGGACGCTGGGGCCGATGGGTCGACAGCACCCTGATGCGGTTCATCGACATGCTGCTGGCGCTGCCCAGCCTGCTGCTGGCGGTCAGCATCGCCGCGCTGCTCGGACCGAGCCTGACCACGGTCATGATCGCGGTCGGGATGGTCTCGGTGCCGGTCTTCGCCCGGCTGCTGCGTGGCTCGATGATCGCCCAGTCCAACAGCGATTACGTTTTGGCCGCCACCTCGCTCGGGGTACGCAAGTCGAAGATCGCCCTGGCCCACGTGCTGCCCAACTCGCTCGCCCCGGTAATCGTCCAGGCGACGCTGACCCTGGCCACCGCGATCATCGAAGCGGCGGCACTGTCCTTCCTCGGGCTCGGCAATCCCGACTCGGCAACCCCCGAGTGGGGCGTAATGCTCGCCGACGCGCAGCAGTACCTGGGCATCCGGCCCGAGCTGGCCATTTACCCGGCGGTCGCCATCATCATCACCGCACTGGGCTTCACCCTGCTCGGTGAGTCGATGCGTGAGGCCCTCGACCCGAAGCTGCGGAAGTAGGCGTGCCGAGCATGAGAAGCGCGCACGTGACCTCCGTGGCTGTGAACGAAAGGGCGGTGCGGCATGGCACTGCTTGATGTCGAAGATCTTTCGGTGACCTTCGCCCGGCGCGGTCAACGGACCGTACGGGCCGTCGACGGAGTCTCCTTCTCCGTGGACGCGGGCGAGGTGGTCGGCCTGGTCGGCGAGTCCGGCTGCGGCAAGTCGGTCACCTCACTGGCGATCATGGGTCTGCTGCCCAAGCAGCCCGGTCTCCAGGTGGCCGGCAAGGCCGTCTTCGACGGCACCGACCTGCTCCAGATCGACGAACGGTCGCGGCGGGACATCCGGGGTCGCGACGTCGCGATGATCTTCCAGGATCCGCTCTCGTCGCTGAATCCGGTCGTGCCGATCGGTCTTCAGGTGACCGAGGTGCTGACCCGGCACCGTGGCATGCGGGGCGAGGCGGCGTCGAAGGAAGCGGCGCAGCTGCTGGACCGGGTCGGCATCCCCGATCCGAAACGGCGGCTGAAGGAGTATCCCCACCAGCTCTCCGGCGGCATGCGCCAGCGCGCCCTGATCGCCATGGCGGTGGCCTGCCAGCCCCGGCTGCTCATCGCCGACGAGCCGACGACCGCCCTGGACGTCACCATCCAGGCGCAGATCCTGGAACTGCTGAAGGACCTGGTCCGGGACTCCGGCACCGCGCTTGTGATGATCACGCACGACCTGGGCGTGGTGGCCGGCATGTGCGACACGATCAACGTGCTCTACGGCGGTCGGGTGGTGGAGACCGCGCGGCGGCGACCGTTGTTCCGTCAGCCTCGGCACCCGTACACCGTGGGGCTGCTCGGCTCGGTGCCGCGCCTGGACGCGGGACGCGGTGAGCGGCTGAACCCGATTCCGGGCTCGGTGCGGGATCTGCTGCCCTGGCCGGACGGCTGCGCCTTCGCCCCGCGCTGCGACCGCCGGGTGGATGCCTGCCTCGGCGAGCCACCGGAACTGGTGCTGACCCACGACGGTCGCAGCTACCGGTGCGTCAACCCGGCCCCGCTGCCGGGTCTGACGTCCGGCGACGAGGTTCGGGCGGCGGTACCGGGGCAGGCGACCCCGGGCTCGGTGCCCGCGCAGGCGGTGCCGGACGAACCACCGGCCGTGCCGGGCCTGGCCGCCGCCCCCAGCGAGGAGGAGACGCCATGAGCGAGCGCAGCGAGCGAATCATTCGGCTCAGTGTGGTGGTGCCTCATGGCGGCACGCAGCGAAGCGGAGTGCCGTCATGACCGGAGAAAACACCCTGGTCGAGGTACGGGACCTGAAGGTGCACTTCCCGATCAAGCGGGGGGTGCTGTTCGACCGCACGGTCGGCCACGTCAAGGCGGTCGACGGCGTCGACCTGCGCATCACGCGCGGCAGGACCTACGGTCTGGTCGGCGAGTCGGGCTGCGGGAAGTCCACGCTCGGGCGGGCGCTGCTCCAGCTCACCCCGCCGACCTCGGGCGAGGTCAGCTTCGACGGGGTCGAGCTGACCACGCTGGCGCCGAACAAGCTGCGCGCGATGCGTCGCCGGATGCAGATGATCTTCCAGGACCCGATGTCCAGTCTCGATCCCCGGCAGAACGTCGAGTCCATCCTCACCGAGGGGCTACAGGCGCACGGCATCGGTGGTGACCGGGACGGGCGTCGCAAGATCATCGCCGAGACGCTGGACCAGGTCGGGCTGCCCCGCTGGGCGCTCTCCCGCTATCCGCACGAGTTCTCCGGTGGCCAGCGGCAACGCATCGGCATCGCCCGGGCGCTGGTGCTGGGGCCGGAACTCATCGTCGCCGACGAGCCGGTCTCCGCCCTCGACGTGTCGATCCAGGCCCAGGTGGTGAACCTCCTCGACGAACTCCAGGACAACCTCGGACTGACCTATCTGGTGATCGCGCACGACCTGGCGGTGGTCCGGCACATCTCCGACACCGTCGGGGTGATGTATCTGGGCGCCCTGGTCGAGGAGGCGCCGAGCGACCGGCTCTACACCGAACCGCTGCACCCGTACACCCGGGCGCTGATGTCGGCGGTGCCGGTGCCCGACCCGGACGTCGAGGATCGCCGGGAGCGGATCCTCATCGCCGGCGATCTGCCGTCACCGGCCAACCCGCCGTCGGGCTGCCGCTTCCACACCCGGTGCCCGTGGGCGCAGCCGACCCGCTGCGCCGACGAGCGGCCCCAGCTGCGGGAGATCGGCGACAGCCGGGTGGCCTGCCACTGGGCCGAGCAGATCGCCAGCGGGGAACTGCGTCCGCACAAGGTCAGCGTGCAGATCACGCGGCCGGCGGGCGAGGGCGAGGAGCCCTCGGTCGTCTCCGCCCCCACCGAGCCCGGCTCCTTCGTGTAGTCGTCCGTGCCGGCGGGCCCCTGCTGACCGAGAGCGTCCGAAGGGGCCCGCCTGACACTGGTGTCGCCGGTCCGCCGAGCCGTCATCGTGCCGCGATCAGCCTTCGGGCCGGTGCAGCAGGCCGACGGCGATGTCGTGCACCGCGTCCAGGCCGGCGGCGTCGGGCAGCGGTGCGCTGCCGCCGGTGACCGCGTACCACTCGTCGGCGTCCTTGTACTGCACGTGCAGGCTGACCCGCCCGTCGGCGAAGTCGGTGCGCAGGGTCAACTCGCCGGTCACCACACCGACCTCGTCGGTCATCACGCCGCCCGGTCCCGGCACGATGTCGGCGGTGCGGCTCCGCGGACCGGTGGCACCGCCGGCGTCGGCGGTCATCCCGGCGCCCGGCACCTCCACCGCACCCGCGGGGGCGCCGTCCGCGGTCATGCCGGCCGTGGCCGGACCGGGACTGCCGGTCGCCGCCGCCGCGTCCTCGCCGCCCGGGCCCGGCGTACGCTCGGGCGCCGGCGCACCGTCGGCGCCGGTTACGGCTTGCTCTCCCATGTGCAGCCCTCCAACATGTCGGCCAGCTCGGCCTGCTCGGCGCTCGTCACCGTCAGCCGCCAGTGGTGCTTCACCGCCACCCAGTCCCCGGCATATTGGCACCAGTATGACCGGTTTGACGGCTTCCACTGGGACGGGTCCTGGTCACCCTTTGCCCGGTTCGACGAGGCGGAAACCGCGAAGAGCTGCGGGCGGTCGAGGTCGTTGGCGAAGTCACCCCGCTTCGAGTCGTCCCACTCGTCGGCGCCGGAGCGCCAGGCGTTGGCGAGCGGCACCATGTGGTCGATGTCCACGTCGGAGGGGTCGGTGAAGGTGCGGCCGTCGTAGACGCTCTCCCACCTACCACCGACCACGTTGCAGCCCGAGTGCTCGATGGCCTTGCCGTCACGCTCCAGCACGGTGTCGCGGACGTCGCAGTTCTGGCCGGTCTTGCGCCAGTGCGGGAAGCGGTTGCGGCTGTACCCGCGCATCGAGCCCGCCTCGGCGACGGTCAGCTCCGCGAGCATCTGGTTGATGTTGCCGCCGCCGGTAGGCGGAGTGACCGGCTCCTGCTCAAGCGGGACGCAGCCGGCCGCGCCGAGGGTCAGCGCCGCGACGAGCGCGAGCGCCACCGGGGCGCGCGATCCTGATCTGGTACGCACAGACGACACCTTTCCAGCTTGCGGGCTTCCGGCGATCCCGCACAGTACCCGGCCAGGGTTTCGGCGTTTCGTGGTGTCTGGCGGATGGTGCACGGCAGATTGGTAGCCATGCCCGAACCGACGTCCGCCCTCCGCCTGCGCAGCAGTGCCGGTCGGGGCACCCTGGCCGCCGCCGTGCTGGCCTCCGGCATGGTCTTTCTGGACAGCACCGTGGTCAACGTGGCGCTGCCCCACCTCGGCGCCGATCTCGGCGCGTCGGTGTCCGGTCTCCAGTGGACCATCAACGGCTACCTGTTGACCCTCGCCGCGTTCGTCCTGCTCGGCGGGGCGCTGGGTGACCGCTTCGGGCGTCGTCGGGTGTTCCTGCTCGGCGTGGTCTGGTTCACCGTCGCCTCCGTACTCTGCGGGCTGGCGCTGCGCACCGACTGGCTGATCGCCGCGCGGTTCCTCCAGGGTGCGGGGGGTGCCCTGCTGACCCCGGGATCGCTGGCGCTGCTTCAGGCCAGCTTCCATCCCGACGACCGGGCGAAGGTGATCGGAGCCTGGTCGGGACTTTCCGGCGTCTCCACCGCGCTCGGGCCGTTCATCGGTGGTTGGCTCATCGACGCCCTCTCCTGGCGGTGGATCTTCTTCCTGAACGTGCCGCTGGCGGTGCTCGTGGTGCTGGCGACGCTGCGCTGGGTGCCCGAGAGCCGGGACGAGGACGCGTCCCGCAAGCGCGGAACCCGCCAGTTCGACGTGGCCGGCGCCCTGCTCGGCGCCCTCGCCCTGGCCGGTGTCACGTACGCCCTGGTCGATGCCCCCGACCGGGGCCTGGGCTCACCGGCAGTGGTGGCGGCGGCCCTGGCCGGGGTGGTGGCCGCGGTGGTGTTCGTGGTCCTGGAGCGGCGCCGGGGGGAGACGGCGATGCTGCCCACCGGCCTGTTCCGCAGTCGGTTGTTCTCGGTGCTGAACTTCTTCACCGTGCTGGTCTACGCCGCTCTCGGCGGGTTCACCTTCTTCATCGCCGTGTACCTGCAGAACGTGATCGGTTTCTCGGCCCTGCTCACCGGCCTCGCGTTGCTGCCGATGACGCTGCTGCTGCTGGTCGGTTCGCCGCTGACCGGTGCGTTGTCGACGCGGATCGGGCCCCGGTTGCCGCTGACGGTCGGGCCGGTGCTGGCCGCCGTCGGGCTGCTGATGCTGCGCGGGATCGAGCCGGGGGCGTCGTACTGGGGGCAGGTGCTGCCGGGGGTGGCGATCTTCGGAGTCGGGCTGACCCTGGTCGTGGCACCGCTCACCGCCTCGGTGCTGGCCGCGGTCGACGACCGCTTCGCGGGAGTAGCCAGCGGCTTCAACAACGCCGCCTCGCGGGTCGGTGGGCTGCTCGCGGTGGCGGCCCTGCCGCTGCTGGTCGGGCTCACCGGCACCGGGTACGAACAACCCGCCGAACTCACCGCCGCGTACCGTGGCGCGCTGCTCTGGTGTGCTGGTCTGCTGCTGGCCGGGGCGCTCATCGCCGCCCTGCTGGTCCACCGACCGGCCCGTCGCCCGCCGCCGGCCCAGCCCTGTCACTCGATGCCGGTCTCCACGCCGCCGAGATGAGGCAGGGCCCCGCCGGTGCGGGGCCCTGCCTGACGGATCAGCCTCGGGCGCGGTTGACGGCGCTGGTGACCGCCTTGACGGAGGCGGTGACGATGTTGGCGTCCATGCCGACACCCCACACCGTGTGCCCCTGCACCTCGCACTCGACGTACGCGGCGGCCTGGGCGTCCCCACCGGAGGAGAGCGCGTGCTCGTGGTAGTCGAGCACGCGTACGCTCACCCCGGCCGTGCCCAGCGCGTTGACGTACGCGTCGATCGGGCCGTTGCCGATCGCGGTGATCGAGCGCTCCTGCCCACCGGTGTGGATCTGGGCGGTGATCTCGACCTTCCCGTCGGCGGTGCCGATCGTGTACTCGGACAGCGCCACCGCGGGGTCGCGCTGGTGGTCGAGCAGGTACTGCCCGGCGAAGATCTGCCACATGGTGGCCGGGTCGACCTCACCGCCGTCGTGATCGGTCACCTGCTGCACCACGCCGGAGAACTCGATCTGGAGCCGGCGGGGCAGGTCGAGCTGGTGCTCGGTCTTCATGATGTACGCGACGCCGCCCTTGCCGGACTGCGAGTTGACCCGGATCACCGCCTCGTAGCTGCGGCCCAGGTCCTTCGGGTCGATTGGTAGGTACGGCACCGCCCAGGTGAACTCGTCGACCGGCACCCCGGCCGCCGCCGCGTCGGCCTCCAGCGCGGTGAACCCCTTGTTGATGGCGTCCTGGTGGGAGCCGGAGAAGGCGGTGTAGACCAGGTCGCCGGCGTACGGGTGACGTTCGTGCACGGGCAGCTGGTTGCAGTACTCGACGGCCCGCTTGATCTCGTCGATGTCGGAGAAGTCGATCATCGGGTCGATGCCCTGGGAGAACAGGTTCAGCCCCAGGGTCACCAGGTCGACGTTGCCGGTGCGCTCACCGTTGCCGAACAGGCAGCCCTCGATCCGGTCGGCGCCGGCCAGCAGGCCCAGCTCGGCGGCGGCCACCCCGGTGCCCCGGTCGTTGTGCGGATGCAGGCTGAGCACCAGGCTGTCACGCCGCGGCAGGTGCCGGTGCATCCACTCGATCGAGTCGGCGTACACGTTCGGGGTGGCCATCTCGACGGTGGCCGGCAGGTTGAGGATCAGCTTGCGGTCCGGGGTGGGGTCGATCACGTCGATGACCTTCGCGCACACCTCCAGCGCGTACTCCAGCTCGGTGCCGGTGTAGGACTCGGGGGAGTACTCGTAGAAGATCTCGGTGTCCGGGGTGTGGATCTCGGCGTACTTCTGGCAGAGCCGGGCGCCGCTGGTGGCGATGTCGGTGATGCCGTCCCGATCCAGCCCGAACACCACCCGGCGTTGCAGGGTGGAGGTCGAGTTGTAGAAGTGCACGATCGCCCGGTGGGCCCCACGCAGCGAGGAGAAGGTGCGGTCGATCAGGTGCTCCCGGCACTGGGTCAGCACCTGGATGGTGACGTCTTCGGGGATCAGGTCCTGCTCGATCAGCTGCCGGACGAAGTCGTAGTCGGTCTGGCTGGCCGACGGGAAGCCGACCTCGATCTCCTTGTAGCCCATCTGCACCAGGAGCTGGAACATGCGGCGTTTGCGCTCCGGCGACATCGGGTCGATGAGCGCCTGGTTGCCGTCGCGCAGGTCGACCGCACACCAGCGCGGCGCGGTCTCGACGTGCCGGGTCGGCCAGGCCCGGTCCGGCAGGTCGATCCGGAACTGCTGCCGGTACGGCTGGTACCGGGCGTACGGCATCCGGCTCGGACGCTGCCGGGCGATCGGATCGGAGTCGATGTCGGTGGTGCCGGCTGGGTGAGCCATGGCGGAATTCTCCCGTGGTCATGTGACGTCAGCGATGGAGGTCGGCGGCGAGGCCGAGGAGGATCCGGGAAATGCTGGCGGCGCGGTTCGACTCCGCGACGAGGTGCCGGCCGTCAGGCCTCGTCGCGGCGACCAAGGAGAAGGTGCACCTGCCACATGACAGAGTGACACTACGTGGTGGACGTCAGGTCTGGGAAGGGACGTCCGGGATGTGGGACGAGGCGCGGCGCGATCCTCAACGCGTGATGTCCGAGCGGGTCAGCACCAGTTCGGCAACTGGCCGGCGACGGCGTAGCGAGGTCTCGTGGACCAGCAGGTCGGCCGGAAGGCTGAACGGGTCGCCGAGCTGCCCGATCGCCGTCACGACGTACGGTTCCACATCGGCGGGCAGATCGAGGTCGGCGACCAGACCGCGTCGGTCGAGGTCGGTCACCTGACGAACGTGCAGCCCGAGCGCGGTGGCCTGCACGGTCAGGTGGGCCACGGCCTGCCCCAGGTCGTACGCCGCGAACGGGTTGGCGGTGGCGTGCCGCGCGGCGAGCAGCAGGAGGCTGGCCCGGCCGGCCCAGCGCTGTTCGCCCGGCGGCAGGTTGACGAGGATCCGCTTGAAGGTCTCGTCCTCGCGGTGCCCGACGGCGAACCGCCACGGTTGCCGGTTGCCGACCGAGGGTGCCCACCGCGCCGCCTCCAGCAGGGTCATCACCTCGGCCGAGGTCAACTCCGCGACCGGGTCGAAGGAGCGGGGGCTCCAGCGGAAGGCGAGCAGCGGAGTGAGATCGGTCATGGGCAGAGTGTCCCGTATGGGCGTTTTAGCCAAACCGGCCAGGGTGGGCAAATGTGGGCAAGGGCACCCGTAACGGGATGGGTCGTCAGGGCGTTCCCGCGTGCCCGTCGGTACCTGTCGGCTCCGGGCCGGCGGGTGTGGTCGGGTCCACCGGCGCGGCCATGCCCAGCGGCTCACCCTCGACCACCGGGCCGGGCAGTTGAACCGTGCCGGGGGCCGGTTCGGGTGGCGCGGCCAGCGTCAGCGTGCCGAACGCCGCCCGTACCGCCGTTGGTGTGCCGTCGGCGTCGAAACAGTAGATGCCGACATCCAGCGGTGGGTTGATCGACGCCGCGGTGGTCTCCACCGAGTAGCAACTGCCGGTCGCCTCGGGCAGTGCCATGGCCGGCGACACCGACAACGGGGCGCGCCGGTCGGTGAGCACGTCGAGCCAGTCGGTGAACGGGTGCTGCACCCGGGGATCCAGTCGGCGCGGCAACGTGTCGTCGGGCTCACCGAGGCGTACGCAGCTCACCGGTTCAGGTCGGGCGGCCGACGGCAGCCCGCACTGGAACAGCCCGTCCGCGATGGCGGCCAGCGCGATGTCGGCGGTGCCGCCGAGCGCCCCGCCCGGTACGTCCATCCGCCAACTGCCGTCATTGGCGCTGGTGAAGACGATCAGCCGGTCAGCGGTCCCGTCCACCCGCCACGTGTACCGGGCGACCAGGTGCCGGTCCTGGGCGGCGGCCGCGAGGGCGGCCAACTCGTCCCGGGCCGCGTCCGGGCCGGCCGGGCGTGGTGGAACGGTCGGAGGCGGTGCGGGGTCGGTCGGCGGATCGGGCGAGCAGGCGGCGAGGAGTGCGGGCACGGCGAGCGCGAGCGCGGCGATCAGGTGGCGGTTCGGGTGATGGGCGGCGGGCACCCGGTCATTCTGGGTGTTCGGCCGGGCTCGGCACAGCCCCGGGATGGCCGGCGTTCCCAGCGTGTCGCAGGCCACTGCCGTCGTGCCTGCGGGCCGGATCGTGGGATCACCTGACCTGGCGGTCAGAGACGCCCGATACCCTGAGGTCGTCCGACCCGCGCCGCCGGCCCCGGTGCCGGCGGCGTCGGCACGCTCAGGGCAACCGGGAGGGAGTGCACCGTCGTGGCACTCGTGGTGCAGAAGTACGGCGGGTCCTCCGTCGCCAACGCCGAGCGGATCAAGCGGGTGGCCGAGCGCATCGTCGCGGCCCGCAAGGCCGGCGACGACGTGGTCGTGGTGGTCTCCGCGATGGGCGACACCACCGACGAACTGCTCGACCTGGCCAACCAGGTGAGCCCGCTGCCGCCCGGGCGGGAGCTGGACATGCTCCTCACCGCCGGTGAGCGGATCTCCATGGCGCTGCTCGCCATGGCGATTCACAACCTGGGGTACGAAGCCCGTTCGTTCACCGGCTCCCAGGCCGGCGTGATCACCACGTCGGTGCACGGCCGGGCGCGGATCATCGACGTCACCCCGGGGCGCCTGAAGGGCGCCCTGGACGAGGGCGCGGTGGTCATCGTCGCCGGCTTCCAGGGCGTCTCGCAGGACACCAAGGACGTCACCACCCTCGGGCGGGGCGGGTCCGACACCACCGCCGTGGCGCTGGCCGCGGCCCTACGGGCGGACGTCTGCGAGATCTACACCGACGTCGACGGGGTGTTCACCGCCGATCCGCGGATCGTGCCCAACGCCCGGCACATCAGGCAGATCACCTACGAGGAGATGCTCGAGCTGGCCGCCTGCGGTGCCAAGGTGCTGCACCTGCGTAGCGTGGAGTACGCCCGGCGGGCCGAGCTGCCGATCCACGTCCGTTCGTCATACTCGACAAACACCGGCACCATGGTCACCGGATCGATGGAGGAGCTCTCTGTGGAGCAGGCACTGATCACCGGGGTCGCCCACGACCGCAGCGAGGCAAAGATCACTATCGTCGGGGTGCCCGACGAGCCCGGCGCCGCCGCGCGGATCTTCGACACCGTCGCGGGCGCTGAGATCAACATCGACATGATCGTGCAGAACGTCTCCACCGAGGGCACGGGTCGCACCGACATCTCGTTCACGCTGCCGAAGACCGACGGTCCGACCGCGATGGCCGCCCTGAGCAAGATCCAGGAAGTGCTGAACTTCAAGGGTCTGCTCTACGACGACCACGTCGGCAAGGTTTCCCTGATCGGCGCGGGGATGCGGTCGCACCCCGGGGTGGCCGCCGGCTTCTTCGCCGCGCTGGGCCAGGCCGGGGTGAACATCGAGATGATCTCCACCTCGGAGATCCGCGTCTCGGTGGTCTGCCGGGACACCGACCTCGACGCGGCGGTCCGGGCCATCCACGAGGCCTTCGACCTCGGCGGCGACACCGAAGCCGTGGTGTACGCGGGGACGGGGCGGTAGCCCGGGTGGCCAGGCTGCCCACCCTGGCCGTGGTCGGGGCGACGGGAGCCGTCGGCACCGTGATGTGTGAGCTGCTCACCGGGCGGCGCAACGTCTGGGGCGAGATCCGGTTGCTGGCCTCCGAACGCTCCGCCGGGCGCAGGGTCCGCTGCCGGGGCGAGGAGCTGACCGTCCAGGTGCTCACCGAGGAGGCGCTCGACGGCGTCGACGTGGCGATGTTCGACGTGCCGGACGAGGTCGCCGCCCACTGGGCGCCCATCGCGGTCAGTCGTGGGGCGGTCGTGGTGGACAACTCCGGCGCCTTCCGGATGGATCCCGACGTGCCGTTGGTGGTGCCCGAGATCAACCCGGAACAGTTGCGAAACCGCCCCCGGGGGATCGTCGCCAACGCCAACTGCACGACGCTCGCGATGATCGTCGCGGTCGCCCCGCTGCACCGCGAGTACGGTCTGCGGGAGCTGGTGCTCGCCTCGTACCAGGCGGTCTCCGGGGCCGGTCAGGCCGGTGCGGACGCGCTGCACGACCAGTTGGCGAAGGTGGCCGGTGACCGGCTGCTCGGCTCGCGCACCGGCGACGTGCGGCAGGCGGTCGGCGACGAACTCGGCCCGTTCCCCGCGCCGCTGGCGCTCAACGTGGTCCCCTGGGCGGGCTCGCTGGCCGACGGTGGCTGGTCGTCCGAGGAGATGAAGCTGCGCAACGAGTCGCGCAAGATCCTCGGACTGCGTGACCTCAAGGTCTCCGCCACCTGCGTACGGGTACCCGTGGTGACCGGCCACTCGGTCGCGGTGCACGCCGTCTTCGCCACCGAGATCGACGCCGAGGGCGCCCGGAGCGTGCTGCGCAACGCGCCCGGGGTGATCGTGGTCGACGATCCGGCGGCCGGCGAGTTCCCGATGCCGATCGACGCGGTGGGCACCGACCCGTCCTGGGTCGGCCGGATCCGCCGCGCCGTCGACGACCCACGCGCCCTGGACTTCTTCGTCACCGGCGACAACCTCCGCAAGGGCGCCGCCCTCAACACCGCCCAGATCGCCGAACTCCTCGCCAACGACCTAACCCACCCCTAAACCCCCACACAGATCCCCTCTCCCTCCCCCCTGGGCCTCGGTCGATCATGAAGTTGTTGTCGTGCGGGAGCGCTCTCCGTAGCAATAACTTCATGATCAACGGGGCGGGGCGGGGTGGGTGGGGTGGGGTGGTTAGGCGGCGGAGAGGTGGACGCCGTCGCGGCCCTGGCGTTTGACCGCGTAGAGGGCCTGGTCGGCGCGGCGCAGGGCCAGTTCAGGTGGTTCGCCGGGGCGGGGGAGGGCCACGCCGACGCTGATCGTGCGGCCCACCCGGCGGGCCGCCTCGGTCAGCCGTTCGGCGACGCGTACCGCCTCCTCGGGGCGACTCACCTCGATCACCGCGACGAACTCGTCCCCGCCGATCCGGTACAACTCGTCGCCCTGGCGCAGCGCATCCTCCAGCGCCCGGGCGAGCCCGATCAGCACCCGGTCACCCGCCTGGTGGCCGTACGTGTCGTTGACGGTCTTGAAGCCGTCCACGTCGATCGCCAGCAGTGCGGTGCGGCCCGGGGTCACGGTGGCGATCCGCTGCCCGAACGGACCGGTGTGCCGCAGCCCGGTCAGCGGGTCGGAGCTGGCCTGCTCCCGCAGCCGCTCCAGGGTGCGTAGCCGGTCCAGCAGGCCCCATGCCTGCCCGGCCAGCAGCTCCAACAGGTTGACCGTGGTCGGGTCCGGCCGCAGTAGCCGCTCGTCGGCGACCAGCAGCACCCCGCCGCGTTCCGGTGGCCCGAACGGCACCGCCACCAGGGTGCTGACACCCACCCGGACCAACGGCTGATGCTCGTCGGTCGGTGGATGGCCGGCCTCGCCGAGCGTGTAGCCGGCTCCGTAGCGGTGGGCCCGGTCGATGATGCGTCCGATCGCCGGGGCGTCCAGCCCGGCCAGCTCGGCGCGCATCCGGGTCTCCAACTCACCCGGTGCGACCGTCGGGGCACCGAGTCGCGGCCCACCCCGGCCACCGAGCAGCAGCACGGCGGCGGCGAGGGTCGACACGTCCCGGGCCGCCGCGATCGCGGCCGTCATCAGCTCCCACTCGGTGGTGGCGGCGGTCATCGCCGAGACGTGCCGGAGCAGCTTCTCGCTGCGGCTCTCCGCCGGTCCACCGAGCGCCGAGATCCGGGTGCCGAGGCGGGCGGCGACCTGTTCGGCGACCACCTGCCACGAGACGAGGTCGGCCGGCCCGGTCCACTGCAGGTCGAGTACGCCGATGGTCCGGCCCGCCGGGTTCAGCACCGGTACGCACACCTCGGCGGTGACGTCGGGGCGTACCGGGATGTGTGCGTCGTCGACGGCGACATCCGGGACGACGGCGGAGCGCCCAGCGGTGTAGACCCGGCCGACGATGCCGGCGTCCGGCGCGACGGCGGCGAAGACCTGCCAGGACCTGGTGGCGGCGACGCAGCGCAGCCGGCCGTGCACGTGCAGCAGGACGGCGATCGTGGCGGGGGTGTGCCGGGCGAGGGCGTCGACGGCCGCGTCGCAGACCTCGGCGACGGTCGACGCCATGGGCAGGCGGACCGTGACGTCACGGATGACTTTCTGGTGATCCACTCGCACGTCGTCCCAGGTCGGATCCGATCCCGGTGGCGCCGGGTCGCGGATCAAGCGTACTCACGCGGAGCTGGGAGCCGGCTGTGGTCGTACACATGTGCTATCCACAGGGTGTGGACACGGCCGGTGGGGCCACGCGCGGGGTGCGGCGGCGATAGCGTGGGGATCCCAGGTCGAGTGGAGGCCCGATGCTCATCGCCCACCTCAGCGATCCGCACCGGACCACCGGCGTCCTCGGTGCCGAGCCGGCCGCTGGCCTGCACCGGGCGCTCGGCCGGGTGCTCGCGCTGAACCCCCGGCCCGACTGCGTGGTCATCACCGGCGACCTGGCCGATCACGGTCGTCCCGACGAGTACGCCGTGCTGCGCGAGGTGCTCGGGCGATTCCCGCTGCCGGTGCACCTGGTCACCGGCAACCACGATGACCGGGAGTCGCTGCTCGACGCCTTCGGCGGCACACCCTGGCTGGGCGGCGGGTTCTCCGCGCACTACCAGGTCGATTACCCCGGGGCGACAGTGGTCGTGCTCGACTCCCTCGTCCCTGGCTCGGACGGAGGGCGGCTCGGCGAGGAGCAGCTCGCCTGGTTGGACGGGGTGCTGGGGGCACGCCCCGACGTGCCGGCCGTGGTCTGCCTGCACCATCCGCCGGTCGAGGTCGGCATCCCGGCCGCCGACGCGATCCGGCTCGCCGACGGCGCCGAACTCGCCGAGGTGCTGCTCCGGCACCCCCACGTGGTACGCGTCGCCGCAGGCCACCTGCACCGTCCGGTGACCGCGACCTTCGCCGGCACGGTGCTGTCGGTGGCTCCGAGCACCTGGCGACAGTGCACGCTGACCATGAGCGACGACGAGCGGATCGGGTGGGTCGCCGAGCCGACCGCGATGCTGCTGCACGTGGTGTCCCGGTCGGGCTGCGTCACGCACACCGTCCAGGTGAGCCACACCGCCGGGATGACCTGCGGCTTCTGACCATATTCGAGGCAGCACACACCTGCACAGCCCGGACTCGCCGCAGCCGGCCTACGGTCGCTGCCGGCACCAGATCCGGATCACTATCGTTGAGTGATGAGCGTCTTGGTGATCCCGAGCGGTCCGGCCGGGCCCTCGCGGCGGGACGGACGATCCTCGTGCTGAGGCGGATCGTTCCGGTGCTGGTGGCGAGCCTGCTGCTGAGTACGCCGGTGGTGACTGCCACGCTGGTCGGTGACCTGACCGGTGATGCGGCGCGGCATTTGGCCGCTGAGGGAGAGCCGCTCGACTATGCGGTGGAGCCGGTGAGCCTGGGCGTGACCGGCGATCGGTTGGTCGCCGTACTCGCCGGTGTGCTGGTGATCGTGTCACTGGTCCTGCTGGTCCGCGCGACCGCCACCCGCACGCTGGATCCTCGTTGGTGGACGGTGCTGGTGCCGCTGGTGCTCGGGGGTGTGCTGATCGGTCTCTCCTGGCGGATCGTGACCGCCGGGGTGATCGGAGCCAACATCGGTGCCGGTCTCGTCGTCCTCGCCGGTGGGCCGGTGCTGCTTGTTCTCCTGGTCGCCGCCATGGCGCAGGCATTCCGGGTGCGCCGGCGTCAGCGCATGATGGGTTGAGTGTCGACGGCGTCGCAACCTGCCAATACGGCCGCGCCGATGTGTCTCGACCGTGGACAAGGTGGTGAGTAAGGCGCACTTTGTCCGTTTGATGCATTCATGGGAGGATTTGCGGTTAAGGTCGGCTTGCCCTTCCCGAGGGTCGGGAGGGCTTGATCGATTAGAGGCCAGAACGTGACTGAAACCCGGCGAATTTCCGCCACCGCAGCGATGGCGATCGCCGTCGGTGCCGCAGTGCTGTCAAGTGCAACCCCGGCACTCGCCGCCCCCGGCGACGCGAGCGCCCGAGGCGTCGTGATCGACCTGTCCGCAGCCGTGGCTGGCGTACCGGTGATCACGGCCGACGCGGTCATCGGAAGTGTGACCGCACCGGCCGGCGGCGGCACGGACACCGACACCGCCCTGGCGATCACCATCCCGGGAGCCCTGGGCGTGACCGCCTCGGGCACCGTCGTCGAGGTGAGCGCCACCCGAGGCGAGACGGCCTCGTCGGCCAACGCCGAGATCGCCGACCTGGCGCTGGCCATCCTCGGGACCCCCGTCATCGACGCTGAGGCGATCACTGCGACGGTCAACTGCCCGCAGACCGGCGCGCAGACGGCCGACACCACCCTCACCGGGCTGGAACTTTTCGGCACGCCGGTCGACCTGCTGCCGAACACCCCCGGTGTCACCGCAAGCACCGCCGTCACGGTCGCAGGCCTGACCGACGCCGAGTTGGAGGCGACGCTGACCAGGGTCGAAACCGTCACCGACGACGGTGCCGTCGCCATCGCCGTGCAGGCGACCCTCCGGTTGAGCGGTACGATCATCGGCGGGCCCCTGCTGGACATCCCCGTCGGCACCGTCATCCTCGCCGAGGCGCGCTGCGAGCGCCCGCTCGGCCCCTCGCCGACCCCGACCCCGACACAGCCGACCGCGTCGCCCACGGTTGGGCCGACCCAACCCCCGACGGTCAGCCCTGTGCCCACCCTTCCGGTGACGGGCAGCGAACCGACGCAGCTGTGGTGGCTGTTCGGCGTCGGAGCCGCGATGGTGGCCCTCGGTGGTACCGCCACCCTGATCCTGCGTAGGCGCAGCATTCAGTGAAGCATGGGATTCGCATTCTGCAGTAGCACCGCGAGGGGTTTCCGGTCGGTCGGCCGGAAACCCCTCGCTGCTCCGGTGCGGTTCAGCACCGCCGCGTCAGCTGCGTCGTGCAGGCCGAGGCAGAGCCCTCAACGCAGCGGAGACGGAAGCGGCACCTCTCCACTGAACGCCTTCGCCGCCAACTCGACGCGCTCCGGGTGGCAGGCGCGGTCTCCGAGCGGGTGACTGGCCACGTTGATGCAGCGTTGGCCGGGCAGGGCGTCGCAGATCGGGCACTGCAGGAACAGGCCGCCCGACGGCACCAGATCGACGCCCTGCGCCAGCGCGGCTCTGCCGATCTTGATTATTGCCTGGTAGAGGGCTTGATCCTGGTGGCGTGCGGCGGCGTTGGCGACATCCCGCATCCCTCCCCAGAACAGGTTGCGGGCGTCAGGCTCGTCCACGTCGATGCGCATGACCGCGCATCCCCGTCGACCCATGGGCCAAACCTGACCTCGGAAACTCGCCGTGCTCGATACACGGGTCGGCGATGACGTTGTCACGCCCCAAAAAAGTGGGGCACATCCAGTGGCTGGATGTGCCCCTCACCTGGTCGGGGTGGCCGGATTCGAACCGACGACCTCTTCGTCCCGAACGAAGCGCGCTACCAAGCTGCGCCACACCCCGAGGCGTGCCGACAAATAGTAGCCCACCCGTCCCGGGGCTCAAACTCGGTACCCCGGTGCGGCGGTCAGCGCGGGATCAGCGTGAGCAGGCTGGCCTCCGGTGGGCAGGCGAACCGGACGGGGGCGGTCGGGTGAGTGCCGAGCCCGGCGGAGACGTGCAGCCAGGAGTCCGACCCAGGCCAGCGGTGCAGGCCCTTCGCCATCGACCGGGGCAGCCCGCAGTTGGTCACCAACGCTCCCACTCCCGGTACGCACACCTGACCGCCGTGGGTGTGCCCGGCGAGCAGCAGCCCGAAGCCGTCGGCGGCCATCTCGTCGAGCAGCGCCGGCTCGGGCGAGTGGGTGAGCGCGATGGACAGGTCGGCGGCGGGGGAGATCGGCCCGGCGACCGAGGCGTAGTCGTCCCGCTCGACGTGCGGGTCGTCCACGCCGGCCATGTCGATCGCCCGGCCGCCGGCCTTGACCGTGGTCCGCCGGTTGTTCAGGTCGACCCACCCGGCCCCGACGAGCACGTCACGCAGTTCCTCGGAGGGCAGCTCGACGCCCTCGGTGTACTCCCGATCGGGCAGGAAGTAGGTGAACGGGTTCTTCCAGACCGGCCCGGTGTAGTCGTTCGAGCCGAACACGAACGCCCCCGGGTAGTCGAGCAGGGGTTGCAGGGCCCGCAGCACGCCGGGCACCGCGCCCGGGTGCGCCATGTTGTCCCCGGTCACCACCACCAGGTCGGGGTCGAGCGCGGCCAGCGAGGCGACCCACTGCTGCTTGCGTACCTGGTTGGGGGTCATGTGCAGGTCCGACAGGTGCAGCACGCGCAGCGGCTCGGTGCCGGTCGGCAGCACCGGCACGTCGAAGCGGCGGAGGGTGAACATGTTGCGCTCGACCAGGGAGGCGTACGCCAGAGCGGCGGCACCCGTCGCGACGGTCGCGGTCGCGAGCCGGAATAGTGTGCGCTTTCGCATGCCGATCAGGGTAGTTTGACCGTCCATGAGCACGCTGAAGGACCGCCTCACCGCCGACATGCGCGCCGCCCTGAAGGCCCGCGACGAGCTGACCACCTCCACCCTGCGGATGGCCTTGGCCGCCGTGGGCACCGCCGAGGTCTCCGGCAAGGCCAAGCGGGAGCTCAGCGACGACGAGGTGGTGGCCGTGCTGACCAAGGAGGCCAAGAAGCGCCGCGAGGCCGCCACCGCCTTCGCCGACGCGGGCCGCGCCGAGCAGGCCGCCAGGGAGAGCGCCGAGGGTGAGGTGTTGGACCGTTACCTGCCGAAGCAGCTCTCCGACGCCGAGCTGACCGCGCTTGTCACGCGGGCGCTCGCGGCGGGCGGCTTCACCGGCAAGGCCCAGATGGGCCCGGCGATGAAGGCGGCCCAGGCCGCGGTGGCCGGCCAGGCCGAGGGAGGCCGGGTGGCCGCCGAGGTACGCCGCCAACTGGGCCTCTGAGTCCTCCCAGCCGACAATCCGGCCCGCCCTGCTGACGGCGGCCCGGGACACCACACGAACGGGCGGGCACCCCGCGAGAGGATGCCCGCCCGTTTGAGCGCTGCTGGCTGGTCAGCCGCCGGGTCGGTCCGGCGGCCGGCCGGGATTGCTGGGCGGGCCGGAGGGCGAGCCGTTGCCGGGACGGTCGTTACCGCCGCCGTTGTTGTTACTGGGCTTACCGGCGCTCACCATGATGGTCACGATGCCGCCCTTGATGGTGCGACCGCTGGGGCTGGTGCCGGCGGCGGTGCCGGCGGGGCAGTCGGAGGTGACCCGGCTGCTGGAGACGATGGGTTCGAAGCCGGCACCGGAGAGGCGGGACTTGGCCCGGTCGAGGTCCAGGCATCCGACGCCCGGGATGGTGCGCTGGTCGCCCAGCGAGATCTTCTTACCGGGCGGCTCGAAGTCGATCCGCTTCTTGCCATCCATGGCGTCGCGCAGCGTCTCCCAGACCGGCGGGTTGATGCCGTCCGGCTGGTTGTGCTTCATCTTGGCGTTGGTCTGCGGCCAGTCCGGATCCGCCATGATGCCGGCCACCGCGTACTGCTTGGTCATCGCGACCAGGGCGGCGCTCTTCTCAGAGTCGGTGGTGCCCGACTTGCCGGCCACCGGAGCCTTGACGATGTACTTGGTCTGGGCCGCCGTCCGGCTGCCGCCGCACTTGCTGGTGGAGGAGTTGTCGCCGACCGGGCAGCGGGCCGCGTCCACCGCGGCCCGGGCCACCTCGGTGCTGATCCGCTTCTCGCAGCGTGGGTTGGCCACGTCCAGCTTGTTGCCGTCCAGGTCCCGGATCTCCTGCACCGGGATCGGCTCGCAGTACTTGCCGTCGGCGGCCAGGGTGGCGTACGCGTTGGCCAGATCCAGCGGAGTCACCTGCGAGACGCCCAGGGTGAACGCGCCCCACTGGTGCGCGGCCTCCTTGCTGTCGGCGAACTCCGCGTCCTTGCTCTGCCGGAACTGGATGCCCAGGCGCTTGGCCACGTCCACCACGTTCTCCGCGCCGACCTGCTGCTGCAACGGGACGAAGTACGTGTTGATCGAGGCGGAGAAGGCGCTCCACATGTTCTGCACGCCGCCGGCCTTCTTGCCGGAGTTCGTCGGGCAGTAGAGGTTCGTGCCCGGACAGGCGGCGGGACTGCTGCTGTCGATGATGTACTCGGACTTGAACTGCTGCGGCGCGTTGAAGGTGTAGCTGAGCGGGATGCCCTTCTCCAGCGCGGCCACGATGGTGAAGATCTTGAAGGTCGAGCCGCCCTGGTAGCCGGTGATGCCGTCGCCGCCGGTGAGCAGCGGGTTGACCGTGTTCGGATAGTTGCCCCGCTTGCCCTTCTCGCGCTGCTTCGGGTCGCTGTGCGGCTTGTTCTTGGGCTTGTCGGGGTTGTCGAGCTTGAAGTTCCGGTTCACCGACAGCGCCCGGACCCGACCGGTGCCGGGCTCGACCACCGCCACCATGGCGGCCTCCTTGGCGGTCACCGGCTTCGCCCTGCGTACCGCCTTGTCGGCGCCGGTCTGGGCCTGCTTGTCCAGGGTCGTGATGATGGTGTAGCCGCCGCTCTTGAGCCGCCGCTCCCGGTCGTACGAGGTCGACCCGAACGTCTCCTGCGACATCCACCAGCGGTAGAAGTAGTCGCAGAAGAAGCCCCAGGCGTTCTTGTTGGTGGCGACGCAGCCGTTGGGGGCCCGCTTGCCCTTGACCACCAGCTTGACGGCCTTGGCCTCGTCGGCCTGCTGCTGGGTGATCGCGCCGGTCTTGACCATGTTGTCGATCACGTAGTTGCGCCGGTCGACGGCGTGCGGGTAGCCGTCCTTGGTGGTCGGATCGAACGAGGTGGGGGCCTTCACCAGGCCGGCCAGCATGGCCGCCTCTTCGATCTTCAGGTTCTTCGGCGGCTTGTTGAAGTAGACCTGGCTGGCGGCGTAGACACCGTACGCGCCGTTGCCGAAGGCGGCGAGGTTGAGGTAGCGCTCCAGGATCTCGTCCTTCGACATCTCCTTGTCGAGCTGGAGTGCGTACCGCATCTCGCGCAGCTTGCGGGCGCTGGTGTCCTCGGTCGCGGCGATCACGTCGGCCGGATGCGTGGCCGAGTACGCGATGCCCATCCGGACGTACTGCATGGTCAACGTCGAGGCGCCCTGGCGGTCGGCGCCGGCCTGGCTGTTGTTGACGAAGGCCCGGGCCACGCCGTTGAGGTCGACCCCGTTGTGCTTGTAGAAGTCGTGGTCCTCGGCGGCGATGATCGCGTTGCGCATGTTCTCCGAGATGTCGGCGAGCTTCACGTCGCGCCGGTTCTCGTCGTACATGGTGGCCAGCGGTGTCTTGCCGTCGGAGGCGAGCAGGTAGCTGATCTGTGGTGCGCGGGCAACGGTGAGCTCCTTCGGCAGCGCGCCGAAGGTCTCCGCGCCGGCCTTCGCGGCCAGGCCCGACATCGCCACCGCGGGGAAGGCCGCAGCGGCGACCACCACGCCGGCCAACAACCCACAGATGAGTAGCGATGCGGCGTTGGTCAGGACGTTGTGGTCACGTTTCCGCATCCAGGTCACCTCGACAGGGTACGCGAACAGGTAACGAGGGGCGCCGGGGCGTCTTTTCCCCATTTCCTGCGCGCGCCGTCCTCGTTGTGCTAGACGCGTGGCACCGGGTGTCCGGTTGCGTGGATTCGAGCCGAGTCTCCTCCGTACGGAGGCGACCCGCAGCGTTTTTGCCGACCTCGGTGGGGTAAGCGGCTGTCCCAGGCCCGAGAGGCCGGGGTTGTCCGGAATGATGGATTTCGCCGACAACGTTGCGTAACCAGGCGACTACAGAGCATGATGTAGGCGGCGACAGTGCCACATGTCGTCTGTGCCGCCTTGGGGTAAGGCGTGCCGGACGACCCGGGGGGATTGCCGGCTGGCCCGCGACGGCGTCGGTAGTACAGCAAGGGGGGACGTGTACAGATGGGCATGATCACTGACTGGCCGTCGTTGGCGGCGTGTCAGAACGGAGACCCGGACGCGTTGTTCGTACAGGGCGCCGAACAGAACGTGGCCAAGCGGATCTGCCGGAGCTGCCCAGTCCGGTACGAGTGCCTGGCCGACGCGCTGGACAACCGGATCGAGTTCGGCGTGTGGGGCGGCATGACCGAACGGGAACGCCGCGCACTGTTGCGTCGCCATCCCCAGGTCACCAGCTGGCGCAAGATGTTCGAGGCGGCGATGAAGAAGAACGCCAAGGACAAGGCCGGCAAGGACAAGATCCTGGCCGCGGCCGGCAACTGACCAACCGGCACGGTCGGCCCGCGGCTTCCGGCCGAACCGGCTGCGGGTCAGGGGTGGCCGATCGCCGCCGCGATCGTCCGTAGCCCGTCGACGTCATGCACGTCGGCGGGCTGCGCCGTCACCGACACGGTCGGCACCTCTGGGAACGCGTCGGTGAACCGTGCCGCCACCTGCTGCTCACGGACCGCCTGTTCGACCAGGGCGGCGTGGGCCCGCAACACCTCGACGGTGCCCTCGTGCCCACCGGACGTGGCCAGCCGGTCAGCGGCGGCGCGGCTCTCCGCCGCGCCCAGCTCGGCCACCGCCGGCTGGTGCACCCGGTTGAGCACCAGGCCGGCGAGCGGCATCTTCTCCGCGCGCAGCCGACCGGCGAAGTAGGCGGCCTCCCGGACCGCGTCCGGCTCCGGCGCCGCGACCAGCAGGAAGGCCGTCTCCCGGGCCTGGAGGATGCGGTACGTCTGCTCGGCACGCTGCCGGAACCCACCGAACATCGAGTCGAGCGCGGCGACGAAGCCGGACAGGTCGGTCAGCAGCTGAGTGCCGATCACCTTCTGCACCACCCGGGAGAACATCCCGAAGGAGGCGGTGACCAGGCTGAACATGCTGCGACCACCGGTTCGGGCCGGGGCGAGCAGCAGCCGTAGCATCCGCCCGTCGAGGAACCGCGACAACCGGGCCGGTGCGTCGAGGAAGTCCAGCGCCGAGCGCGACGGGGGAGTGTCCACCACGATCAGGTCCCACTCGCCCCGGGCGTGCAACTGGCCGAGCTTCTCCATCGCCATGTATTCCTGGGTGCCGGCGAAGGTGGAACTCATGGCCTGGTAGAAGGGGTTGGCGAAGATCTCGGCCGCCTTCGCCGGGTCGGTGTGCGCCAGCACCACGTCGTCGAAGGTGCGCTTCATGTCCAGCATCATGGCGTGCAGTTCGCCGCCGCTCTCCTCGACGTCGATCCCCTTGACCTGCCGCGGCGTGTTGTCCAGCTCGGTCAGGCCGAGGGACTGGGCCAGGCGCCGCGCCGGGTCGATGGTGAGCACCACCGTGCGGCGGCCGTGCTGTTCGGCGGCGCGCAGCGCCAGCGCGGCGGCCGTGGTCGTCTTGCCCACCCCGCCCGCACCGCAGCACACCACGATCCGGGCTCCCGGGTCAGCCAGGATCCGGTCGACGTCCAGCGGCGGCGCGGCGTTGTCGGAAGGCACCAATCGAGCGTATCGGGCTGACCGGCTCCGCGCGCCAGGCCGAGGCGAGGTGTGCGTCAATCACCGTGGACGAGCGCGGCGGCGAGCACCTCCAGGCCGGCCCGGTCCACCCCGTCGGGCAGCAGCGGCAGTTCGACCAGGGGCACGCCCAACTCCACCAGGTCGGTGCGGAGCGAATCCTCCAGCTCCCGGCGGATCATGAGGTCCCGCGCCTCGTCGTGCAGACCGGTGACGATGCTCTCGGCGGCCGGCAGTCCCGCCGCGCGCAGGCCCCGTGCCAACTCCGCCTCGGTGACCACCTGCGCGGTCGGCAGCGGTGCCCGGGTCCCGTTGACGATCACCCGCCCGACGTGGAAACCGAGCGAGGTCAGCTCGGCGATCGCGTCGACGGTCTCCTGTACCGGCATCTCCTCGAGCAGGGTCACCACGTGCACGGCGGTCATCGGTGAGCGCAGCAGCGCGGACACGCCCTCGCTCTGCGTCTTGATCGGTCCCACCTTGGCCAGCCGGGCGGTTTCGGCGGTGACGTTCAGGAAACGCCCGATCCGACCGGTGGGTGGCGCGTCCAGCACCACCGCGTCGTACACCCGCCGCTTGTCGACGGTGCGGGTGGTGGCCTCCTTGACCTTGCCGGTGAGCAGCACGTCGCGCAGACCCGGAGCGATGGTGGTGGCGAAGTCGATCGCCCCGAACTTGCGTAGCGCCCGGCCGGCCGCGCCGAGCTTGTAGAACATGTCGAGGTATTCGAGCAGCGCCTCCTCGGCGTCGACCGCGAGCGCCGACACCTCGCCACCGTCGGTGGCGTCGGCCAGGTGCCGTTCGGCGTACGGCAGCGGTTCGGTGCCGAAGAGCTGGGCGATGCCCTGCCGCCCCTCCACCTCCACCAGCAGAGTGCGCCGACCACCGGCGGCCAATCCCAGGGCGAGCGCGGCGGCCACGCTGGTCTTGCCCGTGCCGCCCTTGCCGGTCACCACGTGCAGACGGGCGGGCCAGTCGATGCCGGCCCGGTCGTTCGGTCGCTGCGCTGCTCCCACCCGTCGAGCCTATCCATCCGGCGTGCTCAGGCGACCTCGCAGACCCACCAGCCGGTCTTACGGATCACCGTGAAGCGCAGGTCCTGGTCGGCGATCTTCTCGTCGGCGGTGGTCACGGTCACCGTGGTGGTGACGGTTGCCCGGTCGCCGGTCTCGTTGTCCACCGTCGGGGTGTCCCAGCGGAACCGCGGGTTCTGGTAGGTCGCGACGTACTCCTCGACCTCGGCCACCTTCGCCCGGATCTTGTCCTGGTCGCGCGCGGCGGTGCAGACCAGATCCGCCGCCTTGGCGGCGTCCCGGTCCTGGTAGACGGCGGTCAGGAAGTCGTCGACGGCGACCGACGGATCCGGCGCCCCCTCGCCCGACTCGGTGTTGCGCAGGGTGAGGAACGCGGCCACGCCGCCGCCGGCGCAGAGCAGCAGCACCACCACCAGCGTGAGCGAGGCCAGCAGTGGGCCCCGCTTACGTGACGGTCCGGTCGGTGCGTGCTGCGGCCGGTACCCGCCCTCCGGCGGCCCGGGCGGCGCATCGTGGCCGGCGGCCGGCGGCGGGGACTGGGCCGGTGAACCGGCCGGCGGGAGGTCGGTGGGGCCGGTCGGGCCGCCGACGGGTGGCTGGGTCATCGGTCCCCCCGGGTGCGGCGCAGCACCGCGTACCGGCGGTGTGCGTGGGATCGGGTGGCCGGGCCGGGCGCCCGTCCAGACGGGAAGGGTAGCGGTCCGCGGTGCCGCTGCGGGGAGCCCGGTGTGTCGGGTACGCGGATCGCGATCAACTTTCCGCTGGTCGGGTGTCGCAAATGTGACCGAAGGCGATCGGGCACGCGCGTCCTGTTGATGGGACCGGGGTGGCGGTCCTACGGTCGCTCCGGCACGCTCCGGTCCGGACCGGGCGAACGGGTTCCGGACCGGTGGGCGGCGCCGTGACCAGGTACGACGCCCGGAGGCAGTCATGCGCGACACGGACAACACCCCCCGAGCCCAGTTCCCCGCCGGGCCGCGCCGGGGCAGCCGGACCGCTGGCGGAGACCCCTCCGGCCGGCTACCGGTCAACGAGCGGTCGTACCGGCGTCCCGTCGACCCGGTCGCCGGTGCCGAGCCGGCCGGTGGGCGGGAGGAGGACGGCCCCGGGTACGTCATCCATCTGCCCATCCGGGTGACCGACCTGGCCGCCGCCACCGCGTTGGCCGGTCGGCTGGCCACGTCGCTGAACTTCCTGCTCGAACTGGACGCCGGCGAGACCGAGGTGTCGACCGCCGACGACCAGAACAACCGGCACCGGGTCTTCTGTGACCTGTTGCTGCCGGACCGCACCCGCTGTCCCCAGCCCTACGACCATGCCGGGCCCTGCGGCGAACTGCCCACAGCGCCCGAGCAACGGACCGCACCCGAGCAGTGGCCCGACGCTGAGCAGCGTCCCGCGCCCCGACCGGCCGGTGGACCGTAGGCTGTGTCCCGAAGTGTCCGTGCCACCGAGGGAGCCCTCCACCGATGCAGAAGTGGGAATACGCCACCGTCCCGCTGCTGGTCCACGCGACCAAGCAGATCCTCGACAACTGGGGTGAGGACGGCTGGGAGCTCGTCTCCGTCGTCCCCGGGCCGAACCCGGAGCAACTGGTCGCCTACCTGAAGCGCCCGAAGGCATGAGTGTCGTGGCCAACGGACCACACGCCAGGCTGGCGGAGCTCGGACTGGAACTGCCGGAGGTGGTGCCGCCGGTGGCGAGCTACCTGCCGGCGGTGCAGTCCGGGCAGCACGTGTACGTCTCCGGGCAACTGCCGATGGTCGAGGGCAAGCTCCTGGCCACTGGCAAGGTGGGTGCCGGCGTCTCCGCAGAGCAGGCCAAGCAGTTGGCCCAGCGCTGCGCCCTCAACGCGCTCGCCGCGATCGACTCGCTCGTCGGTCTGGAGAACGTGGTGAAGGTCGTGAAGCTGACCGGCTTCGTCGCCAGCGCCTCCGGCTTCACCGGTCAGCCAGGTGTCATCAACGGCGCCTCGGACCTGTTCGGCACCGTCTTCGGTGAGGCCGGCCGCCACGCCCGCTCAGCCGTCGGCGTCGCGGAACTCCCGCTGGACGCGCCGGTGGAGGTCGAGGTCATCGTCGAGGTCTCCTGACCCTCCGCGATCTTGCAGTTTCCGCCCGGACGAAGACCCCTAACGAGGACGAATCGGGGACCGGAACTGCAAGATCGCGGAGGTGCGCTCGCGGAGTCGTACGATCGCAGCCATGGGAGGGCATGTGACGGGGGCGGTGACCGCCCTCGCCAGCGAACTGCCGGACTGGGTGACACTGCTGCGGGCACCGAATCCGGGGCCGATGACGCTCGACGGCACCAACACCTGGCTGCTGCGGGCCCGGCCCGGCGAACCGGCCGTAGTGGTCGACCCGGGGCCGGCGGACGAGGCGCACCTCGCGGCCATCGTCGCGCAGGGGCCGGTCGGGCTGGTGTTGATCACCCACGGCCATCCGGACCACACCGAAGGCTCGGCGCGCCTGCACGCCCTGCTCGACGGAGCCGACGTCCTGGCTGCCGACCCGGCGCACACGATCGGCGGTGTGCCGCTGACCGGCCCGGGACAGGACCTGGCCGGCTTCGGCCTGGACATCCGCCTGCTCGCCACCCCGGGGCACACCGCCGACTCGGTGTGCTTCCTGGCCGAGCGGGACGGCCAGCGGCTGATCCTCACCGGTGACACGATCCTCGGCCGGGGCACCACCGTCGTGGCGCACCCCGACGGGCACCTCGGCGACTACCTGACCAGTCTGGAACTGCTCTCGACGTACCGGGGAATGCCGGCGTTGCCCGGGCACGGCCCGGCGCTGGCCGACTGCGGTGCCGCCGCCGACTTCTACCTCGCCCACCGCCGTGCCCGCCTCGACCAGGTCCGGACGGCGCTGGACGCCGGCGCGCGAACCGCGGCCGAGGTGGTCGCCGTGGTCTACGCCGACGTGGACCGGTCGCTGTGGTGGGCGGCGGAATGGTCGGTACGCGCCCAGCTCGAATACCTCGGCCGGGAATCCGACGGCGGCGACGCGAGGTTGGATCCAGCGTGACCTGCCCGGTGTGCGGAACCGTCGCCGTGCCCGGCGCCCGGTTTTGCCACAACTGCGGCGCCGCGCTGCCGGCCGCCGCCACCCTGCCGGCCGCCGAGCGCCGCGTGGTGACCGTGCTCTTCGGCGACCTGTCCGACTTCACCTCCTGGTCGGAGGACCTCGACCCGGAACGTGTCGGCGCGGTCACCGACCGGGTCCTGGCCGCGCTGGCCGGGGCGGTCAAGACCTTCGGCGGGCACGTCGACAAGCTGACCGGTGACGGGATCATGGCGGTGTTCGGCGCTCCGGTGGCGCACGAGGACGACGCCGAGCGGGCCGTCCGAGCCGCCCTGTCCATGCAGCGGGCGGTGCGCCGGGTGCTCGACGACGAGCGGGGCGGCGGTGCGCCGCTGGGACTGCGGGTCGGGCTCAACACGGGCGACGTGATCGCCGGCATCCAGGCCGCCATCGAGTACACCGTCATCGGCGACACGGTGAACACCGCCGCCCGGCTGGCCGACGCCGCCGCCGTCGGCGCGGTCTACGCCGGTGGCCGTACCGCCGCGGCGACCCGGCACGTCGCGAGTTGGCGGGCGCTGCGGCCACTGCGGCTCAAGGGCAAGCGCGAGCCGGTCGAGGCGTACGAGCTGCTCGGCCTGCTGGACGCGCCCGGTACCCGCTCCGGTCTTGGCGACGAGGCGCCGTTCGTGGGCCGGGAGACCGAGATCGGCCGGGTCGCCGGCCGGCTCGCCGAGGTGATCGACCGTACCGAGCCCCGGGTGTTGCTGATGACGGCCGAGGCGGGCATCGGCAAGTCCCGGTTCGCCGCCGAGGTGGAGCGCCTCGCCGCCGGCTACGACGTCGGTGCCGGCCGGTACGCCGCACACACCGGTGCCCGGGTGCTCTCGGTGCGCTGTGCGGCGTTCGGCGAGCGTCGCCGGCTGGCACCCCTCGCCGACCTGGTACGCGCCGCGACGGGGTTGCCCAACGACGCCGCGACCGCGGTCACCCGGGCAGCCGTGGAGGAACGGCTGCGTCGGCTCGGACAGCGGCTCAGCCGTACCCGCGCCGAGCCGGCCCCGGTCGCCACCGACCAACTGCTGGCCCTGCTCGGATACGCGGAACTGCCCGCCGGTGGCCCCACCGACCAGGGTGAGTGGAGCAGTGCCCAGCCGCCAGCCGACGTCGACGCGGTGCCCAACGCGGTGGCGGACCTGCTCAGCGCGCTCGCCGAGGAGGCGCCGCTGGTGGTGATCGTGGACGACCTGCACGACGCCACCGCGGAGACCATCGGCGCGTTGGAGATCACGCTGTCCCGGCTCGCCGGGCCGGTGCTGGTGCTGCTGCTCGGTCGACCCGAACTGGTCCGTACCGCCGGTACCCTGGCCCGGGTCTCCGACGCCGAGGTGCAGCCCCTGCCGCCGCTGCGTGGTGCCGACGCGGCCCGGCTGCTGACCAGTTACCTCGGCGGCGGACGGTTGCCTCAGGCCGACGCCGACCGGTTGCTCGCCACCGCCCAGGGAAATCCCTTCTACCTGGCGGAACTGGTCACCCTGCTGATGGAGCGCGGTGCGCTCACCGCCGGGGCACGCAACACCTGGCGGCTGGCGCCCGGCTCACTGGGTAGTCGCCTGCTCTCCCGGGATCTCGCGGCGGTGCTCGCCGCCCGGATCGACGCCCTGCCCGCCGAAGCCCGCTCGGTGCTTCGGGACGCCGCGGTGGTCGGCGACACCGTGCCCGACGGTGCGCTGGAGGCGTTGCGGGAGCAGCGCACCGGCCGGGACGGCCGCCCGGCCGCCGTCGCCGCCGTCGAGCTGGAACGGGCCGTGGAGGAGCTGCTGCAACGCCGGATGCTGCACCGCACCCGAAACGGGTACGCCTTCGCCACTCCGTTGATGCGGGAGGCCGCGTACTCCGGGATCAGCAAGGCGGAGCTGGCGGAACGGCACGCCGCACTCGCCCGCTGGGCGGCTCCGGCGACCGAGACCGCCGGTCCGGGCGGCACCGGGGCCGGACCCGGCGGTTTCCCGGAGGGTGCCCGGGACGACTTCGTGGCCGAGCACGTCGAGCGGGCCACCGCGCTCGCCGACGCGGTCACGCTACGCCCGGACGCCCCGGCCCGGGCGGTCGCGCCGCTGGGCGTGGCGGCGCTGGGCCGGGCCACCCGACGGGCGTTGCACGCGGGGAGCCGGCGCTCGCCGTCGAGTACGCCGAACGCGCCGCCGAGCTGGCTCGCGACGGAATACCCGCGGTCGACCGGGTGGCGCACGCCCGGGCCCTGCTCCAGGTCGGCCGGGCGGGCGACGCCCTGGCCTCCGCCGAGAAGATCGCCGCGAACGCGGGATCCGGCGACGCGGGCCAGCGCCCTGCTGCTCGCCGGGCAGGCCCAGCAGGTGATGGGCGACCTACGGCGGGCCGAGTCCTGTTGGCGGGAGGCGCTTCAGGTGGCCGGCGACGCCGACCTGCCCACCCTGCGCGCCTCGGCGATGCGCCGGCTGGGCATGACCGACTTCCTGGTGGGCCGGCTGGGCCAGGCCAGCAGCCGGCTGGCGGCGGCGTACCAGGTGAGCCTGGCCGCAGGGGACCGTCGGGGACAGGCGTGGTCGTTGCAGAACCTGGCCTGGGTGACCACCACCCGGGGCGACTTCGCCGGCGCGGATGCGGTGCTCGGTCGGGCCGCCCGCCTCTTCGCCGAGCTGAAGGACCCGTACGGACGGGCGTGGCTGCGCGGCACCACCGCCTTCGCCCGGCTGCTCGCCGGTCGGCTGCGGGAGGCGCGCCGCCTGGCCCGGGTCTTCCTGCCGTTCGGTGAACGGGTCGGTGAGGCGTGGGCGGTGGGCACCCTCCGGGCGGTCGACGCGTACGCCAACGCCGAGCTGGGGGAGCTGGTCGACGCCGACCGGGAGGCCCGTCGGGCGTACCGCGACTTCGCCGCCGCGTCGGACGACTGGGGTCAGGGCTTCGCGCTCGTCGTCCGGGGGGTGGTCGCCCGAGGGCTGGGCGAGCCGGAGCACGCCGCGGACCTGCTCACCGACGCGCTCGCGTACGGCCATCGGACCGCGCATCCGCTGCTGACCGGGATGGCCGGCACGCTGCGTGGCTTCGTCTCGTTGGAGATGGGTGACGTGGCCGCCGCCGAGCGGGACGCCCGCGCGGTGCTCACCACAGTGGAACCGCACAATCCGCAGGCACCGGCACAGGTCGCCCCCCGGGTGCTGCTGGCCACCGCCCGGTTGGCTGCCGGCGACTCCGCTACCGCGGTCGGCCTGCTCGCCCCGGTCGCGACGATGGCGGCCACCACGCCGTCCCTGCTCTTCTCCCGCCGGCAGTCGATGGCGCGTTACGCCTCGGCCCTGCTCGCCCATGGCCAGCGCGAACAGGCGTTGGACTGGGCCCGTCGGGCGGTGCGGGTGCAGGCCGAGGACGTCCGCAGTCAGGTGATCGCGGCGAGCGTACTGGCCGAGGCACTTGCCGCGTGCGGGCGG
>NZ_SAIY01000014.1 GCF_010560025.1 Verrucosispora sioxanthis
CACGTCACAGTCGAGGGCCACCCGGAATCGGGTCGGCCCTCGACTGCGTTGCGTCGTTGATACGGCGTACTCAGGAAGGATGTACCTGTGAGTTCAGCACCTCAGGGCGGGGACCGCCCCCGGGGTTACCAGGGTCGACCGGCGGATCGGGACGGCGGACCTCGCCGCGACGACCGCCCGTCGCGCCAGGACCGGGGAGAGGAGCGAGGTTCTCGCGACGACCGCGGGTACGGCAGCGACCGCTCCCGGTCCGGCGGCTTCCGTCGAGACGGTGACCGCCGTGAGGGCGGCTCCCGGGACAGTGGCCGCTCGGGCGGTGGGTACCGGGGCGACCGCAGTGACCGTGGCTTCCGCGGGCGCGACGGCTCCGGCGACCGGGACCGTGGCACCGGCGGCTTCCGAGGCGGAGAACGTCGCGACTCCGACCGCCGTGAGGGCGGGTTCCGCCGCGACGCCGGCGGCTTCCGTCGAGACGGAGACCGCCGTGAGGGTGGCTTCCGGGGCAACGATCGCGGCGCGGAAGGCGAGCGCCGCGACGGTGGTTTCCGTGGCGGTGAGCGTCGTGAGGGCGGTTTCCGTGGCGGTGAGCGTCGTGAGGGCGGTTTCCGTGGCGGTGAGCGTCGTGAGGGCGGGTTCCGCGATGGTGAGCGTCGTGACGGTGGCTTCCGTGGGGGCGACCGTCGTGAGGGTGGCTTCCGTGGGGGCGACCGTCGTGAGGGTGGCTTCCGTGGCGGTGAGCGTCGTGAGGGCGGTTTCCGTGGCGGCGACCGTCGTGAGGGCGGGTTCCGCGATGGTGACCGTCGTGACGGTGGCTTCCGTGGGGGCGACCGGCGCGAGGGCGGCTTCCGGGGCAGCGATCGTGCTGGCGGCGGCGAGCGTCCCGACGGTGGTTTCCGTGGCGGCGACCGTCGTGAGGGCGGGTTCCGTGGCGGTGACCGTCGTGAGGGCGGTTTCCGTGGCGGTGACCGGCGCGAGGGCGGCTTCCGGGGCGGTGAGCGTCGTGAGGGCGGTTTCCGTGGCGGTGAGCGTCGTGACGGCGGGTTCCGGGGTGAGCGCCGTGAGGGTGGCTTCCAGGACCGGGAGAGTGCTCGCGGAGCGGGTGGCTTCGCCGAGCGCCGCGACGGTGGATTCCGTCGTGGCGCGGATGAGCGTGGCGGCGACCGCCGTGGCGGCGGATTCCGGGACGACCGGGACGGTGAGCGTCGCTTTGGACGGCGTGCGGACGGACCCGGCTCGGCCGAGGAGGGGCGTACGGAGGCGCCGGCGCTGCCTGATGAGATCGTCGCGACCGACCTGGACAAGGACGTCCGCGCCGAGCTGCTGTCGCTGGCGAAGCCGGTCGCGGAGACCGTTGCCCGGCACCTCGTGGCGACCGGGCAACTGATCGACGAGGACCCGGCCGAGGCGCTCGCCCACGCACTTGCCGCTCGACGGCTCGCATCACGGATCGCCGCGGTACGGGAGGCTGTCGGCTTGGCCGCCTACCACGCGGGGGAGTGGCAGTCGGCGATCGCCGAGCTGCGGACGTACCACCGGATGAGCGGTGCGCAGAGCCACCTTGCGGTGATCGCGGACAGCGAGCGGGCACTGGGCCGACCCGAGCGCGCCATCGACCTGTTCCGTGGTGCCGACCAGGAGAAGCTCGATCCGGCCGTCGCCATCGAACTGCTGATCGTCGCTGCCGGCGCCCGTGGCGATCTCGGCCAGCGGGACGCCGCCGTGGCGATGCTCCAGGTTCCCGAGCTGACCACCGACGCCGTGCAGCCGTGGACGGCACGACTGCGGTACGCGTACGCCGACGCTCTGCTGGCCGTGGGACGGCGGACCGAGGCGCGGGAGTGGTTCTCCCGTGCGGCGGAGGTGGACGCCGAGGCGGAGACCGACGCCGCCGAGCGGCTGCTCGAACTCGACGGTGTGGTCATCGAGGGCGACGACGAGGACGAGGTGGCCGAGGAACTGGCTGCTGGTCCGGGTGCCCCTGGCGCGGTGCCGGCCCGTCCGGACGCCGACGCGTCGAGCATGACCGCAGACGGCGACCAGGACGACCTCGGGTCCGACGAGCCGGTGGCCGAGGCGACGGGCGACGCGGACCCCACGGCCCAGAACTCGCCGGCCGACCCGCCGGGCACCGACGATGAGCGGAACGCGGACGCGGAGGCGGCACCCGGGACCTCCCGCGAGGCGGAGGGGACCGAGGAACCGGAGGCACGGCAGCGATGAGCGGGGACCGGCTGGTCGACGGTTACGCCCTGGTCGTCTTCGACTTGGACGGGGTGATCTACCTGATCGACCAGCCGATTCCCGGCGCGGTCGAGACGGTCGCGCGGCTGCACGGTGAGGGCCGCGCGGTCGCGTACGCGACGAACAACGCCTCGCGTCGCGCCGCCGACGTGGCCGACCTGCTCACCGGGATGGGCGTGCCGGCCCGACCGGAGGAGGTCCTCACCAGTGCCGCCGCGGCCGCCCAACTGCTGGGTGAGCGGCTGCCGGCCGGCGCGAAGGTGCTCGTGGTGGGGGCCGAGGCGCTGCGTGCCGAGATCAGCGAGGCCGGCCTCGCCGGTCGCCACCGCCGACGAGGCCCCGGTCGCGGTCATCCAGGGTACGGCCCGCAGGTGGGCTGGGCCGATCTGGCCGAGGCGGCGGTGGCGGTACGGGCCGGCGCGACCTGGGTGGCCACGAACACCGACCGCACCCTGCCCAGCGGGCGTGGCCCGTTGCCCGGCAACGGCGCCCTGGTGGCCGCGCTGGCCACCGCGCTCGGCCGGGACCCGGACGAGATCGTCGGCAAGCCCGCACCCGAGCTGTTCGCCACCGCCGCTCGGCGGGCGGACGGTGGCCGGACGGTGGTCGTGGGTGACCGGCTGGACACCGACATCGAGGGCGCGAACCGGGCCGGCCTGGACAGCCTGCTGGTCCTCACCGGGGTCAGTGACGCCGCCGAGCTGCTCGCCGCGCCCGCCGAGCGACGGCCGACGTACGTCTCGTGGGACCTGACCGGGCTCTTCGACGCCGATGGTGTGGTGCGGGTGCCGGCACCGGACGCCGACCACGGCGGCTGGCAGGTGAGCACCGGAACCGACGAGTGGCGACTGTCCGGGTCGGGGCGTGCACTGGACGCGCTCGCCGCGCTCTGTGCGGCTGCCTGGCGCGGCCACCGGGCCGGCCCGGTCCGGCCGGCGTCGCCGGCGGCGGGGCAGGCGCTGGAGCGACTCGGCCTGGTCTCCTGACCGGCTCAGAGCAGCTTGCGCAGCTTCATCAGGTCGAACGGGTTGGCCTTGATCGACACGCGGCGGTTGGCGACCGCGCGGGTGACGTCGAGGTCACCGCGCACCAGGGCCACCAGATCGTCGCTGGTGGTGCTCATGGCGATCTTCGCCTTCGGGTCGTCGCCGTCGGCGAGCTCCACCAGCCGGCCGCCGGTGATCCGACCGTGGAAGGCGGTCTCGAGGTCGGTGATCCGGCAGGCCAGCGTGCGATCCAGGTCCACGCGATCACGGACGGTCTCCGCGTTGCGTTCGAGCCGGGCGGCCAGATCCTGCAACGCCTGCCGACACTCGTCCACCGTGGCCACCGATCGCCTCCTCGCCACACCACGTCGTCTCCCGGCACCGTACCCCACGGGACGGTTCCGACGGCCCGGTAGCGTGACACGTGCACAGCCGTCGGGCGAAAGGACTCAGGCATGCAGGACGCGTGGCGCGCCTACCTCGAACTGGCCATGGGCCTGACGGAGGCGCCCCGAAAGAAGGCACAGGACGCGGTACGCCGAGCGATGGGATCGACCGGTGCCACGGCCGCACAGCTGCAGACCCTGGCCGAGGAGCTGCGGTCGACCGGCGCGGCCAACCGCGAGGCCCTGACCAAGCTGGTGCGGTTCGAGGTCGAGCGGGCGCTCGGTGTGGTGGGCCTGGCCACCGCCGAGGAGGTCGCCGAGCTGGACCGCCGGGTGCGCGAGCTGGAACGCCAACTCCGGGTTACCGGCGGGGCCCCGCCAGCGGCACCGCGCCCGGCCTCGCGACAACCGCCGGCTCCGCCGACAGCCCCTCCGTGGGCACCCGCCGACCGCCGCCGCGGCCCCACCGACGAAGGCGGTCGCCAGAAGGCGGTCGCGAAGAAGGCGGTCGCCAAGAAAGCGGTGGCCAGAAGGCGGTGGCGAAGAAGACCGTGGGCACGAAGGGAGGCGGAACGGTCGTGCGTACCGCCGATGGTGAGCCGGCGCCGCGACCGGCCAAGGCCGCACCGCCGCGCCCGCCGCGCCCGGACGGTGTCGCGTGACCGGCCGCCCTGTCGGCGACACGGTCCCCGGCCACCGGGCTGGTCCGGCCCCGCGCACGGTGGCGGCATGACCGCGCCCCGACCGGGTCCGACCGGTCCACGCCCCGGCCCACCGCCGCAGCGCTGGACCGGTGAGAACGGGCAGGACGACGCTCATCCGGCCGTCGAGGCCGCCGTGCGGGCGATCGCCAACGCCGCGACGCTGGGCCCGGCCGACCAGATCGCCCAGTACGAGGCCGCGTACCAGACGCTGCGGGAGACGCTGGCCACCATCGACCAGGCCTGAGGAGGCGCGCCCGTCCATGGCACGGCGTAACCGGTTGGACGCCGAACTCGTCCGTCGCGGTCTGGCCCGCTCCCGCGAGCAGGCGGTCGCGCTGGTGGAGGCCGGCCGCGTGCAGCTGCGTGGGGTGCCGGCCCGCAAGGCCGCCGCCATGGTCGATCCGGCCGATCCGCTGCTGGTCAGCGGTGCCGACCCGACCTCGGAGTACGTTTCCCGGGGTGGGCACAAGCTGGCTGGCGCGCTCGCCGCCTTCGCCCCCGCCGGGCTGGTGGTGGCCGGTCGACGCTGCCTCGACGCCGGCGCGTCCACCGGCGGCTTCACCGATGTGCTGCTCCGCGCCGACGCCGCCGAGGTGGTCGCGGTCGACGTCGGTTACGGCCAGCTGGCCTGGTCGCTGCGGAACGACTCCCGGGTGCGGGTTCACGAACGCACGAACGTGCGGACGCTGACTCCCGAGTCGATCGGTGGCCCGGTCGACCTGACCGTCGCCGACCTGTCGTTCATCTCGTTGCGGCTGGTGCTGCCGGCCCTGGCGGCGTGCACCCGCGCCGACGGTGACCTGGCCCTGATGGTCAAACCGCAGTTCGAGGTGGGTCGGGAGCGGGTCGGCGCCGGTGGGGTGGTGCGCGATCCGGAGCTTCGGGCGCAGGCGGTGCTGGACGTCGCCACGGCGGCGGCGACGCTGCGGTTGGGGCTGGCGGACCTGGCGGCCAGCCCGCTGCCCGGGCCGAGCGGCAACGTCGAGTTCTTCGTATGGTTACGCCGGGATGCGCCACCGGCCGACCCGGACCGGGTACGGACCGTGGTGACGGCCGGGCCACGCGGCCCGGTGCCGTCCGGCGACGGGCCGGACGAGGCGACGGAGGAGGTGGCCACGTGAGCGAGCGAAGCGAGCGAACCGTTTGGCGCAGCAGCGTGGCGGCTCGCGTCGCCGGCGCGCGGAGCGGGGCGGCGGCGTGAGCGAGCGAACCGTTTGGCGCAGCAGCGTGGCGGCTCGCGTCGCCGGCGCGCGGAGCGGGCGGCGGCGTGAGCGAGCGAACCGTCTGGCACAGCGGCGTGGCGGCTCGGGCCGCCGGTGCGCGGAGCGGGGCGGCCGCGTGAGCCGGTCCCGGCGAGCCGACCATCGGCGCGGTGTTCCCGGGCAGGGGCCACGGTGACCCGCACCGCCCTGCTGGTGACGCACACCGGCCGACGGCGCAGCACCGAGCATGCCCGTACGGTTGCCGCGGACCTGATCGCCGCCGGATTCGAGGTGCGGGTGGTGGCCGAGGAGGCCGAGGACCTCGACCTGCCGGGCACGGTACCGGTGACCGGGCCGGAGGCGGCCGAGGGAGCCGAGATCGTCTTCGCCCTCGGCGGGGACGGCACGTTCCTGCGCGCCGCGGAACTGGCCCGGCCGGCGAAGGTGCCGCTGCTCGGCATCAACCTCGGCAAGGTCGGGTTCCTCGCCGAGGCGGAGATCGACGATCTCGACGTGGCGGTCCGTGACGTGGTCAGCCGCAACTACAGCGTCGACGAACGACTCACCCTCGACGTGACCGCCGAATTCGACGGCGGGCCGACCATCGAGTCGTGGGCCCTCAACGAGATCAGCGTCGAGAAGGGCGAGCGGGCCCAGATGCTGGAACTGCTGGTGGACGTCGACGGGCGGCCGCTGTCCCGGTACGGCTGCGACGGCGTGGTCTGCGCCACGCCCACCGGTTCCACCGCGTACGCCTTCTCCGGCGGGGGGCCGGTGGTCTGGCCCGAGGTGGAGGCGCTGCTGCTGGTGCCGATCAGCGCGCACGCGTTGTTCAGCCGGCCGCTGGTGACGGCCCCCACCTCCACCATGACGATAACCGTCGACCCGTTCACCACGCTGGCTGTGCTCTGCTGCGACGGGCGGCGGGTCTACGACCTGCCTCCCGGCGCCCGGGTCACGGTGCGGCGGGGCGCCCTGCCGGTACGCGTCGTCCGGCTGCGGGACCGGTCGTTCACCGCGCGTCTGGTGGCCAAGTTCGACCTTCCGGTGCACGGCTGGCGGGGCAACCGTCGCTGACGTCGGCGGCCGCGCCGGCTGGTCAAGTGTCGGGCCACGCGTCTACTGTCGGTTGCTGTGCTGGAGGAGCTACGCATCACCGGACTGGGTGTCATCGAGGACACGACGTTGCCGCTGACCGGCGGCATGAACGTCATCACCGGCGAGACCGGTGCCGGCAAGACGATGGTGGTGACCGGGCTCGGCCTGCTCTTCGGTGGTCGGGCCGACGCCGGCCGGGTACGCGCCGAACCCGGCCGCGCCGTCGTCGAGGGCCGGCTGCGTCTGGGTGGCCGGGTGGCCGAGACGGTGCACGCCCGGATCACCGACGCCGGAGGCGAACCCGACGAGGACGGCTGTCTGCTGCTGAGCCGTACGGTCACGGTGGAGGGTCGGTCCCGGGCCCACCTGGGTGGTCGCGGGATGCCGGTGTCGATGCTCGGCGAGGTCGGTGAGCAGGCGGTCGCGGTCCACGGCCAGTCCGACCAGTTGCGGTTGCTGCGCCCGGCGGAGCAGCGGGCCGCGTTGGACCGGTTCGCCGGCCCCGAGCACGAGAAGCTGCTCGACGCGACGCGGGACGCGTTCACCCGGTGGCGTCGGGTGGTCGACGACCTGGCCGACCGGCGACGCAACGCGCGGGAACGCCACCAGGAGACCGACCTGCTGCGGCTGGGCCTCGACGAGATCACCCGGGTCGATCCGCAGCCGGGTGAGGACGACGAGCTGAAGGCGGAGGCGCAGCGACTGGAGCACGCCGAAGGTCTGCGTACCGCGGCTCAGCTGGCCCACCAGTGCGTGGCCGGCGGGTTGGAGGCCACCGACGACACGCCCGACGCCTCGACGTTGCTCGGCACCGCCCGGCGCACGCTCGAGGCACAGTCCGGCACCGATCCGGCGCTCGGTGAACTGGCCGTGCGCCTGGAGGAGGCGGCCACGCTCGTCGCCGACGTGTCGGTGGAGCTGTCCACGTACCTCGCCGGCCTGGACGCCGACCCGGCCCGGCTGCAGGCCCTCTACGAGCGACGGGCCGCGTTGCGCGCGTTGACCCGCAAGTACGCCGACGACGTCGACGGTGTGATCGCCTGGGCGGAGCGGGCCCGGAGCCGACTGTCCGAGCTGGACAACTCCGACGAGCTGCTCGACGAGCTGGATCGGGAGGCGTCCCGGCTGGCCGGTGAGGTGGCCGAGCTGGCCGGCCGGCTGTCGGTGTCCCGGCAGGAGGCGGCGGCGCGCTTCGCCGAGCAGGTCACCGTCGAGCTGGCCGGGTTGGCGATGCCGCACGCCCGGATCGAGGTGGCGGTGCTGCCCCGACCCGCCGGTCGGGCCGAACCCACGTTGCCGGTCAACGGGGTCGACGTCGGCGTCGGACCCGACGGCGGTGACGAGGTCGAGCTGCGGCTGCTGGCCCACCCCGGCGCGCCGTCCCTGCCCCTGCAACGGGGTGCCTCCGGCGGCGAGCTGTCCCGGGTGATGCTCGCCATCGAGGTGGTCTTCGCCGGATCCGGCGGCCCACCGACCCTGGTCTTCGACGAGGTCGACGCGGGCGTGGGTGGCCAGGCGGCGGTGGAGATCGGCCGCCGGCTGGCCCGGCTGGCCCGCAGCCACCAGGTCCTGGTGGTGACCCACCTGCCGCAGGTCGCCGCCTTCGCCGACCGGCACCTGGTGGTGGCCAAGGACACCGGCGGCGCCGTCACCACCAGCGGGGTCCGGGTGGTGGAGGACACCGAGCGGGCCCGGGAACTCGCCCGGATGCTCGCGGGTTTGCCGGATTCGGATCTGGGTATCGCCCACGCCGAGGAACTCCTGGCCGTGGCGGCCAGGGAACGGCGGTCCTGAGACCGCGATTGTGAGCGGAGGCACACCGGCCTTCGCCCATGTGTGCTTCCCTGGGTAGGCGGCCCTGCTCAGGCATGTCGCGACAGATTCCCCTGCCTCACATGCCAGGATGGTCACGATGCGTCTACCCACGTTGCGCCGGGCCCGGAATGCGGAACCGGGACAGATCCTCGGCACCGCGCGCCTGGACCGCCGCACGAAACGGCTGGTCGGCCGGCTCCGCCCCGGCGACATCGCGGTCCTCGACCACGTCGACCTGGACCGGGTCGCCGCCGACTCGCTCGTCGCGGTCGGTGTCGGCGCGGTGCTGAACGCCAAGCCGTCGGTCTCCGGCCGTTACCCCAACCTCGGGCCGGAGGTGCTGATCTCGGCGGGCATCCCGCTGCTCGACGACCTCGGTGAGGGCGTCTTCGAGCGGATCCGTGAGGGTGACACGGTGCGCATCGAGGGCAACACCGTCTACCTGGACGACGATCCGGTGGCACACGGCAGCCTCCAGGACGCCGAGAGCGTGGCCAAGGCGATGACCGACGCCCGGGAGGGCCTGTCGGTGCAATTGGAGGCGTTCGCCGCCAACACGATGGACTACCTCAAGCAGGAGCGCGACCTGCTGCTCGACGGTGTCGGCGTGCCCGAGATCGCCACCGAGGTGCAGGGCCGGCACTGTCTGATCGTGGTCCGGGGCTACGACTACAAGGCCGACCTGGACGTGCTGCGCCCGTACATCCGGGAGTTCAAGCCGGTGCTGATTGGCGTCGACGGGGGCGCCGACGCTCTGGTCGAGGCGGGCTACACGCCCGATATGATCATCGGCGACATGGATTCGGTCACCGACGACGTGCTGCGCTGCGGCGCCGAGGTGATCGTGCACGCGTACCCGGACGGGCGGGCGCCGGGACTGCCCCGCGTCAACGGCCTCGGCGTGCCGGCGGTGACCTTCCCCGCCGCCGCCACCAGCGAGGATCTCGCCATGCTGCTGGCCGACGAGAAGGGCGCCTCGTTGATCGTCGCGGTGGGTACCCACGCCACGCTCGTCGAGTTCCTCGACAAGGGGCGCGGCGGCATGGCGTCGACGTTCCTCACCCGGCTCAAGGTCGGTGGCAAGCTGGTCGACGCCAAGGGCGTCAGCCGGCTGTACCGGCAGAGCATCTCGGGGTCGTCCCTGCTGCTGCTGGTCCTGTCGGCGCTGGCCGCCATGGCGTCGGCGGTGGCCGTCTCCACCGTCGGCAAGGCGTACCTGGGCGTGGTCTCCGAGTGGTGGGACAATTTCGTGTTCCAGCTCGGCCAGCTCTTCTAGCTCCCGACCGATCAAGAGGCTTCAAGCGTGATCAACTTCCGGTACCACGTGGTGTCCCTGACCGCGGTCTTCCTCGCCCTGGCGATCGGCCTGGTGGTGGGTACCGCCGCGCTCAACGGTCCGGTCGCGGACTCGCTCCGGGAGACCGTCAACGAACTGCGCAAGGACAACCAGCAGATGCGCCAGGCGGTCCAGAACATGCAACGGGAACTGGAGCTGGAGGAGGAGTTCGCCGCCGAGATGGCCCAGGTGATGCTGCCGGGCACGCTCAGCGGCAAGCGGGTGCTGGTGCTCAGCCTGCCCACCGGTCGCGAGCACACCGAGGGGGTGCTCAACATGCTCCAGCTCGCCGGCGCCGACGTCACCGGGCGGGTCGACCTGCAGGACAAGTTCATCAACCCGGAGAACAACAACGACCTGCTCGAACTGGCGGTCACCGCGGCCCGGCCGACCGACGCGCCGACCGCGGGGCTACCCGGCAACGGCCACGGCGTCGAGACCTCCAGCGCCCTGCTGGCCACCGTGCTGCTGGACCAGCCGGCCGGCGCCGAGCCGGTCACCGAGGCCGACCGGCGGGCGGTGCTGGCCGCATACGGCAACGCCAACTACCTGACCACCGGCGAGCGGATCACCGCACCGGCGGAGGCCGTCGTGGTGGTCAGCGGGCAGCCGTACGTGGACAAGGACTCCGCCAAGAAGGACGAGTCCGTGGTCAAGATCGCCGAGCAGTTCGACCGGACCGGGGCGATCGTGGTGGCCGGCAACGGCTCGGCCGGCGGGAACCTGGTGGCCTTCGTCCGGGGCGACGCGGTGCTCGCCCAGACCATCTCGACCATCGACAACGCCAACACCGTTCAGGGGCAGCTGGTCACCACCCTGGCGCTGGTGCAGCAGCTCGCCGACCGTAAGGCCGGTCACTTCGGCGTCGGTGACAGCGCTGCCTCGCTGGTGCCTAGACTGCCCCAGTGAACCCTTCTCGCCCTCCGCACGGGCCGACGTGTCGGGTGGGTCGCCGGAGGGCGCCCGCGCCGAGCGGGGTGGGCTGACGAGGGGTTCAGTGGTCTGACGGGGCACCAGGTGTCCGATCCGACGATCTCCGCCGGCCGGCGGGAGGGGATGGCGTGAGTGAGCGGGACGGTGACGTGACGGTCTTCGGTCGACTCCTGGTGGCCGGGGCCGGGGCGGTCGCCGCCCGGTACGCGCTCCGCGTCATCCGTACCGCACCGCCCGCGCCGGCCCTGGAACGGACCAACTTCCGGGGACGCACGATCTCTGGCTCGGCGGACCGGCCTCTCGCGTTGGGGGCCCGGGCGCTGGTGGCGAGTGCTGGCTGGGCGGCCACCCTGGTCGCCGGGCTCGGCGTCGGGTGCCGTGGGCTCTACGACGACATCGTCGGTGCCGCCCGAGCAGAAGGCGGCCAAGGGTTTCGCTGGGCAATCTGGCCGCGTTGCGGTAGGCCGGGTCACCGCCGGCCTCGTCAAGATCGTCGGAGTGGGTGGCCCGGGCGGCGGTCCTGCCGCCGCCGATCGCGACGTGGCGGGGCATCCCCGTCGGCGCCGACAGGGCGCGGTGGGGCAGCGTCGACGTAGCTGCTCGGCGCCGGGGTGGTGTTTCGGCACGGCGCCTGGTCAACCTGCTCGACCTGCGCCCGACGGGCGCTGGAAGTCGGGTCTGTTGCTCGGTGCCCCGCTGAGCGCGGCCGCCACGGCGGGATCGCCTCGGGCGCGGCCGGTGCCGCCGTCAGCCGTTTCGCCGACTCGCCGAGGACGTGATGCTCGGCGACAGCGGTGCGAACGCCCTCGGCGCGCGGTGCTGGCGCTGGCCGGCCCGGTCGGCCGGGCTGTCCTCGCCGGGCTCACCGCCGCCAGCGAGAAGGTGCTTCACGAAGGTCATTAACCTCGACGTTGGCCGACGCGCTGACCGACGTGACCAGACCGGCCCCCCTCGCCGGCGCCGGCCGGGTGGCCGGAGCGGCGGCCCTCATCGCCGCACTCACCGTGCTCAGCAGGCTGGCCGGGTTCGGGCGTACCGCCGTGTTCACCTGGGTGGTGCAGGACAGCGACCTGGGTGCGATGTACCTGCTCGCGAACACCATCCCGAACATCATCTTCGAGATCGTCGCGGGTGGGGCGTTGGCCAGCCTGGTCGTACCGCTGCTCGCCGGAGCGGTCGCGGCGGGGGACCGGCGGACGGTCGCGGCCACCACCGGCGCGCTGCTCACCTGGACGGTGACGCTGCTCGTGCCGCTCGCGGCGCTGGTGGCCCTGGGGCGCCGGCCCGATCATCGACGCGCTCGGCGACGGCCGGTCGCCGGAGGAGCTGGCGGCCGCCGCCCGGATGCTGCGGGTCTTCGCGCCGCAACTGCCGCTGTACGGCGTCGGCATCGTGCTCACCGGCGTGCTCCAGGCGCACCGCCGGTTCGCCTGGCCGGTGATCGCCCCACTGTTGTCCAGCCTCACGGTGGTCGTCGTCTACCTGGTCTTCGCCGGAGTCGCCGGTACCGGAGCCAGCGTGGCGCAGGCGGGCCGTGGCGGTGAGTTGGTCCTGTCGGTGGGCACCACCCTCGGCGTCGTGGTGCTGTCGCTGTCGCTGCTGGTCCCGCTGCGTCGGCTGCGACTGACGCTGCGCCCCGGGTACGCGTTGCCTCCCGACGCCCGGGCCCGGGTGCGCGGGCTGGCGGTGGCCGGCGTGGTGACGGTCACCGCCCAGCAGGTCGCGCTGGCGGTGATCCTCTATCGGCTCTCCAGCGGTCGGACCGAGGCGTTCCAGGTGTTCAACCTGGCGCAGACGTTCTACCTGCTGCCCTGGGCGGTGCTGGCGGTGCCGCTGGCCACCGCCGCGTACCCGGCCCTGGCCACGGCGGCGGGCGCGGACGAGCGTTGTCGGCGACGTTGGTGCGGGTGCTGCTGTGCAGCTTCCCTGGTGCCGCGGCGCTGGTCGGCGCGGCCGGTCCGATCGGCCGGTTCGCTCGACAGCGATCGTGACCGCCGCCGCGATTGCCGGTTATGCGCCGGGGGCTGCTCGGTACGGGTTGTTCGCGGTGTTGTCGCGCGCGTTGTACGCCCTGAGGTGCGACGCGGGCGGCGACCGTCACCATCACCGCTGGCTGGGCTGGCGGTGCCGCTGGTGTTGCTTCCACTGTCGGCGCTGCTCCCGGTGGCCGATCGCGCTGGCGGTGCCAATCCCGGCGGGAATGCTGCTCGGCGCGCTGTTGCTGGTCGCGGTCGCCCGGCGGCGCGGAGGTGCCTTCGCCGGTGCCGGTCGGCCGCCGGTGCCGGTCTGCTGGCCGAGTGGTACGGCCGCCGTCGTGGCGGTGGCGACGCTGTGGCTGCTGAACGCCGGGGGCGACCCCCGGCGGTGGACGGCACTGATGCAGGGCATGCTGTCCGGAGTCCTGGTCGCTGTCGTGTTCCTCGCCGTGGTGTGGCTGGTCGACCGGCAGGACCTGCGGCCACTGCTGACCGGCCTGGGTCGACGCCTACGCCGGGCCCGGCCAGCCGACCGGAAGGAGGAGGCGTCCCGGTGAGCGCGAGGAGTGAGCTTGCGAGCCCCGCAGTCGCGAACGGAGTCGGTCCGGTGAGCGCGAGGAGTGAGCTTGCGAGCCCCGCAGTCGCGAACGAAGGGTCGGTCCGGTGAGTGCGTCGAACGGGTCGGCGGCCGTCGCGGGTGGGCCGGGGACGGTGGTGCTGCTGTTGGCGTCCAGCACCGGCGGGGTCGGCCAGCATGTCCGGTCGGTGGCACGGGGGTTGGTCGCGGCCGGGCGGCCGGTGCTGGTCTGCGGGCCGGCGGCGACCCAGGACCAGTTCGACTTCGTGTTGCCGGTGCCCGGTTTCGGCCGGTGGAGATCCCGGAGAGTCCCACGCCGGCTGACGGCCGCGGTCGGCACGCTGCGCCGGCTGCTCGCCGCCGAGCAGGCCGACGTGGTGCACGCGCACGGGTTGCGCGCCGGGCTGGTGGCGGTGTTGGCCCGGCCGGTTGCCCGCTCGTGGTCACCTGGCACAACGCGGTGCTGGCCGGCGGGGTACGCGGTGCCGTGGCTGGTGGAGCGGATCGTGCGGGGTGCCCGGCACTCGGTGCCTCCGCCGACCTGGTGGCGCGGGTCGTCGCGTTGGGCGCTCCGGGATGCCCGGCTCGCCCGGTCGCCGCTCCGGAACCGCCTGCGCCGCGTCGTCGCCGGGCCGCCGTGCGGGCCGGAGTTCGCCGTCGCCGCTGACCAGCGCCGTTGATCCTGTCGGTCGGCCGGTTGCATCCGCAGAAGCGGTACGACGTGCTGGTGGACGCCGCCGCCCGCTGGCGTGAGCGCACCGCCGCCGGTGGTCGGGATCGCCGGCAATACCTACCTGCCGCTGGCCGCGCGGACTAGCGCTGCCCGGCGCCGGTTACCCTGCTGGGGCACCGCACCGTGTTGATCTGCCGCCGGTGCCGACCTCGCGGTGGTCACCAGCGACTGGGAGGCCCGGTCAACTGTCTGCGCAGGAGGCGTTGCGGGCCGGCGTACTGGTGGCGACTCGCGGTGGGTGGGTTGCCGGAACTGTCGGCGACGCGGCGGTGCTGTGTCCTGGCGATGCGGACGCGGTCGACGCGGCGGTGCGGGGCCTGCTCGACGAGGCGGGCTGCGCCGAGCTGCGCGGCGCGGCGCGGAGCGGGCGTCGACCTGGCCGACCGAGACGCAGACCTCGCCCAGCTGCTGGCGCTCTACGCCAGCGCCCGCCCGGCCGGGCCGGCGACGCCGGGCGCCGACACCGTCGACGGGACGCCGGTGATGCTGCGCCGTATCGCGCCGATCCTGCTCACTGTGCTGGTGGTGGCGCTCGGGGTCACCGCGCTGGCCGTCCGCCCGCAGACTCCACCGTCTCGACCGAGCGCCGACTACGTGGTCCTCGTCGGGGTGGCCGGGCTGCGCTGGGACGACGTGGACCCGGAGCGTACGCCGACGCTGTGGCGGCTGGCCCGGGAAGGCTCGATCGGGTCGCTGTCGGTGCGTTCGGCGCACCGCCCCACCTGTCCCGTGGACGGCTGGTTGACCCTCGGCGCGGGCAGCTTCGCCGCCTGGCCCGGCAACCGGGCCGGGGACGGGCAGTGTGCGCCCGTCGACGTGACGGTGGAGCAGCCGGACGGCATCGGTGCGAACCTGCCGGACCAGGAGAGCGTCGTCCTGCACAACCAGGAGCGGCTGCCGTGGGGCACGGTGCCCGGTGCGCTGTCGGAGTCGGTGCGGTGTTCGGTGGCGGTCGGACCGGGCGCGGCGGTGGCCGCCGCCCGTCCGTTCGGCCGGGTCGACCGGTACGCGCCGACGCTGCCCGAGGAACCGGCCGGACTGCTCGGTTCCTGTGTGCTCAGCATCGTCGACCCGGCACGGTGGCGGGCGACGATCCGGCGGTGCGGGGCGGCGGCACCCAGTCCGCCGACGCCGAACTGGCCCGGGTGCTGGCCGGTCGACCGCCACGTTCGGCACGTCGCCGGGGTCTCTGACACCGAGCGGCCGTCCCGGCTGGACGTTTCCACGGTCCCGGCTGGGAGGAGGGCTGGCTGACCTCGCCCACGGACCGGTGGGGTTACCTGCAACTGATCGACCTGGCCCTGACCGCTGGTTGCCCTGGGCCGCTCGGATGCCGGACCGGCCCTTCCTCGGCCGGCCCCGTCATCGGTCGGTGACCACAGATCTGTCCGCCGCGATCGCCGAGCCGGCCGACGCGGACGAGGCCGCCCAGCGGGAGGTGGCGGGTTCTTCGTCCTGCTGGCCGTCGTTCAGGTGGCGCTCGCGGTGGCGGTGCTGCTGCTGCTGCGGCGGGCCCGCCGGCACGCCGGACCGTACGGACCGAACCGGTGCCGCGTGCGGTGGTGGCGACGGTGGTATTGGTCGCCGCCGCACTCGCGATACCGGCGGCGCTGGTCGCCGAGGCCGCCCGTGGTGGCGGTTCGCCCAGATCCGGCTGCCCGTTCGCCGGGCTGACCGCCGTGCTGCTGGCGGACGCTGCTGGTGCGGCTCGCCCCCGGCTACCGCAGCGCTGGCCCGCTCGGCGCGGTGGCCGGGCTGGATCACGTTGGCCGTCGGCCTGGACGTCACCGGTGCCCGGTTGCAGCTCAACGGGGTGGTGGCCATCATGTTGGAGGGTGGCCGCCATGCCGGCCTGGGCACCGCCTGGCGTTCGTCGCCGCTGCCCAGCGCCGGCTGGTCGCCCAGCGGGTACGCCGTGGCTGGCGACCGACCGTCATGGTGATCGTGGTGGGGCCGCCGTGGTGGTCGTCGGCAGCCCGTACCTGGGCGCCGACTCGATCGGCGCGATCGCCGGACCGCCGGAGTGGGCGTGGCGGCGGCGGTCAGCGCGGGTGGCTGGCTGGACGCTGACCTGGGCGACCATGGTCGGGCTGACCCTGACGGTCGGGTTCGCGGTGGTGGATCTGGGCCGGCTCCGGAGCGGGGCAGCCTGCCGGTTCCTGGCCGCGCTCGGCGACGGCACCGGCGGCTGGACCGTAACGGTCCAGCGCCGCCAGCTTCGACGCTCGTCAACAGCCCGCTGACGGTGCTGGCGCTGGCGGGGCGCTGCTGGTCTGGTTCGCGCTGCTGCAACCCTGGGGCGGCTCATGCGGCTGTTCGGCATCTACCCGGCGATCCGGGCGATGCGCACCGCGGTGGCGGCGGTGATCGGCGGTCTGCTGGTGCCGCGGCGCTGGACGTGGCGGGGCCGCGGCGGGCCGTGGTGGTGCCGATGGCGGCAATCGTCGGCTGGGTGCTCGACCACTCGGCGGACCGGACCAGGCCGGGGATGGACCGCCCGGCTGACGGCGGGCCGTCCGGTGGCGCTCCGGGCCCGTCCGGTGGCGATTCGGACGGTGGCGGTTCGGACGGTGGCGTTACGGGCGGTGGCGATCCGGACGGTGGCGGTTCGGGCGGGCGGTCGTCGGCCGAGGTCGCGACCGGGTGACTCGGCGACGGTACCGGGTGCGCCACCGGAGGGCCGTTGGGGAGGTGTTACCGTGGAATCCCGTGGATCGCGTGATCACTTCGCTGATCGGCTCGGCGGTCTGCACGACCGCGACGGACGACACGGGAGCAGGCCTTGGCCCCTTCAGCACGGACGACCAGGCACATATTCGTCACCGGAGGCGTCGCCTCCTCGCTGGGTAAAGGGCTCACCGCCTCCAGCCTCGGCAACCTGCTGACCGCGCGCGGACTGCGCGTGGTGATGCAGAAGCTCGACCCGTACCTCAACGTCGACCCGGGCACGATGAACCCGTTCCAGCACGGTGAGGTCTTCGTGACCGAGGACGGTGCCGAGACGGATCTCGACGTCGGCCACTACGAGCGTTTCCTGGACCGGGCGCTGTCCGGCAAGGCCAACGTCACCACCGGCCAGATCTACTCCGAGGTGATCGCCAAGGAACGGCGCGGTGAGTACCTGGGCGACACGGTCCAGGTGATCCCGCACATCACCAACGAGATCAAGTCCCGGATCCTGGCCATGGCCGACCCGGACGACGACGGCCGTACCCCGGACGTGGTGATCACCGAGGTCGGCGGCACGGTCGGTGACATCGAGTCGCTGCCGTTCCTGGAGGCGATCCGCCAGGTCCGCCACGACCTGGGCCGGGACAACTGCTTCTACCTGCACGTATCGCTGGTGCCCTACCTCGCCCCCTCCGGCGAGCTGAAGACGAAGCCCACCCAGCACTCGGTGGCCCAGCTGCGCAGCATCGGTATCCAGCCCGACGCCATCGTCTGCCGTTCCGACCGGGACATTCCGGAGAAGCTCCAGCACAAGCTCTCCCTCTACTGCGACGTCGACGCCGAGGCGGTGATCGCCGCGCCGGACGCGCCCAGCATCTACGACATCCCGAAGGTGCTGCACCGGGAGGGCCTCGACGCGTACGTGGTGCGCCGGCTGAACCTCTCCTTCCGGGACGTGGACTGGGAAGGCTGGGACGACCTGCTGGAGCGGGTGCACCAGCCCCGGCACACCATCACCGTCGCGCTGGTCGGCAAGTACGTCGACCTGCCCGACGCGTACCTGTCGGTCAGCGAGGCGATCCGGGCGGCCGGCTTCGGCCACCGGGCCCGGGTGCAGCTGCGCTGGGTGCCCAGCGACGACTGCGTCACCCCGACCGGCGCGGCGGCGGCCCTGGCCGGGGTGGACGGCATCGTCATCCCCGGTGGGTTCGGCGTCCGGGGCATCGAAGGCAAGATCGGCACCGCCCGGTACGCCCGGGAGAACGGCATTCCGCTGCTCGGGCTCTGCCTGGGCCTGCAGTGCATGACCATCGAGGTGGCCCGGCACCTGGCCGGCCTGGACGGGGCCAACTCCCTGGAGTTCGACGCCGAGGCGGTGCACCCGGTCATCGCCACCATGGCCGACCAGCAGGACATCGTCGCCGGCAAGGGCGACCTGGGCGGCACGATGCGGCTGGGCGCCTACCCGGCGACGCTCACCGAGGGGTCGATCGTCGCCGAGGCGTACGGCAGTACCCAGGTCAGCGAGCGGCACCGGCACCGGTACGAGGTGAACAACGCCTACCGCGACCAGCTCGTCAAGGCCGGGCTGCACATCTCGGGCACCTCGCCGGACGGTCGGCTGGTCGAGTTCGTCGAGCTGGACCGGGACCTGCACCCGTTCTTCGTGGCCACCCAGGCGCATCCGGAACTCAAGAGCCGCCCCACCCGACCGCACCCGCTGTTCGCCGCCTTCGTCCACGCCGCGGTGACGTACTCGCACGCCGACCAGCTCCCGGTCGATCTGGACGGGGCCACCGCCGAGCGGGCCACCCGCAACGGCGCCGCCACGAAGGCGGCCTCGGCCTCGTGAGCGGACGGTCCGCAGGAATCGAAGGGGCGATGAGGGCCGAGGCCGGCGCCGGTGACCCGGTGGTGGGCCGATGAGCGCCGTCGAGCACCGTTACGAGGTGCGCTCGCGGGAGCTGCGCTACCGCGGCCGGATCTTCGAGGTGGTCACCGAGGAGGTCACCATGCCCGGCGGTGGCACCGCGGCACGTGACCTCGTGCGACACGTCGGCGCGGTGGCGGTGGTGGCACTGGACGACGCCGGTCAGGTGGTGTTGATCCGGCAGTACCGCCAGCCGGTCGGCCGGCGCTTGTGGGAGTTGCCGGCCGGGCTGACCGACGTCTCCGGGGAGGACCCGGCGGTGACGGCGACGCGGGAGCTGGCCGAGGAGGTCGACCTCACCGCCGGCCGGCTCGACGTGCTCGTCGACGTGCACAGTTCGCCCGGGTTCACCGACGAGCTGGTCCGGGTCTTCCTGGCCCGGGAGCTCGGCGAGGTGCCCGCCGAACAGCGACACGACCGGCACGACGAGGAGGCCGACCTGCAGATCGTCCGGATCGACCTGGACGAGGCGGTCGGCATGGTGCTGGCCGGTGAGATCAGCAACGGACCGTGCGTGGCCGGGCTGCTCGCCGCCGCCCGAGCCCGCGACGCCGGCTGGTCGGGATTGCGCCGGGCGGACGCCCCGCTGCCCCGCTGACCCGGCGCGGTGTGTGCCAGGGCACGAGGTGGGCCGGATCTCGTCAGGCTCGTGGCAACGGTGTGGGGGGGCCGGGCGGTGCACCGCCCGGCCCCCCACACGTGGTTTCGTGGATCAGTCGCGCAGCGGCCGGCCCTGGGCGTCGACGCCGCCGTTCACCAGGATCAGGATGCCGTCGACCAGGCCCCAGATGCTGCCGATGCCGCAGGTCACCAAGGTGACGATCAGCTGAATGACGCCGGTCTTGGTGTCGCCCATGTAGAACCGGCCGACGCCGAAGCCGCCCAGCACGATCTGCAGGACGCCCGCGACGACCTTGCTCTTGTCGGAAACGCCCTGGGGTACCCGGGCGGAATGGGAGGAGTAGTCATGGAGCGACACAATAGTGATCCACTAACGCGCTGTCCGCACCGGTGCGCACCAGATGGGACGATGGTGCCGAACACCGTCCGCACGGCTGATGTGACATCCACCGCCGGCCCGGGTACTCACACCTGACACATCGTCAACGGCCACAGCGAGCAGGTGTCACAGTGCAGGCTCCGCTGACCTGCGGTCCCGCCTAGACTGCCGCCGGCGGGACCGGTCGACCGGGGCGGCAATGGGGCCGCCACGGCGCCGCGCAGTCGGGGTGAACGTGCCCCGAAGAGAGGTGTCAGCATCGTGAAGGTCGGCATCCCACGCGAGGTCAAGAACCACGAGTACCGGGTGGCGATCACGCCGGCCGGCGTCAACGAGTTCACCCGCGGCGGTCACCAGGTCTTCGTCGAGGCCGGCGCCGGGCTCGGGTCGAGCATCACCGACGAGGAGTTCGCCGCCGCCGGTGCCAAGATCCTGGAGAGCGCCGACGAGGTCTGGGCGGCCGCCGAGCTGGTGCTGAAGGTCAAGGAGCCGGTCGCCGAGGAGTACCACCGGATGCGCGCGGGACAGGTGCTCTTCACCTACCTGCACCTGGCCGCCTCCCGGGACTGCACCGAGGCGCTGCTCGACCGGAAAATCACCGGCATCGCCTACGAGACCGTGGAACTGCCGGACCGGTCGCTGCCGCTGCTCGCCCCGATGTCCGAGGTGGCCGGACGGCTCGCCCCGCAGGTCGGCGCGTTCCACCTGATGCGTACCGGCGGTGGCCGGGGGGTGCTGCCCGGTGGCGTCTCCGGCGTGTACGCGGCCAAGACCGTGGTCATCGGCGCCGGCGTGTCCGGCATGAACGCCGCCGCGATCGCCCTGGGGCTGCAGTCGGAGGTGCTGCTGCTGGACAAGAACGTCGGCCGGCTGCGCCAGGCCGACGCCATCTACCGGGGCCACCTGCAGACCGTCGCCTCCAACGCGTACGAGATCGAGCGGGCGGTGCTGGACGCGGACCTGGTGATCGGGGCGGTGCTGGTGCCCGGCGCGAAGGCGCCGAAACTGATCTCCAACGAGCTGGTCTCCCGGATGAAGCCGGGCAGCGTGCTCGTCGACATCGCCATCGACCAGGGCGGCTGCTTCGAGGACTCGCGACCCACCACCCACGCCGACCCGGTCTACCGGGTGCACGAATCGATCTTCTACTGCGTGGCGAACATGCCCGGTGCGGTGCCGAACACCAGCACCTACGCGCTGACGAACGTCACCCTCCCGTACGCCCTCGAACTGGCCAACCACGGCTGGCGCGAGGCCGCCCGCCGCGACCCGGCGCTGGCGCTGGGTCTGAACACCCACGACGGACAGGTGGTCTACGGTCCGGTCGCCGAGGCGCACGGCCTGCCCACCCTGCCGTTGACCGAGGTGCTGGCCTGACCGGCGAGCGGCCGACCCCGGACGGGGCCGGTGGGGGCGAGCAGCCCGCGCCGGCCCTGCGCCGTGCCGTCCGCGGCTACCTCGACCACCTCACCGTCGAACGTGGACTTGCCGCGAACACGCTCGCCTCGTACCGCCGGGATCTGGACCGCTACCTCGGCTCGCTGGCCGCCGCCGGGGTGACCGACCTGTCGGCCGTCTCCGCCGAGGAGATCGAACGTCACCTGGCCCGGCTGCGTGCCAGTGCCGACGGACACCCGCCCCTCGCGGTCTCCTCGGCGGCCCGCGCCGCCAGCGCGGTTCGCGGACTGCACCGGTTCGCGCTACGCGAGGGCCTGACCGGCGCCGACCCGAGCCGCGACGTACGGCCTCCCGCCGCATCCCGCCGGCTGCCCCGGGCGCTACCGCTCGACGACGTGGTCGCGCTGCTGGAGACCGCCGGACCGGTCGACGCGGCCGGGGACACCGCGCCGCTGGCGCTGCGCGACCGGGCGCTGCTGGAGTTCCTGTACGGCACCGGGGCGCGGATCTCCGAGGCCGTGGGCGCCGCGGTGGACGATGTGGACCTCGACGACGGGGTGACCGTGCTGCGCGGCAAGGGCGGCCGGACCCGTCTCGTGCCGATCGGCGGATACGCGCTGCGGGCCCTCGGTGCGTACCTGGTGCGTGCCCGACCGGGGTTGGCCGCCGCCGGCCGGGGCACCCCGGCGATCTTCCTCAACGCCCGGGGTGGGCCGCTCACCCGGCAGGGTGCCTGGGGCATCCTGCGCCGCGCCGCGCAGCGGGCGGGACTGACCGTCGACGGCCCCCGGGCCGTGTCGCCGCACACGTTGCGCCACTCGTACGCCACCCACCTGCTCGACGGTGGGGCCGACGTGCGGGTGGTGCAGGAACTGCTCGGTCACGCCTCGGTCACCACCACCCAGGTCTACACCCTGGTGACCGTCGAACGGCTGCGTGAGGTCTACGCCACCGCCCATCCCCGCGCGCTGCACTGACCGCCGCCGCCCCGCCATGGGTCGACGGTGCGGTGGCAGTCCACCGCTCCCGCCGTGGACCGCGCGTCGGCGGGCTGACCTGCCGGTGGCCGGTGCCGCCGCCCGACACGCCGAGCGGGTGCCGAACGCCCTGCTGGCCGGTGGCGTACAGTCGGCATGGCGCGGCCCTCGCGGCGAGTGGACCGGGGTGCGCAGCGGCGCCGCGAAGGACGTCGGGCGGCTCCGATGCCGCACGGTCGCCGGGAGGGGGCAACGAGGACATGGCTGGCAACGGTGACCGTGCCGAGACCTGGACGTCGGAGCTCCGCGAGCAGCAGAACGCCCTCGGCTCGGATCTGGGCCCGGCGGACCCGGCCGCCTACACCATGCGTAAGCCGATCCCCGAGCCGATGCCCACCGACCGGCACGGGCCGGCCCGGATCATCGCGATGGCCAACCAGAAGGGCGGGGTCGGCAAGACCACCACGACGATCAACCTCGGTGCCGCGCTGGCCGAGTACGGCCGCAAGGTGCTGCTTGTGGACTTCGACCCGCAGGGTGCCCTCTCCGTCGGGCTGGGCGTCAACCCGCACAACCTGGACCTGTCGGTGTACAACCTGCTCATGCAGGACGACGTCACCGCCGACGACGTGCTCATCAAGACCGACGTGGCCGGGCTGCACCTGCTGCCGGCCAACATCGACCTCTCCGCCGCCGAGATCCAACTGGTCAACGAGGTCGCCCGCGAGATGGCCCTGGCCCGGGTGCTCAAGAGCATCCGCAAGGAGTACGACTACATCCTGATCGACTGCCAGCCGTCACTCGGTCTGCTGGCGATCAACGCGTTGACCGTCGCGCACGGCGTGCTCATCCCGCTGGAGTGCGAGTTCTTCAGCCTGCGCGGGGTGGCGCTGCTGCTGGACACCATCGACAAGGTCCGCGAGCGGCTCAACTTCGACCTGGAACTCGAGGGCATCCTCGCCACCATGTACGACAGCCGCACCACCCACTGCCGTCAGGTGCTCCAGCGGGTGGTGGAGGCGTTCGGCGACAAGGTCTACCAGACCGTGATCACCAAGACCGTGAAGTTCCCCGAGTCCACCGTCGCCGGCTCACCCATCACCACGCTCGACCCGGCCTCCTCGGGGGCTCGCAACTACCGTCAGCTGGCCCGTGAGGTGATCGCCGCGCAGGCCGAGCGGTAGGAGGCGCTGAACCGAGGTGTCCCGACCGTGGACTACCGTCGTCGGCGTGAGCGCCCCGCCCCTCGACCCGACCGCCCCGGCGGCACCGCAGCCCGTGGTGGCTGACCCACCCGCGCCGGCGGACGCGACCGGGTTCACCGTGCGGCTGGCCAACTTCACCGGCCCGTTCGACCTGCTGCTGCAACTGATCGGCAAACACAAGCTCGACGTCACCGAGGTCGCCCTGCACCAGGTGACCGACGAGTTCATCGCCTACATCCGGGCCATGGGCGACGACTGGGACCTGGACGAGGCGAGCGAGTTCCTGCTGGTCGCCGCGACCCTGCTCGACCTGAAGGCCGCCCGGTTGCTGCCCGCCGCCGAGGTCGAGGACCCGGAGGACCTGGCCCTGCTGGAGGCGCGGGACCTGCTCTTCGCCCGGTTGTTGCAGTACAAGGCCTACAAGGAGGCGGCGGCGCACATCGCCGCGTTGGAGGAGGTCGGCGGTCGCCGCTACCCCCGGGCCGTCAGCCTCGAAGCCCGCTACGCCGACGCCCTGCCCGACCTGGTGCTGGGGATCGGCCCGCAACGGCTGCTCAAGCTGGCGGTACGGGCGATGACCCCGAGACCGGTACCCGAGGTGTCCGTCGCCCACGTGCACATGGTCCGGGTCAGTGTCCGGGAGCACGCCGACATCATCGCCGAACGGCTGCGCCGGGCCGGCACCGCCAGCTTCTCGCTGCTCTGTGCCGACTGCGAGGCCACCCTCGAGGTGGTGGCCCGGTTCCTCGCCCTGCTGGAGCTGTACCGGCAGGGCGTGGTGGCCTTCGTTCAGGAGCAGGCGCTCGAGGAGTTGACCGTCCGCTGGACGGGTCCGGCCGACGGCGGCCCGGCGCTGGCCATCGACGAGTACGCCGGCACCCCACCCGAGCCTGCCACCGCGGCGGGTGCTGACGATGGTGGTGTCGGGGCTGCTGGAGTCGGCGAGACTGACCCGACGGGAACGACCGAGGAGCGAGCTGGATGAGCAACGACGAGCGGCCGGATTCCCTGGCCGAGCAGGCCGCCGCCTGGGTGCCGCCGTGGCAGCGCCCCGCCCCAGCCCCAGCAGAGGACGCCACCCCACCCGCCACTGCGGTAGGCGCTGCGGATCTTGGTGCGCAGGTGCCCCTCCAGGGGCCGCTCCCGGCCAAGATCGAGGTGGTGGAGGAGCGGGGCGGGGGAGGGGAGGATGGCGCGGCGGGAGGCGTTCCGGGCTCGGGGCGGAAGCGGTCGGGGCCGCGGGGGCGGTCGGTGCCGGAGCCGGCGGCGGAACTCGACGACGCGGAGTTGCGCGGCGCACTGGAGGCGATCCTGCTGGTGGTCGACGAACCGGTGAGCGAGCTGGTCCTCGCCCAGGTGCTTGAGCAGCCCGCCGAGCGGATCGGCCCGATGCTGGACGAGATCGCCGCCGGCTTCACCGCCGCCGGTCACGGGTTCGAGCTGCGCCGGGCGGCGGGCGGATGGCGGCTGTACACCCGGCCGGAATACGCCACCTACGTCGAGCGGTTCGTGCTCGACGGGCAGTCGGTGCGACTGACCCAGGCCGCGCTGGAGACCCTGGCGGTGGTGGCGTACAAGCAGCCGGTGACCCGGTCGCGCATCTCCGCCATCCGCGGTGTCAACTGCGACGGGGTGATCCGTACCCTGGTCACTCGCGGGCTGGTCGAGGAGTGCGGCACCGAGTCCGACAGCGGCGCCCACCTGTACCGCACGAGCACCCTGTTCCTGGAGAAGCTCGGCCTGAACAGCCTCGACGACCTGCCGCCCCTGGCCCCGTTCCTGCCCGACGACGTGGAAGAGCTTGCCGATGCCGCGCGATGACCGCACCCCCCGCCCCGACGCCCCGGTCTACACCGGCCCGGAACGCCTGCAGAAGGTGCTCGCCGCCGCCGGCGTCGGCTCCCGGCGGGCCTGCGAGGACCTGATCTTCCGTCGGCGGGTGACGGTCGACGGGCGGGTGGCGCAGCTCGGCGACAAGGTCGACCCGACCACGGCGGTCATCCACGTCGACGGCGAGCGGCTGGCGGCCGACACCCGACTGGTGTACCTGGCGATGAACAAGCCACGCGGGGTGGTCTCCACCATGGCGGACGAGAAGGGACGTACCGCGCTCGTCGACTTTCTCGGCAACCGGGTCGAACAGCGCGTCTACCACGTCGGGCGGCTCGACGCCGACAGTGAGGGCCTGCTGCTGCTCACCAACGACGGCCACCTGGCGCACCGGCTGACGCATCCCTCCTACGGGGTGCCGAAAACCTACCTGTGTGAGGTCTCCGGCCCGATCCCGCGCAACCTGGGCAAGCGGTTGGCGGCCGGGATCGAGCTGGAGGACGGCCCGGTGACCGTCGACGCCTTCCGGGTGGTGGACAGTCTAGGGCGTACCGCCCAGGTCGAGCTGACCCTGCACGAAGGCCGCAAACACATCGTACGGCGGCTGCTCGCGGAGGTCGGCCACCCGGTGAGCCGGCTGGTGCGTACCTCCATCGGGCCGATCCGGCTCGGCGACCTGCGTGCCGGGCGGACTCGGAGGCTGACCAACGCGGAGGTCGCCGCCCTGTTCAAGGCCGTGGGTGACTGAGGCGGCGGTCGCGGGTACGGCTGCGGGTAGGCTGCCTGACGGCCCGGCCGGTGGCGCGCCACGACGCCGGGCATCATTGGACATGTGTGGTCAACCGCTCGCGGTCGTCGCCGACGGATCGTGAGGTACGGGCTGAGGAGGACGACGGTGGAGGAAAACGTGCCGGCCGGACGCTGCGTGGTCGCTGTGGACGGGCCGTCCGGTTCGGGTAAGTCCACCGTCTCCCGACGGCTCGCCACGAGCCTCGGCGGGCGTTACCTTGACACGGGTGCGATGTACCGGGCGATCACCTGGGCGGTGCTGCGCTCCGGCGTCGACCTGACCGACACGCAGGCGGTGGCGAAGGTCGCCGGCGAGGTGGACCTGCGCATCGGCACCGACCCCACGGGGTACGGCGTGACTGTCGACGGGGTGAACGTCGAGACCGACATCCGCGGCCCCGAGGTGACCGCCGCCGTCTCGTCGGTGGCCGCAGTGCCGGCGGTCCGGGCGCTGCTGGTGGCCCGTCAACGCGACATGATCACCAAGGCGGGCCGGATCGTGGTCGAGGGTCGGGACATCGGTTCCGTGGTGGCCCCCGACGCCGACCTGAAGGTGTACCTGACCGCTTCGGCGGCGGCACGTGCCGCGCGACGCAGCGCCGAGAACGCCTCCGATGTCGCGGCCACCGCCGCCGACCTGGCCCGACGCGACCAGCTGGACTCGACCCGCAAGGCCGATCCGCTGGCCCAGGCGCCGGACGCGGTGGTCCTGGACACCACCGAGCTGGGCATCGACGAGGTCGTGACGCGGCTGCGGGCACTACTTACCGATCGGTCAGTGGCGTGAGCGACGACGGTTGGATCGAGCTGCGTGAGCCGGACCTGGACACCGAGGAGCAGACCGGTCCGCAGCCGGTGGTGGCCGTGGTCGGCCGTCCCAACGTCGGCAAGTCCACGCTGGTGAACCGCATCATCGGCCGCCGTCAGGCGGTGGTCGAGGACGTGCCGGGGGTGACCCGTGACCGGGTGCCCTACGACGCGCAGTGGTCCGGGCGGGCGTTCACCGTGGTGGACACCGGCGGCTGGGAACCGGACGCGAAGGATCGCGCCGCGGCGATCGCGGCCCAGGCCGAGACCGCCGTGGCCACCGCCGACGTGGTGGTCTTCGTGGTCGACGCGACAGTCGGCTCCACCGACGTCGACGAGGCGGCGGTGAAGATGCTCCGCCGCAGCGCCAAGCCGGTGATCCTGGTGGCCAACAAGGCCGACAACGCCAGCGTCGAGTTGGAGGCCACCTCGCTGTGGTCCCTCGGCCTCGGCGAACCGCATCCGGTCTCGGCACTGCACGGACGGGGCTCCGGCGACCTGCTCGACGCCATCCTGGCGGCGCTGCCGGAGGCACCGAAGGTGGCCGAGTACCGCCCCCGGGGCCCACGTCGGGTGGCGCTCGTGGGCCGGCCGAACGTCGGCAAGTCCAGCCTGCTGAACCGCTTCTCCGGCGAGGAACGGGCGGTGGTCGACGCCGTCGCCGGCACCACCGTCGACCCGGTGGACAGCCTGGTCACCATCGGCGGCGACACCTGGCACCTGGTGGACACGGCCGGGCTGCGCAAGCGGGTCGGCCGAGCCAGCGGCACCGAGTACTACGCCAGCCTGCGTACCGCCTCCGCGATCGAGGCGGCCGAGGTGGCGGTGGTGCTGCTCGACTCCAGCGAGCCGATCAGCGAGCAGGACCAGCGGATCCTGTCCATGGTCACCGAGTCCGGCCGGGCGCTGGTGATCGCCTTCAACAAGTGGGACCTGGTCGACGCCGACCGCCGGTACTACCTGGACAAGGAGATCGAACGGGAGCTGCGTCGGATTCCCTGGGCGATCCGGTTGAACCTGTCGGCGAAGACCGGCCGGGCCGTCGACAAGCTCGCCGCCGCCCTGCACCGGGCGCTGGACAGCTGGGAGACCCGGATCCCCACCGCGCAGCTCAACGCGTGGCTCACCGCCCTGGTCCAGGCCACTCCGCACCCGGTGCGCGGTGGTCGGGCACCCCGGATCCTGTTCGCCACCCAGGCGGGCGTGGCCCCGCCACGCTTCGTCCTGTTCACCACCGGTCCGCTGGACGCCGGCTACCAGCGCTTCGTCGAGCGCAAGCTGCGCGAGGAGTTCGGCTTCGAGGGCAGCCCGATCGAGATTTCGGTACGCCCCCGCAAGAAGCTCGGCCCCGGCGGCCGTGGCAAGGCCCACGGCTGACCTCAGCCACGCCGATCACCCCTGCCCCACCCTTCCACCTATCCTCCTAGGACGCTGTAGGGGTGGTGGCATGGGTGGGGGCTGTGCGACGGGAGGGAGTAGCTGCGCTAAGCTGTACCGGCTGTCGCGGGCTACGCCCGGCGGTGGCATCGGGACGTGGCGCAGCTTGGTAGCGCACTTGACTGGGGGTCAAGGGGTCGTCGGTTCGAATCCGGCCGTCCCGACAGCACGAAAAGAGGCCGTCAACCGGGGTGTGAAAACCCTGGTCAACGGCCTCTAATTCGTATCGGGGTAGTAGAGATTTGCTGATCAGACGGCGCGTAGCTGGGGACCACCTGGGGACCGACGAGCCTTCAAGTGAGCGCTGAGCGCCGTTCCCGCGTCGGTGAGCGACTGCCGGTCGGGGTGTAGGTAGCGCTGGGTGGTGGTCAGCGACCCGTGACCGGCGATCTTCCGTAGGACGTGCACCGGCACGCCAGCGTCAGCCATCCAGGTAAGGCCGGTGTGCCGCAGGTCGTGCCGGCGTAGGTGCTCGTATCCGAGCGTGGTGACCACCTCATCCCAATGCGTCGCGTCGCGCAGCACGGCGGTACTGATCCGGCCACCGCGTGGCCCGGTGAACAGCCGGGAATCGGGTTTGCTTGCGGCGTCCAGGCGGTGAGCCACGATCGGCCGTACCTCTTCGATCAGGGGCACGGTCCGTGCGCGTTTTCCCTTGGTGCCCTTGTCGATGAGGCCACCGGGGCCGGGCGTGGTCTGTCGGCGTACCGTCCACATCCACGTTTCCCGGTCGATGTCCTCGGCCCGGACGCCGGACACCTCACCCGACTCGCGCGGCGGTACAGGCGGCGAAAATCACCACGTCTGCCCAGCCGGTGAAGTGCTTCGCGGACCGTTTGACCAGCGCATCGGCGAGGGCGGTCAGCGTTTCCCAATCGGGCAGTGCGAGTGAGCGAGGATCGTCCAACTCGCCTTCGGCCCGCTGGTATTCGCGCTGCCACCCGGTCACCTGTGCGGGATTCCGTTGGATGATGCCTTCTCGTACGGCCTGTTCCATCACCCGGACCAGCACGGCGAGACTGTTCTTCACCGTGGATCGGCTGTATTCGTCGGCGATCCAGGAATGCACGGCGCGATCCACCGCACCATTGGTGATTATCCGAACGGGAATGTGGCCGAGCGTCGGCACCACCCGCTTGCGCCCACCCGGCCAGGTACGGATCTAGCGTCTTACGTTCCAAACTGCGTAGGGCCAGCGTCATCACGCTCTCGCCGTACTCGGCGAGGCGCTTGGTTGCGGCGAGATGGTCAGGGTGGGACGCGCGGCGGCGAGATCGAGGTCTTCCCAGCGCAGGGCGAGGATTTCACCGACGCGGGCGCCGGTGGCGAGCATGAGGTCGACGACGTCGGCCAGGTCGCCGCTGTGCCGAGGCCCGGGTTGCCAGGGATGGGAGACTGGCCGTCCAGGATCCCGGTTCGGCCGGGGTGCTACGGCCCGGGCTGCCCGGGTGGGGTAGTGCCGGAGACCGCGTGTATGAGTGCGCCGAGCACCTCGCGGGTGTGCGGTTCGTCGAGTATCTCGCCGATCCACGCCGCGGCGCTGGCCCGATCCGGGTTACGAACATTCGGCTCCAGCCAGTCCGTGGCGGCGATCTCGGCGATGTGGCCCAGTTGTGCGATGAGCATCGAGAAATCGCCGGGGCGAGCGACCGTCGCCGGGCCGCTTCCCGCCGCGTACGCTGACATCAGCGCGCGTGCCCGGCCTGGATCTGACCGGCCGAACTCGAACAACACACAGGCGAGTTCCTGACCCGGGTCGGCCGGTCCGCTGTTCTCCCAGTCGATCACGCACACCCCGCCCTGGGCCGTCGGCAGGATGTTGTCGGCCCACAGGTCGCGGTGACACGTCCGCAACGTCACCGGCTGCTCCAGCCACGACTCCAACGCGACCAGTTCGTCGCGCAGTGCCGCCAGCCGGCCGGCGAACGGCGCCCCGGCCTGGCGCAGCCGCTCGACCAGCCTGTCCCAGGCGGGCGCGCCCACCGGTGCGATGTACCACGGGTCCACGTGACCACCGGCAGGGATCACCACCCGGTGGATCGCGGCCACCGCGGCGCCCACCAGGCCCGGGTCCACACCCGGATCGGGTGCGTCGAGATCGACCCACTCGTACACCCGCACCTGCCGGCCACCCACCCGGGCCAGGACACGCCCGTCGGTGGCGCGTCGCACCGCCGGTGCCGGTACGCCAGCGGCGCACGCCGCCTCCTGAAACCGGGCCGACGCCCGCACTCGGTCCTCGCCAGACTCGTGGAACGGAACCTTCACCGCCCACCGGCCGTCCACCGTCTCAAGCCGCCACACCTCGCCCTACCGGCCCCGAGCGACCGGCCCGTCGGACAGCTCCCGGGCCCGGCCGAGCCCGAACCGGTCAGCCAACTCCGCAGCATCCACAACGCCCACTACAACACAACCGGCACGACCCCGCGACGACGCATGCCGCGCGGCGTGCGGTTCGAGCACCGCCGGGGAAAGTCACCCGGAATAGCACGGGAGTGCTCGTGAGTCCAAGGCGGGGGACCAGGGCCACAAGGGACCAAGGCCGCGACGCCGTCGGACATCGCCCGATCGGCGCTGACCCAGGCCAACATCGCCACGCACACTTCGCGGGCGTGGGTCTCCCCCCTCATGCTCGGATCTGCCGCGCCCTGTGCGTCGCGGAGCGCAGCCAGCTTACGCCCGGGTGAGGCATCCGGACGTGGCGATGTGCGGTTACCTGATCATGGCCGGTGGCGGGTTGCATCCATCGGTTCGATATCCCTCTCAGGAAATGGCGGCCAGCCGATCCGATAGGAGGCCAACTACCGCACGGACGCCGATGCCGATAGCCCGCTCGTCGGCGCCGAAGTCGGTGGCATGGGTGATCCCATGCAGTCCCACAGCCTCGTTGGCCACGCCGAGAAAGATCATGGCGCCGGGGACTCGCCGCAGGAACAGGGCGAAGTCCTCGCCGTTGAACGGGTATGCGGCTCGTAACATGGCGACCTCGCCCACCGCGCGCAATGACTCGGCCGCGCCCAGACTGAGCTCCGGCGAAGACACCATCGCTGGAAACGGCGGCGCGGGGAACTCGATGGCAGCACCGTCTGCCAGCCGACGCAGCTCGGCTCGAATCTCGGGATAGCGATCGTCCGGCCAGGCGCGCCACCACGCCGCGACACTGTCGGCGTCGGCAAACGACTGCATGTACACGTATCGCGAGAGCGGGCCGTCGGGGGTCGCGAGGTCCTGCATCAGCTGCTGGAGCTGTTCCGGCGTCTGCGGCCTGCGAACGGTGGACAACGCGTTGACGGCGGCTACGATCCGCTCACCACCTACGGCCGGGAGGGAGATACGACAATGGTCCTGCCCTGGAAGGCCGGCACCCGGCGTGATCACGAAGGTGCCGACAGGGATCGGTGCACAGTGTAGCGCGTAGATCTCCTGCGGCTTGGTGCGGTCCAGCAGGCCGTCGTCGACCATCGCCCGGGCGCCGGTGAGGTTCTCCTCAGCTGGCTGGAAGACGAAAACGACACGACCGCGCGCGGGTCGCACCCGGCACAGCTCCTCGGCAGCGCCTACCGCGATCGTGGTGTGGATGTCGTGCCCGCACAGGTGGGCCGCCCCCGGCACCCGGGAGCGGAAATCGCTGTCAAAGGTCTCCGTGTCGGGGACCGCGTCCAGATCGGCGCGGTAGGCGACAGTCGGCCCCGGCTCGTCACCGTGCAGGACCCCGACGACACCGTGACCGCCGACGCCGGTGGTCACTTCTAAACCGGCCGCCCGCAGCCGGTCGGCGACCAGAGCGGCGGTACGTTCTTCCCCGCCGGCCAGCTCAGGCCACCGGTGAATGTCACGCCGCAGCTCGATGAGCCCATCGTCATACATTCGCTAAACTATGCCGGACGGCCAACGAGAAATCTGCCCGCACTGGTAGACGGCAGGGCTGTCAGCGACGTCGATGGTGGACATCGATGTCCGATGCGATATGTGCGGCCGCGTATCCGGACCTGGCCGCCGATAGTGGGTGGCCTGCACGTAAGTTTTCGTCAACCAGGTTTCATCGACCTCAGTACCTCCGTCGGCGTGCGATCGGTTCCCGCAGCCAAAGGCAGTGATCGCCGTTGCGAAGAGATCGGTGAGGTGTAACGCGGAGGCGAGGCCGTCGTCGCGCACTGCAGCGTCAACAATGTTGTGGACGTCGGCGTCCTCGTCCGCGAGGTGGGCCGCGACACCGCTGACAGCAGCCTGGTACGCATCGTCGCTGGCCCGTCGCCGATTTCGCCTCACGGCTCAACTATCCCCACCGGCCCAAGTACTGCCTGCGGACGTCCGTATCTGCCGCCGAGCGGACGCGGTAACTGCTGACTGCTGCAGCTCACTGCGTGGCCAGACTTCGAGCCGACCACGCCCCGAAATGCCGAAATCGTGCGCGGCAGCCATTCCGAGATGCGGACGCTCGCTCGCCTGCGGGCTTCACGGGTCACGGACCCCACCGCGGCCCTACGGGCTGCTTGCCACAGGCGTGGCAGGATCGCTGTATGGTCACCGCGCCCAAGGGCGTGCTGAAGGACTACCTCCAGAGGGCGCGGGACGTGCTGCTTTGGAAGCTGGAGGGCGTCTCCGAGCGTGACCAGCGGTTGCCTCGTACGCCGACCGGCGCGTAGCGCCCGGCTCGCGGCAAATCCGGGCTCTCCATCGATCGCCGGACATCGAGGGATACTGCCGCAATGATCGCGTTTGGGTTGACCGGCATCACCGGGTGCCCGGCCTCCAGCAGGGCGCCGATCAGGAGCCAGTCTGGACGCTCGATCGCCACCGGCGTCGACTTGGTGTCGCCAAGTTTGTTCAGCCGGGTGAACCCGGCGGCGGCGTGCTCGATGGTGAAAGCCGCGACCTTCCGGCCGGTCCGGTCCAGCACGCGCACAGCGTGCTCGGTGGTGGCCCAGTCGATCCCGACGAAGAACAGCGGTCCGTCTTCCAGCGACAACCTCTGCGCCTTCCTGCTCGCAGCACGAGGCAGGAACCGGGCGGAGGCGAAGGAACCGACAGTCGAGTGGTCACTAAGCGGCGCGAGCAGTCGGTCAAGCGACCGGACGTCCAGGCGATGTGGTCGAGGTAGACGTGGGCGAAGGCGAGTTCGGGATCGAGGTCTGGCCAGGACGGGTCGATACAAACCGACCACAGGATCAAGATCAAGCTAGATCTATGCCATCCGCAGCACCCAGGGCGCACGGCTGAATAGGAACTCCTCGTGGTGAAGGCGAACGTGCATCGATTCACCATCCGTATCGGCGGTCTAAGCACGCTTCACCGCCTCTGAGTAACCGGCTCGTCGACCTGCCGTAGGGCGAGGCAGGGCAATCGCGCTACTGCCCATTGCAGAGCATCCATGACCGCTGATAACGTGAAGCCCTCGACGACGGTAAATCGATACACTGCGGAGCCGTACGACATGGGTGTTGTCCGCTGCACGTTCGGGCAAGGGAGCTCGCTTCGGTGGCCCCTCGTCACCGGCCCCGCCGCACTCCGCCGCTTCGCAGGCGCGAGATGCATCACAAGTGCGACCCCGGGTCCGGGGCATGGGTCAGCGGTGGCCCGAACGGCTCTCTACGTCGCCCAACTTCCGCCACACCACACCACAGCAGAAGGGGACCCCCGTGAGAACATCGCGAAGGCGAGCGCTAGCCGTAGCGCGTGCAACTGTCATCGGCATGATCGCTACGGCCGCATTCGGCGCCATCACCACTTCGGCTAGCGCCGACACCGTCAGTCTGAACAACCCGGGCTTTGAGCAGGGCTACTTCGACGGCTGGGAGATTGTTCGAGCGAACGACGTCGCGCTCTCCGACATCGGGAACTCCGGTGACCACTCCGCGAAAATCGAAGGTAGAAGAGGGCAAGTTCGGCAGGAAGTCGCCGTGTGGCCCGGCACCGACTACACCCTGACGGCCTACATCCGTGGCAGGGGAGTCATCGGTGTCACCGTCGATGGCGACGACACCACCACCACCGGCGGTGGCCGCGACTTCGAACAGGTCAGCGTCGAGTTCAACACCGGGACCGCCGAATTCGTCGAGATCTTCGCCGCCTACGGCGGCAAGATCAGCCGGTTCGACGATTTCACCCTGAAGATCGGCGGTTCGGTGCCTACCCCGACGCCCAGTCCGACTCAGTCGCCGAGCGTCGGCTTCGATCCCGCTGTCTGGGATGACTCGGAAGCGGGCGACTACATCCGGTCTCGCGACCCTTACGTCTTGCGCTTCGACGGCCTGGAACAGTTCACTGTGACCGGCAGCGGTGGGGGACCGCGTGACGAGCTGAAGACACCGCAAGCTGTCAGGGCGGCATCGGACGAGATCTACGAGTCCTTCTCGGCCGACATCACCTTCGACCTCGACGACGGCGTCAAGCTGATCGCCCACCAGATTCACGCCGGCAGCGGCGCAGGCTTCGCCACCCAGGTCAAACTCTACGTCCAGGACTCCAGCCCGCTCGGAATCTTCAAGGGCGAGGGCGAGGAGAACTTCACGATCGACGATTACCCGCTGCTCGAGGGCGTACCCAGCAACGGTGTGTTCGACGTGTACGTTCGTGTCCAGATCCCGGGCTTTGTAAGTGGTGATGGCGAGATCAACGAAAAGATCTTCGACCTCGGCACCATCAGGAGCGGAAAGTCGATCAGGTACGAGCTCATCAACGACCACGGCGTGATCACGGTCAACTCGACCGTCGGTCGCAACTCCGTGAGCTTCACGTACGACATGCAGGACTCTGCTGCGTCGTACATGAAGTTCGGCAGCTATGTGCAAGCCCAGGACGCCGAGAGCGGTTGCAACGTCACCAACGCTCTGAACTGCGAATATCCGGGATGGGAGCCGTACGGCGAGGCCAGCACCCCGGAGGAGGCAGAGGTGCTCTGGCGGGAGTACTTCGCCGATTCCAACATCGACCGGGCCCGGGTCACCTTCCGTAACGTGGTGCACGAGGGCGGCCCGCTCCAGTAGCGCACCTGCGTGAATCTTGAGCATCTCGTCGGGCATGCACAGCGGCCGGTCGCAGAACTCGACTCGCGAGTAACCATGCAAATGAAGGCAGTCGGTGGGGACGGGATTGCTATCCCGTCCCCACCGACGTGAGGCGGCCCGTGTGAGCGGGACAGGCCATACAACGGCTCGTCCTGGTCTGCCCGGGTGACCGAACGAAGATCGGGTGCCCGGCGTCACCGTCACCGATGTCCTCGCGTACGCGATCGAGCTGGGTGCCTGCCCCCGTTGGCCTCTCCGCCGAGCCCGACCGCTCTTGAGACTCGGACCGGGCCTAACCTCGGTCTTTCGCCAGTTGTTGATCATGGATTGTTCGGCCATTAGTTGATCTTTGTCTGCGGTTGGCCGAGTGCGGGCATGGTGATGGCCCGGGCGCGTGGCCGGGTCCCTCGGGGTGCTCGTCGGGGCGGGGTGGCCGGGTTCAGGTGATGGGTCGGGGTAGCCCGGCGAGGTGGGTGAACGCGGTGACCAGTTGCTGGGCCCAGGGCCAGTGTTCGGCGATGTGTAGTCGGGTGCGGCGGGCGGAGCGGGTGATGCGGGCCGGTACGTGCAGGAGTCGGTAGCGCAGCTTCTTGGGTTCGGCGGCGGCGAGGTCGCCGTCGAGCAGCAGGATTTGGGTCCAGGCGAGTAGGTCGATGCCGGTCAGTGCGAGTTGCAGCCAGGCGGCGTTGATCGCGAACACTCGGGACGGGAACCGACCGAAGCCGGTGTCCTTGCCGGTGCGGATGCGGTCCTCGACGCGGGCGTGGCCGCGGTGGCGGGCCTCCAGGTACTGGATCGACCCTGCTCCGACCGGGGTGTCGTCGGTGGCCATGACCTGGTGGCGCCATCCTTCGATGGTGTCGAACCAGGTCAGTTGCGCGCCGGGGTGCGGGCGTTCCCGACGGACGATGAATCGGGTCCCGGCCGGGTAGCCGTCGGCGGGGACAGCGCCGGTAATTTCGCAGATCTCGGCGCCGTCGCGCGGTTCGCCGTCGGCGTTGAGGGCAGGGATCCAGTTGGTGGCCTGCCAGATCGCGTCGCGGACCGGCTCGGTGATCGCGGCGCCGACAGAGAAGGAGGTGTCCAGGTGCTGGGTGCGCAGGCTGCGGATGTGAGTCAGGAACCCCTGGGTGCAGCCAGCCGAGTCACTGCGGATGAGGATCGGGTTGCCGTGCCGGTGCACGTCCGGGATCTGCGCCAAGGCGGCGTCGAGTACGTGATTGTGATCGGTGGTGGTGTTCGAACCGGCCCGACTCTCGCGCAGCAGCCCGGCGAGGGCTTCCCTGATGTTGTCCAGGAAGCAGAACAGCGGGTGGTAGCCGAAGGTCTTCTTCCACGTGCGGGTGGCGGACTCCTTGTCCGAGTGGCAGATCACGATGGAGGCGTCCAGGTCCAGGACCAGGCCGGGCACCTGCTGCCCGGCTGCCGTCACCGACGGCAACCCACCACGGGTCTCTGCCAGCTGCGCCCAGGCCACCTCGCGAGCGTGGGCCCGGGCTGCGTCCAGCGCAGCGAGCATCTCACCGTCCAACGTCGACAGCAGCCGCCAGATGGTCGGGTCGGAGGCCACCACACCGAACAGGTCCGCCTGGTCCCGCAGCACCGCCAGATCAGCGATGGCCTCACCCCCGTCGGCGATCATCACCGCGAGGTCGACCGCGATTCTGCCCGGGTCGTGGCCACCCCGCCGCTGCCGCAGTCCGGCCAGGGACTCGCTGCACGCGCTGGTCAGGCCGGTGGCGTACGCGAGATCGGCCAGTAGGCGGGCGCCGCCGTGACCGACCACGCCCCTCCCGTCGCCGCTCACCATGACCTTCGGGCGTGCTCCGGTACTCTTCACCTGGCAAGTGCCTTCCGAGATAGGCGATCAAGGCCTTCGACAAGCCAGATCATCCCAGATCAGAGGGCACTTCCTTCATTTCGATCAAGGAACGGGACGGCCCTTAACGAAGGGCCGAGGCTAATCGTCTGGATGCCGGGTTCGGAGCAATCGAGCATTGACGTTACTAATAATGTCTTCTATTCTCACTCGGCACCGGTGCCGCGCAGTTCACAATTATGAACAATCCGTCGAAGGGCCGCTACGTAATAGTGCGACGGACTTGGTCGTCGATTCAATGCGCGATGAGTGCCGCCCATCACCATGCACGAAAGGCAGTATCCTGCATGAAACTCTTCGGTAAACGTAGACTGGCCATTTCGCTGTTGGCAACCATGGCAATCCTGGCCACCCCCGTCGTCGGGCAGGGCGTCGCCGCGGCCGCTGCTCCGTGCGACCATCCTGCTCAGCAACTCAATCTGAAGAACTGGAAGGTGACCCTGCCGACAGGATCCGCGGGGTCGCCGACCGAAATCAAACAGCCCGCCCTGGCGACCTACTCGTCCAACCCGTGGTTCATGGTCAACGCCGCCTGCACCGGGGTGCAGTTCCGGTCGCCGGTCAACGGTGTGACCACGCCCAACTCCAGTTACGCCCGCTCCGAGCTGCGGGAGATGGCCAACAACGGCACCACCAACGCGTCGTGGTCGGCCACCTCGGGCACGCACACCATGACCTTCAGGCTGGCGTTCAACAAACTCCCGAACGACAAGGCCCACGTCGTCGGGGCCCAGATCCACGACGGCGATGACGACGTCACCGTCTTCCGTCTGGAAGGGAGCAGTCTCTACATCACCAAGGGCAACACCACCCACCACAAGCTGGTGACCAGTGGCTACAAGTTGAACACGGTCTTCGAGGGCAAGTTCGTCGTCAGCGGTGGCCAAATCAAGGTTTACTACAACGGCGTGCTGCAGACGACCATCTCACACAGCGCGTCGGGAAACTATTTCAAAGCCGGTGCCTATACCCAGGCCAACTGCGGCAACTCATCGCCGTGTAGCAGTTCCAACTACGGTCAGGTGAGCATGTACAAGTTGCTTGTCACGCATTCCTGACAAGACAGGGGTCGGGGTCTCCGGTGGCGGGGGCCCCGGCCTTTCCTGTCTGGCGTGGCTCGGCATGGACGCAGGTTGCAAACGCGACTAATTGACAGGCTGCGGACCCGAATGTATCTTCTATCAAGATCGTGAGTGCATCGATTTACCGGCTCGAGCGCCGACACGGAGGGGCTAGAGCGAGCGGGTACGTGAGGGTCTCTGCCCGCGGATCACACGTCGAGAGGACGTTGAGACATGAGGTTCATGCGAGTCGGTCCACGGGGCGGTGAGCGGCCTGTCCTGTTCGCCGATGGCCGTCACTTCGACCTGACGGGCATCGCGGCGGACGTCGACGGTGCTTTCCTCGCGGGTGGGGGCATCGAGCAGGCGCGGGATGCCTGGTCGGCAGGGGAGCTGCCGGAGATCGATGTCACCGGCATGCGGGTGGGTGCGCCGATCGCCAGGCCCGGCACGGTCGCGTGCATCGGGTTGAACTACGCCCGGCACGCTGCGGAGTCCGGCGTCGCACCGCCGGCCGAGCCGGTCGTCTTCCTCAAGGCGTCCAACACGGTTGTTGGCCCGTACGACGACATCGTGATCCCGAAGGGCGCGACCAAGACGGACTGGGAGGCGGAGCTTGCGGTGATCATCGGTCGCCCGGCCCGATACCTGGCATCACCTGCCGAGGCCGATCAGGTCATCGCCGGGTACGCGGTCTCCAACGATCTGTCCGAGCGTGAGTTCCAGATGAGTGACTCCGGCGGCCAGTGGGTCAAGGGCAAGAGCTGCGAGGCGTTCAACCCGCTGGGCCCATGGCTGGTCTCTGCCGACGAGGTGGACGATCCCCAGCGGTTGGGCGTGACGAGCTTCGTCAACGATCAACCCCGGCAGGCGTCCACCACCCAGGACATGATCTTCGATGTGCGGCACCTGGTGTGGTATCTCAGCCAGTACCTGGTGTTGGAGCCAGGCGATGTGGTCAACACCGGTACGCCGGAGGGGGTCGCACTGTCCGGCCGGTTTCCGTTCCTGTCGAAAGGCGACGTGGTGCGGGTCGGTATCGACGGGCTGGGTGAGCAGCGGCAGATCTGCCGCGCTGCCTCCTGAGCGCCAGCCGGCTCGTGGTCGGGCGAGTGTGCCCGGCGACGCGCTGACATCGCGAGTCGGGCCGCCGCACCTGCCGTGCGGCGGCCCGAGCGCTCTGCGGGTCAGGGCGCGTTGACTCCCACGCTCGCGGCGTCGAGCGGGCTTCGGTCAACCGCAGCGCTGGACAACTCGTCGGCCCCGACGTCAGCGGTTCCGCTGCGCGGCTGCCCGTCCATGTCATGCGTCAGGTAGGGGTAGTTGCCCGTGGCGGCGTTGACGGCGGGGCTGCCGGGGGCGATCCGGTACACCTCACCCTGTTTGATCAGGAGCGGGTTGACGGTCCGGACTCCGACGGCCGTACCGACGCTGGCCGAGCCGGTCGGCCAGGCGATGTTGCCGGCGTACGTCATGTTCCTGGGAGCCTTCAGCTCGTTGATCAGGGTGCCCTGAGAACCGACGACAATGTTGTCGGCCACGACACTGTCGACCGGCGCGAGGGTGTAGTTGGCGCCGATCTCGATGTTCGACACGTTGTTGACGAAGGTGTTGTGCACCGCTGTGGCCCGATACACCCGCCAGTGCGCGGAGAGCGCCCCCGAGGTGTCGACATCGCCGCCGTCGAGTTGCAGGGCGGCATCGTAGCCGGTGCCGGTCAGCCCTTCGAAGTGGTTGTTGTAAATCTTGTGATCCTGACCGTAGACCCGGACTCCGCCGGTGCCGGCCTTGCCGCCGCCGAGGAAGAAGTTGCCGTGCACCTGGCTGCGGTTGCCGTGGCGCAGCGACAGCGTGCCCTGCGAGGTGCGGAAGGTGTTGTACCGCACCGTGTTGTCGTTGCTCTTCACCGAGATGATCTCTGGGTCGCCGTCGCAGTTCTCGAACAGGTTGTTTTCGATCGTGGTGTGCCCGCTCGACTGGGAGATCGCGCTCCAACCGACCCGGATGGCCTCCATCTCGTTGGTGGCGCGGGGGCCGATGTTGCGGAAGTGGTTGTGGTCGATCAGGTCGTACTGGGACTGCTGGGTGGACGATCCGTCGATGGTGATGAAGTTGCCGAGCTGGTGCTTCTCTTCGAACAGGTTGTGATCGATGCGGTTGTGGTGACTGTTCGCGCCTTGGATGATGACCCACTTCAGCGAACTCGACTCGGCGAGCCGGAAGTGGTTGCGGGTCAGTCTGACGTGGTGCGAGCCGGTGAGCTTCAAGGTGTTGCTGTTGCGCCAGGTCAACCCACTGACAGTGACGTACGACGAGTCGAGCACTTCGAGCTGGCCGCCGGTGATGACCGCCCTGCCCTGATGGGCCGCCATGATCGTGATTGGTGCGTTGGCGGTGCCGTGCCTGGCGTTGAGTTTGCCGATCGAGTAGTTGCCGTCGGCGAGCAGAATCGTCTGGCCGGCTGCGGCGTTGGCCATCGCGTTGCTGAGCTGAGTCGACGAGGACACGTTGACGATCGCGCCGCCCGGCGGCGGCGTGCTCGGCGTTGGCGTCGGACTGGCTGTGGCCGTGGGTGATGGAGTTGCGCCCGGGCCGGACCCGAGAATGCCCACTTCGGTGATCGAGGTCCACCCGTTCTGGGTGTTGCCGTAGCCGAGGATGCGCAGGTGTCGAGCGGCGTTGGCGGAGAAGTCGTAGGTCTCGGGTTGCGATGTCGATCCCGAGCTGGCCCGGGTCGGCACGACGGTGGTCCAGCTCGTGCCGTTGGTCGAGGTCTGTACGGTGAAGGTCGTCTGGCGCTGGTCGCCTTTGTACCACGCCACCGTCACCGCGCCCGTGGTGACAACCGAGCAGAGGTCGTAGCGGATCCAGACGCCGTCGCCGTCGGCGGACCAGCGGGTGCCGAGGTCACCGTCGCGGGTGTTCGTCGGCATGTTTCCGTCGTTGCCGCTCGCGCTCACCGCGCAGACGGCCAGCGGCTCATTGGCATTCACCGCGAACCGGCTCGGTTCGGCCGGGGTGTTGCCTGCGGGGTGTGCTCCGGCAAGAGCGGGCAGTGCCGCGAGAATGCCTGCTGCGAGTGCCGCGGCGGCGAGGGCGCCGCGTGCGCTCAACTTCGCGCGATTCATCGGACTCTCCTGTTCGTGCACAAGGGATCATCGATGTGCGGTCCCGAGACTGGGCAGGATCGTGGACACAGTGCGGCCGCCCGGGAGCCGCAGCTCCCGGGCGGCGCGCGGTCAGGAGTGGGTCACGGTGAGGCCGAAGATGCGGGTCTGTCCGTAGTTGCTGCTGCTGCACGGCGAGGAGTTGGAGCAGTTCGCCTGGGTGTAGGCGCCGGCCTTGAAGTAGGCGCCGGAGAAGCTCTTGGTGATGGTCGTCTGCAGGACGTTGTTGTAGTACGCCTTCACCTGGCCGCCGCTGACCACGAACTTGGCCTGGAAACGGGTGCCGAGCTGGTAGTTGCTGGTGACCAGGTGATAGTGCGTGTCGTTGTCGTTGGTGACGTAGAGGCTGGTGCCTTCGAGCCGGAACACGGTGACGTCGTCGTCGGAGTCGTGGATCTGGGCCACCACCACGTGTGGCTTGGTCGAGGGCAGCGTGTCGAACACGGCGTCCACCACCAGGGTGTGCGTGCCGGAGGTCGACGACCAACTCGCGTTGCTCGATCCGTTGTTCGCCATCTCGCGCAGCTCCGAACGGGCGTAGCTGGAGCCGCTCGTGGTCACCCCGTTGACCGGGGACCGGAACTGAACCGACTGGCACGAGTTGGCGGTGACGAAGTAGGGAGAGACCTGGAAGCTGTCCAGGGCGGGTTGCTTGATCTCGGTCGGGCTGCCGGAGGATCCGGTCGGCAGGGTGATCTTCCAATTGGTCAGGTTGAGCACGTCGGCGGGGACGGCGCAGTCGCCTCCGCCTCCACCGTTGCCGTCGGTGCCGTAGACCGTCGCCTCGGTGATGCTGTTCCAGTCGTTGGCCGTGTTCCCGTAGCCGACGATGCGGACGTAGCGGGCCGACCGGTCGGTGAAGTCGTAGTTCTCCAGCTGGGTGGTGCTGCCACTGCTCTGTCGCTGGGACACGACCGTCGTCCAGGAGCTGGCGTCGGTGGATGTCTGGACGGTGAAGGTGGCCTGCCGCTGGTTGCCGTTGTACCAGGCGATGCCGACCGAGCCGACCTGCTTGCTGGCACCGAGGTCGAGGCGGATCCACGAGCCGTCGCCCAGGGCCGACCAGCGGGTGGAGAGGCTGCCGTCGATGACGTTGGCCGGCACGTTGCCGTCGTGGGAGCTGGCCGTCGCGGCGGTGACGGGCAGGGCGGTAGAGGCCTGCGCCGGTGCGGCGACAAACGCCGCTCCGACGGCAAGGGCAAGGGCGACGGGCAGCGCGATGGTGGCGGTTCGTCTCATTAGGGATCCTTCAGATAGGAGTTCCTATATGTGAACTATGTCGCACTAGTGCCGAGTGACCATAGAAGAAGATGACTGCCGGGTCAACGCGAGATTTCAAGATTGTTAGAGCCGGCCGGCCAGCCCGGCCTTGATCGCTCCCCGGATCGCCGCGGCGATCTCATGAGCCTGCGGCTCGGTCAGTGCGTCGGCGGGCGCGCAGACGCCGATCGCGTCGTACGGGCCGAGTGTGAGCGGGGCGGCCACCGCCACGCCGGTGCCGTGGTCCAGATCGGTCAGTCTCGTGTCGACGGCATGACCTCGCTCGACCGTCCGGGCGAGGTCATGCCGCAGCGCGTCGAGGGCCGCCGGTGTCAGCGCGGCCGAGGCGGGCAGCATCCGTGCCAGCGACACGTCATCGCCCGTGGCGCGGGCCAGCACGACTCGGCCCATCGCAGTGGTGTGAGCCGGTGAGGACCAACCTGTGCGGAGCATGGGTCGCACGTCGGCCTTCTCCCGGGTCAGCAGGCAGACCATGTGCCCACCGACCAGCCGACCCAGTTGTACCGTCGTGTCGAGTTCCCGGTGCAGCCAGTCGACGACAGACGTGAGACGCCGGACCGCGCGATCGGTGCGCAGATATGCGGCTCCGGTGCGCAGTGCCTGAACGCCCAGACCGTAGCGGGACCCGCCGGTGTCGGTCTCCACCCATCCGCGCTGCACCAAGGTGTGTAGCAGGCCATGCATGCTGCTCTTCGGGATTCCGAGATCGCGGGCGAGTTCCACGAGGGTGCGCCGGTCCGGTATGGCGGCGAGCAGTTCCAGCAGCTCGACGGTGCGGTCTGCCGACTTGACCCGGGGGGTGCCGCCTGTCGTCATCGTCGTGTTCCTACTCCCTGGGTTCGGGTGCCGGGCCGGTCGAGGCGCGCACCACCAGTTCCGGTCGGAGCAGCAGGGACTGACTGGGGCTGGCCTCGGCCTCGTCGATTCGGGAAAGCAGGTGCCGGAAGGCGGCCGCAGCCATGTCGCCGATCGGCTGGCGGACCGTGGTCAGGGGTGGTGCCGCCAGATCGGCGAGCACGATGTCGTCGAAGCCGACCACGGACACGTCCTCTCCCACCCGGAGTCCGGCATCCCGGATACCGGCACTGATGCCGAGGGCACACATGTCGTTGATGGCGACGATGGCGGTGGGACGGTAGTCGGACTGCAGCAACTCGTGCGCGGCCGTCCGACCGAGCCCGGCGGCGTCGAGATCGCCGTACGGCTCCTGCTCCGCGCCGCCGGACCAGACGATTGCCTCGGCCGGGTCCAGCCCGGCCTGCTCCAACGCGTCGGTGAAGCCACGAAACCGCTCCCGGCGGTTGACGCTGCGCAGCGATCCGGAGACGAATGCGATGCGTCGATGGCCGAGCTCCAGCAGGTGGGCGGTGGCGAGGTGGGCACCCACCACGTTGTCGACGCTGATGTTCACCAGAGTGCCCGGGTCGCCGGCCTGTGCGGTGCGGTCGAAGGCGACCAGGCTGAGACCTGCCTCGACCAGGGGCAGCACGTGGTTCAGGGAGGGCAGCGAGGAGCAGAGGACGACGCCGCGGATGCCGTCGGCCCAGAGTTCCTCGAGGTAGCGTCGCTCCCGGTCCGGCTCCCGCTCGCTGTTGCACAGCAGGACGTGGTATCCGTCAGCCAGCGCGGCCCGTTCCAGGTAGCGAGCGAAGTTGCCCCAGAACGGGTTGGCGACCGAGGGCACGACCAGCCCGACCACCTGAATCCGGCCGGTACGCAGCTGCCGGGCGGCGCGATTCGGGCGGTAGCCGAGCCGGTCTATCGCGTCGGCCACCCGGGTGCGGGTCTGCGGGAGCATCCGGCCGGGGCGGCCGTTGAGGAAGTTCGACACGGTGCTGGGCGAGACGCCAGCCTCTCGGGCCACCTGGTAGATCGTCACACCACTCACGTCGAGCTTCTCCGGTTGGTTCAGACGGATCGGAACGATCCGAGTGTAGGGGTTTACCGCGGGATGACCGCTCCTGGCCACCTTAGTTAAGCCGGTGTTTCGTCGTCATGTCTAGGCATTGACAGCACTGCACACCGCTCCTAACCTTGCTGCAACGTTGTACCAGTAAATCGATGCATGACTTGGCGATGACAATCCGAACCGCGATGTGGGCGGTTACCCAGGGCGGCGGAGTTCCGCTGCGGGAGGGAAGGCCAGGATGACCAGAACCCGGGGGAGTCGGACGCGTGCGATGGCGGTGGCGCTCGTCGCGACGCTGTTCGCCACCGCCTGTGGCGGTTCGGCACCCAGTAACGATGACGAGGCCAGCGGCACGATCCGGCTGCTGACCCCGATCTTCGAGGGCGCGGACGGCAAGACCGTGCTGGAGAAGCAGCTCGGCGACTTCAAGGAGAAGTACCCGGACATCACCGTCGAGGTGGACTACACCTCGTACGGCAAGCTCAACGAGAAGCTCACCACCTCGATCGCCGGTGGTCGGCCGTACGACGTGATGCTGATGGGGGTCGGCTGGATTCCGCCGTTCGCGGAGAAGGGCGCCCTGGCGGAACTCGACGAGAGCAAGCAGGAGCTGACCCAGCGGTACAACGAGCGGGTGGTGGAGCCCGGCATCTACCAGGACAAGGTCTACGGCCTGCCGATCATGCTGGACACCCGGTTCGGCCTGTACCGCAAGGACATCTTCGCCGAGGCAGGCATCCCGGGCCCGCCGAGCAACTTCGCCGAGCTACGGGAGATCGGCCGCAAGCTGACCGTGCGGGACGGCAGCGGCAAGCTCACCCGCGCCGGCGTCGACATCCTCTCCAACGACCTGCGTCAGACGTTCCTCCCGCTGATGTGGGCCAACGGTGGCGAGCTGTGGACTCCCGACGGCAAGCCTGCCTTCAACAGTCCCGAGGCGGTCGGTGCGCTGCAACTGATGACCGACATCATCCGCACCGACAAGTCCGAGGACTTCGGCTTCACCCAGCCTGGTGCCACCGGTCTTCCGCTGGCCCAGGGGCGCGCGGCGATGATGGTGGGTCACAACAATCACCTGCTGGCGATCGAGGAGCAGGCACCCGAGCTGATCAAGGAAGACAAGATCGGCTTCTTCATGATCAACAATGAGCGGCCCGCGATGTTCCAGGGCGGCACCCTGGCGACCGTCTCGGCGAAGTCCCAGCGTCCGGCTGCTGCCAAGGCACTGGTCAGCTTCCTCACCGACGAGCAGGCCTCGCTCGCCGCCAACGAGCAGCGGGGCAACGTGCCGGCGCTCAACAGCCTGGCCGACTCCGAGTACGTGGAAAGCAACAAGGCCGCGCAGTTCGCCATGGCGAACCTCGACGCCGCCTACTCCGAAGGCGGGGTGCCGGCCTGGTTGGAGATCCGGGGCGACTTCAAGGCGGCCATCGAGTCCGCGCTGCTGGGCCAGAAGACCCCGCAGCAGGCCCTCGACGAGCTGGTGGTCAAGGCCCAGGCAGCGATCGCCAAGGGCTGACATGACCAGCACCCTCGAATCCGTGAGCGTGGCGTCCGCGAGTCGGGCGCCACGCCCGCCCCGCCGTCGTCGAAAGCTCGGTGCCGAACGTCGTCGTGCGGCGTACCTGATGCTGGCCCCATCGGTCATTCACCTGATCTGGTGGATCGGCATTCCGGTGGTGGCCACGTTCGGCCTGGCCTTCACCAACTACGACGTCATCGCCGGCACCGTCGAGTGGGCCGGCCTGGACAACTTCCGCGAGATCTTCGCCGACGACATCTGGAACCTGTCGATCTGGCACACCGTTGTCTTCACCTTCTTCACCGTGCCGGTGGCGATGGTGATCGCGGTGATCATCGCGGTGCTGCTCAATCAACGGATCAAGGCGTTGGCCTGGTACCGTGCGGCGTTCTTCATGCCACACATCACCGCCACCGTCGCGATCGCGCTGGTCTGGATGTGGATGTTCGAGCCCAACCTCGGGCTGTTCAACCTTCTTCTGGACTGGGTCGGGGTGAACGGGCCTGCCTGGCTGTCGGACCCCGACTGGGCGATGCCGGCGGTGATCCTGGTCAGCATCTGGAAAGGCATCGGTCTGAAGATGTTGATTTACCTGGCGGCCCTGCAGAACATTCCGCACGACCTGTACGAGGCGGCGGACATCGACGGCGCGTCCGGCGTCCGTAAGTTCTTCGCGATCACCCTGCCGATGCTGAGGCCCGCCACATTCTTCGTCTTCATCGTCTCCATGATCGACGCGTTCCAGGTCTTCGACCAGGTGTACGTGCTGACTCCCGACGGCGGCCCGGCGAACTCGACGACCGTGATGACGTACGAGATCTACCGGACGGCGTTCGGTGAGTTCGACATCTCGGCGGCCTGCGCGCAGAGCGTGGTGCTCTTCGCCTTTCTGCTCGTGTTGACGGTGATCGGCCGCCGACTGACCGGGAAGGACGGCGATGAAGCGTAAGGTCGACGCCCGCTGGGTGCTGCATCTGCTGCTCGGCGTCGGCGGGCTCATCATGATCGTGCCGTTCGTTTGGATGATCCTGACGTCGCTGAAGAGCCGCGCCGACATCGCCGCTTACCCGCCGAACCTGCTGCCCGACGAGTGGGTGTGGAGCAACTACCAGGCCGCGCTGGACTACGCACCGTTCGGGACGTACTTCCGCAACAGTCTGTTGATCGCCATCGGCCACACGGTGATCAATCTGATGTTGGCGACGATGGCCGGCTACGCGCTGGCCCGGGTTCCGTTCCGGGGCCGGACCGTGGTGTTCATGGCCGTCCTGGCGATGATGATGATCCCCACCTACACGAAGATCGTCCCGCAGTACCTGATCGCCAAGGGAATGCCGTTCTTCGGCGGCAATGACTACCTCGGGCGGGGCGGCTACGGCTGGCTCGACTCGTGGTGGGTCCTGATCGTCCCGGGGGCGCTGACCCCGTTCGCGATCTTCCTGTTCCGTCAGTTCTACCTGTCGCTGCCACGCGAGCTGGAGGAAGCGGCCCGCATCGACGGCATGGGTGAGTTCGGAATCTTCGCCCGGGTGATGACCCCGTTGGTGAAACCCGCGATTGCCACCGTCGCCCTGGTCACCTTCGAGAACAGCTGGAACAACTTCCTCTGGCCGCTGCTGGTCACCACCCGCGACGACCTGCGGGTCATCCAGGTCGGCCTGGCCGCGTTCCAGTTGGCCGAGCGTACCGAGTGGTCCTACCTGATGGCCGGCTCGACGCTGGCCACCGTGCCGATGATCGTGCTGTTCCTGTTCGCCCAGCGCTACTTCGTGCAGGGCTTCGCCACTGCCGGAATCAAGTAAGAAGGAGCACCCTGATGACTCTCGACCTGACCGGACGCCGCGCGCTCGTCACCGGCGCCGGCCACGGTATCGGTGCCGCCATCGCCGTGGCGCTGGCCCGGGCCGGGGCGGACGTCGCCGTCCACCACGGACACTCTGCCGGGCCGGCCGCCGAGGTGGCGGCGACCATCGAGGCCCTGGGCCGCAAGAGTGTCGTCCGGCAGGCCGACCTTACGCGCACCGAGGAGGTGACCGACCTCCTTGACGAGGTCACCGGCTTTCTCGGCGGCCTGGAGATTCTGGTCTGCAACGCCGGTGGCATGGTGGGCCGCAGCCCGGTGGCGGAGATGACCGACGACCACTACGCCCAGGTGGTCGACCTGAACCTGGGCAGCACCTTCCGTACCGTACGGGCGGCAATCCCGCACCTGCGCGCCGCCGGAAGCGCCGGCCGCGTCATCACCATGTCGTCGCTGGCCGCGCAGAACGGTGGTGGCGCCGGATCGGCGGTCTACGCGGCGGCGAAAGCCGGCGTGCGTGGCCTGACCAAGGGACTCGCCAAGGAAATGGCCAGCACCGGTACGACCGTGAACGCGGTCGCACCGGGCTTCATCGGCGGCACCGCTTTCCACGACACCTTCACCCCGGCGAAGACCCAGGAGGCGATCATCGCGGGGGTGCCGTTGGGCCGAGGTGGTCGGCCCGAGGACGTCGCCGCCGCGGTCGCGTGGCTCGCCTCCGACGCCGCCGGCTACGTCACCGGCGCCACCATCGACATCGACGGTGGCGCATGGTTCCGGTGATCGGCGCACCAGGAGCGCCGCCACGCGCGCCGGTACTCCCCGCCGAGCGCGGTGGCTGGTGGCACGCCTACGTCTGCCCCGCGCACGGCGTGGAACTCGAACACGACAGCCTGCTCGACGGCGTCCTCCCGGCGGGTGGCGCCCGTTGCCGGCACGGCTGCCGGATCGACGAGCCAGCGGTTCGAGGGGCCTGGACGGTCCTCGCCCACCAGGCGAGCGCCCGGCGGATCCGGGCGCTCGCCCGGTCCCCGCAGGCCGCTGACCGTCACCTGGCCGTCGACCTGCTGACCGCCTACGCCCGGCAGTACGCGGCGCTCGGCGCGGCACCGCACGACGGTGCCGCCGAGTGGATGCTGCGTGGTCGGCTGTTCCACCAGGCGTTGACCGAGGCCATCTGGGCGGTGAGCATCGGCCAGGCCGCTCGGGCGTTGAGGGCGATCGGGCAGCCCCTGCCCACCGAAGTGACCCAACTGCTGCGGGCACTCGGCACGGCGGCCGGGCAGGCCCGCGACGCGCTCGTCGCCGACGGCCGGTTCGACTCCAACTACACCGCCTGGCTGATCGCCGCCGGCGCGGCCTGCTCCGGCCGTCCGGAATGGATCAGCGGCCAGCACGGCATGGGTGACCACGTGCTCGCGGCGATCCGTCCGGACGGCTGGGAGTGGGAGGGCTCCACCTACTACCACGGCTTCGTGCTGCGGGCGTACCTGCTCACCCTGGAAGCGTTGCCGCACGTTGCGGTGCCGGGGCAGGTACGGTCGCGGCTGACCGCGATGGTCGGGGTGCTGGACACCCTCACTACCTCTGGTGGCCTGCTGCCCGCCCTGCACGACGGCCCCTACGACCGGCCGCCGGCCCAGTACGAGATGGACGAACTTCGGGAACTGCTGCCGCTGCTCGGTGCCGGTGCAAATCAACCGGGACCGGTGACGGTCTATCCGACGACTGGCTACGCGGTGCTACGCGGATCAGGGCTGCACGCCGTGGTCGACTTCGGTCCGCACGGCGGTTCACACGGGCACCGGGACAAGTTGGCGCTCTATCTGTACGGCGCGAACACCCCCTGGCAGCCCGACCCCGGTCAGGTGCCGTACGCACATCGGGGATGGCGGCAGCACTACGCCTCCACCGCCGCCCATCCCACGTTCTCCGTCGACGGGCTCGACCAGGCGGAGTGCGCGGGTCACCTGCTCGGTCACGACGACCGCTCGGTGAGTGTCGGCTGCGACACCGCGTACCCCGGGGTGTCGGCCCGTCGTCGGTTGACCCTCCGCGACGGCGCGCTGGTCGACGAGTTGACCGTGGAGACCGATAGGCCCCGCCGGATCGCCGTCCAGCTGAGACCTGATGTCGATCTGACCGTGCGCGCCGGCGCCGGCGGTTCGCTGGAGACGGTGTGGCCGGGCCGGCAGACCCTACGTGGCCAGCACACCTCCTCGACCGCCGCGGTGGCGATGTGCCGGCCCGGCCCGGGGCCGGCGGACGACCCGCAACGGGTCCGCACCTGGGTCGACTGGACCGCCGTCGACGCCACCACGGTGACCTTCCGTTCGATCTACCGGCTGGAGAACTGATGCAACCCCTGCTCATCGGCGGCCGCCTCGACGGATTGCGGGCCGCGCTCACCACCACCCACGCCGCTCAGTGGCGACGGCTGTACGAGCAGTGTGACTGGTACCGCGGGCAGAGCCCGCCGACCGAACACCCGACCGCCAGCATCACCTACTTCGGCCCCGCCGCGATGAACCTCGCCCTCGCGTACCGCCTCACCGGGCAACCGGGCTACCTGTTGGAGGCGCGTCGGTGGATCAGGATCGCGGTGTCGTACCCGCACTGGGGCAAGGCGAAGCTGCCCGACCATGACCTCGACGCGGGCTGGCTGCTGCACGGGCTGTCGCTGGCGTACTCGTGGCTGCGGGACGAACTGCCCGCCGACGAGGCGGAGGCGTTGCGCGCGAAGCTGACCCTCCAGGGCGAACGGCTGTACAGCTTCGCGGTCGAAACCGAGGGCTCCTGGTGGTCGTCGAGTTACTGGCAGAACCACAACTGGATCTGCTATGCGGGCCTCGCCGCTGCGGGTTACGTGCTCGACAAGCCGGAGTGGAGCGGCCGGGCCCGGGACAACCTCGGCACCGTGCTGGACCTGATGCCCGACGACGGCTCCGACTCCGAGGGCGTCGTCTATTGGCGCTACGGCGTGCCGTGGCTGGCCATCCACCTCGACCTGTTACAGGACGCCGAGGGAATCGACTGGTGGCGGCGGGGCGGTTTCCTGCAGCGGACCTTCGGCTGGCGGCTGCACCAGTGTGCGCCCGGCTTCGAGGAGAACATCGACCACGGCGACTGTCATGACCGCCGCTCCGGGCACAGCGTCGCGCTCTACCACAAGTTCGCCGCCGTCTACCGGGACGGTAGGGCCCGCTGGCTTGCCGACCGGGTCGCTGAGCGTTACTTCTGGCGGGAGGCGTACGCCTCCGGCGTGAAGCCGGGTGTGATGCCGGAGGCGGGCTACGAACTGCTCTGGTACGACCCGAGCGTGTCGGCTGAGGACCCGACCCGCACGGTGGCGACGACTGCCCACTTTCCCGACCTCGGCCAGGTGACCGCCCGGACCGGCTGGCATGACGCCGCCGCCTTCGTCAGTTTCAAGGCCGCACCCGGCGGCGGGCACCAGGCCTGGGACAGCGCTGAGCGCTTCCGTCGTGACAGGGGTTGGGAAACCCTCAATGCCGGGCACCACCATCCCGACGCGGGAGCCTTCGTCTTCGGTGCGCACGGCGCGTTCCTCGCCGTGGATGACGGCTATTGCAACCGGAAACGGGCCGCCTACCACAACCTGGTGCTGGTTGACGGGCAGGGCTGGGCGGGGGAGGACCGCTACCACGTCTACAAGGACCTGCCGTACGAGCGCCAGGCCCGGCTGCGGGACGTGCTCGCCGCCGACGGCGTCGCGCATGCGACGGCCGAGTCGGCGGCCATGTTCGATCCGGCGCTGGGCGTACGGCAGGTGGACCGGACGCTGGTCTTCACACCGGCCGGTCGGTTGGTCATCCTCGACGAACTCGCCGCCGAGCAGCCGCGCGGGTGGACCTTCCTGTTGCACTCGGACTGGCCGGCCGAGCTCGATGGAGATGACGTCGTGCTGCGCTCCGGGCCCGCACAGGCGCACGTACGCAGGTTCGCCCCGGACACCGCCGCGGTCAGCCGGACGACGACGGAGATCGAGGCCAACCCCACCGCCAGCACCCCGAGTCTGCGGATCGTGCGTACCCTGCACACGGTCCGGGTCGAGGTGCCGCCGATCTCCCGTACCCGGATGCTGACCAGCATCGAACCGACTTCGGCGCTGGCACCCACCCCTGCCGTCGCCGAGCCGGTGGACTGCGCCGACGGGGTCGGGGTGCGGTTCGGTGCTGACGGGGAAACCGTACTGCTGGCGCCGAGCGGCCGGCGGATCGACGGCGCGGCGGTGCGGGCCGCCGCCGCCGCCGTGATCCTTCTGCCGGCCGTCGCCGGCGGCCGGGCACGGGTTGGTGTGGTCGGCGCGACCCGGGTCGAGGTGGCGGGCGTTACCGTGGTCGACAGCGTCAAGCCGGTGACCGGGGTGCTGCCGTGGCCAGCCTGACCACCGTCGCGGCCCGGCCCGCTCGTGGGCCGGCCGGCCATCGGGGCGGATCGGGGGCTTCCAGCCGTGGGGGTTGGGAGGGGACCGCCCTGCGGGTGCTGGAGTTCGTCGCCTACCCGGCGCTGGCCGGTTGCGCCCTGCTCCTGCTGTGCCTGGGCGTCGTCACCTGGCTTCCCGCGATGGCCGCCGCCGCACATGCGCTGCAACAGTGGCGCACGCACGGACGGGCCCGGCCGTTCCTCGGCACCCTCGACACCTTCGGAAGCTACTGGCAGCGGCTGTGGCGCCACGCGCTGGTGTCCACAGCAGCCGGTGCCGTGCTGGTGGCCAACATCGTCTTCCTCGCTGCCCGTCCCGGCTACCCAGCCATGGCCCTGCTGGCTCTCCAGGCCGGCCTGTTTCTGGTGCTGGTGCCCTATCACCTTGCGCTGGCGGTCACCGCCGCCCGGGATCCCGGCGGCGACGCCGGACGCTGGGGTCGGGACGCGCTGCTGTTCGCTTTTGCAGCGCCCGGTCGTGGGCTCCTGTTGCTGGCTGCGGCGGTCGTGGTACCGGTGGTCACCGCACCGCTGGCCCTCGGTCCGCTGCTTCTCGGTGCCACGTTGCCGCTGCTGCTCGGTCTCCGGCTCGCGGACGCCGGGCAACTTCCAGCCGGTCGCCGGTCGGCCGCGCATATCACGTACGAGAAGAGGACGCCATGACGACCGACGTGTCCCACAACGACATCGGCACCGCGCCGGAGCAGCAGGGCGACCTCAACGGTGCTTCGGACGAGCGCCACGACGTCAGCCCGGACAACTTCGACCCAGCCTTCCCGAGCGGGGTCGACCGGTGACGGGACCGCTGGCCACAGTCGAAATCGGAAACACCGTCCTCGACATGCTCGCAGCTGACCGCATCCTGCCGGTGGTGGCCCTCGACAACGCCGATTGGGCGACACCGCTGGGGGCGGCGCTGGCTGCCGGGGGTGTGCACACGATCGAGGTGACCCTACGCACCCGCGCGGCCCTGGCCGCGATCCGTACCCTGACCGACCGCACCGACCTGATTGTCGGCGCAGGCACGGTCACCAGTGCCGAACAGGTCGACCACGTCGTCGACGCCGGAGCCCGGTTCGTTGTCTGCCCCGGCTTCTCCAGCGGCGTCATACGCCGCTGCCAGCGGCGCGAGGTGACAGTGATCCCGGGCGTCGCCACCCCGACGGAGATCCAGATGGCTCTCGACGCCGGCCTGTCCGTGGTGAAGCTCTTCCCCGCCGAACAACTTGGCGGTCTTCCGATGCTGAAGGCACTGGCCGCCCCATTCCCGGGCCTGCGCTTCGTACCCACCGGTGGAGTCACCACCGCCAACCTCCGCGGCTACCTGGACCACCCGGCGGTACTCGCCGTGGGCGGCACCTGGATGGCCCCCGCCGCGCTGCTGGCCGCCGGTCGATGGGACGACGTGACCTCGTTGACCACCGCGGCCGTGACTGAATCCCGAGAGAGTGACCGATGACCCTGACCATCCGCCCCGCCGCAGAGTGCCGCTTCGACCTGATCTCCCTCGGTGAGGTGATGCTGCGACTCGACCCCGGTGAAGGCCGGGTTCGCACCGCCCGTACCTTCCGGGTCTGGGAGGGCGGTGGCGAATACAACGTTGCGCGTGGGCTGCGCCGCTGCTTCGGCCTGCGTACCGCTGTCGTCACCGCCCTGGCCGACAACGAGGTCGGCCGGCTCGTCGAGGATCTGATGTTCCAGGGCGGGGTGGACACCTCTCTGATCCACTGGGCGCCCTACGACGGAATCGGCCGCACCGTCCGTAACGGACTCAACTTCACCGAACGTGGCCACGGCGTCCGCGGCGCGGTCGGAACTCCGGACCGAGGCCATACCGCGGCCAGCCAGCTACAACCGGATCAAATCGACTGGGATCACCTCTTCGGTACCCTCGGCGTGCGCTGGCTGCACACTGGTGGTATCTATGCCGGCCTGTCCGAGATCGCGGCCGAGACCGCGGCTGTGGCCATGGCTGCCGCCCGTAGGCACGGCACGATCATCTCCTACGACCTGAACTACCGGCCGAGCCTTTGGCGGGATGTCGGTGGTCAGGACCGCGCTCGGCACGTCAACCAGCGGCTCGCCCGGATGGTCGACGTCATGATTGGAAACGAGGAGGACTTCACAGCCGCGCTCGGCTTCGACGTGCCGGACACCGACGCGGACCTGTCCCACCTGGAGGTGGACAACTTCCAGAAGATGATCGACCAGGTCACCCGGTCGTACCCCAACTTCGCGGTGGTGGCGACCACGCTGCGTACCGTGCGGACCGCCACGGTCAACGACTGGGGAGCCATCGGCTGGTCCGCTGGCACGGGCTTCGTCACCGCTCGGCATCGGCCGAATCTGGAGATTCTGGACCGCGTCGGCGGTGGGGACAGCTTCGCCTCCGGCCTCATCTACGGGCTGATGGAGCGTGGTGAGCTTCGTGTCGGCGTCGAACTCGGCGCCGCACACGGAGCGCTGGCGATGACCACGCCTGGGGACACCTCGATGGCCAGCCTCTCGGAGGTCGAGGCACTGGCGGCGGGCTCCGGCGCTCGGGTGAACCGCTGAGCGTGAAGGGACGTACCGGCACTAAGCCCCGGCGCGCGGAGTCGGCTTCCGCGCCGGGGCATGCGCCGCCGGCCGACCAGCGCTCCTGGTGGTCACCAGGCCTGCGGATCATGGTGGCCGACACCTTCCTCATGGGCCTCGGCTTCTACGCCCTGGTGCCGCTGCTGGCCTACCACCTTCTGCACGACCTGGGACTCAGCATCGCACTCACCGGTCTGCTCGCCGGAGTACGATCGGCCAGCCAGCAGGGCATGATGCTCTGGTCTGGCATGCTCGCCGACCGGTTTGGCCACCGCCGTGCGATCTGCCTGGGCGTGCTGCTACGCGCCGCCGGCTTCGCCGCGTTCGGTGTCGTCGACGCCGTGCCCGGGCTCGTGGTGGCCTCGGTCCTGGCCGGTCTCGGCGGATCGCTGTTCCACCCGGCCAGCTACGCCCTGTATGCCGAACTGACACCTGCGCCGCACCGCACCCGGGCCTACGCTGTGCGGGAAATGGCCAGCAACGCCGCGTTCGTCGCCGGACCAGCCCTCGGCGGCATCCTGGCCGCCTCCAACTTTCCCGCCCTGTGCTTCGTCGCGGCCGGCCTGTTTCTGCTCGCCGGAGCGATCACCTGGTTCGGGCTGCGCCCGGACCGCGACAATGCCGGCACGCCGGACCGGATGTCGTCCCTGCACCGGCTGCGTACGGTCGCCCGGGACCGACAGTTCCGGCGGTTTGTCCTGGTCAGTGCCGCGGCGTGGGCCTTGTTCAGCCAGCTCTACCTCGCGGTGCCGGTCCGCGTGGGGCAGGTCTTATCGGGAACGACGTCACTGGGACTCGTCTACAGCGTCGCGGCCATCGTCATGGTCGTGGCGACCGTTCCGCTGACCCGGCTCGCCGAGCGGTACCTTCGTACCGACCAGACGCTCGCTCTGGGCACGACCGCGCTCGCGGCCGGCCTGTGGTTACTGGGCATATTGCCAGGACCCGCCGGGGTGCTCACCGGTGTCATCGTGTTCACCCTGGGACAGGTGCTGTTGCTACCCACTCTTCACGGCACCGTCTCGCGACTCGCTCCACCGGGCGCAGTCGCGTCGTATTTCGGTGCCAACGGGCTGGTACTGTCGCTCGGCGGGCTGATCGGCAACCTCGGTGGCGGGTGGCTGCTCGACCTGGATGCGGGCCTCGCGCAGTGGGTGCCGTGGACCGTCTTCGCCGCGTGGGGCCTGGCAACGGCAGCCGTGTATCTGCTTGTGCTGCGCGACCGATCCAATCGGGACACAGCCATCGCCGCGTCCGGATGAACTGCAGACGCGGCTCGCGGTCGACGTCATGACAGTCCGGTCCCCTGTCTCGTCGGGCTCGAGCCCGCAGCGTTCCCCTCACCGCGTGAGGCTGTGGATCAATCGGAAGCAAGAACCGCGTACAGGTCAGAGTCACGCCAACCGTCACGAACGTACGCGGTGCCGCGCATCCGCCCTTCGTACCGCATGCCGATCTTGCGAAGCACGGCGGCCGAAGCAAGGTTGCGTGGATCGCAGGTAGCAAAGATGCGGTGGCGTCGGTGGTGCTCGAAGCCCATCCGCACGAGCTTGCGTGCCGCGTCGGTGGCTATGCCCTGTCCCCAGCGTCGTGGGTGCACCACGTACGCGATCTCCCCGGTACTGCGGCCGTGCAGCCTCAACTCGGCGCTACCCACAACCTCGTCGTTGAGGAGAACCGCAAAAACGAGGCGGTCTGGCCCTGCCGCCACCGCGGCCTGTACGTGTGCCTGCGTCTGCTCGTAGGTATTGGGCCCCCACATCTGGTAGCGGCACGACTCCGGCAGGCGGGCCCAATCGTGGACGGCGGCGGTGTCGTCGAGCGCGAGGGGACGGAGCTTGAGCGCCATGGCGTCAGACTAGCTTTGGGCCTTCATCTCGGCCCGCGCTGATACACATGTCTCTGGAGGACGGAACCACCGGCTACGCCGAGATCCGCGTCGGCGATGCCGTTCTGCCGCGTTCGACCAGCGACCGGACTGGCCGGCGATTCCGTCGCTACTACGGGTGTTCGTCGCCGTCGCCAACGCGACTATCGAACGCACGGTCGCCGCCGGAGCGCATCTGGTCACCAAAGCCCAACACGCCTTCGGTCAACGGACCGGTCGGGTACGCGACCAACTCGGCTAAGAGGGCATCTGATCCGTGTAGTGGTTGATTCATGTTCGGCCGTGGCGTCGATCGCTGCGGTTCGTTGATCACACCGTGGGTGTGAAGCGGCGTGGGTATCGGTCTGATTTGTCGGATGAGCGGTGGGCGTTGATCGAGCCGGTGCTGACCGCGTGGCGGGCGGCGCGGGTGGGGTTGGGCATCAGCCGGCCGGTGCATGACCTGCGGGAGATCGTCAACGCGATCCTGTACGTAGCCCGGACGGGAATCGCGTGGGAGTACCTGCCGCATGACTTCCCGCCAGCGAAGACGGTGTACGACTACTACGCCAAGTGGGAGGCCGACGGGACCACGCAGCAGATCCACGACCTGTTACGGGAGCAGATCCGGACCGTGCGGGGTCGTGGTGGCAGCCCTTCAGCGGTGGTCCTGGATTCGCAGAGCGTGAAGACCTCCTGCAACGTCGGCGAGTCCAGTCAGGGCATCGACGCGGCGAAGAAGATCAAGGGGCGTAAGCGGCACATCGCCACCGACACCCTCGGACTGCTCCTGGCCGTGATCGTCACTGCCGCGTCGGTGCAGGACTCCACCGCTGGCCGGCGCCTCCTCGACACGGTTTCCGCCGACCATCCGACAGTGTCCAAGGCGTGGGTCGACGGCGGCTATAACACCGCCGTACGGGCGCACGGTGCCCGACTGGGCATCGACGTGGAGGTGGTGCCCCGCCCGGCAGGGAGGGGCTTTCACGTCCAGCCACGGCGGTGGGTCGTGGAACGAACCTTCGGCTGGCTGATGCAGCACCGACGGCTCGTCCGTGACTACGAGACCCTGCCTCAACGGACCCGGGCGATGATCCATTGGGCCATGGCTAACATAATGAGCCGCCATCTCACCGGAGAATCCACCCCAACCTGGCGAACCGGAACCACCTAATCGGACCAACCTCGCCAAGCGAGATCAGATGCCCTCTAAGTCTGGTGAATCAGCGCGGTGGTCGAAGACGTCTCACTTGAGGTGCGGATGTGACGGCCCACTGAACCGCAGTACGCCGAGGCGATGCGCGACACCCAGGAGACGGACGACTGCGAACTGGGAAGGCGCACCGGCGCCACCACCAGCAGCCCTCCGCAGACGGGCTGAGGTCGCAGCCGTCCAGACACTCGGTCACCGAAATGCCTTCGCAGTCATCCATCCCTACGCTCTCTCCGCCCCCGAAGGTACTCATCTCGGCTCCGCGCCGAGGAGACGGCTGGGCTCAGCATCCGCATCGCCCAACGTCACCGACTCGATTCGCCGCCAGGTCAGGCGACGGGTTGCCGGACGCGAATCGAACTCAGTGCCGCTGCGTACTTGCGGTCGTACCTATCTCTGCACTCGCAGCTGTATGCCGACGGAGGGCCGCCGGTCACGTCCCGTGGCGTGGTGTAGATCGCCTGCGTGAGGCTCTGTGCGCTGTTCAGTTTTCCGGTGCGTTGTCGAGCTGACAACGGATCTGGTCAGGCAGCGATGAGTTCGCTGGTGGGGGCCTTCGCGGGGGTGCTGATCTGGGCCATGCTGCCTTCGGCGAGGTAACGGCGGTCGCCGGTCTGCCATTCGTCGTGGGCTCTGACGAGGACGGCGCCGGCGAGGCGGAGCAGGGCTTCGGGGTTGGGGAACACACCGACGACGTCGGTGCGGCGTTTGATCTCCTTGTTCAACCGCTCCAACGGGTTCGTCGACCAGATCTTCTTCCAATGACTGGGCGGGAACCCGGTGAAGGCGAGCAGGTCATGCGCGGCGTCGCGGAGCATCGTTTCGACCTTGGGCAGCTGGCGGCCGAGCATGCCGGCGATGACGTCGAGTTGCTCGCGGACATGGGCGGCGTCGGGTTGGGCGAAGATGGTGCGGATCGCGGCCGCGACCATCTCCGCGTTGCCCTTGGGGACCTGGGCCAGGACGTTGCGCAGGAAGTGCACGCGGCAGCGTTGCCAGGCCGCGCCGAGCAGCACCGCGGCGATGGCCTGTTTGAGGCCGGTGTGGGCGTCGGAGATGACCAGCTGCACCCCGCCGAGTCCGCGGGCCTTGAGTGAGCGCAGGAACGCCGTCCAGAAGGCGCCGTCCTCGCTGTCGCCGACGGCGTAGCCGAGCACTTCCCGCCAGCCGTCGCCCCTAACCCCGGTGGCGACCACGATGGCCTGGGAGACGACTCGCCGGTTGACCCGGGCCTTGCAGTAGGTCGCGTCGAGGAAGACGTAGGGGAATGCGGCCGAGGCGAGGGACCGGTCGCGGAAGGCACCGACTTCCTCGTCCAGGTCGGCGCAGATCCGCGACACCTCCGACTTGGAGATCCCGCTGTCCGCACCGAGGGCTTTGACCAGGTCGTCAACCTTGCGGGTGGACACCCCGTGCAGGTAGGCCTCCATCACCACCGCGAACAGCGCCTGGTCCACTCGCCGGCGCCGCTCGAGCAGGCTGGGAAAGAACGATCCGGTGCGCAGCTTCGGGATCCGCAGATCCAGATCACCGGCGGTCGTGGCCCGCGTCCGGGACCGGTGGCCGTTGCGCTGCGCCACCCGGGCCTCGCTGCGCTGATGCGGGGCGGCGCCGATCACCGCGGTCAACTCCGCCTCGATCAACGCCTGATAAATCGTCTCCGCCGCCTGCCGGACACGATCATTCACATCCGCTGCCTTGACTGCGTCCAGCACCTCCAACAAGGCAGACTGGTCAAGGGTCATCGCGTACTCCGTCCTCTGCGTGTTCTTGGTCGTTCACACAGAGACTCACGCGATGACCCACCCCTATCTCGGCGGCACGCCGGAGCAGGTCAGCTTCTACACCACCCGGCGGGACGCAACCGGCAGACGCCGGCGAACTGGTACGCCGGGCGCAGGCGGGCGAACGTGTGACGATCACGGCGCCGGCCGCCCGGCGGCCGTGCTCGGCCCGGGTCGGTGGGCTGGTCGTACACACCGGCAAGGTCGTTCCACGCGCGCCAGCTTCGAGGACTGACCCCCGAGTGGGCGGGCGATCGGGACCTGCTCGACGACACCATCACCGATCCGTGGTTTCAGCGGTGAGTCGCGGGATCCTCGACACCAGCATTTTCATCGCCGCCGGTGTCATCCCGATCCCCGGTGAACTGGCGATCAGTGTCGCCAGCCTCGCTATTCCCCAGTTCGGTGTCCTGGTCGCGAAACCGCCGAGGCGAGGGCGCTGCGGTTGGCTCGGCTGGGTGTCATCCCATGCCGATTTGATCCGTTGCCCATGGCGACGCCATCGCCGCCAGGTACGCACGCTTGGCCGCCTGCGTCGTCGAGACCTGCCGCGGACCGACGGTGAGGGTGATGGACCTTCTCATTGCCGTCACCGCACGTGCCCACGACGCCGCTGTGTACACCGGCAACGCCGACGACGACGTCATCGTAATCCACACCAGCTACGTAACGTCTCCGCCCATCTGCGAGGATCTGTTTCAGGACGGCAAGGGCCAGGACGGCCTGGACCATTTCCAAGGTTCGTGGGCCGGCTGTCACCGGCTCATCACCCTGGTTATGCTCGCTCTGGCCGTCCTGACCATCCTCGCCGCCGCACAATCCTATTCCAGCTCGGAATCATTGTGATGACGGTCGCCGAGGTCTGCCGCCTCCTCAACGGCTTCGTCTTCGCCGTGACGTTCCCAGCCGCGCACACCCGGAACTGGCCGATCTGGCAACGAACAATCCGAGCGCGAGCCTCACAATCCTACGAACAGCGGCAGACGGGTGAGGGATGAGGTGAGGTGCAAGGACTAATTCGGATCGGTGCGGAATGAAGTCGTACGGGCAAGTTCGGCCAGGTCGGTGAAGAACTCGTCCGCCGGCATGGCTTTGCCTTCCTTGCCGATCGACGATGGTTCCAACGGGACGATGAGGTCCTCGTTGTCGGAGTGCAGCCACAGTGCCATCTGGTATACGGCAGGGATGCGTAGGAGTCGCAGCTCGAAGCCGGAGGCTGTCAGCTTGGGAAGTTTCCGGATGATCTTCATGGCTTTGTCGGTGGCGGCCACGAATGGACCTTCCGTGAACTGTGCCACCTCCTCTGTGCCGTCTGGGCCCGTCGTGGTCTCAGCGCTGGCGACCGGTTGCCCACCGTCCTCGATAAGATAACGCCAGCCCGCCGGCTCAGCTCGGTCGACACCACCTCCCGCGAGGACGCTGTCGAGGCCCATGGTGAAAACCTGATGGGGGGTGGATACGTCAAGCTGTTCTTTTCGGGCGCTACGAAGCGCTCGGGAGGCGAACTTGCCCTCGTCGGCGAATTTGTGAAGCTTCGACCTGACGTCGGCCACGCTGTTCGGCGGGTCCGGAAGGTGTAGCGGCATCCCCATGCTCCTTAGGCCTGACGTACGGTCCGGTAGCTGCGGGCCCAAACCCCGCCACTGGCCGTGTAGTTGTCTCTGAAATTGTCGAACGTGACATCCACGAACCCGTCCCAGGGGTCGTGGATCCTGAGCCACTCGACGCCGCCGGACTCCCAGCGCCCCCAGATCACGACGATGTGGCCGCCGCCATTCCGCCAGTGTGTGTCGACCCCGACCGGCTGCGACTGTGCGAGCTCGGCGGCGACCTGCTGCACCGTCAGGGCCGCGAAGACCTCTTCGCGTAGGTGGCCCATCCTCGTCAGTGCATTGGTCGGCCAGGCCCCCCGGTTGCAGGCCGCGCCGCTGGCCTGGGCAACGTTGCAGCACCCATTCTGGCCGAACTGCGCGTTTGCCTGGGCGCACTGGGTGTGTGGGGTGTTCGGGTCGTAGAACCTTGCGATGTTCACCGAGCTGGCGGCCCAGCACCACATGTTCTGCGACTGAAGTTGAGCGTTGGCGAAGTTCAGGCTTTGATCAGCCATGCTGATCTTGAATGTGGTTTCAGCGCCACCGTTGGCGTCGAACCGGCAGTTGACCGTCCCACCGCCCTGCGCTGTGTGAGTGGTGACGCCGCCGCCCAGCATGCGCAGGAACACGTTTGGGAAGCCCAGCGATTCGATAGAGTACGACCCGTTGTTCTGGGCCCGGAACCTGAACGTTTCATGGCCGCCGCCGTTGGCGTTGATCTGGCAGTTGACGATCCCGCCGGTGGGTTTTTGGGCGTTGACATCACTCGCCACCATGCGTAGGAACTTCCCGGGGAATGCGATTGATTCGATGGAATAGTTGTCGTTGCCGTGATGGTGAAGTTTGAACTTTTCCTTCTCGGCGGCGTCGAAGTTGCAGTTGACTGTCCCGCCTCCCGCCATGGTAGTAGGCACCCCAGTGCCGTCCATACGGAGGAAGACCCGCGGATCGGAGGTCGACTCGAACCTGATCGGCGTGTTTCCGATGTTTCGCAGGTCCGCCAGTGACAAGGGCATGTTGTCCCTTCCCGTCTTGGAGATTCGGGATCGCTCAGGTCAACGAGTGCGCCACAAAGATAAGAGGTCATGATGTGGTGGGGTCGTCCAATGGAAGTGAGTGGCGCTTCGTGGACCGTTACCCATTGTGGGTGAGCCCACCACGGCCCGCAAGGGCGAATCGGTACCCCGATTCCGGACAACATAGGCATAAAGGTTTAACCGGCAGTCCGGATTCCGATATTGGTCTCGACTCTTCGCCCAAGGCCCGCTTCAGGTGGAACTTCCATGCCTCAGGAATTACGAAGACCTCGTCCTCGAACGGATCCGCTGGAGTCGTGACGACGTCCCCGTCACGATTCGACTCCCACCGTCCCAAAGGACCAGGAATGGCTCGAGAAGGTCGCGGCGGAACACGTGTACTGGTTGAGTAGGCGCCGCAACAAATTCAGGGTGAACGGGCGATTGCGGCGACGCGGCTGCACCACCTATCATGATCTCCCGCGACCCCTCTTCATCCTCGAACCGGGAGCTGCAGGTCATCGAAGGGCGGATGGCGCACTGACATCCTGCAAGGGCGACGGTCCAATGGCGCCTGCACTCGGCCGAATCGCTCGAGCACATGAAGGTGCTGCGACACGGCCTGACTGGCCCGGCACGTGCAGCCTGAAACTGTTTATCCAAGACGTCACCGGCATCCTGGACCAGCTGGACCTCGGCGCGGTGGACCTGGTCGGTCATTTCCCTCGGCGGTCTGGTGGCCTGCGGGTGGCCGCCGAAGGCCAGGGACACGTCCGAGAACTTTTGCTGGAGGACATCGGTTACCCGCACCCTCGGCCACCGGGACTTCCCGACCGTCCCGCAGGAGACCTTTCCTTCGACTGGCAGTTGGTGGGGCAGGTCCGGCCCGCGATCGACGATCCGGATCCAGAATGGTCCGCCATCGTCGCCCGGATCACGGCGCCCACCCTGCTCATCAGCGGCGGAGTGATCCGGCAGTTGACCGCCAGCCGGAACAGCGGACAGCCGCAGCCACTACGCTGGGAACGACAGGTCAACCGTACGTCCAGCTCAGGACGGGCATGGACGGGCCACTCTCAAGAGGGCGCGGGGAATTCTCCGGCGTCGCCGGTGCGCGGCGTGATGCGGATGGTGGTGCCTGCGGGGCCGCTGTCGAGCAGAAGAAACTTGGTCATCTGCTCCACCACCCACAGCCCCATTCCGCCATTGCTGGACAAGGATGGCCGCTCTCGGCGCGGAACATAGTCAGCGATGTTGAACCCAGGCCCGCAGTCGCCGATCTCGCAGGCCATCCGGTCGTTCACCAGCAGCAGGCGTACCGTACCCCGGCCGCCCCCGTGCCGGATCGCGTTGATCATCAATTCGTTGACCGCGGTGATCCAGTCCTCGACCTGGTCGTCGTCGAGGCCGCACCGGCGACTGGCTGCCTCGACCTCGCCGCGCACACGGGCGAGGTCCTTGAGGGTGAACGATGTCGAGAGCAAGGGCTTCGCGGCGGCGCGAGGTCGCGGGTCGAACGTCGGGTCCGCCACTGTTCCCCCTCGCTGCGAACGTGTAGGCCGATGACCTTACCGACGGCACCGCGGAAGGCGACTGCGACCAAACGGTCCCGACCACCGACCGAAGCACCCACGTACCACGGCAGCTACCCGACATGGCTGAACCGACACCTGATGCTGCAACTCCTTGCGCACCAGCCGGCGTCTAGGCTGCGTGTGTGGCCGACGCCGAGTTGATGACGAATGAGGAACGGCTACGCCGTATCGAGGCGATCACCGATGCCGCCCTATCGGGGTTGAGCGTCGCCGAACTCCTCGATGAGCTACTCGAACGGGTCCGGGACCTGCTCAAGGTTGACACCGCCACCATCCTGCTGCTCGACGGCCATACCGGCGAACTAATCGCGACGGCGGCCAAGGGCCTGGAGGAGGAGGTACGCCGAGGATTCCGCGTCCGGGTCGGGCGCGGTTTCGCCGGTCGGGTGGCGGCGACACGCCTGCCGGTCACGATCTACGACGTCACGCCTGCCGACGTGGTCAACCCCATTCTCCTTCACGCGGGCGTTCGTTCCCTGCTGGGCGTCCCCATGCTCGCCAACGGCGACCTCGTCGGCGTGCTGCACGTCGGTGCCCTGACCCTGCGGCGGTTCGGCGCCGACGATGTGCGGCTGTTGCAACTCGTCGCCGATCGGGCCAGCCTCGTAGGTCAGGCCCGATCGCAGATCCTCGACCAGCAGGCGGCGCTGGCCCTGCAACGCAGTCTGCTGCCCAGCCGGCTACCCGACATCTCCGGTCTGGACTTGGCCGCCCGGTACGTGCCCGGTCATGACCTGGGCATCGGTGGCGACTGGTACGACGTATTCACGCTGCCGTCCGGCTGGCTGGGTGTCGTCATCGGCGACGTCTCCGGTCACGGGTTGCCATCCGCGGTTGTCATGGGACGCATCCGCAGCGCGCTACGCGCCTACGCGCTCGACTGCGACGATCCGGCCCAGGCGCTGACCGCCCTCGACCGCAAGATCCACCACTTCGAGGCCGGCACCCTCACCACCGCCATCTACGCCCTCATCGCCCCCGACCGCACCACCGTGCACCTCTCCTCCGCAGGACATCTACCACCGCTGCTGGCCCTCCCCGGCCGGCCGACCCGACCGGTGACCCTGACCGTGGACCGGCCACTGGGCGTGGGCAGGCCACCGACCAACCGCCACACTAAGGTTCTGGACCTGCCGCCGAACTCGGCGCTGGTCTTCTACACCGACGGACTCATTGAACGCCGCGGCGAACTGATTGACACCAGCATCGACCGCCTCGCCAATGCCGTACAGGCTGGGCCGGCCGACGCGTTGTGCGACCACATCATGTCCCGCACCGAGGAACACCCCACCGACGACATCGCCCTGCTCGTCATCCGCCGCCGACCACCACCTGAATAAGCAGCTCAGGCAGATTCGGATCCGGCCTCGGACGTAGCCGCCGAAGCGCAGGGCGGAGCAGCGGTGCCCTATCGGTTAGAGCGTCCCTCGCCTGGCGGCTGACCGTCCGACCCGTGCTCGTCCTGCTCGGCTTCGCCTGGACGACGCCCGCCACGCCGTCGGCCGGCCGCTCGAGGCCCGATCACTGGCGCAATTTCCGACCGGGATTCCGCTCGTGCGCTGCGCCGCAGCTCACATGGGCAGGACGACCAGCCCGCGCAGGGACAGCAGGCAGGTCAGGGCCCCAGCGACGACGGTCAACGCGGGGGTCAGTAACGACAGCAACCGGCGCCCTGTGCAGAAGGCATGGACACAGCTCGGTGGGCGAGCTGCCCAATCTCGTTCCCGCGGGGGGAGAGCGGGCCACCCATGTGGTGACCGACAGGATCACCGCCACATACAGGAGCGCAGTCCCCATGAGCGTGCTGCTGTGCGACCGCGACGAAGTGATAGGCAACTGCGGCGGGACATCCCACAAGCACTCACAACGGGCGCTGAAAATCCGAAACACAATCGACGACCGCCGATCGTTGCTTGCTGTCCGACATCGTCTACCGCAACATGACCAACGACGCGGTGACCACGACGGCGGCCCGGGAGGACAACGGGAACGACAGCTGGCTCCAGCGTGACCGACTCGCATCCCCAAGCCGGCTCTTCGGAGCAGTCACTTCCCGGAACCGCCGAGACCCAGGATAGAACCCTCCACCCGGCGGTGTCTTGATGGCATGAAGGAGCGGGGCCTCCCTCCTCGTGGTTCTGCTGCCTCCCGAGCACTCACCCGACGCGGCGGAGAGCGCGGCGGGCACGGTCGCGATGACCCACCGGCCCACCCTGTGGTGAAAGTGCGGTACAGGGTGACCCCGCCCGCTGTCACTGGTGCCCGGTGAGTGCCCACGACAGACGTGCTGCCGGTTGCCCGGTACACCCGGAGGCGCCAGATGCATTCCCGTTTGCCGGTTTCACCTCGCCTGGTGCCTGGGTACGGCACAGAGGTGAGGCGCCATCGACCCAACCCGGCCGGAGAAGAGTTAGGTAGACCGACATCCCGGTGGTGACGACCGGACGGCCGCGGCCGCCCGTCGGTTCGTCCAGCTCACCGGGCCGACCGAGGCTATCGAGGAGCAGTGCCAGCATGCGGGCGGTAATCGTCACCGCCGCTGCGGTCGTCGCAGCGGCGGTCGGGTTCTACGCTGGATTCTTCGTACTCCTGGCGACCACCGGGTTGGACGCGCCCGCAGCCCTGCCCGCTGCCGGCCTCGCCGGTGCCGGTCTGCTCGTGGGGCTGGTGACCGGGATCGGATGGCGACACCGGCTCGCGGTGGTGGCGCGACTCGCCGCCGTAGACGCGGTGCTCGGAGCGGCCGTGGGTGGTTTGCTGGTGTGGCTGGAGCTCGACCTGGAGTGGGTGATCGTCGGCGCGCTCGCGCTGGTGGCCGGCGCGGTGCTGGTGGCCGGTCATCTCGAGTCGAAGCCGGAGGAGTGAAGAGTAGTGCGAAGGTTCGCCGGATGGCTGGCGATCGTCGGGACGAGTGTGCTCGTCGGAGCCAGCGGATGCCAACCGGACAACGGGCAGCAGGCTGGGGCGACGGGCTCGCCCACCGTGGCGACACCGAGCGCCACGGTGCCGGGCGGCACGCCGCCGCGTACCACGCCACCAGTCACCGCCACGCCTTCGAGCCCGTCATCCGCGCCTCCGAGCACACCACCGGAGTCGCCGCCTGACGTACCCTCGCCGACTCCATCCGGTGCGGAGCTGCTGCGGCGCGGTGACACCGGCGAGGCGGTCGAGACGGTGCAGCGGCGGCTGCGCGAGCTGGGGTACTGGGTCGGCCCGGTGGACGGGGTCTTCGGTGAGTTGACCGAGCAGGCGGTCTACGCGGTCCAGAAGGCCGCCGGGGGAAGCCGGGACGGCATCGTCGGGCCCGAAACCCGGGAGGCGTTGGACGAGGGCATCCGCCCGTCGGCCCGCAGCGACGAGGGCCGGGTGGTCGAGGTGGATCTCGATCGGCAGCTGATGATGCTTGTCGACGACGGCACCGTCGAGCAGATCTTCAGCACCTCGACCGGCACCTGGGAGTACTACACCCACGACGGTGAACGCTTTCTGGCGGACACGCCACGCGGGCGTTGGGAGATCGGTTGGCAGGTGGACGCCTGGGACCCGGGCCCCCTCGGCCGGCTGTACCGGCCGAAGTACTTCCACAGCCAGGGGATCGCCGTCCACGGCTATCCCGAGGTTCCGCCCTACCCGGCATCGCACGGCTGTGTCCGGGTGACCATCGCCGCCATGGACTGGTTGTGGCGAGCCGACCAGATGCCGATCGGCACCACGGTCTGGGTCTACTGAGTTCCGCGACAGTCGATGGCGCAGGCGGTAGGAAGCCAGCCCGCCATCGAGTCGTGGTGACCCGTAGCTGCCACCGACGAGGGCGGCGACGCCGTCGAGCAGAACCACCGGGGCGTACGAGCACGCACCGTTGCGGGACGGAGAACTTTCTCATCGATGTCGACGAGGAGGCAGAGAATGCGAACCATCTGGACGGTCTGCGCGGTCTCCGTGCTGTCACTGAGCCCGGCCGCATGCGCCGACGGCGGCGACAACGGAACCGGGGCCCCGCCCCCACCACCGGGACGGCACCGGCTCCCGGGCTGGCGGAATGCAGCAACGACCAGGTCGGGTACGCCGTGCAGTATCCCAGCGACTGGCACACCAACTCAGGCGACGTGGTGGCGGCATGCAGCTACTTCGACCCCGAACCCATATCGGTCGGCGAAGGCACCGAACCAGCCGTGGCGATCGTCTTGCGCGCGACCGAGACCGGCTACCGGACCGCGTCGTCGCCCGATGCGTTCGGCGAGGTTCGCTCCCGCGACTCCGGCATGGTCGACGGTCGGGAGGCCGTGGCCGTCGTCGCCGAAGCCACGGGAGAAGGGCTGCTCGACGAGGGCACGCTGGGTTACGACTGGGTCGTCAACATCGCCGACGGCAGCTTCATCGCCACTACCCACGACACGCCTGGGCGTGACTTCTCGCGCAACTCGAAGGTGCTCGACCAGATCATCGCCAGCCTCACCTTCACCGCACCGCCACCGGACGACGGCGACGGCGACGGTGCCGGGGGCGGCGGAGAACGGACCGTCGTCGCCCGCTACGAGCGGTTCGACGTCGTGGCCATCCGTACCGCCGACGAGCTGTGCCTGGTGGCCCGTGCCGACGGCACCGAAGGTGATCAGGCGTGCTGGCCCGGCGGTGGGCCGGACGCCGATCTCACGTTGAGTCCGCTCGACGTGCCAGGCGATGCCGCAGCGATCGGCGGCCTGGCCGCGCCGCGGTTGCCTCGCGTCCTGGTCGGCACCGCGGGCGACGGCACCGCCGGGTTCCGCCCGTCGGACATCGGCGGGACCGAGGTGCGGGCCTGGGTCGTGCCCGTCGCGCAGTCACGCACCGATCGGGTGATCGGGTACACCGATGCCGACGAAATCGCCGTTACGCTCGATGCCCGAGGCGAGCCCACCAAGGTGCTGCCCGACGTCAATACGCAGCCTGAGAACACCGAGCCGTCCGAAGAGTTCCATCTCCTGAACGACGTGGAGACCGGGCTGCATGCCGGCTACGACCGGATCACGTTCCGGTTCCCGGAGGGCGTGCCCGGTTACGAGGTGTCGTACGAGGAACGCCCGGCCGAATCGGCGATTTCGAGGGCGTCCTCTCCTGGGCGGTAGGCGTGCGCGACGAGTTGCCGTTCCGGGTTCAGGTGTTCGACAACGTCCTCGCGGTGGACGTCCGGCATGCCGGGTGACCGCTGCTGACCACCCGACTTCCAGCGAGGACCAGCGGCGGAACCCCCCGCTGTGCGTCCTGGCCGCGATGCCCGGTCCGGGCGCCGCCGTAGGCAGCGTCACCGGCTGGGCGTCGCTGGCCCGGGGTTGGCGGGCCCCCACCACGGCACCGACCTCGGTATTCTGCTCGCGGGTGAGAAGCGCACTGGTGCCCGCTGCGCCGAGCTGTGCCCAATGAGGTGCGGGCTTCCCGAACCCTCGGTGCCGCCGACAATCCGACCGCGCCGCCGCGATCCGGCATGCGAGTAGGTACGGCAAGACAGCACGAGCGGTGCGAGCAGGTACGCGAAGGGACGCCGACGTGAGTACGACAGGCACGATCGCGGATCGAAGTTGGCCGAGGGCGCGTACCGCCGTCCTGCGCGACGCGGTCGGGGTGGGCGTGGCCGTCGGTGCGCTGGGGCTCTCGTTCGGCGCACTGTCGGTACTTGCCGGTTTCTCCGTCGCGCAGACCTGCGCGTTGTCGCTGCTGATGTTCTCCGGCGCGTCGCAGTTCGCCGTGGTCGGGGTGTTGGGTGCCGGCGGTGGCGCACTGACCGGCGCGGCCACGGCAACTCTGTTGGGGGTGCGGAACAGCCTCTACGGCCTGAATCTGGCATCCCTGCTGCGGCTGCGGGGGGTGCGGCGCCTGGTCGGCGCTCATCTGGTGCTGGACGAGAGCTCGGCGATGGCGACGGCCCGCGACGACCCACGCGAGGCGCGGCTGGCGTTCTGGGCCACCGGGATCTCCGTCTTCGTCCTCTGGAACATCGCCACGCTGGGCGGTGCGCTCGGCGCGCACGTGCTGCCCGACCCGGAGGCACTCGGCCTTGACGTGGCCGCACCGGCCGCGTTCGTCGCCCTGCTGCTGCCGCGGTTGCGCGGCCGGCGGCTGTGGGCGCTCGCGGTCGCCGCGGCCGGGCTCGCGCTGGTCATGGTGCCGTTGTTGCCGGCCGGGACACCGGTGCTGGTGGCCGGGCTGACCGCCATCGTCGCGGCGTTCGCCGCCCGTCGGGCGGGTGGCCGCTGATGTGGACGGCGATCCTGTTGGGCACCCTCGGGGTGTACCTGCTCAAGCTGGTCGGGCTGTGCGTGCCGAAGTCGGTGCTGGAACAGCCGCAGGTGCAGCAGGCGTCGGCGTTGCTGCCGGTGGCGCTGCTGGCCGCCCTGGTGGCGGTGCAGACCTTCGCCACCGGCCACGATCTGGTGCTCGACGCGCGCGCCGCCGGATTTGCCGTCGCGTTGGTGGCGGCGTTGCTGCGGGCACCGTTCCTGCTGGTCGTCGCCCTGGGCGCCGGCACCGCGGCGGTGCTGCGTCTGATCACCTAGCGACACCGGATGTTCGTCGCCGGTGTCCAGTTACGAATAGTCCTGATGACCGTACGAGTGCTGAAGGGAGACGGAGTGGCGGGTCGGTGACGGCCGCCCTCCCATCAACCTATGGGTATTGATCACCACGGCCGGACCCAACGGCTGGACTGGGCGGACGTCACCCTCCGCGAGTGGGACTGCACGGTGCTGTGGTCGGATCCGGCGGATCCCGAGCAGGGCATCGTGCTGGACCGGTCCGCGTTCTACCCCGGCGGTGGTGGTCAGCCGCCGGACCACGGCGTGCTGATCTGGCAGGGCGTGCAGACGCGGATCGTCGGCACCCGCAAGGGCGACGACCTGTACCTGTTGCCCGCCCCGGGGGACCCGGTGCCCCCGGTCGGCACCACGGTGACCGGAGCGATCGACGACGACCGCCGCACCTCGCTCATGCGTACCCACTCGGGACTGCACGTGCTGTGCGGCACCGTCTTCCGCGACTTCAACGTCCTGGTGACCGGGAGCAACATGGAGCCCGGCGAGGCGCGGATGGACTTCAACCTGCCGGAGATCCCACCGGGCTTCAAACAGAGCCTGGAGGACGCGGTGAACGCCGAGATCGCCGCGGACCGCAAGATCGTCGTGCGGATGCTCTCCCGGGAGGAGGCGGACGCGACTCCCGACCTGGTACGCACCCAGTTCAAGGCGCCTCCGGAATTGCCGCAGGTGCGGGTGGTGGACATCGTCGGCCTCGACGTGCAGGCCGACGGGGGCACGCACGTGGCGTCGACCGCTCAGATCGGCCGGGTCACGGTCACGAAGGTCGAGAGCAAGGGCCGGCAGAACCGGCGGGTCCGCATCAGACTGACGTGACACCGCACTAGCTGTACCGGCTCCGGGACGGGCGGCGGTCCGGCCGTCGGGTGCTGATGATCAGGCCGGTGCCGGCCGGGATCCGCGCCACGACGAGGCGGGGGTCGTCGGCCAGGGTCCGCTCGACCCGCTGCACCGCGGCACGGTGCCGCGGGTCGGTGTACCGGGCCAGGTCCATGTCGTCGACGACCAGCAGCCCACCGGGGGCCAGCGCGTCGATCGTCAGATCGAGGCCGGTCCACTTGCCGGCCACCGCGTCCGCGAAGATGAGATCGAACCGGCCCAGCGTGGGCAGCAACGCCTCGGCGTCACCGGTGTGGACCGTCACGTACGGCGGCCAGTCGTCCGCCCGGACGGCCGTGGCCAGGGACTCGTCCAGCTCGACCGTCTCCAGCCGCACGTCGTCGCGCTGGCCGAGCCCCTCCGCCAGCCAGGCGGTGCCGACACCCGTACCGGTGCCCAGTTCCAGGATCCGACCGTCCGGTGGGACCGCGGCCGCCAACGTCGCCAGCAGCGGGCCCATCGGGTCCTCGCAGACCCCCGGAAAGCCGAGCGCGGACGCGCGGGCGAGCGCGCGGCGCACCCGGGCGGGTACCTCGGTGTCGCGGGTCATGCGGTCTCCTTCGACCGGCGTGGCCGCGTTGTCAGCCGTGCCGGGTGGGACGGTAGACGAGTTCCTGGATGTGACCGTCGAGGGTCCGACTCTCGATCAGCTCCAGGTCGAAGTCGGCCGCGTCCTGGAAGATCGGTTCGGTGCCGGTCTGGCCCGTGATCACCGGGAAGATCGTCACCTGGACGCGGTCGACCAGTCCGGCGGCCATCAGTGCCCGGTTCATCGACAGGCTGCCGTGCGACCGCAGCGGCACCTCGGACTCCTCCTTCAGCCGGGCGACGACGTCGACGGCGTCGCCGCGCGCGATTGTCGCGTCCGGCCAGTCGAGGGGCCCGTCGAGGGTGGACGACACCACCGTCGCCGGCAGGTGGCGCATCTGGGTGACCCAGGCGTCCCGTACCTCGGACTCGTCGGTGCTCTCGGCCAGCAACCGCGCGAAGATCCGGTACGTGTCGGCGCCGAAGACCATGCGCTGCCGCGGGCGGTACGCGGCGAGGCGGTGGGCGAGCAGTTCGGGGCCTTGTTTGCCCCAGTAGCCGCCCCAGTCCCCACGGTGGGTGCCGAAGCCGTCGAGGCTGGAGAAGACGTCGAAGGTGTAGGTGACGGTCATGCTGTTCTCCTCGTGCGGGTGAGTTCGGTGCGACGCCGTTCCAGGTGGGTGCGTTCGGTGTCGTTGGTGGCCAGCGCGATGGCCTCGTCGTAGGCGGCCCGGCTGGCGGTGACGCGGCCGAGCCTGGCCAGCAACTCGGCGCGGGTGGCGGGCAGCCGGTGGTAGCCGGGGATGTCGATCTCTGCCAATGCGGCGAGGGCCTCCGCCGGTCCGTGTACCTCGGCCACCGCGACCGCGCGGTTGAGCGCGACGATCGGGGTCGGTACCAGCGCGAACAGTTGGTCGTACAGTGCCAGGACCTGGCGCCAGTCGGTGGCGGCACCGTCGGTGTGCACCGCGCCGATCGCGGCCTGGATCTGGTAGGGCCCGGGCCGGTTGCGGCGCAGGCAGCGGCGGACCAGGTCGTGGCCCTCGGCGATGAGCGTCCGGTCCCACAGCGACCGGTCCTGGTCGGCCAGCGGCACCAGGTCACCGGCCGGGCCGAGCCGGGCCGGTCGGCGCGCCTCGGTGAGCAGCAGCAGGGCGAGCAGGCCGAGCACCTCGGGTTCGTCAGGCATCAGCGCGGCGAGTTCCCGGGCGAGCCGGATCGCTTCGGTGCACAGGTCCGTTCTGATCAGCGGCCCGGCGGTGGTCGTGTAGCCCTCGTTGAACATCAGGTAGAGCACGGTGAGCACCGGCGGCAGCCGATCCGGCAACTCGTGTTCGGCGGGTACCCGGTACGGGATGCCGGCGTCACGGATCTTCTTCTTGGCCCGCACGATCCGCTGGGCGACGGTCGCCTCCTGGATCAGGTAGGCCCGGGCGATCTCCGGCACGTCGAGGCCACCGAGCAGGCGGAGCGTGAGGGCGGTACGCGCGTCTGGGGCGAGCGCCGGGTGGCAGCAGGTGAAGATGAGTCGTAGCTGGTCGTCGCGCACCGGTCCCACCTCCTGGGGTTCGTCCTGTTGGTGCAGCAGCAGGGCCTCGGCGTGCCGGGCCTCGCGGGTCGTCTCCCGGCGGAGCCGATCGACGGCCCGGTTGCGGGCGGTGGTCACGATCCAGGCGCCCGGGTTCGGCGGCAGGGTCTGCCACTTCTGCACCGCCGTGGCGAAGGCGTCCTGGACCGCCTCCTCGGCGAGGTGCAGGTCGCCGAGGAGGCGGGTCAGGGTGGCGACGCAGCGGCCGTACTCCGCGCGGTAGACGCTCGCCAGGTCCATTTCGGGTGACCGGTCCGGTTCAGGCCTGGGACAGGTCGTCGAAGGGGCGTACCTCGACCGGGCCGCAGGCCGCCGCGCACTTCTCGGCCCAGGCGAGGGCCTCGTCCAGGTCGGCGCACCTGATGACCCAGAAGCCGGCGATGTGTTCCTTCGTCTCGGCGAACGGCCCGTCGCTCATGGTGGTGGCGCCGTTCTCGTTCCGGACGACGGTGGCGGTGTCCGGCGACCGGAGTCCGCCGCCGAAGACCCAGGCGCCGGCGGCCTGCATCTCGTCGTTGATCAGAGCGGTCTCCCGGAACACGGTCTGCATCTCCTCCTCGGTCGGCTCCGGCGCGCCCTCGACGAAGTGCACGGACAGCAGGTACTGCTTCATGACGATCCTCCGGTGGTTCGATGGTTGGGTGTGGTCAGGCGGCCAGGCGGCGCGCGACAGCGGGGATCACGATCGCGGCCGCGACCAGGTGGGTGAACATCAGCAGCGCCTTGGTCGCCGGACTGGCGTCGACGATCACGTCCGGCACCAGCGACAGCATCGTCAGCACCACCGTCGTACGGACGAAGGCACGCCGGGGATGCCGGGCGAAGCGGGACAGCAGCGCGGCGATGGCCACGCCGAGCAGCGAGAAGACGGCGGTCAGCACGCCGAACCCGGTGATCGGGATGGGGGCTCCGCCGATGTCGAGGCTGATGCCCGCCGCGTTGCCGGCGGCGGCGACGGCCATCGTGGCGGCGCTGGCGGCAGCCGTGGCGACGACGCCGGTCCCGATGGTCGACGTGATGGCGCGGGTCGTGTTCGCGGTGGTGCTCATCGTGCCCTCCAGGCGTGTGTCCCGGCTCGGTGCCGGGCTCTCACCACAGCTACGAAGAGGACCAGCCCCGATCGACAGGTGCGCCAAGATTTTTTCGAGGAATTCAGTCCGCCGGTGCGGGCCGGGCCTTCTGCGGATGGAACGTCTCGTGGCGGGCCAGCATGGCGACGAACTCGCCGATCTTCCGTTCGCGGGTCTCGGCCCGCTTGACGGCGTTGAGCCGGTAAATGAGGGCGAACCGGTTGGTCTTGGTGAGGACGTCGAACATGGCCTGGGCGGCGGGGTCGGCCGCGATGGCGGCGAGCAGGTCGGCCGGCACCTCGGCCTCCGACGGTGGGGCGTACGCGGCCGCCCACCGGCCGTCCGCCTTCGCGGCCTCCACGACGGCGCGACCCGGTGGCTGCATCCGCCCCTGCGCCTCCAGCCGGGCGACGTGTGCCACGTTCCGCTGTGACCAGGAGCTGCGCGGCCGGCGCGGGGTGAACCGGATCCAGGAGGTCTGGTGATCCCCTTTCCGGGCCTGCCCGTCGATCCAGCCGAAGCACAGGGCCTCGTCGACCGCCTGCTGCCAGGTGAGGGTGGTGACCGAGCCGCCCTTCTTGGTGAGGGCCAGCCAGACGCCGGGTGAGGTGGCGTGGTTGGCCGACAACCAGGTACGCAGCGCGTCGGCGTCCGCGACGATCAACTCATCCAGTTCAGCGCTCGCCATGACGGGCAGACTAGTGCGGTACCCGGACATGTTGACGGTGCCGCCGCCCGGACCGGCGACCCTGGCCGGTCGCCCCGGCCTCGGCCGGTGACCGTGCTCGGGCGGGTAGCGTCGGCAGCATGTCGTTGGAGGCCATCGGGGCGCTGCGGGAGCCGGTGCGCCGGGCAGTCTATGAGTACGTGGTCGCGCGGGCGGAGCCGGTGAGCCGTAACGAGGTGGCCGAGGCGACGGCCATCGGCCGTACCCTGGCGGCCTTCCACCTGGAGAAGCTGGCCGAGGCGGGGCTGCTGGAGACGGCGTACGCGCCGCGCAGCGGTGGGCCGGGTGCGGGCCGGCCGGCCAAGTTGTACCGCCGGTCGGCGGCCGAACACGCGGTGACGCTGCCGCCGCGCGACTACCGGTTGTTGGCCGATGTGCTGGCGAGTGCGGTCGAGCGGTCCGGTGTGGAACCGGCGGTCCACGCGGCAGCGCGCGAGCTGGGTGCGAAGCTCGCCGGAGGCGAGGTGTTCGCGCGCCTGGGGACACTCGGTTACGAGCCGTTCGTGGACGCCGACCAGACGATCCGACTGCGCAACTGTCCCTTCCACGCGCTGGCCGAGGCGTATCCCGCGCTGGTCTGCGGGTTGAACCTGGCGCTGCTCGACGGTCTGGTGGGCGATCGTGGCTGGGACGTCCGGCTCGACCCCGGCCCGACCGGGTGCTGCGTCGTGATGCGGTCTAAAAACAATCATGATTGACATAGAACATAGGCTTGGTCGCATGGCCGACCATCATCTGGCGCAACTGAACATCGCCCGACTGCGCGCCCCCATCGACAGCCCCGAACTCGCCGACTTCGTCGCCCAACTTCCGGAGATCAACGGCCTGGCCGAGCGGTCGCCCGGCTACGTCTGGCGACTGCAGGACGAGTCCGGCGACGCCACCGCGCTGCGGCCCTTCGGACCCGACATCATCGTGAACCTGACCGTCTGGCAGTCGGTCGAGGCACTGCGCGGCTTCGTGTACCGCACCGCGCACCTGGAGCCGATGCGCCGGCGGCGGGAGTGGTTCGTCCCACTCGACCGCCCCCACCTCGTGCTGTGGTGGATTCCCGCCGGCGTCCTGCCCACCATTACCGAGGCCGCCGAACGGCTGGAACTGCTGACCGCCGGCCCGTCGCCGGAGGCCTTCACCTTTCGGGAGCCGTACCCGTCGCCCGGCGCGCGAGCCGCGTGACCGTTCGGAGCGACGGCACGACGCGGTCGGTGGCGGTCACCACGTTGGCCAAGCCGAGCGTTTGGTCGACGCCCGTAGAGTCGGCCTCGACAACATCGGTCGAGTGCCGCCACCCACCGGCACCGGACCCCTGTGGAGCGTGCGATGGCACTGGTTGCCGGCGTGGATTCGTCCACCCAGTCGACAAAGGTCGTGGTGTGCGACGCGGACACCGGGGAGGTGCTCCGTGAGGGTCGTGCCGCACACCCCGACGGGACCGAGGTCGACCCGCACCTGTGGTGGGCCGCCTTCGAGCGGGCGAGTGCCGGGCTGCTGGACGGGGTGGTCGCCATCGGCGTCGGCGGGCAGCAGCAGGGCATGATCTGCCTCGACGAGGCAGGCGAGGTGGTGCGTCCCGCGCTGCTGTGGAACGACACCCGATCGGCGCGCGCCGCGGTCGACCTCACCGACGAGTTCGGTGGCCCGCAGGCCTGGGCCGACGCGGTCGGGCTGGTTCCGGTGGCCAGCTTCACGGTCACCAAACTGCGCTGGTTCGCCCGCGCCGAGCCGGAACTCGCGGCCCGGACCCGCACGGTGCTGCTGCCGCACGACTGGCTCACCCACCGGTTGCGCGCTGGTGGGGGAGAGCCGACGACCGATCGCGGTGAGGCCTCCGGCACCGGGTACTGGTCTCCGGCGACCGGGGAGTACCGGCGAGACCTGGTGCGGCTCGCCTTCGGTCGGGACGTGGCGCTGCCCCGGGTCGCCGGGCCCGCCGAGACGGTCGGCGAGACCGCGTCCGGGGCGATACTCGCGGCGGGCACCGGCGACACCATGGGCGCGGCACTCGGGGTCGGTCTGCGAAGCGGCGACGTGGTGGTTTCGCTGGGCACCTCGGGGTGTGCGTTCGGGCTGAGTGAGGTGCCGACCGCCGACCCGAGTAGGCTGGTGGCCGGCTACGCCGACGCGACCGGCCGGTTCCTGCCGCTGGTGTGCACGCTCAACGCGGCAAGGGTGCTGGTCGCCGTCGCCGACCTGCTGGGCCGGTCACTCGCCGAACTCGACGACCTGGCGCTGTCGGCGTCGCCCGGCGCGGGCGGGTTGACGCTCCTGCCGTACCTGGACGGGGAACGCACGCCCAATCTGCCCGACGCCCGCGGTCTGCTCGCCGGGCTGACCCGGACGAACGCGTCGGCGGCGAACCTCGCGCGGGCCGCGGTGGAGGGCATGCTCGGTGGCCTCGCCGACGCCCTCGACGCCCTGCGGGCCCAGGGCATTCCGGTGGACCGGGTGCTACTGGTCGGTGGCGCGGCCAGGTCACGCGCGGTGCGGGCGATCGCGCCGGCACTGTTCGGCACGCCGGTGGGCGTGCCGAGCCCCGGCGAGTACGTCGCGCTCGGCGCGGCGCGTCAGGCGGCCTGGGCGCTGTCCGGTGCGGCCGAACCGCCACAGTGGCCGGTCGTGGCCGAGGAGGTCGCCGCCGCCGGCACCCCGGAGGTGTACGAGCGCTACGTCGACATCCGCCAACGGGCGCTCCGGCTGCTGACCTGACGCAGGGCGGGTCTCTCATGCTGCACGGTGCAGGCGCGGTGCGGGCGTGGCCGCGACGGCGGCGGCCGCGCCCGCACCCCGATCGGGCTCAGGCCGCGGTGGGTTGTCGCAGCGCCTGCCAGGCGCCGTAGCCACCGAGCAGATCGGAGACGTCGGTACGGCCAGCCGCCCGCAGCAGGCTGGCGGCGACGGAGGAGCGGTAGCCGCCGGCGCAGTGCACGACGACGGGCCGGTCGTCGGGCACCTCGGCGAGTCGCCCGGGCAGCTCGGCCAGCGGGATGTGCAGCGACCCGTCGATGGCGCCCTGCTCGCGCTCGCCGGCGTTGCGCACGTCGAGTACGCGCGGCGGCTCGGGCCGGTCCAGGGCGTCGCGCAGCTCGGTGGCGGTGACCCGGCTGGCCGGGGTCAGCTCGGCGAGCATCTCGCGGAACGCGTCCTCGGGGTCGCGCAGGTAGCCGGCGACATGGTCGAAGCCGATCCGGGCGAGGCGGGTCACGATCTCCTCCTCGCGGTCCTGGTGGGCGACGACGAGGATGGTGTGATCCGGGGCGACCACGCTGCCGGCGGTCTCGGCGAAGCGGCCGTCGGCGGGGATGTTGAGCGCGCCACGAACGTGCCCGGCGGCGTACTCGTGCGGGTCACGGGTGTCGACGACGACGGCGCCGTCGGCCCGGGCGGCGAGGAACTCGGCGGGGGTGAGCGGCCGGGCGGGGCGGCGGGCGTGGTCGAACAGCTCGCGGGCCTTACGGTTGAGCACCGCGTCGAACGCGAAGTATCCCGGTGCCGCCGGCTGACCGCCGGTGACCAGCGCGACGAACTGTTCCTCGCTCATCGGTGCGCAGGCGTAGTTGGTGCGGCGCTGCTCACCGATCGTGGACTGCCGCTCGGTCGACAGGTTCTTGCCGCAGGCCGAGCCCGCGCCGTGGGCCGGGAAGACCCGCACCTGGTCGGGCAGGGTCATGAGCCTGTGGTGCACGCTGTGGTAGAGCATGCTGCCCAGCTCGTCGGCGGTGACGCCGAGCGAGGCGAGCAGGTCGGGTCGACCCACGTCGCCGATGAACAACGCGTCACCGGTAAGCACCCCGTACGGGACCGGGTCGTCGGCGTGCTCGTACACCAGCACGCTCACCGACTCCGGGGTGTGGCCGGGCGTCTCCATGATCTGCAGGGTCACCTCGCCGAGGCTGATCCGGTCGCCGTCGGTCAGCTTGCGGATCGGGTACTCGGTCTCGGCGCGTCGGCCGTACCCGATCCAGGCGCCGGTCGCCGCGGCCACCTCCAGGTGGCCGGCGAGGAAGTCGGCGTGGAAGTGGGTGTTGATGACGCCCTCGATGCTCAGCTCGCGCGCCCGGGCGTCGGCGAGGTACTCCTCGACGTCGCGGCGCGGGTCGACCAGGATCGCCCGGCCGGTGGTGTCGTCGGCGATCAGGTACGACGCCTGGGACAGGCAGTCCAGGTAGTACTGGGTGAACAGCATGGTCAGCTCCTTCACGGACGGTACGGCTGATAGGTCATGTATACCCCTGGGGGTATGTGATGGGCAAAGGGCTACGGGCCGCTCTCCGGCGGCGTCACCTCCGCGACGAGTTCCGGTGTCCAGCACCGGTGGCCGCATCGGCCCGCGTGCACGGCCAGCAGGTGGGTGCCCGGCAGCCGTCCGGCCAGCCGGGACAGGCCGGCACGCAGCTGGCGATGATGCTCGGTCAGACTCACCGGGTTCCCCGCGCAGTCGGAGTGTGCGGCGACGACCAGGGTCGCGCTGCCGTGCGCGCGCTGCGAGACCCGCACCTTGGCCAGGAGCGCGTCCAGCCGGGCCTCACCCGTCGTGGCCAGCACCGCCTCCGGTCCGGGCTCGGTGATGGTGTCGAGGTACTCGACGTCGAGATGCCGTCGCGCCCACTCGTCGAGAGGGCGCTGGATGCGGCCGTCGATACAGCTGAGCAGGGTGGCGAACCGATCGGACACGACTACAACACCTCCTGGGGTGACGGCGGCCGTGCGGCCGCGTCGACCAGCCGCTCTTCCGCCCGGCCGTCCACGGCGGCCAGCGCGGCGGTCAGGTCGGGGTGCACCCGACCGGCGCCATGCACCGTCCGCCACACACCCGCCCGGGCGAGCAGGTCGCGTACCGGCCCACGGACCGTTGCCAGGTGCAGCGCCACACCCCGGGTGGTGAGGCGTTCGTGCAGCTCGGCGACGGCGTGGGCACCGTCGACATCGGCGTCGCCGATCGCGCTGGCGTCGAGCACCAGCGCCGTCAGCTCCGGCCGGCGCTCGGCCAGGCCGAGCAGGCGGTCGGCCAGGAACTGGGCGTTGGCGAAGTACAGCGGTCCGTCCACCCGGACGATCGCCACCTGAGGGTCGGTGACCAGTCCGGTGTAGCGGGTCACGTTGCGGTACGTCTGGGTGCCCGGCACCCGGCCGAGTTCGGCCAGGTGCGGCCGGGCCGAACGCCACAGGAAGATCGCCAGCGCGAAGGTGACGCCGGCGGCGAGACCGGGCTCGACCCCGAACAGCAGGGTGACCACGAAGGTGAGGACCAGGGTCAGGCCGTCCGAGCGGCGGGTCCGCCACGCGGTCACCGCGGCCCGGCGGTCGACCAGTCCGAGCACCGCCACCACCACGATCGCGGCGAGCACCGCCTTGGGCAGGTGATGGAAGGCCGGCGTCAGGAACACCGCGGTCAGCGCCACCACCACGGCGGTGACCACGCTGGCCAGCGGCGTCCGGGCCCCGGCGGAGAAGTTCACCGCGCTGCGGGAGAAACCGCCGGCCACCGGGAACGCCTGGAACAGACCAGCCGCGACGTTCGCCGAGCCGACCGCCGCGAGTTCCTGGTTGGGGCTGACCTGCTGGCGGGCCCGCGCGGCGAGGGACTTGGCCACGGCGATGCCCTCCAGGTAGGCGACAAGTGCGATCGCCACGGCGGAGGGCAGCAACGCCGTCACGTCCGAGCCGCCGAGGGCGGGAACGGTCGGGGCGGGAAGCCCACCGGGAACCTCGGCGAGGATCCGTACGCCGTGTGTGCCGAGGGAGAACGCGGCGCTGGCCACGGTGACGCCGGCCACCACGAGCAGGGCACCGGGCAGCTTCGGCAGGTGTCGACGCGCCAGCAGCAGACCGGCGACGCTGGCCAGCGAGACGAGGACGGTCAACGGGTGAATCGTGGTGGCCGACCGCCAGAGCGACGCGACGATCGCCGGAAACGTCTCCGCCCGCCCGGCGTCGAGCCCGAACAGGTCCTTCACCTGACTGGCCGCGATCACGATCGCCGCGGCGGAGGTGAAGCCGGACAACACCGAGTGGGACATGAAGTTGACCAGGGCGCCGAGCCGCAGCACCCCCATCAGCACCTGGATCGCGCCGACCAGCAGGGCGAGCAGGCCGGCGAGGGCCGCGTACCGGGCCGGGTCGCCGTCGGCGAGGGGAGCCAGCGCGGTGCCGGTCATCAACGCGGTGATGGCCACCGGCCCGACGGCAAGTGATCCGGAACTGCCCAGCAGCGCGTAGACCAGCAGCGGCACGACCGAGGCGTAGAGGCCGGCGACGGGCGGCATGCCGGCCAGGGCGGCGTAGGCCATGCTCTGCGGGACCAGCATGACCGCCACGGTCAGCCCGGCGATCAGGTCATGGCGCAGGGTGCGGCGGTCGTAGTGGCGCAGCCATCCGAGCAGGGGCACCACCCGAGCCAGGCCGTCGCGGTCCGGTCGGAGGTACTGCGTACCGTTCATGCCTGGTGCCGCTCGGTGCGCAGCCGGGCCAGGGACCGGTCGACGTCGCAACCGGCGCCGCGGTTGTAGGGGAGCCGGGCCAGCACCGCGCCCATCGCGCAGGTGTCGGTCAGGGCGGCGACGGTCAGGCCGGCGCCGACGAGACCGGCCACGTGTCGGGCGGCGGGCACCCAGACGCTGACGACGACGGCGAGCAGCACGA
>NZ_SAIY01000015.1 GCF_010560025.1 Verrucosispora sioxanthis
CGAGCCGGGCGTGGTGTACCAGTCGGGCCGGGTCGGTTCCCTCGATCAGGGCGAGCCGGGTCAGCGCGAGTCGGTGTAGAGCCGCCCTCCGCGGCGGGGTGAGCGACTCCTCGACCGCCCGGCGCAGCAACTCGTGCCGGTAGGCCATCATGTCGCCCCGAGCCACCAGGACGCCGCCCGCGACACATTCGTCGACAGCGTCCTCCGCGCCGGCCAGTACGGCGGCCTCGGCGCTCGTCGGGATCACTGACACCAGATGCGCCACCTCGCGGGCGGCGGGCGACAACCGACGCAGCCGTGCCCGGGTCAGGTCGCCGACGGTGGCCGGGACGGCGCGGTCCGCGGCCAGCAGTTCGGTGACCAGCAGCGGGTTGCCGCCCGTGAGCTGGAAGACCTCGGCACCCGGCCGACCGTGGTCGGCAGCCAGCCCGGCGACGCAGGCCGCGGAGAGCGGTGTCAACGGGACGGGTTTGACCGCCGATCTGGGCACCGATGCGAGCGCGGCCCGTAACGCGTGGTCCGTCCCCACCTCGTCGTCGCGGTAGGTCACCAGCAGCAACGCCGGCAGTCGCTCGATCCGCCGGCCCAGGAACACCAGCAGGTCCAGCGTCGCCTCATCGGCCCAGTGCGCGTCCTCGACCACCATGACTCTGGGTGGCCGCTGACGTGGCCCGGACAGCTCGGCGACAAGCGCTGAGAACAGCTCGGACTGCCCGGCACCGGCGGCGAGCGCCTCGGCCAGCGCACCGCCGGTCTGCCGGGCGATGTCGTGCAGCGGCCCCAGCGCGCGCGGGGTGACCAGCGGGTCGCAGGCCCCCCAGAGCACGACGGCCCGGCCGCCGCAGGCCGCGGCGAACGCCTTGACCACCGACGACTTGCCGATCCCGGCCTCGCCCGCGATCAGCCCTACCCGACCGCCGTCGGCCGCGCCACGCAGCAGCGTGTCCAGGAGCCCGAGTGCGGCCGACCGCTCGTACAACTGCATCGCCGTGATTATCCACCCACCCGCTGCTCGTGAAGGATCGTGCGGGCGTGGCGCACTCGCACCAGCAACGGCACCTTCGGATACCGGCTGCCCGTGCCGGGGTCACCCGCGAACGAGTTCGCGACCACCGGCCAGCGACAACGTCTGCCCGTTGACGTGACCGTTCGCCGCCGAGGCCAGGTAGGTGACGGCGGTAGCGACGTCCTCGGGAGTGCAGATGCGACCGGTGGGAGTCTTGGCCGATTCGGCCGCGACCGCGTCCGGTCCCAGGAACGGGGCGGTCAGCGCCTTGTCGGTGAGGGTGAAGCCGGGGCGTACGGTGTTCGTCAGGATGCCGTGGCGGGCCTCCCGGACGGCGAGCACCCGCGCGGCGGTCTCGAGCGCGCCCTTCGCCGTGGCGTAGGCGAGTGGCCCGGCCATGGGTTGCGCGACGATGTCGGTCGACACGACGACGATGCGTCCCCAGCCGGCGGTGCGCATGGCTGGCAGAGCCGCATCGATCAGTGCCACCGAACCCACGGTGTTGGCGGACAGCGACGTGATGAGGCCACCGATCTCGTCGGCGTCGAAGGAGGGCCACCGCACGGCGTTGGCAACCAGAACGGTGACCGGCCCGAGACGTCCGGCGATGTCCTCGACGACCCGCGGCATGCTGGTGGGACTGCCGTGGTCCAGGTGGACGGCGCAGGCCCGACCGCCGGCTCGCGTGACGGCGTCGACCACGTCGAGGGCCCCGTCGTGGTTGGTGTGCCAGGACACGGCGACGGCGGCGCCCTCGGCCGCCAGGTGCAGGGCGATGGCGCGGCCGATGGCCCCGGAGGCCCCGGTGACGAGGGCGACTCTGTTCGACAAACCGGTTTCCATCATCATCTCCATAGTCGGCTATAGGTTAGCCGACTATGGAACAGGTGGTGGCGGCCCGTCAACTCGTACACTGCCCGGGTGGAACTGACGGATGTCCTGGCCACCAACAAAGCCCTGGTCAAGGTGGCCAAGCTGTACCGCAGCGCACAGGCCGACGCGCTCAGCGCGCTCGCCCTGCACCCGGGGCAGGACGTCCTGCTGTGGATCCTTGGCCAGGAACCCGACGGAATGACCATCTCCGAGATCGCCGCCCGCCTCGGCGTGGAACAACCCACGGTGACCCGCAGCCTCAGTCGCCTCGATCAGGGTGGTTGGTTCATCAGGGAACCCGTACCGGGCGATCGGCGTGCCACCCGGATCCGGTTGACCTCCAAGGGCCGCGCCGTCATCCCGAACATCGAGGCGGCCTGGCGCACGCTCGCCGAGACCGCAACGGCCGGCATGGCCGCCGACCAACGAGCCGCGCTCGTCGAACTGCTTGAAAAGGTACGCGGAAACCTCCGTACCCTCACCGCCGAGACGGAGTGAGCGCGTGTCCACGATGGATCGCACACTCACATCGACTGGGAATCAGCCATGCCGGAGGAGCGGCGGTACCTGGGCGTGACGGGCAGACTCACTCGACGAACTCCTCGGCGATGATGTCGGTCATCGGTGCGCCACCACGGACCAGCGCGAGCGCCAGCACTGAGCCGAGGGCGGCGAGCGCCGCCTCCGAGGCGACGATGGTGAGCGCGGTCGCCGCCACCAGCAGCAACACGGTGCCGACGGCGACCACCGGGGTACGCAGCACGAAGTACCCGGCCAGCCGGAACACGTCACGCAGCCGGAACGTGAACAGCGACGTGATCATCAGGGCGTTGACCCCGACCACCGACACCCCGGCACCGACCAGCACCAGCGGCACCGCCCACCAGCCGGGCACCCCCGCCGCCGGCAGGTTGACCAGGTTGACCGCGATGACGGTCAGCCACACCAGCGTCGGCACCCAGACCAGCAGCGAGCCGGTCAGGTTGGCCCGGTAGCCGCGCCAGAACAGCCGCCCCGGGTGCAGCTCGGTCAGGTCGAGACGCTGCCGGTGCAGGGCATACAGCGCGGCGGCGATGGCCGGGCCGAGCGGTACCGCACAGAGCGCGACCAGCGGCAGGTTGCTCACGTGCCGCTCCAGCGCGAACAACGCCACCAGGCCGGGCGCCGCGCAGACCAGCAGCAGCACCTCCACCACCAGCAGGGTGTAGATCAGCGCTGCCCCTCGGGACAGCGGGCCGGCACCGAACTCACGACGGGTGGCGGTGCTCATGACGCCTCACCGCCCAGCAGTCGCCGCTCGTCCCACCAGGGCGGAGTCTCGTCGGTCACCGGGCTCACCTCGGCCAGGGTCACCTCGTGCCGGGCCAGGTGCAGGTCCAGCTCGACGCGGCCGGCCAGCACCGGCAGCGAGCCGTGCCGTCGGGCCGGCTCGGCGGCCTGCCGCAGGACGTCCAGTTGACGGGCGGTGGGGGAGGGGGGTCGGCCCAGTTCGCACCAGGCCCGCCAGGCGTTGCCGGACTCCTCGCTGACCGAGGAGCGCAGCAGGAACGCGGTGCGGGCGGCGGGGTCGGTGACCGGCAGCGACAGGCGTACGGCGTGGCCGTCCACCGGTTCACCGCCGTTGACGTCGACCGGTGCCCAGGCCAGCACCGCGATGCGGCCGGTGTCGTCCCGGGTGACCAGATGGTCCGCGCCACGGGCCAGGATCTGTGTGCCCAGCCGGTTCATGAAGGCGTACAGGTGGTATGTGGGCTTGCGGATCTGCCGGTGGGTGAGCAGGCCGAAGCCGCCGTGGAACAGTGTGGTCGGGATACCCACCTCCTCGAACACGTCGCTGAAGGTCCAGTACGCGAAGGAGTCGACCAGGTCACCGCCGCCGGCCAGCACCGGGGCGAGGTAGGCGGCGTGGAAGGCGGTGTCGTGGATGGGGTTGTCCGGCCGGTACGAGCTGTTGAACTCGGTGATGTGCACCGGCAGGTGGGCCAGCGCGGTGCCGGCGAGCAGCCGGCGCGGGCTGGCGAACTGCTCCAGCAGCCGCTGCGCCGGAGCGAGGGTCTGGTGTACGCCGAACGGCACGTGCTGGGCCGGGCCGGAGCTGTAGGCGTGCCGACTGACGAAGTCGATCGGCACCGAACGGTCGGTGACGAACTCGGCGAACCGGGGCAGCCATCCGTCGTCGGCGCCGGGGGAGAGCGCCGGGCCACCGACCTGGAGGTCGGCGTCGACGTCCTTCACCGCGTACGCGGTCACCTCGTAGAGCCGGTGGTAGGCGTCGGCGTCGGCGTCCTGCCAGAACTCCTTGAGGTCGGGCTCGTTCCACACCTCGATCGGCCAACCGCGCACCTCGTCCAGGCCGTACCGGTCCACGAGATGACCGATGGTTGCCCGGACCAGGTCGGCCCATTCGGTGTGCGACCGGGGCGGGGTGACGTTGCCGCGCCACCAGAAGACCGTCTGCTCGCCGCTGGCCAGCCCGGAGGGCATGAAGCCCAGTTCCACGAACGGCCTGACGCCCAGTTCGAGGTAGGCGTCGACGATCTGGTCGAGGTAGCCGAAGGCGTGCCGAACCTGGCGTCGGTCCCGGTACTCGTACGGTCGGTGCACCCCGAGGCCGTCGCTGAGCAGGCCGTGCCCGCGGATGTACCGGAAGCCGATCTCGCGTTGGACCAGCGCCAACGAGTCCTGGTAGTCGCGGCGCAGGGCCAGGTCGAGCCGGCCGGTGCCGACGGCCAGGCGCCACGCGTCGCTCAGCCGGCCGACGGGTCGCTCCGCAACGGTGATCCGCATCGTCGTCCCTGTGCTCGGGGTGGAGGGTGCCCGGTCCGGTCGCGCCGACACGACCGGACCGGACAGGTCTGCTAGTTCTTCTCCTGGTAGCGCTTGTGCGCCTCGTTGACCAGTTCGAGGTAGGCGTCCATGTTCTTGCTCTTCAACTCCGCCACGTAGGCGTCCCACTCGGCGAAGTCACGCTGCCCGAGCACGAACTGGAGCGTGGCCTGGTAGACGTGGTCCTTCAGCGGGGTCTCCCAGAGCGACACCTGCTCGCGTTCCTCGTCGTTCAGCGGGTACGGCGGCGGCGGCGACTTCGGCGCTCGGGCGTTCATCACCTGCTGGAACTCCTGCTCCTCGGGCGAGAAGAACGCCTGCACCAGCTCGGGCTTGCCGCCGTAGGCGAACACGCCGTTGCCGAAGCCGAAGTCCTTCTGGAGGTGCTTGGGCGCGCCGGGGTTGAGCCCGATCATGTCGACGTCCGGAGCGAGGGTCTTCTTGCCGGTGGCGTCCTTGACGAAGGTGGTGCCCTCGACGCCCCACTTGGCGAACTCCTGCCCCTCGTCGGAGTACCAGAGCCAGTCGACGAACTGCATCATCGCCACGAAGTTCTTGCTGTCACGGGCCTTCGAGGAGATCATCATGCCGTTCTCCAGCCGGCTGGCCGGGTTGATCTCGCCGGCCGGGCCGATGGGCAGCGGGATCTTGGTGATCTTCGCCTTCGGGTTGGTCGCCGCCAGGTCCGGCCGGTAGTCGTTGACCAACGTCTGGGCGTTGCTGCTGATCACGAAGGACTTGCTGTTGGCGAGCTTCTGCCGGGCCAGGTCGTCGGTCTGGGTGAAGCTCTCCGGGTCGAGCAGCTTCTCCGACACCAGCTTGTTGAGGTACTGCAACATCTGCTTGTACTGCTCGGTGGCGCCGGTGTACTCGAACTGCTGCGCCTGGTCGTTCCAGGTGACGTGCTGGAAGTTCCAGCCCGCGCCCTGCAGACCGTACGACACGGCCAGCATGTTGAGCAGGTTGCCGGCCGGGTTGGGCTGGCTGAACCGGTCCGAGAACGGGTAGACGTCCGGGTACGCCGCCTTCATCGCCTTGAGCATGGTGTAGACCTCGTCCCAGGTCTTCGGGACCTGGAGGTTCAGCTCTTCGAGGATGTCGGTGCGGACCGCCAGGGAGTACTCGTGCCAGGGCTTCTCGTGCAGGCCGGGCAGCAGGTAGAACTTGCCGTCCTGCTGGCGCAGCGTGTCCATCTCAGCCTTCAGGTTCCACTTCTCGATCTTGTCCTTGAAGTTCGGCATCAGATCGAGGTAGTCGCTGACCGGCAGGATCGCCCCCGAGGAGACGTAGGCGTGCACGTCCGGCGGATAGGTCTTCGGGATCAGCAACGGGGCGTCGCCGGCACCGATGAGCAGGCTGCGCTTCTGGTTGTAGTCGCTCAGCGGCACCGCGACCTTCTCGAGGCTGACGTTCGTCCGGGACTGCAACTCCGTCCAGAACAGCCAGTCCTCCTTCAGCGGGTAGTTCGGGTGGTTGTTGTAGAGGACGGAGAAGGAGAGCGGCTCGGTGGCCTTGAACTGGGTACCGACGGCGTAGTTCTCCATCGCGCCGGCCCGGTTCTCCGACAGGTCCTCGCTGTCGGACGAGTCGTCGCCACAGGCGGTGACGCTGCCGAGGGCCAGCAGCACGGCGGCAGTCGCCGCCGCGTGACGCCACGATCTGCGGAACATGGCGGGATCCTTTCAACTTGGTGGTGGGAGGGGTGTTCGCTACTGGTCAGCCCTTGACCGCGCCGAGCATGATGCCCCGGACGAAGTACCGCTGGACGAAGGGATAGACCAGGAGGATCGGCAGAGTGGTGAGCACGATGGTCACGGCCTTCAGCGTCGCCTCGGCCTGTACCTCGTTCGCCTCGGTGATCGCCCCGACGTTCTCCGCGCCGGTGGCACCGGCGATCAGGTTGCGCAGGTAGACGGTAACCGGCCACAGCTCCTGCCGGTCCATGTAAAGGAAGGCCGCGAACCAGGAGTTCCAGAAGGCCACCGCGTAGAAGAGCACCATCGTGGCGACGATGGCCTTCGACAACGGCAGTACGATCCGCAGCAGGATGCCGTACGTGTTGAGCCCGTCGACGGCGGCGGCCTCCTCCAACTCCGTCGGCAGGCTCTCGAAGAACGCCTTCATCACCAGCAGGTTGAACACGTTTATCGCGTTGGGCAGTGCGATGGCCCAGACGCTGTTCTTCAGGCACAGGCTGGTGACCAGGACGTAGTTGGGGATGAGGCCGCCGGTGAAGAACATGGTGAAGACCGCGATGCCGACGAGCGCCCCGCGTCCCTTGAGCTGCTTCTTCGACAGCACGTACGCGTAGCAGGTGGTCATCACGATCGAGATGACCGTGGCAGTCACCGTGTAGAACACGGTGTTGCGGTAGTTCGTCCAGAACAGCGGGTCGGACATCAGCAGCTGGTACGTCTCCAGGGTGAACCCGCGCGGCACGAGGTTCACCTTGCCGGCGATGATGTACGCCTCGTCGCTCAACGACCGGGCCACGATGTTGACGAACGGGTAGAGCGTCACCACCACCACGAGGGTCAGGACGATCCCGTTGACCACCCGGAACACCCGGTAGCCCCGGGTCTCCTGGATGCCGCGGCGACGGGGACGGGGCGCGGACTCGGATGACCGCTCGGCGGTGTCGACGGTCACCACAGGCTCGTCCCCACCGTGCGGCGGGCGATCAGGTTCGCCGAGACGACCAGGATCAACCCGATCACCGCCTCGAACAGCCCGATCGCGGCGGCGTAGCTGAAGTTGCTGGACTGGAAGCCCATCCGGAACAGATACGTCGAGATCACGTCCGCGGTCGGATAGGTCAACGGGTTGTACAGCAGCAGGATCTTCTCGAAGCCGACCGCCATGAAGGCGCCGATGTTGAGGATCAGCAGCGTCACCATGGTCGGCCGGATGCCCGGCAGCGTGACGTGCCAGGTCTGCCGCCACCGGTTGGCGCCGTCGATGCGGGCCGCCTCGTAGAGGTCGTCGTCGATGGTGGTGAGCGCCGCCAGGTAGAGGATCGTGCCCCAGCCGACGGTCTGCCAGACCTCCGAGGAGACGTAGATGGTGCGGAACCACTCCGGCCGCTGCAGGAACGGAATGGCGTCACCGCCACCGGCGCGGACGAGTTGGTTGACCGTGCCGTCCATGGACAGCAGCTGCATGACGATGGCCGCCACGATCACGATGGACAGGAAGTGCGGCAGGTACGACACCGACTGCACGAACCGCTTGAGCTTGCGGGCCCGTACCTCGTTGAGCAGCAGCGCCAGCACGATGGGCAGCGGGAAGCAGAACAGCAGGGTCAGCGCACCCAGCACCAGGGTGTTGGTGAAGACGTTCCAGAACGTCGGATCGTTCAGGAACATCTTGAAGTAGCGCAGCCCGACCCAGTACTCGCCGAAGATGTTGCCGCCGGGCTGGAAGCGACGGAAGGCGATGATGTTGCCCAGCATCGGCAGGTACCTGAAGATCAGGAAGAACAGCAGCGGCAGGATCGCCAGCGAGTACAGCTGCCAGTCCCGCCGCAGCGCCCGCTCCACCATTGGTGGCGGGTCGACCAGCACCAGGTTGCCGCCCTGCGACCGCACCCAGAGCCGGGCCGCGACAAGGGTGCGGACCCCGGCCGCGGAGAGCAGCCGGACCTCGGAGAGATCCACCCGCAGCTCGGTGCGGGCGGGCGCCGCCCAGAGCGCGGCGCGGAACGCCGCGACCGTGGCGATGTCGATCACACCGACCACGCGAACGCACACCGCGTCGTCGGACACGTTCGTCTCGACGTGGAACCGCTCCTCGCGCTCTCGCATACGACGAACCTATCCCCCACCACCGACACTTCCACCCTGCTGAGCGGCGGTTCCGGGTAAGCCCAGGGCATGACCCGCAGGCCGGCGAGGTCCACCCTAGGGACTAACCCCGGCCCGGGTGAGCAGCCCTGCCGGGGCCGCGAAAAGACGCCGGGCCGACCCACGGCGGGCGGCCCGGCGTACGCCTGGGTCAGCCGCCGCTCGCCGACGGCTGCGGTTCGGGTGATCCTCCGGCGACCGCCCCCGGGTCCGGAGCCTGGGTGGGTGTGGGCCGCAGGCCGGCGGGCACCGGCAGCGCGCTGCCCTTGGCGAACTCCTCCCAGCTGACGTTCCATGCCGTCCAGCCGTTGCCCTCGTTGAGTTCGACCTCGGTGCCCTTAACGGTGACCAGGTCACCGACCTGTGTGACACCCATCAGCCAGTCCGCGTTGGCCGCCGACAGGTTGGTGCAGCCGTGCGAGACGTTCGTGTAGCCCTGATCCCCCTCCGACCAGGGTGCGCCGTGGATGAACTCGCCACCCCAGGTGAGCCGCTGCGCGTCCTCCACGTCGACCACGTACGGATCCGCCGAGCCCCGGGTGTCGAACGTGGTGAAGTCGTGCTTCTCCATGATCACCATTTTGCCGCTGGAGGTCGGTGTGCTCGGCTTGCCGAGGCTGACCGGCAGCTTGCGCAGCAGCTTGCCGTCCCGGATGACCGACATCTGCTTGGTCGCGTTGTCGATCTCCAACTCGACCTGCCGACCGATCTTCGAGCTGGCTCGCCGGTCGGCGTCGCCGACGCTGTCCTTGCCGATCGGCAGGCCCTCCAGCGCCGAGCGAACCTTGATCGTCGTACCCGGTCGCCAGAAATCGGGCGCCCGGTAGTAGACCTGGCTTCCGTCGGACACCCAGGACCAGGTGCCCGGCTGGGGCGGATCGGTTTTCACGAACAAACGGCGCTGCACATCCGCCCGCGCCTCTTTGGGAATTGGCGGGTCGAACGCGACGGTTACCGGCATAGCGGTTCCGTACGTCCGATCACCGGCGAAATACAAAGTGCTGACGATGGCTGGTTTGGATGATTTGGGCTGCGTCGTGAACGTCGTCCGGCGGGTGACGGTCTTTCCGGAGTCGCCGGTCGCGGTGACCTCCGCGGTGTACGTCCGCTTCGGCTCCAGTGTCCGGCTCGGCACCCAGCCGCTACCGTCCTCCCGGGGCTCCGCCGCGACCGCCGCGCCCTTGTCGTCGGTGATCCGCACGGCGGTGACCCGCCCGTGCTTGACCACGGTGCCGATCTCCCCGGTGACCGGCACGTCGCGGGTTCCCTCGGCCGGCGTCACGGACAGTTCCGGGTTCGCTCGCGCCTCGGCGGGCTGCCCGGTCCTGCGGTCGCCGGTGCACGCGCCAAGCGCCAGCGGTGCCGCTGCGACACTCACCGCCAACAGCGTCAGTCGCCGCCTCAACATCATGATGCGTCCCCCCGTTATCGCCGCTTCCTCCGCACATTCTTGCCAGCTCGGCACCGACGTTTCCGTGGTTTCCACCAAGAGCAGGAAAAATTGCCCGGAGAGGCTTTTTCCGTAATCGCACCGGGCGAACGAAAAATGCCAACGACGACGTTACGGGCGATACTCGGCCGACTGTGGCGCGATGTCCGCCGCCGTACCGCTGATCCGGCGGGATCGCGTCCGCGGCGGGACGGCGGTCGATCGAGGGGCCCGTTCCGGCGGAGACGGGGCCCCTCGATCGACCTGAGCCGTCAGACCGCCGCGATCAGCAGCCCGGGCTGCTCGACACAGTCCGCCACGTGCCGCAGGAACCCGCCGGCCACGCCACCGTCGCAGACCCGGTGGTCGAAGGTGAGACTCAGCTGCGTCACCTTCCGGACCGCGAGCTGCCCGTCCACCACCCACGGCTTGTCCACGATGCGGCCGACGCCGAGCAGCGCCGCCTCCGGGTGGTTGATGATCGGGGTCGAGCCGTCGACGCCGAACACCCCGTAGTTGTTGAGCGTGAAGGTTCCTCCGGTGAGCCGGGCCGGCGGCAGGTCGCCCGCCCGCGCCGCCGCGGTGGTGGCGGCGAGTTCGGCGGCCAGTTCGGTGGTGGTGAGCCGTTCGGCGTCCCGCAGCACCGGCACCACCAGGCCCCGGTCGGTCTGGGCGGCGATGCCCAGGTGCACCCCGGCGGACTGGACGATGCGCTGCCCCTCGGTGTCCACCCGTGCGTTGAGCTGGGGGTAGCGACGCAGCCCGGACAGACAGATCCGGGCGAGCAGGGCCAGGATGCTCACCGGCTGGTCCGGGCGGGCGGCGTTGATCGCGGCCCGGGTCTGGAGCAGGGCGGTCGCGTCGGCGTCGACCCAGATGGTCACCTCGGGGATCTCCCGCCGGCTGCGCGACAGCTTGTCCGCGATGGCGCGCCGGATGCCGGTCAACGGGATGACCAGGTCCTGGGCACCGGGCAGGGCCACGCCGGCCGGCGCCGGGTGGTGTTCCGCCGACGTCGCCGGCAGCTCCGACACCGCGGTGGGTGGGGCACCCACGCCGGTCGTCGCCGCGGCGACCGCACCGGCCGCCGCCTCCACGTCGGCCCGCCGGATGACACCGCCGGGGCCGCTGCCGCGTACCGACGCCAGGTCCACCCCACGCTCCGGGCCAACCGCCGCACGATCGGCGAGATGACCAGGGGCGGGGCCGCACCGGACGGGTCCGGCTGCCGACCGTCCGCCGCCGGTGGCAGGCCGGGACCGGACGGCCGTGCCGTCGGAGCGGACGGGGCGGTCGAAGCGTCACGCACGCCGGCCGCGAGCCGTGGCCGCCTACGCCGGCGGGAACCGCCGTGGCCGGTGCCGTACCCGATCAACACGTTGCCGGAGCCGGCCCGCTCCTCCTCGCGGTAGACCGCGTGCCCGGACGGCTCGCCGTCGTCGGCGCGACCGCTCACCGGCTCGGCGACGGTGATCAGAGGTTGGCCCACCGGGCGTACCTCACCCTCGGCGCCGTGCAGGGCGACGACCCGGCCGGCGTACGGGCAGGGCACGTCGACGACCGCCTTGGCGGTCTCCACCTCGACCACGGTCTGGTCCACGGTGACCGTGTCACCGACCGCGACCCGCCACTGCACGATCTCCGCCTCGGCGAGACCCTCACCGAGGTCGGGCAGCAGGAAAACCTTCTCGGTCATGCCGCGCTGCCCTCGGTCAGCCAGCGCCGGTCGGGCTGGTCGTCCCACTGCAGGCGGGCCACCGCGTCCAGCACCCGGTCGACCGAGGGCAGGTGGGTGTGCTCCAGCATCGGCGCCGGATACGGGATGTCCAGCCCGGATACCCGCAGCACCGGGGCGTGCAGCGCGTGGAAGCAGCGCTCCTGCACCCGGGCGGCGATCTCCGCGCCGACTCCGGCGAAGCCCTGCGCCTCCTGCACCACCACGCACCGCCCGGTACGGCGTACCGAGGCGGCGATGGTGGCGTCGTCGAACGGCACGATGGTGCGTACGTCGACCACCTCCAGGTCCCATCCCTCGTCCCGGGCGGCCTCGGCGGCCTCCAGCGCGACCGGCACCGCCGGGCCGTACGCGACAAGCGTGGCGTCGCGACCGGCCCGGCGCACGACCGCCCGGCCGAACGGCTCGGTCCGGGTCGGCAGCGCGGTCTCGGCGCCGGCGAAGTAGAGCTTCTTCGGCTCCATGAACACCACCGGGTCGGGGTCGTCGATCGCCTCCCGCAGCAGCGAGTACGCGTCGTCGACGGTCGCCGGGGTGACCACCTTCAGACCCGGGGTGTGCGCGTAGTACGCCTCCGAGGAGTCGCAGTGGTGTTCCACGCCGCCGATCCCACCGGCGTAGGGCACCCGGATCACCATCGGCACGCTCAACGCGCCGCGGGTGCGGTTGCGTAGCTTCGCCACGTGCGAGGCGATCTGCTCGAACGCCGGGTACGCGAACGCGTCGAACTGCATCTCGACCACCGGCCGCAGCCCGGACATGGCCAGCCCGACGGCGAACCCGACGATGCCGGCCTCGGCCAGGGGGGTGTCGAAGCAGCGCTTGTCGCCGAAGCGGGCCTGCAGGCCGTCGGTGATCCGGAAGACGCCGCCGAGCTGGCCGACGTCCTCGCCGAAGACCAGCACCCGCTCGTCGTCGAGCATCGCGTCGGCGAGCGCGGCGTTGAGCGCCTTCGCCATGGTCATGGTGGCCATCAGGCGTCCTCCTCCGTCGCCGCGGCCAGTTCGGCGCGCACCTGCTCCCGCTGCTCCACGAGCTGCGGGGTGGGTTCGGCGTAGACGTGGTCGAAGAGGCTGAGCGGGTCGACCGTGGGCTGGGTGTTCATCCGTTCCCGCAGCTCGGCCGCGTACGTCTCGGCCTGCTCGGCGATCTCGGCGACCGCCGCGTCGTCGAGCACGTCCCGGCCGCGCAGGTAGGTTTCCAACCGGGCCAGCGGATCGCGGTCGCGCCACGCCTCGACCTCGTCGGTGTCGCGGTAGCGCGAGGCGTCGTCGGCGTTGGTGTGCGGCTCCATCCGGTAGGTGTGCGCCTCGACCAGGAACGGCCCCTTGCCGGCGCGCGCGTGCGCGACCGCCCGGGTGAGCACGGCGAGCACGGCCACCGGGTCGTTGCCGTCGACCTGCTCGCTGGGGACGCCGTAGCCGACACCCTTGTAGGCCAGCGACGGGGCGGCGGTCTGCCGGGACAGCGGGACGCTGATCGCGTACCTGTTGTTCTGCACGAAGTACACGACGGGGGCCTTGAACACGGCGGCGAAGTTGACCCCCTCGTGGAAGTCACCCTCGCTGGTGGCACCGTCGCCGATGTAGACCAGCGCCACCGTGTCGCGCCCCTGGTACGACTCCCCGTAGGCCAGACCGGCGGCGTGCACGCACTGGGTGGCCAGCGGGGTGCACTGCGGTGCGGTGCGCCGCGCGGCCGGGTCGTACCCGCAGTGCCAGTCGCCGCGCAGCAGCGTCAACACCTCGACCGGGTCGATGCCGCGGGCGGTCAGCGCCATCGACTCCCGGTAGGTGGGGAAGACCCAGTCGTCGTCGCGCAGCGCCAGGACGCCGCCGACCTGGCAGGCCTCCTGGCCCCGGGACGACGGGTAGACGGCCAGCCGACCCTGCTTGGTCAGCGCGGTGGCCTGGGTGTCGAAACGCCGGCCGACGACCATCCGGCGGTACATCTCGCGCAGCGCCTCGACGGGCGGTTCGGGGTAGTCCGCGCGCGCCGGCAGCAGGGTGCCGTCCGGGTCGAGCAGCCGGACCGGTTCGGTCTCGGGTAGCAGGCCGGCGGCGGGGTCGGGCGCGGTCGGGGTCGCCGGCCGCCGCTTGCGCGGGGATGCCCTGCGGGCCGCCTGGGGGGTGGTGGTCACGGCGGAACCTCCTGGACGAGTGGTGGCCCTATGCTCCTGCTGTCGGATGATTGACTCAAGATGACCGGTGAACGCGGGATGGATGGCACCCAGAGGAGGGATCGATGAGCCAGGAGACCGCCGACGAGGCGGACCGGCGGGGCGGAACGGGACGTTCGGCCGTCGCCCTCGACGAGGTCGACCGGCGCATCCTCGACGAGCTGACCCGGGACGGTCGGCTCTCCATCCGGACGCTCGCCGAACGGGTGCACGTCTCGCGCACCAACGCCTACGCGCGGGTGCAGCGGCTGCTGCGCGACGGGGTGATCACCGGGTTCGCCGCCCGGGTCGCCCCGGAGCCGGCCGGCCTGGGCACCTCGGCGTACATCGCGTTGACGATCAGGCAGAACACCTGGCGGGAGGTGTCGGCGGAGCTGGCCCGGGTGCGCTACGTCGAACACGTGGCACTGCTCAGCGGCGAGCACGACGTGCTCGCCCTGGTCCGGGCGCCGGACAACGCCACGCTTCGGGACGTGGTGCTGGACCGGGTGCAGCGCATCTCCGGAGTGCTCGCCACCCGCAGCTGGCTCGTCTTCGAGGAGTACGACGGGGTACGCAGCCCCTGGGGATGACCGGTCAGCGTTCGGGCGGCGCGTCCAGGCCGTCCCGGTCGGCCAACTCAAGCAGGGGCGTCAGGGAGTAGCGGCGCGCGTCCAGGCCCGCGTGCGGATCACCCCGGTCGGCGAACCGGCCCGGCATGGTGGTCACGTCGAAGTCCTCCGGTCGGGCGTCGTCCAGCTCCGACCAGTCCAGCGGTGCGGAGACCAGCGCGGCCGGGGTCGGCCGGATCGAGTACGCCGAGGTCATGGTGTGGTCCCGGGCCATCTGGTTGTAGTCGACGAAGACCGGCCGGTCCCGCTGCTCGCGCCACCAGGTGGTGGTGACCAGGTCCGGCCGGCGCCGCCGCATCTCCCGACCGAGGGCCAGCACCGCCCGGCGGCAGTCGCCGAAGCTCCACCGCGGCTCGATCGGGACGTAGACGTGCAGCCCCCGCCCGCCGGTGGTCTTCGGATAGCCGGTCAGCCCCAACTCGTCGAGGAAGGCACGCGCCTCGTGGGCCACCGGCACCACCTGGTCGAACCCGACCCCGGGCATGGGGTCGAGATCGATCCGCAGCTGATCCGGCCGCTCCACGTCCGCCCTGGTCACCGGCCACGGATGGAAGCGCAGCGTGCCCAGGTTGACCGCCCAGATCACCACGGCCAGCTCCCCCGGAGCGACCTCGTCGGCGGTGCGTCCGCTGGGAAAGGTGATGTGGGCGGTGCCCACCCAGTCCGGCGCGCCGGCCGGCACCCGCTTCTGGTAGAACGCGTCACCCCGGTTGTCCTGCCGGGTGGCGATGGTCGCGCCCTCGAACACGCCGCGCGGCCACCGTTCGAGCATGGTCGGCCGGTCCCGCAGCGCGCGCAGGATGCCGTCGCCGACGGCGAGGAAGTAGCGCACCACGTCGAGCTTGGTCAGCCCCCGCTCGGGAAAGTACGGCTTGTCCGGGCTGCTGACGCGGACCGTCCGCCGCCCCACCTGGATCTCCTGCGCCGCCGTGGCCACACCTGAGAGGGTACGACGGAGCACCCGGCCGGCGGGCCACCGCCGGGAGTCGCGCCGCGACGGTTTCCGGCGGTCACCCTCGGTCCGCGCCCGCGTCCGGCCCGATCGGTGGGCGGGGCGGAGCGGCGCCCCGCCACCGCCGCCGGATCAGCCGTTCTCGCGTTGCAGGCGGGCGGCAAGCAGCTGCTTGCCCTGTTCACCCGCCTTGCGGTTGTTCTCCTGGATCTTGCGGAACCAGGTGGCGAGTTCCTCGTCACCGCGAGCGTCCGCGTCGGCGATGTAGGACTCCAGGTGCCAGATGTTCTCCAGTGACATCTGCAACGCGTGGATCAGGTCGTAGTTCTTGTCCTGCACCGGACTGGCCGGCCGCTGCACCATCGTGGCCACGACACACCTCCAACTCGTCAGGTCCCGGCCGCATACCCCCGGTCGGGGGCGACACGCCTTCGCCCGAGGTGCCGTTTCCGGGGGTTGCGCCAGGGTAGGAGTGCAGACCTCGAAGTGATCCGAGGAGGTCGCCACATGTCCACCGATGCCATCGTGCTGCTCAAAGAGGACCACCAGGAGATGCGCCGCCTGTTCAAGGAGTTCCAGGCCAGCGAGGACGCGCCGGCCAGCAAGCGCGGCAGGTTGGTGAAGCAGATCCTCGAGGCGCTCACCGTGCACACCTACCTGGAGAACGAGATCATGTACCCGGAGGTCCGCAAGCGGCTGCCGGAGCTGGAGGACCACATCCTGGAGTCGTACGAGGAGCACCACGTCGCCGACGTGCTCTGCTTCGAGCTGTCCTCGATGCAGCCCGACGACGAGCACTTCAACGCCAAGACGACGGTCCTCATCGAGAACGTCCTGCACCACGTCGAGGAGGAGGAGCAGGAGTGGTTCCCGAAGGTGCGCGAGTCGATGGGGCGTAAGGAGTTGCAGGAGATGGGGCAGCGGATGATCGACCGGCGTCCGGAGGCGCCCCGGAGCCCGACGGCGCCCAAGGCGCTGAAGAAGTCGCTGGACGCGATGCGGGCCTGACGGTCCGCCCGATGATCGGCGGCGTACCCGGTCACCACGCCGTGGGCGGTACCCCCTCCGGTTGCGGCAGGATCCGCCGCAACCGGCCCGGGGGTACGCCACGGGACCGCCACTCCCGGGGGTAGCCCACCGACACCTCCTCGAACCGCACGCCGTCGTGCCAACTGGTCCGTGGAATGTGCAGATGGCCGTAGACGACCGCGGTGGCGTCGAAGCGTACGTGCCAGTCGGCGGTGGCCTCGGTGCCGCACCACTGGGCGAAGATCGGGTATCGCAGGACCCGGGTCACTTCCCGGACCAGCGGCCAGTGGTTCATCAGCACGGTCGGCAGCGCCGGATCGCGCTCGGCGAGCCGGCGGGCGGTCTCGGCCACCCGGGCCGCGCACCACGCTGACCGGCTCTCGTACGGGTCGGGGTGCAGCAGCACCTCGTCGGTGCAGACGATTCCGGTCCGGTACGCCTCGGCCAGCGCCGCCTCGGGCGTGTCGAAGCCGTCCGGCCGCCAGCTGTGGTCGTACAGCAGCAGCAGCGGGGCCACCGTCACCGGGCCGCCGGGCCCCGCCCACACCGGGTACGGGTCCTCCGGGGTGACCACGCCGAGTCCACGACACAGCTCCACCAGGTGGGCGTAGCGCGCCGCGCCCCGCAACGTCACCGGGTCGGCGGGCGGCGTCCACAGCTCGTGGTTGCCCGGCGACCAGACCACCCGGGCGAACCGGTCGGCCAGCAGCCGCAGTGCCCACTCCACCTCGGCGACGGTGTCGCCCACGTCACCGGCGACCAGCAGCCAGTCCTGTGGCGTCCGGGGACGCAGCCCCTCGACGATCGTCCGGTTCTCCGGATGGCCGACGTGCAGGTCGCTGATGGCCAGGAGACTGCCACCGTCGCCCGTTGCCGCCATGCGACGATCCTAGTGCGCCCGCCCGGCCCCCGGCCGGTTGCGGCGGCGATCCCGGCGGGTCCACCACGCGCCGCACGGTCGCCCGCCGCGGCCCGCCCTGCCGGCGTACCCGGTAGGATCCCCTCGGGCCGTGACTGGCGCATTGGAGATGGAGAACCATCGGGGAGCGGCCCCGTCACGAGGACGCATGCCGAGCGCCTGGGCCTTCCGCACGTCACCTGGAGGTCGCATGCCGCGCAACGCCGAATCCACCGCCTTCCGCAGCGCTCTCGAGGTGATCCGTGGTGTCGAGCCGCGGGTCGCCGACGCGATCGGGGCGGAACTGGCCGACCAGCGCGAGTCGCTCAAGCTGATCGCCAGCGAGAACTACGCCTCCCCGGCGACGTTGCTGGCCATGGGCAACTGGTTCAGCGACAAGTACGCCGAGGGCACCGTCGGTCGACGCTTCTACGCCGGCTGCCAGAACGTGGACACCGTCGAGGCGCTCGCCGCCGAGCACGCCCGGGAGTTGTTCGGCGCGGCGCACGCGTACGTGCAGCCACACTCGGGCATCGACGCCAACCTGGTGGCGTTCTGGGCGATCCTGGCCGACCGCGTCGAGTCACCGGCGCTGAAGAAGGCGCAGGCCCGGCACGTCAACGACCTCACCGAGGCGGACTGGTTCGCGCTGCGGCGCGAGCTGGGCGACCAGCGGATGCTCGGCATGTCCCTGGACGCCGGCGGGCACCTGACCCACGGTTTCCGGCCGAACATCTCCGGCAAGATGTTCGACCAGCGCAGCTACGGCACCGACCCGGACACCGGTCTGGTCGACTACGACCGGGTCGCCGAGGCGGCTCGCGAGTTTCGGCCGCTGGTGCTGGTCGCCGGCTACTCGGCGTACCCACGCAAGATCAATTTCCGGGTCATGCGGGAGATCGCCGACTCGGTCGGCGCCACCTTCATGGTGGACATGGCGCACTTCGCGGGCCTGGTCGCCGGCAAGGTCTTCACCGGCGACTTCGACCCGGTGCCGCACGCGCACATCGTCACCAGCACCACCCACAAGTCGCTGCGCGGTCCGCGCGGCGGCCTGGTGCTGTGCGGCCCGGAGCTGGCCGACCAGGTGGACCGGGGTTGCCCGATGGTGCTCGGCGGCCCGCTGCCGCACGTGATGGCGGCCAAGGCGGTGGCGCTGGCCGAGGCCCGCCGGCCCGACTTCGCCGGCTACGCCAGGCAGATCGTCGACAACGCCCAGGCGCTGGCCGAGGGTCTGCTGCGGCGCGGAGCCAAGCTGGTCACCGGCGGCACCGACAACCACCTGGTGCTGATCGACGTGACCGGCTACGGGTTGACCGGGCGGCAGGCCGAGCAGGCCCTGCTGGACTCCGGCATCGTCACCAACCGCAACGCGGTGCCGCAGGACCCCAACGGTGCCTGGTACACCTCCGGCATCCGGATCGGCACCCCCGCGCTGACCACCCGGGGGCTCGGCACGGCGGAGATGGACACCACCGCCGAGCTGATCCACGCCGTGCTCAGTCAGACCAGCGCCGGGGTCGGCCCGGACGGCACCGCCTCCAAGGCGAAGTACGTGCTCGACCCGGCCCTCGCCGACAAGATCGGCCGACAGGCCAGCGAGCTGCTCACCGGTTTCCCGCTCTACCCGGACGTCGAGCTGGGCTGACGACGATCGCGTCGGGCCGGGACGGCCCGGCCCGACGCGACTGCGGTCAACTCAGGAGTAGTCGAACCGCCACGGCTCGACAGTGGACGCCCCTCAGGCGAGTGGACGTTTCAGGTGGTAGCGGTGCACCTCGGTGCTGCCCTGCACGTTGTTCACGTCCTCGGCGGCGGAGACGAGTTCCCAACCGTCGCGGCCGGCGCGGTTGAGATGCGCGATGGCGGTGTCGCCGTACGCCGTGATGTCCTTGCGGGATCCGTCGGGGCCGTACCAGACGAACGAGACATGAAAATTGCGACCCTGCCCCTGGTAGCGGCGGACCAGCAGGGCGTACTCCCAGGCAACCATGCCGCCCATTATGACCGTCCTGTCAGGACGGCGGCAGGGCAGCCGTCACAGGTTGCGAACCGGTGAACGCGATAAGTCGCCGCACCGGTTCCGGTCAGCCCACCGGGACCGTGCGCAGCCGCCGGGCGCTCGCCGGGTCGGCGCAGCCGGCCAGGGCCAGGGCGTCGCGTACCTCGGCGGCGAGCAGGGCCAGCGCGGAGCTGGCCGCCGGTTGCCCGCCGACCGCCAGGGCCCAGAGCATCGGCCGCCCGACCAGCACACCGGCGGCACCGAGCGCCAGGGCGCGCAACACGTCGACACCGCTGCGGATGCCGCTGTCCAGCAACACCTCGCAGCGGTCACCGACGGCCGCCACCACCTCGGGCAGCATGGTGGCGCTGGCCGGGGCTCCGTCGAGCTGTCGGCCGCCGTGGTTGGACACCACGATCGCCCGTGCTCCCGCGTCGACGGCCCGCACCGCGTCGGCCGGGTCGAGGATGCCCTTGACGACCAGCGGCAGGTCGCACCGCTCCCCCAGCCACCGCAGGTCCGACCAGGTGAGCGCCGGAGCGAACGCCGCGTCACGGTGCGCGGCCACCGGGGTGACCCCCGGCGTGCCGCCGTGGGCCAGGTCGTCGCGACCACCCGGCAGGTTGGCCGGAACCAGTTCCGGCGGCAGCCGGAAGGAGTTGCGCAGGTCCCGCAGCCGTCGGCCGAGCACCGGCACGTCCACCGTGACCACGAGCGCCCGGCAGCCGGCGGCGCGGACCCGCGCCAGCAGGTCGGCGACCAGGGACCGGTCGCGCAGCCAGTACAGCTGGAACCAGACCTCGGCGCCGGTGGCGGTGACCTGCTCGATCGGCGTGCTGCCGAGGATGCTGGCCAGGTACGGCACGTCGGCGACGCGGGCCGCGGCGGCCAGCGCCGGTTCGCCGTCGGGGTGCACCAGCCGTTGGTACGCCATCGGCGCCACGGCCACCGGCATCGCGTACTCCCGGCCGAGCAACCGGGTCCGCAGGCTCGGGGTGCTCACCCCGGTCAGCACCCTCGGCACCACGCCGACCCGGTCCAGAGCGCTGCGGTTTCCGCCGAGGGTCACCTCGGCACCGCTGCCACCGTCCAGGTAGTCCCAGACGCGCGGCGGCAGTACCGTCCGGGCCAGGGCGGCGAAGTCGGCCAGGCAGACCGGGTCGGGCTTGATCTCCATGCGGTCCACCATCGCCGACCTGACCGCCGCCACGCCAGGCCACCCCGACCGTGCGGGCGGGACCCATGGCGGGCGTCAACCTGGCGTACCGTCAGGAGGTGGCCAGTTGGGACGACGTACGCCGGATCGCGCTGGGCCTGCCGGAGACCAGCGAGCGGCCCTCCTATGACGGCGTGGCCGCCTGGCGGGTGAAGGACAAGCCGTTCGTCTGGGAACGCCCGCTGCGCGGCAAGGAACTCCACGAACTCGGTCCGGCCGCACCGGATGGTCCCATCCTCGGGGTCCGGGTGGCGGACCTCGGCGTCAAGGAGGCGTTGCTCGCCGACGACCCCGGCCTCTTCTTCACCACGCCACACTTCGACGGCTACCCGTCGGTGCTGGTCCGGCTGGACCGGATCGGCGTCACCGAGCTGACCGAGCTGATCGTGGAAGCCTGGTACGCCCGCGCCCCGAGACGGCTGGCCGCCGCGCACCAGGCACAGACGGCACCGCCCGAAGCGGGGCGGTGAGCGCCAGCACCAGCGCCACGATGCTGAGCAGCGCACCGATCAGCACCGTGCGGTGCACGCCGTGGCTCGACAGCGTGAGCCCTCCGACGAAGGCGCCACCGGTGATGCCGACGTTGACGGCGGCGGAGACGGTGGCGGCGGCGAGATCCGAGCGCCCCGGCGCCACCTGGAGGACGAGGCCGCCGAGGGTCGCGGTGAACGCGGCGAAGGCCAGGCCGGCCAGCGCGATCAGGACGACGGCCGCGACGGGCCGGTGGCCCAGCGCGTACAGCCCGAGCAGGGCCAGCGACTGGAGTGCGACGGTCGTGATCAGGGCGAGCCAGGGGTTGCGGTCCACCAGCACGCCGACGGCGAGGATGCCGAGCACGCTGGCGATCCCGCGAGCGAGCAGAATGGCACCGACCGAGGTGGCGGCCATCGCGGTGTGCTCGGTGACGAAGAGGGCGACATAGGTGTAGGCGACGATCGCACCGGCGGTGGCCAGGACGGCCACGGTGACCAGTAGCCAGAAGCGGCGCGCGTCCGGGGTCGCGCCCCGGGTGGCGTGTCCCTGATCCGGCCGGGTCGCGGGCAGCAGCGCGGCGACCACCACGAACACCACCGCGCCGAGCCCGGACACCGCCAGGAACGAGGCCCGCCAGCCGGCGCGCTCGCCCAGCCAGATGCCCGCGGGCACGCCCAGGGCCAGGGCGACGTTGCCACCGGCGAACACGACCGCGACCACCCGGCCCCGCAGTCCCGGCCGGAACAGTTCCGCGGCGGCCGGCACCACCACCGCCCAGAACAGCGCGTGCGTCGCGGCCGTCGCCATCCGGGCCGCCAGCAGCACCGCGAAGCCGCTCGCGAACACGGTGACCGCGTTGCTGACCACGAAGCCGGCCAGCAGCGCCGACAGCAGTCGCCGCCGAGGGACACGGCGGACCAGCGCGGTCAACGGCACCGAGGCGACCATCACCACGGCGCCGTACGCGGTGACCAGCATGCCCACGTCCGCTGGTGACACGGCCAGATCCGCCGCCATCGGCAGCAGCAGCCCGATGGGCAGCGCCTCGGCGGTGGTGTAGAGGAAGGTCCCGCCCGACAGTCCGATCAGGATCGTTGTCGCCCGCCCGCGTCCCATCCGCCCTCCAGTGTTACCGGCTATCTCGAATATGGGGGTAACACTAGGAAGCGCCTCCGGTCCCCGTCAACTGGTAAAGTCGTGTTTGATGGAAACAGTCGAGGGTGTCCGGAGGCTGCGCCTGGTGGGCGGCAACCTCGCGTTGGACTTCGTCAACACCCGCACCGGTCCACCCGTCGGGCCGCCCGACGACGACGTGCTCACCGGCTATCCCGAGCTGCTCGCCTGGGCCGGCTACGCGGGCGTCCTCACCGACGCGGAGGTGACCAGGTCACACCGTCGCCGCCACGACGACCCGGACGACACGCAGGCCGCCTTCCTGCGGTCACTGGACGTCCGCGACCGCCTCGACGAGGTGTTCCGGGCCGTGGCGTCCGGGCGGAGTCCGAGCGGGTCCACCCTGGCCCGGCTGCGCGACGACGAAGCCGACGCGCTCGCTCACGCGCGGCTCGACCGGGCCGGCACCTTCGTCTGGTCCTGGCGGGACGACCACACCGCCGCCCGGCCGCTACGGCCGGTGGTGCACGCGGCGGTCCAGTTGCTCACCACCGGCCCACTCGACCGGATCAAGGGATGCGGCGGCTGCCGGTTCGTCTTCCTCGACGAGAGCAAGAACCGCAGTCGCCGCTGGTGCAGCATGGACGACTGCGGAACCGCCGAAAAGGCGCGGCGCTACGTCGCCGCGCGCCGCACCCGCGCGACCCGGTGAGCATCCGAGCCGGCCAGCGGCACCGGCCGACCGTCGCGTTCGTCCGCTGTTCGCCGCGCCGCCACACCCGTGTCGCCCGGTCCGCGTACCGTCGACGCACGTGATCATCCGTCCGGCGACCACCGAGGTGCGCGCGATACGCCGTATCGGTGACACCGCCCCGCACAACGCCTTCACCGACCTGGTCCGGCACGCGGGACAGTGGTTCTGCGCGTTCCGACAGGGCCGGTCGCACCTGTCCGACGACGGCGTCCTGCGGGTGTTGACCTCGTCGGACGCTCGCTCCTGGCAGACCGCGGCGGTCCTCGCCCAGACCGGTGTCGACCTGCGCGACCCACGCTTCGTGCCGCGCCCCGACGGACGGTTGCAGTTGCTCGCCGCCGCCGCGACGGGGACTCCGAAACGGTTCCGGACGGTCACCGCGCTCAGCGACGACGGCCACCGGTGGGACGAGCCCCGGCCGATCGGCGAACCGGACGTCTGGATCTGGCGGGCGGCCTGGCACGGCGACGCGATGTACGGCGTCGGCTACGCCACCCGGGAGCCACGGTTCGCCCGGCTCTACCGCAGCGACGACGGATTCGACCTGCGACCGGTGGTCCGCACCCTGTTCTCCGGTGGGTACCCGAACGAGTCCGGGCTGGTCTTCGAACCCGACGGCACCGTCACCTGCCTGCTGCGGCGCGACGGCGGTACGGCCACCGCGCAGCTCGGCCGGGCCCGCCCGCCCTACCGGGAGTGGACCTGGACGGACCTCGGGGTACGGGTGGGCGGTCCGGCGCTGTGCCGGCTGCCCGACGGCACCCTCGTGGCGGGCGTACGGCTGCACGACGGTTCGGTGCGGACCGCGATCTGCGCCGTCGACGTGGCGCGGGGCCGGCTGCGGGAGCTGGTGACGCTACCCTCCGGCGGCGACTCCAGCTATCCCGGCCTGGTCTGGCACGACGACCGACTGCACGTCAGCTACTACTCCTCGCACGAGGGGCACAGTTGCGTCTACCTGGCCGAGGTCGACCTCGGGTCGCGTTGAGGGCGCACCGGCGGCGTCGGCAACCGGCGCGTGGCCCGGTGCGGCCGGTCACCCGGGGGCTGCCGGTCGGCGGAGGTCGGCGGGTCGGCGCGGGGCCGCCGATCGGTCTCGCTCGGCGAGCACAGCGGTCCGGTCATGACTCCCCACCTCCACCATCGGCGTCGCCGCGGCACGCACCAGACACAGATCGCCTGCTCGGAGCGCTGCCAGCACCCTACGGCAGCCATGATGGACATTGCGTCATGCAAATGGATGCCCGAGAAGGGCGACTGACCGGATTGCCGTCGGACCGGCCAGCGAGGATGATCGAGTCCGTGTGTCAGCCTTGAGTGAGCGGATCACCACCGAGCGTTCATCTGCTCATCGGGGTGTTCCGGCCGGTACGGGCGTCTGCGCGTGGATGTGGAAGCGCAGGGAGCGAGCATCGGTGAAGCACTCCCGCATCGGTCGGACCAGGTCGCGGTGTTCCGGGCTGCGCTCCCACGCCTCGAAGTCGGCCAGGCTGTTCCACTCGCTGGTGATGAGCCACTGCTCCGGGTCGGTCGACGAACGGCAGACCTGGTCGACCAGGTGGCCCGGCACCCCGTCGGCGACCAGGTGCCGGACCGCCTCGTAGGCACGGAGGAAGTCCGCAGTGCGCTCGTCGGGCACCCGGACCAGGAACACCACCCGTGCGCGGTGCTCGCCAGCCCGCTGCTCGCCCTCCCGTGCGTCCATCACCACTCCTCTCCGGCCGGCGGCGCACCGCGCACCACCAGCGCACTGTTGAACCCGTCGAAACCCCGGGCGCAGATCAACGCCACCCGGGTACGCGGGCGGCGGGCGGCCCGCAGGAAATCCAGTTCGCACCCGTCGGCCACGACCTGCGGCCCGGCCGAGGCGGGCAGCGTGTCGTGCGCGAAGGCGAGCAGGGCGGTGGCCACGTCAAGGGCCGAGCCACCCTGATGCGCCCGCCCGGTCAACTCCTTGTGGGTACTGACCGGCGGCAGGCGGGAGCCGAAGACGGCCCGCAGGGCGCTGGCCTCGGCCCGGTCGTAGCGCGGTACCCCGAGCGCGTCGGGAACGACCACGTCCACCTCGTCCGGCTCGACACCGGCCCGGCCCAGCGCAAGCCGCATCGCGCGGGCGTACTGGTGCGGATCACCGGCACTGTCCGCGGTGGTGTGCGCCGCGTCGTGGGTGGCACCCCAGCCGGTCACCTCGCCGTAGCTGCGCGCACCCCGGGCACGGGCGTGCTCCAGCTCCTCCACCACGAAAACCGCACCCCCCTCGGCGGGAAGGTAGCCGCTGGCGGTGGCGTCGAACGGCCGGTAGGCGCGCTCCGGATCGGCCACCTCGCTGAGCAGGCCGGAGCGCAGCTGACAGGCCAGCGCGTACGGGCTCAGCGGACACTCGGTCGCCCCGGCGAGCACCACCGAGGCACCGCGCCGCACGGTCCGCACCGCGTGCGCCAGGCTGTCCAGGCCACCCGCCGACTCCGCCACCAGCACCCCGCACGGCCCCTTCGCCTGGTGCCGGATGGAGAGCTGGCCGACGCTGGCCGCGTAGAACCAGGCGATCGACTGGTACGCGCCGACCGTGCGCGACGGTGACGACCAGAGACGTTGCAGCTCCCGCTGGCCGAACAGGTTGCCGCCGGAGGCGCTGGCCAGGGTCACCGCCCAGCCGTACGGGTCGGTGGCCCGCTCCGGCAGGCCGGCGTCGGCCAGCGCCAGCGCGGTGGCGGCGAAGCCGAGGTGCGTCCACCGGTCGGTCTGCACCAGGGCGCGGTTGTCGGCGTACCGGCCCGGGTCGAAGTCCGCGACCTCGCCGCCGAGGCGGGTCGGGTAGCCGGTGGCGTCGAACAGGCTGATCGGTCCGGTCCGGCGGCGGCCGGACAGGACCGTCCGCCAGTGCGCGTCCGCGCCGACGCCGCTGGGTGCCACCACCCCGACGCCGGTGACCACGGCCCGCCCGCCGGTCCCGCCGTCACCGGCGGGGGCCGTCCGGACCCGACTCGCGCTCACCGCGTCACGTCCCGGGCCGACCTGCGGAACAGCATGGCCGACTGGAACCCGCCGAAGCCGCTGCCCACCGAGAGCGCCACGTCCACCGGCACCTCCCGGGCCTCGTTGGGCACGTAGTCCAGGTCGCACTCCGGGTCCCGGGTGGCCCAGTTGGCGGTCGGCGGCACCACGCCGAACTCGATGGCCAGCGCGCACGCGGCCATCTCGATGGCGCCGATGGCTCCCAGCGAGTGCCCGACCATCGACTTGATCGAGCTGATCGGCACCCGGTGGGCCGCCGACCCGAGCGACCGTTTGAAGGCGGCCGTCTCGTGCCGGTCGTTCTGCCGGGTCCCGGAGCCGTGCGCGCTGATGTAGGAGACGTCCCCGGGCGCCAGTCGGGCCTGCCGCAGTGCGTCGGTGATGGCCAGCCCCATCTCCAGGCCGTCGGGGCGCAGCCCGGTCATGTGGTACCCGTTGCTGCGGCTGGCGTAGCCGGCCACCTCGCAGTAGACGTGCGCGCCCCGTCGCGCGGCGTGTCCGGCCTCCTCCAGCACCAGCACCGCCGCCCCCTCGGCCAGCACGAAGCCGTGCCGGTCGGCGTCGAAGGGGCGGGAGGCGTGCGCCGGGTCGTCGTTGTCCGGGCTGGTGGCCTTGATGGCGTCGAACGAGGCGACGGTGACCGGCGAGATCGGCGAGTCGGCGGCACCGGCGAGCACGACGTCGGCCTCGCCGTCGACGACCAACTGGTGGGCGTAGCCGATGGCGTCGATGCCGGAGGTGCAGCCGGTGGAGATGACCTGGGCCGGCCCGTGCAGGCCGTGGCGGCAGGCCACGTCCGCGGCCAGGCTGCTGGGCATCAGCGCCGGGTAGAGGTACGGGCCGCCGAGAGCCGCGTCGACCAGCCAACGCCGGCCGCTGTCGCTCACCGTCACGTACTCCTGTTCCAGTGCCATGGTGCCGCCGACGGCGGTGCCCAGGACCACACCGGTGCGGTCGCGTTCGGCGTCGGTGAGTTCCAGCCCGCTGTCGGCGACCGCCTCGGCGGCGCAGGCCAGCGCGAACTGCACGTACCGGTCGGCGCGCTGCCGCTGGGCGGGGGTCAACCCGGCGGCGTCCGGGTCGAAGTCGCACTCGGCGGCGATCTGCGACCGGAACGGCGACGGGTCGAAGAAGGTGATCCGCCGGGTGGCCGTACGCCCCTCGGTGATGCTCTTCCAGAACCGGTCCCGGGTCACCCCGCCGGGGGCCACCACCCCGACGCCGGTGACCACGGTGCGCCGGGTGGTCACGACCGGTCCCGCTGCTCGACAAGCTCGGTGTCGACGTGGCCGAGTTCCGGGCGCGGCGCCAGCGGCCCGAGGTGGAAGACGACCTCGGCGGGCACGTGCCCGGTGTTGCGCAGCCGGTGCCGGACGTTGCGGGCCACGAACAGCGCCTCGCCGGCCGCCAGCGGCACCGGTTCGTCGTCCAGGTCGACGGTGATGGCGCCCCGGGCGACGTAGAGGAACTCCTCGCTGTACGGGTGGTAGTGCTCGGCGATCCGCTCGCCCGGTGCCATGGTGGCCACACCCATGAAACCCGAGGTGCTGCCGACGGTACGCGGACCGAGCAGGACCCGCAGCTCGCCGCCGCGTCGGCGGTCGGCGGGGACGTCCCGGGCGGCCACCAGGGCGAGGTCACTCATCGTCGGCTCCTGTCGCGCTAGCACCGGTCGCCACGGCCGTCGGGGTGACGCTCGCCGGCGGCGTGGTCGTCCGGTCCCGGGCGAGCCGCTCGACGCGTTCCCTGATGACGGCCAGCTGCACGGCGCTGTTGGTGTTGATCCGTTCGGTCATCCCGGCGTTGTCCACCGGTGCGCTCGGCCTCATCGCGAAGTCCTGCACCCAGGTCATCCGGACACCGTCGGGTTCCTCGGTGTAGGTCCAGCGGATCCGCATGTACTCGAACGGCCCGGTCTCCACCCGGTGGGCGCGCACCTGTCGGGTGGCCGGGTCCGCGGTGCGTTCGCTGACCCAGCTCCAGGCGACACCGTTCTCGTCGGGATGCATGGTGAGTCGGAACCGGACCGTGTCGCCGTCCCGGTCGAGGATCTCGGCCCGCGCGTACTCGGTGAACAGGTCCGGCCAGCCGGCCACGTCGTTCGTCACCGACCAGACCAGGTCCAGCGGAGCGGCGATGACGATGCTGTTCTCGGTGTGCCCGGGCGGATCGGCCCGCCGGGCGACCAGGTCGGCCACGCCCGGAATGCTCAACTGTGCGGCCTGCTCCGGGATGCTGACCTGCCAGCGGTCGGCGACCACGGCCGAGAGTTCGAGCAGGGCGAGCGAGTCCATGCCCAGCTCCTCCAGGGAGGCGGCCGGCGCGCGGGCGGCGGCCTCCGGATCAAGTCCGCAGTTGGTGACCAGGATGTCGGTTATCTCCGCGGTCAGCGAGTCGTCATCGGTGACGGTCATCGTTCCCTCCTCGGGTGTGTGGGTTTCGGTGCGGCGATCAGGCGGTCCACCAGCCCGGTGGAGTGCCGCCCCTTGCGGAACTCGGCGTCGTCGAGCACCCGCCGCACGAACGGGATGGTGGTCCGCATCCCCGGTCCGGAGATCTCGAACTCGCCGAGCGCCCGGTCCAGCCGGCTCAACGCCAGGTCACGGTCCGGGGCCCAGACGACGACCTTCGCCAGCAGCGAGTCGTAGTGCGGTCCCACCAGGTAACCGGCGTGGCCGTGGGTGTCGACCCGGGTGAACGGGCCGCCGGGCGGCACGAAGCGGTCCAGCCGGCCGGGGGTGGGGGCGAAGTTCCGGTCCGGATCCTCCACGTTGACCCGGCACTCGATGCCCACCCCGGTGAACCGGACGTCCTCCTGACGCCAGCGCAGCGGGGTGCCCGCCGCGACGTGGAACTGCTCGTGCACCAGGTCGATCCCCGTGATCATCTCGGTGACCGGGTGTTCCACCTGGATGCGACAGTTGATCTCCAGAAAGTGGAACCGTTCGTCGGCGTCGACCAGGAACTCCACCGTCCCGGCACCGGTGAACCCGACGTCGAGTGCGCCACGCAGGGCGGTGCCGGCGATGGCGTCCAACGTCGCCGGGGACAGCGCCGGGGCGGGCGCCTCCTCGACCAGCTTCTGATGGCGGCGCTGCACCGAGCAGTCCCGGGTGCCCAGGTGCACACCGTTGCCGTGCGAGTCGCAGAGCAGTTGGACCTCGACGTGCCGGGCGTCGACCAGGTAGCGCTCGACGTACACCCGGTCGTCGCCGAAGGCGGCCTGGGCGGCGGCCCGGGTGCGCGCGTACGCCCGGGGCAGGTCCGCCGGGGTCCGGACCACCGTCATTCCCCGGCCCCCTCCCCCGGCCGCGGCCTTGATGATGACCGGGTAGCCCACCTCGGCGGCGACGGCGGCGGCCTCGGCGGCCGTCGGTACCGGCTGCACCGCGCCCGGCGCCAACGGCAGCCCGGCCCGGCTCATCAACGCCCGGGCGGAGGACTTGTCGGCAAGCACGGACATCACGCGCGGCGGCGGGCCGACGAAGGTCAGCCCGTTGTCCGCGCAGATCTCCGCGAAATCGGCGTCCTCGGAGAGGAACCCGTAGCCCGGGTGCACCGCCTGGGCACCGACCTTACGGGCCGCCTCCACCACCGCGGCGGCGTTGAGATAACTGCGCCGGCTGGCCGAGGGGCCGATCCGGACGGCCTCGTCGGCCAGCCGCACCGCCACCGAGTCGGCGTCCGCGGTGGAGTAGACCACGGCGGTACGGATGCCGAGTTCCCGGCACGCACGCAGGATGCGTAGCGCGATCTCGCCCCGGTTGGCGATCAGCACCTTGGAGAACATCGCGCACCACCCTCAGGCCGGATCCAGGGCGACAAGTGGCTGGTCGTACTCCACCGGCTGTCCGTCGGCGACCAGGATCTCGACGACCCGGCCGGACCGGTCCGCGGCGATCTCGTTCATCAGTTTCATCGCCTCGACGATCCCGACCACCTGCCCGGGTCGGACCAGGTCGCCGACGGCCACGAAGGGTGCCGCACCCGGCTGCGGCGACCGGTAGAAGGTGCCGACCATCGGCGACCGGACGCTGGCGCGGGTCGCGGGACTCGCCGCCGGTGGGGCCGGGGACGGTTCGACGGGCGGCCGGGGTGCGGGAGCGGCGGGACCAGAACCCGTGGGGCCGGACGGCACACCGGGTTCCGGGCCGACCGGCCGAGCCCACTCCACCTCCAGCTCGGCCTCGCCGAGACGCAGTCGCAGCCGGCGCACCGGGTCGGCCAGTTCGGCGATGAACTGCCGGGCGTGTCGGCGCAGGTCGGCCAGGGCGGCGTCGGCCGTCGGACGCCGGTCGGGTTCCTGACCGGCGACGCCGTCGGTCCGCTGCCCGGTCCCGTCGCCGTTCGGCGCGGTCGCCGCAGCGGGGACCGTGGGCGCGGCGCTCATCGGATGCCCGCTCGGGCACGTGCGGCACCGAAGCGGCGGAAGCGTCGTCGCCGTCGTTGGACGAGGGTCACCGCGGGCACCTCCAGCAGCGGCAGCAGGTTCGCCAGCAGCGCCTGGCGGACGGCCCGCGCGGTCGCGTCGGGGTCGTCGGCGGCCGAGCCGTCCGGCTCGGGTACGACCTCGTCGACGACCCCGAGGCGGCACAGATCCGGTGCGGTCAGTCGCAGGGCCCGGGCGGCCTGCGGAGCGGCGGTGCGACCGGGCCAGAGGATCGCGGCGCAGCCCTCGGGGCTGATCACCGAGTAGACCGCGTGCTGGAGCATCAACACCCGGTCGGCCACCGCCAGGGCCAGGGCACCGCCGCTGCCGCCCTCCCCGGTCACCACGGTCACCACCGGTGTGGGCAGCACGCTCATGGTCAGGATGTTCTCCGCGATCGCCGCCGCCTGGCCGTGCTCCTCCGCCTCGACGCCCGGATCGGCCCCCGGGGTGTCGACCAGGGTCACCACGGGCAGCCCGAGTCGGGCCGCGAGTCGCATCAGCCGCAACGCCTTGCGATGGCCCGCCGGGGTGGCCATGCCGAAGTTGCGGGCGGCCAGCTCGGCGGTGCTGTGTCCCTTCTGGTGGCCGATCACCATCAGGTGCCGGCCGTCGAGCCGCGCCAACCCCCCGACCACCGCCGGGCAGTCGCCGCCGAGCCGGTCGCCGTGCAACTCGGTGAAGCCGTCGAAGGTGGTCTCCAGATAGTCCAGAGTGGTGGGCCGGCCGGGGTGCCGAGCCAGGCGTACCGTCTCCCAGGCGTCGCGCACCGGTGTCCGGGATAGCTCGACCGGGCGGGCCGTCTCGGGCGGCGGGGCGTCCGCGCCGGACCGCTTCGTGGCCCGGCGGCCGGTGCCCGTCGCGGCGAGCAATGTCGCCAGTCGGGCACGCAGGGCGTGCCGGGGCACCACCATGTCGACCTGGCCGTGCCGCAGCAGGAACTCGGCGGTCTGGAACCCCTCCGGCAGGTTGCGTCCGGTGACCTGCCGGATCACCCGGGGGCCGGCGAAGCCCATCCGGGCGCCGCTCTCGGCGAGTACCAGGTCGGCGCTGGTGGCGAAGGAGGCGGCCACCCCGCCGTAGGTGGGGTCGGTCAGCACGCTGACGGTGAGCAGCCCGACCTCGCGCAGCTCGGCCATCGCCTGGCTGACCGTGGCCATCTGCATCAGCGACAGCGCACCCTCCTGCATCCGGGCACCGCCGGAGGCGGTGACCAGGACCAGCGGGACGCCCGCCGCCAGCGCCTGCTCGGCGGTACGGGTGATCAGCTCGCCGACGGCGCTGCCCAGGCTGCCGCCGAGAAACCGGAAGTCCATCACCGCGAGCGCACAACGCGACCCGCCGATCGCGGCGGTGCCGCAGAGCACCGCCTCCGGCAGGCCGGTGTCGGCGCGGGCGGCGGCGAGCCGGTGCGGGTACGGCAGCACGTCGACGAACCCGATCGGATCCACCGCGACCGCGCGCTCCGGCAGGGTCCGGAACGATCCGGGATCGACCAGCTGGTCGATCCGCTCGGGTGCGGCGAGTCGGGCGTGCAGGCCGCACTCCGGGCAGACGTCGAGGTTGCGGCGCAGCCGCTTACGGTAGAGCAGGGCGGCGCAGCCGCCGCACCGGGACCACAGGGTCTCGCCCGAGGGCGCGGTGGCGGTCATGGCCGGCGTCCGTCGAAGCGGTAGAAGCAGCGCGCCATCGCGTCCCGGGGTGACCGCCAGTCCGGTCGGTACGGTGAGATGTACGAACTCAGCCGGCTGCTGACCCGGACGAACTCGGGGTGTTCCCGAACCGCCTCCACGGCGCCGTCGCCGGCCGACTCGGTCTCGATCAGGTGCACGTACAGGTCGTGCAGGCGGTACAGCGAGCGATGCCGGACCCCCACCAGGCGAGGCAGTTCGGTCGTGTCGGACTCGGCGAAGATCTCGGCGACCGCCGCCTCGGCGGTCGGGACCACCTTCGCGACGATGAGCGTTCGGTCCATGCTGGTCCTCCCACAGGGGCCGGTCGGACGCCATCGGGTGGACCCGGACGGCTGCCGCCACGATGCGGAGCACCGCGTCACCCGGGCGTCACCGGCCCCCCGGGCAACACCGCAGGCCGGTGACGCTCAGTTGACGCAAGCTGTGATTCAGCTGAGCAGCCACGGGCACCATGATCGAGACGATTGGCCAGTTCAGAGGCGGTTTCACAGAACCCGGCAAGTTGCATTACCGACAACATCGTTGACCCAGAGTAACGATGATTGATAATCTTCGCGGCGGTCGGACCCGGCACCGCACCCCGCGTGCGACGGCCCGACGAGTCGACAGTGGCGGCACGGCGGCCACGCCGGGACCTGGCCGAGACCCGCAACCGACGCGTTCCGCAGGGGGTGCCGCCGTGGCCGCCGTTCCGCCCACGCCCACCACCGGCCAGCCCCACGACGCGGAGATCCGGCTGCACCTGCTCGGCGGCTTCCGGCTGACCCACGGGGACACTCCCGTGGTGGTGCCCCGCGGCCTGCAACGGATCATCGCGCTGATCGGGCTGCGTCCCGGTGCCACCCGTACCCACCTCGCCGGTCTGCTCTGGCCGGAGGTCACCGAGGAGCGGGCGCTGTCCTCACTGCGGACCGCACTGTGGCGACTGCGTCAGGATCCCTACTGTCCCCTGACCACCGCCGCCGACACCGTCCGCCTCGACCCGCTGGTCCGGGTCGATGTCGACCTGCTCATCGACACGGCCGGCCGGGTTCGCGACGGCCACCCCCCGGACGACGCCGCCGAGGCCCTCGCCGCCGGCCGGCACGACCTGCTGCCCGGCTGGTACGACGACTGGGTGCTGGCCGACCGGGAAAGGCTGCGCCAGCTCCGACTGCACATGTTGGAACAGGTTTCCGGCCAGCACCTGGCCGCCGGCCGGCACGGTGAGGCGCTGGAGGCGGCGCTGGAGGCGATGGCCGCCGAGCCGCTGCGCGAGACGCCGCACCGGCTGGTCGTCCGCATCCACCTCGCCGAGGGCAACGCCTTCGAGGCGGTACACGCCTACTACGTCTACCGGGACCTGCTGCTGCGGGAACTGCGACTGGAGCCGTCGCCGGCCATGAGCGCACTGCTCGCGGAGACCCTCGACCCCATTCGCCAGGCCAGCCGTCCGACCGGCGGACCCCGGCGGCACGTGGTCACCCGCGCCGCTTCGCCGAGCCCGACGGCGTCGCGTCACCGCACCGATCCCGGACGTTGACGGGTAGGTGACTGCGCGGGCGACAGGGTGGGTCCACAGCGGCCCGTACCCGGTGTCCGGCCGGGCCGACCCACCGGTGAGAGGGATCCGATGAGCCGTCTAGTGATCGTCAGCAGAATCATCCCGGGCGCGGAAGGTCGCGTGGCACAGATCTTCGCCGAGTCCGACGAGACCGAACTGCCGAGCCTGACCGGGGTACGCCACCGGTCCCTGTACTGCCTGCACGACCTGTGCGTACACCTGATGGAGACCGACGACGTCGGCGCGGACGCCCTCGCGGCGGCCCGTAACCATCCGTTGTTCCAGCAGGTCAACGAGCGGCTGTCCGCGCACACCTCGCCGTACCTGCCCACCTGGCGCTCGCCGCGCGACGCGATCGCCAACTGCTTCTACCGCTGGGACGGCGCGGAGGTTCCGGCACCGCGCGTGGCCGGCTGAGCGGGCAGCGAGGCATGACGACCCGAGCACCGCGCGTCCTGGTCATCGGTGCCGGCACCGGAGGCCTCTGCCTGGCGCACGGGCTGCGCCGAGCCGGGATCGACGTCGAGGTCTACGAGCGACACCGGGCCAGGGGCGAGGGGCTGCTCGGCTACCGGGTGGGCATCGGTCCCACCGGCAGTCGGGCCCTGCGTGACTGCCTGCCGCCGGAGCTGTTCGAGATCTACCTGGCCACCTGTGCCCGCTCGCCGCGCTACTTCAACGTGCTCAGTGAGAAGATGCGCCACACCGCGTCCTTCCCGCTGCGGCCGGACACCCACCCGGTCGACACGGAGCGCTCCGTGGCCCGGATGACGCTGCGCCAGGTGCTGCTGACCGGCCTCGAGGACGTGGTGCACTTCGACCGCACCTTCACCCGGTACGAGCAGCACGACGACGGCACGGTCACCGCCCACTTCGCCGACGGCGGCACCGCCACCGGTGACCTGCTCGTGGCGGCGGACGGTACACACTCGGCGGTCCGTCGTCAGTACCTCCCGCACGCCGTCATCCGGGACGCCGGCACGGTCAACATCGCCACCCGGGTGCCGCTGACCGCACACACCCGGTCCCTGCTGCCGGAGAGCGTGCAACGGGGCATCTCGCTCATCTTCGGCACCGGCGGGGTGATGGGCGTACTGCACGTGATGGAGTTCAAGTGGGACCGCGACGGCCGCCTCAAACCGGAGACCAGTTCGGCGGACGCGAAACTGCTCAGCGACTGGCCGGGGCTGCGGCACGACCCGACCCGCGACAACATCAACCTGGTGGTGTGGAGCACCGCCCGCCGGTTCCCGCCGGACGTGATGCGACGGCGGGGCACGGAGCTGATCCAGGTGGCGCTGGAGCTGACCGCCAACTGGCACCCGCACCTGCGAGAACTGCTCAGCCTGGCGGACCCGGACAGTGCCCTGCCGATCCGGGTGTCCACCTCGGAGCCGGTGCCGCCCTGGCGAAGCAGCACGGTCACCCTTCTCGGCGACGCGATCCACACCATGACGCCGGGTCGGGGCGTGGGCGCCAACACCGCGCTGCGCGACGCGAACCTGCTGCGGCGGCAGCTGATCCTCGCCGCCGCCGGTGAAAAGACCCTGGTGCAGGCGGTCGCCGACTACGAGGCGGCGATGGTGCCGTACGGCTTCGCCCGGGTCGCCGACTCGTTGGGGCGCAGCGGCACCAACGGTGACGACCGCATGTACCAGCCGGTGTTCGGACGACTCGCGTTGCTCGGTGCCCGGGGATACTTCCGGGTCACCAGCCGGGTTCCCCGGTTGCGGCGCAAGTTCGTCGACGACTTCTACACCTACCGGGGCGAGCAGGACTGATCCTCGTCGCGACCCCGGCACCCGACCCGGTGCCGGGGTCGCGGCGTGTCCAATCACGTGCGGTGACCGCACCGTCCGTCCCGGACCGGACACCTGCCGTAGCCTCCGCGCGTCCGGTACGGACTGTTACCTGGGCTGCCTGTCGTCCCGGGCGCGCGTGTGCGAAGCTGCGGCGAGTTTTTCTCGCGACGATCCGGACGTGAACCTCAGGGAGGGTTACCGTGGGCGAGTCCTTCGGGAACTGGCTGATACTGCTCGTGGCGCTGTTGGCGGGGCTGGCCGTGGGCTGGCTGTTGCTGCGCGGTCGGCGGGCGGAACCGACCGCGCCGACCGTCGGTACGGCGGACGACGCGACCAGCGAGGCGAGCGATTCCGCCCCGGTCGCCACCGGGACCGAGCGGTCGACCGCCGTGACCGAACCAACGACCGAGCCCGATCCCGCCCCGTCGGCGGACAGCGACACCACCGCCACGGCGGCCGAGCCCACCGAGGCCGACGCGGCCCCGACCGCAACCGAGCCGACCGCCGGCACCCGCGAGACGCCGGTGACCGGTGCGGAGTCCACCGAGGCGTCGCAACCGCTCGCCGACGCCACCACGACCGCCGTCCAGGACGGACCGACGGTGGACGCGACCGCGGAACCCCGACCGGCGGTCGCCACCCCACCGGTCCGGCCGCCGGCCACCACCGAGTCCGCCGCGGCCACTGCGGCCAGCAGCGCGCCGGCCACGGCAGCCGACCCGGTCACCGCAGCCGACCCGATGGCGGCGGCACCGGTCACCGCAGCCGAGCCGGTCACCGCGGCCGGAGCCGGTCACGGCGGAGCCGGTCACCGCCGAGGCCGACGACTTCCGGCGCATCCAGGGCGTCGGGCCGAAGATGGCGGCTGCGCTGCACGGTGCGGGCATCCGGACCTACCGGCAGTTGGCCGACATGGACGAGGCCGCGCTGCGGAGACCGTCAAAGCGCCGGTCTGCGCGCCACCGCCAGCCTGGCCACCTGGCCTCAGCAGGCGAAGGTGCTGGCCACCCAGGCCGACAGCGGGTCCTGACGATTCCGGGCCGCCGGTCGCGGGAACGCCCCTCGCGGGCCCCGCGCCGGCGGCTGCGGGGTACGCCATTCCGGTGACCGGCCCCGACCCGGACGCGCTCCGGCCGGAACCGCCGTTACGGTCGACACGCCGGCCACGCCGGCACGCCGCACTGTCGCCGGCTGCCGGGAGCCATCCGTGCCGTTCGCCCACCTACAGCCCGACGGCCCACGGCGACCTCTTACCCGCAGCGCGTCCACGACCCGCCGGGTTCCCCTCCTGGAACTCTTCTTCGACCTGGTCTACGTCGTCGCGTTGGCGCTGATCTCGCGCGGGCTGGCCGAGGAGATCAACTGGCACCGGGCGGTTCAGGCGCTGATCCTGCTGGCCGCGGTGTGGTGGACCTGGGCGATCACCGCCCTGATCACCGACCTGTACGACCCGGAGCGCACCGAGATCAAGGCCCTGGTCCTCGCGGTGATGTTCGGGGTGCTGCTGATGGCCAGCGCGATCCCCAAGGCGTTCGGCGATCGGGGGCTCACCTTCGCCGGTGCGTACGTCGCCATCCACCTCGGGCGCGGCCTGTTCATCATCCCGGCGGTGCGCAACGACCCGGAGATCCAGCGCCGGGCGGCCCGGGTCTTCTGCTGGTTCACGCTGTCGGCGGTGCCGTGGATCGGCGGCGCCTTCGTCTCGGCGGAACCCCGGATGGCGCTGTGGCTGCTCGCCCTCGGCCTCGACTACCTCGGGCTGCGGCTGTCCTACCCGGTGCCCGGGCTGGGCCGCGTCCCCGCCGCCCTGTTCAGGTTGACCGCCGAGCACCTGGCCGAGCGGTATCAGCAGTTCTACACCATCGCCCTGGGCGACGCGATCCTCGTCATCGGCATGGCCTACACCACGAACCACTCTGAGTTCGAGGACGCCGTGGCGCTGCTGCTGGCCTTCGCCACCACGCTGCTGCTCTGGCGGATCTACGTGCACAAGGCCGGGGAGCTGCTGCCAATCGCCATCAAGATCACGAGGACGCCGATCCGCTTCCTGAACACCTCCCCCTACACCCATCTGGTGATGGTCGCCGGGGTGGTCGCCACGGCGGCCGGCTTCGAGCTGGTGCTGCACACCCACACTCTGCCCGCGCGTACCCCGCCCACCTGGGCGGCGATCATGCTCGGCGGCCCGGCACTGTTCCTGGCCGGCCGGGCCCTCTTCGAACGCGAGGTCTTCAATCGGATGTCGTGGTCGCGTCCCGCCGGCGTGGTGGCGCTGCTGGCCGTGGCACCGGCGGTGCTGTTCCTGCCGGCGCTCAGCGCTTCGCTGGCCGCGCTGCTGGTGCTCGCCGGGGTGGCGCTGGACGACCTTCGCCGCAGCCGCGGTCGTCCGCCCGAGGCGCCCATGCCATCGTAGGGCCCGCCGGTCTCGTTAGCCGCTCGGCGCGTCTGGGTACAAGGCCCACACCCTGCAACCCGATCCCCGAATCTTGGAGGAAGCCATGCGCGGCACGTCGATATTCGGAGTCCTCGTCGTGATCTGGCTCGTCATCGGCGCCATCGCCGCCGGCCAGCGCGGCTACTACAGCGACGAGGAAACCAACTGCGCCGAGGTCGGCACGATCCTGGTGACCATCGCCGCCGGGCCGCTGAACTACGTCGGCGCCAACCCGGAGGTCGACTGCGAGCTGCCCCAGCCCTCTCAGTGAGCCCGGTGACGCACGACCAGGGCCCGTGCCGGCTGCGGACACGGGCCCTGGTCGTCGGCGCGGATCCCGGGCCGGACGTCCGGCTCAACGGAAGCAGTGCGCCACCGGCACCTTGCTGCCCAGGCAGTTGGTCGGGGAGTTCTCGACCACGACGCTGTCGTCATCGATCTTGACCTGGGCCCGCTCGGCCTGGATCCCGCCGGCCTTGACGGTGGACTGGTTGCCGAGCACGTGGCTGCGGTAGAGCGCGGTCGAGCCCGCCGTCACGAACAGCCCCGCACCCTGCGACCGCTTGCCCACCGCGGCGTTGCCCTTGACGTCGCTGCCCCGCACGAGCAGGTTCGACCTCTCGGCATGGATGCCGCCGCCGTTTCCGCGCGTGGTGTTGCCGCTGATCACGCTGTCGTCCAGCGGCAACAGGCCCTGGAAGGTGGAGATGCCGCCGCCCTTGCCGGTGGCGATGTTGTCGCGGATCGTCAGCTGGCGCAGCACCAGCACGGCGTCGGAGTTGGCCAGCCCGCCGCCGGTCTCGGCGCTGTTCTGCGCCACCAGGGTGTCGAAGACCTTGGTACGCGCGGAGAAGCTGGCCATCCCACCGCCCTGACCGGCGTTGTTCTGCACGAAGGTGGAGGAGTAGACGTCGCCGGCGGCCCGGAAATTGGCCAGGCCACCGCCGTAGCTGACCGCGCTGTTGTGCCGGAACTCGGTCCGGTGCATGGTCATGACGCCGCCGTTGAGCAGGCCCCCGCCCTTGCCCTGGGTGCCGGCGGCCCGGTTGCCGATCAGCTTGCTGTCGCTGATCTGGAGGTTGCCGTCGTTGAAGATGGCACCGCCGCCGCCCTCCGCCGACAGCGAGGTGCTGCCGACGACGGTCACCCCTTCGACGACCGCCGTGGCGCCGTGCACGATGTGGATGCTGCCGCCCTCCGCCGCCGAACGGCCGTTGCGCAGGGTGACGTCCCGGAGAGTCAGTTCGCCGCCGTCCCGGACGGTGAAGAAGCGGAAGTCGGGAGCGTGCACGCCCCGTACGATGGTCGCGCCGGAGCCCTCGATGGTGATCCCGTGGTAGATCACGGGCAGTCCCGCCTTGTCGTCGGCGGGATTGCGCGGCGGAGCCTCGGCGTCGCCGGGGTTCTCGGCGGTGTCGGCGGCCTCCCGCGCGTCGCGGATGCCGCCGTCGTACTCGTCGGGCTGCTGGAACGCGTGGGTCAACGTGTACGTGCACTTCTCCGCCAGTCGCAGGGTGGCACCGCCCTCGGCGTTCGCCCGCACCAGCGCCGCGATGAGCCGGGCCGAGTCGCAGGGCACCGGCACCACCGTGCCGTCCGGTGCGCGCCCGTGGTGACCGGTGGACCGGCCGGTCGCACCTGCCGAACTGTCCGGCGTCGCGCCGGCGTCGTGTCGCCATTCGGGTCGCTGCCGGTCCGGCCCCGGCGTTGCGGTGTCTCGTCGACTCCGGGTACGTCATCCTGGTACATCGCCGCGGGCCGGCCCGGGTCCGGTGCCGCCGGGTCACGGTCGGCGGCCGAGGCGGTGACGGCGGTCAGGCCCGCCGCCCCGGCCACCAGGCTGCCCGCCACCAGGCCACCGGCCAGCAACCACCGGGACCGCCGACCGGGTCGGGTGGACCCACGGCTCCCTTGGTACGTGGACATCAGCGCTCCTGCCTCTCGTGCATGCGAAAAACACGGCCGCACCGAATCGGGCGCGGGGTGGCTGACATCGCCTCAGCCCACCAGAGGCCACCGTACGGCGACACATGGAGCAAATCAGGCATAAGTGAATGCGTACCCCATTCGGCTTCATGTCTGGCCGAAGGGGCGGTCACCGGACAGCGGGAGCTGGTGCTCAACCGCCGACGTGGATCCCGGGGCGGCGCGCCGGATCGGGTTCGGACTTGCGCAGGATCTCCCGGACCACCGGCGGGGTGTCCCCCCGACCGAGGATGAGGTAGCGCAGCAGGTGGGCGATCGGGTTCCCCTCCGACCACTCGAAGTGGGCGTGCGGGCGTACGCCGGTGGCGTCCCGCAGCGCCAGCAGGATCGCGGCGATGGCGTTCGGCGCCGCCGGGCTGCTCGCCCGCAGCACCCGGTAACCGCCCACCTCGACGCCGCACACCCGCAGCACGTGACGGAACCCGGAGGGATCCACCACGTCGATCTCCAGGAAGAGCACGTCGGTCGCCCCGGGGACCGGGTTCAGGCCCCGCTGCGCCCGCTCCTTGATGGTGTACTCCTTGATTGCCCCACTGCGCCGCTTGTGGGCGATCAGGTGCAGGCGGCCGTCGTGGGCCACCGAGTCGGCGACGAACCGCCGCGCCGTCTCGTCGAACTCGACCCGCTCCGCCCGCAGTTCGGTGGTGCGGGTCACCCGGGACACCAGCGACACGGCGATGATGCCGAGGATGAACAGCCCGGAGATGGCGATCCCGTCCGGCTTCTCGATCACGTTCTCGACCAGCGCGTACAGCAGCACCAGGGTGAGTACCGTGAACCCGGCGGCGACGCCACGTTGCCGGCGGCCGGCGGCGGCGATGGCCACCGCGACGGCCGCCGAGACCATCATCGCGAGGATCCCGGTGGCGTACGCCCCCGCCTGCGCGTCGACGTCGGCGCGGAACACGACGGTCAGCACGATGCAGACGAGCGTGTAGACGATCACCACCGGACGCACCGCGCGAGCCCACTCCGGGGCCATGCCGTACGAGGGCAGGTAACGCGGCACGATGTTGATCAGCCCGGCCATCGCCGAGGCACCGGCGAACCAGAGGATCAGCACGCTGCTCACGTCGTAGGCGGTACCGAACGCCTCACCGACCTGCTCGTGGGCGAGATAGGCAAGCGCGCGTCCGTTGGCGGCTCCGCCCGGCGCGAACGCCTCGGGCGGGATGAGCACCGCGGTGACGAAGGTGGTGGAGAGCAGGTACACCGACATGATCAACGCGGCGACGGTGAGCAGCCGCCGGGTGTTGCGGATGCGGGCGGCCAGCCGGGCCGGCGCATCCGGCCCCTTCCCCGCCACCAACGGCATCATGCTGACCCCGGTCTCGAAACCGGACAGGCCCAGCACCAGCAGCGGGAAGGCCAGCGCGGCGGTCAGCGCCACCTCACCCGGACCGCCGCCCGTGGTCAGCGCCGCCGTCCAGTCCGCCAGTGGACGGGGATCACCGGCCAGTTCGGCAAGCGACACCCCCACGATCACCGCGTTCAGCCCGAGGAAGGCGGCCACCAGCGGCACGGCCACCGCCACCGCCTCCCGGAAGCCGAGCAGGAACACCGCACCGAGGATGAGCAGCAGGACGACGGTCACCCCGACGGCGACGCCGGTGCCGCCGAACCACTCCGGCAGGTACGGATTTTCCAGCACGTGCACGGTGGCGTCGGCCGAGGACAGGGTGATCGTGACGATCCAGGACGTGGCGACGAACCCGAGCAGCACCAGCACGAATACCTTGCCCCGCCAGAACGGCAGCAGTCGCTCCAGCATCGCCACCGAGCCCTGGCCGTGCGGACTGTCCCCGGCTACCCGGCGGTACATCGGCAACATGCCGAACAGGGTCAGTGCCACGATCAGCAGCGTCGCCACCGGAGACAGCGCGCCGGCGGCCAGGGCGGCGATGCCGGGCAGATAGGACAGGGTGGAGAAGTAATCGACGCCGGTCAGGCACATCACCCGCCACCAGGCGTGTGACCGGGTCTGTCCCTCGGCGGTCTCCGGCCCGACCGGCTGCACCCGGTGGACGAACAACCACCGGCGCAGCCGGCTTTCCGGTGCCGCCGGACCGGTCGGCACGGCCACCCGCTCGGGCACGGTGACCCGCCGCCCCGCCCGTTCCCCCTTGCGCGTGGGATCCCGCGCGGCACGCAACCCCGGCTCCGGCGCGCCGGGCGCCGGGCGGCGGCGTTCCCGGCCTCGTCGCGCTCTCGTCCCGTCCCCCATGCCCCCGCCTCGCCGTTGTCGAACAGACCGGTGGTTCGGTCGGACCGCCGCCGGGGCGTCAGCCGCCGTCGGGTGCGGCCAGCGCCCGGGCCAGGTCGGCGGGGTCGGCCACGGTGACCGTCATCCCGGGATGACGCGGCCATCCGCCGGGAAGCAGGCCGGGCACCGGTCGCACGAACCGGACGCAGACCCCAGCGGCCGTGGTGGTGCCGAAGGTGACGCCGGTGTCGGTGCCGGACAGGTGCGGGCCGATCACCCGCCACCAGCGGTAGGGGCCGCCGCGCTGCACATCCGCGACGTTCTGTCGCTCGGTACGTAGCCGCCAGGGGCCGAACCGGACCAGCAGCTCACCGGAGTCGAGCCGCACCCAGGCGGTGCCGGGCCGGACCCCGATCAGCGCCAGCAGCCAACGGAACCGCGACTCGAAGCGGAACTCGAACACCTGAGCGGTCATCACCGGGCTCCGCGGCCGGCGCGATCTCCGGGCCGAGCGGGGCGCGGTGGGGCGGCGGGGCGCGGTCGCGGTCGGGCGGCAGGACGGCGCCGGGACACAGCGGTCATGGTCGCGGCGTACGCCCGCAGGGGCCGGCCGACACCCCCGGGCCGGCCGGCCCCTGTTCCCCGTGGTTCCCCCCGTGGTTCCCCCGTGCTCCCCGTGGCCCCCCGACGGCCACCCCCGGACGTTGCCGCCCGGGCCTCGGGTCGGATGTCCCCGCGCCCACAGGTGGGCGGGGCGCGGGGACCCCCCGTCCCGGTTACTGCAGGAACGCCCCGAGGGGCGACAGCAGCAACCGACCGAGCGCGGCGGCCGTGTCGTCGAGCCGCCTGCGCTCGCGCTCATGCTGGTGCGGGTCGTGCCGGCACCGCCAGATCCGCTGCGCGTTGCGCCAGGCGACATCGCGCGTGTAACCGATCAGTTCACCCTGGTACCAGTCGTCGATGTCGCCGTTGAGCATGTCGATGAGCAGTTGCCACTGCTCCAGGTAGCCCCGGCGCAGCCCGGGGATCTTGTCGGCGAAGATCTTGTTGATCTCCAGGTAGTCGCGGTGCTGGTCGCTGCCGTCGACCGGCTCGGACTCCAGGTGGTCGAACGTGGTGACCAGCGCGAACGGCAGGTCGAAGTTGATGTGCGCGTTGACACCGGCCGCCGCCGAGGGAAGCGGCCGGGCGTCCGGCCCGCGCATCCGCTCGAACAGGCACGTCCAGGCCCGGGGCGTGCCCGGGCTGGCGTCGCTCCACATACGTAAGGCGTCGAAGTAGCGGGCCGCGAACTCGACGTCCAGTCGGGACAGGAAGACCGGATCGACGAAACGGTCGGTGTAGAGCCCGTCCAGCACGCTGCTGGTGATGGTCAGATACAGCTTGTTGAAGTCGGCAAGCGGGCAGCTGTCCAACAGTGGCGGGAGACGGACCAGCATGTCCTGCAGCTTGGTCAGGTGGTCGACCACGGCGGGCACGTCGGTGGGGTGATCGGCCAACAGATCGACGATGTCCCGGTGCACCGGCCCCCACACCGGCTCCCCACACGCGATCACGCGCACACCCCGCTTCGCGGCGTGCCGGCGCGGCGCGCCACAGCGCTGACCCTGTTGATCCGCTCGCCGCGCTCGCTCATGTCCCCTCCAGGCTGCTCGCCGGCGTCGTCGTGCCCGTTGCGACGCCGGGCTCAGACTTTCAGGCGTCCGCCGCGCGGACATCAGTAGAACGACGTATCCGACACCTACGCGCGACTACGCAGGAAGATGGCGCTCGCCTGGACCCGGGTACGTACCTGGAGCTTGTCGAAGATGTGCGACACGTGGACCCCGATGGTCCGCTCGCTGATGAACAGTCGCTGGCCGATCTCCTTGTTGGTGAGCCCCTCGGCCACCGCGGCCAGCACCTCACGTTCCCGCGCGGTCAGGGCGGCCAGTTCCTCACCACCCGACCCGTCCGACGTCGGCATCCCGACCGCGCCGCGCTCCTCCAGCGCGACCCGGGCCCGCCCGGCGAGCGTACGGATCTCGTCGGTCAACGGCACCGCACCCAGCGCCTGCGCCATCTGGTACGCCTGGCGCAGCAGCTTCCCCGCGGTGGCGGCCTTGCGGCGACTGGCCAGCAACGCCTCCGCCTGACGCAGCCGCGAGTACGCCGCCGGGTACGGATGGTTGCGGTGGTCCCACTCGGCCGCGGCCCGTGCCCACAGCTCCGGATCCGCCCCGTCGAGCCGACTCACCTCGGCGGCGCACAGCGCCAGATACCCGTCGACCACGTAGCGCACCGGCCGGGCCGCCCGCTCGCTGCGCTCCGCCACCCGGTCGGCGATCCCGCGCAACCGGCGCACCGCGTTGTCGTCGACGGCGACGGTGCGGCTGGCGTGCGCCTCCGCCTCGGCGCGCAACCCGTGCCAGACCAGCACGGCAAGGATGACCAGGTCGTCGGAGCGGGTCTCGGTCAGACCCCGCTGCACGGCGTGCCGGGCCACGTCGTGCCGCCCCTGCCACATGGCCAGCCCGGCCCGCAGGGTGAGCAGCGGAATGACGTGTCGGGCACCGCCGCCGGCCAGGATGGTCGCCACCGCGTCCAGATCCCGATCGGCCGCCTCGACGTCGCCGTAGCCGACCGACAGCCGGCAGCGGGCCAGCAGCAGCTCGACGGCGTCCGCGCCGGAGGGACGGTGCCGCAGTGCCGAGGCGACCACCTTCTCCGCCTCGGCCCACTGTCCCACCCGGAACAGTCCGTTGGTGGCGATGGCCAGCAACCGGGTCTCGTAGGAACGACCCAGCCCCAGCTCGGCGACCCGCTCGGCCCCCCGGCGGGCGACCACGACGCCCTCCTCGAGGATGTTCAGCGGCCCGGTCAGCAGCTCGGCCAGGTGCAGATAGGCCAACGCGACGGCCTCCGGACGACCGGCCCGCTCGGCGGTGGCCAGGGCCCGCCGCAGTACCGCCAGGCCGGCGTCCGGATCCTGGCGGTACGCCTCGGAGAAGCCCAGCGCGGCGCTGGCCAGCACCACCTCGGTGGTCGCGCCCTCCACCTGCTCGGCCAGGGCCAGCGCCTCGCGCGCCCGCTCGCCCGCCTCGGCGTACCGGCCGAGTTGCAGCAGCAGCTCCGCCAGCCGGGCGGCGGCGGTCGCCCGCTGACCGGGGTGCAGTCGGCGACGGCGAGGGCCTGCTCGTACTCCACCTCGGCCAGCGCGGAACGGCCGGCGGCGGCCGGGTAACGGGCCCGCCGGATGTGCAGCTCGCAGGCGGGAAGGTCGGTGTCGGCACCGGCCAGTTCTTCGAGCAGGGCCAACGCCCGCGCGTACTCACCACAGTGGTGCGCCGCCTCGGCCGCCCGCCCGAGCAGCGTGGCCCGGTCGACGTCGGGCAGCCCCTCGGCCGACTGCACCGCCACCGACCAGTGGCGATGCGCCTCGGCGTAGCCGTACAGCCGCTCCGCCTCCTCGGCGGCGGCCACCGCCGCCGGCAACGCCCGCTGCGGCTCACCGGCGAGCCGCCAGTGATGGGCCAACCGGGCCTGGTGCAACTCGGCGGGCGCGGAGGTCAACGCCTCGGCGTAGCGGCGGTGCAGCACCGCCCGCTCGGCGGGCAGCAGCTCGTCCTCCAGCACCTCGGCGACGAGCCGGTGACGCAGCCGGTAGCCGTCGGCGGACCCGACGAGCAGCCGATGGGACACCGCCGCCCGAACCGCGTCGAGCAGCTCGTGCTCCGGCAGCCCGACCACCCGGGCGAGCAGCCAGTGCTCCACCGGTTCGACTCCCGCGGCGACGGCGTGCACGGCCCGGTGGGCCGGTCGCGGCAGGTCGTCCACCCGGGCCAGGAAGACCTCACGCAGGGTGTCGGACAGGCCGTCCCGACCGTCGCGCAGCTCCCGGGAGAGTTCCTCGACCACGAAGGGGTTGCCGCCGCTGCGCTGCCACAGCTGCTCGGCCGCCTCGGGCAGCAGTGGCCGACGCATCACCGCGGTGGCCAGCTCCTCGGTGCCGGCCCGATCCAGCGGAGCCAGATCGAGCACCCGCACCGACCGCAGTCGGCGCAGCTCGGTGAGCACCCGACGCAACGGATGCGCACCCTGCAGCGACTCCGAGCGCACCGCCGCCAGCACCGACAGTTGCAGGTCACCGAGGCCGGCGAGCAGGTACAGCAGAAGCTGACGGGTCGTCCGGTCGACCCACTGGAGGTCGTCGAGCACCAGCACCAGCGGGCGGCCACCGGCGATCACGTTCAGCCCCCGGGACACCCGCTCCAGCAACGCGCCCGCGCCGTCCGGGCCGGCCCGGTCCTCGGCGAACACCCCGAGCAGCGCGCGCACGGACGCCGCGGCCGGCGGGGCGAGGTCGGCGTCGAGGCGGCGCAGCGCCTGTCGCAGCGGGTGCAGCGGTGAGGCGTCACCGATGTCCAGACAGGACCCGGTGAGCACCAGGGCACCACCGTGGCCCAACTGGTCGCCGACCTCGCGCAGCAGCCGGGTCTTGCCCACGCCACTCTCACCGGTCAGGAACACCGCCGCCGTGTGTCCGGGTGCCACGTCGTCGAGCAGCGCGGATCGTACCGTCGCCACCAGGTCGTCCCGACCCACGAGCGGTGTGGTATCCACGTCGCTGGCCATGGCTCGCAGCCTAGTCACAGGTTCCGCCCCCGTTCTACAGGTGCCTGGCGTCTGTCCTACTCATCGCGTCGACATTGCGACCAAAGGTTGCGTCCGGCCGACATACGTCGTTCTGCCGATCCGCCGTCGGACCAGCGGTGACAGGCTCCGGACATCGTCGGCGCGAACGGGGGGAGAGGCAGGGTGCGATCTCCATGCCCAGTTCTGTTGTCGCTGGTCAGGCCACCGGAGGGCGGATGCGTTGGCCCGTGGCGGAGGAGCGGCGGACCGTCACGGTCCTCTTCGTCGACATCGTCGGGTCGACCCGGCTGGTCGACCGGCTCGACCCGGAGGACGTCCGCGCCCTGCAGCGGGCCTACTTCGGCGGCGTCGCCCGGGTGCTCCGCCGGTGGAACGGCGCGGTGGAGAAGTACGTCGGCGACGCCGTGATGGCGCTGTTCGGCGCGCGCCGCGCGGACGGATGGGACGCGTACCGGGCGGTGCGCGCCGGGCTGGAGATCCAGCGGGTGCTCGACGGTCTCCGGCTGGCCCCCGGGCTGCGGGTCCGGGTCGGCGTCGCCACCGGCGAGGCCGTGGTCGACCTGGCCACCGACCACGACGGCGGGCACGGCGTCGCCAGCGGCGCGGTCGTCACCCTCGCCGCCCGGTTACAGGAACACGCCCCACCGGGTGGAGTGGCACTCTGCCCGGCCACCCATCGAGCCGTCGCCGGGCTGATCGCCCAGCGTCCGGTCCCGGCGGTGACCGTCGCCGGCAAGACACTGCCGGTCGACGTCTGGCACGCCACCGGCACCGAACGTCCCCGACCGCCACGCCACGGCGGCGCACTGCTCGGCCGGCGACGGGAGTTGGCCGTCGCCCGCGAGCACCTCGCCGGGCGACGCGCGGGCGCGGCGAGCGCCGGGTGCTGCTGCTCGGCCCGCCCGGCAGCGGGCGCAGCAGCCTGTTGCGGGAACTGGTGCGGACCACCCGCACGCTGAACGGGGTGCCGGTGCGTTGGTGTCCCACCGCCTGCCCGCCCTGTCCGGAGGCGCCGCTGCAGCCCGTCGCGGACCTGGTCCGCGGGCTGGCCGGGCGCACGTCACCGACGACCCCGAGACGGTACGCGGCCGGCTCGCGGCCGCCCTGACGCCGCTGGTGCCGGCCGAGCTGCTGACGCCCGCCCTGGACACAGTGGACGACCTGCTCGGGGTGACGCCCGGCCAGGCCCGTGCGGTGACGTACTGGTGGGAGGTGCTGCTGAGCCTGGCGCGACGGCAACCGGTGGTGGTGGCCGTCGACGATCTCGACCGTGCCGCGCCGGCGCTGCGCCGCCAACTGGCCACGCTGGTCGACCTGGCCGACGAACGTGACCTGCCACTGCTGCTGGTCGCGACCGGTGACCGGGAGCGCGGCGTCGCCGCCCGCCGGGGAGCCGGGGTCCGCCTGTCACCGCTGGACACCATCAGCTCCGGCCGGCTCCTGCGCCGACTGCTGCGCCGGGCCGGCCAACCGACCGGGTTGGCTCCCCGGCTGATCGCCGTGACCGCTGGCAACCCTGGCCGTGCGGTGGCCTATGTCCGCATGCTCACCGCGCTGGCCGGGCTCGCTCGGCCGGGCCGGTTCGGGGCGGACGGCGACCTGGCGGCGCTACCCGTGCCGGAGGGGTCCGTCGGGTCGTCGAGGCGCGGCTGGACCGTCTCGGCGGTGGTGCGCGCGCGGTCCTGATGGCCGCCGCGCTCCTGCCGGGACGCACGGTGGCGGAACTGGCCGATGTCCTTGACTGGCCGGTTGGCCGGGCGGCGACGGAGCTGGCCACGCTGACCCGCGACGGTCTGCTGCTCGCCCAGCCGGCCGGCGGCTACGGGTGGCCGACCCGGTGGTGCGGCAGGTCGCCCGTGCCCGGCTGCCCCGAGCCGTACGCGCCGCCTTCGCCCGGCGTGCCGCACGAGGCGCGGCGACGAGCGCGACGGGCCCGGACCATCTCGACCCGGACCGCCCGGCCGGCATCGCGACGGCGCCGCCCGTCACGCACCGGGAGCCGCCTGCGGCGCGTCCGGCAGGGGCGCCGGCCCTGACCCGCGGCCGCAGCCCGCACTCCGGTTGCCGGTTCCGGACCGTCAGGTCAGCCTCGGGCGAGGAAGGCCGTGACCCGGTCCCAGGTCAGCGCCGCGGCGACCGGGTCGTGGTCGACGACGGTCGGGTCGGTGAAGAGGTGTCCCACCCCGGGATACCGGTGCGCGACGAGATCCGCTCCGGCCGCGGTCATCTCCCGCTGCCACGCGTCGACCTCGTCGGGTGGGTCGTAGGCATCCGGGTCGGCAAGGTGCAGCTGCACCCGGAGGCCGGGACGCACCGCCGCCGCAGACCCTCCGGTGCCGTGCAGCAACAGCAGGCCGGCGGCCTCGGGTCGTTCGGCGAGCAGCGCGCCAGCGACCCCGGCACCCATCGAGAAGCCGGCGAGCACGGTGTCGGGCGGCAGTCCGTCGAGCGCCGCGCGTGCCCGGTCCAGGACGGTCTGCTGGCCGATCCGCTCCAACACCGCGAAACCCTCCGCCACGGAGTTCACGGCGGGTACGCCGTACAGGTCGGGCGCATGCACCCGGTGGCCGGCGGCGCGCAGCCGGTCGGCGGCCGCCAGCACCGCCGGTCGCAGCCCGTACACGGAGTGGAAGAGCACGACGTGTCCCATCGGGACATCGTGCCCGACCCCGGCGCCCACCACGGGCCGGCGCGCGCGGGCACCGCACCGGACGACCGGCTCAGCGGCGCTGCTCGGCTGCCGATGCCCGGTCCCGCTCCCCCGGTTCCGGTGCGTCACCGTCGGGGTCGGACATCGGGCGCAGCGTCCGACTCTGGCCGCGAAACTCCGCGACCACCTCCCCGTCGGTCCGGCACACGGTGACGTCGTAGATGCCGCTGCGGCCGTACCGGGTGCGCTCGCTGGCCCGGGCGACCAGTACGTCTCCCCGCCGGGCCGGGCGGACGAAGGTGATGTCGGCGCCGGCGGCGACGGTCACCGGACCGTGGCTGTTGCAGGCCAGCGCGAACGCGGTGTCGGCAAGCAGGAAAACGAAACCGCCGTGCGCGATGCGGTGTCCGTTGACCATGTCGTCGGTGATCCGCATCCGGGCCACCGCCGTGCCGTCGGCGGCGCTGAGCAGCTCGATGCCGAGCCGGTTGGAGGCCACGTCGGCGTCGAACATCTCGTGCGCGGCGGTGCGCTGTGGTTCCACCTGGTGTCCAGTCCGTTCCGGCCGGGCGCCTCGCCCTCGCTCACGAAAATCATGGCAGCACCGGTCGGCGCACGTGCGCGCGGGTTTCCCCGAGCGCAGGCGGCTCCCGGCCCAGGTTCGACGACGGCCTCGTGGGTCGCTCGGTCCGGCGGGGCGTGCCGGCCGAGGCGAGATCGGGTCGGACCGTTGTCCGGTCCGACCCGATCCGATCATCGCCCCGCCATTCTCTCGTAGTTGCAAAAGATTGGCAACAAGGCTGGACAGGTAGTCCGTCCAGTAACTAGCGTGATCACTATGAGTCCTTACATCAGCAATGCCGCCGCCTGGCAGGAAAGTTGGGACCGCCAGCAGGAGGCGTACCTGCCCGACCGCGAGCACCGGTTCGCCGCCATGCTCGACGCCGTCGACGCCGTCCGCGAGGCCGCCCCACCCCGGCTGCTGGACCTGGCCGGCGGCACCGGCACCATCTCGATGCGTGCCCTGCGCCGCTTCCCCGACGCCGAGGTCACCCTGGTCGACCTCGACCCCGCGCTGCTCGCCCTCGCCACCGCCTCCCTCGACGACCGGGCCACCATCGTCACGGCCGATCTCAGTCGGCCGGACTGGGCCACGGCTCTGCCGCACCGGCGCTACGACGCCGTGCTCACCGCGACCGCCCTGCACTGGCTGCCGGCGGAACGGTTGCGCGCCCTCTACCCGGAGATCCACGACCTGCTCCGACCGGGCGGCGTGTTCGTCAACGCCGATCACATGCCCGACGACGGGCTGCCCGAGTTGACCAAGCGGCTGCTCGCCCGCGCCGAGGAACACCGCGCGGCCCGGTACGCCGCGGGTGCCGTGCTGTCCTGGTCGCAGTGGTGGGAACAGGCCGAGCAGGACCCGAACCTGGCTCCGCTGGTGCGGCAACGGCACGCCATCTACCCGACCGGACACAGCCCGGAGTGGACGCCGCCGATCTCCTGGCACCTCACCGCCCTCACCGACGCCGGCTTCACCGAGGTCGGCACCCTCTGGCGCGGCGCCGCCGACGCCGCCGTCATCGCCGTCCACTGACCACCCCACCCCTCGCGATCATGCAGTGGTGGTCGTTGATTCCTCCGCGTTCGCCCCCTCCGTCCGGTGCCACAACTGCATGATCGCGACAGCAGGGGGCGGGGCTAGGGTGAGGTGGTGGTGGTGTTCGAACATCTTGCGGGGCGGGTCTGGCTCTGTCCGGGGGACCCCGAGCCGGAGTGGGTGCAGGCCGGGGTCGCGGTGATCGCCGACGAGCGGGGCAGCGTGGTCGTGGATGCCGGGCAGAGCCCGTCGCACGCCCGTGAGCTCCAGGCCGCGATGCGTACCGCCGGCCTACCGGCACCCCGGTGGCTGGTCTACACCCACCACCACTGGGACCACGTCTGGGGCGCCTGCGCGTGGCCGGACGTGGAGATCGTCGGACATGTCAGCGGCGCGGAACTGCTGCGCGCCGAGGCGGACCGGCCGTGGAGCACCCGGTACCTGCGCGAGGAGATACGGCGCAACCGACGGCTCGGGCCGAGCTTCCGGGCCCGGGCGCTCGCCGTCGACTCCTGGGACGAACTGCGGGTGCTGCCGCCGACCCGCGTCTTCACCGACGAGCTGGAGCTGCCCACCGGTGTGCTTGTTCGCCATGTCGGCGGCCGGCACGCCCCGGACTCCACGATCGTGGTGGTACCCGATTCGGGGGTGATGCTGCTCGGCGACAGCTGGTATCCGCCACCGGCGCACCTGCGCACGCCGGCGGACGAACCGGACCTCGCCCTTGTCGGCCGGCTGCTCGACGACGACATCGGCTGGTACGTCTCCAGCCACAGCCCGCCGATGACCCTCGACGAGGCCCGGGCGGCGATCGCCGGCTGAGCCCCTGCCGGCCCAGGCCGACTCAGCGGGCGCGACGCTCCGGATGGGCCCGGTTCCAGGCCCGCATTCGATCCGGGTAGCCGACCTTGGTGGCCTCGTACAGCGGGACGGCGTGCTTGCGGGCCAGGGCGCCGGCGGCGCGCGGTGTGCCGGTGCGGCGGCGGATCCACTCGCCGTCGTGGGCGATGGCCATCACGGTGGTGTCGGTGGCGGTGGTCTCCGGCTCCAGGTAGAACTCCACCCCCTGCCGGCTGGTGGCGAACTGCTCCAGCGCGGCGAGGTCCTCGGGGGTGGCCTCGCGGTCGAGTTTCGTCGGGGTGCCCTGCGCGGCTCGTGACCGCCGGCTGAACCAGCCCATGCCCGGCTCCTCTCCTCGGCGTGACTCCCAGTGCAGCACCGTCACCTGGCAGATCCCTGTGAGCCCGGTGAGAATCCCCGGCACGTGGTACCGCCCGACGGCCTGTCGGGCGACGTCCCGCTACCCGGTCGGCTCGCCGAGCGCCCGCCCGCGCCGGCGCCCCCGTGCCGCCGGCGACGGGCGGGCGGGCCGCGGGGACCAGCAGCAGCGTCGGCAGCAGCAGCAGCGGTACGACGAGCAGCGCCCGCAGCGTGCCCACCTGGTCACCGAGCAGGCCCAGCAGCGGTGGCCGGCCAGGAACGCCGTGTAACCGATCACCGCGACCACGCTGACGCGTACGTGCGCGTGCTCCTCCTCGTCGGCGGCGGCGCTCATCCCCACCGGGAAGCCGAGCGAGGCACCGATCCCCCACAGCGCGACGCCGACCACGGCGACCGGACCGGAGCCGGCGAGCACCGCCAGGCCGGCGCCGACGATGGCGAGCAGGATGGTGGTGGTCAGCACCGGCCCCCGCCCCCAGCGGTCCAGCGCGACCGTGCCGACGGTGCGGCCCAGCGTCATGCCGACCACGAAGACGCCGAAGACCGCCGCGCCGGCCGCCTCGCTGAAGCCGTAGCCGTCGACGAACGCCACCGCGAGCCAGTCGTTGGCACTGCCCTCGGCGAACGCCGCCGCCAGCACCAGCAGGCCGATGAGCAGGGTGCGTGGCTCCGCCAGGCGGCCAGCAGCCGACGACGCCCGGTCGAGGCGCCGGCCGTGTCCGGCTCGACCGGCAGAAACGCGCGGGCCCCGAGCAGCGTGCCGCCGAGCACGAGGGGCGGCCAGCACACGAGGTGCACGGCGACCGGGACGCTCAGGCGGGCGGCCCCGCCCCGAGGCCCGCGCCGGCCACCGAGCCGAGGCTCCAGGCGGCGTGGAAGCGTGGCATCACCGTCCAGCCGAGTCGCCGTTCGACCGCCGCGCCCTCGATGTTCATCGCGACGTCGCAGCTGCCCGAGCCGTAGCCGAGCGCGAACAGGCCCACCGCGACTCCGGGTAGCGACACGGCCACCCCGGCGGAGAATCCGGCGATGGTCAGCCCGAGCGCGACGAGCAGGGTGGACGCCGCCACGGCCCGGGCCGCGCCGAGGCGCTGGGCGACCAGGCCGGCGGTGGGCATGGCGAGGATCGCCCCGAGGGACAGGGCGAGCAGCAGCAGACCGAGCCGCCCCGGGCTGAGGCCGAGGCCGTCACGGATCGCCGGCACCCGGGCGAACCAGGTGGCGACGGCCAGTCCGTTGAGCGCGAACACGACGGCCACCCCGTTACGGGCGGCCAGCACGGCGCCCGACGGGCCAGGGTTGGTCGGTGGGGTGGCGGGGGTGGTGACGGCGGGGTCCACGTACGTTTCCGGTCCTCTCCTCGGACAGTACGACGATCACACACCTGGAAGCGCTACCACCACAATCCGCCTCCGGTCCTTACCAGCAGCCGTCGGGCACGGCATGATGCTGGTGGGCGCCCGGGTGGGCGCGAGCAACAACGGGGAGAACGCTCATGACGACGGCAGCGCGCCGCCCGGCGACCCTGGACGACGTGGCCCGGGCCGCCGGGGTGTCCCGTTCGACGGCGTCCCGGGTCCTCGGCGGGAACGGATTCGCGTCACCGACCGCCCGCGAGCGGGTACGCACCGCCGTGGACCTGCTCGGCTACGTGCCGAACCCGGCGGCGCGGGCCCTGGTGCACGGTTCCGGCGTACGGCTGCTGATCGCGGTGGCGGGCACCGACCCGACCGTCCTCGACGACCCCTACGTCGACCAGGCCGTCGCCGCGGTGGCCCGAGCCTGCACGCCGCACGGTCTGGGCGTCGCCGTGCAGTGGGTGCCGCTGGCAGAACCGGAGCGGCTGACCCGGTTGACCGACGACCGGGGCGTGGCCGGCCTGGTCCTGCTCAACACGACACCGGCGCTGCTGGACCTGGTGCCGCGCCGGCTGGCCGGCCGGGCCGTGTCGATCGGGATCGGTTCGGCCACCGTGCCGTCGGTGGACATCGACAACGGCGGCGGCACCACGGCGATCGTCCGCCATCTGTACGACACCGGCCGGCGGCGGATCGCCATGGTCACCGGCCCTCGCTGGCTGGCCTGCGCGAACCGCTCGGTGCGGGCGTACCGGGCGCTGGTGCACGAGGCCGGCCTGCCGGCCCGGGAGGTGGTCGGCGACTTCAGCGCGAACCGGGGGTACGCCGCCGCCCGGGAGGTGCTGCGACGCTGGCCGGACACCGACGCGATCGTCGGGATCAGCGACGCGACCGCGCTCGGGGTGATCGGCCGGCTGCGCGCCGACGGCATCCGGGTGCCCGACGATGTCGCGGTGACCGGGTTCGACGACATTCCGCTGGCCGCCACGGTGGCGCTCACCACGGCCAGTCACCCGGTACGGCAGATCATCACCGCGGCCGCGACGATGGTGCTGGAACAACGCACGGCACCGGAGACGACGGTCTTCCCGTCGGCTCTTGTGGTACGCGGCAGCGCCTGAGCTCCACCGTCGTAGAAGGGTGGTCGCCGTGACGGAGAGACATGCGGTCGTGGCCGGTGCGGGCATCGGCGGACTGGCCGCCGCGCTCGCCCTGCATCGACGGGGCTGGCGGGTCACCGTGCTGGAGCAGGCCCCGCAGCCGCGTGAGGTCGGCGCGGGAATCACCCTGATGGCGAACGCGGTACGCGGGCTGGACGCCCTCGGCCTCGGCACCGAGGTACACCGGTTGGGGCGCGAAGGGGCCACCGGCGGGCTGCGCACCACCGACGGGCGCTGGCTGTCCCGGGTGGAC
>NZ_SAIY01000016.1 GCF_010560025.1 Verrucosispora sioxanthis
CCACGAATCCGGGCCCGCCGGACGCCGGCTGACGACCGGCCGGCCGCCGCCGTCGAGCACGGCGGCTCACCCACACCCCACCCGGCAGTACGCAACTCCGAAGGGGGATCGGCGATGAACGATCTCTTCACCTGGGCGGCCCTGGGCAGCCTCACCGGTGCCAGCGCCGCGACGCTGCTCACCACGAACGTCATCGGCGGACTCATCGGCCCCAGCGCCGACAAGGCCCGCAAGTGGATCGCGCTGGGCATCGCGCTCGCGCTGTCGTACCTCACCGCCGCCTTCGCCACCGACGCGGGCGCCGAGAAATGGATCATCGCGTTCTTCAACGGCCTGGTCATCTTCTCCGCCGCGCTGGGCATCAACCAGCTGCCGCCGGGCAACCGGCAGGCCACGCCGATCCAGCTGGCGCAGGGCAACGAGCCGCGGTTCATCCGCTCCTGGGCCTGAGGGGAGCCGGAGATGGTCTTCGGAATCCTCAGCGCCGTCGTCCACGTCGCCACCGGCGCCGTACTCGGCCAACTCCTCGGCGGCGGCGTCGGGCTGCTCATCGGCGCGGGCATCGGGCTGCTCGTCGGCACGGTCTTCGGCTGGGCCGTCGCCGCGGCCGAGGTCTACGCGGCCAGCCCGCGCGGGGTGTTCCTCTTCATCGTGGATCACACCTGGAGCCTGCTGAACACCCTCGTCGGCGCGATCTATCTGGCTCTGCACCTGGTGTTCGGGCACTCGCTGGACCGGGTCACCTCCCGGCACAGCTGCCGGGTGAACGTGGTCGAAGGGGTCTCTCCCCGCTACGCCACCACGCTCGGCACGGTCTGCGCCGGCTCCGGTCCCGGTATCCAGCGCCACGAGGACGTGCACATCTTCCAGGCCCGGCTGCTCGGTCCGCTGTACATCCCGCTGGTCGTGGCCAACTACGTGCTGTTCACCATCGCGCCGATCTGGCTGCTCTACCACGACCACACGGGCGCACCGATCAACCGCTTCACCCGGTACTTCGAGATCGGCGTCTACCCGCACGTGTGGAACGAGGCCATCGCGTACCGGATCCAGGGGACGCCGCCGCGATGACCGACGACGGTCCGATCCGCACGGCCACCGCCGAGGTGACGGCGTGGTTGGCCGGGACGGTGGGAGACACCGTCCCGGTCGGCCCGCCACGGCCCGATGCCGACCCGGGCCGGTTGACCCTGTGGCCGCTGGAGATCCGGCCGGCCCGGCAGACCCGGGGCACCGGCAGTGGACCAGAACCGTACCGGTTCACGGTGCGCTACCTGCTGGCCGCCGGTGGCCCGGAGTCCCTGGCGGCACTGGACCGGGTGCTCGTCGCGGCCACCGCGGCGGACGGTCGCACGCTGGTGCTGGAGGCCGGCGACCCGGCGCTGTGGGCGGCCTTCGGCGCGCCGCCCCGGCCGGCGGTGCTCATCGACGTGCCGGTGCAGGTCACCCACCCGACCCGGCCGGCCGCACCGGTGCTACGACCGCTGCGGCTGCGGCAGCTGGAGATGGTGTCCCTCGACGGACGCGTCGTCGGTCCGGCCGAGCAGCCCCTCGCGTCCATGCGGGTCGAGGTCGTCGGCCAGCCGTACGCGACACGGACCGACTCGGCCGGACGTTTCCGGCTCGTCGGCGTCCCCCACGACCCGGACCGGCCGGCACCGGTCCGACTCCGGCTCACCGGTCGAGGGCAGGTGCTCACCGCCGAGATCGACCCGGCCGAACCCGACATCGTCATCGTCTGCGCGCCACCGACACCCTGATCCGCCGACCCGACCCGCACGGGAGGAACCGATGCCCACCTACTTCTCGCCCGGCATCTACGTCGAGGAGGTGCCCAGCGGTGCCCGGCCGATCGGACCGGTCGGCACCAGCACTGCGGCCTTCGTCGGCGTCGCGCCGGACCGCACCGCCCATCTCGGTGCGGCCCTCGCGGTGAACAACTGGACCGACTTCCTCCGCCTGTACGCCGACGGTGACCAGTTGGAGAGCACACCGCTGGCCCGGGCCGTCTTCGGTTTCCTGGACAACGGTGGCACCCGCTGCTGGGTGGTCAACGTCGGTGAGGGCGGCGCGGTCTCCGGCACCGGCCGCAAGCGTGCCGGTCTGGACCTGCTGGAAGCGGTCGACGAGATCTCCATCCTGGCCGCGCCCGGCTTCCACGACCCGGTCTCCCACGAGGCGCTGCTGAGCATGGCCGAGCGCACCCGCACCATGGTCGCCATCTGCGACCCGGCGCCCGACATCGACGACATCTCCGCCCTCACCCGGGTCGCCACGCCCGGTTCGGGCCGCTCGGCGAAACCGGCCGACACCACCGAGCCGGACACCCCCGCCGGTTCCGGCGGCGGAGGCGGCGGGAGTGGTCCGGTGGCGCACCGACCCCGGCAGTCCGACTTCGGCGCCCTCTACTACCCGTGGCTGCGGGTCCGTGACCCGCTCAGCGGCGAGTTGGTGCTCACCCCGCCGAGCGGGCACGTGGCGGGCATCTGGGCCCGTACCGACGCCCTGCGCGGCGTGCACAAGGCGCCCGCCAACGAGCCGGTACGCGGCGCGGTGGATCTGGGCCACCTGGTCACCCGGGCCGAGCACGACGTGCTCAACCCCCGCGGCGTCAACGTCATCCGTTACTTCCCCGGGGAGGGCATCCGGGTCTGGGGCGCCCGTACCCTCGCCGCCGAGGCCAGCGAGTGGCGTTACCTCAACGTCCGGCGCCTCTCCATCGCCATCGAGCAGGCCATCGCCAACGGCACCCGGTGGATGGTGTTCGAGCCGAACGACTACACGCTGTGGCGGTCCATCCGGCGGGACATCGGTGCCTTCCTCACCCGGGTGTGGCGCGACGGTGCGCTGTTGGGACGCACGCCGGAGGAGGCGTTCTTCGTCAAGTGCGACGAGGAGACCAACCCGGCCGACGTCCGGGACGCGGGGATGGTGGTCGCCCACATCGGCATCGCCGTGGTCAAGCCCGCCGAGTTCGTGGTGTTCAAGCTGAGCCAGTGGGCCGGCGGCACCGAGACCGAGACGATTGGAGGCTGACATGCCGACCACGGCCACCCCACAGCCGGGCACCCCGGTCGACCCGTACCGGGCGTACAACTTCAAGCTGCTGGTGAACGGGGTGACGAACGGCCACTTCACCGAGGTCAGCGGCCTGGAGGTGAACATTCCGGCGGTGCCGTACCGGGAGCAGGGCAACGACCGGATCCGGATGGTCCCGGGCCAGGTGGAGTACGGGCCGGTCACCCTGCACTTCGGCCTCACCGCGTCGCGGGAGCTGTGGGACTGGGTGCACGCGGTCGCCCGAGGTACGGTCAGCCGCCGCAACGTCTCGGTGGTGCTGCTCGACGCCGCCGGCACGGCGGAGGTGCTGCGCTGGAACCTGATCAACGCGTGGCCGACCAACTGGCGTGGCGCCCACCTGAACACGCTCGGGCAGGAGATCGCCATCGCGGCACTGACGCTGCGCTACGAGAGCCTGGAACTGGAGGCCGGTGGTGCCGCGCCGACGCCCGCGTAACTGGCTGGCCGATCGCCTCCGAGCCGCGGCGGCCGCGGTGGACCGTCTCGCCGGTGCGGTCGACGCCACCGCCCCGGTGCCACCGGTCGGCTCGTCCGGCCGGTCAGGCACCGTCGGTCGGACCGTCGCATCCGTCACCACCGGGCCCGATGATCGGCCTCGGCGACCGGGGCAGCCGCCCGAGCACTGGCTGCGGGTGGTCACCACCACGCCCCCGGTCTGCTGCGGGACCTGGCCCTCGCCCCGCCGGCAGACGTCGTGTCCGCGCCGGACCGCGCGTACCACCAGGGGTCTGCCCGCCACAGGCCGGACGGTGTCGGCCGACCGGACGCGGATCCAGCCGGCCCGTCGGGCGAGATACGCGCGGACGGTCCGGAGCATCCACCCGTCACGTCGGTCGACCCAGCCGGGCGGTACGTTCACCGACCCGGCGCGACGGCCGATCCCGCAATGGCCGCCGACGCGAACCCGTGGTCGGCCGATCACCGCCCGGCCTCCGGGCCGGCACCCGCCACCCACTCCCCCATGTCCTTTGCTCTGCTTCACCCCACGCATCACCCGACGTCCGGTATCCGGACATCGACCGGTGCGCCGATTGAAGCAGAGCAAAGGGACCACAGGGGAACATCCCCGCTCGGTCCGGAGACCCCCGGACCCGGCGGTCCGGGCGAGCCAGTCGGTCCGGGTGGGCCGGACGATCCGGGTGGGCTGGGCGACGCTCGCCAGCGGTGGCGCCGCGCGACCAGGGGCCGGGAAGCGCAGGAGGCGGCGACAGCCGTGACGGATACCCATGACGGGGCTGCGGCGCCCGCGCCGGATCGAGGCCGGCCGAGCCGGCGTGGAGATCGACGGGGACGGACCGGGCCACGACCAGGGCCCGGTTCCGCATCGTTCCGCAGCGGCCCGGAGCAGCTCCGGCCACGACCGGGCCCGCGCTTCCGCACGCCCCGGCACCCCGGCTCACCGGTCCGGCCCCGCACACCGGCCCCGCGAGCCGGCACGTCGGGCAGCTGGCTGGCCCGCCGAACCAGCGGGCCAGCCAGCCGTGGCCGGCACGCATTCCGCCGGGCGGGACCGGTGGCACGCCGGGCCGTCGCCGACAGCTGCGGAGCCGCGCCCGACCGGAGCCGTACCGGAGCACCGCGCGATGCTCCGGTTGGTGGCCGAACATCAGCGGACAACCGACATCGGCCTGCCGGGCGGGGACGGCTGGGCGGGACACCGGATCCGACCCGGCGACAGCCCCAACAGGCCTGTCACCGGTGATGGACGCTGGCCCGGCAGTGGGCTTCCCACCGGCGACGGACGCTGGCCCGTGGGCGCGGACCTGCGCTGGCCGGAACTGGAGTCGGCACCGCCGCCGCGCGGTGGGCGTACCGGGCCCGACCCGTGGCCGGTCCTGCCCGACGACCGGGCACTGTGGACAATTTCCGAGCCGGTCGGCGGCGACGGGCATCGGATGCGGCGGCTCGACGGGGAACAGGCGGGTGGCTGATGCAACGGGTGGCCTTCCTCATCGACAGCGGCGAACGGATCGACTGCCTGCTCAACCCCGAGACGGTGCAGGTGACCCGCCTCGCCGGGGTGCGTCAGCGGGGTGGCGCCGACGGTCAGCTCACCGGCGTCGGGCTGGCCGACGACCCACTGCTCTTCACCGGCGGCGGCCGCACCGAACTCGTGCTGGACCTGCTCTTCGACATCGACTTCGCCGAGGGGCAGGTCCGCCCCACCGACGTGCGGGCGCTCACCCGACCACTCTGGATGCTGGCCGAGAACTCGGCGGTGGAACACGGCTGGCTGCGGCCCCCGCTGGTGCGGATGGTCTGGGGCAAGACCTGGAACGTGCCCGGTGTGATCGTCGCGGTGGCGGAGCGCTTCGACGCGTTCACCGCCACCGGCTCCCCGCGTCGCTCGTGGCTGCGGCTCAAGCTGGTCCGGGTGGCCGAGGACGCCCGCCGCGCCGAGGAGGGTTTCGCCGAGGAGCTGTCCGCCGCGCAGACCCCCACCGTCGCCCCGGGTACGGCCGTGGTTGCCGCCGGCGACGGCACCGCCGCCGACACCTCGGGCGTACGCTTCGACCTGCTCGCCCACGACGCGCTGGGCTCTCCGCTGCGGTGGCGGCTGCTGGCCGAGCACAACCGGATCACCGACCCGCTGGCCGTGCCCGCCGGCACCGCGCTCGCCGTACCGCCGCTACCGGGCACCGCGCCGTCGGGAGCGAGCGCCGCCGACGCACTTCGGGGAGCGGATCGTGACCGCCGCCGCGCCCCGGGCGCTGACCGTGCTGCTCGGCGGCAGACCGCTGCCCGACGCGGTGACCGGCCAGGTCACCTCGGTGCGAGTCGCCGCCCGCCTGAACCTGCCCACCCAGTGCGAGGCCACGCTGCGCACCGGGCCCGGCACCGCCGCGCTGACCGGACCGGTGCGGATCGGCGCGAGCCTGGACGTCCGGCTCGACGGGCACCCGGAGGCGCTGTTCACCGGGGAGGTCACCGCCGTCGAGGTCGAGTACGCCGCCGACGGTACGGCCGTCCTGCGGGTTCGCGGGTACGACCTGCTGCACCGGCTGCGCAAGCGACAACGGATCCGGGTCTTCGAGTCGGTCACCGCCGCCGAACTGGCCGCGGAACTCTGTGCCGACCTGGGGTTGCGCGTCGAGGCGGAGGTCGACGGCCCGCACCTCGACCGGCTGCCCCACCACCGGCCCAACGACCTGGACCTGCTCGTCGAGGTGACCGGCCGGGCCGGGCTGCACCTGATCCTCGACGGCGACGTGCTGCGACTGGTCACCCTGGACGGCTACGGCGAACCGATCGCCCTGCAACTGGGCCGCGACGTGCACGGCCTGCGGTTGTCGGTGAACGCCGACAGCGCCGCCGGGGAGAGCGCGGTGCTGGGCTGGCACCCGCAGCGCGCCGAACCCATCGTCCAGCGGGTGGACACCCCTCGTTGCGGGCGCCGCACCCCGACGGATCCCGATCCGGCCGAGGTCGGCGCGGACGGCCCACGTACCGCCCTGGACCAGCCGGGGCGTAGCGACGACGAGATCGCCGCACTGGCCCAGGCTCGGCTCGACACCCGGGCCGCCGCCCTGGTCACCGCCGACGGGACCGCCGAGGGCACGCCCGCGCTGCGGCCCGGCCGGCGGATCCGGCTGACCGGGGTGGCCGAGCCGGTGGCCGGCACGTACGTGGTGACGGAGGTGGTGCACACCGTCGACGCGAACGGTCACCTGAGTCGCTTCTCGACCATGCCGCCGCAGGCGCCACGTTCCGGGTCGCCGGCACCAGCGGTGGTCACCCTCGGCACCGTCACCGACGTGTCCGACCCGGACGGTCTGGGCCGCGTGCGGGTGGAACTGCCCGCGTACGGCGGGGCGGACGCCGGCTGGCTGGCGGTGCTGTGCCCGGGAGCCGGCCGGGGCAAGGGGCTTGTCGCGTTGCCCGATCCGCAGGACAGCGTGCTGGTGGCGCTGCCCGGTGGTGAGCCGACCTCCGGCGTGGTGCTCGGCTCGCTGTTCGGCACCGTCGAGCCGTACGACACCGGGGTCGACGACGGGCGGGCCCGGCGTTGGTCGCTGCGTACCGCCGGTGGTCAGCAGGTGGTGGTCGACGACGTGACGCGCAGCCTGCGGCTGAGCACCGACGCCGGCAGTTGGCTGGAACTGACCCCGGAGCTGGCCACCCTGCACGCCGCGACGGATCTGGTGCTGTCCGCGCCGGGTCGGGCGATGGTCGTCCGGGCCCGCAGCGTCGACTTCCTGCACGCCGAGGCCGTCGAGGACCCGCAGACCGCCGCCGAGCAGGCCCGGGCGCTCGCCCGTGCCCACCACGAAGGAGGCAGCTGATGCGTTGGATCCACCGCGACTCGGTGATCAGGTGCAGCCACGACGGCCGGGTCCGCAACCGGGCGTCCCAGGGCTGGGTCACGGTGGCCGGCGTACCGGTGCTGGTGGCCGACGACCCGAAGGGACGGGAGATCGTCGCCTGTCCGAACTACGGCGCCACGGTCAAGCCGTGCACCGGCACCGAGGCGGTGCGGGCCGGCTACAGCGACTGGGTGCGCGTCGGCGGCCGACGGGTCGTGCTGTCGCACCTGTCCGGGTTCACCAACGGCAGTCCGCCCGGCCAGTTCACCTACCGGGTGCGCGATCCCCGGCAGCGTTTCGTGGGGGCCGACACGTGAGGGCGATCCGGTTCGTCGGTGCCGGCTTCGACCCGGGTCAGGGCGGTGGGCTCGGATTGACCGCGGCCGGCGGCCTGGCGATGACCGACGGCGACGAGACGGTACGCCAGGCACTGTTCCTGCTGTTGTCGACCACGCCGGGCGAGCGGCTGATGCGACCCGGGTACGGCTCCCGCCTGCACCGGCTGGTCTTCGCGCCGAACGACGACACCACCGCCGGGCTGGCCATCCACTACGTCCGCGCGGCCATCGCGCGCTGGGAGCACCGCATCGACGTGCTCGACGTCGACGCCGGACCGGATTCCGACGACCCGTGGCGGCTGGTGATCCGGCTGGACTACCGGATCCGGGCCAGCCTCACCCCCGGTCAGCTGGTCTTCTCGGTCGACCTGCTGCCCGCCGACGACGACCCGCCCGTCGGGCCGAGCACCGGCCCGGACACCGAGGAGCCACGATGACGCTGCCCGTGCCGCACCTGGACGACCGGAGCTTCCTCGACCTGGTCACCGAGGCCCGGGACCGGATCCGGCAGTCCTGCCCCGGGTGGACCGACCTGTCCGCACACGACCCCGGTGTCGCGCTGCTGGAGGCGTTCGCGCACCTCACCGAAGTGATGATCTACCGGCTGAACCAGTTGCCGGAGAAGGCGTACGTCGCCTTCCTCAACCTGCTCGGGGTGAGCCGACACCCGCCCGCGGCGGCCTGGGCGGACGTCCGGTTCACCCGCACCGGCGGTGACGAGGCCCCGCTGCGGATCCCCGCCGGCACCCGGGTGGCCGCCGCCCGGGGGCCGACCCACGGCCGGTGGTCTTCGTCACCTGCGAACCGGCACTGCTCGCCGCAGGGCAGCGCGAGGTGACCGTCCGGATGCACCACTGCGAGCCGGTGGAGGCGGAACTGCTCGGTGTCGGCACCGGGCAGCCGGGGCAGGTGCTGCGCGCCGGGCGGCGCCGCTGGCGCGTACCGCCGAACCGCTGGACCTGCTGCTCGGGGTCGAGGTGCCGACCGGTTCGGTGGAGCTGGGTGCCGCGGCTCGGGAGCACGACGGGCGCACCTTCGAGATCTGGCGCGCGGTGGACAGCTTCGCCGGGCTCGGCCCGCAGGACAAGGCGTACCTGGTGGACCGGTGCTCCGGCACGGTGACCTTCGCACCGGCGCTGGACCTGCGGGTCACCGACGACGGGACGGCGCACTCCGGCGATGGCGCGGTCGCGGCGGTGCCACCGGCGGGCCGGCAGGTCCGGTTGTGGTACCGCGCGGGCGGCGGACCGGCCGGGAACGTGGCCGCCGGCACCCTGACCGGCCTGCGTGATCCGCTGCCGGGGGTGAAGGTGGTCAACCCACTGCCGGCGGCCGGTGGCCGGGAAATGGAGGCCATGGAGTCGGTGCTGCTGCGCGGGCCGTACGCCTTCTTCGCCCAGCAGCGCGCGGTGACCGCCCGGGACTTCGAGGTGCTCGCCACCGCCGCCGGTGGCGTGAGCCGCGCCCGTGCCTTCACCCGGGCCGCCGTCTACAGCTTCGCCCGCCCCGGCGAGGTGGAGGTGGTGCTGGTGCCGCACGTGCCGGACGGCGCGCGGCCCGGTGGCCAACTGCCGGTGGCGGTGCTGCGGGAACACGAGGTCGAGGAGGTCCGGTTGCGGGTCGAGGCGGACCTGGAGCGCCGCCGTTCGCTGGGGACCGCCTGCCGGGCCAGCTGGGCGCGGTACAAGGCGGTGTCGATCCGGGCCCGGGTGGTGGTCCGCCGGGAGGAGGACGTCGAGGCGGTACGCCGGCGCATCCACGACCGCCTGCACCAGACACTCAGCCCGCTGCCGAGCACGCTCAACCCGACCGGCTGGGCGTTCGGCGAGCCGCTGCGGGCGTCCAACGTGTACCGCCTGCTGGAGCACGCCGAGCCGGGGGTGCGCTACGTCGAGTCGGTGCGGTTCGAGGTCGACGAGACACCGGACAGTCACGTGCGTACCCTCGCGGCCGACCAGTACCAGCCGCGCACCTGGTACGCCGGCAGTGGGGCGGTGCTGTTCCGCTCCACCAACGCGGGGGCCGGTTGGGAGCCGGCGGGACGCTTCGACGACGGGGAGACCGTGCAGCGGGTGGTGCCGGCACCCGCGCCGGTGCGACCGGGCATCGTGCCGCGGGCCGGTTCGGTGGCGGTGGCGACCGTCCGCAGCGACGGCGGCTCCCGGGTACACCTGAGCACGGATCTGGGCGAGACCTGGTCGCTGCTGGCCGACCTGGACTCGCGGGTCGGCGACCTGGCCTGGATCGACCGGGACGGCGCGGGTGCGCTGCTGCTCGCCACCGACACCGGCCTGTACGAGGTGTCCCTGCTGCCCGGTTCGGTGCCGTTGCAGATCCTGGTCGACCCCGCCGACGCCGACCGGGGCTTCTACGCGGTGCGGGCGTTCGTCTCCGAGCGCGGCGCGGCCGGGGTGGCGGTGGCCGCCCAGGCCGGTTTCGGGGTGTACCTGTCCGGCAACGCCGGCCGCCCCGGCAGCTTCAGCCACGTGGGTCTGGCCAACGTCGACAACCGGGTGCTCGCCGTGCAGTACGACGGACCGGCCACCCTGCTGTGGAGCGGTACCGGTGAACCGGATCCGAAGCGACCCGGCCAGGGCTGCTTCCGTGCCCGGCTGTTCGAATCCGACGTGAAGTGGCAGGCGCTGTCGGCGGGCTGGCTCGGCGGCACCTGCCGGGATCTCGCCTTCAGCGGTCCGCTCGCGCTGGCCGCGACGCAGAGCGGCGGGGTGCTGCGACTGGACACGCTGTCCGCGCAGCCGCAGTGGATGTCGGTGTCGGTCAACTGCGGGCTGCCGCTGCGCGACCGGACCCGGTTCATGCCGGTCGACGCGGTCGCCGCGACCGGCCCGGCGGACCGCCTGGTGCTGGCCGGCGGGGAGCGCGGCGTGCACCGCAGCGGCGACGCGACAGAGTGGTCGGCCAGCGCCAACCAGGCCACCGCCGACGTGGTGACCGTCCCGGACACCTGGCTGCTCTGCTCCGGCGAGCACGACATCGAGGTGGTGCGGCAGGATGCGACGAGCGGGCATTGAGCGGCTGCTGCCCACGGCCTACCAGCGGGCGGCCGGGCCGGGCAGCGTGCTGGGGGCGCTGCTGGACGTGATGGAGGCGTTGCACGCCCCGGACGAGGCGGTGCTGGCCGAGGTCGACGCGCTCTTCGCGCCGTACCGGGCACCGGCGCCGATGGTGGCGTACCTGGCCCGGTGGGTGGCGATGGACCACCTGGTCACCGCGCCCCGGCGGGACGTCCCGCTGCCGCTGCCGCTGAACCGCCTTCGGGATCTGGTGACGCACGGTGCCGCGCTGGCCGCCTGGCGGGGCACCCCGGACGGTCTGCGTACCGCCCTGGAGTTGGCCACCGGAGTCACCGGATTCGTCCTCGACGAGCCAGCCGACCGGCCGTTCCACCTGGTCGTCCGGGTGCCCCCGGCCGCCGCCGACCAACTGGCCCTGGTCGACCGGATCGTGGCGGCGGAGAAGCCGGCCGCCGTCACCGCCGAGGTCACGGTCGGCGACGCCCCGGCCGAGCGGGCGGTCGGGCGGGCCAGCGTGCCGTCACCCGTCGTCGCACCGTCATCCTCCGTTTCCGCTCCCGAGGAGCCGTCATGACCACCGAATGGACCGTTGTCGCCGCCGCCGAGCAGTTCACCCTGGACGCCCGCAACGCCGGTGAGCTGACCTTCACCGTCTCCAACCCGGGCGTCGCGCCGGACACCGTGGTGTTCGACGTGGCACCCGGCGAGGGCAGCCAACGGCCGTGGTTCACCGTCACCGAGCCACAGCGGGTGGTACCCGCCCAGGGTTCGGTGTCGTTCCTGGTCCGCCTGGCCGTGCCGGCGGGCACCCCACCCCGGCGCTACGACATGACGGGGTTCGCGTACTCGGCGAACACGGCACCGGAGGAGAGTTCCCGCTCCAGTGGCCGGGTCACCTACGAGGTACGCGCGGTGGCGCCGCCGAAGCGTACGCCCTGGCCCTGGATCGCCGCGGCCGCGGCGTTGGTGCTGATCGTCTCGGCGGTGGTGGTGTTCCTGGTGGCCGGCGGAGACGAGCCGCCACCGCAGGCGCGGGTGGTGACCGTCGAGGCGGAGACCCTGGCGACCGGGGCGCGGGTCGAGTCGCCGTCGGGTTCCGGGGCCACCGTGCAGGTGCAGCAGAACTGTTGCGAGGTGACCTGGTCGCAGGACGCCCAACTGTTCTTCCTCGGTCGTGCGGTGAACGACCGGCTGACCGTCACGGTGGCGCTGCCGGCCGAGGCGACCTGGCAGTTCTCCGCCGTGCTGACCACCTCGTTCGACTACGCCAACACGGTCTTCCTGATCGACGGCCGGCAGGTCGGCGACCCGTTCATCGGCTTCAGTCCGAAGGTGCGGGTCACCGACTGGGTCGACGTGGGTCGGGTACGGCTCGGCCCCGGCACGCACGAGATCACCCTGGTCGTGATCGGCAAGACGCAGAGCACGAACCGCTACTTCGCCGGCGTCGACCAGTTGCGGTTCACCGAGGTCGGGCCGGAGGACCAGCGGTGAGCGAGCGGCAGCGAGCGAATCATCAACTCAGCGCGGCGGTGTCTCATGACGGCACGCAGCGAAGCGGAGTGCCGACATGAGCGGACAGCAGAAGGCACTGCTGGCGGCGCTCGGCGTACTGCTGGTGGTGCTGTTCGCGGTGGCGGTGGGTGCGGGCCGCGACGACCGGGGCGACCCGACGGCCCGGCATCCGCTCGTCGACCTGCTGGGCCGGGCCGGCGGCGGACGCGGCACCGTCGATCCGGCCAGCGTGGACGCGGACTGCCTGGCGGCCACCGGGCAGTTCGTCGTCGACGGCCGCTGCGAACTGCGCGTCGCCGACCCGGGTGGACTGCGCACGCTGGTCCTGCGCGGTCCGCAGGCGTTCAGCGTGCGGGCGACGGCCCCGGGTGACGCCGAGTTCACCGTCACCGACGAGGTGGAACCCGCCGCCGACGGCAGCGGCGCGGTGGCCCGCGTCGCCGTCGACCGGGCCACCACGGTGCTGGTGAGTTGTCCGGCCGGGTGCCTCGTCACGATCGCGCGGGACTGAGGCGAGGAGGCTAAATGGGTGGGCTGCGCAAGCCGTTCCTGCTGCTGGCGATGCTGGCGCTGGTGCTGGCGGTGGGCGTGGAGGTGGGCGCCGGGCTGCTGCTCGGTGGCGGCGACGCCGGCGCGGAACTGGCCGGCAGCGCCGCCGACCTCGGTGTCGAGGTCGGTGACGTACGCCAGGTCAGCGAGCCGTCCGGCCGCGGTACGGGCTATCTGGCGCTCATCGACGCGGCGGCGCTCTGGACGACCGGCCTGTTCTGCCTGGGCCTGGTGCTGCCGGAGCGGCTGCACGGCCGGATCCAGGGCGTCGCCACCCTGATCTTCTCGATCGTCCTGATCCTCGTGGCCCTGCTGGCGCTGGTGCTCGCCTTCGTCGAGCTAACGATCATGGTGTCGTTGTTCCTGGCGCCACCGTTCGGCACGCTCGCCTACCTGGCGCTGTGGGGGTTCTTCCCGGTCGGTGAGGCCGCGGCGATGCTCGGCCTGGTGCTGCTGCTCAAGCTCGCCTGGGCCGGGTTGCTGATCCTGGCCCAACCGAAGTTCCTGCAGAACAAGGGCCTGGTCCTGCTGATCCTGACCAGCCTGCTCGGCACGGTGGTGCTGGGGTTCCTGCACGGTCTGGTGCCGGTGATCCTGGTGAGCATCCTCGACTCCGTCGGTGCCGTGGTCTTCGCGGTCATCGCGATCGTCTGGGCGCTGGTGCTGCTGATCGGAGCGATCCCGGCGATCGTCAAGGCGGTGCGAGCCAGCGCCGCGCTGCGCGCCGAACCGGACCCGCACGGTTGAGGCGGGGGCCGCGACCGGCCGCGTCGCGGCGGCCGGCGATTACCGGACGTCCCCGGTGGCGTCCACCGGATATGGTTGCCCCGTGATCGGGCTCGGCCTGCTGTGGCACCTCGTCGGCGTACTGGCCGACGTCGGTGCCACCAGCATGCTCTCCGGCACGGCGGCGGTGACCGGAGCACTGCTGACCGCCCTGCTGGCCGCCGCTGCCCTGATCCCCGCACTGGTGGCCGACCCCGACCTGCGGATCACCCGTCGGATGCTGCGGGAGCGCTCGGGTCGTACCGGCGTGCCCCGCCACCGTGATCCGGACGCTGCCGGCCGGGCCCGCCCCCGAGCGCCCACCACAGCGACCCTCGCGGTCGCCTTAGCCTCACCTCACCCATTTCTGCCGCTCGTCGGCGACCGCTGCTGGTGACCGTTCCTGCTCACATCAGTCGTAGTCGCACGTCGAGGGGTGTTCCATGTCCATGATCTATCACGCCATCTCCGCGATCCTGCTGTTCTGGCACAGCGCCTGGCAGCGGCTGCTCGGCGAGGCGTCCGCGCTGGGTACGGACTGGTCCTGGGTGCTGGGCATCGTCTTCCTGGTGCTCACCGTCCGGGTCATCCTGTTCCCGGTCTTCGTCAGGCAGATCCGGTCGCAGCGGGCGGTGCAGGCGTTGCAGCCGAGGATCGCCGAACTCCGGGCCCGGCACCGCGACGACCGGGAAACTCTGCAACGGGAGCTGGTCGAGCTCTACCGGGTGGAGAAGGCAAATCCGCTCATGGGTCTGCTGCCGATGGTGGTGCAGATCCCGGTGTTCCTCGGCCTGCTGCACGTGTTGCGCCATCTCAAGCCGACGATGCCGGAGCAGCTGAAGACCTTGTACGGCTGGTCGGTCACCCAGTTCGACAGCGCCTCGTCGGCCACGCTGTTCGGCGCCCCGATCGCGGGTACCTTCGGCTCCACAGGGCAGGATCTGGCCCTGCTCGGTGCCGACGGCGCCACGGTCCGGATCGTGGCCGCCGTGCTGGTCGCCACGACCTACCTGTCCAGCCGCCAGCTGATCCTGCGCAGCGGCTGGGCCTCGGATGCGCCGCAGCGGCTGGTGCAGCGGCTGATGCTCTACGGCATCCCCGCCTCACTGCTCGTCTCCGGGTTGATCTTCCCGATCGGCGTGATCATCTACTGGGTGACCACGAACCTCTTCTCGCTCGGCCAGCAGACCTGGATGCTGCGCCGGTATCCGCCGCCGGTCGACGGTGCCACCAGCCCGGGGGCGCGGGCCGACACGCCGAAGGCCGTCCCGAACGGAAACGGCGACGAGCCTGGCCGCCCGGCCGCACCGAAGGTCGGGGCGAAGCCGACCAACCGCCGCCGGAGGCGTGCCGCCTGAGTCGTGCGGTCGCCGCGCGGCGCATGTGCACCAGGGCAGTTCCCGATCATCGGGAACTGCCCTGGATCGTGCGGTCGACCACCATCGCGGCGGTGGTCGGCTGTCACGGACTCAGCTGATCTCGGCGGTCGTCCAGCGGGCGGAGGCGTTGGTGACCGGTGCGACGTCGCCCACCAGGGTGGTCGACGTCGCCACGTCGCGGCGTGCGCTGGTGCCGACCCAGAGATCGACGGCACCGGGCTCCACCACGCGGGTGAGCGTCCGGTCGGAGAAGGCCAACCGGGTGGTGGGCACCGTGAACGCGACGGTGACCGACTCACCCGGCGCCAGGTGGACCCGCTGGTAGCCGAGCAGCTGCGCCACCGGTCGGGTCACCGACGCCACCAGGTCCCGGCCGTAGAGCTGTACCACCTCGTCGCCGGCCACCGCGCCGGTGTTGGTGACCCGCACGCTCACCGCCAGCGCCCCGTCGGTCGGCACCGTGGCCGGCACCGTCAGGTCCGTGTACCCGAAGGTCGTGTACGACAGCCCATGGCCGAACGGTGCGGCCGGCGTCGCCAGCAGGTTCGTCACCTCGTTGCCGTCACCGAGCGTCGGATGCAGGTACGAGTACGGCTGCGCCCCCGCTGACCGGGGCAGGCTGACCGGCAGCCGGCCGGACGGGTTGACCCGTCCGGAGAGCACACCGGCGATCGCGCCGGCGCCCTCCTCACCGGGGAAGAACGTCTGCACCACCGCCGCGCAGCGGCTCAGCGCCCAGTCGATCGCGTACGGTCGGCCGGTCAGCAGCACCAGGACGACGGGCCGGCCCGTCGCCAGCACCGCCTCGACCAGATCCCGCTGCACACCGGGCAGTTCCAGATCGTCCCGGTCGCATCCCTCGCCGACGGTGCCGCGCCCGAACAGGCCCGCGTGGTCGCCGACGACAAGGACGGCGACATCCGCGGCGGACGCCGCGGCGACCGCCGCCTCGAAGCCGGAGCGGTCGTCGTCGTCCACCGCGCAGCCGAGGGCCGAGGTGACGAGCTCCGGGCCGAACTCGGCGCGCAGCGCGTCGAGCACGCTCGGCACCTCGATGCCGGCCTCCACGTCGGGATGCTGCACGAGCACGTGGTTGAGGAAGGAGTAGCAGCCGAAGAGGGCACCCTGCCGGTCCGCGTTCGGTCCGATCACCGCGATCCGGCGGCCCGCCGGCAGCGGCAACGCGTCCTGGTTGGCGATCAGGACGATCGACTTCTCGGCGAGGCGGCGGGCGATCGCCCGGTGCTCGGGCGAGTCGAGGTCGACCGCCTGGACCGGCTCGTCGGTGAAGGTGGCGTCCAGCAGCCCGAGGTCCAGCTTCTGCCGCAGCACCCGCAGCACCGCCTGGTCGATCACCGACTCGTCGATCCGGCCGGCACGCACCGACTCCGCAAGGGTCAGGTACGCGTCGCCGGTGGGCAGCTCGATGTCGACACCGGCGGTCAGCGCCTGCACGGCGGCGTCCGCGTGGTCACCGGCGACCTGGTGCAGCAGGTTCAGGAACGCCACACCGTAGTAGTCGGCCACCACCGTGCCGTCGAAGCCCCACCGGTCCCGCAGCAGCCCGGTCAGCATCGTCGGATCCGCGGCCACGGGTACCCCGTCGATCTCGGCGTAGGAGTGCATCACCGAGCGGGCGTCACCGTCGAGGATCGCCATCTCGAACGGTACGAGCAGCACGTCGGCCAGCTCGCGCGGACCGGCGTGCACCGGCGCGAAGTTGCGCCCGGCGCGGGAGGCGGAGTAGCCGACGAAGTGCTTGAGGGTGGCGTGCACGCCCTGCGACTGGAGCCCGCGCACGTACGAGGTGCCCAGCGTGCCGACCAGGTAGGGATCCTCGGCGATGCACTCGTCGACCCGTCCCCAACGGGGGTCACGGATCACGTCGAGCACCGGGGAGAGCCCCTGGTGGATGCCGAGCGCCCGCATCGACGCCCCGATCGCCGCGGCCATCTCGGTGACCAGGTCGGGGTCGAAGGCGGCCCCCCACGCCAGCGGGGTGGGGAAGGTGGCCGCCTTCCACGCCGACAGCCCGGTCAGGCACTCCTCGTGCACGATCGCGGGGATGCCGAGCCTGGTCCCCGTCACCAGGTCGGACTGGAACTTCCACAGCCATGACGCCCGCGACACGGCCTCGACGGGCCGGGTGCCGTAGGCGCGGGTGAGGTGACCGAGACCGTGCCGGGAGAAGTCCTCGAGCCGGCCGATGTCACCGAACTCGCCCTGCAGCGGCGCGACGGCCTCGCCCTCGGCCTTCTCCCAGAAGCCGACGAGCTGCGCGACCTTCTCCTCGATCGTCATCCGACCGAGCAGTTCACGTACGCGCGTCTCCCCATCGGACCCGTACCGGTCGGGCCGGCCGTGGCCCGATCCTGTCTGGGCCGGCACCGGCGCCGGCCCGCCCACGACCTCGCGGACCTCAGTCATGCTGTGTTACCCCTTTGTGTTGGTGCCGCTGACGCTCAGCCCTTGACCGCGCCCTGGAGGCCACCGACGATCTGCTTCTCGGCGAACGTGAAGAAAATGAGTGCCGGCAACATTGCCAGCGAGGTGAAGGCGAGAATTCCCGCCGTGTCGGAGGTGTACTGGCTGGAGAAGTTCTGCACGCCCAACGGCAGGGTGTGCAGGCTCGCGTCACCCAGCACGAGCAGCGGCAGCAGGAACGCGTTCCAACTGGTGACGAAGGCGAGAATACCGACGGTGACCAGCGCGGGCCGCGACAGGGGCAGCAGAATGCGCCAGAGGAAACCGAGCCGACCGGTGCCGTCGATCGCGGCAGCGTCCTCCAACTCGCGGGGGATGGCGGTGAGGAACGGACGCAGGATCACGATCGTCAGCGGCAACGCGAAGGCGACCTGCGGCAGGATCACCGCGTAGTACGAGTTGATCAGATTGAGGTCACGCAGCATCAGGTAGAGCGGCAGGATCGCCGCTCCGGCCGGGAACAGCAGACCCAGGGTGAAGAAGGTGTAGAGCACCTCACGGCCACGGAAGGTGTAGCGGGCCAGCACGAACGCGGCGCAGACCCCCAGCACCACGACGCCGATGGTGGTGCCCAGGGACACCACGGCGCTGTTGAACACCTGCCGCCAGAAGTCGCTCTGGGTCAGCACCCGGGAGTAGTTGTCCCAGACCCACGGGTCGGGCAGGCCGGCCGGATCGGCGACGATCTGCGGCGTGGTACGGAACCCGCCGACGATCACGTAGACCACCGGAGTGATCGACACTGCGGCGACCGCGAGCGCCAGCGCGTACGTGAGCGGGTTCCCCCACGAGATCGGGCGACGCTTGGCGGTCGGAGACAGGACGGCGTTCGCGGCCACGATCAGTTTGCCCTTCTGGTGATGGCGCCCTCGATGTCACGACGCAGGAGGAAGCGCTGGAACAGCACCGCCGCGACGAACGAGATGGCGAACAGGATGACCGCCACCGCGTTGCCGTAGCCCCACAGCCGGGCGAAGAACCCGTTGTCCACCATGTACGTCGCCATGGTCGCCGACGCGCCGAGCGACCGCACCGCAGGCACGGAGGTCACCCAGATCACGTCGAAGACCTGCAACGAACCGATCATGGACAGGAACATCCAGATCCGGATCGTGGGTCCCAGCAGTGGCAGCGTCACGTGACGCTGGATCTGCCACCAGCTCGCGCCGTCGATGGCGGCGGCCTCGTTCAGCTCCTGCGGCACGTTCGACAGGCCGGCGAGCAGGAGGATGATGGCGAAACCGACGTACTTCCAGGTGAGTACGGCCAGCATCGTCCAGATGACCACGTCGAGGTCGGCGAGCCACGCCTGCACCAGGCTGCCCAGCCCCAGCGACTCCAGCATGGCGTTGACCGTGCCGGCGTCGGAGAGCAGCAGCTTCCACATGATGCCGACGGTGACCTCGGCGAGCACGTACGGCACGAACGCCAGCAGGCGGAACAGCGTACGGCCGCGGAAGTTGCGGTTGAGCAGCAGGGCCACGCCCAGGGCGATCGGCCCCTGGATCAGCAGTGACCCGAACACGATTATCGCGTTGTTGCGCAGCGCGTCGAGGAAGATCGGGTCCTGGAACGCCAGGACGTAGTTGTCGAAGCCTACGTAGTCGGTGGGTGGTCCGACACCACGCCAGCGGAACAGGCTGTAGTAGAAGGCAAAGCCCATCGGGACCAGCACGAACATCACATAGACGATGACGGCTGGTGTCGTGAGACCGATGATCTCGTACCACTTGCGTCGGGTCTCGGCGGCCCGAGCTGACGAGCGTCGGGCAGGCCGGGGTCCCGCCGGCGGCGCGGAAGCGCCGCCGGCGAGGTCCAGGGTCGGGTTGGTCGAGGTCACTTGCGCGCGGCCGCCTTCATGGCCTCGACAACCTGCTCGGGGGTGCCGTTGCCGGCGAAGATGGCGACGATCGCGTCGTTCATCGCGTTGCCGACGGTGCTGCCGAACGCCGTGTCCAGCCAGAGCTGCACGTAGGTGGCGCTGGTGGTGGCCTCCAGGATGGACTTCAGCGCCGGGTCCTTCACGCCGTCCTCGGCACCCTTGGCGACGGGCAGGCCGGTGCCGGTCTCGGCGTAGCCCTTCTGCACCTCGGGGCTGACGATGTACTTGAGGAACTCGACGCACTCGGCCGGGGCGTTCTTGGCGCAGGCGAAGCCGTCGCCGCCACCCAGGGCCGCCTTCGGGTCACCGGCGGAACCGGTGATGGCCGGAACCGGGAACCAGCCGATGAACTTGTTCAGCGCCTCCTGGTCCTCGGTGACGGTGTCCAGGGTGCCCTTGTTCCAGTCACCCATCAGCTCCATCGCGGCCTTGCCGTTGGCCAGCAGGCCGTTGGCGCTGGTCGGGTCGTTCTGACCCGGCGTGGCGATGAAGTTGGGCTGGAACGGCTTGGTGTCGATGAAGGCCTTCAGGTCCTGGCCGGCCTTGACGAAGCACTGGTCGTCGAAGTTGTTCTCGAGGCTGGCCTTGCGCAGGGTGTCGACCGAGCAGGCGCGCAGCGCGAAGTTGTACCACCAGTGCGCGGCGGGCCACTTGTCACCGGCACCGACCGCGATCGGGATGACGTTGATCGCCTTGAGCTTGGTGACCGCGTCGTTCAGCTCGTCGAAGGTGGCCGGCGGAGCGGTGATGCCGGCCTGCTGGAACAGTTCCTTGTTGTACCAGATGCCCTCGATGCCCATCCGGTACGGCAGACCGTACTGCTTGCCGTCCACCTGCCAGATCTCGACCGCGCTGCCGATGTTGGCAACCTCGTCCTTCACCTGGTCGGTGATGTCCTTGAGGTAGTCGGCCTCGACCTGCTCGCGGATCTCGCCACCGCCCCACGCCTGGAAGATGTCCGGCGGGTCGTTGCTCAGCAGCGCGGCGGGGAGCCGGGTGCGCTGGAGCTGGTTGGTCTCGATGCCCTCGACCTCGATCGTGACCGTCGGGTGCAGCGCGGAGAAGTCCTTGGCGACCTTCGCCCAGTACTCTTTACCGGGTCCGTCCTGGGAGGCGTTGTGCCACCAGGTAAGCGTCACCGGATTCTTGTACAGCTCGCTCTCGGCAGGTGCCTCGCTCTCGCCACCGCCGCCGCAGCCGGCGACGAGTAGTGCGGTTGTCATGGACAGCGCTAGAAAGGTGGTTGCACGGCGCTTTATAGCCATCGATGTCTCCTCGACCAGTCAGTCGGGTGCTCGGCCTGAGCGAGTTTTTCAGCAAGGTAATCCAGTGTCAATCGGTGTCGATAACGTTTTCGACTCGTCTACGTAACCGGCCCGCCGGCCCTCTATCATCATCGGCGTGGCGTTTCCCCAGCGTGTCAAGATGTCGGACGTGGCCCGTACGGCCGGCGTCTCCGTGGCGACCGTTTCCAAGGTGGTGAACGGCCGTTACGGAGTGGCACAGGCGACCGTGGAACGGGTCCAGCAGGTCATCCGTCAACTCGGTTACGAGGCGAGCCTGGGGGCGCAGAGCCTGCGCAGCCATCGCACCAACGTGCTCGGCATCCTGGTCGCCGAGTTCGAGCCGTTCTCGACCGAACTGCTCAAGGGCGCCAGCGTGGAGGTCGCCGGCACCGGCTACCAACTGCTGGCGTACTCCGGCGGCGACGGCGCCGGGACGGCCGTGGGTTGGGAACGCCGCTCGCTGGCCCGGTTGTCGGGCACGCTCATCGACGGCGCCGTGATCGTCACACCGACCGTGGTGGAGACCAAGCAGGGCTTCCACGTCGTGGCTGTGGACCCGCACACCGGCCCGTCGGGGTTGCCGACCGTCGACTCCGACAACTTCGCCGGTGCCGTCCTGGCGACCAACTACCTGCTGTCCCTCGGCCACCGCCGCATCGGGCACATCAGCGGACGCGCCGACCTCGAATCGTCCCGGCTCCGCGAGGCGGGCTTCCGGCAGGCCATGGCCGACGCGGGCGTGACGGTGGACGAGCGGCTGGTCCGGGTCGGCGGGTTCCGGGTCGACAGCGCCGCCGAGCCCGCCGCCGAGCTGCTCTCGTTGCCCGACCGCCCGACCGCCGTCTTCGCCGGAAACGACCTCTCCGCGATCTCCACGATCGACGTCGCCCGGAGCCTGGGCCTGTCGGTCCCCGACGACCTCTCCGTGATCGGCTTCGACAACATCCCGGAATCGGCGCTGGTCAACCCGCCGCTGACGACGATAATGCAGCCGCTGCAGCGGATGGGCGCCGAGGCGTTGCGCCTGCTCATCGACCTGATCGCCGGCGTCGAACGGGACACCCACATCCGGCTGCCCACCGAACTGGTCGTCCGCTCCTCCTGCCAGGCGCTGCCTGATTGACCGAGGTCGCGGGCCACACGATCCGGGGACATTTTGCCGGTCGTCGCGCCATCTGACAGCGCGGTGCCCCGGCGACGGTATTTCCAGCCCGTCTTCCCGCTCCTGAATGACGAAACCGCGCCGACACGGTACGGAAACGAACCGCGTCGGCCCAGCCCCCGTCGATGGGAGAGACCTGCCATGAGCAGTGCAGGAAGACGTGTCCGCAGAGCCGCCCTGGTGGTCCTCGCGGGAGCGACGCTGACCAGTCTGCTGGCGGTCACCGCAGCCGCAGCCGCACCCTTCCCGGCGTCGGAGCGGGCGGCCGCGACGGCCCGCACCGACGTCTACATCAAGGATGTCGCCGCCGATGTCGGGGTCGAGCCGCACCTGCTCGAGCCGCTGTGGATCAGCCCCGACATCAAGGTCTGCCCGACCGCCGTCGAGTGCGCCACCAGCCAGAACCCGATCGTCGGGGTGACCAACTACGTCTTCGTCAAGCTGCGCAATCCCGGCCCGTACGGCTCCGGCGTCGGCAGCGGCGTGCTCCGGGTCTACCGGACCACGCCCGGCGGCGGCGCGACCTGGCCGACCCACTGGACCGAGATCGGGGCCAGCAGCGTCATCGCCGCCCCGGGCGTCACGACCGTCACCATCCCGTGGACCGGAGTGCCCGGGCCGGGTCACTTCTGCCTGATCGCCCGCTGGATTTCCGACTCCGACCCGATGACCGTCGAGGGTCCGAGCATCCCCATCAACGCCAGCCACAACAACAACATCGCGTGGCGCAACGTCGACTCGGTCCTGCTGAACCCGGGCGCAGGACCGGTCGTGCGGCCCTTCGCCATCGGCAACACGCTGAGGGTGCCCTCCAGGAACGAGGTGACCTTCGCGGCCGCCGAGCCGCTGCGGGCCATCGGCGGTCGGGTCGTCGTCGACCTCGGTCCGGAACTTTTCGAGCGCTGGCGGGCCGGTGGCGCGGTCGGCGCGGGGATACGCCCGGTCGGCCGGACCCAGGTGGAGATCGTGGAGCCCACCCGGGCCTTCCTGGGGAACCTGGAGCTGAACCCCGGTGAGCGGTTGCGGTTCTCGCTGCTCTTCTCGGCCGAGGCCGAGTCCGACGGGGAGATCGCGTTCAACGTGACCCAGTTCGGGCCGGACAACAACGGCGAGAGGCGGGCCGACCTCGGTGGCGTGCAGTATCTGATCAGCACCGGCAGGCGATAGTCCCGACGCCCTCGCGGGGGCCGCGGGCCGGACGACCCGCGGCCCCCGTCAGCGCAGGCAGACCCAGTCGGTGACCACCGTGTGTCCGCCCGCGTCGGCCCGGAGCTGGATCGGACCGGGCGGCGGAGCACCCAGGGAGAAGAGGCCCACCTCGTTGACCGGGGCCTCCTCGTAGGTGCCGCTGGTCGTGCGGGCGCTGACCCGACCGCCGCCGGCCGGGGAGAGCTGCCCGACGATCCCGGCGTCGGTCACCTCGATCTCCACGACGACGGGGCCACCGCGGAAGGAAAGGGTACGCACGGAACCCGCCGACCGGGTCAGCCCGGCCGGCTCCGCACCACTTGCCGAGTCGAAGACCAGCTCGGCCAGGGTCAGTTCGGCGTCCACCGTCCGCCAGGCGAACGCCGCCCGCGCCGCCGTGACGTACTCCTCGGGAACTCCCCCGGCGTCCCAGAGCGCCGCGCCCAGCTCCGCCTTCAACCGGTCGTCATCGACCGGCGGCCACGGCTCCATCGCGTTCACCCCACTTCCGTCCGGTCGTCCCGCCCGGTTCAAGGTACGACGCGAGGGCCGGGGAGTCGCGCAGCCTGCGCAGGCAGCGGGCCTGGGTCGGCCCGATGCTGCCGACCGGCAGGCCCAGCCGACCGGCGACCTCCCGGTAGGTCAGCGGCGGATCGGCGGTCAGCAACGAAAGCAGCTCCTGGCACCGCGGCGGAAGCTGGGCGAAGCTCTCCCGCAGCGCCTGGCGCCGCTCGGCTCGCAGCAGGTCCTCGTCCGGCGCCGCGACGTCCGCCCAGGTCCCGTGGTACGCCTCGAACGCACCGTCGGACGGGTCCACCGGCTGCGTACGCCGGCCGAGGCGGGACATCCGGTAGCACTCGCGCCGGGTCGTCACGGCCAGCCAGGCGGCCAGCGCCTCGGGTTCGCGTACCTGATTCAGGTGTTCCACCAGCCGCAACCAGACGGTCTGATTGACATCGGCCGCGTCGGCGCCGCCCAGATCGTGGGACCGGATCACCGAGTACACCAGCGGGGTGTACCGGCGCACCAGCTCGGCCCAGGCCGACTCATCCCCGTGCGTCGCGGCGGACACCAGGTCGGTGGCGCTGCGATCGGTCAGCACGACATCCCCGTCCGGGCGCTCATCCGACGAGGACACCGTAGTCGGGATGCCAGCGCGGCGCCGCGAGCAACGCCAGCCGTGCCGCCTCGGCGCTCAGGCCGGCGGTGGTCATCAGTGCGGCGAGCCGACCCGCGACGTACGCCGACGCGAACGAGGTACCGGCCCAGGTGGCGAACCCGCGGAACCGCCGGGTCGGCCGACCCGGCAACGGCAACCGGCCGTCGACGAACGTGCTGTCGTGCTGGCCGAGGGCGCAGGCGTCGACCCACGGTCCGAAGCCGCTGTAGGTCGCCGGCACCGGGCCGGTGTCGGTCGCGGCGACCGCCGCGACCGACAGGACCCGGTGCAGCGCGGCCGGCCAGACAGGTCGGTTGATGCCGGCGTTTCCGGCCGCCGCCACCACCGCGGTCGTCGACGGTAGTCCGGCCACGGCGTTGGCCAGCGGCAGCGACGGCTGGTCGTCGAGGGTGAAACCGCCCAGCGAGAGATTCACCACGGACACCTCCGGCGCGAGCCGACCGAGCGCTGCCACCAGCATCGCCTCGTCACCGACGCCGGTCGGGCCCAGCGCCGACTCCGGGTCGACGCGCACGCCCGGCGCGGCCTGCCGGACCACCCCGGCGACGAACGTGCCGTGACCGCCCTGCGGGGCGAGCACGTCGCCGTGGACGTAGAGCGGGTCCTCGTCGTCGGACTCCGGCAGGTACGCGCCGCCGAGCCACTCCGGGTGGACGTCGCCCGCCTGCCGCCAGATGCCGGTGTCGCAGATGCCGACCGTCACCCCCGCCCCCTCGCCGAGCCGGGCCGAATCCGGTGGCGGCAGGGCAGCGACCGTCCTGGGCGGTCCGCCCGGATTGCCCATGATGTTGCCCAGACCGAGCAGCACGTGGTGCGGTTGGACCGCGGGCACCGGCTGGCCGGGCCACTGCCGGGGATCGCGCAGCCTCGTCACCACCCCGGGAATGTCGGTCTCCCCGGCGAACAGCAGCCGGGTGACACCGGCGAAACGGTCGGCGACGGTCACCGCGTGGCCGCCGTTGCGCAGCCAGGCGGCGACCCGCCAGGTGTCCGCGTCCGCGGTCAGCAGTTGCCGGGGTCGGTAGAGGATCTCCCGGCCCGACGTGGTGTGCCGCCGCACCTCGCGATCGGCGTTGAGCGCTTCGGCAAACGCGAGCTGGTAGGCCTTGTCGTCGTCGAGGTCGCCGCGCGCTGGCGGCGGACGCAGTCCGGCGCCGAGCGACACCGCGGTCGTAGCCAGGGCGGACGCCGCCAGGAGCCACCGTCGGGACAGCCCGGGTTCGGGACGCGACGCGACGCGATGATCAGGAAGCACGAGGTCCTCCAAGAACGGTCCGGGCAGCGGCACGCGCCACCGGTGGTCGACGCGGCGAAAGTCCCCCGGACCTCCCCGATTCTTCCAAGTAATCGGCGGATGTCAATTGATCGAATGGCCAGCCCAGGCCGGCGAGGGCGATGAGCCGGGGCGGTCGACATTGACGCACCGTCATGAATGGGGAACTCTTTGTCCATGCCCGGCAGCACCGACGCCGGTGCTGGGACCGCCATGGCGGCGCTCGACACCGTCCAGCGCTGTCCGCGTGAGGCGATCGCGATCGCCCAGCGGGTGCTCGCCGCCAGCACCGCCGACGACGACGAACGATCCACCGCCGACCGGGCGATCGGCCTGGCTCTGCGGGAACTCAACGATCTACCCGGCGCGCTACGTCACCTGCGACGGGCGGTACGCACCGCCGGCACCGCCCGGACCCGGGCGCTGGCGCAGATGAGTCTCGGTTACGTACTGGCCAACGCCGGCCGTACCGCGGCGGCGCTGCGGGCCGTAACCGACGCGCTGCCCCAGCTGACCGGTGCGGACGCCGGGCGTGCCCGGATGCAGCGCGGGGTGGTACTGCACTACCGCGGACGATACGACGAAGCGGTTCGCGACTACGGCCACGCCATCGACATCGCCCAACGCGACGGTGACCTGCTGCTGGAGGCACGGGCCCGCAACAACCGGGGTCTGCTCAACGCCCACCGGGGCACCGTCGGTGGCGCGGACGACCTCTCCCGGGCGGCGGCCGTCTTCCATGGACTCGGCCTGGACCTGGCGGCGGCCGACGCCCGCTGGAACGGTGGGATCGCGGCCGGCCGGCGCGGTGACATCGCGGCCGCGCTGCGCTGCTTCGCCGACGTCGGCGAGGAGTACCGGCGACTGGCCGTGCCCCGGCCGGCGTTGCTGCTGGACCGCGTCGAGCTGCTGCTGTCAGTGCCGCTGGTCGACGAGGCGGTGCAGGTCGCCGCCGTGGCGATCCGGGAACTACGCCGCCGTGGGATGGCCTCCGATCTCGCCGAGGCGCTGCTGGCCCAGGCCCGGGCCGCGTTGCTCGCCGGTGACCTGGACACCGCGACCGCAGCTGCGGCGGCCGCCCGCACCAGTTCCGGCGCCAGGGCCGCCGGACCTGGGCCGCGTTCGCCCGGCACGTCGAGCTACGCGCCGAGTTCCGCCAGGGAACCCGTTCGCCGGCCCTGTTCACCGCGATGGTCCGGACCGCCGACCAGCTCGACGCCACCGGCTGGCCGGATCCCGCGCTGATCACCCGCATCGACGCCGGTCTGCTGGCGGCTGCCACGGGCCGCACCGACCGCGCCATGGAGCTGTTCGGCCGGGCCGCCCGGGCGCGGGGCCGGGCACCGCTCCCCGACGGGCTCAGGGTTGGTACGCCCTGGCACTGTCACGCCGGTTGAGCGGCGACGAGTCCGGCGCGGCCCGCGCCCTCCGGCGCGGACTGGCCGTGCTCGACCGGCACCGCACCTCGCTCGGCGCCACGGAACTGCGGGCCCACAGCGGGGCGTACGGGCAGGAACTGGCGGCCGAAGGGCTGGACGTCGCCGTCCGCGCCGGCGCACCGGCCCGGGTCCTCGCCTGGTCGGAGCGGTGGCGCGCCAACACGCTGCGCATGCGCTCGGCGCTCCCGCCCGATGACCCCGAGCTGGTCGCCACGCTCGCCGAGCTGAGGATGGTCAGCGGGCTGCTCGAGGACGCGGTGCTGGCCGACCGTCCGGTACGTGCCCTGCGCGGCCGGCAGGCCGACTCGAACACCGCATCCGCGACCTTGCCCGGCGGATGCCCGGCGGGAGCGAGGTGGTCGCCCCGCCCACCGTGGACGCCCTGGCCGAGCGGCTCGGCTCGCGCGTGCTGGTCGAACTGGTGGCGCACGGCGATCGGCTCCGGGCGGTGCTGGTCCGCGACGGTCGGGTCAGCCTGCACGACCTCGGCCCGCTCGCCGAGGCGGCGAAGCTGGTCCGATGGCACCGGTTCGGGCTACGCCGACTGATCACCACCGGGGACTCGGCCGCCGCGCAGGCCGGTGCCGCACACGCCGCCGCGGCACTCGACCGTCAGCTCTTCGATCCGGTGCGACGCCGTCTGGCCGACCGGCCCCTGGTGGTCGTTCCGGTCGGTGAGCTGCATGCCGTCGGCTGGGCCGAGTTGCCGACCTGTGCCGGTCGCGCCGTCACGGTCGCCCCGTCGGCCACGGTATGGCTCGGCGCGGATCGACGCGAGGCGGCGACCGGACCACCGGTCCTGGCCAGCGGCCCGCGGCTACCGGCCGGGCAGGCCGAGGTCCGCCGGCTCGCCCGGGTGTTGCCGGGAGCCCAACTGCTCACCGGGGCGGACGCCACCGCCGACGCGCTCACCCGGGCACTGGACGGTGCCGGGTTGGTGCACATCGCGGCTCACGGCACGTTCCGCGCGGACAATCCACAGTTCTCCACCCTGGAGCTCGCCGGGGGACCGCTGTTCGCGTACGAGTGGGAACGCGTCGCCCGTCCACCCGGCTGCGTGGTGCTCTCCGCCTGCGAGTCGGGGCTGACCGGCATTCGCCCGGGCGACGAGGTGATGGGATTCGCCGCGGTGCTGCTGGCCCTGGGCACCCGGTGCCTGATCGCCACGGTGCTACCGGTGCCGGCCGACCCGACCACCGCGCTCATGCTGGACCTGCACCGGCGGATGCGGGCCGGCGCCCGACCGGCGCACGCCCTCGCCGAGGCCCAGCAGGCATTCGTCGCCGCCGGCGACGGCACCGCCCGGGCCACCGCGGCGGCGTTCGTCTGCCTGGGCGCCGGTTGACCGACGGTGGCGCTGCGGCCAGGAATCCGTGGCGGTGCGGGAGTTCCGCGAGCGGCGTGTCGACCACCTGGACCGCCACAGATCGTGGTGCCTTCGATGGCGTCAGCGGGTGAGGGCGGCGGCGGTGTGGCGGTCGAGTTGGCCGTCGGCGACGACGACGCGGTAGTGACCGTGCCGGCTGGTGTTCGCGCGGATCGTGGCGGTCTCCTCGAAAGCGAAGGCCACACAGACCCCGGGGTACATCGTGGTCCGCACGAACCACCTGTCGCCCGGCCCGAGACCGCTGAAGACCAGGGTGTAGGCCCCGCCCTCCGGCGCCCGCCCGGTCATCGCCACCCATGGATCGGCGCACCCGTTGACCGCCTCCTCGCCATGGCGCGCAGCGGTGAACACCTCGGGTGGCTCGGCGGCAACCGCCCGCCAGAAGAACCCGCCGTAGCCGGCCCCGCCGGGGCGGCCGTTGGTGGCCGGGCTGCCCAGCACGCGTCCCGGTCGGCCGGCGCGGTCAGGGTGCTGGTCACGTCGAGCCGCCACGCGTTCCGGTGACCGGGCACCGCCGCAGCGGCCAGCGCGCGCCGCTCGGTGAGCAGCACCTGGCCGGAGGGTCACACCAGTGCAGCTGGTGGTCGAGCCGGTCCGCGGCCCGGTGCGTCCAGCCGGTGTGCACGATCCGGCCGTGGTCGGCGCGCCAGGTGTACCCGGTGCCGCGCACGCGTCCGCCCGCCCCACAGGTTGGTGCCGGCCACGTCCTGCACGGCCAGCGAGGCCCCCAGGTGCCACACGTGATCGGCGGGCAGCGCGTCAGTGACCGGGGTGCCGGCCAGGGTGCGCACCGGATGCAGGTACGGCCGGGGCCCGTGCCGGGCGTCCAGGTCGGGGGCGAGCACGTACCGGGCGACCGGCGTACCGTCGACGGAAAGCTGTGGGTCGGTCACGACAGCTCCACGCGGGTGACGTGTCGACGGCGGGCGACCGCGTGCACGGCGGCCAGCGCGTACCCGGCGAGGATCGGCACCGCCACCGGGGTGACGAGCACGCCCAGCAGGACCACGACCAGCGCGGTGCCGGCGAGCGCGGCCCAGTTCGCGGGGTGGTCGAGGCAGGCGCGGGCGGCCCGGGTGACCGCCGACCGCCACCCGGTGCCGCCGGCACGCCCCACCTCGACCACGATCGCGGCGGCGTAGCCGAGCAGGGACGCCGCGACGGCGATGGTGACGACCAGCGCCACCGTACCGCCCGGGACGCGGCCGGTGGCCACCGCGACCAGGTCCGCGACGAGCAGCCCGGCGGCGGCCAGCCCGACCAGGACCGCCGGTACGCCCGGCAGCAGTCCCCGTCCGAAGCGCGACAGCGTACGCCGTGCGGGCGGCCAACTGCCGGTGGTGAGCCAGTCGTGCACGGTCGCGCTGGCGGTGCCGATCGCGGCACCGGCGGTCAGCACCGGCGCTGCGGCCAGCACGGTCAGGATGCCCAGCAACGCGAGGTCGGCGGCGTCGCTGACGGTGTCCCGCCAGTCCCGCCCGGGCTCGCGTCGCCCGGTGCGAGCGTCAGCCCTTGAGTCCACTGGTGTTGATCCCCTCGACGAGCATCCGCTGGAAGGCCACGAAGAATCCGAAGACCGGGAGCAGGGACAGCACCGCCATGGCGAACATCGGACCGACCGCGCTCTGGCTGGTCGAGTCGATGAACAGGGTCAGCGCCACCGGGACGGTGTAGTCGCTCAGGTCGGACAGGAAGACCAGTTGCCGGAAGAAGTCGTTCCAGGTCCAGATGAACGAGAAGATCGCGGTGGTCACCAGGGCGGGCCGGCTCAGCGGCAGGATCACGTGCCGGAAGATGCCGAACGCGTTCGCGCCGTCGATGCGGGCCGCCTCGTCCAGTTCGCGGGGGATGCCGCGCATGAACTGCACCATCAGGAAGACGAAGAACGCCTCCGTGGCCAGGAACTGCGGGATCAGCAGCGGCAGGTAGGGCCACTCCCCACCGACCAGGCCGAGGGTGCGGAAGAGGATGTACTGCGGGACGATCAGCACGTGCCCCGGCAGCAGCAGGGTGCCGATCATGACGGCGAACCACAGCCCGCGCAGCCGGAACCTCAGCCGGGCGAAGGCGTACGCGGCCAGCAGGCAGCTCACCGCGTTGCCGACCACGGTGAGCAGGCTGACCAGGGCGCTGTTGAGGAAGAAGCGGGCGAAGCTGACGTCGAAGTTGGTCCACCCGTCGAGGTAGTTGCCCGGGGTGAAGTCGCGGGGCAGCAGACCGATGTTGTTGACGATCTCCTCCTGCGACTTGACGGAGGTGCCGATCATCCAGAACAGCGGGTAGAGCACCACCGCGACGATGGCCAGCAGCACGACCAGCCGGAGCCAGGAGCGGCTGCGGGGGCGTTGCGGGCGGGTCGCCCCCGGCGGGGCGACGGTACCGGCCACCATCAGCGGTCCTCCCCGTCGGAGTAGTGCACCCAGAACCGTCCGGTGCTGAAGAAGACCACCGTGATGATGGCGATGGCGATCAGGAACACCCAGGCCATCGCGGAGGCGTAGCCCATCTCCAGGTCGGTGAAGCCGGTGATGTAGAGGTTGAGCGTGTACATCAGGGTCGAGTCGACCGGCCCGCCGGTGCCGTTGCTGAGCACAAACGCGGCGGTGAAACCCTGGAAACCGTTGATGGTCTCCAGCACCAGGTTGAAGAAGATCACCGGGGAGAGCATCGGCAGGGTCACGTTGACGAACTGCCGGAACCGGCCGGCCCCGTCGACCGAGGCGGCCTCGTACAGCTCGGTCGGCACCTGCTTGAGCCCGGCCAGGAAGATCACCATCGGTGCGCCGAACTGCCAGATGGCCAGCACCATCAGCGTCTCCAGCGCCCAGTCCGGGTCGTTCACCCACGGTTTGCCCTGAATGCCGAACAGGGCGAGGAACGAGTTGAACGCGCCCTCCCGGTTGAACATGTTGACCCAGACGATGGCCAGGGCGACGCTGCCGCCGAGCAGCGACGGCAGGTAGAACAGGCCGCGGAACAGCCCGACACCACGCCAGGCCCGGTTGAGCAGCAGGGCCACCCCGAGCGCCGCGGCCAGTTTCAGCGGTACGGCGATCAGGGCGAAGCTGAGTGTCACCCGTACCGAGTGCCACCACGACGGATCGCCTGTGAACATCCGCTCGTAGTTGGCCAGCCCGACCCACTCCACCTCGGACAGCGGGGTGAGGATGTCGTAGTCGGTGAAGCTGAGATACAGCGACAACAGCATGGGTAGCGCCGTGATGCCCATCAGACCGATGAGCCAGGGCGACAGGAAAACGTATCCGGCCAGACCTTCACCGTGCCGGATCCGTCCGGTCCCGCGCCGGTTGGCGTCGGGCCGGACGGATCCGGTGCCGCGTCGGGTCGGGTCGGGCGCCGTGGTCAGGGCCACGAACTGCTCCTCTCCGGGTGGTGCGGCGGGTCAGGAGGCGATTGCCGCCTTGCATGCCTCGACGAACTGGGCGGCGGCCTCGGCGGGGGTGGCCCGGCCGTACTGCGCGTTCTCGGCGGCCTTGGTCAGCTCGGCGCGGACCTTGCTGTGGCCCTTGATCGGCACCTGCGGCGCCTCGCCGAACGTCTTGGCCAGCTCGGTCTCCACCGCGATGGACTGCTTCATCGCCTCGTCGGTGGTGTCGTCGCTGATGACCCGGCGCAGGTCCAGGTTGGACGGCAGGCCCCGGTCGGTGCCGAGCAGCTTGACCGCGTCGGGGTCGTTCGCCAGGAAGTTGATCACATCGACCGCGATGTCGGCGTTCTTGCTGCCCCGGAAGACCGACCAGTACATCGAGGCACGGGCCCACTGGCCGCTCGGGTCACCCGGGTAGGCGATCACACCGAGTTCGTCGGAGGTGTTCTTCTTCAACTCCGGCATCTGGTTCACCCAGACCCAGGAGGTCGCCGACTTGCCGGTCACCACGAGCTGCTTGGTGATGTCGGTGGCGTTGCCCTCGTGGATCACGTCCGGGGTCGGCGTGGCACCCCGGTCCCGGGCCCCCTTCCACAGCTCGAACCACCTGGTCACGTCCTCGACGGTGAACCCGAGTTCAGTACCGGCGTAGAGGTCCTTGCCCTGCTGGCGCAGCCAGACCCAGAGCGCCTTGTAGTCGGCGCTGGGGTCCTGGGTGCCGGGTACGCCGGTCTTCTCGCTGACCTGCTCGGCCCAGGCGATGTGCTCCTCCCAGCTCATCCCGGTGGTCGGCTCGGGCAGGCCGTTCTTGGTCAGCAGCGTCTTGTTGTAAACCAGACCCTGGGTGTTCTCCCCGGCGGCCACGCCGGCGAGCTTGCCGTCGACCACCCCGTACTGAAGCAGGCTGGGCGGGAACTTGGAGGTGTCGAGGGCACCGGAGTCCTGGTACGGCGCCAGGTCCAGGGTGGCGTTGCGGGCCGCGTACTCGGCGAGGAAGTTGTCGTCGATCTGGAAGATGTCCGGCGGGTTGCCGCCGGCGGTCAGCGTGGCGAGCTTGTCGAAGTAGCCCTGGTTGGCCTGCCAGACCTTCTCGAAGACGACGTCCGGGTTCTTCTGGGTGTAGAGGTCCAGCGCCTGCTCGGTGAGCTGGGCCCGGGCGTCACCACCCCACCAGAAGATCGAAATCTTGGTCTTGCCGTCGGATGCGGCGTCGTCGCCGCAGGCCGCCGCCGCGCCGACCAGCGGCAGGGCCACGACCGCGGCGAGCAGGCCGCGCAGCAACCGGCGGCGTGGCAGGAGGGTACGGTAGGTGCGCCCGTCGGACGCGCTGGCGGTGGGGTGTGTTGCGGGGTGCATGTGCGCTCACTCCTTGGCGTTAGGAGGCGACCACGTCACCGGCGGCCACGACCGGGTTGCCCGGGTCCGCACGGCGATGCGGGCCCGGGCCAGCGGCAGCGGTTCCGGGACGTTCCCGGCCGGCGTAGGGGCCCGGCCCGGTGGAGTCGCGGATGACCAACTCGGTCTGGAGCATTACCTGTGCGGTGGTGCGACGGACGCCGACTGCCACGGTGGCACCGCCGCCCCGCGCGGTACGCGGGAGATCGGTGTCCTGTTGCAGCAACATGTCGACGGCCGTCCGGCCGGCGGCCGCGGTTGGCGTGGCCACCGTCGTCAGCTTGGGGCGGGTGAGTCGGCTCAGGGAGATGTCGTCGACGCCGACGACACTGATCTCCTGCGGCACCCGGACCCCGAGTGCGTCGAGCCCTTCCAGGAGGCCGATCGCCATCAGGTCGTTGTAGGCGAGCACGGCGGTGACGCCGGCCCGGTGGACCTGTTCCGCCTGGGCGAGACCGCCGGTCTCGGTGGGCGGGTTGGGACCGAGGACCGTCAGGTCCGCACCCGCGGCCCGGGCGGCGGCGCTGGCCGCCCGCCGGAGTTCCCGGCTGGTCCACGAGCCGCGCGGCCCGGCGAGCAGCGCCATCTGCCGGTGGCCCAAGCCGGCGAGGTGCTCGATGGCCGAGCGGGCGCCCTGACCGACGTCCATCAGCACGCACGGCAGCCCGGCCAGTTGCCGGTTCACCACCACCAGCGGCACCTCCCGGCTGAGCTGCTCGATCAGGCTGTTGCTCATCCGGGGGCTGCACAGCAGCACCCCGTCGACCTGCTTGGCCAGCGCGTGGACCAGTTCCTCCTCGGCGGCGGCGTCCTCGTTGGTGTCGGCGACGAAGACGTGGTAGTCGCGGTGGCGGGCCTGGCTCTCCGCCGCCTTGATCAGTGGCGGGAAGAAGGGGTTGGCGATGTCGGCGATGATCAGCCCGATGTTGTGGGTACGGCCGGTGATGAGTGCGCGGGCCGCGCGATTGGGCCGGTAACCCAGATCCTCGGCGCACGCGAGCACGCGTACCCGGGTCTCCGGGTTGACCAGGTGCGGTGCCGAGAAGGTGCGGGAGACGGTGGAGATGTGCACTCCGGAGGCCCGGGCGACGTCCCTGATGGTGACTGGCATCCAGGCCCCCTTCGTCGATGTGTCGGCGGTCACGGTGCCGCCAATTAATGCAAACGGTTGTGCCACTGTCAACGGTGGATGGTTACAACTGTGTTTCGGCAGACCGCTTGTCATGCACAGGTAAGCCCTTCAATCGGGGCAAAGGCCGCCGATTTTTCCGCCGTCGTTGACGCGAGCCGATCGACCGTGGTTACTTCGATGCAAAGGTTTGCAGAAAGATCGAGGAGGATCGCTCCGTGTCACCGCTACCCGGCACCCGGGCCCGGTACGCCGTGGTCGGCACCGGCGCCCGTGCCGAGATGTTCGTCCGGGCGCTGGTGCGCGAGCACGCCGACACCGCCGAGCTGGTCGCCTTCGCCGACGTCAACCAGGCCAGGATGGACGCCCACAACCGGTGGCTGGGTGAGCTGGGCCACCGGCCCGTGCCGACCTACCACGCGAGTGACTTCACCGCGATGCTGGCCAAGGAGCGCGTCGACGTGGTGCTGGTGACCTCCGTGGACGTCACCCACGACGGGTACGTGGTGGCCGCGCTGGAGGCCGGCTGCGACGTGGTCTGTGAGAAGCCGATGACCACCGACGCGCCGCGCTGCCAGCGCATCCTCGACGCGGTACGTCGCACCGGCCGACGGGTGACGGTCGCCTTCAACTACCGCTACAACCCGCTGCACGAGCAGCTGCGGCGGCTGCTGGCCGACGGCGCGGTCGGCGAGATCGGTTCGGTGCACTTCGAGTGGTTGCTCGACGTACGCCACGGCGCCGACTACTTCCGCCGCTGGCACCGCGACAAGGCCAGCTCCGGCGGCCTGATGGTGCACAAGGCGAGCCACCACTTCGACCTGGTCAACTGGTGGCTGGACGCCACACCCGTGCAGGTGTACGCGGCCGGCCGGCTGTTCTTCTACGGCGACGACGGCCGCCGGCACGGCTACGCTCGGGACTACGACCGGGCGCACGCCTCGCCGGCCGCCGACGACGACCCGTTCGCGTTGCGGCTGGCCGAGCACCCCCGACTGCGCGAGCTCTACCTGGACGCCGAGGTCGAGGACGGTTACCACCGCGACCGCAACGTCTTCGCCCCCGGGGTCAGCATCGAGGACGACATGGCGGTGCTGGCCACCTACTCCACCGGGGCGACCATGACCTACCACCTCACCGCGTACGCGCCCTGGGAGGGATACCGGGTGATGGTCAACGGCAGCCGGGGCCGCCTCGAACTGGAGGTCACCGAGAGCGAGTTCGTCAGCCCGGCGGCCGCGGGCGCGCTGAAGGGTGCCGCGCTGCACGGCGACCAGGCCGCCGCCGAGGGTGGCGCCGCCACGCTGACCCTGCGCCCCTTCTGGGCACCGCCGCAACGCATCGAGGTCGACGGCTACACCCGGCACGGGCACGGCGGGGCGGACGCCCGGATGACCCAGGTGCTGTTCGGCGGCGTACCCGATCCGCTGCACCGCGCGGCGACCGCCCGGGACGGGGCGCTGGCCCTGCTCACCGGCCTGGCCGCCAACCGGTCCTTCGACACCGGCGCCCCCGTGCGGGTCGCCGACCTGCTCACCCTCGACTGACACCGACCACAGGAGCCGCTGCCCGTGCCCACCTCGACCAGACCCGACCTGCTCCTCCCCGCCGAGCCGGGCCAACGCGCGCTGGCCCGGGAGCTGTACGCGCTGGTGGCGCGGTTGCCCATCATCTCCCCGCACGGGCACGTCGATCCGGCGTTGCTGGCCGAGGACCAGCCGTTCCCCGACCCGTCGCAGCTGCTCATCGTGCCCGACCACTACCTGACCCGGATGCTGCTCAGCCAGGGCGTCTCCCCCGGCGAACTGGGCGTGCCCAGTCGCGACGGCAGCCCGGTGGAGACCGACGGGCGGCGGATCTGGCGTCGCTTCGCCGCCGGGTGGCACCTGTTCCGGGGCACCCCGTCGCGACTGTGGCTGGAGCAGACCTTCACCGAGGTGTTCGGGGTCGACACCCGGCTCACCCCGGGCACCGCCGACCATGTGTACGACGCCCTCGCGGCCCGGCTCGCCGAGCCCGGCTTCCGGCCCCGGGCACTGTTCGAACGGTTCAACATCGAGGTGCTCGCCACCACCGAGTCGCCCCTTGACGACCTGGGTCGGCACGCCAAGCTCGCCGCCGACGGCTGGGGCGGCCCGGGTGGGCGGGTGGTCACCACCTTCCGCCCCGACAACGTCGTCGACCTGGACTTCGAGGGCTGGTCGAGCAACGTCGACGCGCTCGGCGAGATCGCCGGAGAGGACACCGGGACGTACGCCGGCTATCTGGCCGCCCTGCGGGCGCGGCGGGCCGCCTTCATCGCCGCCGGTGCCACCTCCTCCGACCACGGCCACCCCACCGCCCGCACCCTCGATCTCGGTGCCGACGCGGCGAGGCTGTTCGACCGGGCACGGCGGGGCGCGGCGGAGCCGGGCGACGCGGAGGCGTTCCGGGCCCACATGCTGCTGGAGTTCGCCCGGATGTCGCTCGACGACGGCCTGGTCATGCAGTTGCACCCGGGCGCGGTGCGCAACCACAACCGCTGGCTGCACGCCCGGCACGGTCGCGACGTGGGTGGCGACATCCCGCAGGTCACCGAGTACGTGCACGCGCTCGCTCCGCTGCTGGACGCGTACGGCAACGATCCCCGGCTGCGGGTGGTGCTGTACACCCTCGACGAGGACACCTTCACCCGGGAGCTGGCGCCCCTGGCCGGTGGGTACGCCGCCCTGCTGCTGGGCGCTCCCTGGTGGTTCCTGGACTCCCCCGAGGTGCTGCGGCGCTTCCGGGAGTCGGTGACCGAGACCGCCGGCTTCTACAACACGGCCGGGTTCGTTGACGACACCCGGGCGTTCTGTTCCATCCCGGTCCGCCACGACGTGGCGCGCCGCGTCGACGCCGGCTTCCTGGCCCGGCTGGTCGCCGAGCACCGGCTGCCCATGGACGAGGCCGCCGAGACCATCGTCGACCTGGCGTACCGGCTGCCGAAGCGGGTCTTCAAGTTCGGGGAGAGGGCATGACCAGCATCACCGAGGTGACCGTGCACGACGTGCGGTTTCCCACCGCCGCCAGCGGCGACGGCTCCGACGCGATCAACCGCGGCGACTACTCGGCCACCTATGTGGAGCTGAGCACCGACGACGGCCCGACCGGTGCCGGGTTCACCTTCACCAACGGCCGCGGCAACGAGATCACCTGCGCCGCCGTCGAGGCCCTGGCTCACCACGTACGGGGACGGGGCCTGGCGGAGATCACCGCCGAGCCGGTGGCGTTCTGGCGCTCGCTCGTCGCCGACGTGCAGTTGCGCTGGCTCGGCCCGGAGAAGGGGGTCATCCACATGGCCACCGGCGCGCTGGTCAACGCGGTGTGGGACCTGCGGGCCAAGGTGGCCGGCAAGCCGATGTGGCGCTACCTGGCCGAGCTGCCCACCGACGAGTTGGTGGCCAACGTCGACTTCACGCACATCACCGACGCGCTCACCGCCGACGAGGCAGCCGCGATCCTGGAAAAGGGACGCGACGGGCTCGCCGACCGGCTGGCGCTGCTGGAGCGGGACGGTTTCCCCTCGTACACCACCTCGGTGGGCTGGCTCGGCTATCCCGACGACAAGGTCCGGGCGCTGACCCGGGCCGCGTACGCGCAGGGGTGGCGGGCGATGAAGATGAAGGTCGGCGGGCCGCCCGCCGACGACCTGCGGCGGGCCCGGATCATCCGGTCGGAGATCGGCCCGGACGCGCTGCTGATGATGGACGCCAACCAGGTCTGGGACGTCGACGAGGCGATCACCAACATGACGGCGCTGGCCGAGGTCGACCCGTACTGGATCGAGGAGCCGACGCACGCCGACGACATCCTCGGCCACGCCCGGATCGCCCGTGCGATGGACGAGCTGACCGACGGACGGTGCCGGGTCGCCACCGGCGAGGTGGCCGCCAACAAGGTCATCTTCAAGCAGCTGTTGCAGGCCGAGGCGATCGGCGTGATGCAGATCGACGCCTGCCGGGTCGGCGGGGTCAACGAGGTGCTCGCCGAAATGCTAATGGCGGCGAAGTTCGGGGTGCCGATCTGCCCGCACGCCGGCGGTGTCGGCCTCTGCGAGTACGTGCAGCACCTGGCGATCTTCGACTACCTGCGGGTGGGCACGAGTCTGGAGGGACGGATGGTGGAGTACGTCGACCACCTGCACGAGCACTTCGTCGACCCGGTGCGCACCCGCGACGGGCGCTACCTGCTGCCGACCGCGCCCGGTTACAGCGCCACCATGCGGCCGGAGTCGATCGCCACCTTCCGCTTCCCGGACGGCCCGGCATGGCGGTGACCGTGGGCGCGTCCCGGCTCGGGCTGGGCGCGGTGCGCAGGTTGCCCGCCGAGGCCCGCCCACTGGTCCGCCCCGGCACCGTGCCGGCCGGCGTGGTGCACCTCGGGCTCGGCGCCTTCCACCGCGCCCACCAGGCGGTCTACACCGAGCAGGCGATCGGCCTGGCCGGCGGCGACTGGGGCATCGTCGGCGTGGCCCCCCGCAACGCGGCGCTGGTGGCGACCCTGACCGACCAGGACAACCTGTTCAGCGTCAGCACGCTCTCCGCAGCCGACCAGCGCACCCGGGTGGTCGGGTCACTGGCCGGGGTGCGGCTGGCCGCCGCCGATCCGCAGGCGGTGGTGGCCCTGCTGGCCGACCCGGCGATCCGGGTGGTCACGCTGACCGTGACCGAGAAGGCGTACCAGCTCGATCCGGCCGCCGGCACGCTGCGTCCCGACGCCGACCTGGTCGCCGACCTGACCACCGAGCGACCGCCGGCCACCGTGCCGGGGCTGCTGGTGCGTGGCCTGCTGGCCCGCGCCGCCGCCGACGCCGGGCCGATCCGCCCTGGTCAGCTGCGACAACCTGCCCGCCAACGGCCGCCGGCTGCGCGGCCTGGTGACCCAGTCCCTAGCGTACGCCGGCACACCGCACAATGTGGTCGACTGGGTCGAGGCGCAGGTCGGTTTCCCGGGCACCATGGTGGACCGCATCGTCCCGGCCAGCACCGCGCAGACCCTGTCGGCAGCCCAGCGGGCGCTCGGCGTCGAGGATCTCGCGGCGGTGGCGGCCGAGCCGTACACCCAGTGGGTCATCGAGGACGACTTCCCCGGCGGTCGGCCCGCTTGGGACCGCGCCGGGGCGGTGCTCTGCGCGGACGCGGGCCCGTGGGAGCGGCTGAAGCTGCGCGCCCTCAACGGCGTGCACTCGGCGACCGCGTACCTCGGCGCGCTGGCCGGCTGCGACACGATCGCCGAGGCCCTCGCGCTGCCGCACCTGGACACCGTGCTGCGCCGGCTGATCGCCGAGGACGTGGCCGCCAGTTTCGTCCCGCCCGACGGGGTGGACGTGGTCGACTACGGCGAACAGGTGCTGGCACGATTCGGCAACCCGGCGATCCGGCACCGTACCTTCCAGGTGGCGATGGACGGATCGCAGAAGCTGCCGCAGCGCATCCTGCACACGGTCGCCGACCTGCGCGCGGCCGGACGGCCGGCCCGGTGGGCGGCGCTGGTCGTCGCCGCCTGGATCCGGTTCGCCCAGGGCAGCGCCGACGACGGCCGGTCGCTCCCCTCGACGACCCACTGGCGGAGCGGATCGGACCGCGCTGGCCGCCGCGCCACGGACCCCGGCGGGTGCGGTGGATGCCATGCTCGGCCTCGACGAGGTCGTGCCGCCCGAGGTGGCCGCCGACGCGCAGGTCCGCACCGACGTGATCGGCTGGCTCACCGACCTGCACCAGCACGGGGTACGCGCCACCTGGCCGGTGCACGGTGACGTCGGCTGATGGGGCCGCGGCGGGATCGACCCGCGTCGACCCCGCCCGCGCCGCATTGGCTCGCACCACGGCAACTCGGGGGTCGCGCGGCACCGGTGCCCCGGGTGGCGCTGGTGGGGGCGAACGGGCACGGGCGCTGGCACCGTCGGGTGATCGGGCCGCTGCACGAGACCGGGCGGGTCCGGCTGGTCGCCCTGGTCGACACCCGGCCGATCGAGTGCGAACCGGCGGCGCCGGTGCCGACCGGCGTGCCGGTGTTCACCGACCACCGGGCGATGCTCGCCGACGTCACCCCGGACGTGGTGGTCATCTGCACCCCGCCGCACACCCACCTGCGGATCGCCCGGGACGCGGTCACCGCCGGGGCGGACGTGCTGCTGGAGAAGCCGCCGCTGCTGTCCACCGCCGAGCACGAGGAACTGTCCGGGGCGCTGGCCACCACCGGCCGGGTGGTACAGGTCGGGTTCCAGGCGCTCGGTTCGGCGGCCCTGAGCGCGTTGACGGACGCGGTGTCGGCCGGCCGGGTGGGCGCGGTGAACGGCATTGCCACGGTGGCGGCCTGGCAACGCCCGGACGCCTACTACGCCCGCGCGCCCTGGGCCGGGCGCCGGCTGCTGGACGGGCGACCGGTGCTCGACGGCGCGCTGGCCAATCCCCTCGCCCACGCGGTGATGCAGTGCCTGGCGGTCGCCGAGGCGCTCGGTGGTCGACCGGTGGAGCCGGTCAGCATCGAGGTGGAGCGGTACCGGGTACGGCCGATCGAGGTGGACGACACCGCCGCGCTGCGGGTACGGACTCGGCACGGACCACCGATCGTGGCCGCGGTGACCCTCGCCGGGGAGGACTTCATCGCCGGAGAGGTGATCGTCACCGGCGCCGCCGGGCGGGCGGTGCTGGAGTACCCGACCGACCGGCTGCTGCTGCCCGGCGAGGCCACCGCCCGCACGGTGCCCGGCCGGCGCGGGCTGCTGGAGAACCTGCTTGCCCACCGGGCCGATCCACAGGCACCGCTGATCGCGCCGCTGGCCCGGACCGCCCCGTTCACCGCCGTCCTGACCGCCCTGCGGGCGGCACCCGAGCCGGCGCTGCTGCACGGCGACCTGGTGGAAACTGTCGGTGCCGGCGCGCAGCGGGTGCTGCGAATACGCGGGATCAACGAGGTGCTACGTCGGGTGGTCGACGAGGGCCGACTGCCGTCGGAACTCGGCGTGTCGTGGGCGACGGCGCCCTGGCGCGCCGAACCAGGCGGGCAAGAATAGGAGGCACCACCGCAACAAACTGCAAATTCCCAACCCACGCAGAATCAGCAACAACGCGATGAGCAGCGATTTCCCGACAGAGCATGTCGGGGCGATGCCACCCGACAGAACTGACTGCAACAAATCTGCACATCATTAATATTGACCCTTGTGAAAACGCGACCGTAACCTTCGTCACTAATAAGAAACAACGACGAAGGAAACGGAACGAGCCGATGCGCAGACTTGCCGCCGCCGCGGCATCGACGATTATCGCCCTGACCGTCCTCCCCACCGCCGCCGTGGCGCAACCGTCGGACGACGCGGGTACGCCCTCCGGTAACCACCGCGACCGGGCCGTCCGGGCTCCACTGTCCACGTTGGCCCGACAGCTCGGCCGGCAGGCTCTCCCGGCCGGTGACGGCTGGGCCGCCGCCGGTCCCGGCACCACCGGCGGATCCGCCGCCGCGGCCGAGCAGATCCACGTGGTGAGCAGCCGCGCGGAGTTGGTCGCGGCGCTCGGTGGCGACAACGCCACGAACGCGACGAACGCCACCGCCAAGATCGTGTACGTCAGCGGCGACGTCGACGGGTTCGAGGCCGCCGACGGTCGACTGCTCGACTGCGCCGACCTGGCCGATCCCGGGTACTCGCTGGAGGCGTACCTGGCCGCGTACGACCCGGCGGTGTGGGGTCTGGTGGCACCGAGCGGGCCGCTGGAGGAGGCGCGGCGACGGTCGGTGACCAACCAGACCCACCAGACCCAGATCAACGTCGGCCCGAACACCACGATCATCGGGTTGCGCGGAGCGCGACTGACCGGCCTGACCCTGATGATCGACCGGGCGACGAACGTGATCGTCCGCAACATCACCTTCGACGACGCCCGGGACTGCTTCCCCGCCTGGTCACCGACCGACGGCGAGGCCGGCAACTGGAACTCGCAGTACGACCTGGTCTCGGTGCGCCGCAGCGAGAACGTCTGGATCGACCACAACACCTTCACCGACGGCGACAACCCGGACAGCGCCCAGCCCGTGTACTTCGGACGGCCCTACCAGGTGCACGACGGCGCGCTGGACATCACCCACACCGCGAGCCTGGTGACCGTCTCCTGGAACCGGTTCTCCGGTCGCGACAAGCTGATGCTGATCGGCTCGTCCAACACGGTCGGCCCGGACGTCGGCCGGCTCAACGTGACCCTGCACCACAACTTCTTCGACGGCGGGCTGCAACGGCTGCCCCGCGTCCGCTTCGGCCAGGTGGACGTCTACAACAACGCCTACCGGCTCGGCGGTGACGGCTTCCAGTACGCCATCGGCGTCGGCGTCCAGTCCGCCGTGCACGCCGAGAGCAACCACTTCACCCTCGGTGCCGACGTCAGCTCCGCCGATCTGCTCTACGACTGGGGCGGCACGGCGATCACCACCCGGGGCAACTGGGTCAGCTCGGCCGGTGCGCCGTCCCGCCCGGTGGACCTGGTGGCCGCGTACAACGCCGGACACGATCCCGACCTGGGCCCCGACGCCGGCTGGACGCCGACGTTGCGGCACGGCCCGGTGCTGCCGGCTCCGCTGGTGCCGCTGGTGGTCCGTCCACTCGCCGGGGCCGACCGCCTACCGCTGTAGATCCCACACCACCACCACCAACCAGGAAGGTGAGACGAGGATGAAACGACAAGTCGCACTCCGGCTCCTCGCGGGGCTGGCCACCACCGCCGTGGGAGCCGCGGTCTGCGTGACGCTGACGACGCCGCAGGCGTCGGCCGCGGTCGGCAGCGCCACCGGCTTCGCGACCGGCAACGGTGGCACCACCGGCGGCGCGGGCGGGCAGACCGTACGCGCCACCAGCGGCACCCAGATCCACGCGGCGCTGTGCAACCGGGCCAGCAGCAGCACCCCGATCACCATCCAGGTCGAGGGAACCATCAACCACGGCAACACCACCAAGGTGTCCGGTTCGAGCTGCAACACCGCCGCCGACGTGATCGAACTCAAGCAGATCAGCAACGTCACGATCCTCGGTGTCGGCAACGGGGCCGTCTTCGACCAGATCGGCATCCACATCCGCGAGGCCAGCAACATCATCATCCAGAACGTGACCGTCCGGAACGTCAAGAAGTCCGGCTCGCCGACCTCGAACGGCGGCGACGCCATCGGCATGGAGGCCGACGTCCGCAACGTCTGGGTCGACCACGTCACCCTGGAGGCCTCCGGTGGCGAGTCGGAGGGCTTCGACGGCCTGTTCGACATGAAGAACAACACCCAGTACGTGACGCTGTCCTACAGCATCCTGCGCAACTCCGGCCGGGGTGGCCTGATCGGGTCCAGCGAGAGCGACACGTCCAACGGTTACGTCACCTTCCACCACAACCTGTACGAGAACATCGACTCCCGTACGCCGCTGCTGCGCGGCGGCATCGCCCACATCTACAACAACCACTACGTACGCCTCAACGAGTCCGGCATCAACTCCCGGGCCGGGGCACGCGCCAAGGTGGACAACAACTACTTCCAGAACTCCAAGGACGTGCTGGGCACCTTCTACACCGACGCGGCCGGTTACTGGCAGGTCAGCGGCAACATCTTCGACAACGTGACCTGGTCCTCGCGCAGTGGCGACACCAACCCGGCCGGCCCCAACCCGACCTCCAACACCAGCGTCAGCATCCCGTACTCGTACCGGCTCGACGCGGCCAGTTGCGTGCCGAGCATCGTCAGCCAGACCGCCGGCGCGAACAAGGGCATCCGTACCTCCAACGGCAACTGCACGCCGCAGAGCCCGACCGCCGGGCCGACCAGCCCGACCCCCGGACCGACCACCACCACCGCACCACCGACCAGCAACCCGACGCCGACGCCGAGCCAGCCCAGCGGCACCAACCTCAGCATCGGTGCCGGCTCCGACGGCTCCAGCAAGGCCAGCGGCACCAGCTACGGCGACGTGCGCGACGGCAACATGAACACCGCCTGGTCACCGAGCGGCACGACCGGCCAGATCTCGATCAAGTGGGGTTCGGCCACCACCGTGTCGAAGATCAACATTCGGGAGGCGTCCGGCTCCGTCGGCACCATCCGCAACTGGCGGGTGCTCAACCACGACACCGGCGCCGTCCTCGCCACCGGCACCGGCGCGGGCGTCATCAGCTTCAACTCGACCTCCCTCCGCAAGATCACCTTCGACATCACCAGCTCGACCGGCACCCCACGGGTCGCCGAGTTCGAGACGTACGCCAGCTAGCCCGCACCGACCCGGTGGGAGCCGTCGCCACCCGACGGCTCCCACCACTGTTCCCTCCGCCCCCTTTGCTCTGCTTCAACTGACGCAACGGATTGGCCCCGTAACCGATGCGTGGGTTGAAGCAGAGCAAAGGGAGCACACCAATACCCTGCCAGCGCACGGTCCGCCCAGCGGCACGGTGCCACGGGCGGCGGGCACCGCCACGCCGCCGACGGGAGCCGGCCGTGATCGCGTACGGCAGAATCTGCGGGCGATGCACACGCGACCATCCTCACCGTGCTCGCCGACCTGGCCCCGGCCGGTGCCGAGCGGATCCTCCGCCTCGGGCTGGCTTTCCTCACTCTCGGCCTTCGAACAGTGGCCGGAGGCAGTCGAGCAGCATGGCGGTGTCCACGTTTCGCGGCAGGTCGACGCGGATGTCGATACCGGGCCCCTTGGCCGTCAACACGACTGTTGGCCGCTCGTCGCGCAGGCGCCAGTGACGGATCGCGGCGACCAGCGCGCCCAACTGCGGCTGCACGGCGGCGAGGGTGGCGAGATTGGCCATCACGGCAATCCCTTCCACGGCGATCGTGATGGCTTCCACGCCACGGACACCCTCGTACGGCAGATCGACCTCGTCCAGCACCTCGGCTGGCAGTTGCAGTCTGACGACGCTCATCGTTCTCCTTTGACCCGCGAGGCGATCTGTTCCAGCATGTCCCCGTCCAACGGACGCAGGCTGGTGCTGGCCACCGCGCCGCAGAAGTATCCCTGCACGTGGTGGATGCCGAGATCCCAGATCTGTCGCAGGCTGACCGGCGCCTCGTCGTCGTAGCCCTCGACCACCACGGCACGTGGATGGGGAGCGTCTCCCTGATCTCTGGCATAGCGCGCCACCTGCGTCACCAGCCGCAGCTCGTCCACGGCCAGCGGGTGGTGCAGCACAGCCCGGTCCACCTTGATCTGGGTGAGCCGTAGTTCGGCCATCCGCGCCAGTGATGCGTGTCCGACCCCGAAGTCGTCGACGGCGAAGTTGATGTGCAGCTTCTTGGCCAGTGCGGTGAGCCTGCGGTGGAAGTAGTCCAGCGGCTTCTGCGGCCAGTCCTCGCCCGGCCCCGGCTCGATGGGATCCTGCTCGGAGATCTCCAGGGTGAGTGTCCCGGGGTTGACGTCCGCCTCAGTGAGCGCCTTGCTCACCTGTTGCAGATATGCGTCGCGGAGCAGCGAGCGGACCGCGACGTTCACCGACAGCGGTTTGATGCCCTGCCAGCCTGCCGCACCGGCGGCCTCGGCGTACGACCGGATGGCCTTCGACACGAGCAGAGCGTCACGTTCGATGATGAAGCGGTCGCCCCAGTCGTACGCCATCCGCAGCGCCGCGAGCGGTGCGCTCATCTCCCGCTCGTTGCGGCGGGCCAGCGCCTCGAAGCTGTGCACGCCGACTCCAGCGGGGTGCCTGCTCAGCTCCACCACCGGCTGGAACACCATGGTCATGGAGTCGATGAGCTTCTGGTAGATGGTGAACGCGTACTCGTACACCGGCGCGGGCAGGCGTCCGAACGCGATGCGCAGCGCGGTCATCACCGTCATCTCCGACTCGACGGGATCGTCGACCGGGTCGGAATCCCACACTGCGCGCAGGATCACCGCGAGCGGCTCCCCCATCTCCAGTTGCGCGGGGGCCGGGTTGACGACGGCGAGGGCGACGACCCGCTCGTCCACGTACTTGACGGGGACGCAGAGCATCCGTCGCCGGCCACCGTCGGAGACCACATGGCCCGGCATCGAGGTGCGGTACTGCACGGCTTCGTCCGCGGCGAGCTCCAGCATCGGCCGGAACAGGTCCCGGTCGAACCGCGCCGTCTTGTCCATCACCCGGAAGTCGTCGCCGATGAACTCCACCACCGCCACCGAATCCGCGTCGACGGCGTACCGGATCAGTTCCACCCGCTCGGCGGGGCCGCCCTGCTGGGCGTGGTACCTCGGTCGATTCAGGCCACGAAACATCCGGCCGAGCAACTGCATGATCGAGTTGCCGTGGTCCTCGAGTGGATTCTTGCAGGGACGGATGATGCCGGGGTTCGCCGGCGTGTTGAGCGCCTGCCGGTCGTGCCGGGACACCGGCGGCTGGGTCAGCGGGATGGCTGGACCGTAGGTCTTCACCCACTGCGCGGGCGGCGGGTCGATCCCCTGTTCCGCCACGAAGGCCACCATCCGGGCGAAGGACACCCGGCGCCCCTCGTCCGCCGCGTCACCGCGCAGCGCCCGCAGCACGTGATGGGTCAGCACACCGTGCCCGTACTCCGGACTCTCCCTGGCCACACCGCCCCGGGGACACGCGAGCAGGGCGCTGTGCCGGTCGACCTGGGTCCGGTACGTGTGCATCGCCGCGGCGTGTCGCCGGTCGGCGTCGGCGTAGATGCCCGCCTGGCAGCAGTCGAGCACCAGGAACGACGTGCCGGCGAACGCCTCGAACACGTCCTGCTTGAGAAACGACATCCGCAGCCCGTTGTCCGGCTCCCGGGGCAGCACCTCCGGATCCAGGTCGGCGGTCACCAGGTACGCGTCGAGCTGGTCGTTCCACTCCGGCACCAGCGCGTGGCCGGCGAAGTAGACCAGCAGCACGTCCGACGGCCCGGACCCGACAACGATCTCGCGCAGGTACGCCTTGATCTCACGCCAGGTGGCGTCCGGCCCGATGAACATCTTGACGGCACCGTCGTCGAAGGTGCCGTAATCCTGGTCGAGCAGCACGGCCCGCAGGTCCTGCGCGTCGCTCTCGGCGAACCGCAGCGCGGGAAGCTGCACGTCGTAGCCGCACTGGTTCACTCCGATCAGGACGGCTTGTCGCTTGCTCGGCGCCATCGCACACCCCCGAGGCGAACCGTCGCGCGGTCACAATGTGAATCCATGTCAACGCCGTAAGTGACCTTATCGGGTCTCGCTCACGAGACAGCGCAGCGTCGGATTTCCGTCAAACGGCCGCCGAGGTGTCCAAGCGCCACCTGCGCGCGACGCGGTAGGTCGAGGGCGGCGCCGCCCGCCATCGCGGCACATGTCAACGCATGCGCCTGGCCTCGTGATCGACTCGGCGCCGGAACCGCTCGTCCGCCCGGTACAGGTGCAGCATCGCGCGTACCCGTGCCGCGGCCGGGATGCCGTCCTCCAACCGGAACTCCTTCAACACCCGGTCCTCGTCGACGCACGCCCGGGGCTGTCGACCACCGAACCAGGGCCCCTGGTGACCGCGCCCCCGACTCCCGCCGACCTGCTTCGGATCGACGGTCGCGCCTCGGTGCAGTTCGCCGGTGGTCGGGCGCTGACCCTGCGCGTCGTCTCGGTCAGCGACCGGCACGCCTACGACGGCTGGATCTGGCTGACCGGGTACGTCATCGACCGGCGCGGCGAGGCCACCAACTGGTGACGAGTGGTCGCGCCTGGTGAGGCTGCGATTTCGTGCGTCCGTGCCGGTGCCCGGTCAGCCTCGGCGGGCTGCGGTGGGTCGGCGGGTGGCGAGGATGGCCAGGGTCTCCCGGCGTACGGTGTCGGGCTCGTGCATCAGGCGACGATGGGCGAAACGGACCACCAAGATGCCGATGGTCGCCAGTAGGGCGTCGCGGCGCAGGTCGATCTCACGCTGGCGGGGACCCCACCCGGGCGCCGCCTGTGGACACCCGCCCCACTGTGGAGAACCCCCACCCCGCCACCGAATCTGCTGGGCGCCGTCGAAGGCTCCGGATCTGTGGCAGTGAAGGTGGCGCGAGGTCGGCGTGGCGAACGTCAGGACTGCCACGAATCGGGGGACGTCAGCTGGGCCGGCGTACCGGTGAGGGGTGGGTGGGAGGGGCGGGTCCGCCGGATGGTGGGGGTGATCGGATATAAGGGACGGATGGAGTTGCCGCCGTATCTGGCCACGATGCCGATGCACGCGATCACCGAGATGCACGGCGAGGCCGGGCTGCGGGAGCGGTTCCGGCTGGAGATCGAGGGGTTCGGGGCCGAGGAGCGTGGCCGGCTCGAGGAGGCGCTTGAGCTGGCCGGGTGGCTGCACCGCGATGATCGGCGGTCCCGGGAGCCGTACGTCAACCATCTGCTCCGGGTGGCGATCCGGATGCTGCACCACTACCAGGTACGCGACGTCGACGTGATCGTCGCCGGACTGCTGCACGACGCCGTCGAGGACCATCCCGCCGAGCTGGCCGGCGGTGAAGAGCCGAGCGGAGAGCCGAGCGGAGAGGCGGGCGGCGTTGAGGAGGTTCTGAGCGCCGACGTCAGGTCGGCGGCCCTGGGGGCGCTGGCCGAGCGGTTCGGCTCGCGGGTGGCGCGGCTGGTCGCGGCGGTCACCAACCCGCCGTGGGATCCCGGGCGCGACCGGTACGAGCAGTACCGGGAGCATGTCGCGGCCAGTCTCGAACGGGAACCGTGGGCGCGGGTCATCAAGATCTCCGACTTCACCGACAACGGTGTGGGGGTGATCCATTCGGTCGGCCCGAAGGTCGAGTCGTCGGCCCGCAAGTACCGGCCGTTGGTGCCGGTGTACCGCGACCTCGTCACCCGTGCCGACACTCCCCTGCCCGAGGCGGTCAAGCGACACATCCTGGACCAGCTCGACCTGGCCGAGCAGCGCTTCAGCGCCATCCTCGACCAACCCGCGCACCCCGCCTGAAAGCCTTCCGATCGACGCCGCGTAGGCCACACGAGTGACGCTGCGATGCCGCGCCGAGGTTGCGCCAGGGCACGTAGAACACGTCGCCGCCGGAGACGACGACGCCCCTGATCCGTCCGGGCCCTCAGCTCGACAGCGCGCGGCACACAGGGCGTGGACGCCGCGTCACCCCACCTGAGCGGCACCGTCCGAACCCCGAGTCCGCCTCGGACGCCTCGGTGGAAGCCGTCCCGTGCCCGTTGGCTCGATGCAGCAATGCCGTCCGTCGCCGGACAGCCTGGCCACGGCGGGCGCGGATCGTCCACCCGTCGCGGGTGCGTCCGCGCTGGGTAGGATGCGGTGATCTAGGCGCTTTCCGACGACCTCTCCGATAGGAGCTCCGGCATGCCCAGCCCGCCCCCTGATCGGCGGTGACGGTGAATCCGCTGACCCAGTTGTCCCTGGCCGAGCTACGGCGACGTACCAGCGTCAAGTGGCGCCAGTACGCCGACGACGTGCTGCCGCTGTGGGTGGCCGAGATGGACGTCCCGCTGGCCGCGCCGGTCGCCGAGGCACTGCACGACGCGGTCGGGCGCGGTGACACCGGGTACGCCTGCGGGACGCACTACGCCGAGGCGCTCGGCGATTTCGCGGCCCGCCGGTGGGGGTGGTCCGACCTGCCGGTCGACCGTACGACCCTGGTTCCGGACGTGATGCTCGGCATCGTCGAGGTGCTCCGGTTGCTCACCGGTCCCGGCGACGCGGTCGTGGTCTGCGCACCGGTCTACCCGCCGTTCTATGCCTTTGTCAGCCACGCCGACCGGCGGGTGATCGAGGCACCGCTCGGCGCGGACCAGCGGATGGACACCTCGACGCTGGAGGAGGCGTTCCGCCGGGCCCGCGCGGACGGTCGCCGGGCGGTGTTCCTACTGTGCAACCCGCACAACCCGACGGGCGTGGTGCACCGCCGCGACGAACTCGAAGCCGTCGCCGACCTCGCCGGCCGGTACGGGGTGCGGGTGGTCTCCGACGAGATCCACGCCCCGCTGGTGCTGCCGGGGGCGCGGTTCACGCCGTACCTGACGGTGGCCGGTGCCGAGGACGCCCTGGCCGTGCTGTCCGCCTCGAAGGCGTGGAACCTGGCCGGATTGAAGTCGGCGCTCGTGGTGGCGGGCCCGCAGGCGGTCGCCGACCTGCGGCGGATCCCGGAGGAGGTCAGCCACGGGCCGAGTCATCTGGGCGTCATCGCGCACACCGCCGCGTTCCGCGACGGCGGTGAATGGCTGGACCGGCTGCTGGTCGGACTCGACCACAACCGCGAGCTGCTGGGAATGTTGCTGGCGCGGCACGCCCCGGCCATCCGGTACCACCGTCCCGAGGGCACCTACCTCGCCTGGCTGGACTGCACCGCACTCGGCATCGACAGTGGTCCGGTCGGCGACGAGCCGGGGGTGGTGACCGACGTCGCCGGGCCGGCGAAGCTGTTCCTCGACCGCGGGCGGGTCGCCCTCAGCTCCGGGCATGTCTTCGGCACCGGCGGTGCCGGCTTCGTACGGCTCAACTTCGCCACCGCACCGGACATCCTGACCGAGGCGGTGACCCGGATGGGCCGTGCTGTCGCCGAGCACCACGCGACGGCCGGTTAGGGCTGCGTCGCGGCGGGGGCACGGTCAGGCGAAGAACCCCTCGCGCAGGTTGATGCCGTGTTCCAGCCACGCCTTGAGGCAGCAGAGCATCTGGGTCCAGCCCTGGCAGTTGCCGTACGAGGCCTCCTGGCCCTCCGGGGTGGGCCGCCACCCCTGCTCGGCGATGGTAACCAGGGTTTTGTCGTCGCCGAGTGACTCGAACTCCATGGTGACGGTGGTGAAGTAGGACGCTCCGCTGACCGGGGTGTCGGTGGTGGACTGGGCGCCGTCGGCGGCCTCCCAGCGCAGCACGATCCGCCGGTCCTGCTCCACCTCGACCACCTCGACCGGGAAGGCTCCGGGGAAGTCGGCGAAATCCCAGGTGACCGTGGCGCCGGTGACCAGCCGGCCCTTCGCGCCACCGGTGGTGAAGTACCGGGAGAGCTGGTCGGGGTCGACCACCGCTTCGAACACCTCGTGCACCGGGCGGCTGATCCGCCCGGCGATCTTGAATCGCAGGTCCACGGCGTTCCCCTCTCACATCCTCGACATGTTATAGCTTTATAACATGTCGAGTCGCCAGGGAGAGCGTTCCGGCCCGGAACCGGTCGACGAGGACCGCGTCTTCAAGGCGCTGGCGTCGTCGACCCGCCGACAGATCCTCGACGCGTTGAAGAACCAGCCACGCACCACCGGTGCTCTCTGCGAGCGGTTCCCTCAGCTGGACCGCTGCACGGTGATGCAGCACCTGCGGGTGCTGGAGGCGGCCGGGCTGGTCATCGCCCAGCGCAAGGGCCGCGAGCGGTGGAACCACCTCGATCCGCTACCGATCAAGCACATCCACGACCGGTGGATCGGCGACTACGCCAGCGCCGCAGTGGGAATGCTGGCCACCCTCAGACACGACCTCGAAGGCCGTGCGCCCGGCCACCGGGCAGGGTGACCGCCGTACCGGCGCCGTCAGCCGGCGGCCGTCACGAAGACACAGAACGGGTGCCCCTCCGGGTCGGCGTACACCCGGAACGGTTCGTCGGGGCCGGCCAGCCGGTCGGCCAGCAGGCGACCGCCGAGGGCGAGCACCCGCTCGTGCTGCGCCACCAACTGCTCGACAGAGGTCACGCTGAGATCCAGATGCAGCTGCTGGGGCACCGGGCCGTCCGGCCAGCTCGGTCGCGGCAACGAATCAACCTGCTGGAAGGCCAACTGCGGGCTGCCCTCCGGGGTCCTCAACACCAGCCAGTCAGCTCCGCGCTCATCGACCTGCCCGGGCTCGGGCGGCTCGTCGCCGGGCCGGTAGACCAGGCCCAGCAGCGCCCGGTAGAACTCCGCCAGCGACCTGGCGTCGGTGCAGTCGAGCACCACCTGACACAGCCTGGGAGTGTTCTCCCGCTCGACCATCCCGGGTCACCTCCGACATAGGTGGGAAACGCGGCTCGGTCAGTCCCGGCTGGGTGCCGGCCCGTTATCGTTGAACCGGAAGCTGCTCGTCGGCGGCCCGTCGCCCAACTCCTCCAGGATCAACCCGGCGTCCCGTGACGTCCGCAGGTACGCCGAGTTGTTGCTGATCAGGAACCCCTCATCCGCGTCGGCGGCGGTGATGGCGAACTGCTGTCGTGGCTCGTCCTTCCGACAGGCGGCGCCCTCCACCAGCAGCGGCCGGCCGCCGCCCGGGTTGCGGACCTGCCAGCAGACCGGGTCGCCGGTGCCGGGGCCACCGCCGGCCCCACGGTACGACCGGATCAGAAAGTCCTGCCCGCCCAGTGGGGTCGGCACGAACAACTGCCGACCGCTGTCGTCGTCCACCTCGGCCAGGCGGCCGTCGTCGGTCAACGACAGTCCGGCCTCGAAGCCGTCCATCCGGGTGATGGTGATCTGGCGGGTGCCGGACAGCACCGCCGGGGTGGCGGTCGGCTCCGGGCTGGCCGACGTCGACGCCGTGGGCATGGGCACCGTCGTGGTGGTGGCCTCGGCGATCGGTGAACCCGTCACCGTCGGCGAGGCGGAGACGTCGTCGGTGCCACCCGGGTCACCGCACCCCACGGCTCCCACGGCCAGTGCCACCACCCCCGCCGCGGCGAACCGGCTTCGCTTCGACATTCCTCGCTCCCCATCCCGGCCCGTGCAGGCTTTCCGGTCGGCGCACCGCCCCGGGGCCGTCCTCGTTGATCGACGTACCCGGAAGGCCGCACGGGTATGCAAGGGAGCTGATCGAGGCGGTCCGGCGCCCCGACGCGCGATATCGATGCATACCCGGTATTCTCGCGTGTCATGCGGTCTGGACCCGACAACCGACACGTGGCGCTCGCGGCGGTGCTGGGCGGCATGCTGCTCGGCGCCGTCGACTTCATCTGGATCAAGTACGTGCCGTATCCGGTCGGCAACCTCGGCAACTCCAGCGCGGTGTGGGCGGTTGCCGCCTTCATCTTCGGCTGCTGGGTCCGGTCGGGCCTGCTGCGCGCGGCGGCGGGCGCCGCTGTCGCGCTCGTGATCGCGGTGCCCGGCTACTACGTCACGGCGGCACTCGTGCAGGGCGACGACTGGGCCGTGCTGTGGGCACCGACATCCCTGCTGTGGATGTGTTTCGGTGTCCTCGCCGGGGTGCTCTTCGGCATCGCCGGGACCTGGGCACGCGGCACAGGCTGGCGACAGGTGGTCGGACCGGCACTGCCGGCCGCCGTGCTGTTCGCCGAGGCGGGGCTGGAGATTCGCCGGATCGGCGACCCCAACTACGGCGACGACCCGATCTGGGACGCGCTGATCAGGATCGCGCTCGGCCTGCTGGCCCTCGTCCTGGCCGCGCGGACGAACCGGCAGCGGGTACTGGCCCTCGCCGCGGCGGTGCCGCTGGCGCTGGCGGGCCTGGCGGCGTTCCTGCTGGCCGGGTTCCGCTGACCCAACCAGACTGCGCACCTCAGGCCAGTGACAGGAACAGCTTCTCCATCTGTTCGAGGTTGGCCTTGCGGTCCTCCCCGGCGGAGCCGCTGACACACTGCTCCAAGCCGCTCGCAATGATCTTGAATCCGGCCCGGTCCAACGCGCGCGAGACCGCCGCCAACTGGGTCACCACCTCGGCGCAGTCACGCCCGTCCTCGAGCATGCCGATGACGCCGCGAATCTGACCCTCGGCACGGCGCAGTCGCTTGACCACATCACCGACCGCGTCCTCGTCGACCTGCATCTCCCACCCCTCCCGGCTCGTCGAACAACAGTACACCGGGGGGTATTTCCCGACGCCCGGCCGCGAGCCGTTTGCCGTTCGCCGATTCGTGGTCAATACTCGAATCAGATACCCCCTAGGGTATATCACCGAACCTGAGGATGGAGTGTCCGTGACCGCCAGGAGCAGTTCCCCGACCATCGACGTGCCCACCGCACGAGCCCTGATCGCCGACAACCCCGACGTGTTGATCGTCGACGTGCGCACCCCGGGCGAGTTCGAGACCGCACACGTGCCGGCCTCGATCAACCTGCCGCTCGACCAGGTCGACGCGCACCTGGGTCGGATCGTCAACGACGCGGGCGGCCGGATCCTGCTGATGTGTCAGTCAGGCAACCGGGCCACGGCGGCCTGCACCCGGCTGGCCGACGCCGGTCTGACCGACGCCACCGTCATCACCGGCGGCATGAACGCCTGGGTGGCCGCGGGTGGCCCGGTGGAGCGCGGCCGGCAGCGGTGGAGCCTGGAACGCCAGGTCCGCCTCGTCGCCGGCGGGGTCGTGCTGCTCGCCGTC
>NZ_SAIY01000017.1 GCF_010560025.1 Verrucosispora sioxanthis
TGTCCGGCGGTGTCCTACTCTCCCACACCCTCCCGGGTGCAGTACCATCGGCGCTGGAGGGCTTAGCTTCCGGGTTCGGAATGAGACCGGGCGTTTCCCCTCCGCCATGACCGCCGTAACCTTATCAACATGTCAAACAACACCGTTCGCTGACACCATCCATGATTGGTGTCGGGTGTGTTGTTTGTTTGTTGTGAGTTACACAGTGGACGCGAGCGATCGTTGTAGTCAAGTCCTCGGCCTATTAGTACCGGTCAACTGAACCCGTTACCGGGCTTACATTTCCGGCCTATCAACCCAGTCGTCTAGCTGGGGGCCTTACCCACCCGAAGGTGGTGGGATACCTCATCTTGAAGCAGGCTTCCCGCTTAGATGCTTTCAGCGGTTATCCCTTCCGAACGTAGCTAACCAGCCGTGCCCCTGGCGGGACAACTGGCACACCAGAGGTTCGTCCGTCCCGGTCCTCTCGTACTAGGGACAGCCCTTCTCAAGTATCCTACGCGCACGGCGGATAGGGACCGAACTGTCTCACGACGTTCTAAACCCAGCTCGCGTACCGCTTTAATGGGCGAACAGCCCAACCCTTGGGACCTGCTACAGCCCCAGGATGCGACGAGCCGACATCGAGGTGCCAAACCATCCCGTCGATATGGACTCTTGGGGAAGATCAGCCTGTTATCCCCGGGGTACCTTTTATCCGTTGAGCGACACCGCTTCCACACGCAAGTGCCGGATCACTAGTCCCGACTTTCGTCCCTGCTCGACCCGTCAGTCTCACAGTCAAGCTCCCTTGTGCACTTGCACTCAACACCTGATTGCCAACCAGGCTGAGGGAACCTTTGGGCGCCTCCGTTACCCTTTAGGAGGCAACCGCCCCAGTTAAACTACCCACCAGACACTGTCCCTGAACCGGATAACGGTCCGAAGTTAGATACCCGAATCAACCAGAGTGGTATTTCAAGATTGCCTCCACCCATACTGGCGTATGAGCTTCACCGGCTCCCACCTATCCTACACAAGCCGACTCAAATACCAATGTCAAGCTATAGTAAAGGTCCCGGGGTCTTTCCGTCCTGCCGCGCGTAACGAGCATCTTTACTCGTACTGCAATTTCGCCGGGCCTGTGGTTGAGACAGTGGGGAAGTCGTTACGCCATTCGTGCAGGTCGGAACTTACCCGACAAGGAATTTCGCTACCTTAGGATGGTTATAGTTACCACCGCCGTTTACTGGCGCTTAAGTTCTCCGCTTCGCCCCGAAGAGCTAACAGGTCCCCTTAACGTTCCAGCACCGGGCAGGCGTCAGTCCATATACATCGAATTACTTCTTCGCATGGACCTGTGTTTTTAGTAAACAGTCGCTTCCCCCTGCTCTCTGCGGCCATACAACGCTCCACCCGCGCGGGGCTTCACGTCTCCGGCCCCCCTTCTCCCTAAGTTACGGGGGCAATTTGCCGAGTTCCTTAACCACAGTTCGCCCGATCGCCTCGGTATTCTCTACCTGACCACCTGTGTCGGTTTGGGGTACGGGCCGCTCGGAACTCGCTAGAGGCTTTTCTCGGCAGCATAGGATCACTGACTTCACCTGAATCGGCTCGGCATCACGTCTCAGCCTCATGACGTGCGGATTTGCCTACACGTCGGCCTACACGCTTACCCCGGCACAACCACCGGCCGGGCTCAGCTACCTTCCTGCGTCACCCCATCGCTTGACTACTACCCGCCAGGTTCCCACGCTCCCCACCCTCAACCCGAAGGTCTTGGATGGTTTGGGTGGTTAGCACAACGAGGTTCGTCAGGGACGCTCCTTCGCGGGTACGGGAATATCAACCCGTTGTCCATCGACTACGCCTCTCGGCCTCGCCTTAGGTCCCGACTCACCCAGGGCGGATTAACCTGGCCCTGGAACCCTTGGTCATCCGGCGGAAGGGTTTCTCACCCTTCTTTCGCTACTCATGCCTGCATTCTCACTCGTGCCGCGTCCACAACTAGGTCACCCTGCTGCTTCACCCCCGGCACGACGCTCCCCTACCCACCCACACACCTGCACACCACCCCGAAGAGTGATGCGAAGTCATAGTGTGAGTGCCACAGCTTCGGCGGTGTGCTTGAGCCCCGCTACATTGTCGGCGCGGAACCACTTGACCAGTGAGCTATTACGCACTCTTTAAAGGGTGGCTGCTTCTAAGCCAACCTCCTGGTTGTCTATGCGACCCCACATCCTTTTCCACTTAGCACACGCTTAGGGGCCTTAGCTGGTGATCTGGGCTGTTTCCCTCTCGACTACGAAGCTTATCCCCCGCAGTCTCACTGCCGCGCTCTCACTTACCGGCATTCGGAGTTTGGCTGATTTCGGTAAGCTTGTAGGCCCCCTAGACCATCCAGTGCTCTACCTCCGGCAAGAAACACACGACGCTGCACCTAAATGCATTTCGGGGAGAACCAGCTATCACGGAGTTTGATTGGCCTTTCACCCCTAACCACAGGTCATCCCCCAACTTTTCAACGTTGGTGGGTTCGGCCCTCCACACGGTCTTACCCGCGCTTCAGCCTGCCCATGGCTAGATCACTCCGCTTCGGGTCTAGAACATGCGACTCAAACGCCCTCTTCAGACTCGCTTTCGCTACGGCTCCCCCACACGGGTTAACCTCGCCACATGCCACTAACTCGCAGGCTCATTCTTCAAAAGGCACGCCGTCACCCCGCAAGGCTCCGACGGATTGTAGGCGAACGGTTTCAGGTACTATTTCACTCCCCTCCCGGGGTACTTTTCACCATTCCCTCACGGTACTCGTCCGCTATCGGTCACCAGGAAGTATTTAGGCTTACCAGGTGGTCCTGGCAGATTCACGGCAGATTTCAGGAGTCCGCCGCTACTCGGGAACACCCACAGAAGACCAGCTGCTTTAACCTACCGGACTATCACCGTCTACGGTCAGCCTTTCCAGACCATTCAGCTAACAACTGGCTTTATAACTCCTTTGGTGGTTGTCAGCCCACCACATGAGGTCCCACAACCCCGACCACGCAACCCCTGACAGGTATCACACGCAACCGGTTTAGCCTCAATCCGCTTTCGCTCGCCACTACTCACGGAATCACTATTGTTTTCTCTTCCTACGGGTACTGAGATGTTTCACTTCCCCGCGTTCCCTCCACACACCCTATGAGTTCAGGTGCAGGTGACATCACATGACTGATGCCGGGTTACCCCATTCGGACACCCTGGGATCACAGCTCGGTTGACAGCTCCCCCAGGCCTATCGCGGCCTCCCACGTCCTTCATCGGCTCCTGGTGCCAAGGCATCCACCGTTCGCCCTTGACAACTTGACCACAAAGATGCTCGCGTCCACTGTGCAATTCTCAACAAACAACCAACCCACAACCCACCGTCTCCCACCAGCCCGGCCACCGCCGGCGGTATGAGAAACCAGGCCATGCCTGGCGCCTCGACAAGCTCCCGCTCGCCACAAGGCTCTGAAAGACCAACCACCATCGGTTGTTCCTTCAGGACCCAACAGGGTGCCCTACATCCCTCCCAGCCGCACCGGAACCCCGTTCCCACCACCACAGTGGCTGTACTAAGAAAAACTCCGGCCGTTGCCAGGACAAGACTCGCCAGTGTCTCCGCCAACGAGCACCCCACCATCACACTCGGACAGTGCGGGCTCCATACCCGCCTTCGCGGGATGGTGCTCCTTAGAAAGGAGGTGATCCAGCCGCACCTTCCGGTACGGCTACCTTGTTACGACTTCGTCCCAATCGCCAGCCCCACCTTCGACGGCTCCCTCCACAAGGGTTGGGCCACCGGCTTCGGGTGTTGCCGACTTTCGTGACGTGACGGGCGGTGTGTACAAGGCCCGGGAACGTATTCACCGCAGCGTTGCTGATCTGCGATTACTAGCGACTCCGACTTCACGGGGTCGAGTTGCAGACCCCGATCCGAACTGAGACCGGCTTTTTGGGATTCGCTCCACCTCACGGTATCGCAGCCCATTGTACCGGCCATTGTAGCATGCGTGAAGCCCTGGACATAAGGGGCATGATGACTTGACGTCATCCCCACCTTCCTCCGAGTTGACCCCGGCAGTCTCCCATGAGTCCCCAACCGAATTGCTGGCAACATGGGACGAGGGTTGCGCTCGTTGCGGGACTTAACCCAACATCTCACGACACGAGCTGACGACAGCCATGCACCACCTGTCACCGGCCCCGAAGGACCCCACATCTCTGTGAGATTTCCGGCGATGTCAAACCCAGGTAAGGTTCTTCGCGTTGCATCGAATTAATCCGCATGCTCCGCCGCTTGTGCGGGCCCCCGTCAATTCCTTTGAGTTTTAGCCTTGCGGCCGTACTCCCCAGGCGGGGCGCTTAATGCGTTAGCTGCGGCACAGAGAACCGGAGAGGCCCCCCACACCTAGCGCCCAACGTTTACAGCGTGGACTACCAGGGTATCTAATCCTGTTCGCTCCCCACGCTTTCGCTCCTCAGCGTCAGTATCGGCCCAGAGACCCGCCTTCGCCACCGGTGTTCCTCCTGATATCTGCGCATTTCACCGCTACACCAGGAATTCCAGTCTCCCCTACCGAACTCTAGCCTGCCCGTATCGACTGCAGGCCCGCAGTTGAGCCACGGGTTTTCACAGTCGACGCGACAAGCCGCCTACGAGCTCTTTACGCCCAATAAATCCGGACAACGCTCGCGCCCTACGTCTTACCGCGGCTGCTGGCACGTAGTTGGCCGGCGCTTCTTCTGCAGGTACCGTCACTCGCGCTTCGTCCCTGCTGAAAGAGGTTTACAACCCGAAGGCCGTCATCCCTCACGCGGCGTCGCTGCATCAGGCTTCCGCCCATTGTGCAATATTCCCCACTGCTGCCTCCCGTAGGAGTCTGGGCCGTGTCTCAGTCCCAGTGTGGCCGGTCGCCCTCTCAGGCCGGCTACCCGTCGTCGCCTTGGTAGGCCATCACCCCACCAACAAGCTGATAGGCCGCGAGCCCATCCCAAGCCGAAAAACTTTCCACCCACAAACATGCGTCCGCAAGTGAATATTCGGTATTAGCCCCGGTTTCCCGGGGTTATCCCAAAGCCTAGGGCAGGTTGCTCACGTGTTACTCACCCGTTCGCCGCTCGAGTACCCCGAAGGGCCTTTCCGCTCGACTTGCATGTGTTAAGCACGCCGCCAGCGTTCGTCCTGAGCCAGGATCAAACTCTCCAACAAAAACCTGTTGAACAATCCATCCCAGCAACAAACAAAATTGTTGCCAAAGGAACCCGAACCAACCAGAAAAACTGGCCAGCCCGGAACATAAAACCA
>NZ_SAIY01000018.1 GCF_010560025.1 Verrucosispora sioxanthis
CGGGCGTGACCGACGTTGCTGTTGGGGGATCCTGTCGTAGCCATGCGGCGGTGGTCGCGGCTGCCGCTGTCGCGCTTGGCATGCTCGCGTTCGCGGCCGACTCCGTTGCGGGCGGTGTGGGGCAGGTCTTGATCGCGCTGACCAGCAGCGGTTTCGCTTGGGGCTTGGCGGCGTTCCTGGTCGGCCGTTCTGCTGCCACGGCGAAACGAGCGGTTGGTAGCGCTACCGCGCTATTGGTCCTGGCCACGCTGCTCTATTACCTGCTTGTGCTGGTGGTCAGTCGTCGCTGGAGTGGGGGCACCCTGGAGGACGGCACGTCGGCCGACCTGCTGGGGCTGCGTTCGGTTGCCATGATGACGGCGCTGTGGCTGACCGGGTCCCTCGTCGGGGGACCGGTGCTCGGGCTGCTCGGCCATATCGTTCGGGTCGGCAACGTGTCGACGTCGGCGCTGGCTGCGGGGTCGGTATGCGGCCTTCTCTCTGGCGAGGGCTGGCAGGCCGTGATGTTGGCACCACCCTGGCAGCTGTTGACAGTGTCCGACCCGTACCAAGCAGAATTCTTCCGCGGCGTTGTGGTCGGGGAACTCGTCAAGATCGTGCTTCCGATCGTCGTCCTGGCCTGGCTGGGCACGGCGCACCGCCTCTGGCGCGTGTGGCCGACGCTGCTTACCGCAGCCATCGCAAGCGGTGCCTTGAGTGCGGCGCTGTGGTACGTGCTCTACGCCGCAGCACACAGCATCTGAACGCGCCGGCCAAACCGCAGGCGCAGGGCGGTCAGGTGCGTCAGGCATCCTGATCTGCCGCAGGCCGCGCGCTACGCGGCGTCACCGCAACCGGATCAAACCGGCACCGGTCGTGGCGAGAACAATGCGCCCCCTGGCGCGACCGGAGGAACGTCCGTCTCGCTACGCTTTAACTGTGGCCGATCTGCCAGAGACGTGGTGTGTTCCGGTCGTGCGTGCGGACTTCCGCGACGACGGCGTGTGGGAGCAACTCAAGGGCGAGATCGTCAGCCCCACGGAAGAGGGCTTTGTGGCCGGTGTCGAGTTCGTCGAGGACCGAGCGCTGAACGGCCTCAGCGGTGCGGCAATCGCCGCCGGCTATCCTCGCGCCTACCCACGTCAGTACAGGCACCCGGTGGTGTTCGTCGTCGACGCCGTCACCATCGCGCTGCCGGAGCGTCCCTTGCTCGTCGTTAATCTGAACGAAAGGGACGAGACGGACCCGTTCAGGACACTGCCACGGCAGGTCCAGGCGATCGAGAACAACCTATCGATCGCGAACATGGACTTTGTTGAGTTCGCGCGGTCGGCAGGCCCGGACGGCATTTTTCGAGGCTTCTGAGCGCAACGCCGTCCGGCCAACACCGCATCGCCCGGATGCGCTGATCTGCCGCACCGTGGGTGTGGGAAGTCGGCCGGCGGCCTGATGCGGGTCTCGGTCGGAGGTGGTGTCCTGGATACGCTGCGCGTCATGCCCTACGTGCCGGATTTCAGTGCGGTGTTGACCGCCGGGTATCGGATCGAGCGTGATGGGATCACCTACCGTGTCGAGCCGTACGAGCTTGGGCCTGTGGTGCTGCCGTCCGGCAAGGTCGTGGGGTGTGATCCGCTGGTGGCGCACGCCACGCCTTTCGTTGGCTCGGTGGTGCCCGGCCGGTATCCGCTGCGGGCTTGGGTGGCAGTGTTGCATGTCGACGGCGGCGAGTGGCAGCGACGGATCACCGCCCTGCAGTTGATGGTGGTGGACGAGCCGGTCGCGGCGTGGAGCATGGCGTTGCTCCCGGGCCAGGACGTCGCCTCGCTCGGTGACGAGGACTTCTTCGGGTACGCGGTCGACGCGGGTACCGGGACGCTGGCCGATCAGGTCGCCATTGAGGCACTGGGCGAGTGGGACTTCGAGAGGGTCGACGAGGTCTTCATTCCGGCGCAGGTCCCGGACGACCCGATCGACGCCGTCGTTTCCGCGGTAGTGGAGGAACGGACCGGAGCCAACGTGTACGTCGTCGGCTCGGGATGGGGCGACGGCGTGTACGGAACGTACGTAGGGCATACCGCGGACGGGCGCATCGCCAGCTTCGTCACCGATTTCCGCGTCGTGCCGCCCGAATAGCCTCCACGTCATCGCACCGAGGCCACGAACTCGCGGGCGCGTACCACCCAGGATCGGACGTACGCTATGCCGCTCGTCGCGTGCTGGCCAAGGTTCCGGGTCGTTCGGGCCATGAGCCTCGACCGGCAGTCGGCTATACGGTGTGGCAGTGCCTGCCAGCGCTGAACGACCGTTGATCTTTATCGACATCGACGGGGTGCTCATCCCGCTCCGAGCACGGCCCGCCGGAGCCGATGGTCGTTCGAGCGGCAGGGCGGGAGACGGCCACGACCGCGACGGCAACCCTCTGCTGGATCGTCTCGACCCGACCGACGGTCGTAGGCTGCTCGCCCTGCCCGGCGAGCTGGTCTGGGCCAGCACCTGGATGGCCGACGCGAACGACGTCGTGGCACCCCGGATCGGTCTTCCCGCTCTGCCCGTGGTCGACTGGTCCGACGCTGACGAGGAACCACCGCGCGGCGTGCACTGGAAGACCGCATCGTTGGCGCGGTGGGCGGCAGGAAGCCCGTTCGTCTGGCTCGACGACGAGACCACCGACGCCGACCGACGATGGATCGCCGGACACCACCCGCAACCGGCACTACTGCACCACGTCGACCCGTACCTGGGACTGACCGACATCGACCTCGCGGCAGTACGACGATGGCTCAACCGCCTCCACGAAGCCGACTAACGGCCACGCACATCTGGCGTACGGGCGCAGGTCTTGAGTTTCGGCGCAACTATCTGCGGCGGTAACGACCGTCCGACACTCGCTCCAGGTCGTCGTAGACCCGAACATGATGGTCGGCGGCATCTGCGCACATCCGACTGACTACGTGGGTCCGTATCGTCGACTCCGCGTAGCTGCTCCCCCGTCGGCGCAGCTCGTCGATGACGTCCTGAGGACTGAAGGTGTCGTCTGAGCTCCTGCCCTCGATGCTTGGAAGCGCAGCCAGAATCTCATCCCGGGCGGTCATGGTCGCTATCCTGCCTGCGAGGGAGTTCGTCGGCGTTCCGACGATCGTCCTCTTCTGCCGCCGATCGGGCTTTACTGTACGTGACCGCGGACTGCAGAGCTGAAGACGCAGCGTTCCGAGTTCGGTCGTTGGTGTGGCTAAGCGTTGCCGGGGTGAGCGCCGGTGGAGACCACGAGTAGCCCATGGCAGGCTCATGCCGCATGAATGATGAATTCTCGAAAGACAACCTGCACGGGAGGCTGCGGCGGGACCGCGAGGCGCTGCTCTGGAAGCTCGACGGCTTGTCCGAGTACGACGTCCGTCGACCTTTGACAGCGACCGGGACCAACCTC
>NZ_SAIY01000019.1 GCF_010560025.1 Verrucosispora sioxanthis
AGATCCGCGCACCTGCTCTTCGTTCCGACGCCGTCGGTCTCAGCGCTGGGACCTGCGCCGAGGATCCTCGCTTTGGCCCAGGCTGCTTGGCGCGGCGGGCGCTCAGGAGTGTGGAGTCCGTACCTGCTCGAAGTGGAACTCGCGGATGAAGCAGTCTCGTGGTTGACCAACCGCGAAGACCACGCAGTCGATGACCGACTGCGCAGTGAGGTCGCTATCTGCCTGCCGCGGCCCGTCTTGAACGAAGTCCGGTGGAAAAAGGGAAATCACCCGGATTCCTTCTGGCCGGAGCCGGTGCGACAGGATCTCAGCGAGCCCGGCGTGGGCATGCTTGGCCGCGTAGAACGCGGGATGCGCGCCCGAGCGGCGGTGCCCCACCTCGCCGCATGTGGAGATCATGTTGACGACGTCGGGCCGCGACGAGGCACGCAGCAGCGGCAACAGATGCTTGGTCAGCAGCACGGTGCCGGTCCCGCCCGCAGCCATCACGCTTTCGATCGTGTCGTCCGAGACGTCTGCCAGGTCGTCACCTTCGATGTATGCCGCACCATTGTTGATCAGCACATCGAGGTAGCTCGTCCGGTCGGCCACGGCCGCGGCGAACCCACGCACCGAATCCGGTGCGGCGAGGTCGCAGTGAAACGCATCAGCCCGACCAGCCCCCTGCTGGTTGATCGCATCCGCAACCCGCCGGGCCGCTACCACGTCGCGGGCCGAGAGGAAGATCTGTGCGCCGCGTTCGGCGAACGCCTCGGCCAGAAGGCGACCCGTGCCACGTGCCGCGCCCGTGATGGCGACGCGCAAACCATCAAGATCCATGGCCGACAGTGAAGCACCTGAACTCTGGTTGAGGTCAATAAGAACCTGCCAAGATCAGGCATCCGCTCATCGGCTACGAGCGGACGCTGACCGGGCGCGGTCGGCGGCGAATCGATGCAGGTGACTATCGTTCCTACGTCACCTTGGTCTATGGCTGATTCGCTCGCCTATCCAGCCGAGCAGCGTGCTGGTGTAGTCGGGGCTGACGGATTCGAGGGTTTCGGCACCGCTGCGGGTAGGCATGTGGGTGCAGTCGGTGAGCCGGTGGATGGTCAAATCGTTGGTACTGGCGACGCGCCGCCACACGGCGATGCTGTCCTCGGCTGGGGTCCACTCGTCGGAATCGCCGTAGAACAGCAGCGTCGGGCAGTTCACCTGCGCGATGACCGGCTGCGGGTCGTAGTCCATGTCCTCCCACGTACCGCGGTGGCCGAGCAGATCACGCGGGACGTGCGCGAGCGGGAACCACGGCCTGTCGGCGTACCGGTCCACGACCGCCTGGGCGGTCGCGCGGTCGATGTGACCGCGGACGGCGCCTTCGAGCGCCTCACGTAGGCGGGCCAACTCGGCGAGGTCGGCGTCGCCATAGCCACGCTGGAGCAGCTGCTGCGCCGTTCCGTACCGCATCTGGACCGCTGGGCTCACGCCGCTGGTGGCGACCAGCACCAGGAAGGCGACCAGTTCGGGCCGGCGGGCCGCGACCACCAACGCGGGCCAGGTGCCCTGGCTCCAGCCCCACAGCCCCACCCGAACGTCGCCCATCCGACGGCGCAACTCGGCAACGGCCGCCACCGTGTCGTCGGCCTGCACGGCGAACGGCACGTCGCCATGCTCATGCAGGCGGCGGTCGAAACGCAGCACCGCCACGCCGGCTCGCGGGAGCTCGCGCGCCAAATGCTCGTACAGGAAGTACGAGCGCTGCGGCACAGCAGACCCGTGCAGGACGACCACCGCACCGCGCACCGGCCCGACAGGCGGCACGTCCAGCGTGGCGGGCAGGGACACGTCACCAGCATCGATGGACAGCTCCACGCCGGCAGTCAAGCACACTACTGCACGGACCACTTCCGCAGCCGATAGCAGGGATCCAGTGAGCCGACTGGATGGACACGCTGACCACATTCCCGTGCCCGCCATCCTCGGTAGACAGGTCACGTCCGCGCTGGAACATCCGCAATTCGGCATGAGCGTGCGCCGGTGATGGCAGTCCCGAACCGCGTCGTGCAGGCACCGCACGTGAACGGTTCGTGGGCGAAGCCGCTCGACCAACACCCTCCCGTGCCGGTCACCGGCGGCTGCTACATCGGCCGCTGCGGTTCATCGCGTAGCCGGCACCGACCCGGGTCCAGACCCGCGATGGACACCCCGGCGACGAGCCGGGAGCCCGGCTCGTGCCGGCCCAAACCCAACCCGCACGGTCTTCAACCGCACCGTGTCAAGTGCCCTCCACTACCCGGCGCCCGGGACAGGACAACCGGGCGGAAATCAGATGCCCACACCACCACCAC
>NZ_SAIY01000002.1 GCF_010560025.1 Verrucosispora sioxanthis
GCTCTACCAGCGGGCACGCGCCCGGGAGAGCACCGCCCGAGTGCTCCGGACCGCAACGCTCGTCCGACTGGCCCGACGCGTGCACCTGCCCGCCGGAGCACCACCGACCACTCTCGCCGCCACGGTCGCCGCCGGCACCGGTGACCGGCCCGACGCCATCCACGAGCTGCTCTACGGCGACACGCCGCAGACCGACCGGGACCTGCTGGAGCTGGCCGGTGACCTGGACCGCGTGGCGCGTGCCGGCGAGTCCAACCCCGCGCAGCCCGTCACCGACCCGCCGGCCCAGCCTCGGCTGCCGAAGCCCCGATCCGAAGGAGACCCCCGGTGACCCGACCCGCGACGACCGTGGACCCGCTCGCCGCCGATCCCAGCCGGGCCGCGCTGCACCGGCTCCGCGCCGAGGTGGCCAAGGCGGTCGTGGGGCAGGAGGGTGTGGTCACCGGGCTGATCGTCGCGCTGCTCTGCCGGGGTCACGTGCTGCTGGAGGGGGTGCCCGGGGTCGCCAAGACGCTGCTGGTGCGAACCATGGCCGCCGCGCTGGACCTGAGCTCGCGGCGGGTGCAGTTCACCCCCGACCTGATGCCCGGCGACGTCACCGGTTCGATGGTCTTCGACGCGCGGACCGCGGCGTTCACCTTTCGCGAGGGGCCCGTCTTCACGAACCTGCTGCTCGCCGACGAGATCAACCGCACCCCGCCGAAGACCCAGTCGGCACTGCTGGAGGTGATGGAGGAGCGGCAGGTCACCGTCGAGGGCGAGCAGCGGGTACTGCCCGATCCGTTCATCGTCGCCGCCACCCAGAATCCGGTCGAGTACGAGGGCACCTACCCGCTGCCGGAGGCCCAGCTGGACAGGTTCCTGCTCAAACTCACCGTGCCGTTACCCAGCCGGGACGAGGAGCTGGGTGTGCTCCGGGCCCACCACACCGGTTTCGATCCCCGGGATCTGACCGCCGCCGGCGTACGCCCGGTGGCGGACGCGGCCGACCTCACCGCCGCGCGCACGGCGGTGGGTCGGGTGCACGTCGCCGAACCGCTGCTCGGCTACGTCGTCGACCTGTGCCGGGCCACCCGCGCCACCCCGGCGCTGGAGCTGGGCGCCTCGCCGCGCGGTGCGACGGCCCTGCTCGGCACCGCGAAGGCGTGGGCATGGCTGAACGGACGCGATCACGTGGTGCCCGACGACGTCAAGGCGATGGCGCGACCGACCCTGCGACACCGGCTGCGCCTGCGGCCGGAGGCCGAACTCGAGGGTGTCGGGGTGGACCCGGTCCTGGACACGGTGCTGGCCACCGTACCGACTCCGCGATGACCTGGCGGGTGGCGGCGCTGCTGGCGGCCGGGGCGCTGACCCTGCCGTGGTGGCCGGCACCCTTCGTCGGGGTTGCGGTGATGGTCGGTGTGGTGCTGCTGCTGGTCGGGCTCGACCTCGCGCTCGCCGCGCCGCTGCGGGCGTTGACCGCCGAACGGACCGGTGAGCGGGCCGTACGGCTCGGTGGCACCGCCACGGTCACTCTGTACCTGCGCAACGGCTCCCGCCGGCCGCTGCGGGCCCGGGTACGTGACGCCTGGGTGCCGTCGGCCGGGCCCGGCCGGAGGTGCCGCCGACCCGGGTGGTGCGGGCCGCACCCGGTGCGGTGCTCGCGCTGCCCACCCAGCTCACCCCACCCGCCGGGGCGACCGACCCGCCGTGGCCCTGACCGTCCGCTCGCTCGGCCCGCTCGGGTTGGCGTTCCGGCAGCGGGGTGGCCGGCCCGGCACGCCACCGTGGACGGTACGGGTGCTGCCCCGCTTCGACTCGCGCCGGCACCTGCCGGAACGGCTGTCGCGGCTACGCGTCATCGACGGCACCCAACTCGGCCGGGGACGCGGACCGGGAACCGAGTTCGACGCGTTGCGGGAGTACGTGTCCGGCGACGACGTGCGCTCCATCGACTGGCGAGCCAGCGCCCGGCGGGCCGAGGTGCTGGTGCGTACCTGGCGTCCGGAGCGGGACCGGCGGCTGATCTGCGTGTTGGACACCGGGCGCACCTCGGCGGTACGGGTGGGCGACGAGCCACGGCTGGACGCCTCGATCGAGGCGGCGCTGCTGCTCAGCGCGTTGGCGGCACGGGCGGGTGACCGGGTGGACGTGCTCGCGGGGGATGCCGCGACCCGGGCCTCGGTGGGTGGTGCCGAACGGCCAGGGCAGTGGAGCCGGCTGGCGCATGCGTTGGCCCCGCTGCAACCCGCGCTGGTGGAGACCGATTTCCGGCTGATCGCGGGCGAGTTGCTCCGGCGGCACCGCCCGCGCAGCCTGGTGGTGCTGCTCACCGCCCTGGAACCCGGCGCGCTCGGTGAGGGCCTGTTGCCGGTGCTGCCCCGGCTGGCCGCCCGGCACCGGGTGGCGGTGGCCGCCGCCCAGGACCCGGTGCTGACCCAGCTCACCGTCGCACCCCCGCGACGTCCGGCGGACGCCTACGCCGCAGCCGCCGCCTGGCGCACGCTCGCCGAGCGCGACCGCCTCACCCAGGCGCTCACCCGTCACAACGTCACAGTGGTGGACGCCCCCGCCACTCACCTGGCCCCCGCCCTGGCCGACACCTACCTGACCCTGAAATCCCAAGCCAAACTCTGACCTCTCCCTCCCCCTCCCCCCACCCCCGCCGACACCGCGTTGATCATGAGGTTAGCGGCGAAGTTGATCTCCAATATTGCCGCTAACCTCATGATCAACGCGGGTGTTCCGGGGGGTCCGGGTGTTCCGGGGGGTGGGTGGGGGTGGTGGTGCGGGGGCCGAGGATGAGGGTGTAGGCGAGGAAGCCGAGGAAGGCGGTGGCGCCTATGGCGATGCGGAGGGGCGCTGGCAGGGGAGCAGGGGTGATGAAGGCCTCGATCAGCGCCGCGACGGCGAAGAGAGCGACCAGGCCCACGGCGACCAGCACGCCGTCGCGTCCCGCCCGGGCCACCGCCTGCCCACGGGTCAACTGCTCCGGTGGTGCGATCCACGCCCACCCGATGCGCAGCCCGACCCCGGCGGCGACGAACACCCCGGTCAGCTCCAGCAGGCCGTGCGGGGTGATCAGGCCGAAGAAGACGTCCGCTCGGCCGTAGGAGACCATCACCCCACCGACCACGCCGATGTTCATCGCGTTCTGCCACAGCAGGTAGCCGACGGGCACGATCAACACCCCCGCCGCCAGGCACTTCGCCGCAAGCCAGGCGTTGTGCGTCCACAGATGGAAGGCGAACGTCGGCGCGGAGAACTCCGTGTAGTAGCCAGCGAAGCCGGACTCGACCAGGTTGGCGGCCTCGTCGTCGCCGATGAACGCCGCCGCCGTCTCCGGGTTGTCCGCCACGAACCACATCAGGGTGAAGGTGAGCAGGGTGAAGGCGGTCGCCACCGCACACCACCACGGCGCCGCCCGCCAGATCGCACCGGGCAGGCCGGCCAGCAGAAATCGTCGTACGGCCGTCCAGGACGGTCGGGGCCGACCGGTGAGCCGCGCCCGTGCCCGGAGCACCAGCTGGGACAGCTCGCTGACCAGTGCCGGGTCCGGCGAGCGGCTACGCAGCACCGACAGTTGGGTGGTGGCCCGCTGGTAGAGCGCGACCAGCTCGTCGACCTCGGCCGCGTCGAGCCGTCGCTGACCACAGAGCTGGTTCAGCCGACGCCACTGCCCGCCGTGCTCCGCGACGTACGCGTCGACATCCACCGGCCACCTCCGACCGCGCGATCATAGTGTTCACTGTCGGGATGAGCACAGCGGCACGAGCGTGGACCATCCCGGGCTGGGGTGACGCCGGGCTGGTCAGCGGCGAGGCGGTCGAGCTGGACGTGCGGGCCGCGCGAATCGGCTCCCGGGCGCTCGCCCTGCTGATCGACGTGCTCGTGCAACTGGTCGCCGGGCTGCTGCTCGCCGCGCTGACCGGGCTGCTCCTGGCCGCCCTGCCGTACGGGGTGCTCGACGCGGCGATGGAACGCGCCCTGCTCACCATCGGGCTGGTCCTGCTGCTGGTCGGCTATCCGGTGCTCTGCGAACGGTTCAACGACGGCCGCACGCCGGGCAAGGCGGCGGTCGGCTTGCGGGTGGTCAGCATCGACGGCGCCCCCGTCGGGTTCCGGCAGTCGCTGACCCGGGCACTGGTCGGGGTCGCCGTGGAGTGGCCGGGCCTGGTGCTGCCGCTGCTGTCCTGGGCGGTCGGGCTGACCGTGATGCTCAGCGACGCCCGTGGCCGACGACTGGGCGACCTGGCGGCGGGCACCCTGGTGGTGCACACCCGGACCGCGACGAGATGGCGTTCGGTCCCGGCGATGGTGCCGGAACTGGCCGGCTGGGCGTACTCGGTGGACCTGAGCCGGTTGGACGCGGAGCTGGCGCTGGCCGTGCGGCAGTACCTGGCCCGGGCCCACGGGTTCAGCGAGCCGGCGCGCGGCGAGCTGGCCCGGCTGCTGTGGTGGCAGGTCGCCGCGGTGACCGGCCCGCCACCACCGGCCGGGTGGCCGGCGGTGACCTACCTGGCCGCCGTCATCGCCGAGCGGCATCGACGGGCCCGTCGCCTGCTCGCCGGCGAACGCGCGCTCACCGAGGCGTTGTGGCCGCAGTTGCCGAGCGCACCGTCCGACGATCGACCTGGGAGGTCAGGATGAGGGCTTTCGTGCCGTGGCTGGCGGTGCTCGCGGTGGTGCTGCTGCTCAGCGCGCTGCGGCTGCGCACCCTCGCGGCGCTGGTCTCGGTGGCCTGGCTGGTCTGGTGTGTCTGGACCTGGGTCCGCCCCACCCGCCACCGTCCGCGCTGACTGCGCCTACCCGCCGGGGCCATAGGCCAGGCCGGCCGGCCACCGGCCACGCCCGTCGGTGCGGCACCGCGACCGCAGGGCCACCTCCGGGGCCGGCCATGGCGGTCGGCTCCGGAGGTGACGTCGGTGCTCAGTAGCGGTAGTGGTCCGGCTTGAACGGGCCTTCCACGGCGACGCCGAGGTAGGCGGCCTGCTCCTTGGACAGCGTGGTCAGTTTGGCGCCGAGCGCGTCCAGGTGCAGCCGGGCGACCTTCTCGTCGAGGTGCTTGGGCAGCACGTACACGCCGATCGGGTACTCGTCGGTCTTGGTGTACAGCTCGATCTGGGCGATCGTCTGGTTGGCGAACGAGTTCGACATGACGAAGCTGGGGTGGCCGGTGGCGTTGCCCAGGTTCAGCAGGCGACCCTCGGAGAGCACGATGATCGCGTGACCGTCGTCGAACTTCCAGAGGTCGACCTGCGGCTTGATGTTCTCCCGGGTGACATCCGAACGCTTGGCCAGACCGGCCATGTCGATCTCGTTGTCGAAGTGGCCGATGTTGCCGACGATGGCCTGGTGCTTCATCCGGGCCATGTGCTCGTTGGTGATGACGTCGTAGCAGCCGGTGGCGGTGATGAAGATGTCGGCGGTGGCGACCACGTCGTCCAACGTGGCGACCTGGTAGCCGTCCATCGCCGCCTGGAGCGCGCAGATCGGGTCGACCTCGGTCACCACGACCCGGGCGCCCTGGCCGCGCAGCGACTCGGCGCAGCCCTTGCCCACGTCGCCGTAGCCGAGTACGACGGCCATCTTGCCGCCGATGAGCGTGTCGGTGGCCCGGTTGATGCCGTCGATCAGCGAGTGGCGGCAGCCGTACTTGTTGTCGAACTTGCTCTTGGTCACCGAGTCGTTGACGTTGATCGCCGGAAAGAGCAGCGTGCCGGCGCGGTGCATCTCGTAGAGCCGGTGCACGCCGGTGGTGGTCTCCTCGGTGACGCCCTTGATGCCGGCGGCGATCCGCGTCCACCGCTGGCCGCTCGCGGCCAGCGAACGGTGCAGCAGGCCGAGGATGACCGCGTACTCCTCGGAGTCGGCGGACTCAACCGGTGGCACGGCCCCGGCCTTCTCGAACTCGGCACCCTTGTGGACGAGCAGCGTAGCGTCGCCACCGTCGTCCAGGATCATGTTCGGGCCGTCCCCGTCGGGCCAGTCGAGCACCTGCTCGGTGCACCACCAGTACTCCTCAAGGGTCTCGCCCTTCCAGGCGTACACCGGCACACCGGACGGGGCGTCGACGGTGCCCTCCGGACCGACCACGACCGCGGCGGCGGCGTGGTCCTGGGTGGAGAAGATGTTGCACGACGCCCAGCGGACCTGCGCGCCGAGGGCCACCAGGGTCTCGATCAGCACGGCGGTCTGGATCGTCATGTGCAGCGACCCGGTGATCCGCGCTCCGGCGAGCGGCTGCGCGTCGGCGAACTCGCGCCGGATCGCCATCAGACCGGGCATCTCGTGCTCAGCCAGACGGATCTCCTTACGCCCGAACTCGGCGAGCGACAGATCCGCCACCTTGAAGTCGCCCTCGGCGACAGTACGCGGCCGGGCCTCGGACGACGTGCCGCTTGCGGACGCCGGGAGGGTGCTGGTCATAAAAGCTCCTGTCGGACGATGGTGCTGCGCAACCTCCCACCTTACGCGCGTTGCCGACGCGCGGTCGGGGTGGTGACAGACAGCGCACAGGGCGGCCGGTGTGGACGTGTGCCGTCCATCTCCGCCCGCCCCGTGCATCCCCCCGGTTTGGTTCCCCCGCGCGTTCTCGGACCATCGTCGCGATAACGCTACGCACCCATAGAGTCACACTGAGCGAGAGCCGAGTCAAGCCATTTCGGGAAATTCGGACTTGTCAGTCGACGGTTGATAGCCCGCCGAGCGCAGGGAAGGTTCAGACCTGCCCGGTCGAGGCGATGTACGTCTCACCCACACCGGTGACCGTGAGTGAACCACCCGCAGCCGGGCCGACCGCCGCCTGACCGGACCCGAGGGTCACCGGTGCCACACCGTCGGTCACCGTGACCCGGCCACCGGTGCACAGCACCACCCGGGGGCCCGGCACCGCCAACGTCACCTCGCGTCGGCCGCCACCGACGCTCACCCGGTGCAACGCGAAGTCGTCCACCGGCACCGGCCAGGTCACCACCCCGTCGGCGACCTCCTGCGCTGCGACCACCGGCCGGTCGAGCACCTCGAACCGGAGTACCCGCAGCAGTTCGGCCACGTCCACGTGCTTCGGGGTCAACCCGCCCCGCAGCACGTTGTCGCTGGCGGCCATCACCTCCACGCCGGTACCCCGCAGGTACGCGTGCAGGTTCCCGGCCGGCATCCAGATCGCCTCACCGGCCGTCAGCCGCACCCGGTTGAGCAGCAACGCCACCAGCACTCCCGGATCCGCCGGGTACGCCTCGGCCAACCGGGTCACCAGGTCCGCGTCCGGGCCCTGCGCCGTCCGGGCCGCCGCCACCAGCCCGGCACGCTCCGCCGTCGGCCACTCCAGCAGCCGGCGTACGGCCTCGGCCAGCCCCACCGGCCCGGCGGCCAACGCGTCGAGCACCGGCCGCAACTCCGGTACGCCCAGTGCGGCGAGCGCCCGTGCCGAGGCGGCCGGGTCCCGGAACCCGCACAGCGCCTCCATCGGCCCGAGCGCCACCAGCAGCTCCGGCTTGTGGAACGGGTCGACGTAGTTGCGGTGCCCGCCGGAGCGGGCCTGCTCGGCGGCGTGACCCACCCGCGCCTGCTCGGCGTCCGGATGGGCCTGGAGACTCAGCGGAGCCGCTGCGGCCAGCACCTTGAGCAGGAACGGCAGTCGAAGCCCGAACCGGTCGAGCACCTGCCGGCCGAGCCACTGGACCGGCTCGGCGGCGAGCACCTCGGTGAGCGGCATCCGCCCGCCGTCGCGCTCGACGGCGGCCGGCGCGCCCGGATGCGCGCCGAGCCACAGCTCCGCCTCGGGCGTCGCGCTCGGCACCGGCCGCCCCTGGAGTTCGGCGATCGCCGAGCGGGAGCCCCAGGCGTAGTCCTTGATCGGCCCGTGCAGCGGTTCCACCGGTCAGCTCTCAGCGCGTCCGGACGCCGTGGCGGGACCGACGGTGGTCCGGTAGATGTCCGGCTCGAGGTAGATGACCCGGGCGACCGGCACGGCGGCCCGGATCCGCTCCTCCACCGCGTCGATGCCCTGGGCCACCTCCTCGGCGCTCTCGCACCGCGACACCGCGATCTTCGCGGCCACCATCAGCTCCTCCGGACCGAGGTACAGCGTCTTCATGTGGATGATCCGCTCCACCTCCGGGCCGGCGGTGACCGCCCGCTCGATGGCCGAGACGTCCGCCGGCTCGGCCCCCTCCCCCAGCAGCAGGCTCTTGGTCTCCACGGCCAGCACGATCGCGATGGTCACCAGCAGCAGGCCGATCATCGCGGTGCCGGCCGCGTCCCACCGGCCGTTGCCGGTGGCCAGGGTCATGCCCACGCCGAACAGGGCGAAGACCAGACCGACAAGCGCGCCGAGATCCTCCAGCAGCACCACCGGCAGCTCCGGCGCCTTCGACCGGCGGATGAACCTGGTCCAGGACTCCCGGCCCCGGACCAGGTTCGACTCCCGGACGGCGGTACGGAAGGAGAACGACTCCATCACGATCGCCGCGAGCAGCACGGTCACCGGCACCCAGTGCCAGCTGGTGATGCCGTGCGGGTCGGACCACTTGTGCCACGCCTCGTAGAGGGCGAACAGACCGCCCAGGCTGAACAGCACGATCGAGACGATGAACGCGTAGACGTAGCGCTCCCGGCCGTAGCCGAAGGGATGTTGCGGGGTGGCGGCCCGCCGGGCCCGCTTGCCACCGAGCAGCAGCAGAGCCTGGTTGCCCGAGTCGGCGACCGAGTGGATGGACTCGGCGAGCATCGACGACGAACTCGTCAACAGGTAGGCCACGAACTTCGTCACGGCGATACCGACGTTGGCGAGCAGCGCGGCGATGATCGCCTTGGTGCCACCCTGCGTGCTCACTGGTTGGCCAGTTCCTTCATCTCGGTGATTGCCGGCACCGCCATCGGGTCCAGGCCGTGCGCCAGAGCCAGGTAGATCGACGCGAAGTCCGGCACCGCCACCAGCGAGGCCAGCCGCTCCAGCGCCGAGCCGCCCTCGGCGGTGACCACGTCGCACCGCACGCCCCGCCGCTCGGCGAGGGTCTGCACCGCGTCCGCGCGCCGCTCCTCGACGGCGAGCGGCTCGTCGGCGTCGTCCTCGGCGTTCAGGCCACCGTCGCGCAGCAGCACCAGCCGCAGTCGGGTGCCCTCACCGTCCGACTCGTCGGGATCGGCGAAGATGTCCCGCTCTCCCTCGGCCAGCCCCCCGAAAACTCCGTCGAGCAGCCCGACCCGGCCACGACCCGCCTCACCGAGCGCACCGGTGACCACCGGGTACCGGGCGTTGGCCGACAGGGTGTCGCCGAAGCGGCGGGCGGCGACCGCCGCCAGCGGCGACGAGCCCCACACGATCGGGATCGACCCGGCCAGCCCGAGGGCGAGGACTTCGCCGGGTTGACGAACGACTCCGCGGTCGGGCGACTGCGGTCGGCGTCGGCGTCCAGCCGGGCCGCCGTCTCCGCCAGGTCCGCCTCGTTGACCTTGACCAGGCCGAGGGCCCGGGCGGCGAGCAGCACCGGCACGGTCAGCCCCCAGAGGCTGGCTCGGGCGGGTGCCCGCCGGGGCACCGGGATGAACGGGGCGCGGGCCCGCTCGGCGACCGAGTGCAGTTGCGAGTCCGCCGGACCCACCGCGACCAGCCGGGCACCCCGCCGGTGGGCCGCCTCGGCCGCGCCCAGCGCCTCCGGGCTGCGGCCGGAGGCACTGACCGCGATCACCACGTCGGCCGCGCCGACCCAGCCCGGTACGCCGGCGAGGCGGTGCGCGATGACCGGTACCGGGCACCGCGGCCCGGCGACCGTGGCCAGCACGTCGCCGGTGCGTCCGGCGGTGCCGATGCCGGCGATCACGACCGCCCGGGGACGTCCGTCGTCGGCGAGTACGGAGAGATTGGCCTCGGCGGCCAGGGCAGCCGACTCGCGCACCTGCGCGCCCGCCGAGGCGGTGTGTCGCAGCATGCCGCCCGGGTCGCGCTCGGCGAGGGCCTGCGGGTCGTCGAGCAGTCGTTCGTCGGCATTGCGGTGTCCGCTGACGCCGGCCGTTCCGTCGATCACGATCCCTCCGCGGGGACGCGCGCCTCGTCCAGCAGCAGCACCGGCACGTCATCGCGGACCTCGAAGATCCGGCCACACTCGGTGCACGTCAGCGTCTGGGCCGGCGCGTCGTAGGTCAGCGGGGCATGGTGTGTGTCCGGGCAGGCGAGGATTTCCAGCAACTGCGGGTCGAGGGCCACTGCGCGGCTCCTTCCACGTGTGCGGCTTCACCGGTCGGGGGTGCCGACCGGCGCGAGCGATCTTATCGGCGAACCCGGTCGAGCACCTCGTCGCGCAGCGCGGTCATCCGCTCGGCGGTCGGTGCCTCGACGTTGAGCCGCAGCAGCGGCTCGGTGTTCGAGGCGCGCAGGTTGAACCACGCCCCGTCGGCAAAGCGCAGGGTGAGACCGTCCATCTCGTCGGCCTCGGCGTCCGGGTACGCGGCACGCACCTCGGCCACCTTGGCCGCCTGGTCCGCCACCGTCGAGTTGATTTCACCCGAGGCGACGTACCGCTCGTACTCGGCGGCCAGCGTGGACAGCGGCAGCGGCTGCTCGCCGAGCGCCGCCAAAGTGTGCATCGCGGCCAGCATCCCGGTGTCGGCGAACCAGAAGTCCCGGAAGTAGTAGTGCGCCGAGTGCTCCCCGCCGAAGACCGCGTTGGTGCGCGCCATCTCGGCCTTGATGAAGGAGTGACCCACTCGGGCCACCACCGGCTCACCGCCGTGCTCCCGAATGATCTCCGGCACCGCGCTGGAGGTGATCAGGTTGTGGATCACCGTCGATCCGGGGTGCTTGGCCAACTCCCGAGCCGCCACCAATGCGGTGATCGCCGACGGGGAGACCGGCTCGCCGCGCTCGTCGACCACGAAGCAGCGGTCGGCGTCCCCGTCGAACGCCAGGCCGATGTCCGCGCCGTGCGCCACCACCGCGCGCTGCAGGTCGACCAGGTTGGCCGGGTCCAGCGGGTTGGCCTCGTGGTTGGGGAACGTGCCGTCCAGCTCGAAGTACAGCGGCGCGATCCGCAGCGGCAGAGCCGGCAGGGCGGCGTCGCCGAGCACACTCGGCACGGTGTGCCCGCCCATCCCGTTGCCGGCGTCGACCACCACGGTCAACGGCCGGATCCCGGAGAGGTCCACGAGCGTGCGCAGGTGTGCCGCGTAGTCGGGGAGCAGGTCGCGCCGCTGTGTCGGTGCGGTCGGCTCGCCGAGCGGCTCGTCCTTGTCGAGCAGGGCCTGGGCCCGGTCGCGGACCTCGGCCAGCCCGCTGTCCTGCCCGACCGGGCGCGCACCGGCGTGACAGAGCTTGATGCCGTTGTACTGAGCCGGGTTGTGGCTGGCGGTGAACATCGCCCCGGGCAGCCCCAGCGCACCGGAGGCGTAGTAGACCATGTCGGTCGAGGCGAGCCCGATCTCGATGACCGGCCGGCCCTCGGCGCGTACCCCGGTGGCGAAGGCGGCGGCCAGCCCGGGCCCCGAGGCCCGCATGTCGTGCCCGATCAGCACCGCCTGACCCGGGTCACCGGCGGCGTCGAGCATCTGGGCGAAGGCGACGCCGAGCGCGCCGGCGACACGCTCGTCCCACTGGTCCGGCACCGTCCCACGGACGTCGTACGCCTTCACGATCCGGGACAGATCAGACACCGGTTCCACTCCTCGCCTGCGGGCCGTCAACGAACCTGAGCGTATCGGAGCGGAGGGACCCACCCCGGCTCAGCCGCCGAGCCCGCGCCCGTACTCCGGTTCGTCGCCCTTGCCGGCCCCCGGTGAACCGTCCGGATGCCCGGGCACCCTGCCCTGGCCGGGCTCGACCGGCGGCACGGCGATCGGCCCGGTCGGCCGGCCTGCGGGCGGAGCGGCCGGCGGACCGTCGCTCGGGTCGGCCGGTCGGGCACCGTACAGACCGCCGGTCGGGCGGGGTGCCGGGGCGCCGCCGTAGACCCGAGGCGTGGCGGGCCGACCCGCCCCGTACGCCTGGGCGGGCGGGACCGGCGGCACGGTGCCCGGCCCCGGCGGGACCGGTGCGACCGGTGCGACCGGTGCGACACCCTGACCGCCGCCGGAACGGTAGGTGGTGCCGCCCGGACTACGCGGCGGCAGGGTCTCGAATCCGTCGGCCGGTCGCCCACGGTCCTTGCGATCCTTCCGGGAGCGGTAGATCAACAGACCGATGAGCAGCGCACCGGCGGCGACCATGGCGATGCCGAAGTACATCACCGGCGACCCGCCGGAGGACTCGCTCTCGGTCTGGCTGAGGTCGTCGGTCGTCTCGGCGGCCAGCGCCACGCTGGGCGTGGCCTCGGCGGTCGGCTCCTCGGCCGCCTCCGTGCTCGGCGACGGCGACGGCGTGGGCGACGGGGAGGACGACGCCGGGCGCGCCCCCGACCACCCGCGACGACGCGGCGGCTCGACCCAGCACGGCGCCCCGCGCCGTGGTCGCCTCGCCGGTCACCACCAGCCGGCCACCGGGGGCCGTCGCGGCGAAGGCGACCCGGTACCGCATCGCCACACCCTTGCCCTTGCAGAGTTCGTCCCGAGCCGGGGCGACCGGTTCGGTGGTGACCAGCCCCGCCGCACCCGAGACACCCACCGGCACCCAGCGACCGCCCACGTTGGCCTGCACCGCCACCTGGTCGGCCCGTACGCCGGGCAGGCTCAGCCCGAGCGCGGTGCGCACCCGCACGCACCCGTCGGTGCGCTTGCGTACCTCGACGGTCACCCCCGCGGCGGAACGACCCGCGGTGAAGCTGCCCGCCGAACGCACCCGCACCCGGTCCTCGTCGGCGTGCGCGGGAGCGCCACCGAGCGCCACCAGGGCGCCCAGGAACACGCAGACCGCCGCGATCCGCGCCGTGTGCCGACGTACCGACATGATCAACCACCGTTCCTCCCCCGACGGGGGAACGCCGGTCAGGCTACTACCGGGGCCCGACCTCGGCCGGCCATCGAGCACCCCGCATGTGCGCCGCACCACGTCCCGGCAGCCGTCGGGCGGTCAGGCCGGGCGGTCCGGACCCTTCTTCGGGCCGTGCTCGCCGCCTCCACCTCCGGCGCCTCCGCCCGTCGCACCAAGAGCCAGGGCGAACGCCACGCCGATGGCGACTCCGAAGCCGATGCCGGCGGCACCGTCCAGGGCCGCCACACCGATCACCAGGCCGAGCAGAATTCCTGCCGGCCAGGCCCAGAGCCGTCGGTCACCGTCCTGCTTCTCCGGCGCTGCCATCTCACGAGCGTATTGCTCACGTCCGGGGCCCGCATCAGGGCAGCCCCCGCGCCGTTCGGCGCGGCAGGACGACCACTCACCTCACGGTCGGTAGGCTCTACCGCACACAGCGCCACGCAACGATGGAGTCCGATAGGTTACCGCGTGTGATCGACCGCGAACAGGCCGAGCAACTCGCTGCGGTATGGGCCCGCCGCGACTCGGTGCGCCTGGGGCACGAGTGCCGGCCCGCGGTCACCGAATTCGACCTCGGCTACGTCATCACCTCCACAGTTTCCGCACAGGTCACGCCGTTTGCCGGCGACCTACCCACCACTGTGGTCGACAAGCGGACCGGCGAGGTGAGCACCTGGCCGAGGGTTTCGCCGGACGTGGTGGCCCGGCTCTACCGGCGCAGCCGGGCCACCGGCCGGCCAGCCCCGCGCACCGTGGACCCGGCCGGCCAGTTGCTGCGCGAGATCCGCCGGTCGCCGGCGCCGACCACGACCACGCGCCTCGGCGTCGAAGGCCGGACTTTCACCGCACAGGGCGTCAAGGGTGACGTGGAACTCAACCATCACCCGCTGGTCCGGGCGTACCTCGACAGTCAGCCCGCCGGTCATCTGGTGCGCGGCGCGACCCGGCACGCGGAGTTCGTCGCGGTTTCCGACCTCCTGTACGAGTACGACCACCGCCGCAACGCCGAAGGCATCACCGCCCTCAGCATGGGCGACGCGAAGGAACTGCTGACATCCGCCCGGGTCGAGGTGTGCCAGGTACGCGAGCCGGGCGATCCGCACGGTGGGCCAGCCGAGCGGCCCTGCGACTCCTGCCTGAACATGCTCGTGGAGTTCAACGTCCTGACCGACGCCGAACGGGCCCACACCACGCTCTCGGTCCCGGAACCGGCCTCCGCCGCGGTGCCCGGGCGGTTTCCTCCGGAGGTGGCGCAGGCACTGGTCGCCGCCGGCTGGCGGCCGTACTCCGCTGGCGTGGCCACGACCGGCCCCGCGGGTCACCAGGTCGCCGCGACTGCCGGCCGGGCCCACGGGGACGCCGCCGTCGGCACCCTTCCGCGCCTGCGCAGTCACCGGCGCGGGCCCGGTGAGCAGGTGTGGATCTCACGCTTCGACATCGACCCCCGCCAGGTCGCCCAGACCGCCGAGTCGCTGCGTGACTTCGCGGCGGTCGTCGGCAGCCGGATGTACCCGATCGGCACCGAGAGCCGGCACAGCATCATCGCGGCCGACGAACGGGGCCGGATCTTCGCGCTGGACCAGGCCGGTGAATGGTTTCTCGGGACCGACATCGACGCCGCGCTCACCACCCTGCTGCTCGGCCGCGCCCCGGCCCGGGTACGCGACGACGGCGGTTGGTGACGCCGCCGGCCCGTCGGAGCCCCGGACCGGTCAGCACGGTCGACATGTCGGGCGGCCGGCAACCCGGCCTCGGTCGGACGTCAGCCCAGCACCTCGACGATGTTGTTGCGCACCAGGTTCTTGCCCGGCTCCCGGATCTGCTCCATCGCGGCGGAGTTCAGCAGCACACAGCTGCCCGAGGGACCGGTCACGGTGACCGTGGTCGCCCGGTCGTTGTCCAGGTTGGTCACCCGCAACCGGGTACCGACCGGGAAGCGGTCACTCGTCGCGGCCGGTCCGGCGGCCTCCTCGAAGAAGGTGATCGCTCCCTGGCAGGCGGACCCGGCGACCGGACGGGCCGCCGGCGGTGAGGCCGAGCCCGGTCGGTCGGCGATCACGCCAGGCTGGCCCGCACCCGGCTGCGCGGCGGCGTCGTCGCCGATCCGCTCGACCACGTTGCGTCGGATCACGTTCTTGCCGGGCTCGCGGACGAGTTCCATCGCGGCGGCGTTGAGCAGCACGCAACTGCCCGACGGGCCGACGACGGTCACCTCCACCGATCTGTCGTTGTCCAGGTTCGTCACCCGCAGCCGGGTACCGACGGGGAACTGGTTGCTGGTGGCGGCCGGCCCGCCCGCCTCGGCCGAGAACGTGATCGATCCGGCGCAGACGCTCTGCCGGGTCGGTGCGCTGTCGGCGAACCCGAGTCCGGTGCCGACCGCGACCGTCGCCGCGGCGACCACCGCCACCCCCGCCGCCAGCACGTGCTTCCGCTGCAGCTTCACCTGTTTCTCCCGTCCTCACACCCTTGTGTTCGAGGGCTGGTACGGCCCGGGAGCGCTTTCCAGTTCATCACCGGGACACCTGCCGAAACAAAGCTTCGAGTGAGCCGGCGCCAACACCGTCATACCGGGCCGTAACGGGTACACGGCGCACCGGTCAGCAACGCCCAGTAGCGATCCCCGTACAACCAGTGCCACCACTCGGTCGGGTAGTTCACCAGGCCGGCCCCGCGCAGAGCGGCAGCCATGATCTGCCGGTGCCGGCGGGCGTCGGCGCCGATCGACGACGCGGCGGTGAAGCAGGCGTTGTCGCTCGCCTCCGGAGTGGCGTCCACCGCCGTGCCCATGTCCAGCTCGACGCCGTCCACGGTGCACAACGTGAGATCCACCGCGCCGCCGGTGCTGTGCGGTGCCACCTCCACCGGTGAGACGAACTCGGTGGTCTCCCGGTACAGCCGCTCCGGCGACCAGTCCGGGTGGCTGCGGCGCAACTCCTCCCGGTAGCCGGTGAAGATGTCCAGTTGCGCCTGGTGGGGCCGGTAGCCTTCGACGATCAGCAGGCGCAACCCGTCGGGCAGCGCGCGCTGCGCCGCCAGCAGACGGTCCACCACCGGCCGGCGCAGTCGCGCGTACGCACCGGCCGGATCGGCCGCCCGCGCGTCCAACCGCAGTTCGGGGACCTCACGCAGGTCGACCAACGGCGCACCGTCGTCGGCGCCGTGGACCGCCGCGACCCGCGGATCGCAGAGCAGGATCATCGTCCGGCTCCCCCGCCGGGCCGCTGCGCGTGCCGGGCGAAGGCCAGCGCGACAAGCCGGTCCAGGATCTCCCGGTAGCCGACACCGGCCGCCGCCCACACCTTCGGGTACATCGAGTGAGCGGTGAACCCCGGCATCGTGTTCAACTCGTTGACGTACAACTCGCCGGCGACCTCGTCGAACAGGAAGTCGACCCGGGCCAGGCCCCAGCCACCGATCGCGGCGAACGCCCGCACGGACAGCTCCCGGATCCGCTCGGTCACCTCCGGGGACAGCAGTGCCGGGACGATCATCGGATCGGTGTCGCCGAAGTACTTCTGGCGGTAGTCGAACCAGCCGCCACTGACCCGTACCTCGCCGACCGCTGACGCGTCCGGACGGGTGCCGCCGAGCACACCGCACTCCAACTCCCGGCCGCTGACCCCCTGTTCCACCACGACCACCGTGTCGTGTCGCAGTGCCTCCTCGATCGCCGCCGCCAGATCGTCGCCCTCGGCCACCCGGGAGATGCCGATCGAGGAGCCCATCCGGGCCGGCTTGACGAACACCGGGCGACGCAGGCCCAGCACCAGCTTCTCCGGATCCTCCGTGGTCCGGTAGGTGGTCGCGTCGAAGGAGACGTGCGGGGTGATCGGCACTCCCTCGGCCCGCAACGCCCGCTTCATCGCCACCTTGTCCATGCCGACGGCCGAGGCCAGGATGCCGCACCCGACGTACGGCACGCCCAGGGATTCGAGCACCCCCTGCACCACCCCGTCCTCACCGAACGGACCGTGCAGCACCGGGAAGACCACGTCCAGCTCGGCGTGCACCGCGCCGGGCGCGTCCATCGCGGTCACCACCGCCGTGCCGGAACGCGGCCCGGCCCGTAACTCCACCGCCGGACCGATCACCGTCAGCCGGTCGTCGATCGCCCGCTCGGACGTCGTGCCGGCGAGAAACCCGGACAGCGCCGCGTCCGGCACGAGCCGCAGCCCGCCGGCACGGGTGACGCCGATGGCGACGACGCGGTACCCACCGCCGGCCAGCGCCCGAGCCACGCCGAGCGCGGAGGCGCAGGAGACGTCGTGCTCCGCCGACGGGCCGCCGAACAGAATTCCAACGCGTACGGGCGCACTCACGCCACTGCCACCTCTTCCTCGATTCGGGCGGTCGCCGTCAGTCGGGCGACCAGTTCCGGTTCCACGTTTCCGCCGGTCAGCACCACGCCGATCGTTGGCGGCCGGGCACCGGCCGCCGCCGGCAACCGCTCGGCGGCAGTCAACCGCCGCGTCCCGCCGGACCCGAGCGAGCGCAGCGTTGCGTCGGTGGCGAGCCGTAGCGCGCCGGCCAGGCCCGCTGCTCCCGACGGTTCGGCCAGCACCTTCAGTTCCAGCAGCAGCAGTCGGAAGGCCGCCGCGATCTCGTCGTCGTCGACCCGCACCACGGCACGCAGCCGGTCGCGCAGGACGGCGAAGGGCAGTTCACCCACACAGGACGGCCGAAGTCCGTCAGCGATCGTCGGTGCCGGCGTGACCGCGACGGGTCGACCGGCCGCCAAACTACGGGCGAGTGAGTCGCAGCCACGGGGCTCGACCCCGTACACCTCGATCGGTCGGCCGGTCGCGGCCAGACAGGCACCGGCCGCGCCGCCACCGCCGCCGACCGGCAGCACGAGGGCGTCCAGCGGGGTGCCGGCCCGCTCGGCCTCCTCGATCAGTTCGAGGCTGGCACTGCCCTGCCCGGCGACGACGTCCGGATGGTCGTACGCGTCGACGATCGGGTGGCCGGTCTCGTCGCTCACCCGACGGGCCACGGCCAGACGCTCCTCGACCGTCGTACCGGCGAGCACCACCCGCGCCCGCCGCCCGGGCCCGGGCCACCTTCGTCGCCGCCGCGTCGACCGGAAGCACCACCGTGGCGGCCAGTGCGAACGTGCGCGCCGCGAGCGCCACCGCCACCGCGTGGTTGCCGGTGCTCTGCGCGACCACCCCCTTGTGTCCGGCCGCTGCCAGCCGGCCCACCGCGAACAGCCCGCCGCGCATCTTGTACGAGCCGCCGACCTGGAGGTTCTCCGCCTTCAGCAGCACCCGGGCACCAGCCAGCCGGTCGATCGCCGGTGCGCTCAGCACCGGGGTACGCACCACCCGGCCGGCCAGCCATCGAGCTGCCTGCGGCACGTCGATCGGGGCCGGGACGGCTCTGGGGGGATCGGTGTGGGACATGTCCTCTCCTTCGAAGTCGATCATTGAGACGCCGTCGGCACGAGCGGTGCCACCGGCCCGGACGCGGACGGTCCCGACGCGCTCGGCCCAGGTGGTTCCGTCGCCGGCGGCACGGGTGGTCGCCGCGTCGGTCGTCGGGCGGGCAGGTCGAACAGCCACGTCGCCCGGATCGCCAGCAGCAGCCGGTGCAGTCCGAGGCTGAGCGCCAGCACGGCGACGGTGACCGACAGTGGGAAGCCGAGGGCCAACGCGAATCGAGCGGGCTCGTCCAGGGCGGCGATCGGCTCGGCGATCAGTCGATGCAGCAGCGCCAGCACCGGCATGTGGAGTACGTAGATCGGTAAGGTCTGGCGGCCGAGGGCGGCGAGCGGCTCGCCGACCGCCGGCTTCCGGGCCAGCCGGACCGCCACGGCGATGCCGAGCAGCACCGCGAGGACGGAGACCAGCGGCGCCACACCGGGCAGCCGAGCGGTGCCGGTCGCCGCCACGGCAGCCAGCCCGACGGCGTACGCCCCTGCGGCCAGCAGCGCCCGTCGGCCGGTGACGGCGTCGGCCCACCGCAGGACGTACCCGCGCAAGTGCAGGCCGGCCAGGAAGAACACCAGGTTCTGGTAGAGACCGGCCCGGTTACCCGGCGTGTCGACAAGCCCCGCCGAGGCGACGGCGCTCAACGTGCCGGCGGCGGCCAGCAACACCGCCGGACGGACCCGTCGCAGCGCCTTCGCCAGGACGAAGTACAGCGCCAGCGCGTACAGGTACCAGAGGTTGGACGGGGTGACCGTCAGCTGGGCCACCAGAGCGCCGAGGTCGTTCGCCCGGTCGGTGGGGAAGTCCGGGGCGAGGGCCAGTACGGCAGTGTGGATCATCAGCCAGGCGCCGTACAGGTAGAGGAAGCGGGCGACCCGGGGCCGGGCGACCGACCGCCAGGGGCGCTGCACGGCGCTCGCCGCGAACAGGCCGGAGATGGTGAAGAACAGCGGCATCCGCATCGGCAGCAGCAGTTCGCCCAGGGTTCCCCAGGCCCCCGGCACCGGCACGTCGAGCCGCCAGTCGATCTGGAGATAGTCCTTGACGATCACGTGCCAGAGCAGGACCAGCAGGATGCAGCCGCCCTTGGCGACGTCAGCCCAGGCCAACCTGGTCCCGGCCGAGGTCGGCATGGTGCCGCCGGGGGCGGGCCGGTCGAGGGCCGTCTCGACCACGGTGCGTTCCCGGGTGGTCATGGTCTCCTCTCCATGCGGGCACGGCGGCGAGTCGGTGCCGGATCGGCCGTTTCGCGGGCACGCTGAAGGTCGGGCTGCCGCGGTGTGCGGCCCCGTACCGTGGGCGCTGGTTCGTCTGCCGGCCTGGCGGCCGGGTCAGGGTGCGGTGGGTAGTTGGACGTCCACCCGCAGTCCGCCGTACTCGGCTGGGCGAGCGGCGATCAGGCCGTCGTGGGCCTGGGTGATCGAGCGGGCGATGGCGAGGCCGAGGCCGGCGCCACCGCTGTGGTTCGTCCGGTCCCGGGCCAGGCGGCGGAACGGCTCGAAGAGCCCGGCGACCGCCTCGGCCGGCACCACCTGGCCCGTGTTGACCACGGTCAGGGCCGGGCTGCGACCGACGGTGACGGTGAGCGTGCCGCCCGGTCGGTTGTACTTGATCGCGTTCTCCACCAGGTTGGTCACCAGGCGTTCCAGCAGCACCCGCTCGCCCATCACTAGCCGGGGCTCCAGGTGACTCTGCACCGTCAACCCGGCCTCGGTGATCCGGTCCTGGTACGTGGCCAGTACCCCGGTCACGATGTCGTCGAGTCGCTGCGGGGTACGGGAACGCAACCCCTGGTCGCTCTCACTGAGCGCGAGCAGCCCTTCGATCAGCCGCTCGTTGCGTTCGTTGGTCTCCAGCAACTGCCCGGTCAGCAGCTCCAGTTGTTCACCGGTGAGCGAGCGGGCCATCCCGACCTCGATGAGGGTCCGCTGCACCGCCAACGGCGTACGCAGTTCGTGGGAGGCGTTCGCGGCGAACCGTCGCTGTCCCTCGTAACCGGCGGCGATGCGCTCCATCATCTCGTCGATGGACCGGGCCAGACGGGCCAGTTCGTCGTTGCCGCGCGGGCGGAGCCGGTGACCGAGATTCTGCGGCCCGACCTGCGCGACCGGCCCGGCCAGATCCCGCACCGGACGCAGGCACCACAGCGCGCCGGCCCAGATCCCGATCACCGCGACCAGGAGTACGGCAAGCGGAGCGAGAGCCAGGACCAGACCGACGAGGTCGTACACCTGACCGCAGAGCACACCCGACCCGGGCAACCCGGTGCCGCAGAACCGCTTGCCCCAGAGCCACACCTGACTCAGTGCCCACGTCGCCAGCCCGGAAGCGGCGTATCCGACGAACAGCGCGAGCACGCCGACCAGCACAATGCGCCAGCGCGGGGTCACCCGGCACCGCCGATGCGGTACCCGGCCCGGGGCACCGTGTGGATGACCTGGGGCTCGCCGAGCTTCCGGCGCAGCGTCATCACGGTGACCCGGACGACGTTCGTGAACGGATCGGCGAACTCGTCCCACGCCTGTTCCAGCAGTTCCTCGGCGCTGACCACCCGACCTTCGGCGCGGAGCAGCACGTGCAGCACCGCGAACTCCTTCGGGCTCAGGCCGACCGGGCGGCCGGCTCGGGTGACCGTGTGCCGGGCCACGTCCAGGACGACGTCGTGCGCCCGCAGCACCGGCGGTACGGCCGGGGCGGAGCGCCGCCCCAGTGCCTGTACCCGGGCAACCAACTCGGCGAAGGCGAACGGCTTGGTCAGGTAGTCGTCGGCGCCCAGCCCCAGGCCCTCCACCCGGTCGCGGATGCCGGCGGCGGCGGTGAGCAGCAGCACCCGGGTACCGGAGCCGGAGGCCGCCAGGCTGCGGCACACCTCGTCACCGGTATGCCCCGGCATGTCCCGATCCAGCACCGCGACGTCGTACCGGTTCACCCCGACCCGTTCCAACGCTCCGTCACCGTCGTAGCAGACGTCCACCGCCATCGAGAGGCGACGCAGCCCCTCCGCGACGGTGTCCGCCAACAACCGCTCGTCGTCCGCCACCAGCACCCGCACGCTTCCGCTCCCCGTAGTCCTCGCTGTCGGGCATACGTTCTCAGGCAGGAGTTAAGGGTTCTGTAAGTGCCCGCCAAACCAATACTCCACGTAACCGCACCACCCCCGCGCCCACAGCCAAGAACGCGTCGATCATGCAGTTGTGGCACCAGACAAGATGCGACAAAGGCTCTCATGCCACCTACCACAACTGCATGATCGGCAAGGTTGGCAAGGGGTACGGGACGGTGGTGGCGAGGGTTACGGGGTTAGCAGGGCGCGAATGGTGGCAGTGATGTGGGTGGGGCGGCGGTAGAGGTCGTGGGCTGTGAAGTGGCGCATGCGCCAGCCCTCGGCGGCCAGCCAGTTCATCCGCGCTCGATCCTGCCGGAGACGGTCAGGGTCGAGATGAGAGAGCCCGTCGTACTCGATACCGACCCGGCGCTCGCGGTAGGCCAGGTCGAGTCGATAGATCCGCCGGCCATCCCGGTCGTGGACCCAGCACTGAGGCTCTGGCACCGGTAGTCCGGCATCCGCGAGAAGTAATCTCATCTGGCTCTCCTGACGGCACTCGGCCCGAGGGTCGGCAAGATCGACCAGGCGCCGCGCTTGGCGAATGCCCCGCAACGCGCGATGGACCACCAGTTCATTACGCAGCCCATCGAGGTCGCAGGCACCGACCCGTAGGCACAGATCCAGAACTGGCAAGGCGTCCATCCGCCTCAACGTCCTCGCAAGGTCAATCGCGCACCGGGCGGCAGGCGCGCACGGTACGCCGCGAGTCCAGATCGGATCCTGTACCGGCACGACGGATTCGTGAGTCACAACTCCCCTGAGCCGGGGCACCACCAGACCGGCGGGCACGATCACATGAAGATCCTCGGAACGAGCGTCCCCGAAGCCGTACAAGGAGGCACCGGTGTGGTAACCGAGGACGCACCCATCCGGCAGCCGGTCGAACACCGCAATGAGCTGGTCGTCCAGGCCAGGGTCGGTCATCGCCCCATAGACCCCTCGGCTTAACCGAGCGAGCGCCCCTGCCTCGACCCGATACCTGACCTGCCCGCGACTCCAGCCAGACGCCAACAACTCGGAGTATCTCAATACATCTGCCACACCGCCGCACTGTCCTCCGACGGCGAACCGATTTCCGCCCCCTGTGGACAGCCAGAGCCTCTGTGGACAACCCCGCCCCGCCGCCCAGTTTCTGCTATGCCCAACGGCCCACACCCGTCGATCATGCAGTTGTGGCAGGTCACAAAAAGCGCATACGAAACATATCGACTACCACAACTGCATGATCGACGCTAAGGGTCAGTCGCAGCCCCATCCGTCGTTGTCACGGTCGAGGTCGTAGATGTCCGTGCCGACGACCTCCACCGGGCCGGTTACGTACGCGGGCCCGTTTCCGCTGCCGCCGGCACAGTCGACATCGCTGGCGATTGGCACGCATGGCGTGTAGTTCGGATCGCATCGGGAAGCCGGTTTGGTGCCCTTGGCGACAACCTCGGTGACTGGCTTCCTCGTCACGACGGAGCTGACCAGCTCCTTGCTGGTCTGCACCCCATCCACCACGGTCACCCGATAGGTCAAGGTGCGTACGCCGTCCACGCCCCGGGTGCGGACCACCCGCTTTCCTTCGGCCAGTGAAGAATCCTGCACCGTGCGGGTGCCGTGCCGGATGGTCTTCTTCTCCACGAGGCGGCGCGTCTGGACCACGGAGGTAGGGGCGGAAGCCGGGCTCGAAGGGTTGCTGTTTGCCCCGGCGGGTCCGGTCACGGTCGAGTCACCACTGGTGGCGGGCACTGGTGCCGCGTCACCGGAGATGGCGGGCACCGGCTCCACGCCACCCGTAGTGGGTGGGTCCGGCTCGGGTACGACGATGGCCGGGGCGGGCTCTTCGTTGGCGGCGGCACCTGTGCGGACGGGTTCCGGCTCACCTATCAAGGTGCCCACGACGGTGCTGCCCGCGCAGCAGAGCAGGACGAACGACATGAACACTCCACCCAGGATCATCGTGGCTCGATGGGCGGGGCTGAGACGATTGAACCGGCTCGACGAGGGCACGGGCTGAGGCGGACCAGGAGAGGTCATCGGAGTAGTCACATTCAATGAGTCTCGTCGGCGGTACTCGCGGCGCTATCCCCTGCTCCGTTAGTCGCCCGCGCCGATATGTGTTTGTCAGCTCGCTATGAGGGTCATGGTTAGGTTCCAATCGTCACCCTGATGACACAAACTGGCTCCTGACCGCTATCGGCAAGGTAGCGCTGCTCGTGCAAAGGTATGAGCCGGACCGGACCACCGTGCTGCCGGCCAGTGGTTGCACAGGTTCACGATCGGTCCGCCAGACCACCGCAGGGTGCCTGCCAAACCATTGCATCGACCCTGGTAATCCCGGTTTGTCGTGGGCGTCGTAGCCGCCGAACAGGATCCGCCTGTCGCCGGCGGTCCGGGTGTCACGGGGCTGGTCGCCGCTGTCCGCCGGCCCTAGCCCGGTGCGCCAGCGAGGTGGCCAGCACCAGTAGCAGCGCTACTCCGAACATGGCCGTGCCGATGACGTTCACCTGCGGTGGGATGCCCCGCTGGGCGGCACCCCAGACGTACATCGGGAACGTGACGGTGGTGCCCGAGTTGAAGTTCGTGACGATGAAGTCGTCGAAGCTGAGCGAGAACGCCAGCAGGGCGGCGGCCACGATGCCGGGCAGCACCAGCGGCAGGGTGATCCGCCGGAACGTCTGCCACTCGCCGGCGTACAGGTCCATCGCGGCTTCCTCCAGCCGCCCGTCCATCCCGGTCAGCCGGGCCTTGACGGTCACCACCACGAACGACACACAGAACATGACGTGGGCGATGACGATGGTCCAGAAGCCGAGCGGCACCCCGCCGGAGACGAAGAGGGCAAGCAGCGACGTGCCCATCACCAGTTCCGGCGTCGCCATCGGCAGGAAGATCAGCACGTTGAGCCCGGACCGACCCCGGAACCGGTGCCGGGCCAGGGCGAACGCCATGACCGTGCCGAGCACGGTGGCCACCACGGTGGCGAGGAACCCGATCTGGACGCTGCGCAGCACCGCCTCGCACATCTCGGAGGTGGCACACGGGTTGCGCCAGTTGTCGAGGGTGAACTCGTTGAAGTCGTACGACAGCCGGCTGGACGGGCGGTTGAACGACAGCGCGGCGACCACGGCGATCGGCAGGAACAGGTAGCCGAGCACCAGCAGCGCCACGCCCAGCACCCAGTGCTCGGCGAGCCAACGGGAGATCCTCACAGGACGTCCCTCGTCCCGGCGTTGCGAAGGTAGCCGAAGACCACCGCGAGGATCGCCGACATGAGCAGGAACGACAGCGCCGCGCCCTGTGGGTAGTCGAGCCGGACCAGGAACGCCGAGTCGATGACGTTGCCGATCATGTACTCGTTCGGGGTGCCGAGCAGTTCGGCGTTCAGGTAGTCGCCGGTCGCCGGGATGAAGAAGAGCAGGGTGCCGGCGGTCAGACCGGGCATCGACAGCGGCAGGGTAACCCGCCGGAACGTCTTCAGCGGGCTGGCGTACAGGTCGCTGGACGCCTCCAGCAGCCGGCGGTCCAGCCGTTCCAGGCTCGCGTACAGCGGGAGCACCAGGAACGGCAGGAAGTTGTACGTCAGGCCGAGCACCACCGCGACCGGAGTGGCCAGCAGCCGGCCGTCCGGTCCGAGCAGGTGCACGTCGCGCAGCAGCCCGACCAGCCAGCCGTTGTCCGACAGGATCGTCTTCCAGGCCAGGGTACGCAGCAGGAAGCTGGTGAACATCGGCGCGATCACGCAGACCAGCAGCAGGTGCTTCCACCGGCCGGCCTTCTGCGCGATCGCGTACGCCAGGGGGTAGCCCATCAGCAGCGCCAGCACCAGCGCGATGCCGGCGTACCAGAAGGATCGGCCGAACTGCGGCCAGTACGCCTGCAACGCCGCCGGATAGTTGTCGAACGACCAGGTCAGCGCGTACCCGGTGGAGAGCGAGCCGGCGGGGTCGTAGAGGCTGGCCGCGGCGAGCTGCACCAACGGCACGACGAAGAACAGAAACAGCCATGCCGCGCCCGGCAGCAACAGCAGGTACGGCAGGAACCGGTGACGCCCCGGTCGGGCAGCAGGTGCCGGCGACGCCGGCTGCTCCCCGGAAGCGGTGGGTACGTGAGCCGGTGCGCTCACGCCCCAGCCTCGCTTCGCCGGCTCACCAGGACGCACCGACCGGCTCGTGGCGCATCGGGGCGGTCCGGTCGTCCTCGTCGACCTGCCGACCGAGCAGGAAGGCGTGCCGCGGATCCCAGTGCGCCACGACCCGCTCCCCGACGGCGAACCGCTCCTGGGCACCGCTGTTGGCGACGAAGACGCTCAGCTCGGTGCCCCAGCCGGTACGCAGCAGGTACTGCGTGCTCACCCCGACGTAGAAGGCGTCGGTGATGCTGCCTTCGACATGCTGGTGGCCGGCGGGCACCTGCCCGGCCGCCGCGGCCAGGCGCAGCTTCTCCGGGCGTACGCCCAGAAGAACCGGACCCTGGTCGGCGCGGGACCGCGCCGACGGCACCGAGAACCGCGTGCCGTACGCGGTGACCAGCAGGTCGCCCCCGTTGCCGCCGGAGACGTCCCCGGCGATCAGGTTGGACTGCCCGAGGAAGGTGGCCACGAAGGCGGTCGCCGGGAACTCGTAGATCTCGGCCGGCGCGCCGAGTTGCTCGATCCGGCCGGCGTTCATCACCGCGACCGTGTCCGCCATGGTCATGGCTTCCTCCTGGTCGTGGGTGACGTGCACGAACGTGATGCCCACCTCGGTCTGAATGCGCTTGAGTTCGAGCTGCATCCGGCGACGCAGCTTGACGTCGAGGGCACCGAGCGGCTCGTCGAGCAGCAGCACCTGCGGGTGGTTGACCAGCGCCCGGGCCAACGCGACGCGCTGCTGCTGGCCGCCGGAGAGCTGGGCGGGGTGGTGCCGCTCGTACCCGTCAAGCTGCACCAGGGACAGCATCCGTCGGACCTGACCGTCGACCGAGCGGATGCCGCGCCGCCGCAGCCCGAAGGCGACGTTCTCGAAGACGTCCAGGTGCGGGAAGAGCGCGTAGCTCTGGAACACCGTGTTGACCGGTCGTTTGTACGGCCGCAGCCGGGTGATGTCCCGGTCACCGAGCAGCACCCGCCCGCGGGTCGGTTCCTCCAGGCCGGCGACCATCCGCAGGGTGGTGGTCTTGCCGCAGCCAGAGGCGCCGAGCAGGGCGAAGAACGAGCCCTGCGGGACCGTCAGGTCCAGCTCCTCGACCGCGGTGAGGGCGCCGAACGTCTTGGTGAGGTGGGCCAGCCTCAAATCGCCGGCCGAGGTCTGCGGATCCACCGTCACGCTCCGATGACCTGCTGGAACTTCGTTTCGTACTCCCGTTCCTGCTGCTCGTCGAGCGCCATGAAGACCTTGGCCTTGGCGAGCATGGCCTCGTCGGGGAAGATCAGCGGGTTCGCGGCCAGTTCCGGATCGATCTTCTCCAGCTCCGCCTGCGCCCCCTGCACCGGGCAGATGTAGTTGACGTACGCGGCGAGCTGGGCGGCGACGGTCGGATCGTAGTAGTAGTTGATCAACTCTTCGGCGTTGGCCTTGTGACCGGCCCGGTTCGGCACCAGCAGGTTGTCCGACCAGAGCAGTACGCCCGACTCGGGCACCACGAACTTGATCCGTTCGTCCTCGAAGCCGAGTTGGATGATGTCACCGGACCAGCCGACGCACGCCGCGATGTCGCCCTTGGCCAGGTCCGGGGCGTAGTCGTTGCCGGTGAACCGGCGGATCTGCCCGGAGTCGACGGCCCGCCTGAGCTTGGTGAGCGCGTCGTCGAACTGGGCGGCGGTGAAGTCGGTCGGGTCGTGGCCGTTGGACATCAGCAGCAGTCCCATGGTGTCGCGCATCTCGCTGAGCGCGGTCACCCTGCCCTTGAGGTCGGGGCGGGTGAGCAGTTCATCGACGGTACGGATCTCCCCGGTGACCCGGCCGTTGTAGGCCAGTCCGGCGAGGCCGGACTGCCACGGGATCGCGTACTGGTCCTCGGTGTCGAAGGGCCGGTTCCGCAGTGACGGCAGGAGGTTGGCCTCGACGTTCGGCAGCTTCGACCGGTCGAGCTTCTGGATCCAGCCGAGCCGGATCATCCGAGCGGTCATCCAGTCGGTGAGCACCATGATGTCCCGCCCGGTGCTCTGGCAGGCGGCGAGCTGGTTCTGCACCTTGCCGAAGAACTCGTTGTTGTCGTTGATGTCCTCGGTGTAGGTCACCTGGATGCCGGTCCTGCTGACGAATCCGTCCAGGCTGGGGCGCCTCGACTCGTCGTCTTCGTCGACGTCCATGTACTGCGGCCAGTTGGAGAACGCCAACGTCCTCTCCGCGCCGGACAGATCCTCGCTGACGCATCCCTCCTCGGTCTGCTGCGCGGCGGGGGTGCCGCAGCCGGTCAGGGTGCCGCCGCCGGCGAGGAGGGCGGCCGAGCCGAGGGTGCCGGTGAGCAGGCCACGCCGGGTGAAGGACCGGTGGGCACCACGCATGAGACGGTTCCTATCAATGATCGTCGGCGACGGGACGGGGTGGGCCTGCCGGCTGGGGTTGGAGCCGGCGGCGACAGACGAATGATCCTGACATGAGGCGAGGATGCCAGCCACGCCCTGGGCACATCCCCTGACTCACCCTGCCCCGCCACCGGCCGCTCGACCCAAACCACACCGCTTGACCCACCCAGACCCCTCGCCCACCCAGACCGAACCCACGAACGCCGGACCCACGCGGGCCGAACCCACGGACGCCGGACCCACGCGGGCCGAACCCACGCACGCCGGACCCACGCACGCCGAACCCACGCGGGCCGAACCCACGCACGCCGAACCCACGCGGGCCGAACCCACGCGGGCCGGACCCAGGCAGGCCGCCTGGCCCACCTAGGCCGCTTGATCCACTCGACATGCCGCATCCCGCGCCATCCAGGTCGCCTAAGACCGCAAGATGCCGCATCTCGACGACCGAGCCGGGCGAGAGCACGGCTGGAGGGGGCCGGGTGAAGGGGGCCGGCTGAAGGGGGCCGGGTGACGGGGCCGGGCGACTGAGCGGGGCGACCAGCCGGGCGACGTGGCGAGCGGGGGCACCGGATGCGGCGACCGGGCCGGGTAGGCGAAGGAGAGTGGCGGCTCAGACCGTACTTCGGACGGTGCTGATGACAAAGGCGCGCCAGGCCGCCGGGGTGAAGGCCAGGATGCCGCCGGTCCGGTCCTTGCTGTCACGCACCAGGACCCGGCCGGGCAGGTTGTCGGCCACCTCGACACAATTGCCGCCGTTGTTGCTGCTGCGGGTGGCGGTGCGCCAGCGGGCGCCGGTCAGCTCCATGTCGTCGCCACTTCCCTGATCAGGTCGATGGACCGTCGGCGAGGCAGCGCCTCACCGGTGACGCTCTCCCACCTCGCGCCCAGGCTAGCAAGGTCGGCACTGTCGGTCACCACCTGACCGCGCAGTTGATTGTCCAGATAGGCCGCCTCCGCGCCGTCCGGCATCCGGGCCAGCACGAACGGCCCGGCCAGGCCGGTGTGCCACGGGTTCTCCGCTGGAATCACCCGCACCTGCACGTGCTCCCGCTCGCCCAGCGCGGCCAGCTGGGCCAACTGCTCCGCCATCACACGCGGATCGCGGCTGACCGGCCGCCGCAGCACCACCTCGTCGATCACCGCGACCAACTGAAGCGGGGTCTCCCGCTCCAGCACCCGCTGCCGCGCCAGCCGCGCCACCACCATCTCGTCGACCTCCGTCGGCGCTAGCAGGCCGCCGGTGGCCAGCACCGACCGGGCGTACGCCTCGGTCTGGAGCAGCCCCGGCACGAGCAGTGGCTCGTACGACCGGATGGACCGGGCGTCCTGCTCCAGTTCCGCCCACGCCCGGAACCAGGGCAGGTCCCGGCGGCGGAACGGCTCCGGCCAGAGCTCGGCGGCCTTGCGCCCGAGAAGGTTGGCGACGGCGATCCGGGTCCGTGGATGCGGGATCCGCCCGTCCGCCAGCCAGCGAGCCGCCGTCTTCGGGTCGACGCCCACCTTCCCGGCCAGGGACTCGGCCGTTTCGCCCTTGTCCGCCATCGCCACCCGCAGCGCCTCGTTGCCCACTGCCCCGTTGCCCATCGCAGCCTCCCGACTCGCGTCACCCTCCGGCGCACGCTAGTCACCGCAAGTGGCCGTGTCCGCTGGCTGCCGGCGTGTTGCGGCCAGGACTGTTTCGCGCATCCGAGGTGCGCTCCAGACGCCCCCGAGATGCCCTGGCGACGCCCCAGTCGCGGTCGCCCCAGCTCCGACGCCCTGGGGCCCTGAAGCGAACCCACACCCAGCCCACCGGGCGGGTTCCGCCCCGACGACATCCACCCACGTCCACCCACGCCAACCCACCGCGACCGTCCCCGCGATCAAGAAGTTCTGGTCGCCTGAGGGCTCGGAACGCGACCAAAACTTCTTGATCAACGCCGACCGGCCGGCCGGCCGGTGGGGTGGGTCAGTGGGTGGGGGGGATTACGCGGAGGTGGCCGCGGCGGGAGGTGGCGGAGGGGGCGGGGGGTGCGGTGGCGTGATTCTGGTCGTCCTGGGGAGGACGGGGGGCGGGGCGGGCGGCCTCGCGGACCGCTTCGGCGAGTGCGACCAGGTCGTCGGTGGTGGGCGGCGGGGGCTCGAACTCGCCCTCGTGGCGGACGACCTCCCAACCGCGCGGGGCGGTCAGGCTGCGGGCGTGCGGCTCACAGAGGTCGTACGTGTGTGGCTCGGCGAAGGCGGCCAGCGGGCCCACCACGGCTGTCGACTCGTTGTAGACATAGGTCAGCGTGGCGACCGCTTGCCGGGGGCAGCCGTTGCGGGAGCAGCGCCGTGGTGACCTCACCGGCGCAGGGTATCTCCATTACCGGCTCCGGCGCACCGCTTCGCGTTACGACACGCCCGTCTTGGTGATCACATTTCTCGTCCGTTCGCCGCAACGCGCCAGGTGGCCGGCGCTGACGCGGCTCGGCGCGGACCGGAAGCTACTCTGTGGCACATGACGAGCCCGGAGAACCGCCGCCCCGGCACCGGCCGGCGGGCGCACCGCGACCGGCACGGACGCGGTCTGCGTGGGCGGCTGGTGCCGGCCACGGTGCCCCTGGCGCGGACCAAGGCGGAGATCTTCGACGATCTGGTGCTGGACACCGTCGAGACGCTGGAGCGTCGGTTCGCCAAGGAACTGGCCGGGGTGGAGTTCGCCGTCGAGGACGTCCCGCCCGACCTGAACGTCTACGACTCCGACGTGCTGGAGGACGGCGAGGTGCCGCTGGCCCGGCTGCTGCCCGGCCGACCCGGCCGCCAGGAGGTCCCGCCTCGGATCGTGCTGTACCGGCGCCCGCTGGAATTCCGGGCGATGGACCGGGAGGATCTCGCCGACCTGGTCCACGACGTCATCATCGAGCAGGTGGCGAACCTGCTCGGCGTCGACCCGGACGAACTGGCCTGATCGCCCCCGCACCGCCACCGACCAGCCGGGCGCCTGCGCCGACCAGCCGACACGTCCGCCGACGACCAACCCCGGCGCTTCCGCTGGAAGCCACGCGCCGGGCCGGACCGCCGCAGCGGGTGGGACGGTCCCCCAACCGCCCCGCCCCACGTCGGATCAGGCCGCCCGGCGCTTGAGCTTGCGCCGCTCCCGTTCGGAGAGTCCTCCCCAGATCCCGAACCGCTCGTCGTGGCCGAGAGCGTATTCGAGGCATTCCGTCTTGACCTCGCACCGCGAGCAGATGCGCTTCGCCTCGCGGGTCGAGCCGCCCTTCTCGGGGAAGAACGCCTCCGGATCGGTCTGCGAGCACAGGGCTCGCTCCTGCCACTCCGGCGCGTTTCCGAGCAGGTCGGCCGCCTCGAGCTGGCCGTCCATTCAGTTGCCTCCTTGTCGCGCACCGGCGTCGTCGCCGCTGCAACCCCCCACGCGAAAGGCGTGCTTTTGTCCGTCCGGTCCCGTTATCGTGCGTCCCGTGCGAACAACCCCATTCGAATTACACGCGTGTAATGCGTGCGCCGTCAAGCCAAACTTGATAATGGAGTCGCCCTCCCGACACGCCTCCCGGACGGCCGTCCAGCACCACCCGGTCTCGCCCTGCCCTATCGATTCAGACCCCGGCCGAGTAACGCCCTCCCCGGCGAGTTGCCCGAGTTTTCTCCCGTGGCGCGCCGGGCGCCACCGGAGCGGTCGGGCTTCGCGGCGGTGCCGAGGAAGCCGCTCACCAGGATCGGTTGATCTTGATGCGCAAGGTTATCCCGACTTCGCCAACCCCGCCCGCCGAGCGGGTGAACGACGACCGCGTCCCGCCCACATTGTGGACGGGACGCGGTAGGCGGTGACTCCGACGGTTCAGTCGGCCAACGGGTGCAAGCTGGTCGGCAAGGCGAACTCGGTGACCACGCCACCGGACACGGTGACCGCTCCGACGGGCGTTTCAGCGTCCCACCAAACGGTATAGACGCCGGCCGGAAGATCCGGATAGACCGCACTGTGGAACGTGCCGTCCCGGACCCGACGCTCGCGTACGGCGGAGTGCGTACGCGGGTCGCCGTCCCGGTCCGCCCGGCTCACCTCGATCTCCCGACCGAGCAGCTGCCGCCCGGTGTAGATGATCAGCGCTCCGGTGTCACCACCCAGATCGAGGACGACCGTGCCGGTACCCGAGGGGCCGTGGTTGTGTGCGTGCTCGTGTCCGCTCATCTCCCCCACCTTCGACTCAGGACCGCACCGACGGGTTGTTGAACCCGTCGTAGGGCGTACCGAGGAACGGGAACTTCCGCAGGAACGGCGCGGTCACATCCGCCGCGCTGAGCCCCGGCGTCACCGCTCCCGCCGCCTGGTCCGGCTGGAACTTCCGGTCCACCAGCGGCACGGTCAGCCCCGCGACGGCGCGTAGTGCGATGGTCACCACGTCGTCGGTCACCCGCCGGCCGTTCGGGAAGCCCGCGAGGTCACCGCCGAGCACACCGAACCGGTTCGGCCTGCGGGCCGGCGGGATCGCCGTGTTCAGCCGGAGCATGTCGGCCTGGACGTCCCCGGTGCTGTTGGTGAAGCCGTCGATCAGCCCCTCCGGGATGCCGGTGAGCAGGATGGCGACCAGGTCCGCGCGAGCCTTCTCCGACCTGTTCAGCTTGTCCAGGTTGGGGAAGACGTCCGGGTAGAGCACCGGCAGCAGGGCGGCGAGTTCCGGCCGCTCGACGAACTGGGCGAAGCGCTTGTCCTCCGACGGCGGCAGGGTGTTCCACAGGTCCTTCTGTGCCATCGGCACAATGACCTCGTTGAACAACGGGTTGCCCAGTCTGGACACCTGCGTGAACGGCCCGGCGTTGGTATCGGCCGCCACCCGGTCGCCGAGCACCCGCACCTGCCGACGCGACGCCGAGGTCCACACCCCGATGACCGAGGCGGGTTCCTGCCAGTGGTACCGGTCGGCACGGCGGCGCAGCCGCTGCACCGGCACCTGCAACGCCAGGCTGTGCACGTTCAACCGGTCGGTGGCGTTGACCGGCTCACCCGCCTCCTTGAAGATCTTCTTCCCGGCGACGTGCAACTGCTGAAACGGTCGCAGCGTGCCGAGGTCGAAGATCGCACCCAGGTCCACGAAGAAGCCGTCGGCACGCTGCCCGGCGAAGACCTTCTCGCCGGTGGACAGGGAGAAGGTCGCCTGCCGAACCAGGTCGTTGTAGTCCGGTGTGGACAGTGGGCCCACGTTGCACGGCGGGCAGGGCAGCTTACGGGCCAGCCGCTGCTCCCGACCGCCGACGATCCGGGTCAGACTGTAGAACTGCCGGCGATTCCAGTTCTCGCTGTCCAGGGCGTCGATCGGCCCGGTGTTGTAGAGGAAGCTGTTCGGATTGGTGATCTCTGTGGTGAATTCGAAGCGGTAGGTGACGTCCGGCTGTCCGTCACCGTCGTTGTCGACGTGGATCTCGTACCGCACGTCGTCGCCGAACTCGAAGAAGTTCGGGCCGCCGGAGGGCAACTGCAGCGGCACGTAGTTGGCGATCAGCGTCACCGTGTCCGGACGGTCCGGGGTGACGAAGGCGTACAGGTCGGATGAGTCAGCGACCGGATCCTTGGCGATCTCCGGTGCCTCGCGGTGTGAGGACATGAGCTCAGCGCCGGGCCGCGGCGCGGCGCAGCCGGTCGGTCAGCCCGCGGTCGCGCACCTCGATGCGGGACTGGCCGACGAACACGTCCATGGTGCCGGACCGGGCGTCACGCAGGTGCACGATGATCGTCTCGTCGGGTCCGGCCGCCCTGTCCTCGCCGTCACCGGCCAGGGAGAGCCCCGGCACCGCGAGCGCGGCGGCGCCGAGGGTGGCACTGGCCGCGGCGGTGATCGTCTGCCGGCGGGTCAGCCTCGGCCAACGCCCCTTACGTTTCGCAGTGATCATGACCAACCTTTCCGGCTGCGGCGCGCAGGCGTCCGCGATGACGGACGGGGGTCACGACAGACCACGCCGGGCCCCCGGTGAGGGGTGCCGGCGACGGTCCTCGCCGTGCCGCCGCCGGCATCGACAGGTACGTCCGCCGGAAGGCGAAGGTTCGACCCTAGGCCGCGATGTGACCGTACGCAGTCGTGCGCCTACGCGCCGGCCGGCCCGCCGCCGCCGCGATGGCCCGCAACTGATCCTCGGTACGCGCCGATCCGTTGCCGGAGCCGGCCATCCGCGAGATGGTCTCCTCCATCAGCGTGCCCCCGAGGTCGTTGCAGCCGCTGCGCAGCAACTCCGCGGTGCCGGCGTCGCCCAGCTTCACCCAGGAACACTGGATGTTGTCGATCCGACCGTGCAACAGCACCCGCGCCATCGCGTGCACCACCCGGTTCTCCCGCCAGGTCGGGCCGGGCCGGGCGATGCCCGCGAGGTAGATCGGGGCGTTGGTGTGCACGAACGGCAGCGCCACGAACTCGGTGAACCCGCCGGTACGGTCCTGCACCCCGGCCAGCACCCGGAAGTGCGCCAGCCAGTGCGCGGGGTGGTCGACGTGGCCGTACATCATCGTCGAGCTGGACCGGATGCCCAGCTCGTGCGCCGTGCTGACCACCTCCACCCAGGCGGCGGCCGGCAACTTGCCCTTGGTGAGCACCCAGCGCACCTCGTCGTCGAGGATCTCGGCCGCGGTGCCCGGAATGGTGTCCAGTCCCGCCTCACGCAGCCCGGCCAGCCACTCCCGCACCGACACGCCGGCCTTGGCGGCGGCGGTGACGATCTCCATCGGTGAGAAGGCGTGCACGTGCATCTGCGGTACCCGGGCCTTGATCGCCCGGACCAGGTCGGCGTAGATCGTCACCGGCAGCTTCGGGTCGATGCCGCCCTGGAGGCAGACCTCGCCGGCACCGGCCTCCCACGCCTCCTGCGCCCGGTCCGCGACCTGCTCCACCGAGAGCCGGTACGCGTCGGCGTCCCGTTCCCGCTGTGCGAAGGCGCAGAACCGGCAGCCCACGTAGCAGACGTTCGAAAAGTTGATATTGCGGTTGACCACGTAGGTCACGTCGTCACCCACGGCGGAACGGCGCAGCTCGTCGGCGGTGCGGCACAACTCGTCCAAGGCCGGCCCGTCCGCGCCGAACAACGCCAGCGCGGCATCGGTGTGCCGGGGCTCCAGCAGCGCCGCCGGATCCTCGGCGGCCAGCCGCAATCCGGCCCGCAGGTCGGCGTCGGCAGCGCCGGCGGCGAGCGGCCGGCCGGCCCTGGCACCGGTTCCCACCGGGCCACCGTCGACACCCGCCCGAGCCGGTGGCACAGCCACCTTCGACGCCACCTCGGCCCAGTCGCCGTAGACGTGGTCGAAGTCGCCCCGGCGGTCGTCCGTACGCCCCGTGGTGTCGATGGTGGCGTGCAGGTCGGTGCGCCCGCCGAAGGTCTCGTCGGGCTCCTGCCACGGCCGGCCCACCGGACGGGCCGCCTCGACCGCAAGCCCGGTCGCCGGATCGGCGAGCGCGGTCACGTGCGGCAGCAGTCGCGCGTCCAGCCACGGCTCGCCGGCTCGGACGTACTCGGGGTAGACGGTCAGCCGCTCGCGGAGAGTGAAGCCGGCGGCGGCGGTACGGGCAGCCAGCTCGTCGAGCTGCGGCCAGGGGCGCTCCGGGTTGACATGGTCCGGGGTCACCGGCGAGACACCGCCCCAGTCGTCGATACCGGCCCGCAGCAGCAGGTCGTACTCACCGGCGATGAGGTTCGGTGGTGCCTGGATGCGGGCCTTCGGACCGAGCAGCACCCGGGCCACCGCCACGGAGGCCGCGAGGTCGTGCAGTTCGGCGTCGGGCATCCCACGCATCGCCGTGTCCGGCTTCGCCCGGAAGTTCTGCACGATCACCTCCTGGAGGTGGCCGTACTCACGCTGGGTACGCCGGATCGCGAAGATCGCGTCGATCCGTTCGGCGAGGGTCTCGCCGATGCCGATCAGGATGCCGGTGGTGAACGGGACGCCGACCCGACCGGCGTCGTCGAGGACCCGCAACCGCACCGCCGGCTCCTTGTCCGGTGAGCCGTAGTGCGGGCCGCCGGGCTCGGACCACAGGCGGGTGGCGGTGGTCTCCAGCATCATCCCCATGCTCGGCGCCACCGGCTTGAGCCGTTGCAGCTCCGCCCAGGAGAGCACGCCCGGGTTCAGGTGCGGCAGCAGACCGGTCTCCTCCAGCACCGCCACGGCACAGGCCCGCAGGTAGTCCAGGGTGGACCCGTAGCCGCGTTCGTCCAGCCACTGTCGGGCCGCCGGCCAGCGCTCCTCCGGCCGGTCGCCGAGGGTGAACAGGGCCTCCTTGCAACCCTGTGCCGCACCGGCCCGGGCGATGGCCAGCACCTCCTCGCGGTCGAGGAAGGCCGCCGGCAGCCGGTGCGGCACCGTGGCGAACGTGCAGTAGTGGCAGCGGTCCCGGCAGAGCCGGGTCAGCGGAATGAAGACCTTCTTCGAGTACGTCACGACGCCGGGCCGGCCGGCGTCCCGCAGGCCGGCGTCACGGATCGCACCGGCGATGCCGAGCAGTTCCTCCAGCGCCGCGCCCCGGGCGGTCAGCAGGGTCGACGCCTCGTCGACGTCGAGCGCCCGCCCGGTGGCGGCGCGGCGCAGTGCCCGCCGTACGCTCCCGTCACCCGGCCCGCGCTCGCTCTGATCAACCATCCGCTCAGCCTATGCGCTGCGGCCGGTCCGGCCCCGGCCCGTGGGCAACCGCACGTGCCTCGACGGCCCGTCGTCAGCTCGGCTGGTCGCGCGGGTCGATCCGCTGGGTGCGGTCGGCCTCCCCGTCGCCCGACCGGGAAACCGGCGGGCCGGCGTCACCATCGCCCGGCCGCGCGATGGCCTGGGTCGGCTCGGTGCTCTGGTGCGGGATCGCCTGGGTCGGTTCGGCGTCCTGCCGCTCGGCGCTCCCGGCCGCGTCGCCCTGGCGCGGCATGCCCCCGCCCGGGTCGCCCTGACGCGGAATGCTCTGGGTCGGGTCGGCCGAGGCCGGCTGCCCGAACGGCGGTGCGGCCGACGGGGACGGCTGCCCGAACGTGGGCGCGGCCGGCGAGGACGGCGCCGACTGCGGTGGCACCGCCGGCTGACCGTGCGGCGGCCAGGTGTGCGGGGACTCCGGCGGCCCTCCGGCCGGGGTGCCTGGCCAGCCATCGGCCAACCCGGCTGGCCGCCCTGACCGCCGGCGTGGCTGTGGCCGCCGGGGTGGCCCTGACCGCCGGGGTGGCCCTGGGTCGTGCCGCCGGCCGGGTAGCCGCCGAACTGTCCGGCCCCGGACTGATTCGGCTGCCCCGCCCGGGTGCCCGGAGCCGGGGTAGCCGGCCGGATAGCCGGCGGGCCGTTCGGCACCCGACCAACCGCCCGACTGGCCGGGCGGCGTCCAGCCGCCGCCCTGCTGACCGGGCTGGCCACCGAACTGACCCGGGCCGCCCGGCTGCGCCAGCCCTGCTGCGGCGTGCCGTACAGGCCGGGCTCGGGCTTGGGCCGCGGTACGTGGTAGAGCCGCTGCCACACGCTCCACACCACGTACGCCGCCGCCGCGAACAGCGCCACCCAGGCGACCCGGGTGAGCAGTCCGGTCATCGCGTCGAAGAGCTGCGCCTCGGCCAGCCGACCGACCACCCAGATCAGCAGGGTCAGACCGCCGAGCACGGCGCTCACCGCGTACTCGACGAGCGCCACCTGCGTGATCATTTTCGCCCGTCCGACGGTCGGGGCGAGATGCGTGGCCAGCAGCACCGCCAGCACCGGCAGTACCACCGCCTCGATGCCGATGAAGGCGAAGAAGGAGCTGGCGGCGCGCCCGGTCACCGTGCTGTAGGCGCCCTGCGGGGTCAGCAGCCGGATCAGCCCCACGAAGAGAAAGACGGCGTTCGCGCCCAGGAGCACGAGAGCGACGAGTTCACGTAGCGGCCCGGTCACCTGGCGGGCCGGGGTCGGGTCGGTGGGCGAGGGCTCGGCGGGGCTGGTCACGAACTCTCCCTGGGGGCGAAAGCGGACAGATGCCGACGTGAGCCTAGTCTCCCGGGGCAGTTGGCTGCCGGAGGCGTCACGTAGGCGAGGATGGGCGGATGCGCATCGTGGTTCTGACCGGCGGAATCGGCGGGGCCCGGTTCCTGCTGGGGGTCCGGGCGTACGCCCGCGAGGTGGGTGCCGAGGTGACCGCCGTGGTCAACGTCGGCGACGACCTACGGCTGCACGGACTCCGGATCTGCCCGGACCTGGACAGCGTGCTGTACACCCTCGGCGGCGGCGCCGACCCGCAGCGGGGCTGGGGACGGGTCGACGAGAGCTGGACGGTCAAGGACGAGCTGGCGGCGTACGGCGCCGAGCCGAGCTGGTTCGGACTGGGTGACCGGGACATCGCCACCCACCTGGTCCGCACCACGATGCTCGACGCCGGCTATCCGCTGCACCAGGTCACCCAGGCACTGGCGACCCGCTGGCAGCCCGGCGTACGCCTGCTGCCGGCGACCGACGACCGCCTGGAGACGCACGCGGTCGCCGACCTCGACGGCGGCCAGCGGGCGATCCACTTCCAGGAGTGGTGGGTACGGTACCGGGCGCAGGTCCCGACCCACCGGTTCGTCTTCGTCGGGGCGGAGTCGGCGAAGCCGGCACCCGGCGTCACGGAGGCGATCGCCGGGGCCGACGTGCTGCTCGTGGCGCCGAGCAACCCGGTGGTCAGCATCGCGCCGATCCTGGCCGTGCCGGGTCTGCGCGAGGCGGTGGCGGACGGCCCCGCCCCGGTGGTGGGCGTTTCACCGATCATCGGTGGCGCACCGGTGCGCGGCATGGCCGACCGTTGCCTGGCGGTCGTCGGCGTGGAGTGCAGCGCCGCCGGCGTCGGTGGGCTGTACGGAAGCCGGGCGAGTGGCGGGCTGCTCGACGGCTGGTTGGTGGCCGAGGAGGATGCCACAACGGTGGTGCCGGACGTGACGGTCCGTGCGGTGCCGCTGCGGATGACCGACGAGGCGGCGACGGCGGCGATGGTCCGCGCCGCGGTGGAGTTGACGTGAGACTGGAGATCCTGCCGGTGCCCGGGATCGGGCACGTGACCGAGGGGGACGACCTCGCGGCCCTGATCGGAAACGCGGCGCCCTGGCTGCGCGACGGGGACGTGCTGGTGGTGACCAGCAAGATCATCTCGAAGGCCGAGGGACGGCTGGTCGACGTGCCCGCCGACGGCCCGGATCGACAGGCCGTCCGGGACGAGGTGCTCGCGGCGGAGACGGTACGGGTGGTGGCCTCGCGCGGCCCGACCCGGATCGTGCAGACCCGGCACGGCTTCGTGATGGCCGCCGCCGGAATCGACGCCTCGAACGTCGACAAGACCCGGCTGGTGCTGCTGCCGGAGGACCCGGACGCCTCGGCCCGCACGCTCCGCGCCGGCCTGCGCGACCGGTACGGCCTGAACGTCGCGGTCGTCGTGAGCGACACCATGGGCCGCCCCTGGCGCAACGGGCTGACCGACGTGGCCCTCGGCGTCGCCGGAATGGACGCCATCCGCGACCACCGCGGCGAGGTCGACCCGTACGGCAACGAGCTGGTGCTGACGCAGATGGCGGTGGTCGACGAGCTGGCCGCGGCGGGTGAGCTGATCAAGGGCAAGTGCGACCAGGTGCCGGTCGCGGTGATCCGCGGCTACCTGACGCCGCCGCTGTCGGGGGACGGCGAGGGCGCCCGGGTGCTGGTCCGGGACGCCTCGATGGACCTGTTCTCGCTCGGCACCGCCGAGGCGAAGGCGGCCGGTCTGGCGGCTGCCGCCACCCTGCCGGATCACCTGTCGGAAGCCCCACCCGACCCGGCCACCGTCGCGCGGGCGATCGACTCGGTCGCCGACGTGATCGCGCCCGGCACGGTCTTCACCCAGGTCACCGACGACGACGTACGCACCGCGCTGGTCCGCATCGTGCCGGGCTGGCCGGTCCACGCGACCGGCCTGGTGCTCTGCTCCCCACCCACCCCGGTGGGCCCGTTCCAACTGGTCCGCTTCGGCACGGACGTGCAGCGCCTACGCACCGCCCTCGCGGCGGCACACGTCCCCACCCAACTCCTCCCCCCACCCAGCGGCACCACCGCCGCCGCCACCCTCGCCCTCTGACAGGCAGGAGGGTCAGGGATTGAGGATGGCGCGGCCGAGCGGGGTGAGGGTGTGCAGGACGGTGTTGCGGTCGCGGTTGCTGACCAGCAGACCCGCGTTCCGCAGCACGGTGGTGTGCTGGCTGGCCGCCGCCGCCGAGATGCGCAGCCGGCGGGCCAGCTCGCCGGTGGTGCAGCCGTCGTCACTGGCGGCGAGAACCGCCGCGCGGGTACGGCCGAGCAACGCGGCCAGCGCCTCCCGGCCGGTGTCGCCCGCCGCGGGCGCGTCCCCGGTCAGTCCGCCCAGCCTGTCGACCGGGTAGACCAGCACCGGCGGTAGTTCCGGGTCGAGCAGCGCGACAGGCGTGTTCGCGCAGAAGAACGACGGCACCAGCAGCAGCCCTCGTCCCTCCAGGTGAAGTTCCCGGCTCCTCGGGTAGGCGGGAATCTCCAGCACGCCCGACTCCCAGCGCAGGCCCGGCCGCAGCGTGGTCAGCAGCCCTTCGACACCCGCGTCGAGCATCGCCCGGGCGCGGCGGGCACGATCGGCCTCCACCGCACCCTGGACCCGCGTCCAGTACGGGCCGAGGGCGAGCTGCCGGTAGCGGTCCATCGTCTCGGTCAGGTGGTTCAGGGCCTCCGGCTCACCCCGGGCGATGGCGGCCACCCCGGCGGGCAGGTTCCGGTTGTCGCTGGCGAGCAGCGTGAGATCGCGTTGCAGCGATGCCACGGGGGTACGCCGCAGCGCCTCCATCCCCGCCTCGAAACCGTGCACACCCTCGTACGGGGTGAGGAAGTCCGGAAAGTAGCCGCGCGGCGGACTCAACGTCGACAGCAGTCGCAGTGCCTCGGCGTCCAGCTGCCGACGCAGCCCCCGCGAGACCTCGCGACGCCAGCCGGCGAGCAACGGATCACGGCTGCGCCCGGGCAGCAGGTGCAGACTCAGCACCACTTCCCAGACCGGATCGGCCGCCGGAGCCACCCGGGTCCGGAGAATGTCCTCGCCGGAGAAATGGATCTTCAGCATGGGTACTCCCAGCGCCCGGCGGAGGGGGCACCCGGCGACCTCCGAACTCTACCCGGCCGTCCCGGCCTCGGGCAGTTAAGCCTGAGCTGAAAGACCTCGACGCCCGTGGCGTGAATCCGCCATGCTTCCCGTGCCACAGGGGGCCACCCACGTCGACCGTGTCCGCCCCACTGGGTGCCCGAGAGCGGGCGGCACCATACGAGGGTCTGCGGCTCAGATTCCGCAGGGGGTGCCGCCCGGTCTCCCCGGCACAGGTCCGGCCGCCGCACCGGCTCATCCACCAGCACCCCGTACGCTGGCTCGGACGAGAGGAGCGGCCGTTGTCGACGCCCCGAATGGTGGACCGATCCCCGTGCGACGACGCGGACGGCTGGACGGCGCTGCACGCCGACGCGCTGGCGGTGCTCACCGGCTGGACGCCGACCAGCCCCGACGCGGCGGTGGCCCGCGACCGGACCCTCGGCCTGCTCGACGCCGGGCCGATCGCGATGAGCCGCGCACACCGCGCCGGTCACGTCACCGCCAGCGCCCTGGTGTTCGACGCGACCGGCAGCCAGGTGCTGCTCTGCCTGCACGGCAAGTTCCACAAGTGGGTGCAGTTGGGCGGGCACTGTGAGCCCGCCGACCGGACGCTGGCCGGTGCGGCGTTACGGGAGGCCACCGAGGAGTCGGGCATCGCCGGTCTGCGGATCGATCCGCTGCCGATCGACGTGGACGTGCACCCGGTGGCCTGCCAGGGCGGGTCGCTGCACCACGACGTACGCTTCGCCGTTTTCGCCCCGGTTGGCGCGACGGAACGGGTGAGCGTGGAGTCCGAGGCGCTCGGCTGGTTCCCACCGGAGCGTCTGCCGCAGCCACTGGCCGGCGGCACGGCCCGGCTCGTCACACCGGGCCTGGCGGCCTTCAGACGAGCTTCTCCGCACCCCGTCTCTTGAGCTCGTCCACGATCGACTTCACGTCCTGAGCACGATCGCGCGGGCAGACCAGCAACGCGTCCTCGGTGTCGACCACGATCAGGTCGCGTACGCCGACGGCGGCCACCAGCCGACCGGCCTGCGGGACCACCACCATGCCGCTGCTGTCGCGCAGCAGCACCTCGGTCTTGGCGTCGCTGGCGAGCACCACGTTGCCGTCGGGGTCCGTCGGCAGCACCTCGCCGAGGGTGTGGAAGTCACCCACGTCGTTCCACCGGAAGTCACCGGGTACGGTCGCCACCCGGCCGGCCGCGGCCGCGCCCTCCATCACCGCGTAGTCCACCGAGATCTTCGTCAGCGTGGGCCAGACCGCACCGAGCACGTCGTCCTGTTCGTCGGAGTGCCACGCCGCCGCGATCGTGGTGACCCCGGAGTGCAGATCGGGCTGCTGACGTGCCAGCTCGGCGAGAAACGCCGACACCCGCCAGACGAACATGCCGGCGTTCCAGAGGTAGTGGCCCGACCGCAGGTACGTCTCGGCGACCTCCGCGCTCGGCTTCTCCTTGAACTCGACCACCGGGCGCATCGGGCCACCCTCGACGGGCTCGCCGGTCCGCAGGTATCCGTAGCCGGTCTCCGGCCGGGTCGGGGTGATCCCGACCGTCATCAGCAGCCCCTGCTCCGCGCCCCGGACCGCCTCCCGGACGGTGTCCACCCATCGCTCAGGATCGCCGATCAGGTGGTCGGCGGCGAACGATCCCATGACGGCGTCCGGGTCGCGTACGGCGATCACCGCCGCGGCCAGCGCGATGGCGGCGCAGGAATCCCGTGGCGACGGTTCGACCAGGATGTTCTCCTCCGGCAGACCGGTCAGCTGGCGGGCCACGGCCGCGGCGTGCGCGGCCCCGGTGACCACCATGGTGCGTTCGGGGGTGGTCAGCGGCCCCAGCCGCTCGACGGTCGCCTGAAGCAACGACGCGGACGTGCCGGTGAACGGGTGGAGGAATTTGGGATGCCCGGCACGGGACAGCGGCCACAACCTCGTGCCGCTGCCACCGGCCGGAATGACGACATAGATCACCAGGACATCATGCCCGAACCGCCCGGACCGGGCGCCTCGGTTGGGGGCCTCAGGCCCGCGCCCTGGTCCACGCCGCGATGTGCACCTCGGCGCTGGACCCCCAGGTGAACTCCTTCGCCCGATCGAAACCGGCCTTCGCCAGCGACAACCGGCGCGGTTCGTCGTCGAGCAGCGCGGCCAGGTCGGCGGCGATCTGATCCGGATCCTCGCTGGTGTAGGCCACCGCGTCGCCTCCGACCTCCGGCAGCGACAGCCGGGGGGTGGTGAGCACCGGGGCGGCGCACGCCATCGCCTCCAGGATGGGCAACCCGAACCCCTCGCCGTAGGAGGGGTACGCGGCCACCAGCGCCCCGCCGAGGAAGCCGGGCAGGTCGCCGTAGCGCAGGTAGCCGGGACGCAGCAGCCGCAGGTGCGAGGGCACCTCGGCCACCGCGCGGTCGATGTCGTCGTCGTGCCCCTGTCCGCCGGCCACCACGAGTGCCGGCGGGTCCGGCCGCTCGGCGACCGCCCGGGCCCAGCCACGGATCAGGTTCGGCACGTTCTTGCGCGGCTCCTTGGCGCCGAGGAACGCGACGTAACTGCTGCCACCCAGCCCCAGGCGGGCCCGGACCCGGGCCTTCTCCTCGTCGCCGGGCGCGTGGAAGGCCTCGTGGTCCACCCCGTGGTAGGCCACGTCGATGCGGGTGGGGTCGGCGTCCAACAGTCGGATCAGTTCGTCGCGGGTCGCCTTGCTGGGCACGATCACGCGGTTCGCGCGCCGCAACGAGGTCTTGATCGCGCTACGGAAGAACGTCCGGCGGGACTTGTCGTAGTGCTCCGGCTCGGTGAAGAACGTCGCGTCGTGCACCGTCACGGTGACCGGACAGCCGGCCCGCAGCGGGCAGGTGTAGAAGGGCGAGTGCAGCACCTCCGCGCCGACCTGCTGGGCGAGCAGGGGCAGGCCGGTCTGCTCCCAGGCGAGGCGGGCTGGCCGGTGCGCGACCGCGGCCGGCGCCGGAATGATCTCCGCGCCGGGCAGCTTCCGCCGGTAACGCTCCAGGTCGGTGCGGAGGCTGACCACCACCAGGTCCACCGCCGATCCGCACACCTTGCCGAGGGCGCCGAGCAGGCCATCGACGTATCTACCGACGCCGCCGCGATCGGCGGGAACACTCGTGGCGTCGATGAGCACGCGGGGCGGGCGACCGGCGGTCACGGGGCGACTCCTTGCGGTGGCGGGACTGTGGGGAACGACACTCCGGCAAGCCTACGCCGGAGCCGGGCACGGACGCTGACTGCGACCCGACGGTACGCCGACTTGTCGCTGTCATCGAGTACGGCCGCCGGGCGCGTATCGTTCGCGCCGATGGCCGACAACATTGCCCGGGTGTTCGCCGACGCGGTCGCGACCGACCCGAACCGCCCCCTGCTGACCTGGTACGACGACGCCACCGGCGAACGCACCGAACTTTCCGGAGCGACGCTGGCGAACTGGGTGGCCAAGACGGCGAACCTGCTCGTCGACGAGCTGGCCCTCGGGCCGGGCGGCACCGCGGCGGTGCTGCTGCCGCCGCACTGGCAGAGCGCTGCGGTGCTGCTCGGTTGCTGGTCGGCTGGGTTGACGGTGCGTCCGGCCGGTTTGCCGGTCGCCGACCGGCCGGGCGCGGTGGACGTGCTGTTCACCACCGTCGACGGCGTCGCCGAGGCCGACGCCTGGTCGGCGGCCGACCGGTACGCGCTCGCGTTGCACCCGTTCGCGCTGCCGCTGCGGGAGGTGCCGGCGGGCTTCGCCGACTACGTCACCGAGGTACGCGCGCACGGCGACCACTTCACGGCGTACCCGCCCGGCGGGCCGGACCACACCGCGCTGCGCGCCCGGGTCACCACCCGCGCCGCCGAACTCGGCATCTCCGCGGGCGACCGGCTCCTCGTGGACGTCGACCGCCGTCCGGACCCGCTCGACTGGCTGCTGGCCCCGCTCAGCGTCAGCGCCACCCTGGTGCTCTGCGCCCACCTGGACCAGGCCCGCCTGGCCGACCGCCAATCGACGGAACGCGTCACCCACTCCCTGACCTGACTGTGCGGCTGGCCGGGTCGGTCCGAAGGTGATGGGCTCGACCCTCACCCTCCGTGTCGCTCACTCACCGTTGCTGCGCCAGCGCCGGGCTATATACCCCTCCCCGCCCTTTGCTCTGCTTCAACCGACGCACAACGGATTGAACTGCGGCGACGTGGCGATGGTCCGGTGCCACTCACGCGTTGGACGCTACGGGAAGTAACTGTTGCGTGGGTTGAAGCAGAGCAAAGGACGGGGGAAGGTATTGGTTGGGCGAGCTGCGACAGCACGTTGAGTGATGCCTGGTCCCAGCTCGTAGCTGGTTCTCGGCCGAGGAAAGCTCGGGTCTAGGGCGACCAGCGCGCAGGCCGCACCGCCCGGGCTCGGGGTCGAGGGGTCGGCGTGGCGGGTCGGGTCAGGTGGCGGGGCGGTCCGGGGTGCGGTGTCGGGCCAGGGTGGCGAAGGCGGTCAGGGAGTCGGGGTTGGCCAGGGCGCCCTTGGCCGCCGCCAGGTCGACCGGAGTCCCGGTGAGGATCTTCTTGACCGGCACCTCGAGCTTCTTCGCCGACAGGGTGCGTGGCACCGCGCGGACCTGATGGATCTCGTCGGGTACGTGCCGGGGCGACAACGCGGTACGCAGTTCGCGGCAGATCGACCGGCGCAACTCGTCGTCAAGGGTCACCCCCTCGGCGAGTACCACGAACAGCAGCAGTTCACCGGCACCACCCTCGTCGTCCTCCAGGTGCACCACCACCGAGTCGACGACCTCGTCCAGCCCCTCCACCACGGAGTAGAACTCGGCGGTGCCGAGGCGTACGCCGCCCCGGTTGAGGGTGGCGTCGGAGCGACCGGTGATGACACACCCGCCCCGGGAGTTGATGGTGATCCAGTCCCCGTGCCGCCACACCCCGGGATAGACGTCGAAGTACGCCTCCCGGTAGCGGGCTCCGTCCGGATCGTTCCAGAAACCCACCGGCATGCTCGGCATCGGTTCGGTGATCACCAGCTCGCCCAGTTCCCCGATGACCGGGGTACCGTCCGGCGAGCGCGCCTCCACCTTGGCGCCCAGGGCACGGCAGGCGATCTCACCGGCGTGCACCGGCAGCAGCGGCACACCGCCGACGAAACCGGTGCAGACGTCGGTACCGCCGGACAGCGACTGGAGCTGAAGGCCGTCGCCGACCGTGTCGTACACCCAGGTGAAGCCCTCGGCGGGCAGTGGCGCGCCGGTGGAGCCGAGGCCGCGCAGCGCGGAGAGGTCGGCGATCTGGCGCGGGACCAGCCCAGCCTTGCGGCAGGCCAGCAGGAACGGAGCCGAGGTGCCGAAGTACGTGGTGCCGGTCCGCTCCGCCAGCCGCCACAGGGCACCCAGGTCGGGATGGCCGGGGTTGCCGTCGAACAGCACGATGGCCGCGCCCACCGCCGGCCCGGAGACCAGGAAGTTCCACATCATCCAGCCGGTGGTGGTGAACCAGAAGAACCGGTCCGCCGGGCCGAGGTCGTGGTGCAGGGCGAGCATCTTCAGGTGCTCCAGCAGGATGCCGCCGTGTCCGTGCACGATCGGCTTGGGCAGCCCGGTGGTGCCGGAGGAGTAGAGCACGTACAGCGGGTGGTCGAACGGCACCGGGGTGAAGGCCAACGGTTCGTCGGTCTCGGCCGCCAACTCCGCCCAGGCGAGTGCGTCCGCAGCCGGCGTACCGTCGGGGTCGAGGTAGGGGATCGAGACGGTGTGCCGCAGCGACGGCAGCGCGGCCCGGATCGCGGCCACCTCGGCGCGCCGGTCGACCGGCTTGTCGCCGTAGCGGTAGCCGTCCACGGCGACCAGGATCTTCGGCTCGATCTGCTGCCACCGGTCGGTCACGCTGCGGGTGCCGAACTCCGGCGCACAGGACGAGAAGACGGCGCCGAGGCTCGCGGTCGCCAGCATCAGCACGTACGTCTCGGGGATGTTCGGCGCGTACCCGGCCACCCGGTCCCCGGTGGTGACGCCGAGCCGGCGCAGTCCGGCGGCGACCCGGCGGACCTGCTCGCGCAACTGCCCGGCGGTGAGGGTGACCGGCGGCCGGGTCTGCCCGTGCGCCACGACCACGGGCTCGTCGTCGGCCCGGCCCGGCATCCGCAGCACGTTCTCGGCGTAGTTGAGGGTGGCGCCGGGGAACCACCGGGTGCCCGGCATGTCCCGGTCGGTCAGCGTGGCGGTCGGTGGGGTGTGCGCGACGACGCCGAAGTGGTCCCAGATCGACCGCCAGAAGGCGTCCAGGTCGGTGACCGACCATCGCCACAGCGCGTCGTAGTCGGCGAACGTCAGCCCCCGGTGCTCGGCGAGCCAACGCAGGTAAGCCCCGATCCGGGACCGCTGGAGCACGTCCGCCGGTGGCGTCCACAGCACGTCCGTCACTGGTCCACTCCTCCCCTGGCCCGGCACGACACTGTGCGGTGGGCCGTGGCGCCATCTTGCCCTACCTCGAAGCGCCATTGTCCGCACCCGACCCCCGCAGGCGCATGTGCCCGCCCCACACCCCCTGGACCCGACCAGTGTGGCCGGGACGCAGGAAGCGCCGCCGGCGGCCGGAGAGGTCAGGGTTCGCTGCGGGCCGCCTGGATGGCCTGACGGCGGGCCAGCCGGTGGGCGCGGCGGATCTCCGCCTCGCGCCAGCGCCGCTCGTCCTCCGGCGTCTCCGGCAACACCGGACGCACCGGCCGGGGCGCGCCGCCCACCTCGACCCCGACGAAGACGAGGTACGCGGTGGCCACCCGCACCGGCACCTCGTCGGCCGAGTCCCAGCGCTCGGCCATCACCCGGACGCCGACCTCCATCGAGGTCTGACCGGTCCAGTTCACCTGGGCGTACGCGTGCACCAGGTCGCCCACCCGGACCGCCTCCGAGAAGACGATCTCGTCGATCGCGGCGGTCACCGCCGTACCACCGCTGTGCCGCGCCGCCGCCGCGCCGGCCACGTCGTCGACGAACTTCATCAGCACCCCGCCGTGCACCGTTCCGTACAGGTTCACATCCACTGCGGTCATGATCCGGCTGAGGGTTACCCGAGAGTACGAGGTCGGCTTGCCCGGCAGGGCGGTGGCGGGGTGCTCGGTCATGTCGGAAACGGTACGGTGCGCGGATGCGACATCTGTGGAGCTTCCTCGCAGGGCTGGTGGTGGTGCCGGTCACCTGGGTGCTGGTCACCCTCGGTCAGGACGGGTCGGCCGACACCGTCAACCGGTGGGTGGAGATCGGCACCGCCAACACGGCGAATCTCATCGAGCCTGCCGTGTACCTCGCTGTCGGTGGCATCGTGCTGGGCCTGCTCGGCACGCTACGCATCTCACCGCTCGGTCCGCTGGTGGCCGGGCTGCTGCTGGTCACCCCGTACGTCGGACTGTTCGTCTCGCCCTTTCAGGTACGCGAGCGCATCCCGTCCGACTGGAAGTTTCTCGACGACCCGCTGCCGCTGGCGTTGCCGGTGGAGAACGGCACGCTCTTCCTGGTCGGCATGCTGCTGCTGATCGCGACGTTCAGCGGGCAACGGTGGCGGCGTTGGCCGGTCGCGGTGCCGCAGCCGGAGTCGGGAACCCTCGACGCGCCGGCGCCGGACCAGACGTTGACCGACTGGTCACCGGGCCCGTCGGCGGAACGGGACACCGCGCCGCTGAGCCTGGGCTACCCGGACCCGGAATCGACACCGACCGAGCCGTTGCCCCGGCGTACCGGAGGTGGGTCGCCCTGGTCGGCACCGCCGGGCAATCTGCCTCGACGCGACGACGCCACCAACTGATTTCGGCAACTCCGATCGTCGCCTCCGCCCGGCGACCGGGCGGGCGGAGGCGACCCGCCAGGCGCTACTGTCTGGCTACGTCGTTGGCAGCCTGGGGGTTGGACAAAGCATGGGCGCGTCGGAATTCATGGTGTTCGCAGGATCAGCCAGTCGAAACCTTGGACGTGCGATCACCGACCGGCTCGATATCGAGTTGGGATCCTCCGAAGTGCTTCACTTCTCCGAGGGAAACCTCTTCGTCAGAGTGCTGGAAAACGTCCGGGGGCGGGACATCTTCATCGTCCAGGGCACCGCCTTTCCAGCGAATGACAACTTCATGGAGTTGCTCTTCTGGATCGACGCCCTGAAGCGGGCCAGTGCCGCGTCGGTGACCGCCGTGATTCCCTACTTCAGCTACGCCAAGGGTGACAAGAAGGACGAGCCGCGGGTGTCCATCCGCGGACGGGTGTGCGCCGATGCCATTGCTGCGGCGGGAGCGGATCGGGTCGTCACACTGGACCTGCACACTCCCCAGGTGCAAGGGTTCTTCAACATCCCGGTCGATGATCTGTATTCGTTGCCGGTGCTCTGCGACGCCATCGCGGCGCACAACTTTCACGATCTCGTGGTGGTCGCTCCGGACGCTGGATACGCCAAGAAGGCACGACAGTGGGCCAATCGCCTGCAGGTGCCCACGGCCATCGCCGACAAGCGACGCGTCGACCACAGCGAAACCGCAGAAATCGTCGAGCTGATCGGCTCCGTGGAGGGCCGGACGGCGCTTATCGTCGATGACTTCACCATCAGCGCAGGCACTCTTGTCGACGCCGCACGCGTGTTGGTCGACCGGGGCGCGACCACGGTGTACGCGGCAGTCAGTCACGCTTTGTTGACCGAGGCTGCGAACGAACGGCTCGACGACAGCCCGATCGAGTGCCTGTTCACGACCGACAGTGTGGAGACCCAACCCACCAAACTGGCGGACAAGGTCCAGGTTGTCAGCGTGGCCGGGCTGTTCGCCGAAGCCATTCACCGCATCTCGGCACGGGAGAGCATCTCGGTGCTCTTCGAGTAGGCTCCTCAGCCCTTGAGCAACTGCCGGGCCATGACGATGCGCTGCACCTGGTTCGTACCCTCGTAGATCTGGGTGATCTTGGCGTCCCGCATCATCCGCTCGACGGGGTAGTCACGGGTGTAGCCGTAGCCGCCGAGCAGTTGGACCGCGTCGGTGGTGATCTCCATCGCGGCGTCCGAGGCGAAGCACTTGGCCGCCGCGCCGAAGTAGGTCAGATCGGCGTCGCCGCGCTCGGACCGACCGGCCGCCGCGTACGTCAACTGCCGGGCCGCCTCCAGCTTCATGCCCATGTCGGCGAGCATGAACTGCACGCCCTGGAACTCGGCGACCGCCTTGCCGAACTGCTTGCGCTCGGCGACGTACCCCTTGGCGTAGTCGAGCGCACCCTGCGCGATGCCGACCGCCTGCGCGGCGATGGTGACCCGGGTGTGGTCCAGGGTCTTCATCGCGGTGGCGAAGCCGGTGCCCTCGGCGCCGATCATCCGGTCCGCCGGGATCCGGACGTTGTCCAGGTAGACCTCACGGGTCGGCGACCCCTTGATGCCCAACTTCTTCTCCGGCGCGCCGAAGCTCACCCCCGAATCCGACTTCTCGACCACGAAGGCGGAGATGCCCCGGGAGCGGGCGGTGGGGTCGGTCGTCGCGAAGACGGTGTAGAACTCCGAGACACCGGCGTTGGTGATCCAACGCTTCACGCCGTTGAGCACCCAGTGATCGCCGTCACGTACCGCCCGGGTGGTCATCGCCGCCGCGTCGCTGCCGGCCTCCGGCTCGGAGAGACAGTACGAGAACATCGCCTCGCCGGCGGCGACCGGCGTCAGGTAGCGGCGCTTGAGCTCGTCGGATCCGGCCAGCAGCAGCGGCATCGTGCCCAGCTTGTTGACCGCCGGGATCAGCGAGGAGGAGGCGCAGGCCCGGGCGACCTCCTCGATCACGATCGCCGTGGCCAGCGCGTCCGCACCGGCCCCGCCGTACTCGACCGGGATGTGCGGTGCGTGGAAGTCGGCGGCACGTAGTGCGTCGTACGACGCCTTCGGGAACTCACCGGTCTCATCCGCCTCGGCGGCGTGCGGAGCCACCTTCGCCGCACAGACCTCACGGACCGCTTCCCGGATCGCCTCGTGCTCCTCCGGCAGACGGTACGCGTCGAACGACTGCTCTGCGGCCATGTCAGCCCCTCCCCTTCACCGCTATCATGCGCAGTCTGTAACGTCGGCTGGACGCCCACCACGCAGACTGAAGGATAACGACCACAGTTCAGGTGATGTTACCGGCGCGTAGGCTGGGCCATGGCGAAGCTCCGACACCGCTCGGCGATGATGGAACTCAGCAGACGACCCACCCCTGCGGCGCTCACCCTGGCGCCGCGGCGGAACGCGACGCAGCCACGCGGCGCCAGTGCGAGCGGAGAAGACAGGCGTGACCATCCCGTACCCGAACACCCAGCCGGTGCCCGCCATCACAGCGGTCACACCCCCCTCGGGTGCCTCCCGGCCCCGGGTGACCTTCCTGGGCACCGGCTACCTTGGCGCGACCTATGCCATCTGTTACGCCGAACTCGGCTACGAGGTGCTCGGCTTCGACGTCGACGCGGACAAGATCGCAAAGCTGAACGCGGGCGAGGTGCCGATCCACGAGCCCGGCCTCGACGAACTGCTGCGGCGCAACCTCGCCGCCGGCCGGCTGCGCTTCAGCACCGACATCGCCGAGACCGCCGACTTCGGTGACGTGCACTTCATCTGCGTCGGCACTCCGCAACGGGCCGACGGGATGGGCGCCGACCTGTCGTACGTCGAGGCGTCGGTCACCGGCCTGGCCCAGCACCTGACCCGCAAGGCGCTGATCGTCGGCAAGTCCACCGTCCCGGTCGGCACCGCCGAGTGGGTGGAGCAGCTCGTCGGCAAACACAGCCCGGCCGACCTCGGCGTCGAGGTCGCCTGGAGCCCCGAGTTCCTCCAGGAGGGCTTCGCCGTCGACGACGTGCTGCGCCCCAACCGCATCGTCGTCGGGGTCAAGAGCGAGTGGGCCAACGGCATGCTCTACGCCGCCCACAAGGGCGTGTTCGATCTCGCCGCCACCGAGGACCGGGAAGTACCGCTGGTCGTCACCGACTTCGCCACCGCCGAACTGGTCAAGGTCGCCGCGAACGCCTTCCTGGCCACCAAGATCTCCTTCATCAACGCCATGGCTGAGGTCTGCGAGGCCTCCGGCGGCGACGTCACCCAGCTCGCCAAGGCCATCGGCTACGACCCGCGCATCGGCAACCGCTTCCTCCAGGCCGGCCTCGGCTTCGGCGGCGCCTGCCTGCCCAAGGACATCCGTGCCTTCCAGGCCCGGGCCCAGGAACTCGGAGCCGGCGAAGCCCTCCGCTTCCTGCACGAGGTCGACCTGATCAACCTGCGTCGCCGTACCCGCGTCCTGAACCTCGCCGCCGAGCTGCTCGGCCGCCGCTCCGGCCCCGCCGGCCCGGACCTGTCCGGCACCCGCATCGCCGTGCTCGGCGCCACCTTCAAACCCAACACCGACGACGTACGCGACGCCCCCGCCCTGGCCGTCGCCGCCCTGCTGCACAAGGCCGGCGCCGATGTCCACGTCTACGACCCCGAGGGCATGGAGAACGCCCGCCGCGCGGTGCCGGAACTCACCTACGAACCCGACATCGCCAAGGCGGTCACCGACGCCGACCTGGTCTGCGTCCTCACCGAATGGGCCGACTTCCGCAACGCCGATCCCGGCCTCCTCGGCGACCTCGTCGCCGGTCGCCGCATCGTCGACGCCCGCAACTGCCTCGACCCGGCCCTGTGGACCCAGGCCGGCTGGGAGTACCGGGGCATGGGGCGTCCGTGATCCCATCCTGTGGTGATGTTGGCGGTTGACCCGCCGACAACTGTCGAATTCCCGGCCCGCTTTGGGCATGCTGCGACAGTGGGATTCCACAGTGCGGGTGGAGGGGTGTCGTGGCGAGCTTTCAGTGCCCTTCGTGCGGCCGGGAGATCAAACCGGCGGTTCGCTGCCCGCACTGCGGTGCGCACCAGCCACAATGGGCCGAGCACCTGGCGGAGATCGAACGATCCATCGCGGAGTTGAAGGCCCGCGAGGCCGCCATTGCCAGCGAACAACGGCAGCTAGCCGCGAAGATGCAGGCCGCACTCTTCCAGCGGGACATCCTCTCGCACGCCGGCAGCCAGGGGGACGAGCGGATCCGGCAGGCCACCCGCCCCCGCCGCGTGCTACGCCGCCGGCCGCCGCGCCGCCCAACGTCCGAGGACGCCTCGCCGCCCCGCGACGGTGCGACCCCGCCGCCCCGGGTACCCCGGCAGGGCGCGGCCGGCACCCAGGGGCCACCGCCACCGACCGAACCGGTCTGGCTGGACGCCGACGATCCTGAGCACCCGCCGGAGGCCTCCTCCCGGGAGGTCCAGAACATCCCGCTCGGTCTCGGCGCGCTGCTGCTCGGCGTCGCCGCCGTGGTGTTCGCCGTGGTCGCCACCAGCTCGATGGACGCGTTGGCCCGGCTGGGCATTCTGCTGCTCGCGACGGTGCTCATGTTGCTCGCCCCGCCGGTACTGGTCCGGCGCGGGCTGACCTCCACGGCCGAGACCATCGCCGCCGTGGGTCTGCTCCTGGTGCCCCTCGCCGGGTACGCGTTGTGGGCCGTGGACCGGATCGGCAACGGCGGCGCCTCCGGTGCCGTCTTCGCCGGCGTGATCTTCGCGGTCACCGCTGCCGTCGCGGTCGGCTACGCCGGGTGGACCAGGCTGCGCGCGCCCCGGTTCGCCACCGTGCTGGCCGCCCAGCCAGTGGTGCCACTGCTCGCGTACGACCGGATCACCGGTCCGGCGGGCTGGGCGCTGGTGCTGACCGTGGTGGCGCTGCTCGACCTGTGGTTGGCCCGCTCCCCGGTCACCGTGGAGCAGCCGGTCACCGACGGCCCCGGCCGGTCGGGTGCCCCCCGGCAGCGGTCGGCCCAGCAGAGCCAGGTTGACGGTAGGCCGGAGGCGGCGCCGGAGGAGAGCGGCGAACTGCTGGATCCCGTCGGCGGCAGCGCGACCGCGCCGACCCGACCGGTGCCGGGGTTGCGGGAACTGACCTGGGTGCTGCACGGGGTGGCGGTCGCCCTCGCCCTGGCGTACGCGGTGACCGCCCTGCTGCGGACCACCACCGTGCCGGGCGCGACCGGCGCCGGCCTGGTGCTGCTCCTCGCCGCCGCCGTCTGCCTGGCCGGGACGCTTGTGCTCCGCCGCCCACCCCTACCCGACCTGGGCGCGGGTGTGTTCACCCTCGCCGTCATCGGCGCCCTGGGGCGGATCGCCTCGGTGGCGTTCCCCGGCCGAGCCCTGCTGTTGATCGCCCTGGTCATCACGGTCACCGGTCTCGCGGTCCGGGCGGTACCCGAGTCCGCCCGCCGGGGACCACAACTGGCCTCCGCGGTGGCGCTCACGGTCAGCGGGGTGGTGGTCGCCGGCAGCGCACTGCGTGCCGGCATCGCCCCGATCCAGGCGGCACTGCCGGCCTGGGCGGCGGACCTCGACCGGTACCCGGCCGAGCTGGCCGCCGCCGTGGGACCGGCCGCCTGGCAGCTCGCGGCCAGCGCCTTCCTGCTGACCGTGGCCGCGGTGCTGGCCCCTACCCTCGGAGATCCGCCGCGAGTTCGCGGTGACCGGTGCCGCGCTCACCGCGCTGGCCGTACCGGCCTCCTTCGGGTTGGCCTGGACGTACGCGCCGTGGCCGATGGTGCTGACCGCGATCGGCATCGGAGCGGCCGGCCTCTCCGCCCGGACCCCCGAGCCGCGTTGGCGCACGCGGTGGCCGCCGCCACGGTCGGGCTGGCCGGTGCCGGCGCGGCCCTCGCCCGGCCGGCGTTGACCGCCGCCGTGCTGCTCACCCTCGTCGTGGCCGGCACGCTGATCGCCGCCGCTCCCCGGATCCGGCTCGCCCCGGCGGCGGCGGACACCGTCTCGGCCTGGGCCGCCGGAGGTGCCGCCTTCGCGCTGCCCGGAGCGGTGGCCGCCTTCGTGGCAGCGACCCTGCCGGTGGATGACACGCCGACCCCGGCGAGCCTGCGCGAGGCGACCGTGCCGGTGCTCGCGGCGAGCTTCCTCGCCGTGTGTGTCACGCTCGGTTACGCCGCCCTCGTGCAGGTGTCGCAGCGTCAGATCCCGGTCCCGCTGTCGGTGGGCACCGGTCTGGGCGCGTTGCTGGTCGCCGCGGCCGGATTCGGCGCACCGGGGGCCACCGTGGCGGATGCCTGGGTCGGCGCGCTGCTGCTGGTCGCCGCAGTACTCCTCTTCCTGGCTCCCTCGATCGACACCGGCCGCCGTTCCGATCTCACCCTCGACGGCTCCGACCTGGCGACCGCCGCGGTGACCGCCGCGCTGGTCGCCACCCTGCTGCGGATCGGCACGGTGCTCGCACCGAGCGGGCAGCTCGCCGTCGCCGCCGCGCTGGTCCTGATCGTCGCCGTGGCGGCCCGGGCGATGCCCGAGGAGTGGCGTCGCGGGCCGGTGCTCGGCCTCACCATCGGTGGCGTGCTGATCGGGCTGTTGGCCGGCTGGATGGCGCTGCGCGGTGGTCTCGGTGTGCTGGCCACCCCCGGCCCGATCTGGAACGGCGACCTCAGCGGTTGGCCGGCCGCGCCCACCGGCGGCACGACGTGGCAGGGCCCGATCGCTCTGGTGCTGCTCGCGATCGCGGCGGGGATTCTGCTGCCACCACCCTGGCGCTACGACGTGGCCGGCGTGGCGGTGGTGCTCGCCACCATCGGCGCTCCCGCCGCGTTCGACCTTGCCTGGTGGTCGCCGGTCCTGATCGGCGGCATGGTCGCCACCATCTTCGGGATGGCCGCGGTCGCCACGATCGATCCTCGGGCGGCGCTGTCCCGGATCACGGTGGCCGGGGTGGTCGCGTTGCACGCGGCCGGCGCCGGCCTGGTGCGGCCGTGGACGACCGCCCTGGCCCTGGGCAGCATCGTGCTGATCGGCGCGGTGGTGGCCGCGCTGGCCCGTAACCTGGCCGAGCCGCTCGTCGAGGACATCGAGGCGGAGGGCATGCCGCCGCACCTGGCGCAGATCGGTGGTGCGGGTGTGGGCGCGGCGCTGTTGGCGTTGCCGGGTGCCACCGCCGCCCTCGCCGTCGAGTTCGGCCACGCCCCGCAGGTGGTGCTCACCGCCGGCCTGGCCGCATCCAGTCTCGGCCTGGCCGCGGTGGCGGCGGCCCGTCGGCAGGTTCCCAGTACCTGCCCTGGGCCAGCGCCGGGGTGGTCGGCGGGGCGAGCGTGACCGCGCTCGCCGCCGTCCCGATCGCCGTGCCCGTCGGTGTCTACGCCGCTGCGGCGGCACTGCTCGGTGTGCTCGCCGAACTGGTACGCGGGGCGACCGAGCCGCCGGCCGGCGCGGCTCAACCGGTGCGCCGTTGGACCGTGCTGCTGGACGGGGCGCTGCGCCGACTGCCCGACGACAACCGGCGCCGGTGGCGGGTCAGCCCGGCCGCCGGTGCGCTGGCCGCCGCCGCCGTGCCGACCGTCCTGGCCCTGGTCTCCATCGCACCAGCGCTGATCGCGGCCCTCGTCGACCCGCACCGCACCGTCGGCCGGATCTGGCAGGGCCACCAGCGGTCCTGCTCGACCCGCCGCCGGCAGCGGTCAATCCGACCCATGTGCTCACCGCGTTGCTGCTCACCGCGACGGCGGCCCTGGCCGCGACCGGGTTCAGCGGTGGCCGCCGGTCCCGGGCCGTGCCGGTGGTGCTGCCCGGCGCCGCCGTCACCCTGCTCATCGCCCCGATCGCGCTGGGCGGCGGCTGGCCGACGAGCACCCTGTCGGCGCTGGCGGTGTTCACCATCTCGATGCTGGGGCTGGCGCTGACGCCGCCACCGGCCCTGGTGGAACGGGCCCGCTCGTTGCGACTGGCCCGGGTGCTGGTCTTCCTGATCGGGCTGGCGGCGGGCGGGGCCGGCCTCGCCGGCAGCCTCGCCACCCGGGAGCTGACCCTGTTCACGCTCGGTGGTGCGGTCGGGGTCGGGCTGGTGGCCGCCCTCTACGGCCTCACCTCCCGGGCCCGGCTGCTCGGCTGGCTGTTCGCCTCGCTGATGGCGCAACTGTTCGTGCTCACCGCCGGTCTGGTGGCCGGGCTCGCCCCGGTCTGGTCGGCGTTCGGGGTGCTGGCGGTCGGCGCGGCGTTGCAGGTCTTCTCCGCCACTCTGCCCCGGCTCCGCCGTCCGGAGGCACGTCGCGAGGCGGCGACCGTGGAGTGGAGCGGCCACGCCGCCGCGCTGATCGCCCTGGCGCTGGCCTTCGACTCACCTCGGCACATCGCCGCACTGCTCGCCGCCTGGGGTGCGGTCCTCGGCCTCGCGGCGACCCGGCCAGGCCGCCGGCCGGCGGAGCGACGGATCCTGTTCTGGGCGGTGGTGCTCTGCGAGATCACCGCCTGGTGGATCCTGATGCGGGTCGCCGAGGTGGCCCTGCCCGAGGCGTACACGCTGCCGTTCGCCGCGCTGGCCCTGCTGGTCGGAGTGCTTGAGCTACGGCAGCGCACCGACCTGAGTAGCTGGGTGGCGTACGGACCGGCGCTGCTCGCCGCGTTCGTGCCGACCCTGGCGATCGTGCTGGCCACCGATTCGAGCACCATGCGCCAGGTGCTGCTGCTCCTCGGTGCGGTCGCGGTGCTGGTCTTCGGCTCGATGACCCAGCAGCAGGCACCGGTGATCGTCGGTGCGGTGGTCACCGCCATCGCGGCGGTGCACGCGCTGTTCAGCCTCGGACCGTGGCTGGCGCTGATCCCGGTCGGCTTCCTGCTGCTGATCCTCGGCGCCAGCAACGAACGTCGACGCCGCGCCCAGGAACGCCTACAGACCGCGCTACGCGGCATGCGCTGAGTGTGGCGTCAGGCCAGGGAGGCGCGGAGTGCGGCGTCCTTTTCGGCGACCAACTGCTCCAGGTCTGCCTGGTACGCCGACATCCGGTCGAGCAGGGCGCGGTCGGCGGTGGCGAGGATGCGGACGGCGAGCAGCCCGGCGTTACGGGCATTGCCGATGGACACGGTCGCCACCGGCACACCGGCGGGCATCTGCACGATCGACAACAGCGAATCCATGCCGTCGAGGTGCTTCAACGGCACCGGTACGCCGATCACCGGCAGCGGGGTCACCGAGGCGACCATGCCGGGCAGCGCCGCCGCGCCACCGGCCCCGGCGATTATCACCTTGAGTCCCCGATCGGCGGCCGCCCGACCATAGTCGATCATCTTGACCGGGGTGCGGTGCGCCGAGACCACCTCGACCTCGTACGACACCTCGAACTCGGCGAGTACCTCGGCGGCGGCCCTCATCGTCGGCCAGTCCGAGTCGCTCCCCATGATCACACCGACCGTGCTCACGCCGCTTGTTCCTCCGGTGTTCCGTCCCGCAGCCAGCGGGCGGCCCGGGCAGCCCGGGCGCGTACCTCGTCCAGATCGTCACCGAGCACCGTGACGTGCCCGATCTTGCGGCCGGGGCGCACCTGCTTGCCGTACAGGTGGACCCGGGCGGTCGGCTCGGCGGCGAAGAGGTGGTGCAACCGCTCGTCGATCGACATGCCGCCGGGCTGACCACCGAGCACGTTCGCCATCACCACCACCGGGGCGGTCAACGAGGTGTCGCCCATCGGATAGTCCAGCACCGCGCGCAGGTGCTGCTCGAACTGCGAGGTCCGGGCGCCCTCGATGGTCCAGTGCCCCGAGTTGTGCGGACGCATCGCCAGCTCGTTGACCACCAGCCGGCTACCGCCGGGAACCGTCGGGTCGGCCACCTCGAACAGCTCCACGGCCAGCAGGCCCACCACGCCGAGGGCGGTGGCCAGGTCGATGGCGAGCTGCTGCGCGGCGACCGCCAGTTCCTCGGCCAGGCCGGGGGCCGGGGCCAGCACCTCGACGCAGATCCCGTCGCGTTGCACGGTCTCGACGACCGGATAGACCGCGACCTGCCCGAACGGCGAGCGGGCCACCTGCACGGCCAGTTCCCGGCGCAGCGGCACCCGTTCCTCGACGATCAGCTTCGTGCCACCGGCGAGCAGCGTCTGCGCCAGGTCGGCCGCGGCGGCCTGGTCGGTGACCGGCCAGACTCCCCGCCCGTCGTACCCGCCGCGGGCGGCCTTGAGCACGACCGGCCAGCCGACCTCGTCGCCGAAGGTGAGCAGTTCGGCGGGGGACGCGACCGGTCGCCAGCGCGGGTTGGGCGCGCCCAGGGTGTCGAGCCGCTCCCGCATCACCTGCTTGTCCTGAGCGTGCACCAGGGCGGCGGCGGGCGGGAACAGCTTCACGCCCTCGCCGGTCAGCGTGCGGATGTGTTCGGTAGGGACGTGCTCGTGGTCGAAGGTGACCACCTCGCAGCCCTTGGCGAAGGTACGCAGCGCGACGAGGTCGGTGTGGTCGCCGTACTGGACGTCGGCGGCGACCAGGGCCGCCCCGTCGTCCGGGGTGAGCGCGAGCACACGCAGCGACTGGCCGAGGGAGATCGCAGCCTGGTGGGTCATCCGGGCCAGTTGGCCGCCACCCACCATGCCGACAACGGGCAGACCGGTACGGGAATCCATAGCGGCGTCAGCCTAACCGGGCCGGTCCCGGCACCGACCGGCGGATCCGGCTCAACGCAACTGCCCCACCAGCTCCTCGACCCCGGTCACCGGTCGCTGGCAGACGAAGCCCCGACAGACGTACGCGGTGGGCCGCCCGTCGACAAGTGGACGGTCGGCCAGCAGCGGAATCCCGGGCCGGTCCGGGGGGCCCGCCACGATCACCGCGCCGGGTGGGGCGTGCCGGTACGCCGCCGCCACCAGCGGGTCGCCCGCCGGATCCTCGGTCGCCACCGCGATCTCGTACGGCCCGGAGAGCAGTGCCTCGCCCACGGTCGCCGCGTACCCGGTGAAGCGGGCGTGCCGCCCGACGATCGGCGCGACGGTGGACAGGGCCGCCTCGGCGGCCTCGCGGTAGCGGTTCTCCCCGGTCAACGCCGCGTACGCGACGAGGGCGGCGACGATCGCGGACCGACCCGAGGGGGTGGCGTTGTCGGTCGGGTCCGCGGGCCGGGCGACCAACTGCTCCGCGTCGTCGGCGGTGTCGTGGAACGCTCCGCCGGGCGCGGCGAAGTGGGCCAGCGCCGCGTCGATGAGCTGACCGGCCAGGTCCAGCCACCGCCCCTCGCCGGTGACCTGGTGCATCGCGCAGAACGCCTCGGCCACACAGCCGTAGTCCTCCAGCACTCCGGCCGGATCCCCGACCCGGCCGTCGCGGGAGGCGCGGCGCAGCCGACCGTCGACGACGTGCACCCGGGCGAGGTACTCGGCGGCGTCCCGCATCGCACCGTCGGCCACGATCGTGACCCCCTCCAGCAGGTTCGCCTCACCCTCGGTGCCGACCCGGCCGGTGGTCTCGACCAGCCGGACGAACTCCGCCAACGCGGTGATCGCCAACCCGTTCCAGGCGGCCACCACCTTGTCGTCGCGCGCCGGCTGGGGTCGGGTGTCCCGGACGGCCAGCAGTCGGCGAACCACCACCTGCCAGCGTTCCCGTACCGCCGGATCGGCGTCGTCGACGTCCCGCGCCAGCCGCAGCACGCTGGTGCCCTCTTCGAAGCTGCCGGCATCGGTCACCGCGAACAGGTCGGCGGCCCAGCGGCCGTCCTCCTCGCCCAGCGCCTCGACCAGTTGGGCCGGCGTCCAGACATAGGTCAGCCCCTCGACCCCCTCGGTGTCCGCGTCCAGCGCGGAGGCGAAGCCCTGCCCGGGCCGGTGCAGCTCGTCGGCGAGGAACCGGGCGGTGTCCCGGGCCACCCGCAGTGCCAGCGCGTCGCCGGTGAGTCGCCACAGCTGGGTGTAGACCCGCAGCAGCAACGCGTTGTCGTAGAGCATCTTCTCGAAGTGCGGCACGGTCCAGTGTCCGTCCACCGAGTACCGGGCGAAGCCGCCGGCGAGCTGGTCATGGAGGCCGCCACGGGCCATCGCCTCGCAGGTGTGCCGGACGATCTCCAGGCTCCGCGCCGAGCCGGTGCGCTGGTGGTGGCGCAGCAGGAAGAGCAGGTTCATGTGCGGCGGAAACTTCGGCGCCCCACCGAAACCACCGTTGACCTCGTCGTACTCGCTGGCCAGCTGGTCCGCGGCGGCGTCGAGCAGCTCGGCGGTGAGCGGGGCGGTGGGGCCGCCGACCGCCTGGGCGCCGCCGATCGCCTCCACCACCGCGGCGCCCTGGCGCAGCACGGCCTCACGCTGGTCCCGCCACGCGGTGCCGACCGACTCCAGCAGCCGGACGAAGTTCGGTCGGGGAAAGTACGTGCCGCAGAAGAACGGGGTGCCGTCCGGCGTGGCGAAGACCGTCATCGGCCAGCCGCCCTGACCGGTCATCGCCTGCGTCGCGGTCATGTAGACCGCGTCGACGTCGGGCCGCTCCTCACGGTCCACCTTGATCGATACGAAGCCCTCGTTCAGCAGCTTGCCGACGGCCTCGTCCTCGAACGACTCGTGCGCCATGACGTGGCACCAGTGGCAGGCCGAGTAGCCGACCGAGATCAGCACCGGCACGTCCCGCCGTTTCGCCTCGGCGAACGCCTCATCGCACCAGGGCCACCAGTCCACCGGGTTGTCGGCGTGCTGGAGCAGGTACGGACTGGTCGCCTCCGCAAGTCGATTCACCCGACGACCATATCCAGCCCGGCACCCGGTTGCCGGTCGGACGTCAGGAGGCGCCGTCGGCGCGGAGGGGGAGGACGTTCGTGGGGGCGGCGTCGCGTAGGGAGCCGAGGACGGCGGCGATCTTGTCGGCGGGCATCGGCTTGAAGAAGTGGTAGCCCTGGGCGGCGGTGCAGCCCAGCTCCGCCAGCGCGGAACGCTGCGCGGCGGTCTCCACCCCCTCGGCCACCACCCGCAGGCCCAACTGGTGGGCCAGCCCGACGGTGCTGCGCACGATGGCCGCCGCCTGGGGTGAGTCGGCCATCTGGAGGACGAAGGAGCGGTCCACCTTCAGCTCGTCCACGGTGACCCGGGTGAGGAACGCCAGCGACGAGAAGCCGGTGCCGAAGTCGTCCACGGCCAACTGCACGCCCATCGAACGCAGCGTGGTGAGCACCTGGTCGATGACCTCCAGGTCGCTCATCACCACTGTCTCGGTGATCTCCAGGACCAGCCGGTCCGCCGGCACCTGGTGCCGACGCAGCGCCTCGGCGATCTCCGCCGGCAACCTCGGATCCAACAGGCTGCGGGCGGAGAGGTTCACCGAGATGGGGACGTCCAGACCCTCCCGGGCCCAGTCGGCGGCCACGGCGAGCGCCTTGTCGAGCACGTAGCGGGTGAAGGCGCCGAGCTGTTCGCTGTTCTCCACCGGCCGGATGAAGTCGGCGGGCCCCAACCAGCCCCGCCTCGGGTGCCGCCAACGAATCAACGCCTCCACACCGGTCGGTGCCCCGGTGACCAGGTCCACGGCCGGCTGCAACACGAGCACCAACTGGTCGTCGGCCTGCAACGCCTCTCGCAGCTCGGCGAGCAGGGCCAGCTGGTCGGTGCTGGCCGCGTCGCGTGCCGTGTCGTACGCGGCCACGCTGACGCCACCCGACTTGGCCTGGTACATCGCGATGTCGGCCCGGCGCAGCAGCTCGGTCAGGTCGGCGGTGCCGGCCGGGGCCACCACCACCCCGACGGAGACCTCGACGGACATCCGCACCCCGGCCACCTCGGTGGGGGCGGCCAGCCGCTCGGCGATGTCCCGGGCCTGACGCAGCGCGTACGCCATGGGCGCGGCGCGGTCGCCGACCACCGGGACCGAACTCAGCAGCAGGGCGAACTCGTCGCCACCCAGGCGCGCCAGCAGGTCACCGGAGCGGGCCAGGGCACCCAGCCGGTTGGCGGTCAACCGCAACAGCTGGTCGCCGGCGGCGTGCCCGAGGGTGTCGTTGACCTCCTTGAACTGGTCGATGTCCAGCAGCAGCAGGGCGACCGGATGGTCGTGGGCCAGCTGCCGCAACGCCTGGTCGCCCTTGCCGAGCATCGCAGCCCGGTTGGCCAGGCCGGTCAGCGGGTCGTGCACCGCCTCGTACGAGGAGCGGGCGGTGACCAGGCGCAACTCCCGGTGGGTGGCGGCATCGTGCAACGCCGCGGCGAGGGCGTCGGCGAAGGCGGCGTGGGCGTCGCGTTCCCGACCGGTGGCCGGCGCCGTACGGGGAAATCGCACCCGCAGGCGGCCCACGCGGCTATCGCCGACCGACAGGTCACGGACCAGTTCCCCCGGTTCAGGCTCGTCGCCGCCGGGCGGAGCGATCTCCCGGTCGACCACCTGACCACCCGGGTCGCCCCGGTAGCGACGCCACCGACCGTCCCGCCGGGCCACCTCCACGTCGACCAGGTCCGCCTCGAACAGCGTCAGCGCTCCGGTGACACCCGCCGTGGCGACACCCCGCTCGTCGAGTTGGTTGAGCGCCTTCATGGCCTCGGCGAGCGATCGCCAGGTACGCCGATCGCGGTCCTCCCGCAACCGTTGCCGGTAGGTCTGCTGCAGCAGCCACAGCGGAGCGGGCAGCAACAGGAGCCAGCGTGGGTCGATCTCGATCAGCACCACCACCAGCACGCCGACCACCACGTTGCCGACGAACATCAGCAGCTTGCCGCGCAGCGCGGCGAGCAGTGGGCGTCCGATCGGGATGCCGTGCCGCAGCGCCAGCATCACCCCTCCCAGCCAGGCGCTGGCGAGTAGATAGGCGAGGGCGCCAGCGGCCACCGCGAGCGTGAGTGCCGGGGTCGGACCGGCGAGCGTCGGCTGACCAAGGGCGGTGGTGACCGCGACCGCCAGCGCGGTGGCGGCGGTGTGTGCGCTCGCGATTCGGATCACGTCCCAGGTGGCGCGGCCCTCGTCCACCAACGAGAGGGCCGTCCAGGCGAGCGCGACGCCGAGCAGCGCGGCCCCGGGCAGCCAGCCAGGTGGTACCAGGTAGAGGCAGACGACCAGGGCGGCTTCGGCCCAGGTGACGCTCACCACGCCGGCCGCGGCGCGGAACCGGAGCCGGGCCAGCTGGGACAGGGCGAAGAGGGCGACCGCGAAGCCGAAGCGGGCGGGCCCGCCGAGCGGATCGTCGACCGGCAGCCCCACCGGCAGGCTCAGGCCCACCACCGCGGCCACCAGCGCGGTGGTCACGACGGCGGCGGTGAGCAGGTGCAGCCCAGTCGGCGTACCACGGCTCCGGGGCCGGTCGAGCGGTTGACCGGCCCTGCCGGAGGTCACCGACCCCCTCCCGCCGACCCGGAACAGGCCACGCGGCGGGCGGATACGACTGCGGTGGTCATCGGCGCCCCCTCCCGCGCAGCTTGAGGACTTCTGGTCCCCCCGGCGGAAGGCTAAGCCAAACCCGATGGTCGCAACAGGGGTCGACCATCCGGTTCGACGTGAATCATGCTCCGATCAGCCGTCGCGGCGCTGCTTGCGCCCGTTGGGAGCATCCGTGGATGAATCCTCCGTCACGATCCCACCTGTCGGATCATCGACCGAGCGGTCCATCGACTCCGTGCCGGGTGCCGTCGGCCCCTCGGTCGGGAACCGGTCCGGAAGCCGGCGCAGGCGGGCATTCATGTTCCGGATCAGCAGCACGGTGGCGGCACCGAGGACGAGGATGAGGAACAGGCCCATCGGCCCGGCGAGGCCACCGGTGCGGGTGTCCCCGAAGTTGTTCTGGGCGAGCACCTGAGCAGCGGTCAGCATGGGATTCCTCCGGGTCGCGGTGTGCGACCAGGGTAGCCCGCCGCCCGCTCAGCGGGCATGGGCCGTACCTCGTACGCCAGCGAACAGGTCCGACTCCGGCATCGGGCTGTCGACCGACGACCGGACCAGCTCGAAATCCTCCGTCGGCCAGGCGCGCTGCTGCAACTCCATCGGCACCTGGAACCAGAAGCCGTCCGGATCCACCTGGGTGGCGTGCGCCCGCAGCGCGTCGTCGCGCACCGGGAAGTACTCGGCGCAGGGCACCCGGGTGGTGATCCGGGGCCCCTTGTCCGGCCGGTCCTCCCAGCGGGTCAGCCACTCCGCGTACGGCGACTCGGCACCGGTCGCGAGCACGGCCTCGTGCAACGCCAGGATCTTGCCCTTGGAGAAGCCGATGTCGTAGTAGAGCTTGAGCGGCTGCCACGGCGCGCCCAGTTCCGGGTAGCGCTCGGCGTCGCCGGCCGCGTCGAAGGCCGCCACGCTGACCTTGTGGCACATGATGTGGTCCGGGTGCGGGTAGCCACCCTCCTCGTCGTAGGTGGTGACCACGTGCGGACGGAACTCACGCATCAGCCGCACCAGCGGGCCGGCGGCCACGTCCACGTCCTGGAGGGCGAAACAACCCTCGGGTAGCGGCGGCAACGGATCGCCCTCGGGCAGACCGGAGTCGACGAAACCCAGCCATGCCTGCTCGATGCCGAGGATCGCCCGGGCCGCGTCCATCTCGGCGCGACGGATCTCGGCGATGTTCGCCCAGACGTCGGGACGGTCGAGCTTGGGGTTGAGCACGCTGCCCCGCTCACCGCCCGTACACGTCACGACCAGCACGTCCACCCCCTCGGCGACGTACTTCGCCATCGTCGCGGCGCCCTTGCTCGACTCGTCGTCGGGGTGCGCGTGAACGGCCATGAGTCGAAGTTGCTCTGCCAAGGTCGGCGCTCCTCGTCTCTGCCCACCGGCGACCCACCCCGGGCCCCCGTTGACCTGCCGGATTCCTCCCCGTAGCGGCACCGGACCGCGCCGGCCTGTCATATTTGACCCCAGCCGTACGCGACGCTGAGCCAGATCTGGCGACCGAGTCGAACAGGAATGGCGGACTCTGCCATTCTTGCCGATACCGCTGACAACAACGCCAGGGAGATACCCGACGGTGACCGAGACGCACGCCACACTTGGACCGGACGCGCCGGTTTTCCCAGCCGGCCGATACGGCCGCCGCCGCGCGCCGCGGCGCCGCCGCCCGGTGCTGGCCGCGCTGCTCGCCGTCGTCGTGGTCGCGACGCTCACCGTCGTCTCGGTCCGGCTCTACCGGCAGTACGGCGATCCGGCGTACGACGCCCAGGTGATCAGCTACGGCGACATCACGGACGACCAGGTGGTGGTCGACTTCCGGGTGAACCTGCCGGACGGTGGCTCGGCGGTGTGCGTGCTGCGCGCCCGGGACCATGCCGGTGCCGAGGTGGCCCGCGAGGAGGTGCCGGTGACCGCCGTCGCCGGGCAGCCTCACGTCACCGTCCGGCACCGCCTCGCGACCACGGCGCGGCCGTTCATCGGTGAGGTCGTCCGCTGCCGGCCACCCGTCTGAGGATCGACGACGCCCGGCGTGATCGCCGACACTCCTTGTCGTAGGGCACTGGTAACTTGGAGGTTCACCTGTCAGCCAGCACGCACAACCGAGGAGGACCGCCTGTGTCCAATGGCAACGAGGCGCCCGCCACCTGGCTGTCCCAGGACGCGTACGACCGCCTGAAGGGCGAGCTCGACGAGTTGATCGCCAACCGGCCGGTCATCGCCGCCGAGATCAACGCCCGGCGTGAGGAAGGCGACCTGCGCGAGAACGGCGGCTACCACGCCGCCCGCGAGGAGCAGGGCAAGGCCGAGGGGCGCATCCTCTACCTGAAGGAGCTGCTCCGCACGGCCCAGGTCGGCGAGGCGCCGACCGTCGACGCCGTGGCGCCCGGGATGGTCGTGACGATCTACTTCGACGACGACGCCGACGACACAGAGACGTTCCTGCTCGGCTCGCGTGAGATCGCCTCGACCACGGACCTGACGGTCTACAGCCCCGAGTCGGCCCTCGGCCAGGCGATCCTGGGCGGCAAGGCCGGCCAGGCCTGCACCTACACCGCTCCGAGCGGCGCCGACATCAAGGTGACCGTGGTCAGCTTCGAGCCGTTCTCCGGCTGACCGTCGTCATCCGCCGGCCGGGCCGGCAATCCGATCGTCCAGAGGCGTGACGCCACCGCGTCACGCCTCTGGTGCGATGGTCACCTGGTAGCCACTGGCCCGCAGGGCGCTGATCAGCATGTCGGAGTGTTCGACGCCACGGGTCTCCACCGACAACGCCACCTCCACCTCGCCGAGGCGTAGGTGCGGGTTGGCCCGCTGGTGCACCACGTCCACCACGTTCGCCCGGTGCTCGGCGATCTCGCTCAACAGCGAGGCCAGCTGTCCGGGCCGGTCCGAGCAGCGCACCGTCACCCGCAGGTAGCGACCTGCCGCCGCCAGTCCGTGCTCGATCACGCGCAACATCAGCAGCGGGTCGATGTTGCCACCGGAGAGCACCACCACCGCCGGCGCGGTCACCTCGACAGCACCGGCCAGCAGGGCGGCCACGCCAACCGCCCCGGCCGGCTCCACCACCTGCTTGCCGCGTTCGAGCAGCATCAGCAGCGCCCGGGAGATGTCCTCCTCGGAGACGGTGACCATGTCGTCGACAAGCTTGCGGACGTGGCTGAAGGTGACGTCGCCCGGCCGACCGACCGCGATGCCGTCCGCGATGGTGGTGAAGGCCGGCAGCCGGACCGGCTCGCCCGCGACAAGTGACGGCGGGAAGGCCGCCGCACCGGCCGCCTGCACCCCGATCACCCGAACCTCCGGCCGGAGCGCCTTGGCGGCAACCGCCAGCCCGGAGATCAGTCCTCCCCCGCCGACACCGGTGACGATCGTGGTCACCTGCGGGCACTGCTCCAGGATCTCCAGCGCCACCGTGCCCTGCCCGGCGATGACGTCCCGGTGGTCGAACGGATGGATCAGCACTGCTCCGGTGCGCTCGGCGAACGTCTGCGCCGCGACCAGAGACTCGTCGACCGTGGCACCGATCAGCTCGACCTGGGCGCCGTATCCCTTCGTGGCCGCCACCTTCGGCAGTGGCGCATTCACCGGCATGAAGACAGTGGCGTGGGTGCCGACCAGGCCGGCGGCGAGCGCCACCCCCTGTGCGTGGTTGCCGGCGCTGGCCGCGACCACACCCCGGGCACGCTCCTGCGCCGACAGCCGCGAGATCCGCACGTACGCGCCGCGCACCTTGTAGGACCCCGCCCGCTGGAGGTTCTCGCACTTGAGCCAGACCGGCCCGCCGAGCGCGGCACTGAGCGGGCGGGACGACTCCAGCGGAGTGGTACGGACGACCCCGTCGAGCAGGTCCCGGGCGGCGCGCACCTCGTCCAGGCTGACCAGTTCCGTCATGCCTAGATCGTGCCACCCGCCCCGTCCGGCGTCGGCGACGCCCGACCCGGAACAGCCGGCAGCGGACCGTTGGGCGGTACCGGTAACGGCACGGCCCGGGCCGGATCCGGCGATGCGGCCATCGTCATGCCGGGCAGGATCGGGCCGGCGGGCATCGACCGTGCGATTCGGGCGGTCTGGGCAGCGGAGATGCTCTGGATCAGCACGATCAACGAACCTCCCGCCACCGTGCAGAAGATCGCGGGCACCAGGTACTCACCGGTGGCCGTCAGATAGTGGTCGGCGTACGCCTGGAAGTCGGACGAGGTCTGCGGGTACGGCAACGCCTCGTACTCGGCGGCGGCGGAGCGCGCGAACATCCGTTCCGCGAAGAGGAACACCAGCCAACTGCCCCACCACACGTGCACGAGTACCGGGGTACTCAGCCGCCAGAGACTCTCCCGGGCGATGTTGCCCACCACCCGGTGCGGCATCACGAAGTTGACGAACGGCACCAGCCATCCGGCGATCGCCCACCCGTCGGAGTTGGTGGGCCCGGCGCCCGGAAAGACGTCCAGGTTCGTCCGGGCCCGCCAGGTCCAGACGATCACGAGCACGATCGCGACCAGGAACGCGACCTGGTAGAGCAGTGCCGCCGCCAGTTCCAGCACCCCCGCGGTGAGCAGGAACGTCTCGCTGTCGCGGGTGTCGGCCGCCCGCTCGGCGAGCAGCGCGTTCACCGGCTGGACGGCCACCGTCAACAACAGGAACGCGGTGGTCGCGGCGACGGCGACCGAGGCGGCCCGACCGACGCCCCGGACCGGTCGCACCCGGGCACCCGGGTGCAGGGCCGGCGCACCGACCGGCGTGCGGCAGGTCGGGCATTCTCTGGTGCGTACGTCGGTCTCGGTGTCGCAGGTGTGGCAGAGCATGCTCGGCGGTCCTCCCCTGTCGCGGTGCCGGGGAGCCTAGATGATCAAGCGTTGGCTGGCCAGCCCGTTCCGACGTGCGGGTATCCGGGTGCGTGCCGAGGCCACGGGTTCGCCATCTCGAACTGACCGGCGACGCCGAGCAGCAGCAGTTCCGAGCCGGGTGGTCCGACAAGTTGCACGGCGAGCGGCAGCCCGTCCGGGCGGCGGCCCACCGGCACCACCAGGGCGGGCAGGCCGGCGATGTTCCACGGCGCGGCGTAGGGCGCGTACCGGATGCTGGCCAGCATGTTGGCCTGCCAGGAACGGGTCGACCAGCTTGCCGCCGGCGGCGGCGCGCTGGCCAGCGCCGGGGTGAGCAGCAGGTCCACCGAGTGGTCGGTGAAGAAGCCGATCGACCGCTCGCGCCAGGCCGACCGGTCGGCCTCCCGGACGTACCCGCGCCGCCAGGCCCACTCGCCGAGGGTGACGTGCCGGCGGCTGCGGCGTTGCAGGGCCCGTCGGTCGACCCCGGCGTCACGCACGTCGGCTGCGGCGGCGGCGAACCAGGTGGCGACGCCCTTCAGGCCCAGCGACGTCGGGTACACCGGGTCGGCCGGCACCGTGTCGTGCCCGGCACCGGCGAGCAGCCGACCGGCGGCGGCGACCGCGTCCCGGTTCGGCGCGTCGGGTGAGACGCCCCGCACGGGCGATCGCAGCGACACCCCGACCCGCAGCCGCTGCGGTGGTACGAGCTTGCTCTGGGCACGGCCGGCGAGCACCTGGAAACCGACCGCCGCGTCGGCGACGGTGGTGCTGAGCATGCCGTGCTCGGTCAGGCCGAACCAGTCCTCCGCGCCGAGCTGACAGGGCACCACCCCACGACCGGGTTTCAGGCCGACCAGCCCGCAGCAGGCGGCCGGGATCCGGATCGAGCCGAGACCGTCGTTGCCGTGGGCGATCGGCACCAGTCCGGCAGCCACGGCCGCGGCCGCACCACCGGAGGAGCCGCCCGGGGTGCGGGACAGGTCCCACGGGTTGCGGGTGACGGCGGTCTCGTCGTCGGTGCTGCCCCACAGGCCCAGCTCGGGCATCCGGGTGACGCCGAGGATCACCGCGCCGGCTCCGCGCAGTCGGCGGACCACCTCGTGGTCGGCCTCCGCCACGGGGGTACGGACGGCGGCGGAACCGTTCCAGGTGGGCACACCGGCCACCGGGGTGTTCTCCTTGACCGCGACCGGCACCCCGGCCAGCGGGAGGTTCGCCAGGTCCTCCTGCTCGTCGACCTTCTCCGCCTCGGTGACCGCCTCCCCGCCGCGTACCGCGCGGAACGCGGCGAGGTCGACGTCGGTCTTGGCGACGTGGTCAAGGTGGTCGGCAAGCACCTGGGTGGCGGAGACGTCTCCCCGGCGTACCCCCCGGGCGATCTGTTTGGCGGTCGCCCCGACCCAGGTCGGCATGATGTCCTGCACGGCCACCCTCCCAAGCCAGCGGTCAGCCCAGCGCCTGCTCCAGATCGGCGAGCAGGTCTTCGACCGTCTCGATGCCGACAGACAGTCGCACGAGATCGGAGGGAACTTCAAGCGGCGAGCCGGCAGCACTCGCGTGTGTCATCCGACCGGGGTGTTCGATCAGGGATTCCACCCCACCGAGGGACTCGGCGAGCACGAAGAGCCGGGCCCGGTTGCAGATCTCGACAGCGTGCTCCTCACCCCCGGCCGCGCGGAAGGAGATCATGCCGCCGAACCGGCGCATCTGCTTCGCCGCCACCTCGTGCCCTGGGTGCGTGGGCAGACCCGGATAGAGCACCTGACCGACCTTGGCATGCCCGTCCAGGTACGCCACGATCCGTTCGGCGTTGTCGCAGTGCCGGTCCATGCGTACCCCGAGGGTCTTGATACCGCGCAGGGTCAGCCACGCGTCGAACGGACCGTTGATCGCGCCCATCGCGTTCTGGTGGTAGCGCAGTTGCTCGCCGAGGTCGGCGTCGGCCGCCACCAGCGCGCCACCGACCACGTCGGAGTGCCCGCCGACGTACTTGGTGGTCGAGTGCACGACCACGTCCGCGCCGAGCGTGATCGGCTGTTGCAGGTACGGCGAGGCGAACGTGTTGTCGACCACCAGCAACGCCCCGGCGTCGTGCGCCACGGCGGCCAGGGTGGCGATGTCGGCGATGCCGAGCAGCGGATTGGTCGGGGTCTCCACCCAGACCACCTTCGTGACGCCGGGCCGGATCGCGGCCCGCACGGCGTCCGCGTCGGAGACCCGGGCCGGGGTGTACGCCAGACCCCACCGCTCGGCGACCTTGGCGAAGAGCCGATACGTGCCGCCGTACGCGTCATCGGGGATCACCACGTGGTCGCCCGGACCACACACGGTACGCAGCAACGTGTCCTCGGCGGCGAGACCGCTGGCGAAAGCCAGGCCGACCTGGCCGGCCTCCAGCGCGGCCAGGCACTCCTGGAGCGCGTCCCGCGTCGGATTGCCGGAGCGGCTGTACTCGTAGCCGAGCCGTGGCGCGCCAACCGCGTCCTGGGCGTACGTGCTGGTCTGGTAGATCGGTGGGATCACCGCGCCGGTGCGGGCCTCGGGGTCCTGGCCGGCATGGATGGCGAGCGTCTCGAAGCCATGGGTCATTCCGCAGACGTTAGTCCTCCCGCCCGTCCCACCGTATGAAACCCACCCTGCCGGCCGGCTGGGTCATACTGGGCCGATGAGTCCGACGGAAACGCTGGCGTCTCGCCTGGCCGGCGCGGCCGACCGCATCCCGACGTCACTGGACCAGCTCACCGGGCCGGAGTGTGGCCACGTCGTACTGCCCCTGCGCTTGGCCTGGTCGGGTCTCACCGAGTTCGACATCGCCGATCCGCGGCAACGACTGACTCTGTACCGGACGTTGCTCGACTGCGGCCAACGGGACGATATCGTCCGCTACGTCAACGCGACGCTGCTCCGTAACGACTGGCCCCGCATCAGGCGGCTCACGTCAAGGCGTCTCGTGGCGATCTGGGAACGTCGGCTTCCCGAACTCGTTTCCTGAGTGTGGATGAACTACACCTTCGACTGCTGCGCGTCGGCTTCACTGCTGGCGACGACCTCGGGCTCGTCCTGGCTGGCGGCTACGCCCTCGCCGCCCACGATCTCGTCAAACGACCGTCCCGGGACATCGACTTCGCGACAGCCACCACCCTTCCGCTACCGGCCGTGGCCGCGCGCCTTGTCGATGCGTACGTCGCAGCCGGATTCGACGCCCGCATCATCGAGGCGACCGCACGGATGGCACGGTTGATGGTCACCGCCACGGGCCAAGCCTGCGAGGTTGACCTGTTGAAAGAGGCGATCGGGCCACCCGCCGCGCTCAACCTTGGGCCCGTTCTCGCCTTCGACGACGCTGTGGGCCTGAAGATGCGAGCGCTTCACGAACGCGCTGCGCACCGTGACTACATTGACATCCACGCCGCCAACGACCGGCTCCCTCGGCCCGACCTGGAGTCCCTGGGTGCCCGACACACGGTCGGATTCTCGTTGGAGGAGTTGGCTGACCGGCTCGGCGCCATCGGTGAGCTGGACGACGAGACGTTCACCGCGTACGGGCTGACGGACCCGAGGATCGTCGAGCTACATGGCTGGGCTCTCGACTGGGAGGCGGACATCCGGTTCCGGCTGGCGAACGGAGAGACCGGTCCGGTCCCGGTCGTCGGCGACGAGTGGGACGCGTACCTCGACCGCTTGTGACGAGCGGGCGGCGGCACCCGGTCCGGCTTAACCTGGCCGGATGGCGGGGTGTGTGTTCTGCGGGATCGTGGCTGGTACGGTGCCGGCGTTCCAGGTGACCGACGAGCCGGACGGGGTGGCGTTCCTGGACACCCGACCGGTGTTCAAGGGGCATGCGCTGGTGGTGCCGCGCACCCATCTGGTCACCCTCGCCGACCTGCCGCCGGAGTCGCTGCCCGGCTACTTCGGGTTGGTGCGGCGGATCGCCGTGGCGGTCGAGTCCGGTCTCGGCGCGGGCGGCACGTTCGTGGCGATGAACAACCGGGTGTCCCAGTCGGTGCCGCACCTGCACACCCATGTGGTGCCCAGGACGAAGGGCGACGGGCTGCGTGGCTTCTTCTGGCCGCGTACCCGGTACGCCGACGACGCCGAGGCCACCTCGTACGCGGGCCGTGTCCGGGCGGCGCTGGCGGCCTGACGGCGCACGACGCGGGTAAGGAAGCGGGGTCCGCCGGTGTTGCACGCGGGGAAGGGTACGAAAGGAGTTCCACCGTGTTCCTCCGCCGCATGAAGGCCGAGATGATCTCACCTGACCGGGCCCTGCCCGGCCGTCCCATCGCGATGCCGGTGGCCGACCGGCACGAGGTGCTCGGGACCCCGCTGAAGGGCCCGTTCCCCGAGGGCTACCAGGTCGCCGTGTTCGGTATGGGGTGTTTCTGGGGAGCCGAGCGCCTGTTCTGGACGCTGCCCGGCGTCTTCACCACCTCCGCGGGGTACGCGGGTGGTTACAGCCCCAACCCGACCTACGAGGAGGTCTGCTCCGGGATGACCGGGCACGCCGAGGTGGTCGAGGTGGTGTACGACCCAACGAAGATCAGCTACGAGGACCTGCTGAAGGTCTTCTGGGAGAACCACGACCCGACCCAGGGCATGCGCCAGGGCAACGACGTGGGCACCCAGTACCGGTCCGCGATCTACGCCAGCACGGACGAGCAACTGGCGATCGCCGAGGCGTCCCGAGAGGCGTTCGCGCCGATCGTGGCCCGGGCCGGCAAGGGCGAGATCACCACGGAGATCGCCCGACTCGGCGACTACTACCTGGCCGAGGACTACCACCAGCAGTACCTCGCGCCGACCAAGAACCCCAACGGCTACTGCAACCACGGTCCGAACGGGCTGAGCTGCCCGGTCGGCGTGGCCCGTACCGCAGGCTGAATCCAGGCGTTAGCCTGATTCGGACGTTGGGAGGGCACGATGAGCGGCGACAGCGCTAGCCGTCCACACGGTTACGCCAAGCCGATTGTCGTGCCCGAAACCCTCGATCAGCTCTGCGGGCCCACTTCCGGGGTAGTGGATCTACCACGCCATCTCAAGTGGTCCGGCAATCCTCGTTACGACCTCACGCAGCCCGGACGCATCGGCGACCTGTACCGGACGGTCCTCAACGAGGCCGCCAGTCCGACCGACCTCTACACCTACGTCAGCCGCGATGCCCTGATCCGGCTCTGGCCGTCGATGTGGCTGCCCCAGGCCGTGCGCCGCGCATGGGAGGAACGTTTCCCTGAACTGCGCCGCGCCCCCCGCCGCGCTGCCTGACACGATGCTGCCGAGTCACGTCAAGATCACCAGAGTCGCTCTCGCGGCGGCCGGACGGTTCGGCTTCGCCTTGGCAGGTGGATACGCGGTGAGCGCGCACGGCATGGGCAGTCGGCTCAGCGGCGACGTCGATCTTTTTACGTCCTGGCATCTGCGTGCCTCTTTCCCGGAAGCGGTCGACAACGTCATCAACGCCCTCGAAGAGCACAGGTACACAGTCACCGCGCTGATTCGGAGTGAGACGTTCGTCCGCCTACTCATCGCCGGCCAAGATGATCCAGGCGCGGAGCCGGACAAGCTGGAGATGTCGGCGGATTGGCGGGCGCACGACCCGGTGATGTCGGCCGTCGGCCCTGTCCTACACCCCGACGACGCCGTCGCCAACAAGATGTGTGCGCTCTTCGGCCGCGCCGAGGCCCGAGATTTTCTCGACGTAGACGCCGCCCTCATGAGCGGCCGCTACACCAAGCAACGCCTGCTCGAACTGGCTGCGGCAGCAGATCCGGGTTTCGAGCCGCACGCCTTTGCGGACGCGCTCGGCGCGTTGACGCAGATCACCGATGCGGACTTCGACTGCTACGGAATTCCGGCCGCTGAGCTACCTGCTGTCCGTGATCGTTTCGCTCGATGGCGACGCGAACTCACCGACACGCCATAGGCGCAGCAGGTGCGGCAACACCGCCAGTGGAGATGCCCCGCCCTCGACCAAGAACCCGAACGGGTACTGCAACCACGGTCCGAACGGGCTGAGCTGCCCGGTCGGCGTGGCCCGTACCGCAGGCTGAGCAGGGCAACGCGCCCAAGCGCCCTTGGCAGCCGGCCCGCCGAAGTCGGCGGGCCGGCTGCCGTCGCGTGTGCGGGACCACCGACCCCGTGATCACGCCCATGCCACACGTATTGCGGCATTCGTCACACCCGGCGCCGCTTCGCAAAGGCCGCAAGTGTCACGAGGTAGGCAGGAAACGACCCAACACTCGGCGTGGGATGTCACCTGCTTGATCGCGGGGCGCGGATTCTAGCAATGCTGTTACACGACCGTCATGGTCTCAACAGGCTAATCGCAACATCCTCTGGCAGCATGGGCACACATGTGCGGACTGGCTGGGGAGTTCCGACGGGACGCGACGCGTGCCAACGTCGCAGCGGTGGAACAAATGGCCGCCACCATGTGCGATCGGGGGCCGGACGGCAGCGGGGTGTGGTCACAGGGGGCGGTCGCCCTCGGCCACCGGCGCCTGAAAATCATCGACCTGTCGGCGGCCAGCGGCCAGCCGATCGTCGACTCCGCCGCCGGTCTGGCCGGCGTCTTCAACGGCTGCATCTACAACTACCGCGAGCTGCGTGCCGAGCTGCAGGCCAAGGGCCACCACTTCTTCTCCACCGGGGACAGCGAGGTCGTCGTCAAGGCGTACGCCGAGTGGGGGCTGGACTTCGTCGACCACCTGATCGGCATGTTCGCCGTGGCGATCAGCGAACGGGACACCGGCCGTCTGGTGCTGGCCCGGGACCGGCTCGGCATCAAGCCGCTCTACCTCGCCGAGTCCGCCGGCGTGGTGCGCTTCGCCAGTACCCTGCCGGCGCTGCTGGCCGGCGGCGGGGTGGACACCGGCATCGACCCGGTCGCCCTGGGCCACTACCTCAGCTTCCACAGCATCGTGCCGCCGCCGCGCACCATCCTGCGCGGGGTCACCAAGCTGCCACCGGCCACCGTGCGGGTCTACGAGGCCGACGGCCGCAGCCACGAGCGGGTCTACTGGGATCCACCGTTCCTCCGCCGCGACGAGCACGCCGGCTGGTCCGAGCGGGACTGGCAGGACGCGCTGCACGAGTCACTCACCACCGCCGTACGTCGGCGGATGGTCGCCGACGTACCGGTCGGCGTGCTGCTCTCCGGTGGCCTGGACTCCAGCCTGGTGGTCGCCCTGCTGGCCGGGGAGGGGCAACGCGGGCTGTCCACGTTCTCCATCGGCTTCGACGCCGTCGGCGGCCGTGAGGGCGACGAGTTCCGCTACTCCGACGTGGTCGCCAAGACCTTCGACACCGACCACCACCAGATCCGGGTCGCCGCCCAGGATCTGGTCCCGCCGCTGGAGGCGGCCGTCGCGGCCATGAGCGAACCCATGGTCAGCCACGACTGTGTCGCCTTCTACCTGCTCAGCCAGGAGGTGTCGCGGCACGTCAAGGTGGTGCAGTCCGGCCAGGGTGCCGACGAGATCCTGGGCGGCTACCACTGGTACCCGCCACTGGCGCAGGTCGGTCGGGAACAGGCCCTCGACACGTACGCCCGGGCCTTCTTCGACCGCGACGGCGCCGGCCTGGCCCGGGTGCTCAACCCCGACTGGCTCGCCGACGGCGATCCGGCGCGGGAGTTCGTCGCCGCGCACCTGGCGCGGCCGGGCGCGCAGACCGCGGTCGACGCCGGCCTGCGCATCGACACGCAGATCATGCTCACCGACGACCCGGTCAAGCGGGTCGACAACATGACCATGGCGCACGGGCTGGAGGCCCGGGTGCCGTTCCTGGATCACGAGTTCGTGGAACTGGCCGCCGCCTGCCCGCCGGAGTTGAAGCTGGCGCAGGGCGGTAAGGGTGTGCTGAAGGAGATCGGCCGTCGTGTGCTGCCGCACGAGGTCATCGACCGGCCCAAGGGTTACTTCCCGGTGCCGGGCCTGACGCACCTGGAGGGCAAGCTCCTCGACCGGGTACGCGACGCGCTGTCCGCTCCCGAGGCCCGCCGCCGCGACCTGTTCCGCACCGATTACGTCAACGCCCTGCTCGACGCGCCCAACGCCGAACTGACCCCGTTGAACGGAAACAAGCTGTGGCAACTCGGACTCCTGGAAATGTGGCTCCAGAGCCACGGAATCGACTGAGCGTGACCGACACCCTGGCCACCGGCGTAGCCCGGACCGACCGGGGCCGCGGCGCGGGCAGACGGTACGAGCGGGTCGGGCCGGGCGGTGATCCGATCGCCACCGGCGGTGCCGACCCGACCGCCGACGAGCGCCCGAGCACCGGTGCGGACGTCATCGTCGACTGCGGTTGGGGGCGGCTGGTCTTCGGCCAGACGTTCGCCAACCAGTCCGCGGTCGCCGACGTGCTGCGCTCCGAGGCGGCCGGAGCCCGGGACATCTGCATCTACCTGCGAGATCCGCACGTGCTGGTCTCCCGGCTGCCCGACGAGCTGTTCATCGACCCGTCGCTGACCTTCCGGCTGCCGCTCGGCGGGGACCGTCGCGGGCCCCGTCCCGGTGCCGGGACGACCGAGGAGGCCGGCACCGCCGAGACGCCGGCACCGCTCGACGGCCGCAACGAACTGCCCGGGGTACGCATCCGCCGGTTGCGCGACGCCGCCGACGCGGACGCGGTCAACCGGATCTACGCGGCCAACGGCATGGTCACCGCCCCGGTCGACGTGCTTGTCGACAACGCCGCGACCGACCGGTTCCTGCACCTGGTGGCCGAGGCGGTCACCGGCGAGATCGTCGGCACCATCACCGGCATCGACCATGTGGCGGTCTTCGACGACCCGGACAACGGCGCCAGCCTGTGGTGCCTGACCGTCGACTTCAACCAGGCCCCGCCCGGCACCGGGCAGGCACTGATCACCGAGCTGGCCAGCCGGTTGGTCGCCCGGGGTCGCGCGTACGTCGACCTGTCCGTGCTCGCCGAGAACGCCGGGGCGATCCGGCTCTACGAGCGGCTCGGTTTCTACCGCACCGCCACGCTCTGCGTGAAGCGGAAGAACCCGATCAACGAGCGGTTGTTCCTGCCGGCCATGCCGGTCGGGTACGACGGGCTCAACCCGTACGCCCGGATCGTCGCCGACGAGGCGATGCGGCGTGGCATCCGGGTGGAGGTGACCGACCCGGAGTGGGGCGAGCTGCGGCTGACCAGTGGCGGTCGGACGATCCTCACCCGGGAGTCGCTGTCCGAGCTGACCTCGGCGGTGGCGATGAGCCGCTGCGACGACAAGCGGGTCACCCGACGGATCCTGACCGAGGCCGGCCTGTCGGTGCCGCGCGGGCGCACCGCCACCGGCGACGCCGCCGACGCGGAGTTCCTGGCCGAGGTGGGCCAGGTGGTGGTCAAGCCGGCCCGGGGCGAGCAGGGCAACGGCATCACCGTCGGGGTACGCACCCCCGAGGCGCTGGCCGCCGCCGTGGAGCTGGCCGCCCGGTTCTGCCCGGAGGTGCTGCTGGAGGAGCTGTGCTCCGGTGAGGACCTGCGGGTCGTCATGATCGATCACGAGGTGGTGGCCGCCGCCGTCCGCCGGCCCGCCTCGATCACCGGCGACGGCGTGCACGACATCGCCGAGCTGATCGAGCGGCAGAGTCGCCGCCGGGCCGCCGCCACGGGCGGCGAGTCCCGCATCCCGCTTGACGACATGACCCGGGACGTGGTCACCGAGGCCGGCTACCAGCTGCACGACGTGCTGCCGGAGGGGCAGATGCTCGCCGTGCGGCGCACCGCGAACCTGCACACCGGCGGCACCATCCACGACGTGACCGGCGAGCTGCACCCGCTGATCGCCGAGGCGTGCGTCGCCGCCAGCCGCGCCATCGACATCCCGGTCACCGGGCTCGACCTGCTGGTGCCGGCGCCGGACCAACCCGAGCACGTCTTCATCGAGGCCAACGAGCGGCCCGGGCTGGCCAACCACGAACCGCAGCCCACCGCCGAACGCTTCGTGGATCTGCTCTTTCCCGGGACTCGGGCACCGCAGAAGCTGTGGACGCCGGCGGGTGCGGCACCATCTGGGGCATGACCGTACGCAAGACCACTCCGCTCCCCATCGACCTGGACTACCTCCGTCAGGTGCTGGTCGAGCTGCTCGACATACCGAGCCCCTCGGGGCGCACCGACCACGTGCAGCAGTACGTGGGTGAACGCCTGTCCGCGCTCGGCATCCCGTCGACGCTCACCCGCCGGGGCGCGCTGAGCGCCTGCCTGCCCGGACCCCGCGAGACCGGCGCGGACCGGGCGATCGTGGTGCACACCGACACCATCGGCGGAATGGTCAAACGGCTGAAGGAGAACGGCCGGCTGGAGCTGAAGCCGATCGGGACGCACAGCGCCCGGTTCGCCGAGGGCGCGCACGTACGGATCTTCACCGACGACCTGGACCGGGTGGTCACCGGGCAGGTGCTGCCGCTCAAGGCCAGCGGCCACCGCTACAACGAGGGCGTCGACCTGCAGGGCTTCGGCTGGGAGCAGGTGGAGGTACGCGTCGACGAGCCGGTGGAGGACATCGCCGGGCTGCGGGCGCTCGGCGTCGACGCGGGCGACTTCGTGGCGTTCCTGCCCAACCCGACGGTCACGCCCAGCGGGTACGTCAAGTCCCGCCACCTGGACGACAAGGCCGGCGTGGCCGCGGTGCTCGCCGCCCTGAAGGCGATGGTCGACGCCGGGGTGAAGCCGGCCGTGACCGCGCATCTGCTGGTCACCGTGACCGAGGAGATCGGCCACGGCGCGTCCCACGGCCTCGACCCCGACGTGGCCGAGATCGTCTCGGTGGACGCGGCGGTGGTCGCCCCCGGTCAGCAGTCCCGCGAGCATTCCGCCACCCTGGCGATGGGCGACGGCGTGGGCCCGTTCGACTACCACCTGACCCGCAACCTGGCGTCGATCGCCCGGGAGCACGACGTGGATCTCGTGCGGGACGTCTTCGACTACTACCGCTCCGACGTGGCGGCGGCGGTGGAGGCCGGGGCGCACGCCCGGGTGGCGCTGCTCGGCTTCGGTGTCGACGCCACCCACGGTCACGAGCGCACCCACCTGGAAGGGCTGCGCCACCTGGCCCAGTTGATCTGCCTGTACCTCCAGAGCGACCTGGTGTTTCCCGAATGGGACGCCGAGCCGGAGGGCGACCTGGCCGACTTCCCGTCGCTGGCGGTGCAGCCGGCCAACGCCGACGGCCCGCGCGAGGGCCCGATCGGCATCGCCCAGACCGCCTGACCGGAGCGGCGACGGCAGTGTGATCGAAATCCGTTGCCGGTGGGCCGCCGGCTGGATAGCGTGGCGGTACACGGGAAAGGAGGTGGTCCAGACTTGTATAGCAATCGGACTCGTGAGGTGGCTGTCCGCTAGCCGCTGTCCTCGACAGTGACAGCCTGTCCCCCGGGACGGGCACGGTAAGAGTCGTCGAGACCGTGTGGCAGCGGTGCGGCGAAACCACGACAGCCACCCGACCCCCGGGGTGCCGGCCCAGTCCAGTCGGCCCGCGCGTCAGCGCGGAAGCCCCGGGGGTCGCTTCATTCCGTACCGGAGGCGGCCGTGTCCATGCGCGAGCTGGTGGTGCTCGGCACGGCGAGCCAGGCGCCCACCCGGACCCGCAACCACAACGGGTACGTGCTGCGGTGGGACGACGAGGTGATCCTCTTCGACCCCGGCGAGGGCAGCCAGCGGCAACTGCTGCACACCGGCGTCACCGCCAGCGACCTGACCCGGATCTGCGTCACCCACTTCCACGGCGACCACTGCCTCGGCCTGCCCGGCACCATCCAGCGCCTGTCCCTGGACCGGGTGCCGCATCCGGTGGCGGTGCACTTCCCGGCCGGCGGTGCCGACTACTTCGCCCGGCTGCGGCACGCCAGTTCCTTCCACGAGACCGCCGAACTGGCCGTGGTGCCGATCGAGGCGGACGGGCAACGGGTCGCGCTGCGCTGCGGGACGCTGGAGGCGCGTCAGCTGCGGCACCCCGTCGAGACGTACGGTTATCGGCTGGTGGAGCCGGACGGGTGCCGGATGCTGCCGGAGAAGCTGGCCGCGTACGGCATCGCCGGGCCGGCGGTCGGTGAGCTGCACCGCGTCGGCCACCTCGACCTCGACGGGCGCCGCGTCACCCGGGACGAGGTGAGCACGCCACGGCCGGGGCAACGGTTCGCCTTCGTGATGGACACCGGCCTCTGCGACGGGGTGTACGCGCTGGCTGAGCACGCCGATCTGCTGGTCATCGAGTCGACGTTCCTGGAGTCGGAGGCCGCGCTCGCCGCCGAGGTCGGGCACCTCACCGCCGGTCAGGCGGCGCGGGTGGCGGCCGAGTCGGGGGTACGCCGACTCGTGCTCACCCACTTCTCCCAGCGGTACGCCGATCCGGCCCGCTTCGCCGACGAGGCCCGCCGGCACTTCGACGGAGACCTGGTGATCGCCGAGGATCTGACCACGGTTCAGGTGCCACCCCGGCGGGTACTCTCGGCGGGGTGAGCGTCACGCTGCGTCCGGCAGAGTCGGCCGATCTCCTGCCGGTGGGCGCCCTGCACCAACGTTCCCGGGTCGCCGCGTACTCCTCGTTCCTGCCGGCGGAGGCGCTCGCCGACCCGACGCCGGAGGCGATGGGCGAGTACTGGGTGCACCGATGGACCTGGGAGCGGGCGGACCATCTGATGACGGTGGCCGAACGGGACGGCGTGCTGGCCGGCTTCAGCTATTTCGGCCCCGACGACGCGGGCGACCCGGCGACCGGCCTGCTCAACGCCATCCACCTGGAGCCGACCGAACGCGGTCGCGGCGTCGGCCGGGCGCTGATGCTCGACGCCCTGACCAACATGCGGGCGCGCGGCTGGCGCCGCGCGGTCCTCTGGGTACTACGCGACAACACCCACGCCCGCCACTTCTACGAGCGCGGCGGCTGGCACCCCACCGGCCAACAACGCGACGAGACGATCGGCACCGCACTCACCCCCCAACTCCGCTACACCCGCCCCCTCTGACTCCCCTCCCCCCGTTGATCATGAGGTTAGCGGCATCGTGGAGATCGAAGACTGCCGCTAACCTCATGGTCAACACTGCTGTGGGGGGTCGGGTCAGCGGGCGCCGAGGTGGGCCAGGAGGTCCTGGCGGGTGAGGACGCCCTTGGGTTTGCCGTCGATCAGGACCAGGGCGGCGTCGGACTTCTCCAGGAGGTTCACCGCCTCGCTCACCGGCTGGCCGCCGCCGATCATCGGCAGCGGCGGGCCCATGTGCCGCTCGATGGTGTCGTGCAGGTGCGCCTGACCGGTGAAGAGCGCGTCGAGCAGATCCTTCTCGGCGATCGAGCCGGCCACCTCGCCGGTCACCACCGGCGGCTCGGCCTTGAGCACCGGCAACTGCGAGACGCCGTACTCGCGCATGTAGTCGATGGCGTCGCGAACCGTCTCGGTCGGGTGCACGTGGACCAGTTCGGGCAGGCCGCCCGGCTTGCCGGCCAGGGCCTGCGAGACGGTGGGTTCCGAACCGGAGGCGTCGAGGAAGCCGTAACGCGCCATCCAGGCGTCGTTGAAGATCTTGGAGAGATAGCCCCGGCCGCCGTCCGGCAGCAGCACCACGACCACGTCGTCCGGGCCGGCGGTGCGCGCCACCTCCAACGCCGCGACCGCCGCCATGCCGCAGGAGCCACCGACGAGCAGGCCCTCCTCGCGGGCCAGCCGCCGGGTCATCTCGAAGGACTGCTTGTCCGAGACCTCGATGATCTGGTCGGCCACGCTCCGGTCGTACGTCTCCGGCCAGAAGTCCTCGCCGACCCCCTCGACCAGGTACGGCCGACCGGTGCCGCCGGAGTAGACCGAGCCCTCCGGGTCGGCACCGATGATCTTGACGGTGCCGTTGGAGGCCTCCTTCAGGTAGCGCCCGATGCCGGAGATGGTGCCACCGGTACCCACCCCGGCCACGAAGTGGGTGATCCGTCCCTCGGTCTGCTTCCACAGCTCCGGGCCGGTCGTCTCGTAGTGCGAGCGTGGGTTCGCCGGGTTGGCGTACTGGTTGGGCTTCCACGCGCCGGGGATCTCCCGGGCCAGCCGGTCGGAGACGTTGTAGTACGAGCGGGGGTCCTCCGGGGCGACGGCCGTCGGGCAGACCACCACCTCGGCGCCGTACGCCCGCAGCACGTCCTGCTTGTCCTGACTGACCTTGTCGGGGCAGACGAACACGCAGCGGTAGCCCCGGAGCTGGGCCACCAGGGCCAGCCCGACGCCGGTGTTGCCGCTTGTCGGCTCGACGATGGTGCCGCCCGGCCGGAGGATCCCCGCCGCCTCGGCGTCCTCCACCATGCGCAGCGCGATCCGGTCCTTCACCGACCCGCCGGGGTTGAGGTACTCCACCTTCGCCAGCACCGTCGCCCGGATGCCCTCGGCGACGTTGCGTAGCCGTACCAGCGGCGTGTTGCCGATCATTTCGACCACGTTGTCGTAGTACTGCACCTCGTTGTGCCCTTTCGCTCCGGCACCGGCACGCCAGGCCGGGCGGGTGAACCAGGTGGAATTCCCGCCCAGGGTACGTCGGTCAGCGCACCACGTGGCCCGGGACCACGTTGCTGCGACGTGCCTCCCACTCCAGGAAGCGCTCGGTCTCGGCGAGCACCGCACCGGCCAGCCAGGTGACCATCACCGCGTCGTCGATCAGCCCGAACACGGTGAGGAACATTTCCGGGACCGCGTCGATCGGCGAGACGATGTACGCCGTGGCGGCGGTCATCATGGCCAGCCGCAGCCCGCCGTCGTACTGGCCCCGGGCGGTGGCCGCGATCATCCTGGGCAGCGCCCCGATCCGGGCGCCGAGCGACGGCCCGCCCCGGGCGCCGGCCGTCATCGCCCGTGCCAGCGCCGCGAACGCGGCACCTCGCTTCAACGTCTTAGCCATCGTCGTGCTCCTCTCCACGTGCAGCGTGACGCCCCGCCGCAACACCGTCCATCCAAGTACCCAGGACGGTCGATTTCCAGGCACCGCAGCGCCGCAACGATGACAGCAGGGCGTCAGACGGGCGCGCTAATGTCACGGTATGGGGGTCGCTGGTTCCGTCGTACCGGATCGTCCGCGCTGGCAGCGCACCCTGCGGGTGGCCCGGCTGGCGGCCATCGGCACGGGCGCCACGGTGGCCGCCGCCGCGGCGACGACAGGTGTGCTCCTCGGTCAGGCCCGGCAGGCCCGACGCACCATCCCGATGGCCGAGGCGCCGCCACCACGCTGCGACGGCATCTACGGCCCGAAGTTTCCCGGGCCCGCGATCACCATGGTCGTTCTCGGCGACTCGTCGGCCGCCGGCTACGGGGTGCACCGGCGCCGTGAGACGCCGGGCGCGTTGTTGGCCACCGGCCTGTCCCGGCGCCTGCGGCGGCCCGTCCGGTTGCACCGGTTCGCGGTGGTGGGTGCCATCTCGGCCGGCTTGAAGTTCCAGGTCGAGGCGGCCCTGGAGTGCGACCCCGACGTCGCGGTCATCCTCATCGGCGGCAACGACGTCACCAACCGCACGCCGCCGGCCCTGGCCGTGCGCTACCTCGTCGAGGGGGTCCGGGCGCTGCGCGCGGGCGGCGCCGAGGTGGTCGTCGGGACCTGCCCCGACCTGGGCGCGATCCGACCCATCCAGCCGCCGCTGCGCTGGTTGGCCCGCCGGTGGAGCCGGCAACTCGCCGCGGCGCAGACGGTCGCGGTGGTGTCGGCCGGCGGCTGGACGGTCTCGCTCGGCGACCTGCTCGGTCCCCGGTTCACCGCCGAGCCGGGGCGGATGTTCGGCTGGGACCGGTTCCACCCCTCCGCCGAGGGGTACGCGGCGGCTGCCGCCGCCCTGTTGCCGACGGTGCTCTCCGCGCTGGGGCACGGCGGCGAACGCAGGCCTACGCCAACGCGTCTCGAAGGCGTACGGTCGTTGCCGAAGGCCGCGCAGGAGGCGGCTCGGCATCCGGGGACGGAGGTCAGCGGTACGCAGGTCCGCGGCAGCGAGAGCGGCCCGGCCGGCCGTTGGGCGCAGCTGCGTCGGCGGGCATTCTTCGGTGTCGGTCCGACACCGCAGTCCGCCCCCACCGTCGACTCACCCGCAGTGGAAGGATTCTCATGACCGAGCGGATCAGGGGCCGGCTCGGCTCCGGCGCCGGCCCGAGGCGGGCACCATGACCGGTCTTCCTCCCGGCGACCGGGTCGCCGCGCGCGTCGCCCGTACCGCCGCGTTCTCCTGCTCGCTGGCGCGCTCGGCGGAGCCGTGGTGCTCGCCGGCGAGGCCGTGGTGGCGCGCAACCGCCGTTACGCCCAGCCGGAACTCGGCCTGGCGCTGCGGGCCACCGTCGGTCGGGCCGGCGCCCCACCGCTGCGTCTGGTGCTGCTCGGTGACTCCGCAGCCCTCGGCGTCGGCGTGGACCGGCTCGGCGACACCATCGGCGGGCAGTTGGCGGAGCTGCTCGCCGAGGGGCCGGGCGGGCGGCAGGTTCACCTGTCCAGCGTCGGTGTCTCCGGCTCCCGCTCGACCGACCTGGCCACCCAGGTGGCCCGGGCGCTGCTCGGTGAGCGGCCGGACGTGGCGGTCATCCTGGTCGGAGCCAACGACGTCACCGGCATGCGCCGCCCGGCCGAGGCCGCCGCCTACCTCGGCGCGGCCGTGCACCGGCTGCGGCACGCCGGTGTCGAGGTCGTGGTCGGCACCTGCCCGGATCTCGGCGCGGTACGCGCGATCGCAGCGCCCCTGCGGCAGGTCGTCGGCTGGCTGGGGCGCCGCGTCGCCCGGGCACAGACCGGTGCGGTGCTCGACGCCGGTGGGACGGTTGTCGATCTGGCCACCGAGACGGGACCGGTGTTCCGGGCCGACGCCGGCACCTTCTGCCACGACGGCTACCACCCCTCCGCCGACGGCTACCGGGTCTGGGCGCACGCCCTGCTGCCCGCCGTGGTCGCCGCAGCGGCCGTCACCCCACGCCACTGAACCGTCTACTCGTCCGGGTTGCGCGGGGGTGACATTTCCCGGCGCCCGGAAAACTTCCGCCGCAAGTTACCGGCGAGTTAACGTGACCGTATGCCGATTGAGTCGTCCCGCGACGCCGTCATCGTCGCCACCGCCCGCTCCCCCATCGGCCGGGCACACAAGGGGTCCCTACGGGATCTCCGCCCGGACGATCTGGCCGCCACCATCGTGCAGGCGGCCCTGGACAAGGTGCCGCAGCTCGACCCGCGACAGATAGACGACCTCTACCTCGGGTGCGGCCTGCCCGGCGGGGAACAGGGCTTCAACATGGCTCGCGTGGTGGCCGTGCTGATGGGCCTCGACGGTCTGCCCGGCGCGACCCTCACCCGCTACTGCGCCTCCTCGTTGCAGACGACGCGGATGGCCTTGCACGCGATCCGGGCCGGTGAGGGCGACGTCTTCGTCTCCGCCGGGGTCGAGATGGTGTCCCGGTACGCGCGCGGCAGCTCCGACGGCCTGCCGCCCGAGGCTCAGGCCCTGCTCGGCGGCTGGGAGAACCCCCGCTTCGCGTCGGCACGTGAGCGGTCCAAGGCCCGTGCAGAGGCCGGCGCGCCGGTCTGGACCGACCCGCGCGAGAAGGACGCCCTGCCCGACGTGTACCTGGCCATGGGGCAGACCGCCGAGAATCTCGCCCAGGTCCACGACGTGAGCCGCGCAGAGATGGACGCCTTCGGCGTACGCAGCCAGAACCTGGCCGAGAAGGCGATCGCCGACGGGTTCTGGGCCCGGGAGATCACCCCGGTCACCACGCCCGACGGCACGGTGGTCAGCACCGACGACGGCCCCCGCGCCGGGGTCACCCTGGAGGCGGTCGCCGAGCTGAAGCCGGTCTTCCGTCCGGACGGCCGGATCACCGCCGGCAACTGCTGCCCGCTCAACGACGGGGCCGCCGCGGTGGTCGTGATGAGCGCGCAGCGGGCCGAGGAACTGGGCGTGACTCCGCTGGCGCGGATCGTCTCCACAGGTGTCACCGCGTTGTCACCGGAGATCATGGGCCTCGGTCCGGTGGAGGCGAGCCGGCAGGCACTCGAACGCGCCGGGATGACCATCGACAACGTCGACCTGGTCGAGATCAACGAGGCCTTCGCCGCCCAGGTGATCCCGTCGTACCGCCAGCTCGGCATCCCCGAGGAGAAGCTGAACGTGATGGGCGGGGCGATCGCCGTCGGTCACCCGTTCGGAATGACCGGTGCCCGGATCACCGGCACGCTGCTCAACGCCCTGCAATGGCACGACAGGACCATCGGCCTGGAGACCATGTGCGTCGGTGGCGGGCAGGGCATGGCGATGGTCATCGAGCGCCTGAGCTGACATCGCTTCCACGGCCCGGCCCGCGTGGTCGGCGCGGGATGGTCGGCCCGGTCAAGCCGGGTCTAGAGCGCGGTGCGGGTCGCGGTCACTTCGGTCGCGGCCCGGGCCAGGGCCTCCTCGCTCGGGTGCGCCGCGAGGAGATCGGCGGCGACCACCCGGAGCTGGTCGGGCAGGGCGAGGTCGTTGTCGAGCCGGGGTACGTCTCGTCGTGGCTGCCCTTCCGCGTCCGCGGCAAGGTTGGCGATCTCCTGTACCAGCCGGTGCACCAGATCCGCCCGGGACACGTTGCCGACCGATGCCGCGGCCGACCACCGGGGCTGCTGCCAGTGGCTCACCTGCCGCACCAACAACTCCACCCCTCGGACAACCTCCGCCTCTGACTCACTCCCACCCACACCCGCCACCCCCCGCACTCTACGCACGACCCCCCAACCGACCGCCGATCACGCAGTTGTGGTCGTTGATTCCTCCGCTTACGCCCGACCTATCCGGTGCCACGACTGCATGATCGGCGCAGCGGGAGAGCGGGGGCGGGAGGTGGGGTGGGAAGGCGACGGCGCCCGCCCCGGGTGGGGCGGGCGCCGTCGGTCGTCGGGCGGCGAGGTCAGTCGTCGCCCTGGAAGTAGCTCAACAGGCGCAGCATCTCGATGTAGAGCCAGATCAGGCTGACCAGGATGCCGAACGCGGCAACCCACGAGTAGCGCTGCGGCAGGCCCATCCGGACGCCGTCCTCGACCTCCTTGAAGCTGAGCACGAAGCTCAGCGAGGCGACCACGATGCAGACGATGCTGAACCCGATGGCCAGCGGGCTGCCGTCACGCAGGCCGGTGTTGACGCCGAAGAGCGCCAGCACCAGGTTGATCAGCATGACGGCGAACAGGCCCGCCATCACCGCGATCATGCCCTTGACGAACTTCGGCGTCGCCCGGATGACCCGCGCCTTGTAGAGCATGGCCATCACGAAGAACACACCGAAGGTCGCGGTCACCGCCTGGAGCACGATGCCGTCGTACAGCGATTCGAAGAACTTGCTCACCGCGCCGACGAGGACGCCCTCGACGACGGCGTACGCGACGACGAGCGCCGGGTTCGCCATCCGGGAGAACGAGATGATCAGGCCGAGTACCAGGCCGACGACGGCCGCGCCGATCCAGGCGACGCCAAGGAACATGTCGGGCACAAGCGCCCACGCCGCCGCGGCGGCGACACCGACGATGGCCAGGAGGGTGACCGTCTTGACCACCACGTCGTCGATCGACATGGGGGTGACCGCCGGCGGGGCTGACGGAAAGCCGGGCGCGCCGGGGTAGCCGGCCTGCGGCGGAACCTGCTGGGGGTAGCCGGGCTGTCCGTACGGCCCGGACGGGGCGTACCCGGCAGCCCGCTCCCGCTCGGCCGCCTGACCGAGCCGGGCGAGCACCGGGTTCGAAGTCTTCACTGTCTGGCCTCCCTAAGGGGGTCGTGGCACGTCAACGCGCGCTACAAGAGTAAACGCCCCGCACAGCCCAGCGGTGATCGGAAGGCTGAGCGAACGCTGAGAGTGCCCGGTTCGGGTCGCCCGCGTCGGGCCTGCGGACGGCGGGTGCCCGGGGCGGGGGTCGAACCCGCACGCCTTGCGGCAGCCGCTTTTAAGGCGGCCGTGTCTGCCGTTCCACCACCCGGGCGGGTGACACCGGGGCGCCAGCGCGAACGGTGCAGTGCCACGGTAGCGGGTTCGTCGCCACTGCGGCGTCCCCCGTCGAGCACCGCCACTAGGGTCGAGGCCGTGAGCAGCCGCGCACCCATCGCCTCCACCGACGACGTGGCCACGCAGGCGGATCACCCCCTTGCCCGGGTACGCCGGCTGCGGCTCACCCGGTGGGGCCGGACGTTCGCCCGGCATCGGATCGACCTGCTGATCGGGCTGTTCTTCGCGGCGCTGGCCAGCGCACTCACCCACCGGCTCTGGGCCGACCCGACCGGTCTGGTGCTCGCGCTCAACCCCGAGGACCAGGTGCTCTACGAGTGGTTCCTGGCCGTCGACGCGCGGGCGCTGCTGGGCGACTTCGGCCTGTCCACCGACCGGCTGAACGCGCCCGACGGGGTCAACCTGATGGCCAACACGTCGGTCATCGCCCTGGGTGTGCTGTTCGCCCCGGTCACCCTGCTGTTCGGCGCTCCGGTCACCTTCGCCCTGCTGGTGACGCTCAACCTCGCCGGCACCGCCACCGCCTGGTACCTCCTGTTCAGTCGTACGCTGCGGGCCCGCCGGGCCGCCGCGACGCTGGGCGGTGCGCTGTGCGGCCTCGCCCCGGGCATGGTGTCCCAGAGCAACAGCCACCTGCACATGACGGCGCAGTGGCTGCTACCGGTCATCGTCTGGCTGGTCGTACGCCTGCTGCGGGCCGCCGAGCCCGTTGCTGGAGCAGCGGGCGGGCCCGACCGACGCCGGCTGACCACCTCCGCGCTCGGCTTGGCCGCCGTCGTCTCCGTCCAGGTGTTCATCGGCGAGGAGGTGCTGTTCCTCGCTGCGCTCACCCTGCTGGTGATGGCGGTGACGATGGTCGTCGCGGACCGTGACCTGGCCCGCCGGGCGCTGCCCGCCTTCACCGGCGCGATGGCCCTTGCCACCGGTGCGGCCCTGCTGGTGCTCGCCCGGCCGCTGTGGTTCCAGTTCGCCGGTCCGCTCGGCGTCGCCGACGGCATGTTCAGCCCGCACTACTTCTCCGCCGATCTGCGCAGCTGGTGGGCGGTCTCACCGCTGTCCCTGGTCGGGAACGAGCGGGCCGCCCGGCTGAGCACCGGCCCGGCCGAGTACAACACCTTCCTGGGCTGGCCGCTGCTGGTGGTCACCGTCGGCTGCGTTGTCTGGCTGGGGCGCCGTCCACTGGTGCTGGCCTGCGCCACCGGCATTCTCGTGATGGGTGCGCTGTCGCTCGGTCCCGAGGTGGTCTTCGACGGCACAGGCACCGGTCTGCCCGGGCCGTACGCGCTGCTCGGCGGCCTGCCGGTGGTCGACGGCGCGCTGCCGATGCGGTTCGCCCTGGCCGTACCGCCGCTGATCGCGACGCTGCTGGTGCTGGCGGTCGACCGGGCACTGCGCGGCACGGGCCGGGTCCGCCGCCTGACGCTGGTCGCGGTCGCCGTGGCGGTGGTACCGCTGATCCCGGCACCGTTGCCCACCGCGCACCGACCGCCGGTGCCCGAGTTCGTCACCGCCGGCCACTGGCGAACGTGTGTCGAGCCGGGCGGCGTCCTGGTACCGGTGCCACTGGCCACGCCCAAGCAACCCTGGCCGATGCAGTGGGCGACCGCCGCCGACGCCGAGTTCAGCATGCCGCAGGGATTCTTCATCGGCCCGCACGGCCGAGGCGGCAGCGCCGCGATGGGCGTCGCCCCGCGCCCCACCTCCGCCCTGCTGGCCGAGGTGGCCCGCAGCGGCCTCCGGCCGGTCGTCGGCGACGAGCAGCGCCGTCGCGCGGCGGCGGACGTCGAACACTGGGGTGCCTCGTGCGTGGTGCTGGCCGCCGACACCGCGCACTCCGACAGCCTGCGACTGACGGTGGAGGCGCTCTACGGCCCGGCGACCCGACTCAGCGACGCCTGGTACTGGCGGGTCTGAGCGCGTGGGGCGCCGATGGCGCCCCACGCGGGACTCACACCTTCGCCTGTGGCTGGGACGCCTCGGCGAACTCCTCGCGCGGGTCGTGCAGCTGGCCGAGGGCCACCACCTCACGCTTGAGCACGAACGCCAGCGTCCAGTCGACCACCACCCGGACCTTCCGGTTGAGCGACGGGATCCGGCTCATGTGGTACGTCCGGTGCATGAACCACGCCGGCCAACCGGTCATCTTGATCCCGTAGACCTGGGCGACACCCTTGTGCAGGCCGAGGCTCGCCACGCTGCCGGCGTGCTTGTGCTTGTAGGGGACCGGCTCGCGGCCCCGGAGCACGGTGACGATGTTGTCGGCCATCCGCTGGGCCTGGCGTACCGCGTGCTGGGCGCTCGGCGAGCAGTAGTTGCCCGGCGGCTTGGTCAGGTCCGGTACGGCGGCACAGTCGCCGGCGCTCCAGGCGCCCTCCACCACGCGGTCACCGTCGACCACCTGGAGCGTCGGCAGGCAGGTGACCCGGCGCCGCTCCTCGCGGGGGAAGTCGGTCGCGTCCAGCATCGGTGACGGCTTCACCCCGGCGGTCCAGACGATGGTGTCCGCGCTGAAGCTGTCCCCGTCGGAGAGCTTGACCACCCCGTCGACGCACGACTCCAGCCGGGTGTCGAGCCGGATGTCCATGTCCCGCTTCAGCAGCTGCTGCACCGTGTAGGCGCCCATGTCCCGGTCGACCTCCGGCAGCACCCGCTGGGTGGCCTCGACCAGTACCCACCGCATGTCCGACGTGTTCAGCTCCGGGTAGTACTTCAGCGCGTGCCGGGCCATGTCCTCCATCTCGGCCAACGCCTCGATGCCGGCGTACCCGCCACCGACGAAGACGAAGGTCAGCGCCCGGCGGCGTACCTCGGGGTCGGTCGTGGCGGCAGCCACGTCCAGCTGTTCGAGCACGTGGTTGCGCAGGAAGATGGCCTCACCGATGGTCTTGAAGCCGATGCCGTGCTCGTGCAGGCCGGGGATCGGCAGGGTCCGGGAGACCGAGCCGGGGGCGACCACCACGTGGTCGTAGGTGATCTCGCGAGGCGGGCCGATGATCGGCTGCACCGTTGCGGTCTTACTCGCGTGGTCGATCCGGGTGACCGCACCGGCCACCACCTTGCACCGGCGCAACTCCCGACGCAGCGGCACCACGGAGTGCCGTGGGGAGATGTTCCCCGCCGAAGCCTCGGGCAGGAACGGCTGGTACGTCATGTGCGGCTGGGGGTCGACGACGACGACCTCAGCCTCCCGGGAACTCAGCTTCTTCGACAGGCGCAGCGCCGCGTAGAGACCGACGTGCCCGGCACCCACCACAAGGATCCGCTTCGGATTCACGCCTACCATCTTTCCCCCACCGACAGCGGTAATCCCGGGTGCGGCCCCGTTCTGTGACCGAGCACAAGGCGGCTGTGACGCCGGTAACGGCGGCCACCGTCGCCACCGCCGACGCGGCAACACCCCCGGTCACCCGAGCCCCGACGGCCCCTGGTTCACCTGCGTCGCAGCAGCCCGGCCAGCAACGCCGTCACTCCGACGGCAAGCAGCAGACCGGCCACCGTCACCGCCTGCCAACCGCCTTCGGCGGCCCGGACACCGGCGAGTTCGAGCAGCAGCACGCCGAGCACGGACGTGGCGAGCAACACTCCCGCGGCTCGGGTGAGCCAACGCACTATCACGTCCGGATCCACCACGGCGTCGTACGGCAGCACCGCCACCAGCGCGCAGAGCGTGTGGGTCAGGTAGAGCGCCACGGCCACCGCCATCAGTCGCCACAACGCGATCGGCCGGTTGTACCCGTCGGTGGCGAGCAACCACCCGCCGACCGTGACCAACGCGACGAAGGTCGGCCAGAGCCGGCGCGGCGCCACCGCCGGCAGCACCGCGACCGCCACCAACGGCCCCAGTGCCCGCCCGACCACGACCTCGGCGGGGTACGCGAGCAGCAACCCCACCAGGGTGCTGAGGAAGATCCCCACCCGGACCAGTACCGGAGTGAGGGAGATCCGCGCCGCGGCCGTGCGCACCGCCCGGACCCGCCCGATGACCGACTCCATCACCGAGCTGACCTCTCGCTCGCGACTGCGGGACTCCGCTGCGCTGCGTTCCTCGCGCTCACCGGCCACCCACCCGGGGGGCGGTGGCGAGCCTCGCCACGTCACGCAGCACCTGGTCGAGACTGCCGGTGCCGGCCCACGGCACCACCGGCACCCCGTGCTCGCGCAACTGCGCGATCATCGTGTCCCGGTCCAGCCGCCACAGCCGGTACGCCACCTCGACCCAGCCCCGGTCCTGCGGTGGTGACAGGTCCGCCGGAAGCGTGTCGACGGCCACCACGAACCGTCCCGAACGGGCCAACCGGGCAAGCATCTGCGCCGACCGCTCCTCCAACAGCGGGGTGAGCACCACCACCAGCGCGTCCGCGGAGAGCAGTTGGGGACCGAACACATGGTCGTACGGCTCGTGCGGGGAGGACTGGGCCTTGACGTCCAACAGCCACTCCAGCACGGTCAGGTACTGCCGTCGCCCGGTGGCCGGACGCAGCCGCCGGGCACTCGGGCCGTACTCCAGCAGTGCCACCCGGTCACCCCGGTGCAGGTAGTGCTCGGCGATCGCGGCGGCCGCCCGGACCGTGGTGTCCAGCACCGACGCGGTACCGGTGACCCCGCCGGAGCGACCCGCCTCGGCCAGCACGTCGAGCAGCACGACCACCTCGGCGTCCCGGTCGGACAGGGTGGCCGCCACGTGCAGTTGCCGGGCCCGCAGCGACACCCGCCAGTCGATGCGGCGCAGCCGGTCACCCGGTGCGAAGACCCGCACCCCGGCGAGTTCGCCCCCCTCGCCGGGACGACGCGAGTGATGCGCCCCGACCAGGCCGGCGGCCCGGGGCATCACCTCGACCGCCTCGAACGGCTCGGTCTTCGGGTACACCTTGGACCGGACCGGTTCGACGACCACCGCGCGCGAGATCAGCAGGCCCTGCGCGGCGGCGACCCGGGCGCCCGCCGGGCCCAGCGGATGCCGACCCCACCGCAGCGCGGTACCGGCCAGTTCCAGGTCGATGGCGGTGTCCGGGGCTACCGACGTGACGAACGGACGGTCCGCCACGGTCGGCCGACCGGCACCGGCGGGCCGGCCGGTGCCGACGACCGCGCTGCCGGCGAGGCCCGCCCGTTCGACCCGCAGCCACGGTGAGACGCGGGTACGCAGCACCGCCACGTCGTAGGAGACCGCACCCGGGTTGCCGACGGTGACCGTCCCGGTCATGGCACCGCCTTCCACCAGGGGATCCTCGTCGGCGCTGAGCCACACCCGGGGCAGGTCGACGGGTCGGCGTCGCAAGGCGTACGCGGTGCCGAGGGCGAACGGCACGGCCAGCACGATCAGATCCACCCGCCCCAGCACCACCGCGGCGATCAGGAGCAGGCCGGTGAGCAGCACCGCCCGGCCGAACGCCCAGGTGGGCATCCAGTTGGTCGGTGCCGACTGCTCGCTCCGCTCGCTCACGCCGGTCAGTCTCCCGGCCGACCGGCGGCGTAGCTGGGCAGTGCGCCACTGGCCGGCGCCGGGGTGCCGTCGAGGACCTCACCGACCACGAAGGACGGATCGACACGGCGCAGCCACATCTCCGGCCGCAGCGTGATCCGGTGTGCCAGCGCCGGGGCCGCGACGTCCTTGACGTCCTCGGGCACCACGTAGTCCCGCCCGGAGAGCACCGCCCGTACCCGGGACAGCAGCAGCAGGGCCAGCGATCCGCGCGGCGACGCGCCGACCAGCACCGACGGATGCTCGCGGGTGGCCGCGGTCAGCGCCACGATGTACCGGCCCACCGAGTCCTCGACCACGACGTCCTCCAACGCCGCCTGCATGGCGCGCAGGGTGCCGGCGTCGACCACCGGCTTGATGTCGGCCTCCTCCCGGCGGCGCGCCATCCGCCGACGCAGCACCTCCCACTCCTCGTCCTGCGCCGGGTAACCGAACGACACCCGCAGCAGGAACCGGTCCAGCTGCGCCTCCGGCAACGGATAGGTGCCCTCGTACTCGATGGGATTGGCGGTGGCCAGCACGTGGAACGGTTCGTCGAGCCGGTACGTCACGCCCTCCACCGAGACCTGCTTCTCCTGCATCGCCTCCAGCAGGGCCGACTGGGTCTTCGGCGGGGTCCGGTTGATCTCGTCGGCGAGCAGCAGGTTGGTGAAGACCGGCCCGGCCCGGAAGGTGAAGTCACCGCTGCGCTGGTCGTAGAGGAAGGAGCCGGTGACGTCGGCGGGCAGCAGGTCGGGGGTGAACTGCAGACGCCGGAAGTCCAGGCCCAGCGCCTGGGCGAAGGACCGCGCGGTGAGCGTCTTGCCCAACCCCGGCAGGTCCTCCAGCAGCACGTGGCCGCCGGCGAGGATGCCGGCCAGCACCAGCTCCAGGGCGTCCCGTTTGCCGACCACGACCTGGCCCACCGCGTCCAGCACGGCCCGGGCGAGGCGACCTACCTCGGTGGGGGGCATCGTCCGGCCGACGTCGTTCATCAGATCTTCTCCAGTTCGGCGACGATCGCCGCGAGGTCGCGCGGCGAAGGGGTGCGGCGGGGTGTGGTCTCCAGGAACGTCGACAGGCGGTCACCCAACAGGGCGCGGGCCCGGGTCGGATCGGACTCGCGGGTGACGCCGTACTTCAGGCGCATCCGCTCGTCCGCCAGCTCGGCCAACCGGGGCAGGATCATCGTGGTGAACCGTTCGGGACTCGTCTTGGACCACTCCAGAGGTGTCGCCCAACCGTTGACCGCCACCCGCAGCGCGTCCCGCGCGTCCCAGTTGTAGGTGCCGGGTTCCTCGCCGCCCCGCGACGACGAACCCGCCTGGCCGGACTTCGCCGGTGGCGCGAGAGTGGCGACGATCCGGCGTACCACCAGCAGCGCGACCACGGCGGTGACCAGCACCAGCAACGAGACCCGCAGCCCGACCGCGCGCAGTCCGGCGACGGCGACCACGGTCACCGCCACGGTGACACCGAGCAGGCCGGCGACGGTACGCGCCCGCCCGCCCCGGCGTCGCTCGGACTGGGCCGGCCGCTCCTCGGAGAAGCTGAGCAGGTCGTCGATACTCGTGCTGCTCACACCGGCTCACCCCCGGCCAGTGCGGTCAGTTCGCCACGCAGCCGGCGCAGGGCCACCCGGGCCTGGTCCCGGGTCCGTTCGTCCACCGGACGGGTGGCGTACCGGGCCTCGCGGTAGACGTTCGCGAACCCGGCCAGCACGTCGGCGCTCACGATCGCCGGCACGCCGGTGGACGGATCACCGGCGAGCAGCCGGGTGACCAGGTCGGTGGGAGTGTCACCGGTCAGTCGGGGCACCCCGGCGACGGCGGCGGCCTCTTCGAGCCGTACCCAGCAGGCGATCACCGCGGTCCGTGGGTCGGTGGCCTCATCGTCCAGGTCCACCAGGCCGGCGTCGACGGCGGCCACCACCTCCGCGGCGGTGCCCTCGGCACTGCGCCGGGTCGGCTGCCCGGGAAGTGCCCGGGTGACCCGCCGCGCCACCCCCCGCGCCACGGTCCACAGCAGATAGCTGAGGGCGGCGAGCAGTGCCAGCCCGAGCACCGCCACCGCCACCGTGCCGAGCCAGGACGGAATCCGGGTACGGGTCTCCTCGGCGGCCTCGCGCGGTTCGGCCGGGATCGACGGACGCGGCTCCCCGCTGGGGTACTCCAGCACGAAGGGGGCGTCCTTGACGGCGGGCGGTATCCGGCTCGCGCCGATCGACGAGTGCGCGGTGGCCAGGGTCACGGCGGCGAGCAGGGCAATCACCGCCGTCACCGGCCACCACCTGCGAAGCACGTCCATCGATTACCTCAGTCCACCCCGGCCAGTAGTTTCGCCCGGGCGAACACGTCGTCCAGCATCTCTGGTGTCAACCGACCGGTGAAGGTGTTCTGCTGGCTGACGTGGTAGCAACCGAGCAGTTCCGGTCCGGTCGTGCCGGACCAGTGTGCCCCATGCCCGAACGGCGGTCGCGGGCTGGGCGGAGGGACGCCGTACCCGGCGCGTAACGCCGGCCACCACGCGGCCCAGGCGAAGGCGCCCAACGCCACCACCACCCGCAGCGTCGGCCGGATCAGCTCGACCTCCCGGTGCAACCAGGGCGCGCAGGTGTCCCGCTCGCCCGGGGTGGGCTTGTTGTCCGGTGGGGCGCAGCGTACGGCGGCGAAGATCCGCGTGTCGCGCAGCGTCAGACCGTCGTCGGCGGCCACACTCGTCGGCTGGTTGGCCAGGCCGGCCCGGTGCAGGGCGGCGAAGAGCACGTCACCGGACCGGTCGCCGGTGAAGACCCGGCCGGTGCGGTTACCGCCGTGCGCGGCCGGGGCCAGCCCGAGGATGGCGATCCGGGCCGCCGGATCACCGAAGCCGGGCACCGGCCGCCCCCAGTACTCCTGATCGCGGAAGGCCGCCCGCCTGGTGCGGGCGACCTCCTCCCGCCAGTCGACCAAACGGGGGCAGGCGAAACAGTCGGCGACGCCCGCGTCCAGGTCGGCCAGGTCCGTCGCGCGCGCGGCGCGGGCGACGATCTCGGTGGGAGTACGCGACTCAGCCAAGCTTTGCCCGGAAGAGTTCGAGGGTGCGTGCCCAGGCGCTGGTGGCGGCCCGCTGGTCGAACTTCTCCGGCCGGTCCTCGTTGAAGAAGGCGTGCGAGGTGCCCGGGTAGTCGTGCAGCTGGCAGGTGCCGCCGGAGTTCTCGATGGCCCGGCGTACCGCCTGCACACCCGGGTCCGCGGAGGTGCCGTCCGCCTCCGAGCAGTGCACCAGCGCGTCCTTGCCCGCGTAGTCGGTCCACTCGGTACGCATGCCCTCCCAGGGCAACCGGGGATAGAAGGCGGCGGTGGCGACGATCCGCTCGGAGAAGTTCGCCGCCCACAGCGCCAGGCTGGCCCCGGCGCAGAAGCCGGCGCAGCCCACCTTGCCGGTCACCTCGACGCGGCCGGCGAGGTAGTCGGCGGCGGCGGCGATCTCCTGTGCCGTCTCGTCCATCTGCGGCCCGTTGAGCAGCCGCCGGGGCTCACTAGGTTTCCCGGCTGGCTCACCGTGCCGGAAATCGGGTGCGAGGGCGACGAAGCCCGCCTCGGCGAAGCGGTCCACCACCGACCTGATGTGCGGCACGAGGCCCCACCAGTCCTGGATAACGATCACTGCCGGGCTTGCCGCACCGGTGGCGGGTATCGCGAGATATCCCTCACCCGTGCCGCCATCACCACGGTAGGTCACCATCTCGCCCATCGGCCCGTCCTCCTAGCGGTCAGTCATCGTTGGCTGGTCGCCCAGTGGTCCTACGTGCGGGTAGCCTGCCACGCGGTGACCACCGCCGGGAAGATGCCGGAACAGTGGCATTCACCTCCTGTTCGCGCTGGCGCCGACACCTCCTGTTCGCGCTAGCGCCGATACCTCCCGTTCGCGTTTGCCAGACTCCAGGCGATGCCGTCGAGGATGTCGTGCTCGGAGGCGATCACGGCGGTCATGCCGGCCCGTTCCATGGCGACCCGGAGCACCAACGCGCCGGCACCTATCACGTCCGCGCGGCCGGGATGCATCGCCGGGATGGCCAGCCGCTGCTCGCGCGTCATGGCCAGCAGGTCGGCGGTGACCCTTGCCACCTGGTCGTACGACACCCGAGCATGGTGGATGCGGGCCGGGTCGTACCCGGTGAGGCCCTCGGCGATCGCGACCACGGTGGTGACCGAACCGGCGAGCCCGACAAGCGTGGCCGCCTGCCGCCCCGGCACGGCCGTCAGTGCGCGGTCCACCGCGACCGCGATGTCGGCCTGGGCGGCGGCGATCTCGTCCAGGCCGGGCGGGTCCGCGTGCAGGTGCCGCTCGGTCATCCGGACGCAACCGATGTCCATGGAGATCGCGGCGTCGACACCGCCGTCCCGGGTGCCGACGACGAACTCGGTCGAGCCGCCACCGATGTCCAGCACCAGGTACGGCGACGCCGCGTCGGCGGGCAGGCCGCGGACGGCTCCGGTGAACGACAGCCGAGCCTCCTCGTCCCCGGTGACCACCTCCGGCGCGACGCCGAGCGTCTGCTCCACCATGGTCCGGAAGTCGGCCGCGTTCTCCGCGTCCCGGCTGGCCGAGGTGGCGCACATCCGCACCCGCTCGGCACCGAGCTTGTCGATCTCGGCGGCGTAGTCGGCGAGCGCGACCCGGGTCCGCTCGATCGCCTCCGGAGCGAGCCGGCCGGTGGCGTCCACCCCCTGGCCGAGCCGGACGATCTCCATCCGCCGACTCCGGTCCACCAGCGGCGCCTCCGGCCCGGCCGACGGATCCGGCAGGTCGGCCACCAGCAACCGGATCGAGTTGGTGCCACAGTCGATGGCCGCCACGCGCGTCGTCACGCCGGAAACCCTACCGCCACCGTCAGCAGGGTGGTCAGAGCCGCAGCAGCATGCGGGTGTTGCCCAGAGTGTTCGGCTTGACCCGTTCCAGGTCGAGGAACTCGGCGACGCCCTCGTCGTACGAGCGCAGCAGTTGCTCGTAGACGAGGTGCGGCACCGGGGCACCGTCGATCTCGGTGAAGCCGAACGAACCGAAGAACCGGGTCTCGAAGGTCAGCACGAAGATGCGGGCCACGCCCAGTTCCCGTGCCGCGCCGATCAGCTCCGCGACGATCCGGTGCCCGATCCGCTGCCCCCGGCAGCAGGGATCGACCGCCACCGTGCGGATCTCCGCCAGGTCCTCCCACATCACGTGCAGCGCGCCACAGCCCACCACCGTGCCGTCGGAGACCCGGCTGGCGACCCGGAACTCCTGCACGTCCTCGTACAGGGTGACAGTGGCCTTGCTGAGCAGGCGGCGGTCGTCGGTGTAGGTGTCGACCAGCCGTCGGATCGCCCGCACGTCGGCGGTCCGGGCCCGACGGATCACGACGTCGTCGTCGCTCACCCGCGCTCCGGCACGTCGACACAGGGTCCGGTCGTCCACCACGGCTCGACCAGGTCGAGCGTCTCGTCGCCGAACGGGTTGACCCCCGGCCCGGCGGCGAGCGCGTGACCGAGGTGGACGTGCAGACACTTCACCCGGCCGGGCATCCCACCGGCCGAGATGCCGGCGATCTCGGGCACCTCGGCGATGGCGTCCCGGCGGGTCAGGTAGTCCTCGTGGGCCGCGCGGTACCGGGCGGCCAGCTCCGGGTCGTCGGTCAGCCGCTGCGCCATCTCCTTCATCAGACCGGCCGACTCCAGCCGGCTGCACGCCGCGGTCGCCCGGGGACAGGTCAGGTAGAACAGCGTCGGGAAGGGAGTGCCGTCGGCCAGCCGGGGAGTCGTCTCCACCACGTCGGGCAGGCCGCACGGGCAGCGGTGAGCCACCGCCCGGGTACCGCGGGGCGGACGTCCGAGCTGCGCGGCCACCGCGGCCAGATCGGCCTCCGTGGCCGGTTCCCGCTTCGGCGGGGGTACGGAGGCCGCCGCCGGCTCCTGCGGTGGTACGACAGTCACGATGCCAGCTCTCGTCGGGTGCTCAGTCTTCGGTCTGGTGGGCGTCGGCGGCCCGCACGCTGGACCAGAGAGTGTCGTACCAGGGGTCGGGGGTGACCGGCGTTGCCGGGCCCTCGGCGGTGCCCGCCTCGCGGGCCGCGCCGGCCGGGTCGTCGAGCAGGATCAGCATCTTCTCACCGGGCCGCCGCATGAAGAACCGCTCCCGGGCCTGGGTCTCGATGTACGCCTCGTCCTGCCACTTCTCCGCCTGGGTGGTCAGCTCGGCGATCAGCTCCCGCTGGGCCGCCTGCGCCGCCTCCATCCGCTCGATGTCGGCCTGCTGGTCCAGGTAGACCCGGACCGGATAGGTGTAGGCGAGGGCGAGCGCGATCAGCACCGCGAACAGCACGGTGGCCCGGCCGGTGAGACCTCGGGATCGGGGTGCGGACAGCCGCGTCACCGCGCCACCGGCAGCCGCGCGCCTGGCGGCGGCGGGGCGCTTGGCGGAGCGTACGCCCTCGGCACCGCGGGCGGCCGACGGCGCCCGGCCGGCGGCGGACCGCGACTCGGCGCGGACACCGCCGTCGCGGGCCGTGCCGGGCCGGCCGGCGCGGGCCGGCCGACGGACCGGACGCTGACCACCCGGCGTGCGGCGCTGCTGCATCACACCCCTCCCCCGAGGTACGGCATCCGTCAGGCGGAACGGTAACGCGGGAAGGCCCCCGCACCGGCGTACCGCGCCGCGTCGGCCAGCTCCTCCTCGATCCGCAGGAGCTGGTTGTACTTCGCGACCCGGTCCGACCGGGCCGGCGCACCGGTCTTGATCTGGCCGCAACCGGTCGCCACCGCCAGATCGGCGATGGTGGTGTCCTCGGTCTCGCCGGAACGGTGGCTCATCATGCACTTGAAGCCGGCCCGGTGGGCGAGATCCACCGCGTCCAGCGTCTCGGTGAGCGAGCCGATCTGGTTGACCTTGACCAGCACCGCGTTGGCCGCCTGCTCGGCGATGCCCCGGGCGATGCGCTGCGGGTTGGTGACGAACAGGTCGTCGCCGACGATCTGGACCCGGTCACCGATCGCCGCGGTCAGCGTCTGCCAGCCGGTCCAGTCGTCCTCGGCCAGCGGGTCCTCGATGGAGACGATCGGGTACGCGTCGGCCAGCTTGGTGTAGTACTCGCTCATCTCCGCGGCGCTCTTGGTCGCGCCCTCGAAGGTGTAGCTGCCGTCGGCGAAGAACTCGGTGGCGGCGACGTCGAGGGCGAAGACGATGTCGGTGCCGAGCCGGTAGCCGGCCTTCTCCACCGCCTCGGCGATCAGGTCCAGCGCGGCGGCGTTGGTGGGCAGGTTCGGCGCGAAGCCGCCCTCGTCGCCGAGCCCGGTGGACAGGTCCTTCTTCTTCAGCACCGACTTGAGCGCGTGGTACACCTCGGCACCGGACCGCAGCGCCTCCCGGAAGCTGGGCGCGCCGATCGGCGCGATCATGAACTCCTGGATGTCGACGTTGCTGTCGGCGTGCGCCCCACCGTTGAGGATGTTCATCATCGGCACCGGCAGCAGGTGCGCGTTCGGGCCGCCCAGGTAGCGGAAGAGACTCAGGTCGGCGCTGCCGGCCGCGGCCTTGGCCACCGCCAGGGACACCCCGAGGATCGCGTTTGCGCCCAGCTCGGCCTTGTTGTCGGTGCCGTCGATGTCGAGCATCTTCTGGTCGATCGCCCGCTGCTCGCTGGCTTCGTAGCCGATGAGCTGGTCGACGATCCGGTCCTCGATGTTGGCGACCGCCTTCTCCACTCCCTTGCCCAGGTAGCGGCCCTTGTCACCGTCGCGCAGCTCGATCGCCTCGAAGGCGCCGGTCGATGCGCCGGAGGGCACCGCCGCCCGGGAGATCGTGCCGTCGTCGAGCCCGACCTCGACCTCGACCGTCGGGTTGCCCCGCGAGTCCAGGATCTCCCGAGCCTCGATTACCTCGATGGTTGCCACTGAGTCGCTCCTCGTTCGTGTGGTCTCGTCCGGTATGGGCCGCGACGGTGCGGCAGCGGCAGGTGTTGAACGCAGCGTATCGGTCCCCGCCTCGCGGCACGGCGACCGGGCGGGTCCACGACCACGCTCCGGTACCCGACGGGTCGGACATTCCCGGATTCTCGTGCCTCAACCGGCAACCGGTTTGCACGAGCGGGACCCGATCGACAAGGCTGGTCGCCATGCCCGCCGCTTCGACCACGCTCCGTACGCTCGCCGTGTCGGTCATCGCGTTGCTCACCGTCACCGGTTGTCAGGCCCTGGACGACGCCGGGCGGGCCATGGGGCGATCCGACATCGTCAACGACCTCGCCGCGCGGATGGACCGGGCGCTGGAGCTGACCTATTCGGCGGAGTACCAGCTTCCGGGCGGGCGGAGCGCCTCGTTCGTCCAGTCGCAGGACCCGGCCCGGTCCAGCTACACCTGGCCTGGCGGAAAGCTGACCGTCACCGACGAGGCGACCACCCGGTGCGACACCGACGGCGATCGGACCGTCTGCACCGTGGAGGAGCCGCCCGCCCCCAACAGCAAGCCCTCGGTGGTGGTCTTCGCCGAGGCCGAGTTGCAGGGGCTGGTCACGCCTCCGATGGTGATGGGCCGGCTGACCGCCGCGGCGTTGGATCCGGACGCGGTCATCACCGAGCGCAGCAGCACCGTCGTCGGCCACCACGCGACCTGCGTCGACGTGCGTCAGAACGGGGAGAGCTTCACCGCCTGCGTGACCGGGGAGGGCGCGCTGGGCAGCTTCACCGGCCAGGTCGACGGGCAACCGGTCGAGCTGGCGCTGAGCCGCTACCGCGACCAGGTCGACGGCGGCGCCTTCGACCTGCCGGCGAATGCCGACGTGGTGGACCGGCGCACCGAGGGCCCCTGAGCCGACCCCGCGCAGCCGGGCCGGACGACCTACAGGTCGAGCAGGGTGCGCAGGTGGCGCGGCGGAGGGCTGCCGTGCGCGAGCATCTCGTCGTGCCAGTGTCGCAGCGGCACATTGCGTGGGCGAGCGGCGGCGATCTCGGCCATCTCGCTGTAGCCGACGAAGTACGTCGACAGCTGCGCCGAGGTGAGCAACGCCCGGCGCCACTTGCCCGCCGCCTCACCCTCCTCCTGGAAACCACGGCCGGTCAACAGCGCCATCGCCTCGGCCTCCGGCAGCTCCTCGGCGTGCACCAGTTGGTCGAGCAACGCGTTGAGGGTCATCCGCAGCTGCATCTTCAGCTGCTGCAACCGCACCGGCAGGCCACCGAAGCCGCGGCCGACCATCAGCTCCTCGGCGTAGACCGCCCACCCCTCGACGAAGGGGCCGGAGCGAATCAATGCCCGTACCCGGGTGGAGCCGGCGTACCTTCGGGCGTGGGCGAGTTGGAGGAAGTGGCCCGGCATCGCCTCGTGCACGGTGAGGTTGCGGATCATGTGGTCGTTGTACTCGCGGTAGAACGACTCCACCCGACGCGCGGGCCAGTCCACCGGTGTCGGCGCGATGCAGTAGAACGTCGGAACGGCGGCGGTCTCCAGACCACCGGGCGCGTCGCAGTAGGCCACCGCCACACCCCGGGCGAACTGCGGCATCACCTGGATGACGCACGGGTCGTCCGGCACGGTCACCAGGTCGTGCGCCCGGACGACGTCACTCGCCTCGTCCAGGGTGATCGAGGCCAGGTCGACGATCGTGTGGTCGTCGGGGTGTTCGGCGGCGAGCAGGTCGAGGGCCCGGCGTACGGTCTCGTCGTCGGCCGGGCCACCGACCAGTTCGACCGCCGCCGCGCGGATCTCGTCGGTGACCCGGTCGAGGTTCGCCCAGGCCCGCCGCTGAATCTCGGCGGCGCTCAGCTCGGTGTCGAGGGTGTGCCACAGGCGCGCCTCCCAGCGACGCCGACCCAGGCGGGGATCGCGGCCCGGGCCGGCGTCGGCGGTCAGGCCGACACGCAGCCAGGCGACGAATTCGTCGAGCGCGGCCAGCGCCGAGGTGGCCGCCGGCTCGATCCGGTCGAAGCCGACGGGGGCCCGCGCGAGCAGTGCGGGAACCTCGTCGCGGATCAGCGCCGCCACCCCGGTGAACTGGCCGACCGCCGTCTCCGCGTGGATCCGGGGCATGTCACGCAACGTCGCGCGCGCGGTGGCCAGCGCATCCGGGACCGCGGCGAGGCGGCCGGCGAGGGCGGCCAACCGCACCTCCACCGGCGCGTACGGGCGCGACAGCAGGGCGTGCAGCAGTGGACCGGGATTGTGGACGAGCGGGTCCCACTCGTGTCCCCGGATCTCGGTCAGCTCGAACAGCTCCCGGTCGACGAGTGCGGAGAGCAGCGCGTGGTCCACCCGTTCCTCGACGTCGAGGTCGTCGGGGTCGATCTCGACGAGCGCGCTCGCCGCGTCGACGAGCATCGCCCGGTCCCCCGCGACCGCGTCGGCTGAGAAATCCGGCAGCCGATCGTCGACCCGATGGTCCCCCGCCGTCCCGGCGAGCCCCGGCCGACTCCCCAGCAACGCCTCGACAACCCGCTCCCCCACCACCTGAAACCGCTCCACCCCCCGACCCTAACCACCCGCCCCCGGGCCGCCAGTTGATCAAGAGGTTTTGGTCGCTCCCGAGCCGGCGGTGGACGCAAACTTCTTGGTCAACCGGGGCTGGGGGGTGGGGTTGTTTCGGTGGTGCGGAGGGTTTGGGCGTGAGCCAGGGTGGTGCGGCGGAGGGCGGCTTCGGGGTCGAGGTCGGTCGCGTTGGCTTGGGCGACCAGGGCGAGCAGGTGGGCACCGAGGGTGGATTCCGGATCCGGTTGCGCCTGCGGTGCTGGCAGCGGCGCGGTGACGCCGGCGCGGGCGGCACGCTCCAGGATCTTCGCCGCCAGGGCGAGCGCCGGTTGGCTCAGTGCGATGCCGTCGAGGACCGAGTCACGGGCCTTCTCCGCCTGCTTGATCCGCTCCCAGTTGGCGGTGATCTCCTCCAGGGTGCCCGCCTCGGCACCGGCGAAGACGTGCGGATTGCGCCGGATCATCTTGTCCACCAACCCACCGGCCACGTCGTCGATGGTCCAGCGTTCGTCCTCGGGCAACTCCTCGGCCAACCGGGCGTGCAGCACCACCTGGAGCAGCACGTCGCCCAGCTCCTCGCGCAGCGCGTCGGTGTCCCCCGCGCTCATCGCGTCGTACGCCTCGTAGCTCTCCTCCAGCAGGAAGCGGGCCAGGCTGCGGTGGGTCTGCGCCCGCTTCCACGGATCCCCGCCGGGCGAGAGCAGCCGGTCGAGCACCGCCACCGCGTCCAGCAGGCGAGCGCCCGGGGGATCCCACGAGCCGTACATCAGCTCCAGCTCCGCCAACCCTGGCTCGCGGGCCAGCCGCAGCCCCAGCTCCCGGGCCACCGACTCGTCACCGGCCGGGCCGGCCAGCCAGACCACCGTGTCGTGCGCCGCCACCGCGTCCAGCAGCGCCGGCACCGGCGGCCCGTCGAGCACCCGCACCTCGGCGCCCGCCGACCGCAGCGCCGTGGTCAGCTCGCTCTCCTCGGCGACCAGCACCGGAGCCGCGCGTACGACGTCCCAGGCGGTTGCCGTAAGCAGCCCGGCCGGCAACCGGGGCGAGGTCACCAGCAGGACGATCCGGGGCATGCTCAGCCGGCGGTCGGTACGGGCGGCTCGGGGCGCGACTGCGGGGTGGAGATGTCGGTGACCGTGTCGGAGCCCGGCTCACCCAGCGGCACGCCCACCGCGATGGCCTGCCCGGTGAAGCTCAGCACCGGGAACACCAGCGGCCGGTACCGGGGGTTGACCGTCACGTCGTACGTCTCGACGGCCTCGCGCAGCGAATTGCGGTTGGCCAGGGCCTGGCGCAGCTGGTCGCCGTCGAGCTGGGCGGCGGCCTGCTCGACGGTCACCTCGGGCGGCACCGCGCCGGCCCGCTTGCCCGCCTCGACCAGGTCGATCAGCTCCTGCTCGGTGGGGGCCACCGGAGCGCCGATCGGGATGCCGGACAGGCAGGTGTACAGCTCGGCCACCTGCCGCACGTACCCCGTCTCCGGGCTCAGGCCGAGGCCCTGCGCCACCTGCGCGGGGTCGACCTGGTTCTGCGGCCGGTAGCCCTCGTCGGCGGAGACCCGCTCGCAGACCTCGCTGAGCACCAGCGTGCTCACCACCTGGCTACGCCCGGGCATCTGGGGCTCCTGACCGGGCGGCGGAGGCTCCTGGCCGGGCGGCACCTCGTCCCCCTCGGTCGGGGTCGGGTTCTTCGCCTGAGCGTCCTCGATGATCCCGGTGACCGCGTCCTCGGTGATCCGATGGTCACCGACGTACGCGGCGACACCGGGCTCGGAACGGCAACCGGCGAGGGCGACGAGGCCGACCGCCACGCTGGCGACGGCGACAAGACGGCGAGCACGCATGCCCGTCACTCTCTCATGCCCCCTGACCGCCGGTGACACCGGCGGGTGCGCCCAGGACGTCGGAGAGGAGTTGGGCGCACCACTCGAGCAGGGGCTGGTCGCGCAGCGGTTCGCCACCGACCCGACGGGTGGTCGGACGAGGCACGCTGACCTGGTCGAGGGCGGCCTTGTAGACCGAGTCGGGGTGGTAGCGCTTGAGCCGCAACTGCTTGGAGTCGGGCAGCGGCAGCGGACCGAACCGGATGTGTTTGCCCTGCATGCTGACGTCGGTGAGGCCGTAGGACCGGGCCAGCAGCCGGAACCGGGCCACCGCGATCAGGTTCTGCACGGGTGCCGGCGGCTCGCCGTACCGGTCGGTCATCTCGGCGGCCACCTCGCGCAGCCGCTCCTCGTCGCGCGCCTCCGCCAGCTTGCGGTACATCTCCAGGCGCAGCCGTTCCACCCCCACGTAGTCGTGCGGCAGGTGCGCGTCCACCGGGAGGTCGATCTTGATATCGGTCTCCTCCTCCGGACGCTCACCCTTGAACGCCTGCACCGCCTCACCGACCATCCGCACGTACAGGTCGAACCCGACGCCCTCGATGTGCCCGGACTGCTCGCCGCCGAGCAGGTTGCCGGCGCCCCGGATCTCCAGGTCCTTCATGGCCACGTACATGCCGGCGCCCAGCTCGGTGTGCTGGGCGATGGTGGCCAGCCGCTCGTGGGCGTGCTCGGTGAGCGGCTTGTCCGGCGGATAGAGGAAGTACGCGTAAGCCCGCTCCCGGCCCCGGCCCACCCGGCCCCGGATCTGGTGCAGCTGAGCCAGGCCGAGCAGGTCGGCCCGCTCCACGATCAGCGTGTTGGCGTTCGGGATGTCGATGCCGGACTCGACGATCGTGGTGCAGACCAGGACGTCGTACTCCTTCTCCCAGAAGCCGACCATGACCTTCTCCAGGGCGTCCTCACCCATCTGCCCGTGCGCCACCGCCACCCGTGCCTCGGGCACCAGCTCGCGCAGCCGGCGGGCGGTCCGCTCGATCGACTCGACCCGGTTGTGCAGGTAGAAGACCTGACCGTCGCGGAGCAGCTCACGGTGGATCGCGGCGGCCACCTGCCGGTCGTCCTGGGCGCCGACGGCGGTGAGCACCGGGTGCCGCTCCTCCGGCGGGGTGGCGATCGTGGACATCTCCCGGATGCCGGTGATCGCCATCTCCAGGGTGCGCGGAATCGGGGTGGCGGACATGCTCAGCACGTCGACCGCCGCCCGCATCGACTTGAGGTGCTCCTTGTGCTCGACGCCGAAACGCTGCTCCTCGTCGACGATGACCAGCCCGAGCGACTTGAACCGGGTGGCCGACGCCAGCAGCCGGTGGGTGCCGATGACGATGTCGGCGGTGCCGTCGGCGACCATGGCGAGGGTCTGCTCCGCCTCCTTGGGCGTCTGGAAGCGGGACAGCTGCCGGATGGTCACCGGGAACTGGCTCATCCGCTCGGCGAAGGTGTTGTAGTGCTGCTGCACCAGCAGCGTGGTCGGCACCAGCACGGCCACCTGCTTACCGTCCTGCACCGCCTTGAACGCCGCCCGTACCGCGATCTCGGTCTTGCCGTAGCCGACGTCGCCGCAGATCAGCCGGTCCATCGGGATGCTCTGCTCCATGTCCCGCTTGACCTCTTCGATGGCGGCGAGCTGGTCGGGCGTCTCCTGCCAGGGGAAGGCGTCCTCCAACTCCCGCTGCCACGGGGTGTCCGGCCCGAAGTTGTGCCCCTTGGACGCCTTGCGGGCGGCGTAGAGCTGGATCAGCTGGGCGGCGATCTCCTTGACCGCCTTGCGGGCCCGGGCCTTGGACTTCTGCCAGTCCGAGCCGCCCATCTTGTGCAGGGTGGGCTGCTCGCCGCCGACGTAGCGGCTCAACTGGTCGAGCTGGTCGGTGGGGACGAAGAGGCGGTCACCGGGCTGGCCGCGCTTGCTCGGGGCGTACTCGATGACGAGGTACTCCCGGGAGGCGCCGTTGACGGTTCGCTGCACCAGTTCGACGTACCGGCCGATGCCGTGCTGCTCGTGCACCACGTGGTCACCGGCGCGCAGCTCAAGCGGGTCGATGGTGTTGCGCCGCCGGCTCGGCATCTTCCGCATGTCCCGGGTCGACACGCCCCGACCGCCGGTCACGTCGCTGCCGGTGAGCAGCACGAACCGGGCCGCCTCGTCGACGAAGCCACCGGTCAGGCTGCCGCAGGTGACCAGCAGCTCACCCGGGGCGGGCGCGACGGGCACCTCCTCGGTCATCCGGGCACCGAGGCCGCCGTCACGAAGCACCTCGACGGCCCGTTGGGCGGGGCCGTGCCCCTCGAAGACCAACGCGATCGACCAGCCCTCGCCGGCCCACCGCTTGAGGTCGTCGACCACCCGGGCGGTCTCGCCGTGGTAGAGCGGTGCGGGCTGGGCCGCCAGGGCCACCGCGATGGCGTCGTCGGGGGTGACGTCGACCGCCGCCGGCTCGTCCTCCCAGGGCTGCCGGGTCGCGGCTGGGCCGACCGGCTCGGCCAGGCCGAACGGGGACAGCGTCCACCAGGGCTGGCGCAGCGTCGCGGCGTGCGCGTACGTCGGCGAGGGTGTGGAAGGCGGCGGCGCCGAGGTCGACCGGGGCCTGGCCACCGACGGCGGCCGCGGCCCAGCTGGCCTGGAGGAACTCCTCCGAGGTACGCACCAGATCGTGCGCCCGGGTGCGGATCCGCTCCGGGTCGCAGAGCAGCACGTGGGTGCCGGCCGGCATGCAGTCCAGCAGCAGCTCCATCGAGTCATCGCCGATCAACGCCGGGGCCAGGGACTCCATGCCCTCTACCGGCACCCCGCCGGCCAGCTTGTCCAGGATCTCGGCCAGCTCCGGGTGCTGCTGCGCGAGGATGGCGGCCCGCTCCCGGATCTCGGGGGTGAGCAGAAGTTCCCGGCAGGGCGGGGCCCAGAGCTGGGGGATCTGCTCGATGGTGCGCTGGTCGGCGACGGCGAAGGTGCGGATCTCCTCCACCTCGTCGCCCCAGAACTCGACCCGGGACGGGTGCTCGTCGGTGGGCGGGAAGACGTCCAGGATGCCGCCGCGCACGGCGAACTCGCCCCGCTTGGTGACCAGGTCGACGCGGGCGTACGCCATGTCGGTGAGCCGGCGGGCGACCTGCTCCAGGTCGGCCTCGTCACCGGCGGCCAACCGGACCGGTTCCAGATCGCCGAGCCCCTTGAGCTGGGGTTGCAGCACCGAGCGGACGGGGGCCACCACCACCCGAAGCGGGCCGGTGCGCCCGTGCGCGTCCGCCGAGTCCGGGTGCGCGAGCCGGCGCAGCACGGCCAACCGCCGGCCGACGGTGTCGGAGCGTGGGGAGAGTCGCTCGTGCGGCAGCGTCTCCCAGCTCGGGAAGATCGCCACCTGCTCGGGCGGCAGCAGGCTGCCCAGCGCGGCGACGAGATCCTCGGCCTCGCGGCTGGTGGCGGTGACCGCCAGCACTGCCCGCCCCGCGCCGCCAGCCGTCGCACCGCTGCCCGAGCCGCCGCCGCTAGCCGGGCCGCCGGCACGGTCGTCGGGATCCGCCGCGACCGCGGCGACCGCGAACGGGCGCAGTGCCGGTGGGGCGGTCAGGTCGAGTCCGTCGACCTGGGCCGCACCGGAGCGCGCCAGGTCACGGACGCGGGCCAGGCCCGGGTCGGCCAGGGCGGCGGCGAACAGTCCGGTGAGCGCAGTCATGATCACTTCCGAGGTGGGGACACGACGATCACCCCGCGTCCAGCCCGGACGGGGGGTGCGGGTGCCAGCCTAGCTCTGCCCACCGACCTTCGCCCCGCTTCCCACCCTCCCGGCCGACGCCTCGCCGAAGCGCCCCGACCATCCCGAGGCGTGTGCAACTGCGGGGAAAGTGCAGGCTGCGGGGCGTGGGAGGCGACACTCTCCCCGAAGTTGTCGCCTCGACCGGGACGGCAGAGGCAGTGGCGGATCTTGACTGGTCGGGTGGGGGGTGATCGGGTGGGAGCGTGAGTGGGCAGTGGCGGGCGCAGTTCGACGCGGTGGTCGCTTTCGCCAACGGCGGAAGCCTGAGCACCGAGGGGTTCCGGCTGGACATCCCGGGCGACCGGATCGACGACGCCGACCTGGCGGCGCTGTTCGTCCGGCATCTCGGCCTGCTGATGGTCGCCGAGGTACGGATCACCAACAAGACGATCATCGAGGAACCGCACAAGGGTGGACGCGCCGTCGGCGGTGCCCCGGACGGCGTGACCGGGCGGCGGCTGATCGAGCTGAGCCACCTGGTCACCGACGGGATGATCACCCTGCCCGGCTGGCCGGCCCCGAAGATCACCGAGTGGCTGAGCCGCGAGGCGTCCCGCGAGCACTACGCGCCGGGCACCGAGTTCCACGTGGCCCGGATCGACATGATCGCCAACACCGGCACCTACCTGGACACCCCCGCCCACCGGTACGCCGACGGTGTCGACCTGTCCGGTTTCCCGCTGGACCGCCTCGCCGACCTGCCCGGACTCGTCGTCCGGCTGCCCGCCGACACCCGCGCGGTGGACCGGCTGCTGCTGGCGCCGTATGACGTGGCCGGCAAGGCGGTGCTGCTGCACACCGGCTGGGACGCGCACTTCGGCACCGACCGGTACGGCGCCCCGGAGGCGCCCCACCTGACCGGTGACGGCGCACAGGCGCTGGTGGACGCGGGGGCCGCCCTGGTCGGCATCGACTCGATCAACATTGACGCCATGGGTCCCGCGGCCGGCGGTGAGCGGCCCGCGCACAGCCTCCTGCTGGCCGCCGGCATCCCGATCGTGGAGCACCTGACCGGGCTGGACGCCCTGCCGCCGGACGGCTTCCGGTTCACCGCCGCGCCACCGAGGGTGGCCGGCATGGGCACCTTCCCCGTCCGCGCCTTCGCCGCCGTGGACTGAGGGGCGTCGTGGACTGAGGGGCGTCGTGGACTGCGGGGCACGGTCAACTCCGGATGCGGGATGTCGCGGCTTCCGTCGGCGCGGATACCGCGACATCCCGCATGTCGAGTGGATGTCGCGCCTCGGTGGCTGGCTCGGCCGTCAGTAGCGCACCGAGATGCGCTGCCGGACCGCGTCCACCCGGACCTCGCCGCCGTACGGGATGATCAGTTGCGGGTCGGTGTGACCGAAGTCGACGTCGAAGACCAGGACCGTGTCGGTGGCGTATTCGGCGAAGGCCCGGGTGACGGCGGCCCGCTGGTCCTCGGCGTACGCCTTCTTCTCGGGCGGGGTGAGCCGGCGGCCGAACTCCCACGCCTTGGCGCGACCGACGAGCGCGGCGGGGAAGCCGTCGAGCAGGCCACGCTCACCGAGGTTACGCAGCATGCGGTAGACCTCGACGGCCGGCGGCAGTTCCTCCGAGGTCTCCAACAGGAAGACCGACCCGGCCAGCGTGGCCGCCGGTGCGACCCGGTCGGCGGCGAGCAGCCAGTGCAGCACCTCCAGGTTGCCGCCCCAGGTGCGTCCCTCGACCACCTTCGCCGGCCCCTGCCAACGCCAGCCGGTGCCGGGGAACATCACCGGCTCGGCGGCGAGGGACGCGGGATCGTTCCAGTCGTTCGGCTCATCGCCCCACTGCGCCGCCGGGGTCAGGTCGTACCAGTCGCTGCCGAACAGCGCCGCGCGCAGCGAGTCGGCGCTCAGCGGGTGCAGCGCGCCGGGGCGGCCGAGGTGCACCAGCACCGAACCGCCGTGGTAGCTGACCACGCCCAGCCGGTGCAGGTGGTTGAGCACGTTGGTGTTGTCGGAGTACCCGAAGTAGGGCTTCGGGTTGGCCCGTAGCACCTCGTCGTCCAGATGAGGCGTCACGGTGATCAGATCGTCGCCGCCGACGGTGGCCAGCACGGCGGTGATCGTCGGATCGGCGAAGGCGGCGGTCAGGTCCCGGGCACGGTCGCGCGGGTCGGCACCCATGATCCGGGTGGTCGGGTACTCGACCGGCTCCAGGCCGTACTCCGCACGCAGCCGGCGCAGCCCCAGTTCGTACACGTGCGGGAAGAGACCTGGCAGACCGGCGGAGGGTGAGACGATCGCCACTCGATCGCCAGGTCGGGGCTTCGGGGGCTCAACCAACGACGTCATGTCCCGACGCTATCGGCCGTGAACAGCGGTTTTCGGCCTCCGGAAGTCCTCGACCGGCGCACCTCGGCAGCGTCGACGCCCGGTCGGGGTCCCCCTGAAACGAAGGGCGTTATCAAGGGGCCCTTCCTTCCGGGCGGGTTCGCGTGGATACGATCGGGGGAGTCGGACAGCGCTGTCCTTCGTACTTGACGTGAGGAGCGCATGGTGACCGACCAGCACGATCACGACGGCCCCGACGCCGCGCTGCGCGCCGACATCCGCAGGTTGGGCACGTTGCTCGGGCAGACCCTGGCCCGCCAGGAGGGGCGCCCGCTGCTCGACCTCGTCGAGGAGATCCGGGCCCAGGTCCGCACCGACGCGCCGGCCGCCGCCCGGCGGCTCGGCGGGCTCGACGTGACCACCGGCACCAAGCTGGCCCGCGCCTTCTCCACCTACTTCCACCTGGCCAACATCACCGAGCAGGTGCACCGGGCCCGCGACCTGCGGCGTCGCCGCGCCGTCCAGGGCGGCTGGCTGGACCAGGCGGCCAAGATGATCGCCGAACGCGGGGTGCCGGCCGAGGAGATCGCCTCGGTGGCCCGCCGGTTGGCGGTACGTCCGGTCTTCACCGCTCACCCGACCGAGGCGGCTCGCCGGTCGATCCTGTCGAAGCTGCGCGCGATCGCCGACGAGCTGGACGCCGAGACCGCCAACGCGATCCTCTACGGCGCCAGCGACGAGGGCCCGGCGAACCGGCGGCTGGCCGAGCTGCTCGACCTGATGTGGCAGACCGACGAGCTGCGGCTGGACCGGCCGGACCCGACCGACGAGGCGCGCAACGCCATCTACTACCTGCGTGACCTGTACGCCGAGGCGGCCCCGCAGGTGCTCGACGACCTCGCCGAGACGCTGCGTACGCTCGGCGTGGAGACCTCGCCGACGGCCCGACCGCTGACCTTCGGCACCTGGATCGGCGGTGACCGGGACGGCAACCCGTTCGTCACTCCGGCGGTGACCCGCGAGGTGCTGGCCATTCAGCACGAGCATGGCCTGACCGCCACCGAGGCGGCGATGGAAGAGCTGATCAACGAGGTGTCGGTCTCCCGCCGCCTGCGCGGGGTCTCGCTCGACCTGTCCGCCAGCCTCGCCGCCGACCTCGACGCGCTGCCCGAGGTGGCGCCCCGCTTCCGACGGGTCAACGCCGAGGAGCCGTACCGGCTCAAGGCCCGCTGTGTCCGCGCCAAGCTCGCCAACACCCGGGCCCGGCTGCGCCAGGGCACCCCGCACGTGCCGGGGCGCGACTACCGGGGTTCGGCCGAGCTGATCGCCGACCTCGATCTGCTGCGCGCCTCGCTGGCCCGCAACTCCGGTCAGCTCACCGCCGTCGGCCGGCTCGCCTCGACCATCCGTACCGTCTCCGCGTTCGGCCTGCACCTGGCGACCATGGACGTCCGCGAGCACGCCGAGAAGCACCACGAGGTGCTCACCCAGCTGTACGCGGCGGTGGGTGAGGTCGACGACTACCCGTCGCTGAGCCGGCTGGAGCGCACCAAGCTGCTCGCCGACGAGCTGGCCAGTCGCCGGCCGCTGTCGACGGCGGACACCCCGCTGAGCCAGTCGGCCCGCAAGACCTTCGACGTGTTCAGCACCATCCGTGAGGCGCAGGACCGGTTCGGCGCCGAGGTGATCGAGTCGTACATCATCTCGATGACCCTCGGCGTGGACGACGTGCTCGCCGCGGTCGTGCTCGCCCGCGAGGCCGGCCTGGTCGACGTGCACAGCGGCCGGGCCCGGATCGGCATCGTGCCGCTGCTGGAGACCCCGGCCGAGCTGAACTCCGGCGGGGAGCTGCTCGACGAGCTGCTGTCGCTGCCGGCGTACCGGGCGCTGGTGGCGGCCCGGGGCGACGTGCAGGAGGTGATGCTCGGTTACTCCGACTCCAACAAGGAGGCCGGCATCACCACCAGCCAGTGGTCCATCCACCGGGCCCAGCGCGCACTGCGCGACGTGGCCGCTCGGCACGGGGTGCACCTGCGGCTCTTCCACGGCCGGGGCGGCACGGTCGGGCGCGGCGGCGGCCCCACGCACGACGCGATCCTGGCCCAGCCGTACGGCACCCTGGACGGCGCGATAAAGGTGACCGAGCAGGGTGAGGTCATCTCCGACAAGTACACCCTGCCCGCGCTGGCTCGGGAGAACCTGGAGCTGAGCGTGGCCGCCGTGCTCCAGGCGACGCTGCTGCACACCGCGCCCCGCCAACCCGCCGAGATGTTGGAACGCTGGGACGCGACGATGGACGTGGTGTCCGAGTCGGCGTTCCGGTCGTACCGCTCACTGGTCGAGGATCCGGACCTGCCCGCGTACTTCTGGGCCTCCACCCCGACCGAGTTGCTCGGTGCGCTGAACATCGGCTCCCGGCCGGCGAAGCGACCGAACACCGGCGCCGGGCTGTCCGGGCTGCGGGCCATCCCGTGGGTGTTCGGCTGGACCCAGACCCGGCAGATCGTGCCCGGCTGGTTCGGGGTCGGCTCCGGTCTGGCCGCCGCCCGGGAGGCCGGGCTGGCCGACGTGCTCGCCGAGATGCACCGCAACTGGCACTTCTTCCGCACGTTCCTGTCGAACGTGGAGATGATGCTGACCAAGACCGACCTCGGCATCGCCCGCCGGTACGTCGAGACCCTGGTCCCGAAGCAGCTGCACCCGATCTTCGACAAGATCGAGCAGGAGTACGAGCTGACCAGGCGCGAGGTGCTCGCCGTCACCGACTCACCGGACCTGCTGGAGAACTCCCCGGTGCTGCAACGCACCCTCGCCGTACGTGACACCTACCTGGAACCGCTGCACCACCTTCAGGTGGCGCTGCTGCGGCAGTACCGCGACTCCGGGGCGGCCGGCCGGGCGGTGGCCACCGCACCGGGTGGCCGACGCGCCCCCAGCGACGGCACGGCCCTGGAGCGGGCCCTGCTCACCACGGTCAACGGCATCGCGGCCGGCATGCGCAACACCGGCTGACGGACGACCAGGGGCCCCGTCAACCAGCTCACCTGACGACGGGGCCCGTTCCGCAACGGCGTTGTCAGAAGTCGCCTGCACCGAAATCGCCGCCGCCTCAGTCCGCGCCGCCGTCGCCCGGATTCTCGAAGCCGCGTGCGCCGTGGCGTGGTAGGCGCGGCGACATCTGCCAGCGCTTAGCGTACTGCCGGGTCCTCGCCGCTGAGGTTTAGCACCTACCCGCCCGAGGTTCGTACCACCGCCGTGCGTCGGGCGGCGCATCGGCGAGATAGCGCACCTCCCGGGCAGCGAACCCCCGTCGCAAATAATCGATCCATCCGGCCAGCGGACGAGGATCGCAGCCACGGACGAAGGTTCCATGAGTTGAACGTATCCGGCCCCGTCAGCTAGTAATTTCTACGACCTGACGGGGCCGGAGTTCAGCCCCGGGTGCCCTCAACCCGAGCCATCTGGGCGCGGGTCAACAGAGCAATCAGTCCAGGGAAGATGGTTGGGACGATGCCCAGGACACCGGTAATCAGTAGTAAACGCCGGGCTAGGCGGACATCGCGCCGGACATACGCCACGAGGGCCGTAGCTGCCATAACCAACAGGGTGAGGACGAACGTGACGTACAGCCACGCCAACGGGTGGGACACAGTCGCCTCGTCAATTAGCCGCCCGCCCTTGTCACGGACAACCTCGGTACCAGTCGGCACAGCTGCCGCCGCCATCATGATGCTAACGGCCAACAGGATGAGAAGTGCGAAGACGGTCCATCTGCTTTTGGAGATTCTCACCAGGCGTCCTCTCACAACACTCGCTGAGCGAAGCCCCTCTCCCTCTACGCCGGAGCTTCATCGAATCAGCAGTAGTTACGCAACGTCTTATTGTACTTTGCGTCACACGTGCTGTCCCAGTGCCCCCAGAGATCCAATCGGAGCCTGACGGTAGGACCCACCTTCATGTGGGTGAACTTGCCCTGCGTGATGTGGTGCACCCCGCCCGGATGTGAACCGTTCAGGGTGTAACCGATAAAATCGTTTTGTGAACAGCCGTCCCACTGCCAGCCGTTCGCCGTTCCCCAACCGGTGGTGTAGCCACTGCATTCACCGGTCCAGTCACGGACCTTCTTGGTCGACTTGTTCCAGCACCAGTTCAGTGTCTGCCGGTGACCAAAGGCCACCTTGCCCCATACCTTTTGCGTAATCGTCCAACGAGTACTCATGCGACACCCTGAGGTCGCGGCCGCGACCGCCATCCCATCCGCTGCACCTACACGCTCAGCCATGGCCGGCGCGGCATTGGCCCCGTCTATCACGTCGATGATGTCGAGCCCCTCAATGACCGGACCGACGTCTACTGTGATCACATCACCCGCCTCGTCGAGCGTCGGCATATCCCGCTCTACGAACCGGTGCTCGTCATCACGGACGACTTCGACGTCGTAGGAGACACGCTCGCTGGCGCGGCGCGGATCACACGACAGATAGAACGCTTCGTCGGTCGTGAGTTCGCCGGCCTGCACCATATCCCAGACCATCGCCCGGAAGTCGACGTACTCTGCGGCGCCGACCATGTAGCAGTCATTCGGGTCGAAGTCGGCCGAGGCAGGGGCAGTCATCCCTGTGGCAAGCAGCAGGCCGACCGTCAGAATGGAAACGATTCGGGTAACCCCGCGCATTTCCCGTTTCCGACCACACAGATGCAACACACCATCTCCTGTCGCTGTAGAATAGTAGACAGGAGCCTATCATTTGATGGCTGTCGATCGATGTCCGAAACTTCACAGGAAGCGCGACAACGAATATCCCCCGGCAGTGCTATAGAGATCTTCGACGCCGAGTCACTTCTGCACTCGAGGAATCGGACATAAGGGAATCATCCCATTCTAGGTTGCAGGTCAGGCTAGTAGTAGGGGACGCAGATCGATATGGAGAGGCGGCGGCCACGTGCGTGTTGACAGCGGGTCGGGCCGTAGTCTGGCAAGCTCCGATGGTGGACCTGTCAATGATCGCCGTGGTGGGCGCCTGCCTTGCCGTCGGCGGCGCGGTCGGCTGGTTCGCCGCCCGGGCCCGCTCGGCGACCGAGATCGCCCGGTTGGACGCCACGCTGCGCGCCACCCGCGAGGGCGAGGGGCAACTAGAGCAGTCGATGCGGGCGTTGAGCTATGAGGCGACGGCCCAGTCGCAGGAGGCGGTCGCCCGGGCGGTGGCCCCGTTGCACGAGACGCTGCGCCGCTACGAGCAGCGGGTCGCCGATCTCGAACGGGAGCGGGTCGACGCGTACGCCGAGCTGCGCGAGCAGGTCCGCGCGATGAGCGCGGTCTCCGGTGAGCTGCGGACGGAGACGAAGCAGTTGGTGGCGGCCCTACGTGCGCCGCAGGTGCGTGGGCGGTGGGGCGAGCACCAGTTGCGGCGCATCGTCGAGGCCGCCGGGATGCTGGAACACTGCGACTTCGCCGAGCAGGTCACCGCCGCCACCGACCAGCAGACGGTACGCCCCGACCTGGTGGTTCGCCTGCACGGCGGACGAAGCGTTGTGGTGGACGCGAAGGCGCCGTTCGACGCGTACCTCACCGCGATGGAGGCGCGCGACGAGCGGGGCCGGGACGCCCATCTCGACGCGCACGCCAAGCACCTGCGGGCGCACGTCGACGCATTGGCCGCCAAGTCGTACTGGTCCGCATTCGAGTCCACTCCGGAGTTCGTTGTGCTCTTCGTGCCGGCTGATCCTTTTCTGGACGTCGCCCTGCAACGCGATCCGACGCTGTTGGAGCACGCCTTCGCCCGTAACGTGGTGCTGGCCACCCCGGCCACCCTGGTCGCGCTGCTACGTACGGTCGCCTGGTCGTGGCGGCAGGAACAGCTGACCCGCAATGCGATGGCCGTGCACACGGTGGCGCGGGAACTGTACGGACGGTTGTCGACGCTCGGTGACCACGTCGGTAAACTCGGTGCCTCACTCGGTGGTGCGGTCACTGCGTACAACCGGGCGGTGGGCTCGCTGGAGGCGCGGGTGCTGGTGAGCGCCCGCAAGCTGGCCGAGCTGGGGGTGTCGGATCAGGAACTGCCCACGCCGGGGCAGGTGGAGCTGGCGCCGCGGCAGCCGCAAGCGCCGGAACTGCTTGCGGAATCCACACCGGATGATCGAACTCGGTCTAACTGAAATCGGCCCCTATCATCTTCGATGTGACAATGAGCGTCTCGCATATCACGAGATGGTCACAACGTACCCGGCGGTAGTGACATCGACGGTCGGCACCACGAAGGATTTCGCTCACGCGTGCCCTGCTTCTGAGGGCGCCTGAGTTCTCTGGAGGAAAGAGAACGTGAGCAAACCCCGAAACCTGAGCCGGCGTACCTCCGCCGCGCTCTTCGCCTCGGTGATGGCGGCCAGCGCCGTGACCGTGGCGGGCGGTGCCGCCACCGCGAGCGCCGCTCCTGCCGGACCCGACACCGCGCAGGCCACCCCCGCCGAGTCGTTGGATCAGCACGACGCCAAGTTGCTCGCCGAGGCGGAGGCGAAGAAGGCCCCCACCGTCACGATGATCGTCGCCACCGACAAGGGCAAGGCGAAGGACGTCGCCGACGACCTCGAGGATCTCGGCGCGGCCGTCACCGAGCGCTACGACACCATCGGCTACGTGCTCGCCAAGGTGCCGACCGGCAAGGCGGTCAAGGCCGCCAAGCTGCCGGGCGTGGCCACCATCGACCTGGACGAGAAGATCCAGCTGCCCGACCCGAAGCCGGAGGTCGCTCCCGGCGGCAAGAAGGGCGGCAAGCAGGGCGACACGCTCAACGGTCCGGGCGCCCGGACCAAGGCCGACAACCCGTACATGCCGACGAACGAGACCGGTGCGGTCAAGTTCGTCAAGCAGCACAAGAAGTGGGACGGCCGCGGCGTCACCATCGGCATCATGGACTCCGGTGTGGACCTGGAGCACCCGGCGCTGCAGGAGACCACCACCGGCGAGCGCAAGATCGTCGACTGGGTGACCGCGACGGACCCGTTCGAGGACCCCACCTGGCGGCCAATGATCAACCAGGTGACCGGGCCGACGTTCACCCTCGCCGGTCGCACCTGGACCGCACCGGCCGGCAGCTACCGGTTCAACCTGTTCAGCGAGAACATCACCATCGACAGCGACCCGGCCGGTGACGTCAACCGCGACGGTGACAACACCGACCGGTTCGGCATCCTGTTCGACCCGACCACCAACAACATCTGGGTCGACACCGATCAGGACGGTGACTTCACCGACGAGGCCGTGATGCGGCCGTACAAGGAGAAGTTCGACGTCGGCCACTTCGGCACCGACAACCCGGCGACCGCGATCAAGGAGCGGATGTCGTTCGTCGTCGAGTACCGTAAGAACGTCTCTGCGGGCGCCAACGGCCTAGTGGACTTCGTCAACATCGGCATCATCGAGAGCGCCCACGGCACGCACGTCGCCGGCATCACCGCCGCGAACGACATGCTCGGCAACGGCGCGTTCGACGGTGCCGCCCCCGGCGCCAAGATCGTTTCCTCCCGTGCCTGCTCCTGGGGCGGCGGCTGCACGGCCGCCGCGCTCACCACCGGCATGGCCGATCTGGTGATCAACCGTGGGGTCGACGTCATCAACATGTCGATCGGTGGCCTGCCGGCGCTCAACGACGGCAACAACGCCCGCGCCACCCTCTACAACAACCTGATCACCACCTACGGGGTGCAGATGTTCATCTCGGCCGGCAACTCCGGCCCGGGCGTGAACACCATCGGTGACCCGTCGGTGGCGGGCAACGTGGTCAGCGTCGCCGCCAGCATCAGCAAGGACACCTGGCTGGCGAACTACGGCTCGGTGGTCAAGAAGAAGAACGCCCTGTTCAACTTCTCCTCGCGCGGCCCGCGTGAGGACGGTGGCGCCAAGCCGAACATCGCCGCGCCGGGTTCGGCCATCTCCACCACGCCGGTGTGGCAGCCCGGCAGCCCGGTCGCCGAGGCCGGCTACGCGCTGCCGCCGGGCTACGGCATGTTCAACGGCACGTCGATGGCCTCTCCGCAGGCCGCCGGCGCCGCCGCGCTGCTGCTCTCGGCCGCCCGGGCGACCGACAAGGGCATCACCCCGGAGATGCTGCGGCGGGCGATCTTCACCTCCGCCAAGCCGATCGCCGACACCCCGACCTACGGGCAGGGCTACGGCATGTTCAACGTGCCGGGTGCCTGGAAGCTGCTGAAGAAGGGTGTCCAGACCCGCTCGTACACCTCCGCCGCCCCGGTCTGCACGGTGCTCTCCGGCCTGCTGGCCACGCCGAACCAGGGCACCGGCGTCTACAACCGCTGCGGCTCCGCCGACGGCGGCCACAAGGTCAACCAGGCGAAGTCGTACCAGGTCACGCTGACCCGGACCAGCGGCCCGGCCGGCAACGTCAAGCACAACATCGGTCTGCGCGGCAACGACGGCACCTTCTCGGCGCCGAAGAACGTCACGCTGCCGCTGAACACGCCCGTCACCATCACGATCATCGCCAAGCCGAAGACCGTCGGCGCGCACGGCACGATCGTGACCGTCGACGACCCGGCCACCAGCACGATCGACTTCGAGGTCTCCGCCGTGGTGGTGGTCTCGAACGACGTCAGCAAGCCCAACTTCGCCTACTCGGCGCAGGGCTCGGTGGACCGGAACAGCACCACGTCGTACTTCGTGACGGTGCCCCCGGGCGCCGGTGCGCTCCAGGTCAACCTCTCCGGCATCGCCACCGGGTCGCAGACGCGCTTCATCGCGTTCAACCCGTGGGGCGTTCCGGTGGAGAGCACCTCCAGCCTGGCCTGCTTCACCAACCACGTCAGCACGGTCGTCTGCAACGCCTTCGAGCGCGACTACCAGAACCCGATGCCGGGTGTCTGGGAGATCGAGGTCGAGTCGCGGCGGACCTCGCCGTCGCTGAACAACCCGTACCAGATCCAGGCACGGGTGCAGGGCGTCGCGGTCGAGCCGGCCGTGGTCGAGCTGCCGTCGGTCACCGCCGGCGCACCGACCCCGGTCACCTGGTCGCTGAAGAACACCTTCGGCCCGGTCACGGTGACCGGTCAGGGCGGCGCGCTGGCCAGCTCGCACGCGGAGCGGCCGACCATCGTCGAGTACGCGACGCAGGAGTACACCGTGGACGTGCCGGCGGGCGCCACCAGCTTCACCGCCCGCATCGGCAACACCTCGGACGCCGGCGCCGACCTCGACCTGTTCGTGTACCGGGGCGGTGCCTTGATCGCGTACAACGCGGACGGGGACTCGGAGGAGTCCGTGACCCTGAACAACCCGGAGGCGGGCACCTACACCGTCGTCGTCGAGGCGTACTCGGTCGACGGCGCGGGTGGCAGCACCGAGTACGACTACCGGGACTCGTTCTCCTCCCCGGCGCTCGGCACCCTCTCGGCGTCGAGCGGCACCCTCACCCTGGGGCACGGTGCCACCGGCACCATCTCGGGCACGGTGACGGCCCAGTCCACCCCGGCCGCGGGCCGGAGCCTCTACGGTGAGCTGACCGTGGTGACCACCGAAGGCGCGGTCGTCGGCCGCGGCGCGGTCTCCATCGGCGCGGTGAACTGACACCACCCGCACCATCAGGAAGCCCGTCTCCGGTTCTCCGGAGGCGGGCTTCCGTCCGTCCACGGGCCGAGCCGGTCAGCCGACCGGCTCGGCCCGCTTCGAGTGGCGGCCGAGGAGACCCACCACGAGCAGCAGGTACGCGGCCAACTCGACGGCGGCGAAGACGGCCGGTCCGGAGGCGGGCAGACTCGCGTTGGCCCTAAACGCGGCGGTCAGCAGGACACCAGGTCCGGCGGCCGACGGCAGCGACAACGAGGCGAGCGCCGCGTCCAGGTGGGTCACGGCGACCAGCACCAGCAGGACGGCACCGCCGGCGGCGATCCGGTGGCGACGCCCGGCCAGCAGGGCAGCCAGGACCACCGCGCCGACGGCGAGGGCGAGGGGTGCCAGCATGGCGCCGACCGTCGCCACGCCGGACGGGCCGGTGTCGCCGGGACCGGGCGACTGGGTCGCGCGTACCGCAAAGTGGATCTCGACCAGCCGGACGGCCGCGTACCCGACCACGAGCGTCGCCGCCAGCACCGCACCGGCGAGGGCGAAGCGTCCCGGGCGGGCGTCACGCCACCGACCGGTCAGCAACAGGATCAGGACGAGGAACAGCGCCGCCCAGCTCAGCCGGAGGCCGGTGACGAACCCCAGGGTCGGGTCAACTGCGCCGGGTCGGAGGACCTGCCATTCCCGGTCGGCGGGTTCGGCGGGCATCGTGATCCACGCGTCGACGACGAGGACGGTCAGCGCCACCGGCAACGCCCAGGGCAGATCCGGTGACCGGGCGGTCAGCGCGTACGCCGCCAACAGCAGCAGCGCGGCCACCTCGGCCTGGCGCAGCAGCGGAACACCGGTGAGGATGCCGAGGACGTGGGCGGCGGCGAGGGCCCCGGCCGCCGCAGGAAGGATCGGTCGGTACCGCACCGGGGCATCCTGCCATCAACTGATCCACATCGTCGGCCCGTGCCGCCGTCGCGGGCGGCCCGGGGTCACGAAATCAGCTGCGCCTGGCGGAGGCCACGACGAACGGGGTGCCCTGCTGGCAGGTGGACATCATGGTCGGGTCGGGGCGCCCGGTCACCGTCACCGACGCCCCCGCGCTGAGCACGTCGCGAGGACCGCCGAGCAGCAGGTAGCCGTCGAGCAGCAGGCAGCCGGGCTCGACGCCGGACTCGATCCGGCCGGTCAACGTGATCTCGCCGGTCGCGGGTGGCTTCGACGGGGCGCTCGGCCGGACCGTCGGTCGGGTGGTGGGCGCCGTCGGGTCCACGGGGTCGGAGGGTGAGGGCGCGGGCGCGGACCCGGTCGGGTCCGGGGTGGGCAGTTCGGTCACCGGTGACGCTCCCGTCGGGGTCGGGGTGGTGGTGCCGTCACCCGCCTTCTGGCCGGCACAGGCGGCGAGCGCCGTGCAGACGATCAACGCGGTGGCGGCGATCCGAATGGTCCTCATACCAAGCTCTGACGTACCGGGCCGGTGATCAGTTCCACCGGGCCGGCCTGGCGTGCTCACGAACCTGTCCGGCGGCTCAGTCGCGGGCCGCCGCGGCGGCCTTCATGTCCCGCTTGAGTTCCTGCGGCAGCGAGAAGGTGAGCCGCTCGTTCGCGGTCACCACCTCCTCGACGTCGGTGAAGCCACGCTCGGCGAGGTGTGCCAGCACCTCCTGCACCAGTTCCTCCGGCACGCTGGCACCCGAGGTCAGGCCCACGGTCCGCGCGTCGGCGAGCCAGGCGTCCTCGATCTCGTGGGCGAAGTCGACCAGGTGACCGCCACGGGCACCACCGTCCAGGGCCACCTCGACCAGGCGTACGGAGTTCGACGAGTTGCGTGAGCCCACGACGATCACCACGTCGCACTCCGGCGCGATCTCCTTGATCACGTGCTGCCGGTTGCTGGTGGCGTAGCAGATGTCGTCGCTGGGCGGTGACTGGAGCATCGGCAGCCGCTTCTTCAGCCGGGCGACGGTCTCCATCGTCTCGTCCACCGACAGCGTGGTCTGCGACAGCCAGACCACCTTGTTCGGGTCCCGTACGGTGATCCGGTCGGCGTCCTCCGGACCGTCCACCAGCTGGATGTGCTCCGGCGCCTCGCCGGAGGTGCCGATGACCTCCTCGTGCCCCTCGTGACCGATGAGTAGGATGTCGTAGTCCTCGGCGGCGAACCGCTTCGCCTCGTGGTGCACCTTCGTCACCAGCGGACAGGTGGCGTCGATCGCCTTCAGCGACCGCTGCTTGGCCTGCTCGTAGACCTCGGGTGCCACGCCGTGCGCGGAGAAGATCACCGTGGCGCCCTCGGGCACCTCCTCGTTCTCCTCCACGAAGATCGCGCCCTGGGCTTCCAGCGTCCGCACCACGTGCTTGTTGTGCACGATCTGCTTACGGACGTAGATCGGGGCTCCGTAGAGCTTGAGCGCCTCCTCGACGGTCTGCACCGCCCGGTCCACGCCCGCGCAGTAGCCGCGGGGCTTGGCCAGGAGCACGCGCTTGCCGGTTTGGTAAGTCGCCTCAGCCTCAGTCACCCCCTCATCGTACGTGCCACCCCCGCACCCGGCAGCGCCCGAGCCGCCCCCCACCGCCCGTTGATCATGAAGTTGTCGCCCACGACACGCCGTGCCGAGCACAACAACTTCATGATCGACGCCGGTCGGGATGGGGTCGTAGGGTGGGCGGGTGGGTGTGGGTGAGGGGGCTGGTGGGAAGAGCAGCTCGGATGAGCCGTGGCCGGTTCGGGTGGTCAGTCAGAAGATCGGTGCGTGGGTGGCCCGGCTCGGGTGGGTGTGGGTGGACGGGCAGGTGGCGCAGATCAGCCGGCGGCCCGGTGCCAGCACCGTGTTCCTGACGCTGCGTGACCCCTCCGCCGACTTGAGCCTCACGGTCACCACCAACCGCGACGTCCTCGACTCCGGCGCACCGGAGCTGCGCGAGGGCGCCCGCGTGGTGCTGCACGCCAAGCCGGAGTTCTACGCCGCCCGGGGCACGCTCAGCCTGCGCGCCGACGAGATCCGTCAGGTCGGTCTCGGTGAGCTACTCGCCCGGCTGGAGAAACTCAAGAAGCTGCTGGCCGCCGAGGGGTTGTTCGACCGGGCGCGCAAGCGCCGCCCACCGTTCCTGCCGCAGCGGATCGGGCTCATCACCGGTCGGGCCAGTGCCGCCGAGCGGGACGTGCTGACGAACGCCCGCCGACGCTGGCCAGCGGTGGAGTTCCGCACGGTGAACGTGGCGGTCCAGGGCCCGGCCGCCGTGCCGCAGATCGTGGACGCGCTGAAGGTGCTGGACGCGGACCCGAGCATCGACGTCATCATCCTGGCCCGCGGCGGGGGTGGCATCGAGGATCTGCTGCCCTTCTCCGACGAGGCACTGTGCCGTGCCGTTTTCGCCTGTCGCACACCGGTGGTCAGTGCCATCGGCCACGAGACGGACGCGCCGCTGGTCGACTACGTGGCCGACGTCCGGGCGTCGACCCCCACCGACGCGGCCAAACGGGTGGTGCCCGACCTCGCCGAGGAGGTACGCCTGATCAAGCAGGCCCGGCACCGGCTGCACCGGGCCGTGCACAACCTCGTCGATCGGGAGGCCCACCGCATCGACGCGCTACGCTCCCGACCGGTGCTGGCCCGGCCACAGGTGATGATCGAGCAACGGGCCGCCGAGCTGGTCGCACTGCGCCAACGCGCCGGCCGCTGCCTGGACCACCGGCTCACCGCCGCCGACGACGACCTGCGGCACACCCTCGCCCGGTTGCGCGCGCTTTCCCCGGCCGCCACCCTCGACCGTGGGTACGCCATCGTGCAACGCGCCGACGGCCACGTCGTACGCGCGGCCAGCGAGGTGGCGGCCGGCGATCCGCTGCGGGTACGCCTGGCCGACGGCGAACTGTCCGCCACGGTCGACACCTGAGCAGTACATTCACCGCCCGGTCCGGCGGCCTCGTCTCGGGGGCGCCGGGTGCGTGAGCCACCAAACCGGGCCCCGGAGCCACACCGCCGGACCGCTGCGGCGGTGACGGCACGCGAGCGCGGACGACGGCGGTGCGGCCGCCGGTGGTGTCGGGCGGTTGTGCTGAGATGGGTGCGATGACTGACGAGAAGACAAGCGGGTCGGACGAACGACTCAGCTACGAACAGGCCCGCGCCGAACTCGCGTCGGTGGTGGAGCGGCTGGAGGCCGGTGGCACGTCGCTCGAGGAGTCGCTGGCGCTATGGGAGCGCGGCGAGGCGCTGACGGTGATCTGCCAACGTTGGCTCGACGGTGCCCGCGCCCGCATCGACGCCGCGCGGCCCGACCCGACTGCCTGACCAGACCCGAGGACGGACCCGTCGCCGGCGGCAGGCCGACCGGCACGGCAGGCCCACGGCCCGGGTGACCGGCAGGCCGACCGGCACGGCACGGCCAGCTCAGGTGACCGGCAGTCCAGCCGATTCCGGCAGGCGTCGCGGCGGGAGCCGGTCGGCTCCCGCCACGACGCGTACGGTTCATTCCGGGCGAGGCGGCCGTCCGGCCACGTCGCCGCGCTTCGGGCTCAGTCGAACAGGTTGTACAGCTCCGGCGGGGCCTCGACGACCTGGTCGGCCGGGGGCTTGGTCGCCTCGGTCGCGTTGCCGTAGTCGGAGTAGGTCACCCTGATCTCCTGCCCGGCCGGCCGGCCACCCTCGGGCAGTCGGATGACCATCTCGGTGAGCCGTCCCTGGGCATCGGTCGTCGCGGTGAACGGCACCGACTTCGCCTCCGCGCCGAGCGCGGCGACCACGCTCGGGTCGAGGGAACCGGCGTCGGCGGCCTTCGACAGGTCGAGGGTGCCGGCGTACGCCCCGTCGCCGGTACGACGGACATCGGTGACGGCCTGGGTCAGCGCCTCACTGCCGGCGGGGTCGACCTTGTCGAAGTCGAAGCCCAGGCTGCGGTTGCCCTGAATCCGGCTCTGGTCGAGGTGCTGGTACTTGCCGAGGTTGAGTCGGTCCACCCCGGGCACGCCGCTGGCCGCCTGGCCCTGAAGGTCCAGCTTCACCCAGCTGTCCGGCTTGGCGTGGATGACGTCAAGACTGATCGCCAGGTCGTCGGTCGACTCGCCAAGGCGTACCCGCATCTCGGCGCTCTGGCTCGGCTGGTGCACCTGCCCTTCCATGACGGAGCCGGCACCGGACATGCTGAACCTGAAGTTGCCGTTACGGATCTCCCGGGTCGAGTCGAGCAGCGCCTGCTTCGCGTCGGTGTCGGCCTCACCGGCGGCACCGGTGGCGGTGGCGGTGGCGGTGGCGGACGGTGTGGCGCTCGGCCCGGCGTCGCCGGTGTTGGTGCAGGCGGCGACTCCGGGCGTGAAGAGGGCGACGGCTACGAGGCCGGCGCTCAGTCGTCGAACGGTCATCGGTGTCTCCCAGCAGGGTCATCCGGTGCGTTCTCGCGCCGGAGGCTCCCCTCCTCTGTTCCCTGCCGCCCGCCCCGCCAATCACCCGAAACCGGCCAAGCCCCTCCGACCTTCTCGGCGAGCAGCCGGAACGCGTACGGGGGTGGGCTGAGCCCACCCCCGTAGCATCGCCGCTCGGCCTACTTGAACATCTCGTAGGTCTGCTCGCTCGCCTCGATGACCTGGTCCGCCGGCGGCTTCTGCACGGCGGTCGCGGCACCGTAGTCGCCGTAGGCGATCTTGATGTCCTGCGCCTTGGTCTCGCCCGCCGCCGGGACGGACATGACCAGCTCGCTCAGCCGCCCCTCGGCGTCCAGCTTCGCGGTGAACGGGATCGCCTTGGCCTGGTCGCCGAGCGCCTTGAGCATGTCCTCGTCGGCGGCCACCGAGTCCTTCACCGAAGTGAGGTCGAAGGTGCCGCTGTAGGTGCCCTCGCCGGTCTTCTGCACCTCGGCGAGGCCCTCGAACATGCCGGCGGCGTCGGCCGGGTCGGTGCCCTCCTTGAAGATGTCGAGGTTCTTCGCATCCTTGGCCTTGGCGGCGTCGAGGTGCTGGTACTTGTCCTTGATCGCCTCCATCCCCGGGACGCCGGCGAACAGGTCACCGAGGTCGACCTTCACCCAGGTGTCCGGCTGGATCTGGATGAGGTCGAAGTCCATGGTGAAGTCCTCGTCACCCACGGTCATCGTCATCTGAGCGCTGTTGCTGGGCTTGTGGAACGTGCCCTTGCCGGTCATCGAGTCGGCCGTGATGGTGAACGTGAAGTTGCCCTCGGCGAGCCCCTTGGTGCTGGCGACCAGCGCCGCCTTCGGGTCGGCCGGAATGCCCGCATCGGTCGAGGCGCCCGGGGAGGGCGAGTCGCCGCTGGCGTTGTTGCAGGCGACGAGGCCGGGAACGAGCAGCGTGGCGGCGAGGAGGCCCACGCTCCACCGTCGAATGTTCACAGATCGTCTCTCTTCAAGCAGGAAAGCCCGACCGAACACAGCCGGCCGGGCAGCGAACCCGGGGAGCGTAGCGGATCGCGCCGACACGCAGGGGGCACCCGATGCGCCGGCCCACCCGCGCCGGTGGCGGTCGTTCAGTCCACGGCGGTGGCGAGCGCGCGCAGCTCGTTGTCGCGGGCGTCGCCGACGACGATCACCGTGCGCTGCGGCTCAAGCAGCACCAACGCCTGCTCGTTGCCCCGGGCCGTGTACCGCTGCCAGGTGCCCGACCCGAGATCGGCCTGCCCCTGCGGGCGGCCCTCGTCGGTCAGCTCGGCCGGCAGCAGCCGGTCCGGCGGCACGTTGCTCTGCACGAGTTGCAGGCCCCGCCCCTCCGGGGTGACATATCCCACCCGCAGGATCGCCCCGTCCTCGGCCGTACGGTAGGTCGCGCGTACCGCCCGCCACTCGTCACCCAGCCCGGTCGGCTCGCTCACCGGAAACGCGCCGGCCGATCTCGCCTGTTCGAAGGCGGGCGCCGGATCGACTGTGTTCGGTTCGTCCCCACCGAGAAAGCCCCGGTAGAAGGCGAGTAGCAGGGCGATCGGAATCAGCAGCACGAGCAGCGAGATGGCCATGTCCCGCGGGGACCGCTCGGACTTCGCGGCGGCTGCGGGTGGTGGCACGGGCTCGTCGTCGGGTGTGCGGTCAGCAGGCTGTGCAGGTTCCACCCCGCCATTCTCGCAGCCGCCCGACCGGCGGTATCCGTCCCATCACCGCCCCGACCCGGCTGCGCATCCGCCATCGTGTGAGGATCAGCGACGAAGCCGGCAGCGCCGGCCCGCCCCGCACCGCCGCGAGGAGGAGCCGTTTTCATGACCACCATCAGGACGCGAATTCCCCAGAACCTCGACCGCAACCTGGCCCTCGATCTGGTCAGGGTCACCGAGGCCGCGGCGATGGCCGCCGGCCGCTGGGTCGGCCGGGGCGACAAGGAGGGCGGCGACGGCGCGGCCGTCGACGCGATGCGCAAGCTGATCAACTCGATCCCGATGAAGGGCGTCGTGGTGATCGGCGAGGGCGAGAAGGACAACGCCCCGATGCTGTTCAACGGCGAGGAGGTCGGCGACGGCGACGGCCCCGAGGTGGACGTCGCGGTGGACCCGATCGATGGCACCACCCTGATGAGCAAGGGCATGCCGAACGCCCTCGCGGTGCTGGCCGTGGCCGAACGCGGGGCGATGTTCGATCCCAGCGCGGTCTTCTACATGGAGAAGCTCGCCGTCGGCCCGGCCTATGCGGACGTGGTGGACATCGAGGCCGGCACGGTCGAAAATCTTCGCCGCATCGCGAAGACCAAGGGCACGAGCGTCTCCGAGGTCACGGTCTGTGTGCTCGATCGCTCCCGGCACGACGGCCTGGTCGACGAGATTCGCCGCGCCGGGGCCGGCATCCGCTTCATCTCCGACGGCGACATCGCCGGCGCGATCGCCGCCGCACGGGGCGAGTCGGACGTCGACGTGCTGATGGGCATCGGCGGCACCCCGGAGGGGATCACCGCCGCCTGTGCCCTGAAGTGCATGGGCGGCATGATGCAGGCCAAGCTCTGGCCGCGCGACGACGCCGAGCGCGAGAAGGCGGTCGCGGCCGGCCACGACCTGGACCGGGTGCTCACCACCGATGACCTGGTCACCGGCGACAACTGCTTCTTCGTGGCCACCGGCATCACCTCCGGGGACCTGCTGCGCGGCGTGCGGTACCGGGCCGGCGGGGCGTACACCCAGTCGATCGTGATGCGCTCCAAGAGCGGCACCATCCGGGTGATCGACTCGTACCACCGCCTGGAGAAGTTGGCGCTCTACTCGGCGGTGGACTTCGACGGTCGGCCGCTGGACGAACAGGCTTGAGTGCCCCCACGGCGACCCGGCCGGCGGTGTCGGCGGGTCGCCGGTTCGGCGCGGTGGCGCTGGCGACCCTGGCCGGGGTCGCGGTGGCGACGCAGTCGCGGATCAACGGCGAGTTGGGCGTACGCCTCGGCGACGGGGTCGCCGCCGCGGTCGTCTCGTTCGGTTCGGGCCTGCTGCTGCTGTTGCTGCTGGTACCGGCCACCCGCGCCGGACGACGCGGACTGACGGCGCTGCGTACCGCCCTCCAGCAGGGAGCGCTTCGGCCCTGGCAGTGCCTGGGTGGTGCCTGCGGCGCGTTCCTGGTGTTCACCCAGGGCGCCACCGTCGGCACCCTGGGAGTCGCGGTGTTCACCGTGGCCGTGGTGGCTGGCCAGTCCGCGAGCAGCCTGCTGGTCGACCGGGCGGGGATCGGTCCGAGTGGCCGGCAGGCGGTGACCGGTGCCCGGCTGGCCGGTGCGGCGCTGACCGTGGTCGCGGTGCTGCTGGCGGTCAGCGACCGGTTCCGCGAGCCGTCCACCCTCGCTTTGGCCCTGCTGCCGCTGCTGGCCGGCGTAGCGGTCGCCTGGCAGCAGGCGGTGAACGGGTGGGTCCGGGTGGTCACCGAGAGCACGCTGACCGCCACGCTCATCAACTTCACCGCCGGTACGGCGGTGCTGCTTGTCGCGTTCCTCGTCAGCCTCGCGCTGCGGGGTCTGCCACCCGGCGAGCTTCCCAACGATCTCTGGCTCTACCTCGGTGGGCCGATCGGCGTCACGTTCATCGCGGTGGCCGCCGCGGTGGTCCGCCTCACCGGCGTGTTGCTGCTCGGTCTGGCCACCGTCGCCGGCCAGGTGGTCGGCGCCGTGCTGCTGGACGTGCTGATGCCCTCCGCCGCCTCGCATCCCGACCCGACCACGCTGCTCGGTGCCGTTTTGACCCTGGTCGCCGTGGCGGTCGCCGCGCTCGGCGGACGAGTCAGGGCATGGTCATCGGAGACTCGGAGCGGTACGGCCCGTCGAGGTCGGACCGACGACGCCGGAAGATGATCGCGGCCACGATGCCGCCCAGCAGCCCGAACAGGTGCCCCTGCCAGGAGATCCGTTCGTCGGTGGGCAGGACGCCGACCAGTTGGCCGCCGTAGAGGAGCCCGACCAGCAGGAACACGGCGAAGTTCCACCAGCTCCGCTCGAAGATGCCCCGGGTGAGCAGGATGCCGAGGTATCCGAAGATCACCCCGCTGGCACCGACCACGATCGTGTTGGACGAGCCGGTGAACCACACGCCGAGCCCGCTGACCAGGACGATCACCAGGGTGGACCAGAGAAAGCGCCGGGCACCCGCGGCCAGCACGAAGGTGCCGAGGAGAATCAGCGGGATGCTGTTGCTGTAGAGATGGTCGAAGCCGTGGTGCAGGAACGGCGAGAAGAAGATGCCGTCCAGTCCGTCGATGCGCTGCGGGATGATCCCGGCGGCGGAGTCGAACCCGGCGCCCAGCCAGACGTCGAGGCCCTCGATCAGGAAGAGCACCGGAACCACCGCGCACATGGCGACGAACGCCCGGCCGATGGACGCGTAGAAGGCCACGGTGCCGAAGCGGTGGGGATCGCCACTTCCGGGAAGCAGGGTCACCCGTCAACAGCTATCAGCAAACGGCGACAGCCGCCACTTTTCCCGGCACGAGGCACGAGCGACACGGCGGCGGGGCGCGGTCGCCCGCGCGCCGCCGCCGTGGTCCAGCTCAGTAGTAACCCTTGGCCTGCGAGTGGTTCCACGCCGCGCAGGGCGTGCTGTAGCGGCCCTTGATGTAGCCGAGCCCCCACTTGATCTGGGTGACCGGGTTGGTCTGCCAGTCGGAGCCGACCGAGGACATCTTGTTCCCCGGGTACGCCTGCGGGATGCCGTACGCCCCGGAGGAGGGATTACGGGCCTTGTGGTTCCAGCCACTCTCCTTGTTCCAGAGCCGGTCCAGACAGGGGAACTGGTCGATCTTGAAGCCCGCATCGATCATGAGCGCGCAGCCGACCTTCCGGTTACCGCTGTACTCCTCGCAGGACTCCGGAATCGGGCCGTCGTACGGCTTCGCGGCCCGGGCCGCAGCCTCCTTGGCGGCCTTCTCCTCGGCCTTCCTGCGTGCCGCCTCCTCCGCCTTGCGGGCCTTCTCGGCGGCGGCCTTGGCCTGCTTCCGCACTTCGGTGGCCTGCTGCCGGGCGGTACGGACCTGGCGGGAAACCGTCTCCTGCTGCCGGTACTCGACGTTGACGTCGATGTCGCTGACGCTGCCGGCCACCTGAGCACCGGGGCCTGAGCGTTGGGACTGGCGGTCCTCACTGAGGTAGAAACCACCGGCCACGCCCACCGAGAGCAGCGCGACGGCTGCGGTGCGGGCGGCGAACCGGCTCCACGGCCGACTCACGAAGTGATCCCTTCGTCGGGGTCAGGGTCGCGGTGCGCCGAGACCAGACTGAGGTCGTAGCGCACCACGGGCGCCCGTGGCCGGCGTACCGGCCACCGTGGACGCACCGCGTCGCCTGGCTGGCGTCGTCCGCTCCGGTGTTGGAGTGACGAACGATCACCAACGATGCGTCGGGTGCGTGGGCGCCCGTGGGACACGATCGCGCACAGTGAGGCTGATGGGAAACCGCAGACCTCAATTGTGACGTGGGTCACGCCAAATTTCGGTGCAATACCCTGAAAAGGTGGTCAGGTCGGGATGTCCTCCAGCAGGTCCGTCACCATCGCGGCGATCGGCGACCGCTCCGAACGGCTGAGCGTCACGTGCGCGAACAGCTGATGACCCTTCAACGCCTCGATCACCGCCGTGACACCGTCGTGCCGTCCGACCCGGAGATTGTCCCGCTGGGCGACGTCGTGGGTCAGTACCACCCGCGAGCCCTGGCCGATCCGGGAGAGCACGGTCAGCAGCACGCCGCGTTCGAGTGACTGTGCCTCGTCCACGATGACGAAGGCATCGTGCAGGCTGCGGCCCCGGATATGGGTCAGCGGCAGCACCTCGAGCAGACCGCGGGAGGTGACCTCCTCCAGCACGTTCTCGTGCACCACCGCGCCGAGGGTGTCGAAGACCGCCTGCGCCCAGGGCGACATCTTCTCCGACTCCGAGCCGGGCAGATAGCCCAGCTCCTGCCCACCGACGGCGTACAGCGGGCGGAAGACGATCACCTTCTTGTGCCGGCGACGTTCCATCACCGCCTCCAGCCCCGCGCACAGGGCAAGGGCGGACTTGCCGGTGCCGGCCCGACCGCCGAGCGAGACGATGCCGATCGACTCGTCGAGCAACAGATCGAGCGCGACCCGTTGCTCGGCCGAGCGCCCGTGCACACCGAACGCCTCCCGGTCGCCACGGACCAGCCGCACGGTCTTGTCCGGCAGCACCCGGCCGAGCGCCGAGCCCCGGGACGAGTGCAGCACCAGACCGGTGTGGCAGGGCAGACCGGCCGCCGCGTCCACGTCGATGACCTCTCCGGCATAGAGCTTGGCGATGTCGTCCTCGGCCAGCTCCAGCTCGGCCATCCCGGTCCAGGTCGGGTCGCTGGCCTGGCCGTGCCGGTACTCGTCCGCGCGCAGCCCCACGGAGGCGGCCTTGACCCGCAACGGCATGTCCTTGCTGACCAGCGTCACCTCCCGCCCTTCGGCGGCGAGGTTGAGCGCGACGGAGAGGATCCGTGCGTCGTTGGACTCGTTACGGAAGCCCGGCGGCAGCACCCCGTCGTCGGTGTGGTTCAGCTCCACCCGCAGCGTGCCGCCGACGTCGTTGGCGGGCACCGGCCGGTCGAGCCGACCGTGGCGCACCCGCAGCTCGTCGAGCATGCGTAGCGACTGTCGGGCGAACCAGCCCAGCTCCGCGTGATGCCGCTTGCCCTCCAGCTCGGAGATCACCACCAGCGGAAGCACCACCTCGTGCTCGGCGAAACGGTGGAACGCCGCCGGATCGCTGAGCAGGACCGAGGTGTCCAGAACGAAGGACTGACCCGCTGGTCGAGGCTCCCTGGGGTCGACCGAACCGGCGGCCGCCGTGCGGCGGCTCCGGGTGCTGCGGCGGGTCGTGGTAGTCGCGGCCGGGCCCTGGTCGGCACCGGCGGTCGTACGGCGAGTCGTCACAGGCCTGCTCCGGCGGATGGGCACCCGGCCACCCGCGGTCCGCCTCCTCCGGATGCCCGACTGACACGGGGTCGGATGCGGGCCCCGTGCGCGAGGTCGCAGGCCGGGCGGGCCGGCTGGCTCGGGACAACCCCGCGCCATGCCTAGACGCTAGCTCCCCGCACCCGTCCCGGCTAGTAGTCGCTCATGAACTGCCGCGGGCGGACGCGACGGAGTTCCGCAACCCGCGCGGAGCCCACGCGATGAACCGGCCGGGATGCATGCCCCCTGCGCGCATCCCGGCCGGTGGGACCACCGCCACCGGTCTGACGTGGCCCCGGCGGCGCCACCCGGAGGGCGTACGCGCCGCGTCTGTGGACGGGCCGGAGCCCGTCGACCGGTTCAGCCGGTCCGTCGAACGAGGGTGCCGGTCGGGTGCCGCCCGGTGACCGAGGCGGCCGGCTCCCCGAAGGACGACCCGGTGTACGTGGTGCCCGGGCGGGCTGTCGGACCCTTCTCGATCTCCCCCGGTGGCCCGTCGGCACGCAGCGCCGAAGGTGGCGCACCCACCCCGCGCGGCTGAAGCGGATTCACCGTGGCCGAGACCCGAGCGGGAGGCGACGAGGGCGTGGTGACGGAGAGGGCGGAGGCGATGGCCGCCTGAGCCTCCCGACGACGCCGGTTCCACGCCCCACGGTCCCCGTCGAAGTAGCCCTGCCGGTAGCCGAAGCGGTAACCGATCCGATAACTGAGCTGCCCGTGCAGCCGCCCGGCGGCGTAGCTCGTCGCGGCGAGCACGAGCACCAGGAAGATCGCCAGGAACGGGCTCATCCGGCGGCTCCGGTGCGCCGCGCGGACCTCATCGTTCCTCCGGTTCGACGGTGGTGGGGTCGGCGACCAGGAGCCGGTCGAGGTCGTCGATGCCGATCTCCTCCACCAGTTCCACGCTGATCCGGCAGCCGTCCATGACCACCTCGGCCATCGAGGAGCGGCGGATCTCGCCGCCGGCGTCGTAGACCCGGACGCTCAGTTCGGGGCAGCCGAGATGGGTCCGCCAGGCGTTCCACTCGGCCCGGTCACCGACACTGAGCGACAGGTAGCGGCAGCCCCGGGCGAGGTAGAGGCGCCACGGCGCACTGAGCCCGGCGGCGACCCCCTCGGCCACCAGACCGAACGCCTGAGCACGGGTTGCGAGTTCGGTCACCGCGTCCCCCTCGCACCGGGCGCGTGACGCAGGTGAGCACTGATCGTCTCATGCACGTGACACACCGTAGGTTGTCCCATGAACGTGACAGTATCAGCTTTTCGTTCGTTTGCCTCCGCACCTACGTACATCTATCCTGCCCAGGTGACACCCCTCAGAAAGAGTGCCGGACCCTCATCCGGCTCCACCAGAACGACGTCACGCAAGCGTGACAGACGCGTGGCAGGCGCCGTCACCCAGGCTCAACGGTCGTACGGTCACGAGGTGACCGAGACGGCCAACGCCAGGAAGATCGCCTTCGCCACCTTCGTCCGGCGCGCGCTCGACGAGGCCCGCGCGACCCGGGCGTGGAGCGGCACCGAGGTCTCCCGGCGTACCGGCGTCTCGCGGCAGACCATCAACCGGTGGGTACGCGGCGACTGGGCCAGCGACCCGGAGGCCGAGCGGGTGGTGGCATTCTGCGAGGGTCTCGGTCTCAACCCGACAGTGGCCTTCGCGGCGTTGGGCTGGGACCGGACGACCTCCCGCCGAACCGCACCGTCACCACCACCGATGGATCCCGACGTCGAGGCACTGCTGCGCCGACTGGTCGATCCCGACGTCTCGGATGCGGAGAAGTTCCACATCCGAGAAACCATTCGTTACCTCGCATATCGCCCGACGTTGCCGCTCGGTGTCCGAAAACGAGGCGACGCCGCCAGCTAGTTCTCAGATGGCGAAAGAACGGCAGGTCAGCCTCATTCGTTTCGCTACGGGGCGGGATCGGGCGCGCTAGCGTCCGTATTCGTACTGCTTGGGCTCGTCGTCGGCGGGGGGACGGGACAAGGCCGAACCCAGCCCTGCGGGACAGAAGGGGGTCTCTCCATGACCCTGAAATGGTTGGCTGTCGTGGTCGCGACGGTCTCGGTGACGCTGTGCATCACCGGCAACGCGGTGACCCTGACCCTGAACGGCGGGCAGCTTCCGCTGCTCGTCAACCTCTTCGCGCTCGCCACCGCCGGCACCGCGATCGTCCTGGCCGTCGTCGCCGAGTTGCACGACCGGCTCAACGACCGGCTCACCGCGCTGACCGAGTTCCTGGTCGAGCGGCTGCGGGAGATCGAGGCGCACACCGGCGACCGGAACTCCGGTTTTGTGGAGGGCTACCTGCTCAGCCACGGCCAGGAGGCGGCGGTGGTGCCGTTCGGACGCCGGGGACGTGGAGCCGCCGAACGCTGAATCACACCTGTCGCCCACACCGGATTCACGCCAGGATTGACCGGTCGAACCCGGGGTACGCTGTCGCGCGTGCCGCCGTTGAATCTGGGCAACCAGCAGCCGAAGACCCCGCTGAACGCCGACCAGGCCTGGCGGGCAACCGCCGACCGGGCGGCCGAGACCGTCCTCTTCTTCGACTTCGACGGCACCCTCGCGCCGGTCGACGACGATCCGACGCAGGTGCAGCCCGCGCCGAAGGTGCTGGCCGCCATCGAGACCCTCGCGCCGATAGTGCGGCGCATCGCGATCGTCTCGGCCCGACCGGTGGAGTTCCTGCGCGAACACTTCGGTGGGCTCACCGGGGTCGACCTGTACGGCCTCTACGGCCTGGAACACAGCCACTCCGGCGGCGACACGGTCACCGAACCGGCCGCCCTGCCGTGGGTGCCCACGATGGCGGAACTCGCCGAACTCGGCCGGGCCGAACTGCCACCCGGCACCCTTGTGGAGTACAAGCGGCTGTCCGTGGCCCTGCACTGGAGAACCGCGCCGCAACTCGCCGCCACCGTCGAGCAGTGGGGCCGGGATCAGGCCGAGCGCCTCGGCCTGCGGGTCCAGATCGGACGGATGGTCCTGGAGATCAAGCCACCGGTCGACCGGGACAAGGGCATGGTGATCGCCGAGCTGGTGCAGGGCGTACGCGCGGCCTGGTATTTCGGCGACGACGTCTCCGACATCAAGGCCTTCGCCGCGCTGCGCGCCCGCGCCGCCGCCGACCCCGACTTCCTCGGTGTCTGCGTCGCCGTCGCCAACCCGGAGACCGGCGACGAGGTCGCCGAAGCCGCCGACCTCACCATCGACTCCCCGGCCGCCCTGGGTGACTTCCTCACCGAGGCAACCCACCGGCTCACCTGAGCCGGACCGGGACCGGTGCCGCTACGGCGTCTCAGACCCCGTAGCGGCGCTGGCGGGTGGCGTACGAACGCAACGCGCGGAGAAAGTCGACGCGACGGAAGTCGGGCCAGTTCAGCTCGCAGAAGTAGAACTCCGAGTGCGCCGACTGCCAGAGCATGAAGCCGGAGAGGCGCTGCTCACCGCTGGTCCGGATGATCAGATCCGGATCCGGCAGGCCCCGGGTGTACAGGTGCTCGGAGATGTCGTCGACGTCGAGCGAGCCGGCCAGATCCTCAAGCGTGCCGCCGTTCGCCGCGTGTTCCAGCAGCAACGAGCGCACCGCGTCGGCGATCTCCCGCCGCCCGCCGTACCCGACGGCGATGTTGACCTGAGCGCTGCCGGTGCGTTCCCGGGTCCGCTCCTCGGCGGCCTTGAGCGCCGTGGCGAGGCGCGTCGGCAGCACGTCGAGCGCACCGACCATCCGCAGCCGCCAGGGGTTACCCTCCTCGGCCAACTCGGTGGTGAGGTCCTCGATGATCTGGAGCAGCGGATCCAGCTCGGCCGACGGGCGGGACAGGTTGTCGGTGGAGAGCAGCCACAGGGTCACGTGTCCCACGCCCGCGGCGTCACACCAACGCAGCAGCTCCTTTATCCGCTCGGCACCCATCCGGTGCCCGTCGTTCGGATCCACGAAGCCCATCTCCCGGGCCCATCTGCGGTTGCCGTCACACATCACACCCACGTGGCGGGGCACCGGCCGACCCGCGAGCTTGGCCGTGAGCCGCCGCTCGTAGACGGAGTAGAGAAGTTTCCGCAGACTCATCACCTAGCAGGGTAGCGAGCCGCCGTACGGATCAGTGTGCCGGTGGCCGATGCCGCACCGACAGGCCGAGGGCGATCAGGCCGAGCGTCCGGCCGTCCAGCAGCCCGTCGCCCAGCCCCAGCTCGGTCACCCTGCCGAAGACCCGCGCGTCCCGACCGGCCGCCCGCACCGCCGCGTCCACCACCCGGCGTCGCCGGGCCAGCCAGGCCGCCGCCGAACTGTGCCGCAGATGGGTGCCGAGCCGGCGCCGCAGGGCGGTCGCGTACCGCCGCGCGGCCTGCTCGGGAGCCCCGACAGCGGCGTACCCGGCCAGCGCGCCGGAGCGCAACGCGTAGAAGATCCCCTCACCGGTCAGCGGGTTGATCAGCGAGAACGCGTCGCCGGCGAGAAGCACCCGGCCCCGCCCCGGCGCCGGGCGGAACGTGGACAGGGGCAGGTGATGGGCGCGCAGCGAGCCGACCGTCGCCGGGTCGGTGCCCGGCAGCAGCGCGGCGAGCCGGTCGAGCAGGTGCCCGCGGGTCAGCGACTCGCCCCGCAGCACCTCCCCGTACCCGACGTTCGCCCGGCCGTCACCGATCGGAAACGACCAGGCGTACGCCGGCCAGCGGGCGGCCGAGGTGACGATGAGCTGCGCGGGCGGACCGGGCGGCGCGGGGGCGTACCCCCGGATGGCCAGCGCCAGGTGACGGTCCGGATTCGTCGGCTCGCCGAGTGCCCGGCGCACGACGGACCCGGCGCCGTCGGCACCCACCACGACCCCGGCGGAGATCTCCCCGTCCAGCACGACCCGGTCGGCGCGCACCTCGACCCGGCGCACCGCCCGCCGGCTCAGCGGCACGCCGCCCAGGACCGCCGCCGCCACCAGCCGGGCATCGAACACCTGCCGCGGCACGGTGTACGCGGGCCTGGGCAACGCCCGCGCCACGGCACCGCCGTCCGGTGCCACCAGCCGCAGGGCCGGCACCGGCGCGAACCCGTCCACCGCGTCGCGCACACCCAGTTCGGCGAGAACGTCAAGCGCGTGCGCGGCGATACCGTCTCCGCAGGCCTTGTCCCGGGGAAACTCGGCCCGGTCCAACAGCAGGACCTCGGCACCCGCCCGGCGGGCCGCCAGCGCGGCAGCCGCCCCCGCCGGCCCCGCCCCGACCACCACCACGTCGAACTCGTCGCGCACAGCCCCTCCCCGCTGCAAAGCATCCCGCTGTCCCGCTGTCCCCTGCCCCGCTGCCCCGCCTCGACTGCGCGGCACTCTCTGCTCTGCCGCCTTTGCTCTGCTTCACCCCACGCACTGCGATCGTCCCGGATCCAGTGCGCCCGTTGAAGCAGAGCAAGGAGCCCGGCTCCGAATTGTCGTCCGGCCGCACGTCAAGATCCGGACAACTCGCCGCCGGGGGAACAGGAAGGAGCAACATCAGCGATGTTGTCCCCTCACGGGCGCCCGAGACAGCAACATCGGCGATGTTGTCCGCTCGGGCGGGCCGGGTGGGGGTCAGGGTGGGGTGGGGGTGGGGTGGGTGGCGCGGTGGATCCCGTAGACGGTGAGGGCGGCGGCGACGACCAGCGGCGCGCCGTCGCGGATCAGGCCGTCGACCCCGAGCAGCCACCAGCACAGCGGAAGGTCGACGGCGAGCACGGCGACCGTGACGACGACGAGCAGGGTGCCCGCCCAGTGTCGACCGCGCAGCAGGAACGCCGTGCAGAACAGCACCAGGTAGCTGGTCGCGATACCGGCTGCCAGCCAGAGCAGCACGGCGGGCACGGCGAGCAGTTGGCCGTCCAGGATCGCGGCGGTGGCGACCAGGGCCGGCACCAGCATCAGCGGGCTGTAGGTGAACGCCGCCACCCGGGCGGTCAACAGCCAGGCGCTCGCCTCAGGCCGGCGCGGTGGCGTTTCCCGCCAGGAGATGCCGGAGCGGTCGATCACCAGTCGGGACCGGTGCCGCACCAGGTGCCCGGCGAGCGTCGGCGACCGGTACAGCAACCAGACCACTGTCGCGCAGAGCGTGGTGAGCAGGGCGAAGCCGAGCAGGCCGGGCAGCGGCGGCACGCCCTGGCGGGGCACGATCAGCCGGCCGACCGCGAAGACCGTGGTGACGGCGAGGATCAGGCCGAACGGGCGGGCCACCGTCCGGCCGCGCCGCACGTGCCCGATGAGCAGCAGGAAGCCGAACGAGCGCAGCATCGCCCAGCCGGTGCGTACGGCGAGCCCGAAGCCCTGCTCCGGCGCGTACCACCAGTTGAGCACCTCGACCACGACGGTGGCCGCGGCCGTCACGGCCAGCAGTGCGGTCAGGGCCCGGACGGCGGACGGCCGCCGGACCTCGGTCTCGGCGGCCGTCCTCATGGGATCCGATGATGCCCGGATCCGTCGTCGATCACACCCCTCGCTGCGGTTGCTCCGCGTCGAGCCGAGCCCGCAGTGCGTCCAGCTCGGCCCAGAGGACACCGGGCAGCTTGTCGCCGAACTTCTCGAACCACTCGGTGACCAGCGGCAGTTCGTCGCGCCACTCGTCCGGGTCCACCTTCAGCGCGATGCGGACGTCCTCCGGCGTCATGTCCAGCCCCTCGACGTCAAGCGAGTCCAGGGTCGGCACCATGCCGATCGGGGTCTCCACGGCGTCCGCCCGGCCCTCGATCCGCTCGACGATCCACTTGAGCACCCGCGAGTTCTCGCCGAAGCCCGGCCAGAGGAACCCGCCCTCAGGGTCCTTGCGGAACCAGTTGACGTAGTAGACCTTGGGCAGCTTCGACTCGTCGCCGTCGGCGCCCTTGCCCATCTCGATCCAGTGCCGGAAGTAGTCGCCGCCGTGGTAGCCGATGAACGGCAGCATCGCCATCGGGTCGCGACGGACCACACCGACCGCACCGGAGGCGGCGGCGGTGGTCTCCGAGGAGAGCGTGGCGCCCATGTAGACGCCGTGCACCCAGTCCCGGGCCTCGGTGACCAGCGGCACGGTGTCACGACGGCGGCCACCGAACAGGATCGCGTCGATCGGTACGCCGTTGGGGTCGTAGTAGTCCTCAGCCAGGATCGGGCACTGGGTGATCGGGGTGCAGAACCGACTGTTCGCGTGCGAGGAGAGGTTCTCGCTCTCCGGCGTCCAGTCGTTGCCCTTCCAGTCGATCAGGTGGGCCGGCGGTTCACCCATGCCTTCCCACCAGATGTCACCGTCGTCGGTGAGGGCGACGTTCGTGAAGATGGAGTTGCCCCGGTCCAACGTCCGCATGGCGTTGGCGTTGGTCTTCCAGTCGGTGCCCGGTGCGACGCCGAACAGGCCGTACTCCGGGTTGATCGCGTAGAGCCGGCCGTCCGGGCCGAACCGCATCCAGGCGATGTCGTCACCGATCGTCTCGACCTTCCAACCCGGGATGGTCGGCTCCAGCATGGCCAGGTTGGTCTTGCCGCAGGCCGACGGGAAGGCACCGGCGATGTGGTAGACCCGACCCTCCGGCGAGGTGATCTTCAGGATCAGCATGTGCTCGGCGAGCCAGCCCTCGTCACGGCCCATCACGCTGGCGATACGCAGCGAGTAGCACTTCTTGCCGAGCAGCGAGTTGCCGCCGTACCCGGAGCCGAAGGACCAGATCTCGCGGGTCTCCGGGAAGTGGGAGATGTACTTGGTGTCGTTGCACGGCCAGGCCACGTCCTGCTGACCGGGGGCCAGCGGTGCGCCGATCGAGTGCAGGGCGTGCACGAAGTCGGCGTCGTCGCCCATGGCCTGCAGGACGGAGGCGCCCATCCGGGTCATGATCCGCATCGAGGCGACCACGTACGGGCTGTCGGTGATCTCGACGCCGAACATCGGGCTCTCGGCCTCGACCGGTCCCATGCAGAACGGGATGACGTACATCGTCCGGCCGCGCATCGAGCCGCGGTAGAGCTCCGTCATGGTCCGCTTCATCTCGGCCGGCGCCATCCAGTTGTTGGTGGGCCCGGCGTCCGCTTCGTCCACGGAACAGATGAAGGTGCGCTCCTCGACCCGGGCGACGTCCGTCGGGTCGGTACGCGCGTAGAAGGAGTTGGGCTTCTTGTCGGGGTTCAGCCGGATGAGCGTGCCGGCTTCGACCAGCTCATCGGTGAGGCGACGCCATTCCTGGTCGGACCCGTCCACCCAGACGACCTGGTCAGGGGTGGTCAGTTCAGCGACCTCACGGACCCAGGCGAGGAGTTTCGGGTGGGACGTAGGGGCCTGATCGATACCCCGAACGGTGGCCGGAGCAACCATGACACATCTCCTTGTGGTCGACGCTGACCGGTCTATGGAGTGCACGAGTCTCGGCGCCGCGATGCGCGTCGCCTTCGTGGAAACCTGGGATTGGCCTCAGCGTAAACCGAGGGACCTCTCCAGTCAGTGGGACTGGTTGTGAAGAACTGCACAAGGTGCGGTCACGCTGCGGCATCACGAGCCTTTACCCGCTTTCACGCGCAGTTTCACGCAAATCCTTCGGTGGACCTCCTGCTGACGGCACCCACACCGGCGTTTTTCGACCGGGCGTACCGAAGCGGTGAACAACACCCGATCGCACGGATGCGGTTACGCTCCGTTCGTGCCCGTCCGTGCCGCGGCACCGCCGCACCCCGGTGCCGGTTGCTACCCGCTCCCGGGGTCGCCAACCGGTACGCTCGCACGGTGGCCGCCACGATGACCGGGGAGCCAGGCTCCCGGCAGACCCGCTCGGGTCTGGTTCACTCCCTGATCGACCGTTTCGGTCACCTCGTCCGGGAGATGAGCAAGTTCGCAACCGTCGGCGGGATCGCCTTCCTCATCGACTTCGCACTGTTCAACTACCTGATCGGCCCGCAGGGCGTGGAGCAGATCACCGCGAAGACGATCGCGACGGTCATCGCCGCGACCTTCGCCTTCCTGGGCAACCGGTTCTGGACCTGGCGGCACCGTAAGCGCTCCCACCCGGCCCGGGAGTACGCGCTGTTCTTCTTCTTCAACGCGGTGGGCCTGGGCATCGCGGTCGCCTGCCTCGCGATCAGCCACTACGGGCTCGGCAGCATCTGGCCGTCCGTCTTCCAGACCCGGGTGGCCGACAACGTGGCCAGCTTCATCGTGGGCACCGGGTTCGGCACGCTGTTCCGATTCTGGTCGTACCGACGGTTCGTCTTCGTCGAAGCGGGAACGCCACCCGTCGCGGAAGCGAACCAGGACCGCCGGGCGTGACCTGCCGCCCACTCGTTCGGTCGGAGCCAGCCGACCCCGACCCACTGCCCTAAGGTGTTGCGCATGCCTCTCGTCCGTCTGCTGCCTGAGCGCTGGCAGAAGTTCATCCACGAGGCACTCAAATTCGGCCTGGTCGGTGGCATCAACACGGTCATCAATTACGCCGTGTTCAATGCGCTCGCACTCACGGTCTTCGTCGACGGTCAACTGAAGGCGACCGTCGTCGCCACCATCATGGCCACCATCACGTCATATCTGATGAATCGGCACTGGACGTACCGTGATCGTCCGAAATCTGCGATGCAGCGCGAATATGCCCTGTTCTTCCTTTTCAACGGCGCGGGGCTGCTGATCGAACTCGGCGTACTCGCCGCCGCCAAGTACGGACTGGGCGTGACCGGGCTGCTGGCGCTGAACATCGCGAAGACCGGCGGTGTGGTGCTCGCGACGCTGTTCCGCTTCTGGTCGTACCGGACGTTCGTCTTCCAGCCCGCCGCGCCGGCCGAGGCGACGCAGCGGTGGCACGGCCTGCCCCGCGACGAGTGGGACACCATGGCCGGAATGGACCCGGTGGCCGAACTCGCGGAGTCGGTGACGGAGCTGGAGGAGGAGCAGCCGCCGGCCGCCCGACCCGGCGTGACCCCCCGGCCACTCCAGCCGAGGTCCGCGTCGCTGCCCGACGAGGCCCGGCTGGCGGCGGAGTTGGACGCCGAGCTGGAGGCCGAGCTGGCCGCCCAGTTGCAGCCCGCCCCGGCTCCCCGTCGCCCTCGCCGGCGCTGACCTGTCGCTGCGCGGGGCGGTCGCGCCGGATTCGGGAGGTTACGCCCCGGCGGCCGTGTCGCGCTCGCCGAGAATCTCGCGCAGTTCGCCGTCACCGAGCGAGTGCCGGTCGTCGAATGCCTCCACGAGCTCGTACAGCTTCGTCTGAACCCGGTCGACCCTCGGCACGTCGTGCAGCACGGACTGTCCTCGCTCACCGGCCGACTCGATGGTCAGGGTTCCGTAACCCAGCAACCGGCCGGCGAACTGCTGACTCATCGAGTGGTCGTTGACCCGGCTGAGCGGAATGTCCCGGCGATCGCGGGAGAAGACGCCGTGCTGCAGCACAACCCGTTCGCTGGTGAAGAGGTAGTGGGTGCTGCGCCAGGAGACGTACGGCCACACCGCCAACACCAGCACGGCCAGCAGGGCCAGCCCGCCGATCACCGCGAGCGCCACGGAACCGCCACCGCCCGAGGGCAGGAACAACACGCCGACCACCACCGCCGCGACGGCGAGCACCAGCACCGCCACCGGTCGGATCAGCGCCTTCCAGTGCGGATGCAGGTGCAGCACGACGTGCTCATCCTCACTGAGCACGTCCTCGGGAAACGCCACGGAACCCTCCTCGCCGAAACGGACGCCCAGACCGTAACCCCCTGCGACCACCACCCCCATCCGCCACGCGGCTCATCACTCCCGCCCCATCGCACCGATCATGAAGTTGTTGTCACTCAGACGCGATCCACTCGACAACAACTTCATGATCAACAAATAGGGGCGGTCAGCGGTCAGCGGAGGTGGTGGAGGTCGGCGGCGGCCAGGGGGCGCTGGCCGGTGGGGGTGGTGAGGAGGAGTTGGCCGTCGGGGTCGACTCCGGTGGCGGTGCCGGTCAGGGTGGTGCCGTCGGGGAGCAGTGCCCGGACCTCGCGGCCGATGGTGCCGCACGCCGCCAGGTACGCCTCGCGCAGACCGCTGGCCGCCGCATCGCCGCCAGCCGCACGCCACCGCGCGTACCAGTCGGCGACCGAGCGGAGCAGGGCCCGCAACAGCGGATCCCGGTCGGTGGCCGACGCGCCGGCCAGTTGCAGCGAGGTGGCCGGCAGACCGGTCGGAAGCTCCGGCAGTTCGTCGGCGCGCAGCGTCACGTTCAGCCCGATACCGACAACGACCGCCGGCGGGTCGCTCAGCCCCGGCCCGGGCACCCCCTCGGCGAGAATCCCGGCGCACTTGGCACCCCCGACGAGCAGGTCGTTCGGCCACTTCAGGGTGGCGTCCAACTCGGCCAGCAGCGTCACCGCCTCGACCAGCGCCACGCCGGCCAGCAGCGGCAGCCACCCGTACCCCGAAGGTGGCGCCGGCGACCAGCCGCGGGCCGGCACGGCCTCGCCGGGCCGCAGCAGCACGCTGGTGGCGATGCCGGCGCGTGGCGGCGACTGCCACACCCGCCCGCGCCTGCCCCGGCCGGCGGTCTGCCGCTCGGCCACCACGACCAGGCCCTCCGGCTCCCCGCCCGGGCCGCCTCGGCGACGTCGGCGTTCGTGGACCCGGTCTCCGTCCGCAACTCCAGCCGGGACCACGGCCCGTACGGCGCGACCAGCGCCCGACGCAGCCGGGCCGCCGACAGCGGCGGACGATCCAGATCGGTGTACGGAGAACCCGGCACACAACCAGCCTACGGGTAGCCCGGTGAGGCGTAGTGCACAGCGGCGGCGACCTGAACCATCGTTATATTCCCAGGGTGACTACCGAGACCGGGACCAACATCCACAGCACCGCGGGCAAGCTGGCGGACCTGGCCAGACGGGTCGACGAGGCGGTGCACGCCGGGTCGGCCCGCGCCGTGGAGAAGCAGCACGCGCGCGGCAAGAAGACCGCCCGGGAGCGCATCGAGATGCTGCTCGACGAGGGGTCGTTCGTCGAGCTGGACGAGTTCGCCCGGCACCGGTCCACCAACTTCGGGCTGGACCGGACCCGCCCGTACGGCGACGGCGTGATCACCGGCTACGGCACCGTCGACGGCCGGCAGGTCTGCGTCTTCGCCCAGGACTTCACGGTCTTCGGCGGCTCGCTCGGCGAGGTCTTCGGCGAGAAGATCGTCAAGGTGATGGACCTGGCCATGAAGATCGGCTGCCCGGTCATCGGCATCAACGACTCCGGTGGCGCCCGGATCCAGGAGGGCGTGGCCTCACTCGGCCTCTACGGCGAGATCTTCTTCCGCAACGTCCGCGCCAGCGGTGTCATCCCGCAGATCTCGCTCATCATGGGCCCGTGCGCCGGCGGCGCCGTCTACTCCCCCGCGGTCACCGACTTCACCGTCATGGTCGACCAGACCTCGCACATGTTCATCACCGGTCCGGACGTCATCAAGACCGTCACCGGCGAGGACGTCGGCATGGAGGAGCTGGGCGGCGCCCGCACCCACAACAGCCGCAGCGGCAACGCGCACTACCTCGCCACCGACGAGGCCGACGCGATCGACTACGTCAAGGCGCTGCTGTCCCACCTGCCCTCGAACAACCTGGACGAGCCGCCGGTCTTCGACGCACCGGCCGACCTGGAGATCAGCGACGCGGACCGGGAACTGGACACGCTGATCCCCGACTCGGCCAACCAGCCGTACGACATGCACCGGGTGATCGAGCACGTGCTCGACGACGGGGAGTTCCTGGAGGTCCAGCCGCTCTACGCGCAGAACATGGTGGTCGGCTTCGGTCGGGTCGAGGGCCGGCCGGTGGGCGTGGTGGCCAACCAGCCGATGCACTTCGCCGGCACGCTGGACATCGCGGCCAGCGAGAAGGCGGCCCGCTTCGTCCGCACCTGCGACGCCTTCAACATTCCGGTGCTCACCTTCGTGGACGTGCCCGGGTTCCTGCCCGGCACCGGCCAGGAGTGGGACGGCATCATCCGCCGGGGCGCGAAGCTCATCTACGCGTACGCCGAGGCCACCGTCCCGAAGGTCACCGTCATCACCCGGAAGGCGTACGGCGGGGCGTACGACGTGATGGGCTCCAAGCACCTGGGGGCCGACCTCAACTTCGCCTGGCCGACCGCCCAGATCGCGGTGATGGGCGCGCAGGGCGCGGTGAACATCCTCTACCGGCAGGAACTGGCCACCGCCGAGGACCCGGCCGCGGTCCGCGCCGAGCGGATCGCCGAGTACGAGGACACCCTGGCCAACCCGTACGTGGCCGCCGAGCGCGGGTACGTCGACGCGGTGATCCCGCCGCACGAGACCCGTACCCAGATCGTCCGGGCGCTGCGGGTGCTGCGTACCAAGCGGGAGACGCTGCCGCCCAAGAAGCACGGCAACATCCCGCTGTAGCTGTCACGAGCGTGCCCCTCCCGAGCGTCGGCGCGTCGGGAGGGGCGGGTCAGCACGGGGGATTGGTGGCGGCGCACATCCGCCCGGCGGCGAGCACCGCCAGCCGACGCAGCTCGGACTCGCTCTCACCGGCCTCGACGTCGACGACCGTGACCAGGTCACCGACCCGCACCACGGCGATGATGTCCGGCGGCGTCGGTCCGGCGAGCACCTCACCGTCGGCGTCGCCTCGACGCGTCTCACCGACCCGGTGGCGGATCAGCACCGACTCGTCGCCGGCGAACTGCCGATCCACCACCTCCCAGTGCTGCACCGCGTGGAACTCGACCCACTCCGCCATGTCGTCGATCGCACCGACCACGACGCTCTCCCAGCTCAGACAGTTTCCGATCCGCCGATCGAGGCTGGCGAAGAGGGTTTGCGCCACCTGCGGAGTGATGCGGTACACGTCCTGGGATAGCACGATCGAGATGCCGCTTCCCAACGCCATCCCGTCCTCGATCCGGACATCCTGCGGACGACGCATGGACTGAGAACGGGAGTAACGAGACATCTCCCAGGCCGGAGACACCCCCTTCGCCTGTAGGCACCTCGCCAGCTCAGGATCGACCACGATCGGCTCGGCCAGGCCCGCATTGACGATCGGGGCGTCGACCTCCACCCGCAGATCCTCGGGTTGCAACAGTGCCTCGAACGGAATCTCCGCCCGGCTGATCGCACCTGTCTCCCCCGGCACCGTCGGCGGCCGGGACGGCAGTGCGACGGCGGTCACCAGCGGGATGGACAGCACGACGACGCCGACGGTCACCGCCGCTGCCCTGAACCGGCTGCGTCGCCGCGCCACTGCGCGCACCTCGGCGGTGTCCAGCCAGCGGACGGCCCGCAGCTCCTGTTGCACCCGTTCCACCAGGCCGATGTCGTCGTCAGATCGCATCGGTCGCCTCCTCCAGATCTGACACGACCAACAGCCCGGCCAGTGCGGCACGTCCCCGAGAAAGTCGGGCCTTGACCGTGCCGACCGGCGCGCCGGTCTCCCGGGCGACATCGGCGACGGGCAGGCCCACCAGGTAGTACAGCGCGATCGCGACGCGCTGTTCCTCGGGGAGTTGGCGCAGGGCGGCGACCACCTCGACGGTGTCGGTGGTCGGTTCCGGCACGCTGTCGACCGCGCCGTGTCGCAGGTAGGCCCGGGCCCGGCTACGCAGACTGCGCCAGCGGCTGACCGCGATCCGGGCCGCCACCACGCGTACCCACGCCTCCGGGTCGTCGTAACCGCCCACGCTGGACCAGCGCTGCCAGGCCCGGATGAAGGCCTCCTGCACGGCGTCCTGCGCCTCGGTGAGGTCGCCGGTCAGCACGTAGACGTACCCGAGCAGCCGTTGCCGGCTGCCCCGGTAGAACTCGTCGAACCCCTCGACGTCGGCCACCCGCACCTCCCCGTACCTGACAGAGCACACGCACCGGAGGGTGGTGCGGGTTGCCGGCCGACCGACGGAATCAGGTGAGGCCGGCCTCGGCGAGCAGCGGACCGGCCAGCATCAGGCCGCCGGTCACCAGCACGGTGAGGTTGACCAGGCCGAAGAGGACCACCCAGAAGAACGCCGGCAGCGGGGTGATCCCGGCCAGCTGGTCCGCGTCGGAGGCCGGCATGCCGCGCCGGGCCCGCAGCCGCTGCAACTCCACCACCGGGCGTACGCCACCGAGCAGCAGAAACCACACGCCGGTCCACGCGAAGGCGGCCTGGACCTGCGGGCTGGCGTACCAGGAGACGGCGAGCACCGCACCCCCGACGATCACCAGTGTCAGCGCGCCGTAGAGGTTGCGGATCATCACCAGCATGGCCAGCAGCAGGAGCACCGCGATCCACAGCAGCAGGGTGATCCGGTTGCCGGCGAGCAGCCACGCCCCACCCAGGCCCACCAGGGGCGGGGCCAGGTAGCCGGCGAGCAGGGTGAGCACCATGCCCGGGCCGGTGGGGCGGCCGGCGGACAGCGTCAGGCCGGAGGTGTCCGAGTGCAGTCGGATGCCGTGCAGCTTGCGCCCGGTGAGTACGGCGACCAGCGCGTGACCACCCTCGTGGGCGATCGTGATCGCGTTGCGGGCGATCCGCCACGGCAGCCGGGTGACGACGACGAGGAGCGCGACCAGCCCGGTGAGCACCACCAGCAGCGGAGGCGGATCAGGCTGCGCGCCGAAGAGGCGTTCCCAGAAGTCGGCCATGCCCTCGATCGACACCATGAGGCGGCAGCCTACCGCTCACGTTCCGCCGCCAGCGCCGAGCCAGGTGAGCGTTCCGGTGTCGGTCCCGGGCCGTTCCGCTGGCGGATCGATCCGGCCACGCTGCGTTGATCGCCAGGTGGGTCGCCACCACAACCGGTACATCGAAAGTTGTCTTGATCCCTCTTGCCCTGGCCGACGACCACCTCCAAAGATGTCTGTCTATCGACAGTCGTCTCAGGAGGACGCCATGGGTCGGACCAGATCACTGCGCCGGCTGACCGCCGCCGCACTCGCCGTACTCGCCACCGCCGCCGCCGGGCTGGTCGCCACCGCGACCCCGGCCGCCGCCGCCACCGTGCCGGGCATCGACGTCTCGCGCTACCAGGGCACCACCAACTGGACGAGCGTCCGCAACTCCGGCATCCAGTTCGCCTTCATCAAGGCCACCGAGGGTACGAGCTACCGCGACCCGAACTTCAACACCAACTACGTGAACGCGTACTACGCGGGAGTGATCCGCGGCGCGTACCACTTCGCCCGGCCCAACATCTCCTCCGGCGCGGTCCAGGCGAACTTCCTGGCCTCCAACGGCGGTGCCTGGTCCGCGGACAGCCGCACCCTGCCGGCCGCGCTGGACCTGGAGGCGAACCCGTACAGCGGCGGCTACTGCTACGGCCTGAGCACCACCGGCATGCGTAACTGGGTGCAGGACTTCCTCAACACCTACCGGTCCCGCACCGGCCGGTACGCGGTCATCTACACCACCACCAGCTTCTGGAACCAGTGCACCGGCTCCTGGAGCGGACCGTGGAACAACCACCCGCTGTGGGTGGCCCGCTGGTCGTCCTCCGTCGGGGCGCTGCCGGCCGGCGCGCCGTTCTGGAGCTTCTGGCAGTACACCGACTCCGGCAGCGTCCCCGGCATCAGCGGCGGCGTCGACCGCAACTACTGGAACGGCGACCGCAGCCGGCTGATCGCGCTGGCCAACAACACCTGACGTACGCCGCGACGGCGGGCCGACGTCCTTCGCTCGGAGCGGACGTCAGCCTGCCGTCGCGCCGCACCCGGACCGCTGTCGTCGCGCCTGGTGTCGGCGGGAAATCTCAGGCCCGCCGCCGCGCGGTCATCGCGACCGGCACGCTCATTCCCGCGCCACGGGACACGCTGCCCCGGCGGGTGAGGTGCCAGCCGGCGAACGCGGCTCCGGCGAGTGTCACCAGACTCAGCATGGTCGCCAGCACCGCGACTCCGACCGTGGCGACCAGCAGCACGACGTTGCCCAGCACCACGGCCGTCCACAGTGCCAGCCGGGGCCGGGCATCCCTTCCTCGGTAACCCATCTCGGGCCTCCCTTCCGTCGTCGGAGATCAGATACCCCGAACGGCGGAGGGCCATGCCTGTCGATCAGTCCTGCCGGTCCGGCACGAATTCGCGGAAGATCATCTCGAAGTTCGCCAACTCCTCGTCCCAGTCGCGGTTCGCGACCTCCCAGCGCAGCGCGAAGCCCCGGTTGCTGGCGGTGACGAAGGCCCGGTTACGGACCCTTATCCGGGTGCCGTCGCGGGTCTCCAGCCAGTCCCAGTCGGCGCAGGTCCGCCACTTGCACTCGAACGAGGAGATGTCGATGTACTTGTAGTCGCGGACCAGGTTCTTCCGGTTCGGCTCCTGCGATCGCCAGTCGGCTTCGGCGTCCCGCTTCGGCGTGTCGGTGCGGTCGATGAGCAGTTCCCGTACCCCGTCCGGCTCTTGGTAGATAACCGAAGTGCCGCTGGTGCTGCGTCGCCAGCCGTCGGGGATCGGCACCTTGAAGCCCACCGGGTCGGTCCGCAGCGTCCACCCCTCCGGCAGGCCACCGGCCGATTCCGAGGCGCTGGGCGAGGCCGACGGGCTGGGCGACGCCGACGGGCTGGCCGGCGGGTCACTCGGCGGTGGGGCGGCCGGTTCCGAGCTCGCTGGGGCCGGCGCGCTGCTGGTGCCGTTCGCGGCGGGCGGAGTCCCGCCGTCCTCGTCGCCACCGTTGAGCAGCGGTACCGCCACCACCACGCCGAGCAGCAGCAGCGCCACCACGGCACCGACGAGCACCGCCCGCCGGGTCCGCTCGAACGGAACTGCCCGGCCTTGAAGACGTTGCCGCGCGTCGGGGCCGGGCTAACCGGGGCCGCCGGCATGACCGAGGTCGGCTGCGGCGTACGCCGGCTGCCGTTTCCTGCCGGCTGATCCACCCGGGTGCGGCCGCTCACCGGCCGGTCACCGCTCGCCCCGTCCGGCGTGCCGCTCGACCGGACCGCCGCTCCGGGCTGCGGACCGCGATCCGTGACCGCACCGCCCGTTCGGGCCGTGTCCGTCGCGGCCCCGCCGTGCGCACCGGTCGCCGTCGGAGGTTGCCTCGCCTGCGGTCGCCGCACTTTCCGAAGCGTCGGCGTCCGACACGGCGTCGTCCGGGTGCGCCTCGCCGGCCGTCGCACCGTTGTTGGTCTCGTCCGGCGCCGCGTCGGCCCCGGCACTCGTCGGATCCGCCGGGTCAGAGCCGGTCCGGTCGCCGGTGGCGGCATCCGATCCGTCCTGCTCGTCGGGCGGCGCGGGCTGCCGTCGCCGGTGCCGTCTCCCGGCGCTCCGACCGCGCCAGCGACGACCGGAGCGGTACCACCCTCCGGCCCACCGGCTGCCGCTGCGGCGGTCGACGCGGTGCCGGCAGCGGCGGCCAGGGCGATGTCCCGGTCGCCCGCGGGCGAGTCGGTCCGAGGCTGCCGGTGCTCCGAGTCGTCCGGACCGGCGTCGGTCAGCCCGACTTCCGATGGCCTGCTCGGCGAAAGCTTGGCCGTCGGGTCGGCAGTGGCGCCGCTCTCCGGGCCGGCGACCCGTGTCGTCGAAGCGGCGTCGGCGCGGCCGGCCGAATCGTCGACCTTCGTCGTCGGGTCGGCGTCCGCGCCGGGCTGGTCACCTGTCGCACGGTCCGCTGTGGAACCAGCGGCTTCCGCACCACCGGCCAGCAGCCCTGAGGTGGGTGGCGTACGCGGTGCGGGCGGGGTGACCGGAGTGGACGGCCGCTCGCCGGAGGGACGCGGCGCCGGCACCAGCGGCGGGCGTGGCTCGCGCGGTCCGTTCGGCCCGGGTCGGCGTACGCCGTCGAGTAGTGAGATGCCCCGGGCCCGGCGCCCACCGGCCCGGCGCAGCATGCGTTCGGCCGACTCGGCGGTGATCCGCTCCTCTGGGTCCTTGCGCAGCAGCCCGGCGAGCACCTGCTTGAGCGGGCCGGCGTTGCGGGCCGGCGGCACCGGCTCGGTGGCCAGCGCGGCCAGAGTGCTGATCGCGGACGGGCGCGCGAACGGAGACTTGCCCTCGACGGCGGCGTACAGGGTGGCACCGAGCGACCACAGGTCGGCCTCCGGGCCGAAGGTGCCGTCGCGGGCCCGCTCCGGCGCGATGTACGCGGGCGAGCCGAGCACCATGCCGGTCCGGGTGACGTTCGGGTCACCGGGGATCGTGGCCAGCCCGAAGTCGGTGAGCACCACCCGGCCGTCGGTGCCGAGCAACACGTTGCCGGGCTTGACGTCGCGGTGCATGATGCCGGCCTTGTGCGCGGCCTTCAACGCGTTCAGCACGCCCAGACCGATCTCCACGGCACGCGCCGGTGACACCGGGCCGTCCTCGGCGATGGTGTCCTGCAACGACTTGGACGCCACGTACTCCATGACGATCCACGGATCGCCGTCGGTGCGGAGCACGTCGAAGATGCGTACCACGTTGATGTTGTTGAGCCGGGCGATGGCACGCGCCTCGCGGAGCGACCGCTCGCGCATCTCGCGACGTTCGTCGCTGGTCAGGCCCGGCGGCGGAACCAGCTCCTTGATGGCGACGTCGCGGTGCAGCACCTCGTCGCGCGCCTTCCATACCCGACCCATGCCGCCCTGACCGAGCGGCGAGAGCAGCCGGTACCGGTCGGCGACGAGTTGGGGGGCAGCTTCTGACATCGCTGAGACGGTACCCGGCAGCGCAGACGGTCACACCGCCGGCACGCCACTGTCCGACGAAGGTCGGCCTCCGGCCCGCGTACCCTGAGGTCATGTCTGTCGAAGAGCCGTTGTTCCGGGTGGTGCGCGGCGTGCCGACCGCCGAGGAACTGGCCGCGTTGGTGGGCGTGATCGCCGTCCGGTCGCGCCCCACGGCCCGGTCCGCGCCGGCCCCGGCGTCGGTCTGGGCGCGCAGCGGCCGTCCGACGGGTGCGGGGCTGACGCCCGGTGCCGGCAACTGGCGCACCGCCGGCCTCCCTCGCTGACCCCGTCTGGTTCCCGGCAGCTCTGTCGGGCCCGGTCAGGGCTGCCGGAGGGGGCGTTCACCGTCTAACCTCACTCAGGGGAGCGAGCCCGTGACAGATTGGGAGGGCCGATGATCCCTGAGGAGGATCGACACGCGTCCTGGCTGAGTGGTTCCGGGGGCGTCGAGGCCGACATCCGGCAGCTACGCGACTTCGCCGAGCAGCTCCGCGCCGAGGTGGAGAGCAGTTATGCACCGCACCTGCGGTACATCGCCGACGACATGCTCACCGCCGTGCCCAACCCGGCCGACGCGTTCGTCGAGCTGGTGCTCTTCATGCGTACCCACTGGGAGACGCAGCAGGCGACGACCAACGCCGTCTGGGGCGTCGGTGACGCCACCGGCCACCTCGCGGCGGCCGCGAAGCTCGTGGCCGATCAGTACGCCGACACGGACGCTTTCGCCGCCGCCCGCGTCGCCGACGTCCACCGAGCATTCGAGGAGCGGCACGCCGCGCCACCCGTCAGCGAGACGCTCGGGCAGCCGGGCCCGCCGCCAACCTCGGCCGTGGCCTCGCCACCGCTCGTCGACCCGACCGGCACCGACAACACCGGCCCGGTGGTGGTGCCATGAGGGAACCGGGCGTCGGCCGCAGCGGCGGCCTGACGGAGTGGCATCTGATGAACGTGGCCGACATGTGGGCCTGCCTCCAGGGCCACCACACCGACAACCACTGGCGTCACGTCGCCGGCTGGCGAAAAATCGCCGAGCTGTCCGGTCAGCATCTCGGCCGGCTGAGAACGTACCGCGAACGCTTGGCCCAGGCCTGGCCGCCCGAGACCAACGCGGCCTCCCACGCCTACCTCGTCAAGCTCGACGAGCTGATCGAACAGGTGCAGCGCACCCACGACGCCGCCGCCACCAACCAGACCGCGCTGTCCGCCGCGACCCTGGCCCTCAGCAGCAGCCGAGACAAAATCGAGAAAATCCACCAGGAGTACGCCGACAAGCTGCAACAGAAGCGATCCTGGGAACAAACCGCCGCCGACCCTAAAGCTGCCGCCGCCAGCCGAGCCATTCAGTCACCGGTCACCGACTCGGACCTGGAGCAGTTGAACACCCAGGCCCGCAACATCATGTACGGCCTCAGCACCGAACTCCAACAAGCCCAAACCCAACTCCGCCACCCCCCACCCACCGCGCGGCCCGTCGTTCAGGCAAATGATCCTGACGTGTATGCGACGAGCATCCATGTCCCCGTCATTCCTCGGATTGCTCCAATACCGGCATCCACGACAGCCCCGCATGCTACACGTTCGATTCGTTCGCCATCTGATGAAACTAAAGTCCGCCGAACCATAGGACCCATCTTGGGTTCGGCAATCCCGGGTTCAACGGCCGAATCCAGTAGCTTGCCAATCAACAGTTCGGCCGCCACGCCGTCTAGTCACTCAACCACCACCGCTAATATTCCGGCGTCACCGTTGAGCCGCAGTCCATTTACGACACCCGAAAACGGCCGAAGCAATCAGAGCCATTCGGACCGGCGATCCTCAATGACTGAGGGCCCCAAATCAGGGCGCCCAATACCAACCGGCGGCCTAATAGGCGAATCACCCGCTACGAGGGCTGGCTATCCAACACCGAGCGATACCTCCCCCACCCGAATTAATCCTTTTGGTGGGTTAATTGGTGGCGGGGCAGCGGGAACGGCCCCCGCTGGAGGAGCGGGTTCAAGACCAGGAGGAGCTAGAGGCCTGGGGGTAGGGGGAACGTTTTTTCCTCCACCCAACGGCAGCCCACCCGGAGCCCTAAACGTGACAGGAAGGGGCGAATGGCCAGGACCATCAACACGCTCAGACCTCGGCTCGACGAGTAGGCGGAGATGGGACGCAGATGACCCTTGGGCTACCCCCAAGGGGGTTGCACCAGTAGTTATGCCGCCAGACGACACCGGGCCAATCGATCCCGGACCAGCCATCGGTTTAGACAGGTGACCAACCATACTCCCTTCTACGCGGCTTTACCTCTCTTCGCGACCATTGTGATACTACAGGCATTTAGCTCACCAACTGCTGAGCCCCGAGAAGAACCCGCAGAAGCTGGCGTCGCCCGCATCCGCAGCGATCAGTGGCACCTTCGATTCCTCGAGATCGATGCGGTACACAAGCTCAACAAGGGCAGGGGTTCCGTCGTCGCTGTGCCTGACACGGGAGTTTCTACCCACCCAGATCTGCACAACAACGTACTCTCCGGCACCGATGTAATCGATGGCGGGGAAGGTGACGGCAGACAAGATCGAAACAGCCATGGAACAGCAATGGCCGGACTGATTGCGGCTCACGGCCGAGGTCCTAACGCAGGCGCTCTCGGCGTTGCTCCCGAGGCCAAGATCCTGCCGATATTCAGTACACCAGCCGACGGGGAAGGCCATCCCGACGCACTTGCTGCGGCTATCGATCTCGCAGTTGCCAAAGGGGCCGATGTCATCAGCATCTCCAGTGTAGGCGGCTCCAGCCCCGAGCTAATTCGCGCACTAGGAAATGCCATTGCGGCAGATATCGTAGTAGTCGCGGGTGCAGGAAATCAGCCCAGCAATTTAGGGGTGGGCTATCCGGCGTCGCATCCTGGCGTCATTGCCGTCGGCGGAATTGGCCGAGACGGCGATTACCATCCCATATCAGTCACAGGACCGGAAATAACCATAGTGGCGCCTGCTGTCGACTTGTACAGCACAAGCTATGGCGGCCATTACTCGAAGGGTACGGGGACTTCTGGGGCGGCGGCGATTGTGGCGGGGGCGGCAGCTTTGGTCCGGGCCAAGTATCCGTATCTGCCGGCTGATGAGGTGGCGCATCGGCTGACTGCGACTGCGATCGACAAGGGGCCGCCGGGAAGGGACGACCAGTACGGCTACGGGGTCATCGATCTGGTGGCGGCGCTGACGGCAGACGTACCGCCGAGGGGTTTCGGGTCGGTGCCGGCGGACGCGCCGGACACGACCGGTCCTAGCACAGCGGCGGCTGATGGGCCGCCGGCTGACGAGGGGCGGGCGGCGACTGTCCGCGGTCTGGTCACGCTGGGGGTGCTGGTGGCGGCGGGCGGCGCTTGGGCACTGGTGGCCCGGCACCGACGCCGCTCCGATGATCCGCCACCTCGGATTACTCGCTGACGCATCGGAATTGCGTTTCCCCCGGGCCGTGGGTGCGCGGGGAAGGCCCCAGGTCTGCGGGCGGCGGTGCGCGGTGAGGCGTACGCGGGCAGGCGGTAACGTCGGCGGGGTGTCTGATGCTTTGCCGCTTCGCCTCGTGCTCGCGTCGGCGAGCCCAGCCCGCCGCAAGTCTCTCCAGGCTGCCGGCATCGAGCCGGACGTGCTGGTCAGTGGAGTCGACGAATCGCTCGTGGTGACCGAACGGGCGGAGGATCTCTGCCTCGAGTTGGCCCGGCTCAAGGCGCAGGCCGTGCTGGGTCGGCTGCGTCCCACGGACGACGAGCGCACCCTTGTGCTCGGCTGCGACTCGGTGCTCGCCTTCGACGGCGAGATCTTCGGCAAGCCCGACAACGAGGCCGACGCGACCCGACGGTGGGAGCGGATGCGTGGGCGTAGCGGGGTGCTGCACAGCGGGCACTGTCTCGTCGACATCGCGGCCGGGCGACGCGCGGAGGCGGTGGCCTCCACCGTGGTGCACTTCGCCGACATCAGCGACCACGAGATCGCCACCTATGTCGCGACCGGCGAGCCGCTGGCGGTGGCCGGTGCGTTCACGATCGACGGACTGGGCGGGCCGTTCGTGGAGCGGATCGAGGGGGATCCGGGGACGGTCGTCGGGCTTTCCCTGCCGCTGCTGCGGAGGCTGCTCGGCGAGTTGGATCTGCGGATCACCGATCTGTGGACGAAGGTCGCGCCTGGTAACCAGATCGTCGAACCGCTCGGTTAGGTTCCGGGGATGACGCTGAAGTCGATTCCACTCACCGACGACCTGCACCGGTACCTCGTGGCGCACGGCGCCCCGCCGGACGAGGTCATCAGCGACCTGGCGCGGGAAACGCTCGCGCTGCTTCCCGAGCACGCGTCGATGCAGGTCGCGCCGGAACAGGCCGCATTCCTGACGTTCCTGACCCGGCTGATCGGTGCCCGACAGGCGGTGGAGGTGGGCACCTTCACCGGGCTGTCGTCGCTGGCGATCGCCCGTGGGCTGGCCGAGGGTGGACGGTTGACCTGCTTCGACATCTCGGAGGAGTACACAAGCGTGGCCCGCCGGTACTGGGCGCGGGCCGGTGTCGACGACCGGATCGACCTGCGGATCGGACCGGCCGGTGACACGCTGCGCGAACTGCCGCACGACCGGCACCTGGACTTCGCCTTCATCGACGCCGACAAGACCGGCTACCCGGTCTACTGGGCCGAGTTGGTGCCTCGGATGCGGCCGGGTGGTGTGATTGCCGTGGACAACGTGCTGCGTAACGGTCGGGTGGTGGCACCGCAGAGCGCCGACGACCGGGCGATCGCGGCGTTCAATGAGGATGTGCTGGCCGACGTACGGGTGGATGCCGTGATGCTGCCGATCGCCGACGGCCTGACCCTCGCCCACGTGCACTGACACCGACGCCGGGGGCATCGACCGACGCCGGGGGCATCGACCGACTCCGGTTACGGCATGTCGCGGCCTCCCGGAGACGGGAAACCGCGACATGCCGCAACTCGGGCCGCCGGCCGCCCATGCCGAACCGGGCCGCCGGCCGCCCCGCCGGACTGGGGCGGTCGGGGGGCGCGGTCGGTCTGGGTGGGTGGGGTCAGCGGACGCTGCGGGCGAACTGGCGGGCGGCCCAGTAGACGCCGGCCGCGGCGAGCACCGCGATGATGCTCAACCCCTGCCAGACCCGGTCGTCGCCGATGTCGCCGTTGAACAGGGCCCGGGTGCCGTCGACCGCCCAGGAGAACGGGTTCCACTTGGCGACGCCCTGCAACCAGCCCGGGGCGAAGGCGAGCGGCAGCAGGATGCCGGAGAGCAGCAGCACCGGCTGGGCCACGGTGTTCATCAGCGGCGCCAGGGCGTCCTCGCTCTTCACCTTCAGCGCGACGCCGTAGGAGACCGCCGAGGTCATCAATGCGATCAGGGCGAGCATCAGGTACGCCAGCAGCAGGTCACCGATGAACACCCGCAGGTCGAACAGGAGCGCGAGCAGCGTGATGATGACGGCCTGGGTCATCAGCGACACCACGTCGCGCAGCGACCGGCCGAGCAGCAGGGCGAGCCGACTGACCGGGGTGACCCGGGAACGTTCGATGACCCCGGCCCGTAGTTCGGCGATGAGTCCGAAGCCCTGAAAGAGGCCACCGAAGATGGCCAGCAGAACCAGCAGACCAGGCACGAAGATCTTGTACGCCTCGGCCTGGGTGGCTGCGCCCAGCGCCGGCTTGAGCAGCGGGGCGAACAGCAGCAGGTACATCACCGGTTGGAAGACGCCGACGAAGACCCACACGGGGTTGCGCAGCAGCAGGTGCAGCTGCCGTTGGAAGATCAGCCAGGTGTCGCGAGCGAGCTTCATGAGATCTCCGGGTCGGGTCAGGACTCGCGCAGCGAGCGGCCGGTCTTGGTGAGGAAGACGTCGTCGAGACTCGGGCGGTGCAGCTCGATCGACCTGAGGTCGAGCCCTGCCGCGTCGACCCGGCGCAGGATCCGCGGGATGGCGGTGGCACCCTCGTCGACGAAGAGCCGCAACCCGCCCTCGTCGAGCAGTTCCAGCCGGTTCACGTACTCCTCGCCGTCGAGCAGTTTCTCGGCCTCGCCGGTGGCGGTGACGTCCAGGCCGACCTGGACCACGTCGCCGGAGATCTCCCGCTTGAGGTCGGCCGGCGTACCCTCGGCGACCACCTCGCCGTGATCCATGATCGCGATGCGGTCGCAGAGCGCGTCGGCCTCGTCGAGGTAGTGCGTGGTGATGAAGACGGTCATCCCGTCGGCGCGCAACCGGCGGATCTCGTCCCACATGTGCGCGCGGCTCTGCGGGTCGAGCCCGGTGGTCGGCTCGTCCAGGAAGACGATCTTCGGCTCGTGGATGATGCCGAGCGCGATCTCGACCCGGCGTCGCTGGCCACCGGAGTACGTCTTGCACTTGCGGTCGGCGAACTCGACAAGTTGGAACGCCTCCAGCGCCCGGGCGGCCCGCCGCTGCGCCTCGGTCTTGCGGATGCCGTACATCCGGGCCTGGAGCACCAGTTCCTCGCGGCCGGTGGATTCGTCCCAGGTGCTTCCGCCCTGGGCCACGTAGCCGATCCGGCGACGCACCTCACCCGGGTCCTTGAGCAGGTCGGCGCCGGCGATGGTGGCCTGACCCCCGTCCGGCTCGATCAGGGTCGCCAGCATCCGCAGCGTGGTGGTCTTGCCGGCACCGTTCGGGCCCAGGAACCCGAAGATCTCGCCGGCCGGGACGTCGAGGTCGACGCCGCGTACCGCCTCGACGGTTTTCGTCTCCCGACCGGCCCGGCTGCGGAACGACTTCCGCAGCCCTCTGGTCTCGATCATGTCCTGCTCCCCGCTCGTGGCCGTTGTCGGCCATCATCGTCACCGGCACTCGACCACATCGGTACGACACCACGCCGCTCAATTACCTCGCCCGGACAGTGCGCCATCCCACACTGAGCGATCGTTAGGGCAATCGGGGTGCCCGATAAACTCCCGGTCAGTAACCCGCCGGGAGGAGCCACCAGGTGCGCAAGGTACTCATCGCCAACCGAGGCGAGATCGCCGTCCGGGTCATCCGCGCCTGCCGGGACGCGGGCCTGGGCAGCGTCGCGGTGTACGCCGACTCGGACCGGGACGCCCTGCACGCCACGCTCGCCGACGAAGCGTACGCCCTGGGTGGTGACACCGCCGCGGATTCCTACCTGCGCATCGACAAGCTGATCGACATCGCCCGACGTTCCGGCGCCGACGCGGTGCATCCCGGGTACGGCTTCCTCTCCGAGAACGCCGACTTCGCCCAGGCGGTCATCGACGCCGGCCTGACCTGGATCGGTCCGACCCCGCAGGCGATCCGCGACCTGGGCGACAAGGTGACCGCCCGGCACATCGCCCAGCGGGCCGGCGCCCCACTGGTCCCCGGCACCGCCGACCCGGTCGGCAGCCCCGACGAGGTGATGGCCTTCGCCGTCGACCACGGCCTGCCGGTGGCGATCAAGGCGGCTTTCGGCGGCGGTGGGCGCGGGCTGAAGGTGGCCCGCACGATGGAGGAAATTCCGCAGCTGTTCGAGTCGGCCACCCGGGAGGCGGTCGCCGCGTTCGGGCGGGGCGAGTGCTTCGTCGAGCGGTACCTCGACCAGCCCCGCCACGTGGAGGCGCAGGTGCTGGCCGACCAGCACGGCAACGTGATCGTGGTGGGCACCCGGGACTGCTCGTTGCAGCGCCGCCACCAGAAGTTGGTCGAGGAGGCGCCGGCGCCGTTCCTCACCGCCGCGCAGCGGGCCCAGATCCACGACAGTGCCAGGGCGATCTGCCGGGAGGCCGGCTATCACGGTGCCGGCACCGTCGAGTACCTGGTCGGCAGCGACGGCACCATCTCCTTCCTGGAGGTCAACACTCGACTCCAGGTGGAACACCCGGTCACCGAGGAGACCGCCGGCATCGACCTGGTCCGTGAGCAGTTCCGCATCGCCGACGGCGAGAAGCTGCGGTTCACCGAGGACCCGACCCCGCGCGGGCACTCCATCGAGTTCCGGATCAACGGCGAGGACCCGGGCCGCAACTTCCTGCCCGCCCCCGGTACGGTCACCGCGCTGCGGCTGCCCACCGGCCCCGGGGTACGGGTGGACGCCGGCATCTCGGCCGGCGACGTGATCGGCGGCAACTTCGACTCCCTACTCGCCAAGGTCATCATCACCGGTGAGACCCGGACCGAGGCGTTGGAGCGGGCCCGCCGGGCACTTGACGAGATGGTGGTCGAGGGGATGGCCACGGCGCTGCCGTTCCACCGTCTGGTGGTGCGCGACCCGGCGTTCACCGCCGAACCGTTCACCGTGCACACCCGGTGGATCGAGACGGAGTTCGACAACACCGTGCCGCCGTTCACCGCCGCCGCCGGGGCTCTTGCCGGCCCGGCGGAGCGCGAGACCGTCGTGGTCGAGGTGGGCGGCAAGCGGTTGGAGGTGAGCCTTCCCGCCGGTCTCGGCGCCGGTACGGTCGGTGCCGCCGCGCCAGCCGCGCGGAAGCCCACCCGTCGGGGTGGTGGGACAACGGCCGGCGCGGCGGTGAGCGGTGATTCGCTCACCTCGCCCATGCAGGGCACCATCGTCAAGATCGCGGTCGCCGACGGCGACACGGTCGCCGAGGGTGACCTGGTGGTGGTGCTGGAGGCGATGAAGATGGAGCAGCCCCTGCACGCCCACAAGGCCGGCACGGTCAGTGCCCTGTCGGCCGAGGTCGGCGCGGTGATCACCGCAGGCGCGGCGATCTGCACCATTGCCTGAGGTGTGACGGGCGTCAGCGGAGGGTTTCCGCGGCGACGGCGCAGACTGCGGCGGTCAGTGCGGTCAGCACCTGCGAGTCGAGGCGCCAGTGCTGCCAGTACAGCGGCACGTCCAGCACCCGGCCGGGTGCGATGTCCACGCAGCGCCCGGCGGCCACGTCGGCGTCGGCGAGCTGCTCCGCCATCAGCCCCCAGCCGAGCCCGAGTCGGATCGATTCGTTGAAGGCCGGCACCGACGGCACGTAGTGCACGGGCGGGTCGAGGGCGCCCCCGGTCACCGTACGCAGGAAGCGGTGTTGGATGCGGTCCTTGCGGTCGAAGACCACCACGGGCGCGACGGCGGCCGACGTCCGGGTCAGCCCGTCGGCGAACCAGCGGTCCGCCAGTTCGGGTGCGGCCAGGGCCCGGTAGCGCATCGCGCCGAGCCGGCGTACCCGGCAGCCCTGCACCGCTTCGCGCTGGGCGGTCACCGCGGCGGTGACCGTACCGGCACGCAGCAGCTCGGCGGTGTGGTCCTGGTCGTCCTGCCGGATGTCGAAGGACAACTCCGGCTGGTCGGGCAGCCGGGCGAGCGCGGCCGGGAACCAGGTGGCGAGCGAGTCGGCGTTGACCACGATGGCGACCCGGGTGCGGCCCCGGTCGCCGCCGAGCGGGCCCCGCGCGTCGGCGAGTGCCTCCCGTTCCAGCAGCGCGAGTTGGCCGGCCAGGCGCAACAGCGGACGTCCGGCCTCGGTGGCGTCGCAGGGCCGGTGGCGCCGGACGAGCACCTGCCCGACGGTCTCCTCCAGCGCCTTGATCCGTTGGCTGACCGCCGACGGTGTCACGTGCAGCAGGCGGGCCGCCGCCTCGAAGCTGCCCTCCGCGACGATGGCCGCGAGGGTACGGAGCTGGGTGGAGTCGACGCCACTCATGAAGCTGAGCTTAACTAGCTGAAGAATCTTTAGCTGGACTCAGGAAAGCAGGCGCCTCTAGCGTCGGCCACATGCTCACCTCCGTCGTCGCCGGCTTCTCCCTCTCCATCGCCCTCATCGTCGCCATCGGCGCGCAGAACGCCTTCGTGCTGCGTCAGGGCCTGCGCCGGGAGCACGTGGTGCCGGTGGTGCTGACCTGCGCGCTCTCCGACGCGTTGCTGATCGGGGTGGGCATCGCCGGGGTGGGCTCGATCGTGGCCGGCCGCCCGGTCCTGCTCACCGCGATCCGTTGGGGTGGGGCGGCCTTCCTCCTCGGGTACGCGGCCCTCGCCGCCCGCCGGGCGTTGCGGCCCGCCGCGCTCGCACCGGCCGACCGGCCACCGGCCCGGCTCGGCCCGACGCTGCTGGCCTGCCTCGCCTTCACCTACCTCAACCCGCACGTCTACCTCGACACGGTGCTGCTGCTCGGCGGGATCGCCCAGCAGCACCCGCACCGGTGGCTGTTCGGGGTGGGCGCGACGACGGCCAGCGTGCTCTGGTTCGCGGCACTCGGTGCGGGCGCGTACCGGCTCGCTCCGCTGCTCGCTCGCAGGCGGGTCTGGCAGGTGCTCGACGGCGTGATCGCGGTGGTGATGATCGCAGTGGCGCTGGCCCTGGTGCTGGGCTGAGTCATGATGGCCGGGTGCGGTTCCTCAACGGCGTGAATCCCGGGTACGACCTGACCTACAACGACGTCTTCATGGCACCGGCCCGCTCGGAGGTGGGTTCGCGGCTCGACGTGGACCTGGCCACCGGCGACGGCACCGGTACCACCATCCCGCTGGTGGTGGCGAACATGACGGCGGTCGCCGGCCGACGGATGGCCGAGACGGTGGCCCGACGTGGCGGCATCGCGGTGATCCCGCAGGACATCCCGATCGACGTGGTGGCGGAGGTGGTCGCCTGGGTCAAGCAGCGGCACCTGGTGCACGACACGGCGATCTCGTTGGGCCCGAACGACACCGTCGGTGACGCCATCCACCTGCTGCCCAAGCGGGCGTACGGCGCGGTGATCGTGGTGGACGACGACGGTCGCCCGGTGGGGGTGGTGACCGAGGCCGACACGGTCAGCGTGGACCGGTTCACCCAACTGCGGCACGTGATGTCGACCGAGTTGCACACGGTGCCCGTCGACGCGGATCCGCGTACCGGCTTCGACCGGCTCTCGGCGGGCCGGCGGCGGCTGGCGCCCGTGGTGGACGACGCGGGCCGGCTGGTCGGCGTGCTCACCCGCCCCGGTGCGCTGCGGGCGACGCTCTACAAGCCGGCGGTGGACGCCCACGGTCGACTGCGGATCGCGGCGGCGGTGGGCATCAACGGCGACGTGGCGGGCAAGGCGAAGGCCCTGCTGGAGGCCGGGGTGGACACCCTGGTGGTGGACACCGCGCACGGCCACCAGGAGCGAATGATCTCCGCCCTGCGGACGGTACGCGGCCTCGACCCGGCCGTGCCGGTGGCGGCCGGCAACGTGGTCACCGCCGACGGGGTACGCGATCTGGTCGACGCGGGTGCCGACATCGTCAAGGTGGGTGTCGGTCCGGGCGCGATGTGCACCACGCGGATGATGACCGGGGTCGGTCGGCCGCAGTTCTCGGCGGTACTGGACTGCGCGGCGGCGGCCCGGGCCCTGGGCCGCCATGTCTGGGCCGACGGTGGCGTGCGGCATCCTCGGGACGTGGCGCTGGCGCTGGCCGCCGGTGCGTCCAACGTGATGATCGGCTCCTGGTTCGCCGGCACCTACGAGTCCCCCGGTGACCTCTTCACCGACGAGGAGGGCCGGCGCTACAAGGAGAGTTTCGGCATGGCCTCGGCGCGGGCGGTGAGCGCGCGTACCGGCGACGACAGCCCCTACGACCGCGCCCGAAAGGCGATCTTCGAGGAGGGCATCTCGTCGGCCCGGATGTACCTGGATCCGACCCGTCCCGGGGTGGAGGACCTGATCGACGAGATCATCTCGGGAGTGCGGAGCGCCTTCACCTACGCCGGTGCGCGCACCCTCGACGAGTTCCACGATCGGGTGCTGATCGGCGTGCAGAGCACCGCCGGCTACACCGAGGGCATGCCCCTGCCGACCAGTTGGTGAGGTCGGGGCAGGTGCCGGCTGACGATGTTCAGTCGCTGCCCGGCACCGGGGTGAAGAGGTGTCGGATCACCGACCGGGCGGCGTCACCCGGGTCCTCGCCCAGCCCGGCGGGGAGTGCCCCGGCCAGCCAGAGGGTGGCGAAGCCGTGCACGATCGACCAGGCCGCCAGCACGTCTCCGGGCGGTCGGGTGGCGCGGGTGGCGGAGGGCGGCGAGCGGGCGGCCCGGCCGGTGCGGCCGTCCCGGTCGCCGCGTCCGGCATGCCGCTCGGCGGTCTCCACCGTGCCGGCGGCGGGCGTGGCACCGCCGGACCGGTGCGCCAGTCCGGCGCGCAGAACGGCGCCGGAGCGTTCCCGGCGGCCCGCAGCTCGGAGTCGTCGGCCCGGTAGAGATCGGGATGGAACATCACCTCGAAGTGGGCGCGGTGTCGAACGGCGAACTCCACGTAAGCCACGCCGAGATCCAGCAGCTCGTCGCCGGCCTCGGTGAGCGCGTCGGCGAGGGCGTCGAAACCCTGCACCGCGATCGCGGTGAACAGGCCGGCGCGGTCGCCGAAGTGGTGTGCCGGTGCGGCGTGCGAGACGCCGGCCCGGCGGGCCAGGTCGCGCAGGCTCAACGCCGCCGGCCCTGACTCCTCGATCGCCTGCACGGCCGCGGAGAGCAGGGCGCGGCGCAGGTCGCCGTGGTGGTAGCCGCGGGTGTCACGCATCACCCCACCCTATCTTGTCATTGACAAGATGCGCACCCGACGACAATCTTGACAGCGACAAGATTTGCGGTTGAGGGAGGTATCCATGGCCCCGCTGATCGCCCTGGTCGCCGGCACCGGGCTCGCCCGACTGGTTGGCCTGGCCGGGCTCTCCGCGCTCGACGGATGGCACCCGGCGCTGCGGGTCGGGCTGGCGCTCATGTTCGTCATGACCGGGATCGTGCACTTCGTCGGCCGTCGGCGGCAGGACCTGATCGCCATGGTGCCGCCCCGGCTGCCACGGCCGGATCTGCTGGTCACGGTGACCGGCGTGCTGGAACTCGCGGGCGCGGTCGGGTTGCTCGTGCCGGCCACCGCCCGTTGGGCCGCCGCCGGGCTGGCCCTGCTGCTGCTGGCCATGTTCCCGGCGAACGTCTCCGCCGCCCGCCGCCGGCTCACCCTGGCCGGACGCCCGGTCACTCCGCTCGGCACCCGTACCGCGCTGCAACTTGTGTTCCTCGCCGCCGCGATCGCGGTCGCGGTCGGACCGTGAGCCGGATCCGAGCACGACCGCGACCCGTCGGCGTCAGCGGGCCGGCAGCAGGTCGCCGGAGTGGGCGGCCACCACCGCGCTGATCAGCCCGATCGCCTCGGCCGCCGGCTGCGGCTCCAGCGAGCGGCCGTCGCGCAACCGCAACGCCACCCGGCCGTCGGCCGCCTCCCGGGCGCCCACCACGGCGGCGTACGGGATCCGGCGGCGTACCGCATCGCGGACCCGGGCACCGAGCGAGCCGGCATGGTCGACCTCGACCCGCAGGCCCGCCTCGGTGGCCTGCCGGGCCAGGTCGGCCGCGGCCTGGGCCTGGTCGTCGCCGACCGGCAGGACGACCAACTGCACGGGGGCGTACCAGGGCGGGAAGGCACCACCGTGCACCTCGATCAGGTACGCGAACAGCCGCTCCATGCTGCCGGCCAGGCTGCGGTGCACCATCACCGGACGCCGGCGGGCACCACCGGCGTCGGTGTACGCCAGGTCGAACCGCTCCGGCTTGTCGAAGTCGAGCTGGACGGTGGAGAGGGTGTACTCGCGATCGGCCGCGTCCCGCACCTGGATGTCGATCTTCGGGCCGTAGAAGGCGGCCTCGCCGGGCGCCTCGGTGTACGGCTCCCCGTCGAGGGCGGCGCGGAGCAGGTCCTCGGCCCGCGCCCACTGCGCGTCGTCACCGACGTACTTCTCCCCCGGCCCGCGCAGCGACAGCCGTACCCCCGCCGGCCGCACGCCCAGCGCCGCGTGCGCGGCCCGGATCAGCCGCAGGATCTCCGACACCTCCTGGCCGACCTGCTCCAGGGTGCAGAAGTTGTGCGCGTCGTTGAGGGTGATGGCGCGGACCCGGGAGAGCCCGCCGAGCACTCCCGAACGTTCCGCGCGGTACATTCCCCCGATCTCCGAGACCCGCAGCGGCAGTTCCCGGTAGGAACGCCCACGGGACCGGTAGACCAGGGCATGGTGCGGGCAGAGCGCCGGACGGAGCAGCAACTCGTCGTCGCCCTCCCCCGGCCGCATCGCGGGAAACATCTCGGCGACGAAGTAGCCGAGATGTCCGGAGACCTCGAACAGCTCCCGTCGGCCCAGCGGCGGGGTGTACACCTGCTGGTAGCCGGCCCGGCGTTCCAGCTCACGCAGGTACTCCTCGACGGCGTGCCGGGCGGCGGCACCGGCCGGCAGCCAGATCGGCAGGCCGGCACCGCAGAGCGGATCGGTGGCGAACAGGTCCAGGTCCCGGCCCAGCCGGCGGTGGTCGATCATGTCAGGCTCCTTGGCGGTAAGCCCCGACACGACCCCTGACCCACGACGCACAAGTGCCCCGGGCGGATCGCCCGGGGCACTTGCGTAGACGAAGACGTCAGTGCGGCGCGCCAGGCTTCCCCGGCGTCGTCGTCAGCACCGCACTGCACATGCGCGGAAGCGTATGCCCGCGCCGCGCACCGCCGCACCTCTTTTTGACCGGGCCGCTGGCACGGGACCTGCCAGCGGCCCGGCGGCGGCCCGGGCGTCAGGAACGGGGGACCCGACGCTCACCGGGCCGCGCGCCGACAACGGTACGCCGCCGAGGGAGATTTCGGCGACCGTGCCTCGCCGTCAACCCTCATCGATATGTTCACGCCTGCGCCGCGCATCCGGTCAGAAGTCCCGCCGGCCGGGTGCCCGACCGCCCGGAGCAGCCGGTCACCCGGGGAAATCCGGATGACCCGTCGGGGTGGTCCCGGGGTCGGATTTCGGTGCTCGTCCCGGATCCGCCCAGGGTGCCCGCGACGACAGGCTGAGACATGCCTGGAATCCGGAGTTACGGAGCACTGGCCCTCGGTGGGATCGTCGTCGCGGCGGTGCTCACCGTCATCGGTCACGCCGGGGTCAACGACCTGGATCCGGTCAGTCTGACCGTCAGCGACTACGCCGTCTCCGACTCCGGCGGGATCATCCACGTGGCCATGCTGCTGCTCGCCGCCGCCTCCGCCGTGCTCATCCCGACACTGGGTCAGCTCGGTCCACCGCGCGGTCGGCGATCCGCCGCCGCCGAGTGGCTGTTGGCGGCCTGGGCGGGCGGGCTGCTGGTGTCGGGTCTGGTGCCGACCAACCAGCCCGGCACCGAGATGGGTACGACCGCCTACGTGCACCGGTACGCCTCGGTGATCGCCTTCCTGGCGCTGCCGGTCGCCGGCTGGTTGCTCGCCGCCCGGCTGCCCGCCGGTGCCCGGGCCGGGCGCTGGCTGCGGGCGCTGACCGTGACCAGCCTGCTGCTGGCCACGGTCATGGCCTGGTCCGCCTACCCCGGCGACCGCGCCTACTACGGCCTCATCGAGCGCTTGCTGATCCTCGCCGAGGTGGCCCTGCTCGTCGTCATCGCCTACTCCAGCTCGTGGAGCATCAGTTGGCGGCCGGCTTCGGTGACCGAGCCGGAGAGGCTGGGGTAGATGGTGATGGTCTGAGCCAGCTCGTTGACGGTGAGGTTGTTCTCCACGGCCAGCGTGATCGGCATGATCAGTTCGCTGGCCTTCGGTGCGACCACCACTCCGCCGATCACCTGTCCGCTGGCCGGGCGGCAGAACAGCTTGACGAAGCCGTCCGGGATCTCGTCCATCTTCGCCCGGGCGTTGCCACCCAGCGGCAGCATCACCTGACGCGCCGGCACCTTGCCGGCGTCCACCTCGTCCTGGGAGACCCCGACCGTGGCCAGCTCCGGGTCGGTGAAGACGTTCGCCGAGACGGTACGCAGCCGCAGCGGCCGGACCGCCTCACCGAGCGCGTGCCACATCGCGATCCGGCCCTGCATCGCGGCGACGCTGGCCAGCGGCAGCACTCCGGTGCAGTCGCCGGCCGCGTAGATGCCGGGCACGTTGGTCCGGGACACCCGGTCCACCGTCACGTAGCCACCCCGGGCCAGCTCGACGCCGTACTCGGCCAAGCCCAGCTCGGCGGTGTTCGGGATCGAACCGACCGCGATCAGGGCGTGCGACCCGGTGACCGTACGACCGTCGGAGAGCTCGACCTCGACGCCGTCGGCGGTGCGTCGGACGCCCTCGGCACGGGAGTTGTTCAGGATGCTCATGCCCCGGGTCCGGAAGACCCGCTCGATCGCCTGGGCGGCGTCGGCGTCCTCGTGCGGCATCACCCGGTCGCGGCTGGAGACCAGGGTCACCTCGACGCCCATCGCGAGGTACGCGCTGGCGAACTCGGCACCGGTGACGCCGGAACCGACCACGATCAGGTGCTCGGGCAGTTCGGGCAGGTCGTACACCTGCCGCCAGGTCAGGATGCGCTCCCCGTCGGGCAGCGCGGTGGGCAGTTGGCGGGGCGTGGCACCGGTGGCGATCAGCACGGTCGAGGCATCGATGGCGTACGCGGCCTCCTCGCCGTCCGGCGTGACGATCACCCGGTGGGTGTGACCGAGCGTGTCCTCGCCGAGCCGGGCGCGCCCGGACACGAAGGTGACCCCGGCCTTGACCAGCTTCGCGTGGATGTCGGCGGACTGTGCCAGGGCGAGCCGCTTGACCCGGTCGTTGACCGCCTGGGCGTCGACGGTGACCGCCTCCAGCCCGTCGGAGTGCACCCCGAAAACCTCGGTGTCGCGGTAGCCGGTCACCACCTCTGAACTGGCGATGAACGTCTTCGACGGTACGCAGTCCGACAGCACGCAGGCGCCACCGGCGCCCTCGGCCTCCACGACTGTGACGTCGGCGTCCAACTGGGCCGCCACCAGTGCCGCCTCGTAGCCCGCCGGCCCCCCGCCGATGATCACGATTCGGCTCACCACGACCGTCCTTCCTCCATGCTCACAGTGACTTTCTTCTCCCCGACGCCTCCGACACGCACCGTCGTATTCTCCCCCACGCTCCGGCCGGGCTATCGTCATCGCCGTGCGTCATTACGCCGCCTACGGCTCGAACCTGGACCCCGCGCGAATGCGTGCCTACTGTCCGCATTCCCCGATGGTGGGCATCGGCTGGCTGGAAGGCTGGCGGCTCACCTTCGCCGGTGAGGACGTCATCGGCTGGGAGGGCGCGGTCAGCACCGTGGTCGAGTCGCCCGGCGACCGGGTGTTCGTGGCGCTCTACGACATCCACCCGTACGACGCCGCCCAGTTGGACGAGATCGAGGGGGTCACCTCCGGCACGTACCGGAAGCTGACCGTCCGCGTCTCGACCCTGGACGGCGACGTCACCGCCTGGGTCTACGTCTTCGACGGTTACGAGGGTGGCCTGCCCACGTCCTGGTACCTCTCCGAGATCGCCAACGCCGCCGAGAAGGCGGGCGCGCCGGACGACTACGTCAGCGACCTGCGGTCCCGGCCCACCGGCACCGCGTCGGCGTAGCTCGTCTCCCACCGCTCCAGTCTGCTACCGGTGGTGATGGCGCCGGGCGCCGACCCCGGGTCTCGGGAAGATCGTCCCGGGATGGCCCGGTTCTCACCGCTGTGCGTGGGTCCGCGCCAGGGTCAGCAGCTCGACCAGTTCCGCACCGTCGGCCGGACCGAGCGCCGTGAACGCCGGAGCGACGAGCCGGTCGGTCATCGCCTCGGCCCACAGCCGCCGCCGCACCAGCGGTCCGACCGGCGGGTACGGTGGCGGCCAGCCGCAGGCCATGGCGCCGCTGGCCCCTCCGGGCCGGCCAGCACCGCCTCCAGCGGCGTCATCCCGCTGGCCCGCACGGCCACCAGGTGCGCACCGGTGAAGTGTTCGCGCAGCAGGCGTAGGCCGGCGGCGACCCGGGCACCGGCCGTCGCCGCGTCCGAAGGCATGGCCCGCCAGGCGGCGAACAGGGGCATCGCGCTCGCGTCGGCCGCCGCGACGGCCCGTTCCACGAGCACCGCGAGACGGTCGACGCGGGGCAGGTCACCCAGCACCTCCTCACCCCACCGGCAGCACTCGGCGAGGCTGGCGGCGGCCACCTCGGCGGGCCGGACCGTGCGGGCGGCGGCGTCCCAGCCGTCGGCCACGGCGTCGGGGGCGATGAAGCCGAGCGCCGCCGCCACGGTCTCGGCCGTACGTCACCAAGCGCACCGGCCCGACCGGTGACGTAGAAGGCCCACCCGGAGATGCCGAGCAGCCGAGCCCGACGCAGCGTGGTCGGGCACCTGGTGTACGCCTCCCCGAGGGTGAGCACCGCCGGTTTGCTGGCCGCCGCGACCTGCTCCGGCGTCATCCCGCCCCGCCCGCACGTGGTCCACCCGACGCCATGTACGTGAAGGATCCACCCGAAGGTCCGTCCATGGGGACCAGTCTGCCGGTCAATCGTCGGCGTCGGCATCCCCCTCCTCGGCGTCCAGCGCCTCCATCGCGGCCTCGACCTCGCCGGCCCGTCGCCGGGCGGTGGTGAGCGCCCGTTCGGCGGCCCGACGGGCCAGCCGGGAGCGGCTGAGTTCCTGCTCGGCGACGGCCCGGCGGCGTTCCAGTTCGGCCAGTTCCGCCTCGACGGCGTCCAGCGCGGCCGTCCCGTCGCGTTCGGCCTCGACCGCGCCGGCCAGGTCCGTCTCGGCCCGGTCCTGGTCGGTACGCGCCCGGTCCAGCTCCTTCTGCAACGCCCTACGGCGACGGGACCGTTCGGCACGGGCGGCCCGCTGCGCCTGTTCGGCGCGCAGCGCACTTCGGTCCGGTGGGCGCTGCCGGACCGGCGCGGCGGGCGGCGGTTCCTCGTCGCCGGTCACCAGGCGCAGCTGCGGACGGGGCACCTCGCCGAACCCCGCGTAGTGGGCCGGGCGCAGCAGCCGCCCGGAGCGCACCTGCTCGGCCACCTCGACGTCGGAGAGCGCGGCGTTGAGGGTCGCCTCCACCTCGGCCAGTGGCAGCTTCCCACCCGACGGGGCACCCTCGACGCCGGCGGCGAGCCGGCGTACCTCGGCGACCAGCGCGCCGACCACCGCCCGCCGCTGCGCGGCAGCTCCCGCAGCCGCGGGCCGCGCAGCTCACGCTGCGCCTCCCGCAACGCCTCGGCCAGCTGCGCCAGCTCGGACACCAGCTCCGGCCGCTCCAGCGCGAGCAGGTTGACCAGCCAGGCGGCCACGGTGGGTCGGCGCAGCCGGGCGATCTCCCGGGCGGTGCCCGGGTCACCGGCGCGGCGGGCCTGCGCCACGGCGTCGTCCCGGACGGCGACGAACCGGTCCGGCGGCGTGCGGTAGAGCTGCTCGACGAGGTCGGGGGGCGGGCCGGGCATCGGCTCAGCCGTCGATCCGGCTGCCCGGCTCCAGCCGCTGGTACTCGCTGCCGGACAGCGCCGTGTACTGCCGGTCGAGCACCGCGTAGCCGTTACCGTTGAGCAGGGCGTCGTGCAGCGCGAAGACCCGACGCGGCGCTACCGCCCGGATGAAGTCGACGACCTCGGAGAACTTCGACCAGGGGGCGTGGATCGGGGCGAAGAGGGTGTCGACCTGGACGTCGTCCGGGACGTACAGGGCGTCGCCCGGGTGGTAGACGACGTCGTTGAGCAGGTAGCCGAGGTTGTCGATCACGGGGATGTCGGGGTGGATCACCGCGTGCCGGCCGCCGTGGGCGCGTACCGGGATCCCGGCGGCGGTGAACGCCTCGCCGGGAGACACCGGGCGCAGCACGTCGGCCGCGTCGCCGAGCGCACCGGCCAGCGACGCCGGCCCGTGGATGACGAAGGGACGCCGCGCCAACTGCCGGTTCACCGCCTCGACGTCGAGGTGGTCCGGGTGCTCGTGGGTGATCAGTACGGCGTCGGCCCCGTCCAACGCCACCGCCGGCTCACTGAACATTCCCGGGTCGATGACCAGCACTCCCCCGTCGTGCTCGACCCGCAGGCACGAGTGGGCGTACTTGGTGAGCCGCATCGTGATGCCTCCCATATCGATTCGTGACGTCCTGAGCGCAGTCTGCCGGAACCCGCGCGGTGGTGTGTGGCGTCCGAGCCATTGCCCGCTCGGGCAGCAGAGAGGGGAACGGGGATGGAGATGCGAAGAGCCCGCCGGCACGGGACCACGGCGGTGGCGACTATGGCCGCGCTGCTGATGCTCGCCGGCTGCGGCAGCGGCAGCGACTCGGGGACCACCGACAGCGCCGCCGCGCCGGCACCGGCCCAGGAAGGCGGGGGTGCCCCGGCGGAGGCCGGCGGTGACGCGCAGGGCGGGGCCGGGGCGGCGGTGGACACCCGGGTGGACCAACGGTCCATCATCTACACCGGATCGATCCGGGTTCAGGTGGACGATGTGGACCTCGCCGCCCGGGACGCCGCCGCCGCGGCCACCCGGGCCGGCGGCTTCGTCGGCGGCGACCAACGCCGCAGTACCGACGCGGACGCGGTGGCCGACCTCGAACTACGGGTGCCGGCGGAGCGGTTCTACGCGGTCGTGGAGGAACTGGCGGGTCTCGGCACCCAGGAGCGCCGGGAGATCGGCACGCAGGACGTCACCGAGGAGACCATCGACCTCGACGTCCGGATCGCCAGCCAGCGGGCCCGGGTGGAGAGTGCGCGACGGCTGCTCGCCCAGGCCGACTCGATAAGCGATCTGGTGAGCATCGAGAACGAACTGGCCCGGCGGGAGGCCGACCTCGCGTCACTGGAGGCGAAGAAGCGGCGGCTGAGCGACCTCACCGCGCTGTCCACCATCACGGTCACCCTGGTGGGTCCGGGCGTCACCAGCGCCGATGAGGAGGACCAGATCGGCTTCCTGGTCGGGCTCAAGGGTGGTTGGCAGGTCTTCCTGTCCTCGATGACCATCCTGCTCACCGTGCTGGGGGCGATCCTGCCGTGGCTGCTCGCGTTCGGCGTACCGGCGGGGGCGCTGTGGTGGCTGGCCCGGCGTCGCCGCCGGAACCGGCCGGCGGTGCCGGCCCTGGTCGCACCGGTCGGCGCGCCACCACCGCCGGGTGTCAGCGCGCCGCCGCCAGTGCCTGGAGCGCGGTCAGCACCATGAGGCGTACGCCCACCGGGATGGCCCGTTCGTCCACGTCGAACGACGCCCGGTGCAGGTCGACGTTCGGCCCGGAGCGGCCGACCCCGAGGCGGGCCAGGGCGCCGGGGACGTACTCCAGATACCAGGAGAAGTCCTCGCCGCCCATGCTCTGCGGGGTCTCCGCGACGCCCTCCGGGCCGAGCGCGGCGGCGGTGGCCGCGTTGAGCACCCCGATGGCCCGCGCGTCGTTGCAGACCGGTGGGCGACCGCGTAGGTACTCCAAGTCGACGGTGGCCCCGGTGGGCGCGATGACGTCCCGGACCACCTGCGAAACGATCTTCGGGGCCAGTTCCCAGGTGTCGCGATCCATCACCCGCAGGGTGCCGGAGGCGGACGCCTCGGACGGGATGACGTTGTACCGGGTGCCCGCGGAGGCGTGTCCGAAGACCAGCAGCAGTCCACTGTTCGCCGGCACCCGACGGTTGACCAGGGCGGGCACCTCGGTGATCAGCCGGCCGAGCGCGTCGACCAGGTCCACGGTCAGGTGCGGGCGGGCGGTGTGACCGCCGGGGCCGGTGAGCCGGACGGTGACGTTGTCGGCGGCGGCGGTGATCGGGCCGACCCGCAGGCCCACCTGACCGACGGGCAGGCTGGGGTCGCAGTGCAGCGCGAAGATCTGCACCACGTCGTCGAGGCCGCCGGCCTCGATCACCTCAAGTGAGCCGCAGGGCAGGATCTCCTCGGCGGGCTGGAAGATCAGCCGGACCCGGCCCGGCAGCTCGCCCAGGTCGGCCAGCTGCGCGAGCAGCATGCCGACGCCCAACATGATCGTGGTGTGCACGTCGTGACCGCAGGCGTGGCAGACCCCGTCGACCGTGGAGCGGTACGGCACATCCTTGACGTCGGCCAGCGGCAGCGCGTCGATGTCGGCGCGCAGCGCGATCACCGGACCGTCCGGGCGGCCGTTGATGTCGCAGATCACCCCGTTGCCCTTGGGCAGCAGGCGCGGCTGCAACCCGGCCAGGGAGAGTTCCCGGGCGACCAGGGCCGCGGTCTCGAACTCCGCGCCGGACAGCTCCGGGTGGGAGTGGATGTGACGGCGCGTGGCGATCAGGCCCGGTACCCGGAGGGCGAGCAGGTGGTCCAACTCGAAGGGCAGGGGCTGGGAACCGGTCGGCCCATCCGGCCAGGACGGCGCCAGCTGGTGACCGGTCGGCATCGTCAACGCACTCGTCACGTCGAATTCTCTTCGATCACTAGAAATGGATGGATCATCGGGAACAGCAGACAGCGTAGACCCCCGACGGTAACTCTGCGCAACCTCGTTCCAGTGATGATCGGACCGCGCAGCGTCACGTATGCCCTGCTGAGAGCGTCCGTAGGTGGGCGGCGCAGCAGGTAGATCGCGGTCGTACGCCGTCATCCACCCCTCACCTCCTACAACGCGTAATCGTGCCGAGAGCGCCGAGAATCTTCTCGAAACCCTCGTCGCCGTTCCGAATTGTCGCATTAGTCGTGCCGATGAACTGACGGTACGACAATTTCCCGACCACTCACGGCAACGATCACCCGTGGACGTTCACACGCAGCGCGGCCCCACGACCGCACACCGTGTGCGTCTGGGTGATCACCGGCAGCGGAGTACCCGGGTACGGCCCGTTCGACACGCTCGGCGACGGACAGTGCTCGGCACGAAACCGTCGGTCAGAACCGATCGGTGGGCTGATAACGGCCCCAGACCTCGCGGAGCGCCCCGCACACCTCGCCGACGGTGGCGCGCTCGCGCAGCGCCGCCTTCATCGGGTGCAGCACGTTCGCGGTGCCGGAGGCGGCCTCCCGCAGCTCGACCAGGGCCCGCTGCACGGCTGCCGAGTCCCGCTGGGCCCGCAGCTTCGCCAGCCGCTCGGCCTGCGCCGCCTCGATCGCCGGATCGACCCGCAGCGGCTCGTACGGCTCCTCGGCGTCGATCGTGAACCGGTTGAGCCCGACCACCACCCGCTCACCCGAGTCGATCTCCTGCGCGATCCGGTACGCGGACTGCTCGATCTCCCGCTTCTGGAAGCCGACCTCGATCGCGTCCACGGCCGACCCGTGCTCGAAGACCCGGGCCATCAGTGCGTCCGCCGCCGTCTCGATCTCGGCGGTCATCGCCTCCACCACGTACGAGCCGGCGAACGGGTCGACCGTGGCGGTCAGATCGGTCTCGTACGCCAACACCTGCTGGGTACGCAGCGCCAGCCGGGCCGCCTTCTCGGTGGGCAGCGCGATCGCCTCGTCGAAGCTGTTGGTGTGCAACGACTGGGTGCCGCCGAGCACCGCGCCGAGCCCCTGCACCGCCACCCGGACCAGGTTCACCTCGGGCTGCTGGGCGGTCAACTGCACGCCCGCGGTCTGGGTGTGGAAGCGCAGCATCATCGACTTCGGGTTCTTCGCACCGAACTCGTCACGCATCACGCGGGCCCAGATCCGCCGGGCCGCCCGGAACTTCGCCACCTCCTCCAGCAGGGTGGTGCGGGCGACGAAGAAGAACGACAACCGAGGGGCGAAGTCGTCCACGGCCAGCCCGGCGGCGATCGCCGCCCGGATGTACTCCACGCCGTTGGCCAGCGTGAACGCGATCTCCTGCACGGGAGAGGCGCCGGCCTCGGCCATGTGGTAGCCGGAGATGGAGATGGTGTTCCACTTCGGCACCTCGCTGCGGCAGTAGCCGAAGGTGTCGGCGACCAGCCGCAGCGAGGGCTTCGGCGGGAAGATGTACGTCCCCCGGGCGATGTACTCCTTGAGGATGTCGTTCTGGATGGTGCCGTTGAGCGCCGAACCCGGTACCCCGTTCTCCTCGGCGACGAGTTGGTAGAGCAGCAGCAGCACTGAGCCGGGCGCGTTGATCGTCATCGAGGTGGAGACCTTGTCCAGCGGAATGCCGTCGAACAGCAGCCGCATGTCCTCGATGGAGTCGATGGCCACGCCGACCTTGCCCACCTCGCCGTGCGCGATCGGGTCGTCGGAGTCGTACCCCATCTGGGTGGGCAGGTCGAAGGCGACCGAGAGGCCCATGGTGCCGGCCCGCAACAACTGGTGGTAACGCGCGTTGGACTCGGTGGCGGTACCGAAGCCTGCGTACTGGCGCATCGTCCACGGACGGGAGGTGTACATGGTGGGGTAGACCCCACGGGTGTACGGGAACTCACCCGGTGCGCCGAGCCGGGAGTCCAGGTCACCGGGAAGATCGTCGGCCGTGTAGACGCCCTTGATCGGGAAACCGGACTCGCTTGACCGCGGTTCGCTCATCAACGGATGGTAGGACGCGCGGAGGGCCGCCGACGGGTTAGGGGTACCCCACAGTACGCCCGCGCTGCGGCGACAAGAGGTGAGTGGCCGCACACGTACCGTCGAGTAGTTGAAACGTCCGCCGCGCCGGCTTTCGCATCGGGCGCCTGAACCAGCAAGATAGGGGGGTTGTGTCCCAGCCCTCTCGACTTCCCCCGGTGGCTTTTCTGTGACTCAGATCCCGACGTGGAGCGGCGGACCAGTCAGCACTCCCACCAACAGACGCGCGACACCCGGCACCGTCATCGGCGACCGGTACTCGCTGCGCTCGGCGGTGGGCAACGGTGGTATGGGTACGGTCTGGCGGGCCACAGACACCCTGTTGCGCCGTGACGTGGCGGTCAAGGAGGTCGTCCTCCCACCCGGCCTGGCGCCGAGCGACCGCGACGCGATGTACGAACGCACCCTGCGCGAGGCCCGTGCCGCCGCCGCCATCGCCCACCCGGCGGTGGTCCAGGTGTACGACGTGGTCACCGAGGCCGGCCGGCCCTGGATCGTGATGGAGCTGCTGGACGCCCGCAGCCTCGCCGACATGGTGATCGAGGACGGTCCGATCGCCCAGCGGGTGGTTGCCAAGATCGGCATCGCGCTGCTCGGCGCGCTCGAGGTGGCGCACGCGATCGGCGTGCTGCACCGCGACGTCAAGCCCGCCAACGTGCTGATCTGCTCGGACGGCCGGTGCGTGCTCACCGACTTCGGCGTCGCCCGGATGCCCACCGACGTGCAGCTCACCACCCCGGGCATGGTGCTGGGCTCGCCGCACTTCATCTCTCCCGAACGGGCCATGGGGCAGGAGTTCGGCCCGCCCAGCGACCTGTTCTCCCTCGGCGTGACCCTCTACACCGCCGTGGAGGGCCGGCCGCCCTTCGACCGGGGCGATCCGATCGAGACCATGCACGCCGTGGTCGAGGATCCGCCCGCGCCGCCGCAGCGCAGCGGCCCGTTGACCCGGGTGCTGATGGGTCTGCTGGAGAAGGACCCGGCCCGCCGACTCGACGTGCACACCGCCCGCGCCATGTTGCGCGAGCTGCTGGCCGGTCCGCTGAGCAGCAGCGCCGCCGGGGTCAACTCGATGACCGACCAGTACTCCGTGATGCCGGTGCCGCAGCCCGCGCCGATCAGCGCGCCGGCCGCCCCGGCCAAGCCGGCCCCGTCCGGGCAGATCGGCGGCCGGGCGATGCTGGGGCCCGGCGAGTCGCTCACCGACCGGCTGGCCGCGCTGCGTCGGGGCGAGCGCCCCGGCCAGGCCGCCGCGGCCAGCGCCGCGGCGATGGAGGACACCAGCGCCGACGCCCTGGCCCGTCCCGGGCAGCGGGGTACGGCCATGTCCCCGCCCGCCGGACGCACCTACGGCGGTGCCGACGCGACCCAGCGGATCGGCTCGGACAGCACCCAACGGGTCGGGCCGGAGGTCTTCGGCTACGGCGGCCAGCCCGACGCGACGCAGCGGATCGGCGGCTACGGCGCCGGGCCCGACGCCACCCAGCAGCTCGGTGGCTACGGCGCGCAGCCCGAGGCGACCCAGCGGGTCGGCGGCTACGGCCCGCAGCCCGACGCGACGCAGCAGGTCGGCGCCTACGGTGCCGCGCAGTGGCCGGCCGCGCCCCACCAGCCGTACGGCGCGCCGGCCCCTGCCGCCGGCGGCGGCAGCAGCCCGGTCGACCGGGCGAAGGCCGCCGGCACCCGGGTGGTCGACACCGTGAAGGGCTGGCCCCGCAAGATGCAGCTGGCCGCGGCCGGTGGTCTCGCGGTACTGCTGCTGATCGGCATCGTGGCCTTCGCCAGCGGCGGCGACGAGACGCCCACCACGCCGGTCGCCGAGCCGTCCACCTCGGCGGACGAAGGCCCCGGCATCGAGATGCAGGAGCACTCGGCACGCGGGGTGCAGATGCTGGTGCCCAAGGGCTGGAAACGGGCCGCGCCCGCCGGTGGGGTCTACATCGACTACACCGACCCCGAGGACAGCGGCCGTCGGGTACGCATCCTCAACGAGAAGTGGAGCGGCACCTCGGTCCGCTGGGCGCAGGTCGCCGAGAACGGCCTGAAGACCCGGTCGGCCTCGTGCGCCAAGCCGTACACCCAGGTGGCCATGGCGGAGAAGGAACTGGCCGGCAAGCCCTCGGCCGAGTTCGAGTACACCTGCGGCGAGGGTGCCGAGATGCGGCACGGCATCTGGCACGGGGTGGCCCACGACGGCCGGCTCTACTCGTTCTACCTCACCTCGACCGACGCGCGCTTCGAGGAGAGCAAGCCGATCTACGCGGAGATGCTCAAGTCGTTCCAGCTCACGGCGGCCGGCTGAGTCAGGGCAGCCGCCCGGGGAGATCCGTCGCCGTGCTATCAAGAGGCCATGGCGGCGGAGAACACTGACCTCGACACGATCCGCGAGCGGGCCGAACGCTGGCTCGCCGACGACCCGGACCCGGCCGGCCGGGCGGAGCTGCGGGCGGTGCTCGACCAGCTGCCGGGCAGCGCTCCGGAGCTGGCCGACCGGTTCGCCGGGCCGCTGACGTTCGGCACGGCCGGGCTGCGCGGGCCGCTGCGCGCCGGCCCGAACGGGATGAATCTCGCGGTGGTCACCCAGGCCGCTGCCGGCCTGGTCGCCTGGCTCGCCGCCCAGGGCGGCACCGGCCCGCTGGTGATCGGGTACGACGCCCGGCGCGGCTCCCGCGAGTTCGCCGAGCGCACCGCCCAGGTGGCCACCGGAGCGGGCCGCCCGGCCCTGTTGCTGCCCCGCCCGCTGCCCACCCCGGTGCTCGCCTACGCGGTGCGGCACCTGTCGGCGGTGGCCGGGGTGATGGTGACCGCCAGCCACAACCCGCCGCAGGACAACGGCTACAAGGTGTACCTCGGTGCCGAGCTGGGCGGAAAGCAGGGTGCCGGTGCGCAGATCGTGCCGCCGGCCGACGCCGGCATCGAGGCCGCCATCCGCGCGGTCGGTCCGCTGGCGCAGGTGCCGCTCGGCCCCGCCGGTCAGGTGCTCGGTGACGATCTGGTCGCCGCGTACGTGGCGCGGGCGGTCGGTGTCGTCTCCCGGGCGGGCCCCGGGAGCTGACCGTGGCGTACACCCCGCTGCACGGTGTCGGTGCGGCGGTGCTCACCGCCGCGTTCGCCGCCGCCGGCTTTCCGACGCCCGGCGTGGTGCCCGACCAGGCCGAGCCGGACCCGGACTTCCCCACCGTCAGCTTTCCCAACCCGGAGGAGCCGGGCGCGGTGGACCGGCTGGTCGCGCTCGCCGAACGCACCGACGCCGACCTCGCCATCGCCAACGATCCCGACGCCGACCGCTGCGCCGTCGCCGTCCGGGAGCCGTCGGGCGGGCCCGGCTGGCGGATGCTGCGCGGGGACGAGGTGGGCGTGCTGCTCGCCGACCACCTGATGCGACGCGGGGTCACCGGCCTGTACGCCACCACGATCGTCTCGTCGTCACTGCTGCGGGCGATGTGCGCGGCGCGCGGGCTGCCGTACGGGGAGACGCTCACCGGGTTCAAATGGATCGTCCGGGCCGGCGACGGCAGCGAGCCACTTGTCTTCGGCTACGAGGAGGCGCTCGGCTACTGCGTCGCCCCGGACCACGTACGCGACAAGGACGGCATCACCGCCGCACTGACCGTGGCCGAACTGGCCGCCGGCCTCAAGGCGGAGGGCCGCACCCTCACCGACCGGCTCGACGAGTTGGCCGCCGAGTTCGGCGTGCACCAGACCGACCAGCTCTCGGTACGCGTCGACGACCTGCGCCTGATCGCCGACGCGATGGCCCGGATCCGCGCCGCCACCCCGACCACCCTGCTCGGCCAGCCGGTCACCGAAGCACAGGACCTGCTCCCCGACGCCGACGTGGTGATCCTGCGTACCGCGGCGGCCCGGGTGGTGATCCGCCCCTCCGGCACCGAACCGAAGCTGAAGGCGTACCTCGAAGTGGTGGAACCGCCCTCCGACGGCGACCTCACCGCGGCCCGCACCCGCGCGAGCGCCGCCGTCACCACCCTCCGCACCGAAATCGCCAACGCCCTAGCCGTCCCACCTGGTTGATCATGAGGTTAGCGGCGAAGTTGATCTCTGGGAATGCCGCTAACCTCATGATCAACGCGGTTCGGACGGGCGGCGGGGGCCGAGGGCGTGTTCGACGGCGCGGCCCAGGGCGGCCACCACCAGGGCTACCGAGGGGCGGATCACGGAGTCTTCCAGGTTGACCTCGCCGGAGAAGCCGGCGCCGCTGGCGATCTCCTCAAGCCGGCGGCGGGCGGCGTCGGCGTCCTCGCCGGTGACCCCGAGGGCGGACTCCATCCGCAGCACGGCGACCAGGGTCGCGAGTGCGGCGGTGCGCTCGTCCGGCGCGGCACCGGTGAGCACCACGGCAAGCCGCTGCCGGGTCTCCTCCTCCACCGTCGGGTCCACCACCGGGTAACGGTGCACGTGGATGAAGCCCAGCTCGGTCTCGTCGACGTCCCGAACGACGCCCTGCTCGCAGAGGTCGCCGAGGATCCGGTCGCGCAGGCCGTGCCGCAGCCGCTGCACCCAGGAGGAGGGGCTGTGCGGCGTGTCGGCCACGATCTTGGCCAGCACCGCGTCGGTGACCGGTTCGCCGGTCGGGGTCGGGTCCACCGCGGTCAGGGCCCCGTCGGTGTACGCGATCCGCCCCGCCAGAGCCAGCTCGATGAGGACGGCGGCGGCCATCCCCAGGTCGAGGCTGATCCGCGGCAGCGTCGCCTTACCCGTTTCGTCGTCGTACGCGAGCAGGAGCAGTTCCTCGGCGAGCGGAACACCAGTCATGGCCCGAGACGGTAGCCGGTGCCGGCACCACCCGCACCACAAACCGCCGGGCCTCAGAAGCGAGGCATGCCGCCGAACTGCCGGTCCCCGGCGTCGCCGAGGCCGGGCACGATGAACATGCTGTCGTTGAGGCCGTCGTCGATGGCGGCGGTGACCAGGCGCAGCGGCAGCCCGGAACGCTCCAACCGCTGGATGCCGGCCGGCGCGGCGAGCACACAGAGCACGGTGATGTCGGTGCAGCCCCGCTCGGCCAGCAGCCGGCAGCAGTGCTCCAGGGAACCACCGGTGGCCAGCATCGGGTCGAGGACCAGCACCGGCAGGCCGGCGAGGTCCCGGGGCAGGGACTCCATGTAGGCGCGCGGCTCGAAGGTCTCCTCGTCACGGGCCAGCCCGACGAAGCCCATCGAGGACTCGGGCAGCAGCCCCAGCGCGGCGTCGGCCATGCCGAGACCCGCTCGCAGCACCGGCACCAGCAGCGGCGGGTTGGCCAGCCGGGTGCCCTCGGTGGCGGTCACCGGCGTCTGCACCGGGTACGTCTCCACCGGGAAGGAACGCGCGGCCTCGTACACCAGCATGGTGGTGAGTTCGTGCAGCGCCGCCCGGAACGTAGAGGAATCGGTGCGCTCGTCCCGCATGGCGGTCAGCCGGGACTGGGCGAGCGGGTGGTCAATGACGAGTACGTCCACGATCGCTCAACCTACCCGCCCCGGATACCGACGCGCGGGCCCCGGCCGCGACCAGCGACCTCGCTCACCCGTGCGCGCTCCGGCGAACCCAGTGACCAAGATCACGCGGCGTCAGCCTGCGTAGACTTCGGGGCATGACGGCGACAGCGACGTCGGCCCGCTCGGACCTCTCCGAGCTGGGACGATCCGAGACCGCTCTGCGGACCTTCCTGCACGGCCTACCGGGCGTGGACCAGGTCGGCGCGGAGCAGCGGGCAGCCCAACTCGGCACCCGATCCATCAAGACCACCGCCAAGGCCGAGGCGATCGACCTCGCCATCCGGATGGTCGACCTGACCACGCTGGAGGGCGCGGACACCCCCGGCAAGGTACGGGCGCTCGCCGCGAAGGCGCTGCGGCCCGATCCGGCCGACCCGTCCTGCCCGCACGTCGGCGCGGTCTGCGTCTACCCCTCGATGGTCCCGTACGTGGCGGAGGTGCTGCGCGGCAGCGACGTGCATCTGGCCAGCGTGGCCACGTCCTTCCCGTCCGGTCAGGCGCCGCTGGAGATCAAGCTCGCCGACACCCGCGCCGCCGTCGAGGCGGGTGCCGACGAGATCGACATGGTGATCAACCGGGGCGCCTTCCTGGCCGGGCGCTACACCGAGGTGTACGACGAGATCGTCGCCACCAAGGAGGCCTGCGGCGGTGCTGATGCCGGTCGCCAGGGGCGACCGCGAGCCCACCTCAAGGTGATCCTGGAAACCGGCGAGTTGGCCACCTACGACAACGTGCGCCGCGCCTCCTGGCTGGCGATGCTCGCGGGCGCCGACTTCATCAAGACCTCCACCGGCAAGGTGCCGGTCGCCGCCACGCTGCCGGTGACCCTGGTGATGCTGGAGGCGGTCCGCGACTTCCGGGCCGCCACCGGGCGGCAGGTCGGCGTGAAGCCGGCCGGCGGCATCAAGACCACCAAGGACGCGATCAAGTACCTGGTCATGGTCAACGAGACCGTCGGCCCGGACTGGCTGCACCCCGACTGGTTCCGCTTCGGCGCCTCCAGCCTCCTCAACGACCTGCTGATGCAGCGCACCAAGCTGACGACCGGCGTCTACGCCGGCCCCGACTACTTCACTCTGGACTGACCGCGATGTTCGAATACGCACCCGCACCCGAGTCGCGCTCGGTGGTGGATATCAAAGCCTCCTCTGGGCTGTTCATCAACGGCGAGTTCGTCGACCCGGCCGACGGCGGCAGCTTCAAGTCGATCAACCCGGCCTCCGAGGAGGTGCTGGCCGAGGTCGCCGAGGGCGGCGCGCAGGACGTGGACCGCGCGGTCCGGGCGGCCCGCAAGGCGTACGAGAAGGTCTGGGGTCCGATGCCGGGCCGGGACCGGGCCAAGTACCTGTTCCGGATCGCCCGCATCATCCAGGAACGCTCGCGTGAGCTGGCTGTGCTGGAATCGCTCGACAACGGCAAGCCGATCAGGGAGTCCCGCGACGTCGACCTGCCGCTGGTCGCCGCGCACTTCTTCTACTACGCCGGCTGGGCCGACAAGCTGCCGTACGCCGGCTTCGGCGCGAACCCGCGGCCGCTCGGCGTGGCGGCGCAGGTCATCCCGTGGAACTTCCCGCTGCTGATGCTGGCCTGGAAGATCGCTCCGGCACTGGCCGCCGGCAACACGGTGGTGCTGAAGCCGGCCGAGACCACCCCGCTCACCGCGTCGCTGTTCGCCGAAATCTGCCAGCAGGCCGACCTGCCGGCCGGTGTGGTCAACATCGTCACCGGCGCCGGCGAGACCGGCCGGGCGCTTGTCGAGCACGCCGACGTGGACAAGGTCGCCTTCACCGGCTCCACCGACGTCGGCCGGGCCATCGCCCGCGCGGTCGCCGGCAGCCGCAAGAAGCTCACCCTGGAACTCGGCGGCAAGGCCGCCAACATCGTCTTCGACGACGCCCCGGTCGACCAGGCGGTCGAGGGCATCGTCAACGGGATCTTCTTCAACCAGGGGCACGTCTGCTGCGCCGGCTCCCGGCTGCTGATCCAGGAATCCGTCGCCGAGCAGGTGCTGGAGTCACTCAAGCGACGAATGGCCCAACTACGCCTCGGCGACCCGCTGGACAAGAACACCGACATCGGTGCCATCAACTCGGCCGCCCAGCTCTCCCGCATCCGCGAGCTGACGACGGCCGGTGCCGCCGAGGGCGCGCAGCAGTGGTCACCGCCGTGTGAGCTGCCCGAGCGGGGCTTCTGGTTCGCACCGACCATCTTCACCGGGGTCACCCAGGCACACCGGATCGCCCGGGAGGAGATCTTCGGCCCGGTGCTGTCCGTACTGACCTTCCGCACCCCGGCCGAGGCCGTGGAGAAGGCCAACAACACGCCGTACGGGCTGTCGGCGGGGATTTGGACCGAGAAGGGCTCCCGGATCCTGTGGATGGCCGACCGGCTGCGCGCCGGGGTGGTGTGGGCAAACACGTTCAACAAGTTCGACCCGACCTCGCCGTTCGGCGGCTACAAGGAGTCGGGCTACGGTCGCGAGGGCGGCCGGCACGGGCTGGAGGCGTACCTCAATGTCTGAGCGGGTCGCGGTACGCAAGACGTACAAGCTCTTCGTCGGCGGGAAGTTCCCGCGTAGCGAGTCGGGACGGTCGTATCTCGTGCAGGACTCCAACGTGTCGCTGGCCTCCCGCAAGGACGCGCGGGACGCCGTGGTGGCCGCCCGCGCGGCGGTGAAGGGCTGGGCCGGGGCGACCGCGTACAACCGGGGTCAGATCCTCTACCGAGTCGCCGAGATGCTGGAGGGCCGGCGCGAGCAGTTCGTCGCGCTCGGAGTGCCGGGCGACGAGGTGGACGCGGCGACCGACCGCTGGGTCTGGTACGCCGGCTGGTCGGACAAGCTCCCGCAGGTCTACGGGGGCGCGAACCCGGTCGCCGGGCCGTACTTCAACCTGTCGGCGCCCGAGCCGACGGGTGTGGTGGCGGTGGTCGCCCCCGAGGCACCGGCCCTGCTCGGGCTGGTCAGCGTGATCGCCCCGGCGATCGTCACCGGCAACACGGTGGTGGTGGCCGCCTCGCCGACGGCGCCGCTGGCCGCGGTGACCCTGGCCGAGGTGCTGGCCACCTCCGACCTGCCCGGCGGGGTGGTCAACATCCTCACCGGCCGGTTGTCGGAGACCGTGCCCACGCTGGCCGCGCACATGGACGTCAACGCCATCGACCTGACCGGCGTGACCGACGCGGAGCTGGCGGCCGACATGGAGGTCAAGGCGGCGGAGAACCTCAAGCGGGTACTCCGGCCCGTGTCGGCCGGTCACGACTGGTCGGCGGACCCCGGTCTCGGCCGGATGACAGCCCTGCTGGAGACGAAGACGGTCTGGCATCCCAAGGGGGTGTGAACTCTCCTCGCTCTGGGGGTTTCCGGGGAGCCCCACCCGCTCCGGGCGGTCAGGCTTGATCCCTGCGCGGGTGGGGCTCCCCGGAAACCCTGACGTGCGCATGGACCGTCTGTGGGTCACGGCTGGCGGGGCGCTGCCCAGCGTCGGGTCCCCGGTCCGGACAACTTCCCGGGAACTGCTGGGTCGAGTTGGTGACGAGGCAGCACTATCCCCGAAGTTGCTGCGGTGGGGCGGACGGGCGTGGGTGGGGGTGGGCGTGGGTGGGGGTGGGTCTACTACGGGGGGTAGGATTGGGGGGTGACTCGGCTGGGGGATCTTGAGCGTGCGGTGATGGACGTGCTTTGGGATGCGGTCCCCGGCACGTCGGATGGGGTCACCGTGCGTGAGGTGGCCGACGCGTTGGACGGACGCGAGTTGGCGTACACCACCGTGATGACCGTGCTGGACCGGCTGGCCGGCAAGGGCATGGTGCAGCGCGAGCGGGAGGGTCGGGCGTGGCGGTACCGCGCTGCGGCCAGCCGGGAGGCGTACATCGCCCAACTCATGCTCGACGCGCTCGACCTGGGCGGTAGCCGGGACGCGGCGCTGGTCCGGTTCGCCCGCTCGGTCACCGGCACCGAGGCGGACGTGCTGCGCGCCGCGCTCACCACGGAGGCCGGGCTGACGGTCGATCCGACCGGGCACGGCCGGACGGAAGGCGACGTGCGAGGCGATGCCGGGAACAACCCCGGTCGAGGGTTGACTGATCGGGTCGACTCGCCACCGGCCGACGGAGCGTCCCGCCCCGACCTGGCCGACAAGGCCGTCGAGCGGTAGGGGCGACGCCGTGGCGCACACCCTGCACTTCGCCGCCTCGATGGTGGCCTGCTGGCTGATCGCCCAGGTGCTGGCCCGCTCCACCTGGACGTGGCGCAGCCCCCGGGTGGCGATCCTGTGCTGGCAGGCGATCGGCCTGGGGGTCGGTCTCTCCGCGATGGGTCTGCCGATCGCGTCAGGTCTCGCCCCGTACCAGCGGGGCACCGGCAGCGCCCTGCTGGCGCTGGTCGGCGATCTTCGGCACGGCACCCTGCCGCCCGGCCTCGGTGCCGTGCACCTGGGTCTGGTCGGCGTCGGTCTCGGCATCGGGGCGGTGCTGCTGACCACGACGGTACGCAGCATCCACGGCGCGGTACGCGCCCAACGCCGGCACCGGGACCTGCTCACCCTGGTCGCCCGACGGGATCCGACCGTGCCCGGCGCGCTGGTGCTCGACCACCCGGGTGCGGCGGCGTACTGCCTTCCGGGAGTGAAGCCACGGGTGGTGGTGAGTGCCGGCACGCTCAGCCTGCTCGACCGGGCCGAGTTGGCGGCGGTGCTGACCCACGAACGGGCGCACGCGCAGGAGCGGCACGACCTCGTGCTGCTGCCGTTCACCGCACTCTGCCGCGCGTTGCCCTGGTTCCGCTGGGTCCGCGAGGCGCACGAGCGGGTTTCCCTGCTGGTCGAGATGCGCGCCGACGACAAGGCCCGCGAGTTGCACGCCGAGGCCCCGCTGGCCGGTGCGCTGCGCCGGTTCGCCGCCGCCGGGAACCGGATCACGCCGGCCGGCGCGCTCGGTATGGGCGACCGGGATCTGGACGTACGGGTGCAGCGGTTGCTGGTCACCGGCCGCCCACCCCGACTGCTCGGCGCCACCGCGCTGGCCGTGACGGCGACCGTGGCCGCCCTGCCGATCTCACTCTTCCTCAGCTGACGGACCCTGAACTAACCCTGATCATGCCGGTCCGGCGCGCAGCACACCCCTATATGTAGGAGAACTACAGGTAGGCTCCCTATCTGCATCGACCCCGTCCCGGGAGAGCCGACATGGACACCCTGCTCCTCGCTCGCCTCCAGTTCGCCATGACCGCCTCGGTCCACTTCCTCTTCGTGGCCGTCACACTCGGCCTGGTCACCCTGCTCGTCGGGATGCAGACCACCTGGGTGCTGACCGGTAACCCCAGGTGGGAGCGGCTGACCCGATTCTGGGGCCAGCTCTACGTGATCAACTATGTGCTCGGCATCGCCACCGGCATCGTGATGGAGTTCCAGTTCGGGTTGAACTGGAGCGGGCTGTCCCGCTACGTCGGCAACGTCTTCGGCGCCCCGCTGGCCATCGAGACCATGGCCGCCTTCTTCCTGGAGTCGACCTTCCTCGGCATGTGGATCTTCGGCTGGCACCGGCTACGCCGTGGCGCGCACCTCGCCCTGCTCTACGGCGTCGCGATCACCGCGTACGTCTCGGCTTTCTGGATCATGGTGGCCAACTCCTGGTTGCAGAACCCGGTCGGTTACGAGGTACGCGACGGCGTCGCCCAGCTGACCGACTTCCCGGCCCTGCTGACCAACCCGGCCCTGTGGATGGCGCTCGGGCACGTGGTGTCGGCGGCCCTGCTGACCGGCGGGCTGCTGATGGCGGCGGTCAGCGCGTGGCACCTCGCCCGACGTACCACCGACCACGCGCTGTTCCGCACCTCGCTGCGGATCGGGCTGGTCACCGCCGCGCTGTCGATCACTCTCGTGCAGGGGTTCGGCTTCGCCCAGTTCGGGCCGGTGGGCGGGATACAGCCCACCAAGTTCGGGGGTAACCCCGAAGCCGACGCGCTGATAGCCGACTGGACCGCCAGGTTCGGCCCGGGCGACTACCTGCCACCGGCGCTGTCCAACGTCGGGCTCGGCTTCATGATCCTCATCGGTTTCGCCCTCGGCCTGCTCTGGCTGCTCGTCCCACTGCTCTGGCGGGACTGGATCATTCGCCTCCGGTTCCCGCTCTGGCTGCTGATGCTCGCCCTGCCCCTGCCGTTCATCGCACTGATCCTCGGCTGGATCGCCCGCGAGGTCGGCCGCCATCCCTGGGTGGCGTACGGGCTGCTACCGGTGGACCATGCGGTCTCGCCGGTCAGCCCCTGGTTGATGGCGACCTCGCTGGTCGGCTTCACCCTGCTGCTCGGCACCCTCGCCGTCACCAACTGGGTGCTGCTCGCCCGGCACGCCGCCCGAGGTGCCGCCGATCCCGCGCTCGGCCGCCCGCCGGCCCAACCGCCCGCCGACGATTCCCGTCCCGAACCCGCGTTCGCCTGAGGAGCCGGAGATGGAACTCGCCTGGTACGCCCTGCTCGGCCTCTTCTTCGCCGGCTACCTGGTGCTCGCCGGCTACGACTACGGCGTCGGCCTGCTGATCGCCGGTGGCGCCGACGCGTCCCGCCGCCGCGCCGCGCTCAACGCGGTCGGGCCCTTCTTCCTCGGTAACGAGGTGTGGCTGGTGGCCGCCGCCGGCGTCCTGTTCGGCGCGTTTCCGCTACTGGAGGGGGAACTGCTCGCCGGCAGCTATCCGGCGGTGGCCGCCGCGCTCGTCGGGGTGATCCTGGTGACCGCCGGGGTGCAACTACGCAGCCGTCCAGGCAGCGGAGGGGCCCGCACCGCGTGGGATCGAGTGATCGTGGTCGGTAGCCTGCTCGCGGCGCTCGGCTGGGGCGTGGTGCTCGCCGGACTGCTCCAGGGCGTGCCGCTGCGGCCCGACGGACACGTGGCCGGGGTGACACACCTGTTCACCCCGTTCGCCGCCGCCACCGGGTTGGCCCTGGTGGCGCTGGTGGTGGCACACGGGGCGACTTTCCTCGCGCTCCGGTTACCCGCCGTCGAGGGCGACCGGCTCCGGCCGTTGGCCCGCCGCCTGCTCCTCACCGCGATCGTCGCGGTCGGCGCGGCCGCCGTCGTCGGTGCGTTCTCCGAGCGGTACGCGCCGCCGCGCAGCGTCCCGCGGTCGGCGTACTGCTGGTGGTGTTGCTGGTGGTGGCCCTGCTCGCGGCGCGGGCGGCGCTCCGACGGCAACGGCCCGGCGTGGCCTTCGCGGCCACCGCGACGGCGCTGGCACTGCCGGTGCTGCTGGTCGGGGCGGCCCTCTGGCCGTACGTGCTGGTGTCGACCGTCGAACCGAGCGCCTCACTGACGGTTACCGACGCGGCCGCCAGCGGGCCGACCCTGCGGCTGCTGGGCTGGCTGACGGTACCGCTGCTGCCGGCCCTACTAGGCTTCCAGGCGATGTGCGTGTGGATTTTCCGAGGACGAACCGACGGTAGGGCACCGGTGTACTGGTGAACCGTCGCCCCTTCGACCCGCGGCTGCTGCGCCGGGTTCCTGCGGCCCGACGCGACCTCGCCCTGCTCACGCTGCTCGGCGTGCTCGCCGCCGGGCTCGTCGTGGCGCAGGCCACCGCCCTGGCCGTGCTACTGGCCGATGCCTTCACCGGGCGCCTGGACCGGGCCGCGCTCGGCGGTTTCGTGGCCGCCGTCGCGGCCCGCTCGCTCGTGGTCTGGGCGCAGGGCGCGGTGTCCGCACGGGTGGCCGCCACGGTCAAGGCGGCGCTGCGGGCCGACCTGTTGGGCGCGGTCGCCCGGCACGGACCCGGTTGGGTCGCCGGCCAGCGGGCCGGACAACTGGCCACTCTCGCCGGTCGGGGTCTGGACGCGCTCGACGCCTACTTCACCGGGTATCTGCCGCAGCTCGTGCTGAGCGTCACCGTGCCGGTCGCGGTGCTGGGTCGGGTGTTCCTCGCCGACTGGAGCTCGGCAGTGATCATCGCGCTGACGCTGCCGCTCATCCCGATCTTCGGAGCGCTGCTCGGGTGGCAGGCGCAGGCCGCCACCGAGCGGCAGTGGCGACGGCTGTCGCTGCTCGGCGGGCACTTCCTGGACATGGTGGCCGGGCTGCCCACGCTGCGTGCGTTCGGCCGGGCCCGGGCGCAGACCGACGCGGTACGGCGGATGGCCGACGGTCACCGGATCGCCACCATGAAGACGCTGCGGATCGCCTTCCTCTCCGCGCTGGTGCTCGAACTCGTGGCCACCCTGTCGGTGGCGCTGGTCGCCGTCCCGGTCGGCATCCGGCTGCTCGGCGGTGGTCTGGCGCTGCAGACCGCGCTGCTGGTGCTGCTGCTGACCCCGGAGGCGTACCTGCCGCTGCGGGCGGCCGGCAGCCGGTTCCACGCCAGCATGGAAGGGCTCACCGCACTGGACGAGGCGCTCACCCTCTCCGACTCGGCACCCCGAGCGTCCATGGGTCAGGTGGGCACCCGACCGGACGGGCGCGCCGAGATCCGCTTCGAATCGGTGACCGTGGCGTACGGACGCACCACGGCGCTGCGGGACGTGACGCTGACCATCCGGCCCGGCGAGCGCATCGCGATCATCGGACCGAGCGGCGCCGGCAAGAGCACCCTGCTCAACCTGCTGCTCGGCTTCGTCCGTCCGACCGGCGGTCGGGTCACCGTAGGCGGGGTCGACCTGACCGACGCCGACCTCGACGACTGGCGGCGACAGGTGGCGTGGGTGCCGCAGCGGGCCCACCTGTTCGCGGCGTCGCTGGCCGACAACATCCGGCTCGGCACCCCCGACGCCGCACCTGCCGCCATCGCCACCGCGGTCCACGTCGCCGCACTGGACGAGGTGGTCGCCGCCCTGCCCGACGGACTGGACACCCCGCTCGGTGAGCGGGGGCACGGCCTGTCCAGCGGGCAGCGGCAACAGGTGGCGCTGGCCCGGGCGTTCCTGCGGGACGCCCCGGTGGTGCTGCTCGACGAGCCGACCGCACGCCTCGACGCCGCCGCGAGGCGGTGGTGCTATCGGCCACCCGCGAACTGGTCGCCGGCCGCACCGCGCTCCTGGTGGCCCACCGGCCGGCACTGCTCACCGACGTCGACCGCATCCTGCGGGTCGAGGACGGGCGGGTCACCGAGCTGACCCCGATACCGGCCGGTGAGCGTCCATGAGCGAGCGCAGCGAGCGAATCATCAGGTTCGGTGCGGTGGCGCCTCATCGTGACGCCGAGCGAAGCGAGGTGGCGCGATGAGCGAGCGCAGCGAGCGAATCATCGGGTTCGGTGGGCCCCTGCCCGAACTGATCGTGCTGCGGCTGGCCCGGCCGTACCTGAAGCGCCTGGTCGGTGCCGGGCTGCTCGCCGCGGCGACCGAGTTCGCCGGGCTGGCCCTGATGGCGACCGCCACCTGGCTGCTGATGACCGCCGCCGGTCAACCCCCGCTGGACCGGCTCACCGTAGCGATCGTGGCGGTACGGGCGCTGGCGGTCAGCCGTGGGGTGCTGCGTTACACCGAACGCCTGGCCGGGCACGACGCGGTGCTACGACTGGTCACCGATGTCCGGGCCGGGGTCTTCGACACCCTGGCGAGCCGGCGCGGCAACCCACCCCGCAGTGGGGACGCGCTGAGCCGGCTGGTCTCCGACGTGGAGGCGGTACAGGACCTGCTGCTGCGGGTGGTCGTGCCAGCCGCCGCGGCCGGGCTGGTGAGCGTACTGGCCGTCGGGCTGGCCGCGCTGGTCTCGCCGCCGGCCGCGCTCGCGCTCGCCGCCGGGCTGCTGGTGGCCGCCGTCGTCCTGCCTGCGCTGGCGACCGTGCTGACCCGACGGGCCGCCGCGGAGGTGGCCCCACTGCGCGGAGCGCTCGCCACCGACGCGATCGACCTCACCCACGGCGCCGCCGACCTGGCCGCCTTCGGCGCGACCTCGGACGCACTGGCGGCTGCCGGGCGACGGGCCCGCCGACTGGCGCGGCTGGAGCGGCGGCTCGCCGCGCTCGGCTTCGCCGTCGACGCGGCCGGTGTACTGGTGGCCGGCCTCACCGCCGGTGCGGTGGTGTACGTGGCCCTCGGCGCCGGCGTGGACGGAGTGCTGGTCGGTGTTCTGGCCGTCGGCACACTGGCCGCCGTGGAGATCGCCCTCGCGCTGGTCGGCGCGGCCCGTCAGTGGACCGGGTTGCGGTCCGGACTGGCTCGGGTCGCCCACCTCCTGGCACCCGACGACGCGGGCTTAGGGACCGCCCGGACCTCCGTCGACCAGCGGGCGGCCGACACCGCGAGCCCGCGCCACGCCGGCACCGCCGGCCGGAGCATCGACGGGCTGGCCGAGCGGGCCCTGAGACGGCCGGCCCGAGCCCGGCCGGCCCTACCGAGACCGCCGAGACCGCCGAGACCGGACCGTCCGGCACGCCGGCCGGTGGGTACGCGGTGCACACGGCACCGTCGGTCCGGTTCGACGGGGTGACGGTTCGCTACCGGATCGGCGCTGCCGCCGCGCTCGACGGCTTCGACCTGGAGCTGCCACCCGGCCGCCGGGTCGCGGTCGTCGGTCCGAGTGGGGCGGGCAAGAGCACCCTGGCCGCCGTCCTGACCGGCGCGGTGTCCCCCACCGCCGGCCGGGTCACCCTGGACGGGCGGGACGTGTCGGCTCACCCGTCCCAGGAACTACCTCGCCTGGTCGGCGGGCTGCTCGCCGAGGCGTACGTCTTCCACGCCACCGTGCGGGACAACATGCTGCTCGGTCGACCGGGCGCGGACGAGGACGCGCTGCTCACCGCCGCCACCGCCGCCGGGCTGTCGGACTGGGTCCGGGCCCAGCCGGACGGCTGGGACACCGTGGTCGGCGAGGAGGGCGGACAGCTCTCCGGTGGTCAACGTCAGCGGCTCGCGCTGGCTCGCGCCCTGCTGGCCGCGCCCGGCGTACTGGTGCTCGACGAACCCACGGAGGGCCTCGACCCGGTCGCCGCCGACCAGGTGCTGGCCAGCACGTTGGCCGCGACTCCCACCGGGCACTCGGTACTGCTGATCACCCACCGGCTCAGCGGTCTCGCCGAACTCGACGAGATCGTGGTGCTGGACGCCGGCCGGGTCGTGCAGCGGGGCCGGCACGCGGCGCTCGTGGCGACCCCCGGGTGGTACCGGGACCAGTGGGTGTTGCAGCAGGCCGCCGAGCACGGATACCTCGCTCTGTCGGGTTGATCCGTCAAGCCGCCTCCGGGATGTCCCGGAGGCCGGAACACGAGCCGGCATGGCAGGGTTGGGGCCATGCCGGTCAGGGACGACATGTTGGTCGAGGAGCACCTGCGGCAGCTCGCCGGTCGGCTCCGTGGGCCACGCCGGCTGCGGGCCGACCTGATGACCGAGGCCCGGCACGGGCTGCTCGACGCCGTCGAGGCGTACCGGGACAGTGGCCTGCCGGCGGGTGAGGCGTCGCGACAGGCGGTCGCCGACTTCGGTACGCCGGATCAGCTGGCCCCGGCTTACCAGGCCGAACTCGCGGTGGCCGCGCTGCGCGGGCTGTCGCTGCGAGTGGTCGCCTTCGCCGCGACCGGCTCGATCGCCGGTGACCTGACCTGGCACGGATCGAGTTGGAGCACCGGCCCCCCACCGCCCTCGGGTTACCTGCTGTTGTCACAGTCGGTGGAGTGGATCTGGGCAGGGGCGTTCCTGTTCGGTCTGGCCGGGCTGGCGCTGGTCGCGGCCACCGCCCGTTCGGCGCGTCCGGCACTGACCGCGCTGGCGCGCGGCGCCGGTGTCGCGCTGACCGGCGCCGCCCTGCTGGGCGCGGTGGCCGGGGCCGGGCTGTTCTCCTGGTCGATCCTGCTGTGGGACGCGGCCCTGAGCTGGCCACCGATGATCATCGGAATGGTCGTCGGCGCCGCCGCCCATGTGTGGCTGGGCAGCGCCGCCCGCACCTGGCTGCTGGCCACCCGCTGACGTCAGCCCGCCGTGGTGGGGGTGGTGCCCGGGTCCAGGAATCGGCCGACGGTGGCACTGAACTCACGCCAGCCGGAACGCTGGTCGGTCAGCGCCCGCCGGCCGGTGTCGGTCAGCTCGTAGGTACGCCGTTCCCGCCCGTTCACGGTGTTCCACGCGCTGACCACGTGGCCGGCCCGCTCCAGCCGTCGCAGCGCCGGATAGACGGTGCCGGTGGGCAGGTCGAGGCGACCGTCGCTGCGCGCCCGCAGTGCCTCGATGATGGCGTAACCGTGCAGGGCCCCCCGTTCCAGCACGGCCAGCAGCAAGGCGTCGAGGTGTCCGTGCAGCGCCTGGGCGTTCATGCGTAGACACGCTACTTGTTATCCGAGTGGCGAGCCACCGGGGTGCGGCCAGCGGTTACCGAGCGCAGCCAACTAGGGTATGTGCCCAGAGTCACTCACCGGCATCAGCGCCGGGGGTGGTAGCCCGACGCACACGGAGGTCACCGTGGCACGCCAGTCGCCCCAACGGCCGGACGCCGACGAGCCCGAGCTCGATGACACGACCGGCACCAGCGAGCCGGACGTCGCCGAGCCGGCCGACGCCGCGCCCGACGTCGCCGCGGCGGAGACCGCGAACCGCGCACTCTGGGACGAGCTGCGGATCGATCCGGTGGAGATCGCCCTGCCGGCCGGTACCGGCTTCACCCTGCGCGCGTACCGGTCGGCCCGTGAGCTGACCCCGACCGACGTGGCGGAGCGGGACGCCGACGACCCCTTCCTTGCCCGTCGGCAGGTCGGCCCGGCAGAGGACGACGCCGATGAGGGTGACGTCGTCATCCTCGACGAGGACGTCGCCCGGGAGTTCGCCGAGAGCGAGGACGAGGAGCAGCGGGCACAGCGCGACGACGACACCACCGAGGACGGCAAGGACGACGCCGACGAGGTCACCGCCGACGAGGCCGGCGACGAGGAGGTGCCGATCTTCCTGACCCACAAGGGCCGGCTGTTGCTGTTCAAGACGCCCGAGTCGCTTGTCAGCTTCGTTCGGTCCGGCGCCCCCAATGACCTGTCTCAGCTGGACAGTTGGGATGAACTGTCCGAACGGGTGGAACCGGCCGACATCGCGCCGCTGGACGATGACGTCTACGAACTCGACCTCGTCGTGGAGAACCTCCGCGGCGGGCACGACACCTGGGATCCGACGCTGCTCATCGAGGCCGGCGAGGTCGCCCGCGACCTGGCGTACGCCCTGCGGCTGCCCGCGGTGCTGGACATGCTCGCCACCGGCTCCAGTCTCGACGACCTGGACGAGGCGCTCCGGGCATCGGTCGGCGGCGGCATCGGCGGCTTCATGGGACGGCGTAGGCTGAAGAAGATCGGGGCACAAACCGCAAGCCTGGGTTGGCGGACCATTGTCGGGAAGATCTCTGCGGTCGTGGACTGGCGCGACTGACCCGCACCAGGGACCATCAGTCTTTGGCAGAGAAAGCCCTGAGTCCCGGGAGGAGGACGACGCCGTGGCGCTCGTGCGCGTGTACTGCGGTCTGACCTCGGCGGACCCGGCCGACCGACCGGTCTCGACCGGATCGGCGCTGACGTCCGCTGTGGTCGACGACGCAGGCCGTCTGCTGCATGTCTGCGAGATCGGCGACGACCCGACGGGCTACGCCCGGCTGGTCACGCTACTCGTGGAACGCTCCGGCGGGCCGAGCGGTGCGGCGATAGCCGCCGACAGCGACGACCACACCATCACCTCCCTGCTCAGCGCCGCCGGTCGCCCGCTGGCGATCGCCGACGACGACTCGGTCGACGACTTCGCCGAACGGTTCGCCGACGACGACTCCCTGGAGGAGATGCAGTCACCGCCGGCCGTTCGGCGCGCCGTCGGTCTCGCCCGGTCGCTGCAGGCCGGCGCACTGTCGGCGGTGACCCTGCCGGCGCCTCGTGACCTCGCCGGGTACAAGCAGATCCTCGCCGCACACGCCGCGCTGGCCAGCGGTCGGCACTCCGCCGCGGTCGCCCTGCGCGAGGTGCTCCGCGAGCTGTACCCGGCCGCGTTGCGCGCCTACCCCGACCCTGCCGAGCCGATCCCGCTGGCCGTGCTGGACGCACTTCCCGAGCCAAGCATGCTCACCGACGCCGCCGGCCGTGGCCGCGACGCCGCGGTCACCGCGGACGCCGTCACCGCCCAGCTCGCCGCCGAAGGAGCCGGTGACGCGGAGGCGATCGACGAAGCGGTCACCGCACTCCGGGTCGCCATCTCCGAGACTCCGCGGCGGGCCACCGTCAACCGGGCCCTGACGTCGGCCGCCGCGGAGACCATCAGGCAGGCGGTCGCCTCGGTGCGGGCCTGCGACGCCGGCTGCGATGCGCTCGTCGGTGCCCTGCGTGCCCGCACCGCCGGGCCGGCGCCGGCGTCCGGCCGGCGAGCCGCCGCACGACGCGGCGAACAGGTCGGTGAGTTGTCGGCGAGCGTGCCCGGCACCCAGACCGGCCTGCGGTCGGTGCGCCCCGGCGGCCCTGAGCCGGCCGGGGGCCGTCGCAGTCGACCGGAGCCGGTGCCGGGCAACGCCCCGCCGGCCTCCCGAGCCCCTCGGCCCCCGCCGGTGGCACCCGCGCCGGTGACTCCCCACCGGTCGCGCCCGCGCCCGTGACGCCGGCCGCCATGGCCGGTCCGCCCGCCGCGCCGTCACGGGCGGAGTCGCACCGTCCCGGGTGGACGCTCCGACCAACCGGCCGATCTCCGCGCCACCCCCGCCGCCGCCCGGGATCACGCCGATCGCGCCGACGCAGCGCGGCGCGATCCCGCCCGCCGAAGCGGGCGAGCCGTTCCGGCCGACCCTCACCACCGCGGCGATCAACAACGCCCGGGCCGAGCGCCAGCGGACCGTCATCCCGCCCCGGCCGAAGACGAACGGCGAACCACCGGCACCGACCGGCGGCTTCAGCGCCACCGACCTCAGCGTCCCGGTGCCGGCGGCCCGTCCGGATCAGGAGAAGACCGCTCCGCCGGGATCCCGCTCGAACTGGCCGCTGGTCAACAACCCGGACAACCCGGCCGACACCACGCCCCGCAACCCGGTCGTCGGCTCCTATGAGGACCGGGGTCGGCGCAGCGCCCCGGAAACCCCCACCGACCACGGCGCCGACCGTCGGGTCACCCCGCCCTGGCTCGCCGACGACCTACCGCCGGAACCGCCGGTGTTGCGGCTCGTCGAGCCGCCGCCGCTGGCCGACCGGGCGTTGCGCAATGGAGCCCAGCCGTCACCGGAGACGCCGCCGCTACGGCTCGTCGACCGGGGCGGCGCCGAACGCGGCAACCGGGGAGCCGAGCGACTGGACCTCCCACCGGCCCGCCGTCCGGCGGAACCGCCGATCGAGCACCGGCCGCCACCGGTCTCCGACGAGGGCGACGGCGATCTACTGATCTTCGCGCAGGCCCGCTCCGCGTGGTTCGTGGGCCACGGCGAGGAAGCCGACCTGGACTGGTCGACGATGGCCGACACCGGTTGGCAGGCCGCCGAGCAGGCCGCCCGCCCCGCGGTGGGTGCCGAGACGAACGCCGGGCTACCCAAGCGGGTGCCACAGGCCAACCTGGTGCCCGGCTCGCCGTTGCGGGAGGAGCGTCCGCTGCGGATAGTGCGCGACGCGGCCAGCCTTGCTGAGAACACGACCGGTTACTTCCGGGGCTGGCGCCGCGGGCAGGAGATCGGTGGGTTCGCGGTCGGCGGGCGCCCCGGGCGGGAGTCCGCAGGCGGCTGGGATTTCAGCCGCGACACCGGGGACCGCGACGACGATCGGGAGTACGAGTACCGCTCCGCCGGATACCGCTCCTGACCGCCGCACTGGGGCGCCAGCGGTGCAGGCTCATGGCCGTTCACCTGCGTGTTTCTGCCCACAGCCGGATAATTTGACGCCGGGTCCTCGGGGCCGGAACCATACCCGCGGAACAGCCGGCGGCAGGTCGCCGGGCGGGAAGGCGACTCATGGCGACACCGGCAACCGGCCCCAGCGTGGTCACTCGACGGGGCGTACTGGCCGCGGCGGCGGGCACGCTGCTGCTGGGGGCCTGCGGGCGGGACGGCGGGCGAGAGAACGCCGTCACCCGGCCCACTCCCGGTCACGAGTTGGTCGTCGGTGCCACGCTTGAGCTGAGCGGTCCAGGTGCCGCGCTGGGGGTGCTCCAGCAACGCGCGCTGGCCATCAGCGCGGCGGCCCTCAACGAGAAGGGTGTGGCGGTCGGCAACCTCCGCCGGACGGTCCGCGTCGAGGTGCTGGACAATCGCAGCAACCCCCGGCTGGCCGCCCAGCAGGCGACCGAGCTGGGTCGCCGGGACGACGTGCACGCCCTGCTCGGAGCCACCTTGGCGGAAACCTCGATGTCGGTCATCGGGGTGGCGCAGAAGCTCCGGCTGCCGTTCGTGTCGTTGGCGTTCGGTGACTCCATCGCGGTGCCGCTGGCCCAGCGGACCTACGTCTACAAGGTCACCCCGGACGCCGGAGACGTGGCACGGCGGCTCGCCCAGCTGGTCAGCGCCGAAGGGCTACGCCAGGTGGTGCTGCTGGCCGAGGACGGGCTGCACGGCGACTCGGGTGTCCGGGCCATGCGGGGCGCGCTGCGGACCGCGGAGGTGGGTCTGGCCCGCACCGTACGGCTGCCGACCGGCAAGGCTGGCCTGGCCCGCGCCGCAGAACAGGCCGTCGCGGCCCGCGCCGACGGCGTGGTGGTGTGGGCCACCGCGCCCACGTCCGGTGCCGCCGCGCGGGCGCTACGCGCCGCCGGACACGACGGTGAGGTGTTCTTCGACGCCGGGGCGGTGGCCGAGGAGACCCTGGAGGCTGCCAATCTGCCCGCCGTCGAGGGCGCCTACGCGGTCCACCCGTCCTCGCTGGGTGGCTCCACCATCGCCAACAGCAGCGCCACCGGGCGCGCCTACCGCGACCTCGTCTCGACGTACATCCGCGCGCACGGCAGCTACCGTGGCTTCGCCCCGTACGCCTCGGACGCGCTGCTGCTGATCAGTACGGCGGCCCGGTTGGCCGACAGTGTGGACCGTGGTCGGCTGCGGGCCTACCTGCAGAACCAGGTCACCGATGGGCTGGCCGGCATGTACTCGTTCACGCCCATCCGGCACAGCGGCATGGACCGGCACTCGCTGGGGGTGTACCGCGTCGACGGCGGGGCCTGGAACCGGCTCAGCTGACGACGGTGGGCGCTCAGGGACGTCCACCGTCGTCATCCGGTCACGAACCAGCGCCCGGTGTCGGCGGTAGCCGTCACCGGGCGCTGGGGCCGATCATCAGGCGGGCGCGACGGCCCGGGAGCGACGCATCGTGAGCACGTACTCGACAAGCGAGATCAGCACGTGCTTGGTCGACTCCCGGTTCCGGGCGTCGCAGGCCACCACCGGCACGTCGCTGGAGATGGCGAGCGCCTCCCGGACGTCCTGCGGATCGTGGTACTGCATCCCGTCGAAGCAGTTGATGGCCACCAGGTACGGCAGCCGCCGGTGCTCGAAGAAATCGATCGCCGCGAAGCAGTCGGCCAGCCGGCGGGTGTCCACCAGCACGACCGCGCCGATCGCACCCCGTACCAGCTCATCCCACATGAACCAGAAGCGGGTCTGACCCGGCGTACCGAACAGGTACAGGATCAGGTCGCGATCGATCGAGATGCGGCCGAAGTCCATGGCCACCGTGGTCGTCGTCTTGCCCGGCACCTGCCGGGTGTCGTCGACGCCGACTCCGGCGGAGGTCATGATGGCCTCGGTGGTCAGCGGCGTGATCTCCGAGACCGAGCCGACCAGCGTCGTCTTGCCGACGCCGAATCCACCGGCGATAACGATCTTCGCCGACGTCACGCGCCCGCTCGGGGCCGGCGGCCGGTGCGACATGTCAGAGCCTGCGAAGTCCACTCAGCACCCTCTCCAGCAATTCAGTGCCCACCGCGTCGTCCGAGTCGTCCAGGATGGTCGGCTCGTGGACCGCGACCAGGCCGTCCGTCGCCATGTCGGCGATGAGCACCCGGGCCACGCCGAGCGGAAGCTGCATGCGCGCCGCGATCTCCGCGAGCGACTGCACGCGTCCGTCACACAGCGCGGCGATGTACTGGTGCTCACGGCCTTGGCCACCATTGCCAGTGGCAGCGGCCCGACCGCGCACCGTCGTCTCGACCAACGCCTCCAGGGCGATGTCGAGGCGGGGACGGGTACGACCGCGGGTCACGGCGTATGGACGGACCAGCGCGCCGGTCGGCTCGTCACGATCAGCCATGTTGCCGTTCACCTCCTTCGTACCCGGCACCGGTTGGACCGGTGCTACCCGTCGTATGCAATGTTCTCGCCCCGCCTGCCCCCACCGGCCGGCGCGACGATCAGCCCATCATCCCCACAGCCGTACGCGGCTGTGGGGTCAGGGCGTCGCCCACCCGGTCGACGAGCAGGGCCATCTCGTAACCAACCTGTCCCACGTCGCAACTACGCGCGGCGAGTACCGCGAACGACGAGCCGTCGGAAATCGACATCAGGAACAGGAAGCCATTGTCCATCTCGACCACGGTCTGCAGCACGGCGCCTCCCTCGAAGCAACGGGCCGCGCCCTGGGTCAGGCTGACCAGGCCGGAGGCGATCGCCGCCAGCTGGTCCGCCCGGTCCCGCGGAAGGTCTCGGGACGACGCCAGGAGCAGGCCGTCCGCAGAGACGGCGACCGCATGCGCGACACCGGGCACCCGATCGGCGAAGTTGGCCAGCAGCCAACCGAGATCCTGCGTACTAGTCATCCTTCTTGCTCCTTCTGCCCGCTCCCGGCCACCGGGCCAGAGCCAGACTGCGAGGATTGCTGCCCGCCCGGAGTTCCCTCCGGGCCGGTCGGGTTGCTGTCCGAGGGGTGACTACGTCCCCGTTGGACACCCCGGTGGTAGGCGGAGAGCAGACCGCGTACCGATTCCGGGTTACGGCGCTGCACCGAGGTGGTGGGCTTCTCCACCGCCCCCGGTACGAGCTGTGCCATCGGCGTGCGCTTCGGCAGCCCGGTCTCGGTGGTGCCAGCCGGTGGCGCCTGGCTGGCGGCGGTGGCCGCCCGCCAGCCGTCGTCGGCCGCGGTCCGCCAGATGTTCTCCTGTGGTGTCGGGCGGTGCCCGGGCGCGCTGTCGGCAGCGCCGGGCCGAGGCCCGCCACCCGCTGCCGCGCCGTTCCCGCCGGACGCGCCCGCCCCCGTCGGAGTCTGTGCCATCGGTGCGTTACCTGTCGTCCCGGTCTGGGTCTGCTGGGCCGGCCGATTGACGACGTCGACCGTGGAGAGCTGCTGGGTCGTCGCGCCGGCCGTGGCCGACTGACGCGCGCCCGCCGACTCCTCCGGGCCCGGCCGGCGGGTACGGAACCACGCCGACTCCAGCTCCCGGAAGATCGGCAGTTCCATCGTCTCGTCGGCGTACCGCTGTCGGTTCTGGGCCTGCGGCGGCGTCGGCGTGCTCGGCTGGTGCTGCGCCGGGGCGGGACGCGCGGCCGGCGTCTGACGTTGCACCCGAGGCAGTTCGGTGGTCATGTCCAGGGCGGCGGCCAGCCGCTCGGGCACGGGCGGGGCGGCCGGCTCCCCGGCCACCGGCGGCCATGCCGGAGGAGCCGAGGACGTACCGGCGCCGGGTGCCGCCGAGACCGGCCGCTGCGGCAGCGGGTTGCCGGGCGGAGTCGAGACGGGTGAGCCGGAGACCGGGGGCGCCGAGACCGGCGGGGCCGAGTACGGCGTACCGGAGACCGGGGGCGACGACACCGGTGGCACCGGCGGAGCGGACACCGCCGGCGGGCGTACGGCCCGGCCTCCGGGCTGCTCGGCAGCTGACGCGGGATGGACGGCGGCTGACCACCCGGCTCGTCGGTGGACCGGCGCTGCGGCAGCGGGTCGATCGGGTGACCGTTCGAGGTGAGCGGGGCGAAGCCGTTGCCGTTGCCGTTGCCGTTGCCGTTGCCGCCGGTGCCGCTGGCACCGGTCAGGTCCGACCAGGCGGGCAGGTTGCCGCCGCCCACGGTGGTGGGCGTTCCGGAGCCGTTGCGGCTGGCCGGATCGAAGGGGCGACCGCCGAGGGTCACCTGGTTACCCGAGCTGCCGGGAGTACGCGCGGCGGGCGGGACCGGCGGGTGTGCGCCGTTGCCGAGCGCCGCCAGCGCACCGAACGCCGGGGTCGGTCCGGACGAGGGGCCGGCAGCGGCCGGCAGCGCGGCGGGCTGCTGCTGCCCGCGGCCGGACAGTGCCCGGGGCACCAGGACGGTCGGCGGCAGCGTGACCTCGGCGACGGTGCCCCGGTCGCTGCCTGGGCGCAGCTCGACCTTGACGCCGTGCCGGGAGGCCAGGCGGGCGACCACGACCAGACCCATCATCCGGGAGACGGCGACGTCCACCTGCGGTGGCGTGGCCAGCCGTTCGTTCAGTTCGGCCAACTGCTCGCCGCTGATGCCGATGCCTCGGTCCTCGACGTAGAGCGAGGCACGGTCGCCGACCCGGCGAGCTTCCACCAGCACCTGGGAGTCCGGCGGGGAGAAGGCGGTCGCGTTGTCGAACAGCTCGGCGACGAGGTGGACGAGATCGTTCACCGCGTGCGCGGCGACCTCGATGTCCCGGTCGATCACCCCGAACTCGATCCGGGTGTAGTGCTCGACCTCGGACTGGGCGGCCCGCAGCACGTCGATCAGGGCGGCCGGCTCGCGCTGCACGCGGGTCGAGTCGGCGCCGGCGAGGACCAGCAGGTTCTCGTCGTTGCGGCGCATCCGGGTGGCGAGGTGGTCCAGCTGGAACAGCTCCGCCAGCCGGTCCGGGTCCTCCTCGCCACGCTCCAGGCGGTCGAGGTGGCCGATCAGTCGGTCGACCAGGATCTGCGACCGACGAGCCAGGTTGACGAACATCGTCGCGACCGACGAGCGCAGCGCGGCCTGCTCGGCAGCGGTCCGGACCGCCTCCAGGTGGACCGCGTTGAACGCCTCGGTCACCTGGCCGAACTCGTCCTTGCTGCGCACCGGCAGCGGTTCGGCGATCTGGTTGGCCAGTTGGACCGGCGAGAGCTGCCCGGTGACCTGCGGGTCACGCAACCGGGCCACGGCCTGGGGCAGCCCGTACTGGGCGATGGAGAGCGCACCCTGACGCAGCTCACGCAGCGAGCGGGCCATCGACCGCGCCACCAGGAAGGCCAGGAAGATGGCCAGCAGCAGCATCGTGAGCAGCAGGCCGGTCTCCAGGAAGACGGTGCGCTGCACCTCGGAACGCAGTTCGCCGGCCTGCTCAACCACGTCGGAGTCGAACTTCGACTCGACCGAGCGGATCAGCTTGCCGTTGGCGACCAGCGCCTCGTCCCACTGCTGGGGGGTGAACGAGATGCCGGCGAGGTTCTGCGAGTTGTCGGCGTTGACCTGGCTGATGTAGATCGTGGCCTGCCGGCGGTCGCCACCGCCGATGGTCTGGGCGTGGAACTCGGCCTCCGCCTCGGTGGCCACCGCGTCGAAGCTCTGCTGCGCCTGCTGCTGGCCGGTCTCGCTGGAGATGTAGTCGGTGCGCAGGGTCGAGCTCATGCCGCCCGAGATCAGCGCGCGGTGCACGACCACCCGGCGAACGGAGAGCCACTCCTTCTCCCGCGCGACCGCGGCGGCGGCCCGCATCCGGTCGCTCAGGTCGTTGTCACCGGCCAGCTGGCTGGCGGAGTCCCTGATGGTGAGCAGCTGGTTGATCAGCTCGTCGTAGGACTGGAGCGCGTCGGTGATCCGGAACTTGCCGTTCAGCACCTGGCTGCGGGCACCCGGCAGGTCACCGAGCCCGTCGTCGATCTGCCCGAGCAGCGCGTTCAGGCTGACCGGCAGGTCGGTGAGGTCGGACCGCTGCCGCAAGTAGGGCGCCTTGTCCTGGTCGACCCGCGCCGCCACCTCGTTGTAACGGGTGGCCGCCGCCTCCTTCTGCGCCGCGGTGCTGCGCTGCGGATCCAGACCCAGCAGCAGTACGGCCGCTGTCCGCTCGTCCTGCAGGCCGTCCACCAGCTCACCGGAGTGGCTGATGAGTTCGGCCAGGTCGCCGGCGCGGTTCGCGTCGTTGAGCGCATCCAGGTGGTCGACCAGACCGCTGGTACCCACGACGACCGTGGCGATGGTCGGCACGATCATGATGAGACCGAGCTTGGACCAGATCGGCATGTCGCGGAGCCGACCTGCCGGCCGGCGTAGACGCGACAGGAGAGAACCTGCCGTCTTCGGCCGTTTGCTCACGTCACCGCCCTCGTGATTGCAGCGTCCGCGTTGCCCCCGGACAACGCCCAGCAGCCGACCCGGCGGGTCGGACCATCCGAGATTCCATCACGCCGCCACGGAAAGAGAAAGCCCAGGTTGGCCCCAGCCGGAGGTGTGATGAGATGTTGATGCAATTTGATCGCGTTCCGTCTGTTCGGAGTTACTAGTAGTAATGAGCAGCCCGCACCGAGTCGTCCTCCTGGCCGGCCCTTCCGGCTCCGGAAAGTCGTATATAGCGCAACAAACCGGGCTGCCAGTGCTCTGTTTGGACGATTTCTACAAGGACGGCGATGACCCAACGTTACCGAGACGGAACGGTCAGATCGATTGGGAGTCGCCCGATTCGTGGGACGCCGAGGCAGCGGTGGAAGTTATTGACCAATTGGTCCGGCACGGCCGGGCAGACGTGCCGGTGTACGCCATCAATGAGGATCGACGGGTGGCCACTCGGCGCTTCGAGCTGACCAGTTCGCCACTTTTCGTGGCCGAAGGGATCTTCGCCGCCGAGATCGTCGGAGAGTGCCGGCGACGCGGGCTGCTCGCCGGGGCGTACGCCCTGCGCCGGCCGCGCAGCGCGACCTTCCTCCGTCGGCTGGCCCGCGATCTCGCCGAGCAGCGCAAGGGCCCCGGGTCCTGCTGCTGCGCGGCCTGGCGCTGCTGCGCGCCGAGCCGGCGGTGCTGCGTCGGCAGACCGGGCTCGGCGCGGAGGCCGCCCGCGGACGGGACGTGCTGCGCCGGGTGGCGGGCCTGCTCGCCGCCGGTCATCCACCGCAGACCGGCTGACCCGGCCCGGACGTCCGCTCAGCCCAGCAACTTCGCGTACGCCGGCTTGATCACCTCGTCGATGATCCGTAGCCGCTCGTCGAAGGGGATGAAGGCCGACTTCATCGCGTTGATCGTGAACCACTGGAGCTCGCGCCAGCCGTAGCCGAACGCGTCCACGAGCAGCGCCATCTCCCGGGACATCGAGGTGCCGCTCATCAACCGGTTGTCGGTGTTCACGGTCACCCGGAAACGCAGATCCCGCAGCAGCCCGATCGGATGCTCCGCGATGGACGCGGCGGCGCCGGTCTGCACGTTCGACGACGGGCACAGCTCCAGCGGGATCCGCTTGTCCCGCACGTACGCGGCCAGCCGGCCGAGCTGGGGCTGCGGGCCGGGGACGATGTCGTCGACGATGCGGACCCCGTGGCCGAGGCGGTCGGCGCCACACCATTGGATCGCCTGCCAGATGGAGGGCAGCCCGAACGCCTCACCGGCGTGGATGGTGAAGTGGAAGTTCTCCCGCTGGAGGTACTCGAAGGCGTCCAGGTGACGGGTGGGCGGGAAGCCCGCCTCCGCACCGGCGATGTCGAAGCCCACCACACCGTGGTCGCGGTGCCGTACGGCCAGCTCGGCGATCTCCTGCGAACGGGCCGCGTGGCGCATCGCGGTGAGCAGCGTGCCCACCCGGATCGGCGTACCGGCCTCGGCGGCGAGCGTGCTGCCCTCCACGAAGCCGGCCAGCACCGCCTCGACCACCTCGTCGAGGGTCAGGTTCTGCTCCAGGTGCTGCTCCGGAGCGAACCGCACCTCGGCGTAGACCACCCCGTCGGCGGCCAGGTCGAGGGCGCACTCCCGAGCCACCCGGCGCAGTGCGGCACCGGTCTGCATCACGGCGACGGTGTGCGCGAAGGTTTCCAGGTAGCGCTCCAGGGAGCCCGAGTCGGCCGCCGCGACGAACCAGCGCCCCAACTCCGCCGGATCGTTGGTGGGCAGAACGTGACCGATCTCCTCGGCCAGGTCGACGATCGTGGCCGGGCGCAGGCCGCCGTCCAGATGATCGTGCAACAACGCCTTCGGCGCCCGGACGATGTCCTCGTATCCGACTACCGTGCTCATCGCCGCTCGTCCCGCTCACAACCCATGCTCCCGACCCTAGTCGCCTCGTCCGGTCGGCGACCCGCGCAGGGCGTGTGTCGCCGGCTCTCGACCACCGGGACGGCACAACCTACGCCCTAGACTCGGGCGCGTGAGACAGCCGTGATGGATTCCCGCGTCGTGGCCCGGCTGCGCTGTCCCGTCTGCCACGACCCGCTCGCCGAGGTCGTGGCCGGCGGATCCCGGTCGTTGCGTTGCCCGCGCCGGCACAGCTTCGACATCGCCCGGCAGGGCTACGTCAATCTGCTCACCGGCCGGGCACCAAACAGCGGCGACACCGCCGAGATGGTCGCCGCTCGGGCGGAATTCCTGTCCGCCGGCCACTACGACGTCATCTCCGCCGCCCTCGCCACCGCCGCCGACGCTGGCCTCGCCGACGCCGCACCCGACCCGGTCGCCGGCGCGTACCCGCTGGTGGTGGACGCGGGCGCGGGCACCGGCCGGCACCTGGCGGCGGTGCTGGCTGCCGTGCCGGAGACCGTCGGTCTCGCGCTGGACATCGCCAAACCGGCGCTACGCCGGGCCGCCCGCGCCCACCAGAGGATCACCGCCGCGCTGGCCGACACCTGGCAGCGACTCCCGCTGGCGGACGCCTCGACGGCGCTGCTGCTGAACGTCTTCGCACCCCGCAACGGCGCCGAGTTCCGTCGGGTTCTCGCCCCCGGCGGACGGCTGCTGGTGGTGACCCCGGCCGACGACCATCTCACCGAACTGGTCGCCGCGCTCGGCCTGCTCCGGGTCGACCCGGCCAAGGCGGACCGGGTGTCGGCGAGCCTGGCCGGGCACTTCACCGAGGAGTCGACGACCGTGCACCGGCAGGAGCTGACGCTGTCCCGCGCGGAGGTGGCCACCCTGGTCGGCATGGGTCCGAGCGCCTGGCACACCGACCCTGCGGAGCTGGCCGCCCGGATCGACACCCTCGGCGAGCCGGTCCGGGTGACCGTCGCGGTGCGGCTGGGGACGTACCGGCCCTAGGTGGAGAGGTCGACCTCTTCCCAGCCGGGGGGCTCGTCGTGGTACGGCCCGCGCAGGATCACCGCCCACTCCAGCGCCCACCGACGTTGACCGATCGCGTTGGCGTCCACCAACCCCGGCAGGCTCCGGTTGGCGCGGCTCACCTCCAGGTACGACCAGTCCAGGCAGTAGTGCAGGTCGAGCAGGGCCGCCGCGTCCGCCGGATGTTGCGGCGCGGCGAGGATCCGGGACCGCCACTGCCGGAAGGTCTCCCCCTCGGCGATGTGCGGCAGCCGCTCCACCAACCGGTCGTCGGCCGGCATGGTGGGATCCAGCTGCTTGGTCAGGCCGAGCACCCAGGCCAGCGAGAACAGGGCGTCGTGATGCAGCACGAAGGAGCGGTGGTCGCCCTTGGCGCCGGTGACGAATTGGAACTCCGGCGGGGTGACCATCTCCATCAGATGCGAGGCGAGCAGCCAGCTCATCGCGGCCTGGGGCGGCATGCCGAAGCACCGGGCCAGGATCAGGTGCAGCACCGCGATCCGCGCCTCGATCTCCGCCGTCGGCCGCAGCTCGATGTCATCGCCCGGTTCCCAGACCAGCGGGAACTGCGGCGGCGGCAACGGCAGCCGCAACCGGGCCAGCTCCTCCAGGCTCGCCTCACGCACCTCGCGGGGGTCGGGGGCAGGCACGATCACGGCAACATCCCTGTCTGATAACGACGTCTCGGCGCCGACGGTCCCCCCTGGCCTGCGACAATAGCGGTCCTCACGCTCCGACACCATGGCCGGGGCCCGGGTTTCGTCACTCGACGCGTTCGATCACCAACGGCGCCGCGGCCGGTGGTCGAGCGGCGACGGTCACCGCCCGCGCGGCCTCCGCCAGCGCCGCCGGAATCAGCTCCGACCGCTCGGCCCGCAGCTCGTAGAGGGGGTCACCGGCTCGCACCGGGTCGCCGGGGCGCTTGTGCAGCAGCACCCCGGCCGGCACGCTCACCGGGTCCTCCTTGCGCGCCCGACCCGCGCCCAGCCGCCAGGCGGCCACCCCCATGGCGTACGCGTCGACCGCCGCGACGTGACCGTCCGTGTCGGCGCGGACCACCTCGACCTCGGTCGCCTCGGGCATCGGGGCGTCCGGGTCCCCGCCCTGCGCCCGGATCATCGACCGCCAGACGTCCATCGCCCGCCCGTCTGCAAGGGCGGCGGCAGGGTCGACGTCCGGCAGTCCGGCCGCGTCGAGCATCTCCCGGGCCAGCGCCAGGGTCAGTTCCACCACGTCGGCAGGCCCGCCACCGGCGAGCACCTCCACCGACTCGGTCACCTCGATGCCGTTGCCGATCGCCCGGCCGAGCGGGGTGGACATGTCGGTGAGCAGGGCGACGGTCTTCACCCCGTGCGCGCCACCCAGCTCCACCATGGTCCGGGCCAACTCCCGGGCGTCGTCGACCGACTTCATGAACGCGCCGGAGCCCACCTTGACGTCGAGCACCAACGCCCCGGTTCCCTCGGCGATCTTCTTGCTCATGATCGAGCTGGCGATCAGCGGGATGGCCTCGACGGTGCCGGTCACGTCACGCAACGCGTACAGCTTGCGGTCGGCCGGAGCGAGCCCGGAGCCGGCCGCGCAGATCACCGCGCCGATGTCCCGCAGTTGGGCGGTGAACTCCTCGTTGCTCAGCGCCGCACGCCAGCCCGGGATCGACTCCAGCTTGTCCAGCGTGCCGCCGGTGTGTCCGAGACCGCGCCCGGACAGCTGGGGAACCGCGGCTCCGCAGGCGGCCACCAGCGGGGTTAGCGGCAGAGTGATCTTGTCGCCGACCCCGCCAGTCGAGTGCTTGTCGACGGTCGGTCGCGCCACCGAGGAGAGGTCGAGCCGCTCGCCACTGGCGATCATCGCGGCCGTCCAACGGGCGATCTCCGGGCCGGTCATCCCGTTCAGCAGAATCGCCATGGCCAGCGCGGACATCTGCTCGTCGGCCACCACCCCCCGGGTGTACGCGTCCACCACCCAGTCGATCTGCCCGTCCGACAACACCCCCCCGTCCCGCTTGACCCGAATAACGTCAACAGCCGCAAACCCACTCATCAGACAATCTTTCCTAGTCGTCCAGCGATACAGACTCACGCACCGCGCCCCACCGGGAGACGAAGCATGCCGTCACCGTCGCGCGTCCGGCGACCACGACGGGCCGGGGCCGACCGTGCCCGGCGGAGGGATCAAGCCTGACCGCCCGGAGCCGGGCACGGTCGGCCCCGGCCCCAAGCGCAACCGAGTCCAACCGCAACCGACCACAAGATCAACCCCAGCGAACCGGAATCTCCGTAGGCGGCTCACCCTCACCGGCCCAGAAGATCGTGCCGGACGCGTCGACCACCACCACCCGGGGCGTACGCGCCAGCCCCCAACCGATCGCCTCCGCCGGGTCGTCCCAGCTCGGGCCCTCCTCCAGCACCCCGGTCTCGGCGCCCGCGTCGTCTCCGGCCGAGCGTTCCCAGTAGGCCGTCCAGACCTGCTGACCGGCGGAGAGGTCCGGGTGCACGAAGACGGTGCCCCGTCCGCGCCAGGCAGCCAGCCGGTCGGGTACCACCGGCACCGGCCGCTCCCCGGTGACCGCCTCGATGTCGGCCACGTCGAAGGCGTGCGGCAGCAGTTCGGCCATCCGCAGCGGCCCGCCCCTGGCCTCGACGAGACATTCCGGCCCGCCCTGTTCCCACAACAACTGCCGGCAGCGCCCGCAGGGCATCAGCGGCTCGCCGGTCGCATCGACGCAGGACAGCGCGACGATCCGGCCGCCGCCCGTCGCGTGCAGCGAGGAGACCACTCCGCACTCGGCGCAGAGCACCACGCCGTACGCGGCGTTCTCGACGTTGCAGCCGACCACGACCCGGCCGTCGTCGACGAGCGCCGCGGCACCGACAGGAAACTTCGAGTACGGCACGTACGCGTGCCGCATCACCTCGGTCGCGGCGGCCCGCAGCCGCTCCCAGTCGATCTCACTCATCCCGACATTCTGCCGTAGCCTGCTGACCAGCACAGACGCGGCACCACCAACGACGGCCGGATCCTCGACACAGCGTCAGGCCGGGCGTCACGACGCCCGTTCAGCAGTGCCGCGCCCGCCACCCGCGCGGCGTGGCCCGTCATGGTCGAGCGTGTCGGCAACCATCGGTCGAGGCGCGACGATCGCGCCGACGGGTGGATGCGGGCTCCTCGAACCGGTGAGCAACTCGGCGACGACCTTCAGTTGGTCAAGCGCGGAACGCAGGAGGTGCAGCGCCTCGGCGGTCACGGTCAGGTCACCGGAACGCGAGTCGGCACCCTCGTGGGAGGCGAGCAGTCCACGGTGCACCCGCTCCACGAATGCCCCCGTCTCGATGCCCAGCTCCGCCCGCAGCCGTGACTGCAGGCTCTGCAGAACATGTAGCGCCTCTGCGGTACGACCCATGTGGTGCATCGCGAGGGCGAGCTGGCCGTGCAGATTCTCGTGGTACGGATATCGGGTGACCCATCCGGAAAACTCCACCACGACGCCGGCGTTGTTGCCACGGGCGAGCTCGACCTGGCCGTATTTCTCGACCAACCCCATCCGCAGTTCCTCAAGGCGTGTCGCCGCAGGCGCGAGGGCGTCCGAGCCCACGTCCTCCAGGGCTTCCCCAGACCACAGATCAAGCGCTCTCCGCGCGGTATGCGATGCCTCTTTCAGGTCCCCTCGTCGGGCACGCACCTGGACGTCCGTACACAGCCGCCGGAAACGCACCGCGTCGATCTGCTCGACCGGCAGCTCCAGAAAATAGCTGGAGGACATCCGGGTCAGCTCCGCCTCGACCGCCATTTCCGACAGACATCTTCGGAGTGCCCCTACGCAGTTCTGTACCTGTTGGACAGCAGTTGTTGGCGGATCTTCACCCCAGATCACTTCCACGAGTTGCGAGGTGGAAACAGGACGGTTGGGATCGACCAACATGGCCGCCAGTATTTTTCGCTGGCGATGCGCGGAAATCGAACGGAATCTGCCGTTCGAACGCACAGACACTGGTCCCAAGATTTTGAAATCCATACACTCCCCCGTGAGCCAGACCTCGCCCCCATCCTGCGCGTACGCTGATGGCGCGTCAAGACCGCAGTCCGCGCTGACAGGCACCCCGGCGGCCGCCCGTCACAACCGGTAACCGGAAAGGCAATCACCGAGAGCCATTCGTGGCCGCAAATGCAGCCGGGGAACCTCGCGGCACGGCGTTGCGCCGCAGTCCGACGGCCTGAAGACCCCGACGGCAGCTACGGACCGCTGAGTTCGGCGAGGCGACACGGAGTCACGGCGGCGAGTGTCGTCGCTGCCAGTTGCCCCCGGGCCACCCGGCATGATGTCGCTCACGACTGCCCCAGCCGGACGGATCCCGGGCCGGACGAGTTGCCAGGGCCGGCGGCGACCCGGGATCCGTGACAGGCGTCGCGAAGGAGGCTGACCCGAGCCCCGGTCAGCCCTTGATGTACGGCTTGCCGTCGGCGGCCGGTGCCCGAACCCGGCCGACCAGCCCGGCCACGGCCAGAATCGTCGCCAGGTAGGGCAGCATGGCCAGGAACTGGCCAGGAATCACACTGTTGATCGCGCCGAGGTAGGTGGCCAACTGGTCGGCGAAGCCGAAGAAGAGCGCGGCGAGCAGCGCACCGGTCGGGCTCCACCGGCCGAAGATCAGTGCCGCCAGGGCGATGAAGCCCTTGCCACCGATCATGTTCTTGGTGAACGAGAAGAGCGCCAGCGTGTAGGAGGCGCCACCGATGCCGGCGACGGCACCGGCCATGATCACGTTGCGGTAGCGCAGGCCCAGCACCCGCACCCCCAGGGTGTCGGCCGCCGTCGGGTGCTCACCGACCGAGCGGGTCCGCAGGCCCCACCGGGTACGGAACAGCGCGATGTGGATCACGAGCACCAGGAGCAGGGCCAGGTAGAGGAAGATGTTGCCTCGGAACAGCGCCGGCCCGAGCAGCGGGATGTCCGACAGCAGCGGGATCTCCCAGTTGCTGAAGCGCGGTGCGCTGTTGTAGCGGGCAGCGTCGGTCTGCATCAGCCGCTCGTAGAGGAAGCCGGTGATGCCGACCGCCAGCAGGTTCAGCACGATGCCCATGACCACCTGGTCGACCAGGTAGCGGATGCTGAACACGGCGAGCAGCAGCGAGATGAGTGAGCCACCGATGGCGGCGGCGAGCAGACCCACCCAGACGTTGCCGGAGATGCTGCCGAAGAGCGCGCCGCTGAAGGCGCCCATCAGCAGTTGCCCCTCGATGGCGACGTTCACCACGCCGGAGCGCTCGCACAACACACCGGCCAGCGAGCCGAAGATCAGCGGCAGGGCGAGCAGGAAGGTACCCCGCACGATGTTGACCAGCGGCATGAAGTTCTGCCCGGTCGGCGCGGCGGAGACCTGCCAGCACAGGAACGACAGCACGAACGCGACCAGGCCGACGGCGAGCACCGGCACGAACCAGCGTTTCGGCAGGCCGGCGAGCATCGAGCCGCCGGCGGCGAGCGCGATCAGGCCGAAGACGATCGCACCGACGGTGCCCTTGACCTCCAGCGCGGCGCCCGCGGCGTCCTCGCTGAGCGTGAAGCGGGCCTGCTCGCCGGTGGCGAGCGCACCGAACAAGACGGCGGCCAGCAGGCCGAGGGCCAGCAGCACCAGCCCGACCTTGCGGTTACGGGTCCAGAAGCCCTCGTCGACCGCCGCGACCGCGACGTCGGGAACAGCCGTGGTGGACATGCCTCACCAGCCCTTCGCGAGGCTCGTCTGCAACCGGGCGGTGCGCGCGGCCCGGAGCTGGAAGATCGCCTTTACCAGTGCCGGCGCGGCGATGAAGATGACGATCAGGGCCTGGAGGACGGTGACCAACTCCAGTGAGATCCCCGAGTACGACTGCATCCGGTTGCCGCCGGCCTGCAACGCACCGAACAGCAGCGCGGCCAGCGCCACCCCCCACGGTTTCACCCGGCCGAGCAGGGCGACCAGGATGCCGTCGAAGCCGATCTGGGCCACCACCAGCGGGGTCAGGGCCGCGGCGGTGGTGCCGAGCACCATCTGCGAGCCGCCGAGACCGGCCAGCGCCCCGGCGAAGACCATGACCAGGACGTACGTCCGGGTGACGCTGATACCGGCGGTGCGGGCGGCGTCCGGGTTGGCGCCCACCGCCCGCAGCTCGAAGCCGAGCGTGGAGCGGTTGAGCAGCCAGGCGACGGCCCAGGTGGCCAGCACGGCCAGGATGATGCCGGCGTGGGCGCGTAGTCCGTCGCCGAAGAGTCGAGGCAGTTGGGCGGAGGCGTCCACCGGCCGGCTGATCGCGTCGGTGCGGCTCGGGTCCTGCACCCCGTTCTGCACGATCAGCCAGGTGAGGAAGTAGACCGCGATGTAGTTGAGCATGATCGTGTTGATCACCTCGTGGGCGCCGGTCCGCGCCTTCAGGATGCCCGGGATGAAACCCCAGATCGCCCCGCCGAGCGCACCGGCCAGGACGGCGACCAGCAGGTGCAGGCCGGGCGGCAGCGGCAGCAGGAAGCCGGCCAGCGCGGCCAGGATGATACCCATCGTCGCCTGACCCTGCGCACCGATGTTGAACAGGCCGCCACGGAAGGCCAGCGCCACCGACAGACCGGTGAAGACCAGCGGTGCCGTGTAGGTGAGCGTCTCCGAGATCGGGCTCAACGCCGCGTTGACGGTGGTCGCGGCCGGATCGAAGACCGACCCCTTGAACAGGTTCGCGTACGCCTCACTGACCAGCGTCCAACTGGCGTTTATCGCGTCCGACGGGCGGGCGGTGATGTAGCCGTAGGTGGCCAGCACCTCCGGATCGGAGATGATCATCAGGACGGCGCCCACGACCATCGCCAGGACCAGCGAGAGCAGGGTCACGGTGAAGGTGTTGGCGGCCCAGAGATTCTCCAGGAAGAGCCGCCCCAGCGTGGGGCGCGGCCCGGGCCCGCCGGGGGTGGTGGCCGCCTCGGCGCGTTCGGTGTTGCCGAGCGCGGTCCGGCCGGCCTGCTCCTCACTCGCCGGTTCCTTGTCCGGGGATCCCGGCTGCGCCGAGTTCGGGTCACTCATGGCGGGACTCCGCTTCGCTCCGTGCCGCCACGAGGCCGCCGTGCCTGGTGTTTCGCTCGCTCATCGGTTCTTCTCGTCCTCGCTGCCGGGGCCCTCGGCGGCCGGCGCCACGCCGTCGGTGGTGGCCGCGACGTCGCGATCGGTGGTCGCCGGAGTGCCCGTACCGGAAACCGCGTCCGCATCGGTGGTGGCGGCCGGGTCCGAGTCGACGGTCGCCGTCGGTCCGGCCTCGGCGGCGGACCCGACGTCGGGGGAGCCACCCTGCTGGTCCGGGGTGATGCCGGCCATCAGCAGGCCGATCTCCTCGCGGGGAGTGTCCGGGCCGACCACGCCGATGATCCGTCCGCGGTACATCACCGCGATCCGGTCGGCCAGCCCGATCACCTCGTCGAGTTCGCTGGAGACCACCAGCACGGCGGTGCCGGCGTCGCGTTCGTGGACGACCCGGCTGTGGATGAACTCGATCGAGCCGACGTCCACCCCCCGGGTGGGCTGGGCGGCGATGAACAGCTTCAGCGGCCGGGACAGCTCCCGAGCCACGATCACTTTCTGCTGGTTACCGCCGGAAAGGGTGCCGACCGGCGCCTCTGCCGACGAGGTGCGTACGTCGAACTGCTCGATCCGTTCCCGCGCGGCCCTGCCGATCTCGTCCGGCCGCAGCGACAGCCCCCGGCCGAAGGGTGGCCGGTCGTACACGTCCAGCACCAGGTTCTCCGCGACGGTGAACTCCTTGACCAGACCGTCGACGCTGCGGTCCTCCGGCACGTAGCCGACGCCCGCCCGGAGCACCTTCTTGGTCGACCAGCCGTCGATCCGCTGCCCGTCGAGGGTGATCGTGCCGGCGAGCACCGGGCGCAGGCCCATGATCGCCTCGATCAGTTCGGTCTGTCCGTTGCCCTGCACACCCGCGACGCCGAGCACCTCGCCCGCGCGTACGGTCAGGTCGACGCCGTCCACCGCCCGCACCTGACGGTCGTCGTCGACGACCAGGTTGGCGAGTTCCAGGACCGGCTCGCCCGGGGTGGCCGGAGCCTTGTCCACGGTGAGCCGGACGGTACGGCCGACCATCAGCGCGGCCAGCTCGTCCCGGCTGGCCTCGGGCGAGGCGGTGCCCACGGTCTTGCCGCGCCGGATCACCGTGATCCGGTCGGCGATCGCCTTGACCTCGCCGAGCTTGTGGGTGATGAAGACGATCGACTTGCCGGCGGCCTTGAGCGACCGCATCACCGTCAGCAGTTCCTCGGTCTCCTGTGGGGTGAGCACGGCGGTGGGCTCGTCCAGGATGAGCAGGTCGACGTCCCGGGTGAGCGCCTTGACGATCTCCACCCGCTGCTGGATGCCGACCGGCAGATCCTCGATCACCGCGTCCGGGTCGACCCGCAGGTTGTACCGCTCGGAGACCTCGGCGACCTCGCGCCGGGCACGGCGCCGGTCCAGGAACCCGGCGATCCCGCCACGCACCTGCTCGGCGCCGAGCATGATGTTCTCGGTGACGGTGAAGACGGGCACCAGCATGAAGTGCTGGTGCACCATGCCGATGCCGGCCGCGATGGCGTCGGAGGGGCCGCGCAGCTTCAGTGGCTTGCCGTCGACCAGGATCTCACCCTCGTCGGGCTGGTAGAGCCCGTACAGCACGTTCATCAGGGTCGACTTGCCCGCGCCGTTCTCGCCGAGCAGGGCGTGGATCTCTCCAGGCTCCACCGTCAGGTCGATGTGGTCGTTGGCGACCAGATCACCGAACCGCTTGGTGATGCCGCGCAGTTCGAGTCTCAGCGCAACCTCCTGGAGTGCGAAGCGATGGTGCAGCGTAGCTGCTGGCGAGCGGGCGCGGCGTCGGCCGGACCGGTGGCGCGGACCGGCCGCTGCGGCACGACGGGTTTCCCCCGCGCCGCAGCGGCCGGATCAGGTGTGCTCTGCTCCGCCGGCCGCCCCTGGTGATCGTCTCACCGGGGGCGGCCGGCGACGGGTCACTTCGGCTGCGCGGCCGACTCGACCTTGACGGTGCCGGCGGCGATGTCCGCCTTCAACTTGTCGACCTCGGCCTTCAGCTCGGCCGGGACCTTGTCGTCGAACTCGTGGTACGGGGCCAGCGAGACGCCGTCGTTGGCCAGGGTGCCGATGAAGCCCGGGTCCGCCTGGAGCTGCTCGCCACCGGCGGCCTTGAGCACGGCCTCCTTGACCGCGCCCGGGATGTTCTTCACCACGGTGGTGATGATCGCCGGGCAGTTCGGGGTGCTCTCGCAGCCGTCGACGTCCACCCAGATGGTGTTGTACTTCCCGCCGGAGGCCTGGGCCGCGCCGGTGGTGCCGAGGCCGGCGCCGCCGGCCACCGGCATGATGATGTCCGCGCCCTGGGCGACCAGCGCGTCGCTGACCTTCTTGCCCTCGTCCTGCTTGACGAAGTCGTTGGTGAAGGAGCCGTTCTGGGTCTCCTTGTTCCACCCGAGGACCTGGACGTTCTTGCCCTTGGCCTCGTTGTAGTAGGCGACCCCGTCGGCGTAGCCGTCCATGAAGATGGTCACCGGCGGAATCTTCAGGCCGCCGTAGGTGCCCACCTTGCCGCTCTCGCTCATGCCGGCGGCGACGTAGCCGGCGAGGAAGGCGGCCTGGGCGGTGTCGAACTGCATCGGGTAGACGTTGGCGACCGCCGGGTCGGCGTCGACGATGCCGAACTGCTGGTCCGGGTTCGCCTCGGCGATCTTCTTGGTCGCGTCGCCCATCAGGCCACCGACGGCCAGGATGAAGTCGCAGTCCTGGTTGACGTACTGGGTGAGGTTCGGCTCGTAGTCCGCCTCGGCCTTGGACGCGACGTACTTGATCTCGATGTTGTCGTTCTCCGCCTTGGCGTCCTCCAGGCCCTGCCAGGCCGAGGCGTTGAACGACTTGTCGTCGATGCCGCCGACGTCGGTGACCATACAGGCGCTGTACGCCTCGCCGCCGGAGCCGGCGTTGTTGTCCTCATCCGGAGCCTCGCCACAGGCGGCGGCGCTCAGTACGAGCCCACCCGCCGCGATGATCGAGGCGATCCGCATCCCACGCACCGAGCGCAAGACGTCTCCTTCCCATTGCACACCGCGTGGTACGCGGTGGCAGCCCTTGAGCCGGCCTGCGCCTTGCCGCCGGCGTCCCACGTTACGGGAGCAGAGCGTACGCCCGCGCCCACCTGCCGACCGCCAATCGTGCAGGACTGTTGGAGCCCTGTTACCCCTACGTAATGCTCGGGTGGGGCACATCACTCACCAGTGCCGGCAGGCGGGCCCGCACCTGCCGGAAAAGTCCCATTTTGCTGGCGCCGCCCCGTCGCCGCGACTATCGCCAGAAGACCGCCACAGCGGCGTTGACCAGGGTCAATCCCACGATGGCGAGAAAGTGCCCCCGGTTGACCACGTCCCGCTTACGGGAGAAGAAGACCATGACGAAGATCAGCAGAGCGAGCACCAGCTTCGTCACAAGCTTCGCGGGGGCCGGCTCGTCGCCGTCGCGCAGCGGGGCACTCAGGCCGATGCCGGTCAGCAGGCCGATCACCGACCCCCACAGCATGGCCGCGTTGATCCGGATATTGCCGCTGAGGTACTGGGTCAGCGCGCCACCGAGCAGCAACGCGAACCCGATCAGGTGGACGTAGAGGAGGATGAGTCGAAGTGCTTCCACCCGACCCATCCTGCCCTATCAACGACCGTTTGTAGTAGAGGCATCCCGGTGCATCCGTGAGGCCACCAGCACCAGCGCCAGCCCGACCACCGCGTAGCCGGCCAGCACGGCGATCGGGCGACCGGCGCCGGCGCCGTCGAAGAACGCCACCGAGCGCAGCAGGGTGCCACCGGCACCCACCGGCAGCCACTGGCCGAGCGCGCCCCACGGCTGCGGCAACAGTTCCGGCGCGGCGCCGACCGCGGAGAGCGGATTGCCGAGCAGGAAGACCAGCAGCGCACCCAGCCCGATGCCGGGTCGCCCGAGGAGGGCACCGAGTCCGGCCACGATGGCCGACGCGGCCAGGGCGAACAAGCCGATGGCGGCACCCTCGGCGAGCCAGTCCCCGGCGATGACGCCCAGCCAGCCGTGCAGGACGGTCACGCCGACCAGGCCCGCCAGCAGGCCGGTCGCCACCAGCCCGACCAGGCGCGCCAGGCCGCCGGCGACCAGCAGGACCAGCAACGCACCGGCGAGCAGGCTCGTCATCGCCAGCGGCAGGAAGCCGGCGGCGAACCCGGCACCCCGCGGATCGTCGGTGGTGGTCGGCACCACCTCGACCACGGTGACCGGATGCCCTTCGCCCAACTGGCCGACCGCCTCGGCGAGCAGGGCGGCAACCGTGGGACTGGCGGCCGAGGCGGTGTGCAGGGCGAGGCCGTCGGTTCCGATCACGAACGCGCCGTAGATCTCCCGATCCCGTAGCGTCCGGTCGGCCGCCTCCGCGTCAGGCAACGTGGTCACCGAGAAGGCACCGGGCCGCGCGGCAGCCAGCCGCCCGGTCAGCTCCGCCACGGCCGGCGCCGGGCCGGCGACGGCGACCGGCAGGTCGCGCGGAGCCAGGTTCGCCGCCGGAGCCGCGAACAGGGGTACGAGCAGCGCCTGCCCGATGACCGCGAGTGCGGCGACAAGGACGGCGAGCAGCAGGGGTGACCGGTTCCGGGTCGGCATGACTGCACTCTCCTAAAAACGAACACTCGTTCTTTTATGACGTCAGCCTCCGCCCGCCGCTCGATTCCTGTCAAGAACGAACGCTCGTTCTACGATGTAGCCCGTGCCACGTGTCTCGGAGGAACACCTCGCCGCCCGCCGCCGCCAGATCGTCGACGCGGCTCGCCGTTGCTTCCTGCGGGAGGGTTTCCACCGCACGACGATGCAGGACGTGATCGCCGAGGCAGGACTCTCGGTCGGCGCGGTCTACCGCTACTTCCCGAGCAAGGCGTCCCTGATCAGCGCCATCGCCGAGGAGACGATCGGCGGTGCCGAGCAGGTCCTCGACGAGTTGGCCCGGCAGGATCCGCCGCTACCCCTGGACAAGGCGCTGGAGTACGCGCTGGCGTACATGGCGGAGCAGGCCGGCGACGAGGGGGTGCTGCGGATCGCGATCCAGGTGTGGGGAGAGGCGCAACGGGACCCGGCACTTGGCGAGTTCGCGGCGAGCAGGTACACCAAACTTCGCGGGTACTTCGAGGTGCTGGCCAGAAGGGCCCAGGAAGCCGGCGAACTGCCCGCCGACGCCGACCCGGCGGCCGTGGCCGCGGCCCTGTTCGGCCTCTTGCCGGGCTGGTTCCTGCAACGCATCATCACCGGCGGCCCGGACGTGGCGACCTATCTCTGCGGCGTCCGCGTCCTGTTCGGCCGGCAGCGCTGACCACCACCGTCGGGGCGGGCGGGCGTGGTTGACACGCCCGCCCGCTGACAGCGCCCACCCGCGCCCCGCCCGGTCAGCCCTTCGTGCCGCCGGCGGTCAGGCCGGAGACCAGATGCTTCTGGGCGAAGAAGAAGACCAGCCCGGCCGGCACGGTGACCAGCACGGCAGCGGCGGTCAGATACTCCCACTGCGGATTGAACTGCGGCACGAACTGCTGGAGCCCGTACGCGAGGGTGAACTTGTCGTCGGTCTGGATGAAGGCCGACGCGTACGCGACCTCGCCCCACGCGGTGAGGAAGGTGTAGAAGGCGGTGACCGCCACGGCCGGGCGGGCCAGCGGCAGCACCACCCGCCAGAAGGTGGCGAAGGGGCCGCACCCGTCCAGCGCCGCCGCCTCGTCCAGCGAGGTCGGGATGGAGTCGAAGTAACCCTTCAACATCCAGGCGCAGAACGGCACCGCGATGGTCAGGTACGCGATGATCAGCGCGGGCATCGTGTTGATCAACCCCAGGCGGGCCATGATCGTGTAGATCGGCACGATCAGGATGGCCACCGGGAACATCTGGGTGACCAGGAAGACCATCATCAGCGGCCGGCGGCCCGGGAAGTTGAACCGGGACACCGCGTACCCGGTGGTGGCCGACAGGAAGATGCCGATACCCATGGTGAAGGCCGCGACGATCACCGAGTTCAGGAACCACCTGGGGAAGTTCGTCTCGGTCAACACGTAGGCGTAGTTGGCGAGCGTGGTGTCCCGGAACAGGGTCAGCTCGCTGCTCTGGATCGCGTACCCGGGCTTCAGCGAGGAGAGCAGCACCCAGACGATCGGGCCGATCGCGATCACCGAGGCCACCAGCAGCGTGCCGTGCAGCAGGACGGACCGCGCCGGGCTGCGCCGGCTCCGCGCGGGCCGCTTAACCCGACTCATCACCACACCTCGCCTTGCTTGCGTAGCGCTCGGCGGTAGAACACCGAGAACACCAGCAGGATGGACAGGATCAGTACGCCGTAGGTCGAGGCCAGCGAATAGTTGCGGATGCCCTCGAAGGCGGCCCGGTAGGCACCGGTCACCAGGATCTCGCTCTGCCCGGCCGGCTGCCCCTCGGTCACCAGGAAGATGATCGGGAACATGTTGAACGTCCAGATGGTGCCGAGCAGGATCACCGTCATGCTGACCGGCCGCAGGCCGGGCAGGGTGATGTTCTTGAACCGCTGCCAGGCGGAGGCGCCGTCGATCTCGGCCGCCTCGTACAGCTCCGACGGAATGGTCTGCATGCCACCGAGCAGCGCCACCATCATGAACGGCACACCGAGCCAGATGTTGGTGACGATGGCGGTAAGCAGCGCCGTCCACCGGTCGGCGAACCACGAGACCGGGTCGATGCCGACCGCGGAGAGCAGCGCGTTGGCCAGGCCGAAGCGCTCGTTGAAGATGAACTTCCAGGCGAACGCGCTGACGAAGGCGGGCACCGCCCAGGGCAGTACGAGCAGCACCCGGTAGAGGCTCCGGAACCGCATCGGGCGGTTGAGCATGGTGGCCAGGCCGAGGCCGAGGCCGAAGTGAAAGGCCACGCAGACGAAGGTCCAGATCAGCGTGGTGCCGGTCCACTGCCAGAACTCTCCGACCTCACCGGTGAGCACCCGGACGTAGTTGTCGAGGCCGACGAACTCCCACCTGTTGGGGTTCTCGGCACAGACCTCACTGCCGGTGATCGACTTGGTGCAGATCTCGGCGACCTGGTTCGCTTCGTTCAGGTTGGTGAAGGACAGCCAGATCCCGCGGAACAGCGGGTAGAAGATCAGAACTGCCAGGACGATGACGACGGGCAGCACCATCGCCCAGGCGTACCAGTGCTTGTCCCAGCTGCGGCGCAGCCGGGACGGACGAGCGGATCGGCCGGACGGCGTCGAAGGCGGCGCCGGTTCGGCTGTCACGGTGGTCATCAGCTGCGCTCCATGATGGGAGGCCCGGCAGGGCCCCGTGACCGGGGACGGTCACGCGACCCTGCCGGGTGCCGAGAGGTCACCGGCTCAGAGCCGGCGGTGAGGTCAGTTCTCGTAGGAGGGGACGACCTCGGCCTTGTACTTCTTGGCGACGGTGTCCAGCGCGGCCTTCGGGTCCTTGTTCTGGATCAGAACCTCGGTGGCCATCTGGTCGAGCGGGCCGAAGAACTGACCGGCCTCGGGGATCCACGGGCGACCCACACCGGCCTCCACGACCGGCTGGAACGCGGCGACGACGGGGTTGTTCTTGACCGCGTCGAGCTCGTACGCCGAGGTGCGGGTCGGCAGCAGGCCCAGCTTCTCCGACAGGAAGGCCTGCGACTCGGCGGAGCTCATGAACTTGACGAACGCGACGGCGGCGTCGACCTTCTCCTGCGGCATGCCGGACCAGATCACGTAGTTGTGGCCGCCGACCGGGCCACCGGCCTTGGCCGAGCCACCCGGCACCGGTGCGATGCCCAGGTTCTCCAGGCCGCCGAAGTCCGGGGCCTGCTGGACGTTGTTGACCTCCCACGGGCCGTTGATGATCATGGCGACCTTCTTCTCCTTGAAGAGGGTCATCATGGTGCCGTAGGCGTCGTTGGCGGACGGCTTGACCGCCGCGCCGCTGTCGATCAGGTCCTTGGCGATCGCCAGTCCGGCCGCGTTCTGCTCCGAGTCGATGACGATCTTCTTGCTCGCGGTGTCGACCAGATCGCCGCCCTCGCCGTACATGAAGGGCAGCAGGAAGTAGCCGGCCGGGTTGATGTAGACGCCCTCGGCGTCGGTCTTCTCCTGGACGGTCTGCGCCGCGGTCTTCAGCTCGGCCCAGGTCTTCGGGGGCGCGCTGATGCCGGCCTCGCTCAGCAGCTCCTTGTTGTACATCAGCGCGAGGCTGTCGGTGACCTGGGGAACGCCGTAGGTCTTGCCGTCGAACTTGTTGGAGGCGAGCGGGGTCTCCAGGAAGTCCGACTCGTCGGCGAGCAGCTCGGAGCCGTCCAGCGCGTAGAGGTAGCCCAGCGAGGCGAATTCGGGCACCCAGGCGACCTCGGCCCGCAGGATGTCCGGTGCACCGGAATTCGCCTGTGCGGCGGTCTTGAACTTGTTCTGCGCCTCGCCGAACGGGACCGACTGGTAGTTGATCTTCACGTTCGGGTAGGTCTGGTTGAACTTGGCGATCAGTTCCTGGAACGCCGGACCCTCGTTCTTCGGATCCGACGTGTCCCACCAGGTCAGTTCTGCGGTGAGGGAAGCGGGGTCGACCGCCGGCTGCTCCTCGGCCGCCTGGTCGTCCTCCCCGCCGCACGCGGCGACGGAGAGGGCGAGAGTGGCGGTGGCGAGTACGGCGATCCCCCTGGCTGTGCGGCGCATGTTCGCTCCTAAATTGCCTGCCGGGTAACGGCGGGGACAGTAGCAAGAACTTTCGAAATTAGAAACCCCTTGCGAACGCCCCGGCAACAACCGTGCTCCATCCGCAATGTCGACCGTTGCCAAGTGTTGCCATCTGGGCATTTTGCCCCCGAGTGGGGTGACCGAACTCCCTTTCAGCGTCACCGTAAGCACATCCCGGGCGCACTCAACGTTCCGACAAGAGTCCGCCCCGGGCAGGTGTCGTGGGAACGCTCCCGATGACTGCTGCTCGATTCTGCAAGTTCTTGCCGACGAATGCGCAAGAACTTGGCGGTGAGCTACAGTGCCGCCATGCGCGCTCGCCTGTCCGACATCGCCCAGCAGGCCGACGTCAGCGAGGCCACGGTGTCGCGGGTGCTCAACGACCGCCCCGGCGTGGCACCCGAGACTCGGCAGGCTGTCCTGACCGCCCTCGACGTGCTCGGGTACGAGCGTCCCGCGCGGCTGCGCAAGCGCAGCGCCGGACTGGTCGGCCTGGTGGTCCCGGAGCTGGACAATCCGATCTTCCCGGCGTTCGCCCAGATCATCGAGTCGGCCCTGGCTCCCACCGGCTACACCCCGGTGCTGTGCACCCAGACCCCCGGCGGCGTACGCGAGGACGAGTACGTCGAGATGCTGCTGGACCGGCAGGTCTCCGGGATCGTGTTCGTCTCCGGTCTGCACGCCGACACCGCCGCCGACCACGACCGGTACCGCACCCTGCTCGCCCGCCCGCTGCCGATCGTGATGATCAACGGGTACGCGCCGGGCATCCCGGCACCCTTCGTCTCCTGTGACGACCGGGAGGCCGCCGAGCTGGCCGTGGCCCACCTGATGGCCCTGGGCCACCGGCGGATCGGCCTGATCACCGGCCCGGACCGCTTCGTGCCGGTGCAGCGCAAGGTCAGCGGCTACAAGGCGGCGATGGAGCGCCTCGCCGGCGTCGACGCCGGCGAGCTGGCCGAGCTGACCGAGCTGTCGCTGTTCGGCGTCGAGGGCGGCGAGGCGGCGGCCGGTCGGCTGATCGAGCGCGGCGCCACCGGGATCGTCTGCGGTTCGGACCTGATGGCGCTCGGCGCCATCCGGGCCGCCCGGCAGCGGGGCATGTCCGTACCGGGGGACCTCTCGGTGGTCGGCTACGACGACTCGCCGCTGATGGCCTTCACCGATCCGCCGCTCACCACCATGCGCCAACCGGTGGCCGCGATGGCGGTCGCGGCGGTACGGGCACTGGTCGACGAGATCAACGGACACGGCGCCCCGCATTCGGAGTACCTGTTCCGGCCGGAGCTGGTGGTGCGCGGGTCGACCGCCGTGGCGCAGCAGGACGACACGTCCGCAGCGGGCGGCCCGCGGCAGCGACCGGCATCGTCCGCGCTGGCAGTTCCGGCGTGAGTGGCCCGGCGTGACGTAGCTCGCGCTGGAGCTGCTGCCAGGCCTTCTTGCGCAAGAAATGCTTGACTCTTGCAGAGTCGGCGCGGCATTCTGCTCAGACACCCGTGCGTCCCCACCTCGCCAACGCCGGGTAGCCGCCGTACCGCGCCACAGAACGGGGAACACCCGATGACCGTCAGCATCCCCTCGCCGCTGACCGCCGACGCCGACTGGTGGCGATCCGCCGTCGTCTACCAGGTCTACGTCCGCAGCTTCGCCGACTCCGACGGCGACGGCATCGGAGACCTCCAGGGCATCCGGGCACGCCTGCCCTACCTGCGCGAGCTGGGCGTCGACGCGCTCTGGCTGACCCCGTTCTACACCTCGCCCATGGTCGACGGCGGCTACGACGTCGCCGACTACCGCGACGTCGACCCGATGTTCGGCAACCTCGCCGACTTCGAGGCGATGATCACCGACGCCCACGCGCTCGGCCTGCGGATCATCGTCGACATCGTGCCGAACCACACCTCCGACAAGCACCCCTGGTTCACCGCGGCGCTGGCCGCCGCCCCCGGCTCACCCGAACGGGCGCGCTACCTCTTCGCCGACGGCAAGGGCGACGACGGCGCGCAGCCGCCGAACGACTGGGAGAGCATCTTCGGCGGCCCGGCCTGGACCCGGGTTCCCGACGGCCAGTGGTACCTGCACCTGTTCGACCCCGCCCAACCCGACCTGAACTGGCGGCACCCCGAGGTACGCAGCGAGTTCGAGGACATCCTCCGCTTCTGGCTGGACCGCGGCGTCGACGGCTTCCGGATCGACGTGGCCCACGGCATGATCAAGGCCGCCGGGCTGCCGGACGTCGGTTTCAACTCGATGACCACCGGCCGGCGCCAGTCCGAGCTGCTCGGCAAGGGCCGGCTGCCCTACTTCGACCAGGACGAGGTGCACGACATCTACCGCGCCTGGCGACCCATCCTGGACAGCTACCCGGGTGGTCGGATGGCCGTCGCCGAAGCGTGGGCCGAGACACCGCAGCGACTGGCCCGCTACATCGGCCCGGACGAACTGCACCAGGCGTTCAGCTTCGACTTCCTCGACGCCACCTGGTCGGCCGACTCGTTCCGCAAGGTGATCGACACCGCGCTGGCCGAGTCCACGATCGTCGGCGCACCGACCACCTGGGTGCTGTCCAACCACGACCGGCAGCGGCACGTCACCCGCTACGGCGACGGCGAGGTGGGGCTGCGTCGGGCCCGGGCCGCCGCGCTGCTGATGCTCGCCCTGCCCGGCTGCGCCTACCTGTACCAGGGTGAGGAACTGGGCCTGCCCGAGGTGCTCGACCTGCCCGACGAGCTGCGTCAGGATCCGGCCTTCCTGCGCACCGGCGAGAGCCGGGACGGCTGCCGGGTGCCGATCCCGTGGAGCGGCGAGCTGGCACCGTACGGCTTCGGGCCGGCCGGCAGCGACCTGAGCTGGTTGCCGGCCCCGACGACCTGGCGGGCCCTCTCGGTGGCCGCACAGACCGGCACCCCCGGCTCCACCCTGGAGCTGTACCGGGCGGCGCTGCGGATCCGCCACACCCATCCGGCGCTGGCCGGCCTCGGCGGCATCACCTGGCTGGAGACCGGCCCGGGAGTGCTCGCCTTCCAGCGCGAGGCCGGTGACACCGTGCTGACCTGCGTGGTGAACATCAGCGACGCACCGGTGGTGATCGACGGGTACGGCACGCCGCTGGTCGCCAGCAGCACCCTCACCGAACGCGACGGCGGCCACCTGCTGCCGGTCGACGCGGCGGTCTGGTTCGAGCGGCGCCTGAACGGGTAGCCCGCCATCGACTCGGCCGTCCGGCGTGCGACGCGCCGCCGGGCGGCTGGGGCACGACCCCTTGTGGTGGGGGGTGCGACGGTGCCGGCGCAGCCGGGGTGATCCCCGGGGCGCCGGCACCCGGTCCTTTCGACCGTCGTCGGGCCGGGTCAACCGCCGGTGAGCTGGGCGGCGATCCGGGCGAACCCGGCACGCAGCTCGGCCACGTCCGGCGCCGGCAGCGGGCCCGCCGCCCGGTCGTGCTCGGCCGCCTCCAGTTCCTCCTCGTCGATGGTGTCCTCGTAGTCGCCGTAGAGGTCGGCCTGGTCCACCCGGGCCACCTCGTCCTGCGCGGCGAGCTGCGCGGCGGCGATCTCGCCCCGGATCTGCTCCACCGACACCGCTGGCACCAGCGGTTCCACCACCGCCATCAGCTGTTCCTCGGCGACCACCGCCTCGGCCAACGCCAACGCGTGCGGTCGCTCGTACGGGCCGCACACCACCGGCTCCCACTCGTCGGCGTCACCGAGGGGAGCGAACGTGATGATCCACGGCAGCTCCAGCATCGGCGAATCGGCCGGCAGGTCCAACGTCACGAGTGCCCCCACGCGCCCATCATCGTCGGTGTTCCGGCAGGTGGGGGTGAGTTCGGCGGAAGGTACGACCGCCGGGAGCAGCGACTCAACCCGCCCCGCCCGGTGTACCGGGATCGGAGTCCACGTCCAGGTCGACAGGTGGGCGCCGGCCGGCCAGGTCGACCGTCCGTCCGCGCCGGCTCGTCGCCGCCAGCGCCGCGCCGAAGAGCACCAGTTGGTTGAGCAGGTAGAGGTAGACCAGCAGCCCGACGGCGGTGGCGACCACCGTGTACGCCGGATTGTGTTCGACCCGCCCCACCCAGAACCGGCCGACGGTGTTGAGCAGGGTGATGCCGACCGCGACGATCAGCACCACCGGCCGCAGCCGGGACCGGCTCATCCGCACCCGAGGGACCGCGACCAGCAGCAGCGTGGCCAGTACCGCGTTGACGAGCACGCTGAGCAGCGCACTGACCGTGGTGAGCGCGAACGAGCCGGTGCTGCGCAGCAGGAACCGCAGCAGCGTCTCCAGCGCGTCCACGGCCGCCACCGAGAGGCCGAGCAGCACGAAGACGACCACCAGCACACCCAGGTCGACCAGGCGGCGCACGACCAGGTTGCCCGGATGCTGGTTGAGGCCGTGGATCAGCCGCTGCGAGGAACGGATCGCCTCCACCCACCCGATGCCGGTCAACACCAGGATCAGCAGACCGACCACCCCGGCGGTGCCGCTGCTGTCAGCCACCTGGGCCGGATCGAGAAACGGCAGGTTCTCGCCGAGGAACTCCTCCGCTGCCGCGCTCACCTCGTCGTTGTCCTCCAGGATCGCGCCGAAGATCGCGTACGCGACCAGGGCCAGCGCGAAGACCGCGAAGAAGCCGTAGTAGGCGATGGCGGCGGCCAGCCGGCCGCCCTGAAGATCGGTGTAGAGCACCCCGGCACGCCACAGGTGACCGAAGGCCGGGGAACGGCGGCGCGCGGCGGTCAGCCGGCGGTCGACGGCCGCCTCGACCCGACCCAGAACGTTCACGTCGTCATCCTCACCGATCCGTCGTCGCCGTGTCAGAGGTACCCGACGTGCCGGCCGGGGCGGTCAGCCACCCAGTCGGAAGTCCCGGCGTGGCTGCCACCGCGCCTGCCCGCTGTGCGAGAAGAGCGTGAAGTGGTCCACCTCGAACATCGCGGAGAAGTCCGCCAGGTCCTCGTACGCCTTGTCCAGCGCCTCCGGCGCGACGTCCTGGGCGACCGTCACGTGCGGATGGTAGGGAAAACGAAGCTCCCGGCGTAGCTGCGGGGCGGAATTGATCGCGGCGGCGAGCAGTTCGCATTCGCTGATGCCGGCGGCGACCGCGACGAAGACCACCTGGGTCACCGGCCGGAAGGTGCCCGTACCGCGCAGGTGCAGGCTGAACGGCAGATGGGCGGCGGCGACCCGGGCCAGGTGCCGCTCCACCGCCGGCAACGCGGTCACCGGAATCTCCGTCGGCCCGAGCAGGGTGACGTGAGCCGGCACCGCGTTCGGGTCACCGGCCTCCAGCCGACGTCTTGTCAGCAGGCCGCCCCACGGCTCCGGAATGTCGACCGCGATGCCGATCTGGACACTGTCGCCGACCGCCGGCGCTCCGGTCCCCTGATCCACGCTGCACGCCACCCCTCCGGCCACCGGCCCCTGCCCGCACCACCACCCTCGCTCGGGCGGTCACTCACCGCGCACCGGGGGGAAGAAACCCACCCGCTCGTAGGCGGTACGCAACGTCGGCGCCGCCACCGCACGGGCCTTCTCCGCGCCAGCGGCGAGGAGCTTGTCCAACTGGGCGGGATCGTCGAGATACGAACGGGTGCGCTCCTGGATGGGGCTGACGAACTCCCGGACCACCTCGGCGAGATCCTTCTTCAGGTCCCCGTAGCCCTTACCGTCGTAGGCCGCGACCAGGTCGTCGATGCTCCGACCGCTCAACGCCGAGAAGATGGTGAGCAGGTTGGAGATCCCCGGTTTGGTCGTCTCGTCGAAGACGATCTCCCGGCCGGTGTCGGTCACCGCCGACCGGATCTTCTTCGCCGAACGCGCCGGGTCCTCGAGCAGGTCGACGATGCCACCCGGCGACGAGGACGACTTCGACATCTTCGCGGTCGGATCCTGCAGATCGGTGATCTTCGCGGTGGCCTTGACGATGTGCGGCGCCGGGACCGTGAAGGTCCGGCCGAACAGCGAATTGAACCGCTGCGCCAGGTCCCGGGAGAGCTCCAGGTGCTGGCGCTGGTCCTCACCGACCGGTACGGCGTTGGCCTGGTAGAGCAGGATGTCGGCGGCCTGCAGGATCGGGTAGGTGAACAGGCCGACGCTGGACCGCTCGTTGCCCTGCTTCTGCGACTTGTCCTTGAACTGGGTCATCCGGCTGGCCTCGCCGAACCCGGTGAGGCAGCCGAGCACCCAGGCCAGCTGGGCGTGCTCGGGCACCTGGGACTGCACGAACAGGGTGCAGCGTTCCGGGTCCAGACCGACCGCGAGCAACTGCGCGGCGGCCACCCGGGAACGCTGGTGCAGCACCTTCGGGTCGTGCCCGGCCGTGATGGCGTGCAGGTCGACCACGCAGTAGAACGCGTCGTGCGACTCCTGCAACGCCACCCAGTGCCGCACCGCGCCGAGATAGTTGCCGAGATGGAACGAGTCGGCGGTCGGCTGGATGCCGGAGAAGACGCGGGGGCGGACGGGAACGTCGGACATGCCGGCAATTCTGTCAGCTAGCCCGGCGTACGTCATGACGGGCCGGCGGGTCGCGCCGGGTCGGCGGCCGAGAGCACCTCGCGCCGCTGCTCGGGCAGGCGCCCGGCGGTGACCGCCAGCCGGGCCACCCGCCTACCTTCCAGGGTCAGCACCCGCAGCAGCCAGCCACCGCCCGGCGTCCCCGTCGATTCGGCGGGGACCGGCACCTCGTCGCCCGGCGCCGGCAGCCGCCCCAGCGCGGCCATCACGAACCCGCCCACCGTCTCGTACGGCCCCGGCGGCAGGGACACCCCGGTGCGTTCGGCGAAGTCGGCGAGATTGAGTCGACCGTCCACCATCGCCGGCAGCCCGGTGTACCCGGGCTCGGGGGTGTCCGCGTACTCGTCGTGGATCTCACCGACCAGTTCCTCGATCAGGTCCTCGCAGGTGACGATGCCGGCGGTGCCCCCGTACTCGTCGACCACCACCGCCAGGTGATGCCCCTCCCGTCGCATCTCCGTCAACGCGGCGAGCACCCGTTTGCTGGCCGGCAGCCGCTTGACCTCCCGGGCCAGCTGACCGACCGTGGTCCCCGGTTCCCGGTCCGGGCCGAGCAGCAGGTCACGCAGGTGCACGACGCCGACCACGTCGTCATGGGTGCCGTCGACCACCGGATAGCGGGTGTGCGGACCGGCCCGTACCAGCGGCTCCGCCTCGACGACCGGCAGCGTCGCGGAGAGGAACACCACCTCGGTACGGGGCATCATCACCTCACGCACCAGGCTGGCACCGGCCACCAGCACGTCGTCGATGATGCGCCGCTCCACGGGATCGAGGACCGTGTTGACGGCGACCAGATCCCGCAGTTCCGCCTCACTTATCCGCTCCCGGCCGGCGGTCGGGCCGGCACCCAGCAGGTCGGTGACGAGCCGCAGGGCACCGTCGGCGGCCCGGACCACGACCCGGGCGACCGCTCGAGCCAACGGTCCCGGCTGGCGGCGGTGCAGGTCGTGGCCACGCCGTCGGGGTATGCGCCGACGCGAGGCCCGCATGGGAGTGATGGTAACCAGCCCAGGGCCGTAGGGTGACCACCACGAGGCCGCGACCGTGCCGGCCAGGCGGGAGGACCAGACGTGAAACTGCTCGTCACCGGCGGGGCCGGTTTCATCGGCAGCGTGGTGACCCGGATGCTGCTCGACGCCGGACACGAGGTGGTCGTGCTCGACGATCTGCGCACCGGCCATCGGGGCGCCCTGGCTCCCGACGCCACCCACATCGAGGCCGGCATCCACGACGCGGGCACGGTACTCACCCCGCGGGCCGGCTTCGACGGCGTACTGCACTTCGCCGCGTTGATCGCCGCCGGCGAGTCGATGGTCGCCCCCGAGCGGTACTGGCACAACAACACCGTCGGCACGCTGGCGCTCATCGACGCGGTGCGGGCCGCCGGCGTACCACGGCTGGTGTTCTCCTCGACCGCCGCCGTCTACGGCAACCCCACCGAGCTGCCGATCCCGGAGACCGCCGTCAAGGCACCCACCAACACGTACGGGGCGACGAAGCTCGCCGCCGACATGATGCTCACCGCCGAGGCGATCGGGCACGGCCTGGCCGCCGTGTCGCTGCGCTACTTCAACGTCGCCGGTGCCCACCTCGACGGTGACGTCGTCCTCGGCGAACGGCACGACCCCGAGACCCACCTCATCCCGATCGCCCTGGAGGTGGCCGCCGGCCGGCGGGACAAGCTGCAACTCTTCGGCGACGACTACCCCACCGTCGACGGCACCTGCGTCCGCGACTACATCCACGTATCCGACCTGGCCCGGGCCCACCTGCTCGCCCTGGACGCGGCCACCAGCGGCCAGCACCGCATCTACAACCTCGGCAACGGCAACGGCTTCACCAACCGGCAGGTGGTCGAGGTCGTCCGCGAGGTCACCGGGCACCCGGTGCCGGTCGAGGTGGCACCGCGCCGCGAGGGCGACCCGGCCGAGCTGGTCGCCTCCTCCGCCCTGGCTCGCGCCGAGCTGGGCTGGGAGCCGCGCAAGCCCACCCTGCGCGACATCGTGACCGACGCCTGGGCCTTCTACCAGGCACAGGTCCTGGACCGCCGGTGAACAGTCGCTCCGACACGGTGGCCGACCGCGCCACCGACTGCTTCCAGCACGCGTACGGCCAGGCGCCCGCCGGCCGCTGGGCGGCTCCCGGCCGGGTCAACCTGATCGGTGAGCACACCGACTACAACGACGGGTTCGTGCTGCCGTTCGCGCTGCCGCTGCGTACCGTCGTCGCGGCCACGCCGCAGCCGACCGGCAGCTGGACGGTCTGCTCCGAGCTGACCGGCGACGCGGTCAGCTTCGGCACCGACGAGGTGACCCACCCCGGTCGGGTGACCAGTTGGGCGGCGTACGTGGCCGGGGTGGTGTGGGCGCTGCGGGAGGCTGGCCACGCCGTGCCCGGTGCCCGGCTGGCCGTCGCCTCGACGTGCCGCTCGGCGCGGGACTCTCCTCCTCCGCCGCGCTGGAGGCCGCCGTGCTCGCCGCGCTCGTCGACCTGGGCGGGCTGGACCTGCCGGCCGCGCAGCAGCCCCGGCTGGCCCAGCGCGCCGAGAACCAGTACGTCGGCGCGCCCACCGGCATCATGGACCAGTCGGCGGTGATCCGCTGCCGCGCCGGACACGCCCTCTTCCTCGACTGCCGCACGGAACGGGTCGAACACATCCCGTTCGACCTCGACGGCGCGGGCCTCGCGGTCCTGGTGATCGACAGCCGCGCCCCGCACCGGCACGCCGACGGCGAGTACGCGGCCCGCCGCGCCAGCTGCGAGAAGGCGGCCGGCCTGCTCGGCGTACCCGCCCTGCGTGACGTGCCGTCCGCCGGTCTCGACGAGACGCTGGCCCGGCTGCCCGACGAGGAGACCCGCCGCCGGGTCCGCCACGTGGTCACCGAGGACCAGCGCGTGCTCGACACCGTCGCGCTGCTGCGCGCCGGGCAGGTCCGGCGGATCGGGCCGCTGCTCACCGCCTCGCACGCCTCCATGCGGGACGACTTCGCCATCACCGTCCCCGAGGTGGACCTCGCGGTCGAGGCCGCGCTGGCCGCCGGGGCGCTCGGTGCCCGGATGACCGGTGGTGGCTTCGGCGGCTGCGTGCTGGCCCTGGTCGAGGCGGACCAGTCCGATCGCGTCGGCGCCGCCGTCACCGCCGCCTACGCCGACCATGCCTTCACCGCACCGACCCTCACCACCGCCACCCCCGCCCCAGGCGCCACCCGCCTGGACTGACCCCACCGTCGACCAGGACGTTCTGGTCGGGACCGCGTTGGATCCCGACCAGAACTTCTTGGTCAACCAGGGAGTGCCGGGTGGGTCAGGGGGTTTCGACGATCATGCCGGCGCCGACCGTGCGGTTGGTGGCCTCGTCGATGATGATGAACCCGCCGGTGGTGCGGTTGCGGCGGTACTCGTCGGCCAGCAGCGGGATGGTGGTCCGCAGCCGGACCCGCCCGATCTCGTTGAGCCCCAGCTCGGTCGCCGACTCGTCGCGATGCAGGGAGTTGATGTCGAGGCGGTAGTGCAGGCCCCGGACGATGGCCCGCGCCGCACGGGTCGTGTGCTTGATCGAGTACTTGCCGCCGACCTGCAACGGACGGGTCTCATCCATCCAGCAGACCATCGCCTCGATGTCCTGGGCCACCGCCGGCGCGTTGTTCGGTCGGCAGATCATGTCACCACGCGAGATGTCGATCTCGTTCTCCAGGCGTACCGTCACCGACATCGGCGGGAACGCCTCCGCGACCGGCCCGTCGGCGGTCTCCACCGCGGCGATCCGGCTGGTGAAGCCCGAGGGCAGCACCATCACCTCGTCACCCGGCTTGAGCACCCCCGAGGCCACCTGACCGGCGTAGCCCCGGTAGTCGGTCACCGTGGTCGACTGAGGGCGGATCACGTACTGCACCGGGAAGCGGACGTCGACCAGGTTACGGTCGCTGGCGATGTGCACCCGCTCCAGGTGATGCAGCAATGCCGGGCCCTCGTACCAGGGCATGTTCTCCGAACGGCTGACGATGTTGTCGCCCCGCAACGCGGAGATCGGCACCACCGTCAGATCCGGCACGTCCAGCTTCGCGGCGAACGCGGTGAACTCGTCGGCGATCCGCTCGAAGACCTCCTGCGAGAAGTCGACCAGATCCATCTTGTTGACGCAGAGCACCAGGTGCGGCACCCGCAACAGCGAGCAGAGGAAGGCATGCCGGCGGGACTGCTCGACCAGACCCTTGCGGGCATCCACCAGGATCAACGCCAGGTCGGCGGTGGAGGCCCCGGTGACCATGTTCCGGGTGTACTGGATGTGCCCGGGGGTGTCAGCGATGATGAACTTGCGCCGGGGCGTGGCGAAGTAGCGGTACGCCACGTCGATCGTGATGCCCTGCTCTCGTTCCGCCCGCAACCCGTCGGTGAGCAGCGCCAGGTTGGTGTACTCGTCACCGCGGGCCGCGCTGACCGCCTCCACCGCCGCCAACTGGTCGGTGAACAGCGACTTCGTGTCGTAGAGCAGTCGACCGATCAGGGTCGACTTACCGTCGTCGACACTGCCCGCCGTGGCGAAACGCAGCAGGTCCATCGGCCGGCCCTCGGCGACCGCAGCGGTGGCCAGAGTCTCGGTGCTCATCAGAAGTAGCCCTCCCGCTTGCGGTCCTCCATCGCGGCCTCGCTGACCCGGTCGTCACCCCGGGTCGCGCCCCGCTCGGTGATCCGGGTCGCGGCGACCTCGTCGATGACCTTCTCGACCGTGTCCGCGTCGGAACGCACCGCCGCCGTGCAGGAGGCGTCGCCGACCGTGCGGTACCGCACCCGGGCCTTGAACCGATCCTCACCGGCCCGCGCCGGCAGGAACTCGTTCACCGCGTAGAGCATCCCGTCCCGCTCGACCACCTCGCGGTCGTGCGCGTAGTAGATCGACGGCAACTCGATCCGCTCCCGGGCGATGTAGTGCCACACGTCCAACTCGGTCCAGTTGGACAGCGGAAACACCCGGATCGACTCGCCCGGATGATGCCGACCGTTGTAGAGCGCCCACAGCTCCGGCCGCTGGTTCTTCGGATCCCACTGGCCGAACTCGTCCCGGAAGCTGAACATCCGTTCCTTCGCCCGAGCCTTCTCCTCGTCCCGCCGTGCCCCACCGAACAGGGCATTGAAACGGTGCTTCTCCACCGCCTCCAGCAGCACCGGCGTCTGGATCCGGTTACGCGTGCCGTCCGCCGGCTCCCGGACCAGACCGCTGGCCAGCGCCTCCGGCACACTGGCCACCACCAGCTGCAGGCCCAGCTCGGCGACCCGCCGGTCGCGGTAGTCGAGCACCTCCGGGAAGTTGTGACCCGTGTCGACGTGCATCACCGGGAACGGAATGTGACCCGGTGCGAACGCCTTCTGCGCCAGCCGGAGCATGACGATCGAGTCCTTGCCACCGGAGAAGAGCAGCACCGGCCGCTCCAACTCGGCGACCACCTCGCGCATCACGAAGATGCTCTCCGCCTCCAGCGCGTCGAGATGGGTGACCTGGTAGGCAGCACTGGTCATGACACCGGCTCGATTCGCTCGGTCATCCGCTTTCCAGACCTTTCCGGTCGGGGATGTCAGGAAGTAGCGACAGGCTACCCGCAATGCCGCTGCAACGCCGCAAGTAACCGGCTGGCGAGATCCTTGCGGCACACCAGCAGGTCCGGCAGGCGCGGATCCGCCTCGTTGTATTTCAGCGCAGAACCATCGATCCGGGAAGCGTGCAGTCCGGTGGCCGTCGCCACAGCCACCGGCGCCGCCGAATCCCACTCGTACTGCCCGCCGGCATGGATGTACGCGTCCACCTCACCGGTGACCACCGCGGCGATCTTCGCCCCGGCCGAACCCATCGGCACCAGCTGCGCCCCAACCTCCTCGGCGAGATCGGTCAGGAACACCGGCGGCCGGCTGCGACTCGCCGCCAACCGCAACCGGCCCGCGCCACCCGCCGTCGCCGCCTCCGGCGTCATCGGCGGATAGGCCGGCGGCAGATCCGTACCCAGCACCCGGTGCTGCGCCGGCAGCCCTACCGCACCGGCGACCAGACCGTGCGAGGTGGCCGCGTTGCGCGCCCAGAGCGCGACATGCACCGCCCAGTCCGCGCGCCCCTCCTCGCTGAACTCCCGGGTGCCGTCCAACGGGTCGATGATCCAGACCCGGTCGGCGGTCAACCGCGACACCGCACCGGCGTTCACCTCGGCCGCCCACGCCAGCCGGGAACCCTCGTCCTCCTCGGAGAGCACCGCGTCACCCGGGCGCCACCTCGCCAGCTCGGTACGGATCAGGTCGTGCGAGACCTTGTCCCCCGCCGACTTCAACGCACCGGCATCGGCGAACCCCATCTCCGCCCGCAGGCCCAGCAACGCCTGCCCGGCCCGATCCGCCAGCCACCGCGCGAACGCCCCGTCGATCATCGGTGGACCGCTCATGCTTCCGCTCCCGTCGCCACGATCCGCGTACGCCGAGCGGCCGGCCCCGCCCCGACCGCCGAACCCGCACACTACCGGGCCACCGGCGAACCCGACCGCCACAGTCCGCCCCCCGACGCGTGTGTCGAGGTCACCGGTCGAGCCGAGACGAAGGTCAAACGGGGCAGTTCGGAACCCGCACTAGACGCCGTGGTAGAGGTTCTGGGTCGGCTCCACACCCCGACTGACCACGGACTCCACCACGTCCGCGGCCCGATCCACCAGGAAGTCCAACTCCTTGCGCTCCATCGTGCCGAAATCCGACAGCACATAGTCCGCCGGATCCTGCCGTCCCGGCGGTCGACCGATCCCGAACCGCACCCGCACGTAGTCCTTCGTGCCCAACGACTTCGACATCGACCGCAGGCCGTTGTGCCCGCCCTCGCCGCCGCCGCACTTGACCCGCACCTGGCCGTAGCCGATGTCCAGTTCGTCGTGCACCGCGATCACCCGGCCCGGCGACACCTTGTAGAACTGCGCCAGGCCCACCACCGGCCCACCGGACAGATTCATGTAGGTCAGCGGCTTGGCCAGCACCAGCTTCGGCCCGCCCAACCCCAGCCGGCCCTCGGCGACCTCCGCCACCGCCCGCCGGTGCCGGCCGAACTTCGCACCCAACCGACCGGCCAGCAGGTCGGCGACCATGAACCCGACGTTGTGCCGGTTGCCCGCGTACTCCCGGCCCGGGTTACCCAGGCCCACCACGAGCCACGGCCCGGTCTCGTCCGTCACCGCCCGCCCCTCCCGCTCGTACCGGCGGTCAACCACCACCCGCGCCGCCGATCATCCGATACGGCGACAGGCGCCCCCGCAGAACCGGGGACGCCTGTCACAAAACTCTGCGCCTGTCAGGCCTCGGTACGACCCTCGGTGCCCGCCTCGCCCTCGGCGGCCGGCGCCTCGGCAGCACCCTCGGTGACCTCGCCGACCTCGGCCTCGGCCTCCTCGGTGGCCTCCTCGACCTCGGGCAGCGTCGACTCCAGCTGCTCGGCGGTCGGCGCGGCGGTGATCGAGGCGACCAGCATCTCGGGGTCGCCGGCCAGCTCCACACCCGCCGGCAACGACACGTCAGCGGCGGTGACCTGGGAACCCGCCTCGGCGCCCTCGATCGAAGCCTCCAGGTGATCCGGCACCTTCGTCGCGTCGGCGGTCACCGAGAGGGTGTCATGGTCGTGCACGATCAGCGTGTCGCGCGCGGCCTCACCCGTGAGCTGGACCGGCACGTCCACGGTGACCTTCTCACCGCGACGCACCAGCAACAGGTCGACGTGCTCGAAGGTGTCCTTGATCGGGTCCCGCTGGATCGCCTTCGGCAGCGCCAGCGCCTGCGTGCCGTCGCTGATGTCGAGCGCGAGGAGCTGGTTGGCCCCACCGTTACGGATGGCCGCCGCGAACTCGCGCGCCGGCAGCGCGATGTGCTTGGGCTTCTCGCCATGGCCGTACAGCACGGCGGGCACCTTGCCGGCCCGGCGGGTACGACGGGCACCACCCTTGCCGAACTCGGTGCGGGGCTCGGCGCTGATCTTTACCTCGGACACGGGGAAACTCCTGATGCTTCGCTGCGGCAGCTTGTCGTCTGGCGGTGCTGGGCGGGGGGCTCGCAGGGGCTCATGCGTCAGAAGACTGCCCGGAGCACCGCGTCGATCACGGTGCCTCCGTGCGGCGCTTCTCAGCGGCCCGCAGGGCACCCTCGCCGTGGCAACCGGACCAGTCTACCCGAGCGATTTCCCGGGTTGACGGCAGTCCCCGTACCCGCCCAGCCGGCTCAGTCGTGAACCGCGCTCAGCTCAGCCCGCCGAAGAGAGTGGTCACCGAGCCGTCGTCGAAGACCTCGCGGATGGCCCGGGCCAGCAGCGGCGCGATCGACAGCACGGTGAGCTTGTCGAGCTGCTTCTCCGGCGGCAACGGAAGCGTGTTGGTCACCACGACCTCGCTGATCGGGCTGTTCTTCAACCGCTCCGTCGCCGGATCGGACAGCAACGCGTGGGTGGACGCCACGATCACGTCCGCCGCCCCCGACTCCTTCAGGATGTCCGCCGCCCGGCAGATCGTGCCACCCGTGTCGATCATGTCATCGACGATCAGGCAGACCCGACCCTCGACCTCACCGACCACCCGGTTCGCCACCACCTGGTTCGGCTTCATCGGATCCCGGGTCTTGTGGATGAACGCCAGCGGGCAACCACCCAGCCGGTCCGTCCACCGCTCGGCCACCCGCACCCGGCCCGAGTCCGGCGCGACCACTGTCATCGGCCGGCCCGCGTACTTGCGCTCCACGTACTCGGCCAGGATGTCCATCGCGAAGAGGTGGTCCACCGGGCCGTCGAAGAAACCCTGGATCTGCGCCGTGTGCAGATCCACGGTGAGGATCCGGTTCGCCCCGGCGGTCTTCAGCAGGTCGGCGACCAACCGCGCGGAGATCGGCTCCCGGCCGCGGTGCTTCTTGTCCTGCCGGGAGTACGGATAGAACGGCAGGACGACCGTGATCCGCTTGGCCGAACCACGCTTCAGCGCGTCGACCATGATCAGGGTCTCCATGACCCAGGTGTTCACTCCGTGCGTGACCGACTGCACCACGAAGGCGTCCGAACCACGTACCGAGTCCTTGAAGCGTACGAAGATCTCGCCGTTGGCGAACTCGTACGCGTCGGCCGGCGTCGGCGCGACGCCGAGCACCTCGCCGATCTCCTTGGCCAACTCCGGAAAACCACGTCCGGAGAAGAGCATCAGGCTCTTGCGGTTTTCGGCGACGATGCTGCCCATGGGCCCGTCTGCTCCCGTATTCGGTCGGCGGGTACCCGGCCTGCGGTGGTGGTCGGCCGGGGACTATTCGGTTGCAGTATCTCCCGGCTCCGGCGTACCGCCCACCGACTCGGCACCGCCGTGGATTGGCTCACCTTCGCTTGCCGACGACGGGACGGCCGGAACACCCTGCGTACCGCCCAGGGCACGCTCGGCCGCCTCGGCGGCGGCGGTACCGGCCCGACGCTTGAGCACCCAGCCCTCGATGTTGCGCTGCCGCGCCCGAGCCACACCCATCGCACCCGCCGGCACGTTCTCGATGATCACCGAACCGGCCGCGGTGTACGCCCCGTCACCCACCTCGACCGGCGCGACGAACATGTTGTCCGCGCCCGTCCGGGCATGGCTGCCGATCACCGTGCGGTGCTTGCGCACCCCGTCGTAGTTCACGAACACCGACGCCGCACCGATGTTGCTCTGCTCGCCGATCGTGGCGTCACCCACGTACGTCAGGTGCGGCACCTTCGAGCCCGCGCCGATCTCCGAGTTCTTCACCTCGACGAACGTGCCGACCTTCGCCCGTTCCGCCAGCCGGGCGTCCGGCCGCAGGTACGCGTACGGCCCCACGCTGGCGCCCGGCCCCACCTCGGCGCCGACCGCGTGACTGCGCACCACCGTCGCGCCGGGCCCCACCACCGTGTCGATCAACGTCACGTCCGGCCCGATCACCGCGCCGGCGCCCACCACCGAGCCGCCCCGCAACTGGGTGTTCTGATCCACGACCGCGTCCCGGTCCAGGGCCACGGTCACGTCGATCCAGGTGGTCTCGGGGTCGAGCAGGCTGACGCCGGCCCGCATCCACCGCTCGTTGACCCGGTCACGCAGCAGCCGGCGCAACGCCGCCAGCTCCACCCGGTCGTTGCAGCCGAGCGTCTCGATGTGATCGACCGCCAGGTGCACCCCCACCGGCTCACCGGCGGAGACCAGCATCTTGAAGACGTCGGTGAGGTACTCCTCGCCCTGGTCGTTGTCGGTCGACAGCTTGCCGAGCACGTCCCGCAGTCGAGCCGCGTCGAACGCGTAGATGCCGGCGTTGATCTCCCGAAGCGCCAGCTGGGCAGCGGTCGCGTCACGCTGCTCGACGATCTGTTCCAGCCGGCCCGCAGCATCCCGCACGATGCGTCCGAGCCCGGTCGGATCCGGCACCTCCGCCGCGAGCACGGTCGCTGCGGCGCCCTCGCCCTCGTGCGCCGCCACCAGCTCACCGACCGTCTCCGGCCGCAGCAACGGCACGTCGCCGTTGAGCACCACCACCGTGCCGGTGACCTCCGGGGCGGCCTCCAGCGCGATCCGCACCGCGTGCCCGGTGCCGAGCTGTTCGGCCTGGTGAACCGCGGTGGCCTCGGGGGCGATCCCGGCGAGGCGGGCGCGAACCTGGTCGGCGCCGTGCCCCACCACCACCAGGGTGCGCGCCGCACCCAGCGGGTCGGCCGCGTTGAGGACGTGGCCCACAAGCGTCCGGCCGAGCAGCGGGTGCAGGACCTTGGGCAACGAGGACTTCATCCGCTTGCCCTCACCGGCGGCGAGCACGACGACGGTACGGGTTTGGGGCTCGGGCACGACGTGGCTCCCGTCGGAACGCGGACAGTCTCGCGGCCATGCTAACCAGACAATCCGACCTGTTCGGCACGGGTACGAGGATCGGCAGTTGAGGGCGATTGCTGGGGTGCCTGGATTCGAACCAGGAGCTCAAGGCTCCAAAGGCCTGCGGGTTGCCGTTACCCCACACCCCATTGACATGTCAAGCTGACAGGTCACATCAACCCACGCACGCGCGTTCAGCCGCGGACCGGAACAGCTCGGCGATCATACCCTCTATTCGCCAATAGAGTTCACGGCTACGCGGCACGTTGATCACTAGACAGCCTCGGTACTCGTCGCCAGTGTTCCGACGGACAGTGGCGGGTTTGTGCTTTTTCAGCGTCGCCCGGCGGAAGCGCTCGCGTGGTACGCCGAGCTTGACCGCCCACCACTCGGCCGCCGCGTCCGGATCGGCGGTCTCGTGAATGCTCACCCGGTAGGTCGGCACAGCGGGGTCGACTCCGCAGACTTCGAGGAAGCGTAGGAAGAGAGCGAGCAGGCCAGGATCGCTGTTGACGAACTGCACGTGGTCATCGCGGCGCCACGGCTTGGACTTGGTGCCCTCGCACCAGTAGACCGCCGCACCGACGATGAGCAGATCACGCTCATCGAGCTGACCGACCATCTTGGCGGCGACCGCGTGCGCCTCAGCCCGAGCCTCGTCCCGCGCCCGGCGGTGGTCCGCCCACCGCGCGTCGGCCATCGTCTTCGAGTGGGCGCGCCGGCGCTCGCGTTCCTCCTCGGGGTCTCGCTTCAGTGGAATGTGCCGCACCCAGAGGTACGCCGTCGACCGGCTCACGCCGAGCCGTCGCGCGATCTCCGGCACCGCATGTCCCGTCGAGCGCAGCGCCACCGCCTCGGTGCGCAGGTCGTCCTTTGCTCGGGGGCGCCTGGTCCGTTCCGGCGCGGGGACGCCCCGTAGCAGCTCGTGGATCCGGTTCCGGCCGAGGCCCGTACGAGCGCGGATCTCGCGCACCGAGAGCTGCTCCTCGGTACGCAGCCGGCGCACCTCGGTGGCGTCGAAAGCGGTCATGCGGTGCAGGTTAGGACACGCGTACGACAAGGCCGGCATCCATTCGCATCGCTGTCTGATGTGATCTACCGGGCCCTTAAGTTACGGTGACGTAGGCGTAGATTCGCGAACCGACCGTCCCCTGCGAGGTGCCATGTCCGCCACCGTGCTCGACCCGCAACCGGCCACTCCCAAGCCACTCACCCAGGGCACCCAGTCACGCGGCATCCTGATCGCGCTCTGGTCCTTCGTGGTGATCCCGTTCGCAGCGCTGATCGCCGCCGTGCCGGTGGCCTGGGGTGGCTGGCTCAGCTGGGTCGACGTGGGCATCGCGGCCTTCTGGTACGTACTGTCGGGCCTGGGCATCACGGTCGGCTACCACCGTTACTTCACCCACGGCTCGTTCAAGGCCAAGCGGTGGTTGCGCATCGCGATGGCCGCCTCGGGCTCACTCGCCGTGCAGGGCGAGATCATCCAGTGGGTGGCCGACCACCGGCGGCACCATGCCTTCTCCGACCTGGAGGGGGATCCGCACTCGCCTTGGCGGTTCGGCACCACGGTGCGAGGTCTGATCAAGGGACTGTTCCACGCGCACATGGGCTGGCTTTTCGGCCGCGAGCTGTCCAACCGGGAGCGCTTCGCGCCGGATCTGGTGGCCGACCGGGACATCCGGCGGATGGACCGGTTCTTCCCGGTGCTGGTGGTCGTCTCGGTGCTCGGACCGGCGGCGATGGGCTGGCTGTTGACGTGGTCCTGGCAGGGGGCGTTGACCGCGCTGTTCTGGGCGGGACTGGTCCGCATCTCGCTGTTGCACCACGTCACCTGGTCGATCAACTCGGTGTGCCACGTGTACGGGGAGCGGCCGTTCATGATGCGTCACGGCGACCGGGCGGCGAACTTCTGGCCCCTGGCGCTGCTGTCCTTCGGCGAGAGCTGGCACAACCTGCACCACGCCGATCCGACGAGTGCCCGGCACGGGGTGCTGCGGGGGCAGATCGACATCTCGGCCCGGGTGATCTGGCTGTTCGAAAAGGTCGGCGCGGCGTGGGACGTGCGCTGGCCGAAGCCGGAACGGATCGCGGCGAAGCTGGCCAAGCCGGCAGCTCCGCGGTAACCGGGCGGCCAACCCGCAAGTTACCTGGCAGTATGTTCGGGTGACCGGGCGGAAGACAGGCAGCATCCCACGACAGGGCGTCACCGAGCGCCAGCGAGGTGACGAGATGGCCGAGACTCCCCACGAGGAGGGCGGCAAGCGACGTCGCGTGGTGCCGGCGCCGGGCAAGCCACCGGCCCGGGTACGCATGTCCGCCGCCCAGCGTCGCGAGCAGTTGATCTCGATCGGCCGACAGATCTTCGCCGAGCGCGGTTTCGACGCCACCTCGATCGAGGAGGTCGCGTCGCGGGCGAAGGTTTCCAAGCCGGTGGTATACGAGCACTTCGGCGGCAAGGAGGGGCTCTACGCGGTGGTGGTGGACCGGGAGGTCCGGTCCCTGCTGGATCGGATCACCACGGCGCTGACCGCAGGCCATCCACGGGAGTTGCTGGAACAGGCCGCCCTGGCGCTGCTCGGCTACATCGAGGAGGAGACCAGTGGGTTCCGGGTGCTGGTGCGGGAGTCGCCGGTGCTCTCGGCGACCGGCAACTTCAGCAGCGTGATGAACGACGTGGCCCACCAGGTGGAGCACATTCTCGGCGCGGAGTTCTCCAGTCGAGGTTATGACCCGAAGTTGGCCGAGTTGTACGCGCAGGCGCTGGTGGGCATGGTCGCGTTGACCGGCCGCTGGTGGTTGGAGGTGCGTAAGCCGCGTAAGGAGACGGTCGCCGCGCACCTGGTGAATCTTTCCTGGAACGGGTTGTCGCATCTGGAGGCCAAGCCGGGGCTGATCACGGCGGGCGGTCGCTGACCGGCCGGTGTACCGGGTCAGCGCCGGTGGATCTCGGCGACGGGGTGGTTTCGACGGCTCCGCTCGGCCTCGGCGTCCTCGTGCGGACCGACTTTGTCGTAGAGGCCGGTGCCGAGCAGGATCAGCCCGAAGAGCATCGAGACGATCACCGTGGACATGGAGAAGTTCAGGAAGTTGGCCCCGGTCTGCAGCACCGACATCATCAGGATGCTGGTGACCAGGAAGACCGCTCCGGCGGTGAGGTTCATGTAGTGGCCGAGGTTGGTTCGCCGGGACGCGCCGATGATGAGCACGATCCCGAAGGCGATGGAGGCCAGCGAGAAGGCCAGGTTGGTGCGGAGGCCTAGAGCCCAGTTGCCGTTCCGACCGAACAGCGGGTCACCCCAGGTGAGGGCGGTTCCCCAGACGCCGAAGATCAGGATGTAGAGCCCGACCAGACCGGACAGCGCCCGGTAGAACGGCCGCGCCGGATGGTTGACCGGAAAGTGCGGCATCGCTTCCTCCACGCAAAACGGGACAACAAGAACATTGTCCCCCAGTCGCGCAGCCCACGTCCCCCGAACGCCAACAGCAGCAACAACCCGGCGAAGGCACGCCAGGAATCGGCCGCGAGGCTGCCCGAGGCGCAACCAGGCACCTTAAGATCCCCGCCCTCCGGCCGGGCGCTCCGGACGGATGCGCAACCCCGACAGGTCTTCGCCGGAGCCCGACCCGCGCAGGGATCAAGCCTGACCGCCCGGAGCGGGTCGGGCTCCGGCGAAGACCCACAACCGAAACCGAGACGGGTCGGGCTCCGGCGAAAACCCACAACCGAAACGAGAAGCAAAACCTCAGAGCACGAGCCGAGCCTTCTGCCACGCCTCGTGCTCGTCGTCGCTGCCGACCTTGCCGTACATGCCGGCCATCAGCAGCACCAGGCTGAGCACCATCTGGACGATCACCGTGGCGACGCTGAGGTTGAAGATGTTGGCCTCGGTCCGGATGAAGGCGAGGCCCGCCAGGCTGACCACCATGATCAGATAGGCCGACCACTGGTTGATCAACACGTCGAGGTTGCGCCCGATGGCGGTGCCGGCCAGCACGATCGCACCGACCACGATGTTGAACAGGGAGAAGCCGAGGTTCGTCCCCTGCCCCAGGGCCTGGGTGTCGCCCTGGCTGAAGAAGGGCTCACCGGTGCTGGTCAGGAAGCCGATCACACCGAAGACCACCAGGTACAGACCGACGAGCCCGCCGATCGCCCGGTAGATCGGCCGCGCGGGGTGGTTGACGGGGGTGTGGGCCATGTCTGTTTCTCCAACGCCGTTGGGTGAGGGTCGACGGCGATTCTCCCGCATCCGGCGCTGTGACGCCGCACACGGGGTCCCGGGAACGGCACGTCAGGGCAGAGACCGGCCGGGTGGGCCGGGTCAGCTGGCGGGAATCTCGTCGGCCAGGATCAGCCAGGCCTGCTCGGCCTCCTCGCGCTCGCCGCGTACCTGGGTGAGCTGGGCGTCCAGCTCGGCCACCTTGCTGTAGTCGGTGGCGTTCGCGGCGAGTTGGTCCAGCAGGGTGGCCTCCTTCTGTTCCAGCTTGCCGACCTGCCGTTCGAGGCGGGCCAGTTCCTTGCGGGCCTGCCGGGCCTCGGCGGCGCTCATTCCGCCAGCGGCCGGCGCGGTGGCCGGTGCGACGGGTGCCGGGGTACGCCCGGACCTCGGGCGGTCGCTGGCGCGAGCGAGGTACTCGTCGACACCGCCGGGCAGGTGCACCAGCCGGCCGTCGCCGAACATGCCGTACGCGGTGTCGGTCACCCGCTCGATCAGGTAGCGGTCGTGGCTGGCCACCACGATCGTGCCGGGCCAGGAGTCGAGCAGATCCTCCAACGCGGCGAGGGTGTCGGTGTCGAGGTCGTTCGTGGGTTCGTCGAGCAGCAGCACGTTCGGTTCGCCGGCCAGCAGTCGCAGCATCTGGAGTCGCCGCCGCTCGCCGCCGGAGAGGTCGCCCACCGGGGTCCAGAGGCGCCGGTCGTCGAAACCGAACACCTCGGCGAGCTGGGCGGCGGAGATCTCCCGATCGCCGAGGCGGACCCGCCGGGCGACCTCCTCGACAGCTTCGAGGACACGCAGGTCGCTTGGCAGTTCGGCGAGTTCCTGGGAGAGGAAGGCGGGACGTACGGTGCTGCCGGTGATCAGCCGCCCGCCGTCGGGCCGGGTGACGCCGGCCAGCATCCGCAGCAGGGTGGTCTTACCCGCGCCGTTGGCGCCGAGGATGGCGACCCGGTCGCCGGGACCGACCTGCCAGCTGACCTCGTCGAGGATGGTCTTGGGGCCGGCGTGCAGCCGGACGTCTTCCAGGTCGTACACCTGCTTGCCGAGCCGGGCGGTGGCCAGCCGTTGCAGCGACGTGGTGTCGCGCGGTGGCGGCACGTCGGCGATGAGCGCGTTGGCGGCGTCGATGCGGAACTTCGGCTTCGAGGTGCGGGCCGGTGGTCCGCGGCGCAGCCAGGCGATCTCCTTGCGGAGCAGATTCTGCCGGCGGGCCTCGGTGGCGGCGGCGATCCGTTCCCGCTCGGCGCGGGCGAGGATCCAGGCCGCGTAGCCGCCCTCGTAGGCCCGCACGGTCTGGTCGGCGACCTCCCAGGTGGTGGTGCAGACGGCGTCGAGGAACCAGCGGTCGTGGGTGACCACGACCAGGGCACCCTTGCGGCTGAGCAGGTGCCGGGCCAGCCAGTCGACGCCGCTGACGTCGAGGTGGTTCGTGGGTTCGTCGAGGATCAGCAGGTCGGCCTCGCGGACCAGCAGTGCGGCCAGGGCCACCCGGCGGCGTTCGCCACCGGACATCGGCCCGACCGGGGCGTCGAGACCCAGGTGGGGCATGCCGAGACCGTCGAGGATGGCGCGTACGCCGGCGTCGCCGGCCCATTCGTGCTCCGCGCCCATGCTCTCGGCGAGCCACTCGGTGCCGAGGACGACGTCGCGGACGGTGGCCTCGGGGCTGAGGGTGAGGTTCTGGGGCAGCCAGGCGACGCGCAGGTCACGCCGGTGGGTGACCCGACCGTCGTCGGGCTGCTCGGTACGGGTCAGCAGCCGCAGCAGGGTGGACTTGCCGGCGCCGTTGAGCCCGACGACGCCGATCCGGTCGGCGTCGTCCAGGCCGAGCGAGACCTCGGTGAGCAGTGGCCCGGCCGCGCCGTAGCCCTTGGACACCCGGTCCAGGTTGACGATGTTGGCCACGTACCCACCTTCCATGATCAAGGCGTCCCGGTGCCGGCGGGCACCTGGGGACGCCTGTCGTTCCAGGGTACGCGGAGCACCCCCGTATCCCGGCGGCCGCCCGATCGGGCCGATCCCAGCGCGACGCGTCGTCGCCGTCAGCTCGACACGCGACGTGCCGGCCAGAGCGGTGTCTCTTCCGGCGCGATCCGTTCGCCGGCGGCCGGGGGGCCGCACCCGACCGCCCTCGGCCCAGTAGGGTCAGCCCGGCCGGGCGGTCCGTCGACCGTCAGCTGACGCGGGCGCCGTGCACCGGGCCGTGGGCGACGCGGCCTGCCGGCAAACCCCGGCGGCCTCCAGTTCGGCGGCGACGCGTTCGGCGTCGGCGGCGTCGGCGGTGAGGAACACGCAGGTGGGCCCCGACCCGGAGACGATGCCGGCCAGCGCTCCGGCGGCCTCGCCGGCCTTCAGGGTGTTCGCCAGCGACGGTCGCATGGCCAGGGCGGCGTCCTGAAGGTCGTTGCCGAGGGTCGGTGCGAGCACCCGGGGTCGCGTTGTCGCAGCGCGGCCAGCAGCCCGTCGGTGCTGCCCAGCGGCGGCCCGGCGGCACCGGTCTCGCGGAGCCGGTCGAGTTCCCGGTACGCCTGCGGGGTGGACAGGCCGCCGTCGGCGATGGCGACCACCCAGTGCCAGGAGGTGGGCCGGGCCAGCACCGGACTGACCGCCTCGCCCCGCCCGGTGCCCAACGCGGTGCCGCCGTGGATCAGGAAGGGCACGTCTGAGCCGAGGTCGGCGGCGATGCTCGCCAGCTCGTCGCGGGACAGGCCGGTGCCCCACAGCGCGTCGCAGGCGACCAGGGCGGCCGCCGCGTCGGCGCTGCCGCCGGCGAGCCCACCGGCCAGCGGGATCTGCTTGCGCAGGTGCAGCCGGGCGTGCGGCATCACCCCGGCGTACCCGGCGAGGGCGTGCGCCGCGCGGATGATCAGGTTGGAGTCGTCCAGGGCGAGTTCCCCGGTGCCCTCGCCCTCCATGGTGAGGGTCAGCGTGTCGCCGCGCCGCGCGGTCAGCTCGTCGTAGATCGAGATCGCGTGGTAGACGGTGTTCAGCTCGTGGTAGCCGTCCCGACGCAGCGGTCCGACCCCCAGGTGCAGGTTGACCTTGGCGGGCACCCGTACCCGGACCGGACCGCTCGCCCCACGCGGCTCGTCGTCCTCCGGACGCCAGGCCTCGGTCACGGGGTGATGTCCCGGACGGACAACCGCACGTCGAACGGCTTGGTCACGATCAACTCCTCGGCAGGCACGGGCTCAGCCTACTGGGCTGCCGGCGTACGGCTCGGGGCCGACGCGGCCACGGCGGCGAACTGCTCGACGGTGAGTGACTCGCCGCGTGCGCCGGGGTCGACGCCGGCGGCGGTCAGCGCGACGGCGGCCCGGTCGGCACCGCCGGCCCAGCCGGCCAGGGCGGCGCGCAGGGTCTTGCGCCGCTGCGCGAAGGCGGCGTCCACCACCGAGAAGACCTGTGCCCGGGGTACGTCGGCACGGGGCGGCTCGCGGCGGGTGAAGGCGACCAGACTGGAGTCGACGTTCGGCACCGGCCAGAACACGTTCGGCGGCACCTTCCCGGCGGCGCGGGCGTGCGCGTACCAGGCGAGCTTGACCGACGGTATGCCGTACACCTTGGAGCCGGGACCGGCGACGAGCCGGTCGGCGACCTCCTTCTGCACCATCACCAGCCCGTGTCGGAGGCTGGGCAACTCGGCGAGCAGGTGCAGCACCACGGGCACGGCGACGTTGTAGGGCAGGTTCGCCACCAGTGCGGTGGGCGCCGGGTCGCCCAGGTCGGCGGCGCCGATCCGCAGGGCGTCGGCGTGGTGCACGCTGAGCCGGTCGGCGGCCGGGCCGGCGTGCCGGGCGGCGGTGCCGGGGAGCGCGCCGGCCAGCGTGGCGTCGATCTCGACGGCGTGCACGTGGGCGGCGGCGGGCAGCAGGGCGAGGGTGAGCGAGCCCAGCCCGGGGCCGACCTCCAACGCCACGTCGTCGGGAGTGAGCCCGGCGGTGGCGACGATCCGGCGGACCGTGTTGGGGTCGTGCACGAAGTTCTGGCCGAGTTTCTTGGTGGGCGCGACGCCGAGCCGGGCGGCGAGGTCCCGGATCTCCGCCGGGCCGAGCAGGTCTGCGGCCATAACCCGACAGCGTACGGGTCAGCCGCCGACGCCAGCCGGGTGCCAGGGGCCGAAGGCACGTTCGCCGGTGGTCGAGATGGCGGCGCAGAGTGCGTCGAGGTCGGCGCCGGTGGCGGCGGCCAGCGCCCGGACGGTCAGCGGGATGAGGTAGGAGGCGTTGGGTCGGCCACGGTGCGGCACGGGGGTGAGGTACGGCGCGTCGGTCTCCACCAGGATCTGGTCCAGCGGGGTCAGCGCGGCGGCCTCACGCAGCGCGCCGGCGCTGGCGAAGGTGACCGTGCCGGCGAAGCTGAGCAGGTAGCCGCGGCGGACGCACTCGGCGGCGAACTGGGCGTCGCCGGAGAAGCAGTGCATCACCACCGTGTCCGGTGCGCCTTCGTCGTCGAGGATGCGCAGCACGTCGGCGTGCGCGTCCCGGTCGTGGATCACCAGCGTCCGGCCGTACCGTTTGGCGATGGCGATGTGCGCCCGGAAGCTCTCCTCCTGCGCGGCGCGGCCCTCGTCACCGGTGCGGTAGCGGTCCATCCCCGTCTCACCGACGCCGCGGACCCGCTCCTGCCCGGCCAGTGCCTCGATCTCGCGCAGGGCCGCGTCGAGGTCGGCGAGCCGGGGCGCCTCGTTGGGATGCAGTGCGACCGTGGCCAGCACCGCCGGGTATCTGCCGGCCACCTCGACACCCCAGCGGGAGGAGGCGACGTCCACCCCGACCTGCACCAGCCGGTCCACTCCGACGGCGGCGGCGACGTCGATGGCGGCGGCGACCGGGTCGGCGGGATCGCCGCCACCGGGTACGCCGGCCTCGCTGACGGTGATGTCGAGGTGGGTGTGGCTGTCCAGCACCGGGCGGGGCAGCGGCTCGGGTGCGGGTGGGAACTCTCCGGCGCGGCGGGCCGCGCGCTGGCTACGGGACTCGGTGGGCTCGCTCATCTCCTCGACAGGATCACACACCGCACGAGTCCACCCGGAGGCCACCCGGAGTTCACCTCGGCTACGCCCCGCGCACCTACCGTCGCGGGGTGGACGCGCGAAGCGAGCTTTTTCGGCCCGGCGGGACGGTGCCGGAGCGGACCGGTCTGCGGGTGGCGTTCGGCGGCGCGGTGTACCCGGCCGAGGAGATCGCCCGGGGTGCGGCGTACGAGTTGTTCAGCGCCGACGAGGTGGCCGGTTTCGAGTGGGCGCCCCGGGTGAACTCGGCGCTCCCGTGGCGGCGGTTCGTGCACGTCACCGAGGTCGGCGCCGTGCACGGGGGGACCGAGCAGGCCGAGGACCCGGAGCCGCCGCTGCTGGTGCCGCTGCACCGGGAGCGGGGTTGGTCGGAGGTGCACCGGCTCTCCCAGCAGCCGGCCGCCGCGGACGACCCGTTGGTCACCGCGGTACGCGCCTCGGCGGGGGTACGGCGTGGTACCCGGATGATGAAGATCCTCTCGGCCCGGCAGCTCGCCGGATACGTCCGGGGTTGGCTGCCGCACGGGTTCTGCTACCGGGAACACGACGTGGCGCACCTGCGCACCCCGGCGACGACGAGTGTGCTGCGCACCGACGGCGAGGACAGCCGCGACGGTGCGGACGTGACGTACGCGTTGCGCTGGCGGGCCGCCGACCCGGGCGACTACGACGTGCCGGCGGGTGCGGCGTACCGGGGACTGACGGCGCTGGGTGCCCGGGACCGGTTGGGTCCGGCGGTGCTGGGTACCGGCTTCACGCCCAGCAGTCACCACCTGATCCCCGAGTTCGTCACCCGGGACTTCGCCGACCTGCCGATGCCCGCGAACGCCACCCTGCTGGCCTATCCGGCGGAGGGCCTGGAGGTGGTGCTCTACGCCTACCAGGCCGAGCAGCGGGGCTGGCTGCGGATGGTCGGGCCGCAGTGGCGACACCTGCTCGCCGCCGTGCCGGGTCTGTCGCCGGATCAGGAGTACGTGCCGACCGGGGAAGCGCCGCGGTCGACCCGACTGGTGGGCACGTACGCGGGCGGGGAGTACGAGGCGGTCGCCGACCTGCCCGGTGATTTCCGGGTGCTGGCGTTGACCCGGGCCGCCCGGTACCCGGTCGACGGGGTGAGCCGACGGGTGCGCCTGGCCGCCTGGCGGGGGGTGCCGTGTCTGGTGTTGCGTGAGGAGGCGGGCTGGCTGCGGTTGCGGTTGCGACGCCCGGATCCGGACGCGGTCGCCGCGACCGCCGCACAGTGTCACGAACGGGGCGTCTACGAGACGTGGGCCCCGGGCGGTGAGGTGACCGACGACCAGGTGGTGGACCACCCGTACCTTCTCTGACCTGGCCCGTCAGGTCGGGCGGCGCAGGAATATCGGATGCCCGCCGGGGAAGCCTCGGTTTCCCACCCTGACAGGAGGACGAGATGCCCTTCATCACCGTCGGCACGGAGAACTCCGCGCCCATCGACCTGTACTACGAGGATCACGGGTCGGGACAGCCGATCGTGCTGATCCACGGCTTCCCGTTCAACGGGGCGACCTGGGAGAAGGTCTCCGGACCGCTGCTCGACGCCGGATACCGGGTGATCACGTACGACCGGCGCGGCTTCGGTAACTCGGCGCAGCCGGCGTTCGGGTACGACTACGACACCTTCGCCGCCGACCTCGACGTGCTGATGACCGAGCTGGATCTGCGCAACGCGATCCTGGTCGGCCACTCGATGGGTACCGGCGAGGTGACCCGCTACCTGGGTGCGTACGGCTCGGACCGGGTGGACCGGGCGGTGCTGCTGGCACCGCTGGCGCCGTACCTGCGGCAGGCACCGGACAACCCCGAGGGTGTCGAGCCGAGTCTCTTCGAGGGGTTCAAGCAGGCGATCACGCAGGACCGGTTCGCCTACCTCACCCAGTTCTGCAACAACTTCTTCAACTACGACGAGAACAAGGGCAAGCTGGTCAGCGAGGAGGCGTACCGGGCGCACTGGAACATCGGGGCGATGGCCTCCGCCACGGCCACGCACGACAGCGTGGACGCCTGGGGCACCGACTTCCGGGCCGACGTGTCCCGGATCAACGTGCCGGTGCTGATCGTGCAGGGCGACAAGGACAACGTGCTGCCGTACCCGAAGACCGGTCAACGGTTGCAGCCGATGCTCGCCGACAGCCGGCTGGTCACCCTCAAGGGCGCGCCGCACGGCACGCCGTGGACCAACGCCGACGAGGTGAACAAGGCGATCATGGAGTTCATCGGTTCGCCGGCCATGGCCCGCGCCTGATCCGGTCCGGGCCGCCGTCTGGCGCGCATCGCACCGCGCCCGGCCACGCGGACGACACGATGGGCGCGACCCGGTGCGGGACGCGCCCATCACTGCGCTGTCAGCCCTCGAGCCGGGCCAGTTCCTCGTCCACGATCGAGGGATCGAGCTTGCGGAAGACCGGCTTGGGTGCCGCGAGCGGCCGGCCCACCACGAGCGGTACGGACTCCCACCGCGCGCCCTGGGTGTAGTCACCGGTCAGCACCGGGTAGGCGGGCCCGACGTCGAGGTCGGCGACCTCCTCGATCACCGGCATCGGTGCGTGCACCCCGGTGCCGCCGAGCAGCTCGTGGATCTTCTGTGCGGAGTGCGGCAGGAACGGGGTCAGCAGCGTGTTGGCGTCGCTGACCACCTGGAGGGCGACGTGCAGGATGGTGCCCATCCGGGGCTTGGCGGCCGGGTCCTTGAGTTTCCACGGCGCCTGCTCGGAGAGGTACCTGTTGGCCTCGGCGACGACCTTCATCGCCTCGCCGATGGCCTGCTTCTGCCGGTGCCGGGCGATCAGGTCGCCGACCGTGTCGAAGCCGGCGCGTGCCACGGCCAGCAGCGCCTCGTCGGCCTCGGTGAGCCCGTCCGGACCGATCGGTGGGACCTCGCCGAAGTTCTTCGCCGCCATCGAGACCGACCGGTTGACCAGGTTGCCCCAGCCGGCGACCAGCTCGTCGTTGTTGCGGCGCAGGAACTCGGCCCAGGTGAAGTCGGTGTCGTTGTTCTCCGGCCCGGCCACCGCGATGAAGTAGCGCAACGCGTCGGCGTCGTAGCGCTGGAGGAAGTCCCGGACGTAGATGACCACCCGGCGCGAGGAGGAGAACTTGCGTCCCTCCATGGTCAGGAACTCGCTGGAGACCACCTCGGTGGGCAGGTTGAGCCGTCCCAGCCGGCCCGGCTCGCCGTCGCGACCGCCCTCACCGGAGTAGCCGGCCAGCAGCGCGGGCCAGATCACCGAGTGGAAGACGATGTTGTCCTTGCCCATGAAGTAGTACGCCTGCGAGTCCTTCCCCTCCCCGTCGGTGGACCACCACTTCCGCCAGGCCTCGGGGTCACCGGTGCGCCGGGCCCATTCGATGGACGCGGACAGGTAGCCGATGACGGCGTCGAACCACACGTAGATCCGCTTGTCGGTGCGGTCACGCCAGCCGTCGAGCGGGATCGGCACCCCCCACTCCAGGTCCCGGGTGATGGCCCGGGGGTGCAGGTCGTCCAGCAGGTTCCTGGAGAAGCGCAGGACGTTCGGACGCCAGCCCTCCCGGGTGTCCAGCCACTGCCGCAGCACGCCGGCCAGGGCGGGCAGGTCGAGGAAGAAGTGCTCGGTCTCGACGAACTCCGGCGTCTCCCCGTTGATCTTCGACCGTGGGTTGATCAGGTCGATCGGGTCGAGCTGGTTGCCGCAGTTGTCGCACTGGTCGCCCCGGGCGCTGTCGTAGCCGCAGATCGGGCAGGTGCCCTCGATGTACCGGTCGGGCAGGGTCCGACCGGTGGACGGCGAGATGGCGCCCATGGTGGTCTTCGGCACGATGTACCCGTTGCGGTACATCCCCTCGAACAACTCCTGCACCACGGCGTAGTGGTTGCCGGTGGTGGTGCGGGTGAACAGGTCGTAGGAGAGGCCGAGCCCGTGCAGGTCCTCGACGATCACCCGGTTGTACCGGTCGGCCAGTTCCCGTGGCTTCAGCCCTTCGGCGTCGGCCTGCACCTGGATCGGGGTGCCGTGTTCGTCGGTGCCGGAGACCATGAGCACGTCGTGGCCGGCCATCCGCATGTACCGGGCGAAGACGTCGGAGGGAACGCCGAAACCGGAGACGTGGCCGATGTGGCGCGGGCCATTGGCGTACGGCCAGGCCACTGCCGCGAGAACGTGACTCATGGACAGAAAGCCTAGTGACCCCCGCGAGGTGACCGCGAACCAATAGGGGTCCCTGGCCGACAGGATGACCCGACCACCCCCGGCAGATAGTCCGAATTGTCGTCGACACGCTGCTTGAGCTGCCCGATCAACCACCATCAGCGGTGTCAAATGAACGCGTGACTGGCAGCCGAGCCGCCCGAGACCACTCCGACGGCCCTTCCCCCGACGCCGGGCCGGACTCCACCGCGTCGCTCACCCAGGTGGTGGCGCCCCAGCCCCGCGCGGTGCCCTCGGCGGCGCCGGACGGTGCGGCCGGGCCGGACCGGACCGACCCCGCGACGGTCGAGTCACGTACCGGAGTCGAGGTGGAGCCGACGACCGGTGCACCGGTGGACACGCTGCCCCGGCGGGTTCCGGTGCGGCCGGTCGGGCGTCGCGGCCGTCGGCACCGCTCGCGCGACGACGGTACGCCGGACGAGGACACCTTCTGGGCACCGATCGAGCAGGTCCACTGGGACGGCACGCCGGTGCGGCAGGACACGCCCGGCCGCACCGATCCGTGGTGGCAGCGGTTTCGGCCGGCGCGTCGACGCCGGGAGCGGAGCAGCCATCCACCGGATCCCCTGGCGGGGTTGTCCGCGTTGATCGGGTTGAGCCTCGCGGCGGCCTTCTTCGCCTGGGTCAGCGCCGGCCCGTTCTGGCTCGCGGTCGGGCACGCCACCTCCGGCACCGTGGTCGTCACCAGGTGCTCCGGCGACGGACTGACCCAGCGGTGCCGGGGCATCTTCACGGCGACGCAGGAAGAGTTCCGGATCCACGGCGTACGGGTCAGCGGGGTGCCCCGGGAAAGTGCGGTGCCCGGTTCGGTGCTGCCCGCCCGGGTGACCGGCCCGGACGGTCACGTCGCGTACACCGACCGTGGGGTGGGCGCCCAACTGCGCTGGCTGCTCGGGATGCTCGCGGTGCTCGGCTGCGCGCTGGGCATCGCCCGTTGGACCGGCGCGACCCGGCTGCCCGATCCGACCGAGCGACGCTGGGCGATCGTTGCCTCGCTGGCCGGCCCGCCGCTGACCGCCCTCGGCTTCCTGATCGCCGCCTGGTGACATCCGGCTTCACCGATGCACGAGCGTGTAGACGTCGCGCCGGCGCAACCCGTACTCGGCCGCGACGTCGGTGATCGCGTCCCGGCGACTACGACCCGCCGCCTCCCGCTCGGCCACCTCCGCCCGCAGCGCGTCGTCGTCGGGACGAATGGCGGGTGCGGCGGGGGCGCCCGCCACCACGAGGGTGATCTCGCCGCGCGGGTCGTCGTCGGCCGCCCATCGGGCCAACTCACCGAGGGGGCCACGCCGCACCTCCTCGTACGTCTTGGTCAGCTCGCGGCACAGGGCGGCGGGCCGGTCGGCACCGAACGCGTCGGCCAGGTCGGCGAGTGCGGCGACGATGCGGTGCGGGGCCTCGAAGAGGACGAGCGTCCGTTCCTCGGCGGCCAGGGCCCGCAGGCGGGCCCGCCGGGCGCCCGGGGCACGCGGTAGGAAACCCTCGAAGCAGAACCGGTCGCAGGGCAGCCCGGACAGAGCGAGGGCGGTGGTGACGGCGCTGGGACCGGGCGCGGCGGTGACCGGCACCCCGGCCTCCAGCGCGGCACGGACCAACCGGTAGCCGGGATCGGAGACGCTCGGCATGCCGCCGTCGGTGACCAGCGCGACCACGTATCCCTCGGTGAGCACGTCGACAAGTTCCGGGGTACGCCGCTCCTCGTTGCCCTCGAAGTACGAGACGATCCGGCCGGCGATGGTCACGTCGAGGTCGCGGGCGAGCCGGTTCAGTCGGCGGGTGTCCTCGGCGGCGACCACGTCGGCGGCGGCGAGCGTGTCCCGCAGTCGGCTGGAGGCGTCGGCCGGGTTGCCGAGCGGCGCGCCGAGCAGAATCAGGCGACCGGTTTCGGACATTCCACCCACAGCAGCGCACTCCTTCATCGACGGGCGTACCGGATATGGGGACGACGGGCGCCAGCGGCCCCCTTGGCAGCCTACGATCGCCGGGTGACGAGTGCGTCGACAGCACAGAGCGCGAGCCCCGACCAGCCCTCGGAGCCGGCGGCGAGCCCAGCCACCGCCCCCGGACCAGCGGAAAGTGGCGTACCGGCGACGATCCGCCGCCGGCTGGCCACCGTCGAGGCCGGGCTGGACGACCGTTCATGGCTGGCCACGGCGGTGGTCGTGGTCATCGCGGCGGTTCTCCGGTTCGCGAATCTCAGCCATCCGCCGGGCAAGATCTTCGACGAGGTCTACTACGCCCGGGACAGCTGGGGGCTGATCGACAGGGCCGTGGAGTGGAACTACACGAACAACACGCCGTCGTACGTGGTCCACCCGCCGCTGGGCAAGTGGTTGATCGGGTTCGGCGAGTGGGCCTTCGGCTACAGCGACGCCGAGCACGGCATCTCGGTGCCGGGTCACCTGTTCACCACCGCCCCGGAGTTCGGCTGGCGCTTCTCGGCGGCGCTGCTGGGCACCCTGTCGGTGCTGCTCATGGTCCGCATCGGTCGCCGGATGTTCCGTTCCACGGTGCTCGGTTGCGCCGCCGGCCTGCTGCTCGCGGTCGACGGATTCCACCTGGTGCTGTCCCGCACCGCGCTGCTCGACATCTTCCTGCTCTTCTTCGTCCTGGCCGCCTTCGGCGCGCTGGTGCTCGACCGGGACGCGACGCGACGCCGGTGGGCCCGGGCCCTGGAGTCCGGGCTGGATCCGACCGCCCGGGGGCGGGCCGGCCGGCCCCCCGGCGGCTGGCGGAACTGGCCCTGGTGGCGGCTGGCCACCGGGGTGCTGCTCGGCTGCGCCTTCGCAGTGAAGTGGAGCGCGCTGTTCTTCGTACCCGTCTTCGCGCTGCTGATGGTCCTCTGGGACGTCGGCGCCCGGCGCTCGGCCGGCGTACCCCGGCCGTGGCGGGACACCCTGCTCGACGGCGTGCCCTGGATGGTGCTCGCCGGTCTGCTGATGGCGGTCACCTACGTCACGACGTGGTCCGGTTGGCTGTTCAGCCAGGAGGGCTACTACCGGCTCGCCGAGCGGTACCCGGACGCCGGGCTCAGCGACGCACCGATCGTCGGCCCGCTGTGGAACCTGATCCAGTACCACCAGGCCGCGCTCGGCTTCCACGGCCAGCTCGACGAACCGCACAAGTACCAGTCGTGGCCGTGGCAGTGGCTGCTGCTGGGTCGGCCGGTGGCGTTCCACTGGACCGGCGAGGGCCCATGCGGTGCGCCGACCTGCGCCGAGGAGGTGCTGCTGCTGGGCACCCCGCTGCTGTGGTGGTCGTTCCTGCCGGCGCTGGTGGCGCTGGTCTGGCTCGGCCTGGCCCGGCGGGACTGGCGGGCCGGAGCGCTCCTGCTCGCCGTGGCGGCCGGGCTGCTGCCCTGGTTCTGGTTCGCCCTCGACGGCCGGACGATGTTCTCCTTCTACGCCGCGCCCGCGCTGCCGTTCCTGGTGCTCGCCGTGGTCTACGTGCTGGGTGCCATCGCCTCACCGGCGGGACCGAGCGGCAGCCTGGCCGTGACCGGCGCGGACGCGGAGGCGAGCCGCGACCGCCGGCTGGTCGGCGGGGTGATCGCGGGAGCGTACGTGGCGCTTGTCGTCCTCTGCTTCGCGTACTTCTATCCGATCTTCGTGGGCTGGACGCTGCCGTACGACGACTGGTCGGCGCGCATGTGGTTGGGCGGCCGCTGGATCTGACACCAGAAGGGCCCGTACGCCTCGGCGTACGGGCCCTTCGTGGGTAAACAGGACGCGCCCCGATCGCCTGCCACGGGGGAAGCGGGCGATTGGGGCGCGCACCTGCAGCTTAACCACCCACGACCGGGGGCACAACGGGGCGGCGTGGGTCAGATTTCCGACGATCGCTGAATGCGACAAGAATTCGGGGTCGCCGCTGCCGCTGCGTGACGTCTCGCGGACGCTGCGCCTAGCAGGCACCGCCCAGGGCCCTGCTGAACCGATGCGTCATGCCGGTCGGCTTTCCGCGGCATCGCCCGGCGTCGAATTGTCGTCCGGGCGGGACGACCCGCCCGACAGGTAGTCGTGTCGTCGCGGGCGGCGCGGCAACCAGCCGAAGAACCGGTCCTGCAACGACGTCGCTCCGGCGACGTGCAGGTCCTCGGCGGCGGCGGCGAGACAGGCGCCCAGGTAGACGCTGAGCATCGCCCGATCCACGCCGTACTCGGTGAGCAACTGTTCGCGTCTGGGCGCACAGGGCCAGTCGGCGGCGCAGGTGCCACACGTCCAATCGGGGGTCACCGGAGCGTGCGCGCCCGCCCACCCCGGGGCGGCGTCTCCGTTCGCCGCCGCCGTCGTGACACCCGAGCGATCCGTAACACCCGTCATCGCGCTCCTTTCCGCCTCCACCGGTGGCGGCGGGCATGCCCACCCACCGCCGGGTCGAACATGCCCGTGCGCACCTACAGCGTCCGGGAACGCTGCGCCGTTACGTCGTTGCGGTACGTTGACCAACCATGGCCGCCGCGACCTGCCCCAGGCATCGCCTCAACCTGCTGCGTCCATCGTCGCCGGTCGCTGGTGCCGTCACCACTGACCGAAAGCACGATCCCGGAGCCGCAGGTGCGTGACCTGCTCCCGCCCGCCGTCGCGGTGGCCGTGGCGGGTCCGGACGACTGGTCCGGGCAGTTGCACCCGGCCGAGGCGACCTGCCTCGGGGACCGCGCGGTGGACAGCCGCCGCCGCGACTTCACCGCCGGGCGGGTGTGTGCTCGCCGGGCGATGGCCGCGCTCGGTCTGCCGCAGGTGGCCGTACCGGCCGCCGCCGACCGCTCACCCGTCTGGCCGGCGGGCCTGGTCGGCACCATCACCCACACCCGCGGCTACTGCGCCGCGGCCGTCGCGCGCAGCGACGAGATCCGCGCGGTCGGCATGGACGCCGAGCAGAACCGCGAACTCGGTCCGGGAGTACGCCGACTGATCTGCCTGCCCGAGGAGGACGAGCAGGTCGAGCGGCTACCGCCGGGCACCTGCTGGCCCGCGGTGTTCTTCAGCGCGAAGGAGACCGTCTACAAGGTGTGGCATCCGGTCGTCGGCAGCTGGCTGGACTTCCACGACGCACTCGTGCACCTCGATCCCGATGCCGGGACCTTCACCGCGCGGATCTCACCCACCCGGGTCGCCGACGCGGCGACAGCCCGGCCACCCGCGCTGATCAACGGACGCTTCGCGGTCGACGCCGCGCTCGTCCGCACCGCCGCCGTACTCACCCCGCCGTAGCGAGCGGGTGCCACCGACGGACGCCGGCACCGCCCTGGACGCCGAGCCGACGGCCGCACCTCGTGCTGAGGTGCCCACACGGTCTGCCCGGCGGTCACCCGGTGGATCTGATCTGGCGGGTGATCGACGCGTCGGTGATCTCGGTGTCCCTGGCCAGCAGGATCGCCTTGCTGAGGATGACCGCGAGCAGGCCGTCGCCCTCGAACGGCAGGAACTGCTGCTCCCCCGCCCGGCCCGCGCCCCGGTCCGGCACGATGCAGAGGTACTCGTCGTTCGGGCTCATCAGGATGTTGCCCGAACCCAGGTGGATCCGGTACGTGCGCAGGTCACCGTCGACCACCAGGAAGCGGCCGTCGATGCGGGCCCGCCGGCCCACCGCCAGCCGGGGCAGCAGCTTGGCCAGCAACTCCCGTCGGGTCTCGGCGGTAGCGGACAACTCCCCGAAGCTGTACGACGACCAGTAGTCCCGGAACCGGCCCTGCGGGCCGCCGTCCGACCAGGTCGGATCGTTGCCGACGCTGGCCACCCCGACGAAGAGGTCGACGTCCCGCATGACCTCGCTGAACACCAGCGGCGGGATCCGGTCCAGCGGCAACGGATCCCCCGGCCGGGCGGCCGTCCACCGTGCTGCCGAGTAGCCGCCACCGGAGGCGTGCGACCAGTTCTGCGCGGCGGCGATCGGGTAGAAACGCACCTGGTCGGTGACCAGCCGCAGATAGGACCCGCTGTCCGTGGTGTCGGTCGTCCAGTCGTCGCCGATCCCCTCCACCCAGTACTCGGCGCGCAGCCCCCACCCGGGTAGCTCCCGGAAGGTCGGCGGGTAGGAGTCGTCGACCATCAACCGCAACCGGTCCGTCCAGCCTCGCGCCGCGGCCAGGGCGTGGAACTGGTGCTGACGCAGGATGTGCCCGGCGAACCGGTTCGAGTACGTGCCGGTGGTCTCCTCGGCCGGCGTGAGCAGGTAGACCTCCCGATGTGCCTGCTTGAACGGCTGGACGATCCGGTGCCGCGCCAACCACTCCCGCCAACCGACCACCTCCGGCACCGGCCGGCCGATCGGGTGCCAGATCCGCACCTCGGCGTCGTCGCCGGCGACCACCGCGGTGTCGTCCACGGTGCGCAGCGCGCCGTCGGCCCAACCGCAGGACACCCCGTCGACCAGCCACAGCAACCGGCGAGCCAGCGTGCCGACCAACGGGTGATTCAGGTAACGCTGCCGCCACTCGGCCATGGTCCAGTTGCGCTGAGCCAGGAAGAGCCGGTCCAGCCGGGCAACCTGGGCGGTGAGCATGCCGCCGATCTCCTTGGCCAGGCCCTTCAGTTCGGCCAACTCCGCCGCGTGCTCCCGGCGTACCGACGCCGGTGGGCTCTTCACCTGCCGGCCGGCCTCGGTGTACCAGGTCAGCGTGACACCTGTGGACACGATCGACAGCTCGGCCCGGCAACCGCCGAGCGGTACCTCGTGCCGCCCCACCCCGGTCAGGCCGTAGTCCGGGACGGCCAGTTCCTCGATCTCGTCCCGGCTGATGCCGAGGGCGGCGGCACGAGCGTCGAGCGCCTTGTCGATCTCCTTGCGGGTGCCCTTGAAGGTGACCCGGGCCGACAGCCGCGCGAGTTGCGCCAGCGCCGGCTCGCCGTCGAGCCGCCCGAGCACCCCGACCGCCGCGTTGGCCACCTTCGGGCAGGCCGGTCCGACGCCGGGTAGTCGACGCAGCATCGCCTCGACGAGTCCGCCGATCCGGCGTACCTGCTCCGGTGCCGGTCCGGTTCGCTCGACCAACCAGAGCAGGCCGCGCAGAAGGTCGGCGTTCACCGAGCTCGGCGGTGCATGCGGGACGCGGGAGGCGCTGGCCAACCACCTGTCGACGAGCTGCCCAGCCTCGTGCGGGTCCACCTCGGCGAGCAGCCGGGCCGCCTCGGTCGACCAGCCGGCGCTCGGGCGGGGCATGGTGGCGGTGCTGGCGTGGCCGACCAACTGCCGCCACGCCGGGTCCAGGGTGGGCAGCTCGGTGAGGATCTGCCGGGCCCAGGGGTCGTCCGGGTCGAGCCGTGGCCCGGCCACCTCGGCGATGAACTGCCGCAACCGCTGGCTCTCGTCGGACCGGTCGACGAGCGCCTCCATCAGGTCGGCCGGAATCGGGCCGGTGGCGGCCAGGCCACGGGCCACCGTCTCCAGCGCGGTCGGTGACAACGCGTACGGCTCGTCTACAGCGAACGCGGCGAGCTGCTGGAGCTGCTCCGGTGCCAGCTCGGTGGGCAGCCGGCGGGACAGCTGGCCGATCAGGTCGCGCGGCGGCCAGGCGTGGACCCGGTCCTGCCGCACGAGGGCGGACATGGCCAGCACGAGACGCGTCACGTCCGGACGGGACAGTGCGCGCAGTGCGGCGCGTACCTCGGGGTTGTCGCGGCAGAGCCGGGCATGCGTGTGCAGGTGCCCCGCCAGCTTGTCCAGGTCGTTCGCGGCAACCAGCTCGCGGGCGCGGTCGGCGTACCAAACGGGTTCGGTGGTGGTGGTCATCAGCCGCCGACCAGCGGGACGAGCTTGAGGAAGGTGACCTCGGTGTCGCGACGCAGATCGACCTCGTCGTCCAGCTCCTCGACCTGGCGGTCGCCGACCAGCACCACGAAACCGTTGCTGCGGAACGCCTGCTCGGCGAGGGCGATCTGCCGCTGCGGGTCGACCCGACGCCGGGGCCGTTCGCCCGGGTCACCGTTGAGTGCCCGCTCGGTCGAGGTCGGCTGCACCAGCGCCCGGCGCGGCTGCGGGCTGGCCGCGTTGTGCTCGGCAACCTCCTGGTGGATCCGCCGGCGGATCAGCTCACGAAGCGTCAACCGCTCCTCGAAGATCTGCAAGGCCCACGCGGGGGCCCGGGCCCCCGCGGTGCTCTCGTCCACAAAGGTCACCGTCGCCATGTCGCGTGAGTCTAGGTAGGTCCTCCGACAGTCCGGCCCGACGCGGTTCGGACGGTCTACTCCAGGGCGAAGGTGGCCGACGCGCGCGCGGGCGTGTCCGGCACCGCCTCCAGGTAGAGCAGGCCGTCGCGGTGACGGACGTACTGGCCGGGGAAGTTCACCGACTCCAGGGACACCTTCGTCGCGTCGGCGAGCCCGGCCCTCCGGGTGAAGGTGGCGTCCTGCCGGAAGAGATTCGAGCCGTCGTTGCGTTCCACCCAGATCTGGTGGTTGCGGTGCCGTAGGAAGTAGCCGGGATAGTTGGTCGACTCCAGCGAGATCGCCGCGGAGTTCGACAGGCCGGCGACGATCCGGAACTGCGAGCCGGCCAGGTTCGTCACGTTCGGCTCCAGCCGGACCCGGAACTCCCAGTGCCGCAGGTAGCGATCGGGCAGGTCGTGGGCGCGCAGCCGGACCGGGGTCAGCCCGTCCGGCACCGGCACCCCGAAGTTCGGCGTGCCGTCGGCGTTCCAGTAGACCCGCTGGATCCGGGTCCGCCGGTTCGGGTCGTTGAGCGGGTCGTAGCCGTTGCCGAGGTACCGCTCGTAGTTGCGGGAGTGGTAGACGATCACGTCGCTGCCGTCCTCGGCGACGGTGAACGAGTTGTGCCCCGGACCGTACTGACCGGTCCGGCTGTCGCTGGCCAGCACCGGTGTGCTGCGCTTGGTCCAGGACGCCGGGTTCAGCAGGTCGCTGTTGGCCGAGGCGGTGAGCAGCCCGACGGCGTAGCTGGCGTCGGTGGCGCTCGCCGAGTAGGTCATGAAGACCCGGCCGTTGCGGATCAGCACCGCCGGTCCCTCGTTCACCCGGTAACCCCGGGTCTCCCAGGCGTACGTCGGGGTGGCGATCAGAGTCGGGGTGCCCGCGTACGTCCAGGGGTTGACGGCCCGGGCGAGGTAGATGTTCGAGTTGTTGCCGGCGTACTCCGCCCAGGCCAGGTAGCGCTGGCCGTGGTGCACGAAGGTGGTGGCGTCGAGGGAGAAGCTGTTGCGCGCCGGCTGGAGTTGGCCACGCTCCGTCCACGGGCCGTCGAGGGGGTTCGCGGCGCCGCTCTCCAGCACATACGGCCGGATGGCCCAGATGTCGTCGGTGCGGCCGGCGGCGAAGTAGACGTACCACCGGCCGTCGATGAAGTGGATCTCCGGGGCCCAGATGTGCGCGCCCATCTCGCCGCTGCCGTGCCGGCGCCAGATCACCCGCTCGGCCGCGGTGGCGAGCCCCTGGAGCGTGGTGGCGCGGCGCAGCACGATCCGGTCGTACTCGGGCACCGTGGCGGTGAAGTAGTAGTAGCCGTCGGTGTGCCGGTAGATGTGCGGGTCGGCGCGCTGCTCGGCCAACGGGTTGGTGAACGTGACGGCGGCGGCCCGCGCCGGAGCGGCCGGCCCCACCAGGGAGCTGCTCGCCGCCATCACCAGGGCGGTCACCGCTGCCCAGCTGCGGTACGTAAGCTTCCGACGCGCCATCGCCTTCGCCCTCCCACCCACTCACCGCGAGCCGGTCATCCGTGACGGGCACGGTCCCCGTCCGACCGTGCCCGCCGTGCCCGCTACCTCATTGATAGCGTTAACATTCATAGACGTCAAGGAAATGACATCTATCCGAATCTCGGCCGTAACGCGCAGGCCGCAGCAACACGGCCGTCCCGCAGCCAGGCCTTGCTGATCGCCCACGCAGGACGGACGTGAGGTGGGATGCTGTTCAGAAGGGGTGAAACTGCTCGAAGGGTGGCTCAGCCATCGACTCGGGCAGCCGGATGGCCCGGCAACGGGGCACCAGTTCCGCCGCCGGGTCGTCGCCGATGTTGCGGAGCGTGCCGCCCGTGAAGGCGTCGGGAATAGCCGCCCAGCCCAGGCTCCTCTCGTAGTACCGCACCACGGTACGCACCGACGGCGTCCAGTCGTCGTCCATCACGATCAACCCGCCGGGCCGGACGATCTTGTGCAGAAAGTACAGGTCCACGGAGACCTCGTGAAAGCGATAAAACTCAAGGGCAGGTGCCCGATCTTCAGGACTCCGCCCTTGAGCTACTGCTTTCGCAGGCATCGCGGACGGCCGACGAACGAGTGACTCACCCCAGGGTGAGCCGCCATGATCACTTGCGCCCCGACATGGTCCGCCTGATTGCTCCTCGAGCGACGAAACGTCCTCTAGGGACTGTCGTTTCTTACTGGAAGCGCACAGGCATAATCAGCCGGTGAGTCGACGTCTCCTCGCCGCCGCGATCGCAGCCCTGACCGTGATCGCTGCTGCCATCCTCGCGGTGGTCACCAATGTTGTGACTGGCAAGAGCCTGCCCTCCTGGGCGGATTGGCTGACCGCAGGAAACCACGCCTGGTGGAGCCTTGGCGGCTTGATAGTCCTGATCGCTGTCCTGAGCGTGGTCGCGTCGCTGCTCGGGCAGGAGCCCGATCGGCGCCGAAACTCGGCTGCCGCGCCTGCGGCGGCGTGGATCGATCCACAGGCACCGCTGCCACACGAGATCCGGATGGATCCACCACAGGATGACGACTTCTACCGAGTGGATGATGTGCGGCAGATTTCCTATCTATGCCGCTTCAACTCTGCGGTTCTGCTAGTCACCGGCCGCGCCGAGGGCGGCGCAGGCGAGCAAAACGCCGCGCGCCATTTCCGTCGGGGCGACTATCAGAAGGTGGAACCGCTCAAGAACGCGTACGGCACGGTCATCGCCTGGTTCAATGTGGGCAGCTACGACAGCTTTTTCTTCGGACGGCGCGACGAATCGCCGCATCACCTGGGTCGATTTCTCGCCGAACGCGGCGCCCGGCATGCAGGTCTGCACCTGTTCATCGATGGGAAGCTGGTGGCCTCAAGGAAGTACGGCTTTTTGCAGGAGGTGCGTGCTGGTAGCGGATACGGCCCAACGATTGGACAGGTTGCCGAGTCTCTGTGTGAGCAGCATCTGACACGTCAGCAGTGACTGCCCGGGTGCCCGCCGGCCCGCTCAGGCGTGACCAGTTGGCTCTCTTGTCGCGGACCCTGCCCTCGGCGGACGCCACAGCGGCGGAGTTGACCTGACCGGAACCGGTTACGCGAGCGCCAATCGACCCGCCTCACCGGCCACCACCGCCGACGACGGCAAGACGGCCTTGACGCCAACCAAACATCTACGGCGGGCTGCGGCGCTGGGCGCAAGATCGAAAAAGGCCGTCTCCCACCACGGGAAACGGCCTTCGAACTGGGTGGAGCTGAGGGGATTTGAACCCCTGACCCCCTCGATGCGAACGAGGTGCGCTACCGGTCTGCGCCACAGCCCCTCCGCCGGCTAACCGGCGTCGGTCCCACCCGGCTGTCACCGGGCGGGCCGGCGACAAGGCTAACAGGTCGAGCGCTGCCGCCGCGAACCACCCCGCCCACCCGCGTCTCGCACGATCGCGCAGTTTCCCCGATAGTGCGGCCTTCGTCCGGCCCGAGCCAGCACTTTCCCCGAATCTGTCGCCTCGCCCGTCGAGGGCGTGAGCGCGGGGCGGGGTCAGGCGCTGTTTGAGCCGGGGCCGGCCTCGTAGGGGCGGCCACGCAGGCCGCCGGCACGGCGGTAGGAGACCGAGCCGCCGTTGGCCGCCTGCGGCAGGTCGGCCGGGCGGTCCAGGCCCATCGCACTGCGCCGGACGGACTCCGCTGGGCTGCCAGGCGGCGCTGCGCCTCCCGGCGGGCCGCCGCCCGGCGCGCCTGCTCCCGGCGTACCTCTGCCTGACGGGCGGCCAGCCACGCGGCCTCGCGGGCCAGGGCCCGGCGGCGACGGCGGTCGGCCACCGCGCGGGCGCGCAGGTGTACGACGTACACGATCAGCAGGGTGGCGGTCACCGCGAAGCTGATCCAGAAGCCGGGGCCCACGACCAGCACGCCGACCAGCTCGACGGCGTTGAGCAGCACCAGCGCGGCCAGAACCCGGCGACGGCGGTAGATGGCGGGGGTGTGGTGGTGCCGGCGGTCGGGGCGACGGCGGGGACGGTTCCCGCCCGCCGGCACGGCCGCAACCGGCTGGGCCTTGCGGAACGTCGCGGCAGCGCCCGTCCGGCGGCCCCAGCGCGCCTGCCGCATCGCCGGAGGGCAGCACCTGGCGCACCGGCGACACGCGAGCGCGGTACCCTGCCGGGTGCCTCGCCTGAGCGAGGCGGGGCGGGAACCGCGCGCCGCAGGGCCGGCGGACCGGAGACCGGAGTGGCGAGTTCCCCCGAGTCGGGATCCTCGCTGAGGGTGATGACCAGGGCGCGGGACGGGTTTACCGGCCGCCGTCCGGGGACAGTGCGGCGACGTCGGCGGCGCTGGAGCACCCGCGCCGTCGACTGCGCCCGCTCCGCCACCAGCCGCTCGGCGGCGTCGTACCGGCGGACCAGCGCCGGCGCGAGGGCGAGCAGCCCGGCGGCGGCGAGGACGGCGAGGAGCACCGAGGTCGGCACCCTCACCCCTCCCGTCACCAGATTCGGAGCAAGCGCGAGCCGGCCGCAGGATCTTCCACCGATCGGTGTCGGCGACGTGAATCGTGCGGAGCGGGCAGCGCCTGCCGCAGCTTGCAGTTACCTGAGGTTACGGGTCACCGTCGCGGGAACCGCCGCGCCGCGCCGATCCCGCACGTGGGACGGCTCACGGGGTACGGGCGCGCAGCCGGTGCCAGCGGGCCAGCAGGCCGCCCTCGGCGGCGATCTCCTCGCTGGTCATCGCGTAGCCGATGTGGTCGCGCCAGGCACCGTCGATGTGCATGTAGCGCGCGTGGTACGCCTCCTCGCGGAAGCCCAGCTTCTCCACCACCCGACGGGACGGCCGGTTCTCCGGGCGGATGTTGACCTCGATCCGGTGCAGACCGCCGGGGCCGAAGGCGTGGTCGACGGCCAGGGCCAGCGCGGTGGGGATGACGCCTCGGCCGGCCACCCGCCGGTCCACCCAGTAGCCGACGTATCCGGAGCAGAAGGCCCGGCGCACGATGTTGCCCACGTTGATGTGGCCGACCAGCCGCTCCACACCGTCGGAGTGCAGGCAGACCGCGAACGGCATCCCCTCGCCGGTGCGGGCCGAGCGTCGCTGGTCGCGGTAGACCCAGCGGAACGTCGCCGGGGAGTTCAGGTCGTCCCAGTCACCGGGTAGCGACGACTCCCAGGGGGCCAGCCACTCCCGGTTGGCGCGGCGCACCTGCGACCAGGCCGCCGCGTCCGACCGCCGGTACGGCCGCAGGAGTACCGGGCCGTCGGAGAGCACCGCCGGCCAGCCAGGCGCCCGTCGGAACACCGAACCTCCACTCCCGAGCGTCACCGGTGGGTCACCGGCGGCGGTCCAGCAGCAACACGTCGACGGTGGAGCCGGCGGCGGCGGCGGTCACCCGCTCGCCGAGAACGAGAAGTCCGTTCGCCTCTGCCAGGCCGGAGAGCGTGAACGGGCCGCCGTTGAGCGGCTGGACAGTGTAACCCCCGCCACGCCGCTCGGCGACGTGCGCGGGCCGGAACTCGCGCAGCCCGGCCGGCGAGGCGACGGTCTCCAACAGGTGCGCCCGTACGCTGGGCCGGAACACCGGCTCCGCGCCGGCCAGCAGATTGATCGCGGGCCGGGCCAGCACCTCGAAGCCGATCATCGCGGCCCCCGGGTCGCCGGGCAGACACACCACCGGCACCTCCTCGGCACCGACCGTGCCGAAGCCGAGGGCGGTGCCCGGGTAGAGCGCCACGTCCGTGAAGGTGACCGGACCCGCGCGGCTGCCCTCTCGACGGGACAGGATCCGGCGGACCATGTCGCCCGGCCCGGTGCCGGTGCCGCCGGTCGTGATGATCAGATCGGCCCGCAGGGTCTGGTCCTCCAGCAGCCCGCGCAGCCCCTCCGGATCGTCGTCGCAGATGCCCACCCGGTAGGCCAACGCCCCCACCTCCGCCGCCGCGGCGGTCAGGGCGTGCGAGTTGGCGTCCACCACCTGACCCGGCTGGCTGCCCCGCCCCACGTCGACGAGTTCGTCGCCGGTGGCCACGATCACCACCCGGGGGCTCGGACGCACCACCACATGTCCGATGCCGGTCGCGGCGAGCACCGCCACCAGCGCCGGCGAGACGTAGGTGCCGGATCGGGCGAGCAGTGCACCGCCGGTCACCTCCTCGCCCGTCCGACGGACCCCGTACCCCCGCTTCGGGACCCGGAAGATCTCCACCGCCGCCATGCCCTGGTCGGTCCACTCCACCGGCACGACCACGTCGGCACCGATCGGCAGTGGTGCGCCGGCCGCCACCGAGAAACACGACCCCGGCGTGAGTCGGACCGGCCGCCAGCTTGCCGCACCGAGATCACCGACGACGTTGAGCCGTACGGTGCGACCGCCCGGCCGACCCGACTGGACCGGGACGTATCCCACGCCCCGGCCCCCACCGGCGATGTCCTCCCAGCGCGCGGCGTACCCGTCCACAGCGGCCTGGTCGAAGGCCGGGAAGGAGTGCGGGGCGACGACGTCCTCGGCGAGGACGTTGCCGTACGCCTGGGTGAGGTCGAGGTCGAGCGGAGGCAGCGCGCGCAACCTGCGCAGCACGCTGCCCAGGTAGTCGGCGAGCGGCGTCAACCCGTTTTCGGCCGCCTCGGCGTCGGCCGTCGCGGTCATGTATTCGGACCGCCCGACGCGTCGGAGTTGACGAACTCGGCCAGCCACTTGCGGAACTCGCTACCGAGGTCCTCGCGGTCGGCCGCGATCTGGACCACTGTCTGCAGGTAGCCCAGCGGCATGCCGGTGTCGTAGCGGGTGCCGCGGTAGACGATCGCGTGCACCGGTGTGCCCTCGGTACGCAGGATCTCCATCGCGTCGGTCAGCTGGATCTCCCCGCCGCTGCCGGGCTCCGTCCGGCGGATGGCGTCGAAGATCTTGCCGGGCAGCACGTACCGGCCCAGCACGGCGAGGTTGCTCGGCGCGTCCTCCGGCTTCGGCTTCTCCACCATGCCGGTCACCTTCACGACCTCGCCGATGTCGGCCAGCTCGGACTCGGCCGGCTCGACGGAGGCGATCCCGTACCGCTTCGTCTCCGCCGGGTCGACCTCGAAGAAGGCGAGCACCACCCCGCCCGTACGCGCCTGGAGTTCCAGCATCGCGGGCAGCAGCGGCTCACTGAGATTGACGAACTCGTCGCCGAGCAGCACCGCGAAGGGCTCGTCGCCGACGTGCGACTCGGCGTACCCGACGGCGTGCCCGAGACCCAACTGCTCCGGCTGCCGACAGGTGTAGATGGATGCCAGTTCCTCGGTCCGCTTGATGGCGGCGAGCAGGTCGGGCTTTTCCGCGAGCCGTTCCTCCAGGTCAGGACGACGGTCGAAATGGTCCACCATCGACGTCTTGCCCCGGCCGGTGATCAGCAGCACGTCGCCGATGCCGGCGTGGGCGGCTTCCTCGACGATGTACTGCAATACCGGTCGGTCGACCACCGGCAACAGTTCCTTGGGAACGGCCTTGGTGGCCGGCAGGAACCGGGTGGCCAGTCCGGCGGCCGGGATGACGGCCTTGACGGCACGGGGACGGCCGGTGGCGGCGGTCGCTGAGGGGTTCGCTGAGTGCTCCGACATGTCGCGAGACTATCGGCCATGGCCCTGACTCGGCGGGTGAGGACCGGAAGACGCGCCGCCCGCCGGACCGGTTCTGCCGGTTGCCGGTGGTGCCCCGGTCAGGTCGGCGGACCGTCGGTGGCCGGCCCGCCAGGACCGGCCTCGGCCCACCCGACGGGTCGTCACCGACAGGTCCGGGCCTGGACCGACGCTGGTGCCGGCAGGTCAGGACCCGGCGGACCGACGCTGGTGGCAGGTCAGGGCCCGGCCGACGGGTCGCCGGTGGTGATCGGCGCGTCGGGTCCGGCCCTGGGCAGTCCGTCGGCGGGGCTGCGGGCGACCGGCGGCACCGGTACCTCACGGGTCGGCGACGGCTCCCGGGCCGGCGCCAGGCGCCAGGTGTCCCGGCTGGCGGTCTTCGCCGCGTACAACGCCTCGTCCGCCGCCGCCAGCACCTGCGGGCCGGTGTCGGCGTGGTCGGGAAAGACGGCGATGCCGACGGAGACGGTCACCGGGATCAACTCGCGGACACCGGCGTGCCCCACCACCGTCACCGGGGCGTCGCGAACGGCCGCACCGAGCCGCTCGGCGACGATCGTCGCGCCACGGGCGTCGGTCTCCGGTAGCAGCACCACGAACTCCTCGCCACCCCGCCGGAAGGCCAGGTCCACCTCGCGGATCTCGCCGCGTACCCGCCGGGCGAACTCGGCCAGCACGGTGTCCCCGGCGGCGTGCCCGTAGGTGTCGTTGACCCGCTTGAAACGGTCCAGGTCGAGGGCGAGGACGCTGACCATGCGGCCGAACCGGCTGGCCCGTTCCACCTCCCGGCGCAGCGACTCGCGCAGGTACCGGTAATTCCACAGCCCGGTCAGCGGATCGGTGAGCGACAGTCGTTGCGCCTCCTCGTGTACGCGCACGTTGTCCACGGCGACCGCCGCGTGCCGGGCGAAGGTGCGCAGGGTGGCCAGGTCGTCGTCGTCGAACTCGTCACCGCCGAGGCGGTCGTAGAGCGCCAGCACGCCCAACACCACCTCCGCCGGTCGCCCCGGGACGGCAGCCGCCGAGGCGTCGCCGCCGGTCGGGTCGGGCGCGGCGAACGGCACCGCGATGTACGTCCGGCAGCGCGGCTCGTCCGGGTCGATGCTCGCCGCCTCGGCCCGACCCCGACGGGCTGACCGGTCGCTGCGACCGCGCCGACCACCCCGCTGCCCAGCGGCACCCGCAGTGGCGCGGTGCCGGGCCCGCGCTCGTCGAGCCCTTCGCAGCACCGGGCGACGAGTTGCTCACCCTGCTCGGTGAGGAGTACCGCTCCCGCGCGGGCCCCGGTCGCGGCGAGCGCGCTGTGCAGGATCACCCGCAGGATCCGGGGCAGGTCGTGGGTACTGGCCAGGGTGTCACCGAGCACCGCGAGGTGTCCGCGCAACTGGTCCCGGCTGCTGGTCAGCGCCGCCAGGTAACCGCCCGTCTCGCGGGTCATCCGATTGAAGGCGACGGCCAGCTGACCGATCTCGTCGCGGCTGTGTACCGGCACTCGGGCGGTGAGATCGCCGGTGGCGACCCGGTCCGCCGCACCAGCCAGTTCCACGAGTGGCCGGGTGGTGACCCGGGCCAGCCGCCAGGCGGCTGCCACGCCCAGCAGGGCGGCCATCAGCACCACGGCGACCAGCACCGCGTGCAGCCCCGGTGGCTGGTCGCTTGGTACCGAGAGCACCAGGGGCAGCGGCTGGCCGACGGTCGGGCCGGCGCGGCGTACGTAGCGACCGTCGGTGGTGCCGGCGACGTGCTCGTCGCGCAGCGAGGCCGCGGCGGCGAGCACCGCGTCCCGACCGTTGCCGGATTCGGTGGTGTGGGCCACCTGAACCGGCGCGGCCCCGTCGAGCAGGGTCACCGCCACCCGGTCACGGCGGCGAGCCGCGCGACGAAGGCCGGGTCGACCGGCTGGGCGGCGGCCACCGTACCCAGCGCCGAGCCGGCGGCGTCGCGTAGCTGCACCCGCGCCACCAGGGCGTTGACCGCTCCGCCGGGCGCAGCCTGCGCGGTGCAGTCCCGCCAGGGCGCCGGGGCGGGTCCGGCGTGGCGTAGCCGACCCGACCGGTCACGTCGGTGACGAGCACCGCGGTGGCCAGGCCCCGGCTGACCACCTGCGCGGCCGCCGCGGCGTGGTCAGCGGTGACGGCGACCGCGTCGGCCGCGGCGCGTAGCTGCTGGCAGAGGGCGTCGACCGAGGTACGTACGGCCGTGGCGGCCACCGCCAGCCGTTCGGTGGCACGACTGCGGTCGACCGCCGCTACGGTGGACGCGACGAAGACGGCACCGAGCAGGACCGGGCCGAACGCCACCGCCAGGAAGGCTGCGGTCAACCGCCCGCGTAGCGTCAACGCTTCCCCTTCCCCCCGGAAGTTGCGCGACCGTTGCCTGCGATGCTGACACAGAGCAACGGGTAGGCAAGCGTTGCGTGAGGAGTGTTGCGTGCCGGAATTTGCGGAAGGAGCGGAAGTGGCGCATGACGCGAAGCGGGCCACCCGGATCGAGTTGCTCGCGCGGCGCCGCGCCCGCACCGAAGCTGAGCGCGCTGCCGCCGCAGCCCGCCTGCGGGCCGAACTGGCGTCCCTGGTCAACCGGCTGCGGCCGGGTCGGATAGCCGCGTACGCCCCGGTCGGTGGCGAGCCGGGCGGGTCGGAGCTGCCGACGGTGCTCGCCGAGGTGCTGCCCGCCGGGGCGGATCTGTTGCTGCCGGTGCTGCGCGACGACCTCGACCTGGACTGGGCCGCCTGGGACGGACCGCAGGCGATCATCGCCGCCGGGCGGGGCATCCGCGAGCCGACCGGCCCCCGGCTGGGGGTCACCGCCGTGGCCACCGCCGACCTGGTGGTGGTGCCCGCGCTGGCGGTGGACCGACGTGGGATCCGCCTGGGTCGCGGCGGCGGGTCGTACGACCGCGCCCTGGCGCGGGTGCCGGCGACCGTCCTCACGGTGGTGCCGCTGTACGACGGTGAGCTGCTTTCCGAGTTGCCGGCCGAACCACACGACCTGCCGGTACGGGCGGTGGTCACGCCGACCGACGGCCTGCTGACCCTCGCGGGTGTCGTGCCCCACACTTCCGCTGGACGAACCGGGGGGCGATGACGCACCATTGGCACTCGAATACGTCGAGTGCCAATCGGCCGTGCCAGATCCGGAGGGGAACGTGCCCACGTACCAGTACGCCTGCACCGCGTGCGGTCACCAGCTCGAGGCGGTGCAGTCCTTCTCTGACGAGCCGCTGACCGACTGCCCGGCGTGCGAGGGACGACTGCGCAAGCTGTTCAACTCGGTCGGCATCGTCTTCAAGGGCTCGGGCTTCTACCGCACCGACTCCCGCTCCTCCGGCTCGGACACCACGTCGAACGGTTCCGGCGGCAAGTCGGAGTCCTCGTCGTCCGGCTCCAAGTCCGCTGACTCCGCGAGCTCCTCGTCGAACGGCTCTGCCTCGTCCGGCGCCGGCTCGTCCGGCTCCGGCAGCGGGTCGTCCGGGGGTTCGTCGGGAGGATCCTCCGGCGGAGCGAGCAAGGCGACGGCCACCGCCAGTTCTTCCTGACCGATCGGCGTGCCCTGGCCGCGGGGCTGCCCGGCAGGGACATCCCCGGGCCACCCGCTGCCGGGCAGCACGCCGGCTGTCCGGCAGGCCAGGCGCGGCAGAGCGTCAGCCTGCCGGGGCGGCGACTCCCGGCCTCAGTCCCAGTGTGGCGGACGCTCGGCGAGCAGCCAGTCGTCGTTGCCGCCGGCCCGCTCGCCCCACCCGTGATCGGTGTCGTCCGCGGTCTGCTCCGGCAGCACCACGAAGTCGTCGGTCAACTCGACCGCGCGATCGTCCTCACCCCGCCAATCGCTCACGAGCGACAACACTAACGCAGCTGCGGCATCGCTCCGGTGCCCGAGCAACTTCGGGGATGGTGCTGCCTCGCGCGCGCGAGACCCGGCACTATCCCCGAAGTTGTCCGGATCAACCGCCACGGGCGCGGCCTGGCGGTGCGGCGATGAGGTGGTTGGTAGCGTCGGACGGCGTGACGATGCCCCGACCCGGTCAGGATCCAGACGACCCGTGGCGCCGGCCCGACTCCGGCGACGGGTCCTCCTCCGGCCCTCCGGCGGAGCACGTCCCGGCACCGGTCGACGCCAGTCAGCCCCCGCCGCCGGGCCCGTCCGGATCCGGCCCGCTTTCCACCGTTGCCTCGGGCGGGCCGGGCGGCTACAGCGGGCCGCCACCCACCACCGCTCCGCCGCCCGGTTGGCGCCCCGGTGCACCTGCGGGCAGCGCCGCCCCGCCAGCTGCCGGCTCAGGACATGGCCAGCCTGGACGCGCAGGAGCAGCGGGCACAGCGGGTCACCTGGGCCGTCGGCGCGGTCGCCGGAGCCGTGCTGGTGGTGCTGACCTGTCTGCTCTGCACCCGGCTGCTGTTCTGAGCAGGCACCCGGGCGTGACGGCGGGCGTACCAGCTCGGGACGGCCGTGGCGGCCTACTCGTAGGTGTTGCCCCAGACCATCTCGGCACCCGAGTGGCCGCTGAGCCAGACGTAGACGAGGGCCGCGACGCCCAGCCCCAGCACCACGACCGACAGCACCGCCGGCACCCAGCCGGGCAGCTTCGGCGCCCGAGGATGGCCGCTCGTGGCGACGAGCAGCAGGATGACCGCCAGGCCGAGTCCAAGCGTGACGAGGAACAGCACGTCGCCGTGCGCCGCGTGCTCGTTGATCTTGTCGAGGATCTCGCCGGAGAAGCCCCGCTCGATCTGCCGGGCCTGCAGCGCCTCACCGGACTCCGTGGCGACCCAAGCGGTGATCGGCGCGACCACCGCCAGGACCGCCACCGCCCAGTCCAGTCGGGCGCGGAACCGGGGCAGCACGATGTACGCGAGGGCGAGCAGCACCAGCAGCGGCACCAACACGACTACGGCGTGTACGACCAGTACGTGCAGGGGCAGGCCCAGCGCCTTCTCGAACATCGGCACCTCCGAGAGTGATCGTGAATGTCAGCGTACGGGCCCGTGCTTGATCCGCCCAACGCCCTGATGCTCCACACGCAGGCCCGACCAGACAGGTTCACGTCGGTTCGCGTGGCACCCTTGACAGGTGGAAACCGTCGACGTCGGCCTGTTCGGTCCCGCCTCGGTCACCTGGAAGCTGCACCAGGAGCCGATCCTGTTCGTCGCCGGCCTGCGCTCGCTCTACCTCCAGGCGCTGCACCCACGGGCCATGGCCGGGGTGGCTCAGAACAGCAACTACCGTCAGGACGCCTGGGGGCGTCTGATCCGCACCGCCGACTACGTGGGTACCACCGTCTACGGCACCACCAATGAGGCGGAGCAGGCCGGCCAGCGACTGCGTCGGCGGCACGCCCGGATGACCGCGGTCGACCCCGGCACCGGCGAACGGTTCCGGATCGACGAACCGGACCTGCTCCGCTGGGTCCACGTCACCGAGGTGGAGTCGTTCCTCGACACCGCACGGCGGGCCGGCGTACCGCTGGACGCCGACGAGGTGGACCGCTACTACACCGAGCAGCGGCGTACCGCCGCCCTCGTCGGGCTGGCGCCCGAGACCGTGCCCGGCACCGCCGCCGAGGTGGCCGAGTACTACCGGCGGGTCCGGCCAGAGCTGCGGATGACCCGGGAGGCCGCCGAGACCGCCCTGTTCCTGACCGCGCCACCCCTGCCCTGGAAGCTCAGTCTGCCGGCCCGGATCGGGCTGAACCTCGGCCCGCCCCGGTGGGCGTACCTCGGCATCGCCGGCACCGCGCTCGCCCTGCTGCCACCGTGGGCACGGCGGCTGTACGGCGGGCTGGGCCTGCCGACCACCGCGCTGTCGGCCGACGTGACGGTACGCGCGCTGCGGCTCGCACTCACCGCCCTGCCCCGCGACTGGCGGGAGAGCCCGATGCAGCGCGCCGCCAAGGAACGCGCGGCGCGACTCACCGCCGCCACTCCCTCCACCACCTGACGCACGGCGGGAGGTCGATCGCGGATCAGTCCTCCGTCGTCGGTGCGGCGAAGCGTTCCACGGCGGCCCACGGCTCCTTGCCCGGTAGGGCGGAACCCGTGGGGCAGATGCGCCGGTAGTCGCACCAGCCGCAGCGCGGGCCGGGGGCGGTCGGAAAGACGTCGTCCGGATCAGCACCGTCGGCGACCGACCGCTCGGCGGCCATGATGTCGCGGGCGGTCTCCTCCGCGCGAGTCACCTGCCGCGCCAACGACTCGACACTGTGCTCGTGCGCGGCGACGGTGCCGCTCGGCAGATGGTGCAGCTCGACCCGGCGGCACGGCCGGCGGAACACCCGCTCGGCCGCGTACGCGTACAGCGCCAACGCCTGCGAACCGCGCGCGTCGTCGCCGTCCAACCCGGAGCGGCCGGTCTTGTAGTCGACGATGACCAACTCGGGCCCCTGCGGGCCGGGCCGCGAGTCGATCCGGTCGGCACGGCCGTTGAAGGCCAGCACCCCGGTCTTCACCGCCACCACGCGCTCCACCCCGATCGGCTCGTCGGCCGGGTCCAGCCCGGCGACGTACGCCTCCAGCCAGCCGAGGGCCCGCCGGTAGGACTCGCGCTCCTGCTCGTCGTCGCGGTAACCCTCGCGTACCCAGGTGCTCTTGAGCAGCGTCGGCAGCACTTCGGGGCGACGTCGATCGGCGGGCAACGCGTACCAGTTCTTCAGGGCGGTGTGCACGCTGGCGCCGAGCGAGTTGTGCGCCCAGGGCGGGCCCTTCGGCGGTGCCGGGCGATCGACGTAGGAGTAGCGGTAACGCCGTGGACAGTCGGCGTAGGCACCCAGGCGGCTCGGGGTGCAGACGAACAGCCGCTCCGGCATGCCCTCGAAGCCGAGCTGCTCGGGCTGCGCGTCGCGGGGCCGGGGCGGGCGGCCACCGGCGGCGGGTCGTCCGGCTGGAGAGGCTCGTCGCACCACCTGATCCTGCCATCCACCCCCGACAGACCGGGCGAGCCGGTCAGCCGGCACCGTTGTACTGGGCCACGAACGCCGCGATCGCGTCCGCGATGAGCTGTACGGCGATCGCCGCCAGCAGCAGGCCGGCGATCCGGGTGAGCACCTCGATGCCGCCCGGACGCAGCACCTTCACGATGCCGCCGGAGAACCGCAGCACGATCCAGACGGTGAGCATCACCGCGACGATGGCGGCGGCGATCGCGGAGAAGTCGGCGGGTCCGTCACCCTGCTGCACGAAGAGCATCGTCGCCACGATCGCGCCGGGCCCGGCCAGCAGCGGCGTGCCCAGCGGCACCAGGGCGATGTTGGCGGTGGCCTGCTTGGTCGGGTCGTCGGTCTTGCCGGTCAGCAGTTCCAACGCGACCAGGATCAGCAGCAGCCCACCGGCGGCCTGCAACGCGGGCAGGTCGACGTGCAGGTAGGCCAGCAGCGTCTGTCCTGCCACCGCGAAGATCACGATCACGCCCAGCGCCAGCGCGACCGCCTGCCAGGCGGCCCGGTTGCGCTCCCGCGCGGACAGCGGTCCGGTCAACGCCAGAAAGATCGGCATCATGCCGGGCGGGTCGACGATCACCAGCAGGGTCACGAAGACCTCGCCGAAGAGCTTGAGATCCACCCGGTCACCGTAGCCGTGCCGGTCGGCGTCGAAACCCAGGTCAGCCCGAAGCGACCTCGGTCACCCCGGAGGATGCCGCCACGATCCGTTCGTACGCGTCGACACCGGTGGTGAAGGCACCCAGCCGTACCGTCTTGTGACTGCCGTGAAAGTCCGAGGAGCCGGTCACCAGTAGACCCAGCTCGGCCGCGAGACCGCGTACGTGGTCCCGCTCGCCGGGTGAATGGTCCTCGTGGTCGGCCTCCAGCCCGACCAGTCCCGCCGCGGCCAGGTCGGCGATCAGCTCGTCCGGCACGATCCGGCCACGCCGGCTGGCCCGGGGATGGGCGAACACCGGCACGCCGCCGGCCGCCCGGATCAGCCGGACGGCCCGGAACACGTCGGTGTCCTCCTTCGGCAGCCGGTACCGCTGACCAAGCCAGTCCGGCCCGAACGCCTCGGTGGTGGTGGCAACGAGCCCGGCCCGGATGAGCGCCTGAGCGATGTGCGGCCGGCCCACCGTCCCGCCACCGGCCAGCGCCAGGATCTCCGGCCAGTGCACGTCGATGCCGTCGGCACGCAGCAGGTCCACCGTGCGTTCGCCCCGGGCCAACCGCGCCGCCCGCACCCTGGTCAGCTCGGCCACCAGTTCCGGATGCGCCGGGTCGAAGAGGTACGCCAGCAGGTGCAGCGGCACCGGCGGCTGTTCACCGTCCCACCGGCAGGAAAGCTCCGCGCCACGGACCAGCCGCAGCCCGGTCGGCAGGGCACGCAGTGCCGGCTCCCAGCCGTCGGTGGTGTCGTGGTCCGTGATCGCCACCACGTCCAGTCCCGCCGTCGCGGCAGCGCGCATCAGCTCGGCCGGGCGGAGAGTGCCGTCACTGGCCGTGGAGTGTGTGTGCAGATCGATCCGGGAGGTCATCGCCCGCAGTCACCGGTCGCCCGGTCAGCCACCGCTCACCACCACCGGTAGCTCACCGGCAGGCACGCCGGGCAGGGCGGTCGGCGCGGCGGGACGGCCCGCGACGACCCGGTCGACGGCCACCCGCACCAGGCCACCGGCGGCGTCGGCGTAGTAGGCCGTGTCCTCGGTGCGCCAGACCACGGTGCCGGTCATCGGCGGTCCCGCCGGCCGTACCGCGGTGGGCTTGTCGAACGTGACCAGGTCCACCAGCAGCGCCGAGTCGACCCCCGCCGACCGCCCGTTGACCAGCAGCCAGCGCCCGTCCGGCGACACCGCACCCAGGCCGTCGCCGGCCGTCTCCGGCCCACAGTCAGGCCGGCTGGGTGCCAGATCCCGGGCCGGGTCGAGCAGGGTCAGGCAGGTGGGCAGCCCGACGCCCGGGGTGGTCCCACCAACCAGGCGTCCATCGGGCAGCGCGCCGAAGATGTGAGTGCTGGCTCGGTCACCGCCCAGGTCCAGCGAACCGGGTCGCAGGGGCCACAGCACGTGCCCGGGACGGTCGGGCGCCAACCTGACCAGCACCGCCCCGTTGACGAACCGCAGCGGCACCGCCTCGGCCGGTGCCTCGGCTCGTACGGTGTCGGCGAGTTCACCGTCGACGATCCCGGCGACGGCCAGCACCGTGCCCTGCTTCCAGGCGACCTGCCGGCCCTCCGCATCCAGAACGATCTCGTCGGCACCGGCCAGCAGCACCTGCGCCGTGCCGTCCGCGGCCACCGCCCACAGGAACCGTCCGGCCAGGGTCGGTGCCCCGACGGCCAACCAGCCACGCCCGTCGGTGAGCCGGTGCACCCGTTCCACCTCGCCGATGCCGAGCAGCGGCACCCGTCGACCCTGCGCGGTGGCGATCGAGTCGTCGATCAACAGGTCGACCTCGGCGATCGGGGCCGCGGTGTCCGGCCCGGGTGGCGCGGTGACGCGCTCGACGAGCGGCCGCTGGTCGGGGTCACCGATCACCACCGTCCCGCCCGCCGGCGGCCGGTTGTCGCGCACGTGCAGGCTGCCCACGCTGACCGTCACGACCACCAGCACGGCCAGGCCCATCCCGGCCAGGGTGCGGCGACGTTGGATCCGGTCGGCCCGGCGGATCGCCACGCCGGCCGGGTCGACGGCGACCGCGCGCGTCACGGCCGCCCGCCGGGACAGCATCTCCCGGAGGGCGCCTTCAAGCTCGTCGGACGGCACGTCCAATTGACGATCCGGGAACCGGCTCTGGTTGTCATGAGCTGCCGGTTTCCGCTTCACCGCCGCTCTCCGACCAGCGCGCCGGGCTGCGCTGCCGCCGGTCCGGGTGCCGATGCGGGGTTGTCACGCCCGTCGGCCCCGGCCGAGGCGGGCGTGCCGCGCGAGGAGATCCGGTCAGGCGAGGCCGTCGCACCGCCGACACCGGCGCCAAGGGCCGGGACAACCCCGCCGGTGGCTGTGCCAGCGGGCCGGCGCCGGGCGGCCCGCACCGGACGCCCGGCGTCCTCCGGTTGCGGACTTCCGGGCCCGGTCCGGTCGGCCGACCGCTCGGTTGACTCCGACCTGCCGGCACGCAGGCCGAAGGGTTCCTCCGCGCCGATGCGTCGACGCAACGTGGCCAGCGCCCGGGAGGTCTGACTCTTCACGGTGCCCGGCGAGATGTCGAGCATGGCGGCGGTCTGTGCCTCCGACATGTCCTCGTAGAAGCGCAGCACCAGCACCGCGCGCTGCCGGGCGGGCAGGGCCCTCAGATGCCGCCAGAGCACGTCCCGGTCCAACTGGCGTTCGAGTTCGTCCGTGGCGGCCTGCTCGGGCAGCACCTCGGTCGGACGCTCGCCGTGCCAGCGACGCCGCCACCAACTCGTCGAGGTGTTCACCATGACTCGTCGGGTGTAGGGCTCGATCGCCTCGATCCCACCCAGCCGCTTCCACGCCAGGTACGTCTTGGTCAGCGCGGTCTGGACAAGATCCTCGGCCGTGCCCCAGTCGCCGGTGAGCAGGTACGCGGTCCGCAGCAGGGCACCGGAGCGGGCCGCGACGAAGTCGCGGAACTCCTCCTCCAGCGCGTTGCTGCTGGCCACACACCACCTCCGTGCCTGATCCTGCCGCAGCCTGCCACAGCGGGACCAGCGGGTCGAGGACGGAAGGTGCCGCAATATCTCCGATGTTCGGTCGAGAAAGTTTCAGGCTCCGTCGTCGGCCTTGGCCTCGTCCTGCTCCTTGCCCAACCGGGCCTCGACCGCCTGCGGCTCGTACATCTCCTCGACGACGCGCAGATAGAGCTCGTTGGGGTTGGGCAGGTTCTTGACTTCACGCAGCGCCTGCTCCTGACCGGCGGACTCCAGCACGAAGGTGCCGTAGTTGAGCGCCCGGCCCGCCGGCGACTGTTCGTACTTCATGTCGGTCACCCGGGTCAACGGCATCATCGCCACGTGCCGGGTGATGATGCCGTTGACCACCATGACCCGCTTGTTGGTCAGGATGAAGCGGTCGTACCACCAGTCGGCGACCCGCCACGCCACCCAGCCCATCACCGCGAACCAGAGCAGCACCGCGATCGTGGTGAGCGCGCCGACGTCCTGACCGGCGAGGAAGCCGGAAAGGTAGCCGAGCACGAAGGTCGCTGCGACACCGACGATGATCGGGGTGGCGAGGTGAACCCAGTGCCGCTTCCACTCGCCCCGGTACCGCTCGGTCGGGAACAGGTACCGGGCCACCAACGAGCTGGGCTCGTCCTCCAGCGGCAGCACCCGACGTGGGGTGGCGCCGCTGGCATCGGCGCGCAGGCCGGCCAACTCCTCCTCGGAGATCTCCGGGGGGAGGTAACCGGCCTCCGGATCGCGCACCCAGGCCCGTCCGGACCGGCCTTCGCCGGCGTACCCCGGGCCGTCGCCGTAACCGACGTCGTCGGAGAAGGACGGACCGTCGGAGGGGCGAGGGCCGGCACCGTAGCCCGGCCCGTCGTCGGGATCGATTCGAGGAATCGGCTCTGTGTCGCGTTCCCGGCGGGCCCGGTCGGGATCGTCGGGATCGAAGGGTGGGCCGGAGGGGCTTCCCATCGGAGGCTAGGCGACCAGTGAGGTGAAGAAGTCGCCGAAGCCCTGGGCGATGTCCATGATGCCGCCGCCCAGCGACTTGAACACGTCCGCGGCGGAATTTGGCCGGTAGGCGACAAAGAAGATCAAGAATGCGATTCCGGCCCAGGTGAGGACCTTCTTGACCATGGCGGGCCATCCTCTCGCGCGGCGCCGGGTCCCATTACCGCAGCGGCACCCAGAGTATCAGCGTGGTGTCTTACCGTGAATATCTGCGTCCGTTCTCCGACATTCCGGGAGACTTGTCAAGCCTTCCCGTGCAGGTACGGAGATGGAGCGCCGTACACGAGCTCGGACGGCGTCCACTCGACCAGGTCGTGCAGCAGCACGTCCTCGGCGAGCAGATGCCCCGCACTCGCCGGCCAGGCTATCGCATAGAGCCACATTCCCCGAGCCTCGCCGGCGTACGCGCTTCGATCTGGTAGCGAGTTCACCAGCCACAGTGGAGTCGGGTGACCGGCCACCCTGATCCCGGCGCGTCCGACATGGCCGGGATGCCCCGGGCCGGGGTCGGTCAGCGCCTCGACCAGTTCCGGTCCGGCGTCCGGCCCGGGCACTCCGGCGTATCGCGTACCCAGCCCCACGCCGGGCTCCTCGGCTACGAAGACCAGATCCGCCGGGCCACCACCCAACGGCGCCGGCCCGGCGCAGGCGACCACCGTGGCCCGCACTCCGAGCCGATCGTCGCCGGCCCACGCCACGCCGGTCGTGGTCCAGCCCGGCGGCAGCGGCCACGGACACCACAGCGGAACCGCCGGCTGCTGCGGCTGGGCGGCGGCCCGGATGTGGTCGACCACGCTGGCCACGATCTCCGCGCCGATGTGCTCGGGCACGCGCAGGGGCGCGACCGGCCCGCAGTCGGGGCAGCGGGATTCCGGATGCATCAGATCCGGTGGCCGGACCGACCCCCCACATCTGGGACAACTCACCGCAACCGTCACCACTCCACCGTCACCCCCCAACCGCCCCCCGTCAACCCCACTCCCCCGATTCCCCCACCCCACCACCCGTCCCCACCCGCGTCCCCCACCCGAGCGATCATGAAGTTGTCATCTCGCTCCTCGGCGTGTCGCGACAACAACTTCATGGTCAACAGCAGTGGAGGGTGGGGTCAGGTCGGGGGTGGGCCGGCGTGGGCGCGGATCCAGGCGTGCATGGCGATGCCGCTCGCCACCCCGGCGTTGATCGAGCGCGTCGAGCCGTACTGGGCGATCGAGAAGACCTGGTCGCACGCGGAACGGGCGGCCTCGGAGAGCCCCGGACCCTCCTGACCGAACAACAGGACGCACCGCCGGGGCAGCGTGCTGGTCTCCAGTGGCCGGCAGCCGGGCAGGTTGTCGATGCCGACCAACGGCAGGTCGTGCTCCGCCGCCCAGGCGATCAACTGATCGATCGTCTCGTGGTGGCGTACGTGCTGGTAGCGGTCGGTGACCATCGCGCCGCGGCGGTTCCAGCGCCGCCGGCCCACGATGTGCACCTCGGCCGCGAGGAACGCGTTGGCGTTGCGGACCACCGTGCCGATGTTGAGATCGTGCTGCCAGTTCTCGATCGCCACGTGGAAGTCGTGCCGCCGCCGGTCCAGATCGGCGACGACGGCCTCGCGTCGCCAGTAGCGATAGCGGTCGACCACGTTGCGCCGATCCCCCGCGGCGAGCAGTTCCGGGTCGTAGCGGGGATCCTCCGGCGGGTCGCCGGGCCAGGGGCCAACGCCGACGTCGAGCTGCTCACCGGTCACGGTCACGCAGGTTACGCCCCGCCGCCCGGAGCACCACCCACCGCCCGGAGCACCGGGAGCCACGCGGACCGCCCGCACGCCGGCGGCCGACCGCCGTCACCGTCGAGCGCCCCGATCACCGCACCGCTCAGCGCGGGCATGGGCCCGCCGGCCGGGGCACGGCGAGGGCGGCGGTCACCGCACGGCGAGGGCGGCGGTCACCGCACGGCGAGGGCGGCGGTCACCGCAGGGCGAGGGCGGCGCCGAGCCGGTCGAGGAATCGACGGTCGGCGGGCGCCAGCACGCCGCCGGGCACCGCCGAGGACGCGGTACGACAGACGCGGGCGGCCACCGACTGCACCCACTGTCGGTAGGCGGCCGAGTCGGCGGATCGGCGTGCCGAGCCAGTACCCGCACGACGGCCCGGCAGGCGGCGAGTACGTCCACCAGCTCGGTGAGCGGTGCCGCCGGCCGGGACGGCCCGTCATGCCGGGCGTAGATCGCGGCCACCACCGCCCGGACCAGATCGCTGTCGAAGGCTCGGCCGGCCGCCACCGCGTCCAGTCCGGCCAGGCCCGCCGCCACGCTCCGGGGCGGACGCCCCGGGCCGGGTTGGGCGGCGGCCACGATCACCCGGCCAGGCAGACCGGTCAGCAGGTCCCACTCGGTGGCGGAATAGGCGGTGGCGGTGGTGATTCGCTCGCTCATGGCGGGACCTCCGGCGCCAGCATATTCGCCCGGGACGAATACCGAACCCCTACGGCGGGAACCCGCCGTGGCGTGCCACCGCCTCCCCATCGGCTGCGGTCGACCGGCCGCGACGGGTCCGGGCTCGGGACGTCACCACTAGGTCAGCGTGGTTCGGGAAAGCTGGGCCGCTCGGGGTCGACGCCGTCGGGCACGGCTGCCGCCGCGTACTCCCGTTTGGGGACCATCACCTTGCGCCGGAAGACGCAGACCAGCGTGCCGTCCTGGTTGTACCCGCGAGTCTCCACCGCCACCACGCCACGATCCGGCTTGGAGGCGGACTCCCGCTTGTCCAGCACGGTGGTCTCGCCATAGATCGTGTCGCCGTGGAAGGTGGGTGCGACGTGCCGCAGCGACTCGATCTCCAGGTTCGCGATGGCCTTGCCACTGACGTCGGGCACCGACATGCCGAGCAGGAGCGAGTAGATGTAGTTGCCGACCACGACGTTGCGCCTGAACTGACTCGCGGTCTCGGCGTAGTGCGCGTCCAGATGCAGCGGATGATGGTTCATGGTGAGCAGGCAGAACAGGTGGTCGTCGTACTCGGTGACCGTCTTGCCCGGCCAGTGCCGGTAGACCGCGCCGACCTCGAACTCCTCGTAGTAGCGGCCGAACTGCATCCTGGTCTCCCTCGACGGAGGCGGCGAAGTTCGGCACAGCATGCCTTATCGAGGGTTAAGGAGAAGCGGGGGGCGCGACGGGCGGCGGAATGTCACACCAGCCGAGACCGATCAGCACCGGAGCGGCTGGGGTCCGGCGCGGCTGGACCGAGGCCGGACGCAATGAGCGGCGGGGCCCTCCCCGGCACCCGCCGCCCACGCTCTGATGCTTCAAGATTCTGCCGTACGCCAGTCCGGTCGCACAGAGACCGAGGTCACATTTATCTTTTTGTTACATTACTCTGAGTAACAGATCATCGGTCAAAAAGCGATCTCCGCAGGTCGAATCACTGCTAGTCAGCGCCGAAGTTACCGCTTCGTACCCGGTCAGAGCGTTGATCTCAGTGGAAACGCTCCCATTACGGGCGGTCACGCAAATGCGACATGCATGTGCGATCTGCGGACGCCGCCGAAGACCGACGGCGATCGATGCGGACAAAGGCCCCATCCGTACTGCGACCAGGGTTACGGTGGCACCACGACGGGAATGCGAAGGGGTACGCCCGGGTTCCACCAGACGTAGCTGTTCCGCGTGATCGGAGAGACTCACATGGCAACCGTCGAGCTGACCACGGCTAACTTCGACCAGGTGACCGAAGGCGACGGCATCGTGCTGGTCGACTTCTGGGCCGACTGGTGCGGTCCCTGCAAGCGGTTCGCTCCGGTCTACGAGCGATCGTCGGACAAGCACGCGGACATCACCTTCGGCAAGGTGGACACGGAGGCGCAGCAGGAAATCGCCGCCAAGTTCGACATCCGGTCCATCCCGACCATCATGGCGATCCGCGACGGCGTGATCGTCTTCGCCCAGCCGGGCGCGCTTCCGGAGTCGGCTCTGGAGAACCTCATCGAGCAGGTTCAGGCGCTCGACATGGACGACGTGCGCAAGAAGCTCGCCGAGCACAAGCACTGATCTCATCTCGGCACGCTGGCCGGGCCCCCGATCGGGCCCGGCCAGCGGCGTCTGCGCACCCATCCGCTCACCGGGCCCGTCACAGCTGGGACACGGCCCGCCGATCAGGCCACTGCAACGCACGCCGGTGCCGTATCTTCGGCATCCGATGGATGCGTTGACGAGCCGCGGCCGTACGGTCCGGGTGGCGGTGACGGCACTCGGGCTCGCCGTCCTGCTCGCCGGCACGGCCTGGGGCGCCGACGACCACTTCCCGTTCGGCCCCTTCCGGATGTACTCCACCTCCGATCCGGCCGACGCGGACGCACCGGACACCCGGGTGGAAGGGGTCGACCGCAACGGCGATCTCGTCGACCTGGGCGAGGCGGCGACCGGCATCCGCCGGGCCGAGATCGAGGGCCAGCAGAGTCGGTACGTCGCCGACCCCAGCCGGTTGCGCGAGGTCGCCGAGGCGTACGGCCGACGCCACCCCGACGCACCGGAACTGGCCGAGGTCCGGATCGTGATCCGGTGGCACGACGTCACCGACCGCCGACCCACCGGCCGGTGGCTCGACGAGACCGTCGTCCGCTGGCAGGTCACCCCATGAGCCGCTGGCTCACCGAGGCGGTGCCGCGCGGTCGCGTCGCCGCGTTCCGTACGCTTGTCTACCTGTTCGTCGCCGCCGACCTGGTCGTCTTCACCCCCTGGGTACGCGACCGCGTCGACGTACCCGGCAACCTCTACCAACCGCTGTTCGTCGGGCGCGTACTGCCGCTACCCACTCCCACCGCGACGCTGGTGAGCGTGATCTTCTGGGCCCTGCTGCTGCTGGCCCTGCTCGCCGCGACCGGACGCGCTCACCGGCTGCTCGGCTGGACGGTCTTCGCGCTCTACCTGGAGTGGATGATCATCGCGATGAGCTACGGCAAGGTGGACCACGACCGGTTCGCTCTGCTCGTCGCACTGGCCGTGCTGCCCACCGCCGGCCGCGCCCGGCACGGCGACCCGACCAGGACGGAGGCCGGCGGTTGGGCGCTGCGGGTCACCCAGATCTCGGTGATCTGCACCTACTTCCTGGCCGCCTGGGCCAAGTTCCGTTTCGGCGGCCTGGACTGGGCCACCGGCTCGGTGCTCGCGAAGGCGATCATCCGACGTGGCACCGACCTGGCGGACCTGATCGCGCAGGTGCCCCACCTGCTGCTCGTCGCCCAGTTCGGCATCCTCGCCTTCGAACTGCTCAGCCCGCTGGTCTTCGTGCTGCCCGAGCGCTGGCGGCTGGCCATGGTCGGCTTCTTCTACTCGTTCCACCTGGTGACGATCGCGACGATCACCATCTCCTTCGCGCCGCACCTGGTCGCCATGACCAGCTTCCTGCCGCTGGAGAAGGTCCGCCCGGTCGTCGCGATGCGACGGCTCCTGGCCCGCGGGTCCAGGCCCGATCAGCGAGGACTCGACGCGGATCCACTGTCGGCCGCCACCGCCGCTTCTGCGAAGACACGACGTGGTGGCCGCGAGCCGGTGCCGGACCCGACAGCGCCCTGACCGGTCCCCGATCCGTGCTCGGCACGAGAACAGGGCCGACAGCGGGCGGTCCGTCCTGGCGAGGTGTCAGCCGCTGGAGGGGCCGTAGAGGCGGTCCCGGGTCTCCTGGGGCAACGAGCAGGCGGCCGTACCGCCGGGCATCCGGTGCCGGTTACGGGCCACCCAGCGGTACACGGGCCAGGCGACGGCGCGTACCGGTGGGATCCGCAGCCCGGCTCCGGCGATCCGCCACCCACGTCCGCTGCTGGCGAGCAGCGCGGCGATGGCGTCCGGGCCCGCGGCCCGGCTGCCGTCGGCGCCGACCCACTGCACCGCCTCCTCGCACTCCGCCTCGGTCAGGCCGAGCCGGTCGAGGTCGGCGAACTGCCAGGGCACGACACGGGCACCGGTCGGGATGCGGCGCTCGATGAACTCCGCGCAGCGGGTGCAGAAGGCGCAGTCCCCGTCGTAGACGAAGGTCGACATGCCTTCATCCTCCCCCCACACCGACCGACCCACACGCGGGTGTCCGGCGAGTCACTTGCACGCCACTAGGACATGTGTTCGAATACTGGCCATGCGCTGGGAGAACCTGACCGCTCCCCCGGTCGAGGGAGATCCCGGACGGGCAGCGCCAGCGACGCCACCCCTGCCGCTGGCGCTGCCCGATGCGGTCGTCCGCACCTTCGACACCCCCGAATTCGCCGGCATGACCTTCTACGAGGTGCGCGCCAAGTCGATCCTCAACAAGGTTCCGGGCACGTCCCGCGTCCCGTTCGAGTGGACCGTCAACCCGTACCGGGGATGCAGTCATGCCTGTTTTTACTGCTTTGCCCGAAATACCCACACCTACCTTGACTTCGACGCGGGGGCGGACTTCGACAGCCAGGTGGTCGTCAAGGTCAACGCGGGTGAGCTGCTGCGTCGTGAGCTGGCCGCGCCGCGCTGGCGCGGGGCGCACGTGGCGATGGGCACGAACGTCGACTGCTACCAGCGGGCCGAGGGGCGTTACCGGCTCATGCCGCCGATCATCGAGGCGCTGCGCGACTTCGCCAACCCGTTCTCGATCCTGACCAAGGGCACGCTGATCCAGCGTGACCTGCCGCTGCTGCGACAGGCGGCCGAGGTCACCCGGGTGTCCGTCGCCTTCTCGGTCGGCTTCCTCGACGAGGGGCTGTGGCGCTCGGTCGAGCCCGGCACGCCGAGCCCGCGCCGCCGGCTCGACGCGGTACGCCGGTTCGCCGACGCCGGCTTCGAGGTGGGTGTGCTGATGGCGCCGATCCTGCCCGGCCTCTCCGACTCGGACGAGTCGATCGAGGCCACCGTGGCGGCGATCGCCAACGCCGGTGCCGCCAGCGTGACGCCGCTACCGCTGCACCTGCGCCCCGGCGCCCGCGAGTGGTACGCGCAGTGGCTCGGGCGGGAACATCCCCGGTTGGTGCCGCGCTATCGGGAGCTGTTCGGCGCGGGCGCGTACGCGCCGCAGTCCTACCAGCGGGAATTGACCGCACGGGTCCGCATCGCCGCCCGCCGGCACGGACTGATCCGGTCCGGAGCCGGCGAGCACCGTGCTGCGCCGCAACCAGCACCAGCGCCGGAACAGCTGAGCCTGCTCTGAACGGACCGGGCGGGCTGACGGCGGCGCGGCTACAGTCGTCGAATGCGTTCCGCCCAGCAGATCCTCGCCGACGCCCAGGTGATCGCCGTCGTGGGCGCGTCCCGCGATCCGTTCAAGGCTGCTCACCGCGTACCGCTGGAGATGCAGCGGCACGGCTGGCGCATCATCCCGGTCAACCCGACCGCCGACGAACTCTTCGGCGAGCCGGTGTACCGGACCCTGGCCGACATCCCGCACCCGGTGGACCTGGTCGACATCTTCCGGCCGGCCGACGACGCCGTGGAGGTGGTGCGGCAGGCGGTGGGGATCGGCGCCCCGGCGGTGTGGTTGCAGCTCGGCATCGTGTCTCCGCAGGCCCGACGGATCGCCGAGGAGGCCGGCATCGACTACGTGGAGGACCGCTGCCTGATCGTGGAGCGGGCCGCCGCCGGGCTGACCCGACGGAGCTGACTGCTCAGAGCTTGTAGTCGCGGAGCAGGCCGCGGGAGATGATGGTCTTCTGGATCTCCGAGGTGCCCTCGCCGATCAGCAGGAACGGCGCCTCCCGCATCAGCCGCTCGATCTCGTACTCCTTGGAGTAGCCGTAGCCGCCGTGGATGCGGAACGCCTCCTGGACGACCTCGGCGCAGTACTCCGAGGCGAGCAGCTTCGCCATCCCCGCCTCGACGTCGTTGCGCTGGCCGGCGTCCTTGAGCCGGGCCGCGTTGACCATCAGGGCGTGCGCCGCCTCGATCTTCGTACCCATCTCGGCCAGCTTGAAGGCGATGGCCTGGTGCTTCGCCAGCGGCTGGCCGAAGGTCCGGCGCTGCTGGGCGTACCCGACGGCCAGCTCGAAGGCCCGGATGGAGATGCCGCAGGCGCGGGCGGCGACGTTGACCCGACCGACCTCGATGCCGTCCATCATCTGGTAGAAACCCCGACCCACCTGGTCGGCCCCGCCGAGGACGGCACTGTCGGGGACGGTGACGCCGTCGAGCACCATCTCGGTGGTCTCGACGCCCTTGTAGCCCATCTTGTCGATCTTGCCGGGGATGGTCAGGCCCGGGGCGGTCTCACCGAAGCCGGGTTCCTTCTCCAGCAGGAAGGTGCTCATGTTGCCGTAGACCGAGTCGGCGCCGGTCTCGGTCCGGACCAGGGTGGCCACCACCGACGAGTACGCGCCGTTGGTGAGCCACATCTTCTGGCCGTCGATGACGAACCGGTCGCCGTCGCGGACGGCCTTCGACTTGATCGCCGAGACGTCGGAGCCGCACTCCGGTTCCGACATCGAGAAGGCACCGCGCACCTCGCCGGTGGCCATCCTCGGCAGCAGCCGGGCCCGCTGTTCGGCGGAGCCGTGCTGGGAGATCAGGTACGCCACGATGAAGTGCGTGTTCACGATGCCGGAGATCGACATCCAGCCCCGGGAGAGTTCCTCCACCACCAGGGCGTAGGTCAGCAGGGACTCGCCGAGGCCACCGTGCTCCTCGGCGATGGTGAGACCGAACAGGCCCATCTCCTTCATCCCGTCGAGGATGTCGGCCGGGTACTCGTCGGCGTGCTCCAGGCGCTGCGCGTGCGGGATGATCTCCTTGTCCGCGAATTCCCGGACGGTCTCCAGGATCGCCCGCTGCTCGTCGGTCAGGCCGGGCGTCTGGGCGAGTCGAGCCATCTCAGCCTCCGGGGATTCAGCGCCTACTCACTGGTAACTAAACGCTCGATCAGTATCGGTCGCCCGACCCGGGGGGCCAAGGTGACCAGTCCACCCAACCGCTGTGAAAAGGTTCACCGCTGCGGGTAGCGTCCCGCAATGAGGGCCCCGCGACCAGGGACGTTGGGACCGTAGGAGGAGAGCGTGGGCCAACCACCGGAGCCGGACCAGCCACCGTCGCCCTACGAGCCACCCCCGGGTGGGCAGCAGCCGCAGTACGGCCAGCCGTACGGACAGCAGCAGGGCGAGCAGCCGGCGTACGGGCAGCCGTCGTACGAGCACCCGGGCCAGCCGCCGCACGGCCAGCAGTGGGCTCAGCAACCCCCGTACGCCCCACAGGTGCCCTACGGGCAGTACGGGCCACCGGCCGGCCAGGGCGGCGGGCGCGGCACCAACGTGCTGGCCATCCTCTCGCTGGTCTTCGCGTTCGTCTTCGCTCCCGTCGGCATCGCCCTCGGTCACCTGGCCAAGCGGCAACTGCGCACCAGCGGCGAGGACGGCGAGCAGCTCGCCACCTGGGGCCTGATCCTCAGCTACATCTTCACCGGCCTGCTCCTGCTGGCCTGCTGCGGCTGGCTGGCCCTGGCGATCTGGGCCGGCTCCGACGGCACCAGCACCTGAGCCCGTCAGCGGAACTGGGCCTCCCGGACGCTGTTGCCGCCGTCGACCACCAACATCTGCCCGGTGATGTACGACGCGGCCGGCGAGCAGAGGAACGTGATCGCCGCGGCCACCTCGTCGGGCGTGCCGGGACGCCCCACCGGCGTACCCAGACCCTGCTTGATCTCGGCCATGGTCGAGGCGGCGGTGTAGATGGTGCCCGGAGCCACCGCATTGACCGTCACCCCGTCGGCGATCATCTCCATGGCCAGCGCCCGGGTCAGGCCCACCACGCCCGCCTTGGCCGCCGCGTACGCCGCCTCGGTGGGCAGCGCGTTGACCGGACCGGCGGTGGCGGCCAGATTCACGATCCGACCCCAACCGCGCTCGGCCATGCCGCCGATGAACGCCCGGCTGCACAGGAAGGCGGTGGTCAGGTTCCGGTCGATCTCGCCCCGCCACTCGTCGTAGCTGAGCTGCGCCACCGGGCGCAGCACCTCCGGGCTGGCCCGGCTGGCCAGACCCGCGTTGTTGACCAGCACCTCGACGTCGCCGAGCTGCTCGGCCACGGCGTCGGCCAGCGCGCCCACCTCCGACTCGTCGGTGAGGTCGGCGACGAAACCGGTCACCCCGAGTTCGCTGGCCCGCTCGTGGATGCGCCGGGTGGTCGACACGATCGCCACCCGGGCGCCCAGGTCGGACAGTCGGCGAGCGGTGGCGTACCCGATGCCGTCCGGGCTGCCCGCCCCCGTCACCAGCGCGACCTTGCCGTCCAACCGCATGGTCACCGGCTCGGGCAGTGACGCCGGTGCGTCCTGGTCGCCGGGCTCCGGTGCGGTGGCAGGGCGTGGCCGCCGGCTCAGGCCCGGCCGGCTGACGTCCCGTCTCGGTCTGTTGCCGGAGCGGTCCGCCGCGCGCGCGTCAATCCCCATGCCGAGATCCTGCCCTTTCCCGCCACTGTCGGGCAACGCGCACCCGATGCCGGGCGCGTCGCGAGGTGCGCGGCAATGACTACCCTGACTGCGCCACATCATCGCGACGGAAGAGAAGCCCGATGACGCAACCCCCGCCGGCCGGCGGCTGGCCCGACCCCGCATCGACCGGCCAGCCGTCCAGCCCGCCCGCCGACCCGACGCTGCCGGTCAGCTCGCAGCCGGCTGTTCCACCGCAGCCGTCCGGATACGATCCGTATCAACCGCCGGTCGACCCGTACGCCGGGATGAAGTCGGACCCGGCCGCCGCGCCGTATCCGCCGGCCGGTTACCCGCCGGCCCAGCCCGCCGGTTACCCGCCGTCCCCGCCCGGCTACGGCTACCCCCCGCCCGGGTACGGCTACCCGCAGCAGAAGACGAACTCGATGGCGATCGTCGCCCTGGTCCTCTCCCTGATCGGGATCGGCTCGTGCATCACCGCCCCGGTCGGCGCCATCATGGGGCACGTGGCCATGCGCCAGATCCGGGAGACCGGCGAGGGCGGCGAGGGGATGGCCAAGGCCGCCATCATCGTCGGTTGGATCCTCACCGGCCTGCTCGCCCTGGTGATCATCGGTTACGCCATCGCGATCGCCTTCGCGATCGCCAACTCGTCCTCCACCACCTGACCGGCGAACGCCCGCCCCGGCCGAGGTCGGGGCGGGCGCGGGGTGATCGCTGCGGCTACTCGGCCGGCGGGTCGAACGTCGAGGTGCGGGTCAGGCCGGCGGCCCGGCCCTTGGCGGCGATCACCAGCGCCATCTTGCGGGACGCCTCGTCGATCATCTCGTCGCCGAGCATCACCGCACCCAGCCGGCCACCGGCCTCCGAGGTGTAGTGCTGGTACGCGTCGAGGATCAGTTCGGCGTGGTCGTAGTCGGCCTGGGCCGGGGAGTAGACCTCGTTCGCGGCATCGATCTGCCCGGGATGCAGCACCCACTTGCCGTCGAAGCCGAGCGCCGCCGACCGCTTCGCCACCTCGCGGAACCCGTCGGTGTCCCGGATCTGCAGGAACGGGCCGTCGATGGCCTGCTTGTCGTGCATCCGGGCGGCCATCAGGATGCGCATCAGGATGTAGTGGTAAGGGTCGCCCGGGTAGTCGGGGATGAGGGCGCCGACCACCAGCGACCTCATGTTGATCGAGGCCATGAAGTCGGCCGGACCGAAGATGATCGTCTCGACGCGGGGCGACGCGGCGGCGATGGCGTCGACGTTGACCAGCCCGGCGGCGTTCTCGATCTGCGCCTCGATGCCGATCCGGCCCGCCTCCAGGCCGAGGGTCTTCTCCAGTTGGGTGAGGGTCAGGTCCAGCCACTGCACCTGCGCCGCGTCCTGCACCTTCGGCAGCATCACGCAGTCGAGGTTGGCCCCCGCGCCCTCCACCACGTCGATGACGTCCCGGTAGGTCCACGGGGTGGTGAGGTCGTTGACCCGGACGACCCGGGTCTTGCCGGCCCAGTCACCCTCGTTCAGCGCGGCCACGATGTTCTTGCGGGCGTCCGGCTTGGCCAGTGGGGCGACCGCGTCCTCCAGGTCGAGGAAGACCTGGTCGGCGGGCAGGCCCTGGGCCTTGCCGAGCATCTTGACGCTCGATCCGGGCACGGCCAGACAGGACCGGCGGGGACGCCCGACAACCGCCATCGACGGCGCTCCTTCCAAGGCACGGCCACAGCGCCGTCCCTGACTCGACGATCTTCCAAAGGTGCTTGTGACGCCACGGTAACCTCGTGCCGTGACCGCGGTGAATGGACCTGTGGAAGATGTCACTGACCGTCGACTGGTCGTGATCACCGGGGCCAGCTCCGGCATCGGATTGGCCGCCGCCACCAAGCTGGCCTGCCGGGGCGACCGGGTGGTCCTGGTCGGCCGGGACCCGGCCCGACTGCGAGCCGCCGCGGACGAGGTACGCGAGGCGTCCGGGGAGCGGCCCGAGGTGTTCCGTGCCGATTTCGCCGCCCTCGACGACGTCCGGCAGTTGGCCGAGCGGCTGCGCGCCGCGTACGACCGGATCGACGTGCTGGCCAACAACGCCGGCGCGATCGTGCTCCAGCCGGTCACCACCGTCGACGGTTTCGAGCTGTCCGTCCAGGCCAACCACCTGGCGCCCTTCCTGCTCAGCAACCTGCTGGCCGACCGGGTACGCCGCATGGTGGTGACCGCCTCCGGCGCGCACCGCAGCGGCACCCTCGATCCGGACGACCTCAACGCGCCGCTGCGCCGTTACCGACCGATGTCCGCGTACGGCACCAGCAAGCAGGCGAACATCCTGTTCACCGCGGAGGCGGCCCGGAGGTGGCCGCAGGTCGACTCGTACTGCTTCCATCCCGGGGTGGTGCGGACCCGGTTCGGCAACGAGAGTCGGGTGGTCGCCCTGGGCATGCGTCTGCTGCCGTTCCGCAGCCCGGCCAAGGGCGCCCAGACGCTGGTCTGGCTCGCCAACCAGGACCGCTCCCGGTTGACAAGCGGTGGTTACTACTTCGACTGCCGGCCACGCCGCCCGTGGCCCAAGGCGGCCGACCCGCGGCTCGCGGCGCGACTCTGGTCGGCCAGCGCCGCGGCGGTGGGGATCCCGGACAGGCCGAGCCACCCGGGGCGCCCGGCCTGAGGTCGCATCGGGCGGGCAACCGGGTCGCCCCGGTCGGGAAACACTGCGATACTCCGCGCCATGACCGTCGCCGAGGGCGTCAACCTGCAAGTGCTGGGCAAGGACGAGGAACTGGCCGCCCGGTTGGACGCGGAGCTGACCAGCTTCAACCAGCGGGCCACCGGCGCCACCGACGAGGCGGCGCTGTCCGTCCGGGTCACCGACGCCGCCGGCGAGCTGATGGCCGGGCTCACCGGATGGAGCTGGGGCGGCTGTGCCGGGATCAACATGGTCTGGGTCCGCGCGGATCGCCGTGGCGAAGGCTGGGGCGGTCGGCTGCTGGCGGCGGCCGAGCAGGAGGCCCGACGGCGCGGCTGCACCGAGGTCTCGGTCGCCTCGTTCTCGTTCCAGGCGCCGGGCTTCTACCGCCGGCACGGCTACCTGGACACGGGTCGCCGGGAGGGCATCCCCGGTGGTCACGTCGACCACCAGTTCTGGAAGTCGCTGGTCAGCGACCCGGCCGCCGCGGTGCGCCTGGTCGCTCTGGTGGAGCTTCCCGACGGCGCGGTCGAGGCCGGGCAACGGTACGAGGACACCGTGCTGGCGCTGCTGCCACGCCACGGCGGACGGCTGGAACGCCGGCTGCGCACCGGTGACGGGGGTACCGAGGTGCACGTCATCCGGTTCGACACCCGGGCCGGATACGAGACGTACCTGGCCGATCCGGAGCGGATCGCACTGCGGCTGGCGCTCGGCGAGGCCGCCCCGCAGACCCGGGTGCTTGAGGTACACGAGGTGTGACCGGCGGGGTCGGCGTCAGTCGCGGACCGGAGCGGCGTCCGCCGGCACCGCCGTGCTGACCCGTGTCGCACGCCGGGCCGTGCGGGCGCTGGACAACACCACCACGGCCACCCCGACCAGCAACAGCGACAGGCCGGGAAGGGTCACCGGGTCGGGCAGCTGACCCAGCCACGCCCAGCCGATCAGCGCCGCGCCGGGTGCCTCCAGCAGGATCAGCACGCTCACCGTGGTGGCCGATACCCGCCGCAGCGCGTAGCTGAACATCGAGTGGCCGAGCAGCTGTGCCCCGCCGACCAGGGCGAGCACGGCCAGCCAGGTGCCGGTGTCGAAGCCACTGAGCGGCACCCGGCCGACGAGACAGACCACCAGCAGGATCAGACCGCACACGCCGTAGCAGATGGTGGTGTAGGTGGCGTTGCTGACGGTGACCCGGGCCCGTTCACCCAGCGCGGTGTACACCGCCGCGAACAGCCCACCGGCCAGCGCCAGCAGATCGCCGGTGAAGGCCTGACCCGAGACGGTGAAGTCGGCCCCGGTCGCCAGCACCGCCCCGACCACGGCCACCCCGATGCCGGCCCAGACACCCACCGGCAACCGGCGGCCCTGCGCCCGGGCGATCAGCCCCTGCCAGACCGGCTGGGTGGCCACCAGCGCCGTTGCCGCAGCCACCGAGGTGAGCTTCGCACTCGGCATCCAGGCGGCGAAATGCGCCGCCAGCGCCATCCCGGAGAGGACGCAGAACATGCCCTCCCGGCGACCCGCGCCACTGGTGACGAAGCGGAACTCGGACCGTCGGCGGGTCAGCGCGAACGGACTCAGCACCGCGACGGCCAGCATGTTGCGCCAGAAGGCGACCGCCAGGGCGGGTGCGGCGGCGAACGCGATGAGCGGCGCGGACGACGAGACGGCGAAGACGGCGACGGCGAGGGCCGCGCCGGTCATCAGGTCGAGCGGCGGACGATGAGGTTCGGTGACCACGAGGTGCAATCTTCACATGTCGCAGGGGCACCACTTTCCGTCAGCGTTCGGTTACGATCATGCGCGTCCTCACCCAGGCTCCCCCTTCCGCCCGGAGTCGGTTTCCATGCCCACGTTCCGGGCGGTGCTGTTCGACTTCTTCGGCACGTTGACCCGTCCGGTTCAGCGTGGCGAAGGTCACCTCAGCACCGCCGAACTGCTCGGCTGCCCGCCGGACACCTTTGTCGAGGTGCTCGACCGCAGCTTCTACGAACGCGCCAGCGGGCGCTTCGGCACGGTCGAGGGGACCCTGCGCTGGGTGTGCGAACAGGCCGGCGTACGCCCTTCGGCGGAGGCGTTGCGAGCTGCCGCCGTTGCCCGACACCAGGCCGTACGCGCGGACACCCGGTTACGGGACGAGGCCGTGCCGACCCTGCGGGCGCTGCGGCGGCGGGGCGTGCGGACCGGCGTGATCAGTGACTGCACCCACGAGCTGCCGACGTTCCTGCCGGAGCTGGCGATCGCCCCGCTGCTCGACGTCCGGGTGTTCTCGGTGCAGGTGGGGCGATGCAAACCGGACGCGAGCCTGTACCTGGCCGCCTGTGCGCGGCTGGGCCTGCCGCCAGCAGACTGTCTCTACGTCGGTGACGGCGGCAGCCAGGAGTTGACCGGTGCGCAGCGCGCCGGCCTGAGCGCGGTCCGGCTCGCCGCACCCGATCTCGCCGACCACCTGGTGTTCAACCTCGACGTCGACTGGGCCGGCCGGACCCTGAAGTCCCTCTGCGAGGTCGTCGACCTGCTCGACGAGGCCCCCAGCCCGGTCGGCGCACCCGCGTAGCCACGCAGCCAGCCCGGGCCGGCGTCGCCTCGGAAGGTTGGTCAGCGCCGCCGGACGCGGTGCAGCCGGAACGGCCGTCGGGTGGCGCGCACCGCCGGCGTCGGCCGGGGCTGCTCGGCCAGCGAGCCGGACGGCAACTCGGCACCGTGCGCCGGCTGGCCGGTCGGCGCGAGCCGCACCAGGGCGCATCCGTCGGCGGCCCAGCGGGCGACGAGCCCGTGGTGGGTCCGGGCGCGTTGAGCCGTTTGGCCGCCACCAACGGGGCGAGCGTGTCCCACTGCTCGGTGCCGGGTGCCACCCGACTGACCCGCGCCGGCCAGGTGACGATCCGGCCACCGTGATCACCGCGCTGCGTCACCTGGGCCTCGTCCGCCTCGGCCAGGCCCGGCGCGGACTGCTCCCCGGGGCCGCTGACCACGAACAGCGCGGCCTCCAGGGGTACGCACCACAGGGCCAGCGGCGCGTCGCCGGCCACCGCGACCCAGGCCACCGAGGCCTTCTTCATCGCCTCGTCGACCAGTGGGTGGTTCTCGGGCTCGTCGGTCACCGGGGCATCCTCTCGCATCCGGGCCGGTCGGCGTCGGCCGTCAGCCGACGAACGGCGGGACGAGGATCTCCCCGCGTGCCACCGGCATCACCTGACCGGCGACGCTCGCGCCGACCGCCGCGCCGCCGGCCGCGGTCACGGTGCAGGCCAGCGAGGCCGGTCGACCCATCTCGACGCCCTGCCGGACGGTGTACGACGATCGTCCCTCGCCGGGCAACAGGCCGCTGGCGACCAGCCACACTCCGAGACCGAGCGCGGCCGACCCGGTCGCCGGGTCCTCGGGTACGCCGAGTCCGGGGACGAAGACCCGGGCGTGCGCGGTTTGGGTCGCGGGGTTCCAGGAGAAGACGCTGACATGCTCGATGCCGTACCGCCCGGCCGCCACCGGGTCCACCCGGGCCCGGGCCAGGGCGTCGGGGCGTACCGGCAGGAACGGGAACTCCAGGCCGCAGCCGGCGACCCGTGGCGCCGGGCCGAGGTGGTCCTCGGCGCCGAGCCCGGTCATCTCCAGCAGCGGCTCCGGCTCCAGTTCGGGTCCGAGGGTGGGGCTGCCGCCGGTGAGGGTGGCGGCACCCTCGCTCACCTCGATCGGCAGCACCCCGGCACCGCACTCCTGGTTGACCTGCCCGATCGGAAAGAGGCCTCGGCGAGCGGCGGTGACCGCAGCGCCGACGCTCGGGTGACCGGCGAACGGCAGTTCGTCGACCGGCGTGAAGATCCGCGCCCGGTAGGTGGCACCGACCTGGGTGGCGGGCAGCACGAAGACCGTCTCCGAGAGGTTGAACTCGCGCGCCAGAGCCTGCATCTGGTCGGTCGCCAGCCCGTCGGCGCCGAAGACCACCGCGAGGGGGTTCCCGGCGTACGGACGGTCGGTGAAGACGTCCACGATCTCGTAAGCCAAGGTCGACATGTTGATAAACACTAGGCCCTCGCGGCGTATGTCCGGGTCACTGCCCGGCCGTGCCGCCCCTGGAGCATCGTCGGCCGGGGCGTCGACATACCACCTAGGCTGGTGCCCGTGAGCACGCCGACCCGGGTGTACATCGCCCGACTTTCCGGAGTCGCTGTCTTCGACCCCAACGGCGATCAGGTGGGCCGGGTACGCGACGCGGTGGCCCGGCTGCGCGCGAGCCAACGGCCGCCCGAGGTCGTCGGTCTGGTCGCCGAGATGCCGATGCGCCGGCGGATCTTCCTCTCCATCAACCGGATCACCTCGATCGACGCCGACGCCATCGTGCTGGGCAGTGGCACGTTGAACCTGCGCCGGTTCGAGAAGCGCCCGAACGAGTTGCTCGTCCTTCAGGAACTGCTGGACCGCCGGGTTCAGGTCGCGCCGGAGGGCCGGGCCGCGTCGGTGGTCGACGTGGCGATGGAGTGCAGTCGTGGCGGCGAGTGGTCGCTGACCCGGGTGGCGGTCCGCGAGCAGACCGGCCGGTTGGCTCGCCGGGGCCACCTGCACCAGGTCGAGTGGAACCAGGTACGCGGGCTCAGCGGGGTGGCGGAGACCCGGGGCACCGCCAACCTGCTCGCCGTGCTGGAGGACATGCGTCCGGCGGACCTGGCCAACGCGCTCCAGGACCTGCCCGACGCCCGGCGCAACGAGGTCGCGGCTGCCCTGGACGACCAGCGGCTCGCCGACGTGCTCAGCGAGCTGCCCGAGCACGACCAGGTGGAGATCCTCGCCGCGCTGGACCGCGAGCGGGCCGCCGACATCCTGGAGGAGATGGACCCGGACGACGCCGCCGATCTGCTCGGCGAGCTGCCGCCGCCGGAACAGGACGTACTGCTCGACCTGATGGAGCCGGACGAGGCCGATTCGGTGCGGCAGTTGCTCAAGTACACGCCGGGCACGGCGGGCAGCGTGATGACCTCCGAACCGGTCATCCTGCCCCCGGACGCGACGGTGGCGGAGGCCCTCGCGCGGATCAGGGAGCCCCAGCTCTCCCCGGCGGTGGCCGCGCAGGTGTTCGTGGCCCGGGCGCCGATGGCCACCCCCACCGGCCGCTACCTGGGCATGGTGCACTTCCAGCGGCTGCTCCGCGAACCCCCGGCCGATCTGCTCGGCGGGGTGGTGGTCAACGACATCGATCCGCTGCGTCCGACCACCCCACTGCCGGAGATCACCCGCCGGATGGCCACCTACGATCTGGTGGCCATGCCGGTGATCGACCGGAACAACCGGCTGGTGGGTGCCGTCACCGTCGACGACGTGCTGGACCACTCGCTGCCTCGGGACTGGCGGGACCGGGACGGCGCGTCGAGCGGCCTACCGAACGGTGCGACGACCCCGGCCGTTCCGGACCCGGCGACGGACGGTGGTCATGACTGAGCAGCGGCGCACGGAACGGCTCGACCTACCGCGGGAGCCCCGGGGCTTCAAGCTGCCCCGGGTGGACCAGGAGACGTTCGGACGCTGGGCCGAGGGCATCGCCCGTGGCATGGGTACGGCGAACTTCATCGTCTACATGACGCTGGTGATCAGCGCATGGTTCCTCTGGAACACTCTCGCCCCGGCGGGAATGCGCTTCGACCCGTACACCTTCACCTTCCTCACCCTGGTGCTCTCCATCCAGGCCTCGTACGCGGCGCCGCTGATCCTGCTGGCACAGAACCGTCAGGCCGACCGCGATCGGGTGGCGATGGAGGAGGACCGACGCCGGGCGACCATGCAGAAGGCCGACACGGAGTACCTGGCCCGGGAGATCGCCGCACTGCGGATCGCACTCGGCGAGGTGGCCACCCGGGACTTCGTCCGCTCCGAGTTGGCCCGGCTCGCCGAGGAGCTGGACGAGGCGGCGCAGCGGCGACAGCGGCTGGGGCGCCGGCACCGGGACGACCCGGCCGTCCGGGCCGGTGGTGAGGGGCTGGACGAGCCCCGCGACGAGGTGGACGGCGACCAACCGGGTGACGGTCGTCACGACCCGGCGGCCTCCCACCGCCCGGAGAGCTGATCGACTCGCTCACACCGCTGTCACCGGCACCGGTGACAGCCCGCCGCCGACGTAGCATTACGGGCATGTCAGCTCCCGTCAGCACCGTCAACGACGCCGTCCTGGCCGCCCTGGCCACCGTCAACGACCCGGAGATCCGCCGGCCGATCACCGAACTCGGCATGGTGCGTTCCGCCGAGGTCGGCGAGGACGGCGTGGTCCGGGTCGAGTTGCTGCTGACCGTGGCCGGTTGCCCGCTGAAGGACAAGCTCCGTTCGGACATCACCGCGGCCGTGGGCGCGGTGAGCGGGGTCAGCGGCGTCGAGATCGAGTTCGGGGTGATGAGCACCGAGCAGCGCCAGGAGCTCCAGGCGAAGCTGCGCGGCGGCGGCGCTACCGAGGAACCGGTGATCCCGTTCGCCCAGCCCGGCTCCCGTACCCGGGTGTACGCGGTGGCCAGCGGCAAGGGCGGTGTCGGCAAGTCCAGCGTGACGGTCAACCTGGCCGCCGCCCTGGCCGCCCGGGGTCTGTCCGTCGGCGTGGTGGACGCGGACATCTACGGGCACTCGGTGCCGCGGATGCTCGGTGCGGACGGCCGACCCACCCGGGTCGAAGACATGATCATGCCGCCGCAGGCGCACGGGGTGAAGGTCATCTCGATCGGGATGTTCACCGCCGGCAACGCCGCCGTGGTCTGGCGGGGTCCGATGCTGCACCGAGCGTTGCAGCAGTTCCTCGCCGACGTCTACTGGGGTGACCTCGACGTCCTGCTGCTCGACCTTCCCCCGGGCACCGGCGACGTGGCGATCTCGCTGGCCCAACTGCTGCCGAACGCCGAGATCCTGGTGGTCACCACCCCTCAGGCCGCCGCGGCGGAGGTCGCCGAGCGGGCGGGCGCGATCGCGTTGCAGACCCACCAGCGGGTGGTCGGTGTGATCGAGAACATGTCCTGGCTGGAGCTGCCTGACGGCTCCCGGATGGAGATCTTCGGTGCCGGCGGCGGCCAGACGGTGGCGGATTCGCTGACCCAGACGATCGGCGCGTCGGTGCCGCTGCTGGGTCAGGTGCCGCTGGACACCCGGGTCCGGGAGGCGGGCGACGAGGGCAACCCGATCGTGCTCGCCGAGCCGGATTCTCCGGCCTCGAAGGCGCTGGGTCAGGTCGCCGACCGGCTCGCGCTGCGTCGCGAGTCCCTGCTCGGCAAGCCGCTGGGCCTCAAGCCGACCGGACGCTGAGCGCCGGTCCACACCTCGCCCGGCCGGACCCGGTCGTGCGCTGAGGCCGCCTGTCGCGGCGGCGGTCAGGTGACGTCGTCGTAGCTGACCGCGCGGGGGGCCGGCACCGGGCTGGTGGTGCTCGCCGGGGGCGGGCCGGGCCGGCGTGGGTCGGCCGCGTTCGCGACATCCTTGAGTTCGTCGTGCACGCCGGTGACATCGGCGCGGAGACCGTCGTAGACGCCCTGAAGCGGCTTCCGGATCGCCTGCTCGTCCTCCTCGCTGAGCAGATGCTTGCGGATGAACGCCTTGGGGTGCAGGTCCTCCAACTGGATGTCGGTGCCCAGTTCCTTGCTCAGGTCGGTGGTGGCACTGCGGGCCATGGTGCGCAGGTTGCGCACCATCCGCAGCCCGTCACTGATCACCGCCGGCAGCCGGTCGCCGAAGATCAGCAGCGCCAGCAGCAGCAGCGCTCCGACCTCCCACACGTTCAGGTTCTCGAACACCCTCGGTCCCCCTTTCCCCCGGCTACCGCAGCCAGAGTACGCACGTCGGTGCCGCTGCCAGAAGAGGGTGAGGGGTCACTTCGCGTCCGCGGCGAGGGTGACCGAGGCGTTCTGTCGGGTCGAACCCCGGCGGTACTCGACGGTCACCACCGAGCCGGGCGCGTACTTGCGGACCAGGGCGATGAGGTCGGTCGGCTCGGTCATCGGACGACCGTTGAGCTTCAGGATCACGTCACCGGCGCGCAGTCCCGCACCGGCGGCCGGGCCGGACGGCTCGACCGTCGCGAGACGTACGCCGGCACCGTTGGTGCCCGAGCCGGGCCCGCCCACCTGGGCGCCGATCACCGTACGGCGGGCCTTACCGGTGCCGATGATGTCCTGGGTGATCCTTTTCGCCTGGTTGATCGGGATCGCGAAGGCAAGGCCGATGTTGCCGGCCTCCTGACCCTCGGCGACCAGCGACTTGATCGTGGAGTTGACGCCGATGACCCGTCCCGCCGCATCGACCAGCGGGCCGCCCGAGTTGCCGTGGTTGACCGCGGCGTCCGTCTGGATCGCGGCGTAGTAGCGCGTCGGTCCGCCCGGCTCACCGGCGTGCATCGTCCGGTCCAGGGCGCTGACGATGCCCGCGGTGACCGTGTTCGCCAACGACAGCGGGGAGCCCATCGCCAGCACCGGGTCGCCGACGGCCAGGGCGTCGGAGTCGCCGAACTCGACCGGGCGCAGCCCGGTGCGGGAGACCTTGATCACCGCGATGTCGGACTCCGCGTCCTGTCCCACCACCGTCGCGGACGCCGAGCTGCCGTCGTTGAAGATGACCGACGCCTTCCCGGTGCCGCCGGCCACCACGTGGTCGTTCGTGATCACATGCCCGTCGGCACTGGCGATGAAGCCTGAGCCCTCGCTGGTGCCACCCAGGCCGGCGACCCGGACGGTGACCACGCTGGGCAGCACCCGCTCGGCGACGCCGGCCAGCGATTCCGGCGGGCGTTGGGCGAGCGTGGGCGCCGCACCGGGGACCGCGCCCAGCACCGTCGCACCGGCGCCGCCACGGATCGCGAAGGCGTAGCCCAGGGCACCACCGAGCGCGCCGGCGAGCAGGGCGGTCACCAGCGGGATGAGCAGCAGTTGCTGGAGTCTCGGCCGGCCAGCCGCGTCGGGATCGACGACCGGTTCCGGTTCGCTGCCGACGACCGGTGCCGCGGGCAGCACCACCGCCGCCGGTGCGTGCGGGTCCCGCCACGGATCGGCGAGCGCGTCGGACCACCACGGCGACCCGGCATGGCCGCTGTCCTGCGGTGTCGCCGGTCCACCGGCCGGCGGATGTCCGGCCGTCGGATGCCCGGCCGGTGCTCCGCCTACGCCGGGCTGGCGCCAGTCCCAGCCGTCGGTCACTCGGTGCCTCCCACTCCCGTCCCCCGGTGTCCACGCGTCCGCGGTCCGGCGCGGGCTACGGGACACCGCTTCCAGGATTGCACGGATGCGCCGCGCCGGGTCAGCGGTTGTCACCGCGGGTGGATGCGCCGCTGCGCTCAGAGCTGGCCGCCTTTAGAGTCACAGTGCCCAACCGCCCTGCGCATCATGCTCGTCGCCCGGAGGTGCCCCATCGCCACGGTCGCCGGTTCCGGCAGTTCGACGAACCCGGCCCTGCAGTTCGCCGAGTCGTACGTCACCGAGGACCTCGTCCTGCGGACCGCCCGCAGCCTCGCCCGCGAGGTCGGCCTGGACGCGGTCACCGCAGGCGCGGGTGCCGCGTTGCGCCTGCTCGCCGCCGCCGGCAACGCCCGCGCGGTGGTCGAGGCTGCACCGGCACCGGCGTCAGCGGGGTGTGGCTGGTATGCGGGATGCGGGCCGACGGGGGTGTCACCACCATCGACGTCGAGGTGGAGCATCAGCGGATCGCCCGGCGCATCTTCGCCGAGGCCGGCTTGGTCTCCGGCCGCACCCGGATCATCACCGGCCGGGCGCTGGACGTCCTGCCCCGGCTCGCCGACGGCGCGTACGACCTGGTCTTCGTCGACGCCGAGGTGACCGGCTTCACCGCCTGCGGGGACGCCGCGTTGCGCCCTGCTGCGCCGCGGCGCTGGTGCTCAACGGCGCGCTGGCCGGCGGCCGGATCCGGCGACCTGGCCGCCCGGGATGGAGACGGTGATGGTGCGCGAGACGGTGAAGCGCCATCCGCGAGTCGGAGCACTGGATTCCGGCGCTGCTGCCGGTCGGCCACGGGCTGCTGGCCGCGGTGCGCTGCTGAGCCGAGGCACCGGTCGCGCTGGCGGGCCGGCAGCGGTACCGAGCGGCCGGCTGCGGGTGAGCCGGCCGCGCCCCCGCACACCGCAAGGTCCAGCGCCGCCAGCCAGCGCAGCAGCCCGCGTACGCCCCAGCCGGTCGCGCCCCGGGTCAGCTCCGCGTCGTTGCGTTCGCACCAGGAGGGTGCGGACATGTCGATGTGCAGCCAACGGTCGGCCAGGTCGCCGGTGAACTCCCGCAGGTAGAGCGCGGCCAGCACGGAGCCGCCGCCCTGCGTCGGCGCGCTGTGCAGGTCGGCCAGGTCGCTGCCGAGGTGCTCGACGTAGTCGGCGGGCAGCGGCATCCGCCAGGCCGACTCACCGGCCGACCTGATGGCCGCCAGCAGGTCCTCGGCGAGCTGGTCGTTGTCGCTGTAGAGGGCGCCGGTGCGGGTGCCCAGCGCCACCGCGTTGGCGCCGGTCAGGGTGGCCAGGTCGACGAGCAGGTCGGGCTTGAGTTCCTGGACGGCGTACGCCAGCGCGTCGGCGAGCACCAGCCGTCCCTCGGCATCGGAGTTCGTCGTCTCGCTGGTCATCCCGCCGTAGTGCCGCACGACGTCGCCGGGCCGGAACGCGGCCCCGCTGACCATGTTCTCGGCCAGCGGCGCGAGCGTGGTCACCCGGACCGGCAGGCCCAGGGTGGCGGCACCGAGGGTGGCCGCCACGACGGCGGCGGCACCGGCCATGTCCTTGCGCATCAGCTTCATCGCCGGCACCGGCTTGATGGAGATGCCGCCGGTGTCGAAGGTGATGCCCTTGCCCACCAGGACCACATGGGTCCGGGCCTCCGCGGGATGCCAGTCCAGCTCGACCAGGCGCGGGCCGCTGGCCGATCCGCCACCGACGGCGAGGATGCCGCCGAAGCCCTCGGCGGCCAGTTGCGCCGGCTCGCGGACCCGCAGCGTGAGCCCGGGCAGGTCGGCCGCGGCCTCGGTGACCTGCTCGGCGAACCACTGCGGGTTCTTCACCGAGGAGGGCATGTTGGTGAGGTCCCGGGCCAGTCGGGTCATCCGGGCGGTGGTCCGCGCCACCTCGACGGCCTGCTCGTACGCCTCGGGGTCGGTGACCGCCAGGTCGACGTCGGAAAGCGCGGGCGCGTCGGTGTCCGCACCCAGCCGGAACCGGTACGACGCCAGCAGCAGCCCTTCGGCCAGGCCGCGCACCGCCTCGGGTGCCACCCCGCTCGGCAGCGCGAGTGTGACATGAGTCTCATCTTTGCTGGCACGGGCCAGCGCCGCGCTGTCGCCCGCCAGGCCGCCCCGTTGGCCGCGCCGATCCCCAGCAGCAGCAGCCGCCTGGGACCGCCCCCGGGCCGCAGCTGGTGGTAATGTCACCGGCCTGGTTCCGGAACCGCGCCGCCGGGATCAACGCGGCCACTCCGTCGGCGATCCTGTCGGGTGGGGCCACTGCGGTCGGCACCGACTCGGCCGGGGCGTCGTCGGCGGCGCCGGGCCGCACGGGCAGGACCAGGGTGTCGAGCCGTTCCGGCTCGGCGGTCAGACGGATGGCGAGCACGCGGAGCCGTACCTCCTGGAGACGGACGCGCGGTGGGTCGGCCCGCGCGAAGGTGTGACGGCTCTGAGCCACCGGTGGGACCGGTGGCTCAGAGCCAGGAACCAGACGAACTGTCCGCGGCGACGAGCGTCGCCGACGCACCGGCCACACTCAGCCGGCGGCCGCCTTCAGCGCGTCGCCGAGAGCAGTCGCCTCGTCGGGAGTCATCTCGACGACGAGCCGGCCACCGCCCTCCAGCGGGACCCGCATGACGATGCCCCGGCCCTCCTTGGTGACTTCCAGCGGACCGTCGCCCGTCCGCGGCTTCATCGCCGCCATGTTGTCTCCCCTCAGACCTACACCAGGGTCGGTGGGTTGCCCCACAGCCACTTCGCCATGACCACCCGCAACTTGCACGTGGGTGTCGACCGACGATTTTCCCTGATGAACACCGCCGGACCCAAACCGAAGCAGCATTGATGTAACAGCATCTAGCTTATCCTTAGATGGCCTGTCACAATGTGCGGTCATGCAGGCACGGTCGGCACTCTTCGACCTGTACGGCGACCACCTCCGGCCCCGAGGTGGTCGCGCACCCGTTGCCGCGCTGGTCAAGCTGCTGGCGCCGCTCGGGATCGCGCCACCTGCCGTACGGACGGCGGTCTCCCGAATGGTGCGCCAGGGCTGGCTCGAACCGACCAGGCTGGCCTCCGGACCGGGATATTCGATCACACCGAAGGCGGCCCGCCGACTCGACGAGGCCGCCTCCCGGATCTACCGCACCGGTCGGGTCACCTGGGACGGGCGCTTCGACCTGCTGGTGCTGGACGCACCGAGCGCACGCCGGGACCGTCAGCGCCTCGCCGCCAACCTGCGGTACCTCGGCTACGGCACGTTGGACGAGCAGACCTGGGTGGCCACCCGTCCAGCCGAGGACGTCGACCTGCTGCTCAGCGAGGCGGGCGTACGCTTCGAGCGGTTCAGTGCGGCGCACGCCGCCGGCACGCCGGGCGCGATGGGGCTGGTCCGCCGGGCCTGGGACCTGGCCGAGATCGGCCGGGCGTACGAGGAGTTCGTCACCGAGCAGCGGACGCTGCTGACCGGCGTCACCGCCCGCAGCGGCGACGAGGAGGCGTACGCGGCCCGGTTCCGGCTGGTGCACGCATGGCGTACCTTCCTGTTCCGGGATCCGCAGCTGCCACCGGCGCTGCTGCCCGAGCGCTGGCCCGGCATCGCCGCGGCCAGCTTCTTCGACCGCCACGCGGCTCGGCTCCGACCGGCCGCCGACCGGTACGTCGAGCAGTGCCTCGACGGTGGACACCGGTTAGCCCGACAGAAGGGTCGCCAGACGTGACCGAGCCGCTGCTCGTCGACCGCACCGACGCCGTCGTCACCCTCACCCTGAACCGCCCGACGGCGATGAACTCGCTCGACGTGGCGCTCAAGGAGGCCCTGCGGGACACCCTCGCCGAGTTGGAGTCCGACCGTGGTTGCCGGGCGGTGGTGCTGGCCGGGGCGGGCGGGTCGTTCTGCGCCGGACAGGATCTGCGCGAGCACGTCGACACCCTCCAGGCGGGCGACGACAACCCGCTGGACACCGTCCGGGCGCACTACAACCCGATCGCCGCCCGGCTGGCGAGCCTGCCGAAGCCGGTGGTGGCCGCCGTCCGGGGCATGGCCGCCGGGGCCGGGGCCTCCCTCGCCTTCCTGGCCGACATCCGCATCGGTGGTCCGTCCACCAGCTTCCTGATGGCGTTCGCCAAGGTCGGGCTGGCCGCCGACACCGGCGCCTCGTGGACCCTGCCTCGGCTCGTCGGCCACGCCAAGGCCGTCGAGCTGCTGATGCTGGCCGAGCCGGTACGCGCCGAGGAGGCCTGCCGGCTGGGGCTGCTCAACCGGATGACCGACGACGACGAGCAGGTCCTGCCCACCGCGCAGGAACTCGCCGCCCGTCTCGCCGCCGGGCCGACCGTGGCGTACGGGGCGATCAAGCGTCAGCTCTCCGTCGCCGACGCCGGCACCCTGGCCGACGCGCTGGCCGCCGAGGCGCAGGCGCAGGCGATCTGCGGCGCGACCGCGGACCACCGGGCAGCCACCATGGCCTTCGTCAACAAGCAGAAGCCGGCGTTCGAGGGCCGTTGAGCGGTCGCCGGCCGATCAGGGACCGGCCCGGGCGGACCCGGTCGGTCAGTCGTCCTCTTCCGGGTCCTGATTGGCCTCCGCGCCGAGCACGAACGCCTGCATGGCCAACTCGTCGCCCGAGGGAGAGACGAAGGCCGGCAACTCCCGGGGGCCGAGTTCCTGCACGTACGCCCAGAACAGCCGGACCGCCTCCGCCGGCGAGTCGGCCTCGATCGGCAGGTCCAGGCTGACCAGCCAGGTGCGGCGCTGTGGTGCCGGACCGAGCCGGTCGACCAGCTCGCGGAACGTCGCCGCGTCGAGTGGGGTGACCGGCCCGCCGAGGAGCAGCGCGTCGGCCGGCACCGGCTCGTCGAAGGCCCGCCGGGTGTACGCGATGACGAGTGTGTCGGGCACCCGGTCGGACTGCGGGTCGTCCGGATCCTCCGGACGCCCGGCGGCCGGGCCGGCGACCCGACCCACGGCCACCAGCCGCGGCGGCTCGTCGGCCAGCACCGCGACCTGGTCACCGGGGCGGGGCAGGCTGCCGCCGTCCAGCCCGGTCAGCTCAAGCGTGTCGTGGTGGACGAGCCGCTCGGCGTCGTACCGTCCGGCGGGCAGGAGCACGGCCCAGGTGCCCGTGCCGTCCGCCTGGCTCGCCCCGTTCACCCGATGTGCGGTGTCGGTCGTCATGCCCTCATCCCATCACGTCGGTCGTGGAGGTCACGACGTGGCAGCCCGCCAGATGGTCGTCGACCATTCCGGTGGCCTGCATCAGCGCGTACGCCGTGGTCGGGCCGACGAACCGGAAGCCACGTTTCTTGAGTGCCTTGGCCATGGCCGTGGAGGCGTCGGTGAGCGCGGGCACGGCGGCCGCGGAATCAGGTCGGGCCCGGCCGGCTGGCGGGGCGAACGACCAGAGCAGCGCGGAGAGCCCCTCCGGAAGCTCCTGGGCGGCACGGGCGTTCGCGATCGCAGCTTCGATCTTGGCCCGGTTGCGGACGATGCCGGCGTCGGCGAGCAGCCGGTTCACGTCGGCCTCGCCGTAGTCGGCCACCGTGTCGATCCGGAACCCGCCGAAGGCCGCCCGGAAGGCTGGCCGTTTGCGCAGGATGGTCAGCCAGGACAACCCGGACTGGAACGCCTCAAGCGTCATCCGCTCGTAGAGGGCGTCGTCACCGTGCAGCGGTCGTCCCCACTCGGTGTCGTGGTAGACCGCGTAGTCGGGAGTGCTGGCACCCCATCCGCACCGGGCGAGCCCGTCGGCACCGATAACCAGTCCCGTCACGGCACCAGCCTAGCCGGGTGGTCCCCGTCGCCGGGCCGGTGGTCGTGCCGAGACCGCCCGGCGCGGGTGCTCCGATCAGCGTCGCGCCAACGCTTCGCCGACCAGGTGCTCACTGGCCGACCACAGCTCCCGCTCCCTGGCCACGTCGTGGGATTCGGGCGAGGAGTCCCCTACCTTCGGGCCTTCTAGGTACGCGCCGGTGGTGCTGGCGAAGCGGGGGTCGTCGACCAGAACGCCAAGGTGTCTGGCCGCAGACCGGGAACTGCGCGCGCCCGGGACCAGCGCGGCGATCACAGGTGCCGCGAGACGGTAGAGCCTGCGGACCGTTACCGGGTAGTCGCGGGACAGCGCCGTGTCCGGCATGAGCCCCGGATCGTACGCGTTCACCATGATCGGTCGTCCCGCCAAGCGGCGGGCGAGCTCGTGCACGAAGTAGATGTTCGCCAGTTTGGACGTGGCGTAGCGGACGCGACCGGCGGTCGGCGCGGGATCAGCCTCCTGGGGATCGGCGAGCTCGGCTGGCGCAGCCCACCGGGGAGCGGGGAAGCCCATTGACTTTTTCGGCCAGTGGGTGCCACTGCTGACAAGCACGATCCGACCACCGTCGACAAGATCGTCGACAAGCGCGGTGACGAGCAGGTGATGACCAAGATGATTGGTGGCGAAGGTGAGTTCGTAACCGTCGACGGAACGCCGCACACCGTCGATGACCTGAATGCCGGCGTTGCCGACGATGGCGTGCAGCGGCGGTCGTTGGCCGGCCTGTCGCAGCCGTTCGGCTGCCCTGGCGACGGAGCGAAGGTCAGCCAAGTCGATGTGGAGAGGTTCGACACTCGCCTGCGGTACGCGTTGCCGAAGACGTCGGGCCGCCGACTGGCCGCGCATTTCGTCGCGGTGCCCGAGGACGACGTGCCAGCCGCGCCCCGCGAGGTGCGCTGCGGTGTGCAGGCCGAGGCCAGCGGTTGCCCCGGTGATGACCACGGTCTTCATGGTGTGAGTCGCTCCCTGGTTGACGTTGTCAACCAACGTACGCCACCCGGTTGACATCGTCAACCAAGTCTTAGCATCGAACGATGAGCACCCGGGACGACCTCGTCGCCGCAGCGACCGCCCTCCTCGACGAGGGTGGGCCCGAGCACGTCACCCTGCGGGAGGTCGGACGCCGCGCCGGGGTGTCGCACAACGCGCCGTACAAGCACTTCACCGACAAGCAGGCGCTACTCGAAGCAGTCGCTGCCCGTGAGTTTGACCGGCTGGGTCGCGCCATGACGCAACCGCCATCAGAGGAAACGACCGCCATCGAGCTGTTGCACCTGGTGCTGCTGGAATACGTCCGCTGGGCGCAACGCCATCCGCAACGCTTCGAGTTGGCCACCAGCTGGCCGGTGCCCTCCGCCTCGGCCGAGCTGCAGCTCAGCGCCGGCAACACCTGGCGGCGGCTCGTCGAGCTGACCGCCGAAGCCCAGGCCAGCGGCAGCCTGTCCGGCGGTGACCCGGAACGGCTCGCCGCCCTGGCCCGTGCCGTCGCACATGGTGCCGCCCACCTGGCCATGACCGGGCACCTCGCGCGCGACGGAAAGGGACACGCCAGCGCCGAGGACCTGGTCAACGACGTGTTCGCGGTGCTGCGCCGCTGACCTGCCGCGCCCTCGACGACGTCGCGGAACCGCTCAGGGCAGGCGGCCCTGCTCGACCTGGCGGGCGAAGCGTCGCAGCGCCTGGGTGAGGCTGAACTTGGAACCGGGCCAGAGCACCGGCCAGGCCACCTTGCCGGCCGGTCCGCCCGGCAGGTGGAACCACTCGTGCCAGACCACCTGACTGCGCCCGCTCTCCAGCGGGGTGCACCGCAGCACCCCGGGGCCGCGCAGCAGCGTGCCGCAGTGCACCACGCCGATCTCGTACGGCGCGTCCACCCGGACGACCCGCATCTTGTCCCGCAGCACCGCAGGCCCGACCGAGGTGACCGCCTCGACCAGGCTCCCCTCACCACCGTCACCCTCCACCACCCGGACGGTGGTGAACGGGATCCACTCGGACTGCCGCTCCCAGGCCAGCAGGGCGGCGAAGACCTTCTCGGCCGGTGCGTTGACGATCACCGTGGCGGTCACCTCACCCGCGCCGGGTTGGGCCGCCTCGCGAAGATCGTCTACGCCGTCCGAGCCACTCACGCCGACTCCGACCGGACCACCGAACCGCGCGACGCGGTTCCCGACGCCCCACTGTCCGCCGGCCTGTCGTCGGCGTCCGGGTCGGCAGCGGCGGGGTCGCGGCACCCTCGGCCACGCCCGGCACCGGCTGCCCGCCGGCCGGCCGGGCAGCACCGTCGGCCGGCTCCGTCGGCTCGCTCGTCGCTCCGCCGCGGTCGCCGGCTCCGTCGGTGCCTCGGTGGTGGCCGCCGGCACCGGGCGGTCACCGGCACCGGCTCCCGCAGGAGTCACCGAAAGCTCGATGATCGACCCCTCGGCCACCGGCGGATCCCAGGGCGAGGGCCCCGCCTCGGCCGGGGGGTTGGCCGACTGCTCGCGGGCCCGTCGAAGCGCGTCGGCGTCAGCGATCCGTCCGTCCCGCAACGCCGTCACCTCCGCCTCCAGCACACCGATCAGCTCGGCCTTGTAGCCGATGTCGTAGGCGGCCCGGCGCATCGCCTGGTCGACCTGGGTCATCCGGTACCCACGCAGCGCGGTGTCGAAGCGCACCTCGCCGACATCGGACTCACGCAGCGGACGATCGCCGGGCAGCGGCACCGCTCGCCCGTCCGCCTCGACCGGAGCCAGGCCGGGATCCCGACCGGTGACCAGCACGGTGACGCCGAACACGACCGCCGCGACGGTGACCGCCACGACCAGCAGGAGCAAAGGCTGACCCATGCACTGATCGTGGCACGCCGAGGGGAACAGGGCGACCCCACCCGGCGCGGCGTACCGGACAGGAAGCCGGACCGACGACGGGATAGCGTCAGCGTGCCAGCGGTGTGATCGGCCGGCGGCGTACGGCGATGTGGGAGGTGGCGTGGCCGGGGTGCTGCGGCTCGGGACTCGGCGGTTCGGTCCCGACGAACTGGTGGTGATGGCGATCGTCAACCGCACCCCGGACTCGTTCTTCGACCGGGGCGCCACCTTCGCGGCCGACAGCGCGCTGCGGGCGGTGGAACGGGTGGTGGACGAGGGCGCGGAGATCGTCGACATCGGCGGGGTGAAGGCCGGGCCGGGTACCGAGGTCGACGTCGCCGAGGAGATCCGGCGGACGGTCGGCACCATCGCCGCCGTACGGGCCGCCTTTCCGGAGGTCGTCATCTCGATCGACACCTGGCGCGCCGAGGTCGCGGTGGAGGCCGTGGCGGCCGGCGCGGACCTGCTCAACGACACCTGGTCGGGGGCGGATCCGGCGCTGGCCCGGGTGGCGGCGCGGACCGGGGTCGGGCTGGTCTGCTCACACGCGGGGGGACTCAGCCCGCGCACCAGGCCGCACCGCGCGGCCTTCGACGACGTGGTGGCGGACGTGGTCGCGACCGTCACCGGCCTCGCCGAGCGTGCGGTCTCCCTGGGCGTACGCCCCGACGGGATCCTCATCGACCCGGCGCACGACTTCGGCAAGAACACCCGGCACTCGCTGGAGATCACCCGGCGGCTGGGCGAGCTGGCCGCGACCGGTTGGCCGGTGCTGGTCGCGCTGTCGAACAAGGACTTCATCGGTGAGACGCTGGACCTGCCGGTCGCGGAGCGGCTGGAGGGCACGCTCGCCGCGACGGCGGTCTCCGCGTGGTTGGGCGCCCGGGTCTTCCGCGCCCATCAGGTCCGCCCCACCCGTCGGCTGCTGGACATGGTCGCGGCCGTCCGGGGAGATCGCCCACCCACGCTCAGCCGTCGCGGCCTCGCCTGAGCGGTGACCGGTCGAGCGCCGGTCAGGTCCAGCGGAGGATGTTGCGCCGCCATGCGTACAGCAGGCCGAGCGCCAGGACACCCACGAAGATCGCCATTTCCACCACGGTGACCAGCCCGAATCCGGGCCGGTCGAAGATCACCGCCCAGGGGAAGAGGAACACCGCCTCGACCGCGAACAGCACGTAGAGGTACGCGTAGACGTAGTAGCGGATCTGCATCTGCGCCCAGTCGCCACCCACCGGGTCGAGGCCGCACTCGTAGCTGGCGCGCTTGCCGGGCGGGTCGGCCGGGCGGGCCGGGCGGAGCACCCGGTTGGCGGTGAACGCGACGACGAGGAAGAGCACGCCGGCGAGCAGCAGCAGCCCGAGCGTCGCGTACGAGCCCAGGTAACCGGTCACGGTCGGTCAGCCTACCGTCCCGCGGCCGGCCCCGGCCGCGTCGCGAACTTCTTTCTTCTGGGACTAGTGTCCCAGGGCAACTTCCGACCACCATGGGACCACCACCAGCACCGGAGGACCAATGCGACGGCTGCCCGGACGGCGCGCCTGGCGTCGTACCTTCGCCTCGGCCTGCGCCCTCGGTCTGCTGGTGGCCGGCGGGGCCGCCGTGGCACCGGGGGCGGTGGCGGCCGGTCCGGCAGCGGGTCGGGCCACCGAACCGGGGCCGTACAGCCCGCCGGCCGAGCCGACCGACGAGCCGGCACCCACGTCACCGCCACCCACGGTGGAGCCGCCGGTCGAGACGAGTGGGCCCGCCGCGCCCCCGACAACGCCCACACCGGGCACCACCACCGGCGGACCGGTCCCGAGCAGCGGTCCACCGGCTGTCACGGTGGCACCGTCCCGGCCCACGTACTCCCCGCCGTCCCGACCTCCCGCTGCCACCCTCGCACCGCCCGCCACGGCCGGCGTGAAGGTCAGCACCGGCGATGTCACCCTGCCGGCCGGTTACTGGAACTCGGCCAGCACGGTGGTCATCCTGAACGTGACAGTGGCCAACACCGGCACCGCGAGCGCCGGGGTCCGACTCAGCTACACCCTGCCGGCCGGTCTCACCGACGCCGGCACGAGCGGCTGCGCCGCCGCCGGGAACAGGGACTACCGCTGCGGGCAGTGGACCACGGCGCCGGGCGCGCAGTTCAGCACCCGGTTGCGGATCCGGGTCGACGGCGACGCCTGGCGCAACGTGCCGCTGGCCGGCTCGGTCCGGGTGACGGCCACCGGCTCGGCCGGTACCGCGAGTGACGACGAGGGCTTCGCCGTGCTCTTTCCGCCCGGCCCGCCGGTACCCGGGATCACCATGTCGGCCGGGGAGGTCAGCTTCGACGCCGAGGGCGCCGGCACGGAGTTTCTCGTGCGGCTGGGCAACACCGGCCGGGCCGACGCCGAGGGCCGGGTCGACGTGCTGCTGCCCGCCGGGGTCACGGTGGCGACGCCACCCGCCGGTTGTGTCGCCGTGGCGGCCACGCGTACCCGCTGCGAGTTGGGCACGGTGCGGCCGGGGCGGACCGAGGAGGTGAGATTGCCGGTGACGGCGACGGCGCAGGCGCTGCGGAGCGCGCCGCTGTCCGGAGCGGTGATCGGTCGGCTCGATCCGCGCCACGGTGCCGACCGACGGATGCAGCTCAGTTTCCGGATCACCGCGACGGCACCCGATCTGCCCGCGGCGGTGTCGCCGCCCGCACCGGTGACGTCGCCGGATCTGCGTCCGGCCGGGCGGCACCCGGCGAGGGCCGGCGGCCGGACAGCGCTCGGCGGTGCCGCTGATCGCCGTGTCGGTGCTGCTGGTGCTCGCCGCCGGGCTGGTGGCGGCATGGTCGCGGCGGCGGCGCGCCAGCACGCTGCCGACCGGCGGCGAGGCGACCGGGGCGGCTGACCCGCCCGGCGGCGTGCCGGAACCGGACAGCGGGATCTGGTTCCGCGCCCGGCGGCCGGCCCGGACGTACGACCGGCAGGGGTGGGACGTGCGGTGACCAGGGGTGGGGGTGCAGTAATCAGGGGGGTGGGATGTGCGGTGATTTGGCGGTGATATGGATTACGGCGGCCCCGGCGAAACACCGCAACTGACCACATAAACCCTGACGTTCCGGTCCCAGTCGGCGGACCTCCGGGCCGGACGCGCCCCCGATCCGACGTAGGCTCTCGGTGAGGAAGGACAGGCGGGCCGGACGTTCACGGACGGCCGGTGCAGCGGCGCGTCAAGGAGGTCTCGTGGCCGAGCAAGGCGAGGTCACCATCCAGTTCAGCCGGCCGCGCCACGGCGCGCGACGAAGCGAGGTGCGGCCGTGACCAAGCAGATCCGCCAACTCGAACGGGTGGTCATCCGGTTCGCCGGCGACTCCGGCGACGGCATGCAGCTGACCGGGGACCGGTTCACCTCGGAGACCGCGCAACTGGGCAACGACATCTCCACGCTGCCCAACTTCCCCGCCGAGATCCGGGCTCCCGCCGGCACCCTGCCGGGCGTGTCGAGTTTCCAGGTGCACTTCGCCGACTACGACATCCTCACCCCCGGCGACGCGCCGAACGTGCTCGTCGCGATGAACCCGGCGGCGCTCAAGGCGAATCTCACCGACCTGCCCCGGGGCGCCGACATCATCGTCAACACCGACGAGTTCACCAAGCGCAACCTGGCGAAGGTCGGCTACGCGAGCAGTCCGCTCGACGACGACACCCTCGCCGGGTACGCGGTGCATCCGGTCGCGCTGACGTCGATGACGATCGGGGCGCTGGCCGAGCTCGACGTGTCCAAGAAGGACGCCGAACGAGCCAAGAACATGTTCGCCCTCGGCCTGCTCAGCTGGATGTACTCCCGGCCCTACGAGTCGACCCTGCGGTTCCTGGAGCGCAAGTTCGCCAAGCGGCCCGAGCTGGTCGCGGCGAACGTCGCCGCGTTCAAGGCCGGTTGGAACTTCGGCGAGACCACCGAGGACTTCGCCGTCCGCTACGAGGTGAAGCCGGCCAAGATGCCGCCGGGCACCTACCGCAACATCACCGGCAACGCCGCGCTGTCGCTCGGCCTCGTCGCCGCGGGCGTCCGGTCCGGCCTGCCGGTCTTCCTGGGCGCGTACCCGATCACACCGGCCTCGGACATCCTGCACGAGCTGAGCAAGCACAAGCGGTTCGGCGTCACCACGATGCAGGCCGAGGACGAGATCGCCGCGATCGGTGCGGCGCTGGGCGCCTCCTACGGCGGTGCGCTCGGAGTGACCACCACAAGTGGCCCGGGTGTGGCGCTCAAGGGCGAGACGATCTCCCTCGCGGTGGCGTTGGAGCTGCCGCTGGTGATCGTGGACGTGCAGCGGGCGGGGCCGTCGACCGGCATGCCGACCAAGACCGAACAGGCCGACCTGAACATGGCACTGTTCGGCCGGCACGGCGAGGCGCCGGTGGCGGTGATCGCGCCCAAGTCGCCGTCCGACTGCTTCCACGCGGCCCTGGAGGCGGCGCGGATCGCGCTCACCTACCGCACCCCGGTCATCCTGCTGTCGGACAACTACGTCGCCAACGGATCCGAGCCGTGGCTGCTGCCCGAGGTCGAGTCGCTGCCGGACCTGCGGGTCGAGTTCGCCACCGCGCCCAATGGCGAGGACGGAACCACCTTCCTGCCGTACCTGCGCGACCCGCAGACCCTCGCCCGGCCGTGGGCCGTGCCGGGCACCCCGGGCCTCGAACACCGCATCGGTGGGCTGGAGAAGGCCGACAAGACCGGCGACATCTCGTACGACCCGGCGAACCACGACTACATGGTGCGGACCCGGGCGGCCCGGATCGAGACGATCCCGGTGCCGGACATCGAGGTGGAGGACCCGGACGGCGACGCCCGGGTGCTGGTGCTCGGCTGGGGCTCGACGTACGGCCCGATCGGTGCGGCCTGCCGCGCCCTGCGCCAGCGCGGCCTACCGGTCGCGCAGGCGCACCTGCGGCACCTGGCCCCGATGCCGGCCAACCTCGGTGCGGTGCTGCGCTCCTACGAGCGGGTGGTCATCCCCGAGATGAATCTCGGCCAGCTCGCGCACGTGATCCGGGGTCGCTACCTGGTCGACGCCATCGGCTACAACCAGGTCCGCGGCCTGCCGTTCACCGCCGCCGAGCTGGAGACGATGCTGGAAGAGGTCCTGAAGAATGTCTGAGCCCGTCGCTCTCAAGCTCACCGCCAAGGACTTCAAGTCCGACCAGGAGGTGCGCTGGTGCCCCGGTTGCGGCGACTACGCGATCCTCGCCGCCGTCCAGCAGTTCATGCCGGAGCTGAACATCCCCCGGGAGAACATCGTCTTCGTCTCCGGGATCGGCTGCTCGTCGCGCTTCCCGTACTACATGAACACCTACGGGATGCACTCGATCCACGGGCGGGCTCCGGCGATCGCCACCGGCCTGTCGGTCTCCCGACCGGACCTGTCGGTGTGGGTGGTGACCGGTGACGGTGACGCCCTCTCCATCGGCGGCAACCACCTGATCCACGCGCTACGCCGCAACGTCAACCTCAAGATCCTGCTGTTCAACAACCGGATCTACGGGCTGACCAAGGGCCAGTACTCCCCCACCTCCGAGGTCGGCAAGATCACCAAGTCGACGCCGGTCGGTTCGGCGGACGCACCGTTCAACCCGCTGTCGCTGGCGCTCGGCGCGGAGGCCACCTTCGTCGGCCGGACCATCGACTCCGACCGCAAGCACCTGCAATCGGTGCTGCGCGCCGCCGCCGAACACTCCGGATCGGCCTTCGTGGAGATCTACCAGAACTGCAACATCTTCAACGACGGGGCGTTCGAGCAGCTCAAGGAGCCGGGCACCCGCGACGACTACCTGATCCGGCTGGAGCACGGCCAGCCGATCACGTTCGGCAAGGACGGGCAGTTCTGCGTCGTACACCCGCCGGGTGGGTTCGGCCTGGAGGTGCGCGAGACCGCCGCCACCCCGGCGGAGGAGATCGTCGTGCACGACGCCACGGTCGCCGACCCGGCGTACGCGTTCGCGCTGTCCCGGCTGCCCGGCTTCGACCTGCGGAACACGCCGATCGGCGTGTTCCGCTCGGTACGCCGGCCGTCGTACGACAGCGTGGTGCAGGGGCAGTTGGCCGACGCCCGGGCCACCGTCAGCGAGACCCCGGAGCAGCAACTGGCCGGGCTGTTGGGCAGCGGCGACACCTGGACCATCGTCGGCTGACCCGTACCGTGACCGCCGAGACCGGGCCGTTCCCGTTGGGGGCGGCCCGGTCGGGCTTTCGGACGCTGCGGTTGCCGGCCGTCGCTCAGGGCAGGGTGTTCGCGGTGGGACGGTCGTCGCGTACGTGCACCAGCATGTCCCCGGTCTCGATGACCGCACCCGCCCGATCCGCCAGGGTCACCACCTTGCCCCGCCGGACCAGCGCGATGACCAGCGTGTCCAGCTCCCGGGGCGACTTGCCCACCTCGTGGCGCTCGGCGGAACGCATGGCCAGCGCCATGCCCTGACCCGGAGTGAGCAGATCCTCCACCACGTCGATCAGCGGCGGCGCCGACGTCGACAGGCCCAGCAGCCGACCGGCGGTCGCCGAGGACACGATCACGTGGTGCGCGCCGCTCTGTTTGAGCAGCGGCGCGTTCTCCGCCTCCCGGGCCGCGGCGATGATCCGGACCTGACCCGCGGTGAGCTGGCGTACGGTCAACGCCACCAGCACCGACGCGTCGTCACTGTCGGTCGCGATGATCACTGCTTTTGCGGTCCGCACGTGGGCCTGGTTGAGCACGGAGGATCGGGTCGCCGAACCCTCGATCGCGACCAGCCCGTTCGAGGTGGCCTGACGCAACGCCGGACCGGCGCGTTCCACCACCACGATCCGGGACTTGTCCAGCCCGTTCTCCATCAACGCCGAGATCGCGCTACGCCCCTTGGTGCCGTAGCCGCAGATGATGACGTGGTCCTTCACTCTTCTCTCCCACCGGTGCAGGCGACGGCCGGTCCGGTACTGCTCGGTCAGGACCTCGAGGGTGGTACCGACCAGGATGATCAGGAACAGCACCCGGGCCGGGGTGACGAACACGATGTTGACCAGTCGGGCCTGCTGGGTCATCGGCACGATGTCGCCGTAACCGGTGGTCGACAGGGAGACCACCGCGTAGTAGAAGCAGTCCAGCAGCGTCAGGCCGTCCCCGTTGTTGTCGCGGTACTGCTCGCGTTCGAGGTAGACCACCGCCACCACGGCGAGCACCAACCCGATGGCGGCGGCCAGCCGCAGGCTCAACGCGCTGAGCGGGCCTCGCCGCTGCGCGGGAAAGTGAATCACCGGGGGACCTGCCCCGCCTCGGTCGCCTGCACGTCCACAACATAGCGGCTGATCCGGCAGCCGCACGGCGGGGTGGCGTTTCAACGGCAGGGTACGGCGAACGGGGCGGCGGACGGGCATGATGGGACGGTCAGCGCAGGAGCGGCGAAAGTGAGGCCCGCATGTCGTTGCTGAGACGGGTGATCGGCGCGGTACTGCGCCGCGAGCGCCAGCACCAGGGCCGCACGCTGCGGGAGGTCGCCCAGGCCGCCGGAGTGTCCGTGCCCTACCTGTCCGAGGTAGAGCGTGGGCGCAAGGAGGCGTCCTCCGAGGTCCTCGCGGCGATCTGCCGAGCGCTCGGCCTGCACCTCTCGGATCTGCTGGAGGAGGTCCGCGACGAGCTTCGGCGGGTCGAACGCCGGCTGCCTGCCACCGGCCCGGCCGCTCATGTCCGGACCGGTGGTGTCCCGGCCACCCGGCGCGGCGACCCGGCGACCGCCACCGCTGGCCACGGTACGGACGGATCCGCCCAGACCGTCGCCCGGCTCGACGCCGTCGGCTTCGGCTTCGGCTCGGACCTGACCGCAGGGCTTGACGGCAACGGCCCCCACGCGGGCTGGGCCCCCTCGGTCGGGTCGCTCGGCACCGTCGGGCTGGCTGGCGGTGGGCTGATCGGTGATGGGCTGGTCGGTGATGGGCTGGTCGGTGATGGGCTGGTCGGCGGCATCAGGGTCGTTGCCTTCGCCGACCGGGTCGGTCCGGTCCACCTCGTCGCCCGGGGACCGCTGCTCCGTCGCCGCACCTCGCCCGGCCGATCGTCCGGCCGCCCGCTGCACCGATCCAGGGCACATAGGCCAGCCGCCCGGCGGACGGCCACCGTTCGCGCCACCGTCGGTACTCACCGAGGGTGACGCCACCAGGAGTTGTCGTCTCCTCAGGCTCAATGTCCACCGACATCTTCATGTCGCGCTGACGTCTGGCTGACGGGGAAGTTACCCCTGAGGAGTGACCTGAGCTGGCGGCTGGTCCCCGTCGTTCTGCCGTGGGCGGATCTGCCCCCGGCAGAACCGCTGGTCGGACACCGGCGGCGTCCCGCAGGCTCAAGGAGCCGGTCCCCGGGCGCTCGACGTCGCCGCCGGCGGGTGGAGGTTGACCATGATCACGATGCTCGACGACGGCCAGCGGACCTTCGGCGACCAGGTGTTCGAGCGGCTGCTGCGGGAACGGATCGTGTTCCTGGGCAGCGAGGTGAACGACGAGATCGCCAACCGGATCTGCGCCCAGATCCTGCTGCTCGCCGCCGAGGACCCGGAGCGGGACATCACCCTCTACATCAACTCGCCCGGCGGCTCGGTGAGCGCCGGAATGGCGGTCTACGACACGATGCGCTTCGTCCGTAACGACGTGGCGACCCTGGCCCTGGGGCTGGCCGGCTCGATGGGCCAGTTCCTCCTCTGTGCCGGTACGGCCGGCAAGCGGTACGCACTGCCGCACACCCGGATCCTGATGCACCAGCCCTCCGGCGGCATGGGCGGCACCGCCTCCGACATCACCATCCAGGCGGAGAACATGCTGCACGTCAAGCGGACCATGCAGGAACTGATCGCCCAGCACAGCGGTCGGACCCTGGCCGAGATCCAGCAGGACTGGGACCGGGACCGCTGGTTCACCGCCGAGGAGGCCCGCGACTACGGCCTGATCGACCAGGTGGTGACGGCCGCCACCCAACTGCCGGCCAGCTGATGCAACTCGCCGGTCAACGGGAATGCGGTCACCCTCACGGGTGAGTGCCTGGCGAACCCCGATCACGTCCTGCTGGAGGAGACCGGAAGAAACCGGCCACGCATCACGCCCGTCGGGTGTACGGCCTCGCGCCCGCGGCGTACGCAGGAGATGACGAGTTGCGCGGGCCGCTGCCATGCCTGAGGTTGGTGCCGACGGAATGCCCGTCGGGTTGATGTGCAGGTTGTGATGGGGCGGGTAAGGCGTTGGCTGTGTTGTGGGTGTCGGCGGGTCTTCTGGTGGTGGGGGCGGTCCTACTGGACGCGGCGGTGACCACGCTGTCGCTGGCAAGCGGGGCCGGTTGGCTCACTCGACACGTGTCGCAGGGCATTTGGCGGCTGATCCGTCGGCTCGCCGGCCGCGGCCCTCGCCGGCATCGGGTCCTGCGCTGGTCGGGCACCGCCGTCCTGGCGACCACCTTCGGGGCCTGGGTCACCGGCCTGTGGCTCGGCTGGCTTCTGGTCTTCTGCGCCACCCCGGACGCGGTGCTCGACCAGTTCGGCCGTCCGGCCGACATCTGGTCCAGGGTCTACTACACCGGATTCTCGATATTCACCCTCGGCGTCGGCGACCACACGCCGGGGACCACGACGGCACAGCTTGCCACGAACGGCGCCGTGCTCACCGGCCTGTTCCTGGTCACCCTGGGCATCACCTATCTCATGCAGGTGGTGTCCGCCGTGGTCGACAAGCGCACGATCGCCGGTCATGTCACCGCCCTGGGCGCCGATCCGGCCGACATCGTCCGCCGGGGCTGGGCCGACGGGAAGTTCGCCCCCATGTTCGCCCAGCACCTCACCAGCCTCACCCCGGAACTCGTCCGGCTCGGTGAACGGCATCTGGCCTTCCCGGTGCTGCACTTCTTCCATGCCGACAGCAGCGGCAAGTCAGCTTCCGCGGCGGTGACGGTGCTCGACGGGGCGTTGCTGTTGATGCGCGCCGGTGTCGACCCCCGCCACCGGCCGGACATCGGTGCGGTGGAACCGTTGTCTTGCGCACTTGAGCAACTGGTACGCATCCTGGACGGTTCGTTCATCGTGGCGACCGACGAACCGGTGGACGCACCAAGCCTGGAAGGACTGGCCCGGGCCGGGATCCCGACCAATCACGAGCAGCTCTATGCGGAGGCTGTCGAGCACACCCGGACGCACCGCCGCCAGTTGCGAGGCTGGTGTGTCTCGGACGGCTGGGACGACGTCGATCTACGGCTCACGCTCCGCTGACGACAGATCTCCACCAGACGTGGGCTCGTGGCATACGGCGTGCTTCTGCTGTTCAGGGCACTCGCGTTGGTGCCCCCGGCAGGATTCGAACCTGCGACACACGGTTTAGGAAACCGATGCTCTATCCCCTGAGCTACGAGGGCGCGAGTGGCCAGTGTAACGACCTGCGGGTCGGCCCGCGTTGGCAGGGAGTGACCCACGTTGACCTGCGTTGACCCAGCCAGCCGCCCCGACCGACGACCACACGCCGACCACACCGGACAGGCCTAGCCACCATGATCGTTGACCTTGATTGGCCTGAAGTAGCACGGATTGGCACGCGGTGACCTCCGCTGGAGAGCACACGGCGTACACATCAGCAAGATCGATAAGACTTATCGCCGGACCCTCACCTCGCACCCCACGCCTGATCGGGATCCTCGTTGAAACCTCGCCACCCGCGACGCGGTCGCGAGCAGGGCGCGTTGAAGCGCTACCCCGGGACGACCGGAGCGACATGAGCGAAGCACCCTGGAGCGACCTTGTGAAGCATCTGATCCGTAGCCACGATTGCGTGTGGTCCCTATCGGAGGTGTGCGGTGCCGTCTGCCTTCGGCGCGTCGGCGGGGCCGTGGCGTTTGAGGTACGCCGCCACCGCCTGGTTGCTGGTGTAGTCGAAGCCTTCCCAGCCGTCGTAGCGGAAGCCCGCCCGCCGCGCCATGGCGTCGATTTCCATCATCGCGCGTGCGATCCCGCCATCGTCACTGCCGGCAAGGGCTTCGCGCAACGTTGGGTTGGTGACCAGCTCGACGAAGATGGGTTCGGTGCGGTGGTGGTTGTAGCGCGCGAAGTTCGGCGCATAGCTGGGGCTGCCCGAGCCGGTGGGGTCGGCCAGAAAAACGATGCCGGTCAGCGCGTCGAACTGGCAGAGGCTGTCGAGGACCTCTCCTATGTCAGTGGGGATGTCGGCGTGCAAGGCCGCTACGTTGCGGATGATGTTGTGGGCCCGGCCGATGACGTCCGCGTTCGAGTCGTCGAGCAGCTCGGCCCGGGCGGCGTTGACGATCCCGTGCCGTAGCCAGTTCTTGTAGTAGTCGAACTCCAGGCCCCGGACTTGCCGATCGGCGACGTGCCGAACGGCGGCCCAGTTCCGGGCTCGGACGGCCAGCGCGCCGATCGCGTAGGCGTGAGTCGCGATCAGGAGTCGGCGTTGAATCGCGGCGAGCGGCTGCCCTGGCTGTCCGGGTTGCTGGAAGATCCGAACGAGTGTCTGCAGCGCCTCGATGAACCATGCGTGCTGCTGGTAGATCAGTGCTAGGGCCGCGACGCTGGTGATGCGGTGCAGCAGGGTGTCCAGTTCGTTCGGTTCCGACGCCTCGATGTGAGCGGCGTCGGTGGTGGCTTGCAGCAGTGCACGGCGGAGCGGGATGTGGTCGCCCCGCCGAATCAGTTCGAGGGTGAGTTCGTCGAAGGCGTCGGCGTCCAGTCGCCACGTCATGGCAGCGGCGGGAAGCTGTTGCAGGTTGTGCGCGGCGAGCCGCAGGTTGATCATCGCCGCAAGTTCGTCGCGGTATTCCGACCGCCACTGCTCCTTGTGCCGCTCGACGATGGCGGCCACGAGGCGCTCGCGGTCCGCGGGTTCCCATACCACGCTGGAGGTGCCACGGCGGACGAACACTTCGCCGCGGCGGAACTCGAAGCCTTTGCGTTTGCCTCCCTTGGCCTGCGGGCCGTCGATCTCGTATTCGCCGTTTCGGGTGAAGACGTGGAAGCCGCGCGGGCTGGCGGCGATGTAGATCAGTACCAGCGGACAGCCGTCGATGGTGTGCCGTGCAACGCCGAACTTGAACGGCTCCGGCAGGTACTTGACGAGCTTGGAGCGCAGCCGCGACTCGTCGAACAGTTCGAGGTGGCGGGCGGTGAGATCCGGCACGGGTGTGCCATCGTCGGCCGCGCCGATGATGATGTAGCCGCCGAACTCGTTGCTGAGCATCGCGGCGACGTCTTTAACCAGCGCGACCACGTCGTAGGTAAGGGACAGGTCGGACGACCGTTTGAAGTCCAGTTCGGTCTGCTCGCCGCCGGTGTGAAGCAGCGAGCGGAGCTTCTCCTCGGTGAGGACGGGTTCGACGACAACGGCCATCCCATCTGATCCTTTCCGTGTAGGGCGGCTGTGTAGTTCGTCCCGACGCTGGATGCTCCCACGTCGAGTCGTGGTGCGCCGGTCAGGGTTGGGTCGCTGGCGGATCGTCTGTCGACGGGTCCTCGGGCGGCGGTGACCCGAATCGGATGGTGCCGTGGAGTGCGTCCCGGAAGTCGAAGCCGTCAACGGCGAAGGCGCTGACGAGCTGCCGAGCTTCGCCGGCAACGCCGGGTTCGGTGGCCGCCGTGCCGATGATGTCGCGGATGAGCGCGGCGTGACGAGCGACCTCCCAACGACGCACGCGGTTTCCGGCGAGGTGCTTCAGCACTCGCAGACAGGCGTGCGGATGGCCCGCGGCGAGAGTGCGCAGCCGCCGCAGTACATGCACGCCGAGGTCAAGGTCCGAAACGATTGCCAGCGCATCGTCGAGCTGCTCCAGGGACCACGCCTCGTCGAACGGGCCATTGACGAACCAGGCATCGAAGCCGTCCAGTTCCGCCGGGTCACCGCCGGCACGGACTGCGTCGATGCGGTACTGCCACAGCTGGGCGAGCCGCTCGCCGTGCTGCGGATCGACGGGCTCGTCCGGACGGAAGCTCCGCCCGGCGACTTCGATGATCGTGCCGGCCGCGGCGGCCGGTACCCTTTCGTAGAAGCGGCGGAGGAGCCGGTCGGGGTCCTCGAGGCTGAGCTGCCCGAACCAATACCGGTTTCCCAGATGCATCGCAAGTTGCTTGGCCCGCAGCAGGGCCCACTCGCCGGTCGTCGCCGGATCGAGGAGATCGACCGCGCGATGATAGTGCGGTCGCAGCAGGACCCAGGCGGCGTCCGTCAGTACATTGTTGCTGAGATGTCCGTGCCAGGCCGCCCGCCATACCGTGCGGTGCTCGGCGCCGGTGGGCAGGATGCTGTCGAGGTGGGTGGCGGTCCAGTCGGGGTTCAGGCGCAGCAGTGCCTGCAGCCGCTGCCCGAACATGGCACGGACCGCCAGCGCCGAATCGTTGGCGAGGCTGACGTGCTCGTCGAGGACCTCCATCACCTCAGGAACATCGCTGCCTCCGGAACGACGTTGCGCGCGGAGCCCGTAGAGGATCGCCGCCCGCAGCGCCTCCGGCCGCACCGCATCCAGAGACGCCGGGTCGGCGTATCCGTCGTCGGCATCGTCCCGGCCATCGGCGGGGCGCGGGTCCGGATCGGTGCACGCCGCGGTGATGATCGACCACAGAGCCGGTTCGACGCTGGCGGGGATGCGGTCTGGGTCGGCGTCCGGGTAGACGGTGCACAGCCGCATCGTGGCGTACCGGGCGGTACGCCACAGCCGTTCCTGGCGTCGGGTTGTACCGGCGGCGAGTTCAGCGGCGGCCTGCGCGTCAACCCAGGTCAGGAACGTCGCCAGGGCGGCCCAGTCGAGCTCCACGCCGGCTGAGACCCCTTGCCAGAAACCGCTGAGGATCGCCGTGACGAACTCGGGCGGCAGCCCGATGAACGCGCCGCAGTCGGCGCTCCAGCGGGCCGCCTCGGCCTGCGCGGCGGCCGTGAGCGCCGGTCGAATCGAGGCGCGGTCCAGTTCCCGCCAGTCCTGCGGCGGCTGCCAGTCGCGCAGCACCTGCGCCGCCGCGACGGCCGTGAGCGCATGCAGGTCGGGAGCCTCGATGTCCTCGCCGGCCCAGACGGCGAACGCTGCCGGCGGCGGCATCGACCGGTCCGGGGCAGGGCCGTACTCGGCGACGAGCGCCTCGTACCGGTCGCGACGGTCGTCGTCCAGCCGTGCCGCGAGTGCGGCGTACCGGTCGCGTCGCCACCGGCCGATCCGGCCGCGCAGCAAGTCCTCGGCTGGCACACCGTCGTCGGCGTTGCGGGCGAGGCGCTTTTGCCAGGCGGTCGTGTCCGGGTCCTGGTCGAACAGGTCGATCAGATCTGCGACCTCCGACGACGGCAGCCACTCGTACCCCGCCTCGGCCAGGAGCAGATACTCCCGGTCGACGGCATCGTCAACCCGGGTTGCCAGGTCCCGCAGCTCAGCTCCGAGCAGGTCAGGCACGTCCTTGCCCCGCTGCCGCAGCAGGTGCAGCCGGATCCGGGGCAGAATGTCGGGGGTGTCGGCGGCGAGGGAAGCGACGGTGCGCCGTACCGAGTGGATTCCGGCGTCGTGCAGTGCGGTGCCGACCTCGAGCAGGACGTCGACGAGCGCGTTGCGCACGTCGGTGTCCCGGCGCCGGTCGGGATCGGGCTCGATCGCCGGACGCCACAGCTGGGAGCGGGTCGGGGGGTCGGCGGATGCGGCGCTGACGAGCCGGTCGATGAGCAGGTCCACCGCCGGTCCGCCAACCACCCGGGCCACAGCGGGCACCGACTCCCGCAGCACCCTGACGTAGTCGAAGCTGCGCACACCGGCCGCGTCCCGGCCAGGGATCTCCGACAGCACGGCGCGGAGCAGGTCGATCGCAGCGTCCGGGTGCCCGCCCTCAGCCAGATGCACCGCGAGGTCACCGATCTCGTCGGCGGCGATGACCCCGTACGGGCCTGGAATGGCGTCCACCAGCACGGGCGCGATCCGTACCGCGTGGTCTGGCGGGAGCGCCAGGGCGAGCCGGGTCAGATCCCACAGCACACGGCTGTTCTGGGTCGGCTCCATTCCCAGGACCGCCGCGACGACCGCGTCAGGCACCTCGGCTGCGACCCGGGCCAGGTACTCCGACTCCGGCCAGGCAGGCACGTCCAACGAGTTGTCGCTCGGGTCGTGGCGCGGCATCGGCGGGTGCGTGAAGAAGCCGTTCTTCGTCAGCGGGTGCACCCACCCGGCCGACGCCCGGCCGAAGAACCGTCCGCGGGTGACCGGGTTGGCCGGGAACCGCTGCCGAAGTTCTTTGGCCCGTTTGCCACTCGGCCCAGCGGCCAGGAGCGTGTCGAGGCGGTCGAAGACGCCGGCGTAGCGGGACTCGAACCGCTCCAGCGCCACATCGAGCAAGTCCTCCATCCGGGTGAAGAACGCCAAGAACTCCCGGTCGACCGGGCGTGGCCGTTCGAGGGCATGCCGATGCGCGCGACCGGCAAGGTTCGACGACGACCGTACGGTCTGCTCCCGCCAGAACACCGCGACCGGATGGTCCTCGGGTAGCTCGAGCGCCTGACACGCGGCCATGACGCTGCGCAGATGCCCGCCTGTTTCGTGCCCGCATGCCTCGCACTCGCCAGGCTCCACGGTGCCGGCCTTCTCCGGTGCCGCGTGCGCCTCCAGGACGTACCGCAATGCGCTGTCGACTTCCCGCAGGGCGTGGCTGATCAGGTGCGTGCCGCTGGGATGCGGCGGCGTCTCGGTCAACATCCGGCACGCGTCCTGGAAGAAGTCCGCCGCGCCGCGGCTCACCAGGCGGGCGAGCTGTGCGACGATCCGGGCTTGCCTCGGCGACAACGCACCCGCGTCGCTGCCGTCCTGGGCACCGAACCCCATCACGTGACTCCTTCACGATGTCGTGTCTACGAGCCCTCAGGCGAGGGCGATTGGGCGCCGGCGGTCGCCTTCGACAATCCGCGTGGTCGGCCCCGACAGTGCAGCTACACCGGTGGCGCAGCCGGGTTGGGCTGGCGGGCGTGCCTCCGTCGGAGGCGGCGATGCGCCATGTCTGCCGGCAGCCTACGGTCCCATTCGGGACAGTCGGGGCAGGGTGCGAAGCAGTTGTCGCACCGTGTCCTTAGCAGTGTCGATCTGCGGCGGTCGCGTCCATGCCGTGCGGTTGGCAGCGACGAACGCGTCCACAGGCTCCGACGGCGCTGCGTACAGATACCGGTAGGCGTTCGCCAGCTGCAGCACGTTGAGCTGGTCGACCTCGGCGTCGTCGATGTTGGCGTATCCAGCGCCGTCGGCGGACAGCCGCACCGCCAGTCGTGACGTCAACGGCATGAGGATCTCTTCGGTGCCGCCAAGGCCAAGGCCGCCGGCCAGCCCATGGCGGGTGCGGCCAGCCGCCGCGAGGACCACGGGGGCATCACTGATGTACAACGGCGACGGCGCCCAGAGCAGCTGCAGCGACGCGGTGGTGAGCCAGTCGCTCATCCGAGCGACGTTCTGCTCGACCCGGGAACGGAAGCTCAGTCCGTCGAGCAGTTCGTCGATCCGCTGCCGGGCGAGGTCGTCGAATGCGGCTCCCAGCGCCCACGGGCCAGCAGCGTGGACACCTGTGACGTCCAAGAAATGCGCTCGGAGAAGATCACCCGCACGAGTGACAACAGACCGACGCAGCAGATCCCATACCTGCGCGGCGGCGCGGTAGTGCGCCAGCAGCAGGTGCACGCTGCGCATGAAGTGCAACGCGACAGCGTCCCTGATCACGTCCATGTGCTCGGCGCTGCCGAACACCGTCCCGGCCTCTGCCGCATCGATCGCGTCGCCGAGCCGGTTCTCGACCTGCTGCCAGAGTCGCTCGGCGGACGCTGACGCGGTCGGAACGAAGTCATCGATCGCGCCGCAGCCCTTGACGCCTCGGGGCTTTGAGCGGCCGAACTCCAGAGCCACCGCCCGCAGCTCGCAGCCGTTGTTGCGATCGGCGGTGCCGAAGCGCCGCAACACCACCTGCGACACGACGTGCTGGTGACGTACCCGTGCCGGCATCTCAGCACGCAGGGACGCCATGTGCCGCAAGAAGTCCTCCGGGCCAAGCCCGGCGGGAAACGGCTGCGACAACATGCGACCAGTATCCGACCGCTTAACCCGGACCCACTACCGGGTTTCACTCAGCCCGGTCGGCCCCCTACGGCACAAATGCGATTGCCTGCACCAGCAACAATTGACCCGTGAAGAAGGGCCGGTTCGGAGCAGACTTCGTCGCCGCGCACGAGGCCGCCCATGGCGAGCGCCGGCGGGAGCAGCGGCAGTTGACCTATGACATCGCCGTCGACCCGGCCTTCGCCCACTGGCGCACCTGGTATGACGAACAGTTCGCCCCGTTGCCGCCAGCGCAGGGCGACGCGCTGGCCCGACGCCTGTGGCTGGACGAACACTTCTGGCCGGTCACCTTCGAACTCGCCGCCGGCGCCGCGATCCGGGCCGGCGGCTACGTCGCGGTCTACGAGCAGGACCACGACGGACTCACTCCTGACTGGACCGCTCTCACCCCCGACGGCCAGGTGGCGTTCCTGCTCGAGGTGCACACCGACCAACCGACGAAGGAGACGTTCGGCCGCATCCGGGGGTGGCAGGCGCTCGAGCGCCACATCGCGGAGATCCCGGTCGGGGTAGTTCTGATCCTGCAGGGAAGCCGCCACGTGGCGCTGCGGCCACCCGACTCCGGAACTGCGAAGAAGATCGCTCGTGAACTGCGCTCAAGGCTTCTCGGCTCGCCGGGCATCGCCCGGATCCACTCGCACGGCTACACCTTTCTTGTGATGGCCAACAGGTTCGGTCCGCTCGCGTCGGCGAAGGGCCTCTATGCCCAGTTCGCGGCGCCCAGCGGCGTCGCCGGGCCTGTCGACACAAGCCGCCTTGCTCGCGCCGTCGAGGAGAAGGTGAGCAAGTACGCCGCGCTGGCCGACCGGCACGACGTGCCGCTCGTCGTCGCCGTCGGCGCCCATCGCTTCACCAGTGAGCGTTTTCCAACCTGATCTTGCAGGTCAGGGACGGTGTGCGTAGCCCGGTGATCGATGAGGGCGAGGCTCCAGGTAAGACAGCAAATCGACCAAAACCCGATGCCCCAACACGGGAGCCTCGCCTGTGCTGTCTTACCCGTCCACGATCTCGTTGTCCAGCCGGACGCTGAACCACCTCGCTGACCGTATCCGCAGCCACCGCAACCAGCGTCGATCCAGGTGGCGACGCCTCGACGCGGGACGGCAAGCACTGCTCGCTCTGGCTCACCTGCGCAACGGTGATACCTACACCCGCCTGGCTGCCGGGTTCGCCGTCGGCGTGAGTACCGCATGGCGGTACGTGCAGGAAGCTGTAGCCCTGCTCGCGTCGACCGCCGATGACCTGGCCACCGCCATGGACCGGATCCGCCGGCTGGCGTACGCGATCCTGGACGGCACCCTGATTCCGATCGACCGGGTTGCCGACCAGAGGCCGTACTACTCCGGAAAACATAAGCGCCACGGCGTGAACGTGCAGGTCATCACCGACGCGGCTGGCCGCCTCGTCTGGGCTTCGCCGGCACTACCCGGCTCGTTCCACGACCTGACCGCAGCCCGGACCCACGGCATCATCGAGGCGCTGACCAGCTCTGATGTGATGACCTTCGCGGACAAGGGCTATCAGGGAGCCGGCGGGAGCGTGCACACGCCGTTCAAGCGGCGCCGCTTCCGGCCCAAGCTGTCACGCCGGCAGAAGGCCGTGAACCGCGCCCACGCGAAGATCCGCGCCCGCGGCGAACGGGCGATCGCCACGCTTAAGACCTGGAAGGTCCTGGCCAAGCTGCGTTGCTGCCCACGACGAGCGACCACGATCGTGCAGGCCATCCTCGTTCTCCACCACGTCGACGCCAACCGCTACGCAGGATGAAAAGGGCTCAGTGAGAGCGTGTTTGAGATGGGGTTGATCAGGTTCAGGTGAAGGTGCGGCGGGGTTGCCGGCGGGCGGGTTGGCCGCGGGTGATGCGGCGGCTCATTGCGGCGATGGCGGCCCAGCGGATGATGGCTTCGGAGGCGGTGGGGTGGCGTTCGTAGTCGCGGGCCAGGCGGCGGCAGGCGGTGAGCCAGGCCAGGGTCCGCTCGACCACCCACCGACGCGGGTGGGCGGCGAAGCCGCGCTGGTCAGCGGGTTTACGGACGATCTCGATGGTGGTGCGCAGGGTGTCGCGGGTCCAGTCGACCAGGCGTCCGGCGAAGCCCTGGTCGGCGTAGACATGCCGGATCGGGCTGATCATGTACGCGCCCAGCAGGGCGGTCTTGGCGCCATCGCGGTCCTGCCACGACGCGGCGAGGACGGTCACGGTGACCAGCAGGCCCAGGGTGTCGGTGACGATGAACCGCTTACGGCCGTTGACCTTCTTCCCGGCGTCGTAGCCCCGACTGTCCCGACCGACGGTGTCCGCGCCCTTCACCGTCTGGGAGTCGATGATCCCCGCCGACGGGTCCGGCTGACGACCTTGCTGCACCCGCACCTTGACCCACAGTGCGGCCAGGAGCTTGTCCGTCACGCCGGCTTCTTCCCACCGGGTGAACTACCAATACACCGTCTGCCACGGCGGCAGATCCGCCGGCAGATAGCGCCACGGACACCCCGACCGCACCACATACAAGATCGCGTTCACGATCTCCCGCCGCGGATGCTTCTCCCGCCGACCGTCCGTGTTCGGCTCCGGCAACAACGGCTCGATCAACGCCCACTGGGCATCAGTCAGGTCCGAGGGGTAACCACGACGTGCAACCACCGCCCCACCCTGCCCACCCCGACAGCAGATGTCACGCCGCCACACCATCCACAACAGACCTTCTCAAACACGCTCTTAGCCTGCCGTGGTTCGAGCCGCCTGCCGGGATAATCTCTGGGTTCAGCTTGGGCGTGAAGCCCTGCGACAGATCGAGGCCCTGGCGAGGGGCTGGGATCACGGACGGCTGATGGTTTGATGCGATTCGAGCGCTGCTATTAGGGCTCCGGCTGGTCCAGCCAGGTTCATCGACGGAGGAGAACTGAATGACTGTCAAGCCCCGGGTTTGATGGAGTGTCCCCGCTCACTCGAGCGTCTCCCCGGCCGACCCTGGCCTGGCCGTTCGCCCCAGCTGAACCTAGCCCTTTAAGATCTGTAGCGAAGAAGAACATCATGTAACTTTCACCTCCACGCTTGCTATCGTCTCGAGTTGAGAGCCCATTATATTGATAATCAGGCGGTCGCCTTTGCCAATCGCACCTTTCGGCGCTAGGAAGACCTGATCGTGAACATCAGCTGTTACTGGCTTCCCGCCATCGGAAGGTGTCATTAACACCGATGTAGCAGCATCTTCCGCGACAACACCAACGATCGATTCCAGGATTAATGCCGCAGATGTAGTTTTCTTTGATGAGCACGCAGAGACGGAACCTAAAGTTTCCGATCCACCGAGTTCCCTTGCCTCGACAAGCCAGCAGCCCGATCCAGCGCGTCCGTCGATCCAGAGGAAGTTGTCTGCCGTAGCCGTGCGATCATGCGACACTTGGGTGTAACCAGCAGGTGCCATCCAGGCTGGAGACGGCGGCCGTTTGGCGCAGGCCGACATCAAAAGCATGGACCAAACGGCGATCACCGTCATGATCGCCGCAACCCGTGCTTCCCTGGAGTTATGCGAAAAATGGAGGCTTTTCACACGTCCTCTCATCCTATATAACGAGCGGGAAGAACCCGCCACAACCGGGGACCTGGCACGATCGGTAAAGTGCCAGAACCGTCAGCGACAATTTCTTCTCTGCCTTTGTATCCAGCGACAGTTCACGGCAGCCCGCCGGAGAGCAGAAGCCTAACGTCGCCCATGTCTCAGGATCCCACTTTACTCCCGAAATCCATAGAGCCAGGGCGCTCGCCGTCATAGACGCTTCAGCTGACTCCGCTCCGAGCCCCATCCGGTAGGTGCCGTCAGGGAGGCGCAGTCGTTCTATCGCCTCCAATGCGACCGTATGCGAATCCTCACTGAGGCCCGCTCGGAAGCGAATCTCCTCGATTGCCGCACCGAATATCGAAGACGGCTCAGCGTCAGACTCAGGTTCGGCCAGGGGAAACCCGGGCTCTTCGCTTCTGTGCATCTTGGACAGTCCCAACACAAGCCTGCTCACATCGTCGTTGTAGCTCGAGGGAGGGCCTTCTACGGCTGCTTCTATGAGTGCCTGCCGTCCGTGGCCGACGATCGACAGCAGCAGACGTAAACGCATTTCCGCGAGCGAAGATGTGAACGAAGGCTCCCTAGGCTGGGCTTGGTAGGCCGGTAGCCATTCGGTGTCGAATGTCTTCGAGACGAGTCGCTGATAGCCTTCTAGTGGGAGATCAAGCATTTCGGCGAGGCGCAGGCCGGCAATTGTGGCTCGAATTGAAGTAGCTACAGCTGTCGGGCTCGGCCAACCAGCAGGAGAATGTGGTGGAGTCGAAGCACCCTTAACCTTGCATCCGAGCGATGCAGCGTAGAAGTTCAGCTGTGCATCTGAGGGCCGACCAGGCTCGAACTGGACGAATCCAGCAGGATTTATGATCTCCGTGCAATCTTCGTCTGATAAGGGACGAATCTCGCCATGAAGGTTCTTTGCTATTCGACTGAGGGCTGCTTTCGCGCCCAGCCAGGCGGGGTCTCTGTGCCGCCCAAGAACGCCATCGATCTGCGAAAGTCGCTCCTCTTCAATCCTCGCCGACAACATGTCCGGCCCTAAGGCTACCGCTGCCTCAAGAGCGGGAAGCAATACGCTGACGGCAGACTTCCGGTCCACAACGGGCTGCTCAATTACCATACGAATATTATCGACGACGCTTGGAGGCACCGGAAGATCGACTGTGGCTAGCACCTCCACTGCAAGTGATGTGCTCCCCCAATTGGCTTCAGAGTCTTTGCTTGCAGCGTACATCCCGTCTCGGTAGAGCGAACGGAGCCCCTGTTCGATTCGAACCGGATCAATCTCAATGCCAATCTTTTCTGATATCTTCACAGCGTAAGATATTTGCGCAATCGGCGGGAGCTCGCTTGCTCTCTTTTGGCCAGCGGCCGCAGATACGATCCAGCGCTCAACGCTACCTGCTTGCAGCGACGAGAGGCTACCGCCCCGACGCTCCAACTCTACGATGTTCCACCACGTATCGTAAATCGAAAATGGGCTGGACGCCTCGTCCCATGCACCATCAATGAAGTATCCCGACTGGCCGTCTGACACCCACGAATCTAACAGTATTGCTCTCAGGCTGTCATCGCTTAGTATCGGCGACTCCGGCTTGGGGATACCCTCACCCGAGTCCTCTACAGTAGAAGACGTGCAGCCGCATAACATTAAAAGTGTGCACAACAAGAACACAAGTACATGTTGGGGCTTCCTGTTCGGGACCACGATCCTGTCCACCTGCCGGTATTTTTAGCTGGACGGCCTGGTTGGGGGCAACCGCTTTCGCCGCCCCCAACCAGCGTTCAATTAGGGGACGAAATGACCAGAGTTGCTAGATATTGCATAGAACTGACTGCCCCACTGAAACGAACCCGTCGTCCCAAAGTTGACGCCCGTGAGCCTGCTAACCCCGCAACCTGCATCCATTATTACGCGGTCCCAGTCATGGAAGGTCTGCCAGGTTCCATTTACAGTAGTGCTCCATTCAAGGGTGCCGGAGTTCGGCGAAACGGAACCTGCGGGCGGATAGCTAATGGACATTCCGAAACCTAGATAGTCGGTTTTCCAGATATCGGTGTGGGTGACGGAATCCGGGTCTCCATAGATTGAGTAATCGTCGTAATAGCTTGCCATCGACGTGTTCGAGTTGTATTCGACCTTGCAGGGGGCGCCGGATCCGACAAACCTGCCGATGTAGGCCCAGGATTGGGAGCTCACCTGGATGGATCCGCGTGCAATGCCGGGTGGGTCGATGTCTCGAAACCTGTGGTCCCAGAGTTCGCAGTCGTACGTACAAATGTCTGCCACGCGCATATCTCTGCGCTCCGGCATTTTCATTAACCGCTCGTGGCTATTACGGAAGTTGGGGTCACTTTTCAGGACCCGGCCACCGTCCTGCTGCTCTACCAGGATCCAGCCCTTCGGCACGTCAGAAGAAGCGGGCTCTGCGCTGCTCGCCGGACTGGCTGGACTAACAATGAGAAGGGCTGCCGTAGTTAGGGCGGTCAGGGCACCCGCAATCCGCCTTTTCGCTCGTACTGTTGCAGTAGTCATATCCACCTTTCGACTGACCTCAGCATCGACATCGATGCTCTAATTGTTCGCCGATGCTAGCAGTTTCGTACGGATGAAAAACGATAGTCGATATGAGCCTGTGTAGAGGTAAACGCTGGATGTGCAGGGAACACAGCAGAGAGTGACCGCCGCCCGCGTGGACGGACGTGACCAAACTGTTATCGGAAGTCGCGCCGGACGCGCGTCCATCGGTGGTCCAAGCGCCGCCATCCGGCTACCGCTGCTGGTCGTAGCCGCGTACTGGCACTACTCGGCATCACATGACGACTCTGCCGGGGCCCTGCCCGGTAGCCGCCTCGGCAGTCTTGGCATCGACGTCGATCGGTACTGGCTCTCGGCCCGGGAGATGGAGGACCGCTTGACCGCCGCCGGTTTCGCCCTGTTTTCCAGGGCAGCGCCCCACCGGAAGAGGCAGAGCCCCCGTACGGGTACATGCTGGTCCGCAAGACCGGCTCCGCGAATGCTCCCGGTGATCGAGCGGCTCGTCGGGTTCGTGTAGGTCGACCCACCCGGGGGTCGATGGCAGCGCGCCGACGGGAGAGGCTGCTACCGCAGGCTCGGAACCTGGCTCGGCAAGGTAGATCGGCACCCGAGGTGGGCTGAGCGGGTAGACGCTCGGCCTACCTGCGGATTGACGAGCGAGAAGCCAGTCCTTTCGTATGCGCCCGAGGAGTCCCGGCACACCACCTCGACACCGGGATGCTCACACAGCCACTTCTCCAACGTGTGGGCCTTGCGGTCGGGCAGCACCTCGATGCGTTCACGGGTGACCGCGTCGATCAGGACGGTGGCGTAACGGCGACGGCGGCACAACGCGAAGTCGTCGACCCCGAGCACGCGGGGAACCCGCCGTTCGGGCAGCGGAACGCGTAGCAGCGCCCGCAGGGTGGTGTGACGGGACATGACGACCATCGCCAGGACCGACAACAGGCGAGCACCGCCCCGGCCAGCCAGATGGCGCACCACCGCAGCGACCTGGGAGATCAACCGGGACGTGCGACGCTGGTAACGCTCCAGAACACCCGGAAGCTGTTCGCGGAACGTGCGACGGCAGCCCTGCGTCGGGCACACCAGACGGCGTACGCGTACCCGCACCACTACCGGCCGGGCATCGACCGGCACATCCGCCAGAGTCCGCTGGTGATACCCGTGCACCCGACCCGTCACCGCCTCACAGCCCGGACAGGCCGCCGTCCCTGCAGGCGTCCGAGCCCGCACCAGGATCCGCTCGCCCTCGTCCATGACCTCATCGATCACCAACGGGGACAGCCCCGAGAACACCATCTTCGTAAGATCAACGATCTTGCACACATGACCTCAACGACATCGACCACCCTCAGTCACCACCGAATGTGAGACACAGCCGTTAGCGAGACAGCCCCGTGTTTGAGAAGGTCTGTTGTGGACGGTGTGGCGGCGTGACATGCACCGTTGGGGCGGGCAGGGTGACGCGGTGTCTGCGCGCCGTGGCTACCCCTCCGATCTGACTGATGCCCAGTGGTCGCTGGTTGAGCCGCTGTTGCCGGAGCCGAACACGGATGGCCGGCGGGAGAAGCACCTACGGCGGGAGATCGTCAACGCCATCCTGTACGTGGTGCGGTCGGGGTGTCCGTGGCGGTACCTGCCGGCGGATCTGCCGCCGTGGCAGACGGTGTACTGGTACTTCACCCGGTGGGAAGAGACCAGCGTGACGGAGAAGCTCCTGGCTACGCTGCGGGTCAGGGCGCGGGTGCAGCAGGGCCGTCAGCCGGAGCCGTCGGCGGGGGTCATCGACTCCCAGAGTGTGAAGGGCGCCGACACCGTCGGTCGGGACAGTCGGGGCTACGACGCCGGGAAGAAGGTCAACGGCCGTAAGCGGTTCATCGTCACCGACACCCTCGGCCTGCTGGTCGCCGTCACTGTCCTCGCGGCGAGTTGGCAGGACCGCGACGGCGCGAAGACCGCCCTGCTCAGCGCCTACATGCTCACCCCGATCCGGCATGTCTACGCCGACCAGGGCTTCACCGGACGGCTGGTCGACTGGACCCGCGACACCCTGCGCACCACCCTGGAGATCGTCCGCAAACCCGCCGACCAACGCGGCTTCGCCGTGCACCCTCGCCGCTGGGTCGCCGAACGCACCCTGGCCTGGCTCAACGCCTGCCGCCGCCTGGCCCGCGACTACGAACGCCACCCCGCCGTCTCCGCAGCCCTCATCCGCTGGGCCGCCATCGCCGGCATGACCCGCCGCATCACCCGCGGCCAACCGGCACAACGACAAGCCCGCCGCACCTTCAACCGGACCTGACAACCCCATCTCAAACACGCTCTGAGCCAGATAACTCGGCGTAGCGATCAGATCGCGGCATGAGCGTGCAGGTGATCAAGCAACTCCGTCACCTTGCTGAAGCCTTTCCGCAACCGGCGCAAGCCGTGCGGATCCGCCGCCGAGTCAACCCGACTGTCGGGGCGCTGGTCTTCCGCCACGTACGCCATCACCAGCCTGATCGCGTCACGGCACCCGGGCCACCTCAGGGGGTGGGTGGCGCCGGGTGGCCCGCGAGGAACCCTTCCACGGTGGCTGCGAACATGCTCGGGTCGTCCACCCAGGGAAAGTGCCCGATACGCGGCAGTTCCGCCACCTCGGCATGGGGGATACCGGCAGCCAACTCGCGGACGGCCCGGCAGGTTGGCCAGATGTCGTACTCACCGGCGACCAGCAGCACCGGCACTTCGAGCGCCGCAAGCCTCTTCGGTATCGCGGGGTCCGGTTCGAAGTTGGCGTAGAAGCCGTCCGTGGCCGGCTGGGCGAACTGCGCGGGTTCGGCGCGCGCCTGTGCGTGGGCCGCAGCATTCCAGCGCCCGTACAGTAGCGGCGTCGACAGCCACCGGTACCGCTCCAGCTCCTGCGGTGACGCGGCCACGGCATGCAGCGCGGCGACCGCTTCGGCGTACCAGGGCTCGTGCACCCGCCGGGCCAACACCTCGTCCACACCACGGTCGGATGGAATGCCGACGACCCGCAGCGACGGAGCTACCAGCACAACGTGATCGAGGCGGTGCGGGTACTCGACCGCGTACCCCAGGCAGATCCCACCACTGGCCGAATGCCCGAACAGGTCGAAGCGGTCCAGCTGAAGGTGGTCGCGCAGGGCCTCAACGTCCTGGACGAGCCGGTCGACCCGGTACGTCTCGGGATCCTCGGGGACCGACGACGCGCCCGTGCCGCGATTGTCCAGAAGGACCAACGTCCGATGATCGCTGAGACCGCCCAACTCACCAAGGTACTCGACGGCCTGACCGGGACCACCGGGGATGCACACCAAGGGCGGCCCGGAACCAACCAGCCGGTACGCCAGTTCCGTACCGTCCCAGGATCGAAAACGTCGCATACGGCCCTACCCTGCCACGGATCTCACCCGAAAACCGCCCCGGCGGCGGCGAACTGGGACCTGATCGGGATCGAGGTGCGGAGGCAACAGCGACGGTCAAGGCCAGCGCTACCGTCTGCGATGGGTAGCGCGGCTACCCACGCGCCCGGTGCGGCAAATCCGGATGTCGCATCACGATGCTGTCAGGCATCATCGTCGCGTGGATGCCCGCCGAACGATTGTCCTGGTCGATGACCTTCGTTCGTTCGTGGATGGCCGTGGTGCCCAGGTGGCCCGTACCAGCGCCGCCGGGGTTGAACTTCTCAATCGGTACCGGGACCGGCGCTTGGACGAGCTGTGGCTGGACCACGATCTCGGTGGGGACGACACGATCTGGCCGGTCGTGGAGGTCCTGGAGCGGGCCGCCTTCGACAACCGTCCCTTTGACGTCGGCGTCATCAACGTCCACTCGGCCAACCCGACCGGCGCCGCGAAGATCGCCCAGGTCTTGCGGCACTGGGGGTATCGCGTCCGTGTCGCGTCGGGTTCTACCGACGTCGGCTATCTCGACGGCCCCGCGTGAGCTGACCGACCCGATCGCCCCGTCCGCCGGCCACCACACTCGGAGCGGCATGTCAGGGAGACGGAGACGCATCGTCGCGGCGGAAGACGATGGTGAAGAACCCTCGGTACTTGGCATCGTCGCCCAACTCGGTCTCGAAGCCGATTGCGAGTACATCGTCCATGCTGATGGGCTCGTCTTGAGCCAGCGTGCTCGCCACATGCCTGAACAAGGCGGTCAGGGACTGGTCCTCGTCTGCCGCCGGTAGGCCGATGGAGAAATGCTTGCAGTCGTAAGCCTCGACCACGCTCCCGATGCTGTCACGACTCATGCGACCGGCACCTCGATCCGCCCGCTCATCGGCTACCGAGCATCGTCGTGATCGGCCGACTGTGACGTTGCGTGACACGCGGTACGCGGCAGATCAGGATGTGTGATCTTGGCGGTTTGGCTGGCAAGTGCGGTGATGTCAGGTGGCGCCGAGGAGGTCCCACCGGTTGCCGGCGATGTCGAGGAAGACCGCGACCCGGCCATAGGGCTCGGTCCGTGGTTCCCGGACGAAGGTGACACCGGCCCCGGTCATCCGTCGGTAAGCGGCGTCGAAGTCGTCGACACGGAAGAAGAACCCGACCCGGCCGGCTACCTGGTTACCGACAGCGGCACGCTGGTGTTCTCCGTCGGCGCGCGCGAGCGGAATCCCGGTCTGGGCACCCGGGGGCCGCACGACGACCTACCGCTTGGGTCGCCCGTCATTGGTCAGCGATGGGGAGTCCTCGACGAGGTCGAAGCCGAGTACGTCGCTGAAGAACGCGATCGCCGAGTCGTAGTCATCGACAATCAGGGCAACCAAGTCGATCTGCACCACGGCAGCGTACGCGGGGTCGACTCCTGCTCGCCGCTCGCGCGCACCACCACGGCATGAGTGGGTGTCGTTGGTGAGCAACCCATCGGTCTGTGGGCTGCTGAGGTCGCGCTTGAGTCTTGTGTTACGGCCGGTTTGGTCCGTGCTTGAACAGCCGATCGATGTGATCGGTGAGAATACGCAGTGCGGCTGCACCGTCTCGTTGCCCGCCGAGCACGCTTGAGCCGAGGCCGTTGGTGAGAGCGAGGAGTCCGGCGGCGGTCGTCGCCGGGTTCAGCGTGGTGTCGATCTGGTCGGCCTGCTGCGCGGCGGTCAGTTGCCCGGCGAGCAGTCGTTCGACCTTGTCCGGGTAGGCGGCGCCGTGCCGGGTAGCGAGGTCAGGGTCGGTGAAAACCAAGGTGTAGTAGCCGGTGTAGGCCCTCGCCAGGTCGAGGCTCTCGGCGTCGGTGGGCAGGATCGCGGTGAGTGTGCCGTAGACGACGTTGCGGGGGGTCACCGGTCCCAGGGCACGGATGTGGCTCTCCACCCGGGTGGCCAACCGTTCGCCGAGATAGGCCAAGGCGGTGAGTAGCAGCTCTTCCTTGGTGTGGAAGTAGTACTGCACCAGGCGGAGAGAGACGCCGGCTTCGGCGGCCACTTCACGCAGGCTGGCGGACTGCAGGCCACGGGCGCTGGCGATGCGCAACAGCGCCTCCCCGATCTGCCGGCGGCGTATCTCGTGGTCCACACGTTTGGGCACGGCGATCCGTTCCGGGATAGTAGTCGATGGCTTTCATGATACGCTTGTATCAAGAAAGTCGAGCGAGGTGGTGACAGCATGCCAGCTGCCGGAATCAGCACCTTCACCAGCGACAAGGCTCAGGCGCGGTTCGCGCGGGCGTACGAGGGCATGCGTCGGCGGCGGTGGCCAGCGGAGGCGACCGTGACAGACGTGGCGACCAGTTTCGGCTCTACCAGGGCGTACCGGATCGGCAGTGAAGGCGTCCCGTTCGTGCTGCTGTCGGGAGCCGGCGGCAACGCGTTGTCCTGGCATCGCTACATGCGTCCGTTCGCCGCGACGCGGCAAGTGATCGTTCTCGATCCGGTCGGTGAACCCGGATGTTCGGTGCAGGAGAGACCACTACACGACGGGCGCGACTGGGCCAACTGGCTGCATGAGACCCTCACCGCCCTGGACGTTGAACGCGTCCATCTGGTCGGCATGTCCCACGGCGGCTGGGTCGCCTTGCAGTACAACCTGCACCTGCCCGGCCACGCCGACACGATCACCCTCCTCGACCCCGCCGGCTTCGGCCGGCTCAACGGCCGTTTCCTCGCCTGGATCATGATGGGCGGACTCGCCGCTTTCAGCCCCACGCCGATTCGCCGTCTCGCGGCACGGGCGCTACACAACTCCTCCTTGCTCGACGACGACCTCGTCCGACTACTACGGGCCAGCACTGGCTTCCGCCGCCGCCACATCGCGCCGCCCGAAATCACCGACGAGGAGCTACGCCGGATAACTGCTCCGACCCTGGCGCTGCTCGGCGGAAGAAGCCAGATGTACGACGCCCAAGCCGTGGCCGCCCAGATCCGGGCCCAGATCCCCAACGCACACGCCGAAACCATCCCAGAAGCCGGCCACGACCTTCCTGTCCGCTGCCCCGAACTGGTCAGCAACCGGACCATCCAGTTCACCGCCGCAACCGAGAAGCAAGTATGAACATCCGCTCATCGGCACGACCGGGCGTCGGCGTGACCCGGTTGTCGTGACGCTGCGTAACGGACGGTCGGTGGCATGGTCGCCCGTCCCCTCGCACAGAGGCCAGATGAGCGCGCCTCGCACGACCCACAAACCAACTCCACCTGGTGGCAGTCAGGCTGCTCGACCGGGATCAGCGGGTCAGCGGGACACACTTCGCCGACGTGCAGCGGCCGGGGCATGATGATCGGATGCGCAACGTAGAGGAGCTGAAGGCTACATCCGATCCGGCGTGGCCAGCGCTCGAGATGGAACTGCTGTCGAATCCGCAGATCAACATCTTGCCGGTCTCTGCAGCCGTCGGGCATGACAGCCTGTACCGCTTCCAGGCACGCGGTCACGGCTGGGCGCGCTGGCATTGCACACCGGTGGTCTGCTGGTCAACAACGGCTGGCTGCGTGTGCTCGGCGGCGGTGGCGAGCGCGGTCTGCCCTCGCTGGCGGAGGTGAACGTCCTGCCGGGCGATGAGCAGGCGCCCGCGGCGCTGGTGGTCGGTTACGACGTGCTCGGCGGACGATTCGAGGTCAACGGCCCCGATCCGGCGACCATCGGCCGCCCCGGGGAGCCCGGCGAGGTGTGCTACTTCGGGCCGGACACGTTGGAGTGGGAGTCCCTCAGCGCTGGTCACGGTGCTTGGCTGTCGTGGATCGCCGAGGGTGGTACCAGCCAGTTCTACGAGTCCCTGCGCTGGCCAGGCTGGCAAGAGGAGACACGCGGGTTGCCCTTGTCGCACGGCATAACGGTCTACCCGTTTCTGTGGTCGCGCGAAGCGCACCAGAACCTCGCTGGCACCACCCGGCGGCCGGTGCCCATGGCCGAGCTGTTCTCGTTGCAGGACGACTTCGCTGCGCGGTTCGCCGCGGAACCGGACGCCACGGCGTTACACGTCCGCGTCGTGTAACGCGGCTAGCGTGAGCACCCACAGCCTGATGCCCAACTACTGAGAGACACGCCCGGTCGGCGGCATTTCAGGGAGGTGAAACGAGGAGTGCCTGGCGGGAGTTGGTGGAGACACCTCGGGGCAATGAGGTCAACCAAGCCCCAGACGTTGTAGAGCCGAGGCGACGTACCCACGGGCGGCCCGGTGCTGCCAGCCGAGCGGGAAGTCAGGCAGTGCTGCGGCATCCTTGGCATCGATGAGCAAGCTCAGCGCCGGATCGGGTAGTTCCTGACCCAGCCTGCGCGCGAGCGCCACCGCAGCCGTTACCCGCACGACGAACGAGTCGTGACCGAGCAGGTCCGTCATCCGGGCCGCGATCGCGCAGGGCGACACCGGCAGGTGTGCCAGGGCGAGGTTCGCGCTCGCCCGGACGGCGTCGTCGCCGTCGGCCGACAGCAGCGCGGCGATCGTCGGCTCATCCGCCGGGAACCACGCCAGCAGCTCGGCGGCCTGGGACGCGACCAGCGGATCGTCGCCGAGCCAATGACGGTAGGCGTCCACGTGTGCCGCCACAGCCCGGTACGCGTCGGCGGCCCACTTCGCGGCGCACGAGTCGGCGATGTCCATCGCCTCCTCGGTGAAGCCCTCGTCGCGGTAGTAGACGAGCGCGATGACCATGTCCTCCTGCCGGCGTGTCACCGCCGGCCCATCGAAGGCGGCCTTCGGACCGAACGGCAGATCGTGATCGGTGTAGGCACCCAGACCTACGTCTCGAAGCAACCTCGTCAGGGCAGGCCGGGCTGGCGTGCCTGGGTCGTTGATCAAGAGAACGAGGAAACGCACCACGTGAGCGCTGACCTGCCAACGGGTTCCTTGATGGACGACAGCGTCCCGCAGCCGGGTCAGCGCCTCGCCGGCCACGGTCGGATCCGGTGAGCGAAGCGCCGCCAGGTGCGCCGGGATACGGTCTGCCGGGCCGTGCGTACCGTGCAGCGAAGCCCACGGCACGCCGTCAAGATCGGAGAGCGGACCCACCAAGGAATTATCACCACCGGGATAGCCCAACACCGGCCGGTAGCCGCGCGATAAGCCGGATACGCAACGTACGCCCCGCGCTACCCGCCCGACACTCCGGTCGCGGCATGTGCGGATGCGCATGCGCGACGGGCCGGAGATCGGTCGTTGGGTGGCCGTTTGGTGTTTGCGTCGCGGCGGTTGCTTGTTCACGCTTGCAGCGTGGCTGATCTGGACTTTTTCGTGGACGTGGTCGTCAGTGGCGCGGTGCTCGGAGTGGGCCTGATCGACTCGCCGGACGGCGTAGCTCACGCGATCGGTACTGACTTCGTGGAGGACCGCGGCCGCGCGGTTATGCGGCGCGACTACGGCCTGGTGGAGTTCTTCTGGGCGCGTCGGTCCGGATCCGATCCCTGGCATGCGACGGGCTTCACCGTGCACGTGCACCGCTTGGCGTCCCTCGACGTCGCGCGGGAGCCGAGCTGCCGGGTCTGCTGCCCTCCGCTGATGACATCGTCCGAGCCTGCCTTGACGCCATCCCGGTTGGTCGACATCAGGTGCCCATGCTCGACGCCCGCCGAGACCTGCACGGACTCGACCAAACCCAGATACGCCTATCCCGCCATGCGAAAAACCTGGTCAATGCTGCTCAATGGCATCTGGACGACGTCCAGGATGAACGGCTCGCCGACCAACTGAGCGAATGGATCGCGGTCAAGCCCAGCCTCGTGTAAAAGCTCGCTTCGCCGCGCGGCCAGCACCACCCCTGCCTCGGCGCAACGCACGCTCATCGGCACGGACGCGCCTGTCGCCGCCGTTCCTCCGTCACGCGCTGTGACGCCCGGTCGGCGGCCAGAAGAGTGCGTGAGTCCCCTCGCGCGGTCAGATCCCGAGGCGTTCGATCAGCGTCTCGATGTTGGGCGCAACCTCGATCCAGTCCGCCGTTGTGCTGAGGTAGATCACTGACGGGCCGGCCAAGGAAGGTCTGTAGTCCAACGCGAACGGCTGGTCGGGGCCGAGGTCACCGATCAGCAGAGACTGGTCAGGATCCACGTCGCCAGGCGGGCGCTGCCGGTCCGGCTGACCGAGATAGAACCCGCGATAGTCCTCCGGCATGTCGTCGAGCCAGCGCCTGTTGGCCGTCATCCGACTCAGGGGGAGGAACTGTGGGACTACCGCGTCATCGCCGAAGACTTCGCGGTACATCGAGGACGAGCGGTCTGGAGCTACCCACCGACCTTGCCGCACCGCACGGAGGAGCACAGACGGGACCGGCAAGCCGTCGATGATCACATCGCCATCGTGGACGCGCCGTACGGTCCCCACAAGTCCGAATCTCCTCGACGCACCATCAGCGGCATCGACCAAACGCACCGCTAGGGTCGGGTCCTGTGATCGTATGGCTCAACGGCACTCACGGCGCAGGCAAGACGACCACCAGTGCACTCGTGCAGCAGCTGATCCCGGATTCACGGGTGTTCGACGCCGAAAAGGTCGGCGAGACACTGATGGACATCACACCGGGGCTACCCGAGACGGACAACTTCCAGCACTGGCCGCCGTGGCGGCAGCTCGTCGTCGAAACCGCCCGCCGCATACTCGACTACACCGGCGGCACACTGGTGATGCCCATGACCGTCCTAGTCGAGCAGTACTGGCGCGAGATCAACACGGGCCTCGCCCACCATGCCATCCCGGTACGGCATTTCGTCCTCCACGCCGACCAGCACACCCTCCGCAGGCGCATCGAGGGGGACACTCTTCTTGGCCCCTCCCCATTCCGTCTCAAGTACCTCGAGTCCTACACCGAGGAGGCCCGCATCTGGCTGCACAATGAGGCCGAGGTCATCGACACCACACACCTCACGCCAGCCCAAGCCGCCCTGCGGATCGCAGACGCCGTCAACAGTTGAGGGCGGCCCCCACGGGCAACGGGCCAGGCGATAGCTCGTAACACACACGAGCGCTCATCGGCACGACCGGACGCAGGGCATCCACGATCTTCGTCACACCGGGTAGCGCCCGGTCGGCGGCATGACAGCGCGTCTGATCATGGTTGTGGGCTATGCGTCCTCGAAGCCGCGGTAGGTACCGGACTCGTCCGTGGCGTCGGCGAACTCGTCGAAGTCCATATTCGCGATGCTCAGATTGGCCGACACGTCGGCGTACCACTGCGCCGGCACGCGGAACGTCCGTCCGGGTTCGGCGTACAGGTCCACGGCGAGGAGCGAGTGCTCGATGTCGGCCATGCTGATGGCATCGGCAACGAACAGGTAGGCGAGCTTGTCATCGTCGGCGGCGGCGGCGTCCGCAGCGACCAGAGTCTGCACGGTTACATCGGAGTAGAGGGGGTCGCTGGCGTAGGTTGCGCCGTCGGCTCCGACAGCCCTTTGGATTTCGCTCCAGGCCCTGTCGTCGGTGAAATCAGTGCGCAGGATCAGCGATGTCAGGTCGTTGGGCTGCGGCAGGAGCGGCATGCCAATGATCTTCTCATCCGTCGGACCGGGCGCGCGATCAGCGGCAGATCAGTGCGTAGGCTGCGCGGCTTCTGGGGTTTCTGCCTCGCCGAGTGAGTGTCTATGTCTATGTGCCGTCTTCTTGTTCTGGTCTTTCTGTTTGGTCGAGTAGAGCGGTCAGTGCCTGCGACGATTGTTCGTCGAGGATGGCGGTGACTGCGTCGGAAAATCGGTGTTCGCAGAGTTTCGCGCGGAGGTCACGGAGTCGGGCGATATCGAAACCGGCTTGGGGAAGGCCGATTCCGAGCCGTATCACGAGGGCCTGGCAGTGGAGGGTCACTGCCTCGGCGAAGTCACCCGTTTCGGTACGCAGGGTTCCCAGCTGGCTGATCGAGATGGCCATGCCGGCCCGGTTGCCCAGCTCCTGGTTGATGGTCAGGGATTGCTGGTAGCGGCGTTCGGCCTCGGCGTAGTCACCTTGGAGGTAGGCGAGGATCCCGAGCTGGTGGTAGCTGCCGGCCATGCCGGCCCGGTTGCCCAGCTGCTCGCCGATGGTGAGGGATTGCTGGTAGCGGCGTTCGGCCTCGGCGTAGTCACCCCGGTCCTGGGCGATCATGCCCAGCTGGTGGTAGCTGGTGGCCATGCCGGCCCGGTTGCCCAGCTCCTCGTCGATGGTCAGGGATTGCTGGTAGCGGCGTTCGGCCTCGGCGTAGTCACCCCGGTCCTGGGCGAGGATCCCGAGCTGACCGTAGCTGGTGGCCATGCCGGCCCGGTTGCCCAGCTGCTCGCCGATGGTGAGGGATTGCTGGTAGCGGCGTTCGGCCTCGGCGTAGTCACCTTGGAGGTAGGCGAGGATCCCGAGCTGGTGGTAGCTGCCGGCCATGCCGGCCCGGTTGCCCAGCTCCTGGTTGACGGTGAGGGATTGCTGGTAGCGGCGTTCGGCCTCGGCGTAGTCACCTTGGAGGTAGGCGAGGATCCCGAGCTGGTGGTAGCTGCCGGCCATGCCGGCCCGGTTGCCCAGCTCCTGGTTGACGGTGAGGGATTGCTGGTAGCGGCGTTCGGCCTCGGCGTAGTCACCTTGGAGGTAGGCGAGGTTGCCGAGCTGGTGGTAGCTGCTGGCCATGCCGGCGCGGTCGCCCAGCTCCTCGCCGATGGTGAGGGATTGCTGGTAGCGGCGTTCGGCCTCGGCGTAGTCACCCCGAGCCTGAGCGAGAATCCCGAGCTGGTGGGTGAACGCGGCGGTGTCGTATGTGTTGGGGGGCAGCCAGGTGAGGGTTTCGTGGCAGATGCTGGTTTCCCAGTCCCATGCGGCCCAGGTGTGCAGCTGGTCTCGGATCTCATAGCTGAGTGACACCGCCGCCGTCAGGTTTGCGGCGGCGTAGTGGTGGTATCGAGCTTCGATCTGGTCGTACAGCTCGGCGAGTTTGTCCTGTGCCTGGTGTTGAACCCGCCAGGTGTAGTAGGCGGCGGCGCGGTGGTGTGCGCTCGTGGTGGCGTCGGGGTGCAGGCGGGCCAACGCGGCGGCGGTCCACCGGTGCAGGACGTACTGTGGCCTGTTGTCGTCGGGTCGGACGATCGGGACGAGGAGTCCGAGCGTGTCCAAGGTGGCCAGCGATACCGCGTCGACGGTGGTGTCGCTCAGCGGTGGTCGGCCCATCTCGGTGATGTCGGTCCGCAGTTGAGTGACCTGTTCGGTGGTGTAGCCGAGCTGGGTCCAGTCATCGACGGGTTGCCCGGCGGTGTTGGCCTCGTCGAGCTTGTGCGTCAGTTCGGTTAGCCGCTGGTCGCGTTCCGGGTCGGTCGGGTTGGGGGCGGGTGGGTGGATTTGCCAGGCCAGGCCTAGCTGGTCGATGGGCTGCCGATATACGGCGGCGCCGATTAGCAGTGTGCGTGCCGCGGGGTCGAGTAGTCCGAGCAGCCGGTCCAGGAGGCTGTCGTTGACGGTCAAGGTCACCGCTTCGGCCAGGGCCCGACCGACCAGATGGTTTTGTTCGGTGTCGTCACCGTCGCGGGCGGTGTGGAGGTCGTCGAGCCAGCGGTCCGGGGCGGTGATGCCCCGGTCGGCGAGTAGCTGTTCCAGGCGGTCGGTGACGTCGTCGAAGCGGGCTTGCCCTTTGCGCAGGAGCGCATCGAGGTACTCCAGGGTGCGGGGGTGGCCGCCGACGTCGGTGCAGGCCCGCCGCTGCTGTTCGGGCGTGAGCGCGTCGAGGCCGGGTAGCCGCCAGATCAGTTTGCGGGTCTCGGCCAACGACAGCGGGCCGAGATGGTGGTGGACGAGCCGCCGACGGGCGTTGCCCGGTAACTCGAACGGGTAGCGGCTGGTGACCAGCAGCCGGTGGGGGCCTTGATGGACGGCCCAGGCCGCGAGGAACTCGGCGAGGATGTCGTCGCGGATCAGCGCCGGCCCGCTGGTCTGCTCGTCCAGGTTGGTTTCGAAGTTGTCGATCAGCAGCGTGACCGGTTGCTGAGCCAACACCTGGAACGCCGCCGTCAGCCGCTCCTGCCACGGTTCGCCCGGCATCCGCAAGTAGCCGGAGAGTTGCCGCCACGGGTGGCGCTCCGGCAGGCCCTCGGCGATGGCCCGGGTGAACAGGGCCTGACCGAACGCGGCCAGGATTGCGTCGGCTCCGGTGGCGCCGACCACCGGCACCACGATTCCGATGTCCTGACCGAGCAGCCGGAGCAGCTCGGCGGCCAGGCTGGATTTCCCGACGCCGCCGATGCCGTGGATCACCGCGCCGGCGCGGGCGCGGTGGCGCAGCGCCGCGACCAGGGTGCGCAGCTCGGCGCGGCGGCCGACGAAGTCCCCGACCGGGCGCAGCGGAACGCCGGCCGGCAGTACCGGCTCCGGTGCCTCGGTGACCGGGCCGGGCGGGGCGGCCGGGTCATACAGCGGCTGCGGCTCACCGCGCGCGAACACCACGGGGTCGCCCACTCCACCAGCCGGCGGACTGGCGCGTCCTGCGGCAGGGCCCGCCGGTCGGCCTCGATCTGCCGCCGGGCGTGGGCGACCGCGTCGACCACCATCGGCTCGGCCGCCACTGCGAGTTCCCGGTACAGGGCTGCGGCGAACAGCGCCGCGTACCGGTCGGTCACCGCCGCGGTCATCGCGACCACCTGCGGCACGCCTGCCGCCAGTAGCTGCCGCGCCAGGCCGGGCAACGCGTCCGCGCTGTCCTGCGGCGCCGCCTGGACCGACAGGGCCGTCGAGCAGCCAGCCAGCACGACCGCGGCCGGGCGCCGATTCTCCGGGATCGCCGCGACCAACTCCTGCGCGGTGACCTCGTGCGGCAGCCCTCGCTCGTCCTCCAACAGCAACCGACCCGGACGGGCGTGACAACAGACATGCAGCACGTGGAACCGTTGGGCCTTAAGCGCGTCTCGGAGCGCGGCCAGGGTACCCAGGTTCAGGACCTGGACGTGGGCAGCCGTACGCTTTCGGGCAGGATCGACCGCGTCGAGCACCGTGGCCAGCTCATGCTCCACGTCCAGCAGCGGCCCGCCGTCCTCACCCTCCGGGCTGGCCAGCACCACCAGGATCCGCAGCGGTCCCGGGATGACAACTCCCGGAACGGTGTCCTCGACATCGACGCCCCGGAACACCTCCACCGACTCGGTCAACGCCAGCGCACGATCCGCACCGGGCGGGATCAACGCCTCCCACGGCCAGTCCACCAAGTCGTCCCCGGCGCATACCGCTAGACGCAGACCGGCGCCGTGCCGGCGCGCGTCGCCGATCAACCCGGTCAACGCGGCACCGACCGGGTCAGGGATGAACGCCTCGCCGAGCATTACACCGGCCTCGCGCAACGCCGGCGACAACTGATCGGCCGTCGCCGCGTCGGAGCCGCGCCGCACCAGGTCGCCATCCCGGCGGTGACCGATCCGATGCACGTCCTGCAGACGCGCCGGTATACGCCGCGCCACCTCCGCCCGCGGGATACCGGTCGTGCGCCGACCCTCGTCCCGGTCGACCACCTCCACACCCGACATCGCCACCGTCAGCCTGGCGCGCCGCGCCCCTTCGGGTCGGACCCGGCCACCCGGCGGCAGGGCGGAAACGACCTCTAGCGTCGGCTGCGCCTCACCCAAAGCGGCGATCAACTGAGCCACCCGTGTCTGGTAGACATCGCCTTCGGCGTGCCGAAAGTCCACACACCGGCGAATGTCCAGAAAAGGCGGCATCCCGACGTCCTCGTGCAGCACCGGAATCAGCCGCCGTCCCTTCTCCACCGTCTGCGAATACAGCGCGGCATACTGATCCATCACCTGCGGCGAGGACACCGCGGCAGGACTGCACACCACCACTCCCGCCCGAGCCGCTTGGATGCCCTGCTCCTGCCGGCGGGTCACCACATCCCCGGGCAGCACCTCCCACTCGTCGAAGAACACCCGAAACCCTGCGTCGCGCAACCGACCGGAGAGCGTTACCACCCACGGGCGGTCAGGCTCGGCATAGACGACGAACACGTCGAAGCGCTCCACCCCGGTCATCCGCGCCTCCCGATCGTCCTGACAGGTTGTTCCACTATGGCGGACCAGGGTCCCATCGATATCACCCGTTCGAGCGAACCGGCTACCGTACGCTCATGGAAGCTTCCGGGCTGATCGTCGCCATCATTAGCGCCATCGCCGGTATCGCCGCAGCCTGGTTCGGCTACCTCGCCGTACGCGACAAGCTCCGACACCGGCACACCGCTCCCGCAGCCGTACAGCCGCCGACGAACCAGCCGTACGACGCGTTCATCTCCTACGCCGCCGCCGACGAGGACCTCGCCGAGCAGATCGCGCACCACCTACAGACCCGCAACCTCCGCGTCTTCCTCGCCAAATGGATCGACCTCGGCCTTGTCAAACACCTCGAGAAGGAATGCGCTCTGAACGGCACTCGCACCGGAATCCTACTGTTTAGCGCCGCCACCATGACCCAACCCGAGATCCGAGACGACTACGCCGCGATCCTGCAACGCGCCCACAACGGCGGACGACGCTTCATCCCCGTCCTAGTCGAACAAGTCGACCTGCCCCCATACGCGAAAATCCGACAACCGCTCGACCTTACCGACAAACGCAACCGCGACACAAACCTCGACACTCTAGCGAGAACCATCCAGCGCGCCTAAACCAAGAATAATAGCCACACCGAGAAACAACACTCAGACACCCGGGACCGACTGGTAACGACCCCTGCAATTTGTCAACGAACGACTCACCGGTAATGCAACAACGCACTCTCATCGGCAGAAGCGGATGCCGAGTGGAGATGTCGACTGGACGCCCGTCACGCAACGTCATCGACCGGGCATACGGTCAGTCGCACAACCGTCAAGGCAGCCGACCATCAAAGAGTCGCCTCCCCCGGTGCAGCCTTGTACGTCAAGCCGTACATGTCTCTGCACGGGAGTGCTTGGAGGTGGGAGTCTCCGGCTGACACAGTCCATCGCGCCATCAGCACTCTGATCAGGCCAGACGCTGCAGCCGCAAATCTTCAGCAAGCGATCACAGCAGTACCGCCCTGCGACCAAATATTGATCTTTAGAAGCAGGAAACCGCAGGTCAACAGCGTGCGGTTGAAGGATATACACGGTTTAGGAAACCGATGCTCTATCCCCTGAGCTACGGGGGCGCGAGGGCCTAGTCTAGCGACCTGGGGGTTCACCTGGGGTGGCAGGGAGTGGCCCACCTTCACCCGCGTTCCCCGGACCGCCGTTGTCGCAGCCCAGGAGCACACCCCGAGCACACGAACCCCGGTTTGCGACCGGCGGTCGGCCGCGGCGACCCCCGTTGGCACCAGTTCACCCCGATTGTCATCCGCTGGAGAGCACACACCGCGTACATCATCGAAGATCATGTGGGGCTAGCCGCTCCCCCGGCTGGGCGCCGCCTCCCACGGGAGATGCTGGAAAGGTCGCGACCAGCCGCGCGGCGGCCGGGTCGTCGTTGTCGCGAGTCAGGTCCGCCGGGTCGAGGAAGACGACGTCGACGTCGCCCACGGACGACGGGTCGAAGCCGCGTCGTCCGTCATGCGGGTCACCCGCGCTCGGCTGGCTCATTGGGTGATGATGGGTCGTCTGTGCCGTAGTGGCTCCACTAGGTATGCCGGTGTCTGCGGAGTTCACCCGCGGTGCGGGTCAGCAGGAGCCAGCTTCCGTTCTGGACCAGCGCCGCGTCCTCTTTCCGGGCGGCCAACACCCGGGCCACGGTGTACCGTGCCAAAACTCGTCGCACAGGGTGTGAGCTGCTGTTTCGCGACAATGACGCAGGATGGCAGGCGTGTTGGTTCGGCTGCTGTACCTGAGTGCGGTGCGGATGTTCGGCTGGTTACCGCTGGCCACGTGCAGCGAGTCCGCGCTGGTCGCAGAGTTGCTGGTGCTGCGCCATGAGGTGGCGGTGCTACGCCGTCAGGTCGGTCGGCCGCGCCTGTCGTGGCCGGAGCGGGCGGTGTTGTCGGCGCTGGTCCGGGCACTGCCGCGGGAACTCTGGAGGCATCGGATCGTTACCCCAGCCACCCTGCTGGCCTGGCACCGCGGGCTGGTCCGCCAGCACTGGACCTACCCGAAGCGGCCCGGACGACCACCGATCAGCGACGACCTCCGTGACCTGATCCTGCGCTTGGCCAGGGAGAATCCCGGGTGGGGGCACCGGCGCATCCAAGGCGAACTCGTCGGGCTCGGCCATCGGGTCGGCGCTGGCACCATCCGTCGCATCCTCGCCAGTTCGAAGCGCGGTCCTGCCCCACGCGAGATCGACACCAATTGGAGGCGTTCGTGGAAGGGGTCCACCGCTATGCCGCGTGGCGGCGGGTGGCGGCGAGTTCGGGGAAGGCGTCCTCCCAGCGCTGGCGGAGCTGAGGTGGCACCAGAGGGTGGGCCACGACGTGCCGGTGGACTCCACCTCGGACGGTTCCGCGCCGATCGACGGCAAGGTGTACCAGTCCAAGGCCGCGCCGCTGGTCGACCCCGTGCTCGGCGTCGGCATCGAGTCCCTGCATCTCACCCAGGAGATTCCCGGACTCGATCCGGCGGACGCGAAGTACAACTACGGCAACATGGACCCGGCCGGCGAGATGCACGGCATCGTCTTCAAGTGGGCCGCCAACTCGTGGGTGCGCGGCATCCGGACCAAGATGACCGGCTCCCACCCGATCGTCACCGAGGAAGCCAAGAACCTCCAGATCGTCGACAACCACCTCGACGGCGCGTGGAACAAGGGCAAGGGCGGCAACGGCTACTTCCGCGGCTCCCGGGTCTGGGACTCGCTCTACGCCGGCAACGTCTCCCGCAACCTGCGCCACTTCACGTTCCAGTGGTCGGCGTCCGGCAACGTCGTAATCGGCAACGACTTCGACTCCGACCTCAACCTGCACGGCGGGTGGGAGCGGAACAACCTCTTCGAGCTGAACACGGTGCGCGTCCCGTACGCCCACCGCTCGGCCAACTGCTCGGCCAACTGCGGCGAGGAGGACGGCGGCGGGCCGGACAACTCGACGTGGTTCCCGATCTGGTGGGGGTGCCGGCAAGAAAGCGGTCAAGTGGTCCGGTGCGACCGGCCCGCGCAACGCCTTCTTCAACAACGCGATGAGCAAGCAGCTCTGCTCGGACACCGCCCCCTACACCGCCTACTACCCGGACCGTACCCGGATCTACCAGTTCGGCTGGAACGGCAAGGGCTACCGCCACCTCGACATCGGTGGCACGCCGATCGCCGACTGGGCACAGAACGAGCAGCGCGACTACACCGGCGGACACGGCATGGACGCCACCCGCACCGACTCCAGGCCGTCACTCTTCCTGATCCGGGCCAGTGGCACCGTCCCGTCCCCGACCAAGTCGCCCACCACCGCTCCCCCTGCCGACGGTCTGACCGCCCGGTTCGTCAAGACCTCGAGCTGGAACGGCGGCTACCGCGCCGACTACGTCATCACCAACAACGGCAGCACCAAGACCACCAGTTGGGTCCTCGAGTTCGACCTGCCCAGCGGCACCACCATCACCAAGTCGTGGAGCGCCACGCACACCTGGAACGGGCAGCACCACCGCTTCACCAACCTCAGCTACAACGGCGACATCGCCCCCGGCGCCTCCGAAAAACTCGGCTTCAACGCCTCCGGCACCGGCCTCCCCCTGGACAACTCCCATCACGTCACCATCGATGGAATGCACGTGCACCACATTGACGAGGAAGCGGTGCACTTCCGCCGCTCGTCAGCCGACGGGATCATCCGCGACTCCGTCATCACCGACACCGGCCTGGTCCAGCAGGGTTACGGTGAGGCGGTCTACATCGGCTCCGCCAAGTCGAACTTCGGCTGCCACGGCAACTCCGGCGGCATGGACCGTTCCGACCGGGTGCAGGTGCTCGACAACCAGATCGGCCCGAACGTCACCGCGGAGCACGTGGACGTCAAGGAGGGCACCGCGGACGGCGTGATCCGGGGCAACCGGTTCGACGGCCAGGGCATCTCCGGCGCCAACTCCGCCGACTCATGGGTCGACGTCAAGGGCAGCGGCTACCTGATCGAGGACAACACCGGCACCTTCCGGACCCCCGGCACCTTCGCCAACGGCTACGAGACGCACAACCTGCTCGACGGCTACGGCTGCGGCAACACCTGGCGCGACAACACGTCGGATCTCGGCGGCGTCGGCCGGTACGCCATCCGCATCACCTCGACCTCGAAATGCTCATCGAACCCGAACGTCGTGCACTCTTCGAACACCGTCACCGGCGCCGTGGACGGCCTGACCAACATCCCCACCACCCCGTAACCCGAGCCCGGCATTCGGACGCCGCAAACGTCGTTGGCGACGCACCGATGCGGGCACCCAAGCGCCGGCCTGCGGTTGGTACGTCGACCGTCACCTTGAGGTGTACGCGCCGGGGCCGGAACGAACGGCCGGAGGATCCCACGTTCTTCAGGGCCGAACGAGTGTGCGACCGGGACCGGTCCGCCACTGGACCAGGTGCGCGCGGCCACGACGGTGCGCACCTGGTCCAGTGCTCCGAGCACGATGAACATCGGCGAACGGCAAGCGCCGTCGACCGGCTCGACGGCGCCAAGGCCGGCGACGGCCTGCTCGTCATCGGCACCACACCGCAACAGCAACCGGCGCAGGACATCACCCCGGCGCCGCCGCCGGACTACCGACCCCACGGAGACCGGAAGCCCTACTGGTGGCCGAAACCCTCGCCGCGCCGCAGGGCCCGACCGACGGCACGGTGACGCTCCCGCGCCGCCGCGCAGGTCAACGCTGCCCTCGCGGACACCCGCGTCGTCTTGATCAGCGGAGCGCGCCAGGCAGGCAAGGGCACGCTGGTCCGCATCGTCGCCGGCGATCGTATGGCCGAGCGCCGCGATCTCGATCGGGCTCAGGACCGGGCAGCGGTGATCGCCGATCCGGTCGGATTCGTGGACTCCGCCGAACTCCTGGTCATCGACTAGATCCAGCGCGCTCCGGAACTCCTGCTGGCGTTTCCACAGGTCGCTCCCGCCTGACCAGGGCGCATGCCGTCCGCCGTCACCGGCCGGCAGCTCGGACACGATGTGTGGAACCTGCGGCGTGTCAGCGCTCCACGAAGCGCGGGGCAGGCGTACGGCATGGTGGCCGATGGCGGCTGGTCGCCGGCCCGCCGTTCCAAGACCGGCCTGATTCGACCGCAGGACAGGCTGCCGCCGCTCCCCTGTGCGCCCGGCCGCCGTGGCGGCTCTCCTGGGTAGGGTGGGGGGCTGTCCGCGTCCGGTGGGAGGTAGATGATGACGGCGCAGCCATCTGGACCGACGTTCGGTCTGGACGACTTCGGGCTGGACGACCGGATGCGGTTGTTCGGCTACGTGACGGCAGAGAACCGGCTCGCCTACCTGTGGCTGCTCCGGGCGTTCGACTCGGCACGGTCCAGCTACCACGTGGTGCTGCACACCTCCGACGTGGCCGCGGCACTGGCGACGTTGCACGGGACGAACGCCGACTGCCCGGACCCGGCCGGGCTGGAGTTGCCGCGGCTGCTCGACGCCCTGGTGGAGTGGGGGGTGCTCGACCGTGGGCAGGACGGTTCCCGCGCCACGACACTCGCCGAGTACCGCAACCGGCATTCGGTGTACCAGTTCACCGAGGCCGGGTACCGGGCGCACCGGGCGGTGGAGGCGGTGTTGTCGGCGAGCATGGACGACTCGACGCTGTCCCGGCTGGTCTTCGCCGACCTCCTGGCCGACCTCGACGCGCTCGCGGTGGCCAACGAGGCCGGGGACGCCGAGGAGGTCTACCGCAAGTTCACCCGGCTGGACCGGGCGTTGGCCGACATCGCCGAGCGGGCAGCGCGCTTCTACCACATGCTGGGTGACCTGGGGCGGACCAACGACGTGCGGCCGGAGGTGTTCCTCGCCCACAAGGACGCGCTGCTGGCTCATCTGCGGGACTTCCACGACGAGTTGCAGCGGTACACGCCCCGGCTGCGCGCGGCGGTGCACGAGGTCGAGGCGACCGGTCTGGACCGGCTGATCGAGGCCGCCGCCGAGGCCGACGAGCGGCTGTTCCACACCCCGGTGCAGCGGCTGGAGGACTGGCGGCGGCGTTGGGCGGGGCTGCGGTCGTGGTTGGCGCCGCCGGGACCGGAGCAGCCCAGCGAGGCGGACCGGCTGTCGGACGCCACCGTCGCCGCGATCGGCGACGTCCTCGCTCTGCTGCGCCGGGTCACTGAGGCGCGACGCGGCGGGGTGAGCCGGGAGTCGCAGTTGCGGCACCTGGCCGCGTGGTTCACCCACACCGGCAGCCAGGAGGCCGCGCACGCCCTGTTCGACGTCGTGTTCGGCCTCGGCGCTCCCCGCCACGTCGGGGTGGCGCATCCGGATCCGGAGGCGATCGCCAGCCGGTTGTCGTGGTGGAGGCTCCGGCGGTGGAGCTGTCCCGCACGCTGGTGACCACCGGCCGGGCACCGGGTCAGGGCCGGGGCGGCCGGCCCGGCTGGACCGGGTCGACGAGCGCCGGCACCGGCTGCGCGACGACCAGCTCGCCCGGGAGCGCCGGTGGGCCGACGCGGCGACGGCGCTGGCCGCCGGGGCGTCAACGACCACCGGCTGGACGGATCGCAGACCCAGGTCCTGCTGCGCCTGCTCGACATCGCGCTCGCCGCTCGGGTCGGTGGCCGAGCCGGGGTGCCGCTGGCGGCCGCCGCGCACGGCGTACGGCTGACCCTCACCCCGACTCCGGGCCGGTTCACCACGGTGCGCACCGCCGGGGGCCGGCTGCATCTGAACGGATACGCGCTGACGGTCACCGCCGCGCAGCACACCGCGGTCCGCCGACCCGAGCTGGTACCGGCGTGACCGCGGAACCCCACGCTCCCCGGCCGGCGGTGCACCGGTTCGCCGTCGACGTCCCAGAGTTGGAGTTGGCTGAGTACCAGCGGGCGGTGCGGCTGGTTCTGCGTCACCCGCTGATCACGGCGACGTGGCCGGACGAGCGGGCGCTGCCCCGGGTACGGCGGTACTCCGCCACCCTGCGCCGGGATCTCGCCGAGGCGTTCGGGTACCGGCTGGAGCTGCACGGTGCCACGGCCCGGCTGGTACGGGCGAAGGACCGGCTCGACGGCACCCAGCCGGCGGTGTCGCGCACCGGGCGGCCGTTCGACCGGCAGCGCTATGCGTACCTGTCGTTGTGCCTGGCGGTGCTGGGCCGCGCCGGGATCCAGATCACCCTCAGCGAGTTGGCCGACTCGGTGGCCGGCGACGCGAACCGGATCACCGGCCTGGGGTTGGATCCGGACCACGGCCCGGACCGGCGGGCGTTCGTGGACGCGGTCGGCTGGCTGGAGGAGCGGGGCGTGCTGCGGCTGGCCGACGGCTCCAGCGCCGCCTGGGCCAGTGACCCGGGGGCCGGGGAGGCACTGTACGACGTGGCTCGGGACGTGGTGTTCGCGCTGTTCCGGCCGACCCGGGTGCTGCAGCACGTCGATTCGGTGTCGGCGCTGCTGGACCGGGCGATGAGCAGCAGCGGCAACGCCGAGCGCCGGCAGGCGGCCCAGGCGGCCCGGCGGGCGGTGGTGGAGTCACCGGTCGTCTACCACGCCGACGTCGAGCCGGCGGTCGCCAACCATCTGCGCGGCTCCGCGCTCGCCGCCGACCTGGCCCGGCTGACCGGGCTGCGGGTGGAGCGGCAGGCCGAGGGCGTGCTGCTGGTGGACACCGCCGGGTTCACCACGGAGCGGTTCCCGGCACCGGCTCGGTGGCGCAGGCCGCAGTGCTGCTCGCGGTGGAGATGGCCGACCGGGTCGCGGATCCCGACGGCCGCCGGGTCAAACGGCTGCCCCCGCCCGGCGGGCTCGCCCGGCAGCGGGCGCTGGCGAGCCACATCGACACCGGCCTGCCCACGGCCACCCTGGTACGCCTCGACGACGCCGGTCCGGACGAGCCGTGGACCGCCGACGACCGGGGTGATCCTGACGAGGCCGACGGCGCGGGCCGATTGCCGTTCATCACCGACAGCTTCCTGCGGACGGCCGTCGGGGAGATCCTGCAGCGGTACGGGACCGCGTTCGGGGCCCAGTGGCACGCCGACCCGGAGCGGCTGCGCGTCGAGGCGGTCGCGCTGCTGGAACGCTTCGGCGCGGTCACCGCCGTGCCGGGCGGGGTGCTCGTCCGGCCGCTGGTGGGCCGCTACCGCCACACCGTCGCCACGGTCAAGCCCCGCGCCACCACCGAAACCCTGTTCTGAGAGAAGTCGATCGTGATCGAGCAACGCGGCATCCGCCGATTCGCCCCGACCAGGGCCGGGATCATCAACCTGTGGGACTACCGGGACGAGGAGTTCAGCTTCGTCGACGGGTGGCTGGTGCTGCGCGGGCCGAACGGATCTGGCAAGACCAAGGCGCTGGAGGTGCTGTTCCCGTTCGTCCTCGACGGGCGGATCGAACCGCGCCGGCTCAATCCGTTCGCCAGCGAGGACCGGACGATGAAGTCGAACCTGCTCTACCGGGGGCAGGAGGTCACCCACGCGTACGTGTGGATGGAGTTCGGCGACGGCACGCACTACGTGACCGTCGGCATCGGGTTGCGGGCGCATCGGCACGTCGACCGGGTCACCCGCTGGCACTTCGTGGTCGACGGCCGGGTCGGGGTGGACTTCTCCCTGCTGGACTTCGACGACCGGCCACTGACTCGCCGCGACCTGATCGACCGGCTGGGCGCCGACGCGGTGCGGGACTCGGCGGAGGACTACCGTCAGCTCATCGACGCCCGGCTGTTCGGCCTCGGCCCGGCCCGCTACGAGCAGCTGCTGGACCTGGTGCTGACCCTGCGCAAGCCGCAGTTGGCCAAGGATCTCAACCCGGTCGAGTTGTCCCGCACGCTGCAACGGGGGCTGCGCCCGGTCGAGGACCACCTGCTGGTGGAGGCCGCCCGCTCGTTCGACGACATGGAGGCGGTCGCCCGTACCCTCGAAGGGCTGGTGGCGGCGGACGGCGCCACCGCCGCGTTCCTGACGGTCTACTCCACCTACCTGCGGACCCACGCGCGGGTGGCCGCCGATGCCCTGACCGCCCGCCGCGACGCGGTCGCCACCCGGTCGACCGCACTGGGCGACGCCCGTGCCTCGGCCGAGGCGGCGGCCGAGGCGGAGTCCACGGCGGATGAGCGGCTTCGGGCCGTCGAGGGCGAGCCCGGCCGGCTCCGCGCCCACCTGGACAGTCTGAAGGCCTCGACGGCCTACCAGTCCCACGAGCAGCTCGCCGACCTGCAACGGCACGTGCACGACCTGGCCGAGGCAGCCGGGCGGGCCGACGAGGCCGTCGCCGCCGAGGAGAGCATGGCGGCGCGGCGGCGTACCGAATCGGAACGGGCGACGGTCGCGGCGCGGGACACGCGGACGGCGGCCGACCGGCTCGCCGCCGACCTCCTGCTCGACGCCGAGACGGCCGGGATCACCTGGCGCGCCGAAGACGCCGCTCCGGACGACCTGGCGGCCCGGATCACCGCGCGGGCCGCCGCCCGCCGCGACGACGTGCGCGCCCTCCGCGCGCAGGTGGCGCGGCACGACCAGGCAGACCGGGACCACGCCCGGGCCGCCGCCGACGCGGCCGGCGCCACTTCCGCCGCCGCCGACGCCGAGCAGGCCGAGCGGCGCGCCGAGGACGCCGTCGCGCAGGCCCGCGCCCGCCTGCGCGCCGAGATCGAGCAATGGGCGCAGGGCAACGCCGGACTGCTGGCCGACCTCGCGCGCCCGGACCTGGCCGCCGGGCTGAGCGCCGTCGTGGACACCACCGGCGAGCCGGGCGCGCGGACCCTGCGCGAGGTGTACGCCGAGGCCACGGCCACCACGGTGACCCAGCGGCGGGACCGGCTCGCGGCGCTGGCGGCGCAGCGCACGGCGCTGGCCGACCGGCGGGCCGAGGTGGCCGCCGAACGGGACCGGATCGCCGCCGAACACGACGACGCGCCACCCGTGCCGGTGACCCGGCCCGCGCCACGCACCGGGCGACCCGGCGCACCGCTGTGGCGGCTGGTCCGTTCGCCGACGGGGTGACCGGCGCGAACGCGGCGACCGTCGAGGCGGCGCTGCACGCGGCCGGGCTACTGGACGCCTGGCTGCATCCCGACCCCGGGACCGCGGCGACCGCGCTGGCCGGCGACGACCTGGACGCCTACCTGCTGCCGCTGCCGCCGCACCGGCGGCCCACCGGGGCCACCCTCGCCGACGTGTTGACCCCCGAGGAACAGGACGACGTGCCCGCCGCGCGGATCACCGAGGTACTCACGTCGGTGGCGCTGGCCGACGTGACCACTCCCGCCGCCGCGCCGGTCACCATCGGCGTGGACGGCAGGTACGCGCAGGGCATCAGCGCCGGCCGCTTCGCCAAGGTCTCCTGCGAGTACATCGGCGCGACCGCCGGGCCGCCCGCCGCGCCGCCCGCGTCAGCGAGTGCGACCGGCTGGTGGCGGTCATCGACGCCGACGCCGACGCGGTGGACCGCGAGCGGGCGACGGTCGAGGCGCTGCTGGCGGCGGTGGACGCGGCCGCCGCGCACCTGCCGGCAACCGCACCGGTCCACACGGCGCTGCGCGAGGCTGGACCGGGCCGCCGCGACGCTGCGCGCCCGGCAGGAGGCCAGCGCGGCCACCGCCGCCCGCCTCGACCAGGCCCTGGCCGAGCGGGCTGCCGCCGTGGCCGCGCTGCGTCGGCGCGCGGCAGAGCGGTCGCTGCCGGTCGACCGGCTCGACGACACCGCCGAAGCGGTGAGCCGCTTCGAGAGGGGCGGGGTACGCCTGGAGGGCGCACGGACAGCCGCCGCGCGTGCCGCCGAGCAGGAGGATCAGGCCCGGCAGCGGCACGACGAGGCAGTCGACCGACTCACCGCCGCGACGGAGACCGCACGCACGGCCCGTGCACGGCACCAGGAGAAGGCAGAGGCGTACCGGACGCTGCGCGACAGCGTGGGCGCCGACGCGGAACGGGTGCTGGCCGACGTGGCCCGAACCGCCGACGCGATCACCGAGGCGGAGCAGGCCGTCGAGCAGGCTCGCACCGCACTCGGTGCCGCCCGGGAACGGCGGGTCGCCGCGCTGACCCGGGTGGAGCTGGGTGAGCAGGCCCTGGTCGTCGCCGTCGCCGAGGCACAGCACGACGCCCAGAGGCTGCGCCCGTACGCCCAGCCGGACCTGCTCAGCCTGCTGCGCTGCCCCACCGACCTGCGCTGGCCGGCGCAGACCTCGGACGACGAGCTGCATCCGCAGGTGGCGGCCCTGCACGAAGCGATCCTCACCGCCACCCGGGAGCTGAGCCCCACCGAGACATCGCTGAAGCAGAGCGCCACGCGGCTCACCAGCGCGCTGACCGACCTGCAGGCGCAACTTCCCGCCGCCGGCCTCGACCACCGGCCCGAGTGGGACACCGACGACGGGGTGATCGTGGTCCGGGTCGCCGACGAGCAGGGCCTCACCCCCGTCGCCCACTTCGCCGACCGGATCACCCGCGAGCGTCGCGACCAGGAGCAACTGCTGACCGACTCCGAGCAGCGGGTGCTGGAGGACGCCCTGCTCGGGCAACTCGCCCGGCAGATCCACCACCGGACCATCGAGGCACGCGACCTGGTGGCGGCAATGGACAGTCAGATGCGTGCCCGGCGGATGTCTTCGGGGCTCACCGTCGGCGTCGGCTGGCGGCTCGCCGACGACCTCGACACCGAGCAACGCGACGTGTGCAAGCTCCTCGAACGCGACCCGGCCCGGCTCGGGCCGGGCCAGCTCACCACCATGCGCCGGCACTTCGCCGCCCGGATCAAGACGGCACGGGCCGCCGCGCCCGAACGGCCCTACCGGGAACTGCTCGGCGACGTCCTCGACTACCGGCAGTGGCGGACGTTCGCGTTCACCCTGCACCGGCCCGGCGGCGGCACGGAGGCGCTGACCCGGGCCCGACACAGCCAGCTCTCCGGCGGCGAACAGTCGGTCTCCCTGCACCTGCCGCTGTTCGCCGCCGCCAACGCGCTGTTCGGCTCGGCTCGACCCGACGCACCCCGGCTGCTCGGCCTCGACGAGGCGTTCGCCGGCGTGGACGACACCGGCCGGGGTGAGCTGATGGCACTGGCGAAACAGTTCGACCTGGACCTGTTCATGACCGGCTACGACCTCTGGGCCACCCACCCGGCGGTCAGCGGTGCCGCCCACTACGACCTGTCCCACTCCGCCGTGGAACACGCCGTGTCCACCGTGCTGCTGGTCTGGGACGGCTCGACCAACATCGCCGACTTCGACGGAACCCTGGCCCGTGCGCTCGGCTCCCCGGAGACCCGCCGCGCCCCCGCTGGTCATAGTGAGGCCGACCGGACCGGCGTCCTGCTCGACCTGACCGACGAATGACCGACGGGCGCGGCGAACCGCAGTCGGACCGGTCCGCCGCACACCCGTCGCTCGTGCCGAGCGGGCGGCACCGGCCGGGCGGACCGGCGGATCTCGTCGAGCAGCCCGGCTGGCGACGGATGCTGGCGGCCGCCCGGCACAGCCTGGAACGCACCGGTGGCCGGCTCGACACCACCGTGACGCTCTCCACCCCCACCGACGACGAACGTCTCGTGATCATCGGCATCACCGGCACCCACCGCTCCGCCGCAGCGGCACGCCTCAGTATCCGGCTCAGCGCCGTGGACGAACACCTACGCGCCGCGTACGGAGTCGGCCTGATCGACGTGCTCGCCGCGACGGCCCCGCTGCGCAACCGACCGTCCGACCGCACACGCGAGGCGGTGGCCCGCGACGCCGTCCTCGCCGTGGCCCACGAGGGCCGACACGCCGGCAGCGTCTGGTACGCGGAATGGCTCGACGGCCTGCGCCGCGACGGCACCCTGACCCGCGTCGTCCGCACCGGGCTGCCGTTCGGCGACGTGGTCCGCGTCCTGGATGCGCTGCCCGCGGCCGACGAGCCCATGCCGGTCTTCGCCGACCGCGTGCTGGACGACACGAAGGCCCTCAGCGAGGGGCCGCTACGGGGGCTCGTCCTCCGTGCCGTCGCCGCCTGGCAGCAGGCGGCGCTCCCGGTCGGCGGTGAGCAGGAACGGGCGTTGTGGGAATCGGTCGGCCTGGTCCCGGACGACCTCGCCAGCCAGGTGCTGGTACTCAACGCACCGGCCACCGGCGGGCTGGTCGGGCGGTGGCTGACGGAGGCCGCGCAGGCCGGCGTGCCGATGCGGGTCACCCTGCACCAACTGCGCCTGGCACCGCTGGCCCTGACCTGCGGCGAGGTCCATGTCTGCGAGAACCCCGCCGTGCTGCGCGCCGCCACCACCGCGCTCGGGACGCAGGCCCCAATGCTGATCTGCACCGAAGGGGTGCCGTCGGTCGCCGCTCACACGCTGCTGTGCACCGCCCCTCAGGATGCGGTGATTCGGTGGCGCAACGACTTCGACTGGACCGGCGTACGACTGACGGCGGCGGCTCTCCAACGGTATCCGGGCGCGGTTCCGTGGCGGATGACCTCGGCCGACTACCTGCCGGGGGCGGGCACCGGCACGGCCCTGCTCGGTACGCCCACCGAAACCCCCTGGGACCCTTCGCTCGGCGAGTCGATGCGGCGGACCGGCCGAGCGGTGATGGAGGAGCGGCTGCTCGACCGGCTCATCGCCGACCTACGGGCGGCCGGAGCCGGGTAACGGCTGGCAGCGCCGGACGGATTCATCGACGCCTACGTCCAGGCGCTCGTCGACCGCGACGTCCGGCAGCTCTCCGGCATCCGGCACGAGGCCGCCGAATGCCTCGAATACGCCCTCTGATGCAACCCCTGCTGATCGGTGATCGGCTCGACGAGCTGCGGGCCGCGCTCACCACCACCCACACCGCCCAGTGGCGGCGACTGTACGAGCAGTGCGACTGGTACCGCGGACAGAGCCCACCGAGCATCCGACCGCCAGCATCACCTACTTCGGTCCGGCCGCGATGAACCTCGCCCTGGCCTACCGCCTCACCCGACAGCCCGGCTACCTGGCCGAGGCCCGACGATGGATCAGCACCGCCGTGGCATTCCCCCACTGGGGAAAGGCGAAGCTGCCCGACCACGACCTCGACGCCGGATGGCTGCTGCACGGGCTGTCCCTGGCGTACTCCTGGCTCCGTGACGACCTGCCCGGCGACGAAGCCGACGCGCTGCGCGCCAAGCTGCTGCTCCAGGGCGAGCGGATGTACGACTTCGCGGTGCAGACCGAGGGAACCTGGTGGTCGTCGAGCTACTGGCAGAACCACAACTGGATCTGCTACACCGGGCTGGCCGCCGCCGGCTACGTCCTCGATCAGCGGCGCCTGACGGGCGATCTGCTCCAGCAGTGGCCGTCGAGGTCCCACTCGTCGGTGCCGTCCTCGTCCTCGTCGTGGAGGTCGACGATGACGTGCTTGCCGGCGGTCCACGCGGATGCGCTGTCACTCTGGCAGTACTGGGCGACGGTTGCGGGGTCGAGCAGGTGTATCGGTAGTCGAAGCATGAGCTGGCGGGTGCCCCAGTTGGCCAGGTACGGGTGTGCGTCGAAGTACCGTTCCATCAGCTTGCGCGGGTCGCCCTTGAAGTTGCCCCACTCGTAGGTGTTGACGAGGCTGGTGGCGGTGATGTCGGCCCGGGTCGACAGCGACCGCAGCTCGGCCCGCTCCCGAGCAGTGAGGGGTCGGTCGACGGCGGTGAACTCGTAGTACTGGTACTCGCTCATCGTGGCCTACCTTCCGGCCCAGTGCCGGTAGGCGTCGATCCACGCGGCGCCGTCGGGCGCGGGGGTGGGTAGCGGCAGGTCGAGTAGGTCGATTCGCTGCCGGTGGTGGCCTCGGGCGCAGACCGCGACGATGGTGTCCGCGGTCATGTCGATCTTGCGCACGGTGACCTCGACGCCGAGGACGGTGGTGGTGAACGGCACCGCCAGATGCTCCTCGATCATGGTGAACAGGCCGGTGAGCTGTTCGTCGTCTCCGTACGCTTCGATGGTGGCTTCCTCGATCATCGCCTCCAGTGCGGCGCTGCCCTTCGATGCCATCGGCGGAGGATAGCGGACCGCTGTCGGGGTGTTCGGAGCCTGATGCGCGAGGATGGTCGGCATGGGTTCGGTGGCCGAGTTCGTCGATCTTCGGCGGGAGGTGGAGCGGTTACGGGCGGAGAACGCCCGGCTGGCGCGCCTGCTGGAGCTGCGCGGCCAGGACACGACTGCGGCACCGGAGCAGTTGTCCGCGCCGGTTGCGCCGCCAGGGTTGGTCACCATGGCTTCGCCGACCCGGGACAAGCTGGCGTTGTTCGCCGACCGGTTCCGAGCCCGGGCCGACGTGTACGCCGTGCGGTGGGACAACGCCCGTACCGGCGCAGCCGGGTGGATGCCCGCGGTCGCCGGCGGTTGGCGTAAGGGTATCGACCGGCGGGGTGCCACCTACCTGCCCCGTACGACGGAGGTCGTCGCGGCACATCTGGTCGGCGACGTGTTCATGGGCCTGTACCCACTGATGCCCGGCAACACCTGCCACTTCGTCGTGGCCGACTTCGACGGGCCCACGGCGATGCTCGACGCCCTCGCCTACGTGAAGGCGGCACGGGCCAGCGCGGTGCCGGCCGCGTTGGAGATCTCCCAGTCAGGCCGCGGCGCCCACGTGTGGATCTTCTTCACCGGCGGTGACGCCGGTTACGCCGCCATCGCGCTGCTCGCGCCGGTCGGCTACCTGATCTCCGCAGTGTTGGCCCGGTTCTGCTTCGCCCGCGACGAGTTGGGCCCCGACGAGGCTCTGCCGCACCGGCCCGGTGTCGCCGGGGAGGCGGCGGCGGTGGTGCGGGGCATGGTCGACGGGGTGCGGCACCTGGGACGGGCGCGCGGCGCCGCGTACGCGATCGGTGCGCAGGCGGGGTTCCGGCTGCTGTTCGGGCTCCTGGCGCTGGCGATGCTGCTGCTCTACCGCAACCGGTTCGCCGGCGACGACCTCGACGGCGTACCGGCGCAGCTGGGTCTGGTATTCGCCGCGGGCGCGGCCGGGGTGCTGCTAGTGCCGTGACCACGAACGTTCACGGTGTTGGATGACACGCCGTCCGGCCTGTCGGTCGGGCGGCGTTGTGCCGGTCAGGCTGTGGCGGTGGCAGATCCTGTACGCGTGCGGCGGCTGAGTGACCAGGAAGGTCAGCAGCTGCTCAGAATCACTCGCCGGGGAACTGGCTCCCCGATCCGACTGCGACGGGCGATGGTCGTGCTCGCCTCGGCCGGCGGGAACACAGTGCCGGCCATCGCCCGCCTGGTCCAGGCCGACGAGGACACGATCCGGCAGGTCATCCACCGGTTCAACGAGATGGGGATGGCCAGCCTGGACCCTCAGTGGGCGGGTGGCCGTCCCCGCCAGATCAGTAGCGACGAAGAGCAGCTCATCGTCGAGACGGCCAACACCCGCCCCGAGAAACTGGGGCGGCCGTTCACCCGGTGGAGCATCCGCAAGCTCGCCGACCACCTGCGCCTGCATGCCACCCGCCGGATCCGGATCGGGCGGGAACGGCTGCGGCAGATCCTGCACCGGCACCAGATCACCTTCCAGCGGACCAAGACGTGGAAGGAGTCCACCGACCCTGACCGGGATGCCAAGCTCGCCCGGATCGAGTACGTGAGCAGCCAGTTCCCGCAGCGGGTGTTCGCGTTCGACGAGTTCGGTCCCCTGGTGATCCGGCCGCAGGCCGGCGCCGGGTGGGCTCCGGCCGGGCATCCGCACCGGCTGCCCGCGAACTACCACAAGCTGCACGGGGTTCGGCAGTTCCACGGCTGCTACTCCGTCGGTGACGACCAACTATGGGGCGTCGTCCGACGCCGCAAGAGCGCCGCGAACACCCTCACCGCCTTGAAGTCGATCCGGGCCGCCCGCCCGGACGGGGCACCGATCTACGTGATCCTGGACAACCTGTCCGCGCACAAGGGCTCGAAGATCCGCAGGTGGGCGGCCCGGAACAAGGTCGAGCTCTGCTTCACCCCGACCTACGCCTCCTGGGCCAACCCGATCGAGGCCCAGTTCGGGCCGCTACGCACCTTCGTCATCGCTGGCTCGAACCACCCGAACCACCCGGCGATGACCCGACGGTTGCAGGCCTACCTGCGGTGGCGCAACGCCAACGCCCGCCACCCTGACGTCCTGGCCGCCCAACGCCGCGAACGAGCCCGCATCCGCAGCGAACGCCAACGACGCTGGGGCCAACCCGCCACCAGAGCGGCCTGACCCCAACACCGTGAACATTCGTGGTCAGAGCACTAGCGGCGGCGGCGACCCCCGACGGCGGCCCGCCAGGTCGGCGGGTGGCGGTGGGTGGCCGGGTTGCTCGCGGCGGTCGCGGTGGCGTTGCCGGTGTTCGGGTCGCCGTTCGACCCGCTGCTGCTGCTGATCGTCGTCGTGTTGGTGGTCAACGTCGCCGGGCACGGCATCAAGATCGTGGTGGACACGATGGTGCAGCACGAGTGCGCCGACACCTTTCGGGGGCGGCTGTTCGCCGTGAACGACACGGCGTTCAACCTCGCCTACGTGCTCGGCATGGTGGCCGCAGCCCGGTTCATCCCGGACGACGGGCGCTCACCGCTGCTGCTCGGTGTCGCCGCGGCCGGCTACGGCTGCCTCGCGGTCGGCTACGCGGTCGCCGCCGGCAGGTGGGCCCGCAAGGCCGGGGACGACATCGCCCTGCCGGTGGCGACGATGCCGGCAGTCGACCGGTAACCGCCAGCCGCGCCCCGGACGACAGGCCGGCTGACACAGACAACAGCCACGACGGGGATGCCGCCGTGGCCGTTGTCTGTCATCTCACCCTTGCCGCGCCCTGCGCGGTGCGGGTCAGCTCTTGAAGGCGTCCTTAATCTTCTCGCCGGCCTGCTTGACGTTGGCGCTGGCCTGGTCGCCGCGGCCCTCGGCTTCGAGGCGCTCGTCGTCGGTGGCCCGGCCGGCGCCTTCCTTGACCTTGCCGGCGGCCTCTTCGGAGGCGTTGCTGATCTTCTCGTCGATACCCATCGTGCCTCCCGCGTCTCGTGGTGGCGCTACATCAAAAGCAGTACCCCGAGGGAGGAAGTCCAACCACCTGTCGACGCTCAGTGGCCGAGTCCGTTCGCGGCGGCGCCGGTAGGCGTGGGCTGCCGGTCGATGTCGGGTTCGAGGTAGACGACCTTGGCGGTCGGCAGCGCCCGGCGCAGTCGGGCCTCGGCGTCGTCGATGGTCGCGGCGATGGTGGCGCCGTCGTCGGCGGCGGCGGCGATCTTCGCCGCGACGAGGAGTTCCTCCGGGCCGAGGTGCATGGTGCGCAGGTGGATGACCCGGTCCACCCCGGGGGTGGACAGCAGGGCGGTGTGGATCGCGGTGACCTCTTCCGGCAGTGCCGCCTCGCCGATGAGCAGGCTCTTGATTTCGGTGGCGAGGATGACGGCGATGGTGACCAGCAGGATGCCGATGCAGCCGGTGGCGATGCCGTCGAAGATGCCGTTGCCGGTGAGCACGCTCAGGCCCACGCCGAGCAGCGCGAGGACCAGGCCGAGCAGCGCGCCGGCGTCCTCCAACAGGATGACCGGAAGTTCGGGGGCGCGGGCGCGGCGGACGAAGGAGACCCAGCCGCCTCCGCCTCGGGTCCGGTTGGCCTCCTTCACCGCCGTGCGCAGCGCGTAGCCTTCCAGGCCCATCGCGATGAGCAGGACGACCACGGCGACCAGGGGTGAGGTCAGCTCCTGCGGGTGGGTGATCTTGTGGTAGCTCTCGTACAGGGCGTAGAGGCCGCCGAGGGTGAACAGGATGATCGCGACGAGAAACGCGTAGATGTAGCGTTCCCGTGCGTACCCGAAGGGGTGCAGGGTCGAGGGGGCGCGGCGGGCGCGTTTGCCGCCGACGAGCAGCAGCGCCTGGTTCGTGGAGTCCGCGACCGAGTGCACGCCCTCGGCGAGCATCGACGCCGATCCGGTGATGCCCGCGGCGACGAACTTGCTCACCGCGATACCCAGGTTCGCGGCCAGCGCCGTCACGACGGCCTTGGTGCTGCCCTCCGCTGCCATCAATTATTTCCCCTCGTGGACGTCTCGGTGTGGGTGGCCAGTGTGCCAGCGGCGTGGCGGTCCGCAGCTGCCACAGGTACCGGACAGCACGCCGCCGGCCCGCCCCGAAGGGCTGGGCCGGCGGGACGGGCGGTGCGAGGGTCAGTGGACGCGGCGGCGGCCGTAGGCGCCGGCGGCGATCGCGACACCGATCGCGGCGAAGATCACCTGGATCAGCAGCTCGATCCAGTCGATGCCCTTGGTGTCGGACACACCCATCGCCCCGGCGACGAACGTGCCGAGGATCGCGGCGACCACACCGATGACGAGGGTGAGCCAGATCGGGATGTTCTGCTTGCCGGGTACGACCAACCGGCCCAGCGCGCCGATGACCAGACCGATGATGATGGCCGTGAGGATGCCGGTAACTTCCACGAGAGCCGTCCCTCCAGAGGGGTTGTCGTCGGCCCGATCATTGCCCCGCCCGCCGAACGGCGAAACCAGCCCGACGTCCTGGCGCCCAGGCACTGCCTGACCGTGCCGGCGCCGGCCAGTCCAAGGGCTCGGGAGGTCAGTCCTCCTCGTCACCCCCCTCGTCGTCGCCGAAGTCGAAGACCTCGTCGGCGATCATGCCGCCGGCGAAGCCGAGCGCGGCGCCACCGACCACGCCGGCGGCGACGGCACCCATGCCGGGGCCACCGTGCCGCTCGTGGTGGTGCTCGTCCTTGTAGTGCCCGCCGGGATGGCCGTACCCGGCGTGCCCGTAGCCGGGGGCGCCGTAGGCGGGCTCCCCGTAGCCGGGCGGCGGCGGATAGCCGGGGTTTCCGTGGCCTTGGGCGGGCGGGGCGTAACCGTGGCCGGCGAGCGTGCTCTGGTAGCTGTCGAGGGCCTGGCGGACCCAGCCGTCGACCTGCGCGGCCCAGTCGACGCGGTCGGCGTCGGCGTGTGCGGCGTGGTAGCGGCCGTAGGAGTCGTGGCCGCTGGTAAACAGGCCGCCGCGCTTGTCGAACTCGAGGACGACGTCGACGCGGTGCTCGTTGGCGACGAAGGTCAGCTCGACCTCGTTGACGGCGTGGGCGTACTGCGGGGCGGCGTAGTACTCGATCTCCTGGTAGAACGGCAGGCTCTGGTGCAACCCGGAGATGTGCCCGCGTTCCAGGTCGGCGCCCTTGAACTGGAAGCCGAGCCGGCCGAAGGCATCCAGGATGCGTTCCTGCACCGGCAGCGGGTGCACGTACACCGGGTCGAGGTCGCCCTTGTCGACCGCGCCGCGGATGGCCACCTCGGTGCGCAGGCCCATGGTCATGCCGTGCAGGTGCTGCCCGTACAGGTCGGTCACCGGGGTCTCCCACGGCACCGCCACCTGCAACGGCAGCGACAACTGCTGGCCCTCGCGCAGGTGCAGGCCGCCGGCGACCTGCACGCGGTGGAACTCGACGAGGGCGTCGTACCCCTCCTCCGCGCCGTCGACCTCGACCCGGGTGACCAGGCCGACGGTGATGTGGTCGATCTCCACGTCGTGGCTGCCGCCGGTCAGGTTCACCTGACCGGCCAGCATCAACCCCGGGCGGGTGCTCGGATTGGACAGGACGGTATCGACGCTGGGGCCGCCCACCCCGAACGCGCCCAGCATCTTCTTGAACACCACGAACCTCTCCCTCGACGACAGCCAACGCACGACATCCAGTTCCGGTGGAAGTTCCACACGCAACCCTTGTGCCGCAATGAGATCAACGGCGTCCATAATGGAAGCCGTCGCGTCGGGAACCTATCAAGGACACCTGAGAAGTAGCTGGATGTATCCGTACAGTTACTCTCAGGTAGTGCCGCGCGGGTGTCGAGCAATTACCTCGGCCAGCGATAGAGGCCGCCACCGCACGTCACGCGCCCGTCGGTCATCGGCCCGTCAGGAACTCGGCTCGTCCTCGCCGTCCTGGTGTCCGTTGGCGCGGGTCGGCGGCGTGCGAAGGCGAACTCGGGTGATGGCCCGCCCGGTCACCTCGGCGACCTCGGCGGTCAGGCCCGGCAGTTCGATTCTTTCGCCGGCCGTCTTCGGGATGTGGCCGAGGTGGGCCAGGACCAGGCCCGCCACTGTTGTGTAGTCACCTGCCTCAAGGGTGTCCTCGTCAAGGTCGATGCCGACATCGGTCAGGTCGTGCAACGGGAAACCACAGGCCATCAGCAGCGCCCCGTCGGCCTCCCGCACAACGGCCTGCACATCCCGGTCGGTCTCGTCGTAGATCTCCCCGACGATCTCCTCGACCAGGTCCTTCATCGTGACGATGCCGTCGATGGAGCCCCGCTCGTCCACGACGAGGGCGAACTGCTGCCGCTGTGCGCGCAGCTCTCGGATCGCCTCGGTCACCTTCAACGTCTCCGGCAGATAGACCGCGGGGCTGGCGTGCTCGGCCACCGGGCCGGCCTGGTCGAGCAGGTCACGCAGGTGCACCACGCCGACGGTGTCGTCCAGGCCGCCGCGGCCCACGACCGGGGCCCGGGTCTGCCCCGACGCCGACAAGGCGTCCAGCGGGCGGGCTACCAGCAGCGCCCAGCCCTCGGCGCGCTGCATCGCAATCCGCTTCGGCGCCAACTCGCCCAGCACCAGGGTCACGAAGGTCAACACGATGGTGACCAGCACGATCGACACCGGCTCCGCCGCCGACCCAGGACTACCCGGGTAGCCGCCCACGCCGCCGAACGCCGCTCCCCAGAGGAAGTCCTGACCGGCGTTGCCGTAGCTGTACGGCTGGCCCCGTCCAGGCCGCCACTCCGGAGCCATACAGCGCGCTTCCGGAGCCACCGACGATCGCAGGAGGCGACCTGCCGCACGCCCGACTGGGAGCCGGCGGCCAGTCCGCCGTACAAGCCGGTGCCGGCACCCCCGGCCATGCCCATCGTGGCACCCGTCAGCGCACCGGCCGCCGCGCCGACGACCACCTTCTTGATGCAGGTGTTGCGGTCGTCGCCGCTGAGCCAGCAGTCCACGCCACCCCCGGCCCACCGACGATGCCACCGATGATCGCCGTACAGACGCTCGCGCACTGCCCCGTCGGATCGCTCAGTACCGTCGGCCGGTTGTACCCGTAGTGGTAGGTCTGGGTGAACGAGGTCCCCAGCGCCTGCGGCACCGGGTCCGGGGTGGTGAACCGACCGTTGCCCCGCGTCGTAGTCGCGAGCCCGCACGTCGTAGAGTCCGTTCTTCTGGTCGAGATGCTGCCCGTGGAACCGCAGCGGGTTGTTGACGTACGTGCCGCTGCTGGTCACGACCTCACCGAACGGGTCGCTGGTGGCGCTACCGGTCAAGGCGGTGGCGTTGGCCAGGTCCGTCACCGAGCCCTGGTAGTCGTCCAGCAGCCAGGCCGGAGTGGCCGCGACGGTGTCGGCGATGGCGCTGCCCAGTTGCCCCTGTGGCTCTTCCCACCACTTGTGGGTCAGCGTGCCCGCACCGTTCTTCTCCTCCACCCGGGTGGGCAGGCCGAGGGTGTCGACCGTCCAGGTGGCGTCGGTGGAGGCGTTGACGGTCCGGCCGATCCGGTTGCCGTCCCCGTCGTAGTCGTAACCGACGACGGGCCCGGTCGGCGGTTGGACCCGTCGCAGGTTGGCGTCGAGCCCGTACCCATAGGTCGTGGTGCCGCCTGGCCCTGCCTCGGTCGCCAGCGCGCCGTTGGCGTTGTACGTCAGGGTCGTGGTCGCCCCATTGACGGTCCGGCCGGTCGGCCGGTCATCGTCGTCGTAGCCGTAGGTGGTGGTGCTGGTACTACCGGACTGCGTCGTGACCTTGCTCTTGCGGTTGCCGTTGTGGTCGTACCCGTAGCTGGTCTGCTGATCGGTCGCGGCGCAGGTCGTTCCCGCAGCCGGCCGGCACACCCGGGTGACCTGGCCGATGTCGTCGTAGGAGTAGATCGCCCGAGACGTGCTCCCGCCCCGGGTGGTGGTCACCGTGTCCGGCGCGCCGGCCAGGTTTCGGGTGACGTCCTGACTGACCAGCGTCGTGCTGCCGGACGAGTGCGCCACCCGGGTCAGCGGCGCCGCTGGTGAGCTTCGTGCCACTCATCCGGTGCTTGTCACGCCAGGTGTAGCTCTGCACCAACGCGTCCGGCAGGGTGCGGTCGGGCATGCAGCTACGGCTGATCGGCTGCACCTGCACGCCCGACGAGGATGGGATGAGCCCAGTGAGGGCTTTCAGAGGGTGAGTACGACGGTGGAGATGCTGCGTGCGCCGACGTTGACGGAGACTCGGTTGCCGTTCACGCTGGCCGGTTGGCTGGCCGCGCTCGCGTTTTGTGAGGTGGCGGTGTACTCGGCCTTAGTGACGTTCTGCGGGGCCTGGATGACGGCGTTGTTCACCGCGCTGTTCGACCGGTTGAGGATCACCAGTGTGACCTTGCCGTCGCCGGAGTAGGCGGTGACCTCCAGCGGCGACGCCTTGCCGCTCTTGGTCAGGGCGACCCTCTGGTAGCCGGGGCGGACGTACTTCGAGTATTGCGAAAAGGCGTAACCGCGCTTGAGCGGAGCACCCGCGGTGGTGCCGTAGGCGGACTCGCCGTCGCCGATAAAAGAGTAGAAACGCTTGCCATACCACCAGATGTAGGCATTCCAGTTGGCCTCCATCAACCGGTGCACGGTACGCATGATGTCGTCGAGCGTTTCGTCCCAGACCGCCTTGTTGCTGGGGTTGCCCCAGATGTTGGAGCCGCTGCCATCGGCCTCGTGGTGGTTCCATTCGGTCATCCACACTGGCTTGTTGTGCTGCTCAGCCAGCGGGTAGGACCGCATGCGACCTTGGCTCTCCAGGCCGTAAAGGTGGCCGCCGATGTAGCCGATGTTGTTCCGGGCGGCGGTGTCGTTGAGGGTCGGGTCGGTGTAGGTGTAGTTCATGTTCACCGCTTCGGCGACCATCAGCTTGGTGTTCTGCACCCTTGCGCCGTGGTCGCGGACGAAGTTGCGCAGCTCAGTGCCGTTCCAGTCCATCGAGTCGTAGTCCGGGTGCCAGTCCGGCTCGTTCTGCACCGAGGTGACGTCGATCGTCACGCCTTGGTTGCGCATGTACTGAACGTAGCTGTTCAGATGGCTCGCGTAGTCGTCGTAGTAGTCGGTACGCAGCTTGCCGCCGTTGGTCCGGCTGTTGTTCGTTTTCCACGCCGCAGGCGCGGTCCACGGCGACGCGAGGAACTTCACGTTCGACCCGTACGACTCCGCCGTCTTCAGGACGTTCACGTGGGTGGACCACTCGCTGGAAACCGGTGAGATGCCGGTCCGCAGGATGGAGAGGCCGAACTGGTTGGGGCCCATTCCGACCAAGGTCTGGGTCTCAGCCGTCGACCACGTGCTGTTACCCCAGATCCACGTCGCGGCACCGAACCCGTCCACGGTCTGGTACTTCGTGGCGGTGTTCACTGTGATGTCCGCCGGCCCGCTCGGCGGCGGAGTAGACGGTGACGACGTCGGCGTCGGCGTGGACGTCGGAGGGCTGGTGGGGGTGATGCCGCCGGTGCAGGTGACCCCGTTGAGCGCAAAGCTGGTCGGGAGGGGGTTGCTGCTGGTCCAGGTGCCGTTGAAACCGAACGAGGTGGTGCCGCCAGTCGGGATCGAGCCGTTGTAGCTGACGTTCTTCGCGGTGACGGCCGCGCCGTTCTGAGTCACGGTGGCGTTCCATGCCTGGGTGATGCTCTGGCTGGCGCCGTAGGACCAGGTCAGTGTCCAGCTCGACAGTGGGTCGCCGAGGTTGGTGATGGCGACGTTGGCGCCGAAGCCACCCGACCACTGACTGGTGACGGTGTAGTCGACACGGCATCCGGCCGCGGCGCTGACCCCGGTCGCACCCGTGACAACCGCGGTGGACGCGACAACGAGGGCAGTGGCAGCGATAGCTCCGTAGCGTAGGCGTGACGGTGGGACGGTACGGCGGTGGGCGAGCCTCATCAGGCTTCCTCTCTGCTGCCGCTGCGTTTTGGTGGGCGGCAGCATCGGATAGCCGGAGGCGACTCGCAGGATCCGGTCCGACAAACGGTCAGACGCCCACTGCCGACCCCCAGCTATAGGTGATCAGGAATGTCTGGCTCTGGTTCGTCGCCGTTGCCCTCGGCGCCGATGATCAACTCTGCCGGCTCCCGCAAGCCGTATAGACAGCCATCATATCAGCCTGCCGAGAGAAGACTCGATACTGAATAGCCAGTACGGCAGCCGTCGTTCGGGATTGGCGGGGCAGAAGCGCGGCCCCTTGGTTCCGGCGCTGCGGTGCTGCGACGAGGCCGGCAGGGTCAGCCGCGACTTGGTCAGCGCGCAGGTGGGTGCCACCACCATCGATCGATACCAGGTGGCTGCGGGACACGGCCAGGACATGGTCGAGCTGATGCTCACGCAAGTGCACGCGGAAGGCACTGCTGTTGCCGCAGACCTCGTCCGCAGCCGCTCGCCAACGTCCAGTGGGCCCTGATCGAGCCACTGCTGCCGAAGCCGCACCACAGACGGGCAGCGGGAGAAGTATGAGCACCGTCCGCTGCCCCGTCAGCGCCCTGTTCCAGTAGCGAGTGGTAGACCTCTGCGGTCGTCCGCGGACGGTGCTCGGCCAAGTTCAGCCGAGCACCGTCCGCTACCGTGACGAGGAGGTGCGTCGCGGACGGTCCGATCGAACGTCAGGGGTTGATTCGGCCGGCGCCGGCACCGCCCGTCACGATCGACTTCACGCTGCTGGCGGCATCCAGGGTGTACGAGTACGGGATGCTGTTGACGCTGCCCCCGGCCTGCCCACTGCCTGACCCGACGAAGTGGTTGTTCCGGGCGACCAGGCTACCCGCCCCGGAAGACCCTTCACCACGGTGGAACGGGTCGCTGACGCCGTCGAAGTAGTTGCCCTCGACGAGCACACCGGCGTTCATGGTGGAAGCCACTCCGTAGCCGCTGTTCTTGTAGTAGTAGTTGTTGTACACGTGCACAGGGTTGCCGAAGCGGACCCGCGGGTGACGCTGCGTGGTGGCGTCGAACCAGTTGTGGTGGTAGGTGACCCGCAGGTGACCGACGTCCTGGCTGGCGTTGCCGTCACTGTGTCCGAGCAGCATCGACTTGTTGTGGTTCATTACCCGGTTCCAGGACACCGTGATGAAGTCCGAGCCCCGCTTGATGTCCACGGCACCGTCGTAGCCGTGGTCGAAGGTGTTGTGGTCGATCCAGATGTTCTTGGCCGACTCCTGCACGTTGATCGCGTCATCGCCCCAGTTCCGGAACGTCAGGTTCCGGATGATGACGTTGTTCTCGTTACTGATGTTGAAACCGCAACCGGTGATGGTCGCCCCGGAGTTGCCGAGGATGGTCTTGTTGGACTTGACCGACAGCATTCCGGAGCAGGAGATGTTGCCGGAAACCCGGATCACCGACGCGCTACTGGATCCCAGGGCGCTGCTCAGCGCCGAGGAACTGGTGACAGTGGTGGTGCTGGCGTTGCCGCCGCCGGTGGTGCCGCCATTCTGGGTGGCCCAGCCGACGAGGCCGGTCTGCGGCGGGCCGCCGGTGGGCGGCGGGGTGGTGGGCGGCACCGTGGTGGGCGGCGCCGTGGTGGGGGCCGTGCCGCCGGTGCAGGCGACCCCGTTCAGCGTGAAGCTGTTCGGTGCCGGGTTGCTGGAGTTGTTCCAGGTGCCGTTGAAGCCGAACGACGCGGTGCCGCCGGTGCCGATGTTCCCGTTGTAGCTGAGATTGGTGGCGGTGACCTGGCTGCCGTTCTGGGTCACGGTCGCGTTCCAGGCCGAGCTCACCTGCTGCCCGGCGCTGTAGGACCAGCGCAGGTTCCAGGACGAGACAGGGTCGCCGAGGTTGGTGATGGTGATGTTGCTGGTGAATCCGCCCGACCACTGTCCGTCGACCGAATAGTTGACCTGGCAGCCGGCTGCGGCGTGGGCGGTGCCGGCGGTGAGCACCCCGCCGACGAACAGCGCCGCGCCAGCAGTGGCGGTGGCGGTGGCGAGCAGCGTGGCGCGCCGTGTTGCGAGCATGGTGGATCCCTTCGAGAAGGCGGGACGGGGCTCGGGCTGCCGTCCACCGTCGACGGCGCCCTGCCCTGTGGCGCCGGTGGGTCGACTGGTACGGCATGCGTAGCCCTCGCCAGAGTGGTGAGCTGGCGATGTGGCTCCGGCAAGCGCTTCCCCATAGAACCATGCCTATAGAAGTGTGTAAATCACCAGACGTCGATGAATATTTATTCGCTACGGGTGCAGCTCGCGCGCGGCGCCGCAGGAACAGCGACCGGACCGGCCAGTCCGGACTCGATGCCACGAGCGGCCCGGGCCGGGACGGATTCCCTGCCCGACCATGCGTCAACGGATCGTGAAGATCAATCTCCGGTACGAGGTGAGATTGGGGGTCCCGTTGTCCGCCACTTCCAGGATGATGTGTACCTGCTTGCCCGGCTCGTTGGGCACCACGAAATTGGCGGCATTCTGTGAGGTGGCGTTGTTGATGGACACCTTGGCGGCGACGGAGTCGGCGTCGCCGTACTGCCACCAGCGGTAGGTGAGGACGTTTCCGTCGGGATCGGTGGACGGAGAGGCGTCAAGCGAGATCACCTGGCCGGGTGACACGTCTCGGCGCGATGCGCCGACCACCTCTGCCTTCGGCTGGTGGTTGGCGCCGTTGTACGACGAGGACACGGCCCAGTCCATGCGTGCCGCGAAGTCGTTCTGCACGGCCGGGATCCACCTCCAGTACATCTTGTTGCGGTCCCCGTCGTCGGAGATGGTCGTGTCCGTGAGGTGGCGGGGTTTGTTGCCTGGGTCATCGTACGCCGAGCGGCCGCCCCAACCGCCGAGCGTGTAGTCCTCGTGGGCATTCAGGCCGTTGGCGATCTCGTGAAGGAACGAGGGGGTGTCACCTTCGCTGACGAAGCTCTGGGGATACATGGACCCGAGGGGGCCGTGGCCGCTCTTGACGTTCGTGTTCAGCCACGAGCTCGTCATGTAGGCCTTGACGTAGTCCGGACTGGGACCCGAGAGGCTCTGGTAGTCCCAGACGTTGTCCCAGCGGTAGGCCTCGTTGATGTACGCCTCGCGGACGTTGTCCTCGATCCACTGACCGCCGCCGTCCTGATACCAGATGCAGTAGATGCGCACCTTGGCGACCGCTCGGTTGAAGTCCGCCGACGAGTACGAGGTGCGCAGCCGCCACAGCGCCGAGGCGAGCGTGTTCGCTCCTCCCCAGGCCATGACATGAACCGGGCGGGGATCACTGTCCAGCAGGACGTTGATGATCAGTTGCTCACCGGGAGTGTTCTTCGTGGCCATGCTGGGTGGTGCGACGTTGAGGTCGTTGCTGTTCTCATTGCCCACCCGGAGCACACTCTGCAGCTGGCTCGCATCCGGATAGTTGGGGTTGTGCCGCCGTAGGTTCGGCAGGATCTCCGCGTACTTGGTGAGCTGTGCCTCGACCCACTTGTCGCGGCTGTGGCCACTCTTCTGGTACTTGGAGTTCGTCTGCACGATGCCCGCGATGTCGAAGTCCGACGCGTACATCAAGAATCTGATCATGGTGCTGCGGTCGTCGACCTCGCCGTCGGTCATGGCGATGACCCGCGCTTTCGTGGAGTCGCCGGTCGGCGGCGGGGTGGTCGGAGGTGCGGTGGTCGGAGGTGCGGTGGTCGGAGGTGCGGTGGTGGGGGTGGTGGATCCGGTACAGGCGGTGCCGTTGAGGGTGAACGCGGTGGGGGCCGGATTGCTGCCAGTCCAACTGCCGTTGAAGCCGGGCGTCACCGTCGCGTTGGTACCAAGATTCCCGTTGTACTCCGCGTTGATGACGGTCACGTTGCTGCCGGACTGGTTGACGACGCCGTTCCAGAGTTGGGTGACGGTCTGCCCCGCGCTGAAGGAGAACTTCAAGGTCCAGTCGGACAGGGGGGCGCCCAGGTTGGTGACATCGATCGTGGCGCCGAACCCGCCGGGCCACTGACTGGTGACTGAGTAGGTGACGCGGCACCCGGCGGCGGCGTCGGCCCTGCCGGCGACTGCCAGGGCGCCGGTGGCGGTGACGGCGACTGCGATGGCTGCGACAGTTCCACGGCGGAGCCGTGATGGAGCAGTTCCGGTGTGGCGTGTAGGCATGAGCTGGCTTCCTCACTGCCATCCCTGCAGTACAGGTGATGACGAATCTCGTAGCGGGAAGCGTTGGTGCCGATCGACGGCCAGCGGCAGGGCGGTGTGCGCTACCGCGTACCTTCGCTTCGCTTCGGGCGATCAAGGCTGGCTGATTGCGGACCGTTGCCCTCGGCCGCGGACTACTTGGGCTGCCGGCTCCACCGGAGCGCATCGATGCTCATCGTAGTCGAGAGTGAGGTCGGTAGCCAGAAATTCCGTACCGAATAGATACTCAGCACTGCTGATTGGTTGGGGCGCTCGGGCCCCGGCAGGAAGAGCTGACGCGGCGGGACCTGCGACAGGGATCCCCTTCCACCGGGGCGGGCGCGCGTCGGCGGCATGGCCGACCTTGCGCCTCAGACGGTCGGCTGGCTTGGGCAGGCGGGCGGGGTCGGTGCGCTGCGGCCGGCGCCGAGGGCTTGGAGGCGGTTGAGGCCCGCTGAAAGGGATGCCTCTCAAGCTTTGGACATTGACACAGGAGTTTCGATCGCTCTACGCTTTCATCATGTCGGATCACGTTCGAATAGATATGCAAGCGCCGGTCTTCGGCGCGGGCATCTGGCACTTCGGCCGGTATGTGGACAGGTACGCGACCGACGGGTACGGCCCGCCAGTCAACACGCTGGAGGCGATCGATCTGGCTGGCAAGGTCGAGGACCTGTCGGTGGTGGACCTGACGTTCCCGTTCGATCCGGCCGGGTTGAGTGTCGCGGAGGTGGCCGGCGCGCTGCAGCGCAACGGGCTGCGCGCGGTAGCCGTGACTCCGGAGATCTACACCCGCCGGTTCAGCCGCGGCGCCTTCACCAACCCGGACGCGGACGTGCGGCGAGCCGCGATCGAGCTGGTCTCGCGGAGCGCCGAGGCGGCCCGGGAACTCGGCTGCGACTACGTCAAGCTCTGGCCCGGGCAGGACGGCTGGGACTACCCGTTCCAGGCCGACCACCGGCAGCTGTGGAAGTTCTCCGTGGACGCGGTCCGCGAGCTGGCCGACACCTTCCCCGACCTGCGCTTCGCGATCGAGTACAAGCCGCGGGAGCCGCGTAACGCGATGGTGTTCTCCTCCGTGGCTCGCACGCTGCTGGCGATCGAGGAGATCGGGCTGCCGAACGTCGGCATCCTGTTGGACTTCGGGCACTCGCTCTATGGCGGGGAGTCGCCGGCCGATGCCGCGCGGTTGGCGATCTCGCGTGGTCGCCTGTTCGCGATCGACGTCAACGACAACTACCGCGGGTGGGACGACGACATGGTCGTCGGGTCGATGCACCCGATCGAGACGTTCGAGTTCTTCTACGCCCTGGTCGAGGCCGGCTGGCAGGGGGTGTGGCAGTTGGACCAGTTCCCGTTCCGGGAGGACAGCGTGCAGGCTGCCACCGACGGCATCCGGGTGATGAAGCGCATCCACCGCGCGGTGTGCGCCGTCGACCGGCAGGCGCTGCAGGCGGCCCAGCGGTCTCAGGACGCCCTCGCCGCGCAGCGGATCATCCAGAACGCCCTGTACGGCCCGTACCAGGGTTGAGGAAAGTGGCATACCTTCGATGAGGTGGCACCGTGAAACTGCCGGCTGATCCCGAACGCTCCCAGCGGTACGGGGAACTGTCCGCCCGCCTGCGCGCGTCCGACGCCGATGTCGCCGCCGTCGAGTTGCGGCGCATCTCGCGAGAGGTGCGGCGCAGCATCGTCCGGATGATCGACCGCGCCCGGATGGGTCACATCGGCGGTGACCTGTCGGTGACCGACATCCTGGTGACCTGCTTCTGGGGAGCGCTGTCACTGGATCCGCAGCGGCCGACGTGGCGGGAGCGGGACCGGTTCATTCTCAGCAAGGGGCACTGCGCCGCGGCGTTGTACTCCACCTTGGCGCACTGCGGCTTCTTCCGCCAAGAGGAACTTGAGACGTTCATGGCGCCGATGTCCGCGCTGAACGGGCACCCGAACAAGCTCAAGGTGCCTGGGGTGGAAACCAACACCGGCGCACTGGGACACGGTCTCCCGGTCGCCACCGGCTGCGCCATCGCCGCGCGGCTGACTGGAGCGACCTGGCGCACGGTCGTCGTCCTCGGTGATGGAGAGATGCAAGAGGGCAGTAACTGGGAGGCGGCGATGACCGCCTCCCACCACGGACTGTCATCGCTGACCGCGGTGATCGATCGCAACCGCCTGCAGCAGGGCGCCCGCACCGAGGACACCAAGCGTCTGGAGCCCTTCGCCGACAAGTGGCGCAGCTTCGGCTGGGAGGTGCGCGACGTCGACGGGCACGACCACGCCGCGCTGCTGCGTGCCTTGGGGCCGTCGTCGGCCGGGCAGCCGGTCGCGGTCATCGCCAACACGATCAAGGGGAAGGGTGTGTCCTTCATGGAGGACCGCGTCGAGTGGCATCACAAGGTGCCCACCCACGACCAGGTCGACCAGGCGCTGGCGGAGCTCGTCGGATGACGGTCGTGGAGCAGGTCACCTTCGACTGCCGGCAGGCGTTCGCCGACGAGTTGCGCCTCATGGCCCGAGCGGACGAGCGCATCGTCGCCGTCTGCAACGACTCGGTCGGATCGAGCAACCTCGTGGGCTTCCGCGAGGAGTTCCCGCAGCGGCTGGTGAACGTCGGCATCGCCGAGCAGGACCTGGTCGGTGTGGCGGCCGGGCTGGCCAATGCGGGCAAGATCCCGTTCGTCTGCGCGGCGGCACCCTTTCTGACCGGTCGGGCGCTCGAACAGATCAAGGCGGACGTGGCCTACAGCGACGTGCACGTCGTGCTCTGCGGGCAGAGCCCGGGCATGGCCTACGGCGAGCTGGGGCCGACCCACCACTCCATCGAGGACCTGTCGTGGATGCGCGCGGTGGCGAACCTCGACGTGATCGTGCCGGCCGACCCGGATCAGACCCGGGCCGCCGTACGCTGGGCCGCTGCCTCAGGTCGACCCTCCTACTTGCGGATTCCCCGCTTCAAGGTGCCCGCTGTCACGCCACCGGACGCCCCCTTCGCCCCCGGCACGGCGGTTCGGCTGATCGACGGTGACGATGTCACGGTCATCGCGATCGGGTCACTGACCAGCCGCGCGCTGGACGCCGCCGACCGACTGCGCGCGGAGGGCATCGCCGTCCGTGTGTTGAACATGCCCTTCGTGGATCCGATCGACGTCCGTGCGGTGCTGGCCGCCGCTCGGGAGACGCGAGGGATCGTGACCGCCGAGGAGGCGACCACGACCGGAGGTCTGGGGGCAGCAGTCGCGGCGATCGCGGCCACCGCCCACCCCACCCCGATGCGGATCCTCGGCGTGCCCAGAGTCTTCGCCCCCACCGGCGACACCGCGTTCCTGCTCGAGCACTTCGGGCTGACCGCGGACGGCATCGCCGCGGCGGTGCGTGACCTGCTCGGCACCTCCGACACGGGTGGTGGTCATGGCTGACGGGTCGCTCGTCCTCGCGGTGGACCAAGGGACGAGCTCCACCAAGGCACTCCTGGTCGACGCCGGCGGGCAGGTCGTCGCACGTGCTGTCGCGCCGTTGTCCGAACGGCAGCCGCAGCCGGGTTGGGTCGAGCAGGACGCCGTCGAGCTGTGGCAGAGCGTACGCGCGGCCGTGGCGTCGTGCGTCGACCCGGTGCTCGCGCACCGGATCGAGGCGGTCGGGTTGAGCACCCAGCGGGAGTCGCTGGTGCTGTGGGACCGCCGCACCGGCGAACCGCTCGGGCCGTTGGTGAGCTGGCAGGACCAGCGGACGAACGGCGCGTGCCACGAACTCGCAGCGGCTGGCAGCGGCCCGCTCGTGCGCGCGATCAGCGGGATGCCCCTGGACCCGATGTTCTCGGCCCTCAAGGCCGGCTGGCTCCTGGACACCTACGACCCGCAACGGCGGCGTGCCAAGGCCGGCGAACTGTGCCTTGGCACCGTCGACTCCTGGCTGCTGAGCCGGTTCGGTGGAGAGCACGTGACCGAGGTCGGCAACGCCTCGCGCACGCAGTTGCTCAACAGTGACACCCGGCGGTGGGACGAACGCCTCCTTGACCTCTTCGCCGTACCCGCCGCCGTGCTGCCCCGCGTGGTCGCCTCCTGCGGCGACTTCCCGGCCGTCCGGGGTCTGGCGCCCGTGCCCGACGGCACTCCGGTGCGGGCGGTCCTCGGGGACTCCCATGCGGCGATGTTCGCGCACGCCGGCTGGCGACCCGGGGTGGTGAAGGCCACCTACGGCACCGGCTCGTCGGTCATGGCCATCGGCGACGGCGGTGACAGCCCGCGGCTGTGCCGCACCGTCGCCTGGGACGTCACCGGCCCTGTTCTCGCCGTCGAGGGCAATATCCGGGCGACCGGCCGTACGCTCAGCTGGCTGGCCGATCTGTTCGGCGTCGACGTACAGGTGCTGCTCGACGAGGCGGCGCATGCCGCGGGCCCCGTGCAGATCGTACCGGCGTTCGGCGGCCTGGGCGCCCCCTGGTGGGATCCCGACGCGGTCGCCGTACTCAGCGGTATGACGCTGGCCACCCGCCGCGGCGACCTGGCCGCCGCAGCCCTGCACGCCATCGCCCACCAGATCGAGGACGTCGTGGCGGTGCTCGAGGCCACCGTCGGCGAGGTGCGGCTGCTGCTGTGTGACGGAGGCCTGACCCGCAGCGCCCGGCTGATGCAGACCCAGGCCGACGTCAGCGGGCGGCGGGTCGGGCGCTCCGCCGAGCAGGACCTGTCCTGCCTGGGCGCCGCGGACGCGGCCGGACTGGCCGCCGGCCTGTGGAGCCTGCCTGACCTTGAGCGGCGGCTACGACCCACCGACGAGTACCACCCGTCGACCGACCACGTGGCCCGGGCCGCCGAGCGGACCCGATGGCACGACGCGGTCGACCGGGCCCGACCTGCTGCCGTACCGGGAAGGAGGAGATCGTGACCCTCGCACCGCGTCCGCGATGGCTCGGCCCGGCGGCCGTCGCCGCACTCGTCGTGGCGATCCTGGTCAGCACCGAGTATCGGCCGGCGGACGCGCCCTCGACGGCGGAGGCACAGAGGTTCGACCCAGCCCGCTACGGCGCCGAGACATACCAGAGCAAGGTAGTGCCGGCCATCCGGCAGGGCGCCACCCCGCTGCCGGAACTGTTCGCGGCCCTGACCGCGGACAAAGAGGCGGCCGGCCGGAAGTACGGCCACCGGCAGAGCACCGGCCCGTGGACCTTCGCGGTCACCGGCGAGGGCATCGCCGGCAAGACCACCGGCAGTCTCATGCTCGTCTCGGACACCGGACTGCCCGCGAAGACCCGGGTGTCGCTTCAGGTAGGGCCGGCGATCAACGGGACGGCCCTGCGGGACGCCGCCGGCTTCATCACCTTCGGCGATTTCCTCAACCAGGTGGAGTACGCGGACGCGGCGACCGCACTGAACAACCAGATGCGCGCGACTGTGCTGTCCGACCTGAGTCCCGCGGAGCTGGCAGGAAAGAAGATCACGTTCACCGGCGCGTTCAGCTTCGTCACGCCGTCGGTCATCACCATCACCCCGATCGAGATCGGGACGGCGCCGTGAACCCTGTCCTGCGTGCCTGTGGTGTGACGAAGGTGTACGGCGGCACCCATGCGCTCAAGGGCGTCGACTTCGCGATCGCCGCCGGCCGGGTGACGGCGCTGTTCGGCGAGAACGGTGCCGGCAAGTCCACCCTGATGAAGATCCTGGCCGGGATCGAGCAGCCCACCACCGGCCACATCGAACTCGACGGCACGACTGTCCGTCCCCGGTCCGCCCGAGAGGCGGCTGACCAGGGCATCTCGATCATCCACCAGGAGCTGAGTCTCTGCCCCAACCTGAGCGTGCAGGACAACCTCTTCCTGGCCCGCGAGATCCGTACCCGGGGCATCGTCGACCGGGCGGCACAACGCGAGGCCACCCTTGCGGTCCTGCGCCGGCTCGAGGAGGATCTGGACCCCGACCGGCTCGTGGGCGACTTGCGCCTCGGCCAGCAACAGATCGTCGAGATCGCCCGGGCACTGCTGCAGAACGCGCGGGTGCTCATCATGGACGAGCCCACCTCGGCCCTCACCGCGCCCGAGGTAGCCGTCCTGTTCCGGATCATCCGGGAACTGACCACCAGCGGGGTCGCCGTCGTCTACATCTCACACCATCTCGACGAGGCGCTGGAGATCGCCGACGACGTGGCCGTACTCCGGGACGGCAACCTGGTGGCCGCCGGTGCGGCGAGCGAGGTGACGCTCGGCTGGATCGTCCGGCACATGGTGGGCCGCGACCCCGACGCGCTGTTTCCCTACCGCGAGACCATCGTCGGCGCCCCGGTACTCTCCGCGGACCGGGTCGTGGTCGCCGACCCGCATAACCCTCACCGCCTCGCCGTCAACCAGGTGTCGCTGACCCTTCACGAGGGCGAGATCGTCGGCGTCTACGGACTCATGGGATCCGGGCGTACCGAACTGCTGGAGACGCTCGCCGGACGGATCACGCCCGCCGCAGGAACGATCACCCTCGACGGCTCACCGTTGGGCGACGCCGGCATCCGCCGACGAATCGCCGAGGGGATCGCCCTGGTTCCCGAGGACCGTCAACGCGACGGCCTGGTCCAGTCCATGTCGGTCGGGCAGAACCTGAGCCTCGCCGGGCTGTCACGGTTCGTCCGCAACCTGCTCGTCACGCGCAGCGCCGAACGCGAGGCGGTCGAGCGGACCATCACCGAGGTCACCATCAAGACCAGCGGCGCCACCGCCGCCATCGGCTCGCTCAGCGGCGGCAACCAACAGAAGGTCGTCATCGGCAAGGCGCTGCTGACCCGGCCCCGCGTCCTGCTTCTCGACGAGCCGTCCCGCGGCGTGGACGTGGGTGCCAAGGCGGACATCTTCGAACTCATGGCCGCTCAAGCGCGCCGTGGACTCTCCGTGCTCTTCGCGACATCTGAAGCCGAGGAGGCCCTGCACATCCCCGACCGGTTGCTCGTGCTCGCCCGTGGCGTGGTGGTAGGCGAGTACCGGCGCGGGCAGATAACCCGGGAGGAACTGATGAGCCTGTCCGACGGCCGTGTCGCCGCCCCCGCCGCGCAGAGGGAGCCGGCGCTGTGACCACACAGACCACCCTGCCGGCGAAGGCAGGACACGACACCGCCACCGACTCGGCCACGAAGGCCCACCGGATGTCGTTGCTCAACGGCCTGTTCGAGCTCCGTGCCTTCATCGCGTTGGCCGTGCTGGTCGTCGTGTTCAGCCTGCTGTCCGACTCGTTCCTGACCGTCACCAACCTGATCACGATGACCAAGCACGTCGCGATCAACGCGATCATTGCGCTTGGCATGCTGCTGGTCATCCTCAAGGGCGGCATCGACCTGTCGGTCGGATCCGTCGTCGGACTGTCCGGTGTCGTCGCCGGCGAACTGCTGCAGGGCCTGCGGCTCGGATTCCTCGACACCATCGCATACCCGCCGGTCTGGGCGGTCATCGTGCTCTGCGTCGCGGTGGGGATGCTCGTCGGCCTGGTCAACGGTGTCCTGATCACCCGCTTCCGCGTCGCGCCGTTCATCGCCACACTCGGCATGCTCTACGTGGCCCGCGGGCTGGCGCTGCTCATCTCCAACGGCACCACCTATCCCAGACTGGCCGGCAGCCCGGAGCTCGGCAACACCGGTTTCGGCTTCCTCGGCAGCGGGCGACCGCTCGGGCTGCCCACCTCGATCTGGCTGATGGCGATCCTCGCCGCCGCGGTCGCTCTGGTACTGATCAAAAGCCCGTTCGGCCGCTGGCTCTATGCCACCGGGGGCAACGATCGGGCGGCCGAGCTGTCCGGCGTACCGGTCCGCCGGGTCAAGACCATCGTCTACGTCGTCGCCGGCGGATGCGCGGCGGTGGCAGGCCTCATCATCGCCTCGGAACTGACTTCCGCGGCACCACAGGCGGGCGAGACCTACGAACTCAACGCCATCGCCGCGGTGGTGATCGGTGGTGCGGCCCTCAGCGGTGGCCGCGGCACGGTGCGCGGCACACTCGTCGGCGCCTTCGTCATCGGGTTTCTCGCCGACGGACTTGTGCTCCTCGGCGTGTCGACGTTCTGGCAGATCCTGATCAAGGGGGCGGTGATCGTCCTCGCCGTCATGCTCGACCAGGGGCAGCAGAGATTCCAGCGGCGTCAGGGCGCCCTCGCCTCCGCCGCCGCAGCCACCAAGACACCGTCGGTCTGACTCCGGCTCCACCCTCACATCCCCCATAACCCACCACACCACACCATCCCCCATGGAGTCCCACATGTACTCTTCAATCCCCCGGAGGCAGGCCCTCGCCGTCGTGCCCCTTGTCAGCGCCGCCCTTCTCCTCGGCGCGTGCGGCTCCGCCGGCGACGGGTCGACCAAGAACGAAGGCGGCAAGGAGGCCGGTGGCCTCATCGCGATCATCACGCCGTCAGCGGACAACCCGTTCTTCAAGGCCGAGGCCGACGCCGCCAAGGCCAAAGCGGAGTCACTCGGCTACCAGACCTCCGTCGCGTCCCACGACGACGACCCGAACAAGCAGAGCGAGCTGATCGACACGGCGATCTCCCGCAAGGCCAAGGCGATCATCCTCGACAATGCCGGCGCCGACGCGTCCATCGGTCCGGTCCGCAAGGCCAAGGACGCGGGCATCCCCGTGTTCCTCATCGACCGGGAGATCAACGCCACCGGCATCGCCACCGCGCAGATCGTCTCCAACAACGCCCAGGGCGCCCAGTTGGCCGCCGAATCCTTCGTCCAGGCCATGTCGGGCAAAGGCAGCTACGTCGAGCTCGTCGGCAAGGAGTCCGACACCAACGCGGGCGTGCGCTCAAAGGGCTTCACCGACGTCATCTCCCAGTATCCCGACATGAAGCTCGTCGCGAAGGAAAGCGCCAACTGGGACCAGCAGGAAGCCTTCACCAAGATGGAGACCATCCTGCAGAAGAACCGCAACATCCAGGGCGTCATCGCCGGCAACGACACCATGGCACTCGGCGCCGTCGCCGCGCTCAAGGCCGCCGGACTGAACGGGAAGGTCGTGGTGGTGGGCTTCGACGGCAGCCCGGACGCCATCGCCGCCATCAAGGCCGGAGAGATGCACGCCACCGCCCTGCAACCGGCCGTGCTCGGCGCCGAAACGGCGGTCGAGCAGGCCGACAAGTTCATCAAGACCGGGTCGACCGGTGCCCCGGAGAAACAGTCCATCGACTGCGAACTGGTCACCAAAGACAACGCCGACCAGTTCGGCGTCTTCGGCAGGAAGTAGGTTCCGTCCCTCAGGTCCCGTGTCATGCCTTCCTCGGCCGGGCACGGGACCCGACGGGTGACGCCGGTGGTGGAAGCAGACGGCCCCTGCTGTGCCGCGGTCCGGGCGGAGGCTAACTTGATCTTTAACCTCTTTGGCGTGGGCGAGGACTCGCGGTCTTCGTCTTCTCGGTGCCCGGTTTGTTGGTCTTCTTGGTGGTCGCGATGTGGACGTCGTGACGCGAGGTGGGCTGGGTGTTGCGGCGGCCGGGCGGCCGTCCAGGTCCTGGTCGGGAAGGTTTCGGTGCGCCGGCGGGGCAGGTGGCCTTGGCGCGGAGGTGTCGAAACCCTCGCCGGACGCGGGCGGGTGGCAGGCGCTGCGGTGGTGCTGGTTTCTCCCAGGGGCGGCGTAGGTCGGCGGCCGCGGTGCGGGCGAGACGGAGCTGGGTGTAGGCGGCGAGGATCAGCCAGGTCCAGCGGTCGGCTGCCTGCGGGGTGCGGATCTTCGGGCAGGTCCAGCCGAGGGTCTGTTTGAACAGGCGGAATGTGTGCTCGATGTCGAAGCGGCGCAGGAAGGTCTGCCAGAGCCGGTCGACGTCGGCGGCGGTGGCGTCGACGCCGGACCACCACAGCCACACCGGCTTCGGGGTCGCGCCGCTGGGCAGGTGGTCGACTTCCAAGCGGATGACGGTTCCCTCGATGATCGGCAGTGCCTTCGCCGCGTCGATCCAGGCGTTGCGGTGGGTCAGCCGGGGGTGCAGCCGGTTCCAGGCCCGGGCCCACGCCGTGCCGTAGAGGCGGGTGTCGGTGACGGTGGCCGCGTCGGGTTCGCCCCAGGTGGCGGGATCACCGAAGACGAACTCGCCGCCGTGACGGGGCGGCCGGCCGATTGTTCCCGGCTGCCGGGGTGGCGTGGCTCGGCGGAGTACCCGGTTCGAGCGCATCCGCGCGAGGACCTGCACGGGCAGATTGGCCAGGAGGAACGCCAGGCGGGGCGCGTCGTAGCCGGCATCGGCCACGACCAGGATGTCCTGGTCGCCGGGCTGCCACTGCCCGGCGGAGACCAGCCGGCCCCACGATGTCGCGCACCTGCCCGGCGGTGACCGCCGCGGCATCAGCACCGGGCGCCAGCCGCACCGCGTCTAACGGCGCCGTCCATGAACCGCGGCCCGATTCCAGGGCCACGACCATCGAATACGGCCAGCCCGGAACCATGATCGTCTGGTCCTTACCGCGGCCGTAGGTGTGACACAGGATCCGCTGCGGTGAGGTGTGCGCGTCCGGACGCAGCCAGCAGGTGATGTCCACCGCCAGAACGAGACGCCCGTCGGCCGCCCGCGGCAGCGGCACCCCGGCGAGGGCGGTACGCAGCCGGTCGATGTCCAGCCGCCCGCAGGCGAGGGCGTCATACAACGCCCCGTGACCACGACGATGCTCACCCACCAGCGACAACTCCACCAACGACCGGACCGGCCCATCGGCGCACAACACGGCGTCCGTCAGGTCGAACAACGCGTCCGCAAGCGCGGTCAAGCAGTCGTAGAACACTCGCCGGGACCTGTCCAGGTCCCCGACGGCATCAGCCGCACAACGGCCATGCACACTGGTCACCAGAACAGCCCTTGGTTATTGATGTTCTTCCCTAGACAAGAAGATCATCGACCAAGGGCTGTTTCCGTGACCAGCCAGGGTCCCCAAAGGACCCGCGGAGGTTAAAGATCAAGTTAGGGGGCCGGTTCCACGGCGAGACACCGGGCCACGTCGAGGTCGGTCACCAGGACGTCAAGCCAGCCGCCACGGAGCGCCGCGCGGATGGCGGTGTACTTACGGGTACCGCCGGCGATCCCGACGACACGAGGTATCGATCGCAGTGTGTCGGTGTCGATGCCGAGTACCCGCTCGTCAAGCGCGGACTTGACCACCTCGCCGTGTTCATCGAAGAAGCGCAGGCAGATGTCGCCGACGGCTCCCAGTTTGCGCAGGGCGTCCTGATCGGTGTCGGCGATGGCGTTGCCGCTCTCCATCAGCAGCGGCGACGGTTCCAGGCTGCCCAGGCCGGCAAGCAGCATGGTGAGGCTGCCATAAGTGGCCATGACGTCACTGATGTGCGGGTCGGTGACGAGGACCTCGCGGGCTGCTGATGACGTGGCCAGCCCGGGGGCGGGCAGGAAGATCGCCTTGGCGCCGGTCAGGATCGCCAGTCGGTCGGCGAGGCGGGTGGCGTAGATCTGCGACGTGCTGCTACCGACCCCGCCGATGACCTGGACGACCTGGTCGGCGACTGGGTTGGGGCGGGGGCGCATGGCGTCGACGGTGGCGAGCAGGGTCGAACTCCAGGAGGAGATGCCGATCCGGTCGCCGCCGGTGAGTGTGGTCTCCAGGTAGACTGCGGCCGCCGCGCCGATGGCCTTCAAGGCGGACTGCTCGCCCGGCGAGGAGTGGCCGGTGTCGGCCACCACCACGTCTCGCAGACCGAATCGGCGCTCGATCTCTTCCTCCAGCTCGGCATGCACGCCGGCCGGGGTGATCACGGTGGTGCGGACGATGCCCAGCGCGGTGGCCTGCTTCAACAGGCGAGAGACGCGGGGCTGGGAGATGTGCAGTTGCTCGGCGATCTGCGGTTGCCGCATCCCGTGCTCGTGGTACATCCGAGCCACCTTGGTCAACAGCCGCAACTGGCTGGTGGACACGCCGCCGATCGCCGGCTCCCGCAGATCACCGCGTTCGCTGGGCACAGGACTCCTTCCGACGTGCGGGTGAGGCGAGAGCCTCGCCACCAGAGGATACCTGAATGAGTATTCAACACTGGTTGCGCACAGCTACTTCCGGGACGGATTCACGACGGTCGAAGGTGAGCGCGGATCGGTGTCGACGGCCGCCATCTGATTGGTGCGTGAGTCGACGACCAATGCCCAGGCCGGCCCGGTGGGCACAGAGCCGGCAGTGCGGAACGGTCGACTGGCGGACTTCGCTGCCAGGTTCAACCTAACCCAGGTGGCGTTGCCGGGCGGCGCCACGGCAACCAAGATCTGGTACCGGACATACGAGCCGTTCGATGAACCGGGTGAGTGGGCGGGACCCGATGGCGGTGACCTGCGAGAGGAACCGGGGCTGTCTGCCCGCGGACCGGATGTCCGGTCGCCCGGCGCCGGTGCTGGAGGGCACCGGCGCCGGGCGGTGGGTCAGGCGACTGTGCAGGTGGTGCCGTTGAGAGTGAAGGAGGACGGCCGGCCGGTGTTGCCGGTGTGGTTGGCCTGGAAGCCGATGTCGACCGAGGAGTTCGGCGCGATCGTGCCGTTGTAGGAGACGTTGCGGGCGGTGACCGCCCCGCTCGACGGGGAGTAGGTGGCGTTCCAGCCACTGGTGATGGTCTGCCCGCCGGGCAGGGTGAACGCAAGCGTCCAGCCGTTGACCGTCGTGGTGCTGGTATTGGTGATGCTGATGGCGGTGGTGAGACCGGTGTTCCACGCGTTGACCGTGTACGTGACCCGGCAACCTGCCGAGGGCGGCGCAGTGGTCGGCGGCGCAGTGGTCGGCGGCGCAGTGGTCGGCGGCGCAGTGGTCGGCGGCGCAGTGGTCGGCGGCGCAGTGGTCGGCGGCGCAGTGCCGTTGCCCCGCACCAGCACGCCCACGCTCACCGGACCGAAGCCCAGTCCCGAGGCCGGATCGGTCGCCGTGTAGGTGAAGTTCGCCAGCCCGCTATGGTTGGCCGCCGGGGTGAACCGGGCGGTACGGCCGTCACCCAGCAGGGTCACCGTGCCGTTGCTGCCCGAGGCGACGGTGAAGTTCAGGGCCAAGCCACCGTTGAGGGTACGCAGGTCTACGTCCACCGACCCGTTGCGGTCGACCGTCGCGTGGCCGTCAGCCAACCAGTTCAGGTACTTCTCCAGCATCGTGTAACCGGTCGCATCGGTGTTGTTCCGATCCGCCGCGTTGCTCGGGTTGAGCCCGAGGGCGTGCTCCCAATAGTCCGGCATGCCGTCACTGTCGGTGTCCGTGGGCGCCGGCGCAGAAACGAGGGTAGGCCAACCGCCAACGTCGGAGACGTTGTTGATGATCCGTCCATTCTGCTGGCGGACGCTGTCGACGATCCGCTTGTCGACGGCGTCGCGACGCCACGGCATCGCACCGCCCTGCGCCAGCACCCGCGCGTACGCCGTGCCCGCGGAATCGGTTGTCACCGACGGGACAGGCCACTCACTACTCTGCCTGACGTGGTTTCCACAGAACATCCCCCACCCGGTGTTGCTGCCGTCAACCCGGCCGTTCTTGTTCAGGTCGATCATGTTGCCCGACTGGTAGGTCCGCAGACTGCCGCCACTCTCCATGGCACACGTCGCGGTCGAGTTCGGCCCGGCCACCAGGTAGTTGTTGATGTAGTTCAGCTCGATCGGGCCGTCATCCGAGCCGCTGTAGCCGGCTGCGTAACCCCAGTTGGAGAAGACGTTGTTGCGCAGGTCCAGCCGGAAGCCCGGATCCGGGGCGTCGGTGCCCGGACGGGGGTTGCGACTGACGTTGTTCGCCCACAGGTTGTGATGCCACGAGTATGTGGTGTCGTGCGCGGAGGCGATGATGCTGCCGAACGCGTGACCAGCCCGGTTCAACGCCTCGGAAATGATGGTGTTCTGCACGGTCAGATTCTGGACATCCCGACTGGCCGAGATCACCTCATCCGAACCCCATGACCCCGACACATGGTCGATAATGATGTTGCGGCCGGACGAGATCCACATACTGTCGCGATCGTCACTCGCACCGGTGCGCAGCCGGATATGACGGACGACCACGTCGTGAGCGCCATTGCCGATGCCGAGGGTGTGATTGCGGATCGCGATCCCGTCGCCGGGCGCGCTCTGGCCTGCAATTGTGATGTTCGACTTGTTGATCCCCAGGTTGGAGTTCAGCGCGATCGTGCCGGAAACCTTGAACAGGATTGTCCGGCCACCGGCCGGCGCGCCGTCGATGCCCGCCCGCAGCGACCCGGGCCCGGAGTCGGCGAGCGTGGTCACGTAGTAGACGTCACCACCGCGGCCGCCCTTGGCGTTGGCCCCCGCCCCCTCCGCGCCGGGGAACGCGAGCGGGGCCGCCGCCGCTACGGGCGCGGGGTCCACCGCTGCCCCCGCTCGCGGCGTGGCGATTGACGCGGCGCCCAGCGCCATAGCGACGGTGATCACCATCGCCCCCGTGACACCAGGCAACCGCCAGCCCAACCGGCTGATCGGTGGATGCCCAACTGTTTCCATCCTTGCCCTCCTTTGAGGTTCGTGTAGGAGATCGAGATACATCCGGGCGTTCGCCAACAGCGGTGCCGCGAATATCTATTCATTGACGGTGCTCGATGCATGCGAACCGCGAACATAACGTCACCCGACGCGCTTGTCAACGTGTCGTCATGTTCCTGAAACGTCGGTCGACCGGACGCAGAGAGGCTGACTCTCCGTCAGACGACCCATGAACGACCACTTCCCGCATATAATTTCCAGGCGAAGCGCAGGCCCTTGTTCTGGTTGATCCCTGCCTCGGTGAGCAGCCGGTGAGCCGGCCGTGGGACCTCCGGCTGCATGCCAGCTCCAGTCGGATGCCACAACGGCCGCGTCAGCGATTGCCGGACTACCAGACGTTGCTGACGGCACACACCGCCGCCAGCAGTCGCTGGCAGGCCGGGATCTCATGCCGGGCCAGCGGTTCAGACCGGACACGGACGCGAACGGCTCGCGCTCATCGCCCCGGAAGCTCACGACACGACATGCCGCCTGCGGCGGCTGCGCCATCATCAGACGCCACGCGGGAGAGATAGACGGAATGAGTCGAAGCCACTCGAACCAGCCCAGGCGGAACTCGCCTGAGCTTCGACACCGGCCCGCCAGTGGCACGGGTATGGCATGCCCCGGCCGCCCCGGACATCCCACCCACCGAGCGAGCACGGGGCGGACAACTCCACCACGCGCCAACGTGTTCGCATGAGATGTTCAGGACCGTCGTTCCGCCGCCGTTGCCCTCGGCTGCGGTTAATCAGGTCACCTGGCTCCACACACTACATCGACAGCTATCGTCGCAGAGTAGACGGCGCGCAGCAACATATCCGTTGCTGAATGTTTATCCACTAGACGGGTGTCTCGGTCTCGAACTTCAGCCGCGAGGGTCGAAGGCCACCCGGACGCAGGCAACAGACTCGGTCTCCCACGTCACCGCCGCTGCTACCCCGTTCCCGCCCCGGTCAGGATGGCCTCGGCGGCGCTGAGAACACCGGCCACCTGTGCCACCCGCAGCCTGCCGTCCACGACCAGAGTCACGATCCGGCGGCGGATCCCGGCGCCCGGGGCCAGGACGAGCGGCCGGTCCCAGGCCAGCGAGGAGCCGACCCCGGCGTAGTCGTCGTGGCGGACGAACCACTGATCGGCCTGCTGTGACCCGCGGTCGGGGACGAAGACCAGGCTCCACGGTGCGTCGCTGCCCCCACCGACTAGCGCCAGCCATCGGGCGCGGCTGCCGTGCAGGTGCCGCACTCCGACGCGATCCGGGCCGAGGACCTCCACCCGCCGGCCACTTCGCCGGGCCCGCCAGAAGAAGCCGCCGTAGCCCGCGGCCGGCCGGCCGTTGGTCGCGGGGCTGGCGAGAGCGAGAGGCAGGGCGGTCACGTTGGTCATCTCGTAGCTGAAGTCCAGCGCCCACGCGACTTCGCTGACCGCTACGGCGGAGATGGTACGCCGTTCGTGCAGCAGGTCGACCCGCTCAGGTCCCGTCCAGCGCAGGTCGTGGTCGATGCTGCTGGGGGTTGTACGCACCCAGCCTCTGGTGAAGTTGAGTGCCGTGGTTGCGCAGGTCCATCGGGCCCCGGCCGGAAACAAGGGTACGACCACCTCAGAAGTTGACCCCGCCCACGTCGGCGATCGCCACACAGACCCCAGGTGATGCGGGTGGTCCTCCGGCATGAGTTCGGTGACCTCGGCGCCGGTCAGGGTTCGTACCGGATGTAGAAAAGGTCGCGGTGAGGCCGTCAGCGGTAGACGCAGCTGCCAGACGTAGTCCGCCACGACATGGTCGGCCAGGCTGAGACTGATCAGGTCGGACACGGTGGACCGGCCGCCCATGGTGAACTCCTCCCGTCCTGCGCACGGCGGCGGTGGCAGACCGGACTGGTCAGCCGGCAGGCGCCGGCCCGCAGTATGAGCCACTTTCATCCTGCGTAGCGGTTGGCTTCGACGTGGTGCAGGACCAGGATGGCTTGCACGATCGCGGTGACTCGGTGTGGCAGCAGCGCAGCTTGGCCAGGACCTTCCAGGATTTGAGCGTGGCGATCGCGCGTTCTCCGCGGGCGCGGATCTTCGCGTGGGCTCGGTTGACGGCCTTCTGCCTGTGTGACAGCTTGGGCCGGAAGCGGCGCCGCTTGAGCGGGGTGCGGACGCTGCCGTGGGCGCCTTGGTAGCCCTTGTCGGCGAAGGTCAGCACGTCCGCGCTGGTCAGGGCATCGATGATGCCGTGACCGCGTGCGGCGGTCAGATCGTGTGCCGAACCGGGCAGTGCCGGTGATGCCCACACGAGCCGGCCGGTGGCGTCGGAGATGACCTGCACGTTCACGCCGTGGCGTTTGTGATTGCCGCTGTAGTACGGCTTCTGCTCGGCGACCCGGTCGATCGGGATCAGCGTGCCGTCCAGGATCGCGTACGCCAGCAGCCGGATGCGTCGCATCGCGGTCAGGTCGGCGGCTGCCGAGCTGAGCAGGGCAATCGCTTCCTGGACGTAGCGCCAGGCAGTGGCGACGCCGATCTCGAAGCCGGCGGCAAGTCGGGTATAGGTGTCGCCGTTACGCAGATGGGCCAGGGCGAGCAGCGCCTGCCGGCCGGGCTCAAGGCGCCGCCAGTGGGATCGGCGCTGCTTGCGGTGGTCGCGGATGCGTTCGGCGAGGTGGTTCAGAGTGCGGCTGGACAACGGAATCGTGGCGGGGTAGGACAGCATGGCGAGGCTCCCGGTCGGGCTTCGAGTCTTGCTCGACAGCTGTCCTACCTGGAGCCTCGCACCCATCGATCACCGGGCCTGCCACACCAACCCTGAGCTGCAAAATCAGCTTGGAAACGGCTCGGTGTTGTCGATGGCGCTGGCGGCGGTGACGATGACAGCGAGAAGGAGGCCGAGGGTGTCGGTGATGATGCCGCGTTTGCGGCCGAACTTTCGGAGTCTCCGCTAGACCACAACGCTCTCACCAGCGACAGGACCGGCAGAGGTGTCGCAGAAACCCGATCACCTGTGGAACCCGGGACTGAGCGATTGAATCAATAATCAGCATTGATTCAATCGCAAGACACTGGCACGATGGTTGTCTATACGGCCTACGGGAGTCGGCCGCGCTGATCATCGGAGCCGAGGGCAACGGCGACGAATCGAACCCAGACATTCCTGATTACCTGCAGCTGGTGGCCGGCGGCAGCGTAGGTCTTTTGGCCTTCTGCAGAATTGGATTCTCCGAGTCGCCTCCAGTTGCCCGATGCTGCCGTCTATCGCACCGTGACGGCAGCAGAGAGGAAGCCCGATGAGGCTTGTCCACCGCCGTACCGTCCCACCGTCACGTCTACGTCGCGGAGCCATCGCGGCCACTGCTCTCGTCGTCGCGTCCACCGGGGTCGTCGCGGGTGCCACCCAGGCCAGCGCCGCGGCCGGGTGCCGCGTCGACTACACCATCACCAGTCAGTGGTCGGGTGGCTTCGGCGCCAACATCGCCGTCACCAACCTCGGTGACCCGATCTCCGCCTGGACGCTCAAGTTCTCCTTCGCCGCCGGGCAGACCATCACCCAGCTGTGGAACGGCACCGTCAGCCAGTCAGGCGGCAACGTGACGGTCACGAATGCCTCCTACAACGGCAACCTCGCCACCAACGCCACCGTCACCCCCGGCTTCAACGGCACGTGGAACGGCAGCAACCCGGTCCCCACCTCGTTCACCCTCAACGGCACCACCTGCACCGGCAGCCTCCCACCCACCACGCCGCCACCGACCACGCCGCCACCGACCACGCCGCCGCCACCGACCACGCCGCCACCGACGACCCCGCCACCGACGACCCCACCGCCCCCCGGGGAGTCGGTCAAACCTCGTGTGATCAACATGACGGATCTCGGTGCCGACCCCGACGACCTGCAGTCCCTGGTCCGGATGCTGGTGACCGTCAACGAGGTGGATCTCGAGGGCCTGATCGGGACGACGGGCTGCTGGCGCACCACCCAGAGCTCGTCCAACATGGCCAACCTGCTCAATCCCAGGCTGAACGCGTACGGTCAGGTACTTCCCAATCTCCAGAAGCACGCCGCTGGCTTCCCGAGCCTCGCCTACCTGCAGTCCATATCGAAGCTCGGCCAGACCGGCTACGGCATGGGCAGCGTCGGTGCCGGTAAGGACAGCCCCGGCTCAGAACTGATCATCGCCGCAGTGGACCGGCACGACCCCCGCCCCGTGTGGGTCAATTTCTGGGGCGGTGGGAACACGCTGGCCCAGGCGCTGTGGAAGGTGAAGAACACGCGAAGCCAGGCCCAGGTGGACCAGTTCGTCAGCAAGCTGCGGGTGTACGACATCCTGGGGCAGGACGACGCCGGAGCATGGATCACCAAGAACTTCCCCAGCCTGACCTACATCCGCGCCAAGAACCTGGTCTACAGCTGGCAGCCCTCCGACAGTTGGCTGGACACCAACGTCCAGAACCACGGGCCGCTCGGGGCACAGTACCCGGACAGGAAGTACGCGACCGAGGGCGACAGCCCCGCGTTCATGCACCAGCTGACCAACGGCCTCACCGACCCCGACCGCGTGGACTGGGGCGGCTGGGGCGGACGTTTCGGTCCGGCCGAGAAGACCGGTGTCCGCGGCATGTCGTGCGCCGGCAGGCTCAGCAACGAACCGTCGTACGACCCGTACTACATGTACAGCGACGCCTCGGACGGTGGCAGCTCGATCAGCCGCTGGGGCACCGCCATCCACAACGACTTCGCCGCCCGGATGGACTGGACCATCACCGGCACCTACTCCGGCGCGAACCACCACCCGACCGCCGTGGTCAACGGTGACAACACCAAGCGAGTCCTGCGGATCTCCGCCGCTCCCGGTTCCAGCGTCAACCTCAGTGGGGCCGGATCCAGCGACCCTGACGGCAACGCGCTGACCTACTCCTGGTCGTACTACGACGAACCCAGCTCGCACAACGGAGCCGTGACGATCAACAACAGCTCCAACGCGAACGCGACCGTGCAGGTTCCGTCCAACGCGGGCGGTCGCGACATCCACATCATCCTGCAGCTACGCGACAACGGCTCACCCAACCTGTACTCCTACCGCCGCGTGGTCATCGACGTGCGATAGCCACGGACCTACTCGCATCTCCTTGGACGCGTCCTGCGGCAGAGCCGTACCAGCGATCCGCTGGTAGCCAAGGAAGGCAGCCTTAACTGACCTTTGTGGGTTGTGGCTTCGTCGCAGGACGTCCTGCAGGGCCCCGGCAAATTCGTGATGTCAGGCCCTGGGTTTGGTGGAGAGTTGGTTGCAGATCTTGAATGGTTCGGGTTCGTCCGATGTGGTCTTCTTGACGGCGTTGGTTGGGGTAGTACTCCAACGTCACTTGACTTCGGCGTTGGGCGTGGCGCGGGCATGAAGACGGCCATCGCGTTGATCATCGATGGTTTGTGAGGACAACCGAAGATCACGCGATGGCCGTGGGCCACAGCTTAAACCCCGCCGGGTGGCGGGTCATCCTCGACGAGGCGGTGACGCGTGTCGCTGACCGGTTCGTGCGGGCGGAGCCACGCCGGACCGCCGGGCAGTTCGTGGAAGGGCTGCTGTCGGGCGTGGAACGAAAGACCTGCTGGTCCATCGCCGAACGGACGGGCCACGCTGATCCGCAGGCGATGCAGCGGCTGCTGCGCACGGGGTGTGGGACGCCGACGCCGTCCGCGATGACGTTCGGGCCTGGCTGATCGCGCAGCTCGGCCACCCTGACGCGGTGCTGGCCTGCGACGAGACCGGTTTCCTGAAGAAGGGCGTGTGCTCGGTCGGGGTGCAACGGCAGTACACCGGCACCGCCGGCCGCGTCGAGAACAGCCAGGCGGGGTGTTCCTCGCCTACGTTTCACCTGCGGGGCGGGCGATGATCGACCGCCGGCTCTACCTACCCGAGACGACCTGGTGCGAGCGGTCCGAGCGTCTCACCGCCGCCGGCGTCCCCGACGAGGTCGGGTTCGCCACGAAGGCGGCTCTGGCCCGGCAGATGATCGCCGCCGCGGTCAACGCCGAAATCCCGTTCGCGTGGGTGACCGGCGACGAGGTCTACGGCGCCGACCCTGGCCTGCGCGCTGACCTCGAACACTGTGGGATCGGCTATGTCCTGGCCGTCGGCTGCGACCGACGCGTGGCGGTCAACGACGGCCGCACCCTCATCCGCGTCGACGACCTCGCCGAGCGGATACCCACCCGCGAATGGCAGCCCCGCAGCTGTGGGCCGGGCGCGAAAGGTCCCCGCGACTACCTGTGGGCCTGGATCACCACGGCCACCCAACCTGGTGAACACCGGTGGCTACTCATCCGCCGCAACCGCACCACCGGCGAACTGGCCTTCTACCTCTGCTGGTCACCCCGCCCCGTCCCGCTGAACACCCTCGTGCGAGTGGCCGGCTCCCGTTGGAGCATCGAGGAGCCGTTCCAGACCGGCAAAGGCCAGGTCGGCCTGGACCACTACCAGGTCCGCAGCTGGACCGGCTGGCACCGATTCATCACCCTGGCCATGCTCGCCCTCGCCGTCCTGACCATCCTCGCCGCCACCGCACAGCAACCCGACACCGACGCGGAGATCATCGCGCTGACCATCGCCGAGATCCGCCGACTCCTCAACGCCTTCGTCCTCGCCACATCGCTCCCACCAGAGCACACCCTGTCAAGCCCCGGGTTTGGTGGAGAGTTGGTTAGCTGGTTTTCAGGGGTGCGGTGACCGGCTGGGTCATCGCGTGTAGTGCCTCGTGTTCGGCGGGCGGGACGTGTCCGAGTTCGCCGTGCAGGCGCCGGTTGTTGTACCAGTCGATGTACTCGACGGTGGCCATCTCCAGGTCGTCGAGCCCGAGCCACGGACCTCGGTTGCGGACGAGTTCGGCCTTGTAGAGGGAGTTGAACGCCTCGGCCATCGCGTTGTCGTACGAGTCGCCCTTGGACCCGACCGAGGCGACAGCGCCGGCCTCGGCGAGCCGTTGGCTGTAGCGAATCGCTCGATACTGCCCTGGACTCCCCTGTCCGAGTGATGGACCAGTTTGCGCAGGTCAGCGCCCTGATTCTCGCGACGCCAGATCGCCATTTTCAGCGCGTCGAGGGCCAGATCCGTGTAGAGGCTGGTGGCGACCTGCCAGCCGACGATCATGCGGGAGTGCACGTCGAGGACGAACGCGGCGTACTCCCAGCCCACGCTGGTGCGCACGTAGGTCAGGTCGGCGACCCACAGCTGGTTCGGATGTTCTGCGGTGAAGTCCCGTTTGACCAGGTCACCCGGGCGTCCGGTCTCGGCTGCGGGCCGGGTCGTGCGCGGCGACTTGTCACGCAGCAGCCCGCGCAGCCCGGACTCGCGCATCAGCCGCTCGATGGTGCACCGGGCCACTCGCACACCGCGTCGGCGCAGCTCGTGCCAGAGCTTGCGAGCGCCGTAGACGCCGTAGTTCTCCGCGTGGATCCGCTCGATCATCGCGGTCAGCTCCTCATCCCGCCGGGAGCGGGCGCTGGCCGGTCGGGTCTTGGCGGCGTAGTAGGTCGACGGTGCGATCTGTGCCGGCGTGTCTTCGAGCGCCTGCAGGACCGGCTGGACACCGTGTTCGACCTTCTGAGAGGGCGGTTCGGAGTGTTAGGTCCGTTTCTGGCTGAGGGTGAATACTCCGGGTTCGTCTTCGGTGAGGACGTGGCGGTTGACCATGCGTTTCAGCTTGGCGCGGGTGCCTTCGACGTTCTTCGGTGAGGGTTCGACGCCGAGGGCGAGGCAGATGCCTTTGGCGCGCATGCCGGCGGGCGCGGTGCCAAGGATGTGCAGGATCTGCTGGTAGGGCCCGCTGGCGATCGTCGGGTCGTCGGCGGTGAACTCGTCGGCGGCGAGAGTGCGCAGGGTGGTGCGGGTGGTCGCGAGGTCGGCCAGTTCGCCGTCGAGGCGGGCGAGTTCGCCGGTCAGTGCGGTGATCTGCTCGCGGAGCCGGTCGGCGCGTTGGCGTGCGGTGGTCTCCCGGTCGGTGATCAGGTCGAGGACGGTGGGAAGGTTCACCGGTGCCGCCAGGAGGGTGTGCTGGTCCCGGTCAGCCGCCGCACGATGTTCGCCGTCGACGCCCACAGGGTTCGTGACACCGAGGACTCTGGGCGGCTCTCGTACTCGCGCACGAGGCGGCGGTGCAGCATCAGCGTGCCGTTGACCTGCTCGACGATCCACCGCTTACGGATCGGCACGAACCCGGGACGGGTGTCGGAGCGTTTGACGACCTCGACGTCGACCCCGAGGACGGCGCCGTGCAGGGCGAGGTCCTGTTTGAACCCGGCGTCGACCCAGGCGCGGCTCACCGTCGGAGTGTGTTCGACGACCTTGTCGAGCAGCCGGATACCGATGGCGTTGTCAGTGACCGACGCCGCGGTCACCACCACCGCGATGACCAGCCCCAACGCGTCCACTGCCAGGCCCCGCTTACGCCCGGACACCTTCTTGGCCGCGTCCTTGCCGGTCGTCGCGGCCGGAATGTGGTTCGCCGCCCTGATCGACTGGGTGTCCAACACGACCGCGCTCGGATCCTCCCGACGGCCGACTTTTTCCCTGGCCTGGCAGCGCAGCAGATCGTGGATCACCTGGTCGGTGCCGTCGTCGCGCCACAGGGCGAAGTAGTAGTAGGTGGCCGACTTCGGCGGCAGGTCGTGCGGCAGGTACGCCCACTGACAGCCCGTCCGGTTCTGGTAGAAGATCGCGTTCACGATCTCCCGCAGGTCGTAGTCGCCTGGCTGGCCCGACACCGAGACCGCGACGCGCTTGGTCTTCCACGCCTGTAGGAACGGCCCGATCAGCTCCCACTGCTCGTCGCTGACATCGCTCGGGTACGGCTTTCGATCACCCATGATCGGGCTAACGCCGCAGCCGCCTCACAGTCACGACCAAGACTCACATCCCATAGATCGACCTGGTGCTGTAACAACAGCGAACCCGCCGGAAGGCCGCCAACCGGACGCAATGCATTAGACCAGATCAAGTTACTGCGGACCGCCCTCTGAGAGGCCGGTTCGCAGTACTACGTCCGTTTCGGGTTGAGGGTGAACACGCCGGGTTGGTCTTCGGTGAGGACGTGGTGGTTGACCATGCGTTTCAGCTTTGCGCGGGTGCCTTCGACGTGTTTCGGTAGGGGTTCGACGCCGAGTGCGAGGCAGATGCCTTTGGCGCGCATACCGGTGGGTGCGGTGCTGAGGATGTGCAGGATCTGCTGGTAGGGGGCGCTGGCGATGGTGGGGTCGTCGGCGGTGAACTCGGCGGCGGCGAGAGTGCGCAGGGTGGTGCGGGTGGTCGCCAGGTCGGCCAGTTCGTTGTCGAGGCGGGCGAGTTCGCCGGTCAGCGCGGTGATCTGCTCGCGGAGCCGGTCGGTGTGCCGGCGTGTGGTGGTCTCCCGTTCGGTGATCAGGTCGAGAACGGTGGGGAGGTTCACCGGTGCCGCCAGGAGGGTGTGCTGTTCCGGTCAGCCGCCGCACGATGTTCGCCGTCGAGGCCCACAGGGTTCGGGACACCGCCGATTCGGGTCGGCTTTCGTACTCGCGTGTGAGGCGGCGGTGCAGCATCAGGGTGCCGTTGACCTGCTCGACGATCCACCGTCTGCGGATCGGTACGAACCCGGGACGGGTGTCGGAGCGTTTGACGACCTCGACGTCGACCCCGAGGACGGCGCCGTGCAGGGCGAGGTCCTGTTTGAACCCGGCGTCGACCCAGGCGCGGCTCACCGTCGGAGTGTGTTCGACGACCTTGTCGAGCAGCCGGATACCGATGGCGTTGTCAGTGACCGACGCCGCGGTCACCACCACCGCGATGACCAGCCCCAACGCGTCCACTGCCAGGCCCCGCTTACGCCCCGACGCCTTCTTCGCCGCGTCCTTGCCGGTCGTCGCGGCCGGGACGTGGTTCGCCGCGCGGATCGACTGGGTGTCCAACACGACCGCGCTCGGATCCTCCCGACGGCCGACTTTTTCCCTGGCCTGGCAGCGCAGCAGATCGTGGATCACCTGGTCGGTGCCGTCGTCGCGCCACAGGGCGAAGTAGTAGTAGGTGGCCGACTTCGGCGGCAGGTCGTGCGGCAGGTACGCCCACTGACAGCCCGTCCGATTCTGGTAGAAGATCGCGTTCACGATCTCCCGCAGGTCGTAGTCACCCTCACGACCAGACACCGACACCGCGACCCGGCTTGGCCTTCCACGCCTGCAGAAACGGTCCAATCAGCTCCCACTGCTCGTCGCTGACGTCACTGGGATACGGTTTTCGATCACCCATGACCGGGCTAACGCCGCAGCCGCCTCACAGTCACGACCAAGACTCACATCCCATAGATCGACCTGGTGCTGTAACAACAGCGAACCCGCCGGAAGGCCGCCAACCGGACGCAATGCATTAGACCAGATCAAGTTACTGCGGACCGCCCTCTCAGCCCGTAACAGGGCCAACTCCGGATCGTCGGTGTTCACCGGCGACATCCCTCCTGGCATTCCAGCATCCGCCCTGCCTGACTTGCTGGCCCCCGCACAGATGTTGGGTATCGACCCAGGACGGCGTCCGTCGGAGGCGATGCTCCGCCGGTTGCTACAGGCCCTGGATCCGGACCAACTGACCGCGGTGATCGCCGCGTGGCTGAGCACCCGCAGCCCCGCGACGGGTACGAGGCGGGCGATCGCCGTCGACGGCAAGAGCATTCGCGGGTCCCGCGCCGCCCACAGCACTGCCCGACACGTCCTGGCCGCCTGCGACCAGGCCACCGGCGCCATCCTGGCCAGCACCGACGTCAACGGCAAGACCAATGAAATCACCTGCTTCCAGCCGTTGCTCGACCAGATCGACGACCTCACCGGTGTCGTGGTCACCGCCGACGCCCTGCACTGCCAACGCGAGCACGTCGCCTACCTCGCCCAACGCGGCGCCAACTGGATCCTCACCGTCAAAGGCAATCAGCCCCACCTGCACGCCCAACTCGCAGCCCTGCCCTGGCGAGCCGTCCCCAACGCCGACCGCGCAAGCGACCGCGGGCACGGCCGGCGGGAGATCCGCAGCCTGAAGATCCTGTCCATCTCCACCGGCATCGACTTCCCCCACGCCGCGCAGGCGCTGCAGATCCGACGCCGCCGACGCCGCCTGGACCAGCCGAAACGCTTCACCACTGAAACCATCTACGCGATCACTGACCTGCGTGCGCACCAAGCCAAGCCCGCACATCTGGCCGGCTGGGCCCGCGGCCACTGGTCAATCGAGAACAAGGTCCACTGGGTCCGCGACGTCACCTACGACGAAGACCGATCCCAGATCCGCACCGGCACTGGACCACAGGTCATGGCCGCCCTCCGCAACGCCGCCATCAGCGCACTACGCCTGACCGGCATCACCAACATCGCCGCCGCCAACCGCCACCACGCCCGCGATAGCCATCGACCGCTGGCTCTGCTCGGCATCACCTAACGACTTTGCCGGGGCCCTGGGTACGGGACACAGACGGAAGCATCAGCGGAAACTCCCCTAAAAAGCTGTTTGTAGGAAGCGCTGATGCTTCCGTCCATCTACCGCCCAGACCACCACCCCCGACCACCCACGTGTCACGCCACCAAAGATGATCTGCAGGACTCCGAAACGGAGTGACGACGGGAAAGGCAGAATCGAGTGACAGCAGGACGGTGGATCCTTCGCATATGGGTTAACCGGTTGCACCCTGCAGCGAACACCCGGCCCGGTGCGTGGTGTTATCTAGGAAGTCCGATGGACCGACCGTTCAAGTTTTTGGGTGCGGTGGCGGCGCTGCCACTGACAGGGGCGTGCGGAAGAGCCGTGGTCGGGGCCGAGGTAAGTTGGACGAGGTACGTCCTACCGGCCTGAACGAGGAAATCAAATGTCCCGTTCGTCTGCGTGCTGGTCACGATGGTGCCAGTACTGTCGACGACGGTGACATTCTGCCCCGGCCATGGGTTCCGGACGGTGATGGTTCCGGTGGCACCGCTTTCCAGAGCGACAGTCGTCAATGTTCCGTTTCGGATCTGTACGTGGGCCTTCCCCCGGTGCTGGATGTAGACGGTGCCGTCGACGTTCCATCCGTTCGGCCAGCCGGGTGCAACGCGCAACGTGCCGTCGTAGTGCTGCACGAGGCCCTCACTGATCGCTGCGGCGATGACACCCTGCTCTTCAAGGTAGGGCGTGGTGGGCTGGGCGTTCCAACTGGCGAACCCGTTGGGGAAGACCTGGTATTTACCGATGTTGGCGAGCATTGCGCTGCGCATGTCGTTGCCAAGCCCCAGGCGCGCGGCGTGGAGTGCGTCGTAGCTCCACGTGCTGCCGGTGACGTAGCTCCGATTGCTGAAGGTCCGTTTGGCCAGGTCGGACAGGTGGCCGGCGTCGCCGATCAGGTTGTACGGCCAGACCGGTTCGAGTTCGACGTTTTCCTGGTTGTGCTTGGTCGCGGTAGGTTCGGCCGACATCGCGAGCATGTTCCTCCCGGCCGCGTCTGAGGCCGGGGTCAGCACCTGCGACTTGGTGGCGATGTCGGTACGCGGCAACGGACGGATCTTCGGGATGGCCGAGTTGAGCCGACTGACCAGGTCGGCGTCCACACCCAGCGTCTGCGCGGCCGAGACGACGACCGGGAAGAGGGCCTGCATAGCGGCGACGTCGTTGATCGGGTCGTTGACGTCCCACTGGTTCTCGTGGGCATTGGAGAAGGTGTGCAGCAATCCGTCGGAGCCTGTCGTGGCGTGCGAGAGCAGGAATCTCGCGGCACCAGCCATGATCGGGTAGTGGGCTGACAGGAACGAACGGTCATCGGTGGTGAGGTAGGTCTGCCAGATCCACAGGCCGATCTCGGCTCCGGTCGTCACGTTGCGGGCGTTGTAGTTCGGCGCGATCCGCGAGTCACACGAGGCGTTGCTGGCCGCGTTGCTGCCGCCGTAGTAGCCGTTGCCGTTGAAGCGCATGGTCTCCGGCACGCAGAGGCCCTCGCGGCCCGGGAAGTGAGCCCCGGTCCACGCGGCGATGTTGGATACGTTGGTGCGGTAGAGGTTGAACACCGGGGTGTTCTGCGCGAACGCTCCGGCGGAGAGGTTCGCCTGGACCATCATGCGGGTGTTCCAAAACCAGTATCCGGCCGGATACCAGGGCTGTGAATCCTGATCGAACACGAACAGGTTGGCCACGCCGGCCTGGCTGCCGGGCAGGGCGCCGCGGTTTGTCGCGGCGATGTTGTACAAATACAGGGTCCGCATGTTCTCGAAGTACTCGCCGGACCCGTCACCGGAGGAGATCCTGATGAGGCCGACCGTGGCCCAGTAGTTGTGCCACCAGGACAGGTGGCCGGCGGCGAGGTCGCTGGCGCTACGGGTCAGATCACTGCCGAGCAGCGTACGAGCGGTGGCGATCGGGTCGCCGCCTGTCCAGGTCGGGGAGACCGCGATGACCCGGAACGAGCCGTCGCTGTTGGGCCGGAAGTTGACCTGGGCGGTCGTCGAGTTGGGTATGGACGCGGTCACGTTGCGGCCACCGGCGCTGATACCCGCCATCGCACCGAAGCGCTGACCGGAGGCACCGGTCGCGGTGTTGTCGGTCCAGGTTTGCGAGAGAGTGGCCACCGACCCGGAGGCGGTCGCGGTGGGTGTACGGCCGCTCCACAGTTCCACCCGTGCGGTCTGCGAGGTGTTCGGGTCCGCGCCGGTGACGTCGACGACAAGCTGCGCGGTGTCCGCTCGCACATAAGCGGTCAACGACATGCCGCCGCCTGACTGGCGCAGCGTCCCGTCGTAGAGGTCGAGGTGACCCCGGAAGTCGCTGGCGTTGGTCAGTCTGCTCAGCCCGGGGATCACCACCCGCCCCGGTGACTTGCGGTCGGGAAACGTATCGGCGCGATTCAGTTGGGCGGTGAACCCGTTGGCTGACCACGCGGCAACCCCCAGCGTGCCGTTACCCAGTGGCGCGAACTGGCTACTGGCGCTGCCGGGCCGGTTGAACACGATATTTGACCGGCGTACGACGTTGGGAGTGTCCACCACGAACCGGCCACCCTGCCACGCGGTCGTCGTTCCGGTCGGTGGCGGGGACGTCGGTGGCGGGGATGTCGGTGGCGGGGATGTGGTCGGCGCCGTGGTTGGGGTCGACGGGGGCGGGTTTGACGGGATGGAACCGGTACAGTGTGTGCCGTTGAGTGTGAAGCTCGCCGGAACCGGGTTGCTCGACGTCCATGAGCCGTTGAAGCCGAAGCTGACGTTACCTCCGGTGGGAATGTTGCCGTTCCAGCTGGCGTTTGTCACGGTGACCTGCGCGGCGGACTGCGTGTACGTACCGCTCCAGAGCTGGGTGATGCTCTGCCCGGCGGCGAAGGACCAGGCCAGCCGCCAGCCACTCACGGGGTCACCCAGGTTGTCGATGGTCACGTTGGCGCCGAAGCCACCCTGCCACTGGTTGGTGACCGTGTAGGTGACTTTGCAGCCGGCGGCGTGGGCGGCCGCTGTCGTCACGACGCCGGTGGTGCCGACGGCGGCGACTGTCGCCGTGGCCAGCCAGAGGCGCGATCGTGCGAAGTGCATGGAGATCCTCCGGTGCATCAGGCTGAGAGACAGAGCGGCTAGCAGGTGGAGTTCGTCTGGGTGAGCAGACCGAGCCGCCAAGGCAGCAGGTTGTACGAATCGGTCGCAGCGGGATCCTTGCCCTGGTACAGGTACCGGATGTTGCAGGGGCTGATGAGCATCGTCTGGTCAACGCCGGCGCGGACCATCTCTCCGTGGCTGATGTCCTTCGTCCAGGCGGTACCGGCGAAGGTGGTATTGCTGACACCGGCGAACGGATTGGCCTGCGTATCGGCCAACGCGGACCATGGACCGGTGATCGCCGGTGCGGTCCAAGACCGGAAGTAACGCACGCCGGCAGCGCCGATCGCTTCAACAATCAGCAGGTACTGGTTGCCACCGGAAACTCTGTATACGTTGGCGGCTTCCCAGAGCGGGTACCGGGCCGCGTCCCGCATGGCGATGACCGTATTGCTCATTCCGTTCGGGAACTGCGCCAGGCTGGTCTCGGACCGGTACAGGTGCCCGTTGTCGTCAGACGAGAACAGGTGACACTTGACGCTGTCACAGATCACCCAGAAATCTACCCAATGGCCGTTGCCGATGTTGTCTCGGATGATCTGAGGCATGCCGCCGGCGTAGAAGCGTCGTGGCGCGGTCCAGCCCCGCGGGTTGCTGATGTCGGTGTTGGTGGAGTACGCGGCGTTGTCACCGACCTGGTAGACCAGGTACCAGAGTCGCTGCGGCGCGAAGTAGAACACGTGCGGCGCGGCCTTGTATCCGGCGCCGATCGCAGTCGTGTCCAGGAAGTGGTGCTGCGCTGCGGCAGCCTGCGACCAGTCGGTGAAGTTGAGATACACCATGCTGTACGAACCACTCTGGTTCGTCGTAGTGGCGATGACGTGCCACCGCCCGTTGTGGTATACCACTGACGGATCCTTTACCGCACGAATGTTGTGCGAGGCGTCTGACTTCGGCCCGATCAACACGCCACTGGAACTCCACCGGAAGCTGTTCGGCAGGCCGCCACCGGGCGGCGGCGTGGTCGTCGGGGGTGTGCTGGTGGGTGGCGTCGTCGTGGGTGGCGTGGTGGTCGGTGGCGCCACGGTGGGGACGACGGCTCCAGTGCAGGGAGTGCCGTTCAGGGTGAACGATGCGGGTGCCGGATTACTTCCGTTCCAGGTGCCGTTGAACCCAGGGGTAACGGTGGCGTCCGTCGCCAGCTCGCCGTTGTAGGGGGCATTCGTGATGGTCACGTTGCCTCCCGACTGGCTGACGTTGCCGTTCCACAAATGAGTGATGGTCTGCCCCGAGGTGAAGGTGAATCTCAACGTCCAGCCAGAGATGGAGTCGCCGAGATTGGTGATGGCGATGTTGGCGCCGAAGCCGCCCGACCATTGGCTGGTAACGGTGTAGGCGACCCGGCACCCAGCTGCGGTGCCGGCTCGGGCGGCTCCTGCCACGGCAGCTGTGGCCACGACGACGAGCGCAATAGTGGCAATGGCTCCACGGCGCAGGTGGGACGGCGACGAACTGGAACGGTGGGTGAACCTCATCGGGATCCTCTCCGCTGCCGCTCATGGAGAGGCGGCAGGCTGGCGCAGATGGGTGCCGCCTCGGTGGAACCGGGCCGCCAGGCAGGCAAGCGGCGTGCCGCTCACCATCGCCTCCCAGCTGAAAGTCAAGGGACTGTCTGCGTCCGCCGCCGTTGCCCTCGGCCGAACGCTCTCCCGCTGCCGCTCCCGCAGATATCGATGACCATCGTCGCACTCGAGTGCCGAAGATGCAAACAGAGTTAGCACTGCATATGTATTCAGTGGCCGCTCCGCCCTTTCTGAGACCCAAGGGCTTTGCGTAGTCGCCTATGGGCGTTTCCGGCCTGGGCTTTCGCTCGGGTTCCGCAGCTTGTAGTTAAACGATCGTCGGAATCTGGGCACGGAGCAGGGAAGATCGATGCTCGGCGTGAGGGGTCGTGTGTCCACGCCCTCTGGACTGCCCTTCCCCTCGTAGCGTGGAGGCCAGAACTTGAGGGATAGAGGTTCATGGCTGAGACGAGACGCCGGTTCGATCCGGAGTTCCGCGCGGGCGCGGTTCGGATCGTGCGGGAGACCGGGAAGTCGATCGCGCAGGTAGCGCGTGATCTGGGGATCAACAGCGGCACTCTGGCCAACTGGGTGCAGCAGGATCGTGCCGCTCGCGGCGAAGCCGCTGCCGGGCAGTTGTCCGAGGACGAACGGGCCGAGTTGGCGCGGTTGCGGCGTGAGAACGCGGAGCTGGCGATGGAGCGTGATGTCCTCAAGCGATCCGTGGTCCTGTGGGTCAAGGAAGCGACGGGCCGGTGAGCGTGGCCGCCTTCATCGCTTCCCAGAGGACCGAGCACAACGTGCCGCACGCGGTGACCTGTCGGGCACTCGGGGTGTCCGAGTCATGGTGCTACAAGTGGCGGGACCGTCGGCCGACGCCCCGCCAGGATCGTAGGGCCAGGCTGACGGAGGCGGTCCGGCGCGTCTTCGACGCCTCGGGTGGCACCTACGGCAGTCCACGCGTCGGCGACGAGTTATGCGAACAAAGGGTGGCGGGTGTCGGACAACACGATTGTCGAGGTCATGGCTGATCTGGGCCTGGTCGCCAGAGCGAAACGGCGCCGGCGTGGGCTGACTCGGCAGGGCAAGCGGCCAGCCGCCCCGGACCTGGTCAAGCGTCAGTTCACCGCGCCCGGGCCGGACGTGGCCTGGTGCGGCGACATGACCGAGATCATCACCGGCGAGGGCAAGCTCTACCTCGCCACCGTCATCGACCTGTACTCCCGGCGCATCCTCGGCTACGCCATGGGCGACCGGCACGACGCCGGCCTGGTCGTCGCCGCGCTGAACATGGCCGCGGTCACCCGTGGCGGCGACGTCGCCGCAGTGATCTTCCACAGCGACAGGGGCAGCGAATACTGCTCGGCCGACTTCGCCCAAGCCTGCAACCGGTGGAAGGTACGCCAGTCGATGGGCCGGGTCGGCTCGTGCTTCGACAACGCCGTCGCCGAGGCCACCTTCTCCACCATCAAGGTCGAGTACGTCCACCGCCACCAGTTTCGCACCCGCACCGAGGCCCGACTAAAGATCGCCACCTGGATCACCGACTTTTACAACCGTCGCCGCAGACACTCCGACTGCGACGGACGCTCACCGAACGACTACGAGCGATCGACAATCCGCGTCCTGGAGGGCCAGGCCGCATAACCGAGTCCTCCACGATTCCAGGGGATTGACAGTTATGCGCCAAGGCGGCGTAGCGCACCACGCTGCCGTCGACGTTAGCCCGCGACGTGAACCGCAGATACATGACTACGAAGAAACCACATCACCCATGACTACACAGAATGTGAACCGCTAATCGTGTTACTACACCTTCTGTCGGCGTACGTGTTCGGATGCTCAGGTAGGTACGCGTGGCTCTGTCGCTGATCTTGTGACGGCAAGTACAGTAGCCGGCGCGATGGGCTGCGTCGGCGGGGAGTGTTCTGGTTCAGGCTGCGGCGTGGATCGCTGGTGCCGGTCGGGTGAAGGTTTTGCGGTCGCGGATGAGTGCCCAGAGGACGTCGACGCGTCGTCGGGCGAGGGCGAGGATGGTTTGGCGGTGGTTCTTTCCTTCGGCGCGCTTTCTCTCGCAGTAGGCACGCGAGGTGGGGCATTCGCGGGCGGCGGTGAACGCGGCCATCCACAGAATGTGCCGCAGCCGCCGGTGAAAGCGGCGAGGCGGGCGATGATTCCCCGAAACCGTTCCGGAGTCGCGGGAAACAGGCGCCAAACCTGCTTGGGCGGCCAACTTCGCCGGGCTGTCGTACTCGGTCATGCGGTGGTGTGAACGAGTAGTTCGGCGGTCAACAGGGGGCCCATGCCGGGCAGGCTCCCGATGATCTGCGCGAGGGGATGCTGGTCGAGGTGTTCGGCGATGAGGTCGTCGACGGCGGCGATGCGCTGCTCGATGGACAGGATCTCGGTGGCCATCTGCCCGACGACCACGGCGGCGGCCCGTTGTCCGGGCAGGGTGACGGTCTGTTGCCGGGCGGCGGCGACCATGGCCTCGGCGACCTGGCTGGCGTTCTTGACGTGGCTGCGGCGGAGCAGGGCGGTGATGCGGTCGACTCCGGCGTGCCGGATCGCGGCCGGTGTCTGCCAGCAGGCGAGGACCATCATCGGGGCCTTCCGGTTCAGGTCCACGGCCCGTTCGAGGGCGGGGCTGATCCCGGTGAGCAGCTCCTGCAACCGAAACAGGGTGGCGACACGCTGCCCGACAAGGTCGGCGCAGTAGCTGGTCAGGACGGTGAGTTCGGCCAGGAGCCGGTCGGAGGGTTCCAGGATCGGAAGGTCGGGACGCAGGCGGATGGTCTGAGCACTGACCACCGCGTCGCGGGCGTCGGTCTTGTTCTCCCCGGCGAACGCGGCAGCCATGTGGAAGGAGACCGTGCCGGAGACGTAGCGGACCTGAACCTGGCGCCGCCACAGCAGGGTCAGCAGCAGCGCGGACAGGCCGGTGGTGACGTCGACCGCCCAGCACACCGGGCGGCCGTGGGTCGAGACCTCGGCCATGACGGTGAGCAGTGAGGTCTCGTCGTTGGCGACCCGGCGGGAGTAGACCAGCCGGCCGTCGCCGTCGACAGCGGCGACGTGGTGGTGGGTCTTGCCGATGTCCACGCCGATCCACAGCTTCGCCACCCTCGCACTCCTTCACTTGATCGGTCTTCTCAGTCGGGCCCGTCGTCTGTGGGTTCGGGTTTGCCGGCACCTTCTCACTACCGGCCCTACGGCGACCGGAAGCCCTACGTGGTGGCCGAGAACATCGCCGCACTGCACGGCCCGACCGAAGGCACGGTGACGCTTCCGCGTCACCTCGACTGGTCCGGACACGCCGAGTACGACCTGAACCGGGCCGCACGCCTGGCCAACATGTACAAGGTTGTGCCACCGAGGCCAGCACCGTCGAGGATCTGCACACCTGGCTCGACGCCGACCTCCTCCGGCGGCTCTGGCCCATCCTCTGGCTGCCACCCCAGCTTTGCCAGCGCTGGGAAGAAGCCTTCCCCGAACTCGCCGCGACCCGCAGCAACACGGCGTAGCGGTGGACCTCTTCCACGGCCGCCCCGCTGACAGGGCCCGCAGATCGAACAGCAGATGACCGCATAACGAACGCACCTGGTGCCGCAGATCGAAAGCCGAGGTCCCCGCAGATCGAAGGTTCGTCCGTTATGATGACGCCGTGCCCACGCCGCACCTGATCCCCCGCCGCACCGCCGCGCAGATCAATGCCGCTCTGGCGGACACTCGCGTCGTCTTGATCAGCGGAGCGCGCCAAGCAGGCAAGAGCACCCTGGTCCGCCTCGTTGCCGGCGATCGTCTGGCCGAACGCCGCGATCTTGATCGGGCCCAGGACCGGGCGGCGGCCATCGCCGATCCCGTCGGGTTCGTGGACTCCTCCGAACTCCTGGTCATCGACGAGATCCAACGTGCTCCGGAACTGCTGCTGGCCATCAAGTCGGCAGTCGACGAGGACCCCCGTCCCGGCCGGTACCTGCTCACCGGATCATTACGGCTGTTCGGCATGGTGGCCGCTCCGGACGCGTTGCCCGGCCGGATGGAGACCGTCGAACTCTGGCCGTTCTCCCAGGGCGAACTCGACGCAGCACCGGACGGATTCGTCGACGCCGTCTTCGCGTTCGGCCCCGACCTGCGACACGAGTCGGACGTGACCCGCGCCGACTACGCGGCCCGGATCGTGCGGGGCGGCCTACCCGAGGCGACCACCCGCACCGACCCACGCCGGCGCCAACGATTCCTCGACGCCTACGTCCAGGCACTCATCGACCGCGACGTCCGCCAACTGTCCGACATCCAGCACAAGGGCGAGCTACGCAAGCTGGTACGCCTGCTCGCGGCCAGATCCGCGACCATCATCGCCGCGAATTCCCTCGAATCCGCCCTCGGACTGAGCCGGCCGACTATCGCCCGTTACCTCCAGGCACTGGAAGAGATCTTCCTGGTGAAACGGATCCCCGGCTGGTCCCGCAACCTCGGCACCCGCACCACCGCCGCACCAAAACTGATCTTCGTCGACTCCGGCATCGCCGCCAACGAAATCGCCACCGACGCCCGGGCACTGCTCCGGCCCGGAGCACCGTTCGGCCCGCTGCTTGAGTCATTCGTCCTGTCTGAGCTGTCCCGCCAGCTCACCTGGTCCGAGCAGTTCGTCGACCTGTCCCACTACCGCGACCAGAGCAGGTACGAAGTCGACGCGGTGCTCGAGAACCGAGCTGGGCAGGTGGTCGGGATCGAAGTCAAAGCAGCCACCACCGTCGGACCAGACGACTTCCGCGGGCTACGCCGACTCGCCGACCGCCTCGGCGACGACTTCGTCAGCGGGATCGTCCTCTACACCGGAACCTCCACGCTGCCGTTCGGCGACAGACTCCGCGCCATGCCGGTCAGCGCCCTATGGCAGGTTGCCGCCTCGACAACAGACTGACCCCGCTCGCAAGTCGTTCTCCTCAGCCCTTCAGGGCCACCGAAGACCGAGAGGCGTGGTCTGCTGATCTCCGGCAAGCGATCGCAGCGAGCCCGCGAAGCGACCGGCACGCAACGGCAGAAGATAGAAACCCGCAGGTCATCGGCCTCCGAACACCGACGGAGCGTCGCATTAGGAAACCGATGCTCTATCCCCTGAGCTACGAGGGCGCGAGGGCACAGTCTAGCGACCTGGGTTCACCTGGGGTGGCAGGGCGTGGCCCACGTTCCCGAGACGGTTGTTGTCGCAGCCCAGGGAGTCTCTACGCGAGTTCGCGCAGCGCCACCTCTGCTGATCTTGGTTGTTCAGGCTAGAAGGGGTCTTCTGCGGATGCAGGCCCAGCAGCAACACGAGGTAGCCGTGGACACCTTCATGAACCGGCTCGCCCGCATGCCCGCAGATGGAACATCAAACGACCGCATATCGAACGCGCCCTGGCCCGCAGATCGAAAGCCGAAGCCCTCGCAGATCGAAAATGCGACCGCTATGATGACGCCGTGCCCACGCCGCCCCTGATCCCCCGCCGCGCCGCCGCGCAGGTCAATGCTGCTCTAGCGGACACCCGCGTCGTCTTGATCAGCGGAGCACGCCAAGCAGGCAAAAGCACCCTGGTTCGCCTCGTTGCCGGCGATCGTCTGGCCGAACGCCGCGATCTTGATCGGGCCCAGGACCGGGCGGCGGCCATCGCCGATCCGGTCGGATTCGTGGACTCCTCCGAACTCCTGGTCATCGACGAGATCCAGCGCGCTCCGGAGCTGCTGCTGGCCATCAAGGCTGCCGTCGACGAAGATCCCCGTCCTGGCCGGTACCTACTCACCGGATCGTCTCGGCTGTTCGGCATGGTGGCTGCGCCGGACGCGCTGCCCGGTCGGATGGAAACTATCGAGCTCTGGCCGTTCTCCCAAGGCGAACTCGACGGGGCCCTGGACGGATTCATCGACGCCGTCTTCGCGCTCGGCCCGGACCTGCGACACGAGTCGGACGTGACCCGCGCCGACTACGCAGCCCGAATCGTGCGCGGCGGCCTGCCCGAGGCCACCACCCGCACCGACCCGCGCCGCCGCCAACGATTCCTCGACGCCTACGTCCAGGCGCTCATCGACCGCGATGTCCGGCAGCTCTCCGACATCCAGCACAAGGGCGAGCTACGCACGCTGGTACGCCTCCTCGCGGCCAGATCCGCGACCATCATCGCCGCCAACTCCCTCGAATCCGCCCTCGGACTGAGCCGGCCGACGATCGCCCGCTACCTCCAAGCCCTGGAAGAGATCTTTCTGATCAAACGGATCCCGGGCTGGTCCCGCAACCTGGGCACCCGGGCCACCTCCGCGTCGAAACTGATCTTCGTCGACTCGGGCATCGCCGCCAACGAGATCGCGACCGACGCCCGGGCACTGCTCCGGCCGGGCGCACCGTTCGGCCCGCTGCTCGAATCATTTGTCCTTTCCGAGCTGTCCCGGCAACTCACCTGGTCCGAGCAGTTCGTCGACCTGTCCCACTACCGTGACCAGAGCAGGTACGAAGTCGACGCGGTACTCGAAAACAGAGCCGGTCAGGTCGTCGGGATCGAAGTCAAAGCAGCCACCACCGTCGGACCCGACGACTTCCGCAGCCTACGCCGACTGGCCGACCGCCTCGGCAATGACTTCGTCGCCGGCATCGTCCTCTATACCGGAACCGCCACGCTGCCATTCGGCGACAGACTCCGTGCCATGCCGGTCAGCGCCATATGGCAGGTTTCCGCCTCGACAGCAGACTGACCTGACAGCATCAGCGCTCCATCGAGCCCGGGGCAGGCGTACGGCACGGCGGCCCATGACGGCTGGTCGCCGGACGCCACCGGTCTGGCTCCTGGCCAACCGACGCTGCAGCGGCTTGAATGGCGGTGTGCAGGTCAGCAAGCACGGGCGGAGCTGGCGCGTCGGCACCGCCGCCGACGTGAGTTGGATCGCCGGTCACACCACTGCCGGCGTCTCGATCACCACCGCCATCCCACCGGTCTTCGACGCCTACGCCACCACGTACCAGGCCGACGAGGTCACCGCCGCCACCTATGAGCACGCCCTGGTCGAGGACCTCATCACGCACACTCCGGACCAGCCGTGGTGGCTGGCCTACCTCGACACCGGCGCCCACGACGTCGTCTTCCCTCAGGCCCCGAGGGTGTTCCTCTACTGGGACTGGCCGTACGTGCTGGTCGAGGCCGGTCCCGAGCAGGCCCTCACCTGGCGCACCGGTGGGCACATGCGCCACGGCCGCGGAACGCTACCCGATCTGTTCTTTCCCGCCGACCGGTCATGGCTTGTCTCCGCGCTCTGGGACGACACCTGGACCTGCGTCGGCGGTCCGACACCCGTGATCCACGCCCTCGAACGCAACCACGTGGCCAACGCCCGCCAGGTCCGACCCGGCGAAGACGCGCTGCCACCAGGACTGGTCCGCGAGTAACGACCAACGCCGAAGTGGAAGTCGCCCTCCGCCAAGGCCGCTGGCCTTCGGGATGTGTGGCGGGATGGTGCCAGTCTTCGTACTCCGGTAGCCGATGGCGGCGTTCGACGGCCGTGGCGGTCAGGTACCCGTCGTAGCCGTCGCCGTGGCGTGTCACCGTGCCCTGACCGACGTCCAGGATCGTGTCGGTGACCCGGCTGAGGAACTCCCGGTCATGGGTGACCGCGAGCAGTGTGCCGCGGTGCTGCCGCAGGCGCGCCTCAAGCCAGCCCACGGCCTGATCACCGAGGTCGTTGGTCGGCTCGTCGAGCAGGAGCAGTTCCGGCTGTGCCCCTGATCTGGCTGATTGACAAGGACATGCCGGGTTGACCATGCGGCCGCGACGGCCGAACGCCGAGCGCAGGTGCTCCCGACCCGGTGCGGCGCCGCCTCGTCGGGCTACGTTCCCCGAGACGGCGCCGCAGAGCCCCACACCGCCCGGGTCACGCTCGCTTCGTGAAGGCGGAACGCGCCCACAGGTAGCCGACGAGGGCGATCGCCACGCACCAGGTGACGGCGACGGCCGCGTCGGTGGTGTCGGGTGCGCTGTCGAGCAGCCCGCGCACGGTCTCGATGATCGGCGTGAAGGGTTGGTACTCGGCGAACTGCCGCAGGCCCGGGCCCATCTTCTCCGCCGGGACGATGGCGCTGCTGAAGAACGGCAGCATGACCAGCGGCACGGCGGCCATGCCCGCTGTCTCCGGCGACTTCGCCGACAGTCCCAGCGCGACCGTGAACCAACCCGCCGCGAACGCGAGCAGAACGACGACGCCACCCACGGCGAGCCAGTCGGTCAGACTCGCCTCCGGGCTGAACCCCAGCAGGAAGGCCACTCCGACGAGCGCCGCGATGGCGATCACGTTGGTCAGCACGCTGGTGATGACGTGGCCGGTCAGCACCGCGCCGCGGGAGATGTCCATGGCCTTGAACCGGTTGATGATGCCCTTGGTCATGTCGGAGTTCACCGCCGTCGCGGTGGCTCCCAGGCCGTAGCAGACGGCCAGCAGGATCAGGCCCGGCGTCGCGTAGTCGATGTAGTCCACGCCGACGCTGAAGGCGTCACCGAACATGTACACGAACATCAGCATGATGATGATCGGCATCAGGACGGCGTTGAACACCGAGGTCGGGTTCCGGGTGAGGTGTTTGAGGTTGCGGCGCAGCATGACCAGCGAATGGGACTGGGCGCTCATTTCGTGTCGACCTCCGTGGCGTGGCCGGTCAGGGCGAGGAAAACGTCGTCGAGGTCCGGGGTGCGCACGGAGCACTCCTCGGCGCTGAGGGAGTGCTCGTCGAGCCGGTCCAGCAGGGCCCGCAGTGACTTCGTGCCGCCGTCGGCGGGCACCCGCAGGGCCAGCGCGTCGTCGTCTCGGGTGGCCTCGGGGAAAATCCCCGCGGCGGCGTAGAGTTCGGCGGCGGTGGAGAACCGCAGCCGTACGTGTGTTCCGGGGATGAGGCGCTTGAGCTCTTCCGGCGTGCCCTGGGCGACCAGGCGGCCCTGGTCGAGCACCGCGAGGCGGTCGGCGAGTTGGTCGGCCTCCTCCAGGTACTGCGTGGTGAGGAAGATGGTCGCGCCGTCGTCGACCAGGTCACGCACGATCGACCACATGGTGCGGCGGCTGCGCGGGTCCAGGCCCGTCGTCGGCTCGTCGAGGAAGATGATCCGCGGATTGTCGACCAGCGTCATCGCCAGGTCGAGCTTGCGGCGCATGCCCCCGGAGTAGGTGGAGGTCGGCTTGTCCGCCGAGGCGGTCAGCTCGAACCGGTCCAGCAGGTCCGCGACGATCCGCTCGCCGTCGCCGGCGACCCCGCGGTTGAGGTCCACCATGAGCTGGAGGTTCTCGCGTCCGGTCAGCAGCTCGTCGACGGCCGCGAACTGGCCGGTGACGCCGATGGCCGCGCGGACCGCCCTGGCGTCGGTGGCAAGGTCGTGGCCGGCGACCCGCACCGCGCCGCCGTCGGCCTGCACCAGCGTGGTCAGCACGTTCACCGTCGTCGTCTTGCCCGCGCCGTTGGGGCCGAGCAGACAGAACACCGTGCCGGCGTGGACGTCGAAGTCGACGCCGTCGAGGACGATCTTGTCCTTGTACGCCTTGCGCAGGCCGGAGACCGAGATCGCCGGGGTCGTCACGTGGTCACCTCCGAGGTGGCCTCGGCGGCGTCGAGCGCCGCGATGATCTTGTTGGTCATGTCGGCGACGGTGGGACCGGGTGCGCCCTGCCGGGTACGGACGGCCGCGTCGAGGGCGACGACGACAGTGCGGCGGAAGTTGTCGGCCTCGGCCGGCGCCTGCTCGGCGAGCAGGCGCATCGCCTCGGTCAGGGCGGGCAGAACGCGGTCGGCGATCTCGGCCACCGACCTGCCGCCCAGGTCGATACCCCTGGACTTCTCCGCGAGCACGTGCCCGACCAGGCCGGTTGCCGAGGCCAGGGCGATGGACCCATCGGTGGCGATCTTGTGGGGTGAGCCGCCGGCGGCTCCGGCGGCCGACAGCAGCGTGACCGCACCGTACGCGGCCGTACGAAGCGTGAGTTTGTCCTGGGTGGAAAGGTTGACGGACACGGTGGTGAGCTCCTTGATGTTGACGTTGACGTGGGCAGGTGGCGACCGCCGGGTGGCGGCCCCGGATCACCGGGCGGGTCTCGGCTCCCGCCCGGGGCGGCCCACGTCCGGGGGGGCGGACAGGATCTTTCATGACAAACCTCTCTTTATCGGGCACGGGTCGGCCCGGACGTGCCTCTGGATCGGAGTCAGGGCCGCCGGTTACGGCAGGGTGAGTTCGTAGCGGAGATGCCGCCCGAGAGGGCGGAAGCCCAGGTGTCGACGCAGGGCGACCAGGTCGGAGTCCTCGTCGGCGGTGCGGGTCTCGATCTCCTCGACGTGTGGATGGATCTCGCGTAGTCGGGTGAGCAGAGCGGCGTTGACCCACAGCCCCAGCCGCCGTCCGCGATGACCGACGAGCACGGCAGGGCCGTACTGGCGAGCGCGACGCTGCGACGGTGCTCCCGTCATTGCCGCTACATAGGCGACCACGCCGCCGTCCGCCTCGGCGGTGCTCACCACCGCGTCACCCGGTCGGCTCGGATACCGGAGTAGTTGCTCGACGCTGTTCGCGCTAGTCGGGTCCCCGGTCCAGTGACGCAGTCGGTATCCGGGGTGCTCGACATCGACCAACTCACCCAGCCAGGCATGGTGGACGTCGCAGTAGGTGAGCAGATCATGGCTCCCGGATCCGGTGCGCCGAAATCCGTGCCGCTCGCAGAACGACTGCGCGGCGGAATCCGGGGCGGTCTCCACCATCAGCCGCCGTCCCACGGCGTGTGCACCGACGGCGGCAAGCAGCCGCGATCCGATCCCCCGTCGACGCCACTGCGGCTGCACACACAGGTTCAGCGCAAGGGTGCCCGGCTGCGGGGCGGTCGGCGGTGGCAGTTCGTACTCGAACGGCATGACCGGACGTAGATCGGCGACCCCGGCCACCGAACCGGGCGACGTCACAGCGTGCCAGCGTGGGGTCCCGAGATGATCCGGCGCCGCCACGATGTCGATCACGCTTTCGCTCATGCGTCCACCATCGCCCGGCCGCCCCGGCCGAACAACGCAGAAGATCGCATCGCCGTATTAGCCAGCGGTGATCGATTGACCAGGGACCCCGCGACGGCCGGTGGTCCGAGCCACGCTCGTGCGGCTCGCTCTCGTCGCGGCCGTAGACTGCCCAGTTCGAGGCCGCGATGATCGGAGATAGGGCCATCTGGTGGAACTGCGCGATATCGAGATCTTTTTGACGCTGGCCGAAGAGCTTCACTTCGGTCGCACGGCCGAGCGTCTGCACGTGTCCCAATCGCGGGTCAGCCAGTCGATCAAACAGCAGGAACGCCGGATCGGCGGGGGCCTGTTCGAGCGCACGAGCCGCGCCGTTCGGCTCACCCCGCTCGGCGAGCGGCTGCGCGACCGCCTCCGCGCCGGCTACAGCGAGATCATCTCCGGCATCGAGGAGGCCGCCGCCACCGCACGCGGCCAGGCCGGCACGCTGACCATCGGCACCATGGGCACGCACTACCAGTCGGTCGAGGCCGTCCTCGACCTGTTCCGGCAGCGGCACCCGCAGTGCGAGCTGCGCCTGCGCGAAATCCTGCCGACCGACCCGCTCGGGCCGCTGCGGGCCGGTTCGGTCGACATCGGGATTCTCTGGCTGCCCATCCGCGAGCCCGACCTCACGGTCGGGCCGGTCCTGCACCGCGAGGAACTGGTGCTGGCGGTGGCCGCCGGTCATCCGCTGGCCGGCCGGGGCAGCGTCGAGTTGGAGGATCTCGGCGATCACCCGGTGGTCTACCCCGAGGGACCCATTCCCGACTACGTGTGGGAGGCGCACACCCCGTCCACCACCCCGGCCGGGCGGCCCGTCCGGCGCGGACTGGGCATCGTCACCCTCGAGGAGGCCTTCCAAGCGATCGCCGGCGGCAGCGTCGTGTCCCCGATCGGATCGGACGTGGGAACTACCCGGCAACGAGGCGACATCACCTTCCTGCCCATCACCGACGGACCGGTGCTGCACTACGCGCCGGTGTGGCGCAACGACGGAGAGAACGCCCTGGTACGCGCCTTCGTCCAGGCCGCCACGGAGGCACAGCGAACGACGTAGCCGGGCCGGGCGCCGTTCAGTCGATCTTCACCGAATCGGCGATCGCGTCGGCGACCGCTGGATCTTCGGTGACCGCGATGACCACGACGCGCCGATCCACCACCACGACCCGGCGCGCCCGGCCGTCGGGCAGCACGTCTGCGCCTCGGTGCACGACGTGGCCGACGGTCTGGTGCTCTTCCGTCGCGATCGCTGCGGCGGAGTCGAGGGCGAGATCCGCAGAGAGCCTTATCTCCGCGTAGTCGACCCGAGGCGTCGGCGTCAGCGCACAGCCCGCGACCGCCTCGACGTCCACGACGTACGTGTCCCGAACCGGCGTACCACAATCGATGGCGTTGCGTGACCAACCGGCCGGAACCTCGATCCGTACGCCCTCGCTCGCGACCTCCTGCACGCCCGAGGGCTGGCTCCCGCGAGCGGTTGTCAGTGCCCAGGTGACCAGGAACAACACTGCCGTCGCCGCGAGGGCGACCAGCACGATCCATGGACGACTGCGCAGGTTGACGCCGACACTCATCGCCGACTCCTTCTCGGCTGACCATCTGCACCGTCGACATTGGGCGGTTCCGCCGAAGCCACCCGAACCGCCTGATGCCGGCTGGCTGGTTGTGCTACGCCAGCAGAGTCTCCCGCATCCGGGCGCCCAGGTTGATGCCGCCGATCACGTGATGGCCGGTTGGATCGTGGACGGCGAGGGTGTTGTTGCGGCGCATCACCTCGCGGACCGGAGGCGGCAGCCGGGGCGGGTCGTCGATGGCCGCGAGCACCTGACCGGCGGTCGAGATCAGTCGGTCGGCCAGGGCTGCGGCATCGGTGTCCACCCGTACCTGGTGGTACTCGCAGCCGACGACGGTGAGGTCGAGCAACTCGAACACGCGGGCCAGGAGCAGGTCCGGGTCGGTCACCCGGCCGAGCCGTGGCGCGCGGCCGCCGACCACCGCGACGGCGGCGGTCACCTGCGCGTACGGGTGGAGGCCACCCGGCAGCGCGAACAGTGGCCACCGCAGCGCCGGTCCGGCCTCCTTCCACAGCGGCCGGTAGTTCCGGCGATGCACCGAGAGTCGCCGGCCCGTGCGTCGGTGCACGTCGTGGGCCTGGGCCTGCAGGTCCGCGTGAGCCTCGTCGGCGGCCTCGCACACCATCCGGGCGGCCACCGCCAGGCCGTCGTCGTCGCCGAGCATTCGGGTGATCGCTTCGACCTGTTCCGGAAACCGGACCGGCGAGCCGGCGCCGTACCGGTGCCGGACATCCCGCAGCAGTTCCTGCTGCCGCCCTGGATCGAGCTGGACCCGCTTGCTACCCAGCAACCGCCGGAGCCAACGCATCTCGCCTCGTTTCAGCCGCCGCAGAACGCAGCAATGCTAGTGCGCCGGACGCCGCCTGCACCTCGTGGGGTGCGGAGCTGGCTCGCCCTGCCCGCGGTAACGAGCCGTAACTGCCCGACGAGGTGGTGCGAAGGGCGCGAGCTGCGCGTCCGGGGCTGCTCTTTCCACCCTCGGTCAGTACTTGCTCTCGGCGGACGGGCCCTGACGAGGTCCGTAGGGCGCCGTCTCCAGCCACCGGCCGAGCGCCGGGACCACCGGTGCCAGGGTGGCGCAGCAGCGCTGCCGGATCCGCATCGCCCGCCCCGGCCGCAGGTGACGCAGCGCGGCCCCGGCCGCGTCCCGGTTGTAGCGGGCCGCCGCGTGCGTCGCGCGGCGTACCTGGGCACCGCCGTCGGATCGGCGTCCGCCGCCGCGACCGCCTCGGCCGCAGCGACGGCGTCGGCTATCCCGCTGTTCATCCCGCGGGCGCCGAACGGTGGGAACAGGTGCGCCGCCTCCCCCGCGAGCAGCACCCGGTGGTGCCCGTCGGTGAGCCGGTCGGCCACCACCTGGTGAAACTGGTACCGGGCGACCCACAGGATCCGATCCCGGTACCGCTCCGGCACCACGGCGGGCAGCCAGCGCCGCGCCGCCTCGACGCTGTCGAAGGTCTCCGGGGCGTCGGTGTCGCGGCACTGGAGGTCGATCTGCCAGCCGCCGGCGAAGGGCACCTGAAGCACGGTACGACCGTCGAGGGCCGGATGTTCGTAGCGGAAGATCCGGCGCGGCGGCATCGGCCGGTTCGGATCTTCGGCCAGGTCGACGACGACGTGGAAGCCGCGCGGTCGGGGGCCGTGCAGCCGCACCCCGAGCGAGCGGCGGACCGCCGAGCGGGCACCGTCGGCGGCGATGACGTACCCGCTGCTCCACCGCCGACCGTCCCCGGTTTCCAGCGTGACCGCCTCCGGCCCGGTCGAGACCGTGGTCACCCCGGTGCCCCACTCGAACCGGACCCCGGCCCGCTCGCAGGCCGCCAGGAGCAGGCGTTCCGTCTCCACCTGACGCAGGCTGGCGAACGGGGGCAGCCCGCCGGAGTGCGGCGGATAGCTACGGGAGTAGACCAACCGCCCCCGGTAGTAGGTCTCGCGGGTCGGCCAGACCACGGCCCGGTGGGCGATCTCCTCGGCGAGTTCCGGGTTGAGCCCGGCGAGCAGCCGCAACGTCCGGTTGTGCACGAACAGGGCGCGGCTGCCCGGGCGGACACGGTCCACCGGCTCCGCTTCCAGCACCGTGGCCGGCAGACCCGCCGCCCGCAGCGCCAGGGCGGCCGTGAGGCCGGTCGGACCGGCGCCTACCACGATCATCGGCCACGCTCCGCGCTGGTGGAGCCGGGCTGCGCGCCGGTGAGTTCGCGGATCCGCTCCCGCAGCCGCCGTTTGTCCACCTTGCCCACCGCGGTATGCGGAAACGACTCGACCACCTCCAACCGGTCCGGCAGCTTGTACGCCGCCAGCCCTCGGTCCCGCAGGAACGCCACCATCTCCGCCAGGCCGGGCGCCGCACCACGTGGTCCTGGCACCACGAAGGCGCAGGTCCGCTCGCCGATCAGCGGGTCCGGCATGGCGACCACGGCGCACTCCCGCACGGCCGGATGAGCCAGCAGATGGTCCTCCACCTCGTCCGCGGCCACCTTGTCGCCACCCCGGTTGATCTGGTCCTTCACCCGGCCCTCCACCACCAGGTGCCCGCTGGGCAGCAGCCGGACCAGGTCGCCGGTGCGGAAGAACCCGTCGGAGGTGAAGGCGCTGGCGTTGTGTTCCTCCGCCCGGTAGTAGCCGCGCGGGGTGTACGGCCCCCGGGTGAGCAGCTCCCCCACCTCGCCGTCGGGCACCGCGGCACCGCTGGCGTCGACGACCCGGATCTCGTCGTCGGGAGAGAGCGGCCGGCCCTGGGTGGTGGCCACGGTCTCCGGCGGATCGTCCAGGGCGGTCTGGCAGAGCAGCCCTTCGGCCATGCCGAACGACTGCTGCACCTTGCAGCCGAGGGCCGGGCCGAACCGCCGGGCGGCGTCGGCACCGAACTTCGCGCCGCCCACCTGGACCAGCCGCAGGCTGGACAGATCCGCCCCCGCGATCCCGGCCATCTCCAGCCAGAGCAGGGCCAGCGGCGGGACCAGCCCGGTCACCGTCACCCGCTCCCGCTCGATCAGCGGGAAGACATCCTCGACGCTCGGCGTCGGAGCGAGCACCACCCGACCGCCGACGTGCAGGGTACCGAGCACGCCCGGGCAGGCCAGCGCGTAGTTGTGCCCGATCGGCAGCACCGCCAGGTAGCTGTCGGCGGCGGTCAGGCCGGCGTTCTCGGCGCTGATCCGAAGGTTGTAGCCGTAGTCCTGGTGGGTTCGGGGAATCAGCTTCGGCAGGCCGGTCGTCCCGCCGGAGAGCAGGAAGAGCGCCACGTCCGCCGGATCCGGGGCGGGCAGCGGCTCGGGCTCGGCGTCCACCGTGTCGAGGGCCACGAACTCCGCCGGCTCACCCACGACGAAGACGTGCTCCGGCCCGGTCACCCGACGGGCGAGTTCGCGGTGGTCGAAGCCGAGGTAGTTGTCCGGAATCACCAGCGCGGTCGCGTCACTCATGGCGCAGAGGTGGGCGAGTTCGCTCTCCCGGTGGGCGGGCAGCGCGAAGACCGGGAGCGCGCCAAGCCGGAACAGGGCATGGCACAGCGTCACGAAATCGATCACGTTGGGCAGTTGGATCACGACCCGGTCCCCGGGGGACAGGCCGGCCCGGCGCAGGCCCGCGGCCAGCCGGTCGGCCCGCCGGTCCAGCTCCCCGTAGGTCATCCGGCGGGCCGGCTCGACAAGTGCGACCCGGTCGGCGTCGGCCCTGGCCAGGGTCCGCAGCCTGGTGCCGAGCGGCTCCGGCCGCCAGTAGCCCCGCTCGGTGTACCGCCGGGCGAACTCCGGCGGCCAAGGTACGCACCCGGCCAGCATGTTCAGCTCCCCCCGGTCGTGGAGACGTGCCGGTCCAGCCAGTCGACAAGCGGTCCCAGCGCGTCCCAGCCGTCCCGGACGAGGCGTACCGCTGCCTCGCCGTCGATCCCGTCCGACACCCGGTGCACCCGGTCGGCGGCCAGCGACCGGTACCGCAGCAGCTCCACCCGGGGATGATCGGCCGGGCAGTCGCGCGGTTTGGTCTTGAGCCGTTCCCCGATCAGGTTCCAGTCGTCGGCGGTGAGTTCGTCGACGATCCGCTGCAACGCGGCGCCGGAGCGGCCGTCGTCAACCGCCTCGCGGTAGCGCTCGACCTGTTCGGAGGAGAGGCCGTGGTAACCGCCGCCCAGCCGCAGCCCTTCGGCGTCGAGCTGCAGGTAGTAACCGACGCTGTCGGCCGAGCCGGCGGTCAGTCCTTGGTACGTCTTGTACGGCGACTTGTCCTTCGCGAACCGGACGTCGCGCTGCGGTCGCCACACCTTGACCGCGCCGTACTTCTCTCCGAGTTCGGCGGCGAGCGCCTCCATCGGCTCACGAACGCACGAGTCGTACGTGTCCTTGTGCCGGTGCCAGTGGTCGCGGGTGTTGTGCTTCTCCAGGTCCTGGTAGAAGCGGAACGCCTCGGCCGGGAAGCCGTCGAACGTCTTGACGTCCGCGCTGCCCTGCTGTCGTCTGCTCATCGCTGGTTCACCTCCGTCGGGTCAGGCCCGCGAAATGGGCCACGAGTTCGTTTGCCTGTTTCCGGTTGAGCCGCGGGTCGCAGGCGCTTGTGTACCGGGGCTGCGCGACCCGCGCCGGTGACACCGGCGTGTCGGCCGGTGCGGCGACGCACTCGGTCACGTCTTCCGGGGTCACCTCCAGGTGCAGCCCGGCCGGGTGCAGCCGGTGGGCGGCGAGGATCCGGACGAAGGCGGTCACCTCGTCGTGGATCGCCTCCACCGGCCGGGTCTTCCCGCCGGTACGCAGCCGGTACGTGTTGCCGTGCATCGGGTCGCACAGCCACACCACCGGTACCCCGTGCCGGCGGACCGCCAGCACCACCTCCGGCAGGATGCGCCGGATCCGCTGTGAGCCGAGCCGGACGATGAACGACACCTTGCCGGGTCGACCCTGCGGGTTCAGTACCCGGCTCAGTCGGACCGCCTCGGCGGCGGTGATGGAAGGTCCGATCTTGACACCGACCGGGTTGCTCAGCTCCGCCGCCCAGCGCACGTGCCAGCCGTGCGGTGCCCGGGTCCGGTCGCCGATCCACAGCAGATGCCCGGAGGAGGCGTACCGACCGGCCCTTCCGGGTCGCTCCAGCGCGGTCTCGTAGTCGCGTAGCAGCGCTTCGTGCGAGGTGAAGACCGGGGCGGACATCTGACCCACGGCACCGGCCGGGTCCGGCCACTCCACGTCGGGCACGGCCCGTCGCCGGAGCTGGCGCAGCACGACTGCGGCGCAGTCGTACCCGGTCAGCATCCGGTTCGGATCCGGGGTACGGGCCACCCGGTTCGCCTCCGGCCGGTTGACCAGGTCCCCCCGGTACGCGGGCAGCACCGTACCGTCGGGCAGCCGCTCCCACGCCGACGAACGTGGTTTCGCGTACTGACCGGCGATCCGCCCGACCGGCACCACCGGCAGCCCGGAGCCTCGGTGCAGCAGCGCGGCGAGACTGGTCAACTGGTTCAGCCGGGCGGCGATCGGCTCCGGGGCGGCCTCGGTGAACCGTTCCGCGCAGTCGCCGGCCTGCAACACCAACGCCTCGCCCCGGGCCGCCCGGTCGAGCCGGGCGGCGAGGATCTCGCACTCCGCTTCGGGGACCAGGCCGGACCGGCTGGCGAGGATCTCCCGGACGTTCGCCACCACCGCCGGATCCGGCCACTGCGGCTGTTGCAGCGCCTCCGGCTCGACGAGGGATCCGGTCACGGCGCGATCCGTTCGCCGGCCCAGCCGTCCCCGGTGTGCCGGTACCGCAGCCGATCCGGCGCACCGGCCGGGCCGCCCTGCCAGAACTCGATCTGCTCCGGTAGCAGCCGTAGCCCGCCCCACTGCGTGGGCCGAGGTATCTCCTGCCCCGCGAAGCGCCGCTCGGTGGCCACGATCCGGTCGGTCAGCGACTCGTCGAGCACCGACCGTTGGTCGGTCGACCAGGCCAGCAGTTGCACCGGCCGGGGAAGCCGGGTGTAGTACTCGTCGCTGGCCAGCGGGTCCAGCCGCTCCACCGGCCCGTTGACCCGGACCTGCCGGGATGTCTCCAGCCAGCCGAAGCAGAGTTCGGCGTACGGGGAGACGGCGAGATCGGTCGCCTTTCGGCTGCGGTAGCTGGTGAAGAAGACGAAGCCGGTGTCGACGTAGGCCAGGTCGACGTACCGTGCCGTGGGGCGTCCATCCGGCCCGACCGTGGCCAGCACCACGGCTGCCGGGTCGGTGGGACATCGGGCGACCCAATCCGCGCGCCAGTCCTGGAACCGTCGCAGCGGGTCGGCTCCGATCCACTGGGGATTCTCCGCCTGTTGCCTGGGTACTCGCCGTTCGACTCGCACCGTACCGTCCTCCTGTGTTTATGCTCCCGGTACCGGAAAGGGGGCAGATACTTGGATTCCCGGAATCAAGACCTGGTCCTGCGCCTGCGGGACCGGCATCAGGACATCGTCGAGCCCCAGACCTTCGAACTGCTGGGGCAGGAATGGGATCTCCTTCCCGGGGTCTACGCGCCACACCTGACCCCCTCCGCCGCCCTGTACGCCGAATGGCTCAGTTACCCCACCGGCGGATCGTTCTGTGAAATGGGCTGCGGTACCGGCTATCTCTCCGTCATCGCCGCGCAGCGCGGCTGCGCGTCGGTCACCGCGCTCGACATCAGTGCCGCGGCCGTGGAGAACACCCGGCGCAACGCCGAGCGACACGGCGTGGCCGACCGGGTGACCGCGCGGTGCGGCGACATGTTCCAACCGCTGGCCGAGGACGAACGCTTCGACCTGATCTTCTGGAACTCCAACTTCGTCGGTACCTCCCCCGGTGAGTCGCCGGACGACCAGCTGGACCGGGCCTTCTTCGACCCGGGGTACGCGGCCCACACGGCGTTTCTGGGTACCGTCGGGCGGCACCTGGCCCCCGGCGGCCGGGTGATGCTCGGCTTCGCCGACCTGGGTGATCCGGCGATGCTCGGCCGGATCGCCGCCGAACACGGCTGGCGGCCGGTGACCCGCCGGTGTGCCGTCGGCGAGTACCCGGACGGCGAACTGCGGTACGAGCTGATCGAGCTGCTCCACTCGTGAGACCGCCGGCGCTGAGCCACCCGTCCGCACGGGTGGCTCGGCGCGGTCGGCGGTCATCGCCGGCTGAGCCGCAGCGCCAACGGACCCAGCAGCAGCGTGGCACCGAGCACCCAGGCCAGGGTCTGCAGCACCGGCACCAGGACCGGCCCTCCCGAGGAGAGACCGACCAGCGCGGCGTGCGCGCAGCTCAACGGATTGGCCCGGATCACCGGCTGGGCCCACCCCGGGAAGGCCGACAACGGCACCAGGCAGGTGGAGACCAGCAGGAGCAGGGTGACCGGCGCGTTCAGGGCACTCGCCGCCGCCTCCGCGCTGCGGGCGGTCAGGGCCACCACCAGGGCCAACCAGAGAAAGATCAGCGCGAACAGCAGCACCACCAGCAGGAAGCCGACAGCCGCCGCAACGCCCTGTTCGAACCGGAACCCGAGGAGGTAGCCCACCGCGACGGTCACCACGGTGACCAGCACGAACTTGACCACGTCGCCGGCTATCCGGCCGAGCAGTGGGGACATCCGAGCGATCGGCATGGTCCGCAGCCGCCCCTGGAACCCGCCGTGCACGTCGGCGTGGAAACCGACGGCCGTGCCCACGCAGCTGTAGGCGACGCTGAACAGCACGATCCCCGGGGCCAGCCGCGCGATGTACGGCTCGTCGGTCGCCCCACCGACCACCTCGCCGAACATCACCAGCAGCAACACCAGCAGGATCAGCGGAAAGGTGATGGCGTCACCGAGCAGCCGTGGGCTGCGCAGGAACCGGCGCAGGTTCCGTCCGGCCAGGACCGACGCTTCGTACCCGACACTCATCGAGCCCTCCTGAATGCGCGCGCGGCGGCCCACGAGAAGATCACCAGCAGCCCCGCCAGCCAGGCGACCGCCGGCCAGACCTTGCCCCAGGACGGCGTCGTCGAGGCGAGCGACCGCAGGGCCTCGATGACCACCGAGACCGGGGAGTACCTGATCACCGGCTCCAGCCAACCGGGGAAGGCGTCGGCCGGCACGAACGCGGTGGAGAGCATGATCAGGGCCAGGTACGGCAGGTTGAGCGTCGCCGCCACGGCCTCCGGATCGGTCGAGGAGAGGCCCACCGCGGTCGTCGCCGCGGTCAGGGTCAACGCGAACGCCACCGCGAGCAGCACGAAGCCGAGTACGGCCAGGGCTCCACCCTGGAACCGGAACCCCGCGACGTACCCGGTGGCACTGATCACCACCACCGCGAGTACCGCCCAGACCGCGTCCGAGGCGAGCCGGCCGACCACCACCGCCGCCCGGTTGACCGGCATCGACAGGCATCGGGTGAGCATCCCCGAGGCCCGGTCGGCGGCGGAGGCGGCGCCCGACGTGTTCGCCACCGTGAACATCCACTGCGCGACGATCGCCGGCGGCAGGAACTGGGCGTAGTCCAGCCCACGCTCGGCGAAGAGCCGGCCGAAGAGCAGCAGGAACCCGAAGACGAAGATCACCGGGAACACGCCGAACACGACAAGCATCTCGGCGTTGGCCCGCTGCCGCAGGTTCCGGCCGGCGAGTGCGGAGCCCTGGGCGGCCAGGTTTCCGATGCCGTGCTCGGTGCCGGTCGCCGCCGTCATACCCCGGACCTCTCCGCGTTCGGCCGCTGCGTCCCGTCCGAGGTGAAGGCGAAGAAGACCTCGTCCATCGTGGGTTTGCGCAGGGCCACGTTCTCGGCCTCGATACCCGCCTCCTCCAGCAGCCGGACCACGTCGGCCAGCGTCCGGGCACGAGGCGCCGGCACGACGAGCGCGCCGCCCCGCTCGGCGACCTCGCCCAGACCGGAACGGAGTGCGGCGGCGGCAGCCTCCTTCTCGGGAACGGGGACCTCGATCTCGCACACCTGGCCGCCGACCCGCTCCTTGAGTTCGTCGGTGGTCCCCTCGGCGATCACCTGCCCGTCGTCCAGCACCACCACCCGATCGGCCAGCCGGTCGATCTCTTCGAGGTACTGAGAGGTCAGCAGGACCGTGCTGCCACCGTCGCGGAGCTGGCGGATGAGCTGCCACATCTCCTCCCGGCTACGCGGGTCGAGCCCGGTGGTGGGCTCGTCGAGGAAGAGCACCGGCCGCTCGACCACCAGACTGGCGGCCAGGTCCAGGCGACGGCGCATCCCTCCCGAGTAGCTCTTGACCGGCTTGTCGGCCGCCTCGGTCAGGTGAAACCGGTCGAGGAGTTCCTCGGCGCGCTGGCGGGCCCCGGTCCGGCCGAGCCGGAGCAGGCGGCCGAACAGGACGAGGTTCTCCCGTCCGCTCAGCACCTCGTCGAGGGCGGCGAACTGGCCGGTCAGGGCGATCGACTCGCGGACCTGCCGGGGCTGTGCCACCACGTCGTGGCCGGCGACGGCCGCCCGGCCGCCGTCCGGCTCGACAAGCGTGGTGAGGCAGTTGATGACCGTGGTCTTGCCGGCTCCGTTCGAGCCGAGCAGGCCGAGCAGGGTTCCGCCGGGCACCGTGAAGGAGATGTCCGCCACGGCGACCTTGTCGCCGAACTCCTTGCGGAGGTGTTCGACCTCGATGCCGGGTTGTGTCACCGCTTCGTCCTCTCCGGGGCCGCCGGCCAGCGCGGGGGCCGGCACCGTCGTTGGTCTCAGCTCTCCTGGTTGGACATCGGCGTCTGCTGGTGGAACAGCAGCTTCCAGCCGTCCGCCTGGCGCTGCCAGAGGCTGGACATGTAGAGCCGGAAGGTGCCTCGGCCGCTCACCTCGGCGATCGCCCGATAGGTGATCACGGCGGTGTCGTCACTGACCGGCACGATCCGCTGCTCGTCGAGGGTGAAGCCGGTGAACGGCGAGGTGTTCCCGTCGATCTCGGCGACCAGGTCGTCACCGGTGGAGATCCCGTCGTGCTCCACCACGAGGGTCTGCTCGGTGACCAGTTGGCGATAGAAGTCGCCGTTGGCCGACGAGATCGCCCGCCACCCCTCCTGCTCCAGGGCGAAGAGTTCCTTCTCCAGATCCTGAGTGATCGTTGTCATGATTTATCCTTTCGATAGTGTTTCCTGGTCTATTTCACCGAAAGTTGCTGGCGAAACCCAATGAGCCGTTTTGATCTGAGTTGATCACGGTGTCGACGGCCACGCCGTCGCCAGTGGAAAGCGTGGTCGCACGTCCGCCAGGACCGCCCGGACCGCCGCGACCGGCCGTTTGGTGACGTAGAAGTGGTCACCGTCGATCACCTGGGCGCGGAAGTCGCCACTGGTCTGCTCCCGCCAGGCCGCCGCCTCCTCGGGGCTCACCTCCGGATCACGGTCGCCGCAGATCGCGGTGATCGCGGTCCGCAGCGGTGCCGCCGTGGCGGGCCGGTACCGCTCGATCAACCGGTAGTCGGCGCGCAGGCTCGGCAACACCATCTCCCGCATCCCCGGCTGAGCGAGCAGGGACTCGTCGGTCCCGCCGAGCCGGCGCAGGTCCGCCAGGAGCGCCTCGTCACCACCGGAGTGGACGGCGGTGGGACGCTGCCGATGCGGAGCGGGGCGGCCGGAGACGAAGAGCCGCAGCAGGGGACGCCCGATCCGCTCCTCCAGCCGTCGGGTGACCTCGACGGCGACCGCCGCACCCATGCTGTGTCCGAAGACGGCCATGGTCGGCCCGGCCATCGACGCGAGCGCAGCCGCGATCGGGTCGGCCAGTTCCGGCATGGTCACCGCGCACGGCTCGTCGGCGCGGTCCTGCCGGCCCGGGTACTGGACCGCCATGAGCTCCACATCCCTCGGCAGCAGCCGTGCCCATCTATGGTAAAAGCTCGCGGCCCCGCCGGCATGGGGAAGCGCCACCAGTCGTACCCGCGGCCGCCCACCCGGCGCGTCCGCGGTGGTGAGCCGGCGCAACCAGCGCTGACCAGTTGTGATCATCACGGGACTTCGACCTCCTTCACGGACAGCGGTCGCGGTGCGGGCCCGTCGAGCGACTCCGGCGGGCCGAGACGGCGGCTCGCGTCCCGCCAGGCTCCGGCGACGGCGAGTTGGGGCTGCCCGATCGGGAGCGGGTCGGCACCGTCCCGGGCCGCGCGGTGCAACCCGGCCAACGCCCGGCCGGCCGCCGCCGGCCACAGCTCCCCCACGATGCTCCGGTAGCTGGGTGCCTCGGCCGGCCCGAGCGGGCTGGCACTGGGATAGTCCAGGTGCTCACCCGGACTCTCGTCCAGCCGACTGCCGGCCTGTCCCTGCTCCGGGAAGTGCGGACGCGGGCTCCAGATGAGCGGGCCGTGGGTGTTCAGGAGGGTCAGGTTCCCGCCCGAGGCGCCGACACTGATTCGGTGCAACAGGTGGGCGTGGTTGTCCGGATCCCTCAGGTGCAGCTGGTTCTGCACCCGCAGGGTCACCGGCACCCCGTGCACCTCACCGACCAGGGTGGCGAACCCGCCAGCCGACGGCACCGACTCCGCGAACGACCACGGACGGAGCCCGCCCAGCGCCAGCCGCAGGATGTCGAACAGGTGATAGAAGACCTGGAGCCCACAGGTCGCGTCGAGATGGAGCAGCGGCTGCTTGTCGGCGAGCGCCCGGGTCACGGCGATGAACCGCCGGACCGGCTCCACCTCCACGTAGTGGGTGCTGACCTGGTACATCACCCCGGCCCGGCGGGCGGTACGCAGGGCGGCGGTCAGCTCGTCCTGATGCACCGGCCCCTCCTGGAGGACATGGATGCCGCGCCCCATCAGCCGCTGCGCGAGTTCGGTGCCGGCACCGCCGTTCACCCCGGCGTAGACCGCGACCACCGCGAGGTCGACCTCCGGGGGGAGATCGTCCGGATCGGTGTAGAGCGGCACCCCGGACCGCTCGGCGCAGGCCACCGAGCGTGCGCTGCCACGGGCCAGCACACCGGCCAACCGCAGCGACGGCTCGGCACGTTCCAGGGCCCGCAGGTAGACCCGGCCGAAGCCGGTCCCGCAGACCACCACGTTCCCGGTCACAGCGCCCCCTCCTCGACCATCGCCGGCCGGTCGACAAGCTCCAGCTGGCGTACGCTCGGCGCGGCCGCCAACCGCTGCATCACCCGGGCCGGATCGAGCACCTCGCCCGCGTGGTGCGAACCGGGCGGCACCTCGCCGGCGAGCACCGCCCGGACGGTGAGCACCGCCGCCTCCGCGGTCAACCGGTAGCTGTCCGCCGCCCGCAGCGCCAGCGTCCGGGTCACCGGGCGACCCTGCGCGGCCCCGTCGAGTTGCAGGACGATGAGCTGGTACGTCGACCTGCCGAAGGTCTCCAACTCGGCCGCCCGCACCAGTCGGTCCGCGGCCGGGTCGATCTGGGCGGGGTCCACGGTGCTCAGTGCCCGCAGCGCCTGCTCCCCGTCGAAGACGTGGTACCAGCGCACCTCGGCGAGCCCGAGCGTGGCCGCCAGCCGCTCGGCCTCGGTGCTGAGGAACGGATGCGCGGTGACCCGGCCCGGAAAGTACGGCAGCTCGACCCGGTCCAGCGGGGTCAGGGCACCCGGCACCCGGCGACCTTCCCGCCACGCGGCCAGCGACCGACCGGCCCCCTCGACCATCCCGGCCACGTAGTCCCGGGCGGCGCCGGGAGTGAACCGGTCGCGCCCGCCGGAGTACGCGGTCAGCCGGTCGAGCCGGTCGAATCCCGCAGCGGCCAGCGCCCGGGGCAGCACGAAGGTCAACCCCGGCGTCATCCCCGCGCCGACCACGACGCGGCGGCCGGTGGGCAGGCCGGGGTACCGGTGTTCGCCGGCCGCACCGACGTAGTCGGCCCCGGCGGCCACCGCCGCCCGCACCACGCCGGCCTCGGCCCGGTACGCCGGGGCGGTGCAGTCGACGACGACCGCGCAGCCGGCCGCGAACTCGGCGAGGCGGTGCCGGTCGGCGGCGTCCACGAGGGCGGTGGCCTCCCGGGGTACGCCGGTCTCCCGGGCGACCTCGGTCAGCGGCCCGGGCCGCCGGCCGCCGATCCGCAGCCGGACATCCGCCGACGCCAGCAGCTCGACCACCGCCGACCCGACCGCGCCGTAGCAGCCGAGCACTCCGACCACCGGGCTCGTCACCGCGCCTCCCGGTGTACCTCGGCCAACACGTCGGCGACCCGCCGGACGTGCGGTGGCCGCAGGCAGGAGAAGTGGTCGCCGGGGACATCCACCACGGAGAGGTCGCCCAGACAGACGTCCCGCCAGTAGTCGGTCATGTCCCGCCGCAGCCAGGGCAGGAACCCGGTGTCCTCCCGCTCCCGCAGGAACGTGATGTCCCCGGCGTACGGCGTGGCCTCGTGCCGGGTCACCGCGCTCATGCTGTGCCGGTAGAGGTCGTAGAGACCGCCCAGTTCCACCGGGCCGGTCGCGGCCTCGGACTGACCGGCCAACAGCCGCTCCACGGCGGCCAGTCGGCCCGGCTGAGGCGTCTGCCGCAGCGCCGCGAACTTCGCCGCGGCCCCGGTCAGGGCCGGGTCACCGGTCAGCCCGTCCAGCGCCCCAGCCGGGACCCGGCCGGGGGTACGCGCCAGGACCTCCTGGAAGGCACGGGCGGTCGCCTCGTCATCCGGGTAACCCAACGCCTCGGTGTCCAGGTCGAGCAGCCGGGCGAAGACATACTCCAGCACCAGCTCGTCCTCGATTGTGTGCGGCAGGCTGTAGCTGCTGATGATGGTCAGGCTGGCTACCGTGGCGCCGGACTCGGTGAGTTGCCGGGCGACCTCCAGCGCGAGCAGGCCGCCCATGCAGTAGCCGACCACGTGGAACCGGGCCGCGCCGGTCTCCAGCAGTCTGCGGGTGTAATCGCCGGCCCGGCGCTCGACCAGCCCGGCCGGATCCTCGCTCTGGTACGGATCGTCGCCGGTCACCGCCAGACCGACCACCGGTCCGGAGTCGCCCAGCAAGGGCACCAGGCTCCGGTACGCGGCCAGCGTCCCGACCCCGTCGTGCACCAGCACCCGCACCTCGTCACCGGGCGCGTCGACCAGCGGCAGCAGGGGAGAGCTCGGCTCCGCCGGAGCGCTCGGATCGTCGACCCGGTGCTGCCCGGCCCGCAGGTGTTCGGCGAGGGCGGCCACCGTGGGCCGGTTGAGGACCACCCGGAGCAGGGTGTCGTAGGGAACCTCACCCGCCTCGGGCACCTCCTCCCGGAGCCGGCCGGCCAGCCGCGCGGTCAGCAGGGAATCTCCACCCAGCTGATAGAAGTCCTGCTCCCGGCCGACCCGGGGCACCTGGAGCAGGTCCGCCCAGACCGCGGCGATCCGCTGTTCCAACTCATCGGAAGGGGCGGCGTCCACCGGCTGGGCGGCGGTGCCGTCCCGGACCACCCAGCCGGCCAGTGCCGCCGGGTCGACCTTGCCGTTGCCGGTCAGCGGCAGCGCGTCGACGACCTGCACCTGCGCGGGGAGCATGTACTCGGGTACCCGCTCGGCGCAGTGGCGCAGCAGGTCGGCCGGGCGGACGTCCGCCCGGTCCGCCTTGAACCGGGCGGCGAAGACGTGTTGGCCGAGCGGTTCGGTCACGTCGCCGGCACCGGGCAGGTCGAGCAGTAGGTCCGCGCCGGCGTCGGTGAGCAGTCCCCGCCACTGCGCCACGTCCAGGAAGGTCTGGTCCCGGCCTCGCCGCAGGTCGTCGTAGTCCCATTTGGCCGGGTCCTTCTCCGGCATCATGAACTCCATCGACGTCATGATCTGCACGTTCTCCCGGGTGGTCTCGATGAAGACCAGCCACCCACCGGGAGCGAGCAGCTCACGGAGCCGACCCAGCACCACCGCCGCGTCCCGGGAGTTGTGCAGCACGTTGGCGCAGAGCACGACGTCGAAGCTGTTCGGCAGGTAACCCTGGGCCCTCGGGTCGGTGTTGATGTCCAGCAGCCCGTACGACGCCCGGTCACCGAAGCGCTGCTGCGCCTCGGTGAGGAAGAACTGGGACACGTCGGTGAAGAGGTAGTCCACACCGGCGTCGGCGAGAGCCGGGATCAGCACGGTGCTGGTGCCGCCCACGCCGGCTCCGACCTCCAGCACCCGCAGCGTCTCCGGCCGGCTCTCGGTCAGCTCGCGGAGCAGGCCCACGACCGCGTGGTTGACGTATCGGCTGATCACGTTGTCGCGGTAGGCGGCGTAGGAGATGTCGAGCCGCCCCTCGGGGAAGAGCAGCGGCAGCGGGTCCAGTTCGTCGCGCAGCAGTCGCGGCAGCGACTCGGTGCTGGTCCGGAAGTAGTCGATCAGCTTCGCCGGGTACTGGTCCTCCCGCTGCAACTCGTCCACGGCCGCCCAGGCGTCCTTCAGATCGTCGGCACCGATCCGGCGGCAGGCGGCGTACCGGCCGTCGCGTTCGGTCAGCAACCCGGCCCGGACCAGGGCGTTGAGCCAGCGCCGGACCAGCCGGTGGTGCCGGGGTGCGGTCTCGGTCCGGTCGAGAATCTCCGCCGTGTCGTGGGTCTCCTCCGGCGAGCGGAAGAGTCCCCGCTCCGTGAGCGCGCGCAGCATCCCGAGCAGACCCGCGCGGTCCAGTCGTCGCATGAACTCGGCCAGCTCGGCCGCGTCGACGTCGTCGGTGGTCGCGTCGCCAGAGGTGGCCGCGGCGGCGAGCAGCCGGTGCCGCTCGTCGTCCGCCCGGTCCGCGACTCCGGCCGCGGTCTGCACGAAGGCGACGAGCCGTCGACGCATCGCCTCCGTCCCGTCCACCAGCACATGCGCCGCCGCGACCCCTTCGGCGGTGGCCAGCGCCGCCTCGACCTCGGCCAGCTCGATCCGGTGTCCCCTGATCTTGACCTGGCGGTCCTGCCGGCCGAGGAACTCCAGCGTCCCGTCGGGGTGGTAGGTCCCGACGTCTCCCGTGCGGTAGAGCCGGCCGTGCTGCGGATGGTCGACGAACCGCTCGTCGGTCCGCTCCGGGTCGCCGAGGTAGCCCAGGGCCAGGCCCGCCCCGCCGATGTGCAGCTCGCCCGGGACGTGATCCGGGCTGGGACGCTGCCAACGGTCCAGGACGTGGAAGCTCTGGTTGGTCAGGGGCCGGCCGTACGGGATGCTCCGCCAGCCCGGGTCCACCTCGTCGATCGGGTGGAAGATCGACCAGATCGCCGCCTCGGTCGCACCACCGAGGCTGACCATGCGCAGTCCGGGCAGCAGCTCCCGGGCCCGGTCGGGAAGGCCGACCGGAATCCAGTCCCCGCTGAGCAGGGCGAGCCGCAACGCGTCGAGGTCCGCCCGGGGCTCCACCGCCAGGTAGTCAGCGAGTAGCTGCAGCTGCGCGGGTACCGAGTTCCAGACGGTCACCCGGTGTTCGGCGAGCAGCTCCGCCCAGTGCGCCGGGTCGCCCCGGCGGTCGGCCGCCGGCAGCACCAGTTGTCCGCCGAGGCCGAGAAGTCCGAAGAGGTCGTACACCGAGAGGTCGAAGCCGAGCCCCGCGAGGGCGAGCACCCGGTCGTCGGCGGTGACGGCGAAGCGGCGGTTGACATCGTGGACGGTGTTCAACGCCGCCCGGTGCGAGATCATCACGCCCTTCGGCGTACCGGTGGAGCCCGAGGTGTAGATCACGTAGGCCAGGTCGTCCGGGTGGCGGCCGGGATTCGGGACGTCAGCCGGGCCGGGGTCGACAGAGTCGACGAAGAGCGTGCCCGGCGGTGGCGGCGTCGGCGACCAGGACTGGCCCAGCACCCGCCGGACCCCGGCGTCGGCGAGGATCCGGTCCCGCCGGGCCGGCGGTTGGGCGGCGTCCAGGGGCAGGTAGGCGCCGCCGGCGAGCAGCACGCCGAGCACCCCCACCACCTGCTCCCAGCCCTTCTCCATCGCCAGGGCCACGATCTCCCCCGGCTGACAGCCGTCGGACCGGAGCGCGGCAGCCACTGCCGAGGCCCGACCGAGCAGCTCCCGGTAGGTCATTTCGCCGCCGGGTCCGGCCACCGCGACCCGGTCCGGGTACCGCCGGGCCGCCGCGACCACGTCGTCGGTCAGCAGCCCCTCGGGCAGTGGCCCGGCGGTGTCGTTGGCGGCGGCCCTGGACCGGTGCTGCGTAGACGGCAGGTCGACCGGGGATGGCAGCTGCCAGGCCTCCGGTTCGGTGGCGAGCCGGTGCAGCAACGCGGAAAGCTCGCCGAACATGTCGTCGACCACGCCATCGGGGAAGATCCCCTCGCGGACGTCCCACCGGACGGTCAACGCACCCCGCTCGACCAGGGCCTGGGCGTCGATCCAGACCTGGGGGGTCTGGCTGCGGCCGTAGCCGACCCGGCCGCTCAACCCGGTCTCGGATTCCGATTCGGACTCCTCGCCGAGGCCGAGGGTACTGGTGAAGACGACCGGCATCAGCGCCGCCGACCGGCCGCGTTCGCGGGCCAGTTCCCGCATCACCGACACGCCACTGAACTGACGATGGTCCATGTCCACCCAGAGCCGGTCCTGTACCGCGCGGGCCCGCTCGGCGAAGCCGTGCTCCGGCGCGGTCTCCACCGCCAGGAGGCTGACCGTGGTGAAGTCACCGACCAGCCGCCCGATCTGCGGATGCACCGGCTCCCGGTTGAGCAGGGTCAGGTTGAGACAGAACCGGGGGTTGCTGCTCCACCGGCCGATCACCTCGGCGACCGCCGCGAGCACCACGGTCGAGGGGGTGAGCCGCTGCTCCCGGGCCGCCCGCTGCAGTGCCGTCCAGCGCTGCGCGGCAACGGTGGTCGACAGCCGACGGAACCGGCCCGGTGTCCGCTGATCCGGCCGGCCGGCAGGATCGGCGTCGCCGCGCTGCCGGACCGGCAGCTCCGGCGCCCCCGGTAGCTCAGGCAGGCGGTCCAGCCAGTAGGCCCGGTCCCGCTCGTACCGGCTCCCCTCCCGACTGCCGCGCTCGGCGAGCAGGTAGTCCCGGAAGGTGATCTCCAGCTCCGGCAGCTCCACTCCGTCGTACGCCTGGTGCAGCTCGTCGAGGAGCACCTGGATGCTCAGGTAGTCGGCGATCAGGAAGTCCACCGACACGTGCAGGATGGTTCGATCGTCGGTACGGGTCAGTCGCAGCTCGAACAGCGGCCACTGGCGCGGGTCGTACGCCCGGTGGTCCAGCTCGTCCCGGGTGGCGAGCAGAGCGGAACTCACCTCACCGGCTGCGGCGCCCCGCAGGTCGGTCACCGCGATCCGGTACCGGGGCACCTCCGGCCGTACCTGCTGGTACCCGTCGAGGTCGAAGCTGGCGCGCAGCATGCCGTGGCGGCGCACCAACAGGTTCCACGCCTCCTCCAGCCGCGCCGGATCGAGCGACTGATACTCCATCTCGGCGTAGACCTGGCAGGGCACGTCGCCGTAGTCGAAGGCGTCCCGCCGGCCGAGCAGGTACGCCAACTGCACGTCGGTGAGCGGGAACGGATCGTGCTGGTGCTCCGGATCGGGTGTCACGGTGGCGGTCTCCGCGTCCAGGCACGCCAGCACGGCCTCCCGGTTGGCGGTGAGCTGTTCCCGACGCTCCGGGGTGAGGACCCCCCTGGGCGCCCGGAAGCGGAGCTGGCCGTCGTCCGCCCAGAGCTGCATGCCGAGATCGCGCAGGTCGGCGATCAGCTCGGCGGGCGTCGGTGTGGTCGTCGAGCGGGTCATAGCGCGCCTTCCTCAAAACCATCGATCAGCCGTGCCGTCCCGGCGACGGTGGGAGCGGCGAAAAGCTGCCGCAACGGAATGTCCACCCCGAACCGATCGCGCAGCGCGGCGGCGAGCCGGGCGGCGAGTTGACTGTCCCCGCCGAGGGCGATGAAGTTCTCCTCCCGGCCCACGCCGGGCAGGTCCAGCAGGCTGGCCCAGATCGCGGCGACCGCCTCCTCGACCGGGCCCCGAGGCGGCTCGCCGGGCTCGACCGGGGCACCGTCCTCCTCGGCCAGCTTCTCCAGAGCGGACCGGTCGACCTTGCCGTTGGCCGTCAGCGGCAGCTCGTCGAGCAGGAGGCAGACGCCGGGCACCGCGTAGCTCGGCAGCCGAGCGGCGACGAACTCCTCAAGACCGGCGAGGTCCTCGTCGCCGCGACCGGCCTCGGGTACGCCGAAGGCGACCAGCCGGGGCGGCCGGCCGACCGCGACGGCGGCGGCCGCGCTCAGCGCGGGGTAGGCGGCCAACGCCGCGGTCACCTCGCCCAGTTCGATCCGGTGCCCACGAACCTTCACCTGGTGGTCGGTCCGACCGAGGAACTCGAGCGTGCCGTCGGGCCAGTAGCGGCCCAGATCTCCGGTGCGGTACCAGCGCTCTCCGGCGTAGTCGACGAAACGTTCCCGGGTGCGTTCCGGGTCGTTGCGGTACCCGGTGGCCACTCCGGTGCCCCCGATCCACAGTTCCCCCGGGACCCAGTCGGGGCAGTCCCGGCCCCGGTCGTCGACCACCCGGTACCGCTGATTGCGCAGCGGCAGGCCGTACGGGACGGCGGTCCACGTCTGCGGCACCTCGGTGACCTCGATGGCGTTGGACCAGATGGCGGCCTCGGTGGCACCGCCGAGCGCCACGAACCGGCAGCCGTCGAACGTCGCCGCCACCCGGCCCGGCAGGTCCACCCCCACCCAGTCGCCGGAGACCAGAACCAGCCGCAGCCCCGGTGCCGGGGCTGGTGCGTCGCCGGAGAGCGCCACCAGCAGCATGTCCAGCAGCGCCGGGACGCTGTTCCACAGCGTCACCCGGTGCTCGCGGCACAGTCGCAGCCAGGCCTGGGGTTCCCGTCGCTCCCGTTCGGCGGGGAGCACCACGGCACCACCGGCGGCGAGCGGTCCGAAGATGTCGTACACCGACAGGTCGAAGTCGAGCGCCGAGACGGCGAGGACCCGATCGGTCTCGCGTACCCCGAACCGCTCGTTGACATCGTCGACGGTGTTCCCGGCCGCGCGGTGGGTGAGTTCCACACCCTTCGGCTGGCCGGTCGAGCCGGAGGTGAAGATCACGTACGCCGGGGAGTCCGGGTCCAGCGGCACCGGACCGGCCGTCGCGGTGGCCCGGACCGCGTCGGTGAGTGGCAGCGCCCGCACGGTCTCCGGCCAGTCCCGGGCGGCGGTGTCGGTGAGGACCAGGCGCACCCCGGCGTCGGCGAAGATCCGATCCCGGCGCAGTGCCGGCTGCTCCACCCCGCACGGCACGTACACCGCCCCGGCGGCCAGTACGCCGAGGACCGCGACCACCTGCTCCGGCCCCTTGGGCAGCGTGATCCCGACCGGGTCACCAGCGCGGACACCGTGCCCGAGCAGCGCACCGGCCACCCGCAGCGCTTGTCCGGCCAGTTCGCCGTAGGAAAGCTCACCACCCGCGCCGAGCAGCGCGACCCGCTCCGGGGCCTCGGCGGCCCGCCGGAAGAACGCGGTGTGCAGCAACCCGTCGGGTACCGGTCCAGCCGTCGCGTTCACGTCGGCCCGCACGATCCGCTGCTCGGGTGGGAGCAGCGCCGGCACCGGCACCTCCCAGCGGCCCTCGGCGAGCCACTCCAGCAGCCGCATGTACGCCGAGAACATCGCGTCGAGAACGCCGGCGGGGAACAGCTCCTCGACCGCGTCCCAGACCAGCAGCAGGCCGCCGGCCCGCTCCACCACCTGGTGGTCCAGCCAGACCTGCGGGGTCTGCGAGATTCCCCAGACCCGTTCGGCGAACGAGGGCTCGACCACGACATCGTCGGTGACCCCGAGCGTGCTGGTGAAGACCACCGGCATGCTGACGTCGAGGTTCCCCCGGCGCCGGGCCAACTCCCGCATCACCCACACCGCCGAGACGTCGCTGTGCGCCAGGTCCTCGCCCATCCTCCGCTGCATCCGGCGGGCGGCGTCGAGCCAGCTCTCGCCCGGTTCGGGCTGGTAGCCCACGAGCAGCAACGAGGTGAAGTCACCGAGCACGGCATCGATGTCCGGGTGCACGTCCCGACGGTCGAAGAGGGTCACGTTGACGGTGAGGTCGCTCCGGGCGCTCCAGGCGCCGAGTACCTCGGCGAAGGCGGTGGCCAGCAGGGTCGAGCCGGTCAGCCCGTACCGCTGCGCCAGCTCCCGCAGCCGGCGCCACCGCGACTCCGGAAGCTGCTGCTCCCGGCGGAGGAAGCGGGGCCGCTGGACGGTGGCGGGATCCCGGGCCAGCGGCAGGGCCGGTCCCTCGGGCAGGTCGTCGACCCGGCCCGCCCAGTACGACTCGGACTCGGTCCGGCTGGTCTCGTCCGGCCCGGCGGTGAGCACGTAGTCGCGGAACGAGACGCCGACCGGCGGCAGCTCGGCGTCGGGCCGGCGGTAGAAGGTGTCCACCTCACGCATCAGGATCATCGCGCTGAGCGCGTCGATGAGGATGCTGTCGATGCTCACCGCCAGCCGGGTCCGGTCGCCGTAGCGCACCGCCCGGACGTCGAACAGCGGCCAGCGGCCGGCGTCGAGGACCTGGTGCGACATCGCGTCCCGCTGCCGCGCGAGCACCTCCTCGGCGTCGCCGGGCCCGACCTCGACGACCGGGATCTCGAACCTCGGCACGCTGGGGAGAATCCGTTGCTCGCCGCTGGGCAGGAAGACCGCCCGGAGCATCTCGTGCCGCTCGATGACCCGGTTCCAGGCGTCGGTGAGCCGGTCCAGGTCGATCCCGGCGCCGTCGTACTCGGTGTAGAAATGGCAGCCGACACCGCCGAGGGCGAACGTGTCCGTACGGCCGACCCAGTAGGCCCGCTGCACGTCGGTCGGCGGGAAGGGGTCGTGCCGGTGCTCCGGATCGGGCCGCAACGTCGGCATCGGCCGCTGCGGGCCGCCGTGCCGGAGGTCGGCGGCGAAGCTGGCCAGCTCCGCGGTGTGGAAGAGCCGGCCGAGTTCGGCGTCGGCGAAGCCCGCAGCGTGCAGCTTGGAGATCATCCGGGTGGCGAGCAGGCTGTCCCCGCCGAGCGAGAAGAAGTTGTCCCACCGGCTCACGGCGGGCGTGCCGAGCAGTTCCGCCCAGATCCCGGCTACCGTCTCCTCGATTCCGCGCCGGGGCGGTTCCGCCGGTACCGGCGCCCAGGCATCCTCGACCCGGGCCGCGAGAGCCCGACGGTCCACCTTTCCGTTGCTGGTCAACGGCAGTTCGGTGACGCTGGTGACGCTGGCCGGGACCGAGTGGGCGGGAAGCCGCTCCCGGAGGAAGGCGAGCAGCCCCTCCTCGCTCGCGGACGGCCAACCCTCTTCGGCGCCGTCCGCCGCGGCCTCCGGACGCGGGACGATCGTCGCGGCCAGGCGGGTCGGCTCGCCGACCGCGAGCACCACGGCGGCGGCCACCGCCGGATGGGCCAGCAGCGCGGCCTCGACCTCGCCCAGCTCGATCCGGTGGCCGCGGATCTTAACCTGGTGGTCGGTCCGGCCGAGGAACTCGAGCGTGCCGTCGGGCCAGTACCGGCCCAGGTCACCGGTGCGGTACCAGCGGGTGCCGGCAACGGTCACGAAGGAGCGCCCGGTCGCCTCCGGATCCCCCCGGTAGCCGGTGGCGACCCCCAGGCCGCCGATCCACAGCTCGCCGGGAACCCAGTCGGGCCGGTCCCGACCCTGGGCGTCGACGACCCGGTACCGCTGGTTCCGCAGCGGCCGGCCGTAGGGAACGCTCGGCCAGTGGGCGGGCACCTCGGCCACCTCGACGTGGTTCGACCAGATCGCCGCCTCGGTGGCGCCGCCGAGGGCGACGAACCGGCAGTCACCGGTGGCGGTGACGGCGCGTCCCGGCAGGTCGAGACCGATCCAGTCGCCCGAGACCAGCACCAGGCGCAGCTCCGGCAACGTCCGGGCCGGCCCGTCGGGGTCGCCGGCGGCCAGCAGCAGCATGTCCAGCAGCGCGGGGACGGTGTTCCAGACGGTCACCCGGTGGGTGCGGCACAGCTCGACCCAGCGGTACGCGTCCCGCCGCTCGTCCTCCGCCACCAGCACCATGGCCCCGCCGACCGAGAGCAGTCCGAAGATGTCGTACACCGACAGGTCGAAGTCGAGCGCCGACACGGCGAGCACTCGGTCACTCCGGTCCACGCCGAACCGCTCGTTGACATCGTCGATGGTGTTCCGGGCCGCGATGTGGGTGATCTCCACCCCCTTGGGCTCGCCGGTCGAGCCGGACGTGAAGATCACGTACGCCGGGTCGGTCACCGGCACCGGGACGCAGCCGGCGAGGGGTTCCCGGGCCGCCGTCGTCGCGACCGGCACCAGCTCGATCTCGTCCGGCCAACCGGCGACGTCGCCGTCGGTGAGCACCACCCGTACCGACGCCCGCCGCAGCATCCGGGCCCGGCGGCCGGCGGCTGCTCCGGCCCGGCCGGCAGGTACGCCGCCCCGACGGCCAGCACGCCGAACACCGCCGCGATCTGCTCCGGGCTCTTCGGCAGGGTCACTCCCACCACGTCGCCCCGCCCGATGCCCCGGTCACGCAGGGCAGCGGCGATCCGCAGCGCGCGGTCGGCCAGCTCGCCGTAGCTGACCACGTGGTCCGCCGCGATCAGCGCGGCCCGACCCGGGTCGGTCGTCGCCCGGTCGAAGAAGTCCACGTGCAGCGGGCGGTCCGGCACCCTCCCGTCGGTGGCGTTCGCCGTGTCACGCACCGCCGACTGCGCCGCGGGGAGAAGCGCGGGGACCGGTCCGTCCCACTCGTCGCGGGCCAGCCAGTCCAGCAACCGCAGGTAGCCGGCGAACATGTCGTCGAGTACGCCGGGCGGGAAGAGCTCGGCCACCGCGTCCCACACCAGGTACAGGCCACCGTCGCGCTCGGTCACCTGGTGGTCCAGCCAGGCCTGCGGAGTCTGCGACAGCATCCAGCCGAGCCGGCCGAAGGTCCGTTGCACGTCCTCGCCCACCAGGTCGCCCATGCCGATCGCGCTGGTGAAGACGACCGGCGCCGGAATGCGGTCGTCGGTTCGGGTACGCGCGAGATCCCGGAGCACCTCGACGCCGGTGTACGAGCTGTGTCCGATCCCGGCTCGCAGCTGCTCCTGAAGTCCGCGTACCCGTTGCCGGAACGAGCTGGACTCGCGCAGGTCGACCTCGATCGGGAGCAGGTTGGTGAAGTCGGCGACGATCCACGCCACGTGGGGGTCGACGACCTCCCGGTCGAAGAGCGGCAGATTGAGCAGGAACCGCTGCTCGGCGCTCCAGGCGCCGAGCACCTCGGCGTAGGCGGTGGCGAGAACCATCGGCAGGGTGACCCCGTGCTGCCGGGCCAGCTGCTCCAGCCGCCCCCGCGCGGCCGGATCCAGCAGGTGGTCGCGTCGCTGGAACCGGGTCGTCTCGACCAGCGCCGGCTCGACGGCGAGCGGCAGTTGCGGACCGTCCGGCAGGTCGGGCAGGCGCTTGCGCCAGTACTCCCGGTCCCGCTCACGGGCCGGCCGGCGCCGGCTCTCCTGGTGCGCCAGGTACGTGGGGAAGCCGTACGGCAGCGGCGGCAGGTCCGCCTGCGGGCCGGCGCGGTAGAGACGGGTCAGGTCGGCCAGGATGATCTGGATGCTCAGGACGTCGGCGACGAGCAGGTCGAAGTTCAGATGCAGCCGGTGGCGCCCGCCGGGCAGCAGGCTGAGGCGCAGGTCGAACACCTCGCCCAGTTCGACCGCGAGGCGCCGGTGCGCCAGTTGGTCCCGCTCCGCGGCCAGCGCCGCGTCGACCTCGGCCGCACCGGCGGTACGCAGGTCGTGCACCAGCAGACCGAGCCAGGCCGGTTCGCGCTGGATCTGCTGGGTGCCGTCGTCGAGGAACCGGGCCCGCAGCAGGCCGTGCCGGCGCAGCAGGGCGCGCACCGCTTCCGCCAGCCGGTCCGGGTCGACAGGCCCGGTACCGACGGCTGCGCCGCCGTCGAACTCGACGTAGAAGTGGCAGCCGACCCCGCCGAGGACCTGGTCGTCCCGGCGGCCGATCCAGTAGGCGTGCTGCACCGGGGTCAACGGGAACGGCTCGGTCTCGTCGACCGGGTCGCCGTCGGCTGGCTCGGCCGATCCGGACTCCGCTGCGGGCCCGGCGGCCGCGAGCAGTTCCCACCATCGGTTGAGTACCGGCCTCTCGACCAGCTCCGCGAAGGTCAGCTCGGTGCCGCCGCGCCGCCACTGGTTCACCAGTTGCATCGTGCGCAGCGAGTCGAGGCCGAACTCGACCAGGTCGACGTCCGGGTCGATGTCGGCCGGTTCGACCCCCAACAGGCGGGCCACGTCGGTGCGCATCGCCTCGGCGGTCAGGCCGGGACCGGCCTGCGTCGGGGAGGCGTCCGAACCGGGTCCGCCGCCGGCCACGACGGCGGACGGCGAGTCGCCGGTGCTGCTCGACGCGGACCGACCGCCGGGCCGAGCCTCGTGCCGGTAGGCCACGGTGAGTTCGCCGGCCCGGAGCCGCCGCAGCACCTCGTGCCGCCAGGAAACGGCGCCATCGCTCGTATCGGCCGGCGGACCCGAACCGTCCAACTCCCCACCGGGGACCAGGCAGACGGTGCCGGGGGCCAGTCCGTGCCGATCCACCACTGCGCCCATGACCCGGCGGGCCAGCTCGGGTCCGCTGGCGCCGGCCGTTTCCAGAATCAGCGTCAGCTCCCCGCCGTACTCCGGCTGGATGGCGCAGACGTTTCCGGCGGCGGCCACGCACTCACGCACCGAAGCTTCGATCTCCCGCGCGTCGTATTGCACACCGTGCAGCTCGATTGCGTAATCGCTGAAATTGACCTCGTGGTATCTGTACGACACCCGACTCACGGTGCCACGGGATCGCACTCCACTCAACTCGAACAAGCGCGAGGAATAGCCTGTCTGCTACCACGCGAGGTACCCGAACGGGCACCAAGGATTACCTAAGTTATCGGCGTCGCACGCCTTGTCGCAGGCCGCTGAACCGGTTTCGAACAGGAACCATGCCGGCGCATAGCATATTTCTCGGGAGTGCACATCCGATGGCGGAAAAAATTCGTTCGAGCTGCTCGGGGTATCGCATCAGACACTTGCCGCCCATCTTCAGAGCGATCTACGGTCGAGATCGAATTGCATTCTCCACGGACTTCCGCGCCCGTCGGCATTCCCCGGACTCGCGCACCCGCCAGCAGCAGAAAGGGCTCTCGCCATGAATCTCGCGGCCACCCTGGAACGGCGCTGCGCGGAACGCGGCTGGGCCCAGCGCCCCGCCGTCCGCGAACCGGGTCGGACCTGGTCCCACGGAGCGATCCACGATCTGGCCGGCCGAGCCGCCCGGGTACTGGCCAGCGAAGGGATCAGACCGGGTGACCGGGTGCTCCTGGCGCTGCCCGACAGCGCCGCCTGGGTGGTCTCGTTCCTGGCCGTGGCTCGGGCCGGGGCGGTCGCTGTCCTGGTCAACCCGGCGCTGGCCGCTCCGGAGCACACGGCGCTGGTCGCCGACTGCACTCCGGCTCTCGTGCTCTGCCCCGAGTCGCTGGCGGACCGGTTCACCGTCCGTACGCTCTCGCCGAACCAATTGCTCGACCGGGCCGGTCGGGCGAGCCGTGCCCCGGCGGTGCCGGTGGCCGGCACCGACCCCCTGTACGTGCAGTACACCTCCGGCACCACCGGTGACCCGAAGGGAGCCGTCCATCGGCACACCGACCCGGAGGCGTACTACCGGTACGCCGGGCTCTCAGTGGTACGCAGCAACGCCGACGACGTCACCCTCTCGATCTCCAAGCTGCACTTCGCCTACGGCTTCGGCAACGCCTTCGTGTTCCCACTGTTCTCCGGATCGTCGGCGGTGCTGCTGCCGGAGCGACCGAGTCCCGAGGCGGTCGCGGAGCTCGTCACCGAGCACCGGGTCACCCTGCTCTACGGGGTGCCCACGTCCTACGCCCAGCTCGTAGCGGCCGGTGACCGATCCGCCTTCGGCAGTGTGCGGGCCGCGGTCTCCGCCGGTGAGGCGCTGCGACCGGACCTCGCGGTGCGGGCCGGGGAACTGCTCGGCGTCCCGCTGCTCGACCAGGTCGGTTCCACCGAGGCCGGGCACGCCTTCTGCGCGAACACGGTGGAGGAACACCGGATCGGCACGGTCGGACGCCCGGTCCCGGGCTATCGCCTCCGGCTGCTCGACAGCGACGGGGTGGCGGTGCCCGACGAGGTCGAGGGGGAACTCTGGGTCACCGGGGAGACGGTCATGACCGGGTACCTGAACCGGCCGGAGGAGACCGCCCGCACACTCGTGGGTGGCTGGCTGCGTACCCGGGATCTGGCGGTACGGCACGGCGACGGGACGTACGCGCTGCACGGCCGGGTGGACGACCTGGAGATGGTCGGCGGGATCACGCTGGCACCTCAGCCGGTGGAGCACCTCATCGAGGAGCATCCGACGGTCGCCGAGGCTGCGGTGATCGCCCGGATGGACCAGACCGGTGCCACCCGGCTGCACGCCTTCGTCGTACCGGTGCCCGGCGCCGTCACCCCCACCGTGGACGAACTCGCTCGCTGGCTGGACGGCCGGGTGGCGCCGTTCAAGGTTCCCCGGGGCGTCACCGGCCTCCCCGCCCTGCCCCGCACGCCGACGGGGAAGCTCCGCCGCTTCGCCCTGCGGGAGCAGGACCCTCGGGAGCAGCGCGGCGCTGGCGCAGCCACGCGGCAGCGCGCCGGCGCCGACCGGGGGGAAGCACACCCCGTCGGTCGGGCAGGGGTGGCGTGACGGTGCGGACCCTGCTGATCGACAACTACGACTCGTACACCTTCAACCTCTATCAGTTGATCGCCCAGACCTACGGCGTCGAACCCCAGGTGCTGCGGAACGACAGCCCGCAGTTGACGTCGGAGTTCGCCCGGCAGTTCGATGCGGTGATCATCTCGCCTGGTCCCGGCCGACCGCAGGTGCCGGAGGACATCGGCCGCTGCCTCGACGTCATCCGCCACAGCGGCCGGCCGGTGCTCGGCGTCTGCCTCGGCCACCAGGCCCTGGGCCACCTCTGCGGGGCCGCTGTCGGGCCGGCACCTGAGCCGCGCCACGGCCACCTGAGCCAGGTACGGCATGACGGCGGGCTCTTCACCGGTCTGCCGCAGAACTTCGTGGCCGTCCGTTACCACTCGCTCTGCGTCGCCGAACCACTGCCAGCCGAACTGGTCGCCGACGCCTGGGCCGAGGACGGGGTGGTGATGGGCCTGCGGCACCGCAGCCGCCCCTGGTTCGGGGTGCAGTTCCATCCCGAGTCGGTGAGCACCGAGCACGGCAGCCGGTTACTGCTGAACTTCCGCAGTCTGGTGGGCGGGGACGCCACGAACGGTTCGCGGCCGGTCGGCGGCGCCGGGCTGGGCGCGGCATCGAGCGACACCGCCGTTCGGGCCGGCGGTTGGCTGCTGCGTCACCGACGGCTGCCCGGCGTCGCCCCGCGGAACGCACCGCCACAGCAGCCCGCGACGGTCGACCCGGAGTGGGTCTTCCAGCGGATCGCCGGCGACCGGCCGTACGCCTTCTGGCTGGACAGCAGCCGGGTCGTGCCCGGCGTGTCGCGGTTCTCGTTCCTGGGGCACCCGGGCGGACCGGACGGGGAGGTGCTGCGGTACGTCAGCACCACCGGCACGGTCGAGGTGCTCGACCCGACCGGCGTCCGGATCGGCGTCGAGCCGGGGGACATCTTCACCGTGTTGCAACGCCGCCTCGACGAGCGCCGGCTCGCGGATCGCGGGGAGTTTCCGTTCGACCTGCCGAGCGGCTACGTCGGCTACTTCGGCTACGAGGTGAAGGCCGACTGCGGCGCACCGAACCGACACGAATCCGAGACCCCGGACGCGGTCTGGATGGCCGCGACCCGGATGGTGGCCGTGGACCATCAGACCGGTGAGGTGTGGCTGCTCGCGCTCTGCCGCGCCACCGACGCCCAGATCGCGGCGGCGGACGGCTGGCTGGACAGCACGACGGCCCTGCTGTGCACCGGACCCGTCGGCCACCACCCGGTCGACGACCGCGACCGACGCACCCGCCGGCCGGAGGAGCCGGGCCCGGTCCGGCCGACCGGCGGGCGGGCCGAGCCGGGAAGAACGTCCGACCCGGAGCGCTGGCTGTCCCGGGGGCGGGAGAGTTACCTGGCGGACATCCGTACCTGCCTGGATCTGCTCCGGGCCGGAGAGAGCTACGAGATCTGCCTGACCAACGAACTCCAGGCCCCGTACGACGGGTGCGGTATCGAACTCTATCTGCGGCAGCGCCGTCACAATCCGGCACCGTACGCCGCCTATCTCCGCCTGGGAGAGACGCAGATCCTCTGCTCCTCGCCGGAGCGCTTCCTCAAGATCGACCCATCCGGGGTGGTCGAGGCCAAGCCGATCAAGGGGACCGCTCCCCGGGCCGCCGACCCCGCGCAGGACCATGCCCTGCGGGCCGAGCTGCGCGACTCTCCGAAGACCCGGGCGGAGAACCTGATGATCGTCGACCTGCTCCGGAACGACCTCGGGCAGGTCTGCGAGGTCGGCAGCGTCCACGTGCCCTCGTTCATGGTGGTGGAGTCGTACGCGACCGTGCATCAGCTGGTTTCCACGGTGCGCGGCCGCCGCCTCCGGTCGGTCTCACCGACCCGGATCGTCCGGGCCTGTTTCCCTGGTGGCTCGATGACCGGAGCACCGAAGCCGCGAACGATGCGGCTGCTCGGTGAGATCGAGGATCGGGCGCGGGGGGTCTACTCCGGAGCGCTGGGATTCTTCGGCCTGACCGGCGGGGCGGACCTCAACATCGTCATCCGGACCGCGGTACTGCACCGGGGAATCCTGCGGGTCGGCGCCGGCGGCGCCATCGTGCTCGATTCCGATCCGGATGCCGAGTACGACGAGATGCGGCTGAAGCTGAGCGCACCGCTACCCGGCTGGACGGGCGAACAGCGTCCCGGAGGGAAGCGGAGTCCGGCGAGTCAGCGCCTGGCGGGCAGCAGGCCCAGCTGATAGGCCGCCGTGACCGCCTCCGTTCGGTTGGTGCAGTTCAACTTCGCCAGGATGTGACAGACATGCCGCTTCGCACCGTGCTCGGTGATCCCCATCGTGCCGGCGATCTGGCGGTTGCTCAGCCCCCGGGCCAGCAGTTTCAGCGTCTCGGCCTCCCGGGGGGTCAACACCGGAGTGTCGGCGGGGCACTGGTCCTCCCGCAGCACCGAGAGCGCGACCCGGCCGAGAGCGAGCGGCATCGGCATCTCACCTCGCCACAGTTCGGCCAGGGCGTTGTTCAGCGACCGCCGATCAAGCTCTCCGGCCAGGATGAAACCGTCTGCCGCCAGCGGTACGGCCCGGTCGCGGAGCGCGTCACCGGCTCGGTTCAGGACCGCCAGGGTCGGAATGCCGGCGCTTCGGGCGGCGAGCACCAGTTGGTCAACCGGGACGTCGTCCTCGACGACCAGGATCAGCAGGTCGGGCCGGTACCGCCGGAGCAGCACCATCGCCTCGTTCACCGTCGGCGCGGTCCGGACACCGGTGACCATGTGCAGTTCGCCGAGCAGCGCCTCCAGCCCTTTGCGCAGCACCTCCGGCCCCAGAGTGACGAGAACCCGTAGCCCTATCGGCGATGTGCTGGATCGCCGCTTGGCCTGCGCCATGCTGCTGCCTCCTCCGCTGCGGTCCCCTGCCGCGGCCGCATGTCCGGCCCCTTCAACCAGGATCGATGCCCACCGACGCAGCATGCGATGATCTCCAAACCCACACCCACCTCCGGTCGCCACGCCGACCGGCGCCGGTTTCAACCGGCGCGCGTGCAACCTTTACCCCAGATCGGCGTCGCTGAATCATTCTCGACTGGCGACCACGAATCTTAGCCAAGCCTCCGGCGGGTGCCGAAAAATGTCATTGGTGGCACTCAGGCGGGTTCTCGCATTCGTGTAGGAATCCGCGTTTGGCGGCGTATAGAGCATCTGCTGGATTCGGAATGAACCGCCGCCGGCCCGCGTCAGGTGCGCAGTACGTTGGCGTAGATCAGCCAGGCCAGCGCGGACTTGGCCACGAGGCTGAGCAGAATGTACGAGACCTCGCCGTAGCGGTAGTCACGCCATCGACCGAGCTGGCGGTACTGCAGTGCCATGTTGACCGCGAAGCTGGCGAAGAGCAGGAACTGGACGATGATGATCGCCCACACGAATCCGGGGATCTCCGGCGGTTGTGCGACGTACACGGCGATCGCCAGCCAGGGCGCCAGGCCGACAAGTGTGCCGAACCAGAAGGCGCTCCAGTCGGCGCGTCCCGGTGTCTGCTGCCGCTCCATCAGCAGCCCGAAGAGGATCATCGCGGTGTTCGCGGCGAAGATCCCGATGACCGCCGCGAGGTCGCGGATCCCGACGAACAGGCCGATCAGGACGATCATGATGGAGGCGCTCACCGAGTACTCGATCCAGCGGGCGTAGTTGGCCCGCCGGTCGAGGTTGCGCTCGTACCAGCGGTGCACGACCGGGGCGGCGGTGATGAGGTGGTCGAGCGCGGCGAGGAGCAGGAAGACCGCTACCGCCGGGCCGACGGCGATCCGGAAGGCCACCTCCGGGAGCGTGGCGTCCCGCAGCGTCACCGGGTCCGCCGTGAGGTACGACGCGGTGACCGGCAGCGACAGGTCGTTGCTGGCCACCCACATCCAGCCGCCCTCGGCGGCCAGGAACAGGCCGACCAGCACGTTGAACCAACGTAGCCGCCGGTAGCGGTCGCGGCCGGCGGCGGCTTGGTGTCCCATGGGCGTCACCCTAGATACCGGTACGACTGTCGGCCGGCGCTTCGCACAAATCCGTCCCGCACGCCGGACGTGGGCGTCGGAACGTTCGCCGCGACCGGCGGCGCCCTCAGCCGGAGGCGACGGAGGTCAGGCCGCCGCGCGGCTGGGCCACGTCCTCCTCGATCGCGGCCTGGCAGTTCTCGGCGGCGCTGACCTTGCGGGCGATCACCCCGATCAGCACCCCGTAGATCACCTTCGAGGTGATGTCGGCAAGCGTGTAGGTGATCTGCCGGGCCACCACCCCGTCGGCGGAGTCCCACATCGCCGGCATGAGATAGGCCCCGGGATAGAGCATCCAGGAGACGAGGATCAGCCACCACACGGCCCGGGCCGGCCCCCGGGCGGCGCGGGGTAGCCGGCGCAGATTGCCGAAGATCAGGCGGGCCACCAGGGCGAGCAGGAACAGGAAGAAGACGGTGCTGACCAGCCCCCAGATCCAGAACGGCCAGGTCCTGTCCACCTCGTAGAACTGGCCCGCGTAGCCCGTGTAGATCATGGCCAGGCCGGCGGCGACGAACAACGCCCAGGTGCGGTGGAAGCGCCGACCGGTGACGCCCAGCACCACCAGCAACTGGATCAGCAGCACCGGGACGTCGATGGACCAGTTCATGTACCGGTAGCCGTTGGAGAACAGGGTCTCCGTCCTTACGAACGCGTTCCCGTCCCAGGCGAACGCCGCTGACCACCGCTGTGACAGCACCCAGAGTTCGAAGAACGCGGAGATCATGACCACTGCGGAGAGCACCGAGGCCAGCCGGTAACGCGCAGCGACACCCGACATGGTCAGCAGGAAATAGACGAGCCCGGCGGCCATGACGGCGTAACCGAGAGTCAGTACGTGCGACACCAGCGTGTACTGGATGACGTTGTAGCCGAACTCGTTCTCGAAGTTCATGCCGCTGACCCGCCTGTTCCGACCAGGATCGTCTCCGATCGCGGAGCCTGGCTGCCGCCTCGCCTGCGATCGGGGGCGATTCCGCCTTTATAGCCCTAAATGGCCTGATGACCATCCTAAGCTCACAGCAAGGGGGCGTCCCTCGTTCCCGGAGAGCCGGAGTAGGCCAGGGAGGTGCCGTGGGGTTCTGGCTGTGGTTCTACGTCGTCGCCATGGCGGCCGGCGTCGCGCTCTTCAGCTACTGGCGGGCCAACCCCAAGGGCGTCCCGCCGGTGGAGTACTCGATCGCCACGGCGATTCCGCTCTGGTCGGGGTTCTGGTACCTGGTGATGGCGGTCGGCGGCGGTCGGATCGAGGTCGCCGACCAGACGACTTTCTGGGCCCGGTACGCCGACTGGGTGGTCACCACCCCGCTGCTACTGGTGGCCCTCTCCCTCACCGCGATGCACGCGTTGCCCCGCAAGCGCTGGGGCCTGGTCCGCGCGCTCGTCGTGGCCGACATCATCATGATCACAAGTGGGTTCCTGGCTGACCTGATGGAGAGCCGGGCCGGGCGGTATGGGCTCTATGCCGTCGGGGTGGTGGCTCTGCTGGTGGTCTTCGGGCTGATCTGGGGACCGTTGCGGGCCACCGCCGCCCGTCAGCCGGCCCCCATGTCGCGGGTCTTCACCCAGGTGGCGCTTCTGCTCAGTGTGCTCTGGGTCGGCTATCCGCTGATCTGGATCCTGGGGCCGTCCGGGATCGGGCAGTTCGGAGACACCACCGACACCGCACTGTTCGTGATCCTGCCGATCCTGTCCAAGGTGGTGTGGAGCGCGGTCGACCTGGGTCTGCTACGACGCCTGTCCGACCGCCGCCTGCTCACCGTCGCGTGACACCAGCCGCCCGTCAGGTCGGCCAGTCGGTTCACCGTCCGCCCGGTGACTGGCTGCTGCGCCGGGTCGGCCACTCGGGCCCGATCGTCCTGGCCGGCCTCGCCTGCCTGTACCTGCTGATACCGACCGCGGAGACGTGGGCGGGGACCGTCCCACTGCTCGTGGGCCTGCTGATCGGCCTGCCGCACGGCGCCGTCGACCACCTGGTACCGGCCTGGATCTCCGCACCGGCCCGCTCTCTGCGGATCACCGTCGGGCTGCTGCTCGCGTACGCCGGGACGGCCGCCGCCACGGTCGCGCTGTTCCTCTGGGCGCCCGTCCCCGCCCTGACCGGTTTCCTGATCCTCACGGTGCTGCACTTCGGCACCGGTGACGTGGCCTACCGGGCCGAGCGGGACGGGCAGGCACCGGTCCGTCCCGTCCTCGCCGTCCTGGCCCACGGCGGACCTCCGGTAGTGCTGCCGATCGCGCTGTGGCCAGGGACGGTCGACCCGCTGCTGGACGCGGTCGCGCCAGGAGCCGCATCCGCGTTCGCACCGGCCGGGCGGCTGATCGTGCTGTGCGTCGTACTCCTGGCGGTCGTGGTGACCGGACTCCGCGAGCTGACCGCGCGCCGCGGTGCGGATGTGGCGGCACTCGCGATCCTCGTCGCGGCCTTCGCCCTGGTGCCACCGCCGCTGGCGTTCGGCGGGTACTTCGCGGCCTGGCACTCCGCCCGGCATGTCGCCCGGCTGCTGCGCGCCGACCCTGCCAACCGCCACCACCTCGCCGCGGGACGGCTGGGTGGTCCGGCCCGCCGGTTCGCCCGGCAGGCCATCCTGCCCACCATCGCCGCCCTCGCCGGTCTGCTCGTCCTGGTGCACGTCAGCGCGTCGCCGACCGTCGGCCCCGCGACCGCCGGTCCGTCCCAGGAAACACCGTTCCAGCTGGTCTTCGCGGTGCTCGCCGGGCTCACCGTGCCGCACGCGGCGGTGGTCAACCGGCTCGACGCACGGATGGCCGCCCGAATAACCGGGCCGGTTGGCCGCTGCCCGATTCGGCGCGCCGGCTCGGGGTACGACCCCGAGTGGGGTGAACGAGGACGCTCCCATCACCGGTTCGCGCTGGCCGCGGCGGAAGAGATGACGACAGTCACCGCCAGAAACGACAGAGAGGAGTGCCCGATGCCGAGCACCACGATGCCCATGCTGGAGACGTACCCGAAGTCGATCAACCTGGACCGGACGAAGCTCGCAGCCACCATCGACGCTCTCGATGACTGCGCGCAGGCCTGCACCGCGTGCGCGGACGCCTGCCTCAGCGAGGACATGGTCGCCGAACTCACCAAGTGTGTCCGGACGAACCTGGACTGCGCCGACATCTGCGCGACCACCGCCCGGGTCCTGTCCCGACACACCGGCTACGACGCGAACATCAGCCGCACCCTCTTGGAGGCGTGCGTAACGGCCTGCAAGGCGTGCGGAGACGAGTGCGCCGCTCACGCCGACAAGCACCAGCACTGCCGGATCTGTGCTGATGCGTGCCGCGCCTGCGAGCGAGCCTGCCGGGAGCTGCTGGCCACCATCGCCTGAGCGAGCAGCTGGTGGCGTCGGCACCACCGGCTTCGGCGAAGACCACCGCGTCGCCCGTCACAGCTGTCCAGCCCGGAACCTAGCGGTGCCGGGCTGGACAGCAGGATTGGTCGGTGGTCAGGTGGCGAGGGCGACCTTCAGCCAGCCGGGGTCTCGGTCCTGAAACTCGCGGTACGCCTTAGAGTTCCTAACGAAATGATGGTGGGCGTGTCCTCGGGACGTGAGGGTCGTTCTGTCTGAACGTGAGAGGGCGGTCCGCAGTAACTTGATCTGGTCTAATGCATTGCGTCCGGTTGGCGGCCTTCCGGCGGGTTCGCTGTTGTTACAGCACCAGGTCGATCTATGGGATGTGAGTCTTGGTCGTGACTGTGAGGCGGCTGCGGCGTTAGCCCGATCATGGGTGATCGAAAGCCGTACCCGAGCGATGTCAGCGACGAGCAGTGGGAGCTGATCGGGCCGTTCCTACAGGCGTGGAAGACCAAGCGCGTCGCGGTCTCGGTGTCGGGCCAGCCAGGCGACTACGACCTGCGGGAGATCGTGAACGCGATCTTCTACCAGAACCGGACGGGCTGTCAGTGGGCGTACCTGCCGCACGACCTGCCGCCGAAGTCGGCCACCTACTACTACTTCGCCCTGTGGCGCGACGACGGCACCGACCAGGTGATCCACGATCTGCTGCGCTGCCAGGCCAGGGAAAAAGTCGGCCGTCGGGAGGATCCGAGCGCGGTCGTGTTGGACACCCAGTCGATCAGGGCGGCGAACCACATTCCGGCCGCGACGACCGGCAAGGACGCGGCCAAGAAGGTGTCCGGGCGTAAGCGGGGCCTGGCAGTGGACGCGTTGGGGCTGGTCATCGCGGTGGTGGTGACCGCGGCGTCGGTCACTGACAACGCCATCGGTATCCGGCTGCTCGACAAGGTCGTCGAACACACTCCGACGGTGAGCCGCGCCTGGGTCGACGCCGGGTTCAAACAGGACCTCGCCCTGCACGGCGCCGTCCTCGGGGTCGACGTCGAGGTCGTCAAACGCTCCGACACCCGGCCCGGGTTCGTGCCGATCCGTAAGCGGTGGATCGTCGAGCAGGTCAACGGCACGCTGATGCTGCACCGCCGCCTCGTGCGCGAGTACGAGAGCCGCCCAGAGTCCTCGGTGTCACGAACCCTGTGGGCGTCGACGGCGAACATCGTGCGGCGGCTGACCGGGACCAGCACACCCTCCTGGCGGCACCGGTGAACCTTCCCACCGTCCTCGACCTGATCACCGACCGGGAGACCACCGCACGCCAACGCGCCGACCGGCTCCGCGAGCAGATCACCGCACTGACCGGCGAACTCGCCCGCCTCGACGGCGAACTGGCCGACCTCGCGACCACCCGCACCACCCTGCGCACTCTCGCCGCCGACGAGTTCACCGCCGACGACCCGACGATCGCCAGCGGGCCCTACCAGCAGATCCTGCACATCCTTGGCACCGCGCCCGCCGGCATGCGCGCCAAAGGCATCTGCCTCGCCCTCGGCGTCGAACCCTCACCGAAGAACGTCGAAGGCACCCGCGCCAAGCTGAAACGCATGGTCAACCGCCACGTCCTCACCGAAGACGAACCCGGAGTATTCACCCTCAGCCAGAAACGGACCTAACACTCCGAACCGCCCTCTGAGGAGGGGTGAGCAGCCGCCGTGGATCGTCTCGGACGAGTTGTGGGCCGAGATCGCGCCGCTGCTGCCGCCCCGAGCACCGCGTAGGCACCGGTTCCCGGGCCGAAAGCCTCTCGATGATCGGAAGGTGTTGTGCGGGATCCTGTTCGTGCTCTACACCGCGATCCCGTGGGAGTACCTGCCCCAGGAGCTTGGGTTCGGGTCGGGCATGACGTGCTGGCGCAGGTTGCGGGACTGGAATGATGCTGGTGTCTGGCAACGACTGCATGAGGTTCTGCTCGGCAGACTGCGGGCCGCTGGGCAGTTGGACATGTCTCGGGCGGTGATCGACGGCTCTCACGTTCGGGCGCTCAAGGGCGGCCCAAAACCGGTCCGAGCCCGGTCGACCGCCGCAAGCCAGGCTCGAAACACCACGTCATCACCGACGCGGGCGGCATCCCTCTCGCCGTCAGCCTGACCGGCGGCAACCGCCACGACGTCACCCAACTGCTGCCCCTGGTCGACAAGGTCCCACGGATCAAGGGCATCCGCGGCAGGCCCCGGCAACGGCCCGACCGGATCTACGCCGACCGTGGCTACGACTTCGACAAGTACCGCCGCGAGCTCCGCACGCGCGGCATCACACCCGTCATCGCCCGACGCGGCATCGGCCACGGCTCCGGCCTCGGCACCCGCCGCTTTGTCGTCGAGCAGACCATCGCCCTGCTGCACTGGTTCCGCCGCCTACGTATCCGCTGGGAGATCCGCGACGACATCCACGAAGCGTTCCTCGCCCTCGCCTGCGCCATCGTGTGCTGGCGCCGGCTGCAGCGCTCAAAGAGTTAGGAGCTCTTAAGCACGTCGGCCATCGGTTCGTGCTCGGTCAGCAGCTGCGCCGGGTCGACCGTGCCGTTGGCGACGCTGTGCCATGTGACGGCCTTCATCGGATGTCCTTAGGGTTGAAGGGTCTGGGGCTGGAGCCCTGGATGCCCAGGACGGCGGGGTGTGGCTGATCGGTGGTTGCCGCTCGGTGGCTCGAGAGGAATGGCCGCCCCGCCGTTCTGGACGCCCCGGCCGCTGATTGAGATCTGTGCGAGTTGTCGCTGTCTAAGGACCTGCCGGCGGGGTTGTCCACGGGGTTGACCTGCGCGGAGGGGAGGTCGGGCCGGGTGACGGCTCGGGAAGTGATGTGGGTCGGCGTCGATGCTGGGAAGCAGGCGCACCACGCGGTGGCGGTGGATGCCGAAGGGCGGCTGTTGTGGTCGACGCGAGTCGCCAATGATCAGGCCGCGATTGAGGCGCTGGTCGCCCGGGCTGGCCGCAGCGGTGCTGAGGTGTGCTGGGCTGTCGACCTGACCTGTGCTGCCGCGACGCTGCTGCTGGCGCTGCTGGTCACGGCCGGTCAGCGAGTGGTCTACGTGCCCGGGCGGACTGTGAACCGGATGGCCGGCGCGTTCGCCGGTGAGGGCAAGACCGACGCCAAGGACGCCCGGATCATCGCCGACACCGCCCGGCTGCGTCGGGATCTGACCGAACTGTCCACGCCGAACGAACTGGTGGTGGAGATGTCCCTGCTGGTCGCTCAGCGGGCTGATCTGATGGGCGACTGGGTGCGCGGGGTGAACCGGCTGCGGGAACTGCTCACCGCCATCTTCCCGGCGCTGGAACGGACGTTCGACTACACCACCCGCAGCGCGCTGATTCTGGTCGCCGGCTATCAAACCCCACAAGCGATCCGCGAGGCCGGCCCGGACGGTTTGGCCGCCCACCTCAGCGAGGCGGGCGCGTGGCGCAAGGGCATCCCCAGCATGGTCGACAAGGCCCTGGCCGCCGCTGCCGCACAGACCATACGGCTGCCGGCCGAGGCCACCACCGCGGCGCTGATCGCCCGGCTGGCCCGTCGACTGCTCGACCTGGACCGGGAAATCAAGGACACCGACAAGCTGCTCACCGAGCGGTTCCGCACCCACCCACAAGCGAAGATCATTGAGAGCATGCCCGGCATGGGCCCAATCCTCGGCGCCGAATTCCTCGTCGCCACTGGCGGCGATCTGGCCGCGTTCGGTACCTCGGCACGCCTGGCCGCCTACGCCGGCCTGGCGCCGGTGCCCCGCGATTCCGGCCGCCGCACCGGCAACCTGCACCGCCCAAAGCGCTACCACCGCGGCCTGCGCCGGGTCTTCTACATGGCCGCCCTGTCCAGCCTCCGCGCCAGCGGCGCCTCCCAGGCGTACTACCGACGCAAACGCGAGGAACGACTGCGCCACACCCAGGCCCTCATCGCCCTGGCCCGCCGACTCGTCGACGTGCTGTGGGCACTCCTTCGTGACAATCGCCAGTTCCACGACTCACCCCCACTCACCGCGAGGGCTTGACATGGTCATTGAGATTCCCTTCGTCGGCTCACCGGTCAACTACCCGGCCTGGCACGACCGAACCATTTCGATCAGCATCGGGCATCTCGTCACAGCCGGGCCGTCATCCGGCGAGGCGGTCCCGGAGGAACGCGACGATCTCCGTCCGTGCCGACCGCGCCTGGGGCACCACGCCCGGCATGCTGAGGAACGCGTGGGTCGCTCCGGGGTGTTCGGTGAGCTGTGCGGGCGTCCCGGCCTCGCGCAGCCGTCGCGCGTACGTACGTCCGTGATCGGCCAGCGGGTCGTGGGTCGGCACCACCACCAGCGCCGGAGCCAGCCCGCTCAGGTCGCCGGCGAACAACGGTGACACCGCGCGGGGGTCCGTTCCTTCCGGAGCGGCCAGCCGGCGGAACAGTTCCAGCTGCGGCACGGTGAGGATCGGGCTGCTGGCGTGCTCGTCCATCGAGGCGTAGTCGAACGCCGTCGAGGTCAGATCGACGCAGGGATTGACAAGCACCTGTGCCCGTACCATCAGGTCGGACTCCCGGGCGCGGATCGCGGCCAGCGCGGCCACCACCGATCCGGCGCTCTCGCCGAAGACGGCCACCCGGGTCGGGTCGATTCGCCACCGCGCGGCGTGCCGCACGACGTGGTTCAGCACGTCCCAGCCGTCGTCGACAGCTGCGGCCAACGAGACTCCGGGTGCGACGAGGCGGTGTTCGACCGACACGACCACCGCGGGCAGTCGACAGGCGAGGTGGCTGTTGACCCAGTCGCTCTGCACCGCTGTGCCCACGAAGCCACCGCCGTGGACGTGGAGCACGAGCGGCAGGCCGGCCGGATCGTCGCGTTCGGACGACGACCGGTAGACCCGGACCGGGAGCACCCGGTCGGGCAGCGTCAACTGCTGCCAGTCGATCCTGGCCCTGCGGTCCGGGAAGCCGGTGATCAACCGCGCCAGGCTGGAGGCCCGCCGGCGGTTCTCCGCGTCGCGGAACGCGTCCAACGCCTCGGCCGGCATCGTCAGCCAGTCCGGCTCCTTCCGTAGGGCGTGCAGCAGCCGGACGCCCAGCGGCGGCCGTCGCATCTCGACCGTGTGGCTCATGGCTCCTCCTCGATCATTATTACGATACTTCAGGTATCGATACTAGAAGTAGCATAACTGGTTATCGTGTGACCATGGACCGAGCAACCACACCCACCAGACCGGCCGGCCGTCCCCGCTCCAGCGTCGACGCCACGGTCTTCGCCGCCACGCTCGACACGGTCCACCAGCTCGGCTACGCACACGCCACCGTCGACCGCATCGCCGCCGCGGCGGGCGTCGCGAAGACCACGATCTACCGCCGCTGGCCGTCGAAGGGTGCGCTGATCACCGCCTGCCTCGTCGACGCGTTCGGCCCGGCGCCACTGACCGGCGCCAGCCGGGAGGAGATCATGTCGACAGCGATCCGTTGGATCGCGGCGAAGATCGGTGAGCCCGGGATCGGCGCGGCGTTCGCGGGCGTGTTCACTGATGCCGTGAACGATCCCGCCCTGCGCCAGCTTCTTTCCGCACAGTTGCAGGACCCTTACCAGCTCGCGCTTCAGGAGGCGCTCGGCGAGCCGGAGAAGCGGGTGCTCTTCTTCATCGACGTGGTCGTCGGAACCCTGCTGCACCGGATGGGCATGACCGGCGAGCCGATGGACGACGCCGACGTCGACGCCCTGGTCGAGATGGTCCTACTCACTCTTCGCTAGGGGTGTGACGTGCTGGCGCGTCACGGTCCCGGCAGGGTGGTTCGCCAGGCCGCGACGAGGAGGAGTTGGCAGCCGTGGGGTAGTTCCATCGCTCCGGAAGCGTACGGCAGCTGTCCATCGCTGCCGGCCGGATCGACTGCCGGTACGCTGCACCGGCGGCGTCAGCCCGTTGCACCCGTCCCCGACGGGTGCAACACCGGCGCTCCTTCGGCACTGGCAGATGAAAGGCGACCCGACACCATGACGGCGGTACCAGGTGAACTGCGCGCTGCTGCGGATCCGGCGGGCGCAGGTCAGGCAGCGGAGGATCTGCGGACGCTGTTCGGGCAGTCCATTGCCGTCTTCGCAGCGCTGGCGGGGCCGGAGCACCTGGTGGAGACGGCCAATCCGGCGTTCTTCGCCGCCATCGGCGAGCATCGGGCCCGAACCGGCGTACCGCTCGTCGAGGTGATGCCCGAGCTGGCCGCTCAGGGCTTCATCGACCTGCTGGACGAGGTCTATCGCACGGGCGAGCCCTACACCGGTCGGGACGCTCGGGTAGTGCTGGGCACCGGGCCGCACGCGCGGGAGGCTTACTTCGACTTCACCTACGAGCCGCGCCGGGACGCCGACGGCACCGTGCTGGGCATCCGCGTGATCGGTGTGGAGACGACCCAGGTCAAGCAGGCCCAACGGCTGATGGCCGAGCACCGGGCCATGCTGGAGCAGATCGCCCGCCAGGCACCGCTGACCGAGGTACTCGACGGGATGGCGCGCTGTATCGAGCAGCTCGCCCCGCAGGAGATGCTCGTCTCCGTGCTGCTCGCCGACCCCGACGGTCGGCACCTGCGTCATGGTGCCGCGCCCAGCCTCCCGGACTTCTACAACGAGGCCATCGACGGGATCGCCACCGGTGAGGGGGTCGGATCCTGCGGCACCGCCGCGCACCGGCGGGAATCGGTGATCGTCACCGACATCGACACCGATCCCTTCTGGGCCGATTTCCGCGACCTGGCCGGGCGGGCCGGGCTGGCCGCCTGCTGGTCCACCCCGATCCTGGCCCGCGACGGCAGCCTGCTGGGCACCTTCGCGATGTACCACCGCACTCCGCGCGTGCCCCAGGACATCGACCTTGCCCTCGCCCGGGTCTTCGCTGGCACCGCCGCACTGGCCATCGAGCGGCACCACATCGAGCAGGCGAAACTCGCCGCCGAGGCGCGCGCGAAGGCAGCCCACGACGCACTCGCCAAGGCGGTACGCGCGGAGCGGGAGCTTCGTGCCGAGGCCGAGCAGCGCGCCAGCGTCGCCGCGGAACTGAATGCCCAGATGCGTGCCGCCGCGGCTGCGCAGGCCACCACCCCGCACCCGGAGACCTGCCAGCTCGGCGGCATCCAGGAGTGCACCGCACCGGCTGAAATTAAGATCGCCGATTCGTGGGGCGACTCGGCGTGGGGCTGTCCCCGCCACGTCGAGGAAGCCATCCTCAACGTGCGGACGGTCTTCATCGCCAGCGAGGAACTCGGCGGCCTGACCGCGTACCTCAACCGCTGACCGCCGGAGATAAGGCCGACTCGAACTACTCTGAGTCACCATTTCGACACACCTCTACCCGTCCGGGCTCCGGTTCGCCAACACTTCCTTCATGCAGAGCAGTGGGCGTGAGCGCAGCGACGAGCGTTTCGAGAAGGTGGCCGAGGAGACCTCCGAGACGGTGACCCATGCGGCCAGCGTGCTGGAGGAGGAACTCGCGGCGGGCATTGCCAGCGCGCGACGGCTGGAGGAGAAGCTGAGCGCCGACCGCCGGGTGGACCCGGAGGCGTTCGACGAGTTGGTGACGCGGGTCCGCACCGACGGGCACGCTCTCATCGACACCGTGGTCGCGCAGTTGAAGACCTCCGACGACCGGCGAGGTGAGGTGATCCGCCGGTACACCTCGGACGCGCACGACGCCCTCGACGGCGTGCTCAACCTCGCACGGTTGGTGCCGGACATGGCGAACGGCCTGGTCGACCGGCTCACGCCGGAGGCCAGGCAGAAGCCCACACCCTCGGACAGGTAGCCGGACCACCGACGTGACTGGCAGTCACGTCACCCAGATGCTGGAGCGCTATCGCGCCCTCGCGATCGACGCGCTCCTCGCGGGTGTGCCGTCGGGCGGACCGCACTACCTCTACGACCTGGTGAGTGAGTATCCGCGGCGGTGGGGCAAGGGGCTGCGGGCCGCGCTCTGTCTCGCGGCCTGCCGGGCCTTCGGTGGCACGCCGTCGGTGGGGCTCAACGCGGCGGTGACGGTCGAACTGTTCCACAACGCGTTTCTGATCCATGACGACATCCAGGACGAGAGCGAGCAGCGGCGCGGAGCACAGACCCTGCACGGCGAGTACGGAGTCGGTGTCGCCCTCAATGTGGGAAACATGACGAACCTGCTCGCGTTGCAGCGGCTCGCCGCCAATCGTCGGGCCCTCGGCTCGGGGATCGCGTGGCGGCTGTTCGAGGAAACCCAACTCATGCTGCGTCACTCGTTGGAGGGGCAGGCCATCGAGGTCGGCTGGATCCGGGACAACGTGTGCGACCTCGACGCGGACGACTACTACCGGATGTGTCTGAAGAAGACCTCCTGGTACACCTGCATCTACCCGTGCCGTACCGGCATCCTCGTCGCCACCGGTCAGCATGACGCGATCGACGTGCTCGACCGCTACGGCTGGTATCTGGGTGCCGCGTTCCAGATCCAGGATGACGCGCTCAACCTCGTGGGGGACTTCGCCCGCTACGGCAAGGAGATCGCTGGCGATCTCTGGGAGGGCAAGCGGACACTGATCCTCATCGACTTCATGCGGCGATGTACCGGTGACGAACGCGAGCGGCTGCTGGAGTTCCTACGCCGGACCCGAACGCAGCGCACAGCCGCTGAGGTGCGGTGGCTGCACGGGCGGTTGCTCGCCTACGACTGCGTCGAGTCCGCCCGCCGCAGCGCCCGTGATCTGGCCGCCGCCGCGATCCGGGAAGGACGGCGGGCGTTGGGGCCGGCGGCCGAGACCGAGGACGGGCGCTTCCTGCTCGGCCTACCCGAGTACGTCGTGGAACGCAGCCGGTAGCGCCAGGGCTCCGCATTCCCGCCGCGCCGGAGCTGCACGGGTACCGCCGGGGTCAGCCGCCGAGGGTGGCAAGTTCCGAGACGACGACGTTCGTCAGTGCCCGGCCGTCGCGGCGGACCTGGCGCAGGTACCACTTCTGAATCGGCGCGTGGGTTGACTTCGCGAACTGCCAGGGCCCACGGGGGCTGTTGAGCTGCCCGAGGCCGGCGATCGCGGCGTTGATCTGCTCCGGGGTGGGGTTCACACCCGCTGCGGCGATCGCCCGATCCAGCACGGCTGCCGCGTCGTACGACGCCATGACGATCGAGGTGGGTACCCGGCCCGGGTAGGCCGCGTTCCAGGCGGCGACGAATTCCCGGTTGGCCGCGTTGTCGAGGTCGGGTGAGTAGTTCAGGCCGTTGTAGATGCCCTCGGCCGCGTCGCCCTGCTCGACCAGGCTCGCCGGCTCGGTCACGAAGCCCGCCGCGTAGAGCGGCAGGTCGGCGACGGGGGACGCGGCGTACTGCTTGACGAAGGTGATGGCGTTCTGCGCGTCGAAGAAGCAGTAGACCGCGTCGGCGCCGGACTCGGCGATCTCGTCCAGGTACGGCCTGAAGTCCTCGGTGACCGGGAACGGGCTGAAGACGGCTTTGCCACCGGGGTTGGCCAACCGGCCACCGAGGTCGGTGAACGTGTCGACGAATCCGCGCAACTCGTCGCGACCGCTCTGGAAGTCCGGCCCGATGGCGTAGACCCGGCCCTGCCCCACCTCCTGCTTGACGAACGGTGCCATGGCCACACCCGGCTCAACGGAGATCAGGTTGGTGTGCCAGATGTACGTCACGTCGGTCAGCGCCGGCCGCCCCAGGGCGCCGACGAGCGGAACCTTGTGCTTGTCGATGAGCGGCAGGATGGCGGCCACGCTGCCGCCGTTGATGATGCCGGTGATCGCCGAGACGCGATCCTGCTCCAGCAGTTTCGTGGCGGACTCGACTGTCACGTCGCGTTCGTAACCCTCGTCGGCGACGATCAGCTCCGCCGGATGGCCGCCCAACTGCCGGCCGCGCATGTCCAGGTAGAGCTGGAAGCCGTCGCGCAGCTCGGAGCCGGGTGCCTCGAGCGACCCGGCCAGGGCGGTGATCATTCCGATCCGGATGGTCTGACGTTGCGGTTCCGACCCGCCGTCACAGGCGGCGGTGGCGGCGACCAGTACGCCGGTCAGCAGGGCCGCGACGAGCCGACGGGCGGGGTGGCTGGCGTTCACAGCATCCCCAGCAACTGGGACCGCACCGCCGGGGTCAGCACCTCACCCATCCGGTTCGCCAGGTCGGTCATTTCGTACGAGACCTGACCCACGTCGCAGACCGGGGACGCCAGCACGAGCAGCGAGGCCCCGTCGCTGAACGACATGCAGAACATGAAGCCGCCGTCCATCTGGGTCACGTTGGAGATCACCGAGCCCGCCTGGAAGAACCGGGCAGCCCCGACGAGCAGGGCGATCAGTCCGCTGCCGGTGGCGGCGAGCTGATCCGCCCGGTCCCGGGGCAGGCTGTGGTTGTGCGCCAGGACCAGCCCGTCGGTGGAGATGGCGAGGGCATGACTGACCTCAGGAGTACGGTTCACGAAGTTCTGCAACAGCCAGCTCAGGTCGTTCGGGCTTGTCACGACGTCGCTCCAGATCGGGGAGGGGGGGGTGGACGGTCAGCGTCAGAAGGAGGTGGTGGACCGGCGTCCGGCGACGCCCTTGGCGTAGGCCGACATCGCCGCCGACACGGCGGCCGGGTCCAGCTTCCGCCGCGGGTCCGCGCTCGGTTGCTGTGCCTCGGGTACGAGGTGCGGCTGCGGGACCCGGCGCGGCAGACCGACCTGAGTGGCGGGCGCCGGAGTGGCGGTCGCCCACTTCTCACCGTCATCGACCGGCCAGATGACGGCCACCGAGTCGCCGTCGAAGGCAGTCTTGAACCAGCCGTTCACCGTCGGCCCGGCCGGCAGGCCCACCGCGGTGGGCTGGGGCTGTGCTGCCGGCTGGAACAACGGTGCGGGCACCGGTGGGGCGACCGAGCCGGTTGGTGCCGGCGCGCTCGCCGTACCGCGCCGGCCGTGCCGACACCGGCCGGGATCCGCCCGGCGCTCGGCACCTGGTTATCGGGACCGGCCACCGGGACGGTTGGCGCGGCTCGCCGAGGCCACGGCCGGACGTCTCCCGGCGGCGGAGGGTCGGCCTCGGCTTAGTTCGGGCTCCACCGCCGGTAGCTGCTGCGCCGGGCGGCGTACCACGATCGGTGCCGGCAGGGCGATCTCGGCCACCGTGCCGCCGGTTGGTCCGGGTCGCAGCTCGACCTTGACCGCGTGCCGGGCGGCGAGGCGGGCGACCACGGTCAGACCCATGGCTCGCACGCCCGACACGTCGACCGACGACGGGTTGGCAAGTGCCGCGTTCAACTGCGCGCACCGTTGCGGGGAGAGCCCGACCCCCTGGTCGACCACCTGCACGATCGCCCGGTCGGTGAGTGCGTGCCCGGTGACCAGCACCTCCGCGTCCGGCGGGGAGTATCCGGTCGCGTTGTCCAGCAGTTCGGCGACCAGGTGCACGATCTCGTCGACCGCGTTGCCGGCGATTGCCAGCTCCTTGTCCACCGTGCCGATCCGGACCCGGGTGTAGTGCTCGATCTGGGACAGCGCGGCCTGGATCACATGGTCGAGCGGGACCGGTTCCTGACGTACCCGGGAGATGCCGGAACCACCGAGCACCAGCAGGCTCTGGTTGATCCGGGCCATCCGGGTCGCGAGATGGTCCAGTTGGTACAGCTGCTGGAGACGTTCGGGGTCGGCCTCGTCGCGTTCCACGTCATCGACCTGGGCGAGCATCGCGTCCACCAGCCGCTGCTCACGCCGGGAGAGGTGGACGAAGATCTCCGCGATGTTGGCCCGCATCACCGCCTGCTCGCCGGCGATCCGGACCGCTTCCCGGTGCAGGGCCCGGGTCGCGGTGGCCACCTCGGCGATCTCGTCGGAACCGGTGATCCGGAATTCCGAGACGGAACGGTCCGCCACCTCGTCGGGCTGCACGCTGCCCGGTGGGGCCGCGCTGAGTTCCCGGACGACGGCCGGAAGCCGGTCGTACGCCACCTTGGTCACCGTGTTGCGCAGGGACCGCAGCCGGCGGGTGATCCGGCGCGCCACCACACCGGTGAGGACGGCGGTGAGCGCCAGGACCAGGAAGATGCCGACGCCCTGGAGCAGCGCGTCACGCAGCAGTTGCCCCCGCTCCGTCGACACCCGGTCGGCGACGGCGGCATCCACGTCGCTCTGGATCCGGAACATCTGGCTGACCCAGCCGTCGGTGGCCTCGACCCAGTCATCCGCGTCGACGGCGAGCCGGCCGCCGGGAAGTGTCCGACCCACCTGATCCTGAAGCCGTTGCGCGGCGACGACCTGAGGATCGGTGCCGATCTGCTCCCAGCTGGCCGTCCAGCCTGGTTCGGCGAGGGCCAGGAAGGCGTTGGTGGCCTCGGCATACCGGGCCTGGGCACCGACGATCTCCTGCTGCCCGGCCGGGGTCAGTTCGCCTCCGGCGAGGCTGCGCAGCACGATCACCTGAAGCTGACCGATCGCCTCGCCCGCCTCGGAGACCGCCACCGCGGCCCGGACGTCGTCGGCGATGTTCGTCGAGGTGTCGGTGGCCACCGACGCGCGGAAGGTGAGCAGGTCCGCGACGAGGATCCGGTAGCTGAAGGCGATCGCGGACAGGGTTGCCCGGGGGCTCGAACGGACCTGCTCGCGTACCGAGCCGAGCGCCGTCAGACCGGCGTCGATCCGTTGCAGGGCCGAGTTCCCGGCCGACACCTCGGCCCGACGTCGTTGGAACTCGACGATCTCGGCGTCGGTCTTCGCCACCTGGTCGTCGAAGGTGGCGCTGGCGGCCTGACTCTGGGTGGTCACTTCGACCGCCGCGATCACCCGTTCGGCCTGCAGGGCGCGGGCCAGCGCACCGGCCTGGGTGGACAGTGTGACGACGTCGTGCACGGTGCCCGCGTTGAGCACCTGCCGAACGGTGCCCTCAAGGGCGAGGCCGGCGAACGCCACCACGGCGATCAGTGGTACGGCGACCAGCAGCCGTAGCAGGCGGACGATGCTGCCCCGGGCCAGCCACCCCCGGCGCGCTTCGGCATGGGTACGCACCGCGGCTGCCGCTGTAGCACGTGTCACCGGCGTACTCCGCCCCCTTGCCTCATCGACGTTGATCTCAGCAGGAACCGGCGTCCACGCCGGCTACATGGTGGAGGGTGGGCATGCCTGCCCACGTCAGAGCGCCATTCCTACCACGATGTATCGGTTCACCTCTAGATCCCTTATCGCCCGTCGACGGGTTGACTGACGTCTCGGACATGAACCGAAAACACGAAAGCGAAACTTGTTCGACCGATCGTCGTGAACCAATAGAGGAACGGGCGAGGCGAGATCTGGCTTGATCTTGTTAAGTGGTTGCATATACCCCTAGGGGGTATATGGTAGGGCCGGGAGGCGATGACATGGCCCACGTCGACACGAGAAATCATCCGGATCAGCACGGGCACGGCGGGCACGACAAGCACGCCGGGCACGATCCGGCGGCGTTCCGCCGCAAGTTCTGGCTCAGCCTGGCGCTGACCGTGCCGATCGTGGCCACCAGCCACATGGTGATGGACTGGCTCGGCTACGAACTCGACTTTTCCGGAATCGGTCTGGTCGGGCCGGTGCTCGGCACGGTGGTCTTCGGCTACGGCGGCTGGCCCTTCCTCCAGGGAGCGGTGCGTGAGATCCGGGACCGGGCGCCGGGCATGATGCTGCTGATCGCGATGGCGATCACGGTCGCCTACGTGGCATCGCTGGCCACCTCGTTCGGCGCCTTCGACCTGGACTTCTGGTGGGAACTCGCGGCGTTGGTGACCATCATGCTGCTCGGTCACTGGCAGGAGATGAAGGCGATCGGCCAGGCCCGGGGTGCCCTGTCGGCGCTCGCCGCGCTGCTGCCCGACGACGCCGAGCGGCTCGACCCGGACGGGGCACCGCAGCGGGTGCCGGTGGCCGAACTGGGCGTCGGTGACGTGGTCCTGGTCCGTCCGGGTGCCCGGGTGCCGGCCGACGGCACCGTGGTCGACGGTCGCGCCGAGATGGACGAGTCGATGATCACGGGTGAGTCCCGGCCGGTGGCCCGCGCCACCGGCGACCGGGTGGTGGCCGGCACGGTGGCCACCGACGCGGCGCTACGGGTACGGATCGAGGCGGTCGGCGACGACACCGCGCTGGCCGGCATCCAACGGTTGGTGAGCGAGGCCCAGCAGTCCAGCGGCCGGGCGCAGGTGCTGGCCGACAGGTTCGCCGCCTGGCTGTTCTACATCGCCACCGCGACCGCCGTGCTGACCCTCGCGGTCTGGTCGCTGCTCGGCAATGTGGACGAGGCGGTCGTACGGACGGTGACCGTGCTGGTCATCGCCTGCCCGCACGCGCTCGGGCTGGCCATTCCGCTGGTCATCGCGCTGTCCACGGCGGTCGCCGCGAAGGGCGGCATCCTGGTCAAGGACCGGTTGGCGCTGGAGCGGATGCGCACGGTCGACACGGTGCTGTTCGACAAGACCGGCACCCTGACCCGGGGCGAGCACGTCCTCACCGACGTAGCCGCCACCGGCGGCTCGACCGAACGGGACGTACTCGCCATCGCGGCGGCGGTGGAGGCCGACAGCGAGCACCCTCTCGCCCGGGCGATCGTGACCGCCGCCGACCAGCACGACAGGCGGGCGGCCTCCGGCTTCCATTCGATGACCGGCCGTGGGGTACGCGCCGAGGTGGATGGAGTGACCTACGCCGTCGGCGGCCCGGCGCTGCTACGGGAACTCGACGTCACCGTGCCGGACGACCTCGACGAGCACCGGCACGACTGGTCACGTCGGGGCGCGGCGGTGCTCTACCTGCTGCGGCTCCGCGACGACCACGCTGACGTCCTCGGTGCCCTCGCGTTGGCCGACCAGGTTCGGCCGGAGGCCCGACGGGCCATCGCCGACCTGCGGGAACAGGGCATCCGGAAGATCATGATGATCACCGGGGATGCGCGTCCGGTCGCCGAGGCGGTCGCCGCCGACCTCGGATTCCGTACCGGAGAGGACGAGGTCTTCGCCGAGGTGCTACCGGCGGAGAAGGACGACACCGTGACCGGACTGCAGCGACGCGGGCTGCGGGTCGCCATGGTGGGCGACGGGGTCAACGACGCACCTGCCCTGGCCCGGGCGAATGTGGGCATCGCGATCGGCGCCGGCACCGACGTGGCCATCGAGTCCGCCGGAGTGGTGCTCGCCTCGTCCGACCCGCGCGGCGTGAGCGGCGTGATCCGGTTGTCCCGGGCCACCTACCGGAAGATGCTCCAGAACCTGGCCTGGGCCGCCGGCTACAACGTGGTCGCGCTACCGCTCGCCGCCGGAGTCCTGGCCTGGGCCGGCGTGGCGCTGAGTCCGGCGGTCGCCGCCGTGCTGATGTCGGGCTCCACCATCGTGGTCGCGCTCAACGCCCAACTGCTGCGTCGCGTCGAACTGCGCCCACCGGACTGAGCACGCGTCAGGGCAGTTTCGTACAAGACCCCGGCGCGGCTGCCGGCCCAGACTCGGCAGCATGGAAACCCTCACCGAGCCCGTACGCTTCGACACCAAGATCGCGATCCTGCTCCGCGACGACCTGCCTACCTGGCAGCGACTCAACATGACCGCGTTCCTGGTCAGCGGCATCGGTCAGGCCGTGCCCGAGGTGATCGGCCAGCCGTACGCCGACGCGGACGACACGCCCTACCTGCCCATGTTCCGGCAGCCCGTGCTGGTGTTCGCCGGTACGAAGGAGACGGTGACCGCCGCCCACCAGCGCGCCGTGACCCGCGGGCTGCCGCTGGCCGTCTTCACCTCGGGCCTGTTCCGGACCGGCAACGACCGGGACAACCGGGCGGCGGTGCGCGCCGTCGGCCGCGACCACCTCGACCTCACCGGGCTGGCCGTGTACGGACCGAAGAACGCCGTGGACAAGATCCTCAAAGGTGCCCGGATGCACCCGTGAACCGGCGGTGGTGGGTGTACTGGCCGGGGGTGAAGCCGAGGATCCGCTTGAAGTGTCGACTCAGATGCGGCTGGTCGTGGAAGCCGCCGGTGGCGGCGGCCTCCCGGGCCGGTACGCCCTCGCGCAGCAGTCGTCGGGCGAGATCCACCCGGCGGGAGATCAGATACTGGTGCGGGCCGATACCGAAGGCCGCGGAGAAGGCCCGCACGAGGTGGGTCGGGTGGGCGTGCAGCAGTCCGGCGGCCTCCGCCAGGGTCAGCCCCACCACGAAACGCTCGTCGATCAGGTCATGTAGCCGCTGCGCGATCCGTGGATCCCGCCGCGATGTGACCATGGGCGTACCGCGGGCCAGTCCCGCCCGCAGCCGCTCGGTGACGAGCGCGAGATGCACCTCGGCGGCGAACTCGTCACCCGGCTCGGTCAGCCGCGCGTGCAGCAGATCGATCCGCCGGCGCAGGGCTTCGTCGTCGAAGGTCGGTCGGTCCACCGCCCGGCCAGAAAGGCGTTCGTCGAGTTGCCCGGATTCGAGATAGAGCACCCGTTTGCGGAACCCCTGCGCGGTGACGGGGGAGCCGTTGTGCGCCACGTTCGGCGGCAGCAGCGTGACCACCTGCCGGAACGCGCCGTGCTCGTGGCGATCCAGGTCGTACCGGACGACTCCCTCGTCGACCACGAGCAGCGCCCAGCTGTCATGGGTGTGCATCGGGTAGGCGTGGTCGGTGAACCGCGCGTGCAGCACCTCGGTGATCCCGCTGAGCGCGGGGGACCACGTCCGTACCTGCTGTCGCCGGGCCACGGCGGAACTGTAGCCGCTCCGCCAGCGGCCACCACAGGACGCGAGTGACCTGGGCAACCAGGGCGGGCGGAACTTCCGGGCGGCACCGGCCGACCAAGCTCATGACATCGATCTTCGAGGGGAAACTCATGCCCAGCGTCCTGCCTCGCCGGTTCCTGCGCCCGGCGGCCCTGCTCACCGGGGCCGCGCTCAGCGTGTCCCTGGCCGCCTGCGCGTCGTCGCAGGACGGGTCGACCGCGCCCACGCCATCCGCCAGCGCGTCCACCGCAGTCACCGTCGAGGCCGGCGTGCTGGGCGTACGCGATCCGTGGGTGAAGGCCGCGGACGAGGGGATGACGGCGGCGTTCGCCACGCTTGTCAACGACAGCGACACCGACGTCACGATCACCGGTGCCACCACCGAGGTCTCCCCGATGGAGCTGCACGAGATGGCGATGGCGGACGGGAAGATGGTGATGCGGGCCAAGCAGGGTGGCGTGGTGATCAAGGCGAAGAGCGAGTACAAGCTGGAACCGGGCGGCGACCACCTGATGCTGATGGACCTCGCCAAGCCGGTACGGGCCGGTGACGAGCTGGCCTTCACGCTCAGCTTCGCCGACGGGCGGACCCAGACGTTCCGCGCGGTCGCCAAGCCGTTCACCGGGGCGCAGGAGAGCTACGCCCCCGGGCATGGCGAGCCGATGCCGGACATGCCGACGAGCCACAGCCCGGCACCGTGAGGCCCACCAGCCGGCCGGTGAGCCGGCGCGGCCTGCTCACCGGCGGCGCGCTGGCCGCCGGTGGCACGGTCGTCGGGGCCGCCGCGGTGGCCACCGCCCGCAGCGAGCCAGCGGGACGTCCGCCGGAGCGGACGCCGGTGGCGGGTGTCGGCGAGGCTGTCGAACCGTTCCACGGCGTACGGCAGGCGGGGATCGTCGACGAGCCACAGGCACATGCCGCGTTCGTCGCCTTCACCCTGCGCCCCGGCACCGACCGGGCCGGCCTCGGGCGGCTGCTGCGACTGCTCTCCGACGACGCCGCCCGCCTCACCCAGGGTCGACCCGCACTCGCCGACACCGAACCCGAGTTGGGGCTGCTGCCGGCCCGGCTCACGGTCACCTTCGGTTTCGGACCGGGCCTGTACGCCGCCGCCGATCTCGACGACCGCCGCCCGCCCTCCGTGGTCGACCTGCCTGCGTTCCGCATCGACCGGTTGCAACCCCGCTGGTCCGGTGGGGATCTGCTGGTGCAGATCTGCGCCGACGATCCGATCACCGTGGCACACGCCCAGCGGGTCCTGGTCAAGGACAGCCGGCCCTTCGCCATCGTGCGCTGGGTCCAGCAGGGCTTCCGGCGGGCGGCCGGCGCCGAGCCGGGCCGGACGCAGCGCAACCTCTTCGGCCAACTCGACGGCACCGCCAACCCGAAGCCCGGTGCACCGGTGGAGACGGCGGTCTGGGTCACCGACGGGCCGGACTGGCTGCGGGACAGCACCACCCTGGTGGTGCGGCGGATCAGCATGAACCTGGAGACCTGGGACCTGCTCGGTCGCACCGACCGGGAACTGGCCGTCGGTCGGCGGCTGGGCAGCGGTGCTCCGCTGACCGGCACGCGCGAACACGACGAGCCCGACTTCGCCGCCCTCGGCCCCGACGGGCTCACGGTCATCCCGGACTTCTCCCACCTCACCCGGGCGCACGTCACCGACGACCGGTTCCGGATCCTGCGCCGTCCCTACAACTACGACGGCGTGCCCGCCGCCGACGGCACCGCGGACAGTGGGCTGATCTTCGCGGCGTATCAGGCGGACATCGCCACCCAGTTCCTGCCCATCCAGCGGCGGCTCGCCGAACGGGACCTGCTCAACGAGTGGACCACCCCGATCGGCTCCGCCGTCTTCGCCGTCCCGCCCGGCTGCCCGGAAGGTGGTTGGGTCGGTCAGCAACTGCTCGACTGACGAGGAGAATGACCGCCATGTCCCGCCACCCGCATCGGCCGCTCGCCGCCGCCCTCGCCGCCGCGCTGGCCGCCACCGCCCTGCTGCTCGGGCCGGTCTCCCCGGCGTACGCCCACAACGTGCTGCGCAAGGCCACTCCCGCACAGGACGCCGAGCTGAAGAAGGCACCGACCAGGATCACCCTGGAGTTCCTGCAGAAGCTGAACCCGTCGTTCACCACGATCACCCTCAGCGACGCCGACAAGCAGCAGGTGACCACCGGTGAGCCGGAGGTCAGCGGCACCAAGGGCACCGTCACCGTCGACACGCCGCTGGCCAACGGTGTCTACACCGTCGCGTACCGGGTGGTCTCCAAAGACGGACACCCGGTGCAGGGGTCGTACAAGTTCACCGTCGCCGACCCGACGGCCACCGCCGAACCGAGCCCCAGCCCGGTGGCGAGCGAGCCGGCACCGACCCCGTCGGCCACCCCGAGCGCCGAACCGACCGCCTCGACCAGTCCGGCCGCGAGCGGCTCCGCCGACGGTCCCGGCACGACGGCACTGCTGGCCGGCGGCGGGATCGTGCTGGCTCTGATGGCCGCCGCGGCGGTGCTCCTGCTGCGGCGCCGGCCCACCGGCGGCGATCCGACGCGGTGAGCCGTACCGGCAGCGGTCCGGCGCGGTGAAGCCGTACCGGTGCTGACGGCCGGCGACCCGGGCGGGCTCAGCGCAGCAGCACCGGGCCGGCGTCGATCCGGGTCCGGAACAACGCGTACGGCTTACGGCGCAGATCCCGGCCCCGCTGGAAGCTGGGCTGCCGGTGCAACTGGTTCGCGGTGACGTAGAGGTGTCCGTCCACCGCCACCGACAGGGTGTCCGGCCAGAGCAGCCGCGGATCGTGGACGACCGTCTCGTACTCGCCGTCCGGACGTCGCCGCAGCACCGCGTTGTGCTCGTACGCGGTGAGGTAGATCCGCCCGACGTCATCGGCCTCCAGACCGTCCGAGCCGGTGCCCTTGTCGCCCTCGTGGATCACCGTCGCGGCGGCCTCGTCCGCGCTGGTCGAGACGTCGGCGAGCGCGTCGGTGGCCACGCTGTACCACTGGCGCGAGGCCAACGGGCAGTAGTGGAGTCGGGAACCGTCGGCGGAAATGGCTATCCCGTCCGCGCCGATCGTCAACGGACTCGGCGGCCCGTCGGCCGGTCGTTGCAGGAGGGGCCTGCCCTCCACCACCGGCCGGAAACGGGACAGTGGCTCCGCCTTTGTCGACCGATGGTCGTGCAGCCGTCGCCAGGAGGTCCCGGTGGCCAGGTCGACCACGATGATCCCGTTCGGCCCGGCGACCGCGGAGTCGGTGATGTACGCGAGGCCCGCCTCGCCGCGCCGCAGGTCGAAGCGCACGTCGTTGAGGTACGTGGTGGGCAGCGCCACGTCTGGCGGAAAAGTGATCACCTGGGCGACGGTGTCGCTGCCCAGGTCGATCCGGACCAGTTTGGGGCCACCCGGTCGCGTCGGTTGGAACATCGGGCTGCCGGTGTCGAGCACCCAGAGCCGGTCTACCGGGTCGACCACGACGCTCTGCACCGAGACGAAGGCACCCGGGTCGTCGTCGCCGGCCGGCCGGTTCCACCGCTCGTCCGGGTACGGCACCTCGGCGCCGTCGCGCAGCTCGACCACGGTGGCGGGCACCTCGTCGCCCCAGCGGGGAAAGTTGACGAAGATCCGACCGCTGTGCGAGACGCTGACGCCGGTGGGCATGGGCCCGGTGAAGGCGTGCACCAGTTCCAGCTCGCCGACGGGCTCGTCGGAAACGGGCTCGCTCATCTACTGCTCCTGCCGTCGGGCCCCATAGCGTCCGACCCGTCCCGAGTCCTGCCAGAGACGGCCTGTGCCCAGCCGTTCCCGTCGTCGGACGAGGCAAACGTGGCCGTGCGGCTTCTTCGCCCGAACCGCGAGGCCGGTGTCAGCCAGCGGCCGGGGGGTGCGGACGTTGCCGGGGCGCGGGTAGGTGATCGGTTTCCGCGTAGCCGGCGGCCTGGAGGGTGAACAGGTCGGCGTACCGGCCACCGGCGGCGACGAGTTCGTCGTGGGTGCCCTGCTCGATCAGACGACCGTGGTGCAGCACGAAGATCCGGTCGGCGTGCCGGACGTTGGCCAGCCGGTGCGTGATCAGGATCGTGGTGGCCCGGCCGCGCCGATCGCGGATGGCCTGGAACAGCGCGTCCTCGGCCCGCGGGTCGAGCGCCGAGGACGGCTCGTCCATCACCAGCAGCTCGGCGTCGCGGAGGAAACCACGGGCCGCGGTGATCCGCTGCCACTGGCCGCCGGAGAGGTCCTGCCCCTTGGCGAACGTGCGGTCGAGCAGCGTCTCGTACCCGTGCGGCAGCTCGCGGATCATCTCGTCGGCGACCGCCCGGGCGGCGGCGGCCTCGATCCGGTCCTGCCGGGCCTCGGTGTCGATGTCCCCGATGGCGATGTTCGTGGCGGCGGTGAACGGCCACTTGTGGTACTCCTGGGTAACCACGGCGATGCGACCACGCAACTCGTCGCGGTCCAGCTCGGACAGGGGCCGCCCGTTCCAACGGATCACCCCGTCGCTGGGCGTACGCAGGGCCGCGATCATCGCGGCCAGGCTGCTCTTGCCGGATCCGTTCTCCCCGACGAAGGCCACCGTCTGCCCCGCCTCGACGGCCAACGTCACGCGATCCACCGCCGGGACATCGCGATCCGGGTAACGCAGGCTCACCGCCTCCACGGTCAGCACCCGAAGCCGGTCGGGTGCGGCCGCCACCGCCTCCTCCGGCAGATAGGTGGCGGCGCGGGTCATGAACCCGGTGTAGTCCCGGAAGTGCTGGCCCTCGGTGTAGACGCGGTCCATCTGAAAGGTCACCACGGCCAACGAACGCTGCGCCGCCTGCACCGCGATCACACAGGTGGCCGCCGCCGCCAGCGGAATCTGGCCGTCGACGAGCAGCAGCCCGAGCAGCACGTAGACCACGGCGGTGGCGACGCCCCCGATCATCGAGCCCACCGTGACCGTCGTGGTCACCCGACGCGCCAGGGCCAGCTCGATGTCGGTCTCCACCGCCATCACCCGGTCGTACTGGTCCAGCAGGAACCGGCGCAGGCCGTACGAGCGCAGTTCCGGTGCCGAGGCCCGTTCAGCCATCAGCCGGTGTAGCAACCACATCCGGCGTCGCCGCACCGAGCCGGCGATGTACGTCTGGTACCGCAGGTGCCCCGCCCGCAGCGACGCCCACGCGTTCGGCACGGTCGCGACCAGCAGCGCCGGCAGCAGCAGCGGATGGATCACGGCCACGGCCACGGTCACCGCGACCACCCCCACCAGCCCGGCGAGCAGGTTCATCGAGGCGGGCACCAGGTCGACCGCGGAATCGGTGCCCCGCGAGGCACGCTCCATGTCGTCGGCGAAGGCGTCGGCGTCGAAGGCCTCCAGCCGCACCGCCGTGGTCACCTCGAACAGCCCGCGCTCCACCTCGCGGCTGACCCTGGGCGTCAGCCCGTTCAGGGCGTAACCGGTGGCGATCGCCATGCCAGAGCGCGTCGCCGTCGCGGCTGCCAGCACCGCCAGCGCCGGCAGCGCGGCCACCACCTTCTCCCGGGTCGGCCCACCGGCGAACAGTTCCACCAGCACCCGCTGCGTAGCGAGCAGCCCGAACGCCGACATCACGCCGGCACCGACCGTCGCCACGGCGACCACCGAGGTGCGCAGCCGGTCGGCCCGCCAGCTGATCCGCAGGGCCGCCCAGATCAGCCGGGGCAGTTCGGCGAAGACGGCGAGCAGACCGGCCTGGGTCCGCGCCCGCATGCCCGTCTCCCACCACATGGCCCGCATCTCGGGGAGCACCGACTCCCCGGCCGTCGACCCGTCCTGTTCCGCTCGGTCACGACGCCGGGTCGACGTGGCGGCCATGGCACACCTCCTGGTCCGGGAACGTGGCCGCGATCTCCGGCCGGGCGGTGGCACTGCGGTACCGAGCGGGACGGCCGCCGGTCGTAGCCAGGAGCATTCGACCAGCTACCTATAGTCACCGTCGATGCGACCGAGGTCCAGCCCTGTCGGCGCGCCGACCCGCCCGGCCGGTCCGGTCACCGCCGCTCGGCGAACTCCGGCAGCCGGCGGACATGCTCCGCGACGTCAGGCACCGCGCGGGGCGTACATGATGACGGCGACGCCGAGCAGGCAGATCGCGGCACCGGTGAGGTCCCAGCGGTCCGGACGGAAGCCGTCGAAGATCATTCCCCAGGCCAGCGAGCCGGCGACGAAAACCCCGCCGTACGCGGCCAGGATGCGGCCGAAGTTCGGGTCGGGCTGGAAGGTGGCGACGAAGCCGTACGCGCCCAGGGCGAGCACCCCGGCGGCGACGAACCACAGCCCCCGGTGCTCCCGCCAACCCTGCCACACCAACCAGGCCCCGCCGATCTCGGCGATCGCGGCCAGGGCGAACAGCAGGACGGAACGCAGCACGGTCACCCGCCGCACCCTACCGTCGGCGGGTGCGCCGCACCCTGCGTCGACGTCCAGCGAGCGGCGTTATCCTCTGCACGGGCCATCCACCGAGGTGTCCGTGGCGGTGGGCCCGCCATCCCGCCGGTGCGGGACAACCGCGGCACCCGCCGCCAACGGTCCCTGCCAGGGCCCACGCGTACTGGTAGGGGGTGACCGTGGGAGCGCAGCGACCGCCCGTCGATCCGGACGTCGATCTCGGTGTTCCGCGTCAGCGCGCGGAACTGCGGGGCGGGACGACCAGCCTGCTCGCCGCGATCGCCGGCGGCGGGATGGTCGGCGCGCTGGCACGGTACGGGCTGACCGTGACCTTTTCGCATCCGCCGCGCGGCTTTCCGTGGGCCACCTTCGCCGTCAACGTCTCCGGCTGCCTGCTCATCGGGGCGCTGATGGTGCTCATCACCGAGGCGTGGACCGCCCACCGACTGGTCCGGCCCTTCCTCGGCGTCGGCGTGCTCGGCGGCTTCACCACCTTCTCGACGTACGCCGTCGAGGTGCAGCAGGCGGTGGCGGCCGGCGCGGTGCGGACCGGCCTGCTGTACCTCGCCGGTACCCTCGTCGCCGCCCTCGTGGCCGTCCGGCTGGGCGTGACCCTGACCCGGCGGGCGACCGGCGTGGACCGGAACCGGAGCGCCGGATGACCGTCATCCTGGTGGCGCTCGGCGCCGCTGTCGGCGCACCACTGCGCTACCTCGTCGACCGGGCGGTGCAGGCACGTCACGGCTCCGCCTTTCCGTGGGGCACCCTCGTGGTCAACGTGATCGGCTCGCTGCTGCTCGGCGTCCTGATCGGTGGGGCCGCCGTGGGCGCGGTGCCCGGTTCCCTGGTCGCCCTGCTCGGCGTCGGTCTGTGCGGTGCGCTGACCACCTACTCGACCTTCGGCTACGAGACGGTCCGGCTATTCGAGGACGGTGCCCGTCTCCCCGCGCTGCTCAACGCCATCGTCAGCGTCGTCGCCGCGCTGGGTGCCGCGTTCGTCGGCGTCACCCTCGCCGAGACGATGTGGGCCTGAACCCGGCGCGGTCCCGCGATCGCCGGGAGCCGGCCGAAGCGGGACCGTTCAGCCGAGGTTGTGGCGCAGTCGCTTGTCGACGCCGACCACGACCGCGGAGACCGCCCCGACGGCCAGGATGCGCAACCACACGTCCGGCCCGATCGGCGCCGTGTCGAAGATCGCGTTCATCGGTGGCAGGTACGTGATGGCGAGTTGGCAGAGCGCCTGCGCGGCCACGCCGAGCAACAGCAGGCGGTTGGTGAAGAAGCCGATCCGCCAGGCCGAACGGGTCAGTGACCGGCAGCTGAACAGGTAGAACGTCTCGACCACGACGAAGACGTTCATGGCGGCGGTACGCGCCTGCGCGACGTCGGCGCCGTTGGACCGCTCCCACTGGAACACCCACCACGCGCCGGCCACCAGCAACGCGGCCACCAGCAGGATCCGCAGCACCAGCGCACCGGTCAGCAGCGGCCGGGCCGGGTCACGGGGCGGCCGACGCATGATGCCGCGTTCCTTTGGCTCGAAGGCCAGCATCAGGCCGAGCAGGACGGCGGTGGTCATGTTGATCCAGAGGATCTGGGTGGGTAGCAGCGGCAGGGTGGCCCCCAGCACGATGGCGACCAGTACCACCAGTCCTTCGCCGAGATTCGTCGGCAGCGTCCAGACGATGAACTTGGTGATGTTGTCGAAGACCCCCCGACCCTCCTCCACCGCGGCCTCGATGGTGGCGAAGTCGTCATCGGTGAGGACCATGTCGGCTGCTTCCTTGGCCACCTCGGTCCCGGAGCGGGCCATGGCGATGCCGATGTTCGCCTGCCGCAACGCGGGGGCGTCGTTGACCCCGTCGCCGGTCACCGCGACCACGTGGCCGCGTTGCTGGAGCGTCTCCACCAGCCGGAGTTTCTGTTCCGGGGAGACCCGGGCGAAGACGGCGGCCCGGTCCACCGCCTCGGCGAACCCCTCGGCGGGCAACTCGTCGAGATCCGTGCCGGTGACCACCCGGTCCGGTCGGTCGGCGTCGAGCAGCCCGAGCCGGCCGGCGATGGCGCCGGCGGTCGCCGCATGATCCCCTGTGATCATCTTGACGTCGATCCCCGCGGTGTGACATGCCCGCACCGCCGGTGCCGCCGCGCCGCGGGGCGGGTCGAGCATGGCCTGCAACCCGGTGAGGACCAGGGTGCCGGGCAGCGCGACCTCGTCGAAGCCGTCGTCCGGGCCGTCCGGCGGTCGTACGGCGGTGGCCAGCACCCGCAGCCCCTGGGCAGCCAGATCCTCGGCGGCCCGCAGGGCGGCCTCGGCGCGGAGCGGGCGGATCTGACCGTCGGCGCCCATCTCCCCCCGACACATCGACACGATCCGCTCGACGCCGCCCTTTGCCAGGACCACCGTCCGCCCCGTGGCGCGCTCGTCGTGCAACGTCGCCATGTACTGCCGCTTCGAGTCGAAGGGGATGGTGTCCCCACGGGGATAGTCCGCCGACAGCCGACCGTGATCGATCCCGACCTTGGCCGCGACCACCTGCATCGCACCCTCGGTCGGATCGCCGGCCAGCAGCCACTCGCCGTCCTCCTCGCGTACCCGTGCGTCGTTGCATCCGGCACCGGCCAGCAGGGACCAGCGCAGTGCCTCGCCGCCCCGGCCGTCGTCGCGGACCTCCCCTTCCGGCCGGTAGCCGGACCCGGTCACCTCGAATTCGGCGTCCGGGGTCCACAGCGCGCGGACCGTCATCTGGTTCTCGGTGAGGGTCCCGGTCTTGTCGGAGCAGACGACGGTCGTGCTGCCGAGTGTCTCGATCGCCGGCAGCCGACGGATCACCGCCCGTCGACGGGCCATCCGGGTCACCCCGATGGCCAGGGTGATGGTGACCGCCGCCGGCAGCCCCTCGGGGATCGCACCGACGGCGAGCGCCACGGCCGCCGTGAACGTCTCGACCGCGTCCTGGCCGCGGAGCAGGCCGACCGCGAACGTCACCGCCGCGAGCACCAGGATGATCACGGTCAGCACCTTGCTGAACCGGGCCAGCTTGCGGGTCAGCGGCGTGGCGAGCGCCTCCGCCGTGCCGACCAGACGGTGAATCTGGCCGAGTTCGGTCTCGGCTCCGGTGGCCACCGCGATACCGGCACCGCCGCCCGCCGCGATGAGCGTGCCCGACCAGACCATGTTGCGCCGGTCGGCCACCGGGGTGCCCACCGGCAGTTCCGCCTCCAGTTTGTCCACCGGAACGGACTCACCCGTCAACGCCGACTCGTCGACCCGCAGTTCGGCCAGCCGGACCAGCCGCAGATCCACCGGCACCTTGTCGCCCGCCTCCAGCACCACCAGGTCACCGGGGACCAGGTCGTCGGAGGAGATCGGCCGTAGTTCACCGTCGCGGATCACGCGCGCCTCGGTACGCACCATCGAGCGCAGACTGTCCAGGGCCGCCTCGGCCCGCGACTCCTGGGCGTACCCGATCGCGGCGTTGGTCAGCACCACCGCGAAGATCACCGCGGAGTCGACGTACTCTCCGAGGACCGCGGTGACCACACCGGCCGCGATCAGCACGTAGATGAGCGGGTTGTGGAACTGCCGCAGGATCCGGCGCAGCAGCCCACCGCCGCCAGCGGCGGGCAGCACGTTGGGCCCGTAGCGTTCCAGCCGCCGGGCGGCCTCGGCACCGCTGAGGCCACGCTGCGGATCCGTCTCCAGCAGCAGCACCACCTCGTGGGTGGACATGCCGTGGTGTTCGTTGGACCGCGACGTCCCAGCTGACTGTTCGAGCGTCACCGTCACCCCGCCGACGATCAGAAGACCGGATCCGCGGCCGCCGGCCCGGATTGCCGCCTGCGTCCCGGCGGCCGGCCGGACGCCGCGCCCACCATCTTCCGGGACGAACTCCGTCCGGCAGGCCGGAACGCCCGATCACGCACCTCCGGCCGGCATCGTTCAGTCGGCGGACCGCTCGGCCGGGTCGGGGCGCCCGCCGGTGTGCTCGGCCAGGTCGGGATCGAGACGCCGCCGCAGGGCGGCGATCTCGGCACGCAGCGCCGCCACGTCGTCGCCGGTGACCTCCGCCGGCTTGTCGGCGGAGGCCGAGACGCGGTCGACGATCCAGGTCGCCAGCGACCCCGTGACGAAACCGATCAGGCCGATCCCACCGATCATCAGACCGAGGGCGACGAATCGGCCGGCGGTGGTCACCGGATAGAAGTCGCCGTAGCCGACGGTGGTGATGGTGACCGTCGACCACCACAGCGCGTCGTCGAAGGCGGTGATGTTGGCGTCCGGTGCGAATCGTTCGGCGTCCAGCACGGCCAGCGCGGAGACCAGCACCAGCAGGGCCGTGGTGGCGGCGACGTAGACGGCCAGCCGGCCGCGCGCCCACACCTCGGTACGGCGGTTGATGGTCAGCACCACCATGACCAGGCGTACCGCGCGTAGTGGTCGCAGCATCGGCAACGTCAGCACCACGAGGTCGAACAGGTGCTCCCGGAGGAATCTCCGCCGGTCCGTGGCCAGCCGCAGCCGCACGAGGATGTCCACCCAGAACAGCGCCCAGACGACGACCGTCGTGGCGGCGCAGGCCGCCCGCCACTGCGGGCTGAGGTCCGGGTCGAGGATCGGTACCGCGTACACCACCAGGAACACCACGGACAGTACGGTGAGCGGTGCGGCGCTGACCCGCTCCCACGCCTCCAGTCGATCGGTCTGCGGTGCTGTCCCGCCGCTCATGAGCCGGCTCCCGTCTGCTCCGTCGTCGTACGCGTGACCGGGCCATGGTCGCGCAGTCGAGCACCGGTCCCCACAGGTGGTCCGCAGATCGTCCGGGCAGTGCGTCACCGTCACGCTCGGCATTCGGTGGCTGCTCACCCGGTAACGTGAGCGCGGGGACACACCGTGGCACGGGTTGCCGTCCGGCTGGTAGAGCCGGGCGTGCCGGCTGTGCGCCCGTGGGGGCGGGTGTCGGCGTCGTACCCCGCACCGGGCGCGAGCGTGAGGGAGCGGAAGCATGGGTCGACGGCGACTGGGACAGGTTCCGGGATGACCCTGCAACAGGTCTACCTGCTGATGATCGCCGGAGCGGCAACCGTCCTGGTCAGCGTCACGGCCGCCCGGCTGGCCACCCGGGTCGGCGTGCCGATGCTGCTGGCGTACCTCGGCATCGGGCTGCTGCTCGGCGAGAACGGGCTCGGTCTGCGCTTCGACGACGCCGCCATGGCGCAGGCCCTGGGCACGGCGGCGCTCGCGGTGATCCTGGTGGAGGGCGGCCTGACCACCCGGTTCTCCGACATCCGGCCGGTGCTGGCGCCGGCGACCGCGCTCGCCACCGCCGGGGTGCTGATAAGTGTCGGGGTCACCGCCCTCGGCGCGCACCTGCTGCTCGACGTCTCGTGGCAGCTGGCCCTGCTGCTGGGTGCCGTGGTGTCCTCCACCGACGCGGCGGCGGTCTTCTCGGTGCTGCGTACCCTGCCGCTGCCCCGGCGGCTGGCCGGGCTGGTCGAGGCCGAGTCGGGGCTCAACGACGCGCCCACCGTCATCCTGGTCCTCGCCCTGAGCGCCACCGGGCTGACCGTCACCAGTCCGCTGGAACTGCTGGTCCAGATGATCTATCAGCTCGGCGTCGGTGGTGCGATCGGCATCGTGATCGGCATCGCCGGAGTGTGGTTCCTGCGTCGGCTCACCCTGCCCGCCTCCGGCCTCTACCCGATCGCCACCTTCTCCTGCGGCATCCTGGCCTTCGCCGCCGCGGGGCTCGCTCAGGCCAGTGGCTTCCTCGCCGCGTACCTCGCCGCGTTGCTCCTGGGCAACGCCCGGCTGGCGCACCGCCGGGCCACCGTGTCGGTGGCCGAGGGACTCGGCTGGATCGCGCAGATCGGCCTGTTCGTCATGCTCGGCCTGTTGGCCAATCCCAGCGAGCTGCCCGCCGCGATCCTGCCCGCCCTCGCCGTCGGCCTGGTGCTCCTGCTGCTCGCCCGGCCGATGTCGGTGCTGATCACCCTGCTGCCGTTCCGCATCCCGCTCCGCGAACAGGTGCTGCTGTCCTGGGCCGGCCTGCGCGGTGCCGTACCCATCGTGCTGGCCACCATCCCCGTCGTGGCCGGGGTCGGTGGCAGCGGGCAACTGTTCAACATCGTGTTCGTACTGGTGGTGGTGTTCACGCTGGTCCAGGCTCCGACGCTGCCCTGGCTGGCCAAGCGACTGCGGCTCAGCTCGGCCGGGATCGGCCCGGACCTCCAGGTCGAGTCCGCACCGCTGGACGCCATCGACGCGGACCTGCTGCACCTCACCGTCGAGGCCGACTCCCGGATGCACGGCGTGCACATCCGCGAACTACGGCTGCCTCCGCCGGCCGCGATCACCCTCGTGGTCCGCGACGGCACCGCCTTCGTACCCGAGCCGGACACCCGACTACGCCGTGATGATCAGTTGCTCGTGGTCACCACGCCACACGTTCGGGACCGTGCGGAACGTCGGCTGCGGGCGGTCGCCCGGGCCGGACGGCTGGCCCACTGGCGCGGCGAGACCGGTGACCCGGAGCGGCCGGCCAGGACTCGTCGCCCCCCGGACGCCCCCACGGCTCCCCCGCCCCCGGCACCACCGCCGGACACCGGTGACGAGGCACCGCCGGTCCTCGTCCAGTCGGCTGGCTGATCGGCCGTCGGTCGTCCGGTCAGGGCATTGACACGGGCCGTACGGTGAGGCTGGTGTGCCGGGAAGCCTGGTCGGCGGTCGTGTCCCTGATCCCACGGAGGCCGCCGTGCACCCGCCCGCCATCCGCACCGAGCACCTGACCAAGCGCTATGGTTCGCTGCTCGCCCTCGACGATCTGAACCTGACCGTCACCGCCGGTGAGGTGTTCGGCTTCCTGGGCCCCAACGGCGCCGGCAAGTCCACCACCATCCGGCTGCTGCTCGGCCTGGCTCGCCCGACCGCCGGCCAGGCGCAGATCTTCGGAACTCCCGCCGCCGCGGTGGCCACGGCACACCAGCGGATCGCGTACGTTCCGGCCGATGTGACCCTGTGGCCGCAGCTGACCGGCGCGGAGATCCTGGAGCTGCTCGGCTCTACCGGACCCGGCGTCGACGTCGCCTACCGCGACGAACTGGTGGCGCGGTTCGCACTCGACCTGTCGAAGCCGGGGCGGGCCTACTCCACCGGCAACCGGCAGAAGGTGGCGCTGGTCGCCGCGTTCGCCACCCGCGCGCCGCTGCTCGTGCTGGACGAACCGACCGCTGGTCTGGACCCGCTGATGGAGCGTGAGTTCCGCCGCGCCGTGGTCGAGGCCCGCGACGGCGGGAGCACGGTGTTCCTCTCCTCGCACCAACTGGCGGAGGTGGAGGCTGTCTGCGACCGGGTGGGCATCCTGCGGGCCGGGCGCCTCGTCGATGTCGCCACCATGCCCGAGTTGCGTCGACTGCACCGCACCGAGGTGCTGGTGCGGTTCGCCGGTCCGGTGCCCGAGTTGACCGACGTGGCAGGGGTCGACGGCGTTCAGGTCGACGGGGCCGCGCTGCGCTTCACCCTCACCGGGCCGCCCGGCCCGGCCCTGCGGGCCCTGGCGGCGGCGGACGTCACCACTCTCACCATGCGCGAGCCCACGCTGGAGGAGATCTTCCTCGACTACTACGGCGAGGAGGACCGATGAGCGCCTTCGGAGCCGGTGACGCGGGTGCCGCCAGGGCCGCCGTCACCCGGCTCGCGCTGCGGCAGGTCCGCCGGCCCGCGCTCGTCGTGTCCGCGGTGGCGGCCGGCGTCACCGCCGTCGTCGTCGCCGGGTACGAGAGCACGGCCGGCACCGCGCTCGACGCCGCCGCGTTGGCCACCCTCGCCGAGAACCCGGCGGTCCGTACCCTCTTCGGCGAACCGTTCGCGCTGGACACCCCCGGTGGGTTCACCGTCTGGCGGACCGGCACCGTACTGGCCGTCCTGCTTTCGGTGTGGGGGGTGCTCGCCACCACCCGGGTCACCCGGGGCGAGGAGGAGAGCGGTCGGTGGGACCTCCTGCTGGCGGGCCGGTTGGCGGTGCCGGCCGTGCTCGGTCGACACCTCACCGTTCTGGCTGCCGCCGTGGTGATCGCCGGGGGCGCGGCCGGCATCGTGCTCGTTGCGGCCGGCACACCACCGGGTGGTGCACTCCGGTACGCGGCCGGTCTCGTGCTGGTCGCCCTCTTCGCCGTGTCGACGGCGCTGCTGAGCGCGCAGGTGATGCCGACCCGGGCCGGGGCGAGCGGGTCCGCCCTGGCCGTGCTCGGCGTCGGGCTGCTGGCCCGGATGGTCGGCGACGGCGTCGCCGCGCTGGGGTGGTTGCGCTGGCTGTCGCCGTACGGGCTGCTCGCCCTCGTCCGCCCCTACCACGACGACCGGCTGCTGCCGCTGCTCGTGCTCGCCGGTGCCGCGCTCCTGGTCGGTGCGGCGGCGATGACGCTGGCCGGGCGTCGCGACGTCCGGGCCGGGCTGGTCGCCGCGCCGGCCGGCAGGCCGCCCCGCACGTGGCTGCTCGGCACGGTCGACGGTTTCGCGGTACGCCGGATGGTCCGCCCGCTGGCCGGCTGGTCCGCCGGGATCGGCGCGTACTTCCTGCTGATCGGCCTGCTGGCGACGTCGATGACCCGCTTCCTGGCGGACAATCCGCGCTTCGCCGAACTGGCCGCCCAGGCCGGCTTCACCGAGTTGAGCAGCGTACGCGGCTACACCGCATCCCTGTTCGTCCTGCTCGCCGTGCCGGTCGGGGTCTTCGCCGCGTCCCGGCTCGCCGAGTTCGTGGCCGCCGAGACGGACGGCAGGTTGACGTCGCTGTACGCACAGCCGGTCCGCCGCAACCGGCTGCTGACCGCCGAGACGCTGGCCACCTTCGCCGGGGTGGCCGTCCTCGTCACCGTGGCGGCGACGGCGACCTGGCTCGGTGCCGCTCTGGTGAACGCCCCGCTACCGCTGACCGCGGCCCTGGCCGGCACCTGGAACGTGCTGCCGGTCGTGCTGCTCTGCCTCGGTGCGGCGATACTCGCGCTCGGTTGGCTGCCCCGGGCCACCGCGGCCGTCGGCGTGCTACCCGCGGTCGGCGGTTTCCTGCTCCACGTGCTCGCCGACAGTGCCGACCTGCCCGGATGGGTGGCCGCCAGCTCACCGTTCACCCATCTGGCGGCGGTTCCGGCCGAGTCCCCCGGCTGGTCGGCGGCGGGCGTCATGATCGCGATCGCGATCGCCGCCGCCGCCCTCGGCCGACTCGGTAACCGCCGTCGCGACCTGCTGGGATGACCACTGACCGGCGGCGGCCCGCCGGACCAGCCGGCGAGCCTCGTCGCCTGGCACACCGGTGGCCCGCAGCATGTCGTTGGCGACGGTCCGCAACTGGGAGACCACGATCGTGCCGGAGAAGCCGATCTCCTGGCGGCAGGCTTCACCGGCGTCGTGGACGGCCCGCAGCACCCGCTCCCGCGTCCGCACCGGCTCCCGCATCGACAGGAACTCCTCGTGCATCAGGCGCACGCCCTGCCCCACCTGCTGGACGGCGTTGGACAGGCCGGCCGGCACCGGTTCGTGGTCACGCAGCGCGGTGAGAATGCGTCGGACCATCGTCCGGCTGTTGCGGAACGCCCGGTCCAGGTGCTCGGCCCCGGCGCCGTACGCGGCCAGCGCTCGTCGCCGCCGCCACCGCAGCGGGGAGAAGCGGACCACCTCCTCGGCCGCGGTCACCACGTCACCGACCTCCCGCAGTTGCCCCTCGGCGGACCGCATCTCGTCCAGTACCTGTCGCGCTCGGCGCGCGTCCCCTCGGGCCAGCGCATCCGCGGCCGACGTCAACTGCCGCGCGAAGGTGTCAAGCGCCGGCCCGGCTATCCGGCGCACGCTGCGGGTCGGGTTCATCGGGACGAGGACCAGCACCACCAGCAGCCCGGTCGCGCCGCCGACCAGGGCGTTCACCGTCCGGGGCAGGACGATGTCGGGCGTGCCCGGTGCGAGGGTGGCGATCAGTGCCGCCGCGCCGCCGGCCTGGGTCACCAGGGCACCGGTGCCGCGTACCGCCACCGCGACGAGCAGCGCACCGAACACGATCACGAACGTCTGCCAGGCGCCGGTGCCGACCGTCCCCACCAGCAGATCGCCGATCAGGACCCCGACGATCACGCCGACGATCAGTTCGACGGCCCGCCGGGCCCGCCGGCCGATCGAGGTGGCGATGACAGCCACCGCGGCGATCGGGGCGAAGGTCGGGTCCGGGTTGCCGAGCACCTGCTCGGCGACCACCCAGGCCAGTGACGCGGCCAGACCGCCCTGGAAGGCCAGCAGCAGGTGCTGCCGCAGCCGGCCGTAGCTGCCTCTGCTGACGGCCGCGACGCGTCCCCGCAGGCTGCTCATCGAGTCAGCCGACGGGATGGGCCATGGTTCCGGTGAGGGCCACCGTGCCCGGCAAGCGGGTGTCCTGTCGAAGGAACTGCACCACCACCGGCACCGGTGAGCTGAGCACGCAGCCGTACGGGCGGTCGAGGCGGACGGCTTCCGGGTCGATCAGATCGTTGATCCGTACGTGCCGGATCCGTCGGGCACCGACAGCGAACCGGTACGGCCCGACCGGTTCGGCGTCCTCGTAGTAGAAATGCAGCCTCACCTCCGCCACCTCGTCGGTGGTGTTCAGCACGCACAACTTGTCGAAGCTGGTGAACTGCGGCTCGCCGCCGGTGCCGCCGAACGGCACGTGGCCGCCCGGCACCGCCCACACCTGGGACATCACGCCTCCTCCAGCAGTCGGGCCAGGTCCGGGGTGAGGAACACCCCGTCCGGGTCGAGGCGGCGCCGGGCCACCTGGAAGTCGTCCCATCGGGGGAAGAGTGGGCGCAGGTCGTCAGCGGTCATCCAGTGCTTCTTGCCCCAGTGGGGTCGTCCGCCGTACTGCCGGAAGACGTCCTCCATGTCCCGGAAGTACTCCTCGTACGGCAGTGCGGCGTTGTGCAGGCAGGCGATGGTGGTGGTGGTGCGACCGTACGCGTTGCTGAGCCAGATGTCGTCGGCGGCGATGCTGCGGACCAGCACCCGCCAGCCGGCGGTGCGCCGGTGTCGGTTCAGGATCCGTCGCCGGACTTCCGCGAAGCAGGCCGGGAACGCCTCCGACGGGAGCATGTACTCGATCTCCTCGAAGCGCAGATCCCGGTGCTGCGGGATGGTGTCGTGGGTCGGCCCGACCTCCAGTTCCCTGGGCTCCTGCCACCCGTTCCACTCCGGCACCCGACGGGCCGCCCACGTCGACCGCGCGGCCACCCCGTCGACCCGGTTCATGGTGCGGATCTGGGTCAGGTCGCTGCGCGGGTACCAGTAGAAGTCGATGTTGCGGTTGGTGTGCTGCAACTCGGCCAGGTGGTCGAGGGTCCACTCGATCGGGGCACACCAGGACCGTCGGCGCAACTCGTAGCTGGGCTCCAGGTCGAGGGTGAGCTGGGTCACCACGCCCAGTACGCCGAGGGAGAGCCGGGCGGCGGGCAGCAGTTCGCTGTTGCTGGTCGCGGAGACGTCCAGCACCTCGCCGGTGCCCGTGACGAGGCGTACCTCCGCCACCTGGGTGGAGAGGTTGCCGAAGCCGAGGCCGGTGCCGTGGGTACCGGTGGCGGTGGCGCCCGCGATGGACTGGTAGTCCACGTCGCCGAGGTTCTCCATCGCCAGCCCGGCCTTGTAGAGGCCCTCACCCAGCTCCTTGAGCCGACTACCGCCCCGGACCGTGGCCTGGTCGCCGGCCTTGTCGATCACACCGACCATCCGGTGCAGGCTGACCAGGGTGCCGTCGGTACGTACCAGCGGGCTCGACGAGTGGCCCGAGCCGACCGGGCGCAGCGTGTCGCCCGACTCACGGGCCCGCAACACCAGTTCCCGTACCTCGTCCTCGTCGGCCGGCTCGGCGTAGCCGGACGGGGTGAAGGTGAGACTGCCGGACCAGTTGACGAACGGACGCGGCACCCCGGCAACCTCCTCACGACGGACGAACCGTGCGCTTACCCCCGGGCTGGTGGGGTAGTCCTGGGCATGGCGGCACTCGTTTTGACCGCGTCCACGCCCCGAATCGTCGGCGAGGTGCCCTGTGTCTGAGTGGTGGTATCTGGCACTGGTGGCGGTGTTGTGGCTGGCCGTCGGTCTGGGCACGGCGGCGCTCTTCGTCACTCGTGGCGGGCACCGCAGCCCGCTCTGGTATCTGGTGGGCGCGCTGCTCGGGCCGCTGTTCGTGCCGATCGCCGTCGAGCGGGGCCGGGCCCGTCCGCAGATGGTCGACGTACGCCACCGACCGTCCGAGGCGGTCGGCACCGGGCTGCGGGTGCTGGTGGGCGTGGACGGTTCCGAGCACTCCGACCGGGCGCTGCGGGCCATCGCCCGCACCCTCACCGGGAGCACGAGTGAACTCGTCCTGGTCACCGTCACCAGCCCCGACCTGTCCGACGCCGAGTCCCGGCGGGAGCACGAGCGGGCCCGTCGCATGATCGATGAACGGGCCGCCGGGCTGCCGGAAGGGCTGCCCCGGCCCACCACCGCGATCGTCACCGGCCATCCCGTCGACGCCCTGCTCACGGTCGCCGACGACCGAGAGGTGGACCTGCTGGTGGTCGGCCGACACGGACACGGGATCGGCGACCGCTTGCTCGGCAGCGTCGCCGAGGGCCTCACCCACCGGTCGACGCGGGCCGTGCTGCTCGGCAGTCTGCCCGGTCGGTGACGTCGACGAACGACCTCGCGCCACACCGAGCGGCACCTGGGCGGCGCTGACCTCGGCGTCGGCCGGTTCCGTCGGTCCCGGCCGGGAACCATGCCGGCCCGGGGAGCGACTATTGGTACATGCGGTGTGAGCAGTGGCGGGAGATTCTGTCGGCGCAGTTGGACGGTGAGGTCACGGCGGACGAGCAGCGCAGGGTCGGCGAGCACCTGGAGACGTGCGCCGGTTGCCGGACCTGGCTGGACTCGGCGGCGAGGGTGACCCGCCGGGCACGTACCCGGGTGGTGACCGCACAGCCGGATCTGACCGAGGCGATCCTTGCCGCCGCGCCGCCGCCACGGCGAGGCCGGCGTACGCTCACCCCCACCGGGGTGCCGGGACGCCTGTGGCCGGCGGCTGGTGGGCGACTCACCCTGGTCAACGCGCTGCGCGCCGCGCTGGGTCTGCTCGGTGCCGTGCAACTGGTGCTCGGGCTGGCGCAGATCGGCCGGGCCGAGGTCGCCGCGCACCTGCACGCCAACGGCCAGCACCTGTGGCACGAGTCCGCCGCCTGGAACGTCGCGGTGGGCGCGGGGTTCCTCTTCGTCGCGTTGCGCCGCACCTCGCCGTCGGGGCTGCTGCCGATGCTCGGTGCCTTCGTGGTGACCCTGGTGCTGCTGTCGGTCAACGACCTCGTCGCCTCGCAGGTCGCGGTGGAACGGCTGGTGAGCCACGGCTTTCTGGTGGTCGGCTACCTGTTCACGGTGCTGCTGGCGCGTAGCTCCCGCCAGCCCGGCGAACCGGGCGACCGACACCAACCGGAACGGTCCCGCTGGCGGCTACGCCTCGACGAGGTCGACGAGCCCGCGCCGCTGCGGCTGCTGCCGCCATACTCGGCTCAGGCGCACCACGGGCCGGCCCGGGCCGGTAGCGGCGCCGGCCGGGGCGACGGCGACCGTGACCAGCGGCGGGTCGCCTGACGACAGATGGCTCAGCCGGCGGCACCAGGGCGGTCGGTCGGCTGCTCGACCGGCCGGATCGCCGCGACCAGGTCCTCCCGGGCCCGGGCCACGCGGGACCGGATGGTGCCGACCGGCACGTCACACACCTTCGCGGCCTCGGCGTACGACAGGCCGAGCAGTTGGGTCGCCACGAACGCCTCCCGACGCTCGGGCGCGAGGCCGTCGAGCAGCCGATGCAGCACCACCTGCTCGTCCACCCCGGCGCGTACTCCGGTCGGCGTGCTCTCGGCGGCCGCCTGCCAGTCGCCGAGGTTGGCGGTCCGTGGCCGGCAGGTGGCGGCGCGTACCTGGTCCACCGCGACCCGGCGGGCGATGGCCAGCAGCCAGGTCCGTGCCGTCGACCGACCCGCGAACGACGGCAGTGCCCGCCAGGCCCGCAGGTACGTCTCCTGGACCAGGTCGTCGACCTCCCGGACGCCGGGCAGGTGGGACAGGAACCGCCGTACGTCGTGCTGCGTGGCCCGCACGAAAGCCGCCGCGGCGGCGTGGTCGCCCCGGCCTGCGGCAAGCGCATATCCGCTGATGTCGTCGGTCACGGCTGTCATCGCCGTATTGGTCGGTCGAAACCGTCGGTTGGTTCCCGGCCGGGACGACAACCGCAGGACCTGCATCTGGGGCCCGCCTCGGACGACGCCGTAGAATGCACTGATGGGGCACCTCACGTGAGCGAGCGGAGTGCCGTGCTGACTGACCAGCCGCGGTACCGGCACCTGTGCTGGGCCTACGACGACCCGGCCGGGTTCATGACCCACGCCGTGGAGTTCCTCCGCGCCGGGTTGGCGGCCGGCGAGCGGGTGTGGTTCGTCGTCTCCGGTCCCGCCGAGCCGGTCCGGGACCAGTTGCTCGGTACCCGGGATTTCGCCGACGCACTGCTGTCGGGTGCCGCCCAGGTCCGCTCCCTCGACGGCGCGTACGGCAGCACGGCGACGATCGATCCGGCGAGTCAGGTGACGGCCTACCGCAGCGCCACCCAGGAGGCGGTGGCCGACGGATACACCGGCCTGCGGGTGGCCGCCGACGCCACCGAGCTGGTCCGTACCCCCGCTCAACGCGACGCGTTCGCCCGTTACGAGCAGCGGGTGAACGAGATGATGCGCACCGAGGCGTTCCGGGCCATGTGCGCCTACGACCGCTCACGGCTGGGTGAGCCGGCGGTCGCCGAGTTGGCCTGCCTGCACCCGGAACACAACCTCGGCCAGCTGCTGTTCCGGTTGTACGCCGTACCGCTGCGCCAGGGACAGACCGCTCTCGCCGGTGAGCTGGACCCGTCCAACCACGACCTGTTCCGCACCGCCCTCGACCGCGCGGATCTGCGACCCGTCGAGGACGAACTGGTGCTGGACGCCCACGGGCTCCGCTTCCTCGACCACCGGGCGCTCATCCACCTGAGCGAGTACGCCAGGGACCGACACGCGACCGTCGTGCTGCGGGCCGCCCGCCCCGGGGTGGCCCGGCTCGCCGCCCTGTTGGACCTGCCCGACGTGCGGGTGGAGGTGGCCCGGTGAGGACCGGCGCGGCCGCCGGACGCACCGGCTATTTCCACGAGGCTGTCTGTTACGGCTCCGACGAGGAACTGCTCGCCGTCGTGGTGCCGTTCCTGGTCGGCGGCGTCGAGGCGAACGAGCCCACCTTTGTCGCGCTCGGCGAACGCACCGGCAACCTGGTCCGCGCCGCGTTGCCCGCCGACACGAAGGTCGAGTTCCTGTCCGGCGGTGACGTCTACGGCCGGCCCACCGCCGCCATCCGGATGTACCGCCAGCTCCTCGCCGATCTGGTCGCCGACGGCGCCACCCAGATCCGGATCATCGGCGAGGTGCCGTCGCTCGGTCTCGGCCCCACCTGGGACTGGTGGGCCCGGTACGAGTCGGCGATCAACCGCGCGTACGACGACTGGCCGTTGTGGAGCATGTGCGCGTACGACACCCGGACCACCGCACCCGGCGTGCTGGCCGACGTCGCCGCCACCCACCCGTGCTTCGCCACCGCCGACGGGCGGCACGTGCCGAGTGGCGACTACGTCGCCCCGGAGACGTTCCTACGCCAGGTTCGCCCGATGCCACCCGACCCGATCCAGGCGGCCCCGCCCCTCGTCGATCTGCTCGGCCCGACTGCGGCGCAGGCTCGCGCGGCCGTGCACCAGGTCGGCCAGGGCGGGTTACCGGACGACGAGTTCGACGACTTCGTCGTCGCGGTCAGCGAAACCGTCACCAACGGGCTGCGGCACGGCCGTCCCCCGGTCCGGTTCCGGGTGTGGGTGGGCGCGGACCGGATCGTGGCCACCGTCAGCGATGCCGGTAGCGGGCCACAGGATCCGTACGCCGGGCTGCTGCCGTCGGCCAACGGGACGCCGGGCGGGTTGGGCCTGTGGATCACCCACCAGTCCTGCAACCACGTCACCTACCATCGCGACGCCGAGGGGTTCACCCTCCGACTCACCGCTGGTCGACCGCTGGGCGCCTGAGCACAGGCGAACGCCGGGCCGGCGTAGGCCGACCCGGCGTCAATGTCGAGTACTACTTACGGAACGCGTCCTTGATCTTCTCGCCGGCCTGCTTGAGGTTGGCGCTCATCTGGTCGCTACGGCCCTCGGCCTCCAGACGCTCGTCGTCGGTGGCGCGACCCACGCCTTCCTTGATCTTGCCACCGGTGTTCTCGGCGGTGTTGTCGAACTTGTCCTCGACGCCCATGTCAGCCTCCCGGAGGTTTTTGCCGCTACGTCCACTCAGGTACCCAGCCCGGCGGCGACCAACCGGAATTCAGGAAACCGGGCGGAACCGGCGCAGCCTGAGGCTGTTGGCCACCACGAACACCGACGAGAACGCCATCGCCGCCCCCGCGATCATCGGGTTGAGCAGCCCGGCGGCGGCCAGCGGCAGGGCCGCCACGTTGTAGGCGAACGCCCAGAACAGGTTGCCCTTGATGGTGGCGAGGGTGCTGCGGGCCAGCCGGATGGCGTCCACCGCGGCCAGCAGGTCGTCCCGGACGAGAGTCAGGTCGGACGCCTCGATCGCCACGTCGGTGCCGGTGCCCATCGCCAGGCCGAGGTCCGCCCGAGCCAGCGCGGCGGCGTCGTTGACCCCGTCGCCGACCATCGCGACCACCCGGCCCTCGCCCTGCAACCGGGCGACCACCTCGACCTTCTCCGTCGGCAGCACCTCCGCGATCACCTCGTCGACGCCCACCTCGGCGGCCACCGCCCGGGCGACCGTGGCATTGTCGCCGGTGAGCAGCACCGGTTTCAGGCCGAGTGCGCGCAACCGCCGCACCGCCTCCCGGCTGGTCGGCTTCACCTGGTCGGCGACGGCGAGCAGGCCCCGGGCCCGGCCGTCCCAGCCCACCAGCACCGCCGTGCGCCCCACCGCCTCCGCGTCGGTCGCTGCCCGGGCAAGGTCGTCCGGTACGACCAGACCCCGCTCGCGCAACAGCCGGCCCCGGCCGAGCAGCACCTGACGGCCGTCCACGGTGCCGGTGACGCCCAACCCGGCCACGTTGGCGAAGTCGATGACCGGCGGCAGCGCGCCGACCTCGGCGGCGCCGGCCACCACCGCCCGGGCGACCGGGTGCTCCGAGCCGCTCTCCAGGGCGGCGGCCAACCGCAGCACCTCGTCGCGTCGCTCCCCGTCGGCGGGGGTCACCGCGAGCAGACTCATCCGGCCGGTGGTCACGGTGCCGGTCTTGTCGAGCACCACGGTGTCCACCCGCCGGGTGGACTCCAGCGCCTCGGGCCCCTTGATCAGGACGCCGAGCTGTGCGCCACGGCCGGTGCCGACCAGCAACGCGGTCGGTGTGGCCAGGCCAAGGGCGCACGGACAGGCGATGATCAGCACAGCCACGGCGGCGGTGAACGCGGCGGCCGGTCCGGCACCGGCACCCAGCCACCAGCCGAGCGTGCCGGCGGCCAGCGCGATCACGATCGGCACGAAGACCCCGGAGATGCGGTCGGCGAGCCGCTGGGCGGCGGCCTTGCCGCTCTGCGCCTGCTCGACCAGGCGGGCCATCTGGGCGAGTTGGGTGTCGGCACCGACCCGGGTCGCGGTGACCACCAGTCGCCCACCGGCGTTGACGCAGCCGCCGATCACCGCGTCGCCCGTGCCCACCTCGACGGGCACCGACTCACCGGTGACCAGGCTGGCGTCGACCGCCGAGGAACCCTCCTCCACCGTCCCGTCGGTGGCGATCTTCTCGCCGGGCCGCACCACGAAGCGGTCGCCCACCGCGAGCTGGTCGACCGGGATCCGGGTCTCCACCCCGTCACGCAGCACGGACACGTCCCGGGCGCCCAGTTCCAGCAGGGCCCGCAGGGCCGCCCCGGCGGTGCGCTTCGCCCGCGCCTCGAAGTAGCGGCCGGCGAGGATGAAGGTGGTCACCCCGGCGGCCGCCTCCAGATAGATGTTGCCGGAGCCGTCGGTGCGGCCGATGTCGAAACTGAACGGGTGGGTCATTCCCGGGGTGCCGGCGGTGCCGAGGAACAGTGCCCACACCGACCAGCCCAGGGCGGCCAGCGTGCCCAGCGACACCAGGGTGTCCATGGTCGCGGCGCCGTGCCGCAGGTTGACCAGCGCGGCCCGGTGGAAGGGCAGCCCGCCGTAGACCACCACCGGGGCGGCCAGGGTCAGCGACAGCCACTGCCAGTAGGTGAACTGCCAGGCCGGCACCATGGCCAGCGCGATCACCGGGACGCTCAGCGCCACCGAGACCCACAACCGGGTACGCAGGGCGGGCAGCGGGTCCACCGGTTCGGCGGCTGCCGGCCCGGCCGGGGTGGGCGGTGGCGGCAGGCTGGCCTGGTAGCCGGTCTTCTCGACCGTGGCGACCAGGTCGTCCGGGGTGACCGGATCGGCGTAGGAGACCGTCGCCTTCTCGGTGGCGTAGTTGACGGTGGCCCGCACGCCGTCCATCCGGTTGAGCTTCTTCTCGATCCGGGCGGCGCAGGACGCGCAGGTCATCCCGCCGATGGCCAGCTCGATCAGGTGCGGCGCGGTGGTCAGGGGTCGGCTCGTGCTCATGGTTGGTCCCGTCAGTCGTGCCCGTGCCCGGGGCTGCCGTGCCCGTCCTCGGTGCCGGGGGTGGCGTGCTCGTCGGCCGGCGCGGCGGCAGCGCCCGGGTCACCGACCCGCACGGTGAACTCGGCGGTACGCACCACGCCCCGGTGACGGAAGTCGAGGTAGAGCCGGTACGTGCCGGCCGAGGGGAACTCGGTGGCGAAGCTGACCTGCGGTCCGGGGGCGGTCCGCCCGTCGCCCGGGGCACCCTCGGGGTGTACGTGCAGGTAGGCGAGGTCGCCCCGGCGCAGCGCGACCAGGTGACCGTACGCGCCGAGGTACGGCTCCAGATCGGTCACCGGCGCGCCGTCGCGGTTGACGGTCAACGTCAGCGTGGTGGAGTGCCCGGGCCGTGGGGTGCCGGCGAGGGTGATCGTGTAACCGTCGACGGTGGCGCTGCTCGCCGGAGCGGGCAGTCCTCGCTCGGTCAGCGCGCCGGGGACGGTCACGTCGACGCCGAGCGTCAGGGGTGCGCCACCGGTCGGGGTGAAGTCCGCGAAGGCCCGCCACACCCCCGGGGAATCCAGCGGCGAGGCGATCCGCCAGGTGCCGTCTGCGGCCAGCTCCGGATGGACGTGCCGGAAGCCGGACAGGTCGCGGCGGGCCACGATGAGGTGCATCCGTTCGTCGTGGCTGAAGTCGTATCCGGTCACGGGACGGCCGTCGGGCCCGGTGATCCGGAACGCGAATTCACCCGGCGGGGCGTCGACCGGCACCAGGGTGTAGCCACGGTCGGAGACGAGCAAACCGCCGGGCAGGTGCCCAGCCTCCCCTTCCCCGTGCCCGACCGGCCCCGCCGCTCGGCCGGTGTCGCCCTCGGCGCGGACGTCAACCCCGTGACCGGCACCCTCGCTGTCGTGGTCGGCGGCGAGCACGTTCACCGGGCCGGCCAGCTGCCCCACCCCGTACGCCGCGCCGAAGACCGCCGCCAGGCCGAGCACGAAACCGCTCAGCCTCGTCGCCGTGTTCATGCTCGACTCCTCGGTTTCCGCCTGCCGGCCGGCTCAGGCGCCGACCAGCTCGTATCCGGCCTCGTCCACCGCGGCACGCACCGCGTCACCGGAGAGCGGTTGGTCACTGGTGACGATCACCTGACCGGTGGCCAGGTCCACCTGGACGTCGCTGACTCCCTCGATCGCACCAATCTCGGTGCTGACCGCGTTGACGCAGTGCCCGCAGGTCATGCCCTGCACCTGGTACGTCGTGCTGACCATGGAACTCTCCTCACCAGCTCACCAGGGTGGGCCGAGAACCCACCCGATACCCACCGGGGGTATCCGTGGAAACGACCGTACCATACCCCCTGGGGGTAGGCTATTCTTGTCGGCATGAGCACACCCGCGCCGATCCGTGGTTACACCGCCAGCAAGGACCAACTCCTGGCCCGGCTGCGCCGCGTCGAGGGCCAGGTGCGCGGCATCGAGAAGATGGTCGACGACGATCGCTACTGCATCGACGTGCTCACCCAGATCTCCGCCATCCAGGCCGCGCTGGACAAGGTCGCCCTCGGTCTGCTCGACGGGCACGCCCGGCACTGCATGCACGAAGGTGCCGCCGAGGGGCGCGCCGACGAGATGGCGACCGAGATGATGGCCGCCGTGGGCCGGCTCATGAAGCGCGGCTGACCCGACCCGCCGACATACCCTCGCGAACGGCGTCGGGAGGTCGGGCTGGTTACCATTCGCACACGATGGCCAGCCGAAATCCGTGCCGCGCGGCCCGAGGTCGCCGGCGGGCACCCGCCCCTACCCCCGCCGCCGTCGCGAACCCCTCCACAGCTCACGGTACGCAGCCACCCCGCCACCTTCCGGCCATTCGGGCTGCCCTTCGACACGGTCGTCCGGCGGCAGTGAACCGTCTCGCCCATCGACACGTACTCAGCCCTGAAATCGTTGGGAGACACTGAATGGGCGCCGACCACACCCGTTCCGCTCCGCCCACCCCGCCCCGGGTGCGGCGGATCCTCGTCGTGACGGTGGTCCCCCTCTTCCTCGCCACCCTGGTCGCCGCGATCGTGCTCTGGCCCCGGGACGCCCCACGTCCCGAGGCCACCGACGACACCCCCCGCTACCACGGCACGGTCACCCGGGTGGTGAGCGAGCCCTGCCCGCCCAACCCGGTGGTGCCCGAGGGCACACCGACGACCGCGGCGGGCCCCTGCGGCACGGTCACCGTGCGGGTGCAGACCGGCCCGGACGCCGGCCAGGAGGTGCAGACGCCCATCCCGACCGGGCCGGGAGCACCCCGCATCGACGTCGGCGACGACATCATCCTGGTCTCGCTGATCGACCCGGAGGACCCGTCGGTCAGCACCTACAACATCGCCGAACACCAGCGCGGCAAGCCGCTGGTGTGGCTGGCCGTGCTCTTCGCCGCCGCCATCGTCGCCTTCGGGCGGCTACGGGGCCTGGCGGCGCTGGGTGGCCTGGCGGCCAGCTTCGCGATCCTGCTGACCTTCGTGCTGCCCGGCATCAGCGCCGGCCGGCCGCCGCTCGCGGTCGCCATCGTCGGCGCCTCGTTGATCATGTTCGTGGTGCTGTACCTGACCCACGGCATCTCCGCGCAGACCTCGGTGGCCGTACTCGGCACGCTCGCCAGTCTGGTCCTCACCGGCCTGCTCGGGCTGGCCGCCACCGGGGCCACCCACCTGACCGGATTCGGCAGCGAGGACGCCACCACCCTGTCCATGTTCCGCGCCGACGTCGACCTGCACGGCCTGCTGCTCGCCGGCATCATCATCGGCTCGCTGGGCGTGCTCGACGACGTCACGGTCACCCAGGCCGCCGCGGTCAACGAGCTGCGTCACGCCAACCCGAACCTCTCCCGTCGGGAGCTGTACCGCTCGGCCACCCGGGTCGGGCGGGCCCACATCGCCTCGGTGGTGAACACCATCGTGCTGGCGTACGCCGGCGCCTCGCTGCCACTGCTGCTCCTGCTGACCGCGGACTCCCGCGCGCTGGGCCAGATCCTGACCAGCGAGTTCCTCACCACGGAGATCGTCCGAAGCGTGGTGGCCACGCTCGGGCTGATCGCCGCGGTACCGCTGACCACGGCGCTGGCGGCGGTCGTCACGACCGCCGGACGCGGCGAGGCCGGCGCCCACACGGGTGAACCCACCCCCCTGGTCCCCCGGCCGGCGACGGACCGGGCCGAGGCGCTCCGCGCGCTGAGCACCCCACCCACCCGCAACACGTCCCCCGCCACCCCCTCGGGGTGGCCCGACCCGGACAGGAGCACGGACACCACATGGTGACACTCCTCAACGTGACCGCCCCTGCCGATGCGGCTCGAAACCGTGTCGCTGGTCACTCAAAGCGATTACGAAATGACGCATCTCGTCGGGTTCGGGGCGTAGAAGCACAGATAGACTGTCGGGTAACCTCACTGCCGGTCACCGCCGAAGGCGCGCAGCGGCGCCTGCGGTGCCACCGCCCAATCGCCCTCGGGCGAGCCGGGGACCCAGGTAGGTGGGGTGAATCCGCGAAAGCGGTAGGGGCCACTTCCGTCCCGAACCCGTCAGCTAACCCGGTCGGCGGTCGATGGAAGGGAAAACAGTGACGGCACCCCTACGCCGCTGGTTGACACCCGTGGTGGCCGTGCTCGCCGCGTTCGCCGTGTTCGCCGGTCCGATGCCGGCCACGGCCGCGCCGAACGACCCCAAACCGGCGGAGCACGACGACGACCCGCCGATGCTCAACGATCTGATCGAGGCGACCACCCGGGACTACTCCAAGGCCAAGGCCAAGCTGGAGAAGTCCAAGAAGCGCCAGCTCCGACTGGCGGTCGAGGTCCGCTCCGCTCAGGCCGACCTGGACGCGCTCTCCCCGCAGGTCGCCCAGATCGCCACCCAGTCCTACCGGACCGGCCGGGTCGGCGCGATCGCCATGTTGTTGCAGAGCAGCGCACCGGACTCGTTCATCAACCGGGCCTCCGCGCTTGACGAGCTGAACCTGGTGAACGACAAGAAGCTGGGCGAGGTCAACGCGATCAAGCTCCGTGCCGAGCAGGCCAAGCTCGCGCTCGACGCCGAGGTGCGCGAGCAGAAGAAGCTGACCAACGACATGGCGCGCAAGAAGAGCGAGGCGGAGAAGTCCCTCCGGCTGGTCGGCGGTGTCGGCCTGACCGGCGGACTGGTGGACGCCACCTCGCCGGTGGCCCGGATCGGGCCGAACCGGTCCTCGGACGGCGGCTGGAAGCCCGAGTCGTGCAGCCAGAACGACCCCACCACGTCGGGCTGCATCACGCCCCGGACGCTGCACATGTACAAGGAGGTCAAGCGGGCCGGGTTCAACCGGTTCGTCGGCTGCTTCCGACCGGGTGACAAGTTCGAGCACCCCAAGGGCCGGGCCTGCGACTGGTCGTTGCAGAACAGCGGCTTCAGCCCGTGGCACAACAACGACACCCGGATCTACGGCAACAACCTGGCGGCCTTCCTGGTCCGCAACGCCGACCGGCTGGGCGTCTACTACGTGATCTGGAACCGGCAGATCTGGTTCGCGGCGACGGAGCGCTGGAGTTCCTACAGCGGACCGTCCAACCACACCGACCACGTGCACGTGTCACTGCTCTGATCGCCCGACACGACGCGCCGAGGGCCGTCCCACCAACCGTGGTGGGACGGCCCTCGTCGTTCAGGACGTCGTCGTCGGTCGCGGATCAGGGCGCGGTCGCCATCGCGCCGGTCAGTTCGGCGGGTTCCGCGGCCACCGCCCGCACCTCACCGGCGGCCAGCCGGTAGGACATGCCGACCACCGCGCATCGCCCGGCGGCCACCTCCGCCGCGAGGGTCGCCGAGGAGTCCAGCATCGTCTCGACGGTACGCGCGATGTGGATGTCGACGATCTCGTCCAGCTCGTGCACCCCGGCGTCCTGTGCTCGGCGCAGGCTCGGCACCACCGCGTCGACCACGGCGCCCAGATGCCCGGGGGGCGTGGTGTCGGTGGCCAGTGCCTCGCGGGCCGCCTGGACGGCGCCGCACGAGTCGTGGCCCAGCACCACCACCAGCGGCGTACGCAGCACGGCCACCGCGTACTCCACGCTGCCCAGCACCTCCGGCCCGACGGTGTGCCCGGCGGTACGGACCACGAAGAGGTCACCCAGCCCGCGATCGAAGATGATCTCGGCGGCGAGCCGGGAGTCGGAACAGCCGACGATCACCGCGAAGGGATGCTGCTCGGTCGCGACGGCGGCCCGACGCCCGGCGTTCTGGTTGGGATGCCGCAGCGCGTCGGTGACGAATCGACGGTTGCCGGCGAGCAGTTCGGCGAGGGCCCGCTGCGGGGCACCGGGATGATCCGCGCTGAGCACCTCGCGGTCCGGACCGGGTTGCGGACCGAGCGTTCCGGGTCGACTCATCCGGCTGCACCTCGTCTCTGGGAGGAATGCCTGGTCATCCCGGCCGACGCTGGTCACGGGCTGCCATCACGGTCACACGCGACCTAACGCACGTCAAGCTATACGTGATATGTATTTCATGCATCAGTCGACGCTTGCGCTCGGCCGGGCCGGCGTCGGCGACGGCGCGAGCCGAAGTAGCCGAACGGCAGGTCATACGATGGCGGACATGGCGAGCACTGACGGACGGGAAAACGCGCGAAACTGGACGTTTCTCACGAACCACGCGCACGTCCTGCTCGCCATCGCCCGTAACCCCACCGCCCGGCTACGGGACGTCGCGACCGAGGTCGGCGTCACGGAACGTGCCGCCCAAGCGATCGTCGCCGACCTGGAGGCCGGCGGCTACCTGCATCGCACCCGGGTGGGTCGGCGCAACGAGTACACCCTGAACCCCGCCGGACGGTTCCGGCACCCGGCGGAGGCCGACCACGAGGTCGGTGATCTGCTGGCCCTCTTCACCAAGGAACAGGTCACCGGCACCGCCGAGGGATGAGTCGACGGACATCTGGTCGGACGACGTGGCGCGCTTCACCCACCCCGAACGATCGCGGCGCTGCGGTCCCGCCGAAGGCGGGATAGGTTGGGTTCCGTGCCGTCTCCCGCGTTCGCCCGTCCACTGTGGCCGGCGACGCTGTGCGCACTGCGCGAGCTGACCCGACTGGCGCTGGCGTCACTGGTGCTCGCCGTCGGTCTCGGCGGGGCCGTCGCGGCCGATCCGCCGACCCGGTCCACCGCTGTTTCACCACCGAGCGCCACCGTCACCCTCGGCGCACCGCCCACCGCCGTGGCGGTCCGGCCCACCGTCGGGCCCGAGCGGGCGGTCGACGCCGGCCAGCGGCGGAGCCGGCCACCAGTGCTCCGGTCGGGCCCGCAGGCACCGACGGCACATCGGCTGCCGCCGTCCAGGCCGGTCACCGCGTCGCCCCGGTGCCCGCCGTCCGCGCGGGCGAATCGACCCGACGCGGCCCACCCACCGGCTGACCGACGGCGGTCCGGCCGACCGATCGAGCAGGTGACGCCGCCGCGCTGGCCAGACGCCTAGCGGACCCAGGCGACCAGCCGACTCACCGCGTCACTGCCATGGTGATGCCGGGACCATCCCGGCGAGCCCGATCCGGCCGGCCTGCAACGGCATCAGCCGCGTCCCGGGCACCTACCCCGCCGTCACGACCCGCGTCCACCACAGTCGACGACTCATCCCGACCGCGAGGTGTTGATGATGCGTACCGCCCTGTCCTCCGTTCTGCTCGACGCGCCCCGGGCCGCGGCCATCTGGCTGGGCCTGCTCGGCGTGGTGACCCTCGCCGTCACCGGCCTGCTGCTACGACCCCGACTCTTCCGCTTCGACGCCGGCGTCCGCATCCGCGAGGCCGCCCTGCCGAGCCGGCCAGACCACGCCGAGCACCGACGTGACCAGGAGCGCTGGGCCGAGGAGGTCACGATCGCGGCGGACCGGGCCGACGCCACGGCACGGCACCGGCGCGACGAGTGGCTCGCCGCACAGGACGAGACCGAGCAGGCGTGGCGGTCGTACGAGGCGGCCGAGGCGGACGTACGCCGGCTCTCCCGCGCCGCCGGCATGCCGTTGCCGCAGACCGCCCGCACCCCGCCGAGTACGCCGACCGGGAGCGCTGGCTGCACCGGGCCGCCCTGGACGCGTACTGGCGGCGGGAGCTGTCAGTGGAGCAGCTCAGCGACGTCTTCGCGCATCGCGGCTGGGATCCCCGGTTGCACCCGGTGGAGCAGGAGTTGATGCTGCGCCGGGCGGTACGCGACCACCTCCTCGCCCGGCAGCGGGCGGCCCGGGAACGGGAGCAGGCCACCTGGCGGGCCGCGGAACTCGCCGCCGCGGCGGCCCGCAGTCTGCGCGAGGAAGCGGCCGCCGCACTGGTGCCGGTGGTGGAGGAGCGCGAGTCGGTCCTGCCGCTGACCACACCCGGCGCCGCCGAGCAGACCCGGGAGATCCCGGCGGTCGTCGGCCGGGCACCGGTCGCCGCGTACTGAGTCGGGTCTCGCGAGCCGAACACCCTCCGGGCCGGTCGCCGGCAACTAGTGTCGGAAGGACGTCGACCGGGTACCGACCACGCCGGACACTGAGGAGGGCCGACGTGGTCGCAAGCGATGACGGGAACCAGCCCGACAAGACGGCGGTGCGGGGCGCCGGACCGCGCCAGACCTGGGCCGCCCTGCCCTGGCTGGTGCGATCCGCGGTGGTGTGGAGCGCCTGCCTGGTAGTGATCTCCGCCGGGCTCTACCTGCTGGCCCGGATCACGCTGCTGGTCACCCCGCTGGCCATCGCCGTGGCCGCGACCCTCTTCCTCGCCGCGCTGCTCGATCCGGTGCAACTGGCGTTGCGTCGCCTGCGGCTGCCGGCCGCGCTCGCCGCGCTGCTCAGCGTCCTGCTCCTGCTCGGCATCCTGGGCGGCGTCGGCGCGCTCGTGTGGAGTCTGACCGCCGACCAGTTCAGCGAGTTGGGCGAGGAACTGCGTCAGGGGCTGGAGCGCACCCGGGACTTCGTCACCTCCACCCTGCCGGTCAGTGACCAACAGCTGGACAGCCTGCTCGCCCAGTTGCGCCAGGCGATCAGCCAGCAGCAGGTGGACCCGGTCGCCAGCGCCCGCACGGTGGCCGAGGTGGTCGGCTCGATCCTGCTCGCCCTGGTGCTGCTGTTCTTCCTGCTCAAGGACGGCCGGGAGATGTGGCGCTGGACGTTGCGCCGAGCCGCCGGGCCCAATCGGGACATCGCCGCCGAGGCGGGTCGCACCGGCTGGCACACCCTCGGCTCGTACAGCCGGGGCACCATGCTGATCGCGGCCATCGACGCCATCGGTATCGGCCTGGCGCTGGTACTGCTCAGGGTGCCGCTGGCGTTCCCGCTGGCGTTGATCACGTTCATCGGCGGGTTCGTGCCGATCGTCGGTGCCACCGTGGCCGGCGCGGTCGCGGTGCTGGTGGCACTGGCCGCCAACGGGCCCACCACCGCCCTGCTCACCCTGGCCGCCGTGATCGCCGTCCAGCAGATCGAGGGCAACCTGCTGGAGCCGCTGGTGATGAAGCGCCAGGTACGGCTGCATCCGGTGGTGATCCTGGTCGCGGTGACCGCCGGCACCCTCATCGCCGGCATCGCGGGCGCCTTCGTGGCGGTTCCGATCGTTGCGGTCGCCTGGCGGGTCGTCGACAGCGTCCAGCGTCAACGGCAGGCCGCCGCGGACGCATCCGACTCGGCGTCCGGCCCACCGGCTCCCGACTCGCCGCCATCGAAGAAGGCACCGTCCCGCCCGTCGACCGCCCCCTCGGGATCGTCGCCCTCCGGACCGTCGCCCTCCGGACCATCGACGTCGCCGGCCGGACCCGATCCCGAGCCCGCCTGAGGGTGTGTCAGGCGGAGGCGGGTTGCGGGTGCAGGTGGTCGTGGAACCAACCGGCTGCCGCCTCGGCGACCTGGTCCAGCGTGCCCGGCTCCTCGAACAGGTGCGTCGCACCCGGAATCACGCGCAGCTCGGATCGGGACGTCAGTTGACCGAGCGCATGTTCGTTGAGCGTGATCACCTGCTCGTCGAGACCACCGACGAGCAGCAGGGTGGCGGCGCGCACCTGGCCCAGCGCGGAGCCGGCCAGGTCGGGACGACCACCGCGGGACACCACCGCGCGTACCAGATCAGGTCGTCGCGCGGCGGCGACGAGCGCGGCGGCGGCTCCCGTGCTCGCGCCGAAGAGACCTACCGGGCTCGCCCCGAACGGCCGCTCGGTGGCCAGCCAGTCCACGATCCCGGCGAGACGGTCGGCCAGCAGGCCGATGTCGAAGCGCAGCTCGGCGGTGACCGCGTCCAGTTCGTCCTCGGCCGGAGTCAGTAGATCCACCAGGACGGTGCCGAGCCCCGCCCCGTTGAGCTGGTGCGCCACCGTCGCGTTGCGCGGGCTGTGCCGGGAGCTGCCGCTGCCGTGCGCGAACAGCACCGCACCGACGGGCTCCGCCGGCACCAGCAGGTCCGCCGGGAGCAGGACCCCGCCCGCCGGGATCGTCACCGCTTCGCCGCGCACGTCCATCTCGCCTCCCCTGAGGTGTCTCACCCGCCCGGATACCCGGCCCGACCGACAACAAGCCCCGGGAACGCGGCGAGTGGGTTTGCGCCGGGGGGCGCCGGGTAGCCGACGGGTGACCAGAGACGGACCGGCGTCACCGGCGCCGCCGACAGATCGCGAGGACCGTCATGGCGCATCACCAGCGCGAGCCCGTGCAGTCCGCCGCCGAACGTGACCGGCGGGAACAGGACGACCGGCGCGGACGGGACTGGGCGGACGACGCGGCCCAGGCGCGTTCGGCCGACGATCCCCGGGCGAGGACGCCCCACGACGCCACCGGGCGCCCTTCCCAGGGCGAGCCCATCTGACGACGCGGTAGCGGGTCAGGCCGGGTTTTCCGGCAGCCGGAGCAGGGGTGCCCGACCGGGCGCCTGCTCCGGCGTCGGCAGGTCCGTACGCGGCGGCGGATTCGGCACGGTCACCGGCTCGTCGCAGGTGACGCGCACCGGTTTGCCGTGGTGACTCAGCTCGATGACCGCGTCCGGAGCGGCGTGGTGCAGGGCGTACGTCGTGTCGTGGCCGCGTACGTCGACCCGCAGCCGCATGCCGCACCACTGGAGCGAGAAGGACAGGGCGTTGAGCCGGCTGGACAGGCTCGGCGCGAACGACAGCGTCCCGTCGTGGTCCCGCAGGCCGCCGAATCCGGCGACCAGGGCGATCCAGGCACCCGCGAGCGATGCCATGTGCACCCCGTCCCGGGTGTTCTCGTTCAGGTCGTGCAGGTCCATCAGCGCGGCCTCACGCAGATAGCTGTGCGCCAGATCGGCGTAACCGACCTCCGCCGCCAGCACCGCCTGGGTGCAGGCCGACAGTGACGAGTCGCGGACCGTACGGCGCTCGTAGTAGAGGAAGTTGCGCAGCTTCTCCTCGCTGGTGAAGGCGTCGCCCCGCCAGTGCATGGCCAGCTCCAGGTCGGCCTGCTTGATCACCTGCTTGCGGTACAGGTCGAAGTACGGATAGTGCAACAGCAACGGATACTTGTCCGGTGGGGTCTGCTCGAAGTCCCACTCCTGCAACCGGGTGAAACCCTCCACCTGCTGGTGGACGCGCAGCTCCTCGTCGTACGGGATGTGCATGGCCGCGGCGGCGTCCCGCCACGCGGCGGCCTCCTCGTCGGTCACCCGGAGGTGGAACGCCTCGTCGCGGTACCGCGACGCCGCCTCGGCGGCGGTCAGCAGGTTCCGCTGGGCCATCAGGTTCGTGTAGATGTTGTCGTTCTTGACGGCGGTGTACTCGTCGGGACCGGTGACCCCGTCGACGTGGAAGTTGCCGGCGCGGTCGTGGTGCCCGAGCGAGCGCCACAGCCGCGCGGTCTCCACCAGCAGTTCCAGCCCGATCTCCCGCTCCAGTTGCCGATCGCCGGTCGCCAGCACGTAGCGCCGCAGCGCGTCGGCGATGCCCGCTGCGATGTGGAACGCCGCGGTGCCCGCCGGCCAGTACCCGGAGGACTCCGGCCCCTCGATGGTGCGCCATGGAAAGGCGGCACCGGCCAGATTGAGGGTGCGTGCCCGTTCCCGGGCCTGCTCCAGAGTGGAGAAACGCCAGTACAGCGCATCCCGTACGGCGGCCGGGTGGGTGTATGTCAGCACCGGCAGGACGAACATCTCGGTGTCCCAGAAGGCGTGCCCGTCGTACCCGGGGCCGGTGAGTCCCTTGGCCGAGATGGGTCGGCGTTCCGCCCGCGCGCCTGCCTGGAGCACGTGGAACAGGCCGAACCGGACCGCCTGCTGCACCTCCGGATCCCCGTCCACCACGACGTCGGCGGCGTCCCAGAACTCGTCCAGGTACTCCCGCTGCTCACGGACCAGCCCGTCCCAGCCGTCCAGCTTGGCCGCGGCCAGGGCGGCACCGACCTGGTCGCGCAGCGCCGGCAGGGAACGCCGACTGGACCAGCCGTAGGTCAGGTACTTGACCACCTGGAGCTTCTGTCCCGGCTCCAGCACGCAGGCCACGGTGGTACGGACCCAGTCCTCGTAGCCTTCGGAGCCGACGGATGTGCGGGCCGGCGAGGCCACCTCGTGGTCCATGGCGGCGGCGACCCGCAGCCCGGAGACCTTGGTCTGGTGGATCAGCAGCCCACCGGCGGGAGTGGTCAGCTCCTCCTCCGCCTGCAACGGCGACTCCAGCACGGCGGCGACGCGCGGGTCGCGGCTCTGCGGTGGCAACGTCTCGTTGGCCACCAGTTCCGACTGGATGATCAACCGCAGCGGCTTGTCGTCGGCCACCTCCACCTCGTAGCGGACCGCGGCCACCGAGCGCTGCCGGAAGGAGACCAGCCGGGTGGTGTTCACCCGGACCTCGCGGCCGGCCGGCGAGCGCCAGTGCAGCGACCGGTGCAGGGTGCCGGCGCGCATGTCGAGGATCCGCTCGTGGGCGAGCACCTCGCCGTAGCGCACGTCGAGCGGCTCGTCGTCGACCATCAGTCGGATGAGCTTGCCGTTCGTGACGTTGACGATGGTCTGGCCGGACTCGGGGAAGCCGAACCCGGCCTCCGCGTACGGCAGGGGCCGCAGCTCGTAGAACGAGTTGAGGTAGGTGCCGGGCAGCCCGTGCGGCTCACCCTCGTCCAGGTTTCCGCGCAGGCCGACGTGTCCGTTGGAGAGCGCGAACACCGATTCGGACTGGGCGAGCACGTCCATGTCCAGCCGGGTCTCCCGGACGTGCCACGGTTCGACCGGGTACGCCCGCTCCCGGATCACTCGGGCCGCCCGGTGTCGAGCAGGTCGGCGAGGTCGTCGACCACCACGTCGGCACCGTGCGCGCGCAGCTCGTCGGCGTGGCCGGCCCGGTCCACGCCGATCACGTACCCGAAACCGCCGGCCCGGCCGGCTTCGACGCCGGCCAACGCGTCCTCGACGACGGCTGCCTTCTCCGGCACCACGTCGAGCAGTTTCGCTCCGGCGAGGAACGTGTCCGGGTACGGCTTGCCGCGTAGCCCCTCGGCTCGGGCGGTGAGGCCGTCCACCCGGGCCTCCAACAGCGGCTCCAGGCCGGCGGCGGCGACCACCTCACGGCCGTTGGCGCTGGCCGTGACGACCGCCCGCCGCAGCCCCGCCGCGGCCACCGCCCTGAGGTACGCGACCGAGCCGGGATAGACGTCCACCCCGATCGTGCGGATCCGCTCAAGCACCATGGCGTTCTTCTGGTTGCCGAGGCCGTGCACGGTCTGGGCACCCGGTGGGTCCTCCGGTGCGCCCTCGGGCAGGGTGATGCCACGGGAGGCGAGGAAGGTCCGCACCCCGTCGAGACGCGGGCGACCGTCGACGTACCGGTGATAGTCCGGCCCCGGATCGAACGGCCGGTACGGCTCACCGGTGGTGGCCGACCGCCGGCGCAGGTAGTCGTCGAACGTCTCGGTCCAGGCGGCGTTGTGCACCCGGGCGGTCTGCGTGAGCACACCGTCGAGGTCGAACAGAACAGCGGTCACATGATCAGGCAGGCCGAGCATCGTATCAATCTATCCGCGGACGCGGACCGGCAAACACACTTCCGCTGATACCGGCGCGGCCCCGGGGTTGATCAGAGTCCGGCCGCGGAGTCGTACCGGCGGCGTAGATCGGCCATCTCGGACGGCTCCAGCGCCTCCTTCTCCGCCAGCTCCGCGTACTTGGCCGGGAACATCTGCCGCAGCCGGTCGATGAACCTGGTGTCCTCGGTCGCCTCGACCACCTGGATGTCCGCGGGTTCGGTGGACATGTCGATGATCACCGGGCCGGCCAGTTTGACCGCCCAGTCCCACGGGCGCCCCTGCTCGGCGACCCCGCAGAGGTGGAAGCCGTAGACCGTCCGCACGTCGGCGAGCACGGTGACCTCGGCCGGCTCGTAGCCGTAGACGTGCACTCCGCAGATCACCGCGGGCTTGGTCTCTTCCCCGTTCGCCACCTGCTGGATGTCGTGCCCGGCGTGGTTGTGCTGCTCCGGGTCCGCCTCCTCCAGCGTGGTACGCATCCAGTTCGTGATCTGCCCGTGCAGGTCCGGCGGCTCCGATTTCGACGTGGCCGAGTTGACCAGCACGACGGCACCTGTCGACACCACCAGCAGGATCGCCGCCGCCCACACGTAGCGGTGCCGGAACCACCTTGCGAAACTCTCCCGGGAAATCATGATCGTTTCTCACCTCGTCGCCGGTTCTGTGCGTTGCGGACCGCTGGGACGCCTCCGGCGCGTCGACGCTCGACCATCTCGGTCGACGCGAAGACAGCAGCCGGTGATACGACCGGTGGACCACCGTGCCCGGGTAGGTGTGACCGGTGAAGTTGGCCCAGGTGAGCGGCGCGCAGGCAGGTGCCCGAGCGATGCGCAACCGGCACTGGGTTGCTCCCGTGCTGGCCGTGCTCAGCGCGTTTGCCCCCGCGCTGCGGCGATATGAGTCATTCCAACACGCTTGGGCCCCATCCGGCAACATCGACGACCCTCGACGGTCTCGGCGCGGGCAGGCCCCAGCTTGCGGCATGTCGGGCAATCCTCGGGACAGCAGGGCCCGACATGCCGCATGTCGGGCCAGCTTGGGGGTCAGTTCGGGCGCAGGGTCCAGATGACGGTCATCTCCGAGGTCGGCTTGCCCTCCTCGGTGGCGATCTCCACGCGTACCGGAAACTCGGGTCGCTCGCCGGCCTCCAGTTCCGCGACCACCTCGGCCGGCGCGCGGCCGAGCCGCGCCGTCGCCCGCACCGGGCCCAGGGCGAGCTTGCGGTACGCGATCTCCGCCCGCACCGCCAGCGGCGTGGCCCGGTCGAGCAGGTGACCGAAGGCGGCGAGCACCACCGCACCGGAGGCGGTCTCCCCGAGGGTGAACATGGCCCCGGCGTGCGGGCCACCGATGTGGTTGTGGGTGGCCGGCGAGTCGGGCAGCCGGACCACCGCCCGGACCGAACCCTCCGCCTCCGGGGCCACCTCGACGAATTCGAAGCCGAGCGTACGGGCGAAGGGCACCGCCTCGAGCATGCCGGCCGCCACCTGCCGCGAGTCGATAGTCATGCCGCCAAGCTACCCGCCAGTAACTTCGTCAGGCAAGGAGCGAACCGTGGCAGGGGTCAGCGCCAGCCGACGTCGATGCGGTCGCCGCGCTCGTCGAAGAAGTGCAGGGCGTCCATGCGTACCTGGACCGCGAGCGGGTGGCCGGCGGTGACGGCAGGGTACGGGGCGAGCCGGACCGCGAGTTCGGCCGGGCGGCGGTGGTGCCGGCCCGGGTCGTGCAGCACGCTGGTCCGGGTGCCGTTGGTCGCTGGTGTCGTCGACTCGCTGGCCCGGCCGGTGATCCGCTGCATCACCTGGCCGAACCGGCGCAGGCCGCGCTGGCCGGGCGGCGCGTCCGCGTCCCCCGGGGCGCCGATGTCGTCCACCATGATGGCGGTCGCGCCGATGTCGAGGAAGGCGAGCGACTCGTGGCCGTGGTGTTCCAGGTAGCGGATCCGACCCTGGAGCACGTCACCGGGGGTGTCCGGGGCGACCGGGGTGAGCGCCTCGGCTCGCATCCCGACCACGATCCGCTCGCCGTGGTAGTGCGCCACGGCCCGACTGCGGATGTCGTCCCAGGGCAGGTAGAGCGCCTGTTCCCCGAGCGTCAGGGTGACGTAACGATCGAGGTGGACGTAGACCGACGCCTCCAGCAGGTTCATCCGGGGGCTGCCCAGGAACGCGGCCACGTAGAGGGTCGCCGGCCGGCCGTACACCTGGGTCGGGGTGCCCACGTCCTGGAGCACACCCTTGCGCATGATGGCGACGCGGTCGGCCATGGTCAGCGCCTCGGCCTGGTCGTGCGTCACGTAGACGGTGGTGACCCCCAGCTCGCGGGTCAGCCCGGAGATCTCCGCCCGCAGCTCCGCGCGCAACCCGCTGTCCAGGTTGGACAGCGGCTCGTCCATCAGGAACAGCCCCGGCCGGCGGACGATCGCCCGGCCCATCGCGACCCGCTGCCGCTGGCCACCGGAGAGCTGGCTGGGACGTCGGGCCAGCACGTCACCGATGCCCAGTGCGCTGGCCACGTCGGTGACCCGCTCGCCGCGCGGGGTCGGCTCGACCCCGGCCAGCTTGAGCGGGAAGGCGATGTTGTCGTTGACGCTCATGTGCGGGTAGAGCGCGAAGTCCTGGAAGACCATGGCGATCTTCCGCTCCCGGGGCGGCAGGTCGTTGGCCAGTTCCCCGTTGAGCATCACCGCGCCGGAGGTCGGGTCCTCCAGGCCCGCGACCATCCGCAGCACCGTCGACTTCCCACAGCCGGACGGCCCGAGCAGCACCATGAACTCACCGTCCTTCACGTCCAGGTTGATGCTGTCGACCGCGACCGTGCCGTCGCGGAAAACCTTCGTGACGTCCTTGAGTGCGACGGTGGTCACCGTCTCCTCCCCACCTCGTCCACGGAATCCCGAATGACTGTGGCCAGGATCATGCGGATGGCACATCGGGTAAACGTGCCATGTTTGAATCGTGACAGACCTATTACGTTCCATCGATTAGCGGCGATTGTGCGGAACTTCCAACTCAGGCCGGGTTCTCCCCGAGGAACACCCGGCGCACCACCCGCTCGGCGGCGCGCCCGTCCTCCAGGGCGCAGAACCGCTCCCGGAAGCGGGCCCGGGCCCGCTCGGCGTCGGGTGCGCGCAGCGCACCCGAGCGGAACACGTCGAGCAGCTCGGTGAAGGTCCGGGCCACCGGTCCGGGCGGCTCGGCGACGATGTCCAGGTAGACGCCCCGGGTCAACCGGTAGGCGTCCCAGTCGGGCGCGTAGAGGACGATCGGCCGGTCCAGGACGGCGTAGTCGAACATCGCCGACGAGTAGTCGGTGACCAGCACGTCGGCGGCGAGGTACAGGTCCTCGACCCGGGGATGGGCACTGACGTCCAGGACGCGACCACGGGCCGCCGCAGGCGGTCGTTGCCGGTTCCGGTCCTGGAAGTAGTGACTGCGCATCAGCAGCAGGCCGGCGGGGCCGAGCGCGTCCAGGAAGCGCTCCGGGTCGAACGGCGGCCGGTACCGGGGCAGATGCTCCCGGTGGGTGGGCGCGTACAACACGACCTGCTCACCGAGGCCGGCGTCGAACTCCGCGCGCAGCCGCAGCACCTCCTCGGCGGTCGCGGTGACCAGCCGGTCGTTGCGCGGGTAGCCCACCTCCAGTGTGGTGTACCCGGCCGGATAGGCGCGTTCCCACATCTGGGTGGAGAAGCTGTTCGAGGTGACGCTGTAGTCCCACCGGTCCACCCGGCGCAGCAGGCCGGCGAAGTCCATCCCGCCCGCGCCCAGCGGATAGCGCTGCTGGTCCAGCCCCATCACCTTGACCGGGGTGCCGTGGTGGGTCTGCACGTGCACCGTGCCGGGTCGCTTGCGTACCGAGTCCGGGAAGTTGACGTTGTTTATCAGCCATCGGGCCCGCGCCAGCGTCCGGTGGTACGCGGGCGTGCCCGCGACCACGTACTCCACCCCCTCGGGCAGGGTGTGCACTCGGTCCCGCCGGACGATCCACACGCCGCGGACCTGCGGTGCCAGCCGGCGGGCCGCTTCGTAGATCGCGGCGGGATTGCAGGCGTAGCCGCGGTACCAGTAGGCGGCATAGACGGCCAGGTTGTCCTCGACCGGCCGGCGTCGCTCGGCCCGCTGGTACTGGCGCAGCGCCGCGTCGCGGGCCCGCCGCACGCCGAGCCGGGCTGGTGGCAGCACCCGTCGGCGGGTCCGGCCGGCCAGCCGGCGGGCGGCTTCCCCCGCTCGGCTCGCGGCTCGCAACGCGCTGAACGTACGCCACTGACCGGCCGCCACCAGCCGGTGCTTGAGCCCTTCGACCCCGCTCGGCACCCGGTGCCCGTCGAGCGGTCGGAACCGGGCGTGCTCGATGGCGACCCGGGCGAAGAAGGTCGGCCGCAGCTCCGGCCCGATCCGGTCGCCGTTGCCGAGCACCACCAGGTAGTGCCACATCATCCGCTCGAAGATCGCCGGCCGCAGCTGCTCGGCACCGAACCGGTCGAGTTCCCGGAACACCCGGTGCCACTGCTCGAACACGTCGAAGTGACGCTCGCCGCGGGTTCTCGTGATCGCCCCCGCCCGCCGCTGCCGGTAGTTCAGGCAGACCTGGTCCAGCACGCCGATCCGGTCGGCGGCCAGCAGCACCGGATAGCTGAACGAGACGTCCTCGTACCAGCCGGGTGCGAAGCGCAGCCCCACGTCGGTCAGGAACTGCCGGCGGACCAGCCGATTCCACGCGGTGTGCAGCAGTTTCACCGTCTCCGGCCGCTCGATCAGCCGGAACGTCGCCGGCCCCGGCGGTACGGGGAAGACCTCGGCCATCGCGCTGCGGGTCACCGTGTCGTCCCAGTGTGCGCGTACGTGGTCGACCAGCAGCACGTCCGGCCGGGTCTCGCGCAGTCGGGCGGCCACCTCGACCAGGCAGTCCGCCGTCAGCCAGTCGTCGCCGTCGACGAACCAGAGGTACTCGCCGGTGGCCCGGTCCAACCCGACGTTACGCGCCGGTCCCAGCCCGACGTTGCGCTCCAGTCGTACGGCGGTCACCCGCTCGTCGCGCTCGGCGTACTCGGCGAGGATGTCGCCGCTGCCGTCGGGCGAGCAGTCGTCGATCCCGATCACCTCGATGTCGGCGACCGGTTGGGCGAGGATCGAGTCCAGGCATTCCCGCAGGTAGCCCTGCACCCGATAGGCCGGGACGACGAAGCTGACAAGCGTCATCGTCCCGGCTCCTCCTCAGTGCGTCGCGCGACCTCCGGCACCCGCCGGCACCCGTGTGGCCCGGGCCGGCCGGACGAACCAGGCCAGCACCACGCTCGCCACGAAGAGCACCAGAAGGTAAGAACCGAGTGTAGTCAGACCAATACTCACGATTCCGGCGATCGTCGCCACTGCCAGCACCACCGATCGCCCCTCCCAGCCCAGGGTGGCCGCGTGCAGCGGCGGTGCCGGTTGCCGTTTCTCCAGCCGGGCGACCAGATCGTAGTGGTGCAGGGTGAGCACGAAGAGGTACCCGAAGATCAGCCAGAGGGGTGCTCCGCCGATCAGCCCGACCGCGATGGCGAACAGGAACTCGGCCGCCCGCAGCGCCGCCGGCACCAGCCAGTCCAGCGGCCCGTTGTGGGCCGCCCGCGCCCCGGCCGCGCCGGCCAGCAGCACCAGCAGCGCCACCGGCACCGCGACCCACGACACCGCCGGCAGGCGGAGCACCAGCCCGAGCAGGAGCAGGATCGCCGCGCCGAGCGCCGCCACCACCGCGAGCGCCAGCGGCCCCGGTCGCCGCAGCACCGGTAGCCGGGCGGCCAGCGGACCGTCGTCGCGGTGCAGGGTCGCGTCCAGCGTGTCCAGCACCGGCACCCACATCCAGCGGGCCCGCAGCGTACGCAGCCCACCGGTGTACGCGAACGCCAGCGCCCCCCAGGTCAGCACCGCCAACAGCGCGATCCGCTGGTCGAAGAGCGCCACGGCCAGCGAGATCAACGCCCACCGTTCCCCGATCGGGAAGACCACCGTGCGCTTGAGCCAGTACGACACCGAGCCGGTGTCCGCCTGCACCCGGGTCGACGCCGCGTTCAGCCGGTCACCGATGCCCCCGCCACCGCCGCCGACGCTCTTCGGCCGGCGCGCCGCCTCGTCGTGCAACACGCCGTACCACGCGTCGGTCATGTGCCGCACGGTCTGCATGGTCATCGCGGCGATCGCGAGGGCCCAGCCGTACCGGAACCCGGCCTGGGTCGCGCCGAGGCCGAGCCCCGCGTAGACGAGGTACTCCTTCGCCCGGTCGGCCATCGTGTCCAGCCAGCCGCCCCAGGCGCTGAAGTTGCGGGTGTAACGCGCCAGCTGACCGTCCACGCAGTCCAGCACGAAGCCGAGGTAGAGCAGCACCGCACCGACCACCAGCAGCGGCCGGCCACCGGCGGCGAACAGCGCCGCCGCGGCCACCGCGAAGGCCACCGACACCATGGTCACCGCCGTCGGGCTCAACCCCACCCGGGCGCAGGCCTTGGTGACGTACGGCGACCAGGTGCTGACGAAGTAGGTGGTGAAGAAGTCGTCCTTCTCCTTCACCGACAGCCGCAGCTCGGCCCGGTCCTCGTCGACCGCGGCCACCGCCGCCTCCGCCCGGCTCAGGCCGGTGGCCTCGTCGACCCGGTGCGCGACGAGCAGGCGTACCCGGTGCGCGAAGACCAGCGCACCCTGCCCGGTGAGGGCGGCGAAGAGCCGGTCCACGGCGGGCCCGGCCGCCGCGTCCGACCGCTCGACCGGCCGGGTCGACTCGAACAGGTCGACCGGGACGGCTCCGGCCGGTAGCCGACCGGCGGCGACCGCACGGGCGGCGGCCACCAGCGCCGACACGTCCTCCCGACCCACCCGCACCGCGCCACCGAAGGTGCCGGTGGCCGCGCCGCCCGCCAACTGCTCGGGGCGGCCCGCCTCGACCACCTGGCCGCGCTCCTCGCGCAGCACCGTGCGACCCTCGGTGGGCGGATCGGTGAGCACCAGGGCCACGGTCGGCCCGACCGGGCTGGTCAACAGGTGCCGCAGCACGGCCGTGTGCGCGACCAGGTCGACCCCGCTGACCACCACCGGGCCGTCGGCCGAGCCCGCCAGATCGGCCAGTTCGTCAAGGTCGGCAACCACCCGTACCTCGCTCGCGCCGGCCCGGTGCCACTGGTCGGCCAGCCGGTCGCCAATCGTCTCGCCGGTCTCCGTCGACAGGCTCGCGGCCGGTGATCCGGCGGCGAGCACGATCGCGAGGGTCACCGCGGAACCGCGTCGTGGTACGCGGCCAGCGCCTCGGCGATCGTGCCGTCGACGCTCAGCCGGCCCGCGTCGAGGAAGAGCCCCCGACGGCAGAACCGGGTCAGATCCTTTTCGTTGTGTGACACCAGCACCAGAGTGCGCCCCTCCCCGAGCAGACGGTCGATGGTCGTGTAGCACTTCTTGCGGAACTCGGCGTCGCCGACCGCCGTCACCTCGTCCATCAGCAGGATCGGGTGCGGCAGGTGCGAGATGATCGCGAACCCGAGCCGCACCTTCATGCCGGACGAGTAGTGCCGCACCGAGGTGTCGATGGCGCGTTCCACCTGCTCACCAGCGAACGAGACGATCTCGTCGAAGTGCCGTTTCAGGTAGCCCGACGACAGCCCGTGCAGGCCGCCCACCAGGTAGAGGTTCTCCCGCCCGGTCAGGTCGTTGGAGAAGCCGGCGGAGAGTTCGAGCAGCGGCGCGACGTCGCCGTCGACCCGGATGCGACCTTCGTCGGGGATCAGCACCCCGGCGATCAGCCGTAGCAGGGTGCTCTTGCCGGTGCCGTTGCGACCGATCACCCCGACGGTCTCCCCCGGCGTGACCGAGAAGGAGACGTCGCGCAGCGGCCAGAACCGGCCGTCGGAGGCACCCCTCGTACCCCGGTGGATGAACAGCTCCCGCAGCCGCAGCTGCCGGCGGCGGTTGCGGACGAACCGGATGCCGAGGCCCTCCGCCTCGATGATCGGCCCACCCATCAGAGTTCCTTGAGCACGGCGGGTTCGAGCCGGCGGAACGCCCACCAGCCGGCCACGAGCAGCAGCAGGCTGGTACCGATGGTGGTGGCGAGCAACCGGGCATCCGGGAACTCGTCCGGGTACCACACCGCGTGGTGCAGTTGGAAGATGCCGACCAGGGGGTTGAGTTCGTAGCTCACCCGGAGCCAGCCCGGCAGGCCGGAGTCGCGGACCAGGCTCAGCGGGTAGATGATCGGCGTGGCGTAGAAGAGCACCCGGATGACCAGGCGCATGAACCGCTCCACGTCGCGCATCAGCACGTTGAACGCGGACAGCAGCAACGCCAGCCCGATCAGCAGGATCGCCTGCACCAGCACCGCGAGCGGCAGGGCGAGCAGCGACCAACTCGGTTCGATCCGGCCCTGTGCCGCGTACCAGACCGCGATGGCGACGAGGATCGGCAGGCCGGCGGCGTACTCGGCGAAGCGGCCGGCGACCCGGCCGACCGGGAAGACCTGCCGGGGCACGTTCATCGTGGTGATCAGCCGGGCCTGGCCGGTGAGCGCGTGGGTGGCCTCACTCAACGCCGAGCTGGTCCACATCCAGGCGAAGATCCCGGTGATCAGGAACAGCGGGTACGACCCGGCGGCCTCGCCGAGATGCCGGTTGGTGTCGCGGGAGTAGAGCACGCCGAAGACGAACCAGTAGATCGCGCCCATGCCCAGCGGCTCGATCAACGACCAGAGGTAGCCCAGCACCGACTGCTGGTACTTCACCGCGAGGTCGCGCCGGACCAGGATGCGCAGCGAGCCGCGGTGCGACCACAACGCCCCGACGCCAGAGGTCACCGCCGCCTCCCGCCTGCTGAACGGACGACAGGTTAGCAGCCGGTGAACGCCGCCCGACGAGCACTCAGCACTCGATCACGTTGACGGCCAGGCCACCGCGCGCCGTCTCCTTGTACTTGATTTTCATGTCGGCACCGGTCTCCCGCATGGTCTTGATGACCTTGTCGAGCGAGACGGCGTGCACGCCGTCCCCGCGCAGCGCGAGCCGGGCGGCGGTGATCGCCTTGATGCTAGCCACCGCGTTGCGCTCGATGCACGGGATCTGCACCAGGCCACCGACCGGGTCGCAGGTCAGACCCAGGTTGTGCTCCATGCCGATCTCGGCGGCGTTCTCCACCTGGGCCGGCGTGCCGCCCAGCGCCTCGGCCAGGCCGGCGGCGGCCATCGAGCAGGCCGAACCGACCTCGCCCTGGCAACCCACCTCCGCGCCGGAGATCGACGCGTTCTCCTTGAACAGCACCCCGATGGCACCGGCCGCCAGCAGGAACCGCACCACCCCCTCGTCGGAGGCACCCGGCACGAACCGCGTGTAGTAGTGCAGCACCGCCGGAATGATCCCGGCCGCCCCGTTGGTCGGCGCGGTCACCACCCGACCACCGGCCGCGTTCTCCTCGTTCACCGCCAGCGCGAACAGCGTCACCCAGTCCATCACGTGCAACGGGTCGGCGGGCGCAGCCGCGGTCGGGGCGGTGGCGTCGGCCTCCAGGCTGCGACGGAGTTCGGCGGCGCGACGGCGCACCTTCAGGCCACCGGGCAGGGTGCCGTCGCGGGTGCAGCCGCGCTCGACGCACTCCCGCATCACCCGCCAGATGTCCAGCAACCCGGCCCGGACGTCCGCCTCGGCCCGTCGGGACACCTCGTTGGCGAGCATGATCTCGCTGATGGACAGCCCGGTCGTGGCGGTCACGTCGAGCAGCTCCGCGCCGGTGAGGAACGGGTACCGGACCGGCGTGCTGTCCGGCTTGATCCGGTCCGCCCCGGCCGCCGCCTCGTCCACCACGAACCCGCCACCCACCGAGTAGTAGGTACGCGTCCGCACCTCGGCCCCGCCCGCGTCGTACGCCGAGAAGATCATCCCGTTCGGGTGGTACGGCAACGACCGGCGACGGTGCAGCGTCAGGTCCCGTTCCGGGTCAAAGTCGATCTCGTGCGTACCCAGCAGGGGCAGCCGGTGCTCCGCCCGGATCCGGCCGACCCGCCCCTCGACGCTGTCCGTGTCGACCGTCTCGGGCGCCTCGCCCGCGAGGCCGAGCAGCACCGCCCGGTCGCTGCCGTGCCCGTGCCCGGTGGCGCCGAGGGAACCGAACAGCTCGGCCCGTACCCGGGCGGTGTCGGTGAGCAGACCGTCGGCCTTGAGTCCGGCGACGAAGGTACGCGCCGCCCGCATCGGCCCCACCGTGTGTGAGCTGGACGGCCCGATACCCACACTGAACAGGTCGAACACGCTGATCATTACTGTGCCTTCTCGCCGTCGCCGGGGTTACCGGTCAGCGGCCGGTCGTGGTCGGCTCCGTACTGCGAAGCCGACCCGGTCGTGGCCGGTCTCCGGTACGGTCCGGCCCTGGTGACGCCCGGGTGAGGGCGTCCGACCAGCGAGCCTACTACCCGGTCCGCGACCGTGACCGACGCGCGAGCGCTGTCGAGCTGACGGCGCAGACGAATCACCCCCGGGATGGCGCGGACGGTTCGCCGCGACCGTCACCGCCGAAGAACATCTCTCCCCTTGGCGTCGCAGTTGTCTTCCCTCGGCGTCGCAGTTGCCCTGATTCCGGGCGGTAGGCGTCGTCCGGAACCCACGCGGGTAAGCACCTACGGGTCAGCGGGGTGGCCTTCCTCCTCCCGACCGAGGGCGGGGCGGCCATCCGTCTCTAGCGTTGATTCCAGCAGCGGCGGAACGCCGCAGAGGGGAAGTGACACGAATGAGCCGCAAACTCGTCCGGCCCCGCCAGGGGCGCATGCTCGCTGGTGTCTGCGCCGGCCTGGCCCGGCGCTTCGGCACGTCGGCCGGGATGATCCGGCTGCTGTTCCTGCTGTCGCTACTGCTCCCGGGCACCCAGGTGATCGTCTACCTGGCGCTCTGGATCATCATGCCCAACGAGGACCGCCACCTGGCCACCAGCCACTGACCCCCACCCACACACCCCGCCCACCGCCGCCGAGAGCGCAACTTCAGGGTTGTTGCTGTATCCGGCGCGCGGCAGGCGACAACAACCCTGAAGTTGCTGCCGCCTGGCGGCGCACGGCGGGGGGTGGGGTGGGGTGGGGTGGTCAGGGGGCGATGTAGGTGACGGTGACCTGTTCGAAGCCGAGCGAGCGGAGCAGCCCCTCCAGCATCTTGCGGGTGTTCTCCTCGGCGCGGGCGTTCAGGCCGCTGTCCCGGGCGGCCGCGGTGATCCGGTCCTCGGCCAGCCGGTAGACCTCCTGCTGCCGGTTCGGGTCACCGCCGATCAGGTCACCGACGCGGTTGAGCAGGCCGCGTTCCTCCGCGAAGACGTAGCTCTTCTCCAGGTCGAGGTTGGTCTCGGCGAGTTGCGGCGCCGGCAGCTTGATCTCGACCGACTTGCCGTCGGCCGACTGCACGATCGCCCCCTCGGTGAGGGTGGTGAAGTCGACGTACGCCTCGACGCTGCCCGACCCGACGAACAAGGTCCGCTGGTTGAGCAGCCAGTCCGGCACGTTGCGCCGGTCGTTCTGCAGGTCGACCACGACCTGGAAGTTGCCCTCGGCGGCCACGTAGCGGCTGAGGTCCTGCATCGACTCCAGCAGCGCGGGCTGCGTGCGGTCGGTCTGTTCCTTGGCGAACGGGTTGCGGAACTCGGGCAGGAGCCCGGTGGTCTGCACGCCGAGCAGCACCACCACCGCGAGCGCAGCGGCGCCGAGCACCCAGAGCAGGGCGCGGACCGCTCCGCCGCCCGAGCGCGGAGCAGGCGGTGGTGTGTCCGCGTCGTCCGTGAGCACATCGCCCGACCGGTTGTCGGTAAACCTGCTGGTGGGCTCGTTGATGTCGCCGTCGCGTGCCATCGCCCTCACCGTCCTCGTCAGACGCCGTCTCTGGTGATGACGGTAAGCCCAACCTACGACAGCCGCTCGCCGAGCCCGTCAGATGAACGGGCCAGGTTCAGGTGAACGCCGAGACGCCGGTGAGCCGCTGCCCGACCACCAGCTGATGGATCTCCGAGGTGCCCTCGTAGGTCAGCACGCTCTCCAGGTTGTTGGCGTGCCGCATCACCGGATAGTCCCCGGAGACCCCGTTGGCGCCGAGGATGGTCCGGCACTGCCGGGCGATCGCCAACGCCTCCCGTACGTTGTTCAGCTTGCCGACGCTCACCTGTTCCGGGCGCAGTCTTCCGCCGTCGGCCAGCCGGCCGAGCTGAAGCGCCAGCAGGTAACCCTTGTTCCACTCGACCGCCATGTCGGCGAGCTTCGCCTGGGTGAGCTGGAAACCGGCCAGCGGCCGACCGAACTGGGTGCGGGTCGTCGCGTACGTCAGGGCGGTCTCCAGGCAGTCGCGGGCCGCGCCGAGCGCGCCCCAGACGATGCCGTGCCGGGCCTCGGTCAGGCAGCTCAGCGGCGCTTTCAATCCGGTCGCGTCGGGCAGCCGCGCGTCCGCCGGCAGCCGCACGCCGTCGAGGGAGATCTCCCCGGTCGACGAGGCGCGCAGCGACATCTTCCGGGTGATCTCCCGCGCCGTCACCCCCGCCGTGTCCATCGGTACGACGAAACCCCGGACGCCCTCGTCGGTGCGTGCCCAGATCACCGCCACGTCGGCGATCGGCGCGTTCGTGATCCACATTTTGCTGCCGTCGAGCACCCAGTCGTCGCCGTCGCGGCGCGCCCGGGTGGCCATCGAGGCCGGGTCGGAGCCGTGGTCGGGCTCGGTCAGCCCGAACGAGCCGATCGCCTCGCCGGCCGCCATCGCCGGCAGCCAGCGCTGCTTGTGCTCCTCGCTGCCGTAGCGCCAGATCGCGTACATGGCCAGCGAGCCCTGCACCGAGACCAGCGACCGGACACCCGAGTCACCGGCCTCCAGTTCCAGACAGGCCAACCCGTACGCGACGGCCGTCGAGCCGGCGCAGCCGTACCCGGTCAGGTGCATGCCGAGCAGGCCGAGCTTGCCGAACTCGCGGGCCAGTTCGCGGGCCGGCACCTGGCCGGCCTCGTACCAGCCGGCGACGTGCGGACGGACCAGATCGTCGACCACCCGGCGCACGACGGCGCGGATCGCACGCTCCTCCTCGGTCAGCGACCCGTCCAGGTCGAGCAGGTCGACGGGGGTCACTCGACCGCCTCGGCGAGCACGAGCACCCGGGCGTGGATCTGGTTGCGCTGTTGCAGCGCGGCACGCAGTGCCCGGTGCAGGCCGTCCTCCAGGTAGAGACCGCCGTTCCACTGCACGACGTGCGGAAACAGGTCACCGTAGAAGGTGGAGTCCTCGGCGAGGAGCTTGTCCAACGCCAGCTCGCGCTTGGTGGTGATGAGCTGGTCCAGGCGCAGTGGGCGGGGCGGAATCTCCGCCCACTGCTTCAGAGTCAGGTTGTGTTCCGGATAGGGACGCCCGTCCCGGACCGCTCTGAAGATCACGACGGACGCTCCCCTCCCCCGGCCGGGCCGGTACCACGACACCGGGCCGGGTCGCGGTACGGCGCCGCGACCTGCGGCGCCGATGACCGTGCCAGCGTAGCCGGACCCCGCACCCCACGTTCTGTTCCCTGATGCCAGTTTCGCGACCGGGCGTCCGGTTCTCAACCGGACGAAACCACCGGTTCGGGTCAGCTCCACCGCCCCCGCCGAACGACCTCGTCCACCGGACGGCGTCCGCGACGCAGCGACGGTGACCGGTGGTCGGCCGCTCGATAACCGACAGTGAGGGCACCGATCGGGTGGTACGCCTCCGGCACACCGAACGCCTCCCGATAGGACTCCAGTCGCTGCGGTGGGATGCCGAAGAAACAGGAACCCAGCCCCTCGTCCACGGCGGTGAGCATCATCAGCAACGCGGCGAAGCCGGTGTCGACGAACCAGTAGGGCACCGGCCAACGATCCGTCGACCGGTCCGCCCAGCCCTTGTCGGGCTCCGCGTACCGCTCCAGGTAGACCGAGCGGTTGGCGTGCGGCACCACGATCAGCGGGGCCCGGCGCATCCCGGTCAGCCAGCGCTGCATCCCGCCGCCCTCCGGGGTGCTGGCCACCCAGAACCGCTCCCGGTCCTCCGGCGACTCCAGCACCAGGAAGCCCCAGCCCTGCGAGAACCCGGCCGACGGGGCGCGCACCGCGTGCTCCAGCAGCCGTTCCAGCACCTCCGGCGGGACCGGCCGGTCCGGGTCGTAGTTGCGCACCATCCGGCGCCGCCGGACCACCTCCGCGAACTCCACGCCGTACTCCTCACTTGCCCGCCCGGTCGACGACCGGACGTCAGACACCGGGCCGGATGCCCCAGCTGCCGCGCCAGGTGTCGCCCGGTGCCAGGGTGATGAGATCCCGACCCGACCGGAACGCGTCCGGCGGGCAGGTCATCGGCTCCACCGCCACCGACCGGCGGAACCGCTCGCCGGTGAGGGTGTCACCGGTGAAGACCTGCCACCAGCCGAACTGGTCGTCGGCCCAGATCCGCAGCCCGGCCGAGGCGTCCGGCCCGGTCAGCGTCACCGAGGAGCCTCCGTCGTCGTCCCGGTTCACCTGCCCGAAGGCGAGGTCCAGGACCGCGTCACCGATGCGCCGCGGCTCGGTGTAGTCGTACTCGGTGCCGGCCACCACGGCCGCGCCGACCGGCAGCAGCCGACCGTCCAGCAGCAGCCGGGTACGGCCGGGTACGCGCAGGGCGATGTCCTCCACGGACACCCCCGGCAGTCGCAGGTACGGGTGCACGGAGAAGCCGAAGGGCACCGCCTCGGTGCCGACGTTCGTGACCTCGTGCTCGGCACGCAGCCCGTCGGCGCCCACGCTCCACCTGGTACGCAGCCGCAGCGGCCACGGGTATCCGGGCTGCGGCAGCAGGTCGTAGCCGACCGTGACCTCGTCGGGTTTCTGCTCGATCAGGTGCCACGACGCCCAGTTCACCAGGCCGTGGATGGCGTTGTGCCGCTCCGGCTCGGTCAGGTTCAGCTGCCGTGACTGGCCGCCGAAGGTGTAGACGCCGTCGCGGATCCGGTTCGGCCAGGGTGCCAGCACCTGCCCCGCCGAGCCCGGGCACACCTCGTCGGTGGCATACCCGTCGAGGTGCTCGACCCCGTCCTGGCGGTAGGCGCGGAGCCCGCCGCCCACCTCGACGATGACCGCCTCGTGACCGGCGGCGGAGATGCTCCACTGGGCTCCCGAGAGGGGAAGCGGATCGCGGCTGTCCATGTCGCCAGACCCTAGCCGCCGACGCCGTTGTCCGCTCGCCGCGGTCGGCGGCCGGCGTCGGGCTCGTCCCCCTCGGCTCCGATCGGCGGCCGGTAGCGGGTCAGCGCCGGGAACGCCACGGCGAGCAGCACCGCGAGCACCGCCGCCGCGACACCGCCACCGACCCAGGCCACCCCGCTGCCGAAGCCGGCCGCCATCGCACCGGCCCGCAGGTCGCCCAGGCGCGGACCGCCGGCAACCACCACGGTGTTGACGCCCTGGAGCCGGCCGCGCATCCGGTCCGGCGCGTAGACCAACAGCAGCGACTGCCGTACCACCGAGCTGACCAGGTCGGCGGCCCCGGCCAGCACCAGCAGGACGACCACCAGCCAGAGCTGGCCGGCCAACCCGGCCAGCGCCACCGCGACACCCCAGCCCACCACGGCGAGCACCAGCACCAGCCCCTGCCGACGGACCTGGCCGATCCAACCCGAGACCAGGCCGGCGAGCAGCGAGCCGATCGCGATGGAGCTGTACAGCCAGCCCACCGCCGCACCGCCACCGAACCGCTCGGTCGCCACCTCGGGAAAGAGGGCCCGCGGGAAGGCGAACACCATCGCGATCAGGTCGATGGCGAAGGAGAGCAGCAACACCGGACTGCCGGCCAGGTACCGGACCCCGTCGACGATGCTGCGCAGCCCCGCCTGCCGGCGCCCGCCGTCGGGGTCGAGCTCCGGCGGCATGGCCGGCAGCCGCAGTGCTGCCCAGACCAGCGCGACGAGCAGCGTCGCGTCCACCGCGTACGCGACCGGCAGCGCCACCCCGAGATCCCAGATCGCCAGGATCAGGCCGGCGGCCAGCGGCCCGAGGACCGCGGTGGCCATGGCGGTGGTGAAGTTCAACGTGGTGGCCGCCGGCACCAGTTCGGCCGGTACCAGCCGGGCCACGAGCGCACCCCGGGCCGGCCCGGAGATCGCGAACGCCACCGAACTCAGCGCCACCAGGGCCAGCAGCAGGATCGGGCTGCCGACGCCGAGCAGCGCCTGGGCCAGCAGCCCCAGCACGGCCACCCAGAGCAGGACGGAGCCGCCCAACAGCACCCGCCGCCGGTCGATGGCGTCGGCGACCGCGCCACCCCAGAGCCCGAAGACCAGCAGCGGTACGAAGGCGGCGACGCCGAGCAGACCGACCCAGAGGGAGTCCTCGGTGAGCGCGTACATCTCCACCGGCACCGCGACGGCGGTGAACTGGAAACCGAACATCGCGATGGCGTTGCCGAGCCAGAGCCGCCGGTACGCCGGCACCCGCAGCGGGCGTAGATCGATCGCCCAGCGGCGCTGCTCGCGCGGCCGGTCGGTGCTGCCAACTGTCACGGGGCCAGCCGCTCCACGACCCAGCCCGCGTCGGTACGGCGGAACCGCAACCGGTCGTGCAGCCGGCTGGCCCGGCCCTGCCAGAACTCGACCGAGTCGGGACGCACCCGCAGCCCACCCCAGTGCGGCGGCGCGGGGATCGGGTCCACGTCGGCGAAGCGCTCCGCCGCGGCCCGGTAGGCGTCATCGAGGGCGGCCCGGTCCGGCAGCACCGACGACTGGGCGCTGGCCCAGGCGCCGAGCTGCGAGCCACGCGGCCGGCTGGCGAAGTACGCCTCCGTCTCGGCCCGGTCGAGTCGTTCCACCGGGCCGGCGACGATCACCTGCCGCTGCATCGGGAACCAGGGGAACAGCAGGCTGGCGTACGGGTTGGCGGCCACCTCGGCGCCCTTGCGGGAACCGTAGTTGGTGAACAGCACGAAACCCTCCGGGTCGTACCCCTTGAGCAGCACCGTCCGGGCGCTCGGCCGCCCGGCGGCGTCGGCGGTGCCGAACACCATGGCGTTCGGCTCCGGCAGCTCGGCGGCGACCGCGTCGGCGAACCACCTGTCGAACTGGGCGTGCCAGTCGGCGGCCAGTCCGCTCTCCGTCAGGCCGGATTCGGCGGCGTACTCGTGCCGCATCCCGGCCGGCACCGGTGTGTCCCCCATCACGCTCCCGCTCCTCCCCCGTGGGGCCGGTACGCGCCCGGCGACCAGCCCGTCCGGCCCAGTCTTATCGATGCCGGACGGGGACCGGCAAGCGGGATGTCGCCAGCAGCACATTGACAGCGTCTCGCGCACCCGGTCCCCAGCAGGCAAGATGTCACGAACACATCCCTGAGGGTCGCCTAAGGCGCTCACCCGGCCGGGGCCGGGGCACCGAGCCCGGGCGGGCGCACCGACCACACACCAGGAGTAGTGAGATGGCCGACTTCAAACCCGGACTTGAGGGCGTCGTAGCCTTCGAAACCGAGATCGCCGAGCCCGACCGCGAGGGCGGTGCGCTGCGCTATCGCGGGGTCGACATCGAGGACCTGATCGGCCAGGTCTCCTTCGGCAACGTCTGGGCGCTGCTTGTCGACGGCCGCTTCGGCCCGGGCCTGCCGCCGGCCGAGCCGTTCCCGGTGCCGGTGCACTCCGGCGACATCCGGGTCGACGTGCAGTCCGCCGTCGCCATGCTCGCCCCCTACTGGGGTTTGCAGCAGATGCTGGACATCTCCGACGAGCAGGCCCGCGAGGACCTCGCCCGGGTTTCGGTCACCGCACTCTCCTTCGTCGCCCAGTCGGCTCGCGGCCTCGGCCTGCCGGCGGTCCCGCAGAAGGAGATCGACAAGGCGGAGACGGTCGTCGAGCGCTTCATGAAGCGGTGGCGCGGGGAGCCCGACCCCCGGCACGTCAAGGCCGTCGACGCCTACTTCATCTCGGCCGCCGAGCACGGCCTGAACGCCTCCACCTTCACCGCCCGGATCGTCGCCTCCACCGGGGCCGACGCCGCCGCCTGCATCTCCTCGGGCATCGGCGCGCTCTCCGGCCCGTTGCACGGCGGTGCGCCGTCGCGGGTGCTGACCATGCTGGAGGCGGTCGAGCGCAGCGGCGACGCGGAGGGCTACGTCAAGGGCGTGCTCGACCGGGGCGAGCGGCTGATGGGCTTCGGCCACCGGGTCTACCGGGCCGAGGATCCACGCGCCCGGGTGCTCCGCCGCACCGCCCGGGAGCTGGGTGCCCCGCGCTTCGAGGTCGCCGAGGCCCTGGAGAAGGCGGCCCTCGCCGAGTTGCAGGCCCGCCGGCCGGACCGGGTGCTCGCCACGAATGTCGAGTTCTGGTCCGCCGTGGTGCTCGACTTCGCCGAGGTACCGGCGCACATGTTCACCTCCATGTTCACCTGCGCCCGGATGGGCGGTTGGAGTGCGCACATCCTGGAGCAGAAGAAGCTCCAGCGGCTGGTCCGTCCCTCGGCCCGCTACGTCGGCCCCGGCACCCGCAAGCCGCACGAGGTCGACGGTTGGGACGCCGTCCCGCACGACGTCTGATCTGCCGCGACAGGGCCTCTCCGCCGGATGGTGGAGGGGCCCTGTCCGACTGTTCGGGGCCTCGGCAGGCCGCCGGTAACGGCCGGTCGGCCGACGGGAAGGACGGTCCGCAGGCGGGCGCCGACAGGCCGTGGGCGACGGGCCTTGGGCGACGGGCCTTGGGCGACGGGCTGTGGCGGACGCCTCAGCGTTCAGGGTGGGACCAGCGCCCGGACCGGCGGCGACGGGTGGGAGGATGAAGTCCGGCAGCGCTGCCGGACGGGCTCCGACCCGGCAACGCCGTGCGACCGCGCACGCGTCCGCCGTCGGTCCACGCCCATTCTGCTCACCCGGGCCCCGACCCATGCGGAAGGATCTTGAACACCGTGGCTGACGCACCGACCATCCGGATTCCCGACGAGATCAAGCCCGCCGACGGCCGATTCGGCTGCGGGCCGTCCAAGGTCCGTCCGGCGGCGGTCTCCGCGCTCGCCGAGGTGACCACCAGCTACCTGGGCACCTCGCACCGGCAGAAGACCGTCCGCGACCAGGTGGCCCGGTTGCGCTCCGGCATCGCCCAGTTCTTCTCCCTCCCCGGGGGCTACGAGGTGATCATCGGCAACGGTGGCACCACCGCCTTCTGGGAGGTCGCCGCGTTCGGCCTGATCCGCGACCGCGCGCAGTTCGCCAGCTTCGGCGAGTTCGGTGCCAAGTTCGCCAAGGCCGTCAAGGACGCGCCGTTCCTCGGTGAGCCGACGGTCCGCAAGTCCGACGCGGGCAGCGCCCCGGCCCTGGTCGCCGAGGCGGGCGTGGACGTCTACGCCACCCCGCACAACGAGACCTCGACCGGCGTGGCGGTGCCGATCGGCCGGGTGGCCGGCGCGGACCCCGGCTCCCTGCTGCTGGTCGACGCCACCTCCGGTGCCGGTGGGCTGGAGGTCAACGTGGGCGAGACCGACGTGTACTACTTCGCCCCGCAGAAGTGCTTCGGCTCCGACGGCGGGCTCTGGCTGGCCCTGATGTCACCGGCCGCGCTTGAGCGGGCCGCCGAGGTCAAGGCCTCGGGGCGGTACATTCCGGCGTTCCTCGACCTGGTCACCGCGATCGACAACTCGCGGCTGGAGCAGACCTACAACACTCCGGCGCTGGCGACCATCTTCCTGGCTGCGGAGCAGACCGACTGGATGAACTCCCAGGGTGGTCTGGCCTGGGCGGCCAAGCGCACCGCCGAGAGCGCCGCGATCGTGTACGGCTGGGCCGAGCGCTCGTCCGTCGCCACGCCGTTCGTCACCGACCCGGCACTGCGCTCCAACGTGGTCGCCACCATCGACTTCGCCGACGGGGTGGATGCCGGGGCGATCGCCAAGGCGCTGCGCGCCAACGGCATCGTCGACACCGAGCCGTACCGCAAGCTGGGCCGCAACCAGCTGCGGGTGGCGCTCTTCCCGGCTGTCGAGCCGGCCGACGTCGAGGCGCTCACCGCGTCCATCGACTACGTCGTCGAGCGGCTGTAGGACCGCCGACCCGGTCTCGTCACGGGCCCGGCACCCGATCGGGGTGCCGGGCCCGCGCCGTGGGAAGCCTCGGTAGGCCTCCGGCACACGCCTGCTCCCGGCACCACTTCGGACCGGGTACCACGGCACTGTCCGCCGTCGACGGCTGACCCGTCACACAGCGGCGGAGCAGGCGGATCCGCCGCTTGTCCGGGCGTGGCGTCTCCCGCCCGGGGACGGATGGGCGTACCGTGGAGCGCAACGCCCCGGGTGGCCGGCTCGTGGCGTACGGCCAGCGAAGCGGGACGGAGGCAACGCGATGCGCCCAGTACGCTTCGTCGCCCTCTCCGAGGACGGCCAGGCCCTGGTGCTCGCCGACGAGGTCGGGCGGCTGCTCGCCCTGCCGTTGGACGAGCGTATCGCCGGAGCGCTGCACGCCGAGCCGGGTACGCCCACGCTCGCGGTGGCACCGGCCGCCGCCGACCCGGTGCCTTCGCTGTCTCCTCGGGACATCCAGGCCCGGATCCGCTCCGGTGAGTCCGCTGAGGACGTCGCCCGGATCGCCGGCGTCCCTGTCGATCGGGTGCTCCGCTACGCCGGGCCGGTGCTCCAGGAGCGCGCGATGCTCGCCCAGCACGCCCGGCGCACCCGGCTCAAGGGTGCCGAGAAACCGACGCCGCTGGCCGAGGTGGTCAACGGTCGGCTCGCCCAACACGGGATCGACACCGAGAAGATCTCCTGGGACGCCTGGCGTCGCGACGACGGCACCTGGCGGATCGTCGCGACCTGGCCGTCCGGCAAGGCCACCGCCCAGGCGGTCTGGGATCTGGACAAGACCCGGCAGTCGGTCGCCCCGCACGACGACATGGCGCAATACCTGTGCGCCGAGCGCCCGACGCCGATCCTGGGCCAGGAGCCGGCACCGGAGCGGGGCGGCCACGCCCTGCCCGGCCCGTCGCGTGGCGAGCCGAGTCGCGGTGGACACGGGCTGCCCTCGCCCGCCGAGTCGGGTCGCGCGGGTCGTGACCCGATCCGCGCCGGCCGCGACGCGCTGCTCGCCTCCTCGACCGGCCACTCGGTTCGACCACGGGCCGTGGGCTCGAACCGCGCACACCGGCCGCGCTCGCGGGCGGTCCGGACACGCAACGCCAGCGGGCGGTTGGCGGGGCGCCGCGGCGCTGCTCGGTGGCGGTCAGGGCTCGGCGTTCGACGACGACGCGGACGCGCCCAAGGAGGTGCCGGCCGTGCCCTCGTTGGCGGTGCTGCGTCCGCGCCGGACCAACGCGCCGGCCGCTGGTGCCACCGAGTCCGGCGAGGCCGGCGGCAAGCCGCGCAAGCGGCTGCCCAGCTGGGACGACGTCCTCTTCGGCACCGGCCCTGCGGCCCGCGAGTCCTCCTGACCCGCGGGCCCTGTGCCCGTAGCCCCTGACGGATCTCAGAGGGGCCAGGTGGCGAGTTGGTGGTAGCTCGACGAGGGCCCGGGCCGGCTCTGCACAAGCATCAGTTCCCTGGCCGGCCAGGGCGGGCCGAGGTAGCTGTCGAGTGCGGCCAGGTCCGCCTCGATGTCGGCGTGCGGCACCCGGTCACCCGGACGGGCGATGGTCAGGTGCGGTCGGAACGGCTTCTCGTCGCCGGGAACCCGGCCGCGGTCAGTCCGGCGCGTACGGCGCCGGCCAGCGCTCCCAGGCGGGCGACATCGCCGCGTACGTCGACCCAGAGCACCGTGCTTCGGCCCCAGCCGAATCGACCACCGCCGCCCAGCCGCAGCACCGGCGAGCCGTCACACCCGCCGGGCGCCTGCGCCGCGGCACCGCCGCGAGCAGCCGCCACGGTGCGTGAGAGGACCTGCCGCAACTCGGCCAGTCGCGCGGGATCGACCTCGCCGACGAAGGCGAGCGTGAGATGGGCCTTCGTCGGGTCGACCAGCCGGACGTTCGTGCCGGCGGCCGAGGCCGCCGCCAGGCGTAACCCGGCCAACCGGGTGCTCAGGTGCGCGATGGCCTCGGCCGGTGGGTAGATCGCGATGAAGAGCCGCACCTGTCACAGGATGGCAGTCAGTGGTTCCGCTCGGGTTGCTCGGGGCGGGTGGCCGGCAGCAGTAGGCCGGCGGCGTCCAACTCGGCCTCGACCCGTACCCGCTCGATCTGGCGGTCCAGGCCGGTCAACTCGGCGAGATGCTCGGTGATGCCCAACGCCCGGCAGGCCAGCCGGAGCCGATCGTCGTACGCGTCGAGCACCTCACTGTGCCACACGGCCGGTCTGCTGCCGCCGGCCCGGTCCCGGCGCAGGCACCGCAGGTCGGCGGCGATCTGTTCCAGCGGCCGCCGGTCCAGCCGGTCGAGCGCGCCGAGGTCGATCCGGTCGGCGACCGCGACGGCGTCGGCGGCCTCGTTCAGCCGGGCGATCAGACGTCGTTCGCGGCGCCGCTGCCGCCACTCGCCGTACCGGCAGGTCAACCGGTCGACGACCTCGTCGGCGCAGATGACGAGCGCGATCAGCACCGGCACGAAGACCACGGCGGCCAGCGCCACGGCCAGCAACAGTAGGCGTAGGATCTCCACCCATCGAAGCTATGCCGTGGCACAGCGTCAGGTAACCGAATTTCCGCATTCCGCGCGTGCGGCGATGCGCTGTCCAACCGCCGGTGACATCCCAGTGTTGGACCGACCGGGCAGCGGGCGCGGCCGGCCATAGGAACTCGTCACATCTCGGTGACGTAGAAGCGCGGCAGCGGCAGGACGCGGAACCGCAGTCGGGCACCGGCCCGGCGTAGCTGCCAGGCCAGCGCCAGCAGCGCGGTGGTCAGCGAGAGCAGGCCACCGGCCCAGATGCTGGCACCGGCGCCGAAGGTCTCCGCGACCCAGCCGATGATCGGGGCGCCGACCGGGTTGGTGCCGAGGAACACCAGCACCCACAGCGCCATCACCCGTCCGCGGAAGGCGGCGTCGGTGCCGAGTTGCACCCGCTGATTCGCCGCCTGGGCGAAATAGACCATGAAGAAGCCGGTCGGCGGCAACAGGGCGACCACCATCCAGTACGCCGGGGCCAGCCCGACGAGCGTGCCGAAGGTGGCGCAGCCGATCGCGGCGCCCAGCACCAGCCACACCGAGGGGCGGCTGCGCCGCCCGGTTCCGGCCAGCGCACCGACCAGCGCGCCGGCCGCGAGCGTGGTGCTGAACAGGCCGAACGAGGCCGCCCCGGTGTTGAAGACCGTCTTGGCCAGAGCCGCCAGTGTCAGCTGGAAGTTGAACAGCGACATCCCGATCACCGACATCACCACCATCGGGAGCAGCAGGTCGGGACGGCGGGCGACGTAGCGCAGCCCGTCGAGCACGGTCGCCGCGGCCCGCTCGCCACGCGCCGGCAGCGGCTCCCGGTGCAGTTCGGTCGACCGCATCCGGATCACCGTGACCAGCGGCGCGATCGAGCTGAGCGCGGTGACGAGGAAGACCGGACCGACGTCGAAGGCGGCGATGGCCAGGCCGGCCACGGCCGGACCGACGATCCGGGCCGAGTTGAACACGGCCGCGTTGAGGGAGAGCGCGTTGGGCAGCAGCGCCGTGCCGACCAGCTCGGAGACGAACGCCTGGCGTACCGGGGTCTCCATCGCGTTGGCGACGCCGAGCAGGGCGGCGAAGACGAAGACGTGCCAGAGCTGGACCAGGTCGGTCAGCACCAGCACGCTCATGGCCAGCGACAGCACGGTCCAGAACGCGTTGGCGACGAAGAGGAGCATCCGCTTGTCGTACCGGTCGGCGAGCCGCCCGGAGAGCAGGGTGAGCAGCAGCACGGGCGTGAACTGGAGGGCGACGACCACGCCGAGGGCGGTGGCCGAGTCGCCGGAGAGCTCGAGGACCAGCCAGTCCTGGGCGATGAACATCATCCAGACACCGATCAGCTTGACCAGTTGCCCGAATGCGAAGAGCCGGTAGTTGCGGACCTGTAGGGACTGGAACATCGTGCTCAGTCTTGCCTGCACTCTTGGTGCGCCTCCTCGCGGTCGTACGCGTCGTCAACGACGGACGGCACGGCGCGGGGCGCACACCCGGTGTGCGCGGCGTCAGGCGCGGGAGATTCGTTGCAGGATCTCCGCGGCCCGGTGCAGGGTCTCCCGATCGGTGTCACTCAGCTCGGCCAGCCGGCGGGCCAGCCACTCGTCCCGGACCCGCTCGAACTGGTCGAGCACGGCCCGGCCCCCCTCGGTCGTCGCGAGGATGACCTGCCGGCCGTCGGTCGGATGCGGGGTGCGCTGCACCAGGCCGCGCTCCTCCAGCTTCGCGACGATCTTCGTCATCGTCGGTGGCTGCACCCGTTCGACGTCGGCGAGTTCCCGCGGCGTGAGCGCGCCCGCCAGCCGAAGGCTGGTGAGCGCGGACAGTTGGGTGACCGTGAGGTCACCAACCGGCCGGGCCTGGCGGACCCGCCGGTTCAACCGGGTGATCGCATCACGCAACTGGAGGGCCAGTTGCGCCGGTGGCATGCTCTGAGCCGTCACCGTCCGCTCCGTCACGATAGTTAGCCTAACTAATTAGCTGACCGAGCCGCAGCGGATATGACCATGCTCACCCCGACGTTTCTCCTGCTCCGGGCCGGGCGCGGCGATCACGTCAGGCGGATCACACGCGCCCGGCCCGGCGCCTGTCAGAAGAGCAGCGTCTCGATCGGACCGCGCAGGAAGTACACCACGAACAGCGCCGCCACCGCGTACAGCAGCGGATGGATCTCCCGGGACTTGCCCTTGGCCAGTTTGATCACCACGTACACGATCAGGCCCGCGCCGATCCCGTTCGAGATCGAGTAGGTGAACGGCATCAGCACGATGGTGAGGAAGGCCGGGATGGCGATCTCGTAGTCGGACCAGTCGATCGTCCGGACCGCCGTCATCATCAGGAAGCCGACCACCACCAGCGCGACGGACGCCGCTTCGAACGGGACGACCACCACCAGCGGCGCCAGGAACATGGCCAGCAGGAAGAGCACGCCGGTGACCAGGTTCGCCACCCCGGTCCGGGCGCCCTCCGCGACACCTGCGGCACTCTCGATGTACGACGTGTTGCTGGAGACGCTTGCCGCACCACCGCTGGCCGCCGCGATCGAGTCGACGAGCAGGATCTCCCGGGTACGCGGCGGAGTTCCCTGCTCGTCGAGCATGCCGCCTTCCTGACCGACGGCCACCATCGTGCCCATCGTGTCGAAGAAGTCGGTGATGAGCAGCGTGAAGATGAACATCAGCACGACCAACCAACCGGCCCGCCCCCACGAGTCCAGCACGTTGAACTGCCCGAGCAGCGACAGGTCCGGCACGTCGAACGGGTTACTCGGCAGCGTCGGAACGTTCAGCGACCAGCCCTTCGGGTTCGGCGCCCCGTCGACGAAGGACGGACCGATGTCACCCACCGCCTCCACCAGCATGGCCAGCGCCGTGGAGGCGAGGATGCCGACCAGGATGGCCCCCTTGACCCGGCGTACCACGAGCACCAGGGTCACCAGCAGGCCCACCACGAAGACCAGCATCGGCCAGCTGACGAGTTTGCCGCCGATGCCGAGACCGACCGGCACGGTGGTGTTCGCCTCGTCCGGGATTCGCCGGACGAAGCCGGCGTCCACCAGGCCGATGATGGTGAGGAACAGGCCGATGCCGACGCCGATCGCGGTCTTCATCTGGGTCGGCACCGAACGGAACACGGCGGTACGCAGCCCGGTCAGCACCAGCACCGCGATGATCACACCTTCGATCACCACCAGGCCCATCGCGTCCGCCCAGGTCATCTCGGGCGCGATCTCGTACGCCACCAGGGCGTTGACGCCGAGGCCGGCGGCGACCGCCAGCGGGAAGCGGCCGACCACGCCCATCAGGATGGTCATCAGACCCGCGATCAGGGCGGTGGCCGCCGCGATCGCGGGGATCGGCAGGGTGTTGCCGTCACCGTCGACGGCACTGCCCAGGATGAGCGGGTTGAGCACCACGATGTACGCCATCGTGAAGAAGGTGGCCAGGCCGCCGCGTACCTCCCGGCTCAGGGTGGAGCCACGGGCCGAGATCTCGAAGTACCGGTCGAAGCCGTTGCGCGGCTGGCGGGAATCGGGTGGGGTGCCGTTGTCGGGCGGCGCTACTGCCATCAGGAACCTCACAGCGGATCATCGGGTTGTCGCGCGCATCGTCGCAGATGGCCGGCCTGACGCAAAGCAGGGTCACGTACGCTGACCGGGTGCCCACCCCGCCGCCCCGCCCCGAGCCGCTCGACCCGCCGATGGTGCCGTTCGCCCTCGCCGGGATGGCGGCCTGGGCCGTCGCCGGACTGGTGCTGCTGCTCTTGCGCGACCGGCTGGTCGCCGCTGGCCACGAGAACTGGCTCTGGATCTGCCTGGCCGGGTTCCTGTGGGGCTTTCCCGGTCTCGCGGTGATGATGCGACACGACGCCAACCGCCGCCGCCGTCGCGCCGCCGGTTGAGCCGTCGGCGACCGGCCACGGGTCAGGAGTGCCCGTACGGCTCCGCCGGCTCGCCACTCTCGACGGACCCGGCGGCCCGGCTGACCGCCATCGGCTCCACGGCACTGTCGTCGTAGACGGTGGGCATCTCGTCGACCGCCGTCTCCGCCTCGACAAGCGTCTCCGAGTGGGCACCACAGCCGTGGTCGGCGCTGACCACCCGGCCGTCGTCCGGCGCGTAAAAGTTGCCGCAGACGCCGAAGCACTGCCGCAGCTTGCCCGCGAGTGGCAGGTAGAAGCCGCAGGTGCCGCAGCGGGCGGCGGGCGGCGCGGAGGCGGAGATCGGCGCCGAGGGACCGTGATCACCGTCGTACCAGCGCTGGGCCGTCTCGATCCGCCCCTCCCGCGACATCACCCGGGGACGGCCGAGCCCCAGCTCCCAGGCGGTCTCCTCGACCGCCGGGTCGTCGGAGAGGAGGTAGCCGGGTTGAAGTCGCTCGTCGTCGGACGGGGTCGGCAGCAGGTCGCCGGGGCCCAGGTCACCGGGCTTGAGTCGCTCCTGCCAGGGCAGCCAGCCGGGGGCGAGCAGCGCGTCCGACCCGGGCAGCAGCACCGTCTCACAGAGCGTCACGGTACGACTGCGCGGAGCCCGCGTCACGGTGACCGCCCACCGCCAGCCGCGGTAACCGGCCAGCCGGCACTCGAAATAGTGCGTGACGAGTCGATCGCCTTCGGCGACGACCTGGAGGTGATCGCCGACGTCGTCGGGGCCCACCTCGGTGATGCCGGCGCGCGCCACCTCGACGGCGGCGGCGCAGACCTGGTCAAGACGAGCGGCGCGGGCGGAGGCGGGCCTGGTCACCCGACCATTGTTCCCCATCGGGTGGGTCGACTGTGAGGCACTCCCCAGAGGTGTTCTCCGCCGGTGGCGCAGCATCGCCCGCGCCGATGGGTCAGGATGGGTGCCATGCCGCTGTTCTCCCGCTCTGAGCGGTCCCTCCTCGGGCGGACCGTCGGCACCGGCATCCGCGCCACCCGGCTGATGCTGCGCGGTTCACTGACCAGCGGTCGCTGGATGACCCGCAGTGCCGCCCGGGCCCGGGCCCGGGGTGCCGGTGGGGAGACCGGCATGGTCCGCCTGTTCGACCTGCACGCGATCTCCTGCGCCGGTGACACGCTGATCGCCATCGGGCTGGCCGGGACGATCTTCTTCAACGTGCCGCTCGGCGAGGCGCGGAGCAAGGTGGCGCTCTACCTGCTGGTGACCATGGTGCCCTTCGCGATGCTCGCTCCCGTGGTCGGCCCGCTGCTCGACCACTTCCGGCACGGCCGGCGATACGCCCTGGCCACCACCATGCTGGGTCGGGCGTTCCTGGCCTGGCTGATCTCCGACTACATCCACGGTTTCGGGCTCTATCCGGCGGCCTTCGGCGTGCTGGCGCTCTCCCGGGCGTACGGAGTGGCCCGTTCCGCGGCCGTACCCCGCTTGCTGCCGGAAGGGCTCGGCCTGTCTCAGGTGGGTGCCCGGGCCAGCGTCTACGGCACGGTCGCGGGAGCGCTGGTCGCCCCGATCGGCCTCGCCGCCTTCTGGTTCGGACCGCAGTGGCCGTTACGGGTCGCCTCGGTGATCTTCCTGGTCGGCATGGTGATCTCCCTCCGGCTGCCACCGAAGGCCGACTCCGAACCACCGGAACGGGTACCGCGGCCGCTGCGGGCGCTGCGGCGGGGCACGGACGAGCGACCACTGGGCCGGGGCAGACCCGCCGGACGATTGGTCATCTCGACCCTGGTCGGCGCGGCCACGCTGCGCGCGGTCTACGGTTTCCTGCTGCTCTTCCTGGCCTTCACCATCAAGGCGGGTGACCTGACCACCGTGGTGTTCGGGCGTGACCTGGGGGACGAGGGATCACTCGGCCTGGTCGGCGGCGCGCTGGCCGTCGGCACCTTCCTGGCCACCGCGATCGGTACCCGGCTGCGCATCCACCGTCCGGCCGCCCTCCAGTCCAGCGGCATGGTGATCGTCGCCGGGGTGGCCGTGCTCACCGTGCTGAGCTTCTCGCTGCCGATGGTCGCCCTGCTCTGCGTGGTCACCGCCATGATGAGCGGCATCGCCAAGCTGGCCGTGGACGCCTCGATCCAGGAACGCATCCCGGAGCGGCTGCGGGCCAGTTCCTTCGCCCATTCCGAGACGGTGCTGATGCTCGCCTTCGTCGCCGGTGGCGGTCTCGGACTCGTACCCTTCAACGGCCGGATCGGCATCGCCGTCGCCGCCGGTGTCGGAGCCCTCGCCGCCGCCCGGGGCCTGGTGATGGCCCGGCGGTTGCGGGCCGAGAAGCTGCACGGACGGCCACTCACCGACGACGAGCTGGCCGCCGAGAAGCCAGCCGCAACGGACACCGCTGAGGCGGACGGCGCCGAGACGGAACGCGGCTCTGAGTCCACCCCCACGTCCCCGGCCCCCTTCCAGGGCGGGCGTGGTCCGGAGGAGCCGGGACTGGCACCCCCCGGCTTCCACATCTACCGGCCCTCCTCGACCGTCACCGGTTCCGGTGGTGGCGACGACGAGACGCGGCGTAGCTCACCGGGTTCGCTCGCGTGAGCGGTCTGCTCGTGGTGACCGCCGTGCCCGCCGAGGCGGAGGCCATCCAGGCCGGTCTCGCCGACCCGACCGTGGCGGTGCTGCCGGTCGGGGTGGGTCCGGCGGTCGCTGGTGCGGCGACCGCCCGGTTGCTGGCGCTCGCCGAGATGGCTGGCCGCCCGTACCGGGCAGTGGTCAGCGCGGGGTGGCCGGCGGCTTCGCCGGCCGGGTCGCGGTCGGTGGCACCGTGCTCGGCAGCCAGGCCGTCGCCGCCGACCTGGGCGCGGAGTCACCCGACGGCTTCGTGCCGATCGACGAACTCGGCATGCCGGCCGAACTGCTCGGCGGCGGGCCGGCCCTCGACGCAGATCCGGAGCTGTTGACCGCCCTGCGCAAGGCGCTGCCGGCCGCGACCGTCGGACCGGTGCTGACCGTCAGCACCGTGACCGGCACCGCGGCCAGCACCGACGAGCTGGTCCGCCGCCATCCGGAGGCGGTGGCCGAGGCCATGGAGGGGTACGGCGTGGCGGTCGCCGCCAGCCAGGCCGGCGTGCCCTTCGCCGAGCTACGTACCATCTCGAACCCGATCGGCCCCCGCGACCGCGACGCGTGGCGGATGCGCGATGCCCTCACCGCCCTCACCGCCGCCGCCCCCGCCCTACGCTGACCCGCCAACCCCATCCCAAGATCCGCGCAACTTCAGCGATATTGCTGATTCTGGCCGAGTTCAGGCAGCAGCATCCGGGAAGTTGCCCGGATCTTGGGTGGGGGCGCTACAGCGCTTGCAGCGGGTCGGCGGGGCTACGGTGGGGGTGTGGCGCTCTCGCTGGCGATCTCGCCCTGCCCCAACGACACGTTCGTCTTCCATGCCCTGGTGCACGGGCAGGTGCCCGGCGCGCCGCCGGTGGAGGTGACGTACGCCGACGTCGACGTCACCAACACGGCCGCCGAGCGCGGCGCCTTCGACCTGGTGAAGGTGAGTTACGCGGCGCTGCCGTGGCTGCGGGAGGACTACCACCTGCTGCCCTGTGGGGGTGCGTTGGGCCGGGGCTGTGGCCCGCTGGTGCTCACCCGCGCCGACCGTGACGGCGGCCCGGACCGCGACGATCTCACCGGCGCCACGGTGGCGGTGCCGGGTGACCGGACCACGGCGTACCTGCTGTTCAGGCTGTGGTCGGCCGGGCGGACGCCGCAGCGGATCGAGGTGGTGCCGTTCCACGAGATCATGCCGGGCGTGGCCGCCGGCCGCTACGACGCCGGACTGGTGATCCACGAGGCCCGGTTCACCTATCCGCGACACGGCCTCACCGCCCTGGTCGACCTGGGCGAGTGGTGGGAGTCCGACACCGGGCTGCCGATTCCGCTCGGCGCCATCCTGGCCCGCCGGGGCGTGGTCGATCCGCAGCAGGCCGCGGGCTGGATCCGGGACTCCGTTCGACGGGCCTGGGCCGATCCGGCGGCCAGCCGGGCGTACGTGCTGGCGCACGCCCAGGAGATGGAGCCCGACGTGGTGGACCGGCACATCGGCCTCTACGTCAACGAGTTCACCGCGGACCTGGGTGAGGCGGGTTTCGCTGCCGTCGAGGCGCTGCTCGGCCGGGCCGCCGACGCCGGGCTCGTGCCTCAGACCTCCAGCTCGCGGGCGACCGCGTGGACGAGCTGAGCGATCTTCTGCGCGGTCCGACGGTCCGGGAAGCGGCCCCGGCGCAGATCCGGCTGGACCTTCGCCTCCAGTACCTTGATCATGTCCTCGACCAGGCCGTGCAGCTCCTCGGCGGGACGTCGGCGCAGCTCCGCCACGGACGGCGGCGCGTCCAGGAGCTTCACCCCCATCGCCTGCGCACCCCGCCGGCTGTCCACCACGCTGAAGTCGACCCGCTGGCCGCCCTTGAGATCGGTGACACCCGCCGGTAGCGCGCCCTTCGGCAGGAACACGTCGCCACCCTCGTCACTGGTGACGAACCCGTATCCCTTGGCCGCGTCATACCACTTCACTCGACCCGTAGGCACCTGAGAACCTCTGCTTCGCTTGAACCGTCTACTGCCTCAAGGCTAGCCGGATCATCCCGTCGAGCGCCGCCGGGAATCCGGTGAGATCCGCCAGCACCACCGCCGCCCCGGCGGCGCGTAGTTCGTCCGCCGTACACGGGCCGGTGGCCACCGCGATGCCGGGCACCCCGGCCGCACTGGCGGCCACCATGTCCGCCACGTGGTCACCGACGTAGTGGGTCGCCCCGTGCGCCCGCAACGCGGTCGCCTTCTCCTCGGCGAACAGGTCACCGGCCAGCTCGTCCACGGCCAGCCCCAGGTGGTCCAGGTGCAGCCGGGCCAGCCGACCGATCTTGGACGTGACCACCAACACCCGGCCGCCCCGGTCACGAACCGCGGCGAGCGCCGCCACGGCGCCGGGCAGCGGCACGGTCGGCGTGATCGCGTACGCCGGATACAGCTCGCGGTAGACGTCCACCGCCGCCTCGACCTGGTCCGGCGGGAACCAGCGGGCGATCTCGGTACGCAGCGGCGGGCCGAGCCGGGACACGGCGGCGTCGGCGTCGACGGGGACGCCTGTCCGCTCGGTCAGCGCGCGGTAGGTCGCGGCGATGCCGGGACGCGAGTCGACGAGCGTCATGTCGAGATCGAATCCGACGGTCAACGAAGGCATCCTGGAAAGCTACCCGGCCAGTCAGACCGGCCGGGACGTCCGATGGGCGAGACCGCCCCTCACCGGGCTAGCGTGGAACGACGATGAGCACCTCACTCGCCGACCACCTGCGGTCGCTGCCCGACGAGTCCCTCGCCGCGCTCCTTCAGCTCCGGCCTGACCTCGTCGTACCGGTCCCCGCCGACGTGGCCGCCCTCGCCCTGCGGGCACAGTCCCGCGTCTCGGTGTCGCGGGCACTCGACGGGCTGGACCAGTTCACGCTCCAGATCATGGACGCCGCCAGGTTGACCCGTGACCCGGCCGACGGCACCACCTCGGTCGACGGGGTTCTCGCCCTGGCCACCACCGGCCCCAACCCACCCGCACCCACCGCGGTCCGCGCCGCCGTCGACCGGCTGCGGGCCAGGTTCCTGCTGTACGGCCCCGACAGCGCCCTGCATCTCGTCGGTGGCATCGACGAGATCTCCCCGTATCCCGCCGGGCTCGGTCGGCCGGCGGCGGAGCTGGACCCGCGCACGGCCGCGCTCTGCGCGGACCCGGCGAAGCTGCGGCGGACGCTGCTGTCCGCGCCGCCGTCGGCCCGGGCGATCCTGGACCGGCTGGCCGCCGGCCCACCGGTCGGCAGCGTGCCGCCCGGCGCGTTGCAGGCACCGGCGGTCGGCGCGGACGACGACCTGCCGCCGGACGACACCAACGGCGGGGCACCGACCGGGTCCCCGGTGCGCTGGCTGGTCGACCACCGGCTGCTGGTGCGGGTCTCCGGCGGCAAGGGTGGCACCACCGGCATGGTCGAGCTGCCCCGGGAGATCGGGCTGCTGCTGCGCCGCGAGACCGGTCCGCTGGGTCCGCTGTCCAGCAGCCCACCCCAGGTGGCTGCCACGCCCCGCGAGCCGAAGGCCGCCGACTCCGCCGGGGCGGGGCAGACCATGGAGGTGGTACGCCACACCGAGGCGCTGCTGGAGCAGCTGGCCGCCGAGCCGGCGCCGGTGCTGCGCTCCGGCGGCATCGGCGTGCGTGACCTGCGCCGGCTGGCGCGGGCCACCGGGTCGGACGAGTCCACCGCCGCGCTGCTGCTGGAGGTGGCGTACGCGGCCGGGCTCACCGGTGAGATGGAGTTGCCCGGCGTCGCCGGCCGGTACGGCGCCGACCAGCAGGTGCTGCCGACCGCCGGCTACGAGATGTGGCGGGCCGCTTCGTTGGCCCAACGCTGGGAGCAGCTGGCCCGGGCCTGGCTGACCATGACCCGGCAGGTCGGGCTGGTCGGGCAGCGGGACGACCGGGACCGGCCGATCACGGTGCTGTCGGCGGAGGCGGAACGGGCCGGAGCGCCGGCCGCCCGGCGGGCGGTGCTCGGCATCCTCGCGGATCTGGAACCGGCCAGCGCGCCCAGCGTCGAGGAGGTGCTGGCGCTGCTGGACTGGCAGGCGCCGCGACGCAGCCGGGGCCGGGAGAACACGCATCGGGAGGTGCTTGCCGAGGCGGCCACGCTGGGCGTGACCGGGTTGGGGGCGCTCACCTCGTACGGACGACTGTTGCTGGCCGAGGCGACGGCGAACGAGCACGGCGCCACGGACGACCCGCTGGGGTTGCTTGCTGACGCCGAGGACGGCGGCGGCGCGATCCGGGCCCTGGACACGCTGCTACCCGCCCCGGTGGACCACTTCCTGGTCCAGGCCGACCTGACCGTGGTGGTGCCCGGGCCGCCCGAGCCGGCGCTCGCCGCCGAACTGGAGGTGGTCGCCGAGCCGGAGTCGGCCGGTGGAGCGAGCGTGCACCGGATCACCACGAGCAGTGTGCGACGTGCCCTGGACGCCGGCTACTCCGCTGACGACCTGCACGACCTGTTCCGCCGCCGGTCCCGAACTCCGGTACCGCAGGGGTTGACCTACCTGGTCGACGACGCGGCCCGCAAGCACGGTGGGCTGCGCATCGGCTCCGCCGGGGCGTACCTGCGCAGCGACGACGAGGCGTTGCTGGCCGAGGTGCTCGCCGACCGGCGGGTGGAGGCTCTGGCCCTGCGCCGGCTCGCGCCTACCGTGCTGGTGACCCCGTACCAGGGCGGCCGCCTGCTCAGCGTGCTGCGGGAGGCCGGCTACGCCCCGGTGGCCGAGGATGCCACCGGGTCGACGGTGCTCACCCGACCGAGGGCCCGCCGGGCACCCGCCCGGGTGTCGGTGGGGAACCGGACGCTCGACCCACTCGCCACCCCGCACCTGCCGCTGCCCCGTCTGCTCGGCGTGGTGGAGCAGATCCGGCGGGGTGACGCGGTGGCTCGGGCGGCCCGAAGGGCCCCGGCGGTGGTGCGGGGCGCGGCGTCCGACGGGCCGGTTCCCGCGCACAGTCACCACGACGCCCTGGCCGTGCTTCAGCAGGCGGTACGTGACAAGGCGCTGGTCTGGGTCGGCTACGTCGACGCGCACGGGGCAACCGCCTCGCGGCTGGTGCGCCCCGTCTCGCTGGGCGCGGGCTACCTGCGTGCCGAGGACGAACGCACCGAGATGTTGCACACCTTCGCGCTGCACCGGATCACTGCGGCGGTGCTGGAGAAGTGAGGTTCAGCGGCGGCTGCGCCGCACCGACCCGACGATCGCCACGATCAGCAGCAGGGCGAAGCCTGTCCCGGCAGCCTCACCGACCGAGTCGATGAAGCCCTGCTGGAGCACCAGCCAGCCGAAGAGGAACCAGCCGAACAGGACGACGCCGACGATCGCGTACGCGACCACCGTGGCGGTGGAGACGGGTTCGGACGACTCTGCCTGCTCGCGTTTGGGGACAACTTCCTGGTCAACGGTCATCTGCCCTCCCCCGTACGGTCCGGCCCTCGCAGTCAAGGGTGTCACCCTTGGCGGCTGTCGGCCAGCACCATCGGGTGACGATCCGACTCGGCTCGTACCCTGCGGTGCCCGGTGGGCAAACGGTGCGGACGGGGCGCCGGTGCGGCCCGGGCGCGCCGCTCGCCCCCGTTGGCTTCCACTGCGACGGGAACGGCCCCCGCTTTCCTGGCCCGTCCGGCCGTGGATCGAACGCGCTGCGCACCGGCACCGACCGGCTTGACGACCGCGAGGGCGTACGGTGGCCCGTCACGCGACCCGGTGGGCCGACGACCTCGACAACTCGTCCCCTACTGCTAGACGCGCCGGGGCACCCGCAGGGTTGCGCCAGCTGAGCACTTTCTCGCCACCCGCCCGCGCGTGCAACACTGGATGGTCGCCCAGTGGCAGGTCAGCCGCCTGCCCCGGCGGCCGGATCAGCCGTACGGACGAGAGGATTCGGCGTGAGTGGTGGACCGCTTATCGTGCAGTCGGACAAGACCCTCCTGTTGGAGATCGACCATCCCGACGCACAGGCCTGCCGGATGGCCATCGCTCCCTTCGCCGAGTTGGAACGCTCGCCCGAGCACGTGCACACGTACCGGCTGACGCCGCTCGGGTTGTGGAACGCCCGCGCCGCCGGCCACGACGCCGAGGGCGTGGTGGACGCCCTGATCAAATATTCGCGGTACCCGGTGCCGCACGCGCTGCTGGTGGACGTGGCCGAGACGATGGACCGGTACGGGCGGCTCCAGCTCGCCAACGACCCGGCGCACGGCCTCGTCCTGCGCGCCCTGGACCGGGTGGTGCTGGTCGAGGTGGCCAAGAGCAAGAAGCTGGCCGGAATGCTCGGCAACCGCATCGACGACGACACCATCGCGGTGCACCCGTCCGAGCGGGGGCGGCTGAAGCAGGCCCTGCTCAAGCTCGGCTGGCCGGCGGAGGACCTCGCCGGGTACGTCGACGGCGAGGCGCACCCGATCGAGCTGGCCGAGGCCGGCAAGGACGGTGGCCGGCCGTGGACGCTGCGGTCGTACCAGCGGGAGGCGGTCGAGGCGTTCTGGGCCGGCGGGTCGGGTGTGGTGGTGCTGCCCTGCGGGGCCGGCAAGACGCTTGTGGGTGCGGCGGCGATGGCCGAGGCGAAGGCCACCACGCTGATCCTGGTCACCAACACGGTCGCCGGCCGGCAGTGGAAGCGGGAGCTGATCGCCCGCACCTCGCTGACCGAGGAGGAGATCGGCGAGTACTCGGGCGAGCGCAAGGAGATCCGCCCGGTCACCATCGCCACGTACCAGGTGCTCACCTCGCGGCGCGGCGGCGCCTTCACCCACCTGGACCTGTTCGGTGCCCGCGACTGGGGCCTGGTCGTCTACGACGAGGTGCACCTGCTGCCCGCGCCGATCTTCCGCTTCACCGCGGACCTCCAGGCCCGCCGCCGGCTGGGCCTGACCGCCACCCTGGTACGCGAGGACGGCCGGGAGGGCGACGTGTTCAGCCTGATCGGCCCGAAGCGGTACGACGCGCCCTGGAAGGACATCGAGTCGCAGGGCTGGATCGCCCCCGCCGAGTGTGTCGAGGTCCGGGTCACCCTGACCGACGCCGAGCGGATGGCGTACGCGACGGCGGAGGCGGAGGAGCGCTACCGGATGGCCGCCACCGCCCGCACCAAGCTGCCGGTGGTACGCGCCCTGCTCGACCGGCATCCGGACGAGCAGACGCTTGTCATCGGCGCGTACATCGACCAGTTGCACCAGTTGGGCGAGTATCTCGACGCCCCGATCGTGCAGGGCTCGACCACGAACAGGGAGCGCGAGCGCCTCTTCGACGCGTTCCGCACCGGGGAGATCCGCACGTTGGTGATTTCCAAGGTCGGTAACTTCTCCATCGACCTGCCCGAGGCGGCGGTGGCGATCCAGGTGTCCGGCACGTTCGGCTCCCGCCAGGAGGAGGCGCAACGGTTGGGCCGGGTGCTGCGCCCGAAGGCCGACGGCCGGCAGGCGCACTTCTACACCGTGGTCTCCCGGGACACCATCGACACCGAGTACGCCGCCCACCGGCAGCGCTTCCTCGCCGAGCAGGGGTACGCGTACACCATCGTCGACGCCGACGACGTCCTCGGCCCACCCCTACCCACCGTCGACTGACCGGTCGCCGGCAAGATCCGCGGCATCGGGGCCGTCCCTCAGAGGATCCGGGTGACCTGTTCGGCGGCGATGAGCGTGTCCCGACGGGACGGGTCGAGGTTGGCGCAGAGCAGCACGGACGCTCCGGCTGCCAGCGGGGCGAGCAGCCACTTGAGCGGCTGGTCGTGCTCGGCGACGTCGACCAGCAGCCGGTCACCGGCCCGCAGGTCGAGCTGCTCGGCCACCGCCCTGGCGATCGAACCCCACTCGGCGTAGCTGGTGCCGTCCGGACTGGCCGCGTCGTGCGCGTGCAGCACGGGCCGGTCGGTCGGGGCGACGCCGTGCCGCAGCACCTCCACGGACCAGTCGAGCCAACCGACCGGCACGTCGACGAGCGGCTGCGGCCCGGTGCCGACGAGATACCGGTGCAGCCCGTCCGGCACGTCCTCCAGCCAGTCGTCCAGGCGTTCCGGGGTGACCAGGACTGCGTCGTACGGCCGGTCGCCGCCGGGCTCCAGCACCGGCAGCCCGGCGGTGGCGCGCGGCCGGAACGACACCTCCATCCCGACCGACCAGGCACCCAGCAACACGGCCGCGGTACGCCAGTGCGGCGGCAGCAGCACCGCCACCCGGCTGCCCTGGGTCAGTCCGCAGCCGTCGCGCAGCAGCCCGGCGGCCCGCGCCGCCAGGTCACCGAGCGCGGCGGCGGACAGGTCGTGCCGCGCGCCGCTGCTGTGGTCGAGGTAGCTGAGCAGTGGCCGGTCCGGATCGGCGAGACCGGCGGCGGACGGTACGGGTAGGGCAGCGCGCATAGGTACGTCCTACTCCTGCCGCCCGGCCCTGTCGAGGCCGCCCCCTCGCGGCCGGGTCGGCGAAGACATGACTGACGGCATTGGCGCAGGGCGCCGCGTCACGGGAGAGTCAGGGGCATGACCACTCACGGGGCAGAACGGGCGGCTCTCGACGGCGGCCGGCAGCCGATGTTGCGGCGACTCGTCCCGGTCGTGGCGCTGCTGTTCCTCGCCCCCTGGGCCGCCGAGTGCTCGTGGGGCGGCTTCGCCGGCACCGACATGCTGGGCGTCGTGGTGGTGCTGGCACCGATGTACGGGGGCGCGGCGGTGCTGATCCGGGAGGCGGCCCGGCGTACGGGCGGCGGCTGGCCGATGATCGTCCTGCTGGCGGCGGGGTTCGGGGTGCTCCAGGCGGGCCTGGTGGACCAGTCGCTGTTCAACCCGGACTACCTGGCCGACACCGAGTTCGCGGAGCTGAGCGCGGCGGACCGCACCCGCGTACCGGTGCTGGGCATCAGCGCGCAGCAGGCGATCAGCTTCGTCGGTAACCATGTCGCGTTGACCATCTGCGCGCCGATCGCCATCGTCGAGTCGTACCTCTCCCCGACCCGCCGGCTGCGGCCGTGGCTGCGGGTGCCCGGCCTGGTCGTCGTGGCCGTGCTCTACCTGCTGGGCAGCCTGCTCGTCTTCGCCGACGACAGCGGACGCAAGGGGTTCCTGGCCAGCCCCGGTCAACTCGTCGGGGCCGCGGCGGTGGTCCTCGCCCTGGTCGTGCTGGCCGCGCTGCCGCGTTGGCGGCGTCGACCGATCCCGGCTGCGGCAGGTGCCCCCCGCCCGGCCCGTCCCGGCCTGCTGGTGCTGCTCGTCTACCTGGGAGTCAGCATGCTCTCCGGCTGGATCGGCGTCGCCGTGTCGGTAGTTGTCGTCGCCGCGCTGGTGTGGATGCTGGCCCGTTGGTCGGGACACGCCGACTGGGGTCAGCGGCAGGTGCTGGCCAGTGCCGCCGGTGCGCTGGTCGGGGCGGCTGTGCTGGCCTACCTGGTGCCCCCGTACTCACCGGCGTCACCCACCCAGGCCCTGATCAGCGACGTGATCGTCAGCCTGCTCGCGATCGCCATGCTCACCGGGGCGTACGCGCGACTGCGGCGGCACGAGTCGGTGCCGGCCTACCCGGGCTGAGAGCCTGCCTGAGGAGGCCATGCCTCTGGCGAGCCTCCTCAGGCACGTTCTGACCGTTGCCGGAGGCTGCCAGACTCGTGGCGCGGGCGTCCAATGTCGACGTCGGATGCTGTCGGGCGGGAGGCTGGTCATGAGGCGATGGACGCGGCTACGGGTCGGACTGGTGATGCTCGCGATGGGCGCGGTGCTGGCCCCGCCGGCAGCCGTGACGGCTGATCCGCTACCCACCGGCGCGGTCATCGCGACCGTGTGGGCGAACCAGCCGGCTGCGGCTGAGTACACGGTCGACAACGGCTGGAGCTGGTCCTCCACCGAAGGTGACATCGTCGTACGGCGGACCGGCACCGGGGCGTACACGGTCGAGTTGCAGCACGCCGCGACCAGCACCGGCGTCGCACACGTGGTGGCGTACGGTGGCGGGCCGGTGCACTGCACGGTGGCCAGCTGGTACCGGAGCCTGCTGGGCGGCAACCACCTGCTGATCCAGGTACGGTGCTTCGCGGCGACCGGCGCACCGGTGGACAGCCGGTTCGTGGCGACGTTCACCAACCGGCAGCAGATCCATCAGGGGCGGTTGGCCTGGTTCACCACGGACCAGGCGACGCCGGTCGGTCTGCGGACCATCCCGGCCGGCCTGCGGTACGACTCCACGGGCGGAACGATCAGCTATGAGCGGCTCGGTACCGGCCACTACCGCTTCCGCATGAACCCCAACCCGGCCAGTGAGTCGGGTGCCCCGATCTTCCCGATGACACACGTCACGGCGCTTGGCGGCAACGCGGTGAACTGCCAGATCGACTGGCCGGACGGGCGGGAGGTGCGATGCGCCAACGCCGCCGGTAACGACGTCGACGCGCGGTTCGCGGTCACCTACGGCTCCCGGGTCGACCTGCTCGGCCACTCGGCGGGCCCACGGTTCGCCAGCGGAACCCTCTATGGCGACAACATCACCGGAGGGTTCATCAGCGGCGACAGCTACAACTCGACGCTGCCCGGGTACGGCGGCGCCAGCGGCACACCGCTCGGCACCGGCCGTTACCAGATGATCTTCAGCGGCACCGGGACCACGTTCGGCACCGCCTTCGTCAACGCCCACCTCGGCATACTTCCCGGCAGTCGGCCTCGCGGCCACTGCGTGCTCGCCGGCTGGGGGCGATCCGGGGCGAACACGGTGGTGCTGGTGAACTGCTACGGCTGGCTCGGCGTACCGGCCAACCTGAACGCCCGGATCTCCTACACCACCTGGCCCGGGGGCACCGCCGTGTGAGCAGGGGCGGTGGGTCTACTCGGGTAGTGCGGGGCCGCCGTCGAGCAGCGGGGCGAGCAGGTCGCCATGCTTCTCGATCCGGTCCAGCACCTCGCCGGCGGCGTAGGGTCTGGTGGCCGGGCGTCGGCCCGCCGCGCCGGCGGAAACCTCGTCCCAGGTCAACGGCGTCGACACCGACGGGACGGGCTGGGCACGCAGCGAGTACGGCGCCACCGTGGTCTTCGCCGCGTTGTTCTGGCTCCAGTCGATGAAGACCTTGCCCGGTCGCAGGTTCTTCGCCATCTTCGACACCACCAGCTTCGGCTGTTCGCGTTCGAGTTCCTGGGCGACGCGCCGGGCGTAGGCCGACACGTCGTCGGCGGGCTGGCTGCCGGAAATCGGGCAGCAGAGCTGCATGCCCTTCTTACCGGAGGTCTTCGGGTAGGAGTCGATGCCGTCGGCGGCCAGTCGGTCGCGCAGCGTCAGGGCCACCTGGCAGCACTGCTCCAGTGCCGCCGGAGCACCCGGATCCAGGTCGATCACCATCAGGTCCGGGTGTGCGCCGACCTTCCACTGCGGGGTGTGCAGTTCCAGGGCGGCCAGGTTGGCCAGCCAGACCAACGTGGGCAGGTCGTCGGCGACGACGTAGTCGATGGTCTCCCGACCCTTGGTGGAGCCCGGCGCGGGCAGCGTCTCGACGCGTACCCAGGACGGGGTGGCGGCCGGAGCGTTCTTCTCGAAGAACGAGCCACCGGTCACGCCGTTCGGGTAGCGGATGCGGGTCAGCGCCCGGTCGGCCAGGTGCGGCAGCAGCACCGGGGCGATCCGGGTGTAGTAGTCGATCACTTCGCCCTTGGTGAAGCCGGCCGTCGGATAGAGCACCTTGTCCAGGTTGGACAGCTCCAGCGTGCGGCCCTGCACCTCGACCGGGAACCGGTCAGCTGGCATCGTCGACCTCCTCGGCCGGTTTGTCCGGGCGGATCCGCAGGATCCGGGGGAACCGCAGGCGCCCGTCCGGGGTGCGTTGGCCGTACTTGACCTCCACCACCAGCCGGGGAGTTACCCAGATCGCGCCCCGGGCATCCTCGCGGGGCACATCGCCGCGAAACGGCGAGGCGGTGGTGCGCAGCGGCTCCAACTCGCGCAGCAGTTCCCGTTCGAGGGCGGCACCGATCCCACCGCCGACCCGGCCCCGGTAGACGAGTCGGCCGTCGGCACCGGGCACCCCGACCAGCAGCCCGCCGATCTTCCGCGCGCCGGGCCGCCAGCCGCCGACCACGAAGTCGCCGGTCACCTCCAGCTTGACCTTCACCCAGTCCGGCGAGCGCACCCCGGGCCGGTAGACCGACTCGACCCGCTTGGCCATCACCCCTTCGAGGCCGTGCTCGCCAGCCGCCTCGTAGGTGGCCGGGCCGTCGGAGAAGACCGGTGGGACCGCCCACCGCGCCGCGCCGAGCGCCAGGCCGTCGAGGGCCTCCCGCCGCCGGGCGTACGGCCAGCCGGTGAGATCCTGCCCGGCCAACCGCAACACGTCGAAGATCATGTACGTGACCGGGACGGTTGCCGCCAGCCGGGCCGCCTTCGCGGCGTTACGCACGTGCATCCGCTCGGCCAGGGCGGTGAACGAGGGTCGTCCGGCCTGGTCGAACAGGACCACCTCGCCGTCGAGCAGTGCGTCGTCGACCTGCTCGCCGAGCGGAATCAACTCGGGATAGGCGGTGGTGATCTCCACGCCGGAGCGGGCGTACAGGCGTGGCCGTCCGCCGGCGATTTCGGCAAGCGCGCGTACCCCGTCCCACTTGAACTCGTACGCCCAGTCGGGACCGGCCGGAAGCTGCCCGGTCATCGCGAGCATCGGCTTGAGCGGCGCGCCGGGCACAGGCCGACTGTAGTAGCAGGCCGAACACCTCGCGTCCGGTTCGCTGTGATGCGAGCATGGTCGATACCGGGGAAGGGAGCGCAGCATGCGTGCCATCTGGAAGGGAGCCGTGTCGTTCGGCCTGGTCTCGATCGCGGTGAAGCTGTATTCCGCGACGGAGGAGAAGGACATCCGGTTCCACCAGGTGCACCGGGCCGACGGCGGACGGATCCGGTACAAGCGCACCTGCCAGGTCTGTGGCGAGGAGGTCAGCTACGACGACATCGCCAAGGGCTACGACATCGGTGGCGGGGAGATGGTCATCCTCACCGACTCCGACTTCGCCGACCTGCCGTTGAGCACCTCCCACGCGATCGACGTGCTGGAGTTCGTGCCGGCCGAGCAGGTCGACCCGATCCTCTACAACAAGGCGTACTTCCTGGAGCCGGAGGGCACCGCGACCAAGCCGTACCTGCTGCTGCGGGACGCGTTGACCGACTCGGAGCGGGTGGCGATCGTCAAGGTGGCGCTGCGCCAGCGGGAGCAGCTGGCCACCCTGCGGGTCCGCGAGGGTGTGCTGCTGCTGAACACGATGCTCTGGCCCGACGAGATCCGTAAGCCGGACTTCGGTTTCCTCGACGAGGACCTGAAGATCCGGCCACCGGAGTTGGCGATGGCCACCTCGCTCATCGACTCGATGGCCGGGGACTTCCACCCGGACGAGTTCACCGACGATTACCGGGCGGCGTTGCAGGAGGTCATCGACGCGAAGGTGGAGGGCCGCGAGGTGGTCCAACCGGAGGAGGTCGAGGAGGCGCCGGCCGCCGCCGTCGATCTGATGGCCGCGTTGAAGGCGTCCGTGGAGCGGGCCCGGGCGGCTCGCGGCGAGGCACCGGCCGGTGGTGGCGCCGAGCCGACCCCCATCTCGTCGGCACGTTCGGCGCAGAAGAAGGCGGCGGAGAAGAAGACCGCCAAGGCACCGGCCAAGAAGGCACCCGCGAAGAAGACCGCCGAGAAGAAGGCCACCGCCAAGAAGGCAACGCCGGCCAAGAAGACCACGGAGAAGAAAGCCACCAAGAAGGCCACCCCGCGCAAGTCCGCCTGACCGCGCCCTCGATCACCTGAATGTACCTTTCTGGGCGGGTTCGGCTCCACCACCGACCCCATGATCCTCATGCCCGTGCCGGTCGGCGCGGGCCATCGATGGTCGGAAGTGCGTCGGACACCAGGTACCGTGTGTCGGCGACGGCTGCCCGTGGCCGGACCCACCCCACACCTCTCAGCAGGGAGTCGAGGACGTGAGCGAGCAGGAGACCAAGGCGCGGCGGCGGCTGGCCGAGCAGTTGGCGGCTCAGAAGGCGGCCGAGGCGAAGCGCCGCCGGCAGGCCTGGGCCGGTGCGTTCGCCGGCATCGCCGTCGTGGCGGTGCTGATCACCGTGTTCGTGATGGTGGGCCAGCGCGGCGGTGACGACGCCCCCGAGCAGGCCGCCGGTACGCCGTCCGCCCCGGCGGAGGCGACCAACGAGCCGGCCGCCCCGCCTGCGCCGCAGCTACCGGAGGGCGCGGACCCGGCGCTGGGCAGCAAGCCGACGGTCACCGCCGGTGAGGGTGAGTTGAAGAAGCTGACCGTGACTCCGCTGATCGAGGGCACCGGGCCGAAGGTCAAGGCCGGTCAGTCGATCACCACCAACTACGTCGGTGTCTTCTACAAGACCGGTGAGGAGTTCGACTCCTCCTGGGAGCGGGGGCAGCCCGCCACCTTCCCGATCGGGGTGGGGCAGGTCATCCCGGGCTGGGACAAGGGTCTGGTGGGCGTGAACGTGGGCAGCCGGGTGCAGCTCGACATCCCGGCCGAGGACGCCTACGGCGACGGTGGCGGCGGTCGCCCGGCCGGTCCGCTGCGGTTCGTGGTGGACGTGCTCGCCGCCGAGTGAGCCGCGGGGCGCCCCGCCCCGACGGCAGGCGAACATCGATGCGGTTGACCACAGATGGCTTCCGGACGGTCACCGACCGGCAGTAGGTTCGACAGGCGTCCCGGGTACCTCGCCCGGGACGCTCGTCGAAGCGACCCGGAGGTGCACGTGACGGCAGTGGACGCCGACGGGCGGACCGCCCGGTTGATGTGGACGCACTACGAGCCGCTGCACGCCGTCACCTACTTCCATCCGCGCGCCCGCGCCGCCTACGAGGCGGCCGGACTACGCGGCTACTGGCGGGGCTACTTCGCCGGTCGCGCCGCCCCGCTCGGGCCGACCGGTCCGGCTCCGGTGATCGCCGCCTTCTACAACTTCGCACCGCAAATGGTGAGCCGGGCCCTGCCGGCGGTGTGGGAACTGGCCACGCCGGACCAGGCGCTGCGCGCCCGGCTGACCGGTGCGGTGCAGGCGCTCGCCGAGTTGACCTACGAGTTGCCCGAGCGGCATCTCGTGGAGGCCGCCGACCTGCTCGAGGCCGCCACCGACGGGCTCGGCACGGCCGGCCGGGTGCTCGGCGCGGCGAACGCGGGCCTGCCCCGGGGTGAGTACCCGCTGGCTCGGCTCTGGCAGGCCGCCACCACGCTGCGCGAACATCGTGGTGACGGGCACGTGGCCGCGCTGGTCGCCGCCGACCTCGACCCGGTGGAGACGCTCGCCTGGCGGGTCGCGGTCGACATGCCGGCGGCCAACCTCCTCGGCCGGGGCTGGTCGGAGCAGGACTGGTCGCAGGCGCGTGACCGGCTCACCGTCCGTGGCTGGCTGGACGCCGAGGGCAAGCCGACCGAGCGCGGCCGGACGTCCTTCCAGGCGATCGAGGACGCCACCGATCTCGCCGCCACTCGCCCCTGGCTGACGCTCGGCCCCGAGCGTGCACACCGCCTCCGCGAACTGCTCGACCCGATCGCCCGCGCCGCTCACACGGTCATCCCGCCGGACAGCCCCATCGGTCTGCCACCCCTGGCGAGTTGACCAAGAAGTTCCGGTCTGACTTGTCGTCGATTCCTGACGCGAACTTCTTGATCGACGCCGCGGTGGGTGGGAGAGGATGGGGGTGTGACGGTGGATGGAGTGGTTTTCGACCTTGACGGGGTGATCGTCGACTCCGAGCCGGTGTGGGAGGAGGTTCGGCGGGCTTACGTCGCGGAGCACGGGGGTGTCTGGCAGGACGACACCCAGCGTCGGCTGATGGGGATGAGCACCGGCGAGTGGGCCCGCTACCTCAGCGACGAGTTGGGGGTGCGGCGCACCGCCGACCAGGTGGCCGCCGAGGTGGTCGAGGAGATGGCCCGCCGCTACGCGGCCCGGGTGCCGGTGATCGACGGCGCGGTCGACGTGGTCCGCCGGCTGGCCGCACGGTGGCCGCTGGGACTGGCCAGTTCCTCGCCGACCCGGCTGATCGGCGCGGCGCTGGCCGCCACCGACCTGACCGGCTCGTTCCGCAGCACCCTGTCGACCGAGGAGACCGAGCGCGGCAAGCCGGCACCGGACGTCTACCTGAGCGTGGCCGAGCGGCTCGGCCTCGACCCGACGCGCTGCGTGGCGGTGGAGGACTCTTCGAACGGGGTCCGTTCCGCGGCTGCGGCCGGGATGGCGGTGGTGGCGGTGCCGCACGGGGCGTACCCGCTGGATCCGGACGCTCGGCGGCTGGCCGTGGCGGTGCTGGACTCGATCGACGAGTTGACCCCGGAGGTCGTCGACCGGCTGGGCTGAACCGGCACCGGGCGGTCCCCCGCCCGCCTACGGTCGGTGGCATGAAGGCGATGGTGTACGAACGCACCGGCGATCCCTCCGTGCTCCAGTTGGTCGAGCGGCCGGTGCCGGAACCCGGGCCGGGCGAGGTGCTGGTGCGGATCGCGGTGTCCGGGGTGAACCCGACCGACTGGAAGTCGCGCCGGCAGGGCCCGCTGCCGGCCGGCTGGCAGATACCGGGCCAGGACGGCGCCGGAGTGGTCGAGGCGGTCGGCGAGGGGGTCGACCAGGAGCTGATCGGCGAGCGGGTCTGGGTCTGGGAGGCCGCCTGGCAGCGGCCCTGGGGAACCGCCGCCGAGTACACGGTGGTGCCGGTCCGCCAGGCGGTCCGCCTCGGCGACGCGTCCTTCGAACTGGGCGCCTGCCTCGGCATCCCGTTCCTGACGGCGCACCGGTGCCTGACCTCCGGCGAGTATTTGCCGGACACCCTGCGTCCCGGCGCGCTCAGTGACCACACGGTGCTGGTACAGGGTGGGGCCGGCGCCGTGGGCAACGCGGCGGTCCAGTTGGCGTCCTGGGCCGATGCCTGCGTGATCGCCACGGTCAGCAGCGCCGAGAAGGCCCAACTGGCCGCGGCGGCCGGTGCCTCGTTGGTGGTCAACTACCGGGAACAGGACGTGGTGGAGGAGGTCCACAAGATCGCGCCCGACGGGGTGCACGGCATCGTGGAGGTCTCCCCCGCCCGCAACGCGGCCACCGACGTTCGGCTGCTGCGCCCGGGCGGAGTGGTCAGCGTGTACGCCAACGACGGCGGTGACGAGGTGACGTTGCCGGTCGGCCCGCTGATGGCGCCGAACGCCCGTTGGCAGTTCGTGCTGGTCTACACGATGCCGAAGGCGGCCAAGGCCCAGGCGCTTGTCGACGTCGCGGCGGCCGCCGCGCAGGGCGGGATCCGGGTGGGCGAGGAAGCCGGTCTGCCGTTGCATTCCTATCCGCTGTCGGCGACCGCCGCCGCTCATCAGGCGGTGGAGGACTCGGTGGTCGGCAGGGTGCTGCTCAGCGCTCACGAATAAGCGGCTCGACCTGGGAGTTTTCGCCGTACGCAGGACAGAGGCGAACAAGTCTCGCAATACTGGCATTGCGGGTCGCCCCGCAAGGAACGGGCGGCCCCGGCGCGGTGCGAACGCCGGGGCCGCCCACCGGAGAGAGGTCTGTTCAGGCCACTACTCCCAATGGCGATGATGCGCCGAAAAACGTTACGGCGTGGCCAGTTCCCGCACATTCAGGTCGCCGTCGGCGTACCGGGAGCGCACCACCTTCTTGTCGAACTTGCCGACGCTCGTCTTCGGCACCGCCTCGACGAACGCCCACCGCTCCGGCAACTGCCAGCGCGCCACCGACCCGGCCAGGAAGTCCCGCAACTCCTCCGGGGTCGCCGAGGCACCCTCCCGGAGCACCACCGTGGCCAGCGGCCGTTCGTCCCACCGCTGGTCCGGCACGCCCACCACGCAGGCCTCCAGCACCGCCGGGTGGGCCATCAACGCGTTCTCCAGTTCCACCGAGGAGATCCACTCGCCACCGGACTTGATCACGTCCTTGGCCCGGTCGGTGAGGGTGAGGTAGCCGTCCGCCGACAGCGTGCCCACGTCACCGGTACGCAGCCAGCCGTCGCGGAACTTCTCCGGGTCCGGCGCGTCGTCCCCGACGTACCGCGCGGTGATCCACGGCCCACGGACCTCCAGCTCGCCGACGGAGGTTCCGTCGGCGGGCAGCGGTTCCCCGGCCGGGCCCACGACGCGGGCCCGCACGCCCGCCGGCACCCGGCCCTGGGTGTACCGGTAGCGCCAGGCCTCGTCACCGCTCGCCCCGGCCGGTGGGCGCGACACCGAGCCCAGCGGCGACATCTCGGTCATCCCCCACGCGTGGATGACGTCGATGCCGTGCCGCTCGTCGAACGCGTGCATCAGCGACGGCGGGCAGGCAGAACCACCGACGATCACCTCCGTGAGCGAGGAGGTGTCGACGTCGTGGCTGTCCAGGTAGGCAAGCAGGTCGGTCCAGATGGTCGGCACCGCACCGGCCAGCGTCGGCCGCTCGGCGGCGATCATCTCGGCGATCGGCGCGGCCTGGAGGAAACGGTCCGGCATCACCAGCGACGCGCCGGAGAGGAACGCCGCGAACGGCAGCCCCCACGACATCGCGTGGAACATCGGCACGATCGCCAGTTCCCGGTCGGTCGGCCCGAGCCCGAACCCCTCCGGCATGCAGATCTGCAACGAGTGCAGGTAGATCGAGCGGTGCGAGTAGGCCACCCCCTTGGGGTTGCCGGTGGTGCCGGAGGTGTAGCAGAGGGCGGCGGCGTCGCGTTCGTCCACCTCGGGCCAGTCGTACACCTCCGGGCGGTCGGCCAGCAGCGCGTCCCAGTGATGTACGGCGATCCGGTCGCCCGCCGCCGCCAGCAGCGGGGCGGGATCGCCAGCGCCGACCACCACCACGTGTCGCACGCTCGTCATGCCACCGAGAGACTTCGCCAGCAGCGGGATCAACGTCGCGTCGACGAGCACCACCCGGTCCTCGGCGTGGTTGGCGATGTAGGTGACCTGGTCCGGAAAGAGCCGGATGTTGAGCGTGTGCAGCACCGCACCCATGCTGGGCACCGCGAAGTACGCCACCAGGTGCTCGGTGTTGTTCCACATGAAGGTGGCGACCCGCTCGTCGCCGGTCACCCCGCACTCCGCCCGCAGCGCGTGCGCGAGCCGGGCGGCGTCCCGCCCGACCTCGGCGTACGTGCTGCGGCGCGGCTCGGCGCCGGTCCACGTCACCACCTCGGCCGCGCCGTGCACGGTGGCGCCGTGTTCGAGGATCCGGGAGACCTGAAGGGGGGCGTCCATCATCGTGCTACGCATGGGTAACAAGTTAGTGTCGCCGGTCACACGTTGGGAACCCCCGTAAATTGTCCGGGTGAGCATCTCCTGGGCTGATTCGTACGTCGGGCAGCTACGCGCCCTGGCCGGCGACCGGACGCTGATGTTCGTCGGCGCGCGGGCCGTGGTGCGCGACAGCTCGGCCCGGATCCTGCTGATCCGCCGCTCCGACAACGGGCAGTGGGCACTGCCCGCCGGCGCGATGGAGTTGGGCGAGTCGATCGCGGACTGCGCCGTGCGGGAGGTACGCGAGGAGACCGGGCTGCGGGCGCTGCGGGTGAGCGCCTTCGCCCTCTACACCGGCCCGGACCGCACCCACACCAACATGTACGGCCACACCTACCAGATCTTCACCACCGCGTTCCGGGTGGAGGAGTGGGACGGACGGCTGGCCCGGGTCACCGACGAGACAAGCGACGCGGGCTTTTTCCACCACGAGGCGATGCCCCAGCCGCTCTCGGCAAGTGTCCTGGAGACCCTGGCCGACCTGGACGTCTTCGAGCAGACCAACCGTCTGATCCTGAAGTGACCAGGCAGCACGGTGGCCTCGCCCGGGCGGGCGAGGCCACCGTGCGGGCGCCGTCGGCGGATCAGTGCCGACCCTCGGCGAACTCCTCGACGATCTTGGCGCAGAAGGCCGGCAGGTCGTCGGGCTTGCGGCTGCTGACCAGCCCGTTGTCGGTCACGACCTGCTCGTCGACCCATTCCGCGCCGGCATTCACCAGGTCCGTACGCAGGCTGGGCCAACTGGTCAGCCGCCGGCCCCGCACCACGTCCGCCTCGACGAGCGTCCACGGGCCGTGGCAGATCACCCCGACCGGCTTGCCGGCGTCGAAGAACGACTTCACGAACCGGACGGCGTCGGAGTCGGTGCGCAGGAAGTCCGGGTTGGCCACCCCACCGGGCAGCACCAGCGCGTCGTACCTGGCGGGATCCGCGTCGGCCGCGCTCACGTCCACCTCGTACGTGGTGGAGGGGTCCAGGTGCTCGAAGGAGGTGATCTTCCCAGGCTTGATCGACACCAGCTCGGCGGTCGCACCGGCCTGCTCGACGGCCTGACGCGGCTGGACGTACTCGACATCCTCCACGCCGTCGGTGGCCAGGAAGGCGACCCGCTTGCCCTGCAACGTCGCTGCCATAGTGTTCTCCTTTCCGGGGGTACGTCCGTATCCGTTCCCGGTGCCGACGTCACGAAACGCGGCTGGACGGTGGCCCACCGCACGTCGCCGCCAGCGGGTGCCCGGCCGGCAGGTTTGACCCCGCCGACCGGAGGGGAACCGCCGGCATGGCACGAGCAGCAGCGGAACAGCTCCGGTTCGCCGACGTCGTGCAGAGCTGGCTCGGGCGTCCGGTCCTGGTTATCGGTGACGCCATGCTCGACGAGTGGCGGTTCGCCGACTCCGACCGGTTGTGCCGGGAAGCCCCCGCACCGGTCCTCACCCTGCGCCGCCGCATCTCGGCGGCGGGTGGTGCCGCCAACACCGCCGTCAACATCGCCACGCTGGGCGGGCGCTCGGTGCTGGTGGCTCCCGTGGGGGCCGACGCCGCCGGCGACGAGCTGCACGACTGCCTCGACCGGGCCGGTGTCTGGGACCGCACGGTCAGCCAGCCGGGCCGCTACACCCCGGTCAAGCGTCGGATGCTGGCCGGCGACCAGATCCTGCTGCGGGAGGACTCCGGCGACCCGGACGACCCGCTCAGCGACCTGGGAGTGGACTGCCTGCTCACCGCCCTGGACTGTGCGAGTGCGGAACTGCGGGCCGCCAGCGGAGGCGAGAAACCGGCCCTGGTGGTCTGCGACTACGGTCTGGGCGCGCTGCCCGCGCCGGTACGCGCCTGGCTGGTCGAGCACCGGGACCGGTACGCCACGGTCGCGCTCGACGCCCACGACCTCGCCGACTGGCGGGGGCTCGCCCCGACCGTGGTGACCCCGAGCTTCGCCGAGGCCACCCGCCTGCTCGCCCGGGCGGGCACGGTCCGGCCGACCACGAACCCGGCGACGGCCGCTGACCCGGTCGGTACCGGTGCCTCGCCGGCCGCCGGTGGCCGCGAGCTGCACCTGGAGCATCCCGAGGTCGACCCGGCCGACGGGCCGTCCGAACTGACCGTCGGCACGGCTCCGGGTGCGGCCGGGATGCGGCGTACCGACGGGCCCACCGGCGAGCCGACTCCGGGCGAGAGTCGGGTGGCGATGACCCGCGACGGGCTCAGCGTGACCGGCACGGGGGTGACCGTGAACGCCGAGGTCGGTGCCGGCGTGGACCGGGCCGTCCTGGCCGAGTCCCGGCTCGCCGAGCTGCGTGCCCACACCGGCGCGGCCGTGGTCGCGGTGACTCTGGACACCGAGGGCGCGGTGGTCGGCGGTGTCGACGGTGCGCCCGCCCGCAGTCACAGCACACCCGTGCCCGCCAGCCACGCCGTCGGTGCCGGTGACGCCTACCTGGCCGCGATGACCCTCGCGCTGGCCGCCGACGCCCCGCTGTCCACCGCCGCGCAACTTGCCCAGCTCGCCGCGACGAGCACCGTCGCCGGCACCGGCACCTGCGTGTGCCGCCGCGAGGACCTGCTGGCCGCCCTGGGCCGACCGGCAGCCGACGACCGGCAGGTACTCGTCGACACCGGGCACCTGACGGAGATCGTCGCCGAACACCGGCGGGCCGGCCGCTCGATCGTCTTCACCAACGGCTGCTTCGACGTGCTGCACCGGGGGCACGTGCGGTACCTGGAACAGGCCCGCGCCCTCGGCGATCTGCTGGTGGTGGCGGTCAACTCCGACGGCAGCGTACGCCGGTTGAAGGGTGCGGACCGGCCGGTGAACCCGATCGAGGACCGGGCCGCCCTGCTCGCCGCGCTGACCTGCGTCGACCACGTGGTGGTGTTCGAGGAGGATTCCCCGGCCGCCCTCATCGAAGCCGTCCGGCCGGACGTCTACGTCAAGGGCGGCGACTACCCGCCCGAGCTGGTGCCGGAGGCGCCGCTGGTGCAACGGCTGGGCGGCCAGGTACGCACCCTGGGGTACGTACCGGACCGCTCCACCTCGGCGATCATCGACCGGATCCGCGCGTACGGGCAGGAGGGCGCGACCGACGCGCAGGCCGCTCCCACCCCGGCGGTGGAGACGTCCGGCGCGACCGGCACCGGAACCGCCGCCACGACCGGTGCGGACGCGCCGCCGCTGACCGGCAAGGCGCCGTGAACCGACCCCTCGACGCCGGCACGCCCGCGCAGTTCCGCGCCGACCGGCTGGTCGACGTGCTCGTCCCGACCCGCAACCGGCCCACCGAACTCGCCGTCACCCTCTCCGGGCTCGCCGCCCAGGAGGGGGTGCCGGGGTTCGGCGTGGTGGTCAGCGACCAGTCCGACGGCGACCCCGGATACCTCCACCCGGCGGCGGCCACCATGGTCCGGGCGCTACGCCACCGGGGGAATCCGGTGCTGCTGACCCGGCGACTGCCCCGACGCGGACTCGCCGAGCACCGCGACTTCCTGCTCGACGCCTCCGTCGCGCGGTACGTCCTCTTCCTCGACGACGACGTCTGGCTGGAACCGGGCACACTGCGCCGGCTGGTGACCGCGATCGGCGAGCTGGGCTGCGGCTTCGTCGGCAACGGGGTGCACGGCCTGTCCTACCTGGACGACGTACGGCCGGACACGCACCGGCACTACCGGGAGTGGCCGGGCCGACCGGTGCCGGAGCGGGTCCGGCCGGGCACGCCCGAGTGGGACCGGGCGCAGATCCACTCCGCGGCGAATCTGCTGCACGTGACGGCGTCGCTGGCGCTCGCCGACGGTGACTGGCGGGCGTACCAGGTGTCCTGGATCGGCGGCTGCGTGCTCTACGACCGAGCCAAGCTCGTCGACGCCGGCGGATTCGGCTTCTGGCGACGGGTACCGGCGCGGCACCAGGGCGAGGACGTCGCCGCGCAACTCGCCGTGCTGGCGCGGCACGGCGGTGCCGGCGTCCTGCCCAGCGGCGCCTACCACCTGGAGTCACCGACCACGGTCACCGAACGCGACGTGGAGGCATGGGAGGTCGTCCTCGCCTCGCTGGACCCGGACACCTGAGCCGGCGGAACCCGTCAACGGAACAGCAGCTCGCGGGCGGCTTCCACCACCTCGGCCACCGGCACGTCCGTGACGAAGGAGTCGCGGTGCGGGCAGTTGCCGTCACCCGGACGGTGCGGGTAGATGCCGGGGGTGCAGTCCACCCCGCAGACCGGACAGTGCACCGTCCACGAGGTGATCGGCCGATGCCGGCCCCGCAGCACGGGAGCGGTGGTGATCAGGTTGCCGACCCAGAAGATGCCGACGGTCGGCGTACCGACGGCGGCGGCCAGGTGCAGCGGCCCGGTGTCGTTGGAGACCACCAGCTCGCAGCCGGCGTAACAACCGGCCAGCCCACCCAGGCTGAGCGTGCCGACCTGCGGCCGGACCGGCACCCCGGCGGTGGCCACCACCCGGTCCACCACGTCCCGTTCGGCAGGGGTGCCGGTGACGAGGATTTCGTACCCGTCGGCGTGCAGCGTCCGGGCCACCTCCCCGAAGCGGTCCGCGGGCCAGCGACGACGGGTGTCCGTCGCTCCGGGATGCAGCGCCACCCGGGGACGCTCCGACTCGCCGAGCACGGTGCGCGCCTCGGCCCGGTCGGTCTCGGTGACCGCCAGCGCCGGGATGGTCGTGGTGGCCGCGGCGCCCACCAGAGCCACCGTCTCCAGGTATCGGATCACCTCGTGCTGGTAGTAGACGTACCGCAGCCAGCGGTCCAGCGGCGGCGCGTCCTCGGCCCGTAGGCCGGCGGTGAGCCGGGCGCCGAGCGCGGCCACCAACGGGTTGGAGTTGGCGCCGCCGCCATGAAGTTGCAGCGCCAGGTCGAACCGTTCCGCGCGGGCGGCGGCCAGGAAGTCGACAATGCTCGACTCGGGCTCGCCCTCGGTCGCCGTCCGGATCCCCGGCGCGGGCGGCACCACGAGTACCCGGTCGACCGGGCCCGGCCGGTCGCGCCACAGCTGCGCGTGCCAGGGCGCGCCGAGCAACACGATCTCCGCTTGGGGGTACGCGGCCCGCAGCGCCTCCAGCGCGGGCAGTACGAAGATGAAGTCACCGAGCGCGTTGGCGCGCAGCACGGCGATCCGGGCCACGTCGGGCACCCGGTCGGCGGCCCCTCCCAGCACGGCCGAAGCCACCGGGCGCGCTACCGGCCGGAATCGCCGGTAGCGACGTCCGGCTGGTGCAGTTCCCGGTCCGCCGCCGGGTCGACGCTGCTCGGCACACCACCGGAGGGGCTCGTCGAACGCGGTCCGGTACGGCCGACGGTGATGGTGCGCGGTGCGGGCCGGTTCGCCCGGGGCAGCCGTACCCGCAGCAGACCGTGGTCCATCACCGCGTCGATCTCCTCGGGGTCCACCCGCGACGGCAGTTGCACGCGGTACTCGAAGCCCCGGGTCTCGAACCCGCCGGGAATGCCATGGTCGGCGTTGACCTCGGCCTCCGTCCGCGCCCGTACGCACAGCTCGCGGTCGTCCAGCTCCACCGCGACCTCCTCGGGAGCGACGCCGGGCAGCCGGACGACCACCTCCCAGCCGTCGCTGGTCTCGCCCAGCTCCACCTCGGGCGGCCCTGGACGGCCGCCGACCAGCCGGCTCAGCTCGGCCCGCAGCGACTGCAGCTCGCCCATCGGGTCCCAGCCCTGCTGGCCGCCCCGCCAACCGCGTCCCGGCCTGGTCATCGCGCGTCTCCCATTCGTTGACTGGCGGCTGCCGGCCGCAACGAGCTCGGCGCGTCGAGGTTGGCCTCCCGGTCGACCCCGACGCCGAGCCGGTCGACGAGTTCACCGCCCAGCCAGCCGCTGACCCCGAGAATGCCCAGCGCCACCACCTCGATGGCGATCAGTGCCCCACCCGCCCCCCGCGAGTCGGCGTTGAGCCGCACCACCCAGACGGCGGCGAAGAGCAGGATCACCGCGACGTTCGCGACGGCGTGGATGAGCGCCACCCGCTTGGCCCGGGTTCCGGAGGGGATGGCCAGCAGGTCGAACGTGCCGGCCGCCGCCGCCAGCAGGCCGCCGATCAGGCCGACGGTGAGGTTCCAGTACGCCACCTCGCCGAGGAAGTCCGGCCCGCCGACCGTGTCGATGACGTCGAAGAGCACGGCGGTGACCAGTAGGGCGAAGGGAAACATCACAAGCATCGGATGGACGGGGTGCCCCAGGATCTTGAGTCGACTCTCCATCTCCGGGCCTCCACTGCTGTTCGAAAGCACTCCGTGGGTCGGTACCCCCGGGCACCGGGGGACAAACCTGACGGTCGTGCGCGACTAGACTGACCGTGGCGGTTTCCCGCCCGGGTGCTGCCACCACGGTCAACTCCACGGGGAGGCACCCAGTGACGGTGGAGATCACATCCGCAGCGGAATTGACCGACCTGCTCGGCACCCCGGCACCCCGCGCGATCGCCAAGGAGCGCACCCGACTGCACGAGCGTGACCGGCAGTGGCTCGCCGCATCGCCGTTCTGCCTGGTGGCCACCGCCGGCGCGGACGGCACCTGCGACGTCTCCCCCAAGGGCGACCCGGCGGGTTTCGCGCACGTGCTCGACGACCGGACCATCGCCATCCCGGAGCGTCCCGGCAACAAGCGCGCCGACGGCTACCGCAACATCCTGGCCAACCCGCACGTCGGCCTGATCTTCCTCATTCCCGGGCGCACCGACACCCTGCGGATCAACGGCCGGGCCCGATTGCTGCGGGACGCGCCCTGGTTCGACGACATGGTGGTCAAGGGGCACCGGCCGGTGCTCGCCGTGCTGGTCGAGATCGAGCAGATCTTCTACCACTGTGCGAAGGCGTTCCTGCGGTCCCAACTGTGGCAGCCGGAGACCTGGCCACCGGACCCGCTGCCCAGCCGGGCCCGCCTGGTCAAGGAGGTCGAGGCCCCGGCGGCCACCCTCGCCGACCTGGAGCGTCACTACGGCCCCCAGTACGCCGCCAGCCTCTACACCTGACCCGCCTCGTCGACCGCCACCCGACGCCGTCGGCTCGCAGGCAGCAACTTCGGTGATGTTGCTGCCTGCGGCCCGTCCAGACACGACAACATCCGCGAAGTTGCAGGCCGGGGCTGCACGGGGGCCGGCGGCGGAGGGGTGTGCTAGCTGCGGGGGATCACCGTGGTGGTGACGATGACACTGTTGACGACGGTTGCGGTCATGGTCCGGGTCACGGCTTCCGCTGCGGCACCGGCTCCCCAGTTGCCCTGTTCGAGTTCCTTGGCGCGTTCGATCACCGGTGTGGTCCACGGGATGTCGCGGTAGAACTGGGGCAACGTTCCGCTGCCCGACAGCAGTGCCGCGAGCGCGGCCGTCCGGGCCGACGGTTCCGTGCCGTCCACGAGCACCTGCCGGACCTCCTCCAGCAGGCGCGCCCGGCGCCCGTTGCCGCCGTCGCGCAGCGCGGTCGTACGGAACAGGCCGAGCACCTTACGCTCCTCCCGCCGGATGTCGCCGCGTTCGACGAGCCGCTCCAACACCGGCTTGCGCAGGTGCGGGCCGATGGCGGCGAGCACCGTCTGGACGCCGCGGGGCTTCTCGGAGACGTAGTCCCACGCCGACCGGAGCAACTCGTCCGACGGTGCCTGCCCCTCGACGGTCTGCACCTTGCGTCGGTCCGCCATCGTCACCCGGTCGGCGAGGGCGAGATCCGCGAGTACGGCCCCGGCGAGGACATAGAAGAGGGTGTTCTCTCCGGCGATGGTGCCCGACCTCGGCTGGAACAGTAGAAGCAGCAGGTCCTCCACCAGAGTCGGTGAGCCGGGTTGCGACGTTTCTGCGGTCACGGTCACTCCTTTGTCGTACGTCTTCCCGCGCGGTGCGCGGTTCTGGTCGGGGTGTCGCGCGCACCTCGGTGCCGCTCGCCACCCTCAGCGGCGGGGTTCCCACTTGAACAGGCGGGTGGCCGCCACGACGGCGATCACGACCCAGCCCAGCGTCGGGGCCAGCAGGAGCAGGGAGTCGGTCACGGCGACGCCACCGTTCCAGGCGTTCATCACCATCTCGGTGGCGGAACCACCGGGCAGCAGCCGCTTGAGCAGGGCGAGATTCTCGGTGCCGGTGACGCCCACCCAACTGGCCACGCCGATCACGCCGAGGGTGACGGGCAGGGTGGTGACCTGGGCGTGCTCGGGTGAGTTGGTCAGGCCGGCGGTGGCCAGACCCAGGCCGATCAGCATGGCCACGGTCGCGACGATCGCCACCACCAGCAGGGGTACGTTGGCCGGCCCGCCGGCGACCATGGCCAGGGCGGTCAGGATCGCGGCCACCTGCACCAGCGCGACGACGGTGGCGGGCAGCAGCAGGCGGGCGAGGATGCCGGCGTCCCCGATGGCCGTGGAGCGCAGCCGCTTGAGGAAGAGGTTCTGCCGCCGGGACGCCAGGGTGGTCACGGTCGTGGCGTAGAGCCCGAACGCGGCCACGGTGAACAGCACGATCGCCGCGATGTAGCCGAGGCTGCCGAGGGCGGCGAAGGTCTCGTGCTGACGGACGAAGTACGCGGAGACGACCACCGGGATGATGAAGCTGGTGACCAGCACCAGCCGGTTCCGGAAGATCTGGATCAACTCGCTGAAGGCGATGGGGAACACGGGAAGGATTCCTCTCGGGGAGACGATTCAGCCGCTGATGGCGCGGAAGACGTTGTCGAGTCGGGTCGGTCCGGCCTCCAGGTCCCGCAGCTCCACGGCGTGGTCCTGCGCCCAGGCGAGCAGGACGTGCAGGTCTTTCTGCAGATCGAAGGTCTCGATCACGACCCTGCCGTCGCCGTCCGTGGCGGCCCGCACCGGCAGCGCCGGCGCCGTCGGCGGCAGCGAGAAGCGGATGACGGCCGGCAGCGTGCGGGTCAGCTCGGAGACGGTGCCCTCCCGGTGGAAGGTGCCCTCGTGCATGAGCCCGATCCGGTCGGCGCGCTGCTGCGCCTCCTCCAGGTAGTGCGTGGTCAGCACGATCGTCGCGCCGTTCTCCCGGAGGCGGTCCACCGTCATCCACAGGTGGTCACGGGACTGGACGTCCAGGCCGGTGGTCGGCTCGTCCAAGAAGATCAGCTCCGGGGTGCCGTAGACGGCGGTGGCGAAGTCCAGCCGCCGCTTCTCCCCGCCGGAGAGCTGGGAAACCTTCCGGCCGGCCTTGCCGGTGAGATCGACGATGTCGAGCACCCGGTCGACATCGTCGGTCCGCCGGGTCAGGGTGCCGATCAGCCGGACCGACTCACGAACCGTGAGGTCCGGGGAGAAACCACTCTCCTGGAGCATGACGCCCATCCGGGGGCGGACCGCCCGACGGTCACCCGGTTGGTGCCCGAAGACGCGCACGGTGCCGGAGGTCGGCGTCCGGTGGCCCTCGACGGTCTCCAGGGCCGAGGTCTTCCCCGCCCCGTTCGTGCCGAGCAGCGCGTACAGTTCGCCGCGCCGGACCTCGAAGGAAAGATCCTTCACGGCGTGGAAGTCGCCGTACTTCACGTTGAGCCGTTCGACTTCGATCACTGGTGTCGTGGACATGCCCCAATGACAGCAGCGGTCGCGGCGATCGCTCAGTGGCGCCACGTCACGGGTACATGTGACGTGGTGTCACTGCCCGCCCCACCTGGACTTGGGAATACTGGCTGGGTGACCGCGAGATCGCCGGCCTTCACCAAGACGACGCAGAAGCGGCTGCGCCGGATCAATCTCCTCACGTCACTTCCGCCGGTCGTGTTCGCCGCGGTGGTTCTCCTGGCCACCGACGCGCACACCTGGTGGCATCTCGTCGTCCTGGCCCCGGGTGTGGCCTTCGAACGCTGGACGGCGGACGACCTCGCCCGGGTCGCCCTGCCCTGCACGATCGTCGGGGCTGTGGTGTGGCCGCTCGGGGTGCTGCTGACCGGCAGCCCCAACGCCTACTGGGGCATCTGCGCGGTCGGGTCTCTCGCCCTCCGCGAGGTACGACGCCGGACCCTGGCAGCGGTCGGGCTGTTCAGCTACGTCGCCGCCGTCGGCGCGATGCGGCTCCTGGTCGATCAGGACGACATCCGCGGCGTCCTGATCACCTACGTCCTCGTCCCGACGGGCCTCACCGTCCTGGTGACCGTCCTGACGATCGTCGGCGAGCGCTTCTACGACCTCATCCGGGAGCTGGATCACGCCCGGGAACGCGAGGCGGAGCTGGCGGTCATCCGCGAACGCGTCCGCTTCGCCAGCGACCTGCACGACATCCAGGGCCACACTCTGCACGTGGTCAAGCTGAAGATCGCACTGGCGCAGAAGCTGATGCGCCGCGACACCGACCGAGCAGAGAAGGAACTGCGGGAGACGTACGCGCTGGTGAGCGACACCATCACCCAGACCAAGGAACTGGCGTACGCGCAGCGCCGACTCAACCTCTCGGCGGAACTCGAGAACGCGAAGAACCTGTTCGAGGCGGCGGGCATCCGGGTCCGGGTGACCCGGGAGGCCGAGGTGGACCCGCGCAGCAGCGAACTGCTCGGCCAGGTCCTGCGCGAGACCACCACGAACATCCTGCGCCACGCCCAGGCCACCCAGGTGCGGATCACGCTCTCCGAAGCCGGCATCTCGATCGTCAACGACGGCGTGAGCGGCGACACGCTGCCCGAGCTCAGAGGGCTGTCCAACCTCCGGCAACGGCTGGCAGCCGACGGCGGCGAGTTGGCCGTGGAACAGCAGGACGGGCGCTTCCGAACCGCCGCGAGGCTTCCGGCCGCCCGTGCCGATGCCGCCACCGGCGGCGCTGCGGAGGATCAGCGATGACCACCACCATCGTGCTCGCCGACGACGAGGCCCTGCTGCGCAAGGCGCTGGCGGCGCTGCTGCCGCTCGAAGGCGACATCGACATCGTCGCCGAGGCGACCAACGGCGAGACCGCCGTCGAGGCCACCCTGCGACACCGGCCCGACGTGCTGGTCATCGACCTGGAGATGCCCGGCACCGACGGCCTCGGCGCCATCACGCAGATCCGCCGCGTCCGGCCGGAGCAGGTGGTCCTCATGCTGACCCGACATGCCCGGCCCGGCGTGCTGCGCAAGGCGCTGAAACTCGGCGTCCAGGGTTTCGTCAGCAAGTCGGCCGAGCCCGCCCACATCGCCTCGGTCATCACCGACCTGCACGCGGGTCGACGGTGGATCGACCCCGACGTGTCCGCGCTCGCCATCGTCGACGACTGTCCGCTCACCGAGCGGGAACTCGACGTTCTGCGGGTGACGAGCGAGGGCTACTCGGTCGCCGACATCGCCGCCCGGCTCCACCTCGCCCAGGGCACCGTGCGTAACTACCTCTCCAACGCCATGCAGAAGACCCAGACCCACACCCGCCACGAGGCCGCGCGCTACGCCCGCGAGCACGACTGGCTGTGACCCCTGAACCGCCAGCTTGGAGATGTCGGATGTTGAACCCGGTCCAGACACAGCGCATCGAGGGCGTCGTGGTGGCGGCCTTCGCCGTCGTGGTGATCGTCGCCGTCGGGTACGCGTGGTGGTGGCTGCTCGCCCTGTTCCTGATCTTCGACCTGTCGATGGTCGGCTATCTGCGCGGCCCGCACGTGGGTGCCTTCTGCTACAACCTGGTGCACTCCTACGCGCTGCCGGCGCTGCTCGGCGCGGTCGCGGTGGCCCTCGCCGCATTCCGGGAGCCGATCGACTGGCTCGGCGTCCTCGCCATCGCGTGGGTCTTCCACATCGCCGTCGACCGCGCCCTCGGCTACGGCCTCAAGACCACCGAGGGCTTCGAACACACCCACCTCGGCCCGATCGGCAAGGCCAAGCGGTCCACGCGCTGAGCCGCACGCTCCGGGACGGACAGCCGCAGCGCAACCGGCAGCGGCTGACCTGAAAGACGGCGAAGCCCAGGCCGATGACCTGGGCTTGCGTACCGAGCCGCCTGACGGAATCGAACCGTCGACCTACGCTCCTCGCCCATCGCCCTCCCTAGCCTGTCACCAGTCGTCACAGATAGTCGCCGACCTGCGCAGACGCGGCTGTTCGCTGATCAACGTCTGCCACCAGTCGTCACCCGTTGGTATGAGTTTTCGGGGGGTAAACGGGGGGCAAGGCCGGACCGGGCCACCGGCCGCCACAGCGAACCGCGAACGGCGTCGCACCTGCGGGGCCGTGGTCGTCAGACCTGCCATGGGACGGTTGACGACCTGGCGTGCGTCAGCGTGGGCGCTGAATGCTTCGCCTCCCGCCGCTACCCGCAAGGCCGCGAACCAATCGTGCTTCAAGACCCCTTGACCTCGACTTACGGGCACCTCGGTCGTCCCGGCGGTGTCCGGTGCGGTTGCTCGCGCTCAAACTGACCCGACCCGGCGGGTGGGTCACGTGTGTCGTCGTCTGGCGCACAACACCATCCGCCGGGCCGTTTCCAACTGTCGTAACTACAGCGGAGTACCCATTCGGTCAACACGACCGGCCTGCTTAGAGCGTGTTTGAGATGGAGTTGATCAGGTCCTGGTGAAGGTGCGGCGGGGTTGCCGGCGGGCGGGTTGGCCGCGGGTGATGCGGCGGGTGATGCCGGCGATGGCGGCCCAGCGGATGAGGGCTGCGGAGATGGCCGGGTGGCGCTCGTAGTCGCGGGCCAGGCGGCGGCAGGCGGTGAGCCAGGCCAGAGTCCGCTCGACCACCCACCGACGTGGGTGGACGGCGAAACCGCGCTGCTCAGCGGGTTTACGGACGATCTCCAGGGTGGTGCGCAAGGTGTCGCGAGTCCGGTCGACCAGGCGGCCGGCGAAGCCCTGGTCGGCGTAGACATGCCGGATCGGGCTGATCATGTAGGCGCCCAGCAGGGCGGTCTTGGCACCGTCGCGGTCCTGCCAACTCGCGGCGAGGACGGTGACGGCGACCAGCAGTCCCAGGGTGTCGGTGACGATGAACCGCTTGCGGCCGTTGACCTTCTTCCCGGCGTCGTAGCCCCGACTGTCCCGACCCACGGTATCCGCGCCCTTCACCGTCTGCGAGTCGATGATCCCCGCCGACGGGTCCGGCTGACGGCCTTGCTGCACCCGCGCCTTGACCCGCAGCGTGGTCAGGAGCTTCTCGGTGACGCCGGCTTCTTCCCACCGGGTGAAGTACCAGTACACCGTCTGCCACGGCGGCAGATCCGCCGGCAGATAGCGCCACGGACACCCCGACCGCACCACGTACAAGATCGCGTTCACGATCTCCCGACGCGGATGCTTCTCCCTGCGGCCGTCCGTGCTCGGCTCGGGCAACAACGGCTCGATCAGCGCCCACTGGGCGTCAGTCAGGTCCGAGGGGTAACCACGACGTGCAACCACCGCGCCACCCTGCCCGCCCCGGCAACAGATGTCACGCCGCCACACCTTCCACAACAGACCTTCTCAAACACGCTCTGAGAACGTTGAGGCCACTCTTGCGGAGGATGCCGCCGCCACGCACCTAGACCAGATCAACTTCGGCCTCCTTCTTGCGGCACACGTCCTTCTCGAAAATCCGATCGATGACGTAACTGCTTCCGGTGTAAACGAGGTGGCCTCAGGCATAGCATTCACTTGCGCGTTCAGCGCAATACGCGCCGCAACCGTCGTCGCCGTTCATGGGTATTACATAGACGCGCGAGCGCTCGTCCGAACGGTGTACGAATCTGCGGGCCTTGGGCGAATGCTGGCTAAATTGCCCGACAAGGCGGAGAAGTGGCTGGTCAAAGGTGACTGGTTCCCCGATAGGATTGTGCGTGACTACATCGAAGGCCAGACAACCCCCGTCAACGGCTCACCGTATCAGGCTTTCTACAAAATGTCGTCGGCAAATTCCCATCCTACTGCAAAGACGTCTGCTTATCTCGTATTCGAGCCTGAATCAGTGAGGCTGAGGCCGAAACTGCATCCCCAGTTCAACGCCGACTACGCCATAAGGACGCTGCATGAAATCGCAGGAGTAACTCTCTTCACGTTGTTCGCTATGCGCAGGGCGATGGTCTCTCAGAATTTCCTACCTGAATGGTGGCTACAGGGTCTCGCACAGCTGGCGAACGACGTATACGACGCAGATTGGTCACATTTAGAGCAAGACTGGAATGCGCACAACGAACGATACGCGGAACTCAACGCCTCCACCATCCCGTCCGAGCGGCTCGACGAATATTTGCGAATCCATCCGAACTCCTTTTTCAACATACAAAAGCGGCAGGCCGCAGAAGAAGAAGAAGAAGAAGAGGCGAGTGGCTGAAATCTCGCCCGGTTAAATTCCCTATCGGATCGGCTTCAAGTGACGGCGCCGTAGGAGCCGGCAGGCCGACAGGAGTAGGAAGTAGGTAGCCTTCGCTGCGTTCACGAAGGCTTCGTCGTTGATGGTGAAGTTGACAAATGAGCCGCCGGGAATCTCTGCCTCCACCCTCCGCTTGCTACCGTTCATCAAGGCCCATCCGAGGCCATGCTCGTAGCCGGAGAGCAGACGCCACATCGCCTCCAACAACGGAGCGGACTCGCGCTGGTCCTTAACGAAGGTCAGCTTGGGCAGCTCCTGCACAACGTTGACCCTCTGCTGGACCTCGTTCCATCGTCGGCCGAGTGCAGCAGCTTCCTCGCGGTAGGTCTTCAACGACCCATGCGTGGCGTCCCACTGCTCACGCTCCACGATCAGCTTCGCAGCTTCAGGGAAAGCCTTGAAGGCAGCGCGGTGGTTACGCTGCTGGTAGTAGTCGTTGACCTCGCATCGAAGCCCTCGCGTCCGGCGCTCCCGCCCATCGTCCGGGTCGAGGATCCACGCGGCGTAAAAGGCCGTCTCGAAGGTAGGTCGCAGCAGGCTCCACGGCGCCCAAAGCGTGGCGCCATGATGCTCCAGCAAGGCGAGTAGCGCCTGGTGGTTGTCCCTGGCAACACCCAGATATCGGTTAACCTCGATGTAGGTGCGAGACCCGGCGACCTGCGACTGGTCGAAGGCGCGGGCAGAGAGTACGTGGCGCGCCTCCAGAGAGGGCAAGCCGTCTATCGCCTGGAACTCCTGGTCAATGAGCTGCCAATACAGGTGCAGGTTGTCCAGGTCCATCGTCTCGCCGGTGAGAACAGATTCACGCACGCCAAACAGGTTAGGTGCGGCTGGCCAATTCGCCTACCGCGTTACCAAGCCTGGACGTACCCGCAGCTGTCCTGCCATCCCACCACCCACGAACCGCAACCGTTCGGCAACTCCATCTCGGAGTCGTCTGGCCCCCGCCGGAGGCATGCCCTTCAATCGGCCGGCGCGCCGGCCGATGCCGGCGCTTGCGCCGCCAGCAGGCCGAGCGCGGCCGGCGCGGCCCGCTTGCGGGCCGCCTTGACGCCGCCAGACGGGCCGCCGACCCGCCCGATGTTTCGGCAACCGCGACGATGACGGAGGGAGTAGCAGCATGAGGGCTCGGACCATTGACCCGCTGTGGACGGCTGAGGACGTGTCGACGTTCCTCGGAGTGCCGGTGAACACCCTCTACCAGTGGCGTTACCGACGGGTGGGCCCTCGGGCGTCTCGTGTCGGTCGGCACCTGCGGTATGACCCTGCGGACGTTCGTGTCTGGTTCGCGAAGCCGGCGGGGTAAGGATGAGCGTCAGAAGGCGGCCGAACCGAAAGTGGCGGGCTCGCATCCGGGACGCATCCGGTAGGCAGATCGCTCGGCATTTCGACCGGAAGTCGGACGCGGAGCGGTGGGAGGCATCCGCCAAGGCGGCCATCTCTCGCGGTGACTGGATCGACCCTGCTCGGGCTCGCGTCACGGTGGGCATCTGGGCGGCGCAGTGGATGGCGGCCCAGGTGCAACTCAAACCGACGACGCGCGCCCGGTACGAGGTGGCACTACGGCGGCAGGTGTTCCCGACGTGGGAGAACATTCCGCTCTCGGCAGTGTCGTACGCGGAGGTGGCCGCATGGGTGCAGCGGCTGACCGCGTCCGGCCTCGCTCCGGCAACGGTCCGGTACGCCCACCGGGTGCTGGCGCTGGTCCTGGCGCACGCTGTCCGGGACGGTCGAATGTCTCGGAATCCGGCAGAGAGCGTGCGGCTGCCTCGGGTGGTCAAGGAGGAACCGGTGTTCCTGGACCACGACCAGGTGGCGAAGCTCGCGGGGGCGTGCGGCCGGTACGGCCTGCTGGTGCGGTTCCTGGCCTACACCGGGCTGCGGTGGGGTGAGGCGTCGGCGCTGCGGGTGTCGCGGCTGGATCTGCTGCGGCGTCGGGTGACGGTGGCGGTGGCGTTCGCGGAGGTTGGCGGCGAGCTGGTGGAGGGCACGCCGAAGAACCATCAGCGCCGCTCGGTGCCGATTCCGCGGTTCCTCGTTGACGAGCTGGCCGCGCACGTCGCCGGGAAGCGCCGCGAGGATCTCGTGTTCACGGCTCCGAACGGCGGTCCGTTGCGCAACACCAACTACCGGCCTCGGGTCTTCGCGCCGGCTGCGGCCTCGGTCGGGCTGGGTGGGCTGACTCCGCACGATCTACGGCACACAGCGGCGAGTCTGGCCGTAGCGGCGGGCGCCAACGTCAAGGCGGTGCAGCGGATGCTCGGGCACGCCTCGGCGTCGATGACGTTGGACGTGTACGCCGGGCTGTTCGGTGACGACCTGGACGCGGTCGCCAATCGGCTGGACGAGGCGGTCGCTGCGCGGGATGCGGACCATTTGCGGACCGGCACCACCGGCGGCGGTCTGATCGACCTCGGGAAACGGTGAAGCCCAGGTCGATGACCTGGGCTTGCGTACCGAGCCGCCTGACGGAATCGAACCGTCGACCTACGCATTACGAGTGCGTCGCTCTGCCGACTGAGCTAAGGCGGCAACGGTGGTCAAGTGTACGGCACGCACCGCTGCGGGGCCGAGCGGGATTGACCGCCGGGTCGAACGAACCGGACGCCCGGGGCGTTTCCGGGGTCGTCGGGTCACCCCGGCTCGCACTACGCTGCGGCGAATGACCGACGATCACACCTCTCACGACGAACCGGGCGATGTCGGGCCGCCGTCCCGCGACCGGACGCCGCCGCCAGGGTCGTACGCCGGGGAGGCCGCCGGCGGTCGACAGGCTCGGCGGCCCCGCAGCACCGATCCGCTGGAGCTGGGCTTCACGCCCCGCAAGCCGGTGCCGTGGCTCGCGCCGTTCCTGCTGATCAGCACCGGCCTGCGGACGCTGCTGGCGATGCTGTTCGGTGCGTACCTGGACAAGCGGGAGCTCCAGAAGGCGCTGGACGCGGAGATCTCCCGGCAGGTGGGGCCGGACGGCGGGCTCTGGCTGGACTACGTGGCCGATCTGGGTGACGGGTTCGACGCCACCTATTCGGTGGCGTATCTGCTCGCCCAGCGGGAGATCACGGTGGACGGGCACCGGCTGCCCCGGGCACAGACCCTGGTGATGGGTGGCGACCAGGTCTACCCGTCGGCGGAGTACGCGGCGTACGAGGACCGGTGCAAGGGGCCGTACCAGGCGGCACTGCCGGCCACTCCGGCGGAGCAGCCGACGATCTTCGCGGTGCCCGGCAACCACGACTGGTACGACGGGCTCACCGCGTTCCTGCGGCTGTTCGTCCGTACCCGGGACCGGCACTTCGGCGGCTGGTGTACCGGCCAGTCACGGTCGTACTTCGCGGTCGAGCTGCCGGCCGACTGGTGGCTGCTCGGCCTCGACGACCAGTCCGGCTCGTACGTCGACGACCCGCAGCTCACCTACTTCGACGCGGTGGCGAAGCGGCTCGGACCGCAAAGTCGGGTGATCCTGGCGGTGCCGGCTCCGGCCTGGGTCAAGGCCGTCGACCGGCCCACCGCGTACGACTCGATCGACTACTTCATCCGCACCATCGTCGCGCCCACCGGCGCCCAGGTTCGGCTGCTCATCTCCGGCGACCTGCACCACTACGCGCGGTACACCGGGCCGGACGGACGGCAGCTGGTCACCTCCGGCAGCGGCGGCGCCTACCTGTACCCGACGCACAAGCTGCCCGAGCGCATCCAGGTGCCACCGCCCGACACCCTGGCCCGCCGGTCCAGCCCGTCCCGGACGTACGAGTTGGCGGGCCGCTACCCCGACGCCGCCCGCTCCCGCCGGTACGGCTGGGGAATCTTCGCCCGGCTGCCGCGCCGCAACCCGGGCTTCTCGACGTTGCTGGGGGTGCTGCAAACCCTGCTGATGCTCTCCATGGCCGGGGTGGCCGATTTCCGGTCCGAGGCCTCCGAACAGCGGCTGTTCAGTGTGCCGCTGGTGATGATGGTGCTGGTCACGGTGCTCGCGGCGGCGATGTTCGCGAAACCGCCCAGTTCCAGCGGCAAGCGCCACGCCCGGCACTGGATCCTCGGCGTCGGGCACGGGCTGGCGCACGTCGGGCTGGCCGCCGCCGGCACCTGGGCCTGGCTCGCGCTGCCGTTCCACGACTGGTCCTGGCCGCTGCCCGCGGTGGCGGCGGCAGTGGTCTACCTGCCGGTGATCGGGTTGGTGGCCAGCCAGTTGGTGGCCGCGTACCTGCTGCTCGCGAGCGCCTTCGGGGTGAACGTCAACGAACTGTTCGCCGGGCAGGGCATCGAGGACGCCAAGGGCTTCGTCAGGATGCGCATCGATCCCGACGGCACCCTCACCCTCTACCCCATCGCCGTCGACCGGGTCGCCCGCGACTGGCGCATCAACCCCGACCAGTCCCCCGACTCCTCCTGGCTAACCCCCACCGCCCCGTTGATCCCCCGCCTGGCCGAACCCCCCATCACCCTCACCTGACCACCCCACCCATGCCGTTGATCATGAGGTTAGCGGCGATGTTGATCTCTGAAACTGCCGTTAACCTCATGATCAACGCGGACCGGCGGGGGGGGTGGAGTGGGTGGGGTGGGTTAGCGGGTGTCGTGGGCGCGGCGGGGGCCGCAGACGTCGGCGCGGGAGCACCTGGAGCGGGAGCCGTCGGCGTCGAGGCGGACGGTGACGGCGTCCCTCGGGACGCTGTGGCCGACCACGCGGCCGTCGCCGTCCGGCGTGGTGACCCGGGCGCCGATGGCCGGGGCGGATTCGGCGAACTTCGCGTACAGGGGATGTTCGTACTTGAGGCAGCACATCAGCCGACCGCACGCGCCGGAGATGCGCAGCGGGTTGAGCGGAAGATCCTGGTCCTTGGCCATCCGGATGGTGACCGGCTCGAAGTCGTTGAGGAACGTGGCGCAGCACAGATCCCGCCCGCAGGAGCCGATGCCACCCTGCACCCGCGCGGAGTCGCGGGCCGAGAGCTGACGCAGCTCGACCCGGCAGTGCAGGGTCGCGCCGAGATCGCGGACCAGGGAGCGGAAGTCCACCCGGTGCGGGGCGGTGAAGTAGATCGTGCTGCGCTCGCCGGCGCCCTCGCCGTTGCCGAGCACGTGGTCGACCGCCACCACCTTCATCGGCAGTCCGTGCTCGCGGATCAGCCGCTTGGCCGCTACCTTCGCCTCGGCCTTGCGCCGCCGCAGATCCTCGTCGCGCCGCAGGTCCTCCTCCTGCGCCAGCCCGGCCAGTCGGGGGAAGCCCGCGGTCTCCTCGGTAACCCACTGGGCCGCCCACACGCACTCCGCCACCTCGGGACCGTCGTCGGTGGGTACCAGCACCTTGTCGCCCACCTGGGGGCGCAGCTCGCCTGGGTCGAGGTAGTAGAGACGCCCGTACCGCTGGAAGCTGACCGCGCAGAGCATGCCCATTGCCTCACCCTACGTCGCGGGGACGGAAATGCGCCGGGTCGACCGTGGGCGCCGTTGCCCCGGACCGCCGGCAGTCAGCCATCCATGATTGTCGACTCGACCGATGCCCGGCCCGGCCACCGGTCCGACGATGCTGCCCGGACGGCTGAAACCTGCGTCACGGGCGGGACAAGACCGGGCCGAAGGCGTTGAGTGGAGAGCAGACCTGCGGGGGGTGCAGGGAAGGTCACGGCGCCGCTGACGGGCCATCTTCGAGAGGCCCGCGAGCGGCGCCGTGCGCCCTGTGCGGGCGCGGGTGCAGGCACCGGAGACGACGTGGGTGGACGTCACCAGCCGACCCGGGTCGTCCGGCCGCCCGGCGGACCACCGCCGCTGTCCGGTCGGAACCGCGCGCCCCCCGGTCGCCACGGAGACTCGGCCAGGCTCGGTGACCACTGTCGCAACAGCGTCTCGACACCGTCGTACGCCACGCAGAGCACCGCCAGCACCCGGGCACCGATCTCGGCGGCGGCGACCGCACCCGCCCGGACCTTCCGGTCTGCGCCGTCGCCCGGCCGTCCGACGTGGCGGCGACGACGGCAACCGCCTCGGCCGAGCCGATCGCCTCGGCCAGTGCCCGAGCGGCGGCGAGCCGGCTGCCCTCCACCCAGTCGGCGAGCGCGTCGGCATAGCCGGCGGTGGCTTCCAGCCGCCCGACCAGGCTCTCGGGCCCCTCGTCCAGGTGTCGCAGCAGCGTCGCCCGCGACTGGCCGTACGCCGTGGCGGCCGAACCGGACCAGAGCACCGCATCGGTCAGCGCGGCGCAGGCGTGGTCGTAACCGTGCACGTGCCGACGCACGGCGTGCCCGGCGGTGGCCAGCGGCCCCGGCCGCAGGTCGAGGAAGCCGCGCAGCGCGTCACCGGGCAGCACCTGCATGCGGCGCAACAACGGCCACACCCGGTGCCCCTCGGGAGCGCCGGTCGCGAGCAGCGTGTCGACCCGCTCCAGCAGATCGAGGCCAGGCTCGGCGAGCCGGTCGAGGAAATCCATCACGCCTCACCGGCGAGCCGACGGGAGATGGCGGAGTCGGTGTCGGAGTAGCGGTCGGCGGCCTCGCGCAGTGCGGCGGCCACGGTTGCCAGCTGGATGGCGGCGTTGTGCGCCTCCCGGGCCCGATCGCCGGTGGCGGCCACCCACTGCCGATGCAACGCCCGCCCGACCTCGCCCGGCCGACCGGGCGCGTCGGCACCGAACGCCACCTGTGCCGGGTCCCCGGCGGTGACCGACCGGGAGAGCGCGGTAAGCGTGGCGCTCGCCTCGTCGAGGCGGCCGGCCAGGGTGCGAAGGCTGTCCATCTCAGGCCCCCGTCAGCGGTCGGTACGCGGTGAAGGTCTCGTTGTGCAGCTTTTCCCTCGCCCATTCCGCGGCGTCGGCGGCGGCGGTGACGGCGGCTCGTACCGAGTCGGCCACGTCGCGCGGTGCCCGGGTGTGCAGGGGGCCGAGGAACCGTACGTCGGTGATCCGGCCGCCGGCGGTGACCACCACCTCGACCAGGCCGTCCGGTGAGCGGACGGTGACCTCGACCGTCGCCACGGCCTGGTCGAACTCGGCCTGGAGAGACTCGATGCGGCGGTAGCGCCGGACCGCCTCCTCAATCCACGCCTCGTCGATCTCACCCCGCGGCATCGCCGGACTCCTCCCGGTTTCATCACTGTGCGTGCCGCTACCGTCACCACGGCACACCGGACCGTACCGCACGCGAATTGCGCCTGTCGATGGCTGTGGGCAACGGTCCGGCTACAGGGCAGCCGGGGGCGCGACAACCAGGCCCGGAGCCGGCCGTTCGTCGAGGTGTCGCGCCGGAACGACGGCGGTCAGCCCTTCCAGAGGGCGAGCATCATCGCCTCGACGGCGATCCGGGGCTTGACGTTGGCCTCGATCGCGGCGCGACAGGTGAGCACCGCCTCCAGCCGCCGCAGCGCCCCCTCCGCCTGCCAGCTACGGGCACCGGCCTCGGCCAGTTCGGCGGTGTCGGAGTGGACCGGCGAGACCGGTGCCCCCAGTGCCATGGTCAACGCGTCCCGGTAGAAGGCGGCGAGGTCCACCAGGGCCCGGTCCAGCGCGTCCCGCTGGGCCCGGGTCGCCCGTGACTTCTGGCGTCGTTCCAGGTCCTTCAGTTGACCGGCGGCTCCCCGGGCGGCGCCGGCCGCACCCCGGCCGGTACCGCCGGCACCGAGTGCCGTCTCCAGCGCCGCGCGCTCCGTGGCGTCGATCTCCGCGACCGACGCCTCGGCCTCCGCCTCGGCGGCCTCGATCAGCGCGGACGCGGCGTCGAAGGCGGCGCCCACCCCGGTGAGCCGACGCGGCACCGCGAGCACCGCCTCCCGCCGGGCCCGTGCCTGCGGATCACGGGCCAGTCGCCGAGCCCGCCCCACATGGCCCTGCGTGGCGGCGGCCGTCCAGCGGGCCACGTCGGGAGCGATCCCGTCCCGGCGGACCAGCACCTCGGCCACCGCCTCGGCCGCCGGCTGCCGCAGCGGCACCACCCGGCACCGCGACCGGATGGTCACCGAGATGTCGTCCGGGTGGGTGGACGGCGCGCAGAGCAGGAACACCGTACGCGGCGGGGGTTCCTCCACCGCCTTCAGCAGTGCGTTGCCGGCCGCCTCGGTCAACCGGTCGGCGTCTTCGATGATGACGACCTGCCAGCGCCCACCGGACGGGGTGCTGGCCGCCCGGAGCACCAGCGCCCGCATCTCGTTCACCCCGATGGAGAGCCCCTCGGGCACCACCAGACGGACGTCGGCGTGGGTGCCGGCGAGGGTGGTGTGGCAGCCGGGGCACTCGCCACAGCCGGTGCCGTGCACGCACTGCAGCGCGGCGGCGAAGGCCCGCGCCGCGACCGACCGGCCCGAGCCGGGTGGGCCGGTGAAGATCCAGGCGTGGGTCATCCCCCGCCCGGATCAGCGCCGACGGCCGCCTCGGGTTCGCCGGTGGCGCGCAGCACGGCGGCGGCAGCCGCGGCGGCCCGCCGCAGCGTCTGCACCGCCTCGTCCTGCCCCACCAGGTCGGCGAAGGCCTCCGGCATCAGGTCCGCTCCGTCGTCACCAGCTCCGATGGGGATAACTCGGGCTGCACCGAGGTGTCCGGACCGTGCGCCGGGCCCGGGTGCTCGATCCCGTCGGCGTTGCCGAGCAGCTCCTCCACCCGGCGGGCGACCCGCTCGGCGATGTCCTCGGCCGAGCGGGCGCCGTCGAGCACCAGGTAACGCTTCGGGTCGGCGGCGGCGAGATCGAGGAAGGCGTAGCGGACCCGATCGTGGAAGGCGATCGACTCGGCCTCCAGGCGGTCGGCGCTCTCCGCACGCGCGGCGACCCGGGACAGCCCGGTGCGCGGATCGACGTCGAGCAGCACCACCAGATCGGGCTTGAGCCCACCGGTGGCCCAGGAGGAGAGCCAGGACACCTCGTCGACCGGCAACGTCCGGCCGGCTCCCTGGTAGGCCAGGGACGAGTCGACGTACCGGTCGCTGATCACCACCGCGCCCCGGGTCAGCGCGGGCCGGACCACGGTGGCCACATGATGCGCCCGGTCGGCGGCGTAGAGCAACGCCTCGGCACGCGGTGAGGGTGCCTCGTCGGGTGTGGTGTCCAGCACCAGCGATCTGATCCGGGTACCGACGCCGGTGGCGCCCGGCTCCCGGGTGACCACCACGTCCCGTCCCTGGCCACGGAGCAACTCGGCCAGCTTGCCGAGCTGGGTCGACTTGCCGGCGCCCTCGCCGCCCTCGAAGACCACGAAGAGTCCGGCCGAGACGAACGGCTCGGCCGGCATCAGCGGACGGCCGCGGATCGACCCCCACAGGTCGGCCAGGACCGGCACGCCCTTCTTGTCGTCCATCTGCCCGAAGGCACTGATCCCGGCGAAGATGCCGGCCGCACCGGCGGCGAGCAGCAGCAGGCGGGTGGAGGAGACGGAGATGCCGAGGTCGGCGATGGTCAGCGTGCGGGAGCCACCGACACCGGCCAGCAGGCTGCCGAGCGCGATCGCCAGGATCAGCACGAGCCGGGTACCGATCTGCACCACGGCGAAGACCCGGCCGCGTACCTCGTCGGCGACCTCACCGCCGAGCAGGGTGGTGCCGGAGAGGAAGGCCATCCCGGCGCCGGCCCCGACGAAGACCGCGCCGACGAGCGCCATGGACAGGTGGATGGCGAAGGCCAGGGTCATCACCGAGGCGCTGGCCAGCACGATGCTCATGCCGAACCAGCGACGCCGGGACATCTCCCGCACGATCATCGGCCCGAGCCCGATGCCGATCGCCAGGCCGATGAAGATCGCGCCGAACAGCAGGTAGAACGCGGCGTCACCGGCACCGAGCGAGTCGGCGAAGAACCGGGCGGTGCCGATGACGATGCCGCCGCCGGCGAAGGCGCCGAGGATGCCGAGAACCAGCCCGCGCACCAGTGGGGTCTGCCCGATGAACCGCCAGCCCTCGGTGAACTGGCGCATCATGCTCTGCTCGGTGCGGTCCCGTTCGTCGGTCTGCCCCTGACTGATCTCCTTGATACCGAAGGCCACCACGAGGGCGGTGGCGAGCCGGGAGAACGCGTTGAACCAGAGCGCGAGTTGGGCCGGCTGGGCCCAGCCCGGCATCTCGCCGCCGGTGGCGCCCCGGATGATGCCGTCGAGCGCGGAGAGCACGATCGCGGCGAAGACCGGGGTCAGGCCGTACGTGGTGATCAGGGTGAGCTGGTTGGCCGTCTCCAGCCGGGCCCGGGGGATGAGGTTCGGTACCGCGGCTTCCTTGGCCGGGATCCAGAGCAGGGTGACCGTCTCGATCAGGAAGGTGGCGATCGCCGCCCAACTGACCACTCGCGCGCCGCTGGCACCGGTCAGCGCGTAGAGCGGGATGGAGGCGAAGAGCACGAACCGCAGCAGGTCGCAGATGACCATCGTCCAGCGCCTGTCGAACCGGTCGGCGAGCACTCCGGCGACCGGGCCGAGCAGCAGTGCGGGCAACAGCCGGATGGCGATCACGCCACCGAAGGCCGCGCCCTTGGCGGTGCTTCCCTCCACCTGGGCGGCGGCGAAGACACTGGTGGCGAGCAGGCCGAGCCAGTCACCGAAGGAGGCCGCGCCGAGCACGATCCAGAGCCGACGGAACGGTCGGATGCGCAGCACCGAGCGGATCGCTCCGTACCCGGTCAGGTCGGGTTGCCCGCCGGGGCCTCCCGACGGACCCTGCGTCCCCGCCTTGCCTGGCTGGTCGGTGGCACCGGACTGGCCGGCCGCGTCCCGTCCGGCGGTGCCGGCGGGCTGGTCGGCTGTGCCGGCGGGCTGGTCCGCCGGCGACACGCCGGACGACTCGCCGTTCAACTCGCTTTCGATGGCCGTACCTCCACGTGCCGGCCCATCGCTGGGCACCCCCGGTGGAACACTCTAGACCCGGTAGGGACGTCCTCCCGTCCTGCACCGCCTGCTCGCCGAGCCTAGGCCGCCGTGGCCAGCCCGACCCAGGCAACCCGGACACGAGGGTATTTCGCATTAACCGTTTCACAGTTAGCGTGCACACGTGGCCACCGACAGCGAGAATCTGCGCAACCGGCTGGACCGGGCGACCGCGCACCTCGACCCGCCGTACGCGGTGGTCGACCTCGGCGCCTTCGACGCCAACGCCGCCGCCCTCGTCGGCCTGGCCGGCGACAAGCCGTTGCGGGTCGCCAGCAAGTCGGTACGCAGCCGCGAGTTGATCGCCCGCACGCTGGCCCGACCGGGCTGGCACTCGGTGATGGCGTTCACCCTGCCCGAGGCGATCTGGCTGGTCCGCAGCGGGATCAGCGCCGACGTGCTGGTGGCGTACCCCACCGTCGACCGGGGAGCGCTCGCCGAACTCGGCGCCGATCCGGTGCTGGCCGCCGCGATCACCCTGATGGTCGACGACCCGGACCAGCTGGACTTCTGCGACGCGGTGTCACCCTCCGGCCGCCGGGCCGAGCTACGGATCTGCCTGGACCTGGACGCCTCGTGGCGGCTGTTGAACGGGCGGTTGCACGTCGGTGTCCGCCGCTCACCGGTGCACAGCGCCCGGGCGGCCGGCCGGCTGGCCGCCACCGTCGCCCGTCGACCTGGTTTCCGGCTGGTCGGGCTGATGTCGTACGAGGCGCAGATCGCCGGCCTGGGCGACGCACCGCCCGGGCGGGCGGCGCTCGGCACCGCGATCCGGCTGGCCCAGCGCGGTTCGTACCGCGAGTTGCTGGTCCGCCGCAGTGCGGCGGTTGCCGCCGTACGCGAGCACGCCGACCTGGAGTTCGTCAACGGCGGTGGCACCGGCAGCGTGGCCGCGACCCGGGCTGATCCCGCGGTGACCGAGATCACCGCGGGATCGGGCCTCTACGGGCCGACGCTGTTCGACGCCTACCGTGCCTGGCGGCCCACCCCGGCGGCCTTCTTCGCCTGCGGGGTGGTCCGGCGTCCGACGCCCGACCTGGCCACCGTGCTGGGCGGTGGCTGGATCGCCTCGGGGTCGGCCGACCGCAGCCGACTGCCCCGTCCGTGGTTGCCGGCCGGGCTCAGCCTGCTCGGTGCCGAAGGCGCCGGCGAGGTGCAGACCCCGCTGACCGGCGCACCCGCCGCCCACCTGCGCATCGGCGACCGGGTCTGGTTCCGGCACGCGAAGTCCGGGGAGCTGTGTGAACGGGTGAACGAGCTGCACCTGGTGGACGGCGACCAGGTGGTGGCCACCGTGCCGACCTATCGGGGCGAGGGTCGAGCCTTCCTCTGACCGGCGCGCCGGCTGGCCGCGTCGGCGGTGGGTGAGGTCGGCGTCAGGCGGGTTGGGCCGCTGGCTGGGCGGGTTCCGCCTCGGCGACGATCTGGTCGTCGGCCGGCTTCGCCGGTTGCACCACCGGCCGGCGGCCGGCGTCACCCCGGGCGTCGACCTGCCGGTGCAGGTATTCCCGGATCAGCGCCTTCGCCTCGGTGAGCACCCGGTCGTCCCCGTCCGGCTTTCGCCGGAACGCCAGCTTGATCAGGGCGTCGGCCGCCTCCACCGCGATCTCCAGATGGAAACGCAGGTCCGGCACGTCGGCCAGCCCGAACCGCTCGGTGAGCACCCGAGCCAGCTGGTCGGCGATCACCCCGTTGTTGTCCCGCTGCTCATCGAGCAGGTGCAGGTCGACCACGTCGCCGAAGTGCAGGGTACGGAACCCGGGAACGGTGCGGTGCATCGTGATGTATTCATCGATCCCCGCGTCGACCCCGTCCCACCAGTGGGTCAGGTCGTCCGAGGCGAAGCGTTCATCGAGCCGCTGCAGGTAGGACTCCATCGTGCGCAGCGTCAGCGCCTGCACGATCGCCCGCTTGTCCGGAAAGAACTGGTAGACCGACCCGATCGCCACCTCGGCCCGCTCGGCGAGCAGGGTGGTGGTCAGTCCCTCGTACCCCACCTCGTCGACGAGTTCGGCGCAGGCGTCCAGCATCCGCTGGACCCGCGCGACACTACGACCCTGCACTGGTACTCGACGCAGCGGCCCGGTCGTGGCGGCTGAAGTGGACACGCGCCACCCCCTCTCGACGGATGAACATATCTGCACGTCACGAGTCCGTGACTACCGGTACAACGAGCGGACCTCGATTGCGGTGTTTACCAGGGACAACGTTCCTGATATGAATTCGGTTCATATTCATCTTTAGGAGCGGGCCGATGGTCGAGAGCACCGCCACCGAGACCGCCGCCTGGTCGAACTGGGCGGGTAACCAACGCGGCGCGGCCACCGTAGTACTGCGGCCGTCCTCGGTCGACGAGGTCGCCGAGCAGGTCCGACTTGCCGCCGAAGCCGGCGAGCGGATCCGCCCGGTCGGCAGCGGCCACTCCTTCACCCCGGTCGCGGTCAGCGACGGGCAACGGATGGACCTGACCCGACTTGCCATCGACGTACGCGTGGACGTCGATCGACGCCTCGTCACCGTACCGGCCGCGACGACGCTGCGGGAGGTGAACGCCCTACTCGCCGCGCACCGACTGGCCCTGCCCAACCTCGGCGACATCGACGCGCAGACCGTCGCCGGGGCCATCTCCACCGGCACCCACGGCACCGGTGCGGCCCACGGCGGCCTGGCCACCTTCGTCGAGGCGCTGACCCTGGTCACCGGCGCCGGCGAGGTGCTGCGTTGCTCCGCCGAGGAACATCCGGAGGTTTTCGACGCCGCCCGCGTCTCGCTCGGCGCGCTCGGCGTACTCGTCGAGGTGACGCTGCGCTGTGTGGACGCCTTCGTCCTACTGGCCCACGAACGTCCGGCGACACTGGACGCCGTGCTGGCGCGGGTGCCCGACCTGGTCGCCGCGCACGACCACCTGGAGTTCTTCTGGTTCCCGTACACCGACCGGGTGCACCTCAAGACGAACGACCGGGTACCGGTCGACGACCGTCCGCTGTCCCGCTGGCGCGGTTGGCTGGACGACGACTTCCTGGCCAACACCGTCTTCGCCGGAGTCTGCCGGCTCGGCCGGGCCCTGCCGGGCCTGGCACCGGGCATCAGCGCGCTCTCCGCACGCGCGCTCGGCGAGCGCCGCTACACCGGTCGCTCCGACGCGGTCTTCTGTAGTCCCCGCCGGGTCCGCTTCCTGGAGATGGAGTACGCCCTGCCGCGCGCGGCGCTGCCCGAGGCGCTGTCGGCGGTGCGTCGCATCATCGACGGGTTGCCGTTCAAGGTGCTCTTCCCGGTCGAGGTTCGCTTCAGCGCAGGGGACGACATCTGGTTGTCGCACGCCTACGGCCGGGATTCGGTGTACCTCGCCCTGCACCAGTACGTCGGCATGCCGTACGAGCCGTACTTCCGGGCCTTCGAGGCGGTGGCCACCGGGCTCGGGGGCCGGCCGCACTGGGGCAAGCTGCACTGGCGCGACGCCGCCTCGCTCGCCACCGCCTACCCCCGCTGGCCCGACTTCCAACGCATCCGCGCCCACCTCGACCCCCACCGCACCCTCACCACCCCTTACCTGACCACCCTCCTCGGCTGAACCCACCCCGAATCTTGGTGCGCGAGCGCCCCTCCGGGGGCGTTTTCGGACCAAGATCCGGCAGAGTCACGGGCGCCAACCCGCCGCCGTCAGGGCGGCGTGGAGTTGGGTGATGACCTGGGTGGGGGCGTGGCGGGTGGCCCACGCCGGGAAGCGGAGCACCCGGTCACCGCGCTGCCACAGGTCGTTCTGTCGGCGCATGTCCGCCCAGGCGGCGGCCGGGTCTAGGTGCTGGCCGCCGTCGATTTCCACCAGCACCCGCCACTCCTCGAACAACGCGTCCAGGTAGCGGCGGCGACCGGCGGCATCCCGCCGAACCACCTGCCGAGTCGGCTCGGGCAGCCCGGCGCGCCGGACGAGGGCGAGGAACTCCAGCTCCGGCAGGGAGTGTGCGCCACCCGCCGCGTCGACGGCCGTCCGGCGGATCAGGTCACGCCGCCGGGCCCGGGGCAGGCGATCGAGTACCCGCTGCACATCGTCGCCGCCGACGAGACGCTGCTGAAAGCCGGCCGCGATGATGGCACACGCCTCATGGTCACCGGCCGCCCACTGCGCCGCGTCCACGATGGACCGGGCCGGCATCGTCCGACGCGGCTGCCCGACGTCGAGGACGTCCTCGTCGGCCAGGATGGTGGTGCGGTGGACCCGGACGCTGGGCGGTAAGGAACGCGGCCGGTGCTCCGCCGGCATCAGCAGGTGCACGATTCCGTCGCCGTGTCTGCGCAGGCCCCAGGCCTGCGCGGCGCTCAGCCCGCCGAGCACCGCCGCCGGGCCGACCGACAGGACGGCGATCCACGGCAGTTGCTCTCGTGTCAGCGGCCCGTTGTGCGTCACATAGACAGCCCGGTGCACCTGCCGCCAACGACCGGAAGTCACCCGGTGCCGAATGGCCTTCGGCGACAGGTGTAGCCGGGCCTGATCGAGGCTGAGCACCTGCGCCTGGTGGAACAGCAACCAGGTCAGCTCGTCCGCGTCGTCCCTCGGAAGCCCCGACCCCCGGCCCCGGAACGCCGCCCTCGGGTCACGCCCCCCAGTGCTCCGCCGACCTGCCCTCGGATCGTCCCGACCAGCTCGCCAACCCGCCCTCGGGCCCGGTCCGCCTTCGCTTCGTTTCCCCCGTCCACCAGGCGGCCGCAATTGACCCCTGCGCCCCGCGGATCCATCCACCCCGGACCCACACCCCACCCACCCCGCATCTTGTCCCGAATCTCGATTCCCCACACCCCACCCTCCCCCGCCGCCGTCCCCCACGCTGCCCCTGTGGACAGCCGAGAGATCTTGGTCCCTGCGAGCCCTCCTAGGGGCGGTTCGGGACCAAGATTGGCGAGGTCAGTCGGTGGTGCGGGCCTTTGCCGGGGTGGACTTGGTGGCGGGGGTGTTCTTGGCCGTCGTCTTGGTGGCGGTGGCCTTCTTCGCGGTCGCCTTGGTGGCGGTGGCCTTCTTGGCCGTCGCCTTCTTGGCCGGGGCCTTCTTGGCGGCGGCCTTCTTCTTCGGGGCCGGACCCTTCGCCCGCTTCTCGGCGAGCATCTCGGAGGCCTCCTCCAGGCTCAACGCCTCGGGGGTCTGGCCACGCCGCAGCGAGGCGTTGGTCTCCCCGTCGGTGACGTAGGGACCGAACCGGCCGTCCTTGATGACCAGAGGCTTCTCGGTGAGCGGATCGTTGCCCATCTCCCGCAGCGGCGGGGCGGCGGCCCGGCGCTGGCGGGTCTTCGGTGCGGCCAGCAACGCCAGGGCCTCGTCCAGCGTGACGGTGAACATCTTGTCTTCCGAGTCCAGCGAGCGGAACTCGTCACCACGCTTGACGTACGGGCCGTAGCGGCCGTTGTTGGCGAAGACCTCCGCGCCGTCCGGGCCGACCCCGACCAGCCGGGGCAGGCTGAGCAGCTTGAGCGCCTCATCGAAGGTGAGCGAGTCGGGCGACTGGGATCGCAGCAGCGACGACTTGCGCTCGCCGCTGGCCACGTACGGGCCGAACCGACCGGACTTGAGCAGGATCGGTTCCCCGGTGGCCGGGTCGTCGCCCAGCTTGCGCTCGCCACCCCCGCCGAGGAACAGCTCGTGCACCTTCTCCGGGGTCAGCTCGTCCGGCGCGAGCCCTTCCGGGATCGGCGCCCGGTCGCCCGGGCTGGTGCCCTCCTCGCCCTCCGCGGCGGGTGCCTGCTCCTCGCCGGGCACCCGGCGTTGCAGGTACGGCCCGTACCGGCCGACCCGCACCACCACCTCACGCCCGTCGTCGTCGGTGAACAGCGGGATCGAGTTGACGCTGCGCGCGTCGATCTCGCTGAGGTTCTCGGTCACCAGCTTCTTCAGCCCACCCGCGTGCGCGATGGCCTGGTCACCGGTGCCGTTGCTGCTGCCGAAGTAGAAGGCGGTGAGGAAGTCGACGGCGGCGTGGTCGCCACCGGCGATCTCGTCCAGCTCGTTCTCCATGCTGGCGGTGAAGTCGTAGTCGATCAGCCGCGGGTAGTGCCGTTCCATCAGCCCGATCACCGCGAAGGCCAGGAAGGACGGGATCATCGCCTGGCCGCGCTTGACGACGTACCCCCGGTCCTGGATCGTCTGCATGATCGACGCGTACGTCGAGGGGCGGCCGATGCCCAGCTCCTCCAGGGCCTTCACCAGCGACGCCTCGGTGTAGCGGGCCGGCGGCTGGGTGTGGTGGCCCTGCGCGGCCAGTTCGTCGGCGGTCAGCGGCTGGTCCTTGACCAGGTTCGGCAGCCGCCGCTCGGCGTCCTCAGCCTCGGCGTTCTCGTCGTCACTGGACTCGACGTACGCCCGCAGGAAGCCCGGGTCGGTGATGGTCTTGCCGGTGGCGCCGAAGTCGGCCTCCTCGCCGCCGGCGGTGGTCGCCCGGATCCGCACCGAGACGCTGGAGCCGACCGCGTCGGTCATCTGCGAGGCGATGGTGCGCCGCCAGATCAGCTCGTAGAGCTTGAACTCCTCGGCCGACAACTCCTTGGCCACGTCGCCCGGGGTGCGGAAGTTGTCCCCCGCCGGGCGGATCGCCTCGTGCGCCTCCTGCGCGTTCTTCACCTTGCCGGTGTAGCGGCGCGGCTCCGGCGGCACGCTGCGCTCGCCGTACAGCTCGACGATCTGCCGGCGGGCCGCGGCGATGGCGGTCTCCGACAGGTTCACCGAGTCGGTACGCATGTAGGTGATGTAGCCGTTCTCGTAGAGCCGCTGCGCGGTGCGCATCGTCTGCTGCGACGAGAACCGTAGCTTCCGGGCCGCCTCCTGCTGGAGGGTCGAGGTGATGAAGGGGGCGTACGGGCGACGCCGGTACGGCTTCTCCTCGACCCGGGTGACGGTGAACGGCCGATCCGCCAGGCGGGCGGCGAGCCCTCGGGCCCCACCCTCGTCGAGGTGGACCACGCCGGCGCCGGGCCGGACCCGGCCGGTGGTGGGCTCGAAGTCCTTGCCGGTGGCGATCCGGTCGCCGTTCAACGCGACCAACGTGGCGTTGAAGCTGCGCGGCCCCTCGCCCGGGTTGGTCACGGCGAGGGTGGCCAGGATGTCCCAGTACTCGGCGGTGCGGAAGGCCATCCGCTGCCGTTCCCGCTCGACCACGATCCGGGTGGCCACGGACTGCACCCGGCCCGCCGAGAGCTTCGGCATGACCTTCTTCCACAGCACCGGGGAGACCTCGTAGCCGTAGAGCCGGTCGAGGATGCGCCGGGCCTCCTGGGCGTCGACGAGATCCCGGTCGATCTCCCGGGGGTTGGCCACCGCCGCCTGGATCGCCGGCTTGGTGATCTCGTGGAAGACCATCCGCCGGACCGGCACCTTGGGCTTGAGCGTCTCCACCAGGTGCCAGGCGATCGCCTCGCCCTCGCGGTCCTCGTCCGTGGCCAGGAAGATCTCGTCGACCTCCTTGGCCAGCTTGGTCAGCTTGCTGATCTGCTGCCTGCGGTCGGCGGAGACGACGTAGAGGGCGTGGAAGCCGTTGTCGACGTCGACGCCGAGTCGCGCCCACGCCTCGCCCTTGTACTTCGCCGGCACGTCGGCGGCGTTACGTGGCAGGTCACGGACATGCCCGAAGCTGGCCTCCACGACGTACCCCGGGCCCAGGTAGCCCGAGATCGTCTTGGCCTTCGCCGGAGACTCGACGATGACCAGACGGGTGGTTCCAGCGTTGCTCGGCACGTCTGTTTCGACCTCATTCCCACTCAATGGCCGCGCCTGGCCGGCTTGGGGCGCACTCGTCCCACCGGTACCCGGCGGTCCGGATGTCCAACGTAACGCGCCGTCCGTGTTTCGGGTTTCGCGGGCGAGGATCCGCCCCGGACGATCTGTGGTCACGCCGGACGGCGTCACCGTACACCCTGGGTAGGGTGTCGAGCGGGCCGCTGTGACCATGGCAGCCCCTCGGTGGAGGTCAAACCCGGCCGATTCTCCCTGTGTTCCCCGACACCCGGCTGTCTCCGATCGGACAGCCGCGCCGACGGTCAGACCCGGCTCGGCCAGGCCGAGGGCGGGCTCGCGGGCGGGCGTTCACCGACAAGTTCGGCCAGCCGCCGGGTCCGGTGGCGCCCCGCGATCCGGTATGCGGGACCGCCGGGTCCGGTCGCGACCAGCTCACCGGCCAGCCCGGCGGTGGCCAGAGCGGCACCGACCGCGGCCCACCGGGCCGGGTCGTCACCGCCGAGGTGGAGCAGGAAGTCGGGCGGATCGGCCACTCCGGCGGCGGCGAGCCAGAGGCGCAGCCGCCGGCCGTCGAGCTGGAAATTCGGCGGCGGATGCTGCGTCGGGCCGTGCAGCCAGGCCGCCGCGAGCGGCACGATCGTCCGGGTGTACGCGGTCCGCACCGCGTAGCGCTGGTCCTCGGTGGGCGCCCAGTTGCTGCGGACACCCCGCTGGGCCAGCTCGGTGACGAGCACGTGCACCCGCCAGGCGGCCGCCACCACCACCGACAACCGGCCGTGCCGCCCATCCGGTGCACCTCGCCCGGTCCGGCGAGCAGCCCGGCGAGATCGGCCACGGAGGGCTCACCGGTCTCCGCGCCGAAGAAGACCAGTTGCCGGTCGCGGCCGGTCGCGTCGGCCGGCACCGGCGACGGGTCGTCCGGGGAGTCGTCGTGAGCCGGCGCATCGACGGGGGCGGGCCGGCGGCCGCTCGGCCGCCGACGGCGCGCCGGTGGTGTTCCGGCGGGCGGCGGGAAGGACACCGGCAGCGGTTGCGCCGCCGGTGTCTCGCCGGAACCGCTCAACGGCATTCGGGTACCTCGTCGAAGGCGCGCTTCAACTCCTCGGAGTCGAGCCGGCTGGTGTCCAGCGCGCTGGCGTCGTACTCCTGCTGGAGGGTCTCCACCGCGTCGCGGACACCGTCGTAGAAGGCGCTGGCCTCGCCGGTGCCCAGGCCGTCGATGGTGGTCCGGGCCCGGCCGTAGGCGTCCCGCATCGACGCGAGCGAGGCGCGGAAGCCGGCGGAGACCTCCTCGCCGTGCTCCACCTCGGGCACGCCGGCCTGCTCCACCTTGCGCCGGGCGGTCTCGCTGGCCTGCTCGGCGCCGCCGAAGAGCCGGACCAGGTTCTCCTTGGCCTGCGCCGGGGTGGTCTGCGCGGTCATCTGCTGGTCGGTGCTGTTGGTCAACTTGCTGATCTCGGCCCGCCAGGGGGTCAGCGCCGAACAGACCGAGGCGGCCCAGGCGCGCGGGCTCGGGCCGCTGGAGCCGCAGGCGGCCACCAGCATCAGCGTGGCCAGGACCACCGTGAACTTTCCGGCGGCTGCCGCCCGGCACGTACGCATGCGTTGCAGCGTACGGCTTCTCCTCCCGGTCGGCACCGGTCATCGGTACCGGGGTCCGTGGAGGCGACCGGTCCCCGGCCGGCAGACGTCGCCGACCGGGGACCGGTGTGCCCGACGCGTCAGGCCTTGATCTCCTCCGGACGCGGGTCCGCGCTGCCGGAACCGCTGTCGGCGTCGTCACCCATCGCGATGCTCTTGCGCTTGCTGAACACCACCGCCGCGACGACGATCAACGTCGCCACGAGCGCGATGGTGACCCGCAGGCCGACGTTACGGTCGTCGCCCACGCTCCACGCCACCACGGCCGGCGCGATCAGCAGCGCCACCAGGTTCATCACCTTGATCAGCGGGTTGATCGCCGGGCCGGCGGTGTCCTTGAACGGGTCACCGACGGTGTCGCCGATGACGGTCGCGGCGTGCGCCTCGGAACCCTTGCCGCCGTACGCGCCGTCCTCGACCATCTTCTTCGCGTTGTCCCAGGCACCGCCGGAGTTGGCCAGGAAGACCGCCATCAGCGTGCCGGCACCGATCGCACCGGCCAGGTACGACGCCAGCGCACCGGGCCCGAGGCCGAAGCCGACCGCGATCGGCGCCAGGATGGCCAGCAGACCCGGGGTGAGCAGCTCTCGCTGCGCGTCGCGGGTGCAGATGTCGACGACCTTGCCGTACTCCGGACGCTGGGTGCGGTCCATGATTCCGGGCAGCTCGCGGAACTGCCGGCGGACCTCCATCACCACGGCACCCGCCGACCGGGAAACCGCGTTGATGGCCAGACCGGAGAAGAGGAACACCACCGCCGCGCCGATGATCAGGCCGACCAGGTTCTGCGGGTTCGACACGTTCAACGCGTTGAGGATCTCGGCACCGACGTCGGTCACCCCCGCGTCGGCGTACGCGGTGCGCAGCGTGTCGGTGTAGGAGCCGAACAGCGCGGTCGCGGCCAGCACCGCGGTGGCGATCGCGATGCCCTTGGTGATCGCCTTGGTGGTGTTGCCGACCGCGTCCAGCTCGGTGAGCGTACGAGCGCCGTGCTCGTCGATGTCGCCGGACATCTCGGCCACACCCTGGGCGTTGTCGGAGATCGGGCCGAAGGTGTCCATCGCGACGATCACGCCGACGGTGGTGAGCAGGCCGGTACCGGCCAGCGCCACGGCGAACAGCGAAAGGGTGATGGACCCGCCGCCCAGCAGGAAGGCGCCGAAGACACCACCGGCGATGAGCAACGCCGAGTAGACCGCCGACTCCAGGCCGACGCTGATGCCGGCGAGGATGACGGTCGCCGGACCGGTCTGCGAACTCTTGCCGATGTCCTGCACCGGACGCTTGTTGGTCTCGGTGAAGTAGCCGGTCAACGCCTGGATGGCGGCGGCCAGCACGATACCGATGATCACCGCGCCGATGACCACGCCGCGCGGGCCGAAGAGCGGGTCGCCGCCGTTCACACCGAGGGTGGTCCGCCAGTCGTCACCGAGTTGCGCCGCCCACGTCGGCTGAAGGTAGGCGAAGGTGGCCACCGCGACCAGCACCGCCGAGATCAGCGCGGAGAGGTAGAAGGCCCGGTTGATCGCGGTCAGGCCGTTGCGGTCGGAGGCGCGCAGCCGGGTGATGAAGACGCCGATGATGGCGACCAGCACCCCGATCGTGGAGATGATCAGCGGCAGCACCAGGCCGTCGGTGCCGAACGCGGCCCGGCCCAGGATCAGCGCGGCGACCAGGGTGACCGCGTACGACTCGAACAGGTCGGCGGCCATGCCGGCGCAGTCGCCGACGTTGTCGCCCACGTTGTCGGCGATGGTGGCGGCGTTGCGCGGGTCGTCCTCCGGGATGCCCTGCTCGACCTTGCCGACCAGGTCGGCGCCGACGTCGGCGGCCTTGGTGAAGATGCCACCACCGACCCGCATGAACATGGCCAGCAGTGCGGCGCCGAAGCCGAAGCCCTCCAGCACCGTCGGCGCGTCACCCCGGAAGATCAGGACAACCAGCGCGGCACCGAAGAGACCGAGACCGACGGTGAGGAAGCCGACCACGCCACCGGTCCGGAAGGCGATCTTCATGGCCGACTCCCGGCCACCTTCACGCTCCCGGGCGGCGGCGGCCACCCGCAGGTTGGCCCGGGTCGCCAGCCACATGCCCGCGCCGCCGATGAAGGCGCTGAACAGGGCACCGACCACGAAGAAGAGCGAGCGACCGATCTTCACCGCGACTTCGCTGCCGTCGGTGTTGTGCACCGGTAGCAGGAACAGCAGAACCACGGCGATCACCACGAAGATCGCCAGGGTCCGGAACTGCCGGAGCAGGTAGGCCGAGGCGCCCTCCTGCACGGCCCCGGAGATCTCCTGCATGTTGGTGGTGCCCTTGCCGGCGGCCAGCACCGTCTTCGTCAACGCGGCGGCGAAGGCGAGCGCGACCAGCGCGATCACCGCGGCGATGACGACGTACGTGACATTGGCTCCGGTGAGGGAGATCCCGCCGCCCTCGGCGGCCAAGGTGTCGGACATCTGTGTCCTCCTGTGCCGAACAACGCGCCGGCCGGTGGAGACGCACCGTCCGGCGCCTGGATGCGAATTCGCAAGCGCGCGCCGATCCACCCGGCGAACCAGCGACTCCACGCCCATCTGTGCTGGCTGCCGGGTGGATCACTTGCTGACAACCCGCGTACTCTAGCCGCCCCCAGTGTTCGAGGTCACACCGAGGTGGCGGCGGGTCTGGATGATCTCCGTCGCTGTGTTATGAACCGAAATCTGATATAGGGACCGGTCCATGGTGATCCGGTCGGCGGGTCCGCGCGAGGTCAGCGGTTGACCGGCCAGACCATCCGTACCTCGGTGCCGACACCCTCGTCGACGGGGCGTACCTGAAGATCCTCGACGAATCCGGCGAGCAGGGCGAAGCCCACTCCGGTGGTCAGGTCGTCCTCGTTGAGCGACTCGTTGGCCAACTGGTCGGCGTCGAGGGCGGCAAGACCGATGCTCGCCTCGATCGGTGCCCGGTCCACCACCCGCACCGCGTACGTCCCCGAGTCGGACATCTCCACCAGCACCGGCTCGGCGAGGCCGTACTGACGGTGCAGAGCGACCGCCCGGGTGCACGCCTCGCCGATGGCCAGGCGGACCTCGTCGAGCAGATCCTCGCGAACGCCAGCGCGCCGGGCCACCGCGACGCCGACCAGGCGGGCGGTACGCACGTGCACCGGCGCGGGCGAGAAGGAGAGCCGGACGGTGGCCATCACTGACCGGCGCCGGTCGCCGCTTCGACCGTCGGGTACAACGGAAACACCTGGTCCAGCGCGGTGATCCGGAAGATCTTGAGTAGCGGCTCCTTGTCGCAGACCAGGGCGAAGGTGCCGTCCGCGGTACGCAGCCGCTTGAGCGCGCCGACCAGCACACCCAGCCCGGTGGAGTCGAGGAAGTCCACCCGACCCAGGTCGACCACCACGTGCCGGGCCCCGGCGTCGATCAGTTCCAGGAGCCGTTCGCGCAGCCGGGGGGCGGTGTAGACGTCCACCTCACCGCCGACCTCGAGCACCGTGTGCTCACCCACGGTGCGGGTCGCCAGCGACAGCTCCATCCGTCCTCCTCCTCAGGCAGCCGTAAACTCTCTTGGCATCTAACCACTACCCCGGGGTCGGGCCGACGACTCACCGGGGCAGCCCATCCGTACCCGGCACGCCGATTTCCCAACACCCGAACACCAGTGCGAGAGTGCAGGACGTGACCTCGGCAGCCACCGTATCCGCCGGCAGCGGCCCCGAGCGACCCACCGACGCCGTTACGGCCGGCCCACCGCTCGCGCCGCCCGGGGAGCTGCTGCGCCGGTTACGCCAGCGGCACCCGCCGATCCGGTCACCCACGTCGAGCGGGTGCCGCCCCGGCCCGGGGTACCGGCATCGTGGCCGTCCTGGGCTCCGGAGGAGCTGCGGGCGGCGTACGCCCGGCGCGGGGTGACCACGCCGTGGCGGCACCAGGCCGAGGCGGCCGGCCTGGCGTACGACCGCCGACACGTCGTGGTGGCCACCGGCACCGCGTCCGGCAAGTCCCTGGCGTACCAACTTCCGGCGCTGGCCACGCTGCTCGCCGACCCGCGCGCCACCGTGCTCTACCTGGCACCGACCAAGGCGCTCGCCGCCGACCAGTTGCGCGCCGTCGCCGCGCTGGAGATCGAGGGCGTACGCCCGGCCTGCTACGACGGCGACACCCCGCGGGCCGAGCGGGAGTGGATCCGGCGGCACTCCCGGTTCGTGCTGACCAACCCCGACATGCTGCACCACGGCATCCTGCCCGGGCACGCCCAGTGGTCCGGCTTCCTGCGTCGGCTGGCGTACGTGGTGATCGACGAGTGCCACGTCTACCGAGGCGTGTTCGGCTCGCACGTCGCCCACGTACTGCGCCGGCTGCGCCGGCAGTGCGCCCGGTACGGACGCGCCGACGGACCGACGTTCGTGCTGGCGTCGGCGACGTCGGGCGATCCGGCCGCGGCGGCCGGCCGGCTGACCGGCCTCCCGGTGACAGCCGTCACCGAGGACACCTCGCCGCGCGCCGGGTCACCTTCGCCCTCTGGGAGCCGCCGCTGCTCCCGCCGGACCCGTCGGCCGCCGGGTCCGGCGAGCCCGGGTCCGAGCTGGCCCAGGTTCGCCGCTCGGCGCTGCGGGAGACCGCCGACCTGCTCGCCGACACCGTCGCCGCCGGGGTACGCACGCTGGCCTTCGTCCGCTCCGCCGGGGCGCCGAGGTGGTGGCGACCAGCGCCCGGCGCAGCCTCGACGAGGCGGTGCCGGGGCTCGGCGACCGGGTGGCCGCGTACCGGGCCGGCTACCTGCGCGAGGAGCGTCGCGAGTTGGAGCGGGCGCTGCTGCACGGCGAGCTGCTCGGTCTGGCCTCGACGAACGCCCTGGAGCTGGGGGTCGACCTGATCGGGCTGGACGCGGTCGTGATCTGCGGATATCCGGGCACCCGGGCGTCGCTGTGGCAGCAGGCGGGCCGGGCCGGACGCTCCGGCCAGGAGGCTCTCGCGGTGCTGGTGGCCCGGGACGACCCGCTGGACACCTACCTGGTGCACCATCCGGAGGCCGTCTTCGGTGCGCCGGTGGAGGCGACCGTGCTCGACCCGGCCAACGCGTACGTGCTCGGTCCGCAGCTGGCCTGCGCGGCGGCGGAGGCCCCGTTGACCGCGGCCGACCTGGAGCTTTTCGGCGACGGCGCCAAGGAGGCCGTGGCGGCGCTGGTCGAGGCGGGCGCGCTGCGCCAACGGCCGACCGGCTGGTACTGGCGGCATCGGGAACGGCCCGAGGTGGATCTGCGCGGCGACGGTGGCGCCCCGGTCTGCGTGGTGGAGGCGGCGACCGGCCGGCTGCTCGGTACGGTCGACGGCGGCTCGGCGCACTTCCTGCTGCACCCCGGCGCGGTCTACCTGCACCAGGGCGCGTCGTACGTGGTCGACTCGCTCGACCTCGACGACGGGTGCGCGCTGGTGCACCCCGAGGAGCCGGAGTGGTCCACCCACGCCCGCGACGTCACGTCGCTGTCGGTGGTTTCGGTGCGTTCGTACCTGGACGCCGGACCGGTCGGGCTTTTCCTCGGCGAGGTCGACGTCACCAGTCAGGTGGTCTCCTACCAGCGGCGGCGGATCGCCACCGGCGAGGTGATCGACACCCGCCCGTTGGACCTGCCGGCGCGTGAGCTGCGTACCGTAGCGGTCTGGTTCACCCTCTCCCCCGAGTCGCTGATCGACGCGGGGGTGGCGCCGGCCGACGTGCCGGGGGCTCTGCACGCGGCCGAACATGCCGCCATCGGACTGCTGCCGCTGGTCGCCACCTGTGACCGGTGGGACATCGGCGGGCTCTCCACGGCGGTGCATCCGGACACCGAGGCCCCGACCGTCTTCGTCTACGACGGCCATCCGGGGGGTGCGGGCTTCGCGGAGCGGGCGTACGGCATGGCCGCGTCGTGGCTAGGGGCCACCCGCGACGCGATCGCCGAGTGTGGCTGCGAGACCGGTTGCCCGTCCTGCGTGCAGTCACCCAAGTGCGGCAACGGCAACAATCCGCTGTCCAAGCCGGACGCGATCCGGGTGCTCGACGTGGTGCTCGCCAACCTGCCGCAGTGACCGGCCGGGTATGAAAACCGGGGCCACCGGGCAATGATGGTGGGAGCGCTTCCATAGAGCGTTGTGCTTGCCGTTCACCGTCAGTGCCAGCATGGAGGAGAGGCCGTGGCCGACACCATCGCCGAGACCGTCGACCTGCTCTACACCATCGATCAGGAGAAGCTCGACGTCAACCAGCAGATCGCGCTGGGGACCGCGCTCGCCACCCTGGCCCAGGCCGAACGGCTGGATCAGATCAACGAACGTCTGCGCACCATCCATCTGCTGTTGACCACCATGACGCACCGGTCGGGCGTAGACGGCGTCCGCTGACCGGCGGACCCTGCACGCAGCCGTTGTCCGACTGTGCGACACTCCGGCGCACCACAATCGAGGAGTTCTCATGCAGCTCGACAGCTTGCAGGCACAGCAGCAGTTCCACATCCGTCAGCGGGTGCGGTTCATGGTCAACCAGTACGAGGTGCACAGCGTCGCGCCGGACGGTTCCGAGGGTGGGCTGCTGGCGTTCGCCCAGCAGAAGCGGCTCGCCTTCAAGGAGCAGGTGACGATCTACACCGACGAGTCCAAGCAGCAGCCACTGCTCGGCTTCAAGGCACGCCAGCGCCTGGACCTCGGTGCCACGTACGACGTCACCGACCACGCCGGCAACCCGATCGGCCTGTTCCGGAAGGACTTCGCGCAGTCCCTGCTCCGCTCGACCTGGCACGTCGAGCAGGCCGGTCTGCCCAACGTCACCGGCCAGGAGCGCAGCATGCCGGTGGCACTGCTGCGCCGTTTCGTCGACTCGCTGTCCTGGCTGCCGTACCACTTCGACTTCGTCGCGGACGGGCAGCCCGTCTTCTCCGTGGTCAAGAAGTGGGGTCTGCGCGACCGGTACGTCGTCGAGATCCAGAACCCGCAGATCGACCGTCGCCTGGTGATCGCCATGGCCGTCGCCCTCGACGCCCTGCAGGGCCGCTGACGCCGGTCCTGACCCAGCGATCCACCTGGCCCCTGGCCGGCCCGCTCGACCACCACGCCGAGCGGGCCGGCCCGCCATTACCGCCCCAACCGCCCGCTGCCGCTACCCGGTCAGCCGCGCAGCGGGCCGGCCGGGCTGGTGGCCCTGGCCGTCCGGGTCATTCCCGGCAACGGGCTCACCATCACCTCGGTGGTGACCAGCACGTCCAGCCCGTCGATCCGGCACCACACCAGCCGGGCAGCGTTCGCGGCGACCAGCTCCGCCGCCCGGGCGCACGCCACCGGCGCGTCCTGAAGAACCCGTGCCGCACCCGCGAGGGCACCGAGATCGGCGGCCACCAGAGCCTGCTGACGCGCCACCCGGGCCGCTCCCACACCCGCACCGAACAGGCCCGCCACCACGAACAACAGCCCCACCCCGAGCAGGCAGATCGTGGCCCCACCCCGCTCACCACCAGCCGCCCGCAATCCGGGACGCAGTCGACGGGAACGCAGGTCGCGCCCCTGGGTGGTGGTGGCCGGGTGAGCTGCGACGGCGCTCACGGGTGCGGCTCCGGCGCACCCGGTTCGACCGCCGCGACGGCCGTGGCCACGACGCTGATCGCGGGCAGGTCGGTGCCGAGGGCGCGGACGGAAGCGCGGACCGTCACCCGGACGAGTTCGCCGTCCGAGACGACGACCACCTCGGCACCGGTCGGGGCCTGCCGGCGGCCGGCGGTGGCGCCCGGCTCTCCCGGGCGGCGGCGAGCGCCGCCTCCCGGGCCGCGTCCAGGCACGCCGCCTTGGTGCTCACCGCGTTGATCGTGGTCAGCCCGGTGAGCAGGAGCAGCACCAGCGCCGGCAGGCCGGCCGCCATCTCGGCCGTGAACGATCCCCGGTCGTGGCCGGCCGGCCGGCGCCGGGTCACTTCAGTGCCCGGTCGATGACGGCCGTCAGCGCGGACTGCACACCGTCGGAGGTCAGCACCTTGAGCAGGACGCCGCCGAAGGCCACCGCGGCGAGCGTTCCGACCGCGTACTCCGCGGTGTTCATTCCGGCGTCCCCGCGAAGGCGGGCGAGGATTCTGCGCACGTGTTCGTCCTTTCTCATTGGGTTTCACAGCACGTCGCCGAGGACGGCGACGATCACCGGCACCAGACCGGCGAGAATGAAGGCGGGCAGAAAGCACAGGCCCAGCGGCAGCACGATCAGCACGCCGGCACGGCGCGCAGCCGACTCGAGCGCGACGGCGCGATCAGCTCTCAGGTCGTCGGCGAGCCGGGTGAGCGCTCCGGCCAGGGCGGCGCCACTGCTCGCCGAGCGGGTCGCGGCGGTGGCCACGCGGTGTGCTCCCGGCACCTCCGCCAGATGTGCCCACGCCTCGTGCGGCCCACCGCCGAGTTGCAGCGTCCGGCCGACCCGGGCAAGTTGTCGGCCCAGCGGCCCGCCGAGCGCGTCGGCCACGGCGAGCAGCGAACGTTCCACGGGTGCCCCTGCCCGCAGCGCCGCCGCCAGCAGGTCGGCGGCGAGCGGTAGGTCGGCGGTGGCACGCAACCGGCTACGACGTACGGTCGGTGGCTCGATCCGCCGGAGCAGCCGGTCGAGCAGCACCGCCGTGGGCAGTGCCGCCACCGGTCCGGCCCAGCCCTCGATCAGCACCGCCGCCGCCAGGCCGGACAGCCCGGCGGCCAGCCGGACGAGGTCCAGGCCCCACCGATTCGTGTGCCGCGACGGGGTCGTCGAAGCCGGTGCCGAGGCTTCGTCAGGTGGCCCGTCCCGCTGGGCGGCCGCTCTCCCCCCGCAGGACCTCGTCCGCCCGCGCAACGACCGCCAGAACCGCTGACCCACCCGGCCGGGCGTCGGCTGTCCGGACAGCCGACGCAGCCGGCGTCGGGGCCGGTACCGGCCGACCGCGAGCCCAGCGACAAGTACGACGCCGGCCAACCCGCCGGCGACCAGCTGCGTCCCGGACATCAGCTGCTCCCGGCGGAGGTGACCGAAAGTCGCTCCGCCCAGAGCAGGCCGATCACCTGAAGGCCCACGGCGGCGACCGCGCAAGCACCACCGACCGGAGTGTGCAGCAGCACCTGGAGGGGATCCACCCCGATGCCATAGCCGAGGCCGATCCCACCCAGCGGCAGGGCGGCCAGCAACCAGGCGGTCGCGCGGGCACCTGACGCCTGGGCCGTGGCCGCCGCCAGCCCTCGGTCCGTCGACCGGGCGTCGGCCTCGATCCGCTCCACCAGATCGGCCAGCGGCGCCCCGTCCGCTCGGCCAGCCGTACCGCGGCCCCGGCCAGTCGCCCGAGCCGATCCTCGGCGAGACCGGGCATGGCCGGGCCCGGTAGACGATGCGCGGACCCGACGGGCTGACCGTCGTCGGTGACGGTCTCACCCGCCGGCGCGACCGGTTGGGCCGCAGCCGGCGTGACGCCGGACAACGAGTTCGTCAGCACCTGCGCGGCCACCGGCACCGGCAGACCCACCCGCAGGTCCCCGGCCAGGGCGCACAGCTGATCCAGCCGCTCCCGGCGGTCCCGGACGGCCCGGCCCAGGGTTGCCCGGCGGCGCATCGCCCGCACACCCAGTACGCCGTAGCCGGCCAGGGCCACCGCCGCCACCGGACCGGCCACCAACTGACCGATCCCCGCGCCGAGCAGGCAGGTCAGCACCAGAACACGCCGCGGTGTCGCCACTGGCGCCGCCGGTCGCTGCGCCCTCGGTGCCCGCTGACCGGTCTGCGCGCGATGCTCGATCGGTACCCGCAGGTCGGCCGGTACCCGGTGACCGGTCCGGTCGCCATGGCCGGTCTGGTCGCCATGGCCGGTCTGGTCGCCGCGGTCGGTCTGGTCGTGGTGGCCGGTCTGGTCGCGGTGGTCGATGTCGCTCCTGGCAGTCTGGTCCTCGTCCAACAACCGCGTGCCGGCTCCCCGTGCCGTCGACGCGACGACGGATGCTCCGCCCGGTACGACAGCACCGGCTACGCCACCGGGCCGCCTCGGCCGCCGGCTTCCACGCGGCCCCGGCGGACGGGACGCGGTCGGTGCTGTCGGCGGCCGTGACCTGGGCCAGCCGATCGGGGACGCAGCTGGGCTGGACGGGTGAGCCGCACGCCACGAAGGCGCTGCCCCCGTTGTCGCCGGCCACCCGACACCGGTCGCTTCCGGGCTGCGCCCACCCCGGCCTCGCAGGCTCTCGCCGTCCCGGCGACCACCCGCCTCACGCAGGGCGACGATCCACGCGACCAGCGGATCGTCGGCCGCTGTCCCGCCGTCCTCGGACCCTGACAGGGCACGTCGCCCGCGCATCCGGTAGGTCAGGGCGACCATGACCGGCAACACCGACATCGCCCACCACCACGCGCCATTCATGACGACACCGCCGGCGCGGGCCAGGGCTCGCACAGAATCGGCGGCACCGGCACGTCGCGGTTGCGGATCAGCGTGCCGAGCGCCCGGGCCGCCAGCCCGAGCCCCCGACCACGAATCCACGCGGGAACGGCAGCGACCAGCCGCTCGGGTCCTTCCGGCAACAACAGGCAGATGGATTCCAGCACGCGGCCCTGCGGGGTACGGCGGATCTGGAACACCACCTGGAGCGCCGCTGCCACCTGGGCGTGCAGCGCCGGACGGGGCAACCCACCGAGCAGCCCGAGCGCCTCCAACCGGGCCGGTACGTCCGACGGAGTGTTGGCGTGCAGCGTCCCCGCCCCACCCTCGTGCCCGGTGTTCAGAGCGGCCAGCAGGTCGACCACCTCCGCACCCCGGCACTCGCCGACCACCAGCCGGTCCGGTCGCATCCGCAGCGCCTGCCGGACCAGCTCGCTCAGGCCGACGGCACCCGAACCCTCCACGTTGGCCGTTCGTGTCTGCAGACCCACCACGTGCGGGTGCACCGGTCGCAACTCGGCGGCGTCCTCGACCAGCACGATCCGCTCGGTCGTCGGCACCAGGCCGAGCAACGTGTTCAACAGGGTCGTCTTGCCGGAGCCGGTGCCGCCGATCACCAGATAGGCGAGCCGGGCCGCCACCACGGCGGCGAGCACCGGCGCCACCGGCCGGGCCACCGCGCCCTGGGTCACAAGTTCGTCGAGGGTGAAGGGCCGTTGCCGGAAGGTACGCAACGACAGGTAGGGCCCGTCGGTCGCCACCGGCGGTAGCACCGCGTGCAGCCGCGTACCGTCGGCCAGCCGGGCGTCGACGCATGGCGAACCGTCGTCCAGCCGACGACCGGCTCCGGCCGCGAGCCGCTGCGCGAGTCGACGAACGTCGTCGGGCGTGCCCACCGGCACCGGCACCTGGTGCAGCCCCTGCCCCCGGTCGACCCACACCCGCGCCCCGTTGACCAGTACGTCCGTCACCTCGGGGTCGGTCAGCAGCACGGCGAGCGGGCCCGCACCCACCAGGTCGTCACGGACCCGGTCGGCGATCCGCAGCAGGGCGTTGTCACCGAGCACGGCGGCATCAGGCTCGGCGCGTACCGCGGAGACGATCGCGGCCGGGGTCACCGGCGTGGTGGTCGCGGCGATCCGCTGCCGTACCCGGGCCGCGAGGTTCTCCCCGGTCATGCCGCACCCGCCACAGACTGCCCGGTGAGTTCGGCGACGATCCGCTGGCAGAGCTCGGCCAGCGGGCCGCGCCCACCGGCCGCCGGGGCTTCACCCCGCTCCAGCCCACGGCACAGCCCTGGCTCGGGCCGTAGCGAGCCGGCCAGCGGCAGGCCGAGTGCTCTGGCCACCTCGGTTGCGCGCAGCCGGCCGGGAGCGGGACCCGGACGATGACCGACAGGTCACGACAGTGCGGGGCGACCGCCGTGACCACCCGGGCCGCGGCAGCGGTCGCCCGCAGTTCGGCGGGTACCACCACGAACGCGCGGTCGGCGGCCTGCAGAGCGGTCACCGCGGCGTCGTCGAGTTGGCGGGGCAGGTCGACCACCACGACGTCCCGGCTCCGCCGGGCGGCGTCCAGGGTGGCGGCCACCGCCTCGGCCGGCACCGCGATCAGGTCGCCACGGTCCCAGGAGAGCACCACCAGATCGCCCCGGCTGGGCAACGCGCGTACCAGGGCCGGTGCGTCGACCCGTCCGTCGGCACCGGTCAGCGCCGGCCAGCGCAGCCCTTCCATCTGCTCCCAGCCGAGCACGAGATCCAGGCCGCCGCCGAGCGGATCGGCGTCGAGCAGGAGAGTACGCAGCCGTGCCCGGGCGGCGGTGACGGCGAGACCACCGGCGAGGATGCTGGCACCGGCTCCGCCGCGACCACCGACCAGCGCGACCATTCGGGCGTGCGCCGAGGCCCCACCCTCGGCACCGCAGTCGGCGAACCGGTCCACCAACCACGGCTCGGCCGCCGGCAACACGGCGACGTGTTCGGCACCGAGCAGCTCGGCCACCTGCCAGCCGGACTCGACGTCGCCGGACCGACCCACCAGGACGAGTCGACTTCGTCGGGGTAGCCGCGCCCGCAGGCAGGGCTGCGCCTGGTCACTGCCGACAAGGACCAACGGGGCTGGCCGCCAGCGGGTGCGGGCGGCCGCCGCATCGGCGGCGACCTCCACCTCGACTCCGCCCGCGGCAGCGAGCCGAAGCAGGTCGTCGAGCAGGTCACCGTCCGAGGTGACGACCAGCGGCAGGCGCCGGTCCGGTGGGACGGAGGTACGGGATGGCATCGCGGCCTCCAGGCGGTCAGCGCGGGTTCACTGGCTCGAACCCTGCCGCCGCTGCCGCCCCGCACGCCGCCCCAGACGGCGGGCCTGTGGACAACGAAGCGTTCTGTGGACAACGCCCACAACGGTCGTTGATCTGTTATATGGACGGGCCGCACATCGCACCTGTCTCGACCCCCACCACCCATGGCGGGACGTGACGTGCACCACGCATAATCGACGTCCTGTGCCGTCGGCCGGACGGCATTCCTCGCCGGATCGAGGTCATGACTCAGTCGCCAGATCACGAACAACCCCGTGTCGAGCCGAGGCTGCGGGTCGGCCCCTGGCTGTTCGACCCGCGTTCCCGCGCCAGACAACTGTCGGCGCGTCCGGTTCCACGTGCACTGCCACCGGCACCGACCGCAGGCGACGGTGGCCCGGTCACCGAACCTCCGCCCGTACGCGAGCCAGCCGTCGCCCTCGAGCCCGCCCACCGCGCTCCCGGCCGGATGTCGCACCGGCTGATGCTCGCTGGCCTCGCCGCCGCCGCGCTCGGTCTCCTGCTCACCACGCTCTGGCCGGCGGCTGAACCCCCGACCGTCGCGGCACCGGACGTGCCGTCGGACTGGGTCCCACCGCAACCGGGTGGCCCCGGGTCCAACCTGGACGGTGTCGCCTCCGCCGGCGCGCTGTCGCCATCCGCACCGGCAGCCTCGTCATCCGTCGGAGGGGTCTCCTCCTCCCGGCCGCAACTCAGTCGGCGGGCGACACCGGCCCCGTCGGCCACCCGCCCCGCCTCGCCGACCGTGCCGCCCAGGCCGAGCGCCCGACCGACTCCCACGCCGAGCCGGTCGGCAGGCCCGCCACCGACCACCCGACCGCCCGAGCCGGCGCAGCTGACCCCGCTACCTGCATGGCGGGAACATGATCTGCGTTCGGTCAGCGGCGGCAGCGAGACGAGCATCGAATTCGTGAACTCCCGCCAGCGATCGGTGATCGTCTACTGGCTGGACCACCGTGGGCACCGAAGGCAGTACGCCGTGCTGCGACCGCGCGAGTCGTACCGGCAGCACACGTACGTCGGGCACCCCTGGGTGGTGACCGACCACCGGGGCCGCGCCCTGGTCTGCTTCGAACCGATGCGTACCTCAGGCCGAGCCGTGATCAGGTAGCCCTCGTGCGAGCGACTGTCGTGCGTAGCGTCCGGTGAGGCTGTCCGCTAGGTGACAGCACCCTGACGGAGCGGCGGGACGCGCCTACGCTTGGCGCACCTTTCGCCGGCCACGCTCCGGAGGGAGCCGTCCCATGCCATCCATCCTCGCCACGGCACTCCTCACAGCCGCCCTGACGGCCGCACCCACAGCCGCCGTCTCCCCAGCCCGCACCGACTACCGCGCGGTGGACCTCGGCACGCTCGGTGGTGACAGCAGCTACGCCACCGCCATGAACGACCGAGGTGACGTGGTCGGCCGGGCCCAGGGCGCGGATGGCATCTACCGCGGATTCCTCTGGCGCAGAGGCCGGATGATCAATCTCGGCGACTTCAGCCCGACCGATGTCAATGACCGAGGTCAGGTCGTCGGCGTCCGCGACGACGGCTCCGGCGCGTACGTCTGGCATCGCGGCGTCCTGCGGCCGCTGGGCGGCCCGTCCGGCCGGCCCGTGGCGATCAACGACCGCGGCCAGGTCGTCGGTCACACCGACGCGGGCCCTGTCCTGTGGACGAACCGCCGTCCCCGGCCATTGCCCCTCGGCGACGTGTCCGACATCAACGAGCGCGGCCAGGTCGCCGGCGGAGTGTCCGTACCGGACGGCTTCCACGCCGCCCGGTGGCACCGTGGCCGGGTCACCGACCTCGGCGCCGGCCCCTTCAACCGCAGCAACACGTACGCCCTCAACGACCGTGGCTGGGCGATCGGCTGGCAGTTCTCGGCCGACCAGTCCGAACGCGGCATCCTCTGGCGGCACGGACGCGCCCTGGACGTCGGCACCCTCGGCGGCAGCTTCACCCGGCTGCGGGCAATCAACAACCGTGGCGAGATCCTGGCCAGTTCCCAGGCCACCGATGGAAGCGAGCGCCCGGCGCTGTGGCGGCGCGGCGTGCTGCACGACCTCAGCCTCGCCGGGATCAGTACGGAGGGCGAGGTCGTCGACCTCGATGACCGGGGCCACATCGCGGCCTCGATCCGCCCGGTCTGGGGTGTGAGCCGCGCGGTCGTCTACCACCCGCGCTGACGGAACAGTCCGGCCACTGCGGTGACGCCTGGGCGGCCCGGCCTCACCGCCGGGGCGGTGTGGAAGAAGTCGACCGCTGGACCGAACCCGTCTTCAGCCTGCGATGGGCGATCAGGACATACGCCGCAGTAGGACCAAGCACAGCGGCCGCGCCGCCCCCGCACGCCAACAACGTGCCGGCAACCGTCGGCTTGTCGGTCAGGACCGCGATGCCGGCCACGTAGAGCATCGCCAGCACTGCGGCGACGGCGAACGCGACAAGTAGCTTCACGGACAGCCGTCCGCTTCTCGAGGCGATCTCACCGATCCAGCCCGCCGGCACGAACAGCAGCGGCACCAGGGCGACGCCCAGACACGCCAACGAAGCGCACAGTACCGGCCCGGCGAGCGGGCCACCCAGATCTCCAGTGGTGCTCGACGCGTACACGAGCAGTCCGGCGTAGATGACGGGCGTCTGTGCCACGAAGACCACCCAGGCGACAAGCGCGCCGGCTCCGTGGCGAGCAATGGTTCTGTTCATCGTGCCTCCCCAGCGACAGCTTCGGGAGGGTATGCCACTCGACAGACACGCCTTCACCTGGGCCGGCAACGGGAGAGGAAAGGGACGACCCCCGTCGGGGGGAGACGGGGGTCGTCGGAGGTTCGGCTCCGGGGGGGGTCGAGCCGAACCCGCTCAGCGGTCACGGGGGGTGCAACCGCCGAGAGTCTGCCGGTTGTACGAGATATGAATGCCTGTGCTGTAACCAAGTCTGCCTGAGCGGACCTGTGTACGTCGAGTGGTGTAGCCTCCACTCCCTGCGAAATCCTGTTCGCTGGGTGTGACCACGGTCACTGTTCGCAGGCGGGTGGGGGTCGGCCCGCAGGTCTTAGCGCTCTTCAGCCCCCGGGCACCCGCCGACGATAGACCATCGGGCTAGACTTTCGCGCCGTGGGCCGAAGTGCCGCTTTCTTCGATCTGGACAAGACCGTCATCGCCAAGTCGAGTGCCTTGGCGTTCGGCAGGCCGTTCTACCGGGACGGCCTGATCACTCGGCGTGACGTGGTCAAGTCGGCGTACGCGCAGCTGATGTTCCGGCTGGGCGGCACCGACGAGCAGACCATGGCCCGGACCCGTGACTATCTCGCCACCCTGTGTAAGGGGTGGCCGGTGGAGCAGGTCCGTCAGATCGTCGCGGAGACGCTGCACGAACTCATCAACCCTTACGTGTACGCGGAGGCCGCCGCGCTGATTGAGGAGCATCAGGCCGCCGGCCGGGACGTGGTGCTGGTTTCCGCCTCGGGCGAGGAGATGGTGCGCCCCATCGGTGCGCTGCTCGGGGTGACCGACGTGATCGCCACCCGGATGGGCGTGGTCGACGGCCGATACAGCGGCGAGGTCGAGTTCTACGCCGCCGGTCCCAGCAAGGTCGAGGCGGTCAGCGAACTCGCCACCGCCCGGGACTACGACCTGGCCGACTCGTACGCCTACTCCGACTCGTACAGCGATCGCCCGTTGCTGGAGTGCGTGGGGCATCCGTCGGTGGTCAACCCGGACCGGCAGCTGCGCCGGCTGGCCGTCGAGAACGCCTGGCCGGTGCTCGAGTTCCGGCACCCGGTGCCGCTGGGGCGGCGACTACGCGAGCGGCCCGCCGTGCCGGTCGCCGCGGCGGCGCTCGGCGTCGGTGTCGGGGTGGCCATCGGCATCGCCTGGTACGGCCGGCATCGCCGCACCCGCGCCTCCGCCTCGCCGGCCTGACCGCGCCCCGAGCTGCACCACCGCGGGCACAGCCACCGGGCACCACCATCGGATGGATCTTCGGTACCCGCTCAGGCGGCGGCCAGGATCTCGTCGCCGATCGCGGTGAGCTGGTCGGCGCCCACCTCGACGGCCGACATGTAGTGGCGAAGCCAGGATCGCAGTCCGTCCGGGGTGCCGGTGGCGAAGGCGCCGGCCGCGCCCACGTACTCCGGCTCGCGTTCCCGGTGCCCGACATCGACGGCGAGCAGTCCACGTGGGTCGAATCCGGTGGAGAGCAGCACGAGACGGGCCGCGCCCCGGGCCACCACGCCCGACGGGCCGGCGAACGGGCGCAGGTTGAGCAGTTCACCGTGTACGACGGCGGCCAGCACCAGCGGAGTGACCCGGGTACCGCCGGCCACCAGGGTGGCCAGGGCGTCGAGCCGGGCGGCGACCACCGGATCGTCGACCGGGCGGCCCAGCGCGGTCTCGGCGACCACCTCGCGGGCGGCGAGCACGTGCAGCTTCGCCAGCACCTGCCGGGGGGCCTTCGGCCAGAGTTCACTGAGCCCGGGCAGGGCGCCGGCCACCCGCAGCGCGCCCTGGAGCACCGGTTCGGTGACGGTGCCGGCGCGTACCGTCTCCCGCTCGTGGTGGTGACCCTCCAGCCCGGCGCTGGCCACCGCGGAGCGCAGGCTCACCTCGGCGGCGACCTGGCCGCCGTGGCGCCGCAGCGCCCGGTGGCCCAGCGCCCGGTCGAACCGGTCGCGGGCACGCTCCACGGCGGCGGCGATGTCGGCGAGGTCGAGCAGCGGCGCGAGCGGATCGGCGGTCACCCCGACACGGTAGCGACGATGCCGACGGCCCCGGGCGGGAGTCACCGGCAACGCGAGCCCCGCCACCCACCCGGCCTGGCGGAGACCACCCGCCCGACCGGGGCCGCGCCGGGGGCCGCGCCGGGAGGGGCGCAGTCGCGACATGCGGCATGTCGGGCTTTCACGCCGACGGGAAGGCCCGACATGCCGCAACCCGTGACCGATCGAACGCCCACGCCACGTGCCCCGGCGGAGAAGGGCAGACCTGCCCTGCACCTCGGCGCGTGGGAGGGGCCGTTGAGCGACGGGCGCGTCGGGGATCGGTCGCCTCGCTCGGCCGCCGCGACTAACCTGCCCGGGAGAGACCCAGGTCACCCGAGCAACGAGGAGTCACCGCATGAGCGAGCGTCAGCGAGCGAATCATCAACGCGGCGCGCTGGTGCCTCATGGCGGCACGGAGCGAAGCGGAGTGCCGGCATGAGCGAGGCATTGGCCAATCTGCTGAACGAGACGCGCCAGTTCCCGCCGCCGGCCGAACTCGCCGCCGACGCCAACGTCACCGCGGACGCGTACGCCGAGGCGGCGGCCGACCGGCTCGCCTTCTGGGAGCGTCAGGCGTCCCGGCTGGCGTGGACCAGGCAGTGGGACGAGGTGCTGGACTGGTCCCGGCCGCCCTTCGCGAAGTGGTTCGTCGGCGGGCAGTTGAACGTGGCCTACAACTGTCTGGACCGGCACGTGGAGGCTGGCCGGGGTGACAAGGTGGCGATCCACTGGGAGGGCGAGCCCGGCGACAGCCGCACTCTCACCTACGCCGACCTGCACCGGATGACCTGCCAGGCGGCGAACGCACTCACCGATCTCGGGGTGACCGCCGGTGACCGGGTGGCGATCTACCTGCCGATGGTCCCGGAGGCCGCGGTCGCGATGCTGGCCTGTGCCCGGATCGGCGCCACGCACAGTGTGGTCTTCGGCGGCTTCTCCGCCGACGCGCTCACCAACCGGATCCAGGACGCCTCGGCGAAGGTCGTCATCACCGCCGACGGCGGGTACCGGCGCGGCAAGCCGTCCGCGCTCAAGCCGACCGTCGACGAGGCGGTGGCGAACTGCCCGTCGGTCGAGCACGTTCTGGTGGTCCGGCGCACCGGCGAGGAGGTCGGCTGGTCCGAGCGGGACCACTGGTGGCACGAGACGGTGGAGCAGGCGTCGGCCGAGCACACCGCGCAGCCGTTCGACGCCGAGCACCCGTTGTTCATCCTCTACACCAGCGGCACCACCGCCCGGCCGAAGGGCATCCTGCACACCACCGGCGGTTATCTGACCCAGGCGGCGTACACCTCGTACGCGGTCTTCGACCTCAAGCCGGACTCCGACGTCTACTGGTGCACGGCGGACATCGGCTGGGTGACCGGTCACTCCTACATCGTCTACGGCCCGCTCGCCAACGGGGTGACCCAGGTGATGTACGAGGGCACCCCGGACACCCCGCACAAGGGCCGCTTCTGGGAGATCGTCGACCGGTACCGGGTGACCATCCTCTACACGGCGCCGACGTTGATCCGCACCATGATGAAGTGGGGCGAGGAGATCCCGGCCGAGTACAACCTCTCCTCGCTGCGGCTGCTCGGTAGCGTCGGCGAGCCGATCAACCCCGAGGCCTGGATGTGGTACAGGCAGCACGTGGGACGGGGTGAGCTGCCCATCGTGGACACCTGGTGGCAGACCGAGACCGGCAGCATGATGATCTCACCGCTGCCGGGGGTGACCGCCGCCAAGCCGGGCTCGGCGATGACGCCGCTGCCGGGCATCGTCGCGGACGTGGTGGACGACCAGGGCCAGTCGGTGCCCAACGGCGGCGGCGGTTACCTGGTGCTGCGCGAGCCGTGGCCGTCGATGCTGCGCACCATCTGGGGAGACGACAACCGGTTCATCGAGACGTACTGGTCGCGGTTCGGCGCGGGTGCCGGTGGCGACGGCCCGTGGATCTACTTCGCCGGTGACGGCGCGAAGAAGGACGACGACGGGCACGTCTGGCTGCTCGGCCGGGTCGACGACGTGATGCTGGTGTCGGGGCACAACATCTCCACCACCGAGGTGGAGTCGGCGCTGGTGTCGCACCCGTCGGTGGCGGAGGCGGCGGTGGTCGGCGCCACCGACCCGACCACCGGGCAGGCGATCGTCGCGTTCGCCATCCCGAGGGGCAGCACCGAGATCTCCGGCGAGGCCGGTGAGCAGCTCATCGCCGACCTGCGCAACCACGTGGCGAAGACGCTCGGCCCGATCGCCAAGCCCCGGCAGATCATGCTGGTGCCGGAGTTGCCGAAGACCCGGTCCGGCAAGATCATGCGTCGGCTGCTGCGGGACGTGGCGGAGAACCGCTCGCTGGGCGACGTGACCACGTTGCAGGACTCGTCCGTGATGGACCTGATCGCCTCCGGCATGAGCGGCGGCAAGTCCGACGAGGACTGACGGCAGACGTAGGACCCGACGGGGTGACCGTCCGCGAGGACGGTCACCCCGTCTTCGCATCAGACGCCCACCACTGCACCCTGTCGCCTGGCGTGCCCGGGGCCCTGACCTGGCTGCCTCAAGGCGGCGACCGGCGGGGCCCGGCGGGGCCCGGACACTGCGCACACTTCGTCCGGGCCCCGCTTGGGGTACGCGCCCACTCATGTTGCCGGAGGGGCAGCGTAGGCAGCAGCAGGGCCACGTGGCGGGAATCGAGCGGGCGGGGGCTGCGACTCCTGACCGATACTCTGCAATGCGCCCTTCAGTCGACAACGTCGAGCGTCATCGGTTCGCCGGCGCCACCGCTTTCGTCGAGGCAAGAGAACGTGATCATGTCATCTAGTTCCGACACGAGCGCTGGTGGCACCAGGAAAAACCCGTCGAAGACATCCCGAACTACCGGAAGGTCGGATGGGTGGTCCACCTTGACCGAGACTTGAGTCCGGCAAGGACTGGCAACAACGACGACGCCGAACACCCGGGCGGCTGCTGTCGTACCCAGGCCATGGCATGCGGAGGTTGTCGCGATCTCCGTGCCGTCGTCGGCGACCTCGCTGATCCGCCAACAACGAGATGAGCCGACTTTGGTTTCCTGCTCGGTTCCGCCGGCAGCGGTCTGGAGGGACACCTCACGACCGCCGGGAAGGTCAACCGATGCCACCACGGCCGACCACCTTTCTTGACCACCATCCTGATTCTGGCCGCTCATCTGGGAATCCTTGGAACAGCCCGATACGGCAGCTAGTACCGCAGCAAGGCCGAAGGCGACACGCCCCACGGCGCTCATCATCCCGCACGTCCTCTCGTCCGTCTCAGATCATCAATGGGAAGCGTCCACCGCAAGCCGGCTTGTCGCAGGCGAGTGCGAGATAGATCTGGCCGAGCGAGGCACCATCCTGCGCACCGTCCGAGCAGAGAAATCCGTCGCACATGCCCTTCTCTTCCCAGCGGTGGCGGGGAGCAGCGTGGCTCCGTTCAATCCAGCTACCAATTGCCGAGGCAGGAATCGAGGGCTCAGCCGAGGCGCACGTCTGCCGTTCTTCGCAAGGGCCTATTCCATACAGGGTGTCCACGATGCGATTCTGCCGTGCGATAACGGCTGCCCGTGCCATCGCCGCCTTGTCGTGCAGATGCCCACCTATGATGGCCAGCATGGCAGCAACATCCATGGATTCCGGACCACCACCCTCTTGGAGTTGTGCCAGAGCCAGCTCGTCCACCCGCCGCTGCTCCTCGCCACCGATCGCGTTCGCAACAAGCACGTCAACGAGCTCGTATCGGTCACTCGGCTTGCTCGACGTGTTACTTTCGACCGTCACCGAAACATCGGCGATATCGGCAACCCGGGCGAGGCGGGCAGATGCCAGAGGGTGAGCGGTCGACGGCAGCGAAGCGTCCTTCAGCATCGGCGTCCACAACTGTTCGACACTGTCGCCGAGCCTGTTCGCAAACGCGGCGTCACCAGCCACGAGGTCCGCGAGAGCGAGCGCAGCGTGAGTTGCTGCCAGCGTCTCGTAGGGGTCGACAGCCGATCCCAGGACCCAGCCCGCTCTTGTGTACGGTCGGTCCATCTGCGAGATGACAGTCCGACATCCCAGTTCACGAGCGTAGAAGGTGCCTTGGGTATCAGCGTCCACCCGGTTGGGCAGAGTTACGGTCCCCGTTGAGGTGACCAGCTTGGCGCAGGTCTCCGGACGCAGCGAGGTGCGCGGCTGTCCCAAGCTGGATCGCACAGAATCAAGCTGGTACCGCGCACCCAGCCAGGAAATGTCGATTGATGAGGGTTCTATAGCGTTAAGAATGCTGAGAACGGCAGCGGACACTCGGAGCTCGTCCTCTTTCGAATCGTTTCCGCTGCGACCGGCACCGACCACTTCCAGCAAAGGTATAGCGGTAGAGACAGCCTCCTCAGGAGTAAGCGTCGTCGACAGCCCAGACAACTTGGCACCCGCTTGGCGTAGGGTCGCGTCGGGTACGGGCAGACCGACGTCTCTCATCGCGCGCACGGCTGCTGCCGTACTGCCCCACGTTCCACCAGCGCCCGGGTCGGGAGCATAAAGATCCCCGTCCCGCATTGTCTCCAGCTTGGCCGCCGTCAACTGAGGGTCCAGACGAATGTTCAGGTACTTGGCGATACCGGCGGCGTAACTGATTTGGGCGACCTGCTGAAGCGGCGAGGAACCAAGTCCATTCCTGGCAGCCACTTGCACCCAGGTCCCGATTCTGACTGGATCAACGCCCGGTGGGGGGCGGCCGTCACGCCACCTCAACTGCCAATACGTTTCATATAGGGAGAACGGTGAACGCGCCTCGCTCCACGCATCGTCGACGAAATAGTGGTTGCTTCCAGGCCCTATGACGAAGGAATCGGATAGGAGATCCGCCACATCCTCCTTCGTCTTGATCGGTGCTACCACGGTCGTAGCACGGTCGACAGCGCCTACGACTGCGGGGGGCGAAGCGGGGTCGACAGCGGTTGGTGGGCCGACGGCGTTACCTGAGCAGGCAGTGATGGACGCAACAAGTATCGCCGAAACCATCAAAGAGCATCGCTTAGCGACTTTTTTGTGGCCGTCTCGCATCAGTTATCTCGCCCTGGCTTTCTTGGCAATGCAACGGGTCTCGGCCCCGATGAGGCCGAGACCCGCAGCTGTTACTCTACTCATCCGTCGATTAAGGCAGGGCGACGCTGCTGTAGGCATCCGTCGTGTAGAAGTTGCTGCCGAAGCCGTAGGAACCGTGCACCTCGTACTTAACCTTGCTAACCCGGCCCGAGCTCACCTTAAGGTACACGTGCTGGACACTGTGGTTGACTCTCCACGTGTTCTTCACGGTGTTCGAGTACGAGATCCGACCGCTGCCGTGGTTGACGGTCCCAGAAGGAGAGCCACCGAAGCTCCAACTCAACGCGAAGTAGTCAATGTCCCAGACATCCCGGTGCTTGATGCTGGTGGCGTTGTAGGGCGACGTACCGCCCCACTGTGAATAAGACGTGGTGTTGTAGTAGTCGGCCTTCGTGAAGCAGCAACCCGTAATGGTGTAGACGTCAACGAGAGCCTTGCCATAGGACTTGAGAAGCCCCGACTTACCGCCCGGCGGCGTGATGGTGCGACTCGCCGACTTGTAGATGTTGAACTTGCACGGGGGGAAATTGATACTGCAATGGCTTGCAGAGTTGTTTCCGACATAAGCCGATAGGGTTGAATAGGCACCACCCGTTCGACTGGCCGCCGAGGCTCCCTCAGGATCTGGCTGGTACTCCGGGTCATAATCGACAGCGGGCTCGTCCGAGAGCTCTGCCTGGCCGGGTCCGGAGTCTGGCTGAGGCGTGTCCCCGTTTTCGGGTGCGACGGCCGCCGGCCCCTTGTCCTTGATCTTGGGGTCGGGAATCGTAACGGTGACAACTCCAGGCTGGTCGACGATCGTGACAATTCCCGGATCCGATGACTCCGCCGCAGCCGGCGCCTGCGGCGCAACAGCCCCAACGAGCGCCATCGTTCCAAGGATTCCTATCATGCCAGATAATCTGGCCTTCTTTTTGGTCACGACTTTTTACCCCGTTCACTCGGTACAACGAATAAGACAACCTTCGAGTGCCGCCACATCGGGTCGATTATCCCGACCACCATTAAGGCAGATCGATAAGGTACGCACAATGTAACAGTACCGAGTTCCGCGCGATGCCCCACTTTTGAGCACGTTAAGCGACCGGCAGACATGGTCGACGGTTCGGCACCCTGCGTTAGCGACATTGACCGATTTACCCCCTCTTTCACCTCGGGGATCACCGTCAGTGACCGGTAACGATTGCGAAACGGGCTCGGGCATGGGTCGCGTCCATGGAGGTGGTGTGCCGACATGCCCGTGATGAGGACGTCGCATCGACCGGAGACGGGCATCGCGGAGTCCTTCGAAACGACTGGATCCAACAGGAGAGGCTGCTGACGCACCGCTGGCAGGCCGAGCAGGTCCGCGAAGCGGACATGCAGCGGCAGGGTCCACGGTCGGTGTCGAAGCCGACGGCGATGCAAGGCGTTAGGCCTGGGCTGGGCGTCCGACAAGGACGCGCCGGTCGGACCGCCAATCCCTATACGGCCCGCGGCTCGCAACCGCTGATTGAAGCGGCTCACCCTCGACGGACGGCCACAAGGAAGGCCAACGTCCTGGCCGGCCGGCTCAGTCGGGGCGGCAGCGGCCCCTGCTACACCCTGGTCACCGACGACGGCCGGGAGTACGCGATGCACGGCACCGACAAGGGCACCTTCGCCACCGGCGCCTGGGTGCGGGTGACCACCGCCCCGGCGGCGGACGGGGTGGACTGCGGTCCGGGAATCCCGGTCAGCATCCTCAAGATGAGCCCGGTCGGTTGACCGTCCGCGCCCCTCGGCGGGGTCGGCCGGGCACCCCGCGCCGACGGCACCAACCGGGCCACCGGCGTCGGGGTCCTAGGCTGTCGTCATGACCGAGCAGCGTGACGAGGCCGTCGACGAGTCCTGCGTACTCACCGAGGGGCCGTGGACGCACCGGTTCGTGGGTGCCAACGGCAGCCGCTTCCACGTCGTGGAGGCGGGTACCGGGCCGATGGTGCTCTTCCTGCACGGCTTCCCCGAACACTGGTGGGCCTGGCACCGGATGCTCCCGGCGGTCGCCGACGCCGGTTTCCGCGCCGTCGCGATGGACCTGCGGGGCTACGGCGCCAGCGACAAACCACCCCGGGGGTACGACGGCTACACCCTCGCGGCCGACGTGGCCGGGCTGATCCGGGCGCTCGGCGAGCGCTCGGCCACCCTGGTCGGCACCGGTGCCGGCGGCATGATCGCCTGGACTGCGACCTCGTTCCACCCCAACCTGGTGCGTCGCCTGGTGGTGCTCGGCGCCCCGCATCCGCTGCGGCTGCGGGCGGCCATCTTCGCCGACCCGCGCGGTCAGTTCGCCGCGTCGACCCCGGCGCTGAGATTCCAGCTGCCCCGGTACGAACACCTCCTCACCCGCGACAACGGCCGCGCGGTGGAGGAGATCCTGCGCCGCTGGGGCGGCCACCGCTGGGTCACCGGCGCGGACTTCGCCGACTACGCGCGGCGCTACCGGGAGGCCATGCGGATCCCGCAGGCCGCCTTCTGCGCGCTGGAGGGCTACCGGTGGGCGTTCCGGTCGGTGCTGCGGCTGCACGGCTACCGGTTCGTGAAGCTGATGCAGCGACCGCTCGCCGCGCCCACCCTGCAACTGCACGGGGCGCGGGACGTGGCGGCGTTGCCGCGTACCGCCCAGGGCTCCGGGCGCTACGTCAGCGCACCGTACGAGTGGCGGCTGCTCGACGAGGTCGGGCACTTTCCCCACCTGGAGATGCCGGAACTGGTGCTCGGCGAGGTCCTCCGCTGGGCGAAGTCCTGAGCTTCAGACCCGCTGCTCGCGTACGTCGGTGACCTCGCCGACCGGGGCCCATCCCTGGTAGACGCCGAAGTCGAAGGCCTCCAGCCGCATCGCCTGCGCGACCGGCCAACGGCCACCGGTGTACTCGACCCGCAGCCACCCGTCGTGCTCGGCCAGCACGATGAACGGCTGTCCCTTCCAGGTGCAGGTGGTACGGACGTACACCAGTTCCTCGATTTCGCCGGCCGGCACGACCCGGACGTGCCGGCCGGGGCGTACCTCGGTGAAACCCTCGGTCGCCTCCGGCTGGTAAAGCCGGACCTCGCTGCCGTCCGGGCTGGCCGGGAACTCCCGCCCGCGCCAGCGCGCCACGTAGCCGTCGCGCATCACCGCTCACCGACCTCCCGCCAGGAGAGCGTGTCGGCGTCGAGCACGGCGACCGGTCGCTCGCTACCCGAGGCGTCGATGCGGACCAGTTGCGCGCCGTGCGGCAGCCGGACACTGTCCACCTTGAACTCGGCCAGCACGTCGCTGCCTTCACCGGGGGCGAAGCCGTTGCCCCGGAACGGGGGCCGTTCGATGACCCAACCCTCCATCGCCCGCATGGCCGCCTCGTTCTGCCCGCCGTACGGAATGCGGTACAGGCTCGGCCGGTACGCCGGCCACCGGAGCACGTAGATCTGTTCCGCGTCCGGCGCGAAGGGCGACTCGGGGTGGTTGAGGCCGAGCGCCTGGTAGAGGGCGGCCGGGGTGGTGAGATGCGCCAGCTCGCTCGCCCGGTGGACGAACCCGGAGACCCGGTCGTAGCCCCGTTCCAGGTAGTAGCCGAGTTGACTGGGTGCGATCGCCTTCTGCATCACGATCGGCCGGGTCAGGTCACCCGCCGGTGCCGCCTGCCGTGGACTGCTCGCCGGTGCCGGGGCCTCGACGTTCGGCTCGGGCTCACCCTCGGCGTCGTCGCCGAGGCCGAGTTCGGCGGCCCAGTTGGCCAGCCCGACGATCTGCTCACCGGGCAGCTTCGCACCCACCGGGGTGCCCGGGTTGACGGCGAACGACCAGGAGAGGTCGGGCCACTTCCGAATGAGCTGGACGAAGCGGACCTGGACCGTCTCGGCCGCCGGATCGGTGTGGTCGGCGAGGCGCTGCGGAGAGGTGTAGGCCACCACGAAGGTCTGCCCGTCCAACTGCACGGCCGGCCAGACGAAGCCCGGATCGCCGGGACGGCTTCCGGGGGCGGAGTCGGCCGCCACCGGCATGAGAACCCGGGCCAACAGCAACGTGGACAGGAAGGTGTCCGTGCTGCCGGCCTCCGCGGCACCGTGCAGGTCCTCCTCCACCTCGTTGGCGGGTTGGAAGGGCGGATCGGCGGGCGGCGCGGTGGGCGCAGCGGACGTGGACGTCGAAACCGGGGACTCGGACGCTGCGGGTGCTCGCGTGGCCGCCGCGGACACCGGCGTGAACAGCGACGGGCTCTCCGTGACCGGGCCGGCCGGGCGGGTGGCGACCGGCGCCGCCGTTCCGACGCCGGCATCCGTCTGGTCCTGGCGCGGCGGTGCAGGAGCGGCCGTCGGAGCGGCGGCCGTCGACCCGGGCATCGCCGATCGTCCGGGGACGGTCGACTCGGGCGTCACCGTCCGGACCGGGACGGTCGGCTCGGGCGGCGCTGCCGGCACCGCCACCGTCGGCTCGGCTGCCGCCACCGTCGGCTCCGGGCGGGGTCGGAAAGCGTACCGTCGGCTCGGGATCGACAGCCGTCGGCTCGGGATCGGCGACCGGCGGTTCTGGTCTGCTCGCGACCTTCGCGTCCGCCGGTGCCGGACGAGCCGACGTCGCGCCCGCCCCGGTCGCGGACCGGTCCCCGTCGCCGCTTGGTCCGCCGGGCTGACCTGGGTGGCCGTTGGTCAGGGTGAGGTCCCGGGCCTCGATGATGGTGCCCTCTATGACGATCGGGGTGAAGCCACGGCGCGGCGCGGGGGGAGCGGAGACCGGCTCGGCCGCCGAGGTCGGTTGTTCCTCCTCCGGCTGACGACGGGGCAGCGCCTCGGTCGGGTCACCGCCACCGGCGGTCGGATCACCGCCACCCGGAGCCGCCCAACCGACGGGGGTGCTCACCCGCAGCGGCCGAACCGGCCCGTCGGGCGGTGGCAGCGGCTGGGTCGTCTCCTCGTGCGGGACGGCACGGGTCCGGGCGGTGGCCTGGTCGTCCTCGCTGAACACGAAAGCGCGGGTCGGCCCGTCGGAAGGCTGCTCACCGGCCGGGCCCCGGCGGGGAACGGCTGACCGCCCCGGAACCGCGACGGTGGTGCCGCCCGGTCGGCGAGGCGGTCGCCGCGATGCGGCGAGCGACCGTTCGCCGGCTCGAAGAAGGATCGCTGACCCGTCGGCTCGGGGCCGGAGCCGGCCGGGCCGCCGTTGGCGGGCGCGCCGGACCGGTCCGGCGCGGTGGGCCACCCGGGCCCGCCCGACGTCGGTTCCTCCTTCCGGCCCGGTACCGGCCGCCGTGGCGGCACGCCGCCCACGGTGCCGGCGCCGTCGGGCCGGGCAGCACCAGACCACCCGGCCGCTGGGCGTCGGCGTCCCATCCCACCGCTGTCGGGTGGTGCCGGGCGGGCAGCGAGGCCGGGTGACCGGTCGGCGGAGTCCGTGCGGGGGCGGGCGACCGTGCTCGACGCCGTCGGCGGCACCTCGGGAAGGTGGAAGGCCGCCGGCACCACCGGTGGTGCCGGGGAGAGCTGTGTCGGTCGGACCGGACCCGGCGATCGCGGCGGGGAGGGTGGGTTGGGCGTCGCCGGGGCGGACGACGCCGCGGCGGCGTCGCGGGCCCGGTTCAGCGCCTCCACGCGTTCCAACCGGGCGCGGGCACCCACCGTACGGCCGGGCAACCGGACATCGCCTCGCGACAGCTGGGAGACGTACCAGGCGGGCAGGTAGCCCTCGATGGGCAGGCCCGGGTTCACCGCCAGCCACCACTCGTGGTTCGGCCAGCTCGCGGCGAGTTCCGCGTATCCGGTGCGTCGACTGGGCCCGGCGTGCTCACCGAGGCAGGCCCGCATCGCCTCGGCGGAGGTGAACGCCAGCACGTGCGTCCGGCCGCCGGTTGTCCACGTGCCCCAGCCCACCGGTGTCCGCCCAGCGGCCGCCTGTGCGGAGACCGGCAGCAGCAGCTCGACACCGGACAAGATCCGGAAGTAAAGCTGCTGGTCATTGCCGTGCAGCGCGTCTCGCATCGCCGCCTCGGCCCCGGTGGCCGGCTCCCAGTCGGTCACGGCCACCCCTCCTCCCGGGCACAGCCATAGGTGTCGGATACAACCTACAAGGTGATTGCAAGATCACAATGTCAGGCCGTCGGCGGCCCGCCCGGTTCACCAGCAACCGATAACATCCCGTCTCGGTGTCGACACGATACGGAGGCGGTCGATGTACCGGACGCGCGGTGTGCGCCAGCGAGGTGGTCGGCGCCCACCTGGCGTCCTTCGGGCGGTTCTGGCCGCAGTCCTGCTGGCCGGCCCCATGACGGCCGTCGCGGTGGATCCGGCCCACGCCGCGCCCGCCTGCGCTTCGCCACCGGCTCCGGCCGGGCCGATCTCCGCAGCCCCCTGGGCGCAGCAACGGTACGCCCCGGGGCGGCTCGCCCGACTGGCCACCGGCGCTGGGGTGACCGTGGCGGTGGTCGACTCGGGCGTGGACCGGACCCATCCGCAACTCGCCGGGCGGGTGCTCCCCGGCACCGACCTGCTCGATGTCGGCGGCGACGGCGGACTCGACTGTGTCGGGCACGGGACCGGCGTGGCGAGCATCATCGCCGCGGCGCCCCGCGACGGGACGGCCTTCCAGGGGCTGGCACCCAGGGCCCGGATACTACCGATCCGGGTCAGTGAACAGCAGGTCGTCGACGGACGTGGGACGGGACGCACCGCGACGCCCGTGGATCTCGGCCGGGCCATCCGCTGGGCGGTCGACCAGGGCGCCGCCGTGGCCAACCTCTCCGTGGTGCTCTACGCCGACCATCCCGTGGTCCGCGCCGCGGTCGCGTACGCGCTCAGCCGGGACGTGGTCGTGGTGGCCGCCGCCGGCAACGGGCCCGCTGATGGCCAACGACACCCGTACCCGGCCACCTACGACGGGGTGCTCGGGGTCGGCGCGGTCGGCGCCGACGGGCGGCGGGCCGACTTCTCGCCGACCGGCACGCACGTGGATCTCGTCGCTCCCGGCCTCGACGTGCTGGTCGCCGCTCCGGGGACGGTCACCGCAGTGCCGCCGGCACCAGCTACGCGGCACCCTTCGTCGCCGCCACCGCCGCCCTGCTGCGTCAGTACCGCCCCGACCTCGGGGCCCAGGAGGTGGCCCGGCGGATCGTCGCCACCGCTGATCCGGCTCCCGGCGACGGGTACGGGGCGGGGGTGCTCAATCCGTACCGGGCGGTGACCGAGACCGGGGCGGTGCCGAGGCACGCGCGGCCGGTCACCGGGCTTGCCGACGACCGACCCGATCCGGCGCTGCTGGCACAGCAGGACCGTCGACGTGACGCACGGAACCGGGCACTGCTGCTCGCCGGCGCGGGCGTGCCACTGGTGGTCACCGTCGTGCTGGCCGCGGTGGTGGTGCCCCGAGGGGTACGCCGACGGTGGCGTCCAGCCGACCACGGCCACGACGCGGGGTGACGCCGGCCGGCGTCACCCCGTGGTCTGTGCGTGGCGGTTCACTGGAAGAGGTTGGTGTTCCGCTTCTCGGTGTCGAGGTAGTCGGCCGCGGATTCGTCGACCGCGAGCTTGATGTCCCGCAACATCGCCTGGAGGTCCTGCGAGGCGTTTCGCCACCGCGCCTGCCGCTGCTCGTAGGCCTGCTGTGCCGCACCGGACCAACTGGCCACCAGCGGTGCCGCGTCGCGCTCCAACTGGCCGAGCTGCCCGTCGAGCGTGTTCAGCGCTCGCTGAATGTCCGCGCTGGCCTGTTGCAGCGCGGCGAAGTTGACGACCAGCACACCGTGCTCCATCGGATTCTTCTCCCTGCGTCGTGGGCTAGAGCGGCAGTTGGATGCCGCCACGGTTGGTGGCCGCCACCCGGGCAGCCGCCTCGGTGTCCGAGACGTCGTACCGGGTGCCGGCGGTGCGGATCGCCCCCGCCGTCTCCCGCAGCGCCTGGTGAAGCCCGGCCTGATCCTCCGCCCACTTCCGTTTGACCTGCTCGAACGATCGGCCACCAGCCCCGCGCCAGGCCTGCTGGAGGATCTCCAGCTGGACCAGCAGTCCACTGAGCATCGACTGCAACGACTGGTCTGTCTGCTCGAACTTCGCCGCGGTCTGCTGCATCACCGCGGCCTCTGCCTGGGTCTGGGACACCTTGGACGTCACCTCGTCTCCTCGGTCGTGGCTGGCCCTGCGGCGGGAAACGCACCACCCACGACGCCGGAGGGGGAGCACGACGCGGGATGGGCCAACGAGAACTCGTCGCTGAGAGTAGCTACATGGTCGCGGTTCTGCTACCCCACCTCGCTCCCCTGTGGATAACGCGCTCGATCGCCGGTAACTACCATGGGCGTCGTCGATGTCGCGATCGGTGACGGCCGAAGGGAGGGCACGGTGGCGGCGACCCTCACCCCGACCCGCCCTGACACGGCCGGCCGTCAACCCTCCGACGACCCGTCGTCCGGCTCCGCCCGCCGGATCCGCCCCACCGGGCCACGGCGACGGTCCGGGCTTCGGTGGCACTCGACCCCTCTGAGGTCCGGGCAGATCGTCACCACCCAGGTGGTGGCGGCGGCAATCGTCGTGGTCGCGGGCCGGGGTCACCTGGCGACGGCCGCCACGACACTCGCGGCAGCCGTGCTGCTCACCGTGACCTGGGGCCGGGTCCGCCGACGATGGCTGCACGAGTGGCTGGTCATCGGCGTCGGCTTCCTGGCCCGGCGGCGCGCGACCAGACCCGACGACGGCCCGACCGAGCTGCTCGATCTGGTGAACCCCGACACCGTCATCGGTTCCGTCGAGCTGGGCGACGGTTCCGCCGCCGTGCTGGACGACCCGGACGGCCTGGTGGCGCTGTTGGAGATCGGCGATCCGGCCGACCTGCTCGGTGACCGCGAGCAGCCGCTACCGTCGCCCGCGTCGCTGCTCCCGGCGGAGACCGATCCGGGGCCGCCGGTACGCGTACAACTTCTCCTGACCGGTACGCCGGCACCGGCGGTCGGTGCCGGCGGTGGTGCGGCGGCCGTCTCGTACCGTCAGCTCACCGACGGACAGCTGGCCGGGCGGGAACGGGCGGTGCTGGCGGTGCGGGTGTCGCGGGCGGGCGGCTGGCCGGAGGAGGCGCTGCGGCACGCCCTGGCAGGCACCGTGCGACGGATCGTCCGGCGGCTGCGACCGTTGACCGTGCGCCCGATGGGCGAGCAACCGATCCGGCGGGTGCTCGCCGAGTTCGCCCACCACGACGGACGTCCGGTCCGGGAGTCCTGGCAGGCGGTCCGCTGCGGCGACCTACTGCAGACCACCTTCTGGTTGAGCGGCTGGCCGGGCGGGCAGCCGGCCGCACTCGTGCCCCGGCTGTGGACGCTGCCGGCGACGGCGATCACGGTCTCGCTGCACGCCGGGACGGATCGGCCGACCGCGAGCGGGCTGCTCGTTCGGCTGGCCGCGGCAACACCCGCCGAGTTGTCCGACGCGGCCCGACAGTTGCGGCGGACGGCGGTCGCCGAGGGCGTGCCGGTGGAACGGCTCGACGGCCGGCAGTTGGACGGGCTCGCCGGAACGCTGCCGTTGGCCCGGCCCGGGACACCACTGCTGACCGGTGCCGGGAACCCGAAGCGGGTGGCGCCGTACGGTGCCGCGAACCTGGTGCGGGAGGTGCCGTTCGGCGCCGCCGGGTTGATGCTCGGCGTCAACCGGCACGGCGACGCCGTCACCGTCCGGCTGTTCCGGCCGGAGAGCACCCGGCTGATGCTCGTCGGTGGGGTGCCCGCCGCCCAACTGGTCGCCGTGCGCGCGATGGCACTCGGTGCCCGGGTGATCGTCCAGACGGCCCGGCCGCACGCCTGGGCGCGGTTCGTCCGGGGCACCGGTGCGCCGGGCAGGCCTGTTCCGCTGGTACCACCGGGCCGCCCGGTCACGAACGAGCCCGGGACGCCGCTCGCCCCGGTGCTCGTGGTGCTGGACGCACCACCGCCGACCGGTCCCCGACCGGGCACCGCCTGGCACACCACGCTACTGGTCCGCGACGTGCTGACCCCGGCCGACGCGGACGCGCTGGGCCGGGCCGACCTGGCGGTTTTCCAGCCGCTCAGCCGGGCGGAAGCCACCGTTGCCGGCAACGCACTGGGGCTCGGCGACGCGGCGGAGTCGCTGACCCGCATCCGGCACGACATGCTCGCGGTGGTCAACCGACGCGCCCTGCGATGGGCCCTGCTCGCCCGCACCCCGATCGAGGCGCAGCTCATCGACGTCCGAGCCATCGACCAAGCAGGATGATCTCGCGGGTTCCGCCCGTGCGCCCGCCGTGGCACCATGCCCGCCATGGGTTTTCTGAAAGGTCTACTGATCCGGGTCGGCGCCACGGCGGTGGCCTTCTGGCTGGCCACACTGCTCATTCCCGGCATCTCGCTCGACACGGAGTCGATCTCCGAGACGATCCTGACCCTGATCCTCGTCGCGGTCATCTTCGGGGTCGTCAACGGGGTGCTCCAGCCGATCATCAAGACCGTCGGCTGCGGTTTCTACCTGCTCACCCTCGGTCTGATCGCACTCGTGGTGAACGGTCTGCTGTTCCTGCTCACCGGCTGGATCGCGGATCAGGCGGGGTTGCCCTTCGACGTCGACGGCTTCTGGCCGGCCGCGGTGCTGGGCGCGCTCTTCGTCGGGATCGTCACCTGGATCCTCGGCGCCATCCTCGACCGCGACTGACCGCGACACGGCACCGACCCTGCCGGTGGTCGCCGCCCGACGGTGGCCACCCCGGCAGGGCGGTCGCGCCGGCCATATCGCGGGAATTGGCTGCGGAAACGGCCACGCCGAGGCACTAGCTTCGACAGGGTGTTCACTCTCGCCCGCGTCGACGGCTACATGATCAGCACCGATCCGACCCGGCTCGATCTGGATCTCGTGCACGGCTGGCTCAGCCGGGACGCGTACTGGGCGCTCGGGCGGGACCGGGAGACGGTGACGCGGGCGTTCGCCGGCTCCCTCGGCTTCGGCGTGTACCGGCCGGCGGACGGCCGGCAGGTCGCCGTCGCCCGGGTCATCACCGACCGGGCCACCTTCGGCTACCTCTGCGACGTCTACGTCGACCGGGCCGAACGGGGTCGCGGGCTGGGCACCTGGCTGGCGGGCGCGGTCCGTGACCACCTGGCCGAGCTCGGCGTACGCCGGATCCTGCTGGCCACCAACGACGCGCACGGGGTGTACGCGAAGGTCGGCTTCGACCCCGTACGCGCCGACCGCTGGATGGAACTCGACCGGCGCGACCAGGCCGTGAGTCCGCTCACCAGCAAGGATCGACAACCCGGTACGCCCCTTACGGTGGAGCCGTGACGTCGCTCCGCCTCGGCTACCTCTACGGACTCGGTGCGTACCTGCTGTGGGGGTTCTTTCCGCTCTACTTCAAACTGCTGCGCCCGGCCGGTCCGCTGGAGATCCTGGCCCACCGGGTGGTGTGGTCCGTCGCCTTCGTCGCGCTGCTGCTCGTCGCGCTGCGCAACGTCGGCTTCCTCCGGTCCCTGCTGCGCCGGCCCCGGACCCTCGCGGGGATCGGTGCCGCCGCCACGCTGATCGCGGTCAACTGGTTCACCTACATCTACGGCGTGAACTCCGACCGGGTGGTGGAGACCGCGCTCGGCTACTTCATCAACCCGCTGGTGGTGGTCCTGCTCGGGGTGCTGGTGCTGCGCGAGCGGCTGCGCCCGGCACAGTGGTCGGCGCTCGGCGTCGGCGCCCTGGCCGTGGCCGTGCTCACCGTCGACTACGGTCGGCTGCCGTACCTCGCGCTCATCCTGGCGTTCTCCTTCGGTGGATACAGCCTGGTGAAGAAGCGCCTCGGCCTGCCCGCGGCGGAGGGTCTGTTCGTCGAGTCGGCCGTGTTGTCCCTGCCCGCACTGGGCTACCTCGGCTGGCTCGCCGCCACCGGTGACGCCGCGTTCGGCCACGTCTCGGCCGGCCACACGGCCCTGCTGGTGCTCGCCGGTGCGTTGACCGCGATCCCGCTGCTGCTCTTCGCCGGTGCCGCCAACCGGCTGCCGCTGACCGCCCTCGGGATGCTCCAGTACGTGGCGCCGATCCTCCAGCTCGGCTGCGGCGTACTGATCTTCCACGAGCCGATGCCGCCGGCCCGGTTGGCCGGCTTCGCCCTGGTCTGGCTCGCGCTGATCGTCTTCACCGCCGACGCGGTACGCCAGGCCCGACACACCCGCCGGCTGCGCCTGGACGGCACCGTGCCCGCCACGGCGGCGGTCGCCACCAGCCGCTGAGGTCGCCCACCGCCGAGGTTCCGGCTCAGCGGACCTCGTAGGCGAGCACCGGAGTGCCGTCGGCACGGATCAGTTCCAGCCGGACCAGTTCGGCGTTGGTGAACCGGGTCGCCCCGGTTATCCGCAGGTCGTCGCCGGGAGCGGCCAGCCAGGAGCCGATCTGCTCCTGCGAGCCGTCCCCGGCGTGCGCCACCAGCCGGAAGGCGTTCGCCTTGCCGTACCCGGCCCGCTCGTCGTAGCCGCAGTGCATGGTCACCTCGGTGCCCCAGTCGGTGCCGGTCAACCCGATCTCGGCATGCACCGGCACCGTTCCGGCGACCGGCTGCATCTGCACCATCCGCACCTGGGTTCCCGGCCCGGTCGGCACCTGCCCGGCCAGCATGGTGGCCGCCCCGAAGCCGACCACCAGGGCGAACGCGGCGGCGGCCAGACCGATGACCGCGTACCGCAGCCGACCGGCCTGCCGCTCACGGCGTCGGCGCTCCCGGGCGACGTTGAGCAGTTCGGGCACCCGGGGGTTCTCCGGCGGTGGGAGGAACTGTTCCAGGCTGGCCGGATCCAACCGGCCGAGCAGACCGGGCAGCACGGCGATCTCGGAGACCGACTGCTGGCAGGCCGGGCAGTCGGCGAGATGCCGTTCGTAGGCCACCCGGTCGGCTGGGGAGAGCGCGCCCAGCACGTACGCCCCGTCGTCGTACGCGAACTCGCAACGGTTCATCCGGTCACCCCCATCTCGGCCAGGACCAGCCGCAGGGAGCGCAACGCGTAGTGGGTGCGGGACTTCACCGTGCCCGGCGGAACTCCCAGCCGCGACGCCGCCTCGGAGACCGACCGCCCCTGGTAGAAGCACTCCACCAGGACATCGCGGTGTGAGGGACTGAGTCGGTTGAGGGCCTCCGCGACCGTCCACGCCTCGACGGCTCGCTCGGTTTCGTCGACGACCTCCGGCGGCTCGGGAAGTTCGTCGGTGTAGATCTCGCCGACCCGGGTGGACCGCCGCCGCCAGGCGTCGATCGCCAGGTTGCGGGCGGTGGTGAAGAGCCAGGCGCGCACCGAACCCCGCCGGGGGTCGAGCGACTCCGGATGCCGCCAGGCCCGCAGCAGTGTCTCCTGCACCAGGTCCTCGGCGCGCTGCCGGTCGCCGTTGACCAGCCGCAGCGCGTGCGCGTACAGCGCCTCGGCATGCTCGTCGTGCAGGGCGCGCAGCAGGTGGGCGTCGTGGTCGCTGATGGTCTTCTCCTCGCTCTCGGCGCGAGCGGGCGCGGTGTTACGACCAGAGATACGTGCTGTCACGCCGAACGGTTCATTCCCAGCTCAACCTGGGATTCCCGGGGATGGAGTTCATCGCTGGTTCACATCGACGCCGACCCACGCTCACCGCGCCGCCCTAGCGTCCGGCGGGTACGCGTCGGTGACCTGCACCGACGTGCACCGACCCTCAGGAGGATCCTCCCCATGAGCGACCGTCCCCGGCTGCTCCCGCTGCTGGGCACCCCTCGCCACGGCAGCCGCGACGCCATGACCTGCCTGTACCGCTGCGGCAACGCCTGTGACCATCCGGTACCCAACACCTCCGACAACGCGTACTTCGGTGACGTGGTGAACGCCGAGGTCAGCCGCCGCGGTGTGGTCCGCGCCGGGGCGGTCGGCGCCCTGGTGCTCGGTTTCAGCGGCGCCGCGGCCGGCGCGCTGGCCGGTGCGGCCCCGCCGCCGCGGCCCCGGTCCCCCCGGTGCCGCCGGCCGGTCAGCCGGTGGCGGCCGGCCGTCGTCCGGGCAGCGGTGCCCTGAGCTTCAAGCCGATCCCGCCGAACACCCTCGACACGTTCGTCGTACCGAACGGGTACGACCACGCCGTCGTCATCCGCTGGGGTGACCCGGTGGTGCCCGGTGCGCCGGAGTTCAACCTGCGCCGGCAGACCGCCGCCGCGCAGGCCAAGCAGTTCGGCTACAACAACGACTTCGTCGGCGTGCTCCCGCTGGACAAGCGCGGCAAGCGGGCACTGCTCGTGGTCAACCACGAGTACACCAACGAGGACCTGATGTTCCCCGGCTTCACCAGCCAGGACGCGCTCAGCGTCGAGCAGGTGAAGGTGGCGATGGCCGCACACGGCATGTCCGTGGTGGAGATCGAGCGGGTCGCCGGCACCGGCCAGTGGCAGGTCGTCGACTCCGGCCGTCGGCCGTACAACCGCCGCGTCGACGCGCTGAGCAGCAAGTTCGAGCTGACCGGCCCGGCCGCCGGCTCGTCGTTCGTGAAGACGGCCGCCGACCCGAAGGGTCGTACGGTCATCGGCACGCTCAACAACTGCGCCGGTGGCGTCACCCCCTGGGGGACGGTGCTCTCCGGTGAGGAGAACTTCAACCAGTACTTCGTCGGCGGCGACGCGGCGCCGGAGTCGGAGAAGGCCCGGCTGGCGCGCTACGGGATCAGCACCAGCGCCCGTTACCCGAGTGGCAGCCGCAAGTGGGACCGGGCCGCCGAGCGCTTCGACCTCGCCAAGCACCCCAACGAGGCGAACCGGCACGGCTGGGTCGTGGAGATCGATCCGTTCGACCCGGAGAGCCGCCCGCGCAAGCACACGGCGCTCGGCCGGTTCAAGCACGAGGGCGCGAACGTCATCGTCGCGCGCAACGGGCACGTGGTCGCGTACATGGGCGACGACGAGCGCTTCGACTACCTGTACAAGTTCGTCTCGGACAAGAAGTTCATGAAGGGTGACTCCTGGGTCGCCCGCAAGCACAACCTGACGCTGCTTGAGTCGGGCACCCTCTACGTCGCCAAGCTCGACCAGACCAGCGCCGGTGAGATCGACGGCTCCGGCACCCTGCCCAGCGACGGTGCCTTCAACGGCCGGGGCCGCTGGATCAAGCTGGTCAGCGGCAACCGCTCCTACGTGGACGGGATGACCGCCGCCGAGGTGCTGACCTTCACCCGGTTCGCCGGGGACAAGGTCGGTGCGACCAAGATGGACCGTCCGGAGGACGTCGAGCCGAGCCTGCTCACCGGCAAGGTGTATGTGGCGTTGACGAACAACTCCAACCGTGGGGTCGGTAGCAACCCGGCGCCGGACGAGGCCAATCCGCGTACCGCCAATCGGCACGGGCAGATCCTGGAGCTGGTCGAGGACCGGGGGGACAACACCAACGACACGTTCACGTGGTCGCTGCCGATCGTCTGCGGCGACCCGGCGGACCCGTCGACCTACTTCGCCGGGTACGACAAGACCAAGGTCTCGCCGATCTCCTGCCCGGACAACGTGGCGTTCGACGGCGCCGGCAACCTCTGGATCTCCACCGACGGCAACGCGTTGGGCAGCAACGACGGCCTCTTCGCCACCGCGACCGAAGGCCCGGAGCGCGGCCACCTCAAGCAGTTCCTGACCGTGCCGGTCGGTGCGGAGACCTGCGGGCCGTTCATCACCGAGGACAACCGCTCGGTCTTCGTGGCCGTACAGCACCCGGGTGAGATCACCGGTGCCACGGTCGACAACCCGGCCTCCACCTGGCCCGACGGCGACTACGCCAAGCCGGGCGTGGTGGTGACCTGGCGGCTGGACGGCGGACCGGTCGGTAGCTGACCCCGCCCCGGCACCGCGCCGGCCGCCGATCCGACGGCCCTCTCCCCACCAGGGAGGGGGCCGTCTCGGTGGGCGGCGACGGTCAGTTGTCGGCGGCCAGGCCGTCGGCGATGGCGCGGGCGGCGGTGAGCAGTTTCGTCCGGACCACCCGGGCGGAGGTCATCATCTCGCTGGCCGGCAGCGCGCAGGCCAGCACCGTCCGCCGTTCCATGTCCTTGTCCGGGCTCACCAGGACGGCGGCGCAGGCCACGCCCTGCCGGAACTGGCCCAGTTCCAACTGCATCCCGCGTCGGTCCCCCGCCGACAGGTCGGCCTCGAAGGCCTCAGGGGTGGTGAGGGTGGCGCTGGTGAACGGGCGCATGCCGTACTCGCGCAGGTAGCGGTGGCGCTGCTCGGCGGTGAGCGTGGCGAGCAGGGCCTTGCCGAGTGCGGTGGCGTGGGCGCCCTCGTCGAACCCGGGAACGAGATCCTCCAGGTACGGCGAGCGGTGGCCCTCCGCCACCGCGGTGATCGCCACCTGGCCACCCACGAACCGGCCCAGAAAATGACTCCAGCCGGTGTCCAGAGCGGCCCGACGCAGGCTCTCCCCGATCGCCGGTGAGCCGCGGAACGCGGAGACCAGCTCGCGGTAGCGGTCGGCCACCTCCAGCCCAACGATGTACGTGCCGTCCTCCCGACGGATCACGTAGCCCTCGTAGGCGAGGGTGCGAACCAGGTGGTACGTGGTGGCCACGGTCAGCTCGCAGCGGCGGGCGATCTGTTTGACCGTCAACCCCCGTGGGGCACGACCGACCGACTCGAGCACTCGAAGCGCGCGGGAGACACTTCGGATCAGGTCCGAAGGTTCCGCCAGGGGGTCACGCACAACCACCTCCGCCACCGGGGACTTACACCATATGAAAAAGCGGCCCTCCGCGAAACGCCTGATCGGGTGGATGATCCAAGGTTCTCGAATACTCGATGTGAAGTTCGCCTCACTTTCCGTTGTCGCAGTGCGGCTGGCGTAGGTTGGCCGCACCATGACCCACATCGCCCCTGCGCACACTTCGGCAACCGCCACACGACCCATCCGCGCCAGTGCCGTCGCAGTCACCGTCACGATCGTCTGCGTGCTGCCGGTCTTCCTGGTCGGCGGCCTCGCCGTGCAGATGCGGGAGGAGTTGGGCTTCTCTCCCGCCGGCCTGGGCCTTGTCGTGGCGGTCTACTTCGGCGTCGGTGCCCTCGCCTCGGTGCCCTCGGGCGCGCTCGTGGAACGGTGGGGCGCGGCCGTGGTGGCCCGCGCCGGCATCGGGGTGTCCGCCGGTGCCCTGCTGGCCGTGGCAGTGGTGGCCAGGTCGTATCCGGTACTCGTCGGTCTGCTCGCCGTCGCCGGCACCGCGAACGCGCTCGGTCAACTGTCCAGCAACGCACTGCTCGCCCGGCACGTCCCGCCCCGCCGGCAGGGCCTGTCGTTCGGCGTCAAGCAGGCGGCCATCCCGGTCTCCACACTGCTCGCCGGCGTGGCGGTACCCACCCTCGCGCTGACCGTCGGTTGGCGTTGGGCCTTCGTGGCGGCGGCCGGCGCGGCACTTGCCGCGCTGCCGGCCGTGTCCACAGGACGCCCAGCCCGCACGGCGGCGCACCGGACGGACCGGCGGCGCAAGGCCAGGGCTGATCCTGGTCGGGGTGGCCGCGACCCTGGCCGCGGGGGCGGCGAACGCCCTGGGCACCTTCGTGGTCGACGCCTCGGTTGACCGGGGTCTCAATCCGGGAATGGCCGGGCTCACCCTGACCCTCGGCAGCGCCGTCTGCGTCGCGGCCCGGATCGGGATCGGCTGGCTGGCTGACCGCCGCACCGGCGGACACGTCGCGGTGATCGCCGGTCTGCTGGTGACCGGCGCGCTGGGGCTGGGCCTGCTCGCCGCGGCCGGCCCCGGCCCGCTGGTGGTTGGCGTGGTGCTCGGCTTCGGTCTCGGCTGGTCCTGGCCCGGGCTGATGAACTTCGCGGTGGTCCAGCTGCATCCGCAGGCACCGGCCGCCGCCACCTCCATCACCCAGACCGGGGTGTACGCCGGCGGCTGTGTCGGCCCGCTCGCCCTGGGCCCGCTGGCCGCCTCGGCCGGCTACCCCGCGATGTGGCTGGCCGCCGCCGCCGCGATGCTGGCCGCCGCCGCCCTCATGCTCACCGCCACCCCACTCCTCTCCACCCCCCGTTGACCCCACCCCGCCCGTCACGGTGATCAAGAGGTGTGCGTCTGGATCTGCCCGCCCGGACGGACGGCGACCAGAATTTCTTGATCAACCCGGTGGCGGTTGGGGCCGGTAGGGGCGGGGTCAGCTGGTGCGGTCGGCGATGTGGTCGCAGAGGGATTCGAGGGCGTGGCGAGCCGGGCCGGGTGGCAGGGGTGCCAGTTGGGCGCGGGCGTCCTCGGCGTAGCTGCGGACGGTCTCGCGGGCGCGCTTGAGCGCCGGGCTCTCGCGGAGCAGGCCGAGCGCCTCGGCGTGCAGGGAGTCGTCGGTCAGCGGCCCGGTGGCCAGGATCTCCCGCAGCCGCACGGAGGCGGCGTCCGCGTCGTCGCCGGCGAGGGCGTAGAGCACCGGCAGGGTGGGCACGCCCTCGCGCAGGTCGGTGCCGGGAGTCTTGCCCGACTCCGTCGACTCGCTGGCGATGTCGAGCAGGTCGTCGGAGAGCTGGAAGGCCACCCCGATGGTCTCGCCGTACCCGGCCAGCGCCGCCACCTGCTCGGGGGCGGCCCCGCTGAACTGGGCTCCGAAATGCACGCTCGTGGCGATCAGGGAGCCGGTCTTCTCGGCGATCACCCGCAGGTAGTGGGCCACCGGATCGTCACCGGCCCGGGGGCCGATGGTCTCGGCGATCTGCCCGTGCACCAGCCGGGCGAACGTACGCGCCTGCAGGCGTACCGCCTCGGGACCCAGCTCGGCCGCCACGTCCGCGGCCCGGGCGAAGAGGTAGTCGCCGACCAGAATGGCGACGGAGTTGGTCCACCGGGAGTTGGCGCTGGGTGCGCCACGGCGCACCGACGCCTCGTCCATCACGTCGTCGTGATAGAGCGTGGCCAGGTGGGTCAGCTCCACCACCACGGCCGCCGAGACGACCTCGGCCCGGGTCGGGTCGCCGAACTGGGCACCCAGGGCCACCAGCAGCGGCCGGAACCGCTTACCGCCGGCCTCCACCAGGTGCCGGGCCGCCTCGGTGACGAACGGGTCGGCGCTGGCGATGCTCGCCAGCAACTCCGCCTCGACCGCCGCCAGCACACCGAGGACGGACTCCTCACTGCGCGAATCAGCGAGGTGAAGGCCGAGCGCGCCGAACTGAGCCGCGCCGGAACGGCTCCGGCGACCACCGGAGCCGGTGACACCTGAACCCTCGCCACCCCTAATCACCACGCCTCCAACCATGCCACACACGTTCTACCTGCACCGGACCGGGGATACGCGACGAGGGCCGGCCCACAGCGCGTGGTCCGGCCCTCGATCGGCAGGTCAGCCGTTACCGGACGAAGTCGGCGGCCGAGGAGGCGAGGTCGAGCAGCGGATCCGGCGCGACGCCGAGCACCAGCGTGGCGAGCACCCCGATCACCAGGGCGGCCGAGGTGAGCCCACCGGGCACGGCCACCGTCGGCGTCGCGTCACCCGGCTCGGAGAGCCACATCAGCACCACGACCCGCAGGTACGGGAAGGCCAGCACCATGCTGGTCAGCACACCCGCGATGACCAGCCACACCTGCCCACCGTCCAACGCCGGACCGAAGACCGCGAACTTGCTGGTGAAGCCGCTGGTCATCGGGATACCCGCGAAGGCCAGCAGGACGAAGGTGAACACGGCGGCGTAGACCGGCGAACGCCGCCCGAGCCCGGCCCAGCGGGACAGGTGGGTCGCCTCACCGTCGGCGTCGCGCACCAGGGTCACCACCGCGAACGCGGCCAGTACCGTGAAGCCGTACGCGACCAGGTAGAACATCGTGCCGGAAAGCCCTCCGCTGCCCGGTGCGAGCACACCGACGAGCAGGTAGCCGGCGTTGGCGATGGACGAGTACGCCAGCAACCGCTTGATGTCGGTCTGCGTCACCGCGAACAGCGCGCCGACCAGCATGGTGAGCACCGCCACCGCACCCAGCACCGGAGTGAAGTCCCACCGGGCCCCCTCGAATGCGACGTGGAACACCCGCAGCAGGGCACCGAACGCGGCGACCTTGGTGCAGGCCGCCATGAAGCCGGTCAGCGGCGTCGGAGCACCCTGGTAGACGTCCGGCGTCCAGACGTGGAACGGTGCGGCCGCCGCCTTGAACAGCAGACCGATGGCGACGAGCGCCATACCGGCGAAGAGCAGCACCGGGCTGGCCGTCGAGTTCGCCACGGCCGCGTTCACGGTGGCGAAGTCCACCCCGGCGACCCGGTCGCCCAGGCCGGCGGTGAAGCCGTAGATCAGCGCCAGGCCGAACAGGAAGAAGGCCGAGGCGTACGCACCGAGCAGGAAGTACTTCATCGCCGCCTCCTGGCTCAGCAGCCGCCGGCGACGGGCCAGCGCGCAGAGCAGGTAGAGCGGCAAGGAGAAGACTTCCAGCGCGATGAACATGGTCAGCAGGTCGTTCGCCGACACGAAGATCAGCATGCCGCCGATCGCGAAGGTGGTGAGCGGGTACACCTCGCCCGCGCCACCGGCGTTCTCCGCCTGCCGGCGGTCCTCCGGCGAGTCGGCGGTCACCGCGGCCTGCGCGACGAACGCGCCGCCCCGCTCGACCACGCGCTCGCCGAGCAGCAGCAGCGCCACCGCCGACAGCGCGAGGATCGCGCCCTGGAGGAACAGCGTCGGCCCGTCGACGGCGATCACCCCGATGGTGATCACCCGTTTGTCGGCGTTGACCACCACCATGGTCAGCGCCGCGAGCACCGCCAGCAGCGCCAACGGCAGCTGTACGGGGTGCCGCAGCCGCCGGGGCACGAACGCCTCGACCAGCACCCCGACCACCGCCGCGCTCAGCATGATCAGGATCGGCGCGATCGCCGCGTAGTCGATCGGCGGCAGTTCAAGCTCAGTCACTGGACCGACCTTTCGTTCGCGACTGCGGGGCTCGCAAGCTCACTCCTCGCGCTCACGGAGCCAACCTTTCGTCTCGCGGCTGCGGGGCTCGCAAGCTCACTCCTCGCGCTCACCGGCTCGCCTCCTGGACGGTGTCTACCGACGGGGCCGGGTCGGTCCGGCCGACGTCCTGCATGGTCGCCTGGATGGCGGGGTTGATCACGTCCGTCACGGGCTTCGGATAGAAGCCGAGCACCACGATCAGCGCGATCAGGGGGGCGACGACGACCTTCTCGCGCAGGTTGAGGTCGCGCTTCATGCCGTCGATCTCGGTCAGCGCCGGGTTCAGGGTGCCCTGCGTGGTGCGCTGCACCATCCACAGCACGTACGCCGCCGCCAGGATGATGCCCAGCGTGGCGATCACGGCGACCGGCTTGTTCACCGTGAACGTGCCGATCAGCACCAGGAACTCGGAGACGAACGGCGCGGTGCCGGGCAGGGCCAGCGAGGCGAGACCGGCGAAGAAGAGCACGCCGGCCAGCACCGGCACCAGCTTGCCCGCGCCACCGAAGTCGCTTACCAGCGCCGAGCCCCGACGCGCGATGAGCATGCCCACCACCAGGAAGAGCAGCCCGGTGGCGAGGCCGTGGTTGACCATGTAGAGCACCGCGCCGGTGCCCGCCTGGGTGGTGAAGGCGAAGATGCCCACGCCGATGAAGCCGAAGTGGGCGATCGAGGTGTACGACACCAGTCGCTTGAGGTCGTTCTGCCCGACGGCCAGCAGCGCCGCGTAGATGATCCCGATGACCGCCAGGGCCAGCGCCCACGGCGCGAACCACTGGGCCGCGTCCGGGAACAGCGGCAGGCAGTATCGCAGGATGCCGAAGGTGCCGACCTTGTCCAGCACGCCGACCAGCAGCGCGGCGGCACCGGCCGGCGCCGCGCCACCGGCGTCCGGCAGCCAGGTGTGGAACGGGAAGAACGGCGCCTTGATCGCGAACGCGACGAAGAACCCGAGGAAGAGCCAGCGCTCGGCGCCGGTGGAGATGTCCACCTGCGACAGCGCCACCCAGTCGAAGGTCTTGCCGCCGACCACCCACAGGCCGATCACGGCGGCCAGCATGAACAGACCACCGACGAGCGAGTAGAGGAAGAACTTCACCGCCGCGTACTGCCGCTGGTGGCCGCCGTAGCTGCCGATCAGGAAGTACATCGGCACCAGCATGACCTCGAAGAACACGTAGAACAGGAAGACGTCGGCGGCGGCGAAGACACCGATCATCGTGCATTCGAGGACGAGCAGCAGCGCGAAGTAGACCGGCACCGACCGCTTCGAGGCCTCCGCGTCGTGCCAGGACGCGAGGATCACCAGCGGCACCAGCACCGCGATCAGCATCAGCATGACCAGCGCGATGCCGTCGGCGGCGAAGGTGAAGTTGACCCCCCAGTTCGGGATCCACGGGTACGACTCGCGGAACTGGAACCGGTCGCCGCCGACCTGGAAGGTCACCCACATGACCACCGACAGCGCCAGCACCAGCAGCGACCAGCCGAGCGCGACCTGCTTGGCCAGCGTCGGCCGGCTGCGCGGCAGGAAGGCGACGACCACGGCGCCGACAAGCGGCGCCACGGTGAGCACCGAGAGGAACGGGAAGTCGGACATTATGCGGCCTTACCTCCGTCGTCACTGTGCGGTCCGCCGGCGACGGCCGCCTGTGAGGCCGACAGCCTCAAGAGGTCGATCACGCGAACCACCCCGCCTGTACGGCCAGGAAGGCGGCCACCACCAGCAGCGCGCCGGTCAGGATCGAGGTGGCGTACGACCGGACGAAGCCGGTCTGCAACCGCCGTAGCCGGCCCGATCCGCCGCCGACGCCTGCGGCCAGGCCGTTGATCAGCCCGTCGATGCCCCGGTTGTCGAGGTAGACGAGCGCCCGGGTGAGGAAGATGCCCGGCTTCTCGAAGACCGCCTCGTTGACCGCGTCGGTGTAGAGGTTCTTGCGGGCGGCGGTGACCAGCACCCCGGCCGGCTGCGGCGCGGTCGCCGTCCCGCCCCGGAACAGGAACCAACCCAGACCCGCACCGAGCACGGTGACCCCCTGCGCCAGGAAGAAGATCGCCAGGTGCGGCAGCACGCCGTGATGTTCCTCGGTCTCGGCGAGGCCGGCGGTGGTGGTCAGCCAGTCCGGTACGGAGGTGGCCAGCAGCGCACCACCACCCAGCGAGCCGACGGCCAGCAGGATCAGCGGGATCGTCATCAGCGCCGGGGACTCGTGCGGGTGCTCGATGTCCTCGGTCCACCGCTTGGGCCCGTGGAAGGTGAGCACGAACAGCCGGGTCATGTAGAACGCGGTCAGTCCGGCACCGAGCAGCGCGGCCCCGCCGAACAGCCAGGCAGTCCACCCCTCCCGAGCGAACGCCGCCTCCACGATCGGCTCCTTGGAGAAGTAGCCGGAGAACGGGATGATGCCGATGATCGCCAGCCAACCGGCGCCGAAGGTCAGCCAGGTGATCTTCATGTACTTCGCCAGACCGCCGAAGCGACGGATGTCGACCTGGTCCTTCATGCCGTGCATCACCGAGCCGGCGCCGAGGAACATGTTGGCCTTGAAGAAACCGTGCGCCAGCAGGTGCACGATGGCCAGCGCGTACGCCGCGCCACCCAGCCCGACGCCGAGGAACATGTAGCCGATCTGGCTGACCGTGGACCAGGCCAGCACCCGCTTGATGTCGTCCTTGGCGCAGCCGATGATCGCGCCGATGAGCAGGGTCAGCGCGCCGACGCTCACCACCACCAGCTGCAACGTGGCGTTGGCCGAGAAGATGATGTTGGAGCGGGCGATCAGGTAGACACCGGCGGTGACCATCGTCGCGGCGTGGATCAGCGCCGACACCGGAGTCGGGCCCTCCATCGCGTCCGGCAACCACGCCTGAAGCGGGAACTGGCCGGACTTGCCGGCCGCGCCGAGCAGCAGCAGCACACCCAGCACCAGCACGGTGCTGCCGGCCAGCGCGCCGATCCCGTTGAACACCTCGTCGTACTGGGTGGTGCCGAGGGTGGCGAACATGATGAAGATCGCGATCGCCAGGCCGGCGTCGCCGACCCGGTTCATCAGGAACGCCTTCTTACCGGCGGTGGCCGCGGCCGGCTTGGTGTACCAGAACGAGATCAACAGGTACGACGCCAGACCGACGCCCTCCCAGCCGAAATACAGCATCACGTAGTTGTTGCCGAGCACCAGCAGCAACATGGCCGCGATGAACAGGTTGAAGTACGCGAAGAAAAGCCGCCGGCGCTCGTCGTGCGCCATGTACTCGACCGCGTACAGGTGGATCAGGAAGCCCACACCGGTGATCAGCAGGACGAAGACCCCGGCCAGCGGATCGAACAGCAGACCGAAGTCCACGCGCAGGCCGCCGACCGCGATGAAGTCCCAGAGGCTCAGCTCGACCGACCTGTTCTCCAGACCGCGCAGGCCGAGGAAGTAGCTCAGGCCGAGCAGGAAGGCGGCACCGACCGCGGTCACCCCGAGCCAGTGCCCCCAGCGGTCGGCCCGCCGGCCGAGCAGCAGCAGGATCGTGGCGCTGACCAACGGGATGGCCACCAGCAGCCAGACGCTGCTCAGCAGCCCGTCCGCCGTCGCGTACGAGACGGTCTCGGCCGGAGCAGCCTGGGCGTACGTCATGATTTCGTCCACCGGTGGGCCCCTCTAGTACTTCAGCAGGTTGGCGTCGTCGACGCTGGCGGAGCGTCGGGTGCGGAAGATCGCCATGATGATGGCCAACCCGACCACGACCTCGGCCGCCGCCACCACCATCACGAAGAACGCCATGATCTGGCCGTTGAGGTCACCGTTCATCCGGCTGAAGGTGACCAGCGCCAGGTTGGCCGCGTTGAGCATCAGCTCGACACACATGAACAGCACGATCGCGTTGCGCCGGACCAGCACCCCGGCGGCGCCGATGGTGAACAGCACCGCGGCGAGGACCAGGTAGTAGTTCGGCTCGACCGAGAAGAAGTCACTCATTTCTCAGTGCCCTTCAGCGTGGTCTCCTCGGCGGTCAGCTCCCGCACCGGCAGGACGTCCGGCGTGCTGCGGTCGCTCAGCCGGCCGTCCGGCAGGCGGGCCGGGGTGGCGACCGACGAGGAGGTGGCGAAGACACCCGGGCCGGGCTTCGGGCCGGGGTAGTTGCCTGGCGCGAAGCGGGCCTTCATGGTGGCCACCTGGTCGCGCTTGTCCTCCTTGCGCCGCTCGACGTGCGCCAGGATCATGCCGCCGATGGTGGCGGTGATCAGCAGCGCCGCGGTGAGTTCGAAGGCGAAGACGTAGTCGGTGAAGAGCAACCGGGCGATGCCCTCCACGTTGCCACCCGCGTTGGCCTGCTCCAGGCCGATCGGGGTGCTGCCCTGCGTGGCCCGGTAGACCCCGCTGCCGAGCAGGCCGGCGAAGCCGAGACCCAGCCCGATCGCCGCGATCCGCTGGCCGCGCAGCACCTCGATCAGCGAGTCGGACGCCTCGCGGCCGACGAGCATCAGCACGAACAGGAAGAGCATCATGATCGCGCCGGTGTAGACGATGATCTGCACCATGCCGATGAACGGCCCCGCCTGGAGCACGTAGAACACCCCGAGGCTGAGCATGGTCAGCACCAGCCACAGCGCCGAGTGCACCGCGTTGCGGGCGGCGACCATGCCGATCGCACCGGCCAGCGCGAGCGGAGCGAGGACCCAGAAGGTCACCGCCTCGCCGCCGGAGACCGCACCGGAGGCGGCGAGCAGCGTCGAGGTGCTCATGCCGACTCCCCCTTCTCCGCCTCGGCCCGCGCCGCGGCCTGCTCGGCACCGGGGAAGGTGACGCCCGGGTGCTCGTCGACCTGGTAGCGCCCCGGCCCCATCGGTGAGCGCTCCGCCCCGGCCGAGGTGCCCGGGTTGGTGAGGCTGCCGACGTAGTAGTCCTTCTCGCTGTCGCCCAGCCGCATCGGGTGCGGCGGCTGCTCCATCCCCGGCAGCAGCGGTGCCAGCAACTGCTCCTTGGTGAAGATCAGGTCCTGGCGGTTGTCCCGGGCCAGCTCGTATTCGTTGCTCATGGTCAGCGAGCGGGTCGGGCAGGCCTCGATGCACAGTCCGCAGAAGATGCACCGCGCGTAGTTGATCTGGTAGACGCTGGCGTACCGCTCGCCCGGCGAGAACCGTTGCTCGTCGGTGTTGTCGCCACCCTCGACGTAGATCGCGTCCGCTGGGCAGGCCCAGGCGCACAGCTCACAGCCGATGCACTTCTCCAGCCCGTCCGGGTGCCGGTTGAGGATGTGCCGCCCGTGGTAGCGGGGGGCCGGCGTCGGCGGGGTGAAGGGGTAGTCGGTGGTGACGACCTTCTTGAACATGTGCGAGAAGGTGACCCCGAAGCCCTTGAACGTTCCGGTGATCGCGCCCACGTCACACCTCCTCAGAGTCCTGGCCGGCGGGGGCGTTGGCCGGCTCCCGCTCGGCGACCATGCGCCGGGTACGCGGGCTCGGTGGTACCTGCAGATCCAGCGGGGGCAGCGGGAAGCTGCCCGGCGGCCGGTTGTCGACCTGCTCGACGAGGGTCGGCTTCGGTGCCGCCTTGCGGCTCGGCCAGAACAGCGCGGCGAGCAGCACGATGCCGGCCGGGATGCCGATGGCGTACATCCGGCTCTGGGTGTCCCAGTCGTCGATGGTGCGCAGACCGGCCAGGATCACGATCCAGACCAGGCTGATCGGGATGAGCACCTTCCAGCCGAAGCGCATCAGCTGGTCGTACCGCAGGCGGGGCAGCGTGCCGCGCAGCCAGACGAAGACGAAGACCAGCAGGATGACCTTGCCGAAGAACCAGAGCAGCGGCCACCAGCCGGAGTTGGCCCCCGACCACTCGGTGATCGGCCACGGCGCGTGCCAGCCGCCCAGGAAGAGCGTCACGGTGAAGGCCGACATGGTCACCATCGCGACGTACTCACTGAGCATGATCAGCGCGAACTTGAGCGAGCTGTACTCGGTCATGAAGCCGGCCACCAGCTCCGACTCCGCCTCCGGCAGGTCGAACGGCGGCCGGTTGGTCTCGCCGACGATCGAGATGAAGAAGACGATGAAGCTCGGGAAGAGCAGCAGCGCGTACCAGCCCGGCGTCGGGATGTCGGCGCCGAACAGGGTCAGCTGGGTTCCGTTGCCCTGGGCGGCCACGATCTCACTCGTGGACATCGTGCCGGCGAGCATGAACACCGCCACGATGGACAGCCCCAGCGCCACCTCGTACGAGATCAGCTGGGCGGCGGACCGCAGTCCGCCGAGCAGCGGGTAGGTCGAGCCGGACGCCCAGCCGGCGAGCACGATGCCGTAGACCGCCATCGACGAGAGAGCGAGCACCACGAGCACCGCGACCGGCACGTCGGTGACCTGCAACGGCGTCTGGTGGCCGAAGATGCTCACCATCGGGCCGAACGGGATCACCGACAGCGCGGTGACCGCGCAGATCACCGAGATGGCCGGGGCGAAGAAGTAGATGACCTTGTCCGCCGACTTCGGGAGGATGTCCTCCTTGAAGGCCATCTTCAGGCCGTCGGCCAGCGTCTGGAGCAGACCGAACGGGCCGAGCTGGTTGGGGCCGGGCCGCACCGCCATCCGCCCCACCACCCGCCGCTCGAACCAGACACCGAGCAGGGTGCCGAGCAGCGCGACGACGAAGGCGAAGACAATCTTGCCGAGGATCAGCCACCACGGGTCGTGGCCGAAGTCGCTCAGCGACGGCGCCTGGGCGAGCGGGTTCATGCGACACCCCCGGAGGAGTTGAGGAGCGGGCCCGGACGGCCGGCCGCGTCGGCGGCGACCGGCTCGGTCGTGCCGGGCGCGGAGATCCGCACCACCGCGCCGGAGGTCGCGCCCAGGCTGCGCCGCACGGTCGAGCCGGGCGAGTTGGTGGGTAGCCAGACCACGCCGTCCGGCATCTCGGTGATCGCCGCCGGCAGGGTGAGCGCACCCCGGTCGGTGCCCACCGTGACCGGGTCGCCGTCGGCGACGCCGAGCGCCTCCGCGCTGCCCTTGCCCAGGCGGACCACCGGCGGCCGGGCGGTGCCACCCAGGTGCTCGTCGCCGTCGGTGAGGCTGCCCAGGTCGACCAGCTGATGCCAGGTCGCCAGCACCGCCTCGCCCGCACCCGGCTGCGGCACCGACCCCGGCCGCACCGTGGGAGCGTCCGGGCGGCTCACCCGGGTCGCCGGCAGGCCGCCCAGTTCACGCCGGACGGTCAGCACGTCCCCGGTACCCAGCCGCACGTCGAGCTGCGCGGCGAGCGCGTCGAGCACCCGCCCGTCGGTCATCGCGGCGGTGTTCAACACCGCGTCGAACGGGCGCAGCCGGCCTTCCCAGTCCAGGAAACTGCCGGCCTTCTCGACCACCGGTGCCACCGGGAGGACCACGTTCGCCCGGCGGGTGACGGCGCTGGCCCGCAGCTCCAGGCTGACCAGGAACGGCACCGCGTCCAGGGCCTGCTCGGCCAGTCGCGGGTCGGCCAGGTCCGCCGGATCGACGCCGGCCACCACGAGGGCACCGAGCTGACCCGCGGCGGCGGCGGCGAGGATGCCGTCGGTGTCCCGGCCGGCCTGGCTCGGGATCACCCCGGCCGGGATGTCCCAGGCCTCACCCAGCTCGGCGCGGGCGGCCGGCTCGGTGACCAGGCGACCGCCGGGCAGCAGGTTGGGCAGGCAGCCGGTGTCGACGGCGCCACGGTCACCCGCGCGTCGCGGCACCCAGGCCAGCTTCGCCCCGGTACGCGCGGCCACCTCGGCGGCGGCGGACAGGCCGCCCGGTACGGTGGCCAGCCGCTCGCCGACGATCAGGATCGCCCCTTCGGCGCTGAGCGCCTCGGCGACGGTGGCGTGCTCGGCGAGCACCCCGGCCTCCTCGCCCGGCACCACCCGGGCCAGCTTGGCGCCGAGCTTCTCCAGGCCACGGGTGGCGAACGGGGCGATCGCGTACACCTTCAGCTTGTTCTTCAGGTACGCCTTGCGCAGCCGCAGGAAGAGGATCGGGCACTCCTCCTCCGGCTCCAGGCCGACCAGCACCACTGCCGGTGCGTTCTCGACGTCGGTGTAGGTGACGTCGGTGCTGCCGGCGACCGTACTGGCCAGGAAGTCGGCCTCCTCGCGGGAGACCGGGCGGGCCCGGAAGTCGATGTCGTTGGTGTGCAGCGCGACCCGGGCGAACTTGGCGTACGCGTACGCGTCCTCCACGGTCAGTCGACCACCGGTGAGCACGCCGGCGCCCTGGCCGGTGTCCCGGGCGGCCCGCAGCCCCTCGGCGGCCACGCTGAGCGCCTCGCTCCAGGACGCCTCCCGCAGCTCGCCGGTGTGCTCGTCGCGGACCAGCGGGGTGGTGAGCCGGTCGACGGCGCGGGCGTACTGGAAGCCCCACCGCCCCTTGTCGCAGTTCCACTCCTCGTTGACCTGCGGGTCGTCCCCGGCCAGCCGGCGCTGCACCTTGCCTCGACGCCAGTCGGTGCGCTGGGCACAGCCCGCCGAGCAGTGCTCGCAGACGCTCGGGCTGGAGACCAGGTCGAACGGCCGGGCGCGGAAGCGGTACTGGGTACCGGTGAGCGCGCCGACCGGGCAGATCTGCACGGTGTTACCGGAGAAGTACGAGTTGAACGGGACGTCGCCGTCCTCGCCCTCGGTGCCGTAGTCCTCGTCCCGGTAGATGTTGATCTCCTCGGCGGAGGAGCGGTTCATCAGGTCGATGAACTTGTCACCCGCGATCTCCTCGGAGAAGCGGGTGCACCGCTGGCAGAGCACGCACCGCTCCCGGTCGAGCAGCACCTGGGTGCTGATCGGCAGCGGCTTCGGATACTCCCGCTTGTGCTCGTGGAACCGCGAGTCGGTGCGACCGGTCGACATCGCCTGATTCTGCAGTGGGCACTCGCCGCCCTTGTCGCACATCGGGCAGTCGAGCGGGTGGTTGACCAGCAGCAGCTCCATGATCCCCTCCTGCGCCTTCTTGGCGACCGGAGAGGTGAGCTGGGTACGGACCACCATGCCGTCGGCGACGGTCTGGGTGCAGGAGGCGACGGGCTTGCGCTGCCCCTCCACCTCCACCAGGCACTGCCGGCAGGCACCGGCCGGGGCCAGCAGCGGGTGGTCGCAGAACCGGGGGATCTCGGTGCCCATCTGCTCGGCGACCCGGATCAGCAGCGCCCCCTTCGGGGCGGTGACCTCGACGCCGTCGATGGTGAGGGTGACCGTCTCGGTCGGCTTGGCAACGTCCGTCACAGTGCTCGCCTTTCGCTCGCGGCTGCGGGGCTCGCTCCGCTCACTCCTCGCACTCGCATCAGTGGGCTCCCACCAACTGCTTGTCGGACAACTTCGGCGCGGTCCGTCCCTCGATGTAGTCGAGGTAGTCCTGCTTGAAGTACTTCAGCGACGAGGTCACCGGGCTGGTGGCGCCGTCACCCAGACCGCAGAACGAGCGGCCGAGGATGTTGTCGCAGGTGTCGAGCAGGGTGTCCAGGTCGTCCTGGGTGCCCTGGCCGGCCAGGATGCGCCGGTAGACCCGCACCATCCAGTAGTTGCCCTCCCGGCACGGGGTGCACTTGCCGCACGACTCGTGGTGGTAGAACTCCAGCCACCGGTAGGTCGCGTAGACCGGGCAGTCCTGGTCGGAGAAGATCTGCGTGGCCGTGGTGCCGAGGATCGAGCCGGCCGCGGCCACCCCCTCGAAGTCCAGCGGCACGTCCAGGTGCTCGGCGGTGAGCAGTGGGGTCGACGACCCGCCCGGGGTCCAGAACTTCAGGTTGTGGCCCGGCTGCATTCCGCCGGCCAGCTCGATCAGCTCGCGCAGCGTGATGCCGAGGCCGCACTCGTACTGACCGGGGTTGGCGATCCGGCCGGAGAGCGAGTAGATCATCGGGCCGGCGGACTTCTCCGTGCCCATCGACTTCCACCAGTCCGCGCCGCCCAGCACGATGTACGGCACGCTGGCGATGGTGCCGACGTTGTTGACCACGGTGGGGCTCGCGTACAGGCCGTGGGTGGCCGGGAACGGCGGGCGCAGCCGGGGCTGGCCCCGGAAGCCCTCCAGGGAGTCCAGCAGCGCCGTCTCCTCACCGCAGATGTACGCGCCGGCACCCGAGTGCACCACCAGGTCCAGGTCGAATCCCGAGCCGAGAATGTCGCGGCCCAGGTAACCCTTGGCGTACGCCTCGTTCACCGCGTTGCGCAGCCGGCGGGCGGCGTGCACGGCCTCGCCCCGGATGTAGATGTAGGCCCGGTTGGCCCGGATCGCGTACGAGGCGATGATGACGCCCTCGACGAGCGAGTGCGGGTCGTGGGTCATCAGCGGCAGGTCCTTGCAGGTGCCGGGCTCGCCCTCATCGGCGTTGACCACGAGGTAGTGCGGCTTGCCGTCACCCTGCGGAATGAAGCCCCACTTGAGACCGGTGGGGAAGCCGGCGCCGCCGCGACCGCGCAGCCCGGAGTCCTTCACCAGCTGGATCAGGTCGTCCGGGTGCGCCTTGATCGCCTTACGCAGCGCCGCGTAGCCGTCCAGCTTCTCGTAGGTGTCGATCCGCCAGGCGTCCGGAGACAGCCAGCGCTTGGTCAGCACGGGCGTCAACTTGGCCAGGGTCTGCGGCGCGGGCGTGGTCACTTCTGAGCCCCCTTGTCGTGTGCGGAACCCTGGCCACCGCCGTTGGATTCCGCTTCCCTGAGGTTGCGCTCCTGCGCCCCGGTGTCGTCACCGGCCGGCTTGCCGTCGCCCGCCGGCCTGTTGGCCGCCGCCCCCGCGGCCTCCGCGGCCCGGGCGTCGCCCGCCGCGGGCGGCTGCCCGTCGACGGGGCCTTGGTGCCGGGCGCGTCCGGGACGGCGGTCTTCGCGTCCGGCTGCCGGGTCTCGGCGGTACGCACCTGCGGCGACTTGCGGTCCGGCGCCGGAACGTCGGGTGCGGTGCTGCCGGTCGGTGCGGCCTTCGCCGGGGTGGCCGGTGCCGGCTTGTCGCCCGCCTTGCCGCTGCGGATCGGGGTGTTCGGGTCGAAGCCCGGTGCCGAGATGCCGTGCTGCTGGGCCAGCCGCAGACCGCGCAGTGTCGGCTCGCCCGGCACCCCGTCGGCGACGGCACCCTCCCGCTCGTCGGCGAAGCCGGCGAGCTGGACCGCCATCTCCTTCAGGGTGCAGAGGCGGGCACCACGGCTCGGCGTGGGCCGGCCACCGGCGCGCAGCTCGTCGACCACCCCGACCGCGGTCTGCGGGTCGACGCCGTCGAAGAAGTCGTAGTTGACGGTCATCACCGGGCCGTAGTCGCAGGCGGCCAGACACTCGGCGTGTTCCAGGGTGACCTTGCCGTCGGCGGTGGTCTCGTCGTGCCCGACACCCAGGTGCTCGGCGAGGGTGTCGTAGACCTCCTGGCCACCGAGCACGTTGCACATGGTGTTGGTGCAGACGCTGACCAGCCAGTCGCCGGTCGGCCGACGCTTGTACATGGTGTAGAAGCTGGCCACCGCACCGACCTGGGCCTTGTTGAGGCCGAGCACCTCGGCGCAGAACGCCACGCCGGCCGGGGAGACGTAGCCCTCCTCGGCCTGCACCAGGTGCAGCAGCGGCAACAGGGCCGAGCGGGACCGGTCCGCCGGGTAGCGGGCGATGATCTCCCGTGCCCTGGTCCGCGTCTCGTCAGTGAAGACAGTCATCAGCGTCGCCTTCCGTTCGCGACTGCACCGGCGTCTGCCCGCGACTGCGGGGCTCGCTCCGCTCTCTCCTCGCGCGGGCGGATGGGGCTCGCAAGCTCACTCCTCGCGCTCACCGGTCACACCCACCCATCACCGGGTCCAGCGAGGCGCCGCCGGCGATCACGTCGGCGATCAGGCCACCCTCGGCCATCGCCGGCAGGGCCTGGAGGTTGACGAAACTCGGCTCCCGGTAGTGCACCCGGTACGGCCGGGTCCCGCCGTCGGAGACCGCGTGCACGCCCAGCTCGCCACGCGGCGACTCGACCGCGACGTACACCTGACCCGGCGGCACCCGGAAGCCCTCCGTCACCAACTTGAAGTGGTGGATCAGGGACTCCATCGACTGGCCCATAATTTTCGCGACGTGCTCCAGCGAGTTGCCCATGCCGTCGACGCCGATGGCCAGCTGCGCCGGCCAGGCGATCTTCTTGTCGGCCACCATCACCGGCCCGGGCTTGAGCCGGTCCAGCGCCTGCTCGACAAGCTTCAACGACTCGCGGATCTCGGCCAGCCGGACCAGATAACGGCCCCAGACGTCGCCGTCGGGGTGGGTCGGCACATCGAACTCGTACGTCTCGTAGCCGCAGTACGGCATGGTCTTGCGCAGGTCCCAGGCCAGGCCGGCGGAGCGGAGCACCGGGCCGGTGACACCGAGCGCCAGGCAGCCGGTCACGTCGAGCACCGCCACGTTCTGCGTCCGCTCCAGCCAGATCGGCTGGCCGGAGAGCAGGTCCTCGTACTCCTTGAGGCGCTTCGGCATCAGCGTGAGGAAGTCGCGGATCTTGACGATCGCCTCGTCCGGCACGTCCTGGGCGACACCGCCCGGCCGGACGTACGCGTGGTTCATCCGCAGCCCGGTGATCAGCTCGAAGATCTCCAGGATGTACTCGCGCTCCCGGAAGCCGTAGAGCATCATGTTGATCGCGCCGAGCTCCATCGCCGTGGTGGCCACCCAGACCAGGTGCGAGGAGATCCGGTTCAGCTCCATCATGAGCACCCGGATGGTGGTGGCCCGCTCGGTGATCTGCTCCTCGATACCGAGCAGCTTCTCGACGGCCAGCGAGTACGCCGTCTCGTTGAAGATCGGCGAGAGGTAGTCCATCCGGGTCACGAACGTCGAACCCTGGACCCAGTTGCGGTACTCCAGGTTCTTCTCGATGCCGGTGTGCAGGTAGCCGACGACCGAGCGGGCCTCCCGGACCGTCTCGCCCTCCAGCTCCAGGATCAGCCGGAGCACGCCGTGCGTGGACGGGTGCTGCGGGCCCATGTTGACGACGATGCGACCCTCGTTGATCGGGTCGACCCCCGACACCACGTCGTCCCAGTCCCCGCCGGTGACGTTGAAGACGCGGCCCTCAGTGGTCTCGCGTTCGGTGGCGTAGTTGGACGCGGTCATTGGTAAGACCTCCGCTTGTCGGGCGGCGGGATCTCGGCGCCCTTGTACTCCACGGGCACGCCGCCGAGGGGGTAGTCCTTGCGCTGCGGGTGACCCTCCCAGTCGTCCGGCATGAGGATCCGGGTCAGCGCCGGGTGGCCGTCGAAGATGACGCCGAACATGTCGTACGTCTCCCGCTCCTGCCAGTCAGCGGTGGGGTAGACCGCGGTGACGCTGGGCAGGTGTGGTTCCTCGGCGCTGACGGCGGCCTCCAGCCGGACCTGCCGACGGTAGGTCATCGAGGTGAGCTGGTAGACGACGTGCAGTCGGCGGGCGTCGGCACCCAGGTAGTCCACGCCGGACACCGACGAGCACAGCTCGAAGCGCAGCGCCGGATCGTCCCGCATCACCTGGCAGACCTCGGCGATCCGCTCGGGGCGGATGTGCAGGGTCAGCTCGCCCCGGTCGACCACGACCTTCTCGATCGCCTCGCCGAACGCCGGGTACGCCTCCTCCAGCGCGTCCCGGACCTCGTCGAAGTAGCCGCCGTACGGCCGCGGTGAATCCTCGACCGTGCGGTGCGGCCGGACCAGTCCGCCGAACCCGGAGACGTCGCCACTGCCCTGGTTGCCGAACATGCCCCGGCCGGCCGGCGCGGCCGGCGGGAACTCGGCCGGTGCGCCACTCGTCGCTCCGGCCGGCGTCACCGGGACCGGCACGCCGCCGGTGCTGGGCTTGTCGTCAGTCACTTGATCCCCCGGTACGGCTGGAGGTGGTTCTGGGCCTTCATCCAGTTCTCGATCCGCAGCTGCTCCTCGCGGCCCTCGCGGACGGCCTTCGTCCACTCGGCCCGCCGGGCCTTGTCGCTGCGGTACGACGACGGCATCGAGCCGTACGGCACCACCGGCACGTCACCGCGTGCCTCGCGGGCGGCAAGCATCTTGCGACCGTTCGGGCCGAGTGGCTCGTGGCCGATCTTCTCGCGCAGCTTGAGGATCGCGTCGATCAGCATCTCCGGCCGGGGCGGGCAGCCCGGGAGGTACATGTCGACCGGTACGACGTGGTCGACGCCCTGCACGATGGCGTAGTTGTTGAACATGCCGCCGCTGCTGGCGCAGACGCCCATGGAGAGCACCCAGCGAGGCTCCGCCATCTGGTCGTAGATCTGGCGCAGCACCGGGGCCATCTTCTGGCTCACCCGGCCGGCGACGATCATCAGGTCCGCCTGCCGGGGCGAGGCCCGGAAGACCTCCATGCCCCAACGGCCCATGTCGTAGTGCGGACCACCGGCGGCCATCATCTCGATCGCGCAGCAGGCCAGGCCGAACGTGGCGCCCCAGACCGACGACTTGCGCGACCAGTTGACCAGCTTCTCCACCGAGGTGAGCAGGACGCCGGCGGGGAGTTTCTCCTCGATACCCATAGCGGTTCCTCCCTCAGTCCCAGTCCAGGCCGCCGCGTCGCCACTCGTAGGCGTACGCGACGAAGACGGCACCGATGAACACCAACATGGCGACGAACCCGAAGACCGGCAGGATGTCGAAGGAGACAGCCCACGGGTACAGGAAGATCATCTCCACGTCGAAGACGATGAAGAGCATCGCCGTCAGGTAGAACTTGACCGGAAACCGGCTACCGCCGATCGGCTGCGGGCTAGGCTCGATCCCACACTCGTAGGCTTCCAGCTTGGCCTTGTTGTAGCGGTGGGGGCCGGCGAACCGGGCGGCGGCTATCGAGAACAGCGCGAAACCCGCGGCGAGGGCGAACAGCCCGATGATGGGTACGTAAGGCGAGAGCGACATTTCTTCTCCTGCTCGTCCTTCCCTGCCCTCGGTGGTTGGCGAAATTCACACTATTCACATCCCACCCCGCGCCCTTCGGCGGGGGTGGACATTGCCTGCTCCGCGCCCCTACACGGCCGGCGCAACCCGGGTCATCGCATTGATCACCCGGTCCATCGCGTCACCGCCACGCGGGTCGGTGAGGTTGGCCAGCAGCTTGAGCACGAAGCGCATGAGCGTGGGATGGGGCATGCCGTGCTTGGTGGCCACCCGCATGATCTCCGGCCGGCCGATCAACTTCACGAAGATCCCGCCCAGCCGGTAGTAGCCGCCGAACCGGGTCTTCAACTCCTGCGAGTACGCCATCAGGGCCCGCTCCCGCTCCGCGCCGGCCGGCCGGGCGAGCGCCTGGACCGCGACCTCCGCGGCCAGCTCGCCGGACTCCATGGCGTACGCGATGCCCTCTCCGTTGAACGGATTGACCATGCCGCCCGAGTCGCCGACGAGCATGACCCCCCGGGTGTAGTGCGGCACCCGGTTGAACCCCATCGGCAGGGCGGCACCGAGGATCGAGCCCTCGGCGTTGGTCTCGTCGGTCATCCCCCACTCCGGCGGCGTGTTGGCCAGCCAGTCGGTGAGCAGCCGCCGGTAGTTCGTCTTGCCGAAGGCCGAGGACGAGTTGAGGATGCCGAGCCCCACGTTGACCCGGCCGTCACCGAGACCGAAGATCCAGCCGTACCCGGGCAACAGTTCGTTCGTGCCCTTGGCCCGCAGTTCCAGCCAGGACTCCAGGTAGTCGTCGTCGTGACGGGCCGCGGAGCGGTAGTAGCGCCGCACGGCGACACCGATCGGGCGGTCCTCCCGCTTGGCCAGCCCGAGGGCGAGCGGGAACCGGCCCGAGACGCCGTCCGCGGCCACCACCAGCGGAGCGTGGAAGGTGACGGGTGCCTTGTCCGGCCCGTCCTCACCCTGCACCCCGATCACCCGGCCGTCGCCGTCGAGCACCGGGCCGATGACGTTCACGCTGGTCCGCAGCTTGGCGCCGGCCGACACCGCGCGCTGGGCGAGCAGGTCGTCGAAGTCGAGTCGGGTGCGCACCAGACCGTAGTTCGGGAAGCTGGCCAGATCCGGCCAGTCCAGTTCCAGTCGGACACCGCCGCCGATCACCCGCAGGCCACGGTTGTGCAGCCAGCCGGCCTCCGGGGAGGTGTCCACCCCCATCCGGATCAACTGCCGCACCGCGCGCGGGGTCAGCCCGTCGCCGCAGACCTTCTCCCGGGGGAACTCGGTCTTCTCCAGCAGCAGCACGCGTACGCCGTGCCGAGCCAGGTGGTACGCGGTCGCCGAACCACCGGGACCGGCGCCCACGACGATCACGTCGGCGTCGTTCTCCACCGCGGTCATTAGCGCCTCCTCCCCGCCCTGCTCGTGAAATGCTTCACAAGCCAGCGGGGTCGAGTCTATGACCGGCGCCGTAAGCTCGCCTTGTTAGGTAGGCCTAACCTGCTGGAACGATCTGGGGGCCGGCAGCCCCCTCAGTGCCGGGCCGGGTTGGCGCCGTCCAGGCCGGCTCGGATGGTCTCCGGCAGCTGCTCGCGCAGGGCGCCACCGGCGGCCCGGTCCAGGGCCGCGAGCACCTCGGTCACCACCTGGCGGACGTCGGCGGGATCCGCGCCGGCCAGACCCCTGAGCTGTTCGACCAGCTCCGCGGCATCCCCGATGGCCACGTTCTTCGGATCCGTCATGCCGGCCAGCCTAAGCGGCAAACCCGACAAAATCGCCTTATTCCCCTAAATGACAGTGCTGCTGCCGCGTCGACCCGCGAGGGGCACCGGGCTCATGTCCACGGGGGGCGGCGCGGCGAGCGCCGGGCTCAGGTGCGCACGGCGCGGTGCAGCGCCACCACGCCGCCGGTCAGGTTGCGCCACGCCACCCGACCCCAGCCCGCGGCAGCCACCCGCGCCGCCAGCGCCGGCTGGTCCGGCCAGGCCCGGATCGACTCGGCGAGATAGACGTACGCGTCGGGGTTGCTGGAGACCGTCCGGGCCACGGCCGGCAGGGAGCGCATCAGGTACGACAGATAGACGGTGCGGAACGCGGGATTGACCGGGGTGCTGAACTCGCAGACCACCAGCCGGCCCCCCGGACGGGTCACCCGGGCCAGCTCGGCCAGGGCGGCGTCGGTGTCGTTGACGTTGCGCAACGCGAAGGAGATGGTCACCGCGTCGAAGCTGGCGTCGGCGAAGGGCAGCCGCAGGGCGTCCCCGGCCAGCAACGGCACCTGCGGCCGGGTGCGCTTGCCGGCGTACAGCATGCCGAGGGACAGGTCGGCCCCGACCGCGTACGCCCCGGAGTGGGCGAGTTCCTCGGTGGAGACACCGGTGCCCGCGCCGACGTCCAGCACCCGGTCGCCCGGTCGCAGGTCGAGCGCCGCCCGGGTGGCCCGCCGCCAGAACCGGTCCTGGCCGAAGGAGAGGACGGTGTTGGTCAGGTCGTAACGGGCCGCGACACCGTCGAACATCGCGGCGACCTCGTGCGGCTGCTTGTCCAGGCTGGCGCGCTGGCCCTGCGGGGTACGGCTCACCCCTCCACTCTGCCAGCCCGACGGGCGACGGCCCGGACAGGGTCGAGCCGACACAGTGAGGGCGGGATGGTCACCCATCCCGCCCTCACTGCCGTGCGTTATGTGAACGGCCCGCGCGGGCCGATAGAGGACGAACCTCAGGCGTTCGTCTTCTCGTCACCCGGGGTCACCAGGACCACCCGGCGACGGCGGGCAACCAGGAACATGGCCACACCGGCGGCCAGCACACCCGCGCCGACGCCACCGATCAGACCGACCTGCACACCGGTGACCGGCAGGCCGCCACCGTCACCGTTGTCGCCACCACCGGAGCCACCCTTGGCGGCCACGACCACCGCGAAGTCGTCGGTGTTGTCGCTCGGGTCGACGTCGTTACCCGCGACGCCCGTGGCGTTCTCCGGCAGCGCCGAGGTGGCGGCGGACCGGAGGATGCTGGGGGCCTCCTGCACCGACAGCGAGTCGATGGTGACCTTGCCACCGGTGAGGCTGCTCGGCTTCACACCGTCGGCGACCTTCACCAGGTTGTAGAAGCGGGCGCCGGAGAAGAGGTCGTCACCGTCGGTGTCCTGCGCGGCCGGGATGAGAACGGCCTTGTCGTACTCGCAGGTCAGCGAGGTCATCGCGGCGTTGTAGGTGCAGTCCGGCTCCTTCTCCGCGAAGGTCGCGCCCTTGGGCAGCTGCACCTCGATGCGCAGACCGCGGGCGGCCTGGTCACCCTGGTTGAAGGCGCCGTAGATGAGCTGGCCGGTGTTGCCCGCGTACAGGTCGCCGACCTCGGTGATCGTGCCACCCTCGACCTTGACGGCCTTGCGGACATCGTCGGCGACGACGGTCAGGTCCGGCCCGGTGCCCTCGACCTTGACGTCGACGGTCACCACGTTGTCGGACTCGTCCGGGTCCTCGCCGCCGTGCAGGATCACGGCGGTGATGGAGCCGGCCGGACCGACCTCCTTGCCCTTGCGGGTCAACGGGAAGAACCAGTCGACGTCCTCACCGGCACGGATGGTGTCACCCTCGATGCCACAGAGGATCCAGCCGTCCTCGCGCGGGTTGCAGCCGGTCTCGTCGATGTCGACGAGATCGGTCTTCAGCTTGCTGACGTCGAGGGCGACGAGCACGTTCTTGGCGTCGACCTTGCTCTTGTTCAGCAGCGAGACGCTGGCGTCCTTGCCCGGCGCACCGACCGCGATCGTGGTGCCGGTCGCCTTGATGGCGAGGTCCGCGCTGTCGTCCGCCAGAGCCGGGGCGGCGAAGGCGCCGGCCGCGAGGACGCCGGCGGCACCGGCTCCCAGGTACGCGGCAGCCCGGTTGCGGAAAATCATGAAGGTGTCTCCCCGTGGGGTGAAGGAAGCGTACGGGCGGGGACGTTAGCGGTCAGCGATCACCCGCGCCACCCTGGATCACACCAGTCACAAGCTGCTCAGCTAATGGCAACTTAAGGATTGTCCGGATTGATGGGTCTTGCTACCTGCTCGCGCCCCCGCACCTGGCCGTGGCGGCCTGGCGCTTCGAACCGGACGGATGATCCACGCGAGCCGTTCGGCTGACAACCGATCGAGCCACCCCTGTCACCCAGCGCCCGAAACCCAGTGACACTTAGTGATCTCTCGCCCGCCGCCACCCCACCACCCAACGACGCCGCCCGCCGCGACGAGGGCCCGGGATGCCGCAACTCGTACCCTCCCGCCGCCGGGAAGACCCAAGACACCGCAACTCGCGGCACGCCGCTGCACGGGGCGACCCGGGAGCCGCTACTCGGGACTCACGGTGACGGTGTGCGACGGTCCAGGTCGCCGGCCGGCGTTCGCTCCGCGGATCGGGATGGGGTGTCGGTCAGCGTGCGTCGACCAGGGGCAGCGATCGGCCGGCACCGCCGCCGGGCAGGGCGATCGACGAGAAGTGCGAGACCACCCGGTCGTCGCTCGGGTCGTCGTCGGGCGTGTGGTGCACGGCCAGTCTGTTGTAGAGCGTGTCGCGCTGGGCCGGGATCCGGTCGGCGGAACGGATCATCCCGATCAGCTCGTGCAGGTTGGACCGGTGCCGGGCGCCCGCCGAGGAGATGACGTTCTCCTCCAACATGATCGAGCCGAGGTCGTCGACGCCCATGTGCAACGCCAGTTGACCGACGTCCTTGCCGGTGGTCAGCCAGGACGCCTGCAGGTGCGGCACGGTCTCGAAGAACAGCCGGGACACCGCCACCAGCCGCAGGTATTCCAGGGTCGTCGCCTGGGTGCGGCCCTTGAGGTGGTTGTTCTCCGGCTGGTACGTCCACGGGATGAAGGCCCGGAAGCCGCGCGTACGGTCCTGCACGTCGCGGATCATCCGCAGGTGCTCGATCCGCTCGGCGGCGGTCTCACCGGTCCCCATCATCATCGTCGCGGTCGACTCGACACCCTGCCGGTGCGCGAGTTCCATGACCTCCAGCCAGCGCTCGCCCGACTCCTTGAGCGGCGCGATCGCCTTGCGGGGTCGCTGCGGCAGCATCTCGGCACCGGCACCGGCGATCGAGTCGAGCCCGGCGGCCTTGATCCGGGCGATCGCCTCGTCCAGGCTGACCCCGGAGACCTTGGCCATGTGCAGGATCTCGCTCGGGCCGATCGAGTGGATCGCGAGCTGCGGGTACGCCTGCTTGACCGAGGAGAACAGCTCCTCGTAGTACTCCACGCCGTAGTCCGGGTGGTGGCCGCCCTGGAGCATGACCTGGGTGGCGCCCAGCTCGACCGCCTCGCCGCAGCGACGCAGGATCTCCTCGGTCGGGTGGGTCCACCCTTCCTTGTGCTTCGGCGCCCGGTAGAACGCACAGAACTTGCACGCCGTCACGCAGACGTTCGTGTAGTTGATGTTGCGGTCGATCAGGTACGTGACGATGTTGTCCGGGTACCGCCGCCGACGGACCGCGTCCGCCGCCTCACCGAGGGCGTGGAACGGGGCGTCGGTGTAGAGCAGCAGGGCCTCCTCGGGCGTGATCCGCCCGCCGTCCGCACCGCGCTGCAGGATGTCGTCGATCTCCCGGTTCACCGTCACATCTCCGAGGGTACGCCGAGCCTGATCAGCGACAACCGGGCCCTGCTGGGATCTGACCCACAGCCAGCGAACAGCTCAGAACAGTGGATCTCCCTCACTCGTCGGGCTCTTGCGCGGCTGGCGTCGACCCCGTGGCGACAACTTCGGTCCAGGTCCGTAGGTGACCGAGGGACCACGCCGTGACTCGGAGATTCTGGCGAGCACTCCTTCGTCGACGAGGCCACCAAGTAGACGCGATGTGGCCTGCGCATCCAGGTCGAGCGCCACTCGCACCATCCGGGCATTGACTTGCCCTGCGGCCTGCAACAGTTCGATCACTTTGCGCTCCGCGTCGTCCCGGTGTCCGCGGTGGTACCGGACCGCCGGGCCCAATGCACTCAGCGCTGAACCTCGTAACCGATAGTTGGGGTGTCTACGTCTGGCCGTCTCCCGGGTCGACTCGAGCATCGCGACCGGCTCCGTACTGAGTCGCAGCAGAACCTCCTGCGCCTCAACGACATCCTTCTGCAACAGAGGAACGGCGTCGACGGCGGAGAGGACACGATGAGTCAACAAGTGATAGAGGATCAGCAAGGTGTCCGCGTCGTCCTGCTCGGTTTCCGGCAGCGCCGCGACATAACGCGCGAGATGCCGGTTCGGTGCGCCGCCCAGCAACGTCACGGTGACCCTGTCCGGCTCTTCCAGGTATCGAGGTGGCTGATGGCCCACCCGGACCATCTCCCGATACATCCGATCTACGCCGACACCGGCTTCCTCGGCGAGACCCAACGTCCGGACAGCGCCGGCAAGTAGCGGATTTCGAGGTCTGGAGGTGGTGGTCAGGATGTTCTCCACTGTCACACCGAAGACCAGCGGCCCGGGAGATGCCACCACCAGGCGAGTGGGCGCGTGCTCGATCTGCACTGGACCAGCCAGACGATAGTCACGATGCACAAGGGCGTTGACCACAGCTTCCCGTACCGCCGCCTCAGGCAGGTCAGCTAGTTGCACCTGCTGCCCGCCCGGCAGATTGACCGGGGTCTTGTCCACCCGCGCATCGATGAGTTCGAGTATCCGCACCAGGGCAGGCAGGAGCGGTCCAGTGATGCGATGCACGACTGTCGGTTCGCCCGCCGGGGTCTTGCGGAACTGGTAGACCACAAGATGTGAGCCGTTGCCTGGTCCGCCGTCCTCTTCGGCGAACAGCAGCAGCCCGGCTCGGTTTAGCCGGCCAGCCTCGTTCACTACTCCCAGAATTCGTAGCAGGTCTCCGTCGCTTTCCGCCGCGTATCGCCGACGAACCGGATCGGAGCTGCGGCGCAGCAGCGTACGGGCGATATCCAAGGCGACGGGGGACACCTCGGCGCGGGCTAGGTCGGTGTCGCCGGCAGACCAGTCGTCGTTGCGACGGTCAGCCAAGGCGGACGCGATCTGGGTAGCGGTCATCGGAAGGCACGAGGTGCCCACCCGATGCGTGGCACGCTGGTCGACCTGATGGATGTCGGGACTTCGGGGCACGGTGATGAGCAGCAGCCGTGTGTCGGAGACCTCGATCGCCTCGCTGAAGACGGTCAGGGCTGGTTGGGTCAGCTCATAGATTCGCTGCACCACACGAATCGGATCCAGGTCAGTACCCGCGAGGGCGTCGACACCAGCGATCCTGTCGTGCACGCCGACCACGAGCGTTCCGCCGATCCCGTTCGCGAAGCAGGCAGCCGCTGCGGCCAAGTCCCGGAGGGTGTCGTCGCGAGATCTTCCCTGCCGCTTGAAGTCCAGGGTTCTGGACTCCAGAGCTGCGGCCGTCTCACCAGCGAGAATTCGAGCCAGCGCCTCCTCGTACTCATGCCCAGTCATCTCGGTTTCCGATCGGTTTAGACCATTCCTTGCGAGGAAGGATAGCGCAAAACTATTGGAAAACCGGCTCCAGCCTCGTCGCGTGAACCCCGAACGCCCGACGCCTCACGCGTCGTAGTCGATGGTGAGGGTGTCGGTGAGCGGGCTGGACTGGCAGGTCAGCACGTAGCCGGCGGCCACCTCGTCGGGCTCCAGGGCGTAGTTGCAGGCCATCTCGACCTCGCCGGAGACGACCTTCGCCCGGCAGGTCGAGCAGACCCCACCCTTGCAGGCGTACGGCAGCTCGCCGCGGACCTTCAACGCCGCGTCGAGCACCCGTTCGTCGCGGCGCATGGTGAAGCTCGACGAACGTCCGTCGAGCGTGATCGTCACGTCGGTGCCGCCGGACGCGTCGTCGCTGCGGCGTACCGGCTCGGGCGGCGCGTCGACGTGGAACAGCTCGGTGTGCACCGCCGACTCCGCGACACCCCGCTCGGTCAGCACCGCACGAGCATCGACCACCAGCCCGTACGGGCCGCAGAGGAACCACTCCTCGATCGCCTCACCGGGCACGATGGTCTCCAGCAGCCGGCCGAGCCGCTCCGCGTCGATCCGGCCCGACAGCAGCGGCGAATCGCCCTGTTCGCGGGAGAGCACGTGCACCAGGTGCAGCCGGGTCGGGTAGCGGTCCTTCAGGTCGGCCAGCTCCTCGGCGAACATCACGCTGCCGGCGGTGCGGTTGCCGTACACCAGCGTGAAGGTGCTGGCCGGTTCGACGGCCAGCGCGGTGGCGACCAGCGACAGCACCGGGGTGATGCCCGAGCCGGCGACCACCGCGCCGTAGCGGCGAGCCCGGTCCGGTGCGAAGGCCGTGGTGAAGTGCCCCAGCGGCGGCAACACCTCGATGGTGTCGCCGTGCCGCAGCGCCCCGCAGGCGTAGCCGGAGAAGGCCCCGCCCGGAATCTCCCGCACGCCGATCCGCAACCGCCCGTGCCGGGCCAGCTCCGCCGGGGTGGAGCAGATCGAGTACGAACGGCGCACGTCCCCGCCGCCGTCACCGTCCGGGGCGACGGCGGCGGCCGGCAGGCGTACGGTCAGGTGCTGGCCGGCGCGGAACGCGAAGGTCTCGCGCAGTTCCTCCGGTACCGCGAAGGTGATCGCGACGGCATCGGCGGTGAGCCGGTCCACGGCGACGACGGGCAGCGGGTGGAATACCGGTCGGCGGCGGACCGGGCGCGTGATGGTGACAGTCACAGGGCCTTCACCTGGTCGAAGGGTTCGGAGCAGGAGCGGCAGCGCCACAGCGCCTTGCAGGCGGTGGAGCCGAAGCGGCTGAGCTGCTCGGTCTCCGGCGAGCCGCAACGTGGGCAGCGCACCGTCAGGGTGAGCGGAACGACGCCGTCGCGCCGGACCGGAGCGGGTGGGGCGATGCCGGCGGCGGCCAGCTTGGCCCGCCCGACGTCGCTGATCCAGTCGGTGCTCCAGGCCGGGCTGTGCACCGTACGCACCTCGGCGTCGGGATGACCGGCGGCGGCAAGCGCGCGCCGGATGTCGGCGCGGATGACGTCCATCGCGGGGCAGCCGGTGTAGGTGGGAGTGATCGTCACAACCACCCGACCGGTGGCCGGGTCCTCCAGCACCGACCGCAGGATGCCGAGATCGTCGATGGTGACCACCCGGATCTCCGGATCCACCACCGCCGCCACAGCCTCCCGCGCCCGGCTCATCGGCTCACCAGCGGGCCCCGGGATGGGCGCGGTGCAGCACCTGCATCTCCGCGAGCAGGTACGACAGGTGTTCGGTGTGCACGCCGTCGCGTCCACCGGCCGGCGTCCAGCCGACCTCGGGGACGGTGAGGGTCGCCTCGGCGAGCACCGCGGTCACCGTGTCGTCGAAGTCGGGTCGCAGGGTCGCCGGGTCGACCGGCGCGTCCGGCCACGCCGCGAACAGCTCGTCGGCGTACGGCCAGATCTGGTCGACGCCGGCCTGCATCCGCCGGTGTGACTCCTCGGTCCCGTCACCGAGCCGCTTCACCCACAGCGCGGCGTGGTCCAGGTGGTAGGCGGACTCCTTGCGGGCCTTGGCTCCGACGGCGGCCAGCCGCTCGTCCGGGCAGCCGGCCAGGGCGGTGTAGAGCGGCACCTGGTAGGCCGCCAGCACGAGCAGTTTCGCCATGGTCACCGCGAAGTCACCGTTGGGCAGCTCGACCAGCAGGCAGTTGCGGAACTCCCGGTCGTCGCGCAGGTACGCCAACGCGTCCTCGTCCCGGCCGGCGCCCTCCAGTTCACCCGCGTACGACAGCAGGAGGCGGGCGGCACCGAGCTGGTCCAGGGCGATGTTGGACAGCGCGATGTCCTCCTCCATCTCCGGTGCCCGGGTGCTCCACTCGGCCAACCGCTGCGCCGCGATGAGCGCGTCGTCGCCGAGGGCGAGGGCGAGGGCGAAGTTCACGCTCACAGGGCGATATCCGTTCGCGACTGCGGGGCTCGCAAACCCGGCTCACTCCTCGCGCTCACAGGGCGATATCCGTTCGGGACTGCGGGGCTCGCAAACCCGGCTCACTCCTCGCGCTCACAGGTGCGCCACCCCGTCTGGGACCTCGTAGAAGGTGGGATGGCGGTAGACCTTGTCGGCGGCCGGGTCGAAGAAGGCGTCCTTCTCGTCGGGGCTGGACGCGGTGATGGCGCTCGCCGGCACCACCCAGATCGACACCCCCTCCTGACGTCGGGTGTAGAGGTCACGGGCGTTGCGCAGGGCCAGTTCCGCGTCGGGCGCGTGCAGGCTGCCGACGTGGGTGTGCGCCAGCCCGCGCCGGGCCCGGACGAAGACCTCCCAGAGCGGGGTGTGTTGCCGGCTCACGCTGCCACCTTCTCCTTTTCCTTCACCGCACGCTTGGCGGCGTACGCGGCGGCCGCCTCGCGCACCCAGGCGCCCTCGCTGTGCGCACGACGCCGGTGCTCCATCCGCTGCCGGTTGCACGGCCCGTTGCCCTTGATCACCCGCATCAGCTCGTCGTAGTCGGGCTCGGTGAAGTCGTACGCCTGGCGCTCGTCGTTCCAGCGCAGCTCCGGGTCGGGAATGCGGAGCCCGAGCGCCTCGGCCTGACCGACGCACATGTCCACGAAGCGCTGGCGCAGCTCGTCGTTGGAGAACCGCTTGATCTTCCAGGCCATCGACTGAGCGGAGTGGGTGGAGTCGCCGTCGGGCGGGCCGAACATCGCCAGCGACGGGTACCACCAGCGGTCCACGGAGTCCTGGGCCATCGCCTTCTGCGCCGGGGTGCCGTGCGCCAGGGTGTGCAGGATCTCGTAGCCCTGGCGCTGGTGGAACGACTCCTCCTTGCAGACCCGGATCATGGCGCGGGCGTACGGGCCGTAGGAGCAGCGGCACAGCGGGACCTGGTTGACGATCGCGGCGCCGTCCACGAGCCAGCCGATCGCTCCGACGTCGGCCCAGCTCAGGGTGGGGTAGTTGAAGATCGAGCTGTACTTCTGCCGGCCGCTGAGCAGCAGGTCGACCAGCTCGTCCCGGCTGACGCCGAGGGTCTCGGCGGCGGCGTAGAGGTAGAGGCCGTGACCGGCCTCGTCCTGCACCTTGGCCAGCAGGATCGCCTTGCGCTTGAGCGACGGTGCGCGGCTGATCCAGTTGCCCTCCGGCTGCATGCCGATGATCTCGGAGTGGGCGTGCTGCGCGATCTGCCGGATCAACGTGCGCCGGTACGCCTCCGGCATCCAGTCGCGGGGCTCGATCTTCTGGTCCGCGTCGACGACCTCGGCGAAGTAGGCGGCCAGGTCGCCACCCGGCTCGGCGGCGCCACGGTCGCGTGCCGCGGCCGCGCGCAACGCCGCCTCCGCCGCCTCGACCTCACCGAGCAGCCCGCCGGGCGGGTCCTCGCCCGGGAAGTCATTGCCATACATGCCCCCAGTGTTACAGCTAGGCGTTGATTAAGCCAGGGGGTGTCATACAAATTCGAGACTGCCCACCGTTACCTCCCGGTCGCCATCGGTGGCGCGGGAAACTATGAATTGGGTCACGAATCAGCGACAAATCCTCGCAACGACCGCATAGCGGTTCGTTATCCCGCCTTCACGGCGAGTCGCCAGGTGTCGAGTCCTGGCATAACGCCGATCCGCACGTAGACTTCCCCCGTCACACCGATCGGCTGACGACGATCGCCAGCTCAGGCCACTTCCCCCGGCCCAGGTGATCCGCACCGGTCAGTCCTGGCAGCAAGCCGGTCCCCCCGGCCCCGACATCTGGAGCTCACCCGCTCATGCGACCTCGCGTGACCATGGTGTTCGCCGCGACGGCGGTACTGCTCGGCGGCGTCATGCTGGTGCCGGCCGCCTACGCCCGGCTCTCCGCCGGCGAGGCCGAGGCCAGCCCGGAAAGCGTCGCCGCGCCCACACCCGCGCCACCGCCGCCGCCGACCCTTGCCGCCGGCAAGGTCTCGGTGAACTTCAAGGGCGAGTTCTTCTCCTGGGCGCTGCTGGACCGGGAGACCGACCAGCTCGCCGGCTCCAAGAACCTGGCCGCGACCAGCTCCACCGAGTCGATGCTCAAGGCCTGGATCGTCGCCGACTACCTGCGCCAACTCGGCGACAAGGAGCTGCCCGCGTCGATGAAGAAGGCGGCCAGCCGGGCCATCCGGGACAGCAACGACGACGGGGCCAACCAGGTCTACTTCGCCGCGGGCGGGTCCTACCGCCTGCCGGCCAAGGGGCAGCCCGGCGCGGTGGTCAAGCGGGCGATCAAGCTGTGCGGCCTGACCGACACCAAGCCCGGCAAGGTCAAGGGCTACGAGGGCTGGTGGAGCTTCACCGAGATGTCCCCGCGCGACGCGGTACGGCTCGGCGACTGCATCGCCGACGGCACCGCCGCCGGACCCAAGTGGACGAAGTGGCTGCTCACCGAGATGAGCAAGGTTCGCGGCAGCACCGCCGCCAAGGACCAGAAGGCCCGGGAGGGCGGCGGCCGGTGGGGCATCATCGACGGCCTGCCGGAGTCGATCACCAGTCAGGGCCCGGTCAGCATGAAGAACGGCTGGACCGTGCTCAACTACGACGGCAACTGGCACGTCAACTGCCTGGCCGTGACCGAGAAGTGGAGCCTCGCGGTGATGCTGCGTTACCCCAGGCAGGGCGGGCTCGACTACGGAGCGGACGTCTGTGCCAGCGTCGCCAGCCAGTTGGTGACGCCACAGCCCGGCGGTGCCCTGAAGGTGCCGCAGCAGCCGATCGGGAAGCTCTGATGGCCGGCCGCAGCCGCGGCGAGACATCGCCGCTCCGGCTGATCGCGATCGCGGCCGTACTGATCGGGCTGGTCCTGGTCTCGCTGCGCCTGCTACCCGGTTCACCGTTCGAGTCCACCGCCGCCGCCCAGTGGGGCCAGGGTGAGTCTCCGACGGGCCGGGACGGGAGCCGGACCGACCGCAGCGTACGGCCGTCGCCGTCGCCAAGTCCCTCGCCGGAGCCCGAGCCGCTGCCGTTCGAGGACAGGGAGATCGACCTGGACATCGACGGCTGGTACGCGTGGAGCGTGCTGGACCGCCGGTCCGGCGAGATCATCGGCTCGGAGAACATGGCCGAGACCAGCACCACCGCCTCCCTGATCAAGGCCTGGATCGTCGCCGACTACCTGCGCCGTACCGCCGACGCCGGGCAGACCCCGAGCGACGGGAAGCTGGACGACCTGACCCGGATCATCCGGGACAGCGACAACACCCGCACCGAGCAGCTCTACACCCAGATCGGCAGGTCGGCCTCGATCAAGCGGCTGCTGTCCACCTGCGAGCTGACCGACAGCAAGGTGTCCAGCGATCTCGGCTGGAGCCGTACCCAACTCTCCCCCCGGGACACCGCCCGCCTCGGCAACTGCATCGCCGAGGGCACCGCCGCCGGCCCGAAGTGGACCAAGTGGCTGCTCAGCGAGATGCGCCAGGTACGCGGTGCCGGCGACTTCGGCATCCGCAAGGCGTTCCCGGCCGCCGAGGCGAAGAAGATCGCCATCAAGAACGGCTGGGTCGACCGCACCCGCGAGCAGGAGATCCACGTCAACTGCCTGGCGATCGGCGACACCTGGGCCATGGGCGTGATGCTCCAGTACCCGATCAACAAGGGCTACGAGTACGGCATGAAGAACTGCGAGAAGATCACCGAGGCGCTGCTCACCACCAGCCCGTGAGCCTGCCGCACCCGCGGGTCAGCGGGTGAAGAAGGCGGGGCCGGTGGCGGGTAGTGGCGGGGTTTCGCCGTGGGTGGCGGTGAGGCGGGCGAACTCGCGGATGCCGGCGATCTGGCGCTCGCCGAGGGAGAAATCCAGGGTACGGAAGTAGTCGGCGAGCGTGCTGGCCTCGAACGGCTCCCATCGGGCCGCCGACTCGGCAACCTGGTCCAACTCGGCCAGGCACAGGTCACGCGAGCGGAGGAACGCCTCGTGCACCTCCTTGACCAGGCCGGGATGGGCGGCGGCGAAGTCACGGCGGACCGCCCAGACGGCGAAGACCATCGGCAGTCCGGTCCACTCCCGCCACGCCTGGCCCAGGTCGGTCACGGTCAGCCCCTGTCGGGGTGCCTCGTACATCGCCCGCAGCGCCACGTCGCCGATCAGCACCGCGGCGTCGGCCTCCAACAGCATCTGGGTCAGGTCCGGCGGGCACCGGAAGTACTCCGGACGGACCCCGTACCGCTCGCGCAGCAGCAACTGGGCGAGCAGCACGCCGGTCCGCGAGGTTGAACCCAGCGCCACCCGGGCGCCGTCAAGGTCCGTCAGCGGCCGGGTGCTGACCAGGTTGACCGACAGCACCGGTCCGTCGCTGCCCACCGCCAGGTCGGGCAGGAGCAGCAGCTCGTCGGCGTGCCGCAGGTACTCGACCAAGGTGATCGGCCCGATGTCCAGATCACCGGCGACGAGTTGGGCGCTGAGCCGGTCCGGTGAGTCCTTGCGCAGGTCGACGTCGAGCAGGGCGCCGGAGCGCATCAGCCCCCAGTAGATGGGCAGGCAGTTGAGGAACTGGATGTGCCCGACGCGGGGGCGGGCAAGGCGCTCGACCATGCCCCGACCGTATCCCCGCCGCCGGTGACCTGCTCAGCCGGACGTCGCGGAAGTGGCCAACCCCGCACCAGCCGGCCCGGTCTGCGCAGGGCCAGCCGGCGGGAGTTGCCGGACGCGGGAGCGTTCGGCCCGGACCGCTCGGCGGACGGGTGCCACGAAGCCCAGTACCACCAGCAGCCCGGCCACCCCGCAGCCGACGATCAGCGGGCGTGGTGCGGTCGCCTCCAGCAGCAGACCACCGAGCAGGTAGCCGACCATCGCCGCGCCCTGCACCGAGGCACCCACGGCGGCGAAGGCCCGCCCGCGCGCCGCCTCGGGTACCCGCCGCGCCACCACCAGGTTGTGGAAGACGTTGTCGCCGCCGTTGCAGAGGCCGCCGAGCAGCCAGAGCGGCACCAGCAGCGCAGCGGAAGGGACCGTCACCGAGAGCAGCACCGCCAGGCAGCAGCCGCCGAGCAGCAACAGGCCGCCCTGGACCAGGGCGCCGTCGTCGGCGAGCCGGCCGGCCACCCGGGCGAAGATCCACGCACCGCAGAGCACCCCGAGCGTCCAGGCGCCGGTCACCAGGCCGTAGACGGAGGCCGACGCACCGAGGGTCTCGCGTACGTAGAAGACCTCGATGACGTTTATCGCGCCGATGGCTGCTATGACGCCGGCCAGGGTGGCCACCATCGCCACCAGCAGCGGGTCCCGCCGCAGCCGCCAGCCACCGGCCAGCTCCGCGTCCGTGGCATCCACGCCCACCGAGGGGCCATCGCCGGTCGCTGTCACGCGCCGCGCGCCGCCTCTGCGGGTCCGGACCAGCAGGCCGGCGACGACGAGCGCCAGATAGCCGACCGCGGCGATAAGCAGCGGTACCCGGGTGCCGAAACCGCCCACCAGGAACCCGGCCAGGGCCGGTCCGGCCAGGACGCCGAGCATGCCGGCGGTCTGGTTGAGGGCTGTCGCCCTGGGCAGGTCCGTGGCGCGCACCATCGCGGGCACCAGGGCGGCGAGCACCGGTTGGGCGACGGCGAGACCGGAGGCGAGCAGCGCGACCAGACCCACGACCAGCAACGGATGCCCGGTGTACGCCAGCGCGAGGCAGATCGCCGACTGGGCCGTCCCGGCACCGACCAGCAGCGCTCGGCTGTCCACCCGATCGGCGAGCCGCCCGGTCAGCGGGGCGAGCGCCACGAGCGGCAGGGTCGCCGCCAACAGCATGCCGGCGACGGCGCTGCCGCCCGCCCCGGAGGTCTGCAGGCTCAGCGTCAGGGTCGTGGCCGTGAGGAACTGCCCACAGGTGGCGAACCCACGGGCGGAGGTGGCCAGGGCGACGTCCGCCCACCGCGATTCGCCAGATATGAAGGACATACTTCGAAAGTAATGCTTCATATCTGGTGGACGCAAGCACCCTCAGGCCAGCGGCAGTGCCCGGTACTGGACAGCCACCCGGCGGGCGCCCGGCGGCGGATCGGAGCGGGTGCGTTTCCGGTACGGCCGAAGCAGAGCCGTCACGGCCTCGTTCAACTCCGCCAACTCCTCGGCGGTGAGCAGCAGCAACGACTCGCTGAGGATCGCGCTGCGATACCACTCCTCGGACTCGTCCGGGGCCCGGCGCAGCCAGTCCCGGCTGCGCTCAAGTCCCCGGGCCAGGAAAACCTCCACCAGGGTCTGCTCGGCGTCGCGTACCGACGGGTCAGCGTCCCGGCCGGCGTCGATGGTCCACTGCTGGACCACGGCACGCCACAGTCGCTCGCGGGCGTCCCCCCGGCTCGGCGCCTGCTCCACGAGGCCGAACTTGGCAAGTGCCCGCAGGTGGTAGCTGGTCGCGCTCGGCGACAGGCCCACCACCTCGGCGCACTCGGTGGCGGTCATCGCGCCCTCGGTCGTCGCCAGGTGTTCCATGATCGCGAGCCGGGCCGGATGAGCGAGCGCCCGCAGCGTCTGCGGGTCGCTGATCGTCACCCGGGGTGGCTCGGAGTGCGCCTGCGTCATGTCCCCATGATCCCCCGACCGGAGGGAAAACCGGTTGTCCACGGCAGTCCCGGGAGTAGGCTGTTCGTTCCGCCTGACGGCCGCGGTGAGTAGCACCGCAGCGGACGTCCCCGCGCCGACCCACGTGTCGGAAACGCGAGCGGCAGCCTTCTTCCCGCGTCGAGGAGTCCGTGGATGAGCCTGCACGCCGATAAAATCTCCCAGCCACCCGCGCTGGACGACGAACTGGCCGCCGAACGGGCGCACCTGACCCGCTCGCGGGCGGCGCTGCACCAGATGCGGGAACGCGCCGAGGCCCTCTTCGCCACCGGCGACAAGGTGGCCGGAGATGCGTACACCGCCGAACAGCTCGGCCGGCACCTCGCCCGGCGGGTCGCCGAACTGGCCGACGACCCGCGCACCCCGCTCTTCTTCGGCCGGCTCGACTTCGGCGACGCGGATGCCGAACACGCCGGCCGCCGCTACCACGTCGGCCGCCGGCATGTCACCGACGAGCAGGGCGAGCCGCTGGTGCTGGACTGGCGGGCACCGATCTCCCGCACGTTCTACCGGGCCAGTGCCCGCGATCCGCAGGGCCTGGCGGTACGCCGCCGGTTCGGCTTCGGCGACGGGAAGTTGACCAGCTTCGAGGACGAGCACCTCGACCGGGGCGAGGAACTCGGCACGGCCAGCCGGATCCTCACCGCCGAGATCGAACGTCCCCGGGTCGGGCCGATGCGCGACATCGTCGCCACCATCCAGCCTGAGCAGGACGAACTCGTCCGGGCCGACCTGGCTGACTCGATCTGCGTGCAGGGCGCCCCGGGCACCGGCAAGACCGCCGTCGGGCTGCACCGGGCGGCGTACCTGCTCTACCTGCACCGGGAGCGGCTGCGCCGGTCGAAGGTGCTGGTCGTGGGACCGAACCGGGCCTTCCTCGGCTACATCGCGGCGGTGCTGCCCGCGCTCGGTGAGGTCGAGGTGGAACAGGCCACCGTGGAGGACCTTGTCACCCGGGTGCCGGTCCGCGCGGCGGACCCGCCCGCGGTGGCCACGCTCAAGCACGACGCCCGGATGGCCGAGGTGCTGCGCCGGGCCGTCGACGCGTACGTCGGCGAGCCGGCCGAGCCGGTGCTCGTCTCCGACGGCTCGTTCCGCTGGCGGATCGGGCTGGAGCCGCTGCACCGGCTAATCCAGGACACCCGCGCGGAACGACTGCCGTACGCGGTCGGGCGGGACCGGGTCCGGGCCCGCGTGGTCGGACTGCTGCAACGGCAGGCCGAGGCCCGACGGGCGGAATCACCGGGCGACGCGTGGCTGCGCCGGATGAGCCGGTCGAAGCCGGTCACCGGATTCCTGGACGCCGTCTGGCCGGCACTCACGCCGGACGGCCTGCTGCACGCGCTGTACACCGATTCGGACCGGCTCGCCCAGGCCGCTGACGGTCTGCTCACGCCCGACGAGCAACTCCTGCTCACCCGCCCGGCACCCGGGACCGGGCGCGCCACCGGCACCGGGTTGGGACGGACGGCGAAGGCGACCCGCTGGACGGCCGCCGACGCGGTGCTGATCGACGAGGCGGCCGGACTGCTCGAACGGCCGAGCGGCTACGGCCATGTCGTGGTGGACGAGGCCCAGGACCTCTCCCCGATGCAGTGCCGGGTCATCGCCCGGCGCAGCGAACACGGCTCGCTCACGCTCCTCGGCGACCTGGCGCAGGCCACCGCGCCGTGGGCGGCCAGCGACTGGCGGGAGAGCCTGCGCCACCTGGGCAAGCCGGACGCGACGGTGGTGCCGTTGACCATCGGGTTCCGGGTGCCCGCCGCCGTGCTCTCCTTCGCCAACCGGCTGCTGCCGGCGCTGGCCGTCGACGTGCCGCCGGCCGAGTCGCTGCGCAACGACGGCACCCTCGACGTGCGTACCGTGCGCGATCTGACGGCCGCGACGGTGGCCGAGGTGCGGACGGCGCTCGCGTTCGAGGGTCGATCGCGGTTATCGCCGCCGACGACGCCGTGGACGGGCTGCGGTCGGCGCTGACCGAGGCGGGGGTGCAGACCGTGACCCCCGACGGGCCGGCCACCGGCGCGCGGGTCACGGTGATGCCCGCGACCCTGGTCAAGGGCCTGGAGTACGACCACGTCATCGCGGTCGAGCCGGCCGCCATCGCGACCGCCGAGCCACGCGGCCTGAACCGGCTGTACGTGGTGCTCACCCGGGCGGTGTCCCGGCTGTCCGTGCTGCACGCCACGCCGCTACCCGCCCCGCTCGGCTGACTCTCGACCGGACGGGACCGGGTCGCCGGTTCAGTTGACGTTCCCCCGGTTTCCGCCCCGAACGGCGGCGCACCGGTGCCACCATGCCGGGAGGGGCGACCGGTCGGTGGTCGCCGCGGGCCGGAAGGGGTGGCCGTGGTCAGCGTCGCGCCGGGTACGCCCTGTTGGGCCGACCTGGCGACGCCGGGACTCGACGCGGCCCGGCGGTTCTACCCGGAACTGTTCGGCTGGACCGGCCGGGTCGACCCCGAGCCGGAGGCGGGCGGGTACACGGTCTTCCTGCTGGACGGGCGGGCGGTGGCCGGGGCGGGCCCACCGGCCGTACCGGACCAGGTGCCGATCTGGTCGACGTACGTGGCGACCGACGACGCGGATCTGGTCGCCGGCCGGGTGGAGCGGGCCGGTGGACAGGTGGTGGTGCCGCCGTTCGAGGTCTTCGACCGGGGTCGGATGGCGGTCTTCACCGATCCCGCCGGGGCCGCGTTCAGTGTCTGGCAGCCGATGGCCTTCGCGGGGGCCGAGGTGTTCGACGTGCCCGGTGCGATGAGCTGGACCGAACTGGTCACCCCCGATCCGGGCGGGTCACGGATCTTCTACGAGCTGGTCTTCGGCTGGCAGCCGGAGGAGGAGCCGATGGGCCAGGTCGCCTACACCGGTTGGCGGCTCGGCGACCGCTTGGTGGCGGGGATGATGCCGCCGCTGGGCGACGAGTTCCCCTCGGACGGCCCGGCGTACTGGTCGGTGTACTTCGCGGTGGCCGACGCGGACGCCAGCGCGGCGCGCGCCGCCGAGCTGGGCGGCACGATCCTGGTGCCGCCCCGCGACATCCCGGCCGGCCGCTTTGCCGCGCTCCGCGACCCCCACGGTGCCCTGTTCCACGTCATCGCCCTCACCGGGACGCGCTGAATCGCCAGCGGGGTGTCGGACCCGAATGCGACGCTCGGACCACCCCGCCCATCACCGACGGAAACCGGAGCCTACGCGCATGACCAGCATTCCACCGGGAAGGCCGGCCTGGGTCGACCTGTTCACCAGCGATCCCGCCGCGGCGGCCGGCTTCTACGCACCGCTGTTCGGCTGGGCGGTCGCCGAGGCGACCGGCGAACCGCCAACCGGCCGTCTCGTCTTCCACCAGCAGGGCAGACCGGTGGCCGGCGCTGGCCCGACCGACGACGGGCAGCCGGCCTGGACGCCCTACCTGGCCACCGAGAATGTCGACACGGCCTGTGAACTTGCGACGGCCACCGGTGGGCGGCTCCGCTCGGGCCCCGTCGAAGTGTCCGACTCCCGTCGCTCAGCGGTGCTCACCGACCCGGCCGGCGCGTCGTTCGGGGTGTGGCAGTCGCTGGGCCTCTCCGGCGCGGAGGTCTTCGACGTGCCGGGCGCGCTGACCTGGGCCGAACTGACCACCCGGGAGCCCGACCGGGCCAAGGAGTTCTACGGTGCGGTCTTCGGCTGGACGGCCGACGACCAGCCGATGGATGCGATCACCTACACCACCTGGCAGCGCGACGGCCAGCAGGTGGCCGGGATGATGCCGATGGTCGGCGAGGAGTGGGGCGACCTGCCGTCGCACTGGATGGTCTACTTCGCGGTGACCGACACCGACGCGGTGGCCGACGAGGCGCAGCGGCTCGGCGGCAGCGTGTCCGTCCCGCCGACCGATCTGCCCCGGGGCCGGTTCGCGGTGCTGACCGACCCGCAGGGGGCGTTCTTCTCCATCCTCGGCCCGGTGCCCGCCCCCGCCTGACTCACCCTGCGGCCGGCACTACTGTCGCCTGGGGCGTACCGGCACCACGAGCGGGCCGTGCTCACCGTCGACGACACGGACGCTGGCCCGGTAGTGCTCGGCGAGCAGCCGGTCGGTGAGCACCTCCCGGGGGGTGCCGACCGCGACCACCCGACCGGCGGCGAGCAGCACCATGCGGTCGGCGTACTCGCCGGCGATGGACAGGTCGTGCATGGTGGCCAGCACCGTCAGTCCGTGCGTACGACGGAGCTGGTCGACAAGTTCGAGCACCTCCTGCTGGTGGCCGATGTCGAGAGCGCTGGTGGGTTCGTCGAGCAGCAGCAGGGTGGCGCCCTGGGCCAGCGCCCGGGCCAGGAAGACCCGCTGCCGCTCACCGCCGGAGAGGGTGGCCAGTTCCCGGGCGTGGAAGCCGGCGAGGTCCAGCCGGTCGAGCACCTCGTGCACCACGGCCAGGTCGGCGGCGGACTCCCGACCCAGCGGCGGGATGTACGGGGTGCGACCGAGCAGCACATAGTCCAGCACCGCCATGCCGGGCGGTACGACCGGCGACTGCGCGACCGTGGCCACCACCCGGGCCCGATCCCGGCGACGCAGCCCGCCGATCGGCGTACCGAAGAGCCGGACGGCGTCCGGCGCGGGGAGCAGGCCGCCGACGGCGCGCAGCAGTGTCGACTTGCCCGCGCCGTTGGGACCGATCACCGTGACCCACTCGCCGGTGGCGACGGTCAGGTCGACGCCCGCGAGGATCGACGTACCGTCCACGCTGATCCGCAGGTCCCGCAGGTCGACGGCGGGCGCGGCCGACGAGCCGGTCACGTCAGCACCCGCCGGACGGAGCGCAGCACCACCACGAAGAACGGGCCACCCAGCAGCGCGGTGACCACCCCGATCGGGATCTCCTGCGGTGCGGCGGCGGTCCGTGCCACCACGTCGGTCAGCGCCAGGAAAGCGCCACCGAACAGCAGCGACAACGGCAGGATCACCCGGTAGCTCGCCCCGGCCAGCATCCGTACGGTGTGCGGCACGATGATGCCGACGAAGCCGATCAGACCGGAGGCGGAGACGGCGGCGGCGGTGCCCAGCGAGGCGGCGGCGATCAGCAGGTACCGGGACCGCTGCGGGTGCAGGCCGAGGCTGGCCGCCTCGTCGTCGCCGACCGACAGCACGTCCAGCTCCCGCCGGTGCAGCAGGATGACCAGGCTGGTCACCAGGAAGTACGGCAGCACCAGCCGGACGTCCTGCCAGCCCGCGGTGGCCAGCCGGCCGAGCAGCCAGGAGTACACCTGCTGGATGCTCTCCGCGTGTCGTTGCAGCAGGTACGTCTGCCCGGCGCTGAGGAACGCGGAGACGGCCACCCCGGCCAGGATCAGGGTCGCCGGGGAGCGGCTGCGTCCACCGGCGGAGCCGAGCAGGTAGGTCATCGCCACCGCGCCGAGGGAGCCGACGAAGGCGGCCAGCGGGATGGTGGCCGGCAGGCCGCTCAGCGCTCCGCCCGCGCCCACCCCCAGGGTCAGCACCACGGTGACCGCGAGCCCGGCCCCGGCCGCGACACCGAGCAGGTACGGGTCGGCCAGCGGGTTGCGGAACACCCCCTGGTAGGCGCCGCCGGCCAGGGCGAGCAGCCCGCCGACCAGCAGACCCAGCACCGCCCGGGGCAGCCGCAGCTCGGTGACGATGGCGATCTCCCGCTCGGTCAGCCCACTGTCCAGGCCTACCCCCGGCAGCAGGTTGAGCAGTTCGATCGCGACGCTGCCGGGCGGCAGGCTGACCGGGCCGAGCGAGACCCCGGCCACCAGCGCGACGAGTACCGCGAGCACCCCGGCCGCGAGCCAACGCTTCCGCAGGCCCGCCGGCCGGGGTGGGGTGACCGCCCCGACCGGCGGGCCGAGTCGGCCACGCTTCAGCACGTCGTGCACGATCCGTTCAGCGCTCGACGGCCAGCGTCACTCGGCGGCCTTTGCGGTGGCGTCCACGATGGTCCGCAGCAGGTCCACCACGCGCGGCCCCCAGCGGGAGGCGACGTCGTCGTCGAGTTCCACGACCTGGTCCTGCTGCACCGCGGTGAGCGAACCCCAGCCGCTGCGCGCCTTGACCGTCGCGGCGCTCTGCTGACAGCACTTCACGTCGGAGAGGAAGATGAAGTCCGGGTCGGCGTCGACGATCACTTCCTGGGACAGCTGCGGGTAGCCACCGTTCTTGCCGTCGGCGTCGGCCGCGTCGGCGATGTTCTCCAGCCCGGCCAGGCTGTAGATCGAACCGATAAAGGTCTTGCTGGTGGCGGTGTACAGCTCCGGACCCAGCTCGTGGAAGTAGGTGGGCGCCTGCGCACGCTGCGGCACCTCGGCCACGATCTTCGTGATGTCGTCCTTCATCCGCTGGACCACGTCGGTCGCCGCGTCGGCGTTACCGGTGAGCGTGCCCAGCTCGGTGAGCTGCCGGTACGTGTCGTCGAGGGTCTGCGCGGCGGGAGTCAGGTAAACCGGGATCTTGAGCGTGGTGAGCTGCTCGACGATCTTGTTGCGGTCGTCGCTGAGCACCACCAGGTCGGGGTCCTTCGCGGCGACCGCCTCGGCGTTCGGCTGGTAGCCGGAGAGATCCGTCTTCGGTGCGTCGGCCGGAAAGTTGGACTGGTCGTCGACCGCGGTGACCTGCGGACCGGCGCCGATCGCGAAGAGCATCTCGGTGGCCGTCGCCGACAGCGAGACGATCTTTTCAGGGCGCTGTTCCAGCGTCAGCGACCCGACGGTGACGGGGAAGGTGGCGGCGCTGGGGCTGCCGCTGGCGGCGGGGGTGTCGGTGGTCTTCTCGGCGCAGGCGCCGAGCGCGAGCGCGGCCACCGCCAGGCTGGCGGCGAAGACCCTGGGCGTACGTCTGAACATCGGTCCTCCTGTCGGTCGAGGAGTGTGCTGCTTCGCCGACAGAGAGCCGAGGCACCCGTCCGCGAGGCGCCCTTCCTCGAGAGCGCGGATCGCGACCGCGCCCCAGGCGACCTGGCTCGTCCCCGGTAACGGGGCATCACAGTTGCGGGACAGCGCCGGTGTCTCACCGGCTTCGCTGGAACGGGTCGGTAAGACCGTAGCGCACGTCGCGTCGGCACCCCGCCGGGCAGGCCGTCGCGCTGCCGCAGACCCGGCCGCGAGCCGTCGGGAGAACGGCGGTCTGCCCGTTTGCTCCCTGGAACGGGGCCCCGCGCGAGGGGGTGCGGGGCCCCGTCCGCTTTCAGGAGGCGGTGATGGTGACGTTGTCCACAGCCGCCTCGACGAGGCTGGCGGTCGAGGTGTCCGCGGCCTCGACCAGGATCCGGACGGACTGGCCGGCGTACGGGGTGAGGTTGAGGTTCGACACCGTCCAGGCACCGTTGCGGTTGCTGGCCGCACCGGCCTGGGTGAGCAGCGCCGTGGTGCCGCCGTTGTGCACCACGCTGACCCGGAAGTAGTCCGCCGACGACGAGTTCGAACCGTGCGCCAGGTACCACGCCAGCGACAGGGTCAACGTGCCGCTGGACGGCAGTGCGACAGCCGGCGAGCGGGCGCTCGTCACCCCGCCGTCGATGTCGTAGTCACCCGCACCGCTGCCGGCGAGCCGGCCGGTGACCAGGTCGTTGCTGCCCGCGTACGGGGTGAGCTGCTTGGCTCCGCTGGAGGTGGTGGCCTGCGCGGCACCGCGCTCCCACTGCCCGGTGGTCGCGCTGTCGGTGCCGTTGGGGTTGATCGTCCAGCCGGTCGCGGTCTCGAAGGTGTCCGACCAGACCGTGGTCCCCCCACCGCCGCTGCCGCAGTACTGCGCCTGCTTCCCGATGGCCCGGTACGGGCAGTCGGCGTACTCGGAAAGGATCAGCACCGCCTCGCGGTTGCGCGAGGTCTGTTGCGGGATGACCTCGTCGGGCGGGTAGAAGCCGCCGCCGGAGGCCCCGCCCGGATACAGCTCGAAGGTGTACGCCCAGATGCCGTGCTCCGCCCACATCCAGTCGATGCTGCTGCCGTCGGTGATGTACAGGTCGCTGGACTGCTGCGGGGTGAATCCATTCGTCGCCGCCATCTGCTGGCCGATGGTGGCGAAGGTGTTGTACTGGTCGGCGTTCATCCCGGTCGCGGTGTTGCTGGTCGTGTAGCCGTACGGCCAGAGCACCAGCTCGGAGTAGGTGTGGAAGTCGATGTTGGCCTTGATCTGCTGCGTCCCGCCGACGACCCGGCTGTTGACGAAGTTGCGCAGCGCCTGCGTCTCGGGTGCGGAGAACGCCGACGGACCCCGGTAGGTGTCCGATGAGGTGGAGCCGGACGAGCCACCGCAGCACCCGAAGTTGTAGCTCCAGTTCCGGTTCAGGTCGGTGCCCACGTACGACGATCCGCTGTTGGGTTGGCGGTTCTTGCGCCACGACCGGTAGGAGCCGGTGGCGATGTCGTACTCGCTGCCGTCCGGGTTGACCGACGGCACGACCCAGATCTCCCGGTTGTTCACCAGGCTGGTGATCCGGGAGTCGGAGCCATAGTTGTCGGTGAACAGGTTCAACAGGTAGAGCGCCATCTCGACGGTCAGGTGCTCGCGGGCGTGCTGCTGGGCGTTGAACAGGATCTCCGGCTCGTTCTCGTCGGAGGCGACGTTGTCGGAGATCTTCACCGCGACCAGGTCACGGCCCTCGTACGAGCTGCCGATGCTGATCTTCCGCGCGATCGTGGGATGGTCGGCCACCACCTTGTTGACCGCCGCGATCATCTCCGGGTAGTCGTGGTAGTTGGAGTCGGCCGACGGGAAGCCGAGGATCCCGATGTCGCCGTCGGCCTGCCCCCGGTCGGTGGGCAGCGCGGCGATCGCCTCCAGCCGGAACCCGAGCCGGGTGATGGCGGCGGCCTCGGCCCGGGTGGCCGAGACGTGCAGCACCCCGTGCTCGGAGTAGTCGATGGCGGCGCCGGTACGGGCGACCGCGTTGCGATCGGCGAGGGTCTTCGGGCCGAGTACCCGGTAGGGCACGGCGGCCGGTTGTTCGTCCCGGTTGGGCGCCGGCTCGGCGGAGACCGGTGGCGCGGCGATGGTGAGCAGGCCGAGCCCGGCGGCGACGATGAGCGCCAGGGCACGGCGGACGGGGATGGAACGGAAGGCCATGGACAACCTCCTGGAGGCGCGGGGATCCCCCGCTCGGTAGCGGACAGCCCACCACCGGTCACATGGTCATATCAACATTGATCGCTGTTTGGTCCATCCCAGCCTGATCCTCATGCCGGCGACATGGTTCCGCCGACCGGTGCACGGAGCCGACTGTCAGGGCGCTCAGCCCTTCTCGTCGGCGGCCCGATCACCCGTCGTGCCGTCGGCCTGGTCGTCGCCGGCCAGCGCGGACCGCAGCCGCTCCTTCTCCACGCGGCGACGCTCGGCGGCGGCGGCCATCTCCTCGGCCATCTCGTCACGCCAGCCCTTCAGCAGGAAGAACGAGAGGGCGGCGGAGAACAGCAGCGCCAGGATCAACTTGAGGAAGATGTCCATGTCGACCGGCCAGAGGGCCGCCACCACGACCACGAACAGACCGATCCGGCCCAGCGTGTACTTGACCGCCGCACTCACGTTCGTTCGCTCCGCTCGCTCACGTCATCACTTCGTCTCAGCCGGTCCGGTTGGCCAGCCAGCGCACGCCGGGAAACCAAATCGTCGCGTACACCACGGTGAACGTGGTCGCGGCGAGCACGCCGGACAGCAGTGGCGGCAGCGTCGTCGCCAGGCCGGCCACCAGCAGGCCGGAGACCACCGCCGTCGCCACGGCCACCAGCGCGGCCACCACCCGGGGGGCACCGAAACCCCAGGCCCGGAAGTCCTCCCAGAACAACCAGGCGGGCAGGATCACGGCCAGCCAGCCGTTGGCCTGGCCGAACTCACCGGCACCGAACCAGGCGAAGGCCACGTCGAAGAGCACCAGCACCAGCAGCCCGATGACCACCCCGGCAAGCCCCACCCCCACCAGGTCGCCCAGGGTCCGGATCCGCCCCTCGGCATCCCGACGGGGGAACGCGCTCTGCTGCTCGGTCATCGTCGTGCCAGGGTACGCGTCGGATCAGGCCCAGACCTGCTGCGGCTCGGCCCGGCGCTCGGCCAGCGTGGGAGCGGCGTCGTACTCGCGGACCACCTCGTAGCGGGTGTTGCGCTCGACCGGGCGGAACCCGGCGTCCCAGATGAGGTGCAGCAGGTCGTCGCGGTGCATGGTGTTCGGCGTCCCGTACGAGTCGGCATCGTGCGTGATCTTGTATTCCACGACCGAGCCGTCCAGGTCGTCGACACCGAAGTTGAGCGAAAGCTGGGCCACCGACAGGCCGTGCATCACCCAGAAGCACTTGACGTGCGGGACGTTGTCGAACAGCAGGCGGGAGACCGCGAAGGTCTTCAGCGACTCGGCCGGCGAGGCCATCGTGGTGCGGGCCTGGATCCGGTTACGGATCTTGCCGTCCGCCGAGTCGACGAAGTCGTGCTGGTAGCGCAGCGGGATGAAGACCAGGAAGCCGCCGGTCTCGTCCTGCAACTCGCGCAGCCGCAGCACGTGGTCGACCCGGTGCCGAGGCTCCTCGATGTGGCCGTAGAGCATCGTCGACGGCGTCTTCATGCCCTTGCTGTGCGCCAGCCGGTGGATCCGGGACCAGTCCTCCCAGTGACAGGCGTGGTCGACGATGTGCTGGCGGATCTCCCAGTCGAAGATCTCCGCCCCGCCACCGGTGAGCGACTCCAGGCCGGCGTCCATCAGCTCGTCGAGGATCTCGTCCGCGCCCAGTCCGCTGATCTTCTCGAACCACTGCACCTCGGTCGCGGTGAACGCCTTGAGCTTGACGTTCGGCAGGGCGGCCTTCAGCTCGCGCAGCACCTTGGGGTAGTAGCGCCAGGGCAGCGTCGGGTGCAGGCCGTTGACGATGTGCAGCTCGGTGAGCTGCTCGTCCTCCATCTCCTTGGCCTTGCGGACCGCCTCGTCGATGCGCATCGTGTACGCGTCCTTCTCCCCCGGCTTGCGCTGGAAGGAGCAGTACGCGCAGCTCGCGCTGCACACGTTCGTGAGGTTCAGGTGCCGGTTGACGTTGAACATCACCCGGTCACCGTTCATCTCGGTGCGCCTGTGGTGGGCCAGCCGCCCCAACCAGGTCAGGTCGTCGCTGGCGTAGAGGGCGATCCCGTCCTCACGGGTCAGCCGCTCCCCCGCGTACACCTTCGCTTCGAGCTCGCGCTTGAGTCCGGCGTCCATCGAAAGCCCCGTCCCCTTCCACCTGCGGTCGCGACCCGAGCGCGGTCGCCACCCGAGCCTACGTCGGCCGCGCTGACAACTCACACCGTGGTCGTCGACAGCAGACTCTCAGCCTCCCGTTATCCGGCCAGACATCGACATCAGTGCACCGGGTGAGGTAAGACAGGGTGGGGCACGACACACACTGGTAGCGTCCCGAACCGCCGCGCCGACCGAGCGTGGCAGAGCAACGCCGGACGGGGAGCGGAATGATCGACAGCGCGGACGGACGGCAGCGGCGACGAGGTCCGGCGGTTTCGCCGGTGCTACGTCCGGCCCTGTGGTCCGCCCTGCTCGCCGCGGTCGCCAGCACGGTCCTCGCCGCACCGGCGTACGCCGAGCCCGGCATTCCCGTCACGGTGCCCGACACGGGCTCCCGTCCCACGGTGACCGGTCCCCTTCAACTACCCGGCATGCCCGCCGGTACCACCCCGGGCCTGACCCCACCGACGCTCGGCGCTCCCGGTGCCAGCGCGCTGGAAACCCGGATCACGGCCGCCGAGGCACGGGTCGCCGAGCTGGGCACCCGACTCCTCGAACTCGAACAGCAGCGCAACGAGGTGCAGGTCCAGTTCCGCACCGCCGAGCGTGATCTGGAGTTCGCCCGGGGGGCGGTCCAGCAGGCTCAGCAGCGTGCCGACCAGGCCGCCGCCGAGGCGATGAAGGCAGCCGCCGCGCTGCCACCCGGCGGCTTCGCCACCGACCTGCGTGACCTGGATCTGCTCAGCCGGGCCAACCGGGGCGAGAAGGTCGGGCACGACACCGGCCCGGCCGCCGGCGAGATGGCGCGTGCCCGCGCCGACGAGCAGGTGGCGACGCAGGCGTACACGGCCGCCCAGTCGCGGCTTCAGGGGGTTCAGCAGCAGTACACCGCCACCCAGCAGGCACTGCGCGACGCCGAGGCAGAGCTGATCAAACTGCGCGACGAGAACTCCGCGCAGCTTGTCGAGTTGGCTCGCCAGCAGGAGGCCGCCGAGCAGCAGATCGGTGCCGACTACGTCGACCAGTCCGCCGGCGGGCTGGCCGCCCACCCCACGGCTAAGGCCGCCGTCGCGTACGCCCGCAAGCAGCTCGGTGACCCGTACGTCTGGGCTGCCGAAGGGCCGAACTCGTTCGACTGCTCGGGCCTGATGTGGGCGGCGTACCGGTCGGCGGGTTACCGCCAACTGCCCCGGGTTTCCCGGGACCAGTACCGCGCGACCAGCTCGCGGACCGTGCCCCGCACCGCCCTTCTCCCCGGTGACCTGCTCTTCTTCGCCTCGGGCAGCAGTTGGCGCAGCATCCACCACGTGGGGATGTACATCGGCGGCGGCAAGATGATCCACGCACCGACCACCGGTGACGTGGTGAAGATCTCCACGGTCCGGTGGTCCCGGCTCTACGCCGCGACCCGGGTGGTGGGCGCGGTGCCGGCACCGACGACCACGCCGACCCCGTCGCAACCGCCGACCCCCAAGCCCAAGCCGACGCCGAAGCCCACGCCCAAGCCCACCAAGACGCCGAAGCCGACCAAGACGCCGACCCCCTCGCCCACTCCGTCGGGCAGCACGTCGCCGTCACCGACCCCGACGGGTTCGACCACGCCGTCGGCAACCCCGTCGGCGACCACCACGCCGTCGGCAACCCGGTCGGCGACCACGACGCCGTCGGCGACGACCTCCGCGTCCGAGAACACCGCACCGACCCTGGAAGCCAGCAGCGTCGCTCCGACCACGGCTGCCGCCAAGGCCGACCCGACCACGACTGCCGGCAAGGCCGACCCGACCACCGCGGCGAGCAGCGCGGCACCGGAGGACAGCGCCTCGGCCAGCCCGTCCACGGTCGGCGGACGGTGACCTGACCCGACATCGCACCCGCCGGCTCCGCGACGCCCACCGGTCACCGGGAGCAACGGGGCGGGTGCAGACGTCGGTCGATATCCGGGCTGCCGGGCGGCTGATGACACCGCGACGCGGTACGCACTCCGGGTGTGCCGCACGGGCGGAATGTGGCACGGTGTCACTCAGGCACTCCCGGTCCGGCGGTACGGGTCGGTGGCGAGCGTGGCGCGGAGGCGACGATGACGGAGCAAGAGGTTCCGGCGGGGCCGGCGGGCCCGCCCCCTGCCCCCAAGCCGGAACCCACACCCGCCGTCGAGTCGCGGCCGGCTACCCGCGGCGCCTCGGACCGAACGGTCGATGAGCCGGCCGAACCTGTTGCTCAACCGCCGACCTCCCGCCCGAGCGCGGACGTCGTCGGCCAGTCGGCGGGTCCGGCCCGGGGTCGGGCGGGCGTCGCCAGGGTTGCAGCACCCGGCGACGTGGCCCACGGGCAGCCACCGGCAGGCCCCGGATCGACCGTGGGCGGGGGCACCACGTACCGGGCCGCCGCCGGACCGGTGGGCACGAGCGAGGCGCACCAGCACCCGGCAGCACCGAAAGCGGCACGGGCCAGCGTTCGGGTACCCAACCTCAGCCCGGTGAGCGTGGACGAGGCGCAGTCCGCTGGAGGCGGCGGCAAGGCAGCGGGTGTCTATCGCTCCACTCCGGCTCAGGTGGCCACTCCGGCTCAGGTGGTCGGGCCGGCCGGACCGGAGCCGGTCGAGCCGCCCGAGCCCGACCGGCCGCCCGAGCCGGCCGAACCGCCCACGCCACCCGCGCCCGAGCCGGAACCGGCACCCCATCCCCGGTGCCCGGCCCGATTCCACCCGGACCGACTCCACCGTCGCCGGCACCGCCCTCGCCGGCGCCGGCACCACCGACGCCCGGCCCGTACCCGCCGGGACCGGCCCCGGTTCCGCCGCCCACCCGCGTCCCGCACCACCAGTGCCGGGTCCGCCGACACCGCCGCCCGGTCCGCCCGTGCCGGCGCCGCCACCGCCACCGGGTCCGTTGCCGGCACCGCCGTTCCCGCCCCCACCGGCCACCGCCGGCGTCATCGGCTCGCACCGGCGACCGCCGACCCCACCCGCGCGACGCCGGCCGCCGACACCCGCGCGACGCCGGCCGCCGAGTCCCGAAGTGTTCCGTCCGCCGGACCTCGCGAGCCCGACGCGGCTCCGGTCGTGCCGGCGCCGGCGCTGCCCGTCTGGCCGCCGCCGACGAATCCCGCCGGCCGCCGAGACGAGCCTGCGCCCAGTTCGCCGGGGTCGTGCCCCGGCCTTCGTCCCGTCCCGGGCTGCGCCCGGGCTCCGGCGGGTCGCTCGCGGGCTCCGCCGGGTCGCTCGCGGCGGTGGCCCGCCGGGCGCTGATTCGGATGCGACGCGAACCCCGAGCAGCATGGCCGGAACCGCCGCGTGGGTCGGGACGCCCGCGAGCGCATCGCCGCCGGGCGTCGGGGCAGCCGGCGAAACGGAGCGCACCCACCGGCCGGCCGAAGCGGCGCAGGCGCACCGGCCGGCCGGGCCAGCGCCGACACAGCGTCCCGGCGGTTCCGACCTGAGCGCGTACTACGCCGGGCTGGAGAGTTCGGCGACGGTGGCGTTCCCGGCCGGTGACCAGGAGACCTCCGGCTCGTTGACCGGGCACATCCTGGCCCAGGGTTGGGCGGACACGGCGGCCGAGCGGTCCCGTGGCACCCTCCGGGTCGTGATCCTGATGGCGGTCGCGCTGGGGGTGCTGGTGGCGATCAGTGTCCTTGTGGTGCTGTTCGCGAACGACGCGCTGCCCAGCGCGAGCGGTGGCCTGCCGGACGACCGACGGCTTGTGGATCGTTGGTGAGTCCGCCCACTACCCGGCTCCGGGCGCGGGCGGGCAGGCGCCGACCGCCGTACACTGGTCGCTGATCATTGACCTGGCGCGTGACCACGCGCCCATGGGCGTTCTTGCGGAAGATCCGGCGGCCACGGCCGCAGCGGGACATCGCGAAGATGCGCCCCGCTTGAAAGGCATTTCTTGACCACCTCCGCTGACCTCGGCATGCCCCCGTTCTCCCCCGACCTCCCCGCCGCGCCGCGACCGGCCGGCTCGACCGCACCGGTCACCTTCGACTCGCTCGGGCTTCCCCGGCAGTTGGTCCGGGTCCTGGACCGACAGGGCATCACCACTCCGTTCGAGATCCAACAGGCCACCGTGCCGGACGCGCTCGCCGGACGCGACGTGCTGGGCCGTGGGCAGACCGGCTCCGGCAAGACCCTCGCCTTCGGGCTGCCGTTGCTGGCCCGGATCGCCGCCGGTGAGCGGGCCCGCCCCCGGCATCCACGGGCGCTCGTGCTGGTGCCCACCCGGGAACTGGCCATGCAGGTCAACGACGCGCTGCTGCCGCTGGGCAAGGCCGTCGGCGTGTTCCTCAAGACCGCCGTCGGCGGGGTGCCGTACGACCGGCAGATCGATGCCCTGCGGCGCGGCGTCGAGGTGGTGGTGGCCACCCCGGGTCGGCTCGCCGACCTGATCGACCGGGGCGTCTGCCAGCTCGACGACGTCGAGATCACCGTGCTCGACGAGGCCGACCAGATGGCCGACATGGGTTTCCTGCCCGAGGTCACCGAGCTGTTGGCGAAGACGCCGGCGGACGCGCAGCGACTGCTCTTCTCGGCCACTCTCGACGGTGACGTCGACGCGCTGGTGCGGCGGTTCATGACCGATCCGGTCACCCACTCGACCGCACCGCCGACCGCAGCCGTGTCCACGATGGACCACCACCTGCTGCTCATCCCGCCGCAGGAGAAGTTCCCGGTCACCGCGTCGATTGCCGCGCGATCGGGCCGGACCATCGTGTTCGCCCGGACCCAGTTGGGCGTGGACCGGCTGGTCACCCAGCTCGCCGCCGTGGGCGTACGGGCCGGTGGGCTGCACGGGGGCAAGACCCAGCGGATGCGTACCCGCACCCTGGCGGAGTTCCGCGAGGGACGCACCAACGTCCTGGTCGCCACCGACGTCGCGGCGCGGGGCATCCACGTCGACGGGGTATCCCTGGTGCTGCACGTCGACCCGCCCAAGGACCCGAAGGACTACCTGCACCGCGCGGGGCGTACCGCCCGGGCCGGTGAGACCGGTGCGGTGGCCACCCTGGTGCTGCCGAAGCAGCGCCGCACCACCCTGGCGATGCTGGAGAAGGCCGGTGTGGAGCCGGCCCAGTCCCGGGTACGCGTCGGCGACCCGGTGCTGGCTGAGCTGACCGGGGCACGGGAGCCGAGCGGCGTGCCGGTGCGCGACGAGCCGGAGCCGCAGTCCCGGCGTGGCAGCCGGCCGGGTGGCCCCCGTCGCTTCGGCGACCGGCCTGGCGGCGAGCGCCGGTACCACGACCACCCGCGCGGCGAGCGCCGCTTCGGCGGTGATCGCAACGGTTGGTCGGAGGGCCGGAGCACGCACGACCGGCCCCGCGAGGACCGGCGCGGTACGGGCGGCCGAGCGCGGGCCCGCAGCTACTGACCGCGGCGCTCCGCTCGCGGTGCTGATCTTCGGCGCATACGCTGCCCGGCTCCGCCGGGTGGCGTAACGTCCGGCTCATGCCGACCACGCCGAAGTCACTGTTGTGGACCCGTACGGACACCGCCGGTGCCGAGCACGCCCTGGTCGACGACGGCCACGGCCTGACGGCGCAGGGCACCCAGTTGGCCGTCGACCCGGTGCCCTACACGTGCCGCTACCAGGTGACCACCGACACCGACTGGGCCAGTGTCCGGCTCGAGGTCGAGGTCGAGGGAGCCGGGTGGCGGCGCAGCGTACGGCTGGAACGGGCGACCCAGCGGTGGCGGGTGACCGCCGCGGAGCAGGGTGATCTCGACGCGGTCCTGACCGCCGCCGGGCACGCCCCGGCCGGGCTGCCCGGCGTGGAGGATCCGGATCGGCTGGCCGACGCCCTGGACGTGGATCTGGGCGGCTCACCGCTGTTCAACACCCTGCCGCTGCGCCGGCTCGGCCTGAACACGGCACCCCCCGACACCGCCCACTCGATAAGCGTGGCCTGGGTGCTGCTGCCCAGCCTCACCGTGCTCCCCACCGAGCAGGTGTACACCGGGCTGGGCCCGAACCGCTTCCGGTACGCCAGCGGCGGCTTCAGCGCCGAAGTCGAGGTGGACCCGGAAGGCTACGTGCTGCGCTATCCCGGTCTGGCCGAGCGCGCCGCCACCCGCTGACGGTCTGGTCGGGCGGTCAGACCGGCCAGGAGCCGTCGGTCAGGAAGCGGTCGACGGTGGCCAGGTGCGGGGTCAGGTCGAGGCCCTGCCCGGCCACCCACTCGTCGGCGTAGTAGGTGTCGGCGTACCGGTCACCCGCGTCGCAGATCAGGGTGACCACCGAGCCCGTCCGGCCGGCGGCCAGCAGTTCGGCGATCAGGCCGAAGGCACCCCACAGGTTGGTGCCGGTCGATCCGCCCACCCGCCGGCCCAGCACCGCCGAGGCGGCTCGCATGGCCGCCAGCGAGGCCGCGTCGGGTACCTGCATCATCCGGTCCACCACCGAGGGCAGGAACGACGCCTCGACCGTCGGGCGGCCGATGCCCTCGATCCGCGAGCCCCGGCCGGTACGCACCGACCAGTCGGCCGCCTGCCAGGCCGGGTAGAACGCGGAGTTCTCCGGGTCGACCACGCAGAGCTTGGTGGGCAGCCGCCGGTACCGGGCGTACCGGCCGATGGTGGCGCTGGTGCCGCCGGTGCCCGCGCCGACCACGATCCAGGCCGGTATCGGATGCCGTTCCAGGGCGAGCTGGGCGTAGATCGACTCGGCGATGTTGTTGTTGCCCCGCCAGTCGGTGGCCCGTTCCGCGTAGGTGAACTGGTCCATGTAGTGCCCGCCGGAGTCCTCGGCGAGCCAGCGAGCCTCGATGACCACCTTCGCCGGGTCCTGGACCAGATGGCACCGGCCGCCCTGGAACTCGATCTGGGCGATCTTCTCCGGCGAGGTGGAGGCGGGCATCACCGCGATAAAGGGCAGTCCCAGCATCCGGGCGAAGTACGCCTCGGAAACCGCCGTGGAGCCGGACGACGCCTCGATGATCGTGGTACCCGGCCCGATCCAGCCGTTGCAGAGCCCGTACAGGAACAGCGAGCGGGCCAGTCGGTGCTTCAGCGACCCGGTCGGATGCACCGACTCGTCCTTGAGGTAGAGGTCGATCCCCCAGTGCCGGGGCAGCGGGAACGGCAGCAGGTGGGTGTCGGCGGACCGGTTCGCGTCCGCCTCCACGGCCGCGATCGCCTCGGTCACCCACCGCCGGCTGACCTCGTCGCACCGGTCGAGATGAGTCACGCCCGGAAACCTAGCAAGGCGAACCGCGGAGCCGGGCCTCAGCCCGTCGGCGGAGCGACCGGCTGCGGCCGGTTCTCCCACTTGGTCGACAACGCGATGCCGGTACGGGTGGAGGCGACCCCGGGTGTCCGGTTCAGCCGTACGATCAGCTGCTCCAGCTCGGCGATGGTGCCCACCCGGGCCTTGAGCAGAAAGGACTCGACGCCGGCCATGAAGTAGCAGGACTCGATCTCGGGCATGGCCCGGAACGCCTCCAGCACGTCGTCGGTGTCCGCCCCGGAGTCCTCCACGATGCCGATCAGCGCGGTCACGCCCAACCCGATGGTTTCCGGCTCGACCTCGGCGCGGTACGCCCGGATGACGCCCCCGGACTCCAGCTTCCCGACCCTTTCGTGCACTGCCGGAGCGGAAAGGCCGACCTGGCGGGCCAGTTCGGCGTACGACAGGCGGGCGTTGCCACGGAGCAGGTCCACGAGGTTGAGGTCGATGGCGTCCACGGACTGTGACCCTAGTCGGCGGGGCGGGGCAGCCGGACTCCGGTATCCGTTTGATCTGGCAGGGGGTGACAGTTCGCATACCCGGGGTTCGGAGGGCGCGACGCCGGTACCATTTACTAACTTCCCACTCAGTGCGTTTTTCGCGTTTGGCGGACACGCCAGGTCGCTGGTGCTGTAATTGCCATACGTCCCTCATGACGGCTCTGGGCTCGCACCGGCCGGGGGCAGTGTGTTCAGCCGGGGGCTTCGTCGATGCGAGGAGGGGGCTGTGGACACTGGAGATCGCCTGCTGACACCGGGTGAAGTCGCCGCACTGTTTCGGGTGGACCCGAAAACCGTGACGCGATGGGCGGCGGCGGGCCGGATCGGGAGCATCCGGACTCCAGGAGGGCATCGCCGGTTTCGGGAATCCGAGGTGCGGGCCCTGCTTGAAGGGGAGGGCATGCTGGACGAGGCGGACGAGATGGGTAGACCGCGTAATGCGGGCCCGACCGCTTCGACCGGCCCTGCCGGCCCGGCAAACGCCGGCATGTACTGAATTGCGGGTCGGGGCGCGGACCGGCCGTCAGGTCCGGTCCGCGTTCAATTTTCCGGCCCACCGCTTGAACAGGGTGTGCGGTACGTCGAGGGCGTCGAGCACCTTACCCGCCACGAAATCCACCAGCTGGGCCGCGGAGGCGGCGGCACCCGCGCCGTAGAAGCCGGGGCTGGCCGGGAGCACCACCGCGCCGGCGTCATGCAGCGCGATCAGGTGTTCCAGGTGGCTGCGGGTCACCGGCGTCTCCCGGGGCACCACGACCACCCGCCGACGTTCCTTGAGGTTCACCTCGGCGGCCCGCTGCAACAGGTCCTTGGACAGACCGATCGCGATGCCGGCGCAGGCCGCCGTGCTGGCCGGCACCACCACCATCCCGCGTACCGGGTAGGAGCCGCTGCTCGGGCCGGCGGCAAGGTCACCGGCAGGCCAGTGGCGCAGGTCCGCTGTGGCCACCTCCCGCCCCAGCCAGGCGGCCAGGTCTTCGGCCCAGTGAGCGTCCCGGAACGGCCGTCCGGTCTCGTCCAGCACGGTCAGCCGGGCGGCCCGGGAGACGATCAGGTCCACCGGCTCCCCGGCGTCGAGCAACCCGCGTACGACTGCGGCCGCGTACGGCGTGCCGGATGCCCCGGACACCCCGACCACCCATGGTTCGCGCATGCCATCAGCCTGCCTGGTCACCGCGGGCGCCGGACGGGCACCCCGGGAAGCGTGTCCGAGGTGCCCATGATCGTCGAGGCTGCGCCGTTACGCCACCGATGCCCGGCCGGTCTGCGCGGGCCATCGGGAGCTGGCATGCTGCCGGGGACGGAAGCACCGTGGGGGCCGACCGGAAGGATGTGGAGATCATCTCGTCGTCGGCCGGCTCCACCCACCACATCCTGCCGTCGCTGCGTGCCGCCTGCCCGATCGCGCCGCAGCTCTCCCCGTACGCCGATGACGTGCAGGAGTGGCTGGTGTCCGAGCTGCCGCTGGACGCGCCGACGCGGGAGCGGCTGGGGCGGGCCGGTTTCGCCCGCTACGCGGGGCGGCTCTATCCCGATGCCACCGAAGCCGACCTGCGCACCCTGACCGCGCTGTTCACCTGGTTCTTCCTGGTCGACGACGCCTGCGACGGGCCCGAGCGGGTCAGCCTGGACGAGATCCGGGCCTTGCGCGACGGCGCGGTCACGCTGCTGCGCGGCGGTCCCCGGCTGCGGCACCCGGGGTTGGCCGGTCCGCTGCGCCGGCTGCTGGTCGGTGCCTGGCGGGAGCCGCACCGCCGGATGCCGGCCCGCTGGCGGTTACGCTTCGCCGACGCGGTCGCCCACCACCTCGACGGCACCTGGCAGGAGGCGGTCAACAAGGCGACCGGCCACGCGCCCGCCGTCGAGGAGTACGTCGAGCTGCGCCGGGCGACCTCGGCGGCGTACGTGTCGTATCCGCTCGTGGAGTTCGTCGCCGGCCGGTCGCTGCCCGAGCCGGTCTACCACCACCCACGGCTGAGTCAGCTTCGCGACGTCGGCAACGACCTGCTCTCCTGGTACAACGACATCGCGTCGCTGGACCGGGACGTGGCCACCTCCGGCGGGCACAACCTGGTGCTGGCGCTGGCCACGGCACACCGCGTGCCGCTACCCGCCGCCGTCGAGCTGGCGGCGCGGCATTGGCACGAGTCGATGCGCCGCTTCGTCGCCCTGCGCGCCACGATGCCCTCGTTCGGCCCGGCGCTGGACCCTGCCGTCGCCGCCCACCTCGACGGGGTGGCCCGGGCCGTCCGCGGCACCATCGACTGGACCATGGAGAGCGCCCGCTACGCCGTGTCGGGCGGCAGGTCGTCGGGCGCCCACGCCGAGCCGGCCGGCTGCTCCGGCGCGTAGGCCGAGCCGGTCGGCCCGGCGCGTGAGCCGAGCCGGTCGGTCAGGCGCGCAGGCCGAGCCGGACGACCAGGTCGAGCAGGGCGAAGGCGAACAACGCGATGCCGACGAAGCCGTTCGCGGTGAAGAACGCCCGGTTGACCCGGCTCAGGTCGGTCGGCGTGACCACCAGGTGCTGGTAGCCGAAGGCGACCGCGGTGAGGGCCAGTCCGATCCACCAGAGCCAGCCGAAGCCGATGAGCACGCCGAACCAGCCGAACAACGCGAAGGTGACCACGTGCGCGACGGTGGAGGCGTGCAGGGCGAAGCGCAGGCCGTAGCGGGCCGGCACGCTGCGCACGCCGATCTCGCGGTCGACCTCGGCGTCCTGGCAGGCGTAGATCAGGTCGAATCCACCGATCCACAGGCCGACGGCGGCACCGAGCAGCCAGGCCGGTCCCGAGCCGGCGAAGGTGCCGGTCACCGCGAGCCAGGCGCCGACCGGGCCGACCATCTGTGCGACGGCCAGGATGGCGTGCGGCCAGTTGGTGAACCGCTTGCCGTACGGGTAGACCACAAGCGGCACCACGGCCAGCGGCGCGAGCGCCAGGACGAGCGGGTTGAGCAGGGCGGCGGCGACCAGGAAGACCACCAGCGCCACGCCCGCGCCGGTCCAGGCCGTCCTCAGGCTCACCGCCCCGGTCACCAGTTCCCGGTTCGCGGTACGTGGATTCCGCGCGTCGATCCGGCGATCCAGGATCCGGTTCGCGGCCATCGCGAACGTCCGCGCCCCCACCATCGCCACGGTGATCAGCAGCAGGTCCAGCCACCGCACCCGCCCTCCGTTGACCTGCATCGCGGCCAACGCCGACAGGTACGCGAACGGCAGCGCGAACACCGAGTGCTCGATCGCCACGAGCTTGAGGAAGGACTTCACGCGCCCGGGGCGCTCGGTCGGCTGCGCAGCGGCGGCGGTCGCCATCAGATGCCGTACTCCTTCCAGCGCTTGTCGACCAGGGAGACGACCTCGGGGGCCATGGTCATCTCCTCGGGCCAGCCCCGGTGGTAACCCTCCTCCGGGAGCTTGCGGGTGGCGTCGATGCCGGCCTTGCCACCCCAGAACTGCTGGTACGACGAATGATCCAGGTGGTCCACCGGGCCCTCGGTGAGCAGCAGGTCCCGGGCGTAGTCGACGTTGCCGAACGCGCGGAAGGCGACCTCGCGGTAGTCGTGCACGTCGCAGTCCTCGTCGACGATCACGATCAGCTTGGTCAGCGACATCATGTGCGCGCCCCAGATCGCGTTCATCACCTTCTGGGCGTGCTTCGGGTAGCGCTTGCGGATCGACACGATCGCGCAGTTGTGGAAGACACCGGCGGCCGGCAGGTCGTAGTCGACGATGTCCGGGATCAGGAACCGCAGCAGCGGCGCGAAGATCCGCTCGGTGGCCTTACCGAGGCCGTGGTCCTCCTGCGGCGGCTTCGAGGTGACGATCGAGTGGTAGACCGGGTCGCGTTGCGTGGTCATCGCCTCGACGTGCAGCACCGGGAACGGCTCGACCGGGGTGTAGAAGCCGGTGTGGTCGCCGAACGGGCCCTCCGGCAGCCGCTCACCCGGCTCCAGGTAGCCCTCCAGCACCACCTGGGCGTGCGCCGGCACCTGCAACGGCACGGTCAGGCAGTCGACCATCTCCACCCGTTCGCCGCGCAGGAAGCCGGCGAACAGGTACTCGTCGATGTCGGCCGGCAGCGGCGCGCTGGAGGCGTAGCTGACCACCGGGTCGCAGCCGATGGCGATGGCGACCGGCAGCCGCTGGCCGAGCCGCTCGGCGACGGCGTGGTGCGCGGTGGAGTTCTTGTGGATCTGCCAGTGCATGCCGAGCGTGTTGTGGCTGTGCTGCTGGAGCCGGTAGAGGCCCAGGTTCCGCTTGCCGGTCTCCGGATGCTTGGTGTGGGTCAGCCCGAAGTTGTGGAAGGTCCCACCGTCGCCCGGCCACACCTGGAGCCCGGGCAGCCGGTTCAGGTCGACGTCGTCACCCCGGTAGACCACCTGCTGGCAGGGGGCGGTCCTGACCTTCTTCGGCGGCATCGAAGTGAGCTGCATGACCTTGCCCAGGCCGCCCATCATGCCGGAGAAGCCCACCGGCAGTTCCGGCTTGAGCATCTCACCGATCCGGTTGCCGATCTCGTCCAGCGACTCGACGCCGAGCGCCATCGCGGTGCGCTTCTCGGTGCCGAACAGGTTGATCGCCACCGGCATCTCACCCCGGGTGGGCTGCTCGAACAGCAGCGCCGGCCCGTCGGCCCGCACCGTCCGGGTGACGATCTCGCTGATCTCCAGCGTCGGGTCGACCGGGACGCCGACGCGCCGCAGTTCACCCGCGCGCTCCAGCGCCGCGAGGAAGTCCTTCAGATCGGTGTACGGGAAGCCACGAGCCGCCATGCCCGCAAGTCTCCCGCACCGCCCGACCGGCCTGCCAAGCGCGGGCGGACTTTCGGTCGGGGATCACCTCGCACGGGGCATCGGGTGTCGCACTCCAGATCTAAGCTCATGACTCCCGACCGGCCTGGCGCGCAGGGCGCCGGTGTGCCGTCGCGGGTCCCTCGGTTGAAGGAGTCAGATGCGATCTGTGCGTAGTCCGCGCGTCCGGGCGGGGCGGTCCGCCGTGGCGCTGGCGGTCGCCGCCTCGGCCATGGCGTTCGGAGCCCCGGCCCACGCCGAGACCGGGTCCGGTTGGTTCCAGGCCCAGCTCGACGATGTGGTGATCGGGGCCTCCGGGGCTCCGGGCAAGGTCAAGCCCCTCTACGTGTACGCGCAGGACACGGTGAACCCCCGGGTCGTGGTCGACCTGAGCGATCTGGCCGGCGTCGCCACCGCCGAGTTCCCTGCCTGGTGCACCGCCGCCGGCACCCAGATCACCTGCCCGCTCCCGCCGGATGTCGACCCGACCGCCAGCCTCCAGGCCGGCAGCATCCCGGTGCTGTTCCGGCCAGCGGACGGCGCCACCCGGGGCGACAGCGCCAGCGTCGTCTACCAGGCGTTGGCCGACAACGCCGAGCCCTCGGTGGCGACGGCGACGGTCTCCGTCAGCAACGGAGCGGATCTGGTCAACCTGGGCGACGGCCGGGTGGACAGCGCCGCCGTCGGCGACCGGTTGGCCGCACCGATCCGGCTCACCAACCTCGGCAACCGGACCAGCCGGGGAGTCCGGGTCACCTTCACCCTCTCCTCCGGGCTGACCCCGTCCACCTGGTCGAACTGCTGGTACGCGCCGCTCACCGGGCACCGCACCTCGGTCGTCTGCGACCTCACCGGGCGGGTCCGGCCGGGGACGACGATGGAGGTGCCGGGCGGCTTCGGCTTCGAGATCGGCAGCTCGGCGTACGCCGGGGAGAGCCTCGACCAGTTCGTCGAGCCGCTGGCCGGTGCCGCGCCGCTGCCGGAGCAGCTCGGCTACCACCGTCCGGAGGGCGGCACCGAGCTGAAGCTACGACCCAGCCGGACCACGTCCACGGCGGCCCGCGCCCTGACCAGGGAGATCGATCCGAGCGACAACTGGGCGTCCTTCTACGTCGACGACGTGCCGAACAGCCTGGACCTGGCCGCTCTGGCCGAGCCGGTCGTCGGCCCGGTCGACGGTTCGGCGGTCCTGCGGGCCGGAGTTCGCAACAACGGTGCCGGCAGCCTCGACGACTTCCGCAGCGGCGGAGGCGAGGTGGCGCCCTTCTACCTGAAGGTGCCGGCCGGGGTGACCGTGGAGTCGGTGCCCGCGTCCTGTTTCGCCCTGTACGAGTCGGAGGACGGTTGGTACGGCGGCGAGCCGCTGCTCGGTGCCACCCGGTACCGCTGCGCGGTGCCCAGCTCGGTATTCGCCGCCGGCGAGACCTACCAGGTGGACTTCGGTGTCCGGATCACCGCCGCGGGCGGCGAGGCCGGCGCGGTGAGCCTGAACGCCCCCGGGCCGTACCGGTCCTGGTGGGATGACGACGCCGACAACGACGAGGCCCCGGTCGTCGTGTACGCCCAGTCCTGAACGTGCTGGTTCGCGCCCCGCGACCGGGCCGCGGCGGACCCGGCCCAGGCGAGGCTCGCCTGGGCTGGGTCCGGGCCTGTCGAGCTGAGAGCGTGAACGGATCGCGGGGGCACCGCCATCCGGCAGATTTCGCGATGCTTGCTCCGCCCAGCCGGGCGCACCCCCGTCCCGCCCCGGTCAGGCAGCCGGCTGCCACGCGTACGCGGTCAGGGGCGGGTCGATCGGTGCCCGGGTGAGGCGGTTGGCGAAGGTGGAGATGGTGTACGTGCCGACGCCGAGCACCACGTCCAGGGCGTGCCGGGGCTGGTAGCCGGCGGCCAGGAAGGCGGCCAGCTCCTCGTCGGGCACCGCACCCCGGTTGTCGAGCACGGCCAGGGTGAAGCACCGCAGCGCCTCCAGCCGCTCGTCGGGCAGCGTCGCTCCCACGCGCAGCGCGTCGATCAGCTCGGCGGCGGCGCCGTGCCGGACGAGGGTGGCGGTGTGCATGACCACGCAGAGGTGGCATTCGTTGCGGCCGGCGACCGTGAGCACCACGACCTCCCGCTGGATCGGGTCCAGCCCGCAGCTCTCGAAGCTGGCGTTCGCGGTCAGGAAGCCGGTGAGCAGTTCGGGCGACTCGGCCATCAGGCCGACCGCGCCGGGCAGGTAACCGATCCTGCGGTGCACCCCGGCCATGGTGGGCCGGGCGGCCTCCGGAGCGGTGTCGACGGTGTGGGTGGTGAAGGCGTACGTGGACATGGTGACACCCCTTGCCGTAGTTTGGTCAACGTGGTTGACCAAACCGTAAACCAGGTTGTCGAAATTGCCAACGCCTGATCCCCCGCGCCCCGGCTTCGTGCTGCCGCTGCTGCTGCTTGCCGGTTTCCGGACGCTCATCGACGACCTGCACGCCGAGCTGGCCCGGCAGGGCCATCCGGAGTTGCGTCCGCTGCACGGTTTCGTGCTCCAGGCCGTCGGCACCGACGGCACCACCGCCTCCGAACTGGGCAACCGACTGGGCGTCTCCAAGCAGGCCGCCGGCAAGACCGTCGACCGACTGGTCGCCCTCGGCTACCTGGAACGCGCCGACGACCCCCGCGACGCCCGGCGCAAGCTGGTCCGGCTGACCCCGTACGGGCTCGACGGGCTGCGCCGGTCGGCGGTCGTCTTCGACGAGCTGCGGCAGCGCTGGACGGAAGCGCTCGGCGCGGATCGGGTGGCCGCCATCGAGGACGACCTGCGGAGAGTCACCCCCGCCAACTGGTTCCGGCTCGACATCCCGGGGTGGTTCACCGGCTGACCGGGAGCACCTCCAGGAACGCCCGCCAGGCCGCCGGGCCGAAGGTCAGCACCGCGCCGTCGCGGTCCTTGCTGTCCCGGACCGCGACCAGGCCGGGCAGGTTGTCGGCCACCTCGACGCAGTCTCCGCCGTTGGTGCTGCTCCGGGTGCTGGTGCGCCACCGGGCGTCGGTCAGCTCCGCCATGACTCCGCCACCTCCGTCAACAACTCGATCGACTGCCGGGGCGGCAACGCCTCGCCCTGGATCGCCTCCCAGGAGGCCCGGATCGCCAGCACGTCCTCGGTGTGGTCGATCACCTGCCCCTTGAGCTGATCGTCCAGATAGGCCACATCCTCCCCACCCGGAAGGGTAGCCAGCACGAACGCCCCGGCGACACCCGGATACGCGCCGACCGAGGCGGGCACCACGTGCAGCCGTACCCGGGCGTGCTCGGTGGCCAGCTTGACCAGCCGCCACAGTTGCTCGCGCATCACCACCGGCCCACCGACCGGCCGGCGCAGCACGTGCTCGTCGAGCACGGTGACCAGTTGCGGCGGTCGCTCGCCGGCGAGCACCGCCTGCCGGGCCAGTCGCGCCTCCACCCGCCGCTCCACCTCCGCGTCGTCGTAGAGGCCGACGCTGCGGAACAGCGCGCGGGCGTACGCCGAGGTTTGCAGCAGCCCCGGCACCACCGTGTTCTGGAACGAGCGCAGCACGGTGGCCTGCCGCTCGTTGGCCTCCCACTCCCGCATCCACTGCGGCGAACCGAGCCGGGCCAGCATCCGGACGAACGCGCCACCGGTGTCGAGCGCCGCGTCCGCCCGCTCCCAGAAGTCGGGTGGCGGCTTGCGCGCCTCGGTCTCCACCATGGCCACCGTGGACGGCGAGTAGTTGATCGCCCGAGCCAGCTCCTCCTGGGTCACCTTGCGCGCCGCCCGCATGTGCCGTAGCTCCTCGATCAGCACCCGCGACCGCTCGTCCACCCGCACCACTCCTCACCCACGTGTCCCGCGTTCTCACCGCCCTCACCGGCGGCCACGCCAGGCACACAGGGCGATCGATTGCCTTCCGAGCGTAGTCGGCATCTGGCCAGACTGTCCCCATCGGAACCGCCCGGATCCGACCCGAAAAGGACGGGCGCGACCGAAGCGGGGCCGTCCGGCACGTCGGCGACGGACGGCCCCGCCTCCAGAGGAGGTAGGCAGATGACCGCGCGGTTCCACGTACCGCTCCGGCCGCTCTGGCTGTGTCGAGCCTGCGCCGCACCGTGGCCCTGCGCCACCGCCCGGCTGGCCCTTCTCGCCGAGTACCGGGACAGCCACGTGGCCCTGTCGATCTACCTGGCCGGGATGCTGTACGACGCCGTCGACGACCTGTACCGCCTCAACCCGCACGACGCACCGAAGCCGGCCGCGCTGCACGACCGATTCCTCGGCTGGGCCGCGCCCCGCGCACCCCGCCCACAACCCACCGACTGACCGCCCGGCCGCCCGGCCGTCGGGCCGTCGGCGACGACCTGTCAGGTACCGATTGGTCGTACGCTCGCACCTCATGACGACCGTCCCCGCCGACCGGCCTTGCTCCGACGACGAGCCGGCGGTGGTCGAGGAACTGGGCGCAGCGGCCACCGCCGAGGAACTGGGCGCAGCGGCCACCTCCCCGGAGTCTGTGGCGGAGGCGGAGCGGATCCAGCAGGAGTTGCGGCAGCGCCTCGACCTGGATGACTGCGTGGACGTCGCGCCGAGGCTGGTCGCGGGTGTGGACGTGTCGTACCACAAGGACTCGCCCCGGATCGTCGCCGCCGCTGTGGTCATCGACCTGGCCGACGGTGCCGAGGTGGAGTCAGCCGTGGTACCCGGCCAGGTGAGCTTCCCGTACGTGCCGGGGCTGCTGGCCTTCCGGGAGGTGCCGATCCTGTTGACGGCGCTGGGCCGGCTCGACCACCAGCCCGAGGTGGTGGTCTGCGACGGGTACGGCGTCGCCCATCCCCGGCGGTTCGGGCTCGCCTGCCACCTGGGCGTGCTGACCGGGCTGCCCACCTTCGGGGTGGCGAAGACGCCCTTCGTCGGTGCGTACGACGAGCCGGGCACCCGGCGGGGCGACTGGTCGCCGCTGCGCGAGGGCGACGAGGTGCTGGGTCGGGTGCTGCGTACCCAGACCGACGTCAAGCCGGTGTTCGTCTCGGTCGGTCACCGCACCAGCCTCGACCTGGCGACCACGATCACGCTCGATCTGAGCCGCCGCTACCGCCTGCCCGAGGTGATCCGCCGAGCCGACTTCCTCTCCCGCCAAGCCCTCCGCTGACCGGGAAATGTCCAAGATCTCGACGCACCTGGGGGAAATCTCACCAGCAGTGGACCGGGACGGCGGGCGACGACAGCATTACGGCATGTCGGATGCGTACGTCGTGGGCCAGCCGGACGGGCTGTCGCCGCTACAGGTCGAGCTGCGCGACGCCATCGCCCGCGAGTTGCACGCACAGCTCGCACTGCGGTCCGAGCGCATCGAGCTGTCCGATGTACCGGAGGTCGCCTACCAGGTCACCCTGCGGGTGAGCGACACCCTGCACCGGCCGCTGTCGGCCCTAGATCCAAGCTGAGACGGCAGCATGGTGGCCATGGGTGCGCGCCTCACCGCAGCATCGGCGGAACATCGACAGATCCAGGTCACGGGTCAGTCTGCGGTGTAGAGACGCGTGGGGTCGGCGAGGATCACGTCGGACCGGTGGCGGCTGGCCGCCCACAGGTCATCGGTGAACCCCGCGCCACTGGCCAGCAGCAACCGGGTGTCCCGGGCGTCCAGACCAGGACGAGCGACGAGCAGGTCTCGCGCCCGGGCGAGCCGGTCCAGGTCAGCCAGGCCCAACATCCGCCCCCACTTGACTTCGCCGACGGCGAGCAGCGGGCGTGGCCCGTCGCCGAGTGGCGGCTCGCCGAGCGCGACGAGGTCCAGTTCCAGACTGGTCCGGCTGACCTGATCGACGAGAACGGCGGGACTCGCCTCGGCGGCGATGCCGCCAAACGTCTCGGGAGCGGCGAAACGTACTGCCCACTGCCGGACCACCTCTTCGAACGACGGACCGAGCACCGCGCTGGCGTACCGCCGCTGGGAACGTCGCCAGACCTCCGGGCCCCGCCGCTGCTCCAAGGCCGTCCAGGCCGGCCGCATGACCGCCTGATAGAAGGTAATCAAGGGCTCGTTGATGCGGTAACGGCTACGGCCGCTACGCAGCGGGTCCGGCTCCCGAACCAGGAGACCGGCATCCTCCAGCACGGTGAGCGGGTGGTGCAGGTCAGTGCTCTTGCGCCCGATGAAGCCAGCGATCCCGCCGCGCGTGCCGTTCCCCTCGGCCACCGCCGCGAGAACGGAGTGATAGAGCGCCGCGTCCCGCAGATCCGGATCCTCAGCGAGGAGGTACCGCGCCTCGCGGAAGAGCGGCCGGGCGGGATTCAGCACGGCACGCACCACCCAGTCATCGAAGTCGTCAGGCCCTTCCGGTGCGTCGTCCTGGACGTACTCCCGGCGATAGGCCGGTGTGCCACCCACGATTGCGAACACCTTGGCCGCGAGCAACGGATCACTGACCTCCCAGAAGGCCGCGGCCGCCCGATAGTCGAGGGGAGCGACCGGCAGTTCGAGCCCGGCCCGCCCCCGGAGCGGCGCGGAGCCGGCCAGCAACCCGCCCATGAAGGAAAGCGCGGAGCCGCACAGTAGAAGGCGGGTATGCGAGCCGGTCCGCTCGGGTCGGCCCGGCGTGAACGCATGCTGGATCACCGACGGCAGGTCGCGACTCGCCCGAGCCAGGTAGGGGAATTCGTCGATCACCACCGGGACCGGCCGAGACCGGCCCAGGGCCAACAGCGCGTCGACAGCACTCGACCAGTCCGCCAGGTGCACCGGACCTGGACTGTCCGTGTACCGGCCAAGCGCCTCCCCGAGCCGCCGAAGCGATTCCGTCGAAGTCGCCTCGGTAGCCCCGAAGTAGAAGCCGCCCGTGGCGCGAGCCAACTCGTACAGCAGGAGGGTCTTCCCTTGCCGGCGGCGTCCGCTGACCACGCCCAACGTGGCGCCGGGCCGTTCGTCGGTGGCGAACCGGGCCAACTCGGCCCACTCGACTTCTCGATCGAAGATCTCTGGAGGCTTGATGAGGCTCACGACCACCATCCTGCAAGATGTATAACCACAGTTATTATAAGTGCAGTTATACGTCTTGCGGGTCAGAGGCCGCCGTAGGAGTGCAGGCCCTCGAAGAAGATGTTCACGCCGAAGAGGTTCATCAGCACGGTCAGGAAGCCGAGGATGGCCAGCCAGGTGGCCGTGCTCCGGCGCACGCTCGGCGTGGCCCGGGCGTGCAGGTAGCCGGCGTACACCACCCAGGAGATGAACGCCCAGGTCTCCTTCGGGTCCCAGGCCCACGGGCGGCCCCAGGCCGCTTCGGCCCAGATCGCCCCGGCGATGACCGCGAAGGTGAAGATCGGGAACGAGAAGGCGTGCAGCACGAAGGTGAGCCGTTCCAGCCCGGCTGCCGCCGGCAGCCGCTTCGCCAGGGTGTACGGGAAGCTGCGCCTGCCGTCCTCGTAACCCGCCCGCATCAGGTACGCCGCCGCCGGCACCACGCCCAGCAGGAACAGACCGGACGCGAAGACGATCGTCGACACGTGCACGACGAACCAGTACGAGTTGAGCGCCGGCACCAGCGGCACGATCGGGGTGTAGAGCACCAGTTCGGCGGTGGCCACCAGCAGCACCATCACCAGCGTCAGGAACAGCCCGAGGCGGCGCAGGAACGGCCACTTCACCAGCACGGTCAGCCAGGCGGCGACCCCGATGAACGAGACCGTCAGCACGAACTCGTACATGTTGCCCCACGGCATCCGGTCGGCGGCGAGGCCGCGGGTGACCAGGGCCGCCAGGTGCAGCGCGGCGGCCACGGCGGTCAACCCGACCGCGATCCGACCGCCCAGCTCCGCCCGCCGCGCGGCGCGTCCGGCTCGACCGGCCGGGCCCACCACAGCGCCACCAGCCGTCACCGCAACGGTCGGGCCCGCGCCCACCCCCGCACCGACCAGCTCGCGGGACGGTGCCGCGACCGCCCTGGCGCGCGAGTTGCCCAGGGCGTACTCGACGGCGTGACTGATCATCGCCAGCAGGTACACCAGCGTGGCGATCGACACCAGCTGATCGGAGAGTGCGGACATCACTCGGCTCCTTCCCGTGCCCGGGCCGGCGCGCCCGGGTCGGTGCCGGCGTCACCGGATCGTCCACCGATCGCGGTGACCAGTTGGGCGAACTCGGCGGCGAACCCGGGATGCTCGGTACGCGGCAGACCAGCCACCTCGACCAAACTACTACCGCCCGTCGGAGATCCACCGCCGGGGTCACCCGGCGCAGCCGGCAGCAGCCGGACGAACACCCGCCGACGCCTGACGAACAGCGAACCCATCAGCCCCAGCACCAGCCCGATGGAGCTGACCAGCAGCAGCATCATGCCCGGGTCGTGCCGTACCGACAGCACGATGTACCGCTGCGTGCCCACGAACTCGACGGTGGTGCCGTCGTCCAGCGTCCAGCTCTCCCCGATCCGCAGTTGCTTCGCGCCGATCTCGGTGAGCCGGCCGTTGCGTACCTGACGCTGGTCGAGCTGGTAGACCGAGCCGGGGATGCCGGCGTCGAGTCCCAGGTTCCCCCGGTACGCCACCAGGTCGAGCAGCGGATTCTGCTCGGTCGGATGCTCCGAGCGGACGAACGGCGGTTGCTGCGGTGCGGTCGGCAGGTAGAGCCCGGAGAAGGCCACCTGGAGGTCCGGGTTCCGCTCGCCGGTCTCCGGGTCGACGTTGGCGTCCGGGAAGGCGGCCAGTCCCTCACCGGTCAGCCCGATGTCACCGGTGGTGAGGAACGGCACGGCGCTGGTCTGCGTACGGCCGAACCGGTCGGTGTACCGGATCACCGGGGCGTAGCCGTGCCCGAGCAGGTAGACGTTCGCGCCGTCGAGGCGCAACGGTGAGTTGACCGAGAACTCGGCCTGGCGCGGCGCGCCGCCGTCCTCGTCCACGGTCACCTTCGCGTTGAACGAGGACGCCTGGCCGTTCGGCAGGAACTGCGCGTCGAACTCGTCCAACTGCATGCAGAACCGGGGCAGGTCGTCACCGACGCGCGGTCCGAACTTGGCCTCGGCGTACTGCTGGCGGGTGTTGCAGAAGACCTGGTCCGCTCCGGCGACCAGCAGCCGGTTGCCGTGCCAGCCGTACCAGGAACCGAGCGCGACACCGACCAGCACCAGCACCATCGAGCTGTGGAAGATCAGGTTGCCGGTCTCCTTGAGGTAGCCCTTCTCGGCGGAGACCTCGTCGCCGCGTACCGCCACCCGCCACCGCCGTCGCCGCAGCGTCTCCGCGACCGCCGCCGCGCCGCCCGCGGGCGCGGGCACCACCGCGTGCTGCGGCAGTCGCTCCAACCGCTTCGGTACGGCCGGCGGCCGGGCCCGCAGCGCCCGGACGTGGTCGCGCAACCGGGGCGTGATACACCCGATCAACGAGGTGAACAGCAGCAGGTAGATCGCGGAGAACCAGACCGAGCTGAACGCCTCGAACGCGCCCACCCGGTCGAGCAGCGGAGCCAGGTCGGGGTTGGCGGTGTAGAAGTCGCGTACGTCCTCCGGGTTGACCCCACGCTGCGGCAGCACCGACCCGGGGATCGCGGCGATGGCGAGCAGGAAGAGCAGCACCAGCGCCGTACGCATGCTGGTCAGCTGCCGCCACGAGTTGCGCAGCAGAGCGAGCAGCGGGTTGGGGCGGCGTCGGGGTGCCTCGGCCGGGGTGGCGGGCCGGTCATCCACGGCGGTCATCAGATGCCCACCTCGAAGTTGCCCACCCCGACGGTGGTCTGCAACCAGATCACCACGTTGGTCCAGCCGCCGGTGACCAGCGCCAGCCCGATCAGGATCAGCAGCGCCCCGCCGATCCGGGTGACCCAGCGGCTGTGCCGACGCACCGTCCGGAAGACCCCCAGCAGGCGGTTGAAGCCCAACCCGAAGACGACGAACGGCAGGCCCAGCCCGAGGCAGTACGCCACCGCCAGCACCACCGCCCGGTCGGTCTGCCCACTGGTGGTGGCCATGCCGAGCACCGCGGCCAGGGTGGGACCGGTGCACGGCACCCAGCTCAGCGCGAACACGGCACCGAGCACGGGCGCGCCGAGCAGCCCGGCGGCGGGTAGCCGGTTGATCCGGAACTCACGCTGGAACCCGGGCAGCGCACCGAGGTAGCCCAGACCGAGCACGACGATGAGCCCGCCGACGATGATCTCCAGCGTCCGTTCGTGGTCGAAGAAGACCCGGCCGACCCCGCTGAACAGGACCGCGGTGGCGGTGAACACGACGGTGAAGCCGGCGATGAACAGCAGCGTCCCGGCCAGCACCCGGCCCTTCACCGCTGGGACGACCCGGCTGCGCTCCCGTACGGCCGCGCCGACGCCACCGCCACCTGGTGACTCCGCTGGCGTCGGCTCCTGCCGACCTTCGAGGTCCGTGCCGGCCAGGCCGGTGACGTACGAGAGGTAGCCGGGCATCAGCGGCAGCACGCACGGCGACAGGAAGCTGACCAGACCGGCCAGCGCCGCCGCGCCCAACGCCAGCAGCAACGGGCCGGACTCGGCGAGCTGACCGAATGTCCCGCCCATCAGCGCTGACCGGCCGGGGCGGGTGTCTCGGCGGCGATCCGCTCGACGATGGGTTGCAGCCCCTCCTGCCGGACCGCCGCCCGGATCACCGTGGCGATGCGGCCCTCCCGGTCCAGCACGACGGTGGCCGGGATGGTGTTCGGCGGGATGTCCATGTCGAGGGCGAGCCGGCTGCCCGGGTCGAAGATGCTCGGGTAGCTGACCCGGCCCTCCTCGAAGGCGATGGCCTTGTCCCGGCTGTCCTGCACGTTGATGCCGAGGAAGGTCACCCCGGAGTCCTTCGTCGCCTGGTAGGTGTTCTCCAGGTCGTCGGCCTCGGCCCGGCACGGCGCACACCAGGAGCCCCAGAAGTTGACCACCACGACGTTGCCCCGCTGGTCGGCCACGTCGTAGGAACCACCGGCCAGCAGCTCACCGGCGATCTTCGGGGCGGCGGAGCGCTGCTCCGGGGCGCACTCGACGATGCCGCCAGCGCTGTCGCAGGCGGACTCCCTACCGTCGGCCGTGCAGCCGGTCAGGACCACCGCGGCGGTCGCGGTGGCGAGCAGGCCAGCGGCCAGCCTCCCGGCACCCATCTCAGGCCCCCTTGGCCGTCCGCGCGGTCGGCGACATCGCCACCAGGTGCGCGGCCGGCTCGGAGTAGCCGATGCCGACGATCTTGGCGCCGTCGAAGTGGAACGTGGTGAGCGAGGCCAGTCCGCACTGCCGGCGACGTGGGTCGTGCCACAGCCGCTTGCGCTCCACGTAGCGGCGCAGCGTCCAGATCGGCAGCTGGTGGGAGACCAGGACGGCCTCCCGGCCCTCGGCGGCGATCCGGGCGGCGTGCAGCGCGGCGAACATCCGCTCGGCGATCGCCCGGTACGCCTCGCCCCACGACGGGGTCACCGGGTCACGCAGCACCCACCAGTTGCGCGGGTCGCGGAAGGAACCGTCGCCGGGCGAGACCTTCTTGCCCTCGAACCAGTTGGCGCTCTCGATCAGTCGCTCGTCCACCCCGACCGGCAGCCGGAACTGGGCGGCGATCGGCTCGGCGGTCTGCTGGGCGCGTTCCAGCGGGCTGGCCGCCACGTGCACGACCTCGCGTTCGGCGAGCCCCTGCGCGGCGGCCTTGGCCATCTGGACGCCCAGTTCGCTGAGGCGGAAACCAGGCAGGCGGCCGTAGAGGATGCCCTCCGGGTTGTACACCTCGCCGTGCCGAAGCACATGGACCACCGTCTTGCCCATTGCTACCCCCCGTGACCTGCCGCTGCCGCCGCGTTGGCCGCCGTCGGCAGCGCGCCGGCGAGCTGTTCCAGGGCGGCATCGTCGATCGCCGCCGAGACGAACCAGGACTCGAACGCGCTCGGCGGCAGGTAGACCCCGGCGGCGAGCATCGCGTGGAAGAACGCCTTGAACGCCGGCACCTGCTGGGTGCGGGCGCTGTCGTAGTCGACCACGTCGGCGTCGGTGAAGAAGATCGAGAACATGTTGCCCGCGTACGACAGTCGGTGGGGGACCCCGGCGGCGGCCAGCGCGTCGCTGGCGAGCCTGCCCACTGTGGCGGCGGTGTCGTCCAGCCTGCGGTAGAGCGCGTCGTCGGCGAGCCGCAGCGTGGTCAGCCCGGCCGCGCAGGCGAGCGGGTTCCCGGAGAGGGTGCCGGCCTGGTAGACGGGGCCGGCCGGCGCCAGTCGCGACATGATCTCCGCGCGCCCGCCGAACGCCGCGGCGGGCAGCCCACCGCCCATGACCTTGCCGTACGTCCACAGGTCCGCCTCGACCGGGTCGAGTCCGTGCCAGCCGGCGCGGGAGACCCGGAACCCGGTCATCACCTCGTCGACGATCAGCAGTGCGCCGTGCGCGTGGGCGATCCGGGCCAACTGGGCGTTGAACCCGTCGCGGGGAGCGACCACACCCATGTTGCCCGGCGCGGCCTCGGTGATCACGGCGGCGATGTGCTGGCCCTCGGCGGCGAAGGCCGCCTCGACGGCGGTCACGTCGTTGTAGGGCAGCACGATCGTCTCACCGGCCGCCGCGCCGGTGACTCCCGGCGAATCGGGCAGGCCCAGGGTGGCCACGCCGGAGCCGGCGGCGGCCAGCAGCGCGTCGACGTGCCCGTGGTAGCAGCCGGCGAACTTGATGATCTTCGAACGGCCGGTGTGACCACGGGCCAGGCGGATCGCCGACATGGTCGCCTCGGTGCCCGAGTTGACCAGCCGGACCTGCTCGACCGGGGTACGCGCGACGATCTCGTCGGCCAGCTCGACCTCGCCGGGGGTGGGCGTACCGAAACTGGTGCCGTTGGCGGCGGCGGCCTGCACGGCCGCGACCACCTCGGGGTGGGCGTGGCCCAGGATCAGCGGGCCCCAGGAGCAGACCAGGTCGACGTAACGGCGACCGTCCGCGTCATGGAGCCACGGGCCCTCACCCCGGACCATGAAGCGTGGGGTGCCGCCGACCGCCCGGAAGGCGCGCACAGGTGAGTTCACCCCGCCCGGCACGATGGCGCAGGCGCGGTCGAACAGGGCCGCTGAGGCCGGCGCGTCGACCGGGTAGCGGTCGGATCCGGCGGTAAACACCTCGGTCACGATGCCGCCATTGTGTCAGCGCCCGGCTGCGGATCGGCAGCCACCCCGGCTTGGGGTTACCGGGCTCACCCCCGGCACGCTGCGCCGGGACGGCACGCCTCGACAGGCCGGGCGACGGAGATCGCGATAGGCTGACCCGGTGGATCGTGCCGAACTGTCCATCACCGTACACCGGACGGGCGACGAAGCAGTGCTGCGCCTTGCCGGTGAGATCGACATGCAAACGGCCGCCCAGCTGTCGACCGTCGTCAACGAGGTTCTCACCGAGCCCCCGCCCCGGATCGTGCTGGATCTCGCGGGCGTAACGTTCTGCGATTCGCAGGGTCTGGGCACCCTGGTCGTCCTCAGCCGCAAGGCCAGCCACGCCCAGAGCCTGCTCGTGCTGACGAACGTCGGCGAGTTCCTGCTCCGCGTCCTGGACATCACCGGCCTACGCAGCGCCCTGATGATCCGCAACGACACCCCCACCCCCTAACCCCGTCCCACCCCCGCAGACCCTTGTTGATCATGAGGTTAGCGGCGATCTTGATCTTTGAAAGTGCCGCTAACCTCATGATCAACGCGGTCGGGGGTGGGGTGGGATGGGTGGGTTAGTCGGGGGTGGTGCCCCAGCGGGCTTGTTCCAGGAGGGTTACGGCGCGGGAGTGGGCGTCGGGGGCGTCGGTGTCGCGGAGCAGGGTGGTGGCCTCGTCGACGGCGTTGGTGAGCAACCGCCACTGGGCGTCGCGCTCGCGGACCATCTCGGACTGCGCGGCCAGTTGGCGGGTCTTGGTCCACAGCTCGACGAAGACGGAGACCTTGGCCCGCAGCACCCAGGGGTCGAACGGCTTGGTGAGGTAGTCCACCGCACCGACCGCGTAGCCGCGCAGGGCCAGTTGAGCGTCCCGGTCGGCAGCGGTCAGGAAGATGATCGGGACGTGCCGGGTACGCTCCCGCCGCTTGATGTGGCTGGCCGTCTCGAACCCGTCCATGTCCGGCATCTGGGCGTCCAGCAGGATCACCGCGAAGTCGTCCACGAGCAACTGCTTCAGCGCCGCCTCACCGCTCTCCACGGCGACCGACTGCACCGGCAGCCCCTGGAGGATCGCCTCCAGGGCCATCAGGTTCTCCCGGCGATCATCGACCAGCAGCGCCTTCGCCACCTGCGTCACGAGCCCTCCTCGGTACGGCTGCCACTGATCCAGGTCCCCATCAGCTCGATCAGTTGGTCCAGGTCGACCGGCTTGGTGATGTAATCGCTGGCTCCGGCCGCGATCGCCGACTCCCGGTCGCCCGGCATCGCCTTCGCGGTCAGGAAGACGATCGGCAGGTCCGCGAACCGGTGGTTACGCCTGATCTGCCGGGTTGTCTCGTATCCGTCCTGATCGGGCATCATCGCATCCATCAGGACGATATCGACCTCCGGGTGTTCGGCCAACAGACGAACCCCGTCGGCGCCGTTGTCGGCGTACAGCACGGTCATGCCGTGCAGTTCGAGCGCGCTGGTCAACGCGAAGACGTTACGCACGTCGTCGTCGACGATCAGCACGGTCGCACCGTCCAGCTGACGGGTCTTCGGTGCCTCGGGTGCCTCCGACAGCAGCTCCATCGGCGGCATCAGCAGCGAGGACGGCAGCCCCGCCCGCTGCGGTGACGGCGGGGCGGGTGCCACCACCGCGTCCGGCGCCAGCACGTCGGGCAGGTAGAGCGTAAACGTCGATCCCTGACCGGGTGCCGAGGCGACCGTGATGGTGCCACCGATCAACCGGGCCAGATCGCGACTGATCGACAGGCCCAGCCCGGTACCGCCGTACCGGCGGCTGGTGGTCCCGTCCGCCTGCTGGAACGCCTCGAAGATCAGCGACAGCTTGTCGTCGGAGATCCCGATGCCGGTGTCGATCACCGTGAAGGCGATCACCTGTCGGGCGTTCGTCAGCGCCGGCACGTCGAACACCGCGTGCTCCGGCGCTCGGGAGATGCGCAGGGTCACCGCACCGTTGTCGGTGAACTTCACCGCGTTCGACAGCAGGTTGCGCAGCACCTGCTGGAGCCGCTGCGCGTCGGTCACCACGGCCGGCGGCAGGTCCTTGCCGATGCGTACCTGGAAGTCCAGGCCCTTCTCCTCGGCCTGCGGGGCGAACGCCTGCTCCACGTAGGTGCAGATCTCGGTGAACCGGACCTCGGTCGGCTCGACGTCCATCCGCCCGGCCTCGATCTTGGACAGGTCCAGGATGTCGTCGATCAGGCGTAGCAGGTCCGACCCGGAGCCGTGGATCGTGCGGGCGAACTCGATCTGCTTCGGCGTGAGGTTCTGCTCCGAGTTCTCCATCAGCAGCCGGGCCAGCAGCAGCAGCGAGTTCAGCGGCGTACGCAGCTCGTGGCTCATGTTCGCCAGGAACTCCGACTTGTACGCCGAGGCCCGGGTGAGCTGCTGCGCCTTGTCCTCCAGGCCCAGCCGGGCCAGTTCGATCTCCCGGTTCTGGGTCTCGATGTTCGCCTTCTGCTCCGACAGCAGCTTGGCCTTGTCCTCCAGCTCGGCGTTGGTCCGCTGCAACTCCGCCGACTGCTCCTGCAACTCGTGCGCCAGCCGCTGCGACTGGGCCAGCAGTTCCTCCGTACGCCGGTTCGCCTGGATGGTGTTGACCGCGATGCCGATGGTGGAGACCAGCCGCTCCAGGAACGACAGGTGCAGCTCGGAGAAGGGTGTGACGGTGGCGAACTCGATCACGCCGAGCAGCTCACCCTCGAACAGGACCGGCAGGATGACCAGGTCCGCCGGTGGGGTGTCGGCCAGCCCGGACCGCAGCGTGATCCGGCCGTCCGGTACGGCGCCGACCCGGATGGTGCGCCGGGACAGCGCGGCCTGCCCGACCAGCCCCTCGCCCGGTCCGAAGGTCACGTCGTGCCCCCGGGACACATAGCCGTACGAGGCGGTCAACCGCAGCCGCATCACGCCCTCGGAGTTGTCCACCAGGAAGAACGCGCCGAGCTGCGCGTCGACGAGCGGAGTGACCTCCTGCATGATCATCCGGCAGACCTCGCCGAGATCACGCTGACCCTGGAGCAGCCCGCCGATGCGGGCCAGGTTGGAGTCGAGCCACCCCTGCTCGGCGTTCTTGTGGGTCGTCTCCCGCAGGGTGACGATCATCTGGTTGATGTTGTCCTTCAGCTCGGCGACCTCACCCTGGGCCTTCACCGCGATCCGTTGGGTGAGGTCGCCCCGGGTCACCGAGGTCGAGACCCGGGCGATCGCCCGGAGCTGGGTGGTGAGCGTCGAGGCGAGCTGGTTGACGTTCTCGGTGAGGTCACGCCAGGTGCCGGAGACCCCCTTGACCTGCGCCTGACCACCCAGCTTGCCCTCGGTGCCCACCTCCCGGGCCACCCGGGTCACCTCGTCGGCGAACGACGACAACTGGTCCACCATCGTGTTGACGGTGTTCTTCAGCTCCAGGATCTCGCCCTGCGCGTCGACCGTGATCTTCTGCGACAGGTCACCGTTGGCCACGGCGGTGGTGACCGAGGCGATGTTGCGCACCTGGCTGGTCAGGTTCGACGCCATCGAGTTCACGTTGTCGGTCAGATCCCGCCAGGTGCCGGCGACGCCGCGTACCTGGGCCTGACCGCCCAGCTTGCCCTCGGTGCCCACCTCCCGGGCCACCCGGGTCACCTCGTCGGCGAACGACGACAGCTGATCCACCATCGTGTTCACCGTCGACTTCAACTCCAGGATCTCACCCCGGGCATCCACGGTGATCTTCTGGCTCAGGTCGCCCTTGGCCACCGCCGTGGAGACCTGGGCGATGTTGCGCACCTGGGCGGTCAGGTTCGACGCCATGGAGTTCACGTTGTCGGTCAGATCCCGCCACGTACCGCTGACGCCCTTGACCTGCGCCTGACCGCCGAGGTTGCCCTCGGTGCCCACCTCACGGGCCACCCGGGTCACCTCGTCGGCGAACGACGACAGCTGATCCACCATCGTGTTCACCGTCGACTTCAACTCCAGGATCTCACCCCGGGCATCCACCGTGATCTTCTGCGACAGGTCACCGCGCGCGACGGCCGTGGTCACCGAGGCGATGTTCCGCACCTGGCTGGTCAGGTTCGACGCCATCGAGTTCACGTTGTCGGTCAGATCCCGCCACGTACCGCTGACGCCCTTGACCTGCGCCTGACCGCCCAGCTTGCCCTCGGTACCCACCTCACGGGCCACCCGGGTCACCTCGTCGGCGAACGACGACAACTGGTCCACCATCGTGTTGACGGTGTTCTTCAGCTCCAGGATCTCGCCCCGGGCGTCGACAGTGATCTTCTGGCTCAGGTCGCCCTTGGCGACGGCGGTGGAGACCTGGGAGATGTTGCGGACCTGGCTGGTCAGGTTGCCGGCGAGCTGGTTGACGTTCTCGGTGAGGTCACGCCAGGTGCCGGAGACGCCGCGTACCTGGGCCTGACCGCCCAGCTTGCCCTCGGTACCCACCTCACGGGCCACCCGGGTCACCTCGTCGGCGAACGACGACAACTGGTCCACCATCGTGTTGACGGTGTCCTTGAGTTCCAGGATCTCGCCCTGCGCGGCCACGGTGATCTTCTGCGACAGGTCACCCCGGGCGACCGCCGTGGAGACCTGAGCGATGTTGCGCACCTGGGCGGTCAGGTTCGACGCCATCGAGTTGACGCTGTCGGTCAGGTCCTTCCAGGTGCCCGCGACGCCCGGCACCTCCGCCTGGCCACCCAGCTTGCCCTCGGTACCCACCTCACGAGCCACCCGCGTCACCTGCTCGGCGAAGAGACGCAGCGTGTCGGTCAGCGAGTTCATCGTGTCGGCCAGCTCGGCGACCTCGCCGCGAGCACTGACGGTGATCTTCTGGGAGAGGTCACCCTTGGCCACCGCGGTCGCCACCTGGGAGATCGACCGCACCTGACCGGTCAGGTTCGACGCCATGGTGTTCACCGAGTCGGTGAGGTCCTTCCAGGTGCCGGCGACGCCACGGACGTCGGCCTGGCCACCCAGCTTGCCCTCGGTGCCCACCTCCCGGGCCACCCGGGTCACCTCGTTGGAGAACGACGAGAGCTGGTCGACCATGGTGTTGACCGTGCGGCCGATGCGCAGGTACTCACCACGCAGCGGGCGACCGTCGATCTCCAGCGCCATGTGCTGGGTGAGGTCACCGTCGGCGACCGCCACGATGACCCGGGCGATCTCGGTGGTGGGCCGGCCCAGGTCGTCGATCAGCGAGTTGACCGCCCGCTGACCCTCCGCCCAGGAGCCGTCCAGCCCCTCCTCGTCCAGGCGCTCGGTCAGCCGGCCGTCGCGGCCCACGACCCGACTGATCCGGCGCAGGTCCAGGTGCTGCCGCTCCTGGAGCGACACCACGTCGTTGAAGGCGTCCGCCACCTCACCGGCCGCGCCCGAGCGCCGGGGCAACCGCACCTTGAGGTCACCGCCCCGGACCCGCCGTAGCGCCTCCGCCAGCTCGGTGAGGACCGCATCGTGGTCGGCGGCGGAGGTCTCCGCGGTCACCGACTGTTTCGCCGTGGTCATCATTCCTCGCTCACCTCGGGGTCCACCGGCTCCCACCGGCCACCCCATCATTGTCCCCGTGACCTCGAAAACGCCACGGCACGGCGCCGTCCGACGGCAAAGAGCCGGTGGTGATCGGCTTGGCAGCGGCGGAGTGTCGGTGGAGGATACGAGGGTGTCAGCGGAGGCGGGGCCCGCGACGAGGACGGGCCCAGACGAGCACGTGCGGCGCGTCCGGCTTCCCGCCGACCGCCGTACGCCGGCCGCCGCCCGCGCGGTCGTGCGGTCCGTGCTCGCGGAGGCGGACCTGGACGAACTGCTCAACGAGGCACTCCTGTTGACCACCGAATTGTCCACGAACGCGGTCGAGCACGCCCGCACCGAACTGGACATCGAGGTCACCGCCGACCAGGCGGGGCTGACCGTGACGGTCTCCGACTTCGCCGCCGGCCCGGTCGACGAGCTGACCGTCGGGGTACGCAACCTGGCCACCGACATCGCCGAGGTCGCCGAGCGGGGGCGCGGGCTGCTGCTGGTCGACCACTTCGCCAGCCGCTGGGGCACCACCTATCTGCGCACCGGCAAGGGTGTGTGGTTCCGGCTGGACCGAGCCGATCGCAGGGGGAAGGGGCCCACCACCCCCGCACCACCGGCGAGCGCCACGCAACCGGACGGCGCCGGACAGACCGCCGTACCCAGCGCCGGCGCGATGAACGCGCTGATGCAGACCACCCCCGACCCGTACGCCGAGGATCCGCTGCCGGACTTCGCCGCCGGCCTGCTGACCCGGGTGGCGGAGATGGTCGGTGCCGCCGGTGGCGTGGTGCGGCTGGACCGCGGCGACGGCCAGGGTGCCCAGGTCCTCGCCCGGTACGGCCGTCAGCCCCGGGCCGGCAACGACCTGCTCCGGGTGCCGTTGGCCGTGCACCGCCCGTACGCCGGTGAGCTGGAACTGGACGCCGCGCCCACCGCGTACGCCCAGCCGCTGGCGATGCTGACCGCCGAGCGGCTCTCGCTGCACCTGGAGAACGACCGGCTGCGCCGGGCGGACGTACGCCGGCAGGCCTGGCTGACCTTCCTCGCCGAGGCCAGCGAGCTGCTCGCCCAGTCGCTGGACGTGGAACTGACCATGGCGCTCGTCCCGCAGCTGGTGGTGCCCCGGCTCGGCCAGTGGTGCGCGGTGCACACCACCGACGAGTGGGGCCGGCTCCGGCTCGCGGCGGCCAGCCACGCCGACGAGTCGATGCTGCCGCAGCTGCACGCCTCGCTCCGCGAGGCCGGCCCGGATTCCGTCCTGGCCCGGCTGCGTGAGGCCAGCCGCAACGGCACCCGCACCCCGCTCGGTGCGCCGATGGAGGGCTTCGCCGTACCGTTGATCGCCCGTGGGCAGCGCCTCGGCACGCTGGCGGTCGGACGCCACCAGCGGCACCGGCAGGACCCGGACGAGATCGCCGTGCTGGAGGACGTGGCCCGGCGGGCGGCACTCGCCATCGAGAACGCCCGGATCCACGCCGAGCGCCGCCGGGTCGCCCAGACCCTGCAACAGTCGTTGCTGCCGCCGGTCCTGCCGGTGGTCGAGGGCATCGGCTTCGCCGCCGAGTACGTGCCGACCGGCGGGGACGTCGACGTCGGCGGCGACTTCTACGACGTGGTGCCGCTGCCGGACGGGCGCTGGCTGGTGGTGATCGGCGACGTCTCCGGCAAGGGCGTGCAGGCGGCGGCGGTCACCGGGCTGGTGCGAGACGTGATCCGGGTGCTGGCCGGCGACGGCAAGCCGCTGCCCGAGGTGCTGGCCCGGCTCAACGAGACGCTCGTCGAGCGGGGTGCCGGCCGCTACTGCACGCTGGCGTTGGCGGCGGTCGGGCCGGGCGAGGGCGACCAGCTCGACGTCGGGCTGCACCTGGCCGGGCACGACCGGCCGGTGCTGCTGCGGTCCAGCGGCGGTCCGGCCGCCTTCGTCGGCACCGGTGGCACCGCCCTCGGGCTGCTCGACGCGATCGCCTCGCCCACCGCGCAGCTCAGTCTTGAGCCGGGCGACTGCCTGGTCTTCTACACCGACGGGGTGACCGAGCGTCGCCGGGGTCGGGAACTGTTCGGCACCGGGCGGCTGCGCGACGCCGCCGCGCCGCTGGCCGGCTACTCGGCGGACGTGGTGGCGGCCCGGTTGCGCGCCACCGCGATCAACTTCTCGGTCGAGGAACCCCGCGACGACATCGCCATCCTCGTCCTGCGCAACGACGCGCTGCCGGACCGGTGATTCGGCCTAGAGGCCGCCGGGGAGGCGGCCGGGGGCGAGGCGGTGGGTGGGGTCCAGGTGCTGCTTGACGGCGCGTAGCTGGGCCAGGTCGGCGCGCTCGCCCCACAGGTCGACGGTGCGGCGGACGGCCGGCGGGGCGGCGAGCACCACGCACCGACCCTGTCGGGCGAGCAGCACGCCACGCACCGCGGCCAGGATCGACGCGACCCGGCTCGGGGCCATCGCCCCGGGCAGGGCGGCGTGCACCACGCCGAGCCCGGCCGAGCCGCGTACCGGCACCGGGCCGCCGGCCGCGTCACGCAGGGCGTAGACCGCGGCGTGCAGGTCGATCATCGGCACCTCCAGTCGCAGTGCCGTGTCGCCGGGGCGAAGGGATAGCTGCGCCACCAGGGAGGTGCCGTGCGGGCGACCGTCGCGCGGGAGCCGAGGAGACCGACCAGCCGGTCGGTCCGCTCCGCCACCTCCGCGGGGCCGCCCTCAAGCAGCACCACGAGCGAACCGGTGCCCGCCGGGCCGGTCGGCACGCGCCCGGTCATCGACGGGTGCAGCGCCATCGACTCGGCGCGGCGGTCCCGCCGGGGCCGGCAACCGGACCCGACCGGCAGGTCCAGCTCGATCGCGGCCGGGTCGAGCCGGGCGGCGAGCACCGCCTGGATCAGATCGTGCACCTCCAGTGGGGTCCACACCGGTCGGGTCACCCACACCCGCGCGGCCGGCACCGCCTGCACCCGCAGCGTCGCGCCGACCAGCACGCCGAGCGCGCCCTCCGAGCCGCACAGCAGCCGTGCCTCGGCCAGCCCGGCCGCTCCACCACCCGCCTCGGCCAGCTCACCGTCGGCGGCCAGGTAGCGCAGGCCGACGAGCTGGTCGCAGGCGGTGCCGTGCCGGTGCCGCAGCGGGCCGGCCTCGTCCGCCGCCAGCACCCCGCCGAGGGTGGCGCCCGGTGAGGGCGTCCAGCGCCAGCCGCCGGCCGGTGCGCTCCAGGATGGCCTGAACCGCGCGCAGCGGTGTACCGGCGCCGATCTCGGCCGTGCCCCGGTCCGGGGCCTGATGGCCGATGCCGGCCAGTCTCCCGGTGTCGAGCATGATGTCGACCCGCTCGGGCGGCGCACCCCAGTCGATCTTGGTGCCGGCCCCGCGCGGCACCACGCTCAGGTCGTGCCGGGCGGCCAGCCGGAGCACCTGCGCGGCGGCGTGCGGGCCGCCGGGCACGGCCACCCAGCGGGCGGTGCTGCCGGCCACTTCGTCGGCGGGGCCGGCGAGGCGGGCGAAGCGCGGACCGCAGATCTCGGCCAGTCGGCGGGTGATGTCGCGGACACCGGACGCACCGGCGGGAGGGGGTGGCACCATGCCGGCGATCGTACATGTGTTCGAACGATCAGAGGTGGAATTGCGCCGCGCCACATGTCGCTACGGCCGGTAACGTGACGCCGTGACCACCGAGACCCCCGTTCCCGCGGCCAGGCGGGTGCCGACCGAACGTGTCCACCACGGCGACACCGTCGTCGACGAGTACGCCTGGCTCGCCACCAAGGACGATCCGGAAACGATCAAGTATCTGAACGCCGAGAACGCCTGGACCGAGGCCCGGACGGCACACCTGTCCGGGCTGCGTACGGAGTTGTTCGAGGAGATCCGGCGACGGACCCAGGAGACCGACCTGTCCGTGCCGACCCGCAAGGGCCAGCACTGGTACTACACCCGCACGGTCCAGGGCCAGCAGTACGGCGTGCACTGCCGCCGGGCGGTCCACCCCGACGAGACCACCCCGCCGATCAGCGCCGACGGTGCTCCGCTGGACGGCGAGCAGGTGCTGCTGGACGGCAACCAACTGGCCGAAGGACGCGACTTCTTCTCGCTCGGTGCCTTCGACATCAGCCCCGACGGGCGCTACCTGGCCTACTCCACCGACTTCTCCGGCGACGAGCGGTTCACCCTGCGGGTCAAGGACCTGAGCACCGGTGAGCTGCTGCCCGACGAGATCCCCGGCACCTTCTACGGCACCGCGTGGTCCGCCGACGCCTCGGTGCTGTTCTACGTCACGGTGGACGAGGCGTGGCGACCCAACCGGGTCTGGCGACACGTGATCGGCACCGCCGCCGACGACGACGTGGTGGTGCACGCCGAGGACGACGAGCGGTTCTGGGTCGGGGTGGAGCTGACCCGCTCGGAGCGGTTCGTCCTCATCGACATCGCCAGCAAGCTCACCAGCGAGGTGCGGGTGATCCCGGCCGGCAACCCGACGGGCGAGCCAGCGGTGATCGCGCCCCGCCGGCAGGGTGTCGAGTACTCGGTGGAGCACCATGGTCACCGGTTCCTGATCCTGCACAACGACGACGCCGAGGACTTCGCCCTCGCGTACACCTCGGCCGACGCCCCGGGCGACTGGGTGCCGCTGATCGAGCACTCCCCGGGCACCCGACTGGAGTCGGTCGACGCCTTCGCCGACCACCTGGTCGTCTCGGTACGCAGCAACGGCCTGACCGGGCTGCGGGTGCTGCCCGTCGGCGGCGGCGACGCCCACGACATCGAGTTCCCGGAGCCGCTGCACACGGTCGGCCTGGACGCCAACCCCGAGTACCGCACCGGGCGGCTGCGGCTGCGCTACACCTCGCTCGTCACGCCCGACTCGGTGTACGACTACGACCTGGTCACCCGCGAGATGACGCTGCTGCGCCAGCGACCGGTGCTGCCCGGGCCGGACGGTCAGGTGTACCGGTCGGAGGACTACGAGCAGCAGCGCGACTGGGCGCTCGCCGACGACGGCACCAAGGTGCCGATCTCCCTGGTCTACCGGCGCGGCACCCCCCGGGACGGTTCGGCGCCCTGCGTCATCTACGGCTACGGCTCGTACGAGGCGAGCATGGACCCGTGGTTCTCGGTCGGCCGGCTGTCCCTGCTGGACCGTGGGGTGATCTTCGCGGTGGCGCACATCCGGGGCGGCGGCGAGCTGGGTCGCCGGTGGTACGACCACGGCAAGATGCTCGCCAAGAAGAACACCTTCACCGATTTCGTGGCCTGTGCCCGGCACCTGGCCAAGGCCGGCTGGACGGCACCGGACCGGCTGGTCGCCCGGGGTGGCTCGGCAGGCGGGCTGCTGATGGGCGCGGTGGCGAACCTGGCACCGGACGCCTTCGCCGGCATCGTCGCGCAGGTGCCGTTCGTGGACGCGCTCAACACGATCCTGGACCCGTCGCTGCCGCTGACGGTCACCGAGTGGGAGGAGTGGGGCAACCCGCTGGCCGACCCCGAGGTGTACGCGTACATGAAGTCGTACACGCCGTACGAGAACGTCGCCGCGCTGGACTATCCCGCGATCCTCGCGATGACCAGCCTCAACGACACGCGGGTGCTCTACCACGAGCCGGCGAAGTGGATCGCCCGGCTGCGGGCGGTCGCCCCGCAGGGTGACTACCTGCTCAAGACCGAGATGGAGGCGGGCCACGGCGGGCCGAGCGGGCGCTACGACGCCTGGCGGGAGGAGGCGTTCATCAACGCCTGGACCCTGGACCGCCTCGGCCGCGCCTGACCGTCGACCGGCCTGGTGTCTCAGTGACGCGATCGCGTCGCCGGGGCATCAGGCCGGGCCGTCTGCTCCGCCTCGGGACGAGGACCGAGTCCGCTGCCGATCACGACCGTCCAGAGCAGGAACGGGAGCACGGCCACCCGTTCCATCCCGCCAACGCCGAAGCCGAGATCCACCTGCCCGAGAAAGAGCAGCGTTCCGGCGACCCCGGTCAGGCCGAGCAGGAGATTGACCCGACGGGCCGGACCGATCACCGCTGACCGCTGGGGCAGCGCCGCGAGCAGCAGCGCGCCGTTGCCCGCACCGAACACCAGCAACGCGGCCAGGAAGTGCAGATTCTCGTCGACGTCCGCCGGGTGAACGCCGGCCAGCACATACCCGCCGGCAGCGGTCAGCGCCGCGAGCTGCACGGCCCGTACGGCCGCACCACGACCGAGCGTCGACCAACTGAGCAGCAGACCGGCGACGATGAGGAGCCCGGTGGCGATCATCGCGCCGTTCATCAGCGGATGCCAGGGCGAGCAGACCGGACGCGGCCGGCTGCTGTCCCAGACGCCACAGGCGACGTTCCCGAGGTCACTGATGTTGTGGGTACGCCAGTCGTATGGCGGCTGCCGCCATCCCCGCGCGGTCACCGCGATCCCGGCGGCGAACAGCGGCGCGGCGAGCAGCAGGGCGTAGGAACCCAGGCGATGCACAGGCATGCGTCCACTTCAGCCGATGCCGTGGCGCGGGCGCACTACCGCTGCGCCGAGGACCGAGGTAGTGCTGGCCATACCCGGGACACGGTGTCCAGCGGGCTGGGACAGCCCTGGTCGGATCACTAGCGTCGGCGGCATGACATCAGCCGCGCCGACCCATCTCGCCCAGGCCCTGCGGCAGCCTCGTTACGCGCTCACCGGCTGGCCGTGGCGTGCGCTGGCGTACCTGCTCACCAGCGTGCCGCTGGCCGGCGTGCTCTCACTCGGGCTGCTCGTCCTGCTGGCACCACTTGTCGCCGCCACGAACGCGGCACGGCAGGGCCGGCCCGTGCCGCTGGCGCTCACCGTCTTCCTGACCGTCGGCGCGCTGCTGATCGTGGCGCTGGCACCGCTGCTCAGCGTGCCGGTGGCGGCGTTCGAACGTTACCGGCTCGGTCTGGTCGACGATCGGCACCTGCCCGCGGTGCCCTGGCTTGGTCTCGTCGCCCGCTATACCACCGGCACCGCCTGGCGGGAGGCTGCCTACCTGTTCTTCCTCGGCGGCCTGGTCCCGGCCGTGTACTGGCTGTTCACCATGCTGGTGCTGTTGGACGCCGTGTTGATCGTCAGCCCGTTCCTGGTCGCCAACGGCGACCAGGTGGTCCTGCTCTGGGCCACCCCTGACACGGCTGTCGAGGCGGTCCCGCACGCGATCGTCGGGGTGCTGCTCGTGCCGGTCCTGTGGTACGCGGCCGGGGCCCTCGCCACCGCGCAGGGCACCGTCGCGCGGTGGCTGCTCCGGGGCGCTCCGGACGGGCTCGCGCTGCGCGAAGTGACCCGGTCGCGCGCCCGGTTGGTCGACGCGTACGAGGCGGAGCGCCGACGCATCGAACGTGACCTGCACGACGGTGCGCATCCCCGGCTGACCAGCCTCAGCCTCCAGATCGGTCTGGCCCGGCTGGACGTACCGCAGGACTCTCCGGCGGCTCGGCCCCTCGCCGTGGCGCACGAGCAGGCGAAGGGACTGATGGTGTTGCTCCGGCAGATCGTCCAGGGCATCCGTCCGCAGAGCCTCACCGACCTGGGGTTGGCCGGTGCGGTCCGGGAACTCGCCGACGAGGTGACCATTCCCGTCGAGGTGTACGCCGACCTGCGCCGCCCGGTACCGGAGACGGTCGAGACCACTGCGTACTTCGTGGTGTCGGAGGCACTCGGCAACGTCGCCCGACACGCCGAGGCGACCCGCGCCGAGGTCCGGCTCACCGACACCGGCACCGGGCTGGTCATCGAGATCAGCGACGACGGACGGGGCGGCGCGGACCCGGCGCGGGGCACCGGGTTGACCGGGCTCGCCGACCGGGTGGCCGCGGCCGAGGGTCGGTTGCTGCTGGCCAGCCCGCCGGGCGGACCCACGGTCGTCCGGGTGGAGCTACCGTGCAACGCGTGACCCGGGTCGTGCTCGCCGAGGACGAGGTGCTGCTGCGGGAGGGGTTGGTGGCCCTGCTCGCCCGCTTCGGCTTCGACGTGCTCGACGCAGTCGGTACCGCCCCCGCGCTCGTGGACGCCGTCCGGACGCACCGGCCGGACCTGGTGGTGACCGACATCCGGATGCCGCCCCGGCACCGCGACGACGGGCTACGCGCGGCGGTGGACCTGCGCGCCGAGCAGCCTGGTCTGGCCGTGGTGGTGCTCAGCCAGCACGTGCAGCCCGAGTACGCCGCCGCGCTGCTCGCCAGCGCCGACGGTCGGCGGGTCGGCTACCTGCTCAAGGACCGGGTCGCCGAGGTCACCGAGTTCGTCGACAACCTGCGTACCGTCGTCGGCGGCGGCACTGTTGTCGATCCGGACGTGGTCCGCCGGTTGCTGCACCGCCCCCGCGACCCGCTCGCCGACCTCTCTGCCCGCGAGCGCGAGGTGCTGGTGCTGGTCGCCGAGGGGCGGTCCAACGCGTCGATCGCCGGCCGCCTGCACGTCACCGAGGCGGCGGTCGGCAAGCACATCGGCAACATCCTGGCCAAGCTGGGCCTGCCGCCGGACGACGACACCAACCGCCGGGTGCTGGCGACGCTCACCTACCTGCGAGCCGGCGGCAGCTGACCGGTCAGGTAGCGCGCAGCTCCTCCAACGCCGTGTTGGACCGCAGGAAGAGCACTCCCAGCCCGACCACGGCCAGCACCGCGGCGGTCGCGCCGGCACCCTGCAACGCCAGTTGCTCCAGCGGTACGTCCGACCGGCGAGCGCCCGGGCTGAGGTCGCCGGTGAGCAGTCGGCCGATGGCGTACCCGACGCCGAGCGCGACAAGTACGGCGGGCACCACGGGAGCCAGCACCTGCCAGGCGATCGAGGTGCCGATGGTGGCCCGGGGCACGCCGGTCGCCACCAGGGCGGCGTAGGTCCGGCGGCGGGAGACGATCCCCTCCACCAGCGTGACGAGCAGACCGGTGGCGGCGATGGCCACCGCCACGGCCACGGCGAGGTCGACCAGATCCATGGTGTTCAGGTAGAAGGAGTCGGGCGAGCCGTCGCCACCGAAGCCGGCCAGCCGGTTCTGCTCCTGTTCCAGTTCGGCCCGGAGCTGGAACGAGGCTCGGAAGGCCGCCGCGCCGCCAGCGATGATCAGGGCGGCCAGCAGGGCGGCGAAGGTGCGGCTGCTGGCCCACGGGTCGTCGGTCAGCCGGCGGGCCGCCAGCAGGGCGGCCGGACGCCGGGCATGACGGTGCAGCGTCCGTCCGGCCAGGTGCGAGATCCAGCCGGCCCCGAAGATCACCCCCATCACCGCGCCGAAGATCCCGAGCATGACGACCAGGGCCAACCATTCGACGGCGGTGCCCTGGAACGCCCACTGGATCGGTTCGACCATCGCCGCCGCCAGCACGCCGAGCCCGATCAGCAGCGCCGGCCACGGCCGGGGCGACCCGGTGCGACCGGTCCGGCGGACCACGCCGAGCGGCGTGGTGGCGACCCGACGCAGCAGGACGGCGGTGGCCGCCGCGGCGAGCACCGGCAGACCGAGCACCACGATCGTCATCGCCGGCACCGGCGGCAACACGTCCGTGGGCAGGGCCAACTGACCGTTGGCGTCGGGACGGTGCAGCACCGACCGCCCGACGAGGTAGCCGGCCAGTCCGACGAGGGTGCCGACCAGGCCGGCGAGCCCGGTCTCCAGCATCGCCACCCGGGTCACCTGGCCGGGGTCGCGCCGGCCAGCCGGAGCGCGGCGAGCCGGCGGTCCCGCGCCGGCGCACCCAGCCGGGCGCTCTGCCCGGCCAGGGCGAGTACCGGGATGGTCAGCAGCACCAGCGCGAACGCCGTCCCACCGCGCAGCCCTGGCTCGCGCAGCAGCGCGTTCGCGTACTGCTCGGACTGCTGCCACGGGTCACCCGGCGGTTTCTGAATGGCCAGCACCGTCAGGGCGGCGAGCCCGGCGAGGCTGGCCAGCAGGGCGCTCAGCGCGGTCAACGCCACCCGGGCGGCGTCGGTGCGGTTGCCGGCCAGCGCCAGCCTGGTCAGGGTCGCGAGGCTCACCGGGAGCCGCCGGCGAGCGGCGCGTCGAGGCCCAGCCCGGTGTGGTCGATCACGCCGTCGCGCAGGACCACCTCACGATCGGCGTACGCGGCGATCCGTGGCTCGTGGGTGACCAGGACGACGCTAGTGTGCTGCTCCCGGGCCAACCTGACCAGTTGGGTGAGCACCTGCTCCCCGGCGAGGGTGTCCAGCGAACCGGTCGGCTCGTCGGCGAAGAGCACCCGTGGTTCGGTGACCAGTGCCCGGGCGGTGGCGCAGCGCTGCTGCTGACCGCCGGACATCTCGCCGGGGCGCACGTCGGCGCACTCCGCCACACCCAGCCGATCCAACCAGGTGAGCGCCGCCGTCCGTGCCGCTCGCCGCCCCGTGCCGGCGAGCAACAACGGAAGGGCGACGTTCTCCGCCGCGGTCAGCTCGGCGACGAGCTGACCGAACTGGAACAGCACCCCGAACTCGGTACGTCGCAGCCGGGACCGGGCCGCCTCGGACCAGGTGTCCAGCCGGTGCCCACGCCAGTGCACCTCGCCGGCGTCCGGCCGCAGGATGCCGGCGAGGCAGTGCAGCAGGGTGGACTTGCCGCAGCCGCTCGCCCCGGTCACCGCGACGATCTCCCCCTCGTCGATGTCGAGGGTGATGCCCCGCAGTGCGGGTGTGGGTCCGTACGACTTCACCAGTCCGCGAGCCTGAAGTTGCGTCACGAGTGCACCTCCCGGTGCCAGTCGGCGACCCGGTCCAGGGTGGTGTGCAACCACCGCAGGTCGGCGTCGAGATGGGCGATGGCGAAGTCGGCCGCCACGACGTCGTCGACGCTTGCCGACGGGGCCGTCTTCAGCGCGGTCAGCTCACGCAGCCGCTCGGTGTGGGCACGCCGCTGCGCGACTAGGTACGCCCGCGCCCGGTCCACGTCGGCCACCAGCAGCGCCACCACGACCTTCGCGAACAGCGGACTGTTCACGTACGGCATCGGTGGCTCGACGCTGCTGAGCCACCGGTCCAGCGTGACCCGCCCCTGCTCGGTGAGCGTGTACGCAGTCCGGTCCGGGCCGGCGAGGCGCTCCGGGCCGGTGGACGCCACCAACCCGTCCCGCAGCAGCCGACCCAGCGTCGCGTAGACCTGCCCGAACGCCAACGGGCGGGCCTGCGGCAGCCGGGTGTCGTGGGCCCGCTTCAACTCGTAACCGTGCATGGTGCCGGTGGCGAGCAGGCCCAACAGCAGGTGCGGTGTGGACACCAGGCCACTATTCACTGAGTGAATAGTGGCGTCAAGGTCGCTACGGGCGGGTCGCCGTTCAGCCGACCGGGGACCAGGCCGGGTCGCGGCCGGTCATGCCGAGCAGCCGAGGCAGGTCCGGCGGGCCGGCCTCGACCGGCACCGCCTCGGCGAACACGCCCATCTGCCGCGCCGTCGGACCGAGCTGGCCGGCCAACTCGTGCAGCGCGGGCAGCACCTCGGCCGCCGCCCCGTACGCCTGACCCGTGGCGACCGCGAGGTCCCAGCCGTGCACTGTCAGGTCGAGCAGCGCCATCGCACCCACCACCTGCTGCGGCATCCCCATCCCCGGCGAGACGCCCTGCTCGCTGGCCGGGTCCGACCACGCCTCGACCAGTCGGCGGGTCTCGGCCCCGAACCGGTCTCGCCAGCCCTCGGTGATGTGGTCGGGCTTGTCGGCCCAGGTCACCGGCGAGCGACGGGCGAGGCTCTGAAAGTTGACCACCACCTCGTACAGGTGGTTGATCAGGTCACGGACCCGATAGTCCCGACAGGGAGTCGGCAGGTCGAGCTGGTCATCGGTGATCTGCCGAACCACCGCCACGGTCCGCGGCGCCGCAGCGGCCAGCAGGTCGCTAGTGTGAGTGGCCATAGGGCCAGCGTATGAGGGTGGTCTTGAACAAATGCGACAGCCGCGCGCGGATGACCGGGGCATCCTCGACCCGGCCCGGTTGAGGCGGCGGGTGCGGTTCCGACGGCACCTGCCCGCAGTTGCGTTACGCCACTGGGTGGAGCACTACTGGCTGATCGACTGGGACCTCACCGAACCGTTCGAGCAGCGGATCGTCCCGCATCCGGCGGTCAACGTGGTGTTCCAGCGCGACGGTGACGGCCCGGAGCGCGCGGAGGTGGCCGGCGTCGGCACCGAACTCTTCTCGATCACCCTGACCGGTTCCGGACGGGTCAGCGGGGTGCAGTTCCGGCCCGGCGGGTTCCATCCGTTCTGGCGGCGGTCGGTCGCCGAGCTGACCGGCCGGCGACGTCCGCTCGTCGACCGGGCAGACCTCGACGTGACCCCGGTCTGTGCCGGCACGGACGCCGAACGCGGCCAGGCGCTGGACACCCTGCTGACCGGCTGGGCACCCCGACCGGATCCGGTGAACGACGAGGTGATGCGCCTGGTCGAGACGATCCGGACCGACCGGAACGTACGCCGGGTCGACGAGTTCGCCCGCGAGCACGCGGTGTCCGTCCGCCGGTTGCAGCGGCTCTTCCTCACCCACGTCGGAGTCGGTCCCAAGTGGGTGATCCGCCGCTACCGGCTGCACGAGGCGATCGAGCGGGCGACGGACGGGCTCGACTGGGCCGGACTCGCCGCCGAACTCGGCTACAGCGATCAGGCCCACCTGGTACGCGACTTCACCGCGACGACCGGCGTCTCCCCCGCCGCGTACGCCCAGAGCCGCCGGTAGGTCCGTGCTGGCGTCGCGGAGGGGCGCCGCCCGGCACCTCAGCGGCGGCGAAGGGCGACCACGGCCACGTCGTCCTGGATCTCGTCCGGGGCCAGTTCGACGAGCAGCCGCTCGCAGAACCGGTCGAGGTCGTCGTCGACCTGGCTGGCGCAGGCCGAGAGGGCAGTCAGCCCCTCGTCGATGGTGGCGTCCCGTCGTTCGATCAGACCGTCGGTGTAGAAGACCATCGTCGCACCGGCCGGCAGCACGAACTCCAGGTCGGCGGGGCGGGGCGCGCGTACCCCGAGCAGCGGCGCGGCGTGCTGCACGTACTCGGCCTTGCCGTCCTGCACGATCAACGGCGGCAGGTGACCGGCGCTGGCCAGCCGGACGTGACCGGTCGTCGGTTCCACCAGCAGTACGCAGATCGTCGCCAGCTCGTCGGGCAGCAGCGTACGCATCAGCTCGTTGACCCGGTGCAGGATCTCGCCCGGCTGGTGCCCCTCCACCGCGTACGCCCGCAGCGCGTGTCGCAGCTCGGCCATGATGGTGGCGGCGTGCAGCGAGTGACCGGCCACGTCCCCGATGGCCAGCAGCAGGTGGCCGTCGAGCATCACCAGTTCGTAGAAGTCGCCGCCCACCTCGGTCTGGGCGCTGGCCGGCTCGTAACGCACGGCCAGGTCCAGGCCGGTGATCCGCGGGATCTTCCGGGGCAGCAGGCTGCGTTGCAACGTCACCGCGATCCGGTGCTCCTCGTCAAAGGAGCGTTGCGCCTCCACGGCGGAGGCCACCGCCTGGGCGAGCTGGACCAGCACCGGGGTACGCGCCGTCTGCGTCGCGGTGGGCACCACGACGTAGAGCGGCGCGCGGTCCTCGCGCAGCCGGGCGGCGGCGACGGTGACCGTGTCGCCGGCCGGCCAGTCGACAAGCGACCAACCGTCCGGCTCCTGCACCACGACGGTGGCGCCGGTGGGCACGCCGGTGTCGTCGACGATCCAGGGCACCACGCGGGGCCCGGCGCCGGGCCCGGCGCAGACCCCGGCGAGGCAGTCGCCGTCGAAGGTCTCGGCGATCACCGCCGCGGGGCTCTTGAAGATCTCCGCGGCGCCGGCCGCCGCCACCTGCAGCAGCTTGGTGAAGCTCGGCGCGGCGTGCACCGCGACGGTGGTGTCCGCCAGCCCGGTGAGCCGCTCGGCGAGCAGCTCGGCTCGCCGACGGGCCTGGTAGTACCGCAGCACCGACTGGGCGGTGGCGACCAGTTCCTCCGGTTCGATCGGCTCGGCCAGGTACGCGTCCGCGCCCCGGGTCAGGCCCTGGGTCCGGTTGTTCGTGTCGATCGCGTGCGCGGACACGTGGATCACCGGCAGCGCCGGGTGCGCCGACTTGATCCGCTCGCACACCTCGAAGCCACTGAGGTCCGGCAGCCGGACGTCGAGCACGACCAGGTCGATCGGGTCGACCCCGACCCGGCTGAGCGCCTCGCCACCCGTCTCCGCCTCCAGCACCGTGAAGCCGGCCCGGGTCAGCCAGTTCACCAGGAGGTAGCGCTTGGTCCGACTGTCGTCGACCACCAGCACTGTCGCCGCGCCGTCCACGTCACGTCCCGTCCGTGGGCAGCCACACCGTGAAGGTGCTGCCGCGACCCGGCTCGCTGGCCAGGTCGAGAGTGCCGCCGAGCAGGTTCACCAGCCGCCTGGCGTACGGCAGGCCGAGGCCGGTGCCGCCGACCCGAGCCGGGCCGGGCGCCTGGTAGAACTCCTCGAACACCCGGTCGTGCAGCTCTCCCGGAATGCCCGGCCCGGTGTCGGAGACGGTCAGCCGCCAACCGTCACCGTGCCGCTCGGCGCGCAGCCGGACCTCGCCCGCGGTGGTGAACTTGAGGCCGTTGTGCAGCAGGTTGCGCAGCACCTGGGCGAGCAGCACCTCGTCGGTGCGTACCGTGGCCGGCGTGGCCGGCTCCTCCACCACCAGGTCGACGCCGTCGGCGGCCGGCAGTGCCCGCAGCGTGCCGCGCAACTGGCCGAAGACGGCGCGCAGGTCCACCTCGGACCATTCGGGCTCGATCCGCCCCGACTCCGCCTTGGCCAGGTCGAGCAGCTCATTGACCAACGTGAGCAGATCTGACGCCGAGGCACGGATGAGCCCGACCTGGCGTTCCTGCTCGGTGGTCAGCGGGTCGGACGCGGAGTCGCCGAGCAGACGGGCCAACCCGATGATCGCAGTCACCGGTGCCCGTAGCTCATGGCTGACGTTCGCCAGGAAACGGCTCTTGGACTCGCTCGCCGCGCGCAGCTGGGCCGATTTCTCGTCCAGCTCCGCGTAGAGGGCCACCACACCCTGGTTGGTCGCCTCCAACTCGTCGGTGAGCTGCTGGTAGAGCGCCATCACGCCCTGGTTGGTCTGCTCCAGCTCCTCGTTGAGCCGAGCCAACTCGTCGCGCTGGTTGCGTACCTCGTCCAGGGCGTTGATCAGTTGGAGGTTCTGAGTGGCGAGTTCCTCCTCGGCGGTGCCCGGAGCGCTTTCGGCGAGTTGGGCGCGCAACTCCGCCAGGCGCTCGGGGGTGAGCGCCCGGGCGGTGGCCGGAACCCGTCGTGACATCCTGATGACCGTATCCCGCTCGACCGTCAACACGCTCAATGTGTCCACCAGGCGTGCCACCGCGCCCGACTCCGGCTCGTACCGCCCACCTTGCAGGGGTGCCACCGGGGTGAGATCGACCCGCAGGTGACCGCGCCCGTCCGGCGCGTCGGCGACGGCGAAGACCACATCGGCCCCGCCGACCGCCCGTAACAGGTCACGAGCGACCTCACTCAACGCGGTGGCGATCCGGACCTGGTCCTGATGCTCCAGGCCGACCGCTGCGGCGACCTCCCGACCGCGCTGGCGGACCACGAAGATGTCCTGCTCCACCCGCAGTGTCATCTTCAGCAACGGCGTCGTGGTCATGACCAGAGCCTCGCCACCAGCACCCCGGCGTCGTCGCGCCGGATGCCGGCGTCGCGCAGCAGGGTGGCGGCCACCACCAGGGGTGCCCGCCCGGCCAGGCCCGGGTAGTCCGCCAGTCGCCACCTGTCGACCACGCCGTCGGTGTGCATGACCAGCAGGCTGCCCGCCTCGAAGGGATAGTCGTACTGCCGGATCACCGGTCGTTGATGCCCGGCGATGCCGGGCAGCGAGACCAGGCCGCGACGCCGGCCGTCGCCGGTGGCCACGACGCCGGTGATGTTGCCCAGCCCGGCGTAGCGCAGCATGCCGGCCGCCGGATCCGGCTCGGCCACGGCGAGGGCCGCACCACGGGTGTGCGACATCGCCCGGTGCAGGTGACCGACCACCTCCGCCGGTGAGCCCGCCGGGGCGTCCCGGAAGGCGGCGAGCGCCGCGTCGGTGGCCGCCGCGGCCAGCGGCCCGTGCCCCAGACCGTCGGTGACCAGCACCTGACGGCGGTCGCCCACGATCCGGACCGCGTACCCGTCCCCACTGACCGTCTCTCCGGTCAGCGGTCGGGTCAGTCCGCCGACCCAGGACGCCGCCGGGTCCGGGGCGGCGAACACCCGCACGGCGATGACCGTCCCCCGGCCCGGCCGGGAGTACGCGTCGAACCAGCTCGCCTGCCGCACGATCGCGCCCAGGCCGATGCCGAGGGTGCCGGCGGTGGAGTGCCCGTCACGGGCGGAGTCGGCGAGGTCGACCATGCCCGGACCGCTGTCGACCGCGATCATCTCCACGCCGGCGTCCAGCTCCCGGCGTACCGGGCGGAGCAGCAGCAACCCGTCGTCGGCATGCTTGATGAGGTTGCTGGTCAGCTCGGCAGCGACGATGGCCAGGTCGGCGATCCGCCCAGCGGGCAGACCCAATTGGCTGCCCAGCCGCTCGGCGGCCCGCCGCACGGCGCTGCCGGCGCTGCCGTTCTCCACCCGGAACCAGGTGCCCCGGTCGGTGACCGGTTCGACGGTCACCGGGACCACTTCGTGATCGTGATCCGGGTGCCCTGACCGGGCGCGGTCTGCACGTCGAACTCGTCGACCAGCCGGCGGGCGCCGCTCAGGCCGAGGCCGAGGCCACCACCGGTGGTGTAGCCGTCGGTCAGCGCGAGATCCAGGTCGGCGATGCCGGGACCGGAGTCGGCGAAGACGATCCTGATGCCGGGTCGCCGACCGTTGTCGATGGCGGTCACCTCGACCGTCCCGCCGCCGCCGTAGACGAGCGTGTTGCGGGCGAGTTCACTGGCCGCGGTGACCACCTTCGTCTGGTCGACCAGGGAGAGCCGGACCGCCACGGCCACGGTACGCACCAGCTGGCGGACGCGTACGACGTCCTCGTCGCTGCCGACCGACTGCGTCTGGGGGCGGCCCAGGTCGACCCCGCTGGTCACGGTGACGCCGTCGGCTCTGGGACCAGATCGTCGTCCGGGTCGTCATGGTCGTCGTCAGCCCGGTCGATCGCGATGAGTTCCATTCCGCGCTCGACGTTGAGGGCGGTACGGATGCCGTTGAGTGACAGCCCCAGTTCGACCAGGGTGATGGCGACGGCCGGGCGCATCCCCACGACCACCGTCTCCGCGTCGAGCACCCGCGAGATCGAGGCGATGGTGGAGAGCATCCGACCGACGAAGGAATCGACGATGTCCAGTGCGGTGATGTCGATGATCACCCCGTGGCAGCCGGTCGCGACGATCCGCTCGGCCAGGTCTTCCTGAAGTGCGACCGCCGTCTGGTCGGACATGTCCACCTGGATGGAGACCAGCAGGATGTTGCCGATCTTGAGGATCGGCACCCGCTCCATCACGCCTCCCGACGCGACTGGCGGCGGGAGGCCTCGACCCCGGTGAGCCGCAGCACGTGCCGCAGCGCGTCGGCGAGACTCGCCTTGGTGGCGATGTCGCCGAACTCGATGCCGAGCGCGACGATGGTCTGCGCGATCTGTGGCCGGATGCCGGAGATGATGCAGTCGGCACCCATCAGCCGGGCGGCCACCACGGTCTTCAGGATGTGCTGGGCCACCTGCGTGTCCACCGCCGGCACGCCGGTGATGTCGATGATCGCGTACGGCGAGCCGGTGTCGACCAGGGTCTGCAGCAGCCGTTCCATCACCACCTGGGCGCGGGCCGAGTCGAGCGTGCCGACCAGCGGCACCGCCACCACGCCCTCCCAGAGCTTGACCACCGGGGTGGAGAGCTCCAGCAGTTGCTCGGCCTGATCGGCGATCAGGCTCTCCCGGGTGCGGACGAAGGTCTCGAAGGTGAACAGGCCCATCTGGTCGACGAGCGCCGAGAAGGAGACGTAGTCACGCAGCGTCCCGGCATCCTGGTCGGCCTGAAGAACGCTGAGCAGCGCCTCCTTGAGGGCGAACACGCCGGTGGCGGTCTCGGTGGCGGAGAAGCCCTGCCGGGCCTGGCCGCGGGAGAACTCGGCGAGCACGGCCCGCAACTCGGTGGCGTCCTCGGCGTTCAGGTCCACCGCGCCCTTGCTGAGGGCGTCGACCAGGGCGCGGTGCAGCTCCTGCACCTGCCGGACCAGTTCGGCCTGACTGAGCCGGCCCCGCAACTGCCCGGCGATGATCTCCGTCCACCGCTGGGTGACCAGCTCGGCCCGGCTGGTCAGCAGCTCGCCCAACCGGCCGCTCTCGTCAGCGCTGAGCGCCATGGCAATACCCCCCTAGACCTGGACCGGCCGGACTCTATCACCGGGGCCCGACGAACTACTTGTCGCAGAGCAACGGAATGACGGTGACCACCTGATACTGCTCCCGTTCTGCGTACCACGGTCCGGGTGGGATACCGTTCCACCGATAAACAGGAGGTCTGGCGAATGTCCTTGACGGTGCACACGGAACAGCGCGGTGACGTGGTCGTCGTGTCGGTCGCGGGCGAGTTGGACATGGCCACCGCACCGCAGTTGCAGGACCAGATCACCGACCTGCTCGACAAGGGGCGCAGTCGCCTCGTGTTCGACCTGTCGGACGTCTCGTTCTGCGACTCTACCGGTCTGTCGGTCTTCGTCCGCGCGAAGAACAGCTGCGACGAGGCCGGCGGCGTGGTCCGACTCGCCGCGCCCCAGCGCGGCGTGCTGCGGATCCTGGAGGTGAGTGGCCTGGTCGAGGTGCTGCACACGTACCCCACCGTCGAGCAGGCGGTCGCCGGCGATCCGACGCCGGCCTCCTCCTGACCGTGACGCCTCAACGCTCGTCCTCGATGTAGCGGGGGCGAGCGATCAGCACGCCCGCGCAGGTCTGTACGGCCAGGGCGACCAGCAGGAAGCCGATCGGCGCCAGCCATCCCCCGGTCGCGTCGTGCAGGATCCCGACCAGCAGCGGGCCCAACGCCGCGATGACGTAGCCCGTGCTCTGCGCGAAGGCCGACAGCGCCACCGTGCCGTCGGCGGTGCGGGCCCGCAGCCCGATGGTGGCCAGGATGAGCGGGAAGGCACCCTGCCCGAACGCCAGCAGCACCACCCACACCAGCGCCCCGCCGCGCGGCGCGAACGCCAGACCCAGGTACGCCAGACTGGAGGCGGCGGTCAGTGCGAAGACCAACGGCCGCAGGCTGCCCAGTCGGCCGGCAAGCGTCGGCATCAGCAACGCGATCGGCACCCCGAGCGCGGTCACTCCAGCGAGCAGCAGGCCGGCGTCCTGCGGGCGGAAACCCGCGTCCCGGAACATCTGGGCCAACCAGCCCATGATCGCGTAACCACTCAGCGACTGCGCCCCGAAGTAGACCGCCATCGCCCAGCCGAGCCGGGTGCGTCCGGGCCGCACTCCCGAACGGCGGGCGGTGCCACCTCGCCGTGCGGCGGTCCGGCCGCGCAGCGCCGCCGGCAGCCACGGCAGTACGGCCACCGCCGCCAGCCCGGCCCAGACCCCCAGCCCGGCCCGCCAACTGCCGAAGGCGTGCGCCACCGGCACCGCGGAGGCGGCAGCCACCGTCGTGCCCACCGTCAGCGCCATCGTGTACGCCCCGGTGACCAGCCCGGTGCGATGCGGGAAGTGCTGCTTGACGAGCATCGGCAGGAGGATGTTCGCCACCGCGATCCCGGCCAGCGCGAGCGCGCTGGTGGCCAGGAACACCACGGCGGAGCCGGTGACCGCCCGCAACACCTGCCCGACGGTGAGGGCCAGCATCGCCAGCACCAGCAGCCGGGCCGGGGAGAACCGGCGGACCAGCCACGGGGTTGCCGCGCCGAGCCCGGCGAACGCGATGGTGGGCAGGGTGGTGACGAATCCGGCCATCGTCCCGGAGAGGGCCAGACCGACGCGTACCTCGTCGAGCAGCGCGCCGAGGCTGGTGACGGCGGCCCGCAGGTTGAGCGCCACCAGCAGCATCCCGGCCAGCACCAGCCATGCCGGGTTGACCCGCGACGTGGTCGCAGCCGCGCCGCCGGCCGGGCCGACCGCGCCCGGGAACCTCTCAGCCGTCCCAACGTCGCCGGTCGGGACGCCCTGACCGGTGACCGCACGCGTCGGGGCGGCCTGGCGGGTGACCGCGTCCGTCGGGACGGCGGGGACGGCAGAGGGTGACGGGGGCATGACCTCGAACCTACAATCATGGGATGAATTTCGGCGAGAGGTTGTAACCAGTGCCACCGGCAGTCGACGTCACCCCGGTGCCGCCGCGCGGCCGGCGGGTCCGGGAGACCATCGCCCAGCTCCGGCAGCGAATCATGGACGGCGAGTGGCCGGTGGGCGGGCGGATCCCTACCGAACCGCAACTGGTCGAGACCCTCGGCGTGGGGCGCAACACGGTGCGTGAGGCCGTCCGCGCGCTGGCCCACGCCGGGGTGCTGGAGTGCCGCCAGGGCTCCGGCACCTACGTCCTCTCCACCGACGAACTCGCTCCGGTGGTGGCCCGCCGGCTCACCGACGACCGGATGACCGAGGTGATCGAGGTACGCCGTGCCTTCGAGGTGGAGGCCGCCCGGCTCGCCGCTCGGCGGCGTACCCCGAGGACCTGGCCGCCCTCGACGACGCGCTCGCCGCCCGCGAGGCGGCCTGGCGCGGCGGCCGGGTCGCCGAGTTCGTGGCGGCCGACGCCGCGCTGCACACCGCGGTGGTCGCGGCGGCGCACAACGCCATGCTCGCCGAGTTGTACGCCTCGGTCGGCACCGCGATGCGCAGCACGCTCACCCAGGCCATGGGCGACGCGCTGACGCCGGACCGGCACGTCGACCACACCCGGCTGGTGGCCGCCATCCGGGCCGGCGATCCGGAGCTGGCCGCCCGGGAGGCCGGCACTTTTCTGGAGCCCCCGCCCGGGGCATAGGTTGTCCCCGACATAGACGGGACACCTCGGGAGTACGGATGCTCAAGGGCTTCAAAGACTTCATCATGCGCGGCAACGTCATCGACCTCGCGGTCGGCGTCGTGATCGGCGCCGCGTTCACCGGGCTGGTCACGGCGTTCACCAACTCGTTTCTCCAGCCGATCATCAAGATGGTCGGCGCCTCGCCCGCCGGGCCGGGAGCCCGCGTCAAGCTCGGCACCGGGAACTACATCGAGTGGGGACAGTTCCTCAACGCCCTGATCACTTTCGTACTGACCGCCGCGGTGCTGTACTTCCTGGTGGTGTTTCCGATGAACCGGCTGGCGGAGCGTCGCCAGCGGGGCGAGGAGCCGCCGCCGGCCGCGCCGAGCGAGGAGATCAAGTTGCTCACCGAGATCCGGGACGCACTCGTCGCCGCCGGCCGGACCACCCCGGCCCAGCAGCGCGGGGCCCTGGACGACGCGCTCGGCCGGCGGGACGAACCGCCCGCCGCGCGCTGAATCCGGCAACCGCACATCGACCCCTGCGGGAATCCCGCAGGAGTCGCCTTGTGTCGAACAGATGTTCGATAGAGTCCGGGCCATGGAGCAGCGGAAACACCTGTGGAACGGGAAGTGGGGGCGACTGGCCCGGCGGGACGTCTTCCTCCGGACGGATGCCGACCGATGGTTCGTCGAGCAACGCGCCGGCGGCGCCGAGGGCGTCTCCCGGTTCTACGAGTACGACACCGTCGACGAGGCCGAGGACACCATCCGCGCGCTGCTCCAAGGCACCGACACCTGGCGGGAACTAACCCCCCGCCCCCCAACCCCCTGACCCACCCCCACCCCCACCCCCACCCCCGCTCCCACTCGCGTTGATCAAGAAGTTTTGGTCGGGATTCGCGGCGCTGCCGACCGGAACTTCTTGATCAATCGGGTGGGGTGAGGGGGAGGGCGGGGGTGGGGTGGGTTTAGGGGGTGGGGAGGGTGGGAACCGCGCGGGGATGGAGCAGCAGGGCATCGATCAGCGGACAACCCTCTCGCGGGTCACCACCGGCATGCGGGTGGTCGACTCGGCCGGCGTCGACGTGGGCACCGTGGACCTCGTGCAGCGCGGCGACCCGAACGCGGTGACCGTGCAGGCACCGACCACCGACCCCGGGAGCAGCCTGGACGAACTGATCGAATCCGCGACCGTGGAGGAACCGGACGTGCCGGCGGACCTGGCCGCCCGACTGCTACGCACCGGCTACCTCAAGGTCTCCACCGAGCTGGTACCCACCGGCGCCGTCTACGTCCTCGCCGACCAGATCTCCACCGTCACCCCCACCGAGGTAACCCTCAACACCCCCGCCACCACCCTCCCCCCAGAGTCCTAACCCACCCCCACCCACCCCCGGACCACTCCGTCGATCATGAAGTTATTGCCGTGGGTAGGCGCTTGCCGGGGCAACAACTTCATGATCGACGCTCTGGGTCCGGGTGGGTCGCTGGCGGACCGCCCAGAGGGCCACCTCGGTGCGGGAGGCGGTGCCGGTCTTGCGCAGCAGGTTGGAGACGTGCACGGTGACGGTGCGTACCGAGATGCCCAGGGCGCGGGCCGCCTGTTTGTTGGACATGCCGGCGACCAGGCAGTCGAGCACCTCCACCTCCCGGCCGGTCAGGCAGATCGGCGGCGGGACCGCCGACCCGGGGGCGGACCCGGACTCCGGCGCGGCACGGCGGTGCGTCGACCGGCCAGGAGTTGACTCCGGCACGGCAGCCCGGGACGCGGGCACGGGCGGAGGGAACGGGGAGGACGCAGGATCGGACTCGGGCGGCACGGGCGAGCCGGCCGGGGCCAGCAGGGTGTCGGGATCCTGCCCGGCGTGCGCGGCGAGCAGTTCGGTGAGCGCGTACGGGTTGCCGTCGGTGCACCGCCAGACCTCGTGCACCAGTTCGGGGCGTGGGTCCGGGTACACCTGGGTCAGCACCTCGGCGACCTCGGCCGGGCGCAGCGGGCCGAGGTGCTGGCGCACGACGCCGCGTACCCCGCAGAGGCGGGCCAGGGTGCGGCCGGCGAGTTCCGGTGAGACCGCGTGCGCGGCGGGCCTGGTCGCCACCACCAGCAGGGCCGGCAGCCCGTCGGCGGTGGCCAGTTCGCCGACCAGGTTGAGGCTGGCCGGGTCGAGGGCGTGCAGATCCTCCACCACGAGCACCGCCGGACCGGCACCGACCAGCACCCAGACCGTACGCACGGCCAGCCGGAGCAGGGTGCCGGGGCGTAACGCTCGCGCGGCGCGGTGGGCTGCTGGGCCAGCCAGGCCAGCGCGTCGGCCGGCAGGTCGAGCCGGGCGGTGTCGCGTCCGCTCAACACCGCGGCCAACCAGTCGTACGGGGCGGGGCTGTGCACCCGGGCGGCGCCGCTGAGCACCACCGCCGGTCGCGGGGTGAAGGCGTCGAGCGCGGCGGCGACCAGCAGGCTCTTGCCCACGCCCGGTCCCCCGGTGACGACCGCGACGGCCGGGGAGCGGCGGCGGCCCAGGACCACGCTGGACCAGGCCCGGTCCAGTTCAGCCAGCTCACCGGCGCGCCCAACCATGGACACCGGCAACATTCCTCAACCCTACGCAGTAGTGCGTAGAGACGCGGGAAGGGTCTTCTTGGCAAGCTTGTCCCATGACGCTGATCCTCCGCTCGGCCATCCTCAACGACATCGGTCTGGTCCGGACCAACAACGAGGACTCCGCCCTCGCCGGCGAGCGCCTCGTCGCGGTGGCCGACGGCATGGGTGGCCTGCCCGCCGGTGAGGTGGCCAGCGAGATCGTCATCCGGATCCTCGACGAACTGGTCCCGCCGACCGCGCCGGACGCCGCCGCCGAGGCGCTGCGTGCCGTGGTGAGCACCGCCAACCAGCGCATCCACGCCGCGATCACCGCCGACCCCGCCCGGGACGGCATGGGTACGACGCTGACCGCGGCCCTGCTGGCCGGGGAGACGCTGGTGCTGGCGCAGGTCGGCGATTCCCGCTGCTACCTGCTCCGCGACGGTCAACTGCGCCAGCTGACCCGGGACGACACGTTCGTGCAGGCGCTCGTGGACCAGGGCGCCCTCTCCCCCGAGCAGGCCCGCCACCACCCGCAACGCTCGCTTGTCACCCGGGCGGTGCAGGGCGCCGACGCGCCACCGACGATGGGCGCGGTGACCCTGGCCGCGGGTGACCGGCTGCTGCTGTGCAGCGACGGGCTCTCCGACTATGTGGCCGACGACGCGATCGCCGCCACGCTTGGCATGCACGCCGACCGCCACCAGTGCGGCGAGCAGTTGGTGAAGCTCGCCCACCAGGCCGGTGCGCCCGACAACGTCACCGTGGTGATCTCCGATGTGGTGACCGGCTGAGCTACGCCGGCACCGGCCGGTCGGACCGCCGTACCCGCACTAGGTAGTTGTGCCATCTAGATAGCGGCACTAGGGTTCGGCGGGTGGATTCCGACCGTCGGGGGCAGTGGCTGCGTGGGGTGCTCGACCTCTGCGTACTCGCCCTGCTGCGCGACGGCGAGTCCTACGGCTACCAGCTCGCCCAGTCACTCGACGCCGCGGGCGTCGGACCGATCCAGGGCGGCACGCTCTACCCGGTGCTGCTGCGGCTGCAACGCACCGGTCTGGTCACCGCGCGGTGGCGGGAGGGCGATTCCGGTCCGGCCCGCAAGTACTACCAACTGACCGACGACGGGCGAGCGGCGCTGCGGCACGGCGGCAACGCCTGGTTGGCGTTCGTGGCCCCGGTGACCGGCATCGTCACGAAGGGGGTCGACGGGTGAACGCCGACGACTGGCTGCGCGCGTTCGCAGCCGAGCTGTACCAGCGCCGGGTGGGCGGCGACACCGCCCGGCACGTGGTCGCCGAGGCGGCCACCCACCTGCGTGAGGGCGGCGGTGATCCGTGGCTGGTCTTCGGCTCGCCGCAGGCGTACGCGGCCGCCATCGTGGAGAGCATCGGCACCGCGCCCGGCCCGCGCCCGGGCCCCGTCCGGCTGCACGCCCGGGGCATCACCAAGCGGTACGGCCGGCAGGTGGTGCTCCGCGACGCGTCGCTGACCGTACGGGCCGGACAGATCGCCGCCGTGGTCGGCGCGAACGGTTGCGGCAAGAGCACCTTCCTGCGGATCTGCGCCGGCCTGGTCTCGCCCGACGCCGGGGAGGTGACCGTCTCGGGCCGGCTGGGCTACTGCCCGCAGCAGGGCGGCACGGCCGACTTCCTGCTGCCCGACGAACATTTCGTGCTGGTGGGCGCCGGTCAGGGCGTGGCACGGGGGCTGGCCCGGCAGGCCGGCCGGGCGGCGGCCCGACAGCTCGGCTGGGACGCCGAGAACGCCGTGCTCGCCCGGCACCTCTCCGGCGGCACGCGGCAGAAGCTGAACCTCACCATGTCCACTCTGGCGCAGCCGGACGTGCTGCTGCTCGACGAGCCGTACCAGGGCTTCGACCAGGGCAGCTACGTCAACCTCTGGGACCAGCTGACCCGGCTGCGCGACGAGGGACGGGCCATCGTCGTGGTGACCCACCTGCTCAACCAACTCGACCGGGTCGACATGGTCCTCGACCTGACCCCCGCCCACCAGGGAGGCCGTTCGTGAACCGGCTGGTCACCGTGGCCGAGATGACGCTGCGGGAGCTGGCGCGCCGCCGGGGAGTACTCCTGCTCCTGCTGTTGATGCCGTTGACCTTCTGGTTGATCCGGCGGGACTCCTACGTCGGGCAGTCCGTGCGCGCGCTGCTGCTCGGCATCAGCTGGGCGGTCAGCACCGCAGCCCTGTTCGCCACGAGCGCGGCCCGTGAACTGGAACCCCGGCTCCGGCTCGCCGGCTACCGGCCGCACCACCTCTACCTCGGCCGGATGCTCGGCCTGTGGGCGCTCGGACTGGCCATCTCGGTGCCGTTCTTCCTGCTCACCGTCGTCGACGCGAACAACCTGCGGTACGGCGGCATCGCCGTGGCGATGCTGTGCTGCGTGGCCGTGGCGGCACCGTTCGGCATGGTGATCGGTGTGCTGCTGCCCCGCGAACTGGAGGGGACGCTGCTGCTGCTCACCGTGGTGGCGATGCAGATGCTGCTCGACCCGGCCGACGCGGGCGCGAAGCTGACGCCGTTCTGGTCCAGCCGGGAGATCGGCACCTGGGCGGTGGACCACACCGACGACGGTTACCTGACCCGGGGCGTCCTGCACGGGCTGGTGGTCACCGTGCTGCTGATCGTCACGGTGGCGGCCGTCTTCGCCGTCCGGCTACGTCGACGGCGGCACCTGCACCACGTGCCGCTCGCCTGAGACTCGCGCCCACGGCGGGGCCCAGGTTCGTTGACACAGGCCCTAGCATCACGGGGTGCGCCTCAGACCCTCCACCGCCGCGGTCGCGTTCGGCGTCGCCATCGCCACCCTGACCGCGTGCAGCCCGTCCGTGCCGAGCGCCGACCCGCGCGGCGCGCAGGCCCCGGGAGCGACACGTCCGCGACGCCGAGCGCGGGGCAGGCGCCGGGCGCGCAGGCCACCCGGCGGCTCCAGACCGGGCTGGGCAGCAGCCCGCCCGCAAGTGCCAGTCCGACCCCGCCTGGTGCCTCCAAGGGTGCACGTGGCACCGGCAACGCCAGCGGACGGGTGACCGTACCGGCGGCCGGGCGGGCGGTCGACACGTCGAAGCCGACCCGTACCGTCGGCAACGGCAGCCCCGACAGCTGCACCTCCGCCGCCGTCATCCGGGCGGTCGCGGCCGGCGGCATCATCACCTTCGACTGCGGTCCCGACCCGGTGACCATCCGGATGACCGCCACCGCCAAGGTACGCAACGCCAACGGCCCACAGGTGGTTCTCGACGGTGGCGGCAAGGTCACGCTCAGCGGGCAGGGCAAACGGCGCATCCTCTACATGAACACCTGCGACGCGTTGCAGGGCTGGACCACCTCGCACTGCGACGACCAGGATCACCCGCGTCTGACCGTGCAGAACCTCACCTTCGCCGACGGCGACGCCACCGGCCAGCGCACCGACGGTGGGGGCGGTGGGGCGATCTTCGTCCGGGGTGGCCGGTTCAAGGTGGTCAACTCACGCTTCGTCGACAACCGCTGCGACCGGACCGGCCCGGACCTCGGCGGTGCCGCGATCCGGGTGCTCGACCAGCACGACGACCAGCCGGTGTACGTGGTCAACAGCACCTTCACCGGCGGCTCCTGCGCCAACGGCGGCGCGTTGAGCAGCATCGGCGTGTCCTGGGTGGTCCTCAACAGCGTGCTGCGGGACAACGAGGCGGTCGGCGAGGGCGCCAACCCGGCCCGCTCCGGCACGCCTGGCGGCGGCAGCGGCGGGGCGATCTACTGCGACGGCAACAACTTCTCCGTACGCCTCGCCGGCACGGTCGTCGAGGACAACGACGCCCGGGAGGGCGGCGGGGCGATCTTCTTCGTCAGCAACGACCGCACCGGCACGCTGCGCATCGAGAACTCGACCCTGCGCCGCAACCCCAGCCACGGCTTCGAGAACCACCCCGGCATCTTCTACCTGGGCTCCGGCAAGCCCACCTTCACCGCCTCCACCGTCCGCTGACCCGCCGATCGTTCCCGGTTGATCAAGAAGTTTGCGTCACCGTCGAGGCGGTTCCTCGACGCGAAGCTCTTGGTCGACAGCGGCGGAGGCGGGGTCAGTAGGGGTTGCCCTCGCCTGCCGGGAAGGTGGGTGAGATGGACATGGGTGGGCTGGCGGTACGGGATTGCGCGGCCAGGCCGGCGAAGAGTTCCCGCAGCGCGGTGACCGAGTCGACGCTCGGGCGCCAGCCGAGCTCGGTCTCGGCCCGCTCGCTGGACATCAGCGGCGCGTTGAGCGCCAACTCGATCCAGCCGGCGTCGACCGGTTGCAGCCGGGCCCACCAGGTGAGCGTCGCGGCGGCCCGCAGCACCGGGGCGGCCACCGGTACCGTCCAGCCGTGGAAGTGCCGGGCCACCAGCTCGGGAGTCAGCACCGGGTCCGACGCGACGTTGAACGCACCGCGCGCGTCGCCCATGATCGCCCGGGCGTACGCGTCCGCCACGTCGTCGGCGTGCACCACCTGCATCCGCAGCCGCCGGTTGGTCGGCACCAGCGGCAGCCGGCCGAACCGCAGCAGCCGAACCGGTGCCAGCGGACCGAGGAAGTAGCGGCTGATCTCGGTCCCGGCCTCCCGCTGGAAGATCAACCCAGGACGCATCCGCACCAGGCGCAGCTCCGGATGGCTCCGCTCGATCCCGTCGAGCATCTCCTCCACCGTCGCCTTGTCCCGGCTGTACGACGACCCGGACACCCCGGTGGCCGGCCAGCGCTCGCTGACCGGCACATCCTTGGGACCTGGCGCGTAGGTGCCGACCGACGAGGCGTACACCAGGGCCGGCACCCGCGCACGCAGCACCGCGTCGACCACCGCCCGGCTGCCACCGACATTGGTCCGGTGCAACACGTGCTGGTCGTGGCTGGGCTGGATCTGCCAGGCCAGGTGCACCACCACATCGGCACCGGCGAAGACACCGGTCAACTCGTCCGCCGCGCCGGCCAGGCCGATGTCGCAGGAGTGCCACCGCACCCCGTCGTACGGTTCACCCGCACCCGGAGGCGGCAACCGCCGCGCCACCCCGACGATCTCCACGTCGGGCTCACGCCGTAACCGACGCAGCACCGCCGAACCGACGTTCCCGCTCGCACCCACGACCACGATCCGCATGCCCGGTCCGTACCCGGTCAGCCGCTTTCCAAGCGCAGCCATCGGGCCGTCGTCCTGCGCGCGCCGGCCGGCATCGAGTCGCGGCGCCCCGCCGGCCTCGGGGAACCCCCGCACCGGTCGCTCATCGGGCGAGCAGTGCGCCGATCAGGCACGCGAAGGCGGCGACCGAGCTGACGGTACGGATCAGGTTCCACCGCACCCAGGGCGTCTCGAACCACTGCCGTACCCCCGCCAGATCGTCGATCCCGTCGACCGGCCCGGCGGCCTCCAGCCGGTTGTTGAGCGGCACGTTGCACCGGCCCGTGACACCGAGCGTGACCAGGTGGCCGACCAGCGCGGCGACGAGCCAGCCGAGCACCGCGCCGCCGCTGCCGACATACCCCACCACGGCCACCGCCACGAGCAGCGGCCCACCGAGAAACGCCGACAGGAACCAACCGTTGATGATCTTCCGATTGATCGACTGCATAGTGCCGACCATGGTCCGACCGTCGGTCGCGGCCAGACCCGGCATCACCGAGCATGCGTACGCGAAGAACAGCCCCGCCACCAGCCCGGTGGTGAGCGTGGCCCCGGCCAGCACGGTGAGGCGGATCGGCTCCGACATGGCGGCACCTCCAGGAAGCGGGCAGCCCGGCCAACGACGAGACCCGCAGGCCGGCACAGCCGATCCTGCCAACCGACGTCCACCCCGATCCGGCCGGAGCCGCCCCACGCATCGACGGCGGGCGGGAAGCCGCGAGCCCGCCCCCGCCGGTGTCCGGTAACCTGAGCCACGCGGGCCGCTAGCTCAATGGCAGAGCTGTGGACTTTTAATCCATAGGTTCAGGGTTCGAGTCCCTGGCGGCCCACGCACTTCTCCGACCTGCGGCTCTTGGCTGTACCACCGGCGTCATGCGATCAGCTGTTCGAGGGGGCGAGCCTCGCTAGCAAGTGAGCAATGCTGCATGCATAATGAATGCATGGTTGCCCTCCAGATTCGTGACGTGCCGGAGGAAGTGCGAGACGCGTTGGCGGCCCAAGCCAAGGCGCGCGGGCAGTCCCTCCAGGCATACCTGCTGGAACTGGTGGAGACGCAGGCTCGCCGGCTGCGTAACACGGCGGTCCTTGATCGCTTCGCCGGCCGATCGGACGGTGCTCGCTCCCTGCCGGGGGAGAGCGCGGCCGAGTTGAATGACCAGCGGGAGCAGCGCGGATCGTGGGGAAGCGCCGCGTGATCGTGGTGGATGCGTCGGTTCTGGCTGATGCCCTGGTTGATGACGGGCCGGTTGGCGACGCAGCGCGGGCGGCACTGACCGGAGATCCGCACTGGGTCGCTCCGGGTCATCTTTTGGTCGAGGTCATGTCCGTGGTCAGAGGCAAGGTCCTCGGCGGGAAGCTCGGTCTCGCTCGGGCAGAGGAGGCGGTCGACACCCTGCCCTCGTTGGTCATCGATGAGGTTGGTGTTCCTATGCTGCTTGACCGGATGTGGCAGTTGCGGGGCAATGTCACGTCGTACGACGCGGCTTACGTCGCGGCGGCGGAGTTGATGGCCTGCCCACTCGTGACCAGTGACGGTCGGCTCGCCAAGGCCAGCGGTATCCGCTGCGAGATTCGACTTCTCGCCGCGTCCTGACGGCGGGGCCGCCCGAGGATCATCGGCCTGACAGCTACGCCAGAACCTGGCCGCCGAACTCGACAGGGTCATCGACGACGCCGAGGAAGTGGTGGTGACCCGGTCTGGCCACGAGCCGGTGGTGATCGTGTCGCTCGCCGAATTCGAGTCGATGAAGGAAACCGAGTACCTCCTGCGCAGCCCCAGCAACGCCGCAGCCCTACGCCGGTCGATCGCCGAGCTTGAGCAGGGCGACACGACCGAGCGGAAGCTGACCGACCCGGACACCGCGCGGAACGTCGCGTGAGGCTGGTCTTCACCGCGACCGCATGGAGCCAGTGCCTCCGCCACACCGACCGCAAGCTCATCAAGCGCATCAACGACCTGATCGCGGACGTGATGCGCAATGGGTACGAGGGCATCGGCAAGCCGGAGCCCCTGAGGGGCGAGCTGTCCGGCTTCTGGTCCCGCCGGATCGACCGCGAACACCGGCTGGTGTACCGAATCACCAAAGACGACGTCGAGATCGTCGCCTGCCGCTACCACTACGGCGACTGATAGCAAATCGGTGTGGCACCAGCAGCGCAGGGCGGTCATCGGTCGAGCGTCTGACCGAGCCGCTTGAGCGCGTCGCGGGTGGCTGTCGAGCACACCACCGGTCGTCCAGGTGCCGGCTCCGCAGCCGCGCACGGTCAGGTCAACTGCGCCACTGTGGCGTTGTCCGCCGGGGGTACGCTCCGTGACGCCGAGAGCCGGCCCAGTCTGTTCCGGCAGCGCCCGCACGAGCCGTCAAGGCCCGCTTGACATGGGGGCCGAGCGGCGGCCCGCTACCCTGCGGCATGTCTCGAACCCGCTACGGTGGCTTGGCTCAACCGGGACCGTGGCACTGCTGGATGGACCTCCGGCCTTTCTCGGACGAGAGGCTGAGCAGGTCTGATCAACGATGTGATGGGGGATCGCTGGTGGGACAGCGGCACGTGCGGAAAATGTTGCGGAAGATGGCCGGCGGGCAGCCGGTGGAGGTCGAGCAGGTGGCCACGTTGCGCTCACTCGCCCTTATGGCCGCTGTTGCCGAGCAATTCGGTTACGCGTACACGGACACACGGCAGCGACACCGCAGCGGACCGCAGCTGTTCTTCGTACCCGACCCCCGTCCGCAGGCCCGCGAGAGGGCCGAGCGGAACCGGGTGCAGTACCCGGATGCTTCCACCGGGGGCGCACTGCCCCCCGTGTCTGCCGACGTGCTGGAGCTGTTCAAGGCCCGTATCAGCTACGACCTCGAGGGCTGGAGCGACGACAAGCAGCGAACGTGGTTCCTCTATGTCGTCCTCACCGTGCTGTGCACGGTCCTCGGTGTGCTGCTCGGACTGGGAGGGACGTCCCCCACCACCGCTGCGGCTGTCGCCGCCGTCGCCTGGGCGGCGCTGATGTCTGTCACCCTGTTGCTGGTCTCCATTCGTCGACGCAGACGGGCTAAGTTCGCTGCGATCCTGGAGGCGGCCGGCTTCACGCAGACGACTGAGCAGAGCGGCCGGGAGCGGTATCTGCCGCTGACGTACCAGTAGGCCGCACAACTGCGGCGAGCACGATGACGGCAGCGGAGTCTTTTACCTGGCGGTGTCCACCGGTCGTCTCGCACCCGGGCAGTACACGATCGGATTCTCGCTGACTGACCAGGCCGGAAACACGAGCAGCTGGGGTTACCCGAACGACGTCGGCAACCCGATACCAAATGGTCCGCTGATTCTGACCGTGGTCGCCGAGTGGGATAGTGGTCCGACCCTCAGCCGGGCCGCAGGAGCAGCAGCGCGACGGTAGCCAGGTAGATGATCGGAATGGCGGCTCCTTCGAAGCCGATGCCCCGGCGTTCTCTGATCAGCAACCCGGCGGTCAGCGTGGCCGTCATCAGCGTGGTCATGCCGGTGAACAGCAGCCCCGACAGGTTCGCCTCGGAGTAGATCGACCCGGGCCGGTAGGCGGCGTCGGCGAGGAAGATCATCAAAGAGTCGAAGGCGTTGCCGCCGAGGATGTTGCCGATGCCGAGGGTCAGCGCGCCGATGCGGACCGCCGCGATGAGCGTGATCAGCTCCGGCAGCGAGGTGATCGCCGTTGTGATGGTGAAGCCCACGAAGCCGCTGGGCAGGCCGGACGCGGCGACCACGCCGAGCCCGCCCTGCCCGATCAGGTAACCGGTGGCGGCCACCACAGCCGCCAGGGCGGCCAGCCGGAACCACAGCCGACGCAGGCTCAGCCCGGACGTCTCGGCAGCCGGCTCGTCCTGACGGGTCTCGGTGGTACGCCGGGCGAACCACATCGGTTCCCGGCGGAGCCGGCGCAGCAGCACCAGACCGTACAGGTAGATGACGGGGATAAGCAGGCTCGCCGGGTGCACCCAGAGCAGGGTGAGTTCAGGTGTGGCGTACGCCACCACGGGTAGGCAGAGCAGCGCCACCAGCACGACCGCCTGCAGGACGTTCTCCAGGGAGGCCGCCGCGTGTTCGATGTTCGAGCGGCGGTAGAGCAGGTCGGCGATGGCCAGCCACACCGTCTGGACAGCGATGCCACCGATCGGGTTGGCGAGGGCGAACTCGGCGTCCTGCCGAACCGACCCGATGACCGTGGTGGCGATGCCGGGCAGCGAGGTCACCGCGCCGAGCAGCAGGGCACCGGCCACCGCCTCGCCCATCCCGGTCCGGTCAGCCAGTTCGTCGGCCGTCCGCACCAACACCCGGCCGGCGGACAGGATCGCCGCGAGTGCGACGACCAGCGCGAGCACGCTGGGCAGGAGCGGCCAGGTACCGGTGATCACGAGGGGTCGCCTGAGGTTCGTCCGTACGCCATGCCTCCCCCCGTACCCATCTGGCGGGATTTTGTGCAGCAACGGGCCAGGCGCCCGGGGTGCGGAGGTCTGTCAGACTCGCTCGGCGTGAGGCATCAGCAGATCCTGGACAAGCTCGCCGCGCCGGTCCTCGTCCGCGCGCTGAACGAGGACCTGGCCCGGTGGGTGGGCTGGCAGCTGGTGGCCGTGCCAGAGGATCACCGCGACCTTGGGCAACGGGTGATCCCGCCGATCCTCACCCGCTGGCGGTGCCTGCTCGACGCCGCCGACACCGCTGCGGAGACCCGGCACCGTGGCTGGGTGGCGATGGCCGTCCTGTTGCACCGGTACGGCCTCGCCGACGAGGCCGTCACGGCCCACGCGTCGGCCGCCATCGACTCACTCAACCGCGATGTCGTGCTCTCCGACGCCTTCGCCCGGCAGTCTCCGGCCGTCAAGGACTTTCTGGCCACGCCGCCGCCACCGCTGACCCGCCGGCCACGCCGGCCCGGGACGCTGACGCTGCTGCGCCCCGGAGACGTGGTGTCCATCCAGGTGGAGGCCAGCTTCTACGCGGCGTTCGTACGGCAGGTCGCGGGCGGCAACGAGTACCCGGTCATCGAGTTCTACTCCGGCCGTTTCCAGCAGCCGCCGACGTTGAACGAATTGTCCGGCCGGGCCGCCGCCCGCGACCGTGGCGGAGCCCGGTTCGGGGTGGTCGGGCTCACCTACCTGCCCGACCCCGCCAACCAGGTCCGGGCCCTGGCCTCCCAGCACCCGCAGCCACCGCTGGGTAACGAACCCGGGCCGGGCGAGGGCCGGTACACGATGACCGACATCATCCGGCTGCAACGCGCCATCGTCAGCCTGTTATCCGAGCGCACGTAGCCAAGGCCACCAGGCAACTCCGAGTGGTAGCGCTCTCATCACCGGCTGACCTGGCCAAAGACGTCCGAGCGGGTTGCCTCCGTTGGGTACGCCCGGCACGCTTGCCGCCATGTCGATCGAGTCGCTTGAATGGCAGGACGTCAACGGTGATCGCGTCAAGCCGCCTGGTGTCGGAGCGCTGAGCGCTTCCGCCCGTACGGACTGGTTCGTCGACCCGGCCGGCGGCGAGCCGCTCGGGTCGGCACCGCTCACGCTGGCGCGGTTCGACGGCGACTTTCAGCTCAGTGCCCTCGTCGAGGCACCGCTGGCGGAAACCTACGACGCGGTCGCACTCTTTATCCACGGTGGACCGACGATCTGGGCCAAGCTGGCCCTGGAGCGATCACCGGCCGGTACCGACATGATCGTCACCGTGGTGACCCGCGAGGTGTCCGACGACGCCAACGGGGTTGCCGTGGCACAGCCCGGCCGATCGTGGCTGCGAATCTCCCGCACCGGTGCGGTGTACGCGTTCCACCATTCCGACGACGGCGCGCACTGGGCGCTGGCCCGACTGTTCACGCTCGGGCCGGTGGCCGGGCACCGGGCCGGATTCAGCGTGCAGTCCCCAATGGGTGACGGGCTCAGCGCGCGCCTGACGGACATCAGGATCACCCCCACCACGCTGGCCGACGCGCGGAACGGCTCCTGATTCGGCCGCCGGACAGCGTCGGGATGCGGTCGGTGCAGCGCGCCCATCCGGGCCGCCCCGGCCCCAGCGGACTCCCGCAGCGCCGATCGTGCCGGGAACGTCAGGCCAGGTCGTTCATCGCGGGTAGGGGTTCCAGCCAGGCCAGGTGGCCGTCGGCGACGGCGACGGTCCGGCTTCCTCTCGCGTCGGTGGCGGTAAGTCCCCAGCCCGACCGGCCCGACGGTGCGACGAGATGGTCATCCTCCAGGGCGAGGTGCAGCATCGGGCCATCGACTCCGAACGCGGCAACGGCGGCGTCGAACGCCGGACGATCCTCGGCGGGCACGTGGATCCGCGTCGCGGTGTGCACGACGAGTCGTGGCAGCCCCGGCGGAAGCGTCGCCGCGACCGTGGGACCGATCTCGGTGGCGTTGCCGGCCACCACGCGCGGCGGATCGGCCGCCACCACGGCCATCGCCGCCTGCAACTGCGCCGCCTGATGCGAGTTCTCCGGCCATACGAGCGCGCGCAGCCACGCCCGGTCGTCGGCGTCGGTGAGGTCCGGCGGGGCCAGGTCGATACCGACCACATCGGCGATCTCTGGCAGCCGGTCCAGGTCCGGCAGCGGGTCGGTGTCCGGCACATCAACTCCGATGTGGACCGGCGAGCTGTGGTCGCCGACCGGCGTGCCACCCACTGTGTAGGCGTACCGGTCGGCGCGGAGGTTCAGCCCCGCGCTACAGCCCACCTCGACAACGCACACGGGTGCGGAGGTGGTGCGGCGCAGCAGCGCCAGGCCCAGCCGTAGCACCAGTGCGCGCTGCACCTGGTTGGTCTGCACCAGGCGCGTGCCGAGCAGTGACGCGATCCGGTCGGAGTACGCCGCGCAGAAGCGGGCGAAGGCCAGGCCGGTGCCCCCGTCGACCGGACGAGCGGCAGCGCCGGCCACCGACGGGTAGTACTCGGCCAACGGATCGGGCGTTCCGGCCAGCAGCAGGTGGTGGACCGCGCCGAAGAGCGCGAACGTGGGCTGCTGGCCGGGGCGGGTGCGGGCCGCCAGTTCGAGCAGCGCCCTGTCCGCCGCGACGACCGCGAGCAGCCGGCCGTACAGCGGCGAGCTGCCGAAGCCACGGGCCGTGCGAAAGGCCGCCGCGACGTCACCGATGTCCTGCATGCGGCGACGGTAGCGGCGACGGGCGCGGCGGAGCGATGTCAGCGGTCACAGTGGCAGCGCGGGTGTCTCCCGGTGCGCCGGGCCGGCTGCGTCGCGAGCCTGTTCCAGACCGTCGAAGAGCAGGTCGAGGGTGAACTCGAACTCGGTCTGGCTGTCACACCAGCCGAGGGTGGGGTCGGTGGCGTCGTGCAGCTCGGCGGCCACCATCGCCGCCAGGTGGGGTAGCCGCGCGGACAGCTCGGCCAGTTCCGCCTCCGCCGCTTCGGCGTCGACCTCCTCGCCCGCGCCGGGCTGGAAGACCTCCTGGGCGAAGCCGAGGGCCAGGCTGCCGAACGCGTGCAGCGCCCGGTGGGCGATCCGGTACGAGAAGCCGCCGTCGATCAGGGTGGCGAGGATGCCCTCGTAGTAGCCGTACACCCCGGCGGGAATCGTCGAACGGGCAGTGAGCAGGGCCGGTGCCCACGGGTGCCGCAGCATGACCGTGCGGGCGGCGAGGAAACGCAGCCGTAGTCGGGTACGCCAGTCTCCGCCGGCCGCCGCGGTCTCGGCCTGCGTGGCGACCGTGGCGATCTCGGCGACGACGGCGTCGACGAGGCCGTCGAGCAGCCCTTCCTTGCCGGGCAGGTGGTGGTAGAGCGACATCGCCTCGACCCCGAGGTCGGCGGCGAGCCGGCGCATCGTCAGCGCCGGCATCCCTTCCGCGTCCACCAATGCGATGGCGGCGGCAAGTGCCCGGTCACGGCTCAGTGGCTCGCGGCGTTTCCTCGCTCCCATGCGGCTCCCATCTTCCCTTGACCTTACAACGTATGGTTGCCTTACGACGTAAGGCTGATCGCGTTACCGGAGTCGCAACCGAAGGAGCCACCATGCATCCACTGATCCGCACCGCCCGGACGACCGGGCTTTTCTACCTCGGGCTCGGCATCGCCGGCGCACTGGGCTTCCTCACCATCCGACCCATGATCTTCGAGGTGGGCGATGCCGACGCGACCCTTGCCAACCTGCTCGCCAACGAGTCGTTGGCGCGCCTCGGCGTCGCGTTCGAACTGCTCGTCGTGCTCACCCAGACACTCGCCGCCGTCTGGTTCTACCGGTTGTTCCGCTCCGTCGACAGCACCGCCGCCGGCAGCATCGCCGCCTTCGGCATCGTCAACGCCGTCGCCATCCTCGGCAGCGCCGCGATGCTCGGCACCGCGGTCGGGGTCGCCACCGACGGGACCGGCGGCGCCGCCGACACGATCCAGTTGCTCTACCTCGTCAGCGAGAACCTGTGGGCGGTGGGCGGACTCTTCTTCGGCCTCTGGCTGATGCCGATGGGCTGGTGCGTGCTGCGTTCGGGTTGGCTGCCCCGGGCCCTCGGCTGGATCCTCGTGGTCGGTGGTGTGGGGTACGTGCTGATGACGTTCGTCGGGTATCTCGCCCCCGGCGCCGGGATCGTCCGCGACCTGCTGGTGGTCCCCGCCACCGTGGGCGAGCTGTGGATTCTCGGCTACCTGGTCATCTTCGGCGTCCGGAAGCGGGCGCTCACCGAGGCACCGCGAACGACGCCGACCGCGCCGCTCACCGCCGCGTCGACCGCCTGACCGTCCCGGTCGGCCCGGGTTCGGGTCGTGCTCGCATCCGGGTACGCCCGAACCGGGGCCGGTCGTCGCGCCGTGTCGTTGATCCGGTTGTGCCTGCCACCCGCCGGTGACCACGGTGGGGGCGCCGAGAAGTCCGGGAGGGACGCCGATGACCAGCGAACGCGAGACCGTCGAGGTAGACCCCGCCCTGTTCCAAGCCGTCTACGACTCACCCGCCGCGCTGCCCGGCCGGCACCGCTGGACCACCCCGGAGTCCGACGTACGGCGGATCGAGAAGCTGCTCAACATGCCGCCCCGGACCATCGGCGCACCGCTGTGGGTGAGCGGTGACCACCCGGACTGCCCGAAGTGCGGTCGCCGGATCACCTGGTACGACATCGTCGCCTCGGCCCTGAAGGGCGTACACGACCCGATGATGATCGCCACGGTGATCCTCGGCGACCGCCGTTACGTGAACACCGGTCTGCCCGCCGCCATCCCCGGCGTTCGCTGCGCCGACTGCCGGTCGCCGATCGACGGGCTGCGCAGCTTCAAGTGCCACAACTGGGCATACGCCTTCGAGGAGCTGGACGCCGTCCGGCAGCGGATGTCCGGCGGCCCGGCCCTCGGCGACCAGGGTGAGCCGGTCCACTGACACCCAGCGGGTCAGCGGCGGGCCGGGCGGCGACCGGGTGGGGAGGGCGGCTCGGGACCGGAGTCGGGCAGCGGGGGCATGGGGCGGATGGTCGCCTCGCCAGCGGTCACCCGCAGGCGCTCACCGTGGTGCCACAGCTCGATCGCGACGTCGGCGTCGGCGTCCGGCAGTTCGTACCGGGCCTCGTCGGCGGTCAGCGTCACGTGTAGCCGGTGACCGTGCCAGAGCAGGTTGAACGCGAGGCGGTCGATCCGGTCGGGCAGCCGCGGGTCGAACGACAGCAGTTCCCGGTCGTCGCGCAGGCCGCCGAAGCCCTGCACCAGTGCCAGCCAGGCCCCGCCCAGTGAGGCCAGGTGCAGCCCGTCGCCCGTCTTGTCGCCGAGATCCTCCAGATCCTGGAGCACCGACTCGGCGAACAGGTCGTACGCCAGGTCGAGGTGGCCCAGCTCGGCGGCGAGCACGCCCTGCGGTGCGGCGGACAGCGACGAGTCCCGGACCGTCCGCGCCTCGTAGTAGGCGAAGTTGGCGGCCTTCTCCTCGGCGGTGAACTCGCCCGGGCAGCGCAGCATCGCCAGCACCAGGTCCGCCTGTTTGACCACCTGGTGTCGGTACAGCTCCAGGTAGGGAAAGTGCAGCAGCAGCGGATAGTCGTCGTTGCCGGTGTCGGCGAAGTTCCACTCCGGCCGGTCGGTGAACCCGGCGGACTGCTGATGCACCCCGCGCTTCGGGTCGTACGGCATGGTCATCGCCTCGGCGGCGGCCCGCCACCCGGCCACCTCGGCCGGGTCCACGCCCAGCCGGCCGGCCGCCTCCGGGTGCCGTTCGGCGGCGTCGGCCGCGCCGCGCAGGTTCCGCCGCGCCATCAGGTTGGTGAACAGGTTGTCGTCGACGAGCGCGGCGTACTCGTCCGGGCCGGTGACGCCGGCGATGTGAAAGCTGCCGTCGTCGGTGAAGTGCCCGAAGCCCTGCCACAGCCGGGCGGTGGCCACCAGCAGGTCCAGTCCGGGCCCGGTGCGGAATTCCTCGTCGTCGGTGGCACCGACGTAGCGCAGGACCGCGTCGGCGATGTCGGCGTTGACGTGCAGCGCGGCGGTGCCGGCCGGCCAGTAGCCGGAGCATTCCCGGCCGCTGATGGTCCGCCAGGGGAAGGTGGCGCCGGTGAGCCGCAGCTCCGCCGCTCGGTCGTACGCCTGCGTCAGGTGCGCGTGTCGCCAGCGCAGTGCCGACCGGGCCACGGCGGGCGCGATGTAGGTCAGCACCGGCAGTACGTACCCCTCGGTGTCCCAGAGCACGTGCCCGTCGTAGCCGTTGCCGGTCAGCCCCTTGGCGGGGATGGTCCGGTCGCCGTCCGCGCGCCCCGCCTGGATCAGGTGGAACATGGCGAACCGGATCGCCAGTTGCAGCTCCTCGTCGCCGTCGAGCAGCACGTCCGCGGTGCGCCAGGCGTGGTCGAGGGCGGCCCGCTGCTCGGTACGCAGCTCGCCGAAGCCGTCCGTACGCGCGGCGTCCGCCTCGGCGGTGACCTGGGCGGCCAACTCCTCGACGGTGGAGTCGTCCACGGGTGCCCACTCGAACGCCGCGAACTTGGTCAGCCGCACCCGCTCCCCGGGGCCCAGCGCACCGGTGAGGGTCAGCCGGACCCGGTCCGGGGTGGCGTCGGCGTCGGTGGTGAGCTGTGCCGGCGCCGCTGCTCGGTGGGCGACCGCGACGGCGACCCGCTGCTCGCTGCGCTCGGTACGGTGCACCAGCAGCGCGTCGGCACCGTCGACCCGGTGCAGCTCGGCGGTCAGCGGGTCCTGGATCAGCGAGGCGGCCCGAGGGTCGTCGGCCCGTTCCGGCACATGCTCGTTGGCCAGCAGGTCGGCGCAGATCCGCACGTCGACCGGCCCGTCCAGGGGTTCCACCGTCCAGTCGACGGCGGCGACCCGGCGGCGGGCCAACGACACCAGCCGGGTGCTGCGTACCCGCACCCCGTCGCCGCCCGGCGAGACCCACTCGGTGAGCCGTTCGATCACCCCGGCCCGCAGGTCGAGCACCTGCTCGTGGGCGAGCACCGTGCCGGTGCGCAGGTCCAACGGCTCGTCACCGACCCAGAGGCGTACCAGTGTGGCGTTCGGTGGGCTGATCACGGTGTCACTGAGCTGTGGGAAGGCGTAGCCGTCCTCGGGGTAGGTCAGTTCCCGGCGTTCGTGCAGCCCGTTGAGGTAGCTGCCCGGCATCTCGACCGGTGCGCCCTCGTCGAGGGTGCCCCGCCAGCCCAGCCATCCGTTGCTCAACGCGAAGACCGACTCGGTCTCGCCGAGCCGGTCCAGGTCGTCCCGGGTCCGTCGGATCCGCCACCGCTCCTCGGGCTGCGGCTCGTCCGGCTGCTGGTCAGGGGTGGGGTGCACGGTGCCTCCAGGACTCTCCGACGGTCCCTGCGGGCTGACAATTCCCCGCCGGCCCGTTCACCACACCAGCAGCAGGGCGCCGACCGTGCCGAGCACCAGGTACGGCCCGAACGGCAGGTGACTCGACAGGCGGGCCCGACGACTGACCAGCAGGCCCAGGGCGACCAGCCCGGACAGGGTCAGCGCGAGCAGCAGGCCGAACACCGGCAGACTCCAGCCGTACCAGCCCAGCAGGGTGCCCGCGCTCAGCGCGAGCTTGGCGTCGCCGATGCCGAAGCCCCGCGCACCGAGCAACAGGGTGGTGGTGGCGAAGAAGAGCGCCAGCCCGAGCCCGGCGGCGACGGCGCGCAGCCATGGTGTCGCATCGGCCCCGGTCAGCGCGGCCAGTCCGAGCAGCAGCCAGGTGCCGGCGGCGGCCGGCCAGGTCAGCCGGTCCGGCAGCCGGTGCACCGCGAGGTCGATGAAGAGCAACGGCACCGCGAAGGCCAGCCACCACCCGGCGACGACCATCTCGACGGCGGGTGGGTGGGTCAGCAGCAGCGCCGCCACGGCTGCCAGGGCGGCCAGTTCGACGGTTGCCGGCGGGGCACCGACCCGGGTGCCGCAGCCGCCGCAGCGGGCGGTCGGACCGAGCGCCGGCCAGGGACGGTGCGGGCCGATCGGCGCGCCGCAGGCGTCGCAGCCGGTCCGGCGGCCGGTGCCCGGGGGTACGGCGTGCCGGGCGACGGCGTACCGGAGCAGTGGGGTGATCGCCAGTACCGCTGCGGCGGGCCGCCATGAGCGGGCGGTGCCTCCGGACGGCGCGGCAGCCGGCGTGGCCGCCCGGTGCGGGGGTGCCGGTGGAGCCGGTGGCCGGGTCATCCGAATCGCCCCCTCACGCAGGGTAGTGTGTCCGGTCGGTTCCGGTGGCGGCCCGATCGTCGGTCGCCGGCTGCCGTCGTGCCGTCCGAACGTCGGACCGGATGCCCGGAACTGGCAGATGCAAATCCCGTCGGTGACAATTCACCGCCCATTGGCACCATTTCTGCCGGGGACGGATCGGACCGATTGCCATTTCCCGCCTCATTGCGCCCGGCCGGCCGGGCGCCCGCCAACCGGTGGGATCGTCCGCTTCGCCGCCCGCGCCCGCCCGCGTCGAACACCGGGCCGAGCAACATCGGCAACCTGTCGGTAACCATGCGGCACCACCACCCTTCCTCACTCAGCGTGTTCGATTGAATTGCCTCTGTTGCATCGGCCAGCGTCAGCCTATGCTCGCCCCTTGGATGTGACGCAACCCACGTCCACCACCGACGAGCAGCCTGGCGAGTGCATTTCTCAAGAGATCCATAACAGTAAATGTGGCTGCGCACGGAACCGGACGGAGAGATTCGTCCGGTCGCGCCGCCGCACGCCCGGAGACGCTGGTGACGGCGTACGCCGGTCGGCACCGAGGAGGGCACGAGGTGCGAGCACGGCAGCTGAGCCGCTGGACGGCCGGCCTGGTCGCGGTGGCCACGGTCGGCACGAGCACCGCCTGTGGCAACGCCCAGGAGGCGGCCACGACCGCGGCACCCGAACGGAACAGACCAGCCGGCGCCGAGCGGGCCGCCGAGGAGGCGGCTGCGGAGAAGGCGGCGCTGGCGGCCTACTCCGGCTACCTCGCGGCGTCCCGCACGGCGAGCCGGCGCAGCGATCCGCAGGAGCCGGCGCTGACCCGGTTCCTCGCCGACCCACTGCTGACCCGGGTCCGGTTCAGCCTGCGGCAGGCCCGCCAGAACGGTGCGGTGAGCGCGGGCACGCTGCGCTCCGAGGGGCCCACCGTCATCTCGATGGACCTCGACGCGACACCGCCCACGGTGGAGATCCAGGACTGCGTCGACGCCAGCAACTACCGGTTGGTCTACCTCGCCGACGACAAGGTCGTACCGGGCACCCGCGGCTCCCGCCACCTGGCCACCGCCACGGCGGCCCGCTATCCCGACGGTCGCTGGCGGATCAGCGCCGGCGCGGCCCACCAGGACCAGCCATGCTGACCGGGCCGGCCACCCGCCGCCGACCGGCCGCCGTTGTCCGGCGGATGCTGCTCGGCGGCGCGCTAATGGCGCTGCTGGCCACCGGTGGCGCGGTTCCGGCAACCGCCGCCGATCCCGGTGCCGAGTGCCCACCCGCCCAACCGAACTGCAACGTCTGGGACGACGACCCGGGTACCCCCGGTGGCGGCGGTAACGGTGGGGACAACGGCAGCGGCGGCGACAACGGCGGCGGGGGCGGCGGCGTCTGCCAGTGGCAGGGCCGCACCGTTGCCTGCTACGACGACCTGCTCGGCTGGTTCAACAGCGGCAACGGCTGCTACTACAAGCTCGCCGAGTCGCCGCCCACGGAGCCCCCCGAGGGACAGCAGTGGTACCTGAAGAGCTGTAACGCCGGTGCCCTGGGCCAGGGAACCCTTGAGCTGTTGGACACGCCACCGCCGGGCTTCGGCGCTCCGCCGGACCCGGAGGAACTGGCCCGTCGGGCGTTCGCCTCGATCACCCTGCGCGCGCCCCGCGCGTCGGTCGCGCCACGCAGGTCCATCGGCCCCGGGCTGGTCGGTCTGCCGGTCTGGATGTGGGCCGAATCGGGTGTCGAGCAGTTCGGCCCGCAGAGCGCCACCGCCGAGGACCGGGGCCTTGAGGTGACGATTTGGGCCAAGGTGAACCGGGTGGTCTGGGACATGGGCAACGGCGACACCGTCACCTGCGCCGACGCCGGTACCAAGTACGAACGCCGGGGCCCGCACGCCGGACGACGCTCCCCCGACTGCGGCTACCACGACGGCTACCCCGAGGCCGGGACGTACACCGTCCGGGCGACCACGCACTGGTCGGTGACGTGGACCAGCAACGGCGGCGACAGCGGGAGCATCGGCGGTGTCACCCGCACCACGGGCCCGGTCGTCATCCAGATCAACGAGCTTCAGGTGGTGGCCCGGTGAGCGCGAGGAGTGAGCCGATCCTGCGAGCCCCGCAGTCGCGAACGGAAGGTTGGTACCAGTGAGCGTGGCGACCCGCAACGGAACCTCGCCCGTGGACGCGCCGATCGCCCCGCCCCGGGTGGTCCGCCAACGCCGGGTCCGGCCCGGCCTGCTCGGCCTCGCCATCCTGCTGATCGCCCTCGGTGGCCTGGGTTCGGCGTTCGCGGTGACCTCGGTCCGGGCGACCGGCAGTTACCTGGCGGTGGCCCGGGCGGTCGAGGTGGGCGACGTGGTCCGCGCCGACGACCTGGTGTCGGTGCAGGTGGCCGGCGGTCAGGGACTCGAACCGGTGCCCGCCGCCCGGCTCGCCGACGTGATCGGGATGCGGGCCGCCGTCTCGTTGGCCCCGGGCACCCTGCTGACGATGGCGCAGCTCACCGACGACCCGCTGCTCGGTCCCGGGCAGCAGCAGCTCGCGCTCGGGCTGCGCGCGGCCCAGGTGCCGGCGCCGAAGCTGCGCCCCGGTGACCAGATTCTGCTGGTCAGCACGCCGAGCAACGACAGCGGCGGAGGCTCGTCGTCCGGTGCCACCCGGTTCACCGCGACCGTCACCGACGCCGTCTCCACCGATGGACGGGACGAGGTCGTCGTCTACCTGGCGCTCGCCGTCCGGGACGTACCGGCCGTGGTGGCACTGGCCGCCCAGGATCGGATCGCGGTCGTGCTGACCAAGGCGGCCTGAGCATGGCGATCATCGCGCTGGTCTCGGCGAAGGGCTCGCCGGGGGTCACCACCACCGCGCTGGCCTGCGCGTTGAGCTGGCACCGGCGGCTGATCCTCGCCGAGTGCGACCCGGCCGGCGGATCCGTCCTCGCCGGCTACCTCGGTGGCGCGCTCGACGGGCCACGCGGCATTGGTGAGCTGGCTGTCGGCGAGCTGCGGGACGGCAGCCTGGAGAGCTCGTTCTGGTCACAGCTGGTCGACCTGGACGCGCCGCGCCGGGAACGGCTCCTGTTGCCGGGAGTGATCGACCCGGCCCAGGCCGGCAGCGTCACCCCGCTCTGGCAGCGGTTCGCGGACTTCTTCACCGGCCTGGAGCGCGGCGACCCACCGTACGACGTGATCGTCGACTGTGGACGGCTGCACGTGCTCGGCCCACCCTGGCCGCTGCTGCGCGCCGCCTCGGTGGTGCTCGTGGTGTCCCGGGCGCAGCTGCCCGACCTGTCCGGTACCCGGGCCATGCTCCGGGCGATCGAGCGGGACTTCGTCGAGCACCGGGTGCCGTCGGGCACCCTGCGCCTGCTGCTGGTCGGCGGCGGCCACGGTCGGAGCGAGGTCAGCAAGGCCCTTCAGCTGCCGGTGATCGCCCGACTGCCGCACGACCCGCGTACCGCCGAGGTGTTGAGCCTGGGTGGGACGGTGCGGGCGAACCGGCCGCTGCTGCGGGCGGCCCGCGAGCTGGAGGTGCCGATCGGCGCGCTGCTGGAGCGGCGGCGGGCCCGCCTGGCATGGCCCGTGTCCCAGGGGTGCCCGATGCGATTTGAGCCGGTCTCGTCCGACCCGCGCCGGCAACCGCCGGGCGCCACCTCCACCGTCCCGCCGCTGGCCCCGGTCAACGGTTGGCACCAGCCACCGAACGGGTCGGTGCCCGTCGCGGCGCCGCCGGCGGCGCCACCCCGGCCCCGGGTCGACTTCCAGGTGGTGCGCGAGCTGCGCCGGCAGCTCAGCGAGCGGCTCACCCGGTGGCAGCGTGGCCGCGAGTTCAGCGTCGCCGAGGAGGACACCGAGCGCGCCCGGCTCGCGGTCGAGCTGGTCGCCGAGTACGCCGACGCGGTGCGCCGCGCCGGCACACCGATGGCCGCCGGCGAGGAACGGCTGCTGCTCGACCAGGTGACCGCCGAGCTGGCCGGTCTCGGTCGACTCCAGACCCTGCTTGTCGACGACACCATCGAGGAGGTGCACATCCTCGGCTGCGACCAGGTGCGCATCACCCGGCACGGCGGTGGGGTCGACTGGGCCGACCCCATCGCCGACAGCGACGACGAGCTGGTGGAGATTCTTCAGGCGGCGGCCCGCCGAGCGGGCGCGACGGAACGGTCCCTGTCCACCTCGAAACCCACCCTGGACCTGCAACTGCCCGACGGCAGCCGACTGGCCGCGGTGTTCCTGGTCAGCCACCGCCCGTACGCGGTGATCCGCAAGCACAACACCCTCGACGTGACCCTTGACGACCTGGCCGGTGGCCGGGGCGACCTGGACGAGATGATCGACCCGCTGCTGCGCGACTTCCTCCGGGCGTCGATGCGAGCCGGGCTGAACATCATGGTCGCCGGGCTGGCCGGTGCCGGTAAGACCACCGTGATCCGGGCGATGATGAGCGAGATCCCGCCGGACGAGCCGTACGTGCTGCTGGAGGAGAGCCGGGAACTGCTACCGGCCCGCCGTGGCGACCGGCACCGGGCGGTGATGAGCTTCGAGGCCCGGGAGGGGCACGGCGAACGCGGACCGGACGGTCGACCGGCCGGCGAGGTGAGCATCGCCGACCTGATCCCGGTCTCGCTGCGGATGGGAGTGCTGCGGATCATCGTCGGTGAGGTGCGGTCCCGGGAGATCGTGCCGATGCTCCAGGCGATGACCACCAGCCGAGGGTCGATGTGCACGATCCACGCGCGTACCCCGGCCGGGGTGAGCGAACGGATCATCGAGCTGGCGCTCGCCCACGGCCGGGAGATGACCGTCGACCAGGCCCGCCGGATGGCCGGCAACGCGCTCGACCTGATCGTCTACGTCACCGTCGACGACGAGACCGGCATCGGCGGGCGCAAGCACCGCTTCGTCTCGCACGTCGAGGAGGTGCTCGGCGTCGGCGAGAGCAGCCGGATCACCACCACGCAGGTCTTCGGCCCCGGTCCCGACGGCCGGGCGGTCCCCCGGCACCTGCCCGAACGCGTCCGGGACCAGCTGCTGCGGGTGGGCTACGACGCCCGGTTGCTGAGCCGCTGGATCGAGGCCGGCCAGGGTGCCTGGCGCCGGCCCCGGCAGACCCGGCTCGGGCGGCGGTGAGCCGGTGCGTACCAACATCGAGCTGATCGCCCTGGTCTCCGGCGCGGCCTGCGTGGCCGGCCTGGTGCTGGCGGTGGTGGCGCTCGTCGGCACCCGCCGGCCGCCCGGCCGGGCACCCGGCGCGGGGCCGGGGCTCGGGCGGCTCTGGCGCGGCTCCGGCAGCACCGCCCGCGAACAGCGGGCACACCAGGCACTGCTGGTCGGCGCGGTGGTCGCCGGTGCGCTGGCCTTCCTGCTGACCGGCCTGCCCGTGGTGGGCCTGCTGGTGGCGGTGGCGGTGCCGGGTGCACCGTGGCTGTTCTCGGTCGGGCGGGCCGAGCAGCGGGCCATCGCCCGCATCGAGGCGGTCGGCGAGTGGACCCGCCGGCTCAAGGACGTCTCCGCCACCGGACAGGGGCTCCAGCAGGCGATCATCGGCACCGTCACCACCGCCCCCGAGGAGATCCAGGAGGAGGTACGCCTGCTCGCCGCCCGGCTCCAGGCCGGTTGGCTGGCCCGCTCCGCCCTGCTGGCCTTCGCCGACGAGATCGGCGATCCGGTCTGCGACCAGGTGGTCGCGGCGTTGATCCTGCACCTCACCGACCGGGGTGAGCGGCTCGGCGACGTGCTCGGTTCGATCGCCTCGGCCGCCGCGGCGGAGGTCGCGACCCGCCGGGAGATCGAGGCCAAGCGCACCCAGCCCCGGTTCGCGGTTCGCTTCCTCACCGGCATGACGCTGGCCACCATCGCGTACGGGCTGCTCAACCGCGAGTACGTGCAGCCGTACGACACCCCGTTCGGGCAGCTGGTGATGGCGGTGCTCGGCGCGGCCTTCGTGGCGCTGCTGGCCTGGGTGCGCTCGATGAGCCAGCCACCCCGACCGGCCCGTTTCCTGCCGGCCCCGGATCCGAGCGAGGTGGTGGCGTGAACCTGCATCTCACCCTCGCGGTGGTGGCCGGCGCCACGCTCGGGTTGGGCGTGTTCCTGGTGGTCCGTGAGCTGGTCCCGGCGACTCCCGCGCTCGGCCCGGCACTGCGCCGGCTGCACCAACCGCCGGGAAGCGCCCGCACCGGGCCCGCCAACCGGCGGCTGGACTGGCTCACCGGGTTGGCCCGTTGGCTGCGACCCCCACACCGGCAACTGGCGCTGCTCGACCGCACCCCCGAGCAGTACGCCCTCTCCCTGCTGTTGTCCGCCCTGATCGGACTCTCCGCTCCGGCGCTGCTCAGCGTCACCCTCTTCACCGTCGGCGTCTCGCTGCCGCTGGCCGTACCGGTCCTGGGCAGCCTCGGCCTGGCGCTGCTCTGCGCCCTTGTGGCGCACCGGTCGGTGCTGACCAAGGCGGACGCCGCGCGGGACGAGTTCCGTCAGGCGGTCTGCACCTACCTCGACCTGGTCGCGTTGCAGTTGTCCGCGGCGCACGGTCCGGTGCAGTCGCTGGAGCGAGCCGCCGCGATCTGCGAGGGCTGGGTCTTCGACCGGATCTCCGAGGCGCTGCGGATAGCGCAGATGCAGATGCACTCGCCCTGGGACGAGCTACGCGATCTCGCCGATCGGATCGGCATCCCGGAGCTGGGCGATGTCGGCGCGATCATGCGCTCCTCCGGCAGTGAGGGTGCGCAGGTGCACGAGACCCTGCGCAGCCGGGCCGACTCGTTACGCGACCAGATCCGCACCGACAACCTGGCCCGGGCCGAGGGGGTGACCAGCCGGCTCGACATACCCGGCGCGCTGCTGGTCTTCGTCCTGCTCGGCTTCGCCATCTACCCGTTCCTGGCCCGTCTCTAGGCCCGACCCCCAGTGAAGGAGCCCCGATGTCCGTAATCACCTACCTGCACGTCGCGCTACGGGCGCGGCTGGCCGAACTGCGCGGCGACCGTGGCGACAGCCCGGTGCCGACCGCCGTCATCATCTTCGGCCTGGTGGCCGTGGCGATGGCGGTGACCGCCGCCGCCCTCGGCGCGGCAAACGACTGGATGGACAACATCCCGACCCACCAGGCCCCGTCGGACACCTGATCGATGTTCCGTCGCCTCTCCGTCGGCTGGTGCCGGGTGGTCGCCGCCACCCGGCACCGACTGCTGTCCGGGGACGCCGAGCGGGGCGGCAATCCGGTCGAGCTGGCGGTGGCCCTGCCGGCGATCCTGGTGATGCTGTTCGCCTCGATCCAGGTAGCCGTCGTCTTCGTCGCCCGGTCGACCGCGCTCAACGCCGCGCAGAGCGGAGTCAACGCGGAGCGGCTCTTCGACGCCCCGGCCGGTGCCGGCGAGGAGCGTGCGGCCGAGTTCCTCCAGGCCGCCGGGGACTGGCTGGTCGACTGGGACGACCCGGGACCGAGCTGCGCCGCCACGGACACCGACGTGACCTGCACGGTGAGCGGCAAGGCCCTGTCGGTGGTGCCGGGCGTCGACTTCGCCGTCGAGCAGACGGCACACGGGACGGTGGAGCGATGGACCGAGCCATGAGCCGGGGTTCCGTCTCGATCGAGGTGGCGGTGCTGGCACCGGCCTTCGTGGCGATGATGGTGCTCGGCGGGGTCGCCGGGCGTACCGCGGTGGCCAGCGCGGCGTTGGAGGCCGCCGCGCACGACGCGGCCCGGGCGGCGTCGATCTCCCGGGACGCCGCCACCGCCCGGCGGGAGGCACGCGAGGCCGCCCGCCGCCAGCTCGACTGGCGGGGTGGCCTGCTCCGGGGCCCCGCAGGTGACCCTCCGCGGCTCGGTCGACGGACGGTCCACCACCTTCAACCGGGTCTTCACCAGCCAGGTCGGGCAGAACGCCACCGTCACCGTCGAGATCGCCTGCACCGTCTCCTACGCCGACATGAACCTGCCGGCGCTGACGATGCCGGACGGACAGCGGATCACCGCCTCGTTCACCTCGCCGCTGGACCGCTACCGGAGCCGGGGATGACGGCCGGGCGCGGCGACGCCGGTCGGGTGAGCATCTTCCTCGCCGTGGCCCTGATCGGGGTGCTGGCCATCATCGGCATGGCGTTCGACGGCGCCGGTCAGCTCCGCACGCTGCAACGCGCCGAGAACCTGGCCGCCGAGGCGGCCCGCGCGGGCGGCCAGGCCATCGACCGGGCCACCGCCATCGAGGGCGGGCCCAAGCGGATCAACCGGCGCGAGGCCCGCCGCGCCGTCCGGAACTACCTCACCACCGCCGGCGCCAGCGACCACACCGTGACCTTCCCGGTGGTCGACGGCGAAACCCTGATCCGGGTACGCGTCGAGGTCACCTACGACCGGGCGGCGCTCGGCCTGTTCGGCTTCTCCAACACCGTCACCGTTTCCGGTGAGGCGACCGCACGGGCGCTGACCGGGGCCTCCTAGGAAAGGGAAGGTAGCCATGGCCGCATCAGGTGGCACCGCCGTACGGCGGGTCGGTCGGATGCTCACCGGCTTCGGTGCGCTTGTCGTGCTGATCGGTCTGCTGGTCGGCGGACCGATCGCGCTGCTGGCCTTCGCCGGCAACCCGCTCCCCGACCACGTACCCACGCTCGCGGAGATTGGCACCACGCTGACCAGCCGCGACGACGGTCAACTCTTCCTGCGGGCGCTGGCGATCATGGGCTGGTTCGGCTGGGCCACCTTCGCCCTGTCGGTGCTCGTGGAGCTGGGCGCACAGGCGCTGGACCGGCCCGCGCCCCGGCTGCCCGGCATGGGCCGGCAGCAGGGGCCGCCGCCGCGCTCGTCGGTTCGGTCGCGCTGATCCTCGCCGCCAGCCCCGCCGCCACGGCCGCCACCACGGCTTACGGCACGACGGCGTACGCCGGTGGAGCCGCTTCCGTCACCGCATTCACGCCTTCTCCCGCGATGGCGGCTCAGCCGGCGACAGGCGCGCGAGCGGACAGTGCCGGCGCCTCGACCGGAGCGCCCGTTTACCGGGTCGCCAAGGGTGACTACCTGGGTGGAGTCGCCGACCGGTACCTCGACGACTTCGACGACTACCACCGGTTGGCCGCACTGAACAAGCTGCGGAACCCGGACCGGATCCGCCCCGGCCAGCTCATCAAGCTGCCCGAGGAGGCACACGATCAGGGTTCCCGGCAACATGCCACCGGCCGGCTGGTCGCACCGAAACCCCGGCCCGTTCCCGGGCCGGAACGGACCGAGCAGACCCGCCCGACGCCGACCAACCCGGGCGACGCGGTGGAGCGGCCCGGCGAGGCGGTGGAGTCGCCCGGCGCCCGACCGAGCGACCGGGGTCCGCCACGACAGCGCCGGCCGGTCCGGAGGGACAACAGCCGGAGCCGCCGCGGAGCGAGACGCCGGAGGGTCACTCGCCGGTGGTGACGGTGGGCGCGTCCCGGGCCGGCGAGCCCGACCGGGTGAACCGTCCACTCGCCGTGTCCGCCGTGCTGGCTGTGGCCAGCATCGTCGGCGCGCAGATCGGTGCGGTGCTCGGCCTGCGCCGCCGACCGGCCGTCTCCCGCGCCGGCACCCGCCACCAGCCGCCGGCCAGTCCTCTTCGCGAGCTGCCCGTCGGCCGACACCGTAAGGACTGACGCCCCACGGGTCGGGACCTACGCCTTCGTGATGCGTGGCAGTCGAAGGAGCCGACACGCCGGCCACGGACTCCCGCTACTGCCACAGATCCAGCAAGTCGGAAACCCGGGTCAGGGCAGCCGGGCCTCCAGGCGGCCGTCGACGATCCGGGTCGGCAGCACCTGCTGGTCGTTCGCGGAAGGGCCGTGCACCACCTCGCCGCCGTTGAGTCGGAAGGTGCTGCCGTGCCACGGGCACACCACGCACGCGTGCCCGTCGACCTCGCGTACCTCGCCCTCGCCGAGCGGCCCGCTCTGATGCGGGCAACGCTCCAGCATGACGGTCACGTCGTCACCGTGGCGGTAGAGAATCACCGACACGTCGTCGACCTTGCGGGTGACGAGTTCCCGCTGCGGCAGGCTGGTCATCTCCGCCACCGGGTGCCAGCCCTCGCTGATCAGGTGCAGGTCGGAGACGCTCACGTTCACCTGAGCACCCTGCTTGTACGCCAGGTGCCCGCCGAGGTACGCACCGGCACCGGCGGCGCTGAGTCCGAGCCAGCCGAGGGTGCGCCCGAGGCCGTGCCGACCGGACAGCCGCGCGGCCAGCGAGGCACCGTACAGCGCCAGCCCGACGGAGTTCGACGCGGCGTGCACCAGGCCGACCCGACGCTGGTCACGGGAGAGTCCCGCCCAGTCGTTGAGGCCGGCCACCGCCGCCGGCAGGGCGCCGATCGTGCCGACCGCGGTCATGGTGGTCGCCGCCCTACGCTGGCCGGGCATCAGGTCCAGCACCGCCGCGCTGATCCACGCGCCGACCGGCAGCTGCACCATCGCCGGGTGCAGCGGGTGCCCCAGCCAGACGCCGTGCAACAGGTCACGGACCCGCTGTGGGCGCAGCACACCCTGCACCGTCTGCTGCAACCGGTCACCGAACCGGTCCAGGCCGGAAGCTTGCTCAATTCTCGTCAACAACGCTCGCACGGGTAACGACTTCCCGTCGTACGCCACCGCAAACCGGTCGTCGGGGACGAATAGCCAGCCGGGCGACGCCGGGGCATGCTGACGGGATGACGGTACGGGTGGAACGGGACGGGCCGGTGACCACGGTGATCCTGGACCGGCCGGCGGCCCGCAACGCGGTGGACGGGCCGACCGCCCGGGCGCTCGCCGACGCGTTCCGGGCCTTCGACGCGGATCCGACGGCGGCGGTGGCGGTGCTCTGGGGAGCCGGAGGCACGTTCTGTGCGGGCGCCGACCTGAAGGCGATCGGTACGCCGAGCGGCAACCGGGTCGAGCCGGACGGCGACGGTCCGATGGGTCCGACCCGGATGGTCATCGGCAAGCCGGTGATCGCCGCGATCTCGGGGTACGCGGTGGCCGGTGGCCTGGAACTGGCGCTCTGGTGCGATCTGCGGATCGCCGAGTCGGACGCCGTGCTCGGGGTTTTCTGTCGCCGGTGGGGAGTGCCGCTGATCGACGGCGGAACGGTCCGGCTGCCCCGGCTGATCGGTGAGAGCCGGGCCATGGACCTGATCCTCACCGGGCGGGCGGTGCCGGCCGCGGAGGCGTACGCGATGGGGCTGGTCAACCGCCTGGTCGACCCGGGCGAGTCCCGGGCGGCGGCCGAGCGACTGGCCGCCGAGATCGCCCGCCATCCACAGACCTGCCTGCGCAACGACCGCGCCTCGGTGCTGGCCACCGCCGCCCAGCCGGAGCCGGAAGCCCTGGCCACCGAGCTGGCCTACGGCCTGCACTCCCTGGCCACCGACGCGGCGGCCGGCGCCGCCCGCTTCACCGCTGGTGCCGGCCGCCACGGCACCCCCACCCCCTGACCACCCATCCCCACCGACGATCATGCAGTTGTGGCGCCCGAAGAACCGTGTTCACGGCCTTTGTCAGGTGCCACAACCGCATGATCGGCACGGCAAGGGGGTGGGGTCAGTTGCGGGTGATGGTGAAGGTGGGGGTGGTGTTGCGGATGTCCTGATGGTTGTTGTTCAGGCGGAGGTTGGTGAAGGTGACGGAGCCGACGGCGGGGCCTTGGCCCGGCTCGGGCATCTCGTTGGCCCAGATGGCGAAGCCGGACTTGGCGTCGAAGGCGTCACCGCTGCGTTGTGCGCCGCTGATCGACACGTTGCTGAAGACCGTGTCGGTGATCGGATTCTCCGGCTGGCCGCCGGTGTACTTGGTCTGGAACATGATTCCTGAGTACGTCGGGTCGACGATGTCCACGTCACTGACGCGGATGCCACGGAATTCCTTCGACGCGGAGAACACCCAGATCGCCGGGAAGGTCTGCGCGCCCCAGAAGTGGCCGCCCGACCGGATCAACGAGATGTTCTCGAAGCGGGTGGGTGGGCTGGCCCCGAACCCGATGAACGGGTAGCCGAAGTCCAGCGAGCTGATCGTGATGCCCGAGTACGTCAATTGATCGGCGATGTAGAGGTTGCGGAAGACGTTGTCGTAACCGCCGTACACCGCGATCCCGGCAGCCCGCCAGGTCAACGTCGCGGTCAGGTTCTCGAACACATTGCCGTGGTTGCCGGTGGAGGCACCCTGGTCGGTGGCGGAGAAGAGCGCGAAGGCGTCGTCGCCGTTGGACCGGCCCTCCGAGTTGCTGACCAGGTTGTTGGTGCTGCCGTTGGTCAGGTTCACCGCGTCGGCGAAGGTGTTGCGGAACCGGCTGTTGGTGATCTTCAACCCGCTGACGCTCACCCCCCAGTACGCGCAGACGGTGTGCTCGACCCAGACGTTGTCCAGGTTGAGGTTGTCGACATCCTTCAGCTCACCCCAGACCTTGCCCGGCCCGTCCTGTCGCACGGTGTAGTTGCCGAAGAAGGCGAGGTGTTCGAAGGACGACCCGCTGGCGCTGGGCTCGACCCGGAACCCCGCGTCGGTGTTCTGCTGCGACGGGGGCGTCTGGAACCGGGTGAACCACATGCCCGCGCCGACCACCTTCACCGCTTTGCCGTACACCTGGAACTTCTGGGCCGTCTCGTAGCTACCGGCGGGCAGGTAGACGCCGATCAGGTTGCCGGTGGTGTCCATCCGGACCGCGTCGAGCGCACTCTGCACGTCGGCGTGACTGAACCCGTTCGGCACCCGGTATCGCGCCGGGTCCGGGTTCGCCCGGGGCGTCACCTGCTCCAGGTTGATGAAGTCGATGGCGTACGTGGTGGAGTTCGCCGGATCCTTCTGCAAGCGGATCCGGCTGCCCGCCGGGATTGTCGAGTTCAGCAGCACGTTCGCCTCGTCGTAAATGTGCCGGGGCGGCCCGGCGCTCGGCGAGTCGCTCGGGCTGGCCTCCGCGCCGTACAGCCAGATGTGCTTCGAGGTGAGGCTGATCGGCTTGTGCAGTACGCCGTTGACGTAAATGTTCAATGTCGAGTTGATCCCGCCGCCGTTCGGAGCATCGGGCATGGAGAAGCGGGTGACCAGGGCGTTGGCCGACGCCTTGGTGGTCCACTCGACGTACGCGCCGGTGGTGTTCAGGGTGACCGCCCGGCGTCCGGACGCCTCACCGGCCAGGTCGCCGATGGTCCGGTTCGGCCCGACGATCTGCGCCCCGCCGCCGACCGAGCCCTCCTCGGCCTCGTACATGTCGTACGGCAGGTTGGCGCCGCGACCCACGAACAGCGGTCGCTCGCTTGTGTTGTTGGCCCGCTTCACCGGCAACTCGTTGGCGTCGGCGGCGATCACCACCCGGACGGTGTGCCGCCCGTTGGCGGCCGTCCAGTTGCCCAGGTTCACCGGACCGGCCGTGGCGCCGGCCCCGATGGTGCCGGTGTACGAGCCGGTGAGGGTACGCACAACCGTGCCGGCGTCGTTGAGCACGGTGAGCGTGAGGCCGTGCGCACCGCCCGCCGACGCGATGGTGCCCTGGTTGCGCAGGGTCACCGCGAAGCTGACGTTGGCACCCGCGCTCGGTGTGCCAGGTGACCAGGTGACCGCCGAGGCGACCAGGTCGGCGCTGGCCACCGGGCTGACCACCAGCGGGCCCGCCGCGGTCCGGACGTTGTTCGACTCGTCCTGCTCGATCACGGTGTTCGCCGGGTCGACAGTGGCGCTTGGCTGGTAGCTGCCAGCGGTGCGGGCCGCCACGGTGGTGGACACGGTGGTCGCGGCCCCCGCCGCCAGGGCGCCGACGTTCGCCTGGCCCACCTTCGTACCGTCCAACGCGAAGTCGACGGTGCTCGCGCCGGAACCCGCCGTGCCAGCGTTGCGGACAGTGGCGGTGAGGGTCAGCTGGTCCGTCTCCACAGGTGCGGCCGGGACGAAGGTCAGACTGGTGACGGTGAGGTCCGGGTTCGGGGCCGGCGTGCCGATCACCTGCAACTCGGCGACCTGTCCGTTGGGCGCGCCGGAGTTGGCGGTGAACTGGAGCCGGACGTCGGCGGCGGTCGCCGAGACCGGGATGGTCACCGTGTTGCTGCTCGACGGGCTGAACGAGTGGCTCGCCGAGCCGGCCAGCGTGCTGAACCCGGAGGCGGACTGCGCCCGCCCCAGGATCGAGAAGGTCTGGGCGCGGGGGCCCCAGGCCGGGTCGGGGTTGAGCTTCACCACGACCGCGCTGATGCTCGCGTTGGCGCCGAGCGCCACGGTCAGGGTGCTCGGGTACGCCCCTGGCGCACCCTCCCAGTAGGTGGTGACGTCGTCGTCGACAGCGTTGGCGGCGGCGAAGACGTGCACCATCGAGGAGGCCGTGACCGGCTTGCCGACGGCGAGGTTGGTGCCGCCGGGCATGCTGCCGGTACGGGTGACCGTGTTGCTGTTGGCCGAGACGTTGTCGGCGGCGTCACGGGCCCGTACGAGGTACGACACCGTCGCGCTCGCCGGCTGCGTGTCCGTGTACGTCAGGGTCGTACCCGACACGCTGGCCCGCAACGACCCGTTGGCGTACACGTCGTACCGGGTCACGCCGACGTTGTCGGTCGACGCCGACCAGGTCAACCGGATCTGTCCGTTGCCCGGCTCGGTGAACGCCAGGTTCGTCGGCGCGGTCGGTGCCTGGGTGTCGCCGGTGGCCGGACCGTACACCTCCAGCTCGGAGAGCTGCCCGGCGGGCCAGCCGGTGTTCGCGGTGATCAGCAGCCGGACGTGGCGGGTGGCGGCCGGGGCGACGGTTACGGTCACCGTGTTGTTGCCCGCCGGGCTGAAGGTGTACCCGGCGGAGCCGACCAGGGTGTTGAACGTCGATCCGTTGGTGCTGCCCTGCACGGTCAGCGTCTGGGTGCGCGCTCCCCAACCGGCGGGCAGCTTGAGCACCAGCCGGTCGACGGTGATCGTGGCACCGAGGTCGACCTGGATCCACTGTGGGAAGGCGTTGTTCGGGCTCTCCCAGTAGCTGCTCTGGTTACCGTCATTGGCGTTGGTGACCACGTAGACGTCGTTGTGACCGCTGGCGGACATGCTCCGGCCGGCGGCCAGGTTGGGGCCGCTGGCTGCGGCGGCGGGCGGTGCGGGGGCGGCGGTGAGGGCGAGGCCGACCGCGACGAACACGGCGGTCAACCGGGTGCGGAATCTGGACATGGGGAATCGACACCTTCTTCCGGGACGTGGAGAGGCGTTGCGGGGTGGTGCTTCTGGTGCGGCGTCGCCGGGCCCCGCCGAAGCGGAGCCCGGCGACGGGTCAGGTGGAGTGGACCTCGAACTCGGCGACCTGGGCCGCCGGCCAGCCGGTGTTGGCGGTGACGTGCAGTCGAAGGAACCGACGTTCCCCGACGGGCAGGTTGATCGACACGGTGTTGCCGGTGGTCGGGTCGAAGGTGCGGCCCGCCGTGCCGGCGAGGGTGGTCCAGGAGTTGCCGTCGGTGGAGCCGAGCACCGACAGCGTCTGGGTACGGGTCTGCCAGGCCGGCGCTGGCGGTAGCTTCAGCACCACCCGACCCACCTGCCGGGCGCTACCCAGGTCCACGGTGAGGGTCTGCGGGAACGCGTGGTTGGCGCTTTCCCAGTAGCTGCCGGGCTCACCGTCCACCGCGTTGCCGGCCAGGTAGTTCTGCGTGTGGCTGGAGGCGACGACCGGCCGGCCCAGGGCCAGGTTCCCGACGGCCGGCGGGGGCGTGGTCGGTGGCGGGGTGCTGGGCGGCGGCGAGGTGGGCGGTGGGCTGGTCGGGCCGCTGCCCCACTGCGGCTCCGGCCACGGACCGCAGTACGGCGTCGAGGTGTACCAGCCGGAGTTGCCGGCACCCTGGGTGATCTGGAAGCCGCTGCCCACGCAGTTGTGCACCGGGTTGGCCTGTGCGATGCCGGTGGCCCGGACATCGGTGAAGGAAACCTGACTCGGTGCCTGCACCTGGAGGGCGTAGGTGCCGGCGCCGTCGATGCGTACGTTGGTGAAACTGATCCCGCTGGTCGCCCCCTCGATCCAGTGCAGGGCCGCGTAGGAGCTGTCCAGGATGTCGGTGTCGCTGACCATGATCGACGCGTCGCGGATCGGTTCGTTCAACGCGGAGAACCAGATCGCGCCGACACCGAAGCGCCAGTTGTAGTCGGAGTTGCCGTTACGGATCAGCGTGTTGCGGGCGACGGTGATTGTGCCGGCGACCGCGGTCGGGCCGTGCACGCCGGTGTAGCGGTTGGCCACGTGGATGCCACCGCCGTTGGTGACCGAGTCGGCGGTCACGTTGTCGGTGATCCGGATGTCCCGCCCGCCGTAGGTGACCAGGTGATTGGCGAGGACGGTCACGCCGATGGTGTTCCGGGTGAACGAGTTGCCGACGTTGGGCACGGTGTCCGCCCACATGGCGAGGGCGTCGTCGCCGGTGTTGCGGACGAAGGCTTTCGTCACCGTGGAGTTGGTGACTCCCCAGTGGAAGTTCACCCCGTCGGCGGTCTGGTCGAGGATCCGGCTGTTGCGGATGGTGAAGTTGTCCATCGGGCCGTCCATCCAGGCACCGACCTTGGTGTGCTGCATCCAGACGTTGTCCACCACGGAGTCGGACATCGCTCCGCCGATGGCGTTGACCTGGTCGGAGTCGACCCGTTCCCGGACGTCGCCGATGATCGCGAAATCCCGCAGCAGCACGTTGCGGCTGGGGCCGCCGGCCTCGTGCGGGCGGATCTCGCCCCGGTAGCCGCCACCGGTGACGTACCTGCCGTAGATGCCGGCGGCCCGCTTGCGGTCGGTGGGGTGCCGGCCGCCGAGCACCGAGTACCAGGGGCCGGCCCCGCGCAGGGTCACCCCGTCGACCACCACGTGGTCCCAGAGGGTGAAGCTGCCCGGCGGGATCCACACCGTACGGCTTTGCGCCCGGCCGGCGTCCACGGCGGCCTGGAAGCGGGCGGTGGAGTCGGTGGCACCGGTCGGGTCGGCACCGAAGTCGGTGACCACGTCGAGGACGTTGGCCGGCTTGGTGATCGGTGCGGCGACCAGCTCGAAGTCGGCCAGGTCGATGGTGAAGGTCGGCGACTGGGCGGTCGACGCCACCTGGAGCCGGATCTTCGTGCCCGTCGGGTAGGTGGTGCCGAACAGGGCTCGGGCTTCGTCGTAGAAGTGGTGCGGGTTGATGTCGCCCGGGTTGTTGTTGAACGGGTAGCCGCCGTAGTACCAGCCGTACTTCGAGGTGACCGGCACCGCTTTGACCAACGTGCCGTTCGCCCGTAGGTCGATGGTGGCGTCGCGGCCGGTGCCGGCGGCGTTGTCCGGGATGCTGTAGCGGAAGGTGACCGCGTTCGCCGGGGCGGTGAGGGTGAATTCGACGTACTCCCCGACCGCGTCGAGGGTGACCGCCTCACGGCCGCTCGCCTCTGATGGCAGCGTGCCGTAGCGCCGGTCCGGACCGATTCTGGTGCCGCTGTGTGTCGCGTTCTCCGCCTCGTGCTCGATGAACGGTACCGTCGCACCCCGGCCGGCGATGTCGAACGGGGAGAGCCCGGCGGCGCGGGCCGGGGTCGCGGTGGTGGTGAGTGTGATCACCGAGATCGAGGCGGCGGCCAGTGTGGTGCCGGTGAGCAGGGCAAGCGTCGCACTGATCCGGTTTCTGGGCTGGTGCGGGACGGTGTGGTCGGCCATGAGCAGCGCTCCCTTTCTCAGGTGGCCAGGTCCCCCGTGGTGGTGGCGGAACGGCGGTGCGGGTACCTCCTCGTTGGCGCGGGCTGGTGGTTCGGTCGGTGGTGCGCTGGCGCGGCGGGAGTCACCCGGACCGGCCCGGGGTACGCAGCCAGATGGCGGTGTCCGGGGGTAGCCGGTCGTCGTCGAGCGGGCCGCTGGCCAGCAGCTTGTGGGTGTGCGGTGGCAGTGGCACGGCACCGCCGGACAGGTTGACCAGGCAGGTGAAGCCGGGCTCCCGGCGGAAGGCCAGCACCCCGTCGGGTGCCGGCAACCAGGTGTGCGTCCCGTCTCCGAGCGCCGCCTCGGTACGCCGCAACGCGATCGCCCTCCGGTACAGCTCCAGCATCGAATGCGGGTCACCGGCCTGCGTCCGGGCCGTGCGGTCCTTCCACTCGGCGGGTTGGGGCAGCCACGGCACGCGGCTCGCGTCGTCAGGGCTGAAGCCGAAGGGCGAAGCGTCCCCCGACCACGGCAGCGGCACCCGGCACCCGTCGCGGCCCGGGTCGGTGCCACCGGAGCGGACGAACATCGGGTCCTGCCGGAGTGCGGGTGGGATGTCCTCGACCTCCCACAGCCCCAGTTCCTCACCCTGGTAGACGTAGGCGGCGCCGGGCAGCGACAGCGACAGCAGCGCTGCGGCGCGGGCACGACGGGTACCCAGTTCCAGGTCGGTGGGGATTCCCTCGCGCTTGGCCGCGAAGCTGAACCTGGTGTCCGCCCGTCCGTAGCGGGTCACCTGCCGGGTGACGTCGTGGTTGGCAAGCACCCAGGTGGCGGGGGCGCCGACCGGCGCGTGTGCGTTCAGCGTGCCGTCGATGCTCTCGCGTAGTGCGGTGGCGTCCCAGGCGCAGCCGAGAAAGTCGAAGTTGAACGCGGCATGCAGCTCGTCCGGGCGCAGGTAGCGGGCGAACCGTTGGCGGTCCGGCAACCACACCTCACCGATCAGTGCCCGGTCCCCCGGATACGCGTCGGCGATCCGCCGCCAGTCCCGGTATATCTCGTGCACCCCGTCGACGTCGTGGAAGGGGTGCGGCCGATCTGCCACGATCTCGGGCAGCGTCGAGTCCTTGACCAGCAGCCCGGCCGAGTCGATCCGGATTCCGTCCACGCCCCGGTCGAACCAGAACCGCAGGATGTCCTCGAACTCGGCGCGCACCCGCGGATGGTCCCAGTTGAGGTCCGGCTGTTCGGGGGCGAAGAGGTGCAGGTACCAGTCACCGGGCGTGCCGTCCGGGTCGGTGGTCCGGGTCCAGGTCGGCCCGCCGAACTCGCCCACCCAGTCGGTCGGGCGCTGGTCGCCGTTCGGGCCGCGCCCCGGCCGGAACCAGAACAGCTCCCGCTCCGGTGCTCCCGGACCGCCGGCCAACGCCGCCTGGAACCAGGGGTGTGCGGCGGAGCAGTGGTTCGGCACCACGTCGACGATGGTCCGGATGCCGAGCGCGTGCGCCTCCGCGATCAGCGCCTCCGCCTCGGCCAGGCTGCCGAAGACGGGGTCGATGTCGCGATGGTCGGCGACGTCGTAGCCGGCGTCGGCCATCGGGGAGGGGTACCAGGGGCTGAACCAGATGGCGTCGACGCCGAGCGCCGACAGGTAGTTCAGCCGTGATCGGATGCCGGCGATGTCGCCGATGCCGTCACCGTTTCCGTCGGCGAAGCTGCGCGGGTACACCTGGTAGATCACCGCTCCCCGCCACCACGGACCACTGGCTGCTGCGGACACGCGCACCTGCTTTCTGGGGTCGGCGGTCATCCCTTGAGACCGCCCGTGGTGAGGCCGGACATGATGTTTCGCTGAAACACCAGGAAGATGACGACGGTCGGTATCGCGGCGATCACCGACGCGGCGATCACCACGTTCATCGGCGTACCGCCGGCGAAGGCGTAGATCCCCACGCTTACCGTGCGGGTCTCGGGAGACGGCATGACCAGCTTCGGCCAGAGGAAGTCCTTCCAGACCGCGGTCACCGCGAAGATCGAGACGACGCCGAGGATGGGCCGAGACATCGGCAGCACGATCGACCAGAGCGTGCGCAGTGGCGTCGCCCCGTCCATCAGGGCGGCCGCCATCAGATCCTCCGGAATCGAGTCGAAGAACCGCTTCAGCAGGAAGATGTTGAACGCGTTGGCGACCAGGGGAAGCCAGATCGCGAACGGCGAGTCGAGCAGGTTGATGTGCAGGATCGGCAGGTCGATCACGGTCACGTACTGCGGGACGATGAGGACCATCGCCGGGATCATCAGCGTGGCCAGCATCATGCCGAGGATCACGTTGCCGAGGACCGGGCGGAGCTTCGACAGGGCGTACGCCGCGGCGGTGTCGAAGACCAGTTGGAACAGCACCGCGCCGGTCGCGTAGTAGAAGGTGTTGAACAGCAGCTTGGCCAGCGCCAGGTTGTGCCAGGCATCGGCGTAGTTCTGCCACTGTGGATCCTGCGGGAACAGCGACGGTGGGGTCTGCGCGATCTCCTGGCCGGATTTGAGGGCTCCGGTGACCATCCAGTAGAGCGGCCCGAGGAAGACGAGCGTGAACCCGACGACCACGACGGCGAGCAGCGTCCAGTAGGCGGCCCGTCCGCGACCGCGCCGAAGCTGGGCCTGTGAGATGAGGGTCCGGGTCCCGGTGTCCGGTGCCATGGGTGGTCTCCTCCTAGTCCTGTCTCGCGGTGAGCCGCAGGTAGACGGCGGAGAACCCGGCCAGCACCACCAGCATGATCACTCCGAGTGCCGCCGCGCCGTTGAGATCGTTCTGGAAGAACCCGTGTTGGTAGATGAGGTATGCGACCGAGGTCGCCGAGTCCTCCGCGCCCGCACCGTTGGCGAGGATCAGCGGCTCGATGAAGAGCTGCATGGTGGCGACGATCTGGAGCATCGCCAGCAGCGCGAGAATCAGCCGGGTCTGCGGAATGGTGACGTGCATGATCCGCCGCCAGATCCCGGCCCCGTCCAGCTCGGCCGCCTCGTACAGCTCGCCCGGGATGTTCTGCAACGCGGCCAGGTAGATCAGCACAGCGCTGCCCATGTTCATCCAGGTCGACGCGATCACCATCGCCGGCATCGTCATCTCCGGCGACTGCATCCACTGCGACGTGGGCAGGCCGAAGGCCTTGAGGATCGCGTTGAACAGCCCCGCGTCGCTGGGGTCGTACGCGTAGAACTTGAACAGGAACAGCGCCGAGGCGGGCGGCAGCATCACCGGCAGGTAGACCAGGATCCGGAGGTACCCACGGGCGTGGCGGAACTCGTTGAGCAGGATCGCCACGAAGAACGGCACCGCGTACCCGAGGACGAGCGCGAGGCCGGTGAAGTAGAAGGTGTTCTGCCAGGCGGTCCAGAAGCTGGGGTCGTCGAGGATCCGGAGGTAGTTGTCCCAGCCGACCCAGGTGGTCTCGCCGCGCCGGGTGCGCTGGAAGCTCATCACGACGCCGCGCACCATCGGGTACCAGGAGAAGACCGCGAAGCAGAGCACCGCACCGATCAGGAACGCGTGCCCGGTGAGCTGGTCGCGTACCGTGCGGCCGAGGCTGGTCCGCCGTGCCTGGGCCGGAGGCGATGTTCCGGGGCGATCCGCTGCTCTGACCGCCCCGGGGGCGGTGGTGATCGTCAAGACGACTCCCGTGGGTGGATGACCGGACGACGGGTGCGATCGGGGGCGGGGGCCTCCGACCCCCGCCCCGGTACTCAGCTCTCGGCGGCGAGGAGCTTGTTGACCTTCTCCTCGGCGGTCCTGAGCAACGCGTCGATGTTGGCGTTCGGGTTGGTCAGCACGCCGGACATCACCGCGTCCAGCACCGCGTAGATCGCCTGCGCGTTGCGCGGTTCACCCTTGATCGGGACCGGGTTGGCCTCGAAGTTCGCGAAGTTCGCGGTGTCCACGTTCGCGTTGGCCTTGCGCAGCTCCAGCTCCTGCTGCTGCGCCTGGCTGCCGTTGGTGAACAGCAGCGGCTGTGGCAGACCGACCGGGTAGTTCTGTGGCTTGGCCCGGACGTAGTCGAGTTGGCCCTTGCCGGGCGTGAGCTTCTGGTACGCGATCCACTTGAGACCGGCGCGGACCTGCTCCGGGGTGAGGTCCTTCTTGAAGAAGTAGCCCTCGCCGCCACCGAGCGTGCTCTTGGCCGGGCCGTCCTGGCCGGGCAGCGGCCCCATCGCCCAGTCCTCGAATCTGCCCTGGAACTGGCTGACGATCGCCTGGGTGGCGTCCGGCGCGCCGATGAACATGCCGACCTTGCCGGCGCCCGCGTTGGTCAGCAGGTCGCCCCACTGGAGCAGCTGACGATCGCCCATGCTGTCATCGCCGTAGCGCATGTCCTTGAGGTTCTGGAGGACCTGCCGGCCCAGGGCGTTGTTGAAGTCGGCCCTGCTGCCGTCGGCGGTCAGCACCTGGCCGCCCTGCGAGTAGAGCAGGGCGGTGAAGTGCCAGCCGCCGGTGTTGCCGGCGCTGTATTCGGCGTAGCCGGCGATGCCGTCGCCGAGCGCGGAGATCTTCTTGGCGGCGTCCCGGACCTCGGCCCAGGTCTTCGGCGGGCTGTTCACGTCGAGACCGGCCCGTTGAAACAGCACCTTGTTGTAGACCAGGCCCATGGAGTAGTTCTTCACCGGTACGGCGTAGAGCTTCCCGTCGTCGGTGAAGACCTCCTTCAGCGCCGGGTCGACGCTGTCCCAGGTGGGGATGGTGTCCGTGGTGGCGTACTCGGTGATGTCCATCGCCTGGCCGGAGTCGAGCACCTGCTGCAGGTCGGTCATGTACCCGTAGAACACGTCGGTCACGGTGCCGCCGGCCAGCCGGGCGGTGAAGTCCGGCGGGTTGTTGCACTGCTCGCCGACGCTCACGCTCTTGACCACGATGTCGGGGTTCTGCCGCTGGAACTCGGCGACGTCGGCGTTCCAGTTCTGCAGCAGTTCTTTCTGGGCGCCGACCGGCTGGCAGTCGACGGTGATGGTGACCTTGCCGCTCGCGTCGCCGCTGGTGTCGCCGCTCTTGGTGGAGCAGGCCGCGAGGCCGAGCCCCAGACCGGCCACGAGCGTCAACGCAGCTGCCTTCCGGTACTGCGGTACGGACATCTGTCCATCCCTTCGGGAACGGGTGTCTAGGTGAAGTCGGTGATCGGCGGTTGGTGTCCCACGCCGCGAGACCTGCTGGTGATCGGTGTCCGGGCTGCACCCCTGACCCTCCGTTACCTACCGGCGGCCAGGTGTGAGTGGAGTCACTGTAGCGTCGACGACTCGATCCAGCAAGGTTTGAATCGACTCTTGAAATTAAGCGACCATCTTCTGCCAGAGGGCGACCGTGCTGGCAGGTGTCATGGGACCGAAACGACGTCACGCAGGGCGCGGCAACGACGGAAAGCCGCCGACCGCGGGTAGCGGTCGGCGGCCGAGAGCGTCGGGTTCAGCGGGGCGGAGCGGCCCAGGGTTCCACAACGGCGGGGCGGTGCCGGATCGGTGCCGGTGGAGTCAGCGGCGTGGCGTGGGCGCCGTCGAGCCGCGCACCACAAGTTCGGGCTCGAAGAGCAACTCGTCGGTGAGCACACCCCCGCCCTCGATCTGAGTGACCAGCAGGTCCACGGCCGCCTGCCCCATCGTCTCGATCGGCTGCCGGACGGTGGTCAGCGGCGGATCGGTGCAGGTCATGAACGCCGAGTCGTCGTAGCCGACCACCGAGACGTCGTCGGGCACCGAACGGCCGAGCCGGCGCACCGCGCGGATCGCGCCCAAGGCCAACACGTCACTGGCACAGATGATCCCGCTGATTCCCCGGTCGACCAGTTTGGTCGCCGCGACCCGGGCCCCTTCCATCGAGAAGCTGGAACGCTCGACCCACTCGGTCCCCGCGTCCCAGCCGGCGACCCGGCCCATCGCGGTCAGTTTCCGCCGCGACGGCACGTGGTCCTCGGGCCCCAGCACCAGGCCGATCCGTTCGTGCCCCAGCGAGCGCAGGTGGCCGTACGCCTGCTCGACCGCGACCGCGTCATCGGTGGACACCCGGGGGAAGCCGAGTTCGTCCACACCCGCGTTGACCAGCACCACCGGCAACCCCCGGTCGGTCAGCCGTCGGTAGTGCTCGTGCGACGCGTCGGCCAGCGCGTACGACCCGCCAGCGAAGATCACGCCGGAGACCTGATGGTCCAGCAGCATCTCGACGTAGGCGGCCTCGGAGACGCCGCCGATGGTGCGGGCGCACAGGGCCGGGGTGAAGCCGCGTTGCGCCAACGAGCCGGTGACCACCTCGGCCAGCGCCGGGAAGATCGGGTTCTGCAACTCGGGCAACACCAGCCCGACCAGTCGGGCACGTTCACCGCGCAGCTTGCTCGGCCGCTCGTAACCGAGCACGTCCAGGGCGGTCAGCACCGCCGTCCGGGTCGCCTCGGCCACGCCATCGCGGCCGTTGAGCACCCGGCTCACGGTGGCTTCGCTGACGCCTGCCTTGCGGGCGACCTCGGTCAGTCGTTTCGTCACGGCCGCAATAGTACGCCGACCCACTGCAAGAAAAGAACAGCAGCCTGTCGCAGGATGACGGATGCTATCCGGTCACTGTCCGAGATTGTGCAACGCGTCGGAGATCGCCCGGTGGAAGGTCGGGTACGCGTAGATCATGTGCCGGAGCTGGCTCAGCGGGACTGCCGCGTGCACCGCCACCACCAGACCGGAGAGCACCTCGCCGCCCGCGGGGCCGGCCGAGGTCGCCCCGATCAACACCCCCTGGTCGGCGTCCGCGACGAGCTTGATGAAGCCGTCCTCGTCGGTCTTGTGGATCCAGCCCCGGGTCGACGACGCCAGCCGGGTGAAGCCGACCTGCACGTTGATGCCGCGGTCGCGGGCCTGCTGCTCGGTGAGACCGACCGCGCCGATCTCCGGATCGGTGAAGGTGACCCGGGGCAACGCCCGGTAGTCGGCGCGGGGCACCGAGCCCGCCGAACCGCTCGATCCGGTGGCGGCCAACGAACTGGCCACGCCGACGGCGCCGCCGACCACGCTGGCCGTACCGCTCGGGTCCGCGCCGCCCTGCGACCGTCGCGCGTGGTCGAGTACGTCGGCGACCACGATGGACGCCTGGTACATCGCGATGTGGGTGAAGGCACCCTCGCCGGTGACGTCGCCGACCGCCCAGATTCCCTCGGTGACGTGCAGCCGGTCGTCCACCGGCAGGTACCGCCCGCCCGCGTCGACGCCCACCGTGTCCAGCCCCAACTCGTCCAGGTGGGCGCGGCGGCCGGTCACCACCAGCAACCGTTCGGCGGTGAACTCCTCGCCCCGGGCGCCGCGCAGGGTGAACCCGCCGACGCCGTGCTCGACCCGGGCGGCCTTGACCCCGGTGTGGATCTCCACCCCGTCGGCCCGCAACGCGGCAGCCGCCGCCTCGGACGACTCCGGCTCCTCGACGGCCAGTACCCGGTCGAGCGCCTCGACCACGGTGACCCGTACGCCGAAACGGGCGAAGACCTGCGCCAGTTCGAGCCCGATCGCGCCGCCGCCCAGCACCAGCAGCGAGCCGGGCAGTTCCTCGACCTCGATGGCCTCGCGGTTGGTCCAGTACGGGGTGTCCGCCAGCCCGTCCACCGGCGGCACCGACGGGCGGGTGCCGGTACCCAGCACGATGCCGTGGCGTGCCTGGAAGACCTGGTCACCGACCCGCACCCGGCCCGGTCCGTCGAGTCGGCCGCTGCCGCGTACGAAGCGCCCGCCCTTGTCGGTGAACCGCTGCACCGCCACCCGGTCGTCCCAGTCGTCGGTGGCCTCCGCCCGGATCCGCTTCGCCACCGGCGCCCAGTCCGGGGTGACCTGGGCGGTGCCGCCGAGGCCGTCGACCCGTCGGGCCTCGGCGATCGCGTTCGCTGCCCGGATCATCATCTTGCTCGGCACGCACCCCCAGTAGGGACACTCCCCGCCGACCAGGTCGCGTTCCACGCCGACCACGGTGAGCCCGGCCTCCGCCAGCCGACCGGCCACCTCCTCCCCGCCGACTCCGAGTCCGAGCACCACCACGTCGACCAGTTCCGGCTCCGCCATGCCGCCAGCATCGCGCACCGGGCCGCCCCCGGCCACCCGGCCACGCCAACGGCGCGGACAGGGAGCGGGACCGACTCGATCTGCGCCCGACCGGTACGACGCCGGGCCCCGTGGGTAGGGCCAAGGACAGCAGGAACCGACGACGAAGGGTACGGGTGATGGAAGAGGCGCTGGTCAGCAGCCGCGAACGACGGGTGACGGTGCCGGAGCCGCCGACCGGCCGGGCCAAACTCGGCTACATCGGCCCCGGTGTGCTCTGGGCGCTGGCCGCCCTGGCCACCGGAGAGCTGCTGTTCACGCCCCGGGTCGGCGCCCAGTACGGGTACGCCCTGCTGTGGGCGTTGATCGCGGCCCTGCTGCTCAAGCTCTTCGTGACCCGGGAGATCGGGCGCTACAGCGTGGTGACCGGCCGACGGTTGCTCAGCGGGATGGCGGAGCTGCCCGGTCCCCGTGGCTGGGCGCTGTGGGTCATCCTGGTACCGCAGCTGGTGGTGGGCGTCGCCGCCATCGCCGGCATCGCGAGCGCCGCTGGCAGCGCCTTCACCCTGGCCGTACCCGGTCCGATCCAACTCTGGACGGCGGTGGTGATCGCGGCGGCGGCCGGTCTGGTGCTGTTCGGCCACTACACCGGCGTGGAGTGGGTGTCCCGGGTGATCGGGCTGCTGCTGGCGGTCGGGGTGGTCCTGGCCGCCGTGCTCGTCGGCCCCGACCTCGGCGAGGCCGCGTCGGGTGTGGTGCCCACCGTGCCCGAGGATCTCGTGGTCGCCGACATCCTGCCCTGGCTGGGTTTCCTGTCGAACGGTGCCGCCGGGCTGATGTGGTACTCGTACTGGGTCGCGGCGAAGGGCGTGGGGGTCGGCGCGCTGGAGGAGCCGAGCCGGCTCGACCCGCGCGGCCTGGACGAGGGTCAGGTGGCCCGGGTACGTCAGTGGCTGCGAACCATGACGCTCGACTCGACGTTCGCCGTCGTGGGCGTCGGGATCATCACGGTGGCCTTCCTCGTGCTCGGTGCGGAGCTGTTGCGTCCGGAGGGCATCGTGCCCGCCGAGTCCGACGTCGCCCGCGACCTGACCACGCTGTTCAGTGAGGTCTTCGGCAGTGTCGGGTTCTGGTTGATGGTGGTGGGCCTCATCTCGGCCTTCTGGACGGCCACGCTGACCAACATCGACGGCTGGAAGCGGCTGTACACCGACGGCATCCGCAAGGCCCTGCCGGACCACCTCACGCAGCGGCCCTGGGCCCGACCGGCGGTCCTCGGTCGGGTCGCCGTCATCGGCTGGCTCGCGGTGCTGCCGTTCACGGTCTTCGTGCTCTTCGGCGACCCGGTGGGGCTGCTCACCGTGGCGGGGTCGATCGAGGCCCTGCACATTCCGCTGGTCGCGGCGCTCGTGCTCTGGCTCAACCGACGTACGCTCCCGGCCGCGCTGCGCGCCGGTCGGGTGGCCACCGGGCTCGTGGTGATCGCGATCGTGTTCTTCGCCGGTTTCGCGCTGTTCTACCTGTGGCAGCAGCTGCTCGGTTAGCGCAGCCAGACCGGGGTGTCACCGGGCGGCTCCAACGGCGGCGGGTAGTCGAGGGTGCGGCGCAGCGCTTCGGGCAGTCGCCACGGCTGGTGCACCGCCCCGCCGGCCACCGACGCCAGCTCGGGCACCCACCGCCGCACGTACGCGCCGTCGGGGTCGTACCGCTCGGCCTGCCGTACCGGGTTGAATCCCCGGTACGGCCGGGTGTCGTTGCCGGTGCCGGCGACCCACTGCCAGTTGCCTGAGTTGTCGGCGATGTCGCCGTCGAGCAGCCACCGGAAGTAGACCGCCTGCCCGTCCCGCCAGTCCAGCCCGAGCGTCTTGGTCAGGTAGCCGGCGGTGATGAGGCGGGCGCGGTTGTGCAGCCACCCCTGCGCCCGCAGCTGACGCATGCCGGCGTCCACCACCGGCAGGCCGGTGCGCCCCTGCGCCCAGGCGGTGAGGGCCTGCTCGTCGTAGCGCCAGTGCTCGGTCGCCCGGCGCCGGTACGCCTTGCGGGGCAGGTCGGGGAAGGCCGCGGTCACCTGGTGGTAGAAGTCCCGCCAGCAGAGTTGCCGGACGAACGGTGACTCCCGGTCGTCGATCGCGTTGGCCACGGTCAACGGTGACAGGCAGCCGAAGCGCAGGTACGGGCTGAGCCGGGAGGTGGCGTCGCCGGCCAGGTCGTCGTGGCGGTCGCCGTAGCGCGCGACGTCGGGCCGCCACCGCGCCAACCGACGTCGCGCCTCGTCCTCCCCGCCGGCGACCGCGTCCGGCGACTCACCCGACGGCAGCGCCGGGAGGCGCCCGACCGGCACGCCGACCGGCAACGTCACGCTCGTCGGCGCCGACAGTTCCGCCCGCCACTGCCGGGCACTCCACGCCCGGTGGTACGGGCTGAACACCCGGTAGTGGTCGCCGCTGGCCGGGCTCAGCTCCCCTGGCTCGACCACCGTCAGGCCGGGAAAGAACCTCAGATGGAGCCGGTTCCGGTCGCACTCGACGCCCAGGCGTCGCGCCCGGCGGGCCGCGTACCGGGAGACGTCGGCGGAGAGCGCGACGGCCTCGGCACCCACCTCGCCGGCCAGCCGGATCGTCTCGGCCACCGGATCACCGTGTCGCAGCACCAGGTCACCGCCGAGCCCCCGCAGCGCCTCGCGGAGCGCGGCGAGGCTCTGGTGCAGGAAGCGGGTGCGGTTCGGCGACAGTTCGGCGAGCGCGGGGTCCAGCACGTACAGCGGGACCACGCGGTCGAAGGCGGCGCAGCTGGTCGCCAGTGCCGGGTGGTCGTGCACCCGCAGGTCGCGGGTGAACAGCACGACGGCGGTACGGTCGCTCACCGCGGCGGCGGACCGGGCACGGCGACCGGGCTGCCGGCCGGGGACAGCAGGGCGCGGGTGGCCACGCCCAGCCGACGCCGCTGCGGCACCGTGGCGCGGCGGGCGAACACGTCGTAGTCCTGGGCGGCCACCTCGTCGAGGATGCCGCCGTAGAGCAGGTAGGCGGTACGGATGCAGGCCTGCGACGCACCGTCGAGCAGGACCACGCCCGGCGCGGCGGCGAGGTAGTGCGCCTGGGCGCGGGTCACCTCGTACCGGATGAGTTCGCGGACCGGCTCGCTGGCCCGCCCGGCGGCGGCGCAGGCGGACAGGTCGTCCCGGGTCACGCCGAAGGCGGCCAGGTCCTCGTCGGGCAGGTAGGTCCGCCCCCGGGCCAGATCCTCGCCGACGTCCCGGATGAAGTTGGTCAGCTGGAAGGCGAAGCCGAGCTGGCGGGCGGGCTCGCGGGCCGCCACCGGATCGGAGCTGCCCAGGATGGGCAGCATCATCGTGCCGATGACCGCGGCCGAGCCCTCCATGTAGTCCAGCAGGTGCTCATAGGTGCGGTACGAGGTGACGGTCAGGTCCATCGCCATGCTCTTGAGGAACGAGGCGAAGTCCTCCCGCTCGAGGTCGAACACGGCGATGGTGTGCAGCACCGCCGGAAGCAGCGGGTCGGTCACCGGCGCACCGTGCAGCCCGGCGACGAACCGGCCACCCCAGTCGTCCAGCCGGGCGGCGCGCTCGGCCGGTGGCAGGGCGTCGGTCTGGTCGACGATCTCGTCGGCGTAGCGGGTGAACCCATATAAAGCGTGCACATGCCGCCGTTTCCATGCGGGCAGCAGTCGGGTGGCGAGATAGTAGGTGCGGCCGTGCCGTCTGTGCAGCTCACGGCATCTGTCGTAGGCAGCGGCGAGATCCAGGTCCACCGGGCCCTCCTCTGATTCGACGCACCAATCGACGCAACTTGAGACCCTAGGGTACGCTCAGCGGCATGGCCAGCGACGGACCAACGGGTAACCTCCTTCGCGTGGTCCCTGAGCAGCCGGTCGGTGGCGACGACCCGATCGCTGCCGTGCTGGCCGCCTACACGCGCGACATCGTCGTCGCCGTCGACACCACGCTCGCCGAGTTCCTGACCGCCGAAGTCGACGCGCTCACCGCGATCGACCCGGCGATGGGCGGCTTCGCCGCCACCGCCCGCGACTGCGTCCTCTCCGGCGGGAAGCGGGTCCGGCCCACGTTCGCCTACTGGGGCTGGCGTGGCGCGGTCGGCGGCGACGTGCCGGTGACCCCGGTGCTGCCCGCACTGGCCACCTTGGAGTTGCTGCACACCTTCGCGCTGGTGCACGACGACGTGATGGATGCCTCCGCCACCCGACGCGGCCGACCCACCGCGCACGTGGCGGTGGCCAGCCAGCACGCCGCGGCGGGCCGCAACGGCGACTCCGGGCGCTTCGGCGAGGCGGTCGCCGTACTCATCGGTGACCTCTGCATGGTCTGGGCCGACCAGTTGCTGGCCCTGGCCGACCTGCCGGCGGACCGGCTGCTCCAGGTACGACGCGGCTACGACCGGATGCGGGTGGAGACGGTCGCCGGGCAGTACCTCGACGTCCTCGGCGAGACCGACCCGCTGAGCTGGTCGGTCGACCGGGCGCTCCGGGTGGCCCGGTACAAGACCGCCAGCTACACCGTGCAACGGCCGCTGCTCTTCGGTGCCAGTCTTGCCGGCGTCGACGGGGACAGCGAGTTGGCCGGGGCGTACACCCGCTACGGCCTGGCCGTCGGCGAGGCCTTCCAGCTCTGCGACGACCTGCTCGGTGTCTTCGGTGACCCGACCACCACCGGCAAGCCGGCCGGCGACGACCTGCGCACCGGCAAACCGACCGCGCTGCTGGTGCTGGCCCGGGAACTGGCCACGCCGACGCAGCTACGGGCACTGGACGGCGCCGGCCGGCGGGCCGACGAGCCCGAGATCGCCCGGCTCGCCGAGGTCGTGCTCGACACCGGCGCCGTGCGACGGATCGAGCGGATGATCGACGAGCGGGTCGAGGACGCGCTGGCCGCGCTCGACGCGGTCGCCGTCGACGAGACCGCCCGTACCGCACTTGTCGGCCTCGCGGCCGCCGCCACCCATCGGCGGGCATGATGGGCTCCCTGCACAGAGAGGTGGTCGCCGGTGCGGACCGTTGACGGGCGTACTGATCGGGTGGTGGTTGTCGGGGCCGGGCTCGGCGGGCTGGCCTGCGCGCTGCACCTGGCCGGCAGCGGACGCCAGGTGACCGTGCTGGAGCGCGAGCCGGTGCCGGGTGGGCGGGCCGGTCGGCTCAGCGTCGACGGCTACGAGTTCGACACCGGCCCCACGGTGCTCACCATGCCCGACCTCATCGCCGAGGCGCTGGCCGCGGTCGGTGAGGAGCTGACCGACTGGCTCGACCTGGTGCCGCTCGACCCGGCCTACCGTGCCTACTACCCGGACGGTTCCACGCTGGACGTGCTCACCGACACCACCGCGATGGCGGCGGAGATCTCCCGGGTCTGTGGGCCCCGGGAGGCCGACGGCTACCTGCGGTTCGTCGACTTCGCCCGGAACCTGTGGCGACTGGAACGGGCCGACTTCATCGAACGCAATCTCGACGCTCCGACCGACCTACTCACCGGCAACCTGCTCAAGCTCGTCACCACCGGCGCCTTCCGGCGGCTGCAAACGAAGATCAACCAGTTCTTCCGGGATCCGCGTACCCGACGGATCTTCTCCTTCCAGGCGATGTACGCCGGGCTCGCTCCGCACGACGCACTCGCCATCTACGCGGTCATCGCGTACCTCGACTCGGTGGCCGGGGTCTTCTTCCCGCGCGGCGGCATCCACGCGGTCTCCCGCGGGTTGGCCGGCGCCGCCGAGAAGCACGGCGTACGCATCCGCTACGGCACCACGGTGACCCGGGTGGAGACCGCGAACGGCCGGGCCACCGGGGTGGTGACCGCCGACGGGGAGTTCGTCCCCGCCGACGCCGTGGTGCTCAACCCCGACCTTCCGGTGGCCTACCGCGACCTGCTGCCGCCGGCCCGGCAGCGCCGGCTCACCTACTCGCCCTCGTGCGTCGTGCTGCACGTGGGTTCGACCCAGGGCTACCGGCGCATCGCCCATCACAACATCCACTTCGGGCGGGCCTGGCAGGGCACCTTCGACGAGGTCATCCGACGCGGAAACCTGATGTCCGACCCGTCCCTGCTGGTCACCAACCCGAGCCGGACGGACCCGGCGGTGGCGCCCGCCGGCCGGCACACCTACTACGTGCTGGCTCCGGTGCCGAACCTCGACCGGGCGCCCTTCGACTGGCGCGGCGACCTCACCGCCCGCTACACCGATCAGCTCATCGCCACCCTGGAGGAGCGCGGATACGTCGACTTCGGCTCGGGCGTCGAGGTGTTGCGGGCGATCACCCCGGCGGAGTGGGCCGAGCAGGGCATGGCCGCCGGTACGCCGTTCGCCTCCGCGCACACCCTGTTCCAGACCGGCCCGTTCCGACCGTCGAACCTGCACCGCTCGCTGTCCAACGTGGTCTTCGTCGGCTCGGGTACCCAGCCCGGTGTCGGCGTACCGATGGTGCTGATCTCCGGCAAGCTCGCCGCCGCCCGGATCACGGGGGAGCAGCTGTGATCTTGAGCAGTGAGACGGCGCCGAGGATCGGTGGGTGGCGCTGATGCCGCAGTCCCGGGAGAGCCACCTCGTCGAACTGGTCGACGACACCGGCCAGCCCGTCGGGGCGGCCACGGTGGCCGTCGCCCACCAGCCGCCCGGTCAGCTGCACCGGGCGTTCTCCGTACTGCTCGTGGCACCGGACGGCCGGGTGCTGCTCCAGCGGCGCGCCGCGACGAAGACCCGCTTCCCGTCGCGCTGGGCGAACTCCTGCTGCGGTCATCCGCAGCCGGGGGAGGCGCTGGCCGAGGCCGCCAACCGCAGACTGTCGGAGGAGCTGGGCGTCGGACCGGTGCCGCTGCGCGAAATCGGCGTCTACGTCTACCGGGCGGAGGATCCGGGCACCGGGCGGGTCGAGGTCGAGTACGACCACGTCCTGCTCGGCGAGTTCCAACCCGACGGGTCGTTACGCCCGGAGCCGACCGAGGTGGCGGAGCTGCGCTGGGTGGAGCCGGCCCAGCTCGCCGCCGCGCTGCACCGTGACCCCGACGACTACGCGCCGTGGCTGGGTGGCGTTCTGGATCGGCTGTGGCAGCCGGCACAACCGCCCGGGCAGCCGGCCGACGACGACGCGCCGGAGCGGCCGGGTGGCCGATGAGGCGCTGAGCGCGGGCGCGGTCGCCCAGCGCCTGGGGGTTGCGGTGACCACGCTGCGTACCTGGCACCAGCGGTACGGCCTCGGGCCCAGCCAGCACATTCCCGGCCACCACCGGCGCTACACCCCGGCCGACCTGGCTCGACTCGAAGTGATGCGGCGGCTCACCGCCGAAGGAGTCAGCCCCGCCGAGGCGGCCCGCTGGGCCCGTCAGGCACCGGACGCCCTCGCGGCTGTCGGCGCCTCCCGTGCCGTGCTCAGACGACGCGACGGCGGCGGTACGACCATCCCGGTCGGCCGGGCCGGGCCGGCGGTCCGGGGTTGGCCCGCGCCGCGATGCGGCTGGACGCCGCGGCCATCGGTGCGACGATCTCCCGCGCCATCGCCGCCGACGGCGTGGTCACGACCTGGGACCGGCTGCTGCGCCGCTGCTCGTCGGTCTCGGTGAGCGGCACGCCGCCACCGGCGACGTGATCGAGGTCGAGCACCTGGTGTCCCGCTGTGTCTCGGCGGCGTTGGGTGCGGTGGCGTCCGCCGGCCCCGCGTCCGGGCCACCGCGCGTCCTGCTCGCCTGCGCCGACGAGGAGCAGCACAGTCTCGCGCTGGAGGCGCTCGCCGCAGCGTTGGCCGAGGCCGGCGTCGGTTACCGGATGCTCGGTGCCCGGGTGCCGGTGACCGCGCTGCTCGCCGCCGTCGACCGGACCGGTCCGGCCGCCGTGGTGCTCTGGTCACAGACTCGGGCCACCGCCGACCCGGCCCAGCTCACCGCCCTGCTCACCGCGCCGAGCCGGCCGCTGCTCGTGCTCGCGTCCGGACCGGGCTGGCCGGCCCGGAGCCTGCCGGCCGGCGTGGTACGCCCGAGCGACCTGACCGAGGCGGTCGCCCTCACCGTCGCCGTGCACGACTCGCTCGACCGTCCGGCCGCCTCCTGACCGCTCGGTCCGGCAGCCTTGGGCGGCTCGGCCCGCGCCCCGGCCGTACGGAGGGCACCCGCGTCCTGACCCGGCGTCGTCCCACGTCAACCGGGTGAACTAGCGTCTGGTCGTCCGCGTACCCCGAACCCCTCTCGGGAGCGAACGATGCGTCACCGTGCCCTGTTGGCCTGCCTCACCGGCCTGGCCGTCCTGCTCGTCGCCGGCTGCGGCGGCGGTGGCGGCGGCACGCCGGCGGCCACCGCCCCGTCCAGCCCGCCACCCTCGGCCGCCCTGCCGCCGGAGCCCGCTCCGTCGCCGACCCGTGCCGTGCCACCCAAGCCGCGGCTACGGCCGCTGCCGGCGAAACTGCCGGCCGGTCTGGTCCGCACCACCGGCACCGCCAAGGTGGCCCTCACCTTCGACGACGGCCCGGATCCGGCCTGGACTCCGAAGGTGCTCGACCGCCTCAAGGCAGCCAAGGTGACCGCCACCTTCTGTGTGGTGGGTACCCAGGTCCGCAAGCATCCGGGCCTGCTGCGGCGGATCGTCCGGGAGGGGCACCAGCTCTGCAACCACAGCTGGAACCACGATCTCGACCTGGCCCGGCGGCCGGTCGCCGAGATCCGCGCCGATCTGGTGCGCACCAACCGGGAGATCAGGCGGGCGGTGCCGAAGGCGAAGGTGCCGTTCTACCGCCAGCCCGGGGGCCGGTGGACCGCCGAGGTGGTGAAGGTCGCCAAGCAGCTCGACATGCGCTCGCTGCACTGGACCGTCGACCCGCAGGACTGGGCCAAGCCGACGGCGGCCACCATCGAGAAGCGGGTGAAGCGCTCGGCCCGTCCCGGAGCCGTGGTGCTGCTGCACGACGGGGGCGGCAACCGGGCGGCCACCCTCGCGGCCTGCGCCAAGGTGATCGCCGGTCTGAAGCGTGACCACGGCGTCGCCAGGCTCACCTAGACCGACTCTGAGCTGGTGTTTTCCGTGCCGTTGTGGCTGCCGCCATACCGGTTTGGTTGACCGGTACGCCATCACGTATGCTTTCGAAGCCTCCGGCGGGGCCGGATGGGAGCAAGTCCGCTCAACGTTGCGAGTGTGCAATGATGGCGGGGCCGCCCTCATCGTCTAGCGGCCCAGGACGCCGCCCTTTCAAGGCGGTAGCACGGGTTCGAATCCCGTTGGGGGCACGGTTCGGCTCAGGCCGGAGGCAACACCAGCAAGGTCCTGTGGAGCAGTTGGAGTGCTCGCCGCCCTGTCAAGGCGGAGGTCGCGGGTTCAAGTCCCGTCAGGACCGCAAGCGCTGACGCCGCGCAGCTAGCGCGGCGTTCTGCGTATCGGGGCATGTGACCCGTCCCAGCGGCGATCCCGCAGGTTGGGTAGCATGAGCCGAGCACCACGGCCAGGTAGCTCAGTTGGTACGAGCGTCCGACTGAAAATCGGAAGGTCGGCGGTTCGACCCCGCCCCTGGCCACATAGCCTTTCGCCGGGCTATTGCAACGCCGACCAGCGGAAACGCCGGTCGGCGTTCTGCTTTGCGCCCTCGGCTGGCCAGCCGTCCGGTCTGACTCTCGTTGCCCCGGACCAACCAGTCGTTGCCCCTATCGCACGTGGATCGCGCGCGGCCAGATCTCGTATGCGAGATCAGGCTGCCTACCAGGAATGAATTGGTGGTTCAATCGTCGCCGTAACCGAAGGATGGCCGATCCCGCTCCGCACCGCGCTCCGGCGCCGGCAGCAACTCGTCGCTGAGGTCCCCGCCTCCGTGCCCGGACGCCGAGCCTGGGTCTCCATCTACCCGATCCGGCCCTCCGCCCACGTCGGCGACAAGCAGGCCTTCAACCTGTTTCACCGCGAGTTCGAAGCCAGCCACATTGACAACGACTGGTGCATTGGGCCAGGTGACGGCATGACCGACCTGCGGGCCGCGCAGGCTCAAGACGAGAACGACCTGAAAGAGCTGCTCATCAGTTGGGGCGTCGACCCGGGCCAGCTCACCTACGTCCATCGGACCGACTACCCCGTCTGACTCCGGCCGACAGCCAGGAGGTCGACTAACAACCGCTCCATTTCGACAAGGGAAAGCCCGGCGTGGTGTGCCTCGTACGCTGTCTCCCAGGCCGCGACCGACGGCTCGCCGATCGCCTGCTCGACGGCTGCGGCGGCACGCGCACGTCGGAAGGCAGTCAGATACGCCTGGCCGCCATGTCAGCCAGATCCCAGGCGACGACATCCAGCTCACAGACGATTGCGGTGACGGCGTCGCGCCCACTCTTCAACACGTCGCCCTTTCTGATCTTCTTCACCGTCTCATGAAGCACGGAATAGGTAACGCCGGTACGAGAGAGCGCCGCCTCACAAGCCGCCGCACATAAGGCGCGCCTGGTGGACTTGGGCACATCCCGTAGCTGCTCGGCAACGGAGCGGCCAATGCCATCAGGGTCTGTTTCGAGCCGAAACACGCTGATCCCTTCTCGGACCCGAAGTGTGACGACCCGAATGGGATCTGGGCAAGGGCCAGCACCACCAGTTTGGAAGGTCGTTCTCGGCTGTCATGATCTGCCCGGATCACGTGGTCAGCGGGGGTGTGCCGGATCATGACCGCTGTTGACCGCCTGGGACGCGCTACCGGCACGTGGCCGGCACGGCCGCGTGGTTGTCCGGCGAACGTGGCTTACCTCCGGGCTGCCGGGCCGGGGCGGTTGGCCGCGTCTCCGGCTCTCCGCGCTGCCGAGTGACGGTGGGGCCGGTGCTGACCGTGCGACAATGGGCAACGGTGTGTGTTGGAGGAGGTGGGTCGTGATGTCGAGCAACGCCGAGCGGATGTCCGAGTGGCCGACCGCTGAGCATGTGCCGGCGGAGGAGTTGGCCCGCCGTCAGGGCGTGCGGCCGGTCGCCTCCGTTGACGATCTGGCCCGCCCGGATCTGTTCGAGTCCGACGAAGAGTTGGATGACTTCCTCGCCGATCTGTACGCCTCTCGGCGGACCAGTGCCGCGTGAGCCTGGTCGTCCTGGACACCGACGTCGCGTCGGCGATCCTGCGAGGCCGACTGCATGACCGGCTTCGTGCCCGGCTGGCCGGTAAAACCCCGTGCATCACGTTCGTCACGCTCGGAGAGTTGACCAAGTGGACCGTGCTGCGGAGCTGGGGGCCGCGCAAGCTCGCTGATCTCGCGCAGTGGCGATCCGGCGTGGTGCTGCTGCCCTTTGACGAGGCGGTGGCGACCACCTGGGGCCAGCTCCAGGCGAGGGCGCAGCGTCGGGGGCGTCCTCGGCCGACGAACGACTCCTGGATCGCGGCCTGCTGCCTGGTCGACCGGCTTCCGCTGGCGACCTTCAACGGCAAGGACTACGCGGACTTCGCGGAGTACGACGGCCTGCGCCTGTTCGACGTCTCTTAGCTGCACCGTCCCGGCCCGCCGCGACCGAAGGGCAGTCGCTGGTCCTGGCAGTCAGCCGCCGGCAGAACTCATACACCCGGTGGCAAGCCGCAGAGAGGCGCGGCAGTCGATCGCCCCTACCCCGGCGGTGGCCGACCACCCCGCGATCGTGCCTCCGCCAGCGGTTCGGCGGCAGAGCCGAGTGCCGCTCGTGCCTGAAAATAGGAAGGTCGGCGGTTCGACCCCGCCCCTGGCCACATAGCCTTTCGCCGGGCTATTGCAACGCCGACCAGCGGAAACGCCGGTCGGCGTTCTGCTTTGCGCCCTCGGCTGGTTGCTCTCAGCGGCGGAGCAGGGCGAACCATCCCACCGCGCTCACGACCAGCAGCAGTGCCAGGGCGAACAGGACCCGTCCGACCGCGACGGGCACGGGGGCGAGAAACGGCACCTGCTGCACGAGCAGGCTCGCACCGCACAGGGCGAGGAAGCCACCGCGACGGAGCGGCTGGGACCGCTGCCTCTCGGTCAGCCGAGCGGCCCGCGTCCAGACCACGGGAAACCGCCGCGTCACCGCGACCCGCACGCCGAGTAGGACCACGGCAAGGCTGAGGACCGCACCGACGAGACGCAGGGCGGCCCATGCCGGGTCCGGGTCAATCATGGTCACGGAGCGATCATGCATCTGGGTGTCAACGCCCGACCTCGGAGCTTGCATCCGGTACCTGGGTACCGGCTTACCGTGGGGTATGAGTTCCCAGGACATCACCGGAGCGGCGTGGGTGCCGGCTGCGTGCACCCTGCCGACGGCGGACCGGCCCCTGCGGCTCGCCGAGTTCGACCGGTTCTTCGGCGCGGCCGTACGAACGGCGGAGCGGGTGTCGGCGCAGCATCTGCGGTTGCGGCTGGACAGCGCGACGCAGGTGGAGCAGACGGCCCGCGATCTGACGGCCCGCGAGTCGTCGTGCTGCTCGTTCTTCCTCTTCGACCTGCTCCGGACCGATCCGGATGCGCTGACCCTGGACGTTCGCGTGCCAGCCGGGCACGTCGACGTGCTCGACGCCCTCGCCGACCGGGTCGCGGCCGTACGGCGGCGGACATGACGTCGTACGGGCTGCGCAGTGGGGAGTTGGCCGACGCGGCCGGCGTAAACCGACAGACCCTGCGCTACTACGAACGACGCGGCCTGCTCGCCTCCCCCCAGCGGTCACCGGGTGGGCACCGGATCTATCCGGCCGAGACGGTCGATCTCCTGCGGGTCATCAAGACGGCGCAGCGTCTCGGCTTCACGCTCGACGAGGTCGCCGACCTGCTGGACGCCGGCCGCCACCGGCACGGCCGTCGACCGGACGGCGGCCTGCGGGCCCGGGCCAGGAGCAAGCTCGCCGAGATCGAGCAGAAGTTGGCGGACCTGACCGTCATCCGCGACACCCTGCGCGCCGCCATCTCCGCCGGCTGTGACGACCTGGTCGCCTGCGCCGACAGTCCCTGCTGCCCACTGCCCTTCGCCGAACTCGCGGAAAGAAGCCCGCGATAGCGCCCGCCGGCCTAATACATCCTCGGATCCGGCTATCATCGCTTCGTGGCGATTGATTGCACGTCAGCACCGACCTCGGCCGTGGCGCTGTTCCGCTCCCTCGGCGACCCGACCCGGCTGGCCATCGTGCGCCGCCTCGCGGCCGGCGAGGCGCGGGTGGTGGACCTGACCAGCGAGTTGGGCATGGCCCAGTCGACGGTCTCCAAGCACCTGGCCTGCCTGCGCGACTGCGGCCTCGTCGACTACCGGGTCGAGGGCCGCCAGTCGTTCTACGGCTTGACCCGACCCGAGCTGCTGGACCTGCTGCGCGCGGCGGAGCTGCTACTGGCGGCCACCGGCGCGGCGGTCGCCCTCTGCCCGGTGTACGGCGCCCCCGCCGAGGCGCGGGCGTGAGCACGTCGACCGTCACGCCGCGACGGCGGGCGGTGCTGTCCCGACGCAGCCTGTGGCTCGCCTACGCCACCGCCGGCTACAACCTCCTGGAGGGCCTGGTCGCCATCGCCGCCGGAGCGGCGGCCTCCTCCACCGCGCTTGTCGGCTTCGGCCTGGACTCGTTCGTCGAGGTGTCCAGCGCGGCGGTGCTGATCTGGCAGTTCCGCTCCCGGGTCCCCGAGGACCGGGAACGGCTGGCGCTGCGGCTGATCGGCCTCTCCTTCTTCGCCCTGGCCGCCTGGGTGAGCGTCGACGCCCTCCGGTCGCTGCTGGGCAGTGCTGACGCCGAGGCCAGCCCGGTCGGGATCGGCCTGGCCGTGGCGTCGCTGATCGTGATGCCACTGCTCGTCGCCGCCAAGCGGCGCACCGGACGCGAACTCGGCTCCGCCACGGTCATCGCCGACTCCACCCAGACGTTGCTGTGCACGTACCTGTCCGCGGTGCTGCTCGTCGGCCTGCTCCTCAACGCCCTGTGGGGCTGGTCCTGGGCGGACCCGATCGCGGCGCTCGTCATCGCCGGGGTCGCGGTCAGGGAAGGCGTGCAGGCATGGCGCGGCGAGCACTGCGACGACTGCGCACCGGTCGCGATCGCCGAGACCACCGGGCGGACCTCGGGCTGCGCCGACAACTGCTGCACCAACCGGGAGGTGTGACGCCATGGCCTGGCTCGCGCTGCTGCTCTACCTGCTCGGCCTGCTGCTCGCGTTCGGCTGGCGCACGTTCGCGCAGTGGCGGCGCACCGGAGACACCGGCCTGCGTCTCGACGCCGGCCCGGTCGGCAGGCTTCGGTGGTGGGCCAAGCTGCTGTTCGTCGCGGCCCTCGTGCTCGGCCTCGCGGGCCCGACCGCCGCCCTCGCCGGCCTGCCCCCGCTGCCCGGTCTGGATCACCGACCGTTGCACGTGGCCGGCTTCGTCGTCACCGCCGTCGGCATCGGCGCGACGCTCGCCGCCCAACTCGCCATGGGCACCTCGTGGCGCATCGGAGTCGACCCGTCCGAACACACCGAACTGGTGACCGGAGGTGCGTTCGCGTACGCCCGCAATCCCATCTTCACCGCCATGGCCCTGACCATGCTCGGCCTGACCCTCATGGTGCCCAACGCCGCGGCACTCGCCGCCCTGGGCGTCCTGATCGTGGCGCTGCAGGTGCAGGTCCGTGCGGTGGAGGAGCCGTATCTGATCGCCACCCACGGTGACGCCTACCACCGCTACGCGGGACGTGTCGGCCGTTTCCTGCCCGGGTTGGGTCGGCTCACTGGCTGAAAGACAACCTCCTGCCGTTCAAGCGCTGCGGATTGCGGCAAGTCGCGGCCTCCGGGGCGGTGCAGAGCGCGACTCGCGGTGTCTCGTGCCGTGGCGAGCTCACCGGTCCTGCTGTCGGCGCTGCGCCATGCCGCTCTGGATCGCCTCCCACACGCTGCGCCCGGCTCGTAGAAGCGTCTCCCCCGCCTGCTCGGCCAACTGCCGAGGGCTGGACGTCTCGTCGTGGCCGGCCGGGCCCTGCTCCGACGAGGCAGCCCTCTCGCCGCCCCGGCCATGCTGCTCGGCCGGTTCCTCCGCCCCCGCTCCCCGGCCCACGTCCCGACCTCGACTCGCCTCCCGGTCCTCGGGCCGTTCCGTGTGGCGACCCTGGCTCTGGTTCCGGTCCTGGCCGCCCTCCCGGCCTTGACTCCGGTCCCGGTCCTCGGGCCGCTCCGTCTGTCGGCCTTGGCTCTGGTCCCGGTCCTGGCCGCCCTCCCGGCCTTGACTCCGGTCCCGGTCCCGGGCCTGGGTGTCCGGTTCGCGGCCGGGTGCCCGGTCGGCGACCGCACCGATGGCACCTACCTGCTGCCCCAGGTCGTCGGTCGCACCACCTGGTTGCCCCGCCGCCGCACCCGACTCGCCCGGCCGCCCCGCCACCGGACCCGAACCGCCAGCCGCCGCACCCGGCCCGCCCGGGCGCCCCGCCACCGGACCCGAACCGCCAGCCGCCGCACCCGGCCCGCCCGGGCGCCCCGCCACCGGACCCGAACCGCCAGCCGCCGGCTCCGCAGGGACGGTGGGATCTCCCCGCTCGCCGATCAGCCGGCCAACTCGGTCGGGCGTCCGGCCCGCCCTCTCGGTGGACCGGGCGGTGACCGGTACGGCCTGGTCCGCCATCAGGCCAGGCTGCCGGACAGCGGGTTCGGCCCGGACCACGGTGGGTCCGGCGGCGGGCGCAGCAGCGGAAGCCACCTGTTCGACCACGCCGGCAGCGTCGTCCGCCACCCGGTTCACGTCCGCCAAGGCCGCGCTCGCGGTGCGGGCCAGCGCGTCGATCACCTGCGGGTTCCGGTCGATGGTGGTCAGCGCGCGGTCGAGGATCGTCACCAGCTTCTCCAGGCGCACCTTCAGCAGGGCCTGCGCCTCCACGCCGTCGATGTCGAGTTCGACGCCCTCGACGTGTACGCGAACACCGGCGTCGAGCTGGAGCAGACCGGCAAGCCGAGCACGCAGGGACAGGTCGGCGTCCAACCGGTCCACGGAGAGCTGGATCGAGTTGACCGAGACCTTCGGGACGTCGAGCAGCACGTCCGGCTCCGGCCCATCGCCGCTGTCCGGACCGGTCGACCGCTCCGCACCGGGCACCGAGAACTCTTCGCTGTCTGTCATGTTCCCGCTCCGCCTCACCGTCGCGGACCGCCCGGCGACGTCCCGCCGCGCATACCCGCTCTCCGGACGGCCATCCCGGCGCGGAGGCGGATCGACAACGCATGATCAATCGACGCCGACGAGTACGGCGATCATCAGGCGGGACAGACATCGGAGGAAGCTGCGCACGGGGGCATGAGCCGGTATGGTCCGGGCCTATGGGACAGGGGATGGCCGATCCTACCGACATCCAGCAGGAACTTGAACGGTTCGCACTCCGCAGCACCCTGTTCGTCCCCGCCTCCGCCGACCGGGCGTACGAGGTCTTCACCGGACGGCTCGCCGACTGGTGGGTGATGGAGTACACCTGGTCGGGCCCCACCCTCCTGGCCGAGCTGGGCATGGAGCCGCGCCCTGGCGGGATGCTCTACGAGGTCGGGCCCTACGGGTTCCGCACCGACTGGGGGCGCGTGCTGACCTGGGATCCGCCCCGCCGCCTGGTGTTCACCTGGCAGATCAGCGCGGATCGCGCACCGGTGCCCGACCCGGCGCGGGCCAGCGAGGTCGAGGTGCTCTTCACCCCCGCCGAGGCCGGCACCCTCATCGAGGTGGCGCATCGGCACTTCGACCGGCACGGCAGCGCCGCCGAGGGCTACCGGCGGGCGCTCACCGCCGGCTGGCACGAACTGCTCTCCCGCTACGCCGCGACACTGATCCACTCGCCCGCATGAGCGCCGAGCCGGGCGCGACCACCGACGCGGACGGTCAGGCGGCCCGCTGCCGCAGCGTCGCCACGGTCGAGCCGGCGAGCGTGAGCAGACACTCCGGCAGCAGCCCGTCGGCGGCCGCCGCGCCGAACAACGCCCGGGCGGTGTCCAGGTCGGCGTTGGCGTACGCGCTGACGAAGCGGGCCACCCACCGGGCGTCGTACCCGGCCTGGTCGATGCCGGGAAAGTCGAGCGCGCAGGCTCCGGGCGGCACCGGATCCCCCACCATCGTCGCGGCCAGGCACCACGCCACGTCGTACGCGCCGGCCAGGCCGGCCCGGTCGACCACCGCATCGAAGGTTCCCACCACCGCGTCGGAGTCCCCGTCGAGGGCCGAGCTGAGGATGGCGGCGGCGTCCTCGAACAGCTGCTGTGGCGAGTCGGTCACGGACCGCACAGTACGGGTGCCGGTCAAGGAACCCACCACGGTTACTCTCCGCACATGGTGGAGGCGACCTGCGGATAGACCGGCCTCCACGGTCCCGCCGCCCGTCACGGCACGCTAGTCTGCGCAGCGGACCTTCGCCCGAGGAAGGACGACCATGTACATGTCGCGCGGCTCGCGGACGGCCATCCTGGCTGTCTGCGCCACGGTCCTGCTCGCCACCAGCGCCTGTGGGGAAGAGCAGCCCGAGGAGGCGACCACCCAACAGGTGCGCCTCTACGGCACGGACGGCAACATGCTCAACTCGTACCCGGAGGAGTTGCAGGATCGCGCCGGCCTGGTCGACGGGATGAAGGGCACCACTCCGCTCACGCCGCTGCCGGACAACTTCAAGAACCGGCTACGGTCCGTGGACCCGAGGTTGACCGACTACCTCTACTCCGCCGAGGCGTACGACGCGGTGCTGATCAGCGCACTGGCGGCGCAGCTCGCCGGGTCGACCGACCCCGCGGACATCGCCAAGCAGATCGTGGGCGTCACGAACAACGGCACCAGCTGCACCACCGCGAGCCAGTGCCTGCGACTGGCCCGCCAGGGCACCGACATCGAGTACCGCAGCGTGTCGATCACCCGGGCCGGCTTCACGGAAGCGGGCGAGCCGGCCACCGCCAGTTACGCGACCCTGCACTTCGACGGTCAACAGCTCAACGACGCCAAGACGGAGTTCGTCGGCGCCGGTGACGAGTCGGCGGCGAGCAAGAAGAAGCCACCGAAGGCGAAGCGGCAGAACGGCAGCTTCCCCGACCCGAACAGCGGCGCCCCGCTGGTCCTGGGTGGCCTGCTCCCCAAGACCGGTGACCTGGCCATCGCCAACCCGCCGATCGCGGCCGGTGCGGCGCTGGCCCTCAAGGAGATCAACGCGGCCGGCGGGGTGCTCGGCGAGGACGTGGTCTGGATCGACGGCGACGACGGCACCAGCCCGACCGTGGCCAAGGCGACCGTGGCCAGTCACATCGACGCCGGCGTACACGTGATCATCGGTGCCGGTGGCTCGGGCATCTCCGCGGCCGTGCTGCCCGACGTGGTGGACGCCGGCCTGATCCTGTTCTCGCCGTCCAACACGGCCGCGGATCTGACCGAGGCCGACGACAAGGGTCTCTACTTCCGCACCGCCCCGCCGGACAGTCTCCAGGGTCGGGCGCTGGCCGACGTGATTCTCCGGGACGGCCCGCAGAAGATCGCCATCGTGGCGCGTCAGGACTCGTACGGCAAGGGGCTCCAGGAGGTCGTCCGGGCCGAGTTGGAGCGGGCCGGCTTCGGCGGCGACAAGGTGAAACTGCTCGGCTACGAGCCCGGCGAGGACGCCGAGGCCGCCCCGATCAACTTCGGTGAGGGCGCCAAGCAGATCAAGCAGTTCGGGGCCGACGCGGTGCTCATCATCGGCTTCAGCGAGTCCGCCGCGGTGATCCGGGCACTCGCCGACGCCGACGTACCGCTGGCGGCGCTCACCGCGTCCTGAGCCAGTCGACACCGACGGCCGCACCGTGACACGGTGCGGCCGTCGCCTTTTCCGGGCGCGTCAGCGCCCGCGCCGCCGGTCCAGGAACTCCGTCATCCGGCGGTGCTTCTCCTCGTCGGTGAAGAGCACCGCCTGGCTGACCAGGTCCAGCTGTGGATGCGCGGCGGTCGGGGCGTCGACGGCGAGCTTGGTCAACCGCAGCGCCAACGCCGAGCCCTTGGCCATCTCGTCGATCAGACCGTGGGCCGCCGGCAGCAACTCGTCGGGTGTGGTCACCACCCGGTTCACCAGGCCGATCCGCAGCGCCTCCGCCGCGTCCACCCGCCGCCCGGTGAACAGCAGTTCCTTGGCCAGCGCCTCGCCCACCAGCGCCGGCAGCCGGTGGGTGGCACCGGCACCGGCCAGGATGCCGAGCCGCACCTCCGGCTGGCCGAACACCGCCCGCGCCGAGCAGACCCGAAGATCGCAGGCGTACGCCAGTTCGGCGCCGCCGCCCAGCGCCGGGCCGTCGATCGCCGCCACGGTCGGCATCGGCAACGCCCGGATCCGGGCGAAGGCCGCCGAGTTGATCGCGGCCAGTGCGTCCAGCCGGCCACGCTCCCGCAACTGGGCGATGTCCGCCCCGCCGGCGAAGATCCCGTCGGTGCCGCCGGTCAGCAGCAGCATCCGGGGGTGTGCCTCCAACTCGGCGCAGACCTCGTGCAGCGCCGCGATCAGGTCGGTGTCGATGGCGTTGCGCTTCTCCGGCCGGTCCAGCGTGACCACCAGCCGGTCCGGTTGCTCCTCGACCCGCAGTCCGCTCATCGTGCCGCCTCCGGCGACTCGGCACCGCCAGTGGTCGCGACCGGCTCGCTGCCGCCCGAGCGAACCCCGTCGGTCCAGCGGTAGAAGCCGTGCCCGGACTTCTTGCCGAGCCGGCCGGCGGCGACCAGTTCCACGAGCAGCGGCGGCGGCGCGAACCGGTCGCCGTACGCGGCCTGCAACGTCCGCGCGATGTCCAGGCGCACGTCCAGACCGACCAGGTCGGTCAGTTCCAGCGGCCCGATCGGGTGCCGGTAGCCGAGCACCATCGCCTTGTCGATGTCGGCGGGGCTGGCGACCCCGTCGGCGACCATCCGGATCGCCTCCAGCCCGAGGGTCACGCCGAGTCGCGACGTGGCGAAGCCCGGCATGTCGCGTACCACGACGGGATCCTTGCCCAGCCGGCCGGCGAGCGTGACGGCCGCGTCGGTGGTCTCCACCGCGGTGGCCGGGCCGACCACGATCTCCAGCAGCGCCATCGCCCATACCGGGTTGAAGAAGTGCAGCCCGCAGAAGCGCTCCGGCCGGGTCAGCCCCGCCGCGAGATCGGCGATCGGGATGCTTGAGGTGTTGCTGCCCAGCAGCGCCGGGCGCAGCGCCTCCGCCTCGGCGAGCACGGCCCGCTTCAGGTCGGCCCGTTCCGGTACCGCCTCCACGATCACGTCCGGTGCCGGTGCGACCTCGGCGAGCCCTGCCCGCAGGGTGATCCGCGCCTGGTTGGCGTCCGCCTGGTCGGCGTCGAGCCTGCCCCGCCGCACGGCCCGCTCCCAGAGGTCGGCGAGTCGCCGCAGCGCGGCGTCACCCCGATCCCGGTCCACCTCGACCAGCTCCACGGCATGTCCGCTGCCGGCCGCCACGTACGCGATGCCGAGACCCATCGTGCCGGCACCCACCACCACGAACCGTTCCGTCATCGCGACACCACCGCACAGTGAGAATCGGCCCCTCGCTGACGCCTGCGGCGCGCGGGGTCGCCGCCACGCCGGGAATCAGCCCGTACGCTCCGCTCAGTCATGCTGCGACCCTATGCAGCGCCGGCCCCGGTCCCATGCGTGGGGGCGGACGAGATCGGGTACAGACCGCCGACAACCGAGGGAAGGACGAGCAGATGAGCCAGGCACCGGAGACCGTGGACGGCGCGGGCGCCGAGGGAATCGTCGAGACGCGCGGCGACGAGCGCGTCGAGCTGCTGCGTGCCGACACCAACAACGACGGCCGCACCGACGTGTGGGTGGTCGACACCGACGGTGACGGGAAGGCCGACCTGTTCCAGTTCGACACCGACGGCGACGGCAAGGTGGACGTCACGATGGTCGACATCGACGAGGACGGCCAGCCCGACGAGATCGTCGACGGCGACGGCGGGCTCCCCCCGGAGCCGCTGCCGCCGACCATCACTGTCTGAGGTGTCAGGAGGGCCCCTGACACCGCCTCCGGTGCGACAGGGGCCCTCCTGACGTTTCCACACGCGCTGCGTCGAGGTCAGCGGGCCAGCCGCAGGGTTGCGAGATAGTACGGCGCGTCGCGGTTGTCCACGTCGACCAACTGCCAGGGCGAGCCGTGCACCAGCTCGGCGAGTTCCTCCGGCGAACAGACCAGATAGTCGAACCAGGGCGTGCCCAGCTCGCGGTAGCGCAGCCGCAGCCGCAACTGCCCACCGAGGCGGCCCCGCCGCCGGTTGTGCTCGTGGTACGCGGTGTGCACCGGATCGCGGGTGCCGTACGGGTCGGTGCCGTGCGCGATCACCTGCGCGCCGGGTCGGGCCACCGCCGCCAGCGCGGCGAGGAAGGCCGGCGCCCGTTCCCGCCCCTCCAGCAGGCCGAGGTTGTTGCCGAGCAGCAGGAAGGTGTCGTACCGCCGCCCGCTCGCGGCGTGCTCGTCCACGGTCGCGTGCACCAGGTCGCGTACGCCCCGGCGGCGGCACACCCGCAACGCGCCGGCCGAGGTGTCCAGCCCGGTGACCGGTACGCCCCGCTCCTGCAGCAGCAACGCGATCCGTCCGGCGCCGACACCGACGTCCAGCGTCGCGCCGCGCACCCGGTCGACCGCGCGGTGGTCGTGCGGCTGCCAGTCCTGCGGTCCGTCGAGATAGTGGGCGGCCGGTGCGCCGTTGACCAGCCCGTCGTCCCGCTCGATGATCTCGATGACCGGGCGGGGCAGGCGCCCACCGGCCAGCGGCCGGGGACCGATGCCGGTCGCCACCGCCAGCGCGTCGCGCAGCAGTTCCCCGAAGACGTCACCGGTTCGTGGTTCCCCCGTCACACGCTTCACGCTATCCGGCCGGTCAGTTGGCCGCAGCGCCCGTATCCTGGCGGCGTGACCACGTTGGACCGCCTCTCCGCCGAGAAGTACATCCTCCTGACGACGTTCCGGAAAGACGGTCGTGCGGTGCCGACCCCGGTCTGGGCGGTCCGCGACGGCGACGCCCTGGCGGTGTGGTCGGCGGCCGACGCCGGCAAGGTGAAACGGATCCGCCGCAGCGGGCAGGTCACCGTCGCTCCCTGCGACGTACGCGGCCGACCACACGGCGAGGCGGTGCCGGCCCGGGCGAGCCTGTACGACCCGGGCGCGACCAATCGCATCCGTGGCCTGATCAAGCAGAAGTACCGGGTGATCGGCCGGCTGACCCTGCTCGGCAGCCGGCTGCGCCGGGGCGAGGGTGGCACGGTGGGCATCCGGGTGGAGCTGACCGACTGACGTTCCGGCCCGATGCTCGGGGCACGCCGGCCCGGACATGGCGAAGGGCGACGGAACAGGTCCGCCGCCCTTCGTGAAGCTGTGTTATCAACCGTGTGGTCAGTCCCCCTGGCGCTGCTGCGGAATCTGTCCCTGCAGCAGTGCCCTGACCTCAGACTCGCGGTATCGGCGGTGACCGCCGAGCGTCCGGATGGCGCTCAGCTTGCCAGCCTTCGCCCAACGGGTCACCGTCTTCGGGTCGACACGGAACATCGACGCCACCTCGGCCGGTGTGAGTAGCGGCTCTGGTTCGTGCGTTCGCGATGCCATCGGTCACTCCTCCACATGTATAGACATCGGCCGGGGTCCCGCCGGCCGACGCGTCTCCCATGGTCCGGCTAGTCCCCGATGTCCGACATGGGCCGAACGGCCGAACGTCCCTAGACGGACGGATGAACCATGCCCGATTTATACGACTTTTACACGCCACAAAGTAACTTATTCGGACTCATGATCACGGTTCGTGATGCGTCAACTACGAAGCAGCCTCGCGTTGGGCCCGGAAATTGGGACATTAAGGCCCTAGTTGCAACGCTCCAGAAGTTGCACCGCGCGCCATCGCGCGACCAACTTGTCGTACGCCGCCGACGCTTCCTCCGCCTCGCCCCGGGACAGCCCGGCCAACCCGGCCGCGACCAGTTCCGGTGAGTCGTCCTCGGCCAGCGTCTCGTCCGAGAGCAGCTCGACCAGCCCGCCGTAGTCGAGTTCCACCACCGACCGCGGGTGGAACTCCTCCAGCCAGCGGGCCGCCTCCTCGACCGCCTCCGTGATCGGCGCGTCGCCGACCGACTTGCGGAGCACCGCGAGCGCCCGGGACGAGCGACGGCGGGCCTTGGAGATCTCCGTCCGGAAGCGCAGCGAGCGCCGGTCGGGGACGGTCACGTGGTTGCGCTCCTCCGGCTCGAACAGCACGAACCAGCGCAGCGGTACGCCCCAGGTCGCGATCTGTTCGTGCACCCGGGGAACGCCGTGCTCGAGCACCCGGGCACCGCTGCGCCAGTCCTCCACCACCGCCTTGGCCTGCCCGGCCAGCACCGGCGGCACGAAGGCATCGGCCAGCACCGGCGGCACGCCGTCCCGCGCGCTCAACGCCGCCTCGGCCACCCGGATCCGCAGGTTCCACGGGCACACCAGCAGCGTCTCGTCGGTCTCCAGCACGTACGCCTCGTCCGGCAGGTCCGGCAGCCGCGTCCACCCGGCACCGAGCGCCTCGATGACCGAGGTCCGCTGCCGGCCGGGCCCCTCGACCGGCGCCACGGCCCGCCCCTGCTCGACGTAGCGCCGCCAGTAGGACTGGCGGTCCCGGTCGAAGGCGGTCAGCGGCTCGTACACGCGCAGGTATGAAGCGAAGAGCGACGGCACGGCGCGATCCTCCCACGAACGGCAAGCCGAGCGTTGCTCGGCGTCACCGGGCGACCTGGCGCGGCGCAGGAGCAACCCGGGCAAAGCGCTGCGCGCCGCCTCGTCCGCGGCGGAGGTGGGGCCGGGACGGGCCGCCCGAGGGGCGGGACGGCGACCACTGGGGTACGGCGCGACGCCCGCCGATACTAGGCTCGCAGCACCGGCAGCATCCCCGCCGGCTGACCAGGTCCGCGCCTCACGAGGGCGCCCGCCGACACAGGAGCCAGTCATGGGCGTATTCGCCACCACGGACGACCCGGAGGCCACGGGTCACGAACAGGTCGTGTTCTGCCAGGACAAGCAGACCGGCCTGAAGGCGATCATCGGCATCTACTCCACCGCGCTGGGTCCCGCGCTCGGCGGCACCCGGTTCTACCCGTACGACAGCGAAGAGGCCGCGCTCGCCGACGTGCTCGACCTCTCCCGCGGCATGGCGTACAAGAACGCCCTCGCCGGCCTGGACCTGGGCGGCGGCAAGGCGGTCATCTGGGGCGACCCCGAGCAGGTCAAGAGCGAGGCGCTGCTGCGCGCCTACGGCCGCTTCGTGGAGTCCCTCGGCGGTCGTTACTACACCGCCTGCGACGTCGGCACCTACGTGCCGGACATGGACGTGATCGCCCGGGAGACCCGGTACGTCACCGGCCGCAGCGTCGAACACGGCGGCGCGGGTGACTCCTCGATCCTCACCGCCTGGGGCGTCTTCCAGGGCATGCGGGCGGCGGCCGAGCACGTCTGGGGCGTGCCGACGCTGCGCGGTCGGCGGGTCGGCGTCGCCGGGCTGGGCAAGGTCGGCAAGTACCTCGTCGGTCACCTGTCGGAGGACGGCGCCGAGGTGGTCGCCACCGACGTGAACCCGCGGGCCCTGGACTGGGCACGCACCACCCACCCCGAGGTCCACCTCGTCGACGACGCTACCGCCCTGGTCGCCGCCGACATCGACGTGTACGCCCCGTGCGCCCTCGGCGGCGCGCTGGACGACGACACGGTGGCGGCGCTGCGGGCCAAGGTCGTCGCCGGGGCGGCCAACAACCAGCTCGCCCACTCCGGCGTGGAGAAGCTGCTCGCCGACCGGGGCATCCTCTACGCGCCCGACTACGTGGTGAATGCCGGCGGTGTGATCCAGGTCGCGGACGAGATCGAGGGCTTCGACTTCGAGCGGGCCAAGTTGCGGGCCACCCGGATCTACGACACCACGCGGGAGATCCTCCGCCTCGCCGACACCGACGGCGTGCCGCCGGCCGTGGCGGCGGACCGGCTGGCCGAGCGGCGGATGGCCGAGATCGGCCGACTGCGCGCGATTCATCTGCGCTGACGACACGCCGTCGGGGCGGGGCCCGGTGGTCCCGCCCCCGACACCCTGGCCGGCTAATCTGAACATACGACGTGTTCGTGGAGATTTGCCCTCATGTCACGGCCGATCCCAGTATCGCTCCTTACCGGGTACACTGGGTGACGTCCTGACAACCGCAACGCGCGGTCGCGGTCGTAGGTAACCCGAGGTGCCGAACGGTGGCATCCCCATGTACCGTAAGAGCCACGAGAGATGCCTGACGTCATCGGGGCCCGCCTTCGGGCTGCCCCGCATTCTGTGCGAGGGGGTCGAGCCATGGGGCGCGGCCGTGCTAAGGCCAAGCAGACAAAGGTGGCCCGGGAGCTGAAGTACCACTCCCCGAACACCGACCTCGCCGCCTTGCAGCGAGAACTCGGCGGCAGCGGCAAGTCGGACCGCAACTTCGACGACGACTACAAAGAGTACGTCGACGATGACGAGGACCACTCCGACGACGACCCGGACAACTGGGTCCGTCCGACCCGCTGACCCCCGGTCACATCTGAGCACGCGGTGACTCCCCGCGTGCTCACGCATGTGCCCGCTAGGCGGCGGCGTGCAGCACCCGACGAGTCGAGGGCCCACCATGGCCGGATGCTGTTCCGGCGGCGTGGCGGGCCCTCGGCACCGACGGGTCAGCGGGGACGGTTGTTCCAGTTGTAGAACGTCGGGATGTTCTCGAAGTGGTTCCAGGCGCAGACCGCACTGGCTCCGTCGCCACCGGCCACCTCCGCCCGTAGTCGACGCGCGACCTCGGCCTCGTGGAGCAGGGCGTTGAGTCCGGCAGCGACCGCCCGCACCCGGTCGGCGACCCGGTCGGGCTCGTCTCCCGTCGCGGTCTCAGGCTCCCGGTGACTGGTGGTCTCGGGCATGCTCCAACACTCCCTCCAGTAGGCGGATCTTGCTGTTGCGGCAGTGCTCGGTCTCCGTACCGTCAAAACGCCCCAGCTCGAAGTAGCGGTTCGCCGCGTGGCCTCCGCCACAGAAGCCGAAGTACGGGCAGGAGGAGCGACACGCCTCCACGCCGTCGATGAACTCACCGACCCAGGTTGTGCGCTCCGCCGCGGCCAGGATGGTGTGCAACGGGGTGGTGAGCACGCTTCCGCTGGAGAAGTCGCCGTAGCGGGAATCGGTGAAACCAGCCAGTTCGGGCGAGAGCACCACGACCGAGCCGTCGTACGCCACGGTCGGTATCGGGTCGAGCCGGCCGGGCAGCAGGTCGTCCGCCGTACCGTCCAGCACCGCCGCGGCGTACCGCAACGACCACTCCACCTCCCGCAGGTGGATCCGGGGATCCCGCCGCCAGGCCGAGACCAGCTCGGCCCAGAACCCGGTCACGGCCGGGGCGGCATGGGCGTTGTCCCGGGTGTTGACGCCCTCGGTCTCCTCGATGTTGACGCCGAGCACCTCACAACCGAGGTCGAGGAAGTAGTCGTACAGTTCGGTGGCCCGGCCGGGGGACGGGTCGTTCACCACCGCGAGCGCCGAGAACGGCAGCCCGTGCCGACGCAACGCGGCCACCCCGCGGACGATCCGGTCGTACGCCGGCCGACCCGCCCGGGTGACCCGCTCACCGTTGCGTTCCCGAGGCCCGTCCACGCTCACGCTCACCCGCATCCGGTGCCGGGCGAAGAACTCGCACCAGGCGTCGTCGATCAGGGTGGCGTTGGTCTGGACGTGGTGCTCCACCTCGGGCCCGAAGGGTGCCATCAACGCCGCCAGCCGCTCCCGGCCGGCGGCCAGCGGCTCCCCGCCGTGCCACACCACCGAGAACCGGTCGGTGGCCGCCCACCGGTTCACCGAGGCGGCCACCGCCTCGGCCACCGCCACCGGCATCTGCCGGTCCGCCGCCCGAAACGGCAGGTAGCAGTACGCGCAGTCGAGATTGCAGAGGGTGGTGGGCTGCATCACGACATACGACGGGACGGTGGCCAGGCCCCGCATCCCGCCCAATGACCGTCCCCGCGCAGCCATCGCCCTCCTCCGTAGCGGTCTTGGGCTGCCGGGCGCGACCCGGCCTGGGCCCGCCCCACAGCTCTCGAGGGTGCCCTTCAGGCTAGGCGGCGACGGCCACTCGGGTGAAGCCCTGATCAGGTGGTCGGACGATCAGCGCAAAGTCATCATCCTCGGGTGTGCTGGCCGACCATCCGCACCTCACCGGTGCCCTCGATGATCTCGCCGACCTGCCAGGCGTCGACGCCCCGTCCGGTGAGCGTGGCCAGCGCCCGGTCGGCGTCCTCCGCCGACACGATGGCGAACATGCCGACGCCCATGTTGAAGGTCGCCTCCATCTCCGGGTCCTCGATCCGGCCCTTGGACTGGACCAGGTCGAAGACCGGCTGCGGCTTCCACGTCGACCGGTTGACCACGGCGTCCACGTGTTCCGGCAGGATCCGCACCAGGTTGCCGGGAATGCCACCGCCGGTGACGTGGGCCAGGGCCCGTACCTCGGCCTCGGCGATCAGCTTGAGGCAGTCCTGCGCGTAGATCTTGGTGGGGGTGAGCAGTTCCTCGCCGAGGGTGCGCTGGCGGCCGAAGTCGTCGATCACCACGTCCAGTCGCATCCGGCCGGCACCGAGCAGGACGTGCCGGACCAGGGAGTAACCGTTCGAGTGCAGGCCCGACGACCGCATCGCGATCACCACGTCGCCCACCTCGACCCGCTCGGAGCTGAGGATCTCGCTCTCCTCCACCACACCGACACCGGTGGCGGAGATGTCGTACTCGTCGGGGCGCAGCACACCCGGGTGCTCGGCGGTCTCCCCACCCAGCAGCGCGCAGCCCGCGTACCGGCAGCCGTCGGCGATGCCGGCGCCGATCTCGGCGACCTTGTCCGGCACGACCTCGCCGGTGGCGATGTAGTCGAGCAGGAACAGCGGCTCCGCACCGCAGGCGACCAGGTCGTCGACGACCATCGCGACGAGGTCGATGCCGACCGTGTCGTGGATGTCCATCTGCTGGGCGATCACCAGTTTGGTGCCGACGCCGTCGGTGGAGGAGGCCAGGATCGGGTGCTTGTACTTCGTGGTGTCCAGCCGGAACAGGCCGGCGAAACCGCCGAGGTCACCCATCACCTCCGGCCGGCGGGTCTGCTTCACCTTCGACTTGAGCAGCTCCACGGCACGGTCACCGGCCTCGATGGACACCCCGGCGTCCGCGTACGAGACCGCGCGTTTGCGCGCCGGACGGCCGGAACCGGCCGTCCAGGGCTGACGGTCCCCGCCAGCGCCGCTCGGGCTGCCTCCTGCGCCGCTGCGCTCGGACACGTGCGTCACGGTTCTCCCCTTTGTGGTTCTCGGCTGTCGCGTCGACGGTGACCGGCGCCGCAGCCGGGTGGTGCTACGGGCGGTTTGTGGTCGCCGACGGTTGGCGGTTGCCGAAGTTGTCGAGTTGCGGGACGAGTTGCTCGGCGGATCCGATCTCGTCGGCCGAGTGGTTGGCGACCCGGCGGCCGATTCCTTCGAGCACGTGCTTGCCGATCAGGTTGCCGACCGGCAGTTCGATCGGGTACTCCCCGTCGAAGCAGGCGCGGCAGAGTCGGGTCTTGGGCTGCTCGGTCGCGGCGATCAGGCCGGACAACGAGACGTAGCCCAGCGTGTCCGCGCCGATCGAGCGCCGGATGCCGTCGTTGTCGAGGCCGTTGGCGAGCAGTTCGGCACGGGTGGCGAAGTCGATGCCGTAGAAGCACGGCCAGGAGACCGGCGGCGAGGAGATGCGTACGTGCACCTCCACCGCGCCGGCCTCGCGCAGCATCCGCACGATCGCGCGCTGGGTGTTGCCGCGGACGATGGAGTCGTCGACCACGACCAGACGCTTGCCCCGTACGTTCTCGCGTAGGGGGTTGAGCTTGAGTCGGATGCCGAGCTGGCGCAGCGTCTGCGACGGCTGGATGAAGGTGCGGCCGACGTAGGGATTCTTCACCAGGCCGGCACCGTAGGTGATGCCGGATCCCTCGGCGTAGCCGATCGCCGCCGGCGTGCCCGACTCGGGCACCGGGATCACCAGGTCGGCGTCGACCGGGTGTTCCTTGGCCAGTTGCCGCCCGATCTGCACCCGGGCGGCGTGCACGTTGCGGCCGGCGATGGTGGCGTCCGGGCGGGCGATGTAGACGTACTCGAAGAGGCAGCCCTTGGGCTCGGGGGCGGCGAACCTGGTGGACCGCAGCCCCTCCGCGTCGATCGCGATCAGCTCGCCCGGCTCGACCTCGCGGACCACGCTGGCACCGACGATGTCCAGCGCGGCGGTCTCGCTGGCCACCACCCAGCCGCGCTCCAGTCGGCCCAGCACCAGCGGACGCACGCCGTGCGGGTCGCGCGCGGCATAAAGGGTCGACTCGTCCATGAAGACGAAGCTGAACGCGCCCCGCAGTCGCGGCAACACCTCCAGCGCGGCAGCCTCGACGGAGAGATCCGGCCGGCTGGCCAGCAGCATGGTGACCAACGAGGTGTCGTTCGTCGAACCGTCGGTGCCCAGGCCGCGCTCGGCCACCTCGCGCTGCAACTCGGCGGTGTTGACCAGGTTTCCGTTGTGCGCCAGCGCGATGGTGGTGCCCGAACTGGTCGCCCGGATGGTCGGCTGGGCGTTCTCCCAGGTCGACGCGCCGGTGGTGGAGTAACGCGCGTGCCCGATCGCGACGTGACCACGCAGGCTGGCCAGCGTCGGCTCGTCGAAGACCTGGGCCACCAGGCCGAGATCCTTGTAGACCACCACGCCGGAGCCGTCGCTGACCGCTATCCCGGCCGCCTCCTGCCCCCGGTGCTGCAACGCGTACAGCCCGAAGTAGGTCAGGTTGGCGACCTCCTCCCCCGGGGCCCAGACGCCGAAGACACCACACGCGTCCTGGGGGCCGGGTCGCTGGGGATCAAGGTCGTGGCTCAGCCGGCCGTCGCCTCGGGGCACCTGCCGCTCCCTCTTGCTGGTCTGGACTGGCCTGGCGGAACCACGGGGGTTGCTCCGCACCTCTCGGCCGGGGACCACACTGTCGTCGCCTGACAGTGTACGCGAATCCATGTCGCCACATACAGTCACATTATCGGCGCTCTGTGTCATCCAGTCTCAGCCGTCACCGCAGTTCGAGGGGCAGATACGCGGACAGGTCCGCGCGAGCACCACTCGCCTTTACGCGACCCTCCGTGACCGCCCGCACCCAGTCGAGTCGTCCCGTCGCCAAACCGAGCCAGGTTTCCGGATCCATCTCCACCGTGTTCGGCGGAGTACCGCGGGTGTGTCGCGGCCCCGGAACGCACTGAACTGCACCGTAAGGTGGGACTCGCACCTCCACCGATCGGCCGGGGGCACCGTCCGCGAGGAGGGTCAACAGGGCCCTGACCGCCTCGCGGAGCACCGACCGTTCAGGTGTACGCCCCTCATCGAGCGCCGACAGTGCCGCCGCGACCGAGGCGGACTTTATGTACGGAGAGGACACGACGGGACGATACGGCGTGACCGCGCCGGCCGTCACGCTGGCCCTGGGTCGCGCCGATCCGGCCGGACAAGGCATAGTTGCCGACGGCGTATTCGTACCGTGATATTCCCCCGCCCGGCACCCGCCGGACAGGGGAGGTCAGTCCGGAAGGCGGTGGACGTGTCAACACACCGACGAGCCTGGCACAAGCGGGCCGGTGTGGTCGTGGCGCTGATGATCGGTGCCCTGCTCGCCGTCCCAGCCACACCCGCCTCCGCCGCTTCCGTCAACGTCGTGCCCGGCTCGGTGACCGTCAATGCCGGAAGCGACGCCACGGTGACCTTGCAGATCACCCCAGGCGAGGATGACACCAGCGCAGAGATCAGTCTGACCGGGCTTCCATCTGGCGTGAGCTGCGCCAGGGGCTGCGGAAGCATCGAGTTCAACGGGCCAGCGCCGAAAACACAACTACTGACGCTGCGGGCCAACGACAACGCCCGGAATGGCTCCAGTGGCGTCACCGTGCAGGTAGAACCGGACAACTCCGAGCCCGACACCGCCAACCTTCAGCTAACCGTCCGTGGTGAGCAGGCACCGCCACCGCCGCCGACGACGCAGGCGCCGCAGACGGTGCGGTCGATCTCCGGCAAGGTCGTCAACCAGGGCGGCGAGGCGGTGCCGAACGCGTACGTCCTGCTCAAGGACAGTGCCGGAAAGCAGCGGGACACCACCACCAACGGCGACGGCAACTTCCGGTTCACCGGCAGCAGCGACAACCCGATCGCGCCCGGGCGGATCGACATCGGCGCGAGCGCCGACAACAAGAACGCCGTGGCGAGCTTCACCGCCAACGCCGGGCAGAGCATCACCGGTCGGCGGATCACCCTCCCGATCGCGGCGGCCTCGGAGAGCCCGAGCGCCAGCCCGTCGGCCAGCGAGTCGGCGGTGCCGACCGAGGACCCGTTCGAGGACGAACTCGGCGAGGACGAGGAGACCGCGGCCGAGAGCGCCGCCGCCCAGGCCGCGGCCTCCAACGAGGACTCCGGCGGTTTCGGCAACTGGCTGCTCATCCTGCTGGGTGGTCTCTTCGTGGCCGTCGGTGTCGGCACGATCGTGCTGCTGTGGATGAAGCGCAAGGAGAACGAGGACGGCGAGCCGGACGGTGACGTGCCCGCCGGTGCTCCGGCCGGCGCGGTCCCGGCCGCCCGTGGCTCGTTCGCCGGCGCGGACGACCAGACCCGGGTGGTGAACCGGGTCGGTGCCGCACCGGACCCGACGATGGTCGGCGGTCCCGGGTTGGCCAACGCGCCGACGATGATGCACCAGCCGGTGGTCGACGATGTCCCGCCGGACCCCTACGGCGCACCGCCGCAGCCCTACGGCGCGGCGAGCGGACCGGGTGGCTGGTCCGGTGCCGGCGGCTACGGCGACGAGCCGGGCGGTTACGGCGCTGCGGGCTACGGCAACGCCCCCTCGTCCGGCGGCGGCTACGGCAATGCCCCCTCGTCGGGCAGCGGCTACGGCAACGCCCCGGCCTCCGGCAGCAGCTACGGCAACAGCCCGTCGTCCGGCAGCGGCTACGGCAGCCGCGACTACGGTGCCGGCAACGCCGGCCCGGACTATCCCCCGGCGGGTGGCGGCTACGGCGAGCGGTACGACGAGCCGACCGGCCGCTACCAGGGTGAGGAAACGGCCTACCCGGCTCCCGCCGACCCGTACGCCACCGGGATGTACCAGCCGGACGCCGGCGGGCCGGGCTACGGCCAGACCGAGTCGGGCGGCTACGGGCGGAGCGAGGCCGGCGGCGACTACGGCCGCAACGAGCCCACCGGCGGCTACGGCCAGAGCGACCCGACGCGGGGTTACCGGCACGGCGAGTCGGGCGGGTACGGCCAGAGCGACGCGACTCGCGGCTACGGCGAGGGTGAGCCGGGCGGCGGCTACGGTCAGGCCGACCCGAACCGGGGCTACGCTGCGGGTCAGTCGGGTGGCGGCTACGGCGCGTCGCCGAATGGTGGATACGACCAGCCGGCCGGCGGCTACGGCCAGGATGCCGGGCACCAACGCGGTGGCTACGACAACACCAGCTACGACGGCGCCTACGAGCAGGGTGGCTACGGCGGCGCATACGGCCAGGACGCACCGTCACGTGGTGGGTACGACCAGGGTGGTTACGGCGGCGGCCAGGCCAGCGGCGGGTACGGCCAGGAGCCCCCACGCCAACGTGGTGGCTACGACGAAGGCTATGACCAGGGTGGCTACGGCCAGGGTGGCTACGGCGACCCGGCACAGGCCGGCCGCGGGCGACCCGACGGCGCACCCCAGGACCGTGGCGGCCGCCGCTTGGACTGGCTCGACGACTAGCGCCGGGCACCGCGGGCGGTCAGGCGGCGGAAAAGACGCCCTGCCGCAGCAGTGGGATGACGTCGGAGGTGCCGAGGCGTACCGCGATCTCGACATCCTCGGCGAAGCCGCCCTCGATCAGCTCTCGGCCGGAGACACAGCCGCGGATCGCCGCCGGTACGTCGGGGATGCTGGCCAACGCGGCCAGTGCCGTGGCCGCCTCCACCGAGAGCCCGCCGGGCGCCCCGGAGAGGGCATCCAGCACGCTGGCCGCGCCCAGCTGGTCCTCCACCGACGGGCGCAGCGATCCGTCCGGCCACCGTTCACCGGCAGCCACCACGCCAATGGGGGCGGCAGTCGAGCCGTACCCCCGGCTGGTAAGCCAACGCCCGACGGCGCGGGCGTTGCGCAGGTTGGCCGCGACCACCGGTAGCCCGGTGGCGCTGGCGGCGGCGCTGATCGCCGATCCGTTCGGCGACGGCAGCACCAGGTCGGTCACCACCGGAGCCCGGCTCAGCGCGGCCGGCGACAGCGACCACGGATGGTCACGGGTGACCTGCCGGCGGCCGGTCGCGGCGACCGCGCCGACCCGGCGGGCGTACGCGGCGGCCTGCTCACCCCAGGGGAACGGATGCACGCGCATCCCCGACCCACCGCCACCTCGACGGTGGTGGTGAACGACAACACGTCCACCACCACCAGCGCGGCGCAGACCCGGCCGAGTTCGGCCGCACCCGCCAGGCCCCAGTCGAACCGGACCCCGATCCCGGTTGGGCGGATACGGCCGCGGCCAGCGCCTCAGCGCTCGTCGGGCGCGGGGGCTGCTCGGTGTCACCGTGCTGCGGAGCGTCCGCCCCGGATGCCTCGTGGCTGCCCGCCGAGTCAGCCGGACCGGCGACCCCGGTCGACGGCGGGGTTGCCGCGACGCGACCGGTACGCACCGGCGGAGTGGCCCGCTCGGCCGGCCGGTCGGCCGCCTCCTCGGTCGGGTCCACCGACGGCGCGGCCTCGGCCGACGCCGGTACGGCCGGTGTCGGCTCGTCGGTCGCCTGCTCGGCACCGGTCGTCGTGGTGCCGGCCGGGTCGACCCCGACGCGGTGTCGGAGTCGGCGGCCGGGTCGACCGCACCGACCGGTTCGTCGGTGACGACGTCGGCAACCGCCGGAGCGGTCACCTCGAACGGCTGCACGCCGCCGAACAGCGCCGGCAGGGTGCCGGTGTACGCCTCGCGCAGCTCGTCCAGGCCGATCCGGAACTGGCCGTGCACCTCCAGCGCGCCGGCCGTCGGGTCGGTGACGCCGATCAGCTCCCACGGCACGCCGTGCTCACCGCAGAGCGCGGTGAACGCCTTCTCGTGACCGCGCGGCACCGAGACGAGCACCCGGCCGGCCGACTCGCTGAACAGGAAGACGAACGGCATCGAGGTGCCCTCGAAACGCTCCGGCACCGCGATCCGCGCCCCGACGCCATGGCGCAGGCAGGACTCCACCAGGCTCTGCGCGAGACCACCGTCGGAGAGGTCGTGCGCGGAGCTGAGGTGCCCGACCCGGGCCGCGTCGGCCAGCAGGCCGGCGAGCTGCTTCTCGCGGGCCAGGTCGACGTGCGGGGGTACGCCACCGAGGTGCTGGTGGACGACCCAGGCCCACTCCGAGCCGGAGAGCTCCACGTGCGTCTCGCCGAGCAGGAAGAGCTGGTCGTGATCGGCACCGGCGCGCGGGACGAAGCCCGACGCCACCCGGTCGGCCACGTTCTCCAGCACCCCGAGCACGCCGACGACCGGCGTCGGGTGGATGGCCGCCGCCCCGGTCTGGTTGTAGAAGCTGACGTTGCCGCCGGTCACCGGGATGCCCAGCTCGGCGCAGCCGTCGGCCAGGCCGCGTACGGCCTCGGCGAACTGCCACATCACGCCCGGGTCCTCGGGCGAGCCGAAGTTCAGGCAGTCGGTGACCGCGATCGGCGTCGCGCCGGTCACCGCCACGTTCCGGTACGCCTCGGCCAACGCCAACTTGGCGCCCTGGTACGGGTCGAGCCGGGCGTGCCGGCCGTTGCCGTCCACGGACAGCGCCACGCCCAGCCCGGTGCGCTCGTCGATGCGGATCACACCCGAGTCCTCCGGCTGGGCGAGCACGGTGTTGCCCAGCACGTAGCGGTCGTACTGCTCGGTGACCCAGGTCTTGTCGCAGAGGTTGGGTGAGGCGATCATCCGCAGCACGGTCTCGCGCAGCGTGTCCGGGTCGCCCGGCCGGGGCAGCGTCTCGGCCCGGTCGGCCTGGAGCAGGATCAGGTCCGCCGGCTCGCGCATCGGCCGGGCGTAGACCGGCCCGTCGTCCACGAGCGAGCCCGGCGGCACATCCACCACCAGGTGGTCCCGCCAGGTGATGTGCAGCCGGCCCGGTGAACCGTCCGACTCGGGCGCGGTGACCTCGCCGATCGCGGTGGCCCAGACGCCCCACTTCTCGGCGGTCTTGAGCACCGCCTCAAGCTTCTCCGGCGCGACGACCAGCAGCATCCGCTCCTGGGACTCGCTGGCCAGGATCTCGTGCGGCTCCATCGAGGGCTCACGCAGCGGCACCCGCTCCAGCCACACCCGCATGCCGGTGCCGGCGGAGGCGGCCGTCTCGGTCAGGGCGCAGGTCAGGCCGGCACCGCCGAGGTCCTGGATGCCGACGACCAGTTCGGCGTCGTACAACTCCAGGCACGCCTCGATCAGCAGCTTCTCCATGAACGGGTCGCCCACCTGCACGGACGGGCGACGCTGCTCGCTGCCTTCGGTGAAGGTGGCGCTGGCCAGCACCGAGACGCCGCCGATGCCGTCCCGGCCGGTCTTGGCGCCCATCAGCACCACCACGTTGCCGGGGCCGGTGGCGTCCTTCTTCTGCAGCCGGTCGACCGGCAGCACGCCCAGGCAGAGCGCGTTGACCAGGGGGTTGCCCTGGTAGCAGGGGTCGAAGACCACCTCGCCACCGATGTTGGGCAGACCGAGACAGTTGCCGTAGCCGCCGACACCGGCGACCACGCCGGGGAGCACCCGGGCGGTGTCGGGGTGGTCCGCGGCGCCGAAGCGCAGCGGGTCCATCACCGCCACCGGACGGGCGCCCATCGCCAGGATGTCGCGGACGATGCCGCCGACACCGGTCGCCGCGCCCTGGTACGGCTCGACGAAGCTCGGGTGGTTGTGCGACTCGACCTTGAAGGTCACCGCGAGTTCGTCGGAGATCCGCACGACCCCGGCGTTCTCCCCGATGCCGGCGAGCATCCGGTCGCTCGGCGGGGCCTTCTCCCCGAACTGCCGCAGATGCACCTTGCTGGACTTGTAGGAGCAGTGCTCGCTCCACATGATCGAGTACATCGCCAGCTCGGACTGGGTCGGCCGGCGGCCCAGGATGTGCCGGATGCGGTCGTACTCGTCATCGGCGAGCCCCAGCTCGGTGTACGGCTGAAGTTCCTCCGGGGTGCCCGCGGCGCGCGGCACGGTGTCCACCCCGTGGGCCCAGTCGGTGGCCGCCGGGACAGCGGCGTGCCGGGCCGGAGCGACCGGCTGGGCCGGCACCGCCTCCGGGTTCTCCCGCACCGGGTCCGGGTGCGTGGTCATGACGTCTCCTTGTTGCGCTCGCCGCCCGACGGGCGGGTGAGCCGACCGATGATCCCGCCGCGCACGGTCACGCCGGCGCCCCCACCAGGTGCTTGAGCACCGAGGTGAAGAAGCCGAGACCGTCGAGGGAGGGGCCGGTGAGCGCCTCCACCGCGTGCTCGGGATGCGGCATGATGCCGACCACGTTGCCGGCCTGGTTGGTGATCGCGGCGATGTCGCGCTGCGATCCGTTGGGGTTGCCGCCGACGTAACGGGCGACGACCCGGCCCTCGGCCTCCAGCTGGTCCAACGTCGCCGGGTCGGCGACGTAGCAGCCCTCGCCGTTCTTGACCGGGATCAGCACCTCCTGGCCCGGCTGGAACGTGTTCGTCCAGGCGGTGCCGGTCGCCTCGATGCGCAGGATCTGGTCGCGGTTGCGGAAGTGCAGGTGCTGGTTGCGGGTGAGCGCCCCGGGCAGCAGGTGCGCCTCGCAGAGGATCTGGAAGCCGTTGCAGATGCCCAGCACGGGCAGGCCACCACCGGCCGCGTCGATGATCTTCTCCATCACCGGCGCGAACCGGGCGATGGCGCCGCAGCGCAGGTAGTCACCGTAGGAGAAGCCGCCGGGCAGGACGACGGCGTCCACCCCGTGCAGCTCCGCCTCGCCGTGCCAGAGACGGACCGGTTCGGCGCCGGCGATCCGTACGGCCCGGGCGGCGTCCCCGTCGTCGAGCGAGCCGGGGAACGTCACCACACCGACCCGGGCGGTCACGGCCGGGCTTCCGCGGGCTCGTCGGTCTCGACCAGATGGACCGTGAAGTCCTCGATGACCGGGTTGGCGAGCAGCTTGTCGGCGATCTCCCGGGCCCGGTCCAGGTCCGGTTCACCGGTAAAGTCGATCTCGATCCGCCTGCCGATCCGTACCGAGGCGACGTCGTTGACGCCGAGCCGGGGCAGCGCGTTTGCGACGGCCTGGCCCTGAGGATCGAGGATCTCGGGCTTGAGCATGACGTCGACGACGACGCGAGGCACTGGGCACTCCTGACTGTGTACGCAGTTGGGTGCCGACCCACAACGGGCGAGCGCAGCCAGCCTACCTGGCAGATGCCGCACCGGACGCACCGGCCGGACGCCGCTGGAGTGCCGCTCGACCCTAGCCGCACGGACCGATCGGGACCGATACGGGTTCGTTGCGATCCCGATACGGCTTCGTTGCCCGCCACCGATCGATCGCGGGTGGCCTGGCGACGGGAAATCGAGCTGTCACATCACCTTGTTTCAATGAACCTCTTGTGAAACACCTCACCGGGCCCTACGGTACATCGTCAGACGTCGATGTAACGACGTCGCGGTGGCGGATCACCCCCGTCCGTCGCCGCAGGCCGGCCCGGTGAACCCGGGTCCTGGGAACCCCGAAGGAGTCCCATGCGCATCCGATCCCTGATCGCGGTCCTCGCCACCGCCATGGCCGCGGTGATGGGCGCCAGTTCAGGCGCCGTCGCCTCACCCGTCGCTCCCCTCATCATCGGCGGCGGCACCGTCTCCTCGGCGCCGTGGGCCGCCGCGGTCTTCAGCAACGGCTCGTTCACCTGCTCCGGCACGATCATCGCCCCGCAGTGGGTCCTCACCGCTCGGCACTGCCTCGGCGGCTCGATGTCGGTCCGGGTGGGCAGCGTCTACCGCTCCTCCGGTGGTGTCACCCGCACGGTCAGCGCCACCTACGGCCGGTACGACCTGGCCCTGATGCGCCTGTCCAGCTCGGTGAGCACCAGCTACGTCACGCTGGCCTCAAGCAACCCGCCGGTCAACTCGACCAACTCGATCTACGGCTGGGGCATGACCTGCTACAGCGGCTGCTCGGCGTCGAGCCAGCTCAAGACCGCGAGCGTCCGGGTCACCAGCACGAACGTGAGTGACGCGTACGGCGGGCAGGCGATCCGGAGCACCCGGATCAACGGCAACGCCTGGCGTGGCGACTCGGGCGGCCCGCAGTTCTACAACGGCCAGCAGGTCGGGGTGGCCTCCACCGCCGACGGCCAGAGCATCCAGAACTACGGCAGCGTCGCGTACAACCGTGCCTGGATCCGGTCCGTTTCCGGCGTCTGACGCGTTAGCGCCCGTGGCGGCGCGGATGGTGGGCCCTGCGCCTGCCGTCCGCGCCGCGCGGTTTTTCAGCATCCGGGCAGGTGAACAAGGCTCACGATGTACCGCACCCGGGCCTGCCAGCATCGGAATCGTGCTGGTCGTGACGACGGATCAACTTCCCGGCTACGAGATCCGCCAGATCCTCGGCGAGGTGGTCTCCTCCATGGCCAGAACCCGTAACCCGTACCGCGAAGGGGTGAAGAACCTGCGCGGTGGCGCGTACGACCCGATGGCGCCGGACAACCTCACCCGCTGGCGTACCGACTCGGTGGCCCGCCTCGGCGAGGAGGCCCGGCGGCTCGGCGCGAACGCGGTGGTGGGGATGCGGTTCGACAGTCGCGACTGCGGCGAGATGTGGATGGAGATCTGCGCCTACGGCACGGCCGTCATCGTGGTCCCCAAGGTCCCCGACGTGATGCCCCCCGACCAGCCCCTGGTGGCTGCCGAGACCGCCCAGGAACCAGCCTTCGCCGAGGAACCTGGCAAGATCGCCGAGCCCCCCAGCGCCCCCACCCTCGGCACCGCCCCCGAAACCCCCACCCGCGACTAACCCCACCCCGCCTCAGCCGCGTCGATCATGAAGTTGTTGCCATCCCGCCCGGCGTGGCGCGACAACAACTTCATGATCAACGAGAGATGTCCCCGGGGCGCCGAGTTAGAGGATGGGGGGTGGGGAGTAGGTGGCGGCCTGGGGGTGGGACTCGACGATTTTGGTGATTCGTGCGGTGACTGCCTGGATCTGGGCGGGGGTGGCGCCTACGAAGGCGGCACGGTCGGCCACCAGGGCGTCGATCTCGGGGCGGGACAGGCCCAGGCGAGGGTCGGCGGCCAGACGGTCGAAGAGGTCGTTGTCGGGGGTGCCCTGCTCGCGCATGGCCAGGGCGACCGCGACCGCGTGCTCCTTGATCGCCTCGTGGGCGGTCTCCCGACCCACGCCCCGGCGCACCGCCGCCACCAGGATCTTCGTGGTGGCCAGGAACGGCAGGAACCGCTCCAACTCCCGGTTGATCACCGCCGGGTACGCGCCGAACTCGTCGAGCACGGTCAGGAACGTCTGGAACAGCCCGTCGGCGGCGAAGAACGCGTCCGGCAGGGCCACCCGGCGCACCACCGAGCAGGAGACGTCACCCTCGTTCCACTGGTCACCGGCCAGCTCGCCGACCATCGACAGGTAGCCCCGGATGATCACCGCGAAGCCGTTGACCCGCTCCGACGAGCGGGTGTTCATCTTGTGCGGCATCGCGCTGGAACCGACCTGGCCGGGCTTGAAGCCCTCGGTGGCCAGCTCCTGACCGACCATCAACCGGATCGTGGTGGCCAGCGACGACGGTGCCGCGGCCACCTGAGCCAGCGCGGAGAGCACGTCGAAGTCGAGCGAACGCGGGTAGACCTGCCCGACGCTGCCCAGCACCCGACTGAAGCCGAGGTGCTCGGCGACCCGGTGCTCCAGCTCGGCCACCTTCGCCGCGTCGCCATCGAAGAGATCGAGCTGGTCGGCGGCTGTGCCCACCGGCCCCTTGATCCCCCGCAACGGGTACCGGACGATCAGGTCCTCCAGCCGCTCGTACGCGATCAGCAGCTCCTCGGCGGCCGACGCGAAGCGCTTGCCCAGCGTGGTGGCCTGCGCCGCCACGTTGTGCGATCGGCCGGCCATCACCACGTCGGCGTACTCGTGGGCGTGCCAGGCGAGCCGGGCCAGCGTCGCCACCACGCGGTCCCGGATCAGCTCCAGCGAGCGGCGCACCTGGAGCTGCTCGACGTTCTCGGTGAGGTCCCGGGAAGTCATCCCCTTGTGCACGTGCTCGTGCCCGGCGAGCGCGCTGAACTCCTCGATCCGGGCCTTCACGTCGTGCCGGGTGACCCGCTCCCGTGCCGCGATCGAGGCGAGGTCGACGTCGTCGAGCACCCGCTCGTACGCCTCGACCACCCCGTCCGGCACCGGCACGCCCAGCTCCCGCTGCGCCCGGAGCACGGCGAGCCAGAGCCGTCGTTCCAGCCGGATCTTCTCCTCCGGCGACCAGAGGGTGACCAGCTCGGGCGAGGCGTACCGGTTGGCAAGCACGTTAGGGATCGTCGTCACCCCGCCATTCTCGCGATCCCGCGGCACAGGTGGCCGGGCGGGTACCGGGGTGATGTCACCCCACCTCGTTCGTTTACGGCGACGTATACTCGATGGATGACGACGATGATGCGGGTCAGTCCGGAGACGCGGGAGCAGGTGCTCCGGGTCGCAGCCGAGGACTTTGGCGGGGTGACCGCCGACGAAGCGGTCAAGCGTCTGCTCGAAGAGCACTGGCGGGTCAAGGCAGTCGCCGCGATGGATCACTATCGGGCAGCCGACCCGGACGGCTGGGCGGAGTATCTGGTCGAATCGGAGGGGTGGCACCGGACCGACGCGCCCGTCAGCGACCCGTGGGACGAGCAGGAGTGACCCGCGTTCGCCCCTGGGAGATCTGGTGGCTCGACTTCGACCCGACTGAGGGCCGTGAGCAGGCCGGGCAACGTCCGGCCCTGGTCGTCTCGTCCCGTTTCCATCTTGATCTGACCGCAGGCGCATTGGTCAGCGTGCTGCCTCTGACGACCCGGGAGCGACCCGGCTGGCTACACCGGGTGGCGATCGAGGTACCGGGCCGTAAGGCAGGGTGGGTGATTACCGAGCAGGTGCGGACGGTGTCGGCGAACCGGCTGACCGGTCGCGGGCCCGTGTATCGACTGCGCTCGGAGCAGGTCAACGACGTGCGTCGGGTACTCCGGCAGATGATCGACCTTTGAGCCGTCCGCCAACCTCCCGGCCCGGCCTTATCGCTCCAGGATGGCGGTGACGCCCTGGCCGCCGGCGGCGCAGATGGAGATCAGGCCACGTCCGCTGCCCTTCTCGGCCAGCAGTTTGGCCAGGGTGGCGACGATCCGGCCGCCGGTGGCGGCGAACGGGTGACCGGCGGCCAGCGACGAGCCGTTGACGTTGAGCTTGTCGGTGTCGATGGCGCCGAGCGGGGCGTCCAGGCCGAGCCGGTCCTTGCAGAACTCCGGTGACTCCCAGGCCGCCAGGGTCGCCAGCACCTGCGAGGCGAACGCCTCGTGGATCTCGTAGTAGTCGAAGTCCTGGAGGGTGAGCCCGGCCCGGTCGAGCAGCCGGGGCACCGCGTACGCGGGCGCCATCAGCAGCCCCTCCTCGCCGTGCACGAAGTCCACCGCGCCCGTCTCGGACCAGGAGAACCAGGCCAGCACCGGCAGGTTGTGCTCGCGCGCCCAGTCCTCGCTGGCCAGCAACACGGTGGAGGCGCCGTCGGTCAGCGGCGACGAGTTGCCGGCGGTCATGGTGGCCCGTTCGGCGTCCGGCCCCTTGGCGCCGAAGACCGGCCGCAGCGTGCCCAGCTTCTCCAGGGTGGTGTCCGGGCGCAGGTTCTGATCGCGGGTCAGCCCCAGGTAGGGGGTCATCAGGTCGTCGAAGAAGCCCTTCTCGTACGCGGCGGCCAGCCGCTGGTGCGACCGCAGCGCCAACTCGTCCTGCGCCTGCCGGTCGACGTTCCAGCGCAGCGCGGTCTGCGCGGCGTGCTCACCCATCGACAGGCCGGTACGCGGCTCGGCGTTGCGGGGGATCTCCGGCCGGAACGGCTGGGCCGGGCGCAGTTTCGCGGCGATCCGTAGCCGCTCGCCGAGGCTGCGGGCGGAGTTCAGCTTGAGCAACGTGCGGCGCATGTCCTCGTTGACCGCGAGCGGAGCGTCGGAGGTGGTGTCCACGCCACCGGCGATGCCGACGTCGAGCTGACCGAGGGCGATCTTGTTGGCGACCAGGATGACGGCCTCCAGGCCGGTGCCGCAGGCCTGCTGGATGTCGTACGCCGGGGTGCGCGGGTCGAGCTTCGAGCCGAGCACCACCTCACGGGTGAGGTTGAAGTCCTTCGCGTGCTTGAGCACCGCACCGGCGACGACCTCGCCGACCCGCTGCCCGGCCAGACCGAACCGGGCGATCAGCCCGTCCAGGGCCGCACCTAGCATGTCGGAGTTGGAGGCGCTGGCGTAGCGCGAGTTGGAGCGGGCGAAGGGGATCCGGTTGCCGCCGATGATCGCGACCCGTCGAACGTTTTGCACGATCCGCCTCCTCGAAAGTGTTGCCCGCACCTTACTCACCAGTAGGCTACGCCTATGACCGACAGGTATGCGAGCTTCGTCCAGTCGGGGGCCGGGCGGGCGCTGGTCAAGCGCCTCGGGCTGCCCGACCCGCCGCGACTGCGCCGGCACGCACCCGGCGAGCCGATTCTGCCCGGGCTGGTCCTGCTCGGTGCCGCCCCGGCGGGCGGCTCGCCGAACCGGTCGGCAAGGCCCTGGCCGCCGCCGGGCTCGCGTGCGCGACCCGGCCACCGCCGTGCCCGATCCGGCAACCGGTCGTACGCCGGAAAGTGCCGCCCTCGTCTTCGACGCTACCGGCATCACCGAGTCGTCCCAACTGCGCCAGCTCTACGACTTCTTCCACCCGCAGGCCCGGGCGGTGCAGCCCAGCGGCCGGGTGATCGTGCTGGGCACCCCGCCGGCCGAGTGCGGCACGCCCCGCGAGGCGACCGCCCAACGGGCGCTGGAGGGGTTGACCCGCAGCATCGGCAAGGAGTTCGGCCGGGGCATCACCGCACAGCTGGTGTACGTCACGCGCAACGCCGACGAGGGGACCTGGACCAGCCTGGAGGGGACCCTGCGGTTCCTCCTGTCGGGCCGTTCGGCGTACGTGTCGGGACAGGTGATCCGGGTCGGCGCTGGCCAGGCCACCGCTCCGGCCGACTGGGACCGCCCTCTCGACGGGCAGGTGGTGCTGGTCACCGGTGCGGCCCGGGGCATCGGTGCGGCGTTGGCCCGGGTGCTGGCCCGCGACGGGGCGACCGTGGTGGCCCTGGACGTCCCGGCCGCCGGGGACGAGTTGGCCGCGGTGGCCAACGAGATCGGCGGCAGTGCCGTGCAGCTCGACCTGACCGCCGCCGACGCACCGGCCCGGCTCGCCGAGCACCTGGCCAACCGGCACGGCCGGGTGGACGTGGTGGTGCACAACGCCGGCATCACCCGGGACAAGACCCTCGGCCGGATGGACGCCGACCGGTGGGACCAGGTCATCGACGTCAACCTGTCCAGCCAGGAGCGGATCAACGACCTGCTGCTGGAGCGCGGGCTGATCCCGGCCGGCGGGCGGATCATCGGCGTCTCCTCGATCGCCGGGATCGCCGGCAACCGGGGCCAGACCAACTACGCCACCAGCAAGGCCGGCGTCGTCGGGCTGGTCGACGCGCTCGCCCCGGCGTTGCGCGAGCGGCAGATCAGCGTCAACGCGGTCGCCCCCGGATTCATCGAGACCCGGCTGACCGCCCGGATCCCGTTGGTGCTGCGGGAGGCCGGCCGCCGGATGAACAGCCTCTCGCAGGGCGGGTTGCCGGTGGACGTCGCCGAGACCATCGGCTGGCTCGCCTGGCCGGCCTCCGGTGCGGTCAGCGGCAACGTGGTCCGGGTCTGCGGACAGAGCCTGCTGGGGGCGTGATGGCCAGACGTAGACGTGGCGACGAGCCGGCCGACGACCTGTCGGTCGGCGAGCTGATCGACGGGCCGACCGAGATCCTGACCCCGGAGATCCGGGCTGCCGCGCTCGCCGGCGCGGCAGGCGACGCGGACCTGGAGAAGACCCGCGACCTGTCCGGGCACGTTCCGGCCGGTGGTGGCGACGCACCGACCGTCTCACCGACGGCGGATCCGGCGGCGTCAACGTCCTCCGGCGCGCGCCCGACCGGCACCAGCGGCGGCGTCCCGACCGGCCTGACGGCGAGCGGGCATCCGGCGGCTCGGGCCCGGGTGGAGTTGCCCCGGTTGCCGGCGGCCGGGCCGTTGTACCGGCGGGCGTTGCTGAACGCGGTGCCAGGGCTGGGTGGGCGGCGCGGTGAGACGGTGCCGGCGGTGGAACTGGCGGTGAGTGGCGTGCCGGTGGATCCGGAGCGGCTGGCCGACTACGACCGGGTCTGCGGGTTCCGCCTCGCCGACCGGCTGCCCGCGACCTTTCCGCACGTCCTGGGCTTTCCGCTGGCGCTGCGTCTGATCACCGCGCCGGAGTTTCCGATCCCGCTGACCGGGGTGGTGCACGTCGGCAACCGGATCACGGTGCGCCGACCGGTCACCGTCACCGATCGGCTGGACTTCACCACCTGGGCGGAGAATCTGCGTCCGCACGACCGGGGGCGGCAGGTGGACGTCGTACTCGTCGGGTCGGTCGATGGGGAGGAGGTGTGGCGCGGTGTCTCGACGTACCTCGGCCGGCAGCGCACCCCGGACGGCGGTGAGCGGCGCGACCACGGTGAGCGGCCCCCACCGCCGGCCGCCACCGCCCGCTGGCAGGTCACGCCCCGGGTGGGTACGGACTACGCGCGGGTCTCCGGCGACCACAACCCGATCCACACCTCGCGGCTGGGCGCACGGCTGCTCGGCTTCCCCCGACCGATCGCGCACGGCATGTGGAGCAAGGCACGGTGTATCGCGGCGCTGGAGAGCCGGCTGCCGGACGCGTACACGGTGGACGTGGCGTTCAAGCTGCCGGTGCCGCTACCCGGCACGGTGGCCTTCAGCGCCACCGCGCTCGATTCGGGCTGGGATTTCAGCCTGCACGACCGGCGGGGCCGCCCACACCTGGTGGGCACCATCCGCTGAGCGGGGCCGGGCACTTGCCCGGCCCTGTCTTTTCCGCTAGGTTATTCTCAAGTCGAGATGTTCTCAGAATGAGAGTTACCAGACGTGAACGAGCAGGATTTCCTCGCCGCCTACGACCCGCACGCCTACCCGGCGGTCGCGGTCACCGTCGACGTCGTCGCCCTGACCATCCGCGACGGCGCTCTGCACCTGCTGCTGATCCGCCGGGGCGAGCAGCCGCACGCCGGCCTCTGGGCCCTTCCCGGTGGTTTCGTCCGGCCGGACGAGGACCTGGTGACCGCCGCCCGGCGAGAGCTGGCCGAGGAAACCGGTCTCGCCGGCGAGCCCCTCCGTCGCGTCCACGTCGAGCAGTTGGCCTCCTACGGCGCGCCCGACCGCGATCCCCGGATGCGGATCGTCTCGATCGCCCACCTCGCCTTCGCGCCCGACCTGCCGGACGCGACGGCCGGCACCGACGCCGACGAGGCGGCCTGGGTGGCGGTCGCCGAGCTGACCAACCGGCAGCTCGCCTTCGACCACGGCCAGATCGTCGCCGACGGGCTGGAGCGGGCCCGCTCCAAGCTGGAATACACCCCGCTGGCCACCCGCTTCCTCGCACCCGAGTTCACCATCGGCGAGCTGCGGGCCGTCTACGAGACGGTCTGGGGGCACCAGCTGCACGCCGGCAACTTCCACCGCAAGGTGCTCTCGGTGCCGGGCTTCGTGGAGAGCACCGGCGCCAGCACCGAACGCGGCGGCACCCGGGGCGGCCCGCGTGCCCGGCTCTACCGGGCCGGTGACGCGCGGCTGCTGCACCCGGCGCTGCTGCGCCCGGCGCTGCTGCGCCCGGCGCGCGAGGAGACGGTGCGATGACCACCGACGAGGCGATCCGCCTGGTGACCACCGCCCGTGACGACGACGAACTGTTCGGTGGCGACGCGCCGGAGCGGCGCTACCGGGAACTCGTCGGCGCCCTGCACCCGGACCGGCTCGGCTGGGCCGGTCCGGGATCCGGGCCGCCGCCACCGCCGCCTTCCTCCGGGTCACCAGCCGCTGGCGGGCCCGGCGGGTCACCGTGCTGCACGGTTACCGGTGCGGGCGGCCCGCGTACTCCGGCGACCTCGCCGACCTGTACGACGTCGGTGCGGACCGGCTGCTCAAGTTGCCGCGCGACGCGGCCGACAACGACCTGATGGTGCGCGAGCAGCACGCCCTGCGCACGCTCGCCGAACGGGGTGACCCGCGCTGGCTGCCGTACGTCCCCCGGCTGGTCGACAGCTTCACCCACCGCGACGCCGACACCGGTGCGGAACGCCGGATCACCGTGCTCGGCACCGCGACAGGGCTGCACAGCCTGGTCGAGGTGCGGCGCGCCTATCCGGACGGGCTCGACGGCCGGGACGTGGCGTGGATGTGGCGGCGACTCCTGGTCGCCCTCGGCCTGACCCACCGCGCGGGTCTGGTGCACGGTGCGGTGCTGCCGTCACACGTGCTCATCGACCCCGACGCCCACGGCCTGGTGCTCGTCGACTGGTGCTTCTCCACCGCGCCGGGCGGCCGGGTGCCGGCGATGGTGCCCGACCACGACACCTGGTACCCGCCCGAGGTGCCCGACCGTGGCCCGTGCGGGCCCGGCACCGACATCTTCATGGCCACCCGCTGCATGACCTGGCTGCTGAACCGCGACGCCCCACGCCGGCTGCTCGACTTCGCCCGGGGCTGCCGGCAACGGTTCCTGCGGGCCCGCCCCGACGACGCCTGGCTGCTGCTACGCGAACTGGACGAGGTGCTGCACCGCCTCTACGGGCCGCGCACCTTCCGTCCCTTCACCCTCAACCCCTAAGGAGGCTGCCATGGGCAGCGGAGCATGGTCCACCGATGTGTACGACGCCGCCGACCGCTACCGCCGGGCCACCGGCACCAGCGCCTTCTCCTACAGCGACAGCGGAGCCCGGGTGGTGCACCCGGCGCTGGACCCGCGCGGCGCGGTCCGGGAGAGCCGGGACAGCGCGGAGCACCCGCAGTCGACCCCCGTCGCGGTCCTGTTCGACGTGACCGGCTCGATGGGGCACGTGCCCCGCGTTCTCCAGGCCAAGCTCCCGCAGTTGCTGGGGCTGCTGCTGCGCCAGGGCTACGCCCGCGACCCGCAGATCATGTTCGGCGCGATCGGGGACGCCACCTGCGACCGGGTGCCGTTGCAGGTGGGGCAGTTCGAATCCGACAACCGGATGGACGACGACCTCGGCCGGATCGTGCTGGAGGGTGGCGGTGGCGGCCAGATGCGGGAGTCGTACGAGCTGGCGCTGTACTTCATGGCCCGGCGCACGGTCACCGACAGCTGGGAGAAGCGTGGCCGGCGGGGCTACCTGTTCGTGATCGGCGACGAGCTGGCGTATCCGCGGGTGAAGGCCGGCGAGGTGAGTCGACTCGTCGCGGACGACCTGCGCGAGGACGTGCCGGTGCGGCAGATCGTCGACGAGGTCACCCGCCGCTGGGACACCTACTACCTGCTGCCCGCCGGCAGCCACTACGCCGGCAACCGCCGGGTGCTCGACTTCTGGCGTGACCTGCTCGGCCAGCACGCCCTGGAGCTGGACGACCTGGCCGCGGTCTGCGAGACCATCGCGCTCACCGTCGGTCTCGGCGAACAGGCGATCGACCTCGACCAGGGTCTGCGGGACCTGGACCGGGCCGGCTCGTCCGCCACCGGCACGGTGTCGAAGGCGCTCGCCCGGTTGGGCGGGAGATCGCGGGCCGAGGTGTCGGAGCTGCCGACGGGTCGGACCACCGGTCGCGGAGTGGTCCGGCTGTGACCCGGACGGCGGCGGGTGTGGTCCCGGGCGGCCCGGTGACCGGCGAGCCGGCGGATGCCGTGGCGGGTCGGTGGTCGACGGGCGGGCCGGCGGCGAGGGCCGCGCGGCCAGCACGTGATCGTGGTCGACCTCGGGTACGGCGACGCGGGGAAGGGCACCGTCGTGGACTGGCTCTGCGCGACCCGGCCGGTACGGACGGTGGTGCGGTTCAACGGGGGCGCGCAGGCGGCACACAACGTCGTGCTGCGCGACGGCCGGCACCACACGTTCGCCCAGTTCGGCGCGGGCACCTTCCGGCCCGGGGTACGCACCCACCTGTCCCGGCACGTGGTGGTGGACCCGCTGGCCCTGGCCGCCGAGGCGGACCACCTCGCCGCCGTCGGGGTGCCCGACGCGCTCGGCCGACTGACCGTGGACGGTGCGGCGCTGCTGGCCACCCGTACCACCGGGCCGCCAACCGGGCCCGGGAGCTGGCCCGCGGAGCCGACCGGCACGGTTCCTGCGGGCTGGGGGTGGGTGAGGCCGTCGCGTACGGTCTCGCCCACCCCGACCAGGCGCCCCGGGTGGCGGACTGCCGCAGCCCGGAGTTGCTGCGCCGCCGGCTGACCGTGCTGCGGGACCGGCTCAGCGCCGAACTCGGCCCGCTGGACGCCCCGCCGGTCGCCGACTGTCTGCCCGCGTACCGGGCCTTCGCCGAGCGGGTGGAAATCGTGGACCGGGGCTGGCTCGTCGCGGAGCTGCGCGCCGGCACCTGCGTGTTCGAGGGCGCGCAGGGGGTGCTGCTGGACGAGTGGCACGGCTTCCACCCGTACACCACGTGGAGCACCACCACCGCCGCCAACGCGGAGGCGCTGCTGGCCGAGGCGGGGCTGGCCGGGTCGGCGACCCGGCTGGGCGTGCTGCGTACGGTCACCACCCGGCACGGGCCGGGTCCGCTGGTGACCGAGGATCCGGCGCTCGGGTTGACCGATCCGCACAACCCGACGAACCCGTGGCAGGGCCGTTTCCGATTCGGCCACTTCGACGCCGTCGCCCACGCGTACGCCCTGGCGGTCGCCGGTGGGGTCGACGGCCTGGCGCTGACCCACCTGGATCTCGTCGGTCAGGGTCTCGACCTGCGGATCTGCCACCGCTACACCGACTCGGACGGGCTGGTGCCCGGCCCACCCGGCGACCTCGACCGGCAGGCGGCGCTCACCACCCGCCTGCTGCAGGCCAGACCGGTGTACGACCGCCCGTCGCCGGTCGACTGGCCCACGGCGGTGGAGCAGACGCTGGGCGTGCCCGTCGTGCTCACCTCACACGGTCCCACCGCCGAGGACAAGCGGGTGCGGGCGGTTCAGCTCGACGCCGCCCGTTCCGACCGCGGCACGGTCACCCGGTCGGCGGTGGGTGGAAGGCCCCATTAGCGGTGATCCGTCCGTCCCGCCCCGATGTCCCCGCCCGACGGCGAGCATGTAGCCATGGAGGCCGCGCTCGACCTGCTCCGGCACACGCTCACCTCGCCGTGGGTGTATCTGCTGCTGTTCGGGCTCACCGCCGTCGACGCGGTCTTCCCGCTGGTGCCGGCCGAGGCGGCGGTCATCACCGTCACCGTCCTCGCCACCGGCGGCGAGCCGAATCTGGTGGTGGTGTTCATCGTGACCATGCTCGGTGCCGTGCTCGGCGACCACATCTCCTACGCCATCGGGCGCGGCGGCGGCTCCGGTCGGCTGGATCGTTCGCCGGAGAACAGCCGACGCCGGGCCGGATCGCAGTGGGCGCGGCGGGCGGTGTGCCGGCACGGCGGCGTCATCCTGACCTCCGCCCGGTACCTGCCCGGCGGGCGGACGGCGGTCACCCTGACCATGGGGGCGGTGCGCTACCCACTGCGCCCGTTTCTGCTCTACGACCTGATCGGCGGCGGCACGTGGGCGCTGTACTGCGTGCTGCTCGGCCTCGTCGGCGGGCTGGCCTTCGAACGCGAGCCGAACTACGGCATCCTGGCCGGCATCGGCCTGTCGATCGCGGTCACGTTGCTGGTGCAAGTGACACGCAGGCTACGCCGCCGCGCCCACCACCGGGCCGCCCGGCGCTGAGGCCCGGCCGGTCAGGCCACGGGCGGATGCCAGGTCAGGCCGTGCAGCAGTTGCCCGGCGCCGAGCCAGGCGACGTTCATCATCTGGGTGGCGGTCTTCTCCGGGTCGGCCTCCGGATGGTCGGCCAGCCAGTCGGCAAGTGACTCGCTCGCACCGACCAGCGCGTACGCGACCACCTCCAGCTCGGTGTCGGCCACCTCGCGCCCCTCGGCGCGCAGCGCGTGGTCGAGCATCCCGGCGACCACCTCCACCAGCCGGGCCCGCATGACGGTCAGCTCACGCGCGAAGGGCTGCTCGGCGCGGGCCTGCCGGTAGAGCACCGCCCAGCCGTCCCGGTGCGCGCCGACGAAGCCGAGGAAGGCACGTAACCCGCGCCAGAGTCGCTCGTCGGCGGGCAGGTCGGGGGCGGCGGCACCGGCGATGGCCTCCACCATCCGGGTGCCCTCGCGGTGCAGACAGGCGACGAAGAGTTCCTCCTTGCTGCCCAGGTACGCGTACACCATGGGCTTGGAGATGCCCGCCACCTCGGCGATCTCGTCCATGCTGGCACCGTGGTACCCACGCCGGGAGAAGATCCGTACCGCGGAGTCGAGCATCTGCTGCTGCCGTACGGCGCGCGGGAGGCGCTTGAAGGCGGGACCGGTGGACACCTTGCGAGCATACCTACTCGTGCGTAAGGTTACGCACGAGTAGCCAATGTCCGAGAGGTGCCTTCCCATGACTGACTTCGACCCGGCCAACTTCGCCAACGTCGGCCCGAAGGAGTTCGCCCAGCTCGTCAAGAACACCCCGGAGAGCAAGCTGGCCGAGGTGATGTCCGGTGACCTGCGCGGCAAGATCCTCGGCGAGGTCTTCGGGCGGATGCCGCAGCTGTTCCGCGCCGACCGGGCCGGCTCCACCAACGCCGTCATCCACTGGAACATCACCGGCGCCCCGGACGGCGGTACCGACACCTACGAGGTGGTCATCGCCGACGGCACCTGCACGGTCAACGAGACCCCGCAGCACGACCCCCGGCTCAGCCTGACCATGGGCCCGGTCGAGTTCCTGAAGATCGTCTCCGGCGGCGCCAACCCGGTCATGATGTTCATGACCGGCAAGCTCAAGGCCAAGGGTGACCTGGGCCTGGCCGCCAACATCGCGAACCTCTTCGACATCCCCAAGGCCTGACATGGCCGAGTTCTCGCTCGACCTGAACGAGGAACAGCGGGATCTACGGGACTGGGTGCACGGCTTCGCCAGCGAGGTCGTGCGCCCAGCCGCGGCCGAGTGGGACACCCGCGAGGAAACCCCCTGGCCGATCATCCAGGAGGCGGCGAAGGTCGGGCTCTACGGCTTCGAGTTCCTCGCCACCTGCTGGGCCGATCCCACCGGGCTGTCGCTGCCGATCGCCAGCGAGGAACTGTTCTGGGGCGACGCCGGCATCGGGCTGAGCATCTTCGGCACCTCGCTGGCGGTCGCCGCCATCTACGGCGCCGGCACCCCGGACCAGCTCGTCGAATGGGTGCCGCAGTGCTTCGGTGACGTCGACTCCCCGGCCGTCGCCGCCTTCTGCAGCTCGGAGCCGGAGGCCGGTTCGGACGTCGCCGCCATGCGTACCCGGGCGACCTACGACGAGTCCACCGACGAGTGGGTGCTGCGCGGGCAGAAGGCGTACGCCACCAACGGCGGGATCGCCGGAGTGCACGTGGTGACCGCCTCCGTCGAACCGGAACTGGGCTCGCGGGGACAGGCCGCGTTCGTCGTACCACCGGGCACCGCCGGCCTCAGCGCCACCCGCAAGCTGCGCAAGCTCGGCCTGCGCGCCTCACACACGGCCGACGTCTTCCTCGACGACGTCCGGGTACCGGGCCGGTGCCTGCTCGGCGGCAGGGAGGCGTTGGCGGAACGCCTGGCCCGCGCCCGCACCGGGCAACGCGCCTCCGGCCAGGCCGCGATGCGTACGTTCGAGCTGTCCCGACCCACCGTCGGCGCGCAGGCGCTCGGCGTGGCCCGGGCCGCCTACGAGTACGCCCTGGACTACGCGAAGGAACGCGTCCAGTTCGGTCGCCCGATCATCACCAACCAGGCGGTCGCATTCACGCTCGCCGACATGAAGATGGAGATTGACGCCGCGCGGCTGCTGGTCTGGCGGGCCTCCTGGATGGGCCGGAACAACCGACCGTTCACCGCCGGTGAGGGCTCGATGTCCAAGCTCAAGGCCGGCGAGGTGGCCGTCTCGGTGACCGAGAGGGCGGTCCAGCTGCTGGGTGGTGCCGGCTTCCTACGGGACCACCCGGTCGAGCGCTGGTACCGGGACGCCAAGATCTACACCATCTTCGAGGGCACCTCGGAGATCCAGCGGCTGGTCATCTCCCGGGCGATCTCCGGGATGCAGATCCGCTGACATGGATCTGCCGTTCATCGTCACCACGCTGACCCGGCGGGGCCTGCTCGCCCCGGGTCGTCCGATCCGCGTCGCATCGCAGCTCAGCGCGCTACGCAAGTGGGGTTGGAGCCTCGCCGGTGAACTGCGCCAGGCGGCGGCCCGGGACCCGGGCCGGGTCGCCGTCATCGACGAGCAGGGCACCGAGCTGACGTACGCCGAACTGCTCGACCGGTCCATGCGGCTCGCCCGCGCGCTGCGTGCCGCACTCGGCGTCCAGGCCGGCGACCGGATCGCCGTGCTCGGTCGCAACCACCCGGGGCTGATCGAGACCATCGTCGCCGCCACCCTGCTGGGCGCGGACGCGGTGCTGGTCAACACCGGTCTCTCAGCGGCGCAACTGGCCACCGTGGCGCAGGAGCAACGACTGCGGATCCTGGTGCACGACGACGAGTTCACCGAACGGACCCTCGGGCTGCCGGCGGACCTGCACCGCCTCGACGAGCAGGCCCGAAACGAACTGATCGACACCGCGCTCCCCGGCGAGCTGCACCCGCCCGAGCGGGACGGCCGGATCATCGTGCTCACCTCCGGCACCACCGGTGCGCCCAGGGGCGCCCGCCGACCCACCCCGAACGGCTTCGGCCCGCTGGTCTCCATCATCGACCGGATCCCGCTGCACGTCCGGGACCGGGTGCTGATCGCCGCCCCGATCTTCCACACCTGGGGGTACGCGGCCCTACAGGTCTGCTTCGCCCTGCGGGCCACGATCGTGCTGCACCGACGCTTCGACCCGGCCGCCACCCTCGACGCCCTGGTGCGGCACCGCTGTCAGGCACTGTTCGCGGTGCCGGTGATGCTGCAACGACTGATTGAGCTGCCGCCGCCGGAGCACCGACCGCCGCTGAAGGTGGTCGCGGTGAGTGGCTCGGCGCTGCCCGGCGGGCTGCCGGCGGCGTTCATGGACACCTACGGCGACGTGCTCTACAACCTCTACGGATCGACCGAGGCGTCCTGGGCTTCCATCGCCACCCCCGCCGACCTGCGCCGGGCACCCACCACCGCGGGCAGGCCGCCGCACGGCACCCGGCTGGAGATCGTCGACGACGACGGTCGACCGGTGGCCGCCGGCCGGGTCGGGCGGATCCTGGTCGGCAACGAGATGCTCTTCGAGGGCTACACCTCGGGCGCCGACCGGGCTCGGCACGACGGCCTGCTGGACACCGGCGATCTGGGCCGGGTCAACACCGACGGACTGCTCTTCGTGGACGGCCGCGCCGACGACATGATCGTCTCCGGCGGGGAGAACGTCTTTCCCGCCGAGGTGGAACAGCTGCTCACCCAGCTCCCCCAGGTGCGCGAGGCCGCCGTCATCGGCGTACCCGACCCCGACTACGGCCAGCGGCTCGCCGCCTTCCTCGCGCTGTACCCCGGCGAGACCCTCGACGCCGAGGCGGTCCGCGAGTACGTCCGGCACTACCTGGCCCGTTTCTCGGTGCCCCGCGACGTCGTCTTCGTCAGGTACCTGCCCCGCAACGCCACCGGCAAGGTGCTCACCCGCGAACTACGCCGCTACTACGGCTGACGTCGGCAGAGGTACCACGACTTGCGGCAACCCGGGCCATCACCTCGGCGGGAAGGCCCCACTTGCCGCAAGTCGTGACGTCGGGGATCAGCGGTCGGTGGCGCGGCCGATGGCGGCGGCGACGCCGCCGACCCGGTCGGCGAGCAGGCCGAGCGCGCCGACCGCCCGGTCGACCGGGTCGTCGCCGGTGCCGCCGAGCGCCCGCGAGCGCTGGAAGGCGTCCTTCACCTCGGCCCAGCGGGCGGCCTGCTCCGGCGTGAGCCGACCGCGTAGCTCGGCGAGCTTGAGCAGGTTGGCCTCCGCGCCGGCCGCCAGGGTCTGCGCCTCACCCAGGTAGTGATCGTCGATCACCGCCTCCAACTCCTCGTCGGTGAGCACCGGGACGATCCGTTCGGCCAGCTTGTTCATGTTCCGGTACGACCCCTGTAGCTGGAACGGCGGTTCGGTGCGGGCGTCGTCGGACTGCGCCGCCGAGGCGATGTACGCCTGGTTGTTGGCCAGCACCACCTGCTGCACCCGCAGCAGCTTGCGCAGCACCGAGACGACCTGCTCCAGCTCCACCGGCTGGTACGGGTGGGACAGCTGGTCGGCGCGGACCGTGTCGTCGCCCCGAGCCATCCGCACCAGCAGCTCCAGGTCGGCCCGGTCCCGACCGGACAGCGGTGCCAGCACCGGGTTCGCGGTGAGCGCGTTCTCGACGTAGCTGAGCGCGAAGACCTCCTCCCGGCCGGAGAGCACGTCGCCGAGGTTCCACACGTCGGCCCGGTTGGCGAGCATGTCCGGCACCCGGAACCGCTTCCCCGACTCGGTGTACGGGTTGCCCGCCATGCACACCGCGAACCGCTTGCCGCGCAGGTCGTACGTCCGGGTCCGGCCCTCCCAGACGCCCTCCATCCGGCGTTGCCCGTCGCAGAGCGAGATGAACTTCTGCAACAGCTCCGGGTTGGTGTGCTGGATGTCGTCGAGGTAGAGCAGCACGTTGCTGCCCAGCTCCAGGGCGAAGGAGATCTTCTCGACCTCCTGCCGGGCGGTGGCGTCTGGCGCCTCCGCCGGGTCCAGCGAGGTGACCTTGGTGCCCAGGGCCGGCCCGTTGACTTTGACGAAGACCAGGCCGAGCCGACTGGCCACGTACTCCATCAGGGTGGTCTTGCCGTAGCCGGGCGGTGAGATCAACAGCAGCAGGCCGGACTGGTCGACCCGCTTGCCGTCGCCGGTCGCGCCGAGCTGCCGGGCCAGGTTGTCGCCGATCAGCGGCAAATACACCTCGTCGAGCAGCCGGTTGCGGACGAAGGCGTTCATCACCTTCGGCCGGTACTCCTCCAGCCGCAGTCGCTCCCGCTCGACCTCCACCAGCGCGTTGCGTCGCCGCTGGTAGTCCCGGTACGCCGGCACCAGGTCGGTGCGGAACGTGCGGGTCCGGGCCAGCATCTCGTCCAGCCGTACGTCGAGAGTGGAGCCGTCGATGCGCGGATGCGCGCCGAGCAGGCCGCCGACCGTTTCCGTCATCGTCGCCGCGCTGTCCTCCCGCGCCAGGTCGGGGCCGCACAGCTCGACGGCGACCGCCTCCGGCAGGTCGTAGCCGGACAGGCCGCCGTCGTCGGTGGCCAGGAAGGCGGTCAGCCACGCCTCGATCAGCTGGTATCGGCCGGCCAGGTCGTCACCGAGCGCCCTCAGGTCGTCGTCGAACTCGCGGGAGGAACGGGACTGCGGGCCGCCGAGCGCCCGGCGGAACCGGTCCAGCAGGGCACGCGCCCCACCGCCGGTGACGAACCGCACCGGCGGTGCGGCGAGTTCGGCGAACAGGTACTCGCCGGCGAGCGCGGTGCCGCCGGGCGGCACCGGCAGTCCGGCGTCGCGCAGGAACACCTCGATCGCCTCGGCCAGTTGGCCGCAGAGCTGGTCGGTGGCGTCCGCGCCGTCAGGGCGACCGAACCGCGCCCGGGCCCGGGCCAGCGAGGCGGCGCGTGCCGTCCAGGTCGACCGGGCCGACTCGTCGGTGGCGTACCGCCAGAAGAGTTGGGCGGCGGCGCGGTCGGCCGGCGGGTAGCGCAACAGCCCCGCGCCGGCGTGCAGGCGCAGCAGTACCCGCAGGATCTCGGCCGCGTCGTGGTCGTGCACGCCGCGCTCGTAGCCCTCGTCGTAGCGGGTCTCGGCGATCCGCCGGACCAGTTCCCGCAGCCCGTCGACGTCCACCGCCGCCGTGTGCAACTCGTCCAGTCCGGGGCCGTCGCGACCGGCCTCGGCGGCGGCCAGGATCGAGGTGGCCAGGTACTCGGCCCGGTACACCTGCGCCGACTCGGAGACCAGCAACTGGTCCCAGAACCGTCGGGTCTGCTGGAACTCCTCGTCGCGTACCGGGGCGCGGTAGTCGGTGCCGGTCACCGCCACCACCATCCGGCCCTCGGCTGGCACCACCGCCACGTCGATCGGTTGGGTGTTCACCGCGAAGCGGTGCCGACCCAGCCGGATCGTCTCACCGCCGTCGGCGTACAGGTCGAGCCGGTCGCGCAGGCCACGCCCGGCCTCCTGGCGGGCGGCCCGGACCCGGCCGACCAGCTCCTCGGCCCGCACCGCGTCGCCGAGGGTACGCAGCTCCTCGACCACCGCGCGCAGCTTGTCCACCATCGGATCGGCCGCGAAGTAGGTGTTGATGTCGTCGAGCGAGCCGAGGGTGCCGGCTCGCCGGTGCACGCTGACCAGGATCCGTTCGGCGGAGGCGACGAGCCGGTCGGCGCGGCGGGCCCGCTCGTCGAGCAGCGCCTGCTTACGGGAGGAGAACGCCTCGTAGATGTCGGTGCGCCGGGTGGCCAGTTCGGCGAGGAAGTCGTCGAACTCGCCGAATCGGGACTCCAGCTCCTCCACCCGCAGCAGCAGCCGGCCCAGTTGCTCGTCGCAGCGCTCGGCGGTGTCCGCCGCCGCCAGCGCCCCGGTGACCGCCTGCCCGAGCAGGGCGAACTCGGCGGCGAAGCCGGCCCGGCCCTCCGCGGCGGCCAGCTCCCGGCGGCGCTTGTCCAGCACGGCGCGGGCCCGGTTGACCGCGCCCAGCACCTCACCGACGCGGCCCAGGATGCCGGTGCGGACGGTCGCGTCGGCGATGTCCAACCCGCCGACCACGTCGGTGATGGTCTGTAGTCCGTCGGTACGCGCGGCCAGCTCGTCGTGGACGGTGCCCGCCTCGGCCACCGTGCCGATCTCGGCGGCCTTCGTGGCGAGCCGCGCGACCTCCTGCTGGTAACCGGTGAACGCCTCGTCGCGGCGCAGGAACTCCACCGCCCGGCGACCGGCCACCGCCAGTTCCTCGTCGAGTCGACCGGCCAGCTCGTCGATCCGGGCGTGGTCGACGTAGCGCAGCTCCCGCAGCGTCTCCAGGTGCCCCCGGGCGCGGCGCAGGCCACCCAACTGGGTGACCCAGTCGTCGGCGGTCAGCGGCGCCTCGCCACGCGCCCGACGGGCCAGCGAGGCGATCTGCTCGGCGCTGTCGTCCAGTTCGGCACGGGCCCGCTCGGTGAGGGTCCGGACCTTCTCGTGCTCCTCCAGCACGGCCGCGGCGGTGCGACGCAGCCCGGCCAGCGGGGTGGCCAGGTCACCGAGGTCGTCCTCGCCGAGCCAGTGGTAGTGGTCGGTGATCCGGGCACAGGCGGCGAGCAACGCGTCGTAGACCTCGGCGGTGGCGGTGCCGTCGACCATCCGGGCCGCCGAGAGGCAGTCGGAGATGCCGCGTACCAGGTCGGCGTTGCCGATCCGCTCCAGCGGCCCGGTGCCGGCCGGCTGCGCCGCCGCGTACGCGTCCGAGACGTACGGCGTCTGCCAGACCTGCATCGGGTGGACCCGGGTCGGTTCCTCGGACACGGCCCGGAACACCACGAGGGTGCCGTCGTCGAACAGCGAGAAGCCGTGGCACGGGATCGGTGCGGCCACCTCCTTGCGGATCGCGTTGTACGGCAGCAGCAGGCTGCGGCCGTCGGCGCGGGCATGGAAGACGTAGAGCACGTCCTCGCCGTTCGGCGAACGCACCACCCGCTCAAACTCCAGCTCCGACACGTCGGTGTCGAACGTCCTGGTGACGCCGGTGACCAGGTGGTATCCGCCCGGAAAGATGATGCCGTGGTCCTCGGGGAGCCGCTGGCAGGCGACGCCGATGCCGTCGAGCCGGACCACCTCCCGGGTGAGCGTGTTGAACACGAGGTGCCGCCACTGCGTCTCCTTGTACGGCCGCAGCCGCAACAGGATCAGCGGCCCCACCCGGGCCCAGTGCACGTCGGCGTCGGCGAGACTCTGCAACGGCTCGTCCACCGGCTCGCTGTAGACGCCCTCGCCGACCTCGGTGTTGTTCTCCACCTTGACGGTCAGCGTGCCGCCGACCGTCTCCACGAAGACCTGGCCGTCGATCGAGATGTGCGGATGCCGGCCGAGGACGTGGTCCTCGCGGGTCGTCTCGGTCCACTCGAAGTCGTGTGACGGCGGGAAGACGTGGTCCCGCTCGCCCCGGCTGTCCAGGTACTCGGGCACCCCGTCGACGCCGACCCGCCACCGCAGCACCCGGATGTCCTCGGTGCGCGGACCGGTCTGGAACACCGCCAGCAGCCGACCGTCGACCCGACGCAGCTGCAGCAGGCGGGCCTGCCGGTAGTAGCGGTACAGCTCACCGAAGTCGCGGACGAACTGCGGGTCGCGGAGCAGGCCGGGCAGCTCGTCGTGGCCCGCCTCGTCGAACCGGAACCCGGCCACCTCCGGTCCGTCGTCACCGCCTTCGCCGGCTTCTCGGGACTCGCGACCGAACCGGTGCAGCGAGAAGACGTCGTCGACGGAGGTCTCCGGCTTCAACCCGATGAACACGTTGTAGCCGAACAGCATCAGCCCGCCCACCGAGACGATGTCCCGGGGTACGCAGTTGTGCTCCGTACGGATCCGTTCGGTGCTCAGCAGCCGCAGCTCGGTGCTGCCGAAGACCTCCAGCCGCCGGGCGTTGAGCGCCTCCGCCCGGCGGGCCAACTCGCCTGCCTGGGTGGCGAGCCGCCGACGCAGCACCTCGTAGCTGCCGTCGTCCAGGCCCGGCCGGGTGCCGACGTCCGCGGCTCCCGGCCCGGTCGGGTCCGAGACGGCCGGGGCCGGTCCGGCGTCGCCGGGCGTACGCCCGACGGCGGCCGGACCGGTGGTCGGCTCACTCACCGGCGCGCTGCCGTGGGCCGGTCAGGGCGGCGACCGGGGTCTCCGCCACGCCGAGGCGCTGCGCGGCCTTCAGCAGTTCCTGGAGCTTGCCCTTGTCCCCGCCGCCGGAGCGCATCTGCTGCATCAGGAACGCCGAGAGGGTGAGGTTCTGCACGTCGGCGCTGTCGATCGAGCCGACCATCCGGGCCAGGTCGTCGGTGAAGCTGGCGCTGCCGTCCAGCCACGGCTGGGCGAGGTTCTTCGCCACGTCGGAGTGGGCCACGAAACCGTCCACGCTCTTGCCGTACGAGATCGAGCTGAGCAGCCGGTCGAAGAAGATGCTGTCGCCGCCGACGATGTCGATGTTCGCCTTCTCCAGGCCGGTGGCGACCAGCTTGGCCTGCGCCTCGGCGACCTGACGCTGGGTGTCCAGCCCGGCCAGCCGGACCTCCTTCTCCAGTTCCAGGCGCAGTCGGTACTCCTCGTGCTCCCGGGTCGCGTCGTCGAGCGCGGCCATCGCGGCGGCCTTCTCGGTGAGACCCTCGGCCTCGCCCTTGAGCTTCTCGCGTACCGCCTCGGCGGCGGCCACGGCCTTCTCCCGCTCGACGGCGGCCTCGGCCCGTCCGACCTTCTCGATCGCCTCGGCGCTGCGCTCCTGGACCTGCACCTCGGCCAGCCCGGCCGCGGCCGCCTCGGCCTGGACGCCTTCGGCCAGCCGGATCTTCGCGCGGGTGTCCAGCTCGGCGGCCTGCTGCCGGGCCTCGGCCAGCACCAGTTCCTCGCGGGCGCGGTGCTTGGCCGCCGCCTCGGCGGCCTCCGCCGCCTTGATGTCCTTGACCAGGTTCTCCTGCGCCTCGGCCTCGGCCTGGATGACCAACGCCTGCCGGGTCCGCTCGGCCTCCTCGACCACCCGCAGCCGCTTGATGTTCTCCTCCTGCTCGGCCACGGTCTTCTCCACCGCGATCCGCTCCCGGATCACCTCGGCGATGGCCCGCTTCTCGGCCTCGACCTCCTTGTCCTTCGCGATCGTGCTCAGCTCGGTCTCCCGGTCCCGGCCGATCACCTCCAGCAGGCGGTCCTTCTCGATCCGCTCGGTCTCGATGGCGATGACCCGCTCACGGTTCTTCTCGGCGACCGCGATCTCCCGGGCCCGGTTCTCGTGCTGGATGCCCAACTGCTCGTCGGTACGGATGTTCGCCGTCTCCGCCCGCAGGCGCTCCTCCGCGCGTACCCGGGTGACCTCGGCCTCTTCGCGGGCCCGTACCGTCTCGATCTCGCGGCGCTGCTTGGCCTCGGCGTCCGCCTGCCGGCGCTCCAGCTCCAGAATCGCCTCCCGAGCGTCGACGTTCTGCCGGGTGATCTCCTTCTCCTCGCTGCGGCGGAACTCGTTGGTCCGCACGTGCTCCAGCGCGGTCAGCTCGGTGATCTTCCGGATGCCCTGGGCGTCGAGGATGTTCTTCGGGTCGAGCTGCGCCATCGGCGTCTGCTCCAGGAAGTCGATCGCCGCGTCCTCCAGGCTGTAGCCGTTGAGGTCGGTGCCGATCACCCGGATGATCTGGTCCCGGAACTCGTCGCGCTTGGTGTAGAGGTCGACGAAGTCGAGTTGCTTGCCGACCGTCTTGAGCGCCTCGGAGAACTTCGCGTTGAACAGCTCCTGGAGGGTTTCCCGGTCGCTGGCCCGCGCGGTGCCGATCGCCTGCGCCACCTTGATGACGTCCTCGACGGTCTTGTTCACCCGGACGAAGAAGGTGATCCGGATGTCCGCCCGGATGTTGTCGCGGCAGATCAGACCCTCGTTGCCGGTCCGTTCGATGTCGATCGTCTTGACCGAGATGTCCATGATCTCGGCCTTGTGCAGGACGGGCAGCACGACCGCGCCGGTGAAGGTCACGTCGACCCGCCGCACCTTGGACACGATCAGGGCCTTGCCCTGCTCGACCTTGCGGAACAGCCGGCTGACCATGAACACCACGCCGAGCGCGACGAGCAGGACAACGGCGAGGAGTACGCCTATACCGGTGGTGATGACATCCATGGCTGGGCGCGCGTGCGATGGCGACCGGCCGAGAAGGCCGGACGGGACGCCGCGCATCCTCCTTTCGGGGCGGCTCAGGGGCAGCGTGGGGCGGGCCGGCCGAAGGGGGTTGACCGGCCGCACTCGGCGGGTTGGTGGTGAACTATTCGGGAACGTGTCTCAGCGGGTCGAAGGCGGGTCCGGCGGGCATCACCCAGAAGAACTCGCCGTCGGTGTCGTAGTCGTAGATCAACGCGGAGCTGCCGGCCGGCATCCGCTCGTCGCCCGGTTGCCGGATCTGCACCACCGCCGACGAACCGTCGGCCGCGGTCACCTCGGCCTGACCGAAGTCGGCGGTGACCGTACCGGTGCGTACGACGCAGAGGCGGCCGACGAAGGCGTGCCGGGTGGCGTCCGTCTCGGTGGGGAAGAGTCGGCTCAACGGCACCGCGACCAGCCGGGTCACCAGCCACGCGCAGGCCGCGGCGCCCAGCAGGACACCGACCGAGACGGCTATCCGGGTGCCGGAACCGAGCCCGAGGCCGTCCAGCAGGGCGGTGCCGGCGAGACTGACGAACCAGGCCACCGCCACGAGCAGGGAGAAGATGACGGCACTGGGCACACCGCCCAGGCCGAGACCGGCAAGTACGGTGCCCGGCACGCCGTCGACGTCGAGGTCGTCGCCGAGATCCAGCACGCCGGTCAACACCAGCAGCCAGTAGCCGACGACCACCACCAGAAGGAAGCTGAACAGCACGGTCGGAAAGCTGAGCGCCGCGCCGAGAAAGCCGGTCACCGCGTCCTCCTTCCCCGTCCCGATGGCCCTGGCCGGCCACCGGCACGATGATCGTGACACGGGATGTCAACGGCCCACGGTGGCCGATCGGCCGGTCCAGCCGGCCTGAACGGTCGCCTAACCGAGATTGGCCTCGATGAGGGCGTCCAGCGTCGACCACCGGGTCTTTGCATCTGCTGCCGTCACCGCCAGGAACCAACAGCGCCCGTCCGGTGCCCACGCCGACAGGTACGCCGTGGACGTCGCCGGCTCGTCCGTGGCCAGCACCTCGGCACTGGTCGGGACGGTCACCTCGCGCGGTGTGCCGGGCAGGCCCGGTGGAGCCTCGAAATCGGTCACCGCCACCACTCGGGAAACCGGGCCGGCGCCCTCGTACGCCGACCGGGTGCCGGCCGGCACCACCTCCGGCCGGGCCATCCGCAGCACCGCGTTGGTGGCGTCGACCGGCAGCAGATCGGGCGGCAGGCCCCGCAGCTCGGGTGCGACCGGGCTGGCCGGAGGCCCGACGGAGGACGGCGAAGGTTCGTCGTGCCGTGCCGTCGCGGCCATGACCACCGCCAAGCCGACGACCGCGCACGAGGCGAGCGCGGCGGCGGTGGCCCGCACCCGGCGGCGACGGCGCAGCCGGGCCCGCACCGCCGGCAGCGGATCCGGCGCGGGCGCCCCGGGCTCGGTGGTCCACACCCGACGCAGCGCGTCCCGGACGTCGGTCATCCCGCCGCCTCCATCTCCGGGCGTACCCGGGCGATCGGCAAGCCGTCCCGCACGGTGCCGAGGGCGCGATGACGCAGCGATCGGACGGTCCCCGGGCGGCGCCCGATCGCCGCCGCGATCGACTCGTCGTCCAGGTCGTCCAGGTAGGTCATGACCAGTACCACCCGCTGCAACGGGGCCAGCCCGGCGAGCAGCCGGCGCAGGTGACCGTCGTCCACCCGACCGACCTCGGCACCCACCGGCCTTCCGGCGGTCGGCAGCGACCGGACCCGACGGGCGATCCTCCGCAGCCGGCTCACGTGCAGCCGGACCATGGCGACCTTCGCGTACCCGAGCGGACTGCCGTCGGCCAGGAGCCGATGCCACGACGTGGCCACCCGCGCGTAGGTCTGCTCGAGGAGCTCCTCGGCCTGGCCCGGATCGGCGGTGACGGCGCGGGCGTACCGACGCAGCGTCGGTGCGGATTCGCGTACGAACGTCTCGAACTCGTCGGCGTCCATCCCACCTCCCTCACCGGTTAGAGACGCCACCACCGATGCGTCGAGTTGCCGTGTCGGCGGTTGGTTTTCCGACGCGTCACGGCACCGGTGAAACGAGCACCCTCGGCAACGGTAGGCATACCGACAGTGTCCCTTATCGACCTGCCCCGGCACCTGCCCATCAGCCGGGCAGGGTGATCCGGCCGTCGATGGCGGTGGCGGCGATGTCCCGGCGGTAGTGCGATCCGGGCAGCTCGATTCCGCGTACCACCTGGTAGACGGCGTCGCGGGCGGCGGCCAGGTCCGGGCCGGTGGCCGTACCACAAAGGACCCGGCCGCCGGCGGAGAGCAGGGCGCCGTCGGCGGTCCGGCGGGCGGTGCCCGCGTGGATCACGCCGGGCTGTTCGCCGCCGGTGATCACGTCGCCGGTACGCGGCCCCGCCGGATAGCCCTCGGCGGCGACCACCACCGTCACCGCGGCGCCGGTACGCCAGCGCAGCGGCGGATGGTCGGCAAGAGTGCCGGTGGCGGCGGCGTGCAGCAGCCCACCCAGCGGCGTCTCCAGCAGCGCGAGCACCACCTGGGTCTCGGGGTCACCGAAGCGGGCGTTGAACTCGATCACGCGGGGGCCGTCGGCGGTGATCGCCAACCCGACGTAGAGCAGGCCGGAGAAGGGCGTGCCCCGGCGGCGCATCTCGGCGAGCGTCGGGTGCACCACGTCCCGCATGACCTCGTCCACCAGATCCGGCGGCGCCCACGGCAGCGGCGCGTACGCTCCCATGCCGCCGGTGTTCGGCCCGCTGTCACCGTCGCCGACCCGCTTGAAGTCCTGCGCCGGCAGCAGCGGCACCGCGGTCTCGCCGTCGGTGACCACGAACAGCGACACCTCCGGGCCGGCGAGGTACTCCTCGATCACCACGCGACCGCACTCGCGCGCATGAGCCTCGGCTGCGGCACGGTCGTCGGTGACCACCACGCCCTTGCCGGCGGCGAGCCCGTCGTTCTTGACCACGTACGGCGGGTCGAACCGGTCCAGGGCGGCAGCCGTGCTCGCCTCGTCGGTGCACGGGTAGGCCCGTGCGGTGGGTACACCGGCGGCGGTCATCACCTCCTTGGCGAAGGTCTTGGAGCCCTCCAGGCGGGCCGCCTCGGCCGACGGCCCGAAGACCGCGATGCCCTTCGCCCGAACCGCGTCGGCAACCCCGGCGACAAGTGGCGCCTCCGGCCCGATCACGACCAGGTCCGCGCCCACCTCGACGGCGAGCCCCGCCACCGCCACCGGATCGACCGGATCGACGGCCCGCAACTGCGCCACCGCCGCGATCCCCGGATTACCAGGTGCCGCGATCAGCGCCTCAACAGACGGATCATCGGCCAACGCCAGGGCGAGCGCATGCTCCCGCCCACCACCACCAAGAAGAAGAACCCGCACGCCGAGTCATCCTACCGACCCCGCCGCCGATCCCGTTGATCATGAAGTTATTGCCTCCGACACGCCGTAGCTTGGGCAACAACTTCATGGTCGGCCGCGCTCGGCGGCCATCTGCATGGCCTGTCGCACGGTCCAGGGGATGTACTCGGCCTGGAGTGTGTCAGCCCAGGTGAAGCGAAGGACGGCCCATCCCGCGTTGAGCAGTCGGTTCTGCCGACGGCGGTCAGCGAAGACAGCGACGGGGGCGCTGTGCGAGCCCTTCCCGTCAGCCTCCGCGATGATTCGGTGCCGCCGCCAACCCAGATCACCGATGCCGAGCAGATAGCCATCGTGGTCTCGTACCTCCAACTGAAGGACGTCGGGCGGGACCCGTCCGTCAACGCACCGCAACCGGGTGCGCGTCTCCAGCGGAGACTGTGCCCGGCAATCCGCCTCAGCGAGGTAACCACGGGCCGCTACCGCCCCACGCCGTCCCCGGATGAGGCGATGGATGGCGGGCAGGTCTTCATCCCGGACCAACCTCTGGTTGAGCGCAGAGTCGACGAGGCACACCGCCGGATAGCGGGGCAACCTCAGGATGAGATCCGCGACTGTTCGTACCGGCACGGTGGCGGCGATCCCGGCAACCTCACCGAGTTGTGTCGGCTCGATCGCGAGTTGGTGCAGCGTAACCTGCGAATCGTTCGGTCTCACCGGCCGCGCGGCGATGCCGGGCACCGAAACGTGGATTTCCTCTGACCTCTGGACGCCGGCGATGTCATACAGCTCGGCGGCCGTCGCCAGCACCGCAGCGGCACCGGGGCCGAATGACGCGACCGCCGCCCTGATCCGCGCCCGGCGCGGCACCCCGTCGTGCAGATCAGCATCCACCAGGTAGGCACCTCTGGCCACCGTGCGCCACCGGCCGGCGCGGCAGAGCCGATGCACCTCGTGCACTGTCAGCCCGGCGGCACGGGCCTGAGCCAACGTGACCACCGAGTCCTGCCTGGCCGCCACCTGTCGGACCACCGTCAACGCATCCACCCGACTGACTGTCCAGGGCCACGGAGATCGACGAAACCCCCTGTGGAAAACCAGCCCCCGCCTGTGGATAACCCCACCACCCTAATGCGTTGATCATGAAGTTATTGCTCCCGACACGCCGTACGGGTGACAACAACTTCATGATCAACGCGGAGGTGCGGGGTGGGGTGGGGTGGGGGTTAGGGGAGGAGGGGGTGGCGGGTTACGTTTTCTTCGCGGCCGGGGCCTACGCCTATGACGCTGACGCGGGTTCCGCAGAGTTCTTCGATGCGGGCGATGTAGCGCTTGGCGTTGTCGGGGAGGTCTTCCTCGGTGCGCGCCTTGGTGATGTCTTCCCACCAGCCGGGGTGCTCTTCGTAGATCGGGACGGCGTGGTGGAAGTCGGTCTGGGTCATCGGCATGTCGTCGACCCGCTTGCCGTTGATCTCGTAGCCGACACAGATCGGCACCGTGGGCAGGCCGGTGAGCACGTCCAGCTTGGTGATCACCAGATCGGTGACCCCGTTGAGGCGGCAGGCGTACCGGGCGACGACCGCGTCGAACCAGCCGCAGCGGCGTTCCCGGCCGGTGGTGGTGCCGTACTCGTGGCCGACCTTGCGCAGGTGCTGACCGTTGTCGTCGAACAGCTCGGTGGGGAACGGTCCGGAACCGACCCGGGTGGTGTACGCCTTGCTCACCGCGATCACCTTCGTGATCGCGGTCGGTGGGATGCCGGCACCCACGCACGCCCCGCCGGCCGTCGGGTTGGACGAGGTGACGAAGGGATAGGTGCCGTGGTCCATGTCGAGCATGGTGGCCTGGGCACCCTCCAGCAGGACGGTGTCGCCACGGTCCAGGGCGTCCCAGAGCATCGCCCGGGTCTCCGCGATGTACGGCCGCAGCCGCTCCGCGTACTCCAGGTACTCCTCGATGGTGGCGTCGACGTCGATCGCCTTGCGGTTGTAGACCTTGAACAGCACCTGGTTCTTCTCGCGCAGCGCGAGTTCCAGCTTCTTGCGCAGGATGCCCGGGTCCAGCAGGTCCTGCACCCGGATGCCCATCCGGGCCACCTTGTCGCCGTACGCCGGACCGATGCCCCGGCCGGTGGTGCCGATCCGCGAACTGCCCAGGTACCGCTCCACCACCCGGTCCAGCGCGCGGTGGTGCGGCATGATCAGGTGCGCGTCGCCGGAGATCCGTAGCCGGGACACGTCGACACCCCGCTCGGCCAGGCCGTCGATCTCGGTGAGCAGCACCTTCGGATCGACCACCACACCGTTGCCGATGACGATCACGGCGTTCGGGGAGAGCGCACCCGACGGCATCAGGTGCAGGGCGTACTTCTGTCCGTCCGGGGTGATCACCGTGTGGCCGGCGTTGTTGCCGCCCGAGTAGCGGACGACGTAGTCGACCCGCTCACCCAGCTGGTCGGTAACCTTGCCCTTGCCCTCGTCGCCCCACTGAGCGCCGATGAGCACGATCGCTGGCATCTTCTCGCCTCCAGAAGGCTCGGGTGCCAGATGGCGACCGGTCAGCGAGCCCGGGGTGTCAGGTTAACAAGTAGTGACGGCACGACCGGCAGGGGTCGCGTCGGGAACAGCAGGAGGAGCTACCCGTGTACGACGTGGTGCTGCTCACCCTCGGCTCCGAGCGGGATGCTCCGGGAGCCGGGTGTGGCAGCGGCGGAGCCTGCTGTGGTGGTGGCGCCGCCACCACCGACGATCGCGAGGAACGCTGCGAGACGCCGCGCGTGCCGGTGCTGGCCTGCGCCGATGCGCTGACCGCCCGGGGTGCCCGGGTCGAGACGGTGACCGCCCGGTCGGACGCCGAGATCGACCAGGTGCTGGCCCGGCTGGACGGGCCGTCGCGCCCCGACGGCCTCACCTGGCCGGACGCCGATACCAAGACCCGCCTCGTCGTCGCCGTGGCCGGTGACGCACAGTTGCGCGCGGTGCTCCGCCGGATGGTGCGGCGGTACGCGCCACCGCCCCGATCGCCGCCCAGCCGACTGGCCGGCCGGACGGTGCCGGACCTGCCACCGTGATTGCTGCCGCGATCCGGCCTGGCACGACGCACCGCGACCTCGCTGCGCAACTCCGGGCTGCCCCGCGACCCGGCGGCGGTGGCCGCCGCGGTGCTGGACGGCACACCACGCCGACTCGACCTGCTGCGTCACGACGGTGGCTCGGTGACGCTGGACGGCGCGCTGCTCAATTGCCGCCGGTGAGGACAACACCCCGCTGCGCTGGCGCGGCAGCCGGGTCGAGGTGGACGACGCCGTGCTGTCAGGCGGCGACGAACCGTTGCTCGCCTGCGCGATCGGCAACGCAGGGCGGCTACGCCCGACTCGACGACGTGACGCTGCTGGCTGGCCCCGACCCGACGGCCTGGTCGAGGTGGCGACAGCCCGTACCGAGTGGTCACCGGTCGCGGTGGGGTCGGCGCCGGGTACACCTGGAGAGGTCCGGCGGGCCCGCGGCGGAGCCGCGTCGAGGTGCCCAGGACAAGGCTGCTGCCGTATCTGGACGACGGTGTGGCTGGGCAGCTGACGCGCAAGCGGTCCTGGTGGACCGAGCCGGGTGCCTGGGCGGTCTGGGCGGCCTGACCTGAGCCGGCCGGCGCACCGGAGGCCCGGGTCGGCCACTGGGCCTATCCTCGTCAGGAGGAATGGGGAGGACACCGTGGTGGACGACAACGCCGACCGGGTGCACGTGCCCGGCCAGCATGGCATGCCGGAACGGGACATCGAACCACTCTGGCCGCCGGAGCAGATCGACGGCTTCGGCGCGCCGACGTGGGCCGCCCCGCCGGTGCCACCCACCGTGCCACCTCCGCCCGCGCCGCCGTCGCCCGCACAGCCGACCAACCAGCCTCCGGTCACGCAGCCGACCGATCCGCCCCCGGTCGCGGGACCGGCCTATCCTCCCCAGGTCGCAGGACCGGTCTATCCATCCACGACGGCGGAGCCGCAGCACGTGCCCGGACGGCCGACGCACGCACCCGGTGCACCTCCCTCACCCGCTGACTATCCGTCGCTGACGAACGGCGCGCCGAGCGCCACCGGCTGGGAGCCGGCACCCCGACCCGGGCCCGGCCAGGTCGACCTGGACCTGCCCTTCACCCTGGACCGGCCCACCGCCGTCGCACCCACCCGCGACGGTGGGCCGACCGACTCCCATCACCAGGACCCGGCGGACGACGCGGCGGACCTGGTCGACACGGGTGCCGAGGATGACGCGGCCCCGCCGGTGGCCCGACCGCAGACGGAGTCGCCGTGGGCACATCCACCGCAGCGTTCCGGATCCGACCCGCTCACGCCCGCCGAAACGTCGGTCGGGCCGCCCCGCCCCACCTGGGCCGGGCCGGCCCAACCGCTGCCCCCGATTCCGCAGCCGCTGCCACCCCAACCCAACCCAGCCCGTACCCCCTTCGTCGCGCCGCAGCTTTGGCAGCGCCCCGGTGCCGCAGCCCGGTGCTCCGCTGCCGCCCGTGTCGTCGGATGCCGATGTGCCGCCCGCGTCACCACCCCGCCGGCCCCGCAGCGGCGGACCGCCAGACCCGGCGGGCCGCCGCAGCCTGAGCGCCGCCCCACCGTCGTACGCGCCGGCGCCTCGGCCCGTTCCCACCACAGCCGGCCTGGCATCCCGCGCCGTGGCAGCAGGGCGCCCCGCCGACCATGCCGCCGGCACCCCAGCAGCCCTATCCGCAGACCAACACCGCGCCACCGGTGCCGTCGGCCTACCCGGAGCCGGCCTGGAATCCGGAGGCCGGTGCGGCGCCCACCGCCGAGGACTTCGCCCGCCGTCGGCAGGTACGCCCCGCCGACCCGGTCGCGACGACTGGGCTCCGCGCCGTGGTCAACAAGACGGGCCTGGTGAAGCTCCCGCCGGGCCGGCACGAGCTGGAACGCAAACGGGACATCGAGATGGTGCGCCGCAACTTCGGTGGGCTGCGGCAGGTCACCGTGGTCAACCCGAAGGGCGGCGCCGGCAAGACCGTCGCCATCCTGCTGCTCGCGATGACCTTCGGTCAGAATCGCGGTGGATACGTGCTGGCCTGGGACAACAACGAGACCCAGGGCACCCTCGGCATGCGCGCCCAGCAGGACTTCCATTCGCGTACGGTCCGGGACCTGCTCCGGGATCTCGGCCAGTTCCACGGCGCGCAGGGGCGGGTCGGCGATCTGTCGCAGTACGTCCGCTCGCAGGGCGAGGGAATGTTCGACGTGCTCGCCTCCGACGAGTCGGCCACCGGCGGCGAGATGCTCACCGCCGCCGCCTTCGGCGAGATCCGCGAGGTGGTCAGCCGGTTCTACAAGTTGATCTTCGTGGACACGGGGAACAACGTCCGGGCACAGAACTGGCAGGCCGCCATGGACGCCACCGACCAGCTGGTGGTCACCATGTCCGCTCGGAACGACTCGGCGGAGACCGCCGCCCGGATGCTCGACCACCTGGAACAGAGCGGACGGCACCGGCTGGTCCGGCAGGCGGTCACGGTGGTCTCCATGCCACCGTCCCGTAAGGAGATCGACCTGCCGGCGATCCAGGAACACTTCGCCGCGCGTACCCGGGCGGTGCTGCTGGCCCCCTACGAGCGGCTCATCGACACCGGCGAGCCGCTGCGCTACGCGCACCTGTCGACGGCCACCCGCGACGCCTGGCTCAAGATCGCCGCTTCGGTGGCCGAGGGCCTGTAGCGACCGCCGTCGCGCGCCGCCGGCCCGGGCGTACCCGGGGCCGGCGGCGGCACGTCGACGGTTCGGAGCCGGTGCGGGTGGTCCGGCCCGGCACGCGTCAGTTGCTGGCCAGCGCGTCGGCGGCGGCCGGGTCGCAGTCGCGGAGGAACTGGGCGCAGCGGGCCGCCTCGTCCGCCTCGGCGATCGCGTCCGCCGACCGGGACAGCACGTAGAGGCAGCGCAGGAAGCCACGGTTGGGCTCGTGCGACCACGGCACCGGCCCGTGCCCCTTCCACCCGCTGCGGCGCAGCTGGTCCAGTCCCCGGTGGTAGCCGGTACGGGCGTACGCGTACGCCGGCACGACCTGGCCCTGTGCGAACGCCCGGGCGGCGAGCGCCGCCCACGCGCCGCTGTGCGTCGGGTACCGGGCCGCCACCTCGGCGAACGCCTCGTCGCTGCCGCTCTGCTCGGCTGCGACCAGCGCGGAGTCGGCCTCGACGTGCGCGGGCAGGAGCGTGGCGGGCGGCTCAGGTAGGAGGTTCTGCATCGCCCCATTCAACCCGCTTCGCACGGCGGCCCGCGAGGGGGTCCGGCGAGCCGGTCGGCTGAACGGCCGAGAGGTCGGTCACGCCTGCGGCCCATGCCGTCGCCGGGTCGCATCCACTACAACTATGGATCCGGAGCCTCCCCAGGAACCGGAACGCGGGAGCCCGGCCAGGCCGCCGGGCTCCCGTCTCATCGCTCGGTCACCCGGGGCCCCGTCCACGGCGTTGCGCCCGCCCGGCAGGATGACCCGATGCCGACTCCACCTCCCGCGGACGTGATCGAGCCGCACACCTGGACCGACGAGATCCAGACCCGGGCGGAGTTCGACCGGCGACTGGCCGCCGGCAGCCTGGTCGGGCTCACCGTGCAGGGGCTCCGACTGGACCTGGAGCCCCCCGACCTCACCGGGGTCGAGGTGACCGGGACGCTCTTCGTCGGCTGTCGTTTCGCCTCCCGGCGGGTCGGCGCCGACCTGGTCCGGCGCGGCGCCAACGTGGTGCCGCCGTTCTCCGGGCTGCCGTACCCGACCCAGCCGTCCCACCTCTACACCCCGGAGGAACTCGCCGCCGGCTTCACCGAGGGCGGGTTCGCGGCGATGTACGACACCCGGGTGTACGCGCACTTCCGTGCGCACGGTGGCGCGCTACCCGACGTCCGGGAGGCGCTCGGCCAGCGGCTGCACGACCACGGGGTGGACAACGCGCTCGCCGACGCCACCCGGGCCTGGCTGACCACCCACGGGCCGCAGTCGGTGGTCGGGGTGATGGGCGGGCACGCGGTCCGCCGGGGCAGTCAGCCGTACCGGATGGCCGCGGTGCTCGGCCGGGAACTCGCGCGGGCGCACCGGCTGGTGGTCACCGGTGGCGGGCCGGGCGTGATGGAGGCCGCGAACCTGGGTGCGTACCTGTCGACCCGGCCGGCGGAGGACCTCACCGCGGCCATCGACCTGCTCGCCGCCGCGCCGGACTACACCGATCACGACCGCTACACGGCGGCGGCGCTGCGGGTACGGGAACTCTTCGGCCGGTCGGTCACGCCGCCGGCGAACGGCACCGAGCCGGTGACCGCCTATCGGGCCGACTCGGCCGCGCTGACCACCGGTGACCTGGACTGGGCGGGCTGCGGTGGACTCGCCGTGCCGACCTGGCTGTACGGGCACGAGCCGGCGAACCTGTTCGCGGGCCGGATCGCCAAGTACTTCTCCAACGCCATCCGGGAGGACACCATCCTGCGACTGGCCCGGGGCGGCATCGTCTTCGCCCCCGGCCGGGCGGGAACCGTGCAGGAGGTGTTCCAGGCGGCCACCAAGACCTACTACGGCACCGACGGCGCCAGCGGCGCGTACGTCTTCCTGGACCGCGCGTACTGGACGACGGAGCTGCCGGTGGAGTCACTGCTGCGCCCGCTGCTGGCCGCCTCCCCCTTCGGGGATCTGTCGGACACCGTGCACCTGACCGACGACGTCCACGAGGCCGCCCGCCTGCTGACCCGGTGAACGACGGCGGCCGGCCCCGCGAACGGGGCCGGCCGCCGTCAGGACGTCAGAACGTCACTTGGTCATCGTGGTGCCGGTGGAGCGCAGGTGCTCGCAGGCCTCCGTCACGCGGGTGGCCATGCCCGCCTCCGCGGCCTTGCCCCACACCCGCGGGTCGTACATCTTCTTGTTGCCGACCTCGCCGTCGACCTTGAGCACCCCGTCGTAGTTGCGGAGCATGTGGTCCGCCGCCGGGCGGGTGAAGGCGTACTGGGTGTCGGTGTCGATGTTCATCTTCACCACGCCGTAGTCGAGCGCCTCGCGGATCTCGGAGAGCAGCGAGCCGGAGCCGCCGTGGAAGACCAGGCTGAGCGGCTTCTCCTTGCCGTACTTGGCGCCGACCGCCTCCTGGATCTGGTTGAGGATCTCCGGGCGGAGCTTGACGTTGCCCGGCTTGTAGACGCCGTGCACGTTGCCGAAGGTGAGCGCCGCCATGTAGCGGCCCTTCTCACCCAGACCGAGCGCCTCGACCATGGCCAGACCGTCCTCGACGGTGGTGTAGAGCTTGTCGTTGATGGCGTTCTCGACGCCGTCCTCCTCGCCACCGACGACGCCGACCTCGATCTCCAGGACGATCTTGCCCTTGGCCGCCTCGTCGAGCAGCTGGGCCGCGATCTCCAGGTTCTCCGCCACCGGTACGGCCGAGCCGTCCCACATGTGCGACTGGTACAGCGGCTCCTGGCCGGCCTTCACCCGCTCCTGGGAGATGGCCATCAGCGGCCGGACGAACTTGTCCAGCTTGTCCTTCGGGCAGTGGTCGGTGTGCAGGGCGATGTTGACCGGGTACTTCTTGGCCACCTCGTGCGCGTACGCGGCGAACGCCACCGCGCCGGTGACCATGTCCTTGATCGAGGGGCCGGAGAGGTACTCCGCGCCACCGGTGGAGACCTGGATGATGCCGTCGCTCTCCGCGTCGGCGAAGCCCTTGAGCGCCGCGTTCAGCGTCTGCGAGGACGTCACGTTGATCGCCGGGTACGCGTACCGGCCGGCCTTGGCGCGGTCCAGCATCTCGGCGTAAGCCTCGGGGGAAGCGATGGGCATGTCGAACGCTCCTTACTTGCCGCTGTCGGCCGTACGGCCGCTGTTCTCCGTAGGGGCCCGGCCGTGCGGCCGCCTGTCCTACCTTGGGGGCCGGCCGTGCGGCCGCCTGTCCTACCGTGCTGCGCCGGACCGCGCTGTCCTCCGCGGGCAGTATCCCGTAGCGGCACCGGACCGGCACAACCGGGCCGGTTCACCGCCGGTCCGCTGAATCCGGCACCGCGACGCTGATCAGCCAGGTGACCACCGCCATCACGATGGCTCCCCAGAAGGCCGCCCAGAAGCCGTCCACCTGGAACGGCAGGTCGAGCGCCCGAGCGATCCGGTCGGTCAGCAGGAACAGCAGGGCGTTGACCACCAGGGCGAACAGGCCGAGGGTCAGCAGGTAGAAGACACAACCCACGACCCTGATGACCGGCTTGAGCACCGCGTTGACCAGACCGAAGATCAGTGCCACGACGAGCAGGGTGAACGCCGTGTCGTAACCGGTGCGCCCGGTCACCTCGACCCCGGGCACGATCAGCGTGGTGATCCACAGTGCGATGGCGGTCGCCGCCAGTCGGATGAGGAAGCCCACGGCAACCATCCTGGCACCGGCGACTGCCGCCGGTGGGTCGATTCGGCCGACTCGACCGCGACGGCGGCGTACCCTCGACGGCTCGGTGGCCGGCCGGTTGCCAGCACTGCGCCGGCACAACCCTTACGGTGGGTGGGTACCTGTCCGCCGACATCCCGGAGGCATCGAATGGGCCAGCCCGACGAGGACTTCGCCCCCGGCGACCACCTGAGTCCGGAGGAGCGCGACCTGGAGGCCGAGCCGGCCGACGCCGTCGAGCAGGCCGCCGTGGTCGACCCGAGCCAGGTCGACGTCGAGCCGCACCGTGGCCTGGAGGTCGACGACTGGGACGCCATGGAGCAGGCCCGCGTGGTCGGCGCCGACGAGGACGACTACCGCTGATCAACCTTTCGGTCGGACTTCACCCGGAACGGTCGGCACGGGCAGCGAGGATCTTGAAACTTCCTTAGCATCCGGGGGCTTCACCTGCACCCTCACGGGAGGACCCCCCTCAATGCTCACCCACTCCACCCGGCGCCGGCTGGCCGGGTTGGGCGTGGCCGGCGCGCTGATCGCCGCCGTCGCCACCCCTGCCACCCCCGCCTCGGCCGAGGAGCCCGACATCTCCTTGGGCGTCTACTTCGGCGACAACACCCTCGCCGCCGGCTCGCCCGGAAAGGTCGACAGCCCGGTCCTGTTCGCCTCCTCCACGGTGGTGGTGCACGACCTGACCGTGCGCTACGACTTCACCGACCTCGCGGGCAAGGCGACCGTGACGTCGGAGAGCGACTCCAGTTACTGCTCGACGCCCGAGCCGAACGTCCTGGTCTGCACGGACCCGTTCGAGGTCGAGCTGTACGAGGACGGCTTCGGCGGCCTCTACTCCGTGGTCATCGCGCCCACCAAAGACGCCAAGGACGGCGACGAGGGCACCGTCAAGGTGAGCCTCAGCGCCACCGGCTACGCGGCCGTGACCCACGAGGCCCGGGTGCGGATCGGCGAGGGCGTCGATCTGGCCGCCGGCCCCGAGGAGGAGCATTCCGGTAAGCCGGGCTCGGCGTTCACCATGCCGCTGCGGGTCGGCAACCCGGGCGACACCGTCGCCAAGGGTGCCGTCGCCGTCTTCTACAACGACTACGGGATCCAGGCCAACAAGCAGTATTCGAACTGCACGTACGAGGGAAGCTGGCTGCGTACCTGCCACTTCGACCGCCCGTTGGAGCGGCGTACCAGCTACGTCACCACCCTGTCGTACCGCATCGCGAAGGACTCGTTCGCGCCGAGCCGCGCGTACGGAGAAATCCTCTGGATGACTCCGGCCGAGTTCGAGGACTTCGAGGCGTACGCGAAGGCCCGTGGCGCGAGCTTCGGTGAGCCGGGCACCGGCGGAAAGCTGGGGTTGGACGAGGCTGGCCCGAGCATCGCGGCGCGGAGCTTCCAGGCGGACACCCAGCCGGACAACAACTGGTCGAGCCTGCGAGTGAAGGTCACCGGTAAGAACGGAACCGATCTGGCGGCGGTCGGCGACGAGGTGTCCGGCGCGAAGGGCGACGAGGTGGTGGCCACCGTCGGTTTCCGCAACAACGGCCCGGCCACCCTGGATTACAGCCGCGCCGGATCCTCGGTCACCTACCTGGAGATCGGGATTCCGAACGGCGCCAGTGCGGTCAAGGTGCCGGACAACTGCTTCCCGGTGCGCAGCGAGAACGAGTGGGGCGAGCCGGGTGAGCCCGGTGCCCGCATCTACCGTTGCTACGCCAGCTCGTTCATCAAGGCCGGTGACGCCGAGACCATGGAGTTCGGGCTCCGGATCGACAAGGTCGTGCCGAACGCCACCGGTGACGTCAAGGCCAACGTCGCCTGCCAGTGCGACGGCGGCTTCTACGCCGACCTGAAGCCGGCCAACGACATCGCCAAGCTCGTCGTCAACCCGAGCGGCGGCCAGGGTGGCGACGGCGGTAGTGGTGGTGATGGCGGCGAGCTGCCGATCACCGGCGCCAACACCGCGCTGATCGCGGGCGTCGGCGGCGTGCTGCTCGCCGCCGGTGTGGCCGGCTTCGTGCTGGCCCGCCGCCGCCGTACCCACTTCACCGCGTAGCCCGACGCACCCGAACCAACAGCACCACCGGTGCCCCGCCGACCCCTCGGCGGGGCACCCCCCTTTCCCCGCCGCCGCAGGCCGGACCCCAACGGGTTTGCGGGGCAGCCCCGCCCGCGCAGGGATCAAGCCTGACCGCCCGGAGCGGGTGGGGCTGCCCCGCAAACCCCACCGCAACCACCGAAAAAACAGGACGGCGCAAGATCGAGAGAGCTGACACCATGGGCGGGTGCTGCTCACCCTCACCACCACGCACCAGCCGGCGACGGACCTCGGTCACCTGCTGATCAAGCACCCCGACCGGGTGCACTCCTTCGACGTGCCCGTCGGCACCGCGCACGTCTTCTACCCGGAAGCGGACGAGCAGCGCTGCACGGCCGCGCTGCTGCTCGACGTCGACCCGTTGAAGCTGGCCACCGCCCGGGGTCGCGGCCGGAAGTCGACCACCGCTCCGGAGAGCTTCACCCTCGGGCGGTACGTCAACGACCGGCCGTACGCCGCGTCCAGCCTGCTCGCCTCGGCACTGTCGAAGGTGTACCGCTCGGCGCTGCGCGGCGCCTCCAAGGAACGCCCCGAGCTGGCCGTCCGAGGCATCCCGCTGGAGGTGCGGGTGCCGGTGCTGCGCTGCCGTGGTGGGGCCGATGTGGCGGAGCGGGTGTTCGGTCCGCTCGGCTGGGCGGTCACCGCCACCGCCATCCCGCTCGACGAGTTGCACCCGCAGTGGGGTGACAGTCGATACGTGGACCTGACCCTCACCGGCACGCTGCGGGTCGCCGACGCGCTCAACCACCTGTACGTGCTGCTACCCGTGCTGGACGACGCGAAGCACTACTGGGTGGCTCCGGACGAGGTGGACAAGTTGCTGCGGGCCGGCGCGGGTTGGCTGGCCGACCACCCCGAGCGTGGGCTGATCATCCGCCGCTACCTGGCGCACCGGCGGGCACTGGCGGGTCAGGCGATGGAGCGGTTGGACGCCCAGCGGCCCACCGACGAGCCGAGCGTCGACGACGAACTGGAGGACGCGGTACCGGCCGGGTCGGCGCCCCGGGCGTCGCTGTCCGCCCTTCGCCGGCAGGCGGTGCACGCCGCCCTTGTCGACGCGGGCGCCCACCGGGTGCTGGACCTGGGCTGCGGCGGGGGTGCGCTGCTGGCCACGCTGATCGGTGACCGACGGTTCACCGAGATCGTCGGCACCGACGTCTCCACCCAGGCCCTCACCCTGGCTGCTCGGCGGCTGCGACTGGACCGGCTGCCGGAACGCCAGCGCACCCGGGTCACGCTCCGGCAGTCCGCGTTGACCTACCGGGACGAGCGGCTGTGCGGGTACGACGCGGCGGTGCTGATGGAGGTCGTCGAGCACGTCGACCCGCCCCGGCTGCCGGCGTTGGAGGATTCCGTCTTCGGCTACGCCCGACCGACGACGGTCGTGGTGACCACGCCGAACGTGGAGCACAACGTGCGCTACGAGGGGTTGCCCGTCGGCGCGTTCCGGCATGCCGACCACCGGTTCGAGTGGACCCGCGCCGAGTTCGCCGACTGGGTACGGCGGGTCGGTGCCACGTACGGCTACTCGGCCGTGGTGCATGGTGTCGGCCCGGACGATCCGGAGGTCGGCGCACCCACCCAGATGGCCGTGTTCACCCGTGCGGAGGCAGCCCGATGACCGTCCTCGACATTCCCGAGCTGGCCCTGGTGGCGCTGGTCGGCATCTCCGGCTCCGGCAAGTCGACATTCGCCGGCCGGCATTTCGCGTCCAGCCAGGTCCTCTCCTCCGACGCCTTCCGGGCGATGGTCGCCGACGACGAGAACGACCAGTCCGCCTCGGCGGAGGCCTTCGACGCGCTGCACTACGTGGCGGGCAAGCGGCTGCGCGCTGGCCGGCTGACCGTGGTCGATGCGACGAATCTTCAGCCACACGCCCGAGCCGCCCTGGTCCGGGTGGCCCGGGAACACGACGTGCTGCCGGTGGCGATCGTGCTGGACGTGCCGGAGGCGCTGGCCTGGGAGCGTACCGAGGCCAGGTCCGACCGCACCTTCGGCCGGCAGGTGCTCGCCCGGATGTCCCGGGACCTGCGGCGCAGCTACGGCCAGCTGGCGCGGGAGGGCTTCCGCAAGGTGCACGTGCTGCGCGGCACCGAGGAGATCGAGGCCGCCGAGATCCGCTACGAGCGGCTGTTCAACGACCGGCGCGAGCTGACCGGGCCGTTCGACATCGTCGGCGACGTGCACGGCTGCCGGGTCGAGCTTGAGGCGCTGTTGACCCGGTTGGGTTGGCGGCTGGACCGTGACGACGCCGGCCGGGCGGTGGACGCGACGCATCCGTCGGGACGTACCGCCGTGTTCGTCGGCGACCTGGTGGACCGTGGCCCGGACTCGCCCGGGGTGCTCCGTCTGGTGATGGGCATGGTCACCGCCGGGCACGCGCTCTGTGTGCCCGGTAACCACGAGCAGAAGCTGCTGCGCAAGCTGCGCGGTCGCAACGTCAAGGTGGCCCACGGTCTGGCCGAGACGCTGGCGCAGCTGGACGCGGAGCCGGCGGAGTTCACCGCCGAGGTGGCCGCCTTCGTCGACGGACTGGTCAGCCACTACGTGCTCGACGGCGGCCGGCTGGTGGTGGCGCACGCCGGACTGAAGGAGGAGTACCAGGGCCGGGCGTCCGGCCGGGTACGCGCGTTCGCGTTGTACGGCGAGACCACCGGCGAGACCGACGAGTACGGCCTGCCGGTGCGCTACCCGTGGGCCCGGGAGTACCGCGGTTCGGCGATGGTCGTCTACGGCCACACCCCCACCCCGGAGCCGGAATGGGTGAACAACACCATCTGCGTCGACACCGGCTGCGTCTTCGGCGGCCGGCTGACCGCGCTGCGCTACCCGGAGCGGGAGCTGGTCTCGGTGCCGGCGGAGCGCGAGTGGTACGCCCCGGTCCGGCCGCTGACCGCCGCGCCGGCCCGGCCCGACGAGGTGCTCGAGTTGACCGACGTGACCGGTCGGCGGCACGTGGAGCACGCGTACGGCTCGCTGACCGTGCCGGCGGAGAACGGCGCTGCCGCGTTGGAGGTGATGAGCCGCTTCGCGGTCGACCCGCGCCGGCTGGTGTGGCTGCCGCCGACCATGGCGCCCTGCTCGACGTCGCAGTTGGCCGGCTACCTGGAACATCCGGCGGAGGCCTTCGCCGACTACCGGGCGGCCGGTGTGGACCGGGTCGTCTGCGAGGAGAAGCACATGGGCTCCCGGGCCGTGGTGCTGGTCTGCCGGGTGCCGGACGGTGGTCCGTTCGGTCCGGGCGGCGGGGTCGTGCACACCCGCACGGGTCGGCCGTTCTTCGGTGAGCCGCTGGACACGGAGCTGCTGGACCGGGTACGCGCGGCGGTGACCGGTGCCGGGCTCTGGGATGAGTTGGCGACCGACTGGCTGCTGCTCGACTGCGAGCTGCTGCCGTGGTCGGCCAAGGCCACCGGCCTGATCCGCGAGCAGTACGCGGGGGTCGGCGCGGCTGGTCGGGCCGGCCTGCCGGTGGCGGTGGCGACGCTGGACGCGGCGATCGGGCGCGGACTGGACGTGGCCGAGCTACGCGACCGGATGGCCCGCCGCCGTGACGACGTGTCGGCCTACACGGCGGCGTACCGGGCGTACGTGGGCCCGACCGACGGGCTGGGCGGGGTGCGGCTCGCGCCGTTCGCGGTGCTCGCCGGCGCGAAGGGCAGCTACGGCGACCGCGATCACGGTTGGCACCTGGCGATGGCCGACCGGCTCTGCGCGGCCGACCCGGATTTCTTCCTCCCGACCGGGCGGCGGGTCGTCGACCTGTCCGACGGTGCCGCGGTGCGGGAGGCGACCGAGTGGTGGCTGGCGCTGACCGGGACCGGCGGCGAGGGCATGGTCGTCAAGCCGTACGCGGGTCCGGCCGCCCGCAGCGGGCGGGGCTCGCTGCTCCAGCCGGGCATCAAGTGCCGGGGGCGGGAGTATCTACGGATCATCTACGGTCCCGAGTACACCGAGCCCGAGCAGCTGGCCGCGCTGCGGCGTCGGTCGTTGGGCCGCAAGCGGGGCCTGGCACTGCGCGAGCACGCGCTCGGCCTCGCCGCCCTGGACGCCCTGGTCGACGGTGCCCCGCTGTGGCGTCGCCACGAGTTGGTCTTCGCGATCCTGGCCTGCGAGTCGGAGCCGGTCGACCCACGGCTGTGACCTGGCCGGGCGGGCGACCGCGCCCCCGGTAGCCTGATTGACCGTGGCGGACGCCACACGGGCCAGTGATCGAGCGATTCACGGAACGGAATCTTCATGGCATTGGGCGAACGGGTAGGCCATGTCCTGCGCGGCGCGGCCATCGGCGTGGCCGAGGCCGTGCCAGGGGTCAGCGGCGGGACGATCGCGCTGGTGACCGGCGTCTACGAGCGGGTCATCGCATCCGCCGGGCATCTGGTGAACACGGTGCGGTACGCGGTGACCGACGTCCCGCGCGGGCGCGGGTGGACGCGGGCGGGGCACCAGCTACGGCAGGTGCACTGGGAGGTGGTCATCCCACTGCTGATCGGCATGCTGCCCGGCCTGCTGATCGCGGCGAAGCTGCTCGAACCGCTGCTGGTCGACCATCCGGAGCAGACCCGGGGACTCTTCCTCGGGCTGGTCCTCGCCTCGGTGCTGGTGCCGATCTCGATGGTCGGCAAGCCGTGGCGGGGGCCGGAGGTGGTTGCGCTGATCGTCGCCGGGGTGGCGGCGTTCGTGTTGACCGGACTGCCGCAGGCCACCATCGAACCGCACCCGTTGGTAGTGCTGGTCGCGGCGGCGGTCGCGGTCTGCGCCCTGGTGCTGCCCGGGGTCTCCGGGTCTTTCCTGCTGCTCACCATCGGCCTGTACGAGCCGACGATCAGCGCCGTCAACGACCGCGACTTCGGCTACCTGGCGATCTTCGCCACGGGGATGGTCATCGGTCTGGCGCTCTTCGTCAAGCTGCTCCAGTGGCTGCTTGAGCAGCACCGCCGGATGACCCTGGCGGTGATGGCCGGCGTCATCCTGGGCAGTCTGCGCGCGCTGTGGCCGTGGCAGTCCGAGGACCGGGCCCTGCACGCGCCGGGCGACCACGTGCCGTCCATTGTGGCGCTGTTCCTGATCGGCGTCGCCGTGGTCACGGCAATGATCATCGCCGAGCGTCGCCGGCTACGCCGGGCCGCCCGGGATCTCACCGAGGAGACGTACGAGACGCCGCACGTCCGCTGAAACCACCGCTTGGTGGCTGCCCGGATGGGCCGCCACCAAGCGGTTCCGGTTCAGCGAGCCTTTTTGGTGGCCCGCTTGCGCGGCGGGGTCAGCAGGTCGGCGATCGTGGCGATCGCGGTCGGGACCAACCGGTAGTAGGCCCACACACCGCGCTTCTCCCGTTCGAGCAAGCCGGCCTCGGTGAGGATTCGGAGGTGGTGGCTGACCGTCGGCTGGGAGAGGCCGAGCGGCGCGGTGAGGTCACACACGCACGCTTCACCCTCGGGTGCCGACTGGATCAGGCTGAGCAGCCGCAGCCGGGCGGGGTCGGCAAGGGCCTTGAGGACCCCCGCCAGCCGCTCGGCGTCGGCGCGTTCGATCGGCTCGCCAGCAAGCGGCGAGATCTGAGGCATAGTCATTTCGGCCAACGCAGTTCCCACGTATTCCATCCTTCCACCAGCAGCATCGATCCGCCTGCATATCAGCAGATCCGAATCGGCAGACTTTTACGCCACAAGGCCGAGGTCAGCCAACGTATAGGCCGCCCGATAGGGCAATCCGGCGGCTCGCACCGCGTCGCCGGCACCACGATCAACGATAACCGCCACCCCCACGACCTCGGCCCCGGCCTCGCGAAGGGCCTCGACGGCGGTCAGCACACTTCCCCCGGTGGTGGAGGTGTCCTCCACCGCCAGCACCCGACGGCCGGCGACGTCGGGCCCCTCGATCCGACGTTGCAGCCCGTGCGCCTTGCCTGCCTTGCGGACCACGAACGCGTCCAACGGACGCCCGGCGGCGTGCAGCATCGCGAAGGCGATCGGATCGGCGCCCAGGGTCAGACCGCCCACCGCGTCGTACGACCAGTCGGCGGTCAGCTCTCGCATCACCCGTCCCACCAACGGTGCCGCCCGGTTATGCAGCGTGACGCGACGCAGATCGACATACCAGTCGGCCTCCCGCCCGGAGGAGAGCACCACCCGGCCATGGACCACAGCCAGGTCGGAGATGAATTTGCGCAGGTCGTCGTGGTCCTCCATGGCGATAGAGGGTACTGCGCAAGTCTGTGGGCCGCGGGTGCGGGCCACGTCGGTCAACCCATCCGGTGGACCGATGAGTGGCGATGTCCGGTTACCCTACGTCGATCATCACGGCGGATCGAGTCATGTCTTCCTCTCCGCTGGACGGCCGACCGCCCAGGCCACCGGTCAGCCGCGGTCTCGGCCGATGCGGCCTCGGGTGTCCCGGGAGACGATCTCGAGCAGCCGACGCGGAGCGTGCCGCAGGCCCGCCACGGCGAGCTTGTACTTCCACGACGGAACGCTCACCAACTTGCCTTTGTGCAGGTCACGGAGGGCCTCGTCGACCACGTCGGTGGCTTGGAGCCACATCCATCCGGGGGTTTTCGACATGTCGATGCCGGCTCGCTTGTGGAATTCGGTGCGGGTGTAGCCCGGGCAGAGCGCCATCACCCGTACGCCGAAGGGGCGGGCGGACTGTCCGACGGACTCGCTGAAGTTGGTGACCCACGCCTTGCTGGCCGAGTACGTGGATCCGGGCATTACCGCGCCGAAACCCGCGACGGAAGAGACATTTATCACTGCGCCGCTGCGCCGTTCGGTCATCGTGGCCAGCGCGGCGAGAGTCAGCCGCAGGACCGCGTGCACGTTCAGCCGCAGCAGCCGGGTCTCGTCCTGAACAGACGACCGGAGGAACGGCTTGTTGAGGCTGATGCCGGCGTTGTTGACAAGCAGCTCGACGGGTGGCCCATCGGCCAGCCGTCGCTCGACAAGGGCGCAGCCGTCGTCGGTGGACAGGTCAGCGGTGATGGTCTCGGTCTCCACGCCGTTCCGTCCGGTCAACTCGGCGGCCTGGGCCGCCAGCCGGGCGCCGTCCCGGGCGACCAGCACGAGGTGCCATCCGTCGGCGGCGAGGCGGGTGGCGAACGCCGCCCCGATACCCGCCGTCGCCCCGGTGATCAACGCCCATCGTTCGGTCGTCGGTTCGGGCGTCACGGGCGTCATCACCTCGGCGGGTACGGGGGCGACGGCGGCGCCCCGGGCGGCGGGTAGGGCTGGTATGGCGGTGCCGGCGGCTGATAGGGGTGCGGCGCCGGTGGGTGGCTGAACGGTGGGGTGGGCGGCTGGTGCGGAGCCGCGGGCTGCTGGGGTGCCGGCCGACGCCGGAACCAGGCGTTGGCCGCAGGCAGTGCCAGCAGCACGGCTACCACAAGGTAACCGAGCACCTGGGCGATCGAAAGGGTGGCGGTGAGCGGAATCCACCAGGACGGGTGGGCGTCCGGCACCAGAGCGAGCAGCTCGGCGGTCGCCCGGTCGTCACCGAGATCCAGGGGCGTCGCGCGTTGCACGATCAGCGTGGCCAGCCCACCACACCCACAGCACATGCCCAGCCCGGCGACCACCCAGGTCACCACCCGAGCGGCCGGCAGGCGGGCGGCCAGGCCCAGCGCGAGACCGACGAGGAGCAGGCCGGCGAGGATGCTCAGCACCGCCGACACCACGACCGAGGCCCGCACCAGCGCCACCACCGCGTCGACCTGAGCGGGGTCGGCGTCGGTCTCGGCCGTCGCGCGGAACCGCTCCACCGTGCCGCTGACCGTCGCCAGCCCGGTTGCCGCGAACGCGAGCGCGCCGAGCGCCATCACCACAAGCGTCACCGCCGCCAGCACGACCACCGCCGGCCGGCGGGCCGGTGCCTGTTCGGGGTACGACACGACAAGTCCCTCCGGTAGGCGTTCGGAAGCAACCTACTCGGAGGGACCCGTCGCGGTCGTGCCGTACGCGGGTGTCGACGTCACGGGGCGTGCCGAGTTTCAGGCGACGGCCGCCCAGGGACGCCGGCACCCGCGCCGAGCCAGGGTCAGCCGGGGCGATCGGTGGGCGGCTGCGTGCCGGGCTGCTCCGGACCGTCGGCCGGCGGGGTCTGCCCGCTCGGGTCTCCGGCCGCTGGCTGGCCGCCGGCGGCCGGCGGATAGCCGGGGTCGGCCGGCTGCTGCGAGGTGGCCGGGTAACCCGGCTCGGCCGGCGCGGTGCCCGGGTAACCGGGGGCCGGCGGGTAGCCGGGCTGGCTCGGGTACGCACCGCCGGGCGTCGGCGGCTCCCACTGCTGGGTCGGCTTGCGGAAGAACTCGTTCGCCTTCGGCAGTGCCAGCAGGATCAGCGCCACCAGCAACGAGATCAGGCTGATCACATCGAGCAGGATGGTGACCGGGGTGGTCCAGCTCGGCAACGCGTCTTCCAGCCGACGCTGGATCTCCTCACCGCTGGGCATGTCACCGCTGGTGTCGCCGGGCGTGCCCATGCTGCCGGCGAACCCGCTCAGCTGGCCGAACCCGGTGCAGCAGAAGAGGATGCCACCGACGATCCAGGTGGCGATCCGGGCGCCGTTCTTGCCGCGCAGGTTCAGCAGCCCCAGGCCGAACAGCGCGAACGCCGCCACCAGCAGGAAGATGGCGGTGCCGACACTGACGAGGACCACGATGTCGGCGACGTTCTGCGCCCCCTCGACGGTGGAGTCGCGGTAGGCGTCCTCCATCACGTCGCGGACGGTGCCGATGGTGGTCAGCGAGATGACCACGCCGATCAGTTGGCAGATCGCGAACAGCAACAGCAGGTAGGTGGATATCGTCACCACGCCCGGTCGCGACCGGGCCGGGGTGTTCTGAGGATCGACCATCTTTCTCCCTTCCTGGAACGCGCTTCACCGTATCGGCAACGGGCCATTCCGGCACGACGCGACGCCGAGCGGTGGGCGCGTCACCGGCCAGCCGGTCGGTGGGGATCGATCAGACGGCCGTTGCCCCGCTCAGGAGCCGCTCTGCGGGTGGACGGTCACCCCGTCGCCGTCCAGCCGTTCACCACGGGCCATCTCCCAGCCCGCCTCGCCGTACGCCTCGAAGGTGAGCCGTGCCCCGCCGGGGGCCCGGTAGTCGTGGTAGCGCATGGTGCCGCTCGGCGTCAGTCCGATGGATCCGGATGCGGTGTACCGGGCCTGACCTGACTCGTGCCAGCTGTAGCTCCGCCCGCCGGACTCCACCACCGGCGCCCCCGGCGTGACGGTCGCGTCACGCGGCGCCGACTCCCAGAGCACCAGTTCGAACGCGGGGCTCTCGGCGACCGAGAGCCGGCGCCGACCACCGTGCTCGTCCAGGTCGTCGAGGAGGTGCTCGGCCCACCTCCACTCGCCTTCCACCAGGCGGATCGAGCCCCGCACGGCGTAGGTGGCGTCACCGATCTCGACGATGTCCCCGACCTCGATCCGCCTCGGGTCACGTCGCTGCCCGCCCCCGGACCGCGGCTGCGGCCGACGGTCCGCCGCCGACCGGCCACGCCACCAGCGCAGCGCGAACCCGGCGACGACCAGCCCGACCAGGCAGCCGGCCACCAGGTACGTCGTCGTCCCGTCCACCGGTCACCTCCCGAGACAGTTCGGCGGAGACGTCGACCATGATCCGGGCAGCTGCCGCCCGCCGCCACCCGGCTACCGGTCGGCCTGATCCACCCCGCCGGAACCCGCACTCCCGTGCTCACCACCGCCGGGGGCGGTCGGCCCGTCCGACAAGGGTGGATCAGCCGGCGTCGGTGGAGTCTCCGGACCGGTAGGCGGGGCCGCCTGGGGCGGGAGGTGCCCGGCCGGATCCGGGCCGGGCACGGTGTACCCGGGCACCGCATACCCCGCATCAGGGGCGCCATACCAGGGCGGCGACGGATAGGCCGGCGGATATCCGGCCTGCGGTGGGTGACCGGACGGCGCGGGATAGCCGGGGTGGCTCATGGGCACGGGGTAGCCGACCAGGTAGGCGTTCGGTATGTCGCGCCCGGGCAGCGGCCAGGCCGTCGCGGGGTCGGTGCGGGGCACGAACCAGCGGTGCGCCGGCGGCAGCGCCAGCAGCAGTACCACCGCCGCCGTGAGCAGGAACACCAGCAGCACACCGAGACCCGTTAACGGGAGAAACACCTCGAACGCGTTCGGCTGGTCGTACAGGGCCTCGATGAAGTTCGACTCCTGCCAGAATTCGTCGTCCGGCGGCGGAACCTCCTCCGGATACGTCTCGTCGACGTACGGCCCGTCGGTCAGTGCGAACGCCAGACCGAACGGGATCAGGAACGCGCCGGCACAGCCCTGGACGACGCAGAGCAGCAGTTGGAGGCCGCCGGCCACGAAGACCATCACCCGGGCGGTGTTGCTGCCCCTAAGCACCCAGCCTGACGTGAGCCCCAACCACAGCGCCAGCAGCAGGGCCGGCACACCGAACACCGTCGCCATCATGACGGTGTTCCAGCGTTCCGCGCGTACCTCGTCCGGGTCGGCGTCGGGCACCTGCCGCAGTGCCTTGTCGATCGCGTCGTTCCAGTCGACCGCCGCCAGCACCAGCAGAGTGACGAGGCCGAGCAGGATCAGCACGGTGGCGAGTTGCAGCCAGAAAGCCACGGTGACGGTACCGGGGCGCGGCGGCCGGGGCGGGGGTACGGCTGCCGACGGTTCGGCGGTCGCGGTCATGTCGCGGACGGTACGGACCGTTGGCAAGTCCCCGGCAGCTCCGTTCGGGTGAATCCGAGCGGCGGTCGGATCAGGTGGTGCCGAGTCGCTCGACGGCGTACGCGCCCACGGTGGTGCTTCCCATCACGCAGCCGGTCATGGTGCTCAGCTCCGCGGCGTCTCCGCGCAACGCCGTCCAGGCCGCCCGCCCGGCCGCCGGGTCGAGCCGCTCCAGCAGGGTGGCGGCGTACACGCGACCCGCGGGCGCGCCGCCGGTGAGCAGTCGGTCGAGCAGGTCGCGTACCTCCTCCGGTTGGTCGGTCACGGCCGCCGCGACGCGCTGGTACGCCTCGGTCTCGGGCAGCAACGTGCCCGCGATCCCGACCCGACCGAACGCCAACGTGTTGGCGTGACCGAGTTCCGCGACGGCTCTCGCCAGCTCCGACTCCTTCTTGCGGCGCATCCCGAACATCTCTCCATCCTCGCCCCGGAAGCCCGCCTCCGCTCGTCGGAGGCGGGCCCGGCGCGACAGGTTCAGCTGGACGTGACCGACAGACCGTCCTTGCTGTCCCGCAGGTCGACCCGCACCGTGTCGCCGTCGCGGACCTCGCCGGCGAGCAGCGCCCTGGCGAGTTGGTCGCCGATCGCCGACTGGACCAGCCGGCGAAGCGGGCGGGCACCGTAGATCGGGTCGTACCCGTGCTCGGCGAGCCACCCACGCGCGTCCTCGGTGACGTCCAACGTCAACCGGCGGTCCGCGAGACGTCGACTCAGCCGCGCCAGTTGGATGTCCACGATGGCCCGCAGGTCGTCACCGTGCAGGGCGGCGAAGACCACGATGTCGTCGAGCCGGTTGAGAAACTCCGGCTTGAAGTGCGACCGGACCGTGGCCAGGACGCCCTCGCGGCGCTGCTCCTCAGCCAGCGTCAGATCACTGATGACCGCCGAACCCAGGTTCGAGGTGAGGATCAGGATGGCGTTGCGGAAGTCGACCGTACGCCCCTGGCCGTCGGTGAGCCGGCCGTCGTCGAGCACCTGGAGCAGGATGTCGAAGACGTCCGGGTGAGCCTTTTCCACCTCGTCCAGCAGGATCACCGAGTACGGCCGGCGGCGAACCGCCTCGGTGAGCTGGCCGCCCTCCTCGTAGCCGACGTAGCCGGGCGGTGCGCCGACCAGGCGGGCCACCGAGTGCTTCTCGCCGTACTCGCTCATGTCGATGCGGACCATCGCCCGCTCGTCGTCGAAGAGGAACTCGGCGAGCGCCTTGGCCAGCTCGGTCTTGCCGACACCGGTCGGGCCCAGGAAGAGGAAGCTGCCGGTCGGGCGGTCCGGGTCGGCGACTCCGGCCCGCGCGCGTCGGACGGCGTCCGAGACCGCCGCGACCGCCTCGGACTGGCCGACCACGCGCCCGCGCAGCGACTCCTCCATCCGCAGCAGCTTGGCGGTCTCACCCTCCAGCAGCCGGCCGGCGGGGATGCCGGTCCAGGAGGCGACCACGGCGGCGATGTCGTCCGCGCCGACCTCCTCCTTGAGCATCGCGCCGGCGGACTGCAGCCGAGCCAGCTCCTCCTCGGCGGTGGCCAGCTCGGCCTGGAGCGCCGGGATCCGGCCGTACCGCAGCTCGGCGGCGCGTTCCAGCTCGCCGTCACGCTCGGCCCGTTCCGCCTCGCCGCCGAGCCGCTCCAGCTCCTCCTTGGCGGTGGAGAGCTTGGTGATGTGGCTCTTCTCCAGCTGCCACCGCTCGGACAGGGCGGTGAGCTGCTCCCGCTTGTCGGCCAGCTCCTTACGTAGCCGCTCCAGGCGCTCGGCGGAGGCGGCGTCCGGCTCCTTGGCCAGCGCCATCTCCTCGATCTCCAGCCGACGCACCGCGCGCTCGATCTCGTCCACCTCGACCGGCCGGGAGTCGATCTCCATCCGGAGTCGGGACGCCGACTCGTCGACCAGGTCGATCGCCTTGTCGGGCAGGAACCGGTCGGTGATGTACCGGTCGGAGAGGGCGGCGGCGGCAACCAGCGCGGCGTCGGTGATGCGTACGCCGTGGTGCACCTCGTAGCGCTCCTTGAGCCCGCGCAGGATGCCGATGGTGTCCTCGACGGTGGGCTCACCGACCAGCACGGGCTGGAAGCGGCGCTCCAGGGCCGGGTCCTTCTCGATGTGCTCGCGGTACTCGTCGAGTGTGGTCGCGCCGACCATGCGCAGCTCACCGCGGGCCAGCATCGGCTTGAGCATGTTGCCGGCGTCCATCGAGCCCTCGCCCTTGCCGGCGCCAACGACGGTGTGCAACTCGTCGAGGAAGGTGATGACCTGCCCGTCGGAGTTCTTGATCTCCTCCAGGACGGACTTCAACCGCTCCTCGAACTGGCCCCGGTACGACGCACCGGCGACCATCGCGCCGAGATCGAGCGAGACCAGCTTCTTGTCGCGCAGCGACTCGGGCACGTCGCCGGCGACGATCCGCTGGGCCAGGCCCTCGACGATGGCGGTCTTGCCCACGCCGGGCTCGCCGATCAGCACCGGGTTGTTCTTGGTACGCCGGGACAGCACCTGGATCACCCGACGGATCTCGGAGTCCCGCCCGATCACCGGGTCGATCTTGCCGTCCCGGGCGCTGGCGGTCAGGTCCACGCCGTACTTGGTCAGCGCCTGGTAGGTCTGCTCCGGGTCCGCAGTGGTCACCCGACGATCACCGCCGCGTACCGTCGGGAAGGCGGCGACCAGGCTCTCCTCGGTGGCACCGGCGGCCTTGAGCGCGGCGGACACGGCCCCGCCGACCCGGGCCAGCCCGGCGAGCAGGTGCTCGGTGGAGGTGTATTCGTCGCCCAGGGGGCGGGCAATCTGCTCGGCGGCACCGATGGCGTTGACGAACTCGCGGGCCAACGTCGGCTCGGCGATGCTGGACCCGCGTGCGGCGGGCAGCCCGTCGACGGAGCGCTGGGTGGCGCGGCGCAGCTCGGCCGGGTCGGCCCCGACGGCGCGCAGCAGGCCGGCGGCGGTCGAGCCCTCGGTGTCCAGCAGCGACAGCAGCAGGTGCCACGGTTCGACGGTGGCGTGCCCCCGCTGGTTCGCCAGGGCGACGGCGCCGGTGATGGTCTCGCGGCTCTTGGTGGTGAGGCGTTCGGTGTTCATGGGCTCCCCTGGATCGGTGTGTCCACTGGTACCGACAGAACCAGAGTTGAGTCTATTCCACTCAACCCAAGCGGTGTGAGCTGTGTCACTAGTTGCCGGACGCCAAGTACCAGGTCCGGGTCGGCCCCGCAACACGCTCGAAATACCTCGCCGGACCGAAACGGAGATCCACCGTCACACCGCGTCAACATCATGGCGGCCCGCCCGCGCCGGGAGAGCGCCGCCGAATTCACCCGACCGCCGACATTCGCGGAGGCCAGCCACCGATGATCGTGCGGCGATACCGCAGCACCCCACGAATGGCAAGGCCCCTTTACGGAGGGTTCCCACCAGCTGATTACGGGTGTGTTTTGTCACCCCGGCGAGGGGTTCCCACCCAGATCCGATTGTTGAAGCTTGGGAATAGACCTCAACCACTCCCGAAAGGACGGGGCACATGCGCGTGACGACGCGAGTCGCGAGTGTTTTCGCGATGGCGGTGGTAACCGTGGCCGGAACGGCCAACGCCGCGCACGCCGCGGAGAAGGACGAGTCGACCGCCCTCACGGCACGGGGCCAGGCCGCGTACCAGCAACAGGGGCGTACCCTCGCCGCCGCCGGTGACTGCGGCGTACGGGTCGACCTGCCACACGCGTCCTACACCACCGACAACCAGATCCACACCAGGGTCGAGTCCTTCTGCCAGGGCAACACGATCGCCAACAACACGATCACCGGCAAGAGTTACCGTTCCCGCTGGTACGGCTGGGAACACATGAAGACCAAGACGACCGGTCCGAAAACTGCTTGGCGTGTTCGGGTGACCGTTGACGTCAATTGCGACAACGGCTCCTGGCACCGGTGGCGGACCGAAGGATTCGGCAGTGGGATTCTCAACGGACAGCCGGTGAGCGCCGCGGCCTACGAAGAGAACGACGACGAGATTCAGTGTGGTTCCAACAACTGATTCCCGACCGGGAACGTATCCGTGGCGCGGGGCCGTCATCGCGTGTGCCAGCGCGGTGACGGCCGCCGTCATGGTGCTCGGCGCGACGGGCTGCGGTCCGGCGCCCGGGCAGAGCGACGGGCCGACCGGCGGCACCCGCCAGGACGGCGACACCCCCTACCTGTCCGACGCGCTGCTCACCGCTCCGCTGGAGCCGCCGGCACTGAGCCTCGTCGCCGGGGCACGACGAGAGCCACTACGAAGAATCATGGTGGACTGGTCGGCTCGTGGCGGTCCGGTCACCGGCCCGCCACGACACGTCGACTGGCCCGCGGCCCGGCTCACCGGGACGACCCGACGAGTGACCATGGAGTTCGGGACAGCACAGTTGCCGTCCCGCGTGGTCCTCTACCGCTATCCCGGCACGGGAGCCGACGGGATCCCGGACGAGGACGCCGGCACCGAGACGATCTGCGGCTACTCGACCCCGGCCGCGTCCTGCTCGCGCACCGGTGGCGGTGACCGGCCGGCCCAGGTAGATGTGGCCCTCGACGTCGAAGCGGGCGGGTACTGGGTCGTGCACGCTGCCTGGCCCGTACTCGTTGGTCGCAGTTCCACCGAGCAGGTGCCCGTCGTGTCGGCATCATGGGTGGTCAGAGTCGACCAGATGGAGGGACGGCATGCAGATCAACGTGACGAGGTGGCTGTCCCTGGTGACCCGTGACGCGGTGGCGTCGGCGACCGCGAGCGTCGGCACGACCGGGCCGGACGGCACCGTCCAGCACCTGTCCGAGCACCGGCTGGCCGCTCCCGGCCTGCTGCGCTGGTCGTACACCGTCAGGGACGCCGACGGCGAGGTGCACCGCCGCTGCGACGGCCGGCACCTGGTGCAGGTGAGCGGCGACGGCGAGCAGCTCAGCTCCCCGGTGCCGGAGGAGGACTCGCGGGACGACCCCCGGTACTTCTACTCGTGGCCGGCGGTCGTGGACGCCTGGTTGGTGGAGTTGCTCCGCCCGGTGGACCTGCTGTCCCGGGTCGTGGTGTCGGCGGTGACCGAGCCGGACGCCACCGGCCTGGTCCACATCGACGCCAGCCCGCTGGGTAACGAACCGTCGCCGTACAACGGCTTCGCCCTGCCGGACCGTCGGAGGCTGCGGATCGTCCTCGACCCCGAGCGGGGCTGCCTGGTCGCGGTGACCGTGAGCCGCGTTGACCGGCCCCCGCTGACCTGCCGGCTCACCGAGTTCGGCTGAGCCGTCAGGCGGCCGTCGCGCGTGTCGTACCCGCTGCGCCGGCTCCGTACGTCCGGCGGCGTGCCGGTAGCGTTGCCGGGGTGCGAGTACGTGTCGAACAGACTGCCTTACCGGGGATCGGTGTCCGCCACGAACTGGTGACGGAGTCCGGCCGTCGCCTGGGCGTGGTCTCCCATCGCAGTGGCCGCCGGGACCTTGTCCTGTACGACCCGGACGACCCGGACGCCAGCGCGGCGGACATCCCGCTCACCGATGACGAGGCGGAGGCGCTGGCCGACATCCTCGGCGCGTCGCTCATGCTCGGCCAACTCTCCGGGCTACGCGAGCAGGCCGCCGGGCTGCTCACCGAGCAGATCGCCATTCCGGCCTCCTCGCTGTACGTCAACCGGCCGTTGGGGGACACCAAGGCCCGGACCCGCACCGGCGCCTCGATCGTGGCCGTGCTGCGCAACGGCGAGGTGAACGTCTCGCCGGCTCCATCGTTCCGGTTCGCCGCGGGCGACGTGGTGGTCGTCGTCGGGACCCGTCACGGCCTCGACGCCGTGACGGCCATCCTCGCCGACGGCGATCCGGACGGCTGAGGCGCGGATGCACGAGACCACGACCCTGCTTGTCGAAGTCGGCGCCCTGCTGTTCCTGCTCGGTCTGCTCGGGCGGCTCAGCCGCCGGATCGGCCTGTCACCGATCCCGCTGTACCTGCTCGCCGGACTCGCCTTCGGCCACGGCGGCATCGTGGAACTCAACGCCAGCGAGGAATTCTTCGCCGTCGGCGCGGAAATCGGCGTGATCCTGCTGCTGGTGATGCTCGGCCTGGAGTACTCGGCCACCGAACTAGTCGGCAACCTGCGGGCGTCCGCGCCCGCCGGGCTGATCGACGCGCTGCTCAACGCCTTGCCGGGGGCGGCCTTCGCGCTGCTGCTCGGTTGGGGCTGGGTGTCCGCGGTGGTGCTCGCCGGGATCACCTGGATCTCGTCCTCGGGGGTGATCGCCAAGATCCTCGCCGACCTGGGCCGGCTCGGTAACCGAGAGACACCCGTGGTCCTCTCGGTGCTGGTGATCGAGGATCTGGCGATGGCGTTCTACCTGCCCCTGGTGACCGCCCTGCTGGCCGGCGTGGGTGTGGCGAAGGGCGGCGTCGGCCTGGGTATCGCGGTGGTGACCGTCATCGCGGTCCTTGTGGTCGCCGTCCGGTACGGCAAGCAGATCTCCAGACTCATGTCGGCCGACGACGCCGAGGCGCTGCTGCTCGGTGTGCTCGGGCTGACCCTCCTGGTGGCCGGCATCGCGGCGAAGCTCCAGGTCTCGGCGGCGGTCGGCGCGTTCCTGGTCGGCATCGCGCTGTCCGGCCCGGTCGCCCACCACGCCACCGAACTGCTCACTCCGCTGCGGGACCTGTTCGCCGCCGTGTTCTTCGTCTTCTTCGGCCTGGTCACCGACCCTCGGGGCATCCCGCCGGTGCTGCTGCCGGCGCTGCTGCTCGCCTTCGTGACGATGGGCACGAAGACGTTGACCGGCTACCTGGCGGCCCGGCGGGCCGGGATCGCCGAGCCGGGACGCTGGCGGGCCGGGTTGGCACTCGTGCCCCGGGGCGAGTTCTCCATCGTCATCGCCGGGCTGGCGGTGGCCGCCGGCGGCGTCGATCCGCAGTTGGCGGCGCTCGCCACGGCGTATGTACTGATCACGGTGGTGACCGGGCCGATGCTTGCCCGGTTGCCGGATCTGGGCTGGTTCAAGCAGTGGCTGCGGGCGCGGGCCCGGGCCCAACGGGCGCGACCGGCACCGGTGGCCGACCGGGCGTGACCGCTCACCGGCCGGTGAGACCGTCCGGACGGCCCCCGTCGACCAACAGATGCCGAATTGCTTCCCGCAGGGTCTACCGGTACTCACCGGTACCGCGTTAACGTGTCGCCCCAGCAGCCAGGTTCCCGGTGGGCGCACGTCCCCGCGGGCGGAAGCGGAAGGTTGGCCGGTGAGCGTGCAGGAGTCAGCGTTCCACGGCTTCGCCAACCCCGTCGATCCGAGCCCGGCGGAGTTGCGAGCGTGGGCCTACCAACCCGACTCGGTCCCGTTGACGTCGATGCCGCCGGACTGGGACCTGCTGGTCTCCGGTGACCGGCTGGTGACGACGCTGTTCGATCTCGCCATGGACACCCGCTGTCCGGCGCGTCGGTTCGCGCTGCACTGCCTCTACATCTACGCCGCCGACGGGATCCGGACGAACTTCCGGGCACACCCGAAGCGTCGCTTCCGGAAGCTCGTCGACCAGGCCGAGCGCAACGGCGACGAGTTGATGCGTACCTGGGCGCACAACAGCCGGGTACTGCTAACCCGGCCGGAGCTCTTCGTGTACCGGGAGTGGTGCGAGGGTGGGCTGGTCCGGGAGAATCGCCGACTCTGAACGTGCCGAACGGGCCGGGACCCCCCGTGGCTCCCGGCCCGCACGTCGGCGGATCGTCAGCGCGACCCGCCCCGCTCACGACGGTGCTGGTCACTGCGCACCTGGCCGGCACCACGACCGACCCGGCCGCGTTCCGTGGCGCCCCGGTCGACGGATCTGTCCGCCTTGCTCTGGCCGGAGAGACGTCCCTTGGTGATCCGGTCGAACCGGTGCTGGACGCTCTCAGCCAGGTCGTCGAGGCGTTGCTCCGTCTGCTCGGCCACCTTCCTCGCCGCTTCCGTCATGGCTCCCCCCGCCAGATCGGAGTCCGGATTGAGTTGGTTTAGACGTTATTTCTGAAGGCTAGTCGGGACAACCCGTCCGGCGCTCGGGTTTGCGGAAATACCAGCAGCGCAGGGTCGGCGGACACGCGGAAAGGGTGTGGCTCCGCCAGGCGGAGCCACACCCTTTCGGCGATGGCGGGCGTCAGCGCCCGGGGCTGCGTCGGGGACGCCAGACCACCAGGGCGGTCGAGGTCTGGTTGGTGGGTACGAGATCGCGGCCGGGGAAGCGGGCCAACGACTCCAGCTCGGCCATCCGGCGGTACGCGGCGTCGAGCTCGGCCTCCAGCTGGGCGACCCGCTGCTGCGCCTGCTCCAGCAGTCGCTCCAGCCCGATGATCCGCTTGATCCCGGCGAGGTTGACGCCGTCGTCCTGGCTGAGCCGCTGCACCTCGCGCAGCAGCACCACGTCCCGGACGCTGTACCGCCGACCACCACCGGCCGCCCGGCCGGCCTGCACCAGGCCGAGCCGGTCGTACTGGCGCAGCGTCTGCGGGTGCATCCCCGCCATCCGCGCCGCGACCGAGATCATCAGCACCTTGGCCTCGTATGCCGGGTCATCCGAGCCGACGAACCCGTCCATCCCGTTCACCTCCGCACCGCTTCACCGATCAACCGAACCGACGCACCCGCGCGTCGAGATGTTCCCGGGCCGCCGGCGGGGTCTGCTCGGCGAACGTCTCCAGAGCGGCCCGTGCCTCGTCCGAGATCCCCGCCGGCACCACCACGTCGAGGGTGACCAACAGGTCACCGGCCTGGCCGTCCCGGCGGCTGACACCCTTGCCCCGGGCACGCAGGATGCGACCGCTCGGCGTACCCGGCGGCACCCGCAGGGTCACCGGACCGTCGAGCGTCGGTACCCGCAGATCGGTGCCGAGGACGGCCTCCGCGAACGTGATCGGCACGGTGAGCGTGAGGTCGTCGCCGGTGCGCCCGAACACCTCGTCCGGCCGGACCTTCACGTGCACGAACAGATCACCCGCCGGGCCGCCGCGCTCACCCGGCTCACCCCGGCCGGCCAGCCTGATCCGCTGGCCGTCGGCCACCCCGGCGGGAAAGCGGACGTTGAGCGTACGGGTCTTGGTGACCCCGCCGGTGCCCTGGCACTCCGGACACTTCTCGTCCACCACCGTGCCCACGCCCTGACAGTTGCGGCAGGGCTCGGAGAAGCTGAACGCGCCCTGGTTCCGGTTGGTGACCCCGGCGCCGTGGCAGACCGGGCAGGTGCGTGGCACGGTGCCGGGCTTGGCACCGTTGCCGTGGCAGGTGTCGCAGACACCGGGCGCCCGCAACGTCAGCGGCAGGGTCACGCCGCGTACCGCGTGGTCGAAGTCGAGCGCCACTTCGGTCTCGATGTCCCGGCCCCGGGCCGGACCGGGCGCGCCCGCACCCCCGCCGCCGGAGAAGATCGAGCTGAACAGGTCGGAGATGTTGCCACCGGCGAACCGGCCGCCACCTGCCTGCGCGCCACCGAACAGGTCGGAGACGTCGAACGGCACGCCGCCCGGCTGGCCGCCCTGCCGGGCACCACGCCGGAACGCGCCCGAACCAAACAACGAGCGCATCTCGTCGTACTCGCGGCGCTTGGCGTCGTCACCGAGCACCGCGTACGCCTCGGACACCGCCTTGAAACGCTCCTCGGCCTTGGCGTCACCGGGGTTGTGGTCCGGGTGCGACTCGCGGGCCAGCTTGCGGTACGCCTTCTTGATCTCATCAGCCGGCGCGGCCTTCGCCACGCCCAGGACCGCGTAGTAGTCCTTCTCGATCCAGTCCTTCGAACTCACCCGTACACCTCCTCCCCACCGCCGGGCCCGGTCCGCCCCGCCCGCCGGGTCTCGGCGGGCGGGGCGGCCAGGTCACCGTCGCGCACTATTCCGGGTCGGCGACCGCGACCAGCGCGGGCCGCAGCAGTCGCTCACCGACCTGATAGCCCCGACGCATCACCTGTACGCAGGTCGGCTCGGTGACGTCGGCCGAGGTCTGGTGGGCCACCGCCTCGTGCCGCGTCGGGTCGAACGGGTCGCCCTGCTCACCGAACGGGGTCAGCCCGAACTTGCCGAGCGCGGTGACGAGCTGCTCGGCCACTGAACCGAAGGGGCCGACCAGGTCGCCGTGCTCCCGAGCGCGGTCGAGATCGTCCAGGATCGGCAGCAGCGCGGCGAGCACGGACCCGGTCGCCTGCTCGGTCACCAGGCCACGGTCGCGCTCGACCCGCTTGCGGTAGTTGGCGTACTCGGCCGACACCCGCTGCACGTCGCGGGTGCGTTCGTCCAGCTCGGCGCGGAGCGCCTCCAGCTCGGCACCCAGCCCGCCGGCGGCCGGCTCGGACGGCTCCCCGACCGGCTGTGCCGGCGCGTCCACGACCGGTGGCCCCTCGGTGGACGCGTCGCTCAGTGCGCTCGCCTCGACCTCGATCGAGTCGACCACGACCTCGGCCTCTTCGACCAGACCCTCCGCCGGCACGTCCGGCCCAGCGTCGGCGGCCGTGCCGTCCGGTTCACGGATTTCACTGATCTTGCGGTTGTTGCGGATGACGACCCGCGGCGCGTCGCCGGTGGCCGGCTCGGACGCCGAGCCACCCGGCGCCGACCCGGTATCACCCGGGTCGGCGGCTCGTGGCTTCTCCGTCATACGACTACCTCATCCCTCTGCCCGTGCGCTCGGGTGGCCAGGACCGTCACTTCTTGTCCTCGTCCACGATCTCCGCGTCGACCACGTCGTCCGCACCGGGCCGCGCGCCACCGGCCTGCGCGCCACCGGCCGCACCGGCACCGTCGGCCGGACCGTCGCCGGCCTCGCCACCCGGCTGGGCCTGCTCGGCCTGCTGGGCGTAGAGCAGCGAGCCCGCCTCCTGGGAGACCTGCGCGAGCCGCTCGTGCGCCGACTTGATCTTCTCGATGTCACTGCCACCGAGAGCGCCACGCAGCTCGCCGAGGGCCTCGTTGAGCTTCTCGCGGTTCTCGGCGGGGAGCTTGTCACCGTTCTCGGCGAGGAACTTCTCGGTCTGCCACTGCAGAGCCTCGGCCACGTTGCGGGTCTCGGCCTCCTCGCGGCGGCGCTTGTCCTCCTCCGCGTGCTCCTCGGCGTCCCGGCGCATCCGCTCGATGTCGTCCTTCGGCAGCGACGAGCCGCCGGTGATCGTCATCTTCTGTTCCTTGCCGGTGCCCAGGTCCTTGGCGTGGACGTTGACGATGCCGTTGGCGTCGATGTCGAAGGTGACCTCGATCTGCGGCACGCCGCGCGGGGCCGGCGGGAGGCCGGTCAGCTCGAAGGTGCCGAGCTTCTTGTTGTACGCGGCGATCTCACGCTCGCCCTGGAAGACCTGGATCAGCACCGACGGCTGGTTGTCGTCGGCGGTGGTGAACACCTCGGAACGCTTGGTCGGGATGGTGGTGTTGCGCTCGATGAGCTTGGTGAAGATGCCACCCTTGGTCTCGATGCCCAGGCTCAGCGGCGTCACGTCGAGCAGCAGGACGTCCTTGACCTCGCCCTTGAGCACGCCGGCCTGCAGGGCAGCGCCCACCGCCACGACCTCGTCCGGGTTGACGCCCTTGTTCGGCTCCTTGCCGGTGAGCTGCTTGACCAGGTCGGTCACCGCGGGCATCCGGGTCGAGCCACCGACGAGGATCACGTGGTCGACGTCGGAGACCTTGATCCCGGCGTCCTTCACGGCCTGCTCGAACGGGCCCTTGCAGCGGTCCAGCAGGTCCTGCGTCATCCGCTGGAACTCGGCCCGGCTGAGGGTCACGTCCAGGTGCAGCGGACCGGCCGCCCCGGCGGTGATGTACGGCAGGTTGATGTTGGTGGTGGTGGCGGCGGACAGCTCGATCTTGGCCTTCTCGGCGGCCTCCTTGAGCCGCTGCATCGCCATCTTGTCCTGCGACAGGTCGATGCCGTGCTCGCCCCGGAAGGTCTTCACCAGGTGATCCATGATCCGCTGGTCCCAGTCGTCGCCACCGAGGAGGTTGTCACCGCTGGTCGACTTGACCTCGATGACGCCCTCGGCCAACTCCAGCAGCGACACGTCGAAGGTGCCGCCACCGAGGTCGAAGACCAGGACGGTCTGCTCCTTGGAGCCCTTGTCCAGCCCGTACGCCAGGGCTGCCGCGGTCGGCTCGTTCACGATCCGCAGCACGTTGAAGCCGGCGATCTCACCGGCCTCCTTGGTGGCCTGACGCTGGCCGTCGTTGAAGTAGGCCGGGACGGTGATCACCGCGTCGGTGATCTGCTCGCCCAGGTAGGCCTCGGCGTCCCGCTTGAGCTTCATCAGCGTCCGGGCCGAGATCTCCTGCGGGGTGTACTTCTTGCCGTCGATGTCGACGGACCAGTTGGTGCCGATCTCCCGCTTGACCGAGCGGATCGTCCGGTCCGGGTTCGTCACCGCCTGGCGCTTGGCGACCTCACCGACGAGCACCTCGCCGTTACGGGCGAACGCGACGATCGACGGGGTCGTCCGCGAGCCCTCAGCGTTGGCGATGACGGTGGGCTCACCGCCCTCCAGAACGCTGACGCAGGAGTTCGTCGTGCCGAGGTCGATACCGACCGCACGTGCCATCTTCGCTTCCTCGCTTCGTTACGTTGAGCAGGTGACGGGCCCTCCCGTCCCGCTGCGCGGCACCTGCCGTCCGCAGCGACCCCACCTCAAGTTGAGTGAACTTGACTCAATAGTGCCACGCCCTCGGAAATCGTCAAGTCAAGGTTGAGTCGGATCGACGCAACCCACCAGTCCTACCGACCGGTTGTCTTACCTTGTGTCGGTCGGGCACGCTTTAGCGGTGACGACGCACGGCGATTCCGCCTCACCGTCCGGCGCGCCCGCCGTCGCAGCCCGCACCGGGTCCACCGGCGCCGGCGAGGACCGGCCCGCGCCCACCGGGGACGACACTCTGCCAGACGCCCTGACCAGCCTGCGCGCCGCGATCGGGGCGGCCCGGTTCCCGCTGGCCCTGCCCTCGGCCGAGCTGGCCGCACGCACCGTCGCCGCCCTCGCCGACCAGCTCGACGACTACCTGCTGCCCCGCCTGGCCCGCCTCGACGCACCGCTGCTCGTGGTGGTCGGCGGATCCACCGGTGCCGGCAAGTCGACCCTGGTCAACAGCCTGGTGCAGGCCCGGGTCAGCGCGGCCGGCGTGCTGCGACCCACCACCCGGTCGCCGGTACTGGTCTGCAACCCGGCCGACTCGGCCTGGTTCCGCCGGGGCGAGCTGCTGCCCGGGCTGACCCGCACCAACCAGCCCGGCGACGATCCCCGCACCCTGCACCTGGTCACCGCCCCGGCGCTACCCCCGGGGCTGGCGTTCCTGGACGCCCCCGACATCGACTCGGTGGTCGACGCCAACCGGGCCCTGGCCAGCCAGCTGCTCGCCGCCGCCGACCTCTGGCTCTTCGTCACCACCGCCGCCCGGTACGCCGACGCCGTCCCCTGGGAGCTGCTGCACAACGCCCGGGCCAGGGGTGCGGTCCTCGCCCTGGTGCTCAACCGGGTGCCCGCGGAGGCGACCGACGAGGTGGCCGCCCACCTCGCCGAGATGCTCGCCGAGCAGGGCCTCGACGCCGCGCCGCTGTTCGTGCTCCCGGAGACCTGGATCGACGGGCAGGGGCTGCTACCGGGCCGCAGCACCGCACCGCTGGCCGACTGGTTCGCCCGGCTCGCCGCCGACGCGGAGGCCCGTGCGGCGGTGGTCCGGCAGACCCTCGGCGGCGCGCTGGCCCTGCTGCAACCCACCGTCGAGAGCCTGGCCCTCGCCGTCGACGAGCAGGTCACCGCCGCCGACGCGCTGGACGACCGGGTACGCGCGGCGTACCGGGCCGCGCACCGGACCGTCGAGCAGGGGCTGCGCGACGGTCGACTGCTCCGTGGCGAGGTGCTCGCCCGTTGGCAGGAGTTCGTCGGCACCAGCGACCTCTTCCGCACCCTCGAGGCGCGGATCGGCCGGCTACGGGACCGTGTCATGGCGTCCTTCTCCCGCCGTCCGGCCCCCGCCGTCGAGCTGCGCGACGCGATCGAGTCGCAACTGGTCACCCTGCTGCGCGGGGTGGCCGCCGAGGCGGCCGAGCACGCGTACACCGGTTGGAAGGCGCACCCGGCCGGCGCGGCCCTGCTCGAACCCGACCTGGCGCACCACGCCGCCGACCTGCCGCAGCGCGCCGAGCGGCTGGTGCGCGACTGGCAGCGCGGCGTGCTGGAGCTGGTCCGGGCCGAAGGTGGCGACCGACGCTTCGTGGCCCGGACGGCGGCGTACGCGGTAAACGCCACCGGACTGGCCGTGATGATCGCTGTCTTCGCCTCCACCGCCTTCATCCCGACCGGGCTGGAGGTCGCCACCGGGGCCGGCACCACCCTCGCCGGTCAGGCGGTGCTTCAGGCGATCTTCGGCGACCAGGCCGTCCGTACGCTGGCCAGAAAGGCCCGCGAGGACCTGCTGGAGCGGGTGACGGTGCTGCTGGACGACGAGGCCACCCGCTATCTCACCCGGACCCGGCAGACCCGACCGGCGGCCCGGACC
>NZ_SAIY01000020.1 GCF_010560025.1 Verrucosispora sioxanthis
AGGGCGGTCCCGTTGGGCATCACCAGGCCGAGCGAGCCGAGGAAGACGAAGAGCGCGGCGACGACCACGGGCAGGTTGTTCAGCAGCGCACCGGCGAGCACGGCGAGGGCGGCGAGCAGGCCGAGGCCGAGGCCGGTGACCAGCAGGGGCCGGGGATCGTGACGGTCGAGGAGGCGGGCGTTGAGCTGGCCGACGGCGACGAAGGAGAGCGCGTTGGCGCCGAACAGGATGCTGAACGTGCCGGCGGAGAGGCCGAAGACGTCCTGGAGGACGAACGACGAACCGGACAGGTAGGCGAAGAGGCCGGCGAAGGCGAGGCCCTGGGTCAGCGCGTACCCGAGGTAGATGCGGTCGGTGAGCAGCGTGCGCCCGGCGGCGGCGGTCGCGGCCAGGCCGCCGGCGTTGCGTCGGGTGGCGGGCAGGGTCTCCGGCAGCCGCAGCGCGACGGTGGTGGCGAGCAGGGCACCCACCAGGGCGAGCGCGACGAAGATGGTGCGCCAGTCGCCGACGTTGAGCACCAGGCTGCCGAGGGCGGGAGCGACCATCGGCGCGATGCCGAAGATCAGGACGAGTCGGGAGAAGTACTTGGCGGCGGCCCGGCCGGAGTACAGGTCACGCACCACCGCCCGGGCGACGACCGTGCCCATGCCGCCGGCGAAGCCCTGCGCGAAGCGGGCCACCGCGAGCGTCTCCGCCGACGGCGCGAGGGCACAGACCAGCGACAACAGGGCGTACGCGGCGACCCCGACCAGCACCGGGCGGCGCCGGCCCCAGCGGTCGCTGAGCGGGCCGGTGACGAGTTGGCCCAGCGCCATGCCGATCAGGCAGGTGGTCAGGGAGAGCTGGATCTGCGCCTGGCTGGCGGCCAGGTCGCGGGTCATCCCGGGAAACGCCGGCAGGTAGGTGTCCAGCGACAGCGGGCCGATCGCGGTGAGGGAGCCGAGCAGCACCAGCAGCCCGAGCGCGGCGCGGCCGGTGGGTGGGGTGATCCGCTCCGCCGGGCGTACGGGCACGTCGGTCTGCGGCATCGGTTCCCCTCGGCGGTCGGTGCCACCACGGCGTGGCCGGCTGCCGGGGGCGTCCGGCTACGATAGCTCTGCCTACATCAGCCAGCGGCCCAGCAGCGGCACCTGCGGCGGTACCGGATACTCGCCGTCGGCGCGACGGAACCGGGTGGACCGACCGAGCAGCCGCAGGAACGTCACCCCTGCCGGGTTAGGTACCAGCAGCTGCGGTGCGTCGAGGTAGCGGTACCGGACGTCCCGGCCCCGGTCCACGGCGACCGCCTCGTTCGCCGTGCGGTGCCCGTCGATATAGGGGAGCACGATCGCGGCCAGCTCGGCGGCGAACGCGAACCGTTGGTCCCGGTTGCGCGGCTGCGGCACGATCAGCAGCCGTCCCTCGCCGGGAGCCGAGCCGACCATCGCGGCGAGCGGAGCGTTGGCCTCCCCCGCCATCGCCAACGGCACCAGCACCAGCGGTCGCCTCGACAGGTGCAGATGCCGGACGGTGGCCACCGGTT
>NZ_SAIY01000021.1 GCF_010560025.1 Verrucosispora sioxanthis
GCCGGGCCGCTCCACCGCGTCGCCCGGGTTGGTCGGCGTCGGGCGGGTCTGCTCGGTCCGTTCCGGCCCGGGAACGGGCCGGGGTTTCGGTGCGACCAGCCGGCCGGTGGCATGTTGCCGGGAACCCTGATCGTGTGCCTCCTCGGGCAGCTTGATGAGCTGGCCGGGGCGGATCCGGTCCGGGTTCCGCAGCTTGTTCAGTGCGGCCAACCGGTGGTAGTCGTCGAAGTCGTCGAGGTACCGGTCGGCGACTCCACCCAGGTAGTCACCCTTGGCGACCCGGTAAACGGGCGCTCCGGTCGAGGCGCCGGCACTGTCCGCTCGCGCGCCTGTCGCCGGCTGAGCCGCCATCGCGGGAGAAGGCGTGAATGCGGTGACGGAAGCGGCTCCACCGGCGTACGCCGTCGTGCCGTAAGCCGTGGTGGCGGCCGTGGCGGCGGGGCTGGCGGCGAGGATCAGCGCGACCGAACCGACGAGCGCGGCGGCGGCCCGCTGCTGCCGGCCCATGCCGGGCAGCCGGGGCGCGGGCCGGTCCAGCGCCTGTGCGCCCAGCTCCACGAGCACCGACAGGGCGAAGGTGGCCCAGCCGAACCAGCCCATGATCGCCAGCGCCCGCAGGAAGAGTTGACCGTCGTCGCGGCTGGTCAGCGTGGTGCCAATCTCCGCGAGCGTGGGTACGTGGTCGGGGAGCGGGTTGCCGGCGAAGGCCAGCAGCGCGATCGGTCCGCCGACCAGCAGACCGATCAGCACGACAAGCGCACCGAAGCCGGTGAGCATCCGACCGACCCGCCGTACGGCGGTGCCACCTGATGCGGCCATGGCTACCTTCCCTTTCCTAGGAGGCCCCGGTCAGCGCCCGTGCGGTCGCCTCACCGGAAACGGTGACGGTGTTGGAGAAGCCGAACAGGCCGAGCGCCGCCCGGTCGTAGGTGACCTCGACGCGTACCCGGATCAGGGTTTCGCCGTCGACCACCGGGAAGGTCACGGTGTGGTCGCTGGCGCCGGCGGTGGTGAGGTAGTTCCGGACGGCGCGGCGGGCCTCGCGCCGGTTGATCCGCTTGGGCCCGCCCTCGATGGCGGTGGCCCGGTCGATGGCCTGGCCGCCCGCGCGGGCCGCCTCGGCGGCCAGGTTCTCGGCGCGTTGCAGCGTGCGGAGCTGACCGGCGCCGTCGAACGCCATGCCGATGATGGCCAGCACCCCGATCAGGGCCACGGCGAGGAAGATGCTCACCCGACCGGCGTCGCCGCGCCCGGCCGTCATCCCCGGCTCCGGTAGCGGTCCAGCGGCGAGGTGAACGAGGCGGTGATCCGCTGTCCGTCCGGCATCGTCAGCGCCGGCAGGTTCATGTCGGCGTAGGAGACGGTGCAGGCGATCTCGACGGTGACGGTGGCGTTCTGCCCGACCTGGCTGGTGAAGACCCGGTTGAAGGTGGTGGACCGTCCGTCGACCGAGCCGCGGAGGGTCACCTGCGGGGCCCCGGAGCAGGCCACTCCCCGCCAGTCGAGCTGGCGGCGGGCGG
>NZ_SAIY01000022.1 GCF_010560025.1 Verrucosispora sioxanthis
CTGGTGGCCAGGCTCAGCGGCGGTCGGCCACCGTCGGCCCCGAGCGCTCGCAACGCCTCCCGCTGTGACGTCAGGACGTACGCACACCGGGCGACCCGCTCACCGGTGGCGGCGACCGAGTCCATGGCCACGTGTGCGGTGACGTCGCAGGAGCCGTCCGGCACCGGCGGCACCTGCCGCCCAGCCCGGTAGCCGGTAAGCGTCCCGTCGAACGGGCGCTCCGCGCGCAGGTGGCCGTAGTCCACGGCCAACGCCAGCCCCTGCTCGACGCACCCCACGGCGTGCGCCCACGCCTCGTCCCTGGTCCGCCCGATCTCCGCCCGCCCCATCGGCGGTATGCGCGTAGGGGTGCGGTCCGTGGGGGTGTGGTCCGTGGGGGTTTCCGGGCAGCCCGGCCGGCTCCGGGCGGTCAGGCTTGATCCCTGCGCCGGCCGGGCTGCCCGGAAACCCGACGTGGTCGGGCCCGACCCGTCCGTCGGGGTCTGCGGGGGGAGGTTCGGATCATCCGTGCGGGTCCGCGCCCCGGGGGGCTGGTGGGTCGGGGTGGGCCACCAGGTCGTCAGCCAGGTTGTGTCGTCTCGACTTACTGGTTCGCCTGTCGTCTCGGCTCCCGTGGTGGGGTCGACGAGCAGGTAGTGCCAGTTGTGGTCGGTGTGGACGGCGAGGTCGAGGGGGATGTTGTCGAGCCACTCGGTGGCCAGGAGCAGGCCGATGATGCTGGTGGGGATCTCGTTCGTCCAGGTGATCTGGTCGGGAAGGTTCTCTGGGCGCGGGGCGAGTTCGACGGCGGTGAACCGTACCCGCCGAGCCAGCGGAACCGGCGCGGACAGCGACGCATCGACGGACCCGGACGAGACACCACCCGGGCCGGGGCGAACGGCGGCCGTGGTGGTCAGGGTTTCCGGGGAGCCCGCCCGCGCAGGGATCAAGCCTGACCGCCCGGAGCGGGCGGGCTCCCCGGAAACCCCCACGGCGAGTGAGTTGAGCAGTTCGCCACCCCCAGCCCCCACATCCACCACGTCGAACCGGTCGGGGAAGCCCAGGGCGGCGTCGAGGTGGTGGATCAGGCGGAGCAGCGCCGAGGTGAAGACCGGGGAGGCGTGCACGCTGGTCCGGAAATGGGCTGCGGGCCCGGCGCCGGAGACGAAGAAGCCCTCCGGCCCGTAGAGGGCATGCCGCATCGCCTCGCGCCAGCACATCGACATGGGGCCCTCCTCACACCGGTGAACGATTTCACACAACCTTGTTTCAGATCCGCTTCAGAGACGCATACTTGCCCCGACCGGTACCCCGTCTCGAGGACTGGATCGTGACATGAGCGCACGGCTGCGCACCCACTCGGCCGCCTACCGGCGGCCCGCGACCTTGGCGTCGGCCAAGGTCGGCACTCCTGCCCGGCTCACGGTCGGCGTCGTCGGCGCCGGACGGGTGGG
>NZ_SAIY01000023.1 GCF_010560025.1 Verrucosispora sioxanthis
CTGCGCGAGCAGCGGGCCGGACACGAACGCGAGGCGCAGGTGGCCCGGGCGCTGGCGGGGCACCTGCGGGCCAACAATTTCGAGCGGTGGCTGCTGGCCGAGGCGCTGGATCTGCTCGTCGACGGCGCGTCGGGGATCCTGCGGGAACTCTCCGGCGGCCAGTACGACCTGGTCCACGACAAGGGCGAGTTCTTTGTGGTCGACCACCACGACGCCGGGCTGCGGCGCGGGGTGCGGACACTGTCCGGCGGCGAGACGTTCCAGGCGTCGCTGGCCCTGGCACTGGCGTTGTCCGAGCAGTTGGCCGGGATGTCCACCACCGCGGCCAGCCTGGAGTCGATCGTGCTGGACGAGGGCTTCGGCACCCTCGACGCGGCCACCCTCGACACGGTGGCCGCCACCCTGGAAAATCTCGCCGCCCGGGGCGACCGGATGGTAGGCGTGGTCACCCACGTGCCGGCGCTGGCCGAGCGGATCCCGGTCCGCTTCGAGGTGCACAAGGACGCCCGCTCGGCCCGGGTGGAACGGACCGGCCGGTGATGCGGACGTGAACCGCTTCTTCGTCGATGCCTGGGATCCCGGCTACGGGGCGTCGTTCGAGGCCGCGCCGGCCGGCCCGGCCGCGCCGAGCAGCGCCCAGGTCGAGGCGGAACACGAGCTGCCGGCGGTGGACTGGCGGGCGATCGGCCCCCGCCCGGAGGTCCGGGCACCGGACGTGGTGCTGCTTGTCGACGGGGTACGCCGGATCGACGCCAGTATCTGGACGGCCGAGGAGGACGGCGGCTCGTTTCCCGGGCTGGCCGCCTCGTACGCGGCCGGGGTGGTGCGCTGCGACCTCGACCGCGGTGCCGCGCAACTGGCCGGCGCCACGGTGGAGCGGGGCCTGTTCACCGCCAGCCCGTCGGCGACCGACGTGGTGGCCGGCAACGTCCGCTACCCGGTGCACCGGGTCGGCGGCAGCGGTGAGCTGGCCAAGCTGCCGGCGGCGGTGCAGGGTCCGCTCACCGCCCTGGAGGTGCAGGTGTCGGCGGCGGCGCGTACCGACGACGACCTGCTGGTGGTGGACGGGCCGTTGCGTAACCGGCGGCAGCTGCCGCGCACCCTCGGCTACATCAAGACCCAGCACAGCCAGTACCTGGACGCCCGGCTCACCGCCGTGGTCACCGGTCTGCCACCGGGTCACCGTTCGCCGGTGTTCCGGCTCGGCACCGCCTGGGGCGGCTGGTCGTGGTATCTGCGGCTGCCGGTGACCGCGGGCGCGCCCTGGGCCGGCATCGTGCGGCTGGAGTGCTCCGCCGACCTGGAGATCGCCGAGGCGGTGTGGCTGGCCGACCTGTCGCTTGTCACCCTGCCCCGGTTCGCCTCCAGCCCGTACAAGGATCCCCGGGCCCCGCAGAACCTGGTGCCGATCGCCGGGCTGGAACGGTT
>NZ_SAIY01000024.1 GCF_010560025.1 Verrucosispora sioxanthis
GCAGCGGCCCGGTCGACGCGCTGCTCGACCCCTCGGCAGACTCCGGACTCCCGGCCACCGACGAGCAGGGCGCCGCGGATGCCACCGACGACGAGCCGGCACCGGAACCACCGGCCGATCCCGAACAGGTGCTGGCCCGCTTCCGCTGGCGTCTCGATCCGGTGACTCTGCGGGAGACCGTCGACGACCCGGAGGAACTGCGCGAGGTCCGGGAGCGGCTCACCGAGAAACTCGCCTCGGCGCTGGACAACCGGTCCCGCGCCCGGCTGCTGAGCCTGCGCGCGGTCGCCTCGCGGGTCCTCAACGACCTGGACGACGCGCTGGCCGACGGCCGAATGGCGCTGACCTACGCCGAGGCGACCGGTGAGTTGCGCCGGGCCGCGCTCGCCCAGGCCCGGCTGGCCCACGTACTGCGCTGGCGGGGCGAGTTCGCCGAGGCCGACCGGCTGTTCGCGGAGGCCAACTCGATCGAGCTACCCGACCGGCTTCGCGCCGCGCTGCACGAGCACGCCGCCCGCTGCTGCTACGACCAGGGCCGGCTGATCGAGGCCTGCCATCACTTCGAGCGGGCTCTCGACCTGCGCGGCGAGCAGGACGCCGAGTTGCTGGACCGGGTCCGGACCGGCCTCGACGCGGTCGCCAGCCGAGCCGAGGAGGGCGGCTTCGGGCCGTACCCGCGCAGTTGGGACGAGGTGTTGGAGCGCGACCGCACTCCGGTGCCGGCGCGCGACGGCGGCCAGGGCCTGTGGGGTTACGCGGACGCCGAGGGCGACATGGTGGTGGCCGCCCGGTACGCGGAGGCGCAGCCGTTCCGGGACGGCCTGGCCTGGGTACGCGGACCGCAGACCGACCGCTGGTCGTTGATCAACCTGGCCGGCGAGACGGTGCTCGAACCGACCTACCTGGCGGCTCGGCCGTTCTCCGACGGCCTGGCCTGGGTGGTGCGCGACGAGAGCGGTTGGCACGCCGTCGACGCCACCGGCGCGGTGGCGGTGCCGCCGGGTTTCGCCGACGTGCGGCCCTTCCACAAGGGTGTGGCGGTGGTCCGCCGGGAGGGCTGGGGCGCCGTCGACCGCACCGGCCGGATCGTGGTGCCGACCCGTTACCACGGCTTCCACACCACGCTGGCCGACGGCCACCACGTCGACGGCTTCACCGAGGAGGGGCTGGCCGTGGTGGACCTGGCTGGCCGCAAGGGTGTGGTGGACCGGAGCGGCCAGGTGATCGTCGCGCCGGCGCATCCGGCGTTGCTGATCCACCCGGTCGCCTTCCTGGCCACCAACAGCGCCGGGAACTGGGGTGCCCTGGACCGGCGCGGCGAGTCGTTGATCGACCCGATGTTCCACCACCCGGGCGCGGTGGTCGCCGAGATCGACGGACTGCTCGCCGACGCCAACCCGGTGCTCTGAGGCCGGCGGCCCGA
>NZ_SAIY01000025.1 GCF_010560025.1 Verrucosispora sioxanthis
CACCCGGAAGATCGGGATAGCGGTGCTGGTGCTGCTCGCCATGGTGGCAGCCCTGGGCGGGCTCTACGCGAACGCGGCGCACGTCGGCTGGAGCGACGCGCTCTACCTGACGCTCGTCACCACCCTCACCGGGCAGGATCCGGACCCCGCCAAGTCGGCCGCCGAGCAGGTCATGCAGGTGGTGCTGAACCTCGCCGGGCTGGCGCTGATCCCGCTGATCACGGCGGTGGTGGTCGACGGGGTGGTGAACGCCCGACTGGCCCTGCACACCGGGCGGATCCTGCCCGAGCGCTCCGGGCACGTCGTGGTGGTCGGGCTCGGCAACATCGGCACCCGGGTGATGGCCCAGCTCAACGACTTCGGCGTCGAGGTGGTGGCGATCGACAAGAGTGCGGACGCGCGCGGCGCCGGGCTGGCCCGACGGCTCGGCGTACCGCTGGTGGTGGGCGACGCGGCGCAGGAGGAGACGCTGCGGGCCGCCTCGGTGGCGACCTGCCAGGCGTTGGTGGTGGTCTCCACGGATGACGGCGCCAACCTCCGCGCCGCGCTCAACGCCCGTGCCCTCGACGACCAGCTCCGGGTGGTGCTGCGGCTCTTCGACGGCGACTTCGCCGAACGGGTGCAGCGGGCGTTCGGCATCGGCACCTCGCGCAGCGTCTCCTACCTGGCGGCGCCGTCGTTCGCCGCCGCCCTGCTGGACCGGGCGGTGATCGCCACCATTCCGGTGGGCCGGCACGCGTTGCTGGTCACCGAGGTTCCGGTGGCCGCCGGCTCGGACCTGGACGGTCGGACGCTCGCCACCGTCGGCCGGGCCGGCAGCGTCCGCCTGCTCGCGCACGCCCGCGCCGGCCAGCGCCTGGACTGGTCGCCGGACCCGCGCATGGTGATCGTGGCGGGTGACCGGCTGACCGTGGTGGCCCGCCGGGCCGGCCTGAACGCGTTGCTCCGCGAGGTCGCGCCACCGGAGCCGGCACCGCCGTCCGGCGCGCCGGTACCGCGCGAAGCGACGGAGTGACCCGGTCAGCGGCGGGCTGACCGGAGGGCGTACCAGACGGCACCGAGGGCCAGCACGCCGAAACCGGCGAGCACGCTGGACAGCGGCAGGTTGACCGCGAGCAGCACGCAGCCGACAAGTCCCGCCACGGCGAGCGCCTGCACCGGCAGCTTCCGCTCCGGCTCCCGTCCCAGGGTCAGCGCGGCGGCGTTGGTGATGGCGTAGTAGACGAGCACCGTGCAGGCGGAGAAGCCGATCGCCCCGCGCACGTCGCCGAGCACCACGACCAGGATGACCACGGCGGCCACCGCCAGCTCGGCCCGGTGCGGCACCCGGTACCGGGGATGCACCGCGGCCAGCCCGGCCGGTAGATCCCGGTGGCGGGCCATCGCCAGCGTGGTGCGGCCCACCCCGGCCAG
>NZ_SAIY01000026.1 GCF_010560025.1 Verrucosispora sioxanthis
GCCAGTAGTCCGGCCGTGGGACGTCGTTCCGGATCAGGGTCGAGGCAGGCCAGCACCAGCTGGGCGAGGTCCGCCGGCAGGCCCGGCACCCGTGGGGGTGCCACGGCCGGTCGGTTGGCATGCACCCGGACCGCGTCCGGCCAGCTGCGCACGGGCAGCGGCACGTCACCGGTGAGGGCGCGGTACAGCAGTGCACCCAGGGCGTACACGTCGCTGGCCGGATGGGCCGGGTCGTTGCCCAACCTCTCCGGTGCCAGGTACGCGGGCGTACCCATCAGGGCGCCGCCGGCCGGTCGCCCACCGGGCGTGGGCGCCCCGGCGAGTGCGGCGATACCGAAGTCGAGCACCTTGGCACCGTTGTCGGTGAGCATGACGTTGCCCGGCTTGACGTCGCAGTGCACCACGCCGAGGCGGTGCGCGGCAGCCAGGGCGCTGGCCACCTCGGCGGCCATCCGCAGGGCCGGCCGCCAGGGCAGCGGACCGTCGGTCAGCCGGTCGGCGAGATTCCGCCCGTCGACCAACTCCATCACCAGGTACGGCACGACGCTGCCGTCGGTCAGGGCCGCCTCGCCGTAGTCGTACACCTGGGTCACGTGGGGGTGGGCCAGGCGTGCCGCCGCGCGGGCCTCCCGCCGGAGGGTGGCCCGCAGGTCCGGGTCGACGGCGAACGTCCCGGCGAGGACCTTCACCGCGACCGACCGGCCCAGGACCTCGTCGTCGGCGCGCCACACCTCGGACATTCCGCCGAGGCCGACGCGGTCGTGCAGCACGTAGCGGTCGTGCAACCGCAGGCTGGGGGTGAACGGAGACATGGGCCTCCAGTCTGCCTGCCGCACCGCCCCGCGCACCACCCGCCCTACGTCCGGCAGGCGGGCGGTGCGGGCACCGGACGGGGCTGGATCTGGTCGGCGAGTCGGCGCAGCGCCCCGGCGGCGAGCCGGCGGGTGACCACCAGCCGCTCCGGCCGGGGTACGTCGGGTCGGACCGGCGCGTCCGGGCGGGCGGACATGACATGGCGGGTCACCGCGTCGACGGCCATGACGAAGCCGGTGGACTGTTCCATGCTCAACTCCTCGGAACCGGTCCGGAGCTGCTCCGGACGACGAGTGTGGTGGGCAGCAGGATCTGGCCCGCGGCGGCGTCCACGGGCGGGTCGAGCAGCAGCGTGGCGGCGCTTCGGCCCTTCGCCTCGCCGGGTTGGCGGATGGTGGTCAGGCCGGCCGGGGTGGCCTCGGCGATGTCGTCGAAGCCGGTAACCGAGACGCCCCGCCCCCACCCGCCGTCGGCACGCAGGACGTCGAGGGCACCGAGGGCGAGCACGTCGGAGCAGGCCAGCACCGCGGTGGGCGGTTCGGGCAGGTGGGTCAGCGCGCTGACCGCGGCGGCG
>NZ_SAIY01000027.1 GCF_010560025.1 Verrucosispora sioxanthis
TGCCGCCGGTGAGGACGGCACCCCGCTGCGCTGGCGCGGCCGGGTCGAGGTGGACGACGCCGTGCTGTCGAACGGCGACGAACCGTTGCTCGCCTGCGCGATCGGCAACGCGGGCGGCTACGCCCGACTCGACGACGTGACGCTGCTGGCTGGCCCCGACCCGACCGACGGCCTGGTCGAGGTGGCGGTGGCCGTACCGGTGGTCACCCGGTCGCGGTGGGGTCGGCGCCGGGTACGCCTGGAGGTCCGGCGGGCCCGCGGCCGGGCCGCGTCGGTGCTGCCCCGGGACAAGGCTGCGCTGCCGTATCTGGACGACGGTGTGGCTGGGCAGCTGACGCGCAAGCGGTCCTGGTGGACCGAGCCGGGTGCCTGGGCGGTCTGGGCGGCCTGACCTGAGCCGGCCGGCGCACCGGAGGCCCGGGTCGGCCACTGGGCCTATCCTCGTCAGGAGGAATGGGGAGGACACCGTGGTGGACGACAACGCCGACCGGGTGCACGTGCCCGGCCAGCATGGCATGCCGGAACGGGACATCGAACCACTCTGGCCGCCGGAGCAGATCGACGGCTTCGGCGCGCCGACGTGGGCCGCCCCGCCGGTGCCACCCACCGTGCCACCTCCGCCCGCGCCGCCGTCGCCCGCACAGCCGACCAACCAGCCTCCGGTCACGCAGCCGACCGATCCGCCCCCGGTCGCGGGACCGGCCTATCCTCCCCAGGTCGCAGGACCGGTCTATCCATCCACGACGGCGGAGCCGCAGCACGTGCCCGGACGGCCGACGCACGCACCCGGTGCACCTCCCTCACCCGCTGACTATCCGTCGCTGACGAACGGCGCGCCGAGCGCCACCGGCTGGGAGCCGGCACCCCGACCCGGGCCCGGCCAGGTCGACCTGGACCTGCCCTTCACCCTGGACCGGCCCACCGCCGTCGCACCCACCCGCGACGGTGGGCCGACCGACTCCCATCACCAGGACCCGGCGGACGACGCGGCGGACCTGGTCGACACGGGTGCCGAGGATGACGCGGCCCCGCCGGTGGCCCGACCGCAGACGGAGTCGCCGTGGGCACATCCACCGCAGCGTTCCGGATCCGACCCGCTCACGCCCGCCGAAACGTCGGTCGGGCCGCCCCGCCCCACCTGGGCCGGGCCGGCCCAACCGCTACCCCCGATTCCGCAGCCGCTGCCACCCCAGCAACCCGGCCCGTACCCCT
>NZ_SAIY01000028.1 GCF_010560025.1 Verrucosispora sioxanthis
ACGGGTGGCCGAGCCCGGCGAGCAACTGGCGCAGGGTCTGCCGGGTGGCCGGCACCTCGACCACCCCGCTGAGCGGGACCATCGAAACACCCAGTCGGGTGGCGGCCAGCCAGGCGGCCGACAGCGCCTCGCCGGCCCGCAGCCAGTCGACCGGCTCGTCCTGGTCGCCGTAGAGCACCGCGTAGGACGCCGCCCGGTCGTGTCCCGGCCCGACCGGCAGCGTGCCGGCGCGACCAAAGTCCCGCCCCGGCACGGTGGTCTGCGCGGGCTGCTCCGGCAACACCTCGGGAGTGAGCCCGGTGCCGCCGGCACGGCTGGTCCAGTACTCCAGTTCCTCCCGGAGTCGGGAGTCCTCCGCCTCGACCGTGGCGGCCTGCGAGGCGGACGCGGCCAGTTGCAGCACCTGGTCGCGGTCGAGGACCTCCAACCGGGCACCTTCCTGCACGGCGGCCGCCGCGATGGCGCTCAAGGAGTCGTCGGGGACCGGCTCGTCGCTGACCGGACGCCGGTCGGTGTGCCGCACCTGCATGCACTGCACCGCCCGCATCGCGTCCGGGTCGGCGCCGGTGGCCCGCGGCTCGGTGAGCCGGGCGAGCAGGTCGGGGTCGCTCGGGTCGGGCATCCGCCGCACGTCGGTAGCCCACCCCTCGGCGGCCAACGCCAGCCGGGCGTGGTGCAGCGCCGCACCGCAGCTGAGGGTGACCAACTCGCCCTCCGGGTCGGTGGCGGCCAACCTGCTGTCGCGTACCATCCGCAGCTCCAGCGCGTCGGGCAGCACCCGCCAGCGCCACGGCTGGCTGTTGTGCACCGACGGCGCGTGACCGGCCATCGCGGCGGCCTCCGCGAGCGCTGTGGTCAGCGGGCGGTGGGTAGCCGGCGTCTGGTGGCTCATCCTCACGACCTTTCCGTCTCTGCCCATCGTGCCGCACCTCGGTACGGCTGTGGGCGCGGTCCGGTTCATCGTGCGTCATCGGCCGCCGCGTCGCACGATCCGCACGTCCCTACCCGGCGGGACGTGTGGCCCGCGTTCCGCCGCGACCGCCCGGTCCGGCTGAGACGATCCGCAGGTGGGTGAGCAGCGGTCGGCAGGTGACCGGGGCGGGGGCGAGTGCCTGCCGGACCAGCCGGTGCGTCCGCAACCCGAGGCATCCCGTCGGCGGCGTG
>NZ_SAIY01000029.1 GCF_010560025.1 Verrucosispora sioxanthis
GCCCGCGTACGCCCCAGCCGGTCGCGCCCCGGGTCAGCTCCGCGTCGTTGCGTTCGCACCAGGAGGGTGCGGACATGTCGATGTGCAGCCAACGGTCGGCCAGGTCGCCGGTGAACTCCCGCAGGTAGAGCGCGGCCAGCACGGAGCCGCCGCCCTGCGTCGGCGCGCTGTGCAGGTCGGCCAGGTCGCTGCCGAGGTGCTCGACGTAGTCGGCGGGCAGCGGCATCCGCCAGGCCGACTCACCGGCCGACCTGATGGCCGCCAGCAGGTCCTCGGCGAGCTGGTCGTTGTCGCTGTAGAGGGCGCCGGTGCGGGTGCCCAGCGCCACCGCGTTGGCGCCGGTCAGGGTGGCCAGGTCGACGAGCAGGTCGGGCTTGAGTTCCTGGACGGCGTACGCCAGCGCGTCGGCGAGCACCAGCCGTCCCTCGGCATCGGAGTTCGTCGTCTCGCTGGTCATCCCGCCGTAGTGCCGCACGACGTCGCCGGGCCGGAACGCGGCCCCGCTGACCATGTTCTCGGCCAGCGGCGCGAGCGTGGTCACCCGGACCGGCAGGCCCAGGGTGGCGGCACCGAGGGTGGCCGCCACGACGGCGGCGGCACCGGCCATGTCCTTGCGCATCAGCTTCATCGCCGGCACCGGCTTGATGGAGATGCCGCCGGTGTCGAAGGTGATGCCCTTGCCCACCAGGACCACATGGGTCCGGGCCTCCGCGGGATGCCAGTCCAGCTCGACCAGGCGCGGGCCGCTGGCCGATCCGCCACCGACGGCGAGGATGCCGCCGAAGCCCTCGGCGGCCAGTTGCGCCGGCTCGCGGACCCGCAGCGTGAGCCCGGGCAGGTCGGCCGCGGCCTCGGTGACCTGCTCGGCGAACCACTGCGGGTTCTTCACCGAGGAGGGCATGTTGGTGAGGTCCCGGGCCAGTCGGGTCATCCGGGCGGTGGTCCGCGCCACCTCGACGGCCTGCTCGTACGCCTCGGGGTCGGTGACCGCCAGGTCGACGTCGGAAAGCGCGGGCGCGTCGGTGTCCGCACCCAGCCGGAACCGGTACGACGCCAGCAGCAGCCCTTCGGCCAGGCCGCGCACCGCCTCGGGTGCCACCCCGCTCGGCAGCGCGAGTGTGACATGAGTCTCATCTTTGCTGGCACGGGCCAGCGCCGCGC
>NZ_SAIY01000003.1 GCF_010560025.1 Verrucosispora sioxanthis
GGGTGACCGCCGGCGGTACGGCACCCGGCACGATGCCGGCCCTGGTGCGGTAATCCTGCACCAGGTCCCGCAGCGCCGCCCCGGTGGGCCGGCGCCCCGGCCGCACGTCACAGGTGCCGATCTTGCTCTCCTGGATCAGCACGTTCGGGTCCAGGGTGATGCCGAACAGGTCGTTGGCCGAGTCCCCGGTGACCAGCCCCTCGAAGCCGAAGTGGTACGGCAGCCACAACTGGTGGATCACCCGACCGTCGACGGCCAGCGGCACCAGCCGATCGGTGACCAGCACCCGGGCCTCGATCGCCGCCCGGGCGGTGATCAGGTGCGCCCAACCGAGGTGGGTCAGCCCGGCCAGCGCCGCCAACTCCGGGGAGACCTCCACGAACATCTCCGGCTGCAGTTCCGCCAGCGGCGCGACGGTCCGGCTCATCCCGCCCGCGGTGTGGTGCTCGGTGAGCCGGCTGACCGTGAACACGTACGGGAAGACCTGATCGTGCTGCTGCGGTGGACTCGGGTTCGTCGAGTTCACCGGATGGGCGTACATCTTGCGGGTCGGATTGGCCTGCTGGCCGTAGAGCGGGTTGCGCACCGGCGACTCGGCCGGCTCGTAGTGCGTCGGCAGCGGCCCGTCCAGCACCCCGCTGGGCGCGTACAGCCAGCCCTTACCGTCGGACTGCATGATGAACGGATCGTCACCGGCCAGCGCCGCCGATCCCGTGGCGCCCTCCGGCGGCCGGTACGACGGCGGTTTCGTCACCTCGAAGTCCGGCACGTCGCGGCCGGTCCACCGGCCGGCCTCGGCGTCCCACCACACGTACCGCTTCCGCTCGCTCCAGGGGCGGCCCTGCGGGTCGGCGGAGGCCCGGTTGTAGAGCAGCCGCCGGTTCGCCGGCCACGCCCACCCCCACTCGGCGGCCACCCAGTCCTGTTCGTGTCCGGGCCGACGGCGGGCCGCCTGGTTGACCCCGTCGGCGTACACCCCGGTGTAGATCCAGCAGCCGATCGCGGTCGTCCCGTCCTCGCGGGCCTGCGTGAACGCCGACAGCGGACGACCGGTCGTCGTGTCGTACCCGTTGATCTCCCTCAGCACCGCCTCGGCGTCCGGCTCGGCGTGCCGGCCGTGGGTGGGGTAGTCCCAGGTCAGATCGAGCAGTGCCCGGTCGCGCGGCAGGGCAGAGCTGGCCAGCTTCGCCCGGATCCGGCGCCCCAGGTGGTAGAAGAACCACAGCTCGGAGCGAGCGTCGCCGGGCGGGTCGACCGCCTTCTCCCGCCACTGCAACAGCCGCTGGGTCTGGGTGAAGGTGCCCTCCTTCTCCACGTGCGAGGCGGCCGGCAGGAAGAACACCTCGGTGGCGCACTGTTCCGGCACGATCTCACCGGTCGCCACCTCCGGGCCGCGCTGCCAGAACGTCGCACTCTCGATCATGAACAGGTCGCGGACGACGAGCCAGTCGAGGTTGGCCATGCCCAGCCGCTGGGCCCGGCCGTGCGCCGAACCGACCGCCGGGTTCTGGCCGAGCAGGAAGTAGCCCTTCACCTTGCCGTCGATCATGTTGAGCACCTGCTGGTAGGTGCCGTGATCACCGGTCAACCGGGGCAGGTACCCGTAGCAGAAGTCGTTGTCGGGGGTGGCCGCGTCCCCCCAGTACGCCTTGAGCAGGCTGGCGGCGTAGGCGCGGGCACCGCCCCAGAAACCCTTCTGACCCGGGTGCCGGATGCTGTCCGTCCAGGCGTCGAAGTCGGGATGCCGGGCGTGGTGCGGCATCGGCAGGTAGCCCGGCAGCAGGTTGAACAGGGTCGGGATGTCGGTGGAGCCCTGGATGCTGGCGTGCCCTCGCAGCGCCAGCACCCCACCGCCGGGCCGACCCACGTTGCCCAGCAGCAGTTGGATGATCGCCCCGGTGCGGATGTACTGCACGCCGACCGTGTGCTGGGTCCAGCCGACCGAGTAGATCAGGCAGCCGGTGCGCTCCCGCCCGGAGTTCTCCGTCCAGGCCCGGGCCAGCTCCAGGAACTTGTCCCGAGGTACGCCACAGACCCGTTCCACCATTTCCGGGGTGTAGCGGGCGAAGTGCCGCTTGAGGATCTGGTACACGCAGCGCGGGTGTTGCAGCGTCTCGTCCCGCTGCACCTGCCGGGCGACCGGAGCACCGTGCGACTCGTGGCGCAGCCCGGCCGCGGTCTCCCGCTCCCGGGCCGTGTGCCCGCTGCCGGAGTCCCGCTCGTGGCCCGCGTACTGCCAGCTGTCCTGCACGTAGCTGGCGGTCGCCGGGTCGAAGCCGGAGAAGAGCCCGTCGGCGTCCTCGGCGTCGACGAAGTCGTCACTGACGATCGTCGCGGCGTTCGTGTACGCCAGCACGTACTCCCGGAAATCCAGCTCGTTGCTGAGGATGTGGTTCACCACCGCACCCAGCAACGCGATGTCGGTGCCCGCCCGGATCGGCAGGTACGCGTCGGCGACCGCGCTGGTACGGGTGAACCGCGGGTCGACGTGGAAGACCTTGGCCCCGCGCCGCTTCGCCTCCATCACCCACTGGAAGCCCACCGGATGGGCCTCGGCAATGTTGGAACCCTGGATGACGATGACGTCGGCGTTCGCCACGTCCTGCTGGAAATCCGTCGCGCCACCGCGACCGAAGCTGGCCCCCAGACCGGGGACGGTGGCGGAGTGTCAAATCCGGGCCTGGTTCTCGATCTGAAGCGCCCCCATCGCGGTGAACAGCTTCTTGATGAGGTAGTTCTCCTCGTTGTCCAGGGTGGCCCCGCCCAGACTGGCGATCCCCAGCGTGCGGTTCAACGGCCGGCCCTCGGCGTCGACGTCCTCCCACGTGTCGGCACGCGCCGCGAGCACCCGGTCGGCGATCATGTCGAGCGCGGTGTCGAGGTCCAGGTCCTCCCACTCGGTGCCGTACGGCCGCCGGTAGCGCACCCTGGTCTGGCGTAACGGGCTGGTGACCAGGCTCCGGCTGGCGGCACCCTTCGGGCAGAGCCGGCCCCGGGAGATGGGGCTGTCCGGGTCACCCTCGATCTGGGTGACCCGCTCGTCGGTGACGAAGACCCGCTGCCCGCAGCCGACGGCACAGTACGGGCAGACGGAACGGGCGACCCGGTCGGCGTCCTGCGTGCGGGCGGTCAACTCGGCACTGCGGCTCGAACACGCCGCGGCACCCCGACCCAACGGGTCGGTGCCGGTGAGCTGCCGGTAGACCGGCCAGCCCAGCAACCTGTCCCGCAGCCCCACGCTCGACACCTCCGGTCTCGACCTTAGGACAGCGGGCCGGGATCGGCGACCCACCTACCGGAACCACACACGACGTCGCCCCCGGCCCGAGGACGGGCCGGGGGCGACGAAGGTGCCGGTGTGCAGGTCGCCTCTCGGCGAGTGGCGCGACGCGGCTCCAGCCGAACGGTATTCCGCGACGGCAATTTAGGTGAGGCCCGGGGACACTGGACACACCGACACCCGAGTCAACAGGTTACCCGCTCCGCTTCTTCCTACCCCTGTCGTGACCACCGCCACAGTAGGAGCCGGTGGTCTCCGCAGACGCCGCTGGCCGGCACCCGGGTTCGGGTGCCGGCCAGCGGTTCTCTGCTCCCCCTGTGGAGGAATGTCTTCGGTTGTCGCCTGGTCGCTGAGGGGGTCAGCTGGTCCAGTGCTGGGCGACGAGGTCGGCGGCCTGCTGTTCCCACTGGGCGTAGTGGTCGGGGTAGGCCGACACCTGTACGGTCTGGGCGGCCTGGGTCAGGGGCATGTCCTGCCAGCCGTCGACCTGCTTCAACCCCTTGAGGAAGGCCAGGGTCGAGTACTCGGGGTCGGTGATCTGCTCCACCGTGCCCCAACCGGAGGACGGGCGCTGCTGGAACAGGCCCTGCGAGTCGTGGTCGTTGCGGTCACCCAGGTGACCCAGGTTCTCCAGCTTCGACTCCTGCAACGCGGTCGCGATCGACACCACGGCGGCACGCTCGTCCATGCCGGCCTTCTTCGTCGCGGCGATGATCGCCTTGACGTTGTCGATCTGCTCGTCGTTCAGCTCGACGTGCGACTGGTTGGACGGGGTGCCGTGCGGCAGCAGCTTGCCCATGTCCGGCTTGTCGGCCCGCACCACGTCGGCCTGCACCGCCGCGACCGGGTTGCTCGTGACCGGGGTGGTGTCGGCGTGAGCGGCCACCGGACCGGCGAACAGACCACCGGTGAACGCCAGACCCGCGATACCCAGCACGCTCTTCCGCAGCATCGTGTTCATCACAGAAGCTCCATTCGGGGGTCGACGCACACCCACACCAAGGGGGATCGGTCAGGCGTACGCAAGCACCAGAAAGGCGCCCAAACAAGAAAGGGGGGAAAGGCCTTCCGGCACGCGGGGCGTATCGCCGCTTCGCATCGCCGGGACCATGTCCAACGACCACCGGCCCACCATCATTCCGGGGGGCCCGCACCCACCCTCGCGGGCGGTGTCTTCCTCGGCCGTTCACCCGTGCACAACGCCCCCGGGCCCGCACCCATTCCACCCCGAGCCCACGCCCGGAACCCGACACCCACCCCCAAACCCCGACAACCGAACCGACAACCCGCAATCCTGGTCCGACAACGCCCCCCAAAGGGCACAACTGCACCAAGATTCACACCCAAACGCCGGCACGACGAGGGTGTGGCCCGCCGTGCCCGGCGCAGGGATCAAGCCTGACCGCCCGGAGCCGGGCATTGCGGGCCACACCCCCAACCGCAACCGACACCAGCCCGCAGCCGCCCCGAACAGGTCATGAGTTCGAATCGACCCGATCTGGGGTTACCCTGACACCATGCAGGCGGTCTCCCCCACCACGACCGGCGTGGCGCACCTGGCCCGACCCGGCCGGCCCGCCGTGGTGGCCCGGACCCTCGCCGAGCTGCGCGGACCCACCCGAGGAGTGGTGGAGTTGCCGGTGCGACTGATGTGGTGCGCCGACCGGGCGTTCGACCTCGCCGACCCCGACCAGTTGCTCTGGCTGTACGAGAACGTGCTGCGCGAGACCACGAACGTCGAGGATCTGCGTCGGCTGGTCGACGGACGGACGCTGCGCCGGGTGTGGCAACTGCTCAATCTGCCCCGGGGCGTACGGCTGGCGTGGGAGAGCCGACACCCGGGTCTCCGGCCGGCGTGACCAGGGCATCCCCCGACGCGCACCCCCACGAGTTCTACCGGGAGGTCGCCCGGGTCGCGCTGACCGTCGCCGGGCCGCACCGCTTCGTGCTCGGTGGCGGGGTGGCCTGGGCCGCGTACGGGCTGGTCACCCGGCCCACCGAGGACGTCGACCTGTTCGCCGACGTGGAGGGGGCCGCCGCCGCGGCAGCCGCCGACGTGCGGGCCGCGCTGGAGTACGCCGGGTTCCAGGTCTCCGACGCCGACCCGGCCAGCGACCTCGGTTACCTCTTCGACGGCTTCGACCGGGACCTGCGGGACTTCGTCGTCGCCCGGGACGGCCGGCGGATCCGCCTCAGCCTGGCCCGTCTCGACCGGCACCGCAGCCCGGTGGTGATGGACCTCGGGCCGGTCATGGACGTCCGGGACCTCATCGCCAACAAGACCGCCGCCCTGGTCAACCGGCGCGAGGTACGCGACTACATCGACGTGGCCTCCGCCCTGGCGCACCGGTCGGTGGCGGAGTTGCTGACACTCGCCCGGCAGCTCGATCCCGCCCTCGATGACGACGACGTGCGGGCGGCCGGCCGGTACCTCGACCGGATCCCGGACGCCCGGTTCACCCGCTACGGTCTCGGCCCCACCGACATCGCCCAGGTCCGGCGACAGCTGGCGGACTGGCCGCGCTGACCCGGCCCCGCCGACCGGCCTCGGGTCGACGGGAGCACCGGGTCGACGGGGATGTCACTTGGTGAAGCGGCCGCCGGTGACGCCCAGGATCTCACCGGTGATGAAGCTCGACTCCTGCGAGGCGAAGAAGACGTACGCGGGTGCCAGCTCCGCGGGTTGACCGGGCCGACCGACCGGGGTGTCGGTGCCGAACTGCTCGACCTTCCCCTCCGGCATGGTCGCCGGGATCAGCGGGGTCCAGATCGGACCCGGTGCCACCGCATTGACCCGGATGCCCCGGTCGACCAGGTCGGCGGCGAGTGCCTTGGTGAAGTTCGCGATCCCCGCCTTGGTGGTGGCGTAGTCGAGCAACTGCGGCGACGGGTCGAAGGCCTGGATCGACGACGTGTTGATGATCGTCGACCCCTCGCCCAGATGCGGCAACGCCGCCTTGCACAGCCAGAACATCGCGTACAGGTTGGTCTTGAACACCCGGTCGAACTGCTCGGTGCTGATGCCGGCGATGCCCTTGTCCTGCGCCATCTGGTAGGCAGCGTTGTTCACCAGGATGTCGATGCCACCGAGGTCGGTCACCGCTCGTTCGATCAACGCCGAGCAGTTGCGTTCGTCGGCGATGTCACCCCGGACGGCGACACCCTTGCGACCGGCGGCCTCGATGAGACGTACCGTCTCCCGGGCGTCCGCGTCCTCCTCCTCGCCGAGGTAGGAGATCAGCACGTCGGCGCCCTCCCGGGCGTACGCGATGGCGATCGCCCGACCGATACCCGAGTCACCGCCGGTGATCACCGCCTTCTTGCCGTCGAGCTTGCCGGTGCCCCGATAGGAGTCCTCTCCGTGGTCCGGCTTCGGCGTCATCTCGTCGGTACGACCCGGTGGGCTCTGCTGCTGGTTCGGCTGCCCTGACTGCTGGCCGTACTGCTCGGTCGGGTCCTGCTGGGTGTACTGCGTCTCGCTCACGGAGGTCTCCTCGCCCGGAATCGTGGGGGTGCCGACCCGCAAGCACCTACCCGGGCGAAGTCGGCGGAAACCGGGCCGGCGACCCGGACGAGAGTCGTCGGCGGAGCAGTGTGTGTCACCACCCGTAAGGCATCCTAGGATCCTGGATGGCTGCTTGTCGGACGGTGGACCGGCCAGCCAGGGTCAGCCGGCGGTGCGGCTGCGCCTCGGGGCGGGCAGGCGATCCGCGAGCGCCAGTGCGGCCCGCACCGACACCCGGCCGACCACCTCGTCGAAGTCGGCGCGGCCCAGGCAGAACCGGGTGAACGCGCGCCAGCCCGGCGGCGTGGCGAGCGCCCGGTGGCAGAGCGCCGGGCGCTGGGCGAAGACGTCGAGCAGCCGCTGCCCGGCCCGCATGGCCGGGACGAGACGTTCGGTCACCGACCGCTCGTAGCCGGCGAGATCGGCGCCGGCCACCGCCGCCCCGGCCAGCTCGCCGGAACGCAGCGCATAGCTGATCCCCTCCCGGGTCCAGGGCTCCAGCAGACCGGCGGCGTCACCGGCCACCAGCACCCGCCCCCGCCGCAGCGGCGAGTCGTCGGACCGGCAGCGCGTCAGATGGCCCGAGTCGTGGACCGGCGACACGTCGGCCAGCCCGAGGCGGTCGACGAACCGCCGCAGGTACTGCCGGGTCCGCTCCCCCTCCCCTCGACCGGCGATCACCCCGACGGTGAGCCGGTCCCCCTTCGGGAACACCCAGGCGTACGAGCCGGGCAACGGCCCCCAGTCGAGCAGCACCCGGCTCCGCCAGCGCGCCTGCTCGGGCGGCGGTACCGGCAGCTCCAGCTCCAGCCCCAGGTCCACCTGACGGTGGCGCACCCCGACATGGCGGGCGGTCACCCCGGACGAACCGTCGGCACCGACGACCGTACGGGCCAGCAGCACCTCGCCGTCGGCAAGTCGCAGCCGTACGCCGTCGGAGTCCTGCTCCACCGACCGGACCGTCGCCCGCTCGCGGACCTCGGCCCCGGCGGCCACCGCGGCGGCCCGCAGCCGGTCGTCGAACTCCTCCCGGCGCACCATGCTCACCAGCGGCCCGGCAGCGTGCCGGCGGGTGAACCCGCCTCGCCCGTCGAGGGTGAAGGTCACCCGGTCCACCGTGTCGTGGGCGGGCACCTCGATCCGTCCGGCCACCGCGGCCAGCGAGGCGCCGATCAGACCACCGCCGCAGGTCTTGTAGCGCGGATGCGCGGCGCGCTCGACGACAAGCGTGCGCACCCCGCGACGGGCGGCGGCGTACGCGGCGGAGAGCCCGGCCGGGCCACCACCGACCACCACGAGTTCCCAGACACTCACCGATGCAGGGTAGATCAGCCGAGGCGCGGGCATCTTCCCCGCCGCACCGGGTAACCGCCGGCCGCAGACCGCCTGCCGCAGGCGGACCAGGCGCGAGGAGGACACCATGCAAGAGGTGCGGCTGTCGGAGGACGAGGCGCGGGTGTACGACGCCGTGGCGGCCCTGGAGGCCCGCGGCCAGGTACCGTACCCCGACATGATCGCCCAGGAGTGTGGACTGACCGAAGAGCAGTTGCAGACCCCCCTGCACCTGCTGACCGAGAAGAACCTGCTGCACCGGGAGGACTCGCCGATGGCCGGCCTGGACTTCGGCCCTCGATTCTGCGCGCAGCAGTTGGCATGACCGGCAACCGCACACGTCGACCGGCGCCACGGCGTCGGACCGCCGGTTGAACCCCGCGAAGTCCAGCGGTCCGACGGGATCCGAGGCGACGTCGTACGAGCGGCGCCGCTGGCAGGCGCTCGGGGTGGGACTGGTCGCGGCGTTCATGACGCTGCTCGACATCAGCATCGTCAACGTCGCCCTACCGTCCCTGGAGCGTGCCCTGCGGGCCGATCCGAGCGACCTGCAATGGGTGCTGTCCGGGTACGCGCTGAGCTTCGGCCTGGTCCTCGTGCCGGCGGGACGCTTCGGTGACGTCCGGGGGCGACGCAACGCGTTCGTCTTCGGCATCGCCCTGTTCACGCTGACCAGCGCGCTGGCCGGGCTGGCCCAGTCGCCCGGTTGGCTGGTCGCCGCCCGGCTGCTGCAGGGTGCCGCCGCCGGAGTGGTGAACCCGCAGGTGACGGGCCTGATCCAGCAGTTGTTCGCCGCACCCGAACGGGGTCGACCCTTCGGTTGGCTCGGTGCCACCATCGGCATCTCCACCGCGATCGGTCCGTTGCTCGGTGGCCTGCTGATCGCCGCCGGCGGCCCGGACCACGGCTGGCGGTGGGTCTTCTTCGTCAACGTGCCGGTCGGCATCGTCGCGGTACTGCTCGGCTGGCGGTTGCTGCCCGGCCGGGTCACCCCACGCGGTGCGCGACGCCGGTTCGACCCCGTCGGGGTGCTGCTGCTCGGCGTCGGCGTGACCCTCGTGCTGCTGCCGCTGGTGCAGCGCGAACAGTGGCCCGGCGCGACGAAGTGGTTGCTGCTGCCCGTCGGCCTGGCCATCCTCACCGGCTTCGTCGCCTGGGAGCGCCGCTACGCCCGACACGGCCCGCCGCTGTTCGACGTCCGCCTGTTCAGGCACCGGTCGTACGCCCTCGGCTCGACGATCGCGCTGCTCTACTTCGGCGGGTTCACCGCGACCTTCTTCATCTTCACCCTGTACCTGCAGAACGGGCGTGGCTACAGCGCCCTGGTCGCCGGTGCGGCGATCACCCCGTTCGCGCTCGGCTCCGCCGTCGCGTCCGCCGTCGGCGGGCGGCTGGTCAACCGGTACGGCCGCCCCCTGGTCGCCGTCGGGCTGGTCGGCGTGGTGACCGGTCTCGGTCTCGCGGCGCTGGCCATCGAGCTGGCACCGAAAGCGCCGGTGCCCTGGGTGACCGCGCTGCCGCTGCTGCTCGCCGGCATCGGCAGTGGCCTGGTGATCGCGCCCAACCAGACGCTCACCCTGACGGAGGTGCCGGTTCCGCAGGCCGGCAGTGGTGCCGGGATGTTGCAGACCGGGCAGCGGATCGGTTCGGCCGCCGGGATCGCGGTGGTCGGCGCGGTCTTCTTCTCCGCACTCGCCGACGGCGCGGACGCCTGGTCGAGAGCGTTCGAACGGTCGCTGCTCACCTCGGCCGCGATCATCGCGCTGGCCCTGGTGGCGGCCACCGTCGACATCGTCGCCAACCACCGTCGCGGCCGGCCCCGCGAGCGGGGCCGGCCGGTCGGTCGGTGATTGGCGAGATCACCAGAGCTGGGAGACGATGTCCGCCGCCTGCTCCTCCCACTGCGCGTAGTGGAACGGGTAGGCCGACACCTGCACCGTCTGCGCGGCGGAGGTAAGCGGCAGATCGCGCCAGCCGCCGACGTTCTTCAGCGCCTCGAAGAAGACGGTCGAGGAGTACTCGGGATCCCGGATCTGGTCCACGCTGCCCCAGCCGGTGGACGGACGCTGCTGGAACAGGCCCTGCGAGTCGTGGTCGTTCCACGCGCCGAGGTGTCCGAGGTTGTAGAGCTTCGACTCCTGCAGGGCGGTGGCGATGCCGATCACGGCACCACGCTCACCGACACCGGTGCGCTTGGCCACCTCGATGATGGTCTTGGCGTTGTCCCGCTGCGCGTCGTCGAGCGGGACACGCGACTGGGCGCCCTGCACACCGTGCGGGATCAGCTCGTCGCGGGTCGGCTTCCCGGCTTCCGGCTGGTCGGTGCTGCCGGCGGTGGTCAGCCCGGACTCCACCGGCACACCGGTGCTGGTGCGACCGGTGGCCCGGTCGATCGCCGCGACCGCGCCGGAGTGCGGGCCGGTGGTGATCGGCGCGGCGACGGCGGTGGGGCCGAAGGCGAGTCCGGCGAGGGCGGTGGCGCCCACCACGCTGAGCGCGGTCTTCCGGTTCGGGATCGTCGCGATGGCCGGGAGCCATCGAGTGAAGTCCAGCTTCACGATGGTTGCCCTTTCGATCGGGTACGAGCCGCTCGGGGTTGAGCCGCTCTCGGGGGCTGCACGGGGCCGGCGACGTTTGCCGACCGGCACTATGGGGGACACAACTCGGCTGGCATGTCCGCCATTCCGGAAATGCTGTGATCGTGGTCGGCTGCGACCCAGGTCACGACGGGGGCATGCCCAGCGGGGCACGAAACGGACGGCCGCCTCAGACCTCGTACGGGGCTCCGAAGCGCACCAGAACGTGCCAGAGCTGCTTGAGGTGCTGCATCGTGTCCGGGATCGGGCCACGATCGGCCCATCGGCCCGGGTCGGTCACCACCGACGCGGCGGCCCGGCCGATCAGTGCGGCGTGCAGCGGCTCGCCCGCGCTGGCGAACTCGGCGTGCACCCGGGCCGCCAGCGGTGGGATCGCCGGCCCCGGAACTCGGCGTCCACCCGTCCACCGGCAGCGCGAAGCCGCCGTGCCAGCGGATCGGAAAGCCGTACCGGTCGGCGGCGGCGCGCAGCACAGCCTCGGTGTCGGTGCCCCGGAACGAGGGATCGACGACCAGGTCCAGCACGTCCCGATCCAACCGCACCTCGCCGTGCACCTGGGCCTCGACGTAGTCGTCGAGGGCGCGGCCGGCGGCCCGGGGCGCCGCGGCCAGCGCCTCCCGACGGCGCAGCAGCTCACCGGTGAGGGTCACCAGATCTGTACCGGGCCGGCCCAGACACACGCCGGTGTCGACGGTCGCGGCGATCAGGGCGGCCAGCACCGGCTCGACCACGTCGACCGTGCCGACGTCGCGCGGTCCGAGGTGGCTGTCGCCGAAGCAGAAGGTGGTGCGGGCCAGCACCTCGGGGCGCAGCCGCAGGTGACAGGAGCCGAACCGGGGACAGGCACCGTCGGGATGGTCGAGCAGGTTCAGGCCGCCGTACTTCGGCCGCTCCGCCGGGCCGACGCCCGGTCGCTGGTAGGCGCCGCCGAACAGACGCTCCTCCCAGCGGTCGCGGTCACCGCCCCGGTAGGCGGTGAGGCCGCCGTTGGAGATCCGCGTCTCGAACTGGTTGCGGTAGACCCCCTCGGTGGCGAGCGCCTCGGCGACCGTGCGGCCGTCGGCCCGCAGCCGGTCCGGATGGAAGTTGAGGGTGACCCGCCCCTGCCGGCCGATCGCCGCGACCAGCCGCTCCGGTTCGTGGCGTACGCCGGTGCGGGCCAACGCCCGCCCGATCACGGCCAGCGCGGTGGGGCGGTCTCGCAGTGCCACCGCGCGTACGTGGCGCAGTGCCGCCCGTTGGGCGGCGGTCAGCGTCGGATCACCGGACATGCCGGCAGTCTCGTGGCAACCGGCTCCTCCTCGCAGCCCCGTTTCCGGGCCGCCGCCCCGACAGCGGCTCGGACCGCCCACCGGGCACCGAGCTCAGTGCCCCCGGGCCAGCCACTGGGGTAGCTGTGGAGCCTCGGCCCCGATGGTGGTGCTGTCGCCGTGCCCGGTGTGCACGATCGTGTCCGGCGCGAGGGTGAGCAGCCGCTCGCGGATCGAGTCGACGATGGTGCCGAAGTCGCTGTACGAGCGACCGGTGGCGCCCGGCCCGCCGGCGAACAGGGTGTCGCCGGTGAAGACGACGGTCAGCTCGGGGGCGTGCAGGCAGCACGCGCCGGGACTGTGCCCGGGGGTGTGCACCACGGTCAGCGCGGTGCCACCCACCTCAATGGTCTGACCGTCGTCGAGGGTGCCGCCCGGTGGTTCGTCCGGATGCACCAGATCCCACAGCACGCGGTCGGCGGGATGCAGCAGCACCGGGGCGCCGGTGGCGCGGGACAACGCCGGGGCGACCCGGACGTGGTCGTCGTGGGCGTGCGTGGCGACGATCGCGGTCACCCGCCGCCCGGCCACCACCTCGACGATGGCGTCGACGTCGTGCGGAGCGTCGATCACGACGCACTCGGTGTCGTCACCGACCACCCACACGTTGTTGTCCACGTCGAAGGTCTGACCGTCGAGGGAGAAGGTGCCGGAGGTGACCGCGTGGTCGATGCGGGCGGCCATCAGAAAACCACCACCGAGCGGAGCACGTCGCCCCGGTGCATCCGGGCGAACGCCTCCTCCACCCCGTCCAGGCCGATCTCCTCGGTGACGAAGGCGTCCAGGTCGAGGCGGCCCTGCAGGTACAGCTCGGTGAGCATCGGGAAGTCCCGGCTGGGCAGGCAGTCGCCGTACCAGCTGGACTTGAGGGCGCCACCACGGCCGAAGACGTCGAGCAGAGGCAACTCGATACGCATCTTTGGCGTGGGCACGCCGACCAGCACGACGGTGCCGGCCAGGTCGCGGGCGTAGAAGGCCTGCTTCCAGGTCTCCGGCCGGCCGACCGCGTCGATCACCACGTCGGCGCCGAAACCGCCGGTCGCCGCCTGGATCTCCGCCACCGGGTCGGCCTCCGAGGCGTTGACAGTGTGGGTGGCGCCGAACCGGCGGGCCCAGTCGAGTTTGCGGGAGTCGGTGTCGACCGCGATGATCGTCGTCGCTCCGGCCAGGGCCGCGCCAGCCACCGCCGCGTCGCCGACGCCCCCGCAGCCGATCACCGCCACCGAGTCGCCGCGGGTCACCCCGCCAGTGTTCATCGCCGCGCCGAGGCCCGCCATCACCCCACAGCCGAGCAACCCGACGGCGGCCGGCCGGGCCGCCGGGTCCACCCTGGTGCACTGGCCGGCGTGGACCAGGGTCTTCTCGGCGAAGGCGCCGATGCCGAGCGCCGGGGCGAGTTCGGTGCCGTCGGTGAGGGTCATCTTCCGGGCGGCGTTGTGGGTGGCGAAGCAGTACCACGGGCGACCGCGCCGGCAGGCCCGGCACACCCCGCAGACGGCCCGCCAGTTGAGCACCACGAAGTCACCGGGTGCGACACCGTCCACACCCTCGCCGACCTGCTCGACGATGCCGGCGGCCTCATGGCCGAGCAGGAACGGGTAGTCGTCGTTGATGCCACCCTCGCGGTAGTGCAGGTCGGTGTGGCAGACACCGCACGACTGCACCCGGACCACCGCCTCGCCCGGACCGGGGTCGGGCACCACGATCTCGGTGACCTCGACGGGCGCGCCCTTGCTGCGCGAGATGACTCCTCGTACCTGCTGGCTCACGCTGTCCTCCTACTCCGCACCGGCCCGCGGCCCCGCCGTCGCCGCAGGGCGGCGGCTGCCACCTTCGCCTCCGGTGGCGAACCTACCGCCGCGACGACGGAACGGCACCGCTTCACCACCGGCGACGGCGCGGACGGCAGCGGGTGCGGCGATCCGACCCGGCACACCGGTGGTGTGGTGGGGCGAGCCTACGCATCGACGGCGCTGCGTCGCGACGCGCCGGCCCGGTCGAACCGGATGGTGGCGTCGGTCAGCCGTCCGTACCGCATGGGCAGCAGGTCGCGCAGGTAGTTCTGGTGCAGCCGCCAGGGTGCCCGGGTGCCCTGGCGGGGCAGCCGCGCGACACCGCGCCGCACGTACCCGGAGGTGAGGCCGATCAACGGGGTACGCGGGCCCGGTGGCGGGGCGAGCGGGGTGACGATCTGGGTTCCGGTGCGGTCCAGGTGACGCAACAGCCGGCACACGTAGCCGGCCACCAGGTCGGCCTTGAGGGTCCAGGAGGCGTTGGTGTAGCCGATCGTCATGGCGAAGTTCGGCACCCCGGAGAGCATCATGCCCTGGTACGCGACGGTCTCCGGCAGATCCACGTCCGTCCCGTCCACCCGCAGGGTGATCCCGCCGAGGGCGAGCAGGTCCAGCCCGGTGGCGGTGACCACCACGTCGGCGGGCAGCTCCCGACCGGAGGCGAGCCGGATGCCCTGGGCGGTGAAGGTCGCCACGGTGTCGGTGACGATCTCGGCCCGCCCGTCGGAGAGCACGGTGAACAGGTCACCGTCCGGAACCACGCACAGCCGCTGGTCCCACGGGTCGTAGCGGGGGGTGAAGTGGCTTTCGACGTCGAAGCCGGTGGGCAGCCGGCGCGCCGCCGCGCGACGCAGCAGCCCGCGTACCAGGCCGGGGGCGCGCCGGCTGAGCTGATAGTTGGCCGTGGCGAGCAGGATGTTCTTCCACCGCACGGTCTGGTGGGCCAGGTGCGCCGGCAGCAGCCGCCGCAGCGCGTCGGCGATCCGGTCGCGGGAGGACAGCGGCAGCAGGTACGTCGGCGAGCGTTGCAGCATGGTCACCCGTGCCGCCTGTCGGGCCAGCGCCGGCACCAGCGTCACGGCGGTGGCGCCGCTGCCGATCACCACCACCCGACAACCGGTGAGGTCGAGGCCGGCGGGCCAGTGCTGCGGGTGCACGATCCGGCCGGTGAACCGGTCCTGGCCGGTGAAATGCGGCGTGTGGCCGGCCTCGTACCGGTAGTAGCCGGTGCAGGCGTACAGGAAGGAGCAGGTCAGCACGACGGTGTCGGTGGTGTCCTCGCGGTGGACGTGCACCGTCCAGCGTGCCTGGTGGCTGTCCCATTCGGCCCGTTGCACCCGGTGCCGGAGCCGGATGTGTCGGGTGACGTCGTGCTCGTCGGCGGTACGACGCAGGTAGTCGCGGATGGTGTCGCCGTCGGCCAGGCTCTTCGGGGCGGTCCACGGCGCGAACGAGTAGCCGAGGGTGAACATGTCCGAGTCCGACCGCACGCCCGGGTAGCGGAACAGGTCCCAGGTGCCGCCGGTCGCGGCACGCGCCTCGAGCAGCGCGAAGGTTCGGCCCGGATGGCGGCGCCGGAGGTGGCAGGCGGCTCCGACACCGGACAGACCAGCGCCGACGATGAGCACGTCGACATGCTCTGGGGTCATCTCGTCTCCCGCCCGTCCAGTGATGATCGGAACCCTATCGCCTGCGGCTGACGGGTTGCCGGGTCACGAGGTGAGCAGGGCCGCCGCCGCGTCGAGCAGCGCGAGTTCGGTCGAGCTCTGGGTGGGGTTGGCCCGCCGGATGGCCACGGCCTCGGCGACGAGCGGGGCGGCGTGGTCGCGCAGCGCGTACCGGTAGGCACGCTGCATCTCGTCGGCGCCCGCCGCCATCGGTTGATCCGGGTCGACGGCGACCTGGGCGAGGATCAGGGCGGTCATCGCAACGTCCAGTCCGGGTGGACCGTGCCGGACGTTGCGCCAGTCGAGCAGCACCGGGCCGGCCGGGCTGAGGATGACGTTGTCCGGGTGCAGGTCCAGGTGCAGGATGCGCTCGCCGTCCGGGGCGCCGGGCAGCGGTGCGACGGCGTGCAGTCGGCGGTGCAGTCCGGCGAGGATGGCGGCTCCCGGTTCCACCTCGATCGTGCCCGCCGTCAGCGCCTGGAGCATCGTCGGTCCGGTCACCCGCTGCAGGACCAGGTCCGCACCGGCGGCCCGGTACACCAGGGGCACCGGGAACGCGGCGGCGTGCAGGTGGGACATGAACCGGGCCTCACCGGCCACGTCGGTGCCGTCGCGGTAGCGGCGCAGCACCCGGCCGTCGTCCAGGGCGTAGACGTCGGCGTCGCGACCGGCGGCGAAGGGAGTCGACGCTGCCATGGGCGGCAGGGTAATCGGCGGTGTCCAGGACCATGATGGACGGCGGGCCGGGCACTGAGCGTGGTTTCCCTGTGACAGGCTGGGATGAGGATGAGGCCGCCGGAGGTGATGGTCACGTTACGCACGCTCGACCTGGTTGCCGTGCCGGACATGTCGCCGCTCGACGTCGAGGTGGCCGTCGGCGCGACGGCTGCCGTGGTCGCCCCGCCCCGGCCGGCCACCGCCGTGGCGCGGGTGGTGGCCGGGCTGGCCGCACCGGTCACCGGGCGGATCCTGGTCGGCGGTCGCGACGTCACCGACCTGCCTCCGTTGCGCCGCCGCATCGGGTACGTGCCGGCCGGCGGGGCTCTGCTGCCCCACCTCACGGTCGGGCGCAACATCTCCTACGGTCAGCGCCGTCGCCGGTGGGTGCGCGAGGTCGCCGAGAGTTGGGCGGCCCTCCTGGTCGACCGGCTCGAACTCGCCCCGACCCTGGGACTTCGCCCGCACCTGCTGTCCGAGGCGCAACGGTTCCGGGTCGCGCTCGCCCGGGCCATGGCCTGTCTGCCCGAGGTGCTGGTGGTCGACCTGCCGACCCCGATCGACGGGGTGCGCCTGCCGGACCTGCTCGACCGGGCGGCCCCACCGGACGACCCGGGCGTGACGGTGCTGCTCTGCTCGGCCGACGAGGAGGTGCTGGCCGGCGTGCGCACCCGGGTGCCGGTCGGTGACGACAGCCCGCCCGGTCCGGCCCGTCCGGCGGTGCGGTCATGACCGGGCTCGGGTTGCGCCGCCGTACGCTGCTGGGTGCCGCCGCGGCGGCCACGGCCGCCGCGACCGGGGGTTGCGGGCGGGGGCGCCGGTCGGTGCAGGTGGCGGTCGTCTGGGCCGGCGGCGAGCTGGCCCGGTTCCGCGAGGTGGTCGCCGGCTACCCGGCGACCGTGCAGGTGGTCGGCGTGGGCAACGACATCGACGCGTTCCTGACCGCGCGCCGCGCCGCCGGCACCAGTCCCGACGTGGCGATCCTGCCCCGCCCAGGTCTGGTGGTCGAGTACGCCCGCCGGGGCTGGCTCGGCGAGGTGAGTCCGGCGGCCAGCTATGCCGCCCCGGCCGGCATGGGCGACCTGCTCAGCGTCGACGGACGCCGCTACGGCGTCTGGGTCAAGGCGGCGCACAAATCGCTGTGCTGGCACTTTCCGTCGATGCTGGCCGAACCGCCGAGGTCCTGGGACGCGCTGGTCACCCTGACCCGTCAGCTCGGGCAACGGCACCGGGCGGGTGCCGGTCCGGCCCCGCTGGCGATCGGTGCCGCCGACGGCTGGGTGCTCACCGACTGGTTCGAGAACGTGCTCGCCGCCGTCGCCGGCGTGGACCAGTACGAGGCGTTGGCCCGTGGTGAGGCCGACTGGCGCGGCCGGCCGGTGGCGTACGCGCTGGACCGGCTCGCCGAGTTGTGGAGTGTCGCGGGGGCCTTTCCGGGCGGAGGACGGCGGGCCCTGCTCACCCAGTTCGAAGAGTCGATCATCCAGGTGGTGCACCACCGTGAGGCGGTCATGGTGTTCGAGGCCGACTTCGTCGACGCGGTGGTCGCCCGGTTCCGCCGGGGCGACGAACCGCTGGCCACCTTCCGCTTCCCCGGCGCCCGGGTGGCCGATCAACCGCTGATCGTCGGCGGTGACGCGGCGGTGGCGTTCGCCGGTTCCGACGGCGGTGCGGAGCTGGTGCGCTGGCTCAGCGACGCGGTGGCCTTCCTGCCGTGGCTCGACGCGGGAGGTTATCTCTCCCCCAACCTCGCCGTGCCGGTGGACAGTTACCGCGACCCGTTGCGTCGACGCCTCGCCGGTGAGCTGCGTGCCGCCGACGCCGTGCAGTTCGACCTCTCCGACCAGTTGCCCGGCACCTTCACCGGCACCGACGGGGTGGGGATCTGGCGGATCATGCAGGACTTCTTCATGGACGTGACCGACGGGGTGCCGGCCCGGAAGGCGGTGAGCCGGGCCACCGGGCAGCTCGCCGAGGCGGCCCGGGTGGCGGGGGGTGGCAGGTGAGCCGGGGCCCGTTGCTGGGTGGACTGGCGGTGCTCGACGATGTCGGGCCACCCCGACGTGGCCGCGCCTACCCGGCGGCGGGCGTCGGTTGGGCGCTGCTGACACCGGCGGTGCTGCTGCTCGGCGGCCTGCTGGCCTGGCCGGTGCTGCGCACCGTGCACGCCAGCGTCACCACCGAGGGCCGCTGGGTGGGTGTCGAACACTATCGGGCAGCCCTCGCCGCTCCCGGCACCGTGGCCGTGATCGGGCGGACCCTGCTGTGGGCGCTGCTGGTGCCGACGGTGGTCACGCTCCTGGGCTATCTGCTCGCCGCGGCCTCCCGGCGTTCCCAGGAGGGTTGGCTGGTCCGGCTCATCCTGGTGGTGCCGACCGCGTTGCCGCTCGTGGTCACCGGCATGACCTTTCGGCTGCTCTACGACCCCGACCCGGAACGGGGGCTGGCCACCCGGTTGCTGACCTGGGCGACCGGACGGAACCCGGAGCAGCTACCGCAGCTGCTCGGACCGGACCTGGTCACCGTGGCGGTGATGTCGGCGTTCGTGTGGGCCTGGGTCGGGCTGGCGATGCTGGTGTTCCGGGCCGCCCTCGACGCGGTGCCGACCGGGCTGGCGGACGCGGTCCGAGCCTTCGGTGGCAGCCGCCGCGACGTGCTCTGGGACGCGCAGTGGCGACCGCTGCTGCTGCGTACCGTCGCGGTGGTCTTCGCCCTGGTCGCAGTCGGCACCAGCCGGACGTTCGACCTGATCCTGGTGATGACGCCGGGTTCGGTGCGCGACGAGGCGGCGGTGCTGTCGCTGCGGATCTGGCAGACCTCCGGTGCGACGACCACCGGCGAGGGCGCCGCCCTGGGGGTCGTCTGGCTGGTCGCGGTGACCGCCGGCATGCTGGTGGTGGCCCTGTTCGTCCGGCAGGCGTGGCCGCCCCGCAGCAGCCGGCGGCAGCGCCGTGACCGCGCCGCCACCCGCACCGACTGGTCCGGGCTGCTCGCCGCCGGTGCGGCGATCGCGTGGCTGTTGCCGCTGGGGGTGCTGGTGGCCACCTCGTCGCCAGAGCCCGGTACGGGCGGCCACCGGCGTGGTGGTCCGGCCCGCCGGGGCTGGACTCCTACCGGGCGGTGCTCGGCGGTGCCGAGCTGTGGCGCAGCCTCGGCTTCGCTGGTCCTTGGCCACGTCGTCACCGCCGCGGTGCTGGGTCGCGCTGCGGCCGCGTACCCGCTGGCCTGGTTGACCGGGCCGGCCGCCCAGGTCACCGGCCTGGTGCTGATGGCCGCGGTGGTGGTCCCCGTGCAGGTGATCGCCGGGCCGCTCAACGAGGTGCTCGGGTTGGCGCTGTCCTCCGGCACGGCCCGGGGGGTGGCCCTGGTGCACATCGCGCTGGGGGTCCCGTTCGCCGTGCTGGTGCTGCGCAACGCCTTCGCCGACCTGCCCGCCGACCAGGTCCGTGGCGCCCGGATCGGCGGGCGGCACTGGTGGGGCACGTTGCGCCGACTGGCCCGGCACAACCGCACCGCCCTGGTGGCGGTGGCCGTGCTGGAGTTCGTGCAGGTGTGGAACGACCTGGTGGTGGGTCTGCTGTTCAGCGGGCCGGACGCCGCACCCCTCGGGTTGTTCCTCGCCGCGCAGACCCGTGGATTCGTGGCCGGCAGCGGCCCGCTCGCCGCTGGCTGCGTACTCGCCTCGATCCTGCCGGTGCTGGTTTTCGTGCTCGCGCGCCGGCAGGTCGTCGCCGGTCTGGTCGCCGGGGGTGTGCGGTGACCGGGCCGCCACCACGGCGGGCCGACCGGCGGTCACGCCTGTTCAGCGTGCTGCTGGCCGCCGGTGGGGTGGTCGGTGCCGGGATCAGTGCGGTCCTCGGCAACATCACCGGCAACCTGGTCTCCGAGTGGTCGTTGACCGTCCTCGGCTCGGCGAGCCTGGCCCTGGCGGCGCTCGGGGTGGCCGCGTCGTTTCTGGTGGAGTGGCGGCGGCGGCAACGCGAGCACCTGCTGGCCGCTGCGGGCCGAGGCGCGGTCGGCAGGCAGCGCACCGACGTTGCCCTGGCCGGCCGGGTACACCGGTCGGCGGGGCAGGCGGAGGCGGTGGTGGCCATGCTCGCCCTGGAACACGCGGTGGCGGTGGTGGGCGGCGTGCCGGTACGTCCTGGTGCGCGATCCAGGCGGCGAACCTGAGCCGGGCGGACTTCCCCGACGGGCAGTACTACCTCGACCTGCGCCGGGGTGGCCGGGCCGGCTCACCCCGGGGGTGCTGGCGCCCTGGCCCGCATCGTCGGCACCCGGGCGCCGCGGTCCGGCCGACCGGACGATCTCGCCGACGCCGCCGACGAGCTGCGCGGCCAGTTGGATGGTCTGGAAGGTGGCTGGCTCGACAACGTGGACGCACCGGCGCAGGTCCGGCCGCTGCTGCCGCCCACCGCCCGGGACTGCCGGTTGCTGGGCCGGCACCGGTCGGCTCGCCGCGGTCGACGGCGTGGTGGCGTACCTGGCTGGCCGAGCCGGATGTCGACGACGCGGTGGAGATGTTCGCCGACGCCGGGGCGGCACCGCGGTGGCGCGCCCGCACCGCCCGGACCGCGCACCACCGACCCGGCGGTACGGGCCATCGTCGAGTTGTGCGGACGGCAGCCGCGCACGGTGACCGAGCTGGGACGACGCAGCGCGCACACGGCTGGCGGCCCGCCGACGTGCTGCACGCGCTGCACCGCGCCGCCGACACACCGCCGCACCAGCGGGTGGGCGTGTCACCGGTGACGGGCTGGTCACCGCCCGCGACACGGCGTACCACGCGCTCACCGACGAGGCGCGCCGGCTGTGGCGGTTGCTGTCGCTGAGCCGGGTGCCACTGGACCGGGCGACCATCGCCGCGCTCGCCGGACGCCGGCCCGCCCAGGTTGCCGCCCTGCTGGACGAGCTGGCCGACGGCGCCTTCGTCGTCGGCGCCCGGTGACCGGTACGAGGTTCGTCCGCTGCTCGCCGGGTACGCCCGGATGCACCTGCGGGACACCGAGCCGGTGCGCCGGCGGGTCACCGTGCAGGCGCGACTGACCCGGCATCTGGCCCGCCGGGCCGAACAGCAGGTGGCCGCCCTGGCGGCCGGTGCCCTGGACCGTGACCAGCGACTGCCCGACGACGATCCGTACGGCTGGCTGGACCTGCACCAGGAGCTGCTGCTGGCGGTGGTGCAGGTGCCGGCCGGCGCGGTGGAGACGCTGCCGCGTCGGGTGCGGAACTGGTGGTTCCGGCTGGCCGTGGCGCTGTGCGGCTGGCTCGCCCATACCGAGCGGCTCGACGAATGGGAGGACGTCTGCCGCACGGTGCTGGCCAACCCCACCGCCCAGGACCGGCCGGAGATCGCCGGTTGGGCCCACAACGAGTTGGGCGTGCTGCGTCGTCGCCGGCACGACCCGTACGGCGCGGTGGCCGCGCTCAGCCTGGCGGTCGCCGGGCAGGGTCGCCGGGGCACCGCCCAGGCGCGGATGAATCTCGGGCTGGCCCTGCTCGACCTCGGTCGCACCGACGAGGCGGTGGAGCACCTGGAGCTGTCGCGGCGGCACCGGTCCGGCGCCGACCGCGCCGGCCAGGCGCTCAGCGATCTCGGGCTGGGAGGCTGGCGCGGTACGAGCTGGACACCGCGCACGACCTGCTGGTTCGGGCGGCGAACTCGTTCCGTTCGCTCGGCGACGCCCGTGGCTACGCGGCGGCGTTGACGAATCTGGTGCTGGTCCACTCGGCGATGGGCGAGCACCTCGACGCGGCGCAGGCGTGGCGGGCCGCGCTACGCGAGTACGAGTCGCTCGGTGACCCGAGCAACCGGGCGGTGGCGCTGCTCAACGCGGGCGTGGCACTGCTCGGCGGTGGCACCGGGGCAGGCCCGTCAGGCGTACGAGCTGTTGGCCGAGAGCTGGCGGTTGCGCGAGGGTCCCGGACGCGGACTGGGCCGGACGCTGTTGCATCTGGGCGACGCGGCGGCGGCGCTCGGCGACGACGAGGGCCCGTGGGCACTGGGCGGACGCGGCGGCCATCTGCGAGGTGGCCGGGGACGACGATGGTCAGCGGGCCGCCGACGCCCGGCTGGGCGGTGAGCGCTCGGCCGAGCCGCGCCCGGGGTGACGACGGCGGCTACCCCGCCGCACGGCGGCGACGGTCGCGACTCCCGCGTCGATGGCCGACGCGGTGTTGGCCGCGTAGCCGAGGCACCAGGCCGGGGCGGTAAGGGCCGCAGGCAGTGCCAGGACAGCGGCTGCACCTTCACCCCACGCGCCAGCGCCGCGGCGGCGAGTTCCGTGTCGACCACATCGCCGTCGAGGGTGACCATCAGGTGCAGCCCGGCCGCCGCGCCGTGCACGGTGGCCTCCGGCAGGTGACGGGCCAGGGCGGCGGTCATCGCGTCCCGGCGGCGTACGTGGCGTTGGCGCAGCAGCCGCAGTTGCCGTTCGAACGCTCCGGAGGTGATCAGCTCGCCGAGCACGAGTTGGGGCAGGACGGCGTTTCCCAGGTCGGCGTTGCGTTTGGCCGCCACCACCGCGTCCCGGTATCGACGGGGCACCAGCAGCCAGCCGATCCGCAACGCCGGGGCGAGCAGCTTCGACACGCTGCCGGCGTAGCACACCCGCTCGGGCAGGGTGGCCCGCAGCGCGGGCACCGGCGGACGGTCGTAGCGGTGCTCGGCGTCGTAGTCGTCCTCGATGACCAGGCCACCCGTCCGGGTCCAGGCGGCGAGCTGGCGGCGCCGTTCACCGTCGAGCACCGCGCCGGTCGGGAACTGGTGCGCCGGGGTGAGCATCACCGCCGGCACGCCGCTGGCGGCCAGCTCGTCCACCCGCACCCCGGCGGCGTCCACCGGGATCGGCACGGTGGTCAGCCGCCAGTTGTCGAGGTGCTGACGGACACCGAGCGAGCCGGGGTCCTCCACACCGACGGTGCTCACGCCGTCGGCGCGCAGCGCCTGGGCCAGCAGGCCGAGCGCCTGTGAGACGCCGGTGGTGAGACATGACCTCGGCCGGGTCGACGCCGATGCCCCGGCTGCGGGCGAGCCATCCGGCGACGGCCCGGAGGGCCGTCCGCACGGGTCACCGTAGCCGAGGTCGGCGGCGACCAGCCGGCCGAGCACCGCCTTCCGGCACGCATCCACGCCGCCCGGGGAAACGCCGCCAGGTCGGGTACGCCGGGTGGTGTGCGGGCCGGGATGTGCGTACCGTGTCGAAGACGTCGGTGCCCAGTGCGGACCGGAAACGGCTGCCGGATCCCTCCCGGGCCGGCGGCGCGGCGGCCGGCGCGGCGGCCGTGGTCGTCACCGTGAGGGCGCTGGCCACGACCACGGTGCCGGCGCGCCCCGGCCGGCGACGTGCCCGTCCTCCATCAGACGCTGGTACGCCTCGACCACCACGCCCCGGGACACCCCCAGGTCCGCCGCGAGGGTCCGGCTGGCCGGCAGCCGGGATCCGATGGGAACCACTCCGTCGGCGATCGCCCGGCGTAGCCGGTCGGCCAGCCAGGTGGCCCGGCCACCCGGCGGTGCCTGGCCGACGTCCAGGTGCAGAAAGTCCGCCCCGGCGTTCAAGCTCGGTTCCGGCACCGGAGGTGACGTCCGGCCAGCGTCACCGCCGGCCGTTATGGACCTGTCGGCGGGTACGGTTTTGGCACTGCTCATCGGACCATTGTCGGCGGCAGGGTGGTGGTGAACCATAGCCGACCAAGGAGCAGTTCACGTGACCGTCGCATTCCTGCTGACCACGATCATGGTGGTCGCGACCCCGGGGGCCGGGGTGCTGTTCACCCTCTCCGCCGGCTTGACCGGTGGGCACCGGGCCGCCCTGCTCGCCGCCCTGAGCGGCACGTTGGCCACCCTGCCGCACCTGGTGGCGGCGGTGACCGGGCTCGCCGCGTTGCTGCACTCCAGTGCGCTCGCCTTCGACCTGGTCAAGTACCTGGGCGTGGGCTACCTGCTCTGGCTGGCGCTGGCGACGGTACGCGAACGGGGCGCCTTCACCGTCGACGGCAGCGGCCCCGCCCGGCCGGCCAGCCGGATCATCGGCTCGGCGCTGGCGATGAACCTGCTCAACCCGAAGCTGACGATCTTCTTCGTGGCGTTCCTGCCCCAGTTCGTCCAGCCCGGCAGTCCGGGTGCGCTGGCCCGGATGCTCGGCCTGGGGGCGGTCTTCACGGCCACGACGCTCGTGGTCTTCGTCGGCTACGGACTCTGCGCCGCCGCGGTACGCCGGCGGGTGCTCGACCGCCCCCGGGTGGCCGACTGGCTGCGCCGGTGCTTCGCCGGGTCGTTCCTGGGGCTCGGGCTGCTGCTGGCCCGCGCCGAGGCGTGAGCGGACGAGGAGCCGGAGATGTTCTTCCAGCACTCACCACAGCTGTGGGCGCAGCACCCCACGCTCGTCGCCGGTGTGCTGTACGCCGAGGGCGTCGCCGGGAACCCCGGTGCCGACCTGCCGCTGGCCGAGTTGGTCGGTATGGCCCGCCGCAGGCTCGACGGGACCACCGAGGCGGCGTTCCCGGAGATCCAGGCGTGGCGACGGACGTTCGCGCGGATGGGCCTGGCTCCGACGAGGTACCGGTGCGCGGCGGAGTCACTGCTGCGGCGGCTGCGCACCTCAGGTGACCTGCCGAGGGTGCACCCGCTCGTGGATCTCGGCAACGCCGTCTCGGCCGCGTACGCCGTGCCGGTGGGGATCTTCGACGTCGACCGGTGTGGTGGCGGCATCGAGGTACGGCAGGCCCGGGGCGACGAACGCTACCTGACCTTCGGCGGGGTCGAGGAGCACCCCGAGCCCGGTGAGGTGATCTTCACGGATTCGGCCGGCCGGGCACACGCGCGACGGTGGACCAATCGGCAGAGCGGGTGGTCGGCGGTACGTGACGACACCCGCACCGTGCTGGTGGTGGTCGAGGCGATGCACCAGGCGGCGGACCGCAACGTGCCGGCGATGCTCGACGCGCTCGCCGCCGGGTTGCGGCACGGCTGGGGCGTCTCGGCACACACCAGCGTGCTGGCCCCGTCCGAGCCTCGGTTCGAGGCGTAGGGCCGGTGCCGAGGCCGCGCGGTCGAGCCGAGTTCAGGCGGCGGCCGGCGGCGCGGGTAGGTCCGCAGACGGCCGGCACGGGGCGGCCGTCTGCGGATCTCGGTCCGCCCGGGTCAGCGGCTCTCGCCCGGCGCGAGATAGCGGTAGCCCGGCACGGTCTCGCCGAACCAGCCGTTGACGCTGGCCAGGCCACGCGCGTTGAGCTGGGCGTCGTGGATCGGCAGGACCTCGGGCGCAGCGACCTCGACCGCGAAGTCGATCGCCTCGGTCAGCTTCAGCCAGGACGCCTGCGCCGGCACCAGCAGGGTCCGCACCGGCCGGTCCGGCGGAGCCAGCGAGTCGCCCGGGTGATAGACCGCGTCGGCCACGAGGTAGCCGAGGTTCGGGCAGTCGGGCTGCCCTCCGTGGATGGTGGCGTGCCGCCCACCGAACGCGGTGACCTCGAGACCGGCGGCGGTGAACCGCTGCCCCGCCCGCACCCGGGTCACCGGTAGCGGCGCCAGGTCCGGCAGGGCGGCGCCCTCCGGCGCGAAGACCGGTACGCCGAGGCCGGCGAGCCGGAGCACGTCGATGTGGTCGGTGTGCTCGTGGCTGACCAGAACCGCGTCCGCGCCGACCAGTGCCCGCGGTTCGCTCCAGGTGCCCGGGTCGATGACCAGCACGACGCCGTCGTGTTCGAGCCGGACGCAGGAGTGCGTGTACTTCGTGATCCGCATCCCGGGACGGTACGCCGCGGAGTCCGCCGCCGGGTGCCTCCCGCTCGGCGCAGGTCGTGCTGTCGCCGGCCGACGCGCCGGTGACGTGCTGCGTCAGGTCCGGGTCGGACGCCGCCGTGCGGCGTCCGGTGGGCGGCCGCTCCGCCGCCGCCTCGACCGCCTGGCACAGGTCGGTGAGCGGGTCGACCGCCTGCGCCGCGCAGGCCACCCGGCGCAGCAGAGCCTGCAGGGTGCCGGCCTGCTCCGGCGACAACTCCCGCAGCAGCCGCGACTCGACCGCGCCGAGGGCTTCGCGCCGGTGCCGCGCGGCCGCCCGCCCGGTCTCGGTGAGGGTGACCAGGCGGCTGCGCCGGTCCGCCGGGTCGGGTCGGCGGACCACCAGCCCGCCCTGCTCCAGGTCGTCGATCAGGTACGTCAGGACGGTGCGGTCGATGCCCAGTTCCTCGGCGATCGCGCCCTGGTTGCGGGCCGGTTCCCGGTCGGCCGAGGTGAGCACCTGGTATCCGCGCGGTCCGCCGGGCAGGTCACCGACCGCGTGGTCGGCGGCGCGGACGTAGGCGCGGAAGACGACGCCGAGCATCCAACCGAGGTCGTCGTTGATCGGGTCGCTGGCCCGGGCACCGCTCATCACTCCACGATAGCGTAGGTCACATATTTTCTTGTGCGATGATGTTCTGTACGACATAACATTTTTCCTGCGGCGAGCGGCGCCGCGGGATCGGGAGGACGGCCGAGATGAGCGACTACGGGCACCCACTGACCTTCGGGTCGTTTCTCACGCCCGGCAACGCCGACCCGATGCGGCCGGTCGGCCTGGCCATGCTCTCCGAGCAGGTCGGGCTCGACCTGGTGACGTTCCAGGACCACCCCTACCAGCCGGCGTTCCTGGACACCTGGACACTGCTCAGTTTCGTCGCCGCCCGCACCGAACGGGTACGGCTGTCCGCCAACGTCACGAACCTGCCGCTGCGCCCGCCCGCCGTGCTCGCCCGGAGCGTGGCCAGCCTCGACCTGCTCGCCGCCGGCCGGATGGAACTCGGGCTCGGTGCCGGCGCGTTCTGGGACGCGATCGAGGCGATGGGTGGCCGACGCCTCTCGCCCGGGGAAGGGGTGCGTGCCCTGGCGGAGGCGATCGAGATCATCCGCCAGATCTGGGACGTCGACGCCCGCGGCGGAGTCCGCGTCGACGGCGAGTTCCACCGGGCGGTCGGCGCCAAACGCGGGCCCGCCCCCGCCCACGACATCGGCATCTGGCTCGGCGCGTACAAGCCGCGCATGCTGGCGTTGACCGGGCGGCGGGCCGACGGCTGGCTGCCCTCCCTGGCCTACCTGCAACCCGGCGACCTGGCCCGGGGCAACGCCATCATCGACGAGGCCGCCACCGACGCCGGGCGCTCCCCGACCGACGTGCGCCGGCTGCTCAACGTCAACGGACGGTTCGCGGCCACCGGGAGCGGCCCGCTCAACGGTCCGGCCGAGCAGTGGGCCGAGGAACTCGCCGGCCTTGCGCTGACCGAGGGAATCAGCACGTTCATCCTGGCCAGCGACGATCCGGACGACCTACGGCGGTTCGCCGCCGAGGTGGCACCGGCCACCCGGGAACTTGTCGCCGCCGAGCGCGCCGCCCCGCCGACCGGTGTTCCGGCCGGGCAGGGCCACACCGCGACCGACCGGACCCGCACCGCGACCGACCGGGCCGTCACCACCAGCGGCACGCGCAGCAGCACGTCGGCCGGCCCGACCGCACGTCCGACCACTGTCGGCGCGGCTCCGTTCGCCGTGGTGCCGACGCCGGACGACAGCGTACGCCGCAGCGAGGTGCGGGTGTGGGACGAGGCGGCCCGACCGGCCGGGCCGACGCCGGACCCGCAGCGCACCTACACAGCGCACGACCAGGCCGGCGCACAGCACCTGATCGACGTGCACGACGGTCTGCGGGCCGAGCTGGCCCAGATCCACGACCTGATCGAGCAGGTCGCGGCCGGGCTGATCGACGTGGGCGCGGCCCGGTCACACATCAACACGATGACCATGCGGCAGAACAAGTGGACGTTGGGCACCTACTGCGAGTCGTACTGCCGGGTGGTGACCACCCACCACACGATCGAGGACCGGTCGCTCTTCCCGCACCTGCGACGGGCCGACCCGCGACTCGCACCGGTCATCGACCGGCTCGAGGAGGAACACCACGCCATCCACGACGTGCTGGAGGGCGTCGACCGGGCGCTCGTCGCCTTCGTGGCCACCCCGGACGGGATGGCCGACCTGCGGGCGGCGGTGGACCTGCTCAGCGACACGCTGCTGTCCCACCTGTCCTACGAGGAGCGCGAGCTGGTCGAGCCGATCGCCCGCCTCGGCGCGCACTGACGTCGCGGTCGGCGCGGCGCGCGGCTGGGGGCGGGTGGTGGGTCCGGCGAACCTGTCGAGCTGACGGCACAGCCGGATCGGCGGCGATAGCGCGGACGGGTCAGGTCGACAGCGGGCATACATGGGGATCCGCCGGGACGGACGCCCCGCAGGGTATGGGAGAACCCGAGGACCCGGCGGGGGCCGCGACGCGACAGCGGCATCGCCCACCGACGGGTCGGACGGCGGCTGCCGTACGTCGAGAGGCGATCCTCATCAGCGCCGTCAGACGGCAGATGGCTCACCGTCACCGACCTACCGTTCACACCGCAACGGACCGAGCGCGCCCGGACGGGCGCCGAAACGGTAGGAGAAGCGGTGTCCCGCAGCAGATTGACCTGGCTCGGGCTGGTCGCGCTGACCTGGGCGGCGATGATGTCGTTCGGCGGCGTGGCGGCCGAGACCGTGATGCTCTACCCGAACATCTTCCACGACGCCCCGGCGTCGCTGGAGCGCGCCCGAGACTTCCTGACGGTCAGCGGCCCGAGCGACTACTTCCCGCCGCTGGGCGCCTCGGTGGTGCTGCTCGGCGTCGCCACCACGGTGCTCACCTGGCGTGATCGCCGGCTGCGGTGGTGGGTGGCCGCCGCGACGATGGTCTTCGTCGCGGGTGAGTTCCTGTTCTCGGTCGTCTTCTTCTGGCCGCGCAACGAGATCATGTTCGTCGACCCGGTCGGCACCCACTCGCCGCAGTACCTGCGCCAGGTGGCGGAGGAGTTCGTCGCCGGGCACCGGGTGCGCCTCGTCGGTGGCGCGGTGACCGCCGCGCTGGCCTTCACCGCGCTGCTGCGGTGGGCCCGTACCCCCTCGGGAGCACGGTCGACCGGCACCGTCGTCACAGCTGGTAGAAGCGACGGTAGCGGCGGATGAGCCGCCACTGCACCAGCACCGCGGCGACGGTCAGCAGCATCATCACCAGGGTCGCCGCCGCCGCGTAGCCGTACCGCAGGTACTCGAACCCGGTCTGGTAGACGAACAGCGACAGGTAGGTGGTGGCGTACGGCGGGGGGCCGCCGTCGGTGACCACGAACGCCGGCACGAAGGTGAAGTGCAGGCTGGCCACCGCGTCGCGGACGGCCAGCAGGGCGAGCACCGGCGCCAGCAGCGGCAGCGTGATCCGGCGGAAGACGTCCCAGCCGGTGGCGTCCTCGATGGCGGCCATCTCGTACACGTCGCGGGGCAGCGCCCGCCGGGCGGCCAGCAGCACCACGAAGGTCTCCCCCATGGTGAACAGGCTCATCAGGATGATCCCGGCGCGGGCGCTGGTCGGGTCGGTCAACCACTGCGGCGGGGTACGCCCGAAGGCGGTCAGCCCGTTCTCCCCGCCGACCCGCAGCAGTTGGTTGATCGGCCCGTACAACGGGTTGAACAGCCACAGCCAGAGCAGGCCGTACGCGATCTCGGGTACGGCGGTGGGCAGCAGCGCGGCGGTGCGGGCGGTGCCGACCCCGGCCGCCCGGCGGTGCAGCAGCAACGCCAGGCCCAGCGCCAGCAGCACCCGCAGCGGTACGGCGACGAGGGCGAAAACCACCGAGTTGAGCAGCGCCACGCGGAAGATCGGGTCGTCCAGCAGGGCGGCGAAGTTGTCCAGTCCGGCCCAGGTCGGCGGCCGCAGCAGGTCGTAGTCGGTGACCGACATGCCGAGCGTGACCAGGGCGGGCACCATGACCAGCCCGACCAGCCCGATCAGGTAGGGCGTCAGCATCAACGCCAGCTGCCGCCGTGCCCGGGTGTCCGGCCGGGCCGCTCGCCGCCCCGGCGCCGCGTCGCCGGCGCTCACAGCTGGTACCGGCGGCCGGTGGCGGCGTGGAACAGGTGCGTGTCGGCCCAGCGCACGTCGAGGCGTACGGTCGCGTCCCGCTCCGGCCGGCGGGCGGCCGGCACCCGGGCGACCACCTGGTGCCCGGCGGCGAGGCGCAGGTACGCGAAGGCGTCCTCGCCGATCACCTCGACCCGGTCGACGGTGGCCGGGGTGCCCTCGGCCGCGTCGAGGGTGACCGCCTCGGGTCGGAACCCGATCTCCAACGGCTCCTCCCCCAGCGTCGGCGCGTCGCCGCGCGGTCGCAGCGGGCCGTCGGCCGGCAGCAGGTTCATCGCCGGCGAGCCGACGAACCGGGCAACGAAGCTGCTCGCCGGGGTGCGCCAGATCTCGTCCGGGGTGCCCACCTGCTCGACCCGCCCGTCCCGCAGCACCGCGATCCGGTCGGCGAGCACCAGTGCCTCGGTCTGGTCGTGGGTGACGTGCACCATCGTCGCCCCGAGCCGGTCGTGCAGGGCCCGCAGCTCGGTCCGCATCTCGGCGCGCAACGCCAGGTCCAGGTTGGACAGCGGCTCGTCGAGCAGGAACACGTCCGGTTCGCGGACCAGTGCCCGGGCCAGGGCGACCCGTTGACGTTCCCCGCCGGAGAGCTGCCCGGGCCGGCGGTCGAGCAGCCCGGCGCAGCCCACCGTCTCGGCCGCCGCCCGGGCCCGTTCGCGTGCCACCCGGCGCGGGGTGTCGCGGACCTCCAGCCCGAAGGCGATGTTCTCGACCACGGTCAGGTGCGGGAACAGGGCGTACGACTGGAAGACCATCGACACGTTGCGTCGGCCGGGCCGTTCGTCGGTGACGTCGCGGTCGGCGATGCGGACCCGACCCGCGGTGACCGGTTCCAGCCCGGCGACCACCCGCAGCACCGTCGACTTGCCGGCACCGGAGGGGCCGAGCACCACCAGCAGCTCACCCCGGGCGACGGTGAGGTCCACCTCGTGCAGCACGGTGGCGTCGCGGTAGGCGGCGCTGACACCGTCGAGGACGAGCCCCTCGCTCACCCGTTCTCCCCTCGGGCGAACATCGGCCGGCTCTTGACGTCCAGTTCCCGGATCACGTCGTCGATCTTGTCGCCGCGGTGCACGGCGTTCTCCAGGATGCCGTAGCTGAGGTCCTCGATCTCGGGCCAGGTGGAGACGGTCGGCAGCGCCCGGACGGTGGGGATGGCGTCGAGGAAGACCTGCGAGTTACGGGGCGGCTGATCCGGATCCAGGAACGCCGGTGAGCGGGACACCCCCATGTGCGACGGCACGGTACGCCCGGTCGCGGCGATGATCCGCTGTCCCTCCTCCCCCATCGCGTACTCCATGAACCGCCACGCGGCGTCCTTGTTCCGCGACCCCCGGGTCATGCAGTACGCGTCGGAGTGCAGCACCCCGACCGGCTGCCGGTAGACCGGCAGCGGCGCGACGTCCCACTCGAAGCCGGTGATGGTGCGGAAGTTGGTGGTGGCCCGGCGGGAGGTCATCAGCATGGCGAGCCGGCCGTTGAGAAAACGTGACTCGTCGTCCTCCGCCTCCACCTCGGCGTCGCTGGGCACCACCCCGTACGCCTGCCGCAGGTCGATCAGGTTCCGCAGCGCCTCCCGGGCGGCCGGGCTGTCCAGGGTGAGCCGGGTCGGCCGGTCGGGGTCGTCGACGATCTCACCGCCGTTGGACCAGACCAACGGGGCCAGCCGGATGATCGACGGCTCCACGCCGAGGCCGTGCACGGCCGGCAGCCGAGCGGCACCCTCGGCCTCGGTGCCCTTGATCACCAGCCCCCGGTCGTCGCGGGTCATCAGCGTGGCGGTGGAGACGAGGTCGTTCCAGGTCCAGCCGGCCGTCGGCTCGGGCACCCCGTACCTGGTGAACAGGGTGCGGTTGTAGTAGACGGCGAGGCTGGAGACGTTCTGTGGCAGGCACAACTGGGCACCGCCCCACCGGAACGCCTCCATCGCCACCGGGTAGTAGTCGGCCGGGTCGAGCACCGACGAGGCGGCGATCCGCTCGTCGAGCGGCTCCACCACCCCCTTGGCCGCGAACTGGCCGTAGAAGCGGTAGTTCATCAGGAACAGGTCCGGCGGTGCGCCGCCGGCGACCGAGGTGGCGAGCCGGGCCAGCAGGTCCTTGCGGTCACTGGCCTCGATCAGCTGGATCCGCTCACCGGTCCGAGCCTGCTGGTACGCCTCGGCGAGGGTGCGGTACGCGCCCAACTCCTCCGGCGCGCCGAACACCAGCAGCCTGACCGGGTCGCCGGAGGCCGAGCCGCCGCCGGAGCCGCAGCCAGTGAGGGCGAGCAGGGCGCTCACCGCGAGGGCGGACAGGGATCTGATTCGCACGATGGTCATCCCTCGGATCGGTCGTCGTGGCGCAGGAACCGCCGCTGCGCCAGCGCGAAGACCACGAGCGCGGGCACCGTGGCGATCACCGCCCCGGCCAGGAAGACGGGAAAGTTGGTCGGGTCCAGCAGGGACAGCGACCGCAACGCCAGCGGCAGGGTGAACAGCTCGCGGTCGTAGACGTAGATCAGCGGATCGAGGAAGTTCGACCAGGTCAGCACGAAGGTCAGCGCGGTGAGGCCGGCGGTCACCGGCCGTACCAGCGGCAACGCGACCCGCCACCAGGTCCGCAGCGGCGACAGGTCCTCCACCAGGCAGGCGTCGTACAGGTCGGCCGGCAGCGCGCGGAAGGCCAGGTAGTAGACCAGGACGTAGAGCGGCGAGGTGCCCAGCAGCGCCGGGGCGATCAGGGGTACGAGGGTGTCGGTCAGCCCGAGCAGCCGGAAGATCGCGAAGCGGGGCACCAGCAGGGCGGTCGCCGGCACCATCAGCGCGACGAGGGAGGCGGCCACCACGACGGTGGTGGCGCGTGGGGCGATCCGGGCCAACGCGAAGCCGGCCAGGGCGGCGACCAGCACACTCAGCGGCACCGCCAGCACGGCGACGAGCACCGAGTTGAGCGAGGCGCGCAGCAGGCCGCCGAGATCGACGGCGCGCTCGTAGCCGGTGGTGGAGAGCGGGTCGGGCACCAGCTGCGGCGTCGGCGACGGCGGTAGGCCGGGCTCGGTGAGGGAGCCGGAGACCAGCAGCAGCAGCGGCGGGACGAAGACCAGCAGGACGAAGGCGGCGCCGAGCGTACGCCACAGCCGAGCGGCCCGCTCGGGCAGCGGTGAGGGGCCGCGAGCGCGGCCCCTCACCAATGTTGTACCGATGATCGTGTTCCCTACTTCAACGTCATCTTCCAGGCGCCGAGGCCGTGCGAGGCAGCGTAGAGGATCCGCTCGCCGGGCACGATGGTCAGCCCGGCCACCTCGACGTTCGGCATGCCACGGGCCGCCTTGGTCCAGGACTTCTTGCCCTTCGGCAGCAGCAGCACCCCGAAGTCGGTGGAGGCGTACAGGTCGCCGGTGACGTCGTCGCGGACCAGGTCGGTGATCGGCTGGTCGCCGAAGTCGTACGACCGGTCGCTCCAGGTCGCCCCGTCGGCCGTGGCCGTCACCTCGAAGGCGTGACCGGGGGTGGTCGGCGTGTTCGAGCCGTACCCGCTGTAGGAGATCCACGCCCGGTCCGGGTTCGCCGGGTCGATGTGGATGCTGGTGACGAAACGGTTCGGGGTGGTGGCACTGTCCACCCGGGTCCAGGTCACCGCGGCGGCCGGCTCGGCGTCGACGTTGCGGCTGACGAAGACCCGGCCGGTGCTGGTGGCCGCCCAGGCGGTGGAGCTGTCCGAGTCGACCCGCTGGATCACCGACACCGCGCCGCCGGCCCGGTCACCCCAGCCGGTGCCGGTCAGGTTGGTGGTGCCCAGCGGCTCCCAGTCACCGCAGTCCTCCTCGTAGGTGCCGGTCCAGGAGTTGCAGATCCGGTCGGCCTCGGCCAGGGTGCGGTCGCCCAGGCCGAAGGTCTTGGTGCGGTACGCCGTCAGGCCGGTGCCGGCGAACATGGTCCCGCTGACCTTCGGGTCGCTGATCACCGGGGCGTAGAACAGGCTGCCCGGCTGGCCGTAGATCGGGTCCGCGGTCCAGATCCAGCTCGCGATGTCACCGTTGGCGAAGCTCACCTCGGGCGAGACGTCGTAGTAGGTGTGGAACCGGAACTCGGGGCGGGCGACGTCCCAGCCGGAGGCTCCGCCGTCACCGATCATCGTGTTGACCCAGCGCTGCCGCTGACCCTTGTTCTCCCAGGTGCCGTTGTCCTGGGTACCACCCTGCAACAGGTTCACGTCGTGCGGGCTGGCCGAGAGGCTGATGAACTGGAGGGTGTTCATGCCCTTGTTGACGCCGTCCAGCTTCGACGGGATCTTCGACAGCATCTGCCGGCAGCGATCCTGCTGGCCCGGCTTGGTCAGGTTGCGGTCCGGGTTGTCGCACCAGGACGAACGGTCCACGAACTCACCGCTGGAGCGCATCACGCCACCGTCGCTGGCCTCGAAGAACTGGTACGGGTTACGCGGGTTGGTGACCAGGTCGTGCTGGTCGGGGTGCAGACCGTTGGGGTGCAGCTCGTCGGTGCCGTCGTAGGTCATGTCGGTGCCGCTGACCCCGGCGTCGGTGGACAGGATCACGGCCCGCTTGTTGGCCACCGTCTCGCCGTACAGGTAGGAGCCGCCGGTGTAGACGATGTCGGGGTGCCCCGCCGGGGTGTGCACGAACACGTCGTACCAGCACTGTCCGGTGCACTGGTTGTAGGTGGCGAAGCCCGGGTCGGCCGGGTTGGAGCTGGTCAGGTCGGTGAACGTCGGAGTGCCGGCGGCCACGTCGTCACTGCGGAACAGCCGCGAGTACGGGGTGCCGGTGTTGCCCTCGTAGACGTACATCCGGGTCTTGCCGCCGGGCAGGGCGGTCACGTCGATCGCCGGGCGGGTCTGGAACATCGCCGGGTTGAGCGACGGCTTGATCTGGGTCCAGGTCGCTCCGGCGTCGGACGAGCGCCACACCCCCCGCCCGTACGAGGAGGCGTAGACGATGTCGGCGTCTCCCGGGTCGAGCTTGACCTGGCGTACGCCGCGCGGCGAGCAGGTGGCCGTGTTGTTGTACTCGGCGGCGCTGCCGGTGCAGGCCGTGGCGTCGGCCGAGCCGTTGTGGATGAACTTCCAGCTCTTGCCGCCGTTGGTGGACTTGTACAGGCCCCACTTCTCGGCGTCCGGCACCGGCCGGGTGACGCCGGTGCAGCAGGAGCTGGACATGCCGCGCAGCGCGGTGGTGGTCGCCACGTAGAGCGTCTTGGGGTCGCCGGGCTTGATGGTGATCTCACCGATGCCCTTGCCGCCGAGCGCGTCCTTGCCGAGCGGGCCGGACCAGGTCAGACCACCGTTGGTCGACCGGTACAGGCCGACGCCGGCGACGCAGCCGGAGCCGCAGGTGTTGGCCTCGCCGGTGCCGACGTAGATGGTCAGGCCGGTGCGGTCGTTGCGGTCGATGGTCACCGCGCCGGCCGCGTTGATGCCCAGCGGGCCACCCAGGTAGAACCACTTCGGTTCGGCGGCGAGGATGTTCAGGGTGCCCCAGACACCGCCACCGGCCGGGGTCACGTACGCCCGGCAGAGCAGCTTCGAGCAGTCCGGGCTGATGTCGATCGAGGTGACCCGACCACCGGCGACGTACTCGTTGGGCACGTAGTTGAAGGCGTTGCGGTACTCGGTGAACGGGTAGAGCGCCTCGCTCGGGCCGACGTTCGTCCACTTCCGGCTGCCCCTGAACCGCTTGTCGGCCGCCGTGAAGGCCGCCTTCGACCGGTCCAACTGGGCGATGGTGATCGCGTCCGCGGGGTAGGCCCGCTCCAGGAACGCCTGCTGGGCGGCCCCGCCGGGTCCGTCCGGGGACATGCCGCTGTCGCCCGGAACGGCGCGGCGCAGCCGCTCCAGGTGGGCACCGAGGGCGTTGGGCATCTCCCCGCCGACCGCGACGGGTGTCGGCACCTCGGCGCCGGCGTAGTGGATTCCGGCCAGGCCGGTCGACGCCACCAGGGCACCTACCGCCAGGCCAACAAGAAGATGGCGACGTCTACGCTTCACGAGGGTTCCTCCGGCATGACGGCGTCACCGCAGCTCGGCATCCGGATTGGCGACCGTCGCTGGCAGCGTCCACGCAGGAATATGTCAGAGGGATCCACCGCAGGCAATAGAGCTGTTAGACGTTATCCAACCGCCGCGAGGAGGAACGGACCAGATGTCGAAGGAGGGTGGGCCGACGGACGCCGAGTTGCGGGCCGACTGTGCCCGCTGCTTCGGCCTGTGCTGCGTCGCCCCCGCCTTCGCCGCGTCGGCGGACTTCGCGCTCGACAAGCCCGCCGGTCAGCCGTGCCGCAACCTGGGGACGGACTTCGGCTGCACCATCCATGCCGAGCTACGGGACCGGGGTTTCCCCGGCTGCACCGTCTTCGACTGCTTCGGCGCGGGTCAGCGGGTCGCCCAGGTCACCTACGGCGGGCGGGACTGGCGCGGCGAGCCGCGCAGCGCCCGGCAGATGTTCGACGTGTTCGCGGTCATGCGCCCGCTGCACGAGTTGCTGTGGTTGCTCACCGAGGCACTGCGGCTGAGTCCCCCAGCCGACCTGCGGGCGGGGCTGGCAGCCGCGCTCGCCGAGACCGAGCGGTTGACCGGTGGCGACCCGGGAACGCTGCTCGCCACCGACGTCGACACGCATCGGGCCGCGGTCAACTCACTGCTCTCGCGTACCGCCGAGCTGGCCCGTGCCCGGGACGGAGCCGGCGCCGACCTGCGCGGCGCCACGCTGGTCGGGCGCGACCTGCGCCGCACCACCCTGCGTGGGGCGAACCTGCGGGGCGCGGTGCTGGTCGGCGCCGACCTGCGCGGGGTGGACCTGACCCGGGCCGACCTGACCGGCGCGGACCTGCGCGGGGCGGACGTACGCGGGGCCGACCTGTCCGAAGCCCTCTTCCTGCACCGGTCGCAGGTCGACGCCGCCCGGGGCGATCCGCGGACCCGGTTGCCGGAGCGGATCGGCCGCCCGGCCCACTGGTCGCACCTGCCACTCGCCCCGACGAGAACGGTGCGGCGCCGCTGACCCGGTGCCGGGGTCGCTTCCCCGGCCTGCTCGACCCCGCAACGGCGACCACGGCGTGTCCGGTCCGGTCACGCCCGGCACCTGCCCGGGAGGTGATCCGCTGCCTGGCCGGTCAGCGACCACCGGACGCGGCGGCGGTCCGGGCCTCGGTCATGCCCTGGTTGGCCAGGGCGTCGGTCCGCTCGTTCTCCGGGTGGCCGTTGTGCCCCTTCACCCACAGCCAGGTGATCTGGTGCCGGGCGCAGGCCGCCTCCAGCCGCTGCCACAGGTCGGCATTCTTCACCGGCTGCTTGGCGGCGGTCAGCCAACCGTTGCGTTTCCAGGAGGCCAGCCAGCTGGTGATGCCGTTGCGCACGTACGTGCTGTCGGTGTGCAGCTCGACGGTGACCGGGCGGGTCAGGCTCTCCAGCGCCTCGATGGCGGCGGTCAGCTCCATCCGGTTGTTCGTGGTGGGGCTCGCCTCCCCGCCACGCAGCTCACGCTCGTGGGAGCCGTAGCGCAGCACCGCACCCCAGCCACCCGGGCCGGGGTTGCCGCTGCACGCCCCGTCGGTCCAGATCCGCACCACCCGGCCGGCCGTCTCGTCCACCATGCGGCGAATCTACCGAGGCCACGCTGGCTGCCGGCAGGCACCACGCAGGTGCCGGTTCCAGTAAGGTCTGGCCAGTGAGCGAACTCGTTACTGACACGCGTCTGGCGATCCGCCCGGCGGAGCCGGACGATGCCGAGTTGCTGCACCGCTTCATCGTCGAGCTGACCGTGGCCGAAGGCTATACCGAGGAGGTCACCGCCGAGCCGGCGGACGTGCTGCGAGCGCTGTTCGGGCCACGGCCGGTCGCCGAGGCGGTGGTGGCTTCGGTCGACGGTGAGCCGGTCGGCTTCGCGCTCTACTACTCGACCTACAGCACCGTGGTCGGTCGGCCCGGCATCCACCTGGACGATCTGTACGTCCGGCCGGAGCACCGGGGCAGCGGCGTCGGCCAGGCGTTGCTGACACACCTGGCGCGGCTGGCCGTGGAGCGCGGCTGCGGCCGCCTGGAGTGGTGGGTGTTGCGCACCAACGATCCGGCTCTGCGCTTCTACCGGAAACTGCACGCCCGCACCCTTGACGAGTTGGAGGTGCTGCGGCTCGACGGCGAGCACCTGCACGCCCTCGCTGCCGGGTCGCACGGGCCGGGTCCGACCGGCGGCCGATCCTGACCCGGCCGCTACCGATCCGAGCCTGACCGCTCGACGCCCGGCGGCCCGGAGCCGACAACCGGCGGCGGCACGGTCCAGGCCGGTCGGCGCGACGGCGCGCTCCGATCACGCACCCGAGCTGCGGCGTCGGCGACGGTGGCGGTGACCATCGGTCGCAGGCGGGTGGAGCGCATCACCGCCAGGTCCTCGGCGAGGCTGGTGTCACCGTCGAGGAAGCGCAGCACCCGACTGGCCGGGTTGCGGTCGAAGAGGCGGCCGAAGAACTCCGGCCCGTTCACCAGACCACTGTCGAGTGCGCGCAAGGCGACCGCGTCCATCCACCGGTGCCGGCCGGGGTACGCGGGTGCCGGCACCGGCGGCCGGCCGGCGGCGACCGCCCGGGCCACCTGTTCTGCCTGACGGTGCATCGCCGAGAAGGTGAAGCCGGTCGAGGGTCGGGTGGCACCACCGCCCGTGCCGAGCCGCACCACCCGGGGCGAGGGTCGGGCCACGAACGGACCGTCGGTCATCGGGATGACACCGTTCTCGACCTCGGTCACGGTGAGCCGGGCCGCATCGAGGCCGAGCAGGTCGCGGTAGCCGGCCAGGGCCGCGTCGTACGCCGCTGCGGTCAGCAGGTCGGGTGAGAACTCGGTGTACTCGACGAGCGCGTACCGGCTGTCGACGGGCAGCACGTAGCCGAAGGAGACACCCCGGGCCGGCTGCGGGGTACGGAAGTCCATGAGCACGGCCCGTGCCGGGTCGAAGACCGGCCGGTCCGCCGTCAACCACCAACCCCGGAAGTGCTGCAACCAGTTGGTACGCCCGGGTCGGTGCGGTGGCCGCGGTCGGGAGTCCAGCAGCCAGCGGGCCCGCAGCAGCGGTCTACCGTCGACGGCACGCACCAGCACCCGGTCACCGTCGTCGTCGACGCGACCGGCTGCGGCGCCGATGCGGGTCACGCCCAGGTGCCGCTCAGCCTCGGCGGCGCGGGCGTAGATCGGGCCGGAGCGCAGCATCGCGTACCGCAGGGGCGTCAGGTCCAGGGCGCGCTGCGCGTCCGGCGTGACCACCTCGACCCGTGACCAGCTGGCGCTGAGCAGTTCGTCCAGGTCGTTGCTGGGCTGGCCCCAGAACGCCCAGGTGCGGTCCTGCCCACGTCTGTGCACCGGGTCGACGACGGCGATCCGCACGTCGCGTACCCGGTGGCGGGCCAACGCGGCCAGCACCAGCGACGCCGCACCACCCCCACCGACCAGGGCGAGATCGACGTCGACGGGCGAGGAGTCCATCCGATCACGCTGCCACATCGTCAGGCTTGTCGAAGGCGCAGGGCCGTTCCCCGCCCTCCGGACGCCGAAAGCCCGCTGGCCGGCACCCGGGTTCGGGTGCCGGCCAGCGGTTCTCTGCTCCCCCTGTGGAGGAATGTCTTCGGTTGTCGCCTGGTCGCTGAGGGGGTCAGCTGGTCCAGTGCTGGGCGACGAGGTCGGCGGCCTGCTGTTCCCACTGGGCGTAGTGGTCGGGGTAGGCCGACACCTGTACGGTCTGGGCGGCCTGGGTCAGGGGCATGTCCTGCCAGCCGTCGACCTGCTTCAACCCCTTGAGGAAGGCCAGGGTCGAGTACTCGGGGTCGGTGATCTGCTCCACCGTGCCCCAACCGGAGGACGGGCGCTGCTGGAACAGGCCCTGCGAGTCGTGGTCGTTGCGGTCACCCAGGTGACCCAGGTTCTCCAGCTTCGACTCCTGCAACGCGGTCGCGATCGACACCACGGCGGCACGCTCGTCCATGCCGGCCTTCTTCGTCGCGGCGATGATCGCCTTGACGTTGTCGATCTGCTCGTCGTTCAGCTCGACGTGCGACTGGTTGGACGGGGTGCCGTGCGGCAGCAGCTTGCCCATGTCCGGCTTGTCGGCCCGCACCACGTCGGCCTGCACCGCCGCGACCGGGTTGCTCGTGACCGGGGTGGTGTCGGCGTGAGCGGCCACCGGACCGGCGAACAGACCACCGGTGAACGCCAGACCCGCGATACCCAGCACGCTCTTCCGCAGCATCGTGTTCATCACAGAAGCTCCATTCGGGGGTCGACGCACACCCACACCAAGGGGGATCGGTCAGGCGTACGCAAGCACCAGAAAGGCGCCCAAACAAGAAAGGGGGGAAAGTCCTTCCGGCACGCGGGGCGTATCGCCGCTTCGCATCGCCGGGACCATGTCCAACGACCACCGGCCCACCATCATTCCGGGGGGCCCGCACCCACCCTCGCGGGCGGTGTCTTCCTCGGCCGTTCACCCGTGCACAACGCCCCCGGGCCCGCACCCATTCCACCCCGAGCCCACGCCCGGAACCCGACACCCACCCCCAAACCCCGACAACCGAACCGACAACCCGCAATCCTGGTCCGACAACGCCCCCAAAGGGCACAACTGCACCAAGATTCACACCCAAACGCCGGCACGACGAGGGTGTGGCCCGCCGTGCCCGGCGCAGGGATCAAGCCTGACCGCCCGGAGCCGGGCACGGCGGGCCACACCCCCAACCCCGCACCACACCCCCAACCCCGCCCACAACGGACCCCGACCGCCCCTTTCACAACGCCTGCGGCGTACGGGGGAACACGGGACGGCAACGAGGATTTCTCATTTTCACCGGATCGGGTCTCAAGCCCACCTAGTGTTGGGCACACCGGTGCTAGTCACGGAGTTGGCCACCCGAACGACGTCCCACGCAGTCAGCGGACGAAAAGTGAGGGAAGACGCGTATGAAGGCAACAAGATTTCTCGTACCGGCGGCAGGCGGGGTCGCTCTCGGCGCACTGCTGCTGCCCGGCACCGCGCTGGCCGACACGACCGTGTCGCCGCCCACCACGCCGGTCGGTGGAACTGTCGTACTGACCGCGACGGGCTGCAACCCGAAGTCAGGTGACGCGATCTTCCGGGTCACCGGGCCGGACCGTGACCAGAATGTTCGCTCCACCACCGCCGCCGCTGGTGGCGGACTGAGCGCGGAGCTGTTCACCGCCGGTTTCACGCTGGGCACCTACACGGTGGCCGCCACCTGCGGCGACGGTACGCCCGACGGCAGCGCGACCCTGACGGTCACCCCGATCGGCGGTGCCGAGGCCGGGGGCCGGGCCGGCGACGACGGTGTCGGGACGATGGCCACCGGCGCCACCCTGCTGGCCACCGCGCTCGGCGGCGCCGTCATCCTGGCCCGGCGACGGCGTCACGCCGTCACCGCCGCGACACACTGACCCACGACCCACCCCATCCCATCCTGCGACGGGTGCCCGTACCGTGCTCGACGGTACGGGCACCCGAGGCGGCACGGCAGAGGGAGTTCCCGCGCCCGTCGCGGGCACCGGCGAACGGAGGTTCCCGTGCGGGCGTACCGGTTGGGCCGTCTCCTGGTCGCGGCGCTCGCGGTGGCCGGGCTCGCGCTGGTCGGCGCGGGTGCGACGCGGCTGCCGGTGCGACCACCGCAACCGGACGGTACCGCCGCTCCGCACCGGACGGTGCCAGCGCCGCACCTGCCGCCCTTGCCCCGAGCCGTGCCCGTCGAGGTACGCATCCCCGCCATCGACGTTCGCGCACCGTTGGTGTCCGTCGCCGCCGATGCCGCCGGGGCGCTGGAGGTGCCGCCGCTGGACCGCCCGGCCGTGGCGGGCTGGTACCGGCTCGGGGTCAGTCCGGGAGAGACCGGCAACGCGGTGCTGGTGGGTCACGTGGACTCCCCCGCCGGGCCGGCCGTCTTCTTCAACCTCGGACGGCTGCGTCCCGGGGATACCATCGAGATCGTCCGGACCGACGCCCGGCTGGTGCGCTTCGCCGTGCTCGGGGTCGAGGCGTATCCGAAGGACCGGTTCCCCACCGATCTGGTCTATGGGCCGGGCGACGCGGCCGGGCTCCGCCTGATCACCTGCGGCGGCCGGTTCGACGGGGACAGCGGCGAGTACGTCGACAACCTCGTCGTGTTCGCCAGCAGGGCAGCCTGAACCCGCGTTTGACCGTCGGGACGCCGGGAAGACCCGTCGCCAACGGCAGATTCGCAAGGAGCGACGATGGCGCAGGCAGCACGGGCCAGCAAGCGGACCGGCGCGGACAAGGGCGGCCCGCCGCCGCGCAAGGCGGCGGCGAAGAAGGCGGCCACGGCGACCAGGCGGGCCACCGGGGCCACCGCCGCGAAGACGCCCGATACGAAGCCCACCCCGACGAGTTCCCGTGTGGCCCGCAAGAAGGCCGTCTCCGCCACCGCCACCCCGGCCCGCCGCCCGACCGCCAAGGCGACCGCGAAGAAGACCGCCTCGGTCAAGAAGGCACCCGCGAAGAAGGCGACGGCGGCGAGGTCATCCGGCGCGACCGCACCGGCCGGCAAGGCGACGGGTACGAAGCGGGCACCGACCAGGAAGACCTCGGCCTCCCAGGCCGCCGCGTCCCGGTCCCGCTCCGCCGGCCCGGCACCGGCGAAGCGGGGCACCACGATGGAGTCGTTCGGCAATCGTCGGGGTGCCCGCACCGGATCCCGCTGACCGGCACGCCGGAGAGGACGTCGGCAACTCAGGGCCCGAGCGGGGCGGCGTCCGGGTCGCCGTAGTCGCGGCGGCGGCTTTCCCGACAGTCTTGGCGGCCGAACGGCGGTGGCGGCGACGCGCCCCGGTGGCGGTGACGGTCTTGACGGCCGGTCGGCCTTTGCGGCCACGCGCCCCGGTGGCGGTGGCCGACGCCGCGACCGGAAGGATGGCGACGTGGCCACACGAGACAGACGACCGGCCGGCGGGTCCGAGGTGACCGGGGCGTGCCCGTGCGGGCAGGGCCTGCCCTACGCGGACTGCTGCGGGCGGCTGCACCGGGGTGAGGCCGACGCGCCCACGGCCGAAGCGCTGATGCGGTCCCGGTACGCGGCCTTCGCCGTCGGCGACCCGGACTACCTGCTGCGCAGCTGGCACTCCCGGACCCGTCCCCCTCGGCTGCACCTCGACCCCGCGCAGCGCTGGACGCGGCTGGAGGTGCTCGACACCGACCGCGGTGGCCTGTTCGACAGCACCGGCACCGTGCAGTTCCGGGCCCACTACCGGGACGGACGCGAGCCGGGCACGGTGACCGAACGCAGCCGCTTCGTCCGCGAGGACGGTCGATGGGTCTACCTGGACGACGACCTCGGCTGAAGCTGGTCACCGCCCGAGGCCGCCCCCGCCGGCACGAGCGGTCTCCGGTCGCCAGCAGGCCGGATCGCCAGGGCGGCCGCGATCAGCAGGTACGGCACGGCGGCGACCGCGAACGCCACCGGGTTCCCCGCCACGGTGGCGACCAGACCGTACCCGGCGTACACCGCGATGATCGTCAGGTCGGTGCCCATGCCGGCGACCGAGGTGACGGTGGCCCGCCCCGGCCCGGTGATCCGGGCCTGTAGTCGCGCGTCGGCCAGCACCGAGGCCAGTTGCAGGCCGCAGAAAGCCACCGCCACCAGACCGAATCCGGCCGGGTGCCCCACCAGCGCACCCGAGGCCAGGGCCAGCGCCGAGCCGGCCAGCAGCACCGCGTAGCCGCGACCGCCGAACCGCTGACCGACCGGAGCGAGCAGACCGCCGACGATCTGCCCGACCGTGACGATCAGGAGCAGCAGCGGCACGGTCGTCAGCGCGACTCCGGTGTCGCGGGCCAGCAGCGGCGTGTACTCGTCCAGGGCACCCCAGACGGCACCGACCCCGGCGACGAGCAGCACCGCCCGGCGCACCGGCCGGTTGCCGCGGGCCTCGGCGACCCCGCGCGCAGCCCTTCCACCAGCCGAGCTCGTCCTCATCGGGGTCGGGTCCCGCCGTCGCGGTGTCTGCCGCGCTGACCACGGTTGGCACCGCCCTACCCAGGGCGGAGCGGCGGAATCGACGCCGAGGCCGCGCGGCACGGTGTGGTCGGTGTCGGAGCGGCGCGGCACGGTGTGGTCAGTGGCGGGGCCACCGGGCAGGCAGGCGCCGTCGCCGGCCCGGTCGAGGTCCCGGCCGGCGGCCCGGCGGTCATCGGGAAGCGGACCGCGACGGCCGCGGCGAGCAGGCAGGCCGCCACGCTGGCCGCGCCGACCGCCGGGTAGCCACCGAACCCGAGCACCGGAGCGGCCAGCACGATCGACCCCAGCACTCCGACGGTGCCGGCGGTACGCGCCCGGCCGATGACGCGGGCATATCGGTCGGCGGCACCGAGCTTGTCCAGCTCGTCGAAGACCAACGCCTCCGTCGCGCCGGAGGCGAGTGCGCCGCCCGCTCCCCAGAGGACGAAACCGACGGCGAACGCCGGATAGGACGGTACGACGGTCCACAGGGCGAAGCCGGCGGCGGTGCACAGCGGGGCGAGGCAGAGCATTCGCCGCCGGGAGGTCGCGTCGGCCCAGGCGCCGGACGGCACCTCCAGCGCGATGCTGGCCAGCGACCAGATGACGAACAGCGAGGAGATCTGCCCGACCGACAGGCCGGTGTCGGCGAAGAGCAGCGCGTACACCGGGTAGAGCAGCACCAGGTCGGTGAGGAACGCGTACGCGTAGAGCGTGCCGGCCAGGCGGCGGGCACGCGGCGGGCTCGGGATCATCGGGGCCTTTCGAGGTGGGACGGGTCACGGACACCTGTTTCGCGGTGTCCGTGGCGGCCCACGGCCTCCGGTGACGGATCAATGTCGCCAGGTCATGGCGCGAATGGTAACGCCGCACGCGGCGGTTCCGCACGACCGGTCCGCAGCGGTCGACGGGATGCGGGCGGGACGGGGCCGATGCCGGCCCCGTCCCGCCCGTCGGTCAGCGCTGCTCGCCGGTCTTCGGCAGCACGATCGTCGAGTCGCTGTCGGCGGAGTCGCGCGGTGCCGGCACCTGCGGGTTCGGGGCAACCACCTGGGTGGCGTCCGGGTCGCTCTCCGGCGGCGTCGAGGACTCCGGCGCTGACCGCGTCGGGGCGGCGCTCTGGCGCGGCAGCGGCGTGGTCGCGTCGGGATCGTCGGCGGGCCCGGTAACGACCTGGGTCTCGTCGGCATCGAGCGGACGTCCGGTGACGACCTGGGTCGCCTCCGGGTCGTCGACGGACGACAAGCCGGCGGCGGACGGCACGGCGGGGTCAGCCACCTCACCGGTCACCGGGTGGGAGGTGTGGGGGGCGGCGCTGGTCGGTGCGGGTTCGGCGGGCTGCTCGCCGGTGTCGCGGCGGCCGGCGGAGTACGCCCGGGCGTGCTCGGCGATGGTCCGTGACTCCTGCTCCGCCCGGGCGAGCCAGGACTCCCACCGGCTCTGCATCGGACGAATCAGACCTCCACCGACGCCGACCACGAGGATGCCGCCGATGGTGGCCAGTACGGCGATCAGCACCGGTGTGGTCACCGCGGTGGCGACACCGATCTGGTTGAGCGCGGCGATGATGCCGAGACCGAGAATGAACGCCGAGGCGACGGTGGCCAGCAGCCGGCCATAGGACAGCCCGCCGAGCGCGCCGGAGATGATGTCCTTCACCGCGCTGGCGATGGCGGCGGCCACGACCACGATGACGATCGCCACGAAGGCCCGGGGCAGCCAGGCGATGACCCCACCGATCAGATCGGAGATCGGGTTCGGCCCCCAGACCCCGAAGGCCAGGTAGAGGGTGAGCAGCAGGATCCCGTAGTAGGCCAGTCGGGCGACGATGTCGCTGGCGTCGTAGCGGGATCGGGCCAGGGCCCGGCGGATACCGCCGCGTTCGACCGCACGGTCGAAGCCGACCCGTTCGAGCAGCCGGTCGACCAGCTTCAGTGCCGCCTTGGCCAGCAGCCAGCCGACAACCAGGATCGCCACGAAGGCGAGCGCCTTGGGCAGGAAGAGAAGTATCGAGCGGAGGGTGTCCCCCACCGCGTCACCGAAGTCGTCTCGCATCGGATGGTCCTCCACAGGGGCGGGTGGTTCGTCCGGCCCGACCTACCCCGCCGCTTCGGCACAGAAACACCACCCCCGGGGTACGCCGCTGAGCTGAACCGCCGCCCGCCCGGATCTGTGGCAGCGACGGTGGTCTGTGGCCGGCGTGTCGAGCGCCAGGGCTGCCACGGATCGGGGTCGTCATCCGCCGACCGGGCATCGCACGACGGGTGCGGCCCAGGACCTCGGTCCTGGGCCGCACCCGTGGGACGGATGGTGGAGCTGGTCGATCAGACGAAGTTCACGTCACTGCACCACATGTACGCCTGGTCGAGGTGCGAAGCCTGCCAGATGACGAAGACGATGTGGCGTCCGGTGTAGCCGGAGGTCGAGACGTTGAACGAGATGTTCTGCGCGGGCGCGTACCTGCCGGTCTGCGTGATGAAGTCGAGGTTGCCCCAGCCGAGCCGCTGGGTGGTGGGGTCGAACCCCTGCTTGCTGACGTAGACGCGGAAGAAGTCGGCGCCGTGGCTGGCCTGGTCGTACAGCTGGACCGTGAAGTTGCGGCTCACGTTCGTCGTCCGCCAGGCACCCGGCTGGTTCAGGCTGTTGTTCCTGGACAGCCCGTTGCTGCACAGCTGCCCGTCCGGGGTGCGGCCCTGGAAGTTTCCGCCCAGACCGTCCCGCAGCGCGCTCATCCAGTTCCACATGGTGTCGGGGTTGGCCTGGAACGCCTGCCAACACATGGGGTCCTGCTGCTGCATGGCCGGGTTCGTGTGCTGACTTCCCCAGCTCTGCCAGCACTGGTAGGCGCGGGAGGCCGGGTTGATGATGGTGCCGTGAGCCTGGGCCGGGGTGGCCCAGGGCAGCACGCCAACGATCATCGCGAGTAGCACGGCAAACACCCGAAGGGGCTGGCGGACGGCTGACCGGGACCGCCCGCCGCTCTGATCGGGCCTGCGTGAACGCATGTGCGTCCTCCGTTCCTCGGTGGTGTCGGTGGATGGGAGCGCTTCCAACGCCAGACAAGCATCGAGTCGCATAAATGTCAACAATGATCTTAATTGGTGCCACTGTGTCCCGAGCCGGCCGGAGTCACCGTGAAGGGCATCAATGCCCCATCTGTGCTGCGACGATGACACCCTCCGCCACCCACCCGATCACCCGAACGACGTCCCAGATCGAAACTTTCGGTTGTTGACGGCCCGCGACTCATAGTGCGAGAGCGGCGTCGGGCCGGCTCGTTCCAGAGGCGAATGTCGGCGTGGCCGGCAGAGGTCGTCAGGTCGCGTCCGCAGCGAGCAGCGGCAGCCGCTGGGCGCGGCGCTGCCCGGTTCCACGGCGCTGCCGGGTTCCATGGCGTAGGCGATCAGGACGGGGCCGCTGCATCCCGGGGGCGGGAAGGCGTCCCAGCCCCAGACACATCCGACCACCGGCCTGGCGGAGTCAGCCTGGACAGGCGTAGCTGACCTCGGTCGCCGCCTGCGCCGGTGCCGGCGACACGATGTTCACCGTCGCGGTCTCCGTGGTGCTGCCGACCCCGGTGAACGACCAGCGCAACGTCAGCGTGACGCTACGCTGTCCCCGACCGACGCGCTCGGTGAGCAGAGCACCTGGCGCACTGCCGGTCCGCAGCCACTGATACTCGATCACGCCCGCGCTGCCGTTGGTTCGCACGGTGGCGACCACGTCGACGGTGACGTCGCAGCGTGCGCCGGCCGGTCGGGGCACGCTCGCGGTTACATCGGCGATCTCCAGCGGGCTGAGTCGCTGCCAGATCCACAACCCCACCGCGGTCAGCAGTGCGAGGCTCAGCAGCGCGGAGAGCACGGTGGTCAAACGACGCCAGGGTGACGGCCGGCGCGGCGGCGCGGGTGCCGGCCAGGCCGGTGCCGCTGGCGGGGCGACCGGCACGCCGGGACCGAACCGCAGCTCGCCGCCGGGCGCGGGCAGGGCCGTGCCGCCGGTACGCGTACCGACCGTGACATTCGCGGCCATCGTGTCTCCCCCGGTCCCAGCCAGCGACAGCGTCGGCTCCGCACGGTCGAGTGAGAGCGTCGGCTCCGCACCGTCGAGTGAGAGCGTCGGCTCCGCACCGTCGAGTGACGCCTTAGGTGCGGTCACGGACGGCGGGTGTGCGGGCAGGGTGACGGTCCGCTCGGCCGGTACCCGTTGGGTGGGCAGGGCCTCCGTGGCGTCGTCGTCCGGCTGATTCACGCTGTCGTCTCCTGCGTTCGTCGCGGGCCTGGGTGCGGGGCGGCTGGTCAGCCGGGCGTGCAGAAGGAGTAGAGCGTCACGTGCACCGTCGCACCGCTGGTGGTGTTACCGACGGCGTCGGTGGCCAGGACCGCGACCGGGATCCGCGTGGTCGCTCCAGGCCTGGGCAGGTCGCCGAGCACGCCCCGGAACTGGCCGCCACGCAGCTGAGCCATGTTCTGCTCGTACGAGCGCTTTTCGAGCGTGTAGCGCAGACGGACCCGCAGCTCACCCGAGTCGGTACGGTCGTCGGCGACGAGCGCGGTGACCGTGCTCGCGGTCGGTCCGAACGGGCAGCCCGCCGGATCCAGTTCGGTCGGACTCGCGGTGACCCGGTCGACGGTGGGCGCGGTGGTGTCCGACGGCGGTGCGGGACTGGTGGACGACGTGGGCACCGGCGTCGCGGTCGGTGAGCCGCCCGGGGGACGCACCGACCGGCTCGGCTCGACCGTTGTGCCGCCCGTCGGGACGGTCCCCGTACCGGTCGGGGTGGGTGGACCGGGGGTGCCGACCGTCGGCACGTCGGACGTTGGCGTCGGCTGCTGTGCGGCCGGAACTCCGACGGTCGGGACGGTCCCGGCGGTCAGATCCGTGCGGGCCTCGGTGGCCGCCGCCGCACCGACCGACGGTGGCTCGTCCTTCCCGGCGTAGCTGAGCCCGGCAACGCCGACCAGCATCGCCGCCACCAGGCCGGACCCGACCAGCGCCGCCCGGGACCGTCCGGTCCGTCGAGGTACGGATCCGCCGGCGGCCTCGCCCACCGGTGTCGGCGCATAGACACCGACCGCCGTGCTGGCCACGCTGATGCCGCCCCCGCTGCCGTCCGGGAACGGAAACAGAGCCGCCAGCAGCGCTGCCCGGCGAGCCAGCTCGCGCCACCCTCGTTCCTCCCAGTCGTCCCCGTAGGCACCGGCGGCTACCTCTTCCAGGCTGGCGAGGAAGACCTGCGCGGGCTGTGGACGGTCGTCGGGCCGCTTGGCCATCCCGTCGCGCAGTAGGCCGTGCACCGGGCGCGGCGCCCGATCGGTGGGGATCGGCGCCCGGATGTGCTGCCGGCGCAGTGTGGCCAGATCCCGCCCGTCGAACGGCGGGTGGCCGGTGAGGCATTCGAAGAAGGTGGCGGTGGCGGCGTAAATGTCGCAGGCCGGGCTGGCCGGCGCACCGGACCACTGCTCGGGAGCCATGTAGCGGGGGGTGCCGGTGACAGTGCCACCGGAGGCGGCACCGACCGGCATGGCGATGCCGAAGTCGGCGAGCTTGCTCGTGCCCTCGGCAGTCACCAGCACGTTCTCGGGTTTGTAGTCACGATGCACCACGCCGCGCGCGTGCGCCGCACCGAGCCCGGCCAGGGAACCCTTGAGCACGCAGAGCGCCGACTCCGGTGTGGTGGGGCCCTGCGCACGCAGCATCTGGCGCAGCGACACGCCGTTGACCAACTCCATCACGATCGCCGCACCGCCGGACGCCTCGACGTACTCGTAGAGGCGACAGATGTGCGGGTCGTCGATGTCGGCAAGCCGCCGCGCCTCGTCCCGGAAGTCGGCCCGCAACAGCTCGTCGTCGGGCCCGGTGGTCAGATACTTGATCGCCACCGCGGTGCCGGTGGCGTCGTGCACGGCGAGATCGACGCTGCCGGAGGCACCGGCACCGAGCCGACGGACCGAGGTGTAGCCGGAGACCTGCCAACCGTTCATGTCGCCACTATCCGCGACAGGCGCAAGTGGACGGTGCCGCTGAACACGCGATCATTATCGCCACCGCCGCCGGTGACGCCATCGGCCCGGCGGGTGCACCGACCTCACCGGGTGGATACCTGGCGAGTCGTCCGGTGGGCACGGTCGGCGGCCTTCCGCTGCGCCTGGTGGCCGACCGGCCCTGAGCTGCACCGCCCCGACGTTTGACCGGGGGCGGTGGCGGAAAGTGTGGCGGGATGAGATGGGCCCGTCACGCCGTACCCGCCGCCGTCACCGCGCTCGCCGCGCTCGCCGCCCGTGATCTGCTGCAACGCGAGCACGCGCTGAGGCGCAACTTTCCGCTGCTGGGTCGGGCCCGCTACCTGCTCGAATCGGTCGGGCCGGAGCTGCGCCAGTACATCGTGGCGGGCAACAACGAGGAACGTCCGTTCACCCGGGACCAGCGCCGCTGGGTGTACGCCTCGGCGAAACGGCAGAACAACTACTTCGGGTTCGGCACCGACAACGACATCGAGTACACCCCGGGATACCCGGTCATCAAGCACCGCACCTTCGGCCGGGCGGTCCCTGCCTCGACGCCGACGATCGGGCACGAGGTACGGCTGCCGGCGGCGAAGGTGCTGGGAGGCGCCCGCCGACGTACCCACGCCTTCCGCCCCGAGTCGGTGGTGACCATCTCGGGGATGAGCTTCGGCTCCCTGTCCGGTCCGGCCGTCGAGGCGTTGAACCGGGGCGCGGCGATCGCCGGCTGCCTGCACAACACCGGCGAGGGTGGGCTGTCGGCGTACCACCGCCACGGCGGGGAGCTGATCCTGCAGCTGGGTACCGCGTACTTCGGCTGCCGTGACGATCAGGGCCGCTTCGACCTGGCCCGGCTCAAGGAGGCCGTGGCCGGCGCGCCGGTACGGGCGCTGGAGATCAAACTCAGTCAGGGGGCCAAACCCAGCTTGGGTGGCCTGCTGCCGGCGGCGAAGGTGTCGGCGGAGATCGCCGCCAGTCGGGGGATCCCGATCGGGCGGGACTGCGTCAGTCCGTCGCGGCACGCGGAGTTCTCCGACTGCGACAGCCTGCTCGACTGGGTGGAACTCCTGGCCGCCGAGACGGGTCTGCCGGTCGGTATCAAGTCGGCCGTGGGTGACCTCGATTTCTGGACCGAGCTGGCCGACCTGATGCGCGACACCGGCCGGGGCGTCGACTTCGTCACCATCGACGGCGGCGAGGGCGGCACCGGTGCCGCGCCGCTGATCTTCACCGATTCGGTGTCGCTGCCCTTCCAGCAGGGCTTCGCCCGCGTCTACCCCGTCTTCGCCGAACGTGATCTGCACGAGCAGGTCGTCTTCGTCGGATCCGGCAAGCTCGGTCTGCCCGACAACGCGGTGGTCGCGTTCGCGCTCGGCTGCGACATGCTGGCGGTGGGGCGGGAGGCGATGCTGGCGATCGGCTGCATCCAGGCGCAGAAGTGCCACGCCGACACCTGCCCCACCGGTGTGGCCACCCAGAACGCCTGGCTGACCCGAGGGCTGCACCCGGCATCGAAGGCGGTCCGGGCGGCGCACTACATCAAGACGCTGCGCCGGGACCTGATGAAGGTCGCCGAGGCGTGCGGGGTGGAGCATCCCGGGCTGATCGACGCCGACGCCGTGGAGATTCTCGGCGGGCGGACCAGCGCCACCCCGCTGCGCGAGGTGTACGGGTACCGGCCCGGCTGGGGCCTGCCGTCGGCGGCCGACCGCAAGGCGGTGGTGGAGCTGATGTCCACCGAGGCGCCCCAGGGCGGCAGTGCTCCGCCGTCACCGACCGCCCAGGGCTGACGCCGGCGGTCACACCGGCCGTCGTCGGGAGCCACCGTGCGGGCCGGTCGAGGTCGGCCCGCACGGTGGCTCCGCCGCATGGCGGGTCAGCGGCGGGCCCCGGCTCCTCCTCCGGCGACGTCGACGGCCACCACGAGGGGTCGGTTCGGTGTCGTTGCCCCCGCGGGTCGTACCGGTCGGGTCGCGAGGGTGGACGGGATGATCGGTACCGGTCGAACCGGTCGCCAGAGCAGGTTGACCGTGGCCCCGCCGGGACACGACAGACGTTGCCGGCTGCGGTAGCCCAGCCGGCGGTAGAGCCGGAGGTCGTCGTCGCCGTGCGCCTCCGCGTACGTCGGCAGGCCGACGTTGTCCATGTGGCGGTGGCTGCCGGCGAGGACGGCGGCGGCCTGACCGGCCCGGTCGGGATCCGGCGGGGCGGCGAGGAACGCGAGGTGGTTGTGCGCCTCGGCGGGACGCCGCGCGGCAAGGAGGTGATCGACCCGCCGGAAGCGCACGGCGTGTTCTCCGCTGGCGTCGTCGAGTCGCTCGTCGTAGCGAGGTGGCGGCGGGATCGGGCGGTAGCGATGGAACCAGACGGTGGCGGCGGTCCCGTCCCGGAGCAGGAACGCGTCGCCGAACAGCAGGGCGTGCTCGGTCCAGATGCGGGCGACGGCGGCGATCACGGCGGGGCGCCGCCGCTCGTCGGGCACGAGCCACGCGCCGAGGTGGGTCGGGACGATGGTGGCGGTGAGCAGGTCGACGATCCAGTCGAGATCGCACCATCGGGCACGGTTGACCGGCAGGTTGACGTGCATGACTACTCCTGGCAAGGCATGAGGTCGATAGGACGGTGACGGGCCCGCGCCACGGAGACAGGCGCGCAGGCCCGGGGACGGTCCGCGGTGTGCGGCCGTCGGAGGGTGCCGCGGCGTGCGACCACGACCGGCGGGGCGGCGTGGACGGGACCTGCGCTCCGGTCAGGCGGGCCGGCTGCGCGGACGTGGCGAGCGGGAGGGCTGCCGCCGGTCACGCGTCGATCGGGTCACCCGACCGCTGACCGGCGGGGGCGACCAGCCGGCCGCAGCCAGGTCGGCCGTACCGCTGTGCGAGTTCGGCGCCGGCTCGGCGCCGCTGGTGCCAGGTGCCGGTGACGAGGGCGGAGTGTCCGGCGTGGAGTCGGCCTGCCGGTTCCGGTCGTGCTGTCCACCGTCGACGGCCCCCTGGTCGGGGGCCGACAGCGATGCCGCCGGGTAGTCGGACAGGTGACGGATGCGGTGGTCGGCGGCGCCGAGTGGTCGGGCGCTGCCCGGACCGAGGCCGATCCGGTCGGGGCTGCCCGGTCGCGCGGGTTCGGCCCCCGGTGCCGGTGGCGTGGGATCACCTGCCGGTGCCGGCGGCATGGTGGGGTCCGGGTTGGGGTGAGGGGTCGGGTCCGCCGGAGTCGGGGCGGGCTGGGGCAGTTCCACGACCGGCTCCAGCACGTCGAGGACCGGCTCCAGCGGGTCGAGGACCGGCGTCAGCTCCCGGAGGACCGGGTCCGTCCCCGCCACGACGGAGTCGGGCAGCGGCGACGCGGGACCCAGCAGCTCTGCGAGCACGGCGGTGAGCGGCCCGGCTTCGGCCTCGGGCAGCGCGGGCGGCCGCGCCGACGGGTCGTCGGGCCTGCTCGCGCTGGGCGGCGTGGCGGAGGGCTTCGCTGGCGGTGCCGCGTGCGGCGTCCCGGTCGCTACCCGAGGTGAGGTCGGCTTCGGTCTCGCCGCGCTCCGACCGGTCGACGGCGGCACCTGCCCAGCCGGCGTCGTCGCGTCGGCCGGTGGCGCGGCGTCCTGCCGTGGTTGCCCACCCGCGGGTGCCGGCCGTCCCGCCGGCCCCGCGTCGACGGGTGGTGCCGGCTCGTCGGATGGGTGCGGTGGGGGCGGATCGGCCCTGGGTGGACGGACCGGCGGCGCGGGTGGGGCCGGCGGCGGGCGGTCCCGGGGCGGGCGGGCCAGGACGGGCGGATCCGACCGGAGGACCGGAGCGAGCAGGCCGCGAACGAGGTCGGCGGCGTGGGAAGCAGCCTCGTCGCGATCGGCGGCCCGCTCGTCACCAACGGCGGCCGGCGGTTTCTCGCCGGCCTGGGCGACATCGGTCACGGCGACGTCGTAGGCGTACCACGCCGCCCCGGCGACCACGGTCAGGAACCCGAGTCGCAGGGCCGCCCGGACGAGGCCAGGCCGTCGTCTCCGCACCGGCGCCTCCCGTACCCGACCGCCACCCACTGCGAACGCACCCTAACTCACCGCGACAGCATGGTCACGAGCCACGGGCGTGTCGATCCGCGGTCCAACTGGTCCAACCAGTTGACGGGTTGATGTGTGCTGAGCCACACTGCCTGGCATGGCATTCGTCCCCGTCACCCGGGCCTCCGTCTCCGACCTGGTCTTCGGACAGTTGCGCGACGCGATCGTCAGCGGCACATACCGCACCGACGACGCCCTGCCCGGCGAACGGGAGTTGGCAGCGGCCTTCGAGGTGAACCGGCACGCGGTACGGGAGGCGCTGCGGCGGTTGCAGCAGCTCGGCCTGGTCCGGATCAGTCAGGGCGGAGCCACCCGGGTGCTGGACTGGCGGGTGCACGCCGGCCTGGACCTGGCGCTGTCACTCGTACGCTCCGGCGACGTCCTGCCGGTCGCCACCCTGGTACGCGACATGATGGACATGCGGGCCTGTATCGGCGTGGACGCCGCCCGCCTGTGCGCCCGGCGCGCCGACGACGTGGCGCGACGACGGATCCTACGGGCGGTCGAGGAGTTCGCCGACCTCGCGCCCGACCTGACCGCCATGGGTGAGGCCAACATCGCCGTGTGGCGGCTCATCCTGGACGGCTGCGGCAACACCGCGTACCTGCTGGCCTTCAACAGTCTGGTGGCCGGTGCCCTGGCGGTGGCCGAGGTGCCGCCGCAGCGGCGCGCCACCGAACTGCTCGACGTGGCCGGGCACCGCCGGTTGGCCTCGGCCATCGCCGACGGCCGGGACGTCGAGGCCGCCGAACAGGCCCGGTCCCTGCTCACCGCCGCGTTGACCGCTCCGACCAGAAAGGACAGCCGGGCATGATCCCCGCCGTGCTCTACGCCATCCCCGCGTTCCTCCTGCTCATCACCGTCGAGGCGCTGTCGTACCGGTTCGCGCCCGATGACGCCGAGCGCGGCTACGAGGCCCGGGACACCGCAACCAGCCTGACCATGGGCGCCGGCAGCCAGGTCATCGGGGTGCCGTGGAAGCTGCTCACGATCGGCCTGTACGCCGCCGCGTACACCATCTCGCCGTTGCGCCTCTCCCCCGGTGACTGGTGGGTCTGGGTGCTGTTGTTCTTCGCCGACGACTTCGCCTACTACTGGTTCCACCGGGCGCACCACGAGGTCCGTCTGCTGTGGGCGGGGCACGTGGTGCACCACTCCAGCGTGTTCTTCAACTTCTCCACGGCGCTGCGGCAGAGCTGGACGCCGATGACCTCCCTGCCCTTCTGGCTCGGTCTGGCCCTGCTCGGCATCCCACCGTGGATGATCTTCCTACAGCAGTCGATCAGCCTGCTCTACCAGTTCTTCCTGCACACCGAGCGGATCAATCTGCTACCCCGGCCGATCGAGTTGCTGTTCAACACCCCCTCCCACCACCGGGTGCACCACGGCTCGAACACCGAGTACCTGGACCGCAACTACGGCGGCATCCTGATCGTCTGGGACCGGATCTTCGGCACCTTCCAGGCCGAGGGGGACGCGGTCCGGTACGGCCTGACCAAGAACATCGGCACCTACAACCCGCTGCGGGTGGCGACCCACGAGTACGCGGCGATCTGGCGGGATCTGCGCACCGCCAGATCGTGGCGGGAGCGGATCGGCTACCTGCTGCGCCGACCGGGCTGGCAGCCGGCCCGGTGACCGCCGCGACGAGCAGCACCGGCCCGGAGCGGCGACCCGTGGGCGTACGGCAGCGGTGGCCGCACCGGGACTCGGCGTTGCTCTGGACGTTCGCCGTCGTGGTCGGCGTCGAACTGGTCGCCGTCGCCACCGACGTACCCGAGGTGCAGTGGTTGGCCAAGCCGCTGCTGGCGCCGCTGCTGCTGGCCTGGCTGTGGCGGATCCGCGCGGCGGACGTCCCGATCGCGGTCGGACTGGCCCTCGCCACCGCCGGGGACGTCGCACTCCTGGTGCCGTCGGACGTCGCGTTCCTGGTCGGCATGGGCTGCTTCCTCGGTACGCAACTGGCCTTCGTCAGCGCTTTCGTGCCTCGCCGCCGGCCCCGACCGGCGGCGGTGACCGGATACCTGGCGCTGTGGGCGGTGGCGAACGCGGTGCTGTGGCCACGGCTGGGCGAGCTGCGGCTACCCGTGCTCGGGTACAGCCTGGCGCTGTGCCTGATGGCGGCGACCGCCACCGCCCTCGGCCGACGGGTCGCGCTCGGCGGGGGCCTGTTCCTCGTCTCGGACCTGCTGATCGGTCTCGGCGCGGCCGGTACGACGGTGCCCGGGCACGGCGTGCTGGTGATGGCGACCTACAGCGCCGCGCTGTTCCTGATCAGCACCGGCTGGGCGGTGGTGCGGCACCGGCCTCAGTGACCGTGGTACAGGGCGGCCACGTCGTCGGCGAAGTGGTCCTGCACGGCCTCCCGCTTGATCTTGAGGGTGGGGGTGAGTTCCCCGTCCACCTCGGTGAGATCCCGGTGCAGGATCCGGAAGGTCTTGACCTGCTCGGCCCGGGAGACGCTGCGGTTGGCCCGGTCGATCGCGACCTGGATCTCGTCACGTAGCTCCGGGTCGTCCCGCAACGCGGACACCGACGCACCGGGATGCCCGTGCTGCTCCCGCCAGCGCGTCCAGGCCTGCGGGTCCACCGTCACCAGAGCGGCGGGGTACGGCCGGCCGTCGGCCACCAGCATCACCTGACTGACCAGCGGATGCGCTCGGATGCGCTCCTCGATCGGCGCGGGCGCCAGATTCTTGCCGGCGGCCGTGACCATGATGTCCTTCGTCCGTCCGGTGATCCGCAGGAAACCGTCGTCGTCGATCGTGCCCAGGTCACCGGTGCGCAGCCAGCCGTCGTCGGTCAACGCCTCCCGGGTGGCCTCCGGGTTGTTCCAGTACCCGCCGAACACCACCTCGCCCCGGGCATGGATCTCACCGTCGTCGGCGATGCGGATCTCGACCCCCGGCAGCGGACGGCCGACCGTGCCGATGCGCATCGCCGTCGGCAGGTTCGCGGTCAGCGCCGGGGAGGTCTCGGTCAACCCGTACCCCTCCAGCACCGTGATGCCCGCCCCCCGGAAGAAGTGCCCCAGCCGCTCCCCCAGCGGCGCGCCGCCCACGATGGCCAGCCGGCACCGCCCGCCGAGGGTGGCCCGCAACCGGCGGTACGCGGCGAGGTCGAACACCAGGTGCGCCAGGCGGAGCAGCCTCCCGGGTCCGCCCGGGGTTTCCAGGGCGCGGCTGTACCGCACGGCCGCCCGCTCGGCGAGGTCGAAGAGCCACCCCCGGTGGGTGTCCTCGGCGGTACGCCGGGCCTGGTCGTGCATCTTCTCGAACATCCGGGGCACGGCCAGGATGAAGGTGGGCCGAAACCGGCGTAGCTGGTCGAGGACCCCGGAGATGTCGGCATTGTGCACCATGGTCGCGCGGTTGTGCACCATGCCGATCTGGATCAGCCGGGCGAAGGCGTGCGCCAGCGGCAGGAACAGCACCGTCGACGCACCCGGGTGCAGCAACTCGGGCAGCACCGCGGTGGCGTTGCCGACGTCGGCGGACAGGTTGCGGTGGGCCAGCACGCAGCCCTTCGGTGGGCCGGTGGTCCCGCTGGTGTACACGATGGTGGCGACGTCGTCGCCGGTGACGGCGGCGCGGCGGGCATCCACCTCGGCGGTGTCGACGGCGCGGCCCCGCGCCACCAGCTCGATCAGCTCGCCGGCGTCGATGCGCCAGGTCTGCCGCAACCCGGGCAGTTCGGAGCGCAGCTCGGCCACGGTGAAGGTGTGGTCGGCGGTCTCCAGCACGCAGCCGACCGCACCGGAGTCGCCGAGTATCCAGCGGATCTGGTCGGGGCTGGAGGTGTCGTAGATCGGCACGGTCACCGCACCGATCGACCAGAGCGCGTAGTCGACGAGCGTCCACTCGTACCGGGTGCGGCTGAGCAACCCGATCCGGTCGCCGTGCCCGATGCCGGCGGCGACGAGACCGCGGGCCACCGCCGCCACGTCGTCGCGGAACTGCCGGCAGGTCACCGGCAGGGCGCCACCGCGGCCCGAGCGGCGCACCGGCCACGACCTCGGGTCCGGGTCGGGCCGGACGAACTGCACCGCGTCCGGATCCTCGGCCGCGTTGCGCCACACCTGCTCCGCCAGGCCGGCGTCGTCACCACCGACGACCGGCTCGACCGCTGTCTCCCGCACGCCCGCTCACCTGCCGTCGCGTCACCCGGCCAAGGCCATCCGAACAGATGGTGAACCGCTTTCCGACGCCGCACCGCGAAAAACCCCAAACCCACCCCCACGCCCAACTCCGTGCCTAAGGTGGGCGGGTCACCAGTCGTGGACGGTGCCGTCCTGGAGCCGGTTGAACGGCAGGTACGCCGGTTGGTACGGGAACCGGGCGGCCGCTTCCTCGTCCAGCTCGACGCCGAGGCCCGGTTGCTCACCCGGGTGCAGGTAGCCGTCGGTGAAGGTGAACGACTGGCGGAACACCTCGTTGGTGAGCGCGCCGTGCCGCATGTACTCCTGGATGCCGAAGTTGTGGATGGCCAGGTCGAGGTGGAGCGCGGCGGCCATGCCGACCGGCGAGATGTCGGTCGGCCCGTGGATGCCGGACTTGATCTGGTACTGCGCGGCGAAGTCGAGCAGCTTACGCATGGCGGTGATCCCGCCGGTGTGGGTGACCGCGGAGCGTACGTAGTCGATCAACTGTTCCCGGATCAGCGTCTGGTAGTCCCAGACGGTGTTGAACACCTCGCCGATCGCCAGCGGCGTGGTGGTGTGCCGCCGGACCAGTCGCAGCGCCTCCTGGTTCTCCGCCGGGGTGCAGTCCTCCAGCCAGAACAGGTCGTACGGTTCGAGGGCCTTGCCCAGCTTGGCGGCCTGGATCGGGGTCATCCGGTGATGCCCGTCGTGCAGCAACGGCAGCTCAGGGCCGAACTCGCTGCGCACCGCCTCGAAGACGCCGGGCAGGTGCCGCAGGTATGCCCGGGTGTCCCAGTCCTCCTCGGCCGGCAACGGGGTGCGCTGCGCCGGCTCGTAGTCGTAACGCTTGCCATCGGCGCTGGGCTGGGTGGCCACCCCGTACACGGCGTTGATGCCCGGCACGGAGGTCTGCACCCGGATCGACCGGAAGCCGAGATCGAGGTGGGCCCGGATGGAGTCGAACAGCTCCGGCAGATCCCGCCCGGAGGCGTGACCGTACGCCATGATGCCGGTGCGGGACGCGCCGCCGAGCAGCTGGTAGAGCGGCATCCCGGCGGCCTTTGCCTTGATGTCCCAGAGCGCGACGTCGACCGCCGCGATGGCCGCCATGGTGACCGGCCCGCGCCGCCAGTACGCCGAGCGGTACAGGAACTGCCAGGCGTCCTCGATGCGGTGGGCGTCGCGCCCGAGCAGCAACGGCACCACGTGGTCGCGCAGGTACGAGGCGACGGAGAGTTCGCGTCCGTTCAGCGTGCCGTCGCCGAGGCCGGTGAGGCCGTCCTCAGTGGTGATCTTCAGGGTGACGAAGTTGCGGTCCGGGCTGGTGACGATGACGTCGGCGGCCACGATCTTCACGAGGGGTGCCTTTCCCGCGGGCCGTCAACCCGGCGGCGGCACCGGCGGCGGGTCGGGGGGAACCCGCGTTGGGCTCGACGTTGTACTGGCCCGAGATGCTAGGCCACAACACCGCCGCGCCGCCATCCGCGGACGGGAACCGCCGAGGCGGATTCGGGTGGTGCGTACGATGCGGCTCATGGCGTTGTTGCACCGAGCGGACATCCGTCCCAGCAAGCTGGAACTGTTGGCGGCCTGGCTGCCGAGCCGCAACTGGTACACGGGCGGTGCCGAGGTGGCACGCGTGGCCGCGTACCGGTTCGACGACCCGGCCGGGCAGGTGGGCATCGAGACCCTCCTGGTACGCGGCGGCGACGGGCCGGTGCACCAGGTGCCGTTGACCTACCGTGGGACACCGCTGGACGGAGCCGACGAGTGGTTGGTGGGCACCACCGAACACTCGGTGCTGGGCCGGCGCTGGGTCTACGACGCGGTCGGCGACCCGGTGTACGCGGCCGCCCTGGCCGAGGCCATCCTGGCCGGCACCGGGCAGGCCGAGGAGTACTTCGAGGTCGACGGCCGGCGCGAGGTGCGCCCGCCCAGCATGGGCATCACCAGCGACGCGCCCGCGGTCGACGTGCCAACGGTCGGCGCGGTGCGCCGGGTGGTCGACGGCGACCCGACGCTCATCGTCACCGACACCGTCGAGCTGGCCGTGATCCGCCGCCCCGGATCCGCCGCCGCGCCGGCCGGCGCCACGTTGACCGGTACCTGGGACGACGTACGGGCCCCGCTGGCGTACGCTGCGCCGCGCTGAGCCGCCACGTACGCCGCGCGGCCGGCCCCGCGCCGACCCGCCGCGCGAGGCGTCGACCGGCACCACGGCGGCGGGCGGCGCCGGTCAGGCCAGGATCACGGGGTTGGTGAGGGCCGCCATCCGCCGGTCCGGATGGCGCACCTCTGCCCGGACGAAGCCACTGTCCCGCGCGGTGGTGTGCCAGCGGACCGTGCCCGAGCCGTCCGCGGGCAGTCGTTCGCGGAGCACGGTGCCGCGCTCGGTGTGCAGACTGACGGTGCCGGCCGGTGCCCCGGACACCCGCACCCGTACCTCGATCGGTGCGCCGCCGGTGTCCAGGTGCTCACCCACGCCGACCACGCGGTCACCTGTCGTGGCGGCGAACGCCAGGTCGACGGCGGCGGAGCCGGCGATCCAGCTCCGGCCGGCGCGCAGGCCGGCGAGGATCGCCTCGACGCTCAACTCCTCGGCGTAGACCACGGTGTGCGGGGTGCCGAGCTGACCGGCGAGGTGGGTGTCGCTGTTGCCGAGCGCCGGCCACCACCGTCCCTGATGGATGTCGTGAGCGAGGTTGCGGCCCCACTCGGCCAACGCCGCCTCGTTGTCGGCGTTCCACGGCAGGTCCGAACGCCACTGTCCGTTCCACACCTCGACCGCGTCGAAGCACCGGTACGGGTAGGCCAGGGTTCCGGACTCGTACGGCGCGTACGGGTGGGCGGCCACGCAGAGACCGCCCGATCGGCGCACCAGGTCCAGGTGCCGGTCGACGACGTCGTCACGTACGCCGTAGCGCCATTCGACCTGGTGCCCGGGTTCCAGGCCGAGGGCGAGCCAGTGGCCGGTGTGGGTGGTGACCTCCTGACCGAGGATGACCAGCAGGTCGTCGCCCGCGTGCCGGCTCCAGTCACCGTGCCCGGCGGCGGTGTTGTGCTCGGTGGTGGCGACGAAGTCCAGCCCGATCTCGCGGGCGGCGGCGACGAGCTGCCCGGGGGTGAGTTCGCCGCCGGCCGAGCGCACCGTGTGCAGGTGGACGTCGCCCCGGTACCAGCCGGGTCCTCGACCCGCCACCCGCCGGGTCGGGTGCTGCGCCCCGTGCGGGTGCCGGAGCCGGTGGTCAGTCACGCGAGGGCCGCATGAGGCGCTCGGCGGAGCCGAACGCGTAGCCCCGCGACTCGATCAACTCCGAGTCGTCGCGTTCCCAGTCCAGTTCGTCGACCACCTCGACGACACCGGCGAGCCTGGCCGTGTGATCGGCCACCATACCGGCGAGGCTGCGACTCTCGACGGTGCCGGACAACGTCACCACACCGTCCGCCACGCCTACCGTCACGGTGTCCGGGGCGATCCACAGGCCGCGCAGGACGATGTCGACGACGTCGGCGCTGACCTCCTCGTCCGGCCGGGTGTGGATCCGCAGCAGGTCCCGCCGTGACACGATTCCGACGAGCCGTCGGTCGGCGTCCACGACCGGCATCCGCTTGACCCGTGCCGCCTCCATCCGTCGAGCCGCCGCGGCGACCGATGCCGTCGGCTCGACCACGACCGCCGGCACGGTCATCAGGTCGGCGGCGACGGTGGCCTGTGCCTTCGCCGCCACCCGACGAACGCCGATGATCCGGCGGTGCCGCTCGTCCCCGGCAGCCTCGATCTTGTGCAACAGATCGGCTTCGGACACCACGCCGAGCACGCGCCCGTCCGGGTCCACCACGGGCGCGGCGCTCACCCCCCTGCCCATCAGCGTGTCGACCACCTCGCGGTACGAGGTGTCAGGCCGCACCGACACGACGTCACCTGTCATCACGTCGCCGACCGTCCACTGTGACTTTCGTTTCGAAGCTCTGGTGGTCATCGCCTGCCTCCCTGCCCGTCCAGCCTCGCACCGCCGCCGCGCTGTCGACAGAGGCGTTGGGCCCTGCCGCAGGACGGGGTTTCTCTCCTACCCGGGTAGGGGAGGGCCATCCGACCATCGGCCGTGGTCGGGGCCAGTGGTCGGGCGACGTCGACCCGTACGCCGACGAGCATCTACAGGCATGACTGACAACCTGTCGCGGCGGATGAACCGGCACCGCCCCTTGATGGTCTTCGTCTCGGCGATGGCGGTGCTCGCCGTCGTCTGCGCGGTCGGCATCGTGGCCGACCAGCGGGTCGTGACCGGCGCGCCGATCTGGCTCAAGCCGTTCAAGTTCGCGGTGTCCTTCGTGCTGTACGGCGGCACCCTGGCCTGGCTGCTCTCGCTGCTGCGTCGGCGCAGCCGGATCGCGGAGTGGGCGGTCACCGTGGTGGTCGCCATGGGTGTGGTGGAGATGTGCGTCATCGTCGGGCAGGTGATCCGCGGCACCACCAGCCACTACAACGAGACCACTCCGTTGAACGCCGTGCTGTGGCAGCTGATGGGCGCGGCGATCATGGTGCTGTTCGTCGCGCACGTCGTCATCGGTGTCGCGGTGCTGCGGCAGCCGGTCGCCGGCCGCGCCGGCCGGTACGCGATCGGTCTGGGGCTCGGGCTGGCGGCGCTCGGCATGCTGGTGGCGGTACCGATGACCCTGCCGGCACAGGCTCCCGTGATCGAAGGCATCGCCGGGGCACACAGCGTGGGCGTGGCCGACGGGGGGCCGGGGCTGCCGGTGGTCGGCTGGAGCACCACCGGCGGGGATCTGCGCATCGGGCACTTCGTGGGGCTGCACGGGATGCAGGTGTTGCCGATCCTGGCGCTGCTGCTGAGCCGGATCGCTGGTGGTCGGCTGGACGAGCGCACCCGGGCGCGGCTGCTGCTCGTGCTGGGCGTCGGCTATGGTGCGGCGACCGTGCTGCTGACCTGGCAGGCGCTACGCGGGCAGCCGCTGCTGCGACCGGACACGCTCACCCTGACCGCCGTCGCGACGCTGGCGGTGGTGACCGTCGCCGCTGCCGGCGCGGTGCTGGCCCGCAGCGGGGCTCCGGCGGGCGGCGAGCACCGGCCAGCGGGCCCGGCGGGACCGCACAGCGAGCGGGTCGAGGGTGACGAGCGGACGGAGGTGACGGCGTGAGTGCCACGTTGTTCACGCTGACCTTCGCGGTGGCGGCACCCTTCTGGGCGTTGATGATCCTGCTGCCGACCTGGCGGGTGACCCACCGGATCATCCGGTCGCCGCTGATCGTGCTCCCGGCCGTGGTGATCTACGCGGTGCTGGTGATCCCGGCGTTCGGCGAGGTCCTGCCGGCCGTGGTGTCGCCCACCCTCGACGGCGTACGGGAGTTGTTGGGCGGAGCCGAGGGCGCCGCGGCGGCCTGGGCACACATGATCGCTTTCGACCTGTTCGTCGGCCGGTGGGCCTGGCTCGAAAGCCGGGAACGGGCGGTCCCCCCGCTGGCGATGGCACCGGTGCTGGTGTCGACGATCCTGCTGGGGCCGCTCGGCCTGGCCGCCTATCTGCTCGTCCGCGCCAGATGGGCACCGCCGACGGTGACTTCTGGCCGCGAACCGCGACACCTAGGCTGAGGCCGTGGGCTGGGTGGGACGACTGTTCGACGCGCGCGACAGCCTCGTGCGGATGGTGCTGCTCATCCTCTCCGGCCTGGGCTACCTGTTCTTCGGCACCATGTCCGCACCGACCACGGTCCAGTGGGTGCTCGCGGTGCTGGCCTTCGCGGTCGGACTCTCGCTGCACCACCGGCCACTGGCCAACATGCTCACCCAGACCGCGCTGCTGGCGGGCGCGATCTGGTTGGTCGACGACTTCACGATCAACCAGGTGGGTGCCAGTTGGGCGCTGCTCGAACTGACCATGGCCGCCCACCGGAGCCGGACCATCTGGCTGGCGGCCGGGTTGCTGGCCGTGGTCGACCTGACCGACTCGATCGGTGACCCGCTGCCGCGCCTGCTCTCCGGTGTGTTCGGGCTGCTGCCGGAGGTCGGCGTGCCAGTGCTGCTCGGGCTGGTCATCCGGACCACCCGGGAGCTCGGGCAGCAGTCGCGGCGGCGGGCCGAGGAGGAGCAGCGGCGGCGCGAGTCGGAGAACCGAGCCGCCCGCGCCGACGAACGCGGCACCATCGCCCGGGAGCTGCACGACGTGGTCGCGCACCACGTGGCGTCGATGGTGCTGCGGGTCGGGGTGGCCCGGCACGTGCTCACCGACCTGGATCCCCGGGTCGGCGCGGTCTTCGACGACGTGCACGGCACGGGCACCGCGGCCCTTGCCGACCTGCGTCGGCTGGTCGCGGTGCTGCGTGACCCCGACGGCGTACGCGGCGACGCCGCGCTGACCGCGATCGAACCGTCGGCGCTACCGGCCGCGCTCGGCGCCGCGGTGGACCGGGCCCGGCAGGCCGGGATCACCGTGATCGCCGACATCGACCCGGCGGTCGGTAGCCTCGACGCGGTACGCGGCCTCGCGGTGCTACGGCTCAGCCAGGAGGCGTTGACGAACGTGGCCAAGCACGCCGGTACCGACGCGGTGGCGCGACTGTCGGTGACCGTGGTCGACGGCGCCGTCCACTGGGAGGTGGTCGACGACGGTCGCGGCAGGGTGCCCGCCCCGGTGCCGGTCGGCGGCGGCCACGGCATCACCGGCATGCGCGAACGCGTCGAGGTCCTCGGCGGACAGTTGACGGCCGGACCGACCGGACCGGGCTGGCGGGTCGCCACCGTGCTGCCCGCCGGCCCGGCAGCGACGGAGCGCACATGATCCGGGTACTGCTTGTCGACGACCAGCACCTCATCCGCGCCGGCCTGCGCATGCTCTGCGAGGCCCAGCCCGACATCGAGGTCGTCGGCGAGGCCGACAACGGCCGGGACGCGATCGCCCTCGCCGCCCGGCTGGTGCCCGATGTCGTGGTGATGGACCTGCGCATGCCCGGCGTCGACGGGATCTCCGCGACCAGCCGGATCCTCGCCGACCGTCCCGGTGCCCGCGTCCTGGTGCTGACCACGTTCGGCGACGACGACCACCTCTATCCGGCGTTGACGGCCGGCGCCTGCGGCTTCCTGCTCAAGGACGCGCCGCCGACCGAGCTGCTCGACGGTGTGCGCCGCGCCGCGACCGGCGACAGCCCGTTCAGCTCGGAGGTGCTGCGCCGGCTGGTGCGGCGCGCGGTGCACGCCCGCACCGGGACGCCGACGCCGGTCACCGGGCTGACCGCCCGGGAGCAGCAGGTGCTCGACCTGGTCGCCGACGGGCTGTCCAACGGCGAGATCGCCGAGCGGCTGCACATCGGCGTGACCACGGTCAAGTCCCACATCACCAGCCTGATGACCAAGACGGGCAGCCCCAACCGGGTACGCCTGGCACTGTTCGCCCGTGGCCTGTGAACCGGGTCATCCGCCGGCCATCGCGCCGAGGACGATGAACGGCTCCTCGCCGGCGACCACCCGCTCGGGCAGGGGCGTGTCGGGTGGACAGTTGGACAGGTCCTCCTCGCAGGCGTAGAAGCGGACGAAGGCGCGGCGCTTACCGCTGTGCCGGTCGCGGATGGTGCCGAGCAGCATCGGGTAGCGCGCCTCGATGGCGTCGAGCACCAGGCGCTGGGTGGCCGGCCCGGGGCCGGCCACCTCGATCCGCACCTCGCCGGTCACCCCGGCGAGGGTCTTCAGGTGAGCCGGGAGGACGACCCGGATCACGGCAGCACCTGGACTTCCACGGAGAGCACCGGCGGCAGGTCCCGGACGATCGGCGCCCAGCTGTCGCCGCCGTCGGCGGAGCGGTAGACCTGGCCACCAGTGGTGCCGAAGTAGATGCCGCAGGGGTCGAGCGTGTCGACGGCCATCGCGTCGCGCAGGATGTTGACGTAGCAGTCGGACTGTGGCAGCCCGTCGGTCAGCGGCTGCCACTCGTCGCCGCCGGTGCGGCTGCGGTAGACGCGCAGCCGGCCCTCCGGCGGGTAGTGCTCGGAGTCGCTCTTGATCGGCACCACGTAGATGGTCTCCGGTTCGTGGGCGTGCACCGCGATCGGGAAGCCGAAGTCCGACGGCAGGTTGCCGCTGACCTCGCGCCAGTTCGCTCCGGCGTCGTCACTGCGCATGACGTCCCAGTGTTTCTGCATGTACAGCGTGTCGGGCCGGGACGGGTGCTGGGTGATGTGGTGCACGCAGTGGCCGACCTCGGAGTCCTGGTCGGGGATCTCCCCCGACCGCAGCCCCTTGTTGATCGGCAGCCAGCTGGTGCCGCCGTCGTCGCTGCGGAACGCGCCGGCCGCCGAGATGGCGGTGTAGATCCGACCCGGGTGGGCCGGGTCCAGGATGATCGTGTGCAGACACAGGCCGCCCGCGCCGGGCTGCCAGGACGGCCCGCTCGGGTGGGTGCGCAGGGCGGTCAGCTCCGTCCACTTGCCGCCGCCGTCGGTGGTCACGTAGAGCGCGGCGTCCTCCGCGCCGGCGTAGACGGTGTCCGGGTCGTCGCGGGACGGTTCGAGGTGCCAGATGCGCTTGAACTCCCACGGACGTGGCGTCCCGTCATACCAGAGGTGGTCGCCGACGTCACCGGCGTAGGCGAAGTCGTTGTCGACAGTGGTCCAGGTCCGGCCGCCGTCGTCGGAGCGCTGGATCAGCTGCCCGAACCAGCCGCCGGACTGGGAGGCGTAGAGCCGGTCCGGGTCGGCCGGCGACCCGGTGAGGTGGTAGATCTCCCAGCCCCCGAAGTGCGGCCCGTCGACCGTCCAGCTGTCGCGCCTGCCGTCGGCGGTCAGGACGAACGCACCCTTGCGCGTCCCCACCAGCACACGTACACCACTCATCTGAGCATCCTCTCGTTTCGTCGGGCCGGCGGGCGGTCGCCGCACCGGACATACACCGGTCCTGGTCGGTCTACTCCCCGGGTACGACGAATTGGCATCAGCGGAACGGACAGCACCGGCCACCGGGGGCTCATCCCAAGCGGGACCGCCGGGCGTCGGTGGGCCAGATGACGGTGGTGGGGATGCCCCGCTCGCGGGCCCAGCCGACGGTCCGGTCCGTCGACGCGTCGTGGCAGCCCGGTTCGCCGTCCCAGACCGCCAGCAGCCGCTGCACCCGCGACAGCAGCTCCCGGTTGGCGGTCACGTACGCGGCCGTGCCGGAGGTGCGGTGGCCGGTGTGCAGCACCCGGGTGGCGCGGCTGAGCAACTCGTCGAAGCTGCTCCGGGCCGCCGGGGCGATGGTGTCCCGGTAGTCGGGAGCCGGCAGCACCACCTCGTACGTGCCACCGCCGTCCAGGACCGCGCGGGCGAAGATCTGGTCGGTGCCCGCCGCCAGGCAGGTGACACCGTGCACCGGCCGGTCGCTGATCCTGCGCAGTTCGAGGCGGATCGCCTCGGCGACCAGCCGCTCGGTGGCCGGGGTCAGGTTGATGTGGCCGGTGACCCCGACGCGGACCGGTTCGCGTTCAGGCGGCATCGGCCGAGCCTCCCCGCTGGACTGGCACGCTGGGGCCCAGCCGGATCAACTCGAATCCGCTGTCGGACAGCACGTCGGGCAACGCCCGGATCTCCTCCCGGTTCTGCTCCTTCGCGGCCGACGACAGTTCGTCCCACGGCCGCAGCAGGTGGTGTCGGCGCCGGGCGTCGTCGCGCGGCTCGCCGAACGTCCAGCCCTCGGAGCGCCGTTCCCTGCACCACCGTTCGTGTTCCAGCCGGGCCAGTTGCTCGATCCGGTCGTCGATGGCCCGCCCGGCAGCCGAGGCGTCACCGGCGCCACCGTGCCGGGGGGCCACCACGCAGCCCAGGTTCAGCAGTTTGGCCGCGATGTCCTGGACGTGGCTGCGGTTGGCGCGGCGCAGCGACTCCGGCAGCCGGGACCAGGGCACCATGGCGGGCGCGTCGCCGAGGCGTAGCCCGGCTCGCTGCTGGGCGTACAGGTACCGCAGGTGGATCTGCTGGGCGAGCCGCTCGGTGAGGTCCTCGGCGATCAGCCCGGCGTCGCAGGCATGGGTGAGCACCGGATACAGCCGCAGCTTCCCGTGCACCTCGTCGAGCAGGTCGTGGCGGGCGTCGCCGTGAAAGGCGGCGGCCAGCGCCGCCTGCCGGTAGACCGGCACGAAGACGATGCTGCGCGTCCCGCGCCAGAGGGCGGGGGTGTCCAGCGCGAAGCGCAGGCCGCCGATCTCGTCGGGGGCGCACAGGTAGATGCGGTCGTAGCCCTCGGCGGTGACATGGTCGAGGCCGACCAGGCCGGCGATGTCCCGGTCGTACCCGGCCAGCCGGCAGACCTCGCTGAGGAACGGATAGCGGGAGGTGGCCAGGGCGAGTTCGGCGCGGGCGTCCGGTGCCACCAGGTCCACCCGCAGCCGGCGGTCGGGCCCGCCCTGGTCGGCCTGGTGCGCCCGCCAGTGCCGGGCCGTCTCCACCAGCAGTGCCCTTCGGAAGCTGCCGTCGCCGGCGATGAGGACCGTCGTCGGCCGGTCCGGTGCCGACGGCAGCGGATGGTGCCGGTGCAGGGCCCGGGCGGCGATGTCGTCGACGTGGAAGTAGTCCAGGCGCAGCCGACTGGACCCGGCGGCGCCGAGCCGCCGGGCCTGCAACGACAGGCACATCTCCGGGTCGTGGACCTGGACGTAGACCCGGGGCGGGTGGCGACGGTCCTGGATCAGCCGGTTGGCGGTGTTGGCGATGGCGTGGTTGCGGTCGTCGTCGTCGGTGCAGGCGTAGACGGTGTGCGCCCGGGGCAGGCCGGCACCCCGCAACACCTCCACGTTCGTCGGATCGCCGACGACACCGAGGTAGCGGCGTCGGCGGTACTCCAGCGGCCCGAACGGTTCGGAGCGTACGACGACCACCCGGCCACCGTCGGCGTACAGCCGGTCGGCGAGCATGTGCGCGAACTGCGAGTCGCCGCAGACGACGGCGTGGCCACTGGCCCGCCGGGCCCGCCGCCGCCGGATCTCCGTGGCCAGCAGCAGCCGACCGGCCTCGGCCACCGCCAGCAGGGTGAACAGCGGTGCCATGAACCGGGCGACCTGCAACTGCCACGGATACGGACCGGGTTGCTCGAAGAGTTCGGCGCTGAGGAAGAACAGTTGCAGGTCGTAGTAGAGGATGTCGTACCGGTCGGCGATGGCCTCGGGGCGTGCCTGCGACAGGCGTTCCAGGCCGACGTAACCGAGCACCGAGGCGATCAGGCCGATCACCCCGAAGACGACCCGAAGCCACCACGCGGCGGGACGGGCCGCACCGGGGACCGGCTGGGTCATCGCACCAGCCACCGGATTACGACCATGCGCGTCATGCTATTGGACAAAGTCGATCACCAGGGCCGGCGACGTGCCGACCGGCCGGGCACTTTTCGCAGGTGGCGCCGTTTCCCCGGGGCCGAGATGTCGGGGTTCAGCTCGACATGACCCGGGCGTGCAGGTCGGTGACGACCTTGCGGGCGGACTCGAACGCCCCGGCCTGCCAGGCGATGTAGTGACTGAGGTGGTCACCGGCGAAGTAGACCCGGCCGTCCGGCTCCAGCAGCCGGCCGTACTGGCCGCTGGTGCGCGACGGCCACGACACCCAGCCGCCCTCGGAGTGGCGGGTGCGGTCCCAGGCCACCGAGAAGGACGTCTCCAGCTCCGTCCGGTACGCCTCGCCGTGGATCTTCACGCCCTGCGCGACGGCGCGGGCCTCCCGCTCGGCGGGCGTCAGCGCCGCGTACGCCTGGGCGTTGGCGCCGAAGTTGTAGTAGCCGACCACCACGCCCTTCGCGCCGTGGTAGCCGTAGGAGGGGTACCAGATCGTGGCCAGGTCCAGGTTGGTGTTGGTGATGCCGGAGTAGATGTTCTCGTCCTGCTCCCACCACCGTCGCCGGTACTGCAGGCCGATCTTGCCGGTGGCGTTCGGGACCGGGTAGGCCAGCGCGTCCCGGACCGGTTGGGTGAGGTTGGACGGGATCTTCGCCAGCACCTGCGGTGGGATGGTGCAGACGCAGAAGTCGGCGGTGGCGGTGCGCGGCCGGCCGCCCGGCCCGTCGTAGACCACGCTGACCCCGGAGCCGGTGTTGGAGATCGAGCGCACCTGTGCGCCGTAGGTCACGAGGCGCCGGCCCACGGCGGCTTCGAGGGCGTACGCGATGCGGTCCATCCCGCCGACCGGCTGGAACATCAGCATCGCCTGGTCGTAGCCGAACTCGAAGGAGAAGTACCGGCCGATGCCGCTGGCCAGCACGTCGGTCAGCGGGTAGGGGGTGAGTTTCGGGGTGCCCGCCTCGAAGCCGGCGCCCGGCTCGACCAGGTAGCCGCGCCGGTTGGTGCCCGCGTACCGCCAGCTGGCCGCCGGGTCGTCGGCGACCCGACCGCCGATCGCGCCGAACCCGCGCAGGAACTCCAACAGCCGTTCCTTGTCCTCACCGGTCAGGTAGGTGTCGAGCGCACCCTGGTCGGTGGCCTTGGCGAGCAGTTCGGAGACGTACCCGTAGACGTCCGCCTTGGCCTCGCGGTGCCGGATCTGCCGGCCGGACAGCGCCCCGGCGTTCTCGTTGACGTAGTAGGCGTCGGCGTTCTGGTTGCCGAAGATCTCGATCGGCACGCCGAGTTCCCGGCAGTAGTCGAGGGTCACCATGTGCTGGGCGATGCGGGCCGGGCCGGCGTTGAGGTACTGCCCGTCGGCGAAGTGGGCCCGCTGGGTGCGTCCGTCCAGGTCGGTCTCGGTGGTGCCGCCCCGCACCGTCCAGTTGCGCCCGCCGGGCCGGTCACGCGCCTCCAGGATGCGCACCCGGTAGCCCGCCTTGCCCAGCTCGTACGCGGTGGCCAGGCCGGCGATGCCGGCCCCGAGCACCAGCACGGACTTCGCCGACCGGCCGGTCAGCGTGAAGTCGGACCGGTTCGGTGCCCGGAACGGTGGTGCCGCCTGGGCGGCGGGCGCCAGCCCGAGCGCACCCATCGTGCCGTAGAGCACGCCCGCCCCGCCGGACACCCCGACGGCCTGGAGGAACTGCCGCCGCGTCGTCGGTATCGTCACCGCACCTCCCGCGCAAGATCGAAGCCCGACGATCCCAGGCGGCAGTTACATCGATGCATCTCTCTTGTTTCGCGCCGATCTCCGGCCGACCGGACTAGCGATCGCGGGCCGGCGAAACGTCGATCACGACGTTGCTGACCTTGTGTCCGGCGTCAACGTGCCGGTGCGCCTCGACGATCTCGGTCATCGGGTAGCTGCGGTCGATGACGACCTGAAGCCGCTCCTCGGCGAGCTCGCATGCGGACCATTCTGCGGTGCGCCCGCCACCCGGCCGGCTTGCCGGACCCTCGGCTGTGGCCCGCCGTCGCGCCGACCGGCGGCCCACCGATCGGGCCTTTTTCGCAGGTGAGACCGATCTGTCGCCTTCGGAGGTCCGCCGGAATGGCCACTGACAGCTACGATTTGAAGACGCCCTGGAGGCGCGGAGGAGCAGTGCCTGCCCGGGCCGTGGGAGTTCCTGGTGCCCGGACCAGAGCTACCGGAGGATCAGAAAGATGGATGCAACTGAAGATCCACCGGCGGTCGTCCCGGTCAACCCGTTCTCTCCGACCGCGGTCGCCAGAGTGGCCGAGGGCCGGGCGCAGGCGACCACGGTCACCACCGCCGCCATCCGCGACGCCCTCGCTCATCTGGACCACTACCTGCGCAGCGGCGACGGCGGCACGGTCGCGGTGGTGGGTGACTACGGCACCGGCAAGACCCATCTGGCCGCCGAACTGCTGGCCCACGCTCAGGAGAGCACCGGGGGTGCGATCCGAGCGGTCTACCTCGACGCACCCGCCGACACGTTCCTGTCACTGAGCCGCCAGCTGCTCGGTCGGTTGTCTCGCGACGCGGTGCGGGCCCTGGTCGAGGACCACCGGGCGGCGTCACCCGCCGTGACCGCGCCGGACGGGTCGCCCGCAGCGGGGTGGCTCGGTGAGCGGCTCCGGGCGGAGCTGGCCCCGGTCACCACCGATCCCTCGGTCGGCACGGTACTGGCGATGCTGCTCGATCCCGCCACCGAGGCGACAGCGTGGGACTGGCTGACCGGTCACCCGCCCGGGCCGGCGCTGGCGGCGGCCGGCGTCCCCGCCCGCGTCGACGTGGAGTCCGACGCGGTGGCGGTGCTGGGTGCGCTCGCCCTGCTGTGCGGGCAGCGCCACGGACGCTTCGTGGTGGTACTGGACGAGGTGGACAAGTTCCTGTCGGCGGCGGGCGGCCCGGGTGACGACACGATGGCCCGGTTCTCCCGCCTGATCGAGCTCTTCGCCGCCGCCGGCGCCTTCCTGGTGATCGCCGGGCTGCCGGACATGTTGCACCTGTTCAGCCCGGACGTGCGGCAGCGGATCGGGCCGATCGTGCGGATGTCCGCGCTGAGCGCGCGGGACGTGCGGGACTTCATCCGGCGCAGTCAGCTGCGCACGTTCGGCCAGGCACGGCTCGCCCCCTTCACCGTGGAGACCACCGAGTACCTCACCAACCTGACCGACGGCGTGCCCCGCCGACTGATCCGGCTGTGCTACCACCTGTACCAGCGGGCGGCGCATGCCGACACGCCGGTCACCCACCTCATGGTCCGCGAGGCGGTACGGGTCCAGTTCGACCTGGCCAGCCGGCAGGATGTGGCCGCCGACGTGCGGCGGGTGCTCACCCAGGACGGCTGGTCGTACCAGCGGGACCACCTGGTGGGTTCGCTACGGGACCTGCCGGTCGACTTCTGGGTGCCGCTGGAGGAACGGAACGCCGGCTGTTGCGTGCTGCTCACCGAGTCGGTGCTCAAGTCCGAGGAGGTCGACGCCCTCAACCGCCGGGTGGTGGCGATCCGGGCAGCGGTGCCGGACAGCGAGGTCATCCTGGTCGTCGTCGGGCACCTGCCGGCGGAGTTCGCCGCCGACCTCGCCGAGACGTTCAGCGTGGAGCCGATCGTCTACGAGCCGCAGTCCTTTCCGGAGGACCTGTCGGGCAGCGTGAAGGCATCTCTGCGCCGGCTTGAACAGGCGCTCGGCGCGGACACGCTGACCTCGGTGCGCACGCGCGTCGAGCGCATCCAGCGTCAGCAGACGAACGCCCAACGCTCCATCGAGCGGCTGTCGTACCAGTTGGACGAGATTCGGGACGACCTGCGCCACGATCCGCGCAGTCCGGTGCAACGGGAGCAGCACCCGAGGCGACCGGATGTCGCGTCCACCCCGCTGCCCGGCCCGGTCGCCCGGCTCTTCGCCGACGCCATCCAGGCGCTTGACCAGCTCACCGGCTTCGACCGCCACCTACGCGAGGCGTTCGCCCCGGCGGGCACCGAGATCCGGCAGGCGGTCGAGAACGCCGCGCTGCTGCGATCGGGCCTGCGCTCCCGGGACGTGCAGCGGGCGCTGGGCACCTCGATGGTGCTGCGACGGCTGATCGAGGCGTTCCGCCACGGCGTCGAACGGTGGTACGAGGGGCACCGTCGGGCCCCACGTCCGGGGGACCTGGACCGGTTGGACCGGCTCTGCGAAACCTACGACGGCATCGCCGAGTATCTGCCGCTGTTCCAGCTGGACGTGCTCGGTGACCTGGCCGTACCGGGTGACGGCGACCCGACGGAGCCGCCGGAGCGCTCGCGCAGCTGGACGGAGGCACGGTCGGTGTTCGACGGCCTGAGCGCACGGGTGCGGCGGCTGCTGGTGAACGCCTGAGCACACCCGTCGCGCACCGCGAGCCCCCGGCTCACGTGCCGGTCGGCACGTCCAGCCGGGCCAGCTGCCGGCCCACCGCCGACATGTCGAGATCCGCCTGGGTGACCCAGTCCTGGTCGAGCGCGACGCCGAAGAGGTACTCCTCCGGCGCGAGCAGGTAGTAGAAGACCGCACCGATCTCCAGGTCGAGCACCAGACGTTCGGCCTCACCGGCCACGGTACGGCGCAGGTCCCGGCTGACCTGCAACGCCAGCAGGGACAGGTCCCCGGCCAGACGTTCGTAGCGGGCCCGCCGACCGGCCACGGTGACCCCGCGACTGAAGAAGGACTCCAGTTCCGGATGCCGCAGGATGTCGGCCGCGGCGGTCTGCTCCCCCGCCCGGTGGTGGCTGAGATAGTGCAGCCCGGCCGGCCGCAACGTGGTGCTGAGCAGACCGCCGGACTCAGCAGACCCGACCACGTACGCCATGAAGTCGGCGGCCGACGCCGCGACCGGCACCTGGGCGTCACCGGCGGTCAGCCAGCCGCCCGGGTTCTGCGACGGCAGCCGTACCAGTTGACGCAGCGCGGTGGCGAGCTGGGCCGCCGCCCGGTCGATGCCGCTCGCCCGGGACGGGTCGGCGACCGCCTCGGTGCCGGCCGGCGGAAGGGATCCGAATCCCACCACGTGTTCGCCACCGGTCACCGTGTTGCAGAAGACGAGATCCGTGCGGGTCTGGACGGCCAGCCGAACCAGCCCGCCGCACTGCAGCTCCCACACCCGCCGGCTGAGGTCGGCCGCCCGGTAGACGAGTTGGGCACCCGCCCGGCGGTGCACTTCGCGGCGCTGCGCGGGCTCGGCACCGTCGAGTGCGGGCGGCGTCGACGCATGGTCCAGGATGTCCAGCGCGAAGTCGAGCACACCGCCGGTGTAGTGCGCGATGTGGTAGATGCCGGTGTCGCCGAGAAGTAGTTCCCGGCACAGGTTGCGCTTCTTGCGGAACCCGGGCACGTCCTGCTCGGCCGACTCCTCCACCAGCGCGTCGATAAGCTGCGGATCCGTCACCTGTCCACTCCTCAGCTTCTTGGCACGTCGATGTCGGTGTCGGTGAGCGCGGTAGCGCCCGCGTCGGGGGCACCGTCGCGTAGCGCCCGGATCGCCGCGAGGTTGGCGACGGCGTCGACCGTGCAGGGATGGCGTCGGCCCAGGTAGCGCAGGCAGGTGTGCTGCGTGTCCTCCTGGATCCGGACGGCGTCGGCGAAGTCGCCCCGGACCGCCAGGTGACCGGCCTGGGCGGTGGCGGCGGTGAGCGTCCACGGATGGGTGTCGCCGAGCCGGGCGCGCAGCGTACGCAGGCCCCGCTCGCCGTCCCGTACGGCCTGGTCGTACTCCCCGGCCCCACGCTGGAACAACCCCAGGTTGACCGAGCAGACGGCGGTGAACGGGTGACCGGCCTCCAACTGCCGCTCGTAGCCCCGCAGGCAGCGGATGGCGTGTTCGACGGCGATCCCGGCGTCGCCGGCGCGGTAGTAGTCCACGGCCATGCTGAGCAGGCTGGACCGGGTGATCGGATGGTCCTCGCCGAACCGGTCCCGGTAGCCCCGGAAGGTCTCGATGCTGCGCTTCTTCGCGGCGATGGCAAGCCCGAGCCGGCGTTCGGTGACCGCGAGGCTCCGGTTGACGCGCAACTCGTCGAGGTGGCTGGCGGAGCGCAGCTCGTGCACCCGTTCCAGGGTCTCGCGCAGGGTGGCCAGCGACAGGTCGTACTCGCCGGCCTCCCGCTCAAGCGTCCCCACCAGGCACGACGCCCGCCAGGTCGCCGGTTCCTCCGGCCCGAACAGCGACATCCACCGGTCGAGCAGCTGGTGGGCGAGCCGCAGTGCCTCCCGGGCGTCGCCGGTCAGCTGGAAGGCGATGGCGAGATTGTTGATCGCCATCAGGGTGTTCGGGTGGTCGTCGCCGAGCACCTCCTGGTAGCCGATGAGGGTCGCCTGGTCCTCCACCAGCGCGTCCTCGAACCGGCCGAGACCGCGCAGGTCACCACCGCGGCCCCGGCCCACGATGAGGGTCCGGAAGTGGCGTAGCCCGTGGCGGCGACGTTGCTCGCTGAGCACCCGCTCGTCCAGACGCAGCGCCTCCTGGTGCTTGCCCAGCACCCGGTGCAGGTTGGCGGTCTGGACGAACAGCCGCATGGTCAACTGGTCGAATTCGCCGTCGACCGTCCACCGGTCGCAGACCTGCTGAGCCAACCGCACCGCGGACTGCCAGGCGTCGCTGTCGCCGAAGAAGAACAGGTAGCGGACCTGCTTCACCACCCAGTGCCGCACGGGTGCCTCGTCGGCCGTCAGCGCGCCGGAGGGCACCAGGTGGCGCTGCAGTTCCTCGAAGACCGGCAGGTAGCGGCGATCGTCGGCCTCCGGGTCCGTCGGCGCGTAGCCGGCGAGCCCGCGCAGCACCTGGCGATGACGCTCGCGGCGCTGTGGCTCGGGCATCGCCTCGCGCAGCAGGACCTGGATGGCCCGGTGCATCCGCAGCGCGGCGCCACGCCCCCAGTCGATGTCGAAGAGGGCGAACCGCGCGCCGACGGTCAGTACCAGGTCGACCTCTCCGGCGTCGAGCAGCAACTCCTCCGCGTCGAGGTCGGCAGCGGCGGCGAGTTGGGTGAGCATCGGCACCGACCGCAGCAGTGGAAAGCCGATGCCCTCCGGCGAGAGGAACGAGCCGAGTTCGGCGACCCGGATGGCCAACGACCCGAACTCGGTCTCCCGCAGCGTCGCCAGGGTGATGTCCAGCATCCGGGCCACGGTCGAGGTGCGGGAGCCGGGAATCCGCTCGGTCGGTTCCTCCTCGGTCGAGGGCCGCCGCAGCCCGTCCAGCAACTCGGCGACGCACCGGCCGACGGCCTCCAGGTTGGGCGTACCCGCACGTTCCAGGGCCCGGGTCCGCTCGCGGATCCACGCGGTGGCCAGCCGCAACGCCAGCGGCAGGTGCTCCACCGCGGCCGCGATGGCCCGGGCGTCCTCGGCGCTGATGCCGAGGGTCCGCCGCAGCATCGCGGTGCTCTCGTCGCCGGTGAAGGCCGCCACCTCCAGCGGTGCCGGCAGGTTGGAGGAGCCGTCGTCCCGCGAGGTGAACAGCACGTGCCCGACGCCCGGGCGGGGTAGCAGTCCGGCCAGTACCTCCGCGTCGTCGGCGTTGTCGTAGATCAACAGCCAGCGGGCGAAGGCACTGCGCGGAGCCGACAGGGCGGCCACCGCCGCCTCGGCCGCCCCGACGCTGTCGGCCACGTTGATCTCCTGGGCCAGCTCGCCGAGCGCCGCCTGCACCGTCTCCCGGTCCTGCGCCGGGATCCACCAGACCACGTCGTAGTCGTAGGCGAAGCGGTGGGCGAACTCCCGGGCGATCTCACTCTTGCCGACTCCGGCGCCCCCGGTCAGGGTCACCGGGCCGCCACCGTCGGTGAGCTGGTCGCGCAGCCGTTCGAGGTATTCGCCGCGACCCACGAAGGACTCGTTACGCGGTGGCAGGTTGGTCCGCAACCGACGGTCCGCTTCGGACGGGTAGCGCGGCGCGGTCCGCAGGTCGCCGGTGGGCTGCCCGGGTGCGATGAGGCCGAGCCGGCTGAGCAGCAGCGGCTGGGCCCGCACCCCGTCGACCGCCCGGAGGTCGATGACCCGGCTCGGATCCAGCTGTTCGGGCGGATCCCCGCGGGTCAGTACGCCGAACACCTCGACGTCGGTGGCCGACGCCGCGGTGCCGAGGGCCCGCATCACGCCCGGCGAGAGGATCGCCAGCACCGTGGCGTCCGGGTCGTGGGCCGGCGCCAGCCCCGACCGCACGACGTGCCGCTGCACCTGGGCGTTGGCCCGGCGCAACTGTCCGGCGATCCAGTCGGCGAACGGCCGGTCGACAGGCTCGTAGAGCACCTGGATGTCGTCGGCGCCGTCGGCCGGGTCGAGCAGCACACCCCGGCGATAGCGGCGACGGATCCGCTCGGGTACGTCGGCCACCCGGGCCACCGCGCCCCCGCTGATCCAGGAGGCCATCTGCTCGTAGGCCGCCAGGAGGGTGTTCTCGCTGCCCGGTGCGTCGGCCAGCACCGCCAGCACGTCGTCGTAGGTGTCGTACGACGGCTCGGGCACCTCCACTATCTCCACGGTGGAGGCACCGGACAGCCCGGTGGTCGACTCGTCGAGCAGGTTGGCGAACGCCTTGCGGGCCGAGTCACGGGCCGGTCCGTACCACGGTTGGCTGACATCGCGAAGCGTCGGTGCGGCGAGCACCCGGATGCCGCCGGTGGCCTCCCGCTGGAGCTGGGCGGCCAGGTCCGCCGCCTGCTGCATCGCCTGCCGGCGAGGCGGTATCGACACCACCGCCACGTCGCTGAGCATGGCGGTGTACGTGATGCCGGGCAGGGTGAGGTCGACCGGGGTGTCGATCAGCACGTAGTCGTAGCCGCCGTGTCGTAGCAGTTGCCGGGCGCGGACCGGATCGACCTCGGGTAGGGCGTTGGCGTCGAGGCTGATGCCGATCATCTCGAACCCGAAACTCGACCCGGAGATCGCGTACCGGTAGAGCATGCCCTGTTCCGGCCCGGGGGGCGCGTTCGTCGCCGCCCGGTGCGGGTGCGTGTCCGGATGCGGGCTGATCAGCGTGGCGAGTTCCGGGCCGAGCACCCCGGCGGCCGGCACCGCGTCCACGCGGAACGAGCGCAGGTAGTCGTAGACCCTCGGTGTCTTGGTGCACCAGTCCACGGCGAGGACCCGCTTGCCGTTGGAGGCGAGGATCCAGGCGATGTTCGCGACCGCGCTGCTGCGACCGGTGCCGCTGGTGGGCGAGACGAACGAGACGATGGTGCAGGTGCCGACGGTTTCCTCCCGGCCCGGCTGGCCGGCATGGCCACGGGCCGGTCGCTGCTGCGGGACGTCACCCGGGACGACCGGGGCGTCCTCGCGGTCAGTCGTCGCCATCGATGGCGCTCTGCCAGCCCGCGTACTGGTCACCGGCGGCGCCGCTGCGGCGCTGCAACCGGCGCAACGCGGCCAGGAGCACCTCGCTCGGCACGGCGTCCAGCGCGACCAGGTCGACGTCGGTCAGATCGATCAGATCGGAGCGCAACGAGTCCTCCCCGGTGTCCATTGCCCGATCACCGCCTGTCTGCCTCTCGCACAATGATCGCGTCGCAGGTGCGGACGTCGACGTTGGCCAGATCCGCTGCGTACGCCCATGATAACGGTATGACGTGGTCGCCAGACGGCCGTACGCGGGCCGGGCCACTCTCCCGCCGCGACGGTCCGGCCGCGGACCGGCGACCCCGGATCAGGTCAAACACGGCGAACAGAGCGTCATGCGTCGATGTATGCTGTGGACCCGTCGCCCCCGGCCGACCGGCCGCAGCCAGGACGGTGAAACGCCTGATGCCCGGATCCGACGGCCACCGGTCAACCGGCGGCACCGCCACCCACCCCGCGCCACCCGTCGCCTTCCGCCAGTTCGTGCTCAAGCTGCACAGCCGCTGCGACCTGGCCTGCGACCACTGCTACGTCTACACGATGGCCGACCAGCGGTGGCGGGACCTGCCCCGGACCATGCCACCCGAGGTGCTCGACGCGACCGCCCGGCGCATCGGCGAACACGCCCGGGCACACCGGCTCGACCGGGTGTCGGTGATCCTGCACGGCGGCGAGCCGCTGCTGGCCGGCCCGGAACGCGTCGAGGCGGCCGTGTCGGTCATCCGACAGGGCGTGGCACCGGTGCCGGTACGGATGACCGTGCAGACGAACGCCATCCGGCTGGACGAGCGGTACCTCAGCCTGTTCGACCGGCTCGACGTGCGGCTCAGCGTCAGCCTCGACGGCGACCGGGCCGCGCACGACCGGCATCGGCGCGGGCCCGACGGACAGGGCAGCCACGCCCGCGTCGTGGCCGCGCTGCGGCGCCTCACCGCGGGCTACCCGCACCTGTTCAACGGGCTGCTGTGCACGGTGGACCTGCGCAACGACCCGGTCGCCACCTATCTCAGTCTGCTCGAACACCGGCCGTCGACGATCGACTTCCTGCTACCGCACGGCACCTGGCACACTCCCCCGCCCGGACGCCCGGCCGATCCTCGACGGACCCCGTACGCGCGCTGGCTGATCTCGGTGTTCGACAGGTGGTACCACGCGCCGGTCCCGCCGGTCCGGATCCGCCTCTTCGACGAGATCATCCAACTGCTGCTCGGCGGCGCCTCCCACCTGGCCGGCGTCGGCCTGAGTCCGGTGGTGGTGGCGGTGGTGCAGACCGATGGTCGGATCGAGATGGACGACACCCTCGCCGCCGCCTACGCCGGCGCGGCGGGTACCGGGCTGCACGTGCAGCGGGATCCGTTCGACGTCGCCCTCGCCCTGCCGGCGGTGCGGGCCCAGCAGAGCGGCGCGGCGGCGCTCTGCGCCACGTGTGGCGCATGCGACCTGCGGCGGGTCTGTGGTGGCGGGCTGCGCACCCACCGCTGGCGGGCAGACAACGGCTTCGACAACCCCTCGGTCTACTGCCCCGACCTGTACGCCCTGATCGACCACATTCGTCAGACGGTCCGTCGGGACGTGGCGACGCTGCCCCGGGCGACCCGTTGATTCCGTCGGTACACCGGATGCCGCGGTCGGTCCTGGCCGAACTCGCCGCCGGCCGGGGCGGTGTGGCGGCGGTGACGTGGCTGCGGGCCGCCCAGCACAGCAAGATCCTCCTGCTGGTACGCGCCCTGCTGCTGCTGGTACGCGAGACGGCGCACCCGGATCGGGCGGTGGTCGAGACGGCGTACCGGGTGCTGGCCGAGGTTCCCACGCCGGACCGCGTGGCCGCGCTCTCCCATCCGCCCGTCGCCGCGTGGGCGTTCGGCACCGTGTCGCTGCTGGAGACGGGCAACGCGTCGGCGGCACACCCCGGGCTGCTGGCCGCCGTGGCGGTCACCGCGGCCGTCCGTGCCGGCACCGAGGTCGAACTCGACGTCCCGCTGGCTCCCGGCGCCGACGGCCGGCTGGATCTGCCGGGCCTCGGCACGTTGACCCTCCCGGTCACCGCGACCCGGGCTCGGGTCCGCACCTGCGGCGGGCAGGCGTGGGTGATCGCCGCCGGCAAGCGGCTAGACATCGACACCGGTCGGTCGTCCGACCGCCGATGGCGGCCACTGTCCCGGCTGGACGTCGCACATGGTGGACTGGCGCTGTCGCTGCAGGTGGACACCCGGACCTGGCGGTACGTACCCGGAGTGGGCACCGACCACGACCGCGGCGGTACCCCGACCGACGCCTGGCGGTCACGCCTCGACGGTGCGTGGCGAATTCTGGTCGACCACCACCGACCGGTCGCCGAGGAGATCTCCGCCCTGCTGCGTGCCCTGGTGCCGATCCGCGCGCCCCGGATGAGCACCCGCAGCGGCACCTTCCACCACGCCTTCGGGTCGGTGGCCATGTCGCTGCCACCGGATGCCCGGTCGACGGCCGTGGCGCTCGCGCACGAGATCCAGCACGCCAAACTGGCCGCGTTGACCGACATGTTCGCCACGCTGGAACCGGGCCCCGCCGAGCTGTTCTACGCACCGTGGCGGACCGACCCGCGGCCGTTGGACGGCCTGCTGCACGGGGCGTACGCCCACCTGGGGGTGGCGGGGTTCTGGCGTCGCCAGGCGCGGGTGACGGATTCGGGCGCGGCGCGGCACCACGCGGAGGTCCAGTTCGCCAGGTGGAGCAGAGCCGCCGCCGACACCGTCGCGGTGCTGGCCGCGCAGCGGCGACTCACCCCGGTGGGTCGACACCTGGTCGAGGGCATGGCCGGCGTACTCGACCGGTGGTTGGCGGAGCCGGTCGCCGCGCGGGCGGCCGCCGAGGCAAACCGACTGCTGGCCGCACACCGCAACCGGTGGGACCGGCACCGGGCACCGACCGGCTGAACACCCGCCTCGCCGGCCTCAACTACGCTGGGTTCATGGGGGAGGACAGCGAGCAGCCTACGCGTCGTGAATGTTTCGTGATCGCCCCGATCGGTCCGGAGGACTCGGACATCCGCAGACGCAGCGACCAGATCCTCAAGCACGTGATCCGCCCGGTGGTGGAGGCGCGTGGCTTCGTCGCGATCCGTGGCGACGAGATCGAACGGGCCGGTCTGATCACCTCCCAGGTGCTGGACCGCATCATCCGCAACGACCTGGTGATCGCCGACCTGACCGACCAGAACGCCAACGTCTTCTACGAGTTGGCGGTCCGGCACGCCCTGCGTAAACCGTTCGTCCAGTTGATGGCGAAGGACCAGCAACTGCCCTTCGACGTGCACGGCATGCGGACGATCCTGGTCGACCACACCGACCTGGACAGCGTGCACGCCGCCAAGGAGCAGCTCGGCCGGGCCATCGACGCCATCGGCAGCGAGGCGGACATCGTCACCCCGATGTCGGTCGCCCTCACCCTGCAGGAGCTGCGCGGCTCGTCCAGCCCGCACGAGGCCGGTCTGTCCCAGGTCATCGAGACCCTGCCGCAGATGATGGACATTCTCCAGGACCTGCAACGTCACCTCGGGGCCGGCGTGGTCGGCGTGACCGCGACGGAGGACGACGATCATCGCCGGCTGCGGACGATGGTCGAGTCGCTGGCATCCCGTGGCGGGGTCACCGAGGACGATCTCGCCGGACTGCTCGGTGGCGGCAGCAGCAAGTTCGAACGGTGGGTGGAGAACCTGATCCAGCGGGCACGCAGCTCGAACAACCATCGGCCCGTCTGAGCGGGACCCGCCGGCCGGCGCAACGCTTGGTGGCGGAGCCGGCCGGGTCCGACGGGTCGGTTCAGCCCGGCAGGGGGTGGATCGGGGTGACCGTCGGGACGAAGGCGATCGCGTCGAAGCTGCCCGCCAGCGAGGGCAGCTCGTAGTAGTGCTGCTCGTCGTGGTCCGCCTGGTAGAGACCGGAGATCAGTCGGGTACGCCACGGTCGTCCGGGCCGGTCCGCGAGGTCGGCGGGTACGGCGGAACGCAGGTCGATGATCCGCGCACCACCGCCCTGGAGCAGCACCGCGTCCAGTGACGCTCCGACGGGGCGCGGAACGTCCCGGCCGGGGATGCCGCCGTGGCCGAAGGTGACGTGGACGGCCGCGTAATCGCTGCCCAGGGCCGCCCGCAGATGGGCACCCAGCATGGTCGCGCCGTGCGCCGCGACGTGGGCGCTGCCCTCCCAGAACACCACCCGGTCGCCGCTGACCCGCTGGTGATCGAGGAGTCGCTCGGCGGCGGCGCGCTCCTCCGCTGCCGCGTCGTACCCGGCGCCGAGGGCGTGCGCGTGGAAGTCGACGATCCCCTCGATGAGCCGTAGCGCCTCGTCACGTCCCGGGCTGTCGGGCAGGTGGGCGGCCAGGTCGCGGGCGGTGCGGGCGAGGTCGACGAAGGGCACGCCGGGGTGGGTGCCGTGCAGGCGTTGGACGTGCTCACCGTTGTCGTGGGCGGTACGGATGACGTCGAACATCTCGCCGATCCGCGTCGCGGTCGCGGGTTCCGCCGGGGCGAGCAGCGCCACGACCCGTTCGTAGTCGGCGGGCAGCGCACGTCGTCCGTTGACGGCGATGACGCGTACCGGATCGTCCGGGTGATGCTCGTTGTGCCGGCGCAGCCGGACGAGCGCGTCGCGCATCTCGACCGTCCGCCACGGACCCCACGCCTGGTGGAGCGCGGCGGCCAGGTCGAGGTCCGCGCCCCGGACGTACCGGTCGTAGAGGTCACCCACCCGCTGGTTGTCGAGCAGGGCGACGACCCGGAATCCGCGCCGAATCAACTCGTGGGTGGTTTCCTCGACCAGCCGGAAGGTCTCGGTGGCCTCTCGGGTACTCGTCCCGAGGCCGACGATGGTGGCCGTCTCGACGAGGGCGGCAAGCCGCTGGGCGGACGACGGGACCGGAGTTCGGAGATCACTCATGCACCCGACGATCGGGGTTCAACATATGGTGAAGTCAAGTCCGCGACGACTGCCACCTTCGCGGAACGATCACCGCGCGGGATCGTTCCGCCCGATCTCGCACAGCCGGGTGCCCGACCCCATCGCCGCGAGCTGCGCCTTGAGGTCGCGAACCCGCTCCTCGACCTCGGTCACCAGCCGACGGGCGACATCCGCCCACTCGTCGGGCGTCGGGTCGGCCGACAGGCCGGCGAAGAGTGCGGCGATCTCGCGGACACTCAGCCCAGCTCGCTGGGCGAGTTTGGCGACCTGGATCCGGCACGCTGCGGAACCGTCGAAGCGACGTTGATTGCCGGCGGTGCGTACCGCGTTGATGACCCCGTGGTTGTCGTAAAACCGCACGGCCGACGGCGCGACGCCGCTGTCGACGGCGACCTCACTGACGCTGAACGTGCGAGGCGGACCCGTGAGCACTGTCATGAACGCAGGGTAGGCACACCAGGACTTGACTTCAACATATGTTGAACCTGCACGGTCTCGGACATGGCTATTTCGACCGACCAGCACAGCAGCCTCTCCCCCGCCACCGGCCAGCGGGTGGCCGTGATCTCGGGCAGCGTCCGCAAGGACCGGATGGGCCCGACGATCGCCCAGTGGGTGGCCGCCGCACTCGACCCTGCCGGCGCGCTCGACCCTGCGCAACTCGACCTGATCGACGTTGCCCACGTCGAGCTGCCCGACGACAGCCTCCTCTACCCTGGCGGCGGGCCGAAGAGCGAGGTCGCCGACCGGATCGCCGCCGCCGACGCGTTCGTGTTCGTCACGCCGGAGTACAACCACAGCTACCCCGCCTCGCTGAAACGTCTGATCGACTGGCACTACGGCGAGTGGCGGGTCAAGCCGGCGACGATCGTGGCCTACGGCGTCCACGGCGGATACGCGGCGATCGAGCACCTGCGCGGGGTGCTCGCCGAACTCAGCGTGGTGACCACCCGCCGGGCCCTGGGCCTGCGGGCACCGTGGACGTCGCTCGACGATCATGGTCGCTACGTTCCGGACGCGGAGCTCTCCCGTGGCCTGACCGCGAGCCTGACCGAACTGCGCTGGTGGGCGCAGGTGCTGGCCGACGCTCGTCGGGACCGCCCCCTCACGATCTGATCGCGGAGCCGGTCTTCGGTCACGGCTTCGCGGACGCACTCAGCGGTCACTGCTCTCGCCGTCGGCGACGGGGACGTCCAGCTCGTTGAGGAACGCCGTCGCCGCCGGGGTGAGGGTGGTCCGGTTCCAGACGAGGTGTTCGATCCGGGCCGGGGCGTCCCGCACCGGAATGGTGACCACACCCGGCAGCTGCGGCGCGAAGGTCGACGGCAGCAGGGCGATGCCGAGCTGCCGACGGATGAGCCGGGTCATCATCGAGTCGACGGTACTCACCTCGAAGGCGACCTCGCGGTGCACTCCGGCGGCGGCGAACGCCTGGTCGGACTGGGCCCGCCCCGCCGATCCCGCCGGCAGGTCCACGAACGTCTCGGTGGCCAGGCGAGCGAGGTCGACCTCGGCCTGCCCGGCAAGCGGATGTTCGGGGGCGACCACGGCCACCAACCGGTCGTACGCCAACTGTCGGGCGACCACCCCTTCGGGCCGGGCGGTCACCGGAAGTCCGAGAAATCCGATGTCGACAGCACCTTCCTTGACCTGGTCGATGAGCTGTTCGCTGCCACCGACGCGCAGCCGGATACGGACGTGCGGATACCGCTGATGAAAGGCGTCAAGCGCGGCCGGGATGTCGACAGCGGCGACGGTCGGAATCATGCCGACGGTGAGTCGGCCCCGGATCTCCCCGACCGCCGAGGCGACCTCGGCGGCGGCCCGCTCGGCCGCGTCCAGGCACTGACGGGCCGCCGGGAGGAACGCCTCACCGGCCGGGGTCATCCGCACCCGGCGGCTGGTCCGGTCGAACAGGCGGGCGCCGAGTTCCCGTTCGAGGCGGGCGATCTGGTGGCTGAGCGCGGACTGGACGACCAGACAGCGCTCGGCCGCACGGGTGAAGTTCCGCGTCTCGGCGACGGCCACCACGTACCGCAGCTGCTGAAGCTCCATCCATCAATCGTGAATCGTGATGGTTGGGTTGACAAGGATGTGTTGGACTCATCGGTTCGGCGCGTCGATCCTGATTCACGTGACAAATCCGGTACCCCCTCCGACCACGGGTCGCCTGGCCGCCACCGCCACGACCGCCTTCGCACCGGCGGTGTGGGGCACGACGTACGTGGTCACCACCGAACTGCTGCCGGCCGGCCACCCGCTCTTCGCCGGGCTGATCCGGGCACTGCCGGCGGGCCTTGCCGCACTCGCCATCGGCCGGGCGCTGCCGCACGGCAGGTGGTGGCTCAAGGCGGCGGTGCTGGGCGTGCTCAACATCGGCGTGTTCCTGCCGCTGCTGTTCGTCGCCGCCGAACGGTTGCCCGGCGGAGTGGCCGCCACGCTGGGCGCGGTGCAGCCGCTGGCCGTGGCGGTCCTGGCGGTGACCGTGCTGCACCAGCCCCCGTCGACCTGGAGCTTCGCCTGGGGAATCGTCGGCGTCGCGGGGGTCGGGCTGCTGGTCATCGGTCCCGACGCGGACGTCGACGTGGTCGGACTACTGGCCGGCCTCGGCGGCGCCGGGGCGATGGCGGTCGGGGTGACGCTCACCAAGCGATGGGGGCGCCCGGAGGGCGTGGGCCCCACGGCGTACGCCGGCTGGCAGCTCACGGCCGGCGGCCTGTTCCTGCTGCCGGTGACGCTGCTGGTCGAGGGGGCACCGCCCGCGGTCGACGCCAGCAGCGCGCTCGGCTACCTCTGGCTCGGCCTGCCCGGCGGCCTGCTCGCCTACGTCCTGTGGTTCCGGGGCATCGCCACGCTGCCGGTCACCTCCGTCGCGGTGCTCACCCTGCTCTCGCCGGTGGTGGCGGCGCTGCTCGGGGCGGTGCTGCTCGACGAGTCACTCACCCCGATCCAGTCGGCCGGCTTCGTGTGCTGCCTCGCCGCGATCGTCGCCGGCCACGACAGGTCGAAGACGTTCATCGCCAGTACGTCCGCAGGCAGCGCACGATGATCGTGTCGGCCCAGTCCGCCCGGGGGCACCGCCGGCCCGGTTCGTAACGACCCGCACGCTGATTCCGTGCCGACGGCACTGCCGGCCGTTCCTCGGGCCGCTCGTAGACGAGCGCACCGTCGCACCGCGAGGTCACCCGCAGCTCCGGTACTACATGCTCGACCGACACCCGCCGGAACCGCCCCGGCACGTCCCCGTCCGGCACGGCCTGCCCAGTCAGGTCGAGCGCGATCGGCCCCGGCCGCAAGAACCACTTCCACCGCCTACCCATGCCGCGCCCCTGTCCCGTGGCGGACAGGTCGCCCGCCGCTCTGCCGCCACGGCGGCAGGTCATCGGTCATCATCTCGGGCGCGGGCCCGCGCGGACTGCCAGTCACGCAGCGCGGCCTTGACTCGGGCGGTCTCCCGGTGACTCTCCGCGAGCGCCTGCTGGACGGTGGCCAATTCGGCGGCAACCCGATCGAGGAACGCGTACACCTCGTCGGGGGCCAGGCCGCGGCGTCCGCGCCAGACGCGGCGGAACCGATGCCCGCGCACCTGCCAGGGCAACAGCCCGGAGTACGCAGTGGAGCGGTAGGTCGACATGTCGCCGCCTTTCCATGGTGGGCGGGGCGGTGTGATCGGAACGCGGCGGCCGTCCGGGGGGAATCGGCCAGCCGCCGCGCTGTGACCATCCTGGAACGCTCCGCAGTGGATTAGCAACGTTCCAGGCCAGATTTTCGCGCTTGTGCATTGACTTTCTTCGTCGGAACCGATAAGCGTTACAGCAGAAGGTGACGCAGTGTTGCGAGCCGGAACCAGGGAGTGTGCGAATGGCCGAAGACATCGGATCGACCGTGCCGCGCCGGCAACTCGGCCGGCTGCTGCGCCAGTTCCGCAACGAGGCCGGGGTGACACTGGACGCCGCCGCCGAAGCCCTGGAATACAGCCGGCAGAAGATCTGGCGGCTCGAATGCGGCATGGGCTCCGTCCGGGTGCTCGACGTCAAGGCCATGTGCGAGCTGTACGGGGTGTCCCCGGAGATGACCGAGGCGATGCGCGGCCTGGCCGTCGAGACGAAATCCAAGGGCTGGTGGCACGCCTACGGGGACGCCGTGCCGAGCTGGTTCGAGCTGTACGTCGGCCTGGAATCCGCCGCTTCGCGGCTGCGCGGCTACGACGAATCACTGATCCCCGGCATCCTCCAGACCAAGGAGTACGCACACGCACTAATCCGCCTTGGGCGAATGATGAGCGACGAGGAACGAGAACAGGCCGTTGAGGTGCGGATACAGCGCCAAGCTCTGCTTACCCGCCGACTTCCCGCCGCGCCGCGCCTGGAGTCGATCCTGTCGGAGGCGGTGCTCCGGCGCGGCGTCGGCGGTCCGGCGATCATGGGCGGCCAACTCGACCATCTCATCCGGCTGTCGGGTTTGCCGAACGTGTCGGTCAGGGTGCTTCCGCTGGCAGCAGGCCCCCAGCCCGGTGCAGTGGCCGGCACCTTCATGGTTCTCGACTTCCCTCCCACCAAGGGCGGTCGGACCGCCCCGGAGCCGTCCGTCGTCTACAGCGAATCGTTGACCGGGGCGCTCTACCTCGACAAGCCGGATGAACTCGCGGCATACGAACGTGTCTGGCGGGGACTGGATGCGCTCGCCCTCGGCGAGGCAGAATCGAAGGACATGATCAAAAGGCTCATCGGGGAGATCCGGCATGACTGACCTGACCGGCGCCGTCTGGCGCAAGAGCACCCGCAGCGGCGACAACGGCGGCGCCTGCGTCGAGGTTGCGACCAACCTCCCCGGCATCGTCGCCGTCCGCGACTCGAAGGACCCTTCTGGTCACGCACTCATCCTCGCCCGGCTTGCATGGCCGACCTTCATCGATAGCGTCAAAGGCTTGGCACACCGAACGGAAGAGCGCGACTAGCACGGTGCCTCATCCACTCCTGCAATAGAGGCTTAACGTCAACTCGACTCCGAGCTGTAAGCATTGACACGGAGTAGAGGACCGCGTTGACTGCGATGCCCTCCAACACCTTACGCAGATCGGACTCGATCTTTCCCATTCCCGCCAGGGCATGAATTGTAGGCCCACGCTGCTCGTTCAAGTACTTCACGACCTCCTCCGCAACCCTATCCATCGACAGAATTACCCCAACGTCGCCGCCGTAGCGCTGAACCCGAGAGCTAAACGGATAAGCATCACCTAGACCGAACTCCCTGTCCTTCAGCTCGAAGAAGACGGTGACGCCGTTGATACTCGCCACGATGTCAAGCTCGTCCTCTCCTGCGGTGGCACCCCAGGCAATCTGGCTCATCTCAACTCCGGCTGTGAGCAGTAGATGGGTGATCCAGAGGGTCATCCAATGACTTCCATCTGTCAGCTCCTTTGCGCGCGGAGCCGGGGCATAGATCTCTTGAACATGCTCGTCCGAGAATGCGCGACCACAGTTCGAGCATCGAAACTTAACGCCCTCGATCTCTTCTTTAGACTGCGCTGTACAGAGGGTCGATGAATCCTTCCGACAAACTACCAGGAATTCCTTGTTGACTAGCCCGCGAGCAAGAAGAGGTTCAACCGTCTCTGCACTGATGTCCTGCCGTGCATCGACCGAACGCGCCTTCCCGACTTGGATTAGTCGTTGCAGGAAAAGGCGTTGCTCCGGGCGCACGAGAAGCGCCGCGTCCTCCATGTCGTCCATCGAAAGAGCGGCCGGCTTCGTCTTCAGCTCGCTCCTATTGCGAATCGAGCGAGGCGAGACAAACGGGTTCCGTGGTCCGTAATGAACCGAATTGCCCCTCAGCCAGTCCTGAGTCAGTGGCAACCACTCGAAGGACATCCCACGGAGACGTCGCCCATCCAAGGCAGCCTTAGCCGCCCTTCCCAACTCCTCGGCAAATTCAGGAAGCTTTGTATCCTTTTCGTGGCCACGAACTTCACCGATCGCAAGGCGAGACCTCATAGGCTGAACGATCATGGCTGAGCCGTCCAGGAAAAAGAGTTCGCCAAGCATGGGGGTATCCGGCGAGTGAGTAGCGCGAGGGCCTCCCAATACGGCTAGCAGCAAATTACTCTCCTGACTAGCGCGTAATTTGCTGCCCGTGAGACGCAGCAATTCCCGGCCCGCAGAGCGAAGGACCGGCTGGTAGGCGTCGTTCTTGGCCAGCTGCCGAATCACCGAGTCGATCTCTGCCTGTGTTCGCATAGCAGCCGAGGCGGTTAACCCATCGAAGATGTACACAAACCCCTCCTGAAAATCTGCTTATCTGTTCAATAGCCCGCTCATCCTCCGGCCCGATGTCTGCAGCGGGTCTCCCTCTACGCCTCGGGTGACCACTCCTCGGCGAAGGTCTCGGTCTGCTGAAGCACTCGCCGGATGGCGTCCTCGGCGGCGTCCGGCGGGTACCCATGCACGGCGAGCAGGCGTTTGATGGTGGAGCGGAGCTTGGCGCGTACGTCGTCGCGGGAGGTCCAGTCGACGGTGATGGACCGGCGGACGGAGGCCACCAGGTCCCGGGCGATGGCGGCGAGTTGCCCCTCCCCCATCACGGCCACGGCCGACTCGTTCGTGGCGACCGCGTCGTAGAACGCCAACTCGTCGTCAGTGAGCGCCGGGCTGAACTGCTTACCTCTGTCGGCCTCCGCGCTGACTTCCTTCGCCATCGCCACCAGCTCGGCGATGATTTCGGCGGAGGTCAGGTTCTGGTTGGTGTAGCGGCGCATCAACTCGATCAGCCGGGCCGAGAAGGCCTCCTGCCGCACGATGTTGTGCCGGGTGACCTTCCGCATGGTCTGCTCGATGGCCCGCCGCAGCGCCTCGATCGCCAGGTTCGGTGTCTTGGAGGCGCGTAGCTTCGCCAGGTACGCCTCGTCGAGGTGGGACAGATCGGGCCGGTCGATGCCGGCGGCGGCATAGATGTCGGTGACCCCGCCCGCCTCGATGACGCCGGCGGTGAGTTCCCGTAGGTAGAGCGCCACCTCGACGGGGATGGGCAGGCCGCGCGAGCGGCGGTCCTCCACGTCGTACTTGGCCATCCACACCCGTACGGCCTGGAAGAAGGCGATGTCGTCGCGGAGGTCGTTGATGTCGCCGCTGCTGGCGCAGAGCGCATAGAGCCGGTCGAGGCTGGCGGCGGCCTGCCGGAAACGTTGGGCGAGAGTCGCCTCGCCGGGCTCAGGCTGGTTTTCTGGCAGGCTTGGGTCGCGCAGGTGGTCGATGGTGCCGAGCACGGCGTTGGTAAAGGCGTTCTTGGCGCCGGAGGTCAGCACACCGCGCCAGTCGTATCCGGCCAGGATCGTCCCGCATAACACGTCGTGCAGATCCCGGATGCGGGCTACGGCTTCATCGGTGTCCCGGCCGACCGGCTTGTTGTCCTGGTCGCTCTTGGTGTATTCGGCCAGCGCCTCGTGCAGGCTCTGGGTGATCGGGGCGTAGCCCACCAGCAGGCCATCCTGCTTGCCGCGGAAGGTGCGGTTGACCCGCGCGAGTGCCTGCATCAGCGCCGCGCCACGCATCGGCTTGTCGAGGTAGAGCGTGTGCAGCGGCGGGGAGTCGAACCCGGTGAGCAGCATGGACTGGACGATGATGAGTTCCAGCTCGTCATCGGGATTCTTCGCCCGGTTACGGACCACCTTCGTCTGCGAGGGCCGCCGGACGTGCTTGCGGATGTGCGGCTCGTCGTCCGGGCCACCGGTGTAGACAACCTTGATCTTGCCGAGGTCGTCGGCGTCGGAGTGCCAGCCCTCGGGGAGCCGCGCGATCATCTCGTCGTAGAGGCGGGCGCAGATGTCCCGCGTCGCGCACACGATCATGCCCTTGCCGGGCCCGCCGATGTACTTGCGCATCTGTTCGGACCGGGCCTGCCAATGCTCGACCAGATCAGCAGCCAGCGCCTCGACCCGGTGGGGCGCACCGTAGACGGCGTTCATCACCGCGACCGTGCGCTGGATTCGCGCCTTCTCGGCGTCGTCCAGCCCGGCGGTCAGCGTGTCGGCCCGCTCGTCGATCGTCTCGGGGTCGATGTCGGCCGGCAGGTCCACCGGGATGAGCCGGCTCTCGTGGTAGACGCGGACCGTCGCGCCGTCCTGGACCGCCCGGGTCAGGTCGTAGATATCGATGTAGTCGCCGAACACCGCCCGGGTGTCGCGGTCGGCCTCAGAGATGGGCGTACCGGTGAAGGCGATCAGCGTCGCGTGCGGCAGGGCGTCGCGCAGGTGCCGCGCGTAGCCGTCGAGGCTGTCGTAGTGGCTGCGGTGCGCCTCGTCGACGACCACGATGATGTTGCGCCGGTCCGACAGCAGCGGATGCTTACGGCCCGAGTCCCGCTCGTCCCGGGTACGCCCGAACTTCTGCAACGTCGTGAAGATGATCCCGCCGGTACGCCGGTTAGTCAGCTCGTTGCGCAGGCTCTCCCGGGTGACCGCCTGCACCGGCCGCTCCGGCAGCAGCTCGCTGGCGACGAACGCCTCCAGGAGTTGCTCGTCCAGGTCGGTCCGGTCGGTGATCACGACGATGGTCGGGTTGCCCATGCTCGGGTGGGTGGCGATCTGGTGGGCGTAGAACTCCATCTCCATCGACTTGCCGGAGCCCTGCGTGTGCCACACGACGCCGGCCTTGCCGTCGCTGCGGGTCGCCTCGATGGTCTTGCGAACCGCTTTCTCCACCGCGAAGTACTGATGCGGCTTCGCGATCCGCTTTACCGGCCCTCCCCCTACCTCGGCGAAGGCGACATAGCCGTGCAGCAATTCCAGGAACCGGCGCGGAGTGAACAGGCCGTAGAGCGTCAGGTTGAGCGCCAGATCCTCGTCGCTCTTCGGCGGCTGCGGCACCGGCTCGCCCGCGTCGTCGACGTTCCACGGCGCGAAATGCTCGAACGGCGTGAAGGCGGTGCCGTACCGCGCGGTGATCCCGTCCGAGACAACGCAGACCACATTGGCCCGGAACGCCAGCGGCAACTCCTCGACGTAGGTGCCGACCTGCCGATGGGCACCCCGCAGATCGGCGTACGCGTCACCAGCCTTCTTCAGCTCGACCAACCCGACCGGGAGCCCGTTCAGGTAACAGACGACGTCAAACCGTCGCTTGTGGTCGCCCTCGGTCACCGTCACCTGGTCGGCGACCAGGTAGTCGTTGGCAGCCTCGTTCCGGAAGTCGACCAGCCGAACGGTCGGGTTGTGCTCGGCACCATGCTGGTCGGTGTGAAGGATCGATCGAATGCCCTTGACCATCAGCTCGTGCAGCCGCCGATTCTCAGCCAGGGCGTCCCGCGAGCGGGCGCTGAGCACATAGGCGACTGCCTCATCGACCTGCGCGGGCGGGAGCTGCGGGTTGAGCCGGGCGACAGCGTCGCGCAGCCGGCCAGGCAGAATCAGCTCCGCCCACGACTCACGCTCGCCGGTCCCGGGCGCAAGTGACGATCCGGGTACGGGCTCCCAGCCCAACTCGCCCAACGCATCCAGCGCAAGCGCCTCCCACTGCGCTTCGGTCAGGTCATGCGAGAGCGCGGATCCTCCCCGACTCATGTCGCGTCCTCCACAGCACTCTCGGCATCTCGAACCCGAATCCCCCCCGACATCAGTCCGGGCAGCAGCGCATCGCGTAGGTGTGAGAGAGTCCGGTTCTCGCCACTGCGGGCGGCTGTGTCATCGATGAGCGCTTGGGCCTTGTCGCTCCAGTCTCGCCTAATTTTCTGCCCCGGCCACGGCACTTCATAGGTTAGGACTGCGTCCCGCGGAAGCGCGACAACGGTAGTTCCGGTGGCGTAGGTTATAGCGCGTTCACGGAAGAGAGGATCGCGGAATGCCCCGTACAGCCAGAGCAGATCGCCTTCGACGCCAGCATGCGGGCGAATCGCGAATACGTGGTGCGTAAAAAGAGCTCTTTCGGCATCTGTCATCGCTAGAGCCGGCTGACCGAGAATCTCGCGGCGCTGGGTAAGGTCGGTGTTGGCCATAAGCAGGCCGCCGCGACTGACCCAATGACGGTCCTTCGACTCTCCGTCGTAATACTTTAGCGCCGATCCTTTGAATCGCCCGTCCGTGCTGAAGTTGCCTAGATTCACAAGGGGCACACTACCACCAAGACCCGATCCCTTATAGGACAAGCCCTTGTTCACCTCTGCCAGCTGAGAGACAGGAACGAAGTTGCGCGCACCGAGTGCCGATTTCGTCCATTGAGCCTGGACAAGTTCATAGGAATTTTCGACGATCCGATCGTTGACCGCGATCTTTTCATCCAGCGCCCCCAGCACGGCTGCAATCGCCACCTGCTCGGGATAACTCGGCGCAGGAATGCGAACCCGAACTAGCTCGGACTGCCTGATGCCTGCGACCGTTGTTCCGGTCGCCCGCCCCCGCAGCTCAGACTGAACGGCATCTGTCTGCAGTGCATAGAACAAGAACCTGCTGTCTAGGACGCCAGCCTTCCCGCGCAGCCCGAAGAGTCGCTGGCCCAACACCAACGGGGAATCGTCAGGAACAAGAGCCACTCTCCCAAGCGGAGCTTCAGACGTCAGAAGAACATCATGACGCTTTAGCGAGACCGACATCCAGCGGCCGTACATCTCCTCCGTAACACAGCGAGCTTCTCCCAGCGCAAGCCGCCCGTCTTTCACCAACAGCGCCGAGGCCACCGGCACGCCCTGCCTAACGAAGTCACCACCGAGCTTCCTCGGCGTCTTTCCCCGATGGTCAATTAGCACCTCAAGAGATTCACCTAAAATCAAGTCAGGCATCGAGGCGCTCCAACTGGACGCGAACAGCCCTCTCCGACCGCGCGGACTCTTCGAAGTGGGCCAACAGATCTTTCTTGAGGCGTTCGATCTTGTCGACGATCGGCTCGTCGTCAGAAGTATCAATCTCCGCCGCGCCGACGTAGCGGCCAGGGGTAAGCACGTGGTCGTGCTCACGGATTTGGTTAATGCTCGCCGAGTAGCAGAAGCCAAGCACGTCCTCGTACTTCTGATCCTGGACTCGCGCGGATGCCATGCCCCGCCAAGCGTGATAAACGCTAGCGATCTTTGCGACGTCCTCGTCGGTCAGGATGCGCTCGGTGCGGTCGACCATTGTGCCCATGTTGCGGGCGTCGATGAAGAGCACCTCGCCGCGCCGGTCTGCGAGCCGCTTCGCGCCCTGCGGCCCCTTGTCCTTGGCGAAGAACCACAGGCAGGCCGGGATCTGGGTGGTGCGGAAAAGCTGCGGGGGCAGCGCCACCATGCAGGAGATCAGGTCGGCCTCGACCATCGCCGCGCGGATCTCGCCCTCGCCCGACTGCTTTGACGACATCGAGCCGTTGGCGAGCACTACGCCCGCCGCACCCCGCTCGGCGAGCTTATAGACGATGTGCTGCAGCCAGGCGAAGTTGGCGTTGCTGGCCGGCGGTACGCCGTAGCGCCAGCGCGGGTCTTCGACGCTCCGGGCCCAGTCCGACATGTTGAACGGCGGGTTGGCCAGGATGAAGTCGGCGCGCAGGTCGGGGTGCTTGTCGGCGTGGAAGGTGTCCTCCCAGCGCGGGCCGAGGTTGCCGGTGATGCCGTGGATGGCGAGGTTCATCTTCGCCAGTCGCCAGGTGCGTTCGTTGGACTCCTGACCGTAGACGGCGATGTCGTCGCGCCGGCCCCGGTGGTTGAGCACGAACTTCTCGGCCTGCACGAACATGCCGCCCGACCCGCAGCACGGGTCGTAGACCCGCCCTGAGTACGGCTCCAGCATCTCGACCAGCAGCTTGACCACGCTGCGCGGGGTGTAGAACTCGCCGCCGCGCTTGCCCTCGGCCCGGGCGAACTTCTCCAGGAAGTACTCGTACACCTCGCCGAGCACGTCGCGGGCGGGTCGGTCGCCGTGGCCGGTGAACCGGGCGTCGCTGATCAGATCGACCAGCTCACCCAGCCGCCGCTGGTCGACGTTGTCCCGGTTGAAGATCTTCGGCAGCACGCCCTGCAGCGCCGGGTTGGACTTCATGATGACGTCCATGGCGTTGTCGAGCAGCAGCCCGATCTCGCCGCCCTTGGCCCGATCCGCGAGGTGGATCCAGCGGGCCTCCTCCGGCACCCAGAAGACACCGTGTCCGGCGTACTCGTCGATGTCGTCGAGGAAGGCGTCCAGCCGGGCCTCGGGGATGCCCTGGTCGAGCACCTCCTGCTTGATCTGGTCGCGGCGCTCCTCGAACGAGTCGGAGACGTACTTGAGGAAGACCAGGCCCAGGACGAAGTCCTTGTACTGCGCGGCGTCCATCGAGCCGCGGAGCTTGTCGGCGGCCTTCCAGAGGGTGTCGCGTAGGTCGGCCATGGTCGGCATGCCGGGCAGTGCGTTCTGCCCGGCCGCCCTCTTTCTGGGGGGCATGGTGCTCCTCGTATCCGTTCCTGCGGTGCGGTCAGTTTTGCTGGTCAGCCTGGGGTGGTCCAGCCAGCGGCGGGCCCGGCGTGGTGGTCAGGGTGCCATCGGTGAGCCCATCCACCGTCCGCCAACCGATCTCGTCGAGCAGGGCAAGCTCACGGCGCGCCAGGTTACGGCGCTCCTCCACGGCCGCCAGCAGCGCGTCGAGCCGCGCCACGTCAGCGGGCGGAAGCAGGGGAAGTTGCAGGTCGGCCAGCCGGGTCGCGGCGCGCACCGCGCCGGCCGGCCGCTGCGTGGGTACGGCGTTGAGCAGGGCCTCCAGCACTCGCGGGGTGAACCGTTCACCCCCGTCCGGCAGGATGCGCAGCACGCGTGTCGGATAGTCGACAACCGAGGTGCCTGCGGCGTCGTGGTACGCCCGCAGCCAGGGCGTCATCGTCACCAGCAGGTCACCGGCTTCGGTGAGCCGGGCGCGTGGATAGCGCTGGGCGAACACGGCACGGTCGATCCGTCGGGACCCGACCTGGGTGGCCCCGGCCAGCTCCGGTGGCCCGACGACCGGATAGTGGCCGTCACCGCTGACGTCGGCGTCCGCGATCCGGCTGCCGTTGAGCAGAACGAGGTGACCGTCCCGGACCAGTGCGCCGATGGACCTGGTCGGTGCTCGCTGGATGTCGTCCTGCGCGGCCAGGAGAGTGCGGACCTGTGGGCGGGGTCCGGCCAGCCGGTTGAGGTCCACCTCCAGCTCGGCCAGCTCGGCGACCGTCCTCCGGCCGTCGCGGACCATCTCCCGCAACGTTGCCGGCCGGCGGGCGGTCAACGGGCGTCGGGGCACGATGAGGTCCGCGATCCGCACCTGGCTGGCGTACGCCCGTAGGTGCTGCTCCGGGCGGTGACCTTCCCGGCGCCAGGTGGCCACGTCGAGGATCAGTTCGTCGGCCACCCGGTCGGTGAGCGGCCGGTCGGAGACGTCTGCCAGCAGCACCCGACCCTGCCACTCCGGTGCCTCCTCGTGCCGGAGCACCCACAGGGCGGTCTGGTAGCCCGGCCGGAAGGGCACCATGCCGCCGGGAAGCTGCACGACCGCTTCGACCCGATTCGTGGTCAGCAGCTCGTTCCGGGAGCGGGCCGCCGCCTTGTAGGGCGGCAGCACGCCGACGAGCAGCTCCGCAGGGCCGAACACCACCGCGGTCTGCCCCGGCGTGAGCGAGGTGGCCACGTGGGTCAGTTCCGGAAACGGATCGAGGTCGGTGCGTCTCTCGGCCGACTGGTAGGGCAGCTGGATGAACTGCGCGTCGCCTGCGACCGGGCCCGATTGTCGGGCTGCGCCGATGTCGAGCTGCCACCTGCCCCGTGAGACGCCGTGCACGACGAGCCGGCGGCGGGCCAGGCGGGCCAGCAGCGGGTCGGCCTCGGCGGCGAACATGACCGGATCATGCTCGCCTAGCACCTGGCGGGCGGCCATGAGCAGGTCGCCGGCACCGGCACTCGGGTCGGCCACCTGCACGAATCCGTGCAGGTCGGCGTGCTCGCGTACGCCGGAGAGCCCGACCATGAGACGGGCCAACTGCGGGAGGATCGCCGCCTCGTAGAGCTGCGGCACGGCGAACCGGTTCCGGGCGGCGAGCACCCGCTCGTACGCCTGGGCGGTGCCCCACGCCGCCTCGATCAGCTCGTCGACCACCTCGGTCAGCCAGGCCGCCTCAGTCGGCAGCGCCTCGATCTCCGATCGCAGCAGCTCGTCGTCCCAGTCGACCTCGACGGCGCGCTCACGAAGCGCCTCCACCACCTGCCGGTCGGTGTAGCCGCTCGGGTGCAGCGGCTCGTCGTCGAGGTGATGCAGACAGATCAGGGCGGTGATGGCGGGCACCAGTTGCTGCGGAGTGAGCGTGCGGCGCCGGCCGACCCCCGTCGACGAGGCGGCCCGGAGCGTCAGGCCGGCGAGCAGGTGAAGCCGGAGGTCCGGCTCGATTGACTGGCGCTCGGCCCGGCCGGTGTCGACCAGCCAGTCGACCACCTCACGCGCCTTGAACAATGGCCGTCCACGGTCGACCTGGGCCGGCGTGGGAAAGGCCGGATAGCGGCGACGCCAGGTGGTGACCACAGGACGCCGCACCCCAGCCAGGGTGGCGATCTCGGGCAGCGAGATGAGATCTGTAACGACCATGGGGCACCTCCTCGTCCCGCTCGTTCGTCAGGCGACGGGTCGACAGTAAGCGACCCGCCGAGTCTCCGACAGTCGTCCTTTTGGTAACCCTGGTTACCAACCTTCGGATGCCTTTTAGCTGGCGCTCGGACGATGACCGCTGCTGTGATTCAGCGGCATCAACGAACCGCTTCCGCTCGGAAGCCACGCCATCCCTCCAGAATCGGAGCTCCTTCATGCGCAAGACCACCACGTTCACGCTGCTCGCCACCGCCCTCATCGCGTTGGGCTGCGGCGCCGGCGCTACCGACGAGGGCGGCAGCGCCGGCAACGGCGACACCGCCGCCAAGAGTGAGGACAAGCCCAAGACCGCGAAGATCGGCCAGGCCGTTCGGGACGGAAAGTTCGAGTTCACGGTGAAGTCGAACAAGTGCGGTGTCCGCAAGGTCGGTTCCGACCTGCTCGGCGACAAGGCCCAGGGCCAGTTCTGCCTGGTGACGGTCAACGTCAAGAACATCGGCAAGGAGCCGCAGACGCTGCTCGACAGCAGTCAGAAGGCGTACGACGCCGACGGCACCGAGTACTCCACCGACTCGGAGGCCGCGATCTACGCCAACGAGGACCAGCAGACCCTGTTCGCGGAGATCAACCCTGGCAACCAGGTGACCGGCGTCCTCGTCTTCGACATCCCGAAGAAGGTCAAGCTCACCAAGCTCGAGCTGCACGACTCGCCGTTTTCCGGCGGCGTCGAGGTCTCGCTCAGCTGACTTGTCTCCGTGTCGGGGCGAGCCTCCCTGCCCGCCCCGACTGTGCACAACTTCCACCGCTCACATCGGGAGTACGCCATGACCGATCCGTCCGCGCCCAAACCGCCCGACCAGCCCACCGATTCGCCGCAGGCGAACCAGTCTCCGGCCGCACCGCCAGGCGGCCCGGTGCCCGCCCCTGATGCGTCATCCTGGTCCGGAGTCACGGTGGCTGAGGCCGTCAGCCCGCCGAAGCGTCCAACCGCTCAGCCCTGGATTCTCGGCGGAGCGGCTCTGGTCATCACCCTCACCGCCGGCATCGCCATCGGTGGTGTCGCGGCCAGCAACGGTGACCAGGCCGCCAGCGTGAGCAGCTCGACATCGGCCGCACCGAGCAGCCCCGCCGCCACGAAAACCGCGGCAACGCACACCGCTGCCCCCACGACCGCAGCCCCTGCCTTTCACACGCCCACCACGAAAGACTTCAAGCTCGGCGTGAAGATCCTACGCAAGCAGTGCTTCGGCAGCGCCGGATGCAACATCAACTACCGGATCGACGTCACCTATCTGGGCGGCGAACTGGATCCGTCGAAGACCTACGAGATCACCTACGAGGTCACCGGAGCCGAAGACCCGATCATCAACACCCTTGAGGTCACCGGTGACTCCGCTTCGGTACAGGAGGAAGAGAGCGCCGGCACGAAGCGCTCCAGCGACAAGCTGACCGCCGTCGTGGCCGACATCTCCGAGTCGTAGCGGACCAAAGTTCGACAATTTCGCCGACCTGATCCGGCTGCGACATCAGCTTCGCCGTGCCGGGGCGAGCCCACTGTCTCGCTCCGGCGCCCCTTCCCCATCCCCCGCGAGACGTCAGGAGGCGTCGTGCGTACCGATGAGATCCTGCGTACCCTCGACCTGCTCCCCGCTCCCCTGCGGGAGCGCACCACCGCCCTGCGGTACCTACACCGCTGGCAGGCCGGCCAGACCGAGGAGACGCCGGCCGGTTACGACCTGCTTCCACGTCGGTGGTCGCCGCAGCCCACCCTCGTCCGCCTGGCACAGCTCGTGGCCCGGCGGCCTGACCTGTCCTTCACGCACGTGAAGGCACACACCGGCCACGCGCTCAACGAGACGGCCGACGCCCTGTCGCACATGGCGCGCCGTCGGCTCGGCGAGGTCTTCGACGTACGCCCACGGGCCTACGACCTGGTCGACGCGTTCCTGCGCGACTGGCACACCACATGCTGACCGCGTCGATCACTGGGAGCGGGATGTCGAACGACCACGGCCCGGTATCACCGCCCGCCGACCTGCCCGACCCGAAACGAACCGATGAGCAGGGTCCGTGCCAGCTCGTCACTCGGCGGTACGTGCAGCGTCGCATAGCCGCGCTGCCCGCCGGCCCGGAAGCGCAGGAGTTCCGGCGGCGCGTCCTGCTGGAGATCTTCGACGAGCTGACCGCGCAGGGTCACCCTGAGCCGCTGACGCTGCTCGCCGCTGTGCTGGGCATCCCGGTCGACACCCTCGTCATCCATCTACGCGCCGCCCACCGTCCCTGGGACCGATCCCGGTGACCGTAGGCCGATGCGGGTAGGCCTGCTGCGCATTCCTCAGTTGGCTCGGGGCCTCAGGGTGGTCGCGGCTAACCAGCGCTGTCTGCCGATGGAGCCTTGGCCGCGGAGCCGTACGACCGTTCGACCGGGTAGCGCCGGGCCGCCTCCGTCAACTTGTCGGTGGCGGCGGCCACCGGGTCGATGCCCAGGATGTCGCTCAGGCGGGCGAGGTAGATCATGACGTCGCCGATCTCGGCGCGCACCCGTGCGCCGTGCTCGGGATCGGCCATCACCTGCGCGGATTCCTCCGGGGTGAGCCACTGCAACTCGGCCAGCAACTCGCCCACCTCGCCGGCGAGGGCCATCGCCAGGTTCTTCGGCGTGTGGAACCGCTGCCAGTCCCGCTCGTCGGCGAACCGGCGCAGCCGGTGCACGAGGTCGGCCAGCCCGGGGTCGTTCGGTTCGTGTTCCACGGGGCCGAACCCTACCGCCGTCGGACCATCAGCCGACTTCGGCCGGGCTGGTAAGTGCCGCCCCGGCCCGGCTTCCCGATCGAACCTCCGGCGCTCCCAGGTTTTGTCAGACCCGTGTCCTAGCGTGGGCCGATGACCGACATGGTGGCGATCGTCCGGCGGGCCTGCCTGCGTCTTCCCGAGGTCAGCGAGCGACTGAGCCACGGCACCCCGACCTGGTTCATCCGGGGCAAAAGGTCCTTCGTCATGGTCTGGCCGGACGGGCACCACCAAAACGACTTCGCCCACCTCTGGTGCGCCGCCCCGCCGGGCTCCGCAGAGGAGCTGATCGCGGAGAATCCGCGGACCTACTTCCGCCCGCCCTACGTGGGGCATCGCGGTTGGGTCGGCGTACGCCTCGACACCGGGATCGGCGAGGCCGAGCTGGCCGAGATCATCGAGGACGGTTACCGGGCGGTGGCACCCCGGACGTTGCTCGCCCGGCTCGACGCGCCTCGATGAAGCCACGCTCCGACACAACCTGGCGTCGGGCCGGAAGCAGTTGCAGATCGCCAAACACTTGGGAGAGAGCGTGTCGGGTCGGTTCGTGTACTGGATGAACGTGTCGGTCGATCTGCGGATCGAGCGCGCCCCGGGTGAGCAGGGCGGTGGCGACTGGATGCGCATCGGCGAGTCGCTGCATCGGGAGTTCAACAGGCGGGCGCGGGCGATGTCGCTCATGGTCGAGGGCCGCACGATCTACGAGACGATGGAGGCGTTCTGGCCGGGCGCCCGCGACGACGAATCTCTGCCGGAATACCTGCGGGAGTACGGCGAGATCTGGACCTCGATGCCCAAGGTGCTCGTTTCTCGCACCCGCGACAACGCCGGGCATCACACCCGGGTCATCGGTGGGGACGACGCGATCGGGCAGCTCGCTCTGCTACGGGAGCAGTCCGACGGTGACATCGGGGTCGGCGGTGCCACCCTGGCCACCAACCTGCTGCGGGCGGGGCTGCTCGAGGAACTGCTGCTCTTCACCCACCCCGTCGTGCTCGGTACCGGCCGGCCGCTGTTCGACGACCATGACGAGCCGGTCGAGCTGGACCTGATCGAGCAGGCGTCGTTCGATCAGGGCGTGACGATGCACCGGTACGCCGTCCGAGGCGGCCGCGACGCCGAGCCGGTGGCCTGAAGGGCCACGCTGAGTCGTCGGTCCAACCTGCACCGCCCTCGGGTGCTGCGGAGCCGCCCAGAGACCGAGGGCGGTTTTTCGTGTGTGGACGATCCTTTCGCCATCGTGGCCGAAAGTTCGATTTAACCTGGCAGAAGCCATGGACACATCGACATGGCTTTTGTTAACTTCACCCCGGATGTTACGACGGGGTGAACCGCCGCAGGGGCCAGCGCCACGCTCGTGACCTCCGACGGCCCCTCGGACACCTACCCCAATCCTCAGTTTCCGCGCCCGCGCCGCCCACCGGCGGTCCAACGGGCCATTCGGTGCTGCCCAAAACCCGGAGGAGAAGCCCAGCACCCCGTACGTCCCCGACCTGCCCGACCCGTCCTCACACCAAGGAGAGGCAGTTGAAGAGACGACTCGCGCTCGCGGTGGCCGGTCTGACGACCATCACGCTCGTCGCCCCGCCCGCCAGCTCGATGGCCGCGCCGACCAACCCCACGGCCGCGCCCGGCACCACCACTCCCCCGCCCGACACGGCCTTCCAGAAGGTCACCCTCAACGACCGTCCCGGCGAACCGATGGACCTGGCCGTGCTACCCGACGGTCGGGTGCTGCACGTGACCCGCGCCGGCGAGGTGTGGTTGCACAATCCCGACACCGGCCGCAACACGATTGCCGCCACCCTCGACGTCTACCAGCACGACGAGGAGGGCCTGCAGAACGTCGCCATCGACCCGGGCTTCGGCCGGCGCGGCAACAACTGGGTCTACCTGTACTACTCGCCGCCGATGGACACCCCGGTCGACGACCCGTCCACCCCGGACGTCAACGAGGGCGACGCGCCCGCCTGGGGCACCGAGGAGGAACTCGCACCGTTCAACGGGGTCATCCGACTGTCCCGGTTCCGGCTGGTCAAGGACACCTTGGACCTGCGTACCGAGCAGCGGATCATCGACGTGCCGGTGAACCGGGGCATCTGCTGTCACGTCGGCGGAGACATCGTCTTCGACGCGAAGGGCAACCTGTACCTGTCCACCGGGGACGACACGAACCCGTTCGAGTCCGGCGGGTACACCCCGATCGACGAGCGGCCCGGCCGCAACCCGGCGTACGACGCGCAGCGCACCAGCGCCAACACCAACGACCTGCGCGGCAAGATTCTGCGGATCAAGGTCGGCGCCAACGGCAGGTACACCGTCCCGAAGGGGAACCTGTTCAAGCCCGGCACCCGGGGCACCCGGCCGGAGATCTACCTGATGGGGCTGCGTAACCCGTTCCGGATCGAACTGGACCGCAAGACCGGCGATCTGTACGTCGCCGACTACTCCCCGGACGCCGGTCAGCCCGACCCACTGCGCGGACCGGCCGGGCACGGCAAGTGGTTCGTGGCCCGCAAGGCCGGCAACCACGGCTGGCCCTACTGCGTCACCCCGCAGTTGCCGTACCGGGACTACGACTTCGCCACCGAGGAGTCCGGTGCGGAGTTCGACTGCACGGCACCGGTCAACGAGTCACCGAACAACACCGGGCTGCGCAAGCTGCCCGCCACGCAACAGCCGGACGTGTGGTACAGCTACGACGCCTCCGCGCAGTTCCCCGAGTTGGGCACCGGCGGCATCGGCCCGATGGCCGGGCCCGCGTACCGCTTCGACCGCTCCACCACCCGGGGCCGCAACCCGGTGGCGTGGCCGGCGTACTACGACGGCAAGCCGCTGTTCTACGAGTGGACCCGCGACTACGTCAAGGCGTTCCAGCTGGACCGGCGCGACACGCTCGACGGCATCGAGCCGGTGCTGCCCTCGGTCGTCTTCGACAACCCGATGGACCTGGAGTTCGGCCCCGACGGCGCGCTCTACGTCCTCGAGTACGGCGACGGATTCTTCAGCGAGAACCCGGAGGCTCAGGTGGCCCGGATCGACTTCATCGGTCGGGACGGCAACCGCAGCCCGATCCCGGTGGTCTCGGCCAGCCACACCGCCGGCCTGGCCCCGCTGACCGTGGAGTTCTCCAGCGAGGGCACCACCGATCCGGACGGCGACCGCCTGCGGTACGAGTGGTACCTCGACGACGACGACCGGGTCGACTCGCGGTCGACGAACCCGACGTTCACCTACCGCGAGAACGGCAGCTACGAGGCGACGCTGAAGGTTACCGACCGGAAGGGACGCTCGGCGTCCGCCTCGGTGCGGGTCGTGGTCGGCAACGCCGTGCCGGTGGTCGAGCTGGTCGCGCCGGCCGAGGGCCAACCCTTCGCCTTCGGCGACACCATCCGGTACGAAGTACGGGTCACCGACGACCAGTCGGTCGACTGTGCCCGGGTCAGCGTGACCTACATCCTCGGTCACGACGACCACGGGCATCCGCAGACCACCGCCAACGGCTGCACCGGGTCGATTCTGACCACTGTCCCGTCCGGGCACGACCCGGCCACCGACAACCTGTCCGCCGTGTTTGTCGCCTCCTACACCGACCCCGGTGACGACGGACTGCCGCCGCTGACCGGGACCGACCAGGTCGTGCTCGTACCCGGCGTGTAGAACCACGAGAGGAGTCATCATGTGTTACGGATACGACGGGATGGCCGCGCTGCGGCGTTCCGTTCTCGACCGGCGGGGCCTGCTACGCGGCTCGATGGCCGCGATGGCCGGCGTCGGCCTCGCCACCGCGGGGGTGGGCGCGACCGCCGCCTCCGCCGGTCCGAAGCACGGTCCGGGTCACGGACACGACCCCGGGCACGGGCACGGCGGTCGGCGGCGGGTGCCGCCGGGGCTGATCAGCATCCAGCTCTGGACGGTCCGCGGCGCGCTGAACGGCGAACCGGGATACGACGCCACCCTGCGGCACCTCGCCCGGATCGGCTACCCGAAGGTGGAACTGGCACTCGGCTACTTCGGCCGCAACGCCGCCCAACTGCGCCGCTTCCTGGACAGCATCTGCCTCAAGGCCACGTCCAGCCACGACGGGATCAGCGAGACTCCCGCCGCGCTGCAGGAGAAGATCCGCAACGCGGTGACGCTGGGTCAGAAGTTCATGGTGGTGCCGTACCTCTACTCGGAGAACGTCGACGACTGGAAACGGTGGGCGGAGCAAATGAACGTCGAGGCCGCCGCGGCGGCCCGGGCCGGTCTGCGCTACGGCTACCACAACCACGCCCACGAGTTCACCATCGACCTCGGCGGCGGTCGTACGCCGTGGGACGTGCTGACCGAGGAACTGGATCCCCGGCTCGTCCACCTGGAGATCGACATCTACTGGGCGGTGACCGGCGGCATCGAGTCCGGCGACGGTGTGCGCGACCCTGAGGGCTTCACTCTCGACGTGATCCGCGCCGCGCCGCAGCGGGTGCTCCAGTACCACGTCAAGGACCGGCACGCCGCCGACGGCGACATGGCCGACCTCGGCACCGGGATGATCGACTTCGCGCGGATCTTCCGGAAGCACCCGGTGCTGGAGTACATCGTGGAGAACGACACGCCGGACGTGACGCCCCAGCGCACCGCCGAGGTCGGCTACCGCTACCTGCGCCATCTGCGGTACTGACGAACCTTCTCCGCGGTAGTCGCCGGGGTGCCGAGTCGACCAGATCGGCACGGCACCCCGGCGATGCGGAGGCTCGTACGTCGTCGGACCTGCTCACTCAGTCGAAGTCCGCAGGGGTGAACTCCCGCTGTTCGACCAGGACCAGCCAGTTGCCCGAGTTGTCCCGCGCGACGGCCTCCACCCCGTACGGCCGATCCGCCGGTTCCTGGATGAAGTCGACCCCCTTGGCCCGCAGGTCATCGTAGGTCTTGCGGCAGTCGTCGACGGCCAAGCCGACGGCGAACAGGTTGCCCTCGTCCTGCGCCCGACGGAACATCTCCGCCACCTCCGGCGTCAGCGGCGGCCCGGGAAGGGTCAGGTGCACCTCCAGTTCCGGTTGGCTGGGGTGCTTGACGGTGCACCACCGGTAGCCCTCGCCGAGGGTGATGTCGACGCCCTCGACGAAACCCAGAATGTCGACGTAGAACGTCTTGGCGGCGTCGATGTCCTTGACGAACACGCTGGTCAACGAGACGTTGGTAATCATGGGACCAGGTTAGGAGACGGTCGGCGGCGTCCGGCTTCTCCTGGCTTGCGGCGTCACCCACGTCGTTCGGCGAGGCCCCACATGAAGACGAAACAGCCGGGAATGTGCGGCGCTCCGCTGCTCGCCCAGCGGCGCTGGAACTCACTCGGTGTCTCACCGACCACGGCGCGGAAACGGCTGCTGAACGAGCCGAGACTGGCGAACCCGACGGCGTAGCAGACCTCGGTCACCGTCAGGTTGGTGCTCCGCAGCAGGTCCTGGGCCCGCTCGATGCGCCGCCGCGACAGGTACGCCGCCGGGGAGCAACCGTAGGTGACGGTGAACAGGCGCTGGAAGTGGTACTTGCTGACGCTGGCGACAGCCGCGACAGCGGTGAGATCCAACGCCTCGGTGTAGTGGCGATCCATGTGATCGCGGGCGCGTCGCAGGTGAACCAGCAGGTCACCGGAGGCGCGGCGGGGTGGAGCGCTCATCACGGGCAAGCTTATGCCGTGGTCGGTCCGGATGCCTCGGCACAATCCGGCCTCGGCATCGGGAAGGGCTGCCGGATCAACATGAGCATGATCTTCGGTGTTGAGCGGGGGCCGACGACAGCAGCACCAACCGAAAGTGACGGTGACAATACGTGCGCGGTGGAGATCGTCACGGATCAGCGGCTCACCTGAGTGTCGCCGGCCGGCGGCGCGGACCCGCCCTTCCGGGCCGCGTCAACGCAGCCGGCGGGCGGGGAACCTCGGCGGTGGGTCGGCGATCGCGGTCTGGGCGGCGACCAGTTGGAGTTCCCTAGTGCCGGCCGCCAGGGTGGCCTCCAGCACCGCGAAGATCGAGGCGGTGGTGCGTTCCAGCGCCGTGGCCGGCGATCCGGTCGTGGACAGGTGCGCCAGGTACAGCGCGGCGGTGACGTCGCCGCCGCCGTTGGGGGTGATCGGCAGCAGCGGGGTGGTCACCGCCCAGGCACCGGCGTCCGAGACGGCCACCACCTCCAGTGTGTCCGCCGGCAGGTCGCCGTGCAGCACGCTGGTCACCAGGACGTGCCGGGGGCCGGTGGCGCGTACCGCGTCGACGGCGGCCAGCAGGTCGTCGATCGTGTTCGTCGGTCGGCCGGCGAGGAACTCCAGTTCGAACTGGTTCGGGGTGACGATGTCGGCGCGGGGCACCACCACGTCGCGCAGGTACTCCGGGATGCCGGGCCGGACGAACATGCCCCGGCCGACGTCGCCCATCACCGGGTCGCAGCAGTAGAGCGCGTCGGGGTTGGCGGTCTTCACCAGGGTCACCGCGTCGAGGATCACCGCGCCCATCGCCGGATCTCCCTGGTAGCCGGAGAGCACCGCGTCGGCGTCACCGAGCACCCCACGGTCGGCGATGCCGGCGATCACCTCGGCGACGTCGGTGGGGGCCAGCAGCGGTCCGCGCCACGCGCCGTAGCCGGTGTGGTTGGAGAAGTGCACGGTCAGCACCGGCCAGACCTCGTGGCCGAGCCGTTGCAGCGGGAACACCGCCGCCGAGTTGCCGACGTGGCCGTAGGCGACCGAGGACTGGATGGACAGGATCTTCACCGTCCCATCATGGCGGTCGGCGGCCCTCGATGGGCCGGGGTCCCGTCACCAGCCGGTCGGCCCGGTGTGCCGACGCTGTCGACCTGACCGTACGGACGGATCGCGCCGGATCCCGCTATCGTCCGTCGCGCAGGGTGAGCACGTACCTGGCGGTGGCCGCGACGGTGCGGTCCGCGTCCTCGGACAGCTCGGTGAGGGCCCGGGTGGCCGTGGCCCCCGGGATGTCGGCGAGCGCCTGCGTCAGCCGGCTGCGTACCGGCGGCCCGACGCCGCTGTCGGTGAGGCGCTCGACGAGCCGGGTGGCGATCTGGTCCGCCAGCGCGGGGTCACCGGCCAGCGCGGTCAGGGCGTCGGCCGCGTCGGCCTCGTTTGTCTCCTCGACGATCATCTCGATCAGGGTCGGGATCGCCTCGGACACGCCACGTGCCCCCAGCGCGAGGGCCGCGTACCTGCGGACGACGGGGTCGGGGTGGGCGAGGGCGTCCCGCAGCAGCACGGTCGCGGCACCGTCGGGGATCTCGGCGATGGACCGGACGGCGCGTTTGCGTACCTCGGCGTCGGGTGCGTCGAGGCCCACCGCCAGCAGGGCCGCCACATCGCCGGCCGACTGCGCCAGCGCCCAGCGCAGCGCACCGGCGACGTTCGGGTCCGACTCGCCCAACACCGCCTCGACGAGTGCCTCCGCCGGCATCGTCGGGTCACCGGTCGAGGACAGGGCGGCGTGCTGACGGTGCCCGGCGTTCTCGGAGCCGAGCGCCTGCAGCAGGGCGACGACCTGGAGCACGTCCGCCCAGTCGGCGGGTTGCGCGGCCCCGATCCGCCGCAGCCGGGTGAGCAGCTCCGTCTGCGCCGCTATCCGCTCCCGGGTCTGCTGGATCAGGTCTGCCACGAGCTGCGCGGGGGTGAAGGCGGGATCGTCGAGCGCCCGCCTCACCTCCCGCAGCGACAGCCCCAGCGACCGCAGGCTCTCGATGTGGAAGATCCTCCGGATGTCGTCGCTCGAGTACTCCCGGTAGCCGACCCCGCTGCGGCCCGTCGGCTCCACCAGACCGAGCGACTCGTAGTGCCGGAGCATCCGGGCGCTGACGCCGGAGCGTCGGGCCACCTCACCGATCAGCACCGTCGGTCACCGGATCCGGTCGTTCTCGCCGAGGGCCACCACGCGCTTGGCCTCCTCGATCGCGAACTCGAAGCCGGCGTCCGGGTCGTCGAGCAGGCGTTGCGTGGCGATCGCGTGCTGCCGCACGCCGGGGTCGGGATGCGTCCCGGCCGCGTCCAGGACCGGAGTGATCACCTCGCCGAGCGCGACGAGTGCCCGGCTGAGGCTCAACCCCGTCTCCCGTCCGCCGCGCCCGAGCTGGGTCGCCAGCACGGCGGCCAGCGCCGGCCGGTCTCCGTCGGGTGCCAGCACCACCGCCGCCCGCCAGGCGCTGCGGGCCACCTCGTCGTCGGTGTCGGTCAGCAGCGCCCGCGTGATCGCCGGCCACGCCCGCCGGTCCCCGATCTTGGACAGGGTGTGCAACGCCTGGCTGCGGGCCTGTGCGGTTTCCGAGCGCAGCTCCGCCACGAGCCCGGGGACGGTCAGTGCGGCCGGGTGCCGGGTGAGGGCCCAGGTGAGCATCTCGCGTACGGAGAAGTCGGGCTCGACCGCGCAGCGCTCCACCAGCTTGTCGATCAACTGCGGGTCGGGGGTCGTGCCGGCCGCCAGCGCGGCCCGCAGCCGCACCGACGCATCGCCGTGCGCCAGCCCACGCAGTATCCGTGCCGTCTGCGTGGCCTCCTGTGACGTGTTCATCCGGATCACCTCCTCGACACAGTGAAGACCTTGTCACTCTGTCAAGGTCAAGCCGTGGGTGCCGGCGATTGGCCGGGCACCCACGGCCCGCGGAAGGCCCGTCGGTCAGCGCTTCGGTGCCTTGACCTTCTGCTTGTTGTGGTTGCTGCCCCGGCCGTCGGGCTTGTAGTTGCGCTCCACGTTGCCGGCCGCGTCCACGGAGAACCAGTGCACGGTCGTGCCGACGGGGATGGTGAGCGTCTCACCGCCCTCCCGGATGCCGGCCGAGCCGTAGAGCGTGGAGGCGTAGGTGGGTCGGCTCCGGTCGAGGGTGTAGAACACGGCCGCCGGTTCGCTGGTGGAGAAGGTGACGTCCACCATGCCCGGGGTGGCGCTCGCCCGCACCGACAGCGAGCTTCTCGGTCGCTTCCGGTCCGTGTCGAAGTCCCGGGCCACCCGCAGCATCTCGGTCAGGCCGTTGGCGAACTCCATCGTCTCGGCGTGCGCCTCCTGCCAGTCCGGCTGGAACGAGGTGCCGACCTCGAAGTTCCAGGCGTAGATGCCGTACTTGTACCAGAGCATGTCTCCGGAGTTGCCGGCCGCCGAGTAGAGCACGTCGGCGATCGGGCCGGTCCGGGCCGGGGTGACGGCCAGGTTGCGGTGCCGCTTGATGGCGGTCAGGATCCGCGACGACGCGCCCCAGAACAGCGACTCCTCGGCCAGCGTCGGCCGCGGTGCCGAGACCCGGCCGGGGAGGGCGTACGAGCCGGGCGACCACATGAAGTAGTTGCCGGACGAGTGCAGGTTCATCGAGAACCTGATGTTCGGTCGGGAGGCCAGCCAGTCGACGTTGCGGTTCTCCGGCTCGGACAGCTCGCCCGGGCCGGCGTACGTGCCGCTGGTGCAGCTGGTCGACGCGCCCGCGTACCCGTCGAACAGGCTGTACTCGGTGTAGTTGCGGTTGTTGTCCACGCCCCACGAGTTGCGGCCGAGGAAGTCCGCCGGCGCCTGCGGGGCGCAGTGGTTGGTCATGTTCTTGCGCTGGGAGTTGAAGTCGTAGAAGGAGTAGTGCCCGCCGTCCGGGTTGATCGACGGAGCGATCCAGATGTCGAGGTTGTCCACCAGGTCGCGGGTCTTGCGGTCGTGCGCGTAGTTGCGCAGCAGCCGCTCGGCGGTCTCGATGGTGACCAGCGGCGGCACCCACTCCCGGGCGTGCTCCTGGGCGTACGCCAGCACTCCGAGCCGGGAGCCGTCGCGGTGCTTGCCGATGCGGATGGCGTACACCGGGTGCGGGTCGCGGGAGACCGATGCCGGCGCGGCGAGGCCGTCGGAGAGCGCGGTCCGCGCGACCGGCGCGACCACCCCGGTGCCCGGGCTGCCCCGATAGGTGTACGCGGTCAGCAGCGTCCCCGCCTGCGCGTTGAGCGCGGCGACGACCTGCTCGGCGGTGCTGGTGACGGTGCCGCTGCCGTCGGTGGCGAGGTCGACGCGGACTGCGGTGCCGGTGACGGTCACCGCCAGGGGTGCGTCGGCAGTACCGGGATCGGCGAGTTCGACGGAGATGTCGTTGCCGCCCTGGTGACCCCAGGCCAGCGAGTCGACCGCGACCCGACTGGCGTCGACGGTGCCGAGCACCGCCTGCGCCTTACGCCGGTAGCCGTTGGTCCGGTACGGCAACTCGACGATCTCCGAGATCTTCGGGTACTGCGCGGACAGTGCCTTGATCCGGTCGTACAGCTCGGTGGGGGTCAGGTAGCTGGCCACGAAGTCCTTCATGTAGCCCGGCCCCTCGGGGTCCTTCGGCGGGATGGGCAGCCACTCGTTGACCTTGGCCACCGCCACGTCACCGCTCGGACTGGTGATCCGCACGTACGCCGGACGGCTGCTGACCTGCGCCGCGCCCCGGTGGTAGAGGTAGACGCCGGCGTCGACGAACCGGGAGATGGTCTGGGTGCCACCGGAGCCGATCTCGGTGCCCGGCCCGCTGTCCCGCTCGACGGTCAACGGGCTGGCGTCGGCCTGTCCCTGCGCCCACTTCGCCTCGACCGAGAGGACCTGCGTGTCGCCGGAGGTGTAGTAGTCCGCCCGGATGATCCTGACGTCGGAGACTGTGGACCGGGCGGAGAAGTCGGCGGCGGCCGCGTACTCCCGGTTCTCGGCCAGGTGGGCGGCGATTGTCGCCTCCCGCTCGGCCACCCGCTGAGCCGCGTCCTGCGGTGTGTGCAGCACCTTGCCGAAGGTGAAGCCGGCCCGGGTCAGCGTGGTGACCTCGTTGCCGGTCACCACGGCGTGCACGACGATGCCGTCCCCGGTGTGGGTGATGTGATGGTCGAGGTCGACGCCGGTGGCCACCAGAGCGTCCAGCTCGGCGTTGTCGGCCAGGATCACCTCGACCACGCTGGCCCGCTCGTCGGCGAGCCGGCCGAGGTCGGCGGGCGCGGTCACCGGCGCGGCGGCCTGCGGCACGATCGCCGCAGCGGGATTGACAAGCAGCAGCACGGCCGCGAAGGCGGCCAGTGCGGTGGCGGCGGGCAGCTGGGGTCGCCAGCGCAAGCCCGTAAGGACCTTCGACATGAGGCGGTCGCCCCTCTTCTCGGCGCGCGGCACGGAGGCAGCGGGTTCAGCGCGGATCCACCGGGCCGCCCAGCCTGCGGGACAGCCACGGCGACGCGCTCGGCGGTCGACGCTGCCCGCATCGCCGATTACGCAGCGTCGCGCATCCGGGTCGTAGGAGTGATCGAGATGCCGACATCCTTCGCCCACAGATAGGGATCTGTCAATCATCGGCGGCCCCGCCCCCGGTGACCACGCCCACCTCGCCCGACCGTCGCGGAACTCGTGTTTGACCTGCGTGCAGACTGGAGATCAAGAGCGTGAGGCTCGACTACGAGGGGGATCACGCGTGTCCGAGAACGCCACCGACCGGCACCACCAGACCGCCGACCGTCCGGCCGGGGTCACCGACCCGCTGCTGTGGCGGCTCGCCCTGGACGTCGCCGACGCGCACGCACCGGGCGAGGACGGTGGCTGCACCCACCTGCTGTGCGCCGGCCAGAACTGGCCGTGCGAGCCGTGGCAGCAGGCCCAGCGGGCACTGAACCTCGCCCAGGGCGGCACGGCCGACGAGACGTCGGCATCCGCCGCCCCGCAGGAAGGCGCCTGGGCAGCCCCGGCTGCCCGGTCGACCTGGTCGACGGAGCGGTCCCGCCACGAGTCCGCAGCCGCCTGAGCGACCGACCGCCCAGCAGATCGTTGGTCATGTCGCCGAAGGCCAGCACCTCCGGCGGCTGACCGACCGGACCGGGTTGCTGTCAATGTAGCGTTGACGCGTGGGTGACCCGCTCGATCAACTGGCCGGCGTCCCGGCCGCGCGGGACCGGCTCGACGAGACCGAACTCGATCTCATCGACCGTGCCCGGCTGGCCGGTGCGACCTGGGCCCAGGTGGCCGGGCCCTCGGCCTGGCCAGCCGGCAGGCCGCCGAGCAGCGCCGCCAGCGCCTGGCCGCCGCACGTGCGGCCCGTCGAGCGGCGGCGGACCGGGGCTGGCCGGCCGAGGTCGCCGTGTTACGCGGCCTCCTCATCGACCTGCGGCGTTGGATCGACGCCGACCGTCGCTGGGATGCCCGCTTCGACCGGGCCGCGTTGACCCGCCGTACCACGATGCTCGCCCTGGAGGCCGAGCCCGGCGGCCTGTACGACCTGGCCAACCGGATCCGCGCCGACCTACCGACCAACGATCCCGAACTACCCGCCCCGGTACGCGCCGTCGCCCGCCACCTCGCCGAGGCATTGTCAACGCGGCGTTGACATCTACCCGGAGTATTGCCTCGAAGTAACTCAAGAATGGACGCTGTGAGCCTCCCTGACTCGTTTCCGGAGGGCCCATGCGGCGCAACGCGGTCCTGTTCGTGGCGGTGTCGCTGCTGTCCGGCCTCGGCGGCAGCGCGATGGCCCTGGTCACCGGCATCTGGATTCTCGACCTCACCGACTCCCCCGGTCTGGCTGCGCTCGCCGGCCTCTGCGCCTACGCGCCCACCCTCGCCGGCCCGTGGCTCGGCGCTGTCGTCGACCGGCTGCCCCGACGCCCGGTCGTCGTCGCGGCCAACCTGACCCTCACCGCCACCCTGCCCACCCTGCTGGCGGTGCGTGGCCCCGGCCAGGTGTGGCTGCTGTTCTGCGTGGCCACGGTCTACGGCATCGCGTACGTCCTGATCGACGCGGGCGAGAGCGCCCTGCTGCCGGCCGCACTGTCGGCTGTCCACCTCGGACGGGTCAACGGGTGGCGCTCCAGCGCCCAGGAGGGCGTCGCTGGTCGCCCCGCTGGCCGGTGCCGGCCTGTACACCTGGCAGGGTGGTCAGCTGGTCGCCCTGCTCGCCGCCGTCCTGCCGGCCCTCGCCGCAGCCGGCTACGCGGCGCTGCGCCTGACCCGCACGCCGCCGCCGGCCGCCCCGGAACCGGGGAGTCCGAGCCGGCCTGGCCGTCCTGTTCGGCTCCCCGTCCATCCGACGACCGGTCGTGCTGGCCGGGGTCGCCATCGGCATGTCCGGCTTCGTCACCGCCGCCGGCTACGCCGTCGTCACCGACACGCTCGGCCTGCCGGCAACGTTCCTGGGCGTGCTGCTCAGCGCCCAGGGCGCCGGCTCGGTCGCCGGTGGACTGGTGGTCGGCCGGATGATCGCCTGGTTCGGCCCGACGGCGGTGGCCCTGGCCGGGGCCGGACTCTTCGCCGTCAGCTGCCTGGGCAGATGCCTGCCCTGGTGGCCAGCGGTCGTCGCCGCGTCGGTGGTGACCGGTCTGGGGTTGCCGTGGGCGCTCGTCGCGGCCGTCACCGCCGTCCAGACACACAGCCCCGACGCGCTGCTCGGCCGGGTCGCCGCCACCGCCAACACGGTCTTGTTCGGGCCGATCGCGGCGACGACGCCGCTCGGCGCCGCCGCCGTGCTGCTCGGCCCCCGACCACCGCTGGTCCTCGCCGCCGCCGGCTGCCTCACCGCCTGCGCGCTGACCTGGCGACGTCGGCGCGACCGGACACCGTCACACCCCTTCCCCGTGTCGGCCGCCCCGGGCTGACGTCGCGGGCCGAGACGCCGGACGGCGTCAGTGCGAGAAGGGCTCCAGGCACCCCAGTTCGCAGCCGAGCCGGTGACCTCGACTATGACTCGCGTTCGTTGGCGCGCTGGTCGCCGGGTTGGAGCAGTACCTGCGAACCGCCGAAGCCGCCCCACCCGCGACCCGGAGACGTAGCAGCGCCGCTCGGAATGGATTTTGGAACGTGGATAGGGTGGGGCGTGACGACAATCCTGGTGCCCTACCACCAAGATGAGCGGCTGCGGGACGACGAGATCCCGGTGTCGGCAGACATCACTGTCCGGTCACAGGTGCTCGACGGGGATGCCTGGCGGCGCGTGGCGGGAGTCTGCTCCGCAACTGCGGCGGCAGTGTCGCCGGTGGTGACGGCCGGCGGCATACCGGTGGTGGTCTCCGGCGACTGCATGGTTGCCGGCGGCACCGTCGCCGGGGTGCAGGGAGCGGGAGTCGACCCGGCGGTTGTCTGGTTTGACGCCCACGGTGACGTGCACACCGTGCAGACGAGCACATCGGGCTATCTGGGCGGTCTTTCGCTGCGGCTGCTGAACGGTGCACATCCCGACAGGTACGCCGACGTGATCGGGTTGCGGCCGGTGCCGGCGGAGCGCACGGTGTTGGTCGACGCGCGGGACCTGGATCCCGCCGAAATCGAGTATCTGGCCGGCAGCGCGACCCGCCGGATCCCGGTCCCCGAGGTTTCCGCGGACACCGTGCCGTCCGGTCCGCTGGTCCTGCACATCGACGTGGATGTCATCGACTCGGACGAGGTGCCCGGTCTGCGTTACCCGGCGCCGAACGGCCCGTCGGCGGATGCCGTCCTGGGCGCCTGCGCGCGGCTGTTCGCGACCGGCCGGGTGGTGGCGTTCGATGTGGCATGCCCATGGTTGCGGACCGAGGACGAGGGCCAGCGGGACATCCGTACGGAACTGCTGTCCCGGCTGACGGCCCTCGCCACCCGCTGAGCCGCAGTCCAGGCTTGTGGGCGGTAGAGGGCAGGTTGTCCGGCGGTGATCGGACGCCGCGATCGGCTCCGATGGCATCGCCTGGGAACGTCGCGAAGCTCCTTGACCAGGAACAGACAGCGGTCGGCGACCTCGTGTCGGGTGCCTCGCTCGTCGATGTAGTGGTACCGGTCGAGGTAGCGGTAGCCGGTGTCCTCGTAACCGAGCCGAAGGTAGAGCGCACCCGCCCGGGAGTTGTCCTCGCCGACGCCCATCCCGATCCGGTGGTGGCCGCGCCGCAACGCGAGTTCCTCGGCGGCGCGGATGATCGTCGTTCCGACGCCTTGAGACCGATGGTCGGCGGCAACGGTCAAGCCGTTGATTTCCGGGCATTCGGGGAACCGGCCACGGACATCCGACTCTTTGGCTCCCTGCCACAGGATCTCGCCGCAGCCAGCCGGAACGTCATTGAGGTAGGCGATCAGAAAGGTGCTGGTGCCCTCGCTCTGACGGCGATAGCGGGCCTCGTGGTAGCGGTTCCGACCGGTGGGTACAGACTCCTCCAGAGCGGCGACGTCCCGCTGTCGGCATTCCCTGACGACTATCCGCGAAGGTCCGTCGCGCACAGCGGACACTGTAGTGACAGCGGCAAGCCCCGTCCCAGCTACCCGGCTGCTTCATCCGGACGCCCGCAGCGACATCGTCGATCGACCCTCGATAATGGCCGGTGTGGATGAGGTCACCGTCGTCGTCGCCCACAGTGAGCGCGCGACCCTGCGGGTCGGTGACGTGTTCCTGAAGGTCGACAGTGATCAGGCACGCATCGATGTCGAGGTCGAGGCGATGCGGCTGGCGCCCGTCCCGACCCCCGAGGTCCTGTGGCGCAGGCCGCCGGTCCTCGCGATCGCCGCCGTACCCGGCCGGGCGCTCGGCCGTCTCGGTGAGCCGTCGCCCGCGTCACCGGCGGCGTGGGCCACGGCCGGCGCGGTGATCCGGGAACTGCACGACGCGCCACCACCTCCGTGGGCCGGCAGGAAGCTCGTCGGGCTGGACGCGCAACTCGAACGCGAGTGCGCCTGGCTCGTCGACAGCGGCGCCCTGCCCGCCGACCTGGTCGAGCGCAACCGCGAGATCGCCGAGGCCGCGATTCGGCCGTGGACGCCGGTGTTCATGCACGGCGACCTGCAGATCACCCACATCTTCACCGACGGCGACGAGGTCACCGGTGTGATCGACTGGTCCGAGGCGGCGCCCGGCGACGCGCTGTACGACCTGGCCATCCTGACCCTCGGGCACGAGGAACGACTCGACGATCTTCTCGCCGGTTACGGCACCGACGTCGACCGGGACGTGATTCGCGCCTGGTGGTCGCTGCGCAGCCTGCTGGCGTCCCGCTGGCTGATCGAACACGGCTTCGACCCGTCCGCACCAGGCTGCGAGTTCGACGTCCTCAGATCGCGGATGTGAGGCGACATCGACCCGATGTCGGCGGGATGTACGGCGGCCGGCCCGGGCTCACTGCGGCGCGTCCTCGGCGTCCCGATCCGGGCAGCATACGGTCAGGGCGGCGGGCACGGCGCGCACCTTCAGTTTCCGGGCCGTGCCGCGGGCGCCGCCGTCAAGCTCGTACGTCTTGGCGTCGGCGAAACGGACCTTGACCTTGCGGCCCCGGGTGATCCGCACGAACTTGGAGTCCTCGGACCGACCGGTGGCCATCTTGCCGAGGGCGCGGGCCCAGTCGACGGCACCGCTGGCGGTGGAGACCCCGATCTCCAACGCGCGGCTGTCGGGGCGGGCGTCGTCGAAGGCCGGGATGCCGCCGGTGATGGTGCCGACGTTGCCGAACAGCACGCAACTGGCCTCACCGTCGAACCACCGGGCACCGTCGACGGTGATCCGGGTCCGGGTCAGCTCGCCACGCACGTGACGCAGCCCGGTCCACACGTAGGCGAGCCGGCCGAGACGCCCCTTCATCTCCCGGTCGGCCTCACGGATGAGGTCACCGTCGAAACCGGCACCGGCCATCACCGCGAAGTGCTCACCGTTGAGCTTGCCCAGGTCGAGCCGGCGGCGCCGCCCGTGCAGGCCGATCCGGACCGCCTCGCGCAGATCCTCGGGAATACCCAGGTTGGTGGCGAACAGGTTGGCGGTGCCGGCCGGCAGGATCGCCATCGGTACGCGGGATCCGGCGAGGGTGTCGGCGCAGCGTTGGACCATGCCGTCGCCGCCCCAGACGAAAACCAGTTCGGCACCCTTGTCGAGCGCCTTGCGGACCTTCTTCGGTGCCTTGCGACTCTTGGGCACCTCGTACCAGAGCAGGTGTTCGACACCCGCGCCGACGAGGACGGCGCGCAGCTCGTCCAGGCCGCCACCGAGGTTCTTCTTCCGGTGGGCCACGACCGCGACGGTGCCCACCGCCACTGCGGGCGCAGGCCGGTCCGGATCCACCAGCACACTCGCACTCATGTCGGCGATTGGTACCCGTCGGCCCGCACTTTCACGCCTTGGTTCCTGACCGCTTTCGCCTCGCAGCCGTGCCGTAGGCGGCCAGCTGCCCGGCCGAACGGGGCCTAAAGGACGTCGAACTCGTTGCCCTCTGGGTCGGCCATCGTCACGTGGTCAGGCGTACCATCCGATTCGTCCACCCGGAGCACGGTGCCGCCCGCCGCCACCAGCTTGTCGATCACCGCCTGGACCCGTGGCCAGCGCAGCTCGAACGGCTCCTGCCGGCCGCCGCCGACGTGGATGTCGAAGTGCATGCGGTTCTTGACTACCTTCGGTTCAGGCACCTTGAGGAACGACACACCGGGCCGGGCGCCGTTCGGGTCCTCGATGAAGGCGCCGTCGTCCCACTCGTCCTCGGGAACCTTGAAATGGGTCCGCCATGCCTCCCAGGTGGCGAACCCTTCTGGTGGGGCGGCCGGGACGTACCCCAGCGCGAGGCACCAGAACGCGGCCAACTCGCTCGGGCGCGCGCAGTCGACGGTCAGGGACCATTGCTCGGACATCGCCACACCATAGGCCGCCGACGGTCACACCGAGGGCCGGGCGGGTCCGGTCCGGCTACGCACATTCGCCCGACGTCTCGAACGAGCCGCAGCCCCGACAGGTTCCTGACGCCCACCGCCACGGTCATGCCCGCTGCCGGGATCGAGTGGCGTCCGAGCCAACTCGATCCCGGCAGCGGGCGCGATTCCGACAGCCGGTGCGACTACAGGGTGCGGGCGAGGCGGTCGGCGAGGATCCGGGCGAACCGCGACGGGTCGGTCAGGTCACCGCCCTCGGCGAGCAGCGCGGTGCCGTAGAGCAGCTCGGCGGTCTCCGCCAGGGAGTCGCCGGTGGCGCCCTGCTCGTGCGCCTTGCGCAGGCCGGTGACCAGCGGATGGGTCGGGTTGATCTCCAGGATCCGCTTGACCTTCGGCACCTCCTGCCCCATCGCGCGGTACATCTTCTCCAGGGTGGGCGTGAGGTCGTGCGCGTCGCCGACCACGCAGGCCGGCGAGGTGGTCAGCCGCGACGACAGCCGGACCTCCTTGACGTTGTCGGCCAACACCTCGCCCATCCAGCCGAGCAGGTCGGCGTACTCGGTGCGCTGCCGCTCCCGTTCGGCTTCGGCCTCGGTGCGCTCCTGCTCGGTGTCCAGGTCGACCTGCCCCTTGGCGACCGAACGCAGCGTCTTGCCCGCGTAGCTGCCGACCCGCTCCACCCAGACCTCGTCGACCGGGTCGGTGAGCAGCAGCACCTCGTAGCCCTTGGCGCGGAACGCCTCCATGTGCGGGGAGTTCTCGATGGTGGTCCGGTTCTCGCCGGTGGCGTAGTAGATGTCCTGCTGGCCCTCGCGCATGCGTTCCACGTAGCCGGCCAGGTCGGTCTGCTCGGCCGGGTCGTTGGTGGAGGCCACCGAGAGGATCTCCAGCAGGGTGTCCTGGTTGTCGGTGTCCTCCAGCAGACCTTCCTTGACCACCGGCCCGAACTCGGTCCAGAAGGTGCGGTAGCGCTCCGGCTGCTCGGTCTTGAGATCCTTGACCGTGGCGAGGATCTTCTTGACCAGGCGACGGCGGACGGCGCGGATCTGGCGGTCCTGCTGGAGGATCTCCCGGGAGATGTTCAGCGACAGGTCGTGGGCGTCCACCACACCCTTGACGAACCGCAGGTAGTTGGGCATCAGCGCGTCGCAGTCGTCCATGATGAACACGCGCTTGACGTAGAGCTGCACCCCTCGGCGGCCCTGGGGGGAGAACAGGTCGAGCGGCGCGTGGGTGGGGATGAACAGCAGCGCCTCGTACTCGAAGGTCCCCTCCCCCCGCATGTGGATGGTCTCCAGCGGGTCCGCCCAGTCGTGGCTGACATGCTTGTAGAACTCGTGGTACTCGGTGGGCTCGACCTCACCGCGCGGGCGGGCCCACAGCGCCTTCATCGAGTTGAGGGTCACCGTCTCGGTGGTGGCGGGGGCGTCGTCGGTGCCGGGCCGCTCGACGGTCATCCGGATCGGGTGGGCGATGAAGTCGGAGTAGCGCTTGACGATCCCCCGGATCGTCCACTCGGCGGTGTAGTCGTGCAGGTTGTCCTCGGCGTCGGCGGGCTTGAGGTGCAGGGTCACCGCCGTGCCCTGGGGGGCGTCGTCCAGCTCGGTGATGGTGTAGGTGCCCTCGCCGGTGGACTCCCAGCGGGTACCACCGGTCTCGCCGGCCCGCCGGGTGACCAGCTCGACCCGCTCGGCGACCATGAACGCGGCGTAGAAGCCGACGCCGAACTGACCGATCAGCTCCTGTGAGGCGCCGGCGTCCTTGGCCTCCCGCAGCTGCCGCAGCAGCTCCGCGGTGCCGGACTTGGCGATGGTGCCGATGACGGAGACCACCTCGTCGCGGCTCATGCCGATGCCGTTGTCCCGCACGGTGAGGGTGCGGGCGTCCCGGTCGACCTCGATGGCGATGTGCAGGTCGCCGGTGTCGACGGCGAGGTCCTTGTCGACCATCGACGCCAGGCGCAGCTTGTCCAGCGCGTCTGAGGCGTTCGAGATCAACTCGCGGAGGAAGACGTCCTTGTTCGAGTAGATCGAGTGGACCATCAGCCGGAGCAGCTGACGCGCTTCGGCCTGGAACTCCAACGTCTCGGCCCGGTCGTTCACACCAAGTCCTTTCCGGTCGTCGGCACGACGGTTCGCGGAAAGGATACGAGTCGTCGCGCTGCGCGTGCGTCGGGTGTCTGTCTCTGATCAGCGCGGATTGATCAACACGGCGTAGTCGGCAGCGGTGAGCGGTCCCGACGACAGCGAGCCGTCCGCCCGGGGGACGCTCAGCGGCGTGCCGCCTTCCAGGAACAGCACCGCCGTGACATCGGTGCGGGCGGTGAGCGTGCAGACGATCTGACCGTACGCCAGCCGGCCGTCGCTGCGGCCGGTGTCCACCGCCGTCAGCCCGACGGTGACCCGGGCCAACCCGTCGACCAGCTCGACCACCGCGCTGGTGAAGGCTCCCGGCAGGGCACTGGTCAGTCCGTCGTCGCGCTCGGTCGGGGTCGGCCCGGCCAGCAGCGCCCGCAGCTGCGCGTCGAGTGCGGGCACCTGGTCGGCCCGGCGGATCACCGGCACCAGGCGTTCGTCGCGGGCGAAATAGAGCACCTCGGTCACCGCGCCGGTCTCCGCCGCCGTCGGCGCGGCCGAGGCGGTCGCCGGGAAGGGAACCGGCGGCGGGGTGACCGCGCGGGGTCGATCCTCGGCCGGCACTCCGCACGCCCCGAGCAGGGCGAGCACGGCGACGATCGCCGCGATCGCGCCCATCCGCGTGGCCTGGACGGTGCCGGGGCGGGTCATGGCAGGCTCCCGGGCAGGGTTACCCGGAACCGGGCACCGCCCTCCGGGCGGTCGCTGACCGACGCGTCTCCGCCGTGCGCGGCGGCGTGCTGGGCCACCAGGGCCAGGCCCAGGCCGGTGCCGTCGCCGCCACCACGGTAGTTGGCCGCCCGCCCCCGGACGAAACGGTCGAAGATCGCCTCGCGGTCCTCCATCGGCACTCCCGGGCCCTCGTCGTCGACCTCGATCACGCCCGTGTCCGCGTCGTGGGACAGCCGCACCGCGACCGGTCCCGCACCGTACCGCTCGGCGTTGTCCAGCAGGTTGGCCAACACCTGGGCGACCCGGCGACGGTCCACCCGCCACCCGGGTGGCGTCCCCGCCGCCAGCTGCACCATCGACTCCGGCAGGTCCCGGTCCCGGCACGCCTGCCGGGCCAGCTCGGGCAGGTCCACCGACTCCCGGTGCACCGGCTGGTCACCACGGGCCAGGTCCAGCAGGTCGTTGACCAGTTGCTGAAAACGGTCGATCTCGTCGGCGACGAGCCGGGCCGCGGTGGCGGTCCGCTCGTCCTGGTTCTCCCGGCGCCGGGACAGCACACTCGCGGCGGCGGCGAGGGTCTGCAACGGCGACCGCAGTTCGTGACTGACGTCGGCGGCGAAGCGCCGGTCCCGGTCGATCCGCCCGGCCAACTCGTCGACCATCCGGTTGAAGGAGGTGGACAGACGGGTCAGGTCGGGGTCGGTGTCGGGGGCGAGGCGGGTGGTGAAGTCGCCGGCCGCGATCCGCTCGGCGGCGTCGGCGACGGCGGTCAGCGGACGCAGCCCGTGTCGGGTGGCGTACCAGCCGAGGGCCGCCCCGGACCCGGCGATCATGATCGCGACCGCGGTGAGCGCCAGCGCCAGCACCTGGAAGGTCTGTTCCAGTTCCCGCAGCGAGGCGATCTCGTAGAAGGCGGTCGACTCGGACAGCGGCACGCCGACCAGCATCACCGGGGTGTCGTTGACGCGTACCCGCTGCACCGCCGGCTCCCCCGCCGCGACCAGGTCCTGAAGCCGGGCCGGAACGATCGTGGTGAGCCCGTTGTCGGCGCTGCGGGCGTACCACTCGCCGTCGAGCAGCACCAGGGGTCGCCGTCCGGTGCCGGTGTCCAACGCCCGCAACGCCTCCGCGACGTCCGGGTTGTCGGTGTCGAGCCCGGCGCGGACCACCGCCGCGTCGTAGTACGCCGCCCGCAGCACGGTGCGTTCCCGCTCGTCGAGCAGGGTGCGGCGGGTCAGCTCGTACGACACCAGGGCCATCGAGGCGGACAGCAGCAACGCACCGACCGCGAACGCGGCGGTGACCCGGGCACGCAGTCCGAGGCGTCTCATCGTTGCAGTTTGTAACCCAGCCCGCGCAGCGTCACCAGGTGTCGGGGGTTGGCCGGATCGGCTTCGATCTTCTGGCGCAGCCGACCGACGTGCACGTCGACAAGCCGTTCGTCGCCGCTGTCGTACCCCCAGACCCGGCTGAGCAGCTGCTGCCGGGAGAGCACCCGGCCGGCGTGTTCGGCCAGCTCGCACAGCAGCCGGAACTCGGTGCGGGTGACCGCGACCGGCTCACCGGCGCGGCGCACCTCCCCCGCCTCGGGGCTCACCTCCAGGTCACCGAAGGCGAGCACCGGCACCGGCTGCGGGCCGTCCGACGCGGTCGTGGTGCGCCCGCGTCGGCGCAGGGCGCGCAGCCGAGCGGTCAGTTCCTTGATCGCCACCGGCTTGACCACGTAGTCGTCGGCGCCGGCCTCGAGGGCGGCGACGATGTCGTGGGTGTCGTCGCGGGCGCTGACCACGACGATCGGCACGTCGTCGTCGCGGCGCAACTGGCGGATGCCCTCGAAGCCGTCGATGCCGGGCAGCATCAGGTCGACCAGGACGTAGTCGGCGGGATCCCGGCGCTGCGTGCGCAGCCCCTCCTCGGCGGTGGCCGCTCCCCGGGCCTCGTAGCCCTCGTCCTCCAGAGCGAGCAGCAACGCCAACCGGATCCGGTCGTCGTCCTCGATCACCAGTACCGCTGTCATACCGGAATCATCCCCAAGCCCTGACCGCCGGGCCAACCACGATCGACAACAGGGGGTTTTGTCACGCAACTGTCATCCGTCCGCGCGGTGGCCGCCAACCCCGCTGGGCAGGGTGAGAGCCACTCGGAGACCGCAGGAGAGGGGGCCTTGGCCGTGACCGCACCACGACGCCCCGAGTGCTCGGTGCCGCTGGTGGAGGTGTCCATCACCGAGTTCGATCTGAGCTGCCTGCCGGAGACCGGCGCGGTCCTCGATCAGCTCCTGGCCCTGCGTCCCGGTCAGGTCGTGATCGACCTGGCGGGTTGCCGGCACATCGACGCCGCCGCCATCGGTCTGCTGCTCGACGTGCACCGCCGGATGGTCCGTGCCGGTGGTGTGCTGGCCGTCCGCAACCCGAACCCGCGCATCACCCGCATCCTGCAGACCGCCCGGCTGGACCAGATCCTGCCGGTGCACACCGACGCCGCCTCGGCCCCGGTCGCCGAGGCGATCACCGCCGCGCCGGGTGTCCCGCCGGCCGACGGGACACCGGCACCGGGTACGGTCCCGCGCGCTGCCGCGTACGGCCGCGCCGCCGTCACCGTGCGCACCTGACACACCGCAGCCGACGCATCTGACCGCGAGCACGAGGAGCAGCATGACCAGCGCCGGGATCGTCACGGCCCTCGCCGTCGGCCTCGCCGTCGGCGCGCTCGGCCGGCTGGTCCTGCCCGGCCGCCCGGGTGCGCCGCTGTGGCTCACCATGACCATCGGTGCCGTCGCCTCGTTGCTCGGTGCCATCACCGCCTGGCTCGCCGGCGTACAGGGGTTCAGCATCCTGGGCCTGGTCGTGCAGGCCGGGCTCGCCGCGGTCGCGGTGGTGATCGTGGTCGCCACCACCGGCAAGGAACGCTCCGACTCCCTGTGAGGAGTCCGTACGGCGAGGGTGCCTCACCCGCCCCCGCCCCGAGTCCCGCACCGCGGCCGACCGGCCGGGGTACCGGAGAGGAAGCAGGATGACCGTCGTACCGGACGACAACCTGATGACCCTGATCTGCGACGTCTGTGGAGACACCACCACCGGCACCGCCTGCGTGCTGCCCGACGCCGAGGTCGTCTGGACGCTGGTCTCCGACCACGGGTGGAGCGGGTCGCCGTTCGCCACCGGCCCGCACCGCTGCCCCCGGTGCAGCGCGCTGCCGCCGGGCAGCTCCCTCGGTGACGGCGACCGGGCTGGATCGGGCCTCGCCGAGGCGGCGGTGGTGGTGCCCGCCGACGGCGGAGACCAGGACACCGGCGACGCGCTGCGGGCCGCGCTGCGCGGCGCGTTCGACGTGGCCGGGACGGTGGTGGTGGACCTGACCCAGGTGCAGGTCATCGACTCGCTCGGCCTGGGCATGCTCGTCCGGGCGCACCGCGACGTACGCGAGCGTGGCGGGCGGCTGTGCCTCGCCGCGCCGTCGAGGTTCATCCGCACCGTGCTGCACACGATGAAGCTCGACGGGGTTTTCCCGATCTTCGACAGCCTCGACGCCGCCCTCGATCAATTGCGGAACGCGGCGTCACAGGACGCCGTCTCGGCCGGCGTGTCGCCGATCGACGTGACACCGTCCGACCTACCGCGTCCGGCCGCCGAGGTGCCGTCGATGCCCATGGCCCGCCGCCGTGCGGCCAGCCGCGTCACCGTCTGACCCCGGCTGCGTCACCGTCTGAACCCGGCCGCGCCGCCGGTCGGCCCACGGCTGCGCCGGCCACTCGGGACCGACGGCGTCGCGTCACTCCACCACCGAATCCGCCCACTGCCGCCACCAGGCACCGTCGGTGAGCTCACCGGCGGCGCGCAGTACCGCCACCAGCGCGCCGGTGGTGACGTCGGAGTCGCCGGGTCGCAGGTCGGCCAGCATCCGCTCCAGTTCCTGTTGTCGGGCTCGCATGCCCAGGCCGACGAGTTCCTTGCCGGCGACGGTCAGCCCGACCCAGGCAGCCCGACGGTCCGCCACCCGCTCGTGCCGTGCCACCAGCCCCTTGCGGACCAGTCGGTCGCACATCCGGGTGGCGGTCGACGACTGCACGCCGAGCAGCTTCGCCAGGTCGATCACCCGCTGCGGGCCGGGCACCAGCACCACGAGCGTCCGGAACTGCTGGAGCGTCACGTCGGCGTCGATGCGCGCCAGCGTCCGCATGGCGACGGCCACCATGACCCGGCTCAGCGAGACGAGGGCACCGACGAACTCATCGGCCGGCTCACCGCGTACCTCGTCCGTCGACGCCATCGGGTCGGACTGGATGGTCATGTAGTCCATGCTGGCACAACACGGGCCGGATCGGGCCGACCGGTCCACATGGGGCACATCTACGGCACCGACAGTGACCGAGGGGATCGATCCGGGCCGGTCGGCGCGTGCCGGGGTCGCGGTCGCGTACGGGTAGTCGGATACCGATTCGAGAAACGGCGCAGCTCACGCCCGATCCAGCCCGCCGTCGACCTCAGTTGAAAGGCGATGGGCGGCGGGCATCGCTTCCGATCCTAGCATTTCCGTGCGGCCCGGAGCGTTACGGAGAGATTGCCAGCAATTCACGGAACAATACGCTCGGTTAATTGCTGAAGTCGGGTCGGCCGCTGCGCCGCGCCGGCCTGGCGCGGACAGCGCCACCGCCTGGCGGATCCGACGACGCGGTGCGCGTCACCCGCGACCAACGATCCGCCACAACGGCATTGAGCTGCCGAAAGGCGATGGCAAGCGGCCCATTGGGGAGTACCGACGCCGGCCAGTTGATCACTTAGGGTGAGCCTAACATCCCACAGGGCGATCGGGCAACGCCCGTCGGCTGACTGACCGATCAGAGCCCACCAAATCGGTAGCAAACAGGGTGAGCCGCCCGGAGGCAGCAATTCATAACCACTTACCGAAATGAGTCATATAATTGACGGTTGTCACCCGGGAAGCACCCTTGTAGATTTCGGTGGTCGCCAATTCGCCGACGTTCTTCTCGTCTCGGGACAGCTCGGAGGTCGGTCATCCATGCCCGAATCCCGCACTGCCGACACAACACCCGCGAAACACCGCGGGACACTCGGATTCCTGCTCGGCGTGGCGTTGGTGACGGCCGGCGTGCTGTTCCAACTGCCCGACGTGAAGATGATGATCGACCATGCCCGGATGGGGTCGGCCGAGCCCGGCATGGACGACATGGACGGCATGGACGACATGGAGAGCATGCCGGGCATGGAGGGCATGAGCCCCGGCGAGCCGATGGACATGTGGACGCCGACGATGATCCTCGGCATGCTGCTGCTCGTCGTCGGCCTGGTGGTGGCCGGGCGGGCGCTGTTCGCGGGGGTCCGACGACCGGACTCCGCGAGCGTCACCGTGGAGTCGATCGAGCACGGGCGGCTGCGACCCGCGTACTGGATCACCTGCGCGGTGCTGACCATCGCCTTGGTGGTCGACATCATGAAGCCGCTGACCCTCGGCTTCGTCATGCCCGGCATGAGCGACGAGTACGGCATGTCCCTCGAATCGGTCTCGATCCTGCCCCTGGTGGCCCTCACCGGCACCGCGGTCGGGTCGGTCGTCTGGGGCCTGCTCGGCGACCGGTACGGTCGACGGACCGCCCTGCTCCTGGCCACCCTGCTGTTCATCGCGACCTCGGCGTGCGGGGCCATGCCCACCTTCGAGTGGAACCTCGTCATGTGCTTCACGATGGGCACCTCCGCCGGTGGCCTGTTGCCCCTGGTGTTCACGCTGATCGCCGAGCTGACCCCACGCCGGCACCGCGGCTGGGTGGCGGTGACCGTCGGTGGGATCGGTGGCCTCGGCGGCTACCTGGCGGCCAGCGAGGCGGCACGCCACCTGGAGCCGGCGCTGACCTGGCGCGCACTCTGGTTGATCGGGCTGCCCTCCGGGCTGCTGCTGTTGCTGATGGCGCCGTTGATCCCCGAGTCGCCGCTGTACCTGCTGCGCGCCGGACGGCGTACCGAGGCGGAGGCGGTGCTCCGCCGCTACGGGTCCCACCTGGGTGCCACGCCCCCGGCCGCCGACGCCGCCGCCGCCGCGACGCGTCCCGGCGTGGGGGCGATGCTGCGGGCGTATCCGGTCGTGACATCGGTGATCGGCGTGGTCGGTGTCGTCTGGGGCCTGGTGAACTTCGGCTTCCTGGTGATGCTGCCCGCGCAGCTGCGCGAGGCTGGCCTGGCCGGCGGTGTCGCGAGCGGGCTGCTGGCCGACTCGGCGCTCTACTCCACCCCGGCCCTCGCGCTGGTCGTGCTGCTCTACGCGGCCTGGAGCGGCCGCCGCGCGCTGGCGCTGTTCATCGCGATAACCGCGGTCGGGCTCGGCGGAGTGGCCCTTTGGACCACCGACAGCGGCGGGACGGTGCTGCTGCTGGCCTCCATCGGCCTGCTGGTGCTGTCGTTGTCCGCGGTCAACGCGATGCTGCTGCCGTACAGCGCCGAGATCTACCCGACCGCGATGCGGGCCACCGGCTCCGGCTTCGCCGGGGCGGCCACGAAGGTCGGTGGCATCCTCGGACCGTCCGCCATGCTGCTGATTCTCTCCCTCGGCGGCGGGCTCGTCGCGCCGGCCATCGCACTGGGTGTGCTGTGCCTGGCCGCCACCGTCCTGCTGCTGGTGTTCGGGCCGGAGTTGGGTGCCTCGGTCGGGCCGCTCGCGCGTCGCGGCGTCGGCACCGTGCCGGTGTCCCGGACCGGTCCCGCGCCAGGCACCGGCCCCACCGACACCGAAAGCCCGGCGTCGGTGGCGTGGTCGGCGACCGGCAACGGTGTGCCGGCGACCCGGCCGGCGGTCTCCGACGACGACGATCCGCGGGATGCCCGCACGCCCGCGACACCCAGCCGCACGTAGTTGCGCAACCACTGTCGGCACGGAAGCCTCTACCACGGCAACGGGCGTGACAACCAGAAAGAGCGAGGAGTGTCGATGGCCACTGAGGACGAAGGTCGACCACGGGGCGCCCGGCTGGTGCTGCTCATCCTCCTGGTGGCACAGGTCATGGCGACGATGGACAACTCCATCGTCGCCGTGGCCACCAAGACCATCAAGGATGACCTGCAGACCTCCGGCGCCGTTCTGCAACTGATCCTGTCCGGATACACGCTCATGTTCGCGGTGCTCGTGGTCACCGGCGCGCGACTCGGCGGCGACGTGGGGCACCGGCGGCTGTTCATGGTCGGGCTGACCGGCTTCACCGCCAGCTCGCTGCTCTGCGGGATCGCCCCGACCGCGGGCACGCTGGTCGCCGCCCGCCTGCTGCAGGGGGCGTTCGGGGCCATGATGGTGCCGCAGGTGCTCTCGGTGATCCAGATCGTCTTCACCGGGTCGGCCCGGGCCCGCGCCATCGGGCTCTACTCGATGGTGCTGGCGCTCGGAGTTGCCGCCGGTCAGATCGCCGGCGGCGTGATCGTCAGCGCCGACGTGCTGGGCAGCGGCTGGCGGGCCGCGTTCCTGGTCAACGTGCCGATCGGGCTGGCCCTGCTGGCGGCGGCGCCGCGTTACCTGCCGGGGCACACGCCCAGCTCGCGGTTCCGGCCCGACATCGTCGGCATCCTGCTGCTCGCCGTCTCGATGGGCGCGGTGGTAGCACCGCTGGTCTTCGGGCGGGAACAGGGCTGGCCCGCGTGGGCACTGGCCAGCATCGCCGCCGGCACGGCCGGGCTCGTCCTCTTCGTCCGGTACGAGCTGCGGCTGGGCGCCCGGGGCGGACAACCCGTGCTGGAGATCGACGCGCTGCGACCGCGAGGCGTCAAGTCGGGACTGCTGGCCTGCTGCATCCTCAACTTCGCCTTCGCCGGGGTGCTGTTTCCGCTCACCCTGCACGTGCAGAACGGGCTGGGCTACACACCGTTGCAGGCCGGGTTGATGTTCATCCCGTACCCCGTGGGTTTCGCGGCCGTCAGCCTCACCTGGACGCGGCTGCCGAAACGTTTCCACCGCCCGCTACCGGTCGCCGGCCTGCTGGTGTTCGCCCTGGCCCTGGCCGCACTCGCGGTCGTGGTGGCCGGCGGCTGGCCGATCGCGGTGGTGTCGGCGCTGCTGCTGCTCGCCGGCGCGGGGATGGCGGCCGGTTTCAGCACGCTCGTGGAGCAGACGGCCGCGACCGTGGGCCCCCGCTACGCCGCCGCCCTGTCCGCCCTGGTCTCGACCGGAACGCTGCTGGCCAGCGTGGTGAGCGTGGTCGTCGTCGGCGGCGTCTACCTGGCGACCGCCGAGAACGACCCGAGCCGTTCCGCGCTGGGGTTGAGCCGCAGCCTCTGGGTCGACGCCGGTCTGCTGATGCTGGGATTCCTGCTGGCCTACCGGACCTGGCGGCTGTCCACCCGGGTGTCGGCCGGGACGGCGCCGAACGGCGACGCCGCCGAGCAGGTCGAGGCCGTGGCGGCGCCGGGCAACCCACCTCCCGGTGAGGTCGAGGTCGAGCCGGCCACGGGCCCGGTCGAGGAGTCGTCCGCGCCGACCGGAGCGCGTTCCGCACCGAGGTGACCGGGCTCGCCGCCGGTGACGATGCTCGCCCGGGGCCCGCCCAGCCGATGGTCTGGGCGGGCCCCGGTGCCGGTCAGCCGAGGTCGAGCACCCGTGCCACCTGGCCGTCGATGAGGGCTGCCAGCGCGGGCAGGTGCTGCGGGGACCACATCGAGTAGTGGTCGCCCGGCAGCGTCACCACCTCCATCGCCGGACTCCACCGGCGCCACGCCGCGCGGCTGGCCTCCCGCTCCGCCTGCACCAGCACCGTCCGGCCGGCGTACGGTGCCGGCTGGTAGCCGTAGATGGCCCGCATGTTGGCGCGGAACACCGCGTACCGGTTGGCGACGAAGTCGGCCCGCACGTCCGACGGGATCAATCCGTGCCGGACCAGGAACCCGGTGAGCGCCGCGATCGGGTCGGCCGCGTCGACCACCTCGGCGTCCAGCGGCGGTGCCGGTGCCGCGGAGAGCCCGGCCAGGTCGGCGACGAAGGTCTCCATCACCTGTCGCTCGCTCGGCAGCGGCAACGGGCCGGGCTCATTGGAGTCGATCATCACCACGAGGTCCGGTGCGGCACCCACGGCGGCGAGCTGCCGGGCCATCTCGAAGCAGAGGAAGCCCCCCATCGACCAGCCGGCGAGCAGGTACGGCCCGTGCGGCTGCCGCTCGCGCAGCGCGGCGACGTACCGCCCGGCGAGCATCACCAGGTCGTCGACCGGCTCGATGCCGCCCTCCAGTCCCGGCGCCTCGAAGCCGTCCACCGGCTGCTCCGGATGCAGGGCCCGGCTCAGCGGCAGGTACCAGTACGGCGAGCCGGAAACCGCGTGCGGGCAGTAGAGCCGGGGGCGCGAACCGGTGGCCTTGAGCGTGACGAGTGGCGAGGCGTCCACCACCGGCCCGTGCTCGACGAACCGGGCCACCGCTCGGACGGTCGGGGTGGCGTAGAACTGCTTGAGCGACACCGACGTGCCGATCCGTCCGGCGATGCGGGCCAGCACGTGCGCCGCCTGCAACGAGTGCCCACCGAGGTCGAAGAAGGATGTCTCCGCGCCCACCCGCGCCACCCCCAGCACCTCCGCGAAGATCTCCGCGACCTGGCGCTCGGCACCGGTGGTGGGGGCCGCGCCGGTGTCGTCGGTGTCCGCCGCCTCCGGTGCCGGCAGCGCCCGCCGGTTGACCTTGCCGCTGGTGGTCAACGGCAGGGCGGGCAGTCGGACGAACCGGCCGGGCACCAGGTGGGCGGGCAGCTCCGTGCTCAGGTGCGTGCGCAGGTCCGCGTCGCTGGCCGGCTCGGCGGCGTCCACCACGTACCCGACGAGCCGCTGCACCCCGTTGCCGTCGCGGACCACGGTCGCGGCGGCGCGGGCCACCCCGGAGTGCCGGCTCAGCAGTGCCTCGATCTCGTCGAGTTCGACGCGTAGGCCGCGCAACTTGACCTGGCCGTCCAGCCGGCCGCCGAAGTGCAGCCGGCCCTGCGCGTCCCAGTGACCACGATCGCCGGTGCGGTAGACCCGTCCCTGCGGATCGAACGGATCCGCGGTGAACCGGCGTCCGGTCAGCTCGTCGTCGTTGAGGTAGCCGGTGCTCAGCGCCGCGCCACCGACCAGGATCTCCCCCGGCACCCCGACCGGCACCGGGTTGTCCCAGCGGTCGACCAGGTAGGTGCGGCGGTTCGGCATCGTCGCGCCGATCGGCGGTGGGGTGGCTGCCGACCAGTCCGTGCAGTCGTGGGCGAGGCAGCCCACGGTGGCCTCGGTCGGGCCGTACAGGTTGACGAACCGACGCCGCCCCGGGCGCGCCCACCGGGTCACCAGGTCGGCGGGGCAGACCTCGCCACCGACCAGCACCTCCCGCAACGCGTCGAACCGGTCGGTGTCGTCCTCGACCAGACCGAGCGTGGTCGGGGTCAGGAACAGGTGCGTGATCCGTTCGGCCGCCAGGACCTCGGCGAGACCGCCCGGCGAGAGCAACCGGTCCTTGCCGATCACCACCACCGTGGCACCGGAGGTGAGCGCCGCCAGCACCTCACCCGCCGCCAGGTCGAACACCGGCGCGCAGCCGTGCAACACCCGGTCACCGGGCCCGCAGCGCCACTGGTCGCGCATCCAGTCCAGGTAGGTGACGAAACCCCGGTGCGGCAGCTGGACACCCTTCGGGTCACCCGTCGTGCCCGAGGTGTGCAGCACGTACGCCAGGTCGTCCGGGCCGGTGGACGGCTCCGGGGCGAGACCGGCGGCGGAGTCCAGGTCGCCGGTGTCGAGCAGGAGGGTCCGCCACGGGCCCTCCGGCACCCCGGCGGCGTGCTCGGTGCGGGTGAGCACGAGCCGGGCGGCACAGTTGGTCAGGATCCGGCGCAGCCGGTTCGGCGGGGCGGCGGTGTCCAGCGGCACGTACACCCCACCGGCGTGCCAGATCGCCAGCGGCGTCAGCACCTCGTCGACGCCCCGGTCCAGCAGCGCCGGCACCCGGTCGCCGGGTCGCAGGCCCGCGTCGCGCAGGCCGGCCGCCCGCCGCGCGGCCCGGTCCAGCAGCTCCCGGTAGGTCAGCTCGTGATCGCCGTGCCGGACGGCCACCGCGTCGGGGTTGCGTTCGGCCTGCGCCCGGACCAGCTGGTGGACGGTGGCCGGGGCCACGTCACGTCGTTCGCCCGCGCCGAGGGCCAGGACCCGCTCGCGTTCGGCGGGGTCGAGCATCGGCAACCGCGACAGCGTCGTAGCCGGGTCGGCCAGGCCCGCGTCGAGCAGCCGGGCGACGTGGTCGAGCATGGCGCGTACCCGCCGGGCGTCGAACAGGTCGGTGGAGTACTCGGTGAGCACCGAGTACCGGTCGCCGTGGTCGACGAGGCTGACCATCATGTCGAAGCGGGACCGGTCCAGCCGCAGGTCGACCGGGGTGCTGTCGGTGCCGGGCAGCGTCGGTCCGCCCCAGGTGGAACCGTCCAGCAGCTGCACGGCAACCTGGAACAGCGGGTTGCGGCCCGGGTCGCGGGGTGGGGCGAGTCGCTGCACCACCCGCTCGAACGGGGCGTCCTGGTGCTCCCACGCGCCCAGGCAGGTGTCCCGGGCCCGATCGACCAGGGTGGCGAAAGTGGGGTCGCCCGAGGTGTCCAGACGCAGCACCCCCATGTTGGCGAAGAACCCGACCACACTCTCCAGCTCCGGGCGACTGCGCCCGCTGAAGGTGGTGCCGACGGCCAGGTCGTCGGTGCCGGTGTAGCGGGCGAGCATCGCCGCGAAGGCCGCCACCAGCACCATGAACGGGCTCGCGCCGGTTTCCTTGGCCAACGCCTGCACCCCGGCGTGCAGCTGCGGATCCAGTGGTTGCTCCAGCAGCGCACCCCGGAACGACGCGGTGGTCGGCCGGGGTCGATCGGCCGGCAGTTCCAGGGTGGGCAGGTCGGCCAGCCGCTGCGCCCAGTACCTCAGGTGGTTGTCCAGTTCGGCGGTGGCCAGCTGCTGATGCTGCCAGCGGGCGAAGTCCGGGTACTGGAGGGCGGGCGGGTCCAGCCGCGCTCGCGTGCCGTGCCGGTGCGCGTCGTACGCGGCGGCCAGTTCCCGCAGGATCAGGCCCATCGACCAGCCGTCGACCACGATGTGGTGCGCCGCGACGGCGAGAGCGTGCTCGGTGGGACCGAGCCGGACCAGCCGGGCCCGGAACAGCGGGCCGGTGGCCAGGTCGAACGGGCGGTGCACCTCCTGCTGCTGGAGCAGGGTGAGCGCCGCCGGCCGACGCTGCTGCTCGGGCAGCCGGGACACGTCGTCGACGACCAGGCTGGCCGGCCCCGGCGGCAACACCCGCTGGTACGCCACGCCGTCGACGCTCTCCACGACCGTGCGCAACGCCTCGTGCCGGGCGACCACGCCGTCCAACGCCCGCCGCAGCGCGGCGGGGTCCACCTCGCCGGTCAGGTACGAGGCCTGCACCAGGTTGTACGTCGGCTCGGCCGGCGCGAGCTGGGCGAGGAACCACAACTGTTCCTGGGCCCGCGACAGCGGCACCCGCTCGTCGCCGGCCGGTCGGGCGCCGATCGTCGCCGGTGGCTGCCGGCGCTGTTGCCGCATCCGTTCCAGCAGCAGCCGCCGGCGCTCGTCCAGTCGGGCTACCCTGCCGTCGAAGGTCTCGTCGGACATCTCACTCCTTTCAGGACACCGCCGGCCCCGCCGCGCACGGCGGCGGGGCCCGCGGACGCGACCGGCGATCAGTCCGCCGCCAGCAGCCGTTCCACCTCGTCGTCGCTGAGCTGCTCGATCTCGTCGAGCAGTTGCCACTGCGCCGCCTGCTCGGCGGCCCGTCGGCGTCCGGCCAGCTCGGCCAGGGCCGCGACGGTCGGTGCCGCGTAGAAGTCCCGCACGGTCAGCGGCACACCGAGTGCGTCGTTGAGCCGGCCCACCGCCCGGATCGCCTGCAGCGAGTTGCCGCCGCTGAGGAAGAACTCGTCCTCGCGGCCGGCCCGTTCCAGACCGAGCAGGTCGGCGAAGACCCCGGCGATGAGCCGCTCGTCGTCGGTGCCGGGCGGCACGTACGCCGCCTGCCCGGCACCGGACTCGGGCGCGGGCAACCGCTTGCGGTCCACCTTGCCGGTGCGGGTCAGCGGCAGCTGCGGCAGGCGCAGCACCACGTTGGGCACCATGTACCCGGGCAGCTTCCCGGCGAGCGTCGTCCGCAGGGCCTCCGCGTCGTCGTCAGACAGCTCGCCGACCACGTACCCGACCAGGACCGCCTCGGCGCCCGTGCCGTGCACCGCCGCGGCGGCTCCGGACACGCCGGCCGCCGTGCGCAGGGCATGCTCGACCTCACCCAGCTCGACCCGCAGCCCACGCAGCTTGACCTGCCCGTCGCGGCGGCCGAGGAACTCCAACTGGCCGTCCCGGTTCCACCGGGCCAGGTCACCGGTGCGGTACGCCCGTCCCTCCCCGGCCCGCTCGTCGGCGCCGAACGCCGAGTCGGTCAGCTCGGGTCGGTCGAGATAGCCACGCGCCACCCCGTTGCCGGCGACGACCAGCTCACCGGGCACACCGACCGGCGCCAGGTCGCCGCTGTCGTCGACGACGTACACCCGCCGGTTCGGCATCGGACGACCGATCGGTACCGTCGCCGCGGGTGCGGTGCCGGCCGGGCACTCGTACCAGGTGCAGCCCACCGTGGCCTCGGCCGGGCCGTACAGGTTGAGCACCCGCCGACCGTCGACGTGCCAGGCGGCCACCAGCGACGGCGGCGCCGGTTCGCCGGCCATCATCACCGACCGCAGTTGCGGCAGTTCGGTCGGATCGAGCAGACCCAGCACGGTGGGAGTGGTGAAGATGTGCGTCGCGCCGGTCTCGCGGGCCAGCGCGGTCAACGCGCCCGGGCGGTGCACGTCGTCGTGACCGGCCACCACCACGGTCGCACCGGCGGTGAGGGCACCGAACAGTTCACCGACGGCCAGGTCGAACACCGGCGCGCAGCAGTGCATCATCCGGGACCGTGGCTCGATGCCGAAGTCCGGCACCATCCACTCCAGGTAGCCGGCGACCATGCCGTGCTCGATGAGCACGCCCTTGGGCTCGCCGGTGGAACCGGAGGTGTACAGCACGTACGCCAGCGAAGCGGGGGTCAGCTCGGCCAGCCACGGCTCGTCGGCCGCCTCCGGCAGCTCCGCCGCCGGGTCCACGATGGTCACCCCGGCGACGGTGCCGAGCCGCGCCGGGTCGCCCACCACCACCCGGGCACCGGTGTCACCGACCTGGAAAGCCAGCCGGCTCGGCGGCGCGGCCGGGTCCATCGGAGCGTACGCGGCACCGGCCCGCAGCACGGCCAGCACGCTCACCACCTCCGCGAGGCCGCGCTCCAGCAGCACCGGCACGACGTCCCCGGTGCCCACCCGGCGGCGCGCAGCCGCGCCGAGCCGACGGCTGCGCTCGTCGAGTTCGGCGTAGCTCAGCGTGCCCTCGGCGGCGATGACCGCGGTGGCCTGCGGGGTGCGGGCCACGCTCGCCGCGAACAGCTCCGGCAGGGTCGCCGGCCGGTGGGGTCGTCGCTCCCCCTGGGCCAGCGCCAGCAGTTCGGTTCGCTCGGTGTCGTCGAGCAGTGGCAGGGCCGACAGCGGCGTCTGCGGTGCCGCCACCGCGGCCCGCAGAACCCGCTCCAGGTGGCCGAACATCGCCTCGATCCGGGCGGTGTCGAACAGATCCGTGGCGTACTCGATCCGGAAGGTGATGCCGTCGGTCTCCTCGTACGCGTTGATCGCCATGTCGAAGCGGGAGACGCCGGGATCGACGTCGAGGAACTCGGCGGCCAGCCCGGGGAACCGGAAGTCCACCAGGTCGCCGCTGAGCAGGTCGATGGAGACCTGGAAGACCGGGTTGCGGCTGGCGTCGCGGCGTCGACCGAGCCGCCCGACGACCCGCTCGAACGGCGCGTCCTGGTGGTCCCAGGCGGCCAGCAGGGTGCCCATGGTGCGGCGGACCGCCTCACCGAAGCTCGGGTCGCCGGAGAGGTCGGTACGCAGGGCCAGCATGTTGACGAAGAAACCGACCAGATCCTCCAGCTCCGGACGGCCGCGACCGGCACCGGCGGTGCCGACCACCACGTCGTCGACGCCGGTGTAGCGCATCAGCACCGTCTTGAAGCCGGCGAGCAGCACCGCGTACGTGCTGGCCTGCTCCTGTTGGGCCACCCGGCGCAGGCCCTCCAGCACGTCGGCGGGCATCCGACGCACCAGCAGGGCGCCACGGTTGGTGGCCGTGGCCGGGCGGGGCCGGTCGCTGGGCAGGTCCAGGGTGGGCGCGTCGGCCAGTTGCCGCGCCCAGTACGCCAACTGCGACTCCAGGTCACCGGCGTCGAGCTGCCGGCGCTGCGCCAGCGCGTGGTCGGCGTACTGCAACCGCAGGGCGGGCAGCTGCGGCTGCCGGTCGTGCCGCAACGCGTCGTACAGCTCGGCGAGATCACGCACCAGCAGCCCGGCCGACCAGCCGTCGGCGCAGATGTGGTGCAACACCATGCTGAGCACGTGCTCCTGGCCGTCAAGGCGGATCAGCCGGGCCCGCAACATCAGGTCGCGACCCAGGTCGAACGGTTCGGTGGCGTCGCGTTCCAGCTCGACGCGGAGCGCCTGCTCCCGGTCGTCGGCTGCCGTCGCGTCCAGCTCGTGCACCGGCAGCGGCACCTCACCGACGGGTGACACCAGTTGGTACGGGGTGTCGTCGTCGGTGCCGAACGTGGTGCGCAGCGCCTCGTGGCGGGCCACCACGGCGGTCAGCGCCCGACCGAGCAGGTCGACGTCGAGCGGTCCGGTGAGCCGTACCGGCACCGGGATGTGGTAGGTCGGCTGGCCGGGTGCGAGCTGTTCGAGGAACCAGAGCTGCTCCTGCGTCGGTGACAGCGGCAGCCGTTGTCCCTCGTGCCCGCCGGACACCGGACCGTCCTGCCCGGCGAGGGCCGCCCGCGCGGCCCGGAGCCGCTGTTCCAGGTCGGCGATCTCCTGCTCCAACCGGGCCCGGGTCTGGTCGGCCACCGGTGCCGCGTCGGTCGGGGTCGCCGGGTCGGTGCTCGACGGCGTTCCGGCGAGCAGCTGCGCGATCTCGCTGACCCGCGGCTTGGTGTAGAAGTCCCGCATGGTCGCGCTGGCCCCGCCGAGTTCGGCGATCCGGGACAGCACCCGGGCCGCCATCAGCGAGTTGCCGCCCAGCTCGAAGAAGTTCGCGTCGGCGCCGACCCGCTCGACACCGAGCACCGCGGCGAAGATCTCAGCGACCCGTTCCTCCTCCGGGGTGCGCGGCGCGACCAGCTCCACCTCGGCCGACCCGGTCTCCTCGGGAACCGGAAGCCGGTTGCGGTCCACCTTGCCGACGCTGGTCAGCGGCAGTACGTCCAGGGCCACGAAGACGTGCGGCACCATGTACGGCGGCAGGTCGGCGAGCAGGTGCTCGCGCAGTTCCTCGGTCGGTGGTGCCGCCGCGCCGGCCGGGACCACGTAGCCGACCAGCCGCTTGCTGCCGGGGCTGTCCTCGCGCAGCGCCACCGCCGCCTCGGCGACGCCGGGATGGGCGGTGAGCGTCGACTCGATCTCCTCCAGCTCGATGCGCAGCCCGTTGAGCTTGACCTGGGTGTCGATGCGGCCGAGGAACTGGATCTGCCCGTCCTCGGTCCACACGCCCAGGTCGCCGGTGCGGTACATCCGCTCCCCCGGCCGGTACGGGTTGTCGATGAACTTCTCGGCGGTCAACTCCGGCCGGTTGAGGTAGCCCCGGGCGAGACCCTCACCGCCGGTGATCACCTCACCGGGCACCCCCACCGGTTGCAGGTTGTTCCACCGGTCCAGCACGTAGGCGACCCGGTTGGGCATGGCCCGCCCGATCGGCGGTTGGCCGATCCAGGTGCGGTGCTCGCACTCATAGAAGATGCAGCCGACGGCGGCCTCGGTCGGTCCGTACCCGTTGATGAACCGGCGACCCGGGGTGTTCCAGCGGTTGATGAGATCACCCGTGACCGCCTCACCTCCGGCGATCATGTACTTGAGGTCGGGGTAGCTGCCCGGCGGGATGCGGCCCAGGATGGCCGGCGGTCCGCCGATGTAGGTGATCCTCTCCGAGACTAGCAGCTGCCCGATCACGTCCGGGTCGGTGCGGTGTTCCTCCGGTACGAAGACCATCGTCACGCCACGGGTCAGCGCGGTGAAGATCTCGCCCTCGGCGAAGTCGAAGATGGGCGCCATGTGTTGCAGCAACCGGTCGCCGGGGCCGAAGTCGAAGATGTTGCCGAGCCAGAGCAGGAACGTGTTCAGTGCGTGATGCTCGATCATCACCCCCTTGGGTTTGCCGGTCGAGCCCGAGGTGTAGAGCACGTAGGCCAGCGAGTTCTCGTCGGCCAGTTCGTCGAGCGGCGCCGCACCGGCGGCCGCCGCCGACAACTCGTCCCACTCCGTGTCGACGAGCACCGGCGTGGCGGCGGCACCCTCGGGCAGCCGGTCGGCCAGCGCGCTGCGGGTGACCACCGCCTTGGCCGCGGTGTCTTCGAGGATGAACTCGATGCGGCGTACCGGGTGGCCCGGGTCCATCACCACGAACGCGCCGCCGGCCTTCTGCGCGGCGACCATGCCGACGATCAGGTCGAAGCCCCGTTCCAGCAGCAACGCCACGATGTCGTCCCGGCCCACGCCGAGCGCCCGGAAACGGTGCGCCAGCACCCCGGCGCGGCGATCCAGCTCGCCGTAGGTCAGCTCGGCACCGTGCAGGGTGGCCGCCACCAGGTCGGGTCGTTCGGCGGCCAGCCGCGCGATCTGCACGTGCACCGGTTCGCGGGCGCGCTCCCCCTGCGGTCCCTGCCAGGTGTGCAGCAGCAGCGTCCGCTCCTCCTCGTCGAGCAACGGCAACGCCGACAGCGGGGTGTCGGGAGCGTCGACGGCGGTCCGCAACACCCGTTCCAGGTGCCGCAGCAGCCGCGCCATCCGCGGCTCGTCGAACAGGTCGACCGAGTAGTCGGCGACCAGCCGCAGCTGGTCGGGGCTCTCGGTGCAGGTGATCGACAGGTCGAACGGGTGCCCGCCCGGGTTGGCGTCAAGCGAGGTGACGGTGAGCCCGGGCAGGTTCGGCTCGGTGCTCTGGGTGGCGCTGCCCAGCAGTTGCAGGCCCACCTGGAACAGCGGGTTCCGCGAGGGGTCGCGGACCGGCTGGATCCGCTCGACGACCTTCTCGAACGGCACCTGCTGGTGCTTCCACGCCTCCAGCACCACGCCGCGCACCCGGGTCAGCAGTTCGCCGAAGGTCGGGTCGTCGGCGACCTCGGTCCGCAGCACCACCATGTTGACGAAGTAGCCGATGAGGGGCTCCAGCTCGGCCGGCTCCCGGCCGGTGGTGGTGGTGCCGACGACGATCTCGTCCTGTCCGCTGTAGCGGGCCAGCACCGCCTGGTACGCCGTCATCAGCGTCATGAACAGGGTGGCGTTGTTGCGGGCGGAGAGCTGACGCAGCCGGTGCAGCAGATCCCCGTCGAGGGTGCGGGACACCGCGGCGCTGCGGTACGACATCGTGGCCGGTCTTGGTCGGTCGGTGGGCAGTTCCAGGGTGGGCAACCCGCTCAGCCGCTGCTGCCAGTGGTCGAGCTGGTCGGTGAAGACCTCGTCGCTGAGCTGGTTGCGCTGCCAGGCCGCGTAGTCGCCGTACTGCACGGGCAGCGGTGCCAGCGCCGGTGGGCGGCCGGTGTGGTGGGCCGCGTACAGCTCGGACAGCTCGTTGGTGAGCACCGCCTGCGACCAGCCGTCGGAGGCGATGTGGTGCATGGTGACGGCGAGCAGGTGGTCGGCGTCGTCGAGGCGGACCAGCAGCGAGCGGAACAGCGGCCCCTCCGCCAGGTCGAACGGTCGCCGGATCTCCTCCTGCACCCGCCGCTGCGCCTCCGCCAACCGCACCGCCGGGTCCGCGACGTCGCTGAGGTCGTCCACCACCAGGTGGTGCGGCTGCTCCCCCGGCTTGGCGATGTGCTGGTACGGTTCGCCGTTCTCGGCCCGGATGGTGGTCCGGAGCGCCTCGTGCCGATCGACGATGTCGGCCAGCGCGCGGCGCAGGGCCGTCAGGTCCAACGGCCCCTGCAACCGGAACACCGACGGCACGTTGTACGTGGACTGTCCCGGCACCAACTGGTCGAGGAACCACAGCTGTTCCTGTAGGTAGGACACGGGCGCCCGGTCCGCGTCCCCGACCCGGCGGGGAATCCGGGTGGACGGACGTTGGCGTTCGGTCAACTGCGCACCGACCTGCTTCAGCAACAGGGCGCGCTGCTCGGCGGTCAGAGTGGAGAGGCGTTGGGCGTGCTGGTTCATCTCGCTCCTCGGCACGGACTGCGGTGACGACTGTCGGATCGGTTCGGAGGTCATCGGTAGTGGCTGCCTATGACGGACAACGCCTCGTCGAGGATGTCCAGGCCCTCGCGGATCTCCCGCTCGGTCACGGTGCACGGCGGCACGACGTGGATCCGGTTGGTGTGCACGAACGGCCAGAGCCCGCGCTTACGGCAGGCCGCGGCCAGCTCGTCCATCGGACCGGGCGGACCGCCGGGCGCCCCCAGCGGCGGCAGCATCTCGCGGGTGTCCCGGTCCCGCACCAGCTCCAGCGCCCAGAACACGCCCAGTCCGCGTACCTCACCGATGACCGGGTGGCGTTCGGACAGCTCCCGCAGACCGGGGCCGAGTACCTCGGCACCGAGGTGGGCGGCGTTCTCGACGATCCCTTCCTCGCTCATCGCCGTGATGGCGGCCACCGCGGCGGCGCAGGCCAGCGGGTGGCCGGAGTAGGTCAGGCCGCCGGGGTAGGGCCGGTCGGCGAAGGCGTCGAACACGCGCGGACCCATCAGCACCCCGCCGAGCGGGACGTAGCCGGAGTTCACCCCCTTCGCGAAGGTGATGAGGTCGGGTACGACGTCCCAGTTCTGCACCGCGAACCAGCGTCCGGTCCGGCCGAAGCCCGCCATCACCTCGTCGGCGATCAGCAGGATGCCGTGCCGGTCACACAGCTCGCGTACGCCGGCCAGGTAGCCCTCCGGCGGCACCAGCACACCGTTGGTGCCGACCACCGGTTCCAGGATCACGGCGGCGACGGTGCCCGGCCCTTCCAACGCGATCACCTGCTCGAGGTGGGCCAGCGCCCGCTGGGCCTCCTCCGGTTCGGTGCGCGCGTGGAACGCGCTGCGGTACAGGTAGGGGCCGAAGAAGTGGACCACGCCGGCCGCGCCGGTGTCGATCGGCCAGCGACGCGGGTCGCCGGTCATGTGCAGCGTCAGGTGTGACCCGCCGTGATAGGAGCGGTACGCGGCGAGCACCTTCGGCCGCCCGGTGACCAGGCGGGCCATCCGTACGGCGTGTTCCACCGCGTCGGTGCCACCGTTGGTGAACAGCACCCGGTCGAGGTCGCCCGGTGCCCGTTCGGCGATCAGCCGGGCCGCCCGCGCCCGCTGGTCGTTGCCGAACGCCGGGCTGACCGTGCACAGCCGTTCGGCCTGGCGCTGGATCGCCGCCACCACCTTCGGGTGCTGGTGACCGATGTTGACGTGCACGAACTGGGAGGCGAAGTCGAGGTAGCGGTTGCCGTCGTAGTCCCAGAAGTACGAGCCGAGCGCCCGCGCCACCGGCATCGGCGACAGTTGTCGCTGCGCGGACCAGGAGTAGAACAGGTGGGCCCGGTCCTCGGCCAGGATGCCCTGCGCCGTGTCGGGCAGCGGATCGCTGTGGTGGTCGTGCGCGCTCACGCGGCTGCTCCCGTCGGACTGAAGTGGTGGATACTGCCGGGCATCGATGACCGAGAGGGGTGATGGGCGTGCCGAAGCTGGCCGTGGTTTCCGGAGGTGGCACCGGGATCGGGCGGGCGATCGCCGAGGAACTGGCCGCGGAGCACGAGGTGGTGCTGCTCGGCCGGCGCGCCGAGGTGCTGCGACGCACCGCCGAGGAGTTGTCCGGCGAGCACCGTCTGGTCCGGGCGGTGGTCGCCGACCTGTGCGAACCCGACGAGGTACGCCGGGCCGCCGACGAGATCACCGCCGGGGACCGTACGGTCGACGTGCTGGTCAACAACGCCGGGGGCAACTTCGCGCCGCAGCCCGCCGAGGATCTGTCCACCCTGCGCGAGCAGTACCTGCGCAACCTCGGTGGCAACGTGTTGCCGGTGGTGCTGCTGACCCAGGCGCTGCTGCCCGCCCTGCGACGTCCGGGTGGGCGGATCGTCACGGTGACCTCCATCGCGGCCTTCCGCGGCAACGCCTCCTACGGGGCCGCCAAGGCGGCGCTGCACCCGTGGTCCACGGAACTGGCCGCGCGGCTGGCCGGCGCGGGCATCACGGTGAACGTCGTCGCGCCCGGCTACGTGGGCGGCACCGAGTTCTACCGGGACCGGATGACACCGGAGTTCCACCGGCAGCGTTCGGCGCAGGCGCCGGTCGGTCGCGGCGGCACGGTGGCCGATGTCGCCGGCCTCGTCGGCTACCTCGCCGGTGCCACGGCGGGTTTCGTCACCGGCCAGATCATCCAGATCAACGGTGGCGCGCTGATGGGCCGGGGCTGACCCGGGACCGGCCGACGGCCGCCGGACGGGCCCCCGGTGGGGTCCGCCGCCGGCTCGCCGGCGCGTCGGCCGGTCCTGTCGTCGTGCACCGGTCACCCGCGGCCTGCCAGCCACTTGCGCGCCTCCGCCACGGCACGATGGGTCAGGTCGGTCGACGCACCGAGATAGCGGGCCGGATCGAAGATCACCTCAACTTCGTGGTCGGGCAGCAGGCGGCGTAGCTCGGCGCAGCCGTCCAGGGACTCCCGCAGCGAGCCACCGGCGTCGTGGGCCTGCTGGCTGAGCTCGTAGACGCGCTCGTGGGCGGTCTGTTTGCCCACATGCGCGCCGAGGGCGAGCATCAGCCGCTCGGAGGCGAGCTGGTCGGCGACGACCCGGGTGTTCTCCCGCAGCCGGTCGACGTTGACGGTGAGGCCGCTGACCAGCTCCCGGGTGATCTCACAGGCGGCCAGGGTGTAGTGGGACACGTCCGGCACGCACGCCCACTCCACCCGCAGCGCCCGCGAGTCCCGCTCGTGGTCACCGATCATCCCGCCGTACGCGATGCCCGCCTGGGCGGCGGCGAGCTTCGCCATCACCACCACCTGCTCGCACCGCTCCGGGTTGCGCTTGTGCGGCATGGTGCTCGACCCGACCTTGCCGTACCGCCACGGCTCGGTGACCTCGCCGAACTCGGGCCGGCCGATGGTGCGGATCTCGTCGGCCACCCGGCCCAGGGTGCCGGCCACCATGGCCAGGGTGGTGACGAACTCCACCACCCGGTCGCGGGCCACGTGCCAGCCGATCGTCGGTACGCCCAGACCGAGCCGCGCGGCGAACCGCTCCAGCAACCCGATGCCCTCGGTGCCGAAGCCGGCCATGGTCCCGGCACCGCCGAACAGCTGGGCCACCACCACCCGGGACCGGACGGTCGCCAGTCGCTCGGTGTGCCGCAGGATCTCGTCGATCCAGCTGGCGGCCTTGAGGCCGAAACTCATCGGCAGTGCCGCGCGGGCGTGGGTGCGTCCCACCGCCACCGTCTCGGCGTGTTCCTCGGCCAGCTCCACCAGGCAGCCGAGAATCTCCGTCAGCTCCCGGTCGATCTCGTCGAGGGTGTCGCGGATCTCCAGCGACTGCCCCGTGTCCTGGATGTCCTGGGTGGTGGCGCCGAAGTGGATGAACTCCCCGGTGCCGTCCGGGCAGGCCGCCTGGAACACCCGCAGCAGGCCGACGAGCGAGTGCCCGGAGCGTTCGATCTCCTGCTGCACCGCGTCCAGGTCGATGCGGTCCAGCCGGGCCGCCGACACGATGCCCTCGACCGCCCTGGCGGGGATCATGCCCAGCTCACCCTGCGCCTGGGCCAGCGCCGCCTCGATGTCGAGCCAGCGCTGCTTGCGACAGACGTCGCAGTAGATCCGCCGGCTGGCGGCGGTCGCGTAGCGGTTGCCGTAGAAGCGGGAGTCGGTGATGTGGCCCCGCTCGTGGCGGCAGGTCTCGACCGAATGGGCGTGGGTGACGGACATCGGTGCCTCCGTGGTTCAGCGACGAACGGGTCGGCTGGTCGCGGTCAGTGGTCGGGTGAGGAAGGGGCTGGTGCCGTACGGCGGCTGGTCGGGGGTCACGCGGGCGGCGGCGGCCGTGTCGTACGCCACCTGGCGCAGCGGCAGGCCCCGGCGGCGGGCCTCGTCGGTGAGATGGTCGACGAGCTGACGCATCAGCTCCGTCACGCCGTCGAGCACCCCGCGCGGGCTCGGACAGCGGGTGGGCCCGAACAGCGCCTCCATCGAGGCTGAGCCGCCGATGCCGCCGACGAAGTCGGGCACCACGAGCACTCCCGCCCGGTGCAGCGCGTGCTCCGCCTGCGGGCTGAGCCGCAGTTGGCACCGACCACCACCACCGGTGCCGGCAGCCGTTCGGCCCGCTCCGCCGGCAGCCCGTCGGCGCCGGCGGCGAGCAGGACCAGGTCGGTGGGGAGGTCGAGCAGCGCGGCGCCGGCATCCGTCGGACGTGTCGAGCCATTTGCGACACCGGGGTGCCGGCCGGCTCGGCCAGCATCGCGGCGACGTCCAGTCCGCGCGGGTCGGCGACGCAGCCGTACTCGTCGGCGATCCCGGTGATCCGTACGCCCTCCTGCGCCAGGGTGTACGCCGCCGCGCGTCCCAGGTTGCCGAACCCCTGCAGGGTGCAGGAGAGCGGACCCGGCAGGGCACTGGCGCGGGCGGCCATCACCGCCGCCTGGGCCAGGGCGTGCCCGGCGCGGCGCTCGGCCAGGGTCAGCGCGCCGACGTGCTGGTCGAGCAGGCCCATCCGCGCGACGAACTCCGCCTCACTGAACTCCTGGGCGCCCCGGACGGCGTACTTGATCGACGGGATGCCCTCCAGCAGGGCGAGCTGTTCCAACTCGTCCCAGTGGGTGCCCATGTCGCAGCCCATGCTGAACCGGGTCATCAGCTGCCCGCGCAGGAAGCGCAGGAAGCGGCGCAGCGCCGCCGCCTTGCCCGGTGCCCTCGGGTCGTAGTCGATGCCGCATTTCGCGCCGTCGACGTTGATGCCCAGCAGCCGCTCCTTGAGGGTCATCCGGGAGGCCAGTTCGCCCAGCTCCGCCGCGGTCAGCCCGGGTTTCACCCGGCAACCACCGGCGGCCAGCCGGCAGTCCAGCCCGTCGTAGACCAGCCACCCCCGGAACCCCTCGATCGGGTCCACGTACTCGATGACAGCGTTCACGGCTTCCCCCGCGATGATGGTGCGGACCCGCTCGCGCCCCCACCCTCGCCCAGGTACGCGACCAGGCAGCGGGCGGTCAGCAGGCAACGCGGGAGTCCTCCGTCGACCACCAGCACGGCGGTCGACGGCTCGGACAGCATCGGAACCACGTCCGGCAACGGCGTGCCGGCGCCGACCTGCGGCGGCGGCGGGCTCAGGTGATCGCCGACCAGGTCGTCGGCGCCGGCACCGGCGGCGTACGCACCGGCGAGCGTCGCCTCGGTGACGCATCCCAGGATCTCCGCCAGCCGCAGCGGCGGTGCCGCTGCACTGACCAGCAGGTGCGTGGTGTCGGCGTCACGCAGCAGCTTCGCCGCGTTGGCCAGGGTCTCGTCCGGCCGGATCAGCGGCGGATGTCCGCCGGTCGCGGCGTCGCGCACCCTCGGCTGGTCGGTCGGTGGGTCGTACAGGCCCAGGCCGGCGAGCCAGTCGTCGTTGAAGATCTTGGACAGGTAGCCACGGCCGGAGTCCGGTAGCAGCACGACGACGAGTGCCTCCGGCCCGGCCGCGGCGGCGACCCGCACCGCCGCGGCGGCGGCCATCCCACCGGAGCCGCCGGTGAGCAGGGCGTCCTCGCGGGCCAACCGGCGGGTCATCAGGATCGACTCCTGGTCGGTGACCGCGATGACCTCGTCGACCACCGTCGGGTCGTAGGAGTCCGGACAGCTCGGCTGACCCACCCCTTCGACCAGGTACGGCCGCCCGGTGCCACCGGAGTAGATCGAACCGTCCGGGTCGACGCCGATGATCCGAACCGTCCCGCCGGAGACCTCCCGCAGGTAGCGCCCGGCACCGGAGATCGTGCCGCCGGTGCCGATCCCGGCGACGAAGTGCGTCAGTCGGCCCTCGGTCTGCCGCCACAGCTCCGGTCCGGTGGTGTGGTAGTGCGATTCCGGGTTGCTGCGGTTGGCGTACTGGTTGAGCTGTACCGCGCCGGGCCGCTCGGAGGCTATCCGGGAGGCCACGCTGCGGTACGAGTCCGGGTGCTCGGGCCGTACGGCGGCGGGGCAGACCACCACCTCCGCCCCGTACGCCCGCAGCACGTCGATCTTGTCGCGGGACACCTTGTCGGGGCAGGTGAAGACGCAGTGGTAGCCCTTCTGCTGGGCCACGATGGCCAGCCCCACCCCGGTGTTGCCGGAGGTGGGCTCGACGATGGTCCCGCCGGGACGCAGCAGGCCGTCGGCCTCGGCCGTCTCCACCATCCGCAGGGCGATGCGGTCCTTCACCGAACCGCCCGGGTTCAGGTACTCCACCTTGGCGTAGAGCGGGGCCGAGCCGGGCGGCACCACGCTGCGCAGTCGCACCAGCGGGGTGTCACCGATCAGCTCGGTAAGTGATTCGTGCATGTTCACCCGACACTCACCTCCATGCTCACCGGGCCGCTCACGCTCAGCCGGCGGTACGCCGAGATCCAGGACAGGCTCGTGCGCACGTCGACCACCACCGGCCCGCCGTGGGCCAGCGCCCGGGCCAGGCACGGCTCCACGTCCTGCTCCGTGGTGACCGCGAGCCCCAACGCGCCGTACGCGCGGGCGAGCGCGACGAAGTCGGGATTGTCGAGGTCGGTGGCGATGACCCGGCCGGGGTACGCCCGCTCCTGGTGCGCCCGGATGGTGCCGTAGCTGCCGTTGTTGGCGATCACCACGATCAACGGCAGGCGGCGGCTCACCGCGGTGGCCAGTTCGGAGCCGGTCATCAGGAATCCGCCGTCGCCCACGATCACCACCGTCGGCCGGCCGGTACGCAGCGCGGCGGCCACGCCACCGGGCACCCCGAAACCCATGGCGCTGGAACCGACGCCGAGCATCCGCGCGTCGCCGGTCAACCGCAGGTAGCGGTAGAGCCAGCTGGTGAAGGTGCCGGAGTCGAGGGTGACCACCACGTCGCCGCCGGTCAGTTCGTCCAATCCGGCGACGAGCGCACCGAAGGCCAGGCCGTCGTCGGCGGGGTGCGGCGCCCACCGGGCCTTGGCCACCTCCAGCTGGTGCAGCTCGTCAACCCAGCCGACCCGCCCCGCGTCCACCCCGGCCGGTGCGAGATCGGCCAGTTGCCGCAGGAACTGCACCGGGTCGGCGGCCAGCCCGACCGTCGGCGGATGGGTGCGGCCGATCCGCTGCGGGTCGGGGTAGACGTGCACCAGTGCCTGTGCGGGGTTGCCGGGCCTCGGCAGCCGCCGCGACAGCGTGGTCACGTCGTCGAGTCGGGTGCCGACCGCCAGCACCAGGTCGGCGCGGTCGAGCAGGGTCCGCTGCCGTTCCTGGGTGTTGTTGTGCAGGTGGCCGGCGTAGCACGGGTCCCGGTTGTCGAACAGGTCCTGCCGCTTGTTGCTGGTCAGCACGGGCAGGTGATGCCGGTGGGCGGCGGCGGCCAACACCCGCCGCCCGGCCTCGCCGCCGAGCGTGCCGCCGGCCAGCAGCAGGGGACGTTCCGCACCGTGCAGCAGCTCCCGTACCCGGTCGAGGTCGGCCGGGGCGGCCGCGGTCGCGCCCGGCTGCCAGCGGGTCGGTGCCGCGCCGACCGGATCCGGCAGGTCCAGCACGTCCTCGGGCAGCACCAGCACGACCGGGCCTGGGGTGCCCGACTGGGCGGTGCGGAACGCGCGGGCGACGAACTCACCGGTGCGGGCCGGCTCCAGCAGCACCAGCACCTCCTTGGCCAGCCCGCTGAAGGCGCGTGCGTAGTCGACCTCCTGGAACGCCTCGGTGCCGAGGTCGCAGCGGGGCACCTGGCCGATCACCAGGACCAGCGGTGTGGCGTCGTACCAGGCGGAGTGCACCGCGATGCTCGCGTTGGTGGCCCCCGGGCCCCGGCTGACCAGGCACACCCCCGCTCGTCCGGTGAGCTTCGCGTCGGCCACCGCGGCGAAGCCGGCGGAGGCCTCGTGCCGGCTGGTGACCACGTCGACTGTCGACGCGGCGTGCAACTCGTCCAGCACCGCCAGGTAGCTCTCCCCGGCGACGCAGAAGACCCGGTCCACGCCGTGGGCGAGCAGCGTGTCCACGACGGTGGCGGCGACGGTGCGCGGTGTCGGCGACGCCCGGTCCGCCGCCGGCGGGGCGGTTGTCACGGCAGTTCCCCGTCGACCGTTGAGGGCCGGAACTTGCTGTCGGCAAGGGCCGGCGGGTAGATGATCGCCGCGTCGTCGAAGGTCTGCCCGACCGTCTGGTACTGCATGACCACCAGCTCCGGCGGGTTGTGGTGCCAGTGCTCGGCGCCCCGCTCGAAGCGCAGCGGGCCCCGCCAGGTGTCGAACTCGGTGGACTCCAGGGCGTCGAGCAGGCCCTCGCGGCTGTCCGTGCCGGCCACCTGCAACGCCTGGCCGATGATGGTCACGTCGGTGAAGGCGCTCAGGCAGGTGTCCGGCGGCGCGAAGCCGTAACGCTGCATGAACCGGTCGGTGAACCAGCGTCCGATCGGCGTCATCTCCGACCACGAGGGACGGAACTTCGTGGCCGGCCACATCACCCCGTTGCCGCCCGCGCCGGCCATCCGCCAGTAGTCCTGGGAGCGCATCGGGAAACCGAAGGTCACCATCATCGGCACCGCGGGCAGCAGACCGATCTCGATGGCCTGCTGGAGGATGTGGTAGCTGTTGCCGACCGGGCCACCGCCGGCGACGACGTTGAGCCCGCCGTTGATGAACGCGTCCGGCTGCCACTGCTTGATCTGCCGCAGCTGCTCCCGCCAGTCGAGCGCGACCTCCTGCTCGAAGTCGAACCGGAGGAACTCCATGCCGTGCCGCGACTCGCCGTACTGCTGGAGGGTGTCGGCCATGGTCTTGCCGAACACCGTGTCGGGCGCGATCATGCCGATGCGGCGGGCGCCGATGTCGGCCAGGCAGTCCATCATCAGCGGTACCCGGTCGGCGATCGAGAAGTAGGTGCGGAAGATCGTGCGCCGCCCGTGGGTCACCGTGCTGTGCCCGTTCTCGACGAACATCGGCACGCCGATCTTCTCGCACATCTCCGCCACCCACGGGGTGGTACGCAGGTGCCACTGGCCCAGCACGGCGAGCACCTCGTCGACCATGGCGAGCTTCGCCATGCCCGCGACGGCGGAGCGCGGGAAACCCTCCTCCGCGGCGGTCGCCATGTCGTTGTACGCGATGAACGAGACGTTGCGCCCACCCAGTACGCCGCCGTGTTCACGCAGGTACTCGGCACCCAGGCGGGCACCTCGCGAGACCAGTACGCCGGCCATCGCGTCACCGGGGCGGCTCATCGGCGACAGGATCCCGATCTTGATCGGGTTGTCGCCGGCGACCGAGTTCACCGCCTCGATCTCCTGCAACGCCAGCTCCATCGGAGTGCTCGCCGGTGCGGTCGGCTGCGGGTTGCGCGGCGCGGGAACCTCGGCGTTCGTCGTGGTGGTCACGGCATCTCTCCTTCTGCGGTCGGCTCGTGCCAGATGGGACAAGGTCACAGTCGGTAGTCGGCCCGGTAGTCGGCGAAGCGACGGCGCAGGCCGTCCGCGTCGAGCCCGTAGTCGCTCAGTCGGTACTGGTGGCGGCCCGGAGCGGTGTGCGCGGCGGTGCGGATCGCCGACCGCACCGCGTGCTGGGCCGCGGCGTCGAACGGCAACCCGGCGAACTCGCAGACCCGGCCGAGGACCGTCACCGGGTCGGCGACCAGGTCCCGGTAGCGCAGGTCGAGCACCGGCAGACCGGCGAACGCCTCGGGGTCACGCAGGCCCGGCAGGGCGGCGGCGGTGCGGTCCAGCCAGAAGGCACCGATCTGGTACGGGTCGACGTGCCGGGAACGCGCCGCCCGCACCGTCCGGGTGAGACTGCACACCGAGGCCACCGTGGTCACCGGATCCCGGTGCAGCCGGACGACCCGGGCCTGCGGGTAGGTGCCGGCCAGGTCCGCGGCGTGCCACAGGTGGAACGGGCACTTGAGCACCACGTGCTGGCCCGCGCCGGAGCCGACGATCGCGGCGAGCTGTTCCCGGTGCAACCCGTACGCCGCGGTGTGGTCCTGGCGGGACAGCCAGTCGAGGTATCCGGGCACGTGGTAGCGCAGGCCGAAGATCTCGGAGTGGAAGCTGTTGGCGATCAGCCGGTGGCACTCCTCGGGCTTGCGAGGATGCAGCGGATGGATCGCGGCGAAGGCCGGGGCGGCCCGGTGGTACTCCGCCACGTAACGGTCGGCCGCGGCCACCAGTTCCTCGGGCGGCTGCGTCGCGGCCGGTGCCAGCAGCTCCCACAGCTGCGGCGCGCGCACCCGCGGGTGCGCGGCGAGCAGCAGTTGCAGCAGGGTCGTCCCGGTGCGGTGCAGTCCGGTCACCACGGTCACGGCCGGCGGCCGGTCCGTCGACGGCCGCTGTCGGGCGGCCAGCCGCTGCTGGACGCGCAGGGCGTTCACCAGCGAGTCGCGCGCCACCCGCGCCCCGTCGGGCGTGAGCTGCGCCTCCTCGTTGATCGCCCGGACCAGCCGGTGCAGCGCGGGCTGGAAGCGAAGTCCGGCGGTGGCCGCCTCGCCCTCGCCGAGCGCGGCCCGGGTCACCTCGTCCGGATCCAGCAGGACGGTGGTCATCGGACACCTCCCGAACTCGCGGCGGCACCCGGTCCGGTGTTGGCCGGGCCGGGGCACTCGACCGTCGCGCGGTCCGCCTGGAACCGTCGCTCCGCGTGCAGGAAGAAGTTGATGTCGGAGCGGATCTCGTCGATCAGCCGGCGGCTGAGGCTGGCCCGGTCCACCCGCAGGCACTGCTCGTTGCGGCGCAGGGTGGGCCGGCTGAACGGCAGCCGGCCCGGGTTGAGATAGCGGATGGCACCGGTGGCGTCCCGCTTGGGGATCACCTCCGATCGGGCGTGCACGCTGGCACTGAACGGGATGTCGAGCCGTCCGTCGGCGAAGGCGTCGACGATCGCCGCCGCAAGATCCGGGGCGGCCAGCACCGGTTCGACCAGTTCGGCGACCTCGCGTTGCAGCCAGTAGGTCTCCTCCTCGACCGTCGCCTCGTCGACCCGTACGAAGTCGAGCAGGTCGGTGCAGGCCAGCGCGGCGGTGCGGATCCCGGCCACGTTGGCCTGCGCGTCGGGGATGCCGCGGGCCTCCTGGTTCGTCTTGTTGATCACTTTGGCGGCGCCGCCGAGTCGGGCGGTGAGCCCGCCGTACAGGATCAGGGCGTCGGCGACGTCCGGGTCGGCCGGGAAGACGCCCATGAACTCGTGCAGGACCGGGAAGATCTCCACGTTCTCCGGCAGGTACCGGCGGGCCAGCACCGGAATCGAGCGCAGAGCGGCGATGTCCTGGTGCACCTCGCCGCCCTGCGGATACGCGATGGACAGGCAGCGCACCCCGGCCAGGCTCGCCGCGCGCGCCTCCAGGACGCAGACCGCCAGGCTCACCGACGGGGGCACCAGCACGGCGGTGAGGGTGCCGAACAGTTCCCGGTCGACGATCACCCCCTCCTCGGCGAGCAACCCGCAGAGCCGGTCGACCTGCGCCCACGCCGCCAGGGACCGGGTCAGCGACACGTCCTTGGAGTACGGCAGGTTGTAGTCGATGCCGCCGCCCTCGAACGAGGTGAACCCCGAGGCCAGCGAGACCGCGAACAGCTCACGCGGGTCGGGTGAGCCGTGCCGGACCTCGATCGGGGCGTCCACCGACTCGTTGAGTTCCCGGCCGCGCCGCCAGCCGTGGGTGACCAGCGGATAGCCGTTGAGGTCCGCCGGCTCACGCTGCAACGTCTGGGCCGCGGTGCGGAACTGCTTGAGCCGGGTGAACGAGTCGATGGTGATGGTCAGGATGCCGGGCCGGGCGCGCCGCTCCAGAGTCGTCAGCAGGGTCCGCATCTCGTCGTGCCCGCCGACGCCGCAGCGGGGCTGCACCACCGGCCGGCCGCGCGCGGCCGCGGCCCGCAGCACCTCCACCGGTGCTCGCTTCGGCGACTTGCGGATGTACTGCATGGTCTCCGTCCAGGGCGGCAGCATGGCCGCGACTCGTGGCTCGACGTCGAGCTCGGGTAGGTCAGACACCGGTCAGCGGGGTGGCCCGGGCGGCGTGCAGCAGGTCCAGCAGCAGCGGGATCTGGTCGGCCTCGTCGAGGATGTGGTCGACGCCGAGGCTCAACAGCCGCTCCCGCTCGTCGCCGTCCTTGTGACTGCCCACCGAGAGGTTCCCGCCGACGATCAGCGGGCAGTGCAGGCGTCCGGCGGCCCGCAGCGCCGGCAGGTCGCGCAGATCCTCGTACGCGTGGCCGTTGAGGCTGCCGATCAGCACCGCCTCGGCGTCCGGGTGGGCGACCAGCGCGTCGGCGAAATCCTCCAACGGTGTGCAGACGCCCAGGTTGACCACGCAGAAGCCGGCTTCGCGCAGCCGCATCGCGATGAGATGGTTGGCCACCGCGTGGGCGTCGCTGCGGGCCACCCCGATGATGACGGTTCGTTGGGTCTTGCGACTGGACATGTCGTCGTACCTCCCGATGTGCGCAGTGCGTGCCGGCCGTCAGTCGTCGAAGGCGGAGAAGACGCTGCGCCCGCTGACCTGAGCGATCCGGGCCCGGTCGTACTCCTGTGGATCGGCCCGGCCCAGCGAGTCGAAGACCAGGTTGATCGCCGGGACGAGGCCCCACACCTCGCGGTACGGCGGCCATCCGCGATGTCCCGCCTCGATGTCGGCGTGCCGGGCGAAGATGTAGTTGGCCCAGTCGCGACTCATCGGATGCCGGTGGTGGAAGTCGTGCACCACCGTGTCGCCGGTGAGCACCAGGTACCGTGCCGGCAGGTGCACCACCAGCATCCGCAGCGACCAGTGCAGCCACCGGGCGGCGCGGCGCAGCGGCCCACCCGACCGGTCGGCCGGCGCGCGCTCCCCGATCAGGATGGCGTTGGTGAGACTGGCGAAGTACTCCCGACCGCGCCGCTGCGTGACCTCCGGGCCGGGGAAGGTGTGCTTGACGCACAGCCGCAGGGTGTTGCTGATCTGGTAGAAGACCGTCATCGGCAGCACCCAGGCGACCAGCAGGAAGACCCACATGTCGAGCAGGACGGCCGACGCGACCACGGTGGCGTAGCCCGCCACGGTCGCCACCCGCAGCGTCCGGCTGGCCGGGGCGAAGTAGGACTGGATCCGGCCCAGCAGGAAGTTCAGGTGGAACGCCGGGGACAGCAGCTTGTGCCGGACGAGGTGCCGCCACATCTGCCGGCGGGTCATGCCGGGCCGCAGTTCCAGGCCGATCAGGAACGCCTGGACGGTGGGGTCGCGGACGGTCATGTGATGCACCGCGTGGTGGTCGATGACGTGCTCGGTGCTGTAGCGGTCGAAGTCCTGCACCATCAGTGCGGCGGCGACCAGCCGACCGACCACCCGGTCCCGGCGGGGGCGGGCCCACATGTTCCGGTGCGCCGCCTGGTGGTACATCATCATCCGCAGGTTCCGGGCCCCGTGCAGGGTCATCGACCAGCCCAGCAGCAGAAGCACCAGCCACCAACCGCCGGTTGCCAGCGCGACCCAGCTGACCGCCAGCCCACCGAGCATCGAGGCCGTCGCCGCCCAGAGATGGAATCCGGGCGTGAGCCGGACCGGCCGCTGACCGGTGTGTGGCTTGCCGGTGAGGAACGTCAGCGGCATCGCCAGCACCCGGGGCAGGGCGTTCATCGAGTCACGGATCGACACCGACTCGTCCGCCGGTGTGTAGGCGAGGGTCGTACCGTGTTGCTGCATCACCATCGTTGCGCTCCCTGACGGATCTCTGCGGAAGGGGCGTCAGGACCGGCCCGCCGCCTCCAGCGCCGCACCCGCGGCCAGCACGTCGTCGATAACCTGGTCGAGCTGCTCACCGGTGGTGTCGGGGTTGAGCAGCATGAGCTTGAGCCACACGTCCTTGCCGCCGCCGGGGCGCGGCAGGAAGACCCGGGCGAGCATGGCGTGCCCGTCACGCATCAGCTGCCGCCGTAGGCTGCTGTTGAACGCGTCGAGGTCGCTCCCGTCGCCGGGCAGGTAGCGGAACAGCACGGTGCTGAGCACCGGCTCCGCGGCCAGTTGGAGCTTCGCCTCCCGGGCGACCCGCGCCGCGCCGTACCGGGACAGTTCGTGGCAGGCGTCGACCATGGCGCCGATGCCGTCGCGGCCGTACGCCCGCAGGGTGGCGGCGATCTTGAGCGCGTCGCAGCGGCGGGTGGCCTGGATGGAGTGCCCGTAGCGGCCGACGAAGCCCTCGGCCACGTCGTCCGGCGAGTTGAGGCTGGTCTGCTGGACGGCGAGATGGTCCAACATGGCCGCGTCCCGGGTCAGGAACACCCCGGCCGACGCCGGCACCCAGCCGAACTTGTGCAGGTCGAGGGTGACCGAGTCGGCCTCGGCGAGCCCGTCGAACAGCGGCCGCAGCCGCTCGGAGAACAGCGCCCCACCGCCGTAAGCGGCGTCGGCGTGCAGCCACACGCCATGCTCGCGAGCCACCCGCGCCAGCTCGGGCAGCGGATCCACCCAGCCGAAGTCGGTGGAACCGGCGCAGACGAAGAGCATCACCGGCAGGCAGTCCGACGGCAGCTCGCGCAGGATCCGGTCGGCCTCGGCGGGGATCATCCGGCCCAGATCGTCGGCGGGTACCCGGATGATGCCGTCCGCGCCGATGCCCGCGATGCTCGCGCCACGGTCGACGGAGAAGTGCACCGTCTCGGTGCACAGCACCACCGGACGGACGCCACCGACGGCCAACCCGCTGTCGAAGGTGGACCGGCCGAGGCGACGGCGGTACGCCTCGTCCCGGGCGATCAGCATGGCCATGACGTTGGAGATGCTTCCGCCGGCGGTCAGGGTGCCACCCGCGTCGGCGCCGTAGCCGACCAGGGTGGCCAGGTCCTCGATCAGCCGACGCTCCAGTTCCAGCGCGAACGGGCCGGCCTCCCACGCGTGCATCGACTGGTTGAGCGCGCCGGCGACCAGGTCGGCGGCGACGGCGACCGCGGTGGGTGGGCACTGCATCCGGGCCACCGTCGCGGGGTGGCTCACGTCCACCGACCAGTTGGCGTACGCCTCGACGAGCTTGCGCAGCACCTCGGCGGGGTTGCCGCCGCCGGTCGCCGGCAGCAGCGGCTCGGCGAGCACGTCGTCCGCGTACGCCCGGACGGCTGTCGGGCCGCCCGGCGCCACCGGGTTGGCCCGTCCCTTGCCCACGTCCTCCAGGACGCCCAACACGTCGTCGATCAACGTCCGGAGCTGTCGCATGCTGTCGTGGTCAGCGGTCGCCACGAAGGTGGGTGCGTCGCCGACGCTCGGCACTGACACGGCTTTCCCCTTTCTGGTTCAGCAGCGGGAAAGGGCATTCGGGTACGGCCCTCCACCGAACCGAATCCACCTTCGTGGAGTCGGCCCGAAACCGCCGTCAATTATGTGACCGAAAGTAGTCGCCGAACTGGACTGCCAAACATGGGCGTACCAGGAAGCGAATGTCTCATCGCTGCTCATCGCGCTCCGACAACGACGGTACAACCGACCGGCCCCTTGCGCCAGTGGAGAATCGAGGAACTAGAATCTCCGGCATGTCCGATTTGGAGAGACTAAGTACGACCAGTTGGGAACGGTCCGACCGACTGTTCCTGGAAATGGGCAAACTCGACCGGACGCCGACCGGCTTCCGGCTGTCGGGAACCGCCCTGTACCGAGGCAGGGGCGGGCCGACCAGCGCCACCTACCTCGTCGAGACGGACGCCTCGCGGCGGTCCCGGTCCGTCCGGATCGAGGTGGACGAGCCGACCGGGTTACGCACGCTGGCGCTGCACGCCGACGACGAGGGTCGCTGGCACTCCGCCGACGGCCCCCTCGACCTGCCGTTTCCCTGTGAGGACGTGGATCTGGCGGTTACCCCGGCCACGAACGGCCTGACCATCCGGCGGCTCGATCTGGCCGTCGGCGCCCAGGCCACCGCCCGGGTGCTGTGGATCCAGGTGCCCTCGTTCGGCGTACGCGCCGTCGAACAGGGATACCAGCGGATCGACCGCGACACCTATCGGTACAAGGGCCGATACGGCAGCTACAAATTGACGGTCGACGCCAATGGAATGGTGCTCGACTATCCCGGCGGCGGGTGGCGCTCAGTGGCGCACAAGGTTAGCCGTCGGGTGCCGTGACAATTGTGCGGTCGGGGTGGGTGCGGCACTCCCCACCCCGACCCGCAATTGCGGCCTCAGCCGCCGATATCTGCGAACATACGCTCCAGCTCCTCCGCGGGAATGGCCTCCAGCATGCGCTCCTCGATACGCGTCGCGAGCGCTTCCAGAACGGGTACCTCAAAGATGTCCTGAACTGCCAGGTCGACGCCGAACCGCATGCTGACCGCCGCGATCATCGGTACCGCACGCAGCGAGTGGCCACCCAGCTCGAAGAAGTTGTCGTCGAGACCGACCGACGGTACACCGAGGATCTCCTGCCAGATCTCGGCGACGGTCTGCTGGGTACCGGTCTCCGGCGGTCGGTGCGCGCCGCCGGCCGCCAGCTCCGGCGCGGGCAACGCCCGGAAGTCGACCTTGTTGTTCGGAGTCAGCGGGATGGTGGGAATCGTGACGTAGTGGGCCGGCACCATGACACTGGGCAACGCGGCCGCCACCCGGGCCCGCACCGCGGCGGGGTCGAAGGTGTGCCCCTCGGCCGGCACGACGTACGCGACTAGCGTGCGTCGCGTGCCGATCACCGGTGCGGTCACCACCGCGGCGGCGACCGACTCGTCATCGGCCACCGCGCTCTGGATCTCGCCGAGTTCGACCCGCAGCCCGTCGATCTTCACCTGGGTGTCCAACCGGCCGTGGAACTGGATGGTGCCGTCGGGCAGCCAGCGGCACCGGTCGCCGGTGCGGTAGAGCCGGTTCCCGTCGCCCGGGCGGAAGGTGTCCGGCAGGAACCGCTCGGCGTTGAGATCGGGGCGGTTGTGGTAGCCGAGCGCCACGCCGGGACCGCCGAGGTACAACTCGCCCCACACGCCGACGGGTACCGGTTGGCCCAGCGGGTCGAGGATGTAGGCGGTGGTGTTGTGCATCGGCCGCCCGATCGGGATCGACGGCCAGTCCGGGTCCACGTAGGTGATCCGGTGGCTGACGCTGAAGGCGGTCACCTCGGTCGGCCCGTACCCGTTGACCATCGACACGTGTGGCAGCCGCTCCAGCACCTGACGGATGTGCGGCAGCGACAGGACGTCCCCGCCGGCCATGAACTGGCGCAGGTCGCGCAGGTCCTCCAGGTGGGTGTCGATGGTGAGGTTCGCCAGCGGTGCGACCAGCCAGAGGGTGTCCACTCCCTGCTCGCGGACGGTACGCGCGACCCGGGCCGGGGTCGGCACCCCGGGCGGCAGCAGCACCACCCGTCCGCCGTTGAGCAGCGGTCCGAAGATCTCCAGCGTGCAGGCGTCGAACGAGAGCGGGGATATCTGCAGGTAGCTGGTCCGCTCGTCGAGTTGGAGGATGTCCGTGTTGATGACCAGGCGGACGACCCCACGGTGGATCGTCTCGACTCCCTTCGGCCGGCCGGTCGAACCCGAGGTGTAGACGATGTAGGTCAGGTCGTCGGCGGTGTTGACGTTCACCGGGTTGTCGGTGGGCTGCGCGGCCAGCGACGCGGCGTCGGCGGGGTCGTCGAGCACGAGCACCGCGACGTCCTCGCCGACCGGCGCCAGTTCACGCAGCCGCTGCTGGGTGACCAGGAAGCGGGCCTGGGTGTCGGCCAGCATGAAGGCCAGCCGGTCCGTCGGGTACGCCGGGTCGAGGGGCACGTACGCGCCGCCGGACTTCAGCACCGCCACGACGGCGACCATGAGTTCGAGCGAGCGTTCCAGGCAGAGGGCGACCAGGGTGCCCCGCCCGACGCCACCGGCGCGCAGCCGGTGGGCGAGCCGGTTGGCCTGCTCGTTGAGCTCGCGGTAGGTCAGGTGTCGCCCCTCGATGGTGACCGCCCGGGCGTCCGGCGTGCGCAGCACCTGCTCCTCGAACAGCTCGTGCACGGTGACGTCCTGCGGGAACGGCGCGTCGGTGCGGTTGAACTCGTCGAGCAACCGGGCCCGCTCGGCATCGTCGAGGATGGCCAGTCGGTGCACCGCGGTGTCCGGGTCGGCGACCGCGGCCCGCAGCAGGTTCACGTAGTGGCCGAGCATCCGCTCGGTGGTCGTCGGGTCGAACAGGTCGGCCCGCCAGGTCAGGGTGAGCCGGGTGCCGCCCGGGTCGGGCTGGGCCAGCAGCGCCAGGTCGGGCAGGGTGGCCGCGGCCGGTACGAGGGTCTGCGCCAGCACCGTCAGCTCGCCGAAGCAGTCGGTCGCGGCGGTGGCCCGGCGGGCGGTGAACGCCGCCTGGAACAGCGGGCTGCGGGCCGGATCGCGAGGTGGACGTACCTCCTCGACCAGCGTCTCGAACGGCAGCGGCTCGGGGGTGTCGGATGGGGCGCACAGCGCGGCGAACGGGGTGTGCTCGTCGGTTTCGCTGCGCAGCACCCGCCAGGTCGCCACCGGTCCGACCAGGCCGGCGGTGTCCGGCGTCCGACGCTCGTCGCTGACACCCAGTGCCAGCACCGGTTGGCCGGACCAGCGGTGCAGCAGGGACTGGAAGCACGCCCGCAGCACGTCGGCCGATGCCACGCCGAGCCGGGCGGCCAGGTTCTCCACCTGCTCGTGCAGCACCGGCGGCAGCCGCAGGTCGGCGGTGCCGGCCGCGTAGTGGGGCTGTACCGGACGGATCCGGTCGGTCGGCAGCTCCAGCGGGGCGACGTCGGCGAGGTACTCCCGCCAGGCGGCGCCGGCGACCACCCGGGCCGCCTCCGCCGCGGCGCGTTCCCGCTGCGCGAAACCGGCGAACTCGTCCCGGACGGTGGTGTCGGCCGGTCCGGACGGTTCGGCGAGCCGGGCTTGGTAGGCCGCACCGAGGCGGGCGACGACGAGCGTGAGGAGGCCGGGTCCACCACGGCACGGTGGGCGATCAGCAGGAGCAGGTGTTCGTCGGCCGCCAGGCGCAGCAGTTCGGCGCGGATCAGCGGGCCACGGCCGAGGTCGAACCGGGTCTCGGTGGCCCGCCCGACGGCTCGCCGGACCGCCTCCTCCCGTTCGGTGTCCGACAGCCCGGACAGGTCCGCGCCGGCCAGCGCCGCCGGAACCGGTGCCGCCGACCGCCGGTCGGCCCGGCCCTGGGCGGTGCCGATCGCCAGGCCGAGCACGGCTTCGGCGGCGACCACGTCACCGAGCGCGGCGGCGAGCGTGGCCGCCCGCAGCGGCCCACGCAGCCGCACCTGCTCCACCAGCACCTCTACCGGCGCGTCCACGTACTGATCGATGAACCAGGACCTCTCCTGCCCGAGCGACAGGCTCGGTTCGGTCTCCCCCTGCTGCATCTGCTCGTCACTCCCGTCTCGACATGCGGTGGTCATACATACGGAATGGAAGGTCAACGTGGACACGACGATGCGGCCTGTCCCTGCCTGTCGGGTGCCACCCGCCGGCCGGTCTGCTCACTCCTCGGCAGCGATCACCTCCCGGCGGGTAGGCACCGAGGAGACCGGATAGGAACCGGCGGAGTGCGCGTTGTGGAAGGCCATCGCGATGCCCAGCAGGATCACGCAGCCGAGCAGGACAGGTACGAAGAGGAACAGCCACCCGGGTTGGGCCAGCATCACCAGTACGGTGTCGCCGCCGGCCGGCGGGTGGAACGACCGGGTCAGTCCCATCAGGGCCATGGCCAGGCCGACCGCGGCGGCGATCGTCCACGGGGCGTTTCCCAGCACGCGTACGCCGAGCAGGCCGACCACGGTGCAGATCGTGTGTCCACCGAGGACGTTGCGTGGATGGGCGAACGGCGCGTGCGGCGCCCCGAAGATCATCATGCAGGTGGAGCCCAGCGGAGCGATCAGCAGGGGCGTACCGACCAGCAGCGCGATGGAGCCCACCGCTCCGATGCCCAGCGTGCCCCCCACCCCGGCGAGCACCGCCGTCCGAGGCGGCCACGGGCGTCCGACTCCACGCACCAACGACCGTACGACAAGCACGCGCTTCCCCCAGCCATGCCTTGATGTTGCCGTCGCGTTAACGAAACCGCGCCCGAGAGGGCTCTCGATCCCACGAAATCCGACCCACGGAGCGGACGCCGGCCCGCCCTCCAGCCTTCGATTGGCACCCCGGACAGCTCGACTACCAGGCAAGACATTGGCTCCGCGGCCCCCGTACCGGCGGATCCAACGACCGGAAGCTTATCGCTTTGGATGCATCCTGTCACTGGATGACATGTGACATGGAAGTGACATTCGCCGATGTTGCCGATTACGGTTATCCCACGCGAGGGACGAGAAAACATGGCCTAACCGGGCACTGGCGACATCCCGCGAGAGGTTTCCTGGCGCCTGATTGAACCCATCCACCACCTCCGCCCGTACCTCTGTGCGAAGGGAGTGGCCCATGAAGCGCCTGACCCCGTTGCTCACCCTCCTGTCGGGGGCGGTGACGGCTGCCGTGCTGTTCACGATGAGTGCACAGGCATCCCCGCCGGGCACCCAACCCGCCGCCGGCGGCGGTGCGCCGGCCGCCGCGCCGGCCCCACCCGCCGACGCGGCGGCGGACGCCGACGCCGAGGCGGACCCCGACGCGGCTGCGCCCGACGAGGAACCGAGCGACGCCGACGCCCGCCGACCGGCCGGCACCTCGCCACCGACGGACCCGGACAGCTCGTCGGCCGGCACCGAGGTGACGTCGGTCGAGCAGAACTGGATCGGTGAACTCGAGAACGGGGCCACCATCGCCATCACCGTCAAGGACGGCAAGGCCGAGGCGTACGTCTGCGACGGTCGGAGCATGGAGCTGTGGCTGTCCGGCACGGTGCGCGACGGCAAGATCGAGCTGACCGGCAAGGACGCGAAGCTGACCGGCGTCATCCGGGGCGACCGCGCCAGCGGCGAGATGATCGTCGGCGTACGGCGTTGGAAGTTCACCGCCCGACCCGACGACACGTCGACCGACGAGGCGGTGGTGAAGTCCGGCTCGGGCACCGCGCCGGCGATCTACCGGGTGACCGACGAGACCCGTAAGGCCGGCTTCGACGGCGGCTGGATCATGCTGCCCGACGGCACCCAGATCGGCATCGTCACCTGGAACGGCAAGCCCATTCCGGCTCCACCGCTGGACCCCGCCTTCAACAGCACGGTGGTCGACGGCGTAACCCTCGTCGCCGAACCGGTCATCCCCGGGGCGCGGTGATGTCCCAGCATCGGCAGGGCGGGGCACGCACCGTGCCCCGCCGGGCCTCCGAGCCCACCATCGAGGTGATGCGCGACTTCGGGGCCCCGCCGCCGAGCCCACCGAGACGGCGGCCCTCGCTGCTGGTGCCGCTTGTCGTCGGGGCCGGGGTGGCGGTGGCGCTGGGCGTCTACGGACGCACCCACACTCCCACCGGCATCGCCGTGAACGTGGCCGGCTTCTCCTCGCCGCTGACGGTGAAGGTGTGGCTCGGCACCGGGGCGGCGTTCTTCGCCGTCATCCAACTGCTGTCCGCGCTGGCGATGTGGGGTCGGCTCGGTGGCTTCTCCCCGTCCTGGGCCGGCGCGGCGCACCGCTGGTCGGGGCGGATCGCGTTCCTGCTCACCGTGCCCGTCGCGGTGCACTGCCTCTACGCGCTCGGCTTCGCCGACTACGACACCCGTACGCTGCTGCACTCCCTGCTGGGCTGCTTCTTCTTCGGGGCGTTCGCCACCAAGATGCTGACCCTGCCCAAGCGGGGCCTCGCCGGTTGGGTGCTCCCCACGGTCGGCGGGGCCGTGTTCGTCGCCCTGATCGGTGTCTTCCTGACCTCCTCGGTCTGGTACTTCACCACGTTCGGCATCCAGTTCTGATCCCCGGAAAGGCGAGGCACCGCAGATGAAACACGAGCAGGCTGGCTGCTGCCGGTCGCGACGCGCCCTGCTGGCCGGTACCGGCGCGGTGGGCGTGGCCGCGTTGGCCGGTTGCGCGACGTACGGTCAGCCGACAGCGGCGCCACCGGCCGCACCGCCCGCCGGCACCGCCGGTGCCGCCGACCCGTCGGGCACCTCCGGTGCCGATCCCTCCGGCACCGCCACCCCGGGCGACGACGGCGCGGACGCCGGTCCACCGGCACTGGCCACCCTCGCCGACATCCCGGTCGGTGGCGGCGCGATCTTCGCCGACGCCGGCGTGGTGGTGACCCAGCCGACCGACGGGATCATCAAGGCGTACTCGGCGACCTGCACCCATCAGGGCTGCACGGTGACCTCGGTCTCCGACGGCACCATCGTCTGCGCCTGCCACAACAGCGTGTTCGACATCGCCGACGGCTCGGTACGCAGTGGCCCGGCGGGGGCGCCGCTGCCCGCCGCGAACGTCACCGTCGACGGTGACGCCATCCGGTTGGCCTGACCCGACGCTCGGCGATGCGAACGCGGTGACGCGGCCCACCCAGGCCCGGGCCGCGCGGGGCCGTCCGAGGTGGCGTCACGCCCCCGGACGGCCCCTGCTCCACCCACGATCCGCAGGTGGAGCAGGGGACGCGGCCGGTCAGGACGCGGTGCAGGTCAACCCGGAGGGCGTACCCGATCCGCTGCCGGTCAGCCCGAACGTGGTGCTGGCGTCGGCGGCGAGCTGCCCGTTGTAGGGCTCGTTGCGCACCGTCACCGTGCTGCCGGAGGTGGTGAGCCGGCCGTTCCACAGTGACGCGATCGTGGTGCCGGCGGGGGCGGTCCAGGTGACCGTCCAGCCGGAGATGGCCGCCGTACCGGTGTTACGGACGGTCACCTCCGCCTGGTAGCCACCCTGCCACGAACTGGTGACCCGGTACGTCGCGGCACAGCCGGCGTCACCGTTGCCGTTGCCGGCGGGGGTGGTGACGGTCAGCGCCGGCGAGGCCGCCGACACGTTGCCGGCCGCGTCGCGGGCCCGCACGGTGAAGGTGTAGCTGGTCGAGGCGCTCAGCCCGGTCGCCCGGTAGGTGGTCCCGGAGACCGTGCCGACCACGGTGGCCGCCCCGGATCCGGTGGCCCGCAGCACCTCGTACGAGGTGACACCCACGTCGTCCGTGGCCGCCGCCCAGTTCAGCGTGGCCGAGGTGGCGGTCACGTCGGTGGCGGTCGGCCGTCCGGGGGCGGTCGGCGCGGTGGTGTCGCCGGGGCCGGGCCCGCCGGCGTAGCGCTCGGCGAGGCTCATGCCGGTGGTGGAGTCGGTGCCGCCGAGGCGCACCTGGTGGTCGAGGCCGACGAACTTGCCGTTGTGCTGCCACAACGCGGGCTTGAGCATCTGGTTGTACTTCGTCTCGTCCCAGCTGGCCCAGTCGTCCAGCAGCAGACCCCCGGTGTCACCGGAGTTGGGGTTGAGGCACCAGAAGGTGTGGTGAATACCGTTCTCGATCATCAGGTCGCGCAGCGCGGCCATCCAGCGGTCCTGCCGGTCGTCCTGCCCCAGCCGGCCACCCCACTCCCCGACCAGCAGCGGTGCGATGTTCTGCTCGTGGATGTAGAACCAGTTCGGCCGCCACACGTCGTTGGTCAGCGAGTCCTTGTCGAAGTCGCCCTCGAACCATGGCTGCTCGTACACCAGCGGTCCGTAGTCGTGCGGCGAGTAGACGAGTTGGTCCTGCTGGGCACCGAGGTTGACCGGGTGCTCGGCAACGCCGCGCAGGTTGCCGCCCCACCAGTTGTAGTGGTAGTTGGGGCTGCGGTCGGGGTTGGTGTTCGGCGAGTTCCAGGTGGCACCGGCGCGCGGGTAGATCTCGATGCCCTCGCAGAGGATCAGCAGGTTCGGGTTGATGGCCAGGATCCGCCGGCCCGCCGTCTCGCACGCGTACTTGAAGTTGTCCTGGTCGGTGCTGGAGTCCCACTTGGCCCGCTGGGGATCGTTCGGGGTCCCGTGCGGCTCGTTCTTGATGTCCATCGCGACGATGGTGTCGTTCGTCCGGTAGCGGGTGGTGATCCACTCCCAGCCCTGGAAGAACAGTTCCGGGGTGACGCTGCCCTTCCACCACACCGGATAGACGTGGCCGGAGTTGTCCGCCTCGGCGCTGTGCACGTCGAGCATGACCTTCAGCCCGTACTTCTCGCACAGGGCGAGCCAGTGGTCGAAGACCTGGAGGTTGTTCAGGCCCTCCAGCTCCGGGTTGACGTACGTGTTGACGTTCGGCCGGATCGTCTGCCCGGCCTTCCACTCCAGCAGCAGTTGCGTGGAGATGGGCACCCGGACGATGTTGATGCCGCGCTGGGCCATCTGGCGGGTTATCGATTCGAGGTTGCCCGACCACAGGCCGTGGAAGACCCGCTCGCTGGCGTTGAAGCCGAACCAGTTCGCCCCGGTGAGCCAGACCTGGTTGCCGGCCTCGTCGACGATCCGGTTGCCGTCGGTGTGCAGCCAGTCGGCGGTCGGCGCGGCGGCGACGGCCGGAGCACCGACCGTCGGCGCCGCCGTCGCGGCGGGCGCGGCGGCGGCCAAGCCGAGCAGAGCCACGGCCACCGTCGCGGCGGCCTGAAGTTTTGTACGTGCAGACATGCGACTTCCTCTGTGGTGGGTGAGGGAGCGAGCACGTCGAGAAACAGTCCTGCCCAGGGACCGTGGGAGCGCTTCCAGACCCACCTTAGGCGGTCGACCCCGACAACGGAAGGCCCACCCCCCGACCTCGCCGATCTTGCACTTTCCGTCGCCACAAAAGCCGCGACAAGGGGCATCTCGGCGACCGAAAGTGCAAGATCGCGGGAGGTCAGACCGCGAGGGCCTCCCGGACGGTGTGTTCGGCGGTGGCGCCGCCGTCGCCGGCGGAGGTGACGCGGCCGGATTCGAGGACGTGGTAGCGGTCGGCGACCCGCAGCGCGAAGCCGAGGTGCTGCTCGACCAGGAGCACACTGAACCCGCTCTGGGCGATGAGTGCGACGATCCGGTCCTGGATCTCGGTCACCACCGACGGCTGGATGCCCTCGGTCGGTTCGTCGAGCATCAGCAGCCGTGGTCGGGTGATGAGTGCCCGGGCGATGGCCAGCTGCTGACGCTGGCCGCCGGAGAGCAGCCCGGCCCGGCGACGCAGCAACGGACGCAGCGCCGGGAACAGGTCCAGCACCTCGGCCGTGGCCGTCGCGCCGTCCCGGCGACCGTCGGCGACCAGGCGCAGGTTCTCCGCCGCGGTCAGGTGCGGGAAGCACTGCTGCCCCTGCGGCACGTACGCGATTCCCCGGGCGACCCGCTCGTGCGGAGCCAGCCGGGTGATGTCCTCGCCGTCCAGCTCGACCCGGCCGGCGGTCGGACGCAGCAGGCCGGCGGCCACCCGCAGCAGGGTGGACTTGCCGGCTCCGTTGTGGCCCAGCACCGTGGCGACCCCGTCGTCGGGCACCGTCACGTCGACGCCGTGCAGCACCCGGCTGCGCCCGTAACCGGCGTGCACGCCGCGCATCGCGAGCATCATGCCTCCGTGTGCGTCGGGGCCGACCCGGCGTCGACCGGGTGACCGAGGTAGACCTCCTGCACGCGTGGGTCGGCCTGTACCTGCGCGACGGTGCCCTCGCTGAGCACCTTGCCGGCGTGCAGCACGGTGACGGTACGCGCGAAGCGGCGCAGGAAGTCCATGTCGTGCTCGATCACCACCACCGTGCGGTCCTGGCTCACTTTCTCCAGCAGCTGCCCGGTGGCGTCGCGTTCCTCGTGGCTCATGCCGGCGACCGGCTCGTCGAGCAGCAGCAGCCGGGTGTCCTGCACCAGCAGCATGCCGATCTCCAGCCACTGCTTCTGCCCGTGGGCGAGGGTGCCGGCGAGCTGGTCGGCGCGGCTCGCCAGGCCGATCACGTCGAGGGCCTCGGCCACCTCGTCGGGCACGTCGTGGCGGCGGCGCAGCAACGTCGCCCAGCCGCGCCGGGCCCCGGCGGCGATGTCGAGGTTCTGCAACACGGTCAGCTCCTCGAACACCGTCGAGGTCTGGAAGGTGCGGCCGACGCCGAGCCGGCTGATCCGGTGCACCGGCCGGCCGAGCAGTTCCCGGTCGCCGAAACGCACCGAGCCGGTGGCCCGGACCAGGCCGGTGACCGCGTCCACCAGGGTGGTCTTGCCGGCGCCGTTGGGCCCGATCAGGAACCGGATGTCGCCGGGGGCGACATCGAGGGACACCCCGTCGACGGCGGTGAACCCGTCGAAGCTGACCCGCAGGTCACGCACGTAGAGCCCGTGCAACTGCCCGGTCATGCCGCCCCCTCCCGCCGCCGAGGTCGAAATCGACTCAGTCGACTCGGGCGGGGTTCGCCGTCGTCGCGGCGGCGGGCCAGACCGATCAGCGAGGCCAGGCCGCCGGGCAGGAACGCCACCACCACCACGAACAGCAGGCCCTGGAGGTACGTCCAGGTGCCCGGGAAGCGCTCCGACAGGGCGGTACGCGCCCACGCCACCGCGACCGCACCGAGTACCGGGCCGAGCAGCGTGGCGCGCCCGCCGATGGCGACGCCGATGACGAACTCGATGGACGGCACGATCCCGATCAGGGCCGGGGAGATGATGCCCACCGCCGGCACGAACAGCGCGCCGGCCAGCCCGGCCATGCCGGCGGCGACCACGTACGCGACGAGCTTGACGGTGGCCGGGTCGTAGCCGAGGAAGCGGACCCGCTCCTCCGAGTCGCGCACGGCCACCAGCAGCTCGCCGTAGCGGCTCTGCATCAGGTGCCGGGCCAGGGCTAGCAGGGCCAGCAGCGTGCCGGCGATGATGAAGTAGACCATCCGCTGGTTGACCGGGTCGTCCAGGTCGTAGCCGAAGAAGCCCTGGATGTCGGTGAGCCCGTTGGTGCCGCCGGTGGTGCCCTGCTGGCCGATCAGCAGGATCACCATGGCGGCGGCGAGGGCCTGGCTGAGGATGGCGAAGTAGGCGCCGCGCACCCGACGGCGGAACACCAACGACCCGAGTACGAAGGCGACCGCCATCGGCAGCAGCACCGTGGCGGGCAGGGCGAACCACGGGCTGGCGAACGGCCGCCACCACAGCGGCAGCTCGTCCAGTTGCCCGTACAGCATCATGAAGTCGGGCATGGTGCCCGGCCCCGCGTCGGCGAGCTTGAGATGCATGGCCATCGCGTAGCCGCCGAGGCCGAAGAAGACGCCCTGGCCGAGGGTGAGCATGCCGCCTCGGCCCCAGGCCAGGCCGATGCCGACCGCGACCATGGCCACGCAGAGGTACTTCGCCAGCAGGGAGAGCCGGAAGTCCGACAGCAGCAGCGGCGCGACGGCGAAGAGCAGGGCCGCGCCGAAGGCGAATCCGACGGCGGCCCGGTAGCGGTGCCGGGACGGTCCGGCCGCCGGTCTGGTCGGTGGTGTCGGCGCCGGGTCGGTGGCGGCGACGGGATCTCGGGCGACGGTGGTCATGCCAGACTCCTGGTACGCAGGGTGAACAGGCCCTGGGGTCGCCACTGGAGGAACGCGACGATGGCGATGAAGACCATCACCTTGGCGACGCTGAGGGTGGTGAGGTACTCGCCGGTCGCCTGGAGCACGCCGAGGGCGAAGGCGACGATGACGGTGCCCTTGAGCTGGCCGATCCCGCCGACCACGACGACCAGGAAGGCGTCGATGATCAGGTTGGTGCCCATGGTGGGACCGATCGGCCCGAGCAGGGTGAGGGCCACTCCGGCGATGCCGGCCAGGCCGGAGCCGATGAAGAAGGTCATCCGGTCGACCCGGGCGGTGGGGATGCCGGAGACAGCCGCCAGGTCCCGGTTCTGCACGACGGCCCGGATCCGGCGCCCCAGCGGGGTGACCCGCAGGGCGAGGGTCAACGCGACGACCGCGCCGCCGGCCAGGGCGAGGATGAACAACCGGTTGTTGGCCACCGTGATGCCGCCGGGCAGCGCGATGTTTCCGGTGAGCAGCTCCGGGGCGCGGGTCTGCACGTTGGGGCTGCCGAAGATGTCTCGGGCGAGCTGTTGCAGGATCAGCGACACCCCCCAGGTGACCAGCAGGGTGTCCAGCGGGCGGGCGTAGAGGCGGCGGATCAGCAGCATCTCCAGCAGCACACCCATTGCGCCGGCCACCACGAAGGCGACCGGCAGGGCGATCAGCAGTGACCAGCCGGCCGCGGTGATGACCTGTTGCAGCACGTAGGTGGTGTAGGCGCCGGCCATGATGAACTCGCCGTGGGCCATGTTGATGACGCCCATCTGGCCGAAGGTCAGGGCCAGGCCGAGGGCGATGAGCAGCAGCACCGCCCCGATGCTGACGCCGGTGAAGAGTTGGCCGATGAGAACTGTCACGGTGCGTACTCCGAACTGCTGGTGGGTGCGGGCCCGGGCGGGAGCGCCGCCCGGGCCCGCCGGGTCAGCTCAGGCCGCCGGCCCACGGGTAGCTCTTGAGGTACGGGTCGGGGGTGATCGGTTCGCCGGAGTTCCAGACCTCCGTGATCAACCCGTCCGCACCGACCTTGCCGACGCGCGCCGTCTTGGCGATGTGCTGGGTCGCGCCGTCCACGGTGACCAGCCCCTCGGGCGCCTCGAAGGTGATGCCGTCGGAAGCCTCCCGGACCTTCTCCACGTCGAAGGTGCCGGCCTTCTCGACCATCGCCTTCCACAGGTAGACCGAGACGTAGGCGGCCTCCATCGGGTCACTCGTCGGCTTGTCCGCCCCGTACTTGGCCTTGTACGCCGCGACGAACTTCTCGTTCGCCGCCCCGGGCGTGGTCTGGTAGTAGTTCCAGGCGGTGAGCTGGCCCTCCAGGTACTGGGTGCCGATGCTCTTGACCTCCTCCTCGGCGATCGACACCGACACCACCGGCATGCTGTCGGCGGTCAGCCCGGCCGACTTGTACTCCTTGAAGAACGCCACGTTGCTGTCACCGTTGAGCGTGTTGAAGACCGCGTCCGCGCCGGAGGACTTCACCTTGTTCGTGATGGTGCCGAACTCGGTGGAGCCCAGCGGGGCGTAGTCCTCGCCCAGCACCTTCATCCCGTTGGCCTCGGCGTACGCCTTGATGATCTTGTTTGCGGTGCGCGGGAAGACGTAGTCGGAGCCGACCAGGTAGAGCGAGGTCGCGCCCTGGGCCTTGAGGTAGTCCAGGCCGGGGACGATCTGCTGGTTCGTCGTGGCCCCGGTGTAGAAGATGTACGGCGACTGCTCCAGACCCTCGTACTGCACCGGGTAGAACAGCAGCGCCTTGTTCTTCTCGAACACCGGCTTGACGGCCTTGCGGCTGGCCGAGGTCCAGCAGCCGAAGACGGCCGCCACGCGGTCCTCGCGGATCAGCTTCTCGGCCTTCTCGGCGAAGGTCGGCCAGTCCGAGGCGCCGTCCTCGCCGACAGGTTCGATCTTCTTGTCGAGTACGCCGCCGGCGGCGTTGATCTCCTCGATCGCCAGCATGATCGCATCGCGGACGGTGACCTCGCTGATGGCCATCGTGCCGGAGAGGGAGTTGAGCAGGCCCACCTTCACGGTGTCGCCGGAGACATCGGCGGCGACTCCCGCCGAGGTGTTCCCGTCGGTGGTCTTGCTGCCGCACGCGGCCAGCGCGGCCGCGGCGACCAGGGTCATGGCACCCGCCAGGATGCGGCGGCCCCGGATCAGTGTCATCAAATCTCCCTGCGTCGCGCGTGTGACGTCAGTCAGTGCCCGGGAACGGTCGTCGGCCCCGAGTCGAAGTGCGGATCTGTCTAACTGCGGTGCGGTCCATCGGAACGTTGGCGCTGCCCGGCACGGCGGGTGGACACCGACCCGGGCGGCGATTCGAATATCGGGCAGGGAAAGCTTCGATCCGTTTCATTGCACGGATGTTTCCCGGTCCTCAATAGAGTGTTTCCGCTGGCCCGACCGTGCTGATGAGGGCACGAAAAATGCCGGCGCATCGCCGAGGAGAATCGGCGGAATGGCACCGGCACACGATTTTCAGCCGCATTCGGCTGCACTTTTCCGTCCATCGCCGGACGGTGGTGATATCCGACGCGACGATCGGATGCTTCACGTAGGAAGTATCTTGGCCGCCGGCCGACGAACCTGTCAAGACACGGTCCGGTCACGCCCGGCGGAGATCACAGTTCGGTCAGGACGGTGAAGTCCAGGCCGTCGGCCTCGGCCAGGTAGATGCGCTGACGCACGTGCCGGCGACGCAGCCGCAACTCGCCGCGCGGTCCGTCGTAGGTCACCACGCCGGCGGAGGCCTCCACCGCCCGTACGTCGAGCGTGCCAGCCTTGGCGATAAGCGCGGCCAGCAACATCACGCCCTCGTAGCAGGACTCCCCCAGGCTGCCCAGCGGCGGTGCCTCCAGCCCGAAGCGACGACCGAAGCTGCCGTGGAAGTCCAGATTCTCCTGTGTCACCAGGCCGGCGAAGAAACCCGCCGCGCTGAACAACCCCCGGGTGTTGGCGGCGCCGCTGGCCAGCAGCATGTTCTCGTCCATCAGGGTGCTCAGGCGCAGGCACCGCTGGTCCAGACCGGCCCGCGCGAACGCCCGGTTGAACCGCACCGCGTCCGCGCCCACGAGCAGCATGAGCACCGCGTCGGCGTCGCTGTGTTCGACGCGCCGCAGCACCTCGGTGTAGTCGTGGGTCTCCAGCGGCAGGAAGTGCTGGCCGACCACCCGCCCGCCGCTGCGCAGCGCGTACCGGTGCGCCGCCCGGGTGGTCCGACGTGGCCAGACGTAGTCGTTGCCGACCACGAACCAGCGCCGCACCCCCAGATCCCCGGCGAGCACCCGCATCGCCGGCCACAGCTGCGCGTCCGGCGTCTCGCTGGTCAGGAAGACACCCTCGGTACGCTCGCCCCCCTCGTACAGGGCGGTGTAGACGTACGGCACCCGGTGCGCGATGCGCGGCGCCACCGCCTGGCGCACCGAGGAGATGTGCCAGCCGGTGACGCCCTGCACCGCGCCCACCGACACCAGCGCCTCGACCTCGGCGGCCACCTCGGCCGGCGGGGCCCCGCCGTCGACCGGCACCAGCCGCAGCTCCCGGCCGAGTACGCCGCCACGCCGGTTGAGTTCCTCGACCGCGAGCTGCGCGCAGAGTTCACAGCTCGGACCGAACATGCCCGCCGGCCCACGCATCGGGTACACCAACGCGATGCTGACCACGCCCCGGTCGACGGTCAGCCAGGACGCCCCGGCGGCGATGCTCTCCCCTGCCTGCGGGCGTCCGGACCCTGGTGCCGGCGCGGACATGAACACATGGTGGCCGCCGCCGCTGGTGGAAGACCAGCCCTCCCAGCCAGCGGGACATCTCGGTACGATGACAACGCATCAGCGAGGCGGGAGTGCCATGTCAGACCTTCCCGGTTCCGCAGCCGACCTACTACCCCTGCTCACCCGCGCCGAGCGGCTGCTCTCGCGCCGGGTCGGCGGGGTGCTCGCCGCCGAGTCGCTCACCATCGAGGCGTGGCGGGTGCTCTGCCTGCTCGCCGACGGTCTCGGGCACCCGATGAGCGAGGTCGCCGCCGAGGCGTCGCTGCCGCCCGGCACGCTGACGAAGCTGGTCGACCAGCTCGTCGACCGTAACCTCGTCTTCCGCCGGGTCGATCCGATCGACCGGCGTCGCATCCGCGCCTACCTCACCGTCCGAGGTCGCCGCGAGCACGAGCGCCTCTCCGCACGGATCCGCGACGAACTGGCCGAACTACCCGGTGACGCCGACCTGGCGGCACGCCTCGACGAGCTGATCCGGCACCTCGATCCGAAGCGCCGGCACGTCCCGGTCGGCTCCTGAACGCGCTCGACCGCGGAAACGACGACGGTTCGGGCAGCCACGGCGGCCAGACCACCAGACCGACCGGCCACACGAGCGGGCTCAGAAGTGACCGAAGCTGCTCGGCCAGGTGGTGGCGTGCCGGGTCGACGACCGGGTATCCGACGTCCATGGTGCCGGCGCAGGCCACGGGTCGGGGCGACTGTTGCGTCGTGCGACGGTCCGGAAGTGCTCGTGCTCGTAGAGATAGGACTGCGTGGCGATGATGGCGCGTAGCCGGGTGCCGTCGGGGTCCTCACGGTCGTACCGCTCGAACTGCTCGGTGAGGAAGAGCACCGGCAGCGCCGATTCGTCGTCATCCTCGGGCAGGTACCCCGCGTCGACCACGGCCGCCACCGCCTCGGGCACCAGCGTGGCCGCGTGCGTCAGGAGCGCCCTTCGCATCGCCCGGCGGCAGAAGTCGTCGTCCAGAGAGGAGCCCGAGGGGCCAAGGTCGCGCAGGGACCGGCGCACGGATGCGGCCACGTCGTCCGGCAGATCCGTCTCCAGGACGCGCAGAACCCGATCGATGATGGCCTTCTCCTCGACCTGCAACTCGTCGAGGACGTCCTCGTCCGCGCTCCCCCACTCGCTGGCGAAGCACGCCAGTTGCAGCACCCGCCCCTCCGGATCGGCCTCGCGGTAGGCCGCGAACTGCCGGGTGAGGAGCAGGAAGAGGGGCAGCCAGGCGGGGTGAGCCGGCCGGTGCCCGGCGGCACGGACCGCGGCGGTCGCCTCGGTGTCGCCGAGCATGGCCTGCTTACAGACCACGGCGACACCATCTCGGGCAGACAGCTCCCGCAACGCACGGCGACACCGGTCGTGGACCTCCTCCGGCAGCCAGGTGTCGAGACACCTCAGCAGTCGCTGGGCCAGGACGGCCTGGTCGAACGCCGGCAGCAGATCGAGCCGGTCCTTGACAAGCGGCAGCAGAACCAGGTTGACGTCCCCGGGATCGGCGGACGGGCGGGGCAGATGGGGGTTGGCGCAGACGATCCGCAGCAACGCGGTCGGCTCGCCCCCGTACCACAGGTTGCACAGGGTTTCGTGGCCGGGCGGTGCCGCGCCGACGTAGGTCGAGTCCAGCCGCGCCCGCGATCGGAACTCGATTTCCAGGGCGTCCAGCAGCCCGGGCTGGTCGGTGACCGACATCAGCTCGGCCAGCCGTCGGCGCAGTTCGAGATCGGGAAACGCGAGCGCGGCCTGAACCAGCCGCCGTACGTACGGGTCGCCCTCGTACAGGCCTTGCGGCGGGTCGGCGGCGGTCTGCGGAAGGCAGGCGGTCAACCGCACCCGCGGAAGGTACCCGGATGTGGGGTCGGGTTCGAGCAGGAACTCCAGCACCGGAGCGACCTGCTCCGGCCGCTCGTGATTGCCGAACCTGAAGTACGCGTCGCTCAGCAAGAACCACGCACCACGCCAGACCCGGTCGCGACCGGCGCCACCGGCCGCCCACCACCGGTCGATTCTGGCCCGGGCGTGGGCGTTGCCCGCAAGGGCGTCGGCCAGCACGTACTGGCCACGCCTGGGACTGTGGAACGGTCTGCGCCAGCGACGAAGCATCACTCCATTATGCGCGGTCCGCTACTGCCCGTAACCAGGCGGGAAACGCACGGGATCGACCGAGCCAGATGGTCAGGCTCGATCAGCCGCCGTTGACAGGGCGGAACCGCTGGACGGAGTGGCGGGCGCGCGGGGCGGGGTTGGTGGTTCGGGCGATGGTGTCGAACATGGTTCGGCCCAGGGCCGCGTGGGCGCGTACGGCCGGGTGGGTACCGCCGTAGTTGTCCAGGTCGCCGAGGGAGTCGGCGAAGAACGCGTACGTCAGGGTGGGCGCGCCGGTCGCGTCGAACATGATCCCGACCTCGTGCCGGGCGGCACCCGAGGAGTCGAAGTCGGCGCCGTACTTGGTGGCGACCCGGCTGCGCTCCGCGGAGGACATGTCGCGGCGGATCCCGTCGTGGTAGCCGTTGATCCAGCGCAGGATGCCGAGCAGGAAGTCGCTCGACCGGGCCGAGAGCAGGGTCTTGTTGGCCAGCCGCCACAGCAGGTCATGGGTCTCGCGCGGGGTGGTGACGCCGAGGAAGAACCGGTTCGGGTTGGCCACCGGCTCGACCCGGGTGTGGGTGAAGCCCTTGGCCGCCAGGATCTCGTTGATTTCCAGCGCCGGCACCACCCGGCCGCACATCCGCACCGCGGTGTTGTCGGAGACGAGCAGCATCGCGGTGAGGAAGTTCGCCACGGTGACCTCGTCACCCCAGACCGTCTGCAGAAAGTAGATCCCGCTGCCACCGAGGATGATGTCGGCGGTGAGGTCGAGACGCTGGTCGAGCCGCAGCTCACCGCGGTCGATCTTGTCCATGGCGGCCACCGCGACCGCGAGCTTCTGCACGCTGTACCCGTGCGTGACCCGGTCGGCGTCGTCGGCGAGCACGGTCCGCAGGGCGCCGGACTCGTCCACCATCGCGACGTGCGAGCGCCACACCCCGCCGGCCCGGGCCTTCTGCCGCCGGTACGTCCGGCGGATCACCTCTCGCGGCGACATCCCGCCGTCGGCAGTTATGGTGCCGTCCCCCGGAGCGGCCACCGCGCCGGACGGCGTTGCCGCCACTGTCACCGCTGCCGCACCGAACCCGATCGCTGCCCGACGACTGATCCGCATGGTCATTGACTCTCCCCAGGGTTTACACCGGCGCCGACGAGCACCGGCACCCGACACACCCTGCCATATGACCACAAAGGACAGCCGACCTGGCCGCGCCGGGATCTGTCGCGAGCCGGCCGAGGTGGCCCGCCTACCGGAGGCCGCGGGTGGGCTGCCGGCAGACGATGGCCGAGGAGCCCGGGTGTGAGCAGACCCGTTCCGGGCTGGTGGCGCAGATCAAGTGGTCAGAGTGCGCTGATGGTCTCCGGGGCCCGTTCCCGGCGGGACAGTGCCCGCACCACCGCGAGGGGACCGTGCCGCCAGGCGGCGATGCGGGTGAGCAGGTCGGTGGTCAGCTCGGTGGCGGCCGTCGGCATCTCGGGCGTCGGCAGGTCGAGGCTGACCGCCAGATCGTCGCCGTGCACCACCATCTCCAGCAACCGGGTCAGCAGGAAGTCGTCGACGGTCAGTCCCCAGTCGCCGAGGTCGACGATCCGGTAGGGCGGCTGCGCCGGCACCGTGCGGTGCAGCCTTGCCAGACACCCGTCGACCTCGGCGGCGAGCCGGTCGGCGGTGGTCTCGGCGGCGGCCCGTTCGCCACGCTCGCGGATGTCGGTGTTGTCCGCCTCGTCGGCACCGGTGGTCACCCAGCCGCTGCCGGTGAAGTGGGCCAGGACGTCGATCGCGGTGTGCCCGGGCGGGGCGTCGAGCAGTTCCGCCGTTCGGGTGATCTGGTTGGCGAGGTGCCGGGCCAGGCCGCCGGTCGAGTAGTACGGCAGGGCACTCGGCGACGTCCAACGCTCGGCCAGCAGCGGCGTACGCAGCAGCGCGGCGGTGATGTCGGCGGCGGCGAGGTAGGCGTCGCGGGTGGTGACGTCCTGGAGCACCAGGCCCGGATCGACGCGCAGGCCGAGTTCCGGCTGTCCCAGCCAGTCCAGTCGAGCCGCGGTCTGCTCGGCGTGTTCGGTCAGCAGCAGCCGCACGCGGTACGCGGCCAGCAGCATCGCCTGTAGGGAGTCCACCCCGAACGCGGCGTCGACCGCACCGTCGCCCAGCCCTTCGATCTGGAACGGGCAGCACCAGTCGCCGCCCGGCAACGGGTCGGGGTGCGGCTTGCCGAAACGGACCACCAGCTCCGACGTGCCACCGTCAGGAAGAACCACCGCGATCCGCCGCTCGGCGACGACCTCACCCAACTCGTACAACCGCACGCTCCTCTGCCTCGCCCGACGCAGCGATGGTATCCAGCGCGGTCTGCGATTCGAGGTACTCCCGCAGGGTGTGCGCGTCCGGCGCGGTGGCGCTCCACAGGGTCGCCGGTCCACCGGCCAGCGGCAGCCGGGCCCGCGTACCGCACACCGCGGGCGGCTGTTCCGGTCGGGTCGGGTCCACGATCAACAGTGAGCCGGTGGCGGGCGCACCGGCCAGCACCGCCGGGCCAGCCCAGCCGGCGGCGTTCGGCCCTACCGTCAGCGACTGCCGCAGCAGCGGCCGACCTTCCAGGTCGACCCACGTGTTGATCTCGACGTTGCCGGGCCGCTCGCCGTGTCGACCGCAGATCAACTCGTCCCGCCAGTGCAGGACGCCGCCTTCGGCGACGTCCACCTGCGAATCGGCGACGTGCGCGCAGCCGGCCGCCGCGACCAGTTGCTCGGGCAGCCAGTACAACGCCGCCCGGTCGGCGACGGTGGCCCGGACCAGCATCCGGGACACCGCGCCGGGACGCCCCGGCAGCGCGACGGACGCGGCCACCGTGTGCACGCGTACCGCCGCGCCGGGGCCGACCTCGACGTCCAGGCGCAGATCGTCACCGGCGAGCGGACCGGCCGCCCCGCCGACGATGTACACCGTGACACCATCGCCCGGGGTCGGCACCTGGCGCAGCAGCAGCGGGCTCTCGCCGCGCAGTTCCGCCAGCACGGTGCGGCCGTGCCGGTCGGCCGGGCCACCAGCCGGGCGGTGGCCCGCATCAGGCCTGTCCGGCGGGTACCGGGCCGGCGGGCATGGACTGCGCGGCCCGGTGGTGGGCCAGTTCGTGCCGGATCCACGCGGCGACCCGGGTGGCCAGGGGATCCTCGCTGATGGACTGGAAAACCGTGGGCAGGTCGCCCCGGCGGGCCCGGGCGTCCCGGTCCATCACGGACAGGTCGGCACCGACCATCGGCGCCAGGTCCGTCTTGTTGATGACCAGCAGGTCGGCGGCGGTCACCCCCGGGCCGCCCTTGCGGGGCACCTTGTCCCCGCCGGCCACGTCCACCACGAAGATCTGCCGGTCGACCAGGCCCCGGCTGAATGTCGCGGTCAGGTTGTCGCCGCCGCTCTCCACCAGCACCAGGTCCAGCGGACCCAGCGCGTCGGTCAGGTCGTCGACGGCGTCGAGGTTGGCGCCGATGTCGTCGCGGATGGCGGTGTGCGGGCAGCAGCCCGTCTCCACCGCCCGGATCCGCGCCGGGTCGAGCACCCCGGCGCGCTTGAGGAAGTCGGCGTCCTCGGTGGTGTAGATGTCGTTCGTCACCACACCGAGGCGCAGCTCACCGGCGAACGCCCGGCACAGCGCCGCGACCAGGGCCGTCTTGCCGGAGCCGACCGGCCCGCCGATGCCGACCCGCAACGCCCGCGCGGCGGCGGGCAGCGGGGCGTGCGGGTCGACTCCCGGCTCGGGGTGGGTGTGGGGAACGGACTCGTCGTGATCGAATTCAGGACGCAAAGAGACGCACCTCCCAGGTGACGTGAGCTTCGGCGTGGATGTCGGCGAGCGGAGCGGCGGCGGCGGGCAGCCGCTCCGGTGGTTCGTCGGCGGCGCGCGCCGCCCGCGCCGCGGTGGCGTCGCAGGCACCGGCGAGCCGCACCAGCAGGGCCTGCACCTGGTACGGGTCCAGGCCGAGCAGGCGTACGGCGGCGCTGGCGGCGCCGGTCACCGTCGCGTGGGCGGCGACCGTGGCCACCTGCCCGGGATCGAGGCCGGCGGCGGCACCGACGAGTCCCAGCACCAGCGGCTGGTGTGGCCCGTCCGCTGCGGCGGGCAGGTCGTCGAAGGTGACCGCTGGCCAGATCCGGCGACCGGCCCGCAGCAGTGCCCGCCCCTGCCGGCGGGACACCGACCGCTGGGCGGGCGAGGCGGTCCGGCGTCCAGTTCGGCGTCGAGCCGGGCCAGCGCGGCGGCCCGGCCCGCCGACCAGGCCGCACCACGGGCCGCCGCCGCGAACGCGGCCGCGACAAGTCCCGCGGTGGCCAGCCGACCCCGCAGGTACTCCCCCAGCGTGTCCAGGTCGGTCACCCGGCCGGCGGCGACGGCCGCCTCCAGCCCGGCCGAATGCGCGTGCGCACCGGCCGGAAACCGCCCGTCGGCGAGGAGCAGCAGCATCGTCGTGGCGGCCATCAGAACAGGAAGTACCGCTGGGCCATGGGTAGTTCGGCCACCGGATCCGGCTCCACCACCACACCGTCGATCCGGACCGTGAAGGTGTCCGGGTCGACCTCGATGCGGGGCAGCGCGTCGTTGCCCGGCAGGTCGGCCTTGCCGCGCGAGCGTACGTCGGCCACCGGCACCACCCGCCGCCGCACGTCCAGCCGCAGCCCGGCCTCGAGCGCCGCGGGCGCGACGAACGCCAGGCTGGTCGCGGCGGCCGCGCCGCCGTACGCGCCGAACATCGGCCGGGGCAGCATCGGCTGCGGCGTGGGGATCGAGGCGTTCGCGTCACCCATCTGGGCGTACGCGATCATGCCGCCCTTGATGACCAGGTGCGGTCGTACGCCGAAGAACGCCGGCTCCCACAGCACCAGGTCGGCGAGCTTGCCCGGCTCCACCGACCCGATCTCGTGGTCGAGGCCGTTGGCCATGGCCGCGCAGATGGTGTACTTCGCGACGTACCGGCGGGCCCGGTGGTTGTCGGCGGCCCCGTCCCCGGGCAGGGCGCCCACCCGGGCCTTCATCACGTGCGCGCTCTGCCAGGTACGCAGCACGATCTCCCCGATGCGGCCCATCGCCTGCGAGTCGGAGCCGATGATGGAGATCGCCCCGAGGTCGTGCAGCAGGTCCTCGGCGGCCATCGTGGACGGCCGGATGCGGCTCTCGGCGAACGCCAGGTCCTCCGGCACCGCCGGGTTGAGATGGTGGCAGACCATCAGCATGTCGAGGTGCTCGGCGAGGGTGTTGCGGGTGTACGGGCGGGTCGGGTTCGTCGACGACGGCAGCACGTTCGGCTCACCGGCGACGGTGATGATGTCCGGCGCGTGCCCGCCACCGGCCCCCTCGGTGTGGTACGAGTGGATCGCCCGTCCGCCGATGGCGCGCAGCGTGTCGGCGACGAACGCGGCCTCGTTCAGGGTGTCGGTGTGGATGGAGACCTGCACGCCGGAGGCGTCCGCGACACGCAGACAGGCATCGATCGCCGCCGGGGTGGTGCCCCAGTCCTCGTGCAGCTTGAACCCGCCGGCCCCGGCCCGCAACTGCTCCCACAGCGCCTCCTCCGAGACGGTGTTGCCCTTGCCGAGCAGCAGCACGTTGACCGGGAACGTGTCCAGGGCCTCGTGCATCCGGGCCAGGTGCCACGCGTTCGGGGTGACGGTGGTGGCCCGGGTGCCCTCGGCCGGGCCGGTGCCACCGCCGACCAGGGTGGTGACCCCGCTGGCCAGGGCCTCGGTGACAAGTTGCGGGCAGATGAAGTGCACGTGGGTGTCGACCGCACCGGCGGTCAGGATCCGGCCGTTACCGGCGATCACCTCGGTGGCCGGGCCGATCACCAGGTCCGGGTGGACACCGTCCATGGTGTCCGGGTTGCCGGCCCGGCCCAGCGCGACGATCCGCCCGTCGCGCAGCCCGACGTCGGCCTTCACCACCCCCCAGTGGTCGAGGACGACCGCACCGGTGATGACGGTGTCCAGGGCGCCCTCGGCGCGGGTGGCCCGGGACTGGCCCATCGACTCACGGATCACCTTGCCGCCACCGAAGACCGCCTCGTCGCCGCCGGCACAGTGGTCGTGCTCGATCTCGATCAGCAGGTTCGTGTCGGCCAGCCGGATCCGGTCGCCGGTGCTCGGGCCGTACAGGGCGACGTAGCGGTCCCGCTCCACCATGCTCATGCCGGCACTCCACTTCGCTCCATGCCGCCAGGCGGCGGGTCTAACCTGCTGATCCGCGCGCTCATGCCGTCCGTCCTTCGTCCAGCGATCCGGCGCACTCGCCGCGCAGGCCCGGCACGATCCGTGCGCCGCCCAGCGGCACCAGGTCGACGCGGCGGCTCACTCCAGGCTCGAACCGCACCGAGGTGCCGGCCGGTACCGCGAGCCGCTGCCCCCAGGCGGCGTCCCGGTCGAAGTCCAGCGCCGGGTTGGCCTCCGCGAAGTGGTAGTGCGACCCGACCTGCACCGGCCGGTCGCCGGTGTTGACCACCAGCAGCGTGGTCACCGGGCGTCCGGCGTTGATCTCCACCGGTCCATCGGCCGGCAGGATCTCCCCGGGGATCACGGGATCGGGTGGTGCACCGTCACCAACTTGGTGCCGTCCGGGAACGTCGCCTCCACCTGCACCTCCCTCAGCAACTCGGGGATGCCGTCCTGCACGTCATCGCGGCTGAGCACGGTGCGTCCGGCGGCCATCAGGTCGACCACGGACGCACCGTCGCGGGCCCCTTCGAGCAGGAAGGCGGTGATCACCGCGACGGCTTCCGGATAGTTGAGGCGCAGGCCGCGCTCGCGGCGACGCCGGGCGACATCGGCCGCCACGTGAACGAGCAGACGGTCCTGCTCGTGCGGGGTGAGATACACGGGTGCTCCCGGTGGATGTCCGCGCTCCCGACGCCGCCGGCCCGGCGCCTCGACGCGCCGCCGCACGGTTCGGGGGTTCGCCCGCCGGCCCGACCGTCACGCGCTGAGGACCTGGGAGTTCCACCCTCCCGGCCCACGTGACGGACCACCGGCGGTGTCATCGGATGCGGACCGCACCGCCCACCGCTGAGCAGACCGTAGAGGATCACCCACTCCCCCGGCAACACCCCGACCGGCCGCCCACCCAAACGCCCACCAGCGTTGATCATGAGGTTAGCGGCAGTCGGATAGATCAACTTCGCCGCCAGCCTCATGATCAACCGAGCTTGGCCTTGGGGTGAGGGTGGTCATAGCGGGTGGACGGTGGGCGGGCGAGGGCTGATAGCGTCGGTGGCAGGTCATGAGTGCCAGCGCGAAGCCCCGGCTTGCTGGCCGGCAACCCTCGTCCGCGCAGGGGTGCCCCGGGTGAGGACCAGGCGCCGGAGCGTTCTCCGGTGCAAGCGTGGCCTGGGTTCCCAGGTCATCACGACCTTGAGGAGCACCATGTCGTACCGCGATCGTTCTGTGGCCCGCCCGGGCCTGACCCGGCGTCGGCACGTCGACATGATGCGGGTGTGCAGCGCCGCGTGTAGCTGACCGCGTCGCTCCCCGTCACCGATCCGCCACGGGTCGGCTGACCCTCTGCCATCGATCCCATCCCAGCGGTCCGCCCTGCGGCGGACCGTCGGTGCGGCACGTCCGTGCCCGCCGCAGCTCAACCAGGAGACACCTGTGCGATTCCTTCCTGCCCTGACCCGCGCCGCCGCCGTCGGTGTCGCCGCGATCCTCGGTGCCGCCACCCTCACCGCCTGCGGCTCCGACTCCGCCGGCAGCGCCGCCGACAACCCGTACGGCCTGGTGCAGCCGGGCGTGCTGCGGGCCGGCACGCTCACCGACGCCCCGCCGAACGTGTACCTGAAGGACGGCGAGTTCACCGGCTTCGACAACGACCTGCTTGTCGCCGCCGCCGACAAGCTCGGTCTGAAGGTCGAGTTCGTCGGCACCGACTTCTCCGCCCTGCTCGCCCAGGTCGGCAACCGGAAGTTCGACGTCGGCAGTTCCTCGATCACCATCACCGAGGCGCGCAAGAAGACCGTGGACTTCGGCAACGGGTACGACTTCGGCTACTTCGGGCTCGACGTGCCCGCCGGATCGACGTTGCGCAGCTTCGACGAGTTGCCCGGCAAGCGGGTGGTGGTCGTGCAGGGCACCGTCCAGGACGACTACGCCACGAACAAGGGGCTGGACCCGGTCCGCGTACCCGACTACAACGGCGCGATCAACCAGCTCAAGGCCGGTACCGCGGACGCGTGGATCGCCCCCGCCGAGATCGGTGAGAAGACCGCGGCGGACAGCGGCGGCAAGATCACGGTGGCGGCGAAGGAACTCAGCCCGGCACCGACGGCGTACGCCTTCGCCAAGGGCAACGACGCGCTGCGCGAGGCGCTGAACAAGACGCTCGACGAGGTGATCGCCGACGGCACCTGGACCCGCCTTCAGGAGCAGTACTACCCGGGCCGGCCGATCCCGGCCGACTTCACCCCGGGCAGTGGAGACGTGTCGGCACCGGTCGCCTCCTGACGGTAGGACGACGAGCGAGCAGGGCGGAGGTTGACCCGTGGATCCGTTGCGCACCCTGTGGGAGACGTTCTTCGACGGCGAGTCGATGCGTGAGGCGTTACCCGAGATGCTCACCGTCGGGTTGCCGAACACGCTGATCCTGGCGGTCACCGCTGCCCTGCTCGGCTCGGCACTCGGCATCCTGCTGGCGGTGGCGGGCATCTCGCGTACCCGTTGGCTGCGGTGGCCGGCGCGGGTCTACACCGACGTGTTCCGGGGCCTGCCGGCGGCGGCGACGATCCTGCTGATCGGGGTGGGCCTGGCCCCGCTGGGCATGCAGGTGTGGGGGCCGAACCCGTACCCGTTGGGCATCCTGGCGCTGTCGCTTATCGCGTCGGCGTACCTCGGGGAGATCTTCCGCTCGGGCATCCAGTCGGTGGAGGCCACCCAGCTGGAGGCGGCCCGCGCGCTGGGCTTCTCCTGGCGCGAGGCGATGCGGAGGGTGATCATCCCGCAGGGCATCCGGCGGATCCTGCCGGCCTGGGTCAACCAGCTCATCGCCCTGATCAAGGACTCCAGCCTGGTCTACTTCCTCGGTCTGCTGGCCAGTCAGCGCGAGCTGTTCCGGATCGGTCAGGACTACGCGGCCAACACCGGCAACCAGTCGGCGCTGCTGCTGGCCGGGCTGTTCTACCTGGCGCTGACCGTGCCGCTGACCCACGCCGTCAACCGGATCGACAAGCGACTGCGACACGGCCGGCCGGCGGCCGGGCCGACCGACGACCCCGACGACCTGGACCTGGCGCTGCCCGGCGCCGCCGGAGGCAACCAACGATGAACACCTCGGTCAGCCTGAGCCTGCGCGACGTACACCTCGCCTTCGGGCGTCACCGGGTGCTGCGTGGGGTGGACCTGGACGTGGCGCGCGGCGGCACCGCCTGCGTCATCGGCCCGTCCGGGTCGGGCAAGTCCACCCTGCTGCGTACCGTCAACCGGCTGCTCGAACCGGACCGGGGCGACGTGCTGCTCGACGGGCGCAGCGTGCTGCGCGACGACCCGGACGCCCTGCGGCAGCGGATCGGCATGGTGTTCCAGCAGTTCAACCTCTTCCCGCACATGAGCGTGCTGCGCAACATCACCCTGCCGCTGCGCCGCATCCGCAGGCTCCGCGAGGACGAGGCGGTGACCCGGGCCCGGGCCGAACTCGACCGGGTCGGCCTGGCCGCCAAGGCCGACGCCCGGCCCGCGCACCTGTCCGGCGGGCAGCAGCAGCGGGTGGCCATCGCCCGGGCGCTGGCCATGCGGCCGCAGGTGATGCTCTTCGACGAGGCCACCTCCGCGCTCGACCCGGAGCTGGTCAAGGGGGTGCTGGCACTGATGGCGGAGCTGTCCACCCAGGGCATGACCATGGTGGTCGTCACCCACGAGATGGGCTTCGCCCGGCAGGTCGCCGACACCGTCGCCTTCATGGACGCCGGGGTGGTGCTGGAGGCCGGCAAGCCGGAGTCCGTCTTCGAGTCGCCGCAGCACCCCCGGCTACGCCGCTTCCTGTCCCAGGTGCTGTGAGACGGACGCGAGCGCGCCAGACATCACCTCCGGTACACGTTCCACGCAGGCCGGTCGGTTGGTGTGGACCGAAGCAACCTGCGGGTCCCGGTGTCAGCGTTCCACTCTTCCCGTCGCCATGAGCTGCGCGTAGCGTGAGGTACACGATGTACCCCATCGAGTGAGGTGTTGTTCGTGACCAGTCAAGAGCAGCCCAAGCCGGGTCAGCGAGTCGAGCGGCTACGTCGAGCAGCCGGGCTCTCCCGCGAACGCCTCGCCAATCTGAGCGGACTTTCAGCGACCACTGTGAAATTCATCGAGAACGGCCGCCGGTCGTTGACCCTGCGTGCCGCGCAGCAGATGGCACCACACCTCGGGGTGCGGGATCTGGGTGACCTCTTCGGCCCGTCCGTGGCACTGTCTCTCGACGGCCGGGTCAGTCACCCCGCAGTACACGAGGTCCGCCGTGCGTTGACCGCCTGGCACATTGTCCTCGACGGCGAACCGGAGAGCACCGACTATCTCCGTGGTGCGGTCGATTCCGCATGGCAGACCTGGCACACATCTCGAAACCAGCGCACGGCGGTGGGGGAAATCCTGCCCTGCCTGCTAGGTGCCACCCAGCGGGCGGCTCGGTTGCATTCCGGCGATGCTCGACGAGAGAGTCTCGCTCTGCTCGCACAGGCTTATCACCTCGCCCAGGGGTATCTGGCATGGCATGGCGACCGCGAGTTGGTCTGGTTGACCGTCGATCGCGGAATGACTGCTGCCATGGACGCGGACGACCCACTGGCTATCGCACGAGCGAGTTGGTTTGCCGCGCACCTGCTGCGCTCGGTCGGCCGCGGAGACGAGGCGTTGGAGCGGCTGCGGGAAGCGCGTGGGCTTATCGAGCCACGCGTAGCAGATAGCGGTCCCGAATGGGCGGAAGTGCTCGCCGACCTGCACCTTTGCGCGGCCCTTACCCGCGCCCGGACCGGGGACCAGGGCGCGTGGTCGGATTGGGACACCGCTCGGTCAATCGTCGACCGGGCGTTGCCCGAGGGTTTCGTGGGCCTGCGGACCCGCGTGTCGCGGCCCTTGGTCGACGTGTACGCGGTGATGTGCGCAGTGGATCTCGGAGATCCGGACGAGGCGCAACGCCGCGCCCACGCCCTCGACCCGGCGTCGATCCCGTCGACAGAGCGCCGGGGTCGGCACTACGTGGAGCTGGCACGCTCCGCCGACCTGGAGGGCGCGAGAGAAGCGACCCTCCACCTACTGGCGCGAGCCGAGGCGACGTCACCGGAGACCGTCCGCTACTCGCCGGTGGCGCAGGACATGGTCACCCGGTTGTGCCACGAAGCACCAGCGTCGATCCGCGCCGAGGCGGTTGACCTCGCACGTCGAATCGGCGCCTCCGACCTTTAGGTACGCCTCGTCACCGGGTACGCCGTGTACCCAGGACTCGAACACTCGATTGCTTAGCGTAATCAGACGGTAGCGACAGAGAGTTGCTGGCGCTTCTGATTGCGGAGGAGTCGGGAATGAGCGGCCAGAACAAGCCCGACACGCCCAGTGAGGGCGAGCGGATCGAGGCGGCCGAGCGGGAAGCGGCGCGGTTTCGGTTGCTCGCGCAGGCCGAGGCGGATCGGATACCGGTCGAGGAGACGACCCGGGCGGTGCCGGATCGGCGACGGCATGGGTGACGAGTTGCCGATCGGTCGGCGGGTGGCGTACTGGCGGGGGCGGCGACGGATGTCGCAGCAGGTGTTCGCCGACCGGCTGGGCAAGTCGAAGAGCTGGGTCGACAAGGTCGAGCGCGGTGCGCGGTCGCTGGACAAGGTGTCCACGATCGCGGAGATCGCCGCTGTGCTGCGGGTCGATCAGTCGGTGCTGCTGGGCCACGACGTCCGTCCCGTCGCCGACAGCGAGCGGGCCGGCTCGGTGGAGCGGATCCGAGCGGCACTTGCGGCGTACGACATCGCGGTGGGCCGGCGGGTGCCGGACCGCGACGTGCCGGCGGCAGCTCAGGTGGCGCGCGGCGTGGCTTACGCCTGGACCACCTACCAGCACGCACGGTACCCCCAGTTGACCGACCTGCTGCCCGAGCTGATCAGCGGGGCGCAGCGCGGTCACGCCCGCGAGCTGGCGTCGGGGCGCGTGCCACTGGTGGAGGCGTACCGGATCGGCGCGGCACTGCTGACGAAGCTCGGTGAGACCGAGTTGGCCTGGTTGGCCGCCGACCGGGCGATGACGCTGGCGACCGGCGATGCTGTGCTCGTCGCCAGCGCGGCGGTGCAGCTCGGGAGGTGTTGCGCGCCACCGGGCGGGCGCGATCGGCGGTGTCGACCGTGCGGACCGCCGCGTACCGCATCGCCCCGCCGGACCTCGACGGCGGCTCGTCGGCGCAGTTGTCCCTGTGCGGCACGCTGCTCGTGCAGGGCGCGTTGGCGGCAGCCGGCGACGGCGACGAGCGCGCCGCCGCCGACCTGCTCGACGAGGCCGCCGACCTGGCCGACCGGGTGGGCGACGGTCATGACCACCATCGCACCGCCTTCGGGCCCACCGCCGTCACCGCAGCACGGACAGTGGCGGCACTGGAGTTGGGCGACGCGGGTGAGGCGGTGGCCTGGCATCAGAGGGCGGTCCGACGCGACGGTTGGCGGTGGCTACCCGTCGAGCATCGCGCCGCCCACCTGATCGACGCCGCCCGAGCGCACCTGCACGCCCACGATCCCACCAGCGCGGCTCGGACCCTGCTGCAAGCCCAGAGCACCGCACCCGCTGAGGTACGGCACCGGCCCGCCGCCCGCGATCTGCTCGCCGAGGTGCTCCGGAGCCGGCACGCCCCGACGACGATCGTCCAGCTCGCCGCGGCCCTCAAGGTGCCGGCAACATGACCGCACCGCTGCTGTCCCTGGCCCAGATTCTCAACCGGCTCGCCCTCACGGCCCGCCGAACCCTCCGTGATCATGAATCGTCGGACGGCACCTGCCCGATCTGCCACACGGCGGACTGTGCCACGGCAGCCGCTGCGCGTGACGTCCTCGACGCCATCACCCAACTGCGCTGGCACCGCCTGGAGGTTCCGCCGCACATCGTGTCCCCCGTGGATCCCGCCTGCTCCGCGCTGACCGGCACCCCGAGCACTGACCATGGCAGCGGCGTGTCGAGTCACTCGACTGCAAACGATCAAGCTCGGCTCAGGCCGCGTCAGGTGGGGGTGTCGCGGCGGCGGAAGGTGGTGAGGCCGAGGGCGAGCAGGGCGGCGGCTACGGCGGTCAGGACCACCAGGGGCAGGACGGTGACGTCGACGGCGGGCACCGACGGCACGTGGGTGTACGGGGAGAGGTTCAGCGCCGCCTGCGGCAGGTCCAGCGCGGCGCCCAACTGGCCGAGCAGCAGGAACACGATGAGCACCGCCCAACTCGACGCGACCGACAGGCGCGGCAACGCGCCGAGCAGGGCGGTCACCACCCCGGCGACGACCAGCAGCGCCGGCAGCCGCAGCAGCGCGGCCCCGGTCAGGTCGACCGTCCAACCGACCGGGTCACCGACCGCCAGCCCGTACCCGAGGCCGGTGGTGGCACCGGCCAGCAGCATCAGCGCCAGCGCGCCGAGCACGGCACCGGCCACCTGGGTGCCCAGCCACCGGTAGCGGCTGACGGCGGTGGCGAGCAGCGGTTCGAGGATGCCGTCGGACTCGTCACCGCGCACCCGCAGCAGGGCCTGCACCACGTACGCCCCGATGGTCAGGGCGAACAGCCCGAGCATCGCGGCCAGGAAGGCGTCGACGAGTTCGGCCCCGCCGCCGAGTTGGGCGATCGCCTCGGCGGCGGCCGGGTTGTCGGCGATCATGTCGTCGACCTCGTTGCCGGCCAGACCCATGGCGAGGCCGAGCACCGCCACCGCGACCGCCCAACCGGTCAACGCGCCACGGTGCAGCCGCCAGGTGAGTCCGGCCGGGCTGAGCAGGCCGGCGGTGGCTCGGGCCGGACCCCGGCGGGCGGCGAGCAGGCCGGCGCCGAGGTCGCGTCGTTCGGCGAGCGCGTACGCCCCGGCGACCCCGGCGACCAGCAGGGCGACCGGCAGCGTGAGAACCCACCACCGCTCGTCGTCGAAGGCACGGATCTGGGTGCCCCAGCCCAGCGGCGACAACCAGGTGGGCCACGCGCTGACCAGGCGTACCCCGTCGGCGGCGGGCTGACCGAGAACGTCACCGGTGGCGCGCAGCAGGAACGCCACCCCGACCGTGGCCGAGGCGAGGGCGTTGGCGCCCCGGGAGGTCACCGAGAGCTGGGCGGTGACGGCGGCCGCGCCGGTGAAGGCGAGGCCGACCCCGACGATCGCCGCGGCGGCCACCGAGCCGGCGGCCGGCAGGCCGGCACCGACGAAGGCGAGCGCGAGCAGCGCACCGGACAGCACGTTGGCGCCGACCACGACGACCAGGGCCGCGGTGAGCAGCGCGTACCGGCCGACGGCGGCGGCACCGAGCAGCTCCGCGCGGCCGGTTTCCTCGTTCTGCCGGGTGTGCCGGACCACCGCGAAGGTGCTCAGCAACGCGGCGAGCACGGCCAGGGTGAGGTACGTCTCGGTGACCACCACGGCTCCGAGGTCGGTGCTGGCCACCGGGCCGTTGAAGGCACGGGCGACGACGCTGGTGTTGGCCACCTCGGCGTACCCGATGCGGTTCTGCTCCTCGGGGTAGATGCTGGCCACGCTCTCGGCGAGGGCGTAGCCGATCAGCGGGCTGCCGAGCGTCCAGATGGCCAGGCGGATGCGGTCCCGACGCAGGGCGAGCCGGGTGAGTCGGCCGGTGCCGGTGAAGGCGCTCATCGGGTGCCTCCGGCCGGCGCCTGCCGGTCTGAGTCGATGGTCTCGCCGTAGTGCCGCAGGAAGAGTTCCTCCAGGGTGGGCGGTGTGCTGGTCAACGCGCGGACCTCGAAGCGGACCAGGTGGGTCAGGAGCGCGTCGAGGTGCTCGGGCTCGACCTCCAGGCGGACGCGACCGTCGACGGGGCGGACCTCGTGCACGCCGGGCAGCTCGGTCAGGCCGGTCACCGGCCGTCCGGTCTCGACGGTGACGGTGGTACGCGCCAGGTGGCGCAGCTCGGACAGGGTGCCGGACTCGACGATCCGGCCCTCCCGGATGATGCTGACCCGGTCGCAGAGCGCCTCGACCTCGGCCAGCACGTGGCTGGAGAGCAGGACGCTCGCGCCGCCCTGGGTGAGCTGCCGGACCTCCTCCTGGAACACCGCCTCCATCAGCGGGTCCAGCCCGGAGGTGGGCTCGTCCAGCACGTACAGCTCGACGTCGCTGGCGAAGGCGGCGACGATGGCGACCTTCTGCCGGTTGCCCTTGGAGTAGGTGCGGCACTTCTTCGTCGGGTCCAGGTCGAAGCGACGCAGCAGTTCGTCGCGGCGACGCGGGTCCAGCCCGCCGCGCAACGCACCGAACAGGTCGATCGCCTCTCCGCCGGACAGGTTGGGCCAGAGGTTGACGTCACCCGGCACGTAGGCCAGCCGCCGGTGCAGCGCGACCGCGTCCCGCCACGGGTCCCCACCCAGGAGGCGAACCTGCCCGGAGTCCCGGCGCAGCAGGCCGAGCAGGATCCGGATGGTGGTGGACTTGCCCGAGCCGTTGGGTCCGAGGAATCCGTGCACCTCCCCCGGTTCCACCGTCAGGTCGAGCCCGTCAAGTGCGCGTACGCCGCCGAAGGTCTTGACGAGGTTCTCGATGGCGATCACGGACATGGACGCCTCCTGTCGTTGCCGGTGTCTGCCACTGACCGATGGTAAGGGGTACCGCACAGCCACCGTCCGGCGGTCAGGAGCGACTACGCTGAACGCCATGACCTGCGCGGAGACCGACGGCACCCGCAGTCGGATCCTGCGCGCCGCGCTGGACCTCTTCGCCGAGCAGGGCTACCAACGCACCTCGCTGCGGCAGATCGCCGAACGGTTGCGGCTGACCAAGGCCGCCATCCTCTACCACTTCCCCAGCAAGGTGCATCTGCTCGCCGCACTCGCCGAGCCGTTGATCCGCGACCTGGAGGCACTGCTGGACACCGCCGGGTCGCTGCCCGGCCGGCAGGCGAGATGGACGCTGCTGGAGGGCTGGGTGGACACCATGCTCGCGCACCGCGGCCCACTCGGCATGCTCTTTCACGACCTCGCGCTCGTCGACCGGGGCAGCACGTACCACCGCCTGATGCAGATCGCCATGCGGGCCAACGAGATCGTCGCCGGTCCGGACGCCGGACGCCGGGATCGGGTCCGGGCGGTCCAGGCCATCGCCATGTGCAGCGACCCGGTGGTGTTCATGATCGACGTTCCCGCGTCGGTACTGAGGGCGGACATGCTGGACGGCGTCTGCCGGCTGCTGGGTGAGACGCCGCCCGGCGAACAGCGGCCGGTCGCCCGCACCACGACGGCGACCGATCCGGCCGCCGGCGCCGCGCCGCCCGGGCGGGTGGGTCGGCGGCGGCCGGGCCGCCCCCGTTCGCTGAGCCCGGAACAGGTGCGCGCCGCCCGTCGGATGCATCTGGCGGGCACCCACTCGGCCGACGAGATCGCCGCCGAGTTCGGTGTCTCGCGCGCCACCGTCTACCGCCACCTCGACGCGGACCACGATAACGAGACAATTACAAGATAGTTATGAGACCTCGCCGGGTGGTCACCGGACCAGGCCGATCCCGGCGTACGTCCGCTCGTACGCCGGGAACTCCTCGTCGGTGTGCGGCGCGTAGATCCAGGTACGCAGGGAGTCGGCCGTGGTGTCGATCTCCACCAGCCGCACCGGGTTGGTACTGCGGGAGTGGAACGTCTGCAGGAAGGAGTAGATCCGGTTGCCGTGCACTCCGGTGTCCACCCGGGACGCCGCCGTGCCGGTGTGCCCGGAGAAGACGAACCGGATGTTCGGGTACCGCCGCACAAGATTGTCGAAGACGTACTGCGGACTGGTCGAACCGTAGCCGGCCGACCGACCGATCGAGGCGTCGCTCTCCAGGTGGTGATGGGTGACGATCACGACGTTGTGCCGGGGATGGGCCGCCACGACCGCCTTCGCCCAGTCGACGGCCGCCCGGCGCGGCCACAGTTCCAGGCTCAGCACCAGCCACCGCACCCCACCGGCGGTGTAGGTGGCATAGGCGTTGTCCACCTTGCCCGCCTCGAACTGGCCACCCACCGCGCCGAACCGCCCGGCGGTGAAGTACCTGTTGAACACTGTCGTGTCGCGCAGCAACTGTCCGGCGGGACTGCGCAGTTCCCCGCCCGGCCCGGCGGCCTGGGTGTCGTGGTTGCCGACGGCGAGGGTGTACGGCAGGCCGGCCGTCTCCAACGGACGCAGCGCGGCGCGGGCCCGGTCGTACTGCGCGTGGTCGGGAGTGTCGTAGTTGACCACATCGCCGGAGTGCGTGACGAACCGCAGGTCGAGAGTGGTGCGCTGGGCGACCAGCCAGTCGACGCGCTGACGCAGTCGGGTGTCGCGGGCGCTCAGCACCTCCTCCTGCGTGTCCGGCACCACGGCGAAGGTGAAGCGCGGGTCGACCGCCGGAGGCGGCTGCGTCCACACGGACGCCAGGTGTGCGTTGCGGTCACACGCGCCGGTGTACCGGTCGTTGACCAGCTCGATCCGGACGTCGTGCGTACCGTCCGGCAGCTCGGCACCGACCGGATAGCCGCCATAGTCGGTGGCGCTGGTCACGGTGACCTCGCCGACCAGCGCGCCGCCGACCCTGACCCGCAGGGTCGGCCAGCCGTCGCAGTGGTCGCCGATCGCACCGACGACCAGCCGTCCGGCGCCCCGCACGACGATCGTCGCGTAGCTGGCGTTGTGCCACAGCGTGGCGTGGGTGCCCGAGGACGGCCGGGGCGTGCCCGTGGCGGCTTGGATCGAACCGTTGACCACGGTGAACGGTGACGCCGCGTGCGCCGCGCCGGCCGGTACGCCGGCCGACAGGACGACCACGACCGCCATGATCGCGCGCGTGATCCGCATGGATGCCCTCCCTGTGCCACCTCCGGCAGCTGCCGGACATCGGGATGCTAAGGCAGACCGACCGGGCATTCCGGTACCGAAACATCGACACGCAGTGACGTTTACCTTGACGAAACGTGACAGGGGGCGCGGCGGATCGATCAGCCGACGTCGACCCAGTCGAGCGTGCGTTGCACCGCCTTGCGCCAGCCGGCGTAACCGGTGGCCCGCTGTTCGGGCGACCAGGACGGCTGCCAGCGCCGGCTCTCGTTCCAGTTCTCCCGCAGTTCGTCGGTGTCCCGCCAGAATCCGACGGCCAGTCCGGCGGCATAGGCCGCGCCGAGGGCCGTGGTCTCGGCGACCACGGGCCGGCTCACCGGCACGCCGAGGATGTCCGCCTGCAACTGCATGCACAGGTCGTTGACGGTGACCCCACCGTCGACCTTGAGGCACTCCAGCGACACGCCCGAGTCGCGCGCCATGGCCTCGGCCACGTCGCGGCTCTGGTAGCAGATCGCTTCCAGGGTCGCCCGGGCGATGTGCGCGTCGGTGTTGTAGCGGGACAGGCCGACGATCGCGCCCCGGGCGTCGGATCGCCAGTACGGGGCGAACAGACCGGAGAAGGCCGGTACGAAGTAGACCCCACCATTGTCGTCGACCTGGCGGGCGAGGTCCTCGCTCTGCGCCGCACTGCTGATGATCTTCAACTGGTCGCGGAGCCACTGCACGGCCGAACCGGTGACGGCGATGGAACCTTCGAGCGCGTAGACCGGCGACTGGCCGGCGAACTGGTAGCACACGGTGGTGAGCAGTCCGGCCTCGGAGCGGACGATCTCCGGTCCGGTGTTCAACAGCAGGAAGTTGCCCGTACCGTAGGTGTTCTTCGCCTCGCCCGGGGCGAAGCAGACCTGACCGACGGTGGCCGCCTGTTGGTCACCCAGATCCCCGGTGATCGGGACGGGGCCGGCGAACGGGCCGTTGGGCAGGGTGACGCCGTAGGCGTCCGGGTCGGAGGACGGGACGATCCGGGGCAGCATGGCGCGCGGGATGCCGAAGATGGACAGCAGTTCGTCGTCCCAGTCCAGCGTCTCCAGGTTCATCAGCATGGTCCGGCTGGCGTTCGTGGGGTCGGTGACGTGGATGCCGCCGTCGGTACCACCGGTCAGGTGCCACAGCAACCAGGTGTCGGTGTTGCCGAAGATCGCCTCACCGCGTTCGGCGGCCGCCCGCACCCCGTCGACGTGCTCCAGGATCCACTGGATCTTGCCGCCCGAGAAGTAGGTCGCCGGCGGCAGGCCGGCCTTGCGCCGGATGATCTCGCCGCGCCCGTCACGCCCCAACGCCGAGGCGATCCGATCGGTCCGGGTGTCCTGCCAGACGATGGCGTTGTAGTACGGCCGGCCGGTGCGCCGGTTCCACACCACCGTCGTCTCCCGCTGGTTGGTGACACCGAAAGCCGCCAGGTCACCCGCGGCGAGGCTGTGCGTGTTCAGCGCCGTGCGTACGACCGTCTGGGTGCGTTCCCAGATCTCCAGCGGATTGTGCTCGACCCAGCCGGCGCGCGGCAGGATCTGCTGGTGTTCGAGCTGATGGCGGCCGACCTCGTTGCCACCGTGGTCGAAGATCATGAACCGGGTGCTGGTGGTGCCCTGGTCCACGGCGCCGACGAAGTCAGCCATGCGTTCTCCTTGTCCTGGTCCTCGCTGTGGGTGCGGCGTGCGGCCTCGGGTAGATCCTTCCCGATCTCCGCGTCGCTTACCACGAACGGTTGGCGCGGCCGGCGGGGAAGGCGTGCCCGCCGGGCGCGGCGGCACCGGGTGGGAGGGCCGGCGGATGCCCGGTAGCGTTCGGCAGACCACCACTGGGTCGCCGCTGGCGGCGACCGGGAGCAGGAGCGCAACATGCGGTTAGAGCTACGCGACCGGACCATCCTGATCACCGGAGCGGCGCGGGGTATCGGCGCCCAACTGGCCCGGGCGGCCGCCGCCCGGGGCGCCCGGGTCGCCCTGGTCGGCCTGGAACCGGCGCCGTTGCGGCAGGTCGCCGCCGAGGTGGGCGGGCACTGGTACGAGTGCGACGTCACCGACCAGGCGGGCCTCGACGACGCGGTCGCCTCGACCGTGCAGCGTTACGGCGGCATCGACGTGGTGGTGGCCAACGCCGGCATCGCCAACATCGGCACCGTGTCCACCGGCCCGGTCGACGCCCTGGCCCGCACCATCGAGGTGAACCTGACCGGGGTGGTCCGCACGGTCAGCGCGGCGCTGCCGCACGTGCGCGCCGCCCGGGGCCACGTCCTGATCGTGTCGTCGGCGGCGGCCTTCGCCGCCATGCCCGGGATGGCCGCGTACTGCGCGTCGAAGGCCGGGGTCGAACAGTTCGGCAACGTGCTGCGGCTGGAGAACCGCCGGCGAGGGCTGACCGTGGGCACCGCCCACCCGATCTGGATCGACACCGACCTGGTGCGCGACATCCGGGACGACCTCGCCTCGTTCCACACCGCGCAGCGCAAGCTGCCCTGGCCGCTGAACACGACGGTCAGCGTCGAACGGTGCGCCGAGGCACTGCTGTGCGGCATCGAAGCTCGTCGACGCAAGGTCTACGTGCCACGGTCCATCGCCCTGGTCCAGGCGCTGCGCCCGGTGGTGCTCAGTGGGTTCGCCGACCGGCTGATCGACCGCTTCGGCGGCGCGGAGCTGGCCGAGCGGATGGAGGCGGAGGTACACCGTCTCGGCCGGTCCTTCGGTCGGACGTCGGTGGAGGGCGGCCAGTAGCGTCCGGATGGTTGCCCCTCGGCAAAGGTCGCGGATGTTCCTGGACGACGTAATCTGCCTGCATGAACAACCTCGGCCCGTCGGACGCCCGGGATTCCCGCGACCCGTCACCCGGCGGCGACGAGGCCACTCCCCTGCTGTCCGAGACATTCACCGCACAGACGGTGACGGCGCTGCGGCACCTGCTCACCGCCCGGGTGACCGCCGCCGGCCTCACCGGCGACGTGGCCGAGGATCTCGTCCTGGCCGTGCACGAACTGGTCACCAACGCCGTGCTGCACGGCGGGGGCCGCGGGCGACTCGACCTCTTCCGGCGGGCCGACCTGCTCGTCTGTGAGGTCACCGATCACGGGCACGAGCGGGGCGCGGACCTGCCGGTGAACCTGCCGGCGACGAACACCCCGGGCGGCCGAGGTCTCTGGCTCGCCCATCACCTAACCGGAGCGCTGACGCTGACCCGCCGGCCCGACGGTCTGACCGCGACCGTCACCGCCAATCTGCGCGTCGAGCCGTCCGCGGTGACCGGATCGCCCGAGGTGTCCACGGACCGGCCGTCGCATCCGTGAGGCCGACGGCCGGTCCACCCGGTCAGCCGTTCTGCTTCTGCTGGCACGGCACGCAGAACCGCGCGTGCGGCAGGATCTCCAGGCGTTCCCGGGGAATGTCCGTTCCGCACCGCTCGCACCTGCCGTAGCCACCGGCGGTGAGGCGCCGCAGCGCCCCGGCGATCTGGTCGAGGCTCAGCCGGGTGGCGGCGATCAGCGCGGCATTCGTGTGCGCCTCCCCGGGATCCCCGGTGTCGGCCGTCAACTCGGTCAGCCGGGCGGTCTGGGCCGCGAACTCGTGGTGCAGTGTCGCTTCGAGTTCGCTGATCCACTGCTGGTCGTGGCTGTCGGTCCGTTCGCTCATGTCGGTTCCCTCTCCGGAAAAAGAAAAAGGGCCGAAGCGGTGCGCTTCGCCCTTGCCGTCACGTGTCCGTGCACGATGTCCGGAGGGCTGCGACCGGCGGGGCGCGGCTGGCCGTGACCGGTCGGTGCCGGGAACCGGGGCGCCGGAGTGGCCGCGCCCGGCACGCGCAGCCCGGCCGCCGCCGGGACGGCGGCGGCGCGGCTGAGCAGCACGGCGGTTCGCATCGGACCACCATAGGCGGCGACCGGCCGGAAACCAACGCCGATCTCCGATGCACGGCCCGGAGGCCGGGGCCCACCTGAAGGTGGACCAGTAGTACGGACCAGCACCAGAGCGGATCAAAGCCGCTAAGGTGACCGTGGCGGAGGAGTTGACCGGCGCTTCGCCGCCGGCTCGGGCCGCCCCGGCACCCAGCCCTCGTCGGCCGGGCACGGCCCGCAGGAGGTCCGGGATGTCGGAGGCGGTGCGCGACTTCTTCGACGGTCTCACCAGGGGTGGGGGGCGGATGCTGCGGCAGGTCTCCGGCACCGTGCGTTTCGACCTGGCCTATCCCGACCGGGTCGACCACTGGCTGGTCAGCATCGACCAGGGCCGGATCACGGTGTCGCGTGACGACGTACCGGATGTGGACACGGTGATCCGGGCCGACGCGCAGTTGTTTCTCCGGATGACCCGCGGCGAGGTCAAGCCGCTGTCGGCGTGGCTGCGCAACGACTTCACCGCCGACGGCGAGTTCCGGTTCGTCATCATGCTGGAGCGCCTGTTCGCACCGCCGCCCCACGCCCACCACCCGCGGGAGGTGGCCGCCCACCGCAATCACCGGGCGCTGGCCGATCCTGGACAGCCGTCGCCGCACGACGCGGTCCCCCCGACCGGTGAGGGGGAGCAGCGGTGAGGAAACTCGTCCGCATCCTCGACGGCAACATCTTCGCGTTGAGCGAGGACAACGGCGACATGGACTTCAGCCCCACCAATCCGGCCGGGTTCTTCGCCTTCGACACCCGCTTCCTGTCCACCTGGCGGTTGCGGCTCGACGGGGAACGGCTGCACCCACTGGCTGTGCACGATCCGAGTTACTACAAGATCCGGTTCTTCCTGGTGCCCGGTCATCCGACCCACTACGTCGACGCGAAGGTCTCGATGATCCGCGACCGGTGGATCTCCGACAGCGCCTTCGTCGAACACCTCACCGTGCTCAACCACACCAACGGCCCCGTCGACTACGTGCTGCGCATCGACGTGGACAGCGACTTCGCCCCGGTCTACGACGTCATCTGGCCGCACGCGTCGGCGCTGCGCGGCTACCGCGAGGTCTCGACGGACGGCCTGCGGCTCGGCTACCGGCGGGAGAAGTTCCACCGGGTCACCGACATCTCGACGAGCGAGCCGGCGGAGTTCGACGAGCACGGGCTGACCTTCCGGATCAGGGTCGACCGGCAGGGCCGGTGGAACACGACCCTGCGGGTGCGGGCGCTGGTGCTGCGTCCGGACGGCGCGGACATGCGGGAGCGGCTGCGGCACCCGCGCGGCAAGGTCGGCACCGAGTTGCGCCACGACCTGAGCGAGTGGATCGCCGAGGCCCCCCGGCTGTACTGCGACTGGGAGTCGCTGTGCACGACCTACCGACGCGGGCTGGCGGACCTCGCCGGCCTGCGTTTCTCTCCGCTGGCGCTGCCGCACGAGACCATGCTCGCCGCCGGGTTGCCCTGGTCGGCCACCATCATCGGCCGCGACAACCTGCTCACCTGTTACCAGACCCTGCCGTTCGTTCCCCGGATGGCGGCGACCACGCTGCGCCTGCTCGCCATGGACCAGGGCACGGTGCTCGACGACTTCCGGGACGAGGAACCCGGCAAGATCCTCAACGAGTTCCGATACGGGGAGATGGCCGCCTTCGAGCAGCGTCCCCAGTCACCGTATTACGGCGGAGCGGACGTGACGCCCCTGTTCGTCGTGCTGCTCGACGAGTACGAGCGCTGGACCGGCGACGCCTCGCTGGTGCGCGATCTGGAGGACGCCGCCCGCGCGGCGCTGAACTGGATCGACGAGTACGGCGACCTGCGCGGCGACGGCTACCTCTGGTACCAGCCGCGAAACGACGCGAGCGGGGCGCAGAACCACTGCTGGAAGGACTCGCCGGAGGCCATCTGTTACCGGGACGGCCGGCTGCCGGGGCTGCCGCGCGCCACCTGCGAGTTGCAGGGCTACGCGTACGACGCCAAGCGGCGCGGAGCCCGACTGGCCCGCGAGTTCTGGGGCGACCCGGCGTACGCCGACCGCCTGGAACGACAGGCCGAGGAGCTCAAGCGGCGGTTCAACCGCGACTTCTGGATCGACGGAGGTGAGTATTTCGCGCTGGCGCTCGGCCCCGACGGTGACCAGGTGGACGCGCTGGCGTCGAACATGGGACACCTGCTGTGGAGTGGCATCGTGGACGACTCCCGGGCCGCCGCCGTCGCCGGTCACCTGCTCGGGCCACGGCTGTTCTCCGGCTGGGGGGTCCGGACGTTGGCCACCGGGCAGGCCAGCTACAACCCGCTCGGTTACCACGTGGGTACGGTCTGGCCGTTCGACAACTCGCTGATCGCCTGCGGGCTGCGCCACTACGGCTTCGTCGAGGAGGCGGGAAAGATCGCGGAGTCCGTCATCGAGGCGTCCCAGCACTTCGCCGGACGGATGCCGGAGGCCTTCGCCGGCTACGACCGTGAACTGACCCGGTACCCGGTGCCGTACCCGGCCGCCAACAGCCCACAGGCCTCCGCGACCGGCGCCACGTTCCTGCTGCTGCGCAGCCTGCTCGGCCTGGAGCCCTACGGCGAGCACCTGGTGGTGCACCCGGCGCTTCCCGCACGCTTCGGCCGGATCGAACTGCTGAACATCCCGGGCCGGTGGGGACGCAAGGACGCGATCGGCAACGCGCGGGCGGGCAGGCCGGTGGCGCACAGTGGCGACAGGTGAGCCCGGGCGGACCCCAGGTAACGTGCTGCGGCATGAGCGGCGTGGCGTACTCGCATTGTTCGTACTGTGGCGCGGCCTACCCGCCGCCGATCGCCTGGCCCCGGCTCTGCGCGAGCTGTGGCCAGCAGGTCTGGCGCAATCCGCTGCCGGTGGCGGTGGCCGTACAGCCGGTGCTGACCGCCACCGGACTGGGCGTGGTCGTCGTCCGCCGGGACATCGAACCCGCCCGGGGGCAGCTCGCGCTGCCCGGCGGGTTCATCGAGTACGGCGAACGGTGGGAGGACGCCCTGGTCCGCGAGCTGCGCGAGGAGACCGGCCTGCGGGCCGAGGCGGTCGGTGCCAGGCTGCTCACCGTGCGGAGCGCGCCGGCCGGCGGCACCATGCTGGTCTTCGGAGAGCTGCCGGCCCGCCCCGCCGAGGAGCTGCCGCCGTCGGCACCGACCACGGAGGCCACCGAGTGGCTCGTGCTGACCGAGCCGACCGAGCTGGCCTTCTCCACCCACACGGAGGTGCTGGCCGACTTCCTCGCCCGCCGGCCGGTCTGACCGGCCGGGCACCGCGAGCAGGCGTGTTCGTCGGCTCGGCGGGTAGACCGGGAGATCGCACCGGGACGTCGCGCCTGCGCCGGGTCGGGTCGGTGCACACGTTCCGGGGGGCCGATGACCAGCGAGCCGGGGGCGTCGGACGACGTCGTGGAGCTGCGGGTGCACGGCGTGTCCGGCGCCGACGCCGAACAGATCCTCGACCGTCCGCACAGTCACCAGGTCGCCGGGGACCGTAACGGCGGGTTCTACCGGCCGCGCCCGGGCTATCCGGACACCGGAGGTCCGGCGGGCGTGACGTTGGAGGCGTACCGCTGGAGCGAACTTCCCTCCGGCACCACCGTCCGCACGCTGTCGCTGATGTTCCTGCTGCCGTTCATGCTGTGCAACGTCGCGATCTGGATGCGGCCGGCCCCCGGCGACAAGGCCGGTTCCGGGGTGAAGGCGTTGTGCCGGCTGCTCGCCCTCAGCCTCACCATGCTGTACGTGCTGGCGGCGATGGGCGTGGCGCTGGAACTGATCGCCTGGCGGTGCGTGCCGAACCCGTCCTGTCTGGCCGGGCGGCCATGGCTGTCCTGGCTCAGCGACCGACCCACCGGGCTGACCCTGGCCGTCTTCGCGCTGCTGCCCTTCGGCGCGCTCATGCTGGTCTGGCTGCTCGGTGTCCGTCCGGGCCGCAACTTCGACGCCTTCCACACCCCCATCAGCACCTCCGGGAGCCACCAGCTCAGCGCCGTGGGCCAGTGGGACAGCGGACCGACCGTGGACCGGCTCTGTTCACTGCACGGAGCCGCCGGGCTGATGACCCTCGGTCTCGGCCTGGTCGCCGCCCGGATCGGCTCGGGCCCGTCGCCGCTGAGCGTGACCCTGGCCGTCGTCAGTGGGGCGGTGCTGGTGGTCAGCATCGTGCTGGTCTGCGCGCACCCGTTCGTCGACCTGCTGCCGACCGGCTCGTACGCGGATCGGATCTCGCGCGGCCTGCGCAACCTGGCCTTCGTACTGATCGCCGTGGTGCTGGTCGCGGTGTCGGTCGACCCCACGCCGTGGCGGATCCGGGACGGGTTGCCCGGCTACGCCACCGCCGTCGGGCTGGTCATCTCCTCCCAGGCGGTCCTGCTGTTCCTGCTCGGCACGGGCGCGCTGATCGCCCGGAGCCGACAACGCCACAGCACCGCCGACACCACCGGCAGCGGCGAACCGGTCGACCGTGGCGACGCCGGCGGAGATGCGCCGCCCGCACCCAGTGTCGAGCCCGATGAGGCGCGTCGCGGATTCGGCCGTGACGGGCTCGGCGCCGGACCGCTACGCGGCCTGGGTGCGCCCGTGATCGCGGCCACCGCGACCGGGCTGGCGGTGGCGATCTCCGCGGACCTGGTCTACCGGGTGGCCGACTTCCTCAACCGCCGTGCCGACGCCGACGGTGAACGGGAGATCAGCCCGCCGCTGGGCTACAAGTGGGCCATCTTCGTCTTCCTGGTGGCGGCGGCAGCCACCCTGCTGGCGGCGCTGATCATCGGGCTGGCCAGTCGTATCCCCCGGATGCGCACCGCCCGGGCCACCGTCGCACACGACTTTCCCGACGCGCCGCCGGCCGCCCGGTACCGCCTGCACCAGGTCGAGCGCATGATCGCCAGGGCGCGGTTCACCGAACGGGTGGAGTCACTCGCGGTGGTGTACGCCTGTGTCGTCGGGGTGGGCATGCCCAGCAGCCTGCTCGGCATGCTGGGCCTGGCACCGGACAGCACGGTGCAGCAGCTGACCGGCATTCCGGCCGCGGCGACCAACTTCGGCATCCAGATGGGCAGTTTCCTCATCGCGGCGGTGGTGCTCGCGCTGCTCGTCGGCGGCATCTTCGCGTACCGTACGTCCCGGTTCCGCAGGTACGTCGGCGTGCTGTGGGACCTGGGGACGTTCTGGCCACGGGTGGCGCACCCGTTCGCACCGCCCTGCTACGCCGAGCGCGCTGTTCCCGAGCTGAGCCGACGGATCGGGTACCTCGCCGAACAGGGTCACGGAGTGCTGCTCACCGGGCACAGTCACGGCTCGGTGCTGCTCGCCGCCACGATCCTGCAACTGCCACCCGAGGTGTGCGGCCGGTTGGCGCTGCTGACCTACGGCTCACCGCTGCGCCGGCTCTACGCCCGGCTGTTTCCGGCCTACGTCAGTGACGAGGTGCTCCGCGACGTGGGCGACCGGGTCAACTGGCGGTGGATCAACCTGTGGCGGGACACCGACCCGATCGGGGGCTGGGTCTTCTCGCCGCACCGGCCGGAGCGTCCGCCGACGGTGTCCGGTGCCGCCGGCACGGTGGACCGGCGGCTGCGCGACCCGGTCGGCGTCCTCCCGCCGCCCGGCGACAGCGTCCCGCATCCGATCCTCGGGCACTGGCCCGGCGAATCCGATCCGCGCTTCGAGGCCGCGGTGGCCGAGCTGGCGGGCCGGCTGCGTGAGCACGACAAGCCGGCATGAGCCCTCCCACGGTGCGGCTATCCTTCCTCGATGGGCACCTCCTCAGCCGCCGAGCGGACCCTGATCGCGGCCAACCGCCAGGCCCGCCACGACTACGCCGTGCTCAAGACCTACGAGGCCGGCATCGTGCTGGCCGGCACCGAGGTCAAGTCGCTGCGCGCGGGTCGCGTCTCGCTCGTCGACGCCTTCGCGCAGGAACGCGACGGGGAGATCATGCTGTACGGCCTGCACATCGCCGAGTACGGCTACGGCAGCTGGACCAACCACGCGCCCCGGCGGACCCGCAAGCTGCTGCTGCGCCGGGTGGAGATCGCCCGGATCCTCGACCGGACCCGCGAGGGCGGAATCACCCTGGTGCCGCTGTCGATGTACTTCTCCGGCGGCTGGGCGAAGGTAGAGCTGGCACTGGCGAAAGGGCGCCGGTCGTACGACAAGCGACAGGTGCTCGCCGAACGCGACGCCAACCGGGAGATTGCCCGCGAGCTGGGCCGCCGGCTCAAGGGCCGCCCAGGTCGGCGCTGAGCCGGAAGCCGTGGCTCGCCCTCGGACCGGGTCGAGCCCGCGCGGGACGACCCGGAGACCGGCGGGCACCCGCGACAGTCTCCCAGCGGTCGCTCAGTCGGCGAGCAGCTGGGTGTGCGCCGCGCGCAACCGGGTGAGCGCTGGATCGCTACCCGGCGGAAAGCGCCGATCCAGCTCGGCCCAGACCTCGGCGAGCGCCATGGTCACCGCCCGCAGCTCGGCGGCGTGCCGGCGCCCGCTCTGCTGCCGCTGCAGCGTCGAGGCGTCGGGACCAGCCGGCGGTGACCTCGGCCAGGCGGGCGGCGTCGGCGCGGGCCTCGGCGACCGTTCGGGCGGCCGCCGCCGGCACGATCGCGGCGACCGGCCGAGGGTCACCGTCACGGGTCACCACCGTGACCGAGTCGGTCAGCTCGGCCATGGCGACGAGTTGGCTGAGTCGGGTGCGCGCCTCGCGGAGGGGCAGCGAGCGCGCCGGGGCGTTTCGCGGAGTGAGGGCGGGGACAGCCATGAATACATCGTCGGTGCCGGGTACGACACTTTCCGCGACCGTCAGCGCGACGAATGGTCCCGGCGGGACGGGAACTGGGCACCGGGACGGGCCAGCGTCGACCGGGCGCGCAGCCCCACCGGATCGGGTGCGCTGACGTCCGGTGTCGCGGCGGCCGTGGCCGGCTGCGGCCGTTGCCGGGCGTCCAGGTAGGCCAGCGCGGCGCGATCCTCGTCGGTGGGCGCGGCGAGCAACGCGTACACCAGACCGACCACGCCGAAGATGACCAGCAGCACGATCGGGATCAGCAGCGTACCGACACCCGCCCCGGTGACCTCACCTCGTTCCTCGTGCAGGTGCACCGACAGGGCGCTCATCCCGGTGAAGTGCATGCCGTTGACCGCCACCCCCATCACCAGCGCCGAGGCGAAGATCGCCACTCCCTTGCGTACGGTCACCGCGAGCCAGAGGGCGACGGACGCGGCGATCACGGCGATCAGCACCGACAGGCCCACCCGGAGGTCGTCGTAGACCAGCCGACCGTCCAACCGCATCGCCGCCATGCCCGTGTAGTGCATCGCCGCCACCCCGGCGCCGGTGAACAGGCCGCCACCGAGGATCCGTGCCGCCGAGAGCCGACCGGTGCCGACGATCGCCAGCCCGAGGCCGACGGCCGCCACCGCGATCAGCGCGCTGGCAACCGTGATCGGCACGTCGTAGCGGATCCGCGTCCCGGTCACCGCGAAGCCCAGCATCGCCATGAAGTGCATCGTCCAGATCGCCGTGCCGCCGAGCGCCCAGGCGGCCAGGGTTCCCCACCAGAGTTTCTGGCCCGTACCGGTGGCGGTCCGGATGCGGCCGGCACAGACCAGGCCGAGGATGGAACCGAGCACCGACAGCGCGTAGCTCAACGCCGGTGTGATCCAGCCGTACTCAAAGTGATTGATGTCCGCCACGTGGGCTCCCCCCAGAGCTGCTACCGGCGCGTAGTGCACGCGCCGATGACATCATCGGGGACGCTCTCACCAGGCACAACAGGACCCCTGGTCAATTCGGGGGGGGGGTGCCGCGACGGTGACGCAGCGACGCGTCGGTTCCGACGCATCGACCGGCCGCCGTCGCGGTCGGCTCAGGCCGGTGAGTGGTACGCCAGCACACCCCGGTTGACGTCCTTTATCGCCTGGCGAGCGGTGGCGCGAAGCTCCGTCGAGGCACCACCGGAGTCGGCGAGCTGGCCGAGCAGGTCCACCACCTGGCGGGCCCAGCGGACGAAGTCGCCGGCGGGCATCTCACCGTCGAGTTCGTGCCCGCTGGCGAGCACCTTGGCCAGTGCCTCGCCTCGTGCCCAGCGGTACACCGGCCAGGCGAAACCGAGATCCGGCTCACGGGTGACGGCCAGCCCGCGTGACGCCTCGTCGGCCTCGATCTCGCTCCAGAGCTTCAGTGTCGCGTCGACCGCCTCGGCCACCGCGCCACGGGGCAGCGAGGCCCGTTCGTCGACGTCGCGGCGGGCCTCGAAGACCACCACCGACACCGCGGCAGCGAGTTCGGCCGGTGACAGCCCGTCCCAGAGGCCACGCCGCAGGCACTCCGCCACGAGCAGGTCCGCCTCCGTCCAGATCCGGCCGAGCATCCGGCCGGCGTCGGTGACGGTGCCGTCGGCGGCGAGATAGCCGCGCCCGGTGAGCAGCGCGACGATCCGGTCGAAGGTACGCGCCAACGAGCCAGTCCGGCCGGCGACCCGCTGGCGCAGTTCGTCGGTGTCGCGTTCCAGCCGGCGGCGGCGCTCGGCCCAGCGGGCGTGTTCCTCCCGCTCCGGGCAGGCGTGGCAGGGGTGCCGACGCAGCTCGGTGCGAAACTGGCTGAGCTGGTGGTCCTCGCCGGACTGCCGGCCGCGGGCCCCCCGGCGGGAGTGCCGGTCCAGCCCGGTGCCACTGACCTGGGCAGCCAGGTCCCGCCGGGCGGCCGGATTGCGGTGGTTGAAGTGCTTGGGCACCCGGATGCGGGCCAGCACCTCGGCCGGGGTGGTGAAGTCGCCGGGGCTGATCCGGCCGGCCCAGCGGTCCTGGGTGAGCACCAGCGGGCGCGGCTCGCTGAAGCCTCCGGCCGCCGGATCGAGCACCACGGCCAGGCCGGCCCGCCGCCCGGACGGCACCCGGATCACATCACCGACCCGCAGCCGCTCCAGGGCCGCCACCGCCGCCGCCCGGCGCTGGCTCTGCCCCTGCCGGGCGATGGCCCGCTCCCGGTCGGCGATGGCGACCCGCAGGGCGAAGTACTCGTCGAAGTCGCCGTGGTGGCACTCCGCCTCGACGCCGTACGCCTCGATGGTCTCGGTGTTGCGCTGCACCTGCCGGGCCAGGCCGACCACCGACCGGTCCGCCTGGAACTGCGCGAACGACGACTCCAGCAGCGCCCGCGCCGACTCCGCACCGACGCTGCCGACCAGGTTCACCGCCATGTTGTACGACGGTCGGAAGCTGGACCGCAGCGGATACGTCCGGGTGGAGGCCAGACCCGCCACGTGCCGGGGGTCGGTCTCCGGGGACCACACCACCACGGCGTGCCCCTCCACGTCGATGCCCCGACGCCCGGCCCGCCCGGTGAGCTGGGTGTACTCCCCCGGGGTCAGGTCGACGTGCGCCTCACCGTTGTACTTGACCAGGCGTTCCAGCACCACGCAGCGGGCCGGCATGTTGATGCCCAGGGCGAGGGTCTCGGTGGCGAAGACCGCCTTGACCAGCCCCCGGACGAACAACTCCTCCACGACCTCCTTGAACGCCGGCAGCATCCCGGCGTGGTGCGCGGCGAGCCCGCGCTCCAGCCCGTCGAGCCACTCCCAGTAGCCGAGCACCGACAGGTCCTCGCCGGGGATAGCGGTGACCCGGGACTCCACCACCCGGCGAATCTCCGCCCGCTCCTCGGGCGAGGTGAGCCGCAGCCCGGCGGCGAGGCACTGCTGCACCGCGGCGTCGCAGCCGGCCCGGCTGAAGATGAACAGGATCGCCGGCAGCAGTCCCTCGCGGTCCAGCCGGTCGACGATGTCGGGGCGCAGCGGCCCGCGCCAGCGGGGGCCGCGCCGGCCGGCACCGAAGCCGGCGGACTGTCCCTCGCCGAGATCCAGCCGGCGTACCGTGTCGCGCGTGTAGCGCAGCAGCTCCGGGTGCACGTCGTGCTTGCGGGCGGCGGCGGCGTCGTGGAACAGGTCGAACATCCGCTTGCCGACGAGCATGTGCTGCCACAACGGCACCGGCCGGTGCTCGCTGACCACCACGGTGGTCTCGCCCCGGACGGTGATCAACCAGTCGGCGAACTCCTCGGCGTTGGAGACCGTCGCCGACAGCGACACCAGGGTCACCGAGGCGGGCAGGTGGATGATGACCTCCTCCCACACCCCGCCGCGGAACCGGTCGGCCAGGTAGTGCACCTCGTCCATCACCACGTACGCCAGGCCCTCGAGGGTGGCCGAGCCGGCGTACAGCATGTTGCGCAGCACCTCGGTGGTCATCACCACCACCGGGGCGTCGCCGTTGATGGCGTTGTCGCCGGTGAGCAGCCCCACCTGCGCGGCGCCGTACCGGTCGACCAGGTCGTGGTACTTCTGGTTCGACAGCGCCTTGATCGGCGTGGTGTAGAAACACTTGCGCCGGGCCCCGTCGGCCGGTTCCGGCCGCCCGGGCGCACCCCGCAACGCCAGGTGTACGGCGAACTCGCCGACCACCGTCTTGCCGGCACCGGTCGGCGCGCAGACCAGGACGCCGCTGCCCCGCTCCAGGGCCTGGCAGGACTCCCGCTGGAAGTCGTCGAGATCGAACCCCAGGTCGGAGGTGAACTCTTCAAGCGCCGGGAACTGTGTGGCCTGGGCGGCCCGGCGGCGCGCCGCGGCGTACCGCTCGGCGGGGCTCGACATGCCCCAAGATTAGTGCCTGCCCACGACGGGCACCGGGCAAGGCCGAGCGCCGGGGCGGTCCGAGTGGGTCGGTAGGGTGCACCACGTGCCGGATCATGCCGAACCGACCAGCCCCGTACCCGACATCGACGATCGGGGCCCCTCCCGTCGGCGGGTGCGGGCGGTGCTGTTCGACTTCCACGGCACCCTCGCGCAGGTGGAGGAGGCCAGCCAGTGGGTGCTGGCCGCCGCGTCGGCGTGCGGCGTGGACCTGGACCGGGCCCGCGCGACCGCCCTGGCCGACCGGCTGCTCACCGCCGGCCGCGCCGGTGGGCCGCTGCCCGCCCGGGTACCGCCCCACCTGGCCGAGCTCTGGGCCGACCGGGATCTCTACGAGCACGCCCACCGGGGTGCCTACACCGGGCTGGCCGACACCGTCGACGCCGGTATCGAGGGCTTCGCCGAGGCGCTGTACGAACGGCTGCTGGTGCCGCAGGGCTGGGTGCCCTACCCCGACACCGTGCCGACGCTGGCCGCCCTGCGGGCCGCCGACGTCCGGGTGGCCGTGGTCAGCAACATCGGCTTCGACATCCGGCCGCTCTTCGACGCCTGGGGGCTGGCGGAGCTGGTCGACGCCCACGTGCTGTCGTACGAGGTGGGCCGCTGCAAGCCCGACCCGGCGATCTTCTGGCGAGCCTGCGGCATGCTCGGCGTCGACCCCGAGGAGGCGCTCATGGTCGGCGACTCCCCCGCCGACGCCGGTGCCGTCGCCGCCGGCTGCGCGGCGCTGATCCTCCCCGCCGCCGACCCCGGCCGCCCCAACGCCCTCGGCTCCGTCCTCGACCTCCTCCCCACCCCCTGACTTCCGCGATCTTGCAGTTGTGGTCGCCGGTATGTCGCCTTCGGGGGGTTATTTCCCGACCGAAAGTGCAAGATCGCGTGTGGTGAGGGTGGTCAGTGGAGGAGGTGCAGGGCGGCGGGGACGGCGGTGATGGTGAGTGGGAGGGGGAGGGAGCGTTCGCCGTCGGCGTAGGTGGTGATGCCGTCCGCGGCCAGGGTGACGGTGCGGGCGCGGTAGGTCTGCACCAAAGGATGGGCGACGTGGGTGCCGGCGTAGATGCGCGGCTTGACCCGGATCAGGGTACGTCGGTCGAACCGACCGCCGACCACGACGTCGAGCAGGCCGTCGGTCGGGTCCGCGTCGGGGCAGATCCGCATCCCGCCGCCGTAGCTGGCGCCGTTGCCGACCGCCACCAGGACCGCATCGACCTCGATCCGCTCGCCGTCGAGGGTGAGGGTGTACCGGCGTGGCCGTAGCTGGGCCAGCTCCACCAGGATGGCCAGGTCGTAGCGGCGTGGACCGCGCGGCCAGCGCATCCGGTTGGCCCGCTCGTTGACGATCGCGTCGAAGCCGGCCGCCAGCACCGCGCCGTACCAACGGGCCGTGCCGTCGGCCCCGGTCATCCGGGCCAGGTCGACCGGCCGGCTGCGTCCCTCGCGCAGGGCCGTCGCGATGACGTCGACGGCCGCCCGGGGATCGGCCGGGAAGCCGGTCTCCACCGCGAAGTCGTTGCCGGTGCCCGCCGGCACCGGCCGAACGGCACCGAGGTGCCGGCGACAGCGCATCGCCCGGTGCACCGTGCCGTCGCCACCCACCGCGACCAGGGCGCCGACCCCTGGGCCACGGCGGCCCGACAGACCGCCTCGGCCTCGACCGCGCTGCCGGCCCGCAGCAGCCGCACCGGCCGGTCGGCGGCCGCGAGCCCGTCCAGCAGGCCCGGCAGCAGTCCTCGGTGCCGGCCACGGCCGGCGGACGGATTGGCCAGCACGGCGACCGGTCCGCCGGGCACCCAAGGGCGATCGTCTGCGGTCACGGCGAGCACCGTACCCGCCCGGACCGGCGCGGGCGCGGCTGTGCCGACCCGGCGACGGCCCGTGCCGGCAGGCGAAACCGGACAGTCCCGCCGCTACGCCGCAACTGTCATTTGTCACGACCGGTCGTGCGGCACGCATTCATCTCCATGACTGAAAACACTAGGAACGCCATAGGCCGAACGGACAGACTCGAATCCATCGACAGGACGACAGCCGACAGGCGGACGGGAGGCGACACAGTGGACGAGCGCTACGACAGCTACTGCGCCGCCGACCCGCTGTTCTACGACTCCCTCGGCAGCGCCGTCGCGCAGCCGACCTTCCCCGCGGCGACCCGGCCGTTGCCGGCCGGCTGGCGCCGGGAGTCGCTCGACGACTGGCTCATCCACGCCCCCGACGGTGAACGCCTGCCGCAGCAGGGCTGGAAGGTGCACGTGTCGGCGACGGTCGCCAACGCCGACCGGGTGCTGGACACCGTCTGGGACTACTGCGTACCCCGGGGCCTGTCGTTCAAGTTCCTGCGCGGCCCCCGCACCCTGCTGCTGCGCAACTCCAAGTACGCCGCCCGCGCCGCCAGCGGCAAGTTCGTCACCGTCTACCCTCGCGACGACGCCGAACTCGAACTGGTCTGCAAGGAACTCGACGAGCTGCTCACCGGCGAGGCCGGCCCGTACATCCTCAGCGACCTGCGGTACGCCGCCGGGCCGGTGTACGTCCGCTACGGCGGCTTCGCCGCCCGGTACTGCCACTCCCCCGACGGCCAGGTGGTCCCGGCGGTCGAGGACGAGACCGGCACCCTGGTGCCGGACCGCCGCGATCCGGTCTTCCACGTACCGTCCTGGGTGGCGCTGCCCGACTTCCTCGCGCCGCACCTGGCCGCCCGCAACGCGACGAGCACCGACGAGGTTCCCTACCAGATCGAGAAGGTCATCCACTTCTCCAACGGTGGCGGCCTGTACGTCGGACGCGACCGGCGCACCGACACCCAGCTGGTGTTCAAGGAGGCCCGGCCGCACGCCGGCCTGGACGCCGACGGCACCGACGCCGTCACCCGGCTCGCCCGGGAGGCCGCCGTCCTGCGCCAGCTCGCCGACCTGCCGCAGGTGCCGCGGGTGCACGACGAGTTCGCCCTCGGCGACCACCGGTTCCTCGCCCTGGAGTTCATCGAGGGCCGCCCGCTGAACAAGGTGTTGGTCGACCGCTACCCGCTGATCGACGCCGACGCCACCGACGACGACCGCGCGGCGTACGCGCGCTGGGCGCTGGACGTCCACCGTCAGGTCGACGAGGTCGTCCGGGCGATCCACGCGCGCGGCCTGGTCTACGGCGACCTGCACCTGTTCAACATCATGCTGCGGCCGGACGACCGGGTCGCGCTGGTCGACTTCGAGGTGGCCGCACCGATCGACGGGCACCGCCGGCCGGGCCTGCGCAACCAGGGCTTCGCCGCGCCCCGGGGACGCACCGGCGTGGCCGTCGACCACTACGCCCTGGCCTGCCTTCGGTTGGCCCTGTTCCTGCCGCTGACCCAGCTGGTCCGCCTCGACCCGGCGAAGGCCGCGCACCTGGCCGACATCATCGCCGAGACCTTCCCGGTGCCGAGAGACTTCCTCGACGCGGCGGTGGCGGAGATCACCGCACCGGACGCCGAGTCCGGGGACCGCGTCCCGCCCACCGCCGCCAGGCCGTCCGTGGACCGGGACCGGCTCGCCCGCGCCATCCTCACCAGCGCCACGCCCGCCCGCGCCGACCGGCTGTTCCCCGGCGACATCGAACAGTTCCGCAGCGGCGGGCTCAACCTCGCACACGGGGCGGCGGGCGTGCTGTACGCGTTGCACCGCAGCGGCGCCGGCCGGTGGCCGGAGCACGAGCAGTGGCTGGTCCGTCAAACCACCTCGCCTCCGTCGGGCACCCGGTGCGGCTTCTACGACGGCCTGCACGGCGTCGCGTACGCCCTGGAGGTGCTCGGTCGCCGGCAGGACGCGCTCGACGTGCTCGACATCTGCCTCCGCGAGTCGACGACCGGGCTGGACCACAGCCTGGCCGGCGGGCTGGCCGGCATCGCCCTGAACCTGGCCGAGCTGGGCGGGCGTACCGGCGAACCGGCGCTGCGGGAGGCGGCCTGGCAGGTCACCGGAGAGTTGGTGGAGCGACTCGCCGACGACCCTGGCGGCGAGGTCAGCGGCGGGCGACACCCGTACGCCGGGCTGCTGCGCGGCCGGACCGGAGCGGCGCTGCTGCTGGTGCGCCTGTACGAGCTGACCGGCGATTCGGACCTGCTCGACCACGCCGCCACCGCGCTGCGGCAGGACCTGCGCCGCTGCGTGGTCCGACCCGACGGCGCGCTGGAGGTCAACGAGGGCTGGCGCACCATGCCCTACCTGGGGCAGGGCAGCGTGGGCATCGGGCTCGTCCTCGACCAGTACCTGCGTCACCGCGACGACGAGCAGTTCGCCGAGGCGAGCGCCGGGGTGCGTCGCGCCGCCCGGTCGCCGTTCTACGCGCAGTCCGGCCTCTTCGCCGGGCGGGCCGGCATCATCGCCTACCTCGCCGCTCACCGCGACGACCCGCAGCTGCGACAGGAGATGGAGAGCCAGGTCCGGCGGCTGGGCTGGCACGCCCTGCCGTACCGGGACGGCACCGCCTTCCCCGGCGAGCAGTTGCTGCGGCTTTCGATGGACCTGGCCACCGGCACCGCGGGCGTCCTGCTGGCGCTGGCCACCGCCCGACGTGACGCCCCGACGCCCCTGCCCTTCCTCGCGCCCCTCACCGGCGCACCGGACTCCCCCGCGACAGCGGGGGCGACCCTGACCCCGACGACCGATGGGAGGTGACACGACATGGCGCTCCTCGACCTTCAGGGAATGGAGGCGGCTCCGGCCGACCGGACCGGCGGTGGTAGCCGGGCGAGCCTGCTGCTCTGCGGCGACAGCTCGCTGTCCGTGACGACCTGCAACTGATCGGACCGCACCACGCGAGGCCCTGGACGGTTACCTGACCGTCCAGGGCCACGCCGTACGACCGGGAGGACCGATGCGAACGCTGGCCGGCGCGGACCGCCTGCTGTTCCGGGTGGTCCGAGACGGTGGCGGCTGGACCGTCACGCTGGTGGTGGTGGCGCTGGCCGGTGCCGCTGCCGAGCTGGCCCTGCCCGCGGTGCTGGGGCTGGCCGTGGACGCCGCCGTCGGCGGTGACGCCGCCCCCCGGTGGCCGGTGGTCGCCTGTGTCCTCGTCGTCGTCCTGCTGGTCACCGATGTCCTCGGTGACCTGACTGGCGGGCATGGCGCCGCCCGCCACGGCCCGGCTCCGCCGGAGGCTGCTGCGGCACCTGTTCGCGCTGGACGTCCGGGCCGTGCGCCGCTTCCCGGTCGGTGACCTGGTCGGCCGGTTGGCCGGACAGGCCGCCGACACCGGGCAGGCCGGCAACGCCGTGGCACTTGGCGGGATCGCGGCCCTGCCGCCGCTGGGCAGCGTCGTGGCGCTGTTCCTGCTGGAGCCCGTGCTCGGGTTCACTCTCCTGGCCGGGCTGGCCGTGCTGACCGTCCTCATGGCCACGTTCGTCACCGACGCCTCGGCGGTTGTCACCGCGTACCAGCGGGTGCTCGGGGCGATCGCCGGCCGGCTGCAGGAGGCGCTCGGTGGTGCCCGCACCATCGCCGCGGCCGGCACCACCGACCTCGAGTGCGACCGTGCTGGCGGCGACTGCCCGAGCTGCGCGGCCACGGCCGGCTCGGCTGGCGGTTGCTGGCCTGGCCAACGCCCGCGTCGCGGCCGTGGCACCGCTGCTTCAGGTCGCCGTCGTCGCCGTCGGTGGGTACGCGCTGAGCGTCGGCTGGCTGACCGCCGGCCAACTGGTCGCCGCCGTGCAGTACGCCGCGCTCGGCGCGGGCTGGGCGCGGTGCTGGCCACCCTCAACCGGCTGGTCCGCAGCCGGGCCGCGGCCCGCCGGATCGCCGAGCCGCTGTCCTGTCCGGTGCGCGCCGGTGGCGACGAGCCGTTGCCGCCCGGCGGCGGTCACCTGCGGTTGCGCGGGTCGGTGTCCGCGCCGACGACCGGGCGGTCCTGGACGCCATCGACCTGACGTGCCCGCCGGTTGCACGGTCGCCGTGGTCGGGCGGTCCGGGGCCGGCAAGTCCGCCCTCGCCGCCGTGGCCGGGCGGTTGTACGACCCGGACACCGGCGAGGTGCTGTTGGACGGGTGCCACTGGCCCACCTCGACCGGGCCGCGCTGCGTCGGGCGGTCGGTCACGCCTTCGACCGTCCGGTGCTGGTCGGTGAGACGGTGCACGACGCGATCGGCCTCGGGCTGCCGGAACGGTCGGCCCGGCCGCCCTCGACCGGTGCGCCGGCCACCGCCGCCGTGCTGGCGGCGGCGCGGTCCGCGCAGATCGACGGGGTCGTGGCCCGGCTGCCCGACGATTCCGTACCCGGACCGTGGACGCACCGCTGTCCGGAGGTGAGACCCAGCGCCTCGGGCTGGCTCGCGCGTTCCACGCCGAGCGGCTGCTCATCCTCGACGACGCCACGTCCAGCCTGGACACCGCCACCGAGCATCGGATCACCCGCGCCTTGACCGGCCGGGACGGAGGGCGTACCCGCCTGGTGGTCACCCACCGGGTGGCGACGGCCGCCACGGCCGACCTGGTCGCCTGGCTCGACGCCGGCCGGCTACGCGCCCTGGCACCGCATCGGCGACTCTGGACGGACCCGGACTACCGGGCGGTGTTCGCGGACGACGGTGTCCCCCGATGAACGGTCCGGGCGTTGGTCGGACGACGTGGCGGGCGTTGCGGGCCCGTCGCCGGGACGTCGGCCGGCTCGCCGCCTGGTCGGCGGTCGAGTCCCCGCCGGCGCTGCTCGCCGGGCTGCTCGTCGCCCGCGCCGTCGACCAGGGTTTCCTGGCCGGCCGATTCACCACCGGCCTGGCCTGGTCGGCGGACTCGCGGTGGCCGTCCTGCTCGGCGCGGCGGCGACCGGGCGCGTCTACCGGAGCCTGGGTGACGTGGTGGAGCCGTTCCGCGACGAGTTGGCCCGTCTGGTGGTCCACGGCGCGTTGCACGACGCCACCCGGGCCGGCGCTCACCCGGACAGCGCCCCGGTGGCCCGGCTGACCCACCACGTGGAGATCGTCCGGGACACCTTCGGCGGCCTGGTCATGGTGGTACGCGGCTTCCTGTTCACCGCCGGAGCGGCGCTGCTCGGCCTGCTGGCCCTGGATGCCACGGTCGCGGCGCTGGTGGCGGCCCCGCTGCTCGCGGGGCTTGTCGTGTTCACCGCCGCGCTCCCGTCGATGCTGGCACACCAGCGGACCCAGGTGCGGGCCGGCGAGGCGCTCGGCCGGTCGGCGGCGACCGCGCTGACCGGTCACCGCGACGTGCTCGCCTGCGGCGCCGAGGAACGCACGGTGGCCGAGGTCGACCGCAGGGTCGGCGACCATGCCGACGCCGAGCGGACGCTGGCCCGATGTCCGCGCTGCGCAGCCTCAGCCTCGGCCTGGGCGGCTGGCTGCCGGTGGTGGTCCTGCTGCTCGCCGCGCCGTGGCTGGTGCGACGCGGGCTGAGCACCGGCGCGGTGCTCGGCGCGCTGGTCTACGTCACCACCAGCCTGCAACCCGCGCTGCACGCCCTGGTGCAGGGGCTCGGTGGTGGAGGGCTGCGCTACGCCGTCACCCTGGAACGGATCCTGCGCACCTGCCCGCCCCCAGCGCGGCGCGACCGGGCGGCCACCCCCGGTGCGGACCCGCAGGGCGACACCCCGGCGGTCCGGTTGTCCAACCTGACCTTCCGGTACGGGCCCGGTGCCCGGCCGATTCTGGCCGACTTCTCGATGACCCTGCCCGAGGGGGAACACCTGGCGGTGGTGGGACCCAGCGGCACCGGCAAGTCCACCCTGGCCGGGCTGGTCGCCGGGCTGATCGAGCCGGAGCGCGGCACGGTCCACCTCGCCGGTCGGCCGGTGGCCGCCCTCGGTCGAACCGACCTGGCCGCGCTACGGGTGCTCGTGCCGCAAGAGGCGTACGTGTTCACCGGTTCCCTCGCCGACAACCTCCGCTACCTGAGTCCGGACGCCGACGACACGGCCGTCGAGACCGCGCTGGCCCGGCTCGGTGCCGACGCTCTCGCGCGGCGGCTGGGCGGCCTCGCCGCCACGGTCGACCCGACCACGCTCTCCGCCGGTGAGCGACAACTGGTCGCCGCCGTACGCGCCTATCTGGCCCCCGCCCCGCTTGTCATCCTGGACGAGGCAACCTGTCACCTGGACCCGACCCTGGAGGCCACCGTCGAGTCGGCCTTCGCCCGGCGTCCGGGCACCCTGGTCGTCATCGCCCACCGGATCAGTTCCGCCGTCCGTGCCCGACGGGTGCTGGTGTTCGACGAGGACGGACCGCTGGACGGCAGCCATCAGGAACTGCTGGTCCGCTCGCCCGGCTACCGCGATCTGGTCGGGCACTGGGACGGTGTCTCGGCGGCCGGCGGCGCCGACCGGGTCGCCGCTCCCCGCGGCTGACCTTCGACGCGGGGAGCGTGCGGGGTCGGTCAGATCCAGCCGGCGTCGCGGGCCACCTGGACCGCCTCGACTCTGGTGCGCCCGCCCGTCTTCCGGATGATCCGGCCGAGATGGTTACGGACGGTGCCAGGGGCGAGACCGAGCGAACCGGCCACCTCGGCGACCGGCGCGCCGCCGGCCGTCAGGTCGAGGATCTGCGCCTCACGCGGGGTGAGTGGGTTGTCCCGGTGCAGCGCCGCCAGCACCAGATCCGCGTCGACCACCGGCTCGCCACGGGACAGCCGGCGGATCCCGTCGACCACCCGGTGCGGCGGTACGTCGCTGCCGAGGACGCCGACGGTTCGGGACGGGGTGAGCGTCCGGTACAGGCTCCCGGCCCGACGCGGCTCGGCGAGCACCAGCAGTGGGCAGGAGCCGGTCGCCGGCAGCCCCTCGACGAGGTCGAGGTCGACCACCGCGACGTCCGGACGACGGGTGCGGATGGTCCAGGTGACCACGTCACCCCGAGCGACCTCCGCCACCACGCTGATGTCGTCCTCCGCGGCGAGCACGAGGGACAGGGCGCCCCGAACCAGGGCGCCATCGATAGCGAGCAGGGTACGGATCACCGCAGGCTCTCCGAACTCGTCGGCTGGATCACGGACCGTCAGCATTCAAACACGCCCTGGCCGGTTTCGCCCGTCGGGCTGGCGGCGGTGGGCTGGGGCCGCCGGGCGGCGGCCCCAGCCACGGTCACATCCAGCCGTCACGGCGAGCGAGCAGGACCGCCTCCATCCGGTTGCGGGCACCGGTCTTGCGCATGATCGCCGACAGGTGGTTACGCACCGTGCCGTGCGCCAGGAACAGCCGGTGGGCGATCTCCTTGAGCGGCAGCCCTTCGGCGGCCATCCGCAGCACCTCGGCCTCCCGAGGCGTCAGCGGGCCCGTGGCGGGCCGCAGCGCCGTCGCGGCGGCGGCCACGTCGATGACCCGCTCCCCCGCCGCGAGCGCCCGCACCGCCCGGACCAGCTCGTGCAGCGGCTCGTCCTTGCCGACCAACCCCTGCGCTCCGGCCGTCAACGCCTCCGTCACCAGGCCCCGGCTCCACCGGTCGCTGAGGGCCAGCACCGCTGTCGCGGGTGCCGCCCCGGTGATCTCGGTGATCACCGCCACCGGCTCGGGAACACCGGACGCCAGGTCCACAAGCACCACGTCCGGCAGGTGTCGACGCACCATCGCGGGCAGGTCACCGATGCCCGTCGCCGCGGCGACGACCTCGATGTCCTCCTCGCCCGCCAGTGCCGCGCACAACGCACTGCGCAGCAGACCCATACTTTCGCCAATCACAACGCGGATCACCACGTAGCTCCGATCTGAGGTACGCGCGGCGCAGCGGCTGCCGGTCCCCTGGACGGGACTACGCAGGTCGGCCACGCGCGAACGGACTGGGCCCGGCCCGTGGGACGTCGCACACGACGACCCCGGGCACCCGTACGGCCACGCCGGGCGACCAGCCGGTGGAACACCGGCGGCGCGGGCGGGTCAGGGCGGACTCAGCCGGGTCGGGCGCTCACACCGGGGGAACGGCCCGCGTACCTGCGGGGCGCCGGAACATCGGTCCGGGCGTTGGTCGTCGGCGGCACCTGGCACCCGTCGAGGATCATCCCTCGCAGCGGTGCGGGGCCGCCATCGGCACCCGTGACACCGTCGCCAGCGGGCACATGAGGACGCTGCGGTGAGCCGGTCGGTGCCGGCGTCGACCCGGAACCAGCTCCAGAGGTGCCGGCGGAGGAGCGATGCCACCCGAGCGCCACCCCGGCCACGGGCATGGCCGGTGTCACCTCGGGCGGCGGTGTGGCCTCCGGTGCCGTGGCGGGTGGCGGGTCAGGCGCCAGCGACCGAGCCGGCGGCGGCACACCCGCGACCGGGTCGGTGGTCGACGTCCATGACGTCGGTCCACCCAGGGTGTACGGCCCGGCAGCGGAACCCGCCGGCAGGACGGGAAGCGTGCCGGTGACCGGGCCCGTGAGCCGCGTGACCGGCGTCGCCGCCGTTGCCACGCCGGTCCTGACCGCCGCGACGGCCGTGACCAGCACCGGTCGCAGAACAGCCTGCGACAGCACGACGACGGCTTCCGTCGCGGGCAGCGCCGTCAAAGCCGTCCCGGACAGCGCCGCCAGGCCCGTCACGGGCAGGTTCGTCAGGTCACTCGCGGGCAGCGTCGTCAGGTCACTCGCGGCGCTGCCTGGGACGGGCGGAGCCAGCAAGCCAGTCGCGGACCGGGCCACCTCCGGCAGGGGCGACAGCGCCGTGCCCACCTCCGCCACCGGAGGCCGGTCGCCGACGATCGGCACCGTCGACCGGCTCGGCGGCGTCACCGGCGTACGCCCGACCGGCCCGGAGCCCTTCGACGACCCGTCGCGCGGCATCCGGGCAGCCACCGCACGGCCACCCGGTGTGCGACTGGTCAGGGACCGGTCAGCCGGTGAACGGCTGCCCGGTGACGGGTCGGCGGACGGACCGTCGGGCGTCGGCACATTCCCGGTTCGCACGGTCGCTGGTGGCTTCGCCGGGCGGCCGCTGCGCGCCCTGGCTCTCTCGGCCCGGCTGTCGTCATCCTGCCGACCGGCCTCCGGGGAACCGCGCGTCGAACTGCGGCCCGCGCCGGGATGCCGGACGTCCGGGCGTTCGACGAGACCGGTGACCAGTTCGTCGAGGGGCGAGGCGGGCCGGTCGCGTTCGGGCTCCCGCCGATCCGCGCCGACCGAGGGCACACCGGCGCTGTCCGCACTGGCCGGGTCGCTCGACAGGGCACCGATGAGCAGCCCGACGCCCACGGCGGCGGCTCCCATGACGGCGAGCCGGGCGACGGCGACCGCTGGGCGCGCTGCCGGGGCGTTGGGCCCCCTCCGGGCAGCGGGCGGACGGCGGAACGTCGGACGACGCACAGAGCCTCTCTCTCCGAGAACGTCGACTTATCGTATTCAGCCCCTTACCCCGTCGCTGACCGTGAACAACCCGGTGACGGATTGCCGACTCTCCGGCTGACGGTGGCGCTGCCGTCCGGTAACCGGCGCGGCCACCCGGGAGTTCACCGCCGATCGCGGTCACCAGAAACGCGACAAGCCTTCCACCCGGGAAGGCTTGTCGCGTTCATCCGTCACACGTCGCGCGTCAGGTCACGTCGTCATACCGTCGGTCGATCGGAGCCGGCGCGGCGACAGGTGCGGGGGCGTCGATCGGGGCACTCGCGTCGACCCGCTGCCCCGCCTCGACCGGCTCCCGGTCGAACTCCAGCGGGGAGACCTCGTCGTCGTCGATGCCGGCATAGATCTCCTTGCCGCGTCCCCGACGCTTGTCGTTGAGGAACGCGACGCCGACCGCGGCGAAGTAGAGCGCGCACAGGCACAACGCCAGCGCGCTCATGCCGAACGGATCCGGCGTGGGAGTGACCACCGCCGAGAAGGCGAAGAAGACGAACACGGCAACCCGCCACCAGCCGAGCAGCCGCTTCGCACTGGCGATGCCGACGAAGTTGAGCATCAGCACGATCAACGGAAACTCGAACGCCACCCCGAACATCAGAATCAGGTTGGTGATGAACGATATGTAGCGGGTGATGTCGAGCGTGGTGTTGATGTCATCGCCCGAGATCTCCAGCAGGAACTCCAGCCCCTTCGAGGCGACGAAGTACGCCAGCACGGCACCGGCCGCGAACAACGGTGCCGCCAGGGCGGTGAAGGCGTACGCATACCGCCGCTCGTGCCGGTGCAGGCCCGGCGCGATGAAGGCCCACAACTGGTAGAGCCAGACCGGCGCGGCGAGGATCAGACCGACCCACAGACCGATCTTCAGGTTCAGCAGGAACAGATCCGCCGGACCGAGCTGGACGAAGTTGCACCGGCCGTCGGGCAGTTGACTGCCGGGCAGCTGACAGTAGGGCTGGGACAGCAACTCACGGACGGGGCCGGCCAGCCAGAGACCGAAGCCGAAGCCGATCAGGATGCCCAGCGACGCCTTGAACAGCCGGTTGCGTAGCTCGCGGATGTGCTCGACGAGGGTCATCGAGCCGTCGGCGGCCCGCTCGAAGTTGCTCGGTCCGCGCTTGCGGAGTCCGAAGGCCACGGTTACCGGACCCGGGGGTCAGTTCTCGCGGACGCGCTGCACCGGGTCGACCGGCGGCTGCACGGTGCCCTGGTAGGGCTGCTGCTGCGGCCCCGGCTGCTGCGGCGCGTACGGCTGGTAGCCGGCCTGCGCGTCGGCCTTGCTGGCGAGGTCGCGGTCGTCGTCGGCCAGGCTCTTCGTCTCGGCCTTGATGATCCGCAGCGAGCGGCCGAGGGACCGGGCGGCGTCGGGGAGCCGCTTCGCGCCGAAGAGCAGGATCAGCACGACCACGAGTACGGCGATGTGCCAGGGCTTGAGGGCATGCATGGAGGGCTCCAGTCGCACTGTGTCGATGAGGGTGGTTCCGCAGCCCATCGTACGTGCGACGAAGGCCATTGCCACCCGCCGGGGCGGTGGTGGTTCGTCCCGGCGGGTGAAGTCTCGGCCAACCGCGAGTGTCCCGTCAACCGTGCGGCTGGATCATTCTGCGCGAAGTCGCGACGCCGCGTGCAGCAGCACGCACCGTACGGGCAGGAACGCGCACCGCGCGGAAGGTGACGCCGGCGGAACGGGCCTCAGTCGCCGCGCCGCGCCTTGATCACGGTGAGCCGCTGCTGGGTGGTCTCAAGCCGACTCTGCAAGCCCTCCGCCCGCTGCTGGAGACTCTCCGCCGCCTCGCGCAGCGCGGTCGCCTCGTCGGCCCGACGCTGCAACGCCAGCGCCGCCCGGCGCAGCCGGGGCAGTCGCGCCAGCACCGGTCGTACCGCCAGCGCGAGCAGAACCAACGGCACCAGCACGAGCGCGAGCACGATCCACTTCAGCACGCCGGCCAGCCTACTGCCTGTCGCCGGTCGCCGCCGGGTCCGCGTCGGCCGACACCGGGTGGGCGTACGCCTCCAGGGCCGCCACCGCCGACTCGTGGATCTGCCCGGCCAGCTCGGCCGGTGCGACGACCTCGACGTCCGGGCCGAGACCCAGCACGAACCGACGGGCCCAGCCGAGATCGGTGACGCGCAGCGACACCACCCACCGCTCGCCGTCGGACTCGACCCGCTCACACGGGTAGTACTCGGTGATCCACCGTTCGCCCCGACCGATCCGCAACGTGATCAGGGGCAGGTCGGGCGAGGGCCGGAACGCCCCGTGACGCAGGTCGTGCGGTCGGGCCTGCGGGGGTACCACGGCGGGTTCGGCCAGCTCGGTCACCGCGTCGATCCGGTCGGCCCGGAACAGCCGCACCGCCTCGGCGCGGCGGCACCACGCCTCCACGTACGTCCGGCCACCGATCATCAGCACCCGCAGCGGGTCGATGACCCGCTCGGTGGTCTCGTCCCGGGCCGGCGTGTAATAGGTGATCCGCAGCGCGCGACCACCCTCCACCGCGGCCCGCAACTGTTCCACCCGCCCGGTGTCACCGGGCAGCCGCACCTCGACCGGCGCGGCGACCAGGTCACCGGCCGCGTCCTCGATCTTCGCGAGGGCCCGCTCGACCGCCTCCCGGTTCGCCACCCCGGGTGTCTCGGCGAGCATCCGCAACGCCACCACCAGCGCCAGTGCCTCGTCCGGGGTGAGCCGCAGCGGCCGGTCGATGCCCGCGTCGTAGGTGATGGTCACCCGGTCGCCGTCGAAGGCCATGTCGATCAGGTCGCCCGGGCCGTACCCGGGCAGCCCGCACACCCACAACAGCTCCAGGTCCTCGCGCAGCTGCCGCTCGGTGACACCCAGGTCACCGGCCGCCTCGGCGATCTCGATCCCGGGCCGGGCGAGCAGGTACGGCACCAGGTTCAGCAGCCGGGCCAGCCGGTCCGCCGAGGCCCGGGAACCGGCCCGTGGCGCCGCACCGCTCACCGGGACCACCCTCCGCGCACCACCGCGCGGCGCGCCAGCTCGTCCCGCGTGCTCACCGGAGCACCGCCAGCGAGTCGTGTCGGGCGGCGATCTCCTTCAGCCGCTGGATGACCGCCTCCCGCACCTCGGGTGGGTCGACCACCCGCACATCGGGCCCGTAGCCGACGAGGTGACCGGCCAGCGAGCAGGCGTCACCGTACGGCAGCACCAGCCGGTCCGCGTCGGGCCCGGCGGTGACCTCCACCGCCCAGCGGCGCAACCCGGCGGCCCGTCCCGGGGTGACCAGCACGGTCGCCCGACCGGGTCGCTCGACCGGGCCGGACCAGCGGGCCACGTGACTGATCAGGTCGACACCGGTCGGCGGCTGGTAGGCACCCGACTCGCCGGTGGCCCGCCCCGGGCCCACCACCCGGGACAGTCGGAAGCAGCGGGTGGCGTCGCGGTCCAGGTCGTGGCCGACCACGTACCACCGGCCCCGCCAGCAGACCACACCCCACGGTTGCAGACGACGCCGGGCAGGCGCGTCGCGGTCCGGCACCCGGTAGTCGAAGCGGACCTCCCGCCGGTCGCGGGCGGCGGCGGTCAGCGGCGCGAACGCCGGGTCGACCGTGACCATCGGCTCCAGCCCGAGGGTGGCCTGCGGATCCACGTCCACGCCGGCGGCGCGCAGCTTCGCCAGCCCGGACGAGGCGGCGGCGGCCAGGCCGGCGTGCTGCCACAGTCGAGCGGCGATGCCCACGACGGCCGCCTCGTCGGGCTGGAGAGGGATGTCGGGCAGCGCGTACTCCCGGTGGGCGATCCGGTACCCGGGCTCCGCGTCGAAGGCGCTCGCCGTCCCGGTCTCCAGCGGTACGCCCAGTTCCCGCAGCTCGGCCTTGTCCCGCTCGAACTTGCGCTGGAAGGCCTCGTGCTCGCGGGCGTCGTCCGGATCGTGCTCGTAACCGGGCACGGTCGCGGCGATCTGCGCGGCGGTCAGGAACCGCCGCGTGGACAGCAGGCAGATCACCAGGTTGACCAGCCGTTCGGTGCGACTACGTGACACCCGGTAGACGCTAGCAGCCCTGACCCCCCGCACAGGCACCCCACGCCACCCACCCTCACCCCCAATTCCCCCTTCTCGTCGATCTTGCAGTTGTGGTCGCCGGTATGCCGCTTTTGTTGTGCTCCGCAGGGACAGAAAGCGCAAGATCGACGGGGTGGGGTGAGGGTTACGGGATGGTGGGGGTTAGCGTGCGGGGGTGGTGCGGTGGCGGGCAGGTGCGGTGGTCAGGGTGCGTCGGCGGTGGGCCGGTGCGGTGGAGCTGGACGTCGAGGTGGACGGCGGCGGCGCGATGCGGGCGCTGGCCTATCCGGCGCTGGTCGGTGAGCCCGAGACCGGCGACCGGGTGCTGCTCAACGCCGGTGCGCTGCTGATGGGTCTGGGCACCGGCGGGTACGCCCTGGTCGTGGCGCTGCCGGAGCGGCTACCGCCGGATCCGCCGCAGGCGCTTGACTCCCGCGACGCGGGTCATCTGGTCAAGGCCCGCTACACCCCGTTGCAGCCGATCCTGCTCGGCGTCGACGAGGAGGCGTCACCGCACCGGGCGGCGCTGGCGGCCGCCGACGAGGTGGCCGGTCTACCGGTGGTGACCGCCGACCTGCACTCCGCGCTGCCGGCGATCCTGGCCGGAATCCGGGTCGACGCGCCGCGGGCGCGGGTGGCGTACCTGCTCACCGACGGCGGCGCGTTGCCCGCCTGGTTCTCCCGCACCCTCGCCGGGCTGCGCGACGAACTTGTCGGCACGATCAGCGTGGGGCAGGCGTTCGGGGGTGACCTGGAGGCCTCGACGCTGCACAGCGGCCTGCTCGCCGCCCGGCACGTGCTCGGCGCCGACGTGGCGGTGGTGGCGCAGGGCCCGGGCAATCTCGGCACCGGCACCCGCTGGGGATTCTCCGGCGTGGCCGTCGGCGAGGCGGTGAACGCCGTCGCCACGCTCGGTGGACGCCCGGTCGGCTCGCTGCGGATCTCCGCCGCCGACCCGCGTCCCCGACACCGTGGCGTGTCGCACCACAGCCTCACCGCGTACGGCCGGGTGGCGCTGGCTCGCGCGGAGCTGGTGGTGCCCGACGGTCTGGACCCCGTGCTGGCCGCCGAGGTCGACGCCGCGGTGGAACCGCTGGCGCAGCGGCACACGCTGGTGCGGGTGGACACCGCCGGACTGGACGCGGCGCTGCGACGCAGTCCGGTGCCGTTGTCGACGATGGGACGCGGGCTGGACGCCGACCACGCCTACTTCCTGGCCGCAGCAGCGGCCGGCCGGCACGCCGCCCGCCTGACGGCGTAGCCACCTCCGGCACCGGCCGCCGGTTGACGAGGCGACCTGCGCGACCGCCCCGCGCGCCTCAGGCGAAGATGACCAGGGCGGCCCAGGCACCGACGATCAGGGCGAGAGCCAGGGCCAGCACCCAGGTGGGCACGGTGTACTCGCCACGGCGGTTACGCTCGATCTCGTCGCGGATCTTGTCGCGGCGGCGTTCGAGCCAGCTCTGCCGTTGCGCGCCCGGGGTGGGAGGTTCAGGAAAAATCATGGCCCGACCAGCGTACCCGGGGCCGGCCGGTCGGCGCGGCCCCGGTCGACCCCGTCACATGCTGGCGATCAGCCGCTCCACCCGCTCGTCGTACGCCCGGAACGGGTCCTTGCAGAGCACGGTCCGCTGCGCCTGGTCGTTGAGCTTCAGGTGCACCCAGTCGACGGTGAAGTCCCGCCGCTTCTCCTGGGCGTGCCGGATGAACTCGCCACGCAGCCGGGCCCGGGTGGTCTGCGGCGGTGTCTCCTTCGCCTCGAAGATCTCCGGATCGGTGGCCACCCGGTCCACCTCGCCGCGCCGCTCCAGCAACGCGTAGAGGCCCCGCCCCCGGCGCAGGTCGTGGTACGCCAGATCCATCTGCGCCACCCGGGGGTGCGACAGCGGCAGGTCGTGCTTGCGCTGGTACCGCTCGATCAGGCGCAGCTTGGTCACCCAGTCGATCTCCCGGGAGACCGGTTCCAGGTCGCCGGTCTCCACCGCCCGCAGCACCCGGCCCCACAACTCGACCACCCGCTTGGCGGTCTGGTCGCCGCCCCGGCGCTCGACGAACTCGGTGGCCTTGGCCAGATATTCCTGCTGGATCTCCAGGGCGCTGATCTCCTTGCCCGAGGCCAGCCGCACCTTCCGCCGGCCGGTGATGTCGTGCGACACCTCCCGGATCGCCCGGATCGGGTTCTCCAGAGTGAGGTCGCGCATCACCACGCCACCCTCGATCATCCGCAGCACGATGTCGGCGGTGCCGACCTTCAGCAGCGTGGTGACCTCGTTCATGTTGGAGTCGCCGACGATGACGTGCAGCCGGCGGTACCGTTCCGCGTCGGCGTGCGGCTCGTCCCGGGTGTTGATGATCGGGCGGCTGCGGGTGGTGGCCGAGGAGACCCCCTCCCAGATGTGCTCGGCCCGCTGGGACAGGCAGTAGACCGCCCCACGCGGCGTCTGCAACACCTTGCCGGCGCCGCAGATGAGCTGCCGGGTGACCAGGAACGGGATCAGCACGTCGGCCAGCCGGCCGAACTCACCGTGCCGGGACACCAGGTAGTTCTCGTGGCAGCCGTACGAGTTGCCGGCCGAGTCGGTGTTGTTCTTGAACAGGTAGATCTCGCCGGCGATGCCCTCGTCGTGCAGCCGCTTCTCCGCGTCGATGAGCAGCCCCTCCAGGATCCGCTCACCGGCCCGGTCGTGGGCCACCAGGTCGACCACCGAGTCGCACTCGGGGGTGGCGTACTCGGGGTGCGAGCCGACGTCCAGGTAGAGCCGTGCGCCGTTGCGCAGGAAGACGTTGCTCGACCGGCCCCAGGACACGACCCGGCGGAAGAGGTACCGGGCCACCTCGTCGGGGGACAGCCGCCGCTGTCCGCGGTAGGTACAGGTGACGCCGTACTCGGTCTCCAGACCGAAGATTCGCCGTTCCATGATGAGACATTAGCCGTACGGAGGCCCTGTTCGTCACTGTCGGGGCACCTGCCGACCTCAGCCGTCGGTGGAACCCGCCGCGGCGACGAGAGTCGCGACGTGCCGCCGGCAGGTGTCGTACTCCGGCAGCAGCCCGGCAGACCGGGCCTGCGCCAGCGTGGGCGCGGCGGCGTCGCGGGCGGACAGCTGCGGCACGGCGGCCGGCCAGTCGATGCCCAGTTCCTGGTCAAGCGGGTGCACCGCGTGCTCGGCCGACGGGTTGTAGGTGGTCGAGCAGAGGTAGGTGAGGGTCGCGTCGTCGGTCAACGCGCAGAACCCGTGGCCGAGCCCTTCGGCCAGGTAGACCGCCCGCCGGACCACGTCGTCCAGGCGCACCCCCTCCCACCGGCCGAAGGTGGGCGAGCCGACCCGCAGGTCGACGATGACGTCGAGCACCGCTCCCCGAACGCAGGTGACGTACTTCGCCTGACCCGGCGGCACGTCGGCGAAGTGGATGCCGCGCACCACGTCGCGGGCCGAGACGGACAGGTTGCCCTGCGCCAGTCGCAGCGGATGCCCGACCGCCGCGGCCAACCGGTCGAAGCGGTACCACTCCAGGAACAACCCGCGCGGATCGCCGTGCTGCTGCGGGGTGATCTCCCAGGCGCCCTCGACGCTCAACGGTCGCAGCTTCACCGGACCGCCCCAGTTGCGCCGATCTCGCCGGTCGGCTCCTGCCGGTCGCCGGTGAGCAGGTCGAGCAGGTAGTCGCCGTAGCCGCTGCGGGTCAGCGGCTCGGCCAGGGCGCGCAACCGCGCGTCGTCGATCAGCCCGGCCCGCCAGGCGGCCTCCTCCACGCAGCCGATCTTCATGCCCTGCCGCTCCTCAATCACCCGAACGAACTCGGCGGCCTGCATCAGCGAGGTGAAGGTGCCGGTGTCCAGCCAGGCGGTCCCCCGGTCCAGCACGGTGACCGACAGCTCACCCCACTGCCGGTACGCCTCATTCACCGCGGTGATCTCCAGCTCGCCCCGGGCGCTGGGGGTGAGTCCCCGGGCGATCTCCACCACCCGGTTGTCGTAGAAGTACAGGCCGGGCACCGCGTACCGGGACCTGGGACGCTGCGGCTTCTCCTCGATCGACAGCACCCGCCCGGCGGCGTCGAAGTGCACCACACCGTACGCCTGCGGGTTGGCCACCGGGTACGCGAAGATCCGGCCACCGACCGGATCACCGGCCGCGGCCAGCTGCCGGCCCAGACCCACACCGTGGAAGATGTTGTCGCCGAGGATCAACGCCACCGACTCGTCGCCGATGAAGTCCGCGCCCAGCACGAACGCCTGCGCTATGCCCTCCGGCCGAGGCTGGGCGACGTACTCCAGCCGGAGCCCGAACTGGCTGCCGTCGCCGAGCAGCCGCTGGAACTGAGCCTGCTCCTCCGGCGTCGTGATCACCAGGATCTCGGACATCCCGGCCATCACCAGGGTGGAGAGCGGGTAGTAGATCATCGGTTTGTCGAAGACCGGCATCAGCTGTTTCGACACCGCCCGGGTGATCGGCCACAGCCGGGATCCGGTGCCACCGGCGAGCAGGATTCCACGCATCCGGGCGAGCCTACCGGCAATCGGACGGACCGCCGCGCGTCGCCTGCGCTGCGGATGTGGCCGTTTCGCGTAGACTTCCGGACCCGTGAGGATCCTGGTCACCGGCGGCGCCGGCTTCATCGGCTCGGAATACGTCCGGACGCTGCTCGGCGTCCCCGGCGGCAGCGCGGCGGGCGTACCGGCGGTGGAACCGGCCCAGGTCACCGTGCTCGACGCGCTGACCTACTCCGGCAACCTGGCCAACCTCGCGCCGGTGGCCGACGACCCACGGCTGCGGTTCGTCCAGGGTGACATCCGTCACCCAGAGGTGGTCGACGAGGCCGTCGCCGGGCACGACGTGGTCGTGCACTTCGCCGCCGAGTCCCACGTCGACCGCTCCATCGCGGGCGCCGCACCCTTCGTCACCACGAACGTCCTCGGCACCCAGAACCTGCTCGACGCCGCGCTACGCCACGGCGTCGCCAGGTTCGTGCACGTCTCCACCGACGAGGTCTACGGCTCCATCGCCGACGGCTCCTGGACCGAGGACTGGCCGCTGGCCCCCAACTCCCCCTACTCGGCGTCGAAGGCCGGCTCCGACCTGCTCGCCCTGGCCTACCACCGCACCCACGGCCTCGACGTGGTGGTGACCCGCTGCTCCAACAACTACGGGCCCTACCAGTACCCGGAGAAGGTCGTCCCGCTGTTCGTCACCAACCTCCTCGACGGACACCCCGTCCCGCTCTACGGCGACGGCGGCAACGTACGCGACTGGCTGCACGTGCACGACCACTGCCGCGGCATCGCCCTCGTCCAGCACAAGGGTCGCGCCGGCGAGGTCTACCACATCGGCGGCGGCACCGAACTCACCAACAAGGAACTGACCGCCCGGCTGCTCGACGCCTGCGACGCCGGCTGGGACCGGGTGACCCCCGTCGCCGACCGCAAGGGACACGACCGCCGCTACTCCCTCGACATCACCAAAATCAGCAACGAGCTCGGGTACGCCCCCAGCATCACCCTCGACACCGGACTCGCCGACACCGTCAGGTGGTACCGGGACAACCGCGCCTGGTGGGAACCGCTGAAGGCGGCGAACGCATGAGGTTCCTGGTGACCGGGGCCGGCGGGATGCTCGGACGCGACCTGGTCGACGTCGTCGAAGCGCGGCCGGACCACCAGGTCACCCCCGCCACCCGCGCCGACCTGGACATCACCGACCCCGCCGCCGTGCACGCCGCCGTCGCCGGCCACGACGTGGTGATCAACACCGCCGCCTGGACCGACGTCGACGGCGCCGAGACACACGAGTCGTCCGCCACCGCCGTCAACGGTGACGCCGTCGTCCACCTCGCCACCGCCTGCGCCGCCCACGACACCCGCCTGCTGCACCTGTCCACCGACTACGTCTTCGACGGCACCGCCACCACGCCGTACCCCGAGGACGCGCCGACCGCCCCGCTGAACGCGTACGGTCGCGGCAAACTGATCGGCGAACAGGCCGTCACCCGGCTACTGCCCGACACCGGATACGTGGTGCGGACCGCCTGGCTCTACGGCACCCACGGCCGCAACTTCGTCACCACCATGCTCGACCTGGCCGACCGCCGCGACACCCTCGACGTCGTCGACGACCAGCGCGGTCAGCCGACCTGGTCCCACGCCCTGGCCCGGCACCTGGTCGCGCTCGCTGAGGCCGCCCACGCCGGACGCGCCGCGGCCGGGATCTACCACGGCACCTGCGCCGGCGAGACCACCTGGTACGGCCTGGCCCGCGCCGTGTTCGCCCGGCACGGGCTCGACCCGGACCGGATCCGACCCACCACGAGTGCCCGATTCGTGCGACCCGCCCCCCGACCGACGTACAGTGTGCTAGGGCACGGCCGGTGGGCCGAGGCCGGGCTGCCGCCCCTGCCGGACTGGCACGCCGCCCTGGTCGACGCGTTCGCCCCCGCCGCTCCACCCTCCCCGTGGAAGGTCGTATGAAGCTCACCCTCGTCACCGGTCTGACCGGCCTGATCCTGCTGGCCACGATCGTCGAGCTGCTGCGCCGCCGGCAACTGCGCGAGAAGTACGGCATGCTCTGGCTCGGCCTGCTGTTCGTGGTGATCCCGCTGTCGCTGTTCCCCCGGCTGCTCGACGGCGTCGCGGACCTGCTCGGTGTCGCCTCCGGAGTCAGCCTGGTGCTCTTCCTCGGCATCGTCTTCCTCCTGCTGGTCTGCATCCACCTCAGCTGGGAGGTCAGCGCGCTGGAGGAGGAGACCCGCACCCTCGCCGAGGATTTCGCCCTGCTCCGCGCCGAAGTCGAGGCCGAACGGGCGGAACGGGCGGAGTGGACCCGACGACTGGACCGGACCGAGATGGTGTCCCACGATGGTTAACGGCAAGCGGCTGCTCATCATCATTCCGGCGCTCAACGAGGCCGCCTCCATCGGCGACGTCGTCGGCGAGATCCGCGGCGAACTGCCCGGCGTCGACGTGCTCGTTGTCGACGACGGCTCCACCGACCACACCGCCGCCGTCGCCGCCGCCGCCGGAGCCCGCGTCGCCCGACTGCCGTACAACCTCGGCGTCGGTGGCGCCATGCGGCTCGGCTACCGCTACGCCCACGACCACGACTACGACGTCGCGGTGCAGGTCGACGCCGACGGGCAGCACGACCCCCGGTACGTACCCAAGCTCGTCGACCTGCTCGACGACTACGACCTGGTCATCGGGGCCCGGTTCGCCGGCGAGGGCGAATACACCGTACGCGGCCCGCGCCGCTGGGCGATGGGCATGCTGTCGCTGGTGCTGTCCGGCCTGGCCGGCACCACGCTCACCGACACCACAAGCGGTTTCCGGGCGGCCAACCGACGAATGATCGAGATGTTCGCCCGCTGGTACCCCGCCGAGTACCTCGGCGACACCGTCGAGACGCTCGTGCACGCCGCCCGTCGCGGCTACCGGATCCAGCAGGTGCCGGTCGCCATGCGCCGCCGGATGGCCGGCACGCCCAGCCACTCCCCCGCCAGGGCGATGATCTACCTCGGCCGGGCCGTGGCCGTGCTCACCCTCGCCCTCATCCGCCGGTGATGCGTCGCCTGCTCCGTCTCGTACCACCCGGCACCGTCGGCGTCGGCATCGGACTGGCCGTGGTCGGGCTGGCCTCGTACGTCCACCTCGCCCTGGCCGGGCACAACCTCGACGCCGCCGACTACTCCTCGCTGTCGGTGCTCTGGTCCGTCGTGTTCACCCTCGGCATCGGCGTGTTCTTCCCCGTGGAACAGGAAGTCGCCCGGCTCGTCGCGGCCCGGCGCACCCGTGGGCTGCCACCCGGACCGGTGCTGGCCCGTGGCGCCGCCGTCGCCGCCGCCGTACTCGGCCTGCTGCTCGTGCTCACCATCGGCGCCGCCGACCTGCTCACCGACCGGCTCTTCGACGGCGACCCCGCGATGGTGCCCGCCCTCGGCGGCGCACTGGCCGCGCTGGCGGTGGCGCACACCACCCGTGGGGTGCTCTCCGGCCTGCGCCGCTTCGGCTGGTACGGCACCCAACTCGGCCTCGACGGCGGGCTGCGCATCGGCCTGGTCGCCATCCTCGCCCTCACCGGCGTGAATTCACCCGTGGCCTACGCGCTGGTGCTGGTCGCGGCCCCGCTGGTCGCCGTCGCGCTGACCGCCGCACCGATCGTCCGGACGATCGGCCGCGGACCGGCGGTCCCCTGGCCACCCCTGCTCCGCGGCCTCACCCTGCTCACCGTCTCCAGCCTGCTCGCCCAGGTGGTCGTCAACATCGGCGTGATCAACGTACGGCTGCTCGACCCGACCGACGTCGCCACCGCCGGTGCACTGCTCTCCGCGCTGGTGCTGGTCCGCATACCCCTGTTCGTGTTCGGCTCGATGCAGGCCGCGCTGCTGCCCGGCCTGTCCACCGCCGCCGCCACCGGCGACGAACCGGCCTTCCGCACCCTGCTACGCCGTTCCCTGGCCGTCGTCACCGCCCTCGGGGCCCTCGGCGGCATCCTCGCCGCCCTGTTCGGCCCGTGGCTCGTGCGGGCCCTCTTCGACACCCCCGACGTCCTCGGTCACGGCGACTTCGCCTGGCTCTCGGTGGCCACCCTGGCCTACCTGTGGGCGATGGTGCTCGGCCAGGCGCTGCTGGCCCGCGACCGGCACCACGCCCAGGCCCTGGCCTGGACCGTCGGCGTCGCCGCGCTTGTCGTCGCGACCCTGCCCCCACTGCCCGTCGCGCTGCGCGTCGAACTCGGCTACACCGTCGGCTCCGTGGTGGCCGCCGCCGTCATGGTCGCCCTGCTGCGCCGCCGGCGGACGGCACCACAGGCACCACCGCCGGTCGCGGCCCCGGTGCCCGCCACCACCAGCGGAGGAGCACCATGAGACCGCCCCGCGTCACCGCCGTGATGCTCGCCTACGGTGCCGAACCCTGGCTGGTCGACGCCGCCCGGGCCGTACTGGCCAGCACCGGCGTCGACATCGAACTCGTCGTGGTCGACAACGGCTGCACCGGCGACGGCATCGACGTGGTCAAGGGCCTGCCCGGCGTACGGGTCCTCCGGCCGGAGGCGAACACCGGCTACTCCGGCGGCTGCAACATCGGCGCCGCCGAGGCCACCGGCGACTGGCTGGCCTTCGTCAACTCCGACGCCATCGTGGCCCCCGACGCCCTCGCCAAGGTCGTCGCGGTGGCCGCCGAGCCCGGCGTCGGCGCCGCCATGGCCTCCATCCGGCTCGCCCACGACCCCGACCTGATCAACACCTCGGGCAATCCGCTGCACTTCACCGGCCTGTCCTGGGCCGGCGGCAACGGCGAACCCGCCAGCGCCCACGCCCGGCGCACCGTGGTGCCCTCACTCAGCGGCTGCTGCTTCGTCATCAGCCGCCACCGCTGGGCAGAACTCGACGGCTTCGCCGACGAGTACTTCGCCTACCACGAGGACACCGAACTCAGCCTGCGGCTCTGGCAGCGCGGCCTCCGGCTGGAGTACGTGCCCGACGCCGTGGTCCGGCACCACTACGAGTTCTCCCGCAACGACCTCAAGCTCTACCTGGTCGAACGCAACCGGCTGCTCACCCTGCTCACCGCGTACCAGGGCCGGACCCTGGCCCTGCTGGCACCGATGCTGCTGCTCACCGAGGTTGCCATGCTCGCCGCCGCGCTGGCCGGCGGCTGGGGGCGGCAGAAGACCCGAGGCTGGGCCTGGCTGTGGCGGCACCGCGGTTGGGTGCGCGCCCGTCGGCGACGCCTACAGGCCGAGCGCACCGTCGCAGACGGCACCCTCGCCCACCTGATGACCGCCCGCGTCGCCCCGTCGAACGTGGCGGCCCCACCCGGGATGGGCGTCTTCAACGCGGTCGCCACGGCCTGGTGGGCACTCGTGCGGCCGCTGCTCGCCCGCCGCTGATCGGGTCCCCCCGGCGCCAGCGGACTCGGCTCACCGTCGGCCCGGTCGGGATCCGAAAGACGCGGCGCCCGACCGGTCGAAACCGCTCGGGCGCCGGCACCGCCGCAAATGACGATCAGGTGTCGGACTTGTCGCCCGGCTTGTCCTCCAGGTCCGCGGAGCCGGCCGAGGTGGTCGGCTTGTGCCCCTCCTCGGTCGGCGTGGTCGGGGTCTGCGCCCGGTCGCCCTCCGCCACCGCCTCGCCGGCCGCGTCGCCGTCCAGCAGCCCGGTCAGCGCGGCCCCGGTGATCCGTCGGAAGGTGCGACCCCTCCGGTTGCGGTCCAGGATCGCGACCTCCAACTGGTGACCGGCGATCGTGCGGGCGGCACCGCCCTCGCCGCCGACAGTGCTTAGCGCCTGCACCGCCACCTTCACCGCGTCGCCGAGCGACATGTCCGGTCGGTGGTGCGACTTCAGCACCCCGGAGATCGCCTCGGCCTGACCGCCCATCGCCATCCGCCCCGGCTCGTCGGTCACCGACCCGTCGTAGGTGCACCGGTACAGCGAGTCCTCGCCCGGCGTGGCACCGACCTCCGCCACGCAGATCTCCACCTCGAACGGCTTGGACTGCTCGGTGAAGATGGCGCCGAGAATCTGCGCGTACGAGTTGGCCAGCGCCAGACCGGTCACGTCCCGACGGTCGTAGCTCAGACCGTTGAGGTCGGCCATCCGCACACCCGCCCGGCGCAGGTTCTCGAACTCGTTGTACCGCCCCACGGCGGCGAAACCGATCCGGTCGTAGATCTCGCTGACCTTGTGCAGCGTGCTGGAGAGATTCTCGGCAACGAAGAGCACCCCGCCGGCGTAGCTGACGACCACCGCGCTGCGTCCCCGAGCGATGCCCTTGCGGGCCAACTCGGAACGGTCGCGCATGATCTGCTCGGGCGAGGCGTAGAACTGCATGGCCACGGCGGCGGCTCTCCTTCGGCGGTACTCGGGGAAACGGGATCAGCTGCGGACGGACGGCTCAGCCGCCCGGATTCTCCATCCGGCCGGCGACGACGCTCTCCGCGATCGCCGAGGTCTCCGCGTCGGTCAGCCGGTGCGTGCCCTCCGCCGTCGCGGTCATCACCACCGGGTAGATCCGGCGGGTCAGGTCGGGCCCACCGGTCGCGGTGTCGTCGTCGGCCGCGTCGTAGAGCGCCTCCACCGCCAACCGCACCGCGTTGTCGACGGACAGCCCGGTCCGGAACCGCTTCTTCAACGCCGACTTGGCGAACAGCGAACCCGAGCCGATCGCGTCGTAGCCAGTCTCCTCGTACGGGCCGCCGGTGACGTCGAAACTGAAGATCCGGCCGGCCCGCGCCGGGTCGCTGGCCGCCAGGTCGATGCCGGCGAACAGCGGAATCACCGCCAGCCCCTGCATCGCCGCGCCCAGGTTGCCGCGGATCATCGAGGCGAGCCGGTTCGCCTTGCCGTCGAGCGAGAGCATCGCGCCCTCGATCTTCTCGTAGTGCTCCAGCTCCACCTGGAACAGCCGCATCAGCTCGATGCCGATGCCGGCGGTGCCGGCGATGCCCACGAGCGAGTACGCGTCGGCGGGGTGCACCTTCTCGATGTCCCGCTGGGCGATCAGATTGCCCATCGTGGCCCGTCGGTCGCCGGCCATCACGACACCACCGGCCGCGGCGATCGCCACGATCGTGGTCGCGTGCGGGGCCAGATCGGCGGCCATGCCCGGGGGCAGCGCCCGTCGGCCGGGCAGCATCTCGGGGGCCACCTTGCTCAGGAATGCCGTGAAGGAGGACGTCCCCGCGTTGGTGAACACATCTGGAAGACGCCCGGATGGATCAAAACCCGCTGCCACGTGGTTCCTCTCAGGTACGTGACGGCCCTGGCCAGCCTCGTCGGACTGTCACGGAACTGGCCAAGACCACCGTTGCAGTTGAAGCAGAGTATCCCGCGCACCCACCCGGTGCGATGATCGTGGTCCACATGTTCCGGATCGGGGTCACCGCAGACCGCGCAGAGGCCGCCCTGCTCGGCCAGCAACTCGTCGAACTCCCGTTGCCCGATGCCGTACCGCCGCCGCAGGTGATACTCGCGGTTGCCGCCGTAGAGCCGCTGTTTGGTCTCACTGGTACGGGTGTTATGGCAGGGCTTGCAGTAGGTGGCGTAGCCCGAGCTGTCCGCACGGTTGCGCGGAAAGTCGATCAAAGGTTTGACACTGCCACAGTCCGCGCAATAGCGGTGCCCCTCGGCCACCTCTCGAACTGGCTTCACCTCTCGGCCATGCTGGAGCTTCACGCGCTTGGCATAGCTGGCCTTTGACCTGGCATTGAAGCAAGGCTTGCAGTAACTGCCGCGACCGCTGGGGCGCTTGCTGTTCGCGCAGAACTCCTCAAGCGCCTTCCACTCTCCGCAGTCGCGGCATCGGCGTTGACCGTGCTGTTCGCCGAAAGAATTCGACATGTCCGATTTACCCTATATGTTCACTGACCTCCTTTTTGGACGTAACCTCTCACGAATTCCTCGGCGTTTTCTTCGAGGACGGAGTCGATCTCGTCGAGCAGGTCGTCGACGTCCTCGGTGATCTCGGCGTGCCGCTCGGCGACCTCAGGGTTCGCCTCGACGGTGACGTCCTCGACCTCTTCGCCCTGACGGGCCTTGCCCGACTGCGACTGACCGCCGCTGTCACGAGTGGCCATCGTTGCCTCCTCCACGATCTCCCTGCGATGAACTTACCTCGCGCGAGCGACGAAACGTCTCCCGCGCGCCGGTAGCGGCGTGCGGGGGACGGACAGCTGACGGACGGGGACCGGTGGGTCAGCCGCCGGTCAGGGTCTCCAGCAGATCCTTGGCGCTGGCACAGCGGTCGAACAACTCTCCGACGTGCCGCCGGGTGCCCCGCTCCGGCTCCATCATCGGCACCCGCACCAGCGACTCCCGACCGACGTCGAAGATCACCGAGTCCCAGCTGGCGGCGACCACCTCCGAGGCGTACTGGGCCAGGCAGCGGCCCCGGAAGTACGCCCGGGTGTCCTCCGGCGGCTCCGTCATCGCCGTCCGGCTCTCCTCGTCGCTGAGCAGCGTCCTCATCGACCCACGGGAGACCAGCCGGTGGTAGAGGCCCTTCTCCGGGCGTACGTCGGAGTACTGCAGGTCGACCAGCTGGAGCTTGTGCGAACCCCAGCCGAGCTTCTCCCGCTCCCGGTAGCCCTCCAGCAGCCGCAGCTTCGCCACCCAGTCCAGCTCGTCGGCGCAGAGCATCACGTCGCGCCCCAGCCGGTCGAGCACGTTCTCCCACCGGTCCAGCACGTCGGCGGTTTGTTCGTCGACGTCGTTGCCGTAGCGGTCGTCGACGAACGCGCGCACCCGCTCCAGATAGGCCCACTGCACGTCCATCGCGGTGAGCCGACGGCCGTCGCGCAGCCGCATCAGATGCGACAGCGACGGGTCGTGACTGACCGCGCGCAGCTCGCCGACGGGGTCGGCGATGCCGAGGTCCGGGCCGAGCGCCTTCTCCTCGATCATCGTGAGGATCAACGCGGTGGTGCCCACCTTGAGATAGGTGGAGATCTCCGAGAGGTTCGCGTCGCCGATGATGACGTGCAGTCGGCGGTACTTGTCCGCGTCGGCGTGCGGTTCGTCGCGGGTGTTGATGATCGGCCGCTTCAGGGTGGTCTCGAGGCCCACCTCGACCTCGAAGAAGTCGGCGCGCTGGGAGATCTGGAAGCCGCTCTGGCCGCCGTCCTGGCCGATGCCGACACGACCGGCGCCGCAGACGATCTGCCGCGTGACGAAGAACGGCGTCAGGTACGCCACGATGTCGGCGAACGGCGTCTGCCGGCGCATGAGGTAGTTCTCGTGCGCGCCGTAGCTGGCGCCCTTGTTGTCGGTGTTGTTCTTGTAGAGGTGGATCGGTGCGGTGCCGGGGATCGTGGCGGCCCGCCGCGCCGCCTCCGCCATCACCCGCTCTCCCGCCTTGTCCCAGCGGACCACGTCGCGGGGGTTGGTCACCTCGGGGGTGGAGTACTCCGGGTGCGCGTGGTCGACGTAGAGCCGGGCGCCGTTGGTCAGGATCACGTTGGCCAGGCCGAGGTCCTCGTCGGCGAGCGCCTCGGCCGGGTCGTATGCCGCACCGGAGTAGGTGAAACCGCGGGCGTCCCGCAGCGGTGACTCCTCCTCGTAGTCCCACCGGGCCCGGCCACCGCGGTTCAGCTCCGGTCGGGCGCCGTAGGCGTTGACCACCTGCGAGGAGGTGACCATCGGGTTGGCGCCGGCCTGGCCGGGCACGGAGATGCCGTACTCGACCTCGGTGCCCATGATTCGTCTAACGCTCATCGACCTACCCGCTTCGTTTGCCTGACCGGTCCCCGTCATGTCGAGCGTAGTCGCCACTCGGGCAACCGGGGGCGTGGCGGTCGGTCGGCGTACCAGGTCGACTCTGCTGCTCGTCGATCCGGCGGAAGCCCGGGTGTACGGGTGGGGCCCGCGACGCGCGGCGTCGCGGGCCCCGGTGGCGCGTACCGGTCAGAGGTACTGACCGGTGTTGCTCGCGGTCTCGATGGAGCGTCCGGCCTCGGTGCCCTTGCCTCCGGAGACGAGCGTGCGGATGTAGACGATCCGCTCGCCCTTCTTGCCGGAGATGCGGGCCCAGTCGTCCGGGTTCGTGGTGTTGGGCAGGTCCTCGTTCTCGCGGAACTCGTCGACGCAGGCGTCGAGCAGGTGCTGCAGGCGCAGCCCCTTACGACCGGAGGTGAGGAACTCCTTGATGGCCATCTTCTTGCCCCGGTCGACGATGTTCTGGATCATCGCGCCGGAGTTGAAGTCCTTGAAGTACAGGACCTCCTTGTCACCGTTGGCGTAGGTGACCTCCAGGAAGCGGTTCTCCTCAGTCTCCGAGTACATCCGCAGCACCACCGCGTCGATCATGGCGGCGACGGTGGCCTGGGCATCGCTGCCGTGCTCGGCCAGGTCGTCGGCGTGCAGCGGCAGGCCGGGGAGGATGTACTTGGAGAAGATGTCCTTGGCCGCCTCGGCGTCCGGACGCTCGATCTTGATTTTCACGTCGAGTCGTCCCGGTCGCAGGATCGCCGGGTCGATCATGTCTTCCCGGTTGGAGGCGCCGATGACGATGACGTTCTCCAGCCCTTCGACGCCGTCGATCTCGCTGAGCAGCTGCGGCACGATGGTGTTCTCCACGTCGGAGGAGACACCGGAGCCGCGGGTGCGGAAGACCGAGTCCATCTCGTCGAAGAAGACGATGACCGGAGTGCCCTCACCGGCCTTCTCCCGGGCCCGCTGGAAGATCAGTCGGATGTGCCGCTCGGTCTCACCGACGTACTTGTTGAGCAGCTCGGGACCCTTGATGTTGAGGAAGAAGCTGGTGTGCTTCTCCTCGCCCCGCCGCTCGGCGATCTTCTTGGCGAGCGAGTTGGCGACCGCCTTGGCGATGAGCGTCTTGCCGCAGCCGGGCGGGCCGTAGAGCAGGATGCCCTTCGGCGGACGCAGCTGGTGCTCCCGGAACAGGTCCGCGTGCAGGAACGGCAGCTCCACCGCGTCGCGGATCTGCTCGATCTGGGAGTGCAGGCCACCGATGTCGGTGTAGTCGACGTCGGGCACCTCCTCCAGCACGAGTTCCTCGACCTCGCTCTTGGGGATCCGCTCGTACGCGTACGCCGAGCGAGGTTCGATCATGAGCGAGTCGCCGGCCCGGATCGGACTTCCGATCAGGGTCTCGGCCAGGTGCACGATGCGTTCCTCGTCGGAGTGCGAGACCACCAGCGCCCGGTCGCCCGGCGCGCCTTCGGGACCGGCGAGGATCTCCTTGAGCATGACCACCTCGCCGACCCGCTCGTAGCCGAACGCGTCGACGATGTTGAGCGCGTCGTTGAGCAGGACCTCCTGGCCGCGTCGCAGCTCGTCGACGTCGAGCGAGGGCGAGACGGCCACGCGCAGTTTCCGTCCGCCGGTGAAGACGTCGACCGTGCCGTCGTCGTGCTTGGCCAGGAAGACGCCGTAGCCACTTGGGGGTTGAGCGAGCCGGTCGATCTCCTCCTTGAGCGTCACGATCTGCGCGCGAGCTTCCTTGAGGGTGCTCACAAGCCGTTCGTTGTTCTCGGTCAGCCGCGCCAACTGCGCCTGGGTGGCGGCCAGCCGCTCTTCGAGCTGCCGGACGTGTCGGGGGCTCTCGGTCAACTTGCGCCGCACCAGAGCGAGTTCCTCTTGAAGGAACGCGACCTGCGTGGAGAGATCGTGGGCCTCCTTCTCCCACCGTGCGGCGCGCGAGTCCGCGTCGTCGCTGCGTGCCACGTCCCACCTCCCCGGGGGGCTTGAACGTTCTGACCTAACACTAGCCGCTATGAGCCCGATTCGGTCCTCCGCAACGCGCCCGTCACCGAAGCTTGATCGCCAAGGGTGGGTCGACGGGCGGGTACGGGCATTCGGGTACCGTCGAGGGGTGGGACGGGAGAACATGGGGGGTGCACCGGTGGCCGAGGTCGCGACCGACCAGTTGCAGGTCTGGGTCGACCAGGATCTGTGCACGGGCGACGGGCTGTGCGTGCAGTACGCGCCGGAGGTCTTCGAGTTCGACGTCGACGGGTTGGCCTACGTCAAGGGGCCCGACGGTGAGCTGGTGCAGGCGCCGGGCGGCCGGGTCGACGTGCCGGAGCACCTGCGCCTCGAGGTGATCGACTCGGCGAAGGAGTGCCCGGGCGAGTGCATCCACGTCGTCCGCGGCGGCGACGGCGTCGAGGTCGCCGGCCCGGAGGCCGACGACTGACCCGCTGACCCCGGAATCACCCGGTCGGGCTACAGCAACGGGCGACCAACCACCGAGGCGACCAGCCGGGCGAACTCCTCCAACCGGGCGATCTGCCCGGCACCACCGTCGTCGAGGGTCTTACCGAAGCGCAGGGCGTCGTGGCGCGGCCCGCCGGCGGTTTCCTCGCTCGGCGGCGACTCGTCCAGCGAGGTCAGCAGCAGGTACACGTCGATGCTGTCGACCCGGATGTCGCCGTTGTCGTGGCGGAACAGCCGGCGCCGGCAGCCGACCTCGGTGACCGAGGAGACCGGCACCACCCGCAGCGAGGAGGTCATCGAGCCCGGCGGTCCCTCCCCGGGTGGCACGTCCTCGCCGTGCCAGAGCACCAGGCGGCTGCCGTCGCAGACGACGACCTCCTGCCACACCCCGTTCACCTCGTTGACGAAACGTTCCAGGGTGAAGCCGAGCACCGAGGCGCCGCGCAGTACGCCGCCGAGCGCCTCCATGGCGACGTCGGGGTCACGCAGGTAGGCGCGCGCCGCCGATTCCAGGTCGGTGTACGGCGACCAGTCGGGAAACACGGCCGGCAGGTCGCCGCCGCCGAAGCCGGGGCGACTCATCGGATCACCTCGTCCCACCCGGCACCGGCCCGGGCGTGGGCCGGATCACGCCGACGGTCCACCGCCCACTCACGCCGCCACGTCGGGCCACCGCCGAACCCGCCCCGGATCAGCCCGCTCACTCCCAGCCGCCCCTTCCGCCGTCACGGCCTGTCCGTCTCCCGCGTCACGTCGGGTGGTGTCTGCCCGCCCGGCGCGTCGTGCGCCACCACGGTCGCCTGCCGGGCCGCCTCCGCCTCGCGTAGCGCCTGGCGGCGTTGCGCGTACGCCTCGGTGCCCTTGCTGGGCTTGCGACGCCGTGGCGGGGCGGTGACTCCGGGGGCGAGCTTACGCGCGGAGACGAGGAACGCGGTGTGGGCGATCATCCGGTGGTCGGGGCGGACCGCCAGCCCCTCCGCGTGCCAGTCCCGGACCAGGGACTCCCAGGCCCGTGGCTCGGTCCAGCCGCCGCGCTCGCGCAACGCCTCCACCAGCTCGGACAGCTGGGGCGTGGTGGCCACGTAGCCGATGAACACGCCGCCGGGCAGCAGCGCGCGTTCGACCATGTCGAGGTTCTCCCAGGGGGTGAGCATGTCCAGGATGATCCGGTCGAAACCGGTCTCGCGGCACCCGGCGACGTCACCGACGTGCAGGTGCCAGGCCGGGTGCGGGCCCTGGAAGAACGACTCGACGTTGCGTCGGGCGATCTGGGCGAAGTCGTCGCGCAGCTCGTAGGAGTGCAGTTCACCGGAGGTGCCCACCGCGCGCAGCAGTGAGCAGCTCAGCGCGCCGGAGCCGGCACCGGCCTCGAGCACCTTGGCGCCGGGGAAGATGTCGCCCATGGCGACGATCTGCGCGGCGTCCTTGGGGTAGATCACCTGAGCGCCGCGTGGCATGGAGAGCACGTAGTCCGACAGCAGTGGGCGCAGCGCGAGGAACGCGGTGCCGCCACCGGAGGTGGTCACCACGCTGCCGTCGGGCAGGCCGATCAGCGCGTCGTGCGCCAGGATGCCCCGATGGGTGTGGAACTCCTTGCCCGGCTCCAGGGTCACCGTGTGCATCCGCCCCTTGGGGTCGGTCAGCTGCACCCGGTCACCGGGCTGGAACGGCCCCCGCCGCACGGCGGGCGGCTCCACCTTCTCCTCGGGGAGGTCGCTGGCCGGGTGGGCGGAGTGGGTGACGGTCACGTGTTCATCTTCCGGTGAGGTTCGAGCAGTTGAGCCAGATCCGCGATGTGCAGAACGCCGACGACATCTTCGCCTGCGGTCACCACGTACTGTGCGCCCGGGTGGGCCTGCACGGTCTCCAGCACCCGTTCGCCGTCGGTGTGCACCGGGATGGCCGGCAGGTCGGCGAGGGTACGGGCGACCGCGTCCACGGCCAGCCAGGGCCGGCGGGCCTCCGGCACCGCCGCGGCGGCGACCGGGTCGACCAGAGCCACCGGCCGGCCGGCGGAGTCGGTCACCAGCAGCGCCGCCGGGTGCGGTGGCCCGGTGAGCGGGTGGGTCGGCGCGGCACGGCGCTGCGCCTCGGCCAGCGGGGTGCCGGTGGGCACGGTGTGCACCGGGCGGGCGAGGGTGGCCAGGTCGACAAGGGGAAGCCGACGGCCGATGCGGGACATCCGGATCGACTGTCCGGCACCGTGCCAGAGGGTGAGGGCGACAAGGGCCGTCAGCGGCAGCGCCAGCAGGCTCAGCACGTCTGCCGCGTAGAGCGCCGCCACCAGCAGCGCGGTGCCGACGGCCAGGATCCGCCCGGCCCAGCCGGCGACCTCGGTGGCCCGGTGCCGGTCCCGGGTCAGCGCCCAGACCACCGCGCGCAACGCCCGACCGCCGTCCAGCGGCAACCCGGGCAGGATGTTGAACAGCGCGACGATGACGTTGCTCGCCGCGAGTTGGAAGGCGAGCTGGTCGGCCACGGTGCGGTCGGGCAGGGCCAGCGTGGCGGCCACGGCGGCCGCGCCGAGCACGGCGGAGACGGCCGGTCCGGCCAGTGACACCAGCAGGTCCACCCGTGGGGAGGGTGCGTCGCGGTCCATCTCGGTGTACCCGCCGAGCAGTTCCAGGGTGATGCCGCGTACCCCGATGCCGAAGCGGCGGGCGGTGAGGGCATGGCCGAGTTCGTGGGCCAACACCGAGCCGAGCAACGCGAGGACGAACCCGGCGCCGACGAGGTAGCCGCCGAGCGGGGACAGTTGCAGTCGTTGACCGGCCAGTTCGCCGTACAGGACCGTGATCAGGAGGGCGAGCAGCAGGATCGAGGCGTTCAGGTACAGCGGCACCCCGAGAATCCGGCCCACCCGGATGCCGGGACGCTGGCCGGCCCGTGGTCGCCTGCGCTGTTCCATCGGGCTGATGCTACGCGGCGGGAGATCACGTACCGGAGCGGCGGCGGTCGGCCTGTCGTACCGGTGGCCTAACCTTCCGGGGCATGACGGCGGATCCGGTGATCACTCAGCAGGCCCCGACTCCGACGCGGCTGCCGGCGACGGTGCGGGCCTCGCTGTCGCCGTCGCGGGCGGCGGATTTCAAGACCTGCCCGCTGCTCTACCGGTTCCGCAGCATCGACCGGCTGCCGGAGCGGCCCAGCGTGGAGCAGGCTCGGGGCACGCTGGTGCACGCGGTGCTGGAGCGGTTGTTCGACCTGCCGCCGGCCGCCCGCACTCCGGCGGCCGCCGGTGACCTGGTGCCCGGCCAGTGGGAGCACCTGGTCGCCGAGCAGCCCGAGCTGGCCGGGCTGTTCGCCGATGACGACCCGTCGGCCGTGACGGAGTTCCTCCGCTCGGCGTCGGCCCTGCTCGGCGGCTACTTCGCGGTGGAGGATCCGCGCCGGCTGGAGCCGGCCGAGCGGGAGAGTCTGATCTCCGCGGTGGTCGACGACGAGCTGCTGATCCGCGGCTACCTCGACCGGCTCGACGTGGCTCCCGACGGCGCGCTGCGGGTGGTGGACTACAAGACCGGCGGCGCCCCACGGGAGGCGTTCGAGGCGCGGGCCCTGTTCCAGCTGAAGTTCTACGCCCTGGTGCTGTGGCGCACCCGTGGCGTGGTCCCCCGGGTGCTGCGCCTGCTCTACCTCAAGGACGCCGAGGTGTGCGACTACGCCCCCGACGCCGAGGAACTGGTGCGCTTCGAGCGGACGGTGGTGGCGCTGTGGCGGGCGATCGAGCAGGCCACCGCCGCCCGGGACTTCCGGCCCCGGCCGAGCCGGCTGTGCGACTGGTGCAGTCACCAGGCCCGCTGTCCCAGCTTCGGGGGGACTCCGCCGCCGTTCCCGGAGCCGACGGCGACGCCTGATCCGATGCGCGACGCCCGCTCCTCCCCCGCGCCACCCGGTGCCGACGAGTAGCCGCTCTCCTTCCCGGGGATGAGGAACGAGTCACCACACAAGACGATCTTTCGGCGGCCTGGGCGGTTAGCGTCGGGGCGTGGGTAGCGCGCTGAGGGAGTGGCTGCGTCGCAGTCCGGCGGCCGGTGACTCGCTGCTGGCCGTTGGTCTGGTGCTGGGCGAGGTCGTGTTCACCCTGCTCACTCCCCGGGAGTTCTGGCCACGACCGTTGCCGACGGCACTGGGCTGGAGTGTGTTGTGCGCGGCGCCGGTCGTGCTGCGCCGGGTGGCGCCGTGGCCGGCACTGCTGGCCGCGTTGGCCACGCTGCTGCTGCCGGTCGTCATCGAGGTGGCGCCGACCACCCAGAGCCTCACCTTCGTGGTGCTCACGTACACGATGGCGGCCTACCGTCCGGTACGTCCGGCACTGGTAGCGGCGGTGGGGCTGTGGCTTCCGGTGGCGGTGGTGAACGCACTGGTGCCGCCGGTGGGCATTCCGCAGGTCGGTTCGGCGTTCCTGATCGCGAACAACATCCTGGTGGGGATCGTGTCGTTCTCGGTGGGCCGGACGGTGCACGCGCGCCGCTCCTCCACCGAGGCGCTGCGGGAACGGGCCCGGGTCGCCGAGGCCAACCAGCGGGCGCTGGCCGAGCAGGCGGTCGCGGACGAGCGGCGCCGGATCGCGCGGGAACTGCACGACGTGGTGGCCCACCACGTGAGCGTGATGGGGGTGCTGGCGACCGGGGTGCGCCGGGTGCTGCGCCGCGACCCGGACAGCGCCGACGAGGCGATGGCCACGATCGAGGAGACCAGCCGGGCGACCCTGCGGGAGCTGCGCCGGCTGCTGGACGTGCTGCGTACCGAGGCCGAGCCGGCGGCGGAGTTGGCACCGCAGCCGGGCATCGCCGGTATCGAGGCGCTCACCGACCAGGTCCGCGAGGCCGGGTTGCCGGTGACGTTGACGGTGACCGGAACGCCGGGACAGCTGGAGGAGGGGGTGGCGCTGACCGTGTACCGGATCGTGCAGGAGGCGCTGACCAACGCGCTCAAGCATGCCGGGACGGCGACCGCGCGGGTGCGGGTGGGTTTCGGTGGCGACGCGGTGGAGGTCGAGGTCACCGACACCGGTCGGGGGCCGTCACCGGACACCGACCGGATCGGGCACGGATTGGTCGGGATGCGGGAACGGGTCGGCCTCTACGGTGGGATCCTGCGCACCGGCGCGCGAAGCGGTGGCGGCTACCGGGTGTACGCCCGGATTCCGGTCGAACCGCTACCGGAGTCGAGCCGACGGTGAGGTGGGCCTGGTGAGCGGTGCGATCGACAGGGAGGACCAGATGGCCGATGCGACGGGACGCGCCCGACCGGTGCGGATCCTGCTCGCCGACGACCAGCCGCTGCTGCGTACGGGCTTCCGGATGGTCCTCGGCGCGGAGGCCGACCTGGACATCGTCGCGGAGGCCGGTGACGGGGTGGAGGCGGTGGAGCTGTCCCGTCGCCTGTTGCCGGACGTGGTGCTGATGGACATCAGGATGCCCCGGATGGACGGGGTGAGTGCCACCCGGGCGATCGTGGATGCCCGGTTGCCGGTGCGGGTGCTCATCCTGACCACCTTCGACCTCGACGAGTACGTGGTGGGGGCGCTGCGGGCCGGGGCGAGCGGCTTCCTGGCCAAGGACGTGCCGGCGGAGGACCTGGTCACCGCGATCCACACGGTGGCCGCCGGTGACGCGGTGGTGGCGCCGCGGATCCTCCGTCGGCTGCTGGACCGTTTCGCCGACGTACTGCCGGACCCGTCCGCGACCCCGTCGAAGGCGTTGGGCGCGCTCACCGAACGGGAGCGGGAGGTGCTCGTGCAGGTCGCCCGCGGCCTGTCGAACGCCGAGATCGCCCGGGCGCTGTCGGTGAGCGAGACCACCATCAAGACCCACGTCGGGCACGTGTTGACCAAGCTGGGACTGCGCGACCGGGTGCAGGCCGTGGTGTTGGCGTACGAGTCGGGCCTGGTCCGACCTGGCGGTTAACGCCGGCGTTGCATCGCTCACCTACCGTGACGGCCTGCGGTGGAAATCGGTTGACCCTCACGCGACGGCAACGTCCAGGATGACCGTGACCACCATCTGCTGATGGCGACAGTTGCCGGAGTCGGGGACAACCCTGACATCGGTTGGGGGGTACCCGCAGCCGGAAATCCGTTCCGGCTCCGCCCGGAGTCGGACGGATCGGCGGCGGGCAGCACAGATGATTGTTTCGCACCGGTCCAGCGGGGGCGGTGCGAGCTGACGCGACGGAGAGGTACGTGACGTGACCGCTACCACAGGCCAGTCGGCATCGGCCGCAGCCCGGGCGAGCGACGTGTGGAAGGTGTACGGCAGCGGCGAGGCACAGGTCATCGCCCTGCGGGGGGTCAGCGCGGAGTTCGAGCGCGGACGGTTCACGGCGATCATGGGCCCGTCGGGCTCAGGTAAGTCGACGTTGATGCACTGCCTGGCCGGGTTGGACTCGGTGACCAGGGGGACCGTGGAGATCGGCGAGACCACCGTCACCGGGCTCGGTGACGCGGGTCTGACGAAGCTGCGCCGCGACAAGGTCGGCTTCATCTTCCAGCAGTTCAACCTGCTGCCGACGTTGACCGCCAAGGAGAACATCCTGCTTCCGTTGTCGATCGCCGGCCGGAAGCCGGACCAGGCCTGGTTCGACGTCGTGATCGACACGGTGGGCCTGCGGGACCGGTTGGGTCACCGGCCGGCGCAGTTGTCCGGCGGCCAGCAGCAGCGGGTGGCCTGCGCCCGGGCCCTGGTGGCCCGCCCCGAGGTGATCTTCGCGGACGAGCCGACCGGCAACCTCGACTCGCGCTCCGGCGCGGAGGTGCTGAACTTCCTGCGCAACTCGGTACGCCAGCACGGGCAGACGATCGTGATGGTGACCCACGATCCGACGGCGGCCGCGTACGCCGACCGGGTGGTGTTCCTCGCCGACGGGCAGATCGTCTCGGAGTTGATCGAGCCGACCGCGGACACGGTGCTGGACACGATGAAGAAGCTGGACACCCCCGCCGAGGTGGCCGGCTGATGTTCCGGGCAACTGTGAAGAGTCTGCTGGCCCGCAAGGTCCGGCTGATCCTGTCCGGCCTGGCCGTGGTGCTCGGCGTCATGTTCGTCTCCGGCGCCTTCGTCCTCACCGACACCCTGGGCCGTTCCTTCGACTCGCTGTTCGCCGACGCGTACGCCGAGGTCGACGTCAACGTGGCCGCCAAGCCGAAGCTGGAGCTCGGCGAGCTGGAGGGCGAGCAGCTCGCCACCCCGTTCCCGGCGGCCACGGTGGAGACGGTGCGCGCGGTGGACGGGGTGGCCGAGGCGACCGGAGTGGTCGCCGCCGACGGGGCCCGGTTGATCGGCAGCAACGGCAAGGTCGTCACCTCGTTCGGGCCGCCGCAGTTGGGCGGGAACTGGACCGGCGAGAGCGACCTGGTGCGGTTGCGCGAGGGCCGGGAGCCGCAGGCCGACGACGAGATCGTGATCAACAAGGGGTTGGCGGACGCCGGTCGGGTGGCGGTCGGCGACCGGGTGGGCGTGCTCACCCTCCAGCCGCGCAAGGATTTCACGATCGTCGGCATCTTCGGTTACAGCGGTGACCGGGACTCCCTCGGCGGCGCGAACGAGGTCATGTTCACCACTCCCGTGGCACAGCAACTGATGCTCGGCGAGTCGGACGTGTTCAGCAACGTCGTGGCCACCGCCGCCGACGGGGTCTCCGACGAGCAGCTGCGTGACGCGGTGGCCGCGGCGGTCGGCGACGGCTACGTGGTCAAGACCGGCGAGCAGCTCTCCGCCGACGCCGCCGCCGGTCTGAAGGAGGGACTGTCCTTCTTCAACCGGATCCTGCTCGGCTTCGCCGCGGTGGCCCTGCTGGTCGGGACGTTCCTGATCCTCAACACCTTCTCGATCATCGTGGCGCAGCGCACCCGGGAACTGGCGTTGCTGCGCGCGGTCGGAGCCAGCGGCAAGCAGATCATCGGCTCGGTGGTGCTGGAGGCGATCGCCGTCGGGTTGATCGCCTCGGTGTTCGGTCTGGCCGCCGGCATCGGCATCGGCGCGTTGCTGGCGTACCTGTTCGGCAACCTCGCCGGCGGGCTGGCCCTGGCCGGGGTCGGGGTGCCGGCGTCGGCGGTGATCGGCGCGTTCGGTGTCGGCCTGGTGATCACGGTGTTGGCGGCGCTGCTGCCGGCGCTGCGGGCCGCCCGGATCCCACCGATCGCGGCGATGCAGGACGTGGCGACGCCGGATCGGCCGTTGACCAAGGTGACCGTCGGCGGTGCGCTGGTCACCGCGATCGGCGCCACCCTGCTCTTCCTCGGTCTGGGCGGGCACGCCGGTGACAGCACGCTGGCCACCATCCTCGGTGGCGTGCTGTTCTCCTTCATCGGAGTGGCCCTGCTGACGCCCCTGATCAGTCGTCCGGTGGTGGCGGCGCTGGGATCGGTCTTCTCCGGCTGGGTGCCGGGCAAGCTGGGCCGGCTCAACTCCGGTCGCAACCCGCGCCGCACCGCGATCACCGCGGCCGCGCTGATGGTGGGCATCGCCCTGGTCACCGGCATCACGGTGATCCTGGACTCGGCCAAGAGCAGCATCAGCGGGCTGGCGCAGGACAGCATCAGCGCCGAGCTGGTGATCGCCGGGGCACAGTCCGGTCCGCGCCCGCCGACGTTCGACCCGGCGGTGCTGGACGAGGCGAAGGCGATCCCCGGGGTCCGCCTCGTCGACGGCGAGTACGGCGACATGGCGCTGGTCGGCGGCGAGCGCACCTGGGTCGGTGCCAGCAGCGAACCGAGCGCGCTCGTGGAGATGTTCGGCCTCACCGCGACCGCCGGGGACATCGGGCGGCTGGGACCGGGCCAGATGCTGATCAGCTCGGACGCGGCGGAGTCGCGTGGCCTGTCGGTCGGCTCGACCGTGCCGGTGCAGTTGGCCCGGGGCGACGAACGCAGCTACACGGTCACCGGCATCTACGAGAGCACCCCGCTGTTCGGCGGCGTGACGTTGCCCGCCGAGGCGGCGCGTGACTTCTCCATCCCGCAGCCCATCCAGGGTTACATCCAGCTGGAGTCGGGGGTCCGGGCGGCCGACGTGCTGCCCCGGGTGGAGGCGCTGCTGGCGGACAGCCCGGAGGTCTCGGTGGCCGACCGCGACGCGTTCATCGAACAGCAGGCCGGGCAGCTCGACGGGCTGCTGCAGATGATCCAGATCCTGCTGGCGCTGGCCATCGTGATCGCGGTGCTCGGCATCGTCAACACCCTCGCCCTGTCGGTGCTGGAGCGGACCCGGGAGCTGGGTCTGCTGCGTGCCATCGGCCTGCGCCGGTCGCAGACCATGGGGATGATCACCGTGGAGGCGGTGGTGATCTCGGTGTTCGGCGCGCTGCTCGGCGTGGTGGTCGGCGCCGGCCTGGGTGCCGCGGTGGTGGAGGCCCTGCGCGACGAGGGCATCACCAGACTGGTGCTGCCGTGGGGCCAGATGGGTGTCTTCCTCGGCCTGGCCGCGATCATCGGCGTGGTCGCGGCGGCGCTGCCGGCGATCCGGGCCGCCCGGATCAACGTGCTGGGCGCCATCGCGCACGACTGACCGGTGAGGCGGGCCCCCGGTGCGACGCGACGCGCGTTGCGCCGGGGCCTGCTCGGTCAGCCCGGGGTGGAGGCTGGACGCAGCAGCCCCGCCAGCAGTTCCAGGTCGGCCAGCAGCAGGCTCTCCAGCTGGTGTACGCCGTCGGTGGGTGCCAGCGGTACCTCGGCAGGCACGGCCAGCACCGCGGCCCCGGCGGCGACCGCGCTGGCCACCCCGGTCGCCGAGTCCTCGATCGCCACGCACCTGTCGATGGGCACCCCGAGCAGCCGGGCGGCCGTCAGGTACGGCTCGGGATGCGGCTTGGTCGCGTCGACCTCGTCGCCGCAGACCACCACGTCGAAGCTGTCGCGGCCGAGGGTGTCCAGGGCGATCTCGACCAGGGCCCGCCCGCTGGAGGTGACCAGGGCCGTCGGGATCCGCGCCTGGCGGACCGCGCCGAGCAGCGCCAGCGCCCCGGGGCGCCACCGCAACCCGGTGCGGAACAGCTCAAGGATCCGCGCGTTGATCCATTCCGCGCTGGTCCGCGGATCCCGGTGCGGCTGCCCCAGGTCGTCGTGCAGGATCCGCATCGAGTCGGCCATGCCCGTGCCGATGATCGCGCGCCGGGCGTCGGCGGACAGGGTGCCGCCGTACTGCTGCGCCAGTTCGGCCAGAGCGACGTCCCACAACCGCTCGCTGTCGACCAGGGTGCCGTCCATGTCGAAGAGCACGGCGGCTGGACGGGCGCTGTTCACCGGATCCTCCTCGGGCTCGGTTGACCGGTGAATCCTGTCAGCCGACGGTGGTCCGGCGCTCGGCGCAGTGACCTTTCTCAACCGAGGTCGCAGGCGGTCAGGGACCGTTCGTAGCCCCGGAAGAACGCCTCGGAGCGCTGCTCGGGGGTGCCGTGGGAACCCTCGGCGAACCACGGTTGACCCGGGTCGTCGCCGACGGCGAGCAGTCCGTCGTTGAACTCGTCGAGGTCACCCTCTTCCAGGGTGAGCCGGTCGGACCGGACCGAGTCGCCGAGGAACGCCCCGGCCATGCAGTCGGCCTGTAGTTCCTGCTGGATGGTGAAGTTGTACCGGATGCCCAGCCGGGTCTGGATGCCGTGCGCGTACTCGTGCCCGAGCAGGTAGAACACGAATGCGTCGCCGATCTGCCGGAAGGCGCCGAACGACCAGTTGATGTCGTACGCGATGTAGTCGTCGATGGTGCAGTAGACCGCGTTGTTGCGGGGCACCTCCTGACCGCCGCAGGAGACCTCACCGTCACGCTGGTACGGCAGGACCTGCCTGATCGGCCGGAAGGACTGTCCCGAGGCCTCGAACTGGTCGGCCCAGTACAGCTCGGCGAGCCGCTGCGCGTCGGCCACGTCCTGGCGGAACTCCTCCACCGTGTCGGTGCCGTCGGCGCGGGTCACCTCCGCCGTCGGCTCGGCCGGTTGCGGCTGCCCGTTCGGGTCCGCGGGCCCGCCCACCGGCTCCACCATGCAGGCGGCCGCCGCCACCAGCGCCACGGCCAAGCCGGCGAGTCTGCCCCGGCGTAACCCTCGCCCACCTGCCGTCACCGCACGCCTCCCGCCTCGACGTCGCCGGTCCTGTACCCCGACGGTACGACCGTCACGCCCGTTGCCGTCAGGTACGCCTTACCGCCCCGTCCGGTTCAGTCGCGCGTGTTCCATCCGCTCTCCCGGCCGGTCGCGGAAAGACGGCCTATGGTGCGGTGGTCGGTGTCCGGTACGCACACCCGGCTCCGACGTCCCCGATGAACCGGCACCGCGATGGTGGCGGGCGGGAGAGGGAGACGCCGTGAAATACATGATCATGCTGTACGGCTCGCAGCGGGACTACGACGCGATGGCCGGGCACGGCTCCGACCGGCCGGCGATGTCGGCCGAGCAGGTGGCCGCGATGCACGCGCACATGGGCAGGGTGCACCAGGACCTCGCCGACGCCGGTGAACTGGTGGACGCCCAGGGGCTGACCGCGCCGGTGCACGCCCGTCGGGTCCAGGTGCGCGACGGCGCGACGATGGTCACCGATGGTCCGTACCCGGAGACGCAGGAGGTCCTCGCCGGGTACACGGTGGTCGAGTGCGCCAGCTTCGACCGGGCCGCCGAGATCGCCGCCATGCTGGTCAACCCGGACAACCCCGGCGAGTACGTCGACGTCCGTCCGATCGCCGAGGGCATCGACGACCTCGTCTGATGGGTGGACCGACCGTCGAGGAGCTGCTGCGCCGGCTGGCGCCGCAGGTCCTCGGCGCGCTCGTCCGCCGCTACGGGCACTTCGACACCGCCGAGGACGCCACCCAGGAGGCGCTCATCGCGGCGGCCACCGGCTGGCCCCGGGACGGTCTACCGGCGAACCCTCGGGGCTGGCTGATCACGGTGGCGTCGCGGCGGCTCACCGACCTGCTCCGGGCCGAGCAGGCGCGACGGCGGCGGGAGGACGTCGTCGGCCGGCGCGTGGTGGCCGAATGGCGGCTGGCACCGTCGGGTCATCGGAGCCCGGACTCCGACGACAGCCTGATCCTGCTGTTCCTGTGCTGCCATCCCTCGCTGTCCCCGGCCGCGCAGGTCGCGTTGACCCTGCGGGCGGTCGGCGGGTTGAGCACGGCGGAGGTGGCGCGGGCGTTCCTGGTGCCGGAGCAGACCATGATCCGGCGGATCAGCCGGGGCAAGCAGCGCATCCGCGACAGCGGCCTGCCCTTCGCGATGCCCGACCCGGCCGAGCTTCCGGGGCGGCTGGCGGCCGTGCTCCGGGTGCTCTACCTGGTCTTCAACGAGGGGTACGCGAGCACATCCGGGCCCGGGCTGCTCCGCGCCGACCTGTGCGCCGAGGCGATCCGGCTGACCCGGCTGCTGCGCCGGAGCATGCCCGACGCCGCCGAGGTGACCGGTCTGCTGGCGTTGCTGCTGCTCACCGATGCCCGCGCACCGGCGCGCACCGGTCCGCACGGCGAACTGATCCCGATGGCCGAACAGGACCGCTCCCGCTGGCGTGCCGATCAGATTGCCGAGGGCACGGCGCTGGTGGTCGCGGCGCTACGCCGCGGGCCTCCCGGGCCCTACCAGGTGCAGGCCGCCATCGCCGCCCTGCATGACGAGGCGTCCGGCCCGGAGCAGACCGACTGGCCGCAGATCGCGATGCTGTACGAGGTGCTGACGACGATGGACGCCAGTCCCCTGGTCGCGCTGAACCGTGCCGTCGCGGTGGCCATGGCGGACGGCCCCGACGCGGGGCTGGCGCTTGTCGAGAAGGTGGTTGCCGACGGTCGGCTGGCCCGGGACGTGAGGCTGCCCGCCGTACGCGCGCATCTGCTGGAACGCCGCGGCGACCCGGCGGCGGCCCGCGCCGAGTACCGGACGGCGGCCGCGCGGGCCACGAATCTGGCGCAGCAGCGGTACCTGAACGCTCGCGCCGACCGCCTCACCGACGGCTGAGCGAACGTGTGGCAGTCAGCTGAAGAGCGTGTGGTAGGCGTTCAGGGCCGGTTGCCCGCCAAGATGGGCGTAGAGGACGTTGGCGTCGGCGGGGATGTCCCGGGTACGGACGAGGTCGATCAGCGCCGCCATCGACTTGCCCTCGTACACCGGGTCGATGATCATGCCTTCCAGTCGGCCGGTGAGCCGGATCGCGTCCAGGGTGGACTGGATCGGGATGCCGTAGCGGTCTCCGGCCCAGCCCGGCAGCACGGTGATCTCGTCGTCGCGCAGGTCGCGCCCGAGACCGATCCGTCCGGCGGTGTCACGGGCGATCTTCTCCACCTGGGCCCGGGTCTCGTCGAGCTTGGCCGAGGCGTCGATGCCGAGCACCCGCCGGGGCCGGTCCTGGCCGGCGAAACCGGCGATCATCCCCGCCTGGGTGCTGCCGGTGACGCTGCACACGACGACGGTGTCGAAGAAGATCCCCAGCTCCCGCTCCTGTTGCTGGACCTCGTAGGCCCAGTTGGCGAAGCCGAGCCCACCCAACGGGTGGTCGGACGCCCCGGCGGGGATGGCGTACGGCACGCCACCGCCGGACCGGACCTCCTCCAGCGCCCGCTGCCAACTCTCCTTGACGCCGATGCCGAATCCGTCCGGCGCGAGGCGCACGTCGGCGCCCATGACCCGCGACAGCAGAATGTTGCCGACCTTGTCGTTGACCGCATCCGGCCAGTCCACCCAGCTCTCCTGCACCAGCACGGCCTTCAGGCCGGCCCGGGCGGCGACGGCGGCCACCTGACGGGTGTGGTTGGACTGCACGCCACCGATACTGACCAGGGTGTCCGCGCCGCGGGCCAGGGCGTCGGCCAACAGATACTCCAGCTTGCGGGTCTTGTTGCCGCCGAAGGCCAGCCCGCTGTTGCAGTCTTCCCGCTTGGCCCAGATCCGGGCGCCGCCCAGGTGGCGACTCAACCGGTCCAAGGGGTGGATCGGGCTCGGACCGAAGAGCAACGGGTAACGGTCGAACTCGTCGAGAGACATGCAACATATTGCACGTTGCATGATGTGGCCTGTCAAGCCTTCGTCCGGTCCTCCGACAACGAGCGGCCGACTTCGACGGGTACGGCGACAGCGACGGGGGCGTGACGTCGACGACGTCACGTCCCCGGGTCACCGGTGCCGGCTCAGCAGGTGTTGAGCATGGTGGTCAGCGCCGACTTCTCCGCGCTGTTCACGGTGAGGCCGTAGTACCACTTCACCTGGATCCACGCCCGGGCGTAGGTGCAGTGGAAGGCCGCGCGCGGCGGCTTCCACGCGGCCGGGTCCTTGTCGCCCTTCGACGAGTTCACGGTGCCGGTGACCGCCCACAGTTCCGGTCCACCCAGGTCGTTGGCGTAGGTCTGGCGCCGCGCGGTGGTCCAGGCCCAGGCGCCCGACCGCCAGGCCTCGGCGAGCGGCACCACGTGGTCGATGGAGATGTCGGCGGGGTTCGTGCGGGTCACACCGTCGTACGGGCTGTACCAGGAACCGGACGTCGGATAGCAGCTGGAGTTCACCACCACGTTGCTGCCGTCCCGCTTGAGCACCTGCTCGCGGGTGTTGCAGGCACCGGTGATCGTGATCCAGTGCGGGAACAGGTCACGGCTGTAGCTGGACTGGTGGGACTCGGCCGCGACGGTGAGGGAGTTCAGCCGGCTCACCGCCGTGCTGTACGAGGGGATGTTGGGCGGGGTGGCCTGGGCGGTCGACGGCACGAGCACGACCGACAGGACGACGGTGATCACCGAGACGACGGCGACCCTGCGTAGGTGAGCCACGGGGCGACTCCTGACTGTCTCCTGCGACGGCGGGTGGGGGAACCCGACTTGGGGGCGCGGCAGGCGACATCAGGATTCTCGCAAACATCTCGATCAATAAATGTCATCGCGCCACAAGCCCCGTGAACGCCACGTGAAGACCGCCCCCGGCCCTCGGCCACGAAGCCCCTCGTGGGCGAGGCGCTACCCCGAGCGGCCCGGGCGGACGCGGTCGGTGTGGTACGCCCACATCGCGATCTCCACCCGGTTACGGACACCGATCTTGACCATCAGGCTGGCGATGTGGGTCTTCACGGTGCTGAGGCTGATGTGCAGCTCCTCGGCGATCTCGGTGTTGGTGCGACCCCGCGCCACGGCGAGCAGCACCTCCTCCTCCCGCAGGGTGAGCGCGTCCACCGGCTGTGGTGGCGGCGCGACCGGACCCGCGTCGGCGAAGGCCCGCAGCAGCCGCGTGGTGATGTTCGGCGCGATGAGCGCGTCACCGGCGGCGGCAGCCCGCACGGCCTGGGTGAGCAGGGCCGTGCCGGCGTCCTTGAGCAGGAAACCACGCGCTCCCGCGCGCAGCGCGGCGTAGACGTACTCGTCGAGGTCGAACGTGGTGATCACGACCACCGCCAAGGGGTCGAGCACGGCCGGCCCGGCGAGGCGGCGGGTGGCCTCGATGCCGTCCACGCCGGGCATCCGGATGTCGAACAGGCACACCTCGGGACGGAGCCGCCGGGCGAGGTCGACGGCCCGGTGACCGTCACCCGCCTCGCCCACCACCTCGATGTCCGGCTGGGCGTTGAGGATCATCGTCAGTCCGGTACGGACGATCTCCTGGTCGTCGGCGACGATCACGCGGATGGCCACCCCACGATTGAACACCGCCGGCGTCCCGACCCAAAGTACGGCCGGCCGTCCCGTCCTTCGGCCGAGTCCTCGTCGGCCCGCACTCCGATGAGTCTCGCCCGGCACTTCGCCAGGATCGACGGAGCAGGAGCGACCGGGTCCCCTCCCGACCGAACCCGCGTTCCGCGTCCGCGCAGCGCCGGGCGGGCCTGGGACGGGGACGTGGTCACGGTCCTGTCCTCAGCAGAAGGGACGCACCGCTGTGACGCCTTCCGCCAGATCGAACTGGCTCATCCCCGCCGGCCTGCTGGTGCTCGCCGCCGTACCGGTTCTCGCCGGGGGCCTCCGCCTGGCCGAGTTCGCCGGCGGCGCCCAGGTGCTGCCCGACGGTGACCGGATCACCTCGGCCCCGCTGCCCGTGGTCGCCCACATCGTCGCGGTGACCGTGTTCAGCGTGCTAGGCGCCTTCCAGTTCGCGCCCCGGTTCCGCCGGCGCCATCGCCGCTGGCACCGGGTCGCCGGTCGGCTGCTGATTCCGTGCGGGCTGCTCACCGCGCTGAGCGGCCTGTGGCTGACCTTGTTCCTGCCGCCAGGGCCCTTCGACAGTGACGCGTTGGTCGCCGTCCGGGTGGTGGTCAGCGTCGCCATGGCCGGGTCGATCGTCCTCGGCCTCGTGGCGGTCCGACGCCGCGACTTCGGCCGACACCGCGCGTGGATGATCCGTGGCTACGCCATCGGGATGGGCGCGGGCACCCAGTTCTTCACCCAGATGGCCTGGCTCGCCGCCGTCGGTCCACTCACGACGTCCGGCCGGACCGGGACCATGACCGCCGCCTGGCTGATCAACGTGCTGCTTGCGGAATGGATCATCCGGCGGCGCGGCGGTACCGCCGGAGCGCGCCCGGCGGTGCGCGGGCGCCGCGCCCGAGAGGACACGGCGCTTGCCGTATGAGAACCGCCGGTCAGGGTGGCGGGCCGGCCGTAACCGCGCCCGCCCGCAGGTCCACGCGGATCCCCTCCAGGATCACCCCGGAGGCCTGCTCGACGACGACGGGCGACCGCGGACGCCGCGCCTCGCCGGACCCGGCCGTGGCGAGCGGCAACGGCACGAACGTGCAGTCCCGGACCACCACGTCCCGATAGTCGAGTACCCGGAACGAGTGGTCGATCTCGCTGCGTCCCCAGCCCGCGATCCGGACCGCGTACAACGGACCGTTCCAGGCCACGTACGCACCGTCGACGCGGATCCGCGCGCCGACCGGGTTGTCGCCGCCGGAGTGGAACCGGTCCGTGTTGTCGCCCGGCAGCAGCCGGAAGCCGATCTCGACCTCGCTCAGGTGGACCCGGTCCACCGTCACGTCGTGCACCGAGCTGAGGTAGAACCCCTCGAACGCGTCGGACACGCGTAGGTCACGGATATCCAGGTGGTGCGGGTGGTAGGAGGGGCCGACGATCGAGTCGACACCATCGCCGACCGCACCCCAGTGCACGGCGACGCCGGTGCAGCCGCCGACGATGGCCACGTCGCTGATGGTGATGTCACGTACCGCGCCCATGACGGCGACACAGTTGGCGGCGCGCTCGTCGTGGCGCTCGACCTGGACGTGTCGGATCTGGATGTCCTCGATCCACTGCGTCTCGGCCGGGTAGAGGTAGTTCCCGACGGTGATGGCCGTGCCCCGGTCGCCGCCGTGCTCGCCGGGCGCGCACGGCGGCGGGCGGAAGCCGATGTCCTGGACCGTCACCTGGGAACCCAGCACGTGGACGATGGGCTCGCCGGCCGACGAGGACGACGTCAGCCACGTGGTCACCGGCCCGGGTCCGGGCGCGGCGCCGGTCAGCGTCCAGCCCGGACCGAGCACCACTCCCCGGTCCAGGGTGAAGGTGCCCGCCGGCAGCCGCAGGGTGCCCCCGGTCCCGGACGCCAGGACCTGTTCGAGGGCCCGCCGGTTGGCCGCTGGATCATCGCTGAGCGTCAGGTCGTGGTGGTGGTGCCCGGTCACCGGTGGCACTCCAGCTCGACGAGCTGACAGACGGTCTCCGCGACCCGCCGCCGTACCGCCGGGGTGTCCCGCTCGGCGAGCCCGACCAGCACCGGTCCGGGAGCCGTACGCTCGACCACCACGTCGAGGGCGTCCTCGCCCTGCGGGACGGCGCTCACCCGGCATTCGGTGCCGTCGACCAGATGGACGCCCCGGACGACCAGCCGGTCCGGGTGCGGCGGCCGGGTGAACGGCGACGCCTCGAACAGCGCGTATCCCGCCCCACGTTGCGCCACCCGGAACGCCTTCAGCACGGTCTGGCCCTGGTGGCGGCGCAGCCACTTCTGGCTCGGCTGACGCACCGCGGCCGGTGGGGCCGTGCCGGCCGAGATCCGCAGCCGGCACCGTACGGTGGGGTCGGCGGCGTTGACCACGACGAACCTCGACCGGGGGTGTCCCTGTCCACGACCTCGCGCCCCGACCAGGCCGCCGGCACTGACGAGCCCGGCCCACTGCGCGGCGGCACCGGCGAGTCGAGCGGCGCCCTCGCGCTGGTCGGCCGCGTCGATCGCGACGATCTCGACCTGGTTGATCCGGACGCCGATCGCCGCCAACGGGCTGAGCTCGGTCGCCGCCCAGGGCGGCACGGCACCGTCCACCACCTCGACGATCAGCAGGCCGTCGTCGCCCACCTCGCCGGCCCGCAGATCGAACTCCACCCAGGCGTGGGCCTCCACCATCCGCAACCGTCCCCGTTGGCGGCTGATCAGGGCGGCGGCCCGGTCCGCGCCCTGGGCTCTGACCATGACCAGCCGTGGCAGCTCGCGCATGCCCCGGGTCGGTGCCGCCGCCCGCGACCAGGCGGTCTGCGAGGCACCGTCGACGTGCAGGTCGACCCGGACGCGGACCGGGCGGCCGTCGGTGCGAATCTTGAGCACGACCGCGCCGGACCCACTCTGGACCCGGCCCACGATCGCGACGCCCCGGGCGACCTGGTCGGCGAGCAACACGTCGGGATCTCCACCCGAGGTGAAGGTCGCGGGTAGTTCCCGGGCCGGGATCGGCTCGTCGAACTCGGTGGCGAACCAGGTACCGATCGCCACTACCGGACACCTCCCGGCACCTGGAGATCGGTCCGGGTCAGCACCGGCTCGCGCCGGGTCCACATGCGCTCGACGGCCTCGAAGACCGGGTCCGCGTCGCTCTCGATGTGCCGGAAGGAGGTCCGCACCGCGCGCAGCAGGTAGTCGGCCGGCCATACCTCCCAGTGCGGCACCTGAGGGGTGAACAGGTCGGTGGCGCTGCGGTAGAACCACAGCCACAGGCGGGCCCGCTCGACCTGCTCGGCGGAGATGATCTCCTCGCCGTTGAGCATGGCGCTGATCGCGGCGTCGAGTGCCTTCCAGTACGTCTCCGGGTCGTTCACCACCGTGGACAGACTGCACTCACTCCACTCGGACCAGCCGGCCTGGATCACCGGGATGCCGTACGCCGGCAGCTCGTTGCTGACGCTGCCGCGTACGGTCACGCCCAGGTCGACGAGGCTCCACAGACCGTTCTTGCTCAGGTCCTTACTGGGCTGGAACACCATGTGCCGGTGTCGGGCGTACCGTCGGGCGACCGAGTCGAAGAAGTCGGTGCTGTCGTAGCGGAACTGGCTCGGATGGTCCTGGAACAGCCACTGCACCTCGGTGGCGGTGCTGGCGAACTGGGCGGTCTCGGCGAACCAGTCGGCAAGCGTCGGGAACGACTGGTGGTTCGTGCCGGGCGCGTCGGACACGGCGTGGTTGAACACCGCCACCACCGGACGGGCCGGGTCGAACCCCAGCCGGGCGGCGAAGTGCGTGCGCAGCCGGGCCCGCTCACTGCTGTTGGTGATGTCGACGGAGGCGCTGGCACCGCCCCGCCACCAGCTGGGCCGACCCAGGTTGACCTTCGACCGCCAGGCGACGAGTTCGGCGTTGCGCCGCACCTCGTTGCGTCGCGACCACACCCGCTGTTCGAAGAAGGCGCCGATCTGGTGGGTGAGTTCACCACGGAAGGTGTGTTCACCGGTGTCGTTCTCCGGGAACAGCGCGTACGCCTTGAGGCACCCGGTCTGCTGGGTGTGCACGACCGGCACCCCGGCCCGGCGGGCGGAGTCCACCGCGAGCCCCCAGTGGTCGTAGTCGACATGACTGGTGACCAACGCGACCACCGAGCCGCTGCCGAGCAGGGCGTCGTAGGCCGAGGAGATGGCCCGCGCCAGCGCCTGCCGTCGGAGGTAGCGCGGGTCGGCGCCGGGGTTCTCCGGCGGCCGGGGCCGCTTGGTCACCCGGCAGTAGGTGGCGCTGACGAACTCGGCGAGGGTCTCCTCACTGACCGGCGTGCCGGGGGGCAGCGTCCGTCCGAACAGCTCCACCGGCACGGCGCCCGCAGTGGCGGAGCTGGCCGGCCCCTCCACGAGGCGGTAAAGGTCGATGACCTGGCTGGCACCGTAGGCGGCGGCGATCCGCTCGACCAGCTTCACGTCGAACTCGGTCCACAGCGCCTCGTGCCACATCTGCTCCACCCCGGTCACGACGACCAGTTGGGCGGGGACGATGCGGCGGATCGCGTTGGCGACGGACAGATTGCGCATCGCCACCCTGATGTCCTGGTGGAACACCTCGACGACGAGGTAGTTCTGGGACGTCGTGGAGCCGAGGTTCTTGCGCCAGTAAACGTCAGCGGATTCGAGGAAGGCCTCGAACTCCTTCTTGTCAGCCCCGAGCCACACCCGAAGAACCGCCTTCCCCCGCATACCCGTCTGAGCGTGTGTCCGAATTCGTTGGCGCACCGTGACGCGCCCACCGGGCAGGCCCGGCACGACTCACGGAGACCGCAAGGTACCGGTGCTGAGCGGAGTTCAGGTTGACATCGCATGGACAACAGGTGGCCGGGACGACATCCGGAATGAACCTTCTTCAGGTCGACGGGCGGGTGCGCCGCGTGCCACGGTCCGGCGACCGGGTGCCGCCACCCGGGTTCGCGCCCGGTCGCAGTAGTTGGCGCAGGAGGCCGCCGCCTCCGGCCAGCCCGACGGCGACGGGGATGGCCAGGCTGGTCAGCACCAGGGCCGCGACCGACCAGGCGGGCAGTCCCACGGCCGCCGCGACGAGACTCAGACCGCTGAAGACGGCAAACTTGCACCGGACCCGCGACAGCGCGACGGAGTCCGTCGTCGAGTACGACATGGCAGGCTCCTTCGGCCGGTTCACCAGAACACGAGCAGCGCCCCACCGACGACGACCGCGGGGACGGTGGTGATGGCGGTCGCCATGACCGCGCAGTGGCGGCGCAGCGCGGCGAGCGGGATCAGGGCATCCCCGTCCTGGCTGATCGCGTTGGCGACCAGAGTGGGTAGCGGCAGACCGCCACTGACGTAGAGGCCCGTGAAGACGATCTGCAGGGCGCAGCCGGGTACCAGGCCGACCAGGGCACCGACCAGCACACCGACGAGGCCGGTCACGACGAGCTGCGAACCGTCGAAGCCGGTCGTTGTGCTCAGCACCTGCCAGCCGAGGTAGGCCACCGCCACCCAGACCGTGACGAACGAGGCCTCGTGCGCGCTGTGCCGCAGCGTCGCAGCCCGGGTACTGGCGTGCGCGGTCTCCAGGGTGTCGTCGGCCAGCCGTCCCCGCCCGGCGGCGAAGATGAGCGCCGCGACCAGCGTGCCGAGCACCCCGAGCGCCAGGTACGGGTCGATCCCACCGATCACGGTCAACGCCGCCGGGTCGACGATCTGGAACACCACCGGTACGGACACCGCGAAGGCTGGCGTCGTCAGCCCCCAGAACGCGGTCGACGCGGGCACCCGGGGCAGCAGTGCCCCGAACAGGCGACGGGACACGGTGAGATCGGGCCCGACGTCGGCGGCGAGGTTCACCGGTGCCGCGACGGGCACCGGCCGCCGCCGGGTGGCGGACCGGGCGGGATCGATGCCGAGGGCGTCCACGGCGTACCCGGTGGCCAGGCCGGCCACGAACAGCAGCGCGTGCAGTTGCAGCGCGAAGAGCGGGTTCCAGGCCAGCACCACCCAGGACGAGTCACCCATGGTCGCGACCAGCGCACCCACCACGGTGCCGAAGGAGACCTTGCCGCGGGCGTACAGCGGCATGAGGATGATCGCGCCACCGCAGCCCGGTGTCACCCCCAGCAGCGCGCCGACCAGCGGGCCCACCCGGCGGCGACGGGTCAGCCCGTCGGTGACCCGGTCCCCGTACCGCCAGCGCAGCCAGCCGAACAGCGCCACCATCACGGCGACGTACACACCCACCTGCATGAACGCGTCCGCGAGAGGGCGCAGCACGAGTTCGGTCACGGCTCACCTCCTCGGGCGGGCGTCACCCGCCGGGCCACCCGGTCAGGTGGGCGGCCCGGCAGGAAGACGTCAACTGATCTTGCTCTTGACGGTATTGACCACGCCCTGTGCCATGCCCGGGTTGGTGCCGTACAGGCGCGGGTCACCCGGCGGCAGGACAGGTTCGGGCGCGTGGGCGCGAGGGCTGTGTTCGTAGCGGAACTCGCCCTTGCCATCCGGCGTTGGTCCGGAGGCCCAGCGCCCCTGTGCGGCGTCCTCGCCGGGAGAGAAGTCGAGGTACGTGTAGCTGAACTGCTCGGTGAAGTCCGGTGAGTCGGGGAAGGCGTCCGGCACCGGCATCTCCTCCAGGCCGTCCTCCCTGAGCTGCTCGATGGCGGCCATCCACATGTTCTGGTGCATGGTGTCGCGGGCCAGCAGGAAGCGGAGCATCTGTTTCACGCCGGGGTCGTCGGTCATGTTGAACAGACGCGACACCTGAAGGCGGCCCTGGGCCTCGGCGGTGACGTTGAGCTGGAAGTCGGCCATCAGGTTGCCGCTGGCGGTGACGAAGCTGCCGCTCCACGGGACTCCCACACTGTCGACCGGCATCGCCCCGCCGCCGCCGTGGATGAAGTGTGCGGGATTGGAACCGCCGTAGATCGCCCCGACCATCGGGTTGTCCTCGGCAGCCTCCTGCAACGACAACGGCGCGTTGTCGAGCAGCCGGGTGATCATGGTGGCGATCATCTCGACGTGGCCCATCTCCTCGGTGCCCACATCGAGCAGCAGATCCTTGTACTTGCCCGGCAGCCGGCAGTTCCAGCCCTGGTAGAGGTACTGGTTGGCGACGGTCATCTCGCCCCACTTGCCGCCCAGGATCTCCTGGAGCCGACGGGCGAACGCCGCGTCGGGACCGTCCGGTTTCGCCTCGAACTGCAGGTCCTTGATATGGGTGAACACGCGCCCTCCTCGATGAGCTGAGCTGTCACCGAGGTCACTTCCCCGATCGCGGGCCCGTACGGGCCAACCGGCGGCCCGGACGGGTCAACCTGCCTGGCGGGCCGGCAGCAGCACCTCCACCGCCACCCCGGTCGGGCGCAGCCGGTGCAGGCGTACCTGGCCGCCGTCGACGGCGACGAGTTGCCGGACGATCCACAGGCCCAGGCCGGACATGCCGACGGCCGGGGCGGGCCGGCGCAGCGCCTCGATCAGGGGGTCCGCCACGCGCCCCTCATCCAGCACGCTGATGCTCAGGTCGGCACCACGGCACACCGCGTGGATGCCCACCCGCCCCGCAGCCGGTCCGTGGCGCAGCGCGTTCTCGACCAGGTTGCCCACCATCTGCCGGGTACGGCCGGCCGACACCGCACATCGTGCGGCTTCCCGGGTGACCCGGACGCGCCGCCGCTCCGCCGGTACGAGAATCGCGACGGCGGGCAGTATCGTCGCCAGCGGCACCGCATGGTCGTTCCGCCCGGCCATCAGGGTCAGGGCGCTCACGCTCGTCGCCGCCTCGGTGAGCAGATTCTGCAGGTACGCGGCGTGGTCGCGGGCCAGTGCGGAGATGGCCCGACGCTGCTCGCCGGTCAGCGGGCTCGTCTCGTCGGCGAGGGCCCGGGTCAACGAGGTCAACGAGGTGACCGGCGTACGAAGTTCGTGACACAGCACCCGCAGCAGCAGGTCACCGGAGCCGGCGGCCCGGGCACCACCCGCGGGAACGTCGGTACGGCGAAGCGCCTCCCGCAGTCGTCCGAGGTACCGTCCGCGCATCCGTTCCCCACTCCCCCGAGGTGGCACCGACCGCATGATCGGTACCCGCTCGGGAAGGGAACAGGCATGTCCGAGTCCCCGGCCATCCGGGTGGCCGTCGTCGACGACCACCCGCTGTTCGCCCGTGGACTCGAACTGCTGCTGCCGTCGGCCACCGCTGGTCGGGTACGGGTGGTGGGCGCCACCGGTGACGCCGCCGCGGCGGCCTCGCTGATGTGCCGGTGCCTACCGGACGTGGCCCTCGTCGACCTGCACATGCCGGCCCCGGGCGGCATCCGCGCCGTGGCGGCCATCCGCCGCACGACCCCGCGGGTGCGAGTGGTGGCTATGTCCGGCGACAGCGATCCGACGCCGGCGCTGGAGGCCCTGCGTGCCGGCGCCGAGGCGTTCCTGCCGAAGAGTGCCGAACCCGAGGCGCTGCTGCCGCCACTGCTGGCGGTTCTCGACGGGTGGGCGGTGTTGCCGGCGCAACTGCTGCGCGAGCTGCTGCACTCCGGCCCGGGCTTCCGGGTCGATCTCGACCCCGACGAACGCGCCCTGCTCCGGTCGATCGCCGCCGGCCGCAGCACCCTGACCATCGCGGATCAGCTGCACGTGTCGGAACGCACGGTGAAACGGATGACCGCCGCGCTGCTGCGCAAGTTGCGGGTCGGCACCCGCGCCGAGGCCGCGGCGCTCGCCGGGCACGCGGGCCTGCTGGGCGACTGACCGGCCGTCGAGCCGGAACCGGCAGGAATCCCCGGCGGCGCGCCACCCGACGGCTCCACCACCCGCCGCTGGTCGTGGCTCGACCCACGCCGGCCGAGACGCCCTGCCGAGCGGCGGGCCGATCAGTTCTGGAGCGTGTGCTTGTCGATCCGCTGTCGCAGGGTGTCGGCGAAGCCCTCGGCGGTGGCCAGTTGTTCGCGGAGGGCGTCGACCCGGGTGGCGGCGAGGGTGTGGAACATGGCGAGCCGGTCGAGCAGCGCGGCACGTTCCGCACCGTCGGCGGCGGGCAGCGCGTCGAGGATGCCGAGCAGGTCACGCATCTCGTCGAGGGTGAACCCGAGGGGTTTCATCCGTTTGACCACCCCGAGGCGGTCCAGGTCGGGTTCGGTGTAGAGGCGGAAGCCGCCGTCGGTACGCGCCGACGGGACGATGAGCCCGACCTGTTCGTAGTGCCGGATGGTGCGGATGCTCAGGCCGACCCGCTCGGCGGCCTCGCCGATCTGCATGAGTCGGCCCGGTGCCGGGCCACTTGTGGTCTGCGGCCCGGCGTCGCGCCCGGTGCGGGGCATCAGTGGCCCGCACCGAGGGTGCCGGCGAGGCTGCCGTGGATGGCGGCGCTCGGCTTGTTCAGTTCGACGATCTCGACGGTCTTGCCCCGTGCTGCGTACTTCGTGGTGATGGCGTCGAGGGCGGCGACGGAGGAGGCGTCCCAGACGTGTGCCCGGCTCATGTCGATGATGACCTTGTCCGGGTCGCCGGCGTAGTCGAACTGGTAGACCAGGTCGTTGCTGGAGGCGAAGAAGAGTTCGCCGTGCACGGAGTAGATCCGAGAGCCGCCATCAGGGTCGAGCACGCTGGTGACCTCGACGAGGTGGGCGACCCGGCGGGCGAAGATGACCATGGCGGTGAGCACGCCCGCGACGACGCCGATGGCCAGGTTGTGAGTGGCCAGGGTGGTGGCGACGGTGGTGACCATGACCAGGGTCTCGCCCAGCGGCATGCGTTTGAGGGTGGCGGGGGCGACGGAGTGCCAGTCGAAGGTGGAGACCGCGACGATGATCATGACGGCGACGAGGGCGGCCATCGGGATGGTGGCGACCACGTCGCCGAGCGCCACGACGAGGATGAGCAGGAAGACGCCGGAGAGGAACGTCGACAGTCGGGTGCGGGCGCCGGACGCCTTCACGTTGATCATCGTCTGGCCAATCATGGCGCAGCCGCCCATGCCACCGAAGAAGCCGGTGACGATGTTCGCCACCCCCTGGCCCCAGGACTCGCGGGTCTTGTTGGAGTGGGTGTCGGTGATGTCGTCGACCAGCTTGGCGGTCATCAGTGACTCCATCAGCCCGACCAGCGCGATCCCCACCGCGTAGGGGGCGATCAACGCCAGGGTGTCCATCGTCCAGGGGATCTGCGGCAGGCCGAGAGTCGGCAGGCTGTTGGGCAGTTCGCCCTGGTCGCCGACGGTCGGCACGGTCACCGCGGCGGCCACGGTGAGTACCGTGAGCACGACGATCGCGACCAGCGGGGCCGGCACGGCCCGGGTGAGTCGGGGCAGCCCGACCATGATCACCAGGGCGAGGGCGACCAGTGGGTAGACCAGCCACGGCACCCCGAGCAGGTACGGCACCTGCGCGGCGAAGATCAGGATGGCCAGGGCGTTGACGAACCCGACCATCACACTGCGTGGGATGAACCGCATCAGCCGCGCCACCCCGAGGGCGGCCAGCAGCACCTGGATCAGCCCACCCAGGATCACCGCCGCGACCAGGTAGTCCAGGCCGTGCTCCTTGGCCAAAGGTGCGACGACCAGGGCGATCGCGCCGGTCGCCGCGCTGATCATCGCCGGCCGGCCACCGCAGATCGAGATGACCACGGCCATCGTGAACGAGGCGAACAACCCGACCCGCGGATCCACCCCGGCCAGGATCGAGAAGCTGATCGCCTCCGGGATCAGGGCCAGAGCCACCACCAGCCCGGCGAGGACCTCGGTCCGGAACACCTTGGGCGACAACCAGGACGGGCGGGACAGACGCGGCCGGGCGACCGCGGACAGCATCGAAGACATACAGCCGTTTCCACTCAGGGTGCACGCGCCAGGCGCACACGTGATGCCGCTCCCCACGGGGACCGACATGATCTGCACATACCAGTACCGGTCGGACGTTTCCGGACCATTTCCGAGCATCGTCGCCCGGAAGAAGAAGACCGCTCAGGAAGGACCGCGAGGGGCCGTAGCCGCGCCTCGACGACCAGCACGAAACCTACCCTCCAGCGAGGGTAGGTTTCACCCCACGGTGATGATCATCACCGTGGGGTGCGGAACGAGCGGGATCTCAGCTGCCCACGTAGGCGGCGAGGTGCTCGCCGGTGAGGGTGGACCGGGCAGCGACAAGATCGGCGGGAGTGCCCTCGAAGACGACCCGGCCGCCGTCGTGACCGGCACCCGGACCCAGGTCGATGATCCAGTCCGCGTGGGCCATGACCGCCTGGTGGTGTTCGATGACGATCACCGACTTGCCGGAGTCGACGAGCCGGTCGAGCAGGCCGAGCAGGTGCTCGACGTCGGCGAGGTGCAACCCGGTGGTCGGCTCGTCGAGCACGTAGACCCCGCCCTGCTCGGCCATGTGGGTGGCCAGCTTGAGCCGCTGCCGCTCGCCGCCGGAGAGCGTGGTCAGCGGCTGGCCGAGGCTGAGGTAGCCGAGGCCCACCTCGGCGAGCCGGTTGAGGATGCGGTGCGCGGCCGGCATACGGGCCTCGCCGGAACCGAAGAACTCCTCCGCCTCGGTGACCGGCATCGCGAGCACCTCGGCGATGTCCCGGCCGCCGAAGCGGTATTCCAGGACGGAGGCCTGGAACCGCTTGCCCTCGCACTCCTCGCACACGGTGGCGACGCCGGCCATCATCGCCAGGTCGGTGTAGATCACGCCGGCGCCGTTGCAGGTGGGGCAGGCGCCCTCGGAGTTGGCACTGAACAGCGCCGGCTTCACCCCGTTGGCCTTCGCGAACGCCTTGCGGATCGGGTCGAGCAGCCCGGTGTACGTCGCCGGGTTGCTGCGCCGTGAGCCACGGATCGCGCCCTGGTCGATCGACACCACTCCGGTGCCGGGCGGGATCGACCCGTGCACCAGGGAACTCTTGCCCGACCCGGCGACGCCGGTGACCACGACCAGCACCCCGAGCGGGATGTCGACGTCGACGTCGCGCAGGTTGTGCGTCGAGGCCTTCCGGATCGGCAGCTGCCCGGTGGGCGTACGCACCGACTTCTTGAGCGTGGCCCGGTCGTCGAGGTGGCGGCCGGTGAGCGTACCGCTGGTCCGTAGCTCCTCGACGGTGCCCTCGAAACAGACGGTGCCGCCCGCCGTGCCGGCCCCGGGGCCCAGGTCGACCACGTGGTCGGCGATGGCGATCGTCTCCGGCTTGTGCTCCACGACGAGCACGGTGTTGCCCTTGTCGCGCAGCCGCAGCAGCAGGCGGTTCATCTGCTGGATGTCGTGCGGGTGCAACCCGATGGTGGGCTCGTCGAACACGTAGGTGACGTCGGTGAGCGAGGAGCCGAGGTGGCGGATCATCTTGGTGCGTTGCGCCTCCCCGCCGGAGAGCGTCCCGGAGGGCCGGTCCAGGCTGAGGTAGCCGAGCCCGATCTCGACGAAGGAGTCGAGGGTGTGCTGCAACGACGCCAGCAGCGGCGCCAAGGAGGGCTCGCGCAGCCCGCGCACCCACTCGGCGAGATCGCTGATCTGCATCGCGCAGGCGTCGGCGATGTTGACGCCCTTGATCTTCGACGACCGGGCCGCCTCACTCAGCCGGGTGCCACCACAGTCGGGGCAGGTCGTGAAGGTGACCGCCCGTTCCACGAAGGCGCGGATGTGCGGCTGCATCGCCTCGACGTCCTTGGACAGGAACGACTTCTGGATTTGCGGGATCAGACCCGCGTAGGTCAGGTTGATCCCGTCAACCTTGATCTTGGTGGGCTCCTTGTGGAGCAGGTCGTGCAGCTCCTTCTTGGTGTACTTCCGGATTGGTTTGTCCGGGTCGAAGAAACCGCTGCCCCGGTAGATCCGGCCGTACCACCCGTCCATGCTGTAACCGGGCACGGTGATGGCGCCCTCGTTGAGGGACTTGTTGTCGTCGTACAGCGCGGTCAGGTCGATGTCCGTGACCCGCCCGGTGCCCTCACAGCGCGGGCACATGCCACCGGTGATGCTGAAGCTGCGCCGTTCCTTCGTCGTGGTGCCGCCACGTTCGATGGTCACCGCGCCGGCGCCACTGATCGAGGCGACGTTGAAGGAGAATGCCTGAGGAGAGCCGATGTGCGGCTTGCCGAGCCGGCTGAACAGGATCCGCAGCATGGCGTTGGCGTCGGTGGCGGTGCCGACGGTGGAGCGCGGGTTGGCGGCCATCCGCTCCTGGTCGACGATGATCGCGGTGGTCAACCCGTCGAGGACGTCGACCTCCGGCCGGGCCAGGGTCGGCATGAAGCCCTGGATGAACGCGCTGTAGGTCTCGTTGATCAGCCGCTGCGACTCCGCCGCGATGGTGCTGAACACCAGCGAGCTCTTACCCGAACCGGAGACGCCGGTGAACACCGTCAGCCGGCGCTTCGGCAGCTCGACGGTGACGTCCTTGAGGTTGTTCTCCCGGGCACCCTGCACCCGGATCAGATCGTGGCTGTCGGCGGCGGGTGGCGCCGACCGGTTGGCACTGCTCATCGCACTTCCTGGATACGGATCATGTTGCCGGCGGCGTCCCGGACGGCGCAGTCACGAACCCCGTACGGCTGCTCGGTCGGCTCCTGCACGATCTCGGTGTCGCTGGCCTGCAACCGCTCGAACACGCCGTCGAGGTCGGGCGTGGCCAGCAGGATCGAGGCGTAGGTGCCCTTGGCCATCATCTCGGTGATGGTGCGGCGCTCCTCCTCGGTCACCCCCGGGTCGGCGGCCGGCGGATGCAGCACGATCGACGTACCGGGCTGACCGGGTGGGCCGACGGTGATCCACCGCATGCCCTGGTAGCCGACGTCGTTGCGGACCTCGAAGCCGAGGAGGTCCCGGTAGAAGGCCAGGGCGGCGTCCGCGTCGGTGTGCGGCAGGAAGCTGGCGTTGATCGTGATGTCCATGGCGGTCACGCTAACTGCGGCGCGGGGGCCGCTGCTTCTCGATTCCTGATCGGTCTGGTCACCTGTTTCACCACGCAGGAGGGCATCCCCTGCGTCGCGCGGGCCGCGTCGCGGCGGTAGACGCTCGGCGGCACGCCGACGAGTTCGGTGAACCGGGTGCTGAAGGTGCCCAACGACGAACAGCCGACCGCGAAGCAGACATCGGTGACGCTGAGGTCACCACGGCGCAGCAGTGCCATGGCCCGCTCGATGCGTCGGGTCATCAGGTAGCCGTACGGGGACTCGCCGTAGGCCTGCCGGAACTGGCGGCTGAGGTGCCCGGCCGACATGTTTACCCCACGGGCGAGTGCCTCGACGTCCAGCGGTTGCGCGTACTCCCGGTCGATGCGGTCCCGCACGCGGCGCAGCCGCGCCAGGTCGCCGAGGCGCTGTTCGGTGGTGGATCTGCTGGTCACCTGTGCGATCGTGCCACGGCGGTCCGACAGACGGCGAGTGCGTCGGCCGCGACGCGCCACCGGGATCAGCGGTGGCGGGGCGCCACCAGGCCGGACTCGTAGGCGATGACCACGAGCTGGGCTCGGTCACGGGCGTGAAGTTTGGTCATCGCCCGGTTGATGTGGGTCTTGGCGGTCAGCGGGCTGATCACAAGGCGTTCGGCGATCTGGTCGTTGGACAGGCCCTGCGCGAGCAGGACGACCGTCTCCCGTTCGCGACTGGTCAACTCCTTGAGCCGCGCACCGGTCCGCGTCCGCAGCGGCTCGGTGACGTACCGGTCGATCAGCTTGCGGGTGATCGACGGCGCGAGCAGAGCGTCGCCACGGGCGGCCACCCGGACGGCGTGCACGAGATCGGCCGGCTCGATGTCCTTGACCAGGAAGCCGGCGGCACCGGCGCGCAGCGCGTGGAAGACATGTTCGTCCAGACCGTAGTTGGTCAGGATGACCACGTGCACGCCGGTCAGAGCCGGATCCGCGGCGATGTGCCGGGTCGTCTCGATGCCGTCCAGGACCGGCATCTGGATGTCGACGAGCGCGACGTCGGGCAGGTGTTCCCGGGCCAGGGTCAACGCCTGCTCGCCGTCGGCGGCCTCGGCCACCACCTCGATGTCGTCCTCGATGTCGAGCAGTGCCCGGAATCCGCTGCGCAGCAGCGGTTGGTCGTCGACCAGCAGGACGCGGATCACGCCCCGCCCACCGGAAGCTCGGCGTGCACGGTGAACCCGCCCTCGTCGCGGGCCTCGGCCCGCAGCAGTCCGCCCAGAGCGACGACGCGTTCCCGCATTCCGAGCAGTCCGACGCCGGGCACCGCCGCCCGGCCCGGCGTGCCGTCGCCGTCGTCGTCCACCCGGATCGCGAGGATGCCCGGCCGGTAGTCGAGCCGCACCGACGCCGAGGCGGTGGACGCGTGACGGGCGATGTTGGTGAGGGATTCCTGCACGATGCGGTAGGCGGTGCGGCCCACCGCGACCGGCACGTCGGACCGTTGACCGTCGATCGTCAACGTCGCGTCCAGGCCGGCCATCCGGGCCCGTCGCACCAGTTCCGGGAGTTCGTCGAGCCCGGGTGCGGTGGCGGTGCCGTCGGCGCGCAGTGTCTCCAGGGTCGCGCGCAGTTCCCGGGTCGCCTCACGGCTGGCCTCGCGGATGGCCGCGAGCGCCTCCGGCACCGGCTCGCCGCGCCGGCTGGCCAGGTGCACGGCGACCTCTGCCTGCACCTTGATGATCGATATCTGGTGGGTGAGGGAATCGTGCAGTTCCCGAGCGATGTGCAACCGCTCCTCGTCGGCGCGGCGCCGTGCCGTCTCCTCCCGGGTGCGCTCGGCCTCCTCCGCACGCCGCTCGGCCTGCCGGAGCGCCTCCCCGCCGCCCCGGCGGCGACCAGCCAGGCCACTTCGAGGGCGTCACGGGCCCGCGCCAGGGCCTCGCCGACGGGCAGTCCCGGCGGCAGAGTCAGGGCCGCGAGCGGAAGAGCGACAAGCATCGCGACCCCCGCGGCGACCGTGACCGTGCGGTGCCCCGCGCGTACGGCCGCGTAGACCGCGAACAGGAACGCGACGGCGGGCACCTCGATACCGGTCGCCTGGTGGCCCACCGCGCACACCCCGGTGACGACCAGCACCGCGACCGGTGCCCGTCGACGCGCGACCAGGGCCAGGCCGCCGGTCACCAACCAGGCGTAGCCGAAAAGGTCCTCCCCGGTGGCGGGGCGGGTCGCGGACAGTGCGGCGATCAGCAGCACCGCCGTCACGCCCACCGCGATCGTCCAGTCCCTGACCGCAGCGCGCCTGAGGACCCGCCCGCACCGCTCGCCCATGGGCGCACCCTAGCCGGCCGGCACGGCCCGGCGACTCCTGCTCACGGAGGACTGGCCGGCTACCACGTACGCGGTAGTGGAGCGGCGGTCGCGGCGTACGTGGCAGCCGGTCACGCCGGCTGCGGCAGCCGAAAGTGCCTACGCCGGCCGGATGAGCGCCGGGTCGCCGGCCGACATGATCGGTGACGTCGAGTTCACGACCCGCGCACCACAGAGGAGACAGACGTGACGATCGCCAGGCTCATACTCACCACCGTCGGCGCCGTCCCGTCCGGGGCGGTCGGACTCGCCGCACCGGTGACCACGCAGATCGCGGCCGATCCGGCTGTCGCACAGGGCGTCAGCATGGGCGCCGGCCGGATCGGATCGACGGTGGCCGCCCTGTTGGCACTCGCGGGGGTGGTCGTCGGTGGGCTGGCGCTCACCCCCGGTCGTTTCCGCACCGGCCGGGCGCGGGCGGGCTGGAGCGCCCTGGCTGCGGGGGCGTTCGGGATGGCGCTCGGTGGTCTGGTCGTGCTCACCTCGGACGGTGGCGTCGGCACCGGCAACGGGCGGGGCGGCGGCTACGTGGCGCTGGTGGTGGGGCTGATCGCCGTGGTCGTCGGCGGGTTCGTGCTGGCCCGCTCCCGGCGTGCTGGTTGACTGACCAGTGCTGGTTCGGCCCCCGTCGGCGTGAAGGTCGCCGCCACTACGCTCGGGGTTGCCGCGGGGACGAAGTCGATGGCCGGTGCAGGTGGTCGAGCTGGTCGAGGTCGGCGGTGTCGTCCCGGACCACGACCGCGGCCAGTGCGGTGGTCGCCGGGTGGGCCCCGACCCGCTGCTCGGCGGTGGCGAGCCGCACCGACTGCGTCAGATGCGCCCGCAGGTGCCCGGCGAGCCGGTGGTGGAACTGCTGCCCGGTGGCCGAGCGCAGCGCGGTCAGTTCCGCGGCGGTGATCATGCCGGGCATGTCGTGGCCCTCGTGCGGGTTGACCACCGGTGCACCGGAGTCGGTCAATAGCCGCCGGGACCGGGTCAGGTGCGCCCGCTCGCTGGTCTCGATCCGGGTGGCCAACCGCCGCCAGGCCGGGTCGGCGGTCCGGTCCGGCACCAGGTCGAGCATCGGCAGCAGCCGTTCGGCCATGGCCACCGTCAGTTGGAGCCAGGCGATGTCGGTGGCGCTGAATTGTCCGGTCGTACCGGAAGGCACTGCGGTGGGCGACGCGCCGGCCGGTGGTGCGAGGGCTGTCGGCGGCCCGGTGCTCGGCGGCGCTGGTCCCGTGGTGGTTGGCGTTCCGATGATGGGCGATGTTCCGGCGTCGCACCCGGCGACGAGCAGCAGGGCGGCGAACAGCGCGGCGAGTGGGCCTCCTCGCACGCGACCTCCTTCGCGTGCGCCCGGCGGCGGGCCGGTACGACCGGGCCCGCCGTCGGGTGTCACCTGTCGACTCAGAGCGGCCTGCCGTCGTGGCCGCACTTGATGACCGGACGGATGCAGTCGCGGACGCGTCGCGCCAGCTCCTCCACCGGCCAGGCGTTGAAGAAGTCGCCGTGCATCGTGTAGCCCGGCCCGGAGGCCAGTCGCAGCCGCGACGGGTCACCGTTGACCGGGTAACGCAGCACCTGCCGCAGCTTCGGCACGTGCACCGGGTGGCTGGCCGGGCAGGCCTGGTTCACCGGGTAGGCCAGGTGGCTCTTGTGATCCGGCGAGTCGAGGTCGCGGCCGTTCCAGCACTGCGGGAAGTCGAGGTACGACTCCAGCATGGTGCCGGCCGGGCAGTTGACGAAGTTCTTCGACGGCGGCACGTGCCCGGCGTGCAGGCAGGACCAGCGGGCGATGCTGTCGCCCGGTCCGGCGGCCCGGGCGTTCCCGGCGACGAGGCGCAGGCCCAGCGGGAACGGCTGCGTCTGCGCGACGACGTCGGGACGCACTCCTTCGCCGAGATAGTAGAAGGTGGCGATGGACGGCTCCACCGGCACGTTGTCGCGGTAGAGGGTCGGTACCCAGTAGGACGAGACATCCACCCGGGGATTGCAGGTGGTGGCGGAGCCGACCAGGTCGGGCAGTGTGGTGTGGGCGTTGGTGACGGTGCTGCCGAAGAAGCTGTGCATGTGCGAGGCACCGGGCAGCCCGGGCAGGACGATGGGGTCGTCCGGGAGCCGGTGGCTGTACGTGCAGTCGGCCGGGAACTCCGCCACCCGGATGGCGTTGATGCCCGGGGCGGCGTCGGCCGGTGCGGTGCTGGCCACGACGTAGCTGCCGAGCAGCACCAGCAGGGCACCGATCGCGGTGCCGAGGCGTAGCCGGCCGCGGCCGACGGGTTGGGGTGCGGCGCTTTCCATCTCATGGCTCCTGTCGGGGAGGGTCAGGGTCCTTCCGGCGCCGCCGCCGTAGACATCGGAGCTTCCCTGGCCGGACTGGTGGTGGTCGCGGACGCGATCCGAGAGAGCGCTCTCACACCAGCCTCACCCTTAAGTCGATGGTTGTCAATACATGTCGGGTCGGCGTGACGCACAACGACGGCGGGCCGACCCCCTGAGGGTCGGCCCGCCGCGGATGCCGTTGCCGGCGGCGGGGTGCCGGCTGCGGCCGTCACCCCACCTGGTTCACCAGGTCAACTGCTTGAGCACGTCGCGGTTGGCGTGGTGTTGTTGCCGTTCTTCCAGAGCGTGATGCCGAAGTTGTTGCCGTTACCGTTCGGCCGTGCGGTGATCGTGCCACTGGAGCCGCTGATCGAGGCGTTCCAGCTGTTCTGCAGGCTCTGGCCACCGTTCGTACGGATGGTGACGGTCCAGTTGTTGCTGCCACTGACCGAGAAGGTCGTGTTGAACCGGTCGTTCCAGTCCTCGGCGCGCTGCACGTTGACCGAGCAGTTGCCACCACCGGGCGGCGGGTTGCTCGGCGGCGGGTTGCTCGGCGGCGGGTTCGAGCCCCCGCCTTCCCGGACGGTGATGTCCGAGCTGCCCTGGCTCTGGTAACCCTCGGTCGCCATGATCTGGTAGTAGTGGTTGCCCAGGTTCAGACCAACACGCGCCCAGGCGTCGAAGTGGTTGGCAGTGGTGATGGTCCCGCTGCTGCGCTTCTGCTGCCGGACACTCCAGTACTGGTAGAACGTCTGGGTGCCATCGATCGAGGGCTGGTTGACCCGCTGGCTCCGCAGAATGTCGTAGGTGCCCCCGTCGGTGGTGACGCTACCCAGCCGGGTGGCACCGCTGCTCGGGTTGTAGCTGCCGAAGTTCTCGACGATGTAGTACTCGACCAGCGGGTTACGGGTCCACCCGTACAGCGCGAGGTAGCTGTTGTTGTTACCCGGGTTGTAGCTACCCGAGTAGGTGATCGTGCGCCGGGTGCCCGGGTTCCAACCCTTGCCACCGACCCAGTTGTTGGTGCTCCTGCTCCACGAACTGGAGTAGCGGCCGTTCTCACGCAACACCATGCAGGCGTCGCCGCTGTCCTTCCAGAACGAGAAGAAGAACCCGTTGTGGGTGCCCTCCGTGTTCGAGCAGACCTGCCGGTCGGCCTCGGCCTGGGCGGGGCTGGCCGAGATCGCGACGGTGCCGGTGGTGGCCAACACTGCGGCGAAGGCGGCGGCAGCCAGCATCCTGACGCGTCCACGCCTGCGACTTCGTGGTGGGACGGGGACGTTGTTCATGCTTCCTCCTCGTGACGGCTGGCCGGTGGCCAGCAGTGCGCTACGAACCGGCGGTCCCGGTGGCTGGTCGGCCACCATCGACTGTCGACGTCGTACCGGGTGGTGGTCTGCCGGTCGTGATGCACCGCGACCGGCGGAGTAGGTAGCGACAATCGACGATCATCCAGATTCGTCGATGGCCACAGTATTGGCGTGCCGCCGTCGAGCCGTCAACAACTTCCGGAAATACTCTCGAAACCTTCTCGTGGCCGCCCGCCCGGCCCAGGGACAGCGTTGGTGCTGGTCAGCGACAACACGCCGGCGGTCACTCCGCAGCATGGGCATGAGCATTAACGCCAGGTCAGGGCCAGTGTCAAGCGGAAGTTCCAGAGGCCTTCCGGATGCTCGTCGCGAGCTGGCCGGTCAAGACCACCAGGAGCTCGAAGCGGGCGGCGGGGTCGTCCAGGTCGTCACCGTACAGCTCACGCAGCCGCTTGAGGCGGTAGCTGACCGTCTGCGGGTGCACGAACAGCTCGGTGGCGACCTCGGCGCGCGAGCCCCAGTGCCGGAGCCAGGCGTAGAGCGTACCCAGCAGATTCTCCCGCTGCGCCGGACGCAGTTGCGACAACGGTGCCAGGCGGCGCTCGGTGAGCACCGCCAACGCCCGCTGTTCGCCGCGCAGGGTCAGCGCGACCAGGTGGTCGTCGACGAAAACCGGGCCGGGCGCGGGTCCGACCAGCCCGCCGGCCAGTTCGGCGAGCCGGACGGCCGCCGGCACCTGGGGCCAGCCCAGTTCCGGGCCGACCACCACCGACCGGCCGGCGAACGCCTCGGCCAGGTGGACGCGGACCGCCCGGGCACCCGACCGCAGCAGCAGCACGGCGTCGCGGCCACGCTCGATGACCAGCCCGTCCGGACCGAACCGGAACCGCGCGTCGCGGGCCTGGTCCGGTGGCAGCAGGACCGGCACCACCGCGTCCAGGTCGGCCCAGCCGATCCGGGCCGCCGCCGACTCGACGGCGCTGGGCAGCCCGTCGCCGCGCAACAGCAGCTCGGCCAGGTGGCGACGGCGGTCCCCCTCCCCGGCCTGCTCCCGCAGTTGCAGGGCGTACCCGTCGGTGCTCGCCGCGGCCAGTTCGGCGATGTACGCGCTTACCGCGTCGGAGAGGTCGATCAGTTCCTCCGGCTCGACCGGGCGCAGCCGGGCCAGGGATCGTGACGCCGTACGCAGCAGCAGCCGTGCCGCCATCCGTAGCGCGGCCAGCAGCGCCTCCGGTCCCCGGTCCTCACGGGCCTCGGCGGCCCCCAACCCGACGAACACCTCCCGGAACCGGGGCGGCAGCGCCGGTTCCCCGGTGCCGACGAGATCGAGGAAGCGGTCGAGCGCCACCTGCACGGCGGTGTGTACGTCCCGGGTGAACTTGTCGTCGGCGATGCCGGCGAAGGCCGGCGTGGCCTCGGTGACGGCGCCCGCGACGGCGGCCACCGTGTCCGGCAGCTGCGGGCGCATCGCGGCGGCCAGATCGGCGGGCAGGTGTCGCCAGGGAGTCGCGGAGACAGGCGAACTCACCCGGCGATTTTGTCACGCTGGGATAAGAAGCACGGTGATTCTCGCTGCCGGCGGGACGGTGTTTCGACCGTCGCGCCCACGCGACGATGAACCGAACGGGCCGGACGGGTGCACCGACCGGCGGCCGACGACCCGACGGAGGAGAACGCCGTGCAGCACCGCCTGTCCCGCCAGCACGTCGTCGACATGTGCCGCACCATGCTCGCCCGGGGCTACCTGAAGGCCACCGAGGGCAACGTCTCGGTCCGGGTGCCCGGCCACCGGCGGTACGCGGTGACCCCGAGCAACTACGACTACGACCGGATGCGCGTCGAGGACATCTGCATCGTGGACTTCGACGGCAGGCACCTGCCCGACGACTCCGGTGCCGACCTCAAACCGTCCATCGAGTGCGGGATGCACGCGAACATCTACCGGGAGCGGCCGGACGTCAACGCGATCGTGCACACCCACCAGCCGTACGCCTCGGCGTTGGCCTTCCTGCGCAAGCCGATCCCGGCGCTCACCGACGAGCAGGTGCGCTTCCTGGGCCGGGAGGTGGCGATCATCGACTACGCCCCGTCCGGCACCGGATTCCTGGCCCGCAACGTGCAGAAGAAGGTGGCCAGCGGCGACAACGCCTTCATCATCGCCAATCACGGGGTGGTCGCCGTCGGCACCGACCCCGACCGGGCGGTGTTCAACATGGCGCTGCTGGAGAAGGTGTCCATCGCCTACCTGCTGGCGCTGACCAGCGAGGCGGGGAAGATCCACACCATCCCGACCGCGATCCGGGAGATCGCCTTCAGCAAGCTGCGGGCCGACGAGAAGCGGATCGCCGCGCAGCTCACCGAGGCGGTCGAGCCGCTGCGGGTACCGGCCGACGAGGAACTGCCCAGCGCCGACGCGGCGGCCGCCGAGATCGCCGGCCGGACCGCCAGCAGCATGCCGGCGGCGAGCGCCGACGACGAGATGGCCGGCACGCCGGGTGCCGAGGCGGCCCGGCTCGGCTACGCGATAACCGAGTACCCCGACGTCGACGACGTGATGCGTCGGCTGAAGGCGCTGACCGCCCAGCCGGTGCGCGGTCTGCGCCACGACGCGATGCTCGACGTGCTGAACTACTTCGACACCAAGTGCCGCGCCAGCAAGGAGATCACCGACCGGGCGCGGCGGCGCATCCCCGGCGGGGTGCAGCACAACCTGGCGTTCAACTACCCGTTCCCGCTCGCGGTGGACAAGGCCGACGGCGCGTATCTGGTGGACCGGGACGGCAACACGTACATCGACTTCCTCCAGGCCGGCGGGCCGACGATCCTGGGCAGCAACTACGGCCCGGTGAACGAGCGCGTCGCCGATGTGGTCCGGGACTCCGGGCCGGTGACCGGGCTGTTCCACGAGTACGAGCTGAAGCTCGCCGAGATCATTCACCGGTTCATGCCGCACGTGGAGATGTACCGGTCGCTGGGTTCGGGCACCGAGGCGGTGATGGCCGCCGTCCGGGGTGCCCGCGCCTTCACCGGCAGGAAGATGGTGATCAAGGTCGGTGGCGCCTACCACGGCTGGTCCGACACGATGGTCTACGGGCTGCGGGTGCCGGGCACGTACCGGATGAACGCCAAGGGCATCCCCTTCGGGGCGACGGCCCGCACCCGGGAGGCCTTCCCGCACGACCTCGGGCAGCTCAAGCGCAAGCTGATCGAGAACCGGCTGCGCGGCGGCACCGCGGCGGTGGTGGTCGAGCCGGTCGGCCCGGAATCCGGCACCCGGCCCGCGCCACGCGACTTCAACGCCCGGGTCCGGGAGCTGTGCGACGAGTTCGGCGCGCTGCTGATCTTCGACGAGGTGGTCACCGGGTTCCGGCTCGGGCTGGGCGGCGCGGCCGGCTACTTCGGTGTCACCCCCGACCTGACCGTGCTGGGCAAGGCGGTCTCCGGCGGCTACCCGATGGCCGGCGGTGTCGGCGGGCGGGCCGACGTGATGGCGGTCTTCGGTTCCGGGCTGGACGGCAGGAGCGGCGCGCACATCCAGGTCGGCGGCACCCTGTCGGCCAACCCGCTGTCCTGCGCGGCCGGCTACTTCGCCATCGAGGAGATGGCCCGCACCAACGCACCGGTGATCGCCGGCCGGGCCGGTGACCGGCTGACCCGGGGCCTGCAACGGCTGGTCGACTCCTACGGACTGCCGTACGTCGCGTACAACCAGGGATCCATCGTGCACCTGGAGTGCAGCGGCGTGATGCTGTTGGACATGCGCAACCCGGTGAAGCTGCTCAAGGAGAACAAGTCCCGCAAGCGGCTGATGGAGCAGATGGGCGCCGCGTACACCGCGCACGGCATCGTCACCCTGGCCGGCTCGCGGATGTACACGTCGATGGCCGACACCGACGCGGTCGTCGACGACGCCCTCGCCCGGTTCGACCAGGTCTTCGCACTTGTCGACGGGGTCTGATCCGGTGACCGCCAGCCCGCCGCAGGTCTTCGCGATCGACCTGGGCACCTCGGGTCTGAAGGCCGCGCTGGTCGCCGCCGACGGCACGGTCACCGGCTGGGCCGAGCGGCCGGTCCCGCTGCGGGTGCTGCCCGGTGGCGGCGCCGAACAGGACCCGCTCGCCTGGTGGACGGCGCTCGGCCAGGTCGCCGCCGACCTGGGCCGGGATCATCCCGAGCAGATGCGGGCGGTCGAGGCGGTGTGCGCCTCCACCCAGGGCGAGGGAACCATCGCGGTGGACGCCACCGGCGAGCCGCTCACCGCCTGCATCAGCTGGCTCGACATGCGTGGCGCGCCGCACCTGCGACGGCAGTTCGGCGGCTTCCCCGCGTACCAGGGGATGTCGGTGCGCCGGATCGCCCGCTGGCTGCGGCTCACCGGCGGCATGCCCTCACCCACCGGCAAGGACCCCGCCGCCCACATGCTGTTCGTCCGCGACACCCTGCCGCAGGTGTACGCGCGCACCGCGACGTTCCTCAACGTGCTCGACTGGATCAACCTGAGGCTCACCGGACGCACGGTGGCCACCGTCGACTCGATCCTGACCTCGTGGGTGACCGACAACCGGCGTCCCGGCGACATCCGCTACTCCCCCGCCCTGGTCGCCGACAGCGGCGTCGACGCGGACAAGCTGCCACCGATCGTCGCCTGCACCGAGGTGATCGGCACCCTGACCCCGGCCGCCGCCGCGCACCTGGGCCTGCCGACGACGGTGCGGGTGGTCGCCGGGGCGATCGACAACACCGCCGCGGCGATCGGCGCCGGCACCACCGGCGACCGCCAGCCGCACCTGTACGTCGGCACCTCGTCCTGGATCGCCGCCCACGTGCCCCGGAAGAAGACCGACGTCGCCGCCGGCATCGCCTCGGTGCCCTGCGCGATCGGTGACCGCTACCTGATGACCGCCCTGCAGGCCACCGCCGGCGCCAACCTGACGTGGCTGCGGGACAAGATCGTGGAGTACGACGACCCGCTGCTCAGCGCCGGTCACCTAAGCCGCGACGAGGGCACGATCTTCGACGCCTTCGACACCATCATCCCGACGGTGCCGCCGGGCGCGAACGGGGTGCTCTACACCCCCTGGCTCTACGGCGAACGCGCCCCGGTGGACGACGCGAACCTGCGCGCCGGGTTCTTCAACATCTCCCTCGACACCAACCGCTCGGATCTGCTGCGGGCGGTCTTCGAGGGGGTGGCGTTCAACACCCGCTGGCTGCTCGGCGCGGTGAACCGGTTCCTCGGCGCACCGGTCACCTCGATGGCCATCACCGGCGGCGGGGCACTGTCGGACTCGTGGTGTCAGATCTTCGCCGACGTGCTCGGCGTCGAGATCCGCCGCGACGCCCAACCACTCGCGGTGAACGCCCGAGGGGCGGGCTGGATCGGCGCGGTCGGCACCGGGTGGCTCACCTTCGCCGACATCCCGGGTCTGATGCGTACCGACCGGCTCTTCACCCCGGACCCGGCGCATCGAGCGGGCTACGACGAGATCTTCGACGTCTACCGGACGCTGCACCAGCGGCTGACCCCGGTCTACCGCCGGCTCAACCGCCACTGAACCGTCGCCCGGAAGTTTCGGTGGCCATCGACGATGGCTTTTCTCCTTCCTTCGATGCGACGCTAGACCGTCCGCGTTGGACATCGACAGGAGGACACGTGCAGGCGATACGTCGGGGGCTGGTCGGAACCTCGTCCGCTGATCGCCGCCAGCCCGACCCCGAGCAGGCAGGATCGGAGTCCCAGCCCCGCCGCGGACAGGGCGTCGTGCGGGCGGCCTCGCGTCTGCTGCGGCATGAATGGACGGTGGCGACAATCGCCAGCGTGGTCGTGGCGGTCGTCCTCACCTGGCCGACGCTCAAGCAACCGTGGACGACCATCCCGGGCGACATCGGCGATCCTCCGTTGCAGGCGTGGCAGGTCGCCTGGGCCGGGCACGCGCTGGTCACCGATCCGCTCAACCTCTGGCACTCCAACACGTTCTTCCCGGATCTGTACACGTACGCCTACACCGACATCGTGCTCGGATACGCACCTGCCGGTCTCTTCGTCAACGGCGTGGCGGCGGCCATCTTCCGCTACAACCTGCTCTACGTGTTCGCCCACGCACTCGCCTGCCTCGGGGCGTACGCCCTGGTGCGCCAACTGGGCGGTATCCGGACGGCGGCGGCCGTGGCCGGCGTCGCCTGGGCCTTCGCGCCGTGGCGGCTCGCGCACAGCGGGCACCTGAACATCCTCTCCATCGGCGGCGTCGCACTGTGCCTGGCGATGCTGGCACGCGGCCACGGCTGGTCCCTGCGCGACGGTCACCGACCGGACCTGCACCGCCCCGGATGGATCCTGGCGGGCTGGCTGGTCGCCGCCTGGCAGCTGACCCTGGGCCTGGCGATCGGCCTGCCGCTCGCGTACTTCCTGGCCGGCACCATGATTGTGGTCCTCGTGGCGGTCGGCTGGGCCCGCTGGCGGACCGGCACCTGGTTGTTGGGGCGCCGGGTGGTGCTCGCCAACCTGCTCGGCGGCGTCGTCTTCGGAGCGGTGTTGATCTGGTTGGGGACCACCTTCCTGCGGGTGGTGGAGCTGAACCCGGAGGCGCACCGGGACCTGTCCTGGACGGAGATGTTCTCCCCAGCCCTGCGGGGATACTTCGTCGCGCCCGCGGACTCGTGGCTGTGGGGCGACCACTTCGCCGCCGCCCGCGCCCAGTTGTCCTGGCCGCCGGAGATGGCGCTGCTGCCGGGCGTCACGTTGATCGTGCTGGCCGTGGCCGGGCTGAGCTACTCGACGTTCCGGGTGCGCCACCGCGTGCTGCTCGCGCTCGGCGTGCTGGTCAGCGGCGCGCTCGGGCTCGGCAGCAACCTCGTCGGTCAGGGCGATCCGGGATACCTGACCCTGTCGCGGCTGCTGCCCGGGTGGGACGCGCTACGGACCCCGGGGCGGCTGATGGTGTGGACGAGCCTGCTGCTCGCCGTACTGGCGGCAGGCGCGGTAAGCGAGTTCGGACGCAATCGCCCCAGGCTCGGGTGGCCGAGGTGGGTGAGCGCGGTGGTGCTCCTGCTGCCTTTGGTGCTGGTCACGGTCGAGGGTGTCAACCGGACGCCGCACCCCACCGTGCCGACCGCCCCACCGGCGCTGCGGGCGGCGACCGAACCGATCCTGGTCCTGCCCAGCAACGGGGTCGCCGAATCCGACATCATGCTCTGGACCACCGACGGGTTTCCCCGCGTCGCCAACGGTTCGGTGACCTTCCTGCCGGCCAGTCAGCAACAGATCCGTGCGGTGACCACGACCTTTCCCGATCCGGTCAGCATCACGTTCCTGCGGCAGGTCGGCATCCGGTCGGTGGTCGTCCTGCCGGACAGGCTCGCCGGAACGCCCTGGGACGGGCTGCCCACCCGACCGGTCGACGGCCTCGGCATCACCCGGGAGGAGGTGGCCGGCGCGTTGGTGTACCACCTCGACTGAGGTGGGTCGACGCGAGCGTACCGCTCGTCACTCCCGGGTGGCACCCATCGGCTCGCGGACCAGGGCACCGTCGATGTAGCAGTACCGCCAGTCCTCGCCCTCCTCCAGCGACCGGATCAACGGATGGCCGGTCTGCCGGTAGTGCTCCTCCGCGTGGTTGTTCACCGAGTCGCTGCAACAGCCCACCGCGCCGCAGGTCAGACACATCCGCAGCTGCACCCAGTCGTCGCCGCTGTCCACACACTGCGGGCACGCGTCCGCGTCGGACTCGGTGATGTTGATCCGGTCGAGGTGGGTGCAGGCGGTGCTGATGGTCTCCTCCCGCACGTACCGCCAACTGGCGTGCAGCAGCCGGTCCGGGATGATCCGGGCCAGATAGCGCGAGTTCGCCGCGAGCAGGGGACTCGTCACGGCCAGGACCAGCACGTACAGGGCGATGAACGGGCCGAGCCGGTCGTCCAGGCCGGCGGCGATGGCGAGCGTGGCCAGGATCAGCGAGAACTCGCCCCGGCCCAGCACGGTCAGGCCGACGTTCGCGGCCCCGCGCTGGTTGAGCCCGAACAGCCGGCCGGCGATCAGGCCGGCCACCACGTTGGTCACGACGGTCATCAGTACCGCCAGCAGCACCGGCAGCGCCACCGAGCCGAAGTCGCCGACGTCGATGGTCAGCCCGAACACCAGGAAGAAGACCGCCGCGAAAACGTCGCGCAGCGGCAGCACCAGGCGTTCGACCCGCTCGCGCAGGGGGGTACGGGCGATCACCAGACCGATCATCAGCGCGCCGATCGCGTCGGAGACCCCGATCTCGGCGGACACACCGGCGACGAGCACGACCAACCCGACCATCAGGATGGCCAGCAGTTCGTCCTCGTTGCTGTCGATCACCTTGCCGACCAGGCGGGCACCGAAGCGGGCGACGGCGAAGAGCACCACCAGGTAGGCGAAGCTCAGGCCGATGCGCAGCACCAGTTCCCCGGCGGACCCGGCACCGGACAGCAGGGGCGACAGCAGCGCCAGGTACAGCGCGAGGAACAGGTCCTCGATCACGATGATGCCGAGGATGACCGGCGTCTCCGCGTTGGCCAACCGGCGGAACTCGATGAGCAGCTTCGTCACGATCGCCGAGGAGGAGATGCCGAGCGCGCCGGCGATCACGAACGCCTCGTACCCGCCCCAACCGAGGGCGAAGCCGAAGAGCAGGCCGGCACCGACATTGAGACCGATGTACGAGCCGGCGGCGACGAACAGCCGCTTGCCGCTGCCGAGTACCTGGTCGACCGGGAACTCGACACCCAGATGGAACAGCAGCAGAATCAGGCCGAGGGAGGCGAGCAGGCTCAGATCCTCGGGATGGGCGACCAGCACCGGACCGGGGGTACCGGGCCCGAGCAGGATGCCCGCGAGCATGAAGAACGGCACGGTGGGCAGGTTGATCCGGCGACCCGCACGGGCCAGCAGGCCCGCGATCAGTACGAGGGCCCCGAAGCCCACGAGGTCAGCATGCACGGTGAGGACTCCTGGAGCGGACTGAACGAGGACGTACGACGCGGGACGACTACTCGGAGAAGTACGTGCCGGCCAGCAGGGCGCCCACCTTACGCGCCTGCTCCTCCGACATCTCGATCACGGCGACCGGATCGTCCTTGCCGGCGGCGAAGACGTACAGGTCACGGGTGCCGTCCCGGCGTACCACCACCGAGATCCGCTGGGTGTTGCTACCCAGGTCGACGTCGTACCGCTTGCCGATACCCGGCAGTTCCTGCACGTATATCCCTTTTCCCATGGCCCCTCCCGCTGCGCGCTCCGGAATCCCTGCGCAATGGTACGAGGCCTCCGGCACCCGACGGCTAGATCACCTTTGGATGTCCCACCGGTCGGTTCATCCGGTCCACCGCCGGGCCGACCACCGCGTGCCGGCCCGCCCGGCTACGAGGTGAGGCGGAACGTGGCGTCGGCGCGGGCCTGGGCGTCGTTGATCGGGTCGAGTCGCAGCTGGTAGTTGTAGTGCCGGAGGTACCGGTCGGGGTAGTTGTACGACCGGAACGACGACCAGGACGAGTTGGCGAGGCCGGCGACCTGCCGGAACGTCGCGTCCGCCGCGAAGACCGAGCTGCCGTCGTGTGCCGCCAGCACGAAGTCGAAACCGTAGTGCCGCAGGTAGTGACCGGGGTAGTTGACCGACTCGAACGACACCGCGCCGGCGTCGGCCAGCCCCGGCACCACCCGGAACTGGGCGTCCTGCGCCGGGCTGACGTTCGCGTCGATGCGTACGTCGTAGTTGGCGTGGCGCACGTACCGGTCCTGGTGGGTGTACGCCTGGATCCGGTTGGCCGGCGTGGTGGCGCCCCAGCGCCCCAGCACCGCGCTCTCCTCGGCGGCGGTCAGGTTGAGGATCGAGCCGTGCCGTTTGCGGCTGGCACCGAGCTGGTAGTCCGTGCGGGTCCGGAAGTTGGTGACGCTGCCCAGGTTGGTGGAGGTGACCGGCAGGTAGCCACGACCGGTGGCGTACTGGTCGAGCCAGAGCGCCCACTCGTCACGACCGTTGAACTGCATCCACATCGGCCCTTCGACCACGTTGCCGCCGCCGGTGCCGTTGGAGATGCCGAGGTGGGAGAGGTTGCCCAGGGTCGTCCACGAGCCGAGGATCGAGTTGCTGGCCTCGATGGTGATGTGCCCGTCGGCCGACGCCCGGTAGTAGCGGTAGCCGCCGACGGCGTTCGGCACCTCGACGATCTGGGTGTCGATGATGCCCTGCCCGCCGCCGGGGCGTTCGATGTAGAGCTGGGGCGCGGTGAAGCTGCGGAAGTCGCTGGTCCGCACGTACCAGATGCGGTGCTTGGTGACGCCGTCGCGCAGCGAGTTCGTCGCCCAGTAGACGACGTAGTCACCGGTCGCCGCGTTGTAGATGGCCTCCGGTGCCCAGGCGTTGCCGGCACCCGGAATGGCGCCCGCGACGTTGATCAGCCAGGGGGCGGACCAGTTCACCAGGTCGCGGGACTCCCACACCACGAGCGACCTGCTGCCCCGGTTCGCCGCGTCGTTCCACGAGGTGCCGCTGGCGATCCGCAGATCGGTGGCGACGATCCAGTACCGGTCGCCGGAGGGCGAACGGACGATGGAGGGATCACGCACTCCCCGGGTGCCGATCGTGGACAGCAGCACGGGTGCGCCGTTGTTCAGGTCGCGCCAGGTCAGACCGTCGCGGCTGTGCGCGAAGTAGACCTGCTCGCCGGTGGCCGACTCGCCGGTGAAGTGCGCCATCAGGTAGCCGGTGAACGGGTCGAGCGCGGCGGCCTGGGCACGCGGTGCCTGCGCCGCCGGCAACACCAGCAGACACAGGGCGGCGAGCAGGGCACTCAGCCTGGTCAGGACTCTGGACATGCGGCTCTCCGTCCGTCCGGCCCGGCCGACGTTAGCGCTAACATCACGCGCCCCGGACGGCCCTGGTCGCTGTTTCGGGGGTGTTACGCAGTCTCCGCTTCGAATCGACACCCGTCAAGACGGTGACCGCCGCGACGGCGACGGCCAGCGCCGGCCCGGGGTCGGCCTTCGCACCCGCCGTGACCGGAAACCTGGGTGACGCTGCACAGCGGCACCGACAGAATGGTCCGGTGCGGATCCGAGCGGTACGGCAGGACGAGCTACCCGTCCTGCAGGGCATCGAGCGCGCGGCCGGACAGTGCTTCCGCGACATCGGCATGCCACAGATCGCCGACGATGAACCGCTGCCGCTGGACGTACTCGGCCGCTACCAGGAGGCAGGCCGTGCCTGGGTGGCCACCGACGCCACCGACGGGCCGGTCGGCTACCTCATCGCCGACCTCGTCGACGGCAACTTCCACATCGAACAGGTCTCCGTACATCCCGCCGTCGCCCGTCGCGGGATCGGACGTCAGCTGATCAGCCACCTCGCCGACCGGGCGATGGCCGACGGCATCCCCGCCCTGACCCTCACGACGTTCGCTCACGTGCCGTGGAACGCCCCGTACTACGCCCGCTGCGGCTTCCAGACCCTCCGCGAGCGCGACCTCACCAAGGGCCTTCGGGCCATCCGGCAACGCGAGGCAGCGCACGGCCTCGACCGCTGGCCCCGCGTCTGCATGCGTCGAACTCTGTACCCGGCTGCCCACCGCTGTCCGAGATACCCATGAAACTGCCGGGATTGCTGGCCGAGATCCTGCGAGAGTCGCTGTACATGGACGTCCTTGACGCACTGCTGCCCCTGAGGCCCGACGCCGCCATCAGGTACCTGGCCAACACCGTCGACCATGTCACCGTCGACCCCGACTGGGTGGCGGTGTGCGGACGAGCCCTTCAAGTACCCGAAGCGACCCCGTCCGGCTCAACCCGGTAGACACCGAGGACTCACCTGCACGCGCAGCCAGGGCATCGCGCGGCCGACAGGACGGCAGCTTGTGGGCGATGCTCGGCCACCTCGTCAGGGCGGTCAGTCGAGCGGCTGGTCCTCCGACTCCGCGCAGATCGCGGCCATCTCGCTGAGGTAGGCGGCCAATGGCTGGAGACCTGCCGTGGCGCGCCGGCTGTCGACAGCGGCCTCGTCGCGGATCGGCGTGGCGGGCACCGGTCCGCGCGCACCACACCGCACCTGCGTCCCGTACGTCTGTGGCTCGCCCTGCGCGACCGCGACCCGATCCTCGAGATAGGCCAGATTGCCGGGAGACGCCTGACCGTCCGCGACGGCTGCCCGAAGCAGTTCGAGCGCCTCCCGACCCGGACACGGGGGCCGGCTCCGGCGCCGGCCCGGAACGCCGAGGAGCGGGATCAGGTACGACAAGCCGTCGCCGATCCGACCAGCTCGAACCCTGGTTCCTCGGCACCGTCTGAGAGTCCCCGGACGCCGTCGGCGAACATCAACCCAAACAACTCTTGTACTTGATCTGATACAGTACCTGTTGTGGTTGATAAGTCTTCGACCGTGGAGCCCTCCGCCGACGACGTGCTCGCCGCCGACCTGCTGCGCGGTCACACCGACACGATCGTGCTGGGGCTGCTGCGCCGCACCGACAGCTACGGCTTCGAGATCTTCAAGCGGATCCGGGACCGCACGGGCGGCCGCCACGAGATCAAGGAAGCCACCCTGTACGCCAGCTACCGCCGGCTCGCCCGGGACGGGCTGATCGAGTCGTACTGGGGCGACGAGACCCAGGGCGGCCGCCGCAAGTACTACCGGATCACCGACGCCGGACGTGCGGTCTACCGCCGCAACGTGGCGGCCTGGTCTCTGACCCGCGACCTCATCGACACCCTGCTCGACCTGGCCGACCGTGCCGGCCACCCCGACGAAACGACCGGAGGGCAGTCCGCATGACCACCGCACGCTCCACCCACGACACCGCGCTGGACGTCCACCGGCTGCTCGACGAGGCGTTCGCCGGTGCCGAGATGAGCCCCGAACGGCAGGATCTCAAGGAGGAGATCCGGGCCAACCTGGTCGCCCGCGTCGGCGAGCTGGTCGACGCCGGCCGGTCCCCCGCCGCCGCCCGCGCGGCCATGGCCGAGCTGGGCGACCTCGGCCCGCTGTTGGACGCGGTACCGGCAGCCGGGCCGACCTCCAGCCACACCGAATGGGAGCGCCACCGAATCCGTCCGGCGGCCGGATTCCTGATTCGCACGGCGCTGCTCGCCGCGCTCGGCGTCACCGGAGTCGTACTCTTGGTGCTCACCGTGGCCGGCATCGCCGTACCGTCGGGTTGGTTGCTGGTGGCGGTGGCCGCCGTCGCGGTCGCGGCCGGGGCCGGCACCGCCGACGCGCTGTGCCAGGAGACCTCGACCAGCTACCCGATGCCGGCGGGGCGCGCCGGGGGGTATGGCGCCGCCGTCACCCTGGTGCTCGCCGGGCTCGGCGCCGGCTGGCAGTTCCTGACCGACGGCAGCGTTCCGTGGCTGGTCGGCGGGGCGCTCGCGGTGGTCGTGGCGGTAATGCTCTTCGCCTACCTCGGTGGCACCCAGACCAACCGGCACAAGCCGTGGGTGCTGAGCATGGAGGCGACCCACCGAGAAACGGTCGACGTGTTCACCCGGGACCCGGCCGCCGCCGCCCGGTTCGGGCTCTACGTGGCCACGCTCTGGTTGGTCGCGATCGCCACGTTCGGAGTGCTCAGCTTCACCGTCGGCTGGGCCTGGTCCTGGCTCGCGCCGCTCGGCGGTGTCGTGGTCATGCTGCTGATGCTGGCCCGCATGCAGTTCGGCCACCCCCGGCGCTGAACTCCCGCTCCGTTGATCAAGAAGGTGAGATCGCCGACCGTCGAAACACGACGCGAACCTCTTGATCAACAGGGCGAGCGCCACCGCGGTCACAGGTGGTCGGGGGTGGGGATGCCGAGCAGGTGCAGGCCGGTGCGCAGGGTTTCGCCGGTGAGGTGACACAGGGCCAGGCGGTTGCCGCGCCTCGGTCCGGTGGCACGCAGCACCGGGCAGTGCTCGTAGAACGTGGTGAAGGTCTGCGCCAGCCGGTACAGGTAGCCGCAGAGGCGGTGCGGCTCGTGACCGGCGACCACCTCGACGAGGGTGTCGGCGAAGGCGTCGAGGTCGAGGATCAGCGCTTTTTCCGCAGGTTCCAGCGTCGCCGTCACGTCCACGGTGATGTCGCCGCCGTCGGCGGCGCGGGCCAGGATGGACCGGACGCGGGCGTGCGCGTACTGGAGGTAGACGCCGGTGTTGCCGGCCAGCGCTAGCATCCGCTCCGGGTCGTAGACGTAGTCCCGGGTCCGGTTGGTGGCCAGGTCGGCGTACTTCACCGCGCCGATGCCGACCTGCCACGCCCGCTCGTCCAGGGCCGCCCCGGTCAGCCCGGGATTCTTCGCCGCGACCACCTCGCGGGCGCGGTCGACCGCCTCGGTGAGCAGGTCGACCAGGCGGACGGTGTCACCGGCGCGGGTCTTGAACGGCCGGCCGTCCGGGCCGAGGACGGTACCGAAGGCGACGTGCACGGCGGGCACGGTCGGTGGCAGCCACCCGGCCCGCCGCGCGGTGTCGAAGACCATCCGGAAGTGCCGGGCCTGCCGGGCGTCGACCACGTACAGCAGCCGGTCGGCGTGCAGTTCGACGACGCGTTGCCGCAGCGCGGCCAGGTCGGTCGCGGCGTAGCCGAAACCACCGTCCCGCTTGCGGACGATAAGCGGCGTCGGCTCGCCGTCCGGGCCACGCAGGTCGTCGAAGAAGACGCAGAGCGCGCCGTCGCTGGTCACCGCGACTCCCCCGCGTTCGAGTTCGTCGGCGATCGCGGGCAGCGCGGCGTTGTAGGCGCTCTCCCCCACCGTGTCGGCGTCGGTCAGCCGCACGCCGAGCCGGTCGTAGACGTCGGTGAAGTAGCGGGTCGACTCGTCGACGATGTCCTGCCACGCGGCCACGGTGCTCGGGTCGCTGGCCTGCAACGCCACCACCCGCCGCCGGGCCCGGTCGGCGAACGCGGAGTCGGTGTCGAACTGCGCCCGGGCCAGCCGGTAGAGCGTGGCCAGCCGACCCATGGTGCCGGTGTCGCCCGGCACCGGTTCGGGGTGTTCGACCTGGTACTGGATGAGCATGCCGAACTGGGTTCCCCAGTCGCCGATGTGGTTGCGCCGCACGACGGTGCCACCGAGGTGCTCCAGGACCCGCACCAGGGCGTCGCCGATGACGGTGGAGCGCAGGTGCCCGACGTGCATCTCCTTGGCGATGTTCGGCTGGGAGTAGTCGATGACGGTGGTTACGCCCGCCTCGGGGGTGCCGACGCCGAGCCGGTCATCGCCCACCCGGCGGGCGAGCTGCGCCAGCAGCGCCCGGTCGGCCAGCTCGATGTTGACGAAGCCCGGCCCGGCCACGACCGCCGTGGCCACGAGACCGTCCTCGGGCAGGTGGTCGACCACCTCCGCAGCGACCTGCCGTGGATTGCGGCGCAGCGTCCGTGCCGCCGCCAACACACCGTCGGCCTGGAAGTCGGCGTGCGCGGAGCGGCGGAGCTGCGGCGCGAGGTCCGCCATTCCCCGGCGGGCCGCGGCGGCGACGGAGTCGGACAACGACGAGGCCAGCGAGGGCACGGTCACGGGTACTCCCTGGGACGGGATGAGCGATCGTCACGAGGTGTGCCGGCCGCACAGCGGGTGCGGGCACGGCGGAAGGAACGCGCGGGTGAGCGGGACGACTATCGTCGTCGCAGGCGTGAGCGGCGGACGGTGCCGAGCACCCGTTCCATCTCCACCGCCTCGAACGCCGGGGCCGCGCAGCGGGCGCGGCCAGATGCCGGAAGTGTACGCGCCGGGCGGTGCGGACGGTGACCGGGTTTTGCGCGCCCGCGTCGTCGAGGCGTGGGGAAAACCCTGATTCCCTGGCCATGGCCACTGTCTAGGGTCGATTCCATGGCCCGACCCCTGGTCCGCGTCGGTATGGCCGGGTCTGACGCCGCAGCTCCGGTGCCGGTGGTTGGCGCCGTCCCGATCCGACGAGGAGTCCCGGTGCGCAAGGTTGTTTCGGCTGTCCTCACCGTGGTCCTGGTGCTGGCCGCGCCCGGTTGCGGCGGCCGGTCCCCGGGTGATCCGGCCGCCGACGAGGACCCGTACAGCGAGTCCGCGCTGCGCTACGGCATGGCACCGGTGCCCCATCCCGACCTGACGTACCAGCCGGACGTGGTCCTCGTCGGCGGCGGCGGCCGCTCGGTCCGGTCGGTCACCGCCGACGGGTTGACCTGGCGGCTCGACGGTGACGCGCCCCGGGCCGACGACCTGGCTCCCGGGAAGGTCATGTTCGTCACCGGTCGTGGCGTCGGCCGGGTGCTCGACGTGCGGCGCGACGGGGGCGACCTGCTGGTCACGATCGGCCCGGTCACCGTGACCGACGTGATCCGCGACGGCACCCTGGAGCAGCGCGGCATCGCCATCGAGAACCCGGTCATCTACCAGGCCGGTGAACCGATCTGGGCGATGTCCGAGGAGGAGGCCGACGCCCTGGGCGCCACGCCCACCGGCCGCGCCGGGCGCGCCGGGCCGCCGCGGCTCGCCCCGCCGCCACCCCGGCCGAACCAGCCACCACCCGTACGCGGCGGCGGCGAGGTCAAGACGGTCGTCGCCAACTTCTCCACCGGTGTCAGCCTCAACGACGGCGCGGAGGTCAGCTTCAACTACCACCGCGACGGTACGAAGCTGTTCGGGCGGGCCGCGCTGACCTTCGCCACGCCGGAGGCGGACTTCCACCTGAAGATCAGCGGCGGTTCGGTGACCCGGGCGGAGCTGTCGATCAGCGGCGGCTTCGGCATCCGTTACTCGTTCGAGGCTGGGCTGCGGGACGGGCAGAACATCCAGGCGGTGCTTCCCATCCCGGTGGATTTCAGCATCCCGATGGGCACGGTGCTCGGCGTACCGCTGGCGTTGACCATCAGCCAGACGGTGAAGGTCACCACCGCGTTCGGCGCGAAGGCGGGCACCATCAAGGGCAAGGGTGAGTTCTCCCTCGCCGGTTCGCTGGGTTACGGCTACGCCAACGGCACCTTCGGTCCGCAGGTCAGCAAGAACTTCAAGCGCAAGGAGAGTCTGATCAACTCGCTGACTGGAGTTCCGGTCGGGGTGATGGGCCTGCTCATCGAGCATCAGGTCCGGTTCGACGTCGGGTTCAGCGCGTTCGTGCTCAAGGCCGGTCTGTTCTTCGAGGTGTCGACCGCGTACGGGACGACGCTCGGATCGGCGCTGGGCGCGCCGCTGGCGGTCTGCCGGGGCGTGGGCATCGGCGTGCGGGCCTCGTACGGCGTCGGCTACACCATCCTGGCCCCGGTGGTGAACGTGATCAACAAGTTCCTCAGCCTGGTGAACATCAGTCCGATCGATCCCTCCGGCAAGCTGGGACCACCGCCGTTCGTCATCCACAGCGACGAGGAGATCATCCCGCCCGGTACCAAGCTCTGCGGCACCCCGAAGCCGGCCGCCGGCTGACCGCGGTACCGGCGGTCCGGTCACCGGCCCGCGTCGGTGCCGAACCCGTCGAGGTCGACCCGCTCGTCGAGCGTACGCAGTTCCTGGAACACGGTGATGTGCAGGCCGGCCGGGGCATCGAGGCGGGCGTTGACCGAGTGCCACGGTGTGGTGGTGGGCGGTGCCACCGGCTCGGCACCGGCGGCGACCAGCCGATCGGTGGTCGCGGCCGTGTCGTCCACCTCGAACGCGACCCGGATACTCGGCGCCACCTGGCGTCCGACCTCGACGTCGTCGATCATGCGCTTCTGCGCCGGGTTGGCGATCTCCAGCGTCGCCCGCCCGGCGTCCAGGATCACCACCTGGGCGTCGTCCGCGCCCGAGTACGCGGCCTGCTCGGGCAGGCCGAGCACGTCGCGATAGAACCGCACCGCCGCCTCGTAGTCGTCGGCCTGCACCACCAGCCGCAGCTGGCGGACCGTCGACGTGGACTTCTCGGATGAATCGGTCACTGCCACTCCCCTGTGCCGTCGGGTGGTGCCGACGCCGGCACCACCGGCAATGCTGCGTCACGCTCAGTCGGGCAGGTCGGCGATCCGGGTCGAGATCGCGCGCAGCATCGCGAGTTCGTCGGCGCTCACGTGCGCCAGAAAGCGAGATCGCACCGACACGACATGGTGCGGCGCCGCCTGTTCGAGGACGGCGAAGCCGTCATCGGTCAGGTGCAGCAGACAACCACGGGCGTCCTGCGGATCCGGCTCCTTGTCGATGAGTCCCCGGGCCTGCATCCGCGCGGCGTGGTGGGACAGGCGGCTGCGCGACCACTCCATCTTGGCAGCCAGCTCCCGGAGTTCCCAGCGGCGGTCGGGTTTCTCCGACAGCGTGCTCAGCACCTCGTAGTCCGCGGCGGACAGTCCCGAGTCGCGGGCCAGGTCGCGGCCGATCCGGGCGGGCAACGCGACGAGCAGCCGCCGGAAGGCTCGCCACGCCTGCTCCTCGTCCGCGCTCAGCCAGGCGGTGTCCATGTCGGTCACCCTACTCGTCGTTGACGTGTCACTGAAATCGACCTACTGTCGTTGACATGTCATCGAATGACTCCACCCCGCTCCGGGTCCTCGTCATCACCGCCAGCACCCGCCCCGGCCGGCTCGGGCCCGCGATCACCGACTGGTTCGTGCGGACCGTCCGGTCCGACGCCGCTTCCGACGCGATCACCGTCGACGTCGCCGACCTGGCCGAGGTCGCGCTGCCGTTGCTCGACGAACCGGAGCATCCCGCCAGCGGCAGCTACCGACACGAGCACACCCGCCGCTGGAGCCGCACCGTCGCTGCGGCCGACGCTTTCGTGGTGGTGACGCCCGAGTACAACTTCGGCATGCCGGCGGTGCTCAAGAACGCCTTCGACTTCCTCTATCACGAGTGGGCGTGGAAGCCGGTGGCCTTCGTCAGCTACGGCAACACCTCGGCCGGCACCCGGTCGGCGCAGATGGCGAAGCAGGTCGTCACGACGCTGCGGATGATGCCGATCGGCGCGACAGTCGCCCTGCGCATCGCGGACAGCGTCCACGCCGGTCAGGTGGCCGGCTCCGCAACGCTCGACGACGCCGCCCGCGCGCTGCTGATCGAGCTGAGCCGGGTGGCCCGCGCGCTGCGTCCCCTGCGCGGTGGAAACGACCCGACGGACGTCGACGGACCGATCGCCGGCCTCACGCTCCGCGAGGCCCGCCCCGACGACATGGCGGAACTGCTCGTCCTGCAACGGTGCTGCTGGGTCCAGGAAGCCATCGCCAACGACACCCTCGACCTGGCACCGCTGCGGGAGAACCTCGCCGACCTACGGGCGTCGATGGCGACGTGGCGGTGGTGGTGCGTACGCCACGACGGTCGCCTCGTCGCGGCGGTGCGCGCCCGGGCGCACCAGGGTGCCTGGCTGATCGGTCGCCTGATGGTGGCACCCGACCAGGCGGGCAACGGCATCGGCTCCTGGCTGCTGTCCTACGTCGAAGGACAGGCTCCCGGGGAGACCACCCACTGCACCCTCTTCACCGGCCACCGCAGCACCCGCAACATCGGCCTGTACGAGCGCGCCGGCTACACCCGCGCCGCGACCGACGACACCCCACCGGACAGCGTGCGCCTGACCAAGCCACGCTCCGGTCAGCCGACCGGCGCTGTCCACCACGACGCGGGTGTGGTGTGATCTCCAGACATGAGGGTCCGGGTGCTCGGTGCCGGCGTCGTCGGTCTGACCAGCGCACTGCGCCTGGCGCGCGACGGCCATCACGTCGACCTGGTCGCCGCCCGGATGGGCGACGACACGACGTCGGCGGTCGCCGCGGCGCTCTGGTATCCCTACCGCGCCTATCCGGCGGCGGACGTGACCCGCTGGTCGGCGTCCAGCTACGCGACCCTGCGCGGCCTGGCCGACGATCCGCGCACCGGTGTGCGGATGCGCCTGGGGCGGGAGCTGTTCCGCCGGCCCGCACCCGAGCCGTGGTGGCGGGACGCGGTGCCGGAGCTGGCCCGGGCCACCGCGGCGAGGCTACCGACCGGCTACGCCGACGGTTTCGAGCTGACCGTCCCGGTGGCGGACATGGCGGTGCACCTGCCCTGGCTGCTCGGCGAGGTGATCGCCGCCGGGGTCGCGGTCCGCTCCGGGCGGTTCGAGAAGCTGGCCGACGCCCTCGTCGGCGTGGACGTCGTGGTCAACTGCACCGGTCTCGGAGCCCGGGAGCTGGTCGGCGACGCCCACCTCACCCCGGTGCGGGGACAGGTGGTCGTCGTCGCCCAGTTCGGCCTGCGCGAGTGGGTGATCGACCAGTCCGATCCCGAGCAGCTGCGATACGTCGTACCCCGCGAGGACACCGTGCTGCTCGGTGGCACCGCCGACGACGGCGACGAGGACCTGACCGTCCGGGCGGACACGGCCAGCGGCATCCTCGATCGCTGCGCCGACCTCGTACCCGCGCTGCGCGACGCGCGAGTCCTCGGTCACCGGGTCGGCCTACGGCCCGGTCGGCCGAGTGTGCGGCTGGAGGCCGAGGTCACCGATCGCGGTCCGGTGGTGCACTGTTACGGCCACGGCGGAGCCGGCGTGACGCTCTCCTACGGCTGCGCCGAGGACGTGGCCCACCTGGTGTCCGGGCTGCGCTGACCGGCTGGTCGTCGCGGCGGGGTCATCAGGTCGGTGCCGACGGCGGCAGTGTCACCGTGACGGTGAGGCCGCCGTCAGGGCGTGGTGCTGCCTCGGCGGCGCCACCGTGCGCCCGGGCCACCGCCCGCACGATCGACAACCCGAGCCCGAAGCCCCTCGTGCCCGCCACCCGCTCCCGGCTGAGCCGCCGAAACGGCTGGAACATCGTCTCCACGTCGTAGCTCGGGACCACCGGACCGGTGTTGACCACGACCAGCGTGGGGCGTCCGGCCACCTGTCCGGTACGTATCCGCACCCAGCCGTCCGCCGGCACGTTGTGCCGCAGGGCGTTCTCCACCAGGTTGAACGCCAGCCGCTCCAGCAGCACCGGATCGCCGACCGTACGGGCCGGCTCCAGCGAGCGGTGTACCGGAACATCCGGGTACGCCGGGGCGACCTGCTCGACCACGTGGGCGGCGATCTCGGCGAGGTCGACCGTCGCGCGCTCGGTCACCTCGCTCTCCGAGTCGGCGAGGGTGAGCAGCCCGTCGATCAACCGCTCGTGTCGTTCGTTCACCGACAGCAACGCCTCGCCGAGCCGACGAACCTCGGCCGGGGCGTCCGGCCGGCTGACCGCCAGTTCCACGAGCGCCCGGTTCAGCGCGAGCGGTGTCCGCAGCTCGTGGGAGGCGTTCGCCACGAACCGCCGTTGCCCGTCGAAGGAACGGTCGAGCCGCTCCAGCATCTGGTCGAACGTGTCGGCCAGCTCCCGCACCTCGTCGCGGGGGCCGGTCAACGCGATCCGTTCGTGCAGACCACGTCCGGCGGAGTCGGCCCCGGCGATCCGGCGGGCCGTCCCGGTGATCTGGTGCAGCGGTTGCAGCGCCCGGCCGGCGACCAGCCAACCGATCACCACGGCTGCCGCGGAGACCACCACCAGCGCGATGCCGCCCTGGGTGAGCAGCGACTCCAGGGCGTTGCGCTTGGCCTCGCTCTGCACGTCCTGGATCAACATGCGGATCTTGTCGAGGTCCTCCGCCGACGTGGGCAGCCGGGTCACCACGGCGGTGCGGTCCGGCAGGTCGGCGCGCATCGGCTGCGGCATCCGCTGGTCCACCAGCACGTACGTGACGCCGAGCAGGACAATGCCGGCGAGCAGGAGGAGGCCGCCGTAGACCAGGGTGAGGCGGGCCCGCAGAGTCAGCCGCTTCACCGGATCGTGTACCCCGTGCCGGGCACCGTCTCGATCACCGAGGGATCGCCGAGCTTGCGCCGCAGCTTCATCACCGTGACTCGGACCACGTTGGTGAACGGGTCGATGTGCTCGTCCCACGCCCGCTCCAGCAGCTCCTCGGCGGAGACCACCGCGCCGTCGGCGCGCAGCAACTCGGCCAGCACCGCGAACTCCTTGCGCGACAGCGACACGTACCGACCGTCGCGGTACACCTCGCGGCGGCCCGGGTCCACCACGATGCCCGCCCGACGCAACGTCGGTGGCGCGGCGGGCCGGGTCCGCCGGGTCAGCGCGTGCACCCGGGCAGCCAGTTCCACGAGCGCGAACGGTTTCACCAGGTAGTCGTCGGCGCCGAGGGCCAGACCCGCCACCCGGTCACGCACCGCCGCGGCCGCGGTGAGCATCAGCACCCGGGTGTCACCCCCGGAGTCGACGATCGCCCGACACACGTCGTCGCCGTGCACGACCGGCAGGTCACGGTCGAGCACCACCACGGAGTACTCGTTGACCCCGAGCCGTTCCAGCGCGGCGTCGCCGTCGTACGCGACGTCGACCGCGAAGGCCTCCCGGCGCAGCCACTCCGCGATGGCGTCGGCCAACACGTCCTCATCCTCGACCACCAGCACTCGCACCGGTCCATGGTGCCGCGAGCGCGGATAACGCCGCCGTAAACGTGATCGGTTACGCCCCCGATACGTCACCCCGGATGCACTTGTCCGGTGTCCGGCGACCGTCGTCGGACATCGGAGAGGACACCAACGATGCGACGGAGCACACTCACGCTGCCCGTACTGCTGATCCTGGCACTCGCCGGGTGTGCCGGCCAGGACGGCGACCGGACCGGGGTGGCCACCGCCGGCGGCGCCGCGCCCACCGCCTCCGCCACCGGTGACGGTGCGGGCGGCAGCGACGCCGAACGAAGACTGGACTTCGCCCGCTGCATGCGGGAGAACGGGGTGGAGATGCCCGATCCGGAGGCCGGCAACGGACCGATGTTCCGGTTCGACGACAGTGTCGACCCGGAACAGGTCGAGGCCGGCATGGAGAAGTGCCGCCAGCTGTTGCCCAACGGCGGGCAGGCGGCGCAGCTCGACCCAGAGCAGCTCGAACAGATGCGGGTCATGGCCCGCTGCATGCGGCAGAACGGTGTGCCGGACTTCCCCGACCCGGCGGCGGACGGCCGGATCCAGATCCAGCGGGAGGCCCTGGGCATCGACCCGGACGACCCGACGTTCCGCGCCGCCCTGGAGGCCTGTCGTCAGCACGCTCCGCAGTTCGGGGGCGGCCGGTGACCCGTCGAACCCGCCTGCCCGCCGCCGGTGGCGCGGCGCTGATCCTCGTCGCCGGAGCCGGCGTGGCCGCGGCGGTCGGCTTCGGTGGTGGCTCCGGCGACAGGAGCGCCGAGGCCCGCACCGCCGCGCCCGGCAGCGCCGCCGTCACCCGACAGACCCTCGCCGACGCCAGGACCGTCGACGGGGAGCTGGGACACGGGCCCAGTCGGACCGCGACCAGCCGGCTGCCCGGCACCCTCACCACGCTGCCCGACGCCGGCACCACCGTCGCGCGCGGCAAGGCCCTCTACGCCGTCGACAACGACCCGGTGGTCCTGTTCTACGGGCGGCTGCCCGCCTACCGGACCCTGCAACCCGGCGCCGAGGGCTCCGACGTCAGACAGGTGGAACGGAATCTGGAGGCCCTCGGCTACTCCGGCTTCACCGTCGACGACGAGTACACCTGGGCCACCGCCGAGGCGGTCCGTGCCTGGCAGGACGACCTCGGCGTGCCGGAGACCGGCCGCGTCGAGCTGGGTCGCGTCATGTTCGCCGACGGTGCCGTCCGGGTGGAGGGTCACCAGCTGGACGTGGGCGCGGCCATCCAGCCAGGGCAGGCGGTGCTCACCTACACCGGCACCAGCCGGCTGGTCACCGCCGAACTCGACATCGACGACCAGCGCCTCGCCGAACCTGGCACCACGGTGCGGGTCACCCTGCCCGACGGCCGGCGGGTGACGGGAAAGGTCGACACGGTCGAGACGGTGATCCACAGCGGATCGGCGGACGCCGGTGGCGACACCAGCGCCGAGACGAGGATCGAGGTGACGGTCGCCGTCGACGACCAGAAGGCGCTCGCCGAGTTCGACCGGGCGTCCGCCGAGATCACCTTCACCGTCAGCGAGCGCGCGGACGTGCTGACCGTGCCGGTGGCCGCGCTGTTGGCGCTCGCCGAGGGCGGCTACGGCGTGGAGGTCCTCGACGAGGGTTCCAGCCGGATCGTCGCGGTGACCACCGGGCTGTTCGCCGACGGGCGGGTCGAGGTCACCGGCGACGGGATCGTCGAAGGCACCACCGTCGGGGTGCCCCGGTGAGCGGCGACGTGGTCGTGCTCGACCAGGTCGCCAAGCGGTACGCCGGCGACGTGGTCGCGCTCGACCAGGTGTCGCTGCGGATCGGGTACGGCGAGTTGGTGGCCATCGTCGGGCCGTCCGGCTCCGGCAAGTCGACGATGCTGAACGTGATCGGCACGCTGGACGAGCCGACCTCGGGCACGGTGGTGATCGACGGTCACGACGTGGCGCGACTGTCCGACCGGCAACTCTCCGCGTTGCGCGCCACCCGGATCGGTTTCGTGTTCCAGCAGTTCCACCTGGCCCCGGGCGTACCGGTGGTGGACAACGTGGCCGACGGGCTGCTCTACGCCGGCGTACCCCGGCGGGAGCGGCGGCGGCGTGCGGAGGCCGCGCTGGATCGGGTCGGTCTCGGGCACCGCCTCGGGCACCGGCCGCACGAACTCTCCGGCGGCGAACGGCAACGGGTCGCGGTGGCCCGTGCGGTCGTCGGTGAGCCCGCCGTGCTGCTCGCCGACGAACCCACCGGCAACCTCGACACCGGTTCCGGGACGGCCGTGCTCGACCTGCTGTACGAGTTGCACCGGGCCGGCACCACGGTCGTCGTCATCACCCATGACCGGGAGATCGCCGCCGCGCTGCCTCGGCAGGTGCGGATGCGCGACGGGCGGATCCGCGCGGACTCCCGCCTCGTGCCGAGCGGGGTGAGCTGACATGCCGGTGACGTCACAGAACCAGCCGGGCGAGCAACTGACTCCGGCCCGGATGCCGGCCGCCGACGTGGTGCGGGTCGGTGGCGTCGGGCTCCGGACCCGTCCGCTGCGGGCATTTCTCTCCGCGTTGGGCATCGCCATCGGCATCGCCGCGATGATCGCCGTCGTCGGTATCTCCTCGTCGTCGCGGGCCGAACTGGATCGGACCCTGGCCACGCTCGGCACCAACCTGCTCACCGTGTCGCCGGGCCGGACCCTCTTCGGTGCCGACGCCCAACTGCCCGACGACTCGGTGGCGATGATCGGTCGGATCGGTCCGGTGACCCAGGTGGCGGCCACCGGGCAGGTCGTCGACGCGAACGTCTACCGCACCGACCACATCCCGTCGGCGGAGACCGGCGGATTGGCCGTGCGGGCGACGCAGCTCGGGCTCCTGGACACCGTCGGCGGCGAGGTGGCCAGCGGTACCTGGTTGAACGAGGCCACTGCCCGGTATCCGGCGGTGGTGCTCGGCGCGACCGCCGCCGAGCGGCTCGGGCTGGGTGCCGCCGGCGCGGACGTGCAGGTGTGGCTCGGTGGTCGTTGGTTCACCGTGGTGGGCATCCTCGCTCCGGCGCCGTTGGCACCGGAGCTGGACAGCTCGGCCCTGGTGGGCTGGCCGGTCGCCGCGAGCCACCTGGGCTTCGACGGTCACCCGACCACCGTCTACACCAGGACCGAGGCCGACCAGGTCGAGGCGGTCCGCGCGGTGCTCGGGGCGACCGCCAACCCGCAGGCGCCGAACGAGGTCGACGTCTCCCGTCCTTCGGACGCGTTGGCCGCCGCGCAGGCCACCGACGAGACGTTCACCGCGCTGCTGCTGGGGCTGGGCGCGGTGGCCCTGCTCGTCGGTGGTGTCGGGGTGGCCAACACCATGGTCATTTCGGTGCTGGAGCGCCGGGCGGAGATCGGACTGCGTCGGTCACTCGGTGCCACCCGGGGGCAGATCCGCAGCCAGTTCCTCGCCGAGTCACTGCTGCTGTCGGCCCTGGGCGGAGCCGGCGGCGTGCTGCTGGGCATCCTGGTGACCTCCGGGTACGCGCTGTCGCAGGGTTGGCCGACCGTGGTCCCGGCCTGGGCGACGACCGGGGGTGTGCTGGCGACGCTGCTGATCGGTGGCCTGGCTGGCCTGTATCCGGCGATCCGCGCCTCCCGCCTGTCCCCCACCGAGGCGCTGGCGACGACGTGAGGCGGCGGACGACCGGCCCGCCACCTGTCACGGCGGGCACCGACCGGGCGGCAGGAGGCACCGGCGGCGCGGATCCGTGACCTACGCGGGTGGTCCGTGCTCGGCGGCTGCCTCGGTGAGTCGACGGGCCATCGCGGTGCGGGAGTGCACGTGGAGCTTGGCGAAGACCCGGTTCAGGTGGGACTCGATGGTCCGCGGGCTGAGATGGAGTCGCGCGGCGATCTCCTTGTTGGTCAGGCCGGTCGTCGCCAGGCCCGCGATCTCCCGCTCCCGGGCGGTGAGGGCGCCGTCCCCGGCCGGCCGCCCGGCGCCGCCGCACCGGCGGCGCGGTGTCCGGAACGCGGCAGCCGGCGGCGTGGTGCCCGGCGAGCACGGCTGCGGCCCAGACCGCACCTACAGGCCCGGTACCCGGTGTCGGCGCGGTCGAACGCGGCGGCACCGGGTCCCGGCCTTCCCGCGACGAGGTACGCGACACCGGCGAGGTGCCGGGACAGCGCCTCCTCCATCGGGGTTCCGGCCGTCACGAAGCTGGCCGCCGCGTGCTCGGCCAGCACCGTCGCCCGGTCCGGATCCGCCATCCGGTACGCGGCGAAGGCTCGGGCGAACCGGCCAGTCCGATCTCGTACGGCAGATCGGCGGTCGCGGCTCGGCGTTCCGCCCGCCTGCCGAACCGGGCGGCCGTGGCGTGATCACCCTGCCCGGCCGCGACGACGGTCGCGACCACGTCCCGGGCCACCAGCACCGGTGGATGCCTCGACGGCGGTGTCGCCGGCTCGGTGAGCAGGTCGGCACCGCCGCCCCAGTCGCACGCGACCGCCCTGGCCAGGGCCAGTTCCACCCGGTTGATCCGCCACCATGCTCGGGAGCGGGGCTGCCCGACGATCACCTCGGTACCCACACTGCCCGGGTCGCCGCCGAGGCGGGCCGGCGCAGGGTCGACCAGGGCAGCGGCCGGGCCGGCGGTCCTAACACCGGGCGCAGGCGGACCGCCGCCGCCATCGCGGCCATCTCCGTGCTGCCCACCCGCTCGGCGGCGGCCCGCGCCTGCTCCGCCGCCCGCACCGCCCGGGTCAGCCGGCCAGCACGGGCGTGCACCAGCGACTCCATGACGAGCAGGTACGGCGAGGCGCTGCTCGGCCCGAGGCCGTCCAGGATCCGTCGCGCCCGGGCGAGATGTCGGTCGGCGTCGGCGTAGTTGCCCAGCTGGATCTCGACAAGCGCCAGTGGTGAGACGATTTCGACGTACGGGCGCAGATCGGCGTCGCCGGTGGCGTCCACGGCGACGACGGCGTCGGCGAGCTGCTCGCGGGCCGACCTGGCGCAGCCGAGGTAAAGGGTGGCGAGCGCCCGCAGCGTCAGCGCCGCCGCCACGAGCGCCGACCGGTGCTCGTCCAGCAGTTCGAGGGCCCGCTGCGCGTGGTGCACCGCCGAGGTCGGCTCCTCCCGGAACGCGTCCACCGCCGCCAGTTCCACGTGCAGTTTCGCCTCCTCGACCGGGTCGAGCCCACCCCGACGCAGTTGTGTGCCGAGCGTCGCGGCCGCCTCAGCGAAGTCGCCGAGCTGCCGGGCCACCGCCACACTGAACGTCTCGGCACGCCGCCGCACTGGCCCGTCAGCGCCGCAGCCGTTGGAGCACCTCACGGCTGCAGGCCAACTCGCCGCTGCGGCCGAGGGCCCGGGCGTACCACATCGCCACCTCGGCACGCCGCCGGTCGCCCGGACCGGCGTCCGGCATGATGCGCAGCGCGGTGCCCGAGCCAGCGGGGCCGCCTGGGCGGGGGCCTCGTGCGTGAACGCGACACCCGCGTCGACCAGTGTGGCCACCGCGACCTCGTCGCCCGTCGCGGGCGGACCGTTCCGTGTGGTGCGCCACTAGTTGCCGGGACGCTCGGCGGCCACGCAGAGTCGGCGGTGCGGGTGTGCGCCTCGAACCGCCAGGCCGCGCCGGTCAACGCGCGTACGCCGCGGCCCGCATCAGCGGGTGTCGATAGCGCAGCCGCCCGCCGTCCGCGTCGAGCAGGCCGAGCCGCCCGAGCTGGTCCACCGCCGCGGTGACCATGGACATCGGCAGGCCGGCGACGTGTCTGACGAGGTCGATGGTGGTGTGGTCGCCGACCACCGCGGCGATGTGGGCGACCCGCTGCACCGGCGGTTGCTGGGCGGTGATCTCGGCGGCGAGTCCGGCCAGCACGGATCGCCGCGATCCGGCGAGGCGGTCGGCGTCGACCGGGTCGTGCCGGTGGGCCAGCCTCGCCAGGGAGTCCAGCTCATCGTCGTCCAGCCGGGACAACGCCTTGATGTACAGCGGATTGCCGAGGCTGGCCCGCAGGATCAGCTCCCGGCGACGACGCGGCACGCCGACCAGCAGCACGTCCAGGCTGGCCGCGTCTAACGGCGGAAGGTCGATCAGGGTGGCGGCCGGGCCGAGCCGCGCGATGGCGTTGACCAGCCGTGCCGGTGGGCAGGCGCTGCGGAACGCCACCGCGAGCAGCACCGGCACCGGTGGTGGACTGCCGAGCAGGTGCTCGGTCAGCTCCAGCGACGCCGAGTCGGCCCAGTGCACGTCGTCGAGCAGCAGTGCGGCGCCCGGTGCCGGTGTCCGGGTGAGCATCCGCCGCACCGCCGCCGGCACCGATGACGCCGCGTCGTCCGGACCCCCGTCGGCCGCCTCCACCATCTCGGCGAAGAGCCCGAACGGCACGCCCTGCTCGTACTGGGTGGCCCGGCCGGTGCGAACCAGCAGCCCCGCGTCGGCGGCCCGTCGCGCCAACTCGCGGAGAATCCGGGTCTTGCCCAGGCCCGCCTCGCCGCACACCTCGACCGCCACGGATCGTCCGGCGCGTACGGTAGCCACCGCCGCGTCCAGCGACTCCACCGCGGCCGCCCGGCCCACCAGCACCGGATCGAGCCGGAATCCCACCTCTCGGCTGGCCGTCATCACGCCTCCCCACGGGGAGTGTCACAGCGACAGCCATCGGTGACCATCAACTATCGGCCGGTTCGTCGGCGGCGGCGCCGGTGCCGGATCGTCGCCGGATCGTCGAGGTCGTCGGTGCGGCCCCGGGCTCGCCGCTTCACTGGATGTCGACCTCGATCTGGGGCGTGTGCAGCAGCGTGTTGTGCACCGTGCAGTGGCTCGCCACGGCACGCAACGCGGGCCACTTGTCCGGTGGCAGGTCGGTCGGTGGTCGTACGGTGATCCGGATGGCGGCGACCCGGGCCGGTCGGTCGGTGGCCAGATCGAACGACGCGGTCACCACCAGACCGGCCCGATCGTGTCCGTGCCGGCTCAGGTAGCGCCCGGCGTAGAACGCGACGCAGGCGGCGAGCGAGGCGGCGAACAGCTCCGTGGGGCTCGGTGCGGTGTCGGCACCACCCGCGTCGACTGGTTGATCGGCGAGCAGTCGGTGATCGCGTACCCGGATCTCGTACGCTTCTCCGGCTCGAAACCGCACGTCGATCGGGTCCAGGCCGACCCTGCCGTCCGTGGTTGTCATGGCTCCTCCTCGGGACGTCGTCACTCCCATCCCATCCCCGAGGAGGCAGGATCGGCAGGGCCGTTGGGCCCGGCGTGACCCGCCGGTGGACAGCCGTCCGACCGGACCGACACGGTGCCGCCTGGTCAGGCGTTGCCCCACTGGCCACGGTGGATGACCGTGCTGGCGGCGCGGCGGCGCGCGGCGACGGCGGGATTCTGCGGTGGCAGGTCGTCGGCGCGGTAACCGACGCAGATGCCGCCGATCGGCGCGTACTCGTCGGGGATGCCGAACTCGGCCTTGAAGGCGGCCGTGTGCGCGGGGACGTCGACCTCGGGGGTGGAGTACTCACCGGTGACCGGCATGATGCCGAAGAAGCAGGCGTCCAGTCCCTCGTCGACGGCCGTGAGCAGCATCATCAGCGCCGCCATGCCGGTGTCGATGTACCAGTAGGGTGCCGGCCAGCGGGCCTCCGACCGGTCGGCCCAGCCCTTGTCGGCCTCGGCGTACCGGGCGAGGTAGGCCGCCTTGTGCGCGAGCGGTACGACCACCAGGGGCGCGTTCTGCATCGTGGGAGTCTGCGCGACACGGGTCGGCACGAAGGGCCAGAATCTGGCCCGGTCGGCCGGATCGGTGAGGGCGAGGAAGGCCCAGCCCTGCGAGAAGCCGGCTGACGGTGCCCGCAACGCGCTGGCCAGGATCGTCTCGATGACCTCGGGACTGAGCGGCCGATCGGCGTAGTGCCGCACCATCCGGCGGCGACGGATAACCTCTGCGAACTGCATGCGGGCGATCCTGCCACCCTTTTCCGGGCACCGCCGCCGCTGGTGGTCGAGGTTCGGCCGGCCGTACGATCGGCTGGTGCGGGAGCTGCTGCGGTCGTGGTGGCACGAGCCGCGGCCCACGGGTCCGGCGCGCGGATGGCGGGACTGGTCACTGGTCGTCGTGTTCATGGCGACGGCTCTGCTGGAGGGTGTCGTACGCGCGGACCTGCCGGCACCGACGGTCGTGCCGGTCCTGATCGGCGTCGGTCTCGCCCCGGTGCTGCTCTGGCGACGGACCAGGCCGTTGCTCATGGCGGCGGTCGCCTTCCCGGTCTGCGCCGCCGGCGAGGCCGTGGTGGGCGGCGATCTCGGTCTGCACACGCTGGCCTTCCTGCTGATCCTGGTGTTCTCGCTGTCGCGGTGGGGCTCGGGACGCGAGGCGGTACTCGGAGGGGCCGTCGTCGCCGCGAAGATCACGCTGTCCGTGGCGGCCGATCACCTCGGTCCGGGCGACGCGCTGGCCGGGGCCGGGGTGGTGTCGGCCGCGCTCGCGCTCGGGGCCGCGCTGCGTTACCGGGCCCGCGCCCGTCAACGCGAGTTCGAGCAGGTCAAGCTGCTGGAACGGGAGCGGCTGGCCCGCGACCTGCACGACACCGTCGCCCATCACGTGTCCGCGATGGCCGTGCGGGCCCAGGCGGGGCTGGCGGTGCTCGACACGCAACCGGACGCCGCCGCCGACGCGCTACGGATCATCGAGGCCGAGGCGACCCGGGCGCTTGTCGAGATGCGCGCGATGGTGCGGGTGTTGCGCCGCGACGAGCCGGCGGACCGCGCACCGGCTCCCCGCATCACCGATCTGGAACGGCTGGCCAGCCGGTCCGCGCACGGCCTGGCCGTCGAGGTGGAGTTGTCCGGCGACCTCGACGGGTTGCCGGCGCCGGTGGCCACCGCGATCTACCGGCTGGCCCAGGAATCCGTCACCAACGCCCGCCGACACGCCCGGCGCGCGACGCGCGTCGTGGTGCGGGTCGCCCGCGACGCCGAGGTGGTGCGGCTACGGGTGAGCGACGACGGAGAGGTGCCGAGTCCTCGCGGGTTCGGACCGACCGGTTTCGGGCTGATCGGCATGCGCGAGCGGGCCCATCTGCTCGGCGGCTCCGTCGACGCCGGACCGGACGTCGAGCGCGGCTGGACGGTCACCGCGACGCTGCCGTGCACCGTGCCGGCCTGACGCGCCGCGCGCGAGAGCCCTCGGGCCGAACCCGGCATCCAGCCGACCGGGTCAGCTGGGCCGGGGCCCGACCGTCACCTCGTCGCAGTCCACGGCCGAGTCCGGTGTCTCCCATTCGGCTGGTGGTGCGCTCGCCGCCGAGGTGGTGCCGGCGGCACCGCGAACCCCGGCGATCAGGTCGGCGGTGGTGTGGGCCCGGACGCCGAGCGGTGTGCTGTCGGTGAACCGCCCGACGACCGCTCGGACGTGCTGCTCGGCCGGGTGCGCGAGACCGTCGTACACGGCCGCGAACAGATCGCGGGCCGGCTGCCTGAGCCAGCCGGCCGGCAGCAGTTCCACCGGCAGCTGCGGGTCGAGGGTGGGAAAGCGGCGGAAGGTGTCCATCACCTCGGTGCGTGCCCGCACCGCTGCGGCACCGTCCACCTGCCCGGCGCTGACCAGCGGCAACAACGATGTCCAGCGGTCCAGGAACGCCGCGTACTGCCGGGTGATGGCGTCGATGTCCCAGGCCTCGATGGGCGCACGGTCGCTGGTCGACCCCAGCGCGTTCTGGCGACCGCGGAAGACCGTGACGGTGCCGAGGGTCAACTGTTCCAGCTGCGCCCGCGCCCGGGGCGTCAGTTCGTACGGCGAGACCCACAGGCCGTCGTACAGCGGCGCGTATCCGAGCCAGCGGAGCTGGCCGCGCAGCGCCCGGCGCTGGGTGCTGTGATCCTGGGGCAGCGAGAAGGCCACGATCGTCCAGCACCCGTCCCACGGCGCCGCGGTGGTGGTGGAGGTGAGGATCCAGTTGCCTCCGCTGGAGAGGTTGGCGGCGGCGGCGCGGCTGAGTCGGTACGAGCTGCGGCGTCCGTGGCGACTGCCTTCGAGCACACCACGGCGGGCCAGCCGGCTGATCGCGGTACGGGCGCCGGCGGTGGTCACCCCGGACTCGGTGAGCAGCGCGACGATGGCGGCGGACGGCAGCGCGGCACGGGTCCGCAGGGTGTAGTCCGCCAGCAGCGTCATGGCGAAACCCTGGGGCGAGTTGCCCACCTGTCGCCGGGGCATCCGCAGCGCGTTGCTCCCGTCGTCGGAATAGATCTCCTCGATGTGGAACGGGCTGTTCACGGGCGCTCCGGAGTCGACTCGGGGACGGGGTTATCGACTGTAGATGGACGCCGATGAACCAGTCCGTCGACCGGGCCGGGAACCACGGCACAGTTGATCGAGGTGCGTCGATTGACACTTCCTGGGCCCAGGAGAACAATATCTGCTACACGACGCCACTCGGAGCCGGGCAGGGCAAGCCAGACGTGGTGGGCGAGCGGGGGACTTGGGCGCACCCGCGAGCACACGCGGCGGGCACACGTCACCGCCGCCGTCGCACCGACCGATCCCAGCCTGCATTCAGGCGTTCGAAGGAGTCGTCCGTGAAAATCAGAAGGAAACTACTGCTCGGCGTGGCCATGTCGCTGGTCGCGGCCGGCCTGGTGGTGCCCACGTTCAGCCCCGCGTACGCGGCCTCGCTGACCGAGGTGACCAGTTTCGGTGACAACCCCGGCCGGATGCGCATGCACATCTACGTGCCGGACAACCGACCGGCGCGGCCGGCGACGGTGGTGGCCATGCACGGCTGCGGCGGTTCCGGCCCCGGCTTCTACTCCGCAAGTGAGTTCGCCAGCCAGGCCGACCGGTACGGCTTCATCGTGATCTACCCGTCCGCGACCCAGCAGGCCGGCTTCGGCAACTGCTTCGACGTGTGGTCGGACGCCGCCAAGCGCCGCGGCGGGGGCAGCGACCCGGTCTCGATCATGTCGATGATCCGGTACGCGCAACAGCAGCACAACGCCGACCCCGACCGGGTCTACGCGACGGGCAGTTCCTCCGGCGGCATGATGACCAACCACATGCTGGCCCTCTACCCCGACGTGTTCAAGGCCGGCGCCGCGTTCATGGGAGTGCCGTTCAACTGCTTCGCCAACGCGGCGGACTACCCGCCCGGCAGCAGCCAGTGCACCGGCGGCAACATGAACCGGACCCCGCAGCAGTGGGGTGACGCGGTGCGCCAGGCGTACCCCGGTTACTCCGGTCCGCGTCCCCGGGTGCAGCTGTGGCACGGCACCAACGACACGCTGGTGCCGTTCTCACTGCTCCAGGAGGCCGTCGAGCAGTGGACCAACGTGTTCGGCCTCAGCCAGACGCCCACCTCCACCGACACGCCGCAGGCCAACTGGAACCGCCGCAGGTTCGCCGACAGCGGTGGCACCGTCCAGGTCGAGGCGTACAGCATCCAGGGCGCCGGGCACAGCCTGCCCTCCGGCGGCATGGCCGCGGCCGCCGTCCAGTTCTTCGGTCTGACCAACCCGAACCCGACCACCCCGCCGCCGAACCCCACCACCCCGCCACCCAACCCGACCACGCCGCCGCCGAGCCCGACCACGCCGCCGCCGGGTTCCGGTGCCTGCCGGGTGACCGTCGCCGTGAACGCGTGGAACACCGGGCTCACCGAGAACATCACCATCACCAACACCGGCACCAGCGCGATAAACGGCTGGTCGCTGGTGTTCACCCTGCCCGGTGGGCAGACCATCACCGGCGGTTGGAACGCCACCTACTCCCCCAGCTCGGGGCAGGTGACGGCGCGCAACGTCTCGTACAACGCCAGCATCGCGCCCAACGGATCGCTGACGATCGGCTTCCAGGCCACCCACACCGGTAACACCGCCAGGCCCAGCTCGTTCACCCTCAACGGGGCGTCCTGCACGGTCGCCTGACCCCGTCGGTGCTCCGGGGACGGTACGTTTCGCGTACCTCCCCGGAGCACCCACGCCGACCCGGCGCGTCTACGGCCGCACCCGGGCACCCTGGGCGAGCAGCCCGTCGACGAGGGCCCGGAGGCCGTCGACATAGGTGTCACGGGGGGCCAGCACCGCCCAGCGGTCACCCAGCGCGGCGAGGTGCGGCAGCTTCCCGGCGTCGATGGTGCCGAAGAACGCCCCTTGACGGGTGACGGCGTCGCCCTGACCCCGACGCGCGGTGTGCGACCGGACGAGAATCTCCCCGACGGTGTAGTACCAGATGCTGCGGAAGACGTAGACGGCGTGCTCGGGAGTGCAGCCGTGGTCGACGGCGCCGGCCACGACCGCCTCGACCAGCCCCAGGGGCGAGTCACCGAGCCGGGCGATGAATCCGTCGGTGGTGAGGACCTCGGCGGCCCACGGCCACGCCGCCAGCGCATCGTGGATCGTCGCCGCCGCGACGATGACGCGCTCCCGTGGCTCATCGGGCAGCCGAGGGCGGGAGACCTGTTCCCCGTACTCGTTGATCAGAAGAAGTAGCAGGTCCTCTTTGTCCTGGACATGGTGATAGAGAGTGGTCGCTCCCACACCGATCTCGGCGGCCAGCTTGCGGATGGTCAGCCGCTCCCACCCGTCGCGATCGATGAGGCCACGCGCGGCGGCCAGGATCTGGGCACGAGAGGTCGTCGGCGGTCTGCCAGGCCTGGGGCGCGGCGCATCGGCGTGGGGCACCGCCCCATCATGCCCCTTCGCCGTCCGAGGCCCGTCGAGGTGACGGCGCCGCACCAGGCACGCCCGACGCGGTGGACAGGCTCCAGAAGTCGGCGTAGCGACCGCCACGACGCAGCAGTTCCTCGTGGCTGCCCTCCTCGACGACCCGTCCGTCGTCGAGGAAGACGACCCGGTCGGCGCGCCGGACGGTCCGCATCCGGTGCGTGACCATGATCACCGTCCGTCCCGGCATCAGCCGTTCGATGCCCTCGTGAACGGCCGCCTCGTTGACCGGATCGAGCGCCGAGGTCACCTCGTCGAGCAGGACGATCGGTGCGTCCCTCAGCAGTGCCCGCGCGATCGAGACCCGCTGGCGCTCACCGCCGGACAGCGACGCGCCGCCTTCGCCGACGTTCGCCCCCCAGCCGCCGGGCAGCCGCTCGACGACCTCGTCCAACCGCGCGGCGGTCGCCGCCGCCCGCACCTCGGCGTCGCCGGCGTCGGGGCGACCGAGCCGGACGTTCTCCTCGATGGTGCCGTCGAAGAGATAGACGTCCTGGAACACGATGGCGATCTGTGCCAGCAACACGCCCGGGTCGATCCGCCGCACGTCGACACCGCCCACCCGTACCGCTCCCGACTCCACGTCGTAGAACCGGGCGATCAGCTGGAGCAGGGTGCTCTTGCCCGCGCCGGACGGACCGACGACGGCCATCCGCTGCCCCTGCGGCACCGACAGCGACACACCGTCGAGCACCGTGCGATCACCGTGGCGGAAGGTGACCGCGTCGAACTCCAGATCGAACCGCCGCGGCCGTACCGGCCGATCCGGTTCCGGCAGCGGCTCGGTGCGCAGCACCGTGTCGAGCCGCGCCAGCTCGGCGCGGGCGGCGCGTAGCTTGCCGCCGGTGTCCGACAGGGACAGCAGCGGGTCCGCAGCTCGGGCGGCGAGCACCAGAACGGCCAGGATCTCCGCGCTCCCGATGTCGCCGCCGAGCGCGAGATGGCTTCCCAGGACCAGAAGGGCGGTGAAGACGGCCTGCACGGTCAGGGTCAGACCCACCACGGCGGGCAGCACCGAGATCGTCTGCCGGCGGGCGGCCCGCTCCACGTCCCGCAGCGCGTCGTCGAGCAGGGCGAACCGCTCGCCACCGCGGCCACCGGCCCGCAGCACCGGCTGGGCCTGGAGGTACTCGATGACCCGGGCGCTGGCCTCGTGGTCCCGCGCGGCGTGGTCGGCGTCGTTGGCCGTCATCAGCCGCGCGGTCCACCGCTGGGTGAGTACCACAAGTGGTGCCGCCACCAGCGCGGCCAGCCCGAGTTGCCAGTTGAACACGGCGATCACGGCCACGATCGTCAGCGGTGTCACGCAGGCGGAGATGAACGGCCCGAGCAGGTGCGCCGACACGCCCATCGCCGTCAGCAGCCCACGGCTGGCCAGCACGGACACCTCGCCCACCCGGGCGGCGTCGTACCAGCCGACGGGCAGCCGGGCCAGGTGTTCACCGAGGCCGTGGTACATGCCCCGCAGCATCGTGGTCCCGACGCGCATGCCGGACAGGTCGCTGGTGTAGCGCAGCGCCGCGTAGGCCGCGACGGAGACCGCGAACGCGATCAGCCACGGCCCGGCATCCGACGGGTTGTCCCCGAACAGCGCCCGCAACACCGGCACCAGCAACGCGTAGAGCAGGCCCTCCAGCACCGCGGTCACCGTCATCAGGGCGACCGTACGACGCATCGGCGTGGCGTATTCGTCGCCGAGCACCCGCAACAGCAGACTGATCATCGGGAGAGGTCCTCCTGCCGGGTCCGCCAGAACGCGGCGAACGTTCCGTCCCGGGCGAGCAGGTCGGTCGGTCTACCCCGCGCCGCGACCACCCCGTTCTCGAGCAGCACGACCTGGTCGGCGTCAGCGACGGTCTCCAGGCGGTGGGCGATGACCAGGACGGTCCGGTCGCGCAGCGTCGACAGGGTCTGCCGGACCGCCTGATCGGTCCTCGGGTCTGCGAAGGCGGTCGCCTCGTCGAGCACCAGGACGGGCGGGTCGGCGGCCAGGGCACGCGCGATGGCGATGCGTTGCGCCTCGCCGCCGGAGAGCGTGGCGTCCTGGCCGAGTACGGTCTCGTAGCCGTTCGGCAACGCGAGGATGCGGTCGTGGATGTGCGCCAGCCGGGCGGCGCGCGTGATCTGCTCGGCGGTCGCGTGCGGGACCGCCAGCGCGATGTTGTCCGCGACCGACGCGCGCAGCAGCCGGACGTCCTGGAGGACGAAGGAAACCCGGCGGTAGAGCTCCCTGGCGTCGATGTCACGCAGGTCGACACCGCCGAGGCGCACCGAACCGTGCGTCGGGTCGAAGAACCGGGGCAGCAGTTGCCCGAGCGTGGACTTTCCGCTGCCGGACGGTCCGACCACCGCGGTGAGCGTGCCCGGCTCCAGCGTCAGGTCGATCCCGCGCAGCACCTCGGGGCCGTCGTCGTAGCCGAACCGGACGTCGCGCAGCTCCACCCGGTTGTCCCGCGGGATGGCCGGGCACGCGGGCTGCGGCAGCACCCCCACCCCGAGGACCTCGCGGATGCGGCCGACCGCGCGGCCGGCGGCCTGCATGTCGTCGAAGCCGTGGCCGAGGGCCGCGACCGGTGCGGTGAGCCCCAGCCCGAGCAGCAGGAAGGGCAGCAGGTCCACCGGCACCAGGTCACCGGAGGTGATCCGCATCGTGCCGCCGGTCAACACCACCAGCAGCACGAAGGGCGGCGACAACGCCAACTGCATGCCGGCGGCGACGGCGGAGACACCGCGTACCCAGTGGGTGAAGATGTCGACGAACTCGTCGGCGGCGGTGCGGAACCGGTGGTGCGCACGCTCGGCGCCGCCGAACGCCTTCACCACGGCGATGCCCTGCACGAACTCGACGACGGAGGTGGCGATCCGGCCCATCGCCGCGTCGAAGTCCCGCTGCTCCCGGGTACGGGCCGCGGTCATCAGCAGCGGCACGTGAGCGAGGGCCAGCGCCACCGGGATCAGGGTGATCAGAGTGAGTCGCCAGTCGACGGTGAGCAGGTAGGCGAGCGACACCAACGGCACGACGAAGGCGGAGACCAGTTCGCCGGGAGCATGGGCGATGAACGGGTGCACGGCGGCGACGTCGTCACCGACCACTCTCGCCAGTTCGCCGCTGCGGCGGCGGGCGAGCCAACCGATGGGTGCCTGCCCGAGGCTACGGGCCAGTGCCCGGCGCAGCGAGAGCTGCACCCTGCCGTCGAGGACGTGACCGAGCCCGGACGAGGCACCCGTGAACACCAGCCGGACGAACAGACCGGTCGCACCGAGGGCCACGGCGGTCCACACCCGTTCGGTGTCGACCGGGCCGGGTGACACCAGGGCACGGCCCAGCTCGATCACCGCGAACAGCGGTGCCAGTCCGGCGACGGCGCCGACGACCTGCAGGACCACGACGGCCGCGAAGCTCGGGGCGTGGGGGCCCAGCAGAGCCGCCGTGCTCGCCGGCTGCCGCCCGGTGGGATCACCGCCCGGTGACGGCGATGACCGCTTCGCGTCCACAATGGAGTGAGTCGCGCCCATCGCCGTCCCCCGTCCACATTTTCAAACGTGTTCGGGAATACGGTACCCCGAGCCCGCCCACCATGTGGTCCGGCTGTTGTGGACTCGCTGTCCGCGGCACGGGCGCTGGCACGGGGAACTCCCCCGCCCCCCGCCGTCAGGGGCGGGCAGCCCGGTCGGCCGAGCCCTCCTCGGGGCCCGCGAGCAGCCGGTCGGGCACGCGCATCCGCCACGCGTCCGTGATCAACTCGTCCAGCCGCTCGACGGTGACCGCCGCCAGACGCACCATCACCAGCGGCAGCCCGTGGTAGGCGGGCGTGGTGAAGAACAACGACGGTTCGCCGAGCAGCAGTGCCTGTTTCTCGGCCTCGTCGCCGACGTACAACACGGCGATGTCGGTCCGGATGACGCGGGGCTTGCCCGGTCGGCGCTCGGGATAGGACCAGACGAAGCCCTGGTCCGCGACCCGGAAGTCGAAACCGTCACTGTCGATCTCCACGGCGTGCGGTAGCGCCAGGGCCAACCGGCGGACGTCGGCGGCGTCAGCCATCGTCCACCCCTGAGATCACCGATCGCGGCATGCCGAGAGGTTAGCCGCCGGCTCCGACAGCGACGCCGTGTCGGGGCGACGGCCCACCCCGTTCTCGTACGTGGCGGGCCGTCGGCTCAGCGGGCCGTCGCGTCAGCGGGACAGGGCCCGCTCCAGTTCCGCCTTCGACATCGACGAGCGGCCCTTGACGCCACGCTTCTTCGCCTCGTTGTACAGCTGTTCCTTGGTGCGCCCGCCGGCGCCTTGATGCGAACGCTTGCCGCCTCGGTGGCCCGACGAGACATCGTCGATCGACGATCGGCTCGCGGTCCGCGCCTCACCGGAACGGGCCCGCTCCTTGTTCACCGTACGTGCCGCGATCTCCTCGGCCCGGCCGGTGGACACGCCGCGCTTCTTGGCGCTGGCCTTGATGTGTTCGTACTGCCGTTCTCTCTTCGGACTGGATCCCGCAGGCATGGAGTGCCTCCCTCCACCGACAGTGGTCAGTGGTCAGATGCCCCACCGTCGGCCACCGAAACACCCGGCGCGCGAACCCGCCACGCAACCGGGCGGCGGGGCGGACACGGCTCGCCCCGCCGCCGCGGGTGCCGGTGACTCAGGAGGTGAACTTGTCCAGCGCCAGCTCGATGGCGCCGCTGTCCGGCTGGGCGTACGCCCGCATGGTCTCCTTGTTGTAGGAGATGAAGCTCGGGCAGCGCACCGCCGGGGCGTTGACCCGCCCACCCTCACCGATCTTCTCGCCGGTCCTGGCGGCGTAGAAGGTGAGCGTGTAACGCGAGGAGACGTAGTCGACGGTGACCTGCTTGTCGTCGCGGTCCTTGTACTGGCACTTGCGGGGCGTACCCTCGCTGCCCTGCTCGAAGGTGAGGCAGCCGACGACGGAGACCGACGCCCACTCGGAGGTCTTGGCGTAGTACTGCTTGTCGAAGCCCACCGACTTGCTCAGCCAGGACTCCGGACGCTCCGGCGAGTTGGCGAACGTGTAGACCTTGGTGCCCTTCGCCCCGGTGTAGGGCGCGGCGTTGAGGATCGGGCTACCTTCGCACACGGCGGACATGTCGCTGGAGTTGCGGGCGGTCACCGCGTTGTTGTTGTCGGGCTGCTGCTCGGCGGGGGGAACGATCGACGGCGCGTCGGTCGGGACGACGGGCGCCTCGCTGCGCTGCCCGGCGACCGGCTCCCCCTCGTCGTCGCCGGCCAGCACGAAGAAACCGATCACTCCGCCACAGGCGACGAGCACCGCCATCACGGCGGCACCGATGCCCAGACCGAGCCAGAGGCCCTTGTTCGAGGACTTCGTCGGCTGCGGCCCGTAGGACGGTGGCGGCGGCACCGGCGCCCCGTACGGCGAGGGGTAGCCGGCCGGGGCGACCGGCGAGCCCGGCGGGCCGACCGGAGAGCCGGGTGGTGTGCCCCAGGGGGCGGCGTTCGGATCCGGCTGTTGCCCACCGTACGGAGGGTGGCTGTCACTCATCTGATGCCCTTGTCGAAGTCGAGAGGTTACCTGGCCCGATGATCAGGGTCAGGGTAGTGAGCAGCGCAAGTCCGGACGCCATCGACTCTCCGGCCATCCAGTTGACGGACCTCGTGCGTGGGTTTACCGGTGTGCCGACGTCGCGCGGCGGGTACCTGTCGGAGACGCAGAGGAGGACGAGATGACGACCGACCCGAGGTACACGCCGATCGCAATGACCGGGACCGGCAAGCTGGTCGACGAAGACGGCGACACCGGCACCGAGTTGGTCGGCGCGGACGACGCGGCGGCCGACGCCGCACGAGCCGGCGCCGACATCGATCTGACCCCGGCAGACCGGGACACCGATCCGACCCCCGTCGGCGCGGCCGATGCCGAGGCGGACCGGCGACGCGCCGCTGGCGAGGACTGAGTCGGACCCCGCCCAACTGTGGCCCCGGAACGTGTTCCGGGGCCACAGTTGATCGATCGTTTCGATGTATCGAAATATTGCGTTCTGGTTTCGACCCGTCGTAGGCTGCTGTGGGAGCGCTCCCGGCCTCCTCGTCCACTGCCGCCGGAGTGCCGTACCACCACCACGACCAGATTGCGACGGTCCACCATGAAGCAACCTCCACGCCGCCTGCGGCGCCTGCTGGTCGCGGCCGGCGCCGTCGGCGCGTTGACCCTCGGCGCGTTGACGGTCCTGCCCACCGCCAACGCGATGGCCGCGACCGGCTGCTCCGTGACCTACACGACGAACAGCTGGTCCGGCGGGTTCACCGCGAGCGTCAGCGTCACCAACCTCGGCGACCCGGTCAACGGCTGGACACTCGGCTTCAGCTTCCCCGACAGCGGCCAACGGCTCACCCAGGGCTGGTCGGCCACCTGGAGCCAGAGCGGCAGCTCCGTCACCGCACGGAGCGCGAGCTGGAACGGTTCGCTCGGCACCGGAGCCAGCACCAACATCGGCTTCAACGGCAGTTTCACCGGCGCCAACCCGGCACCGAGTTCGTTCACGCTCAACGGCACGGTGTGCACGGGCTCGACCACGCCGACCACTCCCCCGCCGCCCACGACGCCGCCGCCCACCACGCCCCCACCCACCACGCCCCCACCCACCGGTCAGACTCCGGTGGCCATCAACGGGCAGCTGCGGGTGTGCGGTGTCAACCTCTGCAACCAGTACGGCCGGCCGATCCAACTGCGCGGCATGAGCAGCCACGGCATCCAGTGGTTCGGGAACTGTTACAACAACGCCTCCCTCGACGCGCTCGCCACCGACTGGCGCGCCGACCTGTTCCGCATCGCGATGTACGTGCAGGAGCAGGGCTACGAGACCGACCCCGCGGGCTTCACCAACCGGGTCAACAACCTGGTCGAGGAGGCCACCCGGCGCGGCATGTACGCGATGATCGACTTCCACCTGCTCACCCCGGGTGACCCGATGTTCAATCTGGAGCGGGCCAAGACCTTCTTCGCCGCCGTCTCCGCCCGGCACGCCGCGAAGAACAACGTGATCTACGAGATCGCCAACGAACCCAACGGGGTGAGCTGGTCGACCATCAAGAACTACGCCGACCAGGTGATCCCGGTGATCCGGGCCAACGACCCGGACGCGGTGGTCATCGTGGGCACCCGCGCCTGGTCCTCGCTGGGCGTCTCCGAGGGCGCCAACCACACCGAGATCGTCAACAACCCGGTGAACGCCAGCAACGTCATGTACGCGTTCCACTTCTACGCCGCGTCGCACAAGGACAACTACCGCGCCGAGGTGGAGCGGGCCGCCGCCAGGCTGCCGCTGTTCGTCACGGAGTTCGGCACTGTCGACTACACCGGTGACGGGGGTGTCGACCTGACCAGCAGCGCCCAGTGGCTCGACCTGCTCGACCGGCTGAAGATCGGCTACGCGAACTGGACCTTCTCCGACAAGGCCGAGGGCAGCGCCGCGTTGCGGCCGGGCACCTGCAACGGCAACTCCTACACCGGCACCTCGGTGCTCACCGCCTCCGGGGCCTTCATGCGCGAGCGCATCCGCACCCCGGACAACTTCCCCACCAGCTGATCCGAGCGCACCACCACCACGCGGCCCCGGCGGTGAACCGCCGGGGCCGCACCAGGTGCGGGGTCGGGCTCAGCTTTCGTCGAGCACCGGACCGATGAGCGAGTCGGCCGGCCCGGTGGAGCCCGCCCGGTACTCCTGCAGCGGCACCGCACCGGCCTTCCAGGCAGCCAGCACCGGCTCCACGATGCGCCAGCACTCCTCGGCGACGTCGGCGCGGACCGACAGGGTCGGATCACCCTCGAAGGCGCCGCGCAGCACCTCGCCGTACGCGGGCAGGTCGCCGGGGCCGAACGCCGCCGTCAGGTTCACCTGTTCCAGTTCGAAGGGATTCCCCGGGCCGTTGATGTTGAGGTCCAGGCCGAGGCGGTCCGGTCCGAAGCCGATCCGGAGCCGGTCCGGCCGGTCGTAGCCGGTCAGGCCGTCGGGTACCCGGGTCGGCTGCTTGAAGGTGATGATCGCCTCCTTGCGTACCGCGTCCATCGCCTTTCCCGAGCGCAGCCGGAACGGCACTCCCGCCCAGCGCCAGGTGTCCACCGTGACCGCCAGTTCCGCGAGCGTCTCCGTGCCCCGCGCCGGGTCGACGCCGGGCTCGTCGGCGTAGTTCGGCAGCCGCCGACCGTCGATCTCCCCTGCGGTGTACCTCCCCCGCCGGCTGGCGGCCACCGGATCGTCACGCCACAGCCGGGTGGCCCGCAGCACCTGCGCCTTGCGTCCCCGCACCTCCTCGGACCGCAGGGTCGGCGGCGGGTCCATGGCCAGCAGGGCCAGCACCTGGAGCAGGTGCGACTGCACCATGTCCACCAACGCGCCGGCACCGTCGTAGTAGCCCGCCCGTCCTTCCAGGCCGAGGGTCTCGTCGAAGACGATGTCCACGCAGGCCACGTGTGCGGAGTTGAGCACCGGCTCGAAGATGCGGTTGGCGAAGCGCAGGCCGAGCAGGTTGAGCACCGTCGACTTGCCGAGGAAGTGGTCGATCCGGTGGACCTGGTTCTCCGGCACCAGAGTGGCCAGCAGTTCGTTGAGCGAGCGGGCCGAGATCCGATCGACGCCGAAGGGCTTCTCCAGCATCAGCCGGGTGCCGGGTGGCACCCCGATCCGGGCCAGCGCGGCGGCCGACCGGGCGGTCACCAGCGGCGGCAGCGCGAAGAAGATCACCAACGGCCCGCTGCAGCAGCTCAGCAGCGACCGCAGGTCCTCCTCGCGCGTCACGTCGGCGGGCACGTAGCGCGACTCGCGGATCACCTCCGACTCCAGCGGCCCGACCGCGCCGACGGCGCCGAAGGAGTCGGTCACCCGGCGCCGCCAGCGCTCGTCGTCCCAGCCGTCCATGCCGCTGCCGATCAGCCGCAATCCGGGCACGGAACCGGTGGCCAGCAGCCGGCCCAGGCCGGGCAGCAGCAGGCGCCCGGTCAGGTCGCCGCTGGCGCCGAGCACCAGCAGTGTCTGCCGTACGCCGGAGGCGGCGGTCGCTGCGGGGACAACAGCTGCGGGGGCGCTCGATGCCGGTGTCGTCATGCCACCACCATGCCCTGTCCCGGCGATCGGCAAGCACCGGACCCCGGGGACTCGCCGGCCGTTCGCCCACCGCACCCGGGTACGTGCGGATCGTCACCCCGTGGCGCCGGAGTCGCACCGGTCGTGGTGTCGGGCGGGCGAGCCGATCTTCGTGTGGCAGTCTGGTCACCGTCGGCCGGGACGAGGCCGGCGACGTGCCCGATCCTGCGAGGAGACGATCGATCCGATGGCTGCGGACGTCACCAGCACCGACGAGTGGCAGGCCCTGCGCAAGCACGCCGACGAGATCCGCGGGACCCACCTGCGTGAGCTGTTCGCCACCGATCACGACCGGGGCCGACGGTTGACCGTCGAGGTGGCCGACCTCTACGTCGACTACAGCAAGAACCTGGTCACCGACGAGACGCTGCGCCTGCTGATCGCGCTGGCCGAGCGGGTCGGGCTGACCGATCGGATCGCCGCGATGTTCGCCGGAGCCCACATCAACGGCACCGAGGATCGCGCGGTGCTGCACACCGCGCTGCGCCTGCCGTCGGACGCCGCCCTCACCGTGGACGGGCAGGACGTGGCGACGGACGTCCACGCGGTACGGCGCCGGATGGCCGAGTTCGCCGAGAAGGTGCGCTCCGGTCAGTGGCGCGGGCACACCGGCGAGCGGATCCGCACCGTGGTCAACATCGGCATCGGCGGCTCCGACCTGGGGCCGGTGATGGCGTACGAGGCGTTGAAGGCGTACCGCGACGCCGGTCTGAGTTGCCGATTCGTCTCGAACATCGACCCCACCGACATCCACGACACGGTCGCCGACCTGGACCCGGCGAGCACGTTGTTCGTGGTGGTGTCGAAGACCTTCTCCACCCAGGAGACCCTGGCCAACGCCGAGCAGGCCCGGCACTGGCTGCTGGCCGGCCTCGACGCCGACGCCGACGCGGTGGCCCGTCACTTCGTCGCGGTCAGCACCAACGCCCAGCGGGTGTCGGACTTCGGCATCGATCCGGCCAACATGTTCGGCTTCTGGGACTGGGTGGGCGGTCGGTACTCGCTGCCCTCGGCGGTGGGTCTGTCGGTGATGCTGTCGATCGGGCCGGCCGGCTTCGACGAGATGCTGGCCGGCTACCACGCCGTGGACGAGCACTTCCGCACCGCACCGCCGGCCGCCAACGCGCCGGTGCTGCTCGGCCTGCTGAACGTCTGGTACACCAACTTCCTGGGCGCGCAGACCCACGCGGTGCTGCCGTACTCGCAGTACCTGCACCGGTTCCCCGCCTACCTGCAACAGCTCACCATGGAGAGCAACGGCAAGTCGGTACGCACCGACGGTCGCCAGGTGTCGTACGACACCGGGGAGATCTTCTGGGGCGAGCCCGGCACCAACGGCCAGCACGCCTTCTACCAGCTGCTGCACCAGGGCACCCGGCTGGTGCCGGCGGACTTCATCGGGTTCAGCGAACCCAACCACGACATCGGCGACATGCACGACCTGTTCATGTCGAACTTCTTCGCCCAGACCGCGGCGCTGGCCTTCGGCCGGACCGCCGAGCAGGTGGCGGCCGAGGGTACCGCCGCCGACCTCGTGCCCCACAAAGTGATGGCCGGCAACCACCCGACCACGTCGATCGTGGCCGACCGCCTCACTCCGGCCACGCTCGGCCAACTGGTCGCCCTCTACGAGCACATCGTGTTCACCGAGGGTGCGATCTGGGACATCAACCCGTTCGACCAGTGGGGTGTGGAGCTGGGCAAGGTGATGGCCAATCAGCTCGCGCCGCTGCTCACCGGCGAGGCGGCCGACCTGACCGAACTGGACTCGTCCACCGCCGCCCTGATCTCCCGCTACCGCGCCCAGCGCAACCGCCCCTGACCGGCGACAGACGTCCGCTCGTGGCGGCCTCTGCCGCGAAGGGCGTGGTCCGGCGAGGAGACAGTTCCTCGTTCGGGTCTCGCGCTTCGAAAACAGCTTGGACTCCGCTGGCGCGCGTCGGGCACAGTCAGAGCGTGACGAACTCCATCACCGTACGCCACCGCTCCATGGATGAGATCGTGGCAGGTCTGCACCTCGTGCGGCGCTCCCCCCGAGGCGTCGGCACCCTGGCACTGGCCGTCCGCCGGCCGGCCGTCGACGTCCGGGAGGTGCTGTCCCAGGCCGAGCTGGACACCACCGTCGGGCTGGTCGGCGACAGCTGGAGTCAACGGCCCAGCTCACGGACGACCGACCGATCACCGCACCCCGACATGCAGCTGAACGTCATCAACTCCCGATTCGTCGAGCTGATCGCCGGTCCCGACCGGGACTCCTGGGCACTCGCCGGTGATCAGCTCTACGTCGATCTCGACCTGAGCTTCGACGCCCTGCCAGCCGGTACCCGCCTGGCGATCGGTGACCAGGCCGTCATCGAGGTGACCGACCAGCCGCACAACGGTTGTGCCAAGTTCGCCGCCCGGTTCGGGCGCGACGCCCACAAGATCGTCTGGAGCGAGGAGGGCCAGCAACTGCGCCTTCGCGGTCTCAACGCCCGGGTGGTCGTCGGTGCGACGATCAAGGAAGGCGACACCGTACGACAACTGCCCGCCGACCCCGGCCCGCCGGCCACCCGGCTGCCGTGACGGGATCCTGCGGGACGGTGCCGAACGGCGTGGCCGTTCGTGGAGTTGCGTCCGAGCACTGGGTGAGCCGTGCCCGGTCTGCCCGTTGAGCAGGCGATCACCCGTGCCCACCGGGAGGAGTGGGCGCGGGTGGTCGCCGGCCTCGCCCGCCGTTTCGGTGACCTCGATGTCGCCGAGGAAGCGGCGGCCGAGGCGTTCGTGGCGGCCGTGGAGCGGTGGCCGCGCGACGGCGTACCACCCAATCCCGGCGGTTGGCTCGTCACCACCGCGACCCGCAAGGCGATCGATCGACTCCGGCGGGACTCGCAGCGCGACGCCAGGCACCGGGCGGCCAGGATCGCGTACGACGACACCCCGGCCGAGCCGACCGGCCCGGTCGAGGACGACCGGCTCCGGCTGGTCTTCACCTGCTGCCACCCGGCGCTGGCGATGGAGGCTCGGGTGGCGCTCACCCTGCGCCTGCTCGGCGGCCTCACCGTCGGCGAGATCGCCCGTGCCTTCCTGGTGCAGGAGCCCGCGATGGCCCGACGGATCACCCGCGCCAAGGCGAAGATCAAGGCGGCGGGCATTCCCTACCGGGTGCCCTCGGCCGACGACATCCACGAGCGGCTCGCCGGTGTGCTCGCCGTCGTCTATCTCGTCTTCAACGAGGGCTACCTGCCCGGGCAGGGAACCGAGCCGCTGCGCGTCGACCTCACCGACGAGGCGATCCGCCTGGGCCGGCTGCTGCGGACCCTCCTGCCGGAGGACGGCGAGGTGGCCGGCCTGCTCGCGCTGATGCTGCTCACCGATGCCCGGCGACCGGCGCGTGTGTCCGCCACCGGGGAACTGGTGACCCTCGACGAGCAGGACCGCAGCGTCTGGGATCGCATCCGGATCGCCGAGGGCAACGCGCTGCTCGGCGAACGGATCAAGGTGATGACGGCCGGCGGTGCCGCACCCGGGCGCTACCAGGTGCAGGCGGCGATCAACGCGGTCCACACGAACGCGCCCACCAGCCGCGACACCGACTGGTCCACCCTGGTGGCGCTCTACGGCAGCCTGGCGCAGCTCGATCCCTCGCCGGTCGTGTGGCTCAACCGGGCCGTCGCGGTCGCCGAGGTCGACGGCCCCGAGGTCGGGCTCGCGGAGATCGACGCGCTCGGCGAGGCCCTCGACGGCTACCACGCCTTCCACGCCGTCCGCGCCGACCTGCTGCGGCGGCTCGGACGTGACGGCGACTCACGGACGGCGTACGACCGGGCCATCGGTCTCGCCGGCAACCCCGCCGAGCAGGCCTATCTCACCCGCCGTCGCGACCAGCTCGCCGGCTGACCGGTGGGAAAATCGTCCGGCACCTTGTCCGATGGGCGGCGGGTCGCTCGTGGATCAGGTGAGAGGCGGCCGGAGGGGCCGCCGGGACAAGGGAGTTCTGCGATGGCCCGGTACTTGATCTCGTTCAACGACGGCGCGATGGACCACATCCCCGACGAGGACTGGCCCGACGTGGGCAGGGCGGCGCACGCGGTGACCCAGGAGGCCGTGAACGCCGGGGTGTTCGTGTTCGGCGCCGGACTACAGCGGCAGCGGGCCAGCGTCGTGGGCACGGACGGGCTGGTGACCGACGGCCCGTACCCGGAGACCAAGGAGGTCATCGGCGGATTCGTGGTCGTCGACGTGGCAGAACGCGAGGAGGCGCTGGCCTGGGCCGCCAAGATCGCCGTCGCCTGCCGGTGCGCGCAGGAGGTTCGGCAGCTCATGCCGGACCCCGAAACCGACGAGATGCTCCGCCAGGCTGGCCGACCAGGCTGAGCTTCCACCGTTCGGTGGTGACTGTCATCCAACTGTCATCCAACCGTGCGGTCGACTCCAAGGTCGTTGCGCAAGGTGGTGGTCGATCGGGACGGCGCGTCGGGTCGCCGGCGTCAACGACGAAGGAGACCGCTGTGGTGATGCCGTGGCCCTGGCCGATGCCCGACGATCACTCCTTCCGCGCGCTGTGGGACGAGCCGCAGCACCACGACGAGGATGTCCGGCTCGCCGCTCTGGTCGCCCAGCGGCTCAGCGCGGACTGGTCGACCCGCCGGCAGCAGATCACGGTGATGGTGCAGAACCGGGTCGTGATCCTCACCGGCCTGGTCGCCAGCGCCGAGACCCGACGGGCGGCCGGCGAGTTGGCGTGGGACGTCGAGGGTGTGACGGACGTCTGCAACGCGCTACGGCTGGCCGGTCACCGGCGCGGGCGCCACTGAGCCTCGGCTCGTCCACGGTGCCCGGCACCGGCGCCGTGGACGAGCCGAACCCGACGAACCGTTTGCGCGTCGTCGACAACGAACTGACCGCCCGAATCACGCACGGGCCGGGCCCGGCATCGTCGGCTACTCGGCGGCGTCCGCACCCGCCGCGCGGCCCTGGAGCCGGGCGAGCGCGTCGGCGCGGGTGTCCGCGACCGGGAACACCTCGTCCAGCCGGGTGACCCGGAGCACCTGACGGATCAGCGGTGACCTCGACGCCACGCAGAGCAGTGCGCCGCGCTCGGCGGCGTGCCGGTGGGCGCGGACGAGCAGCCCGAGTGCGGTGGAGTCGAGCAGGTCGGTCCGACCGAGGTCCACCAGGACATGCCCGCCCATGTCAGCGGCGTGCCGCAACGCGATGCCCAGGGTGTCACCGGTGTCGACGTCGACGTCGCCGGCGACGGTCACCACGGTGACGGCTCCGAGGTGCTCGATGCCGAGGATGCCACCGGGCACACCGGCAGCGGCGGGACCGAGCTCGGTGCAGTGCGCGCAGCGGTGCGGTCCGTGAGCCAACGGGGAACCGCTCCAGCCGTGCTCGGACACCAACGGCCAGACCACCTCCGCGTCGGAGGCCATCCGCGGCCCGGCGACCGTGTCACCGCAGTTGTCACAGGTCAGGGTGACCAGATGGTCATCCAGTACGACGGCCATGGCGTGCTCCTTCCCAGGTCGGAGGGGTCGGGGTCCCACCCTGCCGGGGGCAGGTGGCGGGCACCGCGCGGACACATGACGGTTGGGTGACGAATGGCCCTCCCACCGCTTGCGGGTCGGATGGGCGACGACCCTGTCGCGTACGTCGTCCGCTTTGAGACGATAGACGTAGAGAGATCAGTTGATCCCTGTGTGCGACGGGAGGTCGAAGGATGCGAAAGGCACTACCCACCGACGAACCGGTCGGCACGCTGGAAGTGGTACACCGGTTTTGGGGCCCGATGCCCACCGGGGTGACCGTCTCGCACCGTGGCCGGATCTTCGTCAACTTCCCCCGATGGGGTGACGAGGTGCCCGCGACAGTGGTGGAGCTGCGGCGCGGGCGCGAGGTCCCCTTCCCCGACCTGGCGTGGAACACACCGTCCGGCGACGACGACCCGTCGGCGTTCGTGTCGGTGCAGAGCGTGGTGGTCGACCCGGCCGACCGGCTCTGGGTGCTCGACACGGGCAGCCCGATGTTCCAGCCGACCTCTCCCGGCGGGCCGAAACTGGTCCGGGTGGACCTGAGAACCGACACCGTCGCCCAGGTCATCACCTTCCCGCCCGACGTGGTGCTGCCCACCTCGTACCTCAACGACGTGCGCTTCGACCTGCGTCGCGGGGAAGCCGGCATCGCGTACCTCACCGACTCCGCCGATGGTGCCCCCAACGCCATCATCGTGGTCGACCTGGCCAGCGGGTCCTCATGGCGGCGCCTCAACGACCACCCGTCCACCAAGGCCGCACCGCTGGCGGACTTCCGGCCGGTGGTCGAGGGACGCCCGTTCCTGGTCCGCCCTCCGGACGCTCCCCCGCAGCCGGTGGGCGTCGGTGCCGACGGCATCGCGATCTCCGCCGACGGCGCCCGGCTGTACTACTGCGCCCTCGCCACCCGCCGCTGGTACAGCGTCGCCACGGACGCGCTGGCCGACCGTGCGCTGGATGACGCGGCGGTCGCCGCGACGGTGATCGACGAGGGCGACAAGGGCGGCGGTGCCGACGGCCTGGAGTCCGACGACGCCGGCCGGCTCTACCTGACCAACTACGAGCACAACGCGGTGCTGCGGCGGCGCCCCGACGGCGAGTACGAGACCGTGGTGCACGACGCCCGGCTGCTCTGGCCCGACACGCTCAGCGTGGCCACCAGTCGGCACCTCTACATCATCGCCAACCAGGTGCACCGGCAGCCGCCGTTCAACCGCGGCCGGGACCTGCGTCGCAAGCCGTACGCCCTGTTCCGGACCCGGATCGACGCGGGCCCCGTGCTGCTGCGACCGTGACGCCGACCAGCCCCGATCGGGTGGAAGTGCCGCCCGGTCGGGGCCGGGTGCGTCCCGCCGCACGTAGCGTCGGAGGGCAGTGACCCCGAGGTGAGGAGCCGGTCGTGACCGAGCCGGAGGAAGAGCGCGAGAAGAGCGCGAAGACCGACCCGGTGCTGTTCTCCCCGGACGGCGACCCGCATCACAATCCGGCGCAGACCCCGCTGCCGGACGAGCACCCGCCGGTGACGTACACCCACGACGGCGACACCGACGTAATCGACGGCGAGCAGTAGGACGTAGGTCCGGCGGCAGCGGGGGCCTGCCGGGTGGTCAGGCGGCGACGAGGGCCGGGGTGGGATGGTCGGCGGAGTCGTCGAGCGGGGTGACCGGCGGTGCCGGCTGGCGGCGGTTCGGCAGGGCGAGCCGGAAGACCTTCCGCCATGCGGAGAAGACCTGCCGGGGCAGCGAGCCGGTGGTGTACTTCAGCCCGTACCTGTCGAACAGCGCCCGCACCTCCGGCGCGATCTCCTGGTAGCGGTTGCTCGGCAGGTCGGGAAAGAGGTGGTGCTCGATCTGGAAGGACAGATTGCCGGTCATGATGTGCATCAGCCGGCTGCCGCTGATGTTGGCCGAGCCGAGCATCTGCCGCACGTACCACTCCCCCCGGGTCTCCCCCTCGATCGAGGTCTTCTCGAAGGTCTCCACCCCCTCCGGGAAGTGCCCACACATGATGACCGAGTGGCTCCACAGGTTGCGGACCAGGTTCGCGGTGAAGTTGGCGGCCAGGGTGTGCAGGACCGACGGGCCGGACAGCACCGGGAACAGCAGGTAGTCCTTGAGGAACTGGCGGCGGATCTTCCGGCCGACCGCGCGGACCCGGCGCCGGAACTCGGGATCCTTGTGCCCGCCGTTCTTCAGCTTGTTGCCCAGGTCGAGGTCGTACGCGGCGATGCCGTACTCGAAGAAGCAGGCGTTGAGGAAGTTGTAGAGCGGCTGCCCCAGGTGGGCCGGGTGCCAGGGCTGGTCCTCGTCGACCCGCATGATGCCGTAGCCGAGGTCGTTGTCCTTGCCGACCACGTTCGTGAACCGGTGGTGCAGCTCGTTGTGCGACTGCTTCCACTGGTCGGCCGGGGCGACGTGGTCCCACTCCCAGCTGGTCGAGTGGATCTTCGGATCGCGCATCCAGTCCCACTGACCGTGCAGGACGTTGTGCCCGATCTCCATGTTCTCCAGGATCTTCGCCACCGACAGCCCGGCGGTGCCGACGATCCACGCCGGGGGAAACAGCGAGAACAGCAGCACCACCCGGCTGCCGATCTCCAACTTCCGCTGGGTCGAGATGACCTTGCGGATGTACGCGGCGTCCCGCTCGCCCCGGGAGGCGATGACCCGTTCCCGGATGGCGTCGAGTTCCTTGCCGAGGGTCTCGATGTCCTCGGCGGTGAGGTGGGCGATCGGGTTTACGGCCTTCTTCTGGATCACGGTCACGTCGGTCGGTCTCCGATCAGATCTCGAGTTCACACGGGCCGGCGGCGGCAGACACGCAGGTCTGCACGCGTACGCCGTCGCCCGGCAGGGCGGTGGTGAGCTGGCCGTTGCGCAGGTCGCGCACCGCGCCCTGGCGCAGCGGCAGCACGCAGCCGAAGCAGATGCCCATCCGGCAGCCCGACGGCATCAGCACCCCGGCGTTCTCGCCGGCATCCAGCAGCGGAGTGGCGCCGGCGGCCTCGACGGTCACCGACGAACGGGTGAAGGTGACGGTGCCGCCGTCACCGGCGGTGATCACCGTGGGGCGGAACCGCTCGGTGTGCAACCGCGCGGCGTGGCCGCGGGCCGACCAGTGCTCCTCCGCTGCGTCGAGCAGCCCGAGCGGGCCGCACGCCCAGGTCTGGCGCTCCAGGTGGTCCGGGACCAGGGTGTCGAGTTCGGCCACGTTCAGTAGGCCCTCGACCTCGGTGTGCCGCTCGACCAAGCGGATGGCACCGCGCTCGGCGAGGCCGCGCAGCTCCGCGCCGAAGACCACGTCCGCGGCGGTGGGCGCCGAGTGCACGAGCACCACGTCGCTGCCGGCCAGGGCCCCCGAGCGCAACATCCCGGCCACCGGGGTGATGCCGCTGCCCGCGGTGAGGAACAGCACCCGCGACGGCGCCCGCTCCGGCAGCACGAAGTCGCCGCGCGCCTGGTCGAGCTGCACGATCGTGCCCGGCCGCAGCCGGCGGACCAGATGGTTGCTGACCACGCCGTCGGGGATCGCCTTCACCGTCACCGAGATGGGGTCAGTGCGCCGGCCGGGGGCCGAGGTGACCGAGTAGGCGCGCCACTGGCGCACCCCGTCGACGTCGACACCGAGCCGGACGTACTGGCCGGGGACGTGCCCGCGCCAGCTGCGGCCGGGCTGGATCACCAGGGTCGCCGCGTCCGGGGTTTCCGGGTGCACGGCGACGATCCGGCCGCGCAGCTCGGCACCGGCGCGTAGCGGCGCGACCAGGTCGAGGTAGTCGCTGGGCAGCACCGGCGTGGTCACCGTCTCGGCGAGCCGCCACAGGCGGCGCCGAAAAGATCTCGTGTCCGGTGGCGGGACGGTGGCGGTCATAAGACGATGGTCGCGGCCCGCTGGCATAAACTCTTGGTCTGCGAAGGTAAAGCGATCCACCCCTTTTGTGCGGAGAGAACAACCGTGGCGGAACCATCCGGAACGACCAATCGGGCGGCCCGCATCGAACTGGACCAGCGGGTGGCCCGCGAACTGCGCGACCGGCTACCGCTGGTCGCCGGGCAGACCGTCACCGCGATCACCGGCGAGGTGCCCAGCTACTCCGGCACCCTGACCGGCCAGATGCGGGACAAGATAGAGAACGCGGTGCAGATCGCGCTGGGCACCTTCCTGCAACTGCTCGAACAGTCCCAGACCGCCGACCGTACGCAGGTCAGCGATCCGAGCACCCCGCTGGTCCCGGCGCTGGAGGCCGCGTACGCGCTGGGTAGCGGCGAGGCCCGGTCGGGCCGCAGCGTGGACGCGCTGCTGGCCGCGTACCGGGTGGGTGCCCGGGTCTCCTGGCGGGAGCTGGCCGCCGCCACCGTGGCGACCGGGCTGCCCGCCGCCACGGTCGCCGAGTTCGCCGAGTTGATGTTCGCCTACATCGACGAGTTGTCCGCCGCGAGTGTCGCCGGGCACGCCGACGAGTTGGCGAGCGTGGGCCGGGCCCGGCGGCGGAACCTGGAACGGCTCACCCAGCAGTTGCTCGCCGGTGAGGCGGAGGACGTGCTGCTGCGCAGCGCCGAGCGGGCCGACTGGCCGGTGCCGCAGACCCTCACTGTGGTGCTGCTGCCGCAGGCGAAGCTGCGCGGGGCGCTCGCCCTGCTGGCCGAACACACCCTGGAGAGCAGCGAGGAGCTGCCGGCCGGGGAGCCCGGCGAGGAGACGGCGGTGCTGCTCGTACCGGACATGCACGGCGACCGGCGGCGGCAGCTCGCCCGGGTGCTGCACGGCCGCCGCGCGGTGCTGGGGCCCTGTCGTCCCTGGGCCCGGGTCACTTCCTCGTACCGGCGGGTGGTCCGGGTGGTCGCCCTCGGTATCGCCCAGCCCACCGACGGCGAGCCCCTGGACACCGAGGCGCATCTGGCCGAGTTGCTGCTCAGCGCCGACGTCGAGGCGCTCGCCGACCTGCGCACCAGGGTGCTGCAACCCCTCGCCGCGCTGCCCGCCGCCACCGCCGAGCGGCTCACCGAGACGCTGCGGTCCTGGCTGCTGCACCAGGGACGGCGCGACGACGTCGCCGCCGACCTCTTCGTCCACCCGCAGACCGTGCGCTACCGGATGGGTCAGCTGCGTCAGATCTACGGTGACCGGCTCACCGATCCGCGTAGTCTGCTCGACCTCACGGTCGCGCTCGCGCTGCCCGCCGGCGGCGCGGCCACGGCCACCGGGTGAGCGGTGCCGGCGTCGGCGTCGAGCCGCCGTTCCACCGTCACTCGGAGGGCATCGGGCCGAGCAGGCGGATCTCCTCGACGTCGAGGCGGGCCTGCAACTCCTGCAACACGGTGTCGTCGATCTCCCGCCGGTCACGCATCGCGGTGATCTCACGTCGTTTGTGTTCGAGGGCGGCCAGCCGCAGTTGGCGCTCGACCTCCCGGGCGGTCAACGATTCGTCCTCCGGCTCGGCCTGCATCGCGTTCAGATGACCCGCGTACTCGGCCCGGAGCCGGTGCAGGATCTCCGCCTCCGCACCCACCCGGTCGGCGAGGTCGGGCAACGCGTCGAGGGTGGCCTGGGTGGCGGTCACCTGCGCCTGCCGCGACTCCGCGACCCGTTCCGGGTCGCCGCGCAACCCGGCCCAGGTCAGCAGGAACGGCAGGGTGGTGCCCTGCACCAGCATGGTCACCAGGATCACCGTGGCGACACCAAAGATGATCAGGTCCCGTTCCGGTACCGGGCTGCCGTCCCGCGCGGTCAACGGCACGGCGAGCGCCGCCGCCAGGGAAACGGCCCCTCGGAAACCGGCCCAGCCGGCCACCGTACGCACCCGCCAGTTGACCTGGCGGGCGAGCTGTGACTCGCGCCGATCGAGCCGGGCCACGGCGGCGATCAGGTGCAACCAGAGCATCCGCACCAGCACCAGCACCCCGGCCACCACGAGCGCGATCACGACGGCCCGGCCCAGGGAGACGCTCGTGACGTTCCGCACCGCCCGGGGGATCTGCATGCCCACCAGCACGAAGAGTCCCCCGTTGATGAGGAAGGTGGTCAGGTCCCAGAACGACAGCGCGAGGATCCGGGACCGGGCCCGGATCACCCGAGGGCTGGCGTAGGAGAGCATCAGGCCGGCCACCACCACCGCGAGCACTCCGCTCTCGTGGATGCTGTCGGCGAGGAAGAAGGCGGTGAACGGGGTGAGCACACTCAGTGCGCCCTCTCGCAGCGGGTCGTCGATGCGCTTGCGGATCAGGATCACCACCGTGCCGACCACCATGCCGGCGGCGATGCCACCGAGGAAGGACAGGCCGATCCGCTCGACGAGTTCGAAGGCGCTCGGTGCGGCACCCCCGCCCAGCAGACCGAGCGCGATGGCGAACAGCACCAGGGCGGTGCCGTCGTTGACCAGGCTCTCCGCGCGCAGGGTGGTCAGCAGGCGACGGGGCATCCGCTTGGCCAGCCCGGCCACCGCCGCGGCGTCGGTCGGGGCGAGCACCGCGCCGAGCACCCAGGCCACCGCCGGGTCCACACCGAAGCGCTGCACGACCAGCGACACCGTGACCATCGTGACCCCGACCAGGCCGATCGCCAGCAACGCGATGACCACGATGTTCGCCCTGATCTCCCGCAGGCTGACGACCAGGCTCTCCCGGTAGAGGATCGCCGGCAGGAACAGCAGCAGGACCACCTCGGGCGCGAGGACCACGTGCGAGAACGGGGGCAGCAGCGCCACCAGGGCACCCAGGCAGATGAGCAGCACCGGCGGGGCGACCCGGTAGCGGCCGCCGATGGTGGTGCCGACCACCACGACGACGCCCAGCGTGATGACCAGCAGCAGCTCGCGCACCCCGCCCCCCGTTCGTCGCCCCCCACATGGTGGTACGCCGACGGACCGTCCCGGGCCGATTCGCGCAGGCCGCGAAGCCGGGCTCAGCGGCCGGGACCGGCGCCCAGGTCCTCCTCGATGCGCCTGGCGGTGGCCAGCAACGGCGGCAGCAGCTCCTTGCGGATCATCTCGAACGAGCCGCGGCTGGCGTGGGCGGAGACGTTCACCGCGGCCACCACCGAACCGTTGTCGCCGTGGATCGGCGCGGCCAGTGACCGCAGCCCCTCCTCCAACTCCTGGTCGACCAGGGCGTACCCCTGGCTGGCGATCTTCGTCAGGAGGCCGCGCAGCTTGGCCGGGTCGGTCACGGTGCGTCGGGTCAGCGGGCGTAGCTGCGCCGTGGCGAGATAGTCGTCGAGCCATCGGGCCGGCTGCGCGGCGAGCAGCACCCGACCCATCGACGTCGCGTACGCGGGGAACCGGGTGCCGACACTGATCCCCACCGTCATGATCCGCTTGGTGGGCACCCGGGCGACGTAGACGACCTCGTCGCCGTCGAGCACCGACACGGAGCAGGACTCGTGCACCTGCGCCACCAGCGCCTCCATGTGCGGCTGCGCCACCTCCGGCAGGCTCAGGCTGGACAGGTAGGCGTAGCCGAGGTCGAGGATGCGCGGACGCAGCGAGAACAGCCGCCCGTCGGTGCGTACGTAGCCGAGTTCGACGAGGGTGAGCAGGAAGCGTCGGGCCGCGGCCCGGGTCAGCCCGGTGTGGCGGGCCACCTCGCTGAGGGTGAGCTGCGGGTGTTCGGCGTCGAAGGCCCGGATCACCGCGAGCCCGCGTTCCAGCGACTGGACGAACTCGCCGGGTCGGGCCGTCGCCTCGTCGGTCACCGGCCCTCCTGCCGCAGCGTCTCCTGGGCCACCTTGAACGCCCGGTTCGCCGCCGGGACGCCGGCGTAGACGGCCACCTGGAGCAGCACCTCCTTCACCTCGTCGGGGGTGAGGCCGTTGCGCAGGGCGGCGCGTACGTGCATGGCCAGTTCCTCGTCGTGGTGCAGGGTGGCCAGCACGGCGAGGGTGACGCAGCTGCGGGTCCGTCGGTCCAGCCCTTCCCGGGTCCAGATCTCACCCCAGGCGTAGCGGGTGATCAGGTCCTGGAAGTCGGTGGTGAACTCGTCGGTGCCGGCGACGGCCCGGTCGACGTGCGCGTCGCCGAGCACCTGCCGGCGTACCGCCATGCCGGCCTCGTACCGCTGCTGGTCGGTCATCTGGGCACCACGCCTTCCGGATCGAGGTGTTCCGCGAGCAGTCGGGCGACGGCCTCGGGTTGCTCGACGTTGGCCAGGTGCGCCGCGCCGTCGAGCACCACCAGGCGGGCCGAGGGGATCCGCTCGGCGATGGCGGCGGCCTGCTCCGGCGGGGTCGCCGGATCGTCGGCGGCCCCGATCACCAGCGTCGGGGCGCGCACGGCGGCCAGGTCCGGACGCAGGTCCATCGCGGCGATCGCCTCGCAACAGCCGGCGTACCCGGCGGCGGGTGTGCCCACCAGCATGTTCCGGTACGCGGCGACGGTGTCCGGATTCCTCGCGGCGAAGGCGGGGGTGAACCAGCGTTCGACTATCGCGTCGGCGATGCTGTCCAGCCGACCGGCCCGGACGGTGGCGGCCCGGGCCCGCCAGCCCTCGGCCGGCCCGAGCGACGCGGAGGTGCACAGCAGGGCGAGGCGGTCGATCCGCTCGCCGGCGTGCGCGGCCAGCCACATGCCGACCATCCCGCCGAGGGAGAGGCCGGCGTAGTGGACCCGGGCCACGCCCAGGGCGTCCAGCAGTCGCAGCACCTTCCGGCCGAGCAGGTCGATGGTGTACGGCCCGGCCGGCACCGCGGAACCGCCGTGGCCGAGATGGTCGTAGCGGACCACGCGGTAGCGCTCGGTCAGCGCCGCCACCTGCGGCTGCCACATCGCGCCCGTGGTGCCCAGGGAACTACCGAGCAGCAGCACCGGCGCGTCCGGCGGACCGTCGACGGTGACATGCAGGCCGCCGTTCACCGCTGCGCCTCACGGTCCGGTCCGGCGGTGGCGGCCGGGCCGGACGTCGCCTCACGGTCCGGTCCGGTGGTCGCGGCCGGGCCACGCGTCGCCTCGCGGTGCAGGTCAAGGGCGCGGTCGATGAGCTGCCCGGCGCTGCCGAGCCAGCCGGCCGGGTCGAGGGCGGCGTCGACGTCCGATTCCGACAGGTGGGCGCGCAGGTCCGCCTCGGCCAGCAGCGCCGCCCGGAAGTCGGGCCGGGCGGCGGCACGGCGGACCAGGTCGTGGGCGGCGGCACGGCCGAGGGCCGGTGCCAGCCGGGCGGCGACCGCCTCGGCGAGCAGCAGACCGCCGCTGGCGTCCAGGTTGGCACGCATCCGCCGCGGACGTACGTCGAGGCCGGCGAGCATCCGGGCGGTACGGGCGGTCGCCCCTCCCGCCAGGTGCGTCAGGTCGAGCAGGGGCTCCCATTCGGCGTGCCAGCCGCCGGTGGCCCGCTCGTGTTCCTGGCCGGCGGCGGCGAACAGCGTGCCGACGAGCCCGGGGCCGCGCCGGGCCACGGCGGTGACCAGCACCGAGTCCACCGGGTTGCGCTTGTGCGGCATCGCCGAGGAGCCACCCCGCTCCGCGCCCCCTCGGCCACCTCGCCGACCTCGGTCTGCGCCAGCAGGCCCACGTCGAGGGCGATCTTGCCGGTGGCGGCGAGCAGCCCACCGAGGGCCGCGGCCAGGTCGAGCAGGGGCTGACGGCGGGTGTGCCAGGGCAACGGGCTCACCGCCAGGCCCAGGTGTGCGGCGAACCGGTCGACCATCACCGGCCCGGCCGCGCCGTAGCCGGCGAGGGTGCCCACCGCCCCGCCGAGTTGTGCGGGCAGGTCGGCGCACGCCCGGGTCAGCCGGGTCCGCGCCTCGACCAGGCCGACCAGCCAGCCGGCGGCCTTGAGCCCGAAGGTTGTCGGTGCGGCCTGCTGGCCGAGCGTGCGGGCGGCCATCAGGGTGTCGCGGTGGGTCCGGGCCAGCCGGGCGGCGGCGTCGGCGGCGTCGGCGAGGTGCCGCAGCAGCGGACCGGCGGCGCGGACCGCCACCAGTGACAGGGCGGTGTCGAGCACGTCCTGGCTGGTGGCGCCGTGATGCACCCACGGCCGGGCCGGTTCGGCGACCGCGGCGGTCAGCTCCCGCACCAGCGGGACCACGGGGTTGCCGGCCGCCTCGGCCGCGGCACCGAGCTGCCGGGTCGTACCGCTCGACGCGGCACTGCCGGACGATCTCCTCGGCGGCCTCGGCGGGCAGCAGCCCGACGTCGGCGCCGGCCCGGGCCAGGGCGGCCTCCGCGTCCAGCAGCGCCCGCAGCAGGGCGTGGTCGCCGAGTTCGGCGTCGACGTCGGGGGTGCCGGAGAGCCCGCGCAGCAGTGCCTCAGACGGCGAAGAAGACGGTCTCATGCTCTCCCTGAAGGCGGATGTCGAACTGGAACCCGTCCGTGGCCGGCCGGGCCAGCAGCGTGTCACGCCGCTGCGGGTCGACGGTACGCAGCACCGGGTCGGTGGCGTTGGCCGCCTCGCCGGAGAAGTAGACCCGGGTGACGAGGCGGTGCAGCAGCCCTCGGCCGAACACCGACAGGGTCAGGTGCGGTGCCTCGGTGTCGCCGTCGAAGGTGGGCAGCGGCCCCGGCTTGACGATGTGCAACGCGTACCGGCCCTCGGTGTCGGTCTCGGACCGGCCGAAACCCCGGAACCCGGGGACCGCCGACGGCCGGGCGCCACGCGGATCGTCGGGGTGGTCGAAGCGCCCGTCGGGGTCGGCCTGCCAGCTCTCCACCATCGCGTCGACCACGGCCGCGCCGGTGCCGTCGACAATCCGGCCCCGCAGCCAGAACGCCCCCGGCGTGCCCTCCGGCACCACGTACGGCCCGTCCGGCCAGCTCAGCCCGATGTGCAGGTACGGCCCGACGGTCTGGGCGGGCGTGACGCCCAGCGACTCACTCATCGTCGTCCTCGTCCTCGAACACGGTGGCCTCACGGCCCCGCAGCACGATGTCGAACTCGTAGGCCAGCGCCCACTCGGGGCGGGTCGCGGCGTGGTCGTAGCGGGCCACCATCCGCTGTCTGGCCCGCTCGTCGCGGACCGAGTTGAAGATCGGATCCTGGGAGAACAGCGGATCGCCCGGGAAGTACATCTGGGTCACCAGCCGCTGGGTGAACGCCCGGCCGAAGAGGGAGAAGTGGATGTGCGCGGGCCGCCAGGCGTTGTCGTGGTTACGCCACGGGTAGGCGCCAGGCTGCACGGTGACGAAGTGGTACCGCCCGTCGGCGTCGGTCAGGGCCCGCCCGACGCCGGTGAAGTTCGGGTCCAGCGGCGCCGGCCAGGTGTCGGCGGCGTGCCGGTAGCGGCCGGCGGCGTTGGCCTGCCAGATCTCGACCAGGGTGTGCGGCACCGCGCAGCCGTCGCCGTCGACGACCCGGCCGTGCACGATGATCCGCTGCCCGAGCGGCTCACCGTCGTGCTGGCGGGTCAGGTCGTGGTCCAGTTCGCCGAGGCGGCCCTCGCCGAGCAGCGGGCCGGTGACCTCGGTGAGCCGCTGCGGCAGGTAGGTCAACGGCTGCTGCGGTGCCCGCGCCACGGTCGAGCGGTAGCCGGGACTCAGCAGCGGCGGATGGGCGTCGACGTCGTCGCGTCGGTAGCTCGGCAGGATCAGTTTCCGCTCGGCGTCGTGGGTCACGGCCGCTCCTCCCCGTCAGTCGTTCCGAGTATCCGCGCCCCGAAGGAGCCGAGCGTAAGCCGGAGGGTGATCACGTCTCCCCCGGTGGCCGGACTGCGCCAGTTCACGCCGCCGCCCGCATGGTCGCTTCGAGGGCGCGCAGCACGGCGAGTTCCTCGGCGGTGGGTGGCTCGACGGTGCTCAGATCCCGGGCGACGGCGAGCGGCCAGCCGGTGGCCTCGCGGGCCCGCTCGACGGTCACGCCCGGATGCAGCCGGGTGAGGGTGAGTTCGCAGCTGTCCGGGTCGGCCTCGAGGATGCCGAGGTCGGTGATGACGGTACGGGGTCCACCGCCGCGCAGGCCGAGCCGGGCCCGGTCGCCGGGGCCGGCGCCATAGCCGACCGAGGTGACGAAGTCGACGCGTTCGGTGAAGGTACGTCGGCTCTGCCGGACGATCACCACCACCTCGCCGCAGGAGGCGGCGATCTCGGGAGCGCCACCGGCACCGGGCAGGCGCACCTTCGGGTCGGTGTAGTCGCCACCGATGACCGTGGTGTTGATGTTGCCGTACCGGTCGAGCTGCGCGGCGCCGAGGAAGCCGACGTCGATGCGCCCGGGTTGCAGCCAGTAGTTGAACACCTCGGGCACCGGGATCACCGCGTCGGCGGTGTCGGCCAGGACACCATCACCGATGGACAGCGGTAGCCGGTCGGGCTTGGCACCGAGACAACCGGACTCGTAGATCAGCACCAGTTCGGGCGCGTGGGTGGCGCGGGCCAGGTTCGCCGCGGTGCTGGGCAGGCCGATCCCGACGAAGCAGGCGGTGCCGTCGCGCAGCTGTCGGGCGGCCGCCACCGTCATCATCTCGTCGGCGGTGTACTGACGCTCGCTCATGCCTGCACCTCCGCCTTGTGCACGTGCTGGTCGATCCACCGCTGGAACGTGTCCCGGTCCCGGCTGATCTCGTCCCAGGCCACGTAGAAGGCGTTGTCCCGCACCGAGTAGCCCTGGGCGTAGGAGGGATGGGCGCCGCCGGGAACGTGCGCCACGGCGGTCACCGCCCAGCCCGGCAGCACGACCTGGCCCGGTACCGGGGTCAGCTCGTCGACGATCTCCTCGACGGTGACCAGGGACCGGCGGGCGGCCAGTAGCGCCTCCTTCTGCACGCCGGTGATGCCCCACATCTGCACGTTGCCGGCGCGGTCGGCGCGCTGGGCGTGCACCACCGTCACGTCGGGGTTCAGCGCGGGGACCGCGGTCAGCGTCTCCCCGGTGAACGGGCAGTCGATGCTGCGGATGTTGCCGGTGTGCCGGGGCAGGTCGGTGCCGGTGTAGCCACGCAGCACGGCGAAGGGCAGGCCGGAGGCACCGGCGACGTAGCGGTTGGCCATCCCGGCGTGGCTGTGTTCCTCCAACTCGAGCGGGACGGGCCAGGAGTTCTGTACGGCGTCGCGGAAGCGGTGCAGGGAGCCCACGCCGGGGTTACCGCCCCAGGAGAAGACCAGGCGGCGGGCGCAGCCGGAGCCGATGAGCTGGTCGTAGATGACGTCGGGGGTCATCCGCACCAGGGTCAGGTCGCGCCGCTCCTGCCGGATGATCTCGTGGCCGGCGGCGAACGGGATCAGGTGGGTGAATCCCTCCAGGGCCACCGTGTCCCCGTCGCGGACCAGCTCCGCGACGCCGTCGGCAAGCGAGACGAGCTTCGCCATGAGCCTCCCTGCCTCCTGTGTCGAAAGCCTACCGACATGTGTTCGGTATGCGGACCGGCGTACTTATCTCGAACGTAATCGGCATCGGTGACGTTCGTCAACGAGTCCCGGGGCGACCCGCCCCCGGGCCCGCCCCGATTGCAGAAATGTTGCGGCGATCCGTTGACGCGGATCGGGTACCGTGCAAATGTCCTTGATGAGAACGCTTGTTCGGCAGGCGAACAAGCGACGCGCGACCGGCCCGGGTCACCGCCGGGGCCGCCGCACGTGTCAGGCGTGGCCGGACCATCCGCCAGCCACCCGCCCGTGGCTGTCCCACCTGCGGCGCAAGGAGGATCACCATGCCCCTGCTCGACACCGACACCTGGCACGGCCGGATCTACAGCGACGGCTGGGTACGGTCGGCCGGCGGCACCGCTGCCGTCCGCGCTCCAGCCACCGGCGAGGAGATCGGCCAGATCGGCGTGGCGGACGCCGACGACGTCGCGCGGGCCAGCATCCGGGCCGCCGCCGCGCAGCGGGCCTGGGCCGCCACCAGCTACACCGAGCGGGCCGCCGTGCTGCGCCGGGCCGGTGCGTTGTGGGAGCAGCACGCCGCCGAGGTCGGCGACTGGGTGGTCCGCGAGTCCGGGTCGATCCCGCCGAAGGGCGACCTGGAGACCGGCACCGCCGCGCAGGAGTGCTACGAGGCCGCGACGCTGCCCTCACAGTCGCTCGGTGAGATCATCCCGAGCGCTCAGCCCCGACTGAGCCTGGCCCGCCGGCTGCCCGTCGGCGTGGTGGGCGTCATCTCGCCGTTCAACGCTCCGCTGATCCTGGCGATCCGCTCGGTCGCCCCGGCGCTGGCGCTGGGCAACGCGGTGGTGCTCAAGCCGGACCTGCGTACGGCGGTCTGCGGTGGGCTGTCCATCGCCCGGGTCTTCGAGGAGGCGGGGCTGCCCGAGGGACTGCTGCACGTGCTGCCGGGCGGAGTCGCCACCGGCGAGGCGCTGGTGGCCGACCCACGGGTACGGGTGATCAGCTTCACCGGGTCGTCCGCTGCGGGCCGCAAGGTCGGTGCGGCCGCCGCCCGGCACCTGAAGCGGGCGCATCTGGAGCTGGGCGGCAACTCCGCCCTGGTGGTGCTCGACGACGCGGACCTCGACCTCGCCGTCTCGGCCGGGGCCTGGGGTTCCTTCCTGCACCAGGGGCAGATCTGCATGACCACCGGCCGGCACCTGGTGCACGAGAGCCTCGCCGAGCGGTACGTCACCGAGCTGGCCGCCAAGGCCGACCACCTGCCGGTCGGCGACCCCGCCAAGGAGCAGGTGGCGCTCGGGCCGATCATCGACGAGACACAACGCGACAAGATTCACTCGCTGGTCACGTCGAGCGTGGACGCGGGCGCCCGGTTGGCCGCCGGCGGCAGCTACGACGGGTTGTTCTACCGGCCCACCGTGCTCGCCGACGTCACCCCGGACACCCCGGCGTACGCGCAGGAGGTCTTCGGCCCGGTCGCCCCGGTGCTCAGCTTCTCCGACCTGGACGAGGCGGCGGCACTCGCCGGCGCCAGCGAGTACGGCCTGTCGCTGGGCATCCTCAGCCGCGACGTGATGAAGGCGATGGCGTTGGCCGAGCGCATCCCCAGCGGCATCGTGCACATCAACGACCAGACCGTCAGCGACGAGGCGGTGGCGCCGTTCGGCGGGGTCGGCGCCTCCGGCACCGGCTCCCGGTTCGGTGGGCCGGCGGCGAACATCGAGGCGTTCACCGAGACGCAGTGGCTCACCGTGCAGGGTGACATCACCCGCTACCCGTTCTAGGCCCCCAAGGAGGCATGGATGCGTACCCAGGTCGGCATCATCGGAGCGGGACCGGCCGGTCTCATGCTGTCGCACCTGCTGCACCGGCACGGCATCGACTCGGTGGTGCTGGAGAGCCGCAGCCGGAAGTACGTGGAGCAACGGCTACGCGCGGGCGTGCTCGAACAGGGCTCGGTCGACCTGCTGCGCGACACCGGCCTGGGGGCCCGCCTGGACCGGGAAGGGCTGCGGCACGAGGGCATCGAGCTGCGCTTCGACGGCGAGTCGCACCGGGTGCCGATGACCGAGCTGACCGGCCGGGCGATCACCGTGTACGGCCAGCAGGAGGTGGTCAAGGACATGATCGCCGCCCGGCTGGCGGCCGGCGGGACGATCCTGTTCGAGGCACCCGCCGACCGGTTGTCCGGACTGGACACCGCCCCGGTGATCCATTTTCGGCACCAGGGCCGGGCCGAGGAGCTGCACTGCGACTTCGTCGTCGGCTGCGACGGCTACCACGGGATCAGTCGGCCGGCCGTGCCCGAGGGGGTGCTGACCACCTACGAGCGCACCTATCCGTTCGCCTGGCTGGGCGTCCTCGCCGCCGCCCCGCCTGCCGTGGAGGAGCTGATCTACGCCCACCACGAACGCGGTTTCGCCCTGTACAGCATGCGCTCGCCGCAGATCTCCCGGCTGTACCTCCAGGTGCCGGCCGACGAGGACATCGCCGACTGGCCGGACGAGCGGATCTGGGCCGAGTTGCGTACCCGGTTGGAGACGGTGCCGAACTGGACGCTCAACGAGGGTCCGGTGCTGGAGAAGTCGATCACTCCGCTGCGCAGCCTGGTGGTCGAGCCGATGCAGTGGCAGCGGCTGTACCTGGCCGGCGACGCGGTGCACATCGTGCCGCCGACCGGGGCCAAGGGCATGAACCTGGCGCTTGCCGACGTCGCGCTGCTCGGTGACGCCTTCGCCGCCTGGTACGCCGACGGCAGCACCGACCTGCTGGACGGCTACTCGCGTACCGCGCTGCGCCGGGTGTGGCGGGCACAGCAGTTCTCCTGGTGGATGACCTCGATGCTGCACCGGCTCAACGCCGACGACCCGTACGAGGCGAAGCTCCAGTCGGCAACCCTGCGCTACGTCACCACCTCCCCGGCGTACGCGACAAGCCTCGCGGAGAACTACGTCGGCCTGCCCGAGGTCTGAACGCCGGAGGCGACGGAGGTCAGCGCTTGCGCGCGAGGATGAGCCGGAACCGTGGGCTGCCGCCGGGGTGCTGACCCAGACCGGTCAGGGCGGTGTCGGTCACGGTGAAGCCGACCGCCGTCAGGTCGTCACGCAGCGCCGACAGGCTGGTGGTGTGGTAGTACATCACGAACGGTGGACGCCACACGGCGTTGCGGACCCGCATGGTCAGGTCGAACCCGCGGGTGACCCAGTGCGAGACCGAGGTACGCGGCGACGGCGTGCCGATCGGAATGGCGAACAGCCCACCCGGCCGCAGCGCCCGGTGGACCCCGGCGAAGAGCGTGGGCCGCTCCTCCGGCAGGAAATGCCCGAGCGCGCCGGCGCTGACCGCGAGATCGAACCCCTCGGTGAACGGCAGGGCCCGAGCGTCGGCCCGCACCCAGCTGGCGTCCGGGAATGCGCGGCGCGCCTGCGCGAGCATCCCGGCGCTGAAGTCCACGCCCGTGATCCGATCCCGACACAGGGAGCTGAGGACCTGCATTCCCGCGCCGGTGCCGCAGCACACGTCAAGCCCGTGGTCGAACGACCCGACGTCGGACAGCGCTTGCGTGGTCGCGCGGAGAACGCTGTCCGGCGTACGGAACGGCGTGTGATCGAACTTCGGCGCCAGGAGGTCGTAGCCACGCTCCACCGAGGAGAGCGCCTGGACGCACAGCTCCCGTAGCGACGGGCCGTGAGGCGAGAACACCGGCCGAGGGTACCTCCCGGACCGCCGGCACCCGGCCGACGTCGGGGCGAGTCGGCCGCGAGCGGACGATCGCGCGGAGTCGCCGGTCGCGGGAACCAGCACGGTCCGTCGTCCGACTAGGTGATCGAGCGGCGGGCATCCGGGCGACGGCCGGCAGTACTGACCCGAAGGGCACGGGCCAGGTCCGCAGCATGACCTCCTCACCCGATCGGAACACGCATGTCTCTGACCGAATTGTCCGGCGAGTCCGCGCCGGAGTCCCTCCCCGGCCCGGTACCCGCGGCGCCCGCCCGATCATCACGACGCGCCGCGCCGCTGGCGGCGTTGCTGCTGCGTCTGCACTTCTACGCCGGGGTCCTGATCGCCCCGTTCCTGGTGGTCGCCGCGCTGACCGGCCTGGCGTACACCGTCACGCCGCAGCTGGATCAGCTTCTCTACGGCGACCAGCTCACCGTCGCCAGCGTCGGCGACCAGCCCCGACCGCTGGCCGAGCAGGTGGCCGCCGCCCGGACCGCCCACCCCGACGGCGACCTGGTGACGGTCGCGCCGGGCGCGGGCGACCAGACGACCCGGGTGGTCTTCGCACTGGAGGAGTTGGGCGAGAAGCAGCACACCGTCTACGTCGACCCGTACACGGGCGCGGTACAGGGGCAGCTCACCACCTGGTTCGGCTCCACCCCGGCCACCACCTGGCTCGACGACCTGCACCGCAACCTGCACCTGGGCGACCTCGGACGGCACTATTCCGAGATCGCCGCCAGTTGGCTCTGGGTGCTGGCGCTCGGCGGGGTCATCCTGTGGTGGCGTCGCCGGCAGAACGGACGCGCTCGCGCCAAGCACCTGCTGGTGCCGGACCTCTCCACCAGCAGGGGCGTCCGGCGGACCCGGGGCTGGCACGCCACCACAGGCGTCTGGCTCACCATCGGCCTGCTGTTCCTCGCCGCCACCGGGCTAACCTGGTCCCGCTTCGCCGGTGCGAACTTCGGCGCCGGGTTGGACGCGCTCGACGCCCGCAGGCCGGTGCTGTCCACCACGTTGGACGGTGCGCCGAGCCCTGGTGGCGGCGAGCACCAGCACGGCGGCGCGGCACCGTCGGCGGCAGCCGATCCGGCCACCTTCGACCAGGTCCTGGCGGTGGCCCGCGACGCGGGCCTGTCCGGGCCGGTCGAGATCAGCCCGGGCACGCCCGGCACCGCCTGGGCGGTAGCCCAGACCGACAACACCTGGCCGGTACGGCTGGACCAGGTCGCCGTCGACCCGGGCACCAACACGGTGACCGCCCGCAACGACTACGCCGACTGGTCCCTGCTGGCCAAGCTCAGCGCCCTCGGCGTACAGGCTCACATGGGACTGCTCTTCGGCGTGCTCAACCAGATCCTGCTGGCAGCGCTGGCCGTCGGTCTGCTCTGCGTCATCGTGTGGGGCTACCGGATGTGGTGGCAGCGCCGCCCGACCCGGGCCGACCGGCGGTCCCCGGTGGGCGCGCCACCGGCGCGTGGTGGCCTGCGCGGGCTGCCGTGGTGGGTGGTGCTGCTCGGCGTGCCGGTGGCCGTCGCGGTCGGCTGGGCGCTGCCCTGGTTCGGCATCCCGCTGCTCGGCTTCCTCGTGGCCGACGTCGTCGTCGGCGTGTTCGCCCGCCGACGTGCCGGCCGCCGAGGCGATCCCGCCCCGACCTCGGCCGGGTGACCTCGATGCCGTTCCGGCGGGACGCTCGCCCTCCGGACGTCGACGTTCCGCCGGAACGGTGTCGATCGTGGATTCACCCGCTTCGGGGCATGGCGCGCGGCGGCGTTACGGGGTAGAAACATCTCGTCCCCGTTTCTTCACACCGTGATACAAGTCAGCCTGATGAGAGAGCGCTCTCACACGCCCTGGTCCATCGTGTCGTCGGGTCCGCCATCGACCGGCCCGACGGGAAGGACGAACGCATGCCGACCCCACCACCACAGCGGCGACTCGGTCGAGCACTGGCCTTCGGGCTGGTGCTGACCACCGCCGCGGTCGCCACGAACACCCCGGTCAGCGCGGGCCCGCCCCGACCGACCGGCCCCACCTTCGGTCCCAACGTCACGATCTTCGACCCGAGCATGCCGGTCAGCCAGATCCAGGCGACCCTCGACGCGGCGCACGCCGCACAGGTCGACAACGAGATGGGCACCACCCGGCACGCCTACCTGTTCCGGCCCGGCCACTACGGCACGGCCGACCAGCCACTCCAGATCAAGGTGGGCTACTACACCGAGATCTCCGGCCTCGGGGCCTCCCCCACCGACGTGGTCATCAACGGCAAGGTCGAGGCGTACAACCGGTGCCTCACCGAGGGCGGCACCGCCAACTGCATCGCGCTGGTCAACTTCTGGCGCACGCTGAGCAACCTGTCGCTGCGGATCAACGCCGCCGGCCAGGACGACTGCCGTGCCTCGGCGAACTTCTGGGCGGTGTCCCAGGCGGTGTCGATGCGTCGGCTCGACATCAGCGGCGGCGGCCTGTCGCTGATGGACTACTGCACCAACGGGCCGCAGTACGCAAGTGGCGGCTTCATCGCCGACTCCCGGCTGCCGGCCACCACGAACGGCTCGCAGCAGCAGTGGCTGACCCGCAACAGCGAGGTCGAGAGCTGGTCCAACGCCGTGTGGAACCAGGTGTTCGCCGGGGTGGTCGGCGCGCCCGACGACGCCGGGTTCCCCGACCCGCCGTACACCACGCTGGACACCACCCCGCTGAGCCGGGAGAAGCCGTACCTGTTCGTCGACGCCAGGGGCAAGTACCAGGTCCGGGTGCCGGCCGTACGCCGGGACACGCGCGGCATCACCTGGGGTGACCGGATGACGCCGGGGCGGACCATCCCGATCAGCGACTTCTTCGTCGCCCGGCCGTCCGACCCGGTGCACGTCATCAACCGGGAACTCGCCCGGGGCCGGCACCTGCTGCTCACCCCCGGGGTATACGACGTGGCCCGCAGCATCGAGGTCCGCCGGCCCGACACGATCGTGCTCGGCATCGGGCACGCCACCCTGACCGCGGTCAACGGCGCGGTACCGCTCGACGTCGCCGGGGTGCCCGGCGTGGTCGTCGCCGGGGTCACCATCGACGCGGGCCTGAAGGAATCACCGGTGCTGCTGCGGGTCGGCCGCAAGCACGGCCGCAACCACAGCACCCCGCGCAACCCGATCACGCTGTCCGACGTGTACTTCCGGGTCGGCGGACCGCACATCGGCAAGACGGACACCGCCCTGGAGGTCAACAGCGACCACGTGCTGATCGACCACACCTGGGTGTGGCGGGGCGACCACGGTGTCGAGGGCTTCACCGAAGGCGTCAACGGCGACACCGACCGCTGGCGGACCAACACCGGTCGCTACGGCGTCGTCGTCAACGGCGACCACGTCACCGCCACCGGCCTGTTCGTCGAGCACTTCCAGCGGTACAACACCGTGTGGAACGGTGAGCACGGCACCACGATCCTCTACCAGAACGAGCTGCCCTACGACCCGCCAACCCAGGCGGACTGGCACAACGGCACGGTCAACGGATGGGCCGGCTACAAGGTCGGCGACCGGGTCCGCCACCACACCCTGCACGGTGGCGGGGTGTACGTGTTCAACCAGAACAACCCGTCGATCCGCACCGAGAACGGCTTCGAGGTGCCGGTACGCCCCGGCATCCGGCTGCACCACATCATGACGGTGAACCTCAGCGCCGGCACCATCGACCACGTGGTCAACGGCGTCGGCGAGGCGGCCGGCATGGACCGGGTCGGCGCTCCGGTCTACCTGGAGCAGTACCCGTAGCACCACCGGCGGGGGCCGGCGGCTCGCCGGTCCCCGCCGACGCGGTTCAGTCCACCACCGGGCTGCGGCGTTCCAGCAGGACGACGTCGCGCCAGCGGCCGTGGTGGCGGCCCACCCGCTCGCGGGTGCCGACCACCCGGAAACCGGCCCGCCGGTGCAGCGCCAGGCTGGCGGTGTTCTCCGGGAAGACACCGGACTGGATCGTCCAGATGCCCGCCGCGTCGGTCGACTCGATAAGCGCGTCGAGCAGCAGCCGGGCCACTCCCCGCCCCTGCGCGGCCGGGTCGACGTAGACGGAGTGCTCCACCACCCCGGCGTAGACCGCCCGCGCTGAGGTGGGCGACACGGCGATCCACCCAATGACCGGCCCGTCCCCGTCGACCGCGACCAGCCGGTGCGCCGGCAGCCGGCCGGCGTCGAAGTCGCCCCAGGTCGGTGCGACGATCTCGAAGCTCGCGTTCCCGCCGTCCAGCCCGGCCTGGTAGATCGCCAGTACCCGTTCGGCGTCGTCCGCCGTCATCGGGCGCAGCCGCACCTCGCCCCCCGCCGGCTCGTCTCGGATCATGGGCGAATCGTAGGCGATGGCGCCGGGACGGCCCGCACGGCGATCGGAACCGCACCGCAGCACCGACACCTCGGCCGGACCGGTCGCGGATCGAACCACCACTCGCCGTCGGGCCCGACCCGGCGACCGCTGCGGGCCACCGCACTAGCCTCCGGGCCCCCGCCGGTGCCGCCCGCCGCGGCAGCCCAGTCGACGCGAGCGGAGCCGCCGGGCGGTACGCCCCCGGCCGGTGGACGCATCCGGCCGCCCGGACGAGTCGCGCTCCCCCTCCGCCACGTGGACGACCGTGTCGAAGGTGCTGGTGAAGCGCTGGCGCAGGGACGGTGGCAGGGGAGCCCGGCTGACCCAGCGGCGCAGCCGGGGCAGCGAATCCCGGCCCCGGGCCGCGTCGAGCAGCGCCGCGTACATCGCCGACGTGCCGTGGAAGACGGTGACCTGTTCGCGCAGCATGAGATCCAGCGCCGCCGGGCCGGTGAAGCGGCCCAGCAGCACCAGGGTCGCTCCCGCCCGGAAGGTGCCGGTCAGCGTGATGGCCTGACCGAACCGGCCGCCCAGCGGCAGGCAACCGAGCACCACGTCGGTGTCGTCCGGGTCGACCTCGGTCCGGCCGGCGGGGTCGAGGTCGGTGTCCGCGAACCCGCCGGTCCGTCCGGGTGGGACGTCGCCGAGATCCTCCAACCGGGGCACGTCGGACGGGCCCCGGCTCGGACCGACCGTGAGCAGCGGGACGCCGGCCCGTGCGCTGATCCGCCGCCCGGCGGCCAGGTGCGAGGTGTGGCAGACCAGCAGCCGCGCCTCCCGGGCCAGCTGGACGGCCTGCGGACCGACCGGTACGCCGACCGGTACGGCGACCGCACCGGCGGCGAGGGCACCGAAGTAGACGCGGGGGAAATCCACCACGTTCGGCGCGAGCAGGGCCACCGCGTCACCGCCGCGCACCCCGGCGGCCCGCAGCCCGGCGCCGTAACAGCGGGCCTCCAACCACAGTTCGGCGTACGTGACCCGAACCCGGCCGTCGATCACGGCGACGGTGTCGGCGTGCCGGTCGGCGGAACCGGCCAGCACGGTCGCCGGGGAGAGCGCGGTCATCGGGGCGGGTCCGCGTACAGCCGGCTGACCGTCTCGGCCACGCAGACCGGCTTGCCACCGCCGTCGCCCGCCACGGTCACCGTGGCCACCAGCTGCGCCCCGCCCTCGAACGGGCTGACCTGGTCGATCGTCGCGACGACCCGCACCGAGCTGCCGACGCGTACCGGTGCGGGGAAGCGGACCCGGTTGAGGCCGTAGTTGACCCCCATCCGCACCCCGTCCACCCGGTACAGGCGGCCGACCAGCGCGGGCAGCAGGGCGAGGGTCAGGTAGCCGTGGGCGATGGTGCCGCCGAACGGCCCGGCCGCCGCCCGTTCCTGGTCGAGGTGGATCCACTGGTGGTCGTCGGTGGCGTCGGCGAACAGGTTCACCCGACGCTGGTCGATGGGGAACCACGGACCGGGGCCGAGTCGTTCGCCGACCGCGGCGGCCAACTCGTCGAGGCTGGCGAAGCTTCTCATCCCAGGTGCCCTCCGAGCTTCGTGTAACCGCGCAGCAGGTCGCGGGCGATGATCAGGCGCTGCATCTCGTCGGTCCCCTCGAAGATCCGATACAGCCGCACCTGCCGGTACCAGCGTTCGATCGGCAGCTCGCGGGTGTAGCCCATCCCGCCGTGGATCTGCATGACCCGGTCGACCACCCGGTTGACCATCCCGGCGCCGTAGAGCTTCGCCATCGAGGAGGCGTGCCTCGGGTCCAGACCGGCGTCGACCGTCCAGGCGGCGCGCAGGATCAGCCAGCGGGCCGCCTCAAGTTCGGTCTCCGAGTCGGCGATCATCCACTGGATGGCCTGGTTGGTGCCGATCTTTGACCCGAAGGTCTCCCGGGTGTTGGCGTGGTCGATGGCCATCCGCAGCGCGCGTTCGGCGATGCCGACGGCGTGCGAGGGGATCGTGTAGCGCCCCTTGCCGATCCACTGCATGGCCAGGGTGAAGCCCTGCCCGACCTCGCCGAGGATGTTGCGGTTCGGCACCCGTACGTCGTCGAAGAACAGCGAGGCGGGCCCGCCCTCGCCCATGGTGGGGATGAACTCCGACCGCCAGCCCATCGCCCGGTCCACCAGGAACGCGGTCGCCCCGCCGTTGCGGGCTCCGCGCTCGGGGTCGGTGACCGCGATGACGATGGCGAAGTCGGCCTCGTTGCCGCCGGTGATGAAGGTCTTCTCGCCGTTGAGGATCCAGTCGTCGCCGTCGCGGCGGGCCCGGAACCGGATGTTGGCGGCGTCGGAGCCGGCACCCGGCTCGGTGATGGCGAAGCAGGAGTTCCGCTCCCCCTCGATGGTGGGCAGCAGAAACTCCTGCCGCTGCTCGGCGGTGGCGTGGAACAGGATGTTGTCCGCCTCGCCGCCGAAACGGAACGGCACGAAGGTGCGGCCGATCTCCGTCCAGATCAGCGACTGGACGACGGCCGGCAGGTCCATGCCGCCGTACTCCGCTGGCGTGGCCAACCCCCAGAAGCCGAACTTGCGGGCCTTGAGCTGCAACTCCCTCAGCTCGGAGCGTTCCAGGCCGGGCTGGTGGGCTCGCTCGCGGCGCAGCAGCTCCTGCTCCAGCGGCATGACCTCGCGGGTGATGAAGTCGCGGGCGGTGTCGCGGATCGCCCGTTCCTCGTCGGACAGCCCGAAGTCCATGTGCTCACGGTTCCTCTCCCGAATTCAGAAGGCGTTGACGCCGGTGAGCGCCCGCCCGATGAGTAACTGTTGGATCTGGCTGGTGCCCTCGTAGAGGGTGGCGACGCGGGCGTCGCGCAGGTACTTGCCGACCGGGTACTCGTCGATGTAGCCGTACCCGCCGAAGACCTGGATGGCGTCGTTGGCCGCGCGGACGGCGGCCTCGCTGGCGAACAGCTTGGCCATCGACGCTTCGGTGGCGAACGGCTGGCCCCGGTCGATCAGGTCGGCGACCCGCCAGACCAGCAGCCGCGCGGCGGCGGTGTCGACCGCGATACCGGCGAGCAGTTGCTGCACGAGCTGGTGGCCGGCGATCGGCTTGCCGAACTGCGTGCGGGTTCCGGCGTAGTCGACGGCGGCGTCCAGGCAGCCCTGGGCGATGCCGACGCAGCCGGCGGCGACCGACATGCGTCCCTTGGCGAGGGTGGCCAGCGCCAGCTTGAAGCCGGCGCCGCACTCGCCGAGCCGGGCGGTGTCGGGCACCCGGACGGCGTCGAGAACGAGTTCGGCGGTGGCCTGCCCGCGCAGGCCCAGCTTGCCCTTGATCTCCGACCGGCTCAGGCCGGGGCTGTCGGTCGGCACCAGGAACGCGGTGATGCCCCGGTGGCCCGGGCCGCCGGTACGGGCGAAGAGCAGCGCCACGTCGGCGGTGGTGCCGTTGGTGATGAACGTCTTGCGACCGGAGAGCAGCCAGTCGTCACCGTCGCGGACCGCCCGGGTGGTCAGCGCCGCCGCGTCCGAGCCGCTGTCCGGTTCGGTGAGCGCGAAGCAGCCGAGCGCGGTGCCGGAGCAGAGCGCGGGCAGCCACCGTTCGCGCTGCTCCGGGGTGCCGTGGGTGGCGATCGACTTGGCGACCAGGCCGAGCGAGACCGACACGATGCCCCGGACTGCGGAGTCACCCCGGCCGAGTTCCTCAAGCACCAGGCAGTACGCGAGGTGGTCGCCGCCGGATCCGCCGTACTCCTCGGCGATGGTGAGGCCGAGGAAGCCGACCTCGCCGAGCTTGCCGACGATGCCGGGGTCGACCGCCTCGCGCCGGTCCCAGGCCGCCGCGTGCGGCACCACCTCGCGGTTGACGAAGTCGGCGGCGAGCGCCCGGACCGCGACCTGCTCGGCGGAGAGGTGAAGGTCCATGGCAGTAAACTAGCGGTGCAAGTTTTAAGCTGTCCAGACCCCGGTGTGGCAAAGTTCCCGGCGAGCCACCCACCCGAAGGAGGACACCCATGCCCCGGCCGCGACAGGCCCTGCTCAGCAGGGAGCGGATCGTCGAGGCCGCCGCCGCGTTGATCGACGCCGACGGGCTCGACGCGTTCTCCACCCGCCGGCTCGCCGCCGCGCTCGGCGTGCGCGGACCCTCGCTCTACAACCACTTCGGCACCAAAGACGAGATCCTCGACGCGGTCGCGGACAGCATCACCGGCCAGGTCGACGTGTCGTTCTTCGCCGAGGTGGACTGGCGGGAGGCGCTGCGCCGCTGGGGCCACTCCTACCGGGCCGCCCTCGCCGCCCACCCGAACATCGTGCCGCACCTGGCCCGGGGCCCGGGCCGACGCCCGGCGGCACTGGCGATGGCCGACGCCGTCTACGGCGGGCTGGTCGCGGCGGGTTGGCCACCCGCCCGGGCGACGCACATCGGCGCGCTGATGCGCTACTTCGTGATGGGTTCCGCGCTCAGTTCCTTCGCTCAGGGCTTCGTGAAGGATCCGGGGCTCTACGCGGAGCAGTACCCGCACCTGAGCCAGGCCCACCGCCTCGCCAAGCACCAGCACCAGGTCGACGAGGGCGCCTTCGCGCTGGGCCTGGAAGCACTAATCGACGGGCTGTCGCACACCTACGAACGCATCGTCGGCCCGCTGCCACCCCTCCCGCCGGCCGGCTCGGCGTACTAGAGTCCAAACTTGCACCGCTAGTTTTAGCCGAGGTGAGGAGCCCATGGAATCCGTACGGACCGACTTCTACCTCGACGGACGCTGGGTGCGCGCGGCCGGCGGACAGTCGCTTGAGGTGCACAACCCGACGACCGAGGAGGTCATCGGCACCGTCCCGGCCGGCACGGCCGGCGACGTCGACCGGGCCGTGACCGCCGCCCGGGCCGCCTTCGAGGGCTGGGCGGCGACCGACCCCGCCGACCGGGCCGCCCACCTCGACCGGTTGCATGCCGCCCTGACCGCCCGCGCCGACGACATCGCGCACACCGTCGCCGCGGAACTCGGCACCCCGCTGAAGGTCGCCACCCGGGTCCAGGCCGGGCTGCCGCTCACCGTCCTGGGCACCTACGTCGACCTGGCCGCGCACCCGCCCGCGCCGCAGACAGTGGGCAACTCCCTTGTGGTACGCGAACCCGTCGGCGTGGTCGGCGCGATCACCCCGTGGAACTATCCGCTGCACCAGATCGTCGCCAAGCTGGCGCCCGCCCTGGCCGCCGGTTGCACGCTGGTGCTGAAGCCGAGCGAACTGACCCCGCTGACCGCGTACCTGCTCTTCGACGCCATCGACGAGGCCGGCCTGCCGCCCGGCGTGGTCAACCTGGTCACCGGCACCGGGCCGGTGGTCGGCGAGGCGCTCGCCGGCCATCCCGGCGTGGACCTGGTCTCCTTCACCGGCTCCACCGCCACAGGCCGGCGGATCACCCACCTGGCCGCCGACCGGATCGCCCGGGTGTCGCTGGAGCTGGGCGGCAAGTCGGCGAACGTGGTCCTCGACGACGCCGACCTGGCCAGCGCGGTCAAGGTGGGCGTCGGCAACGCCTTCCTCAACTCGGGACAGACCTGCACCGCCTGGACCCGGATGCTTGTGCACCGGAACCGCTACGACGAGGCCCTCGACCTGGCCGCCAAGGCGACCGACGGCTACCAGCTCGGTGACCCGCTCGACCCGGCCACCCGGCTCGGCCCGCTGGTCTCCGCCCAGCAGCGGGACCGGGTACGCGACCACATCACCCGGGGCCTGGCCGACGGCGGCCGGCTGGTGGCCGGCGGCCTGGACGCCCCCGTCCCGCAGCGGGGCTGGTTCGTCGCCCCCACCGTCATCGCCGACGTCGACCCCGACAGCGCCCTCGCGCAGGAGGAGGTCTTCGGGCCGGTCCTGGCGGTCATCCCGGTCGACGACGACGACCACGCGGTACGGGTCGCCAACAACTCCCGCTACGGGCTGGCCGGCGCGGTCTGGTCCGGCGACGAGGAGCGGGCGTTGCGGGTGGCGCGCCGGCTGCGTACCGGTGCCGTCGACATCAACGGCGCACCGTTCAACCCGCTCGCCCCGTTCGGCGGCTACAAGCAGTCCGGCCTCGGCCGCGAGCTGGGCGTACACGGGCTGGAGGAGTTCTGCGAAGTGAAGGCGATCCAACGGTGAGGGGCCTGGTGGTCCGGGGCGTCGGCACGCCGCCCCGGGTGGAAAAGGTCGAGCTGCCCGCCACCGGCCCCGGGCAGGTACGAGTCGCGGTCCGGGCGGCCGGCGTCTGCCACTCCGACCTGTCCATGGTCGACGGCACCATCGCCGCGCCGTACCCGCTGCTGCTCGGCCACGAGGCCGCGGGCGTGGTGGTCGAGGTCGGCGCCGACGTCGACCGGATCGCCGTCGGCGACCACGTGGTGCTCGACTGGGCTCCCCCGTGCCGGGTCTGCTGGTACTGCGGGCACGGCGAACCGTGGCTCTGCGAACGCTCCGGCACCCCCGCCGCCACCGTCGGGCACACCATCGACGGCGAGCCACTGCACGTCACCCTCGGCCTCGGCGCACTGGCCGAGCAGGTGGTGGTGCCGCAGCACGCCGTGGTCGCCGTGCCGCCGGACCTGCCTTTGCCACCGCCGCGTTGCTCGGCTGCGCGGTGCTCACCGGCGTCGGCGCGATCCGCCGTACCGCCGACGTCCGACCCGGCGACTCGGTCGCCGTCATCGGTCTGGGTGGCGTCGGCCTCTCCGCGGTCGCCGCCGCCCGCGCCGCCGGTGCCGCCCGCGTCATCGCCGTCGACGTCGCACCCGCCAAGGCCGAGCTGGCGCACGCCGCCGGTGCCACGGACTTCCTGCTCGCCGACGACACCCTCAGCCGCGCGGTACGGACACTCACCGACGGCCGGGGCGTCGACCACGCGGTCGAGTGCGTCGGCCGGGCCGCCACCATCCGCGCCGCCTGGCGGGCCACCCGCCGCGGCGGGCAGGTCATCGTGGTCGGCATGGGCGGCAAGGACGACATGGTCGCCCTCAGCGCCCTGGAGATCTTCCACTCCGCCCGGACGCTGCGCTCCTCGGTGTACGGCTCCTCCGACCCGGACCGCGACGTCCCCGAGCTGGCCCGCGCGGTGCTCGACGGCACCCTCGACCTCGATTTCCTGGTCACCGACCGGATCACCCTCAACGCGGCACCGGAGGCGCTGGCCCGGATGGCCCGGGGCGAGGGCGCCCGCACAGTGGTCCTGTTCGACTGACCCGTTCGGTGTGGGACTCTCCGGACGCCGGGCTGATCGGGCGTCGTCCGAGGTCATCCGGCCCGGTCTGGTTTGGCTGGCACCGTTGCGGTACTCCGCTGCTGTACTTCCGGCGGTTGTCTGGTCCAGCCAACGAAGCGACGGTGCAGTGCGCCGGCCGGTGCCCAGGGCATGTCCTCGGCGGCCTGGACGAGATAGCCACCGAGGTACAGCGTCAACGACACTGGAGCGTCGGCGTACTCCGCGCGCAGCTCCCGCCGCCGGGTCGGACACGGCCAGGGCAGGTCGCAACCGCCGCAGCTCCAGATTGGCAGCACCGGGCCGTGGGTGGTCACCGCACACCGCCCAGGAACCGTGCGACGCTCGCGCGGGCCTGCCGGCGGGTCGCCCACTCCACCTGCCAGTAGGGGTACGGGACCAGTCGCGACCACCACGCCCGGCAGCCGACACACATCCCGTCGAACCCTCGGACGTGCACGGCGAGGATGACTCGCTCCGGGCCGCCGGTCACTGCTCACTCTCCTGCGGCCAGTGACCCCGGTTGATCGGTATCCGGTGCCGGGCACGGCACGGCAGGTCGGCACCGCATCGGCAGACGCGCCGCCAGCGCTGCCAGGACCAGACCGGCCGATGCCTTCGGGCAAACGTCAACGCAGTGGCCGACAGGTACTCGTCGTACGAGACGCGCCGACTGCTCGGAGGCGACACGTCGGGAGTACCTGCCCGCGCTGGGCTCACCTTTGGCTCCATATCGTGCGCTGATCCCGCATCGTCGGCACGTACGGCGTTGTCTGGATCGGCTCGCGATGCCACTGCGTGTCGCGCAAGCGCCGAGCTTGGTCGAGCAGCCGCTGATGCGCCGCTGCCTGCTCGGCGGCTTGGTGGCGCTGACCCGTTCCAGGCGGCGGGGGCGAGTCGGCCCGCCGAAGTAGCCATCGCATGATGTCGCGCAGCTCGGACCGAATCGCCACAGGTTCCGCCTCCCTCGTCACGGGTTGCGGGTGGCGCCGGCAGCGCGACTGTCAGGCGTCGCGCTCGGGTTGACGCCGCCACCCGACGGACACAGTCGGCGCAGCGGGTGCTTCCTGCCGTCGTGTCCTAAACGGAACGCTATGAACAGCACGGTGCGTGATGGCACACTTACGCACCACTACTGGGCGGAGACTCCCATGCGCTCGCACAGGCCCCGCAGCTCAATGGAGACCAGTCCTCGGCGCAGCAGCCCACGCGCGACCTCCCGAGCCGCCGTCGATGACCGGGTGTGCTGCGGGCCGACCCGCTCGGCTGCCAGCAGCATCCGCACCGCGTCTCGCTCCCGGTCAGCCGCCACCATCGCGCGGGCCATGTCCAGCCAGTAGTACACCTGCCGCACCGCCGGCAGATCCCCGACCGCCACCTGGGCAGCCGCCCGTAACGCCTCCTGCGGACGCCCGGTGTCGAGCAGGTAGGCCATCCGCCACAACGCCACGTTGCTCGGCCCCCACAACAGATCCCAGTTCGTCGTCTCCCCGGTGTACGCAGCGATGCGCGCCGCCTCGTCGAGGTGATCCTCGGCGGCGGCCTGATCCTTCATGCCGGCGAGGTGATGCGCGCGGGCCAGGTGCAGGAACCCGAGCACATCCAACGCGGTATCCGCGCTGCTGCCCGCCAGGTCCGCACCGGCCCGATCGCAGTACGCCCGAGCCGGGCCATACGCGCCGGTGTATGCCGAAACCCGCGCCCGATTCGCCGCCGCCACCCCCATCGCGACCGGATCATCAAGCAGGTGCGCAGCCTCGGCCGAACGCTCCGCCGCCAACCAGGCGTGGGCCGAGTAGCCGACGTTCAGCAACGAACCCATCGCCACCCCGTACACCGGCACCATCAACCGGTACGCCGACCGCCGATCAGTCACGCCGTGCAGGGCCGGCACGAGATCCGCCAGGCGGCGCAGCGCCCCCGCGTAGTCGCACCGGCCATACAGATCCCGCACCAGCGCGGACTCCCGAGCCACCTGCTCCACAGTGGCGGCCCCAATGACCGACGGGCCATCGAACGGATGCGCCATCATCGCCCGCCACACCCGCTCCGCGTCGATACGCGCACCATCAAGCTGCCGATCAGCCGGCGTGTACGGCTGCCCGGTGAGGTCGAAAACCGAACACTCCAGGGCAGCGGCCAGATCGACCACCATGTACCGGTCCGTACGCTGCACACCGCGCTCGATACGTGACCACGTAGTATGCGAGATACCCGCGCGACTCGCGGCGTACCGGATGCTCCAGCCCCGCAACTCGCGCCGGGCCCGGATGCGCTCACCCACCGACGGGTCAGCAGGTATGGCTCGGCGAGGCACAACGATCCCTCTCGACCAACGATCAGCTTCGGTAGGCAGCCAGCACGACAACCGGCAACCACGCCACCACCGACGGTACCCCTGATTGACCTGGAGTGGCCCCAAGCCCTGCAGGCGAGGGAGGCGCGACACCGCAGGCCCGGCTGCGCCGTCAGAACCTCTGCAAACAGGTGCTGTTGCGCGAACGGCCGATTCGCGATCGCGCAGGCACCGAATCTCAACACCCTAGAATTTCTGAAAAGTTTTCGTGCAGATTGGCAAGTACAACTTCCGCATCCTGTGCTAGAACAATCCTGGCTGGGTCTTGAATGAGGTAATTAGCTACCGCCGTCTTGCCCGGCGGCGCGGCACCCAACCGGGCACAGGCATCTGCAACCCTATTGACGAGGGGCCGGGCTCCAGCCCTGCCCTCATCCACCTCGAAGTTTTCGACGGCAACCAGTCGATCCCTAAGCAACGCAATTACGGCTTCAACGTACTTTTCGGAATCGAGCAGGTCTTCAAGGGTCTTCCCCTCCGGGAGACTGACAATAATTCGTTCCGATACCCCCAACCCAGATAGGAGCTTGGCTTTAGCTTTACCGCCCTCGTCGCCGTCAATCAAGTAGGCAATCTTGGCTGAAATTTCATCCAACCCAAATCCATCTCGGCGGAGACTCGATAGTCCCGGTGCAACTTGATACGGCAACTGAGGAAGGCCGGTCGCATGACGCAGGAGGGTCGGCAGCAGAATCATCTCTGTTGCACCTTCGGCAAGAACGGCCCTTCGGCATGCGGAGAAGGCCGCAGCACCTGCCCCCATCGCGACAAGAAGCGGAGAGAATCCGATTACCGAGGTACCCCAGAAGCTACTTCGAATAACGCTTGAACCCGGCTCGTCTACGACCGGCTCAACAAGACGGACGGACGTACCAAGGTCCGGCGGCAGACAGCCTGGCGAATGCGTTGTGTAGAGAACTTGCTGAATTTCGGTTTGGGACGTCAGCACACCAACAAGGTCAGCCTGCGCGTCAAAGTGTAGGTGGCGATCTATTTCGTCTGCAAGCAAGATCACCGGCGACGCTTCGGTCTCCAGCCTACGAGCGAGCACGAAGCACGTCATGCCTAGAAAAGCTCGCAGCCCATCACTCCGCTCGTCGAGCGTAGTTCTGCTGCCATCATCGTCTAACTCGTCAACTAGGACTAGCAGCGCGCCCCCCTCCGACTCCAGTCGGAGGCTAAGCTGCTTCTGCTGCCATGTTGGCTGCAGCTTGCGGCGAAGGCGCCTATTCGCGCCCTTACAGATGGTTGCAACCCGTGACGTGTCGTTCTCCTTAGCTGCCCCGACGAGCGTATCGACGTCCACCTCTGCAACAGCCAAGAGATTGACGATCGGCTCCGGCGCTTGGCTAGGCGGAACGAGGTCGTTCAAGTCGTATCGCGTTTCAAGTGAACGATTTCCACCCTCGTAAAGAACAATCTTCGGCAGCCGAGGGATCAGAGCCTCTCGCGCGAGCGTGAAGGGAGTCTTTCCAAGGAGGTTCAATAACTCCGTGAGTTGCAAAACCAGGGAAGGGCTTTGTGCAGCTATCGCGGCGTGCTCGTCAGCATCTAATCCAACGCTTGAAATCCCCCTTGAACCCAACTCCTTCCTCTTCATTACCTGCGAAAGCAAGGTGGCAACCTTCGATCGCAAGTTCTGCTCGGCGTCAGATGTGCCCCTAGCCGTCAGCTTGTCGACTTCACCCGCTATAGAAACCGCCAGATCACGCAGCCCCGTCCAGTCTCTTTCCAGTGTTGGGCTGAAACCATGGAGACGCTTCCCCGAAGACGCCCGATGCACACGATACTGCGTGTTCGGTGCCACCAATATGTAACGCTTCCTAATCTCGGCTACATCCGCGTCATCTAAGATGAACGTTAGCGTAACCACGGGGTCGCTATCGCCGATCACCTGACTTCGCGCCAAGTCTCGCGCTTTAAGCTTACCGCCGCTTGACCACCACTCTAAGGCATGAAGTATCGAGCTCTTGCCAGCCTCATTTGGCCCGAGAAACGCAACAAGTTTACTGTCGACGTTACAGCCCGTATCTACAAGTCGCCTGTAACCGTTGAATGCAATCCTAGTTAGCCGCACAATTATTCAGCTCCCACAGTTAGCTTACGCACAACCACCCTTACAGTTTCAGCCACCCTAGCCTGCGGCCTCGACATTTGGAAGTGACCATAGAGACAAGACGTTGCTTCGTAGGACTAATTTCTCCAGCGTTATCGCTGGCCGCGGTACTTAGAGCTCCTAACTCTTTGAGCGCTGCAGCCGGCGCCAGCACACGATGGCGCAGGCGAGGGTGAGGAACGCTTCGTGGATGTCGTCGCGGATCTCCCAGCGGATACGTAGGCGGCGGAACCAGTGCAGCAGGGCGATGGTCTGCTCGACGACAAAGCGGCGGGTGCCGAGGCCGGAGCCGTGGCCGATGCCGCGTCGGGCGATGACGGGTGTGATGCCGCGCGTGCGGAGCTCGCGGCGGTACTTGTCGAAGTCGTAGCCACGGTCGGCGTAGATCCGGTCGGGCCGTTGCCGAGGCCTGCCGCGGATGCCCTTGATCCGTGGGACCTTGTCGACCAGGGGCAGCAGTTGGGTGACGTCGTGGCGGTTGCCGCCGGTCAGGCTGACGGCGAGAGGGATGCCGCCCGCGTCGGTGATGACGTGGTGTTTCGAGCCTGGCTTGCGGCGGTCGACCGGGCTCGGACCGGTTTTGGGCCGCCCTTGAGCGCCCGAACGTGAGAGCCGTCGATCACCGCCCGAGACATGTCCAACTGCCCAGCGGCCCGCAGTCTGCCGAGCAGAACCTCATGCAGTCGTTGCCAGACACCAGCATCATTCCAGTCCCGCAACCTGCGCCAGCACGTCATGCCCGACCCGAACCCAAGCTCCTGGGGCAGGTACTCCCACGGGATCGCGGTGTAGAGCACGAACAGGATCCCGCACAACACCTTCCGATCATCGAGAGGCTTTCGGCCCGGGAACCGGTGCCTACGCGGTGCTCGGGGCGGCAGCAGCGGCGCGATCTCGGCCCACAACTCGTCCGAGACGATCCACGGCGGCTGCTCACCCCTCCTCACGTTCAGACAGAACGACCCTCACGTCCCGAGGACACGCCCACCATCATTTCGTTAGGAACTCTTACGCCGGCCCAGCAACGCTCGCCGCGGGCCGGCGACCGTACGACCTACGGCACGCCGCCGTGTCGCTCTGGCTCAATGCTGGGACACCCGCTAACCAGGTCGCCGAATGGGCCGGGCACAGCGTCCACCTCCTCATGCGGGTTCACGCCAAGTGCGTCGACGGCCAAGAGCAGGCCGCGCGACGAAGGATTGAGGCCGCCTGCCGCAGGTCGAGTGACGGGATTCCGACACTAGGCCGCCGCCCTCCTCAATCTAGAAGATCTACCTGGCACAACTCGGGGTTGAGTGATGCCAGGCGGAGGTACGACCAAGGTGGGCCGGTGGTTCTACCTCCGCCCGGTGGACATCCCGACTGAAAGTGGCAGCCACGCGAGCTAGAGGGGTAGCTACGAGACGACGTGCGGACGCGCCGTAGCAACCTGAAGTCACCTCAATCCACCAAACCACTCATTCCGCCACGATCACATAACGTGGTACCACCTGTTCATGGAGCCAGAAGCCACGCCCGCCGCCGCCCCTCCCAAGCTCCGCTTCAACTGCTACCTGTTACGTGAGGGTCTGCCCACAATCGAGGCCGCCCTACGCGCTCCATACCGCAAAGGTGGCAAGACACCGATGTTGCCAATGCAGCCAACTGGTGGAGCACCACAGGGAACAGTTGGCTATTTCAGCACTCCAAAACAAAAGGTTCCCCCGTGGGCCAAAGCCCTCTTACCCATCTTCCCTGCACTCTCCCAGGCACAGAATCTGTCGAATCGATTCGTCATCTTTCTTCCGGTTCAGAACCGACGGTTCGCCGTATGCTTTGGTTATGGAAGCTCAGCCTTGGAGTGGAGCGCAATCGAGGCGAATTTCGGCCTCCGGTTCGCAGCTCGACGCATGAGCCCTAAGTCGCTCCGCGAATTCCGCAGCAGAAGAGTAGGCGCGTCGAATCGCGCACAAGCTGTGCAACTACCCCTCGGAGGCAACCTGAAGGATCTTGATGTTGGAGCGCTGGAAGGCGAATTCGTTCGACGTTTAGCGGGAACACTAGACGAGAGCAACGGGGCCGAGTTCGCCGACGTCGACGCGGTAGCCGCAACGGATGCCATATCCTTCCGTGCCCGCACCGACCTTGAAAAGATACAAGGAACACTTAGCCGGATGCTCGACGAAATTGAGGCTGGCACAGCCACCGAGGGGCTGAAATTCGTTGACTCCCTAGAGCCACTCCGAGTTAAGAGCGAGCAGACGGCCCAGCTTGATCGCCATCTAGCACAAGCACTTTTCGGAGGCGTCCATGGATTTGCTGAGTTTGACGACGAGTTGAGCAACTTGCAGGACCATTTACTGGAGTTCTCTTTCCCCGACACTCTGACCACAGACGAGATAGACGAGATCCGCCTCTACAGAGGGGAACGAACAACGCTACTGCTGGAGCCTTCTATTACAGGCGTACGAGCTGCACTCAGCGAGCTTAGGGGGCGACTAACGGCACGATCCCTCGACAACGTCAAGCTGATGGCGTTCGACAATGAAGGCGAGGCCAAGAGTCCATACATGCCGCTACGCCACTGGCTAATATTCGAGTCGGGCAACGAAGATCGGCGCTTTATTCTCACACTCGGCCGATGGTTTGCTTTGAATGAGGCATACACACGCAAGCTCGATGAAGACCTGAGTAAGGTCGACGACCTAACAGATGCCCTCAACCCGCCTCCATGGAAGAACGGAAGAGCAGAGGGTTCATACAATGACGACTTCCAGGACGCCCACTCGGATGCGACCATCATCCTCGATAAGGTCAAGATCCGGTCGGAAGATGGCGATGAAATCGAAGCATGCGATCTGCTTCATCGCGACGGTTTTTTGATCCACGTGAAGAATTACAAGAAGAGCCAGACACTGAGTCACCTTTTTTCACAGGGTCTTGTGTCCGCGCTTAGCCTGCGCGGAGACTCCGTGTACCGCGACAACTTTCTTCGAGCCGTGCAGGGCATTGACCCAGCCTTCGTGCAAGTAGCCGAGAAAGCTCCCGAAGTGGTGGTTTATGCAATCGGCGTTCAGAGGGACCGGCCAGTACCGCTAGGGCTGCCGAGCTTCAGCAAGGTAAACCTACGCGACTTCGTGAAGCGGGTTCGCGGCACCGGAGCGCGTCCCGCGATTTGCCGGATCCAGATCACCGACTCTGCCGAAAACCCGGAACTCTCTGACGTTGTACAGGGGGTGCCGGTCGAGGAGGCCGAGGTTTCACCGTCTCGACCGCCCGCTCCAAGGAAGCCCGAAGCCGGCACGCAGCCCAGCCAGACCTAGAACTGGGGGTGGCTAAACAGGTGATCATGGCGACACGTATCGACACGATCGGTGAGATGCAGCCGCCCGGAGTGAGACCCAGCGGGACCAACAAGAACGGTCCCTGACCGGCTTTTCTGCGGGTCAGGGACCCTTCGTGCACCTCTTGGCGGGGAGGGGATTCGAACCTCTGCAGCTTTCGCGACGGGATTTACAGTCAAGCACCGGATGATAGGTCGCGCTCCATCTTGGGTTGCCATCGCTTCTGCTTGTCGTCGCCCTTTGCGGCCCCGGGCCTAGCGCTTGGCTATTCGTCTGTGCAACTTCCCTGTTGTTGTCGTCTCCGTTCGCTTCGAGACGACAACTTCCCCCTTGTTGTCCTATCCGCAGGGCCACTGACTACGGCCGGCGCTTGTACTGGGTGCCGTGCCGGGCGGTGACGGGGTTGGGCCTGGAGTCAGCCGGGCCACCCGTCGAGGTACTTGGCGAAGGAGACGTCGCCCCGCTCGTCGCCGCCGATTTCCCGGAACTGGTCCAAGTCGTCATAGCCCGGCGTGTCGGGCAGCAGCACCCGCAGGGGGTGCGTGGCGTGGTCGGCCAGGAACTTCCACAACGCTCGGGTCAACTCCGGCTGGTCGGAGTTGACGCTGTAACCGTCCTGGAAATAGCCGATCCGCTGGTCCCCCAGCCGGTACGCGGTGCCCAGTGCGATACAGATGGCGCACTGTGGACAGGCTAACCAGCCGGTGAGCGACACCCCGAGAACCCCTCAATCACATCGTCATGCACGCAGGCCCAGGATGGCTGTGTCGGCACGGTCAGTCGGCGGCGTCGCGTTCGGTGGCGTCTCTCTCTGCGGCGTCGATGTTGGCGTCGGTGACCACGAACATGCCGAGCAGCAGGGTCAACGTCAGCAGGCCCAGGATGGCGAAGACCGCGCGGAGGCCGAAGACCTCGGCCAGCAGACCGCCGACCAGCGCGCCGGCCGGCATGCTTCCCCAGGCCAGCATTCGGTAGCCGCTGTTGACCCGGCCGAGCAGCCGGTCCGGGGTGATCCGCTGGCGTAGCGAGATGGTGATGACGTTCCAGGTGGCGAGCAGGATTCCGCCGACGAAGAAGACCGCGCCGATCACGTACGGGTTGATGCTCAGTGCCGGTACGCCGACGACGGCGGCCATCGCCAGCACGGAAAGCGCCAGGGTGCGGGACCGCCCGAGCCGCTGTTCGATCCGTGCGGTGGCGATCGAGCCGAGCACGATGCCGGCGGCGATGGTGGTGAGCAGGAGGCCGTACCCGGGTTCGGTGAGGCCGATAGGCGAGTCGGGGCCGACCGCGTAGAGCACCAGCACGGCGAAGATGCCGCTGGTGATGAAGTTGCTGGTCCCGACCATCGTGGCCAGGGTGCGCAGCAGCCGGTGCCGCCACAGGAAACGTAGCCCTTCGGCGATGTCGGCGCGCATCGTCGTCGGGGTGTCGCGTTCGATCCGGAACCGGCCGGTGACCAGGAGCAGCGCGGCGACGGCCAGCGCCCACAGCACCGCCGGCCCGGCGAGCGCGAGGGCCACCCCGGCGGCGACCAGGAAGCCGGCGAGTGGTGGGCCGACGAACTGGTTGGCGGCGAGTTCCACGGCGGCCAGTCGGCCGTTGGCCCGGGGTAGCTGGTCGCGGGTGACCACCTGCGGCAGGATCGACTGGGCGGAGGTGTCGTAGAGGGTCTCGGCCATGCCGAGACCGAGCGCCACCAGGTAGAGCAGCCAGATTGACCCGGCGTCGAAGGCCACCGCGAGCGCCAGCCCGCCGACGACAACCGCGCGCAGGGCGTTGGCGGCGAGCATCACCTGACGCCGGTCGAGCCGGTCGGCGAGGGCGCCGGCCGGCAGCGCGAACAGCAGCCAGGGCAGGCTGAACGCGGTGGCGACCCCGGCCACCAGCACCGGTGAGCGGGTGTAGCCGACGGCGACCAACGGCAGCGCGATCTTGACGATCCCGTCCGCCAGGTTGGACACCGCCGAGGCGGACCAGAGCCGCCAGAACCGGCCCCCCAGGCCGCCCTCGTCCGGGCGGGGTGATGCATCCGTACGCACTGGTTCCTCGACCCCCGTCACGCCGACGATCATCGCAGCGTCGCGGCGACCGGCGAAAGGCCGCACGGCCTTTCACTGAGTGAAATAGACGCTGCCGATCAGCGGTCGGATCACGGGATCATCCGACCGCACCCCGCTCCCGTCCCGAGAGAGGTTGGGTCACGATGGCGTTCGCCCGCAACCAGTGGTACGTGACGGCCTACAGCAGCGAGGTGGGGCGGGATCTGCTCGCCCGCACCGTGCTGGGTGAGCCGCTGGTGCTCTACCGCACCGAGTCCGGGGAGGCCGTGGCGCTGGCCGACAGGTGCGTGCACCGCCGCTATCCGCTCTCCGAGAGCCGACTGGACGGCGACACCATCGTCTGCGGCTACCACGGTTTCACCTACGACCAGACCGGCACCTGCGTCTTCGTACCCGGTCAGCAACGTATCCCGCGTACCGCGCGGGTCGCCGCCTACCCGGTGGTGGAGCAGGATTCGCTGATCTGGGTGTGGATCGGCGACCGGGACCGCGCGGACCCGACCACCATTCCCCGCGCGCCCTGGCTGGACGACCCCCGGTACGCGGTCGTCCGCGGGATGGAGCCGCTGAACGCCCGCTACAGCCTGCTGGTGGACAACCTGATGGACCTGTCCCACGAGACCTACCTGCACGGCGGCTACATCGGCACGCCGGAGGTGGCTAACACGCCGATCACCACCGAAGTCGACGAGGAGCGGGGCATCGTCTACGTCAGCCGGCACATGGACGACGCCGAGTGCCCGCCGTTCTACGCCAAGTCGACAGGGATCCAGGGCCGGATCACCCGCTGGCAGGACATCGAGTACCACCCGCCGTGCCTGTACCTGCTGCACAGCCGGATCGCGCCGCAGGGCCTCTACCCGCCGGCCGAGGGCGAGGACAGCGACGCCTTCCACGCCGAGATCGTGTACGCCATCACGCCGTCGACGGAGCACACCACCTACGACTTCTGGGCGGTGGCCCGGGACTTCGCCATCGACGACGAGTCGGTGAGCGAGTACCTGCACCAGAGCAACCGCACGGTGGTCATGCAGGACGTGACGGCGCTGAACATCCTGGAGCAGGTGATCGCCTCCGAGCCGGACAAGTACCAGGAACTCAGCATCAACATCGACACCGGCGGGCTCGCCGCCCGACGGCTGATCGCGCGGATGGTCGAGGCGGGGACGGTGGGGGCACCCCGATGACCGAGCCGGCCAGCATGCTCACCGGCGACCGGATCTACCGGATCCACTGGATGCCGGGCACCGACACACTGCGCGGGATCTGCCACTGCGGTGCCGAGCGCGTCGCCGAGGAACCGGTCGAGCTGTGGGAGTGGCTGCTCGCCCACCCGTACGGTCATCAACCGCCGGAGGTGGTCGCGCCGAGCCCGCACGCCGCACCGACCCGGACGCCGGTGGCGGCATGACCGCCGACGACCTGGACGGCGTGGAGCTGGTGGTGGCCGAGCGGGACCGGGCGGCGACGGGTGTCGACGTGTTGGGCCTGTGTCGCCCCGACGGCGGGGACCTACCCGCCTGGTCGCCGGGTGCCCACCTCGACCTGGAACTCGGGCCCGGGCTGGTGCGCCAGTACTCGCTCTGCGGCGACCCGGCCGACCGGGCCACCCTGCGGGTCGCGGTCCAGTTGGAGCCGCAGGGGCGCGGTGGCTCACGGCACGTGCACGAGCGTCTCACCCCGGGCGCGACCGTCCGGGTGCGCGGGCCGAGGAACAACTTCCCGCTGGTGGCGGCGCCGCGCTACCTGTTCATCGCCGGTGGCATCGGCATCACCCCGATCAGGCCGATGGTCGCCGCCGCCGACGCCGCCGACGCCGACTGGCGCCTGGTGTACGGCGGACGCAGCCGCGCCACAATGGCCTTCGCCGACGCCCTGCGGGAGAAGTACGGCGACCGGGTGGGCCTGTATCCGCAAGACGAGACCGGCCTGCTCGACCTGGACGAGCTGCTCGGGCGGCCGGCGGACGGGCTGGTCTACTGCTGTGGGCCGGAGGCGTTGATCGCGGCGGTGGAGCAACGCTGCCGGACCTGGCCTCCCGGGGCCCTGCACGTAGAGCGCTTCACCCCGCTGGCCCCCACCGAGGCCGTGGACGCCCCCGTCGAGGTGGAACTCACTCTCAGCGGCCGGACGCTTACCGTGCCGCCGGGCACGTCGATCCTGGAGGCGGTGGAGGCGGCCGGCGTGCAGGTGCTCTCCTCGTGCCGGGAGGGCACCTGCGGCACCTGCGAGACCCCGGTGTTGGACGGTGTGCCGGAGCACCGGGACAGCCTGCTCACCGAGGCCGAGCGGGCCGTCGGCGACACCATGATGATCTGTGTGTCGCGGTCCGTCACGCCCCGACTGACGCTGGAGCTGTGACCGGCGGGCCGGGGTCGGCATGATGGCGGGGTGGACGCGCAGCCCGGACGGTCGGTCACCAGCAAGGTGCTGGCCCTGCTCGACGCGTTCACCCCGGCCAGCCCGGCGCTGACCCTCAGCGAGCTGGCCCGGCGGGCCGAACTGCCGCTGCCCACCGCGTCCCGCCGGGTCGCCGAGCTGGTCGCCTGGGGCGCGTTGGAGCGCGGTGACGACGGGCGGTACCGGATCGGGTTGCGGCTGTGGGAGGTCGGTTCCCTCGCTCCCCGTGGGCTCGGGCTGCGCGAACTGGCACTGCCGACCCTGGAGGACCTGTACGAGGTCACCCACGAGAACGTCCAGCTCGCCGTCCGGCAGGACGTCGAACTCGTCTTCATCGAGCGGATCGCCGGGCGGCACGCGGTGCCGGTGCTCACCCGGGTCGGTGGCCGCTTCGCGCTGCACGCCACCGGCGTCGGGCTGGTGCTGCTCGCGTACGCGCCGGCCGAGGTGCAGGAACAGGTGCTGGCAGCGCCGTTGGAGCGGTACACCCCGCTGACCATCACCGATCCCGGGCGGCTGCGACGCGGGCTGGCCGAGGTGCGCCGCACCGGGTACGCGATCAGCGACCGGCAGGTCACCATGGACGCCCTCTCGGTCGCCGCGCCGATCTACGGGCCCGAGGGCGCGGTGGTCGCCGCGATCTCACTCGTGGTCGCCCAGCACCGGGCGGACCCGGTCGCGCTGGCACCGCTGGTTCAGGCGGCCGGTCGGACGATCTCCCGATCCCTCGGCACCTCGTACGGGTCACGGCGGTCTGCCGGGTGAGCGATACCGCCCGGTCATCCGGCGCAGTAACGTGACCGGGTGTTGATGCGCTCTGGCCAACCCCGCACCGGGGCGCCGTCGTGGTGAGCGACGCTCTGGGCGAGCTGTCGCCGCCGGGTTCGCCGCCGGAGCGGGCGGCGGTCGGGCGGGCCCGGGCCCAGCGTCTGCTGGTGACCCTGCTCGGAGATCACTGGCACGCCGGTCGCGCGCCGCTGCCGTCCGGGGGTCTGGTGGCGGTCCTCGCCGATTTCGGCATCGCGCCCGCCAACGCCCGCGCCACGCTCGCCCGGCTGACCCAGCGGGGCATGCTGCACCGGACCAAGGAGGGCCGGCGGACCAGCTACCGGTTGACCGAGCCGGCGTGGCACATCCTTCAGCGGGGTGCCCGGCGCATCTTCGCCAGCACCGACGAGAGCACCTGGGACGGCAGTTGGACGCTCATCGCGTTCACCGTGCCGCTGGAGGACGCGAACCAGCGGCGGCTGATCCGGGCCCGGTTGCGCTGGTTGACGTTCTGGCCGCTGTACGACGCCACCTGGGTCACGCCGCACGACCGGCTCCACGAGGCACGCGAGCAGCTCAGCGAACTCGGCGTCACCGACGCGGTGCTGTTGCGCTCCACGGACCTGGAGTTGCTGCCGGACGGCCGGGCACGGCTGGAGGCCGCCTGGCGGATCGACGAGGTGGCCGCCGGGTACCGGGACTTCCTGCACCGATACCGCGACCTGGCCGGTCGGGCCGAGGCCGGCGGGGTGCCGGCGGCGGAGGCGCTCGTCGCGCGTACCGAGCTGGTGAGCGACTGGCGGGCGCTGGTGGGTGCCGACCCTGACCTGCCGGTCGACTTCCTGCCCCCGTCGTTCCCGCGCGCCGAGGCGCGGGCGATGTTCCTGGGCATCTCCGAGGCGTTGGCTCCGCTGGCCCAGAAGCGTTTCGAGGACCTCGTCCAGCGGCTCGAACCAGCCTGACCGCACCGTAGATCCGTGCCGAGCCCGGCCCAGGGCCACCTCATAACATCGATGCATTGCACTTCCATTGACTGTCGATCAGTTTTCGCATTACGTTCTCTCCGTGCCTTCGACCCAGGAGGTCCAGCCGTCCGTCCCCGGCTGAAAGGGGTCCTGCCATGCCCATCCACCGATCGAGGAGGAACGCGCGGCACCGACCACTCCGGGTGGCGTTGACCGCGCTCGTCGCCACCGCGCTGATCGGCGGCTCCGCGCCGGCCGCTGCCACCGCGGCGACCGTCAAGGGCATCGACCGCGGCTTCGACGTGTCCGTCGTGTCCGGCCGCGCGGACATGGTCAGCGGCGGCGACGCGCTGGTGCGCGTGACCGTGCCGCGCACCGTCGCACCGCACCGGGTGACGGTGCGCCTCGACGGCCGTGACGTGACCAGCCGCTTCCGGTCGGTCGGCGACAGGTGGACCCTGCTCGGCCTGGTGGACCGGCTGAAGCTGGGCCGTAACCGGATCGAGGTCCGCGCCGACCGGTGGGGCTGGCAGCGGCCCGGTGCCACGCTGACGGTGGTCAACCATCCGGCCGCTGGCCCGGTCTTCTCCGGGCCACACATCCCGCTGTTCTGCACCGCCTCGGGCAGTCCCTGGAACCTGGGCCCGGTCGACGAGAACTGCCACGTGGCCGAGGCTCGGGTCAGCTACCGGTACCGCAGCACCGCCGGCAGCTTCGTCGACCTGCCCGACGGTCCCCTGCCGGCCGATGTGGCCAGCACCACCACCACGGCCGGCCGGACCGTCCCCTACGTCGTACGGATCGAACGCGGCACCATCAACCGGGCGGTCTACGAGATCGCCATGCTGCACCAGCCGGGCACCCCGGCCCCGAGCCCGTGGACGACCACGCGTGGCTGGAACGACCGGCTGGTCTACACCTTCGGTGGTGCCTGCAGCATCGGCCACACCCAGGCCACCAGCACCGGCGGCGTTCTCGACCACACGTTGCTTAGCCGTGGCTACGCGGTCGCCAGCGCGACCTTCAACGTGTACGCGCACAACTGCAACGACGTCACGTCCGCCGAGACGGCCATGATGGTCAAGGAACACTTCATCGAGACGCTCGGCGTGCCGGCCTTCACCATGGGATGGGGCGGATCGGCCGGCACCATGCAGCAGCTGCTCATCGCGAACGCCTACCCCGGCATCCTGGACGGCGTCGTCGGCAGCATCGGATACCCCGACGAGCGCTCCACGACGATCTCCGGCCACGAGTGCCGGTTCATCTCCCAGGCGGCCACGGCCGCAGGGCTGTCGGCGGCCCAGCAGCACGCGGTAAGCGGCTTCGGTAGCCCGAACACCTGCGTCGGCTACCAGTTCTTCGACAGTGTCGACTGGCCGACCGCCTGCCCCGCCCACATCCCCGCCGACCGGCGCTACCACCCGGTGACCAACCCGGAGGGCATCCGCTGCGCCATGGCGGACTTCGTCTCGAACGTCTACGGCGTCGACCCGGACACCGGCGCCGGCCGGCCGATCATCCCGGACACCGTCGGCGTGCAGTACGGTCTGGCGACGCTCCGGGCGCGGGCGTCATCAGCCCGGAGCAGTTCGTGCGGCTCAACGAGGGCATCGGCGGCCTGGACGTGGAGGGCAACCGCACGCCGCAACGCACCTCGGTGAGCGTCGCGGCGCTGAACCGGGCATACGCGACCGGCCGGGTCAACCAGTTCGACGGCGGGCTGCGCTGGACCCCGGTCATCGAGACCCGTGGCTACACCGATCCCACCGGAGACTTCCATGACCGGTTCCGCTCCTGGACGATGCGGGAACGCCTGGTGCGGGCCAACGGCAACGCCGACAACCACGTCAGCGTGACCGGCCCGGCAGGAGCGGCCAGCGCGGAGCTCCAGGAGCGGGCGCTGGCCGACATGGACGCCTGGCTGACGGCCCGGACCCGGCTCGCGGCGACCCGGCCGCACCTGCGCGCCGAAGCGCTCACCCGGCTGTCGCGACCGCGCGGCGTGGCCGACGGCTGTGTCACGCCCGAGGGGGAACGGATCGTGGAGCGGCTGACGCTCGACCCGGACGCCCGGTGCAACCAGCTCTACCCGTACCACCGCAATCCGCGGGTGGTGGCGGGCGGGCCGACGACCTCGGCGGTGCTCAAGTGTCAGCTCCAGCCGCTGCGCAAGTCCGGGTACGGGGTGCGCTTCACCGCCGAGCAGTGGGACCGGCTGCGTACGGTCTTCCCCGACGGTGTCTGTGACTGGTCGAAACCCGACGTCGGGCAGCGCCCGCTCGCCGGCACCTGGATCCGCTTCTGACGCGCAGCGTGGGCGGGGAGGATCGCCCGTCGCGCGCAGCCTCCCGCCCGCGCTCAGTCGGGAAAGGCGAGCAGGCGCAGCAGGCCGGCCAGCCGCTCGTGCTCCTCGGGGGTGACCGTGGCCAGCAGGCCCAACTCGACGGCACGGGCGGCCTGCTGGGCGCGGGCGAAGAGGTCCCGGCCGGCGTCGGTCGCGACGAGGACGTTGGCCCGCCGGTCGGCCGGGTCGGTGCGACGCTCCACCAGGTGACGCTTCTCCAGCCCGTCGACCAGCGCGACGACCTGGCTCGGGTCGAGGCGGAGGAACTCGGCCAGCTCCCGCTGAGTGGGTCGGGCCCCGTCGGCGGCCAGCGCGAGCACGGAGTAGGAGCGGGCCTTGAGGCCGTGCTCGGCGAGGGCGGCGTTGGCCGCCGCGAGCGTGAGGGCGTTGGCGCGGGCCAGCAGGAAGACCAGGTCACCGCCGAGCACGCTGTCCCGCAGAACGTCGCGCCCCGGCGTCCGGGTCTTCCCGCTAGCGGACATGGCGACGATGGTAGCAAGTTTCCTCAATGATTGACATTTTCAACGGTTCGTGTTCAGATCGGGCGGACACGAAGGAGTTCTCCATGTCCCTGGACGGCAAGGTCGCCATCGTCACCGGATCCGGACGCGGTCTCGGCCTCGCGTACGCGCAGGAACTCGCCCGGCAGGGCGCCGCCGTGGTGGTCAACGACGTCGACGCGCAGACCGCCGCCGACGCCGTCGCCTCGATCGAGGCGCTCGGCGGTCGGGCCGCCGCGGTGGTCGCTCCGGTCGGCCCGACCGAGACCGCCGAGCAGCTGGTCACCACCGCCGTCGAGACCTTCGGTCGACTCGACATCCTGGTCACCAACGCCGGCGTGCTGCGCGACACCGTGCTGTGGAAGATGACCGACGAGGACTTCGACACCGTCATCAACGTGCACCTGCGCGGCACCTTCACCACCGTGCGCGCGGCGGTGCAACACATGCGGGCGGCCGGCGAGGGTGGCCGCATCATCTGCATCGGCTCCCCCACCGGCCAGCGCGGCAACTTCGGCCAGACCAACTACGCCGCCGCCAAGGCGGGCATCGTCGGCATGACGCGCACCTGGGCGCTGGAGCTCAAGCGCGCCGGCATCACCGCCAACACCGTGGTTCCGGTGGCCGCGACCGCCATGACCGCCACGGTTCCCTACTTCGCCGCCGCCGTGCGGGCGGCCGAGCAGGGCGAGCCGATGCCGGCGTTCTTCCGGCACGATCTCGGCTTCGGCACGGCGGACGACGTCGCCGGTCTCATCGCGTTCCTCGGCTCCGACGCGGCCGGCGGCGTCACCGGGCAGGTGATCGGGGTGGGCGGCGACCGGCTCCAGGTCTGGACCCACCCGGAGGCGGCGCTGACCGCCCACCGCGAGGGCGGCTGGACGTACGATGCTCTGCTCGAAGCCTGGCCGGCGACGTTCGCCGGGGCGCTGCAGAGCGTCGGCGAGCGGTTCCCGGAACTCCCCGAGGAGTTCAAGACCGCAGGCTCCTGACCGCCGGAAGAAAGTTCCCCATCGTGTACCAGCCCGCCATCGACCTCGACGCCGTCACCGCGATCGACGTGCACGTGCACATCGAGATCGACGAGCACGGCCACAACTCGCTGCCCGACGACCTGGTGGCGGCGGTGTCGAAGTACTTCAAGGCCGACGGGCCGCGCCCGGCGATCGAGGCGGTGGCGCGGTACTACCGGGAACGCCAGATGGCCGCGGTCGTGTTCACCGTGGACGCCCGCACCCAGCTGGCGCACCAGCCGCTGTCGAGCGTCGAGATCGCCCGTGCCGCGGCCGAGCACGCCGACGTGCTGATCCCGTTCGGCTCCGTCGACCCACGCACCGGGGCGGCGGCGCTCGACCTCGCCGGCCGGCTGATCGAGGACGAGGGCGTACGCGGCTTCAAGTTCCATCCCACCGTGCAGGGCTTCGATCCGAGCGACGAGCAGTACGCCCCGCTGTGGGGTCTGCTGGAGAAGGCCGGCGTGCCGGCGCTGTTCCACACCGGACAGACCGGCATCGGTGCCGGCATGCCGGGCGGCTACGGCTTCCGGCTCGGCCTGTCGAACCCGATGCTGCTCGACCCCGTCGCGGCCGAGTTCCCCGACCTCCAGATCATCATGGCCCATCCGTCGGTGCCCTGGCAGGACGAGGCGCTGTCGGTGGCCACGCACAAGCCGAACACCTGGATCGACCTGTCCGGCTGGAGCCCGAAGTACTTCCCGGCCGAGCTGGTACGGTACGCCAACTCACTGCTCAAGCGCCGGGTGCTGTTCGGCACCGACTACCCGCTGCTCACCCCCGACCGCTGGCTACGGGACGTACGCGGCACCGACCTCAAGCCCGAGGTGCTCCCCGGCATTCTGAAGGACAACGCCGTCCGGCTGTTGGGCCTGTCCAGCTGACGACGAGAGGACGCTCATGACGACGACGATCACCTACGAACAGCTCGCCGACCTGGCCGGCACCGACCTCGGCTACACCGACTACCGGACGGTCACCCAGGATCAGGTGAACCTCTTCGCCGACGCCGCCGACGACCACCAGTGGATCCACGTCGACCCCGAGCGGGCGAAGAACGGGCCGTTCGGCGCACCCATCGCGCACGGCTTCCTCACGCTCTCCCTGGCGGTGCCCTTCTGGACCGAGCTGCTCGACGTGAAGGGGGTCACCACGAAGGTCAACTACGGCCTCGACAAGGTGCGCTTCCCGGCCCCGGTCAAGGTCGGCTCGCGGGTCCGCATGACCGCGACGGTCGCCGAGGTCGTCGAGGTGACCGGCGGCTACCAGATCGCCGTCGACCAGACGATCGAGATCGACGGCGGCACCAAGCCCGCCGTGGTGGCGCGCGGCCTGTACCGCTTCTACGCCTGACGGTCACCGGACCGGCCGGCCACGCATCGACGCACCATCCTCCACCACCGGGAGTCCGCTGATGCACGAACAGGGAATCGGCGCCTGGCTGGCCAAGCGCCGACTCAAGTCCCCCGACAAGGTCGCCCTCGTCCACGGCGAGGGCGCCACCGTGACGTACCGCCAGTTCGCCGACGGCACCGACCGGGTCGCGGCGCTGCTGCGCGGCCTCGGCGTCGGCAGGGGCGACGCGGTGGCCTATCTGGGCGAGAACAGTCCGGACTTCCTCCGGGTGATGTTCGGCGCGGCGCGGCTGGGCGCGGTCTTCGTGCCGGTCAACACCCGGTTGGCACCGCCCGAGGTCACCCACGTGCTCACCGACTGCGGCGCGCGGGTGCTGATCCACGATCCCGAGTTCGACGATCGGGTGGCCGCCGCCATCGGCACCGGGCCGTCCCCCCGCGTCGTCGTCACCGGGGAGGGCACCGCCGACCAGCCGGGACTGACCCGGCTGCTGGGCACGACCGCCGCGGACGCCAGCGCCGCTGTCGCGGTGAGCCTGGACGACCCGGCCGCGATCATCTACACCTCGGGCACGACGGGGCGGGCCAAGGGTGCCGTGCTTACCCACGGCAACCTCACCTGGGTCGCGCTCAACTGCGTGGTCGACTACGACGTCGTCTCGACCGACGTCGCGCTGATGATCTCGCCGTTGTTCCACGTCGCGTCCCTCGGCATGGGAGCACTGCCGGTCATCCTCAAAGGCGCCACGCTGGTGCTGGAGAAGGGTTTCGAGCCGGGACGCGCGCTCGCCCAGATCGAGCGGCACGGCGTCACCATGCTCAGCGGCGTACCGACCACCTACCAGCTGATGGCCGACCATCCGAACTGGAGCGCCACCGACCTGTCGACGTTGCGCAAGCTCACCTGCGGCGGCTCGGCGGTGCCGACCCGCATCCTCAACGCCTACGAGGAGCGCGGCCTGTCGTTCTCGCAGGGCTACGGCATGACCGAGGCGTCGCCGGGCGCGACGTCACTGCCCCCCGCGATGACCCGCGCCAAGCAGGGCAGCGTGGGCCTGCCGCACTTCTTCACCAGCGTGCGGATCGCCGACGAATACGGCGCACCGATCGCCGACGACGGCATCGGTGAGATCCAGATCTGCGGCCCGAACGTCTTCCCCGGCTATCACCAACTGCCGGAGGCGACGGCCGAGGCGTTCACCCCGGACGGCTGGTTCCGCTCCGGCGACCTCGGATACCTCGACGCCGACGGCTACCTCTACATCTCGGGCCGACTCAAGGACATGATCATCTCGGGGGGCGAGAACATCTACCCGGCCGAGATCGAGGTCCTGCTCGGCGAGATCGACGGGGTGACCGGGGTGGCGGTCATCGGCGTACCGGACGCGCGGTGGGGCGAGGTGCCGTGGGCGATCATGACGGTGCGCGAGGACGCCACCGTCGACGTGGCGACGGTGCGCCAGTTCCTGGACGGCCGGGTGGCCCGCTACAAGGTGCCGAAGAACGTGGTCGTCGTCGACGAGTTGCCCCGCACCGCCTCGGGGAAGGTGCGCAAGGCCGACCTGCGGAGCCGGTTCGCGCGTTAGGCCCGACCGCGTCGGGCCGGGTCGCCGCCCGCCCGCGCCGCCACACCACCGATGTTCCTGGACACCGCACCGGTGCTGCTACCGCCGACGAGAGCGGCGAACTCCTCGGCGGAGGCCGCGGCCAGCCGCTGGTGCATCCGCCGGTAGACCTGGGTCGACCGCTCAGCCGGCCACTGCGCGTCCATGAACTCGCGGGGCAGCCTCGGGTCCGCGCGCAGCAACGCCAGCCAGTCGGCCACCAGCATCGTGCGTACGGTGAGCGCGCTCGCCGCCTGGGTCGCGGCGCCCGCGTCGCCCCACACCTCGATGAACGCCAGGTGCTCGCGCCGGATCGCCTCGATGTCCCACGCCGCGCGGACGCTGTCGGCGATCGGGAAGCCGGCCAGTTCCCGGGCGTGGAAGGCGATGACCGTCTGGGGAGGAAGGTCCTGGCACAGCGGCTCCAACGAACCGGCGAGATCGACCTCGCCGGGTGCCAGCCAGAGCCCGTCGCGCAGCGGCGCGAAACCCTCCCAGGTGAGGGTGGAACGCAACCGGTGGCGCAGGGTCCGCTGCCCCTCGGGGATCGTGAACGTGACGAGGGTCCAGCCGGTGCCCTGCGGATCGAACGGGCGCGGGCCACGGACGCGGGCGGTGGCCTCCCGCAGCACCGCCACCCCGTGCTCGGTGAGCGAGAACTGGATCTCCCGACCGCTCTTGCTCCGGTCGAGCATGCCGGTCTGCACCAACCGGTCGAGGGTCGCCCGCGTCGCCGGTGCGGCGACGCCGGCTCCTTCGAGCACACCGATCAGGACGCTGGCGCGGATCGGGCCAGGGTCATCGTCGACGACGTGCTCGCCGAAGAACGCGAGCAGCAGCTGCTTCGGCTGACGACTGCGCACAGCCCTCCCCCTCGGGCGGATCCGCCCCTCGGCACCGTCACGGGGCGACGGTCTGCCCGCGCTTCGCACGCTGGATCTGGTCGTAGACATGCGTGCGCAGGTCGGTGAAGCGCGGCAGCGCCCGGGTGGTGATCTGGTCGCGCTCCGGCGGCAGGTCGACGGTCAGATCCTCCTGTACCCAGGTCGGCGACGCGGACAACACCAGCACCCGTTCCCCCAGGTACACCGATTCGTCGATGTCGTGGGTGACGAAGAGAACCGAGATCTTCCGGGTCGTGTGCAGCTCGCGGACGAGATCCTCCAGGTCCGCGCGGGTCTGCGCGTCGACCGCGGCGAACGGCTCGTCCATGATCAGCACTTCGGGTTGGTACGCGATGGCCCGCGCGATCGCCACCCGCTGCTGCATGCCACCGGAGAGCTGCCACGGGTGACTGCGGGCCGCGTGCGCCAGCCCGACCGCCTCGATGGCGTCGGTGACGAGCTTGTCCCGGGCGGGGCGGGACAGCCGCTTGTGCCGCAGCGGCAGCTCGACGTTGCCCCGGACGGTCAACCACGGATAGAGGCTGCGGCCGTACTCCTGGAAGACGACGGCCATCGCCGGACTCGGACCGGTCACCGGCGTCCCGTCCATCTCGACCAGACCGCTGGTGGGCCGGAGCAGACCGGCGAGGCACTTCAGCAGGGTGGTCTTGCCGCAGCCCGACGGCCCGACGATGCAGACGAGTTCACCGGAGCGCATGGTGAAGCTGATGTCACCGATCGCCTCGACATCACCGTTCGTGGACTCGTAGACCTTGCGCAGGTGCTCCACCCGCAGCAGGGTGCTCTGGTCAGGCACGGTTGACCTCCCTGATTCCGTGGTACCAGCGCAGCACCCGTCGCTCGACGACCCCGAAGGTCGCGGCGAGGAGCACGCCGACGAGGCCGAGCAGGAGAATGCCACTCCACATCTCGGCGATGAGGTAGTTACGTTGGAAGTAGGCGATCCGGTAGCCGAGTCCGGCGGACGAGGCGAACATCTCCGAGATGACCATCAGGATCAGCGCGACCGAGAGCCCCTGCCGGACCCCGGTCATGATCCGCGGGCTGGCCGCCGGAAGCACGAGGAACCGGAGCCGCTCCCACCAGGTGATCTGGAACGAGTCGGCGGTCTCGGACATCACGCTGTCGGTGGCCCGGACACCGTCGATCGTGTTCAGCAGGATGGGCCAGACCGCGCCGGAGACGATCACGACCACCTTCATCGTGTCGGTGATGCCGAGCAGCAGCATCACGACCGGGATGAGCACCGGTGGCGGGATGGCCCGGAAGAACTCCAGCAGCGGTTCGAGCAGTTCCCGTAGCCACTGGAACAGTCCGATGAGCGTGCCGGCGGCGATGCCGATCACGATCGAGGCCGCGATGCCGAGGGCGAGCCGGTAGAGGCTCGGTAGCACGTCGTCGACGAACGCGGGGCCGACCCAGGTCTCCCGGAAGGCTTCGAAGATCGTGACAGGTCCGGGGAAGAACCGGTTCGTCGACGAACTCGACGCCAGCCCCCAGATCACCAGCAGCAGGAAGGGCAGCCCGAGGGGGTAGAGGAAACCCGCGGCGACCCGGCGTCCGAGGCGCCACCCGGGCGACGACCGGTAGCCGATTCGGCCGGTGTGCGTGGTCACAGGACCTCCTCACCGCGTACGGACTGGTGCCACGACAACGAACGTCGTTCGATGAACCGGAAGACGAGATTCACCAGCAGCCCGAGCAGCCCGGTGACCACCACGAAGGCGTACAGCCCGACCGCGTCACCGGCGGAGCGGGACAGCTCGATCATCCGCCCCAGACCGGGGTTGCCGATCACCATCTCGGCGGTGATGGCGAGGATCAGGGCGACCGCCGCGGCGAGCCTGACGCCCGTCATCAGATACGGCAGCGCGGTCGGCAGCACCAGGTACGACAACCGCTCGCGGCGGGTGAGTCCGAAGCTGCGGGCGGTGTCCCGGGCGACCGCGTCGACGTCGGCGACACCGTAGATCACCTGCACGAAGACCTGCCAGAACGACGCGTAGATGATGATGAGCAGGGCGGCCTGCATCTGGATGCCGAACAACAGCACGGCGAGGGGAATGAGCGCCACCGACGGGATGGGCCGCAGGAACTCCACCACCGTGTGGGTGGCGCGGCGCAGGAAGGGCACCAGGCCGACGATCGTGCCGAGGACGACCGCGGCGGCCGTGGCCACGGCCAGACCGATCGCCCAGGAGGTCATGGTGTATCCGAGCCGCCGCCAGAAGGCGAGGTCACGGAACTCCTCGGCGAGCCGGGCGAACACGTCGGTCACGTACGGCAGGTACTGCGAGTTGATCAGGCCCAGGGTCGGGACGAGTTGCCAGACGACGAGGAACCCGGTCAGCCCGACAACGCCCAGCATCACCTTGCGCAGCGAACGGGGACGTCGGAGGGACAAGACGTGCATGTTGCTCCCGTGGTCGGCGGCGACGCCCTTCCCGGCCGGTGACCGGGAAGGGCGGGACCGCGCCGGCTACTACTGCTGTTGGATGAGGCGGTCGAAGTTGGGCTGCTGATCGAGCACCTTGTACTTGCCGGCGAGCGTGGCAAGCGACTCCAGGCTCGCCCGGTCCAGCTCCCAACCGAAGCGCGGCAGCTTCACCGAGTCCGCGACCGGCTCCGGGAGCTCCAGGTTGTCCTTGATCGCCTGGCGGACGGCCGCCTCGTTGGCGGAGTCCTGCGCCCACGCGAGGGTCTCCTTCATCGCCGCGGTGAAGTCGGCGACCAGCTCGGCCTCGGAGTCCATCTGCTCCTTGGTCGTGATGGCGGTGAGCGTCGCGAGCCCGGGGGCGACGGCCTGGTAGGGCGCGACGACGAACGTGTCGCCACGGTTGCGCAGCTGGGTGACGAAGGGTTCCGGCACCCAGGCGGCGTCGATGTTGTCGGCTTCGAGCTGCGCCGGGACGTCGGGGAAGGCGACCTCGACGAACTTGATCGTGGACGGGTCACCGCCGTCCTTCTCCACCGCGGCCATGATCGTCACGTCGCCGGCCGCACCGAGGCTGTTGACCGCCACTCGCTTGCCCGCGAGCTCCGCCGGCCGGGTGATGCCCGACTTGGCCGAGGCCACCACGGCGTTGATGTCGTCGCCTTCGGCGTAGGACGACGCGTAGTTGCCGATGATCACCACGCCGAGGTCCTGCAGGTCGGCTCGGAACGGGCCGAACGGCTGACCGATGGCGAAGTCGATGTCGCCGTTGATCAGCGCGGGGATGGCCTGGGCCCCGCCCTGGGCGGGCAGCACCTCGACCGAGAGTCCGTGCTTTTCGAAGATGCCGGCCTTCATGCCGCCCCACAACGCGGCGGTCTCGGTGATCGGCAGGGCCGCGACACGAACCTGGCGGAGTTCGCCGCTGTCCTCTCCCGAGGGGGTGGCATCCGAGTCCGTACATCCAGCGAGCGCGATCGCGACGCTGGCGATCAGCCCGAGCGTGAATACCTTCTTCATCGACAAGGCCCTTCCTGGGGCGGGGGTGGTGGGCGCGTCAACACCTACGGGCGCCTTCAGACCTACGGCGGGCTCGATGTGAGTGAGATCACCCGGCCGTGTTGGCCATCGTCGGCCACCGACCTTCGAATGTCAAGAAATTCTGACGCCCGTCATGAATCGATTGAATATCGGTTTGGGTACGTCAACCCAACGCGCGGGCCAGCTCGGTGCGGGACCGGATGCCGAGCCGATGGTAGATGTTGTGCAGGTGATGGTCGATGGTTCGGGTGGACAGGAACATCTGCCGGGCCACTTCCCGGTTGGTGGCGCCGGCGGCGACCAGGTGGGCGATCCGCAGTTGCTGGCCGGTGAGCAGCCGCACGGCGTGTGGGTCCGGCGGGCCGACGGACTCCCCCGCCGCGCGCAGTTCCACTGTCGTCTGCCGGGCCCACGCCTGCGCACCGAGCAGGATGAAGGTCTGCCGGGCCCGGTGCAGGTGATCGCGGGCCTCCCGGGGGCGGCGGGCGCGGCGAAGTTCCCGGCCGAAGAGCAGCTCGGTGCGCGCCCGCTCGAAGGTGGCGGCATCGATCGGGTGCAGCGACAGCGCGGCCCGGAAATGCTGCTCGGCCTCGGTGCTGCCGCGGGGCCAGCAGGGCGTGGCAGCGGGCCGACAGCGCCCGGCGCAGCGGGCTGGCGGTGCTGCCGGCCCACCTGTCGAAGACAGCGAGCGCCGCGCTGGCCCGGGCGTGCCGACCGTCGTGCGCGGCGGCCTCCAGGTGGGCGTGGCCATCACCTGGACGAGCACCTGACCGCGCCCGGTACCGGGCGAGCCAGCGCGGCCAGCCGGTCGGCGGCGTCGGCGTACCTGGCCTCGGCCAGGTCCAGCAACGCGAGGCCCATTGGGCGAGGGCGTGCGGACGACTGCCCGGCACGGCGGCGTCGCCCAGCTCGGCGACGTGACCCAGGCTGGTGTCGCGGTCGGACCGTACGGCCGCGAGCACGGCGAGCAGACCGAGGTGTACGCCGACGCTCGTGTGCTGGCCGGCGGCCCGCGCCACCCGCAGCCCTTCCCGGCAGCTGCTCGTCGCGGCCTCGTGGCGGCCCAGCCAGTACTCGCTCATCGCCCGCAGTTCGAGCGCCCTGGGCAGCATGGACACCACCCGGTCGAGGGCACGTTCGACGGCGTGGTCGGCGAGCCGGTACGCCGCGGCGTCCACCGCGACCAGCAGACCGGCCACGGCCGCGCCGGTCAACGCGGTAGGGGTTGCCGCGGCACCGGTAAGCCGGCCACCGAGCACCACCGCCCGACGCAGCAGCGGCCCACCGTGGGCGTGCTCGCCACGCAGCGTCGCGGCGACTCCGGCGACCAGGGTGGTCAGCAGCTCTACCCACGGCGGATCCCCCTCGTGCCGAAGCGCCGCCGTCCGGCGGGCCACCTCCGCGTAGCGGTACTGGTCACCGCAGTAGCAGACGGCCTCACCGGCACGGACCAACGCGACAAGCGCCGACTCGCGGTCGACGTCGGCAAGCGTGCTCGCGGCGGCCAGCAGGTTCGGCAGCGCGGCCGGCACGGGTCCGCAGCGCAGCCGCATCTCGCCACGCAGCAGTTCGGCGAGGCCCCGGATGGCGGCGATCCCCCGATCGCACACCACGTCGCCGCCGGCACTTCCGGCTGCCGGTTGGGGCGACACCTCAGCCGCGACGCACCGGTTCCGTTGCCACGTCCGTCCGGCGAGTACGGCAGGCGGACCGATGGGTGCATCCGCGACGCGTGGTGCAGCAGCGCGCGGCCCGGTCGGGTTCGCCCGCCTGCCAGGCGTGTCGGGCGGCGCTGATCCGCCGGTCGGCGGCGAGCACCGGATCGTCGCTGAGTTCGGCGGGCCGGGCCAGCGCCGTCGCCGCGGCGGAGGTCCACACGGTCGCCGGCAGCGTCCGCCAACTCCGTGGCCAGCGCCGGTGCCGGTCCGTCGGTCGCCGCCGACAGGTGCAGCGCCCGACGCAACCGGGCTCCGGTGCCCCGAACGCGGCGGCGAGCAACAGATGGGCGTCGCGCCGTGCGGCAACGGAGGCGGTGGCCTCGACCATGGCGCGGACCAGCGGTCGGGGAAGGCGCCACCGCCGCCGTGAGCCGGATCAGGCCGACGGCCTCGGCCGGTGCGAGCGTCTCGACACTGCCGCCGGCCGTGCCCAGCACCCGGCCCAGCGTCACCGGATCCACGACGTGAGCCTGGTCGGCCGGGCTCGGGTGGGGTTGGGGCGGTGGCGGCGAGCGCGGCCAGCAGCAGCGCGTGCCGCGGTGTCGCCGGGCAGGCAGAGCAGTCCACGGTACGCCTGACCCAGGTCGCCGTCGGCCGGCACAGCCGCGGGCAGGGGCTCGGCACCCTGCCACTGGCCGGGTGTCAGCGAGTCCGCGAGTCGACGAGGGCCTGCGCGTTCCCGGCGGCGAGGGCGCTCAGCCCGGCCAGCACCGGGCCCGGTGGTGGCGACCCCGGGCGGCGAGCGGCCAGCAGGGCGTGACTGTCCGGTTCGTCGAGCGGCAACAGCCGGTGGTGGGGTATCGCGTCCGCCCCGCTGTCGCTGCCGGCGACGAGCAGCAGGACGACGGGCAGGTGCGGCAGGCGTCGGGCCACCAGGGTCAGCAACCGGGCGGTGGGAGCGTCGCCCGCGTCGAGGTCGTCCATGGTGCACAGCAGCGGACCGTCGTGAGCGGCCTCGGTGAGCAGACCGAGCACGGCGTGGGAGAGCACGAGCTGGTCCTGGTCGCGACAGCCTTCGCCGGCCATCGCCCGGCCCAGCACCTGCCGGTGCCGTTCGGGCAGCGCGCCCGCGCCGTCGAGCACCGGACCGAGCAGCCGCTGCAAACCCGGCGTAGGGCAGCGTGGCCTCGTCGGGCAGGCCGGTGGCGGCGAGCAGGCGACGATCCCGACCGTGCCGGTGGGCGTACGCCAGCAGCGTGCTGCGCCCGGAGCCGGGCTCGCCGTGCAGCAGCAGCGCTCCCCCGGCCGATGCCGCGAGCAGCCTGCGGATCTCCCGACACTCCGCCTGCCGGCCCCGTAGCACATCTATTTGCACCGTTGATGCATTAACCATGCATCGAGTCTCGCCTAAGCGTCGGCGCTTGAGAAGAGGGAATTGTCGGGTGGCGGGAGCCCGGGGTCAGCGGTCGGCCGGCTCGGCGAGCAGCGCGCCGACGGTGCGGGCCATCACCGCCGGGCCGCGTCCACGCCCAGCCCGAGGCCGTCGCGCAGGGTTGACCACGCCGGCCAGGTGCACGCCGCCACCACGGCGTTGACCAGCTGGTCCCGGGCCGATCCGGCGCGGTCCAGTTCGTCGGCGAACAACTGCTCGACCTCGTCGCGTACCCGGGCGATGTGCTTGAGCCGGTTGCGGCGCAGTTGCGCGGAGACCGGCTCGCGCATCTGCGCGGCCCGGGCCGACGGCGCGATCAGTTGCAGCAGTTTCGCCCGCTGCCGGCAGAACGCGTCGACCCGCTTGGTCAGCGGCAACGTGGGTGAGATCGGCCGCCAGGCGGCGTCCTGCTGGCGCAGCAGTTCCGCCCCGCTGGCCTCGAACAGGGTCTCCATGTCCTTGAAGTTCGTCCAGAGCGTACGCAGGGAGATGCCGGCCCGCTCGGCGATGCGCTCACCGGTCGGGCGCAGGTCGCCCTCGGAGATGAGGGCGAGATGCGCCTCGACGATCGCCGCCCGGGTGCGCTCGGCCCGGGCGGTGCGCCCGTCCACCCGGCCGGCCGCCTCGGCACTGACCATCCCCGCCGTCCCCCTCACCCTGGCGTCGCATGCGTGCGTGCCGAGTCTAGGCGTTGACCGGACCCGGCCCGGACGAGCCTCGTGGGACCCGGCCGGGCCGCCGCGCTCGCGGTGACCGGTTCGCTCACCGCGCCCGGTGTGCGCCGCCCGGGCGGCGCACACCGGGTGAGCGGATCAGGCGCTCGGCACGCCGTTGGCCGGTGGCGGTACCGGCGGTGTGGCGTACTCGTTGACCGGCCCGTCGGCCTCGTCGGTCTCGTAGGTGGGGCCGAAGTAGCGCTGTTCTCCCCCCTCGACCCGGCTCAGCCGGCCACCGCCGTAGCCGGAGTGGTCGGTGGCGGAGAACCGCAACGGCGCCACACCCGGCCCCTGGTAACCACCCTTGCGGACGGCTTCGACGAGCGACTCCCGGGTGAGGTCCTTGCCGGCGGCCTGGAGCACCTGCACGAACAGGTAGCCCACCGCCATGCCGTAGACGGTGTTGCCGTCGAACTCCGCACCGCCGTTGTGCTCCGCGTTCACCTTGGTGAACAGCTGGATCCACGGGTCGTCGCTGTCGCCCTGCATCGGCAGGTAGTTCAGGCCGATCAGCCCCTCCAGCAGTCCGGCGGCGTCGCCGAGCTGCCGGGACAGCGTCGGCAGGTCGGCGCCCACGTTCGACACCACCCACTGCGGCTTGAAGTCCAGTCGGGCGGCGGTGCCGACCGACAGAGCGGTGAAGCCGGGCACGGTGGCGAGGATGACCACCTCGCAGCCGGCCGCCTTGAACGCGCCGATCTGCGGCGCGACGTTGGTGTTGCTGGTGACGTACGTCTGACGGGCCGCCACGCCGTCGGCACCGAGCACCTTCTCCACGCCGGCCAACGCGTCGCGGCCGAAGTCGTCGTCCTGCCCGAGGAAGCACACCTTACGGCCGGGCAGGGCGCTCTTCACGTGGTTCGCCAGGATCTTGCCCTCGACCGTGTAGTCCGGGTTGAAGCCGAAGGTGTTCGGGTAGCGGTCGGGCTGGTCCCAGTTGCGGCTGCCGGAGGCGACGAAGAGGTCGGGCACCCGGTTGGTGTGCAGGAAGTCCAGCACGCCGGTGTGGGTCGGTGTGCCGAGGCCGTTCAGGATGGCGAAGACCTTGTCCTGCAACACGAGCTGCCGGACGACCTGCTGGGTGGTGGCTGGGTTGTAGCCGTCATCCACGATCTTGTAGGTGAGCTTGCGGCCGTGCACACCGCCGTTGGCGTTGACGTAGTCGAAGTACGCCTTCGTCGCCGGGGCGATCTTCGAGTAGCCGGCGGACGCCGGACCGGTGAGCGGCATGTGGGTGCCGACGACGATCTCCGTGTCGGTGACCCCGGGCACCGCCGCCCCCGCACCGGGATCGTCGTCGGCGCCGCAGGCGGCGGAGGTGAGCAACAGGGTGAGGGTGGTGGCGATCACGAGACCGCGTCGTGCCGTGCTTCGCATGGGACACCGACCTTTCATCGGTCCGGTTGTGCGATATGGGTGGTTGCGGTGAGCGGGTGGAACGGTTACGACCGCCCGACTGGCCAGCGGGCGCGCAGCGCCCGGGTCAGCCGGGACAACAACCCCTGCACGCCGCCGGGCGCGGCGATCATGACCACGATCAACGTGGCGCCGAAGATCGCCAGCGGCAGGTTGCCCTCCAGCCGCTGTGCCGCCGCCGGTGAGAGGGTGAACAGGTTGGTCAGGGAGTGGGTCAGGTCGGGCAGGGCGACCAGCAGGACGGCGCCCCAGGCCGCCCCGGCGAGTCGACCGAGACCGCCGATGACCACCGCCATCAGCAGGAACAGCGACAGCGTCAGGCCGAACGCGCCGGGTGACACGCTCTGCGCGAGCACCGCCAGCAGGGCGCCGCCGAGGCCGGCACTGGCCGCGCTCACCACGAACGCGACGACCTGGGTACGCGCCACGTGGATACCGGCCAGGCGGGCCGCTACCTCGTCGTCGCGTACCGCCCGGAAGGCCCGGCCGTAGCGGCTGCGGACCAGGTTCGCCAACAGCACCAGGCAGCTCAGGGTCGCCGCGGCGGCCACCCAGAGCTGCCACCGCTCATGCGGGAAGTAGCTGCCCAGCCCGGCCGGGGCGGGGGCCACCGGCACCGCCAGACCCTGCTCGCCGTTGAAGACCCCGTCGAAGGTGACGGTCAACGCCGGCACCACCACGGCCACCGCGAGGGTGAGCCCGGCCAGGTACGGCCCGCGCAGTCGGGCGGCGGCGACCCCGACGACCGCGCCGACGACGACGGTGGCCAGCACCGCCACCACCAGCGACACGATCAGCCACCCGCCGGCGGTGAGGCCCCGCTCGGCGAAGGCGTTCTGCACCAGGGCGAGGGTGTACGCGCCGGTGGCCATCAGCGCGCCGTGTCCCAGCGAGAGCTGCCCGCATAGCCCGGTCAGCACGGTCAGCCCGGCGGTGGCGCAGAGGTACGCCGCCACGGTGGCCAGCTGGAAGTTGCGGAACGAGTCGAGCTGGTAGCTGACCAGCAGCACCAGCAGCGCGACGCCGGCCGCGACGGCGAGATGGCGTACCACGGTCGGCAGCGACCGACCGGGCCGGGCGGAATCGGCGGCGGCGTGCCGGGCCTGCGGCGCCGCCGCGCGGGTGGCGCTCACACCCGCCTCGCGGTGACCGGGGCGAACAACCCGCCGGGACGCAGCAGCAGCACCGTCAGCAGCAACGCGAGCACCGCGAGCGGGATGAGATCCCCGCCGGCGTAACCGCTGACGTAGGACAGCAGCAGGCCGACCCCCAGACCGCCGACGACCGCGCCGGGCGGACTGTCCAGCCCGCCGAGCACCGCGGCGGTGAACGCGGAGACGAAGACCAGGTCCATCGCGTGCGGATGCAGCCCCAACTCGGTGGGGATGACGAGCATCGCGGCCAGGGCACCGACACCCGAGGCGAGCGCCCAGCCCAGGGTGAGCATGCCGCCCACGTTCACGCCGAGCAGTCGGGACACCTCGGGGGCGAACGCGGCGGCGCGCATCCGCAACCCGATCGCGGTCCGGGTGAAGACCCAGACGAGGGCCGCGCCGACCACCCCGACGGTGGCGAAGACGAACAGGTCGTACGGGGACAGCACGGCGGTGCCACCGACCGTCAACGCGGTCCGGCTGAACGGTGTTTGAGCGGGCAGGTACTCGTTGCCGTACACCATGCCGAGGACCGCCTGGATCAGCAGGACCAGCCCGAGCGCGACGATCACCGGATTGAGTGGTGACCGGTGGTCCACCAGCCGCATCACGGCGATGTCCACGACCGCGCCGAGCAGCAGGCCGGCGAGCAGCGCGGCGCCGAAGCCGAGCCAGTACGAGCCGGTCGCGGCGGTGACGCTGTACGCGACGTACGCGGCGGCCACCGCCATCGCGCCCTGGGCGAAGTTGACGATCCGACCGGCCCGCCAGATGAGCACCAGGGCGAGTGCGAACGCGGCGTAGACCGCGCCCCTCGACAGGCCGTCGAGGGTGAGGAACAGGAAGCGGTCCACGGTCCTCCTTGCGCTCTTCAGAATCCGAGGTAGGCGTGGCGCAGGTCGGCGTCGTCGCGCAGCCGGGCGGCCGGTGCGGCCAGGGCGACCCGTCCGAGCGACATCACGATGCCCTGGTCGGCGACGGCCAGGGCGCTGCGCACGTTCTGCTCGACCAGCAGCACGGTCAGCCCGGTGTCGTCGCGCAGCCGGCGCAGCAACGCCATGGTCTGGGCCACCACGCGGGGAGCCAGGCCGAGCGACGGTTCGTCCAGCAGCAGCAGGCGGGGCCGGCCGACCAGGGCCCGGCCGAGGGCCAGCATCTGCCGTTCGCCACCGGAGAGCTGGTGGCCGAGGTGTCGCCGCCGTCGGGCCAGGGGCTCGAACAGCTGGTAGACCTCGTCGAGGGCGTGCCCGGCGGCGGTGCGGTCCCGCCGCCACAACGCGCCGAGGCGCAGGTTCTCCTCCACCGTGAGTTCGCCGATCACGCCGCGCCCCTCCGGCACGTGCGCCATGCCCCGCCGGACGAGTTGCTCGACCGGGGTGCCGCGCAGGTCACGGCCGTCGAGGAGGATCCGACCGGCGGTCGGGCGCAGCATGCCCGACAGGGTGCGCAGCAGCGTGGTCTTGCCGGCACCGTTGGCGCCGATGACCGCGGCGATGGTGCCGGTGGGCACCCGCAGGTCGACGTCGTGCAGCACCGGCACCGGCCCGTAGCCGGCGGCCAGGGCCTCGACGGTGAGCAGGTCCCCGCCCACTACGCGGCCTCGTCGACGGCCGCACCGAGGTAGGCGTCCACCACGGCCGGATCCTCGCGGACCGCCTCGGGCGACCCGGTGGCGACGACCCGTCCGAAGTCGAGCACCACGATCCGGTCACAGACCGCCATGACCAGGTCCATGTGGTGCTCGACGAGCAGCACCGCGCAGGGGTCGGTGGCCCGGTGCGGCAGTTGCCGGATCAGCTCCGCGAGGGTGTCCACGTCCTCGGCGCCGAGGCCGCCGGCCGGCTCGTCGAGCAGCAGCAGCCGGGGGCGGGCGGCCAACGCACGGGCGAGCGCGACCCGCTGGCGTACCGCGAACGGAAGGGTGTCCGGCGCGGCGTCGGCGTACTCCGTGATGCCCAGGTCGGCCAGGACGGCGTGGGCGTGCTCGCGCAACCGGCGTTCGTCGCGGTCGCTGCGGGGCAGCCCGAGCAGCGCCGGCAGCAGCCCGGTGCGGGCGGTGTGGCTGGCCCCGGCCATCACGTTCTCCAGGACGGTGAGCCCGGCGAACAGTCCGGTGCCCTGCAGTGTCCGGGCGATGCCCAGCCGGGTCAGCCGGTGTGGTCGCGGTCGCAGCGGTCGGCCGTCGAGGGTCAGCGTGCCGGTGTGCGCGGTGACGAAGCCGCACACGACGTTGAACAGGGTGGTCTTGCCGGCCCCGTTGGGGCCGATCACCCCGACCACCTCGCCCGGTCCGACCGTCAGCGAGACGTCGTCGAGGGCGGTCAGGCCGCCGAAGCGGACGCCGACCTGGTGCAGTGCGAGACCGTCCGCCATCAACCCGCCCCTCGCCGCACGACCAAACTTATTACACTCGGAGTGTACGTTTCTCGCGTGTTTCGTCAACACCCTCGATGCCTGGTTGTTACCTACCGGTACAGCGATTCGTGACGCCGTCGGCGGTGCCCGGTCCGGGCAGGTCGACCAGCCGGGCCAGGGCCTCCCGGTGCCGGTCGGCCGTGCCGAAGGCGATCGCGGTGCTCTTGGCCCGCTTGAGGTAGAGATGGGCCGGGTGTTCCCAGGTGAAGCCCAACCCACCGTGCAACTGGACGCAGGTCTCCGCCGCCCGGACCGCCACCGGACCGCAGTACGCCTGTGCCAGCGCGGCGGCCAGCGCCGCCTCCGAACCGACCGCCCGCCCGTCGGCTGGCGCGGCGCCGAGGAGGTCGGCCGCGTACCGGGCCACCGCCCGGGCCTCGGTCAGCTCCACCCAGAGATCGGCCAACCGGTGCTTGACCGCCTGGAACGAGCCGACCGGCCGGCCGAACTGGTGGCGCTGCCGCACGTAGTCCACCGTCGTGTCCAGACACCACTGCGCCACCCCGACCTGCTCGGAGGCGAGCAGCGCCGCACCCGCCGTCAACGCCGCCGTGATCGCCGTCGCGGCCACCGCGCCCCGGGCGACCGGGTGGGCGGGTGCGGCGGTGAACTCGAGGTCGACGAGCGGTCGGGTGGCGTCCAGCGACACCACGGGAGTCCGGCGTACCGCCGGGTCGGCGCCGTCGACGGCGTACAACCCGTCGGCGGCCGGAACCAGCAGCAGGCCGTGCGGGACGGTGTCAGCCACCCGAGCACCCGGCCGGACAGCGTCGGACCGGGCCCCAGCGTGACCGGCCCCGGATCCGCGTCGGGCGCGGTGGCCAGGCCGACGGCCAACGCCACGTCGCGTTCGGCGGCGGCGACCTGGCGCAGCAGGGTGGACTCACCGCAGGCGAGCAGCGCGCGGGTGGCCACCACGGTGCCCAGGAAGGGCACCGGCGCGACCGCCCGGCCCAGTTCCTCCAGCACCACCGCGACCTCGCGGAAACCGGCCCCGGCGCCACCGTGCTCGACGGGCACCGCCAGGCCGGTCACCCCGGTCTGGTCGACCAGCCGGCGCCACAGCGCCCCGTCGTACGGCTCGTCCGCGTCGACGGCTGCGAGGATCCGCTGCCACGGCGCGTGCGCGGCCAGCAGCGCGCGGACGCTGTCGCGCAGCGCCTCCTCGTCGGCGTCGTAGAGCAGGTCGGTCATCGGTCCACCCGAGGCTCGGCGGGCAGCCCGAGCACCCGCTCGGCGATGATGGTGCGCAGGATCTCCGACGTGCCACCCTCGATGGAGTTGCCCCGGGCGCGCAGGTAGCGGTAGGTGGCGGTGCGGCCGAGCAGGTCCGGGGCCGACGGACGACGCATCGTCCAGTCGTCGTGCCGTAGCCCCTCGGCGCCGCGCAACTCCACCTCCAGACCGCTGATCCGCTGGCTCAGCTCGGCGAAGGAGAGCTTCACCGCCGAGCCTTCGGGGCCGGGCTGGCCGGCGGCGATCAACTGCCGCAGCCGCAGCGCGGCCAGCCGGGCGGCCTCGGCGCGTACCCACGCGCGCAGCACCTGCGTGTGCAGGCCGCCGGTGCGCAGGTCCGGTCGTTCCCGCCACAACCGGGCCAGCACCCCGACCATCCCGCCCTCCCGGGGCAGTGGCCGCCCGCCGATGGCGACGCGTTCGTTCATCAGGGTGGTGCGGGCGATCCGCCAACCGTGCCCGACCTCCCCGATCCGGTGGGCGTCGGGTACCCGGACCCCGGTCAGGAAGACCTCGTTGAACTCCGCCTCGCCGGTGGCCTGCCGCAGTGGCCGCACCCGCACCCCCGGCGCCGTCATGTCGCAGACGAAGTAGGTCAGCCCGTGATGCTTCGGTGCCGCCGGGTCGGTGCGGGCCAGCAGGATCGCCCAGCGCGCCTCGTGGGCCAGGGACGTCCACACCTTCTGGCCGTCGACCACCCAGTCGTCACCGTCGCGCACCGCCCGGGTACGCAGGCTTGCCAGGTCGCTACCGGCGTCGGGCTCGCTGAACAGCTGGCACCACACCTCCTCGCCGGTCCACAGCGGTCGCAGCCAGCGCTGGCACTGCGCCTCGGTGGCGTGCCGCAGCAGGGTGGGCGCGGCCATGCCGAGCCCGATGCTGTTGCGCCGGGGATGGTTGTCCGGCGCGCCGGCCTCGGCGAAGGCGTCGTCCACCACGGTCTGCAGGTGCGGCGGCGCGCCCAGGCCACCGCGACCGGGCGGGTGGTGCACCCAGGCCAGGCCGGCGTCGAAGCGGGCGCGCAGGAAACCGGTGCGATCACCGCTCGGGTCGTGCGTCCGCAGGAACGCGGCGACCAGCCGGCGCAGCCCGTCGGCCGTGTGGTCGGACACTCACCACCTCCACATTCTTGCACTGCCAATGCAATATACGACCGCCGGTCCACGGGACGGAAGACCGGCGGCCGGATGGAGCCCGAGGCGGACGCGACGCGACCGCCCCGGTCAACCTCAGTGCGGGCAGGTGTTGCGGTACTCCTCGATCGCCAGGCCACTCGGACCCGGGCAGAGGAACTGCTCGTACCGGGTGTCGTCGTCGACGAACCGCTTCAGCCAGGCCACCATCTGCTTGGCGGTGGGGGTGTTGACCGTGTTGGGGAAGAAGTGGCCCTCACCGTTGAGTTCGAGGTACGCCTTCTCCGCCGAGGCCGGGATGCTGTTGTAGAACGGCTCGGAGTGCGACGAGACCGAGGCCACGGTGTCGTTCTCGCCGCCGACGATGAGCGTCGGCACCCGCAGGTTCGACCAGTTCTTGTCCAGGTTCCACGGCGCCAGTGGCACTGCGGCCTGCAACGACGGCCGGCTCGCCGCGGCCTCCAGGCTGCCGCCGCCGCCCATCGAGTGTCCGGCCACGGCGAGCCGGCTGGCGTCGATCCGGCCGCGCACCGAACTGCGCTCGGTCAGGTAGTCCAGCGCGGCCAGCAACTGCCGGCCCCGGCTGCTCGGCTGGTCGAACCGGGTGATGGTGTCGATGCCGATGACCACGAAGCCGTGCGAGGCGATCCGTGGGCCCAGCCAGTCCAGGCTCGACCAGGAGGCGGTGTAGCCGGGCGAGATGGCCACCGCGCCGAAGGTGCCGGCCGTGGTGGTGGTCGGGTAGTAGATGACGCCGCCGCCGAAGCCGCTGACCAGCGAGGAGACGCTCGTCGACGAGGTGGCGAAGGGGCCGCGGCTGGCCTCCAGGATGGCGTTGGTCGGCGCCGGGCCCCGCTCGTACGGGTTGGCGGCCTGGGCCGGGGACGAGGTGGCGACGACGCCACCGGTGGCCAGGACGGCGGCCATCGCCAGCCGGGCCAGGAGGGAGACGGAACGGGGACGGGTGGTGGTGGTAGATCGCACGTCGGATACTCCCTTGGGTTGGAGTGGTATCGACTGCGATCAGTGTTTGGGGCGCTCCGCCAGCACCGCATCGGCAAAATCACCAGTCCCGGCGCCGTCGGTGGAGCGCGATGCGTCCACCGACGACGCCGGTGGCCTCACAGCACGGTGCAGAGGGTGCCGTTGAGCCGGAAGGCGGTCGGTGTCACGTTCGGCCCGCTGTACTCGCCGACGAAGCCGGCGCTCGTGCCACCCTCGGCGGGTATCCGACGGTTGTCGTCGGTGCCGGTGACCCGGACGGTGGTGCCGACCTGTTCCCAGGTCGCGCTCCAGCCGCTGCCCACCCGCTGCCACGTCGTCGGCCAGGTCCAGGTCAGCGTCCAGCCGTCGATCGCGGTGTCCGAGTTGTTGACGATGTCGACGTTCGCCACGTAGCCGTTGCCCCAGTCCGTGGTCCGGGTGAAGCGGACGCCGCAGCTGCTGGTGGCCGGGCTGCCGGTGGTGAAGGTCAGCGGCGGCGACGCCCACGAGACCCGGCCCGCAGTGTCCCGGGTCAGCACGTTGACCGTGTACCTGCGCCCGGGGACGAGGTTGTCGACGGTGAGCGAGGTGTCCGAGGTCTCGCCGAGCTGCTCACTTACCGCGCCGTACTGCCGGTGCACCTCGTACTTGGCGATCGGGCTCGCGCCCCGGGTCGCCGCCGGCCAGGAGATCGTCGCGGTCCGGTCGGTGACCTCGGTGGCCGTGGGCTGCCCCGGCGCGCCGGGGTGCCCGGTGGCCGGGGCGGCCGACTGCACCACGAGCGTGGTCAGGGAGTACGGCGGCAGCGTCCGACTGGTCGCGCTGCCGGACCGGCTGGTGGTGATGGCGGTGGCCCCGTTGGTGTGGGTGTGCACCGTCGGCTCCCCACTCGACGGGGCGAAGCCGGCGTAGTCGATGCTGACCTCCCGGGCGTTGTCCGGGTCCCGGTTCACCAGCAGCACCGCGACCTCGCCGTTGGACCGGCGTACCGCGTGCGCGGCGACCGACGGCTCGTCGCTGGCCGCCCGGATGAACTGGTCGCCGGTGCGGGCGAAGCGGCTCATCATGGTCAGCCCGTGGTACGCGGCGAAGGGTGTGTTCAACGGCGGCTCGCAGACCGATCCGTCCGAGGTGCAGGTGCCGCTGGAGAGCATGCCGAAGTCGCCGTAGTCGGTCTGCCCGGCCACGGTCGACACCTGCCCGATGCCGTTGCGCACGTTCCACCAGTGGACGGTGAACACACCGTTGGCCAGCAGTCCGCTGTACGCGTCGGCGAGGAACAACGCGGCCGGCTGGCTGGTCATCCCCTGGGAGGTGACGTTCACCTCGGTGAGGCTGATGCCGATGCGACCGGAGTCCGGCCCTGCGTACCTGGTGATCTGTTCCCGCAGCAGCTCGACCGCGTCGGTGATGTGGCTGGTGCGGGGCAACGACTCGGCGGCGCTGCCGCCCGGGTACCAGTGCACGTCGACGAAGTCGATCTTCTGGCCGGCGATGGACAGCACGGTCTGGTTCCACGGGCCCGGGTCGTCGCCCGCGGTCAGCCCGTCGGGCCAGTTCGCGGGCATGGTGAGCACCGCACCGACCTTGATGCTCGGGTCGACGGCCTTCATCGCGTCCGCGTACTCGACCAGGAGATTCGCGTAGTAGGTGGCGCTCTTGTCGGGGTGGTGGTCGGCCTCCCACGCCGACCCGTAGTGCCCGTTGCCGTAGTTCTCGTTGCCGACCGCCCAGTACCGGGCGTCGTAGCCCTTCGTCACGTTGGCGTACCGGACCCACTCGGCCGCTTCCTCCGGCGTGCCGGTGCCGTAGTTCGCGATGATCATGGGCTGCGCGCCGGCCCGCCGCACGCCGGCCATGAAGGTGTCGAAGTCGGTGCCGGGGGCGACGTAGCCACCCGGCGCGGTGTGGTCCCGCCAGTGGTAGATGTCGGCGTAGGAGCCGCCGGGATAACGCATCATCTGCACACCGGCCGCCCGCAGCAGGTCCGAGGTATCGGTGGTGCCCAGCTGCGAGTCCCAGATGGCGTGGTTGACACCGAGGGCGGTGTCGGGCACGGTGGCCAGCCCGGCCCGCGCGTTCACCGTCACGTCCACCGGCGTGGTGGCCGCGACGGCGGTGGGCTGGTCGATGCCGACGAGTGCGGCGGCGCCGAGTAGCAGGCCCACCAGCGCAAGGGCCCGCGCGCGCCGGGGTGGGGTCGGGGGTCGAACTCCGTGCCGGTCCGAGATTTCCATGATCTTCCTTCGCGGTCACGCGGAGATCCACCGGTCCCGAGCCCGACGTGCCGGGCTCGGGACCGGTGGAACAGAGACGAATCCGTCCTCGACCGTCGTCCCCCGGAACCGTGGCGGCCCCGGTTGCCCATCGGGCGACGGTCACTCACACGCGCGACAACGCATCGGCGTCCAAGAATCCCACAGCAACGGGCCCGGCTCAACGCCCGGTTCACTGCTCGGAACCAACTGTAAGGTTTATGAACAGTTGGTGTTACCATCATGTCCGTCGATGAGCGCTCCGCCCTTCGACGTCCCCTCCCCCCTGGAAAGGAGTGATCGCATGTCGAGATGGCGCGCCCTGGCCGCGTTCGCGGCACTGACGCTCACCGGCGCGCTGCTGGCGGTCATCCCGTCGACCGCCGCCTCCGCCGCAGCCTGTGCCACCGGGTGGCGGTCCACCGCGGTCTACACCTCCGGCATGCAGGTGTCCCACAACGGCCGCAACTACCAGGCGAAGTGGTGGACCCAGAACGAGGCGCCGCCCGGCACCACCGGGGTCTGGCAGGACCTGGGCGCCTGCGGCGGCAGCACCCCGCCGCCCACGGGCGGCACCTGCAACCATCCGAACTGGACCGCCGGCACCTGGTACCCGGCCGGCAGCATCGTGCGGTACACCAACGGCCAGTACTACATCGCCGAGCACGACAATCCCGGCTACGACCCGATCATCAGCACCTGGTACTGGGACCCGTACACCTGCTCGGGCACGCCGCCCACCAGCAGCCCGCCGCCGGTCAACCCGGGTGGCTTCGTGGTCAGCGAGGCCCAGTTCCACCAGATGTTCCCGAACCGCAACTCCTTCTACACGTACTCCGGGCTGGTCAACGCGCTCAGCGCCTACCCGGCCTTCGCGCGCACCGGTGGTGCCACGGTGCAGCGGCAGGAGGCGGCGGCCTTCCTGGCGAACGTGTACCACGAGACCGGCGGCCTGGTGCACATCGTGGAGCAGAACACGGCCAACTACCCGCACTACTGCGACAGCGGCCAGCCGTACGGCTGTCCGGCCGGGCAGGCCGCGTACTACGGGCGGGGGCCGATCCAACTGAGCTGGAACTTCAACTACAACGCGGCCGGCAACGCCCTCGGGCTGCCGCTGCTGACCAACCCGTGGCTGGTGCAGACCGACGCCGCCGTGGCCTGGAAGACCGCCATCTGGTACTGGATGACGCAGAACGGGCCCGGCACGATGACCGCGCACACCGCGATGGTCACCGGAGCCGGCTTCGGCCAGACCATCCGCAGCATCAACGGCTCGATCGAGTGCAACGGCGGCAACCCCGCCCAGGTGCAGAGTCGGGTCACCCGGTACCAGCAGTTCGTGGGCATCCTCGGGGTGCCCGCCGGAGCGAACCTCTACTGCTGATCCCCGGCTCCGGTGCCGCCGCCCACCGTGGCGGCACCGGACCGGTCAGCCGACCTTCGGGGTGGCCCGGTCGATGATCGCGGCGAAGTCGACGCCGGCCGGCAGCGTGCCGTAGGCATGTCCCCGGTCACCGCCCAGCCGGGACGCGCAGAAGGCATCGGCGACCGCCGGGTGACCGTGGCGCACCAGCAGCGCGCCCTGCAACACCAGCGCCAACTGTTCGACCACCCGACGGGCGCGTACCTCCAGATCGGCCGGATCGGCCAGGGCGGCCCGCACCTGGCGGACCGCGGCGTCGAGCCGGGCGTCGGCGCCCGCGGCGGCGTCCACCTCCGACTGGAACGCCCCCAGCACCTCGGGCTGGCCGGCCAGCGCCCGCAGCACGTCCAGCGCGGCGACGTTCCCGGAGCCCTCCCAGATGGAGTTGAGCGGCGACTCGCGGAACAACCGCGGCATCCCGGACTCCTCCACGTAACCGTTGCCACCCAGGCACTCCAGGGCCTCCGCGGCGTGACCGGGCCACCGCTTGCAGACCCAGTACTTGCCCACCGCGAGGGCGATCCGCTTGAACGCCGTCTCGGCCGCGTCGCCCCGCGCGGACCGGTCGGTCGCCCCGGCCAGGCGCATCATCAGTACGGTGGCGGCCTCGGACTCCACCGCCAGGTCGGCCAGGACGTTGCGCATCAGGGGCTGGTCCACGAGGTAGCGGCCGAACGCCCGCCGGTGTGCGACGTGATGCGCGGCGGTGACGACCCCGTGCCGCATGCCGGAAGCGGCACCGATCACGCAGTCCAGCCGGGTCAGGTTCACCATGTCGATGATGGTGCGCACGCCCCGGCCCTCGTCGCCGACCCGCCAGGCCACCGCCTCGTCGTACTCCACCTCGGCAGAGGCGTTGGAGCGGTTGCCGAGCTTGTCCTTGAGCCGCATCAACCGCATCGGGTTGCGGGTGCCGTCGGGCAGCACCCGGGGAACCAGGAAGCAGGTGAGCCCGCCGGGCGCCTGGGCGAGAGTGAGGAAGAGGTCGCACATCGGCGCGGAGGTGAACCACTTGTGCCCGACCAGCCGGTAGCTGCCGTCGGCCGTCGGGCGTGCCGTGGTGGTGTTCGCCCGCACGTCCGACCCGCCCTGCTTCTCGGTCATCGACATGCCCGCCAGCAGCCCCCGCTTGCCCTGCGGCTCCCGCAGCCCGAAGTCGTAGCTGCGGGCGGTGAGCAACGGTTCGTAGCGGGCGGCCAGGTCTGGGGCGTGCCGCAGCGCGGGCACCGCCGCGTACGTCATCGAGATCGGGCAACCGTGACCGGCGTCGGGCCGCCAGACGTGGAACTTCGCGGCCCGGGCCACGTGCGCGCCGGGCCGCTCGTCGCCCCAGGGCGCGGCGTGCAGGCCGTGCGTCACGGCGGTACGCATCAGCTCGTGCCAGGAGGGGTGGAACTCCACCTCGTCGACGCGGTGTCCGTAGCGGTCGTGGGTCCGCAGCACCGGCGGATGGTCGTTGGCCAGCCGGCCGTGCTCGATCGCCCGTTCGGTGCCGGCCAGCCGGCCGAGTTCACGCACCTCGGCCAAGGCCCAGTCGGCACCCTCCCGGGCCAGCGCGTCCAGCAGCGCGGGCTCGTCCGCCGTGTCGTGGCCGACCAGCGGCGGCACCTGGTTGAACACCTCGTGTGTGCTCACGACGGGACTCCCAACGCGCGGTGGATGAAGGTGGTCAGGCCGCCGATGGTGTCCGGGCCGGCGACACCGGCGGCCAGTGGGCCCACCATCGCCTCGGCCAGTGCGCCGACCACAGCGGTGGAGGTCAGCTCGGGATCCTGCGCCGGCAGCTCACCGCCGGCCACGCCGTCGGCGATGTAGCCCGCCAGCAGCGCCGCGTGGGCCCGCCGGAAGACCAGCCGCTGCGCCTCCACCGCCGGATCGACCGGCTCGGCGAGCAGGGCGTACGCCAGTCGTGGCGACCGTAGCGCCCGGCCGGCGAAGGTCTCGATGACGGCCCGGACCGCGCGGCGGCGGTGTGCTCGGCGGTGGCGGCCCGGGTGACGGCGTCGATCTCGCGCTGGCTGGCGGTACGGAACACCTCGGCGAAGAGGTCGGCCTTGGCCGGGAAGTGCCGGTAGACGCTGCCGGTGGCCAGCCCGGCCCGCTCGGCGACCGCCGCGACCGAGCAGCCGGCGTAGCCGTGCTCGGCCAGGATGCCGAGGGCGGCGTCCACGATCCGCTCGCGCGAGGCGGTCAGCCGCGCCCGCACCCGCTCGGTACTCCGGTACGCCACACCAAGAATTGAATCACCATTCATTTCTTGCCGGCAAGCGCCCACCCGACGGCAGGTGACCGCCGCACGGCACGACCCGCGCCGGGTGCGCCTCAGACGGCTACGGTCACAGGTCGTACGCCTGCGCGAGCTGCTTGCGCAGCGCCTCGACGAAGGGCCGCAGCTCGGCATCGAGGACGGCCGCTTCGTCCGGGGCCACCACGACCGAGGCGTCCCGGTAGGGCAGTTGGGAGATCACCTGGTGCCGCCGTCCCGGTGCCGGATGGCTGGCCAACAGTGACGCGTGCTCGCGGATGGTGAGCTGACGCAGCATCGGCAGCTGCCCTGCCCGCTGCGTACGGGTCGTGGCGATGGCCCGCCGCCAGACGTCCATCGCGCCTCCCGGCGTTCCGTACGCGGTGACGAGAGGCGCCAGCACCGGCGACAGCACCAAGACGTCGATCATGCTGAGAGCCGCGGTGCTGCCCGCCGCACTCGACGCCATCGCATCGGCCCGCACCTCCGCTCGACGCCCCTCCCGGGCGTCGAGCGTGTTCATCGCGAGGTGTACGACGAATAGCAGCCAGCTGACGGCGCCCCCCACCACCTGCCAGAGGGTGTAGAAGAGGGCGTGGACACCCGCCAGCTCCCTGTCGTGCGCGTCCCCGTGCGGCGGCCGGGTCGCGGTCGCGAGCACGCCGAAGAAGGTCCGGGCCGGCTGCGTCAGCAGACGCCGGCGCGAGTCCGCCCAGCGGAAGTGCCCGAGTTCGTGACCGATCAGTGCCACCGTCTCCTGTGGCGTCAGGCCCACGAGCAGCGGGACACCGAGCAGCAGCACCCGGGTCCTGCGCACCCCGACGACCGCCGCCGCCGCGTTCCAGTCGTTGTTGAGCACTATGACGTCGGGCTTCGGTGCGTCGACGGCGTCGCCGACCCGCTCGACCAGACGGTGCAGCGCCACCTGCCGCTGCCCAGTCAGCCGGTAGGCGCCCCTGACAACCTGGCGGACGCTGCCCAGGCGGGGGCGCAACGCGTAGGCGACGGCGGCGAGCAGCAGCGGCAGAATCAACGGCCCCTCGCCGTCGACCAGCAGCCACCCGGCGGCAGCCAACGCACCTACCGGGATGAGCACCAGCACGCCGGAGACCAGACCGAGCAGCAGGAAGGCAGGTGTCAGCCGGGAGTGGGAAACATCCTCCTGCGTTGCCATCCGGGCAAGGCGGCGATCCGCCCGGAACCCCGCCCGGCGATCGAGCCGTTCGATGGACCGGCCGAGACGACCGGCGGCACCCGAAGCGGCGACGTCGAGGTTCCACTCGCAACGCCCACACCAGGGTGGCTGGTCCACGACGGTCTGCAGCTCGGTGCTGGAGCAGTTCGGGCAGGAGCCGACCCGAGGGTCGGAGGGGATGCGGTCACGCGCGATCGGCACCGCGACAGTGTGATCAACTGCGCTATCCCAGTCAACGGCGCGGTGACCACCGCCGGGCTTCGGTGGTACCTGTCGGCGCGCGTATCAGGGCAGCGGCTTGGCGAACCAGTGGTGGGCGTACGGGTTGTCGTTGTAGCGCGGAATCTCCTGGTAGCCCTCGGCGCGGTAGAGCCGCATCGCCTCGGTGAGGGTGCGGTTGGTGTCGAGACGGATGCTGGTGGCACCGGCCGCCGCGGCGTTTTGCTCCAGTTCGCCCAGCAGGCGACGGCCGACGCCGAGCCCGCGTACCGAGGCCGACACCCAGAGGCGCTTGATCTCGGCGGGCTCGCCCGCAGGCAGCCGCAGCCCACCGCAGCCCACCGCCTCGGTCGAGATGGTGGCGACCAGGAAGAGGCCGGACGGCGGCACGAACTCCCGCTCGTCTGCGCCGCCCTGGCCCAGCTCGAAGCCGATGTCGAAACGCTCGGTGAGTTCCCGCGCGTACGCCCGCAGGCAGGCGCGGGCCCGCGGCTCACCGGGATGGCAGGGTCCGATGGTGACCAGCGACGCCGTCAGCAGGCGCTCGACCTCGGTCATGGCGCGGGTGAGCCGGGCGCGTTGGCCGTCGGTGAGCGGCGCGAGGACCGACCAGGCCAGCTCGTCGGACCTGCCGTCCAGCAGGTGCCACTCGGCACGGCCGGCGTCGGTCAGGCGGACGGTCCGCACCCGACCGTCCCCCTCGGCTGGCCCCACCCGGACGAGGCCCGCGCCCTCCAACGTCCGCAGCAGCCGGCTGAGGTAGCCGGCATCGAGATCCAGCCGGGTCCGCAGGGCCGCGACCTCGGCACCGCCGGGGCCGATCTCCCAGAGCAGCCGCGACTGCGCCAGGGGCCGGTCGCGGGCGAGATAGCTGTCGTCAAGCGCGCCGAGGCGCTGGGTCACCGTGCGGTTGAAGCGCCGCACCACGTCCACGAGTGCACGATCCACGATTGCTGACTTTAGTCAGATATTCGGGCGACGGACACCCGCCGGCGCCGAGCTGCCGGACGAGCGGTGCAGGGTCGGCACCGCAAGGGCCGTCAGCCCGGTCACGGCCAGCACGCCCGCGCAGCCGTACAGCACCGCCGCGACGTCTGTGGCCTCCGCTACGAGACCGAACGCGTTGGCCGTCACCAGCAACGGCAGGCTCTGGACCAACACCAGCACGGACTGCACCCGGGCCAGGTGGGTGAGCGGCGTGGCGGCCAGGACCAGTGGACCGACGTGTGTGGCGAAGCAGCCGGAACCGACCCCGACGAGCACACCGGCCAGGACGGCCGGCGACGGAGTGCGGCCGGCCGCGAGCATGATCACGCCAAGGGCGGCCACCAGCAGGCCCACGGCAGCCACCATGCCCGGCCGGCGGGACGCGCCGCGCAGCAGGACACCCACCCCGACTACCGCCGTACCCGCCGCCATCGCCGCGACGACCGCGCCCGCGGCCGACGGCGACCAGCCCCGCTGCCGGGCCAGCAGCGGCACCAGCAGCGTGCCGACCGGCAGCAGAAATCCGGCGACGACGCCGGTCACCAGCAGCGCCGCCCGCAGCACCGGCACCGACCAGGCGAGGCGCAGCCCGTCGAACGCCGCCGATGCCGGCGACCCCGAACCCGTCCCGCCGTCACCAGCCGTCCGGGCGTCACGCGACCGCCCGTGATTCGTCCCAGCCTTGAGCGCGTCCGGTGACCGCTCGGCGGCGGGCCGGACGACCAGCAGGGCCGCCAGCATCGCCAGGAAGGTGGCGGTGTTGGTCAGGGCCGCCCCGGCGAGCCCGGCCACGCCGAGCAGCAGGCCACCCAGCGGCGGGCCGGCGAACAACGCGAGCTGCCCGGCGAGTTGCCGGGCCGACATCGCGCGGGCCAGCACGTCCGGGGGCACCAGCCGGCGCGGCATCGAGCCGGAACTCGGCAGTTGGAAGGCGTCCACGGTGCCGATCGCCAGCGCGGTGAGCAGCAGGGGCAGCCGCAGATCGAGCGTCGACCACGCGGCCGCCGCCAACGCCACGGTGACCACGATCATCGCCGCGTTCGAGGCGATCAGGACGAGCCAGGCGCCGACCCGGTCCGCCACCGCACCACCCACCAACAGCAGCAGCACCCGGGGCAGCACGATCGCGGTCGGCACCAGAGCGGCGAACCGAGCCCCCTGCCCGGCCGCCGCCCAGGCCATCGCGAACGCCATCGCCTGCACACCGACCAGACTCAGTGCGGTACCACCCAGCCACGCCCAGTACGTACCCGGCACCATCGCCCGGTCACCACTCGCCGCCACCACCATGAACCCCCGTCGCCGACCGCCCGACCGGTCTCGGTGCAGCGCCGGCCGGCCGCCTTCGGCACCCTCCGACCTCGACCCGGTCGAGGGTCAATTCGGGTCCCCCCGGCCGGGCCCGTTCCCGACGTCTTGCGGTGGCCATAAAAGGCCGCGTATGTTAGCGATAACATCGATGGACTTGGCGTAGCCGCCACCGCAGCAGAACGCGCCGCGTCCGGTCGACGCGCGCTGCGCGCCGCGCGTCGACGTCATCGCACAGCTCCTCGCCGCCCGGTCGGCCACCACCCCGCCGGGTCGGGCGGCGCTCCCCCATGCCACCACGGAGGTCGTGATGCCCCACCCGTCCCTCAACCGTCGACACGTGCTCCGGGCTGCCGGCGCGGCCGCCGTCGCCGCCGCCGTCGGCCCCGCGCTGGGCAACGGCACGGCCAGTGCCGCGCTATCCCCGGTGCGGCCCGACCTCGGCGTCTCCGCGTACGCCTTCGAGCCGGGCCAGGTGCGGTTGACCGCCAGCCGCTGGCTGGACAACCAGAACCGCACGGTCAACTACCTGCGCTTCGTCGACGTCAACCGGCTGCTCTACAACTTCCGCGCCAACCACCGGCTGTCCACCGCCGGCGCCGCTGCCCTCGGCGGCTGGGAGGCACCCAACTTCCCGTTCCGCACCCACTCCCAGGGGCACTTCCTGAGCGCCTGGTCGTACCTGTGGGCCGTGCTCGGCGACACCTCCTGCCGGGACAAGGCCAACTACATGGTGGCCGAGATGGCGAAGTGCCAGGCCAACAACGGTGCCGCGGGCTTCAACACCGGCTACCTCAGCGGCTTCCCCGAGTCCGACTTCACCGCGGTGGAGAACCGCACGCTCAACAACGGCAACGTGCCGTACTACGCCATCCACAAGACCCTGGCCGGGCTGCTCGACGTGTGGCGGTACATCGGCAACAACCAGGCCCGCGACGTCCTGCTGGCGTTCGCCGGCTGGGTGGACTGGCGCACCAGCCGACTGAGTTCGGCGCAGATGCAGGCCATGCTGGGCACCGAGTTCGGCGGGATGAACGCCGTGCTGACCGACCTGTACCAGCAGACCGGCGACGCCCGCTGGTTGACCACCGCCCAACGGTTCGACCACAACGCCGTGTTCAACCCGCTGGCGGCCAACTCCGACCAGCTCAACGGGCTGCACGCCAACACCCAGGTACCGAAGTGGATCGGCGCGGCCCGCGAGTTCAAGGCCACCGGCACCACCCGGTACCGGGACATCGCCAGCAACGCGTGGAACATGACGGTGAACGCGCACACCTACGTCATCGGCGGCAACAGCCAGGCCGAACACTTCCGGGCACCCAACGCCATCGCCAGCTACCTGCGCAACGACACCTGCGAGGCGTGCAACACGTACAACATGCTCAAGCTGACCCGGGAGCTGTGGCTGCTGGATCCGAACCGGGCCGGGTACTTCGACTTCTACGAGCGCGCGCTGCTCAACCACTTGATCGGGGCGCAGAATCCGGCCGACAACCACGGCCACATCACGTACTTCACCCCGTTGAACCCCGGCGGGCGGCGGGGCGTCGGGCCGGCGTGGGGCGGCGGCACCTGGAGCACCGACTACAACTCCTTCTGGTGCTGCCAGGGCTCGCAACTGGAAACCAACACCATGCTGATGAACTCGATCTACTTCCACAACGACACCACGCTCACGGTGAACCTGTTCATGCCCTCGGTGCTGACCTGGTCGCAGCGCGGCATCACCGTCACCCAGAGCACCACCTACCCGGTCAGCGACACCACGACCCTCACCGTGACCGGCGACGTCGGCGGGTCGTGGACGATGCGGATCCGCATCCCGGCCTGGACGCAGGGCGCGACGATCAGCGTCAACGGCGCCGCGCAGAACATCACCACCACCCCGGGCACCTACGCCACCCTCGCCCGATCCTGGGCCTCCGGCGACACGGTGACGGTGCGGCTTCCGATGCGGGTCATCGTGCAGCCGGCCAACGACGACCCGAACGTGGTGGCCCTGACCTACGGCCCCGCGGTGCTCTCCGGCAACTACGGCAACACCGCGCTCTCCGCCCTGCCCGCCCTGGCCACCACCTCGGTCAACCGGACCAGCACCTCGGCGTTGGCCTTCACCGCCACCGCCAACGGCGCCACGGTCAACCTGATCCCGTTCTACGACGCACACGGGCACAACTACACCGTCTACTGGAACGCCAACGGTCAGTCCCCGGGCACCGGGACGGCGACGTTCCGGCTCGCCAACGTCGCCAGCGGCCTGGTGCTCGGCATCGAGAACATGTCCACCACCGACGGGGCGCCCGCGTTGCAGTGGGGCGACAACGGCACCGCCGACCACGACTGGCAGCTGGTCGTCGACGGCAACGCGGTGAAGTTCCGCAACGCCAACAGCGCCAAGGTGCTCGGCGTGCAGAACATGTCGACCGCCGACAACGCACAGGTGCTGCAGTGGTCCGACACCGGCACCGCCGACCACCGGTGGACGATCGTGGACGTCGGCGACGGGTCACACAAGATCCGCAACGGGCACACCGGCAAACTGCTCGCCACCCTGAACGGTTCCACCGCCCAGGGCGCCCGCGTCGTGCAGGATCCGGACAACGGCACGCCGGACAACCAGTGGCGGTTCGTGCCCAACGGTGCCCGCCGCATCCAGAACCTGGCCACCGGTCTCGTGCTGGGCGTGCAGAACATGTCCACCGCCGACGGCGGACTGGTGATCCAGTGGGGCGACACCGGCACCGCCGACCACCTCTGGACCGCGATCGTGGACAGTGGCGGCTACCTGCGGCTGCGCAACTCGCACAGCGGCAAGGTGCTGGGCGTGGAGAACGGCAGCAGCGGCAACGGCGCCCGGGTGGTGCAGTGGGCCGACAACGGCGCGGCCAGCAACCGCTGGCGGCTGCGGTACGCCGCGAACGGCTACTTCCGGATCCAGTCCGCCAACGGCGGGCGGGTCCTCGGTGTCACCGGGGCCTCGTCCAGTCAGGGTGCCCAGATCGTGATCTGGGACGACAGCGGCGCGGGCGACCACCGTTGGCGCTTCATCTGAGCTGACCCGCCGTCACCGAGGCCGCCGGGCGCCACCCACCACGGGTCGTGTCCGGCGGCCTCGGCCGTCGTCCCGGGACCGCCTACACATCCACCATCATCGCTTGATGATGTTATCGATAACATGCTAGCTTCGGGCACGGAGCAACGGGCACGCTCCTGTTCGAGGCCACCGGTCACCGGGCCGAGGCGGTCACCCCGCCGACCCCCGCCCGGCGGCCTGTCCGGGCCGCACCCGCGAGACGCCGCGCGCTGTCCATCCGCGCGGAAGGGCACGCCTCGACGGCACACATCCTCGCGCACCTCGGAGAACGGCCGCCGTCATCGGCGACCGGCACACCTCGAATCACCGCACAACCCGGGCGATCCACGTTCGGGCCGATTCGCCGTGCCTGGATCCGGACATCCGGGCCCGGGACAACGGCACTCGAGCGCTGATTCGCGGCGGCACTCCGAACCACCACCATCGAAAGGGCACGTCGATGACAACCAGAACCACCGGAGGCAGGGGCGTGGGCGTACGGCCGCGTACCGTGCTGATGTCCGTCGCGGCCGGTGCCGCGCTGCTCGTCTCCACCGCGCTGGTCGCGCCCTCCGCCCACGCCGCCGCCAGCACCCTCGGCGCGGCGGCGGCGCAGAGCGGCCGCTACTTCGGCGCCGCCACCAACTCGTTCCAGCTCTCCAACTCCGCCTACACCACGATCCTCAATCGCGAGTTCAACTCGATCGTGGCCGAGAACGAGATGAAGTGGTACGCCAACGAACCCCAGCAGAACGTCTTCAACTTCAGCGCCGGTGACCGCCTCGTCGCACACGCCCGGGCCAACGGGATGTCCGTACGTGGTCACACCCTGCTCTGGCACGCGCAACAGCCCGGTTGGGCGCAGAACATGTCCGGCACCGCGCTGCGCAACGTGGCGATCAACCACGTCACCCAGGTGGCCAGCCACTACCGGGGGCAGATCCACTCCTGGGACGTGGTGAACGAGGCGTTCGCCGACGGCGGCAGCGGCGCGCGGCGCGACTCGAACCTGCAACGCACCGGCAACGACTGGATCGAGGCCGCGTTCCGCGCCGCCCGCGCGGCCGACCCGGGCGCCAAGCTCTGCTACAACGACTACAACACCGACGGCATCAACGCGAAGTCGACCGGCATCTACAACATGGTGCGCGACTTCAAGCAGCGCGGCGTACCGATCGACTGCGTCGGCTTCCAGTCCCACCTGGGCACCACCCTCGCCAGCGACTACCAGGCCAACCTGCAACGCTTTGCCGACCTCGGCGTGGACGTGCAGATCACCGAACTGGACGTCGCCCAGGGCGCCAACCAGGCGAGCATCTACGAACGGGTCACCCGGGCCTGCCTGGCCGTGACGCGCTGCACCGGAATCACGGTCTGGGGCGTCTGGGACGCCGCCTCCTGGCGAGATGACAACCCGCTGCTGTTCGACGGCAACGGGAACAAGAAGCCCGCGTACACCTCGGTGCTCAACGCGCTGAACAGCGTCAGCGGACCGAACCCGACCACCGCGCCGCCGACCACCACCGCCCCACCGCCGGGTGGCGGCGGCTGCTCGGCGTCGGTGTCGCTGAACTCCTGGAACGGCGGCTTCGTGGCCACCGTCCGGGTCACCGCCGGCAGTGCCGCGATCCGCGGGTGGACCGTACGGATCACGCTGCCCGGCGGCGCGGCGGTCACCGGCACCTGGAACGCGCAGGCCAGCGGCAGCACCGGGACGGTGAACTTCGGCAACGTCAGCTACAACGGCCAGGTCGGCGCGGGCGGCAGCACCGAGTTCGGCTTCCAGGGCACCGGCGTCGGCCCATCCGCCACCCCCACCTGCACCGCAACCTGACCACTCCCCCGACCCCACCCCGACCCCACCCCCACCCCACCCCACCGGTTGATCAAGAAGTTTTGGTCGCGTCCAGCACGTAGGCCGACCAAAACTTCTTGATCAACTCTTCGGAGGGTTCCGGGGGTGGGGTGGGTGGGGTGGGTGGGGTGGGTGGGGTGGGGTCAGCGGCGGGGAGGTGGGGCTACGCTTCGGCGGGCGACCAGGGTCGGGGCGATGGTCCGGCGCAGGGCACCGCCGCTCACCGACTCGATCTGGGTGAGCAGCATCTCCAGGCTCGCCCGTGCCACCGCGCCGAAATCCGGTCGTACGGTGGTCAGCGGCGGAATGAAGTAGGCGGCCTCGGGCACGTCGTCGAAGCCGACCACGCTGATGTCGTCCGGCACCCGGCGGCCGTGCTCGTGCAGGGCGCGCAGCACTCCGAGGGCCAGGTGGTCGTTGGCGGTGAAGACGGCGGTGACGTCGGGCATCCGGGCCAGCATCTGCCCGCACCGGTAGCCGGCCGCCGCGGACCAGTCCGCCGGCACCAGCGGTGGGATCTCCGCCCCGGCCGAGGTCAAGGCCTCCCGCCAGCCCTCGATGCGGCCGGCGCTGTCGAACCAGTCCGACGGGCCGGACACGTGCCAGACCGTACGGTGGCCGGCGTCGAGCAGGTGCTGGGTGGCGGCCCGGGCGCCGGCGGCCTGGTCCACGGTCACCAGCGGCATCGGTCGGTGCGGATCACCGTCCACGGTCACCAGCGGCACGTCCTTGGGTAGGCGCTCCAGCGCCTCGCCCGCCGACTCCACCGGCGCGATCACCACGATACCGGCGACCCGGTGCGCCAGATGCCGCTCGACCACCGCGGAGATCGACCGATGGTCGAGGTCACGCACGCTACCCACACTGACCGCGAAACCGGACTCGGCGGCCGTCTGCTCCAGCGCGGCCAGTAGCGAGGCCGGACCGTAGAGGGTGGTGTTCTGCGCGACCACGCCGATCACCTGGGATCGGCCGGTGACCAGCGCACGGGCCGCCCGGTTCGGCCGGTAGCCGAGCTCGGCGATGGCCGCCTGGACCCGCAGCCGGGTCTGCTCCCGCACGTTCGGGTGCCCGTTGAGCACGCGTGAGACCGTCTGGTGGGAAACACCGGCGAGGCGGGCCACGTCCGTCATCGCAGGATCGCGTACGGCCATCTCACACTCCCCGCAATCCAGTCATCGCCGCAGCCCGTCGGCGATGACTGGCACGGCTCAGGTACAAAGATCCCCTCGCGCGGTGCCCACGCCGGCCGTGCCGTCCGGGTGGAGAGCGCTAGATCACGCACAGTCTAGCGCCAGCAGCCGCCCCGGTGACCGCCGACCCGACCGCAGCTTCCGGCAGGTCCTTCTGTTAACGGTCACACCCGTAACTTCCCTGGCGTGTCAGCTGCCCGTGTCAACACTCCGCTGCGGCTGCACGAGCGGCAACTGACAATTTACAGGCATTGATGATAGCGATAACATTCCTGTCATCGGAATGGCATCTGCCGACACGGCGCGGCGGGAGCCATGCGGGGCCCGCAACGGCGTGACGACCAGCGATGTCCGGGCCTGGCACATCGGCGTCCCGGACGACTGCACGCGTACGTGGGCGGCGTTCGCCGGATCCGCGCAGGGTTCCACCCGGCCGCCCCGCCGCACGCCGCCACGACGGCGGGCCGCACCGACCACCACACCGACACAAGGAGGAATCCAACGTGCGTAGCGCGAGAAGGTGGCTGACCGCCGCCCTCGGCATCCTGACGGTGACGCTCGCCGCGAGCTTCGCCGACGGGGTCGTCTCCCCCAGGCCGGCGCAGGCGCTGAACAACGGCGTCGCCCGTACCCCGCCGATGGGCTGGAACACCTGGAACACGTTCGGCTGCAACATCAACGAGACGCTCATCCGCCAGATGGCCGACGCGATCGTCAACCACGGTCTGCGCGACCTCGGGTACAAGTACGTCGTCGTCGACGACTGCTGGTTCAACCCGGACCGGGACGCGCAGGGCAACCTCCAGGCCCACCCGCAGCGGTTCCCGAGCGGCATGAAGGCCCTCGGCGACTACCTGCACTCCCGGGGCCTGCTGTTCGGCATCTACCAGGGGCCGCTGGACCAGACCTGCGCCCAGTACTTCGACTCCTTCCCCGGTTCCACCGGCAGCCTCGGACACGAGTACCAGGACGCCCGGCAGTTCGCCGCCTGGGGCGTGGACTACCTCAAGTACGACTGGTGCTCCCCCACCGGCACTATCAACGAGCAGGTGGCGCGGTTCAGCATCATGCGCGACGCGCTGGCGGCCACCGGACGGCCGATCGTCTACAGCATCAACTCGAACAGCATCCACGAGAAGACCGGGCCGCAACGCAACTGGAGCGACGTGGCCAACCTCTGGCGGACCACCGAGGACATCACCAACACCTGGGACAGCGGCCAGACCAACGGCTACCCGATGGGCATCCAGAACATCGTCAACGTCAACGTGCCACTCGCCGGCTACGCCGCACCCGGGGGATTCAACGACCCGGACATGCTGGAGGTCGGCAACGGCGGCATGAACGACACCGAGATGCGCAGCCACTTCGCGCTGTGGTCGATGATGGCCGCACCGCTGATGATGGGCAACGACCTGCGCTCGGCCAGCACCGCAACGCTCGACGTCCTGCGCAACCAGCACCTGATCGCGATCAACCAGGACACGTTGGGGTTGCAGGCCGTCCAGGTCTCGCACGACGGCACCCGGCGGATCCTGGCCAAGCGGCTGGCCAACGGTGACGTCGCGGTCGCCCTGTTCAACCAGGGCAACTCCACCACGACGATCTCCACCACGGCGGCGGCGATCGGCAAGACCGGCAGCTCGTTCACGTTGCTCAACGCGTGGACCGGCGGCACCTCCACGAGCACCGGAACCATCTCCGCGAGCGTTCCGGCACACGGCACCGTGGTGTACCGGGTCAGCGGTGGCGGCACCACCAACCCGCCGGTCCCGAGCACCTTCCGGCTGCGCAGCGAGTCGGCCGGGCGCTGCCTCGATCTCGACAACTCGAACACCGCGAACGGCACGGGCACCCTGATCTGGGACTGCCACGGCAACCCCAACCAGCAGATCACCCAGAACGGCCAGACGTTGCGGATCCTCGGCAAGTGCCTGGACGTGCCGACGAACGCGACGAACGGCACCCGGGTGCAGGTCTGGGACTGCAATGGCGGCACCAACCAGCAGTGGACGCTCAACAGCAACGGCACGGTGAGCAACGGCCGCTTCCCCTCGCTGTGTCTGGACGTCAACGGCGCCGGTACGGCCAACGGAACCGCGGTCATCCTCTGGTCCTGCCACGGCAACACCAACCAGCGGTGGAGCCGGGCGTGAGGACCGCCCGGCAGTCGGGGGCACGCGACGTGACGTCGCGTGCCCGCACCACCCCGCATCCTGGCGGTGCCGCATGATGCCGCGGCCCGCCCGTCGAAGCGCCCCGGCACTCCGGCGCCTCGTCGCCGTGCTCGCGAGCGCGGCCTGCACGATCGCCCTGCTACCCGGCCTCGCGCGGGCCGACAATCCGATCGTCCAGCACATCTACACCGCCGACCCGGCACCGATGGTGCACGACGGTCGGGTCTACCTCTACACCGGACACGACGAGGACGGCTCCACCTACTTCACCATGCGTGACTGGCGGGTCTTCTCCTCGGCCGACATGGTGAACTGGACCGACCACGGCACGCCGATGAGCCTGGCCACCTTCGCCTGGGCGGACGCCAACGCGTGGGCCGGGCACGTCATCGCCCGCAACGGGAAGTTCTACTGGTACGTGCCGGTCCGGCAACGCTCGAACGGGCAGATGGTCATCGGGGTCGGGGTCGCGGACAGCCCGACCGGGCCGTTCCGGGACGCACTCGGCCGTCCGCTGGTCGGCAACGGCGAGATCGATCCGCACGCGTTCATCGACGACGACGGTCAGGCGTACCTGTACTGGGGCAACCCGAACCTGTGGTACGTGCGGCTCAACCCTGACATGATCTCGTTCTCCGGCGGACCGACCCAGATCCCGCTGACCACGGGGGGCTTCGGCACCCGCACCGGCAATGCCAGCCGGCCCACCCTCTACGAGGAGGGGCCGTGGGTCTACAAGCGCAACGGGATCTACTACAACGTGTTCGCGGCGGAGTGCTGCTCGGAGTTCATCGGCTACTCGACGGCACCCGGCCCGACCGGGCCGTGGACGTACCGGGGAACGGTGATGCCCCGGCAGGGCTCCAGCTTCACCAACCACCCCGGCGTGATCGACTTCGCCGGTGGTCGTACTTCTTCTACCACAACGGTGCGCTGCCCGGCGGTGGCGGGTACACCCGGTCGGTCGCGGTGGAGAAATTCACCTACGGCTCCAACGGGACAATCCCCACCATGAACATGACCACCTCCGGGGCACCCCAGGTCGGCACGTTGAACCCGTACGTGCGCCAGGAGGCGGAGACGATCGCCTGGGGTTCCGGTATCGAGACCGAGCCGTCCAGCGAGGGTGGCATGAACGTCGGCTGGATCGACAACGGCGACTACATCAAGGTCAAGGGGGTTGCCTTCGGTACCGGCGCGACCACCTTCTCCGCGCGGGTCGCCTCAGCCACCAGCGGCGGCCGCATCGAGGTACGGCTGGACAGCGCCAGCGGCCCACTGGTGGGCACCTGCACGGTGGCCGGCACCGGTGGGTGGCAGACCTGGACCACCACCAGTTGCGGGGTGAGTGGCGCCACCGGTACGCGCGATCTCTACCTGCGTTTCGCCGGCGGCAGCGGCAGCCTGTTCAACGTGAACTGGTGGCAGTTCGCCGGGGGCGGCAGCGCACCGACGGCCTACCGGATCGTCAACCGCAACAGCGGGCAGGTCGTCGACGTCCAGCAGCCGAACCTCGACAACCTCGCGGTGATCGGTCAGTGGAGCAGCAACGGCAACGCCTGGCAGCAGTGGCGTTTCCTCGACGCCGGCAGCGGCAACGTACGGCTGCAGAGCGTGCACAGCGGCAAGTGCGTCGACGTGCGCGACGTCTCCACGGCCGACGGTGCGCAGATCATCCAGTACACCTGCCACGACGGTCTGAACCAGGTCTTCAGCTGGCGGTCGACCGGCGACGGCTACCACCAGTTGGTCAACGTCAACAGCAACAAGTGCCTGAACGTGGTCGGTGGCTCCACCGCTGCCGGTGCCGCCCTGGAGCAGCGTACGTGCGGCTCCGCGGCCAGCATGCAGTGGTCCCGCGCCGCCTGAGCCACAGGTAGCAGAGAACGGACGGGTGCCGGGTGGGATCTTCCCACCCGGCACCCGCATGTCCCCCGGCTGCCGGCGGCGGCAATCGCCGGACCGGAGGAGGGGCCTGTCGCCCGCTCGGCGGGCGGGGCGACAGGCCCCGGTCCGTGGGTGACGGCCCGGCATCGGTACGACGCCGGACCGTCACCGTCACCTCATGGCGTGGCCAACTCGAAGCGGCGCACCGTCACCGATCCGCCCAGCGCCTGAGTGGCGTAGTTGAAGATGGCGAACCGGTAACCCATGAAGAACGTCCAGTTGTTGTTCAGCGTCAGCGCGTTGCCCAGCGGGACGAAGTTGACCCCGTCGGTGCTGTACGAGAAACGCGCCTGCCGACCGGAGCCGGGCCGGATGTCGGCGTTGGCGCGCAGCCAGATCCGCCCGCCGGAGACCGCGGCACTGGCGATTTCGCTGCCGGTGCTGCTGGTGTCCCAGTTGCTGTTCATGTTCAGCCCGTTGGTCATGACCACCCGGGTGGCACCGTTGTCCCGTCGGACGCCGATCCACGCCGAGACGTCGCGCAGCATGGCCAGGCCGGCGCGATCGCCGTCGCGCATCGTCGAGTAGTCGATCTCGACCGTGCCGGTCGAGGTCGGCCCCTGGATGCGGTGGGTGACCGTGTTTCGTGCCCGGTAGAGGTCGTTGGTCACGGTGGCGGTCTGCAGCCGAAGCCCGTTGTTCACCGACCACCGGCTGTTGTCGGGGTTGTGGTTCCACTCGTACTGCGGACCGAGGGTGGTGCCGGCGAACGTGTCGACGCCGGTGAGCGGCTTGACCGGGCGCAGCGGCAGCGGGTTCGGGTAGTTGACCCCCCAGGCGCCGTTGACCGTCTGCACCTGCGGCCAACCGTCCGCGGTCCAGGTGATCGGCGCGAGGGTCGGCATCCGGCCGCCGGGGTACGCGTCGGTGAAGGCCATGTAGTACCAGGAACCGTTCGGCAGCTGCACCAACCCGCCCTGGTGCGGCACTCCGCCGCCGGAGATCGGACCCCGCATGTCGAGCAGCACCTGGCGCTGCTCGTACGGGCCGAACGGGCCGTTGGTGGACTTGAGCACGTACTGTCCGTTGGCCGGGCGGGTCAGCCAGATGTAGTAGGCACCGTTGCGCTTGTAGAAGCGCGCGCCCTCCAGGGTGCCGATGCTCGACGGGGTCTGGTAGACCTGCTGGGCCCGGACCTGGCTGCGGCCGTCGGCGGAGAGCTGCGCGACGCTGATGGTGCCGTTGCCGTACGCGACGTACATGGTGTCGTTGTCGTCGATGAGCATCCCCGCGTCGTAGTAGCACTGCGGCAGGGTGGCGTGCCGGCTCCAGGTGCCGTCGACGGCCGTGGCGGTGTAGATGTGGGTCTGGGCGAAGTTGATGCACCCGGCCCAGTAGTAGGTCTGGTTGCTCGGCCGGTAGTTCAGCGTGGAGGCCCAGATGCCCTCCACGTACGCCTGCTGCCCGGCGGGTAGGTCGTACTTGGTGCCGAAGTCCAGCCGAGGTACCGAGTGTCCGGCGAACTCCCAGTTCACCAGGTCGTACGAGCGCAGGATCGGTGCGCCGGGCGAGTAGTGCATGGTGGACGCGGTCATGTAGTACACCTCGCCGACCCGGATGACCTCGACGTCGGCGAAGTCCTGCCAGACGACGGGGTTGGTGAAGCTGCCGCCGGGGGGCGGGTCGGTGGGGGTGCCGCCGCCGTCTATGCGGACGAGTTGCCACTGCTGGTTGGCGCCGCCCCAGTCGTCGTACTGCACGATGTTGCCACCGTCGGCGGTCGAGGCGTTCTGCACCTCCATCACCTTGTTGGAGTTGCGGTTGATCAGCCGTACGTAGCCACCTGCCGAGTCGGCCAGTCGGAACTGCTGGTTGGTCCCGTTGTGGTCGGACCACTGCACGATCGACGCACCGTTGGCGGTGGAGAAGTTGTAGACGTCGAGCACCTTGCCCGAGTGCCGCGACTTGAGCCGGTAGTAGCCGCCGCCGGAGTCGACGAACTGCCACTGCTGATGGTTTCCGTCGTTACGCGACCACTGGGTGATCCGTGCCCCGTCGTTGGTGGCCAGGTTGTAGACGTCCAGCGCCTTGCCGCTGTTCCGGTTGACCAGCACGTACCAGGCGTTGGTGTCCACCGTGGCCGCGGCCGCGGGCGATGGTGCCACCGCGGCGAGGGAGCCGCCCACCACCAGCGCCGCCAGGATGGCCACCGCGCGCGACAGCCAGCCGCGCCGGCCCGGCGCGGTCCGTGGGACCTCACCATTGGCAATCATGATTCTCCTTCGGGATGCGAGCAGAACGAACAGGACGGTTCCTCTGCGGCCTACGCCGTCGCTGATCCGGTGCGGCGTGTGATCGCTAACATGACCGCCCTGCCCAAGGGAGAGATCAGGTGACCACCAGCTTCAGAGCAACGTGGCGCGTCCCGGACGGCCACAGATATCGTCCGTCTTCACTACGACTGTGAGCGATAACACGGCCTTCGTCAAGACGTAACATCAACGACGCCGTACGGCTCACTGCAGCCTGCTCGCGGTCCCCGGCCGACGGGGTGGCGCACCGGCCGGGGACCCTGCCACGCGCAGGCGCGGGCAGTCGCTGGCGTGGTTACGCGGCCGTTACGGCCGGTCGTCCACGCCAGCGTCGGAGGGCGGTCAGAACCCCCGGGCCAGCCGGTAGTACGCCTGGTTCCAGCGCAGCTCGTCGGCGAACCGCCGGGGATCCGTCTCGGCGTCGATGACGACGAGTTCGGTACGGCTCATCTCGGCGAGGTCGTGCAACTCCTCCACCCCGACCGCCTGGGACAGCACGGTGTGGTGGGGAGCGCCGGCGGTGATCCACGCTTCGGCGGAGCCGGGCAGGTGCGGTCGCGGCCGCCAGACCGCCCGGGCGACCGGCAACCGGCGCAGTGGGTGCGGCGGGGAGACCACGTCGACCTCGTTGGCCACCAGGCGGAACCGCTCGCCCATGTCCGCCAGTCCGAGCACCACCGCAGGCCCCGGCGCGGCGTCGAAGACCAGCCGGACGGGATCCTCGCGACCGCCGATGCTCAGCGGATGGATCTCCACGTTCGGCACGTCACCGGCGATCGACGGGCACACCTCGAGCATGTGGGCGCCGAGCACCAGTTCCTCACCCGGGGTGAGGTCGTAGGTGTAGTCCTCCATGAACGAGGTGCCGCCCTCGGTGCCGACCGCCATCGCCTTGAGGGTGTGCACCAGCACGGAGGTCTTCCAGTCCCCCTCACCGCCGAAGCCGTAGCCGTCGGCCATGAGTCGCTGCACCGCGATGCCGGGCAGTTGACGCAGGCCGCCCAGGTCCTCGAAGTTGGTGGTGAAGGCGCGGAAGCCACCGGCGTCCAGGAAGGTACGCAGACCCAGTTCCAGCCGGGCGGCGTACCGCAGCGAGTCGTGCCGCTCACCGCCCGGCCGCAACTCGGCGGCCACCCGGAAGGTGTCGTCGTACTCCTTGACCAGATCATCGATCTGCGCCTCGGCCACCTCGTCGACCACCCGCACCAGATCGTTGACCCCGTACGTGTTCACCGAGACGCCGAAGCGCAGCTCCGCCTCGACCTTGTCCCCCTCGGTGACGGCCACGTCGCGCATGTTGTCGCCGAATCGCGCCAGCCGCAGCGAACGCATGGCCGACCAGCCGATGGCCGCCCGGGTCCAGGCGCCGACGCGGGAGACCACGCGAGGGTCGGAGACGTGTCCGGCGACCGTCTTGCGGGCCACCCCGAGCCGGGTCTGGATGTACCCGAACTCCCGGTCGCCGTGCGCGGCCTGGTTGAGGTTCATGAAGTCCATGTCGATCTCGTCCCACGGCAGTAGGACGTTGGCCTGGGTGTGCAGGTGCAACAGCGGCGTCTGCAACGCGTCCAGGCCCGAGATCCACATCTTCGCCGGCGAGAAGGTGTGCATCCAGGCGATCACCCCGACCGCCCCCTGCGTCGCGGCATCCCGGCAGGTCCGCAGGATGTCGGCGCTGGTGGTCAGGACCGGCTTCCAGACCACCCGGGCGGGAATGTGCGGCGATTCGTCGAGCAGAGCGGCGATCTGACGGGACTGGTCGGCCACCTGCCGGAGCGTGTCCTCGCCGTACATTGCCTGGCTTCCGGTGAGGAACCAGACCTCAGGTTCAGGGTGTGTTGCCATGGGAGTTGCCTTCCGCGAGAGGGGCGGTCACTTGTAGCGGATGCCGATGAGGCGCTGGAGCAGGATGAACGCGAAGAGCAGGCCTCCGATCACGATCTTGGTCCACCAGGAGTTGAGGCTGCCGTCGAAGGTGATCAGGGTCTGGATCACGCCGAGTACCAGCACACCGAGCACCGTGCCGAAGATGTACCCCGAGCCACCGGTGAGCACAGTGCCACCGATGACCACGGCCGCGATCACGTCGAGTTCCATTCCGATGGCGATCAGCGGGGCGCCGGAAAGCGTGTAGAAGGACAGCAGGATCCCACCGATCGCCGCGCACAGGCCGCTGATCGTGTAGACGGCGATCCGGGTCCGGCCCACCGGCAGCCCCATCAGCAGCGCCGACTGCGGGTTGCCGCCGATCGCGTAGACGTTGCGCCCCAGTCGCGTGTACGCCAGCACGTACGCGGCGATCAGCACCACCGCGAACGCGACAAGCACGCTGATCGAGACGAAGTTGCCCCGGGGATCGCCGATCCGGTACTGCGACATCGTGGTCCAGAACCCGTCGGTGATCGGAATCGACGCGTCGCTGATGAACGTGCACATGCCCCGGGCGAAGAACATCCCGGCCAGCGTGACGATGAAGGGCTGGATGTCGAAGAAGTGGATCGCGCAGCCCATCAGGAACCCGAGCGTCGGCCCGATCAGCAGGGCGATCACCAGCACCGGCAGCGCGGGCAGGCCGGACTGGAGCAACCACGCCGAGACCATCGCGGTCATCGCCGCCACCGAACCGACCGACAGGTCGATGCCGCCGGTGAGGATCACGAAGGTCATCCCGACCGCGATGACGAGCAGGAAACCGTTATCGATGAAGACGTTGAAGACCACCTGGACGTTGGAGAACGCCCGGTACTGGGACACCCCGATGCCGTACATCACCAGCAGCAGGGTCAATGTCGCCAGCACCGGCATGTGCCGCCGGGGCAGCTTGGCCCAACTCGGAGCGGAGATCGGAAGACTGGTCATGCCGACACTCCGCTGCGCTCCGTGCCGCCATGAGGCACCAACACCCTGAACTGACGATTCGCTCGCTGACGCTCACTCATGCCGGCACCTGCTCCTTCTGCCGCTGCGGCGACGACTGGGGCGGCGGTGGTGTCCCGGCCCGTCGGCGGCGGAACTTCGCCCGGAAGGCCGGTGCCTGGATGAGGCAGACGGCGATGACGACGACCGCTTTGAACAGCAGCGCGGTCTGGGGTGAGATGTTCATGGCGTACACCGTGGTGGTGAGGGTCTGGATGATCAGGGCACCGAGGATCGTGCCGCCGAGGTAGAACCGGCCGCCGGCCAGCGAGGTGCCGCCGATGACGACGGCAAGGATCGCGTCCAGCTCCACCCACAGGCCGGTGTTGTTGCCGTCGGCGCTGGAGACGTTGGCGGTCATCATGAACCCGGCGATCGCGGCGCAGGCGGCGCTCACCACGTAGACGAGGAAGACGACCCGACCGGACCGGATGCCCGCCAGCCGGCTGGCCTCCCGGTTGCCGCCCACCGACTCGACGATCATGCCGAGCGCGGTGCGCCGGGTGAACGCCGCGACCAGCAGGGCCGCGGCCAACGCGATGAAGATCGCCAGGGGCAGGGTCAACAGGTGTCCCAGCCCGATCGCCCGGTACGGACCGGAGTTGATGGTGATGATCTGACCCTCGGCGATCAGCTGTGCGAGGCCCCGTCCGGCCACCATCAGGATGAGCGTGGCGATGATCGGCTGGATGCCGATGACGGAGACCAGGACCCCGTTCCAGGCGCCGAGCACCAGCGCGACCCCGAGCGCCATCGCGAGCGCGGTCAGCACGGTGACGAGGTTGTCCTGATCCGGCGCCCGGCTGATGTAGAGGCAGGCGATGGCTCCGCTGATCGCGCACACCGAGCCGACCGACAGGTCGATACCGCCGGTGGAGATGACCAGGGTCATGCCCAGTGCGACCAGGATCAGCGGTGCGCTCAACCGCAGGATGTCGATCGGGGTGCCGTACAGGTGACCGTTGTTTAGCTCGACGGCCAGGAACCCCGGACGGTAGACGGTGTTGGCCGCCAACATGACCACGAGCACGGCGACCGGCCAGAACAGCCGGTGGCCGAGCAGGGTACGGAAGCGGTTCCCGGCGTCGCTCATCGGCTCGCCTCCTCACGCTCGGTTCCGCTGGCGATGGTCTGCATGACGCGGTCGGCGTCCACAGTGTCGTCGTTGTCGAGCTGCGCGACCAGTTGTCGGTCACGCATCACGACGATCCGGTGACTCAGCCGCAGTACCTCCTCCAGCTCGGCGGAGATGAACAGCACCGCCATGCCACCGTCGGAGAGCTGTACCACCAGCTTCTGGATCTCGGCCTTCGCGCCGATGTCGATGCCCCGGGTCGGCTCGTCCAGGATGAGCAGCCGCGGCTCGGTGATCAGCCAGCGGGCCAGCAGGACCTTCTGCTGGTTGCCGCCGGAGAGGTTGCGCACCGGCATCTCCGGGTTGGCCGGACGGATGCTCAACGCCTTGATGTACCGGTCGACCAGTTCGTCCTGCCGACGACGAGGAATCGGACGCAGCCAGCCCCGGGCGGCCTGCATGGCCAGGATCATGTTCTCCCGTACCGACAGGTCGGCGATGATGCCCTCCGCCCGGCGGTTCTCCGAGCAGAAGCCGATGCCCTGTTCGATCGCCTGCACCGGGTTGCGCAGGCCGGTCCGGGCGCCGTCCACCCGCACCTCGCCACGATCGGCCCGATCCGCGCCGAACAACAGCCGCGCCACCTCGGTACGCCCGGAGCCGAGCAGCCCGGCCAGGCCGACCACCTCACCGGCGTTGATGGTCAGGCTGAACGGAGCGACCGAACCCCGGCGGCCGAGCTGCGACACCTGGACCAACGGGGAGCCGCCCTCGGTCGCCGTCACCGACTGCCGGGGGTGTTCCTCCATGAGTTCGAGAACGTCGAGCTCCTTGCCGATCATCTTCTCCACCAGTGCCAGCTGTGGCAGCTCGGCGATCGGGTACTCCCCCACCAGCGCGCCGTTTCGCAGCACGGTGATCCGGTCGGCGATGCCGTAGACCTGATCGAGGAAGTGGGTCACGAAGAGGATGGCGATGCCCTCGTCCCGCAACTGCCGCATGATCCGGAACAGCTGCGCGACCTCGCCGGCGTCCAGACTGGACGTCGGTTCGTCCAGGATCAGCACCCGGGCCTGCACGTCGATCGCCCGGGCGATCGCGACCATCTGCTGCACGGCCAGGGAGAAACTCCCCACCGGCGCGGTGACGTCGATGTCGAGGTCCAGCCGGGCCAACAGCTGGCGGGCCCGCCGCCGCACCTCGCCCCAGGGGATGGCACCGAGGCGGCGCGGCTCCCGGCCGATGAAGATGTTCTCCGCCACGGACAGGTTCGGGCAGAGATTGACCTCCTGGTAGACCGTGCTGACCCCGGCCGCGGCGGCCTGCATCGGTCCGTTGAAGGCCACCTGCTCGCCGTCGAGGGTGACGGTGCCCTCGTCGATGCCGTACACGCCGGTCAATACCTTGATCAAGGTGGACTTGCCAGCGCCGTTCTCGCCCATCAGAGCGTGCACCTCGCCGGGAAGAAGCCGGAAGTCGACGTTGTGGAGTGCGCGCACCCCGGGAAAGGACTTGCTGATCCCGGTCATTGTCAGGACCGGACGACTATCCGTCATCCCATCGATCCTCTTCTACTTTTCATCGATGCGGAAGGGCCAGTTGTACCGGCACGCCGCCCGGCCGGCCAACGGACCGGTCGGGCGGCGTGGCACGGGACGTCGGGCCGGCCGCCCAGTCCGTCGGGAATGGGCGACGCGGCGGGGCCGCCACGTCGGTGCGGCGGCCCCGTGCGTCATCAGTACTTGCGGTTGGGCAGGGCCTCCTTGGCCTGCTCCTGGGTGAAGGTGGTCTCCTCGGTCTCGATCCGCGGCGGCACCTCCTCACCGGCGTGCACCTTCTTGGCCAGGTCCATCAGCTGTGGGCCGAGCAGCGGGCTGCACTCCGCGATGAAGTTGAACTTGCCGTCGGCCAGCGCCTGCATGCCGTCCTTGACCGCGTCGATGGTGATGATGGTGATGTCCTTGCCGGGCTCCTTGCCCGCCGCGGTGATCGCCTCCAGCGCACCCAGACCCATGTCGTCGTTGTGCGCGAAGAGCACGTCGATCTTCGGGTGGGCCTTCAGGAACTGCTCCATCACCTGCTTGCCGCCCGCGCGGGTGAAGTCACCGGACTGGGAAGCGATGACCTTCAGCTTGGGGTCGGCCGCGATCGCCTCGGCGAAGCCCTTCTTCCGGTCGTTGGCCGGGGCCGAGCCGGTGGTGCCCTGCAACTCGACGATGTTCACGTCGCCGGTCGCGTCCTTCTTGTTCTCCACCAGCCACTCACCGGAGAGCCGGCCTTCCTTGACGAAGTCCGAGCCGAGGAAGGTCTTGTAGAGCGACTTGTCGGCCGAGTCCACCGCGCGGTCGGTCAGGATGACCGGGATGCCGGCGTCCTTGGCCTCCTTGAGCACCGTGTCCCAGCCCGACTCCACCACCGGCGAGAAGGCGATCACGTCGACCTTCTGCTGGATGTAGTTGCGGATGGCCTTGATCTGGTTTTCCTGCTTCTGCTGCGCGTCGTCGAACTTCAGCTCGATGCCGGCCTCGGCCGCCGCCTCCTTGATGGAGTTGGTGTTGGCCGTACGCCAGCCGCTCTCCGCGCCGACCTGGGAGAAGCCCAGGACGAGCTTGCCGTCGTCGCCGCCGTCGCCGCCGCTGCCGGTGTCGCTGTTACCGCAGGCCGCCACGCCGCCGGCGAGCAGCACGGCGGCGACGACCGCGAAGGCGCGCCGACGCGCCATGGGCATTCGCATGTTCCTCATCGGATCTCCTCGGGTGGGGGTGCGGTTGTCCACGCCGGCCGCGGAGGTGCACGAGCAGCCAGCGCTGGTGGTGCGGAATCTGTGTGTCAGGTGGTGCCGGGCGACCCGGATCACCGGGTCGGTCAGGAATTCGCCGGAGGCGAAGAACGTTGGCCGTAGACGTTCTGGTAGCGGTCGTAGAGGGCGTCGATGTCGGCCTGCGCCATCGGCACCGGTCGCCCGAGCGCACGCGTCAGGTGCGCGGTTCGGGCGACGTCCTCACACATCACCGCGGCCTTGACCGCGGCCCGGGCGGTACGCCCGATGGTGAACACGCCGTGGTTGCGCATGAGCACCGCAGGTGAGCGGTGCCCGGTGAGGGTGCTGACGATCCCCTTGCCGATGTCGTCGCCGCCGATCAGGGCGAACGGGCCCACCGGGATCTCCCCGCCGAACTCGTCAGCCTGCGCGGTGAGGTGGCACGGGATCGACTCGCCCCGCGCCGCCCAGGCGGTGGCGTACGTGCTGTGGGTGTGCACGACGCCGCCCACCTCGGGCATGGCGCGGTAGACGTAGGCGTGCGCTGCGGTGTCGCTCGACGGCGACAGCTCCCCCTCGACCGGCATGCCGTCGAGGTCGCAGAGCACCATGTTGTCGGCGGACAGGTCGTCGTAGTCGACGCCGCTCGGCTTGATCACCATGAGGTCGTGACCGGGAACCCGGGCGGAGACGTTGCCGGCCGTCCAGGCGACCAGACCGTACCGGGTCAGTTCCCCGTGCAGCCGGGCCACGCTCTCGCGCAACTCGCTGATCTGTCGGCTCATCTCGACGTTCACGCGAACACCTCCTGCGGCGACGACGCCGACTCAACTGCCGCGTTGCGGATCGCCCGCAGCCGCAGCATCACGTCGTTGGCGCCGCGACCGAAGTGGTCGTGCAGCGCCCGGTACTCGGCGTAGAGCGCGTCGTAGGCGCGCACCCGGTCCGGATCCGGCCGGTAGACCGCCGCCGCGATCCGGCCCATCGCCTGCGACGCCTCGTGGATCGAGGGATGGGCGCCGGCGGCCACGGCAGCGTGGATCGCCGAGCCGAGCGCGGGCCCCTGCGCGGAGCCGATGATGCCCAGGGGCCGGTTCGTGACGTCGGCGTAGATCTGCATCAGCAGCTCGTTCGAGGTGAGGCCACCGGCGATCACCAGGTCGTCGACCGGCACGCCGGCCTCCGCGAACGCCTCGATGATCATCCTGGTGCCGTACGCCGTCGCCTCCAGCAGCGCCCGGTAGATGTCCTCCGGGCGGGTGGCCAGGGTCAGCCCGACGATCAACCCGCTGAGGTCGTGGTTGACCAGCAGCGACCGGTTGCCGTTCCACCAGTCCAGCGCGACCAGACCGTGCGCGCCGACGGGCTGCGCGGCGGCCAGCTCGGTGAGTCGCTCGTGCGAGTCGACTCCAGCCGGGGCGGCGTGCTTGACGAACCAGCCGAAGATGTCGCCGACACCGCTCTGCCCGGCCTCGTAGCCCCACGCACCGGAGCTGATGCCACCGTCGACCACTCCGCACATCCCGGCCACCTCGGCGGGGTGGGTGCCGTTGACCACGTGGCAGGTCGACGTTCCCATGATCGCCACCAGCCGGCCCGGGTCGAGCGCCTGGGCGGCGGCCGCGGTCACGTGCGCGTCGACGTTGCCGACCGCGACGGCGATCCCCTCCGGCAGCCCGGTCCAGGCCGCGGCGCGAGCGGTGAGCCCGCCGGCCCGCGCGGCGAGCGGCATCAGCGGGCCGTCCAGTTTGGCCACGAAGTCACCGAAACCGGGGTTGAGCGCGGTGAGGTAGTCCGCCGACGGGTAGTTGCCGTCCTGGCGGATGCCCTTGTAGCCGGCGGTGCAGACGTTGCGGGTCTCGACGCCGCACAGCTGCCAGACGATCCAGTCCGCCGCCTCGATGAACCGCTCCGCCCGGTGGTAGAGCTCCGGATCCTCCTCCAGGATCTGCAGGCCCTTGGCGAACTGCCACTCCGCGGAGATCTTGCCGCCGTAGCGGCCGATCCAGGGCTCGCGACGCTCGTGGGCCAGAGCGTTGATCCGGTCGGCGTGCGGCTGGGCGGCGTGGTGCTTCCAGAGCTTCACCCAGGCGTGCGGTCGCTGCCGCAGCTCCGGCACCTCGCACAACGGCGTACCGTCGGCCAGCGTCGGCAGCACGGTGCAGGCGGTGAAGTCGATGCCGATGCCCACCACGTCGACCGGGTCGACCCCGGCCGCGGCCACGGCCGCCGGCACCGCCTGGCGCAGCACCTCGCGGTAGTCCTCCGGATCCTGCAACGCCCAGTCCGGCGGCAGCGGCGTACCTCCGTCCGGCAGCGCGGAGCTGATCACCGCGTTGCGGTACTCGTGCACCGCGGTTCCCAGCTCGGCACCGTCGCGGACGCGGACCACCAGGGCCCGCCCCGACAGGGTGCCGTAGTCGACGCCGACGACGTACTTGTCGCCCGCTGCCACACCGCTCATCTTCACCTCCGGCCGATGACGGACCTCAGTGTTAACGCTCACATCCGATGTCGTCAAGACACCTCCCGGCAACAGCTCCGTAACGGACTGCATGGTCGCAGGCCCACCCCCCGGTCGGCTACCCCGGTCCCACCGCATCGACCGCGATTCCAGTGCCGACCGGCCGTGCTCTCGTCTCCGGGCACGCCCGCGAACCCTCCGCCGGCCGGGCCCCGACGGTCGACGGCACCGCTTCGGTGAGCACCGCGAGCGGATCGTCGAGCAACCGGGCGAAACCGAGTTCCGCCGCGCCGACCAGGGTGGCGTCGTCGCCGAGGGCCGCGGTACGCAGCCGCACCGTCTCCCGGGCCACCGGCAGCACGTGACGAGCGATGCGGGCGCGCACCTGCGCGGCGGCCCCCGGATAGAGGTCGCACAGCATCCCGCCGAAGACCACCATGCCGGGATTGAACAGATTGATAAGGTTCGCCACCCCGATGCCGAGCCAGTCGCCGATCCGGCGCAGCGCCTCCCGCGCCGCCGGATCGCCGCGGTCGGCATCGTCGGCCACCGTCCGGACGGCGTCGCGCCCGAACAGCTCGGCGGGCCCACCGGCGGCGTCGAGCAGCGCCCGCTCCCCGACCTCCGCCTCCAGGCAACCGGACGAGCCACAACCGCAGGGCCGTCCGTCGTACGGATTGACCACCATGTGCCCCAACTCGCAGCCGTAGCCGCTGTCGCCACCCAGCAGCCGCCCGCCGACGATGATGCCGCCGCCGACGCCCACATCGCCATGCAGGTACACGAGATCGTCGAGGCCGACTCCCGCACCACGCTGCTGCTCCGCCTGTGCGCCGAGGTGGGCCTCGTTGCCCACCGCCACCGGCAGGCCGAGGCCGAGCCGGTGGCCGAGTTCGTCGCCGAACGCCTGGTCGACCCAGCCGAGATCGGGCCCGTACCGCACCATCCCGTCCCCCGGCCGGATCATGCCGCAGTACGACGCGCCCACGCCGACGCAGCTGGCGCCCGGCGGGGCCGCCCGGTGCAGTTGCCGCCCGAAACGGGCGAGGACCGCTACCACGTCGTGCAGGTCCGGCCCGGCGCGCGGACGTACCGCCTCCCGCCGGTCCAGGATCATCCCGCCGAGTCCGACCCGGGCGGCGACCAACCGGTCCACGGCGACGTCGAAGGCCAGGACGTAGCAGCGCTCGGCGACCGGTCGCACCACCAGGGACGGGCGGCCGGCACGGCCGGTGTCCACCGGCGACCGCTCATCGACGAGGCCGGCCCGGCTCAGCTCGGTGGTCAGCGCCATGATGGTGCTGCGATTCAGGCCCATCCGTTCGCCCAGCTCGACCCGGGACAGCGGGCCACGCAGATGCACCTGCCGCAACAGCGTGCCGGCGTTGCGCCGGCGGATCTCCTCCTGGACCAATCCGACCTCCGCGAGGTCAGCTCCGGGCGACGCGGAGCTGACCCGACGAAGTGTTTCCGCACGGTGACCCGACGTCAAGCGCAGGTCCGGCGCCGCCGCTGGCGCCTCGCTCAGCGGCTGGCACCGGCGCGGCGCTTGTTGTAGACGTCGAAGGCCACGGCGACCAGCAGCACGAGGCCCTTGACCACCGACTGCAACGACTGGTCCACACCCATGAGCTGCATCCCGTTGCTCATCACCGCCATGATGAGCCCGCCCACCATGGCGCCGACGACGGTACCGACGCCGCCGGTGACCGCCGCACCGCCGATGAAAGCGGCGGCGATCGCGTCGAGTTCGAACATGTTGCCCGCCGCGGGCTGCGCCCCGTTGGACCGCGAGGAGAAGATGATGCCGGCCACCGCGGACAGGAAGCCCATGTTCACGAAGATCCAGAAGTTCACGGTGCGAACCTTGACCCCGGACAGCATCGCCGCGGACAGGTTGCCACCGATCGCGTAGACCTGACGTCCGAAGACCGTACGCCGGGTGAGCAACCCGTAGACGAGCACCAGGGCGGCCAGGATGATCAGCACGATCGGCAGGCCCCGCGCGTGGGCCAGTTGCCAGGCGAACCACATGACCACGGCACCGACAAGCGCCATCCGCGCGACGAACAACGCGAAGGACTCGACGGGCTGCTGGTAGCGGACGCGGGCCGCCCGGGTGCGGAAGCAACTGACCACGTAGCCGGCCACCGCGATGCCACCGATGAGCAGGGTGAAGGCGTCGTAGCCGTCGCCACCGATGAGTCCGTTGAGGAAGCCGGCCGCGATCCGGTTGTACTCGGCCGGGAACGGCGACAGCGAGATGTTGTCCAGCACCCGCAGGGTGAGACCACGGAACAGCAGCATGCCGGCGAGGGTCACGATGAAGGCCGGGATACCGACGTACGCCACCCAGAAGCCGTGCCAGGCGCCGACCGCGATCCCGACCACCAGCGCGGCCAGCACGCCGACCCACCACGGTTGTCCCTGCCGGATCACGACCACCGCGGAGACCGCGCCGGTCAGCGCCACCACCGAGCCGACCGAGAGGTCGATGTGTCCGCCGATGATCACGATGACCATGCCGATGGCGAGCACCAGGATGTACGAGTACTGCAGGACGATGTTCGTGATGTTGCCCGGGCTCAGCGACAGACCGTCGGTCAGGAACGCGAACAGGGCGACGATGACGACGAGAGCGACGAAGATGCCGCTCTGCCGCAGATTGTTCATGATCAGCGTACGTGGGTCGCTGGTGCCGACGTGCACTGCGGCGGAAGCGCTCTCGGCCGACTTCCGGTCGGCCGAGGTGGGCTTGGTGCTGGTCATCCGACGCTTTCCTTGTCCTTCGCCATGAGTTCCATGAGCTTTTCCTGGGTCGCCTCGGCGACCGGCACCTCGCCGGTGACGCGCCCGGCCGACAACGTGTAGATGCGGTCACACATGCCGAGCAGCTCCGGCAGTTCGGAGGAGATCATGATGACGGCTTTGCCGTCGGCCACCAACCGGTTGATGATCGTGTAGATCTCGAACTTGGCGCCGACGTCGATACCCCGGGTCGGCTCGTCCAGGATCAGCACCTCCGGGTCGGTGAACAGCCACTTCGACAGCACGACCTTCTGCTGGTTCCCGCCGGACAGCTTGCCCACGACCGACATCACGCTCGGCGCCTTGATGTTCATGTCGCGCCGGCTCGTCTCGGCGACCTTGATCTCCTCGTTGTCGTGCACCCAGCCCAGCCGGGCGAGCCGGCGCAGCCCGGCGGCCGAGATGTTGCGCCGGATGTCCTCGATCAGGTTCAGGCCGAAGCGCTTGCGGTCCTCCGTCGCGTACGCGATGCCGTTGCCGATGGCCTCCGCGACGGTGCGCGCCCTGACCTGGCGGCCGTGCACGAACAGCCGACCGGTGATGTCCCGGCCGTACGCGCGCCCGAAGACACTCATCGCCAGCTCGGTCCGCCCGGCGCCCATCAGTCCGGCGATGCCGACGACCTCGCCGGCGCGCACGTTCAGGTTCGCGCCGTCGACGACCAACCGGTCCTGGGTCGGGTGGCGCACCGACCAGTCCTCGATGCGCAACACCTCCTCCCCCGGCGTGGAGACCCGGTCGGGGTAGAAGCTGTCGATGTCGCGGCCGACCATCCCCCGGATGATCCGTTCCTGGGTCACCTCGCCGGAGGTCATCTCGAGCCGCTCCACGGTCCGCCCGTCCCGCAGCACGGTAGTTGAGTCGGCGATGGCGGTGATCTCGTTGAGCTTGTGCGAGATCATGATGCAGGTGATGCCCTCGTCGCGCAGGCGTCGCATCAGGTCGAGCAGGTGGGCCGAGTCGATGTCGTTGAGCGCGGCGGTCGGCTCGTCGAGGATGAGCAGCCGGACCTTCTTGGAGATGGCCTTGGCAATCTCCACCAGCTGCTGCTTGCCGACACCGAGTTGCACCACCGGCGTCATCGGATTCTCGTCCAGCCCCACCGAGGCGAGCAGTTTGGCCGCCTCGGCGTTGGTGCGGTTCCAGTCGATCAGCCCGCCGGCCCCGCGTTGCTCGTTGCCGAGGAAGATGTTCTCGGCGATCGACAGGTACGGCACCAGGGCGAGTTCCTGGTGGATGATGACGATGCCCCGCTGCTCACTGTCGCGGATGCCACGGAAGTGCACCGGTGCGCCGTCGAGGAGGATCTCGCCGTCGTAGCTGCCGGAGGGGTAGACCCCGGAGAGCACTTTCATCAGGGTGGACTTGCCGGCGCCGTTCTCGCCGCAGATGGCGTGGATCTCCCCACGGCGTACCGCGAGGGTGACGTCCTGGAGCGCCGCCACGCCCGGGAAGGTCTTGGTGATGCGACGCATCTCGAGGATGTTGTCGTCGGTGCTCACCATCCTGAGCCTCCAGATCGTCGTGGGTGTCAGGGGTGTGGCCGGGCTCGGCGGCGGTCGTCGCCACCGAGCCCGGCGGTGCCGTCAGCCGGCCTGGCCGGCGGCGACCTCCTCGGCGGTGAAGTAGCCCGAGTCGATCAGGACCGGCTTGATGTCGTCCTTGTACACCGTCTGGACCGGCAGCAGGTACGACGGGACGACCTTGACGCCGTTGTTGTACGTCTCGGTGTCGTTGGCCTGCGGCGCCTTGTCGGTCAGGAACGCCTCGGCGGCGATGACGGCCTGCTCGGCCAGCAGTCGGGTGTCCTTGAAGATGGTGGAGCTCTGCACCCCGTCGTCGATCAGCTTCACCGAGGCGATCTCGGCGTCCTGACCGGTCACCACCGGGAAGTCCGCCCCCTTGTAGCCGGCGTTCTGCAGGGCGGTGATGATGCCCCGGGACAGCCCGTCGTACGGCGACAGCACGCCGTCGACCTTGGTGCCGCTGTTGTAGCTGGAGGTCAGCAGGTCCTCCATCCGCTTCTGCGCGGCCTCCTGCTGCCACCGCAGGATCGCCACCTGCTCGATGCTGGTCTGCCCGGAGGTCACCTTCAGGGTGCCGTCGTCGATGAACGGCTTCAGCGTGTCCATCGCGCCGTCGAAGAAGAAGTGGGCGTTGTTGTCGTCGAGCGACCCGGCGAACAGCTCGATGTTGAACGGGCCCTTCGCCTCGCCCTTCGCGCCGTCCTTGGTCTGCACGCCGAGGCCGACCAGCAGGGCGGTCGCCTGGGCGACGCCGACCTTGTAGTTGTCGAAGCTGACGTAGAAGTCGACGTTCGGGCTGTCCCGGATGAGCCGGTCGTAGGCGATGACCGGGATGTCCGCGTCGGCCGCCGCCTGCAACTGCCCGCTCAGCGCCGTGCCGTCGATCGCCGCGATGATGAGCACGTCGGCACCCCGCGTGATCATCTGGTCGACCTGCTGGGACTGGGTGGGGATGTCGTCACCGGCGTACTGGAGATCGACCTGGTAGCCCTTGGCTTCGAGCTTCTCCTTGACGGAGTTGCCGTCCGCGATCCACCGCTCCGAGGTCTGGGTCGGCATCGAGACGCCGATGGTCAGGTCGCCGGGCTGGTCGCTGTCGTTTCCGCCGCTGCCGGCGCCGTCGCCGCTACAGGCCGCCATGCTCAGCGCCAGGACGGCGCTTCCGAGAGCGGCCAGGACTCGTCTGTTCACTGGCTTCCCCAATCTGGAACTCGCGCCGTCGCACCGGCTGCGCGGGTCGCACTTGGGGCCCAAGTGTTAGCGCTCACAATGCCTAGGTCAACACCTGGTTCGAAATCCTGCGGTCACGGTCTCGTAACGAACACCGCACTCACTCACCCACGTGAGTCGTCGCAGGTCAGGGCGCCGATCACGAGGGGCGACCAGGAGGTCGCCCAGGCCGGCCGGACGCCGGTCATCGACGTCAGAGAATACGGCAAGCCAGGGGCGACGGACACCCCTCCGTCCACAGCCGACCGGCCGGCGAATCGGCACGAACGGCGGCGCCTCGATGTGAACACTGAGTTTCCGCCTCGTTACCAAGGCGGCCTTGACACGGACCGGGTCGGCGCCGATGCTCTGCTAAATCAGTTTAGCGCCCGCTGTTTCGGAGTTCGACAGAGCCGCTCCGGCGCGCAGCCGGACCAGACGGACGCGTCCAACGAGGAGGGCCGATGAGACTGCGCAGGACGTTCGTCTCCGTCGCCGCGGTGCTGCTGCTGGCCACGTCCGGCACCGCCGCCTACGCCGCGACCAGGGATCACGGCGGCAGCGGTGGCATCCGCAGCGTCACCCCCATCACCACGGTCTACACCTACGGCCAGAAGGTCTCGGCCGTGGCCGTCGAGTACGGCGCCACGGTCAACCCCCGCAAGCTCGACAACTCGACCTTCGCGGTCTCCGACACCAGCTACAACTTCCGCTTCAACCCCATCGAGGACCTGCCCAAACTGACCGAGCGGACAATCACCCACACCTACACCAACAGCACCGCCACCGTCCGCGCCGACCGCCGGTCCGTACCCGGCAGGTACGTCATCGTCGAGCTGGACCCCGATCAGAACGCCGGCTGGACGGTCATCGTCTCCAAGTGCCCGACCTTCCTGTGCACGGTGAAGGTCAACCCGGAGCTGCCGACCCGGGTGACCCAACGCAAGGACGTGCACGCCCAGCCGGGCAAGGGCAGAGGTGCCGGGCCGGTGCTGGCCAAGGGCTCACCGCGTACCTCGCACGGTGTCACCGAGGCACCGGTGAACCTGCTCGTCGACGAGTTCCGCTACGGCTCGTACCTCAGTGGCGGCATGGTGCTGCCGTACCACTACCACCTGCCGAAGGACTACCAGCCTGGCCGGAAGTACCCGCTGATGGTCGTGCTGCCCGGGCACGGCATGGGCTGGGACGGCGACAACACGGGCGTACAGATCGCCGCCGACATCCCGGCGACGGCCTGGCTCCAGCCGAGCGTCACCGGCAGCCGGGAGGACGTCATCGTGCTCGCCCCGCAGAACCAGCGGGTGGGCGACGTGGCCGAGGCGGAGCTGCTGGTCAAGCTGGTCGAGCAGTTCAGCAAGGACCACGCGGTGGACACCGGGCGGGTGTACGCCACCACCGTCTCCTACGGCTCGCGGCTGCTGTGGGAGGCGTTCGCCAAGCGTCCCGACCTGTTCACCGCCGGCCTGGTCACCGGTGGTTTCCAGGTCAGCGCCGGCCAGGCGGCGGCGATCGCCGCCGCCGAGATCCCGCTGTGGATCACCCACGGTGTCAACGACCATCTGCTGAACATCTCGCTGGCCCGCAACTCCCGGGCGGCACTGCGGTCGGCGTACGAGGCGCAGGGTAGGACGCCCGAGCAGATCGCCGAGTTGCTGCACTACACCGAGTACGGCAACGAGGCGTTCACGCTGCCCGACTACCACGCGGCCTACGGCCCGACCTACGACGACCAGAGCATCCTGCAGTGGCTGCTGGCCCAGCGAAAGTGAGCATGGCCAGCTAGTGCGGCGGCCAGGAACGTCGGCGGTGTCGCGGCCAGGTCCCGGCGGCGACCCGGGGCACGTTCCTGGCCACCGCGCCGGCTCGCCGGCCGCGACAGGGATGTCGGGGCCGGCGAGCCTTTGGGACGGGTTCGCTGGATCTGTCGGCGGCGACCCGGGAGATCCGCCTCGACTGTCAGGCGCCGATGGCGATGGCGAAGATGTGCATGGTCGGCACGTTCGCCGCGGGCCGTGCGCTGATGTTGGGCAGCTCCACCCGGGCCACCGGCTTGTTCTGCAACGCCACCCCGACGTAGTAGACGCGCGCGGCGGTGTTGTGCCGCTGGTTGCCGGGCCGGTTCTGGTACGCCATCACGACGGCGGCGGTGCCACCGGCGTGCGGACCGCCGTACCAGTCGGGGGTGCTGAGGGTGAACGTCTGCCGGGTGCCGTCGGCGTAGACCACCGCGGCGGTGCCCGACACGGCCCCGTACGTGCCGGTGGCGAGGAAGCCGAGCGTCCGGCCGGTGCCGGTCAGACCGACCGACTGCCCGGAGGCGATGGCGTTGTCCGCACCGCCCGGTGCCACGTTCGGCCAGCGGAAGGTGACCCCGTTGCGGCTCAGCGTGCTGCCGGGCGTCACGCCGGCCTGGGCCAGCGCCTGCGCGGAGAGGGTGGCGCCGTTGCCGTCGAAGTTTCCGGCACCGGTGTTGTTGTCGTTGGTGGTGCTGACGTTCGTGAAGCTCTGCTCCAGCGGCGGTGCGGTGGGCGCGCCGCCCGACCCGGTGGCCCGGTAGGTGCGCCCGGCCGCCACGGTCACCTCGATCAGGTCGTTCTCGACCTTCGTGGTCCGGGCCGGGGTGCCGTCGGCGGCGTCGACCACGGTGTGGTTGCCGGTGAACATCCGGCCTCGCAGCCGGACGGTGCCGGCCCGGTCCGGCCGGACGAGGATCTCGGTGGCCTGCCCGTTGCTCCAGGTGATGCCGACGGTGTGACCACCCCGGCCACGCAGGCCGCTGACCCGTCCGTTGGGCCAGGCCGCCGGCAGCGCCGGCAGGATGTGCAGTTCGCCGACGTGGCTGTGCAGCAGCATCTCCGCGATGCCGGCGGTGGCCCCGAAGTTGCCGTCGATCTGGAACGGCGGGTGCAGGTCGAACATGTTCGGCGCGAGCCGGGCCGGGGTGGCCAGGAAGCGGATCAGGTCATGGGCGCGGTTGCCCTCCTCCATCCGGGCCCAGAAGTTGATTTTCCAGGCGAGCGACCAACCGGTGCCGTCGTCGCCCCGGATCTCCAGGGTGCGCCGCGCCGCCTCGAACAACTGGGGGGTGCCCCGCCGGGTGATCTGGTTGCTGGGTGCCAGTCCGTACAGGTGCGAGATGTGCCGGTGGTTCCGTTCGGTCTCGACCCAGTCGTAGAGCCACTCCATGATGTTGCCGCGCGACCCGATGCGGTTCGGCGCGAGCCGGTCCCGGGTCGCCCGCACCTGCGCCCGGAAGGTGGCGTCGGTGTTGAGGATCTCGCTGGCCCGGGCGCACCCGTCGAAGAGATCCCGCAGGATCTGGTTGTCCATCGTGGGCCCCGCGCACACGCTCGCGTCGGCGTGGTGACCGATCTCCGGCGAGTTCGACGGGTTGGTCACCAGATAGCCGAGGCTCGGCTCGGTCACCAGGGTGTCGAGGAAGAACTGCGCCGCGCCCTTCATCGCCGGATAGTTCGCCCGGAGGAACTCGACGTCCCCGGTGAACAGGTAGTGGTCCCAGATCAGGGTGGCCAGCCAGGCGCCGCCGGTCTGCCACATGCCCCAGAAGGCCCCGTCGACCACGGAGGTCGCCCGCCACGCGTCGGTGTTGTGGTGGGTCACCCAGCCGCCGGCACCGTACTGCACCTGGGCGGTGCGGGCCCCGGCCACCGCGAGGTCCCGGACCATGTCGAAGACCGGCTCGTGGCACTCGGACAGGTTCGTGGTGTTGGCCGGCCAGTAGTTCATCGGCAGGTTGGCGTTGATGGTGTACTTCGAGTCCCAGGCCGGGGTCAGCGAGTCGTTCCAGATGCCCTGGAGATTGGCCGGCTGGGTGCCCGGCCGGGAGGACGAGATCAACAGGTACCGACCGAACTGGAACAGCAGTGCGGAGAACTGCGGATCGTTGACGCTGTTGTGCTGCGCGATCCGTACGTCGGTCGGTTGGTCCGCGGCGGAGGTACGCCCCAGGTCGAGACTGACCCGCCCGAACAGGGCCTGGTAGTCGGCGACGTGCCGAGCGCGCAGCTGGTCGTAGCTGCTGGACCGCGCGGCGGTGAGGTGTCGCCGCGCGATGCCCTGGTAGTCGCCGCCGACGTTGCGGTAGTTGACGTAGCTGGAGCCGATCGAGACCAGCAGGGTCACGCTCGTGGCACCGTTGACCCGCAACGTGCCACCGGAACTGCTCACGGTGCCGCCGCTGACGGTGGCGTTGGCCAGCGCCAGAAAACGCACCGCGCCGTTGACGCCCTCCTGGTTGCCGGAGACGCCGTCCAGGGCGATGGTGGTGCCGTCCGGGCTGGAGACAGAGGTCCGCTGCGGGCTGTCGAACGTGGCGGTGAAGGTGATCGAGCCGGTCCGGTCGGCGGTCAGCCGCATCGCGATGACCTGGTCCGGTGCGCTGGCGAAGGTCTCCCGCTGGTACCGCACACCGTTCATCACGTACGACACGCTCGTCGTCGCGGTGGTCAGGTCCAGGTGCCGGTTGTACTGCGACGCCCCGCCGGAGGTCGGGAAGCTCAGCCGGAGGTTGCCGACGGTCTGGTACGCCAACTGCCCGACCGGGTTGCCGAGCATGTTCTGGTTGATCAGGTTCTGGGCCTGGGTCCACTGGTTGGCGAACACCAGGCGCCGGATCTCGGCCAGCGCGCCCAGCCCACGGGGGTTGCTCGGGTCGTGCGGTCCGCCGGCCCAGACGGTGTCCTCGTTGAGCTGCAGCCGTTCCGCGTCGACGTTGCCGAAGACCATGGCGCCGAGGCGGCCGTTGCCGATCGGCAGCGCCCGCAGCCAGTCGGTGCCGGCGGCCTCGTCGTACCAGAGCGCCAGGTCACCGGCGGCCAGCACCTGCGGCGGTGCCGCCGAGTCCGCCCGGGCCACGGCGGTCCACGGCAGCGGTAGCAGGGCGCCACCGGCACCCGCCGCGCCGATCTTGAGAGCCTGCCGTCGAGTCAGGTCCGACATCGATCCTCCAACCGTGACCGATCCGGCCAGGCGAAGCCTCACTGATCGCCGGCAGGCCCAGAACGGCTCATACGTCTGATGTGTTTCGCGAATGTTATCGCCGGGCAGCGCAATAGGCAACGGTCGATTCAAGCAGTGAGCCGAGGCGTGGGCAGCTCCTGTGCCGACCAGACAAAGGGCTTTCACCAGGTGTTACGCGATTCAGAGCGCAGCGCTACCGCACCCCATGGGGAACCCCGTCATGCCGGGTCACCCATCGGGCGAGCGACTCGCTCCACCATATTCATCAGATGTGCGCGTTCCGCCCCGCCGACGTCAACGGCGACCCGTCCGGCGCGCTCAGGCGACGGCCCGGCGAGGCCGGGCGGCCGGGTACCGGTCAGCGGTGCGGCGGGTTCGGCGGGTCAGCTCAGGTCGCCTCCTCGGTCAGGTGCCAGATCTCCCGCATCGGGGCCCACCAGTGCCCGAGCCGGGCTCGGCGAGAGACTCCTGGCACGGATCGGTCAGCTTCCACCACGCCTGCGTCTGCGGGTCGTCGGCCATGCGTCGCTGGTCGGCGTCGTGATCGTCGCCGACGTACTCGTAGTAACCGAACAACAGGTCGCCGTGGAGGAAGATGGTGAAGTTGCGGATGTTCCCGTCGCGCAGCGTCTGCTCGACACCGGGCCAGACCGCGGCGTGCAGCCGCAGGTAGGTCTCCCGGTGTTCCGGCCTGAGCCGGATCACCATGCCGTAACGGCGCACGTCGCACCCTTTCGGTGGGGTCGGTTGAGCCTGGTCCCGGCAGCCGCACGGCGAGTACGCAGCGTCGCCGACAAACGTCCGATGTCTCTATAGTGGTCGGGGTCGCCGATGCCGGTCCTGGGCACCGGCGCCAGGCCGGCGTCCGGTCGACCGGTCCGAAGGGGGCGTGGATGGCACTTACCGACGACGCGATCGCGAAGATCCGGAGCATGATCCAGAGCGGGGAGCTGCCTCCGGGGGCGCGGCTGCCACCGGAACCGCAACTGGCCGCCCAGATGGGGCTCTCGCGCAGTGGGGTCCGGGAAGCGGTCAAGGTGCTCGAATCGGCTCGGGTGCTCGACGTGCGGCGCGGCGACGGGACCTACGTGACAAGTCTCGCCCCCCGGCTCCTGCTGGAAGGGCTCGGCGTCGCGGTGGAGTTGCTGCGCGACGACACGCTCCTGGAGGTCATGGAGGTACGCCGGATGCTGGAGCCGATGGCGACCGGCCTGGCGGCGCTGCGGATGACCGACGCCGACCTCGACGAGCTGGGCCGGATCCTCCAGGACATGCGGGCGGCGGCCGACGACGCCGAGAAGTTGATCCAGTTCGACGCCGCATTCCACCACACCGTCATCGCCACCACCGGCAACGAGACCCTCACCTCGCTGCTGGACGGGCTCGCCGGTCGTACGCTGCGGGCTCGGGTGTGGCGCGGGTTGATCGAGGGCAACGCGGCGCACCAGACCATCGAGGAGCATCACACCATCTACCTCGCGCTGCGGGCGCGTGACCAGTTGCTGGCACAGGCCAGCGCCCTGTTGCACGTCAACACCTCCGAGGCGTGGCTGCGTACCGTGCTCGGCGCGAAGTCGTCGGACGGGTAGCGGCCGGATCGAGGCGGACAGGCCGACCGAGCCGGGCCAGACATCAGATGAGCCTCCTCGCACCGTCGGGTCGCCGCGAAACCCGGTGGCTCCAGCCCGAGGGCGGCGACCGCCATCGGGCACCGGGTCGCCGTGATCTCGGACCGCATGGGTGATCATGATGTCGGCGCTCCCGCCAGGACCTCGGCGTCGGCCCAGGCCGGGCCGTCGGGGTAGCGGTAGCGGGCCAACGAGTCCGGCAGGATCCGGGCGCTCATGCCGGGCGCGTCGGGCGCGAGGTAGCGTCCGCCGCTGACCCGTACCGGATCGACGAAGTGCTCGTGCAGGTGGTCGACGTACTCGATGGCCCGGCCCTCGGTGCTGCCGCTGAGCGCGACGAAGTCGAACAGGGCCAGGTGCTGCACTAGCTCGCACAGCCCCACTCCCCCGGCGTGCGGGCAGACCGGCACCCCGAACTTCGCGGCGAGCAGCAGGACCGCCAGGTTCTCGTTCACGCCGGCGACCCGACAGGCGTCGATCTGCACCACGTCGACGGCGTCGGCCTGGAGCAGCTGCTTGAACATGACCGCGTTGTGCACGTGCTCGCCGGTGGCCACCTTGACCGGGGCGAGAGCCTTGCGCACGGCGCCGTGCCCGAGCACGTCGTCCGGTGAGGTCGGCTCCTCGATCCAGTACGGGTCGAACTGGGCCAACTCCCGCATCCAGCGGATCGCCTCGGGTACTCCCCAGATCTGGTTCGCGTCCACCGCGATCTGGATGTCCGGCCCGACGACCTGTCGGGCGATGCCCATCCGGCGTACGTCGTCGGTCAGGTTCCCGCCCACCTTGAGCTTGATCAGCCGGTAGCCGTCCTCGACCGCCTCCCGGCAGAGCCGGGCCAGCTTCTCGTCGTCGTAACCCAGCCAGCCGGGGGTGGTGGTGTAGGCGGGGTAGCCCTCGGCCCGTAGCCGCCGCTCGCGCTCGGCCCGCCCGCCCTCGGCGGTGCGCAGCAGCGTCACCGCCTCGTCCTCGGTGAGAGCGTCACGCAGGTAGCGGAAGTCGACCTGGGCGACCAACTGCTCCGGGGTGAGGTCGGCGAGCAGCTTCCACAACGGTTTTTTCGCCCGCCGGGCCGCGAGATCCCACACCGCGTTGACCAGACCGCCGGCGGCCATGTGCACGACCCCCTTCTCGGGCCCGAGCCAGCGGATCTGGCTGTCGCCGACCAGCCGGCGGGCCAGCGAGCCCGGGTCGGCGACCAGCTCGTCGACCCGCTGGCCGACCACCATCGGGGCGAGTGCCTGCACCGCCGCGACCTGAAGGTCGGTGCCCCGGCCCACGGTGAAGACCAGTCCGTGTCCCTCGGCGCCGGCCGAGGTCCGCAGCACCAGGTACGCGGCGGAGTAGTCGGGGAACGGGTTCATCGCGTCCGACCCGTCCCGGTGCCGGGACGTGGGAAACCGTACGTCGATGGTCTCTACGGACGAGATGCGCTCACTCACCAGTAACTCCTGAGGGATCGAGCGGGTGGGCGGGTTGCCTGCCTCGCGGTGGGCCCGACCGACGGGCGGGCCGCCTCACGTCTGTGCCTTGCCTCCGGTGATGCGGGACACCACCAGGGCCACCAGGATGACGGTGCCGTTGAGGAAGTTCGTCCACTGTGCGGGCACCCCGGCCAGGGTCAGCACGTTGATGATCATGAAGAGCAGCAGGACGCCGGTGAAGGCGCCGAAGACGCTGCCCTTGCCGCCGTTGAGGCTGACGCCGCCGATGACGGCCGCCGCGAAGACCTGGAAGATGGCGCCGCTGCCCTGGGCCGACGGCACCGCCGCGAGCCGGCCACTGATCAGTAGACCGGCCAGCGCCGCCAGCACACTTGCCACGATGAGCGCCAGCCACAGCACCCGGTCGGTCCGGATACCCGCCGCCCGGGCCGCGTCGGCGTTGCCGCCAATCGCGTACAGCGCCCGGCCGGCCCGGGTGTAGCCGAGCACGACGATCCCGGCGGCGAACAGCAGCAGCGACAGCCAGATCGAGGCCGGTACGCCGGCCCAGCTGGCGGAGCCGAGATAGGTCATCGACTCGGGCAGCATGAAGAAGGTCTGGCCACCGGAGATGCCGGTGAGCAGACCCCGCAGGACGATCAGCATGCCCAGCGTGACGACGAAGCCGTTGAGGCCGAAGCGGACGATGAGCAGCCCGTTGAAGGCGCCGACGAGGGCGCCGACGAGCAGCACGACCGGGACCGCCCAGGCGTCCGGTAGCACGTCGAGACCGAGTCCCCGGGTCAACGCGGGATCCACCACCAGCCAGGCGGCGATGCCCGGGGCGAGGCCGAAGGTGGACTCCAGCGACAGGTCCATCTTGCCGGTGATCAGCACGATGGTCTGGGCGAGGACCACGATGGCGATCTCCGACATGCTCTGCAGCACGTTGATGATGTTGTCGGTGCTGAGGAAGACCGGGCTGACGATGGACCCGACGATCGCGACCGCGATGATCGCCGGCACCAGCGCCAGGTCCCGCAGCCGGGCGATGGCCAGGCTCCGCGACGCGGCAGCCCGTGGCGGTGGCGGTGTGGCGGCCGGCCGCGCGGTGGTGGAGAGCGTCTCAGACATGGTGGAGATCCACCCCTTCCATGGCGGCTACCAGCTCGTTGTCGCTCCAGCCATGGGACATCTCGCGGACGACCCGGCCCTGGAACATCACCAGTACGCGATCACAGATCCGCAGGTCGTCGAGTTCGTCGGAGACGACGAGCACGCCGGTGCCGCGGCGGCGTACCTCCTCGACGACGCCGAGCAGGGTCTGCTTGGAGCGCACGTCCACCCCGGCGGTCGGGGTGATCAGGACCAGCAGCTTCGGGTCGCTGGCCAGCGCCCGACCCATGACCACCTTCTGCTGGTTGCCCCCGGACAGCTCGGCGACCGGCACCTGCGGCCCGGCGGCCTTGATCGCCAGGTCGGTGATGGTGTCCCGGGCCAGGGCGTCACGCCGGGGCGGCGAGATGAGACCCCGCCGGCCGATCCGGTCCGGCACGGTCATGGTGACGTTCTCGGCGATGGACAGCAGCGGCACCAGTCCTTCGCGGTGCCGGTCCTGCGGCACCAGCCCGACACCCGCGTCGAGGGCGTCGGGCACACTGCCGGGACGCAGCGCCCGACCGTCGACGACGACCGTCCCACCCGCCGGCCGGGCCAGCCCGACGATGGCCTCGGCGACCTCGACCTTGCCGCTGCCGCCGCCGCCGGCGACGCCGACCACCTCGCCCGCCCGGGCCTCGACGGAGAGCTCGGCGCCAGAGGCGGTGACCAGATCGCGTACGGACAGCAGCACCGGAGCGTCGGCGGGCAGCGGCCGGTGCTCGGCCTCCGGCATGGTCACGTCCTCACCGGTCATCGCGGCGACCAACGCCGCACGGTTCAGCTGCGCCACCGGGGCGGTGAGGATGTGCCGGGCGTCGCGGAACACCGTCACCTGGTCGCAGATCTCGTAGATCTCCTGCAGGTGGTGGCTGATGAACAGGAAGGTCACGCCCTGCTCCCGCAACTGCCGGATCCGGGTGAACAGCCGGCTGATGCCGGCACCGTCGAGCTGGGCGGTCGGCTCGTCGAGGATGATGAACCGGGCACCGAAGGAGAGCGCCCGGGCGATCTCGACGAACTGCCGCTGCTCGACGGAGAGCGTCGACGCGGGCTGACGCACGTCGACCTCCACCGACCACTCCGCCAGCAACTGCTCCGCCGCGTGGCGCAGCCGCGACCAACGGATCAACCCGGCCCGAGAGCGGGCGTGCCGGTTGAGGAAGAGGTTCTCCGCCACGGTGAGGCTGCCGATGATCGTGGACTTCTGGTAGACGCAGGCGACCCGTCTGCGCCAGGCGTCCCGGTCGCCGAGCGGCGGGGCCGGACGCCCGTCGAAGGCCACCGCGCCGTCGTCGGCGGCCTGCAAGCCGGTGAGAATGCTGACGAGTGTGGACTTGCCGGCGCCGTTGCGCCCGACCAGGGCGTGCGTCTCGCCACGGCGGACCACGATGCCGGCGTCGGCCAGCGCCACCGTCGACCCGAACCGCTTGGTGATCTGCACGGCCTCCACGACGGGCTGGTCGGTGCCGACCAGCCCGTCGGCCGGCCCACTCGGGGTGGCGCTCATGCGTTGTTGCCCCACAGGGACGGGTCGTCGAACTTCAGGGTGGGCTCACCGGCGATCGGCGCACCGTCAAGCGTCACCAGCGGTGCCGGCAGCTGGTCCTCCAGCAGACCGTCGCGTACCTGGATGATGGTGCTGCCGTGCTCGGTCGGGCCGGGCTGGAACGTCTTGCCCTCGATCGCCGCCCGCACGTACTCCAGGCCGTACCTGGCGTAGAGGTCGGCCGGCTGGCTGACGGTGGCGTCGATCAGCCCCTCGCCGATGTTCTTCAGCTCCTCGGGAATGCCGTCGTTGGAGACCACGAAGACGTGCTTCGGGTCGCTGGGCGGCACCTGGAGGCCCCGCTGCTTGAGGATCTGGAGGGTGCCGGAGAGGGCGAACGAGGACTGCATGTAGATGCCCTTGATGTCCGGGTCCGACGCGAACCGGGTCTGCAGCTTCGACGCCGCCACGTCGGCCTTCCAGTCGGTGGCCTCGCCGAACACGGTGATGTCGGGGAACTGCTGCTGCATGCACTCGTTGAACGCCTCGGTGCGGTCCCGGCCGTTGATCGAGTCCAGGCCGCCCTGGAGCATGACGACCTTGCCCTTGCCGCCGAGCTTGGTGCCGAGGAACTGGCACGCCTTGATGCCGTAGGCGCGGTTGTCGGCACGGACGACCATGAACACGTTGCCGGTGTCCGGCCGGGTGTCGATGGTGACCACCGGGATCTTCTTGCTGTCCAGTTGGGACAGCGTCGGCGCGATGGCGGCGGTGTCCTGCGGCGCCATCACCACACCCTTGACGCCCTGGCTGATGAAGGCCTGGGTGTTGGAGATCAGGTTGGCGATGTCGTTCTGCGAGTTGGTGGTCTTGACCTCGACACCCAGTTCGTCGGCGAACTGCGGGACGTACTTGATGTAGGAGTTCCAGAAGTCCGTGTCGGAGCGGGGATAGTCGACCCCGACGACCTGCGAGCCGCCCGATCCGGTCCCGTCGGCCGCGCCGTCACCGCAGCCGGCGGCGAGGGTGGCCGACGCGCCGAGCAGCAGCGTCAGCCCCATGCTCGTCAGTGCCCTGCTTCTCATGGTCGTTCCTCCATATCCGGGACATCAACGCGGCGACCCCGGTCAGGCCGCGACAGGGGCACTCGTCGGACGCGATGTGCGATGGGGTTCACGGCCGCCAACGTGCGACGAAGAACCGGGTAGGGGACATGGCGATCCCTCCAAGACACGGTGGCGGGTGGTGGAGTTCACGTGACTCAGACGTCAGACGTTAGGGCTTCCAGACATGTCACGTCAACGCCCGAGATCGCGTAAAACCCGCGAGATGCGACGCTTGGTTGGCGTAGACATCAGATCGATTGCGCCGACGAACGGCGCTCCCGGCCCGACTGGAAGGCCGGCGGCCAATGCCGCGGAAACCGCCGCCCGGGTGACTCGCGGGCGGCTGGCCGGCCCGGCACGACAGTCACCGAGCAGTTCTCGGCCGCCGATGTTGGCGATCACATCTGCGCGACCATGGCTTTCCTTCGGGTCTGGAGGCGCTAGCTGGGAACGCTAACATCGATGACGCTGAGATTGCTAGTTTGTTGCGGACACGATCAGGAGAAGCTGAGCCGTCAGCGGCACCGCCCCGCCACCACGGTCGCGCACCGAATTGTCGGTCCTGCCTGGCACATTGGTCGCCTGGACGCGAACCGATTGGAGCAACCCGATGAGCCGCCAGATCCAGGTCACCTTCGACGCCCACGACCCGACGGCGCTGTCCACGTTCTGGCGGGACGCCCTGGGCTACGTGCATCCCGGTCCGCCCGGAGTCGACCTCCCCGACGGTGCCGACCCGCTGGCCGCATGGGACGACTTCCTCGCCCGGATCGGCGTACCGCCGGAGCAGCGCAACACCAGGTCGGCCATTGAGGACCCGGACGGGCTCGGTCCGCGGTTGTTCTTCCAGCAGGTGCCGGAGGACAAGGTCGCCAAGAACCGGGTGCACCTCGACGTACGGGCCGCGCCCGGGCTCACCGGCGCGGAACGGATGGCAGCGTTGCAGGCCGAGTCTGATCGGCTGGTCGCGTTGGGCGCCAAGCAGCTGCGCCGGGTCGAGCCCGCGCCGCCACTTGAGGCCGGCTTCATCGTGCTGACCGACCCCGAGGGCAACGAGTTCTGCCTCGACTGAGGGCGGATCGACGCTCCCGGCCCTACGCCGGCTCTCGCTGCCTCGCGATGAGCGCCAGCAGGCCGGCGTGCGTATCCGCGTCGGCCGCCGCGACGAGCCCGCCCAGGCCGCTGCGCCAGGGCCGACCGTCGATGCCGGTCACCACGCAGCCGGCCGCCTCGGAGAGCGCGATGCCGGCCGCGAAGTGCACGTTGTCGCGCAGTCGGCCGTCCGTGACGTACGCGGCGCGCCGGCCGGCCGCGACCCAGGCCAACGCCAACGTGGTCGACACGACCCGTGGCCGAAACCGCTCCACGAAGCCCTCGTCCGTCAGCAGCCGGGCCGCCCGGAACACCCGCTCGTTCGGAAAGGGCGGGTCGAGGTTGACGTCCACCAGCCCGGATGCCGCCGACGGCAGGAGGTGCTGATCAACACCGCCGCACCGCACCCGGGCGGCGGTGCCGTCGGTCCAGAAGACCTCCTGAGCGAACGGGTCCACGGCGGCCGCCGCCGCGACCTCCGCGTCGACCCGCAGGGCCACGTTCACCGAGACCAGCGTGGTGTGTACGGCGAAGTTCAGCGTCCCGCAGAGCGGATCGACGAGCCAGACCCGCCCGCTTCCGTCTGACCCGCTGCGCCCGCTCTCCTCGGCCACCATCGCGTCGTCGGGTCGTGCGGACCGCAGCACTCCGAGAATCGCCTGCTCCGCCTCGATGTCCGCGCTGGTGGCGAAGTCCCCACCCGCCTTCGCGAAGCGGTCCACGGACCTGCCGTGGTGGGAACGCACCACCTCGGCACCGGCCCGCGCGGCCTGGATCGCAAGTTCAGCGTCTGCACGCGACATCCGCCCACCGTACGTCGATCCCGGTCGCGGGTGGGCCCCGGCTCAGTCGAGCAGCTTCGCCGGGGCCACCGCGTCGGTCAGCTGTGGCCGAGGGAATCCCGTACCGCTGCGGAGAGCAGGTTGGCCCGCTCGTCGTCGAAGCCGCCCATCTGGTTGACCACGTAACCGAAGCCGACCTGGTGGGCGTCGTCGCCGAAGGCCAGGTGCCCGCCGGCGCCGTCGTGGCCGAAGCTGCGTACGCCGAGCATCGGGCGGGGCTCCGAGTGCACCAGGAACCCGGTGCCCCAGCGGTGTCCCGCGTCGGGCAGTCCGTAGACCTGCTGACCACTGACCCGGACCGTGACCGCGTCGTCGACAGACGCGGGGCTGAGCAGCCGCGCTCCGCCGACCTCAGAGACGCAGGCGGCGTAGAGCCGGGCCAGGCTCTCGGCCGTGCTCACCGCGCCCGCACCCGGGATCTGCGCGGCCTGGATGGCCGGGTCGTTGAAGCTGACCAGGCCGTCCTCGTCGGCGGGGAAGGCGAAGGCGCCGCCCATGGTGATGCCACGCTCAGCGACCGGGTCACTGGCCGGAACGGGTTCGCCGATCGGTGCCAGCATCCAGGCGACCGCGTCCCGTTCGGTGGCCGGCAGCCCGATCCAGGTACGCAGACCGAGCGGCTCGCCGAGGACCCGGGAGAAGTAGGCGCCGGGCATCTCGCCGGTGATCCGTCGGATCACCTCGCCGATCAGCCAGCCGTAGGTGATCGCGTGGTAGCTGTGTGCGGTGCCCGGCTTCCACAGTGGAGTCTGCGCCTCGATCGCCTTGATCACCGGTTCCCAGGCCAGCACCTCCTCGCGGGTGAAGGGCTTGTCCAGCGCCGGCAGGCCGGACTGGTGGGTGAGCAGCCACCGGACCGGGATCTCCGCCTTCCCGTGCTGGCCGAACTCCGGCCAGTAGCGGGTGACCGGCGCGTCAAGGTCCAGCCGCCCCTCCTGCGCCAGCAGGTACGCGCAGATCGCCATGATCCCCTTGGTGCAGGAGAAGACGACGGCGGGCGTGTCCGCGGTCCAGGGGCGTCCCGACCGGGCGTCGGCCAGCCCACCGTGCAGGTCGACGACCTTGCGGCCGCGAAGGTAGACGGCGACCGCGGCGCCCACCTCCTGCCGGTGGGTGAAGTTGTCCCGAAACACGTCGGCGACCCGGCCGAAGCCCTCGTCGACGTCACCGTGGATCTGGCTGTCGCTCAACCCGCTATCCCTTCACGGAACCCTGGAGCAGGGCCTTGATGAACTGTCGCTGGAAGATCAGGAACACGATGAGGGTAGGCGTGAGGATGAGCAACGAGCCAGCGCACAGCAGCACCAGATCGGTTCCCCACTGCCCCTGGAAGGCACCGAGAGCGCCGGCCATGGTCCGCTTCGTCGCATCGTCGACGAGCACGATGGCGAGCAGGAACTGGTTCCAGGTCCACAGGAACAACAGGATGGTCAGCGAGGCGATGGCCGGTCGGGCCAGCGGCACATGGACCCGCCAGAACAGCTGCCAGGTGTTGCTGCCGTCCACCCGCGCCGCCTCGGACAGCTCGCGGGGCACGTTGATGAAGTGGGCACGCATCCAGAAGACCGCGAACGGCATGTAGAGACCGATCAACGGCAGGATGATCGCCCAGCGGGTGTTGAGCAGACCGAGATCCCGCATCTGGTAGTACAGCGGGGTGACCACCGCCTCGAAGGGCAGGGTCAGGCCGAGCAGCAGCAGTCCGAAGGCGAGGTGACCGCCGGGGACCCGCAGGTGGCCGAGGCCGAACCCGGCCATGGTCGCGATGAGTACGCCGACCGGCACCACCCCGGCCACGATCAGCGCGCTCGACTTCAGCAGCGCGCCCATGTTGGCGGCGGTGAAGGCGTCGGCGAAGTTGCCCCACTGCGGGTCGCTGGGCCAGGCCAGGCCGGTTGGTACGGTGCCGCGCGGTTGCAGCGCCGCCGACAGCATGCTCAAAAACGGCAGCAGGGTGACCACGACCAGCGCGATCAGGAAGATGCGTCCGGTCAGCCGCTCGCTGCGGGTGGTCAGGTTCATCACTTCTCTCCCCTGGTCAGCCGCTGGATCGGCAGTACGCACACCAGCACCAGCGCCATCAGCACCACCGCGAGGGCCGAGGCGAGGCCGACCTGACGCTGGGAGAAGGCGAGCCGATAGATCTCCAGGCCGGGCACGGTGGTCTGGATTCCGGGGCCACCGCTGGTGGAGATGTAGACGATGTCGAAGCTGGCCAGCGCCGCGATGATGGTCACGGTCAGGCAGATACCGATCTCCTGGCGCAGGCTGGGCAGGGTGACCGCGAAGAACTCCCGCACCGGGCCGGCGCCGTCGATGCGGGCGGCCTCGTAGAGCGACGGATCGATCTTGCTCATTCCGGTGATCAGCAGGATCGTGCAGAGACCGAGCATGACCCAGGTGCCGATGACGCCCACCGCCGGCAGCGCGGTGTCGAAGTCGCCGAGCCAGGCCCGGGTGACGCCGTCCAGCCCGACGGCCCGCAACGCCTGGTTGACCAGTCCGTTGCTGGAGAGCACCCAGCTCCAGGCGATGCCGGCCGCGACGAGCGGGATCACCTGGGGCAGGAACAGCACGGTGCGGACCATGGTGCCGGCCGGGCCGGTGGTGATCCGCCGGACCAGGCTGGCCACCAGCAGGCCGAGCAGGACCGGGATGAAGCTGAAGAAGATGATCAGGATGAACGCGTTCGAGATGATCTTCAACAGGTCGCGGTCGGTGAAGACCGTGAGGTAGTTGTCCAGCCCCGCCCAGCGGGCCGCACCGATGCCGTTCCAGTCGTACAGCGAGTACTGCATGGTCAGCACGAGCGGACGCAGCACGAAGACGCCGTACATGATCAGGGCGGGCAGAACCCAGAGCCACCCGGACCACCGGACCGTGCGGCCCCACCGCTTCCGGTGGGGCCGCACGGGTGCCCGGGTGTCCCCCCGGCCGGGTCGGGACGCGGTGTCCGACCCGGCCGGGGCGCTGCCGAGGGCAGACGTCATCGGGACAGTTCCTTCTCGTACTCGGCCTGGACCGCCTTGACGTACCCCTCCGGGGTCTGCTGGCCGGCGATCAACTTCTGCATCTCGGGGGTGATGGCGGCGGCGAAGATGCCGCCGGTGGCGTTCGCGGTGAAGTCGACCGCGCCGTTGTCCGCGCCGAGCTGCTGGGACGCCTTGAGCGTCTCGGCGAGCACAGTGCCCTCCGACACCGGCGGCAGGGCGAGGTCGGCCGGGCCGCCCGGGTGCGAGCCGCCGACGTTGACCGAGATCTCACGGGCCTTGTCGTTGGTGTGCACCCAGTTGAGGAAGAAGGCCGCCGCGTCGGGGTTCTTGGCCTTGGCGCCGACGCCGAACGTGTTCGGCGCGGACATCGCGACCCGCTTGGCGTCGGCGGTCTCACCCGGGAAGAGGAAGAAGCCGACCTCGCCGGCCATGTTCTTGTCCAGGTTGCCCGACTCCCAGTCGCCGTTGAACATGAACAGGCCGTTGCCCTTCTGGAACTCGCCCATCATGGCCGTGTAGTCGATGGCGTTGGCGTCCTTCGGGAAGTAGCCGGCCTCGGCCCACTTCTGGATGGTCTGGGTGGCCTTGAGCGCCGCCGGCGTGTCGAAGGTGGCGCCCGGCTTCTGGAAGATCCAGTCGGCGATGGCGGTCGGGTCGCCGTACTGGTTCTGCAGGGCCTGGTGCGGGAAGTTGATGCCGGCGGTGTTCTTGTTGAACTGCATGATCGGCAGCAGGTTGGCCGTCTTCGCCTTGGCCAGCAGCTGCTCGAACTCGGCGATGGTGGCCGGCGGCTGGGTCATGCCGACCTGCTCGGCCTGCTTCTTGTTGTAGAAGACGCCGGTCACGCTGTAGCCCAGGCCCATGCCGTACAGCGAGCCGCTGCCGCGTACCGCGCCGCCGTCGGACAGGCGCAGCTGGACGAGCTGGGAGGCGGGGAACCTGTCCCAGCCGTACGCGTCGAAGTACGGGTCCAGGTTCTTCAGCAGCCCGTCCTTGACCAGGTCGACCATGGTGGGCAGCCGGATGATGTCGGGCGCGTTGTCCGAGGCGAGCACCCGGGGCGCGTTCTCCGTGATGACGGTGAACTGGTCCTCGCGGACGTTGAACGTGACGTTCGGGTGCTGCTTGGTGAACTCGTCGGCGAGGGCCTTGGCCAGCGGGAAGCCGGTCTCGGCGTACATTTCCAGGGTGATCGGGTCGGTACCCAGCTCGGTGCTCACCGGGGCGTCGGAGTCCCCCGTGGGGGTCTCCTCGGAACCCGGTGCGCTACAGGCGCTGATGGCCAGGCTGGCGCCCAGTAGCGGCACCAGCAGTGCCAACCGGCGTCGGGTGAACCTTGTCGAGAACTCCGGCACCTCATGCTCCTTGACTCAATCCGCGCGCCGGACCGGTCGACGGCCGTCCGTGGCGCCCGCCACAAGCCCGGCCCACCGGCCACCACGTGTCGCAACGTCGCGTGCCTGACCCGGCTCGCGGCCCGCGGTACCCAATATGACGTCGGAAGACGCGAAGGCGTCCACCGCAGAGGTGAAACCACGTCGCTAAACTGATTTAGCAGAGCATGCGCGCGTCGCCGGGGAGTGTCAAGGACGAGTTCGCAACGGTCTGGAAACAGATGGTTCACCAGCCGCCCGGCCGGGCTGGACCACACCGCCGGTGACCACGTGAGCGACTCGACCCGTCATGATGGGACGACGGCGGCGTCGGGACGGACCGCCGTGATCGGAGGACGCAATGGGTCGGGAGAGAGCGACACTGGCCGACGTGGCGCGACGGGCCGGCCTGTCCAAGACCGCCGCGTCGATGGTGCTGAACGGCCGCGAGGGCACCCGGCTCTCCGCCGAGGCGCACCAGCGGGTCTTCGCGGCCGCCGAGGAACTCGGCTACCGACCCAACGTGGCCGCCCGCAGCCTGCGGACCCGCAAGACCGCCACCATCGCGTTCGTCTCCGACATCGTCGCCACCACCCGCTTCGCCGGTGGCCTCATCCGCGGCGCGCTGGACGCCGCCCGCGAGCGCGACCACGTCCTGCTGATCACCGAGACGCAGGGCGACGCGACGTTCGAGCGGTACGCCATCGAGGCCATCCTCGACCGCCAGGTCGACGGCGTGATCTACGCGGCCATGGCGACCCGCCGCCTGGCGGTGCCGCCGGCCATCCTCGGCGGCTCGGTCGTGCTGCTCAACGCGACCAGTCCGGAGTCGTTGCCCTGCGTGCTCCCCGACGACGAGGGAGCCGGCGCGATGGTCGCCGAGACGCTGCTCGCCAACGGCCACCGGGACCGGATCGCCCTGATCGGCCGTAACCGGCAGAAGGAACGCGACCCGGAGATATCGCTGGCCGCCGACGCTCGACTGCGCGGCATCCGGGACACGCTCGCCGCCGCCGGTGTCTCGCTGCTCGCCGAGGGCTTCTGCCCGGAGTGGCTGCCGGAACACGGCTACACCGCCATGCGTACGCTGCTGGAGCGCCCGACCCGGCCCAGCGCGGTGATCTGCATGAACGACCGGCTCGCCTTCGGCGCGTACCAGGCCCTCGGCGAGGCCGGCCTGACCATTCCGGGCGACCTTTCGGTGATCTCCTTCGACGACGACCCGATCGCCGCGTGGCTACGGCCGGGGCTGTCCACCGCGGCGTTGCCGCACGAACAGATGGGCCGCCGCGCGGTGGAGGTGTTGCTCGACGGCGGTGACGCTGCCGCGTCGTTCGTCCCGATGCCGCTGCGGCGGCGGCGGTCCGTGGCCGCGCCCGCCGACTGACCCGCGCCACCTGTGGCCGCACCTGGCCACACCCGCCGTAGTCGCTAAACCGATTCACTGGTACGTTTCCGGCCATGCTTCGACTGCCCGACCACTGGGTGTGGGACAGCTGGTACGCCCAGGACGACAACGGCCGCTGGCACGCGTTCTTCCTGCGCGCCTCCCGGGCCCTGCTCGACCCGCACCGCCGTCACCGGCGCGCCTCGATCGGCCACGCGGTCTCCACCGACCTGCGCTCCTGGCAGCTGGGCGCCGACGCCCTCGTCCCCGCCGACGCGCCCGCCTGGGACGACCTGGCGACCTGGACCGGCTGCACGGTGCGCGGCCCGGACCAGCGGTGGTACCTGTTCTACACCGGGGTCGGCCGAGCCGAGGACGGGCTGGTCCAGCGCATCGGCCTGGCCGTCTCCGACGACCTGGTCACCTGGCACCGGCACGGCGACGCGCCGCTGCTCGAAGCCGATCCGACCTGGTACGAACTGCTCGACCGCGACATGTGGTACGAGCAGGCCTGGCGCGACCCGTGGGTCTTTCCGGACCCCGACGGCGACGGCTGGCACATGCTGGTGACCGCCCGCGCCAACCGGGGACCGGCCGACGCGCGCGGCGTCGTCGGTCACGCGACCTCCCCCGACCTGGTCAACTGGACGGTCCGGCCGCCGTTGTCCACGCCGGCCGGCTTCGGTCACCTGGAGGTGCCGCAGGTCGCCGTCGTCGACGGACAGCCGCTGCTGCTGTTCTGCACCAACGCCTTCGCCGCCGGCCGGGAAGCCGAGTCGCGGCTCTGGGTCGCCACCGGGCCCACCGTGCGCGGGCCCTGGGACATCGCCGCCGCCCGGCCGGTCGCCCAACCGCACCTGTACGCGCCCCGCCTGGTCCCCGACGGCGACGGCTGGTCCCTCATCGGCTTCGTCGAGCACGCCGACGGCGAGTTCGTCGGGGAACTCAGCGATCCCGTTCCGGTCCGCTACGACCCCACCGGCGGCCTGGTCGCCCGGCAGCCGGCAGCCGTCGGTAGGTGAGGTGCCGGCCGCCAGCGCTGAGCCAGGGGGCCGGTCAGGAACCTGGCGTGCCGCCCACAACTCCTGTTCCGGCCCGCTGGCCACCCCGCCGATGTGAGGATGAGCGCGTACGGCTCGGCCGGGCCGGTACCGCTCGATCCGACCCGACAGGTGGTGGGCATGTCCCAGGACGACGAGATTCGTCCCTTCCGTCTCGACACGCCGGAAGATGCGCTCACGGACCTGCGTCGTCGGATCACGGCCACCCGCTGGCCCACCCGGGAACTGGTCGCCGACCGCTCGCAGGGCGTGCAACTGGCGACGGTCCAGGAGTTGGCCCGCTACTGGACCACCGAGTACGACTGGCGCGCGTGCGAGGCCAGGTTGAACGCCCTGCCGCAGTACACCACCGAGATCGACGGCGTGCCGATTCACTTCGTCCACGTCCGGTCGCCGCACGAGGGCGCGCTACCGCTGATCATGACGCACGGCTGGCCCGGCTCGGTCGTCGAACTGCTCGGGGTGGTCGGCCCGCTCACCGACCCGACGGCGCACGGCGGACGGGCCGAGGACGCCTTCCACCTGGTGCTGCCGTCGCTGCCCGGCTACGGCTTCTCCGGCGAGCCGACCGAGCTCGGGTGGGACTCCAACCGGATCGCACAGGCCTGGGCACAGTTGATGGACCGCCTCGGGTACTCGCGCTATGTGGCACAGGGCGGCGACGTGGGCGCCTCCGTGACGGACGCGATGGGCCGTCAGGGACCCGGCGGGCTGGCCGGCATCCACGTCAACCTGCTCGCCGCCGCGATCGGTCTCAAGGATCAACTGCCGTCGGAGTCCGCGCCGGAACGCGCGGCCCACGACGCGCTGACCACGTTCACCACTGACGGTTTCGGCTACTTCCTGGAACAGTCCACCCGTCCGCAGACCATCGGCTACTCGCTGCTCGACTCACCGGTCGGGCTGGCGGCGTGGATGCTGGACCACGACACGGACAGCTACTACAAGATCTCCCGCGCGTTCGTCGACGGCGAACCGGTCGGTGGTCTCACCCGGGACACCGTCGTCGACAACATCACGCTGTACTGGCTGACCGGCACCGGCGCCTCGTCCGCCCGGTGGTACTGGGAGTTCGGGCGCTTCCAGGCGGCAGCCGACGCGGCCGGCCAGCCGCCGCCACCGGTCGCGGTCCCGGTCGGCTTCACGGCGTTCCCCGGCGAGATCTGGGCTGCCCCACGTAGCTGGGTCGAGGCCGTCTACCCCGGCGTCGCGTACTTCAACGAGGTCGACCGTGGCGGCCACTTCGCGGCCTGGGAGGAACCGGAACTCTTCGCCGCCGAGGTGCGGGCCGCGTTCCGGCCGCTGCGGCAACCCTGAACCGCCGTACGCCGGAATCACGCCGACCGCATGGCGCGCACGGCCTCCTTGGCGAACAGGCACGCGGCCCGGTGGTCGGGGTCGACCTCGGCCAACACCGGATCGGTTTCAGCACACTCCGGACGCGCCTGCGGGCAGCGGGTGCGGAACCGGCAGCCGCCCGGCGGGTCCACCGGGCTCGGGATGTCACCGCTGAGGATGATCCGGCGGCGTTCCCGCTCGACCTGCGGGTCGGCCACCGGCACCGCGGACAGCAGCGCGGCAGTGTACGGGTGGGCCGGGTCGCGCCAGATCTGCGCCGGGGTGCCGCTCTCCACGATCCGCCCCAGGTACATCACCGCCATCCGGTCGCTCATGTGCTCCACGGCGGCCAGGTCGTGGGCGATGAACAGGTAGGTCAGCCCCAGGTCCCGTTGCAGCCGGCGGAGCAGGTTCATGATCTGCGCCTGCACGCTCAGGTCGAGTGACGCGATCGGCTCGTCGAGCACGATCAGGTCCGGTTCGCCGGCCAGGGCACGGGCGATGCCGACCCGCTGCCGTTGCCCACCGGAGAGTTCGTGGGGATGCCGGTCGGCCAGCTCGCCGCGCAACCCCACCATGTCGAGCAGCTCGCCGACCCGGCGGCGGCGGGCGGCACCGCCGTCGGTGAGCCGGTGCACGATCAACGGCTCGGCGATGCTCGCCCCGATGGTGAGCCGGGGATCGAGGGACGCCTGCGGGTCCTGGAACACCATCGCCACCCGGCGACGCAGCGCCCGCAGCCGTCGCCGGGACCAGCGGGTGACGTCCTCGCCGCCCACCCGCACCGTGCCGGAGGTGGGATCCACCAGCCGGAGCAGGGCCAGCCCGGTGGTGGACTTGCCGCTGCCGGACTCGCCGACCAGCCCCAGCGTCTCCCCCCGCCGTACCCGCAGGGACACGCCGTCGACGGCCCGCACCACTCCGGCCGGCGTCGGAAACCACACCGCCAGATCGTCGAGTTCGGCCACCACCTCGCCCGGTTCCCGCTGCTTCGGCACCGCAGCGTGAGCCGTGCCGTCGGCCGGCACGACCGCGCCGAGCTGACGATCCGCTCGCTGCCGCTCGCTCATCGGCGCTCCCCGTCGGTCGGCTGCGGGTAGAAGGTGCGGACCTGGTGCCCGGCCGAGACCGGCACCAACGGCGGCAGCTCGTGCTCGCAGCGGGCGTCACCCCGCACCGGGCAGCGGGGCCAGAACGCGCAGCCCGCCGGCAGATCCAGCGGGCTGGGCGGCGCACCGGCGATGGTGACCAGTTCCGCTCCGCCGGCCGCCGGGTCCGGACGGGCGGCCAGCAGAGCCTCGGTGTACGGGTGCGACGGCGTGCCGAACACGGCGTCGACCGGCCCCTGTTCGAGGATCCGGCCGGCGTACATGACCGCCACGGTGTCGGCGATGCCGGCGACCACACCCAGGTCGTGGGTGATCCAGACGACCGCGGTGCCGAGCCGCCGTTGCAGGTCGGCGACCAGCTCGACGATCTGGGCCTGGGTGGTGACGTCCAGGGCCGTGGTCGGCTCGTCGGCGATCAGCAGGTCCGGCTCGCAGGCCAACGCCATGGCGATCACCACCCGCTGCCGCATGCCGCCGGAGAACTGGTGCGGGTACGCGTCCACCCGCTGCCCCGCCGACGGGATGCCGACCATCTCCAGCAGTTCGACGGCGCGGGACCGGGCGGCCCGCCGGGTCAGTCCGAGGTGTTCCTCGGCGGCCTCGGTGACCTGCCGGCCGACGGTGAGCACCGGGTTGAGCGAGGTCATCGGATCCTGGAAGACGAACCCGATGTGCCGCCCACGCAGCCGCCGACGGCGATCCTGGCCCAGCCCGGTCAGCTCCGTGCCGAGCAGGTGCACCCGCCCGGTCACCCGCGCGGTGCGGGGCGCCAGCCCGGTGGCGGCGAGCACGCTCATGCTCTTGCCGCTGCCGGACTCGCCGACCAGCGCCAGGGTCTCCCCGGGCTGCACCGCCCAGTCGACACCGGCGACGGCGTGCGCCGGCCCACGCCGGGTGCCGATGGTGACGGTGAGGTCCTCGACGGCCAGTACCGGCTTCATGCGGTGCTCCTCCGGGCTTCGCTGACGGTGAGCTGGCGGGGATCCAGCACGTCCCGCAGCGCGTCACCGACCAGGTTGAACGCCAGGACGGTGAGGAAGATCGCCGCACCGGGGAAGAAGCCCAGCCACCAGGCGTCGGTGACGAACCCGCGCCCGTCGAACAGCATCCGGCCCCAGGCCGGATCGGGTGGCTGGACGCCGAGGCCGAGGAAGGACAGCGCCGCCTCGGACAGAATCGCGAAGGCCAGCGAGAGGGACGTCTGCACGATCAGCGGTGCCGCGATGTTCGGCAGCACGTGCCGCCGCATGATCCGCAGGTCGGACGCGCCGACCGAGACCGCGGCCCGGACGAAGACCTGCTCCCGCACCGAGAGCACACCGGCCCGGGTCACCCGGGCGAAGATCGGCGTGTAGACCACCCCGATCGCCACCATCGCGGTGACCAGTCCCGGACCGAGCACCGCCACGATCGCCACCGCCAGCAGCAGCACCGGGAACGCGAACAGCACGTCCATGCAGCGCATCAGCACGTTGTCGAGCCAGCCACGGTAGTAACCGGCGAACAACCCGAGGGTCACCCCCACCACCAGCGCGATGCCGACGCTGACCAGGCCGACCTGCAACGACACCCGGGCGGCGACCATCACCCGGCTGAGCACGTCGCGACCCAGCTCGTCGGTGCCGAACGGGTGTGCCCAGCTCGGCGGCTGGAGCATCTGGTCGACGTTCACCTCGTTGATCCCCGACGGCGCCAGCCAGGAGCCGCCGACCCCCACCACGACCAGCACCGCCAGCACCAGGCTGCCGGTCAGCGCCAGCGGATCGCGCCGCAGCGCGACGAGCGCCCGGCGCAACTGTCCCTCGCGGTTGACCGTCCGCTCGCTCATTTGACCGTGATCCTCGGGTCGAGACGGGCATAGAGGATGTCGACCAGCAGGTTGACCAGGAGGAACAGCGCCGCCACCAGCAGCACCGCCCCTTGCAGCACCGGATAGTCGCGGGCCGCGACGGCGTCGTAGGTGAGCCGCCCGATGCCGGGCCAGGCGAACAGCACCTCGATCACGATCACCCCGCCGAGCAGGCTGGCCAACTGCACCGCCACCACGGTCACCACCGGGATGAGGGCGTTGCGCAGCACGTGCCGCAACACCACCACCCGGGTACGCAGACCCTTCGCCTCGGCGGTGCGCACGTAGTCCTCGGAGAGCACCTCCAGCATCGACGAGCGGATGAACCGGGTGAGGATCGAGGCGGTGACCAGGCCGACCGTGGCGGCGGGCAGCGCCACGTGGGACGCCCAGCGCCCCGGATCCTCGGTGAGCGCGACGTACCCCGACGGCGGCAGCCAGCCCAGCACCCCGGAGAAGAGCAGGATGCCCATGATCCCCATCCAGAAGTCCGGCACCGAGACACCGAACTGGCTGAACACCCGGGCCGCGTGGTCGACGAGCGAGCCGCTGCGGATCGCCGAGACGATCCCCAGCGGAAAGGCGATCGCCATCGCGAACACCACCGCGGTGACCGCCAGCGACAGGGTCGCCGGCAGCCGCTCCAGCACGATCGCGGTGACCGGCCGTCCACTGCGGAAGCTGACCCCGAGGTCGCCGGTCAGCGCCCGCCGCAGGTAGTCGAAATACTGCACCACGAGCGGCTGGTCCAGCCCCGCCCGGGCCCGCAGCGCCTCGTACGTCTGCGGGTCGAAGCGGGTGCCGAGGGCGACCCGGACGGGGTCACCCGGCACCAGTTGGAGCAGCAGGAACACCACGAGGGTCACGCCGAGCAGCACGACGGCCGACTGCAACAGCCGACGGATGACGAAGCGGGCCACCTGAGGTCCCCCGCCGGGTCACCGGGCGAGGGCCACGTCGCGGAACCGGATCGCCCGGTCCGTGCGTACCTCGTAGCCGCTGACCTGCTTGGACCAGCCCTGGGCGACGTCGGGGTTGTAGAGGTAGATGTAGCTGGCGTCGTCCACGATCTGCTTGGCCACCTGGTCGTACTGCTGTTTGCGGGCGGCCTGGTCGGTCTCCGTCCGGGCCTGATCGAGCAGCCGGTCCACGTTCGGGTTGGCGTACTTGTGGAAGTTGAACGTGCCGTCGCTGTGGTGCTGGGCGTAGTAGAACTCGTCGGGGTCGATGTTGCCCAGCCAGCCCAGCATGAACGAGTCGAACTTGCCGGCGCCCTGCTCGTCGAGCCACTGCGCGAAGTCCAGCGTGCGAATCTCCACAGTGATCCCGACGGCCTCCAACTGCGAGGCGATGACCTGGGCCGCGGTGACCGTCTCCGGGTACTCGCTGGTCACCATGAGGTCCATGGTCAGCCCACTCACCCCGGCCTGGTCGAGCAGTTGCTTGGCCTGGTTCACGTCGTGGGTGTACGGCGCGTACTCGTAGTAGAAGGCGCTGTTCTGCGGGATCGCCGTCTGGTTGACCGTGGCCAGCCCGAACTTGGCGGCCTTGGTGATCGCCTCGCGGTCGAGCGCGAAGGCGATGGCCCGGCGGACGTTGACGTCGTCGTACGGCTTGCGCGCCTGGTTGAGCGCGAGGTACCAGTAGTCGGTCGAGGGCACCGACTGCACCGTCGGGTCGTCCCCGTCGAGCAGCGCCGGCACCTGCTGCGGTGGCAGGTTGTCGGTCCAGTGCACCTCACCGCCGCGCAGGTTCTGCAGGGCGACGGTGGGGTCGCTGACGAAGGTGAACCGGACGCCGTCCAGCTTCGGCTTCTCGCCCCAGTAGTTGTCGTTGCGGACCAGTCGGATGCTGTCGCCGGAGCTGTAGTTCTCCACGGCGAACGGGCCACTGCCGACCGGCTTGGTGGTGATCTCACCAGACTCCACGTTGGCCTTCTGGACGATCGCCACGCCCTTGAAGCCACCGAGGTTGGCCAGTAGGTTCGGAGTCGGCGCGTTGAGGGTCACCACCACGGTCTTCGGGTCGGTGGCCTCGATCGACTTCACGGTGCCGAACTTGTAGGCGTTGTTCAGCTTCTCGTCGATGATCCGGTTGTAGGAGTAGACGACGTCCTCAGCGGTCAACGGCGTACCGTCGGAGAACTTGACGCCTTCGCGGAGGGTGAACGTCCAGGTCAGCTGATCCTCGCTGGTGGTCCACTCGGTGGCCAGGGCAGGCTTCATCTCCAGGTTCGCGTCCGGCTCGACGAGCGTGTCGAAGACGTTTTCCAGCACCTGGAAGCTGTAGTAGGCGGAGGTCTTGTGCGGGTCGAGCTGGTCGGGCTCGCCGCCGATCGCGGCGTTGAGCACGCCGCCGGCGCCCGCCGTGTCGTTGCCGTCGACGTCGACGCCCTCGCCCCCACTGCATCCCGCCACGGCGGCGAGCAGCAGGGCGATCGTCGCGCCGGCCAACCTGAATCTGGTCCTGGACATGGTCCTCCCCCTGGATTCTTCCCGGCAGTCGATCTCGCCCCACGCTAACCGCAAACCCGCCGGCCGGCAGGGCTCGGACCGGCGGGCGGACAGGTTCGAAGTCAAGCTGTGACCCGGGCGGTCAGAGGCAGCACCAGCAGTAGAGGTGGTCACCGGCGGCCTGGGCACGGCGGGCGAGGGCGCTGATCTCCTCGATCACCGGCAGCAGTTCCCCTGGCGGCAGCGGATCACCCCAGGCCAGCTCCTCGATCTGCCCCCACCGCGCCGACAGCTCGGGTGACTGGGCGGCGGTGATCGAGGCCAGGGTGTCCCTGGTGGCGTCGTCGAGGGCGATCAACCATGGCCCTTCGTCGCCGCCGCTCCAGATCAGCCGTTGCTCGATCAGGTCGGTGGACCAGGCCAGCCCGCGCACGAAGCCGACCAGCTTGCCGAGGGTCACTGCCGGCTCGATGCCCTTGAGGTCGATCGCGTCGACCCCGGGGCGGCCCCCTGACACGGCGACCGGACCGCCGTCGAGCTCCGCCATCAGCCCGATCGCGGCGGCGTCGTCCGCCGCCCGAAAGTAGTCAGAGAGAACACCCATGGCCGTACCTCATCAGGTGGGTACGACAGCGCCCGCGCTACGGACAGTTGTTGCTGGTCAGCCGCAGCGTGTACTCGGCGTCGTCGTTGGTGATGCCCGACGGGGCGCCGTCGAAGTAGGTCTCCACCTTCTCCCAGCCGCGCCGCTGCTCGTAGTGCAGATGCGGGGCGCCGGAGTTGCCGGTGCTGCCGATTCGGCCGATCTGCTGGCCCTGGACGACCCGCTGGCCGGCCTGCACCAGCGGCGGCTCCAGCAGGTGCAGGTACTGGGTCTCCCACCGGCCGCCGTGGTCGATCTTCACCCAGTAGCCACCGCCACGACCCCGCGGGCCGTCCGGATTGTCCGGGGTACGACCACCAAGCGACCCGTTGATCCCGGCCACGGTGACGGTGCCCTCGTACGAGGCGAGCACCGGTTGCCCCCACGGGTCGCCGGAGAGCGGGAAGAAGTCCACGTCGTAGTCGCCGTGCCCCGGATAGGTACCGACCTGCCAGGTCTCCCCGCAGCCGACCGGCATCTGGAACAGCGGCCGGGGCCCCGGCGGACGCAGCACGATCACGGCCGCCACGGCCAGGGCGATCACGACAACGAGGCCGAACAGGAGCCCGAACCGGGTCCGGCGGGCGCGGCGGTGGGAACGGGGGTGGCCGGTCGTCACGGCCCAGAGCATGTCAGAGACCGGCAACCCCCCGTCGAGCGCCCTCAGGCCGGCACCGCCGGCACGGCGGGACCGCTCGGCGCCGGCACCGGCACCGGGAGCACCACCACCGGGCAGGTCGCCTTGCGTACGCACTCCTCGCTGACCGAGCCGAGCACGGTGTGCCGCAGCCGGCCGTGCCCGTGACTGCCCAGCACCAGCAGGTCGGCGCCACGGGCGGCGGCGGTCAGCACGTCGGCCGGCCGGCCCTCGACGACCTCGGCCGAGACCGGTGCCGTGGCCGCGCCCCGGGTGACCTCGCCGATCTCCCGGGCCAGCAGCGCGTTGGCCCGCTCCTCCTCCTCGATCGGGTTCGGTGCGACCATGGCACCACCGTCCAGGCCGTCCCACCGCCAGGCGGTGACCGCCTGCACGGTGCCGTTGCGCTCGGCCGCCTCACCGACCGCCCACCGCAGGGCACGCCGCCCGCCGTCCGAACCATCAACGCCGACAACGATCAGGTACGACATCGTCCTCACTCCTCTCCGTCCTGCTTCCAGTGCAGCGTGCGCGGCTGGTACGGACCAGCGGCCGGAGTCCCCTCCGGACAGGTCGGACGGCCCGGTCCCGGACGGGACCTGCGGTCCACTCGGCGTCGACGGTCGGCACCTGTCGATCATGGGGCCTTGTGACGCGTCACGATCACCTGGTAGACATCACATGTTTTGCCGACTAATACCTGACGCGGTGTCTGGGGGGCGACGGATGAAGCTGCTGCGAGTGGGCCCGCCGGGGCGGGAAACACCGGCACTGCTCGACGAGGCCGGACAACTGCGTGACCTCAGCGGCGTGACCGACGACCTGGACCCCGCATTCCTGGGCACCGACGGCCTGACCCGCCTGGCCGGCATCGCCCCGCACGATCTGTCTCCGATGGACCCCACCGACCTGCGGATCGGTCCTCCGCTGCGGCCCGGCAAGATCGTTTGCATCGGGCTGAACTACCGCGACCACGCCGCCGAGACCGGGGCGGCCCTGCCCGCCGAGCCGGTGGTCTTCCTCAAGGCGCCGGACACGGTGGTCGGTCCCGACGACCCGGTGCTGGTGCCCCGCGGCAGCACCAGGACGGACTGGGAGGTCGAGCTCGCCGTCGTCATCGGCCGCAAGGCGCGCTACCTGCCGTCGGCCGAGGCGGCGATGGACTGCGTCGCCGGGTACACCGTCTCCCACGACGTCTCGGAACGGGAGTTCCAGCTCGACCGGGGCGGCCAGTGGGACAAGGGCAAGTCCTGCGAGACGTTCAACCCGCTCGGCCCGTGGCTGGTGACCGCCGACGAGGTCCCCGATCCGCAGAACCTGCGGCTACGGCTCTGGGTCAACGGGGTGCTGCGGCAGGACGGCACGACGAAGGACATGGTCTTCCCGGTGGCCGAGATCGTCCGCTACCTGAGCCAGTTCATGGTGCTCTACCCCGGCGACGTGATCAACACCGGCACCCCGGCCGGCGTCGCCCTCGGGCAACCGGAACCCAAGCCGTACCTGGTCGCCGGGGACGTGGTCGAGTTGGAGATCGACGGCCTCGGCCGGCAACGTCAGACGCTGACACCCGCGTGACCGGCGACGGGCAGGGGGCCGCCGCCGGCAGACCCGCCGGCGCGGGCGAGTTCGCCGGGTTGGCGGCGGTGGTCACCGGTGGCGCCTCCGGCATCGGCCTGGCCACGGCCACCCTGCTCGCCGAGCGTGGCGCCCGGGTGGCCTGCCTGGACCTGAACCCGCGGCCGGTACCCGAGCCGTTGCTCGGCCTGGCCGCCGACGTGGCCGACGACGCGTCCGTGCGGGCCGCGATCACCACCGCCCACGAGGCGTTCGGCGGCCTCGACATCCTGGTCAACAACGCCGCCATCGGTGCGGTCGGCACCATCGAGGCCGACACCGACGACGATTGGCACCGGGTGTTCGACGTCAACGTGGTCGGCATCGTCCGGGTGAGCCGGGCCGCGCTGCCGTACCTGCGCGCCTCCGCGCACGCCGCGATCGTCAACATCGGCTCCATCGCCGCCTGGCTCGGGCTGCCGCAGCGGGCCCTCTACAGCGCCAGCAAGGGTGCGGTGCAGGCGCTCACCCTGGCGATGGCCGCCGACCACGTCGCCGCCGGCATCCGGGTGAACTGCGTCAACCCGGGCACCGCCGACACCCGTGGGTACGGCGGCTGCTCGACGCCGCCGACGATCCGGCGGCGGAGCTGGCCGCGCTTGCGGGCCCGCCAATGCCCTGGCCGCCTCACCACCCCGCAGGAGGTCGCCGCCGCCGTCGCCTACCTGGCAGTCCGCTGTCCGGATCAACCACCGGCAGCGTGCTGGCCGTCAGACAGCGGCATGCACGGCTTACGCCTGCCGACGCCGCCGAGCCGGGCAGAGCTGCCCGGTCCGCGGCTCGCCACGCCGACGCCGAGCCGGGACTGAGCGGCACGGTCTACGGCTTCCCACGACCCGGCGAGCCGGGCCGGAGCGGCAGCTCAGCGGGCGAGACCGACCGCCGGGCCGGCCTTGCGGACCGATCGGCGGGCCACCGCACCGCCCGGGTCACCGGGATGACCGGGCCCCACCACGTCGCCGCGAACGTCGGCGACGATGGTGGCGAGCAGATCCCGGCTGCTCCGCAGCGACTCGATCTTCTCGGTGAGCAGGTCCAACTCCCGCTGAAGCGTCTCGGCGAGGCGGGCCCGGTCGGCCGGCTCGTCGGGGATCGCCGCGCGGCCGTCCAGGAGGAACCGCAGTGCCTGTCCGACCACTCCGGACGGCAGCGCGGCCGACAGCATGCACCGGATGCGGGCCACCCGGTCGACGTCGGACTCCTGGTAGATCCGGTAGCCCGACTCGGTGCGTACCGGCGTCAGCAGCCCCTGTTCCTCGTAGTACCGCAGCATCCGCACCGACGCACCCGTCCGCGCACTCAACTCACCGATCCGCATCGCTTGACTCTAACGTCGATGTGAGGCTTTAGCGTCCGTCTGTGATCGTCTACGTGCTCTTCGTCTGCTCCTTCGCCGTGGCCACCGCCGAGTTCGTGCTGGTCGGCCTGCTCCCCCAGGTCGCCACCGACCTGGACGTCTCCGTGGCCGCCGCCGGTCAACTGGTCACCGCGTACATGATCGTGGTCACCGTGGGCGGCCCGGTCGCCACCGTGCTGACCCGCCGCCTGCCGCGCCGGGAACTGCTCGCCGGCACCATGGCGCTCGCCACGGTGTCCGCGGTGGCCAGCGCGATGGCCACCTCGTACCCGATGCTGCTGTCGGCCCGGTTGGGCTCGGCGCTGGCCCAGGCGCTGTTCATGGCGGTGGCCTCCCAGGTGGCGATGGCCTCGGTGCCGCCGGAGCGGCAAACCGTCGCGGTGGCCCGGCTGTTCGGCGGATTCGCCCTGGCCACTGTGCTCGGCCTGCCGCTGGGCAGCCTGATCGGTGAGGCGTACGGCTGGCCGGTCACCTTCGTGGCCGTGGCCGGCATGGCCGCGCTGGGGCTGCTCGGCGTGCTCGTCTTCTGCCCCCGCATCCCCACCCCGCCACCGGCCGGCGTCCGCGACAGCGTGGGTGCGCTGCTGCGTCCCGGCATCTACGCCGGACTCGGCGTCACCCTGCTGGCGCTCACCGGCTTCGTGGCCGCCTTCACCTACGTCGCCCCGATGTTGCGCACCGTCACCGGCCTGAGCCCCGGCTGGGTCAGCGTCGGCCTGGTCCTCTACGGCCTCGGCACCATCGCCGGCAACCTGCTCGCCGGACGGGTACGCCCCGAGGCGATCACCCGCCGGCTGCCCCTGGCCGTCGGCGCGTTGACGGCGATCCTGCTGGTGCAGCCGCTGCTGCTGCCGGTCGCTCCGCTGGCGCTGACCGGGCTGGCCCTGCTGGGCGCGGCGGCGTTCCTGGTCGTGCCGCTGGTCCAGACCTGGCTGATGGGTCAGGTCGACGCGGCCACCACCGGCCTGGTCGCCGCCGTCAACATCTCCGTCGCCGGCGCCGCCGGAGCCCTCGGCGCCGCGCTCGGCGGCACGGTGCTCACGGTCGGCCTCAGCCCGGCCTGGATCGGCCCGGTCGCCGCCGTCTCCGTCCTGGCCGCCACCATCGTCGCCACCCGCCTCACCCGGGTCACGTCGTCGCGCAGGCCCTCGTCAGACGCGCTGCTGGCGCAGTGACACGCGAGCCGGCTCCGTCCGGAGCCATGCCTGGTGCCGGCCCTGTCGAGCTGAGAGCGCGAACTAATCGCGACGACGGTCTTGGACACCTCAGGGGAGCCTGCGCCGGCGGTGACACTTTGGATCTGTGGCGGTCGCGGTAGTCGACACGCCGACCAGCTGACGCTTTTACTGCCACAGATCCTTCGGCAACCGGTTACGACGGCGCGGGCTGGGGCGGGAGGTCGGGGGCGAGGAGGCGTTGGCGTTCGGCGGCCACGACTTCCTGGACGAGTTCGGCCTCGGACAGGTCCACCGCCTCGGGGCTCGCGTCGGCCGTGTCGCTGACCCGGGCGAAGTCGTCGAAGATGCGGCGCTTGCCCGCCAGCAGTTCGGTGATCCGCTGGTCGACGCCCTCCTCGGAGAGCAGCCGGTGCACCTGCACCGACTGGACCTGCCCCATCCGGTGTGCCCGGGCGATGGCCTGCGCCTCGGTGGTGGGTTTGAGCTGCGGTTCACAGATGACGACGACGGAGGCGGACTGGATGTTGAGCCCGACGCCACCGGCCACGATCTGGGCCACCAGGGCGGCGCCATGGCGGGCGGCGGAGAACTCGTCCACCATCCGCTGCCGGTGGTTGGCGGGCACCGAGCCGGTCAGCGGACCGAAGACCGGGCCGGGCAGGGTCCGGGCGAGCAGGTCGAGGACCTCCCTGAAGTGGGAGAAGACGATGATCCGGCGCTCGTTCTCGGCCGCCTCCCGGACGAGCTCGACGAGGCGCCGCACCTTGGTGGACTCGGCCGCCGCAAGCATGGCCGCCTGGCGCATCTGCATGAAGTTGCCCCGCTCGACCGCCTCGCGGTAACGCCTGGTGTCCGCCGGAGACATCGGCAGCCACTCCTCGACCTCGATCAGTTCGGGCAGTTCGTCGAGCACGTCGTCCTGGTTGCGACGCAGGTACGCCGGTGCGATCTGCCGCCGGAACCGTGCTGGCGACAGGTCGGTGGCGTCGACGGTCAGGTCGGGGCGTACGTAGGAGGCGAGGTTACGGAACTCGTCGACCCTGTTCTCCAGCGGCGTACCGGTGAGCAGGATGGCCCGGTCGGCGCGTGCGACGAGTTCCTTCGTCCTGATCGACCGCTGCGCCTGGGGGTTCTTGACGTAGTGGGCCTCGTCGACCACGACGCACGCCAGGTCGGGCGACTCCGGTAGCCGCGGCCCCCACCAGGCGAGGGTCTCGTAGGTGGTGACCGCCACGCCTCCGTCCCGCTGCCAGGCACGGGCAGCGGTCTCGCGCCCCGCGCCGTGCACCCGGTGCGGACGCAGCGTCGACTTGCCGCTGATCTCGCGGACCCAGTTGGTCACCACGGCGGCGGGACACACCACCAGGAAATGGGTGTCTCCCCTGCTGCGCAGGTGTGCCAGCACCGCGAGCGCCTCGACGGTCTTGCCGAGGCCCATCTCGTCCCCGACGATGACCTTCCGCTGGACCAGGGCGAAGCGGGCGGCGAAGCTCTGGTAGCCGCGCAGGGAGGCGGTCAGGTGCGCGCCGTCGAGTGCCTGGTCGCGTACCGCCTCGATGATCTCGTCCGGGAGGTCGCCGTGCGCCGCGCGCTCGTCACCGCTGGCGAATCCCAGCTCGGCGAGCATGGCGAGGTAGTCGGCGGGGCGGGCGAGGAAGTCGTCCCACGGGTCGGCACGCAGGTTCCGTCGACCGGGCGCGGTCGACCTGCCGAGCAGCTCGGCTCGCCGTTCGACGATCTCGATGCTCTCGCGGAGACCGCTGGCGGCGAGCCCTCGGGTCGGCACCACCAGCAGGTGGCTGGTCCTGCGGTCGATGGTGCCGCCCAGCGGCGCGAGTTCGGCGGCGCGTTCGAGGTCGGCTGCCGCGCCGTGGGTGCGCCGGTGCGCGTCCCACTCGGCGAGGCACCGCAACAGGTGGGTGGTCTCCGGGTGGCGGTGGTCGACGTCGATGCGGACCGGCGTGTCGTCGTAGGTGGTCTGTCGCAGGGTGTGGGCCGCACCGATCAGGCGACGGGCCGAGGTCTCCCCGACACCCGGAAGCGCCTGAAGGGTCGCGCCCCGGTGCAGCACGTCCTGCACCGTGGTGACTCCGGCGTCGGTCAGTGGCCCGAGGCGGAACCGGTCCCGGGTGACGGTCCGTACCGCCTCCACCGGCATGTCCCGCAGGATGCGTTGCACCTCACGATGTCTGACCTGCTCGCCCGCTTCACGTGCCGCCGACCGGTACTTGGCCTCGCCGGCCACGACCTTGTCGATGGCGGCAAGTGCCGCCGGCAGGCCCCCGAAGACCGACCGGTCCACCAGCTCGGGCTCCCAGCCGACCCGACCCGCCAGCTCCGGCTCGAAGCCGCGCCGCCCGGCTGGCTCGAAGTCGCGCCGCCCGGCTGGCTCGGAGCCGCGCCGCTCAGCGGGATCAGAGCCGGGGCGCTCGGTGAGGAGTGCGAAGCGAAGGGCCGGGTCGAGTAGGTCGTCCAGGCCGTTCCGGGCCGGGTCAGGGGGTGCGGTGTGGACGCCGAGCTGCGCCAGACGCTCGGGCCCCTCGGCGGCGGTGACCTCCGCGTACCGGTGACGCAGGAACGTCGCCGCGGTGGCCGCCGATTGTCTCCTCGCCGGCCCGGTGAGGTAGCGGCGTACGTCGAGCATCGGCGCGAGGTCGGTGACGGCGCGGGGGGCGTCATCGGTGAGCAGGCGCAGCAGGGCACGGTCGGCGTTCGTCGTCGCGGGAAGCATGGCTCGTTCCCGTAGCCGTCGGACGATGTCGCGGTCGCTGTCCCCCAGCGGGAGTACGCGCCAGGCGGGCTTGCCGGACCGGTCGACCAGGATGCTGCGGGCCAGCATGGTGGCTTCGGCGCTGCCGGCCGCGTGCTGAACCGCCCGGTGCCAGTTCTTTGCCGTCGTGGCGAGCTGACCCCACCGTCTGAAGTCCGCCACGAGCCGACGGAGTTCTTCACGCTCGGCCTTGTCCATCCGCACCCCGGCCCGGTACCCCGCCAGCCACCCGCCCATGCCGCATAGCTGACCATGCCGCCTGCCCGACCACGGCACACGCCTCACCACGCCGCGCTCCCGACATGGCACGTGGCGGCGCCCGCTCGGGCGCCGGCCGGTCATTCCGGCGCGGCCCCGTTGTCGACCAGCCGGAAACGCGTGGTCAGCGCGGCGTCGCCCAACTCCTCCAGGATCAGGCCCCGGGTCGCCGAGTTCTGTAGGTAGGCCGAGTGGCTGCTGATCGCGTACGTCGGTTCGCCGGCGCGTTGTCCACTCCGGACGACCGTGAACTGCTGTCTCGGCTCCTGCGGCGCGCAGGCGGCCGCCACCACCCGCAGCGGCTGGCTGCCCGACGACCGCACCTCCCAGCACACGTCGGTCGCTCCGCCGCCCCGCTCGGCGGCCCGGACCTGGTAGGTGTCGGAGCCCAGGGGCGTGAACACGAACAACTGGCGGCCCTCGGCGCCGTCGACCTCGGCGAGGCGGCCGTCGGCGAGCAGTGACAGCCCACCGCTCTGCTCGGCCGCGCGGACGACGGTCACCTGCCGCCGCCCGGACAGCAGCGGGTCGTTGCTCGGCGGGCCGGACGTGGCGGCCGGGTCGGGGCTGGTCGACGTGGTGGCCGGGGCCGTCGTCGGGCCAGCCGGCCCGACGGGAAGGAGTCCGGATCTCCCGATGGACGGGCCAGGACCGCGCCGGCACCGAGCAGACCGACGAGTACGGCGGCCAGGGTGACGGATGCCGCCTGTCGGCGGCGGCGACGGGTGTCGCCCCGGCGTCGGACGTCGGCCGCGGCCGGCACCCTGCCCTGCCGGCCGTGCCCGGCCAACGCGCGCAGGACCTCGTCGAGGTGCGGCTCAGGAACCATCACTGCCCTCCCCCGCCCGTGGTCTCGTATGCGTCGTCGCTGAGGTGCACGGCGAGGGCCCGGCGTCCCCGGGCCAGCCGCGTCTTGACGGTGTTCACGTTGCAGCCGATCTCCGCCGCGATCTCGGTCACGCTGAGCCCGACCAGGTGGTGCAGCACCACCACCCGCCGCTGCTCGGCGGAGATGCGGCGCAGCGCCGACACCACCGCCACATGATCGACCGAGGTCGCCTCGACCTGCTGGCCGGCCGCCTCCCGCCGGTGGGCACGCAGCCGGTTCACCGCCTTGCGCCACGCGCTCACCGCGATCCGATAGGCGACGCGGCGGACCCACGCCTCCGGGCTGTCGCACTCCCGCACCGACGCCCAGCGGTCCCAGGCCCTGGCGTACGCCTCCGCCACCGCGTCCTCGGCCTCGGCGCGGCTGCCGGTCATCGCGGACAGGTGGCCCAGGACCCGCTGCGCCGACGCCGCGTAGAAGGCGTCGAACTCCTCAGCGTCGCGTTTCACTCACGTTCCCACCCGTACTGTCGCTGCTGATCGTGCCCGGCGGACGACGCACGCCCCCGGGCCGGGACCGGGGGCGCCAGGGGTGCCCTACCTTCGGGGTGCCGGTCCGGTGTCGGTGAACCGGAAGCTACTCGCCGGAGGGGCGTCGCCCAACTCCTCCATGATCAGACCGGATCGCGCGGAGTCCCGCAGGTACGCCCACCGGTTGCTGATCAGGTACTCACGGGGACCACCGTCGGCGACGGCGGTGATCTCGAAGCGCTGGGCCGGGTCGTCGGCCCGGCAGGTGGTGCCCCGCACGTACAGCGGCCGGCTGTCGCCCGGGTTGCGTACCTGCCAGCAGACCGGCTGCCCGGTGCCGCCGCCGTAGTAGGCCTTGACGAGGAACTGTCCCGAACCCACCGGGGTCGGCACGAACACCTGCCGGCCCCGGTCGTCGTCCACCTCCGCCAACCGGCCGCCGTCGAGCAGCGCCAGCCCGGACTCGAAGGCACCGACCCGGACGATGGTGACCCGGCGCTTGCCGGACAGCAGCGGATCCCCCGCCGACGTGGGCCGTGGCGTGGCCGCCGACGCCGCACCGTCGGGCGACCGGACACCCGCCACCGCGACCGGCTCGCCGGAGGCCGGACCCATGGAGTACATGCCCACGGCGGTACCGGTCAGCACCACCAGGCCCGCAGCGGCGAGCCACCTACCCAGCAACACGATTCCTCCCGAGCTGCTCAGCACCGGGGTCAGCCACCGGGTGGCGGCTGATCCTCGGTCGATTCAGCGAGATGACGCGTACGGCTGGTGGAGGGTTTCACGGTCGGTCGAATCTCTTGCGTCCGGCTGCACCCGGCCGGATCGCGGGCCGTCAGCCCAGCTTGACCAGGCGCATGCCGGTGCGGATCAGCACCACCGCGCCACCGGCGGCCATGACCAGGCCGACGCCGGGCATCAGTTGCCCCCAGGCGCCGGTGCTGGCGCTGAGGCTGATCAGGCGGGCCACCTGCCATCCGACGATGGCGGCGACGACCAGCCCGGGGATCAGGCTGTGCGCGATGGCCACCTTGCGGTACGGCAGCAGGGCGCCGGCGACGGCGAGGAACGCCATGCTCAGCGTCCACAGACCGGGACCGGCCGCACCGGAGAGTGACCCGAACGGCGTGATGACCCAGGGCAGCAGCGAGCCGACAAGCGCGAGCACGCCGCCGACGATCATGCCGAGACTGCCGGCGTGGAAGACGCGCCGGCGAACCGGGGCGGCGGTGGATGCGGTGTCGGCCATGTCCGGATGCTAGGCGCTGCGCGCCGTTGACCGGACGGGCAGATCGGTGAGCGGTCGGGCGGGATCGGTGGACGGGCGGACCGGGCCCGCGAAAACCACGAAAGCGGACGATTCAGCATCCCCGTCCGGGCCGTTCGACCGTTCGCGGAGTCCAACGGACCGCTCGGCGACCCGAAGCCGCACCTGACCGGATCAACTCTTGCCTGGCCAGGCTGCGTCACGTTCGCTTCGCAGACCACAGGTGTGACCGACCGCACAGCCACGTCGAGCAGTACGGCGACGCGGGTGGGCGGGTCGGGCCCCGGCACCAGCACCGCGTCACCACCAACCGGGCGCCGTGTCGCAGGCCCCTCGCCGGATCTACCGGTTCCATACCGACTAGGAGGCTCCAGACATGACCGAGGTAACCCCCGACAAGGAGACCCGTGGCGGTGAACCGCCACCGGCGGCACCACCACCGGCGTCCCCGCCGGACAACGGCTGGCGCAAGGAATACTGGAGCCGCAACCTGCGGCTCATGGTGATTCTCCTGGCCGTCTGGTTCGTCGTCTCGTTCGGCTTCGGAATTCTGCTTGTCGAACCGCTCAACAACATCGTCATCGCCGGATTCCCGCTCGGCTTCTGGTTCGCCCAGCAGGGATCGATCTACGTCTTTGTCATTCTCATCTTCGTGTACGCGAAGATGATGGATCGCCTCGACAACCAGTTCGGCGTGGACGAGCAGGAGACCGAGGGGGCTGACAAATGAGTCAGATCCAGATCTGGACCCTCGTCTTCATTGTCGGCTCGTTCGCCGTCTACCTCTACATCGCCTGGCGCAGCCGGGTGAAGGAGACCGCCGGCTTCTACGTCGCCGGCCAGGGCATCCCCACCATCGCCAACGGTGCCGCGGTGGCGGCCGACTGGATGTCGGCCGCGTCGTTCATCTCGATGGCCGGCCTGATCGCGTTCCTCGGCTCCGACGGCACCATCTACCTGATGGGCTGGACCGGCGGCTACGTGCTGCTGGCCCTGCTGATCGCCCCGTACCTGCGCAAGTGGGGCAAGTTCACGGTGCCCGAGTTCGTCGGTGACCGGTACTCGGAAACCGTGCGCACCATCGCCGCCGTGGCCGCGATCATCATCTCCTTCACCTACGTGGTCGGACAGATGCGCGGTGGCGGCATCGTCTTCAGCCGGTTCCTCAAGCTGGACGTGACCCAGGGCGTCATCCTCGCCGCCGTGATCATCGGGCTCTACGCGGTGCTCGGCGGCATGAAGGGCATCACCTGGACCCAGGTGGCGCAGTACACGGTGCTGATCGTCGCCTACCTGATTCCCGCCTTCGCGGTCGCCCAGCAGATGACCGGAATTCCGATTCCGCAGGTGTCGTTCGGCCAGATCCTCGACGAGCTGAACGCGATAAGCGTCGAGATGGGATTGAACCAGTACACCGAGGCGTTCGCGGCCCGGCCGCAGATCGACGTCTTCCTGGTGACGATGGCGCTGATGATCGGTACGGCCGGTCTGCCGCACGTCATCGTCCGGTTCTACACGACGAAGACCGTACGCGGTGCCCGCTATTCGGCGTTCTGGGCGCTGTTCTTCATCGCCCTGCTCTACACCACCGCCCCGGCGGTGGGTGCCTTCACCAAGCTGAACCTGCTCCAGGACGTCAACGGGGTGTCGGCCGACGCGCTGCCCAGGTGGATCGAGAACTGGGCGGCGACCGGGCTGGTCACCGTCAGCGACGGCGCGACGACAATCAACACGGTCAGCAACAGCCCGACCTCCGGCGCCGACCTGATCGTCAACAACGACATCCTGGTCCTCGCCAGTCCCGAGATCGCCGGCCTGCCGGCGCCGATCGTGGGTCTGGTGGCGGCCGGCGGCATGGCCGCCGCGATGTCCACGGCGGCCGGACTGCTGCTGGTGATCTCGTCGTCGTTCTCGCACGACCTGTACTTCCGTCGGGTCAAGCGGGACTCCACCGACAAGCAGCGACTGCTCGCCGGTCGGATCGCCATGGGTCTCGCGGTCCTCGTCGCCATCTACGCCGGCATCAACCCGCCCGCGTTCGTGGCGCAGGTGGTCGCCTTCGCCTTCGGCCTGGCGGCGTCGACCTTCTTCCCGGCCATCGTGCTCGGCATCTTCTGGAAACGATGTAATGCCACCGGCGCGGCGGCCGGCATGGTGACCGGTCTGGTGTTCACCGCCAGCTACATGATCTACACGCTGCCGGTGTTCGGCACCGCGGCCAACCCGCACATCTTCGACATCAGCCCGGAGGGCATCGGCACCATCGGCGCGATCGTCAACATCGTCGTCACCGTCGTGGTGTCGAAGATGACGGCACCACCGCCGGACGACATCGTCGAGATGGTGGAGAGCATCCGCTACCCGGCCACCCGGCGGGAGGTGACCGCCGGCACCGCCGCCGACGCCGCCTGACCCACAGCCATATCGAGAACCACCGGTCGCCGGTCCCGCCATCGACGTTGGGGCCGGCGACCGGCCGTGGGCCGTACCCGCGGCCTGCGCGGCTCGGTCCGACGAGCGGGCCGGAGGTGTGAGGTGGCTTACCTCTGGATCAAGCGGGAATCAGCGCACCGCCGGTGGGTTGCAGGCAGGTATGAGCATCGCACCACGTCCCGCCCCGTCCTCCGGCCGGCGGGAGGCCCTCCGGTGAGCGGCGTCGACACCGCCGCACCACCGGCCGCGCTGATGCCGGGCGACCTGATGAACCGCCGCCAGCGCCTGCGCCTCATCCTCGTCCTCGGCTCACTGATCGCGGTGGGTCCGCTGACCATCGACATGTACCTTCCCGCGCTGCCCTCGATCGTCGACGACCTCGGCACCACCTCGGCGGCGGTCCAACTGACCCTCACCGGCACCCTCATCGGCCTCGCCCTCGGACAACTGCTGATCGGCCCGCTCTCCGACGCCGTCGGCCGGCGGGCACCGCTGATCGCCGGCACGGCGCTGCACATCGCGGCGTCCGTGTGCTGCGCCCTCGCCCCGAACATCACCGTGCTCGGCGCGCTGCGGGTGATCCAGGGCCTGGGTGCGGCGGCAGCCGCCGTCATCGCCATGGCCGTGGTCCGGGACCTGTTCAGCGGCACGGCCTTCGCCCAACTGCTGTCCCGCCTGTTGCTCGTGATGGGCGCCGCCCCGATCCTCGCGCCGACCCTCGGCAGCGAGTTGCTGCGGTGGACGCAGTGGCGCGGGGTGTTCGCCGCCCTCGCGGTCTTCGGCGTACTGCTGCTGCTGATCGCGATGCTCGGCCTGCCGGAGACGTTGCCGCCGCTGCGGCGCCAGCGCGGCGGTGTGCTGCCCACCGTCCGGCTCTACGGCTCGCTGCTGCGTGACCGCGCCTTCGTCGGGCTGGTGCTGGTGGCCGGGCTGGCCATGGCGGCCCTGTTCGCCTACGTCGGCGGCTCCTCGTTCGTCCTGCAGGAGCGGTACGGGCTCGACGAGCAGCAGTTCGGGCTGGCGTTCGGTGCCGGCGCGGTGGGACTGATCGCGGCCACCCAGGGCAACGTACGCCTGCTGCGTCGCTGGTCCCCGCAGCGGATCCTGGTGACCGCCCTGATCGTCGGCTCGGCCGCCAGCCTGGTGCTGCTCGGCCTCGCCGCGACCGGCACCGGTGGCCTGCCGGCGCTGCTCGCGTCGCTCTGGGTGGTGCTCGCGGCGGCCGGCCTGGCGCTGCCCAACGCTCCCGCCCTGGCGCTGACCCGGCACGGCGAGGCGGCCGGCACCGCCTCCGCCCTGCTCGGCGCGGTGCAGTTCGGCATCGGAGCGGTGGCCGCTCCTCTCGTGGGTGTGCTCGGCACCGGTGCCGTGGCGATGGCCCTGGTGATCGCCGGCGGAATGGTCTCGGCTCTGGTCGTGCTCGTCGTGGTGGTCCGCCCCGGCCAGCTCTCCGTGCCGGAGCCGGTGGAGGCGATGGCCGTCGCCGCCCACTGAGGACTCCGGCCCGCCGGTGTCGGTGGGTTGCTCTACCGTGCGGCGGCGTGAACGCAGTGCAGACGTATCGGTACCTCGCCCCCTCCGCCCTCCGGCAGCGGTCGCTCGCGCTACAGACCAGCGGCGGTCCCACGCCCAATCCTCGCTTCTTCACCGGTTTCCTCACCACCGGGCAGGCGGCCGCGGTCGGTCTGCTGGCCGTGGCCGAGGTGGCCCGCACCCGATACCACCGGCCGGTCAGCCCAGCCAGCCTCGACCCGGTGGTGACCGGCAGTCGCGACCGGCTCCGCTTCGAGTCCTTCTCCGGCTGCTGCGGCGTGTACGCGCGGCTCGACGTGCTGCCCGCCGGGCTCGACGGTGCGGTGTCCGAGCACGGCACCACAAACGTCGACGTGAACACACCACTGCGCGACGCACTGGCCCGGGTCGGCGGTCTGGATCCGCTGCACCTGTCGGTCGGTCCGGACGATCTCACCGTCTCAACCCTGGACGGTGCGGTGGTGGAGAAGAAGGTGCTGCTGCCGGTGCGCTGGCTGCGCGGCTTCGCCGAGGTGCAGGTCCTCGCGGCCCGGTTCGAGCCCTGGCGGAGCTGCCGGCGGCCGAGGCCGCCGCCTTCCTGCGCCGGCTGCCCAGGGGCAGCGACCGGTCGGTGCTCTGGGTGGTGCCGGCCGGCCGGTCACTGCGGCTGACCTCCCGCCCCGTCGCCGGAGCGGTCTGCCTGGCCGGGGCCGGCCGGCTGGTCGCGCTGCACCCGCTGCTGCGCTTCGCGAAGACCCTGCGGGTGTACGGCCCGACGGTGGCTGTCGGTGCTGCCCCGGCACCAAGCGTCTGGGAACTGGACACCGGCGCGCTGCGGCTGTCGCTGACCCTCTCCCCCGAGCCGTACCGGGGTTTCTCCGGCGAGGGGGCCGCCCTCGCCGCGCTCGCCGGAGACGATGTCGTCGACGACGCCGACCTCGTCTCCGCCCTGCTGTCCTGGGATCCGACCATCGAGCCGGACCGGCTGGCCGAGCAGGCCGGCATCGACGCGGAACGGGTTCGGGGCGCGCTGGCCCAGCTCGGCACCGCCGGCCGGGTCGGTTACGACGTGGCCGAGGCGGCGTACTTCCACCGGGTGATGCCGTACGACGCGGGCCGTGCCGAGCGGGACAATCCCCGGCTGGTCGGTGCCCGGGCGCTGCTCGACGCCGGGGCGGTACAGCTCGACGGCGCGGCGGCGACGGTCCGCAGCGGCGACCAGGTGTACCGGGTCCGCCAGCTGCCCGACGGCGGGCTGACCTGCACCTGCCCCTGGTGGGCGAAACACCGGGGGCAACGCGGCCCGTGCCGGCATGCCCTGGCCTCCCGGATGCTGGCCACCGAGCGGGTCGAGGAGCGGGTGTGACGCGGTCGGCGGAGAGCACGGTACGACGTCGGCGGGAGTTGGCGGCCGGCGGCACGAGCGACCTGTTCGCCCTGGTGAGCAGCGGCGATGCCGATGGGGTCGCGGCGGCCCTGGAGGGCCTGCCGGAGCAGCGTCGCCGGGAGATCGGCGTCGAGCTGACCGCCTGGTTCAAGCAGCGTGACCGGGACACCTGGTGGTCGGCCGGCACCGGGACCGCCCTGGCGGTCGCCGTGGTCGGCTGCCTGCCCACCGCCGCCCAGGCCGCGGCGATCCTCGGTCGTCCCTCGGTCAACCCGCACGGTCGCCGCGCGGCCGAGCTGATCCGGCGGGTGGCGCAGGAGCGCGGCGTCGACTGGCTGGTCGACCTGGCCCACCGGATCGCCGCCCGGTTCCGGCAGGACACCTGGGTCGGCCGGTGGCATTTCGTCGCCACGCTGCTGCACGCCGAGGGCGGCGCACCACCGACCGACGACCGGTGCGTACAGCTGTGGTTGACCGCGGTCGAGTCCCCGGACCGGTTCCACCAGGGCCAGCCGGCGCCGGTGGTGGACCGGCTGCGCGACGATCCGTTCCTGGCCACCATGCTGCCCCGACTGTTCGAGGTGGACGGCATCGGCGTCCAGATGATGTTCGTCGCCGCCCACGAGAACTGGAACGATCCGGGCCGGCCCGCTCTGCCGGCCGCCCTGGCCCAGCTCGCCGCCGAAGACGTGGTCGACCGGGCGCTGCTGTTCGACGGTGCGATCGGCCGGCTGCTGCGCGGCGACCGACCCGCCGCGCTGCGCGCCTTCACCACCCTGCTCGACCAGCTCGCGCCGACCACCACCGAGGTCACCGCCCGGGTCACCGACTACCTGCGGCTGCTCGTCGACGCCCCCGCGCCGGTGGCCACCATGGCCCAGAAGGCGCTGCGGAAGCTGCCCGAACTGGAGCTGGAGTCGATCCTCGACACCTCCCGGCAGATGCTCACCCGACCCGACAAGACACTTGTCAGGACCCAGCTCACCTGGCTCGACCAACTCGCCCGCCGGCACCGGGACCGGGCCGCCGAGATCGCCGAGGTGATCGCGGTGGCCACCGAGCATCCCGCGGTGGAGTTGCGGGAGCGGGCGACGGATCTGGCTGCCCGGCGCGGCGTCGAGCCGGCACCGGTCGGCCCGGCGCTGACCTGGCCACGCGGCGACGACCTGCCCCCGCCCGCGCCGCCGGGACCGGTCCCCGAACCGATCGTCGACCTGGACGAGTTGACCGAGGAGGTTGCCGCCCTGCTCGGCACGCCGTACCAGGGGGCACCTCTGGAGCGGATCCTCGACGGGCTGGTCCGGCTCACCGCGGCCGACGGGCCCCGGGTACGCGCCGCCCTCGACCCGGTGATCGAGCGGCGGCACTGGTCGTGGGCCAACGAGCACCGGTGGGATCCGCTCTGTCTCTGCGAGACGGTGGTCGAGGTGTTCCGCAGCGCCGGAGTCAGCCGCACCGACCGGCGCCGGGAACGGTGGGAGAAACTCCTGACGGCGGTACACCGACCCGGCGCGACACCGGAGCTGGCGGTCACCGATCCCAAGGTGCCACCGGTCCACCGACTGTTGCGGGCCCGGCTGGCCGAGATCGGCGCGCACCTCGACGAGCCGGGACAGTCCGGCCTGCTGGCCCTGCCCACCTCGACCAACGGGCTGCTCGACCCGATGGCGCTCCTGGAACGGCTCACCGCGCTCGGTGACCGCGAGCCCGGGCAGTGGGATCTCACCCAGGCGTTGCTGCGGCTACCCACCGAGGCCGACGAGACCCTCGCCGCGAAGGCGGCGGCGCTCGGCACGGCAGCCGGTCAACGGTTCGCCGCCTGGCTGCGCGACGGCGGCCTGCCCCAGCCGGTCATCCGGTCCCGCACCGTCACCCGCGACCCGCGCCGGGGCAACCGCCACTGGGAGTGGGCGTACCTGCCGGCCGAGCGGATCCTTGTCGACCTGACACCACCGGCCGGCACAGTCGACCGGTACGGGCTGCTGACCGCGCCGGCCACTCCACTCGGCGGCGACCACTCCGGGTGGGTGCACCTGTGGCCGTCGCTGCTGCCCCGCCACCGGGGCGTGGTCACCGCGTACGCCCTGCCGTTGGTCGCCGGTGCCGCGGACATGGACGAGCGCGACGGTGCCGCGGTGCTGCCCCTGCTCGCGGAGATCGAAGGCCCGGGCGGGGCGGCCCTCGACCTGGCGGTGGCCTACGGCCTCAGCGCCCGGCACGGCCCGGACCGGGTGGCGACGGTGGACGCGCTGCTCACCCTCGCCGCCGCCGGTGAGCTCGATGCGGCCGGCACCGGGGCGCAACTCGGCACCCTGGCATCCCGGCAACTGGTGAAGCTGACCCGGGTCGTCGAACCGGTGCGCGACGCCGCGCAGGCAGGAGCGCCGCTCACCGTGTGGCGGCTGCTGGCCGCCGCGCTCCCGGCGCTGCTGGCCGCGCCCACGCCACCGCGTGGCCTGCCGGATCTGCTGACCCTGGCGGCGGAGACGGCAACCGTGACCGGCGTACGGATCGAGGTGCCCGGCCTGTCCGACGTGGCCGGGCGGGTCGGCTCCAGCCGCCTGGTCACCGAAGCCCGCCGCCTGCACAAGGCACTGGCCGAGGCGTGACGCACCGGAACGCCTCGGACCTGCCGAGCCCGGCGTGGTCCGCTGGCACGAGCGTGGACATGTGAATCGTGGTCCGTGAGCACCCTCCCGGGGGCGCTCACGGACCACGATCTCTACGGCGTGGAGCCGGGTCAGGCGACGGAGGTGGGGAAGCGGTGCCAGACGCGGTGGTCGGCCATGAGTTGCTGGACGGCGGTCAGGACCTCGCTCGCGGAGTCGGCGGTGACCACGCCGGGTGTGCCGGCGACACCGGCCTGGTCCAGCACCGTGACGCCGGTCCCCCACGCGCCGATGGCCTTGGCGTGCCGCCAGCACTCCTCCACCATCAGCAGCACCCGGGGATCGACGGTGGCCGAGCCGGCCGCGCCCGCCTTGGCGTCCCGGGCCGGCATCGCGTCCGGTGCCGGCGCGGGCGCCGAGGCGAGCAGGAGCGCGTCGAGTTCGACCGAGCGGCCGGTGGCGAAGCTCCGTTGCGCGGGCAGGTCACCGATCGTTCCACCGTGCGGCGCGATCAGCAGCGGGACCATGTCGGCGGCGAAGACCGCCTCGCGGGCCGCCCGGACGCTGTCGAGGTCGGCCTCGGGGTCGACGACGATGCCGACCATCCGGCCGTCGGCCGGCCACTGCCGCCCTACCTGGGACAGCGCCGGGCTGGGCTCGACGTCCGCCAACGGCACCGTCGGCTCCGGCGCGGGTAGACCGAGGCCGGTGGCCACCTGGGCGCAGAGCACCGGGTCGATGTTGGCCAGGCACTGGAGCTGCCGTTCCTTGATCGCCTGGTGGTAGCACTTGCCCAGCTCGAAGGTGTACGCCCGGATGATGTGTTCCCGCTCGACCGGGGACATGCTCAGCCAGAACAGGCGGACCTGGCTGAAGTGGTCGTCGAACGAGGCGGGGTTGGCGCGTACCTTGGGCGCCTGCGCGACCTGCACCGGCACGTCGACGAACGGGTGGTCGTCGTCGCCGGCCGGGAAAGGATTGCCACCGTCCAGGGAGTTCGGCCGGTACGGTGCCACGCCCGCGTGCACGGCCTGCTGGTGGAAGCCGTCGCGCAGCATGTCGTTGACCGGGGCGTGCGGCCGGTTGATCGGGATCTGGGCGAAGTTCGGCCCGCCCAACCGGGTCAACTGCGTGTCGACGTACGAGAAGAGCCGTCCCTGCAGCAGCGGGTCGTTCGTGACGTCGATGCCCGGCGGCAGGTGTCCCACGTGGAAGGCGACCTGCTCGGTTTCGGCGAAGAAGTTGGTCGGCGTGCGGTTCAGGGTGAGCTTGCCGACCGGCTGCACCGGGGCGAGTTCCTCCGGCACGATCTTCGTCGGGTCGAGCAGGTCGATGCCGGCGAAGGTCTCCTCGGGCGTGTCGGGGAAGACCTGGAGGCCGAGTTCCCACTCGGGAAACGCGCCGGCCTCGATGGCGTCGTAGAGGTCACGCCGGTGGAAGTCCGGGTCGATGCCGCCGAGCAGCTGAGCCTCCTCCCAGGTCAGGGAGTGCACGCCCAGCTTCGGCTTCCAGTGGAACTTGGCCAGCACCGTCTCGCCGGCCGCGTTGACCAGCCGGAAGGTGTGCACGCCGAAGCCCTCCATCGTCCGGTAGGAGCGCGGGATGCCCCGGTCGGACATGTTCCACATGGCGTGGTGCTGCGCCTCGGTGTGCAGCGAGACGAAGTCCCAGAAGGTGTCGTGCGCGCTCTGGGCCTGCGGGATCTCGCGGTCGGGGTGCGGCTTGCCGGCGTGGATGATGTCGGGGAACTTGATGGCGTCCTGGATGAAGAAGACCGGCATGTTGTTGCCGACCAGGTCGAAGGTCCCCTCGTCGGTGTAGAACTTGGTGGCGAAGCCCCGGGTGTCGCGGACGGTGTCGGCCGAGCCCCGGGAACCGAGCACCGTGGAGAAGCGGACGAAGACCTCGGTGGTCCGGCCCTTGGCCAGGAAGCCCGCCCGGGTGACGGCTTCGGCGGTGCCGTAGGCGGTGAACTCGCCGTGGGCCCCCGCGCCGCGGGCGTGCACCACCCGCTCGGGGATGCGCTCGTGGTCGAAATGGGTGATCTTCTCCCGCAGGTGGTGGTCCTGCAGCAGGACGGGCCCGCGCGGGCCGGCCTTGAGGGAGTGGTCGGTGTCCCGTAGCCGCGCACCCTGCGCGGTGGTGAGGAAGGCACCCTGCTGGCCGTTGGCGGTGGCCGGCGCGCCGGTCTCGGCGCCGGTGGGCGTACGGGTCTGCGGAGCGCCCTGCTCGGGCTTGGGCGGTAGCGGTTCGTGTGGCGTCGTCGGCTCGTCGCGCGGCGGCGGGGCGCTGCCCGGCGCACCGGGCACCTGTGGGGTGCCGGCGTCGGTCACCTTCTCCGCCGCGGCCTCCACGACATTCCTTACCGCCTCGGCGGGGTTGCGGGCGTTCATCTCGACGGGTACCTCCCTGGGGCACGAGAGCCAGATGACCAGGGCGGTACCCGGGGTGGACCGAGCAAAACGGAGCGAATGGCGCGGATGTGGGTATCTTCGATCACTCCGGCCGGAGCTGCTCGTAGTACGCCTTCATCGGCGGGTGGTAGTCGTCGAACGACGGCATCGCCGTGTCGTCGCGCGCGGCCACCAGACAGTCGAGGTAGTACTCCCAGCCCGGACCCACCTCACCGATGCCGGTGGCGTCGTCGAGATGCTGCACGAAGCGCAGCTCGGTGCGCTCGCCGTGTGAGGTGAGCAGCAACTCCAGCACCCAGTGGCCGTACTCGTCGCGCATGGACACGGCCAGCCGCCGGGGCGGCTCACACGCGTCGATCCGCAGATCGGACCAGGGCGCGTCCTCCTCCATGGCCATCTGGACCCGGACGGTGCGGCCCGGCGCGGCGTCGCCCTCCCAGGGCCCGAACCACCGTGCCGTTCGTTCCGGCTCGGTGAGGCTGGCCCACACGTCGTCGATCGGGGCCGGGAAGGTGCGGGTGAGGACCAGGTCGACGCCGTCCTCGGCGCCGAAGAGTCGGCCGGTCGGGATTCGGGTCATGCGGTGCGCTCCTGAGTGGCGGATGGCGAGTCGCCGGTACGGCGGTCGCGGCGGGCACGGTAGACCTCGGTCTCCAGGGCGTCGAGGCGACGTTCCCAGAGATCGGTCCGGGTGAACGGGGTCAGCCACCGGATCAGCTCGGCGAGCCGGGTCGGATCCAGTTCGTAGAGTCGTCGGCGGCCGACGACGGTGTCGCGGACCAGGCCACAGTCGCGCAGTACGCGCAGGTGTCGGCTGATCGCGGGCCGGCTGATCTCGAACTCCTCGGCGATCCGCCCGGCCGGCAGCCGACGCTCACGCAGCAGTTCGAGGATGCGCCGCCGCACCGGGTCCGCGATCGCGGCGGCCACGTCGTCCACGGCCAAAGCGTAACCCATCAGTTACGCTTTCGCTCGCGCTGGGCACCCCGGGCGGCCGTGGCCGGACCACCCGCCGTTGCGCAGGCGCCAGCCCAGCGTTCCGTACCAGATCATGAGCGGCAGGTGCAGGAGGTAGCCGAACTGCTCCAGCGTCGCCGACGGCCCGGCCACACCCGTGGTCCAGGGCAGCATCACCGCGGCGAGGCCGACCATGGCGGCGAAGGCACCGACGCGCCGCAGCCCGGCCGGCATCGGTACGCAGACCACGGCGGTTGCCGTGGCGGCGACCCAGAGCAGCCCGGCCAGATTCACGGTCCACTTGGCGGTCAGCAGGATCGCCCCGGCCACGGCCACGACCGACGGATCGGTGCGATCGGCGGACAGCTGGGTGACGGCCAGGTTCCCCGCGTCGTGCAGCAGACCCGCCAGGCCGGCCGCGGCCAGCAGTCCGGCCGGCAGCACCGCCAGGTGCTGCCCGGTGCGGACGATGGCGGCCAACGCCGAGAGGGCCGCGCCGGTCAGCGCGAGCCACCCGACGACGTCGAGGGCCAACTCGGTCAGGTGCAGTCCGGCCCGGGCGTGCACGGCGGACAGCGTGGCCGCCGGCTCGGCCGGATTCAGGGTCAGTCCGGATGGCACGGCGACGGCCGCACCGGCAACCATGGTCAGCAAAGAGGTCAGCAGCAGGGCACCGGTCAGCCGGGCCGGATCGATCTGGTGAGCCCGTCTCATGGGCGCCGACGCTAGAACCTTGTCGCAGCGGCAAGGTCAAGCCACGAGGAGGACCGGTGTGGCGCATCGGTGAGCTGGCACGGATGTCCGGGGTGTCGGAGCGCACCCTGCGCCACTACGACAAGGTCGGGTTGCTGCGACCCGCGGCGGTCGATGCGACCACCGGCTACCGGTGGTACGGCGTGCCCGAGCTGACCCGGCTGGAACACATCAGGGGCCTGCAACGGCTGGGCCTGTCGCTGCGCCGGATCGCCGAGCTGTCGGACGCACCCGACGCACAGCTGCGTCAGGCGTTGGCCGAGACGGTGACGGCCCTGCGCCGCGACATCGCCACCATGGTCGAGACGGTGGCCGCGGTCGAGGACCGGCTCGCGACGGACAGCCCACTGTTGCCCCGACGGGCCCGCGTGGCTCCGCGACAGCTACGCCTACGCCGCGTGGAGGTGGCCGACGCGGTCGAGGTGGCGGCGCTGTGTACGGCTGCGCCGGCCACCCTGGTGACCTGGCTGTCCGGTGCCCCTGCCGGCGCCTTCACGGTCGCCGTGACCGACGTGAGGGGCACGACGCTCACCCTGCCGGCCCGCACCGTCGTCCGGGCGGTCGTGCCACCGGGGTGTGGTGTGGCCCGCGCCGGGCTGGACCTCTTCGACTGGTTGTGCCGGCACCGCCTCTCGCCCGCCGGCCCCACCACCGAGGACCACGTCGTCGACGGTGACGGCATGAACGCCATCGTGCTGGAGATCCCGGTCCGGCGCTTGACCGGTTGAGGTCCCTGGGCCGTCGCCCCCGCACCGCATCTGGCCGAGATTCCCGCGCCGGTGGCCGACAAACGGCAGCGGCGCTCACCGGATTTCCTCCACCGGACCGGGCTTACTAGTGCAAAAGTGGCAGAGACGGACTGGGTTCATGATCGGGAGAGCTGATGCGGATCGGATACAAGCTGTCCAGTGAGGGCTTCGGGCCGAACGAGATCATCCGGCAGGCGGTACGCGCCGAGCAGGTGGGGTTCGACTTCGTCGAGATGAGCGACCACTTCCACCCCTGGCTGGACAGCCAGGGTCACTCGTCGTTCACCTGGACGGTGCTCGGGGCGATCGCCGCCCGGACCGACCGGATCGAGCTGGCGACCGGGGTCACCTGCCCGAGCGTGCGGTACCACCCGGCGATCATCGCGCAGGCCGCCGCCACGCTCGCCCTGGTCTCCGACAACCGGTTCACCCTCGGCGTCGGTGCGGGCGAGCGCCTCAACGAGCACGTGGTGGGCCAGGGCTTCCCGGGAGCACGGGGTCGACACGAGCGGCTCCGCGAGGCGCTGGAAATCATCCGGTTGCTATGGACGGGCGGCTACCACTCGTACGAGGGCAAGCATCTCCAGCTGGACGACGCCCGGGTGTTCGACCTTCCGGAGGAGCTGCCCGTCATCGCCGTCGCCGCCAGTGGTGAGGTGTCCGCGACCATCGCCGCGGAACTCGGTGACGGCCTGTTCGCCACCGAACCCGAGGCCGACCTGGTGCAGACCTACCAGCGGCTCGGCGGGCAGGGCCCCCGCTACGCCGAGGTTCCGCTCGCCTGGGCACCCGACGAGGCGCAGGCCGTGCAGGCGGCCTGGCAGACCAGCCGCTGGTCGGTCACCGGTTGGAAGGTGATGAGCGAACTGCCGAACCCGGTGAACTTCGACGCGGCCTCGCGCACCGTCACCGAGGACGACATCCGGCAGCAGTTCGCCGTCGGCCCCGACCCGGACGTGCACGTCGAGGCGGTGCGGGCCTACGTCGACGCGGGCTTCGACCACGTGGTGCTGCAGAACGCTGGCCCGGACCCGGACGGCTTCCTCGATTTCTTCCAGGACACCCTCGCCGTCCGGTTGCGCGGCCTCGGCTGACCGGGTCCGGCGCGGCGGCATTGACACTCCCGACAGTGACGTGATGTGCTCCCCACGTAGCGGTAATGACAACCGTGATCGTTAGCCGAGGAGGAGCATGTCTCTCACCGTGCCGCCGAGCCTGCTGCGGGCCGCCGAGTCCGGCCCCGTCGACGACGAGGCATTCGTGGCCTGCGTCCGCGAGTCACTGCCCTACGCCTGGCAGACGGTCAGCCGGGTGGCGTCGGAGCTGGCGTCCTCCGACGCCGAGTTCGCCGACAACCAGGTGCCTCCGCCCAGCGAGGCGGAGCGGGGCCAGCTGTTGCGCGCCTTGGCCAGCGACGCCATCCGGTCCAGCCTGGAGCGTCACTTCGGCGTCAAGCTCGCCTTCCAGAACTGCCACCGGATCGCGGCGTTCCGACCGTCCGCCGTCGACTCCGACACCTACCGCCGGTTCACCTCGACACGGGGCCAGCTACTCAACCAGTCCCCCGAGCTGCGTGACTGTTGATCCCGGCGGAGTCCGGCGGGCAGGTCGGGGCGTACGGGCGCACCTGTTCCTGCTCGCCGGGCAACGCCCCGGCGTCTCGCACACCGAGGCACTGGCCGCCGCCCATCGGTACGGTCGCGCGGCCGAGGCCGCCGGGTTCGCCGGCGTGTGGATCGCCGAGCACCACTTCATCTCCTACGGCGTCTGCCCGTCGGCGATCACCTTCGCCGCGCACCTGCTCGGGGCCACCCGCCGCATCGCGGTGGGCACCGCCGCGTGCATCCTGTCCAACCGGCACCCGGTGGCGGTCGGCGAGGAGGCGGCACTGCTGCACGAGCTGTCCGGTGGCCGGTTCCGGCTCGGCGTCGGCCGGGGCGGGCCCTGGGTGGATCTGGAGGTCTTCGGCACCGGGACGGAGCGGTTCACGCACGGGTTCCACGACTCGCTGGAGCTGTTGACCAGGTGGCTGTCCGGGCGACCGGAGGTGGCCGGAAACCACCGCTTCCCGTTTCGCGCGGTCCCGGTGGTGCCGCGACCACGCCGGCGGCTGCCCGTGTGGGTCGCGGCGACCTCGACCGGCACGGTCGATCTCGCCGCCCGGCACGGCCTGCCGCTGCTGCTCGGCCTGCACGCCGACCTCGCCGAGAAGGTCGAGCTGCTCGACCGCTACGCCAGGGTGGCCGAGGCACACGGGCACGATCCCGCCGGAGTCGAGCATGCCAGCGCCCATCTCGCCCAGGTCGCGGAGACGGACGCGGAAGCGGCTGGGCTGGTCGGCAGCGGCCTACCCCCGCTGCTGGCCGGCACCCGGGAGTACGTCCGGCTGGACGGCGCACCGGCCGGAGCACGGGATCCGGCCGGCTACGTGGAGCATCTGATCGGCATCCACCCGGTGGGTGCGCCGGACCGCTGCCGACAGGCGGTCGCGCGGGCGGCGGCGCTGCCCGGCGTACGCCACCTGCTGTTCATGGTGGAGGCCGGCGGCGGCCCCGAGGTCGGCCTGACCAACATCCACCGGCTGGCCACCGACGTGCTCGATCTCGCACCGGTCGGCGATGACGGGCGGGACACACCGATGCCGGTGAGTCAGGCGGGTTCGGCGTCGGGCGGGACGGCGGCCCGCTACCATGCCTCTCATGGAAACGGTTACCGTTAGCAACTGGGTGGAGGGGCGCCGATGAAGATCGCCTTCGTCGGAAAGGGTGGCAGCGGCAAGACCACCCTCGCCGCGCTCCACGCCCGCCATCTCACCGCCGAGGGGCACCCGGTGCTGGCCATCGACGCCGACATCAACCAGCATCTCGCGGTGGCCCTGGGTGGTCCGGCCGCCGTGAGCGCGGCGCGGCCGTTGAGTGAACACCTGCCGGCGATCAAGGAGTACCTGCGCGGCGACAACCCGCGCATCGCTTCGGCGGCGCAGATGGTGAAGACCACCCCGCCCGGACGGGGTTCACGACTGCTGCGGGTGGCGGAGGAGAACCCGATCTACGCCGAGTGCGTGACCACCGTCGGCGGCGTCCGGCTGGCCGCGACCGGCGAGTTCAGCGCCGAGGACCTGGGGGTGGCCTGCTACCACGCCAAGGTCGGCGCGGTGGAGTTGCTGCTGAACCACCTGCTCGACGGGCCCGGCGAGTACGTGGTGGTGGACATGACCGCCGGTGCCGACTCGTTCGCCTCGGGACTGTTCACCCGCTTCGACCGCACCTTCCTGGTCTGCGAACCGACGGTGCGCAGCGTCAGTGTCTACCGGCAGTACGCCGGCTACGCGCGCGACTACGGGGTGGCCCTGTCGGTGATCGGCAACAAGGTCGAGGACGCCGCCGACGTGGCCTTCCTGCACGAGCACGTCGGCGCGGACCTGCTCGCCTGGATGAGCCGGTCGGCCTACGTGCGCCGTGCCGAGCGTGGCGCGGTCGGCCCGCTGCACGACCTCGAGAACGCCAACCGCGCGGTGCTGGGCCTGATGGCCGACGCCGTCGACGGCACCACGCAGGACTGGGCGGCGTTCACCCGGTGGGCCCACGAGTTCCACCGGCGTAACGCCGAGGCCTGGGCCAACGAGCGCACCGGAGTGGACCTCACCACGCAGATCGACCCGGACTTCCAGATGGGACCGGCCGCGCTCGCCGGCACCACGGCCGGCTGAACCGTCGACGACGGCACCGCTGCCGGGCACCTGGCCCGGCAGCGGCACCCGTGTTTGTTCCAACCTGGTTAACGTCACCTGCCGGGTACGCGACGGGTCTGGTGCTGGCCGCGACATCTTGCGACGCTGGTGATCGTGTATGACTACGACCTGTTGGTGCTGGGCTCCGGGCCCAGCGGTCAGAAGGCCGCCATCGCCGCGGCGAAGCTCGGCCGGCGGGTCGGCCTGGTGGAGCGGCGCGACATGCTCGGCGGGGTGTGCATCAACACCGGCACCGTGCCGTCCAAGACGCTGCGCGAGGCGGTGCTCTACCTGACCGGCCTCAGTCAGCGAGACCTCTACGGCAGCAGCTACCGGGTCAAGGACGAGATCACGGTGAGCGATCTGGCCGCGCGGACCCAGCACGTCATCAACCGGCAGACCGATGTCATCCGTAACCAACTGGCCCGAAACCGGGTCGCGATCATCACCGGCACCGGGCGGTTCGCCGACGCCCACTCGGTCTGGGTCGACGGCGATTCGGGACGCGAATCCAAGGTCACCTTCGACAAGGCCATCATCGCCGCCGGCACCCGGCCGGCACGCCCCGACAGCGTCGACTTCGACGACCGGACCATCGTGGACTCCGACGGCGTCATCAACCTCCAGGCCGTACCCCGCAGCATGGTCGTGGTCGGCGCCGGTGTGATCGGCATGGAGTACGCCTCGATGTTCGCCGCGCTCGGCACGAAGGTCACCGTGGTCGAACGACGCGAGCGGATGCTCGACTTCTGCGACGAGGAGGTCGTCGAGTCGCTGAAGTACCACCTGCGGGACCTGTCCGTGACGTTCCGTTTCGGCGAGGAGGTGGCCTCGGTCGAAAAGCACCAGACCGCCGCGTTGTGTGTCCTCAAGAGCGGCAAGAAGATCGTCGCCGACACGGTCATGTACTCGGCCGGCCGGCAGGGCCAGACCGACGGTCTGGACCTGGCCGCGGCGGGGTTGACCGCGGACCGACGCGGTCGCATCGAGGTCGACGCGAACTACCGCACCGCGGTGGAGAACATCTACGCCGTCGGCGACGTCATCGGTTTCCCGGCGCTGGCCTCGACGTCGATGGAGCAGGGGCGGCTGGCCGCGCAACACGCCTGCGGCGAGCCGGACCGCCCGATGCACGAGTTGCAGCCGATCGGCATCTACACCATTCCGGAGATCAGCTTCGTCGGGAAGACCGAGGAGGAGCTGACCGACAGCGCGACGCCGTTCGAGGTGGGCATCGCCCGCTACCGCGAGCTGGCGCGCGGCCAGATCGTGGGTGACTCGTACGGCATGTTGAAGCTGCTCGTCTCGCCGACGGACGGCCGGCTGCTCGGCGTGCACGTCTTCGGCACCGGCGCCACCGAGATCGTGCACATCGGGCAGACGGTGATGGGCTGCGGCGGCACGGTGGACTACCTGGTCGACACGGTGTTCAACTACCCGACGCTGGCCGAGGCGTACAAGGTGGCCGCCCTGGACGCGTCCAACAAGATCCGCAACATCACCCGGATCGACGGCTGACGGGACGCGACGGCGCCGGCCGGGGTCCGAGCCCCGGAACCGGCGCCGTCGCGTCGGGACGATCAGCCTCAGCCCGCCGCCAGCGCGAGCGCCCGCGCCGGCCCCAGGTGCCGGGCGTACGCGCTGGTGGTGAAGAACGACGGCAGGTCCTCACCGAGCGCCGTCTCCTCGACGATCCGCGCGGCCTGCTCGGCGCGTTCCCGCTCGGCGTCCGCGCGCCCTTCGGTCACCGTGGCCAGTTCCTCGGCGAGCATCGAACGGACCAGTTCCTCGGTCACCGCTCCCCCGCCGGCCAGCGGGGTGCCGTGGTGCAGCCACTGCCACAACTGGCAACGGGCGATCTCGGCGGTGGCCGCGTCCTCCATCAGGTTCCACAGCGCCACCGCGCCCGCGCCGCCGAGCCAGGCGTCGATGTAGCGCAGCGCCACCGCGACGTTGGCGCGCACCCCCGCCTCGGTGACCTGTCCCGGGGTCTTGTCCACCGAGAGCAGCTCGGCGGCGGTCACCGTCACCTCGTCACGACGCCGGTCGAGCTGGTTCGGGCGCTCGCCCAGCACCGCGTCGAAGACCTCGCGGCAGGTCGCCACCAGGCCGGGGTGGGCGACCCAGGAGCCGTCGAAGCCGTCACCGGCCTCGCGCTGCTTGTCCGCCCGCACCTTGCTCAACGCCATCTCGTTGACCTGCGGGTCACGAGCCGGGACGAAGGCGGCCATCCCGCCGATCGCGTGCGCGCCACGTCGGTGACAGGTGCGCACCAGCAGTTCGGTGTACGCCCGCATGAACGGCACGGTCATCGTCACCTCGGCGCGATCCGGCAGGACGAAGTCCGGCCACTGGCCGAAGTTCTTGATGATGCTGAAGATGTAGTCCCACCGCCCGGCGTTCAGGCCCGCCGAGTGCTCGCGCAGCTCGTAGAGGATCTCCTCCATCTCGAACGCGGCGGTGATCGTCTCGATGAGCGTGGTGGCCCGGATGGTGCCCTGCGGCAGCCCGAGGTAGCGCTGGGCGAAGACGAAGATGTCGTTCCACAACCGCGCCTCGCGGTGGCTCTCCAGCTTCGGCAGGTAGAAGTACGGGCCCTTGCCGGCGTCGAGCTGCCGACGGGCGCAGTGAAACAGGTACAGCCCGAAGTCGACCAGGCTGGCCGAGATCGGTCGACCGTCGACCACGATGCCCTTCTCCACCAGGTGCCAACCGCGCGGCCGCACCACGATCGTGGCCAGGTCGTCGCCGAGCGCGTACCGCTTGCCACGCGCGTCGGTGAAGTCGATCCGGCGGTCCAGGGCGTCGATCAGGTTGAGCTGGCCGCTGATGACGTTCTGCCAGGTCGGCGCGGTGGCGTCCTCGAAGTCGGCGAGCCACACCTTGGCGCCGGAGTTCAACGCGTTGATGGTCATCTTGCGGTCCGGCGGCCCGGTGATCTCGACTCGCCGGTCCTCCAGGCCGGGTGCGGGCGCCGCCACCTGCCAGGTCGGGTCGTCGCGGACCGCGGCGGTCTCCGGCAGGAAGTCGGGCAGCTGGCCGGTGGCGTAGCGGTCGCGACGGGCCCGGCGGGTGTCCAGCAGGGCCACCCGACGGGCGGCGAACTCGCTGTCCAGCGCGACCAGGAAGTCCAGCGCCGCATCGGTGAGGACCTCGTCGAAGCGTTCGGCCATCGGGCCGATGATCTCGTATCTCATGCGAACTGCTCCTCTTCGGTGGAGCCACGCAGCGCGGTGGTCTCGGCGGCCGGGTTGAGCACCGTGCTGATCAGGTCGAAGTAACCGGTACCCACCTCGCGCTGGTGCTTGACCGCGGTGTAGCCGGCCGGCTCGGCCGCGAACTCCCGCTCCTGAAGCGAGACGTACGCCGACATGCCGTCGGTCGCGTAGCCCCGGGCCAGGTCGAACATCGAGTAGTTGAGGGCGTGGAAGCCGGCCAGGGTGATGAACTGGAACTTGTACCCCATGTGGCCCAGTTCCCGCTGGAACTTGGCGATGGTCGCGTCGTCGAGGTGCTTGCGCCAGTTGAACGACGGCGAGCAGTTGTAGGCGAGCAGCTGGTCCGGGTACTGCTCCTTGATCGCCTCGGCGAAGCGGCGGGCGACCTCCAGGTCCGGGGTGCTGGTCTCCATCCAGAGCAGGTCGGCGTGCGGCGCGTACGCCAGGCCACGGGCGATGCACGGCTCGACGCCGTTACGGACCCGGTAGAAGCCCTCGGCGGTGCGCTCGCCGGTGACGAACGGCTGGTCCCGCTCGTCGACGTCGGTGGTGAGCAGGGTGGCGGCCTGGGCGTCGGTACGGGCGATGACCACCGACGGCACGCCCGCCACGTCGGCGGCCAGCCGCGCCGCCTCCAGGGTGCGGATGTGCTGGCCGGTGGGGATGAGCACCTTCCCGCCGAGGTGACCGCACTTCTTCTCGCTGGCGAGCTGGTCCTCCCAGTGCACGCCGGCGGCCCCGGCCGCGATCATCGCGTTCATCAGCTCGTACGCGTTGAGCACGCCACCGAAGCCGGCCTCGGCGTCGGCGACGATCGGTGCCAGCCAGTCGATGCCGGACGGGTCACCCTCGGCGGTGGTGATCTGCGCGGCGCGCAGCAGGGCGTTGTTGATCCGACGCACCACCGCGGGCACCGAGTTGGCCGGGTACAGGCTCTGGTCGGGGTAGGTGTGCCCGGCCAGGTTCGCGTCGGCGGCCACCTGCCAGCCGGACAGGTAGATCGCCTTGAGCCCGGCGCGGACCATCTGCACGGCCTGGTTGCCGGTGAGGGCACCGAGGGCGTGGATGTAGTCCTCGCTGTTCAGCAACCGCCACAGCCGGTTCGCGCCGTGCCGGGCCAGGGTGTGCTCCTCCTGGATCGCGCCACGCAACCGCACCACGTCCTCGGCGCGGTAGCTGCGTCGCACACCCCGCCAGCGAGGGTTGGTGTCCCATTCGTGCTGCAACTGCTCGACCGCGGTAACCATCGTTTCTCATTCCCTTCGAATTCCGTCGTCACCTGGTGACGCTGCGCGAGACGCCGGGCCGCCGGGTGTGCAGCCAACGGTCACATGCCAGGCCGGAGGCGGTCGAGGGACGGAAAAAGCCAATTATTGAAAAGTCGACGGGCGATTCTGTGAAGTTGTGAAAGCGGCTATTCGCAGCAGTGCTAATGTGGCCGGACCCGGTCGACGGAGCAGGGAGGTGAGGGCGGTCGCCAGGACGTTCGCCGGCGCGCGGCTGCGCCGGATGCGCGAGGAGCGCGGGCTGAGCCAGACGGAGCTCGCCCGGCACCTCAGCATCTCCCCGAGCTATCTCAACCAGATCGAGCACGACAGCCGACCACTGACCGTGCCGGTGCTGTTACGCATCACCGAACTGTTCGGCGTCGACCCGACCGTGTTCGCCGCGCACGACACCCCTCGGCTGGTCGCCGGGCTACGCGAGGCGCTGCCCGGACGTGCCGGCCTGACCGAACTCACCGAACTGGCCACCCGGCTGCCGGAGGTGGCGGCGGCGGTCATCGAGCTGCACCGGCGCTACCAGCAGGCCGACGAACAGCTCGCCGAGTTGGTCGGTGACCGCGAGCGGATCGGCCGCAGCCCGCACGACCAGGTCACCGAGTTCTTCTACCGGCGGCAGAACTACGTGCCGGATCTCGACGAGGAGGCCGAGCGGCTGGCCGGACGGATGGCGCTGCGCCGCGGCGAGGTCCGCGCCCTGCTCCGCGACCGGCTGGCGCAACGGCACGGCGTGCACGTCGCCCGCGAGGACGCCGCCGCACTCGGTGGTGAGCTGCACCGGTACCGCCCGCAGACCCGGACCCTGCACCTGTCCACGTCGCTGCGCGCCGGGCAGGAGGCGATGCGGATGGCGGCGCAGATCGCACTGCTGGAGTTCGCCGACGTCATCGACGAAATCGTCGAGTCGGAGGAGTTCGACGACGTGCAGACCCAGATCCTCACCCGGGTCGGCCTGGCCAACTACTTCGCGGCGGCGCTGCTGCTGCCGTACGAACACTTCCTGGCCGCCGCCGAGCAGCGTCGGTACGACATCGACCTGCTCACCCAGCACTACGCGATGGGCTGGGAGACGGTCTGCCACCGGCTCAGCACGTTGCAGCGGCCCCGGGCGCGCGGCGTGCCGTTCTCCTTCGTCCGGGTCGACCGGGCCGGCAACATGTCGAAACGACAGTCGGCCACCGGCTTTCCGTTCTCGCGTACCGGCGGCACCTGTCCGTTGTGGACGGTGTACGAGGCGTTCGGTGCGCCGGGGCGGGTGGTCACCCAGGTCGCCGCCATGCCGGACGGGCAACGTTACCTGTGGATCGCCCGCACCATCACCCGCCACCACGGCGGCTACGGCCAACCCGGCAAGGTGTACGCCATCGGTCTGGGCTGCGAGGTGCGGCACGCCAGCCGGCTGGTCTACTCCACCGGGATGGACCTGCACGCGGCCGAGGCCGCGACCCCGATCGGGCCGGGCTGCAAGACCTGCGAGCGGATGACCTGTCCGCAGCGGGCCGCGCCCCCGATCAGCCGGCAACTGGACGTGGACGAGAACCGCAGCACCTTCATCCCGTACCCGTTGCGGACCTGAGCGCCGTCCCGCCGGTACGGATACACTTTCAGCCCCTCCGCGAGCCCAGGGCTGGTGCATGGTTTCTCGTCCGACAGTTCCCCGGCCACTGGTGGCCGCCGCCGCCCTGGTCTCGGTCGCCGTACTGCTGGCCGGCTGCTCCGTCGTCGCACCGGTCGCGCCCGCACCGCTGCGGGTGCTCCAACTGAACCTGTGCAACAGCGGCATGGCCACCGGGTGCTACACGGGTCGCGCGGTGGCTCGGGCCGCCGAGGTGATCCGGGCCGAAACCCCCGACGTCGTCACCCTCAACGAGATCTGCTCCGGCGACGTGGACACCCTGGAACGGGTGATGACGGACGTGCACGCCGGCACGGTGGTGGCCGCCTTCCAGCCGGCGCGAAACGGCCGCACCGGTGAGCCGTACCGCTGCGTCAACGGGCAGCAATACGGCGTCGGAGTGCTGACCCACATCGCGGCGCCCGCCGGCGAGCACGAGGTGCACGCCGGGATCTACCCGGCTCAGGACCCGGCCGACCCCGAGCAGCGGGCCTGGCTCTGCGTCGAGGCCCGCACCCTCTTCTTCGCCTGCACCACCCACCTGGCGTACACCAGCTCGACCCTGGCCCTCGCCCAGTGCTCCCACCTGGTCGGCACGGCGATCCCGCAACTGCACGCCGACGGTCGCTACCAGCCCACGGTGGTCAGCGGCGACCTCAACCTGCGGCAGGGTGGCACACCCGACGTGCGCTCCTGCGTACCGGCGGACTACCGGCACCGGCACGACGGCGGGGTGCAGCAGTTCATGGCCACGGCGGACCTGCCGATCGAGTCCACCAGGTCGGTCAGCATGGAACGGACGACCGACCACGCGGCCTTCCTGGTGACGCTCACGCTGCCCGGTCAGGGCGATCCCGCCCACTGAGGACCACCCGGGTCAGTCCCACCAGAACGCCCAGGTCGGCGCGTCGACGATACGTTCGGCGTACGCGGCCAGGGTGCACGGCCGCTGCCCCTGCCAGACGTTGTCTGGGCAGAAGGCGAAATGCTCGGCGGCCACCCGCAACGCCTCGGTGGTGTGCTCCGGAGGCGCAGCGACGCTCAGGTAGAGCTCGGCGAAACCGACCCCGATCACCCGGACCCCGAACCGGTCCTCCCAGCTACGCAGCACGGCCGACAACCGGCCGGGATCGGCGGTGTGGTTGATCGCGCCCTGCCAGCCGAGGACGGCCAGGGCGTCGCTGCCCCGCCCGGCGGGGACCAGGCCGAGGCGCATCGCCGGTTGGGCCAGCGTCAGCTGCTCGGCCCAGTGGTCCGCGTGTCGCTCAGGCGTCGTCCACGGCTCGCCGGGCGGCGCCAGCCCCGGCCAGTCCCGCCCGTACGGGGCGGCGACGGCGGCCCGCCGGTCGTTGGACAGCTCGTCGTCACCGTCGTAGGGGGCCGTCTGGTCGGCCCACCAGCCGGCGAGCAGCCGCTCCGGATCATGTTCGGCCGGCGACGACCCGCGCCCGGGCCAGAACTCGCCGTCCTCCCAGGGCCGCGTCGGCTCACCGTCGTAGCCGTCCAGCAGCAACGGCCACAACCCTGACTGCTGGTGTGCGGCGTGCAACCGCGGCCACAGCCCAGCCGGAGCCGGTTCATCGCTGAGCCACAGCGTCGGCCGGTCGGCGTCGCCCTCATCGCCGCGGACCGTCCGGCCGGGCGGCAGCGGAACGGACAACGTCCGGGGGCGAGCAGCGGCGTCCGCAAACAAGTCCAGCAGGTCGGGCGGCATCTCGTTCAGCTGTGCGGTCACGACGCGTGAGGATAGCCGCCAAGTCCGACAATCCGGGGTAACAAGCCGGTCGCGTCGCCAACGCGCGCTCGTGGTCGGTCCACGTCACTCGGCGGCGGCGAACCTCTCGACGTTGTCGACCGGGCCGACCACCAGGATCAGGTCTCCGTAGCTCAGCACGGTGTCGGGGGTGGCGTGGGTGAAACCGGGCCGTCGTCCACCGACGGCCGCTTCCGGCTTCACCGCCACCACGGTCACCCCCCACCGGCTGCGCAGCCGGGACTCGCGCAGCGGCATGCCCACCACGTCGCCCGGCGGTTTGGTCTTGATGACGGCGAAGTCGGCGTCCACCTCCACGTAGTCGAGGATGCGGCCGGTGAGCAGATGGGCGGTGCGTTCGCCCATGTCGTGCTCGGGCGCGATCACGTGATGGGCGCCCACGCGGGTCAGGATGTTGCGGTGCTGCCCAGTGATGGCCTTGGCCCAGATGTCGGGGATGCCGAGTTCGGCGAGCAGGCTGGTGGTCAGGATGCTGGCCTGGATGTCGGTGCCGATCGCCACCACCGCCCGGTGGAAGTCGCCCACGCCGAGCTGCCGCAGCGCCTCGATGTCGGTCGAGTCGGCGGTGATCACGTGCGGAAGCTGCCCCACCATGCTCTGCACGATCTTCGGCTGGCTGTCGATGGCGAGCACCTCGGTACCCCGCTTGGCCAGTTCGAGAGCCAGCGCGCTGCCGAAGCGGCCCAGACCGATCACGACGACCGGCTCGTTACGGATGTCAGCCAACGATCGTCCTCTCCTCGGGTAGCTCGAAACGCCGGTTACGGTCCCGCAGCGCCAGCGCGGAGGCCAACGTGAGCGGTCCGATCCGGCCGGCGAACATCAGCAGTACGAGCAGCACGTCGGCCTGTGGTGGCAGGTCAGCGGTGATGCCGGTGGACAGGCCGACGGTGCCGAAGGCCGACACCACCTCGAACAGGACCGCGTCGAGCCGGTACGGGGTGATGGCCAGGAGGATGAAGGTGGCCACGGCGACCGCACCGGCGCCGAGCAGGACGATCGCGAGGGCCTGCCGCTGGTTGCTGGCCGGAATCCGCCGGTGGCCGACGTTGACCTGGGTCTCGCTCCGCATTTCGGACCACAGGACGAAGGCGAGCAGCCCGAAGGTGGTGACCTTGATGCCGCCGGCCGTGCCCGCGCTGCCGCCGCCGATGAACATCAGCACGTCGCTGGCGAGCAGGCTCTCCGGGCGCATGGCACCGATGTCGACGTTGTTGAAACCGGCGGTACGGGTCATCGCGGAGGCGAAGAATCCGGCGAGCAGCTTCTGCGGACCACCGAGCGGGCCGAACGTGCCCGGGTTCGAGTACTCGGCGAGGGTGAAGACCGCCGTACCGAGGGCCAGCAGCGCCACGGTCAGCGCGACGGTTATCCGCGTCGTCACCGACCAGTACGCCGGGCGGCGCCAGGTGCGGACCAGTTCGAACACGACCGGGAAGCCGAGGCCACCGAGGATGACCGCCGCCGCGACGGTCAGGGTGATCCAGGGATCGGTCACGTACCCCATCAGGTTGTCCGCGTACGTGGAGAAGCCGGCGTTGTTGAACGCGGAGATCGCGTGGAAGACGCCCTCGTAGAGCGCGGCGCCGAACGGGCGCTGGTACGTGGTGGCGAACCGGATGGTGAGCAGCGTGGCCACCACGGCCTCGCTGACCAGGCTGAACACGACGATGCGACGCACCACGCCGCGTATGTCGCCCAGGTTGAGGCTCTTGGTCTCCGCCTGGGCGAGGAAGCGGGCACGTAGCCCGAGCCGACGGGACAGCAGCACGGTGAACAGCGTGGCCAGGGTCATGATCCCGAGGCCGCCGATCTGGATGAGCAGCAGGATGACCGCCTGCCCGAAGCCGGACCAGTAGCTGCCGGTGTCGACCGTGACCAGGCCGGTGACGCACACCGCCGAGGTGGCGGTGAACAACGCGTCCACCAGCTCGGGGGAATCTCCCGATCGGGTTGCCCAGGGCAGGGACAGCAGACCGGTGCCCACCGCGACCGCACCGGCGAATCCCACGGCGATCATCTGCGCGGGGTGTCGGAAACGGTCGCCGCGTCGCTGCCACGCGGGCCGCCGGGTCACCAGACGCACGGCCGTCCGCCCCGGCCGAAGGAGCGTGCCCTCGACCGGTCCGGATTGTCGACAAGGCCCCCGGCGGACCGGCCCACCGGCCGCCGCTGGCCAGCAGCGATCAACACAGGGCGCATCGTCGCACGACCGACGCGTCCCGGGTCCGGCGGGCCGGCAGGTGGAGTGACGACACGCCGAGGCTCGGCCGGCGTACCGTGCCGGTGTGGAGCCTGATCGGACGCCTTGGCAGCGACCGCGCCGGGCGGACGGGTCGGACGCGGAGCTACTGGCGGCGGCGCGGGCCGGTGACGGTGTGGCCTTCGGTCGTCTCGTCGGGCCGGTGCGGGACGAGTTGCGGGCGCACTGCTACCGGATCCTGGGTTCGCTGCACGAGGCGGAGGACGCGGTACAGGAGACGCTGGATCGGGCCTGGCGCGCGCTGGACCGCCTCGACGATCACGCCGGGATCCGGCCCTGGCTGTACCGGATCGCGACGAACCGGGCGTTGACACTGGCCGAGCGGCGACGCCGCCGTGAACTGCCCGCCGCCCTGCGTCCGGATGCGGCGGCCGAGGTGGCGTGGTTGCAGCCGTACCCGGATCGGCTGATGGCCTGGGCCGACCACCTGGACCCGGCGGCGCGGGTGATCGCCCGGGAGAGTGTGGAGCTGGCGTTCGTCGCCGCACTGCAACACCTGTCGGCCCGGCAACGTGCCGTCCTGCTGCTGCGCGACGTGCTCGACTTCCCGGCACGCGAGGTCGCCGACCTGCTGGGCACCACAGTCGTGGCGGTCAACAGCGCCCTGCGACGGGCTCGCGCGGTGCTCGCGGACCGGCTGCCGGACCGGACCCAGCAACGGACCCTGGGCACGCTCGGTGACCCGGCACGGCAGGACCTGGCCCGGCGGTACGCGGCAGCCTGGGAGGGCGGCGACGTCGAGACCCTGGTGGCGATGTTGACCGACGCGGCGCGGTACTCGATGCCGCCGCAGCGGGTCTGGTACGAGGGCCGCGCCGCGATCCGTGACTTCCTGGTCGAGGCGGTGCTGTCGCACCGTTGGCGGTTCCTGCCCGCCCGGGCCAACGGGCAGCTCGCGTTCGGCACGTACCTGTGGGACGACGCCCGACGGAGTTACCTGCCGGCGGGCCTGGACCTGCTGGCGCTCGACGGTGCCCGGGTCACCGAGGTGGTCTCCTTCCTCGACGCCCCGTTCTCGGCCTTCGGCCTGCCCGACCGACTTTCCGATGACGAAACCGCCGTCCGGCGGTGAGTTTCCGCTCCGGCCGGGGTTGTAGGTGTGACGGAGCCGATCAACCCCCGGAAGGACCGTGCCGAGCATGACCACCGATGAAGAACAGATCCGCGAGCTGATCGAACGTTGGGCCAGGGCGGTACACCAGGGGGATCTCGCCACGGTGCTCGCCGACCACGCCCAGGACATCGTGATGTTCGACGTGCCGCCACCACAGCAGGGGGTACGCGGAATCGACGCCTACCGGCAGACCTGGCTTCCGTTCTTCCGGTGGCAGGCCCAAGGCGCGTCGTTCGACATCGAGTCGCTCGACGTTACCGCCGGTGCCGACGTGGCGTTCGCGTACGCCTTGCTGCGCTGTGGCACACCGGCGGACCTGACCGAGGCACCTGACCGGCGGTTGCGCCTCACCCTGGGCCTACGCCGCCAGGACGACCGCTGGGTGGTCACCCACGAGCATCACTCGTTCGCGCTCGACCCGACACCCGACCCGGATACCGCAGCCGATGAGCGGGAGCTGCACGACCTGCACGAGCGGTGGTTCGCCGCGACAGCGGCGAAGGACCTCGCCGCGCTGATGGAGCCGATCGCCGACGATGTGGTGTCGTACGAGCACGAGGCGCCGCTGCGGTACGTCGGCGAACCGGCGGTACGCGAGATCTGCCGGGCCGGCCTCGACGCCTCGGGCGACGGAGCGGTGAGCTGGGCGGTGCCCGACCAGACGCTCGTGGTCGACGGGGATCTCGCCGTCGCCTGGGGCCTGAACCGGGTACGGGTCACGCCGCCCGGTGCCGAGACAGTCGAGAGCTGGTCGCGCGGTACCCGGGTCTTCGCCCGACGCGACGGCGGTTGGCAACTGGTGCACCAGCACCTGTCCTACCCGTTCGACCCGGCCACCGGTGCCGCCCGGACCGATCTGCTCCCCTGAACGGACCGGTCCGGTCCCGGTGCGGCGTCTACCGTCCGCTGGACCTGAAACCAGGCTAGTTGCCGGGCTGCTCCGGGTTGAACAGGTACACGATCTTGCCGCTGGCCCAGGCGTCGATGACCCTCGACAGGTCCTGGTCCGGATACCGCTCGCCCGTGTCGGAGTACGAGAAGAGGTTCAGCCGGATGGCGGTCTTCGCGAACTCCTCAAGCGCCTCCCGGCGGTTGATCGCGTCGGAGCTTCGCGGGATTCCGCCACTGACGCAAGCAGCCACGAATTCGACCTGGTCGCCCCGCTCTCCGCCGTCCGGCCGTGGCACCCAACTCGGCAGCCTGATGAGCGTCTTGTAGAACAGTCTGTTCAGCTTCTCGTTGCCAGGCCCCCGGAAATAGAGATTGTCCCGGAGGCCGTCGATCAGCTCGTCGACCGACCTCCGATCCTCCACATCGCGGGGCCTGTCGACAAAGTAGACGTCGGCCTTCTGGAAGTACTCCCAGAGAAGCTCCCTGGAATAGGGTTCTCGCGCAAGGCTGGCGAGCGCTTCCGGGGGCAGCAGCTCGATGACATCGAAGCGAAGGTCCTCGGGTACACCCATGATGAATTCGTCCGGCATGACCGGCACTCCTCTCCGGAGGTCGGTCAATCGAATGACTTGTCACTCATGTAACTCATCGTTCGGCCGCCCGGCCGGGACCACAACATGTGTGTCAATTTCCGCACTGACGCCAACCGAACACGAACGTCCGAAGCGACAGGGTCAGCGTTGCACCCGGGCGCCGGCTCCGCGCACCAACGCCTCCACCTCGGCCAGGCTGGCCATCGACGTGTCGCCCGGCGTGGTCATCGCCAGCGCGCCGTGGGCGGCACCGTACTCCACCGCGGCGGCCAGGTCGCCGTCGCGTTCGAGCAGGCCGTAGATCAGCCCGGAGGCGAAGCTGTCACCGCCACCGACCCGGTCCAGGATCTCCAGGCCGGGTCGGTGGGTGGCCTCGGCGAACGCACCGCGGGCCCAGGCCACCGCGCCCCAGTCGTTCACCGTCGCGCTGCGTACCCCGCGCAGGGTGGTCGCCACCACCTTGAAGTTGGGGTACGCCCGCACGACCGCCTCGATCATCGCCTTGAAGTTGCCGGCGTCCAGCGCACCGCTGTGGATGTCCGTGTCCGGCACCGGGAAGCCCAGGCAGGCGGTGAAGTCCTCCTCGTTGCCGATCATGACGTCCACCAGGCCGGCGAGCCGGGTGTTCACCTCCCGCGCCCGCTCCTGGCCACCGACGGCCTTCCAGAGGCTGGGTCGGTAGTTCAGGTCGTACGAGACGAGGGTGCCGTGCCGACGGGCGGCGGTCATCGCGGCCTCGGCGGTCTGCGCGGCCGTGTCGGACAGGGCGGCGTAGATGCCGCCGGTGTGCAGCCACCGCACCCCGAGCGTGCCGAAGAGGTGGTCCCAGTCGACGTCGTCCGGCTTGAGCTGGCTGGCCGCGGAGTGGCCCCGGTCGGAGGTGCCGACCGCGCCACGGACGCCGAAGCCGCGCTCGGTGAAGTTCAGTCCGTTGCGGACGGTGCGGCCGATCCCGTCGTACGGCAGCCAGGTGATCAGGCTGGTGTCGACGCCGCCCTGAAGGATCAGGTCCTCCAGCAGCAGGCCGACCTCGTTGCGGGCGAACGCGGTGACCACGGCGGTGCGCAGGCCGAAGCAGCGGCGCAGGCCCCGGGCGACGTTGTATTCGCCGCCACCTTCCCAGACCCGGAACTGACGGGCGGTTCGGACCCGCCCCGCACCGGGGTCGAGCCGCAGCATGACCTCGCCGAGCGAAACCAGGTCGTACCGGCAGTCGGCCTTCGGCCGAGGCTCCACCGCACTCACACCGCACCTCCGGCTGCCGCCAGTGCCGCCCGGGTGCGGTTGGCGATCTCGTCCCACTGCTCGCCGGCGATCAGGTCGGCCGAGACCATCCAGCTCGCCCCGACGGCCAGGACCGCCGGCAGGGCCAGGTAGTCGGCGATCACCGCGGCGGTGATCCCACCCGTGGGGATGAACCGGACGTCGCGGAACGGCGCCGCGAGAGCCTTGATCATCGCGGCGCCACCGAGCTGCTGGGCGGGGAAGAACTTGACCACGTTCAGGCCGGCGTCGAGGGCCATCTGGATCTCGGTCGCGGTGGCCGCTCCGGGCACTACCGGCACGCCGGCCTGTCGGCAGGCGCGGACCACGGCCGGCGCGAAGCCGGGGGTCACGACGAACCGGGCGCCGGCCCCGATCGCCCGCTCGGCCTGCTCGACGGTGAGCACCGTGCCCGCTCCGACGGTCAGGTCGTCGCGGGCCGCGAGCGCCGCGATGGCGTCCAGCCCGGCGGCGGTACGCAGGGTCACCTCGACCGCGGCCAGACCACCCTTGACCAGGGCGTCACCGAGCGGGTCGGCGTGCCGCGCGTCGTCGAGCACCACCACCGGCAGCACCCGACCGACAGGCAAATGTTCAGAACTATGAACGTCGGTCACGTACGTGACCTTACTGGAGGGGTACGCCCTTCGCTAGAGTGGCCGCGTGCCCACCGTGCCCGAGGATTTCCAGCCCGTGAAGTCGGCCGGACGCACCCTCGACCTGCTCGAACTGCTCGCCGAGCAGCCACAGCCCTGGGCGCTGGGCGACCTGGCCCGCGCCCTCGGCATACCGAAGAGCAGCCTGCACGGCCTGCTCCGGACGCTTGTCGGTCGCGGCTGGGTGCAGACCGACGAGAGCGGCAACCGGTTCCGCCTCGGCCTGCGGGCGCTGCGGGTCGGCGCCGCCTACCTGGACGGGGACGACCTGGTCGGCCTGCTGTCCGGTGTGCTCGACGAGTTGTCCCGCCGCTTCGGCGAAGCCGTCCACCTCGGTCGACTCGACGGTGACCAAGTCGTCTACCTCGCCAAACGGGAGTCGGTGCACCGGCTGCGGCTGTACAGCGCGATCGGCCGCCGGCTGCCGGCGCACGCGACCGCGCTGGGCAAGGCCCTGCTGGCCGAGCATCCGGACGCCGACGTCGACCGGATGCTGACCTGGCCGCTGGCCCGCCTCACCCCACACACGGTCACCGACCCCGAGGCCCTGCACGCCGCCCTGGCAGCGGTGCGGACCACCGGCCACGCCGTCGACCGGGAGGAGAACGCCGAGGGCATCCGCTGCGTCGCGATGGCCGTACCGCTGGCCCGCCCGGCGGTCGACGCGGTGAGCGTCTCGGTGCCGGTCAGCCGGCTGAGCCCGGACCTCGAAGCGGCGATCGTCGCGGCGCTGCGCGAGCTGGTGGGTGGTCTCGCCCAGGCCCGGAGCATGCTTACCACGTAGGCCCAACCACCCCGCCGCCACCGCTACCTGGCTGGCCCCTGTGGGCCAGCCCCAGCCGCTGGATGACCCGCTGCGGGCCGTTCACAACCCATGACGATCAGTTACTCTTCGCCACCCCATCCCAGTACCCCCTCGCGGCTGAGGGCATACCCGAGGGTCGGCGACGACCTCACGTTTCGTCGACAATCGCGACGGCGCCGACCATCGGCACAGAGAGTGACACCGAGGGCGGCCGGCCTGCGCCTCACGAGGCCGGCCGCCGGTCGGAACTCGCGGTGCCTCAGGCCGGCAGACGCCAGACCTGGTTGGCGCCGCCGAAGCAGTCCCAGATCTGGAGCCGGGTGCCGTCGGCGGAGCTGTTGCCGGTGGCGTCGAGACACCTGTTCGACGCCGGGTTGCGCAGCGTGCCGTTGGACTGGGCCTGCCAGACCTGGGCGCCGGTGCCGTTGCAGTCCCAGAGTTGGATCGGGGTGCCGTTGGCGGTGCCGGCGCTGGTCACGTCCAGGCACTTGCCGAGGGCACGCAGGGTGCCGTCGCCGGCCACGGTCCAGCGCTGCGCGTTGGTGCCGTTGCAGGTGTAGAGCTGGATCGCGGTGCCGTTGGCGGTGCTGGCGGCGGCGACGTCGACGCATTTGCCGGCGATGCCGGTGATCTGACCGGTCCGGCCGGTCGGCGGCGGGGAGCCACCCGTCACGGTGTCGTAGATCGCGCTGACCAGCGAGGTCGAGCCGCCGGTGTCCTGGGTGAGTTCCCAGTTCATCATGCCGCCGGCGTTCGCCATCGCCCACTGGGTCTTGCGCTTGACCGTCGGTACGCCGTTGTAGCACTGCTGGGCGCCGCCCACGGTGGTGCAGTCCCGATTGGCGTTGGCCGGATCCAGGCCGACGAGCTGGGTGTAGGTGTAGTAGCCGGGCCGGCTGTAGAAGGGCACGCCGAGGATGGCCTTGCTGGCCGGCAGGCCCCGGGCCTTCCAGCCGTTCACCGCGTTGATCGACCAGTCGTAGTTGGCGTGTGGGCTGCCACCGTCGTACGCCATGATGTTGAGGAAGTCGACGTGGCTGAAGACCGACGTGGGTACGCCGTCGCGGTAGTAGCCCTCCGCGACGACCGCCGCGGTGAGCAGCTTGCCCTGCGGGCGCAACGCGTTGCTCAACTGCTGCATCAGCAGGCTGAAGTTGTTGGCCGAGGCGCCCGGGTCCGGGTACTCCCAGTCCATGTCGACGCCGTCGAGGCCGTACTGGTTGACGAAGCTGACCACGTTGTTGACGAATGTGGTGCGGATGCCGGCGTTGGCCGCGAGGGCCTCGAAGGCGGAGTCGTCACCGTCGTTCCAGCCGCCGATGGCGATGGAGACCTTCACGTTGTTCGCCCGGGCCAGCGACACCAGGGAGGTGAGCTTGCTCGGGTTCTCCACCGGGCGCAGGGTGCCGTTGCTGTTCGGCAGCACGAAGGCGTAGTTGATGTGGGTGAGCTTGGTGTACTGCACCGAGTTGACGTTGCCGGTCCAGGACGGCAGGTAGCCCACGCTCTTGAAGTTGTCGGGCAGCATCACCGCCTGCGCGGCGGTCGGGGTGACGGCGAGGGTGGCACCGGCGGTGACCAGCGCGAGCAGACCGGCGGCCAGGGCCGAGCGCGGCCGGGGACGTGGTGAGGACATCGAGGACCTTCCCGTGGCAGGTGAGGGTGCCGTGCCGCCACGGCCGGTCGTTGTGGAGCCGCCGATGATCGGCCGTGGCGTACGGGTGCTGGGTTCCTCGAGGCAGCCAAATCTTAAAGAGTGTTAACGGTAGCGGTCAACGATGTCCTTCGATCAGCACCGTCCGGTCCGATTCAGCCGACGGTTACCTGGTACAACGTCGTGTTGACCTCGCCGCTGCCGGTGAAGATCTCCGGTCCCGCCTGGACGCTTGTCAGGTAATTCGAGCTGCTCATCCAGCCCCGGGAGACCACGTCGTTCGTGAAGTCGCGGATGTTGAGGGTCGCGCTCGTGGTGTTGCTGGTCCGCACGTAGGAGTAGACGTTCCAGGTGCCCACGTAGCCACGCCAGACCTCCCAGGTGGTACCCGCGATGGTGACGGTGCCCTGGCGGCTGCCGGCCGGCGACGCGTTGGAACGGTAGAGCCAGATCATCAGCTCGTCGGTGGGCTGGTCCGCCGAACCCGGGTTGGCCATCGGGTGGAACCACATGTCGTACGCGACATTCATGTTCGAGGCACCGTTGGCGGTGACATTGAAGCGCCAGTTGGTGGTGACGTCACGGTTCGCGCTGAGCTGCACCGGCAGCCCGGTGTTCGGCCGCCGCCAACCCCAGTGCCAGCCGAGGATCGCCGCCGCGTACGACTTGACGCTGCTCGGATCGCCGCTCCACGTGTAGCTGGTCCCCCAGTAGATGGGGTTCCCCGGGCCTCCGTTGGACCAGATGCACTGGCTGCCGGTGGCACCGGTGGCGCCCCACTGGTTGTTGGGAATCCAGTACTTGCCGATCTCGATCGAATCGTCGCTGTCACACAGCCGCCCGGTGGGGGGATAGTCGGGCACCGGTGGCGGAGTGGTGCGGGTCGGCGTCGGGGTCGGACCGGGGTTGCCGGAGCCGGTACAGGTCACCCCGTTGAGCGCGAACGCGGTCGGCACCGGGTTGCTGCCGCTCCACGAGCCGCTGAAACCGAAGTTGGCGGTGCCGTTGAGGCCGATCGCGCCGTTGTACGACATGTTCGCCGCGGTCACCTGCGTGAGATCCTGCGTCACGGTCGCGTTCCATGCCTGGGTCACCCGCTGTCCGGCAGCGTAGGCCCAGGTCAGACGCCACGACGGCACCGGATCGCCGAGGTTGGTGATGGTCACGTCGGCGGTGAATCCGCCCGACCACTGGGCGGAGACCGTGTACCGCACCGCGCAGGCGACGGTGGCGGCGTGGGCGACCGCGACCCCGACGACGGCGGTGACGACAGTGCTGGCCACCGCGGCGGCGAGCAGGGCGAGGCGGGTACGTTTCACCATTGGTCCTCCTTCAGTCCTGGCCGCCACGTGGGCAGCCGGGACTGTTCGCGGTCACGACGGCGGCGGATCCGACGTGCGGTTCGTGATCGCGTACGGAGGCGGCAGCCGGCAGCGGCGTGTGCGTGGCCCGGATCGCGCCGGGGGCGCTGATCCCGGCCATCGCGGCCCATCTCGCCCGGCGACCGTGCCCGAGAAGTCGCCCGGCGGACACGGCGCCGGCTCGGTCGCCATGCCCATCATCGATGGCTGACGCTGCGACGGTACGACGACAGTTGGACGGCAGTCAATGAACTGTGCCCGCGCCCCAGGGGCCGGCCTACTCGGGGATCACCGACATCGACAGGCTACGGCTGATCGGGCCCCGTCCGGAACTGACGAGGCCGGCACCGAGGTGCATAGCATCGGTCGGCATGACGGCCCCCTCGACCACGTTCCGGAACCCGGTGCTCTCGGGCTTCCATCCCGATCCGAGTATCTGCCGCGTCGGCGACGACTACTACCTGGTCTGTTCGAGCTTCGAGTACTTTCCGGGCGTACCGATCTTCCACAGCCGGGACCTGGTGAACTGGCAGCAGATCGGCAACGTGCTCGACCGCCCCGGCCAGTTGCGGCTCCCGCCGGACACGCACGCCTCGCGCGGCATCTTCGCGCCGACGATCCGGCACCACGACGGCCGGTTCTGGATGATCACCACTGACGTCACCCTCGGCCGGCACCTGCTCGTCACCGCCGTCGACCCGGCCGGACCGTGGTCGGACCCGGTCTACTTCGACCTGCCGCACGTCGACCCGTCGCTGGCCTGGGACGACAACGGTGACTGTTGGTTGACCGTGTCGGGGAGTCCTATCGCGTCGATCCGCAGGCCGGCACCGTCCTGGAAGGGCCGGTGCCGATGTGGTCCGGCACCGGTGGGCAGTACCCCGAGGCCCCGCACCTGTACCGGATCGGCGAATGGTGGTACCTGCTCGTCTCCGAAGGCGGGACCCACACCGGGCACGCGATCTCCATCGCCCGGTCCCGCAGTATCCGGGGGCCGTTCGAGCCGGGGCCGGTGAACCCCTTCCTCACCCAACGCGGCATGAGGCGTACGGTGCAGGCCACCGGCCACGCCGACCTCGTCCAGGCCGGAGACGGCAGTTGGTGGATGGTCCTGCTCGGCATTCGCGCCAAGGGCCAGTGGCCGCCGTACCACGTGCTCGGTCGGGAGACCTTTCTGGCGCCGGTACGGTGGGTGGACGGTTGGCCTGTGGTCGACCCGGTCGAGGAGGTCATGGCCGCCCCCGCCGGCAGCCCGCCCGCGCTCGCCCCCTCCCCCGACGCTGGCGGGTACCACGAGGACTTCGACGGCGGCGAACTGTCGCCGCGCTGGATCTCGCTGCGGCACCGGCCGAGGACGAGCCTGTCGCTCACCGAACGGCCGGGATGGCTCACCCTGCACGCCGACGGTACGACCCTCGACCGCGCCGGGGCGACGCTCGTCGCCCACCGGCAACTGCATCACGACTGCCGGGCCGCCGTCCGCGTCGATCCCGGTACCGGGCGGGCCGGGCTGACCCTGCGCCTGGACCAGGCCCACCGCCTGCGACATGGTCACCTTCGTGGTGGACACCGAGCAGGGCCCTGTGGTGCTTGCCGAACTCGATGGCCGCTATCTGTCCACAGAGGTCGCCGCCGGCTTCACCGGCCGGGTCTTCGGCCTCTACGTGACCGACGGGAGTGCCGCCTTCGACTGGTTCGACTACCAGCCGGCGGCGACCGGCGCGCCGGGTGCGTCGACGACGCGGTGACCGAACGAGGACCGGCCGTGCGGGGCGAACCCCGCACGGCCGGTGTGGCTCGCCTCGATCAACCTGCGGTGCAGGACCTGATCTGCGGTCGGGCGCTGGAGTTGCCGTTCATCATCGTGGTGAAGCCGAACGTGTTGCCGCTGCCGTTGGAGCGCATCGTCATCACGTTGCCGCTGCTGTCCCAGGTGGGGCTGCCGCTCCAGGTGGAGGAGATCTTCTGCGGCGCGGTGATGGCGACGACCACGGACCAGGTGCTGGCCCCGCTGACCGTCACGGAGGTGTTGTAGCGGTCACCCCAGACCTGGCCGGGCGTCACCGTCGCGGTGCACCCGCCACCGGGCGGCGGAGTGGTCGGGTTGCCGGTGGGCGGCGCAGTGGTGGGGTTGCCGGTGGGCGGCGTGGTGCCGTTGTTCAGCGCGGTGAGCACGGCGTCGTACGCCGGCTTCTTCTGACCACTGCCGTTGAACAGCAGCGGGTTCTCGCTGGAGCGCCACGAGTCGGAGTCGCGGATGCCCCACACGGTGATGCCCTTGCAGCGCGCGACGGCGAGGCAGTCGTTCACCACGTTGCGGTACGCGTCGGACGGTGCGTTGCGGATGTCCAGCTCGGTGATGTGCACGTCGACGCCGAGGGCGGCGAAACTGGACAGCGTGGTGCGGTAGTTGCTCGGGTAGTTCGAGCCGCCGGTGAAGTGCGACTGGAGACCGACGCAGTCGATCGGCACGCCACGGTTCTTGAAGTCCTGGACCATCCGGTAGACGGCCTGGGTCTTGGCGTCGTTCCAGTTGTCGATGTTGTAGTCGTTGTAGCACAGGTCGGCGTTCGGGTCGGCCTGGCGTGCGGCCCGGAAGGCCGCCTCGATCCAGTCGTTGCCGGTGCGCTGGAGGTTCGAGTCACGGCGAGCGCCGCTCGACCCGTCCTGGAACGCCTCGTTCACCACGTCCCACCACTCGATCTGGCCCCGGAAGTGGGTGGCGACCTGGGTCACGTGGTTGAGCATCGCGTTGCGCAGGGTGGTGCCGGACATGTTCTGCATCCAGCCCGGCTGCTGCGAGTGCCACGCCAGAGTGTGGCCGCGGACCAGCATGCCCTGGCTGCGGGCGTGCTGGACCAGCCGGTCGGCGTTGCCGTAGTTGAACTGCCCCTGGTTCGGCTGGAGCGCGTCGATCTTCATTTCGTTCTCAGCGGTGACCTGGTTGAACTCGCGGTTCAGGATGGTCGTGTACGCCGAGTCGTTGAGCCTGCTCACCGCGACGGCGGTGCCGAAGTAACGACCGCGCTCGGCCGCGGAGGCACCGAGGGTGCTCGCGGCGCTGGCGCTGCCGGGTAGGACCACGGCGCCTGCGGTGGCGAGCAGGCCGACGGCAGCCGAGACGACGAGCGCGGCGCGCAGTCGCCTCGACCGTCCGGGTGCTCGGAACGAGTTGGCCATGACGCTCCTTCCGGGTCCGGTGGCCCGCTCTGGGCAGCATGAATCCGGACGCGTATGTGCGAAGAGGGTGAGTGATGCGCATCCCGGCCAAAGGGATCGCATCGGCCTTACTGGGCCGAAGTATTGCAGCGAGATTTCATACGCGTCAATGATTTCCGGAAGTTCTCCCGGAAGTTTCGGAGAGTTACTGGACACGCGACCTTTCGCCGCCGCGCCCGCGCCCGCCGGCGGCTACCGGGCCGAGCAGACGGGGGTCATCCCACCGCCGGTACCGGTGCCCTGGAAGCCGAACTCGGTCGACTGCCCGGCGGCGATGGATCCGTTGTAGCTGACGTTGCTGAAGGTGACGGCGCCACTGGAGCCGCTGCGCTGGGCGTTCCAGGCGTTGGTGACGCTGGCGCCGGAGGGCAACGTCACGGCCACCGTCCAGCCGTTGACCGGGGCGGCGCCGGCGGTGACCCGTACGGTGGCGACGAAACCACCCGTCCACTGGTTGATCGACACCGACGCCGAGCAGGCGCCACTCGCCGGCGGCGAGGTGCTGGGTGGGGTGGTCGGCGGCGTCGTGGTGGGCGGGGTGGTCGGCGGCGTCGTGGTGGGCGGGGTGGTCGGCGGCGTCGTGGTCGGTGGAGTCGTGGGCGGCGTCGTCGGGCCGTCGGCGAGGACCGGGGTCTGCCAGTCCCGCCACTCGGACAGGCTGCCGGACTTACGGCTGGAGATCCGGAACACGCCCGTCGAGCTGCCGGTGTTGAGCAGGAACTTCTGGATGTTCTGCTGCAACGGGGTACGCCACTCCGACCGCGCGGCGCAGTGCGTGCCGTCCTGGACGTCGGACCAGTAGCTGATGTTGTCACCCGCGCCGAGTGCCCGGTAGACCTCCGCTCCGGCCAGCGCGGCGACACTCGAGGATCGGGCGGCCAGCCAGTCGATGTGCGGATTGTCCATGATGAGCAGTCCACGCGGAGCCACCATGGCCACCGTCTGGTGCGTGTCGATCGGCAGGTTCGCCGGGTTGCCGGTGTACGACCCGAAGGCATCACCCAGCCACGGCTGTTCGCCGTACGCGCTGCTCAACGGTTGGGCGCCGGACTCGCCGGGGATGCCGCGGAAGATCGGCGAACCGGCGCTGCCCGACTCGATCGGCATGGTCAGGGCGATGCGCTGGTCGAACGCGCCCGTCACGAAGGCACCCTTGCCGTAGCGGGAGCAACCCGTAACGCCGGTCGCGTCCGCGCGCAGGATGGTGCCGCCCGACTGCTCGATCACGTCGATGATCCGGCTGACCCCCCAGGCCCAGGCGACCAGCAGTCCGCTGCTGCTGGACGAGCCGTAGATGCTGTAGAAGGCACCCTGCTTGTTGGTGCGGGGCGTGCCCTCCCGGCCGACCGCGAGCGGGTCGTAGCTGATCACGGCGGCGCCGGCGGACCGGATGGTGGCCGTGTCCGCGCCGAACCCGCCCAGCACCACCACGGCCGGATACGGCCCACTGCCGCCGCTGGGCAGTTGCACGCTCGCGGAGAAGCTGGCGGTACGGCCGTTGTGGGCCACGTTCACCGTGATGCTGGTGTTGGAGACCGTACCGCTGACGGTCTGCGGTTTCGCCGGCTTGTCGCCGTAGACGTACCGCTGCGCGAGCTGCTTGGTCTCCGCTCGGTGACAACGCCAGTCGGACTTGGCCGAGATCCGGCTGCCGTCGAGCCGCCGGAACGGGTCGGGCAGCCTGGGGTTGGCCGAGGGCGTTCCGGGATTCGACGTCGGGCAGTCGACACCCTCGTCCTCCACCGACGAGACGGTCGCGAGCCCGGCGGAGGCCCGGGCCACCCCGCCCTCGGCCATCGACCAGGTCGCCGCCACGGCGGTCAGTGCCGTCACCGCCAGGACCACCATCGAACGGTGACGGGAGCCACCCAACCTGGTGATCACTCGGGCACCCCTTCCGGCGGACGGCGAGACACCATCGGGTTTGATCGATCAGCGTCGATTGACGTCCTGGCAAGTTTCGAACACGACAACGAAACATGTCGATACGGTTTCGGTGATTATCGGTCGCCGCCACCCGGCCGGCCCACCCGACCGCAACTCGCGGCACGCCCCCTGCGTGTCAGCCGGAGCGAGGATCCACCGGCGCGGCCCGGCGGCCGGCCGGACGCACCCGCGGCGAGTGGCGAGCAGCCGGGGCTGTTTACCCTTGATTCACCTTCGGTGCATGATGGGTTCACCTACGGGTGATCAGCCGTCGAGCAGGGCGACCAGTCGCGAGTCACGGCCCACGCCGGCACCGGGCGCGTCAAAAGTCCAGGTTGGCACGACATGACCATTGACGTACTTCAATTTGAGCCATTACGCTTCCCGGAATAGTTCCCGCAAGTTTACCGAGATTTTCGGTTGCGTTCGGTCGCCTGACCGCAGCTCGTGCCGACGAGATGAGACGGGGCCGGCGCGACAGCGATCCAGGAGGAAGACAGCAGATGTCGCAGCTCATCCTGTTCGCGATCGACATCGGCGCGGTGGTGCTCCTCGTCTTCGGGCTCTACTTTCCGAGGCACCGCCGTCGCGATCTCGTGGTCGCCTACCTCGGCGTCAACGTCGGTGTCCTCGCGGTGGCCAGCGCGCTCAGCGCCAGCAACGTCGGCGCCGGACTGGGGCTCGGGCTGGCGCTGTTCGGCGTACTGTCGATCATCCGCCTGCGATCGACGGAGCTGGACCAGCACGAGGTCGCGTACTACTTCTCCGCCCTGGCGCTGGGCATCCTCGGCGCGTTGAGCACCACCTCGGTCTGGCTCAGCGCCGGGCTGATGGGCCTCATCCTCGTGGTGATGTTCCTGGGCGACCACCCTCGGCTGCTCCGCCACTACCGGCACCAGATCATGGTTCTCGACTCGGCGGTGACCGACCACGTGACCCTCGTCGCCCAGTTGGAACAACTGCTCGGCGCCCGCGTGCACGTCGCCACCGTGCAGCGACTCGACCTGGTCAACGAGACCACCGTGGTCGACGTCAGGTACTCGGTCAAGGGCCGCGCCACCAGGGCGTCCGCGACTCCGGCGAAGGCGGGAGCCGCCCGATGAGCAGCCGGCCGATCACCGCGCCGCTGGCGGCCATGGACCCGATCGGGCTGGCCGAACTCATCGACCGGGCCGCGCTGCAGACCAGGGTGGACCGCAAGTACCTCGTCCCCCTCGACCGGGTGCCCCATCTGCTGGACCAGCTCACCCCGTACGCACGGGTGTTGGACATCGACGGTGCGCGCAGTTTCCGCTACGAGTCGGTCTACTTCGACACCCCCATGCTGGCCAGCTACCACTGCGCGGCCTACCGGCGACGACGCCGCTTCAAGGTGCGCACCCGCACCTACCTCGACTCGGCGCAGTGCTGGCTCGAAGTCAAGATCAGCGGAGCGCGCGACAGCATCACCAAACACCGGTTGCCGTACGAGCCGCACGACCGCACGACCGTGGTCCCCGGCCGCGAGTTCGTCGACGAGGCGCTCGTGCGGGAGGCGATCTGCCCGCCCGCGGGTAGCGCCCTCGACCCGGTGCTGGTCACCAGCTACCGGCGGGTGACGCTGCTGCTGCCGGCGACCGCCAGCCGGGTCACCATCGACACCGCGCTGTCCTGGCAGGCCGGCGACACCGCACTGCACCTGCCGGACCTGGCCGTGGTCGAGACCAAGACCAGCGCCGCCGCGTCGCCCGCCGACCGGCTGCTGTGGCAGGGAGGGCTGCGCCCGGCCCGCATCTCCAAGTACGCCACGGGCCTGGCGGCGCTGCGCCCGGAGCTGCCGGATTCGCCCTGGCGCCGGACGCTGCGTCGGCACTTCCGCACCACCCCGTCGGTGGGCACGGCACCGACCGCCACCGCCCACCGTCCCGTCCAGGAGGCATCGTGCGTCTGACCGACCCCAGCGTCGGCACCTCGGCGGCACCCCGCTTGCGCATCGCGGGGATCGCGGCCGCCGTCATGCTGGTCACCGCGTTTCTCGTCCCGGCGCCGGCGCCGGCCGGTGCCGAGCCCCTCGCCGACACGTCCAGTTCCACCACACCGGTCGACCGGACCGCCGCGACTGCGGCCGCCGCCGACGACCTGGTCGGCGACATCGGCTTCTCGGTGCCCAGCGGCACCTTCTCCGGCGAGGTCTCGGTGTCGCTGAGCACCACCGTCAGCGGTGCCCAGATCCGCTACACCACCGACGGAGGGCTGCCGAACGCGCAGTCGCCGCTCTACTCCGGATCGGCGTTGCGGTTCACGCGTACGACGCAACTGCGGGCCCAGGCATTCGTCGGGCAGACCGCCTCGGGTGCGCCCGGCACCGCCATGTACGTCGCGCGCAACACCAGCACCGCACACGACCTGCCGGTCGTACTGATCGACTCGTACGGTGCCGGCCGGCCCGAGCGGGAGTACCTCGACGCCACCACCATGATCTTCGAGCCGGGCGGCGGCAGCACCTCGCTGGCAGCCGCACCCACCGTGGCCACCCGGTCCGGGTTCCGGCTGCGTGGCCAGTCGTCGGCGATGTTCGCCAAGACGCCGTTCCGCCTCGAATTCTGGGACAACGCCGACGACGACGCCGACTACCCGGTGCTCGGCATGCCGGCCGACTCCGACTGGGTGCTGCGCGGGCCGTTCAGCGACAAGTCCCTGATCCGGGAGGCGTTCGTCTACGACCTCGGCCGGCAGCTGGGCCTACCCGCCCCCCGGTACGCCTTCGCGGAGTTCTACCTGAACACCGACGCCGGCCCGGTCGGTTCCGACGACTACATGGGTGTCTACATGATCGTCGAGACGATCAAGAACTCCAAGGACCGTCTCGACCTCAAGCAGCTCCGCGAGGACGACCGGACCCTGCCGCGGATCACCGGCGGCTACATCTGGAAGTTCGAGTGGATGGCCGCCGAGGAGCCGACCCTGCCCTGCACCGGGCCGGCGGCGAGCTGCTGGAACTACCTTGAGGTCGCCGACCCGTCACCGCTGCAACCCGAGCAACGAGACTGGTTGCGCAACCACATCCAGGAGTTCCACAACGTGCTGCGGGCGCCCAACTTCGCCGATCCGACGACCGGCTACCGGGCGTACATCGACGTGGGTTCCTTCATCGACCAGCTCATCATCAACGAGCTGAGCCGGGAGATGGACTCGTACATCCGCAGCGCCTACTTCTACAAGGACCGCGACACCAAGATCCTCGCCGGGCCGCTCTGGGACTACGACCTCAGCTTCGGGGTGGGTGGCTTCTTCCAGAACGACCAGACCGCCGGCTGGCAGTACCAGCAGGTCCGCCAGCCGCTGGCCAACGACTGGTACACGCAGTTGATGCGCGATCCGGCGTTCGTCAACGAGGTGCGGCTGCGCTGGCAGACACTGCGCCGGGGCCCGCTCTCCGACGCGTCGTTGCAGTCGCGGATCAACGCCCTCACCGGGCCGCTGACCAACGGGGCACAGCGCAACTTCCAGCGCTGGCCCAACCTCAGCACCCGAATGGTCGGCCCGTTCATCACGCCGACCGCGCCGACCTGGCAGGGGCAGGTCCAGTTCATGCGGGACTGGATGCTGCGCCGCGCCGCGTGGCTGGACTCGACCGCCGGCTGGGGCGGGTCCACGACTCCCCCGCCCACCACCCCGCCGCCGACCACGCCACCACCCACCACGCCACCACCCACCACGCCGCCACCCACCACGCCGCCGCCGAGCACGCCGCCGCCGACGACCACGCCGCCCGGCGGAGGCGGCTGCACCGCGACGTACACGGTGACCAACCAGTGGTCCGGCGGTTTCCAGGGCGAGGTACGGGTCACCGCGGGCGGCGCGGCGATCAGTGGCTGGACCGTGACCTGGACGTACCCGGCCGGGCAGACGGTGACCCAGGCATGGAACGCGACAGTCACCAGCCAGGGATCGGCGGTGACCGCCCGCAACGTCAGCTACAACGGCAGTCTCGCCGCTGGCGCCAGCACCTCGTTCGGTTTCCTCGGCTCCACCACCGGCACACCGAGCACACCCACACCGACCTGCACGGCTAGCTGATCGGCGTAACCGTCCGGCACCGGTCCGTCCGACGGACCGGTGCCGGGCGTCCGGGTACCGGGACGAGGATCCGTCGGGTTCCGGGACAGCCGTCGACACCCGATTCCGCTACGCTGCCCTAATATTGTGTCGATCGATACAGAAATAAGGGGCAGGCATGACGGAACTCGCCGGCAAGGTCGCGCTGGTCACCGGGGGTAGTCGAGGCATCGGCGCGGCGATCGCCGCCCGCCTCGCCGGGACGGCGCGGACGTGGCCATCACCTACCGCGCCGCGGCCGACCGGGCGCAGAAGGTGGTCGCCGAGGTGCAGGCGGTGGGCCGCCGAGCGGTGGCGATCGCGGCGGACAGCGCCGATCCCGACGCGGTCACCGCCGCGGTACGGCGTACGGCGACCGAGTTGGGGCGGCTGGACATCCTCGTCAACAACGCCGGCATTTTTCCGTACGGGCCGATCGAGCAGGTCAGTCTGGCGGAACTGGACCGGGCCCTCGCGGTGCACGTACGCGGAGTCTTCCTCGCCACCCAGGCGGCGATCCCGTACCTGGGACCGGGCGGAAGGATCATCAGCATCGGCAGTTGCTTCGCCGAGCGGGTGCCGTACGCCGGGGTCAGCCTCTACTCGATGACCAAGAGTGCCCTGCTCGGTCTGACCCGTGGGCTGGCCCGCGACCTCGGTCCTCGTGGGATCACCGCGACCGTGGTGCATCCCGGCTCGACGGACACCGAGATGAACCCGGCCGACGGCGAGGGCGCCGACCACGAACGCAGCTTCATCGCCCTCGGGCGGTACGCGGCCGCCGCCGACGTCGCGGCGACGGTCAGCCACCTCGCCGGTTCGGCCGGCCGCTACATCACCGGCACCGCCATCGCCGTCGACGGCGGGTTCGCCGCCTGAGGAGGGTACGCATGGCCTGGTTCGTGCTCGTCGTGGCCGGACTGCTCGAGGTCGTCTGGGCGACCGCGCTGAAACACACCGACGGATTCACCCGGCTCTGGCCGTCACTGCTGGCGGTCGCCAGCGCCGCGCTCAGCTTTTTCATGCTGGCCTGGGCGATGAAGGCGCTACCGGTCGGTGCCGCGTACGCGGTCTGGGTCGGCATCGGAGCGGTCGGTGTCGTGATCGCCGGGATAGTCACGATGCAGGAGGATGCCGGTCCGGCACGTCTGTTGTTCCTGGCCCTGATCGTGGTCGGGATCATCGGGCTGCGTCTGGTGGAACACTGACCGCTGAAGCGGATGCAAGGGAGGACGCGACGCATGACGGCCAAGCGAGGTCGACCCCGCACGTTCGACCGCCAGGTCGCGCTGCGGCGTGCGATGGAGGTCTTCTGGCGTCGCGGTTACCAGGGCGCCTCGATGACCGACCTGACCGCCGCCATGGGCATCGGCTCGCCCAGCCTCTACGCCGCGTTCGGCAGCAAGGAAGCGCTGTTCCGGGAGGCCGTCGATCTCTACAACCTCACCGAGGGCGCCGGTCCCCGGGCGGCGCTCGACGGTGGGGACACCGCCCGCGCGGCAATCGAGGCGATGTTGCGTCACCACGCGTACGCCTATGTCGATCCGGCGAATCCGAGCGGATGCCTAGTCGTGCTCGCCGGCGCCGGCACCGTGCCCGAGTCGGACGCGGTCGGCCAGTTCCTCAGCGCGTGCCGGGAGCGTGACATCGCCGAGTTGCGGCGGCGGATCAGCCGCGGGGTGGACGAGGGTGATCTACCCGCGTCGATCGTGCCTGACTCGCTCGCCCGGTTCGTCGGCGCGGTCGTACAAGGCATGGCGGTCCAGGCACGCGACGGCGCCGCCGCCGAGGATCTCCTCGGCATCGTCGACTGCGCCATGGCCGCCTGGGACGGCCTGACCCGGCAGGTGTAGCGCCGGTGCACCGCAGACCCCTGACCGCAGCACACCATCACTGCGCCGCCGCCGAACCGGATGCCGACCGGGACGGGCGGTGTGCCGCCGGTCACCGCCGAGCCGGTGGGCGCGCTGCCGGGGGCGTGCGGCACGATCGGCGGCATGGTCTTCCCCGGGCTCGCGTACACCGCCGCACCGCACGACCGGGCCGCGAGCCTGCGCGCCGACCCGGCCCGGGTCGCCGACCTGCTCGGCCGCGAGGACAGCGAGGTGCTGCCGCTGTGGCGCGACCGGCCACTGCTCACGGCCGACGGCAGGCCGGTGCGGCTCACCGGATCGTCCGCGCGCACGTTGCTGGCGAGGGCCGGGCAGACAGCGCTGCTCGGCCTCGACGGCACCACGGCGAGCTTCGCCGCCGACCTCAGCGAGGTCGAGGAGATCGAGGCGCTGCGCCTGGCTACCGCACACGCCAGCGCCGATCTGCGTGGACTGGCCACCACCCTGCCCGAGCCACTTGCCGCGACCCTGGCGTACGCGCGCGGCCTGCTCTACTGGAATCGGCACGCCAGACACTGCGGCACCTGCGGCGCTGCCACGGCCAGTGCCGAAGCCGGTCACCTGCGGGTCTGCCAGGGGCCCGACTGCGGCCGGCAACTGTTTCCCCGGATCGAACCCGCCGTCATCGTGCTGGTGGAAGGCCCCGGTCCGCAGCCACGCTGCCTGCTCGCCCGGCATCACGGTGCCGGCCCGGACGGCTTCTCGCTGCTCGCCGGCTTCGTCGAGATCGGCGAGAGCCTGGAGGGCTCGGTCCGCCGCGAGGTCGGCGAGGAGGCCGGGGTGACGGTCGGTGTGGTCACCTATCAGGGTTCCCAGGGCTGGCCCTTCCCCGCCGGCCTCATGGTCGGCTTCGTCGCCCAGGCTGTCGATGACACGATCGCCGTGGACGGACGGGAGCTGACGGAGGCCCGGTGGTTCACCCGCGCCGAGATCGTCGAGCGGGTCCGCAACGGTCCCGGCTCGGGGCCGGCCGACTCCATCGGCGGTCGGCTGCTGCGCTCCTGGGCCGGGTTCGACCGGCCGCCGCTTCCGCACGCCGAGGTCTGAGACCTGGGCAGCACGGTGTACCCGCGAATGGCGATCAGCGAGGACAGCAGGTTAGCCTGCCCTAACTCATCGAACGTGAGGCGGGGGCATGAAACAGACCACGGGGCGACTGATCCGCCTGATGTTCTGGCGGCAGCGTCGCGACACCGCCCTGTGCGCCGCCTTCTGGTCACTGCACCAGCTGTGTGAGGCTCTGGTCCCGGTGGCCATCGGCCTGGTCATCGACCAGGCCGTCGGAACCGGATCGACCTCGGCGATGCTCTGGTCCGTGCTGGGCATCTTCGCACTGTTCACCGCCCTCACCATGGGCTGGCGGTCAGGCTTCTGGTTCCTGTCCCGGGCGGTCACCGAGGAGTCCCACGAGCTGCGGATGCGGGTGGTCCGGCGCGTGGTCGGTGGTCAGGGGATCCGGACCAGCCGCCAGAGCGGCGAGCTGCTCTCGATCGCCACCTCCGACACCCAGTCCGCCGCCGAGCTGCTCGAACTGGGCACCCGGGGGGTGAGCGCGCTAGTCGGGCTGACGGTGTCGACGGTCGTGCTGCTGCGGATCGACTGGTCGCTCGGGCTCGGCCTGGTCGTGGGCGTGCCGATCCTGGTGCTCGGGCTCAATGCGCTGGGCCCGGTCGTGGGACGCCGCACATCCGCGCAGCAGCAGGCGGTCGGTCGGGCCGCCGCCGTCGCGTCGGACCTGCTGCGCGGGCTGCGACCGCTGCGCGGGTTCGGTGGCGTCGACGAGGCCGTCCATCGCTACCGCACGGCCAGCCGGACGTCGCTGCGCGCCGGCATCGGCACGGCCAAGGCCGGTGCCACCTTCATCGGCGCGTCCACCTTCACCACCGGCCTGCTGATCACCGTCGTCGCCGCTCTGGCGGGCTGGTACGCCCTGGCGGGGCGCATCACCGTCGGCCAGCTCATCACGATCGTCGGGCTGGCCACCTTCCTCACCGATCCGGTGCTCAACCTCGCCGACTGCGTCTTCCGGCTGGCCACGGCGCGGGCCAGCGCGGCCCGCGTGGCCGAGGTGCTCGCCGCACCGGAGCGGATGCCGTCCGGGACACTCCCGACCCGGCCGGGAGCGTTGTGCCTCGACCGGGTGCACGCGCCGGGCCTGGACGGCGTCGACCTCGCCGTGGCCCCCGGAGAGCTGCTCGGCATCGTCACCGCGGAGACCGGCACCGCCGACGACCTCACCGACCTGCTCGCGGGGGCACGGTCGCCGGACCGGGGCGAGGTGCGGCTGGCCGGCACGCCGATGCGAGAGCTGGACCTCGCCTCGGTGCGCCGGACCGTGCTCGTCGAACCGCACGGGGTCGACCTGTTCGGCGCCACCCTGCGGGAGGTGCTCCAGACCGGCGACGACCGGGACGACGCCGCCCTGCGCACCGCGCTGGCCGCGGCCTCCGTCGGTGACCTGATCACCGACGACGCCGGATTCGACCGGGAACTCGTCGACCACGGCCTGAACCTCTCCGGCGGTCAGCGGCAGCGGCTCGCCCTCACCCGAGCGCTGTTGGCCGATCGACCGGTCACCGTCTTCCGGGACCCGACCACGGCGATCGACGCGGTCACCGAGCACGCCATCGCCGACGGCATCCGCGCGTACCGGAGCGGCGACGGCCGGGCGACCGTACTGGTCACCACCAGCGCGCCGCTGCTCGACCGGTGCGACCGGGTCGTGTTCCTCCGCGCCGGTCAGGTGGCGGCGGTCGGGCGGCACCGCGACCTGCTCGCCGACTCGTCGTACGCGGAGGTGGTGCTGCGATGACCTCCGGTGTCACGATCCTGCCGGTGGCCACCGGCCGGGTCACGCTCGCCGCCTTCTGGCGTGCCCTGCGGCGCTACCCGACGCTCGCCTGGACGTCGGTGGCGGCGGCCACGGCGGCAAGTGTCGCGGCCGTCGTCGTGCCGATCCTGCTCGGCCGGCTGGTCGACCTGGTGGTGGCCGGCGGCACCGTCGGCTCGCTGCTGCTCACCTCCTCGTTCATCCTCGGCGCGGGCCTGGCTGCCGCGGTCCTCACCGGCACCGCCCACTGGCTGGTCACCGAGTGGGGCATGCGGGCCTGCACCGATCTCCGCGAGGAGGTGCTGGACCGGGCGCTGCGGATGGACGCGACCCGGCTGGAGAGCGCCGGCTCCGGTGACGTGGCGTCCCGGGTCACCGAGGACGTGGAACGGGTGACCGACTCGGTGCGGCTCGCGGCCGGCATCTTCACCGCACTGGTCACCGTCGTCATCACCTTCGCCGGGTTCGCGACGCTCGACTGGCGCATCGCCGCCGCGTTCCTGGTCGTCTTCCCGGTGTACGTGCTGAGCCTGCGCCGTTTCGTGCCGCAGGCGAAACGGCTGTACGCCGCCGAGCGGGAAGCCGCGGCGGTGCGTACCCAGAGTCTGCTGACCACCTTCACCGGTGCCCGGACGGTGCACGCGTACGGCATGCAGGACCGCCAGAGCCGACGGGTCGAGCAGACCTCCCGGCACGCGGTGGTGGCGCGCCTGCGAGCGGTGCGCGGTTTCCTCTGGTTCGCGAACACGATGAACTACGCGGAGGCGCTCGGACTGACCGCCGTGCTGCTCACCGGCTTCCTGCTGGTGCGGGCGGGCGACAGCACGGTCGGCGACGTGACCGCCGCGGCGCTGCTGTTCCATCGTCTCTTCGGCCCGCTCGGCCTGTTGTTGATGTCGTTCAACGACGTCCAGTCGGCCGGCGCGGCGCTCGCCCGGCTCGTCGGCATCTCCGGGCTCGACGTACCCGCGAGCCGGCCGGCCGGACCGGTCTCGGGATGGCTGCCGACACGCGTCACCGCCAAGTCGGTGTGGCACCGCTACCCCGGCGGCCCCGCTGTGGTGCGGGACGTATCGATCGAGATCGCCCCGGGCGAGTCGTTGGCGATCGTCGGCGAGAGCGGAGCCGGCAAGACGACTCTCGCGGCCATCCTCGGTGGCGTCTTCCCCGCCGCCGAGGGTGAGGTGTGGCTGGGCGACCGTCGGATCGGCGAGTTGGATCCGGTCGAGCTACGCCGGACCGTCGGCGTGGTCACCCAGGAGGTTCACGTCTTCGCCGGCACCCTCGCCGACGACCTGCGGCTGGCCGCTCCGGACGCCGCCGACGAGGACCTGCACGCCGCGTTGCGACTGGTCGGCGCCGACGGCTGGGTCACCGCCCTGCCCGACGGGTTGGCGACCCGGGTCGGCGACGGCGAACACCCGCTCACCGCCGGCCAGGCGCAACAGCTGGCACTGGCCCGGATCGCCCTGCTCGACCCGCCGATCGTCGTCCTCGACGAGGCCAGCGCCGAGGCCGGCAGCGCGGGAGCCCGGCAGCTCGAACAGGCCAGCACCGCCCTGATCCGGGGCCGCACGGCGGTGGTCGTCGCCCATCGGCTCAGCCAGGCGCACGCCTGCGACCGGATCGCCGTGATGGCGCACGGCCGGATCGTCGAGCTCGGCACTCCGGACGAGTTGGTCGCAGCCGGCGGCCGGTACGCCGAACTCTGGTCGGCCTGGCGGCACTGACCCGGCACCCGCACCCGACGGCCGGGCCGCCGGGCCCACCCGGACGCACGCCCGGCGCGCGGCGGCCGGGGCCGGCTGGCCGATTCCGGCCGGTCCGGGCCGGCCGGATCGAGCCGGCCGGCGGCGGCGGTCAGTCGCGCGCAGCGGCAGCACCCGCCGACCGATCAGGTCGATTCCGCGCTGCGGGGTCAGCCCGTGCGGGGTGCCGAACTCCACCCGGCTCGCCCCGGCGTCGAAGACCGCCGCGGCCTGCGCGGCGACCTGCTCGGGCGTACCGGAGAACGCGAACAGGTCGAGCAGGTCGTCGCCGATCAGCGCGCCGGCCAGGTCGTCCTCGCGGCGGGTGACGTGCCGCTGGATGCGGGCCAGCAGCTCCGGGTCGACCTCGACGGTGGGATCGAGGGCGGCGACCACCGCGAGGTACATGGCGACCTCGGTACGGGCCATCCGCCGAGCCAGCGCCCCGTCGGTGTCGACCACGGTGACCGCGCCGAGCACCACACCGGTGTCCCGACCCGAGGCCGCCTCGTCCAGCCAGGCCCGCATCGTCTTGGCCATCGCCGGGTTCGCCGACCCGCCGACCTTCACCTCGTCGGCGAACGCGGCGGCGGACCGGGCGGTCTGCTGGCCCCAGGTGCCCACCAGCACCGGCACGTCCGGCCGGGCCGGGGCGTACCGCAGCGCGGTACCCGGGGCCACGGTGAACTCCCGGCCGACGAATCCACCGTCGTCACCGGCGAGCAGCCGCCGGACGATCTGCACCGTCTCCGCGATGCGGCGCAGCGGCCGGGTCTGTGCCACTCCGACCTGCTGCAACCAGGTGCCCCGGGCCAGGCCGAGGTACGCGCGGCCGTGCGAGGCCAGGTCGAGGGCGGCCACCTGGCCGGCCACCTCCACCGGGTGCAGGGTGAACGGGTTGAGGCAGGCCGCGCCGAGCCGGATCCGGCGGGTGTGCCGGGCGGCCACCAGCAGCGGGAACAGCGAGGGCTGGTACATCAGGTCACCGAAGACGGACAGCACGTCGAAGCCGTGCCGTTCGGCCATCTCGGCCAGCACGGCGTACTCGTCGGCGGACTTGTCCGACTGGAGGCCGATGCCCACCAGGCGGGTCACGTCAGCTCCTCGGTGGGGATCTGCCGCCGGCCGGTGCGTTCGATACGCATGATGAGCCGTTCCTCCGGGTCGGGGCAGGCGACGTGGCTGTCCCGGGCCATCCAGTCCCCGTCGTCCAGGGCCCGCTGCTTGGCCGGCAGCAGCGGCAGACAGGCGGCGAGCGCGTACAGGCAGAAGTGCTGGCCCTCGGGGATGCGCAACCGGCACGACTCGGTCAGCTCCACGTGGTCGCCCGGCTTCATGCCGCACACCGAGCGTCCCTCGATGCGCTCCACCACGACCCGCAGGTCGTAGACGTCGGTGGTGGGCTGCTCGTCGCTCATCGCACGGCCTCCGCGTGGTGGTGCACGATCCGCCAGCCCGCGTCGTCGCGCCGCAGCACGTCGGTGACCCGGAAGCAGGTGTCCGGTCGGTCGTCGGCGTGCCGGGCGCGCAGCACGTACCGGACCAGACCGGTGCCGTCCCACGACTCGGCGTGCACCTGTTCCGGGGCGACCGTGACCGGTGCCGGTCCGGTGGCCTCGGCGGCTCGCCGGTCGCGCAGCGTGTCCAGTGCGGCCAGCCCGGTGAGCAGCCGATCGGCGTCGGATTCCCAGATCGTCAGGTCGGGATGCAGGTGGGCGTCGAAGGCGGATCGATCCCCCAGTGATCGGTACATGTCGGTGATCGTGGCGGTGAGTTCGTCGATGCTCATCGGGGTCACTTCCGGTCGAGGGAGTCGGCAGCGGGTCGGAACGTCTCGGCGAGGCGGTCACGCAGCGGGTCCAGGCCCATCGGCCCGAGCGCCAGCGCGGTGTGGTGGAACCGTTTGCGGTCGAAGGCGGCGCCGGCGCGGCGTTCGGCGTCCTGGCGGGTCTGCTGCCACAGCCGCGCGCCGACCTTGAACGCGAGCGCCTGCGCCGGCCAGCCGAGGTAGCGGTCGACCTCGAACCGGGCGGTCGCGGCGTCCAGCCCGGCGACCCGGGTGAGCAGGTCCACGGCCATCGGGTGGCTCCAGCGGGACGCGTCGGTGAACCCGTTGCCCGCCGGGATCGGCAGGTCGAGATGCAGGCCGAGGTCGATGACCACGCGGGCGGCCCGCCACATCTGCCCGTCCAGCATGCCGAGCCGTTCCGCCGGTCCGGCGTAGAGGCCGAGTTCGTCGGCGAGCCGCTCGGCGTAGTGCGCCCAGCCTTCGGCGTACCCGTGCACCTGGCAGAGTGTGCGCTGCCACGGGTGCAGGTCGGCGGTGGTGAGCGTGATCGCGTGCTGCAGGTGGTGGCCGGGCAGCCCCTCGTGGCAGAGCGTGCCGACGTGCCGCCACACCGGCACCGTCGACTCCCCCGGCGGCACCGACCACCAGATGCCGGCGGGGCGGGTCAGCCGCGCGTCGGGTGGGGTGTAGTACATGACCCCGGAGGTGGTCGGACTGATCCGGCACACCACCCGGCGGGTGGCGGCGGGGATGTCGAAGTGCGTCCCGTCGAGCAGGTCCGTCGTCAGCGCGGTCCGCCTGGTCAGCCACTCCTCAAGGGCGGGACCGACCGGCACCCGCCCGTCCGGGTCGGCGTCCAGCGCCGTCCGGGCGGCGGCCACGTCCGGATGGCCAGTCGGCCGCCGCCGCCCGCAGTTCGGCGGCGGTGCGGGACAGTTCCGCCCAGCCGTACGCGTACAACTCGTCCAGGTCGACGGTGGCGCCGAGGAAGGCGCGGGCGGTGACCTGGTAGAGGTCGCGGCCCACGCCGTCGACCTCGGTGGCGGCGGGGCCAGGTCGGTACGCAGGAACGTGGCGAACTTCGCCGTGGCGGCGGTGGCCCGCCGGGCCCCCTCGGCCAGCCGCCCGGCCAGCGGCTCGCTCCGGTGACCGGCGACGAGATCGCCGAAGAAGTCGGCGTCGACCCAGGCGGCGCACTGATCGGCGACGGTCAGCACCTGCCGGCGGGCGACCAACTGGCCACGCCCGGCGGAGCGCCGCAGCGTGGCGGCGTACTGGTCGAGGGTGGTGGGCAGCCGGTGGAGGTGCTCGGCGACCACGGCCCAGTCGTCGACGGTGGTCCGGGGCAGGTTGTCGAAGACCTGCCGGGCCAGGTGCACCGGGGTGGCCAGCGGGGCGAGCAGCCGGGTGGTGAAGCCGGCCTCGTGCAGCGCCACCTCGCTGGCCAGCCGGTCGGCCAGGGCACCGGCGAGGGCACGTTCGGCCGGGACTGTCACCGTGGCGGCGGCCACCGCGGTCGCGGTCGCGCGGGCCAGCTCGGCGCGGGCGTCGAAGCCGTCCGGCGACAGGTCGGCCAGCCGCCACTGCGGCGTACGTCCGGCCGCCTCGGCGGCCTCCGGGTCGAGCGTGGCGAGGGCGCGCAGGTACCCGTCGGCGACCGCGGTGATGTCGGTCATCGGGGCACCCGGACGCGGTGGTGGTCGTCGCGGTAGACGACGCCGCCCTTGATGACCGCGTGCAGGGTGCGCAACGCGGAGACGGAACGGGTCGGGTCGTCGCGCAACACCAGCAGGTCGGCGTGCTTGCCGGCCTCGACGCTGCCGAGCGTGTCGGCCTGGTCGAGCCATTCGGCGGGCCGGATGGTGGCGGCCTTCAGCGCCTCGGCGACCGGCATCCCGGCGTCCACCATGAACTCCAGCTCACGCACGGTCGCGCTGGTCTCGTCGTAGCCGGCGTGCGGCGGCATGTCGCTGCCCAGGGCGATCGGCACCCCGTTGCGGATGGCGTGCTGGAGGCTCTCCCAGTGCCGGGGGCCGGCGGCCAGGGCCCGGTCCATCAACCAGCCCGGTACCCCGGAGTCGCGGAAGAACTGTTCACAGCGGCTCACCACGATGGTGGGCACGTACCAGACGCCTCGGTCGGCCATCAGGCGGGTGACCTCGTCGGTCAGCTCGTAGCCGTGTTCGACACAGTCCAGGCCGAGTTCGACGGCCCGGCGTACGGTGTCGGCCGGCCCGGCGTGCGCGGTGACCTTGCGCCCCCAGTCGTGGGCGACCCGGATGACGGCGGCCATCTCGTCGTCGAGCAGCTGCGGTGTGTCGATCGCCTCGAACTGACCGGCGATCCCGCCGGAGACACAGACTTTGATCAGGTCGGCGCCGGCCCGGATCTGGGCCCGGGTGAGCCGGCGGAAGCCGTCGGCACCGTCGGCCTCCAGGGCGTCGGCTTCCCAGCCGTGGCCGCCGGTGCAGCACAACGCGTGCCCGGCGGTGAAGATCCGGGGGCCGTCCACCGCGCCGGCCTCGATGCCCCGGCGCAGCGCGAAGTCGGCGTAGCGTCCCTCGCCGACCAGTCGGGCGGTGGTGACGCCGGCGTGCAGGGTACGCCGGGCCGAGTCGGCCATCAGCAGCACCAGTTCGGCCAGGTTGGACCGGTGCACCGTGTCGGCGAGGTGGCCGGGCAGCCCGAGGGAGAGGTGCACGTGCATGTTGGTCAGGCCGGGCATCACCACGTCCCCGCCGAGGTCGACCACGCGGGCGTCGCCGGCCTCGGCGAGCACGTCGTCGACGGTCCCCACCGCCTTGATCATCCCGTCGGCGCCGACCCAGACTCCCCGGTCGGGCTGGAGGTGGTCGGCGACGCCGTCGTAGAGGGCGAGGTTGACCAGGACCTGTTCGGTGGCGGTGTGCATGACGACGTCCTCAGTTCGCGGGCACGGTGGCCGGGGCCATCGTGGGGTCGTTGAGCCAGCAGGCGGCGCTGCGTCCGCCGAGGTCGAGGGTTGGTGGCTGGTCGCCGCAGGGAGCGAAGGCGTGCGGGCAGCGCGGCCGGAACCGGCAGCCGGTAGGGGCGTTGGCGGGGTCGGGCACCTCACCGGCCAGGGTGGCGGGCAGCCGTGGGGTGGGGCCGATGCGGGGCACCGCGTCGATCAGCCCCCGGGTGTAGGGGTGTCGCGGACTGCGCCACAGCTCGCGGGTGGGCGCGCTCTCCACGATGCGGCCCAGGTACATCACGGCGGTCACGTCGGCGATCTCGTGGACCAAGGCGAGGTCGTGGGAGATGAACAGCATGCCCATGTCGAGATCGCGGACCAGCCCGACGAGCAGGTTGACCACCTGGGCCTGGGAGGAGGCGTCGAGCGCGGTGACCGGTTCGTCGGCGATGATCATGCGGGGTTGCGGGGCGAGCGCCCGGGCGATGGCGAGGCGTTGCCGCTGACCGCCGGAGAACTGGTGCGGGTACCGCTCGGCGGCCGTGCTCGGCATGCCGACCCGGTCCAGCAACTCACGCACCCGGTTTCGGCGGGCCGTCGCGCCGGTCACCGTCGCCGGGACGCCGTCGAGCAGTTGCGCGCCGATGGTGCGCCGGGGATTCAGCGACGCGTACGGGTTCTGGAAGACCATCTGCAGGCCGATCTCGGTGTCCGGTCGGCGTCGCCAGCCCAGCGGGGTGACCGGCTGCCCGGCGAAGCGGACCGCCCCGGCGCTCGGCGGGGTCAGTCCCACGGCGACCCGGGCCAGCGACGACTTGCCACAGCCGGACTCACCGACCAGGCCGACGATCTGCCCGGCCGCCACGTCCAGGCTGACCCCGGCGACCGCGAGCACCCGGCCGCGTCCCCGCGAGCGGTACTCGACCTCGACGTCGCTGATGTCCAGCAGGCCGGTCATCGGACGGTCACCTCCAGGTGCGGGCGGACCACGCAGGCCACCGACCGGTCGGCTGCCACCGGAGCCAGGGGCGGCGGTGCCGTGCCGCAGGTCGGCTCGGCGTGCCGGCAGCGGGGTTGGAACGGGCAGCCCGGCGGCGCCTCGCCCGGGGCCGGTGGGGCGCCGGGGATGGGCCGCAGCGTGCCGACGGCCTGGGTGCCGTGCGGCCGGGCGCCCAGCAGCGCCGCCGTGTACGGGTGGGTGGGTGCGGTGAGCAGCGCCCCGGTGGGGCCGGTCTCCACCACGCGACCGGCGTAGAAGACGTAGCCACGGGTGGTCAACGCGCTGAGCACCCCGAGGTCGTGGGTGATGAAGGCGACGGCCAGCCCGGTCTCGGCGCGCAGCCGGTCGAGCAGGGCGAGGATGCCGGCCTGCACGGTGACGTCGAGGGCGGTGGTCGGTTCGTCGGCGATCAGCAGTCGGGGCCGCGCGGCCAGGGCGATGGCGATGGCCGCCCGTTGCCGCATGCCGCCGGAGAACTGGTGCGGATAGGCGCGCAGGGCGCGCTCCGGGTCGGGGATCCTGACCTGATCGAGCAGTTCCACCGCCCGGCGGGTCGCGGACCGCCGGTCCATTCGCAGGTGTACCCGCATGTGTTCGGTGAGCTGACGGCCGACGGTGAGCATCGGGTGCAGGGCGGCGGACGGGTCCTGGAAGACCATGGCGATGCCCGCGCCCCGGATCCGCTGCCAGCCCCGGTTGTCCAGGCCGAGCAGGTCGGTGCCGGCGAACCGCGCCGTCCCGGTGACGGTGGCGCCGGCCGGGAGCAGGCCGAGCAGGGTCTGTGCGGTGAGGCTCTTGCCGCAGCCGCTCTCGCCGGCGATGCCGACGAGTTCACCCTCGTCGACGCTGAGCGACACGTCGTGCAGGATCGGCAGCGGCCCGCGCGGACCGGGCAGGGTCACCGCGAGGGAGTCGACGTCGAGCAGCGGCGCCATCTCAGCGTCCCTTCGCGTAGCGGGGGTCGAGCCGGTCGCGCAGCGCGTCGCCGAGCACGTTGAAGGCCATCACCACGGTGAGGATGGCCAGGCCCGGGAAGACGCTGACCCACCACATCGACAGGTCCTGGGAGCCGAGCGCGACCATCGAGCCCCACTCGGCGGCCGGTGGGCGCGGCCCGAGCCCCAGGAAGGAGAGCGCGGCGAGCAGCAGCACCGCGTTGCCGAGTTCCAGGGTGGCCAGCACGATCGCCGGACCGATGCTGTTGGGCAGCACGTCGCGGCGCAGTGCCCGGACCGGTCCGACACCGAGCAGTCGGGCGGCGTTGAGGTAGTCGTCGCCGCGCATGCTGAGTACGGCGCTGCGGATGACCCGGGCGTAGACCGGCCAGGAGACGATGACCAGCGCCAGCACCGCGTTGCGGGTGTTCGGGCCGAAGGCGGCGGTGACCGCCATGGCGAGGATGATCTGCGGGAAGGCGAAGACCAGGTCGGTCAGCCGCATCAACGCCTCGTCGGCGAGCCGGCCCAGATATCCGGCGACCAGCCCGAGCAGGCCGCCCACGAGCAGGGCCAGTGAGACGATGGCCAGCGCCAGCGGGATCGACAACCGGGCGCCGTACACGACCCGGCTGAAGATGTCCCGGCCGAGGGAGTCGGTGCCGAACCAGTGGGCCGCCGAGGGTGCCGCGTAGGTGTCCGCGCTCTGAGCGAGCGGGTCGTACGGGGCCACGAGCGGGGCGAGGATCGCCACCAGCAGCCAGCCGCCGAGGATGGTGAGCGCGACCACGGCGATCGGCTGTCGCCAGACCGGCCGGCCGGTCGAGCCGCCGCGTAGTCGACCGAGCCAGCGACGGCGGGTCAGCGCCCGGTCCACCTTCGGGTCGGGAGCCACCGGATCGGGTGCGATCATCGTCATGACAGGCGGATCCTCGGGTCGATGAGCCCGTACAGCAGGTCGACGGTGAGGTTGACGAGCGTGTAGACAAGCGCCACGAACAGGCTGACCCCGAGGATCGCGGGCAGGTCGAGGGCGGTGGCGCTGCGGTAGGCGTACTGACCGACGCCGGGCCAGCCGAAGATGCTCTCCACCAGCACCGTCCCGGACAGCAGTGAGGCGAAGGCCAGGCCGGACACGGTGACCACCGGGACCAGGCCGGCGCGCAGCAGGTGCCGGCGCAGCACCACCCGGGCCGGCAGGCCCTTGGCGTACGCGGCCCGGATGTAGTCCTGCTGGAGCACCTCCAGCATGGCGGAGCGGACGAAGCGGACCAGCAGCGCCACGGTCAGCGAGGTCAGCACCAGCACCGGCAGGGTCAGGTGCTGTGCCGCGTCCCAGGCCACGTCCCACTGACCGGCCAGCGCCGCATCCACGGTGTACATGCCGGTGACCGTCGGCGGCGGGCTGAAGCCGGTGGAGAGCCGTCCACCGCTGGGGGCCAGCCCGAGCTGGTAGAAGAAGACGTAGAGCACCACGAGCGAGAGCCAGAACGGTGGCGTGGAGAGCCCGAGCAGGGCGCCGACCCGGACGAACTGGTCGGTGAGCCGGCCGTTGCGGACCGCGGCGAGCATGCCGATCCCGGTGCCGATCAGCAGCGCCAGCACCATGGTGGGGATGGCCAGTTCCATCGTCGCCGGCACGTACCGGACCAGGTCGTCCAGGACCGCCCGGCCGGTCTGCTGGGAGATGCCCAGGTCGCCGCGGACCAGATTGCCCAGGTAGTGCAGGTACTGCTGCCACAGCGGCTGGTCCAGCCCCCACTTCTCGCGGAAGGCGGCCACCGTGGCCGGGTCGTTGAGCGCCTGGTCGGACAGGTTGGCGGTGACCGGGTCGCCGGGTACCACGTTGACCAGCCCGAACGTCACCACGGTAACGCCCAGCAGCAGTCCGGCGGTGATCGCCAGCCGCTTGGCCAGGAAGACCAGCAGCGGGTGGGCGCGGCGGGGCCGGGGCGCGGTCGTGGTGACCGCGCCCGGCTCCCCGTCGTGGACCGTCGTCATGGTGCTCCGACTACCGGAGACCGACCGCGGCCACGTCGACCTGCCAGCCGGCGGCGGAGTAGTCCGCGCCGGTCAGGTCGGCGGTCGCCACCACCGTGGAGGAGTTGCTGGCCAGCACGATGTACGGGGAGGACTGGTTCATCAGCCGCTGCCACTCCTGCATGGCGGTGGCCCGGGCCGCGAGGTCGAGGGTCTCGGTGACCTTCTCGCCGGCGGCCACGATCGCCGGGTCGGCCCGCTCGACGGTCCAGCCCGAGCGCAGCGCGGTGGCCTGACCGGGTGCCATGTTGTTGATCAGCGAGTCGGCGACCGGGTAGTTCAGGCTCTGCGGGGTGAAGCCCAGCGGCGACTTGCCGCTGCGCATCTCGTCGAGGAAGGTGGTCAGTGGCTGCGGGTTCAACTCCAGCGTGATGCCGGCCTCGGCGGCGTCGCCCTGCACCTTGGTCGCCACGGTGCCCAGGTCCACGCCCTTGTAGGTGATGGCCGGGTAGTTGAACTTCACTGTCGGGTCGGTCAGCCCGGCCTCGGCGAGCAGCGCCTTGGCCTTCGCCACGTCCCGGGTCGATGCCTCGCTCGCCGGCAGGGTGCCGGGGAAGGCCGGTGCGACCAGACCGGCGCCGGGCGCGGCACCCTCGCCGTACAGGGCGGCGATGCCCTGGTAGTCGATGGCGGCCCGCAGTGCCTGGTTGAACTTCGGGTTCGCGGTCACCGCCGACACCGCCGGATCGGCGTTGAGGAAGAGGAAGTAGACGGTGTCCTGCACGCCGGAGGTCTGCAGGCTCTCCGGCAGTCCGTCGAGCAGCTTGCCGGAGATGTCCAGCGAGATCTCGGCGGTCTCGGCCCGTTGCATGGTCAGCTTCTGGGTCTGCACGTCCATGTTGCGCAGCACCACCCGCTCGAACTGCGGCTTGTCGCCCCAGTAGTTCGGGTTGGCCTCCAGCACCACCTGCGACTCCGGCTCGTACGACTTGAGCACGTACGGGCCGCTGCCGATCGAGTTGGTGTCGAGGTACTGCTGGGCGGTGTCGCCCTGCGCGGCGTCCGCGCCGTCCTTGGCGCCGTTGTCCCGGGCGACCTCGGCGTTGAGCACGCCGGTGGAGGGCATCGCCAGCACCACCGGCACGTTCGGGTTGGGCGTGGCCGAGGTGACCACGACGGTGCTGTCGTCGGTCTTGCTGACGCTCAACTCGCTCACGGTGACCGCCGGGCTGCCCTTGATGTTCTTCAGCCGGTTGAGGGAGAACACCACGTCGTCGGCGGTGAGCGGGCTGCCGTCGGCGAAGGTCACCCCGGAGCGCAGCTTGAAGGTGAAGGTCTTCGCGTCCGGGGACGCGTCGTACGACTCGGCCAGCGCCGGTACGGGTTTGCCGACATCGGAGCCCTCGAAGGTGAGCAGGGTGTCGTAGAGGGCGTGCACGGCGGTCAGACCGGTGGCCTCGTAGACGCGGCCGGGGTCGAGGGTCTTGAGCACGAACGACGTGTTGACGGTGAGGGTCTTGGCCTCGCCGCTGTTCGCGTTGCCACCGCTGCCGCCGGCCGTGCAGGCGGTGGTGGAGATGACGGCCAGCGTCGCCAGAGCGAGCGCTCCGGTGCGGAGCCGGCGGGGGGACACCGACATGCTGTTCCTACCTTCGTATGGCGCGGCCCGCTGCGCGGGATCCGCGGGGCATCGACGTCCGGCGGCACCCCCACCGGCCGGGCCCAGACGGCCGGTGACGGTGTTCCGGGTTCTCAGGGGTGCGTCGGGTTCTCGGGGTGCGTCGTCGCAGGGTTGGATGTAGGCCGGACTCGCATTCGTCCGGTTCGTGTCTGGACGCGGCTTGTCTACCAGTACCAAACAGCGCCGGCCCTTGTTTGACCACCCTAAACAGGGCCGTGTAGCTTGGTCAAACATTTTTAGCCACACTGTTATCGGATCGAGGTTCACATGCTCGGTGACCGGCTCCGCGTCCTGCGCCAGCAGCACTCCCTCACGCTGCGGCAGCTCGCCACAGCCGCCGACGTGTCACCCGCCCTGCTGAGTCAGATCGAGAACGGGGCGACCGACCCGAGCCTGGCCACCCTGCGCAAGCTCGCGCAGGTGTTCGACACCTCGATCGCCGAACTGTTCTCCGAACCGGAGGCGCCGGCGGTGCACATCAGCCGGGCCGGCAGCCGCAGCCTGCTCACCGCTCCCCCGGGCCAGATCACCTACGAGCGCCTGACCCCGGGGCGCGGCGATCTGGAGGTGCTCCAGGCCCACCTCGCCCCGGGCGACGCCAGCTCGGCCGAGCCGTGGGCACACCCCTCGACCGAGTGCGCCATCGTCATCAGCGGCGAGGTGGTCGCCGACATCGGCGGCGAGGCGTACACCCTCACCGACGGTGAGGCCGTCACCTTCGACTCACGCCTGGCCCACCTCTACCGCAACGCCAGTGACCAGCCGGCCCACCTGATCATCGCGGTCACCCCGCCCAACCCCTGACCAGGACTCGGGGCAGCGCGGGCGGGGCCTGTTGCGGCGGCCGCACCGGTCGCTACTGTCGTCCGCGTGGATCTGGACGACATCGCCACCCGGCTCGGCGTACCCGTCGGGGACATCGACCGCGTGCACCGGCTCGCCGGCGACCGCCCGTCAGCGCCGGTGCCCGCCCGAGCCGACGCACCCGCGCTGCTCGACCGGCTCGCGGTGCGACCGGACGACGCCGCCGAGATCCTGGCGGGCTGGCCCGACCCCGACTCCACCCAGTGGACCCCCGAGCTGCGCTGGCTGCTCGACCGCTCGATCGCCCTGGTCCGCGCCGATCTCGGGGGCCACGAGTGGCTGCCGCCCGGTCCGGCGCTGCCCCGCGAGCGCGGCCCCGCCTGGCGGCACCTCTACGTCTACACGTACCTGGCCCTGGTCGAGGTGGCCCGGGAGTACCACCGTGACCACGGTGTCCCCGACACCGTCTCCTGGCTGACCCTCGCGGACCTGGGTCGTAACCTCGCGATCGACCGGCGGATGCAGGGCGAGGGCTGGTCGGTGATGCAGAGTTGGCTGACGCTGCACGCGCGCGGCAGCGTCTACGAACTCGGCCGGCTCCAGCACCATCGCGGCGGCACCGCCATCGAACTGCACATCCCCGACTCGGGGCCGCTGACCCCGGCGGCGGTCGAGGCGTCACTCGACGAGGCCCGCGCGTTCTTCCCACGCCACTTCCCCGACGAGCACTACACGGCCTTCGCCTGCGGCTCCTGGCTGCTCGACCCGCAGCTGCGCGAATACCTGCCAGCGGACTCCAACATCGTCCGCTTCCAGCGACGATTCGAGCTGGAGCCCTATCAGGAGCCGGACGGGCTCGACGCCGACGTCGAAGTGGTGCGGTTCGTGTTCCGTACCCTGACCACTCCGCTGGACCAGCTGCCGCGCGACACCGTGCTGCAACGCGCCGTCATCGACCACCTGACGGCTGGCCGCCACTGGCGGTGGTGCCGCGGCCGCTTCCCGATCCAGCCGGATCGCTGACGCGGCGGCAGTTCGACGCAGCACCTGCATGCGGTGCGTGCGACGATCCGGCGTCGGCTGCCGGCCGCCCGTGACCCGCACCGGGTCGCCGGGACCGGATCCGGACTGCGATGGCACCGGCCACCAGAGCCAGACCAGCGACGTGCAGCGACCGGACAATCGTCGCGGCGAGGGCGCTGGCGCCGGGCAGCAGCGGTACGAGCGCCAGGCCGGCGGCGGACACCAGCGCGGCGACGCTCCAGAACAGCGCCGGACGGCGAGGCGACGGTGCGACCCGACAGACGCCGACCTTCGCCGCTTCCCGCCGGCCGAGGCGCGCGGCGAGCACGACGGCGAGCAACGCACCGACGAGGGTGTTCGCCAGATCCGAGACGGTCCACCAGGCGACGTCCGTGACGCTCGACCACTGGAGACCGAAAACCCCCACCGGCGCGAGGTGCGAAGGGAAGGTCAGCGGCACGTGCGGAGCATAGAACTCGTCGTCCTCGTCGGCGGCCCGGAACCGGATCGGCGGCCGGGTCCGGGCGCGGACAGGGGTGGGATCCGCGCCCGGACAGGCCGTACCGGTCAGCCCACGGTGCAGGCCGCGCCGTTGAGGGTGAACGAACCCGGTTCGGCGGTGTTGCCGGTGTGGGTGGCCTGGAAGCCGATGCCGACCGACGCGTTCGGGGCGATGGTGCCGTTGTACGACACGTTGCGGGCGGTCACCTGCCCGGAGGTCGGTGAGTAGCTGGCGTTCCAGCCGCCGGTGATGGTCTGCCCGCCGGGCAGCGTGAAGACCAGCGACCAACCGTTGATGGTGGAGCTGCCGGTGTTGGTGATGGTGATCTGCTCGGTCAGCCCGGTGTTCCAGGCGTTGACGTCGGCGGTGACCCGGCACGCCCCGCCACCCGGCGGCGGCGTGGTCGGGCTCGGGGGCGGCGTGGTCGGGCTCGGCGGCGGCGTGGTGCCGCCGAACTGGGTGAAGAAGCGCCAGGTCTCGCCCGGCAGCCAGGTACGGGAGCCGCTGTCGCCGGGTGCGCCGTCCTGCGGGGCGGCGATGTGTCCCTCGTCGAACGCCGCCCAGACCACCGGGTAGCCGGACGCGCAGCCGGAGTACGTGGTGCTGCGGTGGGTGAGGCTGCCCTGCGACGGCTCCGGCGGGCTCTGCGCGGTGCAGCCGTTGTTACGGACGAACCGGTCCCGCAGCGACCGCCCGTTGGAGATGTTGAGAACGCTGTCGCGGATGCCGTGCGCCCCGAAGTAGGCGACCGGCTGGCTGCCGCCACTGCATCCACTCAGCTGCGCGCCGCCGTAGACGGCTACGGCGCGGAAGACGTTCGGCCGGGCGCAGGCGAGGGCGTAGCTCATGGCACCGCCGTAGCTGAACCCGAGCGCGAAGCGCTGCGTGGTCTCGACGCAGAGGTCACCCTCGATCTGCCGGAGCATGTCGTCGACGAAGGTGACGTCCTCGCCGCCGGAGTTGGCCCAGCCGCTGTTGAGGCCCTGTGGCGCGACGAAGATGGTGCTGTTGTTCGACAGGGGCAACAGGCCGTAGTAGGCCCAGGTGTCGCGCTGGACGGTCTGGCCGGTGGCGACGTCGGTCGCCGAGCCGTTGAGCCAGTGGAACCCGAACACCAGTCGGTACGGGTGGTTGTTGTTGTAGTTGTCCGGCACCCGCAGGATGTAGCTGCGGTTCTTGCCGCTGCTCTGGATGGTGTGCGTACCGCTGCGCAGGGTGGGTGCCTTGCCGCAGCCGGCGGTCGCGGCAAGGATGCCCGACTGCGCGGCCGGGACGCTGCCGGGGTTCGCGCTCAGCGCCGTGCCGGCGGCAGCCAGCACCATGAGCGCCGCGAGCGCGACCGGTCCGAAGATCGATTTACGCCTGGACATCGTGACTCCATTCCGCGCCCGCTGTGGACGCGCGGCGGTGCGGCGTATCGCGGTGGTGGCTGCCGGGGACGGCCGGCGTACCGCGGGACACGCCTGGGTACGGTGCGACGCCGGTCCGGGTGGTCAGGCCGGGTGGGCGCACCCGGGCGGCGGTCGTTCGACGTGTGCCACGGCTCCCGCGACGTGCTGTCAGCCGTCCTGGACCGGCGGCGTGACCCGTCCCGCACGGGGCCCGCAGTGCCCGTCAGCCGGCGCAACGCGCCTCGGCTCGCCTGGTCAGCGACCGGGCGGGGGACGTCGGAGCGTGCCCTTCGCTCCTGCCTCCGCAAGGTATCCTGTGAGCGATAACATCGCAAGATGTAAATGTCTTGATCGCATTCCGGGTCAGCACGACATAGCATGTGATCGATGTTCGCCATCCCCCTGGCGGACACCGGCCACCGAAGGGAGACGCCCGTGCGTCGCTCCCCCCACCTGCTGGCACTACTCGGCGTCGGTCTGTCCGGCGCGCTGACGCTGAACACGGCTCCGGCGGTGGCGCGGCCGACACCCACCACACCCGGCATCGTGGTCGTCGACGGCATGACCCAACCGGTGTTCTCGCTCGCCGACGCGATCGAGGAACGGGTGTACGTTCAGACCGCTGTGGACACCGACCACGACGGCCGCCTCGACCGCGTGGCGATCGACATCTCCCGGCCCCGGGAGACCGCCACCGAGGGTTTCAAGGTGCCGGTCATCTTCGAGCACAGCCCGTACCGCAAGGACGTCTGGTACGACGTACCGTACCCCAGCGTGCTGGTGGACGAGTTGCCGCAGAACGAGGTCGGCCGCCGGTCCGGCCAACGGACGTCCGGCGCGACGGTCCAGCGGGCGACGGCGAAGGCCAACCTGCCCGGCTCACTTGACGACTACTACGTGCCCCGGGGCTACGCGGTCGTGCTCGGACAGAGCGTCGGCACCGGCGATTCCGACGGCTGCCCGACAAGTGGTGACCAGGCCGAGACGCTCGGCACCCGGGCGGTGATCGACTGGCTGAACGGGCGGGCGAAGGGATTCGACGCGGCCGGCGCGCCGGTCGCCGCCGACTGGACCACCGGGGCCGTCGGCATGACCGGCGTCTCCTACAACGGCACCCTGCCCAACCAGGTCGCCGCCACCGGCGTCCCAGGGCTGCGGACCATCGTGCCGGTGGCCGCGATCAGCAGCTGGTACGACTACTACCGGGCCAACGGCCTGGTGGTGGCGCCCGGGACTTACCAGGGTGAGGACACCGACGTCCTGGCCGGGTTCACCGCCGGCCAGGCCCGGGCCGAGGGGCGCTGCGCTGACGAGATCGCCGAGCTGACCGCCCGACAGGACCGGGTCACCGGCGACTACTCGGCGTTCTGGCGGGACCGGGACCACCTCGACGCCCGGAAGGTACGGGCCAGCGTGCTCGTCGTTCACGGCCTCAACGACTGGAACGTGAAGACCGAGCACTTCGCCGGCTGGTGGGACGAGTTGACCCGCCACCACGTCCCACGCCGGATCTGGCTGCACCAGGGCGGGCACGGCGGCCCGGGCAACACGGCCTCGGTGACCCTGCCCGACGGCCGCACCTGGACCTGGAAGCAGACCGAGAACCGCTGGTTCGACCACTGGCTGTGGCAGGTGCCCAACGGGATCATGGACGAGCCGACCGCCGTGGTGCAACGCGAGGACCGTTCCTACGCGACGTACGCCAACTGGCCCGACCCGGCCAGCCGGGAGGTCGCGCTGCGGCTGGCCGCCACCGACGCCACCCCGGTCGGCACGCTCACCACCGCCCGGGCGTCGAAGCGCGCCGTCGAGCACCGCTTCGTCGACGAGGGTCGCACCATCCACCCGGACACCCTGGTCGCCGATCCGGGCACACCCAGTCCCCACCGGTTGGCCTATCTCTCCCCCACCCTGACCCGGGACGTCCGCGTATCCGGCCGTCCGGAGCTGCGGCTGCGGCTGGCGATCGACAACAAGCCGGACGCCAACCTCTCCGCGTACCTGGTCGACTACGGGCCCACCGGCTCCACCGCGGCACCGACTGTGGTGACCCGGGGCTGGATGGACCCACAGAACCGCCGCAGTGCGTCACGCACCGATCCGCTGCGCCAGGGCAGCCGGTACGACCTGCGGTGGACCCTGGAGCCGAAGGACCACGTCTTCCCGGCCGGTCACCGGATCGGTCTGGTGATCTTCTCCACCGACCAGGAGTACACCCTGCTGCCGTTGGGCGGCACCCGGCTGCGGGTCGCACCGCACCGCAGCGAGCTGCGCCTGCCGGTGGTCGGCGGGAGGTCGGCCCTCGGCTTCTGACCCCTGATGCGCGGGCCCGGGGTCAGCGCTTCCCCGGGTCGCGCCTCGTACTGGCGGCGGGAGGGTTGGCGCCACGGCCGGCACCGAAGCCGCGTTCGTAGCCGACGAGCACGACGAGGAAGGCGGCGAGCAGGCCGAGGGCGACCAGGCCGGGCAGGTACCGCCCGGCTGGCAGCAGCGCCAGGGCCACCGCGGGCGCGAGCAGCTGCGCCGGGGTCACCGATCGGACGCTGAGCCCACGGAACAGCACCTCACCCGCGAGATACAGGGCGACCCCACCGAACATCGCGGCGGCCGAGGTCCAGGGCAGGCGCGACCCAGCAGCAGCCCAGGGCTCGTGATGCGCCAGGGGGGCGATGACCGCGTGGACCCCGAGCGCCAGGTAGATCGTCCCGGCGATCAACGCGAAATGGCCGCCGCTGTACGCGTTGGCGGCGAGCCGGTCCCGTCGCGGCCCCTGCTCGGTCATCAGCGCCTCGCCCGCCGCCACCGAGTTCAGCATGTACAGCCGGAACAGGCTGACCGTGACGACGAGGGTGAGCACCGTGGCCAGCAGGGCCGGCCCGTTGATCATCTCGGAGCCGATACCGGTGCCGACCGAGATCAGCGTCTCGCCGAGTGCGATGATCACCACGAGGGCGTGCCGTTCGGTGAAGTGCTCCGAACTGCGCAACGGCCACCCGCTCAGCGTGGAGGCGATCAGACCGCCGGCGAAGTCGACCGCGACCGCCGCCGTCCAGAGCGGCAACTGCGCCTCACCGCCGAGCACGGCACCGAGGACGAGCGGGATCCAGGACAGCGCGGTGATCGCGGTGTAGATGCGCAACGTGCGGTGCAGCCGCCGATCGCCCTCGGCCGCCCGGCGGTAGAGCGCCAAATGGACCACCCGCACCACGAGGTACGACAGCACCAGGATCAGGCGCGGGCCCGGACTCGGTTCCCAGACGTTCGGGATGACCACGGCGATGAGGAAGATGGGGCCCATGACGGCGGTGGTGCCGGCCCGGATCAGCCCGATGTCGGCGCGGGCCTGGTTGCCCAGCCAGGCGTAGATCAGCCAGGAGATCCAGAGCAGCAGCAGGACGACCAGGCCCTTGAGCAGAGTCAACGGCGAGGCGTGACCAGCCATGTAGGCGGTGATCCGGGTGAGGGCGAAGACGAACACCAGATCGAAGAAGATCTCGTACCGCGTCGTCCGGTGCATCTCCTTGGTCGTCTCCACGCGCCCTCGGAGGAACCGCCCCATGGGCCCATCTTCATCGCTGCCGCCACCGCAGGCGCGACGATCGGCCAAGCTCGACCTACGGTGTGACCCATTGCAGGTAGTGCTCGAGGGTGACCCGCCCGTCGGGGACGAACGGCCAGGCCGGGTCGGTGAGCCGGGCGACCAGCTCGGTCAGGTCGAGCCACCAGCCGTCGGCGACCTCGCTGGGCTGATGTACCACCGGGCCGCAACGGTCCCGCTCGTAGCGGGCCTCGAAGACGTACGCGAGGTAGTTGGTGCGCGCGTCGGCGTACCAGTAACGCAGGCAGGGCCGGATCTCGCAGTTCGTGACGCCGAGTTCCTCGGTGAGTTCCCGGGCCGCCGCCTCGGCCGGATCCTCGCCGGCCAGCACGACACCGCCGGCGAGGGCGTCGTGCATGCCCGGATAGACGTCCTTCGTGTCGGTACGGCGGTGGACGTAGACGCGGTCCCGTTCGTCGCGCAGCAACACCGCCGTCGCGGCGTGCGGCAGGTTCGCGGCCCGTACGGCGCTGCGTGGCGCGGTGCCGGTGACGGTCCCCGAGGTGTCACCCTCCAGGTAGAGCGCCACGAGTTCGTCCATCCGCCCACCGTAGCGCCGCCCGCCCGCCGAACGTCGACCTCTCACCGGGGCGGTAGACCGGCCAGCCACTGTTCGAGCGCCTCCGGGGAGTCGAGCAGCAGCACCGGCGGTCCGCTCGGGTCGCCGTGCCAGGCTCGCAGCCGTCGCCGTTCCCGACCGAACTCGGTGAGATGCCACATCAGGACCGAGTCGCTGGACAGCACGCTGCCCAGCGACTCACGGTTGCCGTTGCAGATCTCCTCCCCGGTCGACAGCCGGCGCAGCGTGCGCCGCAGCAACCAGCGGAAGGACAACCCACGCGGATAGTCCAGGCCGACGACCAGGTCCGCGCGGGCCAGCGGCACGTCCCGCCAACCGTGGTACGCCCCGTCGAGGATCCAGCGGTCCCGGCGGCAGATCGTCTCGATCCGGCTGCGTTGCCGCGCCACCGGCACCTCGACCCAGTTGGGTTCCCAGAGCAGGTCGTCGACCGGGTACCAGGGCAGCCCGAGCCGCTCGGACAGGCGCTGCGCGAGGGTGGACTTGCCGGAGCCGTGGACCCCGTAGACCAGGATGCGAGACAACCTCTTGCTCATCGCGCGGCAGCCTAACCGGCCGGTGCCAGCAACCCGCCGGAGGCGGCCGGGCGGCCGGTGACCGACCGCCCGGACCAGGTTCAGCGGTTGCCGACCAGGTCGCCGCAGTCGGTCTCGTCGGGCAGCAGCGGTCGCAGGGCCACCGTCCACCGCTTGCCGTCTGAGACCCACGGGGTGGCCGCGTTCGCCGCCGCCGCGGCGGTGAGCACCTGCTTCGCCTCGTCACCGGTCGCCGTGACACAACCCAGACCCAGGCCCTCGCCGAGTTCGGCACCCGGCAGCGCCGGCCCGGGCCAGGCCACCTCGGGCTGCTCGCCGGCTTCGGCGTTGGCGACCCACGGCTCGGCCACGGCGGCGACGGCAGTCGGCGCGTACGGCTGCGTGTCCGTCTGCGCGTCGCCGAGCGGACCGGACTCGACGCTCAGCGAGTCGGCGAACTCCCGCAGCGTCTCCCGCTTCGCCCGCTGCTCGGCGGTGAGCCCGGTCTGCGCCCCGCCCGACTCGGCCAGGGCGTACACCTCCAGTTCCTCGACCCCGTTGTCACCCAGCACCGTGAACCGGGTCGTGGGGGCGTCGGCGACCGGCGGGGTGCCGAGGTCCGCCGGGCCGCCCACCCCGGCGGCCCGGGCCGCCTTGAGCAGTTCCTCCACCTCGGTGGCGCTGATCGTGCCCACCTGGAGGTTGGGCAGCGCCGGGCCCGGATAGATCAACGGCACCGGCCCCTGGGTGATCACCCGGCCGTCACCGTAGACGCTCACCGTGGGCACGCGGGTGGCCAGCATGGCCGGGGTGACGAACCCCCCGGTGTGCTCCATCCGGAACACCACCGTGTCGGCGGAGTAGGACCGCTCGGGTGAGTCCGCCTCTCCCGACCCGGTGCCACCGGCCTGCTGGCCGCAGGCCGCGGAGGTCAGCAACAGCAGGGGGACGACCGCCAGTCGCCCGCTTCGACGAATGCTCATGCCGATCGGACGTCGGCGGGCACCGGCCGGTTCCGTGCGACCGGCACCGGCGCGGTCCGCCGCAGCCCTCGGGTGAACAGCAGCGTGGTGAGCAGCGACAACCCGGCCATCACGGCCACCGCGCGGTGGGTCGGCAGCAGGTCGGCGACCGTACCGGCCAGGGCCGCGAAGACCGCCTGACCGGCGAGCATCCCGTTCTGTTGCAGGCCGAGCACCTGGCCCCGGTTCTGCGGCGGGGAGCAGGCGATCAGCCGCTCCTGCAACGGCAACGAGACCGCGAAGCCGACCGAGGCGACCAGGGCGAGCAGCATCGCCACCGGCAGCTCCGGACGGATCAGGAATACCAGGTACGGCACGGGCAGCAGCAGCCGCAACGGCAGCACGCACCGCTGCCGCGCGGTGGCCGGCAGGAACCGCCCCACCAACACGTCACCGGCGAGCATGCCGACGGCACCGGCGGCGAAGAGAAACCCGGCCCGGTCGCCCGCGTACGGCAGGAACAGCGCCTCGCAGCCGACCACCAGTCCGTTGGGCAGCCACAGGTTCAGGTACAACGATCGGCGTCCCGGGTCCGCCCAGAGTTCCCGGTTGATCCGCATCGTGCGGGTGGTCGAGGTCCGCGCGCCGGCCCGTGCCGGCCGCTCCCGCAATCCGAACCAGGTCACCGCCACGGCCAGGGCACGCAACGCGGCGGCGACCAGGAACACCTGGTACGGGCTCAGCCAGACCAGTAGCAGACCGCCCGCCCCGAAACCGGCGATCTGCATCACGCCGACGCTGACGTTCATCGTGGACCGACCCAGCACGTACGCGTCGGCCGGCAGGATGTCGTTGATCAACGCCCAGCGGGCACCGCCGGTGACCGACCCGACGTACGCCACGAGCAGGATCACCGCGAAGCGTACCGACAGCGGCAGACCGGGAACGGCCTGCAGCACCGCACCGGCGAGGCCGACCAGCGCGGCCAGGGTCAACGCCCGACGCGGCGGCAGGCTGTCGGCCGCGGAGAGCAGCGTCAGGCTGCCGAGCACGCTGGCCAGTGGCGCGCCGAACATGCTCAGTGCGGTGAGCAGCGCCGAACCGGTAACGGCGTAGGTCAGCGAACCGAGGGCCAGCGCCGACGTGGTGTGCGCCGCGATGCCGGCGCAGTTGGCCACGAACAGGTTGCGGAATTCGGTCACGGCGAACAGTTCCGAGTATGTCCTCACGCCGACGATCGTCGGGGCGTCGACGGCCGGCGGCGTAGAGTTACGGCTGGGGGCGAAACATGTCGCGGTGGCGGGTGCCGGTGGATCTGCTGGCGGGCAGTCGTTTCGTCATCTCGCCGATGACCGACACGGTGGCCGCGCTGAAGGCACTGCACCTCCCCCGCCACCCGTGGCAACGCTCCTGGCAGCGACCGCACCTGGCGGCGTACCAGCGGATGCTGGCGCGGCGGCCGGTGCTTCCGGCGCTGCTGGCGGCGGCGTTCGCGCCCCGGTGGATCGCTGACTTCCTCACCCTGCCGCCCGCGACGGCGACGCCGACCTTCGCCGAGGAACTGGCCGTCGTCGCCGCCCGTTCCGACGAGCGGATCCGCGCCGACCTGCGGGCGACCCGGCCGGGGCCACTGGCCGAGGTGCTGTGCCACGACGGGCTGACCGAGCAGGTGCGGTACCTGCTCGACTGGGTCTGGACCCACACGGTGCGCCCGGAGTGGCCCGAGCGGGAGCGCCGGCTGCGGGCCGACGTGGTGGCTCGTACCGCACGATTGAGCGCCCACGGATGGGCGGGTCTGTTCGCGGACCTCAACCCCGGGATGCGGTGGCTGGGCGACGGCTGGCTCCAGGTCAACGACCATCCCGCCGCGCCGCTGCCACTCGACCGGGCCGAACAACTGGTGTTCGTCCCGGCGCACTGCGCCAAGGGCTGGGTGGTGTGGGACCAGGACCGGTTCGGCATGGTCTACCCGGCCAGCGGCATCCTCGCCGAGGTGTCCCCGCCCACGCCGGACGGGTTGGACCGGCTCATCGGTCCGAACCGCGCCGCCATCCTGGTCCGGTTGGGCACACCGCTGAGCACCTCGCACCTGGCCGCGCTCACCGGGCTGTCCCTGGGCGCGGTCGGTGACCACCTGCGGATACTGCTCGACGCGGGCATGGTGACCAAGCGCCGATCGGGGCGGGAGGTGCTCTACTGGCGGACCGCCCGTGGTGCCGCCCTGGCGGCCGATGATCCGGTGCCGGCGGATGTCCGGGTCGACGAGGACGTCAGGCCAGATTGATCGTGAACGCCGCGGTGTGCACCTTCCCGTCCACCTGGAAGTCGAAGAACGCCCGGTAACGGCCGGTGCTCGGCGCGGTCAGCCAGAACTTCACCGCACCGTCGACCAGCTCCGGCTCCGGGTGGACGTGCAGGAACCCCAGGTCACCCTCCCGGACCACGACCAGATGCCCGTACGCGCCGAGGTAACGCTCCATCCGCACCGGCCCGGTCGTCCCGGCGCGGTCGACGCGGAAGGTCAGCGGGACGGTCATCCCGATGGTGGGCGTGCCGGCCATGGACACCGCGTACGGCCCGGTGGTCGTCTGCGGCTGCGGCGGGGGCAGTCCGGCCGGCCGGTAACTGCCCGGCACCTCGTGGTCGACGCCGAGCACCAGCGGCAACCCCCGGCCGTCGGCGGTGGTGACGGTGAAGTCCGCGTAGATGCGGTAACCGCCGGGTCGGGTGAGCTCCAGTGGCACGCTCCAGGTGCCGTCCGCCGCCATCGTCGGATGCAGATGCTGGTATCCACCGAGGTCACGGCCGACCACGATCATGTGCAGCGGCTTGTCGTGCACCACCGCGAAGCGGGTCACCGGCTGCCCGTCGACCCCCACCACCCGGAACCGGTAGTCGGTCGTCGCGCCGGCCGGCTGGGAGCGCAGCACCGGCTTGAGTGTGTACCCGGCCGCGCTCACGGTCGTACCGGTGGCCTCGTCCTGGCCGTCACCCGGATGCGTGTGCGGGCCGGTTCCCGGCCCGTGCTGGTGCCCGTCGCCGGCCGACACCGCCTGCGCCGCGTCCCGGCTGCCACCACCCGCTGCCGCGCCCGGCGGTTGCGCCACGGAGGTGGGTTCGTCGGAGGTGTTGATCCGGCCGAGCGCGAAACCGGCCACCAACGTCAGCACGAGTCCACCGACAAGCAACGCGAGCCGGGTATCGCCCCGGTGCCACCAGCGGGTCGACGCGGAGCGATCCGCTGGCGTCCCGGGCGCGGCGAGGGCGGCGGCTTCCGCAGGTTCGGCGGGTGCCACCGGGGTGGTCACCGCCCGCTGGGCCGGGGCCGCCGCCGATACCGTGGCAGCCTTGCGGCCTCGCCGGGCGGCCGGGCCTGCCGCGGTGCCGCCGCGACCCGTGGCGGCTGCCGTGGTACGGCCTCCTTGCCGCGTGTGGTGGGTCTGGCGCGAGGTCGGGTGGCACCGGACCGGCGTGCCGCCGTGCGACTCCGGTCGACGCGAGCCGGACGGCGCTGCCAGGCGAAGAAGCCGGCGACCGCGACCACGGCCACTACCAGTGCGGCCCAGCCCAGCGCGCCGATGCCGCCCGAGTCGTCGGAGGCGGGTGGCGCGGCGGCGACCGACGGGACCGGCGCCGTCGGCGCGACGGGGTGGCATCGCCGGACGCCGGCTGCGATCCGGTGTCGCCGTGCTGCTCGGTGGCGGCGATCAGCGACGGATCCGGCTGGCCGGTGGGCGGTTGCCAGTCCGGCGGCGCGGCCGTCGGCTTACCGGTGTACCGGAAGGTGACCGTGCCGCGTACCGGGTCACCGTCGGAGGCCACCGACAGGTAGCTCACCGAGTACTGACCGGCGGCGGGCAGGTGCGCGAGGGCCACCACCGCGGGAAAACCGGTGGTGTACTCGCGCGGCTCGAACACCCCGTCGACCAGGAAGTACTCCCGCACCGGGCGGTCGAGTTCGCGGGGTTCGCCATGCGTCCAGCCGTTGTCGACCCGGGCACCGCCCGGCGCGGTGACGGTGAAGTACGCGTCCTCGCGGACCCGCTCGGTGAAGTAGAGCTGCACGGCCGTCACGGCCTCGTCGACGGTGGCGCCCTCGGCCGGGGTGGACGTCGCCAGGGTGCCGTGCGCCGAGGCTGGCGTGGCCGGTCCGAGGAGGACGACGCCGGCGGCGAGGACCAGTGCGAGCAGACCGGCGGCGACGCGGCCGTGAGCCCGAGGGAGATGACGCATCGAATCATCCTCGCGATGACGCCGCTTTCCGCAATAGGTCGTCATCTTTTTGTTCAGATGGGAAAAGTTCTGGCCGCGCTGGCCGATTGTTGGGTGACGGTCCACTTGTCGGTTCCCGGATCAGTCGGCGGCGAGCACGGACTCGCGGCCCTCGGCACGGGCCTGGTCCAGCATCCGGGCGAGCCGCCGGCGACGCCGCCGGGCGATGGCCAGCCAGCCCAGCAGCAGGATGCCGACAAGTACCCCGAAGACCAGCTGTGGCCATGGCACCGTCCACCCGGTGACCGTGACGGTGGTCGGCCGGACCTGGGCGTCGGCCGGGTCACCGGTGACGACCGCCGGGGTCACCTCGACGGTGGTGGAGTAACGACCCAGCCCCCAGACCCCGCCGACGTGAGCCTCGACCTGTCTGCTGTCGCCCGGTAGCAGTTCCGGCACGGCGGTGGACACGGTCCGGCCGGTCAGGCCGAACAGCTCGCCCACCCGCACGGTGCCGGCACCGGTCACCGCGACGTTGCCGCTGTTGCGCGCGGTGTACGTCAGGTGGACGCCGCCGGAGGCGAACGGATTCCACGACCCCTCGTGCCGGACGGTGAGATCCTCGACCGTGACCGCGGCGGTGACCGTGCCGCTGGCCCGCAGCATCACCCGGAACCCGACCCGGCTCTGCACCGCCACAGTGCCACCGGCGCTGGTCACCGTGGCCGCGACACCGGCCGGATGATCTCCCGGCGTCGCGTCCGGCGGCACGGTGATGGTGAACGGCACCACGGTCGTCTGTCTCGCTTCGACGGTCACCGTCTCGGGCAGCGTGATCCACGTTCCACCGTCCACCGACTCCTGGCCGGCGGTCAGCATGTTGAACCGCCCCTTGTCGGTCAGGTAACCGTCGGCGGCCTGCAACGCGAACACCACCGGCGCGTCGCCGAAATTGCGCACCGCCAGGTGCTCGGTCAGCACCGTACCCGGATCCAGTGTGTGCTCGATCCACCGACGGCCGTCCGGGCCCCGCGCGTCCGCCGGCTGCACCGCCCAGGTCACCGTCGCACCGGTCGGCTGCGCCGACGCGGCCACCGGTGCGGGCAGCATCATGGCCGACATCGTGACCAGCACCGCTGCCCAGCGCGGCAGGAATCGGATCATCACAGTCCTTCGTGGTCGGGACGGGAATGACCCGGGGGCCGCCGAGCGACGACCCCCGGGAGGTGCGATGGCCCGGCCACCGCGGCGGCCCTCACTCGAACAGGGACAACGTCACCGTCGAGGTGTAGGAACCGGCCGCCACGTCCGCCGGAGTGCGCAGGAAGAGTTCCGCGTCCACCGAGTACGCGTCCCCGGTCACCGCGCCCGAGTCGAACGTCGAGACCAGCAGTTCCTGGTCGACCAGACCCACGTTGTTCCCCGGCTGGGTCGGCTCGTCCAGCACCGTGACGACCTCCTCGCCGGCGCTGACCAGGCCGGTGTCACCGCCGTCGAGCAACCGTGGCCGCCAGCCCAGATGCTCGGCACCGATCGGCGCCTGACCGGCGCTGCCGACGAAGTCGGTCGCGTTGCCCAGCACCGCCCACGCCGCGCCCTCGGGCAGCTCGTCGGCCGTACGCATGTCGGTGACGGTCACCGTCGGCAGCCCGCCTACGAACTGGCGTACCAGCAGCGTCGACCCGTCCTCGGTCAACGCCACCGAGTCACCGGCGATCGACATCGCCAGCACTCCCGGCTCCTGGATCTCCTCGATGTCGACGGTGACCTCCACCTCGCCACTGTCACCCGGCTCGGCCTGTGCCGGCGACGGCAGCGCCGCCGACCCGACCAGGAGGACGCCCGCAGCCCCCGCCGCGACCAACCGCTTGCGATTCCATGTGCTCATCCGGTGCTCCGTTGTCGTTGGTGAATGGACGGCAGGTCAGGCGCCGCATTCCGCGGCGGGGTACTCGACGGTGCGTACGGTCGTGCCCTCGACACCCTCGGCGGTGACCCGAACGGTCGCCACTCCGGCGGAGACGGCCGGGGTGCGCGTGTTGAACTGCTGGTACGCGTTGGCGCCGGGTGCCACGCCGGTCACCGACCGCTGCCCGTACGCCGTCTCCAGCACCACGTCCACCGGCGCGTCGTGGTCGTTGCGCGCCCGCACCGCCACGTACGCGTTACCACCCACGCACCGTGCCTGTGCGCTGACCGTCACCGACACCTCGGCTCCGGCTCCGGTCTCGAAGTCCCAGGTGTCCAGTTCGAAGAGGTCGGCGCCCTGCGGTCCGGCGTAGGTGAAGTACACGTCGTGCACCCCTGCGACGCCTTCGAGTTCGGCGGTCAGCTCGGTCCACTCGCCGAGGGGCGCGTCGACCGGGAGGGTCGCGACCACCGGCGCGGTGACCCCGCCCAGGCGGATCTGGATCGAACCGCCAATGGCCAGCGGCCGCACCTTCGCGGTCACGCTGCGGGCACCGTCGCCGAAGTCCACCGACGACAATGCCGTCCAGTCCCCGTTGTCGATGTCACGCACGACCAGGTTCGGTGCCGCGTCGCCGAACTGGGCGGACCCGCCGGCGACCTTGGTGGTCGCGATGCCCTTGCTCCAGCCGAAGGTCTCCGCCTCGAGAACCCGGTACGGGTCGAGGTCGCGGACCTGGTCGACACCGGCGTACGTGCCGACCACCTGCTGGATGGTGCCGTCCGGGTTGAAGGTCAACTCCTGGATGTGTGGGCTGCGGTACCCCTGGGTGGTGGTGCCGTTGATCCGCTTGTTCAACGTCGGGGCGTGGTACGTGAAGTAGTACCTGCCCTCGAACTCGAAGACCGACTGGTGGTTGTTGCCGCCGGTGCCGGCACCGAAGAACTGTGACTGGTTCGGGAAGAGCACGCCCGCGTAGGTCTCCTTCGGCCAGTCCATCGGGTCGTCGGAGATCAGGTAGCCGATCTGACCGCCGCCGGGGTAGCCGGGCAGCGGAGTCTGGTTGCCACCGAAGTCGTTGCCGCCGAAGTGCGACGAGTACGACAGGTAGTACCTGCCGTCGCGCTCGAACACCTGGGCCGCCTCGAAGGCCACCGGCGCGTCCACCACCGCCGCCGTGCCCTCGGTCGACACCATGTCGTCACCGAGCCTGATCACCCGCAGGTTCTTCGGATTGTTGAAACGCTCGGCCGGCGGCATGCTCGTCGACGCGGGACCACCACCGAAGTAAAGGTACGGCTCCCCGTCGACGTCCACGAACGGCGCCGGATCGAACTTCCAGGCCACGTCCTCGGCGCCGGGGGTACGGCCGTCGATCAGCGTGCTGGTGCGCTCGCTGCGCCACGGGCCGAGCGGCGAGTCACCGGTGATCACGTTGCTCGAACTGCCGTTGTTGGCGTAGTAGAGGAAGAACTTCTCCTCGCCGTCGACCACCTTCCTGGCCATGCCGGGGGCCCAGGAGTTGGCGGTGAAGGGCGCCACGCCGTTCGGGCCCGCGACCTGGATCTCGCCGTGGTCGGTCCAGTTCACCAGGTCCGCCGAGGAGATCACCGTGATCTGGTTGATGTCGCCGTAGTTGATGCCCGGCGAGACACCGGTGACCGGGTCGGGCGCGTAGCCCTGGGTGTCGTTGGTCAGGTACAGGTACACCCGGCCGTCGTGCACGAAGCCGAAGCCGTCGGCGCCGAACTTGTGCCCGATCAACGGGTTGTGCTCGCCCGGCAGCTTGCCGACGACCTCGATCGTCTTCGACGGGGCGGGCGGCGGCGCGGCGCCGACCACCGACACGCCGTCCAGCTTGAAGTCCATCAGGTGCACCTCGGGGTCCGAGGATGGCGTGCTCGTCCACGGCGTCTCGAAGAACAGCCGCGCCGTCGACACGTTCTGCCCGGCCGGGATGGTGAAGGTGCCGTCGAACTGCGCCCACTGTCCCTTCGTGGCGACGACGCTGACCAGGTTGGTGTAGGTCGCCCCGCCGTAGTGCATCGTCGCGAAGAACTGCTTCGTCGCCGGCCCGTTCGGGTTCTCGTACTTGATCCGGGCCGTCAGGGCGTAGGTCTGCCCGGCCTGCACCCGGCCGCTGAGGTCCTGCATCGGGCCGGACCCGGTGGTCGCCCGGTTGGTGACGAGCACGGCGCTCGACCCCGAATGGGCGTCCGCCGTGAGCGACAGGGTGGCACTGTCGGTCGCGTTGCCGTTGTTGACGAACCAGCCGGTGAGACCGTCCTCGAATCCGCCGTTGACCACGAGATCGGTGTCGTCCGCCTGGGCCGGCGACGTGGCGACGAGCCCGGTGGCCAGCATGAGCCCGACCGTGACGACAGCGGCGGCCCTGCGCAGGGCGGCCCTTCGCACGCGATGTGTCACTGACATCCTCCTTGATCACTGCGGTGGATCCGGGGGTTCGGGCGCGGCCGGCCTGTGCCGTCCAGCCGTGGTCGCCGTGGCGGGTCAGCAGTCGGCGGCCGGGTGGTTGGTGGTACGCACGGTGGCCACCGTCCGGCCGTCCACCGTTCCGATGACCTGGACGGTCACGGTGCCGGCGGGAACCGCCGAGTCACGGGCGTTGAACTGCTGGTACGCGTGGGCACCGGGGGCCACGTCCGGCACCGACCGGGCGCCGTACGCGGTCTCCAGCACGATGTCGACCGGCGCGTCATGGTCGTTGCGGGCCTGCACGGCCAGGTGCGCGCGGCCCGCGACACAGCGCGCCCGTACGTCGACGGTCACCGGCAGTTCGGCTCGCAGTACGCCGAGCCGGGCGAGCTGGTAGCTCAGCGCCCGCTCCGGTGCGTCGATCTGGTTCTGGGTGCCGAACCCGCCGTCCCGCGCCGCCTGGGCCTCGGCCAGCCGGGCGAGCATCGTCGCCCAGGCGTCGGCCGGATGGTCGGCCTCGTCCAGCGCGGCGGCGTACGCCATGGCGGCGTCCAGCCGGCTGGTGTCCAGCGGCCGGCCCTGGGCCGTCAGCGTGTCGCTGAGCAGGAAGTGGTCGAAGTCGACGTGGCCGCCGGTCTGCTGGGTCGCGTAGTTGAACAGGCCGACCCGGTGCCCCATGAAGTGGGCGAGGCTGCCGTCGAGCGTCTGCGGGCCGACCCGGCTGCCCAGTTGGGACCACTGGCGCCCGTCGAGGCTGTAGTGGAAGGTGGTCCAGAGCTGGCCGGTCGGTGCGGCGAAGTCGAGGTCCGCCTTCAGGTGCACCTCGGTCGCCTCGCCCAGCGGCACGGTGCTGCCCGGCAGGAAGTTCTCCAGCGTCGTCTGGTCCAGGTCGACGGCGAACGGTTGGCCCCGGTTCACCACGCCGAGGGTGTTGACGCCGCCGGTCCGCCTGACCGCGACGTACGAGAAGCCGCGGTTGTAGGCGGCCAGGCCGGCGACGTCGCCGTCTGCCATCGCGGAGATGTCCATCTTGGTCTCCACCGACTGCCGTGGCCCGAACGTGCGCTGCGACAGGGTGTTGCGGGCCTCCTCGAACCAGGCGAGTTCGGCGCGGTTGGCGAGCTTGGTGTAGACGTAGTCGCCGGTGACCACCGTGCCGGCGGTCAGCCGCAGCCAGCCGGCGCGGTCGGTGAGCGACCAGTACCGGTTGTCCGGAGCGTGGTTCCACTGCCACGCCAGGTCCAGTCGCGACCCGTTCGGCGCGATCTCCGCCGCGCTTCCCGGCGGTACGGTCCACTGTTCGTCGAGGTAGGGCCGGTGTGGCGCGTCGTTGGCGAAGTCGTCGGAGACCACGATGCTCTGCTGCCGGGCGAACAACTCCTCGGCAGGGCTGAGCCGGATCGGTTTGGCGAAGGTGCCGTCGACCGCCACGAGCCCGTTGTCGCCGAAGGTCGGCCAGCCGTCGGACCAGGTCGCCGGGATGAGCGCCGGGATGCGGCCGATCGGGAACGTGTCCCGGAAGAACATGCCGTACCAGTCCGTCGTCCCACCGTCACGGGCGATGGGAACCAGGCTGCCCTGCGCGAATCCGTTCGAGTTGAGCACGCCGCGCGCCTCGTAGCTGTTCACCCCGCCGGCCGCGGTGTAGCGGCCGAGCAGTTCCCGGGAGCGGAACATGACCACCTGCCGCCCCTGACCCGAGGGCCAGGTAATGATCACCGCGTAGTACCAGCCGTCGATGTGGTAGAACTGCGCGCCTTCGAACAACCCGCCGATGAACGGCTGCCCGGCGTAGTCGGCCGCGGTGAAGATGTTGGGGTAGTCCGCGGTGATCGCGGTCAGGTCGGCGTTGAGCCGTACCGCGCTGGTGCCGCCGGAGCCGTGGAAGATGTACGGCGTGCCGTCGACGTCGAAGAAGAGCGAGGGGTCGTGGAGGCCGCGACCCAGCGCCGTGCGCTGCCATGACCCGTTCTCGATGTCGTCGGTGCGGTAGAGGTACGCGCCGCCGAGGTTGTTCGTGTTGAACACGACGTAGAAGACGCCGTCGTGGTAGCGCAGCGACGAGGCCCACTGGCCCTGCCCGTACGAGTTCTGCCCGTTGCGCAACGAGAACGCGTCGCCGACGCTCGCCCGGTTGAAGACGTAGTTGACGATCTCCCAGTTCACCAGGTCGTACGACTTCATGATCGGCGCGCCCGGGCTGAGGTGCATCGTCGTGCTGATCATGTAGTAGACGTCGCGGCCCTCGGCGCTCTCGGCGGCCGGCACCCGTGCCACGCTGATGTCCGGCACGTCGGCGCGCAGCAACGGCACCCGGTACGTGCCGTCCCCTCGGTCGGTGGAGGTGTACGACGACGGAGGCGACCACTCGTCGGCGGCCTGAGCCGCGCCGCCCGGGGAGATGGCGGCGGCACAGAGGAGCACACCGGCCGTCACGAGGGGGATCCGTCGTGGTGGGCGTGGGGCAGGAGAGCCGGCAGACACCTGCATGGCGGGGCTCCAGACGCGAGCGTTACGGAGCCTCCATGCTGTTAGCGTTAACATAGATCGTCAAGACCCTGACCGAGATCGATCCGAAATAGTCGCGAAACAGCGCCCGGGTGCAGGTGACCCGATGCGACGATGCGGCGTCCAGACGGGACCGGCCCGTCCTCCCCTCCACGCGCGAACCGGGAAGCCGACCGAGTGGGCGGCCCGCGGTCAGCAGCGGCAGCTGCGGCATCACTCAGGCACCCTGCGGCCGCAGATTCTAGACCACTTCCGCTTCTGACCTCGCAACTGCATGGCGTAAGGTGCCTCCCGTGACGATGTTTCGCATGGGCGAGGCGGCCGAGCTGCTGGGGGTCAGCGCGGACACCGTGCGCCGCTGGGTGGACGCCGGCCGCCTCGCCGCCGGGCGCGACGAGCAGGGACATCGAGTGATCGACGGCGTCGCGCTGGCCGCCTTCGTGCGGACGCAGGCCGGCGACCCGGACGACCGGGCCGACGAGTCCTCGGCCCGCAACCGGCTCCGGGGCATCGTCACCGCCGTGCGCAAGGACGCCGTGATGGCCCAGGTGGACATCCAGGCCGGCCCGTTCCGGGTGGTGTCGCTGATGAGCCGCGAGGCCGTCGACGATCTGGGACTGTCGGTCGGTTCGGTGGCGATCGCGGTGATCAAGTCGACCACTGTCGTCGTGGAGCGACCGCCGACCGGCGCGGGCCGGAGCAACGGCTCGTGACCACCCGACGCCTGGCCCTGTTCGCCGCCTTGCTGACGGTCGCGCTCACCGGCTGCGGCGGTGGCGAGACCACCGACGCGCGGCCGCCGGGTGGTGCCGTGACCGGCGACGTCACGGTGCTTGCCGCCGCGTCGCTCACCGAGTCGTTCACCCGGATCGGCGAGGACTTCGAGGCGGCGAATCCCGGCGTCCGGGTGACCTTCAGCTTCGCCGGCAGCTCCGCCCTCGCGAACCAGATCAACCAGGGTGCCCCGGCGGACGTCTTCGCCTCCGCCTCCCCCGCGAACATGACGACCGTCATCGACGCCGGCAACGGTGACGGCAATCCGCGTGTCTTCGTCCGCAACCAGCTCGTGATCGCGGTACCGGACGGCAACCCGGGCGGGGTGAACGGCCTGGCCGACCTGGCCCAGCCGGGCGTCAAGGTCGCGCTCTGCGCCGAACAGGTCCCCTGTGGCGCGGCGGCAGCGAGGGCCCTGGACGCCGCCGGGACGAAACTCACCCCGGTCACGCTGGAACAGGACGTCAAGGCGGCCCTGTCCAAGGTACGGCTGGGCGAGGTCGACACGGCACTGGTGTACCGCTCCGACGTACGGGCCGCCGACGACGACGTGGACGGCATCGAGTTCCCCGAGTCGGCCGGAGCGGTCAACGACTATCCGATCGTCGTGCTGAGGAACGCCCCGAACCAGCCGGCCGCCCTGGCGTTCGTCGAGCATGTGCTCTCCGGCCCGGGTCAGGCCGTCCTCGCCGCCGCCGGATTCCAGGCTCCGTAGCCGATGCCCCAGCCTGACAAGGTGGCCGTCGCACCCGCCCGGTCCGCGCCATCTCCACGGTCCAGGCGCACCGGTCAGGTACCCGTCGCGTTGCTGCTGCCCGCCGCCATCGGCCTGCTCTTCCTGTTACTTCCGCTGGCAGGCCTGCTGATCCGTACGCCGTGGAGCACCCTCCCCCAGCGTTTGACCGAGCCGGGAGTACTCACCGCACTACGGCTGTCCGTGCAGGCCGCCACCCTGGCCACGCTGCTCTGCCTCGTCCTCGGGGTGCCCCTGGCCTGGCTGCTCGCCCGCGTCGACTTCCCGGGCCGCCGCCTCGTGCGGGCCCTGGTCACCGTGCCGCTGGTGCTTCCGCCGGTGGTCGGTGGCGTGGCTCTGCTGCTCGTCTTCGGGCGGCGGGGCATCCTCGGCGGCTGGCTGGACAGCACCTTCGGGGTGACCCTGCCGTTCACCACCGCCGGTGTCGTGCTCGCCGAGGCTTTCGTCGCGATGCCGTTCCTGGTGATCGCCGTCGAGGGCGCGCTACGCGGCGCGGACGTCCGGTACGAGGAGGCTGCGGCGACCCTCGGCGCGGGCCGGTGGACCACCTTCACCCATGTCACGCTCCCGTTGGTCGCCCCGGGCATCGCCGCCGGAGCGGTGCTGTGCTGGGCCCGGGCGCTCGGCGAGTTCGGCGCCACCATCACCTTCGCCGGCAACTTCCCCGGCCGTACGCAGACCATGCCGCTCGCGGTGTACCTCGCCCTCGAAACCGACCTGGAGGCGGCGATCGTGCTCAGTCTCGTCCTGCTCACCGTCTCGGTGGTGATCCTGGCCAGCCTCCGCGACCGCTGGCTCGGCAGCTCGTGACCGCCGATCCGAACTCCCCCGATGTCGAGCCGATCCCGCCGGGCGCGCCATCACCCGGCCGTGCGGTGCTCGACGCCCACCTCGTCGTGGACCGTGGCACCTTCCGACTCGACCTGCCGCTGACCATCCGCCCCGGCGAGGTCGTCGCTCTGCTCGGGCCGAACGGCGCCGGCAAGACGACCGCGCTGCGGGCCCTCGCCGGTCTGCTTCCGCTCACCGACGGGCACCTCAGCCTCGCCGGTCGCCACCTCGATCATCCCGGCCGGCGGATCTGGACCCCGACCGAGCAGCGACCGATCGGCGTCGTCTTTCAGGACTACCTGCTCTTTCCGCACCTGACCGCACTGGACAACGTCGCGTTCGGGCCACGTCGACAGGGCCTCGACCGGCAGCGGGCCCGGCAGCGGGCAGCGGACTGGCTGGTCCGGGTCGGGCTCGCCGACCACGCCCGGCGCAAGCCTCGACAGCTCTCCGGCGGACAGGCCCAACGGGTGGCCCTGGCTCGCGCCCTCGCCGTGGACCCGGCGCTGCTCCTGCTCGACGAGCCGCTGGCCGCCCTCGACGCCCGCACCCGCCTCGACACCCGCGCCCGGCTGCAACACCACCTCGCCGGCCACGCCGGTGCCACGCTGCTGGTCACCCACGACCCGATCGACGCCGTCGTCCTCGCCGACCGGCTGGTCATCATCGAACACGGGCAGGTGGTGCAGGAGGGCGACGTCGCGACAGTCACCGCCCAGCCGCGCACCGACTACGTGGCCCGTCTGGTCGGTCTCAACCTCTACCGAGGGCACGCGGACGGGCACCTCGTCCTGATCACCGACGGGTTCACGCTCGTCACCAACGACCGGCAGCACGGAGACGTCTTCGTCGCTTTCGCACCGTCGGCCGTGGCGCTGCATCCGCACCGCCCCGAGGGCAGCCCCCGCAACACCTGGCCGGCCACCGTCGCCGGCGTGCAACGCCACGGCGACAACCTGCGGGTGCAGCTCGACGGCCGGGTCACCGTGGCCGCCGACATCACCCCGGCCGCCGCCGCCCACCTTCGACTGACGCCCGGGCAGACGCTCTGGGTAGCCGTCAAGGCGGCCGAGACCCGGGTCTATCCGGCCGCTGCGGCGGCCACCAATGCCGGGGTCGGATGAGACCTAACGGCCGCGTCCGTCGCGGGACACCGGCCACACCGTTGATCACCGTCGCCGTGGCGGTGCGTCACGGGAAGTCGTCCGGGCTGGTGTTGGGTAGCGTCGCCAGCAGTTGACCGGCGAGGCCACGTACCGTGGGGTCGGGCTGACCGGCCAGCCGGACGAGCAACGGCCGGGTGCGGGTGTCCTCGCCGTAGTGTCGGGCCAGCGCGAGCAGCGCGGTGCGGCGGATCTCCCAGTCCTCGTCGTCGACCAGCCGCATCAGCAGTTCCCGCACCCCCGTCCGGTCGGCCAGGTTGGCCGCGAGCTGCGCCGCGGCGCAGCGGCGCACCTCCAGCGCCGGATCGTCGCGCACCAGCCCCACCAGCAGCAACCGGACCTCCGGGTCGTTGCCGAAGTGCTCGCCGAGCGCGGCCGCGATCCGGGCCCGGATCGCCGGATCCCGGTCGGCCAGCCGGCGCATCAGCCGCAACGTCACCGCCATGGCGGTCTCGCCGCGCGCGATCAGGCAGCACACCGCCGCGTCGAAGGCCGCAGGGTCGGTGTCGGACTCGATGCACTCCAGCAGCACGTCGGTCACCACGCCCGGATCGCCGTACGCGCTGAGGGTCTCCACGGCGGCGAGTCGGATGCCGGCGTAGCTGTCCCGCCGAGCCCGCCGCGACAGCGTCTCCACCAGTCCGTCGGTGCCGCCGTGCCGGGCCAGCGCCTGCGCGGCGGCGCGCAGCACGTTCGGATCGGGATCCCGCCGGACCTGCTCGGCGAGGCATTCCACCACCGCCGGGTCGAGCGGATCACCGAGGCGAGCCAGGCTGCGGGTGACGCGGAGTCGGACGATCGGATCGCGTTCCTCGGCGGCACGGCCGATCAGCAGGTCCCGCGTGGCGGGCCCGAGCAGCGGTCGGCCGGTGAGCAGGTCGACGGCGGCGAGGCGAACACCGGCGGTGGGATCCTGACGGGCCCGTTCCAGCAGCAGCTCGCCGGTGCGGTGATCCGGGTACGCCTCGGCCAGTGCCCGGACCGCGGCCAGCCGCACCGTCGCGTCGTCGTCGGTGCGCGCCGCCCGCGCGGCCACCTCCCACCCGCTGTCGGCCACCCGGTACCGGTCGGCCAACGCCACCACCGCAGCCGCCCGCACCGAGGCGTCCTCGTCCTGCTCGATCCGGTCCACCAGTCGGTCCCGGCACCGCCCGTCCGGGTCGTTGACCAGCACCAGCCGCTGTACGGCGACCGCACGGACCCGCGCGGAGGCATCCGAGCCGGCCAGTTTGAGCAGCAGCTCGGTGCCCTCCGTGCCGCCCCGCCCCGGCAGCAGCTCGCACACCAGGCAGCGCCGCACCCCCTCGTGCGGATCACCGGTGATCCGGGACAGGGCCCGCCCGCGGGCCGTCTCGCTCTGCTCGGCGACGCTGAGCAGGCAGCGCAACGCGGACTGCACCACGCCGGGATCGCTGTCGGTGGCCAGCAGCCGGTGCAGCGTCTCGGTGACGTCGGGCAGGTGAAGGCAGCGTGCGGCGAGCACCGCCACGGCGGCCCGTCGCACGCCGGTGTCCCGGTCCTCGGTCGCCCGCGTCAGTAGCAGCCGCCGAACGTCGTCGGTCAGCTCGGCCCGTCCGCCGAGGGACTGCACGGCGATAGCCCGGACCGCCGCGTCGGGAGAGGCGGCGAGGTCGCGCAGCACCACGAGCAGATCGCCGCCCGCGCCGAAGTTGGCGACCAGGGCGCGTACGGCCGCCTGGCGCACCGCGGTCGAGCCTTTCGCCTGGGTTTGTGCGAGCAGCAGCTCCTGGCAGTGCCGGCGGCTGCGGGTGGTGCTGTCCAGCCTCCCGGCAGCCTCGGCCAGCCCGGCGACCAGCGCGATGCGCGCCTGCCGCTGGCGGGCCTGCCCGAGTTCCCGGACCAGCACCTCCTCCAGTTGCTCGTCGGCCGTGGACAGCACCGCCGCCGACCGGGTCGCGAAGGTCGATCCGGAGAGCCAGCTGGTACGCACCCCGCGGCGGCGGTACCAGTGCAGGAAGACGGCCCGGCCGGGCCACTGTGGTCCGAGCGCCCGGATCGACGGGAGCAGCTCCTGCTCGGTCACCTCGACGACGTTCGGGTCGTCGGCGGAGATGCCGTGCTCGACAAGGAGGACGACCTGGCGTAGCACCGCCTCGCCGGCACCGGCCAGCCCGGCCGGCTGCGGTGCCTCCGCCACGCACTGCGCGGCCAGCACCAGGTTCCACGGTGGACCGGCCAGATTCAGCGGCGGCCACGGCCGGTTGACCTGGGTGGCCAGCAGGGTCACCAGATCGTTGGCGACCTCGGCGGGCAGCGCCCCGGCGACCAGCCGCAGCACCTCCCGCCAGGACGGATCTGCCCAGTTCTCGCGGAACAGCGCACGCAACTGGTCGATCCCCCAGGTGTCCGGGTCGTGATCGAACCTGTCCACGATCTCCTCGGCGCAGAAGTATTCCAGAAACGTGCGATGCACGAACCCGAACAGGCGCAGTCCGTACCGTTCCAGGATGAAGCTGCGCTGGCGCAATTTGTCGATCATCGAGTACGCCATGGCGTGCGCGCGTTCGTTCTCGAAACCGTAGAACTCCACCAGGTGGTCGCGGAAGATCCGCGACAGTTCGTCCGCCTCGATGTAATTTCCGGCCGGTCCCGACTCCCGGCACTGCATCCAGAAGGCGAGGTGGCGCAGCAGCCGCAGCTTCGCCTGCGGATCCAGCGGCGGCACGTCGCCGTGGCTTTCCCGCAGTTGCTTGGTCACGTCCCATTCGGAGATGAGCACGTCCGTGACGTGCGCGTAGAGCCGGCGACGGTTGCGGGGCAGGGGACGGTCCCGGCCGACGATCGCCATCAGCATCAGCAGCAGCGGATTGCCGGCGATCTCGTGCATCGCCCGGGACCGCCGCACCACGTCGAGGATCTGCCGTCGCTGGCGGTCCGCCTCGACCGACGGGGTCGGCATCACGTACCGGTACCAGTTGCCGAGGAACCGCGCGATCCGCTCGTCGTCGAGATCCTCCAGGGTGAAGTGGTCGAACCCGGCGTTGGCGAAGGTGTGCCGCAGGTATCCGGCCGCCCGCGAGGTGACCACCGTACGCACCCCGGGGTACTCGTTGGCGAAGGTGGCGATCTGCGCGGCCATCTCCTCCCGTTGCGCCGGATCGAACACCTCGTCGAGCCCGTCGAAGAGGAACAGCGCCTGACCACCCTGCCGCAGGTACGCCTCCAGCACGTCGCGGTCGATGCCGGCCAACCCCTGCTGGTGCCGGTGTCCGACGTAGTCCAACAGGCCGTCGCACCGGCCGTCACCACGATGCGCCGCGTACGACCGCAGCTCGACCAGGACGGGAAGGTAGCGGTCGAGCGCCGCCAGCCGGGGTTCCTCGCAGACCCCGGCCAGCGCGAGGGCGAGGTAACGCGCCGCCGCCGACTTGCCGGAGCCGGGATCGCCGAGCAGCACGATGGCCCGCCGGGCCGGATCGCAGACCACGTCGAACAGCGGCGACGCCTCCTTGGCCGCGTACTCCTCCCAGAGCCGCTCCACGTCCCTGGGATCCACCACACCGGGCAACGCGCCGGGGTCACCGTCCGGGCCGGCGCCCGCCCAGCGCCACCAGGCCAGCGGCATCTCCGGCCGGGCGTCCTCGTGCACCCGTGGTTCGACGAACACGTTCGACAGGCCGACGGTTAGGTAGCCGATCGTGGGTCGGGGTGACACGGCGTCCAGCGGCACCGCCTGGTACCGCAGCCGAAGCTGTTTGTGGTACTGGCTGCGGACCGCCTCCGGCAGGTGGGTGTCGGGGTCGCCGGGCTCACGCGCCGGTGACCGGCCGCTGCGCATGTCGGCAAGCGCCACGGTGACCTTCGCCGACAGGTCGTCCACGCTGGAGAAGAAGGCGCACAGGTGGCGTTCCTTCAATTCGTTGCGCAACGCCACGATCTGCTGCCGATTGCGATCGATCATGTCAGGCGGCCACGGCATGTCCTCGGCGAGCAGAAAGATCAGACACGGTTTGCCGGCCGCTAGTGCCTCGCGGTATTCGAGTTCGGTGATCGAGGACTCCTGGCCCGGTGGGCGGTATCCGTAGCGCCAGGCGAAGAGTCCGACGTAGAGATCACATCGGCGGACGTCGGTCAGACAGCGTTCCAGAGGCGGGCGCACGTCGGCCCCGTACGCCTCCATTGCGACGTCTTCGATCTCCAGACGACGCGCCACCGCGTGCACGGCCGCGCGGTATTCCAACAGGTCCTTCTGGGTGGCCGAAATGTAGACCTTCATCGACGGCAAACTCCAGGGGTGGCTGGCGACCGCATTCTTCAAAATATCAGTCGTCGTCACATCCATCGGACCCGTGAGGCCCGCCGCCCGGGCACATATCGGCTTTCCCGCCACGGATGGGCCTATGATGGCCGCGGGACGGATTCGGTCCGGTCACCGGCCGCTGGCCCATGCCCGCCGGTGTCCCCCGTGGTGCCGATGCGGAGGAACCATGCTCACGGTGGGCGAGGTGCACACCAGCCTGCTACAGCACAGCACGGCGCTGGCGCAGGACCAGAGCGCCGAGGTGCTCAGCCTGGTGGAGGGCGAGGCCGTGCTGACCTCCCGGCGACCGTCGCTGTACGCGGTGTCGCCCGACGTGCGTACCGGTGTGGACTGCTGGCTGCCGAGCGCGAAGAACCGCCAACTGCGCGGGGTGGGCGCGGTGGTCACCCGGGCGGTCATCACCGGCGGTCGGATCGTGCAGGCCTCCTCCATCATCCAGGTGGTGGCCGGCGAGCGCCGCCGACCGTGGTCGCACTACCTGGCCAACTCGGGTGTGCTGGAGACGGTCGGCAAGCTGGACGCGGACGATCTGACGAACGGTTTCCTGCACGGCAACGCCGCCGACGTGCTGAACCTGGACGCGATCACCGGCCGGGTGCTGGACAGTGTGCAGATGTCCGACCTGTTGGACCGGCGTCCGCCGCTGCGCGCGGCACGCACCCGGCTGCGGTGGACCGCGCAGGTGCACCAGCAGCCGGGTGCCGACGCCACGGCCGATGTCGCGGTCGACTCGCCGACGCTGCGCACCGTGCGACTCACGGTGAGCCCCCAGGACGTGCCGGCGGCGGTCGCCGGCCTCTGCGAGGATCTCGCCCTGCACGACTGGCTGCTCACCATGCTGTCCGCCCTGGTGGAGGCCGCGGTGACCCGGGCCGGCTCGACGCAGGAGCACATCGAACGGCTACGGCCGGTGCTGGAGCACCTGCTGCACCTGTGGCTGCCCGGTGCCCGGGTCGACCCACGGCTGCGGCCGATCTGGGACCGCCTGGAGCAGGTACCGGGGTTCAGCCGGCAGTGGCAGTCCTCGGTCAACTGGATCCGCGATCAGATCACCGTCGGCAACATGGCCATCCTGCGAGACCTGGCCGGCCGGGCGGCGGTCAGCCAGCCGTGCGGGTCCGCCACGGTCGCCGAACCGTTCTCGACCGCCAACCGTGGCCCGGCGGACCGCAGGATCGGGCGCGGTGCACAGGCGCCGCGCGGCTGATCACTCCCCGATGAACACGTAGCTCAGCCGGTCGACCAGTTCGTCGGGCAGTTCCAGACCCTCGCTGCCGGCCCGCTTGGCGACCTGCCGGGCGACCGCGGGTGGCACCGCCACCTGCCCGAGGATGGTCCGTACGGCCAACTCGACCGGCAGGTACCGGGTGTCCATCAGGGTCACCGTGCGGTACCCGCAGAAGGGTGTGGCGTCCGGGTTCAGCTGCACGATCGCGGGTAGGCGGTCCCAGTCGGTCGGCAGCGGCTCGTCGGGCGGGAGCTGGTACGGCTGGGTGATCGTCTGCCCCCGGTGCCGCAGCACGCCCAGCCGGGTCATCTGCCAGACCGAGGCGAGCAGCGCGCAGGCCCACACCCGGCGGTCCGGCTCGTCGGACCACAATTCGATGTCGACGAAGATGGAGTGCGGCGCGTCGCCGGACTGCAACGGCGGGGACCACGGCAGCGGCAGCGTCATCGCGGGCGCGTCGGCGTGCCCCGGCGACCGCTTGCCGTTGGACAGCCAGCCCGACTCGCTCAGTGGTGGGCGGCTGCCCGTGGTGTGCCGTGGCGGCTCCACGACGAGCGTGTCCACCACCAGCCGGGCCAGTTCGACGTCGTCGTACCGGGCGAAGCTGGATTCGCGGGCCACGTAGTCGAGCACCAGCCCGTGCTCCGCCGCGGCCTGCTGCACCTGCGGGATCACCTCGCGCGGTGTGGCGAACCGGTGGAAGTAGTCGTCGACCAGGAAACAAGTGCTGATCCGGGGTTGCCGGTGGGGGCGCAGCCCTCGGCGGCCCAGCGCCGGGATCGCCTGCGCCCAGTCCGCGATCCGGGCGAACTTGCGCCGTAGGTCCCGGCATCCGTCGCCGAAGTCCTCGGCGTACACGTGCCCCAACTCGACCGACAGGTGTGAGTACGGCACGCTCTCCGTCCGACGCACCGCGGCTGCCTCCTGAAACCTGACATCCACGCTCATCACACGGTCTCCCATGCGGTCTCGTCGAAGAGCTTCTCGGTCAGCTCCACGAAGGCGTCCACGGTCCTGGCATTGGCGATCTTGGTCTGCACGTCGTTGTCCGAGATCAGCTGCTCGCGCCACTGCAGCAGCGGGTCCAACGGCACCGCGCCGAGCAGCGTGGTGCGGCCGGTGCCCTTCCTGCGGGCCAGTTCGCCCAGTTCCGCGTCGCACCGGCGCAGGAACGCCTGCTGCGCCAGGTCGAGGTGTCCCACCTCCGGCCCGCGCGAGTCGATCACCGCGGTGCGCACGAACCGCAGTGACTCCCGTAGCCGGTCCGGCTCATGGCCGTACTCCTTACCCATGGCCAGGATCCCGCCGGCCTCGAACGCGAGATCCGCCGCCGCCATCACGTGCTGCGGCGTCCAGCGGTGGAAGACCAGCCACCGCACGGTCACCTTGCGCAGGGTCCGGTTGGCGGTGGCCGCCAGCGCGATCTGACTGGCGTACGAGCGACCGGCGCTCAGATCCACAAGGGTCAGGTCGAACTCCTCCTCCAGCCGGAGGAAGAGTTCGGCGCAGCGCCGGCCGATGTCGGCGGTGAAGCCGAACTCACTGCCGTTACGCTGCCCGGGCAGCAGCACCAGCGAGCCCGATCCGGTCGGTCGTTGGCGCAGGCTGACCCGCTCCGAGGTGCCCCACACGTCCAACTGCTCCGGGGACGGGATCTCGCCGCGCAGGTACCGGTGCAGACCACCGCCGTTCGGGCCGGCACCCTCGATGCCGTTGGTGGCCTGGGGGATCTGGAACGTGATGCCGGCCGTCGGCGAGCCGAAGTCGTAGTCCAGGTAACAGGTGGAACGGCCGGAGAGCGCGCTGCGGTAGGCGATGTTCGCCGCGGTCACCGAGCGTCCGGTGCCACCCTTGTGCGACGTGACGAAGACCAGCATTCAGATCCCCTCGCTGGCCTTCTGTTGGCCGGTGGTGATGTCGTTGAGCTGGAGCAGCAGGGTGCTGGCCAGCGCGGCGGACGTGCCCGGCTGGTCGTCCACGAGCGACTGCGCGCGGCGCAGGGTCGCCCGGATGCTGCGCATCACGCGCTGCATGGCCTCACCGGCGAACGTGCCGCTCATCAGCTCACGGTCGAACACGTACTCGGCCTCGTCGATGAGATCCTGGGCGTACGTGGCGAGGCTGCCGGCTCGGGGGAACGGCCGCTCCCAGAGCAGCTGACCGGCGTTGACCAGAGCCTGCACGACCCGCTCGGTCAGGTACCAGGAGGGTGCCTCGGGCAACGGAGCCAACTCGGGGAACGCGCCTCCGGCGTGATCCCACAGCCCCCGGTGTCGACCCTCGGGGATGCGCCGCAGCAGAAGGTGCTCCCAGACCTCGTCCGCGAGTTCGAGCAGCTCGCTGCGGCGCCGGGCACTGTTGAGCAGGCCGGCGACGGTGGTGGCCCGCTGCAGCAGCACCGTGGAGAACTCGTTGACGTTCCATGTCATGATCGGCTTCGAGGTGGCGTCGTTGAGGGTCACCTGCTTGCCTGGGGCGTGCACGACCAACGCGGGCTCGTTCGGCGAGGCGCGCCGGGTGATCCGGCCCCGCTGCGCCAGTTCCACGAGCACGTTCCCGATCCGCCCGAACTCCTCGTCACCGCCCCGGCCGCTGGCCACCAGTCCCTTCACCGCCAGCGACGTGGCCTGCAGGGTGTAGTAGTCGGTCCGGTCACCGTCGGTGGTACGCCAGGGAATGTCCTCGATCGGCCACCGGCGCCGGTTGCCGAAGGTCGCCACCGTCGCCCAGTAGCGGCGGGTCAACTCCCAGCGCAGCTGGAGAATCCGGAACAGCCGCTGCTGCTCCTCGTTGAGCAGGCCGAGCAGGCGGGTACGTTCGGAGTTGAGATCGTCGATGGCGTCCACCGCGATGACGGTGAAGTAGAGATAGGGGGCGTTCTCCGCCGAGCCCTCGCGCTGCACGCCGATCGGCTCGGTCGTCTCCACCTCGTCGGCGCCGGCGATCGTTCCCCACGACCAGCCGCACTCGAAGAGCATCTCGCTGTTGTCCAGGTCCTCGGTCACCTGGCCGGACCCGACCACGACGTTGCGCAGGCTCGCCATGGTGTCCCGCAACTGCGCCCGCAGCGCGGCCACGACCTCGCGGCGCGGCAACTCGTCCTGGTTGACCATGTCGCAGAGCCGGACGCCGAACTCGTCGGTCGCGGCGAAGACCGAGGTGCTGAAGCTACGGAGTAGACCGACCATGGCCGCGGTGAGCCGGAGGCTGGCCATCTCCTCCAGCTTGTCCAACTGGGCACGCAGGTCGGCCCGCTGGGTGGAGGGCCGGTAGATCTTGACGAAACCGATGGTCGCCAGGGTGAGCGTGACGGACACCGCGAACGAGTCGACCACGTCCATGGAGCGCTGCTCGTCGGTGAGGTCCGGACCGCCCTGGACCGGGTTCAGGTAGCTGCCGCCACCGAAGGTCGGCGCACCACTGTCGTCGGTGTAACGGACGAAGTACTCGGTCATGATCTTAACCAGGCGGCGGGGAATCTCTATCGCGCCGCCGATCGCGCCGAGGGCCTCGATGACCTCCTCGTCGATCCGGTCCGGATCGTCGAGTGACAGCACCGGGATCTTGGTCGCCGGCAGCAGCATGGTCAGCAGCTGTTCGGCGTCGCTGATGGAATTGGATCCGCTCCGACCGCCCCAATCCCATTCGCCGTTGCGGAGACAGCTGCGCACCGTGGCCCGCCAGATGTCGAGAATCTCCTGGCGCGGCTGCATCCGCATGGTCCACCACCGTCTGCTGTAGTCGTCGAAACGGAGCTGCTGATTCTGCCTGGCCCACGATGATCCACGATGACGTGCACCCATCATCGTATCCCTGCCGCAGCGTCACCTGAATGGCCGCGCGTACCGATCTCCCGGAGCAGTCAGTCGACACAGGAGCGCAGGTGGGCCCGGGTTCGAGAATCCGGAGCGGGCAATGGGGCGAGGTCAGCCGCGGCTGCGTCCGGTCACCAGCAGCATGCCCAGATATCCGTCCCGCAGCGCGGGCCTGGGACGCACCTCGTGCATGTCCACGTCGTACGCACCGGCCGCGATGCTCGCCACCACTTCCGCGCGGTGCAGCTGCACGGCCGGGAACCAGTGCTGCCCGACGCGGTAGCCGTTCGAGCCCAGCATGAACGCGGCGGCGAACGGCGACCCGGGACGCAGGGCGGCCAGGAACCGGCCGATCGCGTGTTCCGCCTCGGCCCGGTCGGCGGAGATCGAGCAGGCCACGAAGAACATGGTGCCCGCGCCCCAGGCCCGTCTGGGCAGGTCGAAGACGCTCAGCTGCGACACCCGCCCCACCCGGGCCAGATGGCCACGGGGGTCGGGCAGCGCCGCGTACGCCGAGTGCTCCGCACACACCTGCCAGTACGCGTCCCAGCACTCGTCATAGCCGTTGATCTGGTTACGCAACCAGCGCACATTCGCCGTGGAATATTCGCAGAGTTCGACGCTGCGCGCGAATGGCAGAAGCGACAGTGCCGGGTAGAGGTTCGCGCCCGATCCGACGTCGACGCAGTGTGTGCCGGCAATCTTCGCGCCGCCGAAGAAGTCTCTTATCCGACAGAGGATTTCGCGATCATCGTCGCGCAGGACGGAGTAGTTGTGCTGGACGTAGGCACCCGGGTCGAAGCCGTCCCACTCGACCTCGGAATTGACCGTTCCCGGGGGCTCGACTCGTGGTGGTGAGGTCGACGGCCCACTACAACCTGCACCAACCGCCGGAATCAATGCCATGGAGGCGCCTCCATTGAAGTCGGCAGATCACTTGGTCCCTGCCCCGACGCGCGCAGCCCGTTGCCCATTATGCATCGGACGCGATACCGATTCGCAAGTGTCGAGGTGACGTGAATCGATCACCGAGTCAGGACCGTGACAACGATTGATCGCTACCGACCACAACGGATCCGGCGGTCAGCCCGGACCACGATCAGATGCCGGACGCGACCGCCCGACGTCGCGGCGGTCAGCCGCCGGCACCCTCGGCCGAACCGTCCGGACCGAGCGCACCCTCCACCTCACCGACATCGAGGTGGACGTGCTGGTGGCCCTGTCCGGCGTCGATGTTGACCTGGTCGAGCTGGGTCGCGGCAACCGACCACGTGGTGACGGCGAGGGTCGCCTGCCGGGCGGCCAGTTGCATCCGTTCCGCCCGCCCCGTGGTCGGACCGGCCAGCGCGAGAGCGACCGAGTCGACCGCTACGGCCGCCTGGTCGACGGCGCTGCGTAGCCCACCACGGGCGACGTTCGTGGCAGTCATGCCCGACGGTGGGTCGGCGAACTGGGCGATCAGCCGCTGCATGGTCTGCTGCCACTTGTCGACCTGGGCCCGCTCGGGCGTGCGCCCCGCCTCGGCGTCCTGCCGGACGGCGCGGATGATCGGCGCGAGTTCCTCGCCCGTCCGGTGAGCCAGCTCGGTGAGCTCGACGATCTGCTGCGCGTCCCGCTCGGCGTCGGCCTGGCGCATCTTCGCCACGCTCGCCTCCGTCGGGTCCGGCCTGCCGACAGCGTGCCCGACCAGCCCGCCGGCCGGGGCTGCCACCAGGACCGCCGCCGCGGCGGCCGCGACGATCCACGTCCTCGTCCGTTGCCGCTTCTCAGGCGGGGCGACCAGGTAGGACGGCCTTCCGGTTCGACGGGACATGACACCCCTCGCATCGACGGCTGTTTGCCTGGGAGCGTAGCCCTCACCCCGAGCGACGTCGATAGTTTCAGTACCGTCGACCGAACTTTCGCCGGGTCAGCCGAAAGCTGTGCGGGGCTAGGCCGGGGCACCCAGCCGAGCGAGCGCGGCACGGGCGCGGGCCTGTTCCTCGGGCCGGTCGATCTCCGTGGCCAGGGCCAGCGCCTCGGCGTGCCGCGCGACCGCCTCGTCCCGTGCGCCGTGCCCGGTCAGCGCCCGCCCCAGCCCGTTGAGCACGCACGCCTCGCCGTACCGTTCCCCGATGTCGCGGAAGAGGGCGAGGGCCGGTTCGTAACACGCCACGGCCTCCGCGAACCTGCCGAGCGCGACGTAGGCGTCACCGAGGTTGTTCAGCGCGGTCGCCTCGCCGCCGAGATGCCGCAGCTCACGGAAGATCGCCAGGGCACGGGTGTTCTGGTCGACCGCGGCACCGGGGCGGTCCAGCCGTTCGTGGACGGCAGCCAGGTTGGTCAGGGTGTTGGCCTCGCCGACCCGGTCGCCGATCTGGACGAAACGGTCCAGCGCCAACTCGTGGTATCCGGCGGCGCGCTCCCAGTATCCGGCCGCGCTGTGCACCACACCGAGGTTGCCCAGCACCCGGGCTTCGCCACGACCGTCACCGGCCGCGCGGAACAGCGGCAGCGCGCGTTCCAGTTGCCCGATACCCTCCGGATAGCGGCCCAACTGCCAGCACGCCACACCCAGATTGGTCAGCGCGGTGGCCTCGGCGACGGTGTCCCCCAGCAGTCGCGCCGCGTGCTCGGCCTCGGTGTGCACGGTGATCGCGTCCGCCGGGTACCCGCCGTTGTCGAGGTAGACGTACAGGGTGCCGGCGAGCCACACGGCGTGCTGCGGCCAGCCGTTGCGGGCCGCGTGCACGCACACCGCCACCAGCGTCGCGCGTTCCGCGTCCAGCCAGCGGAGGGCGGTCCTGGGCCTGTCGAGCATCGGCACGGCCGGGGGTGGTTGGGGCAGTGCCGGTCGGCGGTGCCGCTCGGCCGGGTAGAGCGCCTCCATCGCCGCCGACGCGCTGTAGAGGTAGTGATCGAGCAGGCGGGTCAGGGCGGCCCGGCGATCCGCCGGCCGGTCCTCCTCCCGGCCGCGTTCGGCCGCGTAGGCGCGGACCAGGTCGTGTAACGCGTAGCGCCCGACGACGGGCTGCTGGACCAGGTGCTCGGCGGCGAGATGACGCAGGTCGGCCGCGGCGGTGGCCGGGTCGACGTCCAGCAGGGCGGCGGCACCGTGCTCGTCCAGATCCGCGCCGGGATGCGCGGCCATCCGCCGCAGCAGCGTCTGCCGCCGCTCCGGCAGATGCTGGTACGACAGGTGCAGCGCCACCTCCACCCCGCTGTCGAGCCGGCGGTGGCGGTGCCGCTCGTCCAGCCGGTCGGCGTGGTCGGTGACGGTCCACCCGGGTCGCGCGGCCATCTGTCCGACGACCACGCTCAGTGCCAACGGCAGGTACCCGCAGCGCAGTGCGACCCGCTGGTGCGCCGACGGATCGCTGCCCACCGCCACGTCGGGGTGCGACCGGACGAGCAGCCGCTCCGCCTCCTGCGGTGTGAACAGGTCGAGGTCGAGCTGTACCGCCTCGGCCAGGTCGGCGAGCCGACGCCGCGAGGTGACCAGGGTGAGCGTGCGGGCCGACCGGGGCAGCAGCGGCCGCACCTGCTCGGTACCGGCCGCGTTGTCGAGCACGACGAGCGCACGTCGGCCCGCGAGCCGCTCGCTGAACGCGGCCGCACGCTCCGCCAGGCCGTACGGGATCTCGTGGCCGGACATGCCCAGCAGGCGCAGGAAGCCGTCGAGCACCGCGCCGGGCTCGGCCGGTGGCTGCTCCGGGTCGGGGTGGTAGCCCCGCAGGTCGACGACAAGCGTCGTGTCGAAGTGACCCTCGTCGACGAGCATCCGGCCGGCGTGCACCGCGAGGTGGGTCTTGCCGACCCCGGCCATCCCGGCGAGCACGCAGACCTCCGCGCCTCGCCCGGTCCCGCCGGTGGCGGTCGGGCCCGCCGCCGCGGTCAGCACGGCCAACTCCCGCAGCCGGGTCAGCTCCGCCTGCCGGCCCGTGAAGGCCCCCGCATCGTCGGGCAGCCGGTCGAGCACCCGCACCTGGGCGGCCGCGGTCGTCTCGGCGAGACTGACCCGCAGTGCCTGCCGCCAGTGCGCGAGGTAGCCCGTCTCGTCGTGCAACGCCCGCACGACGGCGAGCACCAGGTCGGCGTTGATCCGCCGCCGCCCGGTCTTGAAGCAGTCCACCACGGTGCCCCGGCGGGCCATCTCGTCGGCCGGACGACCGTCGGCCCGCCACCGCTCGTTGACCCGCCGGGTGATCGTCTCGTACGAGGGATCACCGGCCCAGAGCTTGAGTGCGCGCAGCTGACCGATCAGCTCGTCGAGGCTGTGGGCCGAGCCCGGGTCTGGTGGCCCGTCGGACACGGCAGCCTTCATGACACCCACGAGTTGCGACGATAACAATCGATGTCGCGATATCCCGTACGGATTCGTTTGGACTTCGCCGGCCGGCGAGCGGGTCGTGTTGGGATCGGCCGGGGTGAGGGCCGCCACGGGGTACGGGGGCGTGGCGGCCAGCAATCGTCCGGCCACCACCGTCGGTGTCGGGCCGACCTGCCGGAACGTCAGGCGAAACGGCCCGGGTCACCGGCGCCCACCCGGACGATCTCGGGTTCGCCGTCGGAGAAGTCCACCACCGTGGTCGGTTCGGTGCCGCAGTCGCCGGCGTCGATGACCGCGTCGACGGCGTGGTCGAGCCGCTCCTTGATCTCCCAGCCGTGGGTCATTGGCTCCTCGTCGCCGGGCAGCAGCAGGGTGCTCGACAGCAGCGGCTCGCCGAGCGCGTCGAGCAGTGCGCGGGTGACCGGATGCGCGGGGATGCGCACCCCGACCGTCTTCTTGCGGGGGTGCCACAGCCGCCGGGGCACCTCCTTCGTGGCGGGCAGGATGAAGGTGTAGCGGCCGGGGGTGGCCGCCTTGACCGCCCGGAACACCGCGTTGTCCAGCTGCACGAACTGCCCGAGCTGGGCGAAGTCCCGGCACACGAGCGTGAAGTGGTGTCCGCTGTCGAGGTGACGGATCTCCCGGATCCGGTCCATGCCGTCCTTGTTGCCCAGCCGGCAGCCCAGGGCGAAGCAGGAGTCCGTGGGGTACGCGATCAAACCGTCACCCCGGATGATCTCGACCACCTGGCCGATGGTGCGCGGTTGCGGGTTGTCCGGGTGCACGTCGAAGTACCTCGCCATGGGCCGAAGCTTAGGCCGCCCGCGTCCGCTGTCGCGTTGCCGACAGTGGCACAACCGGACAGACGTCGACGTCCATCGTTGTCACTATGGTCGTACGCGTACCCGGCGGCGGCTACGGGGATCACCTCCGGCCCCACCCGACGCCGACCCCGGTCCGGGTCACCGTGCTCGCGTTCGCACTGCTGTCGCTGCTGTTCGCTCTCGCGACGGCGCACCGGTCGCTCGCCACGACCGGCTCCCTCGGCGCGGTCGCCTTCTTCGCCGTGATGGCCACCGCGTGCGGGCTGGTCGCGATCAGCCTGGCGGCCCGCCGCCGCTGGGCGCCCTACCCCGCGTACGCCCTGGCGGGTCTGCTGGCCGCCGCCTCGCTGGGCCTCCTCGGCGCGATCACGATCGTCGGCCTGGGCCTGCTGGCCTGGGTGGTCCTGGCCCTCAACACCCGATCCGCGCGGGACTGGTTCGGCCGGCCCGGTCGGCTGCGCTGACCGTCCGGTCCGGCTGTCCCGCCGCGACCGCCGTGGCCGGTCCAACGGTCCTAAACGGATTGACAGGCGTGCCGGGCCTCGACAGGCTGGGCGAGCAGGACGTAGTCAGCCGGAGTGGCACACGGGGAGAGGCCATGAGGCGTCCACGCGTCAAACCTGAGCACGCGCCCTACCGGATCGCCGACGGCCGGATCCGGATCGGCGGACCGACGTACGGCATCGCCGCCGAGGTGGCGGATCCCAGCGGTGCCGTCTGGTGCCTGCTGGAGAACATGGACGGCAGCCGCAGCGCGGCGGAGATCGTGCGTCGGGTGCGGACGGCACATCCCGACCATCCGGTGACCGACATCCGCGCCGCCCTGCGACTCTTCATCGACTCCGGCTACGTCGAGGAGGCTGACGCACCCGATCCACCCGAGCTCAGTGAGCGCGATCGGCAACGGTTCGACCGCAGTCGGGCGTACTTCCGCTGGATGGACCTCGTCCCCCGGGACAGCACCTGGGAGCCGCAGGTCGCCCTGAGCCGCGCGGCCGTCACCGTGATCGGGCTCGGTGGCACCGGCGGGACCGCGGCCATGGCGCTGGCCGCGAGTGGGGTCGGGCGGATCCGCTGCGTCGACCCGGACGTGGTCGAACTGTCGAACCTGAACCGCCAACTGCTCTACGCCGAGCAGGACTTCGGTCGGGCCAAGGTCGACGTGGCGGTGGAACGGCTTCGGCAGCTGAACTCGACGGTCGATGTCACCGGGCTCCGGCAGCGCGTCACCGGCACCGAGCAGGTGGCGGCCCTCGCCGCGAAATGCGACGTCCTGCTGCTCGCCGCCGACCAGCCACCGGCGCTGCGGCGCTGGACCAACCGCGCCTGCCTGGCCACCGGCACCCCCTGGGTGGACGCCGGCTACCACGGCCCGCTGGTGCAGGTCGGGCGGTACGTGCCGGGCACCGGACCGTGCTGGGAGTGCGTCCGGTGGGCCGACGCCGAGCAGCGCCGCGCGATAGGCGTCCGAGCCGCCGACACGGTACGGCGCAACGCGGCGGTCGCGAACGCGGTCGCCGCACCAACGGCGGGAATCTCGGGTCACCTGGCGGCACACCACGCCATGGCGTTGATCACCGGCGTACCGGCGTTGCCGGCCGGGCGGGTCGACGCGGTCAATCTTCTGGCCCCCGACGCGACCTTCGTCCGCGACGACCCACGCCGACCGGACTGCGCCGCCTGCGGGACGCCGGCATGACCGGCCCCGGGGTGAGCGGACGCGTCACGCCCGGGGCAGGCACGTCCACGCCGCAGGCGTCCGACACGATGCCGATCGCCGACCGCAGTCGGGTCCGGCTGCACCGGCTCCACCTGCGTCCGGAGGGCGGTTCGTGGGTGGTCGGCCGGATCGACACCGGGTCGTTCGTCCGACTACCGCCGATCGGGCACCGGGCCATCACGCTGCTGCCGCACACCACTGTCGGCGGCGTGCGAACCACGCTGCGGGAGGAGAGCGGCGACGACGTGGACGTCGCCGAATTCGTCGCCGACCTGGCCGACCTCGGTTTCGTCGCGGAGATCGACGGTCGACCGCTGCCGACGGCGGCGGCGCCCAGGCCGATGCTGCCCTGGCTGCGTCCACGGCACGTCCGCTGGCTGCTGCATCCGGTGGTCCCGCTGATCGCCGTCGCCGTGGTACTCGCCGCCGCGGTGGCGATCGGCGGCGACCCCGTGCTGGCACCACGCCACCAGGACCTGCTCTGGAGTGCCAGCGGCGGGCTGATCCTGCTCGGCAATTTCGGGATCGTCTGGACGCTGATCGGTCTGCACGAGCTGGCACACCTGGTCACCGCCCGCGCGGCCGGGGCACCCGGTCGAATCAGCCTCGGTACCCGTTTGCAGTTCCTGGTCGCGCAGACCGATGTCAGCGGCGTGTGGGCGGCACCCCGCCGCGACCGCCTGGCCGTCTACCTCGCCGGTATCGCGACGAATCTGGTGATCTACGCCGGAACGGTGCTGCTGCGGGCCACCGGTGTCGCGGGCCCGGCCGACGGTCTGCTCGCGGCGGTGGGCCTGCTCTCGCTCGGTCTCGTTCCGGTGCAGTTCCTGGTGTTCATGCGCACCGACATCTACTTCGTGCTGCAGGACGTGACCGGCTGCGCCAACCTGTACGCCGACGGTTCGGCCTACGTGCGACACCTGGCGCGGTGGCCGGCGCGCCGGTTCTGGCCGGCAGCCGGCCCGGGCGAGGACCCGAGCCGGCGACTCACGGCCCGGGAGCGCCTGGCCGTGCGGGCGTACGCCGTCGTGCTGGTCGCCGGGACGGTCGCCTGCCTGGCGGTGGCGGCTCTGGTCACCCTTCCGGTGACGGTCACCGTACTGACCTCGGCCGTCGGCACCATGCTGGCCGGCGGCTCGGCCGGCGACCTGTTCGACGCGGGCGCGGTAGCCGCCATCAGCGTCGTCTTTGTCGTCCTGTGGACCCGCGCCTGGTGGCATCGACACGGGCACCGGGTCCGACGGGGGATCAGCCGCCCACGGCGGCGAACCGGAAGGAGGTGAACCGCATGAAGAAGACGGACGGCCGCAAGGCCGACAAGCCGCAGGCCGGCAAGCTCGACAAGATCGAAATCCGCAAGCTCGACAAGATCGAGACGACCGCGCTGAGCAGCAACCCGTCCGGCTGATGCCGACGGACCGCCGGCTCGACGCGATCCCGGTCGCGCCGAGCCGGCGGCACCCGGCAGAGGTGACGGTGTCGAGACAGAGAGGTGGGGCCGTGCGGGATCTGCTCGATCAGGCGACCGGGAGGCGGCTGGCGCGGGAGGCGTACCTGACGGACTTCTGGGAGCGGTTCTGGGCCGTCGACGGCGCGCACATCTGGAAGCTGGAACGACGGCAGCACTTCCGGGAGCCGGGCTACGGGGTGTGGGAGGCGTTCGCCCGGGGCGACTGGTCGGAGTCGATGCGGCTGCTCCAGGCTGACCGGCAGCAGATAGCCGCCGAGCACCGACGGATGGCCCGGCACGCGATCAGGCTGCACTGGGTCCGGGTGGTGGAGCCGCCGCTGAGCGAGTACGTGCGCTGGAACCTGCACGTGCTGCGGATCAGGGCGGAATGCGGCACCGACGCCCGGATCGTCGGGCCACCACAGGTCGCGCCGCTGGAAGGCGGCGAGCCGCTACCGGAACTCGTCACGGTGGCCGACGAGACGCTCTACGAGGTGCGGTACGACGCCGACGGCGTACTCGTCGGCGCGGACCGCTACACCGACGCGGGCCTGGTCCGGGCGTGCCGGCAGGTGCTCACCGACCTGCATCGGGCGGGCGAGCCGCTGGCCGACTACTTCCCCCGCGAGCTGGGCTGACCGACGAGTCGGCGGCCGACGCCTTGACGCCGGAGTTTAAGTCAGCAATAGTTGAGTCTATGGAGGTTGAGCTTTCTTCGTTGGTTGCCCGGGCGCGTACCCATGCCGCGCTCGGCGAGCCGGCACGCCTGGCGATCGTGGACGCGCTCGCCCTCGGTGACGCCTCGCCCGGCGAGATCGCCAACCGGCTCGACATGCCGACCAACCTGATCGCCCATCACGTCAAGGTCCTCACCCAGGCCAGCTTGGTGGTGAAGGTCCGCTCCGAGGGCGACCGGCGGCGCACCTACCTCCAGCTGCGTCCCGAGACCCTCGCCGCCCTCGCCACCCCGCGACTGACCGGGTTCGACCGGGTGGTCTTCGTCTGCACCCACAACTCGGCCCGCTCGCAGCTGGCCGCCGCGCTGTGGCGGCACCGCACCCGCGGCGCCGCCGCCTCGGCCGGCACGCAACCGGCGGCCCGGGTCCACCCCCGCGCGGTCGCCGTGGCCCACCGCCACCAACTCGACCTCGATCCCACCGGCACCGCCCACGTCGCCGACGTCGTACGAGACGACGACCTCGTCATCGCCGTCTGCGACAACGCCCACGAGGGACTGACCGACCAGCTACGCCCCCGGTTGCACTGGTCGGTTCCCGACCCGGTCCGGGTGGACACCGACGAGGCGTTCGAGTCCGCCTACGCCGACCTCGCCGACCGGGTCGCCCGGCTCGCGCCCGCCGTCCTACCCGGAGACCCACGATGACCAGCCTCGCCCGCAGCTCCCGCCCCGACCTCTCGGTCGATCAGCACTTGGCCCTGCGCACGGCCGCAACCCGCCTCGCCGCGGAGTTCCACGGCACGTACGGCCCGGAGACGATCGAGCGTTTCCTGCACAGCAGCTACGACCAGTTCGCCGTCGACGGTCGGATCCCCCACTACCTGCCCCTACTCGCCGAACGCTTCGCCCGCCAGCGGCTACAGGCACTGGCCCGCGTCGAGGGCCACCACCGGGACGGCCGGCCCGTCGTCCTGTTTCTGTGCACCCACAATGCGGGTCGCTCGCAGATGGCGCTCGGGTTCCTCATCCACCTGGCCGGCGATCGGGCCGTGGCCTGGTCCGGTGGCAGCGAGCCGGGCACCGAGATCAATCCCGCCGCGGTGGCGGCCATGACCGAACGCGGTATCGACATCTCCGACGAGTTTCCCAAGCCCTGGACCGACGAGGTGGTCCGCGCCGCCGATGTGGTGGTCACCATGGGCTGCGGCGACGCCTGCCCGGTCTTCCCCGGGACTCGCTACGAGAACTGGGACCTCGCCGACCCTGCCGGCCTCGACGTCGACGACGTCCGGCCGATCCGCGACGAGATCGAGCGGCGGGTACGGCGTCTCCTCGACGAGTTGAACGTCCCCACCCGATAACCATCGAGGAGAAGCACAACAAGATGACCATCGCACTCTGGCGGCGGCTGCTGGCCGAGTTCGCCGGCACCGCCCTGCTGGTCACCGCCGTGGTCGGCTCCGGCATCATGGCCACCGACCTGTCCCCGGACGACGTCGGGCTGCAACTGCTGCAGAACTCGATCGCCACGGCCTTCGCCCTCGGCGTACTGATCCTGATGTTCGGGCCGGTCTCCGGCGCGCACTTCAATCCGGTCGTCTCCGCCGCCGACTGGCTGCTCGGCCGCCGATCGGGCACCGGCCTCTCCCCCCGGGAACTCGCTGGCTACGTCGCCGCGCAGGTGACCGGGGCCGTCGCAGGGTCGGTGCTGGCCAACCTGATGTTCGCCCTGAGCGCGGTCACTTTCTCCGGCCGGCAACGCGGCGGCGGCAACCTGTGGCTCGGCGAGGTCGTCGCCACCGCCGGCCTGGTCCTGCTGATCTTCGCGCTGGCCCGGTCCGGCCGCGCCGTCGTGGCGCCGGCCGCCGTGGGCGCCTACATCGGGGCGGCCTACTGGTTTACCTCGTCCACCTCGTTCGCCAACCCGGCGGTCACGGTCGGCCGCGCGTTCACCGACACCTTCGCCGGCATCGCTCCCGGTTCCGTGCCGGGCTTCGTGGTGGCACAGGTCGTCGGTCTCGCCGTCGGTGTCGGCCTGCTGGCGGCCCTCTACCCCGACGCCGGTGCCGCCGCCGACCAGGTGGTCGTGCCGGCCGACGACCAGGCGACCGTGAGTCGACGCTCATGACCTGCCCGCACGACCGACCGCCAACCAGGAATCCCGTACCGCAGAAAGGCACCCCGTGACCGACAAGCCCAGCGTCCTGTTCGTCTGCGTACACAACGCCGGCCGTTCCCAGATGGCCGCCGGCTGGCTGCGTCACCTCGGCCGCGACGCCGTCGAGGTCCGCTCCGCCGGCTCCGCTCCCGCCGCGACCATCAACCCGGCCGCCGTCGAGGCCATGCGCGAGGTGGGCATCGACATCACCGACCAGACCCCCAAGCTCCTCGAGTACGCCACCGCCGAGTCCTCCGACGTGATCGTCACCATGGGCTGCGGCGACGCCTGCCCCGTCTTCCCCGGCAAGCGCTACGAGGACTGGAAACTCGACGACCCGGCCGGCAAGGGCGTGGCGGCGGTCCGCCCGATCCGCGACGAGATCCGTACCCGGGTCGAGGCGCTCCTGGCCGATTTGCGCAGGGCCGGCTGACGCCTGCCGCGCGCCCGGACGGGCGCGGTCGGCAATATGCACCGTGAGTGCAAAATCCCACTGGGTTTTCGTTGACGAGCCCGACCTCGATGCCGGAATACTGCTTCCAGTCCCGAGATCGGAGGCAACGATGACGGCGGATCCATCCGGCGACCTTCCTACCGCTTTTCTCGCCGACGGACCTGACGAACCGGTGGTCATGCTCAACCTGCTGCGGTTCGCCGACGGCGGCCGCGCGCGGTACCAGCAGTACGCGAAGGCTTTCGCCACGACCGTCGCGCCGCACTACGGTGTCGAGGTCGTCTACGCCGGCGACGGTGACGACGCCCTCGTCGCCGCAGCGGGTCAGCAGTGGGACGCGGTCCTGCTGGTGCGCTATCCAACCCGCCGGGCGTTCAGTCGGATGATCGCCGACCCCGCGTACCAGCGGATCGCCCACCTGCGGCGGGAGGCGTTGCGCGATGCCGTGCTGCAACCCACCCGCCCCTGGGGACGGACGCCACGAGACGACTCCAGACAGCCGTGACGGGCGCGCTCGCCGCGCCACGATACGGAGACTTGCCCGATCGCCGACCGACTGGTTAGGTATGCCTAACCAAAGTTCGGGGAGGGTTCCATGTCATCGCCCGCTGTGGCCGAGGCGATCGGCGGCCGGGACAGTGCTGTCGTCGTCACCGACCAGGTCGACGTCGAGGCGCTCGCCGAGGTCTACCACCGCGTGCACGCCGCCGACCTGCACCTGGTCGACCACACCGTCCCGACGGTGGCGGAACGCCTGCGGTGGACCGCCGAGGCCCCCGGTTTCTCGGCGGCGCTCGGGTACGTCGACGGCCGGCTCGTGGGCACGGTCATGGGTTGCCCGCTGCCACCGGAGACCCTCTGGTGGCGTGACCTGACCTCGACCAGGGATCCCGACCTCGCGGTGGAGTGGCCGGGCCGGACGTTCGCGGTGTGCGAGGCGTTCGTCCTGCCCGAGTACCGCCGTCACCGCCTCGGCTTCCGGATGACGGTCGAACTGCTGTCCCGACGGCGCGAGGAGCGCGTGTCGCTCGCCGTCGCCGAGACCAACACCCGGGTGTGGCACGCCCTACAACGCAGCGGATTCGACCACGTCGGCGATCTCGTGCCGTTTCCCGGCTGGCGCTCGCACCGGATGCTGGTGCGGGACCTGCCGCTGGCCAGCCGGCCCTGAGCCGACGCCCACCCCCGTCCACCGGCTCGCCGTCATCCGAACGTATCCACAGTGGAGAACGTGTGAAACGCAACTGGGAAGCCCTCGTCCTCAAGGCCTTCGGTGGCCGGAACTTCCAGCTGACCGTCCTGAAGAACGAATCCGTCGGCGACCGCTACCAGCGGCTGCTCGTCGACGGGGGTGACCTGCTGCGCGCCTGCGGCGTACACCCCACCATGTGGATCCGGCTGTGGTTCGACAACGCGGGCCGCCCCCACCAGCGGGCGTACACCCTCGTCGATCCGGACCCGGACAGCGGGCGCTTCCACCTGGTGTTCGCCCTGCACGACGGCTGCGCCGCGCGTTGGGCCACGACGGCTCGGCCCGGAGACACCATCGAGGCGACCGTGCAGGGCAGTTCCTTCACGCTCCCCGATCCGGCGCCCGGCCGGCTGTACCTGGTCGGCGACGCGGCGTCCCTGCCGGCGGTCAACAGCCTGCTCGACGCCGCCGGGCCGGTGTCGGCGCGGATCTGGCTCGAGTACGCCCACGACGGCGAACGAGACCTGCCGCTGCGTACCCGGCCGCACGACGAGGTGGTGTGGGTGCCGCGCCGCGACGAGGGCCAGCACCTGGTGGACACCGTCACCACCGCCCTGACCGACGCCCAGCAGGACGGCCTGTACTGGGTGGCCTGCGAGGCGGCCAGCACCCGCGGCATCGTCAGGCACCTGCGGCGCGGGCTGGGCGTCGGCAAGGAGCAGGTGGCGGCGCTGGCCTACTGGCGCGCCCGGTGACGGCTGGGCACCGCGCCGGCTCGTGATGCTGTACCTGACCGCACTCAACCCGACCGACTCCGTGCTGGACGGCCTGCTGCCGGCGGCCGACGCGCTCGGCGTGCCGGTGACCGTGCTGACCGACCGACCCGACGACTGGCCCGCGACGGTGCCGAAGCAGGGCTGCCCGGTGCGGGACCCGCAGGCCGTCACGGAGGTGGTCCGGGCCGGACCGGCCGCGGTGGGTCTGTTCTCCAACAGCGATCACCTGCAGGCCGCGACGGCGCTCGCCGCCCACCGCCTCGGCCTGCCCGGCAAGGAGCCCGAGTCGGCGCGGCGCTGCAAGGACAAGGCCGCCACCCGGCAGGCCCTCGCCGACGCCGGACTCGACGTCGTCCACGCCCGGATCCTCGAACCAGGGCAGCCGCCGACGTTCGACCTGTTTCCCGCCGTGGTCAAGCCCCGCGACGGCGTCGCCAGTGAGGACGCCTACCTGGTCACCGACGCCGACGAGCTGACCCGGCGGGTGAGCGAGATCCGCTGTCGCCGACCGGACGCGCCACTTGTGGTGGAGGAGTACCTGCCCGGCGACGTCCGCACCCACGACACCCTCGGTGACACCGCGACGCTGGCCGTGCTCGGCGGCTGGCGTACCACGCTCGGCCCGCCACCCACCTTCACCGAGCTGTGCCTGGAATGGGCGCCGGCAGCCCCGGCGACGGCCGAGCGGCTGCGGGCCCAACTCGACGTGCTCGGCGTCCGGTTCGGCCCCTGCCACACCGAGTTCGTCGTGCACCGGGAACGACCTCGGCTCATCGAGGTCAACGACCGGCTGATCGGTGACCGGATGGATCTCGTCCTGGCCGAACTGCTCGACGTGCCGCTGTTCGAGTACGTCATCCGGCTGCACCTCGGCGAGTCCGTGGCCGACCTCGGTCTGCCCGACCCGGCCACGATCGAACAGACCGCCCGGGTCGAGTACGTCTGCGCCGATCGCGGCGGCACTCTCGTCGCCGCCCCCGGGCCCGTCGACGCGGTACGCGACGGGGTCCGACTCGGCTGCCGCCCGCTGCGGGCGATCGGCACCACCGCCGAGCGCACCGGCACCAACCGCGACTACCTGGCCGTCGTGCACGCCATCGGGCCGGACCCGGACGCCGTGAGCCGCGCGCTCGTCGAGTTCCGCGCCGGACTCGACTGGGTGATCGCGACGTGACCGATCCGGTGGAGCAGCAGCTGTTCCGCCGGGTGCTGGACGCCCTGCTGCGCGAGGACCATCTGGGCCTGAGCAGCGGTGGCGGTCCGGACGGCCCCGGCTGGTGGCAGGCACCCCACCGGGCCGGCCGGTTACGCCTTCCGGTTCGTCCCGACGGCTTCCAGCACACCGTCCGCGTCGCCCGCGCCGAGCTGAACGTGCACCCGCCCGGCCGGACGCCACGTCGGGTGGACACGCTGGCGGGCCTGTTGGCGCTGCTCGCACCGGGCGACGACGCCGACGCCGAGCAGGGGTGGCGCGCCTTCGTCGACGAGTGCCGGCAGGACCTGCTCGCCCGCCGGCTGGCCGAGGCGACCCGAGACGACACGTACGCCCGGATCGCCGCCGCCCGCGTCGACCCGCCCACCGGGTTCGGCGGTGCCCTGCTCGACGACGTGCTCGCCGCCCACGCCGGCCATGCCGTCTACCCCACCGACCGGTGCCGCCACGGTCTGGACGCCACCGAGCTGCTCCGGTACGCGCCGGAACACGCGCCCACGTTCGCGCTGCGTTGGCTGCCCGTACCGACCCGGGCTCTGCGGCTGCACGGCCGGCTGCCCGGCTGGTGGCCGACGACCGGCCGGGCCGGGCAGGTGCTGCTGCCGGTGCATCCGCTCACCGCCGACCGGTCGGCGCTGCCCGTGTTCGACGGACCGGACATCACCGTGCGGCCCACCCTGTCGATGCGGACCGTCGCCCTGGCCAGCGACCCGACGACGCACCTGAAGCTGCCGCTGCCGACCGCGAGCCTGGGTGCCCGCAACCGCCGTACCCTCGCACCCGACTCGCTGTCCGACGGCGCGGCGGTGGCCGCGTTGCTCGACCGCATCGCCGCGGAGCAGCCGCGCTTCGCCGACCGGATCACGCACGCCGACGAGAGCGTCTTCGGTCACCGTGACGGCGACGAGCTGCTGTCGTTTCTGCTGCGCCGGCTGCCCACCGGGTTGGAGCGGGCGACCGTGGTGCCGGTCGCCGCGCTCGCCGCGGCGGATCCCACCGCCGGCACGGTCGCCCAGCGGATCGGCGGGGACGACCCGGGTCGGCTCCTCGGGTCCTATCTGGATCTCCTGCTCGACTGGCATGTCTGCCTGTGGTTACGGTACGGAGTGGCGTTGGAAGCACATCCGCAGAACATCCATCTGGTCCTGCCGGCCACCGGTCCGGTTCGGCTGCTGTACAAGGACAACGACGGTGCCCGGCTGGACCCCCGGCACGCCGGCTCGGTCCGGCTGCGCGACAAGCGGATGTGGATTCGTCAGCCGGCGGAGTTGGCCGACGTGTTCGTCACGATCACCCTGCACCTGGCGGCGGCGGCACCGCTGCTCGCCCTGGCGGAACAGGGCGTCACGGTGCCCTCCCCCGCCGAGGCGCTCGCACCACGGCTGCGCGCCGCCCGCGACCGGTGGGGCGACACACCCGCCCGGCGCGAGCTGGTCGACCGGGTCCTGACCGCCGACCGGCTGCCGGTCAAGGCGATGCTCACCGCCGGCACGCTGCTGCCCAAGCACCGGATCGGCTGCACCGACGTGAACAAGTTCTACCGTCGGACCGGACCCAACTACCTGCGGAGCGGCTCGTGACCCCGCAGACCGCCGAGGCCGCCGCCCGGCCGGCCGAGCGCGCCGCCGACCTGGCCGCCGCGCACACCCTGCTCGCCTGCTACCTGCGCGAGGTGGCCGCGCCCGACGGGACGGCCGAGACCGTCGCTGGGCTTCTGCGGATCCGCCTGCCGCACCTCGGTCTGCTGCTCTCCTGCCGGCTGACCCGGGTCTCCCCGTGCTGGCGCACCGCTACGTCGGCCCGGTCCGCTGCCGGCCGGTGGCGGCACCGGTCGACCGCCGTCACCCGGCCGTGCCGGACCTGTCGACCGCCGGCACGCCGGTCGACGGCCCGTCGGCACCCGGCGCCCTCGTCGACGACGTACCCGCCGTCGACGCACCGGTCGACGTCGGGCGACTCGCCCGGCTGCTCGCCGCCGAGCTGGCCGCCCGTACCGGGCTGACCAACGACGAGTTCATCGAGCAGGTGCTCGGTAGTCGCGACGCGCTGGCCACGCTGTTGCGCGAGCGCCCGTCCCGCGACCCCACCCCGACCGGCGACCCGGTGGTGGACGGCTACGTCGACTCCGAACACTCCCTCGTGCACGGGCACCCCCACCATCCCAGTCCGAAGTGGCGCAGCGGTGATCCGGCGGGTTGGCGTCGCCACGCCCCGGAACTGCGCAGCACCTTCCGGCTCAGCTGGCTCGCGGTGCCCACCCACCTGGTGGCCGGCGACGGGCCGGTCGACGAGCTGATCGCACCGCTGGAGCCACCGGACGCACCACCCGGACACCACCTGTTGCCGGTGCATCCGTGGCAGCTGGACCTGATGCCGCCGACCGACCCGAGGGTGCGCGAGCTGGGCCCGGCCGGCGTACCGGTTCGGCCGACCGCGAGCGTCCGTACGCTCTACGCACCCTCGGTGGACCTGTTCCTCAAGACCAGCCTGCACGTACGCATCACCAACTGCCTGCGCAAGAACGCCCGGTACGAATTGACCGGAGCGGTGGCGTTGACCCGGTTCCTGGACAGCGTGCCGCTACCCGCGCGGGTCGGGTTGCTGCGGGAACCCGGCTACCGGACCGTCGACCTGCCGGGGGCCGACGAGGCGTACGGCACGATCCTGCGGACCGGGGTGCGCGAGCATCTGCGGCCGGACGAACGGGTGGTGTTGGCGGCCGCGCTGGCCGCCACGCCGCTTGCCGTGCCGGACCCGTTCGACTGGTGGCGGGCCTACGTCGACCTGCTGGTACCCGGCGTGCTGCGACTGTGGCTCCGTCACGGGGTGGTCCACGAGGCGCACCTGCAGAACGTGCTGGTGGTCCTGGACCGCGACGGCCGCCCGGTCCGCCTGATCCTGCGTGACCTGGAGGGATTGAAGCTGGATCTGGGCCGGTTGCCGGCCTGGCCCGACCAGGTTCCCCGGCAGTCCGCCTACACTCCCGCGCAGGCGGTCCAGCGCATCGTCTATTGCCTGTTCGTCAACCATCTCGCCGGCCTGGCCGGTGCGCTCGCCGACGGTCACCCCGGCATCGAGCCCCGGCTGTGGCGGACGGTCAGGGAAGCCGTCGAGGCGACGTACGCGCAGCTGGGTGAGCCGGCCGAGCTGCTTGCGCTGCTCGACGGCGCTCCGCTGGCCGCCAAGGCGAACCTGCTGGTCCGTTGGCACCGGGCCGCCGACCAGCAGGCACCCTACGTCGCGGTGCCCAACCCGCTCGGCGGTGCCGGATGAGCCACCCCACCTACGTCTACGACCTCGCCGCCCTGGCCACGCACGCCGCCGCCGTCCGGGCGGCGCTGCCCGAACGGGTCGAGCTGCTCTACGCGGTCAAGGCCAATCCCGATCCGGGGATGCTGCGCACCCTCGCGGCCACTGTCGACGGTTTCGAGGCGGCCAGTCGCGGCGAGCTGCGTCACCTCGCGGCGGTGCTGCCCGACCGGCGGGTGGCCGCCTTCGCCGGTCCGGGTAAGACCGACGCGGATCTCTCGGCGGCGCTGGCCGCCGACGTGCACCGGGTACACGTGGAGTCCGCCGCCGAACTGCACCGGCTGGCGACCCTGGCCCGGGCCGCCGGGCGTACCGTCGACGTGCTGCTGCGGGTGAACCTGCCGGTGGCGACACCGGGCGCGGTCCTGGTGATGGGCGGACAGGCGAGCCCGTTCGGGATGGACCCACCGGAGGCGGTCCGGCTCGCCGCCGACCCGCCGGAGGGCGTCCGGGTCCGGGGGTGCACGCCCACCTGGCCAGCGGACTCGACGCGGCGACCGCCGCCGTGGTGGCGCGCGAGGTGACCGACTGGGCGGTGCGGCAGGTGGGCGCGCAGGAGGTGAACGTCGGCGGCGGCATGGCCGTCGACTACCGCCACCCGCAGCACCGCTTCGACTGGTCCGGCTACGGCCGGCTGCTCGGCGAGGTGGCGGACACCTACCCGGGCGTGCGGCTGCGGATCGAGCCAGGCCGCGCCGTCGCGGTCTACTGCGGGTCGTACGTGACCGAGGTGATCGACGTGAAGCGGTCCCAGGGTCAGTGGTTCGTGATCGTGGCCGGCGGCACCCATCACCTGCGGACCCCGGCGGCCAAGGGACACTCGCAGCCCTTTGTCGTGGTGTCCCGGGGCGGTGCCGGGCCACGGACCGACGGTGGCCCGGTCACCGTCGTCGGCCAGCTCTGCACGCCCAAGGACGTACTGGCCCGCGACGCCGTCAGCGGCCCGGTCGCGGTCGGCGACGTGCTGGTGTTCGCGATGGCCGGCGCCTACGCGTGGAACATCAGCCACCGCGACTTCCTCCTGCACGACCCGCCCCACTTCACCACCGGCGACCCGCTCGACGTGGCCCGGAACTGGGACCGCCGACCGCCCGATCCGGTCAGTGACCGCTGTTGATCACCGTGATCCGGTGACGCGCTCAGCTCGACAGGCCGATGCCGGACATGACGACCCGGACCAGCTCGCGACGGAGTCGCAGCTCTCGGGGGGACCGGGTGGTGACCGACGACTCGTCCGCTTCCCGCTGCCCTGATCTTGCTGATAGCTTCTTGCCATAAGTTTGCAAGAGCTAAGGGAGTGCAGATGGGTGCGGTGACCGCCACCGCCCAGTCCGGGAGCCGGCCGGACCTGCTCGGCGTGGCGGCGCAACGCCGCCGGACCGGAATCTGGCTGGTCGCGCTGACGGTCGCGCTGGTCCTCACCGGCGTGGCCGCGGTCGGCTCCGGCGCGATCGGCATCCCCCCGGCCACGGTGGCGCGGATCATCGGGCATCACCTCGTCGGCCTGCCCGGCGAGGTCACCTGGACCGCGCCGCAGGAAGCCATCGTCTGGCAGGTCCGGCTGCCCCGGGTGCTGCTCGGCATGCTTGTCGGTGCCGGGCTGGCCGCCTGCGGGGTGGCGTTGCAGGCCATGGTGCGCAACGTGCTGGCCGACCCGTACCTGCTGGGCATCAACTCCGGCGCCTCCAGCGGCGCCGCCGCCGCGATCCTGTTCGGCGCCGGCGCCGGCTTCGGGCAGTACGCCCTGTCCAGCAGCGCCTTCCTCGGCGCGCTCGGCGCGTCGCTGCTGGTCTTCCTGATCGCCCGCAGCGGCGGACGGGTGACCTCGATCCGGCTGCTGCTGGCCGGCGTCGCCGTCGGCTACGCCCTCTACGCCACCACCAGCTTCCTGATCTTCGCCTCGGGGTCCGCCGAGGGGGCCCGATCGGTGATGTTCTGGCTGCTCGGCTCCCTCGGACTGGCCCGGTGGAACGCCCTGCTCCTGGTCGCCGCCGTCGTGCTGGGCGGCATGATCGGATACCTGACCGTCGTCGGGCGACGCCTCGACGTGCTGGCCATCGGCGACGAGACCGCCCAGACGCTCGGCGTGTCACCCGACCGGTTCCGGCTGCGGCTGCTCGTGCTCGTGTCGCTCAGTGTCGGCGTACTGGTCTCGGCCGCCGGCAGCATCGGCTTCGTCGGCCTCGTCGTGCCGCACCTCGCCCGCCGCATCGTCGGCGCCCCGCACGTGCGCGTAGTGCCCGTCGCCGCGCTGCTCGGCGCCATCCTGCTGGTCTGGGCCGACGTGCTCGCCCGGGTGCTGCTGGCCCCCCAGGAGATCCCGATCGGCATCATCACCGCCCTGCTCGGCGCCCCCTTCCTGCTGGTCCTGATCCGTCGTCTGCACGCCACCGGCGCCTGAGCGCCCGATGAGCCGAGGAGCACCGATGAAGGCAACCCGTCTCGCCGTCACCACGGCCACGACCGTTCTCGCGCTGCTGGTCGCCGCCTGCGGCGGTTCCGCCGACGAGCCGGCAACAGCCGCCCCGGGATACCCGGTCACCGTCACCAACTGCGGCGTGGAGGTGACCTTCGACGCCGCGCCGGAGCGGGTCGTGCTGCTCAAGAGCGCAGCCGTGCCGTACCTGCACGCCCTGGGCGTGATGGACCGGGTCACCGCCCGGGCCGGGCAGTACCCCAGCGAGTACTACGACGCCGGGACCCTCGCCGAACTGGACCGCATCCCGCTGCTGACCGACAAGACCGACACCAGCGGGCACCTGCAGATCTCCAAGGAGGTGGTGATCAGCCAGGAGCCCGACCTGGTGCTCGGTGAGGTCGACAACCTGTCCCGCGACACCCTCTCGGCGGTGGACATCCCGCTGCTGGAGGAGCCGGCCATGTGCCCGGACAACACCGCCACCCCCAGCTTCGACGACATCTACCGCCAGCTGGAGACCTACGGCCGGGTGTTCGGCCGCGAAACGGAGGCGGCCACGGCGGTCGACGCGCTCCAGCAACGGATGGCGAAGATCCAGGCCGAAGCTTCGACGGCGTCCGGCCGTACCGCCGCCGTGCTGTATCCGACGGTCGGCGGCGGCACCACGTACGCGTACGGCACCGCCAGCATGGCCCACCCGCAACTTGAGGCGGCCGGCTTCCGCAACGTCTTCGGTGACACGCCGGAGCGGGTCTTCGAGGTCACCGTCGAGGAACTGCTCGGCCGCAACCCCGACGTGCTGATCCTGCTCCACAGCGACGGCGACCCCGCCGCGGTCGAGCAGGGCCTGACCGGCCTGCCCGGTGCCGAGAAGCTCAACGCGGTACGCGACGGCAACGTGCTGACCCAGCTGTTCAACTTCACCGAGCCGCCGACCCCGCTGTCGATCGACGGTCTGGAGCGCATCGTGCAGCGGTTCGGGGCCGACTCGTGATCCAGGCGACCCGGGTGTCCTGGCACTACGGCGCGAACCCGGTGATCGACGGGGTGAGCGTGACCGCGCGACCCGGACGTGTCCTCGGGCTGATCGGCCCGAACGGCAGCGGCAAGACCACGCTGCTGCGGCTGCTCTACGGCGCGCTGCGCGGCGGCACCGGACGGGTCGCCGTGGACGGTGACGACCTGGGCGCGCTGCCGCCGCGGGAGGCCGCGCGCCGGCTGGCCGTGGTGGTGCAGGAGGCCGGCGGCGAGACCGCCCTCACCGTGGCCGAGCTGGTGCTGCTGGGCCGTAACCCGCACCTGACCACCTTCCAGCGCACCGGCCGGACGGACCACGAGATCGCGGCGCAGTGCCTGACCCGGGTCGGTGCCACCCACCTGGGATCCCGGGCGTTCGCCAGCCTCTCCGGCGGCGAACGCCAGCGGGTGCTCATCGCCCGGGCGCTGGCCCAGCAGGCCACCCACCTGCTGCTCGACGAGCCCACGAACCACCTCGACATCCGCTACCAGCACGAGATCCTGCGACTGGTACGCGACCTCGGCACCTGCGCCGTCGTCGTGCTGCACGACCTGAACCTCGCCGCCCGCTACTGCGACGACCTGGTGCTGCTCGGCCACGGTGGGGTCGCCGCCGCCGGCACCACCGAGCAGGTCCTCGACCCTGCCGTTCTCGAACCCGTCTACGGCATCGGCATCCAGCGCCTCGACCTCGACGGCACCATCCACCTGCTGTTCCACCCGACCGACCAGCCCGCCGTCGAAAGGACCGCCAGCCGGGTCTGAGACCGGCCGGCGGCCCGGCTCGGCGGTGATCGACAGGATCAGCGCCGAGCCGGACCCGGTCAGTGGATGGGACCGCCGTCAGAAGTCGTCGTCGAAGGCGACCGTGCCGGAGACCCCGACCTGGTAGGCCGACACCCGCCGTTCGAAGAAGTTGGACAACTCCTGCACGTCCTGCAACTCCATGAAGGCGAACGGGTTCTTCGACCCGTACAGCGGTTCGATCTCCAACTGTGCCAGCCGGCGGTCGGCGACGTGCTGGAGATATTCGCGCATGTCGGCCAGGGACAGCCCGGACACGCCCTGTTCGAGCAGGTCGGCGGCGAACTGCACCTCGCACTCGACGGCCTCGGCGAGCATGTCGCGGACCTGCTGGCGCATCTCGTCGTCGAACAGGTCCGGCTCCTCGGCGCGTACGGTGTCGACCACGTCGAAGGCGAAGGCCATGTGCATCGACTCGTCCCGGAACACCCAGTTGGTGCCGGAGGCCAGACCGTGCAGCAGACCCCGGGACCGCAGGAAGTACACGTAGGCGAAGGCACCGTAGAAGAACAGTCCCTCGATGCAGGCGGCGAAGCAGATCAGGTTCAGCAGAAACGCCCGCCGGTCCGCGCGGGTCCTCAACTCCCGCAGCTCGAAGATCGAGTCGATCCACTTGAAGCAGAACTCGGCCTTGCGGGCGATCGACGGGATGTTCTCCACCGCCGCGAACGCCGCGAACCGCTCCCGCTCGTCCGGCACGTAGGTGTCCAGCAGGTTCAGGTAGAACTGGACGTGCACCGCCTCCTCGAACAGTTGCCGCGACAGGTAGAGCCGACCCTCCGGCGAGTTGACGTGCTGGTACAGGTTGAGCACGAGGTTGTTGGCGACGATGGTGTCGCCGGTGGCGAAGAAGGCGACCAGCCGGGACACGAGGTGCTGCTCCGCCGGGGAGAGCTTGGCCAGGTCGGCGAGGTCGGAGTGCAGGTCCACCTCCTCGACGGTCCAGGTGTTCTTGATGGCGTCCTTGAAGCGGTCGAAGAACTGCGGGTACCGCATCGGCCGCAGAGTCAGGTCCATGCCGGGGTCGAGCAGCATCTGCCGCTGGCCGGTGTCGGGTTCGGAAACGGTGGTCACTGGCACGCCTCGCAGCTCTCGGGGTTCTCCAGGGAGCAGGCCAACGCCTCGTCGTCGCTGACCGCGACGACCGGCTTGATCGCCGGGGTGACGGTGACGGTGGCCTGCTGGATCCGGGTCGCGGGACGCGACCGCAGGTAGTAGGTGGTCTTCAGCCCGGCCTTCCAGGCGTACAGGTACATCGAGGAGAGCTTGCCGATGGTCGGCGCGCTCAGGAACAGGTTCAGCGACTGCGACTGGTCGATGAACGGAGCCCGGGCGGCGGCCAGGTCGATCAGCGCCCGCTGCGGCAGCTCCCACGCGGTCCGGAACAGCTCCCGCACCTCCGCCGGCAGCTCGGCAATGCCCTGCACCGACCCTTCGGCCCGCTTGATCTGCTCCCGGATCGGCGCCGTCCACAGCCCGCGCGCCTTCAGCTCCCGGACCAGGTAGGTGTTGATCTGGAGGAACTCGCCGGACATCGTCTCCCGCTTGAACAGGTTGGACACCTGCGGCTCGATGCACTCGTAACACCCGGCGATCGAGGCGATCGTGGCGGTCGGCGCGATCGCCACCAGCAGCGAGTTCCGCAGCCCGTGGCGGCCGATCCGCTCCCGCAGCGCGGTCCACCGCTGCGCCTGCGTCACCTCCGCGCCCCACAGGTCCGGATGCAACTCACCCTTCGCGGCACGGGTTTCGGCGTACGCCGGATGCGGGCCGAACCGCTCGGCCAGACCCGCCGACGTCTCCAGCGCGGTCAGGAAGATCTCCTCCTGCACCCGGGTCGACAGTTCCCGCGCCGACGCCGAGTCGAACGGCAGCCGCAGGGTGAACAACGCGTCCTGCAGACCCATCAGCCCGAGCCCGACCGGACGCCAACGCGGGTTCGACACCGCCGTCTGCTCGGCCGGGTAGTAGTTGATGTCGATCACCCGGTCGAGGAACACCACCGCCGTGCGTACCGTGGCGCGCAGCCTCTCCCAGTCGACGCCGTCGGCGGTGACATGCGCGCCCAGGTTCACCGACCCGAGGTTGCACACCGCCGTCTCGGTGTCGTTGTTGACCTCCAGGATCTCGGTGCACAGGTTCGACAGGTGGATCGTGTTGCCCGGCGCACCGGTCTGATTGGACAGCCGGTTCGCGGCGTCCTTGAACGTCATCCACCCGTTGCCGGTCTGCGCGAGCGTACGCATCATCCGCCCGTACAGGTCGCGGGCCTTGACGGTCCGGACGGCCTTCTTCTCCGCCGCCCGGTACGCCTCGTCGAACGCCTCGCCGAACAGGTCCGGCAGCTCCGGCGCGTCCGACGGGTCGACGAGCGACCAGTCACCGTCCGCCTCGACCCGCCGCATGAACTCGTCCGGAATCCAGTTGGCCAGGTTCAGGTTGTGGGTACGCCGGGACTCCTCCCCGGTGTTGTCCCGCAACTCCAGGAACTCCTCGATGTCCGGGTGCCACGGCTCCAGGTACACGCAGGCCGCGCCCTTGCGCCGGCCACCCTGGTTGACCGCCGCCACCCCGGCGTCGAGCGTCTTCAGGAACGGCACGATGCCGTTGGAGCGGCCGTTGGTGCCCCGGATCAACGCGCCCCGACCGCGCACCCGCGACCAGGAGATGCCGATCCCGCCGGAGAACTTCGACAGCTTCGCCACCTGGTGATAGCGCTCGTAGATCGAGTCGAGTTCGTCGCGCGGCGAGTCGACCAGGAAACACGACGACATCTGGGTGTGCCGGGTGCCCGAGTTGAACAGCGTCGGTGAACTCGGCAGGTAGGCCAGGCTCGACATCAGCCGGTAGAACCCGATCGCCTCGCCCGGCGTCTGCGACAGCCCGCAGGCCACCCGCAGCAGCCAGTACTGCGGCGTCTCCACCACCAGGCGGGTCTGCGGATGCCGCAGCAGGTAGCGGTCCGCGACGGTGCGCAGCCCGAAGTACTCGAACCGCAGGTCACCGTCCGGATCCACCGCGTCGTCCAGCTTGCGCGCGTTACGGGCCACGAATGCGGCGGTGGCGTCCCCGATCAGCCCCAGGCCGTGGGCGTACCGGATGGACTGGCTGAAGCTGGCCACCTGCTGCCCACGGACCTCCTTGTCCACGTACGCGGCCAGCAGCCGCGCCGCCAGCTTCGAGTACTGCGGTTCCTCACCGATCAGCTCGGCGGCCGTCTGGATGGACAGCTTGTCCAGCTCGGCGGTGGTGGCACCGTCGTACAGACCGCTGATGGTCTTCGTGGCCACCCGCAGCGGATCCACCTCGTCGAGGTCGGCCACCCACCGCTCCACCGCCCGGACGATCTTGTTCACGTCCACCGGTTCCGTGGCGCCATCGCGTTTACGGACCTGCATCACCTGCCGGCGCTGCTCCGACACAGCTGGGCCGGAGGCCGCCATCTCCCGCACGACCGTCACGTCTCTCTCCTCGCGCCGTCTACCGAGGGCCTCGGACACGCGGGAGGACGCCACGGAATCCGCGCAGGCGGCACGGTCCGTTCATGGCGTCGGCCGTCCCACGCGGCCTGCGGCCGCCGCCCACGAGTGCGGGCGGCGTGCTGGCAGGTCTTCGGACTCGTGGGCGTGCTCGCGCGCTCCTACTGGCCGTCGCTTCCCAGGCCAGGGCCCAGTGCTTCGTGACGGCTGTCGTTCCCACTCACCGCTGCGGGGCAGCCCCGGATTTCCACCGGGTTCCCTCTTGCCTCGGCCGCCCCGGATGGGCGCCCGAACCAGCTACGGGTGACACCATATATGGGCGACCCACCAACGCAAGACACCAGATGGTGTGTCGGCGTGTCCGTGCAACGGATGTCCCTCCGGATCCGCGCTCGGGCGTCCCGGAAGGTTTGACGTGATCTGCCATGCTGGCCGCGTGAAACCCAACCTGGAGCGGATCCCAGGACAGCAGGACCGACTCGCGGAGCAGATCCTCGCCCGCGCGCCGCGACGCATCGAGCAGAATTTCGTACGCTCCCTCGAACCCACCACCGCGCTCGCCCTCGGCCGCTACGGTGCCCGCCTCGCCACCCTGGCGTTGCGGCAGAACTCGGTCGACCTGCTACGTCGCTCGGTGCTGGCGACCGGACTCGCCGGATGCTTGGCGTCCGATGACGACCGGGACATCATGGTGGCGCTGGCGGTGCCGTGGATCGTGGCACAGCAGCTCGGAGCATCCCCGGCCGAGGTGTTCGCCACGGTCAGCGCCACTCTTCCGGAGGGGCCGGCAGCCCGCCTGGTCCAAGCCTTCGGTGCCTGTACCAACATCACCTTGGAAGCCTTCGGCTGGGAGCTGGTGACGACCGCCGACGGCCCGGACTTCCGTCCGGGTTCCTGATCACGCTCGCCGCAGTGCCGGACATGAGTTGACGGCACCCCGCGTACGAAACTGCCTCCGGCTGGGCCCTCGACGCTACGACGTCCCGCAGGAGCACCGCGTCCAGGCGGTGAACCGGGTGGTCAGCTCACCCGCATCTGCGGCCGGCAAGTCGTCCAGCGCGGCCGTGAGCAGCGCGCCCACGTACATCGACAGCCCGACGCGATCCCGGCCGTACGCCTCACCGAGCCGTACCCGCGCCGGAGCGCACGGCCACACCGGTTCGCCGTCGCAGGTGCCGCACGTCCACTGCGGCCGGCGCGGTAGGTGCTGGTCGCCGAGGCGGCCGGGCAGGGCGTCGACAGCGCGACCGATCCGGATCGCCTCAGCGGCCATGGCGTCGCGGTAGCGCATGGGTCGCCCGGTCATGCCGGCCACCGCGCGTTACGCCGCGCCTGATCGAGCAGGCGTCGCCGGGCCGCGTCCTGCTCGATTTCCTGCCACCGTTGCCCGGTGCCGGCCGGCGGCACGGACCACCGCCGCCGCAGCCACCGCCGAAACCTGCGCCACACGCCCACCGCCGCCACCTCCGCCAGGTCGTAAATGGGGGTGGCGGCGCTGCACGGGGGAACACCACCGCCACCCAAAAGCATCGTGCGATGACGGCGTGTGCCCAGGTCAGAGGCTCGGTGTCCGCTACGAATTGACGGACAGACCCAAGTCGCGGACAGCTGCGTCAACCTGCCCGGCCAGGCGTCGTGAGGCCGTTGACACCGCGATGGACCGTGCCTCCCCCAGCACCCGCTGCGCCGAGCCACTGTCCCCGGCCCGGCCGTGGGCGATGGCCAGGTGCACGAGGTGCCCGCCGTGCCAGTCGGCGTTCTCGGCCGTCTCGTCCACCCCCGTTGTGCCTGCGGTCAACAGCTCGACGGCCCGGTCGTTGGCCCGCGCGTCCCGGTCGCCCAAGTACCGCCACACGATGCCCTGCTGTACCGCGTAGAAGGCCGGGGTGTACCAGTACCCCCACGCGGGCAGCGGCGTCTCTGCCGCCTCGGTGGCCAGGTCGGCGGCCTGCGTGAGCATCTGCCGAACCTCGGTCGGGCACGCCCCGGCCATCGCCAGCCCACGCGCCTCCTGGCCGGCGGAATACGCGCGCAACGCCGTGTTGGCACGCGAATCGTCTCGGGCGGCCCGGGACAGCCCGATCATTTCTGGCAGGTCGCCGCGACCCTCCGCCCGGTGGCCCTGGAAGGACAGTACGGTCGCCGTCAGGTCGGCGTTGCTGGCCTCTGTGGACCATTGCAGACTGCGGTCCAGCCATACACGGGCGGTCCGGTCGTCACCGTTGGCGATACCGAGCCAACCGGCGAACTGCGCCCACTGCGCAGCCATGTCGACCACCGCCGGCCGCACTTGGTGGCCAGCCTCGCGCAGCAGCGACCCGATCGTGTCGAGTTGGACGCGCACGGGCGGTAGGACGGCTGCGGCGCCGATGGAGTCCTCCAGCCGCCGGTATCCGGCGAGCACGTCGCCCAGGATGCGAACCCCGGCCAGATCTACACGGCCCGGATGCGCGGCGACGTAGGCAGCCCGCCGGCCGCCATCGGGAACGTCAACGACCATCGCGGCGAGCGCACCACCGGCGGCCAGCGCGTCATCGAGGCGGACGGCGACGTCGACGGCTGGCCGGGTCTGCCCTGTCTCCAGCTGATGAATGACGCTCTTGCCATGGCTCACCGCTGCGGCCAACTGACGCAGCGACAGGCCACGTTCTCGGCGCAACCGGGCCAGCTCAGCCGGGAATCGCGGGTCAACGATGGTGTGTGCGCGTGGTGGCATGGCGTTGCTCCTAGGCAGCGGGACCAAGGCCGGCCACCGGCGGGCCGCCACAGTCGACGGTACTCAGCAACGGCATGCCGAGACAGCGGTCGACACGCGAGCCCGTCTTGCCGCGGACAAGCTTGTCCAAGTCCGCTCGCCCTTCGTCCTAGTCCTGAGTAGTACGGCCCGATGCTTTCCTACGCTTCTCTGGCGCTTGACGATCCACACGAGCATCTTTCGTCCACTGCCGGTCAGACGTTCGTCTATGCTCGCTCGTATTTCCTGCAACTGCCGAGCGGTGGAGAGGGAGAGCCATGTCGGACTGGACGGACTGGCTGGAACGGGGGTCCTGGTTTGCGGCGATAACAGGTACGCTAGTCGCTGTCATCGTGGCCGTGCAAGCATCGAACACCTCCTCTCGGATGAAGGCGACGCTGGAAATGGCGAGGCCCTTTGTCCGCGCGTTGGCGCTCTCCCTGGACAAGCCAGAAATACTGGCCGCATACGAATCCGAGTGTACGACCGCCAAAGACATCCTGCACAGGAAGACGCGCCGCAGGCTCGGTGTGGCAGGCGTGCTACTTGGCTTCCCAGCATTGTCGGTCATCGCTGCCCTACTTCTTCCTGAGATTCCTAATCGCACCGAAATGCGGTTCTCCATCGGCGACGCGGCACAGCAGGAATGCACGACCACGGGTCTCAACTTCGCAATGCACACTACATGCATTAATCGCTGGTTCCTCGACTCGTCGAGACAGACAATTCAGGCACAGGCCACCCTCTCGGGTCCGGCACGCCAGAGGGATCTGAGCATCGCCGTTGACGGCTGCTCGGACCGCGCGCAGGTTCGGTGGGAGCTTCTCGCTGATGGCGAAGCTCTCGGCAATGGCATGGCTGGTTCTGGGGGCCAGGAACTACGCGTGCCTAAGGGCAAGTCATCGCTCACCATCCGAGCCGAGCGTATCGATGATAATTCGTGCTCCGCAGAACTCGTCGTCGAGGCCGTCCAGTGGCCCTAGTACTCCAGTGGTCGGACCAGGACAGGCGATGACGTCGCCGACGCGCCGGGTGGTTCGATGATCAGGGCGTGGAACAGGCGTCGGAGATCGTTGACGGTGATCGGGACCAGGCCGACTGGCGTGGTGGTGCTGGCCGCTGCGGCACCGTGACCGCCGTCATTCCGTGTCACCGGCAAAGCGCAAAGCGGCACCTGCGGCCGTCACTTGGCGTTGAAGTAGCTGGCCTCGGGGTGGTGGACGACGATGGCGTCGGTGGCCTGCTCCGGCATCAGCTGGAACTCCTCCGACAGCTGCACACCGATCCGCTCGGCGCCGAGCAGCTCCACGATCTTCGCCCGGTCCTCCAGGTCGGGGCAGGCCGGGTAGCCGAACGCGTACCGGCAGCCCCGGTAGTCGGTGCGCAGCAGGCCGGCCAGGTCGGCCGGGTCGTCGTCGGCGACGGTACGGCCGTCGGGCAGCCGCAGCTCGGCCCGGACCCGCTTGTGCCAGTACTCGGCGAGGGCCTCGGTGAGCTGCACCGACAGGCCGTGCACCTCCAGGTAGTCGCGGTACTCGTTGCGGGCGAACAGCTTCGCCGCGTACTCGCTGACCGGCTGGCCGACCGTGACCAGCTGCAACGCGACCACGTCCAGGTCCTCGCCGCGCGGGCGGAAGAAGTCGGCCAGGCACAGCCGCCGCTCCTGCCGCTGCCGGGGAAAGGTGAACCGGGCCCGCTCGGCGTGCCCGTTCTCGTCCAGGACGACCAGGTCGTTGCCCTCGGAGTAGGCCGGGAAGTAGCCGTACACCACGGCCGCCTCCAGCACCTGGTCGGCGATCAGCCGGTCCAGCCAGTAGCGCAGCCTCGGCCGGCCCTCGGTTTCCACCAGCTCCTCGTACGACGGGCCCTTGCCGCCGCGCGCACCGCGCAGCCCCCACTGGCCCATGAAGGTGGCCCGTTCGTCCAGCAGCGCCGCGTAGTCGGCAAGCGGCACCCCCTTGACCACCCGGGTGCCGTGGAACGGTGCGACCGGCACCGGCACGTCGACCGCGACGTCGGAGCGTACCGAGGTGTCGTGCAGTTCCGGCAGCGACTCGGCGACCACTGCGCGCTGCCGTTCCCGGCGGGCCCGCCGGGCCGCCAGGGCCGCCTCCCGCTCGGCGTCGACCACGGGGGCGCCGCCGCGCTTGGCGGCCATCACCCGGTCCATCAGGGAGAGCCCCTCGAAGGCGTCGCGGGCGTAGTGCACCTGGCCGGGGAACATCGACCGCAGGTCGTCCTCGACGTACGCCCGGGTCAGCGCCGCACCACCGAGCAGGACCGGCCAGCGCTCCGCGACCCCGCGTGACGCCATCTCGACCAGGTTCTCCTTCATGATGACGGTGCTCTTGACCAGCAGCCCCGACATGCCGATGGCGTCGGCGCGGTGCTGCTCGGCGGCGTCGAGGATGGCGGAGATCGGCTGCTTGATGCCGATGTTCACCACCTCGTAGCCGTTGTTGGACAGGATGATGTCGACCAGGTTCTTGCCGATGTCGTGCACGTCGCCCTTGACGGTGGCGAGCACGATGCGACCCTTGCCGCCGTCGTCGGCCTTCTCCATGTGCGGTTCGAGGTACGCCACCGCGGTCTTCATCACCTCGGCGGACTGCAACACGAACGGCAGCTGCATCTGACCGGAGCCGAACAGCTCACCGACGACCTTCATGCCGTCCAGCAGGATGTCGTTGATGATGAGCAGCGGGGCGGTGCCGGCCGCCATCGCCGCGTCGAGATCGGCTTCCAGGCCGTTGCGTTCGCCGTCGATGATCCGGCGCTTGAGCCGCTCGTTGAGCGGCAGGGCCGCCAACTCCTCGGCCCGGGTGGCACGTGCCGAGGCGGCGTCCACGCCCTCGAAGACCTCGATGAACCGCTGCACCGGGTCGTAGCCCTCGCGACGCCGGTCGTAGATCAGGTCGAGGGCGATCTCACGCTGCTCGTCGGGGATCTTCGACATCGGCAGGATCTTGCTGGCGTGCACGATCGCCGAGGTGAGCCCGGCCTGCACGCACTCGTGCAGGAAGACCGAGTTGAGCACCTGCCGGGCCGCCGGGTTCAGTCCGAACGAGACGTTCGAGATGCCCAGCGTGAAGTTCACCCCGGGCCAGCGGCGGGCGATCTCCCGGATCGCCTCGATCGTCTCGATGCCGTCGCGGCGGGTCTCCTCCTGACCGGTGGCGATCGGGAAGGTCAGCGCGTCGATGAGGATGTCCGAGCGGTGCAACCCCCACCGGCCGGTGAGGTCCTCGATCAGCCGCTCGGCCACCCGTACCTTCCACTCCGCCGTGCGGGCCTGGCCCTCCTCGTCGATGAGCAGCGCGACCACGGCGGCACCGTGCTCGGCGACCACCGGCATCACCCGCGCGTACCGGGAGTCAGGGCCGTCGCCGTCCTCGAAGTTGACCGAGTTGACCACGCACCGGCCGCCGAGCATCTCCAGGCCGGCCTCGATCACCGCCGGCTCGGTCGAGTCCAGCATGATCGGCAGCGTGGAGGCGGTGGCGAACCGGCCGGCCAGCTCACGCATGTCGGTGGTGCCGTCCCGGCCGACGTAGTCGACGCAGAGGTCCAGCAGGTGCGAACCGTCGCGGGCCTGACCTCGGGCGATCTCCACACAGGACTGCCAGTCGGCGGCGAGCATCGCCTCCCGGAACGCCTTGGAGCCGTTGGCGTTGGTCCGCTCCCCCACCATCAGCACGCTGGCGTCCTGCGCGAACGGCACGTGGTGGTAGATCGAGGAGACACCCGGATCGGTACGCGGCTCACGGGCCACCGGCCGGGTCCCGCCCAGCCGTTCGGCGAGCAGCCTGATGTGCTCCGGGGTGGTGCCGCAACAACCGCCGATCAGGGAGACGCCGTACTCGGTGACGAAACGTTCCATGGCGTCGGCCAACTCCACCGGAGTCAGCGGGTAGGCCGCGCCGTCGGCGGTGAGCTGCGGCAGGCCCGCGTTCGGCATCACCGACAGCGGCACCCGGGCGTGCTGCGAGAGATAACGCAGGTGCTCGCTCATCTCCGCCGGACCGGTGGCGCAGTTGAGCCCGATGAGATCGACGCCGAGCGGCTCGATCGCGGTCAGCGCGGCACCGATCTCGCTGCCGAGCAGCATGGTGCCGGTGGTCTCCACGGTGACGTGACAGATCAGCGGGACCTTGCGGCCCAACTCCGCCATCGCCCGGTGCGAGCCGACCACGGCGGCCTTCACCTGAAGCAGGTCCTGGCAGGTCTCGATGATCAGCGCGTCCGCGCCGCCCTCGATCAACCCGGCGGCGTTCTCCTGGTAGGCGTCGCGCAGCGTGGCGTAGCCGGCGTGGCCGAGGGTGGGCAGCTTGGTGCCAGGGCCGATCGAGCCGAGGACGAACCGGGGCCGCTCGGACGAGCTGTAGGCGTCGGCTGCCTCGCGGGCGATCCGGGCACCGGCCTCGGACAGCTCCCGGATCCGGTGCTGGATGTCGTACTCGCCGAGGTTGGCCAGGTTCGCGCCGAAGGTGTTCGTCTCCACGCAGTCCGCGCCCGCCGCAAGGTACGCCTCGTGCACGCCACGGACGACGTCCGGCCGGGTGACGTTGAGGATCTCGTTGCACCCCTCCAGACCGTCGAAGTCGTCCAGGGTGAGGTCCGCAGCCTGCAGCATCGTGCCCATCGCCCCGTCGGTGACGAGGATCCGGTCGGTCAACGCGTCGAGCAACGAAGTACGCACCAACCCAGGTTAGTGCGGTCGGGCGGGCCCGCACCCCCGCGTACCATCCGATCCCACATTGTGTCATCGGGATCACGTTGCCCGTTTTCGCCGGCAATGCCCAACATCATGGCCTGCGCGCAGCCCGGCGGCGGCGCCGACGCCCGGCCCATCCGGCGCGGCCGACGGGCCGGGTCCGGGCCTGGCACGTAGGCTGACTGACGTGAAGGACTACAGCGACACCGCCACGCACCGTGGGCGGACGACCGGGACCGCGTCCCGGACCGCCGGTGACGAGCAGGAGGTGACGGCGTGACCGAGTTCGACGGGCTGCCGGTGCTGCGGTCCCCGGTCGCCATCTGCGCCTTCGAGGGGTGGAACGACGCGGCGGACGCGTCCACCGCGGCGGTCGAGCACCTGGAGCAGGTGTGGGAGGCCCGGCCCGTCACCGAACTGGACCCGGAGGACTTCTACGACTTCCAGGTCAGCCGGCCCACCATCGCCATGTCCGACGGTGCCACCCGCCGGGTCGAGTGGCCGACCACCCGGTTCACGGTCGCCAGCCCGGCCGGCACCGAGCGGGACGTGGTGCTGATCCGCGGGATCGAGCCGAGCATGCGGTGGCGGACCTTCTGCGAGCAGGTGCTGGAGATCTGCCACAGCCTGGAGGTCGAGCGGGTGGTGCTGCTCGGTGCCCTGCTGGCCGACGTGCCGTACACCAGGCCGCTGCCGATCAGCGGCAGCGCCTCCGACGCCGACGCCGCGCGCCGCTACCAGCTCACCCCGACCCGCTACGACGGGCCGACCGGGATCGTCGGCGTGCTGCACGATGCCTGCACCCGCGCCGAGGTCGACGCCGTCTCGTTCTGGGTCCACGTGCCGCACTACGCCAACAACCCGCCCTGCCCGAAGGCCACCCTCGCCCTGCTGCACCGGGTCGAGGAGGTGCTCGACCTGCCGGTGCCCATGGCCGACCTGGCCGAGGAGGCCGCCGAGTGGGAGCAGCGGGTCCGCAGCGCCGCCGAGCAGGACGCCGAGTTGGGCGAGTACGTCCGCGAGTTGGAGGAACGCGTCGGCGACGCGGGCATCACCCCGTTGACCGGGGACGAGATCGCCCAGGAGTTCGAGAAGTACCTGCGCCGCCGGGGCGGATCCGCCGGCCCCACCGCCGGTTCCTGGTAACCCTCCCCACTGCTGCCGCTGGACCGCCCCGGACACCTCGACGTGTCCGGGGCGGGCCTTTGTCCGCAGCTGGTTCACGCCGTGTCGGGGTGGCGGCGGTCACTTCGCATACGGCATCCTAGGAACCTAGCTGAAATGAGGAGGCGGGGATGCAGATCAACCCGGGGGCGGCCGAGTTCCCGCACCGGCAGATCGCGGCGCAGCTCAAGAGCCAGATCCGACGTGGCGACTGGGCACCGGGCGAGCGGCTGCCATCCATCCCGGCCATCGCCGAGATGTTCGGCGTCGCCAAGCAGACCGTGCAACGCGCCGTTGACCAGCTGCGGGTCGAGGGCGTCCTGATCACCAAACCCGGTTCCGGTACGTACGTCCGGGGCACCCGGCGGCGACTCAACCGGCTCTCCCGGGGCCGCTACGGCGGCTTCCGCGGCTACCACACCGACCTGGCCGCCCGCTATCGCCAGCAGCTCGTCTCCGTCGGCCGCTCCCCCGCGCCGCCTGAGGTGGCCGACGCGTTCGGCGTACCCGACGGCACCGAACTGCTCTGCCGCCGCCACCTCGTCCGCACCGAGGACTCACCGGTCGAGGTGGGCGCCTCCTGGTTCCTGCCCGCCGACACCGCCGGCACCTCGCTGGAGCGGGCCGAGGCGTTCGGCCGTCCGCTCTACCAGGAGGCCGAGGAGGCCACCGGTCGGCGGTACGCGACCGCCACCGACACCATCACCGCCCGCCAGCCCAGCCGCGAGGAGTCGGAGACCCTCCAGATCCGGCCGGACACCCCGGTGCTGCACCTGCTGCACGTGGCGTACGACCCGCACCGCCGCCCCATCGAGGTCGCCCAGGCCACCTGGCCCGGCCCGGTCACCACCCTCACCGAGGAGTACCAGATCCCCGCCCCCACCGCCGAGCCGGACCCCGACCCCGGCCTCGTCCTCGGCTGACTGACTCCCACCACCCCACGTCCGCCACCTATGGGAACCTCGCCCTGAACGGGGGAACAGGAAGCAGCAACATCAGCGATGTTGTCCCCTCACGGGCACCCGAGACAGCAGTATCGGCGATGTTGTCCCCTCGGGCGTGAGGGGCATGGCGCGGGAGGGGGCACGACGCGGGAGGCCGCGATGTCGGGGACGTTGCCGGCTCGGGTCAGAGGCGGATGCCGAGCAGGGCATCGACGGTGTCGGCGAACAGGCGCGGCGCGGCCGGGTCGTCGTCGGTGCCGGCGAGGGTCCGCTCGGCCCACTCGTCGGCCAGCCGCAGGGCACCGCGCGTGTCGAGGTCGTCGGTGAGTCGTTCGCGTACGCCGGCCAGGAACGCGGCCCCGGACGGCCCGGCGGTCGCCGCGGCGGCCCGCCGCCAGCGGCCAAGCCGCTCCTGGGCGGCGGTGAGCAGATCGTCGGTCCACGACCGGTCGGCGCGGTAGTGCCCGGAGAGCAGGGCCAGCCGGACCGCCATCGGGTCGACCTTGTCGGCGCGCAGCCGGGAGACGAAGACCAGGTTGCCCCGGGACTTGGACATCTTCTCGCCGTCCAGCCCGATCATGCCGGCATGCACGTAGTGACCGGCGAAGGGTGCCGCGCCGGTCAGCCGCTCGGCGTGCGCGGCGGAGCACTCGTGGTGCGGGAAGAGCAGGTCGTTGCCGCCACCCTGCACGTCGATGGTGGAGCCGAGCAGGCCGAGGGCGATCACCGCGCACTCGATGTGCCAGCCTGGTCGGCCCGGGCCGAGGTCGCCACCCGGCCAGGACGGCTCGTCGTCGCGGGCACCGCGCCACAGCAGCGGGTCCAGCGGGTCACGCTTGCCGGCGCGGTCGGGGTCGCCGCCGCGCTCGGGGAAGATCTCCAGCATCTCCGCGCGGGAGAGGTTCGACTCGTAGCCGAAGCTCGGCGCGGCCGAGATGTCGAAGTAGACGTCGCCGGTGCCGTCGTCGAGACGGTACGCGGCACCGTCCTTCACCAGCACCAGCACCTTCTCGGCGATGTCCGGGATCGACTCCACCGCGCCGACGTAGTGGGCGGGTGGGATGATCCGCAACGCCTCCATGTCCTCCCGGAACAGCGCCGTCTCCCGCATCGCCAGGACCTTCCAGTCCTCCCGGTCGCGTTCGGCCCGCTCCAGCAACGGGTCGTCGATGTCGGTGACGTTCTGCACGTAGCGGACCTCGTGGCCGGCGTCGCGCCACATCCGCTGCACAAGGTCGAAGGTGATCATGGTGGCAGCGTGACCGAGATGGGTGGCGTCGTACGGGGTGATACCGCAGACGTACATGGTGGCGGTGCCGTCCGGGTCGCTCGGCTGCACGCTCGCGCGCGCCGAGTCGAACAACCGCAACGGCTCGCTCCGGCCCGGCAGCCGCGGCACCTCGTGCCCCACCCAAGACTCCATGCCCGTCAGCCTAACCAGCCGTCGGGCGACGTCATGCCGCCCCGAGAGTGATCAACGCGACAGCTCAGATCGGCGGCCAGGGCACCGCCGGCCAGTCCTGGGAGGGCTGCGGAAAGCGGCCGCTGCGGCACAGCCGGTCGATCCGGGCAGCCAGCTCGGCGATCTCACCGAGGGTGAGGTGCTCGGCCAGTTCCTCGCCGAGCGGGCCGGCGACCTGACGGGACAGCCGACCGAGCATGTCGACCGCGTCATCCGGCAGCGAGCGGCCGGCCCAACCCCAGAGCACCGTCCGCAGCTTCTCCTCCACGTGGAAGCTCACCCCGTGGTCGACCCCGTGGATCCGGTCGTCCGGGCCGACCAGGACGTGGCCGCCCTTACGGTCCGCGTTGTTGATCACCGCGTCGAGCACCGCGAGCCGGGCCAGTCGTGGATCGTCGGCGTGCGCGAGGGCGTACGCGGTGCCGTCGTCGTCGCGGGCGGCCGCGATCGGGAACCAGCGGGGTGGTACCGAGTCGGCCGGCACGAATCCCACGAGCGGTTCGGCGTCGGCCGGTTCGTCGATCCACAGCTGGCAGGATCCGGTCCCGAACGGCCCGTCCCGCAGCACCGTCGGCGGCACCAGATCCCAACCCGTGGCCGCGGAGACCAGGTAGGCGGCCACCTCCCGGCCGGCCAGGGTGCCGTCCGGGAAGTCCCACAGCGGTCGCTCACCACGCACCGGCTTGTACACGCACCGGGCCGACATCCCGTCCAGGGTCAGCACGCCGCGCAGCGTGGTGTTGGACGCGTCGACCAGTCGCCCCTCCACGGTCAGCTCACCGTCACGCAGCAGGCGCAGCGCGGCACCCCCGTCCTGTCGGTGAGCCACGCCGGAGGAGGTCACCGGTGGTAGCCGTTGTTCCGGGGGCAGAGATGGCCGGCCGGGTCCAGGGGCTGGCCGCACAGCGGGCAGGGCGGCCGGCCGGCGTTGACCACGCGCCGGGCCCGCTCGATGAACGCGCGGGTCGCCTCGGGAGTCAGCCGGACCCGGAGCCGGTCGAGATCCTCGTCGGGCTCGACATCGTCGGGCTCGTCCTCCGCCTCCGCCTCGCCAAGCTCGATCTCGGTCTCCGCCTCGCCGACCGCGATCGCCTCGATCACCACGGTCGCGGTGTCCGCGTCGAAGGCCAGGCCCAACGTGCCGACCCGGAACTCCTCGTCGACCGGTGTCTCCAGCGGGTCGTTGTCACCGACCGGGACGGTAGCCTCGGGCAGTTCCACACCGAACCGACGCTGGGCCTCGGTGAGCAGCTCCTCCAGCTTCTCGGCGAGCAGGGAGACCTGGACCTTCTCCAGCGCGACGCTGACCAGCCGGCCACCGCCGCGCGCCTGGAGGAAGAACGTACGCTCCCCCGGCGGCCCGACGGTCCCGGCGACGAACCGCTCCGGCGGCTCGAAGGCGTGCACCTGGTGGGTCATACCCACGACCCTATCCGGCGGCCCCACGCAGCGCGCACCCCACCGACCCGAATCGCGACGCACCCGAGCGTGCCGGCGTGCGGCGCCGGGCGACTCATCGGGACGCCCCCGCGCCACCGCCGACCGCGGCGTCCGAGTCCGTCGGCCGGCGGGCCCGCCGGCGTCGCTTGCCGGGCGGCGGCACCAGACCGGCCAGGTCACCGCCGACGTCGTTGAGGCGTACCAGGAAAGGTCGCAGGGGGGTGTAGCGGATCGCGGTCACCGACGCCGGGTCCACCACGATCCGCTGAAAAAGATCCAGGTGTACGCCGAGCGCGTCGGCCACGATGGCCTTGATCACATCACCGTGGCTGCACGCCAGCCAGACCGCCTCGGGGCCGTGCTCGGCGGTCAGTCGGGCGTCCCAGGCGCGTACCGCCGCGACCGCGCGGGTGGCCATCTGCGCCATCGCCTCGCCCTCGGGGAAGACCACAGCGCTGGGATGCTGCTGCACCATCGGCCAGAGCGGCTCCTTGGCCAGCTTCTTCAGCGGCTGGCCCTCCCAGCTGCCGTACCCGCACTCGATCAGACCGTCGTCCACCACCGGCGACGCCTCGGGCAGCGCCAGCTCCAGGGTCTGCCGGCAGCGGATCAGCGGGCTGGTCACCACGGCCGTCAGCGGCACCTGCCGCAACCGTCCGCCCACCGCGGTGGCCTGGGCGCGGCCGGTCTCGTCCAGCTCGACGGGCTGCCGACCGGCGAGGCCGCCGTCGGCGTTCGCGGTGGTGCGTCCGTGCCGCAGGAGCAGAAGAGTCGCCACCCGCACCACCCTAGGCCCTCACCCCACACCGCTCAGGTCGGTACGGAACTCCCAGACAGGACACCTGGCAGCCAGTTCCGCCACCGGCCCCGCCCCCAGCCAGGTTGGGAAACTGGGGCTGAGCTGACCGGATGGGTGCGGTGTCCGTTTCCGGGGTCGGTGGCGGGCGACCGGGCGGAATCATCGGCCGATGGCTGGCGTTGTAACCGGTGGCTGACCAAGCAGCACCCACCCCACCCCCGTACGTGGGCGGCAGGATGCGGGAATGACCCGCCCCCGCCGGTCGTTGCACATGGTCCGGCACGCGATCCACCCCCGCCCGGCGCACCTCCGGGACGCACGCCCCGGCTTTCCCCTGAAACGCCCGGCACCACGACCGGGTCGACGTCCCCGCTGTCTTCTGGCGCTCGACCGCGCCCCGGCCCCACCCGTCATCCCCCTGTCCGACGGGCGAGGCCCACCCCCGACGCGAAGGAGCCCCCGATGAACACCACGCTGCGCAAGAGCATCCTCGGCATCGCCGGCCTCACCGCCGCCGCCGGACTCGCCGCCGGCCCGCTGAACCACAGCACCACCACCGGCAACGAGCTCACCCCGACCACCCCCATCGCAGCCGTCCAGGCCGACAAGCCGGACATGGGCAAGCTGCTGCCGCACGGCACCCCCAGCAACCAGTCCCACGTCGACCTGAACGACGAGCAGATCGCGAATGTGAAGGCGATCATCGCGGCGACGAAGAAGGCCGGCATGGACGAGCGTGCCGCGGTCGTGTCGATCGCGACCGCGCTGCAGGAGTCGAAGCTGGAGAACCTGGGCCACCTGGGTGACCGCAACGACCACGACTCGCAGGGCCTGTTCCAGCAGCGCCCCTCCTCCGGTTGGGGCACGGTGGAGCAGATCACCGACCCCGAGTACTCGACCCTGGCCTTCCTCAAGGGCCTCAAGCAGGTCGACGGCTGGCAGGACATGCCCCTGACCCAGGCCGCCCAGACCGTGCAGGTCTCGGCGTACCCCGACCACTACGCCCAGTGGGAACAGCAGGCCGCCGACCTCGTCGCCCAGCACTGGACCAGCTGACAACCGACCAGGCGACAACCGAAGACATTCCTCCACAGGGGGAGCAGAAAACCGCTGGCCGGCACCCGAACCCGGGTGCCGGCCAGCGGCGTATCCGCACACCGAAGCAACCGACCACAGACAGCAGCCCCATCGCAGCAGACCCACCCCGGGCTGGCCTCCGCTCGGGCGAGGGCCGACCAGGTCAGGCTGGGGGCGACCGTGCCCGGCGCAGGGATCAAGCCTGACCGCCCGAAGCCGGGCACGGTCGCCCCCAGCCCCACCGCAACCACCGAAAGCCGGACACGGTCAGCCCCACCGCAACCACCCGGACACCACAGAACTCAGGCTCAGGTGGCGCTGATGGTTCCGGTCAGCAGCAGGGCCAGGACGAGCGTGCCGACCGCGACCCGGTAGAGCACGAAGATGTACAGCGTGTGGTGCGCGACGTAGCGCAGCAGCCAGGCGATGGCCGCGTAGCCGATACCGAAGGCGATGAGCGTGGCGACGATCATCTGCGCGACGGTGGGCACCGACGTGCCGGGGGCCGCCGGTTCGAACACGTCCCCGAGGCTGAAGATCCCGGACATCACCACCGCCGGGATGGCCAGCAGGAACGAGTAGCGCGCCGCGGTCTCCCGGGTCAGGCTGAGGAAGAGACCGAAGGTGAGCGTCGCACCGGACCGGGAGACGCCGGGGATGAGCGCCAGCGCCTGGGCGAACCCCATCACCACGCCGTCGCGCAGCCGGAAGTCGCGCAGGGTCCGGGTCTGCCGGCCCCAGTACTCGGCGAACGCGAGCACGAAGGCGAACACGATGAGGGTGGTGGCCACCACCCACAGGTTGCGGGCGGTCTCGCGGATCTGGTCCTTGAACAGGAAGCCGAAGAGACCGATCGGGATCGAGCCGACGATCACGTACCAGCCCATGCGGTAGTCCAGGCTGGCACGGACGGACTTGTCCCAGATGCCGACCACCCAGGTCCGACCGATGCGCCAGATGTCCTTGGCGAAGTACAGCAGGACCGCCGCCTCGGTGCCCAGCTGGGTGACCGCGGTGAAGGACGCTCCGGCGTCCTGCTCGAAGAAGATCGCCGAGGTGATCCGCAGGTGACCGGACGAGCTGACCGGAAGGAACTCGGTCAGGCCCTGGACGATGCCCAGGACGATGGCTTCGATCCAGGTCACTCCCCGACTCCCGAGAGGTCCAGCGCCTCGGCGACGGTCCGCAGGGTCTGCACACCGGTGTCACGGTCGGCGGCGAAGAGCGTCACCGACAGGGTGGTGACCCCCGCCTCGGCGTACTCCCGCATCCGCTCGGCGATGCGCTCCTTCGGTCCGAGCAGTGAGGTCCGGTCGATGAACTCCATCGGTACGGCGGCCGCGGCGTCGCGCTGCCGCTTGGCCAGGTAGAGCTCCTGCACCTCGCGGGCGGCGTCACCGTAGCCCATCCGGGTGGCCAACTGGTTGTAGAAGTTCTGCTGGCGGCTGCCCATGCCTCCGACGTACAGCGCCGCGTACCAGCGGACCAGCTCGGCGCAGGAGTCCAGGTCGTCGCCGACCACCACCGGCACGGAGGGCACCACGTCGAAGCCGGCCAGCTCCTTGCCGGCCTTGGCCCGACCGGCCCGCACCGCCGCCAGCTGCTCCTGGGCGAACTCGGGGGCGTAGAAGACCGCCAGCCAGCCGTCGGCGATCTCGCCGGCCAGTTCCAGGTTCTTCGGGCCCACCGCGGCCAGGTAGATCGGAATGTGCTCGCGCGGCGGGTGGAAACCCAGCCGCAGGGCCTTGCCGGGGCCGTCGGGCAGCGGCAGCGTGTAGAACTCGCCGTCGTAGGCGACCTCCTTGCGGCCCACCGCCAGCTTCACGATGTCCACGTACTCGCGGGTGCGGGCCAGCGGCTTGCCGAACCGGACGCCGTGCCAGCCCTCGGAGACCTGCGGACCGGACACCCCCAGGCCGAGCCGGAACCGCCCCCCGGAGAGCGAGTCGATCGTGGCGGCGGTCATCGCGGTCATCGCGGGCGTCCGGGCGGGGATCTGCATCACCGCGCTGCCGATGTCGATCCGCTCGGTCTGTCCGGCCATCCAGGCCAGCATGCTCGGCGAATCGGAGCCGTAGGCCTCGGCGGCCCACACCACCGAGTAGCCGAGCCGGTCCGCCTCCTGAGCCAGGGCCAGGTGGTCGGCCGGCGTGCTCCACGCTGTCTGGTATCCGAGGCTTAGCCCGAGTCGCACAGAGTCCTCCCCCATCCGCAGTCGCATCAGGTTACGCGGTGCGGGTGGCCGGGACGATCACCGGCTCACCCCGATCCGCGGGCAGACTCGACGGGAGCGAGGATATCCGTCCGGCCCTGGTTCGAAATAAGGTTCACCCATGCAGCAGCGACCGCTCGGCCGCAGCGGGCTGGCGGTTTCCCGGCTCGCGCTCGGCACCATGACCTGGGGCCGGGACACCGACGCCGACGACGCGGCCGCGCAGTTGAAGAGTTACCTCGACGCCGGCGGCAACCTGATCGACACCGCCGACGTGTACGGCGACGGCGATGCCGAGTCGGTGATCGGCTCGCTGCTGGGCAGCCTGGTGCCTCGCGAGGAGTTGCTGATCGCGACGAAGGCGGGGCTTCGGCCGGGCGGAGCCCGGCGCCGGGACGGCTCCCGTGGGCACCTGCTGCGTACGCTTGACGCCTCGCTGCGCCGGCTCGGCACCGATCACGTCGACCTGTTCCAGGTGCACGGCTACGATCCGCAGACCCCGCTGGAGGAGACCCTCGCGGCCCTTGATCACGCGGTGGCCAGTGGCCGGGTGCGCTATGTCGGCGTGTCGAACTTCTCCGGCTGGCAGACGGCCCGGGCGGCGGCCTGGCAGGCGGCCTGGCCGGGCCGGGCGCCGGTGGTCGCCGCCCAGGTGGAGTACTCCCTGTTGGAGCGGGGGGTGGAGCGGGAGGTGCTGCCCGCCTGCGAGGCGCTCGGGTTGGGGGTGCTGCCCTGGTCCCCGCTTGGTCGGGGGGTGCTGACCGGCAAGTACCGACACGGCCGACCGGCGGACTCCCGGGCGGTGTCGCCGCATTTCGAGCGTTTCGTCGCCACCTATCTGGAGCCGCGCTGCTCCAGCATCGTGGAGGCGGTGGCCACCGCCGCGAGCGGCCTCGGCGTCTCCCCGCTGGAGGTGGCGCTGGCCTGGATCCGGGATCGGCCGGGGGTGACCGCGCCGATCCTCGGCGCGCGTACCTCGGGGCAGTTGCTCGGTGCGCTTCAGGTGGAACGGATGACCCTGCCCGACGAGATCACCACGGCGCTGGACGACGTCTCGGCGCTGGAGGTCGGCTATCCGGAGCGCGACGGTTGAGCATCACTCGCCGAAGGGTGGCGCTGCGGGGGTCCGGCTGGGCAGCATAGGCCACATGGACTACGAATACGCGCCGCTGCGGTTGCCGCCGAACGTCGACCGGTTGACCGCCGCGGCGCAGCTGGCGATCCAGGCGGAGTTCTCCGGTTGGGAACTGGCCCGGGTGCGGCTGTTCCGTGACGGTACGCGGCAGGTGGTGCTGCGTCGCCGGCGGGTCAACCAGCCGCAGCCGGGCCTGTCGTACTGACCGTCGGCGGCGCGGTGGTCACCGGGCCGACCGTTGCGGCCGGCCCGGTGACCGATGGGCGCCTACGGCTGTCAGTGCACGTGGTCGTGCTCGTCGTCGAGTTCCAGGAAGGGGTGCTCGTCGAGGCGGCCGACCAGGCGATCGTCGGCGCCCGGCTGGAACGGGCCCACCGGGTCGTCGTCGGCGAACGACTCCAGGTCGACCGGGGTGCCGACCTCGCTGACCATCACCACACCGTCGAGCGGCTCCAGCTCCGGCACGTCGAGCGCGCCCAGCGAACCGTCGCCGCTCTGCAGCAGCTCCAGCACCGCCTCACCGACGCCCTCCACCGGCGGGACCTCCTCGTCACCGGGTACGCCCTCCCGGCGGGCCGCCTCGGCGACCCGGATCAACGCGGAGACGCTCGGCACCCGGTAGTCGCGGCGCTGGCGTACCGAGATCACCTGCGGGTGCGGGTCGGTCGACTCGACGCCCTCACCACCGGCGAAACGCTGATCGGCCTCGTCCGGGTCGATGGACTCGACGTCCCACGGGGTGACCTCGCCGAAGGCGTCCATGAGTTGCTCGTCGTAGGCGAACGACGCGTTGTTCAGCGCGACGTACGCCTGCCAGACGTCGTCGTCGTCGATCCGGCCCTGCGCGGCCCGGACGGCGGCCAGGTGGTGGCGGGCCGCTTCGATCACGCGCTCGAGGGCGGCGTCCAGCTCACCGTGCTGGTCGGTCATGTGAGGCGTCCCCTTCACGAAGAATCCAGGATGTCGCGTCCATCCGGACGCGGGCTAACAGGTGCGCAGGAACCGGTCGAGAACCCGCACGCCGAACTGTAGTCCGTCCACCGGCACCCGCTCGTCGATGCCGTGGAACAGCGCCGAGAAGTTCAGGTCGGCCGGCAACCGCAGCGGCGCGAAGCCGAAACACCTGATGCCCAGCTGCGCGAAGGCCTTGGCGTCGGTGCCGCCGGAGAGCATGTACGGCACCGGCCGGGCGCCCGGATCCTCGGCGCGCAGTGCGGCGGCCATGGCCGCGACCAGGTCGCCGTCGAAGGTGGTCTCCAGCGCCGGCTGCCGTTGGACGTACTCGATGGCGATGTCCGGGCCGACCAGCTCGCGCAACTGCCGCTCCAGCAGCTCCGACTGGCCGGGCAGGCTGCGGCAGTCGATGGTGGCGCTGGCCCGGCCGGGGATGACGTTGTCCTTGTAGCCGGCGGCGAGCCGGGTCGGGTTCGCCGTGTTGCGGATGGTGGCGCCGATGATGTTGGCGATCGGGCCGAGCTTGGCGATGGCGGCCTCCGGGTCGTCCGGGTCCAGCTCCACGCCGAGGACCTCGGAGATCTCCGCCAGGAAGGCGCGCACGGTGTCGGTGACCACCACCGGGAAGCGGTGCCGGCCGATCCGGGCGACCGCCTCGGCCAGCGCGGTGACCGCGTTGTCGTCGTGCAGCATCGAGCCGTGCCCGGGCCGGCCCTTGGCGTGCAGCCGCAGCCAGTCGATGCCCTTCTGGGCGGTCTCGATCAGGTAGAGCCGCCGCGACGGGTCCACCGTGTAGGAGAAGCCACCGACCTCACCGATGCCCTCGGTGCAGCCGTCGAAGAGGTCGCGGTGCCGGGTGGTCAGGAAGTGCGCGCCGTACTCGCTGCCCGCCTCCTCGTCCGCGGTGTACGCGAGCACGATGTCCCGGGGCGGACGCACCCCCGTACGCTGCCAGTGCCGCACCACCGCGAGGACCATCGCGTCGAAGTCCTTCATGTCGATGGCGCCGCGACCCCACAGGTAGCCGTCGCGCAGCTCGCCCGAGAACGGGTGCACCGACCACTCGTCGGCGTCCGCCGGTACGACGTCCAGGTGCCCGTGCACGAGCAACGCACCGCGACCGGGATCGGTGCCGGGTATCCGGGCGAGCACGTTGGCCCGGCCGGGCGCGGACTCGTGGACGATCGGGGTGATACCGACCTCCGCGAGCTTCTCGGCGACGTACTCGGCCGCGCCGCGTTCGCCGACGCTCGTGTCGTTGTCGCCGGTGTTCGTGGTGTCGATGCGCAGCAGGTCCCGGCACAGCTCGACGACCTCGTCGGTCGGCGCGGGGAGGGCGGCGTGGGCGTCGCTCGTCATCGTGCCTTCATATCAGCCCAGGGTTTCGGTTCGGGCGACCGCGGGTACTGCCGCGCCTGCCCGATGCCCCCTCGTCGCTCCGCCCGCCCGCCCAGGAGGCGACCATGTCCGTCCACCTGCCGCCGCTGCCGCCCACCCCCGGGGAGGAGTACCAGCCCCCGGGACGCAGCATCGCCGACCTCGTCGCCGAGGAGCACCGGCAGCTGCTGGAGTTGGCCCGGCGGCTGATCGAGCCCGGGCCGGACCCGGAACACGGCCGCGACGTCCTGGTCGCCACCGTGTCGCGGCATCTGTCCGGGGAGGAGCAGTATCTGCTGCCCGCCGTCCGGCACGCGGTCGAGGGGGCGGACCCTCTCGTCGATGAGGTGTTGGCCGGCGACGTCGAGCTGCTGCGGACCCTGCAGGGGCTGACCGACGACGCCCTGCCCGAGGTGGCCGCGCGGGTCGAGGCGCACGCCCGGGCGGTCGACCCGTTGATGCAGCGGCTCTGCGCCGCCGCCACCGAGGAGGAGCTGATCCGACTCGGCAACCGGTTGGAGATCGCCGAGGAGGCGGCACCGACCCGCCCGCATCCGGCGGTGCCGCACAGCCCGCCGTGGAACCGGATCGTCGAGCCGGCGGTCGGGGTGGTCGACAAGGTTCGGGACGTCCTCGCCGGCCGGCACACCCAGTTGGGTGAGCTCACCGAGCCGCCACCTCGGTGAGAGACCCACGACACGTTCACGGTCGTTGATCCGTCCAGGCACTACCGCCAGCTGCGCCGTGGCCCTACCGTCACGCTATGAACCTGGAGTTGCGCCACCTGCGGGTGGTCTGCGCCATAGCGGAGACCGGGAGCGTGACCAAGGCGGCCTCGACGCTCGGCCTGGCCCAGCCGGCGCTGACCGCCCAGCTCCAGCGGATCGAACGTACCCTCGGCGGGCCGCTGTTCGAACGGGACCGGCGCGGCGCGCGGCCCACCGCCCTCGGCGAGCTGGTTCTGGCCCGGGCCCGGGTGCTGCTGCCGGCGATGAAGGGTCTGCAGGACGAGGCGGCCCGGTTGGCCGGCGCCGGCGACGCACCCCGCCGGTACCGGTTCGGCGGGGTGAACAGCCCGATCCTGGGTCGGCTGGTGCACCGGCTGGCCGCCGAGCAGCCGCAGGCGCAGATCAGCACGCACGCCTCCTGGTCGGTCGACGAGCTGGCCCAGTTGGTCGCCGGTGGCCGGTTGGACTACGCGCTGACCGGGGTGTGCGGCGACTCGACACCGTCGGCGGACTACGGGTTGAGCTGGCGGGAGGTCGCCGTCGACCCGGTCATGGTGCTGCTGCCGGAGACGCATCCGCTGGCCGAGCGCGACGAGGTGGACCTGGCCGACCTGCGGCACGAGCAGTGGGTGGCCGCGCCGGGGGACGGCTGCTTCGGCGACTGCTTCGCCGCCGCCTGCGCCCGCGCCGGGTTCACCCCACGCAAGGTGTACGAGGCCGACGTGCGCAGCTGCATCGACCTGGTGGACGCCGGTGAGGCGGTGGCGCTGTGCCAGGCCACCTTCCGGCCGGTGGCCGGTCTGGTGACCCGTCGGCTGGTCGACACGCCGCTGCGCTGGCGGCTGATGCTGGGCTGGCATCCGGAGTCCGCCGCCGCCCGCACCGCCGACCTGGTGCTGGAGACCGCCCTGGTCGCGTACACCGATGCCCTCGCGCCGCATCCGGCGTACCTGGCCTGGCTGCTGCGCAACCCGGCGTTCGGTGTCCGGCGACCCGCGCCGGTGGTGACGGCACACCGGGTGCGAACCGGCTGAGCGCGGGTAAGGGGCGGGTATGACCGACCTCTATCCCGCCGCCGACGAGCGCGAACTGCTCCGTCGAGCCGCCGCCGCGCACACCGCCGCCGTCCGGGAGTGCGAAGCCTTCCTCCGCCGGTTGCCGGAGGTGCCGGACCCGGCCGACCTGGCCGAGTACGCCAACCTGCTCACCCGCGAGGAGCAGACCCGCGCCGACCGGCAGGCCGCCGCCGACGCCGCCGGGCTGGCCATCGCCAGCCTCGAAGCCGAGTAGCCCGGCCGGACGTGCCGGTATCCCCGGCGCGGTGCGGCAGCGCCGGGGACGACCCGGGGCGGTCAGCGTTCGACGAGCACGTCGTGACCCAGGTCGAGCAGGCTGTGTCGCCATTCGTCGTCGGCGTTGCCCCGGCCGGGCTTGGCGGCGGTCAGCGAGCGGATCCGCTCGACCGCGTCGCGCATCACCTCGATGTCCTCCGGGGTCAGGTCGACCTTGCGCTTACGCAGCACGGCAAGGATCTGCCGGCCCGGCTCCGGCAGGTTCAGGTCCGGGTCGGGGCCGAACGCGGCCTCACCGGAGCCGCGGGTCAACAGCCACTGTCGCAGTTGCTCGGACGGCACGTTGACCTCGGCGTGGAAGTCCTCCCAGAGCACTTCCACCTCCGGGTCGAGTTGCTGTTCGCGTACCATCAGCCCTCCTCTGCCGGCGGCGACCCGGACTCCTCCGGGTGCCCCTCGTCGGTCTGCCCGCCCAGCCCCTCCGGCGGCACCTGCACCCGGGCGGGGTTGGCCGTCGGCGGTGCCAGGATCGCCTCGGTCCGCTCGTCCTCGCGGGCCTCGTCCGGTTCGGTCATCGGTGCCCTTCCGGTCAGCGGGGATGCGAGGTCGTCGCCCTGGCCTGTCCCCGACCGGCCGCCACGTCGAAGGCCAGCCGGTCGTCCCGGGCGTCGACGGTGACCCGCTGTCCGGGTGAGATCTGTTGTTCCAGCAGCATCCGGGACAGGTGGTTGTCGACCTCCCGCTGGATCACCCGGCGCAGCGGCCGGGCACCGAACTCCGGCTGGTAGCCGTGCTCGGCGAGCCAGTCGATGCCGGCGGTGGTGAAGTCCACCTCGATGTCCTGCGCGTGCAGCCGGCGACGGGTCTCCTCCAGCAGCAGCTCGGTGATCTGGCGCAGCTGCTCGGCCTCCAGCCGACGGAAGATGATCACCTCGTCGATCCGGTTGAGGAACTCGGGGCGGAAGTTCTCCTGCAACCGGCGCATCAGCCGCTCCCGCAGCTCGTCGCTCTCCTGGGCGCTGCCCGGCTCGCCGGCACCGAAGCCGACCGCCCGCTGCGCGCCCGTGATCAACTCGGAGCCGATGTTGCTCGTCATGATGAGTACGGTGTTCTTGAAGTTGACGGTGCGGCCCTGGCTGTCGGTCAGCCGCCCGTCGTCGAGCACCTGCAACAGCACGTTGAACACGTCCGGGTGGGCCTTCTCGATCTCGTCGAGCAGCACCACCGCGTACGGACGCCGACGGACCGCCTCGGTGAGCTGGCCGGCCTCCTCGTACCCGACGTAGCCGGGCGGCGCACCGACCAGCCGGCTGACCGTGTGCCGTTCCTGGAACTCGCTCATGTCCACCCGGACCATCCGGTCCGCCTCACCGAACAACGCCTCGGCCAACGCCCGCGCCAGTTCGGTCTTGCCGACGCCGGTGGGGCCGAGGAACAGGAAGCTGCCCATCGGCCGGTTCGGGTCGGCCAGGCCGGTACGGGAGCGACGGACCGCCTCGGCGACCGCGGTGACCGCGTCGTCCTGCCCGACGACCTTCTCGTGCAGTTGGCCCTCCAGCCGCAGCAGCCGGTCGCGTTCCTCCTCGGTGAGCTGGCTGGCCGGGATGCCGGTGGCCCGGGACACCACCTCGGCGATCTCCTCCGGCCCCACCTCCGGCACCTGGCTGCCGCTGCCGTCGTCGCCGCGGGCCCGGTTCACCTGGCTCTCCAGCTCGGCGACCCGGTCGCGCAGCGCGGAGGCGCGCTCGTACTGTTCGTCGGCGACCGCCTGCTCCTTGTCCCGCCGAATTTCCTCAAGCTGCTGTTCCAGGTCGCGCACGTCGGCGTCGGGGGTCCGGGTACGCAGCCGGACCCGGGCGCCGGCCTGGTCGATCAGGTCGATCGCCTTGTCCGGCAGGAAGCGGTCGGTGAGGTAGCGGTCGGACAGTTCGGCGGCGGTGACCAACGCCTCGTCGGTGAACCGCACCTGGTGGTGTGCCTCGTAGCGGTCCCGCAGCCCACGCAGGATGGCCACGGTGTCCTCGACGGTGGGTTCGGGCACGAAGACCGGCTGGAAACGCCGGGCCAGCGCGGCGTCCTTCTCGATGCTGCGCCGGTACTCGTCGAGGGTGGTCGCGCCGATCACCCGTAGTTCGCCGCGCGCCAGCGCCGGCTTGAGCATGTTGGAGGCGTCCATGCCGCCCTCGCTGCCCGCGCCGCCCGCCCCGACCAGGGTGTGGATCTCGTCCAGGAAGATGATCAGCTCCTCCCGGTGGGCCCGGATCTCGTCGATCACCTTCTTGAGCCGTTCCTCGAAGTCGCCCCGGTACCGGGTGCCGGCGACCAGGCCGGCCAGGTCGAGCTGGATGACCCGCTTGCCGAGCAGCGTCTGCGGCACGTCGCCGTCGCAGATCTTCTCCGCCAGACCCTCCACGATCGCGGTCTTGCCGACGCCGGCCTCGCCGATCAGCACCGGGTTGTTCTTGGTACGCCGGGACAGGATCTCCACCGCCTGCTCGATCTCGTCGGCGCGCCCGATCACCGGGTCGATCTGGTCGTTGCGGGCCAGGTCGGTGAGGTCCTGGCCGTACTGGTCGAGCGTCGGCGTGCCCCGGTCCGGCCGCGGCCCGTTCGCCGGTCCCCGCTCGGCGTTCGCGGCCTGCAACGACTCCGGCTGGATCCGGCCGGCGGCGAGCATCCGGCCGGCCGGCGACTCGGGGTTCAACGGCAGGGCCATCAGGATGTGCTCGGGCCCGATGTAGTTCGCGCCCATCGCGCGGGACAACTGGTGCGCGTCGAGCAGCGCCCGCTTGGCCGCCGGGGTCAACGACAGGTTCGGCGGCACCTCGCCGTGCGGGGCGCCGTCACCGCGTCCACCCAGCGCGTTGACCAGGGTGTCCGGGTCCGCGCCGGCCCGCCGGACCAGGTCACGCAGCGGCTCCCGCTGCAAGGCCGCCCAGAGCAGGTGGTCGGTGTCGAGGTCGTTGCTCTGCTTCTGCGCGGCCCGGCGTGCCGCGTCGGCGAGCATCTCCCGCGCGTCCGCGGTCATCAGTCGGGTGATGTCGACCCGGTGCGCCGGGCGTCGCCCGCCCTCGCCCCGACCGAAGTAGCGCGCCAGGAACTCGTCCCACGGGTCGGAGCCGAAGTCACCGGGTCCAATCATGTCTGTCCTCCGCGGTCGGGCGCGAGACGGTCGGCACGGGCTACCCCGGCACCGGCCGGACAAACGCCACGAAGGGCCAACCAGCCGGTGCGGCCACCGGATGGCAGGCTGGGCGGATGGAACCGACACCGCTGCTGATCGTGGACGCGGCAAACGTGGTGGGCTCGCGCCCGAACGGCTGGTGGCGCGACCGGGCCGGCGCCACCGCCCGACTACGGGACACCCTGGTCCCGTTGGGTGGCCGGGGTCTGCCGCCGGACCTGCCGCCACCGGTCGAGGTGGTGCTGGTGGTGGAGGGCGCGGCCCGGGACGTGCCCGGCGTCGAGGGGGTGCGCGTGGTGTCCGCCGCCGGCTCCGGCGACGACGCCGTGGTCGATCTGGTGGCCCGGGCCGGGCAGCGACGACGGGTGGTGGTGACGGCCGACCGCGAGCTGCGGGAGCGGGTCACCGGGTACGGCGCGGAGGTACGCGGGCCACGGTGGCTGACCGACGGTGGCGGTCGGTGAGCGTCCGCCCACCGGTCCCACGAATCGGACCCGGAGCGTCTGTGGTCGACAACCGGTCAGCGGGGCAGGAACACTGACAGGGCACGTGCTTCGTCCCCTACCGGCATAGGCTCTAATGGAGTCCTCCCCGCCCCCAGGAGGTTCCGCGTGGCGAGCGTCGCCGAGCTCAAGGCAGCCATCGATGTCGCACTTCAGCAGATCGGTGACGGCCAGAGTGCCGTGCAGGCCGCCGGCGAGAAACTGGCCGAGGCGCAGCAGACCCTCGCCGGGGCGCTGGAGGGCAGCGGCCACACCACGGTCGAGGCGGCGCAGGCGTCGCTGACCCAGGCCAGCCAGGAGCTGGAGGAGTGCCTCGCCGCGACACTCGTCGCGGTCGAGCAGGCCCAGCAGTACGTCTCGACGCTGTAGGGGCGGGCGTGTCCATCGTCGAGGAGGTCGGCGCGCAGGTCCGCGCCGCCGCCGAGGAGTTGCCGCTGGGCCTGCTCGGGCAGGCGCTGGAGAAGTTCGGCCTGGCCAGTGAGCGGCTGCGCTGGGTGCGTCAGGAGTCGGCCAACCCGATGGGGGTACCGGAGCTGTCCGCCGCCACCGAGCACGCGGAGACCGCCGGCTACGCGTTGCGGCTGGCCCAGGAGCAGCTGACCGCGTACCTGGCCGCGATCGGGCTGGCCCCCGACGGCGCGCCACCGGCCCAGGGCAGCCCGAACGGCGACCGGTGCACGACGCGCCCGGGGCGGCCGAACCGGTGCTCGCCGCACCGGAGCCGGCGGGCGAGGTGCGGCTGCGTCGCTGGTGGTCGGTGCGGGTGGCCGAGCTGACCGGCGGGCAGGAGGGCTCGGCGGAGCAACCTGACGAACGCATCGCCGACTCCCGGGAGCTGCTGCACCGGGTGGTACGCGAGGTCCGGGCCGGTGATCGCGACCGACTGCACCGCGATCTACGCGGCGCGCATGCCGACGTCGGCCTGGGCCTGGCCGCCGTGGCCCCGCCGCTGCTGCGCGACCTCGCCAGCGAACTGCTCGGGCATCCGCCGCGCGGCGGCGACCTCGCCCGGTTGCACCGCGAACTGGACGGTCGGGTCCGCGACCTGCTTCCCGGCCTGCCGGCCCCGGTGCTGGACACCCTGCTCAGCCGGGTGTGCCGGATGCCTCCGCCGCGCCGGGGCGAGGGCGAGCAGCCGCACGCCGCCGACCCGGCGGTCACCGCCGGCGTGCTCACCGGCGTCCTGCTCGACCGCCTCGGCCGCGACCTGCCGGCCGAGGGCGCGGGTGGGGTACGGACCGACAACGGCAGGGCGTCCGGCGGCCGTCCGGTCGGACGGGTCGGCGAGCCGGTTCCGACAGGCTGCCGCAGCCTGGTCGGCCATCCCGGCCGACCGGTTCCGGGGACCGCCGGGACGGACCGTGGTCAGGGGCACCGTCACGGCCCACCTCCAGCGACGGATCCGGCGGCCGGCCGAGGCGCAGGATCGATGGCTGACCGGCGCAACCAGCTGGTCACCCGCGTCCGGGAACTGCTCGCCGAGGCACTCGGCGCGTCCGGAACGGTCGGCCACGGCACAGGTCACGCTCGCCGCCGCCCGCGAGCGGGCGGTGCAGGTGCGGCGAGCCGCCGCCGGCGTGCCGGAGCGCGTCGGCGCCGAACGCGACCGCCGCCTGGCCGAGATCGACTCCCGGCACGGGGCACGGTTAGCGGTGCTGGCCCGGGAGGCCGAGGCCCGCCGCCCGGAGGCGCCCGGCGCGGGCTCGGCGGACTGGCCGGACTGGCGTCCACCCCGGCCGGTCGGGCCGAACCGCCGGGAGCGACCCGGATCGGCACCGTCCGGCTGGCCGGCACCGAACCGGTGCCGGCGCTGGTGCCGCTGCTCGACGCCGGGCACGTGCGGCTGGACGGGGACGCCGACGGCTGTGCGGCCGTGGTCGCCGCGCTGCTGCTGCGCAGCCTGGGCCAGGCGGCACCCGGCAGTGTCCGGCTGGTCGGCTACGACCCGGACCGGCTCGGCGGCGGGCTGGCCGGATTCGCCCCGCTGGGTCCGGCCGGGTTTCTCACCTTCGTCGGCCCGGGTGGTCTGGGCCGGCTCCTGGACGACCTGGTGGAACAGATCCGCCGGATCAACGAGACCGTCCTGGCCGGCGAGCACGCGTCGCTGCGCGACCTGGCCGCCGCGACGGGACGACGCCCGGAACCGTGGCGGGTCGCGGTGCTGCTCGGCGGCGACGAACTGTCCCGGCACGAGCGCGGCCAACTCGACCGGGTGGTACGCGCCGGTGTGGCCTGCGGCGTACACCTGATCGTGCGGGGTGTGCCGGTGCCCGACGGCCCGGCGGTCACCCGGGTGACGGTGACCGCCGACGGCGCCCGGATCGACAGCCTGGCGGTGCGGCTCGACCCGCCCCCACCGGCCGCCCTGGTCACCGAGACCTGCCGGGACATCGCCTCCGTGGTCAGTGCCGGCCCGGCGCCCACCCCGTTCACCGACCTGCTGCCGCCGGCAGACCAGATGTGGCGGGAGGATTCGGCGAGCGGGCTGACCGCGCCGATCGGTGAGGGACCGCAGGGCCGCCCGGTGCAGCTCACCCTCGGCGACTACCCGCCGCACGCGTTGATCGGCGGGCCCTCGGGCACCGGCAAGACCAACCTGATCTTCGCCTGGATCGGGGCCCTCGCGGCCCGCTACTCCCCCACCGAGCTGGAGTTCTACCTGCTCGACTTCAAGGAGGGGGTGTCCTTCGCCCGGTTCGCCAAGGGCCGGCGGGACCCGAGCTGGCTGCCGCACATGCGGCTGGTCGGCATCAACGTCAACACCGACCGGGAGTTCGGCCTGGCGCTGCTGCGGTTCCTCGCCGAGGAGTTGCGCCGCCGGGCGGACGCCGCCAAGAAGCACGAGGTCACCAAGCTGGCGGAGCTGCGCGCGGTGGACCCGACCGGGCACTGGCCGCGCATCGTCGCGGTGGTCGACGAGTTCCAGATGCTGCTGGCCGGCCGGGACGCGGTCGCCCGGGATGCGGCCGACCTGCTGGAGGACCTGGCCCGTCGGGGTCGCTCCCAGGGCATCCACCTGGTGCTGGCCTCGCAGGACGTACGCGGCATCGAGGCGTTGTGGGGTCGACCCGCGCTGGTGGCCCAGTTCACCCTGCGCATCGCGCTGCCGAAGGCGCTGCGCATCCTCGCCGAACGCAACGACGCCGCCCAGTCGCTGCCGAAGTTCCACGCGGTGGTGAACGCCGAGTCGGGTCTGACCGAGGGCAACCAGGTGGCCCGGATCCCCTCGGCCAGCGACTGGGAGACGTGGAGCGACCTGCAACACCGGCTGTGGCGGATGCGTCCGGCCGACGCTTCGCCCGCCCGCCTCTTCGACGGCGACGCCGTGCCCCGGCTGGCCGACGCGCCGGACTTCCGGGCGCTGCGGGCGCCGGAGGTCGGTACCCCCCGAGGTCAGTCGCTGTGGCGAGATCATCGTGACGTGCAGGCCCGCTCGGCGGTGCTGCGCCTGCCCCGGGCACCGGGCGCCGCAACCTGGCCGTCCTGGGTGCCCGGGTCGACGAGGCGTGCGCGGCTGGACGCCGCGGCCCGCTCGCTGGCCCGGCAGCACCGCCCCAGCAGCGCCCGCTTCTCGATCGCCTGCCTGGATCCGGACGCCGACCCGGCGGCCCGGGCCCTCTACGAGGATCTCGCCGACGACGCCGCCTGGTACGACGAGGAGACCGTGGCCGAACTGATGGCCGAGACCGCCGAGACGCTGGGTGCGCCCGGTGCCACCGGTGCGCCGCACTATCTGCTGCTGTTCGCCGTCGACGCGGCGGCCGGGACGCTGGCCGCACGCACCGGGCGGGCCACCGGGCTGGAGAACCTGCGCCGGATCCTGCACGACGGCCCCGAGCGGCGTACCCACGTGCTGGCCTGGTGGCGCGGGGTGGCCCGGATGCGCGCCGACCTGGGCGGCACCGGCGCGCGGACCGATCAGATCGGCGCCTGGGTGGCCCTCGACACCCACGGCGGTGAGCTGGGCCCGTCGTTGTACCCGGGCAGTGGTGGCCCGGACTGGTATCCCCGCCCGTGGCGTGGGCTCTTCTTCGACCGGGCGGTGCACCGGACCGGGCAGACCATCATCCCCTACGGACCGGCCCGATGAACGAACCGGTCACCAGCCAGACGTACGCGGCCCAGTTGCGCCGGCTCGCCGAGCTGACCGCCCGGGTGCGGGAGCAGCGCGAGGAGGCGCGGACCTGGTACGAGCAGCAGTGCGCGGCAGCGGACCGGGCAGTGGCCGAGTCCGCCCACGAGGTGAGCCGCGCCGAGCGGGAAGCTGGCGGCCGCGCGCGAGGTGCAGGAGCGGGTGGGCGCCGAGGGTGGCGGTGCTGTGGCAGGGCTGAACACCCCGGCTCCGGCGGTGGGCGACGGGCCGGGGCACCGTTCCGAACGCCCGCGCCGGAGGCCACCGACGACGGTCGCCCTGCTCGACGGGGTACGCGACCTGTTGCGCCGTACCCGTCAACCCGGTGAGCTGCCGGGCAACGTCAACCCGATGCTGGCGCTGTGCGGCGTCGGCGGCGCGCTGCTGGCGTACGCGCTGGGCGCCGTCGTCCGCGCCCTGGGTATCCGGGACGACGGTGACCTGGCCGTCGGTCTGCCGGTGCTGGCCCTGGTGGTGACGCTGCTCGGTCCGGTGCTGGGCCTGATACCGGCGCGTCTGATCGCCGACCGCCGCCACGCCGTGCTCAGCCCCCGCCCCGTCCTCATCGTCGTCGTCGCCGGCCTCGCCACCACCCTGCTCCTGCTGACCCTCCCCCTCCCCTGACCGCCCCGGCGCCGTCAGGCGGGGGTGAGGGCGGCTTCGCGGAGAAGACGGCGGGTGAGGGTGAGGCGGTCGGCGTCGGTGTCCAGGCCAGGGAGGTCGCCGACGCGGATCGGCGGGCCGGCGAGCAGGGCACGGACGGCGGGCCCGCACTGCGCGGGCAGGGTGACCGTACGGTCGAACAGGCGCAGCGCCACCCGGTCGCCCTCGGTGACCAGCTGCCAGCGCAGGCCCGCCCGGGCGGTGACCCGACTGTCGGCGGTCAGCGCGGTGATCGCGGCGGCCTGGGCCAGCGGCGGATCGGTGCCGGGCGCGACGCCAGTAAGACTCGCTGCCGCAGCCGGGCGGCCACGTCGGCCGGGTCGTGCAACAGCCACTCCCGCAGCGCCTCGACCGTCTCGGTCAGCTCCGGTTCGATGGCGTCGGTCGGCCACGTCGGTGCCGAACGGCGGTCGCCCGCAGTCGCTGATCCTCGGCGACCGCGAGCAACTCCTCGACGAGCGCGTACCGGGTCAACGCCCGGACGCCGACGGTCAGGTGCAGCGAGCTGGACTCCTGCGCCTGGGCGCTGTGCAGCCACCCCCGGGGCAGGTAGAGCGCGTCACCCGGCTCCAGGACCACGTCCAGCGCGGCCGCTCCCTGTGCGGTCGCGGCGACCTCGTCGGCGCGGCCGCCCCACGGCTGCCGCTCCAGCGGGTCGGGCAGCACCGGCGGGTGGATCCGCCAGTGCTTGCGGCCGTCGACCTGGAGCACGAAGACGTCGTGGGTGTCGTAGTGGGTGGCGAAACCCTGACTGTCCGGTGGGGTCAGGTACGCGTTGACCTGCAACGGCTGCCGCACCGCCAGGCTCAGGTCCCGGGTGAAGTCGATCAACGCGGGCCAGGTGCGGTGCAGACCCTGCAGGACCAGCGTGGCGCCGTCGGCGTACAGCTGGAGGATCTTCTCGTCGAGGACCTGGTCGTCGATCTCGGCGCCGGCGCCGCCGCCGCCGGTGTACCGCGCCGCCGGCAGCACCTGGCCGTCCTTGGCCACCCGCAGGAACGGGGTACGCAGACCCCGCCGGCTGAGTAGTTCGTCGGCGTCGGCCGGGCTGAGCAGGTCGGTGAAGCCGTCCGGGTTGGGCAGTTCGACGGCGCGGGACAGCAGCGGGGTACGCCCCCAGTGTGCGGCGGCGAACTTGGCCGCCTCCACGCTGACGCAGCGGGCCAACGCGGCCGCGGCCGAGGTCCGCTCGGCCGGCTCGCCGGGTCGGACGGGGACGGCGGCCGGAGACCGCCGGGCGGCCGTGGCCGCCCGGCGGATCGAGATGCGTCGCCAGCGATCCGTTACCGGGCCGCGCCGTCGCGCCACGCCGTCCTCCTGCTGACGAGGTCGCACCGCCGTCGGCCGGGCCTCGGCACTACCGTCCGCGCCGCCGTCGTGCTGGCCCGGAGTGGCGCCGCCGTCGGCCGGACCCTCGGCACTACCGTCCGCGCCACCGTCGTGCTGGCCCGGGGTGGCACCGCCGTCGGCCGGGCCTTCCGCCCCGCCGCCGCTGGTCGTCTGCATGTCGTCGTCGTTGAGTGGCATAGTGCTCCCTCGGATTGACCCGCCCCCGCCGCCATTGGTCGGGTGCGTCCTGCCGCGGGTGGTACCCCGCTCCCGATCTTCTCTAACCCCACCTCCTCCCACCGTAATCGTCCGAACCATCCGGCATGACCGGTTCGCCGTCGCGGGCGGGCCGGCGGCTCGGGTGGCAGGATTGGTCGAACACTGCGACGGAGGTGCCGATGACCGAACCACTGGAGCCGGTGACCGAGGACTGGCAGCGGGCCCTGGCGATCGTGGCCCATCCGGACGACCTGGAGTTCGGTGCCGCCGCCGCCATCGCCCGCTGGACCGGGCAGGGCAAACACGTCGTCTACTGCCTGGTCACCAGCGGCGAGGCGGGCATCGACGGGATGCCGCCGCCGCGTGCCCGGGAGGTACGCGAGCAGGAGCAGCGGGAGTCGGCGGCCCTGGTGGGCGTGGACACGGTCGAGTTCCTGGGCCTGCCCGACGGGGTGCTGGAGTACGGCGTGCCGCTGCGCCGGGAACTGGCCGCCGTGGTCCGTCGGCACCGCCCGGAGATCGTCATCACCAACAACTTCCGGGCCACCTGGGACGGGGCGGACGTACTCAACCAGGCCGACCACATCGCGGTGGGCCGGGCCACTCTGGACGCGGTCCGCGACGCCGGCAACCGTTGGATCTTCCCCGAGCAGCTGGCCGACGGCCTGGAACCGTGGGGTCGGGTACGGCAGGTGTGGGCGGCCTCGTCGCCGCGTTCCGGGCACGGTGTGGACACCACCGACACGTTCGACCGGGGGGTCGCGTCGCTGCTGGCCCACGAGGCGTACCTGACCGGGCTGGGCGACGGCAGTTTCGACGCCGAGGAGTTCCTGGAGGGCGGCGCGCGGCCGGTCGGTGCCCGGCTGGGCGTGCGCTACGGCACCTCGTTCGAGGTGTTCCACTTCGACCTCTGGTAGGGCCGATCGTGATCCTGGTCGGCACCTCCGGCTGGCAGTACCGCGACTGGCGGGACCGCTTCTATCCCGGCGGGCTACCCCAGCGGGCCTGGCTGGAGCACTATGCCGACCGGTTCGCCACGGTCGAGGTGAACAACGCGTTCTACCGGCTGCCGGAGCGGGAGACCTTCGCCGCCTGGCGCGCGCGTACCCCCGGCGACTTCTGCGTGGCGGTCAAGATGAGTCGTTACCTGACCCACATCAAGCGGTTGCGGGATCCCGCCGAGCCGGTGGCCCGGTTCCTGGGCCGGGCCACGGCGCTGGGCGACCGGCTCGGCCCGGTGCTGCTGCAACTGCCACCGACCCTGCGCGCCGACCCACCGGCGCTCGACGCCACACTGCGGCTGTTTCCGTCGTCGGTGCGGGTGGCGGTGGAACCACGGCACGTCTCCTGGTGGACCGACGCCACCCGGACGGTGCTGGAACGGCACGACGCCGCGCTGGTGTGGGCCGACCGGCACGGCCGGCCGATCGCCCCCCGCTGGCGGACCGCGGGATTCGGGTATCTGCGCCTGCACGAGGGCCGGGCTCGCCCCTGGCCACACTATGGACGCACCGCACTGGCCTCGTGGGTGCGCCGGCTGACCGAGACGTTCGGCGACGACGAGACGGCGTACGTCTACTTCAACAACGACCCCGGCGGCGCGGCCGTCGCGAACGCGACCACCTTCGCCGGGCTGGCCGCACGTGCCGGTCGCCGGGTCAGCCGGGTGCCCGAGCCGCCGGCCCGGTGATCCGGACGCGCCGAACCCGCCCCACGACGGGGCGGGTCGCCACGGGCGCGGGTCAGGGCATGATCCGGGCGAGGTCGGTGGGCATGGTCGCCTTGACGTCCTCCCACTCACCCTGCGTGATGTGCCGGCGCAGCGTGTCCAGCACCACCTGGACCACCCGCTGCGGGCCGCCCGCCACGTCGTACGGGAAGCCCTGGCGGACCTCGTAGAGGAAGTCGTCCCGGTTGAGCTTGATCGGCACGTTCTGCGGCTGCCAGCCGTCGAAGTAGATCCCCCGCACCACGACCGGCAGTTGGGCGGAGAACTCCACGCTCTCCTGCACCGGCATCCGGTCGCGCAGCAGGTGCAGCACGGTACGCAACGCGGCGTACGACTGGTTGCGCTGCTCCTTCGGCCACCCGTACGCCTGCTCGATGTCCTTGAGGATCAGATTGGTCTTGTCCATCGAGGATTCGATCGCGGACTGGAACTGCTCAGCCATCTGTCCACCCCCGTAGGTCGGTCTCCCACCGTCGGTCGTCCTGACGTCGCGGCGGACCCACCGGGCCGCGGCGGTACCGGATGGGACTGCTCCATCCGACCCGCGACGTCCGACGGGTGTGCCCGGCCGCTCCGACGACGTGCAGCACCGCGTCTCGTCGTCGGTGCGCTGCCACCCGAACCGTCATCGCCAACCACCTCCGTGGTGTCGCTTCCGCACGGACCATCGCCCGAGCGCCGCGCCGCTGCCACCATGCTGCGCACGGACCAGGTGAGTCGCCGTCACCCCACCCGGGTGAGAACCGGCCCGGGGGCGGTCAGCCGGACTCGGTGAGCAGTGCCTGCAGTTGCTGGGCGTTGGTCTGGGCGTAGTCGCGATAGCAGTTGTTCATCAGCACGTGGGTCTGTTCGGTCTCGCCGGCCAACTCACGGAGCCTGGGTGCCCAGTCCTTGAGTTCCCGCGCCGAGTAGCGGTAGCCGAACTTCTCGTGGATGTCCTTGCTGGTCCACTTGTCGCTGTGCCCGTGGAAGCGCACCACCGCGAGGTCCGAGGTGGCGGCCAGCACCGGCGGGATCGACGAGCGGTGCCCCTGCGGCATGTCCACGCTGACGTACGCGAGCCGGTGCTCGCGCAGGAAGTCGAGGGTCTCGGTGGCGTTGTCGCCGTCGAACCAGGAGGCGTGCCGGAACTCGAAGACCGGGCGCAGCGGCGCACACCGCCGGGCCACCTCCAGCAGGTACTGCTTGTTGTCGCGTCGGATGGTGAACCAGGGCGGGAACTGGAACAGCAGCGCGCCGAGCTTGCCCGCCTCGACCAGCGGGTCGAGGGCGCTGAGGAACCGGGTCCACACCTCCTCGTAGGCCTGCGGCGGCAGGTCGTCCGGGTAGAGGTTGCGCTTGTCGGTCTCCGGCCGCAGCTCCTTGTAGATCGCGCTGACCTTGGTGGGGTGGCCGGTGAGCAGGCTGAACGCCTTCACGTTGAAGGTGAAGCCGGCCGGGGTGCGTTCGGCCCACAGCCGGGCGGTGCGCTCGGCCGGCGGTGAGTAGTAGGTGGCGTCCACCTCGACCACCGGGAACTGGCGCGCGTAGTAGGCCAGCCGTTTCTCCGGCGTGTCGGCCGTCCGGGGGTACCAGCCGGAGTCCAGCAGGGTCCGGTCGGTCCAGGACGCGGTGCCCACCTTGATCTCACCCATGGGTGGAGTCCACCGTGTCCCGGACCGGCCGGCAACCGTCTCGGGTCAGGCCGCCCGACGCTCGCGCGTCTGCTTGCAGGTGACGCAGGTGGTGGCCGACGGGAAGATCTCCAGCCGCTCCACCGGGATCGGCGCGGTGCAGCCCTCGCAGAAGCCGTAAGTGCCCTCAGCCAGCCGGGCGAGGGCGTGTTCGTACTGGGCGCGACGGTCCAGGATGGTCCGCAGCAGCGACTGCGCGGTGTCCCGCTCGGCCGTCTTGGTGCCGCTGTCGGCCTGGTCGTCGCCGGCGGTGTCGCCGACCTCGACCAGTCGCAGCACCTGGCTCTGCTGCACCGCCTGCTGGTACTCCTCGGTCAGCTCGTCGTGGCGGGCCTGCAGGGAGAGCCGGATCTGGTCGGTCTCCGCCTGCGATCGGCCGGTGCCGACCGTGTCGTGGACGAGCATCGCTGCCTGCCTTTCCTGGGCCGTACGGTCACCGCGGGCGGGTCGGTCCACACCCGGTCATCCCACCCAGGTCTTCGCACCCGGGCGCTGTGAGCCCCGCGTTTACCCTCGTCGTCGACGGCTCAAACCGGCCCGTCGCCGGATTCCACGAACGCCGGACGACGTGGGTCGTCGACCCGGACCACCACGTCGGCGAAGCTGGCCGGGGCAACCTCGGCGGTGTACCGGTCGAACGCGGGCAGGGTCCAGGCCAGCGTGGAGTCGGTGCGCCGGCGTAGCGCGGCGGGCGACATCTCCAGGTGTACGACCATGTCGAACGCCAGCCCACCGCCGAGCAGGAACGCCCCGCTGACCAGCACCACCCCGCCGGCTGGCAGGTCGACGTAGGCGGCCCGGCTGGCCCGGTCCGTTCGGGCGTCCCACAGCGAGGGCAGCACCCTTCCGGGCCCGTCCGGTCCCGCCGGGTCCAGCACCTCGCGCCGCAGGCCGGCCTCATCCACCCAGCCCTCGTAATACGAATCCGGGTTGGTCCGACCCCGTTCCAGACGCAGCGACGCGGGACGCAGGAAATCGTCGGTCCGCACGTGCAGCACCGGGTGACCGAGAGCGCGCAGTGGATCGACCAGGGCGTCGGCCAGGTGGTCGGGGCGGGCTGCGGGTGCGCCGTCCACCGCGACCCGCAGCCGGCCGGTCGACACCGCGCCGGCCAGCCGCTCGGCCAGTTCGCCGACCAGCAGCGGTGGTGAGATGGGACGCACCCGCATCCGACCATGGTGCCCGCTGGTCGACGCCGCCGCCGCACTCCCCCGCGGTCCGGCCCGGGCGGTGACCACACCTCGCGTCCGACCGGACTCGTCCGAGCGGCCGGCGGCGCGCCGGCGACGGGCGTCAGCCGGTGCGGTCGAGGGTGACCCGAGCGTCGTCGGCCAGCCGGTAGCCGACGCCGTAGACGGTGGTGACCAGCGGAACGTCCACGCCGACCTTGCCGCGGAGCCGGCGCACGTGTACGTCGACCGTGCGTACGCCGGCGTGCTCGTAACCCCAGACGGCGTTGAGCAGCTGGAGTCGGGTGAAGACCCGACGGGGATTCGCGACCAGGTGCAGCAGCAGGTCGAACTCCAGCCTGGTCAACGGCAACGGCTCGCCGTCGCGCAGCACCGACCGGGAGGAGGCCAGGATGTGCAGGGCGGGAATGGCCGGAGCGAGCTGCCGGGACGGCGTACGGCCCGCCGGCACGGTCTCGGCGCGACGTTCCGGCACCACCGGACCGACGGTGGTGATGGTTCCCTCGCCCCGCTCCAGCATCTCCCGTGCCGCGTCGAGCAACGCACGCGCGGCCGGCGTCAGCGACTCCTCACACGCCAGGGGGATGGACAGGGTGACCGTCAGCACCGGAGCGGCGGTGTTGACGGGACGGCGCTGGCCGCCGGGAGGTCGACCGGGCACCGCGGGTTGGGACGTATGCCATCCGGCGCGCGACGAAGCGGGGCTGACCGACATGGTCCTCCTTGGCTGGTCCGGGTGTTCCCCACGGCCCCGGGACGCCGCTCTATCGATGCTTCCCGGCGCCCATGCGAGGGTCAAGGGGCGGCTGCGTTGCATGAATGTGACAATTGACCGACACATCGGAGCCGTCCGCTCGCTCTGCGTACGAGGCCAGATGATTACAGCAGAGTCGCCAAGTTGACCTGATACGGGGGGTGGTCCATGCCGTTCGCGGCCTTCGGGGCGGGATGTCCGTACCCGCTCCGACGTCGACTGTTCGCGCTCCCATGCCGCTGACCGTCACGCGGACGAGACAGCGGTCGGGGAGACGAGGTCGGTCACGATCACTGGTCGCCGGTGGGCGCGAGCGGTGCGCCGGCGCCGACTAACCTGGACCGGTGAGCGACGAACTCGACGCCGAGACCCTGGAATTCGCGCACCGGATGTTCGACCTGGCACGCGACGGCGCGACCACCGAACTGGTCGGGTACGTCGACGCGGGGCTGCCGGTCAACCTGACCAACCAGAAGGGTGACAGCCTGCTGATCCTGGCGGCCTACCACGCCCGCCCGGAGACGGTACGCGCGCTGCTCGACCGGGGCGCCGACCACTCCCGCGCCAACGACCGGGGACAGACGGCGCTGGCCGCGGCGGTGTTCCGCAGCAACGCCGAGGCGGTACGCGCACTACTCGACGCGGGCGCCGACCCCGACGGCGGCAATCCGTCGGCGGTGGCCACCGCGGAGTTCTTCGACCTGCCGGAGATGCTCGCGATGCTCCGCTCCGGCTAGCCGCCTACGCTCTTGCCTCGATGAGGAAGCGACGGGCGTGGGCCACGAACGGACCCTCGACCCGGATCCGGTCGTGCAGGCGCCGCAGCGCCGGTAGGTGCGCCGCCACCGTGAAGCCGGGCACCGTCCAGACCACCTTACGCAGGAACCAGACCACCGCACCGATGTCGTGGAAGACCGTCCGCAGCGTCGCCTCGCGCAGGTCGACCACGGTCAGGCCGGCCGCCCGAGCGGCGGCGACCGCGTGCTCGGGATGGCGGTGCTCCGGCGGTGGCAACGGACCGAGGATCGCCTCGCTGAGTTCGCGTACGGTCCCGGGGCCGATCTGCTGGGACAGGAACGTGCCGCCCGGGCGCAGCACCCGCGCCACCTCGGGCCAGTCGGTGCGCACCGGATGCCGGCTGACCACCAGGTCGAAGGCGGCGGCCCGGAACGGCAGGGCGCGTCGCCGGCCACCGCCACCACGCTCGCCCCGAGTGGCGCCAGGTTGGCCCGCGCCACCGGCACGTTCGGCGGCCATGCCTCGGTCGCGACCAGCAGCGGGGGCGGGTGCGGCACCTCGGCCAGCACCTCTCCCCCGCCGGTGTCGATGTCCAGCGCCGCGCGGACCTTCGCCATCCGCGCCGCGACCAGCCGCGCGTAACCCCATGGTGGACGCTCCTCGGTGGCCCGCCCGGCGAGCCAGTCGAACGCCCACCCCTCGACCGGGGCGGCGGCTCCCTCGGCGATCAGATCCTCGAAACTCGTCTCCTGCGACACGGGTGTCAGCGTGTCCGGCCAGGACCGCTCCGGCAACGCGTTATCCGACGCCGCCGCCGAGCGCCGGCCACCGGCGCAGCACCCGGGTACCGGGCCGGGCTCTACGGGCGCGGGCGTACGACCTCGACGGTGGGGGCGTCCAGGCCACGTACGACCTCGACGCTTGCCGCCTCGGGTCGGGTGGTGTCGAAGTGGCGCATCAGCCGTGCGCCGAGGTGTACGCCCACCCCACCGACGGCGAGGCCGAGCACCTCGACGACCAGCAGCGCCGGGGTGGCGCCACGGTTCGTCGCCTCGGCCCGCATCAGGCAGGAGAGCAGGAACAGCCCGGCCATGCCGGCGTTGACCACGTTGAAGCTGATCGCCGTGTGGCGAGTGCGGTCCGGCGGCACGTCCCACAGGTCGACCATCCCGGCCATCGCGGTCAACGCCGCCGTCACCAGGGCGGCCACCGCCGTCCAGTAGCCGACCTCGCCGAGGAAGACCGGGCCACCGACCACGTCGGCGAGGTCGAAGATGACGGCACAGACGAAGAGCCCGTACGGAAATGTCACAAGCATCGGTTGGATGGAGTGTCCCTGCACCCGCAGCCGGCTCTGCATCCTGGTCCCCCTGGATAGGCTCACCTCGTCAGCCCAGGGTGCTACCCGGACGCCACCCGGGTGAAACGACACGCCCCGATCAGTTGTCCCGGGGCCGGGAGACGGTGCTGACGAGCCGCTCCGCCACCTCCCGCAGCGGTATCGACAGCGACGTCGCCGCGCCACGCAGGACGTCCAGGGCGTCCGGCGCCGGGCAGCCGCGCTGGGTCATGATGACGCCGACAGCCTGGCCGATGACGCCGTCGTTGAGCAGGGCGAGGTCCTGCTGCACCGTCAGCGCGGCGCGCCGCTCCCGGTCGCGTACGGCCGCCAGCAGCAGGCCGGCGTGTTCGGCGAGCAGCATCGCGGTCAGCTGGTGGCCGGGGGTCAGCGCGTCGGGTTCGGCGGCGTACAGGTTCACCGCACCGATCACCTGGTCGTCGATGTCGACAGGGGCCGAGATGACCCCGCGTACGCCCAGTTCGCGGGCCGGGGGGGTCCAGTCCGGCCAACGCGGTTCGCCGTCCAGTTCCGCCGCGCCGACCATCTCCCGGCGGCGGATCGCGTCCATCGCCGGGGTGTCCGGGCCGTACCGCAGGTCGTCCAGCCCGCACAGGCGGGCGTCGGAGGCGGCCACGCCGGCCGGCTCGCCGGCCCGCAGGGCGGTGAATCCGCACCAGGCGACGCCGGCGAGGGCGTCCCGGGTGATCCGGACCAGTGCGGTCAGCGCCGCGTCGAAGTCGTCCACGGCGATCAGACCGGCGGTCAGCTCCCGCAGCAGGGCGGCCGTCTCCAGCACGCCGAGCGTCTCCGTCAGCGGGGTACGCGTCTCCAGGTTCACCGGCCCGCGGCTCCCGTACACCCGGTCAGCCTCGTCACCCGTCTCCTCCTCGGCGGGGCTCCCACGCTGGAGCCGCCTTCGACATCACGATCCGCCCTACTACCCCCGCCGACAACGGTCGAAACGGCGCAAAACGGGGCCCCTCCCAGGGTACGGGTGCGTCCGGGAGGGGCGTGCCGGACCGGACAGGTCAGCGGGAACCGGCCCCGCTGAGCCGCCGCCCGACCGAGGCGATCAACCGGTCCAGCTCGGAGCCGAACGGGTTGTCGTGCACCAGGTAGGTCCAGGTGGCGCTGGGGCGGACCAGCTCCGCCGCGTCGGGCTCCCAGTCCTCGTCGAACTCGGTCTCGGCGAAGGTCGCGAGGGTCCGCGCCTCGATCGCCGGTACCAGTTCGGTGAACGCCGGCACTGCGGCCCGGTGGAACTCGTCGAGCGGGTCGAGCCGGCCCAGGGCGCGCAGGTGCACGCCCTCGCGGACCTCCGACAGCTCGGCCAGGTGCGACGCCCACAGCCGGTCGAGGTGGTAGAGGGCGATCGACCGGGCCACCTGGGCCAGCAGGTCCTCGTCCATCTCGCCGGCCTTCTCCGGCATCTTGTCCAACAGCATCAGGGCCGCGACGTCGCTGGTGAGCAGCCGCTCCCGCCGCTCGGCGAGGGCCTTGCGCTGCTGCTCGATGACCACGCTGTACCGCCAGGTGTTGCGGTGGATCTCGTGGTTGACCCCCTCCGCCACCCGCTGGGCGTGCTCGACGGCGTAGTCCACCTGCGCGTCGGTGACCAGACCGTCGGCGTTCATCCGGGGCGACGGCGGCACGGTGTCGCCGGCGTGCCGGACGACCAGGTCGTCCTCCAGGCTGACGAAGAAGACCGACCCGCCCGGGTCGCCCTGGCGACCGGCCCGACCACGCAGTTGGTCGTCGACGCGGCGGCTGTCGTGCCGGCCACTGCCGATCACGTAGAGGCCGCCCAGCTCGGCCACCCGCTCCCGGTCGGCCTGGTCGCTGCCGCCGAGGCGGATGTCGACGCCCCGGCCGGCCATCTGGGTGGAGACGGTGACCGCGCCGTACGCGCCGGCCTCGGCGATGATCGCCGCCTCCTCGTCGTCGTTCTTCGCGTTGAGCACCACGCAGGGCACCCCGGCGGCGTTGAGCCCGGCCGCCAACTGCTCGGACTCCTTGACGTCCAGCGTGCCGACCAGCACCGGGCGCCCGTCGGCGTGGCAGCGCCGGATCTCGTCGATCAGCGCCTCCTCCTTCTCCGCCCGGGTGGCGTAGATGCGGTCCGGCTCGTCGACCCGCACGCACGGGGTGTTCGGCGGGATCACCGCCACCTCCAGGCCGAAGAACTCCCGCAACTGGTCACCGACGAGCACCGCGGTGGCGGTCATGCCGCAGACCACCGGGTAGAGCCCGACGTACGCCTGCACGGCGATGGTGCCCAACACCTCGCCCTCGGCCGAGGCGTCCAGCCCTTCCTTGGCCTCGACCGCCGCCTGGAGCCCGTCGGGCCACCGGCGGCGCTGGGCGACCCGACCCCGCATCTCGTCGATCAGCTCGACCGTGCCGTCGCGGACGATGTAGTCCACGTCCCGGTGCAGCAGGGCGTGCGCGTGCAGCGCCACGTTTACCGCGGACAGCTGCTCGACGTTCTCCTCGTCGTACAGGTCGATGCCGAGCTTGGCCTCGACGGCGGCCAGGCCGGCGGAGGTGAAGGCGACACTGCGGCCGTCCTCGGCCACCGTGAAGTGCCGGCCCTTGCGCAGGCCGCGCACGAGCGCGGCGGCGGCGTGCACCGGGTCCTGCTCGCCGGGCACCGAGCCGGCCAGGACCATCGGCACCCGGGCCTCGTCGATCAGGATCGAGTCGGCCTCGTCGACGATCGCGGTGCGCAGCGGGCGCTGCACCCGGTCCTCGATGTCGGTGACGAGCTGGTCGCGGAGGAAGTCGAAACCGGCCTCGCTGACCGAGACGTAGGTGACGTCGCAGGCGTACGCGGCGCGGCGCTCGACCGGGGTGGACGCCTCGTTGACCCAGCCGACGGTGAGGCCGAGCAGGGTGTAGATCGGCTCCATCCACCGGGCGTCGCGGCGGGCCAGGTAGTCGTTGACGGTGAGCACGTGCACCGGCCCGTTGCCGAGCCGGACGTGCCCGTACGCGGCGATCGCCGCGGTGAGCGTCTTGCCCTCACCGGTGGCCATCTCGGCAACCTTGCCGGAGAGCAGCGACATCGCACCGAGCAGCTGCACATCGTACGGGCGCTGGTCGATGCCCCGGCGAGCCGCCTCGCGACCGAGGGCGCAGATCTCCTCGTAGCTCGACGCCGCGCCGGCCGCCTCGGTGAGCTCGGCATCGTCGAACGCCGAGATCTCCTCCTCGCGGGCCTCGATGACCGGCAGCAGCTTCTCCAGCGGGGCCAGATCGACCGTGGTCCCCGGGCGCTGGAGGAACCGACGAAACCTGGTCTTCAACCGTTGCGACACACCCATGAGCCGCAACGGTACGCGACCGGACCGATCTTGAACGTCCCGCCCGCCCTCCCGAATTCGCGCGATCTTGCACTTTCTGTCTCGACATAGGTGAGATCCCGGACATAAAGCCGGCCGGAAGTGCGAGATCGCGGAAACCGGGATGGCCGACGAGGCGCAATCAAAGGTTCATCGGCCGGGAACGTGGACGGAGCACGCTTGTGATCAAGCTGGGAGACCGATCCGGTTAGCGTGCGGGGTGCTGGGAAATCCGTCTCCCGGTCTTCCCGCCGACGAGGGGGTGCCTGTGCGCAACAACGAATCTCTGGTCTCGCCGGTGGTGGAGGCCTGGGCCACCTATCGGACCACCTCGGCGGCCGACTGGCCGACCCGGCGACTCCTTCAGGCGAAGGGAGACAGCCGGGTCAGCGTGGTGCTGCCGGCCCGCAACGAGGAAGCCACCGTCGGGGCGATCGTGGCGACCATCCGCGAGCACCTGATGGACCGGGTGTCGCTGGTCGACGAACTGATCGTGGTCGACTCGCGGTCCACCGACCGCACCGCGGCGGTGGCCCGCGCCGCCGGGGCCGAGGTGGTCAGCCAGGACGCGATGACCCGCGGGCTGCCCCGGCTGACCGGCAAGGGCGACGCGCTCTGGGCCGGCCTGGCCGCGGCGGAGGGCGACGTGGTGGCCTTCGTCGACGCCGATCTGCGCGAGTTCCGGCCGCACTTCGTCACCGGGCTGCTCGGCCCGCTGCTGACCGATCCGTCGGTCGCCTTCGTCAAGGGCTTCTACCACCGGCCCCTGGTGAGCACCGGCGGAGTGGAGGCCGACGGCGGTGGCCGGGTGACGGAGCTGATGGCCCGGCCGATGCTGAATCTGTTCTGGCCGGAACTGTCCGGATTCGTGCAGCCCCTCGCCGGCGAGTACGCGGGCCGGCGGGAGGTGCTGGCCCGGGTGCCGTTCGTCTCCGGCTACGGCGTCGAGACCGCCATGCTCATCGACCTGCTCGAACTCGTCGGGTTGGACGCGCTGGCCCAGGTGGACCTCGGTGAGCGCAAGCACCGGCACCAGGACACCGCCGCGCTGGGCCGGATGTCCGCCCAGATCATGCTCACCGCCTGGTCCCGGTTGCAGCAGCGGGGCTGGGCGAACCCGGAGATGCTGCCCACCGCCCTGCTGACCCAGTTCCGCCGGGGTGGCTCGGACGCGCTGCCGAACCTGGACCGGGAGATCGTGGTCAACGACGTCGCCGTGGCGGAACGACCACCACTCGCGCAGGTGCGGCACCAACTGCCGCGACGGCAGGTCGCCGCGGCCTGAGGTGTCCGGCCTCACCGTGGCGTTTCACCCGGTGGAGGGCCGGGTACCTGCCAGTCTCTGCGACATCGCCGAGACGAGGGTGGAGATGGTGAGCCGGATCACCTGCCAGGTGCACGACGGAGCACATGTCACCGTCGTACGGCTTGCCGGCACCCTCGACATGATCTCGATGCGCGAGGTGTACGCGCACCTGGAGAGGTGTCTGGCCCGGCAGCCCGACGCGCTGGTGGTCGACCTGGCCGAGTTGGCCGTGCACGACCAGTTGGCGGTGTCCGTCTTCGCCGCCGCGGCGCGTCACGCCGCGGACTGGCCGGCGGTCCCGCTGGTGCTCTGCGCGCCACACCCCGAGGCGGCCGCCCTGCTGGCCGGGTCGACGGCCTGCCGGGTGGTGCCGATGCGGGACGACTGCGACGAGGCGAGCCGGTTCGCGGGCGCGGCCGCCGTGGACCGGCTGCGGCTGCGCCTGGACCCGGTGGCGGCGGCCTGCCGGCGGGCCGGAACTGGTGGCCGACGCGTGCGCCCGGTGGAACCTGCCCGATGCGGTCGGTCCGGCCTCGGTGGTGCTCAGCGAGCTGGTCGGCAACGTGGTCCGCCACGCGGGTACCCCGATGCAGGTCACGGTGACCCTGCGGCGCCCTGGCTGCACCTGGCAGTGGTCGACGGCAGCAGCGCGGCGGCCCGGCCCGGCCCGGCCGGCCAGCGCGACGAGGGCGGTCGCGGGCTGCTGCTGGTACGCGAACTGGCCGACCGTTGGGGAAGTGCCCCGGCCGGCGACGGAAAGGCCGTCTGGGCCACACTACCGGCGAATTGACCGAAATTACCGCTCTCGCCTGGTTACATGGTCGGCGGGCTGGGTAGCCACGCCCGTCCTTATCCGTCGTCAACGCAGGTGAGCGCTCATGCCCAAGCGGGTAACCACCGAACCCGGACAGGACCGGGGTCCGGCGATCCTCGCCCCGGCCCGTTTCGGCGGCTATCCCGGACCGCTGCGCAGGCCGCTCCCGGGTGGAAAGCTGGTCAGGTTCCTGGCCACCACCGACCACAAGCAGATCGGCCTGCTGTACCTGCTGACCTCGTTCGGCTTCTTCGTGCTGGCCGGGATCGAGGCCATGGTGATCCGGGCCGAGTTGGCCCGGCCGGGTCTGCAGTTTCTCGCCCCGGAGCAGTACAACCAGCTGTTCACCTCGCACGGGGCGGTGATGCTGCTGCTGTTCGCCACCCCGGCGGCGTTCGGCTTCGCCAACTACATCGTGCCGATCCAGATCGGCGCCCCGGACGTGTCGTTCCCCCGGCTCAACGCGCTGGCCTACTGGCTCTACCTGTTCGGCGGGCTGATGGTGGTCGGCGGTTTCCTCACCCCCGGCGGCTCGGCGGACTTCGGCTGGACCGCGTACACGCCGCTGAGCACCGTCGAGCACTCCCCCGGGGTCGGCGCGAACATGTGGGTGATCGGCCTGGTGGTGTCCGGTCTGGGCACCATCCTCGGCGCGGTCAACCTGATCACGACGATCCTGACCCTGCGCGCGCCGGGCATGACCATGTTCCGGATGCCGGTCTTCACCTGGAACATGCTGTTCACCAGCGTGCTGGTGATCCTGGTCTTCCCGCTGCTGGCCGCCGCGCTGCTGGCGCTGAGCGCCGACCGACTGCTCGACGCGCAGGTCTACAACCCTGACACCGGTGGGCCGATGCTGTGGCAGCATCTGTTCTGGTTCTTCGGCCACCCCGAGGTCTACATCATCGCGCTGCCGTTCTTCGGGATCATCACCGAGATCATCCCGGTGTTCTCCCGCAAGCCGATCTTCGGTTACACCGGGCTGGTGCTGGCCACCATCGCCATCACGGTGCTGTCCATGGCGGTGTGGGCGCACCACATGTTCGCCACCGGTCAGGTGCTGCTGCCGTTCTTCAGCATCCTGAGTTACCTGATCGCGGTGCCGACCGGGGTGAAGTTCTTCAACTGGATCGGCACCATGTGGAAGGGTCAGCTGACCTTCGAGACGCCGATGCTGTTCGCCATCGGCTTCCTGGTCACCTTCCTGCTCGGCGGGCTCACCGGCGTACTGCTGGCCAGCCCGCCGGTGGACTTCCACGTCACGGACACGTACTTCGTCGTCGCCCACTTCCACTACGTGGTCTTCGGCACCGTGGTCTTCGCGCTCTTCGGCGGCTTCTACTTCTGGTGGCCGAAAATGACCGGTCGCCTGCTCGACGAGCGGCTCGGCAAGCTGCACTTCTGGACCATGTTCATCGGTTTCCACGGCACCTTCCTGGTGCACCACTGGCTCGGCAACGAGGGCATGCCCCGCAGGTACGCCGACTATCTGCCCAGCGACGGGTTCACCACGCTGAACACGATCTCCAGCATCTTCGCCTTCGTGCTGGGCGCGTCCACCCTGTTCTTCATGTGGAACGCCTGGAAGTCCTGGCGTTACGGCGCCGAGGTGACCGTGGACGATCCCTGGGGCTTCGGCAACTCCCTGGAGTGGGCCACCACCTGCCCGCCGCCGCTGCGCAACTTCGACCGGATGCCCCGGATCCGCTCCGAGCGTCCCGCGTTCGACGCCAAGTACGGCGAACTCGTCTCCGACCTGGGCCGCGACCTTCCACAACGGACCACGAAACCCCCCCAGGACTTCCGCGAGGAACTGCACATGGAGAAGCACGTGTCCGAGTCGCCGGCCGCCGAGGGCGCGCACGGCGCACGCGAGGCGGAGGCGTACCAACCCGCGCCGCAGTCCGGTGCCCGGCCGGTCGACGTGCCGGAGCCGGAGCAGGTACGCCGGCCGAGTTTCGAGGAGACCGACGAACCGGAGGAGAACCCGCTGGGCGCGCAGCGCGACCCGCAACCCAACGACCGGTGGCGGCATCCGCGTGGGCCCGGTGACACCCCGGAGAACTGACCGGTCGGCTGGCACCACTCGGGGCGGCACCTACCGGTGCCGCCCCGACGACGTTCCTCCGACCGGTCAGCGGCCGCGTACCGGAGCCACGGCGCGCGTCTGGTTGGCCGCCTCGGACTCGCCCGGACCGTTCTGCCACGGCGGCGGCGCGTCGGCGAGCATCGCCTGGCGCAGCCAGGTCAGCGCCCTCGACAACAGCCGGGAGACGTGCATCTGGGAGATGCCGAAGCGGGCGGCGATCTCGGCCTGGGTCTGATTGCCGTAGAACCGCATGGCCAGGATCCGCCGCTCCCGCCAGGGCAGCCGGTGCAACAGGCCGCTGACGGTCACCCGGTCGTCCACCGACTCCAACGCGATGTCCGACTCGCCGACCAGGTCGCCGAACTCCGCGGAGCTCTCCCCGCCGACCGGCGCGTTGAGCGACGCCGGGCTGTAGCCGGCCGCCGACTCCAGCGCGGCGAGGATCTCCTCCTCCGGCGTCTCCAGGCGTTTGGACAGTTCAGCCACCGTGGGTGCCCGGGACAGCTCACTGGTCAGCGCCGCCGTCGCCTGTCCGACCTCCAGGATCAGGTCGCGCAGCCGGCGCGGCACGTGCACGCCCCAGGTGCGGTCCCGGAAATGCCGCTTGATCTCACCCACGATGGTGATCGCCGCGTACGCGGTGAAGGAACCACGTTCCGGGTCGTACCGGTCGACGGCGTTGACCAGCCCCAGGCGGGCCACCTGTTCCAGATCCTCCAACGGCTCCCCACGCCCCCGGTAGCGGCGGGCCAACCGACCCGCGAACGGCAACGCGAAGCGGACCAGGTCGTCGCGGGCCTCCTGGCGACGCTCCGGCGGTAGCCCCTCGATCCGTGCCGCGTACGCCAACGCCGCGGCGTCGAGGTCCTCAAGCCCCCGATCGGTGGTTGGTGGTGTGGTTGTGGTGGTCTGTCCGAACATCCGCGCCTCCCTCGGGAAGGACCCCGCCCGGATTCGCCGACACCGGGCACGCGCGTAGGCACGCACGGGCCTGTGACTGGGTTACGTGACTGGGATGCCAGCGGGCGACGGCGCCGCGCCACGCGAGGTGATCAGCCTGTCGCAGCCGGCGGTGTTCCCGCTCCGTAGGTACTCAATCACGGGATCGCGGGTTCGCGAGGATGTTTCGTCAGCCCGGTCTCAACAGATCAGCAGGCCGTGGTGGCTGCCGCCGTCGCGCAGCGCGGCCAGTGCCTCGCCGGTGTCCAGCGGCGCCGGACTGGGCAGATCGTACGGCTGGGCGCGGAGCACCTCAGTGGCTCTGCGGGTGGGCACCGAGGTGACCGGATAGCCGCGCGCCGCGGTGGTCGAGCGCGCCGCCGCCGACCGAAGCCGGCGACCGCCAGCCACTGCGGCAGGCCGGCCAGCGCCGGTGAGCGTACGCCGGGCGGCTCCGGCAGCACGTCGACCGAGGTGAACGACTCGCCGCCGGCCAACCACCACTCCACCTGCTCGACGCTGCGCCGGGTGGCGTTCTCGCACCAGTACGGCACCAGCCCGGCCCGGAGCACCTGCCAGGGGTCGAGCAGCCGCCCGCACTCCACCACCAGGCGGTCACCGGTCTTGCCGGCGGCCCGCAGCCAGCGCCGGTACAGGTCGGCCGTGGCGGCGCTGAGCGCGGCGGGCGTGGGCACCAGGATCTGGTGCAGCGGATGACCGTGCCGGGAGGTCCAGTCCCGTACGCCCCGGTCGAAACCGGACTCCACGCCGTGCTCGGCGGCGGCCGGCGGGGCGGAGATCTCCGGAGGTTCCCAGCGTTCGCTGTCACCGCCGGCCGAGCGCAGCACCTGCCGCAGCGCGTGGCTGTCGGGATGGAAATCCACCGGGTTCAGGCCGCTGGCCGGGCAGCCGAGCTGGAAGCTGTGTCCGTCGGCGGCGTCGACCACCGGCCAGGTTCGGGTGTCGCGCAGCATCAGCACCGGGGCGCCGGGGGCCAGCCGGTCGGCCAGGAGGCGGTACGCCGCCGCAGCGCCTGCCAGCGGCCGGTCAACGCCACGGTCGCCCCGGCCAGCGCACCCCGGCTGGGCAGTGCACCTGCCGCACGTGCAGGTCGGGGTTGCCGGCGAGCACCCGGCCGGCGAGCGCGCCCCGTGGTCCAGGGCGGCACGCGCGGCCGGTCCACCGCGCCCTGCGGCCAGTGCGCGATCATCTCAAGCCGGCGGGCAGCCAGGGCATGCCCAGCGCCGCCGCAAGATGCGCGACACCGCCGTGCGGCGAGTTCCAGCAGCGCCCCCGGATACCGGCGTCGGGTACTGGTCGACGAAACCATCGGGCGATCCGCCCCGCGTCGACCTCGGCGGCCTGCCCGGCGGTGAGGGCGGTCCGGCCGGCGGAACGGATCGCCGCCGCCCGCCGCACCGGGTCGGTGTGCTGGCGAACCGGGACAGGTCCGCGTGTCCGAGGTCGGCGCAGTCGCTGCCGCTCAGGCGCGGGCGATGGCCGCGACCAGGATCCGGGCGGTGCTGCCGGCCGCGACGACGCGGTCACCGGCCATGCCGGCACCGGCCGCCGTCAGTCCCGGGCGCACCTTGCGCACCGGACCCACCTTCCCTCGATCGCTCACCACGCGGCCCGGCTTCCCGCCACGATGCGGCTTAAACAGGGCATCTCCCCACCGGACGGCATCAATCAGCGGATCTTGCCTCTTCCCGCCGAGAGCGACCAGCCCGCCATCGCCGGTGCACCGTCGCCGTCCAGCACCATCGGGGATGGTGCTGTGTCGCCGTCGCCTGGGGCAGCAGAATCCCCGATGTTGTCGAGTCCCTGCCGGTTCCACGAGCTGCTGGTCAGGGCGGTCGTCACGATCTCCAGCACGCACGGGCGGTCGGCGTTCAGCGCCTCGTCCCAGGCCGCGCCGACCAGCTCCGGCCGGTCGACACGCACCCCGTGCAGGCCGAGCAACCGGGCCCAGCCGGCGTACGGAACGTCGTCGGTGACCGGCCGGGCCGGGTCCAGGCACCGGGGGTGACCGGACCGGGTGTTGTGCACCAGCACCACCAGACGCGGGTCGGGCCACGCCGGTCGCCGCCGCGCGATGGTGACCAGCTCGGACAGCCCTGCGAGCGCATCCCGTCGTCGGTGACCAGAGCGATCACCGGCCGGTCGGCGCGGCCACTTTCGCCGCGGAGGGCGTACGGCAGCGCGCCCCGGGCAGCCCGGCCGGGCCGATGACGACCTCGGCGAACCCGCCGGGTTGGCGAACCCGAGCGTCGGCCCGGTGCCGTCGACGGTCACCACGCTGTTGGGGGCAGCCGACCGGACAGTTCGTCGAGCACCAGCCGGACGTCGATGCCGGGGCCCGGCGCCGCGACCCACATCGCATGTTGCGGCGCCGAGTGCGGCACGACCAGGCCCACCGGACCGTGGCGTCGCGGCGCGCAGCGCCCGTCCACCGCTCCGCGCCCGCGCGCTCGGCGACGTACCAGAGGCGGTAGAAACACCCGGCGAGCTGTCGGTGGACGACCCGGGCGGCCTCGGATCGGCGAAAACGGTCTCGGCGCGGACGGGGTCGGCGCGGACCGGCTCGGCGCGGACGAGGTCGGCGCGGACGGCATCGGCGCGGACGGGTCGGCGACCGGCTCGGCGACGACGGCGAGCACCGGCAGGCCGGCGCCCCGGGCGGCGTCGAGGCCCGCGACAGGCCCGCGGCGGCCACCCGCCGGCCGCGAGGCAGACGCCCGGACCGCCCGTGAAGCGGGCGCGTGCCCGGGCTGCCATGACCGCGGCGCACTCCGCGTTGCGGACGGGTACGAACTCCGGGTCGTCCCCGGTGGCGTCGAGCGCCTCGACAAGTGCCGCGACCGCCTCCTGCGGGTGGCCGAAGACTCGCGGAATCCGCCAGGCCAGCAGCCGGTCGACCACCGCGTCAGCGACGCCCGGGTCAGGCACCGCCCCGTCCCGGGGTGACCGGGTCGACGTAGCGCAGCACCGCGCCGACCCCGTCCACCAGCTCCGGCGCCTCGTCGGGGCCGAGCACGGTCAGTTCGGCGTCGGTGCCCACCAGGGCACGCACCAGCGCCGCGTCGGCCCGGACCCGCTCCGGTTCGGCGACCGCGGTCAGCTGACCCGGCTCGGTGGCGATGTCGGTGGCCGCCGGGCCGATCCAGAGCTGGCCGTCGGCCGAGGGGTCGTCGACGATCAGCATCGTGTCGACCTGGTTGCGCTGCAACGCGGCCACCACGGCGTCGAGCCCGGCGCCGACGTCCTCCTGCGTGCCGAAGCGGTCCAGGGCCGCGTGCACCCGCTGGTCGGCCACCTCGGCGATGGTCTGCACGGTCAGGTCGTCGAGCAGGGTCTGGTCGGCACCGCCGGCCCGGGAACCGGCGTCGGTGCGTACCACCAGGTCCTGCCAGCGGTCCGGCATCTGGGCGGCGATCATCCCGGTGGCACGGACGTCGCCGGCCACCACCACCACCTCGGCACCGACCCGCTCGGCCAGTTCGACGGTCGCGGCGGTGACGTCACCGGCGTTGTGATGCCATGCCTCCATCGCGGCCCGCTGGTAGCGCGACTGGGACCAGCCGCCGGGCTTGACCCGACGCAGCTGGTAGCTCTCCCGGCCGGTCACGTGTGCCCGGCGCGGCACTCCGCCGGCGCTCACCGACATCGCGTCGGCACCGGTGCGGTCGGCGAGCACCCGCACCCACGCCACCTGCTCACCGCGCTGAGCCAGCAGCGGCATCACGTGCGGCAGCGGGGCGTACGCGGCCAGATCCCGCCGCGGCGGGGCGGACAGGTACTCGGAGAGCACCACCTGTCCCTGGGTACCGAACACGGCCAACCCGTAGTCGCCGGGCATCGGATCGTGTCCCCGGATCACCCGGTCGATCGCGGCGATCGTCGGCTCGTCCGCCCCCTGTTCGGCCAGTTGCCGTTGCAGACCACGCCAACGCAGATCGAGTGCCGCGTGCGCGTCCTCGGTGTCCAGGGAGGCGTCCAGGTAGACCGAGCACCACGGGCCCGGACGCTGGTACAGCGGGCGCAGGAAGGACAGCTGCATGCTCGACCCCTTTCCAGCTCGACCCACCGCTTACCCGCGTCGCCGCGCTTGTCACCTGCCGGCAACCGCGTGACCGGTTTTCATTCACGTCATTCAACCCCGAGGATCGATACGATCTGTAGGCGTAGGCGGACTCTGGGTGGTGGAATGGACGCGACATCGTACTCCCGGCGCAGTCTGCACCCCACCGGGCGGATCCTCACCGCGCAGATCGTGCGCCTGATGGACGGCTATCCCCGGGAGGTGCGGGTGGGGCAGCCGGTGCTGGTGGTGGTGCTCGCCGCGGCCGGCGTGGCGGGTCTGCTGGCCAGGCTGGTGCGAGCCCTGCTCTCGGCCGGTTCCGGCACGGGCCGGCGCAGTTTCAAGGAGCTGAAGAAGGGCCCTGAGTACCTGGTCACTCCGGTCCGCCTCCGCGACGGTGACGGGCGGCTCTACGAGGTGGAGTTGCACGGACATCTGCCGCAGAGTGCGCTGCATCCGGCCGACCACGTGCAGCTGACCCTGCGCGACCAGGGCGATCCCGACCTGGCACCGAAGATCGAACGGATCGTCAACCTCACCACGGGGCAGTTGCTCCGGCCGCGCACGGCCACCATGTGGTCGCACCTGGGCCCCCCGCTGCTGCTTCAGGCGATGCTGGGGGTGCTGGTCCTCGCCACGGTGGCCGCCTGCACGGCGGTGAGTTGAGGCGGCCGTCCGGCTGACGCCGCCGACGCACGTCGACCGGCTGCCCTGGCCGCCCGGCGTCAGCCGACCGGAGCCGGCTCCCGGGCCGGCGCGACGGGGCCGAGCATCCCCGCCGCCGCGCCCAACGCTCCGAGACGACGGTGGCGAACGGCGGCACCGCGCAGGCCAGCGCCACGAACGTGACCAGCAGGCTCCACCGGCGCACCCGGGCCACCGCCAGCACCAGCACTCCGTACGCGACGAAGAGCGCGCCGTGGATCGGGCCGAAGACCTGCACCCCCAGCTCGTTGCCGGGCGGGCCGTACTTGGCCACCATGCCGGCCAACAGCCCGGCCCAGGAGATCGCCTCGGCGATCGCCGCCACCACGAACAGTCGGGTCACCTTGTCACGCACGCCCGCCATGGTACGGACCTTCTCGACCGGTCCCGGCTTCCGTAGGTGGCATGGACGTGCGACGTTTGGGGTACCAGCGGTGACAAGGTGGTGACCTATGGGCGAGGAAGTCGGCGTACAGACCTTCAGCCGCCAGGATCGGGCTCGCTACCGGGACAAGGTGCGCCGCTGTCTCGACGTCTTCGCCGAGATGCTGCGCGAGTCCCGGTTCGACGTCGAGCGGCCGATGACCGGGTTGGAGATCGAGCTGAACCTGGTCGACGCCGACTCGATGCCGGCGATGCGCAACGCCGACGTGTTGCGGGCGGTGGCCGACCCGAGCTTCCAGACCGAGCTCGGCCAGTTCAACGTCGAGATCAACGTCGCACCACGGCGGCTGGCCGGCACCGGCACCGCCGAGTTCGAGGAACACGTACGCGCCGCCCTGAACGCGGCCGACCAGCGGGCCCGAACGGTCGACGCCCAACTGGTGATGATCGGCATCCTGCCGACCGTACTGCCGGAGCACCTGACCGCCGCCACCCTGTCGGCCAATCCCCGTTACGCGCTGCTCAACGAGCAGATCTTCGCGGCCCGGGGAGAGGACCTGCGGATCGCCATCAACGGGGTGGAACGGCTGGCGGTCACCGCCGACACGATCACGCCCGAGGCGGCGTGCACCAGCACCCAGTTCCACCTCCAGGTCGGCCCCGCCCAGTTCGCCGACTACTGGAACGCCGCCCAGGCCATCGCCGGGATCCAGGTGGCGCTCGGCGCGAACTCACCGCTGTTCTTCGGCCGCGAACTGTGGCGGGAGACCCGCATCCCCCTGTTCCAGCAGGCCACCGACACCCGCCCCGAGGAGATCAAGACCCAGGGCGTACGCCCCCGCGTCTGGTTCGGTGAACGCTGGATCACCTCCGTGTTCGACCTGTTCGAGGAGAACGTGCGCTTCTTCCCGGCGCTGCTGCCGGTCTGCGAACCGGAGGACCCGTCGGAGACGCTCGCCGCCGGAGGGGTACCGACCCTGGCCGAGTTGCGGCTGCACAACGGCACCATCTACCGGTGGAACCGGCCGGTCTACGACGTGCTGCGGGGTCGCCCGCACCTGCGGGTGGAGAACCGGGTCCTGCCGGCCGGACCGACCGTGCTGGACACCATCGCCAACGGGGCGTTCTACTTCGGACTCGTCCGCGCGCTCGCCGAGGCCGACCGGCCGCTGTGGTCCCAGATGTCGTTCAGCGCCGCCGAGGAGAACTTCAACACCTGCGCCCGGCACGGCATCGACGCCCACGTCTTCTGGCCCGGCCTGGGCTACCTGCCGGTCGCCGAGCTGGTGCTGCGCCGCCTGCTGCCGCTGGCCCACCACGGTCTGGACCGCTGGGGTGTCGAGCCGGACGAGCGGGACCGGCTGCTCGGCATCATCGAGCAACGCTGTCTGACCGGCCGCAACGGCGCCACCTGGCAGGTGGCCACACTGCACCGGCTGGAGTCGACCGATCAGCTGGACCGGCCGGACGCCCTGCGCCAGGTGGTCCGGCACTACGTGGAGCTGATGCACAGCAACCGCCCGGTCCACGAGTGGCCGATCCCCTGACCACCTCCCGACACAACGCGTGACGACTCCGTCACGGCGGCTACCGTGAGTGGGTTTCGTCCGCCGGGTGGAGAGGATCCCGCCGATGCCGCGGTCACCACGTCACGCCGTCCCACTCACCGTCGCCCTGCTCGTCGTCAGCCTGCCGCTGCCCGCCACGGCGAGTCCCGGGCTCGCCCGGTCCGCCGCCGCCCCGCGCGCCACCGTCGCCGCGCCGTCCACGCCCACGTTCGCCACCGCGTCCCACCGGCATGAAGCCGGTCGGACCACCGTCGACACCACTGCGGGCGAGGTGCGGACCACGTTGCGCGACAGGGCAACCGGCGCTGCCGTACGAGGGTGCGTGTCGCTGGTCCCCGTCGATCGCGACCGGCTCACCGTCGTGTTTCAGGGCGAGGTGCAGGAGGGCCGGCACGGCGGCTGCACCAGCGTCGACGGTGGCGACGTGCTCGCCAGCAACGTGCCACCCGGCCGCTACCACCTGCTGGCCCGTCCCTATGACACCGATCAGCACGGTCTGCAGTGGGTTGGTCGGCACGGCGGCACCGGCCAGCGGGAGCACGGCGTGACCATCAAGGTGCGTCCGGGCCGGACGGTCACCGCCCCGACGGTCCATTTCGATCCGCCGGGCGCCGTCACCGGTCGGGTCACCCGCGCGGCGGACGGCAATCCGGTCTCCGCCGGACACGTCATGTCCCTGCCGGTGGTTCCGGATCCCAAGAACAGCGACTACGGCGCTATCACCGATGACGACGGCCGGTACACACTCACCGGTCTCGGACCGTACCGCTGGCCGTTGTACTACACCGGGTACCTACTGGCCAGTCAGTGGTCCGGCGGGGTGGCCGACCGCAGGAAGGCCGACACCGTACGGGTCCGGTCCGGCACGACAGTCACCAGCAACCAGGAACTCGTCGCGGGCACCGTGGTCAGCGGCACCATCGCCGTCGACGAGATGCCGAACTACTCCCAGGTGATCGCCTTCCACGCGCGTACCGGCGACGTGACGGGGGTGGTCGACGTCGGTACCGACTACACGCTGCGGCTGCTGCCGGGGCAGCGGGTGCTGCTGCGGTGCGACTGCGCCCACGTGCCCAGCCGCTGGTACCCCAACGCGGAGCAGGTGTCCGAGGCGCAGCCAGTGCGGATCGGGCACACCCCGGTCACCGCCGACTTCGACCTGACCGGGCCCGCCACGGACCCGGCCCCCTGACGGTCGCCCGGTTCCGGCCAGCGAGCCCCCCGTCGGCGCGGCCGGAACCGGGCACACCCGGACCCGAGCCAGCGGCCGCAACCGGCCACCAGGACGACCGTCATGGTCACCTGGTGGCCGGTACCCGCCCAGGGGGCGACTCAGCTCAGCGCGTCGAGGGTGAGTTCGGCGGCCCGGGCGAGCAGGGCGTCGTCGCGCTCGGCGTCGGGCTCGGTCCGATCGGAGAGCACGGCCAGCACGATCGGTGCCCGCTCCGGCGGCCAGATGACCGCGATGTCGTTGCGGGTGCCGTGGTCGGCCGAGCCGGTCTTGTCTCCCACCGCCCAGCCCTCGGGCACGCCGGCCCGGATGGTCTTGTCACCGGTGGTGTTGCGCTTGAGCCAGTCCACGAGCACGGCCCGGTCGGCCGGGGAGAGAGCCTCGTCGACCGCGTACGCCCGCAGCGTGGTGGCCAGGGCCCGGGGCGTACTGGTGTCGCGACGCTCGCCCGGGACGTACGCGTTGAGCTCGGTCTCCCAGCGCACCGGCTCGGTCACCTCGTCGCCGACCTCGCGCAGCGCCTGCCTGAAGCCGGAGGGGCCGCCGAGCTGCTTGAGCAGCAGGTTCCCGGCGGTGTTGTCGCTGTAGCGCACCGCCGCGTCGGCGATCGCCCGCAGCGACAGGCCGGTGTCGACGTGCCGCTCGGTGATCGGCGAATAGGTGACCAGGTCGTCACGGGAGTAGCTGACCACCCGGTCCAGCTCCTCGTCCGAGGTCGCGGCGAGCACCGCGCCGGCGGCGAGGGCCTTGAAGGTCGAGGCGTACGCGAAGCGCTCCTCCGCCCGGTGCGCCACCGTGCTGCCGCTGCCGGTGTCGATCGCGTACACCCCGAGCCGGGCGTCGAACTCGCGCTCGAGCGGGGCGAAGTCGACGGTGACCGGCGCGGCGGACGCCGTCGTGGTCGACGCCGCCGGCGTCGGTGTCGGCGCGGACGGGGTGCCGGCGGAGCAGCCGGCGAGCAGGCCGAGTGTCAGGGCGAGCGCGACGGCACGGGTACGGCGGTCGGTACTGGTCACGGCTGGTTCCTTCCCTCGATCAACCGGTCAACCGGACGTCGTCCGGGCGGCCGGCACCCAGGTTCGCAGCGCCGCCCTCATGCTGTCGAAGACACCAGGGACGGCACCGATGCCGAATCGGCATAGAATGCCGGGGTGGATCTGGTGGCGGCCTGCCGGGCGTTCGTGTCGGTCGGCACCCACGGCAGCTTCACCATCGGCGCCTCGGTGGCCCGCATCCCGCAGTCGGTGGCGAGCCGACGGGTGGCCGCGCTGGAGCGTCACCTCGGCGGGCGCCTGTTCGACCGCACCTCGCGCAGCGTCACGCTCACTCCGTTCGGGCGGGACATGCTCGCCTCGGCCCGGCGGATCGTGGACCTGGCGGAGGCCATGGAACACGACGCCGAGCGGGCCCGGCTGCGCCCGTTCCGGCTGGCCGTGCCGGCGATCTGCGCGCCCCGGTCGCTGGCTCGGCTGGTCGTCGAGGCTCGCCGGCACGACCTGCACCTGGAGCTGCACCGGGGCGAGCCGGCGGAGCGGGCCCGGCTGCGAGAGCGCCACGAGGTGCGGGCCGCGCTGGTCTGCGTACCGGCGGACGAGGCCGCGTGGCGGGTGCCGCTGGGTCTCGCGGGCGGCACCGACCCGGGTGTGGAGCTGGTCCGGCTGGAGACGTTGCGTCCGTCACGGGCGGACCGCCGGGGGCGTCGGCGTCGGGTCTGGATCGCGCCGGAGGACGACGTGCCGCACGTGCGCGACCCGCTGACCCGGCTACGCGACGCCGTCGGGTTGCAGCCGACCCAGGTGGCGGTCGCGGCGTCCGTGGTCGATGCCGCCGCCGAGGCGCTCGCCGGCAGCGACCTGGTGCTCTGCTCCCCGTCGAGGCGGACGAACTCGGGCTGCACTGGCGGCCCCTCGGCGAGTCGCGGCCGGTCCGCGGCTACCAGGTGACGGCCGGTCTCCGGGAGGACGCCGAGCGGCTGCGTGGCGCGTTGGGTGCCGCCGTGGGCCGCTGTCTGGGCGTACCGGAGGCGGCATGACGGTCGGTCGACTGCTCCGCACCGCCCGGCAGACGCTGCGCGACGCCGGCCTGCGCGGCTGCCTGCTGGTCCGCGACCTCGACACCGGCGACGAGCTGGGCCTCGACGTCGACGTGGCGCTGCCCGTCGCGTCGCTGGTGAAGGTGCCGCTGGCGGTGGCCACGGTGGACCGGATCGAACGCGGTGAACTCGACGGTGCCACCGGAGTCACCGTGGCGCCCGGCCGGGTCCGCACCCCCGGACCGACCGGGTTGAGCCGGTTCCGGCACCCGGCCACCGTGGCGATCGACGACCTGCTCTACCTCAGCGTGGCGATCAGCGACGAGGGCGCCTCGGACGCGCTGTTCGCGCTCACCCCGCCCCCGATGGTCGCCGACACGCTGCGCCGGTTCGGCATCGATGGGATCAGCGTCCGGCACCGCACCCGCGACCTCACCGACACCCCGGCCGAGCGGCTCGCCCCGGAGGTGCACCTGGCGCACGCCCTCGCCGCGTCGGCGACCACCGCCGGTCAGGGCCATCCGATCGCCCAGTTGGACGTGGCCCGGGCCAACGCCGGCTCGGCCCGGGCCTTCGTCGACCTGCTGCACGCGCTGTGGCGCCCGTCGCGGATCCCGCCGGGGGTGGCGGCCCGGGTACGCGAGCTGATGGGTGACAACCTGCTGCGGCAGCGGCTCGCCCCGGACTTCAGCTCCGACGCCTCCCGCTGGTCGTCGAAGACCGGCACGCTGCTGAATCTGCGGCACGAGGTCGGCGTGGTGGAGCACGCCGACGGGCAGGCGTACGCGGTGGCCGCGCTGAGCGAGTCGGCGGTGCCGGCGGCCGTGCAGCCGCAGGCCGAGGCGGCGCTGGCGCAGGTGGCACGGGAGCTGCACGACGCCCTGCGCGCCGCCCGACGCTGACCCCGACGACGGGTCCCGACCACCCGGCCGCACGACCCGGCATGTAAAGATTTCTCGACATGGTGTCTAGAAAGCCTTACTCTCGTGATGTCACGAATTTTTTACATCGAGGAGTCGTCATGACCCATCAGGAGAAGCGGGCCTGGATCATGCTGGTGGTCAGCGTGGTCGGCTACGCCGTCTACGTGGCCGTGGTCCTGAGCCGGGTCGACGACGGGCGGCTGACCGCGACACCGTACGCCGGCGTCCTGCTCTGGACGGTCGGCGGCGCCATCGCCGCCAGCATGCTCCTCGAGATCGGACTCGGCGTGGTGAATCCGCGCGCCTCACGGGTCAGCGACGTGCGCGACCGGGAGATCGGGCGGTTGGGCGACCACGTCGGGCAGGCGTTCGTGGTGATCGGCGCGGTGTCGGCGATGCTCATGGCGATGGCGCAGTGGCACTGGTTCTGGATCGCCAACGTGGTCTACCTCTGCTTCGTGCTGTCCGCGTTGGTCGGCTCGCTGGCAAAGGTGATCGTCTACCGCCGGGGCGTGCCGCAGTGGTGAAACCGACCCGCGTCACCAACAACATCCGGGCGCTGCGTTTCGCCCGCGACGAGATGACCCAGGCAGCGCTGGCCGAGCGGATCGGCGTGACCCGGCAGACCGTCATCGCCATCGAGCAGGGCCGCTACTCCCCCTCGTTGGAAATGGCCTTCCGGATCGCCCACGTGCTCGACGTACGGCTCGACGAGGTGTTCCAGTACCCCGAGGAGGCATCGTGAAGGCGATCGTGCACGACCACTACGGCCCGCCGTCCACAGTTCATCTCCGCGACCTCGACCGTCCCGGCGTCGGCGACCACGAGGTGCTGGTGCGGGTCCACGCCGCCGGTGTCGACCCGGGAGTGTTGATCTTCTTGGCGGGGCGCCCCTACCTGGTCCGACTCGCCGCCGGGCTGCGCCGGCCCCGGATACCGGTCCTCGGTCGGGACGTGGCCGGCGTGGTGGCCGAGGTCGGCGCCCGGGTGACCCGCTTCCGGCCCGGCGACGAGGTGTACGGCACCACGCTGCGCGGGTCGTACGCCGAGTTCACCGCCACCCACGAGCGGCGGCTGGCCGGCAAGCCGGCGAACCTGACCTTCGCGCAGGCCGCCGCCGTGCCCGTCTCCGGGATGACCGCCCTGCGCGCGGTCCGCGACACCGGCCAGGTGCGACCGGGTCACCGGGTGCTGGTCATCGGCGCCTCCGGCGGCGTCGGTTCCCAGGCCGTGCAGATCGCCAAGGCGTACGGTGCGACGGTCACCGGCGTCTGCCACCCGACGAAGACCGACTTCGTCCGCTCCCTCGGTGCCGACGACGTGCTCGACTACACCCACGAGGAGATAGACCGGGACGGCCCGGTGTACGACGTGGTCATCGACACCGGCGGCAACCGTCCGCTGTCGCTGCTGCGCCGCGCGCTCACCCCACGCGGGACGCTGGCCCTGGTCGGCGGCGACTGGACCCGGGGGGCGCTGCTCGGCGGCTACGGCCGACAGATGTTCGGCGCGCCGCTGCTGTCCACGGTGGTCGGTCACCGGCTGCGCGCCGTCAGCGCCCGGGACCGCGTCGATGACCTCGACGAGCTGCGCGACCTCGCCGAGTCCGGCGCGCTCACCCCACGGGTCGAGCGTAGCTATCCGCTCGCGGAGACCGCCGAAGCGCTGCACCACCTCGCCGACCGGCATCCGGCCGGCAAGGTGGTGGTCACCGTCTCCGGACCGCAGACATGAACGGCCACCGCCGCTGGGCCGGAGCGCTACCGAAAGAGCGTGGCGCGCCCGGCCCGGCTGCCCACCAGGCGATTCCGGCTGTCCAGGTCGTTTACCGCGTCCGTGGCACCCAGCCCGTGGGCGGTCAGGTCGACGGCCTGCCCGGCCCACCACAGGACGGGTCGTCGGACACCGGCGGCGGTGTCGGCGCCGCCCAGGACCACCCCCAGGTCGTTCACGGCGATCGCCCGACTCGTCGCACCGCCCAGAGTGCCCAGGTCGGTCAGCACCCCGGCACGCCAGCGGAAGGCCCGGCCACCGGCCACGCCGACCACGTGGCCGAGGTTGTTGATCGCCGTCGCCTGGTCGCCGACGCGGGTGACGACGCCGTCCCGCAACCGGCCTCCCACACAGGTGCACGGGTAGTCGTACGGCGGGACGTTGAAGGTGCCCACCACGTCGCCCCGGTTGTTGAACCCGGTGGTCAGCTCGTAGAAGTCCTGCCGGCCCAGGTCGGTGATCGCACCGTCCCGCCACACCACACGGTGCGGGATGTCGGTGGCCGGGTTACTCAGGCCGAGCACCTCTCCCCGGTCGTTGACGGCGACCGCCTCGCTGTAGTCGCCGCCGAGGGTACCCAGGTCGATCATCTGGCCATTTCGCCAGAGCACGGCCCGGGTGATCAGCTCAGGGCCGGTCGAGGTGCCGACCACCTCGCCGCGCTCGTTGACGTCGACCGCGGTGGACTCCAGGTGCCCGGGCAACACACCGAGGTCGGTCATCACCCCGTTGCGCCAGACGAACGCGTGCCGGGCGCCGTCGGCCGTCAAACTCCAGCCGACGACCGTGCCCCGGTCGTTCGTCGCGGTGGCGGCGCTGGCGGCACCGCCCAGGGTTCCCAGGTCGACGGCACGGTAGGCCAGGGCAGCCGAGGCTGCGGTGGCGGGCAGGACGGTCAGCGCGGACACGACGAGCACGGACGCGGACACGACGGCGGCCAGGCGGGTGGGATACCTCAACGGGTCCTCCTCGGGAAACGATGACGGATCGACGCCCGCACCCGGTGAGCTGTGCGCGACAGGTCGACCACGCACAGTAGATCGGACTACCGGGAAGGTCACCTCGGTCGATCAGTCACCGATCGATGGCCGGGTGCCGCCCGCGACCGGGCGAGTGGCGGAAAACTGGGTGCAGAAGCCGGCCGGCTCGTCAGAACGTGTAGCGGGGCACGGCCAACCACCAGTAACCCGTCCAGGCGGCCGCCGCGACGCCGATGGCGGCGGCGATCCCGAGCCAGCGGCCAACCCGCGCGGGCCGGCCCGGACTCGCGGTTCCCGTCACGCCAGTCACCGTATTGACGGTCTCCCGGTACGTCGTGTCCGGTCGCTCGTCGACGTGCCGAGGACCGGCGGGTCAGTCGACCCCGAACTCCATCGCGGCCCGGTCGAGCGCCTCGTCCTCCGCCGACGGGACCCCCCGGGAGGCGATGGCCTCCGCGCCACCTTCCGGCATCGCGCCGATCAGCCCGGTCGAGGCCGCCTGGGCCGCACCGACCACCCGCTGCGGAGCGCCGCCGACCATGCCCAGGTGCGCGTACTGCTCCAGCTTGGCCCGCGAGTCGGCGATGTCGAGGTTGCGCATGGTGAGCTGGCCGATGCGGTCGGCCGGGCCGAAGGCGGAGTCCGTCGTACGCTCCATCGACAGCTTGTCCGGGTGGTAGCTGAAGGCCGGGCCGGTGGTGTCCAGGATCGAGTAGTCCTCACCCCGACGCAGCCGCAGCGTCACCTCGCCGGTGACGGCCGTGCCCACCCAGCGCTGCAGCGACTCACGCAGCATCAGCGCCTGCGGGTCCAACCACCGGCCCTCGTACATCAGCCGACCCAGCCGACGGCCCTCGTTGTGGTAGTTGGCCAGGGTGTCCTCGTTGTGGATGGCGTTGACCAGCCGCTCGTACGCGGCGTGCAGCAGCGCCATGCCGGGGGCCTCGTAGATGCCGCGGCTCTTGGCCTCGATGATCCGGTTCTCGATCTGGTCGGACATGCCGAGTCCGTGCCGGCCGCCGATGGCGTTGGCCTCCAGCACCAGGTCGACCGCGCTGCCGAACTCCTTGCCGTTGATGGTCACCGGCCGGCCCTGGTCGAAGCCGATCGTCACGTCCTCGGTGGGTATCTCCACCGACGGATCCCAGAACCGGACGCCCATGATCGGGTTGACCGTCTCGATGCCGGTGTCGAGGTGTTCGAGCGTCTTCGCCTCGTGCGTGGCACCCCAGATGTTGGCGTCGGTGGAGTACGCCTTCTCGGTGCTGTCCCGGTACGGCAGGTCCCGGGCCAGCAGCCACTCCGACATCTCCTTGCGGCCGCCCAGGTCGCTGACGAAGTCGGTGTCCAGCCACGGCTTGTAGATGCGCAGCTGCGGGTTGGCCAGCAGGCCGTAGCGGTAGAACCGCTCGATGTCGTTGCCCTTGAAGGTCGAGCCGTCGCCCCAGATCTGCACGTCGTCGGAGATCATCGCCCGCACCAGCAGCGTGCCGGTGACCGCGCGCCCCAGCGGCGTGGTGTTGAAGTAGGCCCGCCCGCCCGAGCGGATGTGGAAGGCGCCGCAGGTCAGCGCGGCAAGGCCCTCCTCCACCAGGGCCGCGCGGCAGTCGACGAGCCGGGCGACCTCGGCGCCGTAGCTGAGTGCCCGGTCGGGCACCGAGGCGATGTCGGGTTCGTCGTACTGGCCGATGTCGGCGGTGTAGGCGCACGGGATGGCGCCCTTGTCGCGCATCCACGCGACCGCGACGGAGGTGTCGAGGCCGCCGGAGAAGGCGATGCCGACACGTTCACCACTGGGCAGGGAGGTCAGGACCTTGGACACAAGGAAAAGTATGCACCATTGCGTATGGTCATGCAAACGGTCGGTTGGTGTTTCCGGCTGGCCTGTCACAGCACCTCACCGCCCGGTGTCTGGACGGGCAGGACCGACAGGCGAGGAGGAGACATGGCCCGCATTCCCGCGGCGGAACTCACCGGCGTACACGGCGCACTGCTCAAGCGGATCATCAGGAAGAAGTTCGGCGCGGTGCCCGACGCGCTCGGAGTCATGGGGCACAACCGGCGGGTGTTGCGCACCAGCATGGGCATGGGACGGGCAGCCACCCGGTGGAACGCCTGCGACCAGGATCTCAAGTCGTACGCCCACATGGCGGCCGTCTCCCTGATCGGCTGCTCCTTCTGCCTCGACCTGGGCTACTTCCAGGCGCACAACGAAGGGCTCGACCTGGCCAAGGCCCGCGAGGTGCCCCGGTGGCGCGAATCGGAGGTCTTCACCGCGCTGGAACGCGACGTCCTGGCGTATGCGGAGGCGATGTCGCAGACCCCACCCACGGTCAGCGACGACCTTTCCGCCCGACTGCTCAACCAACTCGGGGCCCCGGCGCTGGTCGAACTCACCGCGTTCGTCGCCGCCGCGAACCTGGCCGCGCGGATGAACGTCGCGCTCGGCATCGAGGCGCAGGGCATGGCGGCGGCATGTGGCCTACCGCCCCTGGCCCAGCCGAGCCACGCAACCTCGCTGACATGATCGGCGCCCGCCTGCTGAGCCGGTCATGGCTGGGCGGACGGGTCACACGGCCGGACGGGCGGTTGAGGCGAGGTGAAAATCAGTGGCCGACGCCCGCGATGGGCAGCAGGCTGCCGACATGGACGTCGACCCGTTGCTGGCACGGGCCCGGCAGGTGTGGACCGGGCTGGCCGGCTCACCGATCAGCTTTCCCGCCCGGCAGGTCGCGGTGGCGGCCTCGGCGAACTCGTCGATGTGCCCGCCGGGCTGGGTCGGCGTCGTCGCCCTGGGTGACGCCGCGATCTGTACGGTACCGACGGATGACCTGGTGGGCCTGGTGACGCGCGCCTGCCGCACACTCCCGGTCGATGCGCTGACCGACCCCGATCGACTGTCCGCCGTGCTGCCAGTCGCAGAGGTGCTGGGTCCGGCCGCCCTGGCCTACTGCGACGACCACAGCTACCGACCGCACCGGCTGCAGGCCACGGAGCAGCTACCCGTCCACCACCCTGATCTTGTCGACTTCCTGGCGTCGGTCCCGGCCGAGGACGCGGCGGAGTGCGGGCTGGTCGAGATCACCTCTGCCGCGTACGTCCTCCGGGCCGGAACGGCCATCGTCGCGGCGGCCGGCTACCGGCACTGGCCGGGACGGGTGGCCCACCTGAGCGTGCTGACCGCGCCGCGCCGGCGTGGGCGCGGCTTCGCCCGCACCGTCGCCGCTGCGGCAACGGCGGACGGCCTGGCGAAGGGGTTGTTGCCCCAGTGGCGGGCTCGACCGGCAGCCTCCCGTCGGGTGGCGCGGGCGCTCGGTTTCCGCGAACTCGGCGCCCAGCTCAGCGTCCGCGTCGACGGCCGCGACGCAAGGTGACGTGTCCACCGCCGGGCGCACCCCACCCGCCTCGGGACTTCCGCCCCTTAGCAACCGACAGCCACCGTCCTACCGTCGACGCGAGGGACGCGACGCCGGGAAGGACCCACCATGGACCAGGTCAGCGACCGACGGCTCCACCGGTTCAAGCGGTGGATGTACCGCAGCGGCAGACCGAACTGGTTGGCGCGGTCGATGAACCGCGTCTCGGCGTGGCAGTTCTCGGCGGGCTTTCTCGCCCCCGGCAACTGGGTCACCCTGGAGGTGGCCGGTCGGCGTAGCGGTCGGACGGTGTCGTTCCCCGTGGTCGCCGTCGACCACGACGGCCGGCGGTACCTGGTGTCGATGCTCGGCGAGCGGGCGAACTGGGTACGCAACGTACGGGCCGCCGCCGGGCGGGCGGTGCTGCGACACGGCCACCGCCGACCGGTGCTGCTGGTGGAGGAGCCGGTCGAGCGGCGGGCACCGGTCCTGCGCCACTATCTGGAGAAGGCTCCGGGCGCGAGACCGCACCTGCCGGTCCACCGGGGGGCGCCGCTCGCGGAGTTCGCGCGAATCGCCGCCGAATACCCGGTGTTCCGGATACTGCCCCGAGCGGAAAAGGGACCAGGCCCGGCGAGAATTCTGGGCGTCGCGCCAGGCCAACCGGAACTTGTTCCAAAAACTTCGAGCCGCAAGGGGTTCCGGGGCTGACAGGACATCGACCGGAACCGTATGCTGCGATGGCGAGGCCGAAAGAACGTCGCGTTTCCCGGCAGGGGCCGCGTCGGCAAATGCGTGCGCACACGAAAGGAGGCATGGCCCGCGCAGGTAAAGAATCGGCACATCGCGCGAACGGGGGATTTTATGAATAGGTTCCGACAGATCGTGGCCGTGTTCGGCCTTCCGACGGTCATGTTCGTCGCCGCACCACCTGTCCCGGCCCAGGCCGCCGTCGGGGAGTGTCCAAGCGGACGGCGGTGCGTGGGGGACGGCGTGAACGGCACCGGCGCCCGGTAAGTCTGGGCTGGCCGAGACGTACGACTGGTACGGCGGCTAGACGTCTGCTCCCGGGCAGAAGCTAACCCGCTCGCTTGGCTCGAGACACGACGAGCGGCGTTGACCATCTGCACGAGACCAGTTTCGGAAACGTCGGCGCTGGACCCATCATGAGCCCGGGTCCCTACCACTCGGCGAGTCCTTCCCGGCACCTCTACGACAGCCGAGACCACTTCGGCTGACCATCGCCGGGAGAAGTTCCGGAACGTCACAGTAATCGGCGACAGTGACGACTGTCGGCTGCACCATGCCCAGCGAGACGGGCATTACCACTGCAACAGATGGTGCTGATTTTTGCGTGCACCCATCCACTGCGGGTCATTTTTCGACAAGCCTCTGGTCACTCGACGAGGGGCACAATCCATGGGAATCAAATGAATAGAACAAGAATTGGTCGTCGCTTGCTTGTGGTCGCGATCGCGGTCGGGGTCGCCGGCGGGTCGGCTCTCGTCGCGCCGGCCGCCCACGCCGCCCCGACGAGGGCCGGCATCGTCAGCATCGCGACGCGCGAACTGAACAACTCCAGCCGCAACCACGAGATCGGGAACAACTGCAGCTACTACGGCGGCGTGATGTTCGGCTGGCCGTCCTGCGGAGGCCGGGCCGGTTGGGGCGGTGGGGGTGACTGGTACGCCTGGTGCGCCGCGTTCGCGAAGTACGTGTGGCGGGAAGCCGGCGTCACCTCCGGCATGTCGCAGATCGACGGCTACGCCCGGTCCTTCAAGACGTACGGGCAGAACCAGGGCACCTGGCATTCCCGCGGCAGCAGCTACGTCCCGAAGCCCGGTGACGCGGTCACCTTCGACTGGGGCAACAACGGCGACATCGACCACGTGGGCATCGTGACGTCGTTGTCAGGAACCACCCTCCGCACGATCGAGGGCAACACCAGTGATCGGGTCGCTCGGCACACCTACTACAACTACAAGAACAATTCCCAGATCGAGGGTTTCACCACGGCCGTCGGAGTCACCCAGGAAACCCCTCCAGTCGAGCCCGAGCCCTGGGTCGCCGACGTGACGGGTGACGGCTTCCACGACCTGGTGGGGCGGACGACCGACGGAACGCTGATGCTGTACTCGAACAACTTCGTCCGCGACGACGGGGATCCGTACAGCACCTCGGCCTCCCGTGAGATCGGCAGCGGCTGGGGCAACTTCAACACGGTCGTGCACGCCGACGTCACCGGGGACGGTTTCGCCGACCTCGTGGCCCGCAAGCCGGACGGCACCCTCTGGCTGTACTCCAACAACTTCGTCCGCGACGACGGCGACCCCTACAGCACCTCAGCCTCCCGCCAGATCGGCAGCGGCTGGAACAACTTCAACACGATCATCGGCGCCGACGTCACCGGAGACGGCTTCGCCGACCTCGTGGCCCGCAAGCCGGACGGCACCCTCTGGCTGTACTCCAACAACTTCGTCCGCGACGACGGCGACCCCTACAGCACCTCAGCCTCCCGCCAGATCGGCAGCGGCTGGAACAACTTCAACACGATCATCGGCGCCGACGTCACCGGAGACGGCTTCGCCGACCTCGTGGCCCGCAAGCCGGACGGCACCCTCTGGCTGTACTCCAACAACTTCGTCCGCGACGACGGCGACCCCTACAGCACCTCAGCCTCCCGCCAGATCGGCAGCGGCTGGAACAACTTCAACACGATCATCGGCGCCGACGTCACCGGAGACGGCTTCGCCGACCTCGTGGCCCGCACCACCACCGGCACGCTTCTGCTCTACTCGAACAACTTCGTCCGGGACGATGGCGTCCCGTACAGCCAGTACCGGCAGATCGGCAGCGGCTGGAACAACTTCAACATCCTCATCTGATCGGCGGACACCGTCACGGCGCGCCCGGCCCTCGGCCGGGCGCGCTGTGCCGTGCCGTGCTGCCGACGCGGTAGGCCATCCCCGCACGGTCCAGCGTGCCGATGACATGCGATCGTGGCCCGATGCCGCAACCGATTCTGCGTACCGATCGTCTGCTGCTGGTTCCGCTCGCCGACCGGCACCTCGATTTGGAGGTCGAGCTGGACTCCGACCCCGAAGTGCTGCGCTACCTCTACGGCCGGGCCCGCACCAGGGACGAGGTGATCGGATCGCACGCGAACCGGATGGCACTGGCCGACAAGGTGGACGGCCTGGGCTACTGGATGGCGTTCGGCACCGACGGCGGGGCGCGCGGTTCGACGCCGCCGCCGGCCGAGGACGACGGCGAGTTTGTCGGGCTGATGATGCTGCCGCCGGCACACGGCCCCGACCAGCCGGACGACCCGACGGTCAGCGATCTCGGCTACCGCCTGCCGCGCCGGCACTGGGGCAAGGGTCTGGCCAGCGAGGCCAGCCGGGAACTGCTGCGGCACGCCTTCGACACGGTCGGCCAGCGTCGGGTCATCGCGCAGACCATGACCGTGAACACCGGATCCCGCCGGGTGATGGAGGCGGTCGGCCTGCGCTACATCCGCACCTTCTTCCCGTCCTGGGACGATCCGCTGCCCGGGACGGAACAGGGCGAGGTCGAATACGCCATCACCCGCGAGGAGTGGCGGGCCACCCGTCCCGGGTGAGCTGCCCGACCGGGGACCGTGCGGCGAGGAACCAGGGGGTGACCCGCCCGGACTGGCCGGGGGTAGAGTTGCCGGCTGCTGGCGCGCGGTGCTCGCCACCGGGCGGACCGCTTGACGGAGAGGACACGCCATGGAAGGCATCGACCCGGAGGTGCCGCCGAGCGGCCCGGGCTGCGCCGACTGCATGGCGGCCGACCCGCCGGGCTGGTGGTTCCATCTCCGGCGGTGCGGCCAGTGCGGTCACGTCGGATGCTGTGACTCCTCGCCCAGCCAGCACGCCAGCGCCCACCACGCCGCGACCGGGCACCGGTTCGTCCGCAGCTTCGAGCCCGGCGAGGAGTGGTTCTGGGACTACGACGAGCAGGTGCTGTACGAGCAGGGTCCGTCGCTGGTGGCACCGGCGCACCGTCCCCCGGAGCAGGGCGCACCGGCCCCGGCCGACCGGGTGCCGGCCGACTGGAAGCGCCACCTGCACCGCTAGACCCTGTCCTCGGAGCATCGGCGTACCCTCGCCTGAACTCGACGAGGTCATGCGGTTCCGGCACCCGGAACTCCGGAGTCACCCCGCTCCGTCAGGTGCGACAAGTGCATGATCAGCATCGAGCGGTGGGGCGGAGTGGGCGGCGTCGCGCAGGGCGGCGACCGCCGTCCGGGCCGCCGGGGTGTGCTCGACGGCGTCGTCCACCACCACGTGGATCGACCGGGTCGGCGTCGGGCGGAGCAGCCGCACACAGGTCACGCCCTCGGGCAGGTGTGCCGCGCCGAGCGCGGGGAGCACCGTGAGGCCGATGCCGGCGGCGACGAAGGCCAACGCGGTCCGGTAGTCGTGCGCCTCGACCCGGAAGGCCGGGCGGAAACCGGCGGCGGTGCAGGCTTCGAGCAGGTTGGCGCGGCACCAGCCCCGGGCGAAGTCGTTGTCGACCCAGCGCTCGTCGGCGAGGTCGACCAGGTCGGCCTCCGTCCGGCCGGCGAGGCGGTGCCCGACCGGCACCACCGCGACGTACGGATCGTCGAGGAGGTGATGGGCGGTGAAGCCCGGCCCGGGGTCGAAGCCGCCACCCGCCACGACCACCTGCACGTCGGCGCGCTCCTCCCGGCTGTCCGGGATGTGTTCGCGCAGTTGCAGGTCGAGCCGTACGCCGGGGAAGCCGGTGAGGACGGACCGCACCACGTGTGGCATCCACGCCGCGCCCACCGACGCGAAGTACGCGATGGACAGTGTGCCGGTGCGGCCGGTGCGCAGATCCGCGATGAGCGACTCGGCCGCGCCGACCCGGGCGAGCACCCGGTCGGCCTCGGCGGCGAGAGCGTGCCCGGCGGCCGTGGGCCGCAACCCCCGCCCTGCCTTGGCGAGGAGGGTGAGACCCGTCTCGCGTTGCAGTGCGGTGAGGTGCTGACTGACGGCGGAGGGGGTGTAGCCGAGGTTGGTGGCGGCGGCCTGGACGGACCCGGACGCCACGACGGAACGGAAGACCCGGAGGCGGTGAACGTCAAGCACCGCCCAACGATAAAGCGCGACTTAATCGTTGTGAAGGAACAGTCGCTGGTGCTGAATCGTCGGGCGGCCGAGAATCACCCCATGAGCAGCCCGTCGATGACCGAGCCCGCCGCCCCGATCCGAGCCGTGCCCGCGTACACCTGGCCGGAGGACCGGCCCCGGTCCTGGCCGATCGTCGCCGCGGCCGGGACCACGGTCGTGCTCTGGGCCTCGGCGTTCGTGGGCATCCGGTTCGCCGGGCACGACTACTCCCCCGGCGCGATGGCCCTGGGCCGCATGGTGGCGGCCTCGGCCGCGCTGAGCGTGTTCGTCGCGTTCACCGCCGGCCGCCGGCGCGCCCGCACGCCGCACGTGGGGAACCGCCCGGGCACCCTGCCCCGGGGTGGGGTGCTGGGACTCGTGGCACTGTGGGGCGTGGCCTGGTTCGGCGGGTACAACGTGGCGCTCAACGCCGCCGAGCGGCTGGTCGACGCCGGGACGGCGGCCCTGCTCGTGGCGGTCGCGCCCATCCTGGTCGCGGTGGCCGCGGTCCTCGTCCTGGGCGAGCGGCTCACCCGCCGGCTCGGTGTCGGGGTGGCGGTCGCCTTCGTGGGCGTGGCCCTGATCGCGGCCAGTGGCTTCACCGGGCACGCCGACCAGGTCGGCGTCGCGCTGGCGGTGCTCTCCGCCCTGCTGTACGCCTTCGCCGTACTGCTGCAGAAGCGCCTCCTGGCGCGGATGGCCGCGCCGACGATGACCTGGCTCGGCGCGCTGGCCGGGACGGCGGCCCTGCTGCCGTTCGCCCCCACGCTGCTGGCGGAACTCGCGGCAGCCCCGCCACCGGCCACCGTCGGCGTGCTGTTCCTGGGCGTGTTCCCGACCGCGATCGGGTTCCTCACCTGGGGTTACGTGCTGTCTCGGTGGACGGCGGGGCGCACCACCGCCGCCACGTACCTGGTCCCGCCGGTCACCGTCCTGCTGTCCTGGACGCTGCTGGGCGAGGTGCCGGCACCGCTGGCCCTGCTGGGCGGCGCGCTCTGCCTGACCGGCGTGGTCTTCGCGACGCGCCGCTGACGGGGTCGGACATCCGCCGACGCGAGTCGGCGACTCGCGTCGTGTGCGGGCAACCAGCGGTCGGGCGGTGCACGCCGGCTGGGCCGGCGTGCACCGCTTCGACGGGAAAGGCGCTGCTCAGCTACAGGTGGCGCCGTTGAGGGTGAAGCCGGTGGGTGGGGCGTCGTTGCCGCTGTGCGTGGCCTGGAAGCCGATGGTGACGGAGGCTCCTGGCGGTATGGCGGGGTTGTAGCTGACGTTCGTCGCGGTCACCTGACCGCTGGTCGGTGAGTACGTGGCACCCCAGCCGGAGGTGATCGTCTGCCCGGCGGCGAGGGTGAATCTCAGCGACCAGCCGTTGACGGTGCTCGTACCGGTGTTGGTGATGGTGATGTTGTCGACCAGACCGTTGTTCCACGCGTTGACCGCGTTGGTCACCCGACACGTCCCCGTTGGTCCGGTGGTCGGCGTCGGGGTGGGCGTCGGGGTCGGGGTCGGGCTGACCGTTGGCGTCGGCGTCGCAGTGGCCGTCGGCGTCGGCGAGGCGGACCCCTCGGTCAGGACGATCGTGGAGATGCTCCGGGCGGGCACGTTCACGGTCGCCTGGCCCCCACTGACGTTCACCGCCTGCGACTGGGCGCCCGAGGTCCGCGAGGTGACGGTGTACCCGGCCGCCGAAATGTTCTGCGGCACCTGGACGACCGCGTCGTTGACCGCGTTGTTCGACCGGTTGAGCAGCACCAGCACGACCTTGCCCCGGCCACGGTAGGCGGTGACCTCCAGCCCGGAAGCCCGCGAACTCTTCGACACGCCCACCCGGCGGTCACCGGGACGGACGTACTTCGCGTACTGGGAGAACGCCTGGCCGCGCTTGAGGACCGCGCCCTTGGTGGTGCCGTACTGCGCGTCGCCGTCACCGATGAAGGAGTAGAAGCGGCGGCCGTACCACCAGATGTAGGCGCTCCAGTTCGCCTCCATCGACCGGTGCACGGTCCGCATGATGTCGTCGAGGGTCTCGTTCCAGACGGCCGTGTTGCCGGGGTCTCCCCAGATGTTCGCGCCGTTTCCGTCGGCGGCGTGCAGATTCCACTCGGTCATCCACTGGTTCTTGCCGTACTGCGCGGCCAGCGGGTAGGGCGACAGGTTCCCGCTGTTCTCGGCGTCGTACAGGTGGCCGCCGACGTAACCGATGTTGTTGCGCGCGGTGGCGTCCTGCAAGGTGGGGTCGGAGTACTGGCGCGCGAACCGCAGGGACTCGCCGACCATGAGCTGGGTGTCCCTGACCCGGGCACCGTGGTCGCGGACGAAGTTGCGCATCTCGGTGCCGGTCCAGTCCATCGAGTCGTAGTCGGGGTGCCAGTCCGGCTCGTTCTGGATCGAGGTCACGTCGACGGTGACCCCCCGGCCCTTCATGAACTGCACGTAACTGTTGAGGTGCTCGGCATAGTCGTCGTAGTAGTCGGTCCTCAGCTTGCCGCCGTTGACCCTGCTGTTGTTCGTCTTGAAGTGGGCCGGCGCCGTCCACGGCGAGGCGAGGATCTTCACGTCGGATCCGTAGGACTTCGCCGTTTGCAGGCTGGCCGCGTACAGACCCCATTCGCTCGTCACGGGCGACACCACGGTCCGTACGATCGACAGACCGAGCTGTCCCGGCCCCGTACCGACGAGGGTCTGGGTTTCGCTCGTCGTCCACGGGTCACCGGAACCACCGAAGATCGGCGTCGCGGCGCCGAACCCGTCGATCGTCTGGTAGCTCGACGAGGTGTTGACGGTGATGTCGGGTGTCGCGGCCAGCGAGGGTGGCGCGGTCAGGATCCCCGCCACGGTGACCAGCGAGGTCGTCGCGGCGAGCACGGCGACCGCGATGGCTCCCCGGCGGCGGGACGGTGGGACGGTGTCAGGATGGGCAAGCCTCATCGGGCTTCCTCTCTACCGCCGCTGCGATGCAGGTGGCGGCGTTTCGGCGCAGCTGGCAGGGGCCAGCCCGAGCGGGCAGCCGACCGGCCGCCTGCCGTCGCCCCCAGCTACAAGTCGATCAGGAACATCCGATGCCCGGCCGTTGCCCTCGGCTCAGGTCATCAATCGCTGCCACTCCCACGCGACGCATCGACAGGCATCTTGCCAGTGCGTCCCGACGCACTGCAATCGTTTGCCGCCCGCGCCTGCACCGCTTGGCCAGGACGGCTGGGCGGCCATCGCCCCCGAAGCACGGACGTCCACAGCTCGGCTGCCGGGGCAGCATGCTCACGCCCCGGGTGTCGCGGGCCCGATGCCCACCGTGGCGGTGCAGGTGGTCCTGGCGCGGTGTGTAGGACAGTTCCGCCGCCGCAGTCACGGATGTGGTGGAGGCCGGCTCAGGAAGGTGCGGGCCGGCAGCACAGGATCTCGTGGTCCGGCCACGGGCAGCGGCGAGGACGGGGCCGGTCGTAGACTGCCCCGGTCGCGCTGCGGCACGGCGCATTGGCACGGGAAGGAAGTCCGTGGTGAGTGACGTGAGCGAATCGGGCGGCGCATCAGCTGCCGCCGGCGCCGAGAGGTCTCCGGGTGGCAGGCGCAGTCGCCGGATCCTGATCCTGGGGGTCGTGACGACCGTGGTGGCGGTGGTGGCGGGCCTGACCGTCTGGGCCATCCGACGGGCACCGGAGACCGCTACGCAAGGTGATCCACCCCGTTCGGCGCCCACCCGATTCGACCCCGGCCAGCAACTGTTCCGCCTCAGCCTGCTACCTGGCCCTGTACACCAGATCCGCTACCAGACCGAGCCGGACATGCACATAATCAACATGGCCGGACGACCCGATGCCCCCCGGAAGAGCGACGAGACGTCGACCGCATCGACCTGGCGCGTCGAGGTCTTGATGGCGGCACGGGACACCGATGTCCATCGTTACGATCGGGAGTACGACCAGGAGGCCGGATGGCGCGTTCCGGGTGAATCCGTCGCGCCGGTACGTGGTCGTCCCGCCTTTCAGAACGAGGGCGGCGTTCTGTCCTGGGAGTACGCGCCGGACGCTTGGATGCGAATTTCGGCGTCTGGTGATGACCCACATGAGATGACGCGTCAGGTGGCCGAGGGCATTCGTTGGGAGACGACGCCACTAGCCTTGCCGGTCCAGGCGATGGAGCTGCCCGACGGTGCCGTGCTCGGCGGTGCCGACCTGCGATGGACCGACGACGAGCTATGGGCCGACGGCGAACCACTGAAGAACTACGCCCACGCCCAGTACGTGTTGCAACCCATCAAGGGTTACGGCGGCTCCCTGAGGCCCGACATTCAGGTCGGCATCAGTACCGAGAGCCTGGCCAGCGGCAGACACAGCGGCACCGACGACGTCACCGTGGCAGGCCGTGCCGCCACCGCGGTCGACTGGGTCAGGACTGGCGTAGGGGTCTACCGGGTGGAACAGCTTCCCGGTGGGTGCGCTGAGTGCGTCGCGGAGACAAGGATCATGAGCCGGCGCGGCAACGAGGCGCTGGGGGGCCGAGACATGATGCTACGGCTGGCGGCCTCGATCCGGCTGGCGGACGGCGTCGAGGATCCCCCCGACTGGCGAGCGCGATGAGTCGACCGGCAACCGCCGCCACCCGTCCCGCCGCGCGTACGCGTGGTGTGGCGGCCACGCCACAGGTGGCTTCCTGCTCGGATCTGGTTCGGCGGCCATAGGGATTTGTGGCAGTGCAGGAAGTCCCGACCCGGCGTGTCGGGTACCGGCACTGCCACAAATCGGTCCACCGACTCCGCAGCAGGGTTGTCTCAGAGCGCCACGATGGCTGCCGTCTCGGCTGGTAGCTCGATGCGGTCGCGTTGCACCGTGACGCCGTTGCCGGTGGCCAGCAGGACGCGACGCGCCACCCCGGGCAGGGTGATCCGCTGTGGCTTGCCGGCCAGGTTCGCCGCGACCAGGCAGCCACCCCGGCGCATCACCAGGAACTGGTCGCCGTGGCGTACCTCCATCGCGAACAGGTGTGGATCCGACAGTTCCGGGCGGGACTTGCGCAGCGCGATCAGGCGGCGGTGGAAGTCGTACATCTCGCGGTGTTCGGGTTTGTCCAGCTCAGCCCAGTCGAGCCGGGACCGGAGGAAGGTCTGCGGGTCCTGCGGGTCCGGCACGTCGCCGGGCGGCCAGCCGTGGGCGGCGAACTCCGCGCGGCGGCCGGAGACGACCGCGGTGGCCAGTTCCGGCTCCGGATGCGAGGTGAAGTACTGCCAGGGTGTCGAGGCGGCCCACTCCTCCCCCATGAACAGCATCGGGGTGAACGGCGCGGTCATCAGCAGGGTCGCACCCACCCGTAGCAACGCCGGGGAGAGCGAGGCCGAGAGGCGATCACCGACGGCCCGGTTGCCGATCTGGTCGTGGTTCTGCAGGTACGCGACGAAGCGGTGGCCGGGCGTGCGCTGGTCGACCGGGCGGCCGTGTTGGCGGCTGCGGAAGGTGGACCAGGTGCCGGTGTGGAAGAAGCCGCCGGTGAGCACCTCCACCAGGCATTCCATGGTGCCGAAGTCGCCGTAGTAGCCCTGCCGTTCGCCGGTGAGCAGGGTGTGCAGGGCGTGGTGGGCGTCGTCGTTCCACTGGGCGTGCAGGCCGTGGCCGCCGGCTTCGCGGGGGGTGATGAGCCGGGGATCGTTGAGGTCGGACTCGGCGATCAGGGACAGCGGGCGGCCCAGGTGGGTCGAGAGGCTCTCGACCTCGACGGCGATCTCTTCGAGCAGGTGCACGGCGCGGGTGTCGGGCATGGCGTGCACGGCGTCCAGGCGCAGCCCGTCGACGTGGTAGTCGCGCAGCCACATCAGCACGCTGTCGATGATGAAGCGGCGCACCCCGTCGGAGTGCGGGCCGTCCAGGTTCACCGCGTTGCCCCAGGGGGTGTTGCGCTCGGCGAGGTACGGCGCGAACTTCGGCGCGTAGGCCCCGGAGGGCCCGAAATGGTTGTAGACGACGTCGAGGATCACCCCCAGACCGCGAGCGTGGGCGGCGTCGACGAACCGTTTCAGTCCGTCCGGTCCGCCGTAGGGTTCGTGCGGCGCGTACCAGCAGACGCCGTCGTAGCCCCAGTTGTGTTCCCCGTTGAACGCGTTCACCGGCAGCAGCTCGACCAGGTCGACACCCAGGTCGACCAGGTGGTCGAGTTTGCCGATCGCCGCGTCGAAGGTGCCCTCCGGGGTGAAGGTGCCGACGTGCAGCTCGTACAGGATGCTGCCGGGCAGCTGCCGGCCGGTCCAGGAACCGTCGGTCCAGCCGAACGCGCCGTGGTCGTAGGTCCGGCTGGGCCCGTGCACGCCGGACGGCTGCCAGGCCGACCGGGGGTCGGGCAGCGGCTGGTCGTCGTCGTCGAGCAGGAACGCGTAGTCGGTGCCGGCGTCGGGCACCTCGACGCGCCACCAGCCGCCCCGGCCGGCCCGCATCTCGTGGTCGGCGACACCGGGCAGGTGCAGCCGTACCCGGGTCGCCTCGGGTGCCCAGACGGTGAACTCGGTCATGACGCAGCCTCCCGGGTCAGGTGGTAGGCACCAGCAGCGCGACGGGATAGGTGGTCAACAGGTCCACGAGACGGACCTGAGAGCCACTGTAGACCCGACCGGTGAACAGGCACGACATCTCTTTAACGGGTAGTGACAGGGTGGTGTCCCGCCAGCCGCCGGCCGCCGCCAGCCGCAGCGGCAGCCGGGTGGCCACGGCGACCGCGCCGCCCCGGTCGAAGGCCACGGCGTGCCGGGCCGCCGGCCCGTGCACGATGAGCGGCTGGTAGTCGCCGAACAGCTCCGGGTGGTCACGACGCGCCCGCAGGGTCCGCGACACCACGAGCAGCTTCGCCGCGCCGGTTTCGTCCACCGCCGGCTGCCAGCCGGCGTCGAGCCGGGCCAGCAGTTCCCGGCGTACGGCGAAGTCGACCGGGCGTCGGTTGTCCGGGTCGACCAGGGAGTTGTCCCACAGCTCGGTGCCCTGGTAGGTGTCGGGTACCCCGGGCATGGCCAGTTGCACGAGCTTCTGCCCCAGCGAGTTCGACCAGCCGGGCGGGGTGATCTCGGCGGCGAAGGCGGCCAGCCCCTCGGTGACGGCCGGGTCGTCGTACATGGCGTCGACCAGGGCGTGCATGGCCCGCTCGAAGGCCGGGTCGGGGTCCGTCCAACTGGTCGAGGCCGCCGCCTCCCGGGCGGCCTTCTCCGCGTACGCGTGCAGGCGCTCGCGTTCGATGGGCCAGGCACCGACGGCGGTCTGCCACAGCAGGTGGGCCAGAGCGGCGTCGGGCAGCGGCACCGCGGCCATCCAGCCGGTGACCGCGTCGGCCCAGCGCTGGGGCAGCTCGGCGAGGACGGCGAGGCGGGCGCGGACGTCCTCGCCGCGTTTGGTGTCGTGGGTGGACAGGGTGGTCATGCTCGCCGGCCAGCGCTCGTGGCGGGCGGCGGCGAAGCGGTGGAACCGCCCGGGCAGGGTGCCGAAGTAGGTGGGGCTGCCGCCGACCTCGTTCAGCGCGATGAACCGGCTCCACCGGTAGTACGCGGTGTCCTCGACGCCCTTGGCCATCACCGCGCCGGTGAACTGCGGGAAGCGGCGGGCCAGTTCGTCGTCGGGGTCGCGGAGCCGGCGGGTGATCGCGTCCAGCGCGCCGGTCAGGTCAGGGCGGCGGCGGCCGGCCTCGGCGCGGGCGTTGGCCAGATGCCGGGCCCCGTCGGGCGGGTAGCCCCGGTAGACGGCGAAGGCGGCGGCGAGTTCGGCGAGGGCGGCGCGGGCGACGTCGGGGTCGACGTCGGGGGCGAGCGCGGCCAGCCGGGTCAGTTCGGCGGCCAGCAGTCGGGTGGCGGCACCGAGTTTCGTGTCGTGGGTCAGGTCGGCCCAGGAGGTGGCCCGGCCAGCGAGGCGGGTGTCCAGGGCGGTGAAGTCGGCCTCGGCGTCGCCGTCGACGAAGAGCCCGCCGACGGCGTCCAGTACGTCGTAGCCGGTGGTGCCGTCGACCGGCCAGCCGGGCAGCTCCTCGCCGTACTCCAGGATCTTCTCCACGATCAGCCAGGCGTCGGGGGCGGCTTCCCGCAGCCGGGCCAGGTAGCCGGCGGGGTCTCGCAGCCCGTCGGGGTGGTCGACCCGGATGCCGTCGACCTCGCCGGCCGCCGCCCAGGCCAGGATCAGCTCGTGGGTGGCGGCGAACACGTCCGGGTCCTCCACCCGCAGCCCGGCCAGGCTGGAGACAGCGAAGAACCGGCGGTAGGTCAGTTCGGCGTCGCCGCGTCGCCAGGACACCAGCTCGTAGTGCTGCCGGTCGTGCACCTCGCGGGCGGTGCCGTCGCCGGTGCCGTCGGCGACCGGGAAGCGGTGCTCGTGGTAGCGCAGCTCCCCGTCGGCGAGCTTGAGGTCGTCGAGCGCGTCGGGGGTGTCGGCGAGCACCGGCAGCAGCAGCCGCCCCCGCTGCCAGTCGACGTCGAACCAGCCGGCGTACGCCGACTCGCGGCCCCGGCGCAGCAGGTCCCACCAGGCCGGGTTGGCTGCCGGCACGGCCACTCCGGCGTGGTTGGGCACGATGTCCACGACCAGACCGAGACCGGCGTCGCGCAGCGCCCGCAGCAGCCGCTGCCGGCCGGCCTCGCCGCCGAGTTCCGGGTTGACCTGCCGGTGGTCGACGACGTCGTAGCCGTGCGCGCTGCCCGGGGCGGCGGCCAGTAGCGGCGCGCTGTAGAGGTGGGTGACGCCGAGGTCGGCGAGGTAGCCGGCGAGGTCGGCGGTGGCGTCCAGGTCGAAGCCGGGGCGCACCTGCACCCGGTAGGTGGCGGTGACGGGCTTCGCGGGCATGTCAGGCCACCCTCTCCAGCACCAGCAGGGAGCGGTCCGGTACGCAGAGCGTGCCGCCGGCCTCCACGGTGGTCCTCTTGTCCTGGTCCGGTTCGGCGGTGCTGATCACCAGTTCCCAACGCTGGCCGAACTCGACCGGCGGGAGGGTGAAGTCCAGCGGCGCGTCGTGGGCGTTGAAGCAGAGCCAGAACGAGGCGTCGTGGTGGCGTTGGCCGTACTGGCCGCGTTCCCGGATGCCCTCGCCGTTGACGAAGAGCGCCACCGAGCGACCGAAGTCGTTGCCCCAGTCCTCGCCGGTCATCTCCCGACCGTCGGGGGTGTACCAGGCCAGGTCGGGCAGCGGCTCGTCGACCTCGCGGCCGTGCACCCGCAGGCCGGTGAAGAAGCGGCGACGCTGGAACACCTGGTGCTGGCGGCGGAACTCGACGAGCCGGCGGGTGAAGTCGAGCAACTCGGTGTCGGCGTCGTCCCAGTCGATCCAGGCCAGTTCGCTGTCCTGGCAGTAGGCGTTGTTGTTGCCCCGCTGGGTGCGGCCCAGTTCGTCGCCGTGACCGATCATCGGTACGCCCTGCGACAGCAGCAGGGTGGCGATGAAGTTGCGGCGCTGCCGGGCGCGCAGGCCGAGCACCCCGGGGTCGTCGGTGTCGCCCTCGACGCCGCAGTTCCAGGAGCGGTTGTGGCTCTCGCCGTCGCGGTTGTCCTCGCCGTTGGCCTCGTTGTGCTTGTCGTTGTACGACACCAGGTCGTTGAGGGTGAACCCGTCGTGGCAGGTGACGAAGTTGATGCTGTGGAAGGGGCGGCGGCCGTCGTCCTGGTAGAGGTCGGCGGAGCCGGAGATGCGGGAGGCGAACTCGGCGAGGGTGGCCGGTTCACCACGCCAGAAGTCGCGGACGGTGTCCCGGTACTTGCCGTTCCACTCGGTCCACTGGGGCGGGAAGTTGCCGACCTGGTAGCCGCCGGGGCCGACGTCCCACGGCTCGGCGATCAGCTTCACCCGGCTGACCACCGGGTCCTGCTGCACCACCTCGAAGAAGGTAGAGAGTCGGTCCACCTCGTAGAACTCGCGGGCCAGGGTGGCGGCCAGGTCGAAGCGGAAGCCGTCGACGTGCATCTCGGTCACCCAGTACCGCAACGAATCCATGATCAGTTGCAGGGAGTGGGGGCTGCGGACGTTGAGGCTGTTGCCGGTGCCGGTGTAGTCGACGTAGTAACGTCGGTCTTCCTCGGACAGCCGGTAGTAGCTGGGGTTGTCGACCCCCTTGAAGCTCAACGTGGGGCCCAGGTGGTTGCCCTCGGCGGTGTGGTTGTAGACCACGTCGAGGATCACCTCGATACCGGCGGCGTGCAACGCCTTGACCATGCCCCGGAACTCCTGCACCTGCTGGCCCAGGTGCCCCAGGGCCGAGTACGCGTGGTGCGGGGCGAAGAAGCCGATGGTGTTGTAGCCCCAGTAGTTGCGCAGCCCGAGGTCGGTCAGGCGGTGGTCGTTGACGAACTGGTGCACCGGCATCAGTTCGATGGCGGTGATCCCGAGCCGGGTCAGGTGTTCGATCATCGGGGGCGAGGCGATGCCGGCGTACGTACCGCGCAGCTCCTCGGGGATGCCGGGCAGCCGCATGGTCAGCCCGCGGACGTGGGCCTCGTAGATGACCGAGTGGTGGTACGGGATACGCGGTGGCGCGTCGTTGCCCCAGTCGAAGTAGGGGTTCACCACCACCGACTTCGGCATGTACGGCGCCGAGTCGTCGGTGTTGATCCGCTCGGGGTCGCCGTGGACGTAGTCGTAGACCGCCGGATCCCACCGCACGTCACCGTCGATGGCCTTGGCGTACGGATCGATGAGCAGCTTGGCCGGGTTGCAACGCAGCCCGTTGGCCGGGTCGTACGGGCCGTGCACCCGGTAGCCGTAGCGCTGGCCCGGCCCTACCCCCGGGATGTACGCGTGCCAGACGTACGCGTCGACCTCCCGCAGCTCGACCCGGCGCTCGTGGCCCACGTCCCACTCGTCGAAGAGGCAGAGTTCGATCTTCTCCGCCACCTCGGAGAAGATCGCGAAGTTGGTGCCCATCCCGTCGTAGGTCGCCCCGAGGGGGTATCGCTCGCCCGGCCAGACCTGCATCTCGCTCCTTCGGCCCACATGTCATGAGCGCGCCCGCACCATGAGCGCACCCGCCGGAGCCACCGGTGATGCGCGCGGCCGTAATGCCCCGCACGGTCCACCGCCAATCCATCCGATCGGGTGAATGCCCGGTGTCCGCGCGACCGAGTGCAGATGAACCCTGCGGTGTCGTCGGTCACTGAGGCCCTCTTCGAGATGCGGGATCGGCCGTCATGACGTTTCCTTGTTCGCGGGCGCGTCGTCCGCGCGCCTACCAGATCCTCGCACCGCCGGCGCGCTCACGCGTGTCCGAAACCCAACCCTGCCCGCTCGCCGCCACCGACGTCGGCGCGTTCCTTCCTGCACGGACGGAGACTGATGTGACCACCCTGCGGGTCGGCGGACGGACCGCCACCGCTCCGGACCGCGTCCACCGCCCCACGCTCACCTCGCGTCCCCAGGTCCCGGCGTCGTCCGGTCCCACCGTCGGGTCGCAGCCCCGCCGCATCCTGATGCTGTCGTGGGAGTACCCGCCGGTGCTCGTCGGCGGGCTGGGTCGACACGTGCACGCCCTGTCGGTGGCCCTGGCCGCCGCCGGTCACCAGGTCACCGTCGTCACCCGCCACACCGACGGCGCCCCGCTGGAGGAGTACGTCGACGGGGTGCGCGTCGTGCGCGCCGCCGAGGACCCGGTGACGTTCCCACTGGCCACCAGCTCGCTGCTGGCCTGGACGATGGCGTTCAACCACACCCTGACCCGGGCCGCGCTGCGCGCCGCCGCCACCGGCGGCTACGACGTGATCCACGCCCACGACTGGCTCGTCGCGCACACCGCGATGACCCTGCGCGACCACCTCGACCTGCCGCTGGTCACCACCATCCACGCCACCGAGGCGGGCCGGCACCAGGGTTGGCTGCCCGAGGAGATGAACCGCACCATCCACGGGGTGGAGCACTGGCTGGGCGGCGAGTCGAACCGGGTCATCGTCTGCTCCGGCTACATGCGCGACGAGGTGACCGGCCTGTTCGGCGTGCCGAACGGGCGGGTCGACGTGGTGCCCAACGGGGTCGAGCCGCACCGCTGGCGGGTCTCCGCCGCCGCCGTGGCGGCGGCGCGGGCCCGGTTCGCCGGGGACGGTCCGCTGGTCACGTTCGCCGGCCGCCTGGTGTACGAGAAGGGCGTGCAGCACCTCATCGCCGGGCTGCCCCGGCTGCGGGAGCGGCACCCGGGGCTGCGCGCGGTGATCGTCGGCGACGGACCGTACCGGAGTGAGCTGGAGGCCGACGTGCATCGGCTCGGCCTCGCCGGCACGGTCAGCCTGCCCGGCTTCCTCGGCGGCACCGACCTGCCCGCGGTGATGGCCGCCTCGGACTGCTTCGCCGTGCCCAGCATCTACGAGCCGTTCGGCATGGTCGCGCTGGAGGGTGCCGCCGCCGGCGCGCCGCTGGCGGTCGCCGAGACCGGCGGGCTGGCCGAGATCGTCGAGCCGGGCGTCACCGGGGTCACCTTCCGGCCGCACGACCCGGACGCGCTCACCGACGCGGTGCACACCCTGCTGTCCGACGCCGAACGCGCCCGGACGCTGGCCCGCCGGGCCCGGGCCATGGTGCACGACCGGTACGGCTGGGCGGCCATCGCCAGCCGTACCGCCTCGACGTACGCCTCGGCGATCGCCCAGGCACCGGCGTTCACCGCCGACCGCGCGGCACGGCAGATGGCGCACGGGCGGGCCCTGCCGGCGATCCCGGACGGCAACCTGCTCGCCGCCGCCGGCCTGCGCTGACCCCTTCTACCACTCGCGCTTGCGTGCGCCCCGACCCGGACCTCGACCGGGTCGGGGCGCTGACCCACCGGCGATCGGGTGGCGGCTATCGGGGCCCGAGGCCGGTCCTGCCGTCGAGCAGCTCGCGCGCCGCGTCGAGATGACCCGCGTGACGTGCGGTTTCCTCGATCATGTGCAGGACGACGCGCCGCAGGTCGGTGATCTCCTCTCCGAGCGGACCGGGGTGCCGCTCGCGTACCGGCGCGGACAGCGGCGTGCCGACGAGGACGGCGTCGGACCGCTCGCACTGGGCCCGGTAGAACTCCAGCACCACCGAGCGCGGTCGGGGCGTGGTCAGCGGCACGTGGTCGTCGTCGGGCCAGGTCAGCGGCTCGGCCGAGCCAAACATGATTTCCTGGAACCAGTGCCGCTCGGCGTAGCCGAGATGCTCCACCAGACCCAGCGGCGTCCACCCGGAGGGCAGCACGGCGGTGGTCAGGGCCGTCGCGTCGAGCCCGTCGATGATCGCGAGGACGCTCACCCGCTGCGCCTTCAGGAACATCGACAGCGCGTTCTTCTCCTCGTCACCCATGCCGTGCATCCCTCTCTTGTCATCCGGTAGCAATCCCGACCGACAGCACTCGTTCACGACCGCCGTCGGCAAACCCCTAGTAGTGCTTTGTTAGGTCGGCGTGTCGCTGGCCGTCGGCGGCGGTTCGGAGTAGTTCGATGTTGCGGTGACCCCTGACGAGCTTTCCGTTGTGCGGCAACGGCTTGAGGCGTTCGCCGCGGATGTGTTCACCCCGTTGGTGCGGTCGGATCAGCGGGCAAAGGGTGGCACGTATCTGCGGGGGCTGCTGTTGGACGGGCGGCGTAAGTCGATGCAGCCGATGGCGGATCGGCTTGGGGTGGATCATCAGGGGTTGCAGCAGTTCGTGACGGCGTCGACCTGGGACACCACGGCGGTGCGGATGCGGCTGGCCGCGCGGGCGGTCGATGTGGTCGAGCCGGTGGCGTGGGTGGTCGACGACACCGGCTTCCCGAAGGACGGCAAGAGTTCGCCGGGTGTGGCCAGGCAGTACTCCGGCACGTTGGGCAAGGTGGCGAACTGCCAGATCGGGGTGAGTGTCCACGCCGTCACCGACACCGCCTCGTGTCCTCTGGACTGGCGGCTCTTCGTGCCGACCTCGTGGGACGACCAAGCCGTTGACGAGGCTGACCGGCCCGCGGTGGCTACTCGCCGGACCCGCTGCGGGATACCCGAGGACGAGCGCCATCGCCCGAAGTGGGCGCTGGTCGTGGGGATGCTCGACGAACTGGCCGAGCACGGCCTGCGCCCGCCACTGCTGGCAGCGGACGCTGGCTACGGAGACAACAGCCAGTTCCGCAGCGCCCTGGACCAGCGGGGAATCGGCTACGTCATGCAGGTCAAAGGCGACGCCCTCGCCCACAAGCCAGAGGTGCAACCGGTGCCGCGGGTGTGGTCCGGGCGTGGTCGCCCACCCATCCGCACCGACCCGCGCTACCCCAAGACGGCGGTCAGCCTGGTCGAGCACATTCGCGCCGCCAGCCGCCAGGCTGCGGAGACGATCACCTGGCGGGAAGGCTCGAAGGGCACGATGAGTTCCCAGTTCGTCTTCCTACGGGTCCGGCCGGCCGGGCATCGCGTCGCCCGTGACCCGGACGGTCTCCTGCCCGAGCGGTGGCTGATCGCCCAGTGGCCGGACGACGAGACCGAGCCGGTCAAGTACTGGCTGTCCAGCCTGCCCGCCACCACCAGCCACACCGATCTTGTCCGCTACGGCAAGATCCGCTGGCGCATCGAACACGACTACCGCGAACTGAAGACCGCCCTCGGCCTGGACCACTTCGAAGGCCGCTCCTGGACCGGCTGGCACCGCCACGTCACCCTGGTCACCGCCGCGCACCTGTTCATCACCGAACTGCGTCTGGACCCAAAAGCGGATGCGCCGGCCTGACCCTCTACACAGTCATCCGCGAGCTGCAACGACTCCTCGCGACCTGGACCGGCGCCTGCATCACCTGCCACCAACCCGTGAAACCGCTACACCGCAACAAACGCCACAGAACCTAACAAAGCACTACTAGGCCCTGTTTCAAAAATGAAACCGTCTGACCGCCTGCCGTTGGCCGCGTTGGTCCGGCGTCGGCGTGTCGGTGATCGATAGACGGCGAGGTCTCCGGTAGAGGGTTCATCGACCAAGACGAACTTTCATACCGGAGACCTCGTGGCCACCTTAGCGGTGACGAGGCGACACGACCTGACCGACGCTCAGTGGGCGGTATTGGAGCCGCTGTTGCCCAGGCCGCGTGGGTCAGGACGTCCGCCGAAGTGGAGCAGACGGCAGTTGATCGACGGGATCCGGTGGCGGACACGGGTCGGCTCGCCGTGGCGGGACGTGCCTGCGTCGTACGGGCCTTGGCAGACCGTCTACGGGTTGTTCCGCAGGTGGCAGCGGGCCGGAGTGTGGCGGGACATGGTCACCGAGCTGCAGGCTCGGGCCGACGCGGCGGGCATGATCACGTGGGACGTCAGCATCGACTCCACCAGTGCCCGCGCTCATCAGCACGCCGCCGGCGCCCGTAACCATGGCCAGGTGCAGGTCGAGCCGCCCGGCGGTGTCGATGACGAACCCGCCGATCACGCCCTGGGCCGGTCACGAGGTGGGTTGACCACCAAGCTTCACCTGGCCTGTGAACAGGGCCGAAAGCCGTTGTCGACCCTGCTCACCGCCGGACACCGCGGCGACAGCCCGCAGTTCGTCCCCGTGCTGGCGGGGATCCGGGTGCCCAGGACCGGCGGTGGCCGGCCCCGCACCCGACCGGACCGGGTCCTGGCCGACAAGGCCTACAGTTCCCGCGCCAACCGGCAGCACCTTGCCCGAAGAGGGATCGCCGCGACCATCCCGATCAAGATCGACCAAGCGGCGAGCCGACGAAGGAAGGGTTCGAACGGCGGGCGGCCACCCACCTTCGATTCCGGCACCTACCGGCAACGCCACGCCGTCGAGTGCGGCATCAACCAGCTCAAACGCAACCGGGCCCTGGCCACCCGCTACGACAAGCTCGCCGTCCGCTACCACGCCACCGTGCACATCGCCACGATCAACGAATGGCTCCGACCCGGCTTATGAAACAGGGCCTAGTCGAGCAGCCAGTGGTGCAGTTGCATGCCGTACGGGGTCAGCGAGAGGACGGCTGTCGCGCACCACAGGGCGGTGCCGATGGCGAGCCAGCGGAACGTGGGCCGATCGCCGATCAGCCTGGTGCGGACGAGGGACACCAGCCCGAGGAGCAGAGCCATCGCGGCGAGCGGATGAACGAACATCGCCACCACGCGGCTGAGTTCGAAGGCCCAGAGCAGTGGATTCCACGCCGAGTCGGGGCCGACCGGCGGGAGGGAGTCCTTCGGATCACCCAACCGCTCCACCCCCGGGCTCAGCAGCGCCGGCAGGTCGTCGACGCGCAGGGCGGCCGTGAGCAGCACACCGAGACTGCCGATCAGCACGGTGGCCAGCATCAACAGTTGGGCCGCCAGTACCACGCGCCCACCGAGCGAGACCGGTCGGACCCGCAGCTGCTGACTCATGGGCGGCACCGTACCGCCCATCCGGTTGATGCGGCAGCCCCGGAGAAGACGGGGCCGCCGGCCGGCAGGGCGACTGGCAGCATGGTGGACATGACGGGGATGGACGGTGGCGAAGTCGACCAGGCGGTGGCCGAGATGGTGCGGGCGCTCACGCCGCACGTGTCGCGGGACTGGCGGGAGCACCGGGCGGGCACCCTGGAGTGGAGTTGCTGGACGACAGCGGCCCACGTCGCCCACGACCTGCTGGCGTACGCGGGTCAGGTCGCGGCCCGGCCGGACGAGGCGTACCTGCCGTTCGACCTGGTCGTCCGGGACGACGCCGCGCCGCGCGATGTTCTCGCCGTGGTCACCGCCTGCGGGCGGCTGTTGGGCGACGCGGTCGGCGCTGCGGATCCGGCCGCCCGTGGCTGGCACTGGGGGGCGACCGACCCGGGTGGCTTCGCCGCACTCGGGGTCAACGAGACGCTCGTGCACACCTGGGACATCGCCCAGGGGCTCGGCATCGACTGGCGGCCACCGGCGGAGCTGTGCGCGGCGGTGCTCGCCCGGCTCTTTCCGCAGGCCCCGGCCGGGGATCCGGTCGATGTGCTGCTGTGGTGCACCGGCCGGGCCGAGCTGGCCGGCCATCCCCGGGTGACGTCCTGGGTGCTGAAGGCCGCCGTCGGCTGACCCGCCCGGCGGGCACACCGCCGGGCGGCACGTGGGACCGCACCCGCCGGGTGCCACCAGACCTGTTCGGGTAGTTCAGTCTGCCGTTACGATCTTGTGTCCACACTGGTCGGCACGGCTGCGCATCCGACACACTCGCAGGCATCCAGCAGCGGTGCGGTCCGAGGAGGGCGCGGGTGCGGGTGCTCCTGGTGGAAGACGACCTGCGCGTCTCGGCGGGGCTCGCGTCGGCGCTGCGGCGGCGGGGGCACGACGTGGTCCAGGCGGTGACGGCCGCCGAGGCGGTCGAGGCCGATCCGGTCGACCTGGTGCTGCTCGACATGAGCCTGCCCGACCGGGACGGTCTGGAGGTGTGTCGGTGGATCCGCCAGCACGACGAGGGGGTCGCGATCATCGCGGTGACCGCCCGGGCGGAGGAGCACGACCGGGTGGCCGGGCTGCGGGCCGGCGCCGACGACTACGTGGTCAAGCCGTTCTCGATGGTCGAGTTGCAGGCGCGCATCGAGGCGGTGATGCGGCGCACCGCCCGTACCGTCCGGCCGGCGACCACGTTGCGGGTCGGCGTGCTGCGCATCGACGTGGACGCCCGGCGGATACGGGTCGGTGATCGCGAGGTCGGCCTGTCCCGTAAGGAGTTCGACCTGCTGGTGGCCCTGGCCCGGCAGGCGGGCACGGTGGTGCCCCGGGACCGGTTGCAGCTCGACGTCTGGCAGACCACCTGGGCCACCCGGCACAACCTGGACGTCCACGTCGCCGCGCTGCGCGGCAAGCTGGACGATCCGGGTCTGGTGGAGACGGTTCGTGGCGTCGGCTACCGGCTGCGCGCCACCTGACTGGCCGACCGGTCGCCGGCAACCTCAGAGCATCCTCAAGAATCCCAGCTCGCGACCCCGTGGCCGGGTGGGGGCGGGTGTGCTGTGCGTACCCAGCCATCCCTCCTGTTTGGAGATCCCCTTGAGATACAGACGGACAACGGCCGGTGTCTTCTCCGCGCTCCTCGCCGTCACCCTCGCGGCGACCGCGCAACCCGCCCGGGCTACGACGGCCGCCGAGCCGAACCAGGTGCAGGGCCTGACCGTGGTGCCGGGCGACGGGTACGCGACCCTGGCCTGGACCCCGGTCGACGGGGCCACCGACTACCAGATCGAGCGCACCCCGGTCGCCGAGGACGGTACCGCCACCGGAGCGCCGGTGATCGTCGGCGTCTGGCGGCCCAACCGGCAGATCAACAACTCGGAGCCGACCTTCGCCGACGCCGGCTTCGCCCCCGGCAACCGGTTCCAGTGGTGGGTCCGCGCCCGCCTCGACGGCACCGCGCAGCCGTACTCGGCCCCGGTCAGCGACATCACCCGGGGGCACTGGGGTGACCCGGACGTGCCCGGCCAGGGCCTGCGTACCCAGTGGGAGACCACGCTGGGCGCGCAGTACACGGACGACGTCGACGAGTACGCCTACACCTCGGCGATCGACGAGCTGAGCGACCGGGTGCGGGTGGTCGAGATCGGCCGCACCGTGCAGGACCGGCCGATCAACATGTTCGTCATCGGTCACCCCACCCCACCGGCCACCCCGGAGGCGGTGGCCGCGACGAACCCCCTGGTGGTCAACTGCAACGTGCACGGCAACGAGCCCGGTGACCGCGAAGCATGCCTGATCATGGCGCGGCAGTTGGCGTTCACCGACGACCCGACCACGCTCGGCCTGCTGTCGAGGACCACCATGCTGATCGTCCCGACGATCAACGGCGACGGTCGGGCGGCCAACAGCCGGGGCAACTCCACCGGGCAGGACCTCAACCGGGACTACTCGCTGATCCGCCAGCCGGAGACCCAGGCGTTCGTCGAGATGGTCCGCGACTACCGGCCGATCGCCAGCTACGACGGTCACGAGTACGGCAACTCCAACACCGGTGACCTGCCGATGCTGCCGCCCCGGCACCAGAACGTCGCGCAGGGGATCTTCGACCAGTCGCAGCACATGATCGAGGGACACATGTACACCCAGGGCGCCCAGGATGGCTGGTGGGCCTGCCCGTACGGGTGCACCGGGGCCAACATCGGTCTGGGCGAGGAGACCATCCTGCGCAACACCCTCGGGCTGAAGAACGTGGTCAACTCCCTGCTGGAGCTGCGCAGTTCGGGCGGGCCGACGCGGCCGGACGAGGGCAACACCGCCAACAACCGCCGGCGCAAGACGTACTCGGCACTGTGGACGTTCCACCAGTTCCTCGCGTATCACGGGGCGAACGTCGGTGCCATCACCGCCGCCCGCGCCGAGGCGATCAGGTTCCAGTCGGCGAACACTGGCCGGATCGTCTTCCGGGGCTCACGCCCGATCGAGGCGTACCCGGCGCCGCACCCGGGTGACACACCGCCGCCGCTGGACGCACCGAGTGCGGACCAGATCCTGGCGCAGCCGCCGTGCGCGTACAAGCTCACCGAGGAGCAGTACCACGGTGCGCGTACCGATGGTCCGGCGGGCCGGCGGACCACGGTGGCCGAGCGGCTCGCCGCGCACGGTTGGCGGGTGGTCAAGGTGGCTGGCGGGTACCTCGTACCGCTGTCCCAGCCGGAGCGGGGGCTGGTGCCGTTGCTGCTCGACGAGCAGGCCGCCGAGGGCCTGGCGGCCGGAGAGCGGATCGCGCCCACGCTCACCGGCACCCACAACGGCCCGCTGACGGTCACCGGCGTGGCCTGCCTCGCCGACGCCACCGTCCGGGGTCCGGTCCGGGTCCGGCCCGGCGCCACCCTGATCGTCAACGGTGGCTCGATCAACGGTCCGGTGGACGCCGGCGGCGCGGCCGGTTTCGTGCTGACCGCCAGCACCGTCAACGGCCCGGTGAACGTCACCGGCACGACCGGTCCGGTCCTGCTGGTCGGCAATCGGATCAGCGGCCCGGTCAACGTGGTCAACAGCGCGGGCGTCGCCCCGCTGCTGGCCGGCAACACTGTCAACGGTCCCCTGGGCTGCACCGGCAACACCGCCGCCCCGGTGAACATCGAGGTCGCCAACGCGGTCAGCGGCCCACGGTTCAACCAGTGCGCGCGGCTGTGATCCGTCGAGCCTGACCCCTGTCGTACCGGCGGGCCGGACCCGCGCCCGGCCCGCCGGTACGTCCCGACGCAGGAGTGGAGACACCATGACCGACACCGACTCCGCGACCGCGAGGCCGGCATTGCGCCGGACCCTGCCGATCGCCGGTGCCGCCCTCGCCGCCGTGCTGCTCGTCGTGGTCGGTGGCACCGCCGACGGCGGCACCGGCGCGGCCGAAGCCGGGCCGACCGGAACCACCGTGACCGGGCCGCTGTGCGATCTGCTGCCCGCCGGCGCCGAACCGGGCAACCCCGCCTCGCTCGCCGACCAGCCCGCCGGCGAGGCGCTGCGGTGGATTCCCGTGCTCACCACCTTCGAGGCGGCGGTACGCGCCACCGGCCTCGCCGAGGAGTTGACGCGGGAGGTGACCATCCTGGCTCCCACCGACGACGCGTTCGCCGGCAAGTTCTCCCGGACCAATCTCGACGAGCTGCTGCTGCGCGACACCGACGAGCTGCGCGGGTTGCTGCGCGATCATCTGGTCGCCGGGGCGCTGCCGGTGGCCGGGCTGGTCGCCGCCGGCACGGTGACCACGGTCGCCGGCACCCGCCTCACCGTCACCGGTGTCGGGCCGGGCGCCCGCCTCGGCGACCAGGCCGAAACGGTGTGCGCCGACTACCGGGCCGGCGCCGCCCGCATCCACGTCATCAACGAGGTGCTCGGCGACCTGCCCACCACCGCCGGTCAGGACGACGACGGTCATCCGGCGCACTGAACACCGCACGACGACGGCCGCCGTACCCGTGATCCGGGTGCGGCGGCCGTCGTTGTGCGACTGGGTCGGGTTGCTCGCGGTCAGCGCTGCTCGACGGGGAGGTAGTTCCGCTCGGCGGAACCGGTGTAGACCTGCCGCGGACGGCCGATCTTGGTCTCCGGGTCGTTGATCATCTCGCGCCACTGGGCGATCCAGCCCGGCAGCCGACCCAGGGCGAACAGCACGGTGAACATCTTCGTCGGGAAGCCCATGGCCTTGTAGATCAGGCCGGTGTAGAAGTCGACGTTCGGGTAGAGCTTGCGCGAGACGAAGAAGTCGTCCGCGAGGGCGATCTCCTCCAGCTGCATCGCGATGTCCAGCAGCGGATCCGGCTTGGCCATCCGGCCGAGCACGTCCTGCGCCGCCTGCTTCACGATCGCGGCCCGCGGGTCGTAGTTCTTGTAGACCCGGTGGCCGAAGCCCATCAGCTTGACGCCGTCCTGGCGGTCCTTCACCTTGCGGACGAACGACTGCACGTCACCGCCGTCGGCCTGGATGCGCTCCAGCATCTCCAGCACCGCCTGGTTGGCGCCGCCGTGCAGCGGGCCGAACAGCGCGTTGACGCCGGCCGAGACCGAGGCGAACAGGTTGGCGTTGCTGGAGCCCACCAGCCGCACCGTCGAGGTGGAGCAGTTCTGCTCGTGGTCGGCGTGCAGCACGAAGAGCATGTCCAGCACCCGGGCGATCACCGGGTCCACCTCGTACGGCTCCGCCGGCACACCGAACGTCATCCGCAGGAAGTTCTCCACGTAACCCAGGGAGTTCTCCGGGTACAGCAGCGGCTGCCCGATCGCCTTCTTGTACGCGTACGAGGCGATGGTGGGCACCTTCGCCATCAGCCGGACCGTGGACATCTCCACGTGCTCGGCGTCGAACGGGTCGAGGCTGTCCTGGTAGAAGGTGGAGATGGCGCTGACGGCCGAGGAGAGCACCGCCATCGGGTGGGCCTCCCGGGGGAAGCCGTCGAAGAAGCGCCGCATCTCCTCGTGCAGCAGGGAGTGCCGACGGATCCGCTCGGTGAACTCGGTCAGTTCCTGGGTGGTCGGCAACTCGCCGTAGATCAGCAGGTAGGAGACCTCCAGGAAGGAGCTCTTCTCGGCCAGCTGTTCGATCGGGTAGCCCCGGTAACGCAGGATGCCCGCGTCACCGTCGATGTAGGTGATCGCGGACGAACAGGCGGCGGTGTTGACGAACCCCGGGTCGTACGTCGTCAGCCCGGTTTCCTTCAGCAGCTTGCCCACACCGATCCCGCCGGGGCCCTCGACCGCGGAATGTACCGGCATCGACAGCTGCCCGCCGGGGTGATCGAGCTTGACTTCCGTCATGTGGTTCCTCGCTTCGCCGGCAGATCTACGTTGAATTGCCTTCGCTTCTACCGTAATTGCGGTTGCGGCAACACCGCCCCTCGTGGTTCGGCGGTGAGGCATGCGTCACCCGATTCCCGACCGAAGCGCTGGGAAACCCGGACGACGGGGACGGAAAGCCACGAAAGGCACACGTAATGTGCAACCAGGCGACGTGATCGGGACCGAAACGGCACGTACCGGCCGCGCCGTCCGGCCGGTCAGGAGATCGACAGCTGACGCAACCGACCGTCGGGGCCGACCAGGTAGAGATCGAGCCGGTTGGCGCCGGCCCGGAAGAGACGGTCGTCGGCGAGCAGGGCCGCGAAGCGTCGGCCGCCCGGATCCGGGGCGACCACCGGCACCACCGTCGCGACCGTACCGTTGACGGCCACCGCCAGTTCGGTGCCGTCGGTGACCTCGTCGCCGACGGTCCCCCAGATCATGCCGGGCAGCACACCCTCGTCGGGATCGACGGCGCGGAAGGCGCCCAGCCCGCCGACCCGGGCGCTGCCGGCGGCCGGAGCCGCACCCACGGCGGTGCCGACCAGCCGGTGCGGGGTGCCGGTGGCGGCGCGACCGGCACCCCGCCGCTGATCGGCATCGGTTGCGACGGCCGGTCGTAGAAGACCTTGCCCGCGTCGGTGCGGGGCGCCTGCAGGGCGGACCGACCGTCGACCCGCCAGGGCAGCCTGATGGCGGCCTCCTCGGCGACCGTCGGCAGCAGGTCGACGTGTTGCCAGTTGCGGTCGTCGACCCGCCCACCGCGCTGGCCGGGTGTCTTGACGAACAGCGGCACCCAGGCCACCTCGTCGGCGGCGGCCCGGATCGCGTCCTCGCCGCGCCCCTGCACCCCCTTGGTGAAGCTGACCCCGTGGTCGGCGGTGACCACCACCAGCGCCTCGTCCCACAGGCCGCTGGCGCGCAGCGTACGCATCGTCTCGCCGATCAGCCGGTCGGTGTAGCCGAGCTGGGCGAGATGCCGGGCGCGGGCCAGGTCCACCCAGCCGTCACCCTCGTTGGGGAAGTCCTCCGGGGCCTCGTACCGCGCGCCGGACGGCAGGAACGCCCACGGCGAGTGGGGCATCAACAGGTGCAGGAAGTGCAGCGTCGGTCGCGCCGACGGGGTCAGTCCGTTGAGAAAGCTGGTGAACCGGGCCGGCTGGTTGACGTTGAGGCTGTCCCAGCGGAACTTCGGGTCGGTCGGCACCGGCTCGGCGGCGTCGATACCGGCCTCCTCCGCGGTGCGCTCGCGGTAGGAGTCCTCCGGGTCGATCCGACTGTCGTGCGGCGCGGTCAGCTGACGCAGCAGCCCTGCCGTCTCCCGCACCAGCACACCGACCCCCTGCTCCGGCGTGACCGGCTGCTCGCAGCGGCTCGGTGGGCAGAGCCGGGTGATGCTCTCCTCCGCGCGGATGTCGTAGAGCCCGCCGAAGGCGGTGAAGAGGTTGTCCGGGTAGTGCGAGTAGTGCGGGGCGAACGGCTCCGCCGGGTAGCGGCCGGTCAGCATCGCCGGCAGCGCGTACGGTGTCCATCCGCTGACTCCGGTCGCGTTGCGATACCAGGTCGAGGCGGCGGCCAGCTCGGCGAAGTGCGGGAACCGGGCCGCGTCGACGCCACCGGCGGCGTCGAGCAGGGAGACCAGCGGAAGCTCGTCGAGGATCAGCATGACCACCGGCGGGTGCCGGTTGCCGGTCGCCGTGCCCGCCACGCCGCCGTCGCCGAGCGGCAGCACCACCGGCCCGGTCGGCGAGGCGAACAGGAACAGCCCGACGAAGATCGGCGGTCCGACGGCCGCCAGGCGCAGCGCCCGGCCGAGGGCCGTCCAGCGCCGGTGGGCGACGGCCGCGCCGGCACCGACCGTCGCCGCCACCAGCAGCAGCGGTACGCCCCGCAGCGGCGTGGTGTGCCGGCCCACCTGCACCGCCAGCGCGGCGACCAGCAGCCCGAGCAGCAGGCTGTGCGTCACTGCGCGCGCCGCGGCTCCGGCCAGACCGGCGAGCAGACCCACCAGCCCGAGCGCCACCGTCGGCACCACCGCGACCAGGGCCACCAGCAGCAGGATCTCACCCCGGTCGGCGCGGTGGAACAGGAAGAAGTCCGGGCTGCGGCCGAGGATGTCCAGCAGCGGTTGGGTGACCACCAATCCGACCAGCGCGGTGACCTCCAGCAGCCGCCGGCCCTCGGCCCGCCAGCCGGCCCGGCCCCGCCACCCTCGCCGGCGGTTGACCGGCGCTCCGATCGGTCCGGCGTGGACGGATCCTCGTGGCGCCGGATCGTCACCGCTCGCGGTGTCCGGACGTGCGGCACCGGGGTCGGGTAGGCCGGCACCGGTGGTGGGGCGGTCGGTCACGGAAGCGCCACCCGGTACAGGGTGCGGGTGCCCGAGGGCAACTCCAGGCGGTCCTCGACGGTGCCGTGTTCGGCGAGCAGCGTCTCGAAGGCGTCCCGCCGGTAGTCGGGGAAGATGCCGTCCGGCTTGTTGGCCAGCAGCCGGGCGGCCATCGGGTCGTCCGGGTGGACGAACTCGACCACCAGCCGGCCGCCGGGTGCGGCGAGGCCGGCGAGGCAGGTCAGCACCTCCGGCAGCGGCACGTTTCGCCCGATCGCCAGGTGGTGCACCAGGGCCAGGGCGAGCACCGTGTCCGCGTTGGCCCGGGCGGCGAACGAGGCCCGCTCGATCCCGCGCCAGCCACCGCCGGGGGACGGGTCGGCCAGATCCATCACCAGCGGCAGCACGTGCCGTTCGTCCTCGCCCCGCAGCGTGCGGTACAGCCGGTCGACCACCGCCGGGTCCTGCTCGACGGCGACCACGTAGTCGGCGTGCCGGGCGGCGAGCCGGGCGTACCGTCCGTCGTTGGCGCCCAGGTCGAGCACGAGCCGGCGCCGACCGGCGGCGCTCAGCGCGGCGACGACGAAACGCTCCTTGCCCGCCCGGTCGTCGCCGGAGTAGCCGCAGGTGTGCTGGTAGTCGACCCAGTGGGTGGCCGCCGGCTGATGGTCCAGGCGGCGGACGAGCTTCTCCAACCCCCGCACGGTGGCCACGGCCAGCTCACGGGTGTACCCGGCGTCGCGCAACTGGGCACGTACGTCGGCGGTGCTGGTGGCGGCGCTGCGGCGCTGCACCGAGCCGTGCAGGTGGACGTGGGTGAGCACCCCGGGCAGCAGCCGACGGACGCCCCGGAACAGTGGTCCCATCTGCTCCGGCTCGATGCCGTCGACCTGGGCCCGCAGCCACGGCTGGAAGGCCAGCCCCAGGTGGGCGCCGAGCATCAGCGGGTAGAGCAGCGTCTGACAGAACTGTCGGTAGCCGGCCCAGGGTTCACCGTCGCGCAGCGGGGTGAACGACCCCACGTCGATGAAGACCGGCTCGGTGCCGCGCCACTGGAGGTTGTACGCCGAGCCGTCCTTGGTGGTGAAGCCCGCCGGCAGGGCGGCCCGGAGGATCTCCAGGTGCAGCAGCGCGGCGTCGCGCAGCATCGCGAAGGACCATTCGTACGGGTGTGAGACGAACGGGACGCGCTCGTGCCGCAGCACCGTCACCCAGCCCGGCGACTCCGGAGCGGTCGGCAGCTCCCGCAACGGCGACTCCGCCGGCAGTTCCTCGGTGCCGCAGACCTTGCCGGCGGTGAGCAACGGCGGAAAGAAGCTGCTGGCGGCGAGGGCACGCCAGTCGGCGGCGGCGGTCCGGTCGAGCGCGCGCAGCACGTCGTCGCCGGCGTGGAAGATCCGGTTGGCCGGGTCGCGGAAGGATCCCGGCTCCGGTCGAGGGTCGACGTCGAGCGGGGCCGGTCGCGGCGGCCGGCCCAGGTCTGGCATCACCATCGGGTCGGGTCAGCTCTGGTCGGTGGGCTGGCGGCGGAACCGGCTGACGAGCCTGCGCCAGTAGAGCTTGGCCGCCACCGCGATCCCGGCGATCCCGCCGACCACCGCCTGCACGATGAGGCTGCCGGATCCCGCGTCCAGGTAGGCCAGGTGGTTCACCGACCGCTCCTTCCCTCTGCCGTCACAAACCGACACCGCCGCCGTACCCCACATTTCGGATTTCGGCGGCCTGGCCGGACTTATGCCACCGTACGCTGCCAACTGCCCCGCGTCGGGCACAACCGCCCAGTTCCCCCACCCCATCCCATTGATCATGAGGTTGGCGGTGAGTTTGATCTTCGAAGGTGCCGCTAACCTCATGATCAACGCGGGCCGGGGGCGTCGGTTGTGGGGTTGGGGAGGCGGACGGTGAAGATGGTGTGGCCTGGACGGGAGTGCAGGGTGACGGTGCCGTGGTGGGCCTCCACCACCGCGGCGACGATGGCCAGGCCGAGGCCGGTGCTGCCGTGCGCGCGGGATCGGGAGCTGTCGCCGCGGGCGAAGCGTTCGAACACCTCGGGCCGCAGCTCGGGGGGTACGCCGGGGCCGTCGTCGGTCACGCTGAGCTCGGCGGCGTCGCCGGTCCGGCGCAGGCTGGTGGTGACGGTGCTGCCGGGCGGCGTGTGCACCCGGGCGTTGGTCAGCAGGTTGGCCAGCACCTGGTGCAGCCGGGCGGGGTCGCCGGGCACCCGGATGACCGTCTCGGGCAGGTCGAGCTGCCAGCGGTGCTCGGGGCCGGCCACGTGCGCGTCGCTGACGGCATCCACGACCAGCGCGGTGAGGTCGACCGGTTCGACCGCGAGAGGTCGACCGGAGTCCAGCCGGGCCAGCAGCAGCAGGTCGTCGACGAGGCTGGTCATCCGGGTGCTCTCCGACTCGACCCGGCGCAGCGCGTGGGCCACGTCGGTCGGCACCTCGGCACGGCCCCGGCGGGCCACCTCGGCGTAGCCACGGATCGCCGCGAGGGGGGTACGCAGTTCGTGACTGGCGTCGGCGACGAACTGGCGTACCCGGGTCTCGCTGGCCTGCCGGGCGGCGAGGGCGGCGGCGACGTGGCCGAGCATCCGGTTGAGCGCGGCGCCGACCTGACCGACCTCGGTACGCGGATCGGTGTCGGCGGCCGGCACCGGTCGGAGAGCGCCACCTCGCCCCGGTCGAGCGGTAGCTCACTGACCCGGGCGGCGGTGGCGGCGACCCGGCGCAGCGGACGCAGCGTGGCCCGGACGATCAGCGCCCCGGCGGTGCCGGCGACCAGCAGGCCGACCACGGTGACCCCGGCCTGCGCGGCGACCAGCGCCCAGACGGTCTCCCGCACGCCGGCCAGCGGCACGCCCAGCACCCGCACGGTCCCGGTGGCCGACCGCCGGGCCACCACCCGGTAGCCGCCCCGCTCGCCCAGGCCGACGCTGTGTGCCCGGCCGTCGGTGGGCACCTCGGCCAGCGCCCGCACCTGGTCGACCGGTACCGACTGCTCCTGTCGACCGACAAGCGTCCACGCCTCGGTGACCCGGCCGTCGACGACCTGGGCGCTGATCGTGCCGGGCGGGAAGCCGCGCGGCACCCGCACATCGCCCCACGGGCCGGTGCCGGGGCCGGGCTCCCACGCGGCGGTGGGTCGCCCTCCGGGCGTGAAGCGCAACTGCTCGTCCACCCGGGAGATCAGGAACTGCCGCAGCGCCACGGTGGTGAGACCACCGATGGCCAGGCTGACCACGGCGAGCAGCGCCACCAGGGTCAGCACCAGGCGGGTCCGCAGCGACCAGCCGGCCAGCCACCGGCGCACCCCGGTCACTCCGCCGGCTTGAGCAGGTACCCGGCCCCGCGCAGTGTGTGGATCATCGGCCGGCGGCCGGCGTCGATCTTCTTCCGCAGGTACGAGATGTACAGCTCGACGACGTTGGCCTGGCCACCGAAGTCGTAGTTCCACACCCGGTCGAGGATCTGTGCCTTGCTCAGCACCCGGCGGGGGTTGCGCATCAGGTACCGCAGCAGCTCGAACTCGGTGGCGGTGAGGGTGATCAGTTGCCCGTCCCGGCGTACCTCGTGGCTGTCCTCGTCGAGGGTCAGGTCGCCCACGGTGAGCACCGCCTCCGCACGGGTGGCCACCGCGAAGCCGGAGCGACGCAGCAGCGCGCGCAGCCGGGCGATGACCTCCTCGAGGCTGAACGGCTTGGTCACGTAGTCGTCGCCGCCGACGGTCAGCCCGGCGACGCGCTCCTCGACCGCGTCCCGGGCGGTGAGAAAGAGCACCGGCACGCTGTCGTTGTCCGCCCGCAGCCTGCGCAGCACCTGGAGACCGTCCAGGTCGGGCAGCATCACGTCGAGCACCACCGCGTCGGGTCGGAACTGCCGGGCGGCGCGTAGCGCCGCCATGCCGTCGGCCGCCGTACGCACCTGCCAGCCCTCGTAGCGCAGCGCCATCGACAGCAGGTCGGTCAGGGTCGGCTCGTCGTCGACGACCAGCACCCGGACCGGCTCACCGTCCGGTCGACGCAGCTCCACCCGGTCCAGTCCGGCCTCGCCCCCGATCCTCATGGATGCCATGGTGCTGCCGCGCACTTGGTGGCGCTTGGGTGGCTGCTGTGTGCCAGCTGTGCGGTCCGGCCGGGGCGCGGTCGGTGTCGGGTCACTCGGTCACGCCGACCGGGTCGGTTCGGACGAAACGCATGGACCAGGTTCCCGAGCCGTCGGGGCGTTGCCGCACGTAGAGATGGTCCGCCGCCGGCGTGGGCGCCTCCTGGGGGCGGCGCAGCACCCACAGTCGTGGCGGGGCGCCGTCCGGGCCGGCCGGCAACGACCGGACCAGGTCGTGGGCCGGACCGCCGACGAAACGTACGGTCACTTCACTCATCACGTTCCGCCTCCAGCCCGCCCGGCGCGTCGGGCGTCCCGGCTCGCACGCTAACGCACCAGCCGCCGTCCGAGGCGGGTTTGCCCTGATCGGGCCCGGGGTACCGTGCGCAGGCCACGGTTTCGCACGCCGTGGCGGAGCGGCACGAGGGGTAGGAGGCGGTCGATGCGCACGCTGGACGGGCGGTACCGGCTCGACCAGCGCATCGGCATCGGCGGGATGTCGGAGGTGTGGCGGGCGTACGACACCGTGCTGGACCGGCAGGTCGCGGTGAAGCTGGTCTCGCCGGGTCAGCCGGACGGGGCGGCCTCGGTGGAGCGGATCCGCTCCGAAGCGCGGTCGGCGGCCCGCCTGGTGCACCCCAACGTGGCGAGCGTGCACGATTTCGGCACCTGCGACACCGGGACGGGGCACCAGCTGCCGTACATCGTGATGGAGCTGGCCGAGGGACAGACCCTCGCCGCGCACCTGCGCACCGGCCCGTTGGACTGGCGGATCGCGGTGCGCGTCTGCGCGGAGGTCGGCGCCGCGCTGGCCGCCGCGCACGCCCACGGCATCGTGCACCGCGACATCAAGCCGGCCAACGTGATGCTCACCCCGTCGGGGGTGAAGGTGCTGGACTTCGGCATCGCCACCCCGGCCGGCGCCGCCGACACCACGCCCGACGGTGTCGTGGTCGGTACGCCGGCGTACCTGGCGCCGGAGCAGCTGCACCGGGCTCCGGCGACCCCGGCGGCCGACATCTACGCCCTCGGCGTCCTTCTCCACTACTGCCTGGCGGGACGCCTGCCGTACCCGGCGGACAGCGTCAGCCAACTGCTCGGACCGCAGCGGCCCCGGGTCCCGCGGCCCCGCCGGAGCTGCCCGGACTGCCCGCCGAGGTCGCCGACCTGCGCCGACGCTGCCTCGCCGACGACCCGACCCGGCGGCCGAGCAGCCTGGTGGCCGCGCTGCTGCTGGCCGAGGCGGTCGACGCCCGGGTGTACGTGCCGATGCACGAGCCGCTGATGCCACGGCAGCGGCCGGCGGCGGTGAGCCCGTGGACGGAGCGGGCGGCCGCCGAGGTCACCGAGGCCGCCGCCGTCGCCCAGTGGAGCCGGCACGGCGGGTGACTTCCCGGTTTCGCGCGACCGGGCCCGGGTAGCCGGGCGGGGAGTGACGGGAGGAACGCGATGCCGAGTTCCTGGCTGAACGAGGTTGCCGCCGCGACCGCCGAGGGCGGTCACATCCACACCGACGACGAGGCGCTGTCGACCGCCCTCGCCTCGCCGCTGGCGCCGCACTGCACCGGGTTGACCCCGTCGCAGCTGCTCGCCGCGGCGTTCGCGTCCTGCCTGCACCACGCGGCGGTGGAGGCGGCCGGCGGGATCACCGACGAGGCGCACACCGTGCAGGTACGCGCGGAGGCGAAGCTGGGGCGCGACGACGACGGCCGCTACCGGGCCGACGTGCACGCCTCCATCTCGTCGGTCGGGCTGAGTCGACAACAGCTCACCGAACTGGTCGAGCACGCCGACCGGCTCTGGCCGTTCTCCAGCGAGGACGGCGGCCGGCACCGGCTCACCGTCAGTCCGGCGGAGAACGGCCGACACTGATCCGCGTGGTGAACCGGCCGGCCCGGCGCGGCGGGCACGGTGGCTTCCGCGGTGGTCCGGGTCAACAGCACGGGCCGCATGGTCCGACCGCCCTACCCACCGCCCGATTGGATCGACCTCAGCCTCATCCGTTCGGCGGATGCGGCGAAGCAGTTCGATAGGCGTCAGCAAGATCCCGTTTCCGCCCTGTTTTGTACGTTGATTCCCGACATTTACTCCGGGACGGACAGGCGTATCTGATCCGCTTTGTCGAACGGTGCGGAGAATCATCGGGCGGATAGCCGCGAATTGTGACGCATGCCACCAACTGGGCCGATGGCAGTCGGCCGTCGACTTTCTAGCCTCGGCGGGTGCATCCCGACGACAACTTCGACCAGCAGCAGACCCCCGGGCGACCGGCGAGCCTCTCGGCCGACGAGACATCACCCGAAAGGTTGATGGGGCGGCATCGCGCCGTACCCGCACCACGCCGGGGCGTCCGCGCGGTACTCGCCTCCACCCCGGTCCGGGTGGCTCTGGCCACCGGCGTCACCTGCTGCCTCGGTGCCACCGCCGTCGTGGCCGCCCGCCACGACGACGAGGCACCGCCGCCCCGGGTGACCGAGGCGCTCACCGACCGCGCTCTCGCGGCTCAGGAGAAGGCCGCCTCCCGCTCCCTGGACCGCAGCCCCACCCCCGCACCCACCAGCGCCAGCCCCTCCCCCACCGCCAAGCCGTCGCCCACCGCGAAGCCCAAGCCCAAGAAGAAGACCCCCACCAAGCCACCGCGTCCCCGGCCCGTCGCCGGGCTGAGCCAGGCACAGATGGACAACGCCAAGGCGATCGTGGACGTCGGCGTCAAGATGAAGATCCCGCGTCAGGGGTTGGTGATCGCGGTCGCCACCGCCATGCAGGAGAGCACCCTGCTCAACTACGCCAGTGGTGTGCTTCCCGAGTCGCAGAACTACCCGCACCAGGCCGTCGGCTGGGACCACGACTCCGTCGGGCTGTTCCAGCAACGCCCCAGCAGCGGTTGGGGCAGCGTCCGGGACCTGATGCGGCCGGCGTACGCGGCGCGCGTGTTCTACGAGGCGCTGCTGCAGGTGCCCGGATGGCAGCAGATGAGCCTGACCCTGGCCGCCCAGGCGGTGCAGATCTCCGCCTTCCCCTACGCCTACGCCCAGCACGAGGAGCGGGCCGCGACCGTGGTGGCGGCCCTGACCTGAGCCGGACCCGGCCGTCGGGTCCGGCTCGCCGGCGACGGCGGGTCAGACCCGCTTGGGCAACACGACCACCCGGCCGAAGAACTCGTCGATCCGGTGCACCACGTCGTTGAAGTCGTCGAGGTCGATCGGCTTGGTGACGTAGGCGTTGGCCTGGAGGGTGTAACTGCTGATGATGTCGGTGTCCGCGTTCGAGGTGGTCAGCACGACGATCGGGATGGTCCGCAGGTCCGCGTCGTTCTTCACCTCGCCCAGCACCTGACGCCCGTCCTTGCGGGGCATGTTGAGGTCGAGCAGGATCACGTCCGGACGTTGGGCGTCGCCGTGCCGGCCTTCGCGACGGAGAAACTCCATCGCCTCCTCGCCGTCGCCGACCACGTCGATCACCTTCTCGACGTCCGAGGTGGCCAGGGCCTCCTCGATCATGAGCACGTCGCCCGGGTCGTCGTCCACCACCAGGATGCGAACCGGAGCGAGGGTTCGTGCGCCCATCTCTACCTGCCTCAGGTCGGCCAGGACGGAACCTACCGGCTCCGTGCTGGCGGAAATGTAGCCCATCATCGGACGATCGACGACCGCCGGGTTCCGCGACGTCACAGCCGTACCCGAGCAGCCTGTCCGAGACGGTCCGGGTGCGCACCCGTCCCTCGGAGAGACGGGTGTTTGCTGCCCGGCAAGTATAGGGAGGCCTCGACAGGCCCGACGGCACCTCCGGTCAGGCGGCTTGCCGATCAACCGCCGGCAGTACCGCGCGTCCCCGCTGGAGATGGTCCACCGCCCGGGGAGAATCGTGCAGCCGCCGGCCGTAGTGCGCCAGCGACGCATCCACCGTCACGGCCGGCACGCCGCGACTGTTCAGAATAGTCACCAGCCACCCGACGAACTCGGTGAACAGCGAGCTGTCGTCGACGTAGAGGGCGGCGCCCAGGAAGTCCAGGATGTATCCGAGGTCGCTGACCGTCGAGTCCAACTGGGCCGGGGTCTGGTCGCGGGTGGCCGGGAACCGCTGGGCCAGCTCGGCCAGGGCGCTGTCGATCAACTCGCCGCGTCGGTTGACCAGGGTGGCGTACTCGTCGTCGGCCAGGTGCGCCAGGTCGGCCGGCGGTACGGCGCGTAGGGCCCGCTCGTCACGGAGCAGGTCGGCGGCGGCGGGCGCGTCGGCGGCCCAGGCCACCCGAGTCGCCGCGCCCACCGGCCGTCCACGCCGAAGCCCCGACCGCCGACCAGCACCGGCACGTCCGCGCGCCGGCACGCCTCGATCATCCGGTGTGCGTGGGTAGCCGCATCGGCAGCGCGGAGGCCAGCGCCACGGCGTACGCGTCGTACCGGTGCAGGTACGACACCAGGTGCGCGGCGGGAACACTCGCCCCCAGGAAGGTGACCTGCCAGCCACGCAGCCGCAGCACCTCGGCCACCAGCCGGGCCGGCAGCGCGTGCCACTCACCGTCCATGCAGGCCACCACGATCCGGGCGCGCGTCGGGCGCACGTCGGCGTACGCGGCGACGGCCGCCACCACCCGCTCGCTCACGTGTGTCGCCGCGTGCTCCTGGGCAACGCTCCACTCGTTGCGCGCCCACCGTTCCCCCACCTCGGCCTGCGCCGGCGCGACCAGGTCCAGCAGGACCCGGTCCGCGGCCACACCCGCGTCGAGCAACCCGCGCGCCACCTCGACGGCGGCGTGCTCGTCGGCCTCGGCGAGACAGTGCAGGTAGTCCGGATAGACGGCCTCAGGTGAGGTGTCCCGGGTCGCGGCGGTCACCGGTCCGTCGCCTCCGGGGCCGGTTCGGTCACGGCCGGCACGGCGTGCAGGTGCCGCTGCGGGCGGCCACCGACGCCGGTGGCGCGCAACGCCAGCACCGCGATGTCGTCGTGGTCACGCTGGGCCAGCCACTCGCACGTCACCTGCTCGATCCGCTCCGCCAGCGCGGGCGCCGGCATTCGGTGGCACCCACCGAGCGCCTGCACCAGACGATCGGTGCCGAGCAGTTCCTCACCTCGCCGACCGCCCCGCGCCTCGGTGACTCCGTCGCTGTAGAGCAGGCACGTCTCACCGGGAGCGAGCCGCGTGGTGACCTGACCGATCCGCGGATCCGGCACCACACCGATCAGCATGCCGTTCAACGGCAACTGCTCCACCTCGCCGGAGGCGCGCAGCACCAGCGGCGGCAGGTGTCCGCCGCCGGCGAGCGTCAGCCCGAGGCCACCGTCGCGGTGTGGACGGACCACCCCCAGCACCATGGTGGCGAACCGGCCCTGTCCGTGGGCCAGGGTCGTCTCCAGCAGTGCGTCGTTGAGCAGCCGCAGCAGCCGGGCCGGTTGCTGCTCGACCCGGTGCAGCGCGTGCAGACACTGACGCAGCTGCCCGGTGAAGACCGCCGCCTCGACCCCCTTGCCGGAGACATCGCCGAGGAAGAACACCGAGCCACCGTCGGGCAGCCGGTGCGAACCGTAGAAGTCGCCGCCGATGCGCAGGCCGGCCTGGGCCGGACGGTACGCCGTACCCCACTGCACACCCGGTGCCGGTGCCGGCTCGACGGGCAGCAGGCTGGCCTGCAACATGTCGGCCACCTCCGCCTGTTCGCGGTAGAGCAGCGCGGTGGTCAACGCCGCACCGGCCCGAGCGGCGAATGCGCGAACCAGGTCGAGGTCGTTCTCCCCGTACCGGCCGCCCGCACCCCGCGCGACGAGCAGCACCCCGACGGGCGCGTCCCGGCCCGGCAACGGCACCAGGCGGGCGGCCACCTCGGCGGCGGAGACACCGGGCAACCAGCCCGCGTCGATGGCCTGCTCGACCAGCCAGTCGACGGTGTGCGGCGACGTGCCGCGCAGACTCTCCACGATCGCCGGAGGCAGCTCCGTCGCGGCGAGCACCCCGCGATCGACAGTTGGTGTCTCGTCGGCGTCCTGGCGGGCGCGCCACCATCGGGCCCGTCCGGATCGGGGCGCGAGCACAAGTACCGCGACGTCGGCCAGGGTCGGCACGGCGAGTCGGACGACCGCGGCAGCGGCCCGGTCCGGGTGCAGCGGATTGCCCAGCTTGTCGCCGACCGTGGTGAGGAAGGCCGATCTGGTCCGCTCGGCCGCCAGTTCCTCGGTCCGCTTCTCGTGGTCGCTGACATCCTCGACGTACCAGCAGCTACGCCCGGCGGACAACGGGACCTGACGTACCCGCAGCCGTCGGCCGTGCCGGCGCAGGTGCGGATCGCCCGAGGTCAGCTGCTCGAGCGCCGCCAGCGTACCGCCGACGACCACCTCGGGCAGCAAGCGCCGGGCGGTCGGGCTGACGTGCCGCACGGTCCCGTCCGGACCGCACACCACCACACCCTCGTGGAGATGTTCGGCGATCTCCGGCCAGTCGGCGGCGAGCTGATTCCGTGACGGCTCCAGGGCGGGTAGCCCGGCGGCCGGCGCGGCGTTGATCGAACGCCAGGCGGTAACCCGGGCGACGCTCGGCGTGGCAGACCGTCCGTCGCCGGGGTCGAGGTCCCTGACGTCGGCACCTGTCACCAGCTTGAGCCTCGCTCCTTGTCGGTTCCGCAGCCGCTTCGAGCGGCGTGCATGGTCGCGTCCTGACGCCCAGCCTACGCGGCTCTGCCGGTGCCGCCACCCGGGCGAGCGTCGCGGCGCGTACCGGCGGGCCGTCCGAGAGGCGGGCCCGCTCACGGGTTGTTACGATCCGAGCGCCCCTGCCCGCCCGTCACCGCGGAAGGCGTGATCGTTGCTGTCCCACGGTCGCAGACCCCCGACGCCGCCGCTGAGCATGTCCGTCGACCGGTCCGTTCCGCTCGCACCGGTGATCCGGGTCGTCGGTGATCTCGCCTACACCACCGCCGCGCCGCTGCGGGCCGAGATCGACCGGACGATGGGCACCGACCCCACCACCCTGGTACTCGACTTCGGTGGCCTGCAGTTCATCGACAGCACCGGGCTCAGCGTCATCGTCCACGCCTGGCGCGAGGCGCAGCAGCGGAGCGTCCGACTGCGGTTACGGGCGGTCCCCCGATTTCTCGAAACCATCCTCGACATGACGGGGGTCACCGGCCTGCTGTCCCGCGAGCCCGCCAGCACCGAACCGGACGGCCAGACCCCGGTCACCGCTTAGAGCTCCTAACGAAATGAAGGTTGGCGTGTCCTCGGGACGTGAGGGTCGTTCTGTCTGAACGTGAGGAGGGGTGAGCAGCCGCCGTGGATCGTCTCGGACGAGCTGTGGGCCGAGATCGTGCCGCTGCTGCCACCTCGACCGGCACGGCGGCACCGGTTTCCCGGTCGTAAGCCCCTGGACGACCGCAGGGTGTTGTGCGGGATCCTGTTCGTGCTCTACACGGCGATTCCGTGGGAGTACCTGCCTCAAGAGCTCGGGTTCGGGTCGGGGATGACCTGCTGGCGCCGGTTGCGGGACTGGAACGACGCCGGCGTCTGGCAGCGGCTGCACGAGGTGCTGCTGGGCAGACTGCGGGCCGCCGGGCAGTTGGACATGTCCCGGGCGGTGATCGACGGCTCCCACGTCCGGGCGCTCAAGGGCGGCCCAAAACCGGTCCGAGCCCGGTCGACCGCCGCAAGCCAGGCTCGAAACACCACGTCATCACCGACGCGGGCGGCATCCCCCTCGCCACAGCACTGACCGGCGGCAACCGCCACGACGTCACCCAACTACTGCCCCTGGTCGACAAGATCCCCCGGATCAAAGGCATCCGCGGCAGGCCCCGGCAACGACCCGACCAGCTCTACGCCGACCGCGGCTACGACTACGACTGCTACCGCCGCGACCTACGCGCCAAGGGCATCACCCCAGTCATCGCCCGACGCGGCACCGGCCACGGGACAGGGCTCGGCACCCGACGATGGGTCGTCGAACAGACCATCGCCCTGCTGCACTGGTTCCGGCGCCTGCGCATCCGCTGGGAGATCCGCGACGACATCCACGAAGCATTCCTCACCCTCGCCTGCGCCATCATCTGCTGGCGCCGACTCCAACACTCAAAGAGTTAGGAACTCTTAGCGGATGACGGAGAACCTGGCCCCCGCGACTTGCGCTTGACCGACGTACTGGGAGCATGGAGTCATGGTGGCACAGCTGTTGGTCACCGAGGTCGACCGGCAGGACACGGGGCATGCCGAGTTGCGGCTGACCGGTGACCTCGACTTCGACAGCGCGCCCGAACTCGTCGACGCCGTGGCCGCCCTGCGCCGCGACGGCTACCAACACCTGGTCATCGACCTCACCGGTGTGGGCATGTGCGACTCGTCGGGGTTGAGCGCGTTCGTGATCGCCCACCGGGGCGGCTCCGTCCCCCTGCGGCTGATCGGCGTCAACGCCTCGCTGCGCCAGTTGCTGGTCCGCACCGGCCTCACCGAACTGCTGGAGCTTCCCCCGGCCGTCGAGGACCGGGACACGCGGGCGGTCGGCTGACCGCCCGGGCCACCGAAGGGGTGGCCCCCGACCCTGGGACCAGGGGTCGGGGGCCGGAGGATGGCTCAGGGAGCCGGGACCGGATACGGGCCGCTGCGGTGGGGCCGGGTGGTCGGCTCCGCGTCCTCCGGTAGGCCCGAATCAGGCGTCTGAAACAGGTAACGGACGAACTCCGCACCACTTCCGTCGTCCCGATCGCCGGGCCACTGGCCGGCGCAGTCGACGCCGATCACCTCGCGACCGCCGCCGTCGGCCTCTTCCAACAACGCCCACAGGCTCACCGGGTAGCAGCGGGTGTGCTCGGGTGCCAGCCGCCACCGGGCGTACCAACCGGGTCGGGCGGGGACGATCTCGACTATCCGCTTCATCACGACCTTCCCTTCCGCCGTGCCTCGGAAGATCTCCGGTCCACCGCGATCGTCGGCCCCGTCCGGGTGACCGGCCCTCACCCCGGCCGGATGAAGCCTCGCCGTCGTGGTCGAACCCTCCCCCTGCCGGCACCGACCTGATCGTTTCGCCCGGCGACCGCCGGGAAGGCCATCGACGAAGCCCGGCACCACCAGCGGAAGCGAGGTGTGCACCATGCGTAAGCAGATGGAGGGCGACAACCAGCGCCGGAGGGCACTGGCCCGCCAGGCGCGGGAACAGGGCATGCGGGCCGCCGACACCGGTGCCAGCCTGAGCGCGTCCAAACAACTGACCCACCTCGACCAGCACGAGCGGGCCGGCCCGCCGCCAGCCGGCAGCCGCCACAAACCAGACGCCACGCGCGGCGGACCCGCTCCCCCACCGGCCGGTTCCCCGCAGACCCCCCGGCCCCGTCCGGAGCCGGGCGGGCCGGCGCCCGGGGTCACCACGGTGGGTTACCGCGAGCTGGTCGAGGACGTCGTGCGCCGCTCCGGCGTCGACTTCCGTACCGCCAAGGTGGGGGTCGAGTCGACGGTGCTGGTCCTGGCCTGGGCCCTGGAGGCCGGCGAACGCCGACGGCTGCTGGAGGCGGTGCCCGCCTCGCTGCACGACGTGGTGCCGGTGGACGGCATCGAGCGACGCCAGGATCTGGCCGGCTTCCTGTCCGAGGTGGGTCGGATCAGCGGTCGACCTCCGGAACAGGCGCGCTATCAGGCCGAGGCGACCCTCGCCGCGCTCGCCGCGCACGACGGTGATCTGATCGAATCACTGCACGTACCGGACGAGCTGCGGCAGTTGCTGGAGCCGCCGGCCGTCGGCGGCGGCGTGGTCGGTCCGGTCAGCGCGCTGCCGCCGTTGTCCGCGGCCGAACTGCGCGCGGCCCTGGCCGACCTGCCGTACTGGTCGGGTGACGGGACCGCGCTGTCCCGGACCCTGGAGCTGCCGCCGGCCAACCTGGACCGGGTGCTGGACCGACTCGACCTGCTCCGCCAGCAGACCGGCCGCGGGCCGCGGATCGGCCGCGCCGACCCGACGACCGCCGTGCTGACCGTCACCTCGGGCAACGCCGGGGCGGTGACCGCGATGGACATCGACCTGGCGCACGCGGTCGACGACGCCATCGACGAGGCTGGGGCCGGCATGGCCGCCGGCTGAGCAGCCGAGATGCCAGCCGTGCGGTCGTGGATACCCCACGACCGCACGGCACGCCGGTCGGGCCGGTGGTCAGTGCACCCGCGCCGGCATCTCGGGCGACGAGCTCTCCAGTGGTACGGCGGTGGCGGAGATCAGTCCGAGCTGCGCCGCCGAGCGCGGCAGCGCGGCGTCGAGGAACCAGTCCGCGCTCACCCTGGCCCGGTTGCCGGGCATCGCGAGCAGGTGGTAACCGCGGGTGACCGCCTTGGCGGGCAGGCCGGACAGCGGCACCTTCAACGGGTTCGCGGCAGCCTGCTTGCCGCCCAGGTCGACCACCCAGCCGAGGTCGTGGTGCTTGTACGGTCGACGGCGTCCCTGCCCGTACGAGGCGGCGATGTTGTGCGCGGCCAGCTTGCCCTGTCGCTGCGCGTGCTGGGCGGTCATCGTGCAGATCTCGCCGGGCCGGGTCAGGTCGGGCACCGCGGCGGCGTCGCCGCAGGCGTAGACCTCGGGGAATCCGGGGACGTTCAGGTACTCGTCGACGACCAGCCGCCCCTTCTCGGTCCGCAGGCCCAGTTCGGCCACGAACGGGTCGGGGCGTACGCCGACGCACCAGACCAGTGAGCAGGTGGGCACGTACTCGCCGTCGGTGAGCTTGACCCCGTCGGAGGTGGCGACCGCCACCGAGGTGCCCATCCGCACGTCGACCCCGCGGCGTCGCAGCACCTTGTCGGCGGTGACCGACATCCGTCGGTCCAGCTCGGGCAGCACGCGTGGGGCGACGTCCAGCAGCAGCCACCTCGGCCGGATCTTCAGCCGAGGGTGCTGGGCGGCCAGTTCGTCGGTGAACAGGATGCCGTGCGCGGCCACCTCGGTACCGGTGTATCCGGCACCCACCACCACGAACGTGGCGCGGGCCTGCTGCTCGGCCGGATCCTCGGCCTGCTCGGCGAGTTCGATCTGCCGGACCACGTGGTCGTGCAGGTAGAGCGCCTCGGGCAGGCCGCGGAAGCCGTGTGCGTACTCGGTCACGCCGGGAATCGGCAGCAGCTTGTTCACGCTGCCGACGGCCAGCACCAACCGGTCGTACGCCAGCCGGTTGCGGTCACCCTCCGGCTGGGTGAAGCCGACCCACCGGTTCTGCAGGTCGACGCTGTCCGCCTCACCGATGACCACCCGCACGCCGTCCAGCGTGCCGGACAGCGGCACCGCGATCCGGCCCGGCTCCACCACCCCTGCCGCCACCTCCGGCAGCAGCGGCAGGTACAGGAAGTAGTCGGTCGAGTTCAACAGGACGATCTCGGCTCGACCGCGGGCCAACCTGGTCAACGTCTTCGCCGCGTGGTACCCGGCGAACCCGGCCCCCACGATCACTACACGAGGCTTCGTCATTCCGGCCCGGTTCCCGTGATCCGCGTCGGCAAACGTCCAACCGCCCTGTCGGCGGGTCTAGCGGGTGCGTTCTGGCGGCAACGGGAACTGGAGGAAGGTGGCGCCGCGCAGGTCGAGCCAGGCACGGTCAGGGGCACGGACCAGCCGCAACATCACTTCGACGCAGGTCGGGCAGCGCCCCACCAGGCCGGGCGCGTGCGAGTAGACCCGCAGCCCGGCCACCGGGCCGGGGGTGCCGCAGTTGGCGCACCGGGCGGTGGCGGTGCTCAGGTCGACCGCGAACACCTCCCCCAACGGACCATCGAGCATGTTGCCGTCCACGTAGGGCAGCGCGGTCATCCGCGGCCTCCTCTCAACCGGTCGGGCCGAAACGTTCGGTGCGTACCCGTCGCGCCGGATGCCCCAGCCCGACGATCAGATCGGAGACGGCCTCCACGAAACCGGTGGGTCCGCACACGTACACCAGCGGCTCCAGCTCCGGCGGCCAGCCGTTGTTGTTGACATCGGCGAGGCCGAGCCGGTGCGGCTCGCCGCGCCATCCCTCGGGCGCCTGCCGGGTGTAGACGTGGGCCACGTCGAGACCGGCGTCGTCACGTACCCGGCGTCGCAGTTCCTCGGTGTAGAACGCGTCGTCGGGGGTGCGCACCGAGTAGATCAGCCGGAACGGGACCCGGCTTCCGGCCGCCCGCCGGGCTCTGATCATGGCCATCAACGGCACCACCCCCGATCCGCCGGCGACCAGCAGCACCGGTTCGGTCTGCTGTGGCCGCCACACGAACCAGCCGCCGATCGGGCCACGTACCTCGACCGGGTCGCCCTCGCGGTAGCCGTCGACCAGAAACGGCGACACCTCGCCGTCGGTCACCCGCTGGACGCACACCTCGATCCGGTCGCCGTCGGCGGGCGCGGCGAGCGAGTACGACCGGGCGGCCTGGTATCCGTCCGGCGCGGTGAGCCGGATGTCGACGTGCTGGCCGGGCAGGTGGGCCGGCCAGCCCGGCACCTCCAGCACCAGGGTTCTCGCTGTCGGTGTCTCGGCCCGGTCCGCCACCAACCGGGCTGCCCGCCAGCTCATCCGCCCGGTCAATCGCCCTGGTACCGCTGCTCACGCCACGGGTCGCCGTAGTCGTGGTAGCCGGCGGTCTCCCAGAAACCGGGGGTGTCCTCGACGGTGAGACGGATGCCGCGCGCCCACTTGGCCGACTTCCAGAAGTAGAGGTGCGGTACCAGCAGCCGCGCCGGCCCGCCGTGCTCGGCCGGCAGGTCGTCGCCGTCGTAGCTGTGCACGAGCCAGGCCTGCCCGTCACGCAGGTCCTCCAGCGGGAGGTTCGTGGTGTATCCGCCGTAGGAGTGGGCCAGGGCGTAGTCGGCGGCGGTTTCCACGCCGTCGAGCAGCGTGTCCAACGAGACTCCCCGCCAGGTGGTGCCGAGCTTTGACCACCGGGTGACACAGTGGATGTCGACGGTCGGCGTCTCCTGCGGCAGCGCCATCATCTCGGCCCAGCTCCACCGATGCTCCGTACCGGTCTCGGTGCTGATCACGAACTCCCACTGCTCGCGCGGGACCCGAGGCGTCGGGCCGGCGGAGAGCACGGGAAAGTCCGGCGTCAGGTACTGGCCGGGTGGCAGATCCGCGGCGTCGGCGCGCGGCCGACCCTGGAAGCCCGGTGTGACGATACCCACCGCTCAGTCCTACCACGGCGCACACCGCCACGGGCGGGTTCGACCGGCCCGGGCGCACCGGGCCGGGAACTCTCACTTCCGCTCGGTGACGACCTCCTTGGATCCCGGCACCACGTTGCGGGTGGCCCGCAGGCTTGTGATCGTGACCACGGTCAGCACGCCGAGGATGACCAGCAGCGAGACCACGGTGGGGATCTCCGGGACGCCCTCCCAGATGCCGTGCGCCCAGTGCAGGCCGAGCTTGATGCCGATGAAGGCCAGGATGATCGCCAGACCGTAGGTGAGGTGGACCAGCCGGCTCAGCGCCGCGTGCAGCACGAAGTACAGCGCCCGCAGGCCCAACAGGGCGAAGGCGTTAGTGGCGAAGACGAGGTACGGGTCCTCGGTGATGCCGTACACCGCCGGCACCGAGTCGACGGCGAAGACCACGTCGGTGGCGAGCACCGCCACCACCACCAGCGCGAGCGGGGTGAGCGCCCGGCGTCCGTCGACCCGCACGGTCATCTTGGTGCCGTGGTACTCGTGGACCACCGGCATGAACCGGCGCAGCAGTCGCACCGAGCGCATGGTGCCGATGTCCACTGACTGCTCGTGCCCGGTGAACGCGTCGCGGAGCAGCTTGGCGGCGGTGAACAGCAGGATCAACGCGAAGATCAGGAAGGCGAAGTCCAGGGTCTGCAGGGCCGCGGCGCCGAGGGCGATGAAGATGCCGCGCAGCACCAGCGCTCCGGTGATGCCGAACAGCAGCACCCGTTGGGCGAGCTCGGTGGGCACCGCGAAGGCGGCCAGCAGCAGCATGAAGACGAAGAGATTGTCGACCGACAGTGACTTCTCGACCAGGTAACCGGTGAGGTACTCGAAGCCCCGTTCGGAGCCGTACCGGTGCCAGACCCAGGCGCCGAAGGCCAGGGGCAGGGCTATGTAGAAGGCGCTCCAGCCGAGTGCCTCCTTGAGCGACACCTCGTGCGGGCGCCTGGTCACCAGGAAGTCGAGCACCAGCAGGGCGAGCACGCCAAGGATCGTGATCGCCCACAGCGAGGGCGTGCCTACCGAATCCAGACCGGCCGCGACAGACAAATCGGACATGGGGCCTCCTCGAACACCGTGTCATGTTCGAGGTCTCCTTCACCCACGTTTCGTGGGCAACCACCCGAGGCGCGCTCCGGGCGCGCCGTACTGACCGGCATGGTTCGTGGGAAGTACTCCCCTCGTGCCGCCAAGGTTAGGGCAGCCGAATTCCGCCCGCCACGCGGGGCGCTGCCCGCCGCAGTGGCTCCGCTCACGACGAGCGGCCCGCCGGTGGCGATCCGAGCGCCTATCGTGACCCGGTGAGCGAAGACCTGGCGACCGGCCCGCTGGCCGGCGTACGCGTGGTGGAACTGGCCGGGATCGGCCCCGGGCCGTTCGCCGCCATGATGCTGGCCGACCTGGGCGCCGACGTGATCCGGGTCGACCGGGTCGCCGAGGTGGACGCCTCGGCCTTCGGCACCCCGCACCCCGATCTGCTCAACCGGGGACGCCGCTCGATCGGAGTCGACCTGAAGTCCGCCGACGGACGCGAGGTGGTACTGGCCCTGGTCGGCGCCGCGGACGCCCTCATCGAGGGGTTCCGGCCCGGGGTCACCGAGCGGCTCGGCGTCGGCCCGGCCGACTGCCAGGCGGTCAACCCGGCCCTCGTCTACGGCCGGATGACCGGATGGGGTCAGGACGGCCCGAACGCCCCGTACGCCGGACACGACATCGACTACCTGGCGCTTACCGGCGCGCTGCACGGCATCGGGCGGGCCGGCGAGCCTCCGGTGCCGCCGATGAACCTGCTCGGCGACTTCGGCGGCGGCGGCATGATGCTCGCGCTCGGTGTCGTCTCCGCGCTGTACGCGGTCCGCGGCGGCGGCACCGGCCAGGTGGTGGACGCGGCCGTCGTGGACGGCGTCGCGGTGCTCAGCACCCAGATCCACGCGCTGCACCAGCTCGGCATGTGGCGCACCCCGCGCGGGGTCAACCTGCTCGACGGCGGTGCGCCCTTCTACGACACCTACGAATGCGCCGACGGGCGGTACCTCGCCGTCGGCGCACTGGAGCCACGCTTCTACGACGAACTGGTCCGGCGCACCGGTTTCCCACTCCCGCCGGACGAGCCGATCGACCGGACCGACCCGGCGAACTGGCCGGCGTTGCGGGCCGCCTGGGCGCGCCTGTTCCGCACCCGTACCCGGGACGAGTGGGCGGCGCTGCTCACCGCCTCCGACGCCTGCGCCGCGCCGGTACTGGACTGGCAGGAGGCGTCGGAGCACCCGCACCTGGCCGCCCGCAGGACGTTCGTGCTCCGCGACGGGGTCGTCCAGCCGGCGCCGGCGCCCCGGTTCTCCGCCACCCCGACCGCGATCCGTCGGCCGCCGCCCTGGCCGGGTGAGCACACCGACGAGGTGCTCACCGAGGCCGGCTTCGACCGGAACCGGGTCGCCCAGCTACGCGCCAGCGGAGCGGTCGGCTGACATCGGCACCGACCGGAACGCGACGACGGCTCAACGACGGCGCAGCGTCGCGCCGGGGGCCAGGGCGGGTTCGACCATGTCGCGGTAGTCGCGGGGCAGCTGGACCACCAGTTCGTCGAACTCTCCGCCGGTCACCGCCTCCCGCAGCGTCGTGAAGACGGCCCGGACCGCGTCCCGGGCGGCCGGCTCGGCCACCCCGGCACGCACGGCCACCCGGGCGACGAACTCGGCGGCACCGAACCGTTCCGCCGCCTCGATGTCCGGTGTCGGGCGCATCGGCAGCCGCAGCGGGGCCGGTAGCTGAACGGCCAGGTCCAGCACCTCGCCACCGGTCAGCCGCTCGGCCAGCGTTTCCAGCGTCGCCCGGATCAGCTCCGCCGCCCGCGACGACGAGGCGGCGGTGCGCTGGGCGACCTGGTCGACGAACGTGTCGTAGTTCATCGCGTACCCCCTCCGGCCGGCGCTTACCCACCCGACCGGTACGGAAACGGCGACCGCATTTTCGTCGGACCAGGCGCGTGAGCTGCCCCGCGTCGGGTATCCGCGCCCGGTCGTGGCCGGATCGAGGCCCGGGAGGAGTCGACACCATGGCGAGCTACGCCGACGTCCTGCAGTACCTGTCCAGCCTGGACTACCCCGCCGGGAAGGACGAGGTGCTGCGCGAGGCCGAGCGGGAAGGGGCGCCGCCGGAGGTACTGCGGGCCCTGCGGGCGCTGCCTCCGGTGGATTACGCCAACGGCAACCAGGTGGCCCGGTCGGCCGGCATCGACGCGGCGCCCGAGATCACCGACGCGCAGCGCGGCGCCCAGGGGCGCGACAAACGGCACCAGCGGGTGTCACAGCATCTGCGCGGCATCTAGGGGGCTGCCCGCCGGTAACGGCGGCTCACACCGGGCCCGTGGACAGGGGCGCCCCGGCCGCGAACCGCAGCCGGGGGCGCCCCTGCGTAACCGCCTGCCCTGGCGACGGTGTGCGCCCGAACCGGGTCGCGGCCACCAGGCGGCCGACAGCCACCCGAACCGGGTGGCTGCGTGCTACTGCGACGAGTTTACCGCACGCCATCAGCCGAACGGACAGTGGGTGCCGACAAAGGGGCTCATCCTGTCAGCTCGGCGTATCGCCCTCCAGATCGACCCGGGCCAGCGCGCCGACCAGCCAGGCGAGCCGCTCCGACTCGCGGCCGCCGGCCAGCCCGGCGAGATCCTCAGCCGAGCGCCCCAGTCCGAGCCGTCGGGCCGCCGTCAGGGCCCGCCGGTCGGCGACCGGCGCGACCTCGCCCCACAACGCCTGCACTGCGCAGGAACGGGTCGGCGACCCGGTCGTCGACCCCCGGCAGGGCGGTCAGCAGCGCCCGCTCCCGGCCGGGTCACGGCGCGCCGCCGACCGCAACCGCCGCAGGTCACCCCGGTAGCGCCCGACGACCGCACGGGCCAACTCGCCCAGCAGGTCGGCCAGCGCCTCGACGTCACCGCGCTGGCCGCTGTCGCGCAGCGTCCTGACCCGATCGGAGCGGGATGAACTGGACAACCGGGCCGCGCTGTCCCAGCCCGCGTCGGGCAGCGCGTGCGCACCGTCGACGGCCCGCCGGAAATCCCCCCGGCGGGCCAGCAGCACCGACAGGCAGAGCAGCTGGAACAGGCTGGACGGGTTGTTGGTGACCCGGAAGCCGTACTGCTCGGCGAAGCCCCGGCCACTGCCGGCGAGCCGGCGCGCCAACCGCTTCCTGTCCTCGATCGTGGCAACCGTGGTGGGCATGGGCGGCTGTTACCCGCGCCCAGGGTGAGTAGGCCGGGTTTCGCCGGACCGCACCTGGCTGCCGGGTCCCAGACCTCAGCGGCGGTCCAGCGTCAGTACGCATACCCCGGAATCGAGCGCCGTGGCATCAACGGGGACGAACAGGGTGGGCTGGAACGGCCCGGCGAACATCGGGATGCCTGACCCGATCACGGACGGGTGCTGCTTGATGATGAGCCGGTCGATCTCGGGCAGCAGACTGTGGGCCAACGTCCCGCCACCGACCAGCCAGATGTCCAGCGCACTGCCGTCCTGTTTGAGGCTGCGGACCCGGTCGAGGGCGTCGGTGCGGACCATCTCGACGGCGGTGCCCTCGGTCACCGGCAGGGTCGTCGAGAACACCAGGTGGCGCAGGTGCGGGTAGACGTCGTCCAGCCCGGCGTCCAAGCCGAGCTGATAGGACGCCCGGCCCTCGAGCACGGTGTCGAAGACCTTCGCCGGCCCCTCGACGCCCAGTGCGGCACGGGCGGGCGCGGGCAACGTCTCCGGAAAATTCGTCACCATGTAGTCGATCAGGTCGGCTGGCACCGGGAAGTAGCTCTGCCCGCTCGGGTCACCGCCGTCCGGGCCGGCGATGAAGCCGTCGAGGGTGCTCGCGACGTAGTAGGTGAGTCGGCGCATGGGCCCTCCAGTACAGAATTCTCGACTGTCGAATCGGTGGTCGTCGGCTGGTCCGGTCGGCCTGGGGTCACTCGGCGCCCACCAGCCTCGCGAGGGTGCCTTCCAGCTCGGCGCGGCCGCGTTGCTGTCCCTCGGTCGCGGTGAGTTCGGCGAGGAGCAGTCCGTCGATGAGCGCGAGCGCGGCGTCAGCCACCTCCCGTGGGCTCGTCACGCCCCGCTCGCGGAGTCGCTGCTCGACGGCACCACGCACCCGGTGCGTGCCGGCCGCCAGGAACCCACGCAGCTCGGGGCGTCGTACGGATTCGAGTGCCAGTTCGTAGCGGGCGAGGAGCCGCTCCCGGTCGGCACCGAGCAGCCGGTCGAGCACGCGCGCGAGGTCTGCGGCGAGCGTACCGGCCGTGGCGGGGGCGATGGCCGCCTCGTCCAGCTCGGCCAGCCGATCGACGGCCGCCCGGAGCAGGTCCGCCCGGGTACGGAAGTAGTAGGAGGTGGAGCCCATCGGAAGCCCCGCCTGCCGGTCCACGGCCCGGTGGGTGAGTCCACGTCCACCTGCCCTGGCCAGCGTGGTGATCGCCGCATCCGCGATCACGGTCCGACGCTCGGTCACCATGGGCTTCCCCTCCTGTTGCTCTACAGGTGTAGAGTAGCAGGCCTCGACATCTGTAGAGGAGGAGCCTGTGTCGAACGACTACCTGGTGCACGTCCTCGTGCTCGGCCTGGCCACCACCGCCGCGTTGGTCCCACCCGCTCGACCACGGCTGCTGGCGCGGGCCGCCTTCCTGGCCGGGATGGTCGTGAACGAGGTGCCGCACCTGGTCCTGGCGCTGCTCGCGGCCTCGACGGCCGCGGCGATCTGGAGCGGAGACCTGCGCACCGACGTGCTGTCGGGCGTCCTGCTGGCGGGCGCGGTGGCGACCGCGGTGATGCTGATCCTGTTGACCCGCCGGGCCGCCCGTTCGAGGTCCGTCGCCGAGGCCGCACTGCGAGCGGCCGGCATGGACCGCGCACCGGCTCGGCGAAGCTGGTGGCGGACCGCCCTCACCCCGCTTCCGATCCGACCCCGTTCCGTGCGGCGCCTGCGCAACCTGCGCTACGGCGACCACCGGCGTCAGCGCCTCGACGTCCTGCGCCGCCGGGACCGACCCACGGGTGGCCCGGTTCTGGTCTACTTCCACGGCGGCGGCTACTTCTCGGGCAGCAAGAACTGGGAGGCTCGAGGCCTGCTGCACCACCTCGCCGCACGCGGCTGGGTGTGCGTGAGCGCGACGTACCGGCTGCGCCCCGGGGCGGGTTTCGAGGAGCACCTCGCCGACGCCGAGGCCGCGATGGCCTGGGCGCGTACGCACGCCGGAGAGCACGGCGCGGACGCTACGACGGTCGTGCTGGCGGGTAGCTCCGCAGGGGCCCATCTGACCTCTCTCTACGCGCTGCGCGCGAAGCCCGAAGAACGGCCTGCCGCGGCGGTCTGCCTCTACGGCTACTACGGCCGTTACTACGGCCGCGGCGCCGACGAGGCGGTCACGTCGACCCCGTTCGCGCTGCCGGCATCCGAGGCACCGCCTTTTCTGATCGCGCACGGAAGCCTGGACAACTACACCTCCGCCGGCACGGCGCGTGCCCTGGCGGGGAAGCTGCGGGCCGAGTCGTCGCAGCCGGTGGTCCACCTCGAACTGCCCGGCGGCCAGCACGCGTTCGACATCGTCTCCTCCTGGCGGCTGACCGCTGTCCTGGACACCCTGGACGCGCTGCTGGCCGTCATCGGCGTGGCAGCGGGAGGGACCTCGACCGGCCGATCAGCGGGTGCCGTCCCGTCGCCACCGGAGGTGCGCCGGGCGGAGGCGTTTGCCCGGCCCAGCGATCGTCACCTGGAGGCGTCGTGAAGGTGCTGATCGCCGGCGGCGGTGTCGCCGGGCTGACACTCGCGGCGCTGCTGCGTCCCCGGGGCCACCAGATCACCGTGGTCGATCCCGGTCACGGCGGCGACGACGGCTTCGCGCTCGCACTGTGGCCGCACGGGACCCGGGTGCTACACGCGGTCGGCGTCCACGACCGGCTGGTCGAGCGGGGGCTTCCGATGCGGCGCTACACGGCGCGGTCGGGGTCCGGGGCCCTGCTCACCACCTCCGGGCCGCCTCCCCGCATCGCCCGCCACGGATACCTGGGCATCCTGCCCCGCGGCGACCTCGTCGCGATGCTGGCCACGGTCTGCGATCAGGTGGAGCACCGAACGGGTCGCGTCGTGGCTCTGGAGCAGCGCCGCACCGGCGTCGATGCTCGTCTCGACGACGGAACCACCATCGGGGCCGACCTGTTGGTGGGTGCCGACGGCATCGGATCCGCGGTGCGCACCGCGCTCCTCGGGCCCCAGCCCCGGCACGACACGGGATGGACCTGCGCGACCTGGTGGATCGAGTCGGCAGACCACCCGGGCACCGCCGGTGAGACGCTGGAGTTCTGGGGAGCCGGCAGCTTCGTCGGCTGCTACCCGTGCCAGGGTCGGGTGTGCCTGATCGTCGGCGGCCCCTCGGACACCGTGCGGGGCCCGCAGGCCAGGGCATGGCTGCACCGGACCCTCACCGGAGCGGGCCTGCCCGCCGACCGGCTGCTGCCCGGCGCGGATCACGAGCGTCGGCTGTGGCCCATGACCGACGTGCGCTCCACCGGGTGGGTGCGCGGCCGGGTGGCGCTGGTCGGGGACGCCGCCGCGGCCTTTCTGCCGACCGCCGGAATGGGTGCCTCGATGGCACTGGAGTCGGCGGCGGCACCGGCCGACGAGCTCAGCCGGTGCGACGCCGGCCACGTGCCCACCGCGCTGCGCCTCTACGAGCGGCGGCGGAAGCGGCGGGTCGAGCGAGCACAGCGGCAGTCACGGCAGTTCGCCCGGGCGCTCTTCACCTCGTCCAGCACGCTCGCGGGCCTCCGCAACGGGCTCGTCGCCCGGATGTCCGTCGAAAGGCTGCTCGCACCCCTGGTTCGCGACCTCGAGCACCCCGCCTGAGCTGACACCGCACTAGCCGTGGAAGCCGCCGGAACGGTCGCGGGCCTTGAGCCGGACGGTGGGCAGCGCCGGTGCGGGCAGCGGCGGGTCCGGGTCGTCGGCGACGACCCCGAACCGCCGGCCGGCCATCCAGTCCTCGCGGGCGGCGACGATCTCGTCGTGGTCCCGACCGACGAAGTTCCACCACATCACCAGCGGCTCCTCGAACGGTGTGCCACCGAGCAGCATCAACCGGCTGCCCGGCTCACCACGCAGGCTCAGCGAGTCCCGTCCCGAGCCGAGCCAGAGCAGCGCACCGGGGCTCAGCGGCAGGCCGTCGACCTCGCCGGCACCGTCGAGGACCAGCAGCGCGTACTCGAAGTCACGCCGCAGCGGCAGTCCGGCGGGCGCCGGCCCGGCCAGTTCCAGTTGCGCGCCGAGCAGCGGGGTGTGCACCCGCGCCGGTGAGCGTTCCCCAGCGAGTTCCCCGACCAGCAGGGTGACGTCGAGGTCCCCGTCGCGCCACCGGGGCAGCTCGGCGTGGTGGGCGAAGTCGGGAGCGCCGGCCCGGGCCCCGTCCGGCAGCGCCACCCACAACTGCACCCCGTGCATCAGGGGCGGATGCCGCACCGGTGAGCGTTCGGAGTGGGCGATGCCGTGACCCGAGGTCATCACGTTCAGTTGACCGGGACGGATCGGCTGCTGGTTACCGAGGCTGTCGCGGTGCAGGATCTCGCCGTCGAGCAGCCAGGTCACGGTCTGCAGGCCGGTGTGCGGGTGCGGCGGCACCTCCATGCCGGGCCGCTCGGCCACGTCGTCGGGTCCGAAATGGTCGACGAAGCACCAGGCCCCGACCAGCCGGCGGGTGCGCTGCGGCAGGAGCCGGCGCACCGTGGTGTAGCGGCCCAGCGGCACGTCGTGGCCGGGCAGCAACACGCTGCCGGGATCGACCGTCGCCACGCCGGGTGGTCGGGTCTGCGCTGGCATCGCTTCGGCACGCTCCACGACTCGACTCTACGCCCGACCCGGTCGCCCGCCCGCTCGTCGGCGAGCGGGCGCACCCGGGAGAGCAGGCTCAGCCGCCGCGTACGGTCACCACGTTGGCACCGGCCACCAGGTCCAGGAAGATCCGTCCGGCGGCCCGGTCCCAGCCCGCCGAGCCGAGCACCGTACCCGGGGCGACGCCGTCGCGACGCTCGCCGTACACCTCGACGGCTCCGGCACCGGAGCCGGCCCGGACGCGTACCGGCACGCCGTCGGTGACCGTGACGTCGAGCTGGTTGACCCCACCGGTGACCCGCACCACGAGCGGTCCGTCGACGCTGGGCAGTCGAAGGTCGGTCCGGGTCGCACCACCCACCAGCTCCAGTCCGGACAGCCGGGCGGCACGCAGGTCCACTCGTCGCTCGGCGGCCCCGCCGGTGAGCCGCAGGTGCCAGGACACCCGGGCGTTGAGCAGCACCTCGACCGTGCCCGGCTGCTCGCCGACCCGCTCCATCCGCAGTGCCATCCGATCGCCCACCAGTTCCGGACGGGCCCGCGCGCCGGACCCGGCGGGGCTGACCACGCGGTACAGCTCCTCCCCCAACTCGATGACCCGCAGGTCGACGCGGTCCAGCCCGTCGACCAGCTCGAAGCTGGCCCGCCGTCGATCGTGCAACGGTGCGGTCCGCACCTGCTCGGGGCTTTCCCGCGCGGCCCGGGCGGCACCGCCCAGTCCGCTGGCGTCGTCCGGCGCGGCGGTCGCGCCGGCCACCGGGTTCGTTCCACCGGAGAAGACCAGGCCGAGCCGGTGCGGGTCGGAGAGGATCGCCACGACCGCGACCGCTCCCAGACCCACCACCAGTACCGCGGCGGCGACCAGCAGCCGGGCAGCCGGCGACCAGCTCGGCCGATTCGGTGGTGCCGTTTGAACGTCGGCGGGCGTCGGCGGTGACACCTCGACCTGCGACACCGGGGTTGACCCGGCTGGTGTTCGATCCTGTCCGTTCCGCACCGATCCGGCCATCGGTCTCCCCTTTCACGGTCCCCTACCGAGGGGTACGCGCCAGGAGGCGGGACGGATCAGTCGACCGGGCGTCGAACCCGGGCCCGAGCTGGCGACGAACCGCGGTGCACCGGACGGTGGTGACGGACCGTATCCGAGGGCGCGCGGCGCCACCGAGACCCGGGCCGGGGCGGAGATCGACGGGTTCCGCCGGGTCTCCGAGGCGGTGCTGGCGCACAGCCTGGAGGGCGCAACGGTACCGGTGCCCGTCGGAGGGAGCGGCGGGCACCGGTACCTTGGTCTCCGGGCCCTGCCCGGAATGGTGGGTCAGCTCGCGCCACCCGCACCGAAGCGGTTGCGCCGCCGCCAGGCCAGCGTGCCGAGCAGCAGAACGGCACCGGCGGCGACGAGCCCGCCGCCGACCTTCATCGGCGTGTCCAGGCTGCTGCCGGTGACCGGCAGATGCGGCTTCTTCTTGGGCAGCACCCGCAGCTGGGTCGAGGCGGTACGGCCGGATTCGCGGCCGGTCGCGGTGAAGGTGAGCAGACCGGTCACCGAGGGCGTGTACCGCCGGGTGAAGACCCCGTCGGAGTTGGTCCGGGCGGTGAAGCTCAACGGCGCGCTGGCCTGGAAGGCCACCGGTGCCATGGCGACGGTGCTGCCGTCGCTGCGCCGTGCCGTACCCGCGGCCGGCGCGGCCAGCGGCGACACCGAGACGACGATGTCCACCGTCTCGTTCGGCCCGAAGTTGCGGCCGGTGAGGATGACGGTCTCACCGATGAAGACGGTGGGTCGACTCACCGTCAGCGACGCCAGCACCGGCGGATACGGCGGTGGCTGGGGCGGATCGGTGACTGTCGGCGACGGCTGCGGCTGCGGTTGCGCCGCCCCCGCCGCAGCCGGCACGGCCACCACGGCCAGACCGACCGTGAGCGCCATGATGATGCGGGATAGCCGCATGGTTCGTTCCCTCCTACTGAGAACAGCTTGGTGCGGTGACAACATGGGTGGTCCATGGGGTGGCGGTCGGGGTCAGCCACAGCTCGGCCGTACCGTGGTCCGTCTTGCCGGTCAGCAGCGAGACCTCCAACGTGCGGGTCCCGCCCGGTCCGACCTCGACGTTCACGGTGGCGACCTGCCGCCGCCGCTCGGTGCCGTTGCCCACCGAGGTCTCGGCACCGTCGAGTCGGGTGTCGAGCACCGCCCCGCCGGTGGGGCCGTACACCGACACCAGGGTCCGGACGGTGTACGGATCCCCGGCCTGACCGAGACCGAGAACCGACTCGCTGAGCCCCGAGGCCGGTGCGGTGGACCGGAGCGTCACCCGGAGGCTCAACTCGCGGCGGCCGTCGGCGTGGCAGTCGCCGACCCTCAGGTCGGCGGTCTGCCGCAGGTAGTAGCCGAGCTTCGCGCCGCTGCCGTCGTTGAGGAACACGCCGACAGTCGGCACGCTGTCCTGTTCCGGAAGCGCCCCGGCCATCCGGCTGTCGCCGAGTGTCCGTTGTTCCTCCGGTCGGGCACTCCAGAACAGTATCCGACGTTCTTGTACAGAGCGGTCGAATGCGGACAACAACCCATTCGGATGGATGTTACGGGCGAAAAGCGTGTCGAACACCGTGGCCGCCGCCCCGGCAAAGAAGCCGTCCTGCTCTCCCGGGCTCATCCGCTGGTAGGTGTCGCTGAGCAGGGTCCGGACCGCGTTCTCCGCGCTCAACGCCACCCCGCCCGGCACCCGCACCGGCCCGGTGGCCTTGAGCAGGTACGACAGCACCACCGGGTCGACGGCGAGGACGCCGTCCACCTTCTCCCCGGTGTGCCGCCGGTACATCTCCCGGTACAGCGCGGCGGCGGTCGGAAAGTGCGGACTGAGGTTGACGTCCGCCGGGTAGATGCCGGGTAGCTCACCCCAGAGGGCACGCACCTCCGCCGGGATCTTCAGCGGCTCGGCGAACCGGCCGAGGCTCGAGCTGCTGCCCTGGGCACCCATCTTGACCCGGCCCTTGTTCGCCTCGATCACCGCGTACGCGCCGAACATGCCGCCGGTCGCGCGCAGCTCCGCGGAGTTCTGCGACACCAGCAGGTAACGTCGTGGCCCGTCCACGCCGAGCAGCGGCGGCAACAGGCGGCTCGCCCGGTCCGCCGCCGAGGTCATCGCGGCCAACCGGTCGATCTCGCCGCGCAGCTCCGCCAGGGCGCGCCGGACCTGCCCGACCAGCCGGTCGTCGGAGACCTCGGCCAGTTCCGTGCGGGTCCGCTGCACCTCGGCGTGCACCGCGACCAGATCGTCGGTGACGGCACGCAGGCCGGTCAGGTCCAGCCGACCCTCCTGCGGCACCAGCCCGCCGAGGTCGACGCGCAGCACGCCGGAACGCCTGGCGCGCCAGGTCGTCGATGGCGACGGCGATCTGCCGAACCGCGGTGAGGTTCGCCCCGGCGACCGGGGCCTGCCGGCCGAGCCACCATCCGATCCGCGGTGGCCCGCCGCGCCGCCCCGGACCGCTCCTGCAGGGCGGCGAGGGTCCGCTGGGCGCGGCGGTGTCGCCACCGACCAGATGGGCGCTCAGCTCACCGGCCAGACCGGCGGCGTTGACCAGGTGGGCGCGGGCCTGCCAGCCCCGGAAGCCGACCCAGCCGGCGAGGCCCAGCAGCAGCGAGCCGACCACCAACGTGGTCAGCAGGACGCGACGCAGTCGGGCGCGCCGACGACGGCGGGACCGACCACGCCGCCGACGAGGGCTCTCGCTCTGCGTCACGTCATACCCCTTCTCGAAACGGACAGAAGACCACATTGTTCCTAGCACCTAACGGAGATTCGGGTGCGTTAATGACGGAATCAGGCGTTACGAGAGATCCGCTCGGCTCTCGTGTCGTGCCCGGTGTCGCCGGCCGCCGCCTCGCGCAGCAGTTCCTCGATCCGGTCGACGCCCGACGGCAGCGACATCTCCCGCAGGTATGCCTCCCGACCACGCCGCCCCATCTCGACCCGCGCCGGCACGGGGATCTGCGCCGCCAGCCAGAACCGGTCCGCCAGGCTGGCCCAGTCCTCCGGCGGGCAGGACAGCCCCGCCCGAGCCCGTTCGACGAGGGCCGCGGTGTCGCCGCCGGCCGAGACGACCACCGGTGCCCCGCACGACAGCACCGCCTGGAGCTTGGCCGGCACGCTGCCGCGCAACTCCGGCAGATCACGCACCATCACCAGCTGGTAGTCGGCGGCGGCGTACAGCTCCGGCATGTCCAACGGGGAGCGCCGGTCCACGAACCGGACGTTGTCGGCCCGCAGTTCGGCGGCGAGGCCGCGGACCCGCCGCTCCTCGGCACCCGAGCCCACCAGGACCAGGTCCACGGTGTCGCCCAGGGCAGCCGCCGCCCGTACCGCCGTGTCCAGCCCCTGCCGCGCGCCGATGGTGCCGGCGTGCATCACGACGCACTCGCTCGTCCCGGCGGACCAGCCGTCGGGCGGCCGGACTGGCCGGCACCGGACGGAAGGCCGCTCGTCGGTCCAGTTGAGCACCACCCGATCCGCGCCGGGTCGATCCCGTCCGCCAGCACCGCGTCCCGCAGCGAGGGGAGGTCACTGCGACCCGGCGGGCGGCCGGTCCGGAGCGTGGCCGCCCGGACCCGCGCCGCCCACCTGCCGTCGTCGACGGAGTCGGGGAGCTGTTCGGCCCAGACGTCCGGCACGTGCAGCACCAGCGGCACCGGGCCGAGCAGGCGGAGCAGCGCCGCCGAGGCGAACGGCGGCCGGCGGCTGATGCACGTACAGCACGTCCACTCCGGCCAGGAAGCGCCGGCCGACGAGCGCCGCGCTGCCGGCGAAGGTGAGCCAGGAGGCCATCCGGCCCCGTACCGTGACGTCGCCGGTGCTGTACCGGGGCACCCGCCGCACGGTCAGCCCCCGGCTGCGGGTCTCGTGGTGCCAGCGCTGCCGCCAGCCCGGGTAGACGTGCCCGCCCGGATAGTCGGGGAAGCCGGTCAGCACCCGTACCTCGTGTCCCCGCGCGGCCAGTTCCTCGGCGAGGCTGCCGGGAATGAACGCCGGCTCCGGTGGGAAGTGGTACGTCACGATCCCGATTCGCACCGGGACACCCCCGTCTCCGCGTACCGGTTCGGCGCGCCGCCCGGGACCGGGGACGCGACGACTGCGTACGATCTCGGCAACCCCTCATCGGGTGGACGCCGCCGGCGACCGCCCGTCGTCGCGGCGCCACCGCCCGCGACCGCGTCGTCCAGGGGGTTCCACATGCTCAGCGGGGTGCTGTTCGTCTGCCACGCCAACCTGTGCCGGTCACCGATGGCCGAGTTCGCCGCGCGTCGCCTGCTCGCCGGGCAACCGGTGACGGTGGCCAGCGCCGGCACCGACGCCGTCGAGGGCCTGGCCATGCACCCGTACGCGGCGGCGATCGCCGCCGAGACCGGTGACGACCCGACGTCGTTCCGCAGCCGACGGCTGCTGCCGGAACACCTCACCGGGGCGGTGCTGGTGCACCGCCACCCGGCGCCAGCGCTCGATCTGCACCGCGCTGGCACCGGCCGCGCTGCATCGGACGTTCACGCTGCGCCAGTTCGGCCGGCTCGCCGCGGCGGCCGAGCCGGCGGGGACCGAGCAGGACGATCCGGTCCGGGCCGCGGTGGCCGCCGCGGCCCTGGCCCGGGGACGGTTGCAACCCGCCCCGGGGACGCCGACGACTCCAGGACCCGGTGGGCGGCACCCCGGAGGACTTCCGCCGCTGCGCGGAGGAGATCGACCGGGCGCTGCGGCCACTGGCGACGCTCATCGGGACAGCCGGGTGAGTTCCTGCGTGTGGTCGCTCACCTCGCCGGCGTGGGCCCGCTCGGCATGCCGGCCGGCCCTGCTCCGGTCGGTCGGCACCGACTGACCACCACTCGCGGCGGCCACCACCCGGTACGCCTCGTACTGGTACGCCTCGGCCTTGGGCACCCGGGCCATGTTCAGCACGCAGCCGAGCAGCCGCACCGACACCGAGTGCAGGGCCCGGGCGGCCGCGGCGACCTGGGCGCGCGAGGTGCGTCCCTGCTGGGTGACCAGCAGTGCGCCGTCGGCCTGCACCGCGACCACCACACCGTCGGTGACCGCGAGCAGCGGCGCGGTGTCGATGATGACGATGTCGGCGGACTCCCGAAGGGCGAGCAGCAGGTCCGACATGGCCTTGGAGCCGAGCAGTTCGCTCGGGTTGGGTGGCGCGGAGCCGCTGGGCAGCACGAGCAGCGACTTGTCCCCCCAGCGCTGGACCACGTCGCCCACCTGCACGTCGCCGACGAGCACGTCGGTGAGCCCCACGCCCCGGTCGATGCCCAGGTAGTCGCCGACCTTCGGTCGGCGCAGGTCGGCGTCGACGAGCAGGACCCGCCAACCCGCCTCGGCCAGGGCGATCGCCAGGTTGCACGACAGGGTGGTCTTGCCCTCGCCCTGCAGGGCACTGGTGACGGCGATGACCCGGGCCGGCTCGTGCACGTCGACGAAGCGCAGGTTCGTGCGCAGCTTGCGGATGGCCTCGGCGCGCGCCGAGGTGGCGGCCTCGCCGACGATCAGCGGGGCCGACCGGGCGCTGGTGTCGATCGGGATCTCACCGAGCAGCGGACTGCCGGTCACCCGCTGCAGCCCGGCCGCGTCGCGCAGCCGGACGTCGGCCATGCCGCGCAGGAGCGCCAGGCCGATGCCGCCCAGCAGGCCGAGCAGGGCGCCGATCGCGGTGTTGCGCACCGGCTGCGGCGACACCGGCGTGGGGGTCACCCGCGGTCCACTCACCACTTCGATCTTGATCGGCCCGGGGCTGCCGTCCGGTCGCGTCTCGACCTTCTGCACGAGTTCGACGAACTTCGCCGAGAGCGCCTCGGTCACCCGCAACGCCCGGGTCTGGTCGGTGTCGGTCACCGACGCCCGCAGCAGCACGGTACCGGTCTCGGTGGAGGTGCTGACCCGGCGCTGAATCTCCTCGGCGGTCAACCCGAGCTGGCTGTCGGAGACCGCGGCCTGCGCCAACCGGTCACTGGTCAGCAGCTCCGCGTACGACTTCACCCGCTGCTGGAGGAAGAGCCCGCCCTGGTAGGCGTCGGTGACGCCCTGGCTCGGCGTGGTGACGAAGAAGGTGACCGAAGCGACGTAACGAGGCTGGGCCCGCACGGTGACCAGCGCGGTCACGCCCAGCGCCACCATGAGGGTGACCAGGACGATCCACCAGTGCCGGCGCACCAGGCGTAGTTGGCGGTACAGGTCCATCAGGCGGGCCTCCGTACCGGGCCGGTAACGCCAAAGAACTTCACGAAAACCCCCAAGGTCGACTCAATCTCGTGAAACCATTAAAGCGGCTCATGCGGCTTATGTCCGGAGTTAGGTATTTTCTGAATAGCCGATCTCGTCCGCAGTGACCAACCGGACCGACGGTCCGTCGGAATCGCTCCGATCCGGAAAAAATGCGATGTCGTCGCCGAGCGCTCCGGGCGGCTCGGCTCCGTCCTGTGGGAAGAGTCGCGTCGGCTCCGCTCGCGACGGCCGTCGGCTCTGGATAGGGTCTTGCACGGGTGTGCCGGGAAGCCTGGTCGGCGATGGTGCCGTGCTGCCCTCCGACGGACGAGGTGGACCCCACGTATGACCGACCAGAACCCGCGCCCTGAGCGCCGCGGCGTGAGCCGCCTGTTCGCCCGTACCTCCTGGCCGGAGGCGCGCTTCCTGGCCGACGTGCTGCGCACCGAGACAGTCGGTGGCGCCCTGCTCCTCTTCGGTGCCGTGATCGCGCTGGTCTGGGCGAACTCACCATGGGGTGACGCCTACGCGGCGCTGGGGCGGTGGGTGCCCTGGTCGGGCGGCGAGGCGCTGCACCTCGACCTCGACCTCGCCACCTGGGCCGCCGACGGCCTGCTGGCCATCTTCTTCTTCGTGGTCGGGCTGGAGCTCAAGCGCGAGTTCGTCGCCGGTGAATTGCGTGACCCGCGGCGGGCTGCGCTGCCTGTGGTGGCGGCGGTCGGCGGAATGGTCGTGCCGGCGCTGATCTTCGTGGCCGTCAACGTCGCCGGTGGTGGTGACGGACTGCGCGGTTGGGCGATCCCCACCGCCACCGACATCGCGTTCGCGCTGGCGGTGCTGGCCGTGATCGGGGCCTACCTCCCGCAGGGGCTGCGGGCCTTCCTGCTCACCCTGGCAGTGGTCGACGACCTGCTGGCCATCACCATCATCGCGGTGTTCTACACCGACGACTTCTCGGTGCTCCCGCTGCTCGGCGCGCTGGTGCCGATCGCCCTGTTCGGCCTGCTGGTGCAGCGCCGCCGCACCTGGTGGTGGGCGCTCATCCCGCTCGCCGTGGTGGCCTGGACCCTGGTGCACTCCTCCGGCGTGCACGCCACCGTGGCCGGCGTACTGCTGGGCTTCACCGTGCCGGTGCTCGCCGGCAAGGGCGGCGACGCACGTCGCCCGATGCCCGGTCTCGCCGAGCACCTGGAGCACGTGTGGCGACCGGTCTCGGCCGGCTTCGCGGTGCCGGTCTTCGCGTTCTTCGCCGCCGGCGTCTCGCTGCGCGGCGCGGACCTCGCCGCGGTGGTCACCGACCCGATCGTCCTCGGCATCGTCCTCGGCCTGGTCGTCGGCAAGTGCGTCGGCATCCTCGGCTCCACCTTCCTGCTGGCCCGGTTCACCCGGGCCAGCCTGGACGAGGACATCAGCTGGTCGGACCTGCTCGGCGTGTCGTTCCTGGCCGGTATCGGCTTCACCGTGTCGCTGCTCATCGGCGAGCTGGCCTTCGGCTCCGCCGGCACCGAGGGCGACAACGTCAAGGCGGCGGTGCTGGCCGGCTCGTTGATCTCGGCGCTGCTGGCCACCGTGGTGCTACGGCGGCGCAACAAGGTGTACCGGGCCATCGCCCTCAAGGAGCAGGTCGACCAGGACCAGGACGGCGTGCCGGACGTCTACCAGAAACCGGCCGGCTGACCGCGCCCGCTCACTCACCTGGGAAACGCCCGGTCGACCCGCTCGGCCGGGCGTTTCCCGTCTCGCGACCGCCGGCGGAAATCCGCAGTCAGCGCGGTACGCACCAGCAGGCGCAGCGCCACGATCGCCACCAGCACGGCGATCTCCGTCCAGGACTGCTCCCCGGCCAGCCGCAGCAGGCCGGCGGCGAGCAGCATGTCGAGCAGCACCCCCAGGGCCGTCGCGCGGGAGCCGGTGGTCAGCAGCGCCACGGTCGCGCCGAGCACGCCGAAGGCCGTGATGAGCGCGGACAGCAGCGATCTCATCGGTCGTCGACCTGCCGCTGCTCGTGTTCGATCTCCCGGTCCAGCACGTAGTTCAACACCGTCCGGATGGCGGCGATGGCGGCCAGTTGGCCGATCTGCGCGAAGGTCGGCGACAACGCGGTACGCAGGATGTCCGCCGCCAACTGGAACTCCAGGCCGAGGGTCAGGAACCGCCCCAGGGACAGCCGGATCCGGGTGAACACGGCGGCGTCGCGGTGGCGCAGCCCGTCGACCACGAACCGCAGCGCGGCCAGGGCCGCACCGACGACGATGACGAACGCGCCCACCAACTCGACCCCGGTCACCAGCAGCTGGTGGCCCCGTTGGAGGATGACCTCGACGTCCACCCCGGCGCCTTACCCGGCCTGGATCCGGGTAGTCGACGCCCGGGGCGCACGAGTGAACCCGGTCAGCGCGGTCGCGGCGCGGGTGTCGACGGCGCTCAGCGCAGCTGGATCAACGCGTCGACGATGAGCCAGACACCGCTGACGGCGAAGAGCGTGGCGGCGCCGTACCTGATGGTTCGTTCCGGCAGTTTCCGGCCGAGCAGCCGGCCGGCGACGATCGCCAACGCGTCGGCCGCGACCATGCCGACGGTCGAGCCGATCCAGGTGCCGAACCAGCCGTACTGGGTGGCCAGCGTGATGGTGGCGAGCATCGTCTTGTCACCCAGTTCGGCGAGGAAGAACGCGACGCCGACGGTGAGCACGGCCGACCTGCCGCCGCGGGCGGCGCGACGCTCGTCGTCGGCGGTGAGCCGGTCGCCCCGCAGCGTCCACGCGCCGAAGCCGAGGAAGGCCAGACCCGCCAGCAGCGAGATCCAGCCGGTCGGCAGGGTCGCGCCGAGGCCGTGGCCGATCGCCACCGAGGCGAGGTGCACCAGGGTGGTGGCGACGGTGATGCCGATCAGCACCGGCAACGTGCGGTACCTCGTGGCGAAGGCCAGCGCCATGAGCTGGGACTTGTCTCCCAGTTCGGCCACGAAGATGACACCGAAGCTGATCACCAGCGCGGCGAGGAACCCGTCCATGATGTCCTTCCCGGATCAGGCCGGGGGAAGGTGTGGGGACGCCCTCGACCCGGCCGCAACAGCCTGGGTCGAAGGTCTCGCCCGCCTCGCCGAACGAGGCCGGGTGGCCGGGCGCGTGACGCGCCAGTATGTCGACCACGACGTTATGGGCTACTCCCCTTCGCTGCGCCCAGCCTAGCCGATCGTCCGGCGGCGGATCATCCGGGTCGGCCGACGACCGCTCACACGGCGCGGGCCAGGGTCACCCCGAACAGGCCGTCCGGGTCGGTCCAGAACCGCTCGGTCCGGAGACCCGCGGCGGCCAGTTCGCCCGAGATGCCTTCCGGGCGGAACTTCGCCGACACCTCGGTCCGCAGGTCCTCACCGGCGGCGAAGTCGACGTCCAGGTCGAGCACCGTCACCCGCATCGACCGTCGCGCCCGCAGCCGCATCTCGATCCACTCCTGCTCCGGGTTCCAGAGCGCGACATGAGCGAACCCCGCCGGGTCGAAGTCGGCGTCGAGTTCCCGGTTGAGCACCCGCAGCACGTTGCGGTTGAACTCGGCGGTCACCCCGGCCGCGTCGTCGTACGCGGGCACGATCACCGCCGGGTCCTTGACCAGGTCGGTGCCGACCAGCAGCCAGTCGCCCGCCTCCAGCGCGGCGCGCATCGCGGCGACGAACTCGGCCCGTTCGACAGGCAGCAGGTTGCCGATCGTGCCACCGAGGAAGATGACCAGCCGCCGCCCGCCGGTCGGCAGTCGATCCAGGTGGCGGGTGAAGTCCCCGACGATGCCGCGCACCCGCAGCCCCGGGTAGTCGGCGGCGAGGGCGGCCGTGGAGCCGGCCAGCGCGCTGACCGAGACGTCCAGTGGCACGAAGGTGCCGAGACCGCCGCGCCGGGTGAAGGCGTCCAGCAGCAGGCGGGTCTTCTCCGAGGAACCGGAACCCAGCTCGATGAGGGTCTTCGCGCCGGTCAGTTCGGCGATCTCCACCGCCCGCTCGGCCAGCACGGCCCGCTCGGCCCGGGTCGGGTAGTACTCGGGCAGTCGGGTGATCTCGTCGAAGAGTTCGCTGCCCCGGGCGTCGTAGAACCACTTCGGCGGCAGCCACTTGGCCGCCGCGGTCAACCCGATGCGGACGTCCCGTCGCAGGCTACGGCTGAGGTCCCGGTCGTCGAGGTGGATCTCGAGCGGCTCAGCGCCCATCTGCTGTCCCCTTCCGTCGTGTCTGACAGGTGCGTGCAATCCCGCGCACGCCCGGTGGTGCCTCGTCGGCCCGCCTCACCACGCGGCCAGTGCCTGCTGGCGTAGCTCGGTCGCGGTGGCCTGCACGAGCTGCCCGTCGGGCACCTCGCGCCACCCCGGTTCGTCGTCGTGCGGCTCGGAGACCAGCAGCACCGACGCGGGTGTGGCCCGCAACGACAGGGCGTGCCCGGCCGCGCTGGCGACCACCGTGTGCCCGTCGGTGAGCAGCACGTTGAGCCGTGAGCCGGGTGCCGCCGCGGCCACCGAGGTGACCGTCTCGGCGACCGCCCGGGCCGGCGCGACACCGGCGCGCAACCGGTCACGGACCAGCGCCCACAGCAGCGCCGAGTCGGTCGTCGCGTCCAGGGTGAGCAGGTCCCGCACGGGTAGCTCGGCGGCGAGCGGAACCATCGAGTCGGGCCAGCCGCGCACCACCCCGTTGTGGCTGAACAGCCACCGCCCCTCGGTGAAGGGCGCGGCGGCGGTGTCGACGATCGCCATGCCGACCGTGGCCGAGCGGACGGCGGCCAGCACCGCGCCGGCGGAGGTGACCGCCGCCAGCTCGGCGATGGTCGGGTCGCTCCAGATCGGCTGTGCCCGGCGGTACCGCACCGGCGCGGCGCCGTCCGGGTACCACCCGATGCCGAAGCCGTCGGCGTTGATCGTCCCGCCGCCGCGCATGTCGCGTGGGGCCCAGGACTGGCGCAGCAGTGAGTGCGGCGGGTCGAACAGCAGTTCCCGCAGGGTCACCGGCGGCCCCAGATAGGCCAGGTGTCGGCACATCAGACGACCGGCTTTCCGACCCTCACCGGTGCGCCTCGTCGGGCCGGGCGTCGCGAGCGCACCGGAAGCCGCTGAAGATCTGCCGCCGGATGGGATAGTCCCAGTTGCGGAACGTGCCGCGGCAGGCCGCCCGGTCGGTGCCGAACGAACCGCCCCGCAGCACCTGGTAGTCGTCGCCGAAGAAGACCTCGGAGTACTCCCGGTAGGGGAAGGCCGCGAAGCCCGGGTAGCCCCGGAAGGGGGTGGCGGTCCATTCCCACACGTCACCGATGAGCTGATGCACGCCCAGCGGCGAGACGCCTGCCGGATAGGCGCCCACCGGTGCCGGCGACAGGTGCCGTTGGCCCAGGTTGGCGTGCGCGGAGGTGGGGTCGTCGTCGCCCCACGGATAGCGTCGGGACCGGCCGGTCGCCGGATCCCACCGGGCGGCCTTCTCCCACTCCGCCTCGGTGGGCAGCCGCTTGCCCGCCCAGGTGGCGTACGCCTGCGCCTCGTGAAAGCAGACGTGCACCACCGGCTCGTCGTCGCGGACCCGGTCCCAACGGCCGAAGCGCAGGTAGGACCAGCCGTCGCCGTCCCGCCGCCAGTGCATCGGCGCGACCAACCCGGCCTGCCGGCGATGCCGCCAGCCCGCCTCGGTCCACCAGCGCGGGTCGTCGTATCCCCCGTCGGCGATGAAGGCGCGGTACGCACCGTTGGTCACCGGTGCGGCGTCGATGACGTACGCGGGCAGCTCCACCCGGTGGGCCGGCCGCTCGTTGTCCAGGGCCCAGGGGTCCGTGTCGGTGCCCATCACGAAGGGACCGGCGGGCACCAGCACCTCGGCGGGCACCCGTACGGTCGGCTCGGGTGGCGGCGGCGCGTGCAGCGCCACCGGGCCGGACCGCAACTGGTGGGTGGCGAGCATGGTCTCGTCGTGCTGCTGCTCGTGCTGCACGATCATGCCGAAGGCGAACCCGTCGGCGACCAGCCGAGAACTGTCGAAGGTGACGCGGTCCAGCAGGTCGTAGACCTTCTCCCGAACCGTGGCCACGTACGCCCGGGCCTCCGCCGGGGGCAGCAGCGGCAACGACGGGCGGTCCCGACGCGGTTGCTTGAACGCGTCGTACAGGTCGTCGATGTCGCACCGGACGGCCTCCCGCCCGCCGACGTCGCGCACCAGCCACAGCTCCTCCTGGTTGCCCACGTGCGCCAGGTCCCAGACCAGCGGGGACATCAGCGGTGAGTGCTGGCGCATCAGATCGGCGTCGTCCACCGCCTCGGTCAGCAGGGCGGTCCGGGCACGGGTACGGGCGAGTTCCGCCGCGATCCGGTCGCGCAACCCCTCGGTGTCGCGGTCGGTGCTGGTGTCGGTCACGGCTGACTCCTCTCCGCGGCGGCACACCGCCGTCGTAGTCCGTGGTCGATCTCCCGGTGCAGGGCCGGCGGCAGCTCCAGCCTCGGAAGCGCGCTCCGGGCCAGGTCGAGCAGCCCGGTGGCGGCGCGGGCCAGGGTCGCGTCCCGCAGGCCGTACCGCGCGGCGCGGTGCCAGCCGTCGGCGGCGGGCGCGGTCACCGCCATCGCCGCGTCGATCGTGTCGGGGCCGCTGAGCAACGCGCTGAACACCGCCAACGGCAGGATCCAGCCCCGCCCCGGTTGCGCGTCGAGGTATCGGATCTCCAGGTAGCCCCGGGGACGCACCGGCGGGAAGAGCGTGCTGACGTGGTACTCCAGGTCGTCGACGCGGGGCGGCCGGTGCAGCGCCCCGTCGATCCAGTCGGCGAACGTCACATCCGGCGGTGCGGTCCAGTCCGGACCGTCACCCCGCACGCAGAGCAGCGGCGCGGCCAGCACGTAGGCCGTCCAGGCGGCCACCGGATCCCGGTCGGCCCGGGCGGGCGTCCAGACCGGGGCGGTGCGGGCGGGGTCGATGCGCCACCACGCGCCCATCCGGGCCGACGCCCAGCCGGTGTCCCGGCCGGCGTGCCGGCCGGCATTGGCGAAGGTGGCGAGCAGGGGTGGGCCGGCCGCGTGTACCAGTTGCCACCGGGCCAGCAGGTGCTCGGGCTGCCCGACGTCGAGGCAGATCTGCAGGCCGGCCGTGCTGTACATCATCGTCCGCCCGTCCGGGCCGCGACGGTCGAAGACCTGGCGCATCGCCCGGTAGCGGGGGGTGTCGATCACCGGCCGGGGAGGTCGGTACGGATCGATGCCGGACCGGCCGAGGGCAAGGCCGGCGGCGTCCAACAGTCTGGTTGCCTGCGCCACGTCGGACTGGGTGGCGTCGATCAACGCGGTGACGCGGGCTCGCGGTGGGGTGGAGATCTCCAGTTGTCCGCCCGGCTCGACGGTCATCGCGCCGCCCTGGAGCAGGCGCAGGGCCGGGCTGGTCGGGTCCAGCGTGGTGGGGGCGTAAGGCCCCAGCGCCGCGCGCAGCCGCGCGGCGTCGACCGGGCGGGCCGGATCGACGGCGTCGTGGACCGTCCATTCCAGCTCGACCCCGGTGAGGGTGGGTGGACCGGTTTTGAAGCAGATCCGGGCGAGGTGCCGGGCAGCAGCGGCGCGGTCCCGCAGCACCGGGATCCGGTCCACCTCCGGTGACATCACCATGCGTGGCTCCCTTCCCGATCGGATCCGCCGCCACGGTAGCCCACCCCGGTGACATCGAACCCAGCTGAACCTGAACCACACGAGGTCGGCGCCGGGTCCCGAACGCCCGGCACGTCGCCGTGAGTGGCAGGGGACGAGGCAACTTCGTCCGATGTCGGCCCGGACGATGTCGCCACCATCTGTGTAGCAGGGGCACACCGTGCGTCGAAAGGATTTCACGACTCGGCCACATTCGGTCCGGGTGGGAATCGTGCGGCTGTCCGGCCGGATTCAGCCGCCGGGGCTCGCGGTCGGCTCCGCGTCGGCACCGGGCCGCTCCCGGCAGTACTCCTCGACGTGTTCCGCGCCGCCGGCCGCGACCACCAGTTCGTTGAACGCGGGCGTGCGCAGTGCCTTCTCCCGCTGCCGTTCCGGCTTGGCCAGGTAGGCCCGGCAGAGGCCCGCCCGGTCCGTGGTGTTCTCCGAGTTGCCGGGACCGACGTACCCGCTGGTCTCGGGGCTCGGCGTCGCCGAGGCGCTCGGCGGTGGCACCGAGGCGCTCGGCGGTCGAGCGGGCACGGACGTCGCCGTGTCGGTGGGCGCGCCGGTCGGGCTCGCGGTGTCCTCGCCGGTGGGCGCGCGGTCGTCGGTGCGGGGTGCCGGCGCGGTCGGGCTGGTGACCATCGGTGACGTGTCCGGACCGGCGCGGTCCAGGCCGACCCCGGCCAGGGCGGCGCCCGCGGTGGCGGTGGCCACCACCCCGGCGATCCAGACCACGGCCCCGGCGGTGAACCGGTGCCGTGGTCGCCGGGCCGCCGGTACCGCCGCATCCGGTTGGCGGGCGGCCCGGAACGCCGCGACGGCGGCCTCCTCGCCGGCCAGTTCCCGCTCCCGGGCCGGAGCCGCGGCGGCCCGCAACAGGTCCGCCAGCGGGCCGGTCGGGCCCGGCGCCGCCCGGGTGGGCCGGGTGTCCGGGGCGGCGTCCAGCAGCCGCTCGTGGTCGGCACGTCGCGATCGGCGCAGCATCACCAGCAGTCCGCGCATGTCAGCCGTCCACCGGTTCGGCCTGCGGCGGAAGGCCGGCGCGCCGGGGCGGCCGGGTGTCGGTCCGGGCATCGTCCGGGGCGGGGGTCGCTCCTCGCTGGTCGAGTAGGACGGCCAGTCGGCGCAGGCCGCGGTGGGCGGCGGTACGCACCGCACCGGCCCGACGGCCGAGCACGCGTCCGGCGGTCTCCGCGTCGAGCCCGATCACGGCACGCAGCAGGACCGCCTCGGCCTCCCGGGGCGGCAGGCTGGCGATCAGCGCGAGTGCCGCCTCGGTACCGAGGGTCTCCCCCGCCCGCTCGGCGGTGTCCGCGTCTCCGGCCAACTCGCTCAGTTCCTGCACCGGCACTGACAGTGCGGGGCGACGGCGCTGCCGGCGCAGGTGATCCATGGCCCGGTTCCTGGCGATGGTGACGGCCCAGGCCCGGAACTCTCCCCCGGTGAAGGTGGGCAGATCGCGGGCGACCTGCAACCAGGTCTCCGACGCGACGTCTTCGGCGTCCGCACCGACCAGGGCGGTCAGATAGCGCAGCAACCCCGGTTGCAGGGTGCGGTAGAGGTGCCGGAAGGCGTCCTCGTCACCGGCCCGGGCGGCCGATACCAGCTGGTCCAGCTCACCGGGCACGGTCGCACCGCCGCCGACCCGCCGGCCGCTGACCCGACGCCCGCCGGGCGGGGGCACGCGGCGGCTCGGCCCGCTGCGCGCGCCGAACCTGGATCCGCACCCCACCCCGTACGCCCGAATCAACCGGGCCGGTTCGGCCCGGTAGCGGATTCTCGCCGACATCGCCGAGGACCACAACCTGACCGCACGGCGCTCGCGGACGGCCGGAACCGGGCCGGGGTCGGGACCGCGGGCGCCGCCGGGCCGGAGGCGACGAGCGCACCCGCAGTGAGAATTGTCTACCCGTGCCGCCGCGGTTCGCCGTAACGCGGCGGAAGGCGTCGACGCTACGGGGACACCGTCGGCCCGGACGTACCGGACGGCCGGAACGACAATGTGGCGCGCGGTGCCGGTGCGGTCACCAGCTGGGATGGCCGTGGCGCGGCACCGGTGGCTCTGTCGGTCACGACACCGGGACGGCCCGACCCGCCGACGCGCCGGTCGAGCCCGCGGTGGGTACGGTGGTGCCGTGTTGTCTTCGGAGGTCGTACTCAGCGGTCGGTACCGCTTGGACGAGCGTGTCGCCACTGGCGGCATGGGCGACGTCTGGCGGGCAACCGACTTGATCCTCGGCCGGCAGGTCGCGGTCAAGGTGCTGCTACCCGCGCTCGTCTCCGATCCCGACTTCATCGCCCGGTTCCGCGCCGAGGCGCGGATCATGGCGGCGCTGCGGCACCCGGGGATCGTGCAGGTCTACGACTGCGGTGAGGACGATCTGCCCGGCGGTGGCCGAGCCGACTACCTGGTCATGGAGTTCGTCACCGGTCAACCGCTGTCCAAGCGGATCGAGGCCGAGGGCCGCCTGGACGTGGGCGTGGCCATGTCGGTGGTGGCCCAGGCGGCGCAGGCGTTGCACGCCGCGCACCTCGGCGGGATCGTGCACCGCGACGTCAAACCGAGCAACCTGCTGATGCAGGAGGACGGCACGGTCGTCCTGGTCGACTTCGGGGTGGCCCGCTCGACGAACGTCACGAGCATCACCAGCACGAACGCCGTCCCGGGCACCGCCCTCTACATGGCTCCCGAGCAGGCCGCCGGGCGACCGGTCTCCGGGGCGACCGACCTGTACGCGCTCGGCGCGGTCGCCTACTGCTGCCTGACCGGCAGTCCGCCGTTCACCGGCGACAACCCCCTCCAGGTCGCCGTCCGGCATCTCGACGACCCGCCACCAGAACTGCCGCACGACATACCCGAAGCGGTCCGGGTGCTTGTCGACCGGGCGCTCGCCAAGGATCCGGCCGACCGGTTCAGCAGCGGTGCGGCGATGGCGGAGGCGGCCCGGGCCGCCGTTTCGGAGGGCAGCCTGCCGACCACGGTGACCCCGATGGGCCCGGCGCTGCGCGACGCGGGACCGGACACCCGCACCGGAAACCCGGTGTTCGACGCACCGCCACCGGGCCGACGACGGCGCGGCAAGCTGGTTGGCGCGCTGACCGCCGTGCTTGTCGGGATGACGGCGCTCGGTGCGGCGCTCGGCGCCACGCAGGAGGCGAACACCCCGGCGGTCAAGCTGCCGACCACCGCGCCGACTGTCGAGTCCAGCGCCGAGAACGAGGCACCGCCGAGCCCGCAGGAGAGCGCGCCGGCGCAGGTGCCGTCGCTGCGTCCGGCCAACTCGACGACCCAGGCGACCGAGTCCCCGTCGCCCTCGCCGTCCTCCCCGCAGCCCAGCGAGCCGAGCGAGCCCGCCTCGCCGGATCCCACGGGCTCCAGCCCCGATCCGGAGCCGACGGATACGCCCAGCAGCCCGGCACCATCGACGCCCACCACACCGTCCACGCCCACCACGCCTGCCGCCGGGGAGCCGCCGGGCACCGGCGAGGGCGAGGGGGGCTGACCTCACCGGCCTCAACCGCCCCGAAATCCCCGAAACGGACGTACGGCACCACACCGCGCTCTAGGCTCCTCACCAGCAGTTATCCCCTACGGTGCGGGAGTTCGGGTGAGCGTGGAGAAGTTGGTCGTCATCGGCCAGGGTTACGTCGGTCTGCCCCTGGCCATGCAGGCCGTCGAAGCCGGCATGGACGTGGTCGGCCTCGACGTCGACGCCGACCGGATCAAGCGACTCGCCTCCGGTGAGTCGTTCGTGTCGGACATCCCGGCCGACCGGCTCGGCCGGGCCCTGGCCAGCGGTCGCTACCACCCCAGCACCGAGTACGCCGACGCGAAGGACTTCGACGTCTGCGTCATCACCGTGCCCACTCCGCTGCGCGACGGCACCCCCGACCTGAGCTTCGTGGAACAGGCCGGTACGGGGATCGGACCGTACCTGCGGCCCGGCTGCACGGTGGTCCTGGAGTCGACCACCTACCCCGGCACCACGGAGGAGCTGCTCCGCCCGCTGTTGGAGGCGGCCAGTGGGCTGCGCAGTCCCGGGGACTACCACCTCGGGTACAGCCCCGAACGCATCGATCCCGGCAACCCGACGTGGCAGCTGGCGAACACGCCGAAGGTGGTGTCCGGGGTAAACGCCGCCGCGCTGGCGCGGGTCGACTCGTTCTACCGACGGCTGGTCCAGCGGACGGTGCCGGTGGACTCGACCCGGGTCGCCGAGTTGACCAAGCTCATCGAGAACACCTTCCGGCAGGTCAACATAGCTCTGGTCAACGAGCTGACGATGCTCTCGCACCAGTTGGACATCGACGTGTGGCAGGCCATCGAGGCGGCCGAGACGAAGCCGTTCGGATTCATGCCGTTCCGGCCCGGGCCCGGCGTCGGCGGACACTGCCTGCCGATCGACCCCTGCTACCTCTCCTGGCAGGTCAAGCGCCGGCTCGGCCGGCAGTTCCGGTTCATCGAACTGGCGAATGACGTCAACCACGAGATGCCCGAGCACGTGGCCCAGCGGGTGATGGCCGGATTGAACCGGTCCGGACGGGCGGTCCGGGACGCCCGGCTGCTGCTGCTCGGGTTGGCGTACAAGCGCAACACCGGTGACATGCGCGACTCGCCGGCCGTCGAGGTGGCCCGGCGGCTACGGGAACTCGGCGCCGAGGTCCGGGCGGTCGAGCCGTACGCCGAGCCGCACCACCTGCCCGACGGGGTGCTGACGGTGAGTCTGACCGAGCATGAGCTGCGCGAGGCCGACGGGGTCGTGGTGGTCACCGACCACGACGTGTTCGACTACGACCTCGTGGTCCGCCACGCCCGATACGTCTTCGACACCCGCAACCGCTGCGCCGGCCCCACCGTGGAACGCCTCTGATGTGACGGTGGCGAGCGAGCGTCCACGTCGGGCGGTCATGCCCCACCTTCCCCGAGTCGAGGTCGCCGCGACCGCACCCATTCACATTGGACGCCAAATGTGAGCTGGATCACATAGACGGATCTCATCCGCGAGTAGGGTACGACCAACGTCACTACCCTTTCGAAGGGCGTCGCCGATGGTCGGATCGACCCTGCCACGGGGGCGGCAACTGCGCATCGTCAGTGTGGCCGCCACCGGGCTCCTCCTCGCCAGCATCGCCGTTGCCTCACCCGGCAACGCGCAGACGGTCTCGTCAGCGGCAAACGAACCCGCCGCGGCCGTCGAGGCACCGCTCGGTGTCGACGAGATTGCCAGCAGCCCCAACCTCAAACTGATCGCCAATCTGCCGAAGCAGGCGCCGTTCAACACCACCGCGGCGCTCGGCACCGACATCGCCTTCCAGGGCAGGTACGCCTTCGTCGGCAACTACGACGGCTTCGTCATCTACGACGTGTCCAAGCCGAGCAGACCGACGATCGTCTCGCAGGTGCTCTGCCCGGGCGCGCAGAACGACGTCTCCGTCTACGGTGACCTGCTCTTCCTGTCGACGGACTCGTCCCGCAACGACGACTCGTGCAGCAGCACCTCCCAGTCCGCCACGATCAAGGAATCGTGGGAGGGCATCAAGATCTTCGACATCAGTCACAAGGCCAGCCCGCGGTACATCAAGGCGGTCGAGACGGCCTGCGGCTCGCACACCCACACGCTGGTACCGGCGAAGGACCGGAAGTCGGTCTACCTGTACGTCTCCTCGTACAGCCCGAATGGCGCCTTCCCGGACTGCCAGCCGCCGCACGACTCGATCAGCATCGTCAAGGTGCCGCTGAAGAAGCCGACCGACGCGGCCGTGGTCGCCACGCCGAACCTCTTCCCCGACGGCGGCTACGAGGGTCGCACCGGCGGCTCGGCGACCTCCGGCTGCCACGACATCACCGCCTACCCGTCCAAGGACCTCGCCGCCGGTGCCTGCATGGGTGACGGGGTGCTGCTGGACATCAGCAAGCGGGAGGCGCCCCGGGTGCTGCACACCGTGCGGGACACCACCAACTTCGCGTTCTGGCACTCGGCCACCTTCAACAACCGCGGCACCAAGGTCGTCTTCACCGACGAACTGGGCGGTGGCGGCGGCGCCACCTGCAACGAGGCCGTGGGCCCGGAGCGCGGCGCCAACGCCATCTACGACATCACCGGTCGGGGTGACGCGCGCGAGCTGGAGTTCCGCAGCTACTACAAGATCCCGCGGACCAACGGCGACACCGAGAACTGCGTGGCCCACAACGGCTCGCTCATCCCGGTGCTCGGCAAGGACATCATGGTCCAGGCCTGGTACCAGGGCGGCGTCTCGGTGTGGGACTTCACCAACTCCCGCAAGCCCAAGGAGATCGGCTACTGGGAGCGCGGCCCGCTGTCGGACAGCCAGCTCATCATCGGCGGCTCCTGGTCGGCCTACTACTACAACGGGCACATCTACTCCTCCGACATCCAGAAGGGGCTCGACGTGCTCGAGCTCAAGGACTGGCGGACGTGGACGGCCAAGCTGGCCTACTTCCGCGAGCTGAACGTGCAAACCCAGCCCAGCTACCTGAGCTGGTAGGACAGGCACACCGACCGGGCCCGGTCGCCCCCGCGCGGGGGTGGCCGGGCCCGGTCCGTTCAGCACCGCGTCCACCAGCCGCAACAGCGGTCACGTTTTCTCCCGCCCGTCCCGGGTACCTCGTCCGGCACGCAGGGAAGGGGTGGGAGATGACGCGCAACGAGTACCACGTGGTGCCCGACGGCACCGGCTGGAAGGTCGAGCAGGGCAGCACCGTCGTCGGGACGTACGACACGAAGCAGCGGGCGGTCGAGGTCGGGCGCGAGACGGCGCACGGCAACGAGCCCAGCCAGCTCGTCGTGCACACCGCCGACGGGAAGATCGAGACCGAGTACACCTACCAGGACGACCCGTACCCGCCTGCCGGCTGAGCGGGCCACACCGGCGGCGGCCTGCCGACACCATCCACTCCGGGTGCGGTCGGCAGGCCGCCGTCGTGGCTCCGCCGTCACCGCCGGCCGTGCCCGCCGTCACCGCCTCGGGCCGGGCAACGGTGACGTCGCCGCACCCGGCCCACCCCCGATCGACGGCGGGCGACTGGCGGACGGCCGGTCGCCGCCCGGTTCAGGCCCGACGCACCGGTAGCTGCAGCTCGGTGACCCCCTTGTCGGCCTCCTCCGGCCAGTACTCCACGTAGAACTCGCGCGCGTAGCCGTCCGGCCGCCAGTCGTTCTCCTCGATCCAGCGGGCCAGCACCTGCATGCTGCGGTCGGCCGTGTCCATCGGGCCGTGGTGGATCGTCGTCGCCGCCGTGATCGCCGGCAGCTCCACCACGGCGACGCCACCGGTCGCCGTTCCGCTTTCGATCCCCACCCCGGCATGGACGACGACGCTCTCACCGTCGGCGGCCTGGTCGTACCAGGCCACCGACGGTCCGACCGGGTTCACCCCGGCCTCCTCCAGCCGGCGGAACAGCTCCGGGTAGAGCGGCGTCAGTACCGGACCGATGTCCGCGGGCTCGTAGCTGCGGGCGACGGCACTCAGCTCCGCGACCCGGATCGGCGGCACCTGCTTGAGCACGACATCCTGGTTGGTCATCCGACCCTCCGTCTCGATCATGTGGAGCCTCGCCTCGACGCTCGACAGCCGCGCCGTGTCCGCCGCCAACTGGGCCGCCAACTGGGCCCGGCGCAGCCGGAGCATGCCCCGCAGCTCACCGAGGTCGACGGTCTCGTCGAGGATCGCCCGCACCTGGGCCAGGGTCAGCCCGAGGTCCTTCAGCGCGATCACCCGGTTGAGCCGACCCAACTGGGCGGCGGTGTAGTAGCGGTAGCCGCTGTGCGGATCGACGGCGGCCGGCGGTAGCAGCCCGAGGCTGTCGTAGTGCCGCAGCATCCGTACCGACACGCGGCCCAGGGTGGCGAAGTCTCCGATGGTCAACATGGCACCTCCACGGTCGGCGCTGACACCGTGTCAGAGTCAAGCCTGGGCCACCGGACGCTGGCAACGGCTCAGCCGGGCAGTGGGGCCTCGTCGCCACGGTTACGTCGTGGGGACACCAGCCGGCGCATGATCGGGGTGGCGTTCCACTTCGCCGCGCCGACCAGGTCGCGGGCGTGTTCGAGCACCGTGTAGTCGGGTCTCGCCCGGCCGGCGGCGAGCGCGGCGTCCAGGTCGTTGCCGCAGCGCGTCAGCACGCTGTCGAAGTCGCGGCGGACCGGCTCCAGCAGGTGGTAGCCGAACGAGCGGTGCAGCCGGGAGAAGAGCGGCTTGTACAGCCGGGCCCGCTCGTGCAGCCCGGAGGAATACGACATGGGGTTCTTCGGCCGACGCCGGATGTAGTCGGGCAGCACGTCGGCGAACGCCCGACGGACGATCCACTTCTCCTGGCCGTCACGCATCTTCAACTCGATCGGCAACCGCATCGCCAACTCGACGAGCGCGAGGTCGAGGAAGGGCACCCGGGCCTCGACACCGAAGGCCATGCTGGTCCGGTCGACCCGCTGCAACTCGGTCCGACACAGGTTGCGGATCTTGTGCAGGAACAGTCTCCGGGACTCCTGCGGACCGACCTCGTGGTACATGGGGTAGCCACCGAACAGCTCGTCCGAGCCGTCGCCGGTGAGCACCACCTTGACGCCGAGTTCCCGCAGCCGCCGGAAGATCGGCACCGAGACGACCGCGTTGATGATGTCGCCGTACTCGGTCAGCTCGGAGATCCGGATCGCCTCCCGCACGTCGGCCAGCCGGATGTCGCGCGGGCGCAGTTCCACCACCTCGTGCGCGACGCCGAGATCCTTCGCCAGCCGCCGTGCGTACGCCAGGTCCGGGCTCTCCGGCACCCCGACGGTGACCGCGACGCAGTCCGGGTGCAGTTGCGCCGCGTGCAGCAGCGCCAGCGAGCTGTCCAGGCCCCCGGAGAGCACCACACCGACCGTGAGGTCGGTGTCCAATCGCACCCGGAGGCTGTCGGTGAGGGCGGCACGGACGAGCAGGGCGGCCTCGTCCGGGTCCGCCACCACCGGCCGGCCCGCACCGAGGGCGAGCAGATCCACGTACGGTCGTAGCTGAACCCGACCGTCGACGTCGGCCCAGCCATGGTGCCCCGGCGGCACCTCGGCCACCGGCGCGCCCAGCCGGACCAGCGCCTTGATCTCACTGGCGAGGTGCAGGCAGCCCGGTGTCCGCGCCCAGTACAGCGGCTTGACCCCGAGCGGATCCCGGACCAGGTACGCGCGCCCGGTGGCCCGTTCCACCACGACGAAGGCGTACTCGCCGCGCAACCGGGTCACCATCCGCTCGCCCCAGTGTTCGAACGCGGCGAGCACCACCTCGGTGTCGCTGGCACTGCGGAACCGGTGGCCGAGAGCGGTCAGCTCGGTCCGCAGCTCGTGGTGGTTGAAGACCTCGCCGTTGTAACAGAGCAGCCAACGCTCGTCGGCGGAGACCCAGGGCTGCACCGCGCGCTCCCGGTCCACCACCCGCAGCCGCCGCGTTCCGGCGAGCAGTCCGCTCTCGTGCCGGGTCTCGGTCACCTCGCCCCGCGGCGCGAGCGTGCCGAGCATCCGCCGGAAGATGGCCGGATCGGCCTCCGGGCCGATGCTGAGCATGATCCCGCACATCCTCAGATCCCCATCTCGGCCTCGTACGCGCGGCGCAACCGCAGCGCCGCCGACGGCGCGAGGCAGATGTGCCACGCCTGCCCCTCGTCGACCACGTTGATCTCGCCGGCCCGCTGCCGGTTCAGCAGCAGCCCGGCCAGGGTCTCGCGCACGCCGAAGCGGCGGTACCAGTCCATCTCCACGTCCACCGCCCAGCCCAGGCAGTGGCCGCTGGGCACCATCGCGGCGTACCCGAGGCGCCGCAACCGGTACTGGTGTTCGGCGCTGCGGACCAGGCTGGTCACCCACAGCGGCGGGACGCCCGCCGGGGTGGCGGCGGCGAACTCCCGCCCGATGTCGTTGAGCAGCGCGATCACCTCGCGGCGGGCCCGGCGGAACAACAGCCCGGCGGTACGCGGTGTGGCGTCGGGCAGCACCCGGCGACGTAGTGCTCGCACGCCCCGGCCGACGATCGTGCGGGGCTGCTCGGTGTACTGGAAGCGCAGCAGGCCCCGGCGCCGCAGCCATTCCAGGTCCACCAGCTCAGTGCTGTGGTTCACCTGCGTGTCGGTGAGGAACGTGGCGGCGTCGCGCCACCACATCACGTCGATCCGAGACAGCAGGTAGATCCGCACGAGGGTGGCCAGGTCGGCGGCGGAGCTGCGCTCGTTCGGCTGGTAGCGGGCCATCTCCAGCAGCAGGGTCTCGCGGGCTCCGATCAGGCCCTGGGAGGTGGCGTCGAGCACCCGCACGATGGCCGGCTCCCGTAGTCGCTGGTCGATCAGCACCTGACGGGCTTTCGCGCTGCCCTCTCCGGCCAGCGCGCTCACCTCGACCAGCAGCTCGGCCACGGCGTCGCGGTAGGCCGCCAGGTCGGGCGGGGCCGCGCTGAGCGGGCGCACGACGCCCCGGGGGCGACGGCGAGCCGGAGTGACGGCAGGACCGGGCCAGTGTCCCGGGCTTCGGCTGGGCACTCGCATGATCGGTCCTCTCTGCCGCCGCGATGATCGCTCGTAACACAAAGTAACGTCACCGATCCGGATGAGTACGAGCAATACTCCCGTATCCCCCTAAGGCGTGGCAGAGCACGCCGACGGGCGGGCACCGCCTCGGCGTCGGACAGAACGGACCCGACCAACCACAGGCATGTACCATCCGGTACATGACCGTGCCGCGCCGGTGCGGCCGATCGACAGGAGGCCCGGTCGATGCCGACCATCACCCTGACCGCCGGGACGATCGACTACACCGACACCGGCGGTGACGGACCGGTGCTGGTGCTGCTGCACGGGGTGAACATGGACGCGAGCCTGTGGCGTCGGGTCGTCGCCGAGCTCGGTCCCACCGTGCGCTGCGTCTGTCCCACGCTGCCGCTCGGCAGCCACCGGCGACCGATGGCCCGACCGGAGCTGGTCACCCATCGCGGCGTCGCCGCGCTCGTGGGAGAACTGCTCGACGCGCTGGACCTGCGCGAGGTGACCCTGGTCGCCAACGACTGGGGTGGCGTGCAGTTCCTCGTGGCCGACGGTCCGACCGACCGGATCGCCGCTCTGGCGCTGGTCGCCTGCGAGGCGTTCGACAACTTCCCACCGGGAAGACCCGGCAAGGCGGTGGCGATGAGCGCGCGACTGCCCGGTGCGCTCTGGCTGTCGATGCACCTGCAACGGTTCGGCTGGTTCCGCCGCGCCCCCGGTGCCTGGGGATGGATGAGCAAGTACCCGATTCCCGACGAGGTGATGGACGCCTGGTTCCGGCCCGCGCAGCAGGACCGGGCGATCCGACGGGACCTGCGCACCTTCGCGCTGTCCACCCCGTCGAAGGTGGAACTGCGGGCCCTGACGCGCCGGATGGCGTCGTTCGACCGGCCGGTCCTCGTGGTCTGGGCCCGCGAGGACAGGCTCATGCCCCGGTCGCACGGGCCTCGGCTGGCGGCGCTGTTTCGGCAGGGCCGGCTGGTCGAGATCGACGACAGTTACACGCTGATCCCCGAGGACCAGCCTCGCCGGCTCGCGGCGGAACTCGCCCGGTTCGTCACCACCGAGCTGCCCCGCCCGCGCCGCTGAGCCCGCCCGCGACCGAACGCGTCACCGGGTCACCGGCCGCGGCGAGAGGTCACCCGCCTCGGCTGGTCGGACGCGTGGACTTTAGGAAGGCCGCCATGGTGGCGTCGGCTGTGGCCCGGTCACCGGTGAGCGCCAACTCGAACAGCACGCCCCGGGTCATCGCCATCGCCATCCGCGCCTGCGTCCGTGCCCGCCCGGGCGGGTGGCCCACCCGCTCGAAGAACCGACCGAGCCGGTCGGTCCAGACGGCGATCCAGGTGCGCAGCGCACCGGCCCACCCGTGCCCCTGCATCGCCGCCGCCGACATCTCGAAGAACAGCGGCGCGAAGGCCCGGTCGTCGGCGAGCCGGACCCAGAACCGCCAGGCACCGTCGTACGGATCGTCCATCGCCTCGCGGAGCAGCGATTCGAGCAGTTCCTGCTGGGTCCGCCAGACGGCCTCGACCATCGCGGTGAGCAGCCCCTCCCGGGAGCCGAAGTGGTAGATCAACATCCGGTGGCTGGTGCCGATCTCCGCGGCGAGCGTACGCAGGCTCGTGTCGCCGACGCCGTTGGCCGCGAAGTACGCGATCACCCGCTGCAGGAGAGCCTCCTGCGGACCGCCGGCCGGCACCGTGACTGTCACCACCCGATGCTAGGTCAGCGCCGATCCACCGCTCCGGACCAGCACCGGCGGGCTGGTCACAACCAGCCGTTGTCCCGCGCGATCCGTAGCGCCTCCGCCCGGCTTCCCGCGTCGAGCTTCTGCACCGCCAGGGCCAGGTAGTTGCGCACCGTCCCGGGCGACAGGTGCGCCCGCCGGGCGATCGCGGCGACCGGGGCGTCGTCGCCGGAGAGCCGCAGCGTCTCCAGTTCCCGCGGGGTCAGCGGGCAGGGCGGAATGGTGAGCGCGTCGGCGGCGAGAGCCGGGTCCACGTACCGGCCGCCCGCATGCACCCGACGGATCACGTCTGCCAGCGCGCCACCCGGCGCACCCTTGGGCAGGTAGCCCCGGGCGCCCGCGCCGAGCGCCCGGGTCAGGTGCGCCGGCCGGCCCTGGCCGGTGAGGATGACCACCGCACACGCCGGTAGCGCCCGGGCCAGCTCGGTGGCGACCTGGAACCCGTCCCGCCGGGGCATGGTCAGGTCGATCACCGCCACGTCGGGTCGATGGGCGAGAGCGGCGGTCACCGCCGCCTCTCCGTCGGCCGCCTGGGCGACAACCGACAGATCCTCTTCGAGATCGAGCAGCGCGGCGAGAGCGGTGCGGATCAGCTCCTCGTCGTCGGCCAGCAGGACCCGGATCATGCGACGGTCGGTACGGTCGCCTCGACGGTGAACACACCGTCTGCGCACCGGGTACGCAACTGCCCACCGGTGCCGGTCAGTCGCTCGGCCAGCCCGCGGAGCCCGTGGCTGTGCCGGTCCGACGTCGCCGTGTCGGGCGCACCGTCGTTGGTCACGATCATCCGCGTCACCTGGTCCTCCTGAGTGAACTCGATCCGGCACCAGCCCGCCCGGCTGTGTCTGAGCACATTGGTGCCGGCCTCCCGAAGCACCGCCGCGAGCTGGGTCGCCACCTCCGACGGCAGCTCACCGGCGGGTGGTACGACGGTGCACCGCACCCCGGACGAGCGCAGCACCTCCGCCACGGCGGTGAGCTGCTCGGTCAGGTCGATCCGACGGTAGCCGTGCACCGTACGACGCAGCTCGCTGAGGGCGGTGGCGGCCAACCGCTGCGCCTCGCCCGCCGCCCGGCCCGCGCGCACCGGGTCGTCCGACGCGAGCCGGGCGGCCAGCTCGGACTTGAGGGCGATCACGGTCAGGTGATGTCCGAGCAGGTCGTGCACGTCGGCGGCGAAGCGCAACCGCTCCTGCGCGGCGACCAGCCGGGCCTGCGCCGCCCGTCCCTGTTCGGCCTGCACCAGCAGCCGCCAGAACCAGACCTGGAAGCCGTTCACCAGCGCGATGCCGACGCCGACAGAGCCGGTGAGCAGCGCCGAGCGGCCGACGGACGTGCCGGTGAACACGGCCACCGCCCCGGACATCGCCACGATGGCCAACGCCGCCGGCAGTACCGACCGTAGCGGTGCGAGCAACGCGAGCCCGCCGACGACCGCCGCGCCCAGCCACGCCCAGGTGGGCCACGCGGCACCGGCGACCGGCGCGACGAGCGGCACGCTGAGCACCGCCACCGCGGCGTACCCGGCCAGCAACCACCGGCGCAGCCGGACGGACGGCGCCGGGGTGACCGCCGCGTACAGCGCCACCGCCAGCACCAGCGCGAACGCGGACAGCCCAACCGTGCCCGCCGCCGCCCGCCAGGCGTCCGGTTCCCTGGTCAGCCCGACCGCCGGCAGGAGCAGGGTGGCGGCCATACCCGAGGTGAGCGACGCCAGGGTCGCGGCCCGGGCGCGGGACAGCGTCCGCCCGCCGCCCGCAAGCAACACCTCGGTCACCACGGTCGCCAGGGTAGAGCGCTGCGCCGCAGCGGTGGACCCGCCGGTCCGCCCGGGTCTGCCGGGCGTTCCACCCGGCCGACCGGTGACATCTCGGGGATGGTTGCCCCGCACCGCCGCCACCAGGCTCGGTGACATGGCAGAGCTCAGCACCGCGGCGACATCGACGATCCCTGAATCCGACTCCTTCGAGACCACGGCGTCCCGGCGACCGACCGGGCCGGGTCGTGCCGCGCGGTTGCGGCCGCTGGCCCGGCACCTGCTGGAGATGGTGCTGGCCATGGTGGCCGGCATGCTGGTGCTCGGTCCGGCGCGAGCCGCCCTCGGCACGGTGCTCGGGCTCGCCCCAGCCTCCCCGGGGGCCGGTGCGCTGCTCATGGCCACCGACATGAGCATCGGCATGGCCGCGTGGATGGTGTACCGAGGGCACTCCCCCGCCGCGATCGGCGAGATGGTGCTGGCCATGTACGCGCCGGTGCTGCTCCTGCTGGTCGGTCACCGGGCCGGACTGCTCGACGCGGACCTCCTGCTGGTCGGCGCACACCTGTTGATGGTGCCGGCGATGACGGCGGCGATGCTACGACGACCCACCGAGTACGCCCGGCACCCGAACGGCCGACCTGCCGCTGGGCACCCGCTGGCACGGGTGCTGGCACACCGCTGGCCCGCGGGGCTGGCGTTGCTGCTCACCGCCGACAACTGGGCCTCGCCGACCCTGCTGGGCGCGTACACGCTGCTGGTGCTGCCGGTGGGCTACCTGGTCATCGGGACGGTCCGCCGCCAGTGGGGGGTGCCCGGCAACCTCCGGCTCCAACTCGCCGGCCTGGCGGGCTGGTCCGCCCTGGCCCTGGTCGCCGTGCTGGCGGGCGGCACGGTGGGGCACTGGCTCGTGGCGCTCGGTTGGTTGGCCCACGCCGGCTGGGACCTGCTCCATCACCGCGCCCGGCAGGTGGTGCCGCGAGCCTACGCCGAGTGCTGTGCGGTCATCGACGCCGTGTTGGGCATCACCATCATGCTCGCGCTGCTCACCGGGTGACGGGGACCGGGCGGGTGCGCGGGGCCGCCGTCGGCGGCCCCGCGCACATCTTCGGGTGGTCGCCGCAGCGGACCGGTGGGCGTGATGAAAGGCTTGACCCATGAGTTCCACGTCCGTACTGCCCGACCCGTCCGCCGAGCCGCCCGCCTTCACGGAACTCGGCCTACGACCCGAACTGCTCGCCGCGCTCGCCGGGCTCGGGTACGAGGAGCCCACGCCGATCCAACGGGAGGCAATCCCACCGCTGCTGAGCGGCCGGGATCTGCTCGGGCAGGCGGCGACGGGAACGGGCAAGACGGCGGCGTTCGCCCTGCCGCTGTTGCAGCGGATGCCCGACGACCGGGCGGGGGACGACCCGCACGCGCTGGTGCTGGTGCCGACCCGGGAACTCGCGGTGCAGGTCTCCGAGGCGTTCCACCGCTACGGCAAGGACCTCGGTGCGCGGGTGTTACCTATCTACGGTGGGCAGCCGATCGGTCGACAGTTGCGGGCGCTGGACGCCGGCATCGACGTCGTGGTGGCCACTCCCGGTCGCGCTCTGGACCACATCGCCCGGGGCACGCTGCGGCTGGGCAATCTCGCCACGGTCGTGCTGGACGAGGCCGACGAGATGCTCGACATGGGCTTCGCCGAGGACATCGAGGCGATCCTGGAACACACCCCCGAGCAGCGGCAGACGGTGCTGTTCTCGGCCACCATGCCGGCGCGTATCGACGGGATGGCCCGAGCGCACCTGACCGATCCGGTGCGCATCCTGATCGCCCGCGAGCAGCCGGTGGCCGGTGAGGCGCCCCGGGTACGGCAGAGCGCGTACCTGGTGGCGCGGGCGCACAAACCAGCGGCGCTGGGGCGGGTGCTGGACGTCGAGTCGCCCACCGCGGCGATCGTGTTCTGCCGCAGCCGGGAGGAGGTGGACCGGCTCACCGAGACGATGAACGGTCGCGGTTACCGGGCGGAGGCGCTGCACGGCGGCATGAGCCAGGAGCAGCGGGACCGGGTGATGGGGCGGCTGCGCGCCGGCACCGCCGATCTGCTGGTCGCCACCGACGTGGCGGCCCGTGGGCTCGACGTCGAGCAGCTCAGCCACGTGGTCAACTTCGACGTGCCGTCGGCACCTGAGTCGTACGTGCACCGCATCGGTCGGGTGGGCCGAGCCGGCCGGGAGGGGGTGGCGATCACCCTGGCCGAGCCCCGGGAACACCGGATGCTCAAGACCATCGAGCGGGTCACCGGGCAGCGGATCACCATCGACAAGATCCCCACGGTCGCCGATCTTCGGACCCGTCGGCTGGAGCTGACCCAGGCCGCGCTGCGGGAAAGCCTGCTGGAGGACGACCTGGACCCATTCCGGGTGATCGTCGAGACGCTCAGCGACGAGTTCGACCTGATGGAGGTGGCGCTCGCCGCCGTGAAGCTGGCCCACGAGGCGACGCTGCCCGGTTCCGACGAGGCCGAGGAGGAGATCCCGCAGGTCGCGGTCCGCCCGCCTCGGGAGGGCCGGTCGGCGGGGTACGAGGGCCGGGGCGAGCGCCGACCGGCGCGGCCCCGCACCGCCGGCACCACCCAGGTCTTCATCGGGGTGGGCCGGCGGGCCGGGGTGCGCCCGCAGGATCTGGTGGGCGCGATCACCGGGGAGACCGGGGTCCGGGGCCGGGACATCGGCTCGATCGAGATCGCCGATCGATTCTCCCTGGTGGAGGTGCCTGTCACTGTCGCCGACGAGGTCATCGCCGGGCTGCGGGGAAGCACCATCAAGGGTCGCAAGGCCACCGTCCGCCGGGACCGCGACGAGCGCCGCTGACCGCAGCGCCGTCCGTTGCCGGTCACTGGGGCACGACGAGCCGTCGGCGGTCGCCGGAAGCGACCGCCGACGGCGAGGTCACCGCGCGGGATATACGGGTCGTGCTGTCAGCTGCCAGCACTCTCGTGGACGGTGGGGAAGGTGAGGTCCTTCCAGCTGCCCGGGGTCTTCGAGATCATTCCGATCTCCTTCATGAAACCGGCGATGTCCTGGAGACCGTGCGGTTCGGTCGTGTAGGTGATCGCCGGATTGGTGAGGTACTTCTCGAAGCTCTCCGGCGAGGTCTTTCCGCCGGAGTTCGTCGAGAGGTCGTTCGCCGCCGCGGCCGGGTTGTCCGCGAGCGCGCCGATCTGCTTCTCCAGGATCGAATAGAACTTCGTCGAGAACTCGGTGTTCTGCTCGTAGTACTCGTTCATCATGAACACGCCGTTGAACATGATCGGCCCGAAGAGGTCACTGCTCTTCAGGACGACGCGCATGCCCTGATCCTGCTCGTCGAACTGGAACGGCGGTGAGGTCAGGTGCCCGGCGATCTGGCCACTGACCAGATTCTGCAAGCCGTCCGGGTGAGACATCGGCACGATGTTGGTGTCGAGCGCCTTGGCGTCACCGAGCTGCGCCTGGGCTCCCTTGCGGAGGACCAGCGCCTGGATAGACGTCAACGAGGGCATTGCGATCTTGTCGGAGCCGGTGAAGTCACTGAGAGACTTGAGACGCTCGTCCTTGGCCATCAGCCACAGCTCCGCGTCGTTGAGTGAGGCGAGGTACCGCCAGTCGACGCCCTTGTCCCAGGCCAGAATCATCTGCGCCGCGCTACCCGCGCCGACCTGGATGTCGCCGGAGATCATGCCGTCCTGCACTGCGGCGCTGGACGACAACTCCGTCCACTCGAACGTTGTGTTGGGGAATTCCTTCTCCAGGGTGCCGCTCTGCTTGAGCAGGATGAGCGGAGCGTATGACAGGCCCGGCTGGTACGCGATGGTGACCTTGGCCGGCATACCGTCACTGGCCTGCTCGGTGGCTTCGTCCGAACCGCACGCGGTCGAGGTCAGCAGGAGCGCGGCAAGTGCGGCGACGGCGGTGAAACGGGATCGCCGAGCGGTTCGAGGCTTGGTTGAAGTCATGAAGTGAACCCCACCTTGTCTTGCTGGTAGTGGACGGGGGTGTGCGGTGGACAGTTGCGTTCCACCTGCGGTGGTGGTCACCGGAAGGCCGACGGGTCGGCGAGCCGGCTACGTCTTCATGCCCCATCGCACGACGGTACGCCGCTCGATGAGAATGAACACCATGTCAATCAGGAGACCGATGACAGCGATCGTCACCAGGCCGGCGAAAACGTCGGGGATGTCGAGGTAGTAACGGCTGTTGTTGATGAAGTAGCCGAGGCCGCCCCCACCGCCAGCAACGCCGAACACGAGTTCGGAGGCGACGATGGTGCGCCAGCCGAACGCCCAGGCGGTCTTCACCCCCGAGATGGTGTGCGGGAGAGCGGCGGGAAAGAGCACCTCGGAAATCATGCGCCAGCGCTTGAGGCCGATGTTGCGCCCCACCGCCAGAATCGTGCGGTTCGCCGTCCGAAAACCGGTATTGACATTGATGGCAATCGGCCAGATGACCGCGTTGGCGACCACGAAGACCAGCGCCGTTTCACTCAGCCCGAACCACAGGATAGCCAGCGGCAGCACAGCGATCGATGGCAATGGATTCAGCATCGAGGAGAAGACGACGAGCACGTCCTCCCCGAAACGCGTCCACACTGCGAGAGTGGTCAGCACGACCGCGATCAGACTGCCGAAGAGCATGCCGAGCAGCAGGACCCGCATCGTGGTGCCGGTCGATCGGAGCAGCTCGCCGTTCTGGAATCCGGCGACCAGGGCCTTGCCCACGTCCGCGGGCGAGGAGAACAGCAGGGGGTTGACGCCCGACACCGTGACGTAGAGCTGCCAACCGGTCAGCAGCAGGACGACAACGAGCACCCGTCGCAGCCATACCGGCATCGATCCCCACCGCCAGTCCCGCACCCGCCGCGGCGCGGCGTCGGTGGTGGTCGTCGGCGGCGCCGGAGTCCCCCCGGCCGGCGCGATCGTCTGTTGTTCAGTCGGTGAACTCAGCGACATCCTCGTCTGCCTCCTTACCATCCCGGTGCAGCAGGCTGCCCAAGTGTGTCCGCACGCTTCGGTACTGCTCTGAACCGACCACCTTCGCCTCCTCGGTGATCGTCACAACCTCGCGGACGACCGAGGGCGGGTCGGTCAGCACGACCACGCGATCGCCGAGGACGATGGCCTCTTCGATACTGTGGGTGACGAACAGGATGGTCACCCCGGTACGCTTCGCGATGGCGTTGAGTTCGGCCTGGAGGCGGGCGCGGGTGAGGGCGTCCAGGGCGCCGAACGGCTCGTCCATCAGCAGCATGACGGGCTCCAGCGCGAACGCACGCGCGATCGCCACCCGCTGCTTCATGCCACCCGAGAGCTGGTGCGGGTGGCGGTCGAGAGCACGGCTCAGCCCCATCATCTCCAGATAGCGACGAGCCTGTTGCTCCGCTTCGGCCTTTGTGCGGCCGTTGCGGCGCAACGGGTACGCCACGTTGTCCAGTACGTCACGCCAGGGAAACAGCTGGTCGAACTCCTGAAACACGACCGCGCGGTCCGGCCCGGGAGCGAGTGTGCGTCGCCCGGCGACGGTGATCGTGCCGTCGGCGAGGTCCAGGAATCCCGCGATGGTCTTGAGGAGGGTCGACTTTCCGCATCCGGACGGGCCGATCAACATGATCGTTTCGCCGGCGGCGACGTCGAAACTCACGTCTGCCACGGCTCGGGTGAAGGCGCCGTTGACCCGATAGCCGATCGACGCGTGAGACACGCGGAGCAGCGTGTCCGGTCGCTCGCCGGGGTGCGGCACGCTCCGTTCCGGCTCGGTACGCGGCGGGGACGGTTGAACCATGCAGGGACTCCCTTGGACTCGTCGGCTAGGCGACTGGCTCCGGTTGGTGGCCGTGGTGTTGGAACGGTCGGGTCCGTTCGTCGGCGCGCTGACACGCCAGTCGGGGCCGACCTGGACAGGTCTCGCGCCGCTTGCGTCCTAGCCGCAGGTTCCGCGGACGACGCCGTGCTGCGTCGGAGTCACCGACCGGACGGGCACGGGAGCGAGCCGGTCATGGCGATCCAACCTTCAGGGCACCTGACGCTCGCACGTCGCCCTGCATTTCGACAGGTCCAGTGGGGGTGGCGGGGATCGCGGCATCTGCTGTCTCCAAGCTGACTGTGTCCTGCAGCACAACAGTTAACTCGGCGGTCATAGTGACGTCCAAGACGCTGCATCGATCCAACCGATAGGTCGTGCCTATAGTTGCGGGGCTGACGCCCACCCGAGGGCGCCCACTCGTCCGTACGTCGGTGATGCAGAGCCGTCCGGCCGAGGAATCCTCGCCAGTAGGCGTCACCTATGTGATCCCTCGCGAACCGGCACTGGACCTATCGGCGTCAGCCTGGTTGCATGTCGGCAGGTCAGGAAGATCTGATCATGAACTTCGGCGAAAGGTGTGCGCGCATGACACACCGCAGGTTCACCATGGCTGTATCCGACGACGGCCGCCACCGACCACTGCGGCGTCGTAGCGGTGCCCGGCACTGACCGGCGATGGACGCCCGCCAGCTGCGCTACTTTCTCGCCGTCGTCGATGCCGAGGGCTTCGGCAAGGCCGCCGAACGGCTCTACATCGCGCAACCGTCACTGTCGCAGGCCATCGCCGGCCTCGAACGCGAGCTGGGCGTTGCCCTGTTCCACCGGGTCGGCCGCGGCGTGGTACTCAGCGACGCCGGCAAGCAACTGATCGGCCCGGCCCGACAGGTCATCCGGGACCTGGCCACGGCCCAGGCGACCATCGACGCCATCAAGGGAGTCGCCCGAGGCCGGGTCGAGATCACCTCGATGCCCTCCGCAGGCATCCAGCCGCTGGCACCGATCATGCAACGATTCGCCGCCGCCCATCCAGACGTCACCGTCAGTGTCAACGCCGCCTTCGTACCCGACGAGGTCATCGACGCCGTGCGGACCGGGGCCGTCGAGATCGGCCTGCTCGGTGCGCCTGACCTCGTCCGGGTCGCGGAGCTCGACATCGTGGCCCTGGAGGACCAGCCGCTGATGCTCTTCACCGCTCCCGGTGGCCCCTTTCACGGGCGTGACCATGTCACCGCCGACGATCTCGACGGTCACCGGCTCATCGCTTCGCAGCCCGGTTCCCTCATGCGGCAGCTCGTCGATCACATCCTGGCCCAGGGCAGCCAGGCCCGGCTGGTCGCCGAGGTCGCCCACCGTACGTCGATCCTGCCACTCGTCCTTGCCGGGGTGGCCGACGCGATCCTGCCCGCCGCCTGGAAAGATCTGGCCATCAGGGCTGGCGCTGACGTGCTGCCAATTCGCCCCACGGCGCATCTCCGGGTCGTCATGGTCAGTCGCCGCACCCAGCTGACGCCCGCCGCCCGAGCGTTCATCGACGTCGCCCAGGCGTACCGCGCCGAGAGACGTGATCGGCCGGTCGCCTGACAGACCGGATCGGCACCCGGGCCGGGCCTCGTCGGTCGCGTACCAAATCGACCCGACTCCGGTCCATCTCGCCGGAGCCAGTCCGATAGGCCCCACCTATGGGAGTGGTAGACCCAGCGTGTTGGACGCCGTACCGGGGCCAACCCAAGGTTGATGGGGCTACCGATCCGGCAGCCCATCGTGCAGCAGCAACCCCGGGAGGCACCGTGCCCACCAGCAGGACAACATGTCTTGTGGCACCGGACAAGTTCAAGGGCTCCCTGGACGCGACAGGGGTCGCGCAGGCTCTACGAGCCGGGCTGCAGGACGTACGTCCGGAACTCGACGTCGGATGCCGGCCGATGGCCGACGGTGGGGATGGCACACTCGCGGTCCTGACTGCCGCCGGCTTCGAGCGGATCCCGGTCACGGTCGACGGGCCAACCGGCTGCACCGTGCAGACAAGCTACGCGGCCCGTGACACGACCGCGGTGGTCGAACTCGCCAACACATGCGGGCTCAGCCGGCTACCCGACAACGTTCCCGCGCCGTTGGACGCCTCGTCGTACGGGCTCGGGCAGGTCGTCGCCGCAGCGGTGCGCAACGGCTGCCGGGAACTCGTCATCGGTCTGGGGGGCAGCGCCAGCACCGACGGCGGCGCCGGCCTGCTCCAGGCACTGGGCGCCCGGCTGCTCGACGGCGATCAGCGGGAGGTCCGGCGCGGTGGTCGCTGGCTCGCCGACGTCTCCTCCGTCGACCTGGACCCGGCCCGCGAACTGCTCCAGGGCGTCTCCGTGACGGTGGCCGCCGACGTGGACAACCCGTTGCTCGGTGCCCGGGGCGCAGCCGCGACGTACGGTCCGCAGAAGGGTGCCGACCCCGCGCAGGTCCACCACCTCGAACACGCCCTGACCCGGTGGGCGACCGTGGTGGAGCAGAGCACCGGTACGCGACTGGCCTCGTCGCCCTCGGCCGGCGCCGCCGGTGGGGTCGGATTCGCCGCCCTGGCCCTCGGCGCGAGCGTCCGCTCGGGTATCGAGCTTCTCCTGGAGTTGACCGACTTCGCCCCGGCCCTGGCCACCGCACGGCTCGTGATCACCGGCGAGGGTCAGCTCGACCGGCAGAGCCTCGCCGGCAAGGCTCCCGTCGGGGTGGCCGCCGCGGCACGCTCCGCGGGTGTGCCGGTCGTCGCGGTGGCCGGTCAGTCGACGCTCGACGCCGCCGAACTCGCCGCCGCCGGCTTCGCCGGTGTCTACCTGCTCACCAGCGTCGAACCGGACGTCCACCGATGCCAGTCGAACGCCGCCGAGCTGCTCACCGAGATCGGACGACGGATCGCTCGGGACCATCTCACCGGGTGACGTCGGCGGGCGGTGCTGTAGCTGCGAGCGTCGCGGCTGATCAGGCGCGACGCGACGACTCATAGGAGCGCGCTATCGCGTCCAGAGGACACCGGTCTTGGACGTGGCGGCGATCACATTGGTTGAGTGAGTCGATCTCAGCCCCACCCGCGAGCACCCTCACCTTCCCCGTCCCTACTCCGTGCCTGCACCAGGCAATGAGGAGAAGCAATGAAACGAAGGTTGTTCCTCGCCTCGGCCACCGCGGTGTCCGGCGTCGCCATCGGTTCGACAGTCGCCGCCGCCCCGGGTTTCGCCTCCCACCTCGGTACCAGTTGGGCACCGCTGAAGGGCGGCAGACGCCTCTCGGATGCCGGCATCGCCGCCCGGTTGCGGCTGTTCGGCCCGGAGAACGTCGATCCTCGGACCGGCGCCTTTCCCCAGGAACGCGTCATCACATCCTGGCTGTCCAACTCGTCGTTCGCCGTGGCGGTCGGCGGACGGCTCGTCTACCTCGACACGTTCATCAGCCGGCTGGAGGTGGAACGGGGCCGGACGCCGCTGGTGATCGCCGACCTCATCGATGCCCGCCCGGACGCCATCCTGCTCGGTCATGGGCATGGCGACCACGCCGACAACGCGGCGTACATCGCGGCGATGACCGGGGCGACGATCTACGCCTCGGAGGAGACCTGTGCCGTGCTGGCCGCCGACTTCGCCCGGCTGAAGGCTGACCCGCTGGTCAACGCTGATCAGAAGACCCGGATCCCCGCCGACGCCGTCCTCCGGACCGTGCCGGTCACCAGCGCCGACTCCGTTCCCGGCACCGAGATGATCCGGCTCGACGTGCTCGAACCCTACGCCCAGGTGGTGGCCTTCCGGCACCTGCACTCGGTCGCGGTGCCGCAGGACCCGCAGTACCCGCCACCGCGTACCGAGATCCTCGTCGACCCGCGCGACGCGGCGCTCTTCCCGTCCGGCACATCCCTCACTCCGGGTTCCAGCCCGCAGCCCGGGCAGATGAACCTGCGTACCGGCGGAGGCTCCGGCGGCACCGTGAGCATCTACTTCCACATCACCCTGCGGCACGGCAGCAACTTCAGCTTCGGGTGGCAGAACACCGCGGGTGCCCTGAAGGAGGGCATCGGCAACGGCTGGTCCGGCACTCCCGAGGACGGCGAGCGCATCCGTGGCCGCCTCGCGTCGCTTCCCCAGACCGACCTGCACCTGGCGACCGCGTCGACGGCGAACTACACCAACAACGGCCTGCGCGACCTCATCCACTACCAGTCGGTCCTGCACCCACGCATCTTCGTGCCGAACCATCTGACCTCGGGCACCCGGACGCGGGAAGGCTGCTCCCTGGCCGTGTACGCCGGCTACCTGGAACAGATGGACCTCATGGAGGTGCCGGACGCCGACCGGCCGCACGTGCGGTGGGTCATCGACCCGGTCGACTATCTGCAGCCGCTCGCCTTCGACACCGACGACGACACGTGGCGCGATAAGAGCAAAAAGGACAGGATCAAGGCCCTGGACCGGATCAAGCTGGGCCGGCCCCGCGCGGTCAAGGCGTTCGTGGGTAAGCAGCGCATGACGGCCGGCGAGCACACCCACAGCTGCGAGGTGTAGTGCGGCGGGATTCATAGGCTGCGCCAATGCAACCGATCGGATAGCGGTGTTGGACGCCTATGGAACATCCGGGTTCACTGATTTGTGCCTACCAACTGCCACGAGGCCGGAGTTGCCATGAGCAATCAGCACCGTTTCCGTATCGCCGCCATTCCCGCCGACGGTGTCGGTCGCGAGGTAGTCGCCGCTGGACGGGACGTCCTCGACGCGCTGGAAGCGCGCTCCGGTGGCCGTTTCGGATTCCACTGGGAGGAGTTCCCGTGGGGCTCGGACTACTATGCCGAGCACGGAGTCATGATGCCCGATGACGGTCTGGAAAAGTTGCGCAACTTCGACGCCATCTATTTCGGCGCCGTAGGGTGGCCCACCGTGGCTGACCACATCAGCCTGTGGGGTCTCCGCCTGCGCATCTGCCAAGGCTTCGATCATTGGGCGAATGTGCGGCCGGTGAACTTTCTGCCGGGCATCACCAGCCCGCTGCGCAAGGCCGACACCGTCGAACTCGATTGGGTCGTCGTACGCGAGAACACCGAGGGCGAATACGCCGGCCTTGGCGGACGCAACCTTTCCGCCCGCGGTGCGGGCGGAGAGGTTGCCGTCCAGTCTGCCCTGTTCACCGAGGTCGGGTGCGAACGGATCATGCGGTTCGCGTTCGATCTTGCCCGGACCAGGACCCGCAAGAAAGTGGCCAGCGTCACCAAGAGCAACGCACAGCAGTACGGCATGGTCCTCTGGGACGACACATTCCGGAGGGTTGCCGCCGATTATCCGGACGTCGAGACCGAGAGTGTTCTGGTGGATGCTATGGCGGCAAAGTTCGTCCTGCACCCCGAGGACCTCTCGGTGGTCGTCGCATCCAACCTGAATGCGGATATCCTCTCTGATCTCGGCAGCGCCTTGGCGGGCAGCCTCGGCCTCGCCCCGAGCGCCAACCTCAATCCCGAACGTCGGTATCCGAGCATGTTCGAGCCGGTGCACGGGTCCGCACCCGACATCGCTGGAATGGGAATCTGCAACCCCATCGGCGCCATCGGCAGCGCCGCCATGATGCTGACCCATCTCGGCCTGCCCGACGAGGCAAAGAAGATAAACGCCGCCATCGAGGCAACGACCGCGCAGGGTCTACTGACGCGGGATATTGGCGGCAACGCCAGCACCAAGGCCGTCACCGAGGCCATCATCAAGAATCTGCCGGACTGATCGCCGTACTCCGCCGCACAAACCCCGTGGGGGCCTGGACCGACCTGCCCAGGCCCCCACGGGTGTGTCTCAGGCTGCGGTCAGACGCTGACCATCGCCGCCGAGCGACACCGCGTCGATGTCCACCGGGCGCAGCGCCAGCGCGAGGACGTCGGCGACATCGGCCAGGGTGTGCACGGTCAGCGCCTCGCGAACCTCGGTCGGCAGGTCGTCCAGGTCCGGTTCGTTGCGGGCCGGGATGATCACCTCGGTCAGTCCGGCCCGGTGCGCGGCGAGGAGCTTCTGCTTCACGCCGCCGATGGGCAGCACCCGCCCGGAGAGAGTCACCTCGCCGGTCATCCCGAACTCGGGACGTACCGGTCGGCCGCTGGCCAGCGACGCCAGGGCGGTGACCATCGTGATGCCGGCGCTGGGACCGTCCTTGGGCACCGCGCCCGCCGGGACGTGCAGGTGGATCCGCCGCCCGGCGAGGGCGTTCGGGTCCAGGCCGAGGCGACGGCCGTTGGCGCGCAGGTAGGACAGGGCGATGTGCGCCGACTCCTTCATCACGTCGCCGAGCTGGCCGGTGAGGGTCAGCCCCGGCTCGCCATCCATGCTGGTCGCCTCGATGAACAAGACGTCTCCCCCGGCACCGGTGACCGCCAGGCCGGTGGCCACGCCAGGTGTCGCGGTGCGTTCCGCCGATTCCGGCGTGTGCTTCGGCCGGCCGAGGTAGCGGACCAGGTCGTCGGCGCCGACGCGGGCGGGCGTCGGGTCGTCGGCCAGGGTCACGGCCACCTTCCGCATGATCTTCGCCAGGGCACGCTCCAGCTGCCGTACGCCGGCCTCCCGGGTGTACTCCCCCGCGATACGACCCAGCGCCGAGGGGTCCACGTCGACCTCGTCGGCGGTCAGCCCGGCCCGCTCCCGCTGCCGGGGCAGCAGGTGATCCCGGGCGATGGCCACCTTCTCGTCCTCGGTGTACCCGTCCAGGGTGACGAGCTCCATCCGGTCCAGCAGCGGCCCGGGGATGGCTTCCACCACGTTGGCGGTGGCCAGGAACAGCACATCGGACAGGTCGAGATCGACCTCCAGGTAGTGGTCCCGGAAGGTGTGGTTCTGCGCCGGGTCGAGCACTTCCAGCAGGGCCGCGGCCGGGTCGCCGGCGTACCCCACGGAGACCTTGTCCACCTCGTCGAGCAGCACCACCGGGTTCATCGAGCCCGCCTCGCGCAGCGCCCGCACGATCCGGCCGGGCAGCGCGCCCACGTAGGTGCGGCGGTGTCCCCGGATCTCCGCTTCGTCCCGGATGCCGCCGAGGGAGACCCGGACGAACGTCCGGCCGAGTGCCCGGGCGACCGACTCGCCGAGGCTGGTCTTGCCGACGCCGGGCGGGCCCGCGAGGGCCAGCACGGCACCGGAGCCGCGACCGCCGACCACCCCGAGGTCACGCTCGGCGCGCCGGTTGCGCACCGCCAGGTACTCCAGGATGCGGTCCTTGACGTCGGCCAGGCCGGCGTGGTCGGCGTCGAGCACGGCCCGCGCCGCGGCCAGGTCGGTGTTGTCCTCGGTACGCGTGCTCCACGGCATCTCCAGCACCGTGTCGAGCCAGGTACGGATCCAACCCGCCTCCGGGGAGGCGTCACTGGCCCGCTCCAGCTTGCCGACCTCGCGCAGCGCCGCCTCGCGTACCTTCTCGGGCAGGTCGGCGGCCTCGACGCGGGCCCGGTAGTCGGCCGATCCGTCCGGGGCGTCCTCGCCGAGTTCCTTGCGGATCGCGGCGAGCTGCTGCCGCAGCAGGAACTCCCGCTGCGACTTCTCCAACCCCTCGCGGACGTCGGAGTTGATCTGCTCAGTCACCTCCTGCTCGGCCAGGTGGTCCTTGACCCAGCCGACGAGCAGTTCCAGCCGGGCCGTGACGTCCGGCGCGGCCAGCAGTTCGGTCTTCTGCCCCGGGCTCAGCCAGGGGGCGTAGCCGGCCGCGTCGGCCAGTTCGGAGAGGTCGGTCATCCGTTCCATCGCGTCGATGACCTGCCACGCGCCCCGCTGCTGGAGCACGGAGGTCATCAACGCGCGGTATTCGCGGGCCAGTTCGCGGGCCCGACCAGCGGGTGCGGGTTCGTCGATCTCGGTCGCCTCGACCCACAGCGCGGCGCCGGGGCCGGGCACACCCGAGCCGATGCGGGCACGGGACAGGCCACGGATGACCGCGGCGGGTTCGCCGCTGGGCAGCCGCCCCACCTTCTCGATCGTGGCGATCGCGCCGACGGAGCCGTACTCGCCGTCCAGGCGGGGTACGGCGAGCAGCCTGCGGTCGCCGGTGGCCCGGGCAGCGTCGACCGCAGCCTGGGTGGTCGGGTCGAGGGTCACCGGGATGACCATGCCGGGCAGCAGCACGGCGTCGGTCAGTGGAAGTACCGGAAGAGTTGCCATCGAACACCTGCTATCGCGTTGGGTTGAGCGTGTATGGCTCAAGTCGCGGCTGGCCCAGGTTGTTCCTCGGTGTGACCCGGCACACGGCCCGCCGGCCGACGCGACGGAGTCGACCGGCGCGTCGGCCCGTGCCCACGCGGAGCAGATCCGAAATCGGGGATTCCGATGCCGCGCAAAACGCGAACCGCCGCCGGAAGCGCTTTTGTTGCGCAATTGGCGGATGATCAGTCAAACTTTGAGCACACCCCGCCAGACACAGGGAGTAATCGACGATGGCCAAACAAGTAATCACGGTGCTGACCGACGACCTCGACGGCGGAAAGGCCGACCGCACGGTCGAGTTCAGCCTGGATGGCGTGGCGTACACCATCGACGTTTCCGACGAGAACGCGGGTGTCCTGCGCAAAGCGCTGGATCCGTTTATCAATGCCGGCCGGCGGCTCGGCCGTGGCGCTGCCGACACGGGCCGTAACCCACGTCGTACCATCGGTTCAGGCACCCCGGGAATGAACCGCGAGCAGAACCGCGCCGTCCGCGAATGGGCGATCCAGAACGGCTACAAGATTTCCGAGCGGGGTCGCATCCCGGTCGAGGTGACCGAGGCGTACAAGAACCGCTGAGCAGCGAGAATGCCGCTCTGGAACGGTTTGGGTCGGGTATGACGCGGCCGGGGCCGGGTTACCACAGGGTTGCTCGGCTTTCCGACATGTGACGGGGCCGCCCGGAATTCCGGGCGGCCCCGCCGCGTGTTCGCTGTCAGTTGACCTGGATACGCACCGCGTCGAAGGCGGGGGTCTGGTTGGCCCGCTCCGACATCGGGATACGGTGCGAACCGTCACCGGCCCAGACCGCGCACTGCGCGATACCGGAGTCCGGCAGGCCCGGGATCTGGATGGTCACCTGGTCCGGCTCGGCACCGCCGCCACCGTCCTCGGTGGCGACGAAGAAGGCCGGCACCGGCTCGGGCGCGGGCGCCTCGTCGGTGTTGTTCAGCATCCGGCAGGCGGTGTGGAAGTGGCCACGGGTCAGGCCCTGCCCGTTGAGCAGCGAGCTCTCCAGGTAGTAGCCGCCCTGCCCGGCCGGCAGGAACCGGTCCCGGACGAGGTTGCGGGTGCTGACCTGGATCGAGAAGCCCTCGTTGCGGTCGATCTGCTGCGGGAAGTCGGTGATCAGCAGCGACGGGTTGTTGGCCGCGGCGCCGACCTCGCCGAAGGCGGTGCTGATGCAGCGGTTGCCGTTCTGGAATCCGTCGTGCGCCTGAAGCTGACTGTTGTCACAGTTGTTCGCCAGCACATCCAGGCCGTTGTTGTTACCGCCGCCGTCGTTGCCGCCGTTGTTACCGCCGCCGTTGTCACCACCGTTGTTGCCGCCGTTGTTGTTGTCGACCGGCTGCACCTGGCAGGTGGCGAGGTTGCCGAGGCCGCGCGGCCGGGGGCCGAAGCGGTCGATGGCGATCGTGATCCGGCCGAGGGTCGCCCGACGCTTGCTGGCCAGCGGGTTGAGGATGGCGTTACGGACGAACCCCTCACCCCGGTCGCCCTCCCGGGCGAGTCGCTCGTCGGCCTCGGTGATCTGGGTCTGCAACGCGTTCAGGTTGCGGTCGACCTCGGCGCGGGCCCGGTCGGGCACCTGCGGCAGTCGGCTGACCACGTCCGGACAGGCCACCGCGAGGGCACCGGTGGTCGCGCCGTCGGTGCCGTCGCGGGTCTCCTGGCACTCCTCGACGGTCTGCTGCCCGTCGCCCCAGTGGTTGACCACCCAGCGGCCGTTCTGCCACGTGCGGGTCGTGGTGGCGCCGCGAGCGGCCGGCGCGGTGGCGCCGGGACTGGGTGCCACACATTCGGCCGCCACCGGTCGCTGCTGCTGGTTTGACCGTCGGTCACCGGCCGACGAGATCTGGGTCACGGCGACGACGCCGCCGAAGACAGCGAGCGTGGCGCCAACGGCCAGAAGTCGCTTGGTCCGCGCGTTACCGGTTGGTCGGCGCGACCGGGTTGACCTGCGCATCGAATTGCTCTCCTTCTCGATCCGGTTCCTGATTCGTGACTCGACGGACCGAACGGAATCTTGGTGGCACGCTCGACGGTGACCGCCTGAACGTGCCGGTGGCACGTCGACGAACGACGATGCCCTTTCCGCACCGTCTCCCGCGCCTGCCGGTGCGGGTTGGGGAGTTCCTGTCCATTCGCGGTGAGGTACGGGCCCGCTCCGACGGCGGTTCAAAGGCGGTGAACTTTTTTTCGATGTTTCTTTCCGCGCCCGGCCGGTCACCGTCCGCCTCGCCCGGCACCGTTGTTCAGGACGCGGTCACCGCCGGCAGCAGATGGTCGTAGGCGAAGTCACCCACGAGTTCGTCACGGCGGTCGCGTAGCCGCCGAATGTCGGCGAGCAGATCCTCGCGTGGCAGCAACGGCGGCGCGCCCACCTCGATCGTCCGCAACCGCTCCCCGACCGCGAGGACGGCGAGGTCCTCGGCGAGCCGGGGCGGCTCGACGCCGCAGGAGAGTCCGTACGCCTGCGCGGTCACCCGTTCCACGAGCAGCTCGCCCGGACGCACCTCGGCCCAGCTCCACCCCTCGGCCGGACCTCGCGTCCAGTGCACGTGCAGCCCGCGCAGGATGGGGTCGGCCAGTCGCCGCGCCACGTACGCCTGCACCGCCTCGACCCGGGCGAGCGCGCCAAGGTCGTTGACCGCGCCGTCGCGCCCGTCGGGCAGTCGGCCCACGATGTCCCGAAATCCGACGGCCACCACGTCCGAGCCGGCGGCACCGGCGGCGTACCGGCGGGCGTCGACGAGGTAGGCGACGATCCGTGGTCCATGTCCGGCGGTGCGCAGGGTGGCGGAGACGATCCGCAGCAGCGGCAGGCCGGTCGCGGCGGCGACGGCCTCCGTGGTCCGCGCGGCCCGCCTGACGGTGGCGTCGGTCGACGGTGCGTGGAACTCGACGGCGAACTCGGGCCGTCCGGTCGCCGCCGTGCAGACCACGTGGTCGAACAGCGTCCGGCTGGCGGTGTTCCACTGGCTCGCCGTGACACCCGGTGGACGACGCCGGACGATCTCGCCCAGGCGCAGCCCGGCGTGCACCCGCTGCTCCCCCCGGACCAGCACGGGGCCGCGACCCGCGGTCTCCGGCACCGGTGCCAGCTCGCGGTCGTGGCCACCGTCCATCGTGGTACCCATGAGTCCTTCTCAACCTCTCCTCGCGGGTCGGCGGCGGCCGCGGCCGGTTGGCTCGGGTCAGCGACATGCCGAGAACCGGACCGCCGTGCGCGAGCGGCTCGACAAGGGTCTCCTCCCGCCGGCTGACCGAGTCTAGGATGACGATCATGCCGGCGGTTCCCCCGGCGGGCCGCCGGTGACCGGACGATGGACGACGGCGGCTGGCCGAGGAGGTGCACGGTGCGGGTGGTCTCCCTGGTGCCGTCGCTGACCGAGGCGGTGGCGACGACCCTGCCCGGGCTGCTGGTCGGCGCCACCGACTGGTGCACCCATCCGGCGGATCTGGACGTGCCACGGGTCGGCGGCACCAAGTACCCGGACCTGGACCGGGTCCGTTCGCTGCGCCCCGACCTGGTCCTGCTCAACGTCGAGGAGAACCGGCGTGCGGACGCCGACGCCCTGGCCGCGGCGGGCATACCGACCCGGGTGACCTATCCGCGCACCGTGGACGGTGCGCTGACCGAGCTGGCCGATCTGCTGCACGCCCTGGGTTGCGCGGGGCAACCCCGGTGGCTGACCCGGGCTCGTGCCGAGTGGGCCGCGCTACCGGCGACCCCGGTCCCCCGACGCGCGGTGGTCCCGGTCTGGCGGCGTCCCTGGGTGGTGCTCGGCGCCGACACGTTCGCCGGGGATCTGCTGCGGCGGCTCGGCGTCGCCAACGCGTACGCCGAGCAGCCGCAGCGGTATCAACGGCCGAGCCTGCCGCAGCTGCGGGACCAGGCACCCGAGCTCGTCGTGTTGCCGGACGAGCCGTACCGCTTCACCCGCGACGACGGGCCCGAGGCGTTTCCCGGGGTTCCCTGCGCCCTGGTGTCCGGTCGGCACCTGACCTGGTACGGACCCTCGTTGGCCGAAGCCCCCGCACTGTTGGCCGCGCAACTCGCGGACCTGTACGTCGCCCACTGACCCGGGGCGCGTCTCGGTGGCCGGCCCCGGTCACCGGTCCCCACGAACAGGGGTCGAAGGTCCCGGCCGGTAACGGCCCGCCGGCCCTGATCGCCACCTGCCCTTCCCACGTCCAATGGAAGTGCCACCGGGACACGCGGTGCGAAGCAGAGAAGGGACGTGGACATGATGACCGCGATGATCGAGCGGAACACCGCCGCCGAGACCCCGGTGGCCGAGACCAGCCAGGAACAGAACCTGCGTACCCGGGCCGCCCGCTGGCTGCTCGCCGGGCTCCGCCTGGCGCTCGGCTGGGTCTTCCTCTGGGCCTTCCTGGACAAGGTGTTCGGCCTGGGCTTCGCCACCGAGGCGAAGAACGCCTGGATCAACGGGGGCAGCCCGACCAAGGGCTTCCTCAGCTTCGGTGCCGCCGGCCCGTTCCAGGGCTTCTACAACAGCATCGCCGGAGCCGCCTGGGCCGACTGGCTCTTCATGATCGGCTTGGCCGCCATCGGTACGGCACTGCTGCTCGGCATCGGGGTGCGCGTCGCCGCGGCGACCGGTGGTCTGTTGCTGGTGCTGATGTGGACGGCCGTCCTGCCGCCGGAGAACAACCCCTTCATGGACGACCACCTCGTCTACGCCGGCGTGCTGGCCCTGATCGCGGTGACCAACGCCGGTGACACCTGGGGGCTTGGTCGCACCTGGGCGCGGTTGCCGATCGTCAAGCGGTTCGGCTGGCTCCGCTGACCCTGATCACCTCCCCGAGGCGGGCGTCACCCACGGGTGGCGCCCGCCGACACCGTGTCCGTCCGGCTCGGCCGCCGACGGTCCGCGTCGGTGCACGTCGCGCACCGGGCCGGAGCATCCGGCAGGATGGTGCTGACCGGAACCGACGCACCAGGAGAATCCGCATGAACCAGGCAGCGAGCAAGCCCGAGATCGGCCCGATCGAGGGCGCCCCGCCGGCCGACCTCGTGATCGAGGACATCAGCGTGGGCGAGGGCCCGGAGGCCCAGCCCGGACAGCAGGCCCGCGTGCACTACGTCGGGGTGTCCCACTCCACCGGCGCGGAGTTCGACGCCTCCTGGAACCGGGGCGAGCCGTTCGAGTTCCCGCTCGGTGGCGGACGGGTCATCGCCGGGTGGGACCAGGGCGTGGTGGGGATGCGCGTCGGCGGCCGTCGCCGGCTGACCATCCCGCCGCACCTCGGGTACGGCAGCCGAGGCGCCGGCGGCGTCATCAAGCCCAACGAGACGCTGGTCTTCGTGGTCGACCTGCTCGACGTCCGCTGACATCACGCGTCCGGCGC
>NZ_SAIY01000030.1 GCF_010560025.1 Verrucosispora sioxanthis
GTCGTAGCTGATCGCCAGGCGCGGGCGCAGATCGGCGTTGCGGTTCTCGCCGGAGGCCCAGTAGATGCGGCTGTCCAACCCGGCCTGCGCCAGCGACAGCGTCCAGATGCCGTTGCCGGTGACCAGACCCGAGACGTCCCACTCGTTGAAGCCCTTGGCGACGCCACTGACCGTGTCCAGCGCCGCGCCCAGCGGGGCCGGCACCGGGCGGGCGGCGCGGGCGTCGAGGCGGGACTCGTGCGCGGTCACCGTCGCCTGGAACTTCTGCCAGGCGTGCACCCGCAGCGTGGCCCGTACGTTCACCGCGTTCGCCGGCAGCGAGGTGACCAGGAAGGTCAGCACCGCCTCACGGGCGCCGCGCGGGTTGCCGTCGCAGGGCGCGGGGCAGGTCGCCAGCGTCGTCTTGACGCTGTTGTCGCCGTCCTGCGGCACCGCCGTGGCGGTGGTGTCGGCCACCACGGCGATCGACAGGTCGTCATCGGCGAGCAGCGGCACCATCGTCGCGCCGAGCCCCAGCACCACAGTGGTGCCGATGACGCCGAGCATCACGGCCTTACGCCGGCCGCCGCGATGTGGAATCAAGCGGTGCAGTCCGCGACTGGTCACGGATACTCCTAGTGTCTTCGACGATAACGCTGAGCAGCGTATCCGCGTACACAACGGAGCGTGCGGATGACGGCAGGACCTAAGCGCGTCTTAAACCTCACCTAAGACACCCCTGCCCTCCCATCTAGTTGATAATGACGTTGGCGGCAGGATCAGAGATCAACTACGCCGCTAACCTCATGGTCAACGGGGTGACCGGGCGGCGGTGAGGGCGGCGGCCATCGCGGGGCGGGGGGCGGGTGTGTCGGTGAACTGCTCGAACTGGCCGATCGCCTGGGCCAGCAGCAGGTCGAGGCCGGAGACGATCCGGCAGCCGGCGGCTTCGGCGGCGGCGGCCAGCGGGGTCGGCCACGGGTCGTAGATCGCGTCGAAGACCACCGTGCCGGCCCGCCAGGGCACCCTGTCGGCCAGCTCGTCGGCGGCCCCCTTCGGCACGGTCGAGATCAGCACATCGACACCGGCCAGCCCCG
>NZ_SAIY01000031.1 GCF_010560025.1 Verrucosispora sioxanthis
GCACCGCCGCCGGCCTGCTCGCCGTCTACGGTGAGGCGGTCGCCGACCACCGGGCCGGCCTCACCGCCGAACTCACCGCCTCCCGCTGCTGACGCCGAGACGGGCCCGCTCGCGCCGGGCCACGTGCCACCGGACAGCGCCGGACCACAACGGTGCCCGGGCGGTGCGGTGCTGGTCGCCGTAGAGTTGGCCGGATGAGCGACCTCGGGGCACTTATCGAGTCCGTCTGCGCGGAGCGGGAACTCGCCTGCGAGTCCACCGGCCCCGGGTCGTACGCGGTGACCCTGCCCGGTACGCACAAGCTCAAGACGATCTGCAACCTGATCGTCGGCGAGCACGCGCTGCGGGTCGAGGCGTTCGTGATGCGCCAGCCGGACGAGCGGCGCGAGGAGCTGTGGGCCTGGTTGTTGCAGCGCAACGCCAAGATGTACGCCGTGTCGTTCTCCATCGACGCGGTCGGCGACGTCTACCTCACCGGTCGGGTGAACCCGGACGCGGTCGACGCCGACGAGCTGGACCGGCTGCTCGGCGCGGTACTGACCTACGCCGACGAGTCCTTCGACACGATGCTGGAGATCGGGTTCGGCAGCTCGATCCGCCGCGAGTGGGAGTGGCGGGTGAAGCGGGGTGAGTCGACCGCCAACCTGGCAGCCTTCGCGCACCTGTTCGAGCCCTCGGCGGGGGCCCGGTCGACTCCGCCGACCGCCGGAGGTTCGGACCGCTCCTGACGGGTAAGCCGCAGCGCGCGGTGCGGCGTTGGGACCCGCCGCGCCGAGACGGCGAGTGGCGAGGAGCGTGAGCGTCCATGGCTCAGCGAAGCAGCTCGGGTCGCGGCGGGACCGCGACCAGGACCAAACGGCAGGGTGGCAACCAGACCCCGAACACGCCGAGGATCTCCGAGTCGGAGATCGCCCGGATGCGGGTCGACGACATTCGGGGACAGCTGCGGCGGCACGGGGTCTCCGGCATCTCCGCCCTGCGGAAGCCGGAACTGGTGAAGACACTGACGAAGACGCTGCGGTCCAGTGGCGCCGGGCGCCGCAGCAGCGGTCCGGCCGGCCGGGCCGGCGC
>NZ_SAIY01000032.1 GCF_010560025.1 Verrucosispora sioxanthis
GCCGACCGCGAACATCTGGTCGCCCGGCTGTCGGCCCTGCCCGGGGTACGCGTGGCCGGCCGTCCGGCCAGCGCCTTCGTGCTGGTGCGGATCTCCGGCGCTGACCGGATCCGGGAGCTGCTGCGGGCGCGTGGCTGGGCGGTGCGCCGGGGCGACACGTTTCCCGGACTCGGTCCGGACTGGCTGCGGATCGCAGTTCGGGATCGGGCGACCACCGATGCTTTCACCACGGTGCTGGCCGAGATCATGGAGGCATGATGCTGGAGAACACCATCGCGGCCGTCGGCCCGCTCGACGAGGCGGCGATGACCGCGGCGCGGCAGCTGCAGGCGCGCCTGACCAAGCCCGCCGGTTCGCTCGGCGCCTTGGAGGAGCTGTCCGTACGCCTCGCCGGCCTGGCCGGCAGCTGCCCGCCACCGGTGCCCGACCGGGCGGCGGTGGCGATCTTCGCCGGTGATCATGGCGTGCACGCCCAGCGGGTCAGTCCCTGGCCGCAGGAGGTCACCGGGCAGATGGTGGGTAACTTCCTGGCCGGTGGAGCGGTGGTCAACGCCTTCGCCCGGCAGGCGGGCGCCTCGGTGACCGTGATCGACGTCGGGGTGGCGGCCCCGCTGCCGGTGGCCGACGTCGACCGCCCGGACGGTGCCGGTGCCCTGCACGGCGCACCGGAACCGGTGGTGCCCCGGCTGGTGAACGCACCGGTCCGGCGCGGTACCCAGGACATGACCGTCACCGCCGCGATGACCCGGCAGGAGGCACGGGCGGCGGTCGAGGTCGGCATCGGCGTCGCCGGGGATTTGGTCGACGCCGGTGCCGGAATCCTGCTGACCGGTGACATGGGGATCGCCAACACCACCCCGGCCGCCGCCCTGATCGCCGCCTTCACCGGAGCCGACGCCGCCGAGGTCACCGGCCGGGGGACCGGCGTCGACGACCCGACCTACCAGCACAAGATCGAGGTGGTCCGGGCCGCGCTGCGCCGGCACGACCCCGACCCGGCGGATCCGCTCGGTGTGCTGGCCGCAGTCG
>NZ_SAIY01000033.1 GCF_010560025.1 Verrucosispora sioxanthis
CCTCCTCCGAAGGGGCGCCGACGATACCAAGATCCAGCATTGCCGCGGTTTCATCCCGACACCGAAGGAAGCATCCTCATCTCGGCTACGTCCGGATGGAACCCGGGCCGGCTCAGCGGGACGCTGCGTAGCGCGCGGCTCGCGGCAGATTCGGTAACTCTGCGCGACGATAGTGTCGAGCCGAAGGTCCCGCTGAACTGACCGCGCTCGGCGGGGCAGGATGGTTGATGGCCGACGCAGCCCGAGACGCAGACGGTTACCCGGTTATTGACAGCGCTTGAGGGCCTGGCGATAGACCACTTCCACGAGTTCCGGCAGTTGCACAAGGCCGTCGCCCTTAATGCGTACGCGACGTCTACCGGCCACTCTGCGTCTACGCGGCCTTCCGGTGCGGATCCGGCTGACCTCACTTGCCAGCCGAGTGCGGCAGAAGCTGGATTCCCGCTATTCGACGCCGGGGGTGGGGACACCGGTCCGAACCGCCTCGATGAAGCCGTCAGGTGGCAGGTAGTGATGCTCTTCAACGTAGTGGCCGATCAGTGCCGGTGCAGCGAAGTTCGTCCCGTCCACTCCGGTGAGCCAGATCTCGCCGTTCCCGCAGGCAACATCGGGAGCTTTGTAGAGCCGAACGTCCGCCCGAATCACGTGCTGAGGCTCGACCGCCGCCAGGCAGAACTGGCAGTAGTGGTACCCACGCATGAGACGTACTGGTCTGACGCCGAGGCTCACCAAGCGATCTTGAACGCCTGGCGGGCAGGCTCCTGTAGTAAAGGGCATGCTCCAATCCAGCCAACCAATGGCGACGGCGTCAGGGGCTCCCGGGTGGTAGTCATAGGGTGCCAAATCCGGGATGTACGTCACGCGCTCGATCATCGCACCCGCCAGACTCTACGTATACGCGCTCATCGGCACGATCGCGCTGGATGCCGCCGCCCTTGGTCACGTTCTGTGACGCCCGGTCGGCGGC
>NZ_SAIY01000034.1 GCF_010560025.1 Verrucosispora sioxanthis
TGAGCGTTTTCCAACCTGATCTTGCAGGTCAGGGACGGTGTGCGTAGCCCGGTGATCGATGAGGGCGAGGCTCCAGGTAAGACAGCAAATCGACCAAAACCCGATGCCCCAACACGGGAGCCTCGCCTGTGCTGTCTTACCCGTCCACGATCTCGTTGTCCAGCCGGACGCTGAACCACCTCGCTGACCGTATCCGCAGCCACCGCAACCAGCGTCGATCCAGGTGGCGACGCCTCGACGCGGGACGGCAAGCACTGCTCGCTCTGGCTCACCTGCGCAACGGTGATACCTACACCCGCCTGGCTGCCGGGTTCGCCGTCGGCGTGAGTACCGCATGGCGGTACGTGCAGGAAGCTGTAGCCCTGCTCGCGTCGACCGCCGATGACCTGGCCACCGCCATGGACCGGATCCGCCGGCTGGCGTACGCGATCCTGGACGGCACCCTGATTCCGATCGACCGGGTTGCCGACCAGAGGCCGTACTACTCCGGAAAACATAAGCGCCACGGCGTGAACGTGCAGGTCATCACCGACGCGGCTGGCCGCCTCGTCTGGGCTTCGCCGGCACTACCCGGCTCGTTCCACGACCTGACCGCAGCCCGGACCCACGGCATCATCGAGGCGCTGACCAGCTCTGATGTGATGACCTTCGCGGACAAGGGCTATCAGGGAGCCGGCGGGAGCGTGCACACGCCGTTCAAGCGGCGCCGCTTCCGGCCCAAGCTGTCACGCCGGCAGAAGGCCGTGAACCGCGCCCACGCGAAGATCCGCGCCCGCGGCGAACGGGCGATCGCCACGCTTAAGACCTGGAAGGTCCTGGCCAAGCTGCGTTGCTGCCCACGACGAGCGACCACGATCGTGCAGGCCATCCTCGTTCTCCACCACGTCGACGCCAACCGCTACGCAGGATGAAAAGGGCTCA
>NZ_SAIY01000035.1 GCF_010560025.1 Verrucosispora sioxanthis
ATCGGTCTGGTCAAGCACGTGGCCACCGTCGAGGCCAGGTACTTCGGTGAGGTTTTCGACCGCCCTTGCCCGGAACCGCTGCCCCGGTGGCAGGATGCCAACGGCAGCGATCTGTGGGCGACTGAGGACGAGACCCGCGATCAGATCATCGGGTTCTACCGGCGCACGTGGGAACACTCGGACGCGACGATCAACGAGCTTCCTCTCGACGCTCCTGGCCACGTGCCGTGGTGGCCGGAGCCTTATGCCGACACGAACCTGTTCGCCATCATGGT
>NZ_SAIY01000004.1 GCF_010560025.1 Verrucosispora sioxanthis
AACTCGGCTCCATCCAATGAAACCGCGTTTGGGGCAACCGCTCCAAACTATCCGAGCCGCGCTTCCAGGTCAACCTGAGAGATCAGGTTTCCGGAACTAAGCTCAGACCCACGCCACCGCTCGCCTTCCGGCGGTAACAGCTGTCGTGGAGAACCGCAGACCGGCCGATCATCGAAGATGACCCGCCCGGCTCCTGCCGGCCTCAGAACACTACCCGGTCGGCTTCGCGATCGCAACTCCATCTCGCAGAGTCGCCCCGCACCGCCCGGTCTCAGCCTCGCATCGACATGATCGTTGCGTAGCTGGCGCCCGTTCTCGGCCGGTTTGCCCCGGCCTCCCGCGTGCAGAGAGAAAGTTACGCGGACGCCCCGTAGAAGGCAAATCGGCCTCCATCGATGCACTGTTCGGTTCGACGCGGGCCGCTGGTCGTACGTGCTCTGCGATCGGCCCGACCTGCGGCACGGTGACCGAGAACTGGCCAAGTACGGGACGGAGTTCTCGCTGAGTGTCTTCGCGCCGACGACCACTGCGGGTTCCAACGTGCCAGAGTGTCTGGCATGGATGACGTGTCCCGGCCCGTGAGCCCGGTCCTCGCCGAGGACGCGCTGCTCGGCCTCCTGTTACCGATATGGCAGCTGCTCATCGGGGCGTTCGTACTCTTCGCGGTCCTCGTCTCGATCGGTCGCCTGGCCCGACGCGGCCCGTCCCGGATGAGTACCGCTCTCCTGATCACCGCCGCCGCCATCGCCGGCTTCGCACTCGTCGGTGTGTTGCTTCAGGGGTAGGGCCTCAGAGCCGACGGTTCGCCAGACTCGGCAACTCGGCACGGATCCGGTCAAGGCAACCCAGGTCGATGTCGGTCACCGCGAGCCCGGGTCCGTCGGGCACCTGGGACAACACCGTCCCCCACGGATCGACCACCATGCTCCGCCCGTAGCAGGTGCGGCCGGGCTCGTGATCGCCGGTCTGCCCGGCCGCCGCGACGAAGCACTGGTTCTCGATCGCGCGGGCCCGCAGCAGCACCTCCCAGTGGTCCCTGCCGGTGTGCATCATGAAGGCCGCCGGCACCACCAGCAGTCGGGCGCCGCCGACGGTGGCCAGTTGTCGGTAGAGCTCCGGGAAGCGCAGGTCATAGCAGATGGACAGACCCACCCGCAGCCCCTCGACATCGACCACGACCGGCTCGTCCCCGGGGGCCACCGTCGCGGACTCCCGATAGGAGACACGACCAGGTATTTCCACGTCGTACAGGTGGATCTTGCGATAGGCCGCGGCGAGCGTGCCGGAGCGGTCGAAGACCAGGGTGGTGTTCCAGGTACGGTCCGGATCGGGGCCGGCCTCGTGGAAGGAGCCGGCGATCAGCCAGACCCCGCGCCGACGCGCGGCGGCGGCGAAGAAGCTGCCCACCCGGCCGTCCACAGACTCCGGCGTCGGCATTCCGGCACTGGGGCCGAGATAGTCGACGTACTCCGGCAGCAGCACCAGGTCCGCGCCGGCCTCGGCCGCACGGTCGATCAGGCTTTCCGCGGCGGCGAGATTCGCCTCTCGGTCATGCCGGGAGTTGAGCTGGCAGACGGCGACGCGCATGGCTGCCAGCGTACGGGTGAGCGGGCGGCCGGGCACAGCCTGCGGTCGTGGCGCCAGCCGGGATCAGGCGGACTTCTCCTCGCGCTCGCGACGGGCGCGGCGACCCGTGAACTCGCGCGGGACAATCGTCGGGTTGACGTTCTCCAGTACCGCCTCTCGGGTGATGAGCACCCGGGCGGCGTCAGGGTTGCTGGGCACCTCGTACATCACGGAGAGCAGGACCTCTTCCATGATGGCGCGCAGCCCGCGGGCGCCGGTGCCCCGCAGCATGGCCTGGTCGGCGATTGCTTCGAGGGCCGGCCGCTCGAACTCCAGCTCCACGCCGTCCAACTCGAACAGGCGCTGGTACTGCCGGACCAGGGCGTTGCGCGGCTCGGTGAGGATCCGCACCAACGCGGTGCGGTCCAGGCTCCGGACACTCGTGATCACCGGCAGCCGACCGATGAACTCGGGGATCAACCCGAACTTGAGCATGTCCTCCGGCATCACCTGGCCGAAGATGTCGTCGGTGGAGCGGTCGGAGACCGCGCGGAGCCGGGCGCCGAAGCCGGTGCCTCCGTGCCCCGTCCGGGCCTCGATGATCTGATCCAGGCCGGCGAAGGCCCCACCGCAGATGAACAGCACGTTCGTGGTGTCAATCTGGATGAACTCCTGGTGGGGGTGCTTGCGACCGCCCTGTGGGGGCACGTTCGCGACGGTACCCTCGAGCATCTTCAACAGCGCCTGCTGGACACCCTCACCGGAGACGTCACGGGTGATCGACGGGTTCTCCGACTTACGGGCGATCTTGTCGACCTCGTCGATGTAGATGATGCCGGTCTCGGCCCGCTTGATGTCGTAGTCCGCCGCCTGGATCAGCTTGAGGAGGATGTTCTCCACGTCCTCGCCGACGTAGCCGGCCTCGGTGAGGGCGGTGGCGTCGGCGATCGCGAAGGGCACGTTCAACATCCGGGCCAGGGTCTGTGCCAGGTGGGTCTTGCCACAACCGGTCGGACCCAGCAGCAGGATGTTCGACTTGGCCAGCTCCACCCCGTCGGTGCCGGAGCCCGGAGCGCCAGCCGCCTCGGCCTGGATCCGCTTGTAGTGGTTGTAGACCGCGACGGCGAGCGCCTTCTTGGCCTGCTCCTGCCCCACGACGTAGTTGTCGAGGAACTGGCAGATCTCCATCGGCTTGGGAAGCTCTTCCCACTTCACCTCGCCGGACTCGGCCAACTCCTCTTCGATGATCTCGTTGCAGAGATCGATGCACTCGTCGCAGATGTAGACCCCGGGGCCCGCGATGAGCTTCTTGACCTGCTTCTGCGACTTCCCGCAGAAGGAGCATTTCAGTAGGTCGCCGCCGTCACCGATCCGTGCCACCTACGTTCTCCCTGCACTCATCGGCCGGAGCTCCGGCCACGACCTGCGGACGCTGACGCTCCGCCCGTCTTACTCCCGCCCCGTCGGTCGCCCGGCGAAGCGGTACGGACCCGACGTTACCCGCTGGCGGAGGTTTCTCCGACCCCCAAAACGGGTGTGTCAGAGGTCGGCCGGCAACGAGCCCGACCGACCTCTGCCCCAGTGCGGGTCAGCTGGCCGCGTTCGCGGCCAGCAGACCCTTCTTACGACTGGTGAGGATCGTGTCGACCAGCCCGTACTCGCGGGCCTCCTCGGCCGTCATGATCTTGTCGCGGTCGATGTCCTTGCGGACCAGGTCGACCGGGCGGTTGCAGTGCTTGGAGAGCATCTCCTCCAGCTGCGTGCGCATCCGCAGAATCTCCTTGGCCTGGATCTCGATGTCCGATCCCTGCCCGTAGCCGCCCTCAGTGGCCGGCTGGTGGATGATGATGCGCGAGTTCGGCAGGGCCATCCGCTTGCCCGGAGTGCCGGCCGAGAGCAGTACCGCGGCGGCCGAGGCGGCCTGGCCGAGGCAGACCGTCGAGATGTCCGGCCGGACGTACTGCATGGTGTCGTAGATCGCCGTCATCGCGGTGAACGAGCCACCCGGCGAGTTGATGTACATGATGATGTCCCGGTCGGGGTCCGTCCCCTCCAGGGTGAGCAGCTGGGCCATCACGTCGTTGGCCGACGCGTCGTCCACCTGGACGCCGAGGAAGATGATGCGGTCCTCGAAGAGCTTGTTGTACGGGTTGGACTCCTTGACCCCGTACGACGTGCGCTCGACGAACGACGGCAGAACATAGCGGTTGTGCACGGCCGCGAACTGGGGCGGCAGGCTCAGGTCGGTCATCGTCTGCTCCTCGATCAGCTCAGGGTCCCGGCGCCCTCGGGAACCTGGGCGGCTCCCGTGATCACCTTGTCGATGAAGCCGTAGTCGACGGCCTCCTGGGCGGTGAACCAGCGGTCCCGGTCCGAGTCCGCCTCGATCTGCGCCGGCTGCTGACCGGTGTGGAAGGCGACGCGCTCCTGGAACATCCGCTTGGTGTACAGCATCTGCTCGGCCTGGATGGCGATGTCGGCGGCGGTGCCGCCCATCCCACCAGAGGGCTGGTGCATCATGATCCGGGCGTGCGGGAGGGCGTAACGCTTGCCCTTCGTGCCCGCACAGAGCAGCAGCTGGCCCATGGACGCGGCCATGCCCATCGCCACGGTCGACACATCGTTGTCGATGAACTGCATCGTGTCGTAGATGGCCATGCCGGAGTAGACCGAGCCACCGGGCGAGTTGATCCAGAGGTTGATGTCGCGGTCCGGGTCCTCCGCGGCGAGCAGCAGCAGCTGCGCGCAGATGCGGTTGGCGACCTGGTCGGTCACCTCGCTGCCCAGGAAGACGATCCGCTCCTTGAGCAACCGGTTGTAGACCGAGTCGTCGAGGTTGCCAATGGTGTCACCGCCGCGGGCCTCGATCGCCCGTAGCGGCTTCGCTGGGATGTGCATGTCGGTCATGGCAGCCCTTCGCTCTCCGTACCGTCGTGTCCGACACTAACCGCTTGGCCGGTCGCCGGACTCCCGGTCCGGGCACTGTTCGCTCTCAGCGCAGCAGGCCGAAGGCGTACCCGGAAAAGGGATCGGGCCACCACCCACCGCGACCGGCGGACGGTGGCCCGACCCGGCGATCAGTGCTCGTGCGAGTGCTCCTGCTCGCTCGCCTCACGCAGCGCGTCCATGGTCACCACATTGCCGGCCGAGTCCTTGATCGTGATGCGCTCCATCACCGAGGCCAGCGCCTTGCCCCGCCGGACGTCGCCGTAGACCGCGCCGGCGGTGCCGGAGCGGACGAGCTGGTCGTAGTACTGCTGGGGGGCCATGCCGGCACGCTGGGCCCGGTGGACGATCTCGTGACCGAACTCGTCGTCGGAGACCTGCACGTCCTCGGCGTCGGCGAGGGTGTCCAGCAGCAGCTGGACCTTGACGCCCTGGGTGGCGGCGTCGGTCAGCTCGGCGTCGATCTGCTCCTCGGTCTTCTCCTCGGCGGCGAGGTAGTCCTCCATCGAGGCGCCGATGCGCTCCAGTTGGTCGGCCATCGCCTCCTTGCGGCTCTCCACCTCGTCGCGGATCACGCCTTCCGGCGCCGGCACGGCGGCGGCCTCGACGAGCTGCTCCAGGGCCTTGTCGCGGGCGGCGTAGATCTGCTCGACCCGCTTACCCCGGGTGACCCGCTCGCGCAGATCCCCCCGCAGCTCCTCGATGGTGTCGAACTCGCTGGCGAGCTGGGCGAACTCGTCGTTCAGCTCCGGCAGCTCCTTCTCCTTGACCGTCCGCACGGTCACCAGCACCTCAGCCTCACGACCGGCGAAGTCGCCGCCCACGAGCTGGGTGGTGAAGGTGGTGTCCTCGCCGGCGGAGAGGCCCACGACCGCCTCGTCCAGGCCCGGCAGGAGCTGCTTGCTGCCCACCTCGTGCGAGATGTTGCTGGCCGAGCCGCCGGGCACCTCCTCGCCGTCGACGGTGGCCCGCAGGTCGATCTGGACGTAGTCGCCCTCGGCGGCGGCACGCTCGACGGTCTTCAGGGTGGCGAACCGCTCACGCAGGCCGTTCACCTGCTCGTCGATCTCGCTGTCGTCGACCTGCAACTCGTCGACGGTGACCTCGATCGAGGCCAGGTCGGGCACGGTGATCTCCGGCCGGACGTCCACCTCGGCGGTGAAGTTGAGCGAGTCACCGTCGTTGAACTCGGTGATGTCGACCTCGGGACGGCCAAGAGTCTTCAGGTCGTGCTCACGGACCGCGGCGAGGATGTTCTGCGGGATCGCCTCCTGCACCGCCTCGTTGAGCACGGCGCCCCGACCGACCCGCTGGTCGATGATCGCCGGCGGCACCTTCCCCTTGCGGAAGCCGGGGATCTGGATCTGCTGGCCGATCTCCCGGTACGCCTTCTTGAGGCTCGGCTCGAGCTCGACGAACGGCACCTCGATGGCGAGCCGCACGCGCGTCGGGCTCAGAGTCTCGACGGTGCTCTTCACAGGCGTACTCCTTGACGGATCTCGGTTGATTCTGGGCGCACTTTCGGCCCATCGAGTGTAGGCGAGCCGGCACGCCGGACCAGCAGCGCCCGGGGCCGGCGGCGGGCCTGCCCCGGCCCGCCGGTCGTCCAGGTGCCGCCGTCTGGTGCTTACGGCAGTCGGGGTGGCGGGATTTGAACCCACGGCCCCTCGCTCCCAAAGCGAGTGCGCTACCAAGCTGCGCCACACCCCGTGGCGACGAGCAGTCTATGCCGTCCCTCCGACAACCGGATGCCGGGGCGTCACCCAACGCGCCGAACGAGGACAAATCAGACACCGGCGCTCCAGGGCGGCTGGGCGGCTGGGCGGCTGGGCGGCTGGGCGGCTGGGCGGCTGGGCGGCTGGGCGGCTGGGCGGCTGGGCGGCTGGGCGGCTGGGCGGCTGGGCGGCTGGGCGGCTGGGCGGCTGGGCGGCTGGGCGGCTGGGCGGCTGGGCGGCTGGGCGCAGTTTGCGGGATGTTGCGGTTTCCCGGCCTCGTGACACCGCAACATCCCGCATGTTGCGTCGATCAAGGCCGGCGGCACGGGGATACGGCCGCGCAGCCGCCGCGGGTATTGGGTAGGCTGTCGGGCGCACCCGGTCCTCCGGGTGTACGCGGGCGTAGCTCAATGGCAGAGCTTCAGTCTTCCAAACTGACGGTGCGGGTTCGATTCCCGTCGCCCGCTCCACGAGTGGCCCAGGTCAGACACGGTACCGACCTGGGCCATGTTCATGGCTACCGCTTGCCTTCCCGGCGCGCCTGCACAGCATCGACAACTTCGGAGCGATGAACCGTCAGAGTGGGTCGAGGCGGCGCTTGAGCAGGCAGAACTCGTTGCCTTCCGGATCGGCGAGGACGTGCCAGGACGCATCCGCGGGCTGACCCATGTCGACGGGTACGGCGCCGGCGGCCAGGAGGCGTTCGAGCTCGGCGTCCTGATCGCGGTCCGTGGGGTTCACATCGATGTGCAGCCGGGCATGCCCATTCTTCGGCTCGTCGTCGCGGATGAGGAAGATCGTCGGCTGCGGGCCGCCGAACCCTTCGCGCGGGCCTATCTCGATGTAGACCTCCTCCTCACGATCGAGCTCGACGAAGTCGAGGACTTCGCACCAGAACCGCGCCAGCACCTCGGGGTCGCGGCATTTGAGCACGATTTCACCGATTCGGCATGCCATTGACGAGACCTACTCTCAAGCATCGGAACTGCCGGGGCGGCCGCAGGCGAATCTCATGAGCCCCCCGCAGTGAGTGCAAGCCCGCGATGGTACCGGGCGGGGCGAGTGGGCTCGGAGTTCCGGCCCTCGCCTGGCCTGGGGCCGAGGAACAGGCCGGCCATTCCCACAGCATGCCTGTCATCGCCTGCCGACGAGCCATCCACGACCATCTGCCCCACCGCGAGGCGGTGTGGATTCGCCAGGCGCGACTTGGCCGGCACCGACCGTGGTGGGGCCGAATGCTCCGCCATGTCCTGTCCCCCTGTTGCGCCTGTCCGATCAAGCCGGAACAGCACGGGCCAGTCAGCCGTCAGCGTGGCAGACGCGGCGTACTGCCGCTGTCCCGCGATCAGAGAAATATGGGCACCCCCGTGCGCGTGGTGCTGCCACGATTGCCACCGTGACTGGCGACCGGCCGACCGGAGACTCCCGCGTCTGGCGTAGCGCGCTGCTGGCTCGCGTGGTCGCGGAGATCGAGGCGGAGATCCGTCGGGCGTGGGAAGGTCTCCTCTTCGATCTTGAGGTCGAACCCGATTCCGCCGAGGCGGTCGAGTTGGCCTGGCTGGTGGCCGATGATCCGGCGGCGTACGACTGGCGGACCGTCGACGGCGCGCTCGACCTGTTGAGCTGTCCGGCGTGCGGATCACGGCTGGCCCAGAGGCCGGCCGCGTGCGAGACGTGCGAGTTCCATCACCGGATGCGCTTCGGTGCCCGGGAGGTGGACCGTCGGCACGTTCCGCCCGGCAACGAGCACGCCCTGCGGGTGGCGAGCGCGGTGACGCGTACCCGTCATCGTTATTCGGCCCGGGCCCGGGTGGGCTACGAGCTGATGCTGCCGGACCTGGTTGCCGGTGCGCTGCCCACCACCAGGCAGGCGCAGGCCGGCAAGGCCCTGATAAACAAGCTGACCGATGATGAGTGTGACCGCGTGGTCAGCTTCGCCCAGGTCGAACAGTTGGCGCGCGGTCGCTGATCCCACCGTCACGAGCGTCTGGAGTGGCCATGTCCGGCGAACCGGAGCCGGGTTTGCAGCCCGAGTGGCTGCGGCCCGACCAGGAGCAGGGTGATCCGATCCTGCTGACCGTCGACGGGCAGGTCTTCCGGGTGTCGGCCCGGGCGGACGCACCCGGCACGTACGACTTCGACTGGCTCAGCGGGCCGCACGAGTACGGTTTCGGGCTGTCCCGGTCCGACGGCTCGGTGATGAGCCTGGCCGAGATGGAGACGGCGATCCGCGAGTCCCTCGCCGAGATCGACCCCGCCACCGGCTACCTGGCGGAGTGACAGCCTCCGGCAACGACACCGACGGCAGCGCCGCAACGACCACTACGGCAGATCCGCGACGACACCATCGGCAGAGCCGGCACCGTCACCGGGAGCCGAGCCGGCGCTGCGACCAAGGTCGGTGACACGATGCCCACGCACCGCCGGGACTCAGCGGGCCGCATGTTCCGCGCGGGCGGGGGCACCGACCTCGTGCAGGTGTCGTAGGGCCTGACGGTAGGAGTCGATGAGACCGGTCTGTTCATAGGCGACGCCGATCTCGGCGCAGTACGCCTGCACGATGGGCTGGGCCCTGCGCAGGTTGGGGGTGGGCATGCCGGGGAACAGGTGGTGTTCGATCTGGTAGTTCAGGCCGCCGAGCGCCACGTCGGTGAGCCAGTTGCCGCGCACGTTGCGGGAGGTCAGCACCTGCTTGCGCAGGAAGTCCTCGGTGCCGGTCGGGTGCGGCATGCCCTTGTGGTTGGGGGCGAACGTCAGGCCCAGGTAGACACCGAACAGTGCCTGGTGCAGCAGCAGGAAGGCGACAGCCTGGAGTGGCGTGAGGACCACCAGCAGCGTCGCGAGGTAGCCGACGGCGTGCAGCACCAGCAGGGCGCTCTCCACGCCTCGGCGCCGCACCGTGCCGTCGCGCAGGGCCTTGACGCTTGACACCTTGAGGCTGACCGCGAGCAACGTCAGCAGCGGGAAGAAGAGCGTGGCCTGGTGTCGGGTGATGAAGCCTTTCAGGCCCCGCCGGCCGACCGCCGTCTCGGCGGCCCAGACGAGCACCTCGGGGGCCACGTCCGGGTCGAGGTCGTCGTGGTTGGGGTTGTTGTGGTGGCGGGTGTGCTTGTCCATCCACCAGCCGTAGCTCATGCCGACGCCGAGGTTCCCGGCGAGCAGCCCGGCGAGTTCGCTGGGTCGCCTGGTGCGGAAGACCTGACGGTGTGCCAGGTCGTGTGCCACGAGGGCCACCTGGGCGAACGTGACGGCGAGGAAGACCGCCGTGACCATCTGCCACCAGGAGGAGCCGATGACGAGGAACGCCGTCCAACCGCCGACGTACATGAGCGCGACGGCGCCCAGGCGGACGAGGTAGTAGGCGGGCCGGCGCCGCATCAGTCCCGCTGCGGTGATCCGGCGGGCGAGCGCGGCGAAGTCGCTGCCGGTCGTCGTGGTCGTCATGACTCCACCGAACCATCCACGATCCGCGCCGTCAGGAGCGCTGTCTCCCGCTGTCGTGGGGGTGCTGGCACCACCGACGAACGGCGGCCGCCATGGGCAGAATGTGACCTGTGGACGTGGCCGGAGCTGGTGAACGGATGGCCCCGTGGGTCCGCCGGGGGCTGCGGTCGGTGGGTGCCGGGTTGGCCGCGATCGGTCTGTCGCTCACGAACGTCCCGCTGCTCGTCCTGTCGGTTGTCGCGTTGGTGCTGGTGCCGGTGCCCTTCCTCGGCATGGCGCTGGTGCCCTGGACGACGAGGTTGGTCAGGAGACGCACCGATCTTGAGCGGCGGCTCGCCGCCCGGGCCGGCGTCCCGGTGGCGCGCCCGTACCAGCCGCCTCCGGAGCGGAGCGTGCCCGGCGGGTGGCGCCGCTTCCGCTGGGTCGTCACCGACCCGGCCACCTGGCGGGATCTGGCCTGGCTGGTGCCGGGCGCCCTCGTCGGGATCATCCTCGGCGCGATCACGCTGGCCGTGCCGTTGTACGGGCTGGCGGGGCTGACGCTCACGCCGGTGTGGATCTGGCTCGGCACCGACTGGTACGGCTACGGCACCGTCTGGTCGGTCGACAGCTTGGGCGAGGCGCTGCTCTGCGTTCCGCAGGGTGCGGCGATCCTGGCCGTCGGCCTGTGGTCGGCGCCGTGGTTGCGGCGCGTCGACGCCTTCTTCGACCGGCTCCTCCTCGCGCCGACCCGGGCAGCCGAACTCCGGCTGCGGGTCACCCAGCTGACCGTGACCCGCGCCGACACGGTGGACGCTCAGGCCGCCGAGCTGCGCCGAATCGAACGCGACCTGCACGACGGCGTCCAGGCCCGACTCGTCTCGCTGGGCATGATGATCGGTCTCGCCGACGAACTGATCGACCGGGATCCGGCTGCGGCGCACGAGCTGCTCGCCGAGGCGCGCGAGTCGAGCGGCACGGCGCTTGTCGAGCTGCGGCACCTGGTACGCGGCATCCACCCACCCGTACTGGCGGAGCGTGGTCTGGAGGGTGCGGTGCGGGCGCTGGCGCTCAGCCTGCCCGTGCCGATCACGGTCGACGCCGAGCTTCCCGGTCGGCTCGACACTCCGGTCGAGTCGGCGGCGTATTTCGCCCTGGCCGAGACGCTGACGAACGTGGTCCGGCATAGTCGCGCGCGGCACGCGTGGGTGTCGCTGCGCCACGCCGAGGGGCGGCTGACGATGGTGGTGACCGACGACGGTGCCGGCGGTGCCGACTGCGCCGCCGGCACCGGCCTGCGCGGTATCGAGCGTCGCCTCGCCGCCTTCGATGGCACGATGACGCTGTCGAGCCCGCCCGGCGGGCCCACCGTCGTCACCATGGAGCTGCCGTGCGCGCTGTCATCGCCGAGGACCACGCACTCCTTCGCGACGGACTGACCCGGATCCTGCAGGCCTTCGACTTCGACGTCGTCGCGTCCGTCGACAACGGCCCGGCCCTGCTACCCGCCCTGGTCACCCACCGGCCCGAGGTGGCGGTGGTCGACGTCCGCCTCCCACCGACGTTCACCGACGAGGGCCTGCAGGCCGCGATCGCGGCCCGCAGCCGGATACCCGGCCTGCCGATCCTCGTGCTCTCCCAGCACGTCGAGCCCCTGTACGCCCGGGAACTGCTCAGCACTCCCCAGGGCGGCGTCGGCTACCTGCTCAAGGATCGGGTCTCCAACATCGGCGAGTTCGTCGACGCCGTCCGCCGCGTCGCCGCGGGCGGCAGCGCGATGGACCCCGAGGTGATCTCACAGCTGCTCGCCCGCCGCGAGCCGTTGGCGATCCTCACGGTCCGCGAACGGGAGGTGCTCGGCGCGATGGCCGAGGGGCGCTCCAACGCGGCGATCGCCGCCAAGCTCCGCATCACCGAGAAGGCGGTGAGCAAGCACATCAACAACATCCTCACCAAGCTGGACATGCCGCCCTCCGACGACCACAACCGCCGGGTGCTGGCCGTGCTGGCCTATCTCAACGCCTGAGGTGCCACGCGTACCGGCTCCGATCAGTCGGCGGTGTGGGGTGGCTGCGCGGCAGCCGACACCGACGGCAGGTGGCGCAGCAGCCGGAAGGCCAGGACGGCCAGGGGTACACCGACCGCCAGGACGGCGACGATCTGCACCGAGGCGATCGTCAGCAGTGCCGTGCGCTGCACCTGACCGACGAGGTCGGGCAGGGTCGCGGTGCGCTGGACGAGCGCGGTCGCGGCGAGTATGACCAGCGCCAGCGACCAGGGCAGGGTGCGAGACGGTGGGCGGAAGGCCCGTACGCCCAGGTGGACCACCATCGCAACGACGACCAGCACGCAGCACAGGCCCGGCCAGTCCAGCAGCCGCAGCGCCGGCATGCTCGCCTGGGCGACGAACAGCGGTACGGGAACCGCGAGGATGCCCACCGGTAAGGCCAGGAGCCAGCGTCGGCGCGCCACCGGCACACCGTCGCGGTGCACGGCCGACATCGCGACCAGCAGGAGAAGCTCGACGACCAGCATCGCCCACGCCGCCACGGTCAGCGGTGCGGGGCCGGCGGCCTGCTCGACGGCGACGGTGACGGCCTGCGGCGCGATGGCGATCACGGCCACCGCCTGGGCCACCCGCCGGTGCCCGAGGACCAGGGCGAGGAAGGCCGGCAACCAGGCGTACCCCGCGACGTGCAAGGTGGCCTGCCAAGTGCCGATGGGCGGCACGAGAGCCCATTCGGACGCGGGGGCGGGCAACCAGCTCAGCGCGCCGGTGAGCCACAGCGTGACGGCGAGGCCGACGGTGGCCATGGCCGCCTGGGTAAGCACGCCGGTCAGCACCGCCAGGCGGACCGCCTGCCCCCAGACGTACGGGCGCGGTGGCGCGTCCGGCCCGCCGATCCGTAACCGGACGGCGAGCGACAGGATGCTGGTCATCTCCGCCAGGCTGGGGCGTCCGTGGTCCGCGAGGTATTCGTCGGTCTCGGCGTCGCCGGTCTGCATGGTCTCCAGGAAGGCGGCGACCATGTCGTCCTCCCACTGCCGCCGGTATCCGGCGGGCAGCAGCCGCAGCACCCGGCGGTAACGCTCCTCCAGCCGGCTCATGCGGACGTCCCCTCGATCGGGTTCTGCCGGCGCAACCGGATCGAGGCGAGCCGGGCGTTGGCGGCCAACCGTCGGGCCTCCGCGTCGAGGGCGTGGCGTCCCCGTTCGGTCAGCCGGTAGTACCGGCGCAGCCGGCCCTGCCAGGCCTCCTCGCGGTCCAGCTCGATCAGGCCGCCACCGACGAGCCGGTCCAGCGCTCCGTACAGTGACCCGATTTTCAGCCGCACCCGGCCCTGGGACAGGTCCGTCACCTCGGCGACGATGCCGTAACCGTGACGCGGGCCGTCGAGCAGCGCGGTGAGGACGAAGAAGGTCGGTTCGGTCATCGCCCCGGAACTCATCGGACCAATATAATGGCCAACACGATATCTTGGCCAGCACGCGGCTGGCACAACCAGCGTCACCGGATGGGCGGCATGCCCGGTGTGCTGCCGGGTAGGCGGCGGCGGTGACCTTCTCGATCGTCGCCCGCTGTGGGCGTTCCGGGCAGTTGGGCGTGGCGGCGCTGACCGCGAAGCCGGGTGTCGGCAAGCTGGTGGCGCACGTCCATCCCCACGGCGCCGTGGCCACCCAGGCGCTGCCCAACCCGTTCCTCGCCTACGACGGTCTGCCGCTGCTCGGCGACGGCCGTACGCCGGAGGACGTGGTGACCGAGCTGCTCGACCGCGACCCGGGTCGGGACGTACGGCAGGTTGGCATGGTCGACCGGGACGGACGCTCGTACGCCTTCACCGGTGCCCGCACCCTGGACTGGTCGGGCCATCGCACCGGCACCGGCTATGCGGTGCAGGGCAACCGGCTGGTGGGCGCGGAGCCTCTCGACGAGATCGTGCGGGCGTACCAAGGCGGCGAGGATCTCGACCTGGCCGAACGGCTGCTGCTCGCGATCGAACTGGGTGAGGACGCCGGCGGTGACCGGCACGGGGCGCGCTCGGCGACCGTCATGGTGATCGGCGAGCAGCCGTATCCGCTGTGGGACCTGCGGGTCGACGACCACGATCATCCGGCGAAGGAGCTACGCCGGCTGTACGACGTCTTCCACGAGGAGGTGGCCACCGCCGTACGGCAGTTGCCCACCCGGGACGACCCGATGGGCGAAGCGGCCCGACGGGCGCTCGGCTGATGCGATGGCTGGGAGCTCACCGGCCGTTCCGGGCCCGGACGGCGCGGCCGGAGTCCCCACCGGCTGGGGATGAATCGCTTCGGGCTGGGTAAGCAGGCCGCCGTCCTGGTGGAGTGACGACCTCGGTCGCGGTGTCGCGGCCACCTCCCGGGCGGGCCGGCCGACGGACCGGCCCGCCCGGCGGCCGGGAACCTCACGCGGGTGTCCCACCGCCGGACAGGGTCTAGTTGGTCAGCCAGTTCCAGGCGTCCATGATCCACTGAGTCTGTTGCAGGAACGCGACGCCGAGACCGGTCAGGAAGACCGCCGTGACCAGGTGCGCTCCCCGGGCGGTGCGTCGTACCCGACCCAACTGCCGTTCCAGCACCACCCGGCCGAGCAGTCGGGCCAGGGTGAACAACCCGGCCGCGACCAGCAGGCTCAGCACGAAGATCACGATCGGTCCGACGAGGTCGCCGCCGCCGGAGATCGCCCAGATCCCCCAGCAGACGAACGCGAACAGGGCCCCGGCGAAGCTCCACTCGCCGCCACGCTTCAGTCGGGCCACGTGCCAGCTCAACGGTTGTCGCGGCACCGGTTCGCCCGGCCAGCCGGTGCCGGTCGGCGCGTGCTCCACCGTCGGGAACGGCTCGGTACGCGGCGCGCGGGCGCCGACCTGGGCCACGCCCCGGCGGTACGGGTCGCGCTGCGGCGGCACCCCGCCACCGGGCTGCGGTGGCACCTCGACGGTCCGCTCCGCCCACGGTTGCGTCTGCTCGGCCATGTCGTTCCCTCCCCTTCACCGACGGCGCCCCCGGACGCCGCTGGAGACTTCGAGGGTAGCCAGCCCGCAAATCGGTCGCCGTACCCACACCGATCGGCTAGACACGAGCGGTGACCACCTCCACTCTGCCGATCGAAACCGCCAACGCCGACTTCGACGAGATGAACGGGTTCCTCGGTTCCCTGTTCCACCACCCGGTCGACAGCGAGGCCCAGGAAGCCGAACGTCCGATCTTCGAACCGGAACGCGCGCTGCAGATACGCGACGGATCCGACCTGGTCGCCACCGCCATCGCGTTCACCCGGCAGCTCGGCGTGCCCGGTGGTGACCTGGCCGCCGCGCACGTGAGCATGGTCGGGGTCGCGCCCACCCACCGTCGGCGGGGCCTGCTCACCGCGATGATGCACCACCAGCTGCGTCAGATCTACGACAGTCGCCGGGAGCCGGTCGCGGTGCTCTGGGCCAGCGAGGGCCAGATCTATCCGCGCTTCGGCTACGGCCTGGCCTCCCAGCGGTTCCACGTCTCCGGCGAGACCGCCGAACTCCGGCTACCGGCACCGACGCCGGGCGAGGGCCGGCTGCGCCTGGACCGGCCGACCGACCGCCAGGCCGACCTGGCCCGGGTGTACGAGCACGTACGCGCCGATCGCCCCGGCTGGTCGGTGCGCGACGACCGGTGGTGGCGGTACGTGCTCGTCGACCCGCAGGCGCACCGTGGTGGGGCCACCGAGCGGCGGGTGGTGTTGCACGAGGGACCCGACGGTGTCGACGGCTACGGGCTGTTTCGCACCAAGGCCGAGTGGGACGACGGTGGCCCGAACAGTCTCACCACGGTCGACGAGGTGGTGGCGAGCACCCCGGCGGGGTACCTGGCGATGTGGCGGATGCTGCTCTCGCTCGACCTGACCCGACGGGTCGCGTGGATGCGGGCGGCGGTGGACGAGCCGCTGCTGCGGCTGCTGAACGAACCGCGCCGACTCAACTGCCGGCTGGTCGACGCGCTGTGGGTACGGGTGGTGGACGTGCCGGCCGCGCTCGCCGCCCGGCGCTACGCCACCGACGTCGACGTGGTCATCGAGGTGACCGACCACCTGCTGCCGGAGAACACCGGCCGGTGGCGGCTGCGCGGCGGGCCGGCCGAGGCGACCTGTACACCGGCGATCGGACCGGCCGACCTGGCCTGCGACGTACGCTGCCTCGGCGAGCTGTACCTCGGCGGCGTGAACCCGACCGCGCTGGCCGACGCCGGTCGGCTCCGCGAGCTGTGCCCCGGCGCGCTCACCGCCGCCGGTCCCGCCTTCACCTGGCACCGAGCCCCCTCCGCCATGGAGATCTTCTGACCGCCGGCGATGGGGGTACGGTCGGGGGGTGGCGGATGGCGGGGAACGGCGGCGACGGCGGCACCGGCAGCACGGCAGCCCCGGCGGTGGAGTCGACGGTGGTGCGGCGGCCAGCACGGCGGGGGTGCACGACGGCGGTGAGACGTCGCGTGGGCGACGCAACGGCGCTTCCGACGAGGGCGAGCGAGGGCTGCGCGGGCTCGTCGGGTCTGGTTCGTCACAGGTCAGCGTGACCGCGGCGATGCGGGCGCGGGACGCGGCCCGGCCCTCCGACGAGGATCTCGCCGCCGCGGCGGACCGGGTCGTCATCGTCCGCCGTAACTGGACCCCGCGCGACGAACTGCCCCGCCGCTGACCCGTCCCGATCCGGGTTCGGTGTTCCCGAACCCGGATCAGGAACGACGGTCCGAAGGTCGTGGATCAGGGCAGGTCGGGCAGCTGCCGGGTGCGCTCGTACTCGGCGACCTGGGCGATGCGCCGAGCGTGCCGGTCACTGCCCGAGAAGGACGTGGTCAGGAACGCCTCGACGATGGCGGTGGCCTCGTCGAGGGTGTGCTGGCGGGCACCGACGGCGACCACGTTGGCGTCGTTGTGCTGCCGGCCCAGCTGGGCGGTCTCGACGTTCCACGCCAGCGCCGACCGCACCCCCGCCACCTTGTTCGAGGCGATCTGCTCGCCGTTGCCCGAGCCACCGATGACCACACCCAGGCTGCCCGGGTCGGCCACCACGCGGGTGCCGGCGTGCAGGCAGAAGGCCGGGTAGTCGTCCTCCGGGTCGTAGGCGTGCGGGCCGATGTCGACCACCTCGTAGCCCTGCTTGGCGAGGTGGTTGGCCAGGTGCACCTTCAACTCGAAACCGGCGTGATCGGATCCCAGGTAGACGCGCATACCGGGCAGTCTGTCAGGCCCGTCCCACGAGGCGGCGCCGGGGCGGTGCCCCGTGGGACGGGCACCGGATCAGGCCAGTTCGGCGACCACCAGGCCGCCGCGCGCCTTCGGGGTGAACCAGGTGCTCTTGCGGGGCATCTTCTCCCGGGCCAGGTTCACCGCGACGAAGTCGTCGACGGTCACCGGCGCGATGAGGATCGCCAGTTCGGCCCGACCGGACCGCACCTCACCGGTGAGCCAGCTCGCCGGGTAGTCACCGCCGACGTAGGTGATCCGCTTGTCGCCCGGATCCAGGCCGAGGGCGTCGCGCAACAGCAGCCGCTCGACCAGAGCGTGGTCGAGGTTCTCCAGCCGACCGGCGCCGGTGTGCGGCAGCGTCACCGCGTACGCCTGATCGGGAAGCTGGAGCACGACGGTGCCGCCGGTGGCGGGGACCTCGGCCGGGCCGTCGACCGGGGTGATCCGCGCCCCGGCCGCCGTCAACCGCTCCAGCAGTTCCTCGTGGGTGGTGGTCAGCTCGCTGACCAGGCGGTTGTAAGGCTGGATGGCAACCGACGCCGGGGTGGTGACGACCGCCAGGAACCGGGGCATCCCGCCGGTCTGCGCGGCCAGGCTGCGGTGGTTGCCGTCGGCGACGACCAACTCGCCACCACCGGCCAGGGCGGTCAGCTCGTCCTGCTGCGGGCCGGGACCGACCAGCCAGATGGCGTGGGTACGTCCGGCCTGGTCGGTGTCGGTGGCGGCGGGCGCCCCGGCGGTGTCGGTGGCCGCCGCGAGCGCGGCGTGCAGCTCGTCACCACACCCGGTCTGCAGCAGCAGTACGGGTGAGAGCAGGTGCCCCAACGCCTCGGCCAGCGCCACCCGTTCGCGCACCTTCGCGATGAAGACGTCCTCGTTGCGGATGACCAGGCCGGGTTCGTCGGCCCGGGTGGAGATCTGGTCGGTGTCGACCATGGCGAACAGCCCGTAGGCCGACTCCTCGCCCGGCGCGCTGATCCGGTACAGCACCACCACCTGTTCGGCCGGGGTGTAACTGCCGTCGGCCTTCGCCTCCGCGAGCCGGCTCACCGCGTCCGGCAGGGCGTCGACGAAGGACCTGCCGAGGCTCTCCGGGGCCTTGTGCGGCATCTCGATGCCGAGGGCGCTGTGCGGATTCGCCTCGATGATCGCGGTGATCTCCGCGTCGTCGGCGAACTCGTCGTAGTTCTGGGCGCCGGTACCACCGGTGGTGATCCAGGCGCGGGAGATCGGGTGCACGACCGTCATGACCGTTGACGCTACCGGCGGCGCGTCGGGTGCCGCCGCCGGACCCGCCCCGAGCCCACCAGATGAAAGCAGGGTCACCGCCCTGACACCTCAGGTGTGGCGGGGTCCGTCGTCAGCACTCCGCCTCCGCCGCCCGTCGGTGCCGGCCGGTCGACGCCGGCACCACGGCGGGACGACGTGTCGGGGCCGGTCGTGGTCCGTGGTTGCGGATGTCGCGACCGGGAGGGGTCAACCGCGAGGTGGCGGGAACCGAGGCGACGCCCACCGCGCCGTCGCGCCCGAATCCGCCGGCCGCGTTCGGGCTGCGATCCTGCCGGGGAGCGGACCACCTGCCGGCCCGGCCGTTCCCCGGGGTCGGCGCGGTCCGGCCCGCCGCCGGCCCGAGCACGCCCCCACCACCGCCCTCCTCCCGACTCCAGCGATCGTCGACCGGGGCACGATGCTTGGCCACCAGGCACCTCCACGAGCGGTGGGCTGCGGACATCCGGACAAACGAGTCCGCGACCGCACCGGTGACGCCGGGCCCGCCAGCGGCGTGGCTGCCGGGCCTCGACGTGGCGGCGTCAGGAAGGGACCTCAGCCATCCACGAGGCGTTGAGAAGGTGCCCTTGCTTCCGGCTCAGTCGAAGATGGGGTCGAGGTCGCGGCTGCGCTTGAGTTCGAAGAAGCCGGGGGTACCGGCGACCAGCAGGACACCGTCCCAGAGCCGACCCGCGGCCTCGCCCCTGGGCGCCGGGGTGATCACCGGCCCGAAGAAGGCGACCTGCCGACCGTCGGGGCCGGGGGCGTGGATGACCGGGGTGCCGACGTCGGTGCCGACCGGCCGCATACCGGCCTCGTGGCTGGCCCGCAGCGGCGGGTCGAGGTCGCTGTCGCCGGCCGCCTCGGCCAGCGCCGGGTCGAGTCCGGCGTCGGTCAGGGCGGCGACGTACAGGTCCGGTCCGAGCGGCTCCTTGCCGAGATGGATCCGCGTACCCAGGGCCGTGTAGAGCGCCCGTACGGCGTCGGCGCCGTGGCGCTGCTGCACGGCGACGCAGACCCGCACCGGCCCCCACCCGTTGCGCATCAGCTCCTGGTAGTCGTCGGGCAGTTCCCGACCCTCGTTGAGCACCGACAGGCTCATCACGTGGAAGCGGACGTCGACCGGGCGGACCCGCTCCACCTCCAGCAGCCACCTGGACGTGAGCCACGCCCACGGGCAGATCGGGTCGAACCACATGTCTACGCTGGCGCGCTCGTTCACGACGAGATCCCTTCGCGATGGTGACGCCGACTCACCGGCGTACCTCCGATCTTTCCTCGACCGCCCGCACTCACGCGAGGATCGACCCGTGACCTCGCCCACCACCGCATACCCGTACATGGAAGACTCAGGCCGGACCGGCCGTCACGAGCGGTCGACGGACCATGCGGCCGTGACGGACGGCGAGAGTGGGATGGAGACGAACAGTGCCGGGAGTGCGCAACCTGACACAGGTCGAGGCGACCGAGCGGGCCCGCCTGCTCGACGTGACCGGGTACGACATCAGTCTGGATCTGTCCAGTGCTGTTCACGCCGCCGACGGTCGGACCTTCCGGTCGACCACCGAGGTGCGGTTCCGCTGCACCGAACCGGGGGCGAGCACGTTCATCGAGGTGGCGGCCGACTCGGTACGCTCGGCGACGCTCAACGGCGAACCGGTCGACCTGGCCGACTTCAGCGCCGAGAAGGGGCTCACGCTGACCGGGCTGGCCAGCGAGAACACGCTCGTCGTCGACGCCGACTTCGCCTTCTCCAACTCCGGGCAGGGGTTGCACCGGACCGTCGACCCGGTCGACGGTGAGACCTACCTCTACAGCCAGTTCGAGACGGCCGACGCGCAGCGGGTCTTCGCCTGCTTCGACCAGCCGGACCTGAAGAGCGTCTACACCTGGCACGCCACCGTTCCGGAGCACTGGAAGGTGGTCTCCAACATGCCGGTGGAGCGGGAGGAGGCCGCCGGCGAGGGCCACAAGACGGTGCACTTCGCCACCTCCGCCCGGATGAGCACCTACATCACCGCGCTGTGCGCCGGGCCGTACCACGAGGTCAGGTACACCCACGACGGCATCGACCTGGGCTACTTCTGTCGGGCGAGCATGGCGCAGTATCTGGACTCCGACGACCTGAACCTGGTCACCACGCAGGGCTTCGACTTCTTCCACGAGCAGTTCGGGGTGCGCTACCCGCTGCCCAAGTACGACCAGCTCTGGGTGCCGGACTTCAACGCCGGGGCGATGGAGAACTTCGGCTGCGTGACCCACGCCGAGTCGCACTACCTGTTCCGCTCGCAGGTCACCGACTTCGAGTACGAGCAGCGGGCCAACACCGTCCTGCACGAGCTGGCGCACATGTGGTTCGGCAACCTGGTCACCATGCGCTGGTGGAACGACCTGTGGCTGAACGAGTCGTTCGCCGAATGGGCCAGCCACTGGTGCAACACGCACGCCACCCGGTTCACCGAGGCGTGGACGACCTTCCTGTCCATCCGGAAGAACTGGGGCTACCGGCAGGACCAGCTTTCCTCCACCCACCCGGTCTACTGTGAGATGCCCGACCTGGAGGCCGTCGAGGTCAACTTCGACGGCATCACGTACGCCAAGGGCGCCAGCGTGCTCAAGCAGTTGGTCGCCTACGTGGGCGAGGAGTCCTTCCTGGCCGGTCTGCGCGCCTACTTCGGCCGGCACGCCTGGGGCAACGCCACCTTCGACGACCTGCTGTCCGAGTTGGAGACCGCCTCCGGTCGCAAGTTGACCACCTTCGCCTCCCAGTGGCTGGAGACCGCCCAGGTCAACACGCTGCGCCCGGAGCTGACCATCGACGCGGACGGCACGTACCAGCGGGTGGCGGTCCGTCAGGAGGCCCCGGAGGGCTACCCGACCCTGCGTACCCACCGGATCGGGGTGGGGCTCTACGACCTCACCGACGGTCGGTTGGTGCGCCGCGAGCGGTACGAGGTCGACGTCGACGGCGAGCTGACCGAACTCACCGACCTCACCGGTGTGCCCGCGGCCGACGTGCTGCTGCTCAACGACGACGACCTGAGCTACACCAAGCTGCGGCTGGACGAGCGGTCCATGGCGACGGTGGTCCAGCACATCGCCGGTCTCGACTCGTCGCTGGCGCGGGCGCTGTGCTGGACCGCCGCCTGGGACATGACCCGCGACGCCGAACTGGCCACCCGCGACTACGTCGCCCTGGTGCTGGCCGGGCTGCCGGCGGAGACGGACATCAACCTGGTCACCGCGACGCTGCGCCAGGTCAGCAGCGCGCTCACCTTCTACGCCGACCCGGCCTGGGCCCCGACCGGCTGGGCCGACCTGGCCCGTACCGCGAAGACCGCGCTCGCGGCGGCGGAGCCGGGCAGCGGTTTCCAGCTGGCCTGGGCCCGGGCGTACGTCGCCGCGGCCCGCTCCGGCGAGGACCTGGCCGTGCTGCGCGGCTGGTTGGAGGGCACCCAGGTGACCCCCGGGCTGACCATCGACACCGAGCTGCGGTGGAGCGTGTTGCAGGCGCTGGTGGCCAATGGCGTGGCCGGAGCGTCGGAGATCGAGACGGAGCTGTCCCGGGACAAGACCTCAAGCGGTGAGCGGGAGGCCGCGTACGCGCACGCGCTGGTGCCGACCGAGGCGAACAAGGCCGCCGTCTGGGCGCAGTTGACCGGCCCCGAGGCGCTGCCGAACTGGCGGCACCGGGCGCTGTTGCAGGGCTTCAGCCACCCCACCCAGGTGGAGCTGATCACGCCCTACCGGGACCGGTTCTTCGCCACGGTCGGGCAGGTCTGGGCGACCCGGGACAGCGAGCCGGCGCAGGAGTTCGCCATGCTCATGTACCCGGCGTACCTGGTGCAGGACGACACCGTCGAGGCCACCGACGCCTGGCTGGCACAGGAGGGTCACCCCGGGCCGTTGCGGCGGCTGGTCGCCGAGGGCCGCGACGGCGTGGTCCGCGCGCTCGCCGCGCAGGCCCGGGACGCCCGGACGGCCTGACAGACACTCCACCGGCCCGGGTGCGTCGTGGTTACCCGACGCACCCGGGCCGTTATCGTGGCCAAGGGAGGTGGAGGTGATGGCACAACCGGCTCACGAGTGGCGCCCACCGGAACTCGGCTGGCGGGAGCAGGATCTCGCCGAACTGCCAGAGGATGGAAGTCGCTACGAGATCATCGACGGAAGCCTCCACGTGACGCCACCGGCCGGCTACGGACACCACTGGCTGGCGGACGAGATCCGGTCGGCGATCCGTGCGTCGGCACCAACGGAGTGGATGATCATCCGCGAGGCCGGGGTTCGCGCCCCGGGCGGCAACCTGATTCCGGACATCTCGGTCCTCAAACCGGGCGCGCCGCCCGACGGCATGTGGGCGGAGCCGGCGTACGTCGCGCTCGTCGTCGAGGTCGAGTCGCCCAACAGCCGCCGACACGACCGGTTCGCCAAGCCCGCGCTCTACGCCGAGGCCGGCATCCCCTACTACTGGCGGGTGGAACGGGGCGACTTCGGCCCGGTGGTGTACCGCTACGAACTGGTCAAAGAGGTCCACTACAACCTGCTCGGCACGGTCGGGCCGGACGATCCGGTCGAGGTGACCGAGCCGTGGCCGATGCGGCTCGATCCGTCCGCCTGGCCGCGGTGAGCTGCGGGACCATGATCCTGCTCAGGAAAAAGCCCGGCCGCGCGTGACGCGGGCCGGGCTTTGTCGTACGGGTCGGGCTCAGCCTTTACCGGCGTAGCGGGAGAGCTGGTCGAGGCCCTGGATGATGCCGCCGGCGAGATCACCGCCGCCGAACGCGGCCACCATCGACAGGGCGGCGATCTTGGCGTACGTGTCCGGGACGCGCTTGCGGGCGTACCGGCCGGTGACGATCTCCAGCTGACGCTGGTTGGGTGAGATCGCGATCAGCACCGACCGGTCGGGCTCGGCGAGCTGCCGGTGCAGCCGCTCGGCGTGCTCCCGGATCGGCTCGTCGAGGCCGCCGACGAAGACGGAGAAGACCAGACCGGTCGTCCGGTCGGCCACCCGCAGCGCCTCGTCGATGCGCAGCAGCTGGCGGGTCGAGAACGGCCCGTCGAGCACGTCGGGCGGGTTCTCCGTCCCGGCCGCGTGCTGCTTCTCACCAACGGTCACTTGCGCCTCCGGTTCCACCGGTCGGCGCCTCGACGCCGGCCTGTTCCTGCGTGCGGCTGGTCAGCGCGGGCGCCTGTGCCCCCGCCGACAGCGCGGTGCCCGCGGAGTCGGCCAGTTCCTCGGGGCGGCCGAGGAACCACACCGGCGTGAAGGTGAACGGCCGGCCCGGCCGGTAACGCTTGGCACCGCCACCACCGCCCTGGCTGCCCGCGTAGACGAGGCCGGCGATCACCAGCACGATGGCTGCCGGGATGCCGACGAAGACCAGCAACGTGTCGGTTACAGACAATCCCAACGCCCCCAGGCGGAAAGAGAGACCTTCGATCGGGTCGGGTGGCAGATCACCGCGGTGACCTCCCGACTCCGCTGTCATTCACGTTAGCGGAGGCGACGCTCCGCCAGACTGCGGGGTGCCGATCCCATCCGCCACTGGAGGCCTCCAGTTGCGCAGCGGTCGCGATCAGCCTCGCGTCGTCGCCGTAGCGGCCGGTGAGCAGCACGCCGACCGGCAGTCCCTCGGCGGTCACGCCGACCGGCAGCGAAACCGACGGTTGGCCGGTGACGTTGAAGACCGCACAGTACGGCGAGAAGCGACGTTGCCGGTCGAAATCCTCCGCCGGGGTGCGCCCCTGGGAGAACCAGCCGACCGGTGCCTGCGGGGCCGCCAAGGTGGGACAGAGCAGCAGGTCGCAACCGGCGGTACGGCGGACACCGAGGCGTACCTGGGCCTGGATCTCGCCGAGGGTCGCGGTGAGCGTGCCGGCGGAGATCCCGGCGGCCTGGGTCCGCAGGAAGCGGGTCAGCGGCAGCAGCTCGGATTCCCGTTGCGGCGGCACCGGGGCGAGCGCGAGGACGTACCAGACGATCTCGAACAGCGGCCAGACCTGCGGGCCGAGCGGCGCCGGCACCTCGACGACCTCGTGCCCGGCGGCGGCGAGCAACGCGGCGGCCCGGTCCACCGCGGCGACGCAGTCCGGGTGGACCGGCTCGTCGGCGAGCATCGGGGTGGTGAACCGGCCGATCCGTAACGGGCCGGGCTCGGCGGTCCGGGCGGCGGCGAGATAGCCGCCCGACGGCGGTGGGGGCGGCAGATACGGCTCGCCGGGCACCGGCTCGGCCAGCACGTCCAGCAACGCGGCCACGTCGGAGACGGTCCGACCGAGCGGACCGTTGGTCGGCAGGCCGAAGGCGCCGAAACCGAGTGGACCGCCGGAGACCAGGCCACGGCTTGGCTTGTAGCCGATCAGCCCGCACAGCGACGCGGGGATCCGCACCGAACCACCGCCGTCCGAGCCCTGCGCCACGGGCACCAGGCCCGCCGCCACGGCCGCGGCCGCGCCGCCGCTGGAACCGCCGGCGGTGTACGCCAACGCCCACGGATTGCGGGCCGGTGGTGCCACCGAAGTCTCGGAGTACAGCGAACAGCCCAGCTCGGAGGTGGTGGTCTTGCCGAGACTGACCAGCCCGGCGGCCCGCATGAAGCGCACCACGTCGGCGTCGACGGGCGGTACGAAGTCCGCGAAGGCGGTCGAACCAAAGGTGGTGCGGACACCTGCGGTCAGGGTCAGGTCCTTTATCGCGGTCGGCACCCCGTGCAGTGGCCCGCGCCGGTCGGCCGGCGTGGCGTCGGCGACGCGGGCGGCTTCGCGCGCCAGCTCTGCGGTGACGGTGACGAAGGCACCGACGGTGTCACCGAGCGCGTCGACCCGGTGCAGATGGTGGTCGACGAGCTCCAGGCTGGACAGTTCACCACGGGCGAGCGCGGCGGCCTGTTCCAGCGCGGTCAGGTCGTGCGGCTCGGCCATGCCGCCATCCTGCCCGCTCAGGCCACTCGTCGCCGCGCCGACACGAGCGTCACGGCCTCAGGAAAGGGTGCCCGGTGGGGACACCCACTCCGAGCGTGGACCACCCACCTCCGCCAACAGGTCGAAGTCCCGGTCGTAGTGGAGCACGGTGGCCGCGTACTCGGCGGCGGAGGCCGCCACCATGAGATCCACCGGACTCGCCGCCCGATGGTGTCCCCGGGCGGTCAACGCCAGTTGCAGGTCCCGCGCTCTCGTGGCCACAGCCGGAGAGATCGGAAGGTCGATCATCAGCTCCGCACGCCGGGCGCGTACCGTCATCGCATCCCTGAAGTCGCGGGCGCTACGCCCGTCCTCCAGGTCCAACGGGAGGCAGGTCGCGACCAGCCGCTCCTCCAGCAGGGCAAGGATCCGCTTTCCGACGATCGGCTGGCGGAGGCGGCCCCAGGCCGAGGTGTCTATCAGGTACAGGCCTGGTGGAGGGGTCACGCGGCGTCCCGCTCGCCGCCGGGTGTCTTGTCGTCCTCCAGCAAGCCGGTCCAGTCCCGATCGACGGCGAGCAACTCCCGGATCGCCTCCACCCGCTCGCTGCGTTCGGCAACCATCCGGAGCGCGGCGTGAATGGTGTCCTTCTTGCTCTTGGTGCCCAGTTCGCGACGCGCCCGTTCGAGCAGCTCATCATCAAGATCAATAACAGTTTTCACGGCCCAAGTGTATATGAGACTTCCGTCTCTATATATCGACTCGGCCAAGAAAGCGGAGGGCGTTGGTGGAGAGCAGGTCGGCGCGCTGGGCGTCGGTGAGGAAGTCGGCCTGGCGGACCACCGCACCGGCCGGCCGTTCGCCCAGGGGGTACGGGTAGTCGCTGCCCACCAGCACCCGCTCGGCGCCCATGGTGTCCACGAGCAGCCGCAGCGCCGGAGTCGAGAAGACCACCGAGTCGACGTAGAACCGGTCGACATAGGAGCTGGGCGGGGCGGCGGAGGCACCGCGTACCAGGTCGCCACGGCGGTGCCAGGCGTTGTCGGCGCGCCCCAGCCAGAACGGGAAGCTGCCGCCGCCGTGGGCGAAGCAGATGCGCAACGTCTCCGGCACCCGGTCGAACACCCCGCCGAGGATCATCGCCAGCACCGACAGGTGGGTCTCGGCGGGCATGCCGGTGAGCCACCGGGCCATCCAACGGTCCAGCCGGGGACTGCCGGCCATGTCCCACGGGTGGACGAAGACCGGCGCACCGACCTCGGCGCAGTGGGTCAGGAACGTCACGATGCCGGCGTCGTCCAGGTCCCGGTCGCCGACGTGATTGCCGATCTCCACGCCGACGTGGCCGGCCGCGAGGCAGCGGTCCACCTCGGCGCAGGCCGCGTCCGGGTCCTGCAACGGCACCTGGCAGAACGGCAGCAGCCGGTCCCCGCCCGCGCCGGTGACCTCCAGGGTCAGGTCGTTGAAGATCCGGGCCACCTTCACCGCCTGGTCGGCCGGCCGGTCGTAGCAGAAGAAGACCGGGGTGGGCGAGACCACCTGCACGTCGACCCCGTCGGCCGTCATGTCGGCCAGCCGGGTGTCGGCGTCCCAGCACTCGGCGCCGACCGGGCGGAACGCCGTGTCGCCGACCATGATCATGGCGGCGCGCTCCGAGTCGATCCGCAGCCATGGCCAGCCGGACCCGCCGCACGCCACGGCCAGGTCCGGCCAACCCTTCGGTACGACGTGCGTGTGCACGTCCACCACCGGAGACACCGACGGCACCGGAGCCGCCATCAGCCCTTGCCCGGGTGCAGGGTGCCGCAGTTGTCGCAGGTACGCGCCGACTCGTCGGCGTAGAACGCGGCGAAGACCGGCGGCAGGTCGGCAGCGATGTCCCGGACCTGCAACTCGACCTCGTGCACCCGGTGGGAACACTCGGGGCAGTACCACTGGAACTTCTCCAGCGTTCCCTCCTCGCGTACCCGCTCGATCACCATGCCGATCGAGCCGGCCTCCGGCCGCTGCGGCGAGTGCGGCGTGTTCCGGGGCAGCATCCACATCTGCCCCTCGCGCACGTGCACCGTACGCGGACCCTCGGGGAGCATCAGGTTGATGTGCATGTTGCCCTTGACCTGGTAGAAGAACTCCTCGTACGGGTCGACGTGAAAGTCGGTGCGCTGATTCGGCCCACCGACGACCATCACGATGAAGTCCTCGGAGCCGGGCAGCATCTCCTTGTTGCCCACCGGCGGCTTCAGCAGGTGCCGGTGCTCGGCGATCCAGCCGGGGAAGCTGAACGGCTCGGCGATCTCACTCATGACTGGCCTCCTTCTGGGAGCAGGGCGACGGCCTGCATCTCGATCAGCAGGTGCGGATGCGGCAACTGGTGCACGGCGACCGTGGTCCGGGTCGGTCCGGTCGCGTCGAAGAACTCCGCCCACACCTCGTTGTATCCCCCGAAGTCGTTCATGTTGACCAGATAGGTGGTCACCTGGACCAGGTCGCCCAGCCCCGCACCGACCGACCGCAGCAGGTCCGCGATGTTCTCGATCACCGCCCGCGTCTGCGCCCGGATGTCCAGATCGGTCGTGCCGAACTCGTCCACCGACACGCCCGCGAACGTGTTGTCGGCCCGCCGCGACGACGTCCCCGACACGAAGACGAACCCACCCGCCACCTTCACATGCGGAAACGCCCCCCGAGGCACCGCCTTCCCGGCAACCACCCGGGCCCCGTCACCACTCACGCCAGACCACCCCCGGCACCGTCCGCCGCAGACCCGACCCACCCAACACCGGCGCGGTCCACCCCAGATCCAACCCACCTGACACCGGCGCGCGAAGCCCGACCACGTCAGGGGTTCCGGGCAGCCCGCCCGGCGGAGGGATCAAGCCTGACCGCCCGGAGCCGGGTGGGCTGCCCGGAACCCCCACGCCGATCACGACGAGGCCCGCAACGAAGCCGTACCGAGCTTCTCGACAACCGCCCGGACATGAGCACCCGCACGCAACGGAACAGCGGCCGTCGCCGCGCCCGCCAGGAACACCCAGCCCTCGCGCAACCGCACCCCGTGCCGCCCCGCCAGCCGGATTCCCTCGTCCAGGGCCCGTCGCGGATCGCCGAGGATGGCCGCCGTCGAGCCGACCTGGGCCAACCGTCCGTCGATCTCCAACAGCACGCCCAGGTTGTCCAGCCCGTCCGGCACCGGTGACCACGGCCCGATCACGAACGCGCCGGCCGACGTGTTGTCGGCGATGACGTCCGGCAGGGAGAAGGTGAAGTTCGCGTACCGGGAGTCGATCAACTCGATCGCCGGAGCGACCGCCCGCACCGCGTCGGTGAAGTCACCGACCGGTTCACCGGGCTCGGGCAGGCGGTCCAGCAGGAACGCCACCTCCGGCTCGACCCGGGGATGGATGAACGCGGCCATGTCGACCGTGCCGCCGTCGGGGATCCGCATGGTGTCGGTGAGCCGGCCCCAGATCACCTCGTCCACCCCGACCTGGGCCATCTTCGCCTTGCTGGTCAGCCCCATCTTCAGCCCGACCAGCCGCTCCCCCCGATCCAGCCGGCGCTGCACCAGTGCGGTCTGCACCGCGTACGCGGCGTCGACGTCCAGCCCGGTCTCGGCGGCGAGCTGCGCCGTCGCGGTGGCCGTGTCGGCGGCCGTACCGAGCGTCTCGGCGATCCCCGCGATGTCCGGCCCGATCATGACTTCTCCTTGCCGGCCAGGTCCAGCGCCACGTCGACGATCATGTCTTCCTGGCCGCCGACCATTCGGCGTCGGCCCAGTTCCACCAGGATCGACCGGACGTCCACGCCGTAGCGGGCCGAGGCCCGTTCGGCGTGCCGGAGGAAGCTGGAGTAGACCCCCGCGTACCCCAGGGACAGGGTTTCCCGGTCGACCTGGACGGGCCGGTCCTGCAACGGGCGGACGATGTCGTCGGCGGCGTCCATCAGCGCGAAGACGTCGCAGCCGTGCCGCCAGCCGTGCAGTTCCGCGACCGCGACGAAGACCTCCAGCGGCGCGTTGCCGGCGCCGGCCCCCATGCCGGCCAGGGAGGCGTCCACCCGCACCGTCCGGCCGGCCGGCGACCCGACCGGGCCGGCGCCGACGACCCGGCCGTGCTCGACGGCGACGACGCTGTTGGCCACGCCCAGGGAGAGGTTGTGGTGGGCGTGGATGCCGATCTGCGTGCTCGGTTCGAGGACCTGCCGGTACGCGTCGACGCGCTGCGCCACATCGGACATCAGCAGTCGGCCGCCGGAGTCGGTGACGTAGACGCAGTGCGCCCCGTACGACTCCATCAGCTTCGCCTGGGCGGCCAACCCGGCCGGGTCGTTCATGTGCGACATCATCAGGAAGCCGGACACGTCCATGCCGTTCTCCCGGGCCCAGGAGATGTGCTGGGCGGAGATGTCCGCCTCCGTGCAGTGGGTGGCGATCCGCACGCTCGTCACGCCCAGCGCCCGGGCGGCCTTCAGGTCGGCGATGGTGCCGATGCCGGGCAGCAGCAGGGTGGTGAGCTTCGCCCTCGTCATCACCTCGGCCGCCGCCGCGATCCAGTCGGCGTCGCTGGCCGCGCCGTGGCCGTAGTTGACGCTGGACCCGGCCAGACCGTCACCGTGGGCCACCTCGATCGCGGCGACCCCGGCGGCGTCCAGTGCGGCGGCGATGGTGCGAACCTGGTCGACGGTGTAGCGGTGGGCGATGGCGTGCATGCCGTCGCGCAACGTCACGTCCTGGATGTACAACTCGGTCACTTGGCCAGCACCTCCTTCCGCAGGGCGACCAACCGCTGCGCGGTGCGCAGCGCGGCCGAGGTCATGATGTCCAGGTTCCCGGCGTACGCGGGCAGATAGTGCCCAGCGCCGGAGACCTCCAGGAAGACCGAGACCTGCAACCCGGTGAGCTGCCGCCCCAACGACGGCACGTGGGTGTCGACGCGGTCGAACTGCACGTCCTGCTTGAGCCGGTAGCCGGGCACGTACTCCTGCACGCTGGCCACCATGTCGCCGACGGAGGCGGCGATGGCGGCGCGGTCGGCGTCGGCATCCGGACAGAGACAGTAGACGGTGTCGCGCATCAGCAGCGGCGGGTCGGCCGGGTTGAGCACGATGATCGCCTTGCCTCGCTCAGCGCCGCCGACCACCTCGATCGCCCGGGCCGTGGTCTCGGTGAACTCGTCGATGTTGGCCCGGGTGCCCGGGCCGGCCGACCGCGAGGCGATCGACGCGACGATCTCCCCGTACGCGACCGGGGTCACCCGTCGCACCGCGGCGACGATCGGCACGGTCGCCTGCCCACCGCAGGTGACCATGTTCAGGTTGGTCTCGCCCAGATGCTCCTCCAGGTTGACCGGCGGCACGACGTACGGGCCGATCGCCGCCGGGGTCAGGTCGATCACGGTCCGCCCCTGTGCCCGCAGCACGGCGTCGTGGTGCCGGTGCGCACCCGCCGAGGTGGCGTCGAAGACCAGTTCCACGTCGGCGAACTCGGGCATCGCGACAAGTCCCTCGACACCCTGCGCGGTGGTCGCCACGCCGAGCCGGCGGGCCCGGGCCAGCCCGTCGGAGGCCGGGTCGATACCGGCCATCGCCACCATCCGCAGCGAGTCCGACAGCCGCAGTATTTTGATCATCAGGTCGGTGCCGATGTTGCCCGACCCGATCACCGCCACACCCGTCATCAGTGCACCTCCTTGGAGAAACAGGTCCGCACCGAGCCGAGACCGGAAATGCGTGCCTCGTAGGCCGCGCCCGGCGTCACCGCCACCATCGGGCCGAGCGCGCCGGAGAGCACCACGTCACCGGCGCGCAGCGGATCACCGGCGCGGGCCGTCGTGCCGGCCAGCCAGGCCAGCGCGTGCCACGGGTTGCCCAGGCAGGCCGCCCCGGCGCCCACCGACACCGGCTCTCCGGCGTGTTCCAGGACCATCCCGCACAGCCGCAGGTCGACCTCGGCCGGCCGGCGGGGCGTGGTGCCGAGCACGAACAGGCCGCTGGAGGCGTTGTCGGCCACCGTGTCCACGATGGAGATGTCCCAACCGGCGACCCGCGAGTCGACGATCTCGATGGCCGGCAGCAGGTGGTCGACGGCGCGCAGCAGGTCGGCGGTGGTGACCCGGTCGTCGGGCAGGTCGGCACCGAGCACGAAGGCGACCTCCGCCTCCACCCGGGGTTGCAGCAGGCGCCCGATCGCCACCTCGGCACCGTCGGGCACCGCCATCGCGTCGGTGAGCACCCCGAAGTCCGGCTCGTACACCCCGAAGCTCTCCTGGACCGCCCGGGAGGTCAACCCGATCTTCGCGCCCACCCGGCGCTGCCCGGACGCCAGCCACTCGCCCACCTGGCGCTGCTGCACCCGGTACGCGGCCTGGACGTCCCCCTCCGGCAGCAGCCGCCCACGCAACGGCGGACACGGTCTGCCGCCGGCGCGAGCCTCGGCGAGCTCCCGGGCCGCCGACTCGACGTCGTTCATGACAGCTCCACGCAGACGTTCGTCAGCTCCGAGTAGAAATTCAGCGAGTGCACGCCGCCCTCCCGACCGATGCCCGAGGCCTTCACCCCGCCGAACGGGGTCCGCAGGTCGCGCAGGAACCACGTGTTGACCCAGACGATGCCGGCGTCCAACCGGGCACCGGCCCGGTGCGCCCGACCCACGTCGCGGGTCCAGACCGTCGCCGCCAGGCCGTATTCGGTGCCGTTGGCCAGCGCGTACGCCTCGTCCTCGTCGTCGAACGGTGCCACGTGCACCACCGGCCCGAAGATCTCCTCGCGGTTGGTCCGCGCGTCCGGGCCGAGCCCGGTCAGCACCGTCGGCTGCACGTACGCGCCACCGTCGCGGGCGTCGTCGAACCGGGGCACCCCGCCGCCGGCGAGCACCCGGGCGCCCTCGGCCCGCGCCAGGTCGTAGTGCCCGAGCACCTTGTCCCGGTGGCCGTGCGAGATCAACGGCATGTTCACCGTCGCCTCGTCGGCCGGCCAGCCGTACGCCAGGTCGCCGGCGCGCTCGGCCAGCCGCGTGGTGAACTCCTCGAACACCGGCCGCTGCACGTAGATCCGCTCCGTGCAGAGGCACACCTGACCGCCGTTGGTGAAACTCGACCGGACCGAACCGGCCACCGCCGCGTCCAGGTCCGCGTCGGCGAAGACCAGTCCGGCGTTCTTGCCACCCAACTCGAAGCTGACCGCCTTCACCCCGTCGGCGGCGGCCCGCATGATGGCGCCGCCGGTGGCCGACTCGCCGGTGAAGGTGATCGCGTCGACGTCCGGATGGCGGGTGAGGAACTCGCCGGCCGAGCCGGGTCCGAAACCGTGCACCAGGTTGAACACGCCGTCGGGCACCCCGGCCGCCGCCATCACCTCGGCGAGCAGCGTGGCCGACGCCGGCGTCTCCTCGCTCGGCTTGACCACCACCGCGTTGCCGCAGGCCAGAGCGGGGGCGACCTTCCAGGTGAGCAGCAGCAGCGGCAGGTTCCACGGCACGATGACCGCGACCACGCCGACCGGCTTGCGCACCGCGTAGTTGAGCGCCCGCCCACCGGTCGGGGTGACCGTGGTGAACGACTCGGTCGGCGCGGTCGCCACGATCTCCGCGAAGGCCCGGAAGTTCGCCGCGCCGCGCGGGATGTCCAGGGTGCGGGCCTGCGAGATGGACTTGCCGGTGTCGGCGACCTCGGCGGACACCAGGTCGTCGAAACGACGCTCCAACTCGTCGGCGATCCGGCGCAGCACCTCGGCGCGTTCCCGCTCCCCCGCCCGACCCCACGGGCCCCGCAACGCCGTCCGCGCCGCCGCCACCGCATCGTCCACAGTGGACCGGTCCGCCTCGACCACCTCGAACACCGGTTCACCGGTCACCGGGCTGCGTTTGGTGAACCGGTTTCCGGCGTCGACGAACTCGCCGCCGACGAAGTTCCTCAGCAGTCCGGGGCCGGCCGGTGCCCGCCCGGCCATCAGTCGGGGATCCCAGAGCGTCATCCGCGCCTCCTGAACCCGAGTGCCACCGCCGCGCCGACCACCGCCGCCAGACCGGCCGCCGCCAGGCCGACCACCTGGTACTGCCGGCGGACCCGACGGCGCACCTGCGCGTACGGGACGGTGGAGAACGACACCAGCTCGTACTGGGAGACGTACCGGCCGGGAAGCGCCCGCTCCAGGGCGTGCTCGACCTGCTTGCGGGCCCGGAAGACCGGGGAGGCGACCTTGTCGCGCATCTCCACGAAGTTGGCCAGCGCCATCCGGGCGATCGCCTCGGCGTTGTCCTGCCGGCGGTGCTGGAACAGCGGCAGCGCCGCCGACCAGTCCCCGGCACACTCGTCGAGGCAGCGGTCCAGCTCCACCACGTCCTCGAAGGCGCAGTTCGCGCCCTGGCCGTAGAACGGCACGATGGCGTGCGCCGCGTCGCCGAGCAGGGCGACCCGCCCGTCGACCTGCCACGGGTCGCACCGCACCGTGCCGAGCACCCCGACCGGGTTGTGCTGGTAGTCGTCGACCAAGTTCGGGGCGATCGGCGGCAGGTCCGGATAGTGCTGCGCGAAGTGCCGCTCGATCGCCGCCGGGCTGCCCAGCGAGGCGAAGCCCGCAGTGCCGTGGGTGGGCCAGAACAGGGTGCAGGTGAACGAGCGGTCCGGGTTGGGCAGCGCGATCATCATCGAGGTGCCGCGCGGCCAGATGTGCAGCGCACCCGGGTCGAGGGCGAAGTCGCCGTCCAGCGGCGGGATCGTCAGTTCCTTGTAGCCGTAGTCGAGAAAGTCGACGCTCTCGGTGACCAGGCCGTGGGCGAGCAGCTGCCCGCGTACCGCCGAGCCGGCACCGTCGGTGCCGAGCACCACCCGCGCGCTCTCGGTCACCAGGCCCTGCGGCGTCTGGAAGGTCATGGCCCCGGTCGCCGGGTCGAGCCCGACCAGCCGGTGCTCGAAGGCGATCCGCACCCCCGGCAGCTTGGCGGCGGCCGCCAGCAGGGCGTTGTTCAACGCACCCCGGCTGATCGAGTTGATCGCCCGGTCGCCGGAGACGCTGTACGGCTGGAATCCGGTTGGCCCGCCGACCGGATGGATCATCCGGCCCCGCATCGGCAACGCGTCCGCCATCACCTGCTCGGCCAGTCCGATGCGACGCAGCGCGTCGAGCCCTCGCTCGGAGAGCGCCAGATTGATCGAGCGGCCCCGTTCGGGGGTGCCGCTGCGCGGGTCCGGGCGGCGCTCGTAGAGCGCCACCGGATGGCCCCGGCGGGCCAGGAAGCAGGCCAGCAGGCAACCGGCCAGCCCGGCGCCGACCACCGCGATCTCGTCGCGTTCCCCGGTCACCGGGCGACCCCCGGAACCGTCGCGGCCAGCGCCTCGGCGACCCGCCAGCAGTCGTGATACGTCGAGTACAGCGGCACCGGGGCGAACCTGACCACGTCCGGCTCCCGGGCGTCGGCGATCACCCCGTGCTCGTGGCGCAACCGTCTGGTCAGCTCGTTGGCGCTGCCCGCGCCGATGCGTACCGAGAGCTGGCATCCGCGCCGGCGCGGCTCGCGTGGGGTGATCACCCGCAGCGGCCGGTCGGCGGTGACCTCGTCCAGCAGCCGCTCAAGGTAGCCGGTGAGCCGCAGGCTACGCGCCCGCAGCGCCGGCATGCCGACCGAGTCGAACAGTTCCAGCGAGGTGCGGACCGGCCCCATCGCGAAGATCGGCGGGTTGGAGATCTGCCACGCCTCCACGGTGGCCGGTGGTCGACTGACCGGAGCCATCTGGAACCGGGTCGCCGCCGCCGTGCTCCACCAGCCCTCGAAGCGGGGCAGCGTCGCGTCGCCGTGGTGCCGTTCGTGGACGAAGACCCCGGCCAGCGCGCCAGGCCCCGAGTTGAGGTACTTGTACGAGCACCAGGCGGCGAAGTCGACGTCCCAGTCGTGCAGCGACAGCGGGACGTTGCCCGCCGCGTGGGCCAGGTCCCACCCGACGACCGCGCCGGCGGCCCGGGCCGCCGCGGTGATCGCCGGGATGTCCATCAGCTCGCCGGTGAGGTAGTTGACGCCACCGAGCAGGACCAGCGCCACGGTGTGGCCCTCGGCCGCCAGGTACCCGGTGACGTCCTCGGTGCGCAGGGTGTCCTCACCGGGGCGCGGCGTGAGCCGGACGACCGTGGTGTCGGGGTCGAGACCGTGGAAGCGTGCCTGGCTGCGCACCGCGTAGCTGTCCGACGGGAAGGCGCTGTCCTCGATGACGATCCGGGTCCGCTCGCCTGCCGGCCGGTAGAAGCTGACCATCAGCAGGTGCAGGTTGACCGTCAGCGAGTTCATCACCACGGTCTCCGTGGGCAGGGCGCCGACCAGTCGGGCGGCCGGCGCCGTCAGCAGCTCGTGGTACGGCAGCCAGGGCCGTTCGGCGGCCAGATGCCCCTCCACGCCGAGCCGGCTCCAGGCGTCCAGGTCGGCCAGGAGTTCGTCGCGGGTGGCCCTCGGTTGCAGGCCGAGCGAGTTGCCCGCCAGGTAGGCGGCCTCCGGATAGCGCCCACCGTCTGCCGGCGGCACGTGGAACAGGTGCCGGTGCCCCGGTTCGGCCGCGTCGAGGCGGAGCGCTTCGGCCTCGGTGTCGTTGCTCATCGTCGTCACAACCGCCTCACATCGCCGTCCGGGCCGACCACAGTTCGGGGAAGACCACCCGGGCCATGCTGCGTTGCAGCCACGCCAGACCGGCGGAGCCGCCGCTGCCCACCTTGGCGCCCATCGTCCGCTGCACCGCCTTGATGTGGTGGTGCCGCCAGTCGCCGAACTGCTCGGCCACCTCGGTCAGCGCCTCGCCGAGCATCCGCAGGTGATTGTCGGGCCCGGCATCGGCGTAGATCCGCACCCAGGCCGCCTCCACGGCGGGGTGCGTCTCGTGTTCGGTGGCCACGTCCCGCTCCAGCAGGTCCGCCGGCAGGTCGTGACCGTGCCGTGCGAGCAGGGCGACCGCCTCGTCCCAGACGCTCGGGGTGGCCAGGGCGTCGGTGAGCTCGGCGTACACCTCGGTCTGCCGCCGGAACGGGCGGATGAGTGCCGGGTCGCGCAGCCCGAGCAGGAACTCCAGCTGGCGGTACATCGCCGACTGGAAGCCCGACCCCTCGCCGAGCAGGTTGCGGAAGCGGTTGAAGTCGGCCGGGGTCATCCAGCGCAGCCCCCGCCAGGCGGCGTTGAGCCCTTCCAGGTGCAGCGCGGCGCGGCGCAGCGGGGCCAACGCCTCCCACACCCGGTCGGCGCGCAGCAGCCGGGACGTCTCCCGCAGTTCGTGACAGGTCAGGCCGAAGTACAACTCCATGATCTGGCTGACCATCAGGAACGACATCTCGCCCGGGTCGGCGCTGAGCGGCTGTTGCAGCCGATGCAGCGTGCTGGCCTGCACGTACGCGTCGTACGGCACCCGCTCGGCGAACTCCAGGGTCGGTTCGCCGCCGTTGCGGGCGGCCCGCGCCACCCGCTGCCGTGCGGTGACCGGACGCACCTCCGTCCGGGGCCGCAGCTCCGTCTGCTCCATGCGTCCGCTCCTCCCGGCTCGCCCGTCCAGTCATGATCTCCCGTGCGGTTGGCCAGATGGAATGCCTGTTCAACGGCGCTTTCGGTGGTCGACCTAAGGAACGGAAGCCGCTCGCCGGTAATGACCTGCCGGACGTAAGGTCGCGGGCATGGACGAGATGGACTGGGCCCTGCTCCGCGAGTTGCAGGCCGACGCGCGGTTGTCCTTCAGCGAGTTGTCCCGGCGGGTGCACCTGTCCCCACCGGCGGTCGCCGAGCGGGTCCGTCGGTTGGAGGAGACCGGCGTGATCAGCGGGTACCACGCCCACGTCGACCTGGCCCGGGCCGGCCGCACCGTGGTGGCGCTGATCCGGATGTCCTGTTACGGCGCCCGGTGCATCCTGCACGATCCCGAGGTCGCGCGATGGCCGGAGATCCTGGAGATCCACCGGATCACCGGGGACGCGTGCAGTGTGTTGAAGGTCGCGGCCGGCTCGATCGGGGACTTCGAGGCGGTCATCGACCGACTCGCCCCCTACGGACAGCCGTCGAGCACGATGGTGCTCTCCACCCCACTCGCCTGGCAGCCGGTCACCGCGACGGAAGGGCGCCCTCCTGACAGCCGTCCCCGTCGCCGGGAGCCGGGTTAGCCACCGGAGCAGGGGGAAAGCCACGCGGGTCGCCCCAGCAGGAACCGGTACGCCGGTGCCGGGAGGGAGGATCATGCGAGGTCTGCGACAGTACGGAGGCGTCCAGCACGCCCCGTCGACCATCGCCCGACTGTTCGGGGCGTTCGTCCTGATCGCGGCGTTCGCTCTGGCCGGGCTGCTGCTGCCCGGCACCGCACCCGCCAGAGCGGGTGAGAACACCTTCGTCGAGGTGACGCCGAACAGCGTCCAGGCCGGCTCCCGGGTGAACATCCGGGCCAGCTGCGACAACGCCAACGACCGCCAGGCCGAGGTGACCTCGGACGCGTTCGACCGGGTCTACCTCCGGCCGGACAACGGCTTCCTCACCGGCTCGGTCACCGTGCCGGGCAACAAGGCGGCCGGCGACTATCCGGTGCACCTGCGCTGCGACAACGGCCGGACCGCGAGCACCACCCTCACCGTGCTGAACATGGACCAGCCCACCAAGGGCCCGGCCACCGGTGGTGGCGGTACGGCCGACCGGGGCACCGGGTCGATGCTGCTGCTCGGTGGCGTCGCCACGGTGACCGCGATGGTGATCTTCGGCCTGTTCAGCAGCCGGCGCCGGGCCGGTTCCTGACCCACCGTCATCATGGCGGGCTTCCGCGTACCCGCGCCGGAACCGGGCCCCGGTCCACGCCGTAGCGACCGCCGGGGCCGACGTGCCTGGCGGCGAACGGTCGCCGCGGCCGGCCGGCTGGTCCGGGTCGCCGCGCAGGTCGGTTCGGCGAGCGTCGCCACGCCCGATCCCGCGGCGGCACCGCTACCGCCCAGGCGACGCCCGACCCGGTCGGTGGGAACCAGACGTTCCGGTCACGCCGGTCCGGGACTACCGGTCCTGGTGATCGGCTCGCTGATGCTGCTGATCATCGCGATGCTCGGTGTCGAGCGGATGACCGGGCTCAGCGTGCTACCGGACCGGTTCATCGCCGGGCTGGCACCGCCGCCCAAGAAGTTCCCGCTGCTGGCGGCGAGCGAGCCGGTCGGCATCGAGATCAACAAGATCGACCTGGCCGCCCCGGTGCACAACGTGGGCATCGCGCCCGACGGCAGCATCGCCGCGCCGCCGGCCGAGCGGGCCCAGGAGGCCGGCTGGTACGACCAGGGGCCCACCCCCGGCCAGTACGGTCCGGCTGTCATCGTGGGGCACGTCGACACCACCACCGGACCGGCGGTCTTCCACCAGTTGCCCCAGTTGCGCACCGGCGACCGGGTCGAGGTCGCCCGCTCGGACGGCTCGGTGGCGATCTTCGAGGTCGACCGGGTCGACCGGTTCGACAAGGAACAACTACCCACGGACGACGTCTTCGGTGACTTCAGCCGTCCGCAGCTTCGGTTGATCACCTGCGGCGGGCGCTGGGTGGGTGGGCAGACCGGGTACGCGGACAACGTGGTGGTGTTCGCTTCGCTTGTCGAGGCTCGTTAGGGGTCGCTCTGGGAGTTTTCGGGGGAGCCCGACCCGCTCCGGGCGGTCAGGCTTGATCCCTGCGCGGGTCGGGCTCCCCCGAAAACCTGTTCGGCGCACTTCCCGCGCGGAGGGCGCGGGGATGTCGTCCGCAGCACCGCTGGGTGAAGGATCTGGATTGAGCGCTCCCGTGGCAGGGTGGGTGCTCGCCGGTCAGGCGGCTTCGGGTTCGCGGAGGTCCAACCAGTCGGCCCAGCGCGGGTCGGGGGCGCGGTGGCCGAGCACGCGCCAGGCGATCCCCTTCGGGGCGGTCGGCAACGAGTGCAGTCGCCAGCCCAGCTCGGCGGGGGTCTTGTCGCCCTTGGTGTGGTTGCACCTGGCGCAGGCGGCGACCACGTTCTCCCAGGCGTGCCGGCCGCCGCGGCTGCGGGGGAAGACGTGGTCGATGGTCTCCGCCGGCCCACGGCAATAGGCGCAACGCCAGCCGTCCCGGGCGAAGATCGCCCGGCGGGACAGGCCCACGTGGGTGCGGTAGGGCACCCGGACGAACCGGGTGAGCCGGACGACCGAGGGCACCGGCAGCGCACTGCGGGCGCTGTGCAGGATGCCCTCACCGTCGGCGACGCAGACCGCCTTGGCCGAGAGCACGAGAATCGCGGCCCGACGTACCGATACGACACACAGCGGCTCGTAGGTGGCGTTGAGGACCAGCGCGCCGGAGCCCACCGTGGGTCGTATGTCAGGCATCGCGTCACCCTCCCGGTCAAGCGGCTTACCACTCGCCACCGCCGACCGGCGTCGGGCACAGCCCCACACCACGTCGACGCCGGCCGGATCACCGACGTCCGCTGCGCCAATAGTCCCTGATCGGAACCGGGAATGCACGTACTAATCCTGGGTAGCCCCGTGCCTTCCCCCGGCCGCGCTCGGCCGGCCGGGCGGCGCCGGCCGGTGGGTCGACGGCGGACCCGCCGACCGGTTGGGGTACGAAAACAGGGTGACCGTCAGCAGCCTCAGCCCCACCCCCGCCCCGTCCCGCCCGGAGCCGGTCGAGACGCCCAGTCCGGAATGCCTGGACGAGGCCCTGTGCAAGATCGTCTGGAACTGGACCGACTCGGTGTGGTTCGCCGAGGGCAGCTTCTGGATCCTGGTCAAGCCACTACGGATCATCATGATCCTGCTGCTGGCGTTGGCCGCCCGGTGGCTGGTGCACCGCACGATCCGCCGGCTGGTACGCACCACCAGCGACGCCGGGGTGCCGACCATGCTCCGACCGCTGCGCGAGCGCATCCCGACCGCCGCCACCGAGCCGGGTGAGTTCGTCCCGGAGCGTCGCCGGCAGCGCGCCGAGGCGATCGGCTCGGTGCTGCGGAGCCTGAGCACCGCGTTCATCTTCGGCATCGCCCTACTGATGGTGCTCAAGGAGTTCAGCTTCGACCTGGCGCCGTTGCTCGCCAGCGCGGGCATTGCCGGCGTCGCGCTCGGCTTCGGCGCGCAGAGCCTGGTCAAGGACCTGATCGCCGGGTTGTTCATGCTGATCGAGGATCAGTACGGGGTGGGTGACAACGTCGATCTCGGCGAGGCGTCCGGCGTGGTCGAGGCGGTCGGACTACGGGTCACCACCGTCCGGGACGCCCGAGGGGTGCTCTGGTACATCCGCAACGGCGAGATCGTCCGGGTAGGTAACAAGAGCCAGGGGTGGGCGTTGGTGGTGGTCGACCTGCCGATCGGTTTCGCCGGCACCGAGGAGGCGACGGCCGTGCTGCGTACCGCCGCCGCCTCGATCGCGGTGGACCCGGAACTGGCCCCGTCGATCGTCGAGCCGCCGGAGGTGCTGGGCGTCGAGCAGGTCACGGTGGAGGGCACGGTGATCCGTACGGTGGTGAAGACCACCGCCGACGGTCAGTTCGCGGTGGGCCGCGAGCTGCGTCGCCGACTCGCCGAGGCGCTGGAGAACTCCGGTATCACCGCGAGGATCGCGGCAGGCCGGCTCTACCCCGGGCTACCTACTCGAACGGACTCCGAGACCGGTCAGGGCGGCGCCACCTGAGCCGACCGGCGGGGGTCGCGTCCGAGCGACCCCCTCGGGTATCGTCCGTTCGTTCAGTCGGAGATGCGACCAACCAACCGTTCGCCCTAGCCAGTTGTCAGACGATCGGGCAGAATCCGGTGCACACGCTTACCGAGCGGTGTCACGTCCTCGCTGATCTGCAGACCTGACGATGGTCCCGGGCCGCCATCACGAGTGGCCAGACACCGGGACGATGGAGGCGATGGTGTCCGACGAGCGACCTTCTCCGGAAGGGCCGGCCACCTTCCGGGAGGTTTTCGCCCAGCGTGAGTATCGGGCCGTCTTCGCGGCCAACACGCTGACCTGGGTCGGTGACTACGTAGCCCGGGCGGCCGTCACCCTCCTGGTCTATCGGGAAACCGAGTCCGTGGCGCTGTCGGCGGCCGCCTTCGCGGTCAGCTACCTGCCCTGGCTGGTCGGCGGCCCGTTGTTGGCCACGATCGCCGAGCGGCACCGGTTCCGTCAGGTGATGGTGGTCTGCGACCTCGTCCGGATGGCGCTGATGCTGCTCGTCGCCGTCCCGGGGATGCCGGTGCCGGTGATCCTGGCGCTACTGTTCGCCACCACGCTGGCGAATCCACCGAGCCAGGCCGCGCGGTCGGCACTGCTGCCGTTGATCCTGCCCGGGGACCGGCTCGTCGTCGGGCTGTCCGTCAACGCCAGCGTGGGACAGGCCGCCCAGGTGGTCGGCTACCTGCTCGGCGCCGCCATCGCGACGGTCAACCCCACCGCCGCACTGCTGATGAACGCGGGTGCGTTCGCACTGTCGGCGGTGCTCGTCCGACTCGGGGTGCGCGACCGGCCACCGGCGATGACCAGCGCCCATCGCAGTCACCTGATCCGGGAGACCGCCGCCGGCTTCCAGATGGTCTTCAAGACACCGGTGCTGCGGGCGATCGCCGTCCTGGTCTTCAGCGCCATGCTCTTCTCCATCGTGCCCGAGGGACTGGCCGCCGCCTGGGCCAACGAACACGCCGGCGAGAGCATGGACCCGGGGCTGGCCCAGGCGGTGATCATGGCCGCCACCCCGACCGGCTTCATCCTCGGCGGGCTGATCATCGGCCGTACCGTCGCACCTGCCCGCCGGCTGCTCCTGCTCCGGCCATTGGCCGTGATCGCCCCACTGGCGCTGGTGCCCGCACTGCTGGACCCGCCGCCGGTGGTGGTGGCGCTGCTCGCCGCCGTCTGCGGATTCGCGGTGGCCGGGCTGCTCCCGACGGCGAACGGGCTCTTCGTCCAGGCACTCCCGGACGGCTTCCGGGCCCGGGCGTTCGGTGTCATGGCGACCGGCGTGCAGGTCATCCAGGGTGCGGCCGTACTGGCCACCGGGTTGCTCGCCGAGCGGTTTCCGATTCCGCTCGTGGTGGGCGTCTGGAGCGTCGCCGGAGTGATGTTGATGTCGCTCGTCGTCCTGCGCTGGCCCGACCAGCAGACCGTGGCCGCCTCCGTCGAGGCCGCCCGGGCCGCCTCCACCGCGACCGACGGGACCGCCCGGGCGTCGCAGGAGGGTTCCTCCGACGACCCCGGTCCCGGGCACCTGGGCCCGGGCCGGCCTCGGCACGCGGTGACCTGAGCCACGCTCGTTCACCCGGTGCCGGACGGGCGGGCACCGGGGCGGGCCTGGCAGGATGGAACGGTGAATCCCGCAGGTGAGTCCGAAGGCCACGGCGAGGCGGTCACCTTCTTCGACGCCGTCGGCGGTGAGCCCACCTTCCGCAGGCTGGTCGAGGAGTTCTACGCCGGCATCGCCGCCGATCCGCTGCTGCGCCCGATGTATCCGGAGGAGGATCTGGGCCCGGCGGCCGACCGGATGCGGCTGTTCCTCATGCAGTACTGGGGTGGCCCGAACACCTACTCGGCGCAGCGGGGGCACCCCCGGCTGCGGATGCGCCACGCCCCGTTCCGGATCGGCGCGGCCGAACGCGACGCCTGGCTGGGTCACATGCGCCGGGCGGTCGACCGCCTCGACCTGCCTCCGGCGCTCGCCGCGGAACTGTGGAACTACCTGGAGCGGGCGGCGTACTTCATGGTCAACGACATGTCGGACCCGGCCGCACACGGCTGACCGGCACCCCGCCACCCGACGGGGTAGATGGCGTAACCCCGGTCAGAGCAGGGCACCCTCGTCGTGCAGCCAGTCGACGAAGCTGGTGGCCACGGCGGCACCGCAGTCGAGCAACTCGACCAGCAGCGCATCGTGGGCACCGGCCGCGAGCGGCACCTGCAACTCGGCGTAGATCGGCAGCTGCCCACGTTCGGTGGGGTCACCCACGTACGCCTTGCAGAAGCGTCTGGTGTGGTTCCACTCGTTGACCACCCGGTAGGCCCGGTCCGCCCAGTCCGGCGGCACCGTCGCGTGTGGCCGGGCCCGCAGCACGAGGATCTCGTCCTCCGGCCCTTCCAGGGTGACCAGCACCGCGTGCCGCTCCCACATGGCCAGCAGGTTGCCGTCGCCGTCGGCCAGGTAACGCACGTCGAGCAGGTCGAGCGCGTCGCAGATCCGGCGCAGGGTGACCTGTTCGACGGTGGCTGGCATGTCGGCGATCAACGGACGCTCCGCAGCCGGGCAGTCGTCGCCCGGTTGGCGGGGCGCCGGCGGGCCGACCCGGACGGTACCTTCCACCATGATCCTGCTTCGAGTTTCCGGGTCACCGCCACTGGCGGGACCTGGACGCCATGACCACCACGGCATCGCTCGCGCACCTCACTCCCCAGCGGATCCGGTCGCCTACAGTGGGTGGATCCGAGGATGGACGGTACCCGGACAGCCGGAACGAAGCACCCCCCCAACGCCAGCACCAAACCGGAAGGATGGGTAGCGGTCAGCCGTTCGGATGAGTCACGGATGGCCGTACGACAAGATCCGTGGCCTTCTGCGACCAGATGGCTCCGTACGGTCCCACCAGGCCGACCCATCGGCCAGCCGCCCGTACCTGCACGCCGTCAGCGTCTGACGAGTCCTCCGAGGCGGCGAGGAAACCCATGCGAACCAGACCCTGCACCATCCGCTGGGTCACCTCCACCGGACGGTCAGGCTCGTCGTCGGGGGTGACCACCACCGCCACGTGGTCCAGCAGGGCGTCGCGTAACACCCGCTGCCCCACCGCCCGACCACCGACGCCGTGCTCGGCCGCCGCGCGCAGGGTGCCCGCCGCCGCCTCGGCCAGCCGGCGCAGTTCCCGCCCGGCAGCGTCTCGACCCGACGACTGACGGCCGGCGGCAGGGCCCACCGCCACTGCGCGTCGTGGCGGGCCGGCAGGTTCGCGCCGCCGGCCGCGAGTTCGGCGAGCAACTGCCCGGCGGCGACGGTCACGTCGCCAGGGCACGCCCCAGCCACCGTGCGCACGGCCAGCACCTCCCACGGCAGCCGCGCCCAGAGGGCGGTACGCGCACCGGCAGCGGCCGGCCTCAGCCGAACCAGGGCGGCGTGCTCCAACCGGACCAGCCGGGCCAGGAACGCCCCCGCGTCGGCGCTGTCGACGATGCCGTGTCCGGCGCTCATGGCGCCGCCTGCGGCGCGTAGCCGAGCAGGAACGTCCGCTCCGGCTCACTCAGCCGCCGGGGTACCTGCCCGGCCAGGTCGAACGGCACCAGCACCGAACGGGCCCGGCTGATGAGCAGCTCGCCGTCGTACATCTCGTAACCGACGGTGAAGGAGGCGGCCCGCAACTCCTCCACCCACAGCTCGATCCGGACGGTGGGCGCGGTCTCGACGGTGGCCCGGTCGAGGGCGTAGTCCACCGGCCGCAGGTAGTCGACCTCGTGCCGGCGGATCACCACGCCCTCGGCGAACGAGTCCACCCCGTACGCCCGGGCACCGACGAACATCAACGCCACCCGGGCCTCCTCGTAGAGGGTGAGGAAGCGGGCGTTGTTGACGTGGCCGTACGCGTCCAGGTCGGACCAGCGCAGGGTGCAGTGGTAGACGAACCGGTCAGCCACGACAGACCGCCCGGTCAGTCCCGGGTCAGCTTGCGGTACGTCACCCGGTGCGGACGGGCCGCCTCGGCGCCGAGCCGGTCGATCTTGTTCTTCTCGTACGCCTCGAAGTTGCCCTCGAACCAGAACCACTTCGCCGGGTCCTCGTCGTCGCCCTCCCAGGCCAGGATGTGCGTGGCGACCCGGTCCAGGAACATCCGGTCGTGGGAGATCACCACGGCGCAGCCGGGGAACTCCAGCAGCGCGTTCTCCAGGCTGGACAGGGTCTCCACGTCCAGGTCGTTGGTGGGCTCGTCGAGCAGGATGACGTTGCCGCCGATCTTCAGCGTCAACGCCAGGTTGAGCCGGTTGCGCTCGCCGCCGGAGAGCACCTTCGTCGGCTTCTGCTGGTCGGGGCCCTTGAACCCGAACGCGGCGATGTAGGCCCGCGAGGGCATCTCGACCTTGCCCACCATGAGGTGGTCCAGCCCGTCGGAGACGACCTCCCAGACGGTCTTGTCACCGTCGAGGCCCTGCCGGTTCTGGTCGACGTAGGACAGCGACACGGTCTCGCCGACCCGGACCCGGCCGCCGGTCGGCTCCTCCAGCCCGACGATGGTCTTGAACAGGGTGGTCTTGCCGACGCCGTTCGGGCCGATGATGCCGACGATGCCGTTGCGGGGCAGCGAGAAGGAGAGGTTGTCGATCAGCAGCCGGTCGCCGAAGCCCTTGGTCAGGCCGTTCGCCTCGATGACCGTGTTGCCCAGGCGCGGACCCGGCGGGATCTGGATCTCCTCGAAGTCCAGCTTGCGGGTCTTCTCCGCCTCGGCGGCCATCTCGTCGTACCGGTCGAGACGGGCCTTGGACTTGGTCTGCCGCGCCTTGGCGTTCGAGCGCACCCAGTCCAGCTCGTCGGCCAGGCGCTTCTTCATCTTGGCGTCGCGGCGCCCCTCGACCGCCAGCCGGGCCGCCTTCTTCTCCAGGTAGGTGGAGTAGTTGCCCTCGTAGGGGTAGGCCCGGCCGCGGTCCAGCTCCAGGATCCAGTTGGCCACGTTGTCCAGGAAGTAGCGGTCGTGGGTGATGGCGACGACCGTGCCGGCGTACTTGGCCAGGTGCTGCTCCAGCCACTGCACGCTCTCGGCGTCCAGGTGGTTGGTGGGCTCGTCGAGCAGCAGCAGGTCGGGCGCCTCCAGCAGCAGCTTGCACAGCGCGACCCGGCGGCGCTCACCGCCGGAGAGCTGGGTGACGTCGGCGTCCGGCGGCGGGCACCGCAAGGCGTCCATGGCCAGTTCGAGCTTGGAGTCGATGTCCCACGCGTCGGCGTGGTCCAGCTCCTCCTGGAGCCGGCCCATCTCCTCCATCAGCTCGTCGGAGTAGTCGGTGGCCATCTGCTCGGCGATCTTGTTGAACCGCTCCAGCTTGACCTTCGTCTCCGCCACCGCCTCCTCGACGTTGCCGAGCACGGTCTTGGCGTCGTTGAGCGGCGGCTCCTGGGCGAGCATTCCCACGGTGAAGCCGGGCATCAGCCGGGCCTCGCCGTTGCTCGGCTGGTCCCAGCCCGCCATGATCTTGAGGAGGCTGGACTTACCGGCGCCGTTCGGACCGACCACCCCGATCTTGGCGCCCGGCAGGAAGTTCAGCGTCACGTTGTCGAGCACGACCTTGTCGCCGTGCGCCTTGCGCGCCTTGTCCAGGACGTAGATGAACTGGGCCACGGTGCGGGCTCCTCCGTCGCTGTCGATCGCCGATTTCGCGTGCCACGGGCGCGGGCCAGGGCCGCCGTCCGCCGTCGTCGGCCGGCAGCCGGCCGCGCGCACGCCGTCGTCAATCCTGACAGGTACGCCGGACCGCGCCCACATCGCCCCGCCAGACGGTGTCCACCGGGTCCGGCCAGCGCCCCGACCGACGGCCGGGGAGAGCGCACCTGTAAACATGATCACGTCCAGGGTTCGCCGAGTTCGGCACGGGTAGGTGAGTCCGGCACAGGGGAACAGACACCGCAGCTACGCTCAGTACGCTCATCGCGGTGGACCCGTCAGCACCCGGAGGTGGCCGATCGTGACCGTCCGTAGCTCCTTTGTCGTAGTGGCGAACCGACTGCCGGTCGACGAGGTGAGCACACCCGAGGGGCGGCAGTGGCGACGCAGCCCCGGCGGGCTGGTCACCGCGTTGCATCCCGTTCTCGCCGAGCACCAGGGCACCTGGGTCGGCTGGGCAGGCGGCACCGGCGCGGCCCCCGAGCCGTTCGACCTGGAGGGCATCCGGCTGCATCCGGTGCCACTGAGCGCCGAGGAGTTGGAGCGCTACTACGAGGGGCAGTCCAACGCCACGATCTGGCCGCTCTACCACGACGCCGTCGAGACACCCGCCTACAAGCGCCGCTGGCGTGAGGCGTACCGCCTGGTCAACGCCCGGTTCGCGGAGGCCGCGGCGGAGGTCGCCGCCGAGGGGGCCACGGTCTGGGTCCAGGACTACCAGCTCCAACTGGTGCCGGCGATGCTCCGGGAGCTGCGCCCCGACCTGCGGATCGGCTTCTTCCTGCACATCCCGTTCCCGCCGATCGAGCTGTTCATGCAGATGCCGTTCCGCACCGAGATCCTGCGCGGCCTGCTCGGCGCCGACCTGGTCGGGTTCCAGCAGCGGCTCGCCGCGCAGAACTTCGTCCGGCTCGCCCGGCACCTGCTCGGGCTGCGGTACGAGGGCCAGATGATCCAGGTGGACGGCCGCCAGGTCAAGGCCGGCGCGTTCCCCATCTCCATCGACACAAAGGAGATGGAGCGGTTGGCCGCCGACCCGGCGATCCAGGCGCGGGCCAAGGAGATCCGCGAGGAGCTGGGCAATCCCCGGACGATCATCCTCGGCGTCGACCGGCTCGACTACACCAAGGGCATCGAACTGCGCCTCAAGGCGTTCCGCGAGTTGCTTGCTGACGGAAAGTTGACAGTCCCCGACGCGGTTATGGTGCAGGTCGCCACACCGAGCCGCGAGCGGGTGGAGCACTACCAGGCACTTCGCGTCAAGGTTGAGCGCGAGGTTGGTCGGATTAATGGCGAATTCGGCCGGGTTGGCGTGCCGGCGGTGCATTATCTGCATCAGTCGTACAGTCGGACCGAACTGGCTGCGATGTACGCCGCCGCCGACGTGATGATGGTCACTCCGCTGCGAGACGGAATGAACCTGGTGGCCAAGGAGTACGTCGCATCAAGGGCGGACCACGGGGGCGCACTCGTACTCAGTGAGTTCGCCGGCGCCGCCACCGAGCTGCGTCAGGCGTTCCTGTGCAACCCGCACGACCCCGACGCGGTCAAGGACGCTCTGCTACGGGCCGTGCATGTGGAGAAGCCGGAGGCTCGTCGCCGTATGCGGACAATGCAACGCCATCTGCGCACCCACGATGTGGGGCACTGGGCGAAGTCCTTCCTCACCGAACTCGGTGTGCCCGACATGGAGGCAGCGTGAACGCGGCGTCCAACGAGAACAGCACGCCCGTCGCTGGCCCGATGGACCCGGAACTGCGCTCCGCCATCGGGCGCATCGCCCGGGTACCCCAGCTCCTGGTCGCCTGCGACTACGACGGCACGCTCGCGCCGATCGTGGAAGACCCCAGCAAGGCCGTACCGCTGCCGGAGTCGGTGGCGGCCGTGCGGGCCCTGGCGGCGCTGCCGCAGACCACCGTGGCGGTCGTCTCCGGCCGCGCGCTGCGCGACCTGGCCGCCCTCTCCCGGCTGCCGAGCGAGGTCCACCTGGTCGGCAGCCACGGCTCCGAATTCGACATCGGCTTCGTCGAGCGGCTCTCCCCCGAACTGATCGCCGTCCGCACCCGGCTGCGCGACGCCCTGCGGGACATCGCGGCGGCTCACCCCGGTGTCCGGCTGGAACGCAAGCCGGCAAGTGTCGCCGTACACACCCGTGGGGTCGATCCCCAGGTCGCCGCCGCCACCATCGACGCGGTCCGCAACGGCCCCGCGACCTGGCCGGACGTCACCGTCACCCAGGGCAAGGAGGTCATCGAGCTCTCCGTCGTGGCCACCCACAAGGGCACCGCCGTCGACCAGCTGCGCACCCAGCTCTCGGCCAGCGCCGTGCTCTTCATCGGCGACGACGTGACCGACGAGAACGCCTTCGGCAACCTGCACGGCCCGGACGTCGGCATCAAGATCGGCCCGGGTGAGACGAAGGCCGGTTACCGGGTGGCCGAGCCGATCGAGGCCGCCCGGGCGCTGGGGTTGTTGCTGGAGACCCGACGGCACTGGTTGTTCGGTGAACGGGCGGTGCCGATCGAGCGACACTCGATGCTGGCCAACGGTCGGACGGTCGCGCTGCTCACGCCGGACGCCAAGGTGAGCTGGCTGTGCAACCCCAAGCCCGACTCGGCGGCGATCTTCGCGGATCTGGTCGGTGGCAGTCCGGCCGGGCACTTCAGCGTCGCGCCGGAGCGGGGCGGCATTCCGCTGGGCCAGCGCTACCGATCGGGCACGATGACCGTGGAGACCCGCTGGTCCGGGCTCACCGTCACCGACTGGCTGGACAAGCCGGACCCCAAGGCGACGCCGGACGGCCCGGCGATCATCTCCGGCGACTCGACCCTGATCCGGGTACTGACCGGCACCGGGCGGGTCCGGGTCGAGTTCGCCCCCAGGCCGGAGTTCGCTCAGGTGGCCGTGCAGCTTCAGCCGCTCGGCGACGGCCTGCTGGTGCTCGGCTCCAACGAGCCGGTCGCGCTCTACTCCCCCGGCGTGCAGTGGGAGGTCGGCAACGACGGCGGGTACGAGACCGCCAAGGCGGTGGTCGACCTCGCCGCGCTCGGCGGCCAGGTGGTGCTGGAGCTGCGTTTCGGTACGCACAGCCTGGAACACCACCGGCTACCGATCCACGAGCGGCAGGCCGCCGCCGAGCGCCCCTGGAAGGACTGGGTGGCCTCGCTGCGGCTGCCGACCACCGCCCGGGACCTGGTCGCCCGCAGCGCGCTGACCCTGCGCGCCCTCTGCCACGAGGCCACCGGCTCGATCCTGGCGGCGGCGACCACCTCGCTGCCGGAGGAGCTGGGCGGAGTACGCAACTGGGACTACCGCTACTGCTGGCTGCGGGACGCGGCGATGACCGCCCGGGCCCTGGTCGACCTGGGCTCGATCAGCGAGGCCGAGGCATTCCTGCGCTGGGTGGACGGCTGTGTGGAGCGCACCGGTGGGCACCCCGAACGGCTGCACCCGCTCTACACGGTCGACGGCTTCGAGCTGGGTGCCGAGGCGGTCATCGACACCCTGCCCGGCTACGCCGGATCCCGCCCCGTACGCGTCGGCAACCTCGCCAACCACCAGCTCCAGCTCGACGTCTTCGGCCCTATCGCCGACCTGATCGCCGCCACCGCCGACGTGCGCGGCTCGGTACGCGCCGAGGAGTGGCGGGTGCTGGAGAACATGGTCGAGGCGGTCCGCCGTCGCTGGCACGAGCCGGATCACGGCATCTGGGAGGCCCGCCTACCACCACGGCACCACGTCTTCTCGAAGGTCATGTGCTGGATGACCGTCGACCGGGCGCTGCACGTGATGCGTCAGCACGGCGGCGAGGACCGCCCGGAGTGGGTGGAACTGCGCGACCGGATCGGCGCCAACGTGCTGGAGTACGGCTGGCACGAGCACGCCGAGGCGTACAGCGTCGCGTACGGCGACGAGGACATGGACGCCTCGTCGCTGTGGATCGGGATCTCCGGACTGCTCGCCGGCGACGATCCCCGCTTCCTCTCCACCGTGCTGAAGATCGAGGCGGATCTGCGCAGTGGGCCGGTCGTCTACCGCTACCACTGGGACGACGGGCTGCCCGGCCGCGAGGGCGGCTTCCACATCTGCACAGCCTGGCTGATCGAGGCGTACCTGCGCACCGGCCGGCGGACCGACGCCGAGGAACTGTTCCTACAGATGATCGACACGGCGGGTCCGACCGGCCTGCTGCCCGAGCAGTACGACCCGCTGGCCGAGCGCGGCCTGGGCAACCACCCGCAGGCGTACAGCCACCTCGGAGTGGTCCGCTGCGCGCTGCTCCTGGACAACATGCTCAAGCAGTAACAAATCACCCACACCAAAGCGGCCGGAGACCCCATTCTCCGGCCGCCTCCACCCACCCCCTTACCCACCCCTCACCTCCGGTTTTCCCCGTTGATCATGAGGTTGGCGGCGTTATTGATCTCCAAAACTGCCGCTAACCTCATGGTCAACACTGTGGGTGCTGTGGGGTGTGGGGCGCTGCCGGGGGGAAGTTTGGCTATTGTGCCCGGCTTTGGGCGGTCAGGCTTGGCCCCGGGGCCGGGTGCGGCGGGTGCGGCGGGTGCGGGTCACACCCTTCCTTGTCGTGCGGGAGGGGTCAGCGTTTGGTGTGGATCTTGGTGCGGTTGTGCCCTTTGGTGGGCGTTGTCGGACCAAGATTGCGGGTTGTCGGGGGCGGTTGTCGGGGTTTGGGGGTGGGTGTCGGGTTCTGGGCGTGGCTCGGGGTGGAATGGGTGCGGGCCCGGGGGCGTTGTGTACGGGTGAACGGCCGAGGAGGACACCGCCCGCCAGGGTGGGTGCGGGCCCCCGGGAATGATGGTGGGCCGGTGGTCGTTGGACATGGTCCCGGCGATGCGAAGCGGCGATACGCCCCGCGTGCCGGAAGGACTTTCCCCCTTTTTTGTTTGGGCGCCTTTGTGGTGCTTGCGTGTGCGCGCCCCGTCCCCCCTGTGGGTGTGTGTGCGTCGACCCCCGAATGGAGCTTCTGTGATGAACACGATGCTGCGGAAGAGCGTGCTGGGTATCGCGGGTCTGGCGTTCACCGGTGGTCTGTTCGCCGGTCCGGTGGCCGCTCACGCCGACACCACCCCGGTCACGACCGCCCCGGTCGCGGCGGTGCAGGCCGACGTGGTGCGGGCCGACAAGCCGGACATGGGCAAGCTGCTGCCGCACGGCGCCCGATCCAGCCAGTCGCACGTCAGAGCTGAACGGCGAGCAGATCGACAACGTCAAGGCGATCTCGCCGCGACGAAGTTGCGATGGACTGGAGCGTGCCGCCGTGGTGGTCGATCGCGACCGCGTTGCGAGTCGAAGCGCTGGATTTCAGTTCACGCTGGTGATGGCGGATGTGTCTGACTAACGGGCCTGTTCAGCAGCGCCCGTCCTCCGGCTGGGAGCACGGTGGAGCAGATCACCGACCCCGAGTACTCGACCTGGCTATCAGGGGTTGAAGCAGGTCGACGGCTGGCGGGACATGCCCACGCGGCCCAGGCCGCCAGACCGTGCAGGTGTCGGCGTACCCCGACCACTACGCCCAGTGGGAACAACAGGCCGCCGACCTCGTCGCCCAGCGCTGGACCAGCTGACAACCGACCGAGCCGAAGACATTCTCCACAGGGGAGCAGAAAACCGCTGGCAAACGCCCGGGCAGGTGCCGGCCAGCGGCACATATCCACACACCGAAGCAACCGACTACAGACCACAGACCCACCGCAGCAGACCCACCCCGGGCTGGCCTCCGGCCGGGGTTCGGGTCAGGCTGGGGGCGACCGTGCCCGGCGCAGGGATCAAGCCTGACCGCCCGAAGCCGGGCACGGTCGCCCCCAGCCCCACCGCAACCACCGAAAGCCGGGCACGGTCAGCCCCACCGCAACCACCCAGGAGCCGGACGCGGTCAGCCCCACCGCAACCACCCAACAAGCTGGAAACCCCAGAGCAAACGCTCAGTCCAGCCCAGCCGACCCCAGCGCCGATACCACGTCACCGACCACGACCACCGCCGGCGGACGCAACCCCGCAGCGGTCACCGCCTCGGCCACTTCGCCGAGCGTCGAGCGGACGATCCGCTGACCGCCGGTGGTGGCCTCCTGGATCACCGCGGCCGGCGTACCGGCTGCCCGTCCGTGCGCCAGCAGCGTGCTGGCGATCAACGGTAGGTTCTTCAGGCCCATCAGGATCACCAGCGTGCCGCGTAGACCGGCCAGCGCCTCCCAGCGGACCAGTGAGTCCGGCGATTCCGGCGCGACGTGCCCGGACACGACGGTGAACTCGTGTGCCACCGATCGGTGGGTGACCGGAATGCCCGCCGCAGCCGGTGCGGCGATCGAGCTGGTCACTCCGGGCACCACGGTGACCGGTACTCCGGCCGCCGCGCAGGCCAGCAGCTCCTCGCCACCCCGGCCGAAGACGTACGGGTCACCGCCCTTGAGCCGGACCACGAAGGCACCCGCCGATGCCCGGTCCACCAGAATCCGGTTGATCTCCTCCTGCGTCCGGGACGGGCCGTAGGGGATCTTGGAGGCGTCCACCAGTTCGACGCCCGAGCGCAGCTCGTCCAGGAGCAGTCCGGGCACCAGCCGGTCGGCGACCACCACGTCGGCCTCGTTGAGCAGCCGCCACCCACGGAGGGTGATCAGTTCCGGGTCACCGGGTCCGGCGCCCACCAGGGCGACCCGGCCGGTGCGGCCACCACCGTCAGCGGGACGGTTCGCAGGGGTCGCCGGCTCGGCCAGGTCCAGCGGCTTCCTCTCGTGTTGCAGGAGGGTACGGATGGCGTCGCGGACGCTCACCGCGCGATGGGGGTCGCCGCCGCCGTGCACCGCGACGGTGACCGGGCCGTACCGGGTCACGGCCGGGGTCCCGGAGCCGTCGCCGCGTGCCGGTCGTCGGCGCGTACCACAGAAGATCCGCTGTTGGGCGGCGAGCGGCGGCTCCGCGGCGGCGATCGGGTCGTCGATGGCGACCTGCACCAGCCAGGCGCCGTTGAGGTCGTCGGGGCGAACCGGCGTTGACGCCCAGCGCAGCTACGCCAGCGTCAGACGCGCGCAACGCCGGGGTGATCTCCGGCGTCTGGCGACCAGCGCCCGCGTCAGGCAGCGCCGGGACCCGCCGCGTGGCCACCTGCGTCCCCGCCCACCCACCACCACGCGAAGTCCAGCGGGCCGGAGCCCCAGGGGGTACGCGTTGGTGCTCACGCTGCTGCCCGCCCGACCTGGGGCGGCGCCCAGGGCGCCAGTCGCTCGACCCGCCTCGTTCCGCGCACCGGACGTGCCCGGCATCTCGCGGCGAGTTCAGAGGTTCGCTCGCTCACTTCACTCGGCCACCCCGGCGGAGTCGAAGAAGGTGGCCACCTCATTCGCAGCACCCGGACCGCGCCGGTGACCACGGGGAGAGCCAGCAACGCTGGTACCGCCGAGCCACCGGAATGTGCGAGGTCGATCGGAGGTGAACCGAGCCGGCGCAGCGCGACGGTCGCGCCGAGCTCGGCGGGCATGGTGACCGGCGACCGCAAAGCCGCCACGAGTCCGGGCGTGGAAGGTGCGTTGGAGCCGCGGCGGAGTGCCAGATCACCCCGTCAGCAACACCGGTACGCGGCGCGCGGCGGCACCGAGCACGAACCCGGCCAGGGCGGCGTGTTCCAGCCCACCGACTGCGGCCAGCACACCGAGCGGATCCGCCGGGTCGGGGTCGTGCCGGCGCAGCGCGGCCCGGACCACCTCGATCTTGTGCTGGTAGGTCGGGTCGTCGACGCCGGTCCCCCGGCCGGTGACCTCGGCGGCGTCGGCTCCGGTGAAGGCGGCGATCAGGGCGGCGGCCGGGGTGGTGTTGGCGATCCCCATGTCACCGGTCAGCAGGATTCCGGCACCGGCGTCGACCAAATCCCCGGCGACGCCGATGCCGACCTCGACCGCCGCCCGTGCCTCCTGCCGGGTCATCGCGGCGGTGACGGTCATGTCCTGGGTACCGCGCCGGACCGGTGCGTTCACCAGCCGGGGCACCACCGGTTCCGGTGCGCCGTGCAGGGCACCGGCACCGTCCGGGCGGTCGACGTCGGCCACCGGCAGCGGGGCCGCCACCCCGACGTCGATCACGGTCACCGAGGCGCCCGCCTGCCGGGCGAAGGCGTTGACCACCGCTCCACCGGCCAGGAAGTTACCCACCATCTGCCCGGTGACCTCCTGCGGCCAGGGACTGACCCGCTGGGCGTGCACGCCATGATCACCGGCGAAGATCGCCACCGCCGCCCGGTCGGGCACCGGTGGCGGGCAGCTGCCGGCCAGGCCGGCGAGGCGTACGGACAGCTCCTCCAAGGCGCCGAGCGAACCGGCGGGCTTGGTCAGGCGCGCTCTGCAGCTGCTGCAGCTGCGGTCATCGCCGCCTCGTCGAGCGGGCCGACGGCCGCGATGGTGTTCTCCAGCATCATGCCTCCATGATCTCGGCCAGCACCGTGGTGAAAGCATCGGTGGTCGCCCGATCCCGAACTGCGATCCGTTAGTCCGGACCGAGTCCGGGAAACGTGCCGCCCCGGCGCACCGCCCAGCCACGCGCCCGCAGCAGCTCCCGGATCCGGTCAGCGCCGAGATCCGCACCAGCACGAAGGCGTTGGTCGGACGGCTGGCCACGCGTACTTCGGGCAGGGCCGACAGCCGGGCGACCAGATGTTCGCGGTCGGCCGCGAGCTGCCCGGCGATGGCCCGTTCGGCCTGGGCCGCTCGGGCCCGGGCACAGGCCTCGGAGGCGGCGCCAGCGCCGGGGTGGAGACCGCCCAGAGCGGCTGTACGGCGGCCAGTCGGCGCAGCAGCGCGGCCTCGCCGAGCAGGTAACCGATCCGCAGCCCGGCCAGCCCCCACGTCTTGGTGAGGCTGCGTACGACAAGCAGTCCCGGCAGGTCCCGGCGGGCGGCGAGCGATTCGGGTTCGCCGGGCACGCCGGGCCTGGCGGCGGTGTCCGCGAACGCCTCGTCGACCACGAGGACCCGACCGGGGCGGGCGAGCGCGGCGAGGTCGGCGGCGGGATGCAGCACGGAGGTGGGATTCGTCGGGTTGCCGATCATCACCAGGTCGGCGTCGGCGGGTATCCGATCCGGGTGGAGCCGGAAACCGTCCGCCGCGTCGAGCAGCACCCGCTGCACCGGATGTCCGGCTGCCCGCAACGCGGCCTCCGGCTCGGTGAACTGCGGGTGCACCACCACCGGCCGGCGTAGCCCGCGCAGCGCCTGGGCGAGCAGCGCACGAAGCCTTCGGCGGCACCGGCGGTGAAAGCAGCACCTCCTCCGGTGGGCGACGGTGCCGGGCGGCGACGGCGGCGCGGGCCGGGGCGGGTCCGGGTACGCGGCGAGGTCGGCCATCGACGCGTGATCGGCCCGGCCAGCCAGGGTGGCAGCGGGGCGCGTCGCACGTTGACGGCGAGGTCGACCAGGCCCGTGGCGACCTCGGCGTCACCGTGGTGGGTCAGATCCGGTTCGACCGCCGTCGTGGGTGTCGCGCTCAGCTGCCCATGCATGACCGCGATCCTGCCGGGAAGGCGGCGCGGGGGACAGCAACCCGGCGGGTGGGCCGCATCACCACGCATCACTTCATGAGTATTTCTCATGTATGAATCGGAAATGTCATAACTTGGCGGTGTGAGCTTCCGACCCCTTGCTGCCGCTGGTCGTCTCGTCCCACTGCTCCGCGCCGGGCTGATCGCCGGCATCGTCGTCGCCGCCGCCGCGTACCCGGTCGTCGCGGTGACCGGCGTCGGCGCCAAGGCCACCGCGCACGCCGTGGAGAGCAAGACCCGGCTGCTGACCACCGCCCTGCCCGCCGAGACCTCCTACCTGTACGCGCCCGACGGCAAGACCGTGCTGACCATGTTCTTCGAGGAGTACCGGCAGTACACCAAGCTGTCGGACATCTCGCCCAGCATGCAGCAGGCCATCGTGGCCGCCGAGGACAACCGCTTCTACCAGCACCACGGCGTCGACCCGAAGGGCGTCGCCCGGGCCTTCGTGGCCAACGCCCGCTCCAGCGGCGTCTCCCAGGGGGCCTCCACGCTCACCATGCAGTACGTCCGGATGGCGCTGCGCGACAGCGCCACCAACCCCAGGGAGGTGCAGGAGGCCACCGCGCAGACCCCGACGCGCAAGATCAAGGAGATGCGCATGGCGGTCGACCTGGAGAAGGAGTTGAGCAAGGAGGACATCCTGGAGCGGTACCTCAACTCCGCGTACTTCGGGCACCGCGCGTACGGCATCTACGCCGCCAGCGAGATCTTCTTCTCGAAGACCCCCAAGGAACTGACCGCCGTCGAGGCGGCCACCCTCGCCGGGTTGGTGAAGTCACCCTCCCAGTACGACCCGGCCAGCTCGGACCAGAAGGAGGCCACCGCCCGACGCAACTACGTGCTGGACAACATGGCACGTCTCGGCTACGTCTCACCGGATTCCGCCCAGGCGGCGAAGGGCGAGCCGATCCGGCTCCGACTGACCTATCCGCCCAACGACTGCGCGGCCGTGCCCGAGAAGTGGAACAGCTGGGGGTTCCTCTGCGACTACCTGAAGAACTGGTGGAGCGCCCAGCCGGCGTTCGGTGAGAACCCGCTCCAGCGGTTGGACAAGCTACGCCGGGGCGGCTATCGGATCGTGCTGAGCATGGACCCGAAGATCCAGACGGCGGCGGAGAAGAACGTCGGTACCCAGTCGAACACCGGCAGTCCGTTCGCCAACGGCATCGTGGTCTCCGAACCCGGCACCGGGCGGGTCAAGGCGATGGCGGTGAACCGCACCTACTCCCTCAACCTGGACGAGAATCCGCTCAGCTCCAACCCGGAGGCCGGGCCGGAGGTCAAGGCCAACTACCCGAACACCGTGGCGCCCCTGATGGGCGGTGGTGACCTGCCCGGTTACCAGGCCGGATCGACGTTCAAGATGTTCCCCATGCTGGCCGCCCTCGACGCCGGCATGCCACTGAACACCACCTTCAACGCGCCGCACAGTTACCGCTCCGAAGTCTACGACGGCTGGCAGCCCTCGAACGCCAGCGGCGCGATGAGCGGCACGCAGACCATGTGGTCCGGCTTCGGCAAGTCGGTGAACACCTACTTCGTCTGGCTGGAGGAGCAGGTCGGGGCGGAACGGGCCGTCCGGCTCGCCGAGCAACTGGGGCTGCGCTGGCGTACCGACGTGGACCGGGAGCACGCCTCCCCGGCGAAGGCCAACAAGTGGGGCGCCTTCACCCTGGGCGTCTCCGACGCCACTCCGCTGGAGATGGCCAACGCCTACGCGGCGGTCGCCGCCGACGGGCGTTACTGCGAGGCGCTGCCGGTGAACGCCATCTACAACCGGGATGGCACCCCGACCACCTACACCACACCCGGCGGTATCGAACGGGAGGTCGCCAAGCCACGCTGCCGCCAGGTGGTCAGCGCCGACGCGGCGCGCGCGGCCACCGACGCCGCCCGTTGCCCCACCGGCGACACTCCGGCCAAGGGCAGTTGCGGCGGCTGGTCCACGGCCGACAGCGTGCGCGGCACGGTGGGCCGCCCGGTGGCCGGTAAGACCGGTACGACGGACAGCACCCGATCCGCCTGGTTCGTCGGCTACACGCCGGAACTGGCGGCGGCCAGTTTCATCTCCGACCCCGACAATCCCTTCAACGCGGTGGGCGACGGCCAGTCGCAGATCCCGATCGCCGCGGTGTCGAACACGCTTCGCGACGCCCTGAAGGGCAAGCCCGTCCGGGACTTCGTCCCACCGTCGGACCGGATCGTCGGCTGATGCTCAGGCCGACGGCCCGGCGGCCGGCCCGGACGCCACCGCATCGGCCGGGTCGCCCGGAGCGACACCCGCCGGCCCGGCCGGGGCACCGCCGCCGGGCCCGACCGGGACCGTGGCCGGCTCGGCCGCAGCGGCGGCCACCAACCGCGTCGCGATCTGTGGGTACGCCGCCCAGTGCGGAACGAGTTGGGAGGCGTGCACCCCCCGCCAGATGAACCCCTCCGGCGCGCCACCCGGCCAGCTCCACGCCGGGCGTTGCCCGCCCCGGGGGGTGAGGACCGCCCGGTGCTCCTTGTGCCCGATCACCACCTCACCACGGGCGGCAACCACACTGTCCCCCTGAGCGGTCGCCTCCCGGTAGCCGACCACCAGCCCGTCGCGCAGACTGCCGATCGCGTCGATCACCCCGCACATCGGCAGCCCGTCGAGTTCGCGGGCCAGCCAGAGCAGGCCGGCGCCCTCGGCGACCACCGGACGGCCGGTGCGAGCCAGTTCGGCGACCGCGATGCAGAGCCGCCGGTTGGCGGAGAGCTGCTCCGCGTACGACTCGGGCAGCGCTCCGCCGACGACCAGGGCACGGGTGCCGGCCGGCAGCGCCTCGTCGGCGAACGGGTCGAGCGTCATCACCTGCGCACCCGCGGCCCGCAACAGCTCGGCCGTCTCGGCGTGACTGAAGCTGCCGCCCGGTCCGCCGAGCAGCGCCACGACCGGACGAGCGGCGCCGCCGGGCCGGGCCGGGGCGGCCTCGGTAGTGTCCGGCGGCGACCATTGCGGCACGCCCAGCGCCGGTGCCGAGCGAGCCAGCCCGAGCAGCCGCTCCAGGTCGACCGTGGCGGTCACCGCCTCACCCAACCGCCGTACCGCCCGGCTGGCCTCACCGGCGCCTTCGAGCACCGGCACCACGCCGTGCCGGCGCGACGGCAGCACCGAGGGCAGATCCTGACGGCGCAGCGCCCCGTAGACCGGCACGCCGATATCGTCGAGCGCCTCACGCAGCAGCGCCTCGTGCCGGGCGGAGGCGACCCGGTTGAGGATCACGCCACCGATCCACAACTGTTCGTCGTACGCCCGGAAGCCGTGTACCAGGGCGGCCACCGACTGGCCCATCGCGGCGACGTCGACCACCAGCACCACCGGGCTGCGCAGCATGGTGGCGACGGCGGCGGTCGACTCGGTCTCGCTCCGGCCGGTCAGGCTGTCGTACAGACCCATGCTGCCCTGCACCACGGCGAGGTCCGTGCCCTGCGCACCGTGCAGCAGCAGCGGGGCGAGGCGTTCGGCACCGACCAGCCGCGGGTCCAGGGTGCGCCCGGGTCGGCCGCTGGCCAGCCCGAGGTACGCCGCATCCACCTGATCGGGCCCGATCTTGAAGCCGGCCACGTCGAGGCCCCGGTCGGCGAGCGCGGCGAGCAGACCGATCGCCAGCGCGTTCTTGCCGTGTCCCGAGGAGGGGGCACTGAGCACCAGACGCGGCACGACGGTCATCATCGACTCCTCGCGAGCGGTCGGCGTGCCGACCGTCGGCGCGCTCCGCCCGCGTGACGATAGCTGAACCGGACGCCGTACACGCACCCTCCGCCATCCCGTCCGGGCCAGGTCAGCCGGTCGGTGGCGGACCGCCCCGACGCGGGTACGCTCCGCCACGACGAGGTCCCCGGCGCCGAGTTCCGGTCGGGGCCGCTGCCTGCGGCGGCTCGGTGCCGACAACGGCGCGCGGACGTCGCGACGGCTCGGCACAGTGGCGGCGGTCACACGGGTAACCTCGTGGCGTGTACCGGTTCCTGCTGACCCCGCGCTGGCTGGGCCTGCTCGTGCTGGCCCTGGCCGCCGCCGTGGTGATGGTGCTGCTCGGCAACTGGCAGCTGGACCGCTACCACGGCCGGACCGCGATCAACGAACGCATCGACGCCGGCCTGCGGATGGATCCCGTGCCGCTGCGCGAGGCGCTGCCCGCGCCGACTGGCGGCCCGGGCGCCGTCGGTGCCCCACCGGCGGAGGAGCGAACCTTCACCCGGGTCACCGTGACCGGCCGGTACGACACCGACAACATCGTCCTGGTGCGGGGCCGCACGGCTGAGGGCCGGGTCGGCTTCGAGGTGGTCACCCCGCTGCTGCTCGCCGACGGCACCGCCGTCCTGGTGGATCGAGGCTGGATCCCGCCCGCCCCCGGCGGGGCGGTGGCACAGCCGGACGTGCCACCGACGCCGGCGGGTGAGGTGACCGTCGAGGGTCGGGTGCACGCGAGCGAGAGCGGCGACGCCAAGGTGTCCCGCCGCGAGGGCCGCCTGGAGAGTCGTCGGGTGTCCGTGCCTCAGCTCGCCGGCGAGCTGCCCTACCCGGTGCACGGCGCGTACGTCCTTCTCGACGAGCAGACTCCGGCCGCCGACCCGACGTTCCGGGCGGTGTCGATCGGCCACACCAACAACTGGCAGAACCTCGGCTACGTCGTCCAGTGGTGGATCTTCGCGGCGATGACCCTGGTCGGCTACGGCTGGATCGCTCGCCGCGAGGCCCGCCGGCTCGCCGGCGTGGTCGATGAACGCCCCCGCGACCGGGCCGCCGACTCCGGCACCCCCGCCGTCACCTGACCACTCAGCCGGGTGGGCGGCCCGCGTGGATCGCCCGGACGGCGTCGATGGTGTCGGCCTCGGCAGCGGTCTTGTCGTCCCGGTAGCGGACCACCCGGGCGAACCGCAGGGCCACCCCGCCGGGATAGCGCGAACTGCTCTGCACGCCGTCGAACGCGATCTCCACGACCTGCTCGGGTCGGACCCGGACGACCCAGTCGCCACGGTCCACGGCGAGCCCGAGGAAGCGTTCGGTCTGCCAGCGCAGCAGCTCGTCGGTGAGCCCCTTGAAGGTCTTGCCGAGCATCACGAACCCGCCGGTGCCCGGGTCACGGGCGCCCAGGTGCAGGTTCGACAACCACCCGGTGCGTCGGCCACTGCCCCACTCCACGGCGAGCACGACCAGGTCGAGGGTGTGCCGGGGCTTCACCTTGACCCAGGCGGCGCCGCGCCGGCCGGCGTCGTAGGGCGCGCCGGGCGCCTTGACCACCACGCCCTCCTGGCCTGCGTCCAGTGCGGCGGCGAAGGCTTCGCCGGCCTGCTCCGGGTCGTCCACCTCCATCCGCCCGACCAGCAGCGACGCGTCGGCCGTGCCGCGCAGCGCCGCCCACCGCTCCCGGCCCGGCAGGTCGATCAGATCCACCCCGTCGAGGTGCAGCAGGTCGAAGAAGTACGGCGTGAGCACGGTCGCACCGGTCCGTTCGGCGGCGGCGCGCACCGCCGGTGCGACCGGTGCCCCGGCGGCGGGACCGGCGGACCCGGCCCGGCGCGCAACGGCACTGGACGTCTGCTGGAACGGCAGCGGCCGGCCGGCGGCGTCCAGCCCGATGGCCTCCCCGTCGAGGACGATCTCCCGGGCGGGCAGGGCACGCACGGCGGCGACCACCTCGGGCACCCGGGTGGTGATCTCGTCGAGGCTGCGGGAGAAGACGGCGATGTCGGAACCACTGCGGTGCACCTGGATGCGGATGCCGTCGAGCTTCACGTCGACCACGGCGGGCACCCCGGTGGCGGCGAGCGCCTCGTCGACGGTGGACGCGCTCTGCGCCAGCATCGGCGCCAGGGGCCGGCCCACCCGGAGACCGAACTCGGCAAGCGCGCTCGCCCCGCCGCCGAGAGCGGCCACCGCCACCGCCCGCAGGTCGCCGGCGAGCAGCAGCGCCCGGCGTACGACGGCGACGGGCACCTCGGCGGCCCGGGCGATCGCGTCGGCGAGCAGCCCGGCCTGGGCACCGTGCCGCAGCTCGCCGAGAACAGGCCGGTCAGCAGGCGTTGCTCGTCGGCGGTGGCAGCCGCGTAGAGGGCGTGCACCAGGGCCCGACGGCGAGCCTGCGAGCCCGCGCCGTGCACGGCCGCGATCTCGTCGATCGCGGCGTCCACCGCCGACACGCTGAGCGTCGGTTCGGTCGCCGGCGGTGGCAGGTCGCGCAGGCTGGCCCAGCCGACCCCGGTCTGCCGCTGGCGCAGCTCGCCGGCGAGCCAACCGGAGCCCGCCGCCACCTCGGGCGGGTCGAGCCGCCGCAGGGCATCGGCGAGCAGCTCCACCTTGGCCCGCCGACCGCTGGTGGCGCCGACGGCCGCGGAGGTGGCAGCCAGGTCCAGGAACCGCACGACCTCATCCTGCCAGCCACCACCGACAACCGGCGCCACCTGCGGACGGACCCGACCGGCGCGACCTTTCTCCGTGGTCCCGACGGCCACCCCACCACCCGGCGGTCGCCGACGTCAGGCCGGCACCGGTTCCTCGATCCGCAGCCCCCGGGCGCGGACACCGTCGGCGATGCGCGACAGCGACGCATCCAGGGCGACCAGCGCGGCGGACAGTTCGCCGAGCTGTTCCTTCAGCGTGTCCTCGGGCCACGCGGAGACGTCGACGTCCCCCAGAGCGATGACGGCGGCCTCCAGGCGGGCCAGAACCTCGTTCGTACGCATGTTCGAGAGGCTACAACAGCCCCGCGTCCGACACACCGGAAACGGCTACCGGCGGTGCGAAGTTACGGGTTCACCCGCGACCCACCTCAGCCACTCCGGCCAGCAACAACGCCTCGGCGAGGCAGACCCGGGCGAACTCGCCGAGGTGCAGGCTCTCGTTCGGTCCGTGGGCACGGGCGTGCGGGTCCTCCACCCCCGTCACCAGGATCGCCGCCTGCGGGAACATCTCCTGGAAGGTGGCGATGAACGGAATGGAGCCACCGACCCCGATCTCCACCGCGTCGGTGCCGTCCCACGCGGTCCGGAAGGCCGATCGGGCCGCGTCGAACATCGGGCCGCTGGCGTCGATGACGCAGGGGGCACCGTCGTGCTCGAAGGTCACCTCGACCTGTGCGCCCCACGGTGCGTGCCGCTCCAGATGGGCGCGGAGCGCCGCGTACGCGCGCTTCGGTTCGTCGCCCGGCGCCAGCCGTACGCTGAGCTTGGCCTTGGCCGCCGGAACCAGCGCGTTCGGCGCCTCGCCGGTGGCCGGGGCGTCGATGCCGAGCACGGCGAGCGCCGGCTTGGTCCACAGCCGGTCGGTGATCCGGCCGGTGCCGAACAGCCGCACGCCGTCGGCCAGCCCGGCCTCGGCGCGGAACCGGTCCTCGGGGTAGTCGACGCGGGCCGCCTCCCGGCCGACCAGGTCGGCCACCGCCACGTTGCCGGCGTCGTCGTGCAGCGTGGCGAGCAGCCGGACCAGGGTGGTGAGCGCGTCCGGGACGGCACCGCCGAACATGCCGCTGTGCACGGCGTGGTCCAGTGTGCGCACCTCCACGAAGCAGTTGACGATGCCGCGCAACGACGTGGTCAGCGCTGGTACGCCGACATCCCAGTTGGTCGAGTCGGCGATCACGATGACGTCGGCGGTGAGCTTGTCCCGGTGCTCGGCGAGCAGCCGCTCCAGGGAGTCGGAGCCGTACTCCTCCTCCCCCTCGACGAACACGACCACGCCGACCGGCAGCCGGTCGCCGAACGCGCGTAGCGCCGCGACGTGCGCCATGATGCCGGCCTTGTCGTCGGCGGCACCCCGCCCGTACAGCCGGCCGTCGCGCTCCACCGGCTCGAACGGGTCGGACTCCCACAACGTGGGGTCGCCGATCGGCTGCACGTCGTGGTGGGCGTAGAGCATCACCGTCGGGGCACCGGGCGGCGCCGCCCGACGGCCGATGACGGCGGGCTGACCACCGGCCCGCGCCACCTCCACGTCGAGGCCGCAGCCGCGCAGCAACTCGGCCACCGCCTCGGCGGAGCGCTCCACGTGCGCGTGGTCGAAGCCGTCGAAGGCGATGCCGGGAATGCGGACGAGGCGCTCCAGATCGGCCCGTACGCCGGGCAACTCCCGCGCGACGGCCTCCCGCAGGTCGGACTCGGTCATGATCGGTGTGGTCATGACCGGCATCGTATTCCGGCCTTACCCGACGGCGCTGCGGGCGTGGCTGGTTCGGAGCACCATCGCAAACCCGGAGCGACAGGCCGGCGCACCGCGGCGCGACCGAGCACCGTGGCGCGACCGGAGTCAGCAGGCGGTCCGGTCGGTGTAGTCAGCCGCGTCGGCAGTAGTAGCGCTCGGCGGCGTGCGGCAGGACCGGTGCGCCCTCGACGACCAGGTCGGCGCGGGCCTCGGTGCCGTCGGCGGCGAAGTGGGCGCGTTCGGTGACGTGCCAACGACGCAGCTCCGGCAGGATCGCCGGGCCGTCGCGGGCCACCGCCCGGTCCAGCCGCAGCGGCTGTGGGGCGGTGACGAAGACCGCCAGGGTCAGGCTCGCCACGGCGGCCGTCCGGGCCGCGCTGACCCCCTCCACGATCAGCACCGGCGCGACCGGCACCGGCACCGGCGTGGGCAGGAAACGCCGGCGTACCCAGCTGTACCGCCGGTAGGCGCCAGGCCGCTCGGCGCGTACCGGCGTCAGCACCTGCTCCTCCAGCCGCTCCCAGAAGGTGAGCTGGTCGTCCCACCCGTCGAGCAGGTCGTCGGTGTGCACCACCGGTGGCCGGGTCGCTTCGGGCGTCGCACCGGCGAGGGCATCGGCCAGACGGGCCGCGAAGACCGTCTTGCCGGCGCCGCTGGGCCCGTCGACGGCCACCAACCGGGTACGCCCCAGCCGGGCCGGCCCCGCCAACACCCGTCGGGCCAGTCCGGCGTACGCCTCGAAGACCACCACCACGGACACCGACGTTACCGATCGGGTTGTCCCGGGCCACTTCGGATCGCACGCCCGGGCGCCGGGCGGCATGCTCGTGGCGTGTCCCATTCCGTGATGAGTCCCGGCGTCGAGGCGTTGCTGGAACAGGCCCGCGCGGGCATGACCCGGTTGACCCCGCAGGAGACGGTGCAGGCCGCGAGCCGTGGTGCACTCCTGATCGACACGCGCACCGACGCGCAGCGTCGGGAACAGGGCGACCTGCCCGGCGTCATCGTGATCGACCGGACGGTGCTGGAGTGGCGACTCGACCCGGCCAGCGACTGGCGGATCCCCGAGGCCACCGGGTACGACCTTGAGATCGTGGTGATGTGCCGGCAGGGGTACAGCTCCAGCCTCGCCGCCGCGAGCCTGCGCGCCCTGGGCCTGCACCGGGCGACCGACATGATCGGCGGAGTGGAGGCGTGGCGGTCGGCCGGCCTGCCCTTCTCCGACCAACCCGCCGACGTCCGTTACTGAGCCGGATGCGGCCCGCACGAGGATGCGCTCAGGCCGCCATCAACGACAGCGCCTCCTCCGCGTAGGTGACCAGCAACGCTTCCGCCTCGTCCTCGTCGGGCACCTCGGTTGCCGTGGACATTAGATCGAGCATCACGGACACCTCGCCGCGTGCCACGTGCAGCGTCGCATGACGTGCCGCCACCGGTTCGGGAAGATCGAGAATCTCCAACCCCTGGTCGACCGGCAGGATCCATACCCAGGCGCCGTCACCAAGTTGCGGCACCTCGTGCCAGGTGCCACGAGCCTGCGGCTTCGGTTGCCGGGGCAGTCCTTCCCGGGCTCGCTCCGGGGATTCGGCGAGCGACACGGAGACGGTGAGGACGTGCATGGAGACCGGGTCCCGTCGGCTCGCCCCGAGCGTGCACTTGCTCATGCGCCGGTCCGGCCGGGGCGGCCACTCACGTGTCTTCGGGGTGCCGCCGTTCAAAGCCACCAACGGCTGCGGGTCCAGTTGCGCGCACAACTCCTCGACCAGGTGGTACCCGGTCTGCGGCGCTGGCGGGGCAACCGGTTCGGATGGCGAGCTGGCGCAACCGGCCAGCAGAGCGGCAAGCAACACCGACGGCAGCACAGCGGGCCGGCGCCGACGAACGAGCAACGTCACGGCGAGATCCTGCCATGACTACGCGGTGCGGATCAGCCCGGCGGAGCGCCGGGTGGAACGAACGGTAGGTCGGTCGGGGGACCGTCCTCGACGAGTCGCCACAGGGCGTCGGTGTCCAGGTGCTCCTCGACCAGATCGCCGAGCAGGTCGAGATTGCGTTCCCGGGCGGCGGCGAAGGAGGTGTCCGGCGCGACCCGGAAGCCGGTACGTCCGGCGAGGCGGGCCGCCCGGGTGAGGAACCAGCGACGGAACTCGTCGGACTCGAACGTGCCGTGCCAGTGGGTACCGTGCACGACGCCGTGCATGGCACCCTCGTCGGCGCCACCGGTGTACCGCAGCAACGGGACCAACCGGGGGTCGGCGGTCGAGACGTGACCGTGGTGGATCTCGTAGCCGTGGACCGGAAGGTCGCCCTCGGCGCTGCCCACCGCCGGCCGGACCGTCTTGCCGCGATCGAAGGTGATCTCGATGGGGAGCAGGCCGAGACCGGGCACCGTGCCCTGCCGGCTCTCCACCGGGTCGTGGATGACGCGGGCCAGCATCTGGTAGCCGCCGCAGATGCCGAGCACCGGACGGTTCGCCGCCACGTGCGCCGTGACGGCGTCGGCGAGGCCCGTCTCGCGCAGCCAGGCCAGATCCGCCACTGTCGACTTCGAGCCGGGCAGCACCACCAGGTCGGCGGCGGCGAGTTCGGCCGGCTCGACGGTCAGGCGTACCCGCACCCCTGGCTCGGTCGCCAGCGCCTCGACGTCGGTGGCGTTGCTGATCCGGGGCAGCCGCAGCACGGCCACGTCGAGCCAGTCGGTGCCGTGCGGGGCGGCCGGGCGACCGAGCACCCGGCCGTAGGCGAGGGAGTCCTCCGCGTCGAGCCACAGGTCCAGCGCCCAGGGCAGCACCCCATACGTCGGGCGTCCGGTGAGCTGCCGCAGCATCTCCAGCCCGGGGGCGAGCAGACCCCGGTCGCCGCGGAACTTGTTGACCACGAAGCCGGCGACGAGGGCCTGGTCGGCGGGGTCGAGCAGGGCGAGGGTGCCGAACATCGCGGCGAACACACCGCCCCGGTCGATGTCACCGACGACGATCGTGGGCAACCGCGCGTGCCGGGCCAGCCCCATGTTCACGTAGTCGCCGTCGCGCAAGTTGATCTCCGCCGGGCTGCCGGCGCCCTCACAGATCACCACGTCGTACTCCGAGCGCAGCTCGGCCAGGGCCGCGTACGCGGTCTCGGCAAGCCGGGGGCGCAGGGTCCGGAAGGTGCCGGCGGTGATCGTGTCGACCGCCTCACCGAGCAGTACCACCTGGCTGGCCAGGTCGCTGCCCGGCTTGAGCAGCACCGGGTTGAATCTCAGGTCCGGCGCGAGCCCGCAGGCCGCCGCCTGCATCGCCTGGGCGCGGCCGATCTCGCCGCCCCGGCCGTCCGGCCCGAGCACCACGGCGGAGTTGTTCGACATGTTCTGCGCCTTGAAGGGCGCCACCTTCACGCCTCGCCGGTGCAGCCACCGGCAGATGCCGGCGGTGAGCACACTCTTGCCGGCATCCGAGGTCGTCCCGGCCACCAGCAGCCCACCGCTCACCGTCGCCCCACCCGCCGAGCCGCGTTGCCGGCCAGCGGACCGGCCCGGCGGGCGGCGGCAGCCACCAGGCGACCCGCGGTCAACGGGTACGCCACCGCGAGACCGAGGGTCGCCAGCCCGACCGCCCGGGAGATGCGGGCGGCCCGCGCCAGGTGCCGTGCCTCGGGACGTGGCCCGTCACCGAGGAACGGACGCACCTCCACGCGACCGAAGTACACGTTGCGCCCGCCCAGCCGTACGCCCAACGCGCCGGCCATCGCCGCCTCGCACTGCCCGGCGTTGGGGCTGGGATGGTCGTCGCGGTCCCGCCGCCACACCCGCCAGGCCCGGGCCCAGTCGCCCTTGCCGGCCGGCGCCAGCGCCACGGTCAGCAGCCCGGTCAGCCGGGCCGGCACCAGGTTGAGCAGGTCGTCCAGGCGGGCAGCCGGGGTGCCGAACCGGGCGTACCGAACATTGCGGTGGCCCACCATCGCGTCGAGAGTGTTCGCCGCGCGGTAGCCGAGCAGGCCGGGCAGCCCGGCGACCGCACCCCAGACCAGCGGGGCGACCACCGCGTCGGAGGTGTTCTCCGCCACCGACTCCACCGTCGCGCGCGCGATCTCGGGCTCGTCGAGCGTCGACGGGTCCCGCCCACAGAGATGCCCGAGCCGCTGTCGGGCCGCCGGCAGGTCGCCGCCGCGCAACGACCGGCCCATCGTCTTCGCCTCGTGGCGCAGGCTGCGCCCGCCAGCACCGCCCAGGTGCCGGCGGCGACGAGCACGGCGCGGGCCGCCGGCCGACGCCGGGTGCCCACCGTGGCAGCCACCCCCATCGCCACCGGCGCGCCCACACAGAGCGCGGTGAAGATCGCGCCGGCCAGCCGTTCCGGGCGGTAGAGGCGACGTTCCAGGGCGGCGGCGGCCCGGCCGAATCCGGCCACCGGGTGCCCTCTGCGCGGGTCACCGAACAGCGCGTCCAGCGCGTAGCCCGCGACCAGTCCCGTCGCGTTCGCCACAGCACCCGCGTGTCGCACGGCATGTCACCCCGGGCGGTCAGCCCTAGCCGAGTCGTGCCGCCCGGATCGTGCCCGGCGGAGCCCGCCCACGCCGCGGCCGTACCCGGTGGCGCCACGTCGGCCGATGGGTGACCGGGCCCGTCGCCGAGACCCGGTCACCTCGGCACCGGGGGCCGATCGGCGAGCCGTACACCGTCGGGCGGGGTGCCCGGTCACCAATCGTCGCCGGCGAGCTTCCGGGATGTCAGACGGGCTGTGGCAGCCGGCCGCGCCCTCGACGACCACGCCCGGTCGCGGCATCGCCCGCCCCCGATTCCTCCGGGCGCACCGCCAGCTCGGACTCGGTCGCGGTGGCGTCGGCGGGCACCGGAGCCAGTTCGTCGGCGACGCCTTCGCCCGCGTCGGCGAAGTCGTCGAACTCCGGCGAGAGGTGGTCGTCGCTCGACGTCTCGGAGCCGGGCGTCGAGTCGGACCTGACCGCCGAGCCCGGGTCGAAGCCGACCGTCGAGCCTGGGTCGAAGGCACCGGGCCGACCAGGGTGACGTTCGCCGGCCGAACCAGCCCCGAAGCCGGACATGTCGGCCAGTTCGAAGTCGTCGTCGACCGGGCGGTGGTCGAACCGGGCGGGCGCCTCGTCATCCGGAACCGGCTCGGTCGGCTCTCCCTGCACCCGCCGCTCCGCGTCGGCGTCGGAGACCGCGCTGGTGGCCAGGGTGGGCCGGTTGCGCAGGAACCTTCCCCGTCCCCGGGACAGGTCGTGGCCGACCGCGACGGCCTCCAGCTCGTACAGGGTGCGGTGGTTGCCGGCGTCGTCGACCCAGTCACGGGTGTAGAGCCGGCCGCAGACCACCACCGGGTCGCCGACCATCACCGAGGCGGCGACTCCCTCGGCGAGCTTGCGCCAGCAGTTGACGCGTACCCGCAGGCTGTTGCCGTCGACCCAGCGTCCGCTGTCCCGGTCGAGGCGTCGAGCCGTTGAGGCGACCTTGAAGTTGGCCACCAGGGTGTTGCTCTGGGCGGTGCGGCGCCATTCCGGCGCAGTCAGAACATTTCCGACAATCGTCATGTAGGTATCGAACATCGTCCCTCCTTGAGGGGTCCGGGGCCTGGCATCGGCGAGTCGACTCGCCACCGAGCCTGCGGTCTTGCGGCCGCCCCGAACAGCCCAGCAGGTGGCACCTGTGGACGACCGGACCAGCTGTGGACAAACGCCTGATCAAGGTCCTGATGTGGTAGGCCGATCGCCCCTGCCCGCCGGGCGACCGGCCATCGATGATCAATAGGAAGCGGAAATGGTCACGTTCCGGACGGAGCCGACCTGGGTAGGGATCCCTACAACCGCACGCGTGAGCACGACGTCGAACGAAAGGTCAGCGATCATGATGATGACCGTCACCCGTTCCGCCCGCCCCACCGGGCAGGTGCGGCGATGAGCGCCGTGCAGAACCCCGCCACCGTGGCCACGTGCCTCAGGCTGGGTGCGGGCTTCTCCGACCGGGAGCGGAACCGCATCGTCGAGCAGTTCGCCACGCTCGACGCCCGCCTGGCCGGCTTTCACGCCGACGCCACCGACATGGAGTTGTCGGTGAAGGACCGGGAGGCCAAGGGCCAGAAGGTCACCCTGGAGTGCTGGATCGCCGGCCGGCAACGGGTCGTGGCCACCTCGACCGAGGAGGACCTGCACGCCGCGCTCAACGACGTCCGCGACGACCTGCGTCGCCAGTTGAACGACGCGAAGACCCGGCAGGAGCCCCGCAACAACAAGCACCTGCGGGTCAACGAACCGCCCGGCCCCGCCACGCCAACCGACGAGTTGGCCGGCGCCGGGACGACGACCGACGAGAGGTGAGCGCCGGGCCGGGGCGACGCAAGCCCCGGCCACGCCACCGTGGAGGTGAACGACATGCCCAACGTGCAGCAGCCCGAGATGCGCCGCAGCGGCGAGACCCGGCTGGTCCAGGACAGCGACGGCCCGATCGAGGGCGGTTCGTCCTCGGCCCGGCGGGAGCACCGCTCGGTGCCGGTCGACCAGGTGTCGCCGTACGGTCCCGATCGGGGGCGGGCCACGACCTTGCAGGAGCCGTCCGGCCGGGAGGCCGTGGGCGACTGACCAGCGAACAGCCCCCGTCCGCCGGGTGCCGGCGGACGGGGGCTACCGCCCGGTAGCCAGCCGGCGTACCGTCGGCGAGGTGGAACCGGACGTGCTTGGCCCGCCCTACGAGCGGGAGATCATCGACCTGGGCCGGGACGACGAGGGCCCGGTGGTGGCGACGCTGGTCCGGCGCCGGGCCGAGCGCCCCACCGGACGGGCCGTGCTCTACGTGCACGGCTTCGTCGACTACTTCTTCCAGACCCACGTGGCCGACTTCTTCGCCGCGCGCGGCTGGGACTTCTACGCCCTCGACCTGCGCAAGTACGGTCGTAGCCTGCTGCCGCACCAGACCCCGAACTTCTGCCGTGACCTCGCCGACTACTTCCCCGAGCTGGACGCCGCCGCACAGCTCGTCCGCGACCGGGACGGGCACGAGACCCTGCTGGCCATGGGCCACTCCACCGGCGGCCTGATCCTCTCCCTGTGGGCCGACGCCCGCCGCGACGCCGGGCTCGTCGACGGGCTCTTCCTCAACAGTCCCTTCTTCGACCTCAACGCCCCCTGGTTCGTACGGCGACCCCTCGCGGCCGCCGTCGCCCGCCTGGGCCGCAGGGCGCCGCACCGCATCCTCCCCTTTTCGCTCGGCACCGTGTACGGCGAGAGCCTGCACGCCGACCATCGCGGCGAGTGGACGTACGACCTGGCCTGGAAGCCACTTGCCGGCTTCCCTGTCCGGGCCGGCTGGCTGGATGCCATCCGCACCGGCCAGCGGCGGCTGCGCGCCGGCCTGGACATCCCGGTGCCGGTGCTGCTCGCCTGCTCGACCCGGTCGTTCCGGGGCACGAAATGGCAGGACGCGGCGACCCTGGCCGACGCCGTCCTCGACGTCGAACACATGGTCCGCTGGGCACCCCGCCTCGGCCAGCACGTCACCGTGTCCCGCTTCGACGGCGGCCTGCACGACCTCACGCTCTCCGGCCCCGCCGTACGGGAGAAGGTCTTCGTCGAAGTCGGCCGATGGGCCGACGCCTTCCTCGGCGCCGGACCGACGACGACTCACCCGACCCCGCCGCAGCCCCGACCCTCGGCCGAGGAGGAACACCCGACGCCGACCCACTCCCCCGCGGACGCCTGATCCTCGCCGACACCCGGCCGCTACGCCCGGCCTGACCACCCGTTTCACCGGGCGAGGGCCGGGCGGCGGTACCCTTCTCGCGCGATACCACATTGCGCCCGTAGCTCAGCGGATAGAGCAGGGGACTTCTAATCCCAAGGCCGCAGGTTCGAATCCTGCCGGGCGCACAGCAACTTTCCTCCTCTGAACGCCTCGCGTGGGGCTATTCGTGGTGCGAGCGAGCTACGGTGGCCCCGTGGCAGCCTCGAACGGACGCAGCAAGCGCCAGCGCGGCGAGATCGAAACCCTCCCAAGCGGGTCACTGCGGGTGAAGGTCTATGCCGGTGTCGATCCGATCAGCGGCAAGCGGCACTACCTGACCGAGACGATCCCTGCCGGTCGCACCGCCGCCAAGGAAGCCGAGAAGGCGCGTACGCGGCTGCTGGCCCAGGTGGACGAGCGGCGGAACCCGCGCACCCGCGCCACGCTCGACCAGCTCCTTGACCGGTGGCTTGAGGTGGCGGACATCGAGGCCACCACCCGCATGGGCTACGTGAACAAGCTCAACAAGCACGTACGGCCGGTGCTGGGCAAGTTGCCGGTTGGCCGGCTCGACGCCGAGACGTTGGAGTCGTTCTACGCGAGCCTGCGCCGCTGCCGCGACTGGTGCGGCGGCAAGGCGTACGTGAAGCACCGTATGGAGGGCGAGCACACCTGCACCCCGAAATGCCGGCAGCACGTCTGCAAGCCGCTCAGCGCCTCCTCAGTCCGCCAGATCCACTGGATCCTGAGTGGTGCTCTCAGCCGTGGCGTCCGGTGGCGCTGGATCGCCGTCAACCCCGCCGGCCAGGCCGAACCGCCCGCGCCACCGCACCCCGACCCTCAGCCACCGAACCCTGCCGATGCGGCTCGCATCATCAACGAGGCGTGGCGCGATCCAGACTGGGGCGCGCTGGTCTGGCTCGCCATGACCACCGGCGCCCGACGCGGCGAGCTGTGCGCGCTGCGTTGGCACCATCTCGGCCTGGCCGCCGGTGTGCTGACGCTCCGCCGTAGCGCCTACCTCGATGAGAACGGCGAGCTACGCGAGAAGGACACCAAGACGCACCAGCAGCGGCGGGTAGCGCTTGACCCGGAGACGATCGAAGTGATGCGCGAGTTGCACAGCCGGTACCTCGACCGCCTGGCGCAGCTCGACGCGGACGCCGACCCCGCCGACTACGTCTTCTCCCCCGAGCCGGACAACAGCCGTGGCTACCGGCCCGACACCATCACCCAGCGGTACGGCCGGCTAGCCACCCGACTTGGGATCGACAGCCACATCCACGCTCTTCGGCACTACTCGGCAACTGAGCTGATCAACGCGGGTGTCGACGTGCGGACGGTGGCTGGACGACTCGGCCACGGTGGCGGTGGAACAACGACGCTCAGGGTCTATGCAGCCTGGCTAGCGGAGTCGGACCAGCGGGCCGCTGGCACATTGGCTGCCCGAATGCCGATACGTCCCTTGACGCCCCCTCGGCGCGCCGTGCCGAGTAGCCCTTACCAGACAATCGCCACCAAGCTACGCCAGCAAATCGCGACCGGTCTACTCCGCCCCGGAGATCAACTGCCTGCAACCGCCGAACTGGCCAGGACTCATGGGGTCTCAGAGGCCGGTTCGCAGTACTACGTCCGTTTCGGGTTGAGGGTGAACACGCCGGGTTGGTCTTCGGTGAGGACGTGGTGGTTGACCATGCGTTTCAGCTTTGCGCGGGTGCCTTCGACGTGTTTCGGTAGGGGTTCGACGCCGAGTGCGAGGCAGATGCCTTTGGCGCGCATACCGGTGGGTGCGGTGCTGAGGATGTGCAGGATCTGCTGGTAGGGGGCGCTGGCGATGGTGGGGTCGTCGGCGGTGAACTCGGCGGCGGCGAGGGTTTGCAGGGTGGTGCGGGTGGTCGCCAGGTCGGCCAGTTCGTTGTCGAGGCGGGCGAGTTCGCCGGTCAGCGCGGTGATCTGCTCGCGGAGCCGGTCGGTGTGCCGGCGTGTGGTGGTCTCCCGTTCGGTGATCAGGTCGAGAACGGTGGGGAGGTTCACCGGTGCCGCCAGGAGGGTGTGCTGTTCCGGTCAGCCGCCGCACGATGTTCGCCGTCGAGGCCCACAGGGTTCGGGACACCGCCGATTCGGGTCGGCTTTCGTACTCGCGTGTGAGGCGGCGGTGCAGCATCAGGGTGCCGTTGACCTGCTCGACGATCCACCGTCTGCGGATCGGTACGAACCCGGGACGGGTGTCGGAGCGTTTGACGACCTCGACGTCGACCCCGAGGACGGCGCCGTGCAGGGCGAGGTCCTGTTTGAACCCGGCGTCGACCCAGGCGCGGCTCACCGTCGGAGTGTGTTCGACGACCTTGTCGAGCAGCCGGATACCGATGGCGTTGTCAGTGACCGACGCCGCGGTCACCACCACCGCGATGATCAGTCCCAGGGCGTCCACGGCCAGGCCCCGCTTACGCCCCGACGCCTTCTTCGCCGCGTCTTTGCCGGTCGTCGCGGCCGGGACGTGGTTCGCCGCGCGGATCGACTGGGTGTCCAACACGACCGCGCTCGGATCCTCCCGACGGCCGACTTTTTCCCTGGCCTGGCAGCGCAGCAGATCGTGGATCACCTGGTCGGTGCCGTCGTCGCGCCACAGGGCGAAGTAGTAGTAGGTGGCCGACTTCGGCGGCAGGTCGTGCGGCAGGTACGTCCACTGACAGCCCGTCCGATTCTGGTAGAAGATCGCGTTCACGATCTCCCGCAGGTCGTAGTCACCCTCACGACCAGACACCGACACCGCGACCCGGCTTGGCCTTCCACGCCTGCAGAAACGGTCCAATCAGCTCCCACTGCTCGTCGCTGACGTCACTGGGATACGGTTTTCGATCACCCATGACCGGGCTAACGCCGCAGCCGCCTCACAGTCACGACCAAGACTCACATCCCATAGATCGACCTGGTGCTGTAACAACAGCGAACCCGCCGGAAGGCCGCCAACCGGACGCAATGCATTAGACCAGATCAAGTTACTGCGGACCGCCCTCTCAGTAGGTACCGCCCACCGCGCAGTCGCGCTGCTGGCAGCAGAGGGGGTTATAAGCGTTGTTCGAGGCCGACGCGCGACCATCAGCCCTGCCCGGAGGGCAGCCGGCGGAAGCAGGGACAGCGCGGAGCGTCAGACGGCGACGCGCGGAAGCAACGTGCAAACATAGCCTGTGGACACACTGGATGATCTTGATGAACAACTGCGGTCTATTGGTGCCGGGTTCGGCAGGGTTCACCTCGGTATCACACACAATCCGCATCTCAGTGCAGATGAGCGAAGCAGCTTGATAGATCTGACCATTCAACCATTCTACGCTTTTGAGGAGTTGACGAACCAAATATCTATTGAAGAGGATTTGATCCCCAATAGTCCAGATTTCCCGCTGATGATGGCCTCGCTCGAAACGACTGTCAGCTCGGCAGGACAGAAGATCCTAACAGCAGAGAAGCCTGAAGTCCTAGATGCTTTGCTCAGCATTATTTGGTGCCTCGGCGACGTTTTTGCCCAGTGGCAGGCTGCGGCGAGCCCAAACAGCAGGGAGCGGCGAGAACGCGACTTCAAACGCGAGTTGATTCAATCGGCCAATTTGGCCCTCGGACGCCTCAAGGAACAAGAGTCATTCCGCAAACTCCACCGTGAGGTTGTGCAAATCGCAGAAGACGCCCAAGAAGCGGCAGGCATAACCGCCAACAGCGAGGTTGCATCCTTCTACCAAGAGAGAGCCCAGCAGGAGCGACTTCGCTACGTTCTCTGGAACTCACTGCTAATCGCAGCCTCAAGCGCCGCCGCCATCGTCGGATGGTTCGCCGTCAACCGAACCGCCGACGCAACACTTACAATCCACGAATTTGCACGCATAACAGTCGCTCTACCAATCTTCGCCTTCGCAGTCTATGCTGCCAGGCAAGCCAGCTACCATAGGAACGCCGAGGCGGAAGCAAATCTGACAGCCGTGCAACTCAAGACCGTAAAGGCATTCACCGATGCCCTAGACGCCACCTCCAAGCAGGAAATGCTCCGCCTGCTCGGATCGAGGATTTTCGGCGCCGCTCCGCCACTCTCATCGACAGAGGCTACAGATAAAGACTACGATAATCCATCTACCGAACATGGCCTGCCGGCACTACTGGAGGAATTGAAGAAGCTCATCCCGAGCCAGAAGGCTAATAACAGTCCTCAATAGTTGAACTGAGAATCCCGCCTCGGGTCGCCGATGCGGCAGACTGTTAGGTACGGTGGCCACGCCCGACGCGCGTAGGTGCTAAGGACGACCGGCCAGGTTGCCGAGCCACCGCAGTCGGCATGATGGTTCCATGCATTTGCTGGTACTCGGCGGAACCTGGTTCGTGGGACATGCGATCGTCAAGGCCGCGATCGACGCAGGCTGGGAGGTGACCACGTTCAACCGGGGCACCTCCGATCCGTTCCTAAAGGCTGCGCGGCCCGTTCGGGGAGACCGCACTCGCCCGGAAGATATCGCTCGCCTAGCTGCTGCTGGATCCTGGGATGCAGTGGTCGACACCTCTGGGTACGTCCCGGCCAACACCCTCGCCGTGGCCCGTGCGCTTGCGCCCGTTTCCGGCTACTACGTCTTCGTGTCGTCAGTCAGCGTCTATCAGGACTGGCCGGCGAAGCCGCTCAGCGAGCACTCCGATGTGCTCTACTGCCCGCCGGACGCCAGCCCGGACTACGGCACTGATATTGAGGACGGACCCACCCAGTACGGCTACCAGAAGGCCGGAAGCGAGGCAGCGGCGGTCGCTGCGTTCGGAGTGGACCGCACGACGATCCTGCGTCCCGGCGTGGTGCTCGGCCCCCGTGAGTACGTCGGCCGCCTGCCTTGGTGGCTACGCCGTGTGGCTGCCGGTGGCGAGGTGCTGGCGCCAGGCTCGCCCGATCGCACGATCCAGCCGGTCGACGTACGCGACTTGGCCGCGTTCACGCTGCACGCCATCACCGAGCACCTGTCCGGCCCGTTCAACGTCTGCGCCCCGGTGAACGGCGCGACCTTCGGCGACATGCTGACGGAGTGCGCCCATGTCACTCGATCCGATCCGTCCTTCACCTGGATTCCGGATGACGCCCTGCTGAGGTACGGCGTACGTCAGTGGTCGGAGCTACCGCTGTGGCGCACCTTCGACGGCGTGTGGCGAGTCGAGACGAGCGCCGCGCAGGCCGCCGGGCTTCGGTGCCGGCCGCTGGCCGAAACGGTGCGCGACACCTGGCGGTGGATGGTGGAGAGCGGCGAGGTCAGCGCCCACGATCGAGCCGCCGAGATTGGGATCAGCCGAGAGAAGGAAGCACAGGTGTTAGACGCCTGGCGACGGTCAGGTGAGCGGACGGGCTGAGGTTTCCGACAGCCACACCGAGATGCGCTCGGCGAGCTGGCCCGCTTCCGCGTCGCCGTTCCATGGCGCCTCGCCGAGTAGCCGCTCGATCCGTGAGAGCCGACCGGTCAGGGAGACGTTGCGCTTCTGAGGCGGCAGGTCCAAGACGGTACGCAGCGTCTCCGCCGCGCCGTCCTTGTCTCGCATGTAGAGGTGCGCCGCGGCTACGTCGATGTGCGTGCCGTTGATCTGTGAGTACGGCTGGCGGGCCGCTGGCAGCGACTCGTACACCCGTAGTGCATCTCGGGCGTACTTCGCGGCCTGCTCACCGTTGCAGAGATCAAGCCACGCGGCAGCGGCGCAAGCTGCGGCCCGCGCGTCTCCGAAGGCGAACTCCCCGCCAATAGAGGTCGAAAGTTCGTCGGGCTGGCTCTCCGCCGAGTCCCTGTCTCGCCGAGCCGCTTCAAGGACAGCGGCAACCGATGCAGAGTCGCCAAGGAGGGCGTGAGAGCGAGACGCGATGTAGCGCAGCCTCAGTCGTGGCTCACCCTCCGGTGCCGCCCGCATCGCCCGAGCGAAGTAGCTAAGGGCTGCGTCCGGCTCGTTGCGCCAGTTCGCCAGCGTCATTTGCAGGCCGTACGTCCATGCCTTTAACGAGGCGTGTCCGGCCAGGTCGGCGTACTGGGTCGCTGCCCTGGCCAGGGCCGCCGACTCGTTCCAGTGCCCGAGGTCGAAGGCGGTAGAAGCCATCAGCGACGTTCCTTGGCCGATGATGATGTACAGGTCCGCCAAGTCGAGTGGCCGACGGGTTCACTCGGCGAGCGTCCGCGCCTCATCGCGCAGCCGCCGTGCGCTCGAAAAAATGTCGAAGGCAGCCATCCCGCCCGACCGCGCCAAAAGCGCCATGTCCTGCTGCAATGCTTCGATGGAGTCATGCGGTACTCCGATGCTCGCCAACAGCGAGTCATTCGCGATTGCGTCGGCAGCGTCGCTCACGAAATCACCAACAACGGCGCCGCTACCGCTGCTTCCCTCATCGGTTGACGTCCGGCTGATGCTCATGTAGAAGCGCGACCGTGCCGAGTCGGCGAGCCGGTCCAGTGCGGCATTCAGCAGTTCTTGATTGGCGTTACCCAGCACGGTGTCCGGCCGGCTGTGCCAGTAGGCGACGGTCCGCACCGCGATGCCGAGCCAACCGGCGAATCTCTCGTTGGTCATGCCTGCGGCGGCCTGTAGCGAGCAGGCAAGGCGCCCTGTCCACTGATCCACCGTCGCCACCGTGGTCCCCCGTGCGTGTTGCATCGGATTGCCGCGCCGTTGCACTGGCCTTGCATGGGCGGATCGCCCGTCTTCGACTTCACTGGGTGCCAGCAAGCCAACACGAACGATAACCACAGACTACTGAGGAGAGTCCCGTGGCTGAACCCCTCACCGCTCGGCAGGATCGCCCTCGTTTTCGATCGGTGGCGGACACCGCAGCGATCCTCGGCATGTCGGAGGTGACGCTGTACCGCGCGATCCACGCCGGGCAGTTCCCGGCCATCAAGGTCCGGGGGCGCTTCGTGATCCCCGCCCGCGCCATTGACGACATGGAGGAGATCGCACTGACGCACGGCCTGGTCGACGCGAGTAGCTACGCACTACGGCCCGCGAGCTAACCGGCCCGCTTTGGCCCGGGCGGCGCGGGCGGGATGTCGTGCTCCCGCGCCAGCTTCCGAATGTAGGCACTGCTGAAGGGCGACAGCCGCTCAACCTCCGCCGGACCGATGCCCGCTCGGAGAGCGGCAACCACTGCCGCCACCACCGTCTCGCGCGCGGCCTCATGTGCCGCCTCGGTTCGCTGATACCGCTTCGTAGCTGCTGAGAGCACATCCCGCGCGTCACTCATCGCACCAACATACCGCTACCCCCTTGCGCAACAGATCTGCGTATCGCTACGGTGTTGCGCAACAAGGGAGCGCATCATCAGATGCGGCCCGAGGATGGAAGGACACAACGTGACCAGTTCCGACGACTTCCCCAGGTCCGAGCCGAGCAGGACCGAGTTGGCCGAGATCGAGCGCGAAATGCCGCTGATCGACGCCGAGGTGCTGCTTCTCGACGCCCAGATCACGGTCTTGACCAGTAACGGCGGTCCGACTGACTTGGACTGGCAACGGTTGCGCCGGGCGCAGCGCCGAGTGCTGCGAGAGGCCCGCGCGTTGCTGGCTACCAAGCCCAATTGGGGAGGTAGGGCCGCATGAGCCGCCGCTACCCCCTACCCCGCCCGACCAACGACGCCCGTTTCACGTTCGGTCTGGTGCTGGATGTGGCTCAGGTGCTCGCCGAGCACGGCAATCCGTCGATGGCTGAGTCCTACGACGGGTGCGGCGCGGATCTGCTGGCCCTGCAACAAGCCCTGTTCTCGCTCATCTACGGCACTGACGTTCCGGAGGGACACCTGTCATGACCGCTCCCACGTTGTCGGCCTTCCCTCGACCGGTCGAAGACCTGATCCCCGCCGCCCGTGACCTGGCCGACCGGCTGGGTGAGCTCCCGTCGCGTAACCGCATCAAGAAGGAACTGCGGGTGGGCGGCCCGAAGGCAGACGCGATCCTCGCCGCCCTCACCCGCACCGACACCCCATCGGCCACCGAGCCCACCCCGGACTCGGCCGTCACCACCCCGGACCCGATCGCCGACCCGGCCCCGGTGGCGGATCTGCCGCCGGTCGCCGACGACATGCCGCCGGTCGTGTCGGAGCAGGCAGCACCCGTCGTAGACCTGGGCACCAACATCACGACGGAGGCGGTCCCGGCCGACTCGGTGGACAGCCGGCGGGCGGTGGTGTGGCCGGTGGTGTTGCTGGCGTTGCCCGCGTTCGTGGCGATCTGGTCCGGGTGGGTCGGGCTCGGTGGGCTCACCGGGTTCGGGGTAGTGCATCCGTTGCCGGGGATCTGGGACAGCTTCTCCATCAACTCGGCGATCACTCTGCCGATCGGGGTGGAGACGTACGGCGCGTATGCCCTCTACGTGTGGCTGTCCGGTCGAGTGCCGGAGCGGGCGCGCCGGTTCGCGAAGTGGTCGGCCATCGCGTCGCTGCTGGTCGGCGCGGCCGGGCAGGTCGCCTACCACCTGTTGGAAGCGGCCGGGGTGACCTCGGCCCCGTGGTGGATCACCACCGCCGTCGCTTGTCTGCCGGTGGCGGTCCTCGGGATGGGTGCCGCGTTGGCGCACCTGGTCCGTTCGCACGACTAGCTAGCCCGGCGGCACAGCTCACGGCCTAGGAAACCCGCTGTGCCGCCGGTCCCCCTACCGATCCGACAGACCGTTGGAGGAACTCCCATCATGACGTCCCCCCACGATGACGACCGTTTCGACTGGCAGGCCGCCGAACGCGACTTCACCGACAGTCCGGACGCGGAGGTGGTCGACCTCGACGCCGCCCGCGCCGCCCGCAACACCGCTGACCCCGACGACGACGGGCCGGTGCTGGTCGACTCGCCCGCCGCGCAGTGCTCGCCGCGGTTCACCCTCGACACCGTGCGTACCGGCCGGCGTCGCCCGATCCTGCCCGCCTGGCTGCGGTCCCGCGCCGAGCTGGTCGACATGATGCGGTGGGCGGTCGGGCATCTGCTGTACACCACCGCCTACCACGCCACCCGCCTGCCGAAGTACGTCGGCAAGCTCGCCCTGCGTGCCCCGGCCGGGGCGTGGCGACTCGCCTGCGGGGCTATCCGGTGGGTGTTCGACTGGGAGGGTGAGCAGCTGCGGCAGGCCACCTCGCAGACCCGCGAGGGTGAGCTGTACCTGAAGCTGTCGCGGCAGCGTGACCGGCGGGTGCGGTGGCGGGGCATTGTCGCCACCCTCTCCCTCTCCCTCTCCCTTACCGGTGGCCTGGCGATGCTGTGGGCGCCGACGTGGGCGCAGTGGGCCGTGCCCGCTCTGCTGGTCACCTTGTGTGGGCTGGCCGGGCAGCCTGCCGATAAGCCGCTGCTCGACACCGCCGTGGTTGTTCCCCGCGTGGCCCGCCTGACCTCCGATGTGGTGGTCCGGGCGCTGGCGGTGCTCGGGATCTCCGGTATCAGCCAGGCCATCGCCAAGCAGGGCAACCGCGCCATCGCGTTCACGGCTCCGATCACCCGCGACGGCCCCGGCTGGCGAGCCGACATCGACCTACCCCCAGGCGTCACCGCCGGAGACGTGATCGAACGCCGGGACCGGCTCGCCGCTGGCCTCACCCGCCCCCTCGGCTGCGTTTGGCCGGAAGGGCAGCCGGAGGTGCACCCGGGCCGGTTGCTGTTGTGGGTGGGGGATCAGGACATGGCCGCCACCCCCGCGAAGCCGTGGCCGCTACTCAAGACGGCAGGAGGGTTTGATTTGGGGCGTCCGGTGCCGTTCGGCACCGACCCGCGCGGCCGGGTCATCTCCATCGACCTGCCGTACACCAACCTGCTGATCGGGTCGATTCCTGGTTACGGCAAGACCGCCGCCACGCAGGTTCCGGTGTTGGCTGCCGCGTTGGACCCGTACGCGGAATTGTGGTGCTTCGACTTCAAGGGCACCGGCGGCCTCGACCCCTTGGAGAAGGTGTCCGCGCGGTATGCGTCGGGGCAGGACGACGACACCGCCGAGCAGGGCTTGTTGGCGTTGCGGGAGCTGCGCAAGGAGTGCCAGCGCCGCGCCGCCGTCCTCAAGGGACTCCCGAAGGCGGTCTGCCCGGACAACAAGGTCACCCCGGAACTGGCTCGCCGTAAGAAGTTGGGTCTGCACTGGCTCGTGGTCGCTCTCGATGAGGTTCAGGAGCTGTTCTCGCACGCGGAGTTCGGCAAGGAAGCCGGGGAACTGGCCGAGAAGGTCATCAAGCTGGGCCGCGCCCTGGGCGTCATCCTGATCGTGGCCACGCAGCGGCCGGACGCCAAGAGCCTGCCCACCGGGGTCAGCGCGAACGCGGGGACGCGGTTCTGCCTGCGGGTCATGGGCCAGATCGAGAACGACATGATCCTCGGCACCAGCGCCTACAAGAACGGCATCCGCGCCACGATGTTCGCCAAGAAGGACAAGGGCGTCGGCTACCTGGTCGGCGCGGCCGACGACGCGCAGATCGTCCGCACCTTCTACGTCGACGGCCCGACCGCCGAGAAGATCACCGACCGCGCCCGCGCCCTACGGGAAGCCGCCGGCACGCTGACCGGGCACGCCATCGGGCAGGTTGCGCCGACCCCGGCCGCCCGCCGGGACACGCTGCTCGACGACATCCTCACCGTGGTCCCGGCGACCGAAGCGAAGGTGTGGACCGAAACGCTCACCGAGCGCCTGGCCGAGCTGAACCCCGAGGCGTACGGCGACCTCACCCGCGACCAGTTGACCGCCGCCCTCAAGCCGTACGGCATCACCACCGGACAGGTATGGGGCACCGACCCGACCACCGGCAAGGGCGCCAACCGGCGCGGCATCGACCGCACCGACATCACCAATGCGGTAGCGGAGCGCAACAAGCGGCGAGGCGACAAAGCCGCCTAACCCGGACAGCCACGGGTCGCTAGGTCTAGCGGAACCCCCCGCTAGACCTAGCACCCCCGCTAGCAACCCATCCCAACCCTGGCCAGCGCCCTAGTTCCTAGCGGCGCGAGCCCTCTGCACCCTCAAACCGGCTCGTGGAGGCATTCCGTGACCACCATCCTGCTGCTCGCTAGCCTCACCACCCTCGGTTACACAGCGTGCTACCTGGCCCTGTGTGCGGCCTCGCCGTGGGGACGCTGCCGCCGCTGCCGAGGTGCCCGCTACCACCGCACCGCCATCGGCACCCGCCGCGACTGCCCCCGCTGCGACGGCACCGGCATCCGCGTCCGCATCGGTCGCCGCCTCATCGACCACATCCGCGCCGAGTACCGCGACGGTCACCGATGACCGCCCGCGTCGCCGACCACACGCCGTGGTGCGGCCGGGACCACCGATGCGGCCTCGGCGAACACCGCTCACCCGAAATCGTGATCGACCTTCCCGGCCACGCCCGCGCCGTCCTCGTGCGCGTCCGCACCGCCGCAGGCCGCGAGCACGCCGAGGTCCGTGTCCGCGTCGCCCTCGCCCCCGGCGAGCCGGCCGCCCGCCGCCAACTGGCCGAGCTGCTCGCCGACCTGCGGCACACCGTCACCCGCGCCGCCGTCACTGCCCGACCCCGCCCACGAAAGGCCACCCGATGACCACCACGACCGCACCCAGGTTCACCAACTCCCAACGCGGCTACCTGATCGTCTGCGCACCCGTCCGACTCACCCCCGGCGTGCTCGCGCACCGCCCCTCCCGAAACGTCATCGGTGGCGCCGAGGACAACCCGAGCAACGGCGCTCGGCTGGTGTTCACCACCGACAAGCGGTGGGTCACCACCCCGGCCTGCCAGCCCGACCCCGAGCCCGACGACCCGAACGCAGGCCGCGGGTGGGCCGAGTACACCGCCGGGTGGGTTGACCACCGGGGCGCGTTGGCCTGCCCGACCTGCTTCCCCTCGGCCGCTGGGTCGGTTGGGATCGACGAGACGGTGGAGGGCTGAGCGGTGTTGACCGTTACCGACCTGTTCTGCGGTGCTGGCGGATCGTCCCCGGGCGCGATTCAGGTTCCGGGTGTGCGGGTGCGGATGGCCGCGAACCATTGGCGGCTCGCTGTGGAGACGCATAACACCAACCACCCTGACGCCGACCATGACTGCGCCGACATCTCCCAGACTGACCCGCGCCGGTACCCGGCCACCGACATCCTGTGGGCCTCTCCGGAGTGCACCAACCACTCACAGGCCAAGGGCAAGCGTCGGGCCGATCGGCAGCCGGACCTGTTCGACCAGGTGCTGCCCGACGACGCCGCCGAGCGGTCGAGGGCGACCATGTGGGACGTCTGCCGGTTCGTGGAGGCGATGAAGCTACGCGGCCGGCCGTACAAGGCGTTCGTGGTCGAAAACGTCGTGGACGTGCGGGACTGGATGTACTTCGACGCCTGGGCGATGGCGCTGCGCGTCGCCGGATACTGCCTGCACCACGTCTACCTCAACTCGATGTACGCCCAGGCCATGGGCGACCCCGCCCCGCAGTCCCGTGACCGCTGGTACGGCGTCGGACATCTGGAGGGCAATCGCTGCCCGGACCTCGGCCGGTGGACGAGCCCTCTCGCATGGTGCCCCGCCTGTGACAAGCGGATCCGCGCGGTGCAGGCGTGGAAGCGGCCCGACCGGCGTCACGGCCGCTACCGTCAGCAGTACGTCTACCGCTGCCCCACCCCGCGCTGCCACATCGAAGTACAGCCTGGGGTGCTGCCGGCCGCTGCCGCAATCGACTGGACGCTGCCCGGCGAACGCATCGGTGACCGCGTCCGGCCGCTGGCACCCAAGACGGTCGCGCGGATCGAGGCCGGTCTCAAGCGGTACACCCGGCCGCCGTTCCTGACCCTGCTCCGGTCGGACCGTCCCCGCACCGTCGCCGTCGGTCAACCCCTCGCGACGATCGTCGCGGACGGTTCCAACCACGGCATGGTCGGGTCCAGCATGCTGGTGCCCGCGGGTGGGACGTGGAACGACGACGCCCGCACCGTGGCCGACCCGTTCCGCACCCGCACCACCCGCGACACCGAAGCGCTGGTGGTGCCGCTGCGCAACAACGGCGTCGCGCGCACCGTCGACCACCCGGTGCCCACCGTCGCGGCGGCCGGCAACCACCACGCGCTCGTGATGCGCAACATGACCGCCCGAGGCGACCAAGGACAGATGTCCACCCCGGTCGACGAGCCGCTGCGCACCCAGACCGCGTCATCGGTGCAGTCGCTGATCCGCTGGGACCACCTGCTCATGCCCTACGACCGCACCGGCGTACCCCGCACCGTCGCCCAACCGGCCCCGACCCAAACCACGATCCAGGGCGACGCCCTCCTCGGACCGCAGCTCGACGTACAGGACTGCACGTTCCGGATGCTGGAGCCCCACGAGATTCAACTCGCCATGGCGTTCCAGCCGGGCTACCGGGTGCTGGGCAACAAACGCGAGCGTGTCCGGCAACTCGGCAACGCCGTCACCCCGCCGGCCGCCCGCGACCTCATCGCCGCCGTGGTCGAGTCCATCACCGGCGAGCAGCTCGACCAGCAGGCCGCCTAGCAGCGCTGACCAGACCCATGACCGCCTCGGCCTGCCAGCACTGGATCGGCCCGGCAGCCCGCTCGTGCGGCGCGGCCGAGGGTGTGCGCCCGTTCCTGCAAGGGCCACGCTGCCCGGCGCACACCCCGGCCGCCCTGGCAGGCCAGCCCGAACCCGAATCCACACCCATGCCCCGCCGAGAACCCACGCCCGACCTTGCTTGTTCGATGGAAGGGAGGCACCTCGTGCCTACTCCCGATCTCCTGACCGCCGCCCTGTCGCATGCGTCTCGCGGCTGGCACGTCTTCCCGCTACGGCCCGACGACAAGCGGCCCGCGTTCCCCGACCACACCGCCGACGACTGCACCGGCCGCGACCCCCGCTGCCGTACAGGTCATGTGGGGTGGGAGCAGCGCGCCACCACCGACCCTGACCGCATCCGCCGCGCATGGTCGCACCGGCCCTACGGCGTCGGCATCGCGTGCGGCCCGTCCGGACTGGTCGTGGTCGACCTCGACGTGCCCAAGCACCCCGGCGACTTCCCGCCCGCCGAATGGGCCGCAGCGCGGGACGGGGGCGATGTGCTCGGCGTGCTGGCGGACCGACACGGCGGCACGATCGATCCGACCTACACCGTCACCACCGGACGGGGCGGCAGCCATCTCTACTACCACCACCCGGAGAGTGGCCCGGAACTGCGCAACACCAATGGTGATCGGGGCGGTCTCGGGTGGAAGGTCGATACCCGCGCCCACGGCGGCTACGTCGTCGCCGCTGGCTCCACCGTGGCCGGTCGCGCATACGCGGTGGCGCTGGACTGCGACCCGGCGCCGCTGCCCGCATGGCTGGCCGGACTACTCACCCCGCCACCGCGGCCCGCTTGCCGGCCGGTCGCGGTGGCACTGCCGCCGGACCGGCGTGGCCGATACCTCGAAGCGGCGATCCGCCGCCAGGTCGACCACCTGACCGCCGCGACCGAGGGTGGACGCAATGACGCGCTGTTCGCCTCGGCGGTGGCCCTCGGGCAGCTCGCCGCCGGTGGCGCCCTCGGCGAAGACGACGTGTACGCCGTCCTGGAACCCGCCGCCCTGTCAACAGGGCTACGACACGGGGAGATCGCCCGAACGATCGCGTCCGGGCTGCGCGTCGGCGCACGCCAACCACGCCACCTGACCAACATCGGGAGGGCAGCATGACCGAACGGCTGCAGATCGGCACCGGCCCAGAAACCATCCGCGTCCTCAAAACCGCCCTCACCAACGGCCTGCTACCCGACACCTACGTCTCCGCCGGGCAGCTCGTGCACATGGAAGCCGTCTCCGGTGGCCTGGCCACCGCCGCCGACGAAGACTCGCCCCTGCCGGTGTCGGCCAGCGTCGTCACCCCCGCCGGCCTGGCCGGGCTCCTGGCCGAACACGCCTACGTCTACCGGCTCAAAACCCGCCGAAGCGACACCGGCAACCCGGAAACCTACGAAGAAGAGGTCACCCCGCCCCGGGACAGCCTCGCCTCGGTGCTGGCCGGCAAGACGTGGCCCGGCGTGCCGCCGCTACGTGGCATCATCGGTGCCCCGGTGCTGCGCCGTGACGGAACCCTGTTGCAGCAACCCGGCTACGACAAGGCCACCGGCCTCTACCTCGCCTCCAAAGTCGCCCTACCCACCGTGCCCGACGAACCCACCGCCGAGCAGGTAGCCGAGGCACGCCGATTCCTGCTCGGCCGCTTCCTGCGCGACTTCCCCTGGGCCAGCACAGCGGACCGGGCCAACTACATCGCCCTGCTCGCCACGCCGATCCTGCGGCACTTCACCCGCAGCCTGACCCCGTTCGCACTCATCGACGCCACCATGCCCTCATCCGGCAAGACCATCCTCACCGCCGGGCCGGGCATGCTTTACGGCCAGCGCGTCATGAACTGGGCCTACTCCGACGAAGAACTCCGCAAGTCCATCACCGCGGTCATGGCCGAACAAGTCGGCGTGGTCATCTGGGACAACCTCGCCGAAGGCACCGTCATCGACTCCGCCGTGCTCGCCCAACTCGTCACCAACGGCGTCTGGTCCGACCGGCAGTTGGGCGCGTCCCGCAACATCGCCACCGTCAATGACCGACTATGGATGGCCACCGGCAACAACCTCCAAGTCGGCGGAGACATGGCCTCCCGCACCGTCCGCGTACATCTCGACCCCGACATGCCCCGCCCCGAACTCCGCGACCAAACCGCATTCGGCATCCCTCACCTCGACCAATGGATCACCAACCCCGCCAACCAACTCACCGTCCTGTGGCACCTACTCGTCCTGGTCCTCGACTGGACCCGACAGGGAGCACCGAAGGTGTCCGGGCTGTCGATGCGGCAGTTCACGCCGTGGGCGCAAGCCCTCGGCGGATTCCTCCACCACCACGGCATCGACGGCTTCCTCACCAACGCCGCCGATGTCCGCGAGATCGACGAAGACGAAACGCGCTGGCGCGCGTTCCTCACCACCTGGCACGACCGCCACGGCGGTCGAGCACTCACCGCCGCCGAGCTACGCCGCGACGCCGAACCCATGCACCTCGGCAGCGACATCAACGACCCATGGGACGGCCAGTTCATCACCACCCACAACGGCCGCCTACCCAACCCACTGCAACTCGGCCGCCTCTTGACCGGACAGACCGGACGGTGGCGCGGACACCACGTCATCCGCACCGGCCGCAACGACCGAGGCGACCGCGCCGTCTTCTGGGTCGAACACCACAACGGATGAACACCGCTGAACCATCTCCGCATCTCCGCAACACCGCACGAACCCACAACCACCAGCAAGAACACCCTGCGGAGATCAAGCCGATTGAGCAGAGCCGATCTCCGCATCTCCGCACGATCTTGCGGAGAACACCGGAGTCTGCGGAGATGGCCGCCACCACCGGCCAGCTGTCTCCGCAACTGTTTTCGCAGCTCAAAACCGCCTTTGCGGAGATGCGGAGATGCGGAGATGGTTCAGCTCTCCTGCGACGGCACTGTTGCCACGTCCAGGTAACCAGTCAAGCTCGGACGGCTGAAACGCAGGCTCTGGCCTCGCTGGCCATGTCACAGCCGACCAGTATCTTGCCGTCTATGCCTAGAAGTCGGAACCGTCGTCGGGATAAGCCACGCACCAGCGGCCCTCCCGATATTGATACATGGCAGCCAAAGCTGCACCCATCCGAGAGCTTGAACCAAGCGTTTTACAGTAGATGCCATCAGATTGAGCGAGAGATCCTTAGCCGAGTAGCCTACGAAAAGCGCTTTAATGAGAATCACTTCGATTCCGGCTGGGCGGTGGAGGACATCATTCGCGAGGCACTCCGAGAGTTGCTGCCCAAACGTTACGCAGTTCGGGCGGCTTCCTTGAGCGACACCAAGGGCTTCTCCGCCGGAGACTGCGACGTCGTGATCTTCAACGAAGAATGGTTTCCGGCGATTAAGGTTGGCCCGAGCAAGGACTCACGCAAGGTCTATCTTCCAATCGAGGGAGCTTATGCAGTCTTGGAGGTGAAGCAGACACTTACAAGACGATCCCTTGAAGAAGCCATGCGCAAGCTTGTAGTCTGCCACCGACTTTTTCGGCCACCGGTAGCCTTCAATAGAGTCGTTGAGAACGATACCAGCAACTCATGCACACACTGGGTTTCGAACCCGCTCTTCTCGGCGGTCGTTGCGGGTGATCTTGCTGAAGGATTCGACACGGACGCAGCAGTAGAGCACTTCATCCGCGTCAACCAACTTCTGCCCCGCAAAGACGTGGTTAGAGCGCTCTGCATCCTTGGACATGGCACGCTCTCGTGGGGCTACCGAGCGTCAGAGGCCGGCACATCAAACAGTCCTGAAGGGCTTGCACCAGCCACGTTTATGACCTCAGACCTCTACTCGGAACTCGTGCCCGTATACGGCAGAACCGAGCCAGATGACTCGCCCTTTTACGAGTTGGTGCAGGGCTTGATGAACCACCTCTTCCATTCAGTGCTCGGCCCTGACAACATTTCAGTTCACTACGGCCACAGTTCCAAAGTACGTACGCCGAGCACCGATGGGGCTACACTTCCCCCCGATCCGAACCTATTGAGCCTCCTAGACGACCTATGCATAGACAAGGACGTGTCTACGGAAAGCGCCTACCATCGCGCTCCAAGGTTGGGGGAAGCAGATTGAGCGAGGCTTGCGGAGTGGCCGAGTGAAGTGGTTTCGACGAAGCCGCAGTGGAACATACAACCGGATGCCAGTTGGCCCACCAACTGTCAGCGCGGCCAACGTGCGCTCTCCTACGCCAAGCGCGTCGGAGCCGCGCAGCGTGACCAGATGCCGCCCACCACCTCAGCCGCCACAGTTGTTGCCGGGCTGTGACGGCCGGTCGGGCTGCTCGCCGCCCCTGGTGTTCAGCAACGTTCCGGCTCCGAGTGCAATCACGCGATACCTCGGCCTGGCTGGCTGGCCGTGGAGCTATTCATGGTGCGAAATGTTGTCTACTGGAGTAAGCAGGAGTGGCTGGAGCAAGAGTTCGTGCAGCTAGTGAAGGCGTCGAAAGTATAGATCAAGGCCCGAACGCCACTTCTAATCCCAAGGCCGCAGGTTCGAATCCTGCCGGGCGCGCTCCACTACATGGCTCTGATCTGCGGTTTCTAGCGGTTTTCGCGATCTTCATTAATGGTATTCTTTGATTTAGGCATACCTTAGGTGAGCCCGGATGTGCAGCCCTCGCACGACGAAGCACCAGACGAGTGGTGACTTCGAACGCCAACTCTCGGACAGTGAACCGCCCCGGATCTTGTAGAGACTTCCTCACCTCGCACCTGCCCTTCGGGCGGTGGGGCGAGGTCTTCGGCGACGAAGTCGTCGCCGCCGCGATGATCGACCGCCTCGTGCACCACGCCGAGGTCCTCACCCTCGCAGGCGAGTCCTACCGCACCAGAGCCCGCCGAGAACTCCTCGCAAAAGACCGCGACAAGTAAAACGACACAACCCCCGGGGGGTCGGGTCAATCCCAATCCGTCGCCAGGGGGTCAGTTCCAGTCCGCCGTTGACATGGTCAGAGGCCGGTTCTCACGAGACCTCAACACCGATCGTCGAAGTGCAGTGTGGGGCGCTGGGTGACCCCCTGTCGCCGCATGTCGCGCAATGATGGCTATTTGATTTTGGGCTGTGAGCATGTGTGAGCACAGAAATTGTGGGAGGCCGGATGCCAGCCCATGCGCTCCCGCGCCGTCCCACAGCGATGACCCCGCCCCGGGCTGCGGCCAACCACGCAATCCTCATGCCTGTTGCGGCATCCTCCGGTACTGATGGGGAGCCAGGTCTCAGGTTAGCCCGGGGTCGGGCTGGGGCAAGACGCGTTACCATGCCGTCATGAACTTCGAGCGGATCACCGTCAACCCGGCCCAGATGGGCGGTGCACCGTGCATCCGTGGGCTACGCATCCCGGTCGCGACGGTCGTGGCAATGATCGCGGACGGCATGAGCGCGGACGAGATCGTGTCAGATCTGCCGGACCTGACCGTTGAAGACGTCTGGGAAGCGCTGCGCTTCGCCGCCGAGGCTGTCCGGGAGCGGGAGCTGCCGCTACATCACGCGGCATGAAATTCCTGATCGACAACAACCTGTCGCCAGCGGTTGCCGCAGGTCTGCGCGCGCAGGGGCATGACGCCGAGCACCTCAGGGACTACGGCCTGGCAGCGGCACCGGATGAGATCGTGCTGGATCGGGCACGCCAGGAACAGCGGGTGTTGATCTCCGCAGATACCGACTTCGGCACTCTGCTGGCCTCCTCCGGGGCCAGCGAACCGTCCGTGTTGCTGGTGCGGCGGATCAGCGGTCGTCGAGCCGCACAGATCATCGCGATCCTGGTGGCGAACCTCGCCGCAATCGCCGACGACCTGGCCAGTGGAGCGATCGTCGTAGTCGGCGAGGACTGGCTGCGGGTCCGGCCCTTGCCCATCCTGCGCGGCAAGTGACCTATTCGCCGGTTTGCCATCGGCCACGAGTCGCAGCCAGTCAGATCACCCCTTCCTCCCGAGCGTGCGTGGATGACGCCACTGTCAGGTCGACTGTTGGCGTCGCCGCGAGTAGCGACTGGGTGTACGGATGGCGAGGATCGGTGGTGAGCTGCGCGGTCGGACCCTGCTCGATGATGCGACCGTTGTGCATGACCGCGATCCGGTCGGCGAGTTGCCTGACGACGGCGAGGTCATGGGAGATGAACAGGCACGCAAGGCCGAGCTGGTCGCGCAGGTCGCATAGCAGGTTGAGGACTTTGGCCTGCACCGACACGTCGAGTGCGGTGACCGGCTCGTCGCAGACAAGCACGCGTGGTTCGACGGTCAGTGCGCGGGCGATCGCCAACCGCTGCTGCTGCCCACCGGACAGTTGCTGCGGCCGACGATCACCCACACGGTTATCGAGCCCGACGAGGTCCAGCAATTCGTCCACGCGGGCGGACCGGGCACGAGAGTCGCCGAGGCGGTGGATGTGTAGCGGCTCGGTGATGGCTTGCCGAACTGTCTGGCGGGGACTGAAAGTGAGATACGGCTCCTGGAAGACCATCTGGATCCGCCGTCGGTGGCTGCGCAGTGCCCGACCGCGCAGGCCGTACACGTCCGTCCCGGAGAGGCGTACCGAGCCTGAATCGGGGCGGTGGAGCCCGGTGATCACGCGGGCGAGGGTCGTCTTGCCGCACCCCGACTCGCCGACCAGGCCGACGATCTCACCCGCGTCGACCCGCATGGTGATGGCATCCACCACGGTGTTGCGGTGCCGCCCTCGCGCGACGGCATAACCGGCCGCAACACCTTCGATCTCCAACACCCGGTCAGTCTCCGTTTCGCCCGACGGCTGCCTCGGGCATCAGCGAGGGCCCGCCGGGTTGGCGCAGGCACGCGGACCGGTGCGCCCCGCCCAGCGCGACCAGTATCGGTTGGCGCTGCACACAGGCGGGGAGGGCGACCGGGCATCGGGAAGCGAACGCGCAGCCGCTGGTGTCGTCCGGACCGGCACCAGAGCGTCCAGGCATAGTGCGAAACCGCGTGCCCGGCGGCGCTCCGGGACGGGGTACGGCGTCGAGCAGCCCCCGCGTGTAGGGATGGTCCGGTTTGCCGATGACGGTGGCAAATGGCCCTGTCTCAACGATCCGACCGGCGTACATGACGGCCACTGTGTCGGCCAGGCGGGTGACCACCGCCAGGTCATGACTGATGATGATCATGGCCATGTTCAGTTCGTCGCGGAGCCGGGCCAGCAGGTCGAGCAGTTGTGCCTGCACAGTGACATCGAGCGCGGAGGTGGGTTCGTCGGCGACGAGCAAGTCCGGCTCACCCGCGAGGGCGATGGCGATCTGCACGCGTTGGCGCATCCCGCCCGACAGTTGATGCGGGAACCCACGGGCGATCCCGGTGGGGTCGGGCAGGCCGACCAGCCGGAGCAGTTCCTCGGTGACCTGGCGGGTGGCGCCGTGTCGGCTGCCCCGGCCGGCGTTGCGGACGGCCTCGTCGACGTGGGCGCCGATGGTCCGCAGGGGGTTGAGGGCGGCGAGGCTGTCCTGGAAGACCACGCCGACCCGCCGGCCGTTGATTTGGCGGCGTTCGTGCGGCGGCAGACCGACGAGTTGACGGGCACCGTCCCCTGCATCCAGCAGTGCCGCGCCGGTCACGACCGCGGTGGGGTCCAACAGTCCGAAGGGGGCCAGCGCCGCCGTGGTCTTGCCGCTGCCGGTCTCTCCGACAAGCGCCAGGATCTGCCCGCGCTTGATCTGGTAAGAGACATCGGCGACGACGCGACGTTGGGCGCCGTCGTGCCGATAGGTGACGGACAGGTCCCGTACCTGCAGCACGCTCCGGTCGTCTGCGGACATGGTCGACGGGGCAATCGCGCCAGTGGTGGCCGGCGGCCGGGAGGCTGCCCGGCCGGCTGCCCGGGTGAGCAGGCGGTGCGGCAGCACCCAGCGCAGGATCGAGGGCCGCTCGGCACCGGCCGCGAGTCGTTCACCGAGCAGGTTGCTGGCGAACACGACAGCGGTGATCGCGATACCGGGCGGGTAGGCGAGCCACCAGGCCGAGGCCAGGTAGGGACGCCCCTCGATGAGCATCTGCCCCCACTCGGCCTGAGGAGGCGGTATGCCGAGGCCGAGGAAACTCAACGTGGCGACCCCGAGCACGATGGCGCCGACGTCGGTGCTGGCGTACACCAGGCACGGTGCCAGGGCCGGCGGAAGCAGGTGCCGACCCACGATGCGCGCCGGCCCGGCGCCGAGCAGCCGCAGCGCGTCCAGGTGCGGGCTACCGCGCAGGCTTGCGGTACGGGCGCGGGCGATGCGAGCGTACGGGGCCCAGACCCAGACCGACATCGCGAGGACGAGATTCTCCACACCAGGGCCCCGGACGCCGATCACCGCCAGCGCCACGAGCATCCCGGGGAGGGCCACCGCTATGTCGATGATCCGGGAGACCACCCGGTCAGCCCATCCGCCCAGGTAGCCGGCGATGGTGCCGGTAACGACCCCCACGGTCATCGAGATCCCCAGGACCGCGGCGGTGACCGCCAGGGAGATCTGTGCCCCGTGCAGAAGCCGGCTGAGCTGGTCACGGCCGAGTTGGTCGGTGCCGAGCAGATGGTCCGCTGACGGCGGCAACAGGCTGGCCGCCAGGTCGTTGGCGGCTGGGTCGGCCGGGGCCAGGACCGGCGCCAGCAACCCCGCGATCGCGAACAAGCTCAGGGGCAGCGCGACAAGCGCGGTGCGCAGCCCTGCCGGGATGCCGCGCCGACCATGTCCTGCCGTCATGTCGTCTCCGTCCGAGCATCGGCTTTGTGCCCGGTGGCCGCGACGTGACCTCCTCCGTCCCGGCGGCGTCGGGGCGCACGGGCGTGGACCTCCGAGTCTCGGCGGGAGCGGGGGTCGATGAGGATCTGCATCACGTCGGCGAGGCGGTTGGCGAGGATGAACCCGCTGCCGAGGACGAGCGCGCTGGCCTGTAGCGCCGGGACGTCGCGCGCTGCGGCTGCCCGTACGAAATAGGCGCCGAGGCCGGGCCAGCCAAAGATCTGCTCCACCACGACCGTGCCCACCAGGAGCGTTCCGATGGTGAATCCGGCGACAGACAGGATTGGTCCGGCGGCGTTTGGCAGGCCATCGCGGAACACGATGGACAGCGGTGAGCTGCCGCGGGCCTGTGCGGCGAGCACGTACGGCCGGTCGAGCGCCTCCCGCAGCGTGACGGCCACCACCCGGCTGAGGGCACCGGCTGCGGGCAGCCCGAGCACTGCCATCGGCATCACCCAGCTCGCCGGGCCCGTCATACCGGAGGTCGGCACCAGGCTCAGCCGCAGAGCGAGGAGAAGTACCAGGAGATAGCTCAGCCAGAACGCCGGTACCGAGGTGGCCAGTAGCGCCCCGACCCGCAGAGCTCCGCGCAGCAGGCCACGTCCGAGCAGCGCCCCGGTGACACCGACGCCCACTCCCACGACCAGGGCAACGACGGCGGAACCGGCCACCAGTCCCAGGGTCACCCCGATCCGATCGGCGATCTCCGGCCCGATCGGTGTGTTGGTGCGCAACGACAGTCCGAAGTCGCCGGTGCTCGCGTCGGCGAGCCAGCGCAGATACCGGACCGGTGCGGGAGCATCCAGCCGCAGCTCGACGCGGACGGCTTCGATCTGCTCGGGCGTGGCCGCACGGCCGGCCCGGGTCGCCGCCAGCACCGCCGCCGGGTCACCACGGGCCAGCAGGACCAGGGCGAAGGTGCCAGCGGACAGCGCGAGGAGCACACCGGCGGTGTCGACGGCCCAGCGGCCGACATCGCCGCTGGCGGAGCGCAGCCACCCGGGTACGCTCACCCGACAGTGACCCCGGTCAGCGCGAGGTCGACATCGCTGGGCGGAATCACGAAGCCTTTCACGGCGTTCCGTACGGCCCAGAGGCGCGGCCGGTAGACCAGCGGCACGAAGCCGGCGTCGGCGGCCACGGCGGTGTAGAGGTTCTGGTAGGCCGCTGCCCGGGCGGCGGGGTCGCGGGCGTACAGCGCCTTGTTCACCAGATCCTCGGTCTGCGGCGTCACCCACAGCGGTGCCCGCGCGCCGCTGGTGAACAGCGACACGATCGAGCTCGACGGGTCGTACGGCGCGCCGAGGGTCTCGAAGAATGTGATGTCGTACGTGCCCTCAGCGCGTTCGTCGTAGTAGGCGGCGGCGTCGACCGGGGCGATCTCGACAGTAATGCCCACCTCCTTCAGGGCGGCGGCGATGGCCGCGGCCATGGTGCGGGGGTCGAGTTGTCCCTCGGCCGGGGTCGCGGGGATGAGCAACCGCAGCGACAGCGGGGTGCCGTCTTTGGCGCGGGTGTCTCCGCTTCGGGTGTATCCGGCGGCGTCCAGCGCCCGGTTCGCCCCCGCTTGGTCGTAGCCGAGCGGAAGGTCGGTACCCGAGTCCGGGACGTCCGGCGGGAACACTCGCCGGGCCGGTTCGGCGTAGCCCAGCAGCAGCGTCCTCGCCAGCGCGGCGGTGTCGATCGCCTGAATCACCGCCTGCCGTACGGCGCGGTCGCCAGCGGGCCCGTCCGGGTTGAATCCGAGCATGATCGAGACGTCTGGTGCTCCGGTGAGCAGCTCTATGCCATCGCGTTCGGCGAGGGACTGTGCCTCCACGGGTGTGATCGGGGCCAGATAGGCGCCGCCGATCAGGTCGAGCTCACCGTTGGTGAGTGCGTCGGCTCGTGCTTGGGAATCCGGGATGACCGTGAATTCGAGGCGTTCCAGACGTGGCTTCGTCCCCCAGTAATCGTCGTTGCGCTCCAGCACCGCGCCGGTAGCGGTGTTGGAGACGAGCTTCCAGGCGCCGCTGCCGACGGGGTTCTGGAACGTGCCATCGTCGGCCACCGATGTCGGGCTGAGCAGCCGCACGGGTCGGACGATCGACATCTCCTGCAGCAGCGGCTCGTACGGCTCGGAGAGGGTGAGCCGTACGGTGTCCGGATCGGGGGCCTCGACGGCGGAGATGACCTGCGACGCGCGAAAGAACGAGAAGCGTTCGTTGCCCACCCAACGGTCGAAGTTCCACTTGACGGCGGCGGCGTCGACAGGCGATCCATCGGTGAAGCGCACCCCGTCCCGCAGGTTGAAGGTAACCTGCTTGCCGTCCTCGGCGACGGTCCAGGACTGCGCCAGCCCCGGCTCCAGCCGCCCGTCCTCGCCGTAGACGACAAGCGACTCGTAGAGGGCGTCGAGCAACAGGAAGTTGCCGGTGAACGCGTGTGGATCCAGCGCGCCCGACTCGACGCTCAACCCGATGCGCAGCGTGGTGGACGATCCGGCGTCGTCAGTGCCGCCACCGCAGGCGCTGGTAAGCATGATCGACACAGCGAGGGCTGCGATGAGGGAACGTGGTCGCGGCACGAGATCTACTCCCAGGAAGTTTCAGCCGGCGGGATGGAGTTGGCGTCGATAGCACTAGTCGGCGAAAGGGCCCGCATGGTTCCCGCCACTCATGACAAGCCACGACGTCATCGCGGGCCCGCACGGCCACGGACGCTGCGGAACCACTGACGCGTGCCCAGTAGGAGCGGGGGCAGCAGGACGCACTGCGCGGCCACGGCCAGCCAGAACCCGGGAAGGATGCCGGCATGGTCGAACGTTCCGTAAACATGCCCACCGATCACACCACTGAGGAAGGAGCCAACCCCGACGGCCAATCGCTGCTGGCCAAAGACCACGGTGGCGGGGCGCCTCGACCGCGCCAGCGCCTCAAGGTCGTTCTTGAGGAACAGCACCGCGTTGCCGACGCTGATGATGGCGACCCCGGCCACGACGGTAAGCCCATTCCCGCCCGCGAAGGCAGCCATCCCGGCGGCCAGGCAGGCGAAGCCGACCGCCATCGCCGTCCGGTAGGCCATCCGCCCGACCCGCTCGGCCAGCAGGGGCTGCACGAAGACCAAGCCGAGGGAGTAGCCCATCATGGCTGCCCCGAACAGCAGGGTGGGCATCCGCCCCTGGGAGTAGCTAGATAAGTACTGATAGAACTGCATGTACAGGTAGATGGACAGGGCTGTGGTGGCGAACGGGAGCACCGCCAGTCCGGAGAACATCCGCCGGAACGGCTCCACCGACCGGTCGTCCTCGCCCCGCCGCTCCCGCGGTAGGAAAAGATGCCCGATGGCCAGGCTCACGTAGATCACCGTGACAAGACCGAACATCGCATCGGGATACCGGATGAGCAGGGCACCTAGCACCGGGCCGAGGGCGATACCGAAGTTGCCAGCCGCGTTACCGGCGGACACCAACGCCGGGCGCCGCTCAGGCCCGACACCGTTCATCAGATAACCGCGGTAGGCGGGCGAGTAGAGCGACCCGCCGGCCGAGATGAGCAGCAGCCCTGCGACGCTGAGCACCGGGGAGCTATCCCCGGTGAGGAAAGCGGCCCCGCCAAGGCTGTACAGGACGGTGGCACCGAGCAGGCAGCGTTGCAGCCCGACCCGCTCGGCCAACGCCGCGGTGGCCGGTGCGCTGGCGAACTGCACCAGGGTCGCCAGTCCCAGCACGACCCCGACGCGCCCCATCTCCATCCCCATTCGGTCGCGCAGCAGCACAGCCAGGTACGGATAGATCGAAAACGAGCCGATATTGACCAGCACGCCACTCACCAGCAACGCCACCTGCGGGCCGGTAAAGGAACGCGCAGGAGGCAGATCGCCGGACGGTCGACGGTGAGAGTCGGCTGCCCGGGGCGACGCTGGTACAGCCATTGCGGTCCCATCTCGCTCATGGCTGAACCTCGGTGACGGCCAGCCCTGCCTGGACAGGATCGTTCATGGGAACGCCAGGGCTCCGGCACCCCACGGCCTCCACCGCGACACACCCATGTCAGCTGCAGTGCGAGCGGCCGTCCCCCGCGCCCCAGGACCCGTAGCGTCAACGCTGGTCCGTTGTCAGCGCGGAGGCAGCGGGATCAGCCAGGATTCGCTTCGAGCACAAGACCGTGCGCCCAGGCGGTGGCGAGCAACTCCGCCGCGCCGCTCGGCCCGGTCGCGGTCAACGCCGCCACCGTACGGCTGCCGTCGCAGGCCTGATACAGGTCGGCCGCCTCGGGGGTGAGCCGGTAGGCGCGGATCACACCGTCGGGTCGCAATGCCAGCGCGAGACAGCTCTGCCCGGACTGTGCTGGCGCGCGACCTGCGGCTAGCGCGAGCACGTCAGCGTCGAACCGGGCCACGCGAACGTGCGCGGCCAGCTGTGGCACCGTCGCGGCGCCGGGCGGTGTTGCCGCGACGTGATGCAGGTGCGCCCACTCTGCTGAGCGAGCTGCGTCTGGGTCGTATCGAAGGTCCGCCCGCAGCCACTCCAGCCGAGCCAGCTCCGCCAAGGCCGGTGGCACCCGCCCGGCGATGGCGAGCCGACGCAGATGATCGACGAATTGTTTCCCCTCGTTGATCCATTTGGCGGCCTCATCGCGCGCGGCGAGGGGGACGACTGCACGCACGAAACCGACGACGAGCCGTTCGGCGCTCGGCGGGTCACCGACGGCGCGCAGCGTCGCGGCGAACATGCGCTTGAGGGTGCGGGTACGGGCCCGTTCGATGCCACCGGCGGTGAAGTCGAGCCGGTCGAGATCGATGCGGGCGAGCAACTCGGTCTCCTCCGCGGTCAGCTTCAGGTCTCCGGCCACCGTGTCAGGAGCAACGCGCCACTGTTCGCGCAGTGTGGGCTCGACCAGCAACCGGGCCAGGGCCGTCTGGAAGCCGAGCGTGTTCATCGCTGCTCCACTCCGGCACCGGCGGTGCCGATCACCTCGCGGGTGCGGGCGATGTCGGCGAGGATCTCCGGGAAGTCGTCCGGGAGTTTGCCGTCGCGTTCGATCATGAAGCCGCTTATCGGCGCGTGCGGAAGTACGTGGCGCAGCAGATCCCACACCTCGGTGTGTACCGCCGTACGGTGGTTGTCCTGGAGCAGGTCGCCGGCGTACGTGCCACCGGCGAGGTGGACCTGGACGACACGTTCCAGGGGGATGGCGTCCAGATAGGTCAGTGGATCGAACTGGTGATTTACCGCGTTGTTGTAGACGTTTGTCAGGTCGAGCAGGATGCCGCAGTCAGCGCGTTCCACGATGCGGGTGAGGAACTCGGCGTCGGGCATCTCCCCCGGTAGGTCGATGAACGCGCTGATGTTCTCCAGCAGGAACGGCACCCCGACGACCTGCTGGATGTGTCGCACCTTGTCGGCGACCGCTGCGACGACCTCCTCGGTGCGCGGCAGCGGCAGCAACGCGCTGAGCGCGATGCCACCCGCACGGGTGAAGCAGAGATGGTCGCTGCACCAGGGCGCGTCGACGAGCGCGACCAACTCCGCGAGTGCGGAGAGATACCCCTCGTCGACCGGTTCGGCGCTGCCGATGGAGAGTTCGACACCGTGCGGGATCAGCGGGAAATGCTCCCGAAGAGCGGCCAGAGTGGCACGGCGGTGGGGGTTGAACAGGTAGTCCTCGGTGATGAGTTCGAGCCAGTCGATCTGCTCGGCGTGGTCGACGACGAGTTGCTCGATCTCCGCCCGCAGTCCGACGCCGACGCCGAGGCGGGGAATGGTGGTGGCGGGCGGCCAGGCGACAGACATCGGGCTCTCCTTCATCGATGGGTGGGTTTGCGGACCTTCCAGATGACGTCGAACGGCCAGTTGGCCAGCCAGTGCCGCCAGGTGGCCTGCTCAAGGTGTGCCGGGATCACGGTCGCGGGATCGGGCACCGGCTCGATCAGTGCCTCGATCGTCAATCCCGCCTCCGCGAAGGTGCGGATCCACCCGCCGTACGGCAACTGGAACCGGACGGTCCCGGTGTTGCCAGGGGAACGGTGCAGGTCGAAGTAGCTGCGCCGGATCTCCGTGCCGGGCTGGTCAGCGTCGGACGCGGTGCAGAGCCAGTAGATCGGGCTCGACGTGCAAACCACCAGCAGTCCGCCCGGACGCAGCACCCGGGCCGCCTCGGGCACGGCGACGTGCGGGTCGCAGAAACTCAGCGCACCCCAGTTCGACACCGCGACATCGAAACTGGCATCGGCGAACGGCAGCCGTTCGGCGTCCCCGTTGACCAGGGCGACGGCTGCCCCGCCCGCGGTGCTGTCACGGGCGTGCGCGAGTTGCCGGGCCGACGCATCGATGCCTACCACGTTGGCGCCGTGGTCGGCGAGGCGGCGGGCCCAACCGGCAGCACCACAGCCCAGGTCGAGCACATCCCGGCCGGTCAGCTCGCCCAGGATGTCGAGCCGGTGCTCCGAGTGCCGCCACCAGCCCCAGGTCAGCTCATCCGGGGTACCCAACTCGGCGAGGATTTCCTGGTACTGGTCGGCCATCCGGTTCCAGGCCCGACGGTTACGCCTGCCGTGATCGTCGGCGGCGGTCATCGTCGTACCGTCGCGGTTTCGGCCGCTGCGGGAAGCGGATAGAAAGCCAGATGCGTACGGCCCGTCACCGGATGCACCGACGGCACCGCACCGACGCCGAACACCGTGCCGACAAGTTCCGGGCTGAGCACCTCGTCGGGAGGGCCGCTGGCGACCACCCGGCCGGCCGCCAGCACGTAGAGCCGGTCACAGTACGCAGCCGCGAGATTCAGATCGTGCAGGGCGGTGAGCGTCGCGATGCCGAGTCGTCGCATCAGGTCGAGCGTCTCCAGTTGGTGGCGGACGTCCAGGTGGTTCGTCGGTTCGTCGAGCACCAGCAGGTCCGGCTGCTGGGCGAGAGCCCGGGCGAGCAGCACCCGTTGTTTCTCCCCGCCGGACAGCGTCCGGAAGCCCCGGCCCGCCAACGGCATGGCACCGACCCGCTCCAGCGCATCGGTGACGAGCTGCTCGTCGGCGGCGGTCGCCGGTCGCAGCGCCGACAGATAGGGCGACCTGCCCATCCGCACGATCTCCCGAACGTCGAAGTCGACGTCACCCGCAGGTTCCTGGACGAGGGCGGCGACCCGACGGGCGGCGGCCTTGGCCGACAGCGCCCAGACGTCGTATCCGTCGATCTCGGCTCGCCCCGCGTCGGGCCGCAACACCCGATACACCCCGCGCAGCAGCGTGGACTTTCCACTGCCGTTCGGCCCGACGAGGCCGACCACCTCACCCGGACCGACGGTGATGTCGACACCGGACACGATCGGCTGACGGTCGATCACCATCGACAGTTCGTTGGCGCGCAGCCTCATCTCTCCCCCACCACGTTGAGTCGGCGTTTGGACCGCATGATGGCGACGAAGAACGGTGCGCCGACGAGAGCGGTGATGATCCCGATCGGGAGCTCCTGTGGTGCGACGACGGTCCGGGCCACCACGTCGGCCCAGACCAGGAAGATCGCCCCGAGGAGCATGGAGACCGGTAGCACGCGACGGTTGTCGGAACCAACGATCAGGCGTACCGCGTGGGGCACCATCAGTCCCACGAATCCGATGCCTCCGCTGACCGCCACCATCACACCGGTCATGAGCGCCGTCAGAGTGAACATCTGCAGGCGGAACCGGCCCAGGTTCACGCCGAGAGTCGCCGCCGTCTCCTCGCCGACGAGCAGCGCGTTGAGTGACCGGGCCCGCAGGGTGACCAGCAGCGTCCCCAGGACCGTCACCAGCCCCGGGATGAGCACGTGGGACCAGCGTGCGCCGCCGAGCCCGCCGAGAAGCCAGAACAGCACCGTCTCGGCGATGCTGGACTGCCCGGCGGTGGCGGCCAGGAAGATCATCAGGCTGGTCAGGGCGGACATCGTGTAGGCGACGGTCAGGCCGGCGAGGATCAGCCGGGCCGGGGCCAGACCACCGGCAGCGCCTGCGAGGACGAGCACCAGGACGAAGGCCACCACCGCGCCACCGAAAGCCGCTGCGGACAGTGCGGTGCTGCCGAACGCGGCGATCCCGAGTGCCAGCAGCGCGGTGGCCCCGGTGGAGGCACCGGAGGTGATGCCGAAGACGTACGGATCGGCGAGCGGGTTACGGACCAACGCCTGCAAGGTCGCCCCGACGGTGGCCAGTCCGGCGCCGACGGCCGCGCCGAGCAGCACCCGGGGCATCCGGATGTCCCACACGATCTGCTCGCGTACGGGTGTCCAGGTGACCTCACCGCCCAGGCCGGGGTGGATTCGGTCGGCGACGATCTGCCACACCTGCAGGAACGGAAGCTCGACTGGACCGATCGTCACCGCCGTGGTGAGGGTGACGACCAGGCCGACCGCGAGCAGCACCAGGACCAGCCAGAACGGCGGACGGCGTCGGAGGCGGGCGCGAACCGACAGGCCCCGGGGCTCGGCCTTGTCGGTGAGCCCCGGGACGTTGGGCGACGTGGTGACGGTCATCGGTTACGGGAAGGCGGGGAAGGTCTTGTCGGGATGCAGGCACTTGCCCACCACGTTGACGTCGCGGGCCAGGCGGAACGGGGTGCCGAAGGCGTAGAAGTCGGTGACGCAGAACGTGCCGTTCTTCACCGCGTCGCTCTGCGACAGGATCCCCCTGAGGAACGTCTCCTTGTCCTGCGGGGACTGCTCGTCCTCGTCCGAGATGACGATGGCCTTCGGGTTGAGGGCGGCCACGGACTCCACGCTGACCTCGGGCGGCGGCAACGCCGCCTTGTCGCTGAAGATGTTCTGTCCGCCCGAGCGGCGCAACCCGTCGGCGGATCCTCCACCGCCGCCGAACGTGGCGAGCGGACCGGTGCCGGAGCGGTAGATGAACGTGGGGACCGGCGTCGCCCCTGCCAGCACTGTCTCCGTGGCGGCCAACGACTCCTTGACCTGACCGATGATCTGATCGGCTCTGGCCTGCGCACCGAAGATGGTGGCCAGCTCGGCGAACCGGACGAACATCCGCTCCGGATCGGGCTGCTCGCCCTGGCACTGCAACGTGTAGGACTTGATCCCCTTGCCGGTCAGCTCCTCGCGGGTGAAGTTGGAGCCCGGCGGGAAACCGCTGTACGTGAAGAAGTCGATGTTGCCCACCACCAGGTCGGGTTCGACGCTGAGCAGTACCTCCTTCGAGGGGTACATCTCGGCGAGCACCTTCACCGACTCGTAGTCGGCCGACACGCTGGGAAAGATGTCGTCGTTGCGGAACGCGGTGCCCACCATGGCGTCCTTGAGGCCGAGGTGCAGCAGTGACTCGGTGGAGATCTGATCCATCGTGACCACCCGTCGGGGTGGCGCGTCGAAGGTCACCTCCTCACCACAGTTGCTGATGGTCACCGGATAGCTGCCATCGGCAGGTGCCGAGGCAGTGCCGCCCGCCGACTCGTCGGCCTGATCGTCGCCGCAGCCGGCGAGCATCAGTGCGGTCGCGAGCGCGACAGCGGTCCAGCGCTGTCGCCGTCTATTAGTCATTACGTGTCGCTCCCTGTGTGACAGACGATTCCGTGGCTTCTGTCGGTTCGGTGTCCCGTGCGGTTCCCGCCGGCTCGGCACTCAACTCGGCGTCGCGCAGCCACCAGGACGCCAGCCACCCACCCACCGCGACCGGGGCGGCGACGAGCAGGGCGTCGCGCAGGCTCGCGGCGTACGCGTCCCGGACACCGTCCCGGACCGCGGCCGGTAGCGCGGCGACGTGGCGAGGCACCTCGATGATCTCGTTGACGTCACCCGACCAACCCGGCAACTGCTCCGCGAGTCGGACGTTCAGCCGGGCGACGAGGATCGCGCCGAAACCCGCCGCGCCGACCGCCCCGCCCAGGGCCCGGAAGAACGAGACAGCCGACGAGGCGACCCCCACGTGCTCGCCTGCCGCCGCGTTGGCGGTGGCGATGAACAGCGCCGGTGTCGACATGCCCACCCCGGCGCCGAGCAGCACCAACGGCACCACCAGCAGGCCGTAGGCGGTGTGTGCATCGACAGTGGACAGCAGCAGGACGCCGAGCGAGAGCGCCGCCATTCCGCCGATGGCGAAACGGCGGTAGCGACCCACCCGTCGGATCAGGCGCCCCACCACTGTCGAGGTCACCAGGGCGCTGCCCAGCACCGGTACCAGAGCCAGTCCCGCGTTCGTGGCGCTCAAACCCTGGGCCAGCTGAAGGAACTGCGGAAGGAACGCCAAGGCGCCCAGCATGATCGCGCCGATGACGAAGGCCAGGGCGAAGCTCATGGCGACGACCTGGTCACCGAACAGCTTCGGCGGCAGCACGGGCTCGACGAAGGTGCGCTGCCGCAGGACGAACCCGGTGAGCAGCGCCACCGACAGCGCTGCCAGGCCCAGCGTGCCCGCCGAGGCCCAGCGCAGCTCGCGCCCGCCGAGGGTGAGCACCAGAATGAGCGTCGCCACCCCGGCCACCAGCAGCAGTGCGCCCCACCAGTCGATGACGGCTGGTCGCGACCTGACTGGGAGCCGTAGCAACGGCCCGATGAGCGACAGCACGCCGACGCCGATGAGAGCAGTTGCCCAGAAGGCCCACCGCCAGCCCGGGCCATCCACGAAGAAGCCGCCGAGCGGCGGGCCGAGGATCGCCGCCAGCGCGAAGACGCTCACGTATGCGCCCTGGTAGCGTCCCCGCTCCCGGGGTGGGAAGAGATCCGCCACCACTCCCAGGGTGGCCGCGAGGATCCCGCCGGCCCCGGCACCCTGCACGGCCCGGAAGGCCACCAGCTGCCACATCGAATCAGCAAGCGCGCACAGCACCGAGCCGGCCAGGAAGACCACGATCGCCACCTGCAGGACGCGCTTGCGCCCGTAGAGGTCGCCCGCCTTACCAAAGATCGGGGTGAACGCCGTCTCGGCCAACAGATAGGTCGTGATCACCCAGGCGTACCGGTCCGCCCGTTGGAACTCGCCGACAATCGTGGGCAAACCTGTCGCCACGATCGTCTGGTCCACCGACGCCAGGAACATCGCCACCAGCAGGGCACCCATCACCACCCGGACGGGCCCCCGCCGCATCACCGCCTCAGACATGGCCGCTGGGCACCGGGAACGACTCGACCGGCTCGACGCTGTCCAACGGAGCGAACATCGCACCCCTGACCCGCAGGTCGGCCTGCCCGCCGAATCCCCTGTCCAACAGCGCGAAGGTCGGTTCGGCCACTCCCCAGCGCCGGCCCACCCAGGCGCGCAGTCTGGCATCGGCGATGTAGTGCGGATTGAACGTCGGGCGAAGGGTCGCCAACTTCTCGTTGCAGCGCACCGCGCGCGCGACGATCCGTTGGGCGGTGGTCCATGCCTCAGTGCCGGCCAGGGCTTCCACGACAGGTTCGACGACGCGCACATTCGGCGCCCACCGGAACGACCGGACCATCGCCAGCAGCGCCGCTTCGTCGGGTGGCAGCTGTCGTTCCGGCCCGTCCAGCCAGTAGTGAAAGCCCTCCGGGAGCACGTCACGGTCCGGCCCGATCAGCCCGCGTGATTGCGCCACTCGTAGCGCGCTGCCGGCCAGCTCGGCCGGATCGGTGTCCACCGGCAGTCCGGTCAACTCGCGAAGCACGATCCGCCGGTGCAGTGCCTCGTAGCCGGTGCCGAACACCTGCGCCGCTGTCAACGTGGCCAGGTCGGATACGGGCACGCCGGCCACCCGGATGGTGGGCGCGGAACGCTGCCAACGCAGCAGGAACGAGGTCATCGGCATCCGCTGGGAAGCCGCCTCCGGCGGGGCTCCCTCATCGCGGCCGAGGTGGTGGAGCAGAAGGTGCGCGTCGGCTCGCTTGGCATCGACACGCTCGTGTCGCACCCGCCCGAGGAAGGACTCGCCCACCGCCGAGGGCAGGCCGTCGCTGACGGCGTCCGCCACGATCCGCCGGTAGGTACGGTCACCGAACGACAACGCGCATGCCGCCTTGACCAGCCGGCGTTCGGCGTCGAAATCCAGCAGCCCGGTGACCCGGGCCCGGCGGATCGCCAGGCGGACCGCTACCAGCGCCTCGCTCATCTGCCGGTACCCGTCGTCCGCCTCGCCGTGCAGGACAGCCACCTCGTCGTCACCGGTGACGACCCCGCTGGAGTACAACCGGTAGATCCGACCGACACCGCGCATTCCGAAACGGTCCAGTTCGGCGGCGCGCAGCGCACCCATGCTGCTGGCACCCCAGACCGGGACACCCTGCTGGAGCAGATGGACGATCTCCTTGTGCCTGATCGCACCGGTCCGGAAGAACACCCCGTCGATGATCGCGACCCGGTCACCGGGGCCGAGGTGCAGCGCGAGCAGGTCGCCGTGGCGTACCGGAGGATGGACGACCGCGTGCGGCAGCCTCTCGTTGATCGCGTCGGCCTCGATGGTGGGCCCAGCGAAGACGTGGGTGGTCATCGTGGCCCCACCCGTTCCACAAGCCCGTGCGCGGCTTCGAAGCGCAGGCCGGGCGCGACCACCTTGGCGACGGCGATCGCCTCGTGGCCGAGACCGAGATCCACGTAGAACGGTTCCCGGCCGCGCCGACGTACGAGTTGCTCGGCGACGGCGGTCAGGTCGTCGGCCAAGGTAGTGTCGGCCCGGTCCGGTCGGGTGAAGGCGACTGTCGGTACGTCGTCGCCCGGCGGCGGTGGCCGCTCCTGGCGGACGTGTTGGAGCAGGTACACCTGCTCGGGGATGCTCTCCCGGGTGCCACTGATGATCGCCAACCGGGACTGCGCCGCCTCGGTCAGCGCCCGGTTCAACGCGACAGCCGGATCCAGATGGCAGCCCGACCCGGACACGAGCACCGGAAACGACGGCGACCACAGGTTCACCACGTAACACGGGAGGTCGAGATCATTTGTGGCGTCGACGATCTCGAACCAGTTGTCGGCAGCGCGGAAACGGGCCATGAGCCATTGGCAGTCATCGTCATGAATAGTTTCCGGGTCCACCCTGGTGTGGGTCGACCGGGGCATTCCCTCGATGCCGGAGAGGCAGTCCCGCTCGATCAGCTCATACAGACCGTGCAGGACTGCCTCGTCCAGGCAATTGCCGCTTGCCAGACCGTTTGTCGACGTCTCGAACAACGGGGGTGCCCATTCCCGTCGAAATTCGTTGCTCATCTCGACATACTGTTTCGGGACTGGTACCGTCCGCCCGCTGAGGACGGTGCGCCCCTGCAGCCAGTCCAGCACGACGGTGTCGGAGACCAGCGAACCCGCGACCAGTTGCAACTCCCGCAACCCGTAGGATCCGTCACCACACTCGGTTGCCGGGCCGCGCGCCGTCGGCAGCGTCACCCGCTCCGCATGCGCGAACTCGATCATCTCCATTGCCGCCGAGACCTTCGCCAGGTCGTGCGTGACACCCTTGCCCTGGGAGACCGCCAAGGTCGCCGACGCAGGACGAATCGCCTGGTAGACCGGGATTCCCAGGTCGTCCAGGCCGGTCACGTCCGCGATCCGGGTGATCCCGAACACGGACAGCAGGGGCCGGATCGCCGCCCACGTCTGCTCCGGCGGCACCAGGCGGTGGGTACCACGCAGATGCCCCTTGCCGGCCGATCCCGTCATCGCCGCGACACCCATTCGTCCTCCTCCGTCAACCGGGCGGGTTCCGGGGGTCACGCGCCCCCCGGAACGTCACGCCAGCCGGCCGCTAGCTACCGGTCCCAGGCGTTCACTCGTCCTCGAAGGACAGGGCCTTCGTGCAGGAGAATGCGAGGATCTCGCCTTGGATCTCGCTCTCGAACAGGTCTTCCACCAGCTCAAGCATCGCCATTCCAATCACCTCCCTCGCAACAAATCCGCCATACATCGACTCCGGCATCGAGGCGCCGCGATCCGGTGATGTGCGGCAATGTCTATGTCGTCGATCGGGTGTGAGCGGTTCCCGCAACATCTCGAAAATCTTGGAAGCGTCGGTGCCACACAGATGGCCCGGACGGTCGCACTGGACGTTTGGCGTGCGTGGCACCCCTCACCCCTGACCGACCAGTCAGCCAAGTCGCCAAGCGGGCCCGGCTCGCAGGCCCGGCCTCCGGCCGGCCCCGAACAACCGGTTCAGATGGCTGGCGTCATGATGGACGTCCTGCGGCCGCGAGCCTGGCCGCAACTCGATCTCATCACCTGCGTCCTGGCGGAAGGATATTCGCGATGGGTAGACGCCTCCGCGGCCGGCCGTTGCTGGCCGCGCTCGTCGCGGCGACTGTGGCGGCCCTCTGGGCAAGCCCGGCACACGCTCATGTCTCGGTCACGCCCAGCCAGGTCGCGCCCGGCTCCTTCGCCACGTTGACCTTCCGGGTGCCTAACGAACGGGCCGACGCCAGTACCGTCAGCCTGCGGCTCGTCGTACCGACGGCAGCGCCGATCAACTCCGCCGCCGTACACAAACTCGCCGGGTGGCGGGCGGAGGTCGAACGAGTGCCGCTCGACGCGGCCGCCGCCCTCGACGCACCAGGAACGGACGCGGTCTCCGCCGTCACGTGGACGGCTCTCGACGACGCGGCGGCCGTCGATGGCAACCAGTTCCAGGAGTTTCGGGTGTCGCTGGGGCCATTGCCGCAGTCCGGGGAACGGTTGATCTTCAAGGCACTGCAGACGTACTCGGACGGACAGGTCAGCCGATGGATCGAAGAGCCCGCCAGCGACGGGACCGAACCGGCGAACCCCGCAGTGGTGGTGTACCTCGACCAAGCCGCCGCTGTCGGCGTCGACGAGCACGGCATGCCTATTCCCGGTGGGGCGCCCTCCGGTGACATCCGTTCGCCCGCCGCAGCCCTGGGGATCGGGATCGCGGCATTGGTGGTCGCCGTCGCCGCGCTGCTGCTCGGCCTGCTCAACAGGGCACTCGGGACGCGTCGACCACGGTGATCAGCGCCTGGCCGCTGGCGGTGACCGTCGCGGCGAGGAACCAATCGGCTCCCGGCACCCCAGTAAGTGTTTGTCGGCTCGGTGGACCATACGGTTCCCGGCACCTCCGATATCCGCACGGGTCCGAAAAGGAACACGCTTCCAGTAATCGGGCGACGGCTCGGCTCTAGCGTTGCGGCGAGTCGAGCCTTGGGAGGCAGACATGGCGCAAGAGAGCCTCGTGCACGTCCTGACGCTGTGCGGCAGCTGCAACTGCGGCTGTCCCGAGTTGTACGTCGATCCCCAGGCGCCGGTTGAGCAGCGGGTCGTCATCACCGACGACTTCGGCAACGCTATCCGTCTCAGTGGCGGGCAACTGCGTGACATCGTCGAGCTGGCCCGGGCCGGGGCGCTCGACGACGCGGCCAACGCCTGAACAGCGAGCAGCTGGACACAACCGGTCTGCCGTTCTGCTGGGTACGCACCCACCGTCCCGGCCGGGCACCCACAACGAAGGCACCGGCGGGGCGGGTGGTCCGCGATCCGGTGCATGACACGCCGTGGCTCACCGGGTGGTGGCCGCGGCGAGTCATGCGTCAGGTGGACACCAGCGGTTTCCGGGTGGTGATCCTCGGCGTGTGCCCGCTGTCGCAGCGGGTTCTCACCGAGCAGGTGACTCAGGCCGTGCGGCGGTATGACCTCGGCGCGGTTGCACGGCTGCCTGGCAGCTTCCGTACCTTCGTCCGTGCGCCCTACGGCACGTACGCCGCTGGCGACGTGGCCGGACTCCATCGGCTGCACCTGTCCGCCACCGGCGAGGCCGCATCCCGTCCCGGACACGCCACGGCACCACTTGCCGAGGCTACAGGTGTTCACCTGTACGACGACGGCTCGGTGCGCCAGGAAACCTACTGGACGCCACCGATGCCCCGGGTGCCGGCGACGGTAACCGGACCACTGCTTGCCCGAAGGCTACGGATGGCCGTCGAGGCACGGGCGTTCCTGGTCACCGCGACCGCTGTGGCGACCGAAGCGGCGATCCACGCGCTGATGCGCAATCAGGCGGCCGATCTGTCCGGCCCGGGTGGCCGGATCACCCTCGACCCCGCCGGATTCAATGCCCTGTTCCGCCCGTCAACTCCCCGTCCGGCGCGACCTCGCCTGGATCAGGCCAGAAGCGCAGCGCGACGCCACGCAGCGGGCACCGGGGCCGCCACCTGTCTGCGTCTGCCGATGGTGGACGCGCATGTGCTGGAGGCCCTGCTGGCCACTCGCGAACGTGACATCCGCAGCGGGCGGCTGTTCGACCAGGTGCGGCAGATGTTAGGGCTCTGACGGCTCCATCACCCGATCCGTTGAACCGATTGCGCGAACAGGCCGTACCATGAGCGGGAGCCGGACACGTCACGCGCCGCCCGTCACGGCTGCGGCGCCGGTCCACCCGACGGCATGGGGCAACTGCCGTCGCGCTGCTCCTCGCCTGCTGTGCGAGATCACCCACCTGAAAGAGGTTCCCCGTGCGATCGACGTACCACGTCCTCGGTATGAACTGCGGCCACTGCGTGCAGTCGGTCACCGCTGGCTTGACGGCGCTGCCCGGCGTCCGAGAAGTCGAGGTCGACCTGGCCACCGCCCAGGTGACAGTCCGCAGTGAAGGCGCGCTGGCCACCGCCGACGTGCAGCGGGCCATCGACGACGCGGGCTTCGATCTCGCGGGAGTGGTCTCGTGACCACTGCCGAACTCGTGCTGACCCCCCTGACGGTGGGCGGTATGACCTGCGTGGCGTGCGCCAACCGGATCGAGCGCAAATTGAACCGGATCGACGGGGTACGAGCCACGGTCAACTTCGCCACCGCCACCGCCACCGTGACACACCCGCCCTCCCTGCCCGTCACCGATCTCGTGGCGACGGTCGTCGCCATGGGCTACACCGCCCACCCGCCGCAGCCGGACCGCCCGGTCTCCGCCGGTGAGCACACCGACGCCGCACTGCGCCGGCGCCTGGTCATCGCCGCCGCCCTCACCGCGCCCGTGCTCGCCATTTCGATGGTTCCAGCGTGGCAGTTCGCCTGGTGGCAGTGGGTGGTAGCCGGGTTGACCGGCCCGGTCGTGGGCTGGGCTGGCTGGCCGTTCCACCGGGCCGCGGCCCTCAACGCCCGACACGGCACCGCCACCATGGACACACTCGTCTCGCTTGGCGCGCTGGTGTCCTACCTCTGGAGTGTGTGGGCGCTCCTGGCCACCCCCGCTGGCCAGCCGGGTCTGACCATGAGCCTCGACCTGCTCGGTAGCCACGACCATGCGCTGTACTTCGAAGTCGGGGCCGCCCTGGTGACATTCCTGCTGACCGGGCGGTGGCTTGAGGCACGCGCCCGATCACGGGCTGGCTCGGCGCTCCGCGGGCTCGCCGAACTTGGTGCCCGGGACGTCACCGTCGTTGCCTCCTCCGGCCAGGAACACCGGCTGCCCGTCAGAGACCTTCAGGTCGGCGACCGCTTCGTGGTGCGACCGGGCGAGAAGATCGCCACGGACGGCGTCGTCGAGTCCGGCGTGAGCGCGATCGACGCCGCCCTCCTCACCGGCGAGAGCGTGCCGGTGGAGGTTGGTCCGGGTGCCTCGGTCACCGGTGCGACAATCAACACCGGCGGCCGGCTCATCGTCCGCGCCACGCGGGTCGGCGAGGACACCCGGCTGGCGCAGATCGGCCGGTTGGTGGCGGACGCCCAGGCGGGCAAGGCGCGGGTTCAGCGTCTCGCCGACGAGGTTGCCGGCATCTTCGTTCCGTTCGTGCTGGTCCTGGCGCTGGCCACCTTCGCCGGCTGGCTGGCCCTCGCACCGGCGACCACCGCTATCGGAGTGGCGGTCGCGGTGCTGATCGTGGCGTGTCCCTGCGCGCTCGGCCTGGCCACCCCGACGGCGCTGCTGGTCGGCACCGGACGCGGTGCACAGCTCGGCATCCTGATCCGGGGTGCCGCGGCTCTGGAGTCCGCCCGCCGCATCGACACGGTCGTCTTCGACAAGACCGGCACACTTACCACCGGCCGCATGCGGGTCACCGGCGTACACCCCGCCGATGGTGTCCGGCGCGAGGAGTTGCTCCGTGCTGCGGCCGCCGTCGAGAACTACGCCGAGCACCCGATCGCGCAGGCCATCGTAATCGCCGACGGGCAACGAAACGCGGCCGGGCTGCCGACCGTCGAGCGCTTCCAGGCAACGCCAGGCCGGGGAGCGCTCGGCATGGTCGACGGTGCCCTCGTCGTCGTCGGAAACGCTCGCCACCTCGCCGATGCGGGTGTCGGCGTGGTCGAGCCGCATGCCGTGACGGACACCGTCGTGCACGTCGCCCGCGATGGACGGCTACTCGGCTGGATCAGCGTCAACGACGGTTTACGGGACACCGCGGTGCCGGCGGTCACCCGACTGCGGGCGCTCGGCCTGCGTCCCGTTCTGCTCACCGGCGACACGCCGGCCGCCGCCGGAGCGGTCGCCGAGCAGCTCGGCCCGATCGAGGTCATCGCCGGAGTCAGCCCCGAGGCAAAGGCCGCGACCATTCGTGAGCTACGTGCCGACGGGCGCGCGGTGGCGATGATCGGTGACGGCGTGAACGACGCCGCCGCCCTGGCCGAGGCCGACCTGGGGATCACCATGGCCACCGGCAGCGACATCGCGATCGAGGCCGGTGACGTGACGTTGGTACGCGCGGACGCGGGCACTGTCGATCTGACCGCCACCGTCGACGCGCTCACCCTGGCCCGAGCGACCCTTCGTACGATCAAGGTCAACCTGTTCTGGGCCTTCGCCTACAACGTCCTGATGATCCCGTTGGCCGGGCTCGGCCTGGTCAATCCGATGCTCGCCGCCGCCGCGATGGCCTGTTCCAGCCTGATCGTCGTACTGAACAGCCTGCGCCTGTCGCACTGGCAGCCATCGGGTCGGCGGTAGGTGACCGGAAGCTCGAAGGACGCGAGATGCAGCCCACTGTCGTTGCGATTGATCCCACGACGCCCTGCGGTCCGTATCACAGCAGCAGGCAGCGAAGCCTCAGTGGCTGACACGGGCGACGAACTAGCTACTACAGCTTGTCGTATCGTTGCCCCGGTAGCCGGGGTTCCGGGTGACAGAAGGAGCTGCAGGTGCCAGACGATGCCGAGATCACTGCATGGGCGATAGCCGCGGGCCACGGTGACCAGCAGGCCGCCGCGGCATTCATCCGGGCGACGCAGCACCAGGTACAGCGCATGTTCCTACACCTCGCCGGCCCCGCCGATGGCCTCGGTCTCACCCGGGAGACCTACACACGGGCGATGCGCGAATTGCCCTCGATCGTCGCCCGCTCGTCGGCATGGGTCTGGTTGCTCGGCATCGCCCGGCAGGTGGCCGTCGAGCACGCCCAGCCTGAGAAACTCGATGGGGAACGGCACGCCCGGCCCGGTCGCGGACAGGGCGTCAGCCTGAACGCCACCGACCAACTGGTCAACGACCTTACGTGGGAACAGCGTGAGGCATTCGTGGTCACCCAGATGCTCGGTCTGTCATACGCCGGGGCCGCCGCCGTCTGCGGGTGCTCTGTCGGTGACATCCGAGCACGAGTGGCGCAGGCGCGGGTGTCGTTGGTCGCGGCCGTGGGCGAGCGCCCCGCGCCTCGGTCGCTGGGTAGAAACGACGCCGCCGGCTGAGCCGATCCGTCGCAGCCGAACCCGTGCGGACGGGAACCACACGGCAGTGTCGCCCGACTATTCGTGACGTGGGGTGCGAGGCGTGGCGCGAGGTTCTGTCCGCGCAACTCGACGGTGAGGCGACACCGCACGAGCAACTCGTGCTCAGGGCGCACCTGGCGGCGTGTACCGGCTGTCAGCAGTGGTTGGCGCGGGCCGTCGAGATCACTCGCAGGGTCCGGATGTCCGGAACCGGTGTCAGTTCACGGCCGAACCGTCACCGCCCCCGGCCGACCCGACGCGGGCGGCGAGTCGGCGATCGCGGTCTCTCGACCCGCAAGGATCTGCGCCGGCCGTGACGTCCCCGGGATGGCAGCCCGGCCTTCTCCGCACTTCGCGTGGCCCGGCATCGGAGCACCGCCAGTCGACATTCGGTTCATGGGCTCGGCCCGCAGCGACACTTCGGGCCGAGCCGGAACCAGCCGGCCCGTCCGCACGACCAAAGGTACGGCTGGACGACGGCTGCGTGCCCGCGCCGGGGACGGGCCCGGCCGCTACAGCTCGTGGCCGTCGTCCAACCACCACGCAGGTGCGGGTGAACGGAGTGTTGATGACGGCCCAGGCCCGGTCGACGGCGGCGACAGCGCGATGGTGGCTGGCAACACCGGCCCGCACATGGATACACGAGCGGTGGCTGGGCGAGCAGCACACCGACCAGAACCAAACATGACCGCCGCCGCGATCACGTTCTCCGGCGTCACCTGCCGATACGGTCGCAGGACCGCGGTCGACGGAGTCGATCTCGATGTCGCCGCCGGTGAGCATGTCGCGCTGACCGGTGCCAACGGCTCCGGCAAGACGACCCTGCTCCGCGCCGCGCTCGGCCTCTACCCCACCACCACCGGAAGCATCACCGTCGGCGGGCGCCCCGCCGTCACCGGCGCCGAATGGGCCCGGCGACGCCGTGACGTGGCGTGGGTGCCGCAGCGGCTCGCACCCGGCCGATTTCCGTTGCTTGTCGACGAACTACTCGACAGCGGCGGCAACCCGGTCGCCGCCCGCGCCGCAGCCGCCCAACTCGACGTCGCCGGACTCGGCAGCCGTCCCCTGCACACGCTCTCCGGCGGGCAACTGCAACGGGTGTTCCTGGCCCGCGCCCTGGGTGCGGTCGCGGCGGGCGCGCGCGCGTTGTTCGCCGACGAACCCACCGCCGCGCTGGACTTCCACGGTCAGGAACAGGTCGCCGCTCTGCTCGCCGCGCTACCGGTGACGGTCGTGGTGGTCTCTCACGACCGGGCTATGTCACGGGCCTGCGACCGGGTGGCGGAGATGGCCGCCGGCAAGTTGCGGTTGGTCTGACATCCCTCATGGACGGCTTCCTCGATCTGCTCACGCTGCCTGCGGTGCAACGTTCGGCGATCGGTCTGCTCATCGCCGCCGTCGGTCTGCCCATCGTCGGGGTATTCATCATCGGTCTGGACATCATCGCCGTCCGGTTCGCGATGATGCACGTGGCGCTGCTCGGCATAGCTGTCGGCCTGCTCATCGGGGTGGACCCGATGCTCTGCGGACTGCTCGCCTGCGCGATCGCCGGTGCCGGTGTCGCTCCCCTGGCCCACCGCCCCACCGGGCTGCCCGGTGCGATGGGCCTGCTGATGACGTTCGCCATCGCCGCCGCCCTGCTCGTGCTCTCGGTGTCCGGGGTCAACGCCACCGGCGCGTTCGAACTGTTGTGGGGTTCCATCCTGGCCACCCGGGACGTCGACCTGATCATCCTCGGCGCGCTGACCGTGGTGGTGCACGTGCTGTTCTGGCGTTGGCGGCGCCAACTGGCACTGCTGCTGTTCGACAGGGAAATCGCCCTGTGTTCCGGCGTCGCCGCCGGGCCACTGCTGCTGGCGCTGCTGGTCGTCGTCGCGGTCGCGATCGGCGCGTCGATCCGGCTCACCGGCGCGCTGCTGGTCGACGCGCTTACCATTCTGCCCGCACTGGGCGCCCGCAACCTCGGCCGCTCCCTGCGATCAATGGTGCTCTGGGCCATCGCACTCGGCGTCACCGGCAACAGCATCGGTTTCGTGGTGGCACTGCTGCTCGACCAGCCACCCGGCCCCGTCCTCGTCCTGGTGGCCGGCACCTTGACCCTGCTCACCTACCTGATTCCCGAAGGAGCACGTGATGCGATTGATCCGGGCCACCGCGTTGACCGCGGTGGCGACCCTGTCCCTGCTGGTCAGCGGCTGTAGCAACACTGATGATCCCGCCCCGAGCGGCAGCGTGGCGCCGACCGCGCAGGGGCCGAAGGTCGTCGCCTCCACCAGCTGGGTAGGCGCATTCGCCAAGGCCGCCGGGGCCACAGACGTCACGGTGGTCGCCCCCGCCACCGTCCAGCACCCGCCGGACTACGACCCCAAGCCCAGTGATCTGGCCGCCGTCACCGACGCCGACTACATCCTGTTCGCCGAGTTCGACGGCTTCGCCCCGAGGCTGAAGGAGGCCGCCGGCGGCACCGGCCAGCTCATCCCCGTCCAGTTGGAGAACACCCCCGACGCAATCCGGTCAGAGGTGACCCGGCTGGCTGGAGTGTTCGGCACCACCGCCACCGCCGAGGGGTGGCTGAGCACCTTCGACACCGAGTACGCCAAGCTGTCCCAGCAGATCAGGTCGGCGCTGCCGAATCCCCCTCCGGTCGCCGCGTCGCACCTGTTCATGGCGTACTGGGGTGAGTTCGCCGGGCTCACGGTCGCCGGCACCTACGGGCCGCAGCCGGTCACCCCGAGCCAGTTGGCCGATCTAACCGCGAAAAAGCCGAAACTGGTGCTGGCCAACGCTCACCTGCCGGGCGCCAACCCCGACATCCCCAGCGCGAAACGAGTCGACATCGTCAACTTTCCGGGTGCGGATCTGGACCTGCTCGAAGTGTTCCGGACCAACACCGAACGACTGGTCGCCGCCGTCGCCTCCTGAACGGATCCGGCCGGTCCAACCGGTGGGGAGCACCGCGGTCGTGCCCCCACCGGCCTTGTGGAGGAAGCAGCACGATGATCCCCGTCCTCATCGTCGGTGGTGGGCCTGTCGGGCTCGGCCTGGCCATCCGCCTCGCTCAGCTCGGCGTACCCAGCACGCTTGTCGAACAGCACCCGGACACCGCCACGTTTCCCAAAGGGCGAGCGTTGAGTGTCCGCAGCATGGAGATCTACCGGTCGTGGGGGCTGGAGTCGGAGATCACCGCCGCCGGGCTACCCCGCGATCACCTGGCCTTCTACACCGGTCGCACCCTGGTCGACCCCGACGGTACCCGCATCGTCACCAGCCCCGCCGCCCGGCCATCGATGGCGAGCCCCACCTACACCCTGCTCTGTTCCCAGGACCGTCTCGAACCACTGTTGCGGTCCCACGCAGAGCGGCTCAACCCGGGACGGATCCACTTCGGGACCCGTCTCACCGCCCTGCACGTCGACGCCGAACACGCATCGGCCGAACTCGTCACCGGCAACCGCCGTCACCTGCTGGCGGCCCGGTGGGTGGTCGCCGCGGACGGCGCCCGCAGCAGCGTCCGCGAACAGCTCGGCATCGCCATGACCGGACCCACCGAGGTCTCCCACAACCTGAACATCCTCTTCGACGCCGACCTCGGTGCCCACGTCGCCGACCGGCTCAGTGCCGTGTACACGATCAGCCGTCCCGACCTACACGGGACGTTCCTCGCCGTCGACAACGAACGGCGCTGGCTGTTCAACATGGTCGCCGATCGAGATGGCCCCGGCCCGGACCGGATCGACGACAGCAGGTGCGTGGCGATGATCCGCAGTGCTTCCGGACTGCCCGGGCTGCCGGTCAGGCTCGTCGCGCGGCAGGTGTGGCACGCCGCCGCCCAGGTAGCGGACCGGTTCCGCGTCGGCGTGGTGTTACTGGCCGGGGATGCCGCCCACGTCACCACCCCGTACGGTGGGTTCGGCCTGAACTGCGGCATTGGCGACACCGACAACCTCGCCTGGAAGCTCGCCGCCGTACACCACGGCTGGGCCGCCCCCGCGTTGCTCGACACCTACCACGACGAACGGCGACCGGTGGCGCTGGCCACCGCCCACGAGAGTCACCTGCGGCTGACCGACGCCCTCGCCGCCCACCGGGCGGGGGCCCCGCCACGTGCCCGTCCCAGCGACGGACTCGTCCTCGGCTACCACTACGCCTCCGCCGCTGTGGTCCCCGACGGCACTCCGGTACCGCCCGGTGATCCGGTCACCGACCACCAGCCGACCGGTCGGCCCGGACACCGCCTGCCGCACGCCTGGCTGGACGACGACCCGTCCCGCTCCACGCTCGACCTCCTGGCCGACGACGGATTCACCCTGCTCGTCGCCGACGACACGGCTGCCGCCTTCCAGCCGATGTTGGAGAAGGCCCGGCAGCATCACATCCCGGTGGCGACCCGTCCGCTGACCAGACTGCTGTCCCGAGAATGCCTGCGGCAGTACCTCGACATCTGCGGCGTCCCCCCGGGTGGCGGCCTCCTCGTCCGACCTGACGGGCACGTGGCCTGGCGACAGGGTGACGCTGACGTGCCACCGCGCAACCTCATCGCGGACCTTGTCCGGCCGGCGTCCAACAACCATACACATCGACGGAACTGAATGACAGGGGTAGCCGACTGATTGAGTACAGGTCATTCACCAAGCAGAGGGGCACCGCCATGGACCGTCGAAGCGTCCTGCGCGCCACGATCGCGACCGGAGCCACAGCCACCGCCGTCGGCGCGGTCGCCGGCGCCTCGGCAGCCACCGCCAGTGCGCCGAAGCGGCCCGTGCGGGTGCACATCCTGATGTACCCGGGGGTGGAGGAGATGGATTTCGCCGGCCCGGTCGAGGTGTTCGGCATGGCCCGCGGGCTCGGCGGTGACATCACCACCACCCTCGTCACCGTGGACGCCACCAGCCCGGTGACCGCCACCCACGGCACCCGGGTCGAGGCGACCGGCCGCTGGTCACCCCGGGAGACAAACCTCCTCGTGGTGCCCGGCGGCGGCTACCGGCGGGCGGACACCCCAGGCGTGGCGTACGAGATCCAGCGTGGCGTCCTGCCCGCAGCCATCCGCGCCGCGCGCCGCCGCGGCCTGACCATCGCCGGCATCTGCACCGGCACCATGCTCCTGTCGGCGGCCGGACTCACCGCCGGGCGACCCTGCATCACGCACCACCGCGCGGCCGACGACCTGCGGGCCCAGGGCGGCATCGTCACCGACGCACGCGTGGTCGACGATGGCGACCTGGTCACCGCCGGTGGTGTCACCTCGGGCCTGGACCTCGCGCTCTGGCTGGTCGAGCGCCAACTCGGCGCGGCGCTCGCGGTTCAGGTCGAGCAGGTGCTGGAGTACGAACGGCGCGGCACCGTCTGGCGCGCCTGACCCCGCGCGGTGATCCGCTCTGTCAAGCCGCGACGCGTGCCAGCCAGGAGACCGCCGGGGACGTCACGCGGTGGTGATGAGGTCGCGGAGCCTCACCAGTAGGTCGGCCGGGTCGCCGGTGGCTTTACCCTGGGCGAACGCCGGGCTGCCGCCGCCACGGCCGGCCAGGAGGAGCTTGATCAGGTCGGCGGCGGAGAGGCCGCGTTCCAGACCGGTGGGGGTGACGGCGACGACGATGCTCGCCCCCGCGACGACGCCGACGACGCCGGGGCGGCGGCCGAGCCGGTCCGTGACCTTCTCCGCGAGGCGTCGGCCGTCGCCGGTGGTGGTAACGCCGACGTAGGCGACACCGTCGAGGTCGACGGCATGGGCGGCGTACCTGTCGGCGTCCAGGTCGATCAGCCGGTCGCGGAGGTCGTTGGCTTCGCGTTCGATTTGCTTCATACGTGCGAGCAGGGTGGTGACCCGGTCGGGTAGTTCCTCGGGACGGGCCTTGAGTTGGGCGGCGAGTTGACCGACGAGGTCGCGTTCGCGGGCCAGGTAGCGGAATGCCTCGATTCCGGTGACCGCTTCGATGCGGCGTTGGCCGGCGCCGACCGATGATTCGCCGGTGAGTGCGAGGGAGCCGATCTGCGCGGAGCGGTCGACGTGGGTGCCGCCGCACAGCTCGCGAGACCATTCGCCGCCGATCTCGACGATCCGGACGGTCTCGTCGTAGGTCTCGCCGAACAACGCCAGAGCCCCCTCAGCGCGGGCCTGCTCCAGGGGCAGGTGCCGGACGTCGACGGGCAGGTCGCGGCGGATCGCGAGATTCGCGACCTCCTCGACCTCGCTGCGGGTGGCCTCGGACAGGCCGCCGCGCCAGGCGAAGTCCAGGCGCAGGTAGCCGGGCCGGTTGTACGAGCCGGACTGCAACGCGTTCGGGCCGAGGACCTGGCGCAGCGCGGCGTGCACGACGTGCGTGCCGGAGTGTGCCTGCCGGGCGCCGATCCGCCATTCCGGGTCCACGGCGGCGTGCACGGTGTCGCCGACGGCGAGGCTGCCGTCGAGGATCCTCACGGTGTGCGCGATCAGGCCCTTGACCGGCCGTTGCACGTCGATGATCTCGGCGCGCAGGTTCGGGCTGGTGAGCAGGCCGGCGTCGGAGTCCTGGCCACCACTCTCGGCGTAGAACGGGGTGCGGTCCAGTGCGACGGCGACGATGTCGCCGGCCTGGGCGGTGTGGACGGTGGCGCCGGCGGACCAGATCGCGAGGACCCGGGATTCGGTGTCGAGGGTTTCGTAGGCCAGCCAGTCCGTCGGCCCGTGCGCGTCCAGCACCGTCCGGTAGGCCGAGAGATCGGCGTGGCCGGTCTTGCGGGCCTTCGCGTCGGCCTTGGCGCGAGCGCGCTGCTCGGTCATCAGGGCCCGGAAGCCGTCGGTGTCCACGGTCAGGCCCTGTTCGTTGGCGATCTCCAGCGTGAGGTCGATCGGGAATCCGTACGTGTCGTGCAGTTGGAACGCCTTGTCGCCGGGCAGTGACGTCCGGCCGGCTTTCTTGGTCTCGGCGATCGCGGTGTCGAGGATGGTGGTGCCGGTGCGCAGCGTGCCGAGGAAGGTGTCCTCCTCGGCGTAGGCGGCCGAGGCGATTCGGTCGAAGTCGGCGGAGAGTTCCGGGTAGGACGGTGACATGCAGTCGCGGGCGACGGGTAGCAACTCGGGCAGGGCCTTGTCCTGCCAGCCGAGCAGTCGCATCGCGCGGATGGCGCGGCGCATGATCCGGCGCAGCACATACCCGCGGCCTTCGTTGGACGGGTTCACGCCGTCCCCGATGAGCATGAGCGCGGTACGCACGTGGTCGGCTATGACCCGCAGGCGTACGTCGTCGGGGTGGGACTGGCTGGCGGCGGGCCCGGAATGCACGCCGTACTGCCTGCCGGTCAGGTCGGCGGCGCGGGCCAGGATGGGACGGACCTCGTCGATCTCGTAGAGGTTGTCCACGCCCTGCAGGATGGAAGCGATCCGCTCCAGGCCCATGCCGGTGTCGATGTTCTTGTTGGGCAGGTCACCGACGATGCGGAAGTCGGTCTTCGACGCCACGTCGGCGATCTCGTACTGCATGAACACGAGGTTCCAGAACTCCAGGTACCGGTCCTCGTCGACCTCGGGGCCACCCTCGGCGCCGTAGGCGGGTCCGCGGTCGTAGTACAGCTCGGAGCACGGGCCGGCCGGGCCGGGGATGCCCATCGACCAGAAGTTGTCGGCCTTGCCCCGGCGCACGATCCGCTCAGCCGGCATGCCGGTGGAACGCCACAGGTCGCACGCCTCGTCGTCGTCCAGGTAGACGGTCGCCCAGATCCGCTCCGGGTCCAACCCGAAACCGCCCTGCTCGACCGGTGTGATGGACAGCTCCCACGCGAGGCGGATCGCGTCGGCCTTGAAGTAGTCGCCAAACGAGAAGTTGCCGTTCATCTGGAAGAACGTGCCGTGCCGTGAGGTCTTGCCGACCTCGTCGATGTCCGGTGTCCGGATGCACTTCTGCACCGACGCAGCAGTCCGGTAGGGCGCGGCCCGCTGACCGAGGAAGTACGGCACGAACTGCACCATGCCGGCGTTGATGAACAGCAGGTTCGGATCCGAGATCGCCGGCAACGGCGCCGACGGCACCACCGTGTGTCCGTTGGCCTCGAAGTGCGCCAAGAAGCGCCGCTTGATCTCCGCCGTCCGCACCAACGCCCTCTTATTGCCATAACTATGCAACTACATGCTAGTGGCAACAGGATGAGCCTGTTTCTGATACCCCACGCCCGACCGCCCGTTCCCGGTAGCGCCAGTGGCGGGGCAGTCGGCCGGGTGGTCGGGTCAGGCCGTGTTCCGGCCGGTGTCGCCGGCACGCTTGGTGGTGCCGGCGACACCGACTCGATGACCACCCCCGTCAGTTGTCCGGCGGTGTCGCGGTGGCGGCGACGAGCAGGGACAGCTCTCGTACGAGGTCGTCCAGAGATTGGCCGCTCTGCGCGCGGAGCAGTCCGAGGCTCAGGTCCGCCAGGAGGTAGAAACCGAGGGTCTTGGCCTGATCGGAACTGAACGCGGCGAGGAGTTCCTCGGCGCCGCCGAGGTCACCGCGATGCTTGGCCGCGATGACCCCGGCTGCGCGTTGCACCAGTTCCGCAGCTGCCGGGGTGAAACCGGTCACGCCGCTCAGATCTTCGGCGTGGCGGCGCGGGCGGCGTCGAAGCGGGCGATCACGTCCGCCCAGTTCACCAGGTTCCACAGCCGGTCCACGTAGTCCGGCCGTACGTTCTTGTACTGCAGGTAGTAGGCGTGCTCCCAGGCGTCGAACACCAGCAACGGCGTGGAACCCTGCCCCACGTTGCCGTGGTGGTCGTACACCTGCTCCACGATCAACCGCTGCCCGAGCGGCTCCCAGGCCAGCACACCCCAGCCGGAACCCTGAACTCCCTTGGTCGCCGCCGACAGCTGCCCGGCGAACGCCTCGAACGAGCCGAAGTGCTCCTCGATCGCCGCAGCCAACTCTCCGTCGGGACGGTCACCACCGTCCGGGGACAGGTTGCCCCAGAAGATGGTGTGCAGCACATGCCCGGACAGGTTGAACGCGAACGTCTTCTCCAGACCGACAAGCGTGCCGAAGTCACCCTTGGCGCGGGCCTCGGCAAGCTGCTCCAGACCGTCGTTGGCGCCCTTGACGTAGGCGGCGTGGTGCTTGCTGTGATGCAACTCCAGAATCTGCCCCGACATCGCCGGCTCCAACGCGCCGTAGTCGTAGGGCATGTCGGGCAGGGTGTAGATCCCCATCAGGAACCCTCCAGGTCTTACTGCGAAGGTATGGTTGTTGCCATCATCTTGCAACAGATCCGTGGTCCCGTGGCGAGGAGTAGTGATTGATCACAACCGAGGCCGATCGGGTTGATACCGCGCTGAGGCGGCTGCGCCGCGCCGGTATGCGCAACACGGTGGCACGGCGCGGCATACTCGCTCTCCTCGCCCACGCGGCAGGCGACCGTGGGCACCTCACCGCGACCCAACTGCATGAGGCCCTACTGGCGCGCGGGCTGGCCATGGAGATGTCGACAGTGCACCGGATTCTGCGGCAACTGATCGACCTGGGCATCGCGCACACGGTGCCGGTCGCCGGAGCGATGACCTTCGGGCTGGCGGACCAACCGCACCATCACGCGGTGTGCGAGGGCTGCGGCAGCCTACGGCAACTACCGGCCGCAGCGGTGGCTGCCAGCATCGACGCCGCACGGACCGCGGGGATCGAGGTCGACCCAGACGGATACCCCAGCGGTGTCGTCCTCTACGGACGGTGCGCCCAGTGCCGGATGACAACGGCCGACTGAACCCCGACTCCACACTCAGACCGTCCGCCGCGGTGGCGATCGGCCACGCAAACCCGCCGAATGCTCGCCGCACGGGCGTGGGCGCACGCAGCAGCAGACTGGCCGACAGCCGGAGACTGGCCGCGCGAGCAGCGGCGTTGGCCAACGCCCAACTCGACAATCTCACCGACCTGCAGGCCCTACTGTCCGACCAGCCCGGGCTGCGCGCGACGGTAACGACAGCCGACGTGCATAGGCAACGCTTGGTGCGCCAGCACCTGCGGAAGGTGTTCGACGACGTTGCGGCCGGTCAGGAACAGCAGGTGGTGCAGCGCCTCAACACGTTGCTGGCCCGGTACCGGGTCCGACCGACCATCACCGGCACCTCCCCCGCCGACTGGCACATCAGCCTCGCCGCACCTGGCACACCCTCCTCGGTCGCATACCTCGCCGCCACGGTATGGGGGCTCGCCGTGTGGCTGTGTCAGCGGGGCATCGACCGGCTCGGCGTGTGCGCCGAGCCGCACTGCCACACAGTGTTCCTCGATCACGACAGTAACCGGCGACGCCGGTTCTGTTCCGAGCGGTGCGCAACCCGGGCCCACGTGCGGGCACACCGCGCCCGCCAACGGGCAACCCGATCCTGATCACCGCCATCGAACGGTAGTGAAGGCGACGACTGCAGTCCCCAGTTCCACGCTTCGCTGCCGGCGAGAGACGGCTGTGGCGGCCAGCCTGAGCGCACTCAACGACATCCTTGTCGCCAAGAGTTGGCAGTTGCATAGAATGGGCAACTGTGCAGACCTCGACCGGTGCCCCGCGTCCCATCACCCGCTACGGCACCCCGGTCCTGCACCGCCGCTGTGCCGAGGTGACCACCTTCGACAACGATCTCGGCCAACTCGTCGTCGACTGCCCCGACGCCACCGGCACCCACACCGTGGCCACCGTCGTCAACCCGGTCCTGCACCTACCCGAGCACCGCGACCTGGTGACCGACGCCGAGGGCTGCCTCTCTGTCCCCGGCCAGCACGCCGAACTGGCCCGCTGCACCACCGCCACCGTCAGCGGCTTCGACATCCACGGCCACGAGATCCGACTGGACGGCACCGGCACCCTCGCCCGCTGCTTCCAACACGAGGTCGACCATCTCGACGGCCTCACCTACGTCGACCGGCTGCCCACCAAACTCCGCAAACGCATCCTGGCCGCCAGCGCCGAGCACCCCGGCGTTGGCGTCCGCCAGGACGACTGACCGATGCCGGTCGTCCTGGGCATCGAAACCTCCTGCGACGAGACCGGCGTCGGCATCGTCGCCGACGGCGTCCTCCTCGGCGACGCCCTCGCCACCAGCATGGACGAACACGCCCGCTTCGGCGGGGTCGTCCCCGAGATCGCCGCCCGCGCCCACCTGCACGCCGTCACCCCCATGGTCCGCCACGCCCTCGACCGCGCCGGCATCGGCTTCGCCGACATCGACGCCGTCGCCGCCACCGCCGGACCCGGCCTCGCCACCGCCGTCCAGGTCGGCCTCGCCGCCGGCAAGGCCTACGCCCTCAGCCTCGGCGTACCCCTCTACGGCGTGCACCACCTCGCCGGCCACGCCGCCGTCGACGTCCTCGAACACGGCCCGCTCCCCCACCGCTGCATCTCGCTGATCGTCTCCGGCGGACACACCTCACTGCTCCTTCTCGGCGACCTCGCCCGCGACCCCGTCGTCCACCTCGGCGACACCGTCGACGACGCGGCCGGAGAGGCATTCGACAAGGTCGCCCGCCTGCTCGGCCTGCCCTACCCCGGCGGACCCGCCATCGACCGCATCGCCCGCGAAGGCGACCCGACCGCTATCGCCTTCCCCCGACCGATGACAGGCCCCCACGACCCGCCCTACCCGTTCTCCTTCTCCGGTCTCAAGACCGCCGTGGCCCGCTGGGTCGAGAGGCACGGCGACCGGGCGGTGCCTGTCGCCGACGTCGCGGCGTCGTTCCAGGAAGCCGTCGCGGACACCCTCACCCGCAAGGCCCTGGCTGCCTGTCGCGACCACCAGGTCGACACGCTGCTGCTCGTCGGCGGCGTCGCCGCCAACAGCCGGGTACGGCACCTCGCCGAAACACGCTGCGCCGCCGCTGGCGTACGACTGCGGGTACCGTCACCCCGACTCTGCACCGACAACGGCGCCATGATCGCCGCCGTCGGCGACGTCCTCGTCCGCGCCGACGTCGCGCCGGACCGACTCGACCTCGGAGCGGACCCGTCCGCCGTCCTGCACGGCGCCCTCCTGCACGGCCCACGTCCCTGACACGGGCACGCCATCCCGCGCCCGACCTGCATCGGTACTCGCCAAGGAGGCCCTCTCCCGAAGTATCCGGCGGACACGGGTAGAGGAAGGCGGGTACGGGTCAGGAACCGGCTTCCGCCCTGACGGCATCTGGCATCCGCCCGATAGGCCTGGTGCCAGCCTGGCGACGCCGCATCCGCTTCGCGATCAGATCTTCGCCGTCGGTCGCCAACCCGGAGATGCGGGGTGGCGGTGACTCCTCGGTGTCAGGCCGCTGTCGAGGGTTTCGCGGCCGCACACCGAGACCGCTGTCTTGCCCGGGCGGGATGGCTGGCCCTGGTGTCGTAGCGAAGGTGACAGGTGCGTCGAAGGCGGCGCGGCGGGCGGCACGGCGCAGAGCGGCCAGGACGGCGGGTCCGACCAGGACGATGGCCAGCACGGTGGTGATAGCGCGGCCGGTGTCCCACCCGAAGGTGGAGGTGACGGCGGTGAACACGGCGAAGCGGTGCAGGTTCTCCAGCACCGGTGCTCCGGCCACGTAGGAGAGCTGGGTGTCCGCGCCGATGCTGAACGGCCAGAACCACAGGTTCATCAGCAGCCCGTAGCCGTAGGCGGCGATCGCACCGTAGCCGGCCAGCACGACGATCTCGGCCCGGCCCCGCAACCGGGCCGGCAGCAGCCCGGCGCCGAGGCCGATCCACGCGGCGGCCAGCATCTGGAACGGCAGCCACGGACCAACGCCGGCGGTGAGCAGGGCGGAGGCGAACAGCGAGGTGGCGCCGAGCAGGAACCCGAAGCCGGGTCCGAAGACCCGGCCGGCGAGCACGAGCAGGAAGAACACCGTTTCGATGCCGGCGGTGCCGGCGCCGAGGGGGCGTAAGGCGGCGTTGACGGCGGCGAGCACGCCGAGCATCGCCAGGGCCTTGCTGTCGATGCCGCCGGAGCTGAGTTCGGCCAGGACGAGGGCCAGCAGGATCGGTAGTACGGCGACGAAGACAAGTGGCGCCTCGGTGGTACGGGCCATGCTCTCGGATTGGGCGGGCACGAAGAACGGCCAGGTGAAGGTGGCCAGCGCGGCGACGGAGGCCAGGACCAGCACGACGGCAGTACGCGGGGCGACCCGCAGGGCGGTCGTCATCCTCGTGTCCCGGCCTCGGCCAACGCGGCGGTGACCTGGTCCACGGTCAGCCAGGGCTGCGGTGCCATCACCTTAGCGACCTGCGGGGCGAACGCGGGTGAGGCGAGCATGACCTCGGCGGTGGTGCCGTCGGCCACGATCTCCCCCTGCGCCATCACGACGACCCGGTCGGCGAGGGTGGCGACGAGTTCGACGTCATGGGTGGCGACGACTACCGCCCGGCCTTCGGTGGCCAGCCGCCGGACGATCGCCGTGAACTGCCGTTTGGCGTGGTAGTCGAGGCCACGGGTCGGTTCGTCGAGCAGCACGACCGGTGGTGCGGCGGTGAGCTGGACGGCGAGCGCCAGGGCCAGCCGCTGCCCTTCCGACAGGTCCCGGGGGTGCTGGTCGTCGGGCAACACGGCGGTGAGCTGGTCCAGCAGTGCCCGGCAGGTGCCCACCGGCGCGTCGGATTCCCGGTCGGCCTGGGCACACTCGGCTTCCACCGTCTCCAGGTAGAGCAGGTCGCCCGGGGTCTGCGGCACCAGTCCGACGCGCTGTCGAGCCCGCCCGGCGGGCAGTGTCTTCGGATCGGTGGCGCCGTCGGGGCCGGTCACGGTGACCGTTCCGCCCTGCCGGGGGCCACTGCCCTGTACCGCCCAGAGCAGGCTGGACTTGCCGGATCCGTTGCGGCCCATCAGCGCGACGATCCGGCCGGGATGCAGGTCGAGGTCGACGCCGGCCACGGCGACCGTGCCGGGGTAGCGCACCACGATGTCGCGGGCGGTCAGCGCCGGTGGAGCATCCGGTGTCGGGGGGGCCGGGGGTGGCGGGGTGTCGCCGAGCCGCTGCCGGAGGTCCGCTGCGCGGCGACGGGCGTCGCGTACGGACAGCGGCAAGGGTGTCCAGCCAGCGGCACGGCCCAGGTCGACGAGGGGTGGTGCGAGATCGATGTCGGCGAGCACGACGGCCGGTTCACCGTCGATGACGGTGCCGTCGCCGGGCAGGTAGAGCAGCCGGTCGGCGTACTGCACGACGCGTTCGAGGCGGTGTTCGGCCACCACGACGGTGACGCCGAGGTCGTGGACCAGGCGGGTGACGGCAGCCAGGACATCCTCTGCGGCGGTGGGGTCCAGGGCGGAGGTCGGTTCGTCGAGGACGAGCACCTGCGGATGGCTGGTGAGTACAGCGCCTATCGCGACCCGCTGCTGCTGCCCACCGGACAGAGTTCGCAGCGGACGGTCGCGCAGCTCGGCGATGCCGAGCAGGTCGAGGGTTTCCTCGACGCGTTTACGCATGACCGGGGCGGTCAGGGCCAGTTGCTCCATGCCGTAGGCCAGTTCCTCCTCGACCGTGTCGGTGACGAATCCGGCGAGCGGGTCCTGGCCGACGACTCCGACGACGTCGGCGAGGTCACGGGGAGGATGGCTGCGGGTGTCGCGGCCCTGCACGGTAACGGTGCCGTGGAGCGTGCCGCCGGTGAAGTGCGGCACCAGCCCGTTGATGGCCCGCAGCAGAGTCGACTTGCCCGCGCCGGTGCGGCCAGCGACCAGGCACAACTCGCCCTCGGGTATGTGCAGGTTCACGTCGCGCAGCATCGGTTCGGGGGTCTCGGCGTAGCGGACGGTCACCCGACTGAAATCGATCAACGTTGGGCCTCCGACTCGCTGGTGTCACACTTCGGCGAGCTGCGGGTCGTGCCGTCCGATGGGATGAGCACCGGGCGGGGGGTGCGGTGGTCCGCGAGCGTCGGCGGCGGTGCCAGCCAGGCCGGCGCGACCGCGACCGCGACGACCAGGAGCATCAGCGGGGTCAGCTCGGGCCAGGTGAGCGGGCTCACCGGCGGGTAGAGCCGGACCGGGTCCACGGATCCGGCCACCGCCATCACGACAGCGGTGGCCACCCCACAGCCGGCGACGACAACCTCCGTGATCCGCCAGCGGTCCGGCCGGTAGCGGCTGCGTCGGACCTGCCGGCCGGCCAGCAGCATTCCGACGACGGCTGTCGCCAGACCGACGATCAGCATCGGCAGACCGAGGTAGCTGGGCACGGTCGCGTCGAGCAGCCCGTAGGTGCCGACGCAGACCCCGACCAGTCCGGCAAGCACCAACCCACCCGTGAGGGCCCGCTGGCCGGCCGGTATCGCGGCGGTGCGGCCGTAGCCGCGCGAGTCCATGGCCGCGGCCAGGGCGAGGGATCGGTCCAGGGCGTCGGCCAGCACCGGCAGTGCGATGCCCCGCAAGGCACGCAGACCATTACCGGTGGCACCGCGCAGCCGACGGGCCCGGCGTACCCGCAGCACACTTTCCACAAGTTGCGGGGCCACCGACAGCGCGACCACCACTGCGGTACTGATCGCGTACAGCGCAGCGGGTACCGCTTTCAGCAGGCGCTTCGGGTTGGCCAGGGCGTTGGCGGCACCGAGGCAGATGAGCATCGTCGCCAGGCGCAGTCCGTCGTAGAAGCCGCCGAGGAGCTGTTCGGCGGCGACCGGGCCGAACAGCCGGATGCCGGCCGCCCATGCCGGCAACGGAATCTCCGGCAGGTGAAGCAGGACGTGGTCACCCTGGCCGCCGCCGAACACGAGGCGGAACACCACCCGCATGGCCACGATCACCGCGCCGAGGATCAGGTACATCCGGAACGCGAACGCCCAGGGGGCGTCACCGCGCCGGCGGACAACCACAAGCGCGGCGGCGGCGACGAGTAGCGCCAGTGGCAGCGGGTTGGTGGTGTGGCTGGCTGCGGTCGCCAGCCCGAGCGCCCACAGCCACCAGGCGCCCGGGTGCAGCGCGCGGGGTAGCCGGCCTGCCACGGTCAGCCGGCCGGCAGGCGGCCTCAGCGGTGTCTGTCGCGCCACCCCGTGGGCGGTGGCCTGGTCAGTCATCCGGCTCGGCGGTCCGCCGGTGGCGGGCGGCTACGAGCCCGCCACCTGCCAGTGCGACCAGCAGTAACAGCCCCGCCAGAGTGCCCAGCAGGAGGCCGCCGGTGTCACGCGCGGCGGTGACCTCGGTCGGGGGTACGAGTCCGTCGGGTGGATCGATGGCGTGACAGGCGCAGCCGCGAGCAGCAGAGCGGTGGCCGCAATCGTCGGCACGGGTGGGCTGCCGGGCGGGGTCGCGCTGGTGGCGGAGGCCGGTGGAGTCAGGGTGACCCCGGCCGGTGGGGTGCTGCCCGCCGCCGGGGGCGCGTTCGGTGGACCGGCGGTCGGCGGGGCGAGCGGCGGCACAGCTGACGAGGGGCGCGGCGGTGCCGGTGCGGACGTGCGAGGCGCAGGCGGGGGCGCGGGTGGTGTGGTGCGCGGCGCAGGTGCGGGCCGGGCGGGCGCCACAGCAGGTCGGGGTGCCTTGTCGGCGTTGCGGTTGAGTGAGAACGACCAGCCTTCGAAACTGCCCGATGGCGGCTTGCGGTTGAGCACACCCTTGTCGCTGTAGGTCCAGCTGCCCCCGTTGGGTGCGTGCCAGTACGACCAGTAGGCGCTGGCCGGTGGCGTGTCGACGCACTTCTCCGTGCTGGCCGAGGGTTTGCCCTCGATCCGGCAGATGAACCCCTCGCCCCAGCGCAGCGTGCCGGCGATCTGGAAGCCGGCGGCCTTCAACGCCGCCAGGCCGGTGGCCTGGTCGCCCGGGGCGCACCGGACGACGGTACCGCCGCCGAGTTCCTTGAAGTCCACCACCACCGTCACGCCGGCAGCGTCAGGGCAGTACCCGGCGCTGCCGGCGGCCGCTGCCGGAGACGGTCCGAGAAGGACACTGGCGGCGGCCACCGCGATGGCGATGGCGAGGCGGGTCGCCCGGGTGCTCACGTGGCCCGCCGACGGCCGAGCAGCAGCAGCACTACTCCCCCACCGAGCAGCAGCAGGGCGATGAGCACGTACCCGCCGATCGCCGCGCCGGTGGTTGGTAGCCGGCCCGATCCGCCGGCGGCGGGACTGGTGACGGAGGGAGCGGGAGTCGGCGCGGTGGTGGGCACGGAAGGCGTGCTGCTCGGGGAGGCGCTCGGTGTCGGGCTGCTGGTGAGCGAGGTGGTCGGCGTGGGCGACGCGGACGGCGACGGTGAGCCGGTCGGGCTGGATGAGGCGGTCGGCGTGGGTGGCACGGTGACCGATGGGGTGGGCTCGCCGGAGGGCGGTACGTCGAGGCCGATCCGGCTCAGCGGAACCTGGGCCAGCCCGAGTAGCGCCTGGGCGGTGGCGCGGCGCCACTGGTCCCGGAAGGTGTCGGCGATGCCGTCGGCGACCGCCTCGGTCAACGCGTCGCTGGCGTAGGCGATGGCGCCGGCATCGGCCGCAGCGGCACCACCGTTGGCGGTGGTGAGCTGCAGCGCGGCCAGGGATTCGGCGGCCCGTGCCGCTTCGGCGTCGCGCCCGGCCGCGGCCAGGGCCTGCCCGGCCAGGCCGGTGCTGTTGGAGTTCGGGCCGCTGGTCGGCCCCGACCCGCCGAACGATCCGTCGGCGCGTTGCTGGGCCACCAGCCAGTCCGCGCCGCGCTGAGCGGCCTCGTCCGCACCTGCGGCGTCGGTCGCGAGCAGTGCCTGCACAGCCATGGCGGTGGAGTCGACGTCGAGGGTGGCGTTGGCCTGGGTGTCACAGGACGGTGACGGCGCGCCGTCGGCGTCGGGATAGAGCCGGAAGCCGCCGGCCGTGCACTGCTGCCGGACGAGGAAGTTGACGGTTTCCTGCGGTGCGCCGCCGCTGCGGGCCAGACCCAGCACGGCGAAGGACTGATCGAAGGTGTTGCTGGGGTCCGGGCCGGTGGCCTCGGTGGTCCGGCTGGTGATCCGGCCGTGCTGGTGATCGGTGTCGGCCGCAGCGATCAGGGCCACGGTTTCGGCACGGAGGTCCCAGCCGCCGAAGTCGGTGGGATCGGCGCCGGCGGCGGAGGCGACGTAGAGCAGTTTCGCGGTGGCACCGCCGTCGGTGAAACCCTCAAGGCCCCAGTCGTCGTAGCTGTTGTAGGACCGGACGTGCGCGGCGATCTGCGCCGTCGCCGCCTGCCGAGTCGAGCCGGCCACCCCGGTGGCGGCGAGCGCGATCACGCCATCGATACTCAACCCCCAGTCCTCGGGAGTGAACGGGCCGGGCAGGACGCCGTCGGTGTACTCCCCCGCCAGCCAGGTCGCGGCGTCGCGAGCGGCGGCGGTGTGGGTCGGCGACGGCGCGGCGGCCACGCCGAAGGGGGTGGCCGCGACGATGGCGAGCGCGGTGGCGGTGGCGACGCCGAGACCGGCGCCGACGCGCCGGAGCGGGAACGTACGCATGAGGGGCGCCTTTCGCAGAGCGGTCGGTGAAAGCTCCGGAAGGCACCTGTGGGCGGCATCCGCTCGCGTGGCCGCGACGAGATGCCGTACCTCGGTTACCCGGACTCCACCCTGTAGACCTCGACAGTGGAAGCCGCTCGTCCTGTGCGGGGCATTCCGGCTCGCGAGACAGCTCTCGCTCACGGTTGCGGGTCAGCGTCGGCTCTACCGACTTCCCCCCGCACGGGACGTATTCAGTTGGGTACCCGGCGCGCCGGGTGTCGCCACCGTACCGCCCGGTCGCCTTTCGGCGCCAGGGTGGCGGACGACACCCGGCAGTCCACGGCCCGTGTCGGCTACACGCAGGTCAGGGGGCGGTGATGCTGGGTGCCGCGCCGGCGCCGAAGGACCATCCCTCGACCGTGCCAGGAGCAGGGTTGTAGCTGGTCGCCCCCAACGTGCTGTAGGTCCAGGCGGCTCCGCTGCCGGAGGCGTGCCAGTACGACCAGTACGCGCCGGCCGGCGGCGTGTTGATGCAGGGTTCGGTCGCGGCGGTCGGCTTCCCGTTGATCCGGCAGACGAAGGCCAACCCCCACCGCTGCGTGCCGGTCACCGTTAAGCCGGCGCCCTGCAGGGCGGCCAGCCCCGTGGCCGGGTCACCGAGCGCGCACGCCACCTGCACGCCGCCGCCGAGTGAACCGTAGTCGACCACCACCGTGACCCCCGACGTCCCGGTGCACGCCGCAGCCTGCGCAGCTCGGGGAGACGGTTCGACAGCGATCAACCCGACGGCGACGACAGCCGCCACCGCGATGCTCGCCAGCCACCCGCGAACAGGATCGTAGACCTGGGACATGAGCACTCCTTCTGGTGGGACGGAATCTGCGGCCGGTCAGCGGCAGGGCAGGGTGGGTGCGCCGGTGGTCGCGGTGACGGTGGAGAGCCGGGCGAATCCGGTGCCGACCAGGCCGAGAACAGCCTGGGCGGTGGCGCGGGGGGCGGTGCCGGGATCGAAGACACCACCGTCGAAGTCGACAGCGCCCCGGTCGGCGACCGGGGCGGCACACCCGACCTGAAGATCGGCCAGGAACACGCGGGCCCGGAGCCAAGCCAGCGGCCGGCCGCCGTCGCGCAACGCCTGGGCCGCCAACCCGGTGCTGTTGGCGTTCGCGACCCCACCGGCGTTGGTGAACCCACCGTCGGTGCGTTGCACCGAGACCAGCCAGCGTAGTCCCGCGGCGGCGTCAGCCGGGCTGCCGGCGGCCCGCAACGCCTGCACCGCGACGGCGGTGGCGTCCACGTCGGAGACACAGAGCGGCTGCTCCGGCAGCAGCGGATAGCCGCCGTCCGGGCACCGGGTGCCGGCCAGCCAACCGGCGGCGACCGCCGGCGCGCCCTGCGCGGTCCGGTCCAGCGCGAGGATCGCGAAGGACTGGCTGAACGCGTTGCTGAAATCACCCCACGCCGACCGGTCGGTGAACCGGCCAGCCGGGTCCTGGAGCGACCGCAGCCGGGCAATGAGATCCACACCGCCGACGTCGGTCGGATCGCCGCCGCGAACCGCGACGGCGAGAGCGAGCTTGGCGGTCGCGCCCGCGTACGCCTCGGTGGCGCCGTCGCCGATGTACCCGTCGCGGACGTCCGGCCGGGTGGCCCAGGCCAACGCCTGAGCGCCGAAGTCGTCGGCGACACCGGCGGCGGCGAACGCGAAGACCGCGTCCAGGGTCAACCCCTGGTCCGGGTACGTGACCCCGTCGAAGACGGCCTCGAAACGTTCACCGTCGACCAACTGTCGGGCCAACCATCCGGCGGCGGCATCCGTCCGGACGGCACCGGCCTGTGCGGGTGCGGCGTTCGTGGATGTGCTGAGAGTGAGGGCGGCGAGTATCCCGCAGAGCAGGGCGAGCAGGCGGTGCCGGCCCAGGCGAACGACCATCGGTTGGCGCCTTTCCGGCCCGGCGGTCGTCGAGACCCGGCCCGCCGTGATGCTGCGGCGGGCCGGCCTCCGACCCGTGGGCCACGACGGGTGGGGAGCAGAGACTCGCGAGTACGGCAGGTGATCGGGCTCGCCACCAGGGATGCTCCCTGGCGGCCTACCGTTGCGGGCCAGCGCCGGACTTCGACCGGACTTCCCCCGCACGCACACGCGGTTGTTCAGTTGTCGCGCCAGTCTCGTTCGCCGCACGGCCACTGTCAATCAGCGACCGTACGTGCACCATGGGTAGCCGCTTCGCGGCGTGGCCACGGTCTCGCTCTCGCTCCAGCACATCCCGCTCCCGCTGAACCGGCCACCGGCACAGGTGGACCGCCGAGGGATACAGCTCACAGCGAGCACCAGGCCGCCCCGCTGAGCGGCCGGGTCGGGATAGGGTGACCGACGGCGCTGGTTCGCCCGGCCGTTGCTGGTGGGGCGTCGTAAGAGGGAACCCGGTGAGAATCCGGGACTGCCCCGCAGCGGTGAGTGGGAACGACAGCCGTCACCACGCACTGGGCCCCCCGGCCTGGGAAGCGACGGCCAGTAGGAGACCGGACGGGTCCGGCACCGCCCACGAGTCCGAAGACCTGCCCGCGCTGCGGACACAAGGTGTGTGCGCTGCCGTCGACCTCGCGGGCGGGTCGGGCGGGTGACGCGCCGCAACGGCGTGTTCCTCGACGTGCGCGCCGACGGGTCGGTGGCTTGTTCCCCGAGAACGGACGCCACGTGCACGACACGACCACTCTCGCCGGCCGACCACCGTCGGCCTCCCACCTGACCCTGTCGCAGATCATGGACCAGCACCACACCAACCTGATGGGCACGGTCCACGGCGGCCGGATCCTCAACCTCATCGACTCCGTCGCCGGAGTGGTCGCCGCCCGACACTCCGACGGCCCGGCCGTCACCGCCGCCATCGACGAGACCGCTTTCCTCCGCGCGGTCCGCGTCGGCGACGTCGTACACGTCGACGCCCGCATCACCTGGGCCGGCCGCAGCTCCATGGAGGTCACCGTCAAGGTCACCGCCGACCGGTGGGACCGCGCCGTACCACCGACCGACGTGGCCACCGCCCACCTCGTCATGGTCGCCGTCGACGACAACGGCCACCCCCGCCCGGTGCCGCCGCTGCTACCCCAGACCGACGGCGACCGGCGCCGCTACCGCGAGGCACAGATCCGCCGCGAGCACCGGCTGACCCTGCGCCGTGCCCTGCTCGACGGCACCGAGGATGCCTGAGATGCTCGGACTCTCCACGGCAGCCCTCGCGTGACCCCCACCGGGCAACTGGTTCTGCTCGGCGCCGTCTTCATAAAAGTGCAGGTCACCGTCGACATCGCCCTCGGCGCAGGTGCCGGACGCCTCGCCCGACGGATGACTGACGTCCGCTGGTCACGGCGCGTCAACCAGGTCTGCGCAGTCGCGTTCGTCGCGCTCTTAATGCGACTGGCCGCCGGGTGACCCCTTCGGCGTGGCCTTACAACTCCTTGCGGTGGTTCAGTCGGACGGCGCGCAGTACGACGTCGTCGACGTGGTGGGTGCTGATCGCTCCCGGGGGGCGGGGACGGGTTTCGTGCACGTCGATGCGCCAGTCGCTCGAAGCCGTGATCTCGGCGGTGATCTCGTCGATCGTGACGTACGCGTGCGGGTCGTACATGCGGGTCTGCTCGCCGGGGTCCGACGGCTGCTCGAGCCAGGTCAGGTCGTGACCGACGACGAGCAGCGTCCCGCCGACGGCCACGGCGTCGAGCAGGTTGCGCAGGCCGCGCTGCTCGGGCGTGCGCTGGAACGAACCGTACTGTAGCGAGACGAGGTCGTAGGTCTCGTCTGCGTACGCGGCGGGGTCGTTGGCGTCGCGGTGCAGCGTGCGCACGTCGAGCCCGCGACGTTCCGCTTCGGCCTGGATCCGGTCGAGTGCCCTGCCGGAGACGTCGGAGGCGGTCACCTGCCAGCCTCGTTCGGCCAGCCAGAGCGCGTCGGCTCCCTCACCCGCGCCGACGTCGAGCGCCCGCCCCGGGGGCAGGTCCGTGGCCTCCGCCACGAGGGTGCCGTTCGGGTTGGCGCTCCACACGCGTTCCTGATCCCCGTAGCGACCGTCCCACTCGATCTCGACGCCGGAGGGACGGACACCCGCCGTGGTGTCCTCGGCAGCGAGGCTGAAGGCGATCTGGGCGCCGATCCAACTTCCGTTCGCGGCGGCCGGCAGGACCTGGGCGCTCGGGTCCGTCAGGTTCCCGGCGGCGAACACGCCCGGCACGCTGGTACGTCCGGTGGAGTCGACCGCGACGAGATCACCGAGTCCGCTGGGGTGAGCCGTGATGTCGATGCCCAGCCCGGCGAGCATCTCGACCCGGGGACGGAACCGGGCCCCGGTGAGGATCGCGTCGGCTGGCAGGCTGCGGCCGTCGGCGAGTTCGACGACGAGTGACCCGTCCGGGTCGGCGTCGGCCACCCGGCGCACCGCACTCTCGACCACGGCTACCCCGGAGGCGACGAGGGTCTGCACCGCGGCCGGGTCGATCCCCGTCGCGTCATGCAGCACCACGGTCAACCGGTCGGTCAGGTGCCGCATCAGCTGGGTCGGGTGCAGTCCCATCGGCGTCGTGACGATCTGCACGACCCGCAGGTCGCGGACCTCCCAACCGTGGCAGAACGGACAGTTGAACACCTGAGCGCCCCAACGCTCGGCGAGACCCTCGATGTCGGGAAGCTCGTCAACGATGCCGGTCGCGGCCAGTACCCGGCGGGCGACGAGACCGTGCCCGCCCGAGAGGGCGAGGTGGAATCCGTCCTCCTCTTGCCGCACCGCCAGGACACGACCGGTGAGGACGTTGCCACCATAGCTACGGACCTCCTTGCGCCCGATGGCCCGCATCTCCTCGGGCGGGGTGCCCTCACGTCCGAGGTAGCCGTGCATGTGCGCCGCCGGCGCGTTCCGCGGCGTGCCGTCGTCGACGACGATGACCGAGCGTCGCTGACGAGCGAGCTGCAGGGCGGCCGCCAGACCGGCCGCTGATCCGCCGATGACGGCGACGTCGCATTTCCGGACGATGCTCTGGTGCGGTGTGTGTTCGGAGGCTCCGTGGGCATGATCTGTCATGCGTCAAGCGTAGGAACCTCTGGCGGTATCTGACAGGCCGCTTGCGAGATCCGCAAAACACCCTCATGCTGAGAAGATGAACGACCGCAGTGAGGTGGAGCGGCTGGCGCGCACCCGGCTGCGGAGCATCCGCACCACGCTCGGCTACTCCCTCGAGGAACTCGCCGAACGCACCAACCTCAGCCCGTCGACGATCAGCCGGGTCGAAACGGGCAAACGGACACTCAGCCTCGATGTGCTCGTGCCCTTGGCCAACGCGCTACAGGTAAGCCTCGACGTCCTCTTCGAGCCAACCAGCGACGAGGACGTGGTGATCCGCCCCGTGCAGCACCGTTCGGGTTCGCGCACCACGTGGCCGCTGAGCCGCGTCGACGGACGCACCATGGCGATGAAGGTCCGGTTAGAGCCCGAGGCGACGATGCCGGCCCAGCGGGTCCATCCCGGGTACGACTGGTTCCTCGTGCTCGATGGCAGGGTGCTGCTGTGGCTCGGTGAGCGGCAGATCGAAGTCGAAAAGGGCGAGGCAGCCGAGTTCTCGACGATGACCCCGCACTCGATGACAGCCCTCGACGAGCCGGCCGAGCTGATCATGATCTTCGACCGCGAGGGGCAACGCGCACATCTGCACCAGTAAGCCTGAAACCGGGCAGGACGGGACCGGCATGACGTGCCGATGACGCCGCGCCCTCATCGACGCGGCACCTCCGACGTTGGGCGGCCCGCCCTACGCACTCGACGAAGTGTGCAGCCACCGCGAACGCAGCCAGCGGACCGGCCACGTCGAGTGGCTGCACACCATCGAGAGGGACGACCAGGAGTGTCTGACGTGACGCCGGACAGATCAGGCCGGGCCGTCGCCGAGGTTCACACCGTACCGAAGAAGCTCCTGAGTGCCGGCACCCGGCGAATCAGGAGTTGGTCCAGTGCGAGGATCACCAGCAGCGACAGACCGAACAGGGGCAGGAACACGCCGAGGACGGCCATCGCGGCGAGCAGGAGCCAGTTGCCCCAGATCGGAAGTTCCCCGCGGGGTGCGGCCATCCCGGAGGCGGTGCCGCGGCGGGTCCACCACATCATCGGTCCGGTGACGCACATGAAGATCACGGCGAGGCAGAACAGCGTGGACAGGATCTCGTTGGCGACGCCGAGACGCCGTCCCTCGTGCAGGGCGATTCCGTGGGACACGACCTTGGCCATGGCGCTGTAGTCGGCATAGCTGTACTGGCCGACCTTCTCGCCGCTGTACTGGTCGACGTGGACCGTTGTCTCCTGGGTGACGTCGGACTCGGCGGGGTTGCCGACGTTGTACCACTGGCTGCTCATCACGCTGAAGACGCCTGTTTCGCCTTCGGGATACATGATCAGGTACGGCCCGGGAGCGCCCTGTGCCTGCGCCGTGGCGACGGCCTTGTCGATCGAGATCGGTGTGCCGGCGCCGGTGCTGGTGCCCTGCGGCGCGTTGCCGGAGGCCCATCCGGCGGGCGCCGACTGGCCGTCGCTGTTCTCGATCTGCTGCCGGATGGTGGACTCGGCACCGGGATCCTCGCCCCAGAGCGAGATGTTGCCGTGCACGGCGAGTTCCGACGCTTTGGCGCCCCAGAAGCCGGTCCACGGCAGGCCGGAGATGACGAGCAGCAGGACGCCGAGGCCCACGGGGAGCCCGACGATGGCGTGCCAGCCACGGACCCGGGCACCGCGTCTGCCCTTGGCCTGGGCGCCGCTGCGGGCCTTACGGCCGAGGAAGAAGATGATGAACCCGGTGATCGTCAGCACGATCCCCCAGGAGGCGCCGAGCTCGACGATCCGGTCTCCCACGCCACCGTCGCCGATGAGCAGGTCACCGTGGATGCGCTCGGCCCAGGTGGAGACGAGTTGGTCCTGACTGAGCGCGCCGGTGACCTCGGAGGTGTAGGGGTTCACGTAGACGTTCGTGGTGCTGCCGTCCTCCTGAGCGGCGACGAACAGGGTGGCACGGTCGCCGACGCCGTCCTGAACGGACAGGATCGAACGATCCGGGAACTCAGCGCGAACAGCCGCTTCCTGGGCGGACAGCGTGACCCTCTGGGCACCCTCGACCACGGAAACCTTCAGCACCCCGGGATGCGTGAGGGAGTCCACGTCGTCGCGGAACATGTAGATCATGCCGGTGACGGAAAGGGCGAAAAGCACCGGGATGACGATGATCGAACCGTAGAAGTGCCAGCGCCAGAACGCGGCGAACCAGTTCGTCCTGCGGACTCTCGCGGTAGGCGCGGGCGTCTCCGCGGGAGGTGGCGCTTCGGTCTCTGAGACGGTCATCGAGGTGGGCCTTTCAAGCGTCGCCGGTCGCCCGGTTCACATGGTCTAAGTTGTAGTCGTGCTCGAGGCCCCATGGGTTCCCGTATTGACGGTCGTCTTCTTGCTGACCGGTCTCGTCTGCGTCGCCGACCTCGTCGTCCGCCGCCGGGCGGTTTCCCGTGACCAGCCCTTCTCCGATGAGGAACTGGTCGGCATCAACCACGGCGTGATGAGCGCGGCGATGATCCTCATGGTCTGGGTGATGGTGGAGGGCGCGGTCGCCTGGGCACAGATCGCGGTCTTCGCGATCCTCGCCCTCGCGCTGCTACCCGCCTACCGACGCACCCGGCATGCATCGGACCGAGCCGATCTGGTCAGTCACGCCGCGATGGACGTGGCGATGATCTGGATGCTCGCGGCCATGCCCACACTCATGTCCGAGTTGGGAACCGGCGGCGCAGGCGCCGGGCACTCCCACGGCGGCGGCGCCTCCGGCGGAGTACCCGTGCCGACACCGGCGTGGGCGGACACGGTCAACATCGCCTTCGTGGTACTCGCCGCCGCCACCGCCCTGTGGTGGCTGTACCGCACCATGACGGCGTCTCGCCACCGGCTGCACTCGCTCAGCTACTCCGTCATGGCCGCTGGCATGGGAACCATGCTGCTACTCATGAACGTGTGAGGTGTCGCCTGGACTCGGCCCGCGACGACGCCACACCGGGCTCCGTCACCGGCGAACCACTCAGTGCCGCCGAACACAGGACTTAGCGTCGACCACTCGCGGCCGGAGCAGAAACACGAAGGTACGCCTGCCTCCGCCGGTGATCCCGGTGGACCTTCACCTACGGCTGGAGGGCCGCAGCACCCCACCTTCGCTCAGGTGACCAGGGTTCCGTCCGAGATGCTGGCCGACGGCTCGCTGCCGGGAAGGACGGCAATCGCCGACCCGAAGTCCGGAAGCAGCGCCGCGTACGCCTTTTCCAACTGGACCTGGCAGGTGGTGTAGTCGTCAGCCACCACAATGGCATGCCCGATTCGGCCGCCGAATCGGGCCGCCGGGGCCTCCGGCGCCGTCCACAGCGACTCGACACCGTCGGGCAGCCGAGCGGGTCGGCTCGTGGGTACGGTGTCTTCGACGGTGTCACCGTAACGGAAGATGATTCCGGCGGTACGTCGCCGCGTGTGCCGCAGCCGCGGTTGTCTCCCGAGCGCCGTGTCGACCGCCGCCGCGACCAGATCGACGCCGGTGGCCAAGGGCACCAGCCGGGAGATCAGGTCACCACCGAGCCGGGCGTTGAGCCCGATCAACCGGGGTCCGTCGGCGGTCATCCGTACCTCGGTGTGGGTGACGCCCTCGCACAGCCCGAGCGCGGCGTGGGCGGCATCGACGGCACGGCGTACCGAGGCCAGGTGCTCGGCCTGCTGAGGAACTGAGATCAGTCGGCTGGCTGTCGCGAGTCCCGGCCCTGGTCCGACGTGCCGGCTTCCGGCCGCGACCACGTGCAACCGGCCGCTGTGTACCAGCACTGACTCGACGCTGATTTGCGGCCCGTCCAGGTACTCCTGCACCAGAGCGCCGTCGTCGCCGGCCGCCCCGGCATAGGCGCGGGCCAAATCCGCCGGGCTGCGAACCAGCCGCACCCCGGTGCCGCCGGTCCCCGAACGCGGCTTGACCACGACCGGGTACCCCAGCTCGGCGGCGGCGCGGAGGGCCTGAACCTCGTCGGTGACCAGGACTGACTGAGCCGACGGCACCCCCGCGGCGGCCCATGCCTGGTGCAGCCGGTGCTTGTCCCGGCAGGCGCGGGCCGACGGCACGGGATGACCGGGTAGCCGCAGCGCGCTGGTGGTGGCCGCGGCGGTCTCGATCCAGGCCTCCTCCCAGGTCAGCACCGCATCTACGGACTCTTTCCGAGCCAGTAGTAGCACGGACGTCAGGTCGTCGGCGGCGATCCGGTGAACCGAGTCGGCGTAGCGGATCTCCCAGGTCGCCAGAGACTCCTGGGCGAGCACCACATCATGCTCGGCGGCCACTGATGCGAGCATGTGCTCGCGGTCCAGGTCACGTCCGCTACCGAGGATCAGGATTTTGGGCATGATGGATCCTTACGTCGCGAGAGCTTCGGGCGATAAATCGGTCTGCGCCGAGTCGGCGGGCCCCGGTCACGTCGAAGAAGGCTCACCCTTCGAGTTGCGAGGCGAGCAGGTCGACGTACGCGCCACCGGCGGCCACGAGTTCCTCATGGGTTCCGGTCTCGATCATTCGTCCCCCGGACAGCATGACGATCCGGTCGGCCGTCCTGATGGTGGAGAGCCGATGCGCGATGATCAATGTGGTCCTGCCGTGCCGGGCTTCGTTCATCGCCTGGTTGACCGCCTGTTCGCTCGCGGCGTCAAGGTTTGACACCGCCTCGTCCATGACCAGGATCGGGGCGTTCTTGAGCAGGGCCCGGGCGATCGCGATCCGTTGCCGTTGACCGCCGGACATGAGCGCGCCGAGTTCACCCGCGATGGTGTCGTAGCCGTCCGGCAGTGTCGTGATGAACTCGTGGGCCTGGGCGGCCCGCGCGGCGGCCTCGGCCTCCTCGTCGGAGGCGTCAGCGCGGCCGAGACGGATGTTCTCCCGCAGACTGGTGTTGAACAGGAACGTGTCCTGCGGAACCAGCGTCATGAGGCGGCGAAGGTCCTCCTGCGGGAAATCGCGAACGTCGTGTCCGCCCACCGAGATAGATCCAGCGGTGACGTCCCAGAACCTCAGCAGCAGGTTGGCGCAGGTCGACTTCCCTGCGCCGGAGTGCCCCACCAGGGCGACCGTATCGCCGGGGCGGATCTCGAAACTGACATCTCGTACTGCGGGGGTCAGGTCGCTGCGGTAGGCGAAGGTGACAGCGTCGAAGCGCACACGCGGCACGATCGGGCCCTCGGGTGGCTGGTTGACCAGGTCCGAGACCGGGGCGGGTGCGTCGAGCAACGTGTTGATGCGGTCCGCTGACGAGGCCACCACGGACAGCTCACGCGCGACCTCGGTCACCTTCAGCACGGGCAGCATCGCCATCGCCGCGAGCACGACGGCGACCGGGAAGAGAGCGCGGTCGAGTTCGCCCGCGACGACGAGCCACGCGCCGAGGGTCAGCACCACGAGTATTCCCAGCAGTGCGATGGTGTCTGTGGCGGCGTACTCGATGCCGCTACGGCGTCCGTGCGCGGACTTCGCTTCGGCCAGCCGGACGCTCTGTTTGCGCAGCAGCCCGAGTCGCTGGGCGTGTGCGCCGAAGTTCACCAGCTCGCGGAGACCCTGAAAGGTATCGGTGTTGTCGGCACTGATCTGACTGAGCGAGTCGCGTAGCTCGTGTCCGTGTCGTTCGGCCTGACGCCGCAACCAAGCCGGTACTGACGCGAGCAGTACCAGCACCGGAACCAGGACGCAGGCCAGCGACCAGTGGAACCAGCCGAGTGCGACGGTGGTCGCCACGGGCACGGTCGACGCGACCGCGAGCGGACTGAGAGTGTGGGCGAAGAACAGCTCGATCTGTTCGACGTCTGCGACCGCGGCGGAGCCGAGGTCGCCGGAACGCCGTTCGAGCATGTAGCCGGGCGAGAGCCGTTCGAAGGCGGTGTACACCTTCGCCCGGGTGTCGGCCAGCGCGCGGAAGGCAGCGATGTGTGCGTAAGTGCTGTCGGCAATGCTCAGGACGACCAGCGGCACGATGAGGGCGCCGAGTGCGATCAGCCAGCCGGTGAGCTGGTCCAGCGGGGCTCCCGTGGCGGCTCGTGCCACCACGTAGGCACCGATGCCGGATGAGGCGAGCAGGAGCAGTTGGTGCAGCGCGCCGGCCAGATAGGCCACCACGATGAGCCGGCGGTGCTCGCCCAGGAGGGGCATCAGGCTCCTCAGCCTGGTGATCAGCGATTGGCCGTGCCCGTCTCCCGTGTCGTGGTCGTGGTCGTGGTCGTGGTCGTGGTCGTGGGAATGAGTGTGGACAGTCAAGGTCATGCGAGCGCACCAGCCTGGGTAGCGACGAGTTCGGCGTAAAGGCCCTTGCGTGCCACCAGGTCGGGGTGGCTGCCGAATTCGACCACCCTGCCGGACTCCATCACCACGATCCGGTCGGCGCCGCGCACGGTGGACAGCCGGTGCGCGATGATGATCGTCGTCCGACCGAGGGTCAGGTCACCGAGAGCCTGGGTGATCTCCGCTTCATTGGCGGCGTCGATACTCGATGTCGGCTCGTCGAGCACGAGCACGGGAGCGTCCTTGAGAAGCGCACGCGCGATCGCGATGCGCTGCCGCTCGCCGCCGGACAGTTTCAGGCCGCGTTCGCCGACGACGGTGTCGAGGCCCCGGGGCAGGCGGGGAATGAAGTCGGCGGCCTGGGCAGCGGTCACCGCACGTCGGATCTCCTCGTCGGTGGCGTCGGGTCTGGCCAGGAGCAGGTTGTCGCGAACGGTGCCGTGGAACAGGTAGGTGTCCTGTGAGACCACGCCGATCATCGATCGCAGGTTACGCAGGGGTAGCTCACGGATGTCGCGATCATTGATGCGGATGGATCCGGCGTCGGTGTCGAAGTAGCGCATGAGCAACCCGATGATGGTGCTCTTACCCGCTCCCGAGCGTCCCACGATGGCCACCCGTTCGCCCGGCGTTATGACCAGGTTGAACCCGTCCAGTGCCGGCGCCCGCCGGGTCGGGTAACAGAATCGGAGATCGCGGAACTCCAGGCCCGGAGGATCGCAGGGCCATTCCGGTGCCGTGGTTGCCGTGTCTTTCACCACCGGTTCCAGATTCAGCACGTCGGCGACCGCGCGGCCGGCTGGGATGGCGTAGTAGGCCGAGTGGTAGGCCGCCTCCAGTTCGGTCATGGGCCGGAACGTCTCGCGGGTGAGCATCAGAATCGTGAACAAGCCCGCGACGCTCACCGAGCCGGTGGCAGCGTGCCAGGCGCCCAGGCCCACCGCGGCCGTGGTGCCGATCGGGACCATCAACGCGCCGATACTGGACGTGCCGCACCAGGCCACCATCAGCCCGATGGAGTCACGGCAGAACGCCTCCCCGCGTTCGATCAACTCTCGACCACGCCGGCCGCTGGCATTGAATGCCTTCAGTGTCGCCATCCCCTGAACAGCGTCCAGACTCTCCGAGTACATGCTTCGGTAGGAGACCGTCCAGCGGCTGCCACGTTCCCTGATCGACTTCTCTCCGGCCAGCTTGGACAACGGGGCAAGCAGCGCACACGCCAGCACGACCAGACCCACCACCGGGTCCACCGCTATCACGTACATCGCAGCGAGACAGGAGCCCAGCACCGACGCCAGCACCGTCGGGACGAACCGACTCAGCAGCGGATCGAGCAACTCCACGGAGTCCACGAGCGTCGACTGCAGGTCACCGGTACGCATCCGCTGCGCCTGCCCGGGACCGATCTCCATCAACTTCAGGGTCAGTCCTTCACGCACCGCCTCCTTGACCCGGGCCGACACCCGCGGCGCCCACGAGTCCCGCACCACGATCAGCGCGATCCGCAGCACCTGCAGCACGCCGATCACCACCAGCGGCGTCGCCAGGCCGGCGATGTCGGCCGACGAGAAGACCGTGGACAGTAGGTCCGCGATCATCAGGCCTTGGCCGACATAGGTCGCTGTCACCAGCAACATCAGCCCGACCAGGCCGGCGATCTCCACCCATGACCGCGGTCGCAGGCCTAGGAACAACTTCACCGTCGACCACACGCCGACACCTCCACACTGACGAGATCACCCGACCGCAGAAACCGGCCATCGTGAGTCGGCCCTACCGTCGCTTACGATAACGGAAACCGTTATCCTTTCAGGCGACAAGCCACGCTTTTGATTAGTGCACCTGCTCGGGTGTCTGTCCGGTTCGGTCGGCCGGGGCGCGACGCAGCATCGATGCGAGCCGGTCGACGACCCGCGCGTCAAACAAGCCGTTGGCCGCCATCCACTCGTCGTTGAAGACGGTGTCGAGGTACTTCTCACCACCGTCGCAAACCAGTGCGACGATGGTGGTCTCCGGTCCTACGCTCTGCGCACGCTCCAGCGCCTTGTAGACCACGCCCCCCGCGGAGCCGCCCACGAGGATGCCGAAATTCCGGGCCAGGTAACGGCAGGTCTCGAAGGCCTCCGAGTCGCTGACCTTGATCCCCTCGTCGATCATGCGGTAGTCGAGGGTGTCACAGATCTCCGACACCACCGGCGTCCCGGTGCCTGACTGGTGGTACGGAGCCTCCTCCCCGCCGAAATTCACGGAGCCCACCGGCTCGACACCGACGATCCGCAGTTCCGGGATGCGTTCCCGCAGGACACGACCGGTGCCGCAGAGCGACCCCCCGGTGCCGACAGCCCCATACAGGTAGTGAATGTCCTCGCCCAGATCGTCGTACAGTTCGCGGGCGAGCGGCCGGTATCCGTTCGGGTTTCCCGGATTACTGTCCTGCGAGGTGCAATACGCGCCTTGCTCGGCCGCGAGCCGGCGAGCCGTGGCGTACCGCTCGGCGGTGGCCAGTCCGTTGTCGTCTCCACCGACGTTCAGCAGCTCGGCGCCGTAGGCGAGCATCCCGCGCAGCTTGTCGACACTGGAATGGTTGTCCACCACGGCGGTGAACTTGTAGCCGCGTTCAGCGGCGATGAGCGCCAGGCCGATCCCGGTGTTGCCGGAGGTGGCCTCGACCAGCCACCCGCCGGGGGCGAGCAGCCCCTGCTCCTCGGCCTCGTCCACCATATTCCTGGCCATCCGGATCTTGGCGGTACCGGTGGGGTTGTACTGCTCCATCTTGAGCAGGACGGTTCCCGCCCCACCCGGCACCGACAGTCTGAGCAGCGGCGTCCGCCCGATCAGATCGGATACCTTGTCCCTGATCATTGCTCACCCTTCGCACAGATTCGCATCAGACAACGCACAAAGACGTCGTTGTCCTCGGGAAGCGACAATGAGGCTCGGATAAAGTTCTCGTACCCCGGCTCACGCCAGGCCTTGACGACGATCCCGACGCGGTGCAACTCCTGTGCCACCCAGTCCGAGCGGCAGCCCGTGTCGATGAACACGAAGTTGGCCGACGACGGTGCTACGCGGAAGCCCGCCTCGCGCAACCCGTCCGTGACCCGAGCGATCTCGAGGCCGGTCCGGCGGACGGTCTCCGCCAGGTGCGCGTGGTCACCCAGCGCGGCGATGGCCGCGTCCTGAGCCAGCTGGTTGACGTTGTAGGGTGCGCGAACCCGGTCCAGTGCCTGGACCAGGGCGGTGTCGGAAGCGACGCCGTATCCCACCCGGACACCCGCCAGGCCGTACGCCTTGGAGAAGGTGCGCAGGACGATCCACGGCCGGTGCTGCTCGCGCAGCAGCGCCAGCCCGTCGGGATAGCCCGGGTCGGGCCGGGCGAACTCGCAGTACGCCTCGTCGAGCACCAGCAGAGCCGACTCCGGGGTCTCGGCCACGAGGTGCGCCAACTCGCCGACGTTGAGCATCGCGCCGGTCGGATTGCAGGGATTGGCGAGGAAGACCAGTTTCGGGCCCGCGGCCAGCGCGTCACGCCAGGCGGATGGGTCGAACCCGAACTCCTCGGTGACCGGGACTTTCTCGACCCGGGCGCCCACCATGCGGGGAAAGATCTCGTGCAGGCTGAAGCCCGGTGCCTGAGTGGTCACGAGGTCGCCCGGATCGAGTACCGCCTGGCACAGCAACTCCAGGATGTTCTCCGAACCGTTGCCGAGGACGACGCGCTCGGCAGGTACCGCCAGGCGCTCCCCGACAGCCTCCGCCAGCCGTCTTCCGGTGGGGTCGGGATAGCGGGAGACGCCGCTGTCCAGACGCCCGCGTACAGCTTCGGCCACCGCCGGCGAGGAGCCGAACGGGCTTTCGTTGTTGGACAGCTTGATCACGTGGGCGGCGCCGCTGAGGACTGCCACCGCATCCGGGTCGGCGCCGGGATCGTAGGCGGGCAGGCCCGCCACCACCCGGCGCACCACGGATGCCGAGGTCGCCGCCGCGACGGCACCGGCCTCGACCGCGCTCACCAGAAATCGACCCGCTGGCCACGCCCGGCCGCCAGCGCGAGGTCGGCGATGTACCGGCCCAGCGCGGCGTCGGTGACCGCCATCCCGCTGTTGTAGGCGAAGACCACATCGCCGGACTCACGTCGAGCCGGTGTCCGGCCGAGCAGGATGTCGGGCAGCTCGCCGTCGATCGGGGGCAGGCTCCCGTCCGGGCCTCGCAGTTTGCCGCAGGTGACCTTCATCTGCGTGATGTCGGTGGCGATCCGGTAGTCGGCGCCGTGGAACACGTCGTGTACGCCGTAGCCGAGCAGGACGGAGATCGATCCGGGCTTGACCCAGTCGCGCTGGACCACCTTCGTCACGGACAGACCGGAGGCGCCGATCAGGATGTCCGCTTCGCCGGCGGCTTTCTGGAGGTCGTCCACGATCTCCACCTCGCGACCGTCGACACTGTTCTGAACGGCCCGTAGACCGTCGGCATAGGTGCCGCACACCTGCAACCGCTCCAGATTCGGAAGCGCCGCGACCAGCATCGGCAGGGCCATCTGCCCCTGAACGCCGGTGCCGATGACCAGGGCGGTGCGAGCGTCCGGGCAGGCCGCGCGGGCGAACAACGCGCTGCTGGCCGACGACCGCAACGGCCCCAGTTTCACCACGTCCATCAGTGCGATGGGCGTCCCGGTGGTGTCGTCGGCGATGAAGATGAACGAGTGGAACCGGTAGTCATCGCGGCGGCGGCTCGGGTCGAACTCGTAGACGGCCTTGAAACACACGGTGTCGCTGCCGCCGTCCCGGGCCACCATCGAGTAGCTGAGCGAGTGATCGTCCGGGTCCTCGATCACCGTCTTGACCGGGTTGTTCGACCCGTTCTCCCGCAGAGCGCGGTAGGCGCCCTCGACGACCTCGAGTACCTGCCGGTAGTCGAAATTCAGCCCTTCCTGCTCCGACTGCGGCAGCAACCACAGCTGTCCGGGGGCGGCGTAGCTCTGTGACATGCGCGGGTTCTCCTTCGTGTCGAGGTTGCTCAGATTCCGTCCAGTCGCCAGCGCGGTGATCCGTGACCGAGCCGGAGGACCGCTTTCAACGGCAGCGCCGTGTCGTGGAACCGGGATTCGAGGAAGTCTGAGTGGTAGCCGGCGGTGTTGAGGTAGACGAGGTGGTCACCGGGGCGTACCGGCCGGGCGAACCCGATCTTGCGCCAGGTGACCATGTCGTTCTCCAGACAGGTCGAGCCCGCGACGCAGGCCGGGAACTCCTCGTCGGCAACAGACTGGGCGGAGAGCAGGATGGGGTCCGGCAGATAGTCGGTGTTGAACCACTGTTCGCAGAGGCTCAGGCTGTTGCCCGCGACGGTGGCGATGGCGTACCCGTCGGTGTCGCGCCGGTCTTCGACCTGTTGCACGCGGAACACGGTGAAGCCGGCCTGATCCAGCAGCGAGCGGCCCGGCTCGACGATGAAGCGGATGCCGGTGCGGACGGCCTTCGCCGACAGGCTCTCGTCGCCGTCGACGGGATGGTTCATGATCATGTGTGCGGCCTGGGTGGTGGGCAGTCCTCCGTACGGATAGAAGTGGAGACCTCTGGACGTCTTGGTCCCGTGGTAGTGGGCCGGCTCGTTGTGCTGAAGGAACTCGTCCCAGAGCCGCGGATCGACGTACCGCATGGGTAGACCACCGCCGATGTTGACCAGGTCGGCGGCCTGTGCGCCGCGCCGCTTGGCGTCGAGGCAGTATCCGATCATCTCGTTCGCCGCCGCCGCCCGTTCCTCGGGCGAGTAGCCGTTGAGGTGGAACGAGAATCCGCGGAGGCTCACGTGTTCGATGAGCTCCAAACACTGATCGACTGCCGCGTCACGCTCGGCTGCGGCCATGCCGAAGCGACTTCCCGGCTGGCTCCCGGTCCGAGCCCGCAGCAGCACCCTGACCTGTCGATGCGCGACTCTCGCGGTGGCGGCCAGCCGGCGGAGTTCGCTGACCGAATCGACGGCGACCAGACAGTCGTGCTGGACACCGAGAGAGTGCAGAGTGTCGTCCTTCTCCGGGCCGGAGATGCCGATCCGGTGTCCGGGCACTCCACCGGCCAGGGCTTTGACCAGTTCGGCGGCGCTGGCGACGTCGACTCCGATGCCGGCCGCGGCGGCCGACCGGACGAAGCAGTCGGCCTTGTTCGCCTTCTTGGCAAACAGGATCTCGACGTCAGCGCCCGTCTCGGCGAACGCCTGCCGCAGCACCGCGATGTTCTCTTCGAAGACCTCCGGCAGCACGACGTGCAGCGGTGAACCCAGGCCGTCCAGGAGTTCGGCAAGCAGGGCTCGATGGCCGTCCACAAGCGTGGAGACCGTGGGATGCCGAAGGGCGGTGAGCGCGAAGGGGTGGACTTCGCTCAGCATCGACTCAGTTACTGATTGCGACGTGGTCACCTCGCCATGTCTACTAGACTTGATAACCATGTGCAATAGGCAATCGATGCTGGTCGCTTCCTCATGATGACCTCACAGAGGGGTGCCGTCGTTGTCGTCCTGAATGGAATTGCCCGCTGTGGCCCTTCGCTGCCGCCGCGCGGGCTGCTAGCCTGCCACTGATGAAAACGACAACGGGTATCAGAGTCATGACTGCTGCGGTGATGCTGGTCCTCGCGGGGTGTTCGAGCGGCGAGCCCTCCGGCGCGCCCGCTCCGGCGGCGTCAGCGGCACCGGGTGGAACGACCTACCCGCTCACCATGAAGAACTGCGGCACCGACGTCACCTTCGAAGCGGCGCCACAACGGGTCGTCACGCTGAACCAGACGGCAGCCGAGATTCTCATCAAACTCGGGGTGGGTGACCGGGTCGTCGGATCGGGTTACGAGATCTACAAGCCACCGGCCGAGATGGCCGAGCCGTACGGAAAGATCCCGCAACTGGGTCCACGCGGAGAGCCGGTCAAGCACGAAAAGCTGCTGGAAGCGCAGCCGGACTTCGTCTACAGCGGTTTCGGGAGCTTCCTCACCGCAGAGCAGGCCGGCGATCGCGAGCAGTTGCACGACCTGGGTGTGGCAACCTACGTCACCGAGTTCGACTGCAGCTACCACGTCAGCGTGCCGGACGCGGACTTCGACATGTTGTACGACGAGTACCGCGCCCTGGCCAAGATCATGAGTGTTCCGGATGCCGGGGAGAAGCTGGCGGCTGAACAGAGGGCCCTGGTGGACCAGGCGGTAGGCACCATGAAGAACAAGGACAAGCCACTGTCGGTGCTGTGGTTCTACTCCACCTACGACGGGACGCCGTGGGCTGCGGGCCCTGGCGGCCTGCCGCAGCACGTCTCCGACCTCGTCGGGGTGAAGAACATCTTCGACGACGCGAAGACCAAGTGGGCCGAGGTGAGCTGGGACGAGGTCGCCGCCCGGAATCCCGACGTCATCATCCTGGCCGACCTGACCAGGGGTGAGCCCAACGACACCGCGGCGGAGAAAATCGCCCTGCTCAAGAAGGACCCGCTCACCAGCAAGCTCGGCGCCGTGACAGGCGACCGGTTCATCACCATCCCCGGCGCCCAGATGGACCCCTCCTACGGCAGTGTGGAGATGGTTCCCGCCCTGGTCGAAGGCCTGAACAAGTTCCGGTGAGCGGCCGACGACCATGACGACGAACCTGCACAAAGCCGCCAGGCGCGCCTCGAACCCGATCGCCGGCGTCAAGCCGGCGCCATCTCGTCTTCGGCGCGCCTCGGTGGCGGCCATCATCCTCCTAGCCACAGTCGGGCTGCTGGCGTCGATCATCGCGGCGTCCCTGTTCGGCAGTGCGAACATCAGCCCTCTTGATGTCGTCTCCACGATCCTGCGGCATATCGGCCTGGGCGAGATCGCCCCGAACCCGCCGCTGCCGAGATTGCTGGACGCGCTGATCTGGGAGTCACGCTTCCCGCGCGTGCTGCTGTCCGCGCTGGTCGGCGCAGCATTGGCCGTCTCGGGAGCGGTCCTGCAGGCGATAACCAGGAACCCGCTAGCCGACCCCTACCTGCTGGGTGTCTCCTCCGGCGCCTCGACCGGGGCGGTTGCCGTCATCCTTCTCGGGATCGGTGGCGGCATCTCGCTGTCAACCGGAGCTTTCATCGGCGGCCTGCTCGCCTTCGGCCTGCTGCTGCTCCTGCTCGGTGGAGGACGCATCGCCAGCCCCACCCGGGTGGTGCTCACCGGTGTGCTCGTCTCCCAGTTCTTCGCCGCCGTCACCTCGCTCATCCTCATGATCAGCGGGGATGCGAACTCCACCCGCGGCTTCACCTACTGGCTGCTCGGTACCCTCGCGGGTGCCAGATGGGACGGAGTGAATTTCACCGCCGTCATCATCCTGGCCGGGGTGGTGGCCATCCTTTTCTTCGCGTCTTCCCTGGACGCCTTCACCTTCGGCTGGGACTCCGCAACAGCCCTGGGCGTCAACGTCACAGCGGTCCGCATCTGGCTGATGGTGCTGACCTCTCTCATCACGGCGGCCGCCGTGGCCGCCTCCGGCGCGATCGGCTTCGTCGGCCTGCTCGTCCCGCACGCGGTCCGCATCCTGGTCAGCCCGATGCACCGCACGTTGCTTCCGCTGTCGGCGGTCGTCGGCGCCATCCTGCTCATCTGGGTGGACACGTTCGCCCGAACGGCGTTCACGCCACACGAACTGCCCGCCGGCGTCATCACCGCGCTCCTCGGCGCGCCGGCCTTCGCGCTGGTCCTCAAGCGTCTGGAGTCCTGATGGGCCGCATCAACGCCACCGAAATCTCCTGGTCGGTCAAGGGTCATCAGCTGCTTGACAACATCGAGATGGCCGCTCACGACGGAAAGGTTGTCGGGCTTCTCGGCCCCAACGGCTCCGGCAAGTCGACACTGCTGCGCCTGCTCGCCGGATTGCGCCGCCCCGACACCGGCACCGTCCGATACGACGACACCAGCCTGCGCGACCTGAGCCGCCGGGTGCTCGCCCGGCGGCTCGCCGTCGTCGAGCAGGACGTGACCGCCCACAACCACGTCAGCGTCCGGCAGGTCGTCGAGCTCGGCCGCACACCGTTCCGGGGCCGCTTCGACGCACTGACCGAGCACGATCAGCGGATCATCGATGCGGCACTGGAACGGGTCGGTATCACCGACAAGCAGCGCCAGAGCTGGCACACCCTGTCAGGAGGCGAGAAACAACGCGCTCAACTCGCCCGTGCCCTCGCCCAGGAGCCCCGGGAGATCCTGCTCGACGAACCCACCAACCATCTCGACATCCGCTACCAGCTCGAACTGCTCGAACTGCTCGGATCGCTGAGGGTCACCTGTGTCGTCGCCCTGCACGACCTCAATCTCGCTGCACGCTACTGCCACCACGTCGTCGTCCTCGACCACGGGCAGGTGTTTGCCGCCGGCACGCCCGCGGCAGTGCTCACCACCGAACTGATCAGATCGGTATACGGCGTTGAGGTACTGGTCGACCGTGAGCCCACCGCGGGCACTCTCCGCATCACCTACCTGGCTGCCACCGCCCCGCGAACAGCTGACGCGACAGCCGTCGCGGGTTGACGTCATCCGTGACTGGAGAACGTACACATGCTTGACAACGCCGTGGCGGTCACTCCCGCGCCGACCCCCCTGCTGCGAAGCCCGTCCTTCGTCCGGCTCTGGACCGGCACGATGGCCTCCGGCGTGGCGACGTGGGCACTGCCGTTCATCCTCGGTCTGGCAGTCCTCGACCGGTCACTGACCGGCGTCGGGCTCGGAGTTCTCCTGGCCACGCGCACAGTGGGTTTTGTCGCCGCCATGCCGGTCGCCGGTGTGCTGGCCGACCGGTACTCCCGGAGGAAGACGGTGCTCTGGTCCGGGCTGACGGCCGCACTCGCCACGCCGGTGATGGCGATGAGTCTGGAGCGGTCGCTGTTGGTGGCCGCAGCCGCGGCGTTCGTAATGGGCGCTGGTCAGGGCGCGTGCCGCCCAGCTTTCCAGGCACTGACCGCCGAGGTGGTCGCCGAGCCACAGCGGCAACAGGCCAACGCCGCCATCACCCTCGCGGTCCGGGTCACCACCCTGGTGGCGCCGACGCTTACCGCGCTGCTGGCCGTAGCCGTCTCCACGCCGGTGCTGCTGTGGGGCGTCGGCGCCCTGTGGTTGGTGGCCGCTTTGGTTCCTCCCCCGGGGAACGATTCGCCTCCACCTTCGACCACCAGGCCGAACATTCTGGCCGACTTCGTCGACGGATTGCGCGAAGCCCGTAGGCATCCCTGGTTCGTTGCCGGCCTGGCCGCGTTGACTGCGGTGATCGCCACCGGGTACTCGGCCACCTTCGTGGTGTTGCCACTGGTCAGCCGGGACCGCTTCGGCAGCGAGGCCGTCCTGGCGGCCGCGATGACCACCTACACGATCGGCGCCCTCGTCGGTGCCATGATCATTGCGAGATGGCGGCCCCGGGCCCAGGGCTGGTCCGCGCTGGCCGGGCTTGCGCTCTATGGACTCGTGCCGCTGAGCCTGCTGCTGCCGGTGAACCCCGTAGTGATCTTCGCCGCGTATGTGCTCGCCGGCATTGGCATCGAGCTGTTCAATGTTCCCTGGTTCACCGCCACCCAGCGCGAGGTCGAGCCCGCCAAACTCGCCCGGGTGTCCTCACTCGATTTCTTGCTCTCCTACGGACTCGCACCGGTCGGTCTTGCGCTCATCGCACCCGCGATCGACCAGTTTGGCGCGACCGTGGTTCTGGCCGTCTGCGCGGTGGTGTGCTTCGCCGCTCCAGCGGCGGCGGCGGTGGTTCCCTCGTCCCGAGGCTTCTCGGCGAGCCACGGCAAGTCGAACGCAAGACTGCAGTAATCAATGGCCTCGTCGGGCGAGAGTGATCGAGGCCCGGTGCCGGCTACCGGCTCGTCGTCCCAAGACCTCCGCGTCACGGCCCCGCTTGCCGGGCGGTGTCCGGCTCAACAGTCGCGCAGCTCAGGAGACTGGTTGAGCAACTGGCCCCGTACGGAGACGAAGCGGCGGTAGGCGTCGGAGTCAACGGCGGAGAGCCGGAACGCCGCGACACGGTGGCAGTTCTGGAAGGCCAGTTTGACACCGAAGTGGTGCTCCAGGCTGGACCGGATGGCGTCGCTGGCCAGGGCGCGTAGGAGTTGGCCGCGTTCGGCCTCGCGCGGCGGTGGGACGACGTTGTCGGCGAAGTCGACGTCGGACGACTCCAGTCGGCCGCCACGCGGCTGACGACCTGCCAGGCGTACGGCAACGATTCACGGACGCAGGCCACGAACTCCTCATCATCGACAGGTCCCGATTCTGCGGCGCGCAACAGGCCCGGTGACACGGTGAGAGACATACTTCTCCTCACACACAGTAACGCCCACGATTGTCGTTGGCGTCGCGGCATGAGCACACCATGTCACCGGCAATCGTGGAGGCGGCCCGGGCGCGGATTCACCGCGAATGGGCGGACCCGCGGATCCGCATCGAGGTCAAGCTCGTCGACATCGATGACGTCAACGTCCTGCGGGAGACGGCCGGTGGGCAGGCTGATCTTGTGTGGGCCTCGGCCATGGTGCACCACCTTGGTGACCAGCAACGCGCCGTCGACGCCCTGGCCGCCCTGCTGGCTCGCGGCGGGCGGCTGGCGCTCGCCGAGGGTGGCCTCCCCGCCCGTCATCTGCCCTGGGACCTTGGCGTCGGCGAGCCCGGGCTGGAGTTGCGGCTGCACACCGCCGAGGACCGCTGGTTCGCCCGTATGCGCGCCGCGCTACCGGCAGCCGACCCATGCCGTACGGCTGGGACGAGGCTCTGCGCCGTGCCGGCCTGGATTCGGCACGACCGCGACCACCCTTTCCGAGTTGTCCCCGCCGCTTGCGCCGCCCCAGCGGCGCGCTGTCGTCAACGGCCTCGCCAGTCGCATCGGCCGGCTCCGCGACACCGGCCTGCTCACCCCCGGCGATCTGCACACCTGGGACCGGCTCCTCGATTCGGAAGATCCGGTCTGGCTCGGCAACCGCCGCGACGTGTTCCTTCTCGAGGCGCGCAGTGTCCATGTCGGCCGGCGCGGTTGACCGGCGATGACCGAGACCGCGCCCCCCGCCGACGCGTCGCTGCCGGCAATCGGGGTACGCACCACCCGGCAACGGCAGGCCATCCTCACCGCGCTGACCGGCCGGACCCACCCGATGACCGCCCAGGCCGTGCACACCGCGCTGACCGGTGCCGGTCACCGGATCGGTCTCAGCACCGTGTACCGCGCGCTGCACCGGCTCGCCGAGGTCGGGCTGCTGCACTCGTTCGAGGTGGGCGGGGAACGCGCCTACCGGCGCTGCCCGGACACCACGCACCAACACCTGCTCTGCGACAAGTGCGGCCTGATCACCGAGTGCCCACCGCACCTGGTGGACGCCTGGCTCACCGAACTACGTGCGACAACCGGCTTCACTCCGCACGCCGACCGGATCGACCTGCACGGGCACTGCGCCGACTGCACCGCAGCGGCGCGGTAGATCCCGTACCACGGCTTGCCCTGGGCGGGCAGTCACCGGGTGGTGCAGGCGGCGCAGGTGCCCATGATCTCCAGGGTGTGGTTGACGTCGGTGAACCCGTGCTGGTCGGCCGTGCGGCGGGCCCACGTCTCGACGGCGGGGCCGGTGATCTCGACGGTGCGGCCACAGTGCCGGCACACCAGATGGTGGTGGTGGGTGCGGCTGCACCGCCGGAACAGCTGCTCACCGGTGGGCAGGCGCAGGATGTCCACCTCACCCGCGTCGGCCAGAGCCTGCAGAGTGCGGTAGACGGTGGTGAGTCCCACCGCGGCTCCCCCCTCGCGGAGCTCCGCGTGCAGACGTTGCGCGCTGCGGAACTCGTCCGAGCGAGCGAGCAGCTCGACCACCTCCGCCCGCTGTCGGGTGTTGCGGACGGCACCGGGGATCGGATTCGTTGTCATCGACAGTCACCTCCTCCTTGCTCCGCCCGGTCCGGGTGTTCCGAGGATCGCGACGGTGATGCTAGCCGACAAGGTCACCGTGCCGGTCGAGGATCACACCGATGCAGGTCAGCGGAGCGGCAGGTCGGACTCTCGGATGAGGTCGACGACAGCCTGCCGGTGGTGTGGTGTCTCGATCGGCCCGATCAGCGCTGGCCGTCCGCCCGCCGCGCTACTGAGCAGGAGCAGCGCGGGCGCCCGATGGCAGGCACCGAGGCAGCCCGCCCGGATCAGGACCGCGTTCCGGCTGGACCGCACCGCTTCACGGACGGCACCGACGTAATCCGCCGGAGCCTCCGACCCGCCCGCTCGGCGTAGTGCGTGGCAGCGATGGCCGTCGCAGTAGATGACGGTGACCCCGGCGTGCGCGTTGGCGCTCATCGGCCGTCCAGCGGCGGCGGAAGGCCATCAGGGCGTGGTCCGCCCTCCGGTGCAGTACCGTCACGTCGGAGAAGCCGGCCCGCCAGGCGGTCTCCCGGTGCCAGTCGACCGGCGCGGCGAACTCCGCGCAGACGAGACCGGCCAGGGCGGTTGCCCGCTCGCGCAGCAGCGGCGCCATCGCCGGTTCGCCGGCCAGCATCGTCCACCACGCGGTCCAGGGGTCTACGCCCGTGTCTGCCAGCGGCGGTGCCGTGGACGGAGCGTCCCGCATCACGTCACCGACGAGTAGCAGCCCGCCTGGCCGCAGCAGTTGCCGGGCCTCGGCGTACCAGTCGCGGACCCGGTCTTCGGGCAGATAGTGCACGGTCATCAGCGCCAGCACCACGTCGTACGGGCCACCGGCCGGGGCGAGCCACTGCGCGGTGCCGAGGTCAGCCCGGACGGTGCGCACGTGCGGCAACACGGTGGCGGTCAGCGCCAGCAGGACCGGGTCGACGTCCAGCACGGTGATGTGCGCGTCGGGCCACCGCCGCAGCACCGCCTCCGCGGTGGTGCCCGGCCCGCCGCCGACATCGAGCACCCGCTCCGGTCGCCGCCCGTGAGCCTTCTCGGCAGCGGCGAGGCCGGCGGCGAGAAGCTCGTCCCGACCCGGCTGGTAGTGCCGCATCACCGACTCCCAGTCCCGCCGCCACCGGGCCACGTCAGCGTGAGCGAGCATCGTCGCCATGATTGATCAGACCCGCACCGGCTCGACGTGGTCGTGCTCGTGCAGGTCGCCCATGTCCCACTCGGGGAACGGATCGGGCAGGGCCTGCCACGTCGGCTCCCCGGCGGCGACCTCCGGGTCGGTGAGCAGGCAGGCGGTCAGGGCGTCCCGCAGCCCGTCGCCGTCCAGACCGACGCCGATGAAGACCAGCTCCTGCTGGCGGTCACCGAACGTCGGATGCCAGCGGGACTCCAACTCGGTCCGTTCAACGGGATCCTCCGGCCACTGTCCCGACACCGCAACCGGGACGCCGGCCGGATCGCACCGCCCGGACGGACCTGCCTGTGACCAGAGAGCCACCGCGTCCGGCCGGCTGGCCAGCCAGAGGAACCCTTTCGAGCGCACCACACCGAAGGCGTCCAGGCCGCCGGCGAGCAACTCCCACAGGCGCTGCGGATGGAACGGCCGGTGGTCGCGGAACACGATGCTGGAGATGCCGTACTCCTCGGTCTCCGGCACGTGCTCACCGTTGAGTTCGGCCACCCAACCGGGCGCGGTCTCCGCTCGATCCAGGTCGAACCGACCGGTGTTCATGATCACCGCCGGTGACACCCGACCGCGCACGGCACGGACCTGCCGGGCCGCCGGGTTGAGCCGGGTCAGCAGCGCCTCCACCACCGTCAGGTCCTCCGGGGCCACCAGATCGGTCTTGTTCACCACCAGCACGTCGGCGAACTCGATCTGGTCGACCAACAGGTCGGCAATGCTCCGGTCGTCGCCCTCGTACGCGGCCAGGCCGCGCGCTTCCAGCGTCTCTCCCACGTCGATCCGGGCCAGCAGACCCGCCGCGTCGACCACGGTGACCGTGGTGTCGAGCCGAGCCAGATCGTCCAGGATCTGCCCGCCCTCCACCCCGAAGGCGAACGTGGCGGCCACCGGCATCGGCTCGGAGATCCCGCTGGACTCGATCAGCAGATAGTCGAACCGACCCAACCGCGCGAGGCGGGCCACCTCGTCGAACAGGTCGTCGCGCAGCGTGCAGCAGATGCAGCCGTTGGTCAGCTCGACCAGGCGTTCCTCGGTCCGTGACAGCGCCCCGCCGTCCCGGACCAGCGCGGCGTCAATGTTGATCTCACTCATGTCGTTGACGATCACCGCCACCCTCAGCCCGTCCCGGTTGGCCAGGACGTGGTTGAGCAGGCTGGTCTTGCCGGCACCGAGAAACCCCGACAGGACCGTCACCGGCAGCCGCCCGGTCACGGCTGTTCCACCACCTGACGCCCCTTGTACAGGCCGCAGTGCGTGCATGCCCGGTGCGGCACCACCATCTCCTTGCGCGGACAGGGGCAGGGGGTCAACTGCGGCACACTCGCCTTCCACTGCGCCCGCCGGTGACGCGTGTTGGACCGCGACATCTTCCGCTTCGGAACGGCCACAGGAACTCCTTCAGCTCGGGGTCACGGCACAGACTACCGGTATCGGTTTTCGTTTTCACAGGCTGCCTTGACCAGCTGTCGGCACAGCAGCTGCCACTGGAACACGTAAACAAATGCGCAACTAAGCATGTATCGTTGGCCCCGAGAGCGAGGCACGCAAAGGAGGGCGACATGAGCACAGACACCATCCACCCCACCCATCCCGCCGGACACCAGCACACGCACGGCCCCGAGTGCGGGCACGTGGGCGTGCGGCATCTCGGGCACGTGGACTTCCTGCACGACGGGCACCTGCACCACGCCCACGACGGGCATTACGACGAGTGCAGCGTCGAGGGGCACAGCCCCGCCGAGGCACACGAACACCGGCACGCCGAAGGCTGCGGGCACGTGTCGTTCGCCCATGACGGCCACACCGACTACCTGCACGACGGGCACGTGCACCACGCCCACGACGGGCACTACGACGAGTGCGCGTCAAGCGAGCACGTGGTAGCCGAGGAGCACGACCACGTCCACGGAGACGGGTGCGGCCACTCCCCCGTGCTGCACGGCGACCACCTGGACTACGTGCACCACGGTCACCGGCACGCCGCACACGGCGGCCATTACGACGAGCACTGAACCCGGTTTCGACCGGGCTCGTCCCGCCCCGGCCGGAAGCCGGCGTAACTCAGGCGCCAGTCCGGGCTGCGGCTGCTCCATCGCCACGACGCCAGGGACGGGCGGTGGACAGCCCGCCCGGGCGGCCCGGCACTCATGATCATTGCTACACAGGGGCGTCGGTGATGGTGTACTCCACCGCACCCGCGAGTCGCACCGTGCGATCGGCGAGGGCCGCGTCGGCGTCGTCGTGACTGGCGTAGACCACCGCCGCTCCGGCCCGGACCCGTTCGGCGAGCAGGTCGTGGACGCGTTGCCGGCTCGTCGCGTCGAGGGCGACCGTGGGCTCGTCCAGTACGTAGATGTCGGCGACCTGGACGAGCGCCTGGGCGATGAGGGTGCGCTGACGCTGCCCGCCGGACAGCTCACGCAACCGCCGCCGGGCCAGGTGGACGAGGTCGAGCCGCTCCATGATCGTGCTCACGGCGGCATGGTCGTCGCGATTCAGGCGTCGACGCGGCCGGAACCGACCGATCTGCACGCACTCCGCGACGGTCAGCGGGAGCGCATCGATGCCGCTGGTGCGCTGCGGGAGCAGCGCCAGCCGGCAGCCGGCCCGGCGCCGGACGCTGCCCTCAGCCGGCTCCTCGACGCCTGCCAGCAGGTGCAGCAGAGTGCTCTTGCCGGAACCGTTCGCGCCGGTCACGGCGACCGTGGTGGCAGCCTCCACGCGCAGGTTCACGTCTCGCAGCACCGGGATGCCGGCGTACCGGAAGGCCACGTGCTCGACGGTCAGGACCTCGGCGCCCAACGCTCCCCCAAATGATATCGATTATCAATTGCACTATAGTCGACCCGGTGATGGCGTCACTCCTCGAACCGTTCACCGTGTCCTTCGTCGTCCGCTCGCTGATCGGCGGCGTCCTACTGGCCGCGGTGTGCGCCCTGGTCGGCGTGTGGGTGATCGCCCGCGGCATGACCTTTCTCGGCGAGGCCATGAGCCACGGCATGCTGCCCGGTGTCGCCATCGCATCGATCTTCGGCGGCAACCTCGTCGTCGGAGCCGCCGCCAGCGCGTTCGCCATGGCGGTCGGCGTCAACGCCCTGCGGCACAGCCGAGAGTTCGGGCGCGACACCAGCATCGGGCTGCTGTTCGTGGGGATGCTCTCGGTCGGGGTGATCGTCGTGTCGCACTCGCGGTCGTTCGCGACCGACCTGACCGCCTTCCTCTTCGGTGACGTGCTGGCCATCCGGTGGCCCGACCTACTGCTGCTCGCTGCCGCGGTCGCCGTCGTCGCGGTGGCCTCCGCCATCTGTTACCGACCGTTCCTGGCGCTCACCTTCGACCCGCGCAAGGCGCGGACCCTCAGCCTGCGCCCCGAGGTCGCCAACGCCGTCATGCTGGCCCTGCTCACCATCACGATGGCGGTCGCCTTCAGTGTCGTCGGCACACTGCTCGCCTTCGGGATGCTTATCGCACCCTCGGCGGCGGCAATGCTCGTGGCGCGCCGGCTGCCGGCGGTGATGCTCACCAGCTTCGGCATCGGCTCGGCCGCGACCGTGATCGGTCTGTGGATCTCCTGGTACGCGGCGACCGCTGCCGGCGCCACGATCGCCGCCGTCGCGGTAGCGATGTTCTTCGGGATTCTCGGCGTGCGACGGGTCACGACCGCAGCGCGACGCCATCGGTCATCGGTCCCCACGCTCCCCCCCATCCCCGCACCGGAAGGATCTTCGTGATCACCAGCACCACCGGAAGGCTCCTCGGCGTGGCCGCCCTGGGCCTCACGCTCGCGATCTCCGCTTGCGGCTCGACAGGACAACAACCACAGGACGTCGAGGAGACGCCGCACGGCTACGTCGAGGGCGCCGAGGAACTGGCCGAAGCGCAGTCGACAATCGCGTACGCGACCCGCGGCGCCCAGCGGCTGCGCCTGCTCGACCTGCGCACCAGCGCGGAGAACGAGATCGGGCTGTCGGTCGGTGCCGAGCAGCTCACCGAGGACGGCCGCTTCGTCTACGTCGACGGCGGCGACCGCACCCTCGAGATCGTCGACGCCGGAGTGTGGACTGTCGACCATGTCGACCACGTCCACTACTACCGGGCACCGTCCCGGTCGGTGGGCACGCTGTCGCTCGACGCACCGGTCCGGACGATCGCCGGTTTCGAGGCCCACACCACGGTCGGCACCACCGACGGGAAGGTGACGGTCCTCGACCGACGCGAACTCGAGGCCGGCAAGGTCGCCAAACTGGCCACGATCGACTCGAAGAGCTCCACGCCGCTGGCCGTACCGTACGCCGAGCAACTCCTCGTCGCCCTGGGCGACGATCCCCGGCGGCCGGCCGACCGCATCGTCGCCATGGACGCAAAGGGCCAGCCGACAGGTGCCTTCGAGGTGCCCTGCGCGGCGCCCCGTGGGTGGGCCGTCCTGCGTGGCGGCGCGGTCTTCGCCTGTGCGGACAGTTTCGTACGGGTCAAGCTGGAGGGCGAAAAGCTCGCCGCCAAGACGCTGGCCTCCCCGCGGACACCGGTGGCGTCGGACGGGTTCGGCTACCGCCCGCGCAGCAACGAGGCCGCGGTGGCCGACCAGGCCGGCATCTGGTCGGTGAACGCCGCCAAGGCCACCCTGCGGTACGTGCCGGCCACCGGCCGCGAACTGGTGGCCGCTGCGTCACCTGCTGACGGCAGTACGGTGCTCGCCCTCGACGCGTCCGAGAACCTGATCAGCTATGACCTCGAGACCGGCAAGATCCTCGCCGAGAAGCCGCTGCGCGCCGCCAGCCTGACGCTGGACATCGACCGCGCCTACCTGGCCGATCCGAAGGCCCAGGTCATCCACGAGATCGACTACCGCGACGGGCTACGCACCGCCCGCGCGCTGCAGGTCACCGAACGACCGGATCTCGCCGTGGAGGTCGGCCGATGAGAGCACGACAGCTTCTCGCGATGCTCTTCGTCGGTGCCCTGCTGACCGGCGGCGCGGCCTGCGCCTCACGGGACGACTCCCGCATCGTGGTGACCACGAACATCCTTGGCGACGTCGTCAACGAGATCGTCGGCGACGAGGCCGAGGTGAGCGTGCTGATGAAACCGAACGCCGACCCGCACTCGTTCGCCATCTCGGCCCGGGAGGCGCACACCATGCAGACGGCCGACCTGGTCGTCTACAACGGCCTGGGACTCGAAGAGGGCGTCCTGCGCCACGTCGAGTCGGCGAAGGCCGAGGGCGTCCACACCGTCGAGGTGGGTGCCAGGATCGACTCGATGGAGTACCAGGACGGCGACGCCGCCGGCCTGCCGGATCCGCACTTCTGGACGGATTTGGAGCGGGTGGTCACGGCGGTGGGGCTGCTCGCCGACGAAATCATCGAGCACGTCGACGGGGTGGACGCCCGCGCGGTGCGGGAGCGCGCGGAGGCGTACGCGAAGAGGGTCGGCGAGCTGGATGCGGACCTCGCGCGGCGGTTCGCCGCCATCCCGCCGGAGCGTCGGGTCCTGGTCACCAACCACCACGTGTTCGGCTATCTCGCCGATCGCTACGATTTCACGATCATCGGCGCGATCATCCCGAGCGGCACGACGCTCGCGTCGCCGAGCTCGTCGGATCTCGCCTCGCTGGTCACCGCCATCCGGACCCACCGGGTGCCGGCGATCTTCGTCGACACCTCACAGCCGGCCCGGCTCGCCGAGGTGCTCGTCTCGGAGGCAGACATCAACGTCAAGGTGATCGCCCTGTACTCGGAGTCGCTCAGTGAAGCCGACGGCGGCGCCCCCAGCTACCTGGCGATGATGCGCTTCAACACCGAGGCGATCATCGGCGGCCTCTCCGGTTGACACACCCCCACGTCGGGCCGGGAAGCACCCCGTGTAGAGTTAATAGAAATGATTGTCAGTTGCAATTGAGGAGTAGTTCGTGAGGCATCGCAGAATCAGCGGCGCGGCCGCCCTGGTGGCGGCCACGCTGGCGCTCACCGCGTGCGCGTCCGATGCGGACGAGGGCAACGCACCGTCGGCCAGCTCGTCCGCCGCGGCCTCGGTGCAGGAGCCGGTGGCGATCACCTACGACGGCGGCATCTACGTGCTCGACGGCGAGGCGCTCAAGGTGGCGCACAACGTCACCCTGCCCGGCTTCAACCGGGTGAACCCGGCCGGCAACGACAGCAACGTCTTCGTCTCCACTGAGTCCGGGTTCCAGGTCCTCGACGCGGGCGCCGGCAAGATGACCGACATCAGCTATCCGGGCCCCAAGCCCGGCCACGTCGTGCTGCACGGTGACCGCACCGTGCTGTTCACCGACGGCACCGGCGAGGTGCACAGCTTCGACCCGAAGACCCTCGCCGACGGCAAGCCCGAGGGACGCCAGTACAAGACCGCGCAGCCGCACCACGGCGTGGCCGTGGAACTCGCCGACGGCACCCTGGTCGTGACCCTCGGCACGGAGGAGTCGCGCCCGGGAGCTATCGCGCTGGACAAGGACGGCAAGGAGATCGCCCGCAGCGAGGAGTGCCCCGGCGTGCACGGCGAGGCGGTGGCCCAGGGCGAGGTCGTGGGCCTCGGCTGCACGGACGGCGTACTGCTGTTCAAGAACGGCGCCTTCGTGAAGGTCAGGAGCGCGGGTGCGTACGGCGCCGTCGCCACCCAGGTGGGCAGCGAGAAGTCGCCCGTCCTGCTCGGCGACTACAAGGTCGAGCCGGACGCGGAGCGCGAGTTCCCCGAGCAGTTCGCGCTCATCGACACGGCGGCCCAGAAGCTCCAGGTCGTGCCGATGCCCGAAGGCGTCAGCTACAGCTTCCGCTCGTTGGCCCGCGGTCCGCAGGGCGAGGGCCTGATCCTCGGCACCGACGGCAAGCTGCACGTGGTCGACCCCGCCTCCGGCAAGCTGACCAACTCGTGGCCGGTGGTCGGCGCGTGGCAGGAACCGATGCAGTGGCAGGAGCCGCGCCCGGCCCTGTTCGTCCGCGGTGACGACGCCTACATCACCGAGCCCGCCACAAAGCAGGTGCACCGGCTCGACCTCAGCACCGGCAAGGTCGTCGGATCGGTGACGCTCGACGCGGTCCCGAACGAGATCAGCGGCACGCTGTCGGCGCACTGACATCCCGGTGACCGGCGGTGGAGGCGACCTCGTCTCCACCGCCGGTCGCATAAGCGACAACCACTACGAGAGGGCACGGATGAACGGCGACGAATACCACGACTCGGGCGAGTTCCTCGACCTGCTCAGTCTCGACGCGTGGCAGGCGCTGCGTGATCCGGTACGGTCCGCGTTGGCCGGCGCCGCACCGCAGGCGGGCCCTATTGTGGACCTCGGAGCGGGCAGCGGGCTCGGCACCCTGCTCATCGCCGAGGTGTTACCGGCCGCGCGGATCCTGGCGGTCGAGCCGTCGGCCGTCCAGCGCGCGGCCCTGCTCTGCCGACTCGGCCCCATCCCCGAGCTGCGGGAGCGGGTCACGGTGGTGGCCGCCGCAGCGCAGGACGTCCCCCTGCCGGACCGGATCGGCGGCGCGGTCGCGATGAACATGATCGGGCATCTGGCACCGCCCGCCCGTCGCGAGTTGTGGGGGCGGCTGCGCGACAAGCTCGCCGACGGTGCGCCCCTGGTGGTCAACGCGCAACCGCCGGCAGAGCCGATGGAGATTCCGGAGGCGGAGTTCGTGAGGGTGCGGGTGGGTGACCACACCTATGTGGGCAACGGAGCGGCACAGCCGGACGGACCGGACACTCTGCGGTGGCGGATGCGCTACCGGGTGCTCGACCAAGACGGCCAACCGGTACGCGAGGTCACTGCCGCCTACAGATGGTACGTCGTGTCACCGGAGGCGATCATCGCCGAACTGTCCGCGGCCGGTCTCGACGCGGTCGTCGGCCCAATGGACGTGGTACGCGCGGTAGCCCGCTGATTCGGACTTCCTGGCCGCCCTGCTTGCCACCAGTGGCAGCAGGGCGGTGATCTTGTAAATCGAACACGGGAACGTCCGTCCCGACGAGATCACCTCGCTCCCCGGTGTGGCGGATGCCGCAGTAGCCTGCGACATCCGCCAACGACTCGTCGTGACCCGACTCCGGGCCGGGTCAGATCGCGGTGAGGGTAGGGGTGGCGGCGTAGGTGCCGGGAGCGGTGTCAGTGGGCAGCTCCAGCCGAAGACCAGCGTCCAGTTGAGCGGTTCCGCGGCCGGCGCCGGCCGGCGCCGATCCGAGGACACAGCCGGTCGTCAGACCGGTGCCGCCGGAAAGACTGCCCGGCACCGTGGGACCCGGCGTCACCTCCTGCGCCGGGGCCTGCTCCAGACGTTCGGCTCCCAGCCGAGGAACGCGCCGCTGACCGAACCGTTGTCGGAGGTGAAGTCGCTGACCTGGGCGGAGACGTTCCAGCCGGGTGCCGCGGCACGGGTGTCGGTGAAGTGACCGCCCCGGCAAGCGTCCACCGAATCCCATCGGGGTGGGCGGCCTGCTCGAGGTGCTCGGTCGACCAGCCCGGCCACAGCAATCCGGCCTGCTGGGTCTGCGAGACCTGCCAGACAGGGCTGCCGGCGGCCCCGTCTGGCAGGCGTACCGCGGGTCGTTCGGGACCGAGGTCCTCGACTCCGGCAGCAGCTGCAGCACCACGTCGTCCGGGTCGTGCCAGTAGGCCTGCTCGCCCGCGGGCTTTTTGGCCAGGCCCTCGACGGTGGTGTCCTTCACCGTCGTGGTGAATACGCCGTCGCGGTGCACCGAGGCGATGTCGACGTGCCCGTCGTTGAGGATCACCGCGCCGCTGTTCGTCCTGGACCAGTTGGGCACGTTCCACGGGGCTCTTCAGGGACGTGGATCTCTGTACGCTCTGGCGTACCTGCCTGTACACCCGGCCCTGTACTCCGACATCGCCCCTACCAGGGGTCGCAACTAGTTGTTGGCGTCGGCGCACAGATGCTCGGCGTTGGTGTCCTCATCGCCCCTACCAGGGGTGGCAACTTAGATCAGAAGGCAGAGTTGGCAGAAGCTGACCCGGCTCGGCACCCTCATCGCCCCCGGAAAGTTACGGGCTTTCCACTAAAAGCCACCAGTGAGCCCGGTGTGAGCCCGGACGGCCTAGCATCCGGCGCTATCGAGCACTATGGACTGGGATCGGCAGGGGTATCTAGCTGGACAGATAGATACCCCTGCGGACTGCCAAGCACCCAGGATCATGAGCCGGCTTCAACTTCTAATCCCAAGGCCGCAGGTTCGAATCCTGCCGGGCGCGCACCACGTCTCCTCGTCGTCAGCCTGCGGCAACGCGCCCGCGCTGCCGCAGGAGGGCGAGGAGGCCGTGACCGTCCTCGACCCGGGCGTCCGGTCGCAGGTCGGGTGGGGACGGTTCGCGGTCGGTGCGGGGCGAGCGCATCAGGATTGCGGCGCCGGCACCGGCCCGACGAGCGCAGGCCACGTCGCGGTGCACGCTGTCGCCGACGAACCAGCAGTCGCCGATCGGTACGCCGACGGCGTCGGCTGCCAGCCAGGCCAGGCGGGGATTGGGCTTGCGGAGCCCGGCCTCGTCACTGTAGAACTCGGCCACGAACAGGTCGGACAGCCCGGCAGCGGCGAGGAAGTCCCGATGCGCCGCCCCGCAGAGCGCGTTGCTGACCACCGCCATCGGTAGATCCGCCTCGGCCGCGGCCCGCAACGCCTCCGCAATGCCCGGACGGACCTGCCACTCCGATCGCCATGCCCAGGCGTACGCCAGCGGTGTCGCCGCTGCCTCGACCGCCGCGCGGGCCGGTTCGGGCCAGGTACGCGTCACGAAATCCGCCCACACCCGGGTGTGTGGCAGCTCGGCCGGCTCGGCCGAGCGGCCGGCGTCGTCACGCCACCGCGCGTACATCTGACCGCCTTCGGTCAGGTCGGCGGCGATCTGCTCGGTCGACACCGCGCGGCCTACCAGGTCAGACAGCCGATGTACCAGATCCGGTGGCGCCGGGGGCTGACGCGGTGCGTCGGCCAGCACCCCACCGAAGTCCAGCAGGAGCCCATGAGGTGATCGCAACATCCCACCATCCTCGCTCACCCCTGCCGGCAACACCGCCGCCGTCAATCTTGGACAGTTCCCGTTTTTCGCGAACGGGAACTGTCCAAGATCGACTCAACCTGAGTGGTGAAGATCGATGGTCAGTTGGGCTGGCAGGGGGTGCCGTTGAGCTGGAAGTCGGTGGGGCGGTCGTTGGTGCCGGAGTAGGTGGCCTGGAAGCCGAAGCTCACCGTGCCGTTTGTCGGCAGGCTGCCGTTCCAGGCCGCGTTGCGCGCGGTCACGTTCCTGCCGGACTGGGTGACCTGTGCGTTCCACGCGTTGGTGACCTGCTGGTTGCCGCCGAAGGACCAGGTCACGGTCCAGCCGGTCAGGGCGGCGCCCCGGTTGGTGACCCGGACGTCCGCGGTGAAGCCGCTGTTCCACTGGTTGGCCGTCCAGCTCACCGCGCAGTTCGCGGGCCCGGTGGTCGGCGGGGGCGTCGTGGGAGGCGGCGTGGTGGGCGGGGGCGTCGTAGGGGGCGGCATCGTCGGGGGTGGCGTGGTCGGCGGTGGCGTGGTGCCGTCGCCGGGTGGGAAGCGCAGGATGCGGTCGTCGGTGGCGGCCGGCGTGCCTCGGCCGTCCCGGTTGCTGGTGGTGACCCAGAGCCAACCGTCCGGACCGTACTCGACGGTGCGCAGTCGCCCGTAGCTGCCGGCCAGTTCGGCGGTGGGAGTGCCGACCCCGCCGGAGCCGTTCAGCGGCACGTTCCACAGCCGGTTGCCGCGCAGGCTGGCCACGAAGAGCCGGTTCCCGGCGATCGTCGCACCACTCGGTGACGCCTCCGCCGGGGTCCAGGTGAGCAGCGGGTCACGGAAGCGGGGGTCGTTGGCCCTACCCTCCACCGTGGGCCATCCGTAGTTGCCGCCGGCGACGATCAGGTTGATCTCGTCCCAGGTGTTCTGACCGAACTCGGTGGCATACAGCCGGCCCTGGGCGTCCCAGGCCAGCCCCTGCACGTGGCGGTGGCCGAGGCTGTAGACCGGCGAGCCGGCGGTCGGGTTGTCCGGCGGAACGGTGCCGTCGGGTCGGATGCGCAGGATCTTGCCGTTGCGGCTCTGCGGGTCCTGCGCCGACGCGGTCTGTCCGGCGTCGCCCACTCCGACGTAGAGCATGCCGTCGGGTCCGAACGCGATCCGGCCGCCGTTGTGGATCGCCGCACGGTTCAGCCCGGTGAGGACAGGTTGCTGGGTCTGCGGTGCGGTGAGCCGGAACCGGGTGATCCGGTTGTCGGTCGCGGTGGTGAAGTAGACGTAGATCCAGCCGTCCTGGGCGTAGGTCGGTGACACGGCCAGCCCGAGCAGGCCGCCCTCGCTCACCGGAGTCACGCCGGAGATGGTGACCACGGGCTCCGGTGCCTGGCCGGGTCGGACCCGCACCACCTGCCCGGTGGGTCGTTGGGCGACCAGGGCACTGCCGTCGGGCAGGAAGTCCATCCCCCACGGCACCTGCAGGCCGGTGGCAACCGTCTCGGGCCGGGAGAAGTCGAAGTCGCCGACGGCGAGCAACGCGGGTGCCGCGTCACCGAGGGCGTCGGATGGACGTTCGGCGTTCGGGACCGCGCCGGCCAGGCCGGCGACGCCGACGCTGCCGGCGACCAGACCGGCGGTGAGTACGGCCCCGACCGCGAGTCGGATCTTCATGCCACCCCTAGTGCATAGATGTTGGTAAATTTAACACGATGCCCCGGCCGACGCCGGATATCGCTGGCCCGGGCAACCCGCAGGCCGTACGGTCCACGCCATGCGCCTGCGCGAGGAACTGGTAGCCGATCGGGATGCCGTGCACGAGTTGCACCGGCTGGCCTTCGGCAGCCACGGCGAGGTGGTGGCGGCGCTCGTGCGGGCGCTGCGGGACGACGATCCGGAGGCCCTCAGCCTGGTCGCCGAGGAGGACGACGAGGTCGTGGGGCACGTGCTGTTCACCCGCAGCCTGCTCGACGCGCCGCGTCGCCTCGTACCGGTGCAGGTGCTCAGCCCGCTCGCGGTCGCACCGGACCGGCAGCGGCGCGGCATCGGCGGCGCTCTGATCACCCACGGGCTGCGCCTGCTCGACGAGCGGGGCGTGCCGGCGGTGTTCCTGGAGGGCGACCCCCGCTTCTACTCCCGCTTCGGCTTCGCCGTCGGCGGCGACCTGGGCTTTCGTCGACCGTCGCTGCGCATTCCGGCCCCCGCTTTCCAGGTGGCCAGACTCTCCGGCTACGAGCCGTGGATGACCGGCACGTTCGTCTACTCGGCCACCTTCTGGCAGCAGGACTGTGTGGGGCTCCGCGAGGACGACAGCGGCTGAGTGTGACGGATGGGCGACGTAGCGTCCATCTCGACGTCACCGACGGTCATCATCGCCACTGCCGTGTGTTATTCTTCGGCGTCGATCTCCGCAGCGCGCACCCGGATCGGGTCGTTTGTCGCAAAGGACGCCTTCCCGATGCCGGCCCTGCCCAACCCGATCACGTCACCCGCCACGGTGGACCGCCCGGCCGCTGGCGCGTTCGCGTTCATCTTCACCCGGTTGCCGGCGCTGCTGCGGCTCTCCTGCGGGCTGTTCTGCCTCCCGGTGGCGCTCGCCGTGCGTACCCCACCGGTACGTCCGGAACTGCTGCTACCGGCTGTGGCGGTGCTGACCGCCTGGTCGCTCTGGTACGCGTTGCGCGCCTGGCGGTACGACCTCGGCAACCCACTCGTCGCCGTCGACGTGGCGCTGACCAGCGCCGCATGCCTGGCGATTCCGATCCTGGTCGCGCCCGAGGTGCTGCCCGGCGAGGCGAGTTGGATCGCGGTGCTGGCGAGCACCACCGTGATCAACGCTCAGGCTACCGCTCCGGCCCGGCTGTCCATTCCGGCCGGGCTGCTGGTCGTCGCCGCGTACGCCACGGGTGCGCACGCCGCCGGGAACTCGACCGAGGCGCGGGCCCACGCGGTCACCCTGCTGGTCCAGACCGGCTGCACGGCGATGATGACCGCGGTGATGCGCCGACGTATCGCCCGCGCCGACACCGCGTTCGTGGCCGCGCAGCGCGCCACCCGTAACGCCACGGTCGCCCGGATCGCGCGGGAGGCGGAACGACAGCAGAACCGCGACCTGCACGACACGGTGCTGGCGACGCTCACCATGGTCGGGCAGGGCGCGGTGAGCGAGCCGTCCCCCGCGCTACGCGAGCGGTGTGCCACCGACTTGCGTACCCTCGCCGCCCTGGCGGAGGCGCGCTCCGTGCCGCACGACGCGACGGCCCGGCTGGACGAGCGCCTCCGGGCGGTGCTCGCGCGGCTGCCCGGCCTACCGGTCGCCGCCGACCTACCACCCTGCACGGTGGCGGCGCCGGTCGCGGAGGCCGTCGCGGAGAGCGCACACGCCGCGCTGGCGAACGTGGTGAATCACGCTCCCCGCGCGCGGGCGACACTGCGACTGCGTCGGTTCGCCGGCACCGTCACGGTCGAGGTGAGCGACGACGGTCCCGGTTTCGACCCGGGCAGCGTGCCGGCGCACCGGTACGGCCTGCGCGAGTCGGTACGAGGCCGGATGGCGACGATCGGAGGCCACGCCGACATCGACTCCGCTCCCGGTCGGGGCACCCGGATCCGGCTGGAGTGGTCGGATGTCGGCTGAGCGGTTGCCGGGCGGCCCCGGGGCGAGCGAGACCGGGTTTCGGCCACGGTCCGGCAGAGCGGTGTTCCTCCCGTGGCGGACCCGGCCAGGTCCGGTACCGGCCCAGCGGCTGAGTCCGGCGTCCGACGAGATCGGTGCGGTCCGGGCGGCCGCCGCGGTGGCCCGCACCTCCGACCGGGGCGCCCGGATCGTCGCGGTCACCATCGCGCTGGTCTGGCACCTGGCCATCGGGCTGCCCGCGGTGCTGGCCGCCGGGTCGGCGCTGGCCGTGCCCGAGGTGGTGCTGGGTGGCTGGTTGCTCGTGGCGGCGCTCGGCGTGATCGCCGGGATCCGACTGCTACGCGACACGCCGCTGCCGGCGGCGCCACTGGCCGGCCTGCTGCTCGTGGTGGACGTGGCGGTCTTCGCCACGGTCGGTCGGTCGCACCTGTTCAGCCCGGCGAACTGGGTGGGGGCACCCTCGCCTGGTTCTTCCTGGTGGTGCTCTGGGGCGGCCGGTTGGCCGGCTGCTGGTCCTGCTGGCCGCGCACGCGGCCACCGCGCTGACCGCCGTCGTGCTGCACGGCGCGACGCACGCCGCCGATCTGGCCCGGGCCACGATGGCTCTCTACGGCACGTCGTCGTTGCCGGTGGCGGTCTTCGCCGGGGCGGCGGCGCTCGCCGCGCTGTCCCGGCAGCGGGCCGCCACGGCGGCGACCACGAACGCGATGGTGGCCGAGCGGGAAGCCGCCGAACGCGCCCGGCACGAGCGGGGCGAGCGGCTGAACCTGGTCAGTCGCGCCGCCAGCGAGGTGCTCACCGAGTTGGCCCGCGGGCAGGCCGATCCGGCCGACCCGGAGGTCCAGCGCCGCTGCGTACGCGCTGCCGCTCGGCTGCGTCGCCTGATCGCCGAGTCCGACGACGTGCCCCACCCGCTGCTGCACGAACTGCGCGCCGCAGCCGATCTGGCCGAGCGCAACGGCCTGCCGATCGACCTGGTCACAATTGGTTCACCGCCACCGTTGCCGGTGCGGATCCGCCGGAGCCTGGCGGATCCGCTCACCGCCGGGCTCGCGGACGCACGGGACTGGGCCCGGCTGACCGTCGTCTCCAGCCCGGACGAGGTGGTGGTCAGCCTCGTCACCCCCGACCGGGAGGGCCCGGACGACCCCGGGCATCCGGTGCAGGACGACGACGGGCAGGTGGAGCACCTCTACGAACGGGACGGGAAGATCAGATGGACGCAGACGAGCTGGCACCGGTGACGCCGGGACGGCCCGTCGGTGTGGCGATCGTGGACGACCACCCGGTGGTCATCGACGGGGTGCGCGCCTGGCTCGCCACCGAGCCCCGACTGACCGTGCTGGCCACCGGTGACGATCCGGACGAGGTGTTGCGAGCGGCACCGCAGGCCGACGTGATCCTCCTCGACCTGCGATTACACGGACGGTTGGTGCTGGACAAGCTCGCCGAGCTGAGTTCCGCCGGACGGCGGGTGGTGGTCTACTCCGAACACTCCGACCCGGCGACGATGCTCGCCGCGTTGGACGCCGGGGCGGTGGCGTTCCTCGCCAAGCACGAAGGACGGGAACACTGCGTGGCGACCGTGCTGGACGCGGCGAGCGATCGGCCGTACGTCGCGCCGGCGTTGGCCGGCGCGATGGTCGGCGATCCGCGACCGGACCGGCCGGTGCTGTCCGACAAGGAACGTGAGGCGCTGCTGCTGTGGTTCCAGTCGATGTCCAAGGCGTCGGTGGCCCGGCGGATGCGGATCAGCGAGCACACCGTCAAGCAGTACGTCGACCGGGCGCGGATCAAGTACACGCGGGCCGGCCGCCCGGCCGCCACGAAGGCGGCGCTGCTCGCCCGGGCGATCGAGGACGGACTCGTCCGACCGGAGGAAATTGGTATCTACCGGTCGCGGGCGTCGACCGATCGGCCGACCCCCTAACGGGCGTCATGACAGCGGCGGACGTCTCGGCGAGGCTCATGCGTAGCAGCCGTCCGCACCGGAGGTTTCCGACGATGCACGATGACGCGTCTCCGTTCTTCATCGCGCCGCATCGGTTCGACGCGGTGGACGACGGTACCGGCCCGGTGCTGGACCGGCGGCACGAGCTGGTCCCGGCGAGCGGCGAGCACGTGCTCGACCGCCACCGGGTGGACGTGGCCGGGTATCTGCTCGGTCCCAGCGACGCCTACCGCGCCTGGTCGTTGCCCGCTCCGGTGGCGCTCACCGTCACCGACCACCGGCTGACGTACGTCGGCGGGGACCGGCAGCGCACCGACCTGGGTGCCAGGCGGCGCGGGACAGCCCGCCTGCCCGCACTGGTCAGCGGACAGATCCGCTGGCAGTGGCCGTCCCGGCTGGAGTTGGCGCCCGCCACCGGCGGCAACCCGGCGACGTTGCTGGTGGTCTGTGACGCGCTGCGGACGATCCGGCAGCCGGCGCTCGCCCTGGTCGGTCCCGGCGACCGGATCGGCGAACTCGCCCGGCAGCTGCGCCACGCGATCGCCACGTTCCGGCTGGTCCGGCCGGAGCTGGTGGACCTGTCCCCGCCGGAGCGGGACGCGCTGGCCCGGCTGACCCGGACCGCGTCGCTCAGCGGCACGGGCCGGGTGCTGCTGCCCGGTGCCCTGCCGGTGGAGTTCCACTCCCGCGAGGACTACTACCGGCCGAGGCACGCCGACGCGCAGCCGTACGACGCGGCGTCCGGCCAGCGGTAGGCCGCCGGCCCCGCAGGCTCGACCTGTTCAGCGGGGCGCGGAGCGCCGGTCGGCGGCGTCGAGCGCCGCCGCCTCCTGCGGGGTCGGCGCGCTGCCGCCGAGGTGCGCCGGCAACCACCACCGGTCCGCCGGTGCGGCCGGCTGGTCCGGGTACTCCCGCTGTGCCCGGTCGACAAGCGCGCTCAGCCGGGTACGCAGTTCCTCTGTCATCGTGGCGGGGTCCGGGTAGCCGGACGGGTCCATCGGCTCGCCGACCAGGATGGTGATCGGGGTGTGCCGGCGGGTGAGCGTACGCGGACGTCCCTTCGTCCACAGCCGCTGAGTGCCCCAGAGCGCGACCGGCAGCACCGGTACCTGCGCCTCGCGGGCCATCCGGGTGGCTCCGCTCTTGAGCTCCTTGACGGTGAAGGAGCGGCTGATCGTCGCCTCGGGAAACACGCCGACCACCTCACCCGAGCGCAGCGCGGCGACCGCGGCGGCGTACGAGTCGGCGCCGGCGCGCCGGTCCACCGGGATGTGCCGCATGCCGCGCATCAACGGCCCGGACACCCGGTGCCGGAACACCGACTCCTTGGCCATGAACCGGACGAGTCGCCGTGACTCGAGGGCACCAAGTCCGCAGAAGATGAAATCCAGGTAGCTGACGTGGTTGCTGGCCAGCACCGCCCCGCCGGTACGGGGAACGTGGTGGTCGCCCTCGACGGTGAGCCTGAGGTCGAGGACCCGGAACATCGTCTTGGCGGCGGCGATAACGGGCGGGTACACGAGTTCCGGCATTCCGGAACTTTACCCCGAGTAGGTTACGCACCGGTAGGGACGGTGGTCGCCGTGGTCCGCCGGAACGTGGCCGGATCACCCGTCGCCCGGTCGGGCGACCCGGCCACGCCGGTCACCCGCCGCGCGAGTGCAGGTCCACCCGGCCACGGGCGAAGGCGTCCACCCGCCCCCAGCGACCGGGGATGTCCAACACCTCGATCCGACCCATGCCGACCGGCAGCCGCGGCTCGACCGCCAGGTGCCCCTCGTGCGGCTCCAGACCGAGCATCGTACGCAGCAACAGCAGCGGGGCCCCCGTCGACCACGCCTGCGGACTGCACGCCGTCGGGTACTCCACCGGGAACTTCGTCTGCTCACGCGGGTAACCGCCGAACGCCTCGGGCAGCCGTCCGTCGAAGTACCGGGCCGCGTCCAGGATGCCGTTGGCGATCATGGCGGCCTCCTCGGCGAAGCCGTACCGGCGCAGACCCCAGGCGCAGAACGAGGTGTCGAAGGGCCAGACGGTGCCGTTGTGGTAGCCGATGGGGTTGTAACGCACCTCGCCCTCGGCCAGGGTCCGCACCCCCCAGCCGCTCCACAGCCGTGGCCCGACCAGGTGGTGGGCGATCTGCTCGGCCCGCTCGTCGTCGACGATCCCGCTCCAGAGCAGGTGGCCGATGTTGGAGCTGAGCACGTCGCACTGTCGTCCGTCCGGGTCCAGCGCGAGCGCGTAGTAGCCGCCGTCCTCGACCCACCAGTCCCGGTTGAACCGCTCCTTCAGGGCCGCGGCCTCCCGCTCCAACTGGTCGGCGTACGCCGGGTCGTCCCAGAACTCGCGGGCCAGCCGCGCGCCGCGCATCTTCGCGTCGTACGCGTACCCCTGCACCTCGCAGGTGGCCCGGGGGAACGGCGGCAGGGTGCCGTCGCGGTAGGAGATGGAGTCCCAGGAGTCCTTCCAGCACTGGTTCTCCAGGCCGGTGTCGGTGTTCCGCCGCTCGTACCAGATGTAGCCGTTGCCGACCAGATCGGCGTAGTCGTCGATCCACTTGAAGGCCCGGCGGCACTCCTGCTCCAACTCCTTGACCAGCGCGGCGTCTCCGCTCCACTGCTCGTACTCGTCGAGCAGCACCACGAACAGCGGCGTCGAGTCGACCGCGCCGTAGTACGGCGAGTGCGGTTGCTCCTCGAACGCGGCGCTCTCGCCGTACCGCATCTCGTGCAGGATCCGCCCGGGGTCCTCCTCCCGGAAGTCGTCGAACCGGGTGCCCTGCAGCGCCGCGAGGATCCGCAGCGTGGTCGCGCTCAGCTGCGGGGTGAACGGCAGCGTCTGCAGACAGGTCAGGATGCTGTCCCGGCCGAACATGGTCATGAACCACGGCAGGCCGGCGGCGGGCAGGGTCTGACCACCCAGCGACAGCGGCGAGAAGCGCAACGCGGCCAGGTCGACGATGCACTTGCGGTACGTGGCTGCCAACCGGTCGTGCTCGCTGTTCACCGTCGGCGCCTTGGCGATCCACTCCTCCAGGTCGTGTTGCAGGGCAAGCCGCTCGGTGCCGTGCGCCTGCAACCCGAGACGCAGATCCCGACCGCCCGGGCCGACCGCCAGGGTCTGCACGTCGATGTGGGTGTCCCACTGCTCGTTCGGTTCCAGGTGGATGGAGTACGCGAAGCCGTTGCGGTCGTACCGGGCCGGCGCGGAGGACGAGATGATCGTCTCGCGCTTGAAGTTGCCGCGCCGGTAGCCCAGGCGCAGCCGGTCCGGCTCGGCCTCGGAGTAGATCTCGCCCTTCTTGTTGAGAATCTCGTCCTTGACCTCGAACAGGTCGGCGAAGTCACAGGCGGCGTCCATCCGGATCTCCAGGTCGACCGCCTTCTCATCGTGGTTGAGGATGGTGATGTCCTCCCGGAAGCTCCCACCGACCGCCCGCTCCCGGATGATCGACAGTTTCGCGTCGACGTAGTGGGTGGCCAGCCCGGGCACCAGGAAGAAGCGCGACTCGTAGTACTGGAGGTCGTCGTAGGAGAGGGCGTTCAGCCGCTCGCCGTTGACCGTGAGCACCCACTTGGAGAGGAAGCGGGTGTCGATGGAGAACAGTCCCGTCGGTTCGGTCGGTGTCGCCTCGATGTCCCCGGTCGCCTCGCTGACGACGAAGTTGTTGCCGTCGAGGATCCGTACGGTGTGGCTGGGCGCCATCACTGCACCCCCTTCCGGTAGCGCTGCGGTCCCCGGGCGTACGGCGACCCGGGGAAGATCCGTTCGACCTGCACCACCAGGCGGGCGTCACCGGTGACCGTCATGTCCCCCCGCAGCAGCGCCGCCAGCCCGTTCTCCCGGCCGGTGACCAGTTCCTCGAACAGCGCGGGGCTGGTACCGACCACCGTGTCGGCCTCCACGTCCTGCCGGCTGACCTGGACGTTGCCCCGGTCGATCCGCATCAGCCAGTGCGTGGTCTGCGGCCCCTCGTGCAGGTCGAAGCGCAGGGATCCGGAGGTCTTCGCCAGCAGAGGCTCGTACCCCTGCTGGTCGAGGTCCTCGAAAAACCGCGTGGTCGCGTCCGCCATCGGGCCCCTCCTCCCAGTCGCTCATGTTCCGCAGGAGGGGTCCCCGAGGCCCGGTCGCTCAACCTCACCCGCTTGGGGTGAGGCCCGAGGATCGGGTCACCGGCGGTGACGACGGGCGACCGACGCTCGAGCGGCACGAAGCCGGCTCCCGACGGCTCGGGAACCGGCTTCGTCTCGACCTTCGCCTCGACGGAGGCGGTCAGTTGTTGGGGTCGTCCGCGCTGATGTCGGCCAGCACCGACTGGGGCTCGCGCTCGACCGCCAGATCGCCCATGGACACCAGGCCGATCAGTCGGCCGTCCTCCACCACGGGCAACCGCCGCACGGCGTACGTCCGCATCAGGTCGGCGGCGGCGACGGCGTCGTCGTACTGGCTCACCGTCACCACGTCCTTGGTGGTGATCTGGTTCAGTCGGGTGGTGTCCGGGTCCATGCTCTCCGCCACGCCTCGGACCGTGATGTCCCGGTCCGTGACGATGCCGACCACGTTGTCACCGTCGGTCACCACCACGTCACCGATCGCGGAGTCGCGCATCTCCTGGGCCGCCGCGACGAGCGTGGCGTTGCCGTCCATGGTCACCAACCGGGTCGTCATGAACTCTCCGACCGTTGTCATGGCGCCTCCCTCTGGGTGTCGGGCAACCAGGGGTCTACCCGACCACCGCGGGCAGTAACGTGACCGGTCAGCCGCGCGGCGGGATGCCGTACAGGCGCTCCACGCGCAGCCGCAGCACCAGCCGCCCCTCGGCCACCATGGCCCGGCGGTAGTCGTCCCAGTCCGGATGTTCCCCCCGCACCGCCCGGTAGAGATCGACCAGCTCGGCGACGGTGTCGTCGCCGGGCTCCGCCGCGACCGGGGTCAGCTCGGCCCGCACCTCCGCCACCGCGTACGACCAGCCGTCGTCGCTGGACACGTGGAAGCTGGCCCGGGGGTCGCGACGCAGGTTGGCGGTCTTCGCCCGCCCGTCGGTGACCGACACCCGGATCAGCCCGTTCGGACGGTCATAGGCGTAGACCACATTCGACAGCTGTGGCCGCCCGTCGCGTCTGATGGTCGCCAGCACCCCCAGCGACCGACTCGCGACGAGGTCACTGAGGGCGTTCCGGACGTGCTCGTCGGTCACAACCTTCTCCGATCGGTCGGACAGTGGTTCATCCCTCGGCCGCGACCAGCTCGGCCAGCTGCACGGCGTTGAGCGCGGCGCCCTTGCGCAGGTTGTCGCCGGAACAGAAGAGCGCCAGACCGTGCTCGACCGTCTCGTCGGCCCGGATCCGGCCGACGAACGTCGGGTCCTGGCCGGCCGCCTGCAACGGGGTCGGCACGTCGGAGAGCGCGACACCCGGCGCGTCGGCGAGCAGCTCGTACGCCCGCTGCGGGCTGATCGGCCGGGCGAACCGGGCGTTGAGCGCAAGCGAGTGACCGGTGAAGACCGGGACCCGCACGCAGGTGCCGGAGACCTTCAGGTCGGGGATCTCCAGAATCTTGCGGCTCTCGTTGCGGAGCTTCTGCTCCTCGTCGGTCTCCGCCGACCCGTCGTCGACGATCGAGCCGGCCAGCGGCAGCACGTTGAAGGCGATCGGCTGGGCGAACGAGCGGGGCGCGGGGAACTCCACCGCGCCGCCGTCGAAGGTGAGCCCGGTGGCGGTCTCGGCGACCTTGCGAACCTGCTCGTCCAGTTCGGCGACGCCGGCCAGGCCGGCGCCGGAGACCGCCTGATAGGTGGCGACGACCAGGGCGACCAGTTCCGCCTCGGCGTGCAGCGGGCGCAGCACCGGCATCGCGGCCATGGTGGTGCAGTTCGGGTTGGCGATGATGCCCTTTGGCCGGGCCGCGGCGGCGTGTGGGTTGACCTCGGCGACGACCAACGGCACCTCGGGGTCCATCCGGAACGCCGAGGAGTTGTCGATGACGACCGCACCCGCGGCGGCGACCCGTGGTGCCAACTCCTTGGCGGAACCCTTGCCGGCCGAGAAGAGCACGATGTCCAGCCCCGAGTAGTCCGCGGTGGCCGCGTCCTCGACCGTGATCTCCTCGCCGCGCCACGCGAGCGTGCGCCCGGCCGACCGCGCCGAGGCGAACAGCCGCAGCTGCTCCGCCGGGAAGTTCCGCTCCGCCAGCACCTGCCGCATCACGCCACCGACCTGGCCGGTGGCCCCCACAATGCCGATCCTCATGCCCGCGAGGCTACCCAGCCCGGCGCCCGGATCGGGAACGCTTTCCCACTGGCGGGGATCCCGACGGCAGGGCCGGACCGGACCGGTCCGGGACAGTCGCCCCTCGCCGGCCGGTTCCGCCGCAAGAACATCGTCGCGCCGCCCTCGCCGACCGCAGCATCTCAGCCCCGCCATCCTCGCCGCGACCGACGTCACACTTTCGGCCCAGCGGGTGGTCGATCACGTCCCGGAGGGGTGATCGGTCAGCTCGCCGAGACCGGTGGCCAGCAGCTCGTCCCTGATCACCGCGGCGTCGCCCTCCACCACCAGGGTCAGCGACTCCGGACGCAGGTGCGTGGCGGCGGCCGCCGAGACCTGGTCCACCTGGGCGCCGAGCAGCTCCTCCCGCAGCCGGGCGTGATAGTCGTCCGGCAGGTCGTGCACCACGAGCGTGCTCAGCGCCCCGGCGATCGCCCGAGGGCTCTGCAACTCGACCGAGAGCTGGCCCGCCCGCCAGGACCGGGCCACCGCCAGCTCGTCCTCGGTCACCCCGCCGGCCTGGGTACGCGCGATCTCGCCGACCGCCTCGACCAGCGCCGGTGCGGTGACGGCGGTCTGCACGCTCGAACTGACCGCGAACCGGCCGAACCGACGGGACGAGGCGAAGTCGCCCCGGATGCCGTACGTGTAGCCGCGGACCTCCCGAATGAGGTGGTTGAGGCGGGAGGTGAACGCGCCGCCGAGCACCGTGCCGGCGAGCGCGATCGGCACGTGGTCCGGGTGTGCCCGGTGCGGTCCGGGATGACCGAGCCGCAGCGTGGACTGCACCGATCCGGGCCGGTCGACGAGGATGATCCGTCGCTCGGAACGCACCGGCACCTCGATCGGCGTCCCCCGGTCCACCGGCCCACCGCCGGTGCCGGTGAACGCCGTGGCGGCGAGGGCGTCCAGGTCGAGCCGGTCCAGGTCACCGGCGACGACGAGGGTGCCCGGACGGATGAACCACTCCGAGTGGAAGACGGTCACGTCCTCCACGTCCAGGCCGGCCACCGAGTCGGGGTCGCCGTACATCGGACGGCCCCAACGGTTGCCGGCCCCGAACAGGTCGGCGCGCAACGCCGCGTCGGCCCGTGGCCCCGGGTTGGCCCAGTCCATCCGCAGCGCGGTCACCTCGTCGTCGCGGACCCGCCGCACGTCGTCCGGGTCCAGCCTCGGGGTACGCACCGCCTCGGCGAGCAGTTCCACCGCCGCGCCCAGGCGACCCACCGGCACCTGCACGCTCGCCTGGAAGGTGTCCCAGTCCAGCCCGGTCACCAACTCGGTGCCGAGCGCCTCAATCGCCAGCGCGTACGCGGTGGCGTCACGCTGGGTGGTGCCTTCCTCCAGCGCCTTGGCCAGCACCCCGCCGAGCCCTTCGCGGCCCACCGGTTCCCGACCGGCGCCCGCGTCGAGCAGCAGCATCGCCACGGCGAGGTTCTGCCCGGGCAGGTGCGCGGCAACGACGCCGCCACCAGCGACGGAGCGGCGGACCACCTGGGGAAAGCGGTAGGGGCGGGCCGTACCCGGACCGGGACGATCAGCGATCAGGGTCACCGGACGATCCTCTCGTTCGCGACTGCGGGGCTCACGGATGCCCGCCCACAGCACCCCACCGGGCGACGTCGCCCGCTGCTGGCGTTCACTGCTTGTCCTGCGGAAGGTAGGTGAGGGTCGCCCGGTCGTCGGCGCCGAGCACCTCGGCGGCCACCTCGGCGATCTGTTCGGCGGTCACCGCGAGCCAGGCCGGTAACCGCTCGGCCACCGTGGCCGGGTCGTCGAACTGGGTGGCGTACCGGCTCAGCGCGTCCGCCCGACCGTCCACCGTGGACATCTGTCGCCACCACGCGGTGGTCAGCAACGCCTTCGCCCGGTCCAGCTCGGCGGCGGTGACCGGCACGGTCGCCAGCTCGTCGACCACCTCGGCGAGCCCGGCGGCCAACCGCTCACCGCTCACCCCGGGACGGGCGGTGGCGGTGGCGATCAGCGGTGCCGGTGCGTGCGCCAGATCCACCCCGTACGCACCGACCAGATCGGGCTGGGCGATCCGTTCGCCATCGGCGAGCCGCTGGTAGAGCCGGCTGCCCCGACCGCTGCCGAGCACGGTGGCCAGCACGGTCACCACGTCGTAGCCGGGGCTGCCGAACGGGTGGGTGCGGTGCGCCACGTACACCCGGGGTGCCGGTACCTCGGTGACCACCGTCTCCTCGGCGGGGACTCCGGTGGGCGGCACGACCCGACCGTCGGGTGCCGCCGGGATCTCCGGCCGGGGCGGGATGCCGCCGAAGTACTTCTCGGCCAGCGCGACGACCTCGTCCACGGTGGTGTCGCCGACCACGCTGAGCACGGCGTTGTTCGGCGCGTAGTAGGTCTGGTGGAACGCCTGGAAGGTGGCCAGGTCGGCGGCGTTCAGATCGGCCATCGAGCCGATGGTGGCGTGATGGTACGGGTGACCTGGCGGGTAGAGCAGCGGCAGCAGCCGCAACCAGGCGTCGCCGTAGGGCACGTTCTCGTACCGCTGCCGACGCTCGTTCTTGACCACGTCCCGCTGGTTGTCGAGCGTCTCCTGGGTCAGTGCCGGCACCAGCCCGCCCATCCGGTCCGCCTCCAGCCAGAGCGCCAACTCGAGGTGCTCCGCCGGGACCGTCTCGAAGTAGTTGGTGCGGTCCGGGTTGGTGGTGGCGTTGAGCGAGCCGCCGGCCCCCTGGACCAGCCTCATGTGCTCGGTCTTCGCCACGTGCGTCGAGCCCTCGAACATCAGGTGCTCGAAGAGATGGGCGAAGCCGGTCTGTCCGGCCGGCTCGTGCCGGGAACCCACGTCGTACCAGAGGTTGACCGCGACCGCCGGGGCGGTGCGGTCCTCGCTGACCACCACGCGCAGGCCGTTGTCCAGTCGGGTCGTCGAGATCGGCCAGGGGTAACCGCTGTCGGGCATGCACCGACGCTATCCGATCTTCCGCCTCGGCAGGCCGCGGGACGCCCCACCGGCGAGCCGCGTCGACGGACGGGTCCGCGGAGCGGATGGCGGCATCGACGACAGGGCCCTGGGTATGCGGAAGACATGCCGACGATGTCCTGGCCGCCGCCCGCCGTCCTCACCGAACGAGCGGCACGGGCCGTGGCCCGGCTGCGCCGGGACCGGATGCTGCACCCGGCCGGCCGGTCCTTCGCCGGTGCGGTGCTCGTCTGGGGTACGTCCGGCCGGCCAACCGGTGTCCGGCTGCTCGACCGGCCCGGACAGTATCCGGCCACCGTCCGGCTCTCCAAGGGGACGCCCACCCCGGGCACCTGGCCCGACGTGCTCGGCCTGGCCGTGCGGTTCCACCGACCGCCCGGACGGCCGTTCGACCTCCTGGTCAGCTCCAGCGCCACGGCACCGGTGCTGCGGCATCTGCCGCTGCCGCGACGCCGGTTCACCGGCACGTACAGCTCGGTCATGTCCTACCGTGCCGGTCGGCGGCGGCTCTGGCTGGCCGCGCTGGCCGACCCGGAGTCACCCGACCTGGGCCAGGACCTGGCCGGCCTGTCCACCGCGGTGGCGGCCGGCCGGCCGAGGCTGGTCCTCGCCGTCGCCTCGGCCGCCGGACCGTGGCGGCCGTTCGGGCAGGTCACGATCGGCGATCAGCTCAGCGCGCGGGAGGACGCCGGGCTGGCCTTCGACCCGGTCGGCAACCTCCCGGAGGAGCTGCGCCTGGCCGGACCGCTGGCCTGGCTGCGCCAGCACACCTACCGAGGATCCCGCCGAGGGCGTGGCGCCACCGCTCAGTCCGGCGGTTCCACCGGGTTGACGGTCTGATCCGAGGTGCGCCGCTCCAACACCGTGTCGGGGGCGACGTTCTGGTTGGCCTCCCGGGCGTCGGACTCGGTGAGGATCGCGTCGGCCTGGGCCTGCGCGTCGTCGCTGCCGGCGGCCGCCTCCTCCGGTAGCAGGTGGGCGCGGGACTCCACCCGCTCCTGGTCGCTTCGCTCGTCAGTCATGGCGCTCCTCTTACCCCGCCCCCGTCTCCCCCACTCCGGCGCGGACGGGCCCCTCGCGTTGTCCGAGGGACCCTCCCGACCACCGCACAAACCCGTGGTCAGCGGAACGGGCCACGCACCTCGTAGGTGATGCCGCCGGACGAGGAGCCGGAGGTGCCGCGCTGGGACGAGAAGTACAGCCGGGTGCCGTCCGGTGAGAAGGCCGGCCCGCAGATCTCCGAGGAGGATTGACCGGTGATGCGCAGGAACGGGGCGACCACCCCGGCCGGCGTGATGATGTTGATCTCCATGTTGCCGCCGTCCTCGGCCACGTAGAGGTCACCCGAGCCGGTGCCGGTGATGTTATCCACCCCGGTCAGCGGTGCGGTGCCGGAGACCAGGGAGTCGTCGTACGCCAGGTCGATGCGTTGGTTGACCGCGTCGTACGCCCACACCCGGTTGTCGCCCTTGGTGGTGAACCAGCAGGTGCCGTCGTCGTACCAGCAGCCCTCGCCACCGTTGAACCGCTTGGCGCCGGAGACCTGACTGCGGGTCACCGTCGGCGACCCGTCCGGGTCCGGTACCCGCGCCCAGGTCACCGGGCCGCTGGTGGCGGACCCCGCGACCAGCACCTCCAGCGTCCCGGCCGAGAGGTTGCCCCAACTGTTCGGTCGGAACCGGTAGAAGCAGCCGTTGCTCTCGTCCTCGGTCAGGTAGATCACCCGACGGTCCGGGTCGCACGCGGCGGCCTCGTGCTTGAACCGTCCCATCGCCGGCCGCTGCACCGCCGCGGTACCGCCCTGCGGGTACGTCTCGTAGACGAACCCACGGTTGACCTCCTCGCAGGAGAGCCAGGTGCCCCACGGCGTGGCCCCACCGGCACAGTTCTGGTTGGTGTTGGCGAGGATCCGGTACGCCGAGGCGATGCTGCCGTCGGCGTTGAAGCGCACCGCCGAGGCACCGCCGCCCGGGGTGATCTCGGAGTTCGAGACGTAGATCCAGCCCGTGCCGGCGACGAAGCAGGCGCCCCCGTCGGGCGCGTCGTGCCAGGTGTACGACGTCCCGGAGACGGCCTGACGGGACCGGGCGATCACCCGGCTGGTGAATCCGGTGGGCAGCTGGATGCCGTTGCTGTCGGCGCTGCGCAGTGAGCCGTAGGGGCTGGGGCCGGGCTGGGCGGGTGCGGCCACGGCGGCGCCCGCCCAGAGGCTGCCGGAGAAGGCGGCGGCGCCACCGGCGACGGTGGCACGCAGGACGGTACGACGATCCATCGGGGACCTCCGGAGGAGCAGCGTTCGGTGGCGCTGAAATTACCGGCGGTTTTATCGATGTCGGTGAACACGAGGCGAGGCTTTGTCGACGGGAGGATGAGCGCTCGGGCATGGTCGGGTACGCTTACCGCCGTGACGCGCTCGTATCGATGGTTTAGGCAGCCGGCTCGGCCGGTGACCTCACCATGATCTGACGTCACCGAATTCGAGCCGGCCGGGCAGGAGCTTTCGTTCCTGCCCTTTCGCGTACGAGCAGCCGGCTCGACCCGGGCACCGGCCCCGGGTGCGGTCGGCGGAAGGATGCCCACCGTGACGACCCCGGAGAACCACCGGGTCATCGACCAGCGGATCGACCGTGTCGTACCGCTGACCACCCCGGCCCTGCTGCTGCACGAGCTGCCCCTGGACGACGCCCTCACGGCGGCCGTACTGACTGGCCGTCGGGCGGTCGGCCAGGTGCTCGACCGCACCGACGACCGCCTGCTGGTGGTGGTCGGGCCGTGCTCGGTCCACGACCCCGCCGCCGCCCTCGACTACGCGCACCGGCTCCGCGCGGCGGCCGAGCGGGTCAACGAGGACCTGCTCGTCGTGATGCGGGTGTACTTCGAGAAGCCGCGTTCCACGGTGGGCTGGAAGGGGCTGATCAACGATCCCGGGCTGGACGGCTCGGGTGACGTCAACACGGGGTTGCGCCGCGCCCGGGCGCTGCTGCTCGACGTGCTGCGTCTCGGCTTGCCGGTGGGCTGCGAGTTCCTCGACCCGATCACCCCGCAGTACATCGCGGACACCGTCGCGTGGGGGGCGATCGGGGCGCGCACCGTGGAGAGCCAGGTGCACCGCCAGCTCGCCTCCGGGCTGTCCATGCCGATCGGCATGAAAAACCGTCCCGACGGCAGCATCGCCACCGCGGTCGACGCGATCCGGGCGGCCGGCGTACCACACGTCTTCCCGGGCATCGACGTCTCCGGCACGCCGGCGATCATGCACACCCGGGGCAACGCGGACGGCCACCTGGTGCTGCGGGGCGGTGGCGGCCGGCCGAACTACGACGCCGAGTCGGTGGCCGGTGCGCTGGACCTGCTGCGCGCCGCGGGGCTGCCGGAGCGGCTGGTGGTGGATGCCAGCCACGCCAACAGCGGCAAGGACCACCGCAACCAGCCCGCGGTCGCCGCCGACGTGGCCGGGCAGATCGCCACCGGCCAGCGCGGCATCGTGGGGATCATGCTGGAGAGCTTCCTGGTACCGGGTCGACAGGACCTCGACCCCACCCGCGAACTCACCTACGGCCAGTCGGTCACCGACGCCTGCATCGGCTGGGACACCACCGACGAGGTGCTCGCCGAACTGGCCGCCGCCGTCCGCACCCGCCGCGCCGCCGCCCCCTCCCTCCCCACCCCCGCCTGACCCTCACCTACAGCCGTGTTGATCATGAGGTTAGCGGCAGTGGTCGATCTCCACGGTGCCGCCAACCTCATGATCAACGCAGGTGGACGGGTGGGTGGGGGTGTTTTGGGGGGTCGGGGGTGGGTAGGTCACGGGGGTGAGTGACGACGTACCCGTGACCGAGGCAGCCACGGAACCCACGACGCAGGCTCGGCTGCCCGAGGCCATCCTGGCCGACGTGCCCGTGGTGGACACCGCCGCGCTCGATCCGCCCACCACCGACCTGCCCGGCACGGCCGCCGCGGTCGGGGACGAGGTGGAGACCGAGCAGGTGGACACCCGTCCGCTCGACGAACTGCTCGACGACCTCTACCACGGTCAGGAGCGGATCAGTCAGGTGGACATCTACCGCCACGCGGTCGCCGCGGAACTGCCGGCGCAGTTGCTGTCCCGGCTCAACGCGCTGCCACCGGGCGAGTACGCGGTCGACGAGGTGACCGACCTGCTGGGTGGCTCGGCGGGATGACCGGCCGGCCGCTGCCGGCGACGAGGAGAGGAACGCGATGACGCAGCGCGAGGAAGATCAGCACCCCCACCCGCCCGCGCTCGGCCAGCCACCGGAGGGGACGGACACCCTGCCGGAGCCAGACTTCGCCAACGAGCACGACCGCACCGCCGTCGACCGGGACATCGTCACCGGTGCCGACGAGGACGAGCGGGAACCGGAGTCGCCCCGCGGCTGGTCCGGCATGCAGCGCTGAGTTGCCGGCCGGGCCGCCGGAGATCCGGTCGGCCGGTCGGAACGAGGTCGGCCCGCGATTCGGGCCGACCTCGTCGTAGGTACCTGCCGTCCGTCAATCCTCCCCGCCGCCACCCTCGGCTGCCTGCTGGGCCACCGCGTACCCCATCTGCAGGAAGTCGGAGGCCGCCACCGCGGTCAGCGCCGTGGCGACGAGCCGGGTCAGTCGTGGCGCGAGCACCAGTCCGCCGGTCAGGCCGGTGGCCACCCACACGGCCAGGCAGAACGGGCAGCTGAGCAGTTCGCCGATGGCGTGGCGGGTGGAACTGCCCGAGTCGCGTACCTGCTCCATCACCTCGCCGCTGCCGATCGGCCGGTCGTAGCGGGTGAACGGGGCACGCAACGGACTGGTCACCGCGTCCTTGGACAGCAGCCGACTGAGCTTGTGGGTGGCGATGGCGAGCAGCACCACGTCCGACGTGCTGGGTCGCTCGGGCACGGTCCGCCCGGTCACCCGCACCACGCCGGCGATCGCACCGGTCACCGCGGCGTAGGTCCCCATCGCCGCCAGGTAACCACCCAGCGGGCGGTGCTCGTGCGGCGCGTACGCCTGGCGCAACCGCGCCACCTTCTGCTTCAGATCGCTCACCCGGCCTCCTCTTCGGGTCACGCTTCGACTCCGCCGCGGTCCGGCGGCAGGTCTGCTCGGATCAGCCGGCCTGCAGGTTGTCGGCCACCTCGCGGGCCAGGCTGTCAAGTGCCTCGTCCGCCAGCCGGTCGACGTCCTCGCCGCCCCCGCCGATCTCCAGCCGGAGGCGGGAGCCACCGGCGTCGACCGGCTCCACCCGCAGTTCGGCCGACCAGTCGGCGCCTCGGGCGGTCCAACGGGCGCGCAGCTGCTCGGCCTCGACCTCCTGGGCCGGGTCGTTCGACAGCAACGGCTCGGGCAGCCACGAGGAGATCCGGTCGGGATCGGTGGCCGTGTTGAACACGACCTCCGGAGGCGCGGACACTCCCCGCTCGGCGTCCGCCATCACGCGTCCCGCAGCCGGCTCGGGTCGACCTCACGCCCCGGATGGCGGGCGAGGTACTCGGTCTCCAGCTCGGCGGTGCGGCGCAGGTGATTGGCGAGCGCCGAATCGGTGGCGTGGCGCAGCGTGTCCAGTCGGGTGCGGTGCAGGCTCTGCATCTCCCGGATGAGATCCTCTTCGCCCAGTTCCGCCGGATCGATGCCGAGCAGATCCGCCTCGGGCGCGGGCGTCGGCGTCCGGTCGTCGCCCCACTCAGGAATCCGCTGCTCGGGGCTCACCTCCGTACCGCCGGTGGGAAATCCGTCCGGTCGTCCCGATGCCGTCATCTCGCCCCCTCGTCCGTCCTGGGCTGGCGTCTGTACGGTTGCCCACCTCGGGTGTTGCCAAACCACGAGGCACTACGACACCGCGTCGGAGAAGGCGGCCGGCTTCGGTACCCTCGTGGCATGAAGCGGCTCTGGACCCCGGCGTGGATCGCTCGCCACGTGGCCATGGTCGTGCTGGTGACCACCTTCCTCGGCCTCGGCTGGTGGCAGGTCAGCCGCGCAGCGGCGGGCAACGCCATCAGCTGGGGTTACGCCGTGGAGTGGCCGATCTTCGCGGGCTTCGTGGTCTTCGTCTGGTGGCGCGAGGTGCGTCACACGCTACGAACGGCCGCTGCGCAGGACGAGGACGCGGCCGCGCCGGCGTCCGCCGATCACCGGGGCGAGGCCGCCGGGCCCGACGGTGTCACCGCGGCCGACGCGATCGACGCCAAGCCCTCACGGCCGGGGATCCGACGCCCGGTGCGGGTCGCCCGGGTCGGCGCCGGGCCCGGTGCGGACGACGCCGAGCTGGCCGCCTACAACCGCTACCTGTCATGGTTGAACGCCAATCCGGGCGCGAAGCCCGGCGACTATCCCGGCTGAACCGGGCCCGGAAGGACGGACGAGAAGTGCGCGCTGCCCTCACCCGCTACCGCGTGATCGCCTGGGTCGTCGGCGTGGTGCTGATCCTGCTGGTCGTGATCGGCATGCCGCTCAAGTACGGCTTCCACAACCCGGTCGTGGTGGAGACCGTGGGCCAGGCACACGGCTTCCTCTACATGGTGTATCTCGTCGCCGCGTTCGACCTGTCCCGGCGGGCCGACTGGCCGCTCAAGCGGATGATCCTGGTGATGCTGGCCGGCACCGTTCCGTTCGTCTCCTTCTGGGCGGAGCGGCGGGTGAGCGCGCTGGTCACCGCCGAGCAGCGGGAGCGCGAGCACGCGCCCGAGCCGATCGCCGGCTAGCGACCCGCCCTCACCGTCGCGGTCGCCACGGTTCGGCACCCGCCAGCGGGTCCTCCCAGCCGCCGTAGCTGTTCATCTCGCGGGCCCGGCGCAGCGCCCGGCTCACCTGGCCGAACTGGTGCTCGTCGTCGCTGCTGAACAACAGTTCGTCGCTGCCCGCCCGGCGACCCCACAGCTCGTACGCCGGTGGGCGCCAGCGGTCGCCCGCCACCGCGAGCAGCACCGGCACGAGAAACACGGCGCCGAGCAGGAGGTACGCCCCGGCGGTGAGCCGTTGCAGCCCGCCGGTGAACCCGAGCAGCAGTCCCACCCCGCCGATCACCACCGTCGAGGTCAGCACGGCCCGGGTCGCCGCCCGGTCGTGTGGCCCCCGGGTGCTGTGCAGATGGGTCAGCTCGGCGACGCGCCAACTGCTGCGCCCGACGGTGAACCGGTCGACCGTGACGATGATCCCGGGCCGCGCGTAGAGCAACGGCGGCCCGGTGCCGGTGCCTCGGGGTGTCCGTGGCGGTCGCGTCGTCGCGCCATCAGGATTCACGACCCCTCCTTCCACGGCTGGCATCGGGTGGATCACCGCCAGCCGGAGACATCGACACCGGTTGACGGGATTCCCGGCCGCGCGATTCATTGTGGGCCGCCCGCGCCACTCCGGCTCGGGCGTTTCCGATGGTCAGAGGCCTGCCAGTGACATGTGGTGCCGGAAACGGCGCACCAAGTCCGGCTTGTCGGTCAAAACGGCCCGGCATCCGACGTCATATGCCGGGAGCGACCAGTCCGACATATCGCCGATAACCGCCTTGGCGCTGTTCGTGACCTGCGTCCTCCGCCACAGCGCCACCATTGGTCCCGACTTTCTCTGCGGATGACATGCGTCCCGTACTAGGTTGGGCGGGTCGGTCCGGCCGGCCGCCGTCCACCGGGACGGCACCGGGCCGTCGCCGCCGCGGAGCCTCAGCCGCCCGCGCCGGCCGCCGGGAGAGGAGCATTCGGGCTCTTGTCGTCCCTGACGCACACGCTGCGCGCCCTGACGGCCGCCGCCTTCACCCTGGCGCTGCTCATGCCGGCGACGGTGGCTCGGGCCGAGCCTTCCCCCGCCGAACTCACCCGGAGGATCGAGAAGTCCTCCGTCGAGTTGGAACGCGTGGTGGAGGCCCACAACGAGCTGCGGGAGAAGATCAAGGACAACCGTGCCGCGGTGGAGCGGTTGCAGGACCGGATCGGTCCGCTGGAGCAGCAGGCCGAGCAGAGCCGGGCGGACGTCGGCGAGATGGCGGTGACCGCGTACAAGACCGGCACCCTGGGCACCGTCGACGCGCTGCTGCACGGTGGTGACTCCACCGCGGTACTGGACCGGCTCGGCACGCTGGACCACCTGACCCGGCAGCGGCAGGCCACCATCGCCGGCTATACCGCCGACCAGCGGCGGCTGCTCGACGAGAAGACCCGGCTGGACGTCACGCTCAGCCGGCAGGCGGCGCAGTCACGCGAGCTGTCCTCGGCGAAGAAGCGCATCGAGCGCGATCTCGCCAAGCTCTACGAGCTGCGCCGGCAGGCGTACGGCCGGGCGACCGAACGACCGACGAACCGGGCCAGCAGCGCCCAGGACGCACCCGCCGTCTCCGGCAAGGCCGGCGTCGCCGTCCGGTACGCCTACGGCGCGCTGGGCAAGCCGTACGCCTGGGGCCAGGACGGGCCGGGCAGTTACGACTGCTCCGGGCTGACCTCGGCGGCCTGGCGGGCGGCCGGCCGATCCCTGCCACACAACACCCGCATGCAGTGGGGAGCGGTGGCCCACATCAGTCGCGGTGAGCTGCGCCCCGGCGATCTGGTCTTCTACCGCAGCCTCGGTCACGTCGCCATCTACGTCGGCGACGGGCAGGTCATCCATGCACCGACCTTCGGCCGCAACGTGGAGAAGCGATCCGTGGACCTGATGTCGCCGTACGGGTACGGGCGGGTGCGCTGACCCACCGGCCTCGACGAGCCGATCCGGCGGCGTCCCGGCCGCCAACGACAGACGGCGAACGGCCGGCGTCCCCCTATCGGACGCCGGCCGTTCGCCGTTATTGTCTCCCGCTCAGGCCGCCTGCAGACCCTCCGCTCGGGCCAGCTCGCGGAGCCGGCCGAGCGCCTGGATCTCCAACTGCCGGATCCGCTCACGGGACAGCGAGAACCGCGAGGCCACCTCGGTCAGCGAGTGCTCACGGCCGTCCTCCAGCCCGTACCGGGCCCGCATGATGCCGGCCGAACGGTCGTCCAGGTGGTTGAGCAGCCCTTCGATCCGCTGCCGCTCCAACCCGGTGAGCACGATCTCCTCCGGGGACGGAGCGTCGCTGTCGGCGACCAGGTCGCCGAGGTTGGTGTCGCCGTCGTCGCCGACCGGCGTGTCCAGCGACACGGTGTCCTGCGACCAGCGGACCAGTTCGTTGACCCGCTCGACGGTGACCCCCAGCGCCGCCGCGATCTGCTCCGGCTCCGGGTCGCCGCCCAGCTCACGGGTGAGCTGCCGGGCCACGTTACGCATCCGGTTGACGTCCTCGACCAGGTGCACCGGCAGCCGCACGGTGCGCTCCTGCTGGGCGATCGCCCGGCTGATGGCCTGGCGGATCCACCACGTCGCATAGGTCGAGAACTTGTACCCGCGTTCGTAGTCGAACTTCTCGACCGCCCGGACCAGACCGGTGTTGCCTTCCTGGATCAGATCCAGCATCGGCATGCCGGAGCGGACGTAACGTCGGGCGATCGACACGACCAGGCGCAGATTCGCCCGGATGAACAGGTCCTTGGCCCGTTCCCCGTCGGCGACCAGCCGCTCCAGTTCCTCCCGGGTGACCCCGTCGGGGGCGCGGTCCTCGCCGATCAGGTGCTCGGCGTAGAGGCCGGCCTCGATCGCCTTGGAGAGATCGACCTCCTTGGCGGCGTCCAGCAGCGGCGTCCGGGAGATCTCGTGCAGGTAGACTCCGACCAGGTCGCGCTCCTCGGCGACCTCGTCAGTTCGCATTCCGATGTTCTTGTCCACGGTGCCCACGGTCCCCTCGCTCGCGCCGGTTGCCCGGTTCCTTGCCATCCCCACGCCCATCAGCCCTCCCCCGTAACCTCCGCTGTGCCCATCGGTGCTGACATCTACACAACAGATGAGACGTGTCGGGGATTCCATGTCGTGGGTCGAAAGTGTCACGAATGCCTGATAATCCGCTGAGAGCAGCGTCCATGTTTGCTGTCAGCACCCTGCCTGGCTGTCGCCGGCCGGCACCTCGTGAGGTCGACGGATCGACGGATCGCCGTCCGTCCCGGTCCATGGCAGCACTGCCCGGCCGACAGTCGCAGCGACCCGGGTCACCACCGTGCTGCGATCCTGGTCACTGCCTGATACGCGTACGTGGACCGCTCGGTTCATCCACGCCGGTGGTAATACCCCACGCCCTGGTGAACAATCCATGCGCCGGTTCTATGCCCGCGGCGACAGCGCGCATCGGCCGGCTGTCCCGTTTCCGACGCGAGGACCGGCCCACCACCTGCGGTCCGGTGTCCACCCGGATGAGGACGTCACCGGCGCAGGAGATCGGCGTCTCCAGTTCGGTCAGGGCGACCGTCGGGGCCCAGCTCCCGACGACCGGCCATCGCACTAACCTCAGGTCATGGCGAATCGCAGTGTGTTGGTCACCGGGGCCACGGGCGGGCTGGGCAGGGCGGTCAGCGCCGCCTTCTCGGCGGCGGGGTGGCGCGTGGTCGCGCCCCAGCGCCGACGACCGGACCCGGTGGACGGACCCGAGGGCGACGCTCCGGTCCGGATCGTCGCGGACCTGACCGACCCGCAGGACGCCGCCCGGGTGGCCGAGGTCGCGGCCGGCGATCCCGAGGCTCCGCTGCGCGCGGTGGTCAACCTGGTCGGCGGATACGCCAGCGGCGGCCTGTTGCACGAGACGCCGATCGAGGACTTCGAACGGATGCTGACCATCAATCTCCGCCCGACCCACCTGGTCACCCGTGCCGCGCTGCCCCACCTGGTCGCCGCCGGCGGTGGCGCGGTGGTCTGTGTCGCGGCCCGGGCGGCTCTCGCGCCCTTTCCCGGGGTCGCCGGCTACGTCACGGCGAAAGCCGCCGTGCTCGGCTTCGCCGCCGCGGTCGCGACGGAGTACAAGGCGGCCGGGGTCCGCTGCAACTCGGTGCTGCCGAGTGTCATCGACACCCCGACCAACCGCGACGCGATGCCGGACGCCGACCACACCCGTTGGGTGGACCCGGCCGAGATCGCGTCGGTGATCCGCTTCCTCGCCTCGGACGAGTCGGCACCCACCAGCGGCGCCGCCGTACCGGTCTACGGACGGGCCTGAAGTGGGACCAGTTCCGTCACCGGCGCGGCCGCCCCTGCCGGCAAGGTAGCGGTCGGCTCGTTCCCGGCCGTCAGCCAGGCGTTCAGGTGCTCGCGGATCTCCCGGGCCAGTTCCTCGGCCGGGAGATCCGCGTCGACCGGCACGAACGTCGGATACTCCGGCAGCGTGCGGTAGGCCAGGTCGGCGGCGGCCAGAAAGCCCAGGCTCTCGTGGTCGGTGCCCCGACGCTCGATGCGCCGGTACGCCTCGGTCGGCTCGACGGTCAGCAGGAACGTCAGCTGCGGTCGGGGGAAGAGTCGGTAGGTGGCCCGGATCATCCGCTCCCAGCGGTGCCCGCCGTGTGCCCGCAGACTGGCGTACTGGCAGGCCGCGTAGCGGTCCATCACGGCCACCCGACCGGTGCACAGGCCACCGAGCAGTGTCATCGCGATGGCCAGCCAGCGCAGCACGGACTCCACCAGGAGCATTCCGTCCCGGCCGAGGAGACTCTGGGCATCCGACCGACCGAGTCGGTGCGCCACCCGGCCGAGCCAGCGCCGGCCACCGGCGTTGCGGTGGTAGGTGGCTGGGTGCCCGGCCGCGGTGAGTGCCTCGGCGAGCTGGTACGCCTGGGTGGTCTTGCCCGAACCGTCGATGCCGATCAAGGCGATGGTACGGAGCCGCCCCCTGCCGCAGCGGACTCCCGTCGAATCGGGCGCTCCCGTCGATCTGGCCACCCTCGAAAGGTTATCCGACAGCCGCACGACGGCCGCACCATAGATCCGGTTTGCGCCCTGTTCATCCCCTTGCGCGCGCCGCGCAGGTGTGGGCGACCGGAATGCCGGGTACCGATCGGAGATCCCACCGGATGGCACCCCCGACGAGTCGACGGGAGAGGCGAGATGGCCGAGCGCGACGACGAGACTCTCCTACACACCCTCAAGAAGGTCGCCGCCGTGCTCAAACAGTCCGAGATCCCGTTCGCGCTCGGCGGCAGCTTCGCCGTGTACGCGCACGGCGGGCACTCCAGCGAGCACGACGTCGACTTCCTCATCCGCGAGTCCGACGTCGAACCCGCGCTGGAGGCGCTGGGGCAGGCCGGTTTCACCGCCGAGCGGCCACCGGAGGACTGGCTGGTGAAGGTCTTCGACGGTGGCCGGATGGTGGACCTGATCCACCGCCCGATCGAGACGCCGGTGACCGAGGAGACCTTCGCCGACACGGTCGTACGCCCGGTCGACGCCATCCACATGCCGGTGCTGTCGGCCACCCAGTTGATGGTGCACAAGTTGCTCAGCTTCTCCCAGCACTACTGCGACTTCGCCCGCGGGCTGCCGCTGGCCCGTTCGCTGCGTGAGCAGATCGACTGGGAACGGGTACGCAAGGAGACGCAGCACTCGCCGTACGCCGAGTCGTTCCTGGTGCTGCTGGACAGGCTGGACGTCGTGCCCTACTCCGGCACGGCCGACGGGAAGGGGAGACCGTGACCGCGCACCGCGACTCCGGCGCCGGGCCGCCGGACGAGTACGTCGAGGCGGAGATCCACCGGCTGCTCACCGAGGATCCGGCCGTCGCCGAACAGGGAATCACCGTGGTCCGTACTGAACGCGCTCTCGTGCTGCACGGCGAGGTCGAGAGCGCGCACCGGCGGGAGGAGATCCTGCGCCGGGTGGCCGATCGCTTCCCGGACGTGCCGATCACCAGTGACATCGGGGTGGTCCGCACGCAGGCGCCCACGGAGATCGAGCAACTGCCCTGAGGAGGTTCGATGGTTATCCGGATCGCCGCCGTGGGCGACGTGCATCTGGACGAGGACGTGGTCGGCCGGTTCCGGCCGGCACTTGAGCAACTACCGGGCAACGTCGACGCGCTGCTGCTCGCCGGCGACCTGACCCGGCACGGCACCGAGGCCGAGGCCCGCTGCGTGGCCCGGGAATTCGGCGGCCTGGGCGTGCCGGTGATCGCCGTGCTGGGCAACCACGATCATCAGTGCGACCAGGTGCCCCAGGTGATCGGGGCGTTGGAGGAGGCGGGCATCACCGTCCTGGAGGGCGACGGGGTGGTGCTGGACTGCCCGGGTGGCCGCCTCGGCGTCGCCGGGGTGAAGGGCTTCGGTGGCGGTTTCGCCGGCCGGTGCGCCAGCGACTTCGGCGAGCCGGAGATGAAGGCGTTCGTACGCACCACGACCGAGAGCGCCGACCGGCTGAGCGAGGCACTGCGCTCGCTGGACTGCGACGTGCTGGTGGCCCTCACCCACTACGCCCCGGTGCCGGACACCCTGGCCGGCGAGCCGTTGGAGATCTACCCGTTCCTCGGCTGCTACCAGCTGGGGCAGGCCGTCGACGCCGCGCCGACCGCGCTCGCCCTGCACGGGCACGCCCATCACGGCACCGAGCGGGGCACCACCCCGGGCGGGGTCCGCGTCCGCAACGTGGCACACCCGGTCATCAAGCAGGCGTACAGCGTCTTCCACCTGGGCGATCACCTTGATCAAGGCGAGGTTTCCGGAGTCGCCGCCGGGGGTATTCAGCAACCATGGAGCTGATTCTCTGGATTCTCGCAGTCGTACTGGTGGTCGCCGGCATCCTCGCGCTGTTCCGCCGGCAGATCCTCTGGGGCATCGTCCTCATCGTCGTCGGGCTGCTCGTCGGCCCGGGTGGGGTCAGCATCTTCAGTTGACCTGGCGACGCAGGGCGTCGCTCACCGGACCCGCCGGGGTCGTCGCGACCGGTACTCCGTCCTCCCGACAGGAGTCACCGGACGTGGCGGCCCCGGCGTGCTTGTCGTCAGTCGGTCGGGGGACCGCGCCCGCCCCGGTCGCCGTCGACCCGCCCCGCGACAGGACGGCCTGGCCCCCCGTCTGCGGCCTTACCAGGGCAGCTCCCCGGCCTCGTCCTGGAAGGTACCGGTCGGACCGTCGACGCCGAGGGTCGCCAGTCGCACGACCGTTCTGGCGCTTTCCGCCGCAGGTCGTCCGCCGCCGACCGCCGCGGTCAGATCGGTGGCGGTGAAGCCCGGCTCGAGTGCGTTGAACCTGATGCCCGGCTGGGATTTGGCGTACTGGACCGTCAGCATGGTGGCCGCCGTCTTGGACGCCGAATAGAGCGGAACCGACAGATGGAATTCCGGCCGTTCGGGATTGTTCACTGCCCAGAACGAACCCGCACTGCTCGACACGGTGACCACCGTAGGGTTCGCGGATCTGCGTAGCAGGGGAAGTGCCGCCTCCGTGACGCGCACGATTCCCACCACGTTGGTGTCGAAGACCCGCAGTGCCGTGGGACCGTCGGTGACGCCGTCGCCGAGGATGCCCGCGTTGTGCACCAGCACGTCGAGCCGACCCTCGGCGGCGTCGATCGCCGCCAACGCGCTGGTCACCAAGGCGTCGTCGGTCACATCGAGTTGCACGAACCGCGCGCCGAGCGCTGCGGCGGCCTTCTCCCCGCGCCCGACATCACGCGCGCCGACGTAAACGGCGTGACCCAATTCCAGTAGGTGCCTGGCGGTCTCGAAGCCAATTCCCTTGTTCGCCCCGGTGATCAGCGTGACGCTCATGCTCTTCCTCCCGAAATACGCGGCCCGTGCGGACCGTTCGAAACGGTATGGGCAGCTACTCGCCACAGCCGGAGCCCCGTCGAACCCGGGGTGTGACAGGACCCCCTCTGCCCGCCGCGCACAGCCCTAGGCTGGCCGCGTGAACGCGACGAAGAACGCTCTTGGTGCGTACCTGCGGGCGCGACGCGAGCTGGTCACACCTCAGCAGGCCGGCATCCCCGACGTCGGCGTACGGCGCGTGCCCGGGCTGCGGCGTGAGGAGGTCGCCATGCTGGCGGGCATCAGCGCCGACTACTACCTACGGTTGGAGCGGGGCCGCGACCGCAACCCGTCCGCGCAGGTGCTCGAATCGATCGCCCGCGTGCTCCGCCTCAACGGCGACCACGTCGCCCATCTGCGGACACTGGTGTCGCAGACACCCCGGCAACGCCGGGCCAGACGACACCCGGAGACGCCGCCGCCCGGCGCGCTCAAACTCTTGGACTCCCTCGTCCAGCCCGCCTTCATCGAGGGGCGCTACTTCGACATCCTGGCCTCGAACGCTCATGCCAGGGCGCTCTCCCCCCGCCTCGCCGTAGGCGGCAACCAACTGAGAGACATGTTCCTGGATCCGGCCGAACAGGCTCTGCACCCGGACTGGGAGAGCATGACGGAGTGCCTGATCGCCAACCTCCGACAGGCCGTGGGCAACGACATCGACGATCCGCGCTTCGTCGAACTCGCTGGTGAACTCTCCCAGGGCAGTGTCCTGTTCCGCGAACTCTGGGCCCGCCACGAGGTACGCGGGCAGCGTGGGACGACGATCCGGATCAACCATCCGCAGGTCGGCGGGCTGACCCTGAACCGAGAACGACTGGGCATCGGTGGGGCCGAGCACCTGATGCTCGTCGTGTACCACGCAGACGCCGGGTCAGACGACGCGGACAGGTTGGCCCTGATTGCCTCGGCGGGCCTACCCACCGCGCCCCGGGTCGACAGCTTCGGGTAAATCAACAGCTGAGCCGGCCACCGCGCTGTCCGGGCCCACCGAAGATGGCCCCTGGGCCCGACGAGGACCCTCCGGAAGGTTTGCCGCCCCGACTCGGCGGAGAACCACCGACCATGCGGACGAGTACGGAGCAGACCCGACGAAACGGTGCCGGCAAGTGGTGGGCGCTCGCCGGTTTCGCGGTGGCCGTCCTGGCCGCCGCCGTGATCGGCAACCTGGCCGCCTCGGGCGCCGCCGACCAGTACGCGAACCTCGACCGGCCCGCGTGGTCGCCGCCGTCCTGGCTCTTCGGCCCGGTCTGGAGCATCCTCTACGCGACGATCGCGGTAGCCGCCTGGCTGGTCTGGCGCCGGGTGGGCTTCGGTGTGGCCCTCGGCGCGTGGGTGGTCCAACTCGTGCTCAACGCCGCCTGGACGCCGCTTTTCTTCGCCGGTGACCGGTACGGGTTGGCCTTCGCCGAGATCATCCTGTTGTGGCTGGCGATCGGCGTGACCGTCCTGCTGTTCGCCCGGGCGAGTCGGGTGGCGGCGGTGCTGTTGCTGCCCTACTGGGCGTGGGTGACCTTCGCCGCGGCCCTCAACTACTCGATCTGGCAGCTCAACACCTGACCGGGGGCGGGCCAGCCGCCGAACGGCGACCACGGCAGCCACCGCAACGATCTGGCGTTGTTTCGGCGGGCCAACCGTCCGGCGGCGCTGATCATTCTGCCTACCGAAGATCTCTCAATCACCGTCGGTGCCGGTCACCGTGGCCCCGGCCCGAAGAGGTCTCACAATTCGTCACAGCCAATGCACGCTTCGTCACTGATTGGTGGCACAATCGTCGAGCAGTCGCCATCAATGCGGGGGAGCGCTGGTGTCAGAGCCCGTCAGACTCTATGACCGTGCGTACGAACGAGACCTAACCCACCAGTTGCTCCGTGACGTCGCACAAGGTGCCAGCCGGGTACTCCTGATCGAAGGCGCCCCGGGCACCGGCAAGACGACGCTGTTGAAAATTTCCCGGCAGTTCGCGGTCGAGTTGGGCATAGTCGTCGCGTCCATCGACACTTTCTCGAGCATCGAGCTGGGCACCGGCGGGCGTCCGCTCGGTCAGCAGCCCCCGGAACAGCCGATACTGATCATTATTGACGATGCCCACTCGGTCGACCCGACGCTCGTCCGCACTCTCAATCTGCATCTACGGCGGCTGGCCGAACGTCCCATGGCCCTATTCATGTCCCGTACTCCGGGCCTGGGTCCACCCGAGTTGGACCGCGCACTCGCCGCGTACGACGAGTTGATCGACCGGGTCAGCTTGGACGTGCTCTCCGAGGACGCCGTGCACGAACTCGTCGGCGATCTGCTGGGCGGGCCGCCGCCACCGGCGGTGCTGGGCCTGGCGGCCAACGCCGGTGGCAATCCGAGGCTGGTCATCGACCTGGTCGAAGGGTTGCGCGAGGAGGGCCGGCTCGACTCCGACGACGCGCATCGGGTGCCGGCCCGGGTGCGGCGCTCGGTCAACCGGGTCCTGGCCGGGCTTTCGGTGCAGGCCCAGCAGGTGACCCGGGTGGGTGCCGTGGTCGGGCACTCGCTCCTACTCGAACACGTCGCCCGCGCCCTGGACACCAGCACCGCTTCCCTGCTGGTGCCGCTCGCCGAGGTCATGGGTGCGGGCCTGATGCGGTACGAGGACGAGCACGTCACCTTCCACAACCGGATCATTCGGATGGCGGTGCTGGACGCCATCCCGCTGCCGGTCCGCCGGGCACTGAGCCACGAGATCGCGCAACTCGTGAACACCCCGGAGTCGGCGGCCACCGAACCCGCTCTCCAGGACCTCCGCCCGGCGGGGACGGTGGACGCGGTGCGCAGCCTCGTCGCCGCGGGATACGTACGGGAGGCCATCGACCTCGCCCGGCGGGTACTCGACAGTCCGATGGAGCCTGCGCTGGCCGCCGAGATCCGATCCGTGCAGGCCGAGCTGCTGGTTGTCAGCGGGCAGGCTCAGGCCGGTGTCCGGGAAGCTGAGGCCGCCCTTGCCACCCCGGGCCTCAGCCACGAATTGGCTGAGGCCGTCGGGGCCACCCGGCTGCTCGGGCTCCTCTGCCTCAACCCCGCACTCGCGCACACCGCGATCGACGACGAAAGAGGCGAAACCACGACGCGACCCATCGGGCCGCTCGGCGCGATGGCGACGGCAGTCCGCTCGGATATCGCGTGGACTGCCGGAGACATCGCGGCGGGACTGCGGCTGGGGCGGGCTGCGGCCCGGTCGTCGGACGAGACCGTGCCCTGGCCGCGCCTAGCGCTGGCGGACAAGCTGGTGGGGATCGGGGAATTCGCCGAGGCCGAGGCGATCCTGGACGCCACCGAGGCACAGTTGGCACGCCAGCACCTCAGGGCGTACCTCGTCCCGTGCGCGACCATCCGCGCGATGGCCCGGTTCCGGTCCGGTCACCTGGACGAGGCCGAGCAGCACGCCAGACACGCGGTGACCATCGGCGATCGATTCAACACCCTGTTGCTCGTGCCGCTGGCATATACCGTGCTCGCCCGGCTTGCGCTGCTCTCCGGCAACTTGCGGAACGCCGAGAAGTATCTGCGACAGTACCGGCGCAGGTCAGCCTCCGGGCAGGGGTATCCCCACTCTCCGCAGTTCGATTTCGTCGAACTGCTCGTGGTTGCCGCACGGGACGGGTTGGGCTGCGCCGGCAAGCTGCTCGGCGGCCCGATGGTCGGGCTGGTCCGGCGGATCCCGCTGATGCTGCAGGAACCGGCCGCGTCCGCGTGGTGTGTCCGCGCGGCCCAGGCCGCCGACGACCCGCAGTTGGCCGCTCTCGCAGTGGCTGCGGTGGAGTCCCTGGCTGCGGCCAATCCCGACTTTCCGACTGTCGCGACAGCCGCAAGACACGCCAGCAGCGCCCACGAGGGAACGTTGGCGGGCATCGCCCACGCGGCGGTGGAACACCGGGATCAGTGGGCTCGCGATCTTGCTCGAACGGATCTTGAGACGCTCGTGTTGCGGCTGGAACGGGGCAGGCCAGACGGACCGGCGGGAAATGACCGACCGCCGGTCCGGCTGACCACGCTGACCGCGACCGAGCTGCGGGTCGCCCGACTTGTGGCCGCAGGTTTGACCAACCGCCAGGCAGCCGTTCAGCTCAACGTGTCGTCGCACACCGTCAACTACCACCTCCGCGGCATCTACCGGAAGCTCGACATCACCTCCCGTCTGGAGCTCGTGGCACTACGGCCTCAGCTCATGGAATGAGCGGCGACGGCTGTCCAGATCGGAGAGGACTGCCGCGGTGAGCGGGGTTGCCGCGCATCGCTCGGCCGCGAGGGTGAGCGCCAGCCGGTGGTACGCCACGGTCAGGTCGGCGACGGCGTCGGCCACCAGAAAGGGTTGGATGTCGTGCGAGAAGGCGTCCAGCGCGCTCACCAGACATCCCATATGGGCGTACACACCGCACACGAGCAGTTGGTCCCGACCCCACGAGCGGAGCAGATCGAGCAGCGGCGTGCGGTGGAAGGCGCTGTATCGCCACTTGGTCAGTACCGTGTCCGCCACGTCGGGCGCCAGCTCATCCACGATCGCCCGGTGCTCGGGCGCCGCGCTCATTCCCTGTCCCCAGAAATCCGCCAGCAGCCCCCGATCCTGTTGACTCATGGAGCCTGGCTGCGCGGTGTAGACCACCGGTACGCCCTGCCGCGTGCACTCGTCGCGCAGTTCTCGCACGTTCCTGAGCAGGTCGACCGTCGGTGCCACCCGCTCCGGAAACGGCGCCAGGAAGTACCGCTGCATGTCGTGGATCAGCAGTACCGTCCGCCGGGAGTCCGGCCGCCAGGGCACGACCTGCGGCGGAAGCTCGTCGGCGGTGGGCATGGAATAGGCCGCGATCGGCGGGATGGCGGCCCGCCTCGGCTCGGCGATGGTCGTCATGGTCACCTCCACGCACCTGCCACAGCGAGCGCCTGCTCTGGATTCAACCGGGGATCACACAGTGTGGTGTACCGCTCGACCGGGCTGCTCAGCTCGGTCTCGTCGGCCACGCACTCGCGTACCTCGAAAGGGGTGGTTTCCAGGTGTAGCCCGCCCGCGACGCCACCGGCCGCCGCGACCGCCGCCTGAAACTCGTCGACCTCGCGGAGGATGGCGTTGAGCATCCGCGTCTTGCGGCCGTCCGCCGCGCTCACGGTGTTGGCGTGCATCGGGTCGCAGAGCCAGATGACCGGGTGGCCGGCGGCCCGCACGGCCGCGACCAGTCGGGGCAGTCGAGTTCCGACCGCCTCGGCACCGTGGCGGGAGATGAAGGTCAACCGTCCCGGATCCCGCTGCGGATCCAGCCGATCGGCCAGGGCGAGCACCTCCGCCGGAGTGGCCGTCTTGCCGATCTTGCAGGCGACCGGATTGGCCAGTGCGGCCAGCAGGTTGACGTGCGCACCATTCACGTCACGGGTCCGCTCGCCTATCCAGGGCCAGTGCGTCGAGGTGAGGTAGTACGCTCCGTCGTCGTGCCGGCGTACCTGCGGTGCCTCGTAGGCCAGCACGAGGGCCTCGTGACTGGTCCACACCCGCGCCTCCGGCACCGGGTGCCACAGCTGACGCGCGGCCCGACGGGCGGCCTCGAAGCAGAGCCGCATCCTAGTGGGATCCGGACGGCGGGCCGCCGGGTCGGGGCGCGGGTCGTTGACCAGCGGCCCCCGGTAGGCCGGAAGCGCTTGTCCGTCCACCCACTCCGTCGCAGCCGAGCGGGGCTTGGCGAACTGCCCAGCGATCCGACCGACCTTCAGCACGGGTAGCGCGGTCCGCATCTGGACCACTCCGGCCAGGGCCTGCAACAGCCCCACCTTGCGAGCGACGTGCTCCGGCGTGCACTCGGCCGGATCCTCGGCGCAGTCACCGGCCTGCACCACATGCATCCGCCCCTGCGCCACATCGGCGAGCAGAGCGCGCAGCACCCGTGTCTCATCCGGCTCGACCAGCGGCGGCTGTCGCAGCAGTTCGATCCGGGTCCGGTCGACGAGATCCGGATCCGCCCAGGGCGGTTGTTGGGCGGCGGGCAGGCGCTGCGCACGGGCCGCCGGGGGGGCAAGCCGTGGCGCGGTATCAGCCCCGAGAGGTGCTGTCGAGACCGATCGAGGGGCAACCGTCTGTAATGCCATGTCGTTGACTCCTCCATCTGGTGATGCGGACGAGATCCAGCCCTGTCGACAGGCAGAAAGAACGCTAACGAGTCGAGGGCCGCCGTCACCTACCCCCGTGGGTAGACACGTCCGGGCCCCGCCACGGCCTCCCGCCGCCGGCGCTACCCGATCGCGTAGGGACGGCCCGGTCTGCGCCGGACAACCTGTCATGGGACACCGATGACGAGAGGAGGCAACCGCTGTGCGAGAGACACCCACCGTCGATCTGCCGGCGCTCCGCGCAGGGCAGTACGAGGACTTTGCACTGCTGTACCGTCCCCAGGCCAACGGCGACCAGGTCGAACTCCTGGCGGGCACAGTAGGCCGGATCGAGCGGCTGGCCGAGCTACCCGCGCCGACCGAGGCCGACCAGGCGGGGATCCATTCGCTGGTGGTGGTGCCCTTCCGGCAGGCGCACGAGCAGGGCTACGACTGCCGGGACGACGGGAGCCCGCTGCTCGTGCTGAACGTGCGGGCAACCGGGATGACGAGCCGGTCGGAGCTGCTGCGCCAGTTGCCCGACGCTCCGGTCGGGTTGACCGACGGCGGCTTCGATGACGGCGACGACGAATACGCCGAGACCATCCGCCGCGTCGTCCGGGACGAGATCGGCCGCGGCGAGGGGGCGAACTTCGTCATCCGCCGGACGTTCCGTGCCCTCCTGTCGGACGCTTCGATCGACACGGCGCTCAGCGTGTTTCGCAGGCTGCTCTCCGCCGAGCACGGCGCCTACTGGACGTTCCTGGTCCGCGCGGGCGGGCACACCTTCGTCGGCGCCAGCCCGGAACAGCACGTGGGCGTGGTCGACGGACAGGTGACCATGAACCCGATCAGCGGCACCTACCGGTTCGGATCGACCGGACCAAGCCCGGACGAGGTGCTGCGTTTCCTCGCCGACGAGAAGGAAGTCGACGAGCTGTTCATGGTGGTCGACGAGGAACTGAAGATGATGGCCCGCATCTGTGACCGCGGGGGTCGGGTCATCGGGCCCTACCTCAAGCAGATGGCCCGGATCGCGCATACCGAGTACCTGCTGGCCGGACGGAGCGGCCTCGACGTACGGGACCTGCTGCGGGAAACGATGTTCGCGCCGACGGTCACCGGCAGCCCGGTGGAGAGCGCGTTCCGGGTCATCAGTCGACACGAGTCGACCGGTCGGGGCTACTACAGCGGGGTCCTGGCACTGATCGGGCTCGACGGTGCCGGACGGCAGACGCTCGACTCGGCGATCATGATTCGGACGATGCATCTGAACCCGGGCGGCGAGTTGTCAATCGGGGTCGGTGCCACACTCGTCCGGCACTCCGATCCGCACGCCGAGGTAGCCGAGACCCACGCCAAGATCGCCGCCCTGCTGGATGCGCTCCAGGGCTCCGCCCGTACGCCCCGCCCCGCCCCCGCCCGGACGGCACCCGAGCTGAGTGACATTCCGCATGTGCGCCGGGCGCTGCGCCGCCGCAATCGGCGCCTCGCCCGCTTCTGGCTGGACGATCCGGACCGGCGCCACCCAGAGTCCGGACGGCTCACCGACCGGCGGATCCTGGTGATCGACGCTGAGGACCAGTTCACCACGATGCTCGCCCAGCAGTTCCGATCGCTCGGCCCGCAGGTGACAGTGGTGCCGTGGCATCGGCCGGTCGAGTTCGACGCGGCCGATCTGGTGGTTGTCGGTCCCGGGCCGGGCGACCCGCGTCAGTACGACAACCCGAAGATCGCTCGCCTCCGCTCACTCACCGCCCAGCTGCTGTCCACCGAACGCCGGTTCGTCTCCATCTGCCTGGGCCATCAGGTACTCGCTGATCTGCTCGGCTACGCGCTGATTCGCAAATCAGCGCCGAACCAGGGCCGTCAGGCCACCATCGAGTTGTTCGGACGGCCACGCCGGGTTGGCTTCTACAACACCTTCGCCGCCCTGGCCACCACGTCGCAGCCGGACGAAGAGTACGGGCCGGTGGAGGCGAGCTTCGATCCGCGAACCGGAGAGATCCACAGCCTCCGCGCCGCCCGTTTCCAGTCCCTGCAATTCCACCCCGAGTCGGTGCTGAGCATCGACGGTCTCGACGTTCTCGCCGAGATCCTGCACGAACTCCTCTCCGCCGAAGCCGTCGTCAACCACCGCTAGTACCAACAGGAGGACCGATGCCCAAGCTGATTCTCGCCAACGTCGACGGGCTGGCGATGAGCGGCAGCCCGCGTGACGAGGAGGACTACCGGTACAGCGCGATGGCCGCGGAACGGTTGCTGGTCATGGTCACCGAGGAGGACCTGATCGTGCTGCCGCAGCAGCCGTCACCGGCTTTCCTGGCCTACACCAACGCCCTGCTCGGTCGCAGCGTCAGCGACAAGCAGGTCATCGTTCCCGCCGGCGGCAACGATGGGCTGATCTGGTCGCACCAAGCGCTCAACGACGGTGACGTACGACGCCAAATCGAGCGCCGCGTCGGGTCGGTGCAGGGCTGGGACCTGGTCGCGTTCTTCCTCGACCGGCCCGCGATCACCCTCGCGGACACGCTCGGCCTGCGTCTGCCCGCCACCGCGGGCTACCTGCGCTCCGGTGGGGCGGAGTCACTGAACAGCAAGGTGGTGTTCCGGGAGATCGCCGCGGCCTCCGGCGCACCGCTGGCCCCCGGCCGAATCGCCGCCAACCCCGCCGAGCTGGCCGACGCCATGGTCGAGCTGCTTCCAGCCACTGGCCACGTGATCATCAAGCAGGACATAAACCTGGGCGGCGTCGGCAACACCGTGGTCACCCGGAGCGAGCGTCGTGACTTCGCCGGCTCCCGCAGCACCCTACGGGTGGACGACGATGCCGACCTGCCGGCCGTCGCGGCACGACTCTGGCCCTCGGTCGCCATCGGTCTCAACACCCGGGTGGTGGTGGAGTCCTACTTTCCCGACGCCCGCCCGCTGTGCTGCGAGTTCTTCGTCCACGGTCCGGGACGGGCACCGGATCTGCTGAACTTCGGCGAGATGCGGATGGCACCGGTCTTCGTCGGCCTGGAGCTGCACGGCGGCACCGTCAGCGACGTGGACTCCGCCATGATGGTCGCCCAGTGCGCGCAGATCGCCCGAGCCGCCGGCGAGCGGGGGTTCTACGGGTACCTCAACGTGGATTCCCTGCTGACCGCAGGCGGGGACGTCATGCTCAGCGAGATCAACGGGCGGATGGGCGGCTGCACGCACATCGACGTGCTGTGCCGCGCCCTGCTGGGACCTCGATACGCCCGCACCCATGCCCTGGTCACCCGCAACCGGGTACGCGTGTCGTCGTTCAGCGAAGCCCTGCGGGCACTGGCGGACGCCGGCCTGCTGTTCGACCACGGGCGGACCGAGGGGATCGTCTTCGCCGCCGAGGCCGTCGCAAGCACCGGAACCGTTGAGTACATCGCCATCGCCCGCACCTTGGCGGACGCCCGCCGGTTGGCCGCCGCCACCGACGCTGCCCTGCCGCTCGCACACTGATCTGTTACGGAGGTTCCTTGCCATGCAGCCGGAAACCACCGCGAGGAGCGCTGGCGTCGCGGCGCTCGTCGCTCTGGCCGTGACCGACTTCCTCGTCATGCTCGACGGTCTCCTCGTCACCGTGATCCTCCCCGACATCCAGCGCGAACTCGGGTTCTCCCAGGCCGACCTGGGCTGGGTGGTCACCGGGTACGTCCTGGTCTTCGCCGGCTGCATGCTGCTGGCCGGCCGGATCGCCGACCTGTACGGACGCCGCCTGCTCCTGCTGATCGGCTACGCGCTGTTCGGGGTCGGCGCGCTGCTCGGCGGGCTGGCCGACAGCGCCTGGATGCTGATCGCCAGCCGGGCGATCCAGGGTCTCGGCGCGGCGGCGATGACCCCCGCCGGGCTGTCGCTGCTGACTGTGGCGTTTCCGAGCGGCCGGGCGCGGGACCGGGCGCTCGGCGTCTGGGCCGCCGCGGGCTCGATCGGTATTCCCTCCGGTGCGCTGCTGGGCGGGCTGGTCGCGGGCGCCTGGGGCTGGCGCTGGGTCATCCTGATCAACGTACCCGCCGCAGTGATCGGTGGTCTGCTGGCGCTGCGCAGTCTTGAGGAGAGCAAGCTCCCCCGGGCCCAGCGCCACCTGGACCTGCCCGGCGCGGCGACCGTCACCGGCGGCCTGGCGGCACTGATCCTCGCGCTGACCCAGCTCGAACCGATGCTGCGTGGCGCGCCGACCATTCTCGGCGGCGCGGCGGGGTTCGTCGTGCCGCTGGCTGTCGGGATCCTGCTACTCGCCATCTTCGCCGCGATCGAGAGTCGTACCGCTCACCCGCTCGTCTCGCTACGCCTGCTGCGGGTGCCGGGAATCGTTCGTGCCAACATCGCCGCCGCAGGGCTGCCGGTCGGACTTGGCGCGATGATGTTCATCGCCACCCAGTACCTGCAGGCAATCCGCGGTCTGACACCGTGGGAGACCGGTCTGACGTATCTGGCCCTCGCGCTGCCGGTCACCGTGTTCAGTCCGGTCGCGGCACGCCTGTTGGGGTGGCTCGGTCGCCGGCGCACCGCCGCGCTCGGCTTCGCCCTGCAGGCGACCGGCCTGTTACTTTTCCTGACCGTCGGCCCGGACAGCAGCCTGCTCGGCACCGTGCTGCCGGCCTTCGCCATCACCGGTGCGGGCGCTCCGATCGCGTACATCCCGGTGACCGGGGCCGCCGTCGAGGATGTCGGCGACGACAGCGGGCTCGCGTCGGGTCTCTACAACACCACCCAGCAGGTGTCGAACACGATCGCCCTGGCCGCGATGGCAGCCGCCGTCGCGATCGGCAGCTCCGCCGCGGAGAGCGGCGGCGTGGCCACCTCGGTCACGGTGGACGGGGTACGCGCCGGCTTCGGCGCCGCCGCTGTGCTGGCGCTCGGTGCGGCCGTCGCCTCGCTGTTCCTCCGCCGGGAGGGAGCGGTGACCGCCTCCGCCGTACGGGAGACCACGGAACAGGGCCGGGAGCCGGAACTCGCCAGGGCCGAGCCGTGACCCGCTCGAGGCGGCCCGCCACGGTCGGTCGCGGCAACCGGGACGGACCGTCGACCCGACGGCCATTGGCGGGCAAACCGCCGCCGAGCTCGGTGAACATTGCCGGATTGTTACCGCGCCGTGTCCGGTAAGGGGGTGGACCCGAGCGAATGCAAACGCTTACATGTGGGGACGACCTATCGGACCGGCGCATGTACGGCTCTCCGAAAGCGCCGGCAAGGAAGGAGAACAGCATGGCGTCTGCCAGACTGCGCCAGGCTTTCGCGATCACCGGCGTCCTGGGGCTGGCGCTCAGCGCCACCGCCTGCGGCACCGGAAGCAGCAGCAATGACGGCGGCAGCAGCAACGCCGGTTCCGCGGAGTGCGCCCCGTACGAGAACTACCAGGGCCACGAGGGCAAGAAGGTGACGATCTACTCGTCCATCCGGGAGATCGAGGCCGAACGCCTCGCGGAATCGTGGAAGCAGTTCGAGGACTGCACCGGCATCGACATCGACCACACGGGTAACGCCGAGTTCGAGGCGCAACTCCCCGTCCGGGTCGACGGCGGCAACGCCCCCGACCTGGCCTTCATCCCCCAGCCCGGTCTGCTGCAGCGGTTCGCTGAGCAGGGCCAGATCAAGGCGGCCAGCGCCGAGACCAAGGCGATGGCCGAGGCCAACTACCCGGCCGACTGGCTGAAGTACAGCACCGTCAACGGCACCTTCTACGCCGCACCGCTCGGCTCGAACGTGAAGTCGTTCGTCTGGTACTCGCCGGCCATGTTCCAGGAGAAGGGCTGGTCCGTCCCGACCACCTGGGACGACCTGATCAAGCTCAGCGACACGATCGCGGACAGCGGCATCAAGCCGTGGTGCGCCGGCATCGAGTCCGGTGACGCCACCGGCTGGCCGGCCACTGACTGGATCGAAGACCTGATGCTCCGTACGCAGACCCCCGAGGTCTACGACCAGTGGACGACCCACCAGATCCCGTTCAACGACCCCCGGGTCGCCGAAGCGGTGGACCGCGCCGGCACCATCCTGAAGAACGAGAAGTACGTCAACGGTGGATTCGGCGGCGTACGCAGTATCGCCACCACGGCCTTCCAGGACGGTGGCTTGCCGATCACTCAGGGTAAGTGCGCGCTGCACCGGCAGGCGTCGTTCTACGCCAACCAGTGGCCGGAGGGCACCAAGGTCGCCGAGGACGGCGACGTCTTCGCGTTCTACTTCCCGGCCATCGACCCGGCCAAGGGTAAGCCGGTACTCGGCGGCGGCGAATTCGTGACGGCCTTCGCCGACCGTCCCGAGGTGCAGGCGGTGCAGACGTACCTCGCCTCCGGCGAGCACGCCAACAGCCGCGCGAAGATCGGCGACTGGGTGTCCGCGAACAACAAGCTCGACCTGGCCAACGTGGCCAACCCGATCGACAAGCTGTCGGTGGAGCTCCTCCAGGACGACAGCACGGTCTTCCGGTTCGACGGTTCCGACCTGATGCCCGCCGCCGTCGGTGCCGGGACCTTCTGGAAGGGCATGGTCGAGTGGATCAACGGCGGGAACACCGCCAACGTCCTGCAGGGCATCGAGAGCAGCTGGAAGTAATTCCGGCGGTGGGCCGGTCCGCCTGGGCGGACCGGCCCACCGGCTCTTATGAGGACCCGGGGAGGGTTGATGGAGTTCGACTTTGCCGAGCAGGCACCCAAACTGATCATGCTGCTGTGGGGGCTGGTCGCCTTCGCGGTGGTGATCGGCGGACTGCTGGTGCTGCTCGACGCGGTGCCGGCCTTCTTCGCGCGGCGACGCGAGGCGCGGTTCGTGGCCGCCACCGCCAACGGGGCACCGCCGCCCGGGCGGCCCAGGTCCCGCGAGGGGCTGTTCGCCACGTTCTTCCTCTTACCGACGGTGGTGCTGCTGCTGATCGGCCTGGTCGTCCCGGCGCTCCGGACCACCCTGCTGTCCTTCATGGACGGCGGCAGCCAGAACTTCGTCGGTCTGGACAACTACCGCTGGATGTTCGCCGACGACTCGATCGTGCGGGTGCTGCTCAACACCCTGGTCTGGGTGACCCTCGTTCCGCTCGTCGCCACCTCGATCGGCCTGCTCTACGCCGTCCTGGTCGACCGGGCCCGGCTGGAGGTGGTGGCGAAATCGCTGATCTTCATGCCGATGGCCATCTCGTTCGTCGGCGCCAGCATCATCTGGCGGTTCGTTTACGCCTACCGGGGGCAGGGAGAGGAGCAGATCGGTCTGCTCAACCAGATCATGGTCAGCCTCGGCGCCGAACCCCGGCAGTGGTTGCTCGACTCGCCGCTGAACACGCTGCTGCTCATCGTGATCATGGTGTGGATCCAGGCCGGTTTCGCGATGGTGGTGCTCTCCGCGGCGATCAAGTCCATCCCGGCCGACATCGTCGAGGCGGCCCGCCTGGACGGGGTGAATCCCTGGCAGATGTTCTGGCAGGTCACGCTGCCCAGCATCCGGCCCGCACTGATCGTGGTGGTGGTCACCATCTCGATCGCCACACTGAAGGTCTTCGACATCGTCCGCACCTCGACCAACGGCAACTACGACACCAGCGTGATCGCGAACGAGATGTACAACCAGGCGTTCCGGTACGGCCAGAACGGGCAGGGCTCCGCACTGGCGGTCTTCCTCTTCGTGCTCGTGATCCCAATCGTGATCTTCCAGATCCGCAACCTGCGTCAGCAGCGGCGGGAGGGCTGAGATGACCACCACCACTCCCCCGGTCGCCGCCGGCACCCAGGCCGTGGACAAGCGGTCCACCCGGGTGTCCCGGGTACGCAAGCGGCTCAATACCCGAATCGCGACCGTGTGCGCGATCGTCATCGCGATCGTCTGGACGATCCCGACCTTCGGTCTGTTCGTCTCCTCGTTCCGGCCGGAGGATCAGCTCAAGACCACCGGCTGGTGGACCTTTTTCCGCGATCCGCAGTTCACGCTCCAGAACTACCAGGACGTGCTGTTCGGGCAGTCCGCCTCCTCGGGCAGGCTCGCCAGTTACTTCATCAACTCGCTGGTGATCACCGTGCCGTCGGTGCTGTTCCCGCTCGCGTTCGCGGCGCTGGCCGCGTACGCACTCGCGTGGATCAACTTCCGGGGCCGGGACTGGTTGTACATCGGCATCTTCGCGCTCCAGATCGTGCCGCTGCAGATGGCCCTGGTGCCGCTGCTGAGCTTCTTCTCCCGCGGAGTCAGCCTGGGCGGCGTCACCCTGCTGCCCGCCTGGAACCTCGACGGCGCGCAGAACTTCGCCCAGGTGTGGTTCGCGCACACCTGCTTCGCGCTGCCCTTCGCCGTGTTCCTGCTGCACAACTTCATCTCGCAACTGCCGAAGGATCTGATGGAGGCGGCCCGGGTCGACGGGGCCACCCACCCCAGGATCTTCCGCACCATCGTGCTACCCCTGGTTGCCCCGGCGCTTGCCGCGTTCGGCATCTTCCAGTTCCTCTGGGTCTGGAACGACCTGCTGGTGGCGCTCATCTTCGCCGGCGGCGGCGAGGGCACCGCGCCACTCACCGTCCGCCTCGCCGAACTGGCGGGCACCCGTGGCAACGAGTGGCAACGGTTGACCGCCGGAGCGTTCGTCTCGATCGTCGTACCGCTGATCGTGTTCCTGTCGTTGCAGCGCTACTTCGTTCGTGGGCTGCTCGCCGGCAGCGTCAAGGGTTGATCCGCCGTGGTGCCGTCGCCATCGGCGGCGGCACCAGGCGGGACGTGAGCGGGGTGTCACGTGACGAAGATCGACGATGTCGCCCGGCTGGCCGGCGTCTCCACGGCCACCGTCTCCCGCGCGTTGCGCGGGCTGCCGACGGTGTCGGCGGCGACCCGCAGCCGGGTGCTCGCCGCCGCCGAGCAGTTGCAGTACGCCGTGTCGCCGAGCGCCTCACGGCTGGCCGGTGGCCGGACCGGCACCGTCGCGGTGGTGGTTCCCCGGATCACCCGGTGGTTCTTCGGGGTGGTCGTCGAGGCGGCCGAGGACTTCTTCCACCGGGCCGGATACGACCTGCTGCTGTACAACCTGGGTGGGCGGGAGCAGAACCGGCAGCGCGTCCTGTACGCCACCCACCTGCACAAGCGGGTGGACGCGATCATGCTGGTCGCCACCCCGCTGCGGGCCACCGACGTGACCGCCCTGGCCGCGCTCGACCTGCCCGGCGTCACCATCAGCTCCGGTACCACCGTGCCGGGCTGGCCCTGCGTGCGGATCGACGACGTGGCGGCGGCGCGGACCGCCACCCGGCACCTGCTGGATCTGGGGCACCGCCGGATCGCGCACATCTCCGGTGACCCCGACGACGAACTCGCCTTCAGCGCTCATCTCGACCGGCGCCGGGGGCATCAGGAGGCGTTGCGCGCGGCCGGGTTGCAGCCGGACCCGAGCCTCGACGTGGAGTCGAGTTTCGACATCGCCGGCGGCACCCGGGCCACCGAGGAACTGCTCCGCCGGGGCGACCCACCGACGGCCATCTTCGCCGCCTGCGACGAGATGGCGATGGGCGCGCTTACCGCGCTGCGCGACGCCGGTCTGCGGGTGCCTCAGGACGTCAGCGTGATCGGCATCGACGACCACGCCCTCTCCGGGGTGCTGGGGTTGAGCACCATCGCCCAACCTGCGGTGGAGCAGGGTCGGTTGGCCGCTCAACTGCTGCTCGACCCCCTCTGCGGACGAGCCCTCGACGCCGACGTGAGCAAACCCGATTCGTCGGTGATCCTGGACACTCGGCTGGTCGTACGTGATTCGACCGCGCCCGCCCGGGCAAACTGAACGACAGCCAGCACGCCGTCGGGGCCGACCGGGCCCGGACGGCTCGACCATGGGAGCACGCTCTGAACCACGACGCGACGCACCAGAACCCCGCGACCGGCTGGTGGACGGAGGCGGTGATCTACCAGATCTATCCCCGCTCGTTCGCCGACTCGGATGGCGACGGCATCGGCGACCTGCCCGGGATCACCGCCCGCCTCGGCCATCTGGCGGAGTTGGGCGTCGACGCCGTCTGGCTCTCCCCCTTCTATCCGTCCCCGCAGGCCGACGCCGGCTACGACGTGGCCGACTACCGGGACGTCGAGCCGCTGTTCGGCACGCTCGCCGACGCCGACGACCTGATCGCGAAGGCCCACGCCAACGGGTTGCGGGTCATCGTCGACCTGGTGCCCAATCACACCTCCGCGGCGCACGCCTGGTTCCAGGCCGCCCTGGCCGCCGGTCCGGGCAGCGCCGAGCGGGAGCGGTACATCTTCCGCGAGGGCCGCGGACCGGGCGGTGCCGAGCCGCCCAACGACTGGCAGAGCGTCTTCGGCGGCCCGGCCTGGACCCGGGTGCCCGACGGCCAGTGGTACCTGCACCTGTTCGACACCGCGCAGCCCGATCTCAACTGGGACAATCCCGAGGTCCCCGCCGAGTTCCTGGACGTGCTGCGGTTCTGGCTGGACCGTGGCGTCGACGGCTTCCGGGTGGACGTGGCGCACGGTCTGATCAAGCAGGCCGACCTGGCCGACTGGCAGGAGCCGCAGGAGATCCTATCCGGGCAGGAGGCGGACAAGCCCCGCCCGCCGATGTGGGACCAGGACGGCGTGCACGAGGTCTACCGTGAGTGGCGGCGGCTGCTGGACGGTTACCCCGGCGAGCGGATCCTGGTGGCCGAGGCGTGGGTGGAGCCGGCGGAGCGGCTGGTCCGCTACGTACGCCCCGACGAGATGCACCAGGCGTTCAACTTCGAGTACCTGCTCGCCGCGTGGACGGCTCCCGCCCAGTACGCGGTGATCACCCGATCGCTGGAGGCCACCGATTCGGTCGGCGCGCCCACCACCTGGGTGCTCTCCAACCATGACGTGGTACGCCACGCGTCCCGGCTCGGGCTGCCGATCGGTAAGCCCCGACGCAACGGCATCGGTGTCGGCGACGAGCAGCCGGACGCCGCCACCGGGCTGCGGCGAGCCCGGGCGGCCACCCTGCTGATGCTGGCCCTGCCCGGCTCGGCCTACCTCTACCAGGGTGAGGAGCTCGGGTTGCCGGAGCACACCACCCTGCCCGACGCGGCGCGGCAGGACCCGACCTGGGAGCGCAGCGGGCACACCCAGCGGGGCCGCGACGGGTGCCGGGTGCCGATCCCGTGGGAGGCCGACGCGCCCTCGTACGGCTTCGGGCCGACCGACGCGAGCTGGCTGCCGCAGCCGCCGGTCTGGGCCGAGTACGCGCTGGACCGTCAGCGCGGGGTGCCCGGCTCGACGTACGAGCTGTACCGGGAGGCGTTGCGGCTGCGCCGCGCGTACGGACTCGGTCGGGGCACCCTGGAGTGGCTCGCTTCCGGCGACGAGGTGCTGTCCTTCCGCAACGGTGACCTGGTGGTGTTCACCAACTTCGGGGCCGCCGCCGCCCCGGTGCCCGAGGGCGAGGTGGTGCACAGCAGCGGCCCGCTGAACGAGGACGGTTCCGTGCCCACCGACGTGACCGTCTGGGTCGAGGTCTAGGCGAGAGCGTGGTGCGGAACTGCCCTACGCGGGCGGTTCCGCACCAGGATCCTTTCGGCCGCGGGCGTGCAGCAGCTGTCGGACGTCGGCGATGTCCTTGGGTGAGGTGCGGGCGGCGAGCCAGTACATGACGCCGGTGGGGATGAAGAAGAGCTGGAAGGCGGCCAGCCCGACGGCGTAGTTCAGCGGCGGCGGGAAGGCCACCCGCAGCCCGTGGAACGCCACCCCGACCAGGCCGTTGCCGGCCGCCCGCCCCACCCCGTTGACCAGGTTGCCGAGGCTGTAGACGGTGCCCCGGTTCTCCGGCGGGTTGACGTCGGCGATCAGCGCGAACCAGTTCGGCGAGTTCGCCGACGTGAGCGCCAGGGCCAGCACCGCGGCGAGCAGGCTGAGCCCGACCGTCGGTTCGCTCACCACGCTGGCCAGCACCGCACCGACGATCGCGCCGGTGCCGGCCCCGTCGGGCACGTCGATGCGCATCGGTACGAAGAACAACACCAGGTAGAACGGAAGCGCCGCGAAGATGCCGACGGAGGCGACCATCGCCCGGCCCGAGGGCGTACGCCGTTGCAGCGCGTCGCCGATCAACCCGCCGACGATGGAGAAGACCCCACCGAGTTGGAACAGCGTGGCGAAGACGCTGCCCACCACGATGGCGGTCGCCGCGGTGTAGCCCTGGTCCTCGGCCCGCTCGCGGAAGAGCACCGGCAGCCAGACCAGCGATCCGAAGGCGGCCTGCGCGGTGAGGCCCTGGAGGATGAGCCAACGGTTGGTCCGTCGGCCCAGGATGACGGGCAGGTCGGTCCGGCTGATCCGGTAGTCGTAGTCGTCGCCGGCGGCGAGCGCGGCGGCAAGTGCCGGCTCGCTCTGACCGCGCCGGATGTCGTAGGTGAACAGGTAGGCCGCCGTGGCGGCCAACCCGACCACGGTGAGCACCAGGAACGGCCGACGCCAGTCGGTCGCGCCGAGCAGCCCGCCGACGAGGGTGCCGGCCAGGGTGCCGACCCCCTGGGAGAGCCCCCAGAAACTCATCACCAGGCCTCGACGGCGCGGCGTGATGAGATCGGTGACCACCGAGTAACCGACCGACCCGACCGCACCGAGACCCACCGCGGCGAGCAGTTGCGCGGCCAGGAAGGTGGGGTAGTTGCCGGCCAGTGCGCTGCCGCCCAACCCGGCCGCCCAGAGCAGCGTGCCGATCATGAGCAACGGTTTGCGGTTGGTCCGGTCTCCGAAGTACGCCCAACCCACCGCCGCCACCGCGCTGATCAGGAAGCTGATCGCGGTGACCAGGCCGAGCAGCCGTTGCGGCACCTCGAAGGAGTCGGCGATCGCGCCGTACAGCGGCGGCACCAGACCGATCGCCACGTTGTCCAGCGAGGCGAGCAGCACGAAGACCACGACGCTGTAGAGCCGGCGCGGCGCACTGCTGCCCCACCCCCGCACGGGTCCGCGTCTGGTCGAGGTCATGCGGGCAGCCAACCAGGGCGGGATAACGAGCCGATCACCGGGTCACCTCGCGGCGCGGCCGAGATCGTGCTCGGTCCCGGATCGGGTGGCTCCTCGTCACGTGCGGGCCACCCGACCCGGGAGCGGGCGTGGTCAGCCCTGGGACAACCGGTCCAGATGGCGTTCCCGGGCCTGCGCGTAGCGCTCCCGGATGCCGGGCACCGGTTCAGCGGCGTACTCCTGCGTGCCGGACGGTGTCCAGGACGGCGGCTCCCCCGTGCCCAGGGCCAACCACGCGGCCTGCCGGGCGGCACCGTCGGCGACGTACTCGCCGGGCGGTGGGACCACCACCGGGCAGCCGAAGACCTGCGCCGCGATGCGACGCACCGCCGCCGAGCGGGCACCGCCGCCGACCAGGATCACCCGACGTACTGTCGCGCCGTGGGCGGCGAGCGCGTCGAGCCCGTCGGCGAGGGCGCAGAGCATCCCTCCACGGCGGCCCGGGCCAGGTGCGCCGGGGTCGAGGTGCGCAGGGTCAGCCGTGCACCGCACCGGTGGCGTCCGGCCGGTTCGGGGTCCGTTCTCCCTCCAGGTACGGAACCATGACCAGCCCGTCCGCGCCGGGCGGCGCGGACAGCGCCAGGTCGGCCAGCTCGTCCAGACTGACCCGCAGCATCGCGGCCGCGGCGTCCAGCACCCGGGCCGCGTTCAGCGTGCAGACCAGCGGCAGGAACCGGCCGGTCACGTCGGCGAAGCCGGCGACGATGCCGCTCGGATCGGCCGCCGGGGCGTCCGCGACGCTGAAGACCGTGCCGGAGGTACCGATCGACACCACCACGTCGCCCGGGCGGGCACCGACGCCGAAGCCGGCGGCGGCGTTGTCGCCCGCGCCCGGCCCGAGCAGCGCCGCGTTCGGGTCGGCGGCGAAACGGCACCGGACAACGCCGCCGGAGCCAACCGGCCGGCGGTCTCGGCGGGGCCGAGCACCGTGGGCACCCGCACCGCCCGGCCGAGCGCCCGTTCCAGCAGGTCCGGCCGGTACTCGCCGGTGGCCGGGGACCAGTAGCCGGTGCCGCTGGCGTCGCTGCGGTCGGTACGCAGCGCGTCCAGCCCGGGAGCACCGGCCAGCCGCCAGGTCAACCAGTCGTGCGGCAGGCAGACCGCCGCCACCCGGTCGGCGTTCGCGGGCTCGTTGCGGGCCAGCCAGCGCAGCTTGGTGACGGTGAAGCTGGCCACCGGCACGCTGCCCACCGCGTCGGCCCAGAACCGGCGGCCGGCCTCCCCCTCGCCCGCCTCCTGGATCAGCTCGGCCGCCGCACCGGCCGACCGGGTGTCGTTCCACAGCAGCGCCGGCCGGATCACCGACGGCAGGTGGCGCAGCAGCCGGAAGGCCAGGACGGCCACGGAGACCGAGGCGACGTCGGCCAGCCCGCCGGCGGCGTCGATCGCCGTCCGGAGGGCCGACCACCAGGCCGACGGGTCGACCTCGGTGCCGTCCGGGTGCGGTGCCCGGCCCTGCCGGACCAGGGCACCGGTCTCCGCGTCCCGGACGACCACCTTGCAGGACTGGGTGGAGGAGTCCACCCCGGCGACGAGCGGCATGCCGACCGCCTCAGCGCGCGCCGAGCAGGTGCTCGACGGCGAGCTGGTTCAGCCGGACGAAACCGAAGCCCCTGGCGGCCACCGCGTCGACGTCGAACTCCTCGAACGCGCTGGTGTCGGCGAGCAGCTCGGTGTAGCCCTCGCCCTCGCCGAGGGTCGGCACGCCCAGCTCGGCGACCTTGCTGGCGGCCAGCGCCTCGGCCACCTCCGGGTCGGCCCGGAACGCCGCGGCCCGCTCCTTGAGCAGCAGGTAGGTGCTCATGTTGGCGGCGGCCGAGGCCCAGACACCGTCGACGTCCTCGGTGCGCGAGGGCTTGTAGTCGAAGTGGCGGGGGCCGTCGTAGCCGGGGCCGCCGGCCGTGCCGCCGTGCTCCAGCAGGTCGACCAGGGCGAAGGCGTTGAGCAGGTCGCCGTGACCGAAGACCAGGTCCTGGTCGTACTTGACGCCACGCTGACCGTTGAGGTCGATGTGGAACAGCTTGCCCTGCCAGAGCGCCTGGGCGATGCCGTGGACGAAGTTCAGCCCGGCCATCTGCTCGTGGCCGACCTCCGGGTTCAGGCCGACCCGCTCCGGGTGGGCGAGGGTGGAGATGAACGCCAGGGCGTGCCCGACGGTGGGCAGCAGGATGTCACCGCGCGGCTCGTTCGGCTTGGGCTCCAGCGCGAAGCGCAGGTCGTAGCCGCGGTCGATGACGTACTGGCAGAGCAGGTCCACCGCCTCGCGGTAGCGCTCCAGCGCGGCCTGGACGTCCTTGGCGACGTCGTACTCGCCGCCCTCCCGGCCGCCCCACATGACGAAGGTCTTCGCGCCCAGCTCGGCGGCGAGATCGATGTTGCGCAGCACCTTGCGCAACGCGTACCGCCGGACGTCGCGGTCGTTGCTGGTGAAGCCACCGTCCTTGAAGACCGGCTGCTGGAACAGGTCGGTGGTGACCATCGGTACCACCAGGCCGGTCTCGTCGAGCGCCTTGCGGAACCGGGCGATCTGGGCGTCCCGGGTGGCGGCGTCCGCGCCGAACGGCACCAGGTCGTCGTCGTGGAAGGTGACGCCGTACGCGCCCAGCTCGGCGAGCCGGTGCACCGACTCCACCGGATCCAACGCGGCTCGGGTGGCGTGGCCGAACGGGTCGCGGCCCTGCCAGCCGACCGTCCAGAGCCCGAAGGAGAACTTGTCGGCAGGGGTGGGACGGGGTGCCATGGCAGACCTCCGGTGGTGTCATCCGCTATTTGTTCAGTGGTTGAATTAAATGACTGCGGTGTGGCAGTGTCAAGGGGTGACCTCACCCGCAGCCCCGGCCGGCGCGGTGCGGCAGGGCAGCCTGCGTGAGCTGAATCTCGCCCTCGTGCTCGGCCGCATCGCCGCCGCCCGTCGCCCCCCGTCGCGGGCGGCGCTGGCCGCCGACACCGGCCTCACCCGGGCCACCGTGTCGGCCGTGGTGGAGGACCTCGTCGCCGGCCGGCTCGTCACCGAGGCGGATCCGACGCCACGGGCCGGTGCCGGTCGTCCGGCGCGCGGTCTGATGCTGGCCGGCGACGGTCCGGCCGGTCTCGGCCTGGAGATCAACGTCGACTACCTCGCCGCGTGCGTCGTCGACCTCTCCGGTCAGGTCTGGCACCACACCGTGCACCGGGCCGACCTGCGACCCGTGTCACCGGCCGAGGCTCTCGGCCAGCTCGCCGAGCTGGCCCGCCGGGCCCGCGTCGACGCCGAGGCCCACGGTTTGACCCTGGCCGGTGCCGCCCTGGGGGTGCCCGGCCTGGTCGACGACGCCGGGCGGGTCCGCCTCGCGCCGAACCTGGGCTGGCGGGACGTGCCGGTGCCGGAACTGCTGGCCGACCATCCCCCACTGACCGAGCGGGTCGACGGGGTGCCGCCCCTGGTGGTGGACAACGAGGCCAACCTCGCCGCGTTGGGCGAGCTGCATGCCGGTGCCGCGCCGGGCAGCTTCCTGCACATCTCCGGCGAGGTCGGCATCGGTGCGGGCATCGTCCTCGACGGCGCGCTGTTCCGGGGGACCCGTGGTTGGAGCGGCGAGATCGGGCACATCCCGGTCCGCCCGGACGGGCCACCCTGCCGCTGCGGCGGCCGGGGCTGTCTGGAGCTCTACGCCGGGCAGGAGGCGATCCTGTCCGCCGCCGGCCTGGCCGGCGCGGACCTGCCCGCCGACCGGGCCTCGACCCGGCTGACCCAGCTCGCCGTCGCCGAGCATCCCGCCGTGCTGCGCGCCCTGGCCGAGGCCGGTACGGCGATCGGGGTCACCGTGGCGAGCGTGGTCAACCTGCTGGACCTCGACACGGTGGTGCTCGGCGGTGGCTATGCCCCGCTCACCGGCTGGCTCCGGCCGCCCGTACTCGCCGAGATCGAACGCCGGGTGCTCACCGCGGCGTGGTCGCCGGTCACCGTCCGACCGGCCACCCTGGGCGCCACCGCCGCGGCGGTGGGAGCGGCCGGCTCGGTGGTACGTCGAATCATCGCTCGCCCCGGCGGCTGGCTGGCCCGGCTCTGACGCGCTCGACCGGGGCACCTCGGCAACGGCTCGGTACGCTTGTTCGCAGGCAACCAACCGTGACCCCCCGAGGAGTGCACCACCGGTATGCGTACTGGTCGACAGTGCCTGGAGCCGGGCGTCCGCCGATGACCAGCACCCGACCCGGCCCCATCGCCGGCGTGGCCGGCGAAGACCGGTCGGAGCGCACCGCCGCCGAGGCGCCGCGCCCCACGTCACCCGTGGACGCCGACCTCGCCCGTGAGCTCCTCGACGGGCTCGGTGAGGCGGTGCTGACCACCGACGACGCCGGGCTGGTCGTGCTGGTGAACGCGATGGCCGGAGAGTTGCTGCCGGAGATCGTCGTCGGCACCGACCTGACCGGTTGTCCGCTCGCGGCCCTGGCGGCCGCAACCGCCACCGGTGCGGACGACTTCGATGCCGAGCACCTCGGTCGGCGACTGCGCGGGGTCCGCCGCACGCTCGGTGGTAACCGGTCCGCCTGGTACGTGCGGGACGTCACCGACGAGCACGCCCGCGAGACGGAGCTGCTCGCCGAGCGCCGGCGTACCCGGTTCCTGGCCGACGCCGGCCGTCAGCTCGGCCTGGCACTGGAGGGTGACCAGGCGCTGCACGCCGTGGCCACCCTGCCCGTGCCCTACCTGGCCGACCTGGCCTTGGTGGTGTACCTGCCACCGACACCCACCGAGCATCGGCCGCACTGGGTCCGGCAGACCGTTGACCACAGCGCGCCGGCCAGCGGAACGGTCGGCTGGGACGTGGTCACTGCCGTACCCGGACTCGTCGAGGCCCTCGACGGCGAGCCCGCCGACCCACGACCCTGGCCGGCCATCGCACGGGAGGGAATCGACCAGTTGGTCCCGGCGGAGCTCGACCCGAGCGCCCTGCTGGTCAGCCCGATCCCCGGCGCCGGTCGGACGGCCGGCGCCCTGGTGCTGCTCCGCCGATCGGGGCGGGCCGGCTTCGACCGCCGCGACGTCGAGCTGGTCCGGGAGTTCGCCGCCCGAGCCGGTGCCGCCCTGGCCACCGCGCAACTGCACGACGAACAGAGCCACCTCGCCCGGGTTCTCCAGCACAGCCTGCTGCCGCCGCGGCTGCCCACGGTGGCCGGCGTGCGCCTGGCCGGGGGCTACCGCGCGGCCGGGGACGGACTGCGCATCGGTGGCGACTTCTACGACGTCCTGCCGACCGGCGACGGTGCGCTGTTCGCCGTCGGCGACGTCTGCGGCAAGGGCGTGGGTGCGGCCGTGCTCACCGGCCGGGTACGCCAGTCGTTGAAGACCCTACGACTGGTCGAACGGCAACCGCAGGAACTGCTCCGGCTGCTCGACCGGGCACTGCTCGACCTGCCGGACACGAACCGGCGCGGACAGTTCACCACCCTGCTGCTGGGCGCCCTGCGCGTCGGACCCGAGGGCGAACTGCGGTTGCGGATCGCCGGGGGCGGGCATCCGGCACCCCTCGTGGTGCGTGCCGACGGAACGGTGGCCGCACTTCAGGTGGGCGGAATGCCGGTCGGTGCGTTGCCCGGTGCCCGGTTCGCCGCCGCCGACCTTCGGCTGGGCCCCGGCGAACTGCTCTTCACCCGCACCGACGGGGTCGCCGATGCCCGGGGCGGCCCGCACGGCGCGGAGGTCTTCGGCGAGCGGCGGCTACGCCGGACGCTGGCGGCCGGCGCCGGGCTGCCCCCGGCGACGCTCGTCGACCGCGTGCTTCGGGAGATCGACACGTGGTGTGCCGGGCACCGCCACGACGACATCGCGATGCTGGCGATCGGTCCCGCGGACTGACCCGGGCGGCAGCACCGACGGTAGCCGGCCCGGTCAGGCCGTCCGGAAGACGGAGGCCTCCCCCGCTGCCCAGCCACGCGGTGCCGCCTCGACGGCCTCCCGGCCTTCCGGCTGTTCCGCACGTGGTTCCTCGGGCTGCGGCACCAGCGGCGACACCGGTCGTACGACCCGAGCGCGGGCGGCCTCGTCAAAGGCACGGAGCCCGCGTAGCAGCGCCTCCCGGGCTTCGGGAGTCATGTCGGCCAGGATCGCCGCCAGGTGCTGACGACGGTCGTCGCGCAGCTCAGCCAGCAACCGGCAGGCCTCGGCGGTCAGATGCAGCGAGATCTCCCGCCGATCGGCGCGGCCCGGCTCCCGCTCCAGCATTCCAGCGGCGACCAGCCGGTCACACAGTCGGCTGGCCGACGAGAGCAGCATGTCCAGACCGGCGGCGAGGCGCCGCAGGTTTATCCCGTCATGCCGTTCGACGAGCATGACGGCGCGAAGCTGGGCGGTGGAGATGCGGTTGGCCGTCCGTTCCCGCGCACCGTCCCAGACCGTCAGCAGGGCACCTGCCGCGGCATCCAGCTCGGCAGCCATACTCATCTCGGGTCCCGGTGGACCATGCAGTTCCGCCATGGTGCGCCTGAGCGTACCCCGATTCCGTCGGTGGTTGGGCTTGTGATCAAGGAGGGACCATGAGCGAGCCGGTCGACAAGGGCCGCGCGGCCATCACCGCCGCGCCCGTGGACCTCCTCGTGACGCGCGTCGGGGAGCTGTTCGAGCGGGAGTACGGCATCACCGACACCGATCTCCTCCAGGTCGACTACCGGCTGGCGGCGCTGCTGCCGCTGGGCGGCGGGGACGCGGTGACCACGCCCGGGCACCCGGCCTGGCGCTGCTTCGACCACCAGAGCCCGACCCACGCCGACGGCATCGGGTACCTGCCGGTGAGCATGCGTGGCGAACGGCGGGGTGTGCTCCGGGTCACGCCGGTCACCGAAGCCCGACTTGCCGAGCTGGCGGAGGTCGCCACCGCGCTGGCCCACGAGCTGGCCGCCGTCGACGCCGGCACGGACGTGTACCGGGTGGCCCGGCGCAGTCGCCGACTCACCCTCGCCGCCGAGGTGCAGTGGGAACTGCTGCCGGGGCGTAGCCGGCTGCGTCCCTCCTTCAGCCTCGCCGGTCAGCTGGAGCCGGCGTACGCGGTGCGTGGCGACAGCTTCGACTGGTCCGACGACGGGGAGCGGGTCTGGCTGGCCACCATCAACGGGATGGGTGAGGGGGTCGCCGCGTCCATGCTCACCACCCTCGCGACCTGTGCGCTGCGCAACGCCCGCCGGGCCGGCATTCCCCTGGCCGACCAGGCCGCCCTCGCCGACCAGGCGATCTACGACCTGCACCGGGGTGAGCAGTACCTCGCGACCCTGCTGCTCGAACTGGATCTGCGCACCGGGCGGCTCACCGCCGTCGACGCCGGCTCGCCCCGGCTCGTGCTGCTCCGGGACGGCGAGGTCAGCATCCAGCCGCTGGAGGAGCAGTTCCCGCTCGGCATGTTCGAGGGAACCAACTACCGCGAGCAGTTCGTCCAGCTCCAGCGCGGCGACCGACTGTTCATGATCAGTGACGGGGTGATCGAGGCGGCCGGGAGCGCCGAGCAGTACGGTCAGACCGCGCTGGACCGGATGTTGCGCCGGACCGCACCGATGGCGGCGCTGGACGCCGTCCGCTCCCTGCTCGGCGACCTACGGGCCTTCGTCGCCGGTGATCTCACCGACGACGCCGTCGTGGTCTGCCTGGACTGGCTCGGCCCGCAGCCGCGAGACCTGCCCGCCGGGTCAGTACGCGCCGCGGCTGTTCACCACCGCGCCGACGGTCTTCCACAGGATCGTCAGGTCGGCGGCGAGCGACCAGTTCTCCACGTAGTAGAGGTCGAGCCGGATGCCGTCCTCCCAGCTCAGATCGGAGCGGCCGCTGACCTGCCAGAGCCCGGTCATCCCCGGCTTGACCAGTAGCCGACGGGCGACGTCGCCGTCGTAACGGGCGACCTCGGAGGGCAGCGGCGGCCGGGGACCGACCAGGCTCATCTGCCCCAGCAGGACGTTCACCAGTTGCGGCAACTCGTCCAGTGACCACTTGCGCAACAGCCGACCGACCCGGGTCACCCGGGGGTCGTCCCGCATCTTGAACAACAGGCCGTCGGTCTCGTTGCGGGCGGCCAACTCCGCCAGCAGCACGTCCGCGTTGACCACCATGGTGCGGAACTTGAAGACGCCGAACTCCTGGCCGCCCTGCCCGACCCGAATCTGGCGGAACAGCACCGGGCCTCGGCTGTCCAGTTTCACGGCCAACGCGATGACCACCAGCAGGGGCAGCAGCAGGGCCAGGGCGACAAGCGACATCGACCGGTCGACGAACCCCTTGACCAGCTTGCGGACACCACGGAACTCGGGGGCCTCCACGTGGATCAGTGGCAGGCCGGCGACGGGCCGGGTGTGGATGCGCGGGCCGGCCACGTCGGTCAGCGCCGGAGCCAGCACCAGGTCGATGCCGGTGCCCTCCAGTTGCCAACCGAGCCGACGCAGCCGGGTCGCGGTCAGCTCCCCGCAGGCGGTGACGGCGACCGTGTCCGCGCCGATCGCGGCGGCGGCCTCCGGGATGGCCCGGAACGAGCCGACCACCGGCACGTCGCCGAGCCGCTGGGCGACCGGGGCGAGCAGGGCGTCCGGGATGCAGGCACCGACGACCTGGTAGCCGGCGTAGGGCTCGCGGCGCAGGGTGTGCACCAGCTCCAGCACGTGGGCGGTGTCACCGACCACCAGCACCCGCCGCGACCAGCCCGACCCCTGCGATCGCGCGCGGTGCAGGCGCTTACGGGCGGCGAACCGGGCCACCTCCAGACCGATCGTGCCCACCGCGAAGGTGATGGCCAGGAAGCCCCGGGAGACCCCGACGTCGGCGACGTAGCCCGCGATCGCGGTGGCGCCGGCCAGCCGCAGACTCGCCATGCTCACCCGCCGGTACTCGTCCGCACCGTAACCCACCACCCGGTCGTCGTAGCAGCGCAGGGCCTTCAGCGAGACCAGCCAGGCCAGCACGAGCGCCGGGGCGACCAGGACGTACGGCACCGGGCCGCGGGGTGCGGCCTCACCGAACCGGACGGCGTAGCCGACCAGCACCGCCACCGCCAGCACGGCGGTGTCCAGCACCACGAGCGTCCGGACGTACGCCCGCTGGTCGGTGCGCACCGGTCGCCCCGGCGCCGGGGCATTCTGCGGTCGCGATGACGATCTGACCGGGGTCAACAGCGTCGCCGAGGTCACCGGCCCTCCCACTTCGCTCGCCGACGGCACGGGCCCGGCCGGGAAGGTCGGGTCTGCCGATGCACGACGACATCCTGCCTTGACAACCATGACTACCAATTGCTTCCGACGTATTGCCGTCAGTTTCCAAGGCGTAGGACAACGAGAAAGGGGCCTGTGGTACCGGCGGAATCGGTACCACAGGCCCCTTTTCGGGGTGTCTCAGGTCAGGCGGGTGCCTTCCGCAGCGCGATCGCCCGGAGGAAGATGTCACCGATCTTGGTGGGATCCGTGGCGACGAACGCACCGCCACCGGCGCTCTTCGCGATGGTGTCCAGCTCCGACTTGCTGACCTCGGTGCCGATACCGATGATGATCACCTGGATCGGCTGTTCCGGATCCTTGATCCGCTTGAGCTCGGCGAGCAGGGCCTTCTGGGAGATGCCGTCGGCGTCCTCGTTCTTGCCGTCGGTGAACAGCACGATCGAGTTGACCTTGCCTGGTTCCCAGTTCGCCTGGACGTCCTTGTACGCGGCCAGCAGCGTGTCGTACAGGCCGGTGTCGCCGCTGGACGAGTCGACCCGGTCCAGGCCCCGCTCCAACTCGCTGCGCTGCCGCGACAACGGCGCGATCGGCACCAACTCCTGGTAGTCCCGCGAGCCCACCAGGTTCGTCGAGAAGACCCACAGGCCGATCGACCAGGAGTCGTCGAACAGGTTCAGCCCGCGCCGGGCCGCCTCCGTGGTGACCTGCTGTCGGGTCGCCCCGTTGGCGGTCGGCACCTCGTTCTTCATCGAGCCGGAGACGTCGATGATGCAGAGCATCCGGCCGGACAGGGTGGCGATGGACCAGCTGGAGACCGCGCGCTCCACCGCGTCCGGCGCCAGCCCACCGGCGGCGACGCCGCCCTGGGCCGGAGGCGCGACGGAAGCGTCCCCACCGGCCGGGCTCGGCGCGCCCTGCGGCGCGTCGAAACCGGTGCCCCAGTTGCCGTCCGGCGCCCGCAGCGACTGCGCGGCCAGCTTGTCCTTGAACGACGTCGTGGTCAGCGCCTCGAAAAGCACCCCGGCGGCGGACGCCTTGGCCGGCTCGATCCCGGGCAGCACCGCGTACGGGTAGTCCAGCGGCAGTGGCGCCGGCTTCAGGTAGAGCGCCGCCAGCGGCACCGGAGGCTTCCGGGCGTTGTACTGGATGACGTCCTCCTCGGACAGCGCCGCCGCACCGAGGGCGCTGGCCAGGGTGGTGGCGTCGCTGGCCGTCGGGAACTTGGCGAGCAGGTCCTGGCGCAGCGCCGAGGCGCCCGCGGCCAACGCCCGCAGCGCGCCGACGCGCTCCTGCTCGGCGGTCTCGCCACCGGTCGACGCCGCGGCGGTCATCATCGACAACAGGCCGGACAGTCCGGCGGCGTCCCGGGTCGGCTCCACGATGCCGGTCTTCAGCGGCCGATCACTGTTGAGGCGCGTCAGCAGGTCGGTCCAGCCGAGCTCCTGCTGCGGCCAGCCCAACCGGGTGGCGATCGGCTCCGGCATGGCGACCACCACCGGGCTGCTCGCGATGGACGAGCCGTTGCCGGGCTCGAACGCCGCCGCGCCGCCGGTCTTGAGTCGCAGCAGCCAGGTCGAGGAGTCCGGAATCCAGACGTCCGGGCTCACCGCAGTGCCACTGGCCTGGCCCACCCCGGCCAGGATCGCGCCGTGCTTGGCGGACACCACCGCGGCCACCTCGACCGGGTCGGAGGCGGCGACCGTCACATCGATGCACGTTCCATCGACTGCGGCCCCCTTCTCCTCCCACTCGGTGGCCGCCTGGTCGACCGCCGGGGCGAGCTCGCTGGCCACCGCGACGGACAGCTCGATCTTGCCCGAGCAGTCCTGGCCGGCGAGTTGGCGATAGCCGACCCACCCGCCAGCGGTGACGACGAGTACGCCGACCGCTGCTGCGGCGGCGGCACCGTGAATACTTGAACGCATGCGATGGCGGCCTGCTGACACGCAGACCATCTTGCGTATCCGACCGTTGTACTGCCATGGCCGTTCGGACGAAAGTTACAGAGGAGAAACAGTTCACCGCGATTCGGTTACTTTGAGTGATGAGTCAGCGGCGTAATGTGGATGTATCTATGTCCGAGCCACACGATCAGGGCAGAACGCAAGTAGGGCTCGCAATCGGTAGCGGCTCGCCGATGGCCACCGGCACACCGGTGGCCGGTTCGACCCGGAACGTGCGCACCATGTCCGCCCGTTCGTCGGCGACGTACAGGTGTTCGCCGATCAGGGCGAAGTGACGGGGCCACTCGCCGCCGGTCTCCACCTCCGCCACCAGTTCCGGCAGGTCCGCGCCGAGGGCGAAGACCGTCACCGTGCCGACGCCCCGGTTCGCGACGTAGAGGAAGCGGCCGTCCGGACCGATTCCGATCTCGGACGGCTGGACATGCCCGCCCCGGTCGCTGGCGTCGACCCGGCCACGTTGGTGCAGCGCCCCGTCGGTCAGCTCGTAGGCCAGCACCGAGCCGTCCAGCTCCCCCGAGACGTAGCAACGCCGCCCGTCGGGGTGCCGGGCCAGGTGCCGGGGGCCAACCCCGGGCGCGGTTCGCACCCGGGGCGCGCGTGGCACCAGTCGTCCGGTGGCGCTGTCCAGGTCGTACCGGTAGATCGAGTCGGTGCCCAGATCGACCGCCAGCAACGGCGACGCACCCGTGCCCGGCGAGACCATGTGGGCGTGCGCCCGCTCCTGGCGTTCGGGGTCGGCCCCGTGTCCCTGATGCGCCACCACATCGGTGCGCTCGCCCGGCACCCCGTCGGCGTCGAGCGGGAAGACCGTCACGCTGCCGCCGCCGTAGTTGGCCACGAACAGGTGACCACCGTCGGGCGCGACCGCCAGGTGACACGGCTCCGCTCCGCCGGTGGGCCACGAGCCGATCGGGGACAGCTCACCGTCGGTCCCGGCCAGCCATGCGCTGATCCGGCCGTCGGGCAGTTCGTTCACCGCGTACAGCACGGGTCGCGTCGGGTGGCGGGCGAGGAAGGAGGGCGAGTCGGTGACCGCGACGGTGCCCAGCGACGTCAGCTCGCCGGTACGCGGATCCCGCCGGGCGGCGACGATGCCGGTGCCGCGCCCACCGCTGGGCGCGGTGTACCCGCCGATGTGAACGATCTCGCCTCGACCTGCCACCGGTTGCCGCCCTCCGCTCGTTTCCGTCGAATCCACCTCAACAGCCTTCCCCCGACACCCCCGGATTAGACCTCTGCACCGCGACCCGGGGTGCGCCGGTCGGCTCAGGCTGTCGGTACCGGCTCGCCCCGGTGCCGCGCGACGTGTTCGACCAGGGAGATCAGCACGGTCTTGCCGGACTGCCGATCGCGGGCGTCGCAGAGCACCATCGGCACGTCCGGGTCCAGATCCAGGGCCCGGCGCACGGCCTCCAGGCTGAACCGCCGGGCGTCGTCGAAGCAGTTCACCCCCACCACGAACGGGATGCCCCGCTGCTCGAAGTAGTCGATCGAGGGGAAACAGTCGGCCAGCCGTCGGGTGTCGGCGAGCACCACCGCGCCGAGCGCCCCGAAGGCCAGTTCGTCCCAGAGGAACCAGAACCGGTCCTGTCCCGGGGTACCGAAGAGGTAGAGCTGGAGGTCGTCGTTGATGGTGATCCGTCCGAAGTCCATCGCCACCGTGGTGGTCGTCTTGGTCTCCACTCCGGAGAGATCGTCGGTGTCGATGCCGGCGTCCGTCAGGATCTCCTCGGTCTGCAACGGCCGGACCTCGCTCAACGCGCTCACCAGCGTCGTCTTGCCGGCACCGAAGCCGCCGGCGATGAGGATCTTCAGCGCGATGGGAACCCGGTTGCCCCGTCGCTCGCCGTCATAACGCACGGAGTCCATCGACCACCGCCTTGAGGATGTCGTTGTCGGGTAGGTACGTGGCGCGCGGTGGCTGGTGCACGGCGACCAGTCCGCGGGACAACAGATCACCGAGCAGCACCCGGACCACGCCGATCGCCAGGTCGAGGTCCGCGGCGAGCTCCACGACCGGGGTACCGCGGCCGGCCAGTTCCACCAGCAGCCGGTGCTCAGGATGCAGCTCCGGGTAGGCCGCGAGGTCCGGATCCGGCTTCGCCAACACGTACGCGACCAGATCGAGCCCGTCGGTGCTGGGGCGGGCCCGCCCGCCGGTCAGCGTGTACGGCCGCACCACCGGCCCGGCATCTTCATCGAGCCACTCATGCCGGTGCCCGGGTAGCTCAGTCCGCATCGGCGGTACCCGCAGCCGCCCGGGCCGGCGCCCCCAGGTTCTCGCCCACCCGGGTCACCAGCATCGCCATCTCGTACGCCACCAGACCGATGTCCGCGTCGGCGTCGCTGGCGACCGCCAGGCACGCGCCCTGGCCCGCCGCGGTGACGAAGAGGTACGCGGACTCCATCTCCACGACGGTCTGCCGCACCGGTCCACCGGTGAGGTGCCGGCTCGCGCCCCGGGCCAGGCTGGACAGGCCGGACGCCAGCGCACAGAGGTGCTCGGCATCGGCGGTGCCCAGGCCCGCGGAGGAGCCCAGCAGGAGTCCGTCGGCCGACAGCACCACGGCCTGCCGCGCGGTCGGCACCCGCTCCAGCAGATCGTCCAGCAACCAGTCGAGATCTGCGTTCTGCCTCGTCGACTGCATCAGGCGTCCCTCTCAGTCACGGTCGGGGAATTCGCCGGCGCCGATTCGGTGGCCGGCAGGGCGCCGGGCGGCGCGGTGCTGCTGTCTTGACCCACCGGGCCCGTTCCGGCCGGCTCGGGAGCCGGCACGGCGGAGCCGGCCCGGTCGGTCGGGTCAGCCGCAGCCGCACCGGACCGGTGGTTCGGCTGCGGCGGCGACGGCTCGGTCTGGTCGGTCCCGCTGCCGGGGACCGGTCCGCCCGGGTCAGGGTTCGGGGTTCGGGCGGCGGCCAGCCGACCCGCGCGGTGCCCGCCTGCAACGCCGACATGACCCGACGTGCCTCCTCCGGGCTGCGCGGCGCCGGATCACGCTGCGGCCGGGACAGGGTCCGGACGCGACCACCGGTTGTCGGACGGTCGGGCCGTCGATCGCGGCCGTCCGTGCGGGCCGGGCGGTCATCGCCGGCAGTTGCACGGTGGGCGCGTCCAGCGCGGGGTCGGCACCGGGCACGTCCCGGTGCCCGGAGACCGGTCCGGCCGGCGCGTCGGCACCGCTTCCGGGTGAATCGGTGCCCGACGGCCGCGCCGATGCGGGTTGAGGTTCCGGTCCGGCCCGGACGACGGGAGCCACCTCGGCGCTGGACGGGGCGCCGTTGCCGGAATCGGTGCTCGACGGCGCCGGCTCGGCGCTGGGCGATGCGGCGGCGGTGCCGCGGCTGCGGATCCGCCGGGGCAGGCCATCGGCCTCCGCCGGCCCGACCGTCGAGCTGCCGACCTGGGTCCGGGCCGTCGTGTCGCCGACCGGGCCGCCTCCGGCCGGGCCACCGGCGGATGCGGCCGCGTCGCGCGGGACGGTGCGGCTTCGGGGCCGGGGCACCGTGGTCAGTCGGGTCGCCCGGGCCAGTCTGCGCTGCTCCGGCGTGGCGCCCTTGTCGTCGCCCGCCAGCGCCTCCGGGCCGGGCAACGGCGACGGTTCCTCCGTGATCAGTTCGGTCGGGATGAGCACCACGGCGGTGAGGCCGGTTCCCTTCGACCGTCGCAAGCGGACCCGGACGTCATGCCGGGCGGCCAGTCGCGCCACCACGAACAGACCGAGCCGGACGGTCTCGCTGGGATCGAACTCCGGCGACCGGGCCAGCTTCCGGTTCGCCTCGTCGATGGCCGCCTCGCTCATGCCGAGACCCTCGTCGGTGACGGAGAGGGCATAGCCGTGCGCCACGTGTTCACCGGAGATCTCGACCCGGGAGTCGGGTGGGGAGAACGCGGTGGCGTTCTCGATCAACTCGGCGAGCAGGTGGATGATGTCCCCCACCACCCGGCCGACCGTGCCGGCGGGCTGCACCGTGGTGATGTCGACCCGGTCGTACGACTCGACCTCGGAGATCGCCCCTCGGATGAGGTCCACCATGGCGACCGGGTTGCGCCAGCCTCGACCCGGTGCGGCACCGGCGAGGATGACCAGATCCTCCGCGTGTCGACGCAGTCGGGTGGCGAGGTGGTCGACGCGGAACAGTTCGGCCAGGTGGTCGGGGTCCTCCGCGTCGCGTTCGAGCCGGTCAAGCAGCGCGATCTGCCGGTGCACCAGCCCCTGACTGCGGCGCGCGATGTTCAGGAAGACGTCGTTGAGACCACGCCGCAGGCTCACCTCGACCATGGCCGAACGGATGGCGACCTTGTGCACCTCGGTGAACGCCTGCGCGACCTGGCCGATCTCGTCGGCGCCCCGGTCGGCCACCGATGCCTCCCGAGCCAGGTCGACCTGCTCACCCTTGCGCAGCCGGTCCACCACCTCCGGCAGGCGCCGCTCGGCGTCGGCGAGCGTGCCGCGTACCAGGGTCAGCCGTTGGGCGAGAGAGCGGCCGACCCGGACCGCCACCACCAGCGAGAGCACGACGGCGATCAGGCCGAGCAGTCCCGCCGCGGCCAGCCGCACCAGGGTCCGTACCGCCATCGGCACCGACCGGTCGGCCAGGCCGTCCGCCTGGGTCAGTTCGAAGTCCCGCAGCGACTGCTGCACCGTGTCGTAGCTCGTCTGCCACACCTGCGGGTCGAGCCTGAGCCGGGCCGACGGATCCGCGGCGACGACGTCGTCCTGCATCTCCCGGAGCCGGCCGAACGCCTCCTGCTCGGTCAGCCGCTGGTACGCGGTCCGGTCCGCCTCGGGCAGGTCGGCCACCGCGGCCTCGGCCAGGAACCGCTGATTACCGATGCCCTGCACGAGCAGGGTGTGCTCACCCTCGGCGAACCGGCCGGCCGTCAACACACCGGCCAGCAGCGCGTCGGTCTGGCCCAGCAGTTCCCGCGAGCGACCGAGGCTGGTCAGCGCCAACGCCTCACGGTTGAGGTCGTGGTCCGGAAGGTTGGCCAGGGCGGTGAAGGTCTGGAAGGCGGAGGTGATCATTCCGCTGTAGAGGCCGACCGCACCGGCGCGGTCGAGATCCCGACGATCGATGAAGCCGCGCCCGGCCGGCAGCGCGTCCAGCTCGCCGATGAAGCGATCGAGCCGAGCTTCGAGCAGCTCTCCGGCGGCGTCCCGCAACTGCTCCCCACTGACCCGCCGACGCAACTCGGCGATTGCCGCGTCGGTGCGGGCCCGTTGTTCCACCAGGGCCGGTAGCACGCAGTTGGCCGGCGGCTGTCCACACTCGGTGCGCGGCGAGGCGAGATGGACCACGGAGAGCCGTCGTTCCCGTTGCAGCTCGGCCACCACGGTCTCACCCGGCCGGCCGAGGTCGTACAGGAGAGTACGGGCGGCGAGCAGGTCGAGCGCCGGCCCGAAAGTGAGCGTGGTCGCGAAGATCCACAGTGCCAGCAGCGCGGTCACCGGCACGACGACCAACGCGGTCAGTTTCGAGCGGATCGGCCAGTCGCGGGTGTTCAATCGGACCTCGCCCGGAAGGGTGGCTGGAAGGGCTCCGGCACAGCCGGGCAGCGCCGTCGCCGGGGCGCACCCCGGTTGTCCCGCCGGGACGCCGGCTCGGGCGCCTTGGGCAGGATACGTAATCCGCGCCGGTCGCACTACCGTCCGTCGAGACGACCGGTACGTTGCCGAACGTCCCGGCGACGAACCGCCTGTCGGTTTCCGCCCCGCCGGCCGCCAGGTCGGGCCAGGAAAGTGCTCCGAAACGGGATTGGCGATCAGTGCGTGGCGGGAATACCTGCAGGCGAAGGAGGAGCCATGTCGCCCACGCAGATAATCGTCATCGTCATCGTCATCCTGGTGGTCGCCGCCATCGCCGCCGCCGTCGTCGTGGCCGGCCGCCGCCGGGCGCTCCGGCAGCGTTTCGGCCCCGAGTACGACCACGTCGTCGCCGAGCAGGACAGCCGCAGCGCCGCCGAGCGCGAGTTGCGGGACCGGGAACGCCGGCACGCCGAACTCGAACTGGTCCCGCTCACGCCCGAGTCCCAGGCCCGGTACACCGAGGCGTGGGAGGAGCTTCAGGTACGTTTCGTCGACTCCCCTGCCGAGACCGTCGGGCAGGCCGACGAACTGGTCAGTCGACTCATCGCCGAACGCGGATACCCCACCGGTGAGTTCGACGACCAGATCGCCCATCTCTCCGTCGAACACGCGCGCACGCTGGGTCACTACCGCGACGCGCACGAGATCCATCTGCGCAACTCCCGGGGCGAGGCCAGCACCGAGGATCTCCGCCAGGCCGTCGTCCACTACCGCGCTCTCTTCAGCGACCTGCTCGGCGACGAGCCGCCGGTCGCTGCCGGGACGCCGGACCAACGCCACCCCGATGCCGCCCACGACGCCACCAACCGCTGAGGAGATCACCATGCGGCAGGAAGAGCAGCAGCTCAACAACGACCACCCGGAGGCCGTACGCTCCGCCCCGGTGGCGGTGCCGACCACCGAGGACGACCGGGAGCCGGGCGACGAGGTCGACACCGTCGACGAGCCGACGGATCGGGACCGGTCGGAGGCCGACCGCGGCCGCCCCTGGGACGGCCGTCCCGGCTCCGATGGCGAGCGCACCGAGTTCCACGAGCCCGGTCCGGTGCCGACCACCTTCGGCGCGACCACGGTCGGTGGCGCGGTCGCCGCGTCCGCGCTAGCCAGCCCGCGGCCCGAGGACGAGCGCGACCCGCGTGACGAGGACACCGCCCGACCTGGTGACGGCGCCGTCGACGGGGAGCGTGAGGGACGCCGGGCGGACCCGACGGCGGAGTTCGGCGGTACGGCCGACGAGGTCGACCGGACCGACCCGGTCGACGATTCCGCAGCCGATGTCGCCGACGACCGGGCTTCGGCCATCGGCGACGACCCGACGGACGACCGGCTCACCGACGACGACGTGGACGCGGCCGACAGCGACAACCGACCGACGGCGGTGACGGACGCTGACGGCACGGCGGCGGCGGGTGGTCCCGGCTACGGGAGTGCCGCCCCCGCGATGGTCGACCCCGACACCGAGACCTCGGGCGAGGGCCCGTCCGGTTCCGGGGCGGCGGTCCCGGCCGGCGCGGCGACCCTGTTCGACGACGCGACGGCGCAGGGCTTCCGGGACCGCTGGCGCGACGTCCAGCTGCGCTTCGTGGACGATCCCCGGGCGGCGGCGGGCGAGGCGCAGTCGCTGGTGGAGGAGGCCATGGAGGCGCTGTCCGCCGCCCTTGCCGCGCACCGCGACAAGCTCGGCGGCTGGCAGGAGGCCGGCTCGTCCGACACCGAGCAGTTGCGGGTGGCCGTGCGCGAGTACCGGGACTTCCTCGACCGGGTGCTCGGCCGCTGACTCCGCGCAGCCGTACCGCCCGAGGGCGGGTGTCTCCGATCCGGGGCACCCGCCCTCGGCGTACCACCGCCAGGCATGGCCACCGGTGAGGCGGGTACGCCCAACAGGGGCCGGAGATCGCCGCGGACAGGAGGGCAGCAACGATGACGGATCGTGATCGGCAACGACCGCTGGAGGAGCGCCCCGAGGCGGCTGCGGCGGTCGACGACGACAGCACCGTGCCGCAGCTGATGACCGGAGGTGGACCCGACCGGGACAATCCGGCGTTCGCCGAACCGGACGACCGGCCCGAAGGCGGGCCGACCGACGACATCATCGCCGACCCGTACGCCGCCGGCACCGGCGCGACGGGAACCGGTACCGGCGCGGGCGGGGACAACATCCGTACCGGCGCCGAGCAGCCCTGGGAGCCGGAGGATCTGGTGATGGCCCGAGGGCAGGACCTCACCGCCGAGAACATCGAGCGGGCCCGACGCGAACTGGCCGAGACCGGACGCGCGGCGATCGAGAAGACGGTTCCCTGATCCGCCCGCGCCCCGGTGCGCCCCCACCCGGACAGCGGTAGCCGGTTGCGGCGTTGCACCGCCGCCGGGCGGGTGACGGCAACCGTGGCGCAGGCGGCGCGAGGGGCCCCTGGTCCGACCGGTGCGGTCGGACCAGGGGCCCGGGTGACCTGCCGCCGCAGCGCCTCACCTACTGTCGGCGGCGGGTATGCCTGTGCCCGTCAGGACAGCGGCGGGTAGGCGTTGCGCATCAGCTCGGAAAGCTGCGCCGGGAACCAGGCACCCGAGATCGGTGCGTCCGGCAGGGCACCGCTCATGCTGTTGCCGTTGCGCGCGTTACCGGTGTAGGTCGGGTCGCACATCCGGTCGAAGCCCTTGCCGTCGTTGTTCGGGATCTCGCGGCTGGAGCCGTCCGACTCACCCGGGGGCTTGATCCAGACGTAGGCGTCGATACCCGACTCCGGCGCGGCCTTCGGCCGCTCGCCCAGACCCGCACCGGACTGGTTGCACCAGTTGCCCTTGTGGATGCGACGGTCGATCCGGCCACCGTCCACGTAGGTGTTCACGTTGGTCGTCGGGCCGGCAGCGGTGGGCCGGTTGGGGCCACCCCAGCCGTTACGGGAGGTGTCGATAAGCATGCCGATGCTGTTGGGGAAGCCCTGCCGGACCAGTTCCTGACGGAACGCCTGGGCGAAGCTCAGCTCGTCGTTGTACTGGTTCCAGTCGATCCACTTCGACTGCCGCACGGACTGCCCGTTCACCGAGTCGGTGACCTTCGCGTACGGCTCTCGCAGCGCCGAGTAGTTCGCGGTGTTGGTGATGAAGCCGTGCACGTGGTTGACGGTGGCACCGGAGGCGCCGGCCGCCTGCCGCAGGATCTGGGCGGTCGGGGTGAAGTTGCTGTCCCAACCGAGCCAGCCGTGGTGCCCGGCGTCGATGTAGTTGTAGACGTTCGAAATCGCGCCCAGCTTGGCCAGGGCGTAGCCGACACCGTTGACGTACGCGCCGTTGGCCTTGACCGTGTCGCACATCGCGGTGCCACCGGGGTTGCCCGAGGTGTTGGTCACCAGGTTCGGCAGTGAATCGATCTCGATGATGTTGATGATCCGCAGGTTGCGGTACTTCGGGTCCGCCTGGATCGCCGCGATCGGGTCGATGTACTGCGCCTTGTACTTCGGCAGCTCGTCGGCCTTCAGTTCGCCGTTGGAGGCGAGTGCGGCGCAGTCCCGGCCAGGCAGGTTGTAGATGACGACCTGGATGTACTGCGCGTTCTGCCGCAGCGCCTCGTCCAGGTGGTCACGCAGCCCCATCGGGCCGTTGGACTGGCTGTTGTCGGTACCCTCGATCGCCGCGATCCGGTCCAGCCACACGCCGGTCGGCGTGTTCGAGATGCGGTTGCCACCGCTTACCGACTCGGCCTTGGCCTTCCACTCCGGGTTCACATACCCCCGGGCGCCTACGTACGGGTTGTCCACCTTGGTGCCGGGCGGCGTCGTCGGCGGCGTCGTGGTGGGCGGCGGCGTCGTCGGCGGCGTCGTCGTCGGCGGCGTCGTGGTGGGCGGCGTCGTCGTCGGCGGCGTGGTGGTCGGCGGCGTGCCGCCGTTACAGGTCACCCCGTTGACTGCGAACGAGGTGGGCTTGGGGTTGCTGCCGCTCCACGAGCCGTTGAAGCCGATGCTCGTGCTGGCGCCGGTGGCCAGGTTGCCGTTCCAGGACTCGCTCTGCGCGGTCACGTTCCGGCCCGACTGGCTCCACCGCGCCGACCAGCCCTGCACGAGACGCTGGTTGGCGTCGGGGAACGTGAAGCCGAGCGTCCAACTACTGATCGCGTCGCCGACGTTCCTGATGGTGATGTTGGCGGTGAACCCACCCTGCCAGTCGTTGGTCGTGTACGTCACGTCGCACTGCGTCGCCGCGTGCGCCGCGGTCACCGGTAGCGTCACCAAACCGCCCGCGACCAGCGCGCTCGCGCCGGCCAGCGCGACGGCCCGGCGTCGACCGGACAGCCTTCTCCACACATTCATGCCACTGATCTCCTTGGGCGAGACCGGATCCGCGTACGGCCCGGCACGTGGCCCGAGGGACGTCCTGCGCGGACGGCCGCCGGTGCCAACGGGATTCTTCGGGAGCGCCCGACCCGGACGGGCGTTGGTGGTGGTGCGACGACCGGCGTCGCCGGTCGGCGGCTAGGTGGTCGTCCGGCGAACCGGATGCCCTCGACACCTGCCTACGCGGTGTGGCTCTGCTCACCGCGTCCTGCGATTCTTGCATGGGAGCGCTTCCATGGCAATGGTTCGATATTTTCGAAACGCTACCGGGCAAATGCTGCAACACCACTACAACGCGTGCAGCCCGCTCTGGCAAGCCCTGCTCCGCCCATCCCACCAGGGGCCGGACAGGCCGGCACGCCCCGCGCAGGCAGCCTGACAGAAGGCAACAGACCGAACGAATGCCAGAACACGAATTTTTCCCTGCATAAGTCATGAAACGGTCTAACGTCGGTTCTGGCTCGGTTTTTGCCGGCCGCAGGACAACAGGGATGGAGTGACACAGGTCATGGCTAAGAAGATGCTGGGGAAGGTCGTTGCGGGTGCTGCCCTCGGCAGCGCCTCCCTGCTGGTGTTCGCGCCAGGGGCCGCGTACGCCGACGGCCAAGCACAGACGGACGAGGGCAAGGTCTACGCCAAGCCGCACGCTGTCAAGGCTGGCGACGAGGTCAAGCTGGTGCAGATCTGCCCCGAGGAGCAGGAGCACCCCTTCGTCTGGTCCAAGGTCACCGGGAAGGTCAAGCTCGAACCGGCTCGGGGCGGCGACTCGCGTGGCGACCACAAGGACTGGCGCGAGGAGAACGGCGCCGCCGAAGGCGCGGACAGCGAGGGCTGGTCCGGCCACGAACGTTCGCAGCCTGCCGAAGCCGAGTCCGGCAGCGGTTGGGGCGGTGGCGCGGCTGACGCCCGCGACGACTGGAAGGGCGAGGAGCACGGCCAGGACGCCGAGGGCGGCGACGCGAAGGACCACGGCAAGAAGGACTGGAAGGGCCAGGCCGAGGAGAGCGACGCGGCCGCCGAGGAGTCCACCGGCGGCTGGTCCGGCCGGCACGAGAACGGCTCGGACTCCGCCGAGAGCGAATGGTCCGGCAAGGACGACCGGTCCGGCGAGTCGGGCGAGAGCGAATGGTCCGGCAAGGACGACCGGTCCGGCGAGTCGGGCGAGAGCGAATGGTCCGGCAAGCGCGACTGGGCCGCCGACGAGGCCGAGGAGGCCGAGGAGCGCGGCTGGGAGCACAAGAAGGACTTCGTCTACTACGGCGAGGCTCACGTCGCCCGGGACGCCAAGCCCGGCACGTACGAGTTGGAGGGCTCCTGTGGCACGGGCGAGTTGGTCGTCCTGCCGCACGGTGGGGTCGACGGCGGCGACGGTGGCATCGCCACCGGTGCCGACCGTGGCCTGGCCACCGCCGGCGCGAGCCTGGTCGGCGCGGCCGCCCTCGGTGGCCTCGTGCTGATGCGCCGTCGTCGGGTCGATGAGTTCGCGGCCTGACGCGACGACGAGACGGGCCGGCGGCCGCCACGGTAGACCGTGGCGTGCCGTCGGCGCCGCCGTCGTCGTCCTGCTCGCCATGATGGGTTCCGGACTCATCGGCGCGTCGCTGAAGACCACCGACGCCGCGCGCCCACCACAGCCCGTGGCCGGTACGAGCGACCGGTCCCCCCACGGCCCGTTCGCCGAAGCCGACCTCGACGCGCGGCGGGTACCCACCGGACTCCCCCGGGCCGCGCCCACCAGGATCGACATCCCCCGCATCGGAGTCCGCGCCGGCATCATGGCGCTCGGCACCAACCCCGACGGCACCGTCCAGGTGCCCCCGCTCGACCAGGCGCTGCTCGCCGGGTGGTACGAGCCCGGCCCTAGCCCGGGCGAGCCGGGCAACTCGGTCATCGTCGGACACGTCGACTCGGCCGCGATCGGTCCCGCCGTCTTCTTCTCCCTCGGGGCCCTGCAACCCGGCGACACCCTAAGCGTGGAACGCGCCGATGGCCGGACGGCCACCTTCCGGGTGGACTCGGTGGCCTCGTACCCGAAGGACGCCTTCCCCACCGAGCAGGTGTACGGCCCCAGCGACCGGCCGGGCCTGCGGGTGATCACTTGCGGCGGCCAGTTCGACGAGGCGACCGGCGACTATCCCGAAAACGTGATCGTCTTCGCCTCACTGATCCCCTGACCCTGACCCTGACCCGCCCCCCGCCACGCCACGCCACGCCGATCATGCAGTTGTGGCACCGAACATAAGCCGTGTCTCCACACGTTCGGGGCGCCACAACTGCATGATCGCGGTGGCGGGGTGGGTCAGGTGGCGGCGGAGGTGCGGACCAGGGTACGGATCTGGCGCAGCAGGACCGACAGAGCCGCCAGGTCCGCGCGGGACTCGTCGAACTCGCCCATCGCCCGTTCGGCGCGGTGGATCGAGGTGGCGTTCGACTGCTCCCACTGCTGTACCCGCTCCTGCGGCGACAGGTCGCCCGGCGTGGAGTCCAGCACCTCCGCGGTGAGCGCGGCGAGCGCGGCGTACAGGTCGTACCGCAGCGCCATCCGCGCGAGCGTCTGCCACCGGTCCTCGCGCGGCAGCAGGGAGATCTTCGACAGCAGCGAGTCCACCCGGAACCGGTCGGAGAGCACGAAGTAGACCGAGGCGACCTCGCCGACGTCCCGCCCGGTGCCGGTGGCGGTCTCCACCACGTCCAGCAGGCCGAAGCTGTACATCAGCCGGGTACTGCGCTCGGCCAGCTCACGCGGCACCCCACGCTCGGTCATGGAGTCGATGTGGGCCGCGATCGACTCACGCTCGCTGCCGTAGAAGAGCGTCTCCATCCGGGGCAGCAGCCGGGCGATCCCGTCCCGCAGTCGGGCGATCTCCGCCGGCACGTCGATCGGCGAGCGGCGGTTGGTCACCAGCCACCGGACCGCCCGGTCGAGCAGACGTCGGGTGTCCAGATAGACGTTCGTCTGCAACTCCGGATCGATCCGGTTGTCCAGCGCCTCGACCTCGTCCCACAGCTCGCGCAGTCCGAAGACCTCACGGACCACCACGTACGCCCGGATCACGTCCGCCGCCGTGGCGGCGGTCTCCTCCACCACCCGGAAGACGAAGGAGATCCCACCCCGGTTGATCGCCTCGTTGACCAGCACCGTGGTCACGATGTCGCGACGCAACCGGTGCCGCTCCATCCGGTCGGCGAACCCCTGCCGCATCGGCGTCGGGAAGTAGTTGACCAGCACCTCACCGGTCCACTCCTCGTCGGGCAGCGCGTCGGTGAGGATCTCCTTCTCCAGGGCGATCTTCACGTACGCCAACAGCACGGCGAACTCCGGCGCGGTCAGCCCGGACTCGGTGCGTACCGCCAGCTCCTCGTCCGGCGGCAGTGCCTCCAACGACCGGTCCAGCACCCCGGCGCGCTCCAGCTCCGTGATCATCCGGCGGTGCACCGGAAGCAGCGAGGTGGCCTGCGCCTGGGAGTTGTTGATCGCCCGGGCCTGGTCGTAGTTGTCCCGCAGCACCAGCTCCGCGACCTCGTCGGTCATCCGGGCGAGCAGCTCGTCCCGCTCGGGAATGGTCAGCTCGCCGTCGGCGACCGCGGTGTTCAGCAGGATCTTGATGTTCACCTCGTGGTCGGAGCAGTCCACCCCGGCCGCGTTGTCGATGAAGTCGGTGTACATCCGGCCGCCCGCCTGGGCGTACTCGATCCGGCCGTGCTGGGTGAAGCCGAGGTTGCCACCCTCACCGACCACCCGGCAGCGCAGGCTGCGACCATCCACCCGGATCGCGTCGTTGGACTTGTCGCCGACCTGGGCGTTGGTCTCGCTGGACGCCTTGACGTAGGTGCCGATGCCGCCGTTCCAGAACAGGTCGACAGGCGCGGTGAGGATGGCCTTCATCAGCTCCTGCGGGCTCAACTGGTCGACGTCGTCGTCGAGCCCGAGCACGGCACGGACCTGTGGTGAGATCGGCACCGACTTCGCCGTACGCGGATAGATCCCACCACCGGCCGAGATCAGCTCGGCGTTGTAGTCCTCCCAGGTGGACCGGGACAGCTCGAACAGCCGCTTCCGTTCCGCGTACGAGGTGGCCGGGTCCGGGTCCGGGTCCAGGAAGATGTGCCGGTGGTCGAAGGCGGCCACCAGCCGGATGTGCTCCGACAGCAGCATGCCGTTGCCGAACACGTCACCGGACATGTCGCCGACTCCGACCACGGTGAAGTCCTGGCTCTGGGTGTCGTGCCCCATCTCCCGGAAGTGCCGCTTGACCGACTCCCACGCGCCGCGGGCGGTGATGCCCATCTTCTTGTGGTCGTAGCCGGCCGAGCCGCCGGAGGCGAAGGCGTCGCCCAGCCAGAAGTTGTGTGCCGTCGAGATCTCGTTGGCGGTGTCGGAGAAGGTCGCGGTGCCCTTGTCCGCCGCCACCACCATGTACGGGTCGTCGCCGTCGTGGCGGACCACGTCGTCGGGCGGCACGATCTCACCGGCCACGATGTTGTCGGTGACGTCCAGCAGCGCCGAGACGAACTCCTGGTAGCAGGTCACCGCCTCGTCCCGGTCACCCGGCTTCTGCTTCAGCACGAAGCCGCCCTTGGCACCCACCGGCACGATGACGGCGTTCTTCACCATCTGTGCCTTGACCAGGCCGAGCACCTCGGTACGGAAGTCCTCCCGCCGGTCGGACCAGCGCAGGCCGCCCCGGGCCACCGGCCCGAACCGCAGGTGCACGCCCTCGAACCGGGGCGAGTACACGAAGATCTCGAACTTCGGTCGGGGCGCGGGCAGCTCGGGTATCGCCTGCGGATCGAGCTTGAACGCCACGTACGGCTTCGGTCGCCCACCCACCGGCCGCTGGTAGAAGCTGGTCCGCAGGGTGGCCTGGATCAACGAGAGGTACGAGCGCAGGATCCGGTCCTGGTCGAGGCTGGCCACGTCGTCGAGCGCGGTACGGATCTCGGCCACCAGCTCGGCACCACGTCGCTGGCGCTGCTCGGCGGCGACCGGGCCCGGCTCGAACCGCGCCTCGAACAACTGCACCAGCAGCGTGGCCAGGTGCGGGTACGCGATGAAGGTCGACTCCATGTAGTCCTGTGAGAAGACCGTGCCGGTCTGCCGCAGGTACTTCGCGTACGCCCGCAGCACCACCACCTGGCGCCAGGTCAGCCCGGCGAGCAGCACCAGCTCGTTGAAGCGGTCCACCTCGGCCTCGCCGCGCCACGCCGCCGCGAAGGCGTTCTCCACGTGCGGACGCACCTCGGCCAGTTCCTGGTGCCCCTCGGGCAGTCGTAGCCCGAAGTCGTACAGCCAGATCCGGCCGTCGACCCGCTCCACCTCGTACGGGTGCTCGTCGACCACCTTCACGCCGAGCGAGTGCAGCACCGGCAGCACCGCCGAGAGCATCATCGGCTCGCCGTAGCGGTACACCTTGAACCGCACGTCCATCGACTCGTCGACGTCCGGACCCCGGCCACCGGCACGCGGCGCCAGCTGCTTGCGGAACAGGTGCATCTCCAGCTGGCCGGGCTCCTCCAGCAGCTCCAGCTTGGCCAGGTCCTTCATCGCCTCGTACGGCGTGTGCCCGTCCTTGTAGCCCTCCGGGAACGCGTCGGCGTACCGGCCGAACAGGTGCTTGGCCTGCTCGTCGCCGAGCTTGCGTTCCAGCACCAGCCGGTAGTCGTCGTCCCACAACCGGGTGGCGTCGGCCAACTCCTCGGCCAGCAGGTCGGCGTCGATGTCGCCGGGCGGGCTCGTCGGATCGGTACGCACGATGAAGTGCACCCGGGCCAGCATCGACTCGGTCACCCGGGTGGTGTAGTCCACCCCGACACCGTTCAGCTCACGCAGCAGGATGTCCTGCATCCGCAGCCGGTTCTGGGTGGTGAACCGGTCCCGGGGCAGATAGATGAGGCAGGAGATGAACCGCCCGTACGCGTCCCGGCGCAGGAAGACCCGCAACTGCCGACGACCGGCCATCCGCAGCACCCCGATGACCGCGTGGTACAGGTCGTCGGTCTTGATCTGGAACAGCTCGTCGCGCGGGTACGTCTCCAGGATCTGCATCAGATCCTTGCCGGAGTGGCTGCGCAGGCTCAGGCCCGACCGGTCCAGCACCTCGGCGACCTTGCGCCGGACCACCGGCAACTCCTGGACGCTGGTCCGGTACGCGGCGGTGGAGAACAGGCCCAGGAAGCGACGTTCGCCCACCACCTCGCCGCTCTCGTCGAAGATCTTGAAGCCGATGTAGTCGAGGTACGCCGAGCGGTGCACGGTGGCCCGCGAGTTCGCCTTGGTGATGATCAGCAGACGCTTCTCGGTGACCTTCTCGTGCGCCTCCGGCGTCATCGAGGACAGCGCCCGCGCCTCCGGCGAGTCCTGCCGCAGGATGCCCAGCCCGGTGCCGAGCACCGCCTCCAACGCCGGCCCGTCCTCGGCCGAGTTCGGCACCAGCCGGTACTCCCGGTAGCCGAGGAAGGTGAAGTGGTCGTGCGCGAGCCAGCGCAGCAGCTCGACCGAGTCGGTGATGTCCTTCTCCGGCACCGGTGGCCGGTTGTCACTGGTCCGCGCGGCGGCCAACTCGTCGGCCAGGGCGAGGGCGCGCTGGCGCATCTTCGGCCAGTCCTCGACGGCCTCCCGCACGTCGGTCAGCACCCGCTGCAACTCCCGGCGCAGCTTGTCCCGCTCCTCCGGGTCACGGACCGGGTCGATCTCGATCCGCATCCAGCTCTCGACCAGGTCACCGGAGATCGCGTCGTCCGGTTCCACGTCGGCGGCGACCTCGACCAGCCGCCCCAACGGCTCCCGACGCACCACGACCAGCGGGTGCACGAGCAGGTGGACGTCCAGATGATGGGTGTTGAGCAGGGCGGTCACCGAATCGACCAGGAACGGCATGTCGTCGGTGACGATCTCGATGACGCTGTGGTGCTGCTCCGCGTCGGGCGAGTGGATCCGCAGCTTCAACTCGCCCGGCACCCGCTGCCGGGCGAGCTCCCGGTGCGCCCGGGCGGCGTCGAGCATCTCCTCGGCGGTGAACCCGATCAGTTCCTCGTCCGGCGCGAACCGCCAGAACCTGCCCACCAGGGTCGCCGCGTCGTGGTCGTCGCCGGCAAGCGACACGGCCTGGGCCACGAGTCGCTCGGCGTTGGGCACCGGCTCGTCGAACTCGGCGTCCTCCGCGTCGTCGGCGAGCGCCTCCGGCGGCAGTCCCAGATCGTAGAGGGTGTCGATGCTCGAACCGGTCATTCCGGTCGCACCTGTGTCTAGCCGACCGAAACCGTCCCCGTCGGTCGCCGTGTCGAAACTGTCGTCCCGGCCGGTGTCAACCTGCCGGAGGTCGGGTTCCGGTTTGATCGCCGGACGCCGGTCCATCGGTGCCACTCCCCTCGACCCACAACGCTGTGGGTCACTCTGCCGCCAAGCCTAGGCCGACCGATCGGTTCCTCCGTCGGCGGACCACCGGCCGGACGTCCGGATCTCCGACGCCGTCCTTTCACCCGTTGCGGTACGAGGTTCGACCGGGTTCGGAGTACCCCGCCTGATGTTGTTCATCACACCGTCACGAGACCGTCTTTTCACCTGACCAGGCCCGACCGGGACAGTGGCCGGTGCTTCGGCGTACTAGCGTGCGGAGCAGCCGACCAGGAGGAAGCACCAGATGTACGTTCCGCGCCGACACCGCCGCAGTCGGTCGTCACTGACCATCGCCGCCACCTGCCTGGTGGCAGCGGCCAGCCTGGTCGCCTGTTCCGGTGAGGACGGCCCGCAGCGCACCGTCGACGCCTTCCTCGACGGTTGGCGCAAGGGCGACCTGAACGCGGTCGGCTTCGTCGACCCGACCGGCGCGAAGATCCCCGCCGGCACGGTCGTCCAGGAGATCCGGGAGCTTTCCGGCGAACTCGTCGACGCGCCGCTCGCGCTGACCCGCCAGGGTGATCCCGAGGTGGTCCGGAACACCGCCACCGCCAGCATCCGGGCGGAGTGGACGCTACCGGGCGGGACGACCTGGGCGTACGACCGGCCGGTGCGCCTGACCCAGGGCCGCGACGACCAGTGGCAGGTCATCTGGGAGCCGCAGATCGTCCAGGAACAGCTCACCCGTGGCGACCGGCTGGGGCTGCGGCGGGACCGGGCGAGCAGGGCCACCGTGCTCGACGGTGCCGGCGAGCCGATCGTGGCGCCCCGCGACGTGGTCCGGGTGGGCTTGCGGCCCAGCGAGGTGACCGACGTCAAGGCCACGGTCCGCGAGTTGGACGCCGCGTTCCGCGCCATCCGGCCGGTGATCACCCCGCCGGTCGACCTGTCGGATCTGCCGAAGCGGCTGAAGGAGGCGAAACCGGACGCGTTCGTCGAGGTGGTCACCCTGCGCGACGAGGCGTACCGACAGATCAAGTCCCGGATCCACCCCCTGCCCGGGACGAAGTTCCCGACCGACAAGCTGGACCTCGCACCCACCCGCGAGTTCGCCAGGGCGGTGCTCGGCACCGTCGACCCCGCGTACGCCGAGGACCTCGCCAACCATCCCGACCGCTACTCCCCCGGGGACCTCGTCGGTCACGGTGGGCTGCAGGGCCGCTGGGACGAACGGTTGCGCGGCGTACCGGGTCTGACCGTCGTCGTGAACCGGGCCGGGCCGGACGGCACCGTCGAGTCGACCGGCACCGAGGTGTTCCGCAGCGAACCCCGCCCCGGCCAGCCGGTTCGTACCACCCTCGACGTGGCCACCCAGAACGCCGCGGACCGGGCGCTGCGCGCGGAACGCCGGCGGGCCGCCCTGGTGGCCGTACGGATCACCGACGGTGCCGTGCTCGCCGCGGCCAACGGTCCCGGTGCGGCCGGGGAGAACCTGGCCTTCACCGCGCAGGTACCACCCGGCTCGACCTTCAAGATGGTCAGCGCGTTCGGGCTGATCGAGCGAGGCGCGGTCACCCCCGACACCACCGTCGCCTGCCCGAAGCGGTTCGTCGTGGACGGGCGTTCCTTCAAGAACTCCGACGACTTCGCCCTCGGCGAGGTGCCGTTCCGCACCGACTTCGCCAAGTCGTGCAACACCGCCTTCGCCGCGCTCGCCCCCCAACTGGGCGCGGACGGTCTGGCCGCCGCCGGACGCACCCTGGGTCTGGAAGGCGAGTGGGGCGACCTGGGCCTCGACGCGTTCACCGGCAAGGTCTCGGCGAACGGCGGCGCCACCGAACAGGCCGCCGCGGCGATCGGCCAGGGCACCACTGTGGTCAGCCCGCTGGCCATGGCGGCGGCGACCGCGGCGGTGGCCCGGGGCAGGTTCCTGCCACCGCAGCTGCTCGTGGAACCCGCGCCGGAACGGGCCGCCGAGCCAGGGCCACAGTTGAAGCCCGAGGCGGTCACGGCCGTCCAGGACATGATGCGCGAGGTGGTCACCAGCGGCTCCGGCACCGCCCTGCGGGACGTGCCGGGTGAGCCGGTGCACGGCAAGACCGGCACCGCCGAGTACGACGACAACCCGGAGAACACCCACGCCTGGTTCGTCGGCTGGCAGGACGACGTCGCGTTCGCCGTCTTCGTCGAGAAGGGCGGCTCGGGCAGCGGCACCGCGGTACCGATCGCCGAGCGCTTCCTCCGTGCCCTGGCCGACTGAGCGGCTGAGAGCGCGCCGGCCGGCGGCGGTCGTGCGGGGTCAGGCGGCCGGCCCGCCAGTGGCGGTCGCCGGACGAGTGGTCTCCGTCGAGACACCTGAGCCGCCCAGGTCGTCATCGGCGAGGTCATAGTCAGCCGGGCCACCGTCGGCCACGTCTGCGCCGCTCGCGGCCCCGTCGTGGACCTGACCGTGGTCGACCGGTGCCGGTGAGTCCGGTGGTCCGAACTGATCGGTGCTCCGGCGCGGGCCGGGAGTGGGAGTGGAAGCAGGCGTCCGCTCGGCACGCAGCCGGGAGGGCGCCGAGCCGGGGGCGGTCACCGGGCGCAGGCCGGACACCACGGTGTTGACGATCTCCGCGGCGTACGCGCCGTCCGGGTCGTAGTCGGGGTCGAAGACGGTCAGCTCGACGCCGAGGCAGTGCGGGGTGTCGACCAGACCGGCGAGCAGGATCTCCAGCTCGGCGAAGGCGATGCCACCCGGGTCGGGCGCGTCGACCGCCGGCATCACGGCGGGGTCGAGCACGTCCACGTCGACGTGCACCCAGTAGCCGGCGCAGTCGGCCAGTTGCTCGTGCGCCCACTGGGCGGTACGCGCCGCGCCCTCGGCGCGCAGCGCCGGCACCGGTCGGGTGATGATCCCGGCGGCCTGCAGGTCGAGCCGGTACTCGTCCTGGGCACGGATGCCGAGCACCACCACGTCGACGTCCCGGAAGTAGGGTCGCCGTCCCTCGATGCCCGCCAGGTCGGCCTGGCCCCGACCGGTGACCAGAGCTAGATCCTCACCGGCCGCCGCACCCACGTACGAGGCGTTGCCGGGGTGCCGGAAGTCGGAGTGGCCGTCGACGAAGACCAGCCCGATCCGGCCACCCACCGCCTCGCCGAGGCGGTGCATGGCCAGCGCCGAGCCGAGCAGGATCGAGCAGTCACCGCCGAGGACCACCGGAAACTCGCCCCGGTCGATGATCGCGCCGATCCGGTCGGCCAGTGCCGCCGAGTAGTCGGCGATCTCCCGCGCGTGGCAGACGCCGTCGCCGGGTCGCCAGTCACCGGCGTCGTAGCGGGGCGGGGTCAGGCAACCAGCGTCACGGGCACGCAACCGGGGCAGCAGCCCCTGGTCCCGGAGCGCACCGGGTGCCTTTCCGCAGCCTGGCACGGAGGTGGGCGTCGGCGGGCGCAGGCCGAGGTTGCTCGGCGCGTCGAGGACGGCGATCCGGCGCAATATGGGCTCCCGTCCTCTCGGTGTGGAGGCGGGCCGGCGACACGCCGGCCCGCGCTGGCGTGGCAGGTACTCAGAACAGGGCGCTGGCCAGCGCCCGGCGGGCCGAGGCGACGGCCGGGTCGTCCGGCCCGGCGATGGCGAACAGGCCGACCAGGTGCTGGCGTACCTTCTCCCGGTCGTCACCACCGGTGCGGCGGACCAACCCGACCAGGCGCTGGTACGCCTGGTCGGCCTGACCGCTGAGCACCTCGATGTCGGCGGCGAGCAGTTGGGCGTCGACATCGTCGGGTTTGGCCGCCGCGGCGGTGAGCGCGGCCTGCGGATCGGCGCCGGCCACCCGGCGGGCGAGTCCCACCTGGGCCAGCCCGGCCTCGGCGGCGGCGTCCGCCGGGGTTTCCGCGAGGATCTTCCGGTACGCCTGCTCGGCGGCGTCCAGGTCGCCACTCATCAGCGCGTCGTCCGCCTCGTCGAGCCGTGGATCCTCCGGCTCGGCCACGCTCACCCCGCCGGCCTTGAGTACGGCCTGGAGCCACTGGCGCAGCTGTGCCTCGGGCACCACGCCGGAGAAGGCGTCGACGGGCTGCCCGCCGACCACCGCGTACACCATCGGAATGCCCTGGACCCGGAACATCTGCGCGAGCCTCGGGTTGGCATCCACGTCGACCTTGGCGAGCACCCAGGCGCCGCCACCCTCCACCGCCAGCCGCTCCAGCACCGGGGAGAGCTGCTTGCAGGGCTGACACCACTCGGCCCAGAAGTCGATCACGACGGGTGTGGTCAGCGAGCGCTCCAGGACCTCGGACTGGAAGGTCGCCTCGGTCACGTCGATGACGGTGACCCCGCCGACGGCGCCGCCGGGTGCCCCGGCGGGCGGGCCGGCCTGGACCGGAGCCGGTGTGGAACTGGGGGCAGGGGTGCGCAGCGCGCTGAGGTCGACCGCGCCGCGGGTGAAGATCGACGAGGTGATCCGTGGGTCGCTCATGGTTATCTAGTCTCGCACGCAGTCCGCCGAACTCGGATCAACCTCGGCCCGCGCAGTTGCCACTGTCACCCCTGCCCAGCCGCCCTGGTGGGCCGAAGGTCAGAACCGTGCGGGCTCGCGGTAAACGCCCCATTCGGCCCGCAGCGCGTCGCAGATCTCGCCGAGAGTCGCCTCCGCCCGGACGGCGTCGAGCATCGCCGGGATCATGTTCCCCCCGGTACGGCTCACCGCCACCATCGCCTCGACCGCGGCACGTACCCGGGAATCGTCCCGACCGCGCTTGCGTTCGGCCAGCGTCCGGCGCTGTTCCAACTCCACCTCGTGCGAGATGCGCAGGATCTCCAGCTCCTTGGCGACCGTCCCGGTGTGGCAGTTGACGCCGACGATCTTCTTGTCACCCTTCTCCAGCGCCTGCTGGTACGCGAACGCGGCCTCGGCGATCTGTCCGGTGAACCAGCCGTCCTCGATGCCCCGCAGGATCCCGGAGGTCATCGGCCCGATCTGGTGCGGTCCGTCGCCACCGAGCGCGCGGATCCGGGCGAAGATCTCCTCCGCCTCGGCCTCGATCCGGTCGGTGAGCGCCTCGACGTACCAGGAGCCGCCCAGCGGGTCGGCCACGTTGGTCACCCCGATCTCCTCCATCAGCACCTGCTGGGTACGCAGGGCGATCTCGGCGGAGGAGTCGGTGGGCAGGGCGAGGGTCTCGTCCAGGGCGTTGGTGTGCAGCGAGTTGGTGCCACCGAGCACCGCGGCGAGCGCCTCGACGGCGGTGCGTACCACGTTGTTGACCGGCTGCTGCGCGGTCAGCGACACGCCGGCGGTCTGGGTGTGGAAACGCAGCCAGAGCGCCTTCTCGCTGGTGGCGCCGTAGACGTCACGCAGCCAGCGGGCCCAGATCCGGCGGGCGGCCCGGAACTTGGCGATCTCCTCGAAGAAGTCGACGTGCGAGTCGAAGAAGAAGCTCAGGCCGGGGGCGAAGACGTTGACGTCGAGCCCGCGCGACAGCCCCAGCTCGACGTAGCCGAAGCCGTCGGCCAACGTGTACGCCAGCTCCTGCGCGGCCGTCGAGCCGGCCTCGCGGATGTGGTACCCGGAGACCGACAGCGGCTTGTAGCGCGGGATCTCGGCCGCGCAGTACTCCATCAGGTCGCCGATCAGGCGCAGGTGCGGCTCCGGGTCGAACAGCCACTCCTTCTGCGCGATGTACTCCTTGAAGATGTCGGTCTGCAACGTCCCGTCGAGGCTCGACAGGTCGGCGCCCTGCCGCTCGGCGGCGACCAGGTACATGCAGAACACCGGCACCGCCGGGCCGGAGATGGTCATGCTCGTGGTGACCCCGGCCAGGTCGATGCCGTCGAAGAGCACCTCCATGTCGGCGGCGCTGTCCACCGCCACCCCGCAGTGGCCCACCTCGCCGAGCGACTGCGGGTCGTCGGAGTCGCGCCCCATCAGGGTGGGCATGTCGAAGGCGACCGAGAGCCCGCCGCCGCCGGCGCCCAGGATCATCTTGTAGCGCTCGTTGGTCTGCCGGGCGTTGCCGAACCCGGCGAACTGGCGGATGGTCCAGGTCCGCCCCCGGTAGCCGGTCGGGTGCAGGCCCCGGGTGTAGGGGAACTCCCCGGGCCAGCCGATCCGCTCGAAGCCCGGGTACGCGACGCCCTCGGGCGGGCCGTAGACCGGCTCGACAGGCATTCCGGAGAGCGTGGTGAAGTCGGCGTCCCGCTTGCGCGCGGAGTCGTAGCGGGCCTGCCAGCGGGCCCGCCCGGCCGCGATGTCGTCGGCGTTCATCTCCGGGCTCCTCCTCGAGTCCTCGACTGCGATCGAGTGTAGAGCCCTCACCTGAACGATCGATAAGGTAGTTCGTACCGGCCGGTAACCGAGCTGCCCGAACTCAACCGGCGGGATTGTCGATGGCCACGTCGTCGACCCGGATGTTGATCTCGTCGACCCGCAGTCCGTACGCCTCGACCGCCCTGGTCACCTCGACCCGCACCGCCGTGGTCACCTCGGGCACCGGATGCCCGGCGTCGGTCACGATCACCAGGTTGATCACGGCACCGCCGTTCGTCACGTGCGCCGAGCACCCCCGCCGCGCGTCACCGACCTGGTCGAGCCCGACCCGGTCCAGCACCGCGTTGAAGAACCGGGCGATGTCGCCACCCAGCTCGACCACGCCCGGCACCGCCTTGGCCGCGGCCACCGCGATCTTCTCCACCACCTCGTCCGAGATGTGGGTACGCCCGCCCGCGACCGCGTCCGGCGTCATCGCCAACTCCTGCGTCATCTCGTGATCCATAAGTCCCCCAGCGGCCGTCGCGGCATCCGCGCAACCGCGCGGCGGTGCGAGCCTAACCGTCTCCGGCGGTCCGCAGTGGACTCGGTCATCCGGAGAGCTGAGCGAGCAACGCCTCGGCCGCCGCGTACGGATCGGTGGCACCGGACGCCACCTCGGCGGCGAGCGCGGGCAGCTGCGTACCGTCGCGCAGCGAACCGATCCGGGCGCGGAGCACGCCCAGCGCGATCGCCTCGACCTCGGCGGCGGCCCGCGCCTCGCGCCGCCGCCGCAGCTCGTCGTGCTCGACCAGCCAGGCGCGGTGCTTGTCGATCGCGGCGGCGACGTCGTCGATGCCCTCACCACGCGCGGCGATCGTCCGCACCACCTGCGGACGCCACTGACCCGGCCCGCGCTCGCCGAGGGCGATCATGCCCTGGATGTCGCGGACCGTGGCGTCGGCACCGTCCCGGTCGGCCTTGTTGACCACGAAGACGTCGGCGATCTCCAGGATGCCGGCCTTCACCGCCTGGATCGCGTCGCCCATCCCGGGCGCGAGCAGCACCAGCGTGGTGTCGGCCAGGGAGGCCACCTCGACCTCCGCCTGCCCGACGCCGACGGTCTCCACGAGCACCACGTCGCAACCGGCGCCCTCCAGCACCCGCACCGCCTGCGGGGTGGCCGCCGAGAGCCCACCGAGATGCCCCCGGCTGGACATCGAGCGGATGTAGACGCCCGGGTCGGTGGCATGGTCCTGCATCCGCACCCGGTCACCGAGGATCGCACCGCCGGTGAACGGGCTGGACGGGTCGATGGCCAGCACCCCCACCCGGTGACCGTGGGCCCGCAGGGCCCGGACCAACTCGTTCGTGGTGGTGGACTTGCCCACCCCTGGCGAGCCGGTCAGGCCGACCACCTGGGCCCGTCCGGTGTACGGGGCGAGCGCCGCGGCGATGGCCGGCACCGTGTCGTCGCCCGACTCGACCAGGGTGATCAGCCGGGCGACCGCGCGGGGGTCACCGTCGCGGGCCCGTTCGACGAGCATCGGTACGTCCCGGCTGCGGCGCACCGAGCCGGTGGCCGCCGTCGGGACGCGGGTGTTCGACTCGCTCACAGATCGGTTTCGCTGGGGTCGGGAACGTGGATGATGAGCGCGTCGCCCTGGCCCCCGCCGCCGCACAGCGCGGCCGCGCCGGTGCCGCCGCCACGCCGCTTGAGTTCCAGCGCGAGGGTCAGCACGAGCCGGGCGCCGGACATGCCGATCGGGTGGCCGAGCGCGATCGCGCCGCCGTTGACGTTGACCTTGTCCGGGCTGACGCCGAGGTCGCGGATCGACTGGATGCCGACCTGGGCGAACGCCTCGTTGATCTCGATCAGGTCGAGGTCGGAGACGGCCAGGCCACCCTTGCGCAGGGCGTGCTGGATGGCGTTGGACGGCTGCGAGTGCAGGGAGTTGTCCGGACCCGCCACGTTGCCGTGCGCGCCCACCTCGGCCAGCCAGGGCAGGCCCAGCTCCTTGGCCTTCGCCTTGCTCATCACCACCACGGCGGCGGCGCCGTCGGAGATCGGCGAGGAACTGCCGGCGGTGATGGTGCCGTCGGAGGCGAACGCCGGACGGAGCTTGGCCAGGGACTCCGCGGTGGTGTCCGGCCGGATGCCCTCGTCCTCGCTGATCACCAGCGGGTCACCCTTGCGCTGCGGGATGACCACCGGGGTGATCTCCTCGGCGAAGTGGCCGTTCTTCTGGGCGGCGGCGGCACGCTGGTGGCTGCCGGCCGCGAACTCGTCCTGCTCCTGGCGGGTGATGCCGCGGGCGCCGCCGTGCCGCTCGGTGGACGCACCCATCGAGCAGCAGTCCCAGGCGTCGGTCAGCCCGTCGAGCGCCATGTGGTCCTTGATCACCACGTCGCCGTACTTGTAGCCGGCACGCTGACCGAGCAGCAGGTGCGGGGCGTTGGTCATCGACTCCATGCCGCCGGCCACCACGATGTCGAACTCGCCGGCCCGGATCAGCTGGTCGGCAAGGGCGATCGCGTCGAGGCCGGAGAGGCAGACCTTGTTGATCGTCAGGGCCGGTACGGACATCGGGATGCCGGCCTCGACGGCCGCCTGCCGGGCGGGGATCTGCCCGGTGCCGGCCTGGAGCACCTGACCCATGATCACGTACTGCACCTGGTCGGGTGCGACTCCCGCCCGTTCGAGCGCGGCGGAGATGGCGATGCCGCCGAGTTTGGTCGCCGGTAGGTCCTTGAGGTTGCCCAGCAGGCGCCCCATCGGGGTCCGCGCGCCGCTGACGATCACCGAAGCCATACCTGCCTCCGAGGGGATGCCGCACTGTACGCCTTAACGAATGTTCGGCCAGACTAACGTCATGCCTGAGAACTCCCCCGCCGAGCCCGCTGCCGACTATGTCACAGACATCGGGCTGCGCCGCATCGACCATGTCGGGATCGCGGTGCCCGACCTCGACGTCGCCATCGACTTCTACCAGCGCACCTTCGGAATGCGCTGCGTGCACACCGAGACCAACACCGAGCAGGGTGTCCGGGAGGCGATGTTGACGGTCGGGCCGAGTGCCGAGGGCGGTTGCGTGCAACTGCTCGCACCGCTGACCCCGCAGTCGACGATCGCGAAGTTCCTGGACCGCAACGGCCCGGGCGTTCAGCAGGTGGCGTACACCGTGGCCGACATCGACGCGGCCTGCGCGGCGCTGCGCGAGCGTGGCGTACGGCTGCTCTACGAGACCCCGAAGCGCGGCACCGCCGACTCCCGGATCAACTTCGTGCACCCGAAGGACGCCGGCGGCGTGCTGATCGAACTGGTGCAACCGGCCGCGTCCCACTGACCCGACCCCCGCCCACCCGACCTGACGAGCCGCGAGCCCGGAGGTGTGCGCTTGCCCGGGCAGGCATGCACCTCCGCGCAGTGGCCGATGCACTTTCTCACAGGAGGCTTTCCAGCCTTAGCTACCGTTCAGTAACCTCCGGCCTCACAGGTAGCCCGATGGCGCGGTATGTGGCGGCGGCCGACATGGTGACGGCCGCCGAACGGCGTCGACGATGGCAGCCCAGGCCCGCCGCTGGCGCGGCGAGAACCGGAGGTCACCGTGCAGGAGATTCTCGAAGCCATCATGGCCGCGGACGGGTCGGCCGACCCGGCGCGCGAGTTGGCCGGCGTCGCCGGGCTGCCGGTACCGGAGAGCTACCGGGGCGTGGTCGTCCGGGCCGAGGAGACCGGGATGTTCGACGGCATGGCCACCCGGGACAAGGACCCCCGCAAGGCTCTGCACCTACAGGAGGTGCCGACGCCGGAACTCGGCCCGGGGGAGGCACTTGTCGCGGTGATGGCCAGCGCCATCAACTACAACACCGTCTGGACCAGCATCTTCGAGCCGCTGTCCACCTTCAGGTTTCTCACCCGCTACGGCCGCACCTCGGAGCTGGCCCGTCGGCACGACCTGCCGTACCACGTGGTCGGTTCCGACGCGGCGGGGGTGGTGCTCCGGGTCGGTGCCGGGGTGAGCCGCTGGCGTCCGGGCGACGAGGTGGTGGCCCACTGCCTGTCGGTCGAGCTGGAGGACGCGGCCGGCCACGACGACACGATGCTCGACCCGCAGCAGCGGATCTGGGGGTTCGAGACCAACTTCGGTGGCCTGGCCGAGCTGGCCGTGGTCAAGGCCAACCAGCTGATGCCCAAGCCGGCGCACCTGAGCTGGGAGGAGGCGGCCAGCCCCGGGCTGGTCAACTCGACCGCGTACCGGCAGTTGGTGTCACACCACGGCGCGAACATGAAGCAGGGCGACGTGGTGCTGATCTGGGGCGCCTCGGGCGGCCTGGGCGGCTACGCCACCCAGCTGGCGCTCAACGGCGGCGCCATCCCGGTCTGTGTCGTCTCCTCTCCGGAGAAGGCGGAGCTGTGTCGACGGATGGGCGCCGAGCTGGTCATCGACCGCTCCGCCGAGGGCTTCCGGTTCTGGTCGGACGAGGAGACCCAGAACCCGGACGAGTGGCGCCGCTTCGGCGAGCGGATCCGGGAACTCACCGGCGGCGAGGACCCGGACATCGTCTTCGAGCACCCGGGCCGGGAGACCTTCGGTGCCAGCGTCTACGTCGCCAAGCGCGGTGGCACCGTCGCCACCTGCGCCTCCACCAGTGGCTTCCTGCACCAGTACGACAACCGCTACCTGTGGATGCACCTGAAGCGGATCGTGGGCAGTCACTTCGCCAACTACCGCGAGGCGTGGGAGGCCAACCGGCTGGTGGCGCTGGGGAGGATCCACCCCACCGTGTCCAGGACGTACCCGCTGGAGCGGACCGGCCAGGCCGCGTACGAGGTGCACCGCAACGCCCACCAGGGCAAGGTCGGTGTGCGCTGTCTGGCCCCTGCGGACGGACTCGGTGTCCGCGACCCCGAGCTACGCGCCCGCCACGTCGAGGCCATCAACCGGTTCCGTGGGCGCTGACCTGACGGCCGAGGCGCCGGTGGCCATTCGGTGATCGCCGATTGGCTTTACACACGGGCGGCCTGAGGCCCATTCGTGTGAGAGAGCGACGCGGAAACAAAGGGGCCGTGCGCGATCCCGCCACGGTCCTTTTCCACGTCACGCTCCGTACCATCCGGCTCGCCCCGGAGCTGGCAAGATCGCCTGTCGCCCGGGTGGTCGATCACCGCCCGGAGTTGACCATGTAATGCGGACGGCAAAGGGCGGCACGCTCTTGCGAAGCACCCCAGGGGGTCTGCCAGTATGTCCCAATGCCCCAGCAGCAGTCCTCCCCTCTCGCGTTCTTCGATAACGCGAACTCGCAGCCAGATTTCACGGTTGGCCTGCGCGGATACAACACCGGTCAGGTCGACGACTTCATCGGCCGGCTCAACGCCGCGCTGAGCCAGGCCAACAAGGACCGCGCCGACGCCGAGCAGGCGCTCAACGACGCGCAGCGCCGGCTCCGGCAGTCCGAGCAGCGGCTCACCGCCCTTGAGCAGAAGCTCACCGACACCAGCAAGCAGCTGGAGGAGAACAGCCGGCCCACGCTGTCCGGCCTCGGCACCCGTGTCGAGCAGATCCTCCGGCTCGCCGAGGAGCAGGCCAACGACCACCGCAACGAGGCCAAGCGCGAGTCGGAGGGCATCCTCTCCGCCGCCCGCCTCGAGGCGCGGGAGATCACCGACAAGGCGCGTGCCGAGGCCGCGGCCATGAAGGCGACCGCCGAGCGGGAGGCGGGCAACGTCCGGACCGCCGCCGAGCGCGAGGCCGCCGAGGTGCGCGTCCAGGCCCGACGCGAGGCCGACACGCTGCGCGCCGACGCGGATCGGGAGACCAAGCAGCTGCGTACGGTGACCGCCCACGAGGTCGCCGAGCTGAAGTCCACCGTGGAGCGCGAGGTCGCCACCCTGCGGGCCACCGCCGAGCGCGAGATCACCCAGCAGCGGGCCAAGGCCGCCCGCGAGGCCGAGGAGAAGCGCGCCGAGGCGACCAAGCTGCTCACCGACGCCCGCGACAAGCGCGACAAGGATCTCCAGGCCCTGGAGCTGCAGCTCGCGGAGCGCCGGGAGAAGGCCGAGCGCGAGGAGTCGGAGCGGCATGCCGCCCAGGTCGCGCAAACCCAGAAGCTGGTCAACGAGGCCGAGCAGCGGGCCCGCGCCGCGCAGGACCGGGCCAAGGAGATCGAGCAGCGCGCCGAGGCCCGCCGGGTCGAGTCGGAGCGCAACGCCACCGAGACGGTGGAGAAGGCCAAGGCCCTGGCCGAGCGGACGCTCAACGAGGCGCGCGCCGAGTCGCAGCGGTTGCTCAGCGAGGCCCGCACCGAGGCCGAGCTGACCACCCAGGCGGCCAGCCGCGAGGTCGAGGACCTGACCCGGCAGAAGGACGCCGTCACCGCCCAGCTCGTCCAGATCCGCTCCAGCCTCGCCGGCCTCGCCGGTCTGGTGCCGGGTGTGGCCGACGCGGTGGTCGCCAAGGTCGAGGCCACGAAGGCGGAGGACACCAAGGCGGAGGGCTCCGAGAAGCCCGTCGCCGCCGAGTCGGCCAGCTGAGCCGCCTCCCGTACCGGGGCATGATTTACGGCGTGAGGTGACACCGGGACACCGGTGGCACCTCACGCCGTCATGCGTCCCACACCCGCTGCGATCCGTGTGAAGTACCTCCAATCCACGGCGTCCGTATCGCCCCAGGAGGGCCCGATGCGTGTGAGGATGGGAGCATGTCGCACGGCGAGGAACTGTTCGCGCTCGGCGGGGACGTGACCACGGAGCCCAGCTTCGAGTCCGCCCTGCGGGGGTACGAGAAACGACAGGTCGACCGATACGTCGCTCGTGCGGAGCACGAGATCGCCGCGCTCGCGGCCGAACGGGAACAGGCGTACACCCAGATCCACAAGCTGGCCGGTCAGGTCGAGGTGCTGCAACGCGACCTGGCCCAGCTGCGCAAGCATGCGCCGGTCGTCGACCGGGCGGCCTTCCGGCATCTCGGCCCCCGGGTGGAGCAGATCCTCACGCTGGCCGAGGAGCAGGCCGAGGACATCCTCTCCGCCGCCAACGAGGAGATCGAGGCCCGCCGCGCCGCCGCCGAGCACATCATCGAGGAGGCCCGCGTCTCGGCGGCCACCGCGCTCAAGGACTTCGAGATCGCCCTGGCCGCCCGCCGGGCCGAGGAGGAGCGGCAGGCCACCGCTCGCCGGGCCGAGTCGGAAGCCGCCGCGAAGTCGGCGAAGGAGGAGGCCGCCCGGCTGCGCAAGGCCGCCCAGGAATCCCTGGACCGGGCCCAGCAGGAGGCCACCCAGCTCCGGGACGCGGCCAAGGAGATCCACAGTCGGGCCCAGCAGGAGGCGACCAAGCTGCGCGACGCGGCCCGCGAGGCGCTCGCCACCGCCCAGCAGGAGGCGACCCAGCTGCGCGACGCCGCCAAAGAGGTGCACGCGAAGGCCCAGCAGGAGGCGCGACGGCTGGTCGACCAGGCCACCGAGGCCGGCCGGGCCACCCATGCCAAGGCCCAGCAGGAGGCCAAGCAGATCATCGACGACGCCGCCGAGGCCGGCCGGGCCGCCCGCAACAAGGCCCGCCAGGAGGCCGAGCGGCTGAGCACCCAGGCGACCGAGGCGGCGAAGCGCACCCGCGCCGAGACCGAGGCGTACGCCCAGCGGATGCGCGGCGAGACCGAGGCGTACGTGCAGCACGCCCGGGCGCAGGCGCAGCAGGAGCTGGGCGCCTGGCGGGCCGGGGTGGAGCAGGAGGTGAACAGCCGCCGCGAGGCGGCCGACAGGGAGCTGACCGAGCGCAAGGCCACCGTCGAACGCGAGTTCACCGCCCGCCGCGATCAGCTCGAGAAGCAGTACAAGACCCGCAACGCCGAGCTGGACGAGCGGATCCGCACCCGTACCGCCGAGCTGGAGTCCGGCTTCGAGGCCCGGCGATCCCAGCTGGAGTCCGAGTACACCGCGCGGAAGAACGAGATCGAGCAGGGCGCCGACCAGATCCGCCAGGCCGCCGAGCAGGAGGCCGCCACGGTCCGAGGGCAGGCCGAGGAGCAGGCCGGCGAGCTGCTGCGCCAGGCGGAGACCGAGACGTCCGCGAAGCGACGCGAGGCCGACGAGTACGTCGCCACCGTCCGACGCGACGCCGACGAGTACGCCGACACCACCCGGCGGGAGGCCGACGAGCACGTCACCGCCGTGCGGCGCGAGGCGGACGAGCACGTCGCGGCGTCCCGCCGCCAGTTCGAGGAGTACGCGGCCACCACGCAGCAGCACCTGGCCACCACCCAGCAGCACCTCGCTGCCACCCAGCAGGAGGCGGCGGCCAGCCGGCAGCAGCTCGCCCAGGTGATGTTGGAGATCGCCAAGGCCCAGCAGCAGCTCGCCGACCTGCGCCAGGAGACGTGGAAGTCCCGGCAGGAGTCCGACGAGCTGGAGCGCAAGCTGCTCGGCCTGCGGCTCCAGGCCACCTCGGCTCCCGCCGCGTCGGCCGCGCCTGCGGTGGCAGCTTCGGCCACGAACGGGGCACGCCCCGTCGGCGTCTCAGCGAACGGTGCTCGACCCTCCGGCGACGATGCCCCGGCGGCGGGCGGCCGGACCGGTGACCGTCCGGGCGAGGACGATGCCCGGCCGGCGACGAAGCCGGTGGCGGAGCCGGTCACCACTGTGGAGGATCCCGCCCCGACCCGCCCGGCGGCCGAGCCGACGAGCGCCGACGGCGGCACGGCGAGCGAAGGGTTGGACGGCGAGCCGACGGTGGCTGCGGTTCCCGGCGAGGGCGGCCGAGGTGCCACCCCGACGAAGATCACCAGCACCGGCGAGAACGGTAAGCGCCCCACCAAGCCGACCACCGACGAGCGGACCGCCAAGCCCAGCAAAGTCACCTCCGACTGACGCCGCCCAGCCGACCCCAGCGGCGATCAGGCAGTTGTGGCCGCTACAAAGCGGTCCACAGCGGACAAATCAACTGCTATGACTGCATGATCGGCGTGTGGGTGTGGGGTGGTGGCGGGGTCTGGTCCAGGCGAGGAAGCGGGCGAAGAGGGCCTGCGGCGCGGGGGCGTCGTACGGGTTGAGGTGATAGAGGTCGCGCATGGCCTCGTACATCAGGCCGGCGAGGTAGACGGACAGACCGGTCGGGTTGTGTTCGTACTCCGCCCGCAGCACCAGTCGCGCCTCCCCGCAGGGCCAGGGCTGCCCGTCGGTACGGCAGCACCAGGTCGGCCGCAACGGCGTGTGTGGCGGTCGACCTGGTCGGACCGCGCGCTCAGGTGACACAGCAAGCTCCGCAAGGACGGCTCCCGGGTGCGTCTGTCGCTGCCCTGGCGACGACAGACGCACCCGGAGCGGGTTCGGTAGGGCCGCCCGCAGGGGGATTGCGGGCGGCCCCCGCCTGAACCCGTCCGCGCCCTCCGGGCAACGAACGAATCCGGCATGGCTGACAGTTTGGTGACGGGACCACTACTGTCGGAAGGCATCGAGGCTGGTGGTGGCCCTGGTGCGGGATGCGGAGGCCGCCGAGGAATGCCGAGTGGTTCTCGGCCGGCGATTGTGGAGGCAGTGTGGAGCAGACCACGGCGGACCTGATCCGGTCCCAGCTACGCCGGCTACGCGTCACCGCCGGGTTGAGCCAGGAGGAGTTCGGGAAACTGGTGCACTACTCGGCGTCGATGGTCTCCGCCGTGGAGACCGGCGCCCGGCCGTACGATCGCCAGCTCCTGGCCCGGGCCGACGAGGTGCTGACCTCGGACGGGCTGCTGGGGTCGCTGCTGCGGATCGCCGAGCGGGAGGGGCAGCCGTCCTGGTTTCTGCCCTGGCTGGACGCCGAACGCCAGGCCCGGCAGCTACGGGTCTTCCAGCCGACGCTGGTCCCCGCGCTGCTCCAGACCGAGGGCTACGCCCGCGCGGTGATCCGCTGCGACGACCTGCTCAGCGACGACGAGGTGGAGCAGCGGGTGGCCGCCCGGCTGGACCGGCAGGCCATCCTCGACCAGCCCGACCCGCCGCAGCTCATCGCGGTCGTCGACGAGGCGATCCTGCACCGGCGGGACGAGCGCTTCCGGACGCTCATGGGGCACCAGATCGAGCACCTGATCGCCTGCGCCGAGCGCCCCAGCGTGAGCGTCCACGTCGTACCGCTCAGCGTCGGGCTGCATATCGGCCTGTCCGGGCCGTTCTCGCTGGCCAGGGGCGCGGACGGCGGCTGGGTGGCGAGCCAGGAGACCCAACTGACCGCTGCGCCGACCGACAACGAGGCGAATCTGGCTACCCTGTTGGCGCGCTGGGAGACGGTGCGCAACGAGGCACTGTCCCGCCAGCAGTCGATCGCACTCCTCAACGAGATGGTGAAGTCATGGCCCTGAACGGCGCGACCTGGCGCACCTCCACCCGCAGCGGCAACACCGACTGCGTGGAGGTGGCCGACAACCTGCCCGGCCTGGTGGCCGTCCGGGACAGCAAGGACCGGCGGGGCCCGGTGCTGGCGTTCACCCCGTCGACCTGGCGGTCCTTCGTCGCAACGCTCAAGCGGACCTGACTCGCCGCGGCGGCTCGCGCTGAACCACCCACGCCCTCAGCTCGACAGCGTGCCCGCATCATCACCACGAGGCAACGGCACTACCCTGCCGAACAGGGCCGCCGGCTCGCCGGCCCGGCGGGCTCATTTCGACCCGGCGGCACCGCCGGAACAGCCGACGGGGAGACCGGATGGCGCAACACGAACCCGATGAGGCCGCGCCGAGACCTGCCGAGCGGGAACAGCACGACTCGAAGCCGCCAGGGGCAGCGCCGGGAGCCGACGACGCGACCGACGCGACGCAGCAGCGTCCGGCAGGTGCCGACGTCGGCCGCTTCGGCATCCCCGGGCGACCGCTGCGGCGCAACAGCTTCCTGGTCGGCTTCACCGGTGCGCTCGGCGTACTGCTCGCGTACGCGGTCTACCTGGGGGTGCGCAACGCCGCGGGGATCCTGGTCCTGGTGGTGATCGCGCTCTTCCTCGCGGTGGGCCTGCACCCGGCGGTGGTCCGGTTACGGTCCTGGGGGTTTCCGCGCGGGCTGGCCGTGGCGACGGTCGTGCTGATCGTGCTGGCGCTGCTGGCGGCCGGGGTGCTGGCGCTGGTGCCACCGATCGTGACCCAGTCCGGGCAGTTCGTCGAGCAGTTGCCGAGCTACCTGGAGTCGCTGCGCCGCAACGAGACGGTCAACGACCTGGTCGAGCAGTTCGACCTGATGCGCCGCGCCCAGGAGGCGACCAGCGCGGACATGGTCGGCCGGGCGTTGGGCGGGGTGCTCGGCGGTGCCCAACTGGTGTTCGGCACCGTCTTCCGGGTGCTCACCGTGCTGGTGCTGACCATCTACTTCCTGGTCTACTTCGACCGGCTCCGCAACCTGGCGTACGCGTTGGTGCCGCGTTCCCGTCGGCAGCGGGTGCAGCTGATCGGTGACGAGGTCCTGACCAAGGTCGGGGCGTACATGGTCGGCGCGCTCGCCATCGCCGTGCTGGCCGGAGCGAGCACCTTCGTGTTCGCGCTGATCGTCGGCCTGCCGTACCCGTTCGCCCTGGCCGTGGTCGTCGCGGTGACCGACCTCATCCCGCAGATCGGCGCCACCCTCGGCGCAGTGATCGTCAGCCTGGTCGGCTTCGCCACCGATCCCTCGGTCGGCATCGCCTGCGTGATCTTCTTCGTGGTCTACCAGCAGGTCGAGAACTACCTCATCTACCCCAAGATCATGCGGCGGTCGGTGCAGGTGAACGAGGTCGCCGCGCTGGTGGCCGCGCTGCTCGGGGTTTCGCTGGTGGGGGTGATCGGCGCACTGATCGCCATCCCGACGGTCGCCGCCATCCAGCTCATCCTCCGTGAGGTGGTCCTCCCCCGCCAGGACGCCCGCTGACCTGCCGGGCCAGGGCGGACCGGCAGAGGCCCGCCAGCGCGGTTCAGTCGGCCTGGCGCTGCGGTGGGCCCGACACCGGGACGTCGGCGAACGCGGCGACCGTCCGGTCGGCGTACGCGCTGGCGTCGCCGGTCTCCATCGGGCCGTCCCAGGTGGTCGGCAGCGGCACCGGCACCGCCGGGTTGACCCGCCGCACCACCTCGTCCAGCGCGGTCTCGGCGTCACCGACCCAGAGGTGCTTGGCGCCGGGCACACCGACCACCTCCGCCTGCGGGATCGCCGCGAACCGCTCGCGGGCCTGCTCCGGGCGCAGGTAGTCGTCGAACTCCGGCACCAGGGCGGTGACCGGCTTTCCCGACTCGGCCCACTGGGCCAGATCGGCCGGGCCGGAATAGCGCAGCGGCGGGGAGAGCAGGATCGCGCCGGTCACCGCCGGGTCGCAGCCGTAGCGCAGCGCCAGGTCGGTGCCGAACGACCAACCCAGCAACCAGACGTTCGGCAGTTCGTGGAACTCGGCGTACTCGATGGCGGCGGCGACGTCGAAGCGCTCGCCGACGGCGGAGTCGAAGCTGCCCTCGCTGGTGCCGCGCACGCTGCTGGTGCCCCGGGTGTTGAACCTGAGCACGGCCAGGTCGGCCAGGGCGGGCAGACGCCAGGCCGCCTTGCGGAACAGGTGGCTGTCCATCATTCCGCCGTGGGTGGGCAACGGATGCAGGCAGACCAGGGTCGCGGCCGGTTCCCGGTCGACCGGGCGGGCCAACTCGCCGACCAACCGCAGGTCGTCCGCGGTGTGCAGCTCGATGTCCTCTCGATGCCCGGGCAGGATCGAGGAGGCACGGATCGGTGCGCTCATGCCTCCAGTCTCCCGTTTCGCCGACCCCGCTGGATCACCGGGGCCCGTCGGTCGCGGGCACGCCAGCAACCGGTGTGCCAGTGCCGACGGTCGGTGAGATCGCCCCGGCCGTCCGCCGGCCAGGCCACGACGTGCGCCACACCGGGCCGGATCTCCTGGTCGCAACCGGGGCAGCGGTACGTCTTGGTGGACGCGCCGCCGCTGATGCCGCGCACCTGCCACTCCCCGTCCCGCCACTGCTGGACCGCGGCGACGCCGTGCCGGGCGCGCTCGGCGTCGAGGCGCACCGCGTCGTCGCGGCGGGGACGGTTACGACGGGGACTCACGTCGTCAAGCGTACGGTCGAGCCGTCGCGACCCGGTCAGCGGCGGGTGTGGTCGCGGAACCCCCGACCGGTCTTGCGGCCCAGGTAGCCGGCGGTGACCAGGTGCTCCAGCAGCGGTGCCGGGGCGAACCCGGGCTCGCGCAGCTCCAGGTACAGCTCCCGCTGGATGGCCAGCGCCACGTCCAGGCCCACCACGTCGAGCAGCTCGAACGGCCCCATCGGGTAGCCGCAGCCCAGCTTCATCGCGTGGTCGATGTCGTCGGCGGTGGAGTAGCTGGCCTCCAGCATCCGCACCGCGTCGTTGAGATACGGGAACAGCAGCGCGTTGACGATGAAACCGGACCGGTCGCCGCAGACCACGCCGGTCTTGCCCAGCGTGGCGCTGACGACCTGCGCGGTGGTGACGGTCTCGGCGGAGGTACGGATCGTCCGGACGATCTCCACCAGCGGCATCGCCGGGGCCGGGTTGAAGAAGTGCAGACCCACCACGTCGGCCGGGCGCTGGGTGGCCATCGCCATCTCGATCACCGGCAGCGACGAGGTGGTGGTCGCCAGCACCACACCCGGCTTGCAGATCTCGTCCAGGCTGGCGAAGAGGGCCTTCTTGACGCTGAGTTCCTCGACCACCGCCTCGACCACCAGGTCCACGTCGGCCAGGTGGTCCAGCGTCGCCGACCAGTTGATCCGACCGAGCGCGGCATCCCGGTCGACCTCGCTGAGCCGGCCCCGGACCACGCCCTTGTTGAGCGACGTCCGCACCGCCTCGAAGACCTTGGCCGACTGCTCCGCGCCCCGGGTCACCGACACGACCTCGTAGCCGGCGTTGGCGAAGACCTCGATGATCCCGGTCGCCATGGTCCCGGAACCCACGATGCCGACCTTGGTCACGACTGCGGGGCTCGCAAGCTCACTCCTCGCGCTCCCGATGCCAACCTTGGTCAGGGTCGCGCCGGTCACCGCCGGTTCCGTCGTGGTCGGCGTCTGCTCGTCCGGTACGACCTTCGGCGAGCCGGGCCGCTCGTAGGTGTAGAAACCCCGGCCGGACTTCCGCCCGAGCAGTCCTGCGGTCACCATCTGCTTGAGCAACGGCACCGGGGCGTGCCGGCGGTCCCGGCCACCACGCCGGTACATGGTGTCCAGGATCTCGTACGCGGTGTCCAGGCCGATCAGGTCCATCAGCGCCAGCGGACCCATGGGCAGTCCGCAGCCGAGCTTCATGGCCGCGTCGATGTCCTCGCGGGTGGCGTACCGGGACTCGAACAGGTCCACGGCGTGGTTGAGGTAGCCGAACAGCAGGGCGTTGGCGATGAACCCGGCCCGGTCGCTGATGGTGACGTCGACCTTGCCGAGCCGCTTGCAGAGCGCCTCCACGTCGGCCACCACGTCGGCGGAGGTGACCACCGTGCGTACCACCTCGACCAGCTTCATCACCGGCGCCGGGTTGAAGAAGTGGATGCCGACGACCTGGTTGGGGCGCGCGGTGGCCACGGAAATCTCGGTCACGCTCAGCGACGAGGTGTTGGTGGCGAGGATGGCCTCGGGCTTGCAGACCCGATCCAGCTCGGCGAAGAGCCGCTGCTTCAGGTCGAGGTGCTCGGGTACCGCCTCGATCACCAGGTCCACCGAGTGCAGCGCGTCCAGCCCGACGGCGAAGGTGACCCGGCCCAGCAGCGCGTCCCGGTCGGCCTCGGCGAGCTTGCCCCGGGCCACCGCCCGGTCGGTCGAGCCGGTCAGATTCGCCCGCCCCCGGTCGAGTGCGCCGTCGGAGATCTCCACGGCCACCACGTCGATGCCGTTGCGGGCGAAGACCTCGACGATGCCGGCACCCATGGTGCCCAGACCCACCACACCCACGCTGGTGAACTCGCGCGTCACGACCCCGGCCTCCCCTGTGCGCAACGACACGGCCGGACATTAACGGCCGCTAAGGTTATGCGCGCGAGTCTGCCATGTGACGCACCGTTGTCGAGGCGTCGTGGCACATGTCACCGATGTCCCGGTTTACCCGCCCGACCCGGTCAGCGGTCGACCGGCGGGTCGGGAGCGGACCCGGCTCAGTCGGGAGCGACCCCGGCGAGGGCGAGCAGTTCGGCGACGAACTCCGCCGGGCGCTCCAGGTGTGGGCTGTGCCCGCAGCCGGACAGCACCACCTCCCGGTAGCTGCCGCCGGTCTCGGCGTACCGGTCGAGCACAGCGCGGGTCTGTCCGATCATCGGCTGCGGTGGGCACTCCTGCACCCCGGGCCAGCCGGGCACCACGCCCAGCGCCCCCAACTGCGCCAGGTCGAACAGTGAGGTGTCCGAGACGATCACGTCGGAGTCGCCGCGGATCCAGGTGACCGGAGGCTTCGGTGTCACGGCCACCAGTTCCTCGGCGACCCGGAACCGCGCCAGCGCGTTGAGCACGCCACGGTCGCCCGGCGCGCTACCCGGCCAGTTCGGCGAACTCGCCGCGTCACCGGGGTAGTTGTCCGGGCCGGTGGCGGTGGAGAGCACGCTGTCGAGCAGCGGTTCCTCGTCGTCGCCGAGGCAGGCGGGGTCCGCCACGTAGGCCGCCCGCAGCACGCTGCGCGGGCTGGTCCGGCCTCCGCGCCGCGGTCACCGGCGGCCAGCCGCGCGACGAAGTCACCGTTCGCCGTGCCGCCGCCGGAGCCAGCGAGGTCGGGCGTGGTCGGCGTGCCGGCCAGGTCGCGGGTGGCGCCGAAGCCGTACGGGGACACCGGTGCCGCGAGCAGCAGCCCGGCGATCCGGTCGGGGTGGTCCACCAGCATTCGCATCGCCACTCCGCCGCCGAGCGAGTGGCCGACCACCACGGGCCGGGCGCCGTCGGCGAAGAGCGACGGCTCGTCGAGCAACGCCGCCACGTCGTCGGCGAAGTCGGTCAGGCCCCGGGTGGCGTCGACCGGGGCGGTCTGCGTGGCGCCGTAGCCACGCAGGTCCGGCGCGACCACCCGCAGAGTCGGCGGCAGGCGGCGCACCAGCGGCTCCCAGAAGGCGGCCGAGGAGCAGTTGCCGTGCACGAGCAGCACCGGCACGCCGTCGACAGGTCCGGCCACCCGGACGGCCTGGGTGATTCCGTTCGCGGTGACGTTGCGCTGCTGGCTCTCCATCCGCGGCATGCTGCCACGATCGACACCGCCGGTCCATGTGGCCGGCACCCACGGGGCCGGGCCCCCTTGGGTGGCGGACACCCACGCGTCCTGGCCGGAACTGTGGCCGGAAACCACGGATGCAGGCCGGCACGCGACTTCCGGGCCCCCGGCACGGGGACCGAGACTCGGTCGTCAGCGGTGGACGCCGACCACCACCCCGTCCGGCACGCCGGCCTGCCCGGGCACCACCGGTGTCGGGACCGTCGCGGGCAGCGGGCGGATCGGTCGTCGCTCCTGGCGCGGCAGTTCGAAGCTCAGGCCCACCGGATCCGTGCGGGCCACGCCCGGGTCGAAGAACCTCAGCTCGGTACCGCCGATCCGGATCACGTCGCCGTCGCTGAGCCGGACGACCTCGGTTGCCCGGAGGTCGTTCACCCAGGTGCCGTTCGTGGATCCGAGATCCACCAGAGAGGCACCCTCACCGCCCCGCCAGATCTCGACATGCCGCCGGCTCAGGTGCGGGTCGTGCACCACGATGTCGACCGCCGGATCACGGCCGATCACCTGCGGCCGGCGCGGCAGCCGGAAGCGCCACCCCCGCATCGGCCCGGCAGCCACCGTCAGCAGCGGCATCAGTTGCGGATGTTCCTCCATGGACGGTCAGCCCCTCCACCCGTGTGACGATCCCGGGTCAGCGTTTCACCACGGGGCGTCCACCTCCACCATCCAGCCGGATGCGTACCGGTAACCGTCCGGGTGCTTTGTGTTCACATATTCCACGGCGCCCGGCGACGGAACTACCGGGCGGGACGAGCGGTTCGTCCGATTCAACCGGCCGGACGGCTGGGAGGATTCGCCCGTTTCCCCACCCCTACCGGCGAGTAATTCTCGCGTCTAGACTTCCGCCATGACGGCTGTGCTACCCCCCGGCACCCCAGCGGTCCAGGGCAACCACCTGATCTCGACCAGCCCGGCGTCCGGCGACGAAGCCGGGCGCGTCCCGGTCGCCACCGCGGTCGACGTCGAACGCGCCGTCGAGCGGGCCCGCGCCGCCGGCCAGTGGTGGGCGGGGCTCGGTTTCACCGGGCGACGGGAGCGGCTGCTGCGCTGGCGGCGGCTGCTCGCCCAGCGGATGGAGCAGTTGGCCGCCCTGATGCACGCCGAGGGTGGCAAGCCGGTCGCCGACGCACTCGTCGAGATCGTGACCACGGTGGAGCACGTGGACTGGGCGGCCCGTAACGCCCGGCGGGTGCTGGGCCCCCGGCGGGTCCGCTCGCGGCTCGTGCTCGCCGAGTTCTCGGCCCACCTGGAGTACCAGCCGCACGGCGTGGTCGGCGTGATCGGTCCGTGGAACTATCCCGTCTTCACCCCGATCGGCTCCATCGCGTACGCGTTGGCGGCCGGGAACGCGGTGGTCTTCAAGCCCAGCGAGTACACCCCGGTCGTCGGTCAGTGGCTCGTCGACAGCTTCGCCGAGGTGGTGCCCGAACATCCGGTCCTCACCGCGGTGCACGGACTCGGTGACGTCGGCGCCGCCCTGTGCCGGGCCGGCGTCGACAAGCTCGCCTTCACCGGCTCGACGGCCACCGCCAAGAAGGTGATGGCGGCGTGCGCCGAGTCGTTGACCCCGGTGCTGGTGGAGGCCGGCGGCAAGGACGCCATGATCGTGGACGCCGACGCCGACCTGGACGCCGCCGCCGACGCCTGCGTCTGGGGAGCGATGACCAACGCCGGGCAGACCTGCATCGGCATCGAACGGGTCTACGCCGTGGAGCCGGTCTTCGACGCGTTCGTCGACAAGGTCGTCGAGCGCGCCGGCCGGCTCACCGTCGGCCCCGACCACGCCGACATCGGCCCGATCACCATGCCGAGCCAACTCGACGTGATCCGACGGCACATCGAGGACGCGGTGGCCCGTGGTGGTCGGGCGGTGCTCGGCGGGCCGGACGCGGTACGCCCGCCGTACGCGCACCCGACCGTGCTGGTCGAGGTGCCGGAGGAGGCTGCCGCCGTACGCGAGGAGACCTTCGGCCCCACCCTGACCATCAACCGGGTCCGCACCGCCGACGAGGCACTCGCCCGGGCCAACGCCCTGCCGTACGGGCTGGGTGGTTCGGTCTTCGGTCAGCGGCGCGCGGTCGCGATCGCCCGGCGGTTGCGCTCCGGGATGGCCTCGGTCAACTCGACGCTCACCTTCGCCGGCATGTCCACCCTGCCGTTCGGCGGGGTCGGCGAGTCCGGCTTCGGCCGCATCCACGGCGAGGACGGGCTGCGCGAGTTCGCCCGGGCCAAGGCCGTCACCCGCCGCCGGGGGCGTTCGCTGCTGCCGTCGACCACCTTCGAGCGCACCGAGGCCGACGTGAGCCGGCTGGTGAAGGCGGTCAAGCTGATCTACGGCCGGTGACCGGCTAGAAGAGCGTCAGTTCGTCGCGCTCGATGCCCCGCAGCCGGTCGTAGTCGACCACCACGCAGCGGATTCCCCGGTCGGTGGCGAGCACCCGGGCCTGCGGCTTGATCTCCTGCGCGGCGAAGACCCCGGCAACCGGGGCGAGCAACGGATCACGGTTGAGCAGTTCCAGGTAGCGGGTGAGCTGCTCCACCCCGTCGATCTCGCCCCGGCGCTTCACCTCGACGGCCACCGTGCCCTGGTTGGCGTCGCGGCAGAGCAGATCGACCGGGCCGATCGCGGTCATGTACTCCCTACGGACCAGGGTGTACCCGTCGCCCAGCGTCTCGGGATTGGCCGCCAGCAACTCCTGGAGGTGGGCCTCCACGCCGTCCTTGCGCAGCCCGGGATCGACACCCAGCTCGTACGAGGTGTCCTGGAAGATCTCCTCCAGGGTGATCCGCAGTTCCTCGCCGGCCTTGTTCACCACCCGCCAGACGCCCGGGGCCTCCTCCAGCCGGCACGGTGGGCTCATCCAGTTCAACGGCTTGTACGCCCGGTCGTCGGCGTGGATGGAGACCGATCCGTCCGCCTTCACCATCAGCAGCCGGGTGGCCGGCGGCAGGTGGGCCGAGAGGCGTCCGACATAGTCCACCGAGCATTTCGCAATCACCAACCGCACCCGAGCAGGGTAGCGGAGTCACCGGCCGTCGCCACCGAGCGGCGCTGGCGTGCCGGTGCCATGCTGGGCTGGTGCTCGAAGTGCTCACCGGTACCGGCCTCGCCGCCTCGGCGGGGCTGAACGCCTACATTCCGTTGCTGGTGACGGGCCTGCTGGCCCGCTACACCAGCGTGATAGACCTGCCTGGCGGGTGGCAGTGGCTCGGCAACGAGTGGGTGCTGGGCATCCTCGCGGTGCTGCTCGTGGTCGAGGTCGTGGCGGACAAGGTGCCCGTGGTGGACCACGTCAACGACATGGTGCAGACGGTCGTCCGGCCGACGGCCGGCGGGCTGGCGTTCGGGGCCGGTTCGGCGTCCGAGACGGTGACGGTCAGCGACCCGGACAGCTTCTTCGCCAGTGGCGGCCAGTGGTTGCCGGTGCTGGTCGGGGTGCTCATCGCGCTCGGCGTCCACCTGCTGAAGTCGACCGCGCGGCCGGTCATCAACGCCACCACGGCGGGCCTGGGGGCGCCGGTGGCGAGCACCGCCGAGGACGCCACGAGCGTGGTCATGTCGCTCGTCGCGATCATCCTGCCGGTGCTGGTGCTGGCGTTCCTGGTCGGCCTCGTGCTCGTCCTGCCGTGGCTGCTGCGCCGCCGGGCGGACCGGCGTCGGGAGCGGCAGGCGGCACGCGAGGCGGGCTTCCGCGTCTGAGCCCGGGTCACCGGCTCGACCGAATCACCACCTCAACCCGCCCTAAAGCCTAAAATTGGGGCAATCAACGGAGGAGGTTGGGTCATGACCGCAGCAATGGAGATGCCCCGGGTCCAGGAGTGCGTGGTTGCCGCGTGCGCGTACAACCACACCGGCGACTGCCACGCCTTCGCCATCACCATCGGCAGCCTGGACCACGCCCACTGCCACACCTTCATCGAGATGCCCGCCGTCCGGGCCGGTCTCGACGGGCAGATCGCCCAGGTCGGGGCGTGCCAGCGCGCCGACTGCCGGCACAACGAGCAACTGGAGTGCCAGGCACCGGCGATCCGGGTCGGTCCCGACGCCGACATGGCCGACTGCATGACCTACGACCACCGCTGAGCGCGCCGTCCGCGCGGATCCCGGCCACCCGCCGGGGTCCGCGCGTCACAGCTCGTTCGCCTGCCGGATGACGGTGACCAGCTCGTCGATGATCTCGGTGAGCGCGAAGTCCTTCGGGGTGAACACCCGGGCCACCCCGGCCGCGCGCAGCTGATCGGCGTCCCGGGTGGGAATGATGCCGCCGACCACCACCGGCAGATCCGGTCGGCCGGCGGCCCGCAACCCGTCGAGCACCGCCGGCACCGCCGCCAGGTGCGAGCCGGAGAGCACGGAGAGCCCGACCAGGTCCACGTCCTCCTCCACCGCGGCGGCCACGATCTGCCCGGCGGTGAGCCGAATGCCCTGGTAGACCACCTCGAAGCCGGCGTCGCGGGCGCGGACCGCGATCTGCTCCGCGCCGTTGGAGTGCCCGTCCAGGCCGGGCTTGCCGACGAGCAGTCGCAGCCGCGCGTTGCCCAGTTCGCGGGCGGTGGTGGCGACCCGGGCGCGGACCTCGGCCAGCCCGTCGTCACCGCCGCTCGCGGACCCGCCCACCAGACCGGTGGGTGCCCGGTACTCGCCGAAGACCTGGCGCAGGGCCGCCGCCCACTCCCCCGTGGTCACTCCCACCCGAACGCACTCGAGCGTGGCCGTCATCAGGTTCGCCCTGGTCGCGGCGTCCGCGCTCAGCCGGGCCAGGGCGGCGTCCACCGCCGCCGCGTCGCGGTCGGCCCGCCAGGCGCGTACGGCCGCCGAGGCGGCGATCTCCACGGCGGGATCGACCTGTTCGACCGCCTCGGCACCGGCGGCGGTCAGCGGCGACGGCTCGGTCTCGGTGAACCGGTTGACGCCGACCACCACATCGCTGCCGGCCTCGATCCGTCGCCGCCGCTCGGCCAGGGAGGCCACCAGGGCGCTCTTGAGGTAACCGGTCTCCACGGCGGCGACCACGCCACCCATCTCCAGCACCGTCGTCAGCTCGGCCCGGGCACCGGTGACGATCTCGTCGACCAGCGCGGTCATCACGTGCGAGCCGTCGAACAGGTCCGGGTACTCCAGCAGGTCCGACTCGTAGGCGAGCACCTGCTGCATGCGCAGCGACCACTGCTGGTCCCACGGTCGGGGCAGGCCGAGCGCCTCGTTCCAGGCCGGCAGCTGCACCGCCCGCGCCCGTGCCTGCCGGGAGAGGGTGACCCCGAGCATCTCCAGCACGATCCGCGGCACGTTGTTCTCCGGCTGCGCCTCGGTCAGGCCGAGGGAGTTGACCTGCACGCCGTACCGGAAGCGGCGCTGCCGCGGGTCCGTCACGCCGTACCGGTCGCGGGTGAGCTGGTCCCACAGCGCGCCGAACGCGCGCATCTTGGCGATCTCCTCGACGAACCGCACCCCGGCGTTGACGAAGAACGACATCCGCTGCACCACGTCGCCCATCCGCCGCGCCGGCACCTGGCCGCCCTCGCGCACCGCGTCGAGCACCGCCACCGCCGTGGCCAGCGCGAACGCCACCTCCTGCACCGGCGTGGCCCCGGCCTCCTGGAGGTGGTACGAGCAGATGTTCACCGGGTTCCAGCGCGGCATCTCGCGCAGCGTGTACGCGATCACGTCGGCGGTCAGTCGCAGCGAGGCGGCCGGCGGGAAGATGTGCGTTCCCCGGGACAGGTACTCCTTGATGATGTCGTTCTGGGTGGTGCCGGCGCAGCGGGCCGGTTCGGCACCCTGTTCGCTGGCGACCGTGCCGTAGAGGCCGAGCAGCCACATCGCCGGCGCGTTGATGGTCATCGAGGTGTTCATGTCGGCCAGTGGAATGCCGTCGAACAGCGCCCGCATGTCGCCCAGGTGCGACACCGGGACGCCGACCCGGCCGACCTCGCCGGTGGCGAGTTCGTGGTCGGGGTCGTACCCGGTCTGGGTGGGCAGGTCGAAGGCGACCGACAGGCCGGTCTGCCCCTTGGCCAGGTTGCGACGGAAGAGGGCGTTCGTCGCGGCGGCCGAGGAGTGCCCCGCGTACGTCCGCATCACCCAGGGACGGTCCCGCTCCGGCAGCCGGCCCATGAGTGCCTTCTCGTCCATGGCCGGAGTCTAAGTTACCGTTCAGTAGAACGGGTTGTGCAAAACCACACAACCTCCACCACCCCCGGTGCGGACGCCGGGTCACGGCGGGCCGCACACTTGACGGCATGAGTGACGACGTCGCGATCCGCGTCCGAGGGCTGCGCAAGACGTACGGCGGCAGCCCCGCGGTCGCCGGGCTGGAGCTGGACGTCCACCGGGGCGAGGTGTTCGCCCTGCTCGGGCCGAACGGCGCCGGCAAGACCACCACCGTGGAGATCCTGGAGGGCTACCGCCAGCGCGACGCCGGCGAGGTACGCGTTCTCGACGTCGACCCGGCCAACCCGACGCGCGACTGGCGGGGGCGGGTCGGCATCGTCTTTCAGGGCACCGGTGAGTTCGACGAACTCTCCGTCGCCGAGGTGGTGCACCACTTCGCCGGCTTCTACCCCGACGCCGACGACCCCGACAAGGTGATCGAACGGGTCGGGCTGACCGGCAAGGCCCGCGCCCGGACGCACACCCTCTCCGGCGGACAGAAGCGCCGGCTCGACGTGGCGCTCGGCATCATCGGCCGCCCGGAACTGCTCTTCCTGGACGAGCCGACCACCGGCTTCGACCCGGAGGCCCGGCGGGAGTTCTGGGAGTTGATCCGTGATCTCGCCGCCGCCGGCACCACGATCGTGCTGACCACGCACTACCTGGACGAGGCCGAGGCGCTCGCCGACCGGGTGGGCGTGATCACCGGCGGCCGGCTGGTCGAGGTCGCCGCACCGAACCAGCTCGGCAACCGGCAGGAGGCGCTGGCCACGGTCTCCTGGCGTACTCCGGACGGCACGCTGGACAGCGCGCAGAGCGCGACGCCGACGGCGCTGGTGGCGGACCTCGCCGCGCGTTTCGGCGGCGAGGTGCCCGGCCTGACCGTCACCCGGCCCACCCTCGAAGACATCTACCTGACGATGATCGGACACCGATGACCACCACGACGAGACCGGCGGAGCCGGTCACCGCGGCAGCTCCGGCCCGGCGGAGCGGTCCGGCCGGCCTCGCCCTGCGGCAGGGGCGGCTGGAGATCCGGCAGTTCCTGCGCAGCCGCGAGTCCGTCGTGTTCACGCTTGGCTTCCCCCTCATCATGGTGCTGATCTTCGCGTCGATCTTCGACGAGGAGATCGCCCCCGGGGTGAGCTACACGCAGTACTTCATCACCGGCATGATCGCGACCGGCCTGATGACGGTCAGCTTCCAGAACCTCGGCATCTGGATCCCGATCGAGCGGGACCGGGGGGTGCTCAAGCGCTACCGGGGCACGCCGATGCCGAAGTGGGTCTGGTTCGCCGGCAAGGTGATCATGGTGCTGGTGACCGGTGTCGTGATGACCGCGCTGCTGCTCGCGGTGTCGGTGACGCTGTTCGACCTGGAGCTGCCGACCACCACCACGGCCTGGGTGACCTTCGGCTGGGTCAGCGCCCTTGGGGTGACCGCCTGCACGCTCTGCGGCATCGCCATCTCGTCGCTGGCCCGGACCGCCCGCAGCGGCTCGGCGGTGGTCACCCCGGTCGCGCTGGTGCTCCAGTTCATCTCCGGGGTGTTCTTCGTCTTCACCAACCTGCCGAGCTGGATGCAGCAGGTGGCGGCGCTGTTCCCACTCAAGTGGATGTGCCAGGGGCTACGGGCGGTCTTCCTGCCGGAGAGCTTCGGCGCGGACGAGCCCGGCGGCTCGTTCGAGCTGACCCGCGTCGCCGTGGTGCTGGGCGTCTGGTGCGTGATCGGCCTGGTGCTCTGCCTGACCACCTTCCGGTGGACCACCCGCCGCGACGGCTGAGCCACGGGGAGGGCCCGCCGGGCCCTCCCCCACGGCGGCGTCAGTACGAGTAGAAGCCCTGGCCGGTCTTGCGGCCCAGATCGCCCGCGGTGGCCATGCGCTGCAACAGCTCCGGCGGGAAGAACTTCTCGTCGGCGGTGTCGGTGTAGATGTTGCGGGTGGCGTTCAACAGCACGTCGACACCGGTCAGGTCGACCGTGGCCAGCGGACCCATCGCGTGCCCGAAGCCGAGCCGGCAGGCGATGTCCAGGTCCTCGGCGGAGATCACGCCGGCCTCGACCAGCTTGACCGCCTCCATGGCCAGGGCGCAGATCAACCGGGTGGTGACGAAGCCGGCGATGTCGCGGTTCACCACCACGACGGTCTTGCCGATCTCCTCGGCGAAGGACTTCGCCCGCTCCAGGGTGGCGTCGCTGGTCTTGTAGCCACGCACCAGCTCACAGAGCTTCATCATCGGCACCGGCGAGAAGAAGTGGGTGCCGACGACCGCCTCCGGGCGCTCGGTGGCCGTCGCGATCTGGGTCACCGGGATCGCCGAGGTGTTGGTGGCCAGCACCGCGTCCGCCTTGCAGATCTTGTCCAGCGCGCGGAACACCTCGTGCTTGATCTCCAGCTTCTCGAAGACCGCCTCGACGACGATGTCCGCGTCGCCGGCCGCCTCCAGCTCGGTGGTGGTGGTGATCCGCCCGAGCGTCGCCTCGACCTCGTCGTCGGAGAGCTTGCCCTTCTCCGCGAACTTCGCCAGCGACCGCCGGATGCCGTCCAGACCACGCGTCGTCGCCGTCTCGTCCAGATCCCGCAGCACCACCTGCCAGCCGGCCTGCGCCGCCACCTGGGCGATGCCCGAACCCATCAGACCGGCACCGATGACCGCGAGTCGACCCGCCATGCTGCTACTCCCTCGCTGCGAATGAGTGTCTGCCTGCACCCTAGTCGGCGAGCCTGAACGATGGCTAAGTCGCTCAGATGGTCAGCTCGGGTTCCTCCGGCGCGGTCGCCCGCTCCACCTCGATGCCCAGCGCCCGCAGGTCGGCCACGAAGTCGGGATAGCCCCGGTCCACGTGGTGCACGTGGGACACCTCGGTCACCCCGTCGGCGCAGAGCCCGGCGATGATGAGCCCGGCGCCGGCCCGGATGTCGGTCGCGCGGACCGGCGCGCCGGAGAGCCGCTCCCGGCCGCGTACCACCGCGTGATGCCCGTCGGTCTTGATGTCCGCGCCCAGCCGCATCATCTCGTTGGCGAACATGAACCGGCCGTCGAAGATGTTCTCGGTGATCAGCGAGGCGCCCTCGCTGAGCGCGGCGAGCCCGATCGCCATCGGCAACAGGTCGGTGGCGAAGCCCGGATAGGGCAACGTGACCACGTCCACCGCGCGGGGCCGGTCGTCCATGCGTACCCGGAAGCTGTCCGCCCGGGTCTCCACCATGCCGCCGGCCGTGACCACCTTGTCGAGCGCGACCTCCAGGAACGCGGGGTCGAGGCCGGTCACGGTCACGTCGCCACGGGTCATCGCCGCGCCGAACGCCCAGGTTCCCGCGACGATCCGGTCCCCCACCGTGGCGTGCCGGACCGGACTCAGCCGGGGTACGCCGACGATGGTGATCGTCGAGGTGCCCTCACCGTCGATGAGCGCACCCATCCGCTGGAGCATCGTGCAGATGTCGACGATCTCGGGCTCCCGGGCCGCGTTGTCGATCACGGTGGTGCCCTCCGCCAGCACCGCCGCCATGACGAGGTTCTCGGTCGCCCCGACGCTGGGGAAGTCCAGCATGATCTCCGCGCCCCGCAGCCCGTCCGGGGCCGAGGCGATCACGAAGCCGTGCTCGCCGGAGATGTCGGCACCCATCCGGGTCAACCCGGAGATGTGCATGTCCAGACCCCGGGAGCCGATCGCGTCACCACCCGGATGGGCCACCCGCACGTACCCGCGTCGGGCCAGCAACGGCCCCAGCACGCAGATCGACGCCCGCAGCCGGCGGACCAGGTCGTAGTCTGCCTCGACGCCGGGCTGCTCCGGCACGTCGATGGTGACCGAACGGGACCGGGCCACCCCGCCGACCGCCACCATCGGGTCCACCGGATCGTCGGCGTCGAACCGTACGCCGCAACCGAGGCGGCGCAGCACCTCACCCATGATCGCGATGTCGGTGATCCGGGGCACATTCGTGATCACCGTACGACCGGGCGCGAGCAGCGCGGCGGCCATCAGCTTCAACGCCGAGTTCTTCGCACCGACCACGTGCACGGTGCCGGCGAGCCGGGCGCCACCGCGCACCCGGATGACGTCGACGTCGGCGAGCGCGGCGTCACCGGCGTCACCCGGGCCGACGCCCGCCGGCCAACCCGCGCCGTCGTCCGGTCGGGCCGGGATCGTCAGGTCCGGTATCCGTAGGCTGTGCGTCATGGCCGTCCACCTCACGCGCATCTACACCAAGGCCGGCGACGCCGGCATGACCAGGCTGAGCAACAACGAGCAGGTGCCGAAGAACGACCCGCGGATCGCCGCGTACGCCGACGTCGACGAGTGCAACGCCGCACTCGGCGTGGCACTCGCCCTGGGCCAGCTACCCGACGGGCTCCGCGCGGTGCTGGCGTCGATCCAGAACGACCTGTTCGACGTGGGCGCCGACCTGTCCACGCCCGTCGAACCGGACCCGAAGTACCCGCCGCTGCGGGTCACCGAGGAGTACGTCGAGCGCCTCGAGGGCTGGTGCGACGAGTACAACGCGCGCCTGAGCAAGCTCGACTCCTTCATCCTCCCCGGCGGCACCGCGGGCGCGGCGCTGCTGCACGCGGCGCGGACGATCGCCCGGCGCGCCGAGCGGTCGGCGTGGGCCCTCATCACCCACGACCCCGACCGGACCAGCCACCTCCCGGCAAAGTATCTCAACCGGCTGTCGGATCTGCTCTTTATCCTGTCAAGAACGGCAAATCCGGACGGAGACGTGCTATGGGTGCCCGGCGGAGGCCGGTGACCTTCGGTGCACTGCACCACGTGGAGGTCTGGATACCCGACCTGAACGCCGCAATGCGTAGCTGGGGCTGGCTGCTCGGCGAGTTGGGCTGGACGTCGTTCCAGCAGTGGCCGGTCGGCCACTCCTGGCGACTCGGCCCGACATACCTGGTGCTGGAGGCATCACCCGCACTCACCGGCACCCGGCACGACCGGCGCGCGCCGGGCCTCAACCACCTGGCCTTCCACGCCGGCCCGGCCGCCGCCGTGGACCGGCTGGTCGAGCAGGCGCCGGCGTACGGCTGGGAGCTGCTCTTCGCCGACCGGCACCCGTACGCCGGCGGGCCCGACACGTACGCCGGGTATCTGGCGGACGGGCAGGGGTACGAGGTGGAGTTGGTGGCCTCGGGCTGAGCTTGTCTTCGGGTTTGGTTGCTGTTTGGGGGCTGGGGGCGACCGTGCCCGGCTTCGGGCGGTCAGGCTTGATCCCTGCGCCGGGCACGGTCGCCCCCAGCCTGACCTGGTCGGCCCTCGTCCGGGCGGAGGCCAGCCCGGGGTGGGTCTGCTGCGGTGGGTCTGTGGTCTGTGGTCGGTTGCTTCGGTGTGCGGATACGCCGCTGGCCGGCACCCGGGTTCGGGTGCCGGCCAGCGGTTTTCTGCTCCCCCTTGTGGAGGAATGTCTTCGGTTGTCGCCTGGTCGGTTGTCAGCTGGTCCAGTGCTGGGCGACGAGGTCGGCGGCCTGCTGTTCCCACTGGGCGTAGTGGTCGGGGTACGCCGACACCTGCACGGTCTGGGCGGCCTGGGTCAGGGGCATGTCCTGCCAGCCGTCGACCTGCTTCAACCCCTTGAGGAAGGCCAGGGTCGAGTACTCGGGGTCGGTGATCTGCTCCACCGTGCCCCAGCCGGAGGACGGGCGCTGCTGGAACAGGCCCTGCGAGTCGTGGTCGTTGCGGTCACCCAGGTGACCCAGGTTCTCCAGCTTCGACTCCTGCAACGCGGTCGCGATCGACACCACGGCGGCACGCTCGTCCATGCCGGCCTTCTTCGTCGCGGCGATGATCGCCTTGACGTTGTCGATCTGCTCGTCGTTCAGCTCGACGTGCGACTGGTTGGACGGGGTGCCGTGCGGCAGCAGCTTGCCCATGTCCGGCTTGTCGGCCCGCACCACGTCGGCCTGCACCGCCGCGACCGGGGCGGTCGTGACCGGGGTGGTGTCGGCGTGAGCGGCCACCGGACCGGCGAACAGACCACCGGTGAACGCCAGACCCGCGATACCCAGCACGCTCTTCCGCAGCATCGTGTTCATCACAGAAGCTCCATTCGGGGGTCGACGCACACACACCCACAGGGGGGACGGGGCGCGCACACGCAAGCACCACAAAGGCGCCCAAACAAAAAAGGGGGAAAGTCCTTCCGGCACGCGGGGCGTATCGCCGCTTCGCATCGCCGGGACCATGTCCAACGACCGCCGGCCCGCCATCATTCCCGGGGGCCCGCACCCACCCTGGCGGGCGGTGTCCTCCACGGTCGTTCGGGCATGTCCAACGACCACCGGCCCGCCATCATTCCAGGGCCCGCACCCACCCTGGCGGGCGGTGTCTTCCTCGGCCGTTCACCCGTACACAACGCCCCCGGGCCCGCACCCATTCCACCCCGAGCCACGCCCAGAACCCGACACCCACCCCCAAACCCCGACAACCCGCAATCTTGGTCCGACAACGCCCACCAAAGGGCACAACCGCACCAAGATCCACACCAAACGCTGACCCCTCCCGCACGACAAGGAAGGGTGTGACCCGCACCCGCCGCACCCGCCGCACCCGGCCCCGGGGCCAAGCCTGACCGCCCAAAGCCGGGCACAATAGCCAAACTTCCCCCCGGCAGCGCCCCACACCCCACAGCACCCACAGTGTTGACCATGAGGTTAGCGGCAGTTTTGGAGATCAATAACGCCGCCAACCTCATGATCAACAGGGAAGGCGGCGAGCTGCGGGGAGCGGGGGTGAGTAGCGGGAAGCGGCGGGGGTGGGGCTGGGGTTAGGCGGCGGGCCAATCTTGGGAGGCCATACGTGGCGAGACCGCCCCCGGAGGGGCGGCCTCGAGCCAGGAGAGGAACCCGGTGACGGTGGATCGTGCCATGGCGATCTCGACCGGGGCGTGTCGACTGGTACAGCGGAGGATGATCCAGTCGGCCGGCATGGACATTCGTTCCTGCCCCTCGGGCAGTCGCCGTCGTTCGACCGCCAGCCCTTCACGGGACAGCACCCGCTTGGGGCGTACAGCGAAACTGAACATCCGGTACCAGCGGAGTTCGTCGCCGACGAAGCGGCCGAAACCGGGTGACCAGCCGCGACCGTCGAGCATGGTGGAGGTCCGGACACTCAGCCGGATTATGCCTCCGCTACGGGTGACCAGAGCCCGCCGGACGAAGAGAAACAGGAACGCGCCGAGGAGCACGGCGACGCCGATCCCGACCCCTTCGACGATCTCCATCGGCGGGTCGGCTCAGTTGCCGGAAGCCGCGGCGGCCGGAGTGGCGGTCTCGGCCAGTACGGTCACGCCCTGCTCGCTGACCGACAGGAAGCCGCCAGCCACGTCGTAGCTGAGCTGCTCACCCCCGGGGAGCTTGATGCGTACCTGGCCGGGCTCGGCGAGCTGGCCGAGCAGGGGCGCGTGCCCCGGCAGCACACCCAGCTCACCCTCGGTCGTCCGGGCCATGACCATCTCGGCCGTGCCGGACCAGACCTTTTCCTCGACGGCCACGAGCTGGACGTTAAGCTGCTCTGCCACGCTGTCTCCTTGCTGAGGCGGCGGATTGGGGAAATTCTAGTCGCGCCCGGGACCTGTTCTTCAGGCGGGTGCCAAGACCCGCGGCCACGATCAGCTCCTGTTCACCAGCTTCGGATGTTCGAGCAGGAACGGGTCCAACAGGTCCCGCTCCAGAGCGACGAAGAAGTCGTCCACCTCGGGCGCGAACTGTTCACCGAGGTACTTGCCGTTCTCCTTGATTCCGCCACCCGGCAGCTTGATCATCTGGATGTTGCCGGGCCGGATGTCCTTGAGCGCGACGGCGAAGTCGACCACGCTGTGCCCCCGGCCGCTGAAGATCAGCGACTCGCCGGCCGCACGGAGCACCTTGTCCAGCTTCACCGGGTTGGTCACCACGTCGGCGCTCAGCGCCTGACCGGCCATCGCCTTGACGAACTGCTGCTGGTGCCGCTGCCGGCCGTAGTCGCCGTCGGGGACACCGTTCTCCGGGTACCGCTGGCGGACGTAGTCCAGCGCCTGCCAACCGCTCAGGTGCTGCTTACCCTTCGGGTAGACCGCCTGCGGCCCGATGTAACCCTCGCCGTTGGGGTTGCCCTGGCGGTGCTTGCCGTTCGGCTCCCGGTGCTCCGAGCGGACCTCCCGCTCGATCTTCATCGTGACGCCGCCCATGGCGTCGACGATCTTCTGGAAGCCGGAGAAGTTGATGATCGCGCCGGCGTCGAACCGCTTGATGCCGGTGACCCGCTGCACCGTGATGGCGAGCAGTTCGAAGCCCTTTGCCGCGTCCGGCTTCCCACCGGGCACCCGGCTGCCGTACGACATCGCGGCGTTCAGCTTTGTGGTGTCGCCGGGAAAGTCGGCCTTCTCGAACGGCGGGATCTCCACGTAGAGATCGCGCGGCAGGGAGAAGAGGTACGCCCGGTCCATCTCCTTCGGCACGTGAAGCACCATGATCGCGTCGGACAGCGGCGGGGTGTCCTTGTCGCGCGGGTCGATGCCGACCAGCAGGATGTTGAGCGGGCCCTTGATGTCGCTCTTGGCAGTGGCGCCGGCCGCCTGGTCGCCGAAGAGGTCCGCCTTGCCGACTGCGCCCTCGTAGCGGGCCATCAGCGCTTCCGCGCCCACCAGGCTGGTCCCGCTGAGCACCATCAGGACAACGCCGAAGATGGTGCAGAGCTGCGCCCAGCGGGGCACGCCCCGCCACACCGACGAGCGCCCACCACGCTTGCCGCGTCTGCCGGCCTTACCCACAAGCATCTCCGTTCGTCACGCCCCCGGGGGGAAGTACGGGCGCGCGGGGCCGAATGGTTTAACCAATCAACGCTCATCGGCGCATGAGCGTGGCTGTGCGGTGTCCGACGACATGCGCCGGGCCGTGCCTCGGCCCGGCTCGGGTTGCCTTCCTGGACATCGCACCGACGGTATCTCGCAGTCGGCGTGATCGCCGAGCACGGGAAACCGGCAGCGGCGATGGTACGTCGCGAAGATGAACAGAAGGCCGCCCCGGGGTTACCGGGACGGCCTTCTTTTTCGTGTCTCGCGGAGGAAACGAAGGTTCAGCCCTTCATCAGCTCGGCGGCCTTCTTCTCCAGGTCGTCGAGCCCACCGCACATGAAGAACGCCTGCTCGGGGAAGTGGTCGTACTCCCCCTCGCTGATCTTGCGGAACGCCTCGATGGTCTCCTTGATCGGGACCGTCGAGCCCGGCACGCCGGTGAACTGCTCCGCCGCGTAGGTGTTCTGCGACAGGAAGCGCTCGATCCGCCGGGCCCGCTGGACCGTGATCTTGTCTTCCTCGGAGAGTTCCTCGATACCGAGGATGGCGATGATGTCCTGCAGGTCCTTGTAGCGCTGGAGGATCCGCTTCACCTCGCTGGCCACCTGGAAGTGCTCCTGGCCGACGAACTCGGGGGCCAGGATCCGGGAGGAGGAGGCCAGCGGGTCCACCGCCGGGTAGATGCCCTTGTCGGAGATGGACCGCTCCAGGTTGGTGGTCGCGTCCAGGTGGGCGAACGTGGTGGCCGGGGCCGGGTCGGTGTAGTCGTCCGCCGGCACGTAGATCGCCTGCATCGAGGTGATGGCCTGGCCCCGGACGGAGGTGATCCGCTCCTGCAGCTCACCCATCTCGTCGGCCAGGGTCGGCTGGTAACCCACCGCGCTGGGCATCCGGCCCAGCAGGGTGGAGACCTCCGATCCGGCCTGGGTGAAGCGGAAGATGTTGTCGATGAAGAGCAGCACCTCCTGCTTCTTCACGTCCCGGAAGTACTCCGCCATGGTCAGCGCGGACAGCGCGACCCGCAGCCGGGTGCCCGGCGGCTCGTCCATCTGGCCGTAGACCAGAGCGGTCTTGTCGATGACGCCGGAGTCGGTCATCTCGTGGATGAGGTCGTTGCCCTCACGGGTGCGCTCGCCCACGCCGGCGAAGACCGAGGTACCACCGAAGTTACGGGCGACCCGGGTGATCATCTCCTGGATGAGCACCGTCTTGCCCACACCGGCACCGCCGAACAGGCCGATCTTGCCGCCCTTGACATACGGGGCGAGCAGGTCGATGACCTTGATGCCGGTCTCCAGCATCTCGGTCTTCGGCTCCAGGTCCGCGAAGGCCGGTGCCTTGCGGTGGATGCCCCAGTGGTCGTCGGCCTGGATGGTCTCGCCCTCGGCCAGGTTGAGGCACTCACCGATGGCGTTGAAGACGTGGCCCTTGACCGCGTCGCCGACCGGCACCCGGATCGGGAAGCCGGTGTCCCGCACGTCGGCACCGCGCACCAGGCCGTCGGTCGGCTGCATCGAGATGGCGCGGACCAGGTTGTCACCCAGGTGCTGGGCAACCTCCAGGGTCAGCGTCTTCTCGCCACCGGACAGCGTCACGTTCACGTTGAGCGCGTTGTAGAGGTCCGGCATGGCGTCGCGCGGGAACTCGGCGTCGACGACCGGGCCGATGACCCGGACCACGCGACCCGTGGCCGTCTTGGTCTCGGCTGGTCCTCCAGCAGCGGTGGAAACAGTCATCACACTTCACTTCCCGACGCGGCCAGCGCGTTCGCGCCGCCGACGATCTCACTGATCTCCTGGGTGATCCCGGCCTGGCGGGCCGAGTTCATCTCACGCGTGTACTTGTCGATCATCTCTTCGGCGTTGTCGGTGGCGCTCTTCATCGCCCGCCGCCGGGCGGCCGACTCGCTGGCCGCCGACTCCAGCAACGCCGCGTAGATCCGCGTGTTGATGTACTTCGGCAGCAGCGCGTCGAGCAGCGCCTCCGCGTCCGGCTCGAACTCGTACGCGGGCAGTACGCCCTCCGAGCGGGGCCGTTCCTCGATCTGCAACGGGCCGATGATGCGGGTGACCGGGTTCTGGGTCATCAGGGACTTGAACTCGGTGTAGACGATGTGCAACTCGTCCACGCCGCGTACCCCGTCCGGGCCCGGATCGCCGTCGGTGTCGTCCGCACCGGCGGTGAACGCCTTGATCAAGGTCTCACCGACCTCGCGGGCGTCGGCGAAGGACGGCTGCTCCGAGAAGCCGGTCCAGCTGGCCTCGATCGGCCGGTTGCGGAACCGGTAGAACGACACGCCCTTGCGCCCGATGACGTAGAGCACCGGCTCCTTGCCGTCGGCCTGGAGCCGGGCGATCAACGACTCCGCCGTCCGGATGGCGTTGGAGCTGTAGCCGCCGGCCAGGCCCCGGTCGGAGGTCACCAGCAGCACGCCCGCCCGCCGCACCCGCTCGCGCGGGGTGAGCAGCGGGTGGTCGACCGAGGCGTTGGACGCCAGCGCGGTGAGCACGCCGGTGACGGCCTGGGCGTACGGCAGGGACGCCTCCACCCGGGCCTGGGCCTTGGCGATCCGGCTCGTCGCCACGAGCTCCATCGCCTTGGTGATCTTCTTCATCCCCTTCGCCGAGCGGATCCGTTGACGAAGAACACGTACCTGCGCCGCCATGGCCCGGCCCTACTGCTTCTCGGCCGGAGCCTCGCCGCTGTAGCGGGTGACCGTCTCGTGCTCGGCCTCGCCCTCCAGCGGCGCCGCCGGCGCCTCGTTGATCGTGCGCTCGTCCTCACGGCCGAGGAAGCCCTGCTTGAACTCCGTGACGGCCGAATCGAGGGTGGCGATGATCTCGTCGTCCCACTTGTTGTCGGCGATCGCCTGGAGCGTGGCGTTGTGCTTGCGCCGCAGGTGCTCCAGGAACTGGGTCTCGAAGCGCCGCACGTCGCCGACCGGGACGTCGTCCAGCTTGCCCTCGGTGCCGGCCCAGACGGCCACCACCTGCTCCTGCACCGGGTACGGCGAGTAGTTCGGCTGCTTGAGCAGCTCCACCAGGCGGGCACCGCGGTCCAGCTGGGCGCGGGAGGCCCTGTCCAGGTCGGATGCGAAGGCGGCGAACGCCTCCAGCTCACGGAACTGGGCCAGGTTCAGCCGCAGCGAACCGGAGACCTTCTTCATCGGCTTCACCTGGGCGGCACCGCCGACCCGGGAGACCGAGGTACCGACGTTGATCGCCGGCCGGACGCCCTGGTTGAACAGGTCGGTCTCCAGGAAGATCTGGCCGTCGGTGATCGAGATGACGTTCGTCGGGATGAAGGCCGAGATGTCGTTGGCCTTCGTCTCGATGATCGGCAGGCCGGTCATCGAGCCGCCACCCATCTCGTCGGAGAGCTTCGCGCAGCGCTCCAGCAGCCGGGAGTGCAGGTAGAAGACGTCACCCGGGTACGCCTCGCGGCCCGGCGGGCGGCGCAGCAGCAGCGACACGGCACGGTACGCCTCGGCCTGCTTGCTCAGGTCGTCGAAGACCACGAGGACGTGCTTGCCGCCGTACATCCAGTGCTGACCGATGGACGAGCCGGTGTAGGGGGCGAGGTACTTGAAGCCGGCCGGGTCCGACGCCGGGGAGGCGACGATGGTGGTGTACTCCATCGCGCCCGCCTCCTCAAGGATGCCCTTGATGCCGGCGATGGTGGAGGCCTTCTGACCGATGGCGACGTAGATGCAGCGAACCTGCTTCTTCGGGTCGCCGGAGGCCCAGTTCTCGCGCTGGTTGAGGATGGTGTCCAGGGCGACGGTGGTCTTGCCGGTCTTCCGGTCACCGATGATCAGCTGCCGCTGGCCCCGGCCGATCGGGGTCATCGCGTCGATGGCCTTGATGCCGGTCTGCATCGGCTCGAAGACGGACTGCCGGGCCATCACGTTGGGGGCCTGCAGCTCCAGCTCGCGGTAGCCCTCGTCGGCGATCTCACCGAGACCGTCGATCGGCTGGCCGAGCGCGTTGACCACGCGGCCCAGGAAGGCGTCGCCCACCGGCACCGAGAGCACCCGGCCGGTGCGCTTGACGCGCTGCCCCTCCTCCAGCCCGGAGTAGTCGCCGAGGACGACGACACCGATCTCCCGGACGTCGAGGTTCAGCGCCACGCCGAGCGTGCCGTCCTCGAACTCCAGCAGCTCGTTGGTCATGGTCGAGGGCAGGCCCTCGACGTGGGCGATGCCGTCGCCGGTGTCGGCGACGGTGCCGACCTCCTCACGGGAGACGTCGGGCGAGTAGGAGGAGACATAGCGCTCCAGGGCGCCGCGGATCTCCTCCGTCGAGATGGTCAGCTCGGCCATCCTCTGCTTCCTTAAGTATCAGGGGCCCGGGATACCTAGTACCGACCGGTCCTCGGGTCGACTGTCTTTCCGGGCGCTTCGCGGGTGCTGGTCAGCGCTTCGCGAGCGCGTTGCGGGTCTCGTTGAGGCGGCGCAGGATCGTCCCGTCGTAGAGGTCCGAACCCACCCGTACGCTCACTCCACCGAGGATCGTCGGGTCAACCGTAAGCTTGACAGCAACCTGTCGATCGTATATGGCGGAAAGCCGATCGCCCAGGCGCCGCTCCTCCTCCTCGGTGATCGGAGCAGCCACCGTCACGTACGCGACCTGCCGGTCTCGCCGCTCCGCCGCCAACTCCACCAGCCGGGACAACGCGGCGGTGAACGACCGGCCACCGAAGCCGGCCAGCGCCGCCTCCGCCAACCGCACCGTCACCGGCCGGGCCTTGCCCGTCAGGAGCATCCCGACCAGTTCGGCCCGCTGCGCCACCGGCGCCATCGGGTCGGACAGGGCGTTGGACAGCTGCGGATCCGCGGCGACCACCTGGCCGAAGCGGAACAGCTCGTCCTCCACCTCGCCCAGTTCGTCGGCGCGGTCCGCGCTGGCGAGCAGTGCCTGCACACCGAGGCTCTCCGCGCCGTCGAGCAGTTCCGACGGCGCGGACCAGCGACCGGCGACGAGGGTCCCGAGCAGGTCGAGCGTGTCCGCGCCGACCTTGCCGGAGAGCACCGAGTTCACCAGGCCGGTGCGGTCCGCACCGGCGCGGGCCGGGTCGGAGAGCGCCCGGCGCAGCCGAACCTCCCGCCGCAGCAGGTCCGCGACGGCGAGCAGTTCCGCACCGGTGCCGGCCACGGTCGACGGCTCGGCACCGGCGACGTACTCCTCCAGCCGCGCGAGCGCGGCGGCGTAGGACTCCCGGCTGGCGGCCTGCATCAGCGGGCCCCCGCGCTCTCAAGGTCGGTGAGGAACCGCTCGACGGTGCCCTTGCGGCGGGCCTCGTCGGCGAGCGACTCGCCCACGATCCGGCTGGCCAGGTCGACCGCGAGGCCGCCGACCTCCGCGCGCAGCTCGCGCACGATGGTCTGGCGTTCCACGGCCAGCGACTCCCGGCCGGCGGCGATGATCCGGTCGGACTCCTCCCGGGCCTTGGCCAGGATCTCCGTCCGGATCGACTCGGCGTCGGCTCGGGCGTCGTCCCGGATCCGGGCCGCCTCGGTACGCACCTCGGCGAGCTGGGCCCGGTACTGCTCCAGCAGCTGGTTGGCCTCGGCCTGAGCAGCCTCGGCACGCTTGAGGCCGCCCTCGATCGCGTCGACCCGCGCCTGGTACATCGCCTCCATGCGCGGCATCACGAACTTCAGCAGCACGAAGCAGAGCAGGGCGAAGGCGATCGACCCGATGACGAGCTCCTGCCAGATCGGCACGAGCGGGTGGTGCTCTACACCTTCAGCGGCGACATACATGTCAGACCTCCGGGTCGCGTCGGGCTACGTCAGACTGCGAACGCGAGCACCAGGCCGAACAGGGCGAGCGCCTCGACCAGCGCGAAGCCCAGGACCAGCCAGGTGCGGTTGTAGCCGGCGGACTCCGGCTGGCGGGCGCTGGCCTGGATGTAGGCCGCGAAGACCAGGGCGACACCGATGCCGGGGCCGATGGCGGCGAGACCGTAACCGATGGTGTTGACGCTGCCATCGATGGCGGCAATAACGTCCATTGCGGGTATTCCTCCTAGTAGACGCGTGAGTCCTCACGCGTACGCGGTCGTACCGGAAGCTTGGTCGGGCCGGGCGGCCCGCCGAGGTCTGTGGATCAGTGCCCGTCGGCGAGCGACGTGCCGATGTAGTTGGCGGTCAGGGTGACGAAGACGTAGGCCTGCAACAGCGCGACGAGCACCTCGAAGAAGGCCATCAGGATCGCCATCAGGAACGAGAAGACCGAGGTCACCTGGACGAAGACGTTGTCCGAGGCGAGCATCACGAAGCCGCCGACCGTGAAGACCAGCAGGATCAGGTGCCCGGCGAACATGTTGGCGAAGAGTCGTACCGCCAGCGTGACGGGTCGGTTGATGAAGTTCTGCAGGAACTCGATCGGGATCAGCAGGACGTGCATCGGCCACGGCACGCCCGGGATGATCAGGCTCTGCTTGAGGTAGCGGCCCAGACCCTGCTTGCGGACACCGATGTAGAGGTACATCACGTAGGTGATCGCGGCTAGCACGATCGGGAAGGCGATGTGCGAGTTCGGGGAGATCTGCAACCCGGGAGTGACGCCGAAGAGGTTGGTCACCGCGATGAAGCAGAACAGCACCGTGAAGTAGGGCGCGAACCGGATGCCGTCCTTGCCCATCTGCTCCCGGGCGATGTTGTCCCGGACCAGACCGTAGATCGACTCGGCCATCCACTGGCCCTTGCTCGGCACCAGCTTCGGGTTCCGGTAGGTGGCCATGAAGAAGATGATCAGAAGCCCGACGGCCAGCCAGATCATCAGCGTGAACTTCGTGACCCACGGGCCGGCGAGATCCGGCGGGTAGAAGTCTCCGACGCTGGGGGGCCAGGGAAGGCCCTCTGCGGCGACAAGCTGTCCGCTCACCGTGTCATCCTCCGCACTCGACAGACCCGCGCGTGCCGGCACTCAGGCACTGAGCCTCTTCATGATCAGGTAGATCGCTCCGGCTGCGCCGAGCATCATGCCCACGGCGATTCCGACGCCGGTCGGCAGGCCCAGGAACTCCCCCGCCAACCAGCCGAGGAATCCCCACACCACGATGCCGGCGAGCAGGTAGCCGAGGACGGCTCCGGCGACACCTTCCGACGAGTGTTCGTCGGGGCTTCTGCGGTGTGGGTTGTCGGCCATGACGAGGCGAACACTATCAGCCGGGTGTTTCGCGAGTGTGCGGCACCCCCCACACTGCGAGCAGCGTGCGGGCGGCGGGTGCGGCGCGTCAAGCCGGGGTTAGCCTACTCCTGTCCGGCCAGCCGGACAGGCCGACGAAACGCCGGGGAAACTCCAGCCGTACGGTCAGTGATCCGACGGACGGTCCACGCTGGGCAGCGGGGAACGCAACGCCCAGGTCAGGTGGGCACCGGTCCACACCACCACGGCCGCGATGATGGCCGCACCCATGTCCGGCAGCCCCGGCCAGCCGGTGGCCGCCACGGCCGCCATCGCCACCCCCAGGATGACGATCTTCGTGGCGTAGGTGACCAACCCCACCGACATGATCAGTCGCGGGTGGACCGCGTCCGCCCAGGCCACCGAGAGACCCGAGATCAGGTAGCTGACGACCACCAGGGCGATGCCGGCGGCCACCCCCGCCGCACCGGTCGGGCCGCGCAGCACGGCGGCGGCCGGCACCGCGACCACGGCCAGCGCGGCACAGGCCAGCAGCGGCAGGCGCAGGTACGGCAGCCGGGCACGGATGGCGCCGGGTTCCCCGGCCCGGGGCGCAGTCGCCCAGGGTACGCCGGATCCCTCCGGGGGCGCGCTCATCGGGGGTACGCCGGGAACTCGGCCGCCAGTTCGGCCGCGTCGGCGGCGATCCGGGCCAACTCGTCGACGCCACCCGGGGCGGACGGGTCGGTCCGCACCGCCCGGGCGATCAGCACGGCGACCTGACGCATCTGCGCCTCCCCCATGCCCTGGGTGGTGACGCTGGGCGTACCCACTCGAATCCCGGAGGCGACAAACGGTTTCTGCGGGTCGTACGGGATCGCGTTCTTGTTCAACGTGATGGTCGCCGCGTCGCACCGCGCCTCCGCCTCGGCGCCGGTGACCCCGATCTCCCGCAGGTCGATCAGAGCCAGGTGGGTGTCGGTGCCGCCGGAGACCGGGCGCATCCCCTCGGCGGCCAGCCCGGCGGCGAGCGCCCGGGCGTTCGCCACCACCTGCGCGGCGTAACTGCGGTACGCCGGTTGCGCCGCCTCGTGCAGCGCGACCGCCTTGGCCGCCACGGCGTGCATCAGCGGGCCGCCCTGGGTGAACGGGAAGACCGCCTTGTCGATCCGCTCGGCCACCGCCTCCCGGCAGAGGATCATGCCGCCGCGCGGGCCGCGCAGCACCTTGTGGGTGGTCGCGCAGACCACGTCGGCGTACGGCACCGGCGACGGGATCGCCTGCCCGGCGACCAGCCCGATGAAGTGCGCGGCATCCACCATCAGGTACGCGCCCACCTCGTCGGCGATCTCCCGGAACCGGGCGAAGTCGATCAGCCGTGGGTACGCGGTCGCCCCACAGATGATCATCTTTGGCTGGTGGGTGCGGGCGAGATCCCGTACCTCGTCGTAGTCGATCAGCTCGGTGTCCTGCCGGACGGTGTAGCCGACGGGTTTGAACCACCGGCCGGAGAAGTTCACCCGGCTGCCGTGGGTGAGGTGCCCGCCGTGCGGCAGCTCCATCGCCAGCACCGTGTCACCCGGCTGGACCAGCGCGGCGTACGCGGCCAGGTTGGCGCTCGCGCCGGAGTGCGGCTGAAGGTTGGCGTGCTCGGCGCCGAAAAGGTCCTTCGCCCGGGCGATGCCGAGCTCCTCGGCCCGGTCCACCTGCGCGCAGCCGCCGTAGTAGCGCCGGCCCGGATAGCCCTCGGCGTACTTGTTGGTGAGCGTCGAGCCCAGCGCCGCCAGCACGGCCGGCGAGGTGAGGTTCTCGCTGGCGATCAGCTGCAACCCGCCGCGCAGCCGGTCCAGCTCGCCCAGCACCACCTCCGCGATCTCCGGGTCGGCCGTGCTGAGCTGCTCGAAGTCCGGCCCCCAGAAGGTGCCCTCGGCGGTCTCCACAGCGCCAGAGTCTAGGAGACCGCAGACTGGAGGCGTGAGATGCCTGGTGACCGGAGCAACCGGATACATCGGCGGGCGCCTGGCGCCACGCCTGCTGGCCGAGGGATACGCGGTGCGCTGCCTGGCGCGGCGGGCCAATCGGCTGCGCGACGTGCCGTGGGCCGCGCAGGTCGAGGTGGTCGAGGGCGACCTGAGCCGGCCGGAGAGCCTGGCCGGGGTCTTCGACGGCGTCGACGTGGCGTACTACCTGGTGCACTCGCTCGGCCAGGCCGGCTTCGAGGCCGCCGACCGACAGGCCGCGACAACCTTCGCCGAGGCGGCCCGCGCCGCGGGCGTACGCCGGATCGTCTACCTGGGTGGGCCGGAGCCGGCGCCCGACGACGTCGCCTCGGCGCACCTGCGCTCCCGCGCCGAGGTGGCGCGGATCCTGCTGGACAGCGGCGTGCCGACGGTGGTGCTGCGGGCAGCTGTGATCATCGGTTCCGGTTCGGCGTCGTTCGAGATGCTGCGTTACCTGACCGAGCGGCTGCCGGTGATGGTCACTCCGCGCTGGGTCAGCAACCGGATCCAACCGATCGCGGTCCGCGACGTGCTGCGCTACCTGGTCGGCTGCGCGGCGCTGCCGCCGGAGGTCGACCGGGCCTTCGACATCGCCGGTCCGGATGTGCTGACCTTCGGCGACATGATGCAGCGCTACGCCCGGGTCGCCGGGCTCTCCCGCCGTCTCCTGCTGCCGGTACGGCCGCTGACGCCCACGCTGTCGTCGTACTGGGTGGGACTGGTCACCCCGGTGCCGAACGCGCTCGCCCGGCCGTTGGTGGAGAGCCTGGTGCACGAGGCGGTCGCGCACGAACACGACATCGCGGAGTACCTGCCGGACCCGCCGGACGGGCTCACCGGTTTCGACCGGGCCGTCGACCTGGCGCTGGCCAAGGTGCGCGACGCCGAGGTGGAGACCCGGTGGTCGAACGCGGCCGGTGCGGACGCCCCCGCCGAGCCGCTGCCGAGCGACCCGCACTGGAGCGGCGGCACCGCCTACACCGACCTGCGGGAGCAGACGGTGGCGGCCCCGCCGGAGGCGTTGTGGCAGGTGATCGAGGGGGTCGGCGGGGAGAACGGCTGGTACTCGTTCCCGCTCGCCTGGTCCGTGCGCGGCTGGTTGGACCGGCTGGTCGGCGGGGTGGGGCTGCGGCGGGGCCGGCGTCACCCGCACCAGTTGCGGGTCGGCGAGGCACTTGACTTCTGGCGGGTGGAGGAGATCGTCCCCGGCGAACTGCTGCGGCTGCGCGCCGAGATGCGGCTGCCCGGCCGGGCCTGGCTGGAGATGCGGGTGCAGACCGACGACGCGGGACAGGTCAGCTACCGGCAGCGGGCGGTCTTCCTGCCCCGGGGTCTGGTCGGGCACGCGTACTGGGCTGCGGTGACGCCGTTCCACGCGGTGGTCTTCGGTGGGATGGCCCGCAACATCGCCGAGGGTGCCGAGCGGTTGGCGGCGGCCGCCCCGGTCCGCGGACCGGCCGCAGGCTGAGGCGGTCAGTTGCCGGTGCGCTGCCCGGTGACCCGCCAGGCGGTCGTCTCGCTCGGCGGCACGAAGTCGCGGACCGGCTCGTCGCGCAGGGCGAAGGAGAGGATCTCCCCGACCGCCTCCACCATGGCGGTCTGCACCGCCCGGCCGACGGCGTCGCGCGGCTCGTCGGGGTTGGCCGCCATCGCCGCCACCGCCACCTGCGGGGTGAGGGCCACGACCGTCTCCGTGGCGTACCGCTCGGAGCTGCCCGTCTTGCCCACCACCGGCCGGCCGAGCTGACCGCGCAGCTCGGTCGCCGTGCCGCCGGCGCAGCCCTGGTACATGGACTGGTCGCCGACCGGGCAGCGGGCGGCGTCCACCGCCGCCCGGGCCACGTCGACGTCGAGCACCTGCCGGCAGTCCGGCTGCCCGGCGGCCACCCGGCGGCCGTCCGCGTCGGTGATCGAGGTGACCGGCGTGGGCGCGCACCAGGTGCCCTCCGCGCCCAACGTCGCGTACGCACCAGCCAGGTCGAGCGGGGTGGTCGCGGACACCCCCAGGGTGAACGGACCCCACTCCCGGGCGCCGTGCCGGGCCAGTTGGGCGTCGTCCTCGGCCCGGAACACGATGCCGAGCCGTTCGGCCATCTCCACCACCCGGTCCGCCCCGACCCGCTCGGTGAGCCAGGCGAAGTACGTGTTGACCGAGTCGCCGAAGGCGGTCCACATGTCGTGCCGGCCGCTCATCGAGGCGCTGGCGTTCTGCGGACACCAGTACCCGCCGCAGCTCGCCTCGGTGCCGCTGACCCGGAAGTCGGTCACGATCCGCCGAGGCGCGTCGTAGACCGTGTTCAGGGGGAGTCCGGCCTCCAGCGCGGCCAGCATGGTGAAGAGCTTGAACGTGGAACCGCCCTGGTAGCCGACGATGGTGCCGCCGCCGGCGACGAGTTGGTTGACGGTGTTGGGGTGGTTCTGCTGCCCGCCGGGGTTCGCGGCCACGCTGTAGGTGCGGTTCACCGACATGGCGAGCACCCGCCCGGTGCCGGGCTGGACCACCGCGGTCGGCATGGCGTGTGGGTGCTCGGCCGGGTAGATCCGCCGCACCTGTTCGGTGGTGGCCCGCTGCACACCGGGGTCGAGCGAGGAGACGATGCTGAACCCGCCCCGGCGCAGGGTGCGTTGCCGCTCGTCGACGCTGCCGCCGAACGCCTTCTGGCTGTTCCACCACCGGGTGAACCAGTCGCAGAAGAAGCCCCAGTCGTTGTGCCCCTCGGGCACTGCGGTGCAGTCGTTCGGTGTCTCGCTGGGCCGCAGGTTCAACGGCTGGGCCGCGATCCGGGCCGCCTCCTCCGGCGCGGCCACGCCCGATTCGACCATCCGGTCCAGCACGTAGCCGCGCCGGGCGGTCGCGCTGTCGGCGTCGCCGTTTATCGGGTCGTCGCTGTCCGGGGAGCGGACCAGCCCGGCCAGCAGCGCCGCCTGGGCCAGCGTGAGCTTCGCCGGTGCGGTGGAGAAGTACCGCTTGCTGGCGGCGGCGATGCCGTACGCGCCGGCGCCGAAGTACGCGATGTTCAGGTAACGGGCAAGGATCTGCTCCTTGGTCAGCTCCCGCTCCAGCGCCAGCGCGTACCGGATCTCCTGGATCTTGCGGGCGGTACTCACCTCGGTGGCCGCGGCGCGTTGCGCCTCGCTGAGCCGGGGGTCGGTGCTCAACACGTTGCGGACGTACTGCATGGTCAGCGTGGAGGCGCCCTGCCGGGTGGCGCCGTCGCGCCGGTTGGCGGTGAAGGCGCGCACGATGCCCCGCAGGTCCACCCCGCTGTGCTCGTGGAAGCGGGCGTCCTCGGCGGCGATGATGGCCTGCCGCATCACCGGCGCCACCTCGTCCAGCGGCACGTCCACCCGGTCCTCCTGGTAGAAGGAGGTGATCAGCGTGGTGCCGTCGCTGGCGTACAGGTTCGATCGTTGGGCCGTCGGCGGTGTCCGCAGCGTGTTGGGCAGCTCCGCGTAGGGCGCGGAGAGCGCCGAGAATCCGATGCCGAACACCAGCGCGGCCGGCAGCGCCGCCACCGCCAGCACCAGGCCGGCAAGCGTGCCGGCCAGCAGGACGGTGAACATCTTCGGCAGGAACGCCCGGGTCATCAGCTCTCCCCGCAGGAGCCGTCAGGACTCCCCCAGGATGGCGCTAATCACCCTTTCTGCCGCGCCTTTCCCCCAAACCCGGATGAAATTCGCCGATCAGGGGAGCAGCAGCGCGGCGAGCGGCTGCACCGTCTCCTCGATCTCGTCGGCGACCCGGCTGAAGCACTGGTCACCGCGCCCCCACGGATCGTCGAGGTCGTCGGTGGGCAGCGCGGTGGCGTCCTGACGGGCCTCGTGCGCCGCCTCGACCAACGCCACGCCACGGGCGTGGACCGCGTCGGCGGTGGCCTCGGCCGCCGGCAACCCGGCCGGATCGAGAGCGGCCAGCAACCGGCCGAACTCGCCGAGGACGAACGTGCGGGCGGCGGCGTCGGGCCGCAGCGCGGTCACGTACTCCTGCTGATCCGCGGTGGCGGTCAGCACCAGGTCGGCTGCGTCGATGTGATCGGAGCGCAGCTTGCGGGCGGCGAAACCGGCGGTGTCGCCGCCCCGGTTGGTGACCTGACGGGCGGCCGGCGGGTTCATCTCCTCACCGGCATGCCAACCGCCGGTGCCCGCGCTGTGGCTGTGCAGCAGTTCCTCCGCCCGGGCCGGGTCGACCTCGCGCCGGGCCAGCCGATCGGCCACGGCGAGGGTGAGCAGCCGCTCGGCCATCGGAGAGCGGCAGACGTTGCCCATGCAGACGTGCAGGACGGTGAAGGGAGGCACCTACACCACCTGACTCTCACGCAGCTCCGGTACCACCTCGCGGAGCCGGGCCAGGTCGATCGCGCCCTCCCGGACCAGCACAGGCTCGTCGCCGGTCAGGTCCACGATCGTGCTGGGCACCGGATCCACCGCCGGCCCCGCCTCCAGGTAGGCCCGCACGGAGTAGGCGAGTTGGTCGCGTGCCTGGTCGGCGGTGAGCGCGGCCGGCTGACCGAGCTTGTTGGCCGACGCGACCGCCATCGGCCCGGTCTCGCGGAGCACCTCCAGCGCCACCGGGTGCAGCGGCATCCGTACCGCCACCGTGCCGCTGTCGTCGCCGAGATCCCACCGCAGGCTCGCCGAGTGCTTCACCACGATGGTCAGCGCCCCCGGCCAGAACGCCTCGACCAGATCACGCGCCGCGGCGGGCAGGGTGTAGGCCAGGCCGTCGAGGGTGTGCCGGGAACCGATGAGCACCGGCGGCGGGGCGTGCGGGACACCCTTGGCGTCCAGCAACGCCTTGACCGCGTACGGGGTGAACGCGTCGGCGCCGATCCCGTAGACCGTGTCGGTCGGCAGGACGACCAGCTCGCCGTTGCGGACCGCCTCGATGGCCGCAGCGATGCCGCGGTCCCGGTCGGCGAGCGACCGGCAGTCGTAGAGCATCACGAGGAGCCAGTCTGCCACGTCGCGGTGGCACCGGGTGGCGGGCGGTCCGCGAGGCGGGACGCGGTGACGAAACGCGGCCGGTCGGCGAGGTCGCGATGGTCGACGATCGCGGCGTACCGACCGTCGGCGGCGAGCAGACCCGGCACCACCACGCCGTGGCTGTCGTCGTGTTCGATGCCGAGGACACCGCCGGGACGCAGCAGGAAACCCGCGCGGTCGATCACCCGGCGGATGACGTCCAGCCCGTCCGCCCCACCGAACACGGCCTCCGCCGGGTCGTGGTCGGCCACCTCCGGCGGTACGGCCACCGCGAGTGGAACGTACGGCGGGTTGCACAGCAGCACGTCCACCCGACCCGCCAGCTCGGCCAGCAGCGCCGGTTCGGTGGCGTCCGCCGCCACCACCTCGATCGGCCGGTCACCGGCGGCGACCCGATCCGCCGCGTTGCGCCGCAGCCAGGACAGCGCCCGCGGCGAGCGTTCCACCGCCACCACCCGGGCGTGCGGCACCTCGGAGGCCACCGACAGGGCGATCGCCCCGGACCCACTGCACAGGTCCACCACCAGCGGCTCCGACCGCCCGTCGGCCTGCCCGCCGTCGTCGCCCGCGATTCGCCGGGCCTGGTCGACGCCCCACCCGGCGAGCAGTTCGGTCTCCGGGCGCGGCACGAAGACACCCGGCCCGACGGCCAGCTCCAGGTGCCGGAAGCCGGCGGTGCCGGTGAGATACTGCAACGGTTCCCGTCGGGACCGGCGGGTCACCAGCGCTCGGTAACCGTCGAGTTGCTCGTCGGTGAAGCCGTCCGCCAGCGCCAACCGCCCGCGAGGGATCCCGAGCACATGCCCGGCCAGCACCTCGGCCTCCGTGCGGGCCGAGGTCACGCCGGCGGTGGCGAGAGTACGGGCCGCGTCGGCGATCACGGGCGTAGGACGGTGACGTCTCGTCCCTTCGGACGGGTGTTGCGGTGCGGTGGTCACGCAATAATCATGAGGCGTCGCCGTGCACGTGCATAAGCGGGTGCAGCGGCACACCGACAGGAGGTCGCGGGTGGGCTGGCTCGACCGGGTCGAGGACCAGGTTGACGCCCTGACGAAGGCGCGGGCGTTGCAGGAGGTGAGCCGTTCCACCGAGGCGTACGGGCTCCTGGAGCAGGTGCTGCGTGCCACCAGCGACCCGCACGCCCGCGCCGACGCGCTCGTGCAGCGGCTCTCGGCCCTGATCAACCTCGGGCGCACCGCCGAGTACACCCGCGCCATCGAGGAGGCGTCCGCGGCGGTACGCGACCTCGCCGAGCCCTATCTGCACGGGCACCTCAACGCCCTGGCCGCGCTGGCCGCCCATCATCAGGGCGCGCTGGACCGCTGCGTGACGCACCTGGTCAAGGCCGCCCGGGCGCTCGGAGCGGTGGAGGAGGCGGACCGGGACACCGCCTGGGGCTGGCACGACCTGGCGATGGCGTACTCGTACCTCAGCTTCCACGGCTACGCGTTGGGCGCGATCGAACGCGCCCGGCAACTGGGCACCGCCGCCGGCATCCCCGAGGAGACGTTCGCCGCACCGGGCATCCGGCTGCGCAACGCGGTCGCCCTGGACCACACCGGTGACAGCGACGGCTGTCTGCGCGTACTGCGGGATGTCGGCGGCGACCTGGGCCGGTTCGTCACCGCCGGACGGGCCGACCGGCTGCGCCCCAGCAGCCTGGCCGCCTACGGCTACGCCGCCGCCCGCCGGTGCGCCCTCGGCGACGACATCGACCCGGTCCCGGGCCTGGACCCGGCCCGGCTGCTCGGCTGCGGCGCGGACAGTGCCCGGGCCCGCGACATGCGCCAGCTCGGCCAGGTGTGTCTCGCCATCGCCAGCGGACGCCCCATCGAGGCGGTCACCCGGCTGGACACCGTCCACGTGTCCGCGGAGACGCTCGGCGCGGCCGAGCCGGCCCGGCTGCGCAGCATGGCGCTCGGACGAGCCGGCGACCACGCCGCCGCGCACCGGGCCGACCGGCTGGCCTTCCGGCTCGCCGCGCAGCGCCACGACCGGCTCCGTGACGTCTACATCGACGGCATCGCCGCCCGGATCGACCACGAGGAGATGCGCCGTGAGGCGGCCCGGTTCGAGGGGGAGGCGTTGACCGACCCGCTGACCGGGCTGCCCAACCGGCGCCGGCTGGAGCGCTACATCGCGGCCGTGGTCGCCCGGGGCGAGCGGGTGGTGATCGGCGTCTGCGACCTGGACGGGTTCAAGGCGGTCAACACGCGGCACGGGCACCACTCGGGAGACCTGGTCCTGCAACGTGTCGCCGGAGTCATCAACCGGGTGATGCGTCGGGGCGACTTCGTCGCCCGCTACGGCGGCGACGAGTTCGTGGTGGTGCTGCCGGAAGCGGGGATGACCGAGGCGGCCGAGGTGGCTCGGCGGATCGACGCGGCCGTCCGCACCGAGGACTGGGAGTCGCTGGTACCGGGCACTCCGGTCGGGGTCAGCATCGGCTTCGCCGAGGTGGGAGCCGGCGGCCCCGGCCAGCGGGACGCGCTCGGCGCCGCCTTCGAGGCCGCCGACCGGGAGATGCTGCGGGCCAAGGTCCGGCCGCGTACCGCCTGACCGACGGCGGCGTCTCAGCGGCGGGTGAGCTCCGCGTCGCCCGCCAGGCGCGCGGCCCGGTCCGCCTCGCCGAGCGCGTCGAGCACGCCGTCCAACTCCCCGGCAAGTACCAGATCCAGGTTGTACGCGGTGAAGCCGATCCGGTGATCGGTGATCCGGTTCTGCGGGAAGTTGTAGGTGCGGATCCGCTCCGAGCGGTCCACCGTACGCACCTGGGCCTTGCGGGCGTCCGACGCGGCGGCGTCGGCCTGCTCCTGCGCGGCTGCCAGCAGCCGGGCGCGCAGGATCCGCATCGCCTGCTCCCGGTTCTGCAGCTGGGACTTCTCGTTCTGGCAGGAGACCACGATGCCGGTGGGCAGGTGGGTGATCCGCACCGCCGAGTCCGTGGTGTTCACCGACTGTCCCCCGGGCCCGGACGAGCGGAACACGTCGATGCGCAACTCGTTCGGGTCGATGGTGACGTCGACCTCCTCGGCCTCCGGCAGCACCAGTACGCCGGCCGCGCTGGTGTGGATGCGTCCCTGCGACTCGGTGACCGGGACCCGCTGCACCCGGTGCACGCCACCCTCCCACTTCAACCGGGACCAGACGCCGTTGCCGCCCTCCGGCACACCCTTCGCCTTGATCGCCAGCGAGACGTCCTTGACGCCACCGAGGTCGGAGTCCTGAGCGTCGATCACCTCGGTGACCCAGCCGCGCCGCTCCGCGTACCGGGTGTACATGCGCAGCAGGTCACCGGCGAACAACGCGGACTCCTCACCGCCCTCACCCGCCTTGATCTCGACGATGACGTCCTTGGCGTCGTGCGGGTCACGAGGGATGAGCAGTTCGGCGAGACGCTCCTCAAGCACCGGCAGCGTCGCCGCGATCGTCTCGGCCTCGGCGGCGAAGGAGGCGTCCTCGGCGGCCAGTTCGCGCGCCGCGGCGAGATCGGCGCGGGCCTGCTCCAGTTCGGCGGCGGCCTTGTGCAGCGGCACCAACTCGGCGTAGCGACGGCCGACCCGACGGGCGGTGCCCTGGTCGGCGTGGATCGCGGGGTCGGCCAGCCGCTTCTCCAACTCGGCGTACTCGTCGAGGAGGGCGGCCAGGCGTTCACTGCTCATGCTGGGGATCGCTCCTTGAGACCGGACACAGACGGACGACGCCCGCGTCCGGCGGTGAACCGGACGCGGGCGTCAGACGAGGAGCTACTTGGCCTTCTTGCCCTGAACCTTGGCGTACTTCTGCTGGAACTTCGCGACCCGACCAGCGGTGTCCAGCACGCGCTGCTTGCCCGTGTAGAACGGGTGGCAGGCGCTGCACGTCTCGACGTGGATCGAGCCGCCCTTGGCGGTGCTGCGGGTGGTGAAGGTGTTGCCGCAGGAGCAGCTGACCTCGGTGGTCACGTACTCCGGGTGGATGTTGGGCTTCATGTCGCCTCGGTCCTCTCGTCTGTGGTCGCCGGGTCGCCCCTGGCCTGCCTGCCGATGGGGGCGTGAACCGGAACCGGTGGCCGATTGACCAGTCTGCCATGGGCTTCGGTGGGCCCTGGAGGCGGGCCGCGTCGGCTGGTCGCCGGTAGCAACATCTGGCCTCACGTACGCATTCCCGCCGCCGGGCCGAGCATTCCTGCGGCCGATCCACCCGAGAAGGGCGTGGCCGGATCCGGCCACGCCCCTTCGTCGGTCTTCGTCGGCGGGAGTTACTCCCCCGGCGTCGACTTGGCGATCTGCATCAGGAACTCGATGTTGGTACGGGACTGCTTGAGCCGGTCCAGCAGGAGGTCGAGCGCCGCCTGCGAGTCCAGCGAGTGCAGCACCTTGCGGAGCTTGTGCACGATGGCCAACTCCTCCGGCGCGAGCAGGATCTCCTCCTTGCGCGTGCCGGACGGGTGGATGTCGATGGCCGGGAAGGTCCGCTTGTCGGCGATCTTCCGGTCCAGCTTCAGCTCCGCGTTACCGGTGCCCTTGAACTCCTCGAAGATGACCGTGTCCGCCATGGAACCGGTCTCCACCAGGGCGGTGGCGAGGATGGTCAGCGAGCCGCCGTTCTCGATGTTGCGGGCCGCGCCGAGGAACCGCTTCGGCGGGTACAACGCCGTCGAGTCGATACCACCCGACATGATCCGGCCGCTGGCCGGCGCCGCCAGGTTGTACGACCTACCGAGCCGGGTCACCGAGTCGAGCAGCACGACGACGTCGTGGCCCAGCTCGACCAGGCGCTTGGCCCGCTCGATCGCCAGCTCGGCGACGGTGGTGTGGTCCTGCGGCGGGCGGTCGAACGTGGCCGCGATGACCTCGCCCTTGACCGACCGCTGCATGTCGGTGACCTCTTCGGGTCGCTCGTCGACAAGCACCACCATCAGGTGGCACTCCGGGTTGTTGTGCGTGATGGCGTTGGCGATCGCCTGCAGCACCATGGTCTTACCGGCCTTCGGCGGCGAGACGATCAGCGCCCGCTGCCCCTTGCCGATCGGCATGACCAGGTCGATGACCCGGGTGGTGAGGATGTGCGGCTCGGTCTCCAACCGCAGCCGCTCCTGCGGGTACAGCGGGGTGAGCTTGTAGAACTCCGGCCGGCGCTTGGCCTCGTCCGGCTCCATCCCGTTAATGGTGTCCAGCCGGACCAGCGGGTTGTACTTGTCCCGCCGCTGCTCGCCGTCGCGGGCCGCCCGGACCGCGCCGGTGATCGCGTCACCGCGCCGCAGGCCGTACTTCTTGATCTGGGACATCGACACGTAGACGTCGTTGGGACCGGCCAGGTAGCCGGTGGTCCGGACGAAGGCGTAGTTGTCCAGCACGTCGACGATGCCGGCCACCGGCACGAGCACGTCGTCCTCGCCGACCTGCGGCTCACGGCCGCCGTCGCCGCCGGAATCGTTGCGGTCACCCCGGCCCCGCCGGCGGTCCCGGAAACGGCTGCGCCGGCTGCGCCGACCGCCGCTGTCGCCGTCGTCGTCACCGTCGTTGTCCCGCTCGCCGCGCTGGCCGCGGTCACCACGGTCGGCGCGCTCGCTCGGTCACTCCGGTCACCGCGCTCGGCACGCTCACCGCGCTCGGCACGGTCACCGCGCTCGGCACGGTCACCGCGCTCACCGCGCTCGGCACGGTCGCCCCGCTCGGCACGCTCACCGCGCTCGGCACGGTCGCCCTGCTCGGCACGCTCACCGCGCTCGGCACGGTCGCCCCGCTCGGCACGGTCGGCGCGGTCGGCGCCACGGTCACGGCCGGACTGGCCCTCGGACCGCTCGCCCTCGGCGGCGGCCTCCTCGGCGCGCGGTTCCGCCACGGCGGTCCGGCTCCGCCGGGTACGGCCACGGCCCTCGCCTCGACGCTCGCCGCCGGCTGTTCGGCGCCACGACGTTCGGCCTCCGGCCGCTCGCCGGCGTCCCGTACCTCCGCGTGCACCTCCTCGCGGACCGGTGCGGCGGCCGCCGCGACCTCGGCCCGTGGTCGAGGGGCCCCGGCAGTGCCGCCCTGCCGCTCGGTGATCGCGCTGATCAGCTCGCCCTTGCGCATGCGAGCCGTCCCCGAGATGCCGAGCGACGCGGCCAGGCTCTGCAGCTCCGGCAGCAGCATCGCCGACAGGCCGGTGCCGCTGCGCCGGCGGCGGGCGGGGGCAGCGGTGGTGGCATCGCCAGCGACGTTGGAAACATCCGACGTCACGTCGGTGGTGTCGCTCAATGGATTCCTTCCCTCGATAGGCCGGGACTGCCCGGAATCGACAACAGGTGGCCGGGCGGCCTCGGTACACCCGCCTCGCATGACGCTTCGCGGGAGTCTTTAACACAGCAGCCGGTCGGTCTCCCGACCCACCAGATGGAGCGGTGGGCGGGGTTTCGCCGTCTGCGGCGACCAGTGAAGACTGCGGTGCGGCGTGGGCCTAGGCAGGGGTGACGGGCTTACCGCCGAAAGCTTCGGGGGTGCGCCGACCCGCAGGGAGATCGCATGCTTCGCGGCTGTGCTAAGTCTAGAGCGTAATCAACTCTTGCGACCTGCGGCAACAGGGTCCCGCTCCGCGTGTCCGAGTCTACCCCGTTCGACTTGCGCCCCGCATACATCTACCGGCAACCGCAGCAGCCGCCAGTCTGTTCCCGCGTCGAATTCTACGGGCAGCTCGGACAGGGCGAGCACGGTGGGGCCCGCACCACTGACCACGGCCGCCACACCGGCCGCACGCAGCTCGTTGACCAGGGTGTTCGTGCCCGGCATCGACGTCGCGCGATAGCCCTGGTGCAGCCGGTCGGCGGTCGCCGGCAGCAGCAGCGCCGGCTGCGTGGTCAACGCGTGCACCAGCAGCGCCGCCCGGCCGGCGTTGAACGCGGCGTCGGCGTGCGGCACGGTGGCCGGCAGCGCCGCACGGGCCGAGGCGGTCAGCCCCCGCTCGGCCGGCACCAGCACCGTGGGGCGTACGCCGTGGGCCACCGGCAGCGACACCGCCCGGGAACCGTCCGGCTCCGTCCAGGCCAGGGTGAAGCCGCCGAGCAGGCAGGGTGCGACATTGTCCGGATGGCCCTCGATCTCGGCGGCCAGCCGCAGCACCGCGTCGTCGCCGAGGCGACTTGCGCCCTCCGCCACCAGCGCCCGGGCCAGCAGCACCCCGGCGACGATCGCCGCCGACGAGGAGCCGAGCCCGCGCGCCTGCGGGATGCGGTTGACGCATTCCACCGCCAGCCCCGGCGGTTGCACACCGAGCGCGTCGAAGGTCGCGCGCATGGCGCGTACCACCAGGTGGCTGTCGTCGACCGGCAGATCACCGGCTCCCTCGCCGATCACCGTCACCGTCACGCCCCCGGCCGTCACCTCGGCGGCGACGTCGTCGTGGAGCGCGAGGGCCAGCCCGAGCGCGTCGAAGCCCGGCCCCAGGTTCGCACTGGTGGCCGGCACCCGGACCCGGACCGGTTCGGCGACGAATGTGGTCGACACCCCGCCCATGCTAGGGACAGCCGCCACCGATGGGGAGCATCGCCCGGCACCTGGGACGCCGAACACCGACGGCCGGCGGACCGCACCTCGCTACCGGTTCTCCGCGACGGCGGGTGGCGACGCGGCGAGCGACAGGCCCCGCGTCGCGATCCGCCAGCCGATCGCGTAGACCAGGGTGACCAGGCCGCAGCCGGCCAGTACGACACGCTCGTCGACGATGTCCACGACCGCGGCCACCACCAGCTGGCTGACGGAGATCGCCAGGGTCGCCAGCATCATGTCGGTGGCGAAGACGCGACCCCGTAGCCGGTCCGGCACCTCGCCCTGCAGGGCGAAGTTCGACATCACCCAGTTGCTGCCACCCGCGAAGTGCGCCACGAAGACCAGGACCAGCACCAGCGGGAACCAGGCGGCCACGGAGGTACCGAGGTAGGCCAGTCCGTACGCCGACATGGACAGGGCCAGGCCGGGCAGCAGCCAGGCGCGGTTGGTCAGCACCCGACGCATCATGATCGGACCGACCAACGCGCCGGCACCACGGACGGCGAACAGCAGGCCGGCACCGAGCGCGCCGACCCCGTACACCCCGGCGAGCAGCGGAAAGACGGTCAACACACCGTTGCCGAGACCCACCGCCGACTTGACCGTCACCAGCGCCAGCACCCGCGGACGGTGCCCGATGTAGACCAGGGCTTCGCGGATCGCCGCCCAGGTCTGCGGCGGCTTCGCACCCCGTTCCCGGGTTGCCTGCAACGGGCGGCGGATGAGCGTGGCCAGGCCCGCGGCGATCACCAGCCCGACCGCGCCGACCCAGAAACAGGCGTACGGCCCGGCGGCCGCGCTGAGCACCCCACCGAGCGACGCGCCGACGACGGTCATCGTGCCCCACGCCGAACCGGCCACCGCGTTGCCCGCGGCCAGCTCGTCCGGATCGAGCACGTTCGGCAGCGCCGCCTGCGCCGCCGGGGAGTAGAACGCCTTCGCCACCGCGACCACGCCGATACCGAGCAGCGCCAGCCAGGCCGTGCCGGCATCGCGTACGCCGAGCAACAGCAGGACGCCGACGAGCGCGGCGGCGTTCGAGACGATCATGATCGTGCGCCGGTCGAAGCGGTCGGCGATGGTGCCGGTGTACGGCAGCAACAGCGCCACGATGCCGGTGTCCACGGCGAGCACCAGGGCACCCCACACCCCGCTGCCGGTCAGCTTCGGCAGCAGCACCAGCAACGGCACCATGACGAACCAGTCGGCACCGAAGACCACCAGTTCGGCCAGGAAGAGATTGCGGAAGTTCCGGTTGCGGGTGAGGACCGAGAGGGTGGACGCCACGGAGCGGACCATACCCGGCCACCGTCGGTGGCCGAGTCGGAGCGCGAACATCCCCGGAGGGCCCGAGGACCCTCCGGGGACCCCCGGTCACCCGTTCGGCGGGAACGGCGAGTTGCGGGTCTTCGGCAGCCGGAGCACCTCGAACTGGTCGGTGTTCTCGATCAATGCCCCGGAGGGCGCCGCCGGTACCGGCCGGCTCTCCCGCCGGCCGGTGTCCGCCGTGCCGGCACGGGCCTGCGCACCCACCGGCGTCCGGTCGGTGTCCGGCGCGGTGCCATCGGCGTCGTCGGCCTCGCCGGCACCCGGTGCACCGGCCGGGTCACCGTGGCGGCGACGTCGCCACGCCCGCACCGAGACCTTGGTGTCCTCCACCATGGCGTACAGCGTCGGCACCAGGATCAGCGTGAGCAGGGTGGAGGTGAGCAGGCCGCCGATCACCACGATGGCCAGCGGTCGCGAGATGAAACCGCCCTCTCCGGTGAGCCCGAAGGCCATCGGCGTCAGCGCGAAGATGGTGGCGATCGCGGTCATCAGGATCGGCCGCAGCCGGTGCCGTCCACCCTCGACCACCGCCTCCCGCACACCCATGCCCTGGGCTCGGTACTGGTTGACCAGATCGAGCAGCACGATGGCGTTCGTCACCACGATGCCGACCAGCATGAGCACACCGATCAGCGCCGGCACGCTCAGTGCGGTGCCGCTGACCAGCAGCAGGGCGATCGCTCCGGTGGCCGCGAACGGAATGGAGACCAGCAGGATGAGCGCCTGCACTACGCTGCGGAACGTCGCCATCATGATCAGGAAAACGATCGCGATCGCGGCCAGCACGGCCAGGCCCAGGTCGGCGAAGGTCTCCCGCTGCTCGGCGCTGACCCCGCCGAGGGAGAACGTGGCCCCCGGTACGTCGATCGCGTCGAGCCGACTCTGCAGCTCGGTGCTGATCGCGCCCAGGTCGGAGCCGGTGACCGTGCCGGTCACCGAGACGCTGCGCTCGCCGTCGATCCGTCGCACCTGTTGCGGGCCGGTGGTCTCGGTGACGTCGGCGATGTCGTCCAGCTTGACCCCGCCCACCGGCAGGGCCCGCAGCTCCGCCACGGTCATCGGCGGTGCCGCCGACAGGCGCAGCACCACGTCCCGGGCGGCGCCGTCGACGGTCACCTGACCCAGCGGCGTACCCCGGAAGGACTGCGACACCAGCTGACCGACGGCGGCCTCGGTGAGCCCGGCCCGGCTGGTCGCCACGCGGTCGACCGTCACGTCGATCCGGGGTACCCGCTCGGCCAGGGTGGTCGAGACGTCCTCGACCCCGCCGATGCCGGTCAGCGCCGTCTCGGCCTGCTTCGCGGCGGCGGCCAGCACCTCGGGATCGGCGGCCCGGACGATGACCGCCAGTTCGTTGGCGGACGCCCCGCCCTGGCCGGCCGGGAAGGTGATCTCGCCGGCTTCGGATCCGAGCGCCGTGAACCGGTCCCGCAGCACGCCCCGCATCGCCTTCGCGTCGGTCTCTTCGCCGAGCCGCAGGGCGTAGTTGGCCACGTTGTTGCCGGCGCTGCCGGCCCAGGGTGTGTCGCCGCCACCGGCGGTGACCTGGTACGAGTCGATACCCGGAGTGTCCGCCAGCACCGCCTCGACCCGCCGGGCCGCCGCGTCGGTGCCGGCCAACCCGGTGCCGACCGGCAGTTCCTGGCGGATGTTGAGGGTGTCCTGACCGGAGTCGTCGAGGAAGTTCGTCTCCAACTGCCGGGCCAACCCGAAGGTGCCGAACAGCACCAGCAGTCCCGCCGCCAGGGTCGCCCACCGGTAGGCCCGCCGCCCGGTGGCGAACCGGATGACCGGCAGATACGCCCGCTGCAACGGGCTGCGCAGCTCGCGCTCCTCCGCCGCCCGCCGGACCGCCGCTCCGTCGGCCGCGGCGCTGACCGGCTTGAGGAACCAGTAGGCGAGCACCGGGATCACCGTCAGCGACACCAGCAGCGAGGCGAGCAGCGCCACGGTGACCGTGATCGCGAAGGGTGCGAAGAGCTGCCCGACGAAGCCACCGACCAGGGCGATGGGCGCGAAGACGGCCACCGTGGTCAACGTCGACGCGGTCACCGCACCGGCCACCTCGCGGACGGCAGTGAGAATCGCCGGCCGTTTCGGCCCCCCGTAGGTCAGGTGCCGCTTGATGTTCTCCAGCACGACGATCGAGTCGTCCACCACCCGGCCGACCGCGACCGTCAACGCGCCGAGGGTGAGCAGGTTGAGCGAGTAGTCACCGATCCAGAGGGCGATCAGCGCCACCACCACCGACAGCGGGATGGAGACCGCGGTGACCAGTGTGGAACGCACCGACAGCAGGAACACCAGGATGACCACCACGGCCATGATCAGACCCAGCAGGCCCTCGGTGCTCAGCGTCTTGATGGACTTCTCCACGAACGGCGCCTGGTCGAGCACGACGGTCAACTCGGCACCCGTGGCGGACCGCAGGTCGGCGAGCCGGTCGGCGACCGCGTGCGAGATCTCCACCGCGTTGCCGTCCGGGTCGGCGGTGACCGCGATGCCGAGGCTCTCCCGGCCGTTGGTACGGGTGATGGCGGTGGCCGGGGCGAGTTGCTCCTCGACCGTGGCGACGTCACCGAGGCGGACCGGTCCGGCCTTCTTGACCGGCGGAGCGACGATCACGTCCCGCAGCTCGTCCAGGGTGGTCAGCGGGGCGCCCACCTGCACCGGCAGGGTGCGCTGGCCGTCCAGCACGGCACCGGCGGGCACCGCCACGCCGTTGGCCTGCAACGCCGTGCCGATCGCGGTCGGCTGCACCTTCGCCTTCGCCAGCTTCGCCGGATCCGGAGTGATCACCACCAGTTCGTCCCGGACTCCGGTCAGCTCGACACCGCGTACGCCGTCGATCGCTGCCAGTTCCGGCACCACGGTGTCCCGTAGCTTGCCGGCGAGGATCCGCTCGTCGTCGTCGCCGGACGCGGCCAGCACCACCGCCGGCAGGTCGTCGGTGCTGCCCGCGATCACCTGCGGGTCGACGCCCTCCGGCAGGCTGGTCCGGTTGATCGCGGTCTGCATCCTGCTGACCATGTCGTCGAGTTCGGTACCGAACTCGTACTGCACCTGGATGGTGGTCAGGCCCTCGCGGGAGGTCGAGATGACCGAGTCGAGACCGGAGATGCCGCGCAGGCTGTCCTCGATCGGCTCGGCGACCTCGGACTCGACGACCTCCGGTGCGGCACCGGGGTACTGGGCCACGATGAATGCGGCGGGGAACTCCAGTGACGGTAGGAGTTGCTGCTTCAGTGATGGCACGGCGTACGCACCGAAGGCCGTGGTCACCACCGCGATGAGGGCTACCAGCCCTCGGTTGGCGAGGCTGAATCTGGCGAGCAGCGACATCGCGAGGCTCACTCCTGAGGGAGACGGTCGAGGGGTACGAGCAGTGTGCCCGACCCGGTCGGTCTGCCGATCTCCGGGGCGGGCGGGGATCACGCCGACGGCAGCACCGGCTCGGCGCCGCCATCACCAGGTACTCCGCGCGCTGTCGAGCTGACTGCACCGGCGGATCGCCGTTGTCCCTCTCCGCCGGCGGGAGGTGCCGGGGTCAGGCGAGGTCGAGGGAGCGGGCGGCGACGAGCGGATCGTTGGCGATGGTGACGGGGGCGGGAGCGGTCGAGATGGCCCACTCCGGATCCTTCAGACCGTGCCCGGTGACCGTGCAGACCACCGTCGCCCCGGCCGGCACCCGGCCGGCGGCGGCCTGCTGGAGCAGGCCGGCGACGCTCGCCGCGCTGCCCAGTTCCACGAAGACACCGACCTCCCGGGCCAGCAGCCGGTACGCCGCCAGGATCTCCCGGTCGGTGACCGCCTCGATCAGGCCCCCGGAGGTGTCCCGCGCGTCCAGGGCCTTCGTCCAACTCGCGGGGTTGCCGATCCGGATGGCCGTGGCGATGGTGGACGGCTCGGCCACCACCTGCCCGGTCACGATCGGCGCCGCCCCAGCCGCCTGGAAGCCGTACATCTTCGGTAGCCGGCTGGCGTTGCCGGCGTCATGGTCCTCCGCGTAACCCATCCAGTAGGCGGAGATGTTGCCGGCGTTGCCCACCGGCAGGCAGTGGATGTCGGGCGCGTCGCCGAGCGCCTCGACGATCTCGAAGGCGGCCGTCTTCTGGCCGTGCAGCCGGTCGATGTTCACCGAGTTGACGAGTGCGACCGGGTAGTCCTGGGCGAGCTTGGCGGCCAGCGCCAGACAGTCGTCGAAGTTGCCGTCGACCTGGAGCAGCTTGGCGCCGTGCACGAGCGCCTGCGCCAGCTTGCCCAGCGCGATCTTGCCCTGCGGCACCAGCACGGCGCAGGTCATCCCGGCCCGGGCCGCGTACGCGGCGGCGGAGGCGGAGGTGTTACCGGTGGAGGCGCAGATGATCGCCTTGTTGCCGGCCTCGACCGCCTTGGAGACGGCCATCGTCATGCCCCGGTCCTTGAAGGAGCCGGTCGGGTTGGCACCCTCCACCTTGAGGTACACGTCGCAGCCGAGCCGGGCGGAGAGCACCGGCGCCGGCAGCAGCGGAGTGTTCCCCTCGTGCAGGGTGACCACCGGCGTGGCCTCGGTGACCGGCAACCGATCCCGGTAGGCGTCGATCAGACCACGCCACATCACGCTCTCCTCGCCTCCGCGATTGACCCGGGCGCTCACAGCCCGCCCTCGACCCGCAGCACGCTCGCCACCGCCCGGACGATGTCCAGCCCACGCAGTTCCCGCACGGTCGCCGCGAGCGCCGCGTCCGGCGCGACATGGGTCACGATGACCAGGACGGCGTCACCGGCCGCCCCGGCGGCACCGGCGGCCGGCACCTGACGGACGGTGGCGATCGAGACGTCGTGCCGGGCGAACACCCCGGCCACCGACTCCAGCACACCGGGCCGGTCGGCCACGTCGAGGCTGATGTGGTAGCGGGTGAGCGCCTCACCCATCGGCCGCACCGGCAGGTCGGCGTACGCGGACTCGCTGGCCGCGCGGACCCCGGCGAGCCGGTTGCGGGCCACCGCCACCACGTCGCCGAGCACCGCGCTGGCGGTCGGCGCCCCACCGGCACCGCGTCCGTAGAACATCAACTGCCCGGCCGCCTCGGCCTCGACGAAGACCGCGTTGAACGCGTCGCCGACGCTGGCCAGGGGGTGGGTGACCGGGATCATCGCCGGGTGCACCCGGACGCTCACCGTCTCCCGGCCCTGCCCGTCGGCACCACGCGCGGCGATGCAGAGGAGTTTGATCGTGCAGCCCATCGCCTTGGCGCTGGCCACGTCCGCGGCGGTGACCTCGGTGATGCCCTCGCGGTGCACGTCGGCGGCGGCGACCCGGCTGTGGAAGGCCAGCGAGGCGAGGATGGCCGCCTTGGCGGCGGCGTCGAAGCCCTCCACGTCGGCCGTGGGGTCGGCCTCGGCGTACCCCAGCTCGGTCGCCTCCTCCAGCGCCTCGGCGAACCCGGCACCGGTGGCGTGCATCGCGGAGAGGATGAAGTTGGTGGTGCCGTTGACGATGCCGGTGACCCGGGTGATGCGGTCACCGTGCAGCGACTCCCGCAGCGGTCGCAGCAGCGGGATGGCCCCGGCCACGGACGCCTCGTAGTAGAGGTCGCCGCCGCCCTCCGCCGCCGCGTCGTGCAGGGCACCGCCGTCCTCGGCGAGCAACGCCTTGTTGGCGGTGACCACGCTCTTGCCGGCCCGCAACGCCTCCACCAGCCAGCCGCGCGCCGGCTCGATGCCACCGACCACCTCGACCACCACGTCGACGTCGTCCCGCTTGATCAGCCCGAGCGCGTCGGTGGTGAACAGGGCCGGGTCGACGGGAAGGTCGCCGCGGTCGCGCCCGATCCGGCGTACGGCGATGCCGGCGATCTCCAACGGAGCACCGACGCGGGCGGCGAGGTCCGCCGACTGCTCGTGCAGCAGCCGGACCACCTCGGCACCGACGGTGCCGCAGCCGAGCAGGGCGAGGCGTACAGGTGACGTCATCCCACATCCAAAGCGAGCAGGTCCTCTTCGGTCTCCGGTCGAACGATCAGCCGGGCCCGGCCGTTGCGCACCGCGACCACGCCGGGGCGGGGCACGTGGTTGTAGTTGCTGGCCATGCTGCGGCAGTACGCGCCCGTGCCGGGCACCGCGACAAGATCTCCGGGCTGCACGTCGGCGGGCAGGAATTCATCCTTCACCACGATGTCCCCGGACTCACAGTGCTTTCCCACCACGCGGGCGAGCATCGGCCCGGCGGCGCTCGCCCGAGAGGCCAGGGTCGCCGAGTACGACGCGTCGTACAGGGCGGTCCGGATGTTGTCGCTCATCCCGCCGTCGACGCTGACGTACGTCCGGATGCCGTCGACATCCTTGACCGTACCCACCGCGTAGAGGGTGAACACGGCCGGGCCGACGATCGCCCGGCCCGGCTCGATGGACAGGTGCGGGGTGGCCAGCCGCTCCGCCGCGCACTCCGAGTCCACGATCTTGCGTAGCCGCTTGGCCAGGTCGTGCGGGGCGGCGGGATCGTCCTGCGAGGTGTATGCGATGCCGAAACCACCGCCGAGGTCCAGCTCGGGCAGTTCGACGCCGCGGGCGTCGCGGATCTGCGCCTGCAGGGCCAGCACCCGACGGGCGGAGACCTCGAAGCCGCTGGTGTCGAAGATCTGCGAGCCGATGTGCGAGTGCAGGCCACGCAGCTCCAGCACGTCCTCGTCGAGCACGCGCAGCGCCGCCGTCAGGGCCGCCCCACCCGCGAGGGAGAAGCCGAACTTCTGGTCCTCGTGGGCGGTGGCGATGAACTCGTGGGTGTGCGCCTCCACCCCGACGGTGACCCGGATCAGCACCCGGGGCCGTACGCCGCGTTCGCGGGCCAACGCGGTGAGCCGCTCGATCTCGTGGAACGAGTCGACGATGATCCTGCCCACGCCGACGTCGAGGGCCCGGGTCAGCTCGGCCACCGACTTGTTGTTGCCGTGGAAGCCGATCCGTTCCGGCGGCATCCCGCCGGCCAGCGCCACGGCCAGTTCCCCGCCGCTGCACACGTCGAGGAACATGCCTTCCTCGGCGATCATCCGGACCACCGCCCGGCAGAGGAAGGCCTTGCCGGCGTAGTAGATGTCCTCGTCCGGGAAGGCCGCCTGGAAGTCCCGGCAGCGCGAGCGGAGGTCGTCCTCGTCGAGCACGTACACCGGGGTGCCGAACTCGGCGGCGATGTCGCGTACGCCCAGGCCCGCGACGGTGAGCGCGCCGTCGGTGCCGCGCGTCACGTGGCGCGGCCACAACTGCGGCACCAGGGCGTTGACGTCGTCCGGGGTACGCAGCCAGGCCGGCCCCCGGTTGCCGATGTCGCCGTGCAGCGCGCCCGCCTCGTGCGCCCGCATCAGTGCCTCCCTGGATTCGCGACCGCGGGACCCGCGGCCTCACTTCTCGCGCTCACGACTACATCCGCTCCGGCGCCGAGACGCCGAGCAGACGCAGCCCGTTGGCGATGACCACCCGGGTCGCGTCGTTGAGCCAGAGTCGCGCCCGGTGCAGGTCGGTGACGGCCTCGTCGCCCCGGGGCAGGATCCGGCAGTTGTCGTAAAACCGGTGGTAGGCCCCGGCCAGGTCCTCCAGGAACCGGGCCACCCGGTGCGGCTCCCGCAGCTCGGCGGCGGCGGCCACCACGGCGGGAAACTCGGCAAGCGCCTTGAGCAGCTCGTTCTCCTTGTCGTGGTCGAGCAGCTCGGGCCGGAACGACGCCGCGTCGCCCCGGGTGAGGCCGACCTCGGCGGCGTTGCGGCCGACGCTTGCCGTGCGGGCCGCCACGTACTGCACGTAGTAGACCGGGTTGTCCCGGGTGGCCCGGGTCCACAACTCGATGTCGATGTCGATCGGCGAGTCGCTGGAGTACCGGGCCAGCGCGTAGCGGGAGGCGTCCACCCCGATCGCGTCGACCAGGTCCTCCAGGGTCACCACGGTGCCGGCCCGCTTGCTCATCCGGACCGGCGCGCCGTCGCGGACCAGGTTCACCAGCTGGCCGATGAGGATCTCCAGCGTCTGCTCGGGGTCGTCGCCGAAGCAGGCGGCCATCGCCTTCATCCGGCCGACGTAGCCGTGGTGGTCCGCCCCCAGCATGATCACGACCCGGTCGAAGCCCCGTTCCCGCTTGTCGAGGTAGTAGGCGCAGTCGGCGGCGAAGTAGGTCCACTCACCGTTGGACTTGCGCAGCACCCGGTCCTTGTCGTCGCCGAAGTCGGTGGTCCGCAGCCAGGTGGCGCCGTCGTAGTCGAAGAGGTGGCCCTGCTCGCGAAGCCGGGTCAGGGCGTGCTCCAGCTCGCCGCGATCGTGCAGGTCCTTCTCGTTGAAGTAGGTGTCGAACTCGACCCCGAAGTCCCGCAGCGAGGACTTGATCTCGGTGAACATCAACGCGACACCCTCGACCCGGAAGACCTCCTGGGCGGCGGCGTCGTCCAGGGCCAGCACGTCGGGCCGCCGGGCGGTGACCTGCTCGGCGATCTCGGCGATGTACGCACCGCCGTAGCCGTCCTCCGGCGCCGGCTCGTTGCGGGCGGCGGCCAGCAGCGAGCGGGCGAAGCGGTCGATCTGCGAACCGGCGTCGTTGAAGTAGTACTCGGTGCCGACCTCCGCGCCGGTCGCTCGCAGCAGCCGGCTCAACGCGTCGCCGACCGCCGCCCAACGGACGCCACCGATGTGCACGGGGCCTGTCGGGTTGGCCGAGACGAACTCCAGGTTGATCTTCAGGCCGGCGAGCCGGTCGCCGCGACCGTACTCGTCGCCCGCCTCGACGATCGCACGGGCGAGCTGTCCCGCGGCGGCCGCGTCGAGTCGGATGTTGAGGAAGCCCGGGCCGGCGATCTCGACCGACTTGATCCCCGGCGTGCTGGCCAGCTCGGCGGCGAGCGCGGCGGCCAGTTCCCGGGGCGGCAGGCCGACCTTCTTGCTCAGCTGAAGCGCCAGGGTGGCCGCGTAGTCGCCGTGCTCCGGGTTGCGCGGTCGCTCGACCGTCGTGTGCCCCGGCAGCGCGGAACGGTCCAGCTCTCGGTCGGCGAAGACGGCGTGAGCGGCGGCGAGGACAGCTTCGGCGAGTTCTGCAGGAGTCACCGATCCATGTTATCGGGGGTAGACTCGGTCCCCGCGGCGGCGACCCAGCAACCGAACCCGGCCCGCCAGAGCCCCTGACCGACCGACCTGACGAGGCACGATGAGTATCAGCACCCCGGGCGGCCCAGAGCGCCGCCCGACCGTGGTCAGCACCGGCAAGAAGCCGGCGGCGGGACGGCCGGCCGCCGGCGCCAAGGCGACCGGAGCCAAGGCTGGCCCGGGCAAGGCCGGCTCGGCCCAGCGCGCGGGGGGCGGCAAGGGGCCACGTAAGCCGATCACCCCGGTGAAGGTCAGCCAGGGCCGGTCGTGGGGACCGATCGCCCTGTTCGTCGCCGTCGGCGTACTCGCCGCGTCGATCATCGGATTCGGCGCCTGGGCGACTTTCAAGGGCAGCCAGTCCTGGGAGGACAAGGCGGCCGACATCGCGGGCATCGTCAACTACCGCCAGGACGACCCGGACAGCCTCACCTACGAGTCGCACCAGGCCGGCAAGATCGAATACAAGTACAGTCCGCCGGTCGGCGGCGCGCACAACAACGCCTGGCAGCGCTGCCTCGGCGACGTCTACGACGCGCCGATCGCGGCCGAGCACGCGGTGCACAGCATGGAGCACGGCGCGGTGTGGCTCACCTACCGCCCCGACCTGCCCGCGGCCGATGTCGAGAAGTTGGCAAGCGTGATCCGGGGCAACGACTTCATGCTGATGAGCCCGTACGAGGGGCTGGACGCCGCCGTGTCGCTCCAGGCGTGGGGTTACCAGCTCAAGGTCGACAGCGCCGACGACCCGCGGATCAAGGAGTTCGTCACCACCCTGGCGCAGAACGCCTCGATCGAGCCGGGCGTGCCCTGCTCCTCCGGCAACTACACCACCGGCACCGGCACCGAGCCGCGCGAGTTGGCTCCGCCGACGGGTGGCTGACATGCCCAGCGCTATCCAGGAGGCGACCCCGGCGGAGCGCAACGGCACCGAACTCCACCGGCCGTCCCGGGCGCTGCGCTACCTGACCCTGGTCATGGCGGCGGTCCTGCTGCTCGGCATCGGGTGGACGGCCGCGACCCTGGTGTCGGACCGGGCTCCAGGTGACGACTCGGCCGAGGCCGGCTTCGCCCGGGACATGTCCCGACACCACGCCCAGGCGGTGGAGATGGCGATGATCGCGTACGCCAAGGCGCAGAATCCGGCGATCCGGCAGATGGGCTACGACATGGCCCTGACCCAGCAGGCTCAGATCGGTCACATGCAGCGCTGGTTGCAGGAGTGGGAGTTGCTGCCCACCGGTTCACGGCCCGCGATGGAGTGGATGCCCGACGCGGTGCCGGTGGGCCCGGACGGGCTGATGCCGGGCATGGCGACCCGCGAGGAGATCACCCAACTGCACGAGGCCCAGGGCGTCGAGGTCGACCGACTCTTCATCAAGCTGATGATCGATCACCATCTTGGCGGCGTGCACATGGCCGACGGGGTGCTCAAGGTCTCGGACCGGCCCGAGGTGGTCCGGTTGGCCGAGGCATCGAAGCAGGCACAGCAGAAGGAGATCAACGAGCTGCGCCGGATGACCCCTGCCGACGGTTGACCCCTTCGTCTGGCTGACCAACCTCGCCGCCCCGCTCGTCGACCGAGCGGGGCGGCGGCGCGTAGGCATCCAGGTGCCAGCGAGTTCGCCTTCTCCGCCCCACCTTGAGGACATAAGACCGATTTTCCCTCTAGGGGTTACTTGGAGCGAAGTGCACTCGTTGTCCGGGACGTGGGGGTTGCACTCAGAGACGCGCGGCGTTCGGTCACCAGTTGGTGCCGACGCCACACCATCGGCGGTGACGGAGCGGTGGCAGCCGTCCGTCGCGGACAGCGGCAGGGTGAGCCGGGAACACTCAGCCGCGAACAGGAACTCGAACTGATCGACACCCTTCGGGGCGTCCACCCCGACGCGTTCGGTCTGGACGAGGAGCTGTGGACCCGCCAGAGTCTGCACGCCCTCATCCAGCAGCAGTTCGGTCTGACGCTGGACGTTGGGGTCGTCGGGGCGTACCTGCGGGCCTGGGGGTTGGGCCCGCGCGAGCCCCGCGAACGGGCCTGCGGGCTCTGCGTCGGGGCGGTCGAACGCTGGGTCCGCAGCGAGTACCCGGCGATCACCCGGGCGGCCCAGGAACACCTGGCCGAGGTCTACTGGGTCGGCCGGGTCCGGCTGCGGGGCACCATGCCGGCGGCCGACGTCATCTCGGCGGTCTCCTCGCGAGGGCGGGTCCGGTTCATGGTCACCACCCCGTCGGTCGACCCACCACTGCCCCGGGAGTTCGTGCACCGACTCAGCGGGGCCGAGCGGCGCACCGTACACCTGATCGTGGACGGCTCCTGGGCCCGCAACGAATGGCCACGCCGACTCCCCCGGCGCATCGTGCCGCACCCGCTGCCCAGCTGCGGACGCGCACTCGCCGCCTGACGCGCCGATACCGATTGGGCGATCGGGAGAGCCGTTTGCTAGTCTTCTCCAGTCGCTGAGCCCCCGTAGCTCAGGGGATAGAGCACCGCCCTCCGGAGGCGGGGGCGCAGGTTCGAATCCTGCCGGGGGCACCTTCTTCTGGAAGATCTTGCAGTGGTTCGACCGCATCCCGAGCCGTACCGTGGCCACATGCCAACGCAGGTGATCGTGCTCAATGGCGGATCGAGTGCGGGAAAGTCCGGAATCATTCGGTGCCTGCAGGCGATCCTGCCGGAACCGTGGCTCGCCGTTGGGGTAGACCGGCTCATCGAGGCGATGCCTGCGACCATGCGCTCGCCGGAGAGCATCGACTTCGCAGCCGACGGCACCGTCATCATCGGGCCGGAGTTCGACCGGCTGCAGCAGGCTTGGATGGCTGGGGTCGCTGCCACTGTCCGAGCCGGTGCCCGCGTCATCATCGACGACGTCTTCCTCGGCGGCGCTGGATCGCAGCAGCGGTGGCGGATCGTGCTCGACGGGCTGGACGTGCTGTGGGCCGGCGTCCGCTGCGATGCGGAGGTCGCCACCGGTCGCGAGATCGCCCGCGGCGACCGGGTCCGGGGGATGGCCGCCGCACAGGCCGACGTGGTGCACCGGGGTGTGGTGTACGACGTGGAGGTCGACACCACCCACACCGAGTCGATCGCGTGCGCCAGAACGATCGCGGCTCTGTTGTAGCGGCCGTCAGCTGAGCGGCCTGCCCATGTCGGGACCTTGGTCCTGGCGGCTTCGGGTGTTCCGGCCCGCGCGCGACGACCCGCCGGGGGGCGACAGTGGTCAGGTAAAGAAGCTGACCACGGAGGCAACGATGACCGTCCACCAGGGCACCCACCGCTCGATCGAGCGCCCGCTCGAGCACGCCGAACTGCCCGGCGCCATGCTGACCACGACCGCCGCCCGGGCCCTCGCCGTGCTGCGGATCTCCACCGGCCTCGTCTTCCTCTGGGCCTTCCTCGACAAGACCTTCGGCCTCGGCTACGCCACCCCGACCGAGCGGGCCTGGATCAACGGCGGATCGCCGACCAAGGGGTTCCTCGCCAACGTCGAGGTGGGACCGTTGCAGTCGGTGGCCCACACGATCGCCGGGACCTGGTGGGCGAACGCACTCTTCATGGTCGGGCTGGCCGCCATCGGCCTCGCCCTGATCGCCGGCGTCGGCCTGCGGGTGGCGGCCGCCTCGGGCACCCTGATGATGGCGCTGATGTGGCTGGCCGAGTTCCCGCTGGCCCGGTTCACCGCCGGTGGCGACCCGACCGGTTCCACCAACCCGGTGGTCGACTACCACCTGATCTACGCCGTGGTCCTGGTCGCCCTGGCCGCCGCGTACGCCGGGCACACCTGGGGTCTGGGCCGGCTCTGGGCCCGCCTGCCCTTCGTGCAGCGCCACCGCTGGATGCTCTGATCCGCTCGACCAGCCGATGGGCCGGACCGCCGCCACGGTCCGGCCCATCGGCGTGCCTGCGGCAGGAAGACCGGCGGGGGCGCTCGTGCTGTTCAGTCCGCGGCGGCGCGCCGGGCGCGGGCCCGACGGCGGCCCTCGTGCATGGCCTGCACCCGTGGCACCGGAATGGCCCGCCCTTCCTCGATCAGGTCGGCGGGGAGCCGCTGCGGCGGCGGCATCAGCCCGGTCCACGGATCCCGCTGCGTCACCAGCGCCGGGACCGTCCGGATGGTGAAGTCCGCCGGGGTCACGGACGCCAGGTCATCCCAGGCCACCGGGAAGGAGACCGGCACGCCGGGACGCAGTCGGGGGCTGTACACCGACACGACTGTCGCGCCGCCGGTGCGGGTGGGGTCGACGAAGACCTTGCCGCCCCGGTCCTCGCGGATGAAGGCGGTGGTCGCCAGCGCCGGATCCAGTCGTTCCGCCCGAACCGCGAGGGCCCGGGTGGCCGCGGCCAACTCCTCGGCGTCGGGGCCGGGCTCGACCGGGACGAAGACGTGCACCCCCTTGGCGCCGCTGGTCTTCACCGCGCCGGCCAGCCCGGCGTCGGCGAGGGCCTGCCGGACCAGCAGCGCGGCCGCCACCCCGGCCGCGAACCCACCACCCTCCGGCGGATCGAGGTCCAGCACCAGGTGGGTGGTACGGCTCAGGTCCCCGACCGTGGCCAGGGTGGGGTGGTACTCGACGGCCCGCTGGTTGGCGAACCAGAGCAGGGTACGGCGGTCGTCGCAGAGCGCGTACGCGATCTCCCGGCGGGACGCCTCGGCCCAGATCGACACCCGAGATACCCAGTCCGGGGTGTACCGCGGCAGGTTCTTCTGCATGAACTGCGGCTGTCCCGGGCGCACCCGGACCACCGACAGCGGACGGCCGCGCAACTGCGGGACGATCCGGTCGGCCACCGCGTCGAGGTAGTCGACCAGGTCGCGCTTGCTCGCGCCCGACCCGTCGAACAACGGCTGGTCGAGGTTGGTAAGCGCGACCCCGTCCCGGGTCTCGTCAGCCCCCACCCGATCACCATCCCGGCCGGACGCCTTGCGGTCAACCGGAACCCGCAGGTGATCCGTTGACGCCGTCAGCTCGACAGGCTCCATGGGAGGAGGGTTCCCGACCGCCCACCGCGAGGCTCACCGGCGGCGACGGCGGCGAGCAGCCGGGCGGCGTGGGCGCGGGTCGCCGCGTACAGGCCGGAGCCGTAGCTGATCCGGGCCACGCCCAGGGCGGCCAGTGCCGTCCGCCCCGGTCCGTCGGGGCGGGCCAGCACGTTCACCGGTGCCGCCACGGCCTGCACGAAGCTCCGCAGTTGCGTCGGGTCGGCCAGCAGGATCGGGTAGACGCAGTCTGCCCCGGCCGCCAGGTAGCGACGCGCCCGGCGGATCGCCTCGGCGAGCCGGTCGGCCGGCTCTGCACCGGGCCGTAGGAAGACGTCCGTCCGGGCGTTGACCACCACCGCCACCCCGGCGTCCTCCGCCGCGGCCCGCACCCCGGCCAGCAGGTCGGCCTGTTCCTCCGCATCGATCAAGACGCCGGTACGCGGATCCGAATCCTCCAGATTGAGCCCGACCGCCCCGGCGTCGAGCAACCGGGCGACCAGTTCGTCCGGGCGCAGACCGTAGCCCCGCTCCACGTCGGCGGTGACCGGGACGGCGACCGCGCGGGCGATCCGGGTCACGGCGGCGAACATCTCGCCCGGCGGGATTCGCTCGCCGTCGGCGTACCCGTGCGAATCGGCGACGGCGGCGCTGCCGGTGGCCACTGCCGGAAAACCGGCGTCGACCACCGCCCGGGCCGAGGCGGCGTCCCAGGCATTGGGGAGCACCAGCGGGTCGCCGGGGCGGTGCAGGGCACGAAGCGCGACCGCCCGGGCCGCCGTCGAGTCGCTCATGACCCGATTCTCGGCCCGACTCGGCGCCCGTCCGGAGAGCCAATTCGGCATCGCCGGTTGTGGGAAACGCCACTGATCTGACCGATCGGTCAGCTCTGACCGATCGGTCAGGCATGCTGAGAGTCATGGCCCGCACCACCCCGCAGACGCACGGCGAGATCCTCGCGGCGGCGGCGAGACGCTTCGCCGCCACCGGCTACCGGGGCACGTCGTTGCAGGACATCGCCACCGAGGTGGGCTGTTCCAAGGCGGCGGTGCTGTACCACTTCGCCAACAAGGAGGCCATCCTCACCGAGCTGATGGCACCCGCGATCGAGGTGCTGCGGTCACTCGACGACCGGATCGCCGACCAGCCCGGGCCGGCCGCCGCGCAGCGGGTCGCCGCCGAGGGCTTCGTCGACCTCGCGGTCCGGTTCCGCGGTGAGATCGCTCTGCTCCGGGGCGAGTTCCCGGAACTGCTGCAACAGCCCGGCTTCGCCCACATCCAGCAGATCTCCGAACGGTTGATCGACGCACTCGCCGGGCGGCCCGAGCGGGCCGCCGCCCGGATCACCGCGCTGGTGCTGCTGGCTGGCATCGCCGAGACCTGCGGCCAGTTCGCCGACGTGCCCGACCAGGAACTGGGCGACGCGCTGCTGGCCCTGCTGCGCCGGGCGCTCGAACCGCCCGCCCACTGACCCGTCCCACCATCCACGACCGAGGGAAAGGACCTCATGGCGACCCTGCTCTACCGGCTTGGCCGGGGATCGATGCGTCGGCGGCGACTCGTCGCCGCGATCTGGCTCGTCGTACTCGTCGGGCTCGGCCTGGCAGCAGCGACCCTGCGCGGCCCGACGGCCAGCAACTTCACCATGCCCGGCACGGAGTCACAGCGTGCGCTCGACCTGCTGAACGAGCAGTTCCCGGCGGCAGCCGGCGCCACTGGCACCATCGCGGTCAAGGCACCCGCGCCGGGGCAGCTCGGCACGCCCGACGGCCAGGCGGCGATCCAGTCGATCGTCCAGGAGGCCACGACCGTCCCCGGTGTGCTCGCCGCCGTCGACCCGTTCCAGGTCGGCTCGGTCTCTCCCGACGGCCAGTACGCGCTGATCCAGGTGCAGTTCAACGACGGTGCCGACCAGATCACCGAGGAACAGCGGGAGGCGTACGAGCAGCTCGGCGCCCAGGCCGAGGCCCAGGGTTGGCAGGTGGCGCCCGGCGGTGAGGTGCTCAACACCGAGCCCGAGGTCGGCTCCACCGAGGCGATCGGCGTCGCGGTGGCCCTCGTCGTCCTGGTGGTCACCTTCGGCTCGCTGGTGGCCGCGGGCATGACCATGCTCAACGCGCTCATCGGCGTCGGCGTCGGCATGGCCGGCCTCTTCGCGCTGAGCGGCGTCATCGAGCTGACCAGCACCGCACCCATCCTCGCGTTGATGCTCGGCCTGGCCGTCGGCATCGACTACTCGCTCTTCATCACCTCGCGGTATCGGCAGAACCTGCTCGACGGCATGCCGGCGGACGAGGCGATCGGCCGGGCGGTCGGCACCGCCGGCTCGGCGGTGACCTTCGCCGGAGCCACGGTGGTCATCGCCCTGGCCGGTCTCGCCGTGGTGAACATCCCGTTCCTGACCGTGATGGGTCTGGCCGCCGCCGGCACCGTCACCGTCGCGGTGCTGGTGGCGATCACCCTGCAACCGGCGCTGCTCGGCTTCGCCGGCCGCCGGGTGCTGCCCCGCCGGTTGCGCTCGTCGGTGCCGGTGGCGCTGACCGCCGATGACCTGCCGGACGACGCCGCCCGCCGCAGCGACGTGACCACCCACCGCGCGGCACCGGAGACCGCCACCAACGGCAGCGAGGACACCTCGGCGTTCGGCTTCCGGTGGGCCCGGCTGATCACCCGGTTCCGGATTCCGGTGATCCTGGTCGGTCTGCTCGGCCTGGGACTGCTCGCGTTGCCGGCGCCGGACATGCGTCTGGCGCTGCCCGACGCCGGTACCGCGCCGGTCGGCTCGGCAGCGCGGGTCTCCAACGACCTGATCACGGAGGGCTTCGGACCGGGCTTCACCGGCCGGCTCGCGGTGGTTGTCGCCGGCGACGACGCCGGTGCCACCGCCGCCGCCATCCCGCAGGTCACCGCCCTGGTCCAGCGCACCGACAACGTGCTCGCCGTGGCCCCGCCGCAGCTCAGCCCGGACGGCCGGACCGCGCTGCTCGGGGTGATCCCGCAGACCGGTCCGACCGACCCGGCCACCGAGACGATGGTGCACGACATCCGCACCGCCGTCGGTGACATCCAGGGCGCCGACGTGCTGCTCACCGGGGTTACCGCGATCGGCATCGACATCTCCGAGAAGCTCTCCGACGCGCTGCCGATCTACCTGGCGCTGGTGGTCGGCCTGTCGATCCTGCTGCTGATGCTGGTGTTCCGCTCGGTGCTGGTGCCGGTCAAGGCGGCGCTGGGCTTCCTGCTCACCGTCGCCGCCACCTTCGGCATCACGGTCGCGGTCTTCCAGCAGGGGCACCTCGCCGACCTGGTCGGCCTGGACACTCCCGGTCCCCTGATCAGCTTCCTGCCGATCCTGCTGATCGGCATCCTGTTCGGCCTGGCCATGGACTACGAGGTGTTCCTGGTCTCCCGGATGCGGGAGGACTTCGTCCACGGCGACACCGCCCAGCAGGCCACCATCAACGGGATGGGGCACGGCGCGCGCGTGGTCACCGCCGCCGCCCTGATCATGACCTCGGTCTTCGGCGGCTTCATCTTCCTCGACGACCCGGTGATCAAGTCGATGGGCTTCGCGCTCGCCATCGGCGTGGCCATCGACGCCTTCGTGGTCCGGATGACCATCGTGCCGGCGGTGATGTCGCTGCTCGGCAAGGTGGCCTGGTGGCTGCCCCGCTGGCTGGACCGGGCGCTGCCGAACGTCGACATCGAGGGCGAGAAGCTGCGCGCCCGGCTCGACGACAAGGTCGGTGCCGGCGCCTGACCCGCACGTCGACCCGGCCCTCCACCGCACGTCGGGTGGCGGGCCGGGTCGACGCCGGCTCAGACGCCGGCCGGGTAGGTCTCCATCTCGCCCGGGGCGGCCAGGGCGGGCAACGGATGCAGGGCGGTGGTCTCGTCGCACCAGATGAAGGCGTCGTAGCGCTCCCCCAGCCGGGTCGGCACGTAGTTGCCCCACGACTCGAACGACGGGTCGTACACCACCCCGATCGCCCGGTGGTCGAGCGTGTCGGTGACCCAACCCGGCTGGTCCGGCCCGCCGAAGACGAGCACCGCCCGCTCCGGCATCAGTTCGTGCAGCCGATGTTCGAGCGAACCGGGCCGGGCCGGTGGCACCACCATCGCCTCCGCCGGCGAACCCCAGCGCGGCGCGGCGATCACCGTGCCCCGCCAACTGCCGAAGCCGATCAGCGCCACCTGGTCCGGGCCGTGGCGTTCCCGGGCCAACTGGCCGATGTTCACCATCCCGTCGGCGGCCATGTCGGTCGCCCGCGCGTCACCGACGTGCGTGTTGTGCGCCCACACCACACCCCGGGCGCCCGGCCCGTAGCGGTCGAGCAGGCGATCCAGGGTGTCGGTCATGTGGATGTCCCGGACGTTCCACGAGCCCGGCCCACCGGCGACCATCTCCCGGTAGTAGCGCTCCGCGCCGGCCACCACCTCCGCGTTCTGCCAGGCCGAGAAGGCGTCCGGCCCGTCGGCGGCGGCGTGTTCCCGGGTACGCGCCAGCAGCCGGATCACCTCCTGCTCGCACCGGGCGGAGACGAACCGGCTCGCCGCGCCGTACTCCTCGACCCGCTTGCCGTACGGCTCGAAGCACCGGTAGGCGTCCTGGGCGATCTCCAGCGACGCCGGCTCCTCCTCACCGAGGTAGTCGAAGATCGCCTGCATCGACTCCCAGAGGCTGTAGACGTCGAGCCCGTGGAAGCCGACCCGGGCGGTCTCGGCCCGGTCCATGTTCCAGGCCCGCAGCCAACGACAGAAGCGGGCCACCTCGGCGTTGGCCCACATCCACGTCGGCCACCGTTCGAACCCCTCCAGGGCGGTCTGCGGCTCGGCCGCCGCTCCCGGGGCACCGGTCACCGAACGGTGCACCCGGTCGCAGTCCGGCCAGTCGCCCTCCACCGCCACGAAGGAGAAACCGCACTCGGCGACCAGACGGCGGGTCAACTGCTCCCGGATGCGGTAGTAGTCGTAACTGCCGTGCGTCGCCTCCCCGATCATCACCACCCGCGCGTCCCGGACACGCTCCAGCAACGGATCGAGGTCGCTCGGCGCGCCGAGCCGCTGTACCAGCATGCCTGCGGCTACCCGGCACCCCGACGGGCAAACGCGGTGGCCCGCCGGGGGTGTGCCGGGGCAGCTACGCGGGTAGTCCGCACAGCATGACCGACAGCGGTGCCGCCCTGCACGAGTACCTCGCCGGGTTGGAGTATCCCGTCTCCCGTGAGGATCTGATCCGCTGGTGTCAGGAGAACGGGGCGAGCACCGAGCAGTTGCAGGCCGTACGCGCGCTGCCGGTGGACCAGTTCAGCTCGCCCACCGAGCTGACCGAGGCGCTGGGCACCCTCCCCTGAGCCGGCTAGCGGGCGTGCAGCAGGCGGTACAGCACCAGCCACTGCTCCGGCCAGACATGCCCCACCGGGAGGTCCGGGTCGAGCCGGCTGGCGCGCAACGCCGCCGCCAGCCGACCCTTCGAGTGCTCGCGGGCCAGCGACGCCGCGAGCGAGCCGCCGACCCCGCCGAACCCCAGCTCGACCATCCGGCGGTACGCCGGTAGGGCCGGGTTGGCAGCAACGGCGTTGCCCGCCGCTCGATGCGCAGGATGCCCGCGTCGACCCGGGGCACCGGGCGGAACGCGGTACGCGGCACCCGCCCGGCGAGCCGCCAGTCGAACTCCGGCCAGCTGAGCACCGTCAGTCGGGTCGACCGGCCGTACTCACCGGTGCGCCGCCGGGCGTACTCCAGCTGGGTGAGCAGGGTGGCGGCGCGCAGCCGCGGCGCGGCCAGGCACCAGCGCACCACCGCCGCGGTCAGCGACCACGGGATGTTGCCGACCACGCAGAACTCCTCCCCCGGTGCCACGGTGGCGAGGAAGTCGGCCTGGCGGTGTGTCACGTTCGGCAGGGTCGCGCAGACCCGGGCCAGTTCCGTCGCGGCGACGGGATCCACCTCGTACGCCGTCAGCCGGCCGCAGCGCGTGGCCAGCGGGCGGGTCAGTTGCCCCCGGCCGGCGCCGACCTCCAGCACCAGTCCGTGCGGATCGGGGCGGGCGGCGTCGACGAACCGCGCGACGGCGGCCGGGTCGGCGAGGAAATTCTGCGAGAGCACGCGACAGGACCGGTCGCGTCCGGTCGTGCGGGTACGGCGGGGCGCCATGGCGTCGTCCTTGTCTGTCGCCGGGTGGCGACGGGAGCGGACAGGCGACCGTCGACGGGGCCTGTCCGAGCGATCGGGACTCGGACGGCCCTGGTGAGATGGCGCGGAAGCGGCACCGCGCGATGCGGTGCGGGTGACGCGGGCGGATGCGCGGAAGGCGTCAGTCGCGGGTCGCGCCGGCCAGGGCCGGACGCCGGACGCGCGGGCGGGCCACCAGCAGCGGCCCGTAGGCGGCCGGCGAGGCGACCGCGTTGATCAGGGCGTGCACGCACATGCCGGCGACCCTACCGACTCCTCCGGCCGGTGGCGACCGCTTTACCGCCCGCGCTCAGGCCGGCACGTCGACCATGGTGCCCTGCGCGCGGGCGGCCTCGGCGGCGGCGAGGACCGCCACCACCTCGCGGCCGAAGCGCACGTCGCAGCGGTGGTCCCGGGTACCGGCGTCGACCTCGGCCAGCAACTGGTCGATGGCCACCCCGAAAGCCGTCGCCGGGCTGGCACCACCGTTCGGCAGTCGCTCGATGCCGCTCTCGCCGTAGAAGACGAACTCGGCGGCGACCGAACGGGGTGGTGCGTCAAGCGTCAGCGAGACCGTGCTGGTGGCCCCGTCGGCGTGGCTGAGCAGCAGGTGCACCAGGCCGCCGGGACCGTCGGTGGCGGCGACCCGGGCCACCCGACCGAGCACCGGCAGCAGCACGGCCAGCGCGTGCGGGCCGACGTCCCACAGCGCGCCGTGCTCCCGCCGCCACGGCGACTGCCCGTACGGGCTGCCGGGCTGGAAGATCGAGGCGAACCGGATCACCGTTGCGGTGTGCCAACCGCCGGCCGCGGCGGTCGCGGCGATGAAGCCGGCGACGTCCGGCTGGTACCGGCCGGTGAAGAAGACCACCGACGCGACACCCGAGTCGGTGGCCGCCTCGACCACGCGGTCGGCGTCAGCCACGGTGAGCGCGAGCGGCTTGTCCAGCAGCAGGTGCCGACCGGCGGTGGCGGCCCGGACGGCGATGTCCGCCTGGACGTCCGGCGGCAGTGCGACGGCAACCGCCTCGCACGCCTCGATCAGCGTGTCGACGTCGTCGAAGGCCGGTACCCCGTACCGGGTGGCCAGCGCGGCGGCCTTGTCCGGGTTGCGCCCCCACACGCCGACCAGTTCCGCTCTCGGGTGCGCCTCGAGCGCCGCCGCGTGCGTCTCCGCCGCCCAGTGCCCGGTGCCGAACAACCCGAACCGCATCCCGTACCTCCGCCGTCCTCGCCTGGCCACGGCCGATCCGCGACAGTGATCACGCTAGTCCCCGCCGAGCGGCCGCGCCCGCCGTCCCGCCGGGACATGTCGGCGTCGCTCTTACTACGGGGGTTAGTAGAGTGGGCCGGTGATCGGAACGAGCACCGGACGGACCGGGTGACCACCGCCGCGACCACCACCGGGTCGCCGGCCGACGGGGCCCTGGCCGTCGCCGCCATCGTGCTGTCGCTGCTGGTCGCGGCCTGGGCGCTGGTGGCCGCGCTGCGCCACCGGCCGCCGGACCGGATGCAGTTGATCGGGCTGGGCGTACTGGAGCTGCTGCTGCTCGGCCTGGTGCTGGTGACCGCCGTGGCGCTGGCCGACGGTGAGCGTCCGGGCGAACCGGGATCGTTCTTCGGCTACCTGGTCACGCTGGTCTGCCTGCCGCCGCTGGCGGCGGTGCTGGCCCGGATGGAACCGACCCGGTGGGGCTCGGCGATCGTGTGCGCGGTGTGTCTGGTTACGCCGGTGGTCGTGGTCCGGCTTCAGCAGACCTGGCAGGTGCTCGGTGGCTGAGCTGAGCACCGCCCGGCCCCGGACCAACGCCGGTCCGGGACGGTTGCTGATCGCGGTCTACCTGCTCTTCGCCATCGCCGCCAGCAGCCGCGCCGCCCTCCAGATCGCCACCAGGTTCGACGAGGCGCCGTTGGCGTACCTGCTCTCCGCGCTCGCCGCGATCGTCTACGTCGTGGCGGCGGTCGGGCTGGCGCGGGCCGGTCACGCGGGCCGCCGGATCGCCCTGGCCTGCTGCGCGCTGGAACTGGTCGGCGTGGTCGGTGTCGGTGCCGTCAGTCTGGCTCGACCGGACCTGTTTCCCGACGAGACGGTCTGGTCCGGCTTCGGCAGCGGCTACGGATACATACCGCTGGTGCTGCCGGTCCTCGGCCTGGCCTGGCTCCGGCACACCCGCCGGAGGGCGGCAGGGGCCCCTTCCTGACACCGGTGTGCCGGCAGGGGCCCCACTGAACGAGGCCGGTCAGTCCCGGGGGCCGCCGGCGACGTAGACGACCTGGCCGGACACGAACGACGCCCCCTCGCTGGCCAGGAACGAGATGGTGTGCGCCACATCGTCGGGCCGGCCCACCCGGCGGACCGGGATCTCCGACTCGGCGTGCTTCTGCATCGCCTCGAAGTCCACCTTCATCCGGGCGGCGGTGGCCGCGGTCATGTCGGTGACGATGAAGCCGGGCGCGACCGCGTTGACGGTCACCCCGAACGGGCCCAGCTCGATGGCGAGGGTCTTGGTGAAGCCCTGCATCCCGGCCTTGGCCGCCGAGTAGTTGGCCTGCCCCCGGTTGCCCAACGCGGAGGTGCTGGACAGGTTGACGATGCGGCCCCAACGGGCCTCGACCATGTGCTTCTGCGCGGCCTGACTGAACAGGAACGCCCCCCGCAGGTGTACGCCCAGGACGGTGTCCCAGTCGGCGTCGGTCATCTTGAACAGCAGGTTGTCGCGGAGCACCCCGGCGTTGTTGACGAGCACGGTCGGCGCGCCCAGGTCGGCGGCCACCCGTTGCACGGCGGCCTCCACCTGGGCCCGGTCCGCCACGTCCGCACCGACGCCGAGCGCCCGGCCGCCGGCCGCCGCGATCGCGTCCACGGTCTCCTTCGTCGCCGACTCCTCGATGTCGACCACCGCGACGGCCAGCCCGTCCGCGGCCAACCGCCTGGCGGTGGCCGCGCCGATTCCCCGTGCCGCTCCGGTCACGATGGCGACCCGCTGCCCTTCCGACATGCCTACCTCCCGGTAACTTGGCTCGACGGCAGGAGCCTAACCCACGCCGGGACGGCCTGACCCCCGTCGATCCCGACCTCCGGACCGGGCCCGCCGGCCCGGAGGTCACCGACCGAGGGTCGGCCCGGCCTTCGGCTCAGTGCGACCAGGATCGACAGAGCCGGATCCAGCGGTAGCCGTGCCCGGACAGTTGCAGTTTGTCCAGCTTGCCGACGTCGTCGTAGTTGCGGTCGGCGAGCACGTCGATGGGCAGATCCGCCTCGGGCTGAAGCCGGCTGAGATCCACCTCGGCGTCGGTGGTGCCGAGGTTGTGCAGGAAGACCATCGTCCCCGTCGGCCCGTCGGCCCGGTGCGCCAGCACCCCCGGCGGCATCGGCACGTCGATGTGCGTGGTGGAGCCGAAGCCGATCTCCGGGGCTTCCCGCAGCGTACGGATCATCCGCTCGAACCAGGCCAGCAGCGAGGTGCGGTCCCGTCGTTGGAGGGTGACGTTCACCTTCTCGTACCCGAACTCACCCTTGTCGATGACCGGGCGGACGAGCTTTTCCGGCTCCGCGGTGGAGAAGCCGGCGTTGGGCTGGTTGGACCACTGCATCGGGGTACGGATGGCCTGCCGGCCGTCCAGCGACAGGTCCTCGCCCATGCCGATTTCCTCGCCGTAGCGCAGCACCGGCGTGCCGCGCAGCGAGAACTGCAGGGAGTACGCCAACTCGACGCGCCGACGGTCGTTGCCCAGCATCGGTGCCAACCGGCGGCGGATGCCCCGGTCGTAGATGCGCATGTGCTCCTCGGGACCGAACTGCTCGTACACCTCGTTGCGCTGTTCGGCGGTGAGCCGGGACAGGTCGATCTCGTCGTGGTTGCGCAGGAACGTCGCCCACTGCCCGCCCTGGGGCAGTGCCGGGGTGTCCCGCAACGCCTCGATCACCGGTTCCGGGTCCTGCCGGGCCAGGGCCAGCATCAGCCGCCCGTTGAGCATGAAGTCGAACAGCATGTGCACCCGGTTCGCCGAGCCGCCACTGTCGCCGAAGAAGGCGGGCAGGTTGTCGGGCTCGACGTTCGCCTCGGCCAGCAGGACCGCGTCCCCGCGCCGCCACTGCACGTGCTGGCGCAGCTCGGTGAGGAACTCGAAGTCCAGTTCCGGGCTCGGGTCGCCGGGCTCGGTGCGCTCGATGATGAACGGCACCGCGTCCATCCGGAAGCCGGCGACGCCGAGCTGGATCCAGAACGACATGATCTTCTTGATCTCGGCGCGTACCGCCGGGTTCATGGTGTTCAGGTCCGGCTGGAACTTGTAGAAGCGGTGGTAGTACCAGGCCTTCGCGGTCCGGTCGTAGGTCCAGGTCTCATGCTGTTCGCCGGGGAAGACCATGCCCTGGTGCCGGTCGGCCGGCTCCTGCTCGGACCAGACGTACCAGTCGCGGTACGGCGAGTCCGGCGAGGAGCGCGCGGACTGGAACCACGGATGCTGGTCGGAGGTGTGGTTCACCACCAGGTCGATGATCACCCGGATGCCCCGGTTGTTGGCCTGGTGCAGCAGTTCGGCGAAGTCGCCGAGCGTGCCGAACCGTGGGTCGACGTTGTAGAAGTCGGTCACGTCGTAGCCGTCGTCGTCGTTGGGCGACGGATGGATGGGGTGCAGCCAGAGGCAGGTCACCCCGAGCCGGGCGAGGTAGTCCAGCCGGCCGATCAGACCCCGGATGTCACCGACCCCGTCACCGTCGGAGTCCGCGTACGTGTCAATGTCGAGGCAGTAGACGACCGCCTCCGAGTACCACCTGTCAGACATGCCCCCGTACCTTCTCCCGGCCGGGACGTCGGCAAACCCGACTCGGTACGGTGCCGGCATGCGCAGCATCGATTGGTCCGGCGGCGACTGGCACGGCCGGCCGGTCCGGGTGGCCGAGGAACCGGACGGCACGCTGGCCGTCGAGCCGGCTCACGGCAGCGACCTGTGGCGGCACACCAGCTACGGATTCGTGCATGACGACGCCCCCGCACTGCTCGCGTCGTTTCCCGTCGGTACGGCCGTGGAGGTCGACTTCCGGCTGGCCTGGACCGGGCAGTTCGACCAGGCCGGCGTGCTGGTCCGGGTGGACGACCGGAACTGGGTGAAGGCGGGCGTGGAGGTCAGCGACGGCCAGCCCCAGGTGGGCGCGGTGGTGACCCGGGACGTCTCCGACTGGTCGGTGGCACCGGTCCCGGACTGGGCGGGCCGGGAGGTGAGCGTACGGGTCAGCCGCGCGGGCGACGCGCTCACCGTACGGGCCCGGGTCGCCGGTGAGTCGTGGCGACTGGTTCGGCTCGCTCCGCTGGCTCCCGACGCGGTGGCGGCGGCTGGGCCGTACTGCTGCTCGCCCAGCCGGGGCGGGCTCGTGGTGCGGTTCACCGGATGGCGCGTCGGCCCGGCCGACGAGGCGCTGCATCCGCCGGAGTGATCTGTTCGACGGGTGTGTCTCGCGGTTGCGGCGGGGTAAGAGTTCCGTTCACGCCGAACCCGCGAAAGGCATCATCATGGCGCTCGCCCAGGACGTCGACCCCACCCAGGTCGGCGGGCTGACCGGCTGGATCGCCGGGGTGATCGAGGCGAGCGGCGCGGTGGGGGTCGCCCTGCTGGTCGCCCTGGAGAGCATCATCCCGCCCATCCCGAGCGAGATCGTCCTGGCAATGGCCGGATACCTGGCCGGCGAGGGAAAGTTCAACGCGCTCGTGGTGACCGTGGCGGCGACCGCGGGCTCGGTGCTCGGCGCGTTGTTCCTCTACTGGGTCGGCGCGGTCGTCGGCGAGGACCGCCTCAAACGGTGGCTCGACAGGTTGCCCCTTGTCGATCTGGACGACCTGGAGAAGGCGGACCGGTGGTTCGAGCGGTACGGCCGCTGGGCGGTGTTCTTCGGCCGGATGGCGCCGGTGGTCCGCAGCCTGGTGTCGGTGCCGGCCGGGGCGAACCGGATGCCGCTCGTCGAGTTCGTCACGCTCACCACGCTGGGCAGCGGCATCTGGAACGGGATCTTCATCGGGCTCGGCTACGCCCTCGGCTCCCGCTGGCAGCAGATCGACCGCTACAGCTCCTGGTTCGACTACGGCATCCTCGCCCTGTTCGCCATCATGCTCGCTACCTGGGTGATCAAAAAACTCCGCCGCCGCCACCACTCCTCCCCCACCCAAACCCCCTCCCGCTGACCGCCCCTGCACCCCTACACCCCCTGCGCCAAGCCCAAGATCCGGGCAACTTCGGGGATGCTGCTGCCCCAGCCGAGCCCGAGACAGCAGCATCGGGGAAGTTGCCCGGATCTTGAGCGTGTCAGGGGAGGGTGCGGAGGTGGGGGGAGACGGTGCGGGCGAAGGTGTTGTTGTTGGTGACGTCCCAGTTGATGGACCAGGTCATGGCGCCGCGCAGGCCGGGGTAGGTGCGCGGCGGACGGAAGCTGCCGCAGTTGGTGCCCCGGGTGAGGCAGTCCAGCGCGGCGTTGACCACGCTGGGCGCGACGATGCCGCCGCCGGCCGCGCCGGGACCGGCCGGCAGGCCGAGCCCGACCTGATCGGGCCGCAGCCCCGCCTCCAACTGGATGCAGGCCAGCGCGACGATGAAGTTGACCGTCCCCTGGGCGTACGCGGCGTTGTTGTCGCAGCCGAGCATCGCCCCGGAGTTGTAGAACTGGGTGTTCACCACGGTCAGGATGTCCTTGATGTCCAACGCCAGCTTGAAGTAGCTACCCGCCGGGTTCTGCATGTCGATGGTCTGCGGCGCCATCGCGATGATCAGCCCGCTGCCCACCTTCGCCCGCAGTGACCGCAGGGCCTGCGCCATGTACGTCGGGTTCAACCCGTTCTCCAGGTCGATGTCGACACCGTCGAAGCCGTAGCGCTGGATCAGGGCGTGGACGCTGTCGGCGAAGGCCACCGCGGACGCCGAACTGTTGACCACGACCCGGCCGGTCTCGCCACCCACCGAGATGATCACTTTCTTGCCACGGCTCTGGAGGGTCCGCACGTCGGCGGAGAAGTCGGCGTCGGTGTACCCGCCGAGGGCGGCGGACAGGCCGGGGTCGATGGCGAAGCCGACCGCGCCGGGCGTCCCGGTCGCGTCGGCGAAGGCGACCGCCACCAGGTCGTACTCGGTGGGCACGTCCCGCAACCGCAGCTCGACGGCCGGGTTGTCGAAGTTGTGCCAGTAGCCGGTGAGGATGTGTTTCGGCAGCCCGGCGACCGGCGGCGGACTGGTCGGCGGCGGGTCGTCGGCGGAGGCGTGGTCGGCGGCGGGGTCGTCGGCGGCGGCGTGGTGGGTGGCGGCGTGGTCGGCGTCGTGCCGCCGGTGCAGGCCGCGCCGTTGAGCCGGCAGTTCGCCGGTACGCCGGAACCGCTGCCGAGGAAGCCGAAGGAGACCGAGGCGCCGGGCGCGATGGTGCCGTTCCAGGAGCGGTTGGTGAACGTGTACCGCTGGCCGCTGGAGGTCAGCAGCGCGTCCCAGTAGGTGCCGACCGTGGTGCCGGCGGGCAGGTCGAAGGCGAGACTCCAGCCGTTGACCGTGGTGCCGCCGCCGTTGGTGATCGTGTACTTCCCCTCCCAGCCCGAGCCCCAGTCGGACGTCTTGACGAAGCTCGCGCTGACTCCGGCGGCGTACGCGGCGGGTGCCAGCCACACCGCGCCGAGCGCGGCGGCCAGCGCGCCGACCACCGACAGCACCAGGGTTCTGGACCGTTTCATGTGCCCCTCCAGCCCGGACGAAAATCCATGAACATCAACCTGGCGCCTATTATTAAGAGTGTTAACTGTTTCTGTCCAGGGCTGGCCTGGAGGAATCGGCACGGCCCCCGGTTCCGCCGGAGGCGACGCCAGGGGCCGTGCCGCACGCCTCAGCGGCGGAAGTGGAACCAGTTGACGTTGACGAAGTCGTTGGGCTGACCGCTGGTGAAGGTGAGGTAGACGGTGCGCCGTCCGGTCACCCCGGAGACGTTGCCGGGCACCGAACGCCAGCTCTGCCAGCCGCCGGTGTTGGCGATGGCGAAGCTGCCGATGGGTGCGCTGGTCGGGCTGTCCACCCGTACCTCCACCAGGCCGCTGACGCCGGACGCCGCGCCGGAGGCGACCCGGGCCACGAAGTCGCGCGGCCCGCCGGAGCCGAACTCCACGTTGTCGAAGCGGACCCAGTCACCGTTGCGCAGCGCCCCGATGTTCTGTCCGCCCTCGGAACACGCCTCGACGATCACGCCGTTCTGGGCGTTGAAGGACTCGGCCTGGATGGTCGCGTACGCGTCCCGGGTGCCGCCCGGCGGCGGGGTGGTCGGCGGCGGCGTCGTGGGCGGCGGGTTGCTGCCACCACCCCGGCTGTACACGGCGACGTAGTCCACGAGCATCGGCCGGCCGGGCACGGTGGCCGAGGTCGGCGTGGCGCTGCCGGCGACCCCGTTCGGGAAGGCCCCGCCCATCGCCACGTTCAGCAGCAGGAAGTAACCGGCGTGGCTGGTCATCTGCGACCAGTACGGCTCACCGATCCGGCTCTGGCTGACCGTGTGGTAGAGCTGCCCGTCGACGTACCAGCGCAGTTGCTGCGGGCTGACCGAGGCGTCCCACTCGAAGCGGTAGGTGTGGAACGCCGACTGGCAGGTGCTGCCCGGGCAGGCCCGGGAGGCGCCGATGCCGTTGAACTCGTCGCACGGGCCGCCCGGTGCGACGCCGCAGTGCAGTACGCCCCAGACCGAGTTGAGGCCGTTGACGTTCTCCATCACGTCGAACTCGCCGATGCCCGGCCAGTTCTGGTAGTTGCCCCGGTAGGGCGAACCGAGCGCCCAGAACGCCGGCCAGTACCCAGACGCGGCGGCACCGGTGACGTTCGGCATCTGGATGCGGCCCTCGATGGCCAGGATCCCGCCGGCCGGGGCCTTGAAGTTGCTGCGGACGGTCTCGATGCGGGCCGAGGTCCAGCGGCCGGAACTGTCGCGCAACGGGGTGATCCGCAGGTTGCCGGCACCGTCCTGGCTGACGTTCGCGGTGCTGTTCGTGTACGTCTGGATCTCGCCGGTGCCCCAGTTGGGCGGGCCACCCGGGTAGCTGGTGCCGGTGTCGATGATCCAGTTGCCGGAGGACGGGAGGGTGCCGGCGGCGCCGGTGAAGTCGTCGCTCCACACCAGGCTCCAGCCCGACGGGGGTGGTGGCACGGCGGCGTCCGCGGTCGTGCTTAGCCCGGCCAGGACGGTGGTGACGGCGGTGAGCAGGACCAACGCCAGCGGCAGCCGGCGTCGCACAGGCGGGGCGGCGGATGCCGCCGGGGCAGATGTCATGGACGTGCCTCTCTGCGGGGACGGGTGAGAGAGCGCTCTCTCAGGAGTTGTACGTCGCCCTCGCGCAGTTGTCAATGTCGATCGATGTGGCCGGTCCGGCCAGCGGACACACCGCGCCACACCGGCCGGAGTTTCCCGGTGCCACCACAGGGGGTAATTGCCGGCCGACCCGGTGCGGACGGACCGCCCGGCAGAAGTGGACGGTGGTACTGATGGTCACACAGGCGGCACCGGCACCGGGCTCACCGGTCGAGGCAACCGATCTGCTCACCGTGGGTGTCGAGGAGGAGTTCCTGCTCGTCGACCCGGACACCGGGGTCGCGGTGCCCGCTGTCGAGGCGGTGATGGAGCAGGTCCCGGCCGAGCTGCGGGGACAGGTCGAGCGGGAGTTCCAGACCAGTCAGATCGAGATCGGCAGCCCGCCGGGATTGGAACTCTCCTCGATCCGGCACTCCCTCGGCCTGCTCCGCGCCTCGCTGGCCGACGCCGCCGAGCGGGCCGGCACCCGGCTGCTGGCGATCGGCACCGGGCCGGTCGACGGTCCGGTGCCCGCCGTGGTCGACAAGCCCCGCTTCGACCGGATGCTCGCCCGGTTCCGGCTGCTGGTCCCCGGGCCGGGCAACAACGGCATGCACGTCCACGTCGGAATTCCGGACCCCGACGCGGGCGTACAGGTGCTCAACCACGTGCGGCCGTGGCTGCCGATCCTGCACGCGGTCACCGCCAACTCGCCGTTCTCCCGAGGGGCGGACACCGGCTACGCCAGCTGGCGGTCGATCGAGTGGGAACGCTGGCCCTCGGTCGCGCCGACGCCCTACCTGGTCAACCACGACCACTACCAACGGCTGATCCGGCAGCTGATCGCCAGCGGCGTGATGCTCGACGAGGGGATGCTCTACTGGTACGCCCGGCTGTCCGCCAAGTACCCGACGGTGGAGCTGCGCATCGGTGACGTCTGCCCGACCGTCGACGACGCGGTCCTGGTCGCCGCGCTGGTCCGTGGGCTGGTGGCGACCGCGCTCGACGACATCGCGGCCGGACGGCCACCGCTGCCGACCGACCATCACCTGCTGGTCGGCGCGCACTGGCGGGCCGCCCACGACGGACTGGAGGGTGAGGCGGTCGACCTGTCCAGCGGTGAGCTTCGGCCGGCCTGGGACCTGCTGCACCAGCTCGTCGGACGCCTCGGGCCGGCGCTGGAACGCCACGGCGACCTCGCCGAGGTGACCAGCCTGCTGGAAGGGCTGCGCCGGCACGGCAGCGGCGCCCAACGGCAGCGTTCGGTGTACGCCCGGACCGGACGGTTGGAGGATGTGGTGACGGACGTGGCACGCCAGACCCGGGGCGAGGACCCGGCCTGAGGGAAGGAGGTGACGGTGTGACGGAACGGCTGATCGTCATCGGTGGTGATGCCGCCGGCATGTCGGCCGCCGCCCAGGCGCGCCGCCGCCGGGGCCCGGACGACCTGGAGATCGTCGTGTTCGAACGGGGGCACTTCACCTCGTACTCGGCCTGCGGAATCCCGTACTGGATCAGCGGCCTGGTGACCGACCGGGAGCAGCTGGTGGCCCGGTCGCCGAAGACGCACCGCGAGGACTACGCCATCGACGTGCGGATCCGGCACGAGGTGGTCGGGATCGACCTGGACCGCCGCGAGGTGGTCGCCCGCGACCTGGACGGCGGCGGCGACGTCCGCGAACCGTTCGACAACCTGATGTACGCCGCCGGGGCGGTGCCGAAGAAGCCTGCCTGGGCGCGCACCGACGCCGCCGGGGTGTTCGGGGTGCAGACCCTCGACGACGGTTCGGCGTTGCGCGGTTGGCTGGAGGCCGAGCCGCGACCCCGGCGGGCAGTGGTGGTCGGCGGCGGCTACATCGGCGTCGAGATGGCTGAGGCGCTGGTCCGCCGTGGGCTGTCGGTCACCCTGGTCGAGCGCGACGAGCAGCCGATGTCCACCGTCGACCCCGACATGGCCCGGCTGGTCACCGAGGCGATGCGCGGGCTGGGCGTGGACATCCGCACCGGCGTACGGGTCACCGGCCTGACGGAGCGCGACGGCCGGGTGAGCGAGGTGGTCACCGACGACGGGCCGATCCCGACCGATCTGGTGGTGCTCGGTCTCGGCGTACGCCCCAACACGGAGCTGGCCACCGCCGCCGGCCTGCCGCTGGGACCGACCGGCGGGATCCGGGTGGACCGCCAGATGCGGGTGTCCGAGGTGCCCGGGGTGTGGGCTGCCGGAGACTGCGTGGAGACCCTGCACAAGGTCAGCGGCATGCCGGTGCACGTTCCGCTGGGCACCCACGCCAACAAGCAGGGCCGGGTCGCCGGGATCAACATCAGCGGCGGGTACGCCACCTTCGCGGGGGTGATCGGCACCGCCGTGACCAAGGTGTGCGACCTGGAGGTGGGGCGCACCGGGCTGCGGGAACGCGAGGCGCGGATGGCCGGGTTCGAGTTCGTCTCGGTGATCGCGGAGTCGACGAACCGCGCCGGCTACTACCCCGGCGCCCGGCTGATGACGGTGAAGCTGATCGCCGAGCGCCCGAGCGGGCGGCTGCTCGGCGCCCAGATCGTCGGCTGGTCCGAGGCGGCGAAGCGGATCGACACCCTGGCCGTGGCGCTGTGGAACAAGATGACGGTGGACGACATGACCGCCCTCGACCTCGGCTACGCCCCGCCGTACGCCCCGGTCTGGGATCCGGTGCTGGTCGCCGCCCGCAAGGCCGTGGACGCGCTCGCCCGCTGACGGCTCCGGGGCGGGATTCTGTCGGTGCCGGGGGTTAGCGTGTGCGCGCCGCCCGGTCAGGGCCGACGCGAACCCTCGGAGGAAACCTTATGTCGCAGGAGACGACCTACCTCGAACTGTCCGAAGTGGACGGTGCGGCGCACAAGTTCTACGAGGTGGCGGTCGACGACACCACGATGACGGTGCGCTATGGGCGGATCGGCGACCAGGGCCAGGTGAAGACCACCGGCTATCCCGACAACGCCCGGGCGCGGGCCGCCGCGGCGAAGAAGATCGGCGAGAAGATCCGCAAGGGGTACGCCCCGGCCGTGCCCGGCGTACGCCAGAAGCGGGCCGTCTCCCGGCGACAGATCGTCAGCACCCGCTCCACCGCCCGCACCGCCCCGGTGCTCTGGCGGTACGACTCCGGCGCACCGGCCTTCGGCATCTTCGTCGACGGACGCACCTGCATGGTGGGCAACGAGCGGGGAGTGATCACCACCCTCGACCACGATGCCCGGGTGGTGGACCAGGTCCGCCTGCCCGACGGGGTCAAGTGCATCGTCGCCGACGACGCCTGGATCTACGCCGGCTGCGACGACGGCAACGTCTACGACCTCTCCGGCAAGATCCCCCGGGTGGCGTACGCGATCGTGCCCGACATCGACATCTACTGGCTCGACATCCACGACGGCGTGCTTGGTGTCTCCGACGCCGACGGCGGGATCGCCGCCATCGACCACGAGGACGAGTTCCTCTGGCGGCGGGCCGGGCGCGGCCGGTCGGCCTGGATGGTGCGCTGCGACGCCGACGCCGTCTACCACGGCGACTCGACGGGAGTGAGCGGCTACGACTGGCGCACCGGTCGCGAGCTGTGGCACACCCGCACCGGCTCGGTGCTCTTCGGCTGGCAGGAACGCGACGCCGTGTTCGCCGGCACCGCCACCCGCGAGGTGGTCCGGATCGGCAAGGACGGCGGGTCGGCGCTGCGCACCTACCGGGCCGACGCCCCGGTCTTCTCCTGCGCCACCGCCGCCGACGGCCGCTACGTCTTCGCCGGGGACAGCCAGTCCTCGATCTACTGTTTCGCCGCCGACGGCACCCGGCTGTGGAAGCTCGGCACCGGCTGCGGGTCGGCCTACTCCATGCAGTACCACGACCAGCGCCTCTACGTGGTGACCACCAGCGGCCACCTGGCCTGCATCGACGCCAGTGAGCCCGCCATCCGGGCGGCGGAGGCGGGCAGCGTGCCCGACGTGGTCGACGTCAAGGCGCCGGCCCGACTGCCGGAACCGGCGGCGGTGACCCAGGTCGAGGTGGTCGCCGACACCGGCGGCGGCGTGGTGGTGGAGTGTGTCGAGCAGGGTGGCCGGCTGCGGGTGCACGTGCTCTCCGGCGGCTACCACCGGGACTGGTCGGTGCAGTTCCCCAAGGGCATCCGCGAGCCGGGCGCGCGCTACCTGGTCACCGAGGTCCGTGAGTCCGGCCGGGGCGGCTTCTACCGGGCGTACGGCGACATCCGCCGGCTCCGCTGATCTCCGTTGTGATGGCCGACCGGGCTCGGCCATCATGATTCGGTGAGCGGCGTGCTGCGCGTCCCCGACGGCTTGACCTGGCTGCACGGCGTGCCGGGCGGGTCGGAGTGGTTGGCCGGGCTGCCCGACCGGCTGGCCACCTGCGCCCGGCGCTGGTCGCTGCGGCTCGGGTCGCCCTTCGGGTACGCCTGCGCCTCCTGGCGGTGCCGGCCGAGTTGCCGGACGGCACCCGGGCGGTGCTCAAGGTGCAGTTTCCCGACGCGGAGAGCGCGCACGAGGCGACGGCGCTGCGTAGCTGGGACGGTGCCGGGGCCGTCCGGCTGCTCGCCCACGACCCCGGCCTGCGGGCACTGCTGGTGGAGCGCTGCGACCCCGGCACACCGCTGCACGCGGTACCGCTCGACGAGGCGCTCGACGCCGTGGTGGCGCTGCTCCCCCGCCTCTGGGTACCGGCCGGTCAGCCGTTCCTGTCGTTGGCGGAGGCCGCCGCCGGTTGGGCGTCCCGGCTGCCGGCCAAATGGGAGCGGGCCGGACGGCCGTTCGAGCGGCGGCTGGTCGAGGTCGCGCTCGACCAGCTCAACGGGTTGGCCGGCAGCCAGGGCGAGCAGGTCCTGGTCAACCAGGACCTGCACGCCGCCAACGTGCTGCGCGCCGAACGCGAGCCGTGGCTGGTGATCGACCCGAAGCCGTTGGTCGGCGAGCGGGAGTTCTCGGTCGTGGCGATGGTGCGCGGCACCGAGCTGGGTCACTCCCGGGCGGCCGTCCGTCGCCGGCTGGACCGGCTCAGCGCCGAGCTGGGGCTGGACCGGGACCGGGTCGTGGGCTGGACGATCGGTCAGACGATGGCCTGGAGCATCGACGGCGACCGGGTCTTCACCGACCACGCCGAGGTGGTCCGCTGGCTCCTCGACTGAGGTGGCATTTCGGTCAGATCTTGGTCGAGCACGGCCCCCTGGAGGGCCGTTCCGGACCAAGATTCACGCCGGTGGGGTCAGGACTGGCAGGTGGGGCACCAGTAGAGGTTGCGGGCGGTGATGGTGCCTCGGCTGATCGGGGTGCGGCAGACGTGGCAGGGCTGGCCGGGGCGGCGGTAGACGTAGACCTCTCCCCCGTGCCGGTCGACTCGCGCCGGACGACCCATCGCCTCGGGCAGGTGGGCGGCGCGGACGGTGTCGATCCGGCCGGTGCCGACCGCGAGCGTCATCAGTTCCACCAGATCGGCCCAGAGCACCTCCCACCCGGCCCGGGTCAGTTCCCGGCCGGGCAGCCTCGGCGACAGACCGGCGCGGAACAGCGCCTCGGTCACGAAGATCAGACCGGTGCCGGCCACCACCGCCTGGTCCAGCAGCAGCGCCGCCAGCGGCGTCACGCTGCGCGAGATCCGGGCGTACGCCCGCTCCGGGTCGGCGTCGACGCGCAGCGGATCCGGTCCGAGTCGCGCCCGGAGCGCGGCCACCTCGGGCGGGCTGAGCAGTTCGCAGGCGGTCGGTCCGCGCAGGTCGAGCCAGTGCCGGTCACTGGTCAGCCGTAGCCGGATCTGTCCCACCGGCTCCGGCGGCTCACCGTCACCGTCGGTGACCTTGCCGTAGAGGCCGAGGTGCACGTGCAGCGTCAACTCACCGGCGTAGTGGTGCAACAGGTGCTTGCCGTACGCCTCGGTGTCGTCCAGCACCGTCCCGGAGACCATGGCGGCACCGTCGGCGAAGCGGCCCTGCGGGCTGGCGGCATGCACCTTGTCCCCGGCGAACAGCTCGGCGTGCCGGGCCGCCAGGCGATGAATCGTGTGTCCCTCTGGCACGGCGCCAAGCGTAGCCAGCGGTTGGCGCAGCAGTCTCCGGCCGGCCGGCGTCACCCTGCTCCGCCCCGCACCCGGCGGGTCGCCCCCCGGCCCCGGCGCAACCCTCGACTCCCCCGCCGCTCGGCCGGCCCGGCAGCTGACAGTTACTCGACGGTAGGGATTGTCCTCGGGATTCTGGTTCAATTGCCGGTCGGGCCGCCGGCACGGCGGGCAGCACGTCGACTCGATGGGGCGGTGAGTCGTGACGGATCGGATGCGCCGCGCGGTGGTGGTCGGCAACAGCGACGGGATCGGACTGGCGTTCACCCGCCGGCTGCTCGCCGACGGCTGGCTGGTCACCGGGCTGTCCCGGCGGGACAACCCGATCATCGTCCCGACGTACGCCCACCACACCGTCGACGTCACCGCGCCCGACTATCCCGAGGTGCTGAGCAAGGCGATCGACGAACTCGGCGGGGTGGACCTGTGCGTCTACGCCGCCGGCGTCGGCGAACCCGTCGACCTGGCCGACCTGGACCCGCAGACACGCACCTTCGAGGTCAACCTGATGGGCGCGGTACGCACCGCCGCCGTGGTGGTGCCCAAGATGCTCGCCGCCGGCGACGGGCACCTGATCGGGATCTCCAGCCTGGCCGACCGGCTGGTTTCCGGCGAGGCACCCGGCTACGCCGGTTCGAAGGCGGGGCTGTCGTCGTACCTGATGGGTCTTGCGGCGGCCCTGCGCCGGCACGGCGTGCACGTGACCACCGTGCGGTTCGGATTCGTCGACACCAAGATGGCCAAGGGCACGTTCCGACCGCTGATGATCCCGGTCGACCGGGCCGTCGAGGTCCTCGCGCACTGTGTCCGCAACCGCCCCGTCCGAGTCTCCCGCCCCCGCCGCCTCGCCCTGCTCACCGCAGCCCTGGCCCCCCTCACCCGCCCCCACTGACCCACCCACAAACCCTGATCGGCGGGGTGGGGGGTGGGGCAGGGGGTGTCGGTGGGGCGAGGGGTGGGTAACTCCGAGATGTTGTGGCGTGGCTGGCGAATACGGGGCTGATGCCGCCGTCCACGCATCGATCAGGAGGTGAAGATCATGAAGTTTCCTTCGCTGTTGCGCCGGGACGAATCGGCGGCACCGACGGACGACGACCGGGGCCGGAGCGGGACGGTCGCCACCGACACCCGCACCGACGCGCGACCCGACGTCACGGGCGGCACCGACGGCAGCACCGAGCAGCGCCGAACGCCGACCGGCAACACCGTCGTCACCGGGCGGGCTTCCGCCGACCGGAGCGCCGGCCCGGACGCCGACCGGGTGACTCCCCAGCCCGACGCGGAGCGGGCCGCCGAGGCCCGGGCCGCCACCGCCCGCTCCACCGTGCACGGTGGCGGAGCGGCCGCGCCGCCACCGAGACCACCGACCGCGACGCGACCGTGGACGGCCACCGCACCACGGGCCTCGACCGCACTCTCGACGGCCACCGCACCGCCGAGGGCGACCGGATCGTCGACGAGAACCGGCGCGCCGACCGTGACCGGATCGCCGACACCGTCGAGCGGGACGGCACCGTGGATGACCGGACGCCCGACGGCGAGGCCGATCGAGACGTACCGCCGGCACCCGTCGGCCCGCGACCCCGGGCCAGCATGCTGGCCACGCTCGGCCTGATCGTCGGCGTCGGCAGCGTCCTGTTCGTGCTCACCGGCGCCCTCGCCGGGTACGGCATCGCGCTGGGCGCGATCGGGGCGGTGCTCGCCGTGCTCGGTCTGATGGCCACCCGCCGGCGGCACGTCGCCGGCAAGTCCGACGCGCTGCTGGGCATCGCGTTCGGACTCGGGGCGGTGGTCCTGGGCGTGCTCGCGATGACCGGCCAGTACGACTGGCCGACCACCGATGGGGACACCGTGGTCCGCTTCCGTGAGTGGCTTGATTCACAGTTTGTGGATCGCCTGTAGCGGGCACTTTTCGCCCCGCCGGTGGTTCACCGGTGCCGGTCGGTGCGGAACCGACCGTAGCCCGATCAGATCTGGTGGTTCACCAGCCGGGCGCACACGCTCGTCAGGGGCGGCGATTCGCCGCCCCTGACGTATGCCCGGGGTCGATCCGCCGCTGTTCACGAGCCATACGCAATGAATCTGCACCAGTCGGGTGCCAAACGCAACGATCTGCCGCTGAATGCAAGGGTTCGCGGTGGATCCTGCCGGTCTTGCCCGCATACCGTTGAGCCACGGCGCCAGCCCGTGGGCCGACGGTGGCCGGGCGCGCCCGAGGCTTGGAGCAGGACACATGACGATGGACGCCACCCGCCAACGGTTTCTGATGTGCCGGCCGACGTACTTCGCCGTCGACTACGCGATCAACCCGTGGATGGATCCGACCGCCCCGGTCGACGCCGACCTCGCCGTACGGCAGTGGGAGCGGCTGCGGCAGGTCTACCTGGACCTGGGCCACACCGTCGAGGAGATCGCGCCGGTACCGGGCCTGCCCGACATGGTCTTCGCCGCCAACGGCGGCACCGTGATCGACGGCAAGGCGATGGCGGTGCAGTTCCGCGATCCGCAGCGCGCCGACGAGGCCCCCGCGTACCGCGCCTGGTTCGAGGCCGCAGGCTTCGAGATGTACGACCCGAAGCACGTCAACGAGGGTGAGGGCGACGTCCTGCTGGCCGGCGACCACCTGCTCGCCGGCACCGGTTTCCGCACCGCGCACGCCTCGCACGCCCAGCTCCAGGAGGTCTTCGGGTACCCGGTGATCACCATGCAGCTGGTCGATCCCCGTTTCTACCACCTGGACACCGCACTGACCGTGCTCGACGAACGCACCGTGGCGTACCTGCCCGAGGCGTTCTCGCCCGGCAGTCAGGCCGTGCTCCGCCGGCTCTTCCCGGACGCGGTGCACGCCACCATGGCCGACGCGGAGGTGCTCGGCCTCAACGCGGTCAGTGACGGCCGGCACGTGGTGCTGCCCGAGCAGGCCACCGACCTGGCCGCCAAGCTGCGCGACCGGGGCTACCAGACGATCGGCGTCGACCTGTCCGAGCTGCGTCGGGCCGGCGGCGGCCCGAAGTGCTGCACGTTGCGACTCCGTCAGGGAAAGGCAGACCGATGATCGAGGACATGCTGCGGACCCCCGCCGCGGTGCAGGACTCGGAGCGGCACACCGCACACAACTACCACCCGCTGCCGGTGGTGATCACCTCGGCCGAGGGTGCCTGGGTGACCGACGTGGACGGCAACCGCTACCTGGACTGCCTGGCCGGCTACTCGGCGCTGAACTTCGGTCACCGGCACCCGACGCTGATCGCCGCCGCGCACGCTCAGCTCGACAAGCTCACGCTGACCAGCCGGGCGTTCATCCACGACCAGTTCGCCGACTTCTGCCGGGAACTGGCGGCGCTGTGCGGCAAGGACCTGGTGCTGCCGATGAACACCGGGGCCGAGGCCGTGGAGACCGGCATCAAGGTGGCCCGCAAGTGGGGCTACCAGGTCAAGGGGGTACCGGCCGGCCAGGCGAACATCGTGGTCGCGGAGGGCAACTTCCACGGGCGTACGACCACGATCGTCAGCTTCTCCACCGACTCCGACGCCCGGGCCGACTTCGGGCCGTACACGCCGGGCTTCCGGATCGTGCCCTACGGCGACCTGGCCGCGCTGACCGAGGCGATCGACGAGCACACCGTCGCCGTGCTGCTGGAGCCGATCCAGGGCGAGCAGGGCGTGGTGGTGCCGCCCGAGGGTTACCTGCCCGGCGTACGGCGGCTGTGCACCGAACGCGATGTGCTGTTTATCGCCGACGAGATCCAGTCCGGCCTGGGTCGCACCGGCGCCACGTTCGCCTGCGAGCAGGAGGGCGTCGTGCCGGACATGTACCTGCTGGGCAAGGCGCTCGGCGGGGGCATCGTGCCGGTCTCCGCGGTGGCCGCCGACGCGGACGTGCTCGGCGTACTCAAGCCCGGCCAGCACGGTTCCACCTTCGGCGGCAACCCCCTCGCCTGTGCCGTGGCGACCGAGGTGGTCCGGCTGCTGGCGACCGGCGAGTTCCAGCGCCGCTCCGCCGCACTCGGCGAGCGGCTGCACGCCGGTCTGCGTGGTCTGCTCGGCAAGGGTCTGGTCGCGGTACGCGGCCGAGGTCTGTGGGCCGGCCTGGACATCGACCCGGCGCTGATGAGCGGCCGGGAGGCCTGCGAACGGCTGATGGAGCGTGGGGTGCTGGCCAAGGACACGCACGGCTCGACCATCCGGCTCGCGCCGCCGCTGGTGATCACCGAGGAGGAGATCGACCACGCGGTGGCGCAGCTGACCGCCGTACTGGCCGGCTGAGCTGTCGTACCGCCGGTGGCGCCGGGCCGACGGTCCCGGCGCCACCGGCGTCAGCGTGGCAGGCGCATCGCCATGGTCGGCGCCTCGGACATCACCGAGTCCGGGTTGTACGGCGCTCCCGCCGGGAACTCGTTCGGGCGACCGATCTGCACCCCCGGGTACAGCTCCACCATGTCACCGGTGCCGAGCACCCGGGACTGCTGTGGGGCCAGTGCGAGCCGGTCCGTCTCCGCCAGGGAGCCGCCCGGCCGTACGCCCGAACCGTTGGTGCTGACGTCGGTGGCGACGACGTCCGCGCCGCGCAACTCCAGCCGCAGGTGGTTGCGGCTGATCCAGCGTCGCGCCTCGTCGTTGAGCCACTGGCCGAGCATGATGCCGCCGGAACCCTCCGGTGCCCGGCCGATCATCACCGGCTGGTCCTCGGTGAGCACGAAACGACGACGGATCAGGCCACCGACGCGTACCGCGAGAACCTCACTGCGTGGCCGGGGCCCGGCGTCCCGCAGCCGCGAACCGTGCCGGGGGCAGGTGGGCACGCCGTTGCGCAGCGACGGCGGCGGCTGCCCGGTCGGCGCGCGGTCGATCCGGCCAGGTCGGCGAAGGCTCCGCCGCCACCGGCACCGCCGAACAGGGTGCAGCCGGACTCGGGGCACCGCCACTCACGGGAGAGCAGCTTGGCGCCGGCCGGTGAGGGCGGGCCGGAGACCGGGGTGTGACCGCCGCCGACGTGGGCGATGAAGACCGGGCCGCCAGCACCCGGCACCGGGGCGAGGACCCGGCCCGGCTGCTCCACCAGCCAGGGGAACCGCCCACGTAGGCCGTCGAAGCGGACCCGGCTGAGCACCGGCAGGCCGAGCAGGTCGGCCACCTCCAGCATCCGGTCACCGGGGTTGTCGAGCACCTCCACCAGGCCGTCGTCGGCCCACCGACGCACCACCATCCGCTCGTTGGAGGTGAGATCGGCGTCGGAGAGCATCCCCCGGTGCACGACCGCGTAGACCGGGACGCTGTCCTCCTCCAGGCTGCGCGCCAGCGCGTCGATGACCATGCCGAGGCGCAGCGAACTGGCCGGCCGCCCACCGTCGAGATCCTGGTAGCGGATGATCTCGGCCAGGTCGAGCACCGCGCGGGCCAGTTGCGGGTCGGTGCAGACCCGACCCTCGATGGCGTCCAGCACCTTGCTGATCTCGAACCTCATCAGGCACTCTCCACGATCTCGTCGATCCGCCGGGCCAGTCGGATGTCACGCATGGTGACCCCGCCGACCGAGTGGGTCACGCAGCGGAAGGTCACCGTGCGCCACCGGATGTCGATGTCGGGGTGGTGGTCCAGTTCCTCTGCCGTGGCGGCGACCCGGTCGACCACTGCGATGGCGTCCAGGAAGCTGACCAGCTCCACGGTTCGGGTGATCCCGGCGGGGTCCCCCGACCAGCCCGCCAGCCCACCCAGCTCGTCTCGCACCGCCTCGGCGGTGAGCACCTCTGCCATGGCCAGACCCTACCGGTGCCGACCGGAACCATCGCCACGCCGTTGACGTGGACACTCTCAGCTCATCCGGCCGACGGCGGATCGCAGCCGGACCAGGTCCCTACGGCGGCGCTCGTAGGTGGTCGCCAAGCCGATCAGCGCCAGCCCGGCGGCGGCCAGAAAGGCCCACCGGGGCAGCAGATCCCAGCTGCGCACCAACTCGTACAGGGCCAGCAGGGCCAACGTGCCCGCGCCGAGCAGCACCGGCGCCTGCCAGCGGCGGACCGCACCGAGCAGCGTCGCGGCGAGCGCGACGACGCCGAGCAGCAGTCGCCGCCAGGGGTCCGGGTCGGTGCCGAACAGCACGACGGTCAGGCTGGGCAGCAGCAGGGCGGCCAGGCCCGGGCCGAGCGCAAGCCAACTGTTCAGTCCCGGCCGGGTACGCAGCCCCACCGCACCAGCACCCAGCGCCACCGCGGCCAGCGGCACCGTGTACGCCTCTAGCACGCTGACTCCGCCGGCCGCCAACAGCAGCCAGACGGCCAGCAGTTCACTGCCCCCGCCGATACCGGCGAAGCCCCAGCGCCGCTCGAACGACTCGTCCCGACGCAACACCCGGACACCCATCGCGACGCCCCACAGCACGCAGATCGTCGCGGCGTGCCGGAGTGCGCCAAGGGTGAGCAGCAGCGCGAGCAGCGCCACCGCCTGCGCGGCGACGTCGAGCACCCGGCCAAGCAACACCCCCGCGGCGGGGGCGGCGGATGTCCCGGACGCCGTTCGGCTGGTCCCCGCCGCCGGCGCAACAGTCGGAGGAGGCCCTGCCGGTCGCGGCGGGTTCCACCGGCTCGACGGCAGCATCGCGGCGAGCGCCAGGGTGAGCGCGGCCACACCGAGCACCGCGAACGCCGCCACCCGCAGCGGCTGCCCGCCGGCCAGCGGTGCGGTGACCGCGAACCCGGTCGCCGCCGCCACCGCCACCAGCCAGCCGAGTACGCGTACCGGCACCGCACGGGCGGCCACGCCGACGACCGTCGCCGCCACCACCAGCAGTCCCAGCGCGCCCAGGGTGCCCGCCCGGGTGGCGTGCAGGCTGAGCAGCCCGGCGACCGCCAGCACCAGGCCGACCGGCAGGGCCACGGCACCGAACCGTCCGCCCGGGCGGGACAGCGCGACCGTCAGCAGCAGAGCCACCCCGCCGAGCAGCGCCACCGCCGGCACCACCGGCCACGGCGTGGCGGCGGCGACCAGCAGCACCGGACCGGCCGCGGCGACGAAGGCAGCACCGCACCGGCCACCCGCCAACCACCGCCACCAGCGCCCCTGCCAGCAGCGGCTCGCGCGTCGTCGCCGCTGCCACGGCCGTCCGAACCAGCACCGACACCCGCAGCAGCGCCGGCCACGGCACTCGCCTGCGGCCGAAGCCTCCGGCCCGGCCGGCGTCGACTCGCCGTGTCTCGGGCCGGTGCGCGAGGCCGGCCAGACGGCCAGCGCCGCCGCCAACGCCAGCAGTGCCATGGTCAGGCCGACCGGTAGCGCGTCCGGTGACAGGCGAGTCGCCGGAACGCCGACCATGGGGCGGGTGGCGGCCCGTACGGCGTCAGCAGGGCGGACAGCACCACCGGTAGGGCCACCACCGTCGCCACCGTGGCCAGAACCAGCCCGGCCACCGGCAACAGCCCCACCGGGCGGGCCCGGAATGCGGCGAGAGCGACAAGCGACGCCGCCACCGCCGCGTACACCGTCACCCGCTCCGCACCCGGCACGGTCAGGGGCGACAGGCCGGTCAGCACGGCCACCACGGCGAGCCCGGTCGAGGCGTACCCGGCCAGTTCGGGCCAGGACCGACGCAGCGCGAGCAGCGCCACGGCCGGCAGCGCGACGGCGGCCAGCGCGCCCCGGGCCTGCCACCACGGCGGGGCACCGACGCCGATCAGCGCGATCGCCGCCCCCGCCGGTACCACGAGCACCGCGGCGGCCAACCCGCAGCCGGCCACCGTCCGCCGCACCGCATCGCCGCGTCGGCCGGCGACCGCCGCGCCGAGGCCGACGGCCAGGATCACCGCGCAGGCGGTACTGGCGCCGATCGGGTCGGCCAGACCCACCAACAGCCCGTGGCCGAGCAACACCGCACCGGCCGCCGCCGAGGTCAGCACCGCCGCCGTGGGCAGCGCCGGGCGGACCAGCGCCGCGACCAGCAGCACCGCACCCACCACGAGGTCGATCGCGACCACCGCCGGCCACGACGCGGCCCAGGCCACCGGCACGGCGAACGCGGTCGCCGCGAGAGCGGCCGCCAGCACCGCCGGCCGCGCCGCCCGGACAGCAGCAGCGCCACCGCCGCCGAGGTCAGCGTCACCGCCACCGGCAGTTGCCACCCCCACGCGAAGGCCGGCCCCGCCGTGGCCCCCGCCACGGCGGCAACGACCGACCCACGGCGGCACCCGCCAACAGCAGTCCCGCCAGTGCCGCCAGCAAGCCCGCCACCGCCGGCCACCAGCAACGCCCCCACGCGTGGACCGGGCCGCCAGTTGGGCGGAGCAGGCGTACCGCGCCGGCCAGTCCGGCCGCGACCAGCGCTGCCACCAGCAGCCACACCGAGGCGCGTAACTCCACCACCGGACGGAGAATCGCCGCTGCCAGCACCGGCACCAGCGCGCCGCCTGCCACCGCCCGCGCCGGCCCGCCGCCGGCCAGCAACGCCGCACCCAACGCGGTGAGCGCCACCAGCAGCATCGGCCCACCGGCCAGCAGCGGTACGCCACCCGCCCGGCCGACCAACAGCGGCACTCAGCGCACCGCCCGCGGCGAGCAACAGCCAACCGGCGAACCCGACCCAGGCCAGCGCTGAGCCGGCCAGCCGTCGCCGGTTCGGCGCGGCCCCCTCGTCCGCGCCGACACCGGCCCGCCGCCGCAGCGCCACCACCACCGCCAGGTCGACCAGTGCCACCCCGACGAAGACCACCGACCAGCCGGCCGGTCCCGGCGAGCCTCGGCGGCGAGCAACGGCAGCAGCGGCTGGCCGACGAGCAGCGCGGCGAACCACGGCACGGCCAGTCGGCTGAGTCGGGCGTGCTGATCGCCACCGCCGTGGCGATGGCGGCCACCAGGGCGGCGTACCGGCTGCCCGGCCAGGCGGTCACCCCGGAACAGGTCGACCGTCCAGGCGGCGTACCCGTCGAGCAGCACCAGCAGCAGCCCGACGGCGGCGAACGTCTCGGCGGTGCCACGCAGCCCCCGCCAGCGGGCGACGAGCGGCACGGCCAGCAGCAGCGCGGTGAACGCCAGCAGGATCACCGCCCGGCCGGCCACCCCGACCGAGGCCCAGGCCACCGCGGTGAAGACCGTCGCCGCCGTGCCGAGCAGCAGTCCACCCAGGACGAAGAGCAGGCCCTGCACGGTCCGCGTCGACGTCTCCGCGCCACCCGGGCGCGCCGAGACGGAAGCGGGCCGGCCGCCGGTCGACACCGGAGCGGGCGCCGAGTGCCCGCCGACGGTCGGTGGGGCGCGGTGGCCCGGCGGCGCGGTGGCACCGGGAACTCGGCCCGGACCGCGGCGGCCAGTTCGTCCCGCCGTCGCCGCACCGCATCCAGCCGCCCGGTCAGCCCCTCGTACGCCTGACGGGCCCGCTGCACCTCACCGCCCAGCGCGACGATCTCCCGGTCAAGCCGGATCACCTCGGCGGCGGCCTGGTGCGGCGGTCGGCCGCAGCCGGTGCAGCCGGAGGTCAGATTCGCCGGGCTTCCGCAGGCCGGGCAGGGGTAGGCGTTGTCCACGCCGTCATCCTCGACGGCCGGACGCCGCCGGCACCAGAGTGCGCGTACTCAGGAGCGGGTGTGCTCGAAGACCCAGGCGGCGTACCCGGGATGGGCGCACTCCACCCGGGTGACCAGAATCTCCGGCACCTCGTAGGGATGGCTGGCCCGCAACTGCTCGACCAACGCATCGACCCGGTCGGGCGCGGTCTTGAACTGCACCGACCATTCGGTGCTGGTCTCCACGCCCGACCGCCACCAGTACGTGCTGTCCACCTGGCCACCCACCTGCGCGCAGGCCGCCAACCGCCCGGCCACCGCGGCGGCGGCCAGCAGGTCGGCGACCGACCGCGCGTCGACCACCGTCGTCACCACGCTGATCTGCTCCACCCGCGCACCCTACGTCGCGTCGTCGCGGTTGGTCGCGATCCACTCGTCTATCCGACTCCACCATTCGTAGAGCCAGTCGATGCGCTCCTGCCGGCCGGTCGGCACCTCCTCCGGCGGCACCGACCAGAACCGCATCACCAGCCGCTTGTCCATCGGCAGTTCCCGCCACACGTCGGTGACGGTGAGCATCCGGTCCAGTCCGGTGTGCGCCACGAAGATCACCCCGGCGTCGGGTGCGGCGTCCAACGCCGCCAGCAGCCCACCCGGCTGTGGGGCGAGCACGTGCCGCATCGCCTCCGCCTTCAGCGCCATCCGCTCGTGCCCCCGGTCGCGCAGTCGGGCGATGGCCCGCAACCGGCGCTTCGGGGTGAAGTTGCTGCCCTCGGGAAAGATCACGAAGGCGTCGTCCTCGTCCAACCCGGTGGCCAGATGCCCGACCTGCTCGGTCAGCGAGCCCCGCCCGTCGTGCCCCGGCGCGATGAACCGGCTCGGCAGCCGGTTGAGCAGCACGTCGATCGCCGGATCCCACTGAAGCGTGTCCTTGAGCACGATCCGTGGCTCCCGCCGGAACCAGTTCACCAACGCGTGGATCAGGATGAACGAGTCACCCGGACCGGCGTGCCGGCACAGCACCAGTTCCGGTCGGCCCGGCAGGGCGGTGTCCGGGTCGGTACCGACCACATCGATGCGCAGCCGCAGCATCGACCGGGCCTGCCAGAAGAACACCCGCAGGAACCAGCCGGCCAGCACGTAGTGGGCCCGCTGGAAGGCCGGCGCGCGCACCCGCCAGCCGAATCCGGAGCCGACCCAGAGCCCGAAGAGGCTCAGCAGCGCCGCCGCGTCCCAGACCAGGTAGAAGCAGCCGAGCCAGAGCAACCGCAGGGGACGGAGGTGCCCGGGGACGAACGGGGACACGGCGAGGGCGAGCAGGGCCCACAGCGGCACCGTGGTGACCAGCAGGATCGCCAGCAGAACCACGCCCGGTGCCAGCAGCAGTCGGCGCAGCCAACGCGGCGGTAACGGCATTTCAGCGGTCCAGGTTGGCCAGGTAGTGCCGGGAGGCCGAGTAGGCCCGGCTGATCCGTCGGCCCACCGCCGCCATGTCCCGGTACGCCCACGGAGTGTCGTCGCGTGGCTCCAGCCCGCCGGTCGGCAGCACGTGCACCTCCACCCCGTCGGGCAGGGCGGCCATCTCGCGGGCGAACCGGTGCCGGCGGGCGATCTCGAACGCGACCTGGGCGATCTCCCAGGGTCGCCGGGGCGGTGTCAGCGCCCGCTCGATCCGGCCCACCTGGAGTACGAAGATCCGGCCGGCGCCGGCCGCGACCGCCTCGCCGATCGGGATGGAGTTGACGATCCCGCCGTCGACGTAGTGCTGGTCACCGATGCGGGCCGGCGGCAGCAGTCCCGGCACCGAGGCGGAGGCGAGGACGGCCGGCACCACCGGCCCGCTGACGAACCAGTGCTCGGCGGCCCGCTCGATGTTCGCCGCGCAGCAGCGGAACGGAATCTTCAGATCGGCGAAGGTGGTCTGGGCGCCGAGTTCGTTCTCCAACAGCTTCCGCAGCGGCCGGGGCGAGTGCAGATGGGTACGGGCGGCGAAGCGTCGCAGCTGCCGGGCGACCGAGTCGCCGTACACCTCGCTGGCCTCCGGGGAGGCCCACAGCCGTACCAACCGGTCGGTCACCGCCTCGGACGGGTCGGCCGCCACCAGGGCGCCGTTGACCGCACCGATGGAGGTGCCGAGGACCAGGTCGGGCCGGATTCCGGCCCGGAACAGGGCGCGCAACATGCCCACCTCGACCGCGCCCAGGACGCCCCCGCCGCCGAGCACGAAAGCCACCGGTCCCCGCGCCATGCCGTTCATCCTGGCACGGCCGGGCACCGACGGTCCCCTCCCGTACGCCCTCGCACCCGTGGCACCCCCACCGTTACGCGACGCCACCGGCCAGTCGCACCCACCGATATGCATCGAGGCCCGTTGACAGGTGAGCAACATTCGCGCAACCTGATACCGCTCCCACCTATGAGGCAGGTGCGATCCGTGAAGCCAGCGCTGCAGCCCGGCCGGTTGCTGGCCACCAGATACCGGCTGATCGACCAGATCGGCTCCGGCGGCATGTCGGTGATCTGGCGGGCCCACGACGAGGTACTCGACCGGGTGGTCGCACTGAAGGTGCTCGCCCCGTCACTGGCCGCCGACGCCAGGTTCCGCGACATGGTCCGCGAGGAGGCCCGCGCCGCCGCGCAGCTGGTCCACCCGAACGTCACCTCGGTGCACGACTACGGCGAGACGGTGTCGCCGGACGGCGCCATCACCTCGTTCGTGGTGATGGAACTGCTCGCCGGTGAGGAGCTGGAGTTCCGGCTCACCGAGGGTCCGCTGCCGTGGCCACAGGCGGTCGAGATCGGCGCCCAGGTCGCCGACGCGCTGGCCGCCGCCCACCGGCTCGGCATCGTGCACCGGGACATCACCACGGCCAACGTGATGATGACCCAGGTCGGCGCGAAGGTGCTCGACTTCGGCATCGCCACCCGGATCGGTGCCCCCGACGACGACGAGGACGGTGCCACCTTCGGCACCCCCGCGTACGTGGCGCCGGAGCGGCTCGACGGCGCGCCGGCCCAACCGGCGACCGACGTCTACTCGCTCGGGGTGCTGCTGCACGAGACCCTGACCGGCCGGGTGCCGTACCCGGCGGACACCTGGGACGAACTCACCGTGGCGCTCGCCGAGCGCCCACCGCCGTCGCTGGTCGGGGTGCCGGGGTTGCCGGCCACGGTGGCCGAGATCTGCCTGCGCTGCCTGTCGCGGGACCCTGCCGACCGCCCCACCGCGCGGCAGGTGGCCACCGTGCTGCGTGACCAGATGCTGCCCGCTGATCCGCAGGCCAACACGATGCTCGCGCCCACCGTCACGCTGCCCACCACACGCCGGGCCGACGCCCCGGTTCCTGCCTGGGTCCTACCGACCGTCGGCCCCACCGCTTTGCAGCCTGCCCTCGCCGGGGCCGTCTCCGGCGCTCCGGCGGGCACCTCGGTCGCTCCCGGTGGCACGGTCGACGGCGCCGCCGGGCAGCCGTCCGGGCGCGACGCACAGACCGCTACCGGGGTGCTCGACGGCGGGTCCGTCCCGGTCTCCGGGTCGATCCGGGGCGGGGGCGGCGGTTACCGCGCCCGGCACCGGTGACCGGCGACGACCCACAGCGGGGGCGGCGACCGTGGCGCCCGCTGCTCGTCACGGCGGCCGTGGTCACGCTGGTCGCCGCGGCGCTGACGGTGCCGGCACTGCTGCCGGACGATGACGCCGGACCGCCCGCCGTGCTACCCACGACCGGACCGACGGCGACGTCCGAGCCGGCCCCACCGGATGCCACCGCCAGCGTGCCGCCGACCCCCGCGCCGTCGAGCACCTCGGCCACGCCAGCGGCGACGACCGGCGCGCCGAATCCGCCCCCGGGTGGCGGCGACAGCCTCGTCGAGGCCGCGAACCGCCTGGACCAGGTGATCGGTGCCGGTCTCGCCGACGGTGGCATCCGTGACGATGTCGGCATCGACCTGCGCAACGAACTGCGCAACCTGACCCGGGAAGTGACCGGGGGCGAGGGTGAGCTGGGGCCCGGCGTCGCCCGGCTCCGGGAGAAGGTCTCCATCCGACTGCGCGAGAAGGGTCTGAGCCCGGCGTACGCGCAGCAGTTGGACGCGGCGATCACCGCGCTCGGTGCCGCGCAGGTCTGAGCGGCACGACCGGTCAGGCCGGGGTGACCCGGGCCGGCTCGCGAACCGCGGCCCGGGGGGTCGCGGCCGCGAGGAAGCGGCGGTACACCTCCTCGTAGCCGGCGGCCATCCGCTCGGTGGAGAAGGTCCGGGCCACGTGCGCCACGCAGTCCTCCGGGTCGAGCTCCACAGCCCGCCGCAGGGCCGCCGGCAGCTCGTCCGACCGCTGGCAGATCAGCCCGCTCACCCCGGGGCGGACCAGTTCCGGCACCGCTCCCCGGTTCAGCGCCACCACCGGCGTCCCGGTCGCCATCGCCTCCAGCATCACGATGCCGAACGGCTCCTCCCACTGGATCGGCATGACCAGGCAGCGTGCCTCGACCAGCAGCCGCAGCACGGCCTTCCGGTCGGCGTCGAGCACCACCGTGACGTCCGGCCCGAGCATCGGCCGGATCACCTCGTCGTAGTAGCGCCGCTCGGCGGGCTCGTTGCACTTGCCGGCCAGCACCAGCGGCAGACCGGCCGCACGGCAGGCGCGGATGGCCAGTTCCGGCCCCTTGTCCGGGCTGAACCGGGCGAGCCACAACACGGGCCCGTGGCTGGGGGCCTCCTTGCGCGGGAAGCCGTCCAGGCTCATCGCGTTGTGCACGGTGCCGACCCAGGGCAGCTGCGGATTCAACCCCCGTTGGGTGTGTGAGATCGCCACCAGGCCAACCCCCCGGTCGGTGTCGCTGAGCACCGTGCCGTACTCGCCCACCGGGTTGCCGTGCACCGTTGCCACGGTGGGTACCTGCCGTCGCCCGGCCACCAGCGGACCGATCGTGCTGTGGTCGTGCACGATGTCGAAATCGGCCGGACTGAGCAGATGGTTGACCCGGGCCAGGTGGGCCAGTTCGGGCAGCGCCTCACCGAGGCGGTCGAACTGCAACTCGTCGAGGGTGGCGAGGAAGTCGGCGGCGGTGCCGTGCGCCGCGCCGGCACCCATCAGCGTCACCGCGTGCCCCCGGGCGATCAGGGCGTCGACCAGACCCGCCACCACGTGTTCCAGTCCGCCGTAGCCCGGCGGCGGCACCGACAGCCAGGGCGGCACGACCATGGCGATCCGCAACCGCTGCTCGCGCGCAAGGTTGTCGGCCACGTGCCCTCCCCGTTGCTGTGCGGGCGTCGACCCCGATCGGCTCCCCTGCTGGGATCGAGCGTCTTCCCGGTCCGGGCATGGACAAACCGGGGCCGGATCGCCGGGTCAACCGCCCACCAGCAGGTGATCGCGTACCATGCACACGCCCTCGGCCGACCACGCGATCCGTTCCGCCTGATCCCGCTCCCACCAGGACCGCACCACCCCGCTCAGGGTCACCGTGTCGCCGCGTACCTGGACGATCACCCGTTCCGTGCCGATTCCCCGCATCAGAGCCCGTTGCACGTCACTGCGAATCCGGTCGACGTCGGCCGGCGCGGCGGGCCGCACCTCGACCAGGTTGGTGACGCCGCGTACGCCCCGCAGCCGGCGCAACTCCCGCTCGGCGGTCCGCCGCTGCCAACCGAACTCCACGGTGCCGCGTAGCATCAGCCACCCGTCGGAGACGGTGAGGTCCAGCCGCTCGGCCGGCACGAAACTGTGCCACTCCAGGGCCCGGCTGGCCGCGATCGCCAGGTCGCCGTCGGTGATGTCGACCGGACCGGTGGGTCGTACCTCGATGTCGTCGGCGACCGCCCGCACCCCGCGTACCCGTTGGGCCCCGCGCACCGCCGCCCACCTGCGGGCGGCGCTGTCCACGCCGCCGGCCAGCGACACCACTCCTTCGCGCACGCTCACCCCGATGTCGGTGGAGCGCACCTGCGCGTCCCAGGCGAGTTCGGCGAGCACGTCGCGCTGGATCTGGTCGTCACTGCGGGTAGCCGTCGCCGTGGTCATGACACCCTCCGGTTCCGCTGCGGCAGTCTCCGTCGCCGATGTTGCCGACCGGCAGGGTGAGGTTGGTTCACCCGGTCGGGGTGAACGGGCTCGAGATGGAGGAAGGGCGGCGGGTGCCATGGCCAACCCCCTTGGCCACGCCACCCGCCGCCCCGGAGGGAGGAAGCAGGTCCTGTCTCGTTAGGACGCTTCGGCGAGCGTCACGGTTGCCGTCGCCTCGGCCCCATTTCGCTGGTACGTCACCTCGACCTGGTCACCGACCTTGCCGGCCTGAACGGCGGCCACCAGATCGCTGGAGTCGTTGATCACCTTGTCGCCGAACCGGGTGATGACGTCACCCTGTTGCAGCCCGGCCCGCTCGGCCGCGCTGCCCGGGTTCACCGCGCCGATCAGCGCGCCACCGTCGGGCGCCGCGTTCACGCTGACCCCCAGCGACGGGTGGCTGATCTTCTCGCCGCGCTGGAGCTTCTCCGCGACGTCCTTGGCCTTGTTGCTCGGGATGGCGAAGCCCACGCCGATGTTGCCGGTGTTGCCCTGCCCCGCGGTGGCGATCGCGGTGTTGATGCCGATCACCTCGCCCCGGGTGTTCACCAGTGCGCCACCCGAGTTGCCCGGGTTGATCGGCGCGTCGGTCTGCAACAGCCCGGAGATCGAGCTGACCGCCTGGCCGGGGAGCTGCTGCCCCCCGCCGGCCTGGATGGTGCGGTCCCGGGCGCTGAGGATCCCCGCGGTGACCGAGCCCTGCAGGCCGAGCGGACTGCCCAGGGCGAGCACCTGGTCGCCGACCTGCATCGCGTCGCTGTCGCCGAGGGTGGCCGGCTGGAGATCGGTCAACCCGTTCGCCTTCAGCACCGCGAGGTCGGTCTTCGGGTCGGTACCGACAACCTCGGCCTGGGTGCTGGTGCCGTCGGCGAAGAAGACCCGGACCGTGTCGCCACCCCCGGCGATCACGTGGTTGTTGGTCAACACGTAGCCGTCGGCACTGAGCACCACGCCGGAGCCCTCACCACTGCCGGTGCTGATGGACACCACGCTGTCCTGCACCGACGCGGCGATGCGCGGCAGGTCGGCGCCGTCGATCACGGGTGCGGCGCTGTAGGTGCGGGTGATGCCGCCGCCGTCGCTGAGCGCCAGGGTGAGCGCCCCACCGGCGACGCCGCTGCCCAGCATCAGGGCGAACACCGCCACGCCGGCTCCGGCAAGCTTGGCGATCTTGCCGAGGCGGGGGCCGCTGGACGGAGTGGGTGCCCACGGGGCCGGCTGCCCCGGGTACCCGCCCTGCGTTCCGGGCTGCCCCGGGTAACCACCCGGCGTGCCGCCGGCCTGCCCCGGATACCCGGACTGGGCGACGCCCGGGCCGGTCGGCTGGCCGCTCCAGGCCGGCTGGCCGGGATACCACGGGTTTGCGGGGTAGCGGGCGCCCGGCTGGTACGGATGCTGGTGCTGGTGGCCGCCGGTCGGCGCCCAACTGGGCTGACCGGAAACCGGCTGTGCCGCCGGGGTCGAGCCGGCGGCGGCCGGGGCCGGCCGGCTCGGTGCGGCGTCCGGTCCACCCGAGGACGGGTCGACGGCCCGGACCGGTACGGTCGGCGCCTCGACCGTCGGGTCGGCGTCGGGACGGTCAGTGGACGGAGAGTCGGACCGCGCGTACTCGGCGCGGGACAGCTCGGGTTGCGACGGCTCGGCGTCGGTGGGGGCCGGCCGCCGCGGGTCGGGCTCGTACTCGGTCATGCCCCTACCTTCTCCCATCGCTCTGCGTCCCGCCTTGGGCGGAACTGAGGATTGGCTGAAAATCACTGATCGTCGATGTCGGTGGCCGGTGCGAGCGGCAGCCGTACCCGGAAGGTGGCACCACCACCCGGCGTCTCGCTCACCTCCACCGTGCCCTGGTGCACGGTCACCAGCGCGGCGACGATGGCCAGGCCGAGACCGGTGCCGGTGTTGCCGTCGGTCCGCCGGGTACGCGAGGCGTCCACCCGGTAGAAGCGCTCGAAGACCCGCTCCGCCTGCTCGGCGGTGAGCCCCGGCCCGGTGTCAACCACCTCGATCACCGCCAGGTTGCCGGGCTCGGCGCGCAGCCGCAACGTCACCGCCGCACCGGGCGGGGTGTGCCGCAGCGCGTTCGTCATCAGGTTGCCGATCACCTGCCGCAACCGGGCGTCGTCGCCGCGTACGACGAGCGGCCCGGAGCCCGGCTCGATCTCCAGCTCGATGCGCCGGTCCGGTGCCGTCGCGCGGGCCGCCGCCACCGCGTCCGCGGCCAGTACCGGCAGCTCCACCGGGGCGAGCGAGAGCGGTCGTTCGCGATCCAGCCGGGCCAGCAGCAGCAGGTCCTCCACCAGCAGTCCCATCCGGGCCGCCTCGTCCTCGATACGGCGCAGCAGGTCGGAGGTCTGCTCCGGGGCGCGGGCGGCACCCTGGCGGTACAGCTCGGCGAAGCCCCGGATCGTGGTCAGCGGGGTACGCAGTTCGTGCGAGGCGTCCGCCACGAACTGCCGCATCCGTTCCTCGGAGCGGCGGGCCCGGGCCTCGGAGATGCGGGCCCCCTCGGCGGCCTCCCGGGCCGCGGACTCCGACGCCGCCCGGGCGGTGAAGGCCATCTCGATCTGACTGAGCATCGCGTTCAGGGCCCGGGACAACCGGCCCAGTTCCGAGGTCGGGCAGGGTTGGCCGTCCTCCGGGTCGGGGACCCGGCGACTGAGATCACCACCGGCGATGGCGGCGGCGGTGCGTTCGATCTCCACGAGCGGCTTGAGGCTGGTCCGGACGATCGCCGCGCCGACCGAGGCGAGCAGCACCAGCACCGCCCCACCGACCAGCAGGTCGATCCAGATGAGCCGCTTCACCGCCTGCTCCACGTCGGTGAGGTGCTGCCCGATCGCAGCCCACTGCCCGTTGGGTAGCTCGGTGTAGAGCATCCGCCAGCGCACGTCGGTGCCTCGCGCCCGGGTATCGAACGGTTTCCCGGCCAGTTGCTGGAAGCCGGCGGCGTCCTCGGGCCAGTGCGGCAGGTCGGCAGCGTCGAACCGGCGTTCGTCGAACCCGTAGTCTTTGACCAGCCCGGTGCTGCGGCTGGTCACCACCACCACGTAGTCGGTGGGGATGACCGAGTCGGGCGGGATGTAGACCTCCGCCCAGGGCTTGCCGGCCAGATCGCTCTCGATGGTTTCGACCGCGCTTGTCAGCTCCTCGTCCACCTGGTCAACCAGGTAGCTACGAAGAAAGATCGTGGTCAGTGAGGCGATCACCAGCAACGCGGCGGCGACCAGGGTCAGCACGGCCGCGACCAGCTTGACCCGCAGCGGTACCGCGCGGAGTCGGGTCTTGCCCTGCTGTACCGCGTTCACGCCGCCGGCTTGCGCAGGACGTACCCGACGCCGCGCAGGGTGTGGATCAGCCGGGGATCGGTCGTGTCGACCTTGCGGCGCAGGTACGAGATGTACGACTCGACGATGTTGTCGTCGCCCCGGAAGTCGTAGTTCCACACGTGGTCGAGGATCTGCGCCTTGGACAGCACCCGGTTGGCGTTGAGCATCAGGTAGCGCAGCAGCTTGAACTCGGTCGGCGACAGCTGCACCCGCTGACCGGCCCGGTACACCTCGTGGGTCTCCTCGTCCAACTCCAAATCGGCGAAGGTGAGCCGGGGGGGTGCCTGCTCGCCGGTGCTGGTGCGGCGCAGCACCGCCCGGATCCGGGCGGTCAGTTCCTCCAGGCTGAACGGCTTGGTCACGTAGTCGTCGCCGCCCAGGGTGAGCCCACGGATCTTGTCGTCGGTGGCGTCGCGGGCGGTGAGGAAGACCACCGGCGTACGGGTGCCGCCCTCGCGCATCATCCGGATCACCTCGAACCCGTCGAGGTCCGGCAGCATCACGTCGAGCACCACCAGGTCGGGGCGATGATCCCGGGCCGCGCTCAGCGCGGCGCTGCCGCTGGTGGCGGTGGCCACGTCGAATCCCGCGAAGCGCAGGCTCGCGGAGAGCAGTTCGAGGATGTTGGGATCGTCCTCGACGACGAGCAGTCGCGCCTCGGTCTGGGTAGCGGCCATGCCGCCCATCATCCGCGCAGACACTGCGCCTCCGCTGGGCGGATCCTGGAAAAACCCTGTGAGCGGCGGTTGTCGGAGCTGCTTCAGCCACCGGGCCCGTCGCCGGGCACCGACGGTCAGGCGGCCAGCGGCAGCTCCCATTCCGGCTGCCCGGCGGGTGAGCCAGCCGCCGCACCGGCCGGCGACGTGACGGCCGGAGACCGGGTCGGCACCGGTAGCACGGTCGCCGTGGGCCGTCCCGGCGCACGGACCGGCTGTTCGGGCGCGGGCCCGGCGACCACCGGAGCGGTCAGCGCCACCGACGCCGACGGTACGAGGTGCACGGCCGATTCGGCGACCCGGGCCAGTGCCCGCCGGTCGGCGGACCGTCCCGGGTGCAGGGGGGCGGCGATGTCGACGCAGACCGTCAGCTTCCGCACCGCGAGCATCCGCCGCACCGAGCGCAGCAGGGTCTCGTCGCCGACGAAGGCCGGGGCCGTGGTGGTCTCGCCGGTCACTCCGCACCGGTAGCCGATCCGCAGTGGCACGACGGGCGCCCCGGCGTCGATCGCGGCCTGGAACATCGCCGGCCGGAAACCCGTCGGCGGACGGCAGGACGCCGCGCCGCCGCACCAGGTGGTGCCCTCCGGGAAGACCGCGACCGAGCGGCCCGACCGCAGCGCCGAGGCGACCCGGCCCACCGTGGCGGGCAACCCGCGAGGCCGGGAGCGATCCACGAACACAGTCCCGGCCGCGCGGGCGAGCAGCCCGATCAGTGGCCACCGGCGCACCTCCTGCTTGGCCACCAGCCGGGCCGGCGCGACCGCGAGCAGCGCCAGGACGTCCCACCAGGAGACGTGGTTGGCGACCAGCAGGACCCGCCGGCGGGGCAGCCGACCGCGCACTTCGAGGCGTACTCCGCAGGCGCGGGCCGTGGTGCGGGCCCAGCCGCGTAGCGCGGCCTGACGCTCCCGGGTCGGTAGCGCCGGAAGCAGGGCCGCCAGCCCGATGCCGAGCCCGAGCATGCCGAGCAGGCCGGCGGCACGGCCCAGTTGCCGGAACACCGGGATGGCGGGTGCCTCGCCCGGGCCGGGCAGACAGGCCGGACCACAGCCGGAGCTGGGCCGCCACAGCGGGCTCACGGTTGCCCGCCGAGGAAGTGCCGCAGGTAACGCGGGTTGATCCGGTCCATCGAGAGCAGCACGTAGAAGTCGGCCACCCCGAAGTCCGGGTCGTACGCCGGTTCGCCACAGACCTGCGCGCCGAGCCGCAGGTAGCCGCGCAGCAGCGGCGGGACCAACCGGGCCGATCCGGCGATCGTCTCGGTCGGCACACCCGGTTCGGCGAACCAGGGCCGCAGCGGCCGGACCCGCAACGGCTCCGGTGCCAGGTGCTTCGCCCGGGCCTGGGCCCAGACCTCGGCGGCGGCGAGACCACCGTCGGCCACCGGCACGGAGGCACACCCGCCGAGCCAGCGCAGCCCTCGCAGGTGCAGGTAGCGGGCGATGCCCGCCCACATCAGGTTGATCACCGCCCCGCTGCGGTGCGCGGGGTGCACGCAGGACCGGCCGGCCTCGACCAGTTGGGTCCGCAACGGGTCGAGCGCGCTCAGGTCGAACTCGCCCGCCGCGTATCGGCGGCTGGTCCGCCCCGGCGGAAGCAGCCGGTACGTGCCGACCACCTCGCCGCTGCTCTCCTGGCGCACCACCAGGTGGTCGCAGTACGGGTCGAAGATGTCGCGGTCGAGGCCCGCCGTGTCGGTGGACACGGTGGCGCCCAACTCGCCGGCGAACACCTGATGACGCAGGCGTTGCGCGGCCTCGACCTGGCTGGGGTTGTCGGCGATCGAGAGGGTGTAGCCGCTGGTCGTCAGTGCGACGTCCACGGCTGGCAGAACGGCCATGCCCTCTGTGTAGCGCCCGGTCGGTTGCCGGCCATGGTGACCAGCGGTGTCGATCCGGTGAACGCCGGTCGGCGACCGGTGGCCGACCCGCCGCGCCGGGCCTCGGCGACGACGTGCGAGGCTGCCGGTGTCGGCGACGAGGCCGGGCGGGCGGAGGGCTTGATGATCATCGAGGGTCGCTTCAACGGACCACCGGGCTCGGGCAACGGCGGCTGGAGCGCCGGGGTCTTCGCCACCGCGTACAGCGGGCACGGTCCGGTCGAGGTGACCCTGCGCCGACCGCCGCCGCTGGACACCCCGCTGACCCTTGTCGACGCACAGGTGCGCGACCCGGCCGGCGAGGTCATCGCGCAACTGCGCCCGGCGGGCGACCTCGGCGAGGCCGTCCCCCGGTGGACCTGGCGTCCGCCCGGGCCGCGTCGGCGGCGTACCCGGGGCTGGTGGAGCACCCGTTCCCCGGCTGCTACGTCTGTGGTCCGCAGCGCACCGACGGTCTGCGGATCTTTCCGGGTCGGCTGCCGGACGGTCGGACGGCCGCGCCGGTTCGGGCACCCCGGCAGGTCGTCCCCGCCACGGTCTGGGCCGCCCTGGACTGCCCCGGCGGCTGGGCGGTGATCGGTGCCGGCCGGCCGTACGTGCTGGGCCGGATCGCGGCCCGGATCGAGGCGCTGCCCCGCCCCGACGACGAGTGCGTGGTGACCGGTGCGGTGATCGGCACCGAGGGCCGCAAGGCGTTCGTGCACACCAGCCTGTACGCCCCGGACGGCCACCCGCTCGGTCACGCCCGGGCGACCTGGATCGCCGTGTAGACACGGTGGTCGATCGGCTCGTACCTGGGGATGAGACGTCTCCTGCCTGAGACGGACCACGATTTCCCGAACGAGCCCGATTGAATTACTTGACCATTAACGTCACGCTGTGCAACGGCGCACCCCGGCGCCACACGGGAGGAGAACGATGACCGACGGGCGACCAAGCCCCACCAACGACGCCCAGATCGTGGTTTCCGGTCTGACCAAGCGGTACCGCAACGTGGTCGCGGTCAACAACCTGTCGTTCACGGTCGAACCGGGTCGGGTCACCGGCTTCCTCGGCCCGAATGGTGCGGGTAAGACCACCACCCTGCGGATGCTGCTGAACCTGGTCACCCCGACCGCCGGCACGGCCACCATCGGCGGTCGGCGCTACCCCGACCTGGCCGACCCGCTGCGGCACGTCGGCGCGGTCCTGGAGGCGTCCAGCGCGCACAAGGGGCGCACCGGCATCAACCACCTGCGAGTGATCTGCGCGGCCGCCGGGCTGCCGCGGGAGCGGGCCGACCAGGCGTTGGAGCTGGTCGGGCTGACCCCTGCGGCCAAGCGCAAGTTCAAGGGTTACTCGTTGGGCATGAAGCAGCGGCTCGGCATCGCCGCGGCGATGCTCGGCGACCCCCGGGTGCTGATCCTCGACGAGCCGGCCAACGGCCTGGACCCGGAGGGCATCCGGTGGATGCGCGGGTTCCTCAAGGGCCTGGCCGCCGAGGGCCGCACCGTGCTCGTCTCCAGCCACCTGCTCTCCGAGATGCAGTTGCTGGCCGACGACGTGGTGATCATCGCGGCCGGACAGCTGGTCCGGCAGGGTCCGGTGGAGCAGGTGATCGGGTCGATGGCGCAGGGCGTCCGGGTGCGGGTCCGCACCCCACAGGCCGACGCGCTGACCGCCGCGCTGAAGGGCGGGCCGGCCACGGTGGAGAACGACGGACAGGGTGCCCTGCTGATCGGCGGGGTCGACGCGCCGACGGTGGGTCGGACGGCTCTGACTGCCGGGGTGGAACTGCACGAGCTGACCACTGAACGACCCGACCTGGAACGCGTGTTCCTGGAACTGACGGCCGGAAAGGCGGGCATCCGATGAGCAACCTTGTCCGCTCCGAACTACTCAAGATCCGTACGACCAGCACCTGGTGGTGGTTGGCCATCGGGGCGTTCCTGTCGATCGCCCTGGCCTTCGCCTTCAACGCGTGGCTGGCCACCGAGACGCTCAGCGGCGGTGGCGAGGAGTTCGGCTACACCGGCGACGCCGCCTCCGCACCGGCCCAGGCGGCGAACCTCTACACCTCGGGGCAGTACCTGGGGCTGATGTTCGTGATGCTCATCGGCATCCTCATGGTCACCAACGAGTTCTTCCACCAGACCGCGACCACGACGTTCCTGGCCACCCCGCGACGCACCTCGGTGATCGTCAGCAAGCTCGTCGCGGCCAGCCTGCTCGGCTTCGCGTTCTGGCTGGTGACCACGATCATCGATCTCGCCGCCGGTGCGACGTTCCTGTCCCTCAACGACTACGGCACCCAGCTCGGCGAGTGGGAGGTCCAGCGGGCCCTGCTGCTCAACCTGATGGCGTACGCGATCTGGACGGTGCTCGGCGTGGGCATCGGCACGCTGATCACCAACCAGTTGGGCGCGGTGATCACCGCCTCGGTGCTCTACCTGATCGGCACCCAGGTGGTGGGGCTGCTCTTCCTGCTGTTGGCCAACTTGCTGGACAACATGGCCGTGATCAAGTGGCAGGTGCTCTGGCCGGCCGCCGCCTCCCAGGTCATGATCACGCCGGGCGAGAACGAGATGTTGCCGGTGTGGTGGGTCGGCGCACTCGTACTGGTGGGCTACGCCGTGGTCAGCGGCGTGGCCGGGATCCTCATCACCCGGCGCCGCGACATCTCCTGACACCCGGGCGGCCGACCCGGTCGCCCCGTCCCGACGGGTCCGGTGCACCGGTGGACAGCCGGCGCACCGGGCCCGTCGGCCTTAGCAGCGATCAAGGGAATACGCAGCGCTAACCGAACTTCTGGCATCTTCTGTGAATCCGACCACGGGACGGAGGCGGAAATGCCCCGGAGTCGGCTACGGCGTAGCCTGGAACCGTCCTGTGCGCCCGTCCCGGCGCATCGGGCACCGCGTGACACACAAACCCGCGTGAAAGAGGCGATTACCGGCCGTGTCGACCCAGCAGACTTCGCAGGAGAACCCACTGGCGGGTTTCGGCCCGAACGAGTGGATCGTCGAGGAGATGTACCAGCGCTACCTCGCCGATCCCCGCAGCGTCGACCCGGCCTGGCACGACTTCTTCGCCGACTACCGGCCCGGTCAGAACACAGCGGGCACCGGTGACGGGCGGCCGGCCACCACCGCCGCCAAGGACGCGACCCCGGCCAGGACCGAGACGGCCACCAAGAGCGAACCGGCGGCCAAGGCCGAGCCGACGGGCAAGGCCGAGCCGGCAGCCAAGGGCGACCGCCGCGCGGCGGCGGAGACCTCGAAGCCGGCGTCCGCCGCGTCCAAGTCGACCACCGCGAAGCCCGCCGCTGCCAAGCCCGCCGCCGCCAAGGCCGAGCCGACGAAGAGTCAGCCCACCCGGACCGCGCCCACCACCGGCGGGCCACAGACCACGCCGCTGCGCGGAGTGGCCGCCAAGATCGTCCAGAACATGGACGCGTCGTTGGCCGTACCGACCGCGACGAGCGTCCGAGCCGTGCCGGCCAAGCTCCTGGTCGACAACCGCATCGTGATCAACAATCACCTCGCCCGGGGACGCGGCGGCAAGGTCAGCTTCACCCACCTGATCGGCTACGCCCTGGTGCGGGCGCTCGTCGCCCACCCCGAGATGAACAACTCCTTCGCCGAGGTCGACGGCAAGCCGGTGATGGTCCGCCCCGAGCACGTCAACCTGGGCATCGCCATCGACCTGACCAAGCCCGACGGCAGCCGCAACCTGGTGGTTCCCTCCATCAAGGCCTGCGAGCAGATGGACTTCCGGCAGTTCTGGCAGGCGTACGAGGACGTCGTCCGGCGCGCCCGCCGCAACGAGCTGACCATGGAGGACTACTCCGGCACCACCATCTCGCTCACCAACCCCGGCGGCATCGGCACCGTGCACTCGATGCCGCGACTCATGCAGGGCCAGAGCGCGATCATCGGAGTCGGCGCCATGGAGTACCCGGCGCCGTACCAGGGCATGAGCGAGGCCACCCTGGCCGAGCTGGCGGTCAGCAAGGTCATCACGCTGACCAGCACGTACGACCACCGGATCATCCAGGGCGCGCAGTCCGGCGAGTTCCTCAAGGTCATGCACGAGCTGATGCTCGGCGAGCACGGCTTCTACGACCAGATCTTCACCTCGCTGCGGATCCCCTACGAGCCGGTGCGCTGGATGCGCGACGTCGCGGTCGACAGCGAGGGGCAGATCAACAAGACCGCCCGGGTCCACGAGCTGATCCACTCCTACCGGGTGCGCGGTCACCTGATGGCCGACACCGACCCGCTGGAGTTCAAGATCCGTAAGCACCCGGATCTGGATGTCCTCCAGCACGGGCTGACCCTGTGGGACCTGGACCGCACCTTCCCGGTGAACGGCTTCGCCGGCCGGCAGCGGATGAAGCTGCGGGAGATCCTGGGGGTCCTGCGCGACTCGTACTGCCGCCGGGTCGGCATCGAGTACATGCACATCCAGGACCCGGCCGAGCGCCGCTGGATCCAGGAGCGGGTCGAGCGCAAGTACGAGAAGCCGCCGGCCGGCGAGCAGAAGCACGTGCTCAACCGGCTCAACGCGGCCGAGGCCTTCGAGACGTTCCTGCAGACCAAGTACGTCGGCCAGAAGCGCTTCTCGCTGGAGGGTGGCGAGTCGCTCATCCCGCTGCTCGGTGAGGTGCTGGAGAACGCCGCCGAGGGCGGGCTGGACGAGGTCGTCATCGGCATGGCCCACCGGGGTCGACTCAACGTGCTGGCCAACATCGTCGGTAAGCCGTACGAGAAGATCTTCTCCGAGTTCGAGGGACACCTGGACCCACGCTCCACCCAGGGCTCGGGCGACGTGAAGTACCACCTGGGCCAGAACGGCAAGTTCACCACTCCCGACGGCGACCACGCCGTCAAGGTGTCGGTGGTGGCGAACCCGTCGCACCTGGAGGCCGTCGACCCGGTGCTGGAGGGGATCGTCCGGGCCAAGCAGGACCGCATCGACCTCAAGCTGGAGGGCTACACCGTGCTGCCGCTGGCGGTGCACGGCGACGCGGCCTTCGCCGGCCAGGGCGTGGTGGCCGAGACGCTGAACCTCTCCCAGTTGCGCGGTTACCGCACCGGCGGGACGGTCCACGTGGTGGTCAACAACCAGGTCGGTTTCACCACCGCGCCGGAGTACAGCCGCTCCAGCCTCTACAGCACCGACGTGGCCCGGATGATCCAGGCCCCGATCTTCCACGTCAACGGTGACGACCCGGAGGCCGTCGTCCGGGTGGCCCGGCTCGCCTTCGAGTACCGCCAGGCATTCAACAAGGACGTCGTCATCGACCTGGTCTGCTACCGGCGGCGCGGGCACAACGAGGGCGACGACCCCTCGATGTCCAACCCCCAGATGTACCGGATCATCGACTCGAAGCGCTCGGTCCGCAAGCTCTACACCGAGGAGCTGATCGGGCGGGGTGACATCACCGTGGAAGACGCCGAGGAACTGCTGCGCGACTACCAGGCGCAGTTGGAGCGGGTCTTCAAGGCCACCCGCGACGCGGCCAGCACGCCACGTCAGCTGAGCCGCCCACCCCGGCAGGACGAGCCCGAGCCGCAGGTGGAGACGGCGACCGAGGCTTCGGTCATCAAGGCCATCGGTGAGGCGCACGTCAACCTGCCCGACGGTTTCACCCCGCACAAGCGGATCCGGCAGCTGCTCGACCGGCGGGCCCGGATGGCCGTCGAAGGCAACATCGACTGGGGTTTCGGCGAGATCATCGCCTTCGGTGCGTTGCTGCACGACGGGGTCACCGTCCGGCTCGCCGGGCAGGACTCGCGTCGCGGCACCTTCGTGCAGCGGCACGCCTCGATCGTCGACGCGGAGACCGGCGACGACTACCTGCCACTGCAGTCGCTCACCGCCGACGGCGAGCGGTCCCGGTTCTTCGTGCACGACTCGCTGTTGAGCGAGTACGCCGCGATGGGCTTCGAGTACGGCTACTCGGTGGAGAACCTGGAGGCGCTGGTCTGCTGGGAGGCGCAGTTCGGTGACTTCGTCAACGGTGCCCAGTCCGTGATCGACGAGTTCATCTCCTCGGGCGAGGTGAAGTGGGGCCAGCGTTCCGCCGTGACCCTGCTGTTGCCGCACGGCCACGAGGGTCAGGGACCGGACCACACCTCCGGCCGCCCGGAGCGCTTCCTCCAGCTCTGCGCCGAGGACAACATGCGGGTGGCGAACCCGACGACGCCGGCGAACTACTTCCACCTGCTGCGCCGGCAGGCGTTGTCGCCCAAGCGCAAGCCACTCGTGGTGTTCACGCCGAAGTCGCTGTTGCGGCACAAGCTCTGCGTCTCCTCGGTGGAGGACTTCACCACCGGCGGCTTCTCCCCGGTGCTGGCCGACCCGGCGGCCGGCAACGCCGAGCGGGTCAAGCGGGTGCTGCTCTGCTCGGGCAAGGTCTACTACGACCTGTTCCAGGCTCGGCAGGAGCGCGGCATCAGCAACACGGCGATCATCCGGCTGGAGCAGCTCTACCCGATGCCGGTGGAGGAGATCCGGGCCGCGCTCGCCCAGTACCCGAACGCGGAGGACTTCGCCTGGGTGCAGGAGGAGCCGGCCAACCAGGGCGCCTGGTCGTTCGTCGCGCTCAACCTGCTGGAGCACCTCGACGATGTTCGGCTTCGCCGCATCTCCCGTCCGGCCGCCGCGGCGCCGGCAGTCGGGTCGGCGAAGATGCACGAGGTCGAGCAGACCGCGCTGATCGAGGCGGCACTTCCCCGCCCCTGACGAGAACTGACCCGGTCCCGTCCCGCCCCAGGGTGGGACGGGACCGGACGGCTTCACCGGGGCTCCGGTGAGGAAGCGAGCAGACCCATGTACTTCACCGACCGGGGCATCGAGGAACTGGTCGAGCGGCGCGGCGACGAGCAGGTCAGCCTGGAGTGGCTGGGCGCGCGGCTGCGTGACTTCGTCGACCTGAACCCGGAGTTCGAGACCCCGATCGAACGGTTCGCCACCTGGCTGGCCCGGCTCGACGACGAAGACGACGACTGATCACCGTGCCAGCCATCGGGCCGGCCGGCCGACGCGCCCGGTCGTGGCGTCGACCGCTGTCGAGCCCGACCGGCGCCCCGGGGCGCCGACGGAGGGTCGTGGCGACCGGGTTCGCCCTGGCGTTGCTGCTGGCTGGTTGTGCCGACCAGCCCGCACCGCCTCGGGTGACCGACCCGGTCGGCTCCGCGCCGCCCCTGCCCTCGGTGTTCTATCTCGACCCGGCCAATCCGGCCGAGTTGGAGGCGCAACAACGCGCGGCCCGGGGTGACACGGCCGCAGCGGAGACGCTGCGCACAATCGGCAGCCGACCGAGCGCGAAGTGGCTCACCGGTGGTCCGGCCCGCGACGAGGTCGACGCGTTCCTGGGTCAGGCCGCGATCGCGGGCCAGACACCCGTGCTGGTGTTGCACAACGTGCCGCAACGCGACTGCGGCCGGCAGGGCGAGGGAGGCGCCCGTACCGGCGCGGAGTACCAGGCGTGGATCCGCGATGTCGCGGCCGGTGTCGCCGGCCGTCCGGTGATCGTCGTCCTCGAACCGGGTGCGCTGCCCGACGCGGTGGCCGGCTGCGTCCGGGACGCCGCCGGCCGGCTCGCCCTGCTGCGCGACGCGGTCACCGTGCTCGCCAGCACCGGCACCGCCCGGATCTACCTCGATGCCGGGCATCCGGGGTGGATCCGCGACGTCGAGGCGTTGGCGGCGGCACTGCGCCAAGCCGGCGTGGACCAGGCCGACGGGTTCGCACTCAACGTGGCGAACTTCGTCCGCACCACGGACAACGTCAGCTACGGCCACCGGATCTCCGACGCGCTCGGCGGCGACACCACGTTCGTCATCGACACCAGCCGCAACGGCAACGGCCCCTACCCGGCCGAACGCGTCGGCGGTGCGCCGAGCTGGTGCAATCCGCCGGGCCGGGCGATCGGCGAGGAACCCACCGCCGACCCAGGCCTGTCCCGGGTGGACGCCCTGCTCTGGATCAAGTTCCCCGGCGAGTCCGACGGCGACTGCCGTCCCGGCGAACCCCCCGCCGGCCAGTTCTGGCCCACCTACGCCATCTCACTCGCCCACCCCGGACAACCCCGTTGATCATGAGGTTAGCGGCGGCGAAACGGACAAAATGCCCCGCTAACCTCATGATCAATGAGAGCTGGTGGGGGTTGGGGTGGGGGGCAGGCCGGTGCGGCGGAGTTTTTGCCAGCCTAGGCGGCCGCCGGTGAGGGCGGTCGTGACCGACTGGATCATCACCAGGTACATCAGCTGGCGGTAGACGAACTGCTGCAACGGCAGCACCCACAGCACGCTCAGCTTCTCCCGATCGAGGCGGAACGCGACCACGGCGGTCAGCGTCTGCAAGGCGAGCATGACCAGCCAGGCCACCGCCGTCGCGGTCCGGTCGAGGAAGAACAGGCCGTAGAGCGCGAGGAGGTCGATCACCGGTGCCAGCAGCGGCAGCAGCACCCCGAACAGGCTCAGGAACAACAGGCAGCGACGGGTGAATCGGCCGGAGGCGCCACGGTCGACAAGCGAACGCCGATGTTTCCACATCGCCTGCATGGTGCCGTAGCTCCACCGGTACCGCTGCTTCCACAACTGCCCCAGCGTCGCCGGGGCCTCCGTCCACGCCCGGGCCGTCTCCTCGTAGACCACCTTCCAGCCGGCACGGCCGAGCGCCATGGTGACGTCGGTGTCCTCGGCCAGCGTGTCGTCGGTCAGGCCACCGGCGTAGCGCAGCGCCTGCCGGCGGAAGGCGCCGATGGCCCCGGGCACGGTGGACATGCAGCGCAACGTCTCGTACAGCCGGCGGTCGAGGTTGAAGCCGATGACGTACTCGATGTGCTGCCACTTGGCGATCAGGCTGTCCCGGTTGCCCACCTTGACGTTGCCGGCCACCGCGCCGACCTGCGGATCCGCGAAGGGTTGGACGAGCCGTCGCACCGAGTCGTGCTCGAACACGGTGTCCCCGTCGACCATTACGATCAGTTCGTGCCGGGCCAGCGCGACCCCGGTGTTCAGCGCGCTCGGCTTGCCGCCGTTGGGCTTGCGGACGACCCGGACGTTCGGCAGCCGCAGCGCCTCGACGATCGCCGCCGTGCCGTCGGTGGAACCGTCGTCGACGACGATCACCTCGATGCCGCCCGGATGGTCGCCACCGGCCAGCGAGCGGACGGCCGCGGCGATCCCCTCCTTCTCGTTGTACGCGGGCACGATCACCGAGACCGGCTCGGTCACCGGCGGCCCCCAGGCCCAGTCGGGGGCGCGGCGTCGCCGGGCGTGCCGGCCGGCGAGCACCAGCAGCAGGACGGTACGAGCCACCGTCAGCGCGCCCACCGCCAGGAAGATGAACCCGAGCCAGCCCAGCGTCCGGTCCGCGCCCTGCACCCCCCAGATGAGCATCCGGCCGCGCCAGCGTTCCCCGGTGCTGGCCGGCTGACCGGCGTCGACCCGGTGGTCCACGCCGGCCTCGGCGAGCGCGAGGTTCAGGCCACCGGTGACGGTGACGAAGCGGTAGCCGCGCTCCTTCAGCAGCGGGATGAACCGGTCGAGCGCGGCGACGGTCTGCGCCCGTTCGCCGCCCGCGTCGTGCCAGAGTGTGATCGCGCCCGAGTATCCGGGCGGCGTGGCGTTGGTGACGATCTGGTCGACGCCGGGCAGCGCCCAGTCCCGGCTGTCGGTGTCGTTGAGCACGTTGAGGTAACCCAGCTCGCCGGCCTGGGCGAACACCGGCCAGTCCAGATCGTTGATGGCCTGGGCATAGGAGGAGTACGGGAACCGGATCAGCGAGGTACGGACGCCGGCCGCGCTGGCGATGGCCAACTGGGTCTGGGTGTACTCCATCCGGCGTCGCCAGTCGGGCAGGACGGCCAGGTCCGGGTGCGTGAAGGTGTGCACACCGATCTCGTGGCCGTCGGCGGCCAGTTCCCGAACCAGCTCCGGGTGGCGGGCCACCTGCGAACCGACCACGAAGAAGGTCGCCGGCACCTGATGAACGGCCAGCACCCGCAGCACCTCGCGGGTCCAGACCGGGTCGGGACCGTCGTCGAAGGTGAGCGCGACGGTGCGCGGGGGCAGTCGGTACGACCGGGTCAGCCCACCGGTGCTGCTGATGATCGGACCACCGGCGACCACCGCCGTCGGCACCGCACGCTGCCCGTCGTGGCTGACCTGACGATCCGGCGCGAAGGACGCGTTGGCGTACGCGCCGACGAGCAGCACGGCGGCGAGCACCGCGCAGAGTACGCCGAGAAGGGTCCAGCTCGGCGGTGGCACGACCCGCCGACCTCGCACCGCCCGGCGGGACCGGCGCGCCGGCAACTCAGTCATCGGCCGGGGCGTCGTCGGCACCGTCCGACGGGTCGACGCTCGGCGACGCCGGTGCCGTGGTGGACGGCTCGACGCTGGGAGTGGTCGCCGGTGTGGTCGACCGGGAGGGTCGCGGTGACGCCGGTGGCGACGACGAGACACGGCTGGGTGGCGCCGGGATGCTTGTCGTCCTGGCTGCCCGGGTCGGGGTGGCCTGCGGGCGCGGCGCACCACCGCCCGTGGTACGGGAGGCGGCCGTGCTCGGCGGCGCCTCCGCGGCGGGGATCGACGGGGCCGGTGGCGGTTGCCAGGGCCGGCGGGTCGGCTCCACGAAGGGCAGCACCCTGTCGGCGTTCACCGGGCCGCCCGCGAAGCTCGCCACAACCAGGCCGGTGTAGAGCAGACCCACCAGACCCAGGGCGTACCCGATCCAGCGCAAGCGGGACCGGCGCCGGCCGCTCGGGTCCACGAAGACCGGCGGCGGCTGGGGTACGGCGGCCATCACGGTGGTGGGGCTGTCTCCCGGCAGCACCACCGTGGCCGCGTCCAGCACGGCCGGCTGCACCACCGTGGGTGCGTCCAGTACCGACGGCTGCACCACCGTGGCCGCGTCCAGTACCGACGGCTGCTCCACCGTGGGTGCGTCCACCACCCGCTGCGTGACCGTCGGCGAGTCCAGCACGACCGGCTGCACGAGGGTCGGGGCATCCAGCACGACCGGCTGTACCGCCGCAGGCGCTTCCGGTGCGGCCGGCCGCACCGCTGTCGAGGCCGCTGCCACGGCGGGCGGTGCCATCGTCGGCGGCTCCGCGGGCCCTGGCGTCGCGGCCGGTTCGGCGGCTGTGGGTCGCTCGACGCCCCATCCGCCGTTGGCCGTATCGGCGCTGGTCAGAGGGTCCGCAGTCATGGCCGGGAGTCTAGGAGTGAACAATCCTCGGCTTCCTCCGGGAGCCCGGCGGTGGGACGGACATCCCAGTTCACCGCACGAGCACCCGAGCCGGCGTGAGCGTCGACTCGCAGAGGGTGAGCATCACCTCCGCCGGTGGGCGGCCGGTTGCGTCGACCCGGCTCCCCGGGCTCGTCGAAACCGGCCGCGAGCAGGTCGAACGTACCGGCGGCGCTCGTGCCGGCGGTCGTACCGACCGGATGGTCCGGCGTCCGCCCCTGGGCGGTCGGGTCGAAATAAAGATCTTCCTGGCCGAGCCGGAGGTCAGCCGTGCGCTCGTCGGACGGGCGGTCACCGGACGGCCCGGGTGGGCGGGTCCGAGGACCCACGCGAGAACCACCCTGATCTTGTAGCGTGAGTGCCGTGGCCCGGAGCGTTTACCTGACCAGTGTCGGCTCGGGCGGGGGGAAGTCGACGATCGCCCTCGGCCTCGCCGAGCTGCTGTCCCGACAGGTCGGCGGGATCGGCGTGTTCCGGCCGCTGGTCGCGCAGGATCGCCCCGACCCGATCCTCACCCTGCTCAGCGAGCGTTACCGGGTGGGCCTACCGGTGGCGGAGCTGAACGGCACCACGTACGCCGAGGCCACCGCCCTGGTCGCCGACGGTCGTCGGGAGGAACTGATCTCCCGGATCGTCGAGCGTTACCGGGAGGTGGAGCGGCGGTTCGCGGCGATGGTCGTGGTGGGCAGTGACTTCGCCACCGCCGGTGACACCGCCGGCCCTCGCGAGCTGGCCTTCAACGCCCGGCTGGCCACCGAGTTCGGCAGCGTCGTGGTACCGGTGGTCGACGGCTACGGACAGCAGCCGTCGGCGATCGCCGCGGCCGCCCGAGGCGCCTACCACGACCTCGCGGACCTCGGCGCGACCGTGCTCGCGGTGCTGGCCAACCGGGTTCCGGGGGCGATGTCGCTGCCCCCGTTGCCGGTCCCCGCGTACGCCATCCCGGAGGTGCCGAGCGTGTCCGCACCGACGGTGGCGGAGGTGGCGGGCGCGTTGGGTGCCACGCTGCTGGCCGGAGACGAGACCGCGCTCGCCCGTGACGTGCTCGACTACGTCGTCGGTGCGGCGCACGTGCCGACCCTGCTGGAACACCTGACCGAGGGCGCACTGCTGATCATGCCCGGTGACCGGGACGATCTGCTGGTGGCGGCGAGCGCCGCGCACGTGGCCGGGCAGGTGTCGCTCGCCGGGTTGGTGCTCACCCTCGGGGTGCCGCCCGACCCTCGGGCGATGCGTCTGGTGGAGGCACTGAACGCCCGACTCGCGGTGCTCTCGGTAACCAGCGACAGCTATCACACGGTGGCCGCGTCGAGCCGGATCGAGGGCCGGCCCAGCACCGGGAACCCCCGGAAGGTGGAGGCCGCGCTGGGCGCCTTCGAGGCGCACGTGGACACCGTCGAGCTGGCCGGCCGACTCCGGGTCAGCCGGTCCGCTCGGGTCACTCCGTTGATGTTCGAGTACGACCTGATCGACCGCGCCCGGGCCGGACGGCGACATCTGGTACTGCCGGAGGGCACCGAGGAACGGATCCTGCGCGCCGCCGAGATCCTGTTGCGCCGGGGAGTCGCCGACCTGACCCTGCTCGGGCGGTCGGACGAGGTTGCCCGGCGGGCCCGGGAGCTCGGGTTGGACATCGGCGAGGCCCGGGTGGTGGACCCGGCGAGCAGCCCATGGCGCGACGAGTTCGCCGAGGCGTACGCGAAGCTGCGCGCGCACCGGGGCGTCACCGCCGAACTGGCGCACGACATCGTCGCCCAGCCGAACTACTTCGGCACCATGATGGTGTGGGCGGGCCACGCCGACGGCATGGTCTCCGGCGCCACGCACACCACGGCGGCGACCATCCGGCCGGCCTTCGAGATCGTCAAGACCATGCCGGAGGTCTCCGTCGCCTCGAGCGTCTTCTTCATGCTGCTCGCCGACCGGGTGCTGGTCTACGGCGACTGCGCGGTCAACCGTGATCCGGACGCCGCCCAGCTCGCCGACATCGCCATCTCCTCGGCGGACACGGCGGCGCGGTTCGGCATCGAGCCCCGGGTGGCGATGCTGTCGTACTCCACCGGCGCCTCGGGCGCGGGCGAGGACGTGGAGAAGGTCGCGGCGGCCACCGAGTTGGTCCGGCGACGCCGACCCGAACTGGCTGTCGAGGGTCCGATCCAGTACGACGCGGCCATCGACCCGGCCGTGGCGGCCACCAAGCTGCCGGGCAGCGCGGTCGCCGGCCGCGCGACGGTCTTCATCTTTCCCGACCTGAACACCGGCAACAACACGTACAAGGCGGTGCAGCGCTCGGCCGGGGCGGTGGCCGTCGGGCCGGTAATGCAGGGCCTGCGCCGGCCGGTGAACGATCTCTCCCGGGGGGCCACCGTGCCGGACATCGTCAACACCGTGGCGATCACCGCCATCCAGGCCGCCGCGCTCGCCGAGGTGCCCCGGTGAGCAAGGTGCTGGTGCTCAACAGCGGGTCGTCGTCGGTCAAGTACCGGCTGTACGACGGCGACCGCGTACTGGACCGGGGCACCGTGGAACGGATCGGCGAGCCCGGCGGCGGTCCGAGCGACCACACCGGCGCGATCCGGCAGATCCTGGACGGCCTGGACCTGACCGGCCTCGCCGTGGTGGGGCACCGGGTGGTGCACGGCGGCCGGCGGTTCACCGCACCGACGCTCGTCGACGACGCGGTACTGGCCGCCATCACCGACCTGGTGCCACTGGCTCCCCTGCACAACCCGGCGAACCTCGCCGGCATCGAGGTGGCCCGTCAGGCCCTGCCGGAGGTACCGCAGGTCGCCGTGTTCGACACCGCGTTCCACCACACGCTGCCCGACTCCGCCGCCACCTACGCCATCGACCGCGAGGTCGCGCAGCGGTACTCGATCCGGCGGTACGGCTTCCACGGAACCTCCCACGCGTACGTGTCCCGACGCACGGCGGAGCTGCTGGACCGGCCGTACGAGGAGATCAACACGGTCACGTTGCACCTGGGCAACGGCGCCAGCGCGTGCGCGGTGGCCGGCGGACGAAGCGTCGCCACCTCGATGGGCATGTCGCCGTTGGAGGGCCTGGTGATGGGTACCCGCAGTGGCGACCTCGATCCCACGATCGTGTTCCACCTGCGCCGCGAGGGCGGCCTGGGCGTCGACGAGATCGACGACCTGCTCAACCACCGCAGCGGCCTGCTCGGGCTCAGTGGGGTCAACGACATGCGCGAGCTGCTCGCCCGCCGGGCGGCCGGCGACGAGGCCGCGACGCTCGCCTTCGACGTCTACTGCCGCCGGATCACCGGCTACGTGGGGGCGTACTACGCGTTGCTCGGCCGGGTGGACGCGGTCACCTTCACCGCCGGGGTCGGCGAGCACGCGGCACCGGTACGCACGGCGGCGCTGGCCGGGCTCGACCGGCTCGGCATCACGGTCGACCCGGACCGCAACGAGGGCAGCGGCGACCGGTTCATCTCGCCGGACGGCGCGGAGGTCGCCGTGTGCGTCATCGGCACCGACGAGGAGCGGGAGATCGCCCGCGCCGCCCGGGCCGTGGTCACGGCCCGCAGCTGACGCCCGACCGGTCAGCCGAAGGCGAGCCAGGTGGCGAGGGCGAGCAGCACCGCGGCGATCACGGCCGCGCCGATGATCAGACCGGTACGCGACGCCGCCTCCGCCGGAGCGGCCTCCGGGTTGGCGAAGGCGCGGAACGCCTCGGTGTTGCCGCTCGGGTCGGTGTAGTTCTCAGCCATGCCGGGAACCTTAGCGAAACCGATCCAGCCCTCCGTGCCCCGGACCACCCGCGATCTTGCACTTTCCGTCTCGACAATCATCAGCAAAACCGACATTCATCCGACCAGAAGTGCAAGATCGGCGCGACCGGAACGGCGGTGTCGGAGATCGGGGCGGGCACAATCGGAGCCATGTCGCGTCGTGTCGCCTCCGTTCTGGTCGCCACCAGCCTCCTCGCCAGCGCTCTGGTCGGGTGTTCCACCGACCGTGAGCCCACCGAGGGGGCGGGCGCGCCCACACCTCAGCCCACCGCCTCTGCCGCGCCCTCGGCACCGGCGGTTCCCGCCGGCCGCGCCCCGGCAGACACCTTCGCACTCGGCGTACGGCAGCTGAAGCTGAACCGCGACGGCGACCGACCGCTACCGGTGACGGTCTGGTACCCGGCGGCCGGCCGGGCCGGTGGGCGGCCGGCCAACGGTGCCGAGGCGGCAGACGGGAAGTTCCCGGTCATCATGTTCAGCCACGGCCTGGGTGGCCGTCCCGACGACTACGAGTCGCTGCTGACCCGGTGGGCCTCGGCGGGATTCGTGGTTGCCGCGCCGACCTTTCCGAAGACCTCCCGCGGTGGCGGCGAGAACAACGTGCTCGACGTGCTCAACCAGCCGGCCGACGTGTCGTACGCGCTGACCCGGGTGCTCGCCCTCGACGCCCGCGACGGTGACCCGCTACGCGGGCGGCTGGCCACCGACCGGGTGGCCGCCGCGGGTCACTCGGCGGGTGCGGTGACCACCATCGGGCTGTTCACCGCCGGTCGTGACGAGCGGCTGGCCGCCGGAGTCGTCTTCGCCGGTACCGCCCTGGGGGTGGGCACCGCCTTCGCCGGTGCCGCCGCCCCTCAGATGTTCGTGCACGGCGAGGCCGACGAGGTCGTGCGGTACGCCGCCGGCAAGGCCGTGTACGACAAGGTGCCGTGGCCGAAGGCGATGCTGAGCCTGCCCAACGGCGACCACGGCCGCGCCCTGCTGCGCGGTGAGGGCGCCGCGCTACGGGTGGTCGCCGACACCACCACCGAGTTCCTGCGCTGGACGCTCTACGGCGACGCCGAAGCCAGAAAGCGCATCCCCACCGCCGCCTCCCGCGACGGCATCGCCACCCTCGACGACCACCTGTAGGCGGCCCGAGGAACTCACGCGGTGTGGTCGACGACCACCTTGCCGAAGATGTCACCGGAGTGCAGCCGGGCGAAGGCGTCGCCGACGCGGCTGAACGGCACCACGCTGTCGATCACGGGGCGCACTTTCCGCTCGGCGCAGAACGCCAGCAGGGCGGCCAGTTCGTCGGGAGTGCCCATCGAGGTGCCCAGGATCTCCAGCTGCATGGCGAAGACCCGGCGCAGGTTGACAGTCGGCTCGTGGCCGGCGGTCGCGCCGGAGACCACGATCCGGGCACCCAGGGCGGCCGACTTCAGCGAGTGGTCGAAGGTGGCCGCACCGACCGTCTCGATCACCACGTCCACCCGTTCGGGCAGCCGCGCACCCGGTTCCACGGCGGTCGCGCCCAGCTCGGCGATGCGTTCGCGCTTGGCGGCGTCGCGGCTGGTCGCGTAGACCCGCTTGCCCATCGCGGCGGCCAGCGCGACGGCCGCGGTAGCCACGCCGCCCCCGGCGCCCTGGACCAGGACGGCCTCGGCGTCGTCGACCCGACCCTTGGTGGTGAGCATCCTCCAGGCCGTCAGCCAGGCCGTCGGCAGGCACGCGGCGTCGGTCGCCAGCAGCCCCGCCGGCAACGGCAGCAGGTTCGACCGGGGTACGGCCACCCGCTCCGCGAGCGTGCCGGGGAAGTACTCGGAGAGGATGGACATCCCGCGCGGGTCGCCAGGTGTCGGCACGACGGGGTACACGACCACCTCGTTGCCGTCCGGGTCCACCCCGGTCGCGTCGCAACCGAGGATCATCGGCAACTGCTCGGCGCGGAGCCCGACGCCGCGCAGTGACCAGAGGTCGTGGTGGTTGAGCGAGCTGGCCGTGACGCGCAGCGTCACCCAGCCGTCGTCGGGCAGGCTCGGCTCGGGCTGTTCACCGACGGTGAGCGCGGCGAGCGGGTCGGCGTCGTCGAAACGGGAGGCGAAGGCGGCACGCATGATCCGCACCGTAACAAGCTGAGCGCCCGTTAAGAAGGGCCCTGTGCACGCGTGGACAGGGCCCTTCTCACAACTCAGGCGCGGGCCACGCCGTCCCGGCGGGCCGCCTCGGCCACCGCGTCGGCGACCGCCGGTGCCACCCGTGGGTCCAGCGGCGAGGGCACGATGGCCTCCGGCGTGAGCGACTCGGCCACCACGGAGGCGATCGCGTCGGCCGCGGCGACCTTCATGGCGTCGGTGATCCGGCTGGCTCGGGCCTGGAGTGCACCCCGGAAGACGCCCGGGAAGGCCAGCACGTTGTTGATCTGATTCGGGTAGTCACTGCGGCCGGTGGCGACCACCGCGACGTGCCGGGCAGCCACCTCCGGATCCACCTCCGGAGTGGGGTTGGCCAGCGCGAACACGATGCCGCCCGGAGCCATGCCGGCGACCGCCCGTTCGGGGATCAGCCCGCCGGAGACCCCGATCAGCACGTCGGCGTCGCGCAGCGCCTCGGTGACGTCACCGTGCCGGCCGTCGGCGTTCGTCAGTTCGGCGAGTTCGGCCTTCGTCCCGGTGAGGCCGGTGCGTTGCCGGGAGATGATGCCCCGGGAGTCGCAGACCACCACCCGCTCCGGGTCCACGCCACCGGCCACCAGCATCCTGGTCACCGCCACGCCGGCCGCTCCCGCGCCGCTGACGGCCACCCGCAGGTCGCCGAGCTTGCGGTTGAGCAGCGTCGCGGCGTTGCGCAACGCGGCCAGTACGACGATCGCGGTGCCGTGCTGGTCGTCGTGGAAGACGGGGATGTCCAGCGCCTCGTCGAGTCGCCGCTCCACCTCGAAGCACCGGGGAGCGCTGATGTCCTCCAGGTTGATGCCGCCGAACGACGGCGCGAGCGCGGTGACCACCGCGACGATCTCGTCGACGTCCTGGGTGGCCAGGCAGACCGGTACCGCGTCGACCCCGCCGAACTGCTTGAACAGCACGGCCTTGCCCTCCATCACCGGCAGCGCTGCGCTCGGGCCGATGTTGCCGAGACCGAGTACGGCCGAGCCGTCGGTGACGACCGCGACGGCGCGCGAGGCCCAGGTGTATTCGTGGGCGAGGTCCGGGTCGGCGGCGATCGCCTCGCAGACCCGGGCCACACCCGGGGTGTACGCGAGGGACAGGTCGTCCCGACTGGTCAGCGGCACGGTCGAGACGACGGCCATCTTGCCGCCGCGGTGCAGTTGGAAGACGGGATCAGCAGGGTCCACGGTGGACGAAGACATGGTGACTCCAGAAGAATCGAGCAACTGGGCCGGCCGGTCGGGCGCACGGTGAGGCGAGCGAGCGGCGGCGGTGCGGGGGGTCACCCGGGCACTTCCGAGCATAGCCACGCTCGGGGGTCCAGTATGTGAGCAGGTTCATAACGGTCTTGGCGGCACCCGGCCGGGCCGGGGCCAGTACCGGGCCACCACCCGGCCCCGCACGTCAGCCACGCCGTACGCGCGGGAGTCGTCGGTGACCAGGCCGTTGTCTCCGGCCAGCCACCAGCCGCCGTCGACGGGGCGGACCGCCCGCTTGACCACCAGCAGGTCCGGTCGACTGCGGAACACCGCGATCACCACGTCACCGGGCCGGGTCGCCCGGCCGCCCCGGCGCACCAGCACCGCGTCGCCGTGGCGCAGCGTGGGCGCCATGGAGGGTCCGGTCACCAGCACGGCCGACAGCGGCCACCGCAGCCGGGGCGCGGGCACGGGTTTCACCTCCAGCCGCCTCGGGGACCACCGTCCAGGAGTAATGTCGTCTTGGATCATCGCAAACTTCCCATGGAGGATCCCGATGCGACTTCCACGCATCCTTGCGCCCCGCGTGAGCGCCAGCGCCCACTGCGACCTGCCCTGCGGTGTCTACGACCCCGCGCAGGCCCGCATCGAGGCCGAGTCGGTGAAAATGATCTGCGAGAAGTACCAGGCCAACACCGACCCGGAGTTCCGCACCAGGGCCATCCTGATCAAGGAGCAGCGGGCCGAACTGGTCAAGCACCACCTCTGGGTGCTGTGGACCGACTACTTCAAGCCCCCGCACTTCGAGAAGTACCCGCACCTGCACCAGCTCTTCAACGAGGCCACCAAGCTGGCCGGCGCGGCCGGCGCCAAGGGTGCCACCGACCCGACCAAGGCGGACGAGCTGCTCCAGAAGATCGACGAGATCTCCAAGATCTTCTGGGAGACCAAGCAGGCGTGACGTCGCCCGCGTACGGCACCTGAGGTTGGTTCATCGCGTCGGCGGTCGACGTGTCCCTCGCGGACGCGTCGACCGCCGACGCGTTGGTCCTCGGCCCCGCTCCCGAACGGCGCTCCGATGTGGTTCAACCCGTGTCGCTCGCACGCCGCGCTGAGGCGTCATCAACCGTATGGCGGCCCGAGCGGGTAGAGTCCCCGACCGGGGGGATGAGTGGTGACTCAACTGACCGGCCAGCCGACGACCGACGACGACATCGTGCACCTCACCGTGCCCGCGGACGGCGGCTATCTGAGCGTGCTCCGAACCGCCACCGCCGGCCTCGCGGCCCGTCTCCAGTTCGCCCTGGACGAGATCGAGGACCTGCGCATCGCGGTCGACGAGGCGTGCGCGATGCTGCTCGCCATCGCCGCCGCGGATGCCGAGCTGGACTGCCGCTTCTCGGTCACCGAGGACGCGCTCACCGTCGAGGTGACCGTGCCGACGGTGCCCGGTGCCCGGCTGCCGGCGGAGTCGTCGTTCGCGTGGAAGGTGCTCACCGCGCTGACCACCTCGGCGGGGGCGCGGGCGGCCGACGGCCGGGCGACCATCTCGCTGCTCACCCGGCGCGCCTCCGGTTGGTGACCGGGGTCCGGTCAGGTCACTCGAAGCCCAGAGCGCGGGTGGTGGGCGGGCTGACCAGCAACCAGGTGACACCGACGCCGAGCGCGATCAGCGGCACGCCGAGCCAGCCGAGCCCGCCCTGGATCATGAACCAGCCGATCGGCAACAGCATGAGCTGAAGCACGATGGCCGGCGCGCGGGCACCGGCCCGCCGACGCAGCAGTGCGCCGCTCAGCGCCCAGAGGGCGGCCGCGGCACCGATGGCGAAGGCCGTCACCAGCAGCGCCGACGTCAGGTCGGTGGTGGTGGCGGTCAGATCCGCGAAGACAAGCCAGGCGGCGACCAGCCCGACGGCGACCGCCTGGCCGCGCAGTAGCCGCACCGCCAAACGGAGCGTGACGGGGGCCGGGTCGGAGTCGATGGTCACGCGGTCACGATACCGGTGGCGGTGCGGGGTATTGTGCCGCCCATGCGGGCCGTCCTGCTGGTCAATCCGAAGGCCACCACCACCAGTGAGCGTGCGCGTGACGTCCTCGTCCGAGCGCTGCGCAGTGAGGTCGACCTCTCCGTGCGTTACACCCGCCAGCGCGGCCACGCCACCACGCTGGCCCGGGAGGCCGCCGAGGAGGGCGTCGACGCGGTGGTCACCCTCGGTGGCGACGGCACGGTGAACGAGGTGGTCAACGGCCTGATGACCGCGACCACCGCGGGTGGCGCCGAACCGACCGCCGACCGGCTACCCGCCCTGGCCACCGTGCCGGGCGGTTCGACGAACGTCTTCGCGCGGGCCCTCGGCCTGCCCCGGGAATGGCCGGAAGGCGCCAGCATGATCATGGAGGGACTGCGGCTGGGCCGGCGCCGCACGATCGGTCTCGGCCGGGCCGACGACCGCTACTTCACCTTCTGCGCCGGCTTCGGGCTCGACGCGTCGGTGATCCACCGGGTCGAGGAGGCGCGCCGCCGGGGCCGGGTCTCCTCCCCCTCGCTCTACTTCCGGGCCTTCAGCGCGCAGTTCCTGCTGGGCAGCGAGCGCCGGCATCCGGCGATCCAGTTGGAGCGTCCGGGCGAGGCGACCGAGGGTGAGCTGGCCACGATCATCGTGCAGAACACCGCCCCGTGGACGTACGTCGGGGACCGGGAGGTCAACCCGAATCCGGGCGCGTCGTTCGATCTGGGGCTCGACGTCTTGGCCCTGCGCCAGCTAGGCGTTGCCAGCACGACACGCACCGTGACGCAATTCTTCTCGCCGACGCCCGATCCACGCGGTCGCCAGGTGCTGCGGCTGCACGACGTGGCCGAGTTCACGCTGGTCGCGAGCCGTCCGCAGGCGTTTCAGCTCGACGGTGACTATCTTGGCGAGCGGGAAAAAGTCAGATTCACAAGCGTTCCCGCCGCACTCAGAGTAATCTGTTAGGTCTCCGGTACCACCGGGGTGAGGTGGTCGGCGGCACCCCCGGCGCGACGACTGCGACACCCGGGACGGATGCCGGAAATGTCAGCAATGTTCGGCGGACTGTACTATATTGATCCTCGACTGTGGTACGACGGGTAGCCGGAGAGATCTGGAACCCGGACAAATGGGTTGTGGGCTTGCTCACCGTCCGGAGTTTTTCCGAGCGTCACCCTTGACATCGCGTGAGTTCGTGAAAGTATTCACAAGCGAACTTGAGTTACCGGGATATTGCCTGGACATGCTCGGCACGTTGAGCTTTTCCAGCAGGCCCCCGGGGCCAACAGCCTGCTCACGCACTGCCGAAATGGCGGACGCGAACCGTCACCATCGGCAATGCGGATGCATATAGGAAAAGCACCAACAAGCAACATCTGCCACCCATCCAGAATGAGGAGTGTTGCCGCCATGGACTGGCGTCACCATGCTGTCTGCCGCGACGAGGACCCGGAGCTGTTCTTCCCGATCGGGACGTCCGGTCCGGCTCTCCTGCAGGTCGAGCAGGCCAAGGCCGTCTGCCGGCGCTGCTCCGTGACCGACCAGTGCCTGCAGTGGGCGCTGGAATCCGGTCAGGACGCTGGCGTCTGGGGCGGGATGAGCGAGGAGGAGCGGCGCGCCGTCAAGCGTCGCGGCGGCCTCCGGGTGCTGCGCGCTCACTCCGCCTGACCACCACACACGTACGAAGCGAGACGCCCCGGCCGGCTCAGCCCGCCGGGGCGTTCTGCTGCCCGCTCATGATCCCCACAATCTCCTGATAGTGCTGCCTCGACGGGAATGAGGCGGCAACAACCCTGAAGTTGCACGGCCCCCGAGCGGCAGAGTGGTCAGGTGGGGGTGGTTCGGCGGAGGATCAGGTCCACCAGGTCTGGCGCGTCGGTCAACGGGGACGCCACGGCGATCGCGCCAGCCGCCCGGGCAGACGCCGTCACCGCATCATGGAACAGCCCGGGGGCCAGGAAATAGGCGGCAACGGCCACCCGGCGCGCGCCAGCCGCCCGGAGCCGGGTCACCGCCGCGCCGGCATCCGGCGGCGCCGCCGAGGCGTACGACACCCGGGTCGGGAGGTTCAGGGCCGCGCCCAACGCGGCGGCCACCCGGCCGACGGACCCCCGGGCCGCGGCGTCACGGGTGCCCGCGGCAGCCAGCACCACAGCGTCACACGCGCCCGGCTCCGCCTCGTCCAGCCGTCGCCGCAGCCCGGCCAGCAGCGCCGGGTCCACCTCGCCCCCACCGGCCCGAGCACGTCGCTGACCCGCACCTCGATCGGTGGGCCGGATCGCTGGGCCGCCGCCACCGCCGCCGGGATGTCGACCCGGCGGTGGTAGGCGGCGGTCAGCAGCAGCGGCACCAGTACCGCCCGGGAATGCCCGGCTGCGGCCAGCCCCTGTAGCGCCTCGGTCGGGCCGGGCTCGGTGTGGTCGAGCCAACTCGCCAACACCGGCACCCGCGGGCGCGCGGCGGCGACCGCCCGAGCCAGCGCCCTGGTCGCGTCGGCCGCGCGCGGATCGCGGCTGCCATGGGCGACCAGCAGCAGCGGCTCGCCAACCGGCCCGGAACCACCAACCGAACCCGGCGCGCCGGCCGGCCGAGGGTCGCTTGGCAAGGCCGGGCCGGCGCCTCCGGTCAGAGGTGCAGCCCGCACTCGGTCTTCTCGAACATCGCCCAGCGACCAGCCCGAGGGTCCTCACCGGCTCCGGTCCGCCGGGTGCACGGCCAGCAGCCGATCGAGCCGTAGCCGCGCCGGAACAGCTCGTTGACCGGCACGTTCCACCTGGCGATGTACGCGTCGACGTCCGCCTGCGTCCAGGCCGCGATCGGATTGACCTTCACCTTCCCCCGCCGCGCGTCGAAGGTGACCACCGGCGTGTTGGCGCGGGTCGGCGACTCGTCGCGACGCAGGCCGGCGGCCCACGCGTCATAGTCGGTGAGCGCCCGCTCCAGCGGTTCCACCTTGCGTAGCTGGCAGCATTCGTCCGGGGACCTGTTGAACAACCGCGGTCCGTACTGGCCATCCTGTTGGCCGACGGTCAGTCGCGGCCGGATGGAGCGGACGTTCACCGGGAGCGTGCGGGCCACCTCGTCGCGGACGGCCAGGGTCTCCGGGAAGTGCAGCCCGGTGTCGAGAAACACCACGTCCACCCCGGGTGCGACCCGCGAGACCAGGTGGGCGAGGACGGCGTCGGCCATCGAGCTGGTCACGCAGAACCGGTCCCCGAACGTCTCCGCCGCCCACCGCGCGATCTCCGGCGCGGGCGCGCCCTCCAACTCCCGGCCGGCCCGTTCGGCGAGCACCCGCAGCTCGTCCGGATCGCGTCGGGACGGATCGGCGGTGGCCACGGCGGTGGTGCCGACCAGGCCCAGGCCGGCGGCGGAGACCAGGGCGCTCACCGGTTCACTGCCCGGGAGAGCAGGCCACTGAACCGGACCGTGAAGACCCGTGCGCAGGCGTGGCACTCCCATGCGCCATGCCCGGTCTCACTCGGCCGCAGATCCTCCTCGCCGCAGTACGGGCAGTACAGCGGCACGGAACGAGTCTCACCACTCATCGCAGTTCCTCCTCGTCGACCCGAATCACCCAGTTGGCGAACGTCTCGCCCTCGGTCCGGCCGGCCAGGTAGCGCTCGGCCAGCCGCTCGACGTACCCGGGCAGCTCCTCGGCGGTCGTCTTCAGGCCGCGCAGCTTGCGCCCGAAGCCGGCGGTGCGCCCCTCGGCCATGCCGAGCCCACCGCCGAGATGCACCTGGAAGCCCTCCACCTGACTCCCGTCCGGCCCGGTCACCAACTGCCCCTTGAGGCCGATGTCGGCGACCTGCGTGCGGGCGCAGGCGTTGGGGCACCCGTTGATGTGGATGGAGATGTCCGCGTCGAAGTCGCGCAGTCGCTGCTCCAACCGGGCCACCAGTTCCTCGCCGCGCGCCTTGGTCTCGACGATGGCGAGCTTGCAGTACTCGATGCCGGTGCAGGCCATGGTGCCGCGCCGCCAAGCCGACGGCTGTGCCTCCAGGCCGATCTCCCGCAGGCCGGCGACCAGCGACTCCGTCCGCTCCGGCGGCACGTCGAGCACCAGCAGCTTCTGGTACGGCGTGAGCCGCACCCGCTCGCTGCCGTGCGCCTCGACCACGTCCGCGAGCCGGGCGAGCTGGGTCCCGGAGACCCGCCCGACCACCGGGGCGGCGCCGACGTAGTCACGGCCGTCGCGCTGCCGGTGCACGCCGATGTGGTCGATCGGCCGCTCCGGCAGTGTCGGTGCGGGGCCGTCGAGCAGCGTCCGGCCGAGGTACTCCTTCTCCAGCACCTCGCGGAACTTCGCCACCCCCCAGTCGGCGACCAGGAACTTCAGCCGGGCGCGGTGGCGCAGCCGCCGGTAGCCGTAGTCACGGAAGATGCCCACCACGCCGGCCCAGACGTCGGGCACCTCGGACAGCGGAACCCAGACGCCGAGGCGCTGGGCCAGCATCGGGTTGGTGGACAGGCCGCCGCCGACCCACAGGTCGAAGCCCGGGCCGTGCTCCGGGTGGTCGACACCGAGGAAGGCGATGTCGTTCGCCTCGTACGGGGTGTCCACCAGCCAGGAGATCGAGGACTTGAACTTGCGCGGCAGGTTGGAGAACTGCTTGTCGCCGACGTACCGCTTGACGATCTCGTCGATGGCGGGGGTCGGGTCGATCCGCTCGGCCTCGGCCACCCCGGCCACCGGGCTGCCCAGCACGATCCGGGGACAGTCACCGCACGCCTCGGTGGTCTGCAGCCCGACCGACTCCAGCCGCCGCCAGATCTCCGGCATGTCCTCGACCCGGATCCAGTGGTACTGGATGTTCTGCCGGTCGGTGATGTCCGCGGTGTCCCGGGCGAACTCCCGGGAGATCTCGGCGATCGTGCGCAGCTGGGTCAGGTCGAGCTGGCCGCCGTCGACGCGTACCCGCAGCATGAAGAACTCGTCTTCCAGCTCGTGCGGCTCCAGCACGGCGGTACGTCCGCCGTCGATGCCCGCCTTCCGCTGGGTGTACAGGCCCCACCACCGGAACCGCCCGCGCAGATCCTGCGGGTCGATGGAGGCGAAGCCACGGTGGGCGTAGATGTTCTCGATGCGGGCCCGGACGTTCAGCGGGTCGTCGTCCTTCTTGATCCGCTCGTTGGGGTTGAGAGGCTCCCGGTGCCCGAGCGCCCACTGGCCCTCACCACGGGGGCGCCGGGGCGCCCGCGGCGGGCGGGCCGGAATCTCGCTGACTGCCATCGCGGCGTCCTCCGTTGTCTGCTGCGCCTCGGTGGGGCTGAGCGGGCGCGACGACCGGTTCCCGGAGGGACCGTGGACAGCGATGTCTCTGCACGGCCGGCGCGCTGCGTGCCCGAGGCAGGGATGGTCGGGCGTCGTCAGTGAGCCGGACAGATGGCGCTGCGCACGCGGCCGTAATCAACGTGGCGTCGAGCCACGAAGCGGCGCACGACAGCGGCAGTCATGAACGTCATGCTGCCACACCTCGGGCGGGCCGGCCAATGGTCACGTGCGCGATCCCACATCACGGGCGGTCGCTGCCGGCTCCCCCGAGCGTCACCGTGTGGCAGGCTCGCAATGTGGGCGATTTGTCCGACAAGTCGATTCCGGTTACTGGGATCGGCGTCCGGCTGAGCGGCGGGCGACTGCGCTCGGTGCCGGTGTGGCTGGTGCCGGCGACGGTCACCCTGCTGGCGACGCTTGCCGGCCTGGACGCCGCCCAGCCGTGGCGCGACGAGTTGGCGACCTGGAGTGCGGCGACCCGAGGTCTGAGCGGCCTGTTCCGCCTGGCCGGCACCATCGACGCCGCCACCGGCCCCTACTACCTGCTCGTGCACGCCTGGCTGGCGGTGGCCGGCGACTCGGTGGCCGCCCTGCGCCTGCCCTCCGCCCTGGCCATGGCCGCGACCGCCGGGCTGACGGCGGTACTCGGACACCGGCTGTGGGACGCCCGCGTCGGCACCCTCGCCGGCCTGCTGTTCGCGGTGCTCCCCGGCACCTCCCGGTACGGCCAGGAGGCGCGGCCGTACGCCCTGGCCGGCGCGCTCGCGGTGCTGAGCACGCTGCTGCTGGTCGACGCGCTGCGCCGGCCCAGCCGGTGGCGCTGGGCCGGCTACGCGGCAGCGACCACCGCCCTCGGGCTCACGCACCTGGTGGCCCTCACCCTGCTCGCCGCCCACGCGGTCGCCGTGCTGACCGCGACCAGGGCGGTCCGGGCCGACGGCGGACCCGGTGGCCGGGGTGACAGGTCGAGCGACGGTGGGCAGCGGCGGCCGCCAGTACCGGGCCGGGTGGTCCGGTGGTGGTTCGCCGCCCTGGTGCCGGTGGCCACGGCGGTGGTGCCGCTGGCCCTGATCGCCCGGGGCCAGCGGGCCCGGCAGCTCGACTGGGTGGACGCCGCCCGACCCGGCGACCTGGCCGCGCTGGCCGGCGGGGTGACGCAGAGCAGTGTGGTCGGCGGCGTGCTGCTCGGACTCGCCGCGCTCGGCGCGGCTCGGGCGGGCCGCCGGGGGCTGCTGCCGGTGAGCTGCGTCCTGGCGCCGGTGCTGCTGCTCTTTCTCGCCGGACTGGTCGTCCCCCTCTGGGTGCCCCGCTATCTGGTCTTCGTGGTGCCCTTCGGCTGCCTGCTGGCCGGCGCGGCGCTGGCCTCCGCCCGGCTGCCCGCCGCGCTCGCGGTGGTGGCCCTGACCGGCCTGCTCGGCCTGCCCGACCAGGCCGCGCTGCGCCGTACCCACGAGTGGCCACGCAGCGCGACCGTGGACTACCGGGCGGTGGCCGAGATCGTCGGGAGCGGTCGGCGGCCCGGTGACGCGGTGGTCTACTCACCCCGCGACAGCTGGCTCTTTCTCGACCTCGGCCTGCGCTATCACCTCGGCGGCCGGACCCCGCAGGACGCGCTGCTGGTCGAGGGGCAGGAACGTCGGGGTGACCTGTGGGCCGCCGAGTGCGACCGGCCGACGGAGTGCCTGGCCGAGGTCGACCGGGTCTGGCTGGTGCTGGCCGGACGACGATCCGAGCCACTGGCTGCCGTGCCCGGCGTCAAGGGCGACGCGCTCCGGGACCGCTTCGCGGTGGCCCGGGTGTGGCCACACTCCGGCATCACGCTCGCGCTGCTGACCCGACGCGGCTGACCGTCGGCTCGTCCTTCCCCGACAGGGAACGCACCGGAACCGGAACTGTCGGAGCACGGGCAGGAGGTCAACCGCCGCCGCGGCCCTCGGGGGCGCTGCGGGCCAACGGGAGGGCCAGGAACGCCTCGGTGCCACCGTCGGCACCGGGACGCAACTCGATGGTGCCGCGCAGTTCCCCGGTGACCAGCGCCCGGACGATCTGCAAGCCGAGCTTGGCGCCGCCCTCGGCGTCGAATCCCGCCGGCAGGCCCCGGCCGTTGTCCGTCACGGTGACGTTGAGCATCCGGCGGAGCCGGTGCGCCGAGACCACCACCTCGGCCTTCGGCGGCCCGGCGGGCACCGGCGCGTCGTCATCGGCCGGCGGGAAGCCGTGTTCGACGGCGTTGAGCAGCAGCTCGTTGAGCACCATCACCAGCGAGGTGGCGATCTCGGCCGGCAGCACGCCGAAGGTGCCGGTACGACGCATCGCGACGGTCACCTCGGTCGCCGCCACCTCGGTCGCCGCGTTGGCCACCCGGTCGACGATGCCGTCGAACTCCACCGCCTCGTCGCTGGACATGGCGAGCGTCTCGTGCACCAGCGCGATCGACGCCACCCGGCGTACCGACTCCTCCAGGGCCACCCGCGCCTCCGGCATGGCCACCCGGCGGGCCTGGAGGCGCAGCAGCGCCGCCACCGTCTGCAGGTTGTTCTTCACCCGGTGGTGGATCTCCCGGATGGTGGCGTCCTTGGTGATCAGCGCGCGGTCGCGTCGGCGTACCTCGGTGATGTCGCGGACCAGCACCAGCGCGCCGATCGGCACGCCGGCGGGCATCAGCGGCAGGGCCCGGGTGAGCATGGTCGCCCCACGCGCGTCGATCTCCCGGCGGGGCGGCGCCTCGCCGCGCAGCGCGGCGAGGATGCCGTTGGCGGCGTCGGTGCCGTCCAGGGGATCGCCGGCCAGCCGCCGGTGCAGCACCGCGAGATCCTCGCCGACCAGGAGTGAGGCGTGACCCAGGCGCCGGTACGCCGACTGCGCGTTGGGGCTGGCGTAGGTGACCTTGCCGCCGGCGTCCAGCCGCACCAGCCCGTCACCGACCCGAGGCGCCGAGGTGGTCTCGCCCGGGTGCCGGGGCGGTGGGAAGGTGCCGTCGGCGATCATCTGTGCCAGGTCGTCGGCGGTGGTCAGGTAGTTGAGCTCCAACTGGCTGGGGGTACGCGCGGTGGAGAGGTTGGTGTCCCGGCCCACCACGGCGATCACCTCGCCGGACTCGCCGTCGGCCGTGCGCAGCCGGACCGGGATCGCCTCGTGCCGGGCGGGCACGTCGCCGTACCAGACCGGATCACCCTCCCGCCAGATGCGCCCCTGCCCGTAGGCGACCTCCAGGTGCGCCACCTCCGGACCACCGACGATCCGTCCCACCTGATCGTCCTGGTACGCGGTGGGCGCGGTGGTCGGGCGCACCTGGGCCACGCAGAGGAAGCTGCCCTCACCGTCGACCGGAACCCAGAGCAGCAGGTCGGCGAAGGAGAGGTCGGACAGCAACTGCCAGTCACCGGCGATGCGGTGCAGGTGGTCGATGTCGACCCGGCGCAGGCGGGTGTGCTCCTCGGCGAGATCGCGCAGCGTTGACACGCCGACCAGCGTGCCACGCCGACCGTCACATCGTCGCGGTGACCTTCTTCAACCCGCGCGGCGCGTCCGGATCCTCCCCCCGGGTGAGGGCGAGCGCCAGGGCCAGCCGCTGCAACGGCAGAATGTCCAGTAGCGGGGCGTACCGCTCGTCGACCTCGGGCACCGCGAGGCGGGTCGCTCCGTCGATCGCGGCGGAGCCGACCACCACCACGTCGGCGCGGCGCTCACCGAGCCGGGGCAGCACCTCGCCCATCGACCGTCCGCCCGGTCCCGAGCCGACCACCGCCAGCACCGGCACGTCCGGGTCGGTCATGGCCAACGGGCCGTGCAGCAGGTCGGCGCCGGAGAACGCCAGCGCCGGCAGGTACGACGTCTCCATCAGCTTCAGCGCCGCCTCCCGGGCGGTCGGGTACGCGTACCCCCGGCCGGTGGTGACGATCTGGGCGGCGAAGCGGTAGCGCGGCGCGAGTTGTGCCGCGACCGGGTCGGTGAGGGTACGGGCGGCCAACTCAGGCAGGTCGGCCAGCGCCCGGCGCTCCTCGGCGGGCAGCGCGCCGTCACCGGCCCGGATCCCCTCCACCAGCATCAGCAGGGCGAGCAGCTCGGCCGTGTAGGTCTTGGTGGCGGCCACCGCCCGCTCGTGCCCGGCCGCGATGTCGATGGCGAGTTCCGCGGTGGTCGCCAACGGGGAGTCCGGTGCGTTGGTGACGGCCAGGGTGAGGGCACCGGAGTCGCGGGCGGCCCGGAGCACCTCCGTCAGGTCGGGGGATCCGCCGCTCTGGCTGACCCCGACCACCAGGGCGTCGGAGAGGTCCGGCCGGGCACCGAAGAGGGTGACCGCGCTCGGCGAGGCCAGGCCGGCAGGCAGGCCGAGGCGGATCTCACTGAGATAGGCGCCGTACAGCGCGGCGTGGTCCGAGGTGCCCCGTGCGGTGAACACCACATGCCGGGGGCGACGCTCGGCGATGGCCGCGGCCACCCGGGCGATGGGGGTGGCGTGCTCGGTGGAGAGCAATCGCTCGTAACCGGCCGGCTGCTCGTCGATGTCGGCGGCCATGCCGCTGCCTGGGCGCGTCACGAAAACCCCTCCCCTGCGCGATATCCGCGCGATTGCTGCTCAGTCTTGCATCTTTGATCCGATCTGAGCAATCAAATGAGCAGTAGTGCGCAGTGGATCACCAAAACTGGGGTTCGTCACCTACGCTGACCCGACCTCACCGCGCAGCCGGGACCAACGAGTGAGAGGACCACGTGGCCGAGGGAACGGACGACCGGGCGCTGCCGGCGACGGAGGAACTGATCCTGGCCCGGCGGGCCCTGGATTCCGGCGAGCTGACGCATGCCGCCGACCACGTCGCGGCGGCGCTGGCCCGGGCACCGACGCTGCCCGAGGTGCACGAGACCCTCGCCCGGCTGGCCGCCGCCAGCGGCGACGGCGGGATCGGCCTGTTCCCGTTGCAGCACCACACCTTCGTCGGTGCCGTGGTCGCCCGGGCACATCTGCTCGCCGCGGCCGGCCGACCGGCCGAGGGCCTCGATCTGCTGGTCGCAGCCACCGCCCACGCACCGGGGGCGGACTGGGCGGGCGTGCCCTGGGTGACCTCGCCAGAGCTGGCCGAGCGTCTCGGACCCGAGCAGGCCGCCCGGGTGCTGATGCAGGTCTGCGCCGCCGTGCCCGACCCGGTCGCGCCACCGAACCGGGCCGCCCTGTCGCCGTACCTGACGCTCGCCCGCAACGCGATCACCGTCCACCCGGAGCACGCGCTGCTGCTGGGCACGGCGTCCGCGCTGGCCCGGCGGGTGGAGGAGGTGCCGCTCGCGGTCCGCTGGGCCAGCCGGGAGTACGGGCGGCGCCGTCGAAGATGGGCGAGGTGTGGCTCGGGTACGCGCTACGCAGCGCCGGCCGGACCCGGGAGGCGCTCGCCGCGTTGCGCCGCGCCGTCGAGCACGACCCGGACGACCTCGCGGTGTACGCCGACATCGCCGGCACCCTGGCCGACCACGGCCGGCTCGACGAGGCGCTCAGGTGGATCGAGCGCGCCCTGGCCCGCAACCCGTCCTTCGACTGTGCGGTGCACACGGCACACCGCCTGCGATTCCAACGCGATGGTGAGGTGCGGCACCTGGTGGCGCTGGCGGATTTCGTCCGCGACCACCCGGACGACTCGCACGAACACGGCGACCTGGCCGAATGCTGCCGTGGCCGTCCCTGGCTGGGGCAGGTGACGCCGGCACCACCGGCAACCGGGACCGCCGCAACGGTCGGGCGACCCGGCACCGGGCCCGCCGACGGGTCGGAGCCGACGGTGGCGGCGCGTCTAACGTCGCCGCCGTCGGCGGAGGCCGCCCGCCGCCTGCGCCAGCTCGCCCACCCCGCCTGGCCGCACCCACCGGCGGCCTACGACGCGGCGGTCGGCCTGGCCACGCTCGACCTGGCCGACCTGCTCGGCCTGCTGGCCCATCCGCCCGAGACACCGCAGACCGCGCTCGGGCGGGTGCTCGCCGGCCAGGACCCGGCGCTGTGGTTGCGCTGCGTGCAGGTCTGGACCTGCCTCGGGCTGCTGCACCACCGCACCGACGAGCCGTGGCCCGATTCCACCCGGCGACGGGTGCTCGTGGAGCTGGCGCACGAGGTGCCGGAGGTCGCCGAGGCGGCCCTGTTCGCCCTGGTGACCGCCGCCTGGGTGGATCCGTCGGTCCGCACCGACGTGGCCGCACTGGTCACCGAGCGGCTGGCGGCGGTGGCCACGGCGGTTCGGCACCATCCGGTGCCCACCGCGGCCTCGCTGGCACACCTGGCGCTGGCCACGCCGGACCTCGATCCGGAGACCATCGCCACCGCGCGGACGCTGGCCGGCGTGACCGTCCGCAAGCGGCGTGGCGCCACGCGGGCCCTACGCGCCCTGCTACGCCGTCTGCTCCGTCGATCGGCGTGACGAGTCCCGAGCGCCGTGACACCCCCGCCGGGGACGTCCGCCGCCGGAACGCGCCCTCCGGACGCGCCCCGGCGGTCCCTGGTCGCCGTCAGACGGCCGGTGCCCGGGCCAGCTCGGTCTCGGCCTGCTCCTGCCGACTCGCGTCCGACTCCGGCTCGTTGCTGGTGCGCAGCGGAATCTCCCGGATGAACCAGGCCAGCACCGGAACCACCGCGGCGAAGAGCACCGCCCAGAGGAACACGTGCGAGATCGCGTCGGCGAGCCCGCCGAGCACCACCTCGCGGGCCTGCGCCGGCAGTTCCCGCAACTGCTCGATGTTCATCGCCGCGCCGGCCTCGCCGCCACCGCTGAACGCGCCACCGGCGGCCGAACCAGCCAGCCGGTTGGCGAAGATGGCGCCGAACAGGGAGATCCCGAACGACCCGCCGATGGAGCGGAAGAAGGTGGCCGCGCCGCTGGCCGCCCCCAGGTCCTTCTGAGCGACGCTGTTCTGCGCGATCAGCATGGAGGTCTGCATGAGGAAGCCCATGCCGGCACCGAGCACGAGCATGTAGAGCGACGAGGAGAATCTGCTGGTGTCCACCTCCAGCAGACTCAACAGGGCGAGCCCGGCGGTCATCACCACGCCGCCCACGATCGGGAAGATCCGGTACCGCCCGGTGCGGGTGATCGCCCGGCCGACGACCAGCGAGACCAGCAGCATGCCGAACATCAACGGCAGCAGCAGCAGGCCGGAGTTGGTGGCCGAGGCACCCTGCACGGTCTGCTGGTACAGGGGCAGGAAGTTCATCGCGCCGAACATCGCGAAGCCGAGCAGGAAGCCGATCACCGAGATGAGGGCGAAGTTCCGGTTGGCGAAGAGCCGCAGTGGCAGGATCGGCTCAGGAACCCGCCGCTCGACGAACCCGAACACCACGAGCGCCGCGACAGCCAGTACGGCGAGGCCGAGGATCTGCGGGCTGACCCAGGCGTACTCGTTGCCACCCCAGGTGGTGATCAGCACGATCCCGGTGATGCCGATCGACAGCAGGGCGGCACCGACCCAGTCGATGCGGTGCTCGGTGCGGTACTTGGGCAGGTGCATGGTGGCGATCAGCAGCACCAGCGCCACACCACCCAGGGGCAGGTTGACGTAGAAGGCCCAGCGCCAGGAGAGGTGATCGGTGATGAAGCCGCCGACCAGCGGACCGGCGACCATCGCGATCGCCATGATCCCGGCGATCATGCCCTGGTAGCGGCCGCGCTCGCGGGGTGGCACCAGGTCGCCGATGATCGCCATGACACCGACCATCAGGCCACCGGCGCCCAGACCCTGGACGGCCCGGAAGGCGATCAACTGGACCATGCCGTCGTCGGCGCCGCCGAGGAAGCCCGACCCGGCCATACCGCACAGCGCGGAACCGACCAGGAAGATCACCACGGCGGTGATGAAGACCGCCTTACGGCCGTAGAGGTCGCCGAGCTTGCCCCAGATCGGGGTGGAGACGGTGGTGCCCAGCACGTACGCGGTCACCACCCAGGTGAAGTGGTTGAGCCCGCCGAATTCGCCCACGATGCGCGGCAACGCGGTGCTGACGATCATGTTGTCGAGCATCGCCAGCATCATGGCGATCATCAGACCGAAGAGCACGACCCGGACATTGGGTCGCACGGCGGTCTGGTTCTGCTGGGCCATCGGTAAGCTCTCCCCCCGAGATGCGGCGCACTTACTTGCCGCCCGGCTAGTTACCTTACTAGCCGGACGGTAAGTTGGACAGGCAACGACGGTCAACCGGATTGGCAGGTAGGGGTGAGTCAGAGCACAGGCGGCACCCGCGAGCGGATCAAGGCCGTGGCGCTGGAGCTCTTCACCGAGCAGGGCTACGAGGCGACGTCCCTGCGTGAGGTGGCCGAGCGGCTCGGGGTGACCAAGGCCGCGCTCTACTACCACTTCAAGAGCAAGGACGAGATCGTCTCCAGCGTGGTGGAGGACCGGCTGGAGCGGATGGACGCGCTGATCGCCTGGGCCGAGAGTCAGCCGGCCACGCTGGCCACCCGCAGAGCCGTCATCGAGCGGTACGCCGACGCCATGTTCAGCGGCGAGCAGCCCTCGGTGATGCGGTTCTTCGAGCAGAACCAGACGGCGCTGAAGAGCCTGTCCGCCGGCCGGGAGCTGCGCGACCGGATGTTCCGGTTGGCCACCGCCCTCTGTCAGGGCGACGACTCCCCCGGCGCCCAGCTCCGTGCCGTGCTGGCCCTGTTCGCCGTGCACAGCAGCTGGTTCGCGGTACGCACACCGGACATCACCGACACCGAGCGCAAGCAGGTGGCCCTGGAGGTCGCCGACGAGCTGCTCGCCGCGATCGCCGCGCCGCCCGCCCGGCCGTGAGCCGCGACGTCGGCTAGCCGAGGGGCAGCCGCAGAGCGAGCAGGTCCACCCCGGGGAACGGGCTCCAGTCCCGGTCGGGCTGGCGGACGAAACCGCGCCGGCGGTAGAGGCGGTGCGCCGGCTCGGCGTGGCCGTCGCGTACGCAGATGGTCACCGCGGTGCAGCCCAGCTCGATCGCGCGCACCACGCACGCCTCGACGAGCGCCGCGCCGGCTCCCCGTCCCTGCGCGGTCGGGTCCACCGCCAGCATCCGGAACTCCGCCTCCCCCGGGGCGCACATCTCGGCGTACCGGGTGCCGGGCAGCACGAAGGTGACCGAGCCGAGCAGGTGACCGTTCGCCGGGTCGACGGCCACCAGCACGTCACCGTGCTCCGCCCGGGCGGAGACGTCGGCCAGCACGTCGGCGTAGCCGGTCTCGCCCTTGAGCTGGCCGTCGGCCTCGTACGCCGCGACGGTGAGCCGGGCGACCCCGGCGTAGTCGGCCGGCTCGGCCGGACGGATCAGCGGGCCACTCAACCGATCACCGCGATCAGGTCACCGTCCTGCACCACGTCGCCCTCGTTGACCGCGAGCTGCTGCACCACGCCGTCGGACTCGGCGATCACGGGGATCTCCATCTTCATCGACTCCAGGATCACCAGGGTGTCCCCCTCGGACACGGCGTCCCCGGCCGACGCGACGACCTTCCAGACGTTCGCCACCATCTCGGCGCGGATCTCCTCGGCCATCTCTGCGGCCCCTTCCTCGCGGCTCCTGCGACGTATCCAATCATGAGCGGACGGCCAGCGGGCGCGGAGCGGCCCCGGCAGCGGTCCGCCCGTACCGTCGGCACTAGCATCAACGGGTCAGACCCGACGTCGGCGAGGGCGACCGGCTCCGGTGACGGGGGTCGTCCGCAGCCCGATCCGGCCATCACGAGGAGGTCACCATGGCGAAGAAGGCCCGCAAGAAGAAGGCCCGCAAGAAGAGCGCCGCGAACCACGGCAAGCGCCCCAACTCCTGAGCCGGCGGGCGGCTGCCCGCCGCGATCGGACGACGGACGCAACGGTGCCCGGGTCGGAATCGACCCGGGCACCGGCGTGTGTCAGTCGGCCAGTTCGCGCGACTCGCTGGTCTCGAAGACGACGAGTTCGCTGATCCGTACCCGCAGCCGTTCGCGCAGCTCGTCCGGCGCGGACTCGTTGCCGCAGCAGCGGGCCACCAGCGCCTTGACCTCCTGCTCGATGCCGTACTCGCGCAGGCAGTGGCCGCACTCGTCGAGATGGTGCCGGATCAACGTCCGCCGCTCCTGCGCGCATTCCAGGTCGAGGTAGAGGTAGACCTCCGCGAGCACCTCACGGCAGTCCGTCTCGTGCGGGTCTCCACAGCTCACGTCACACCTCCCGGCCGGTGGCGGCGGTCGAGCTCCGGGCCGGTTGGGCCGCGGAGAAGCCCCGCTCCGCGGCGTACCCCTCAAGCAGCTTGCGCAGATTACGACGTCCACGGTGCAACCGCGACATCACCGTGCCGATCGGCGTGCCCATGATGTCGGCGACCTCCTTGTAGGAGAAGCCCTCGACATCGGTCAGGTAGACCGCCAGCCGGAACTCCTCCGGCAACTGCTGGAGGGCCTCCTTGACGTCGCTGTCCGGCAGCCGGTCGAGCGCCTCGGTCTCGGCGGACCGCAGCCCGCTGGAGGTGTGCGACTCAGCCTCGGCCAACTGCCAGTCGGTGATCTCGTCGGTGGGCGCCTGCACCGGTTGGCGCTGCCGCTTGCGGTACGAGTTGATGTAGGTGTTGGTCAGGATCCGGTAGAGCCAGGCCTTCAGGTTCGTGCCCTGCTCGAACTGGTGGAAGGCGGCGTACGCCTTAAGGTAGGTCTCCTGGACCAGGTCCTCGGCATCCGCCGGGTTACGCGTCATCCGCAGGCCGGCCGCGTACAACTGATCGACGAATGGCATCGCGTCCCGTTCGAACCGGGCCCTGCGCTCGTCCGTCTTCTCCGTGGTCAACCGCACATCCCCTCGGGTTGGATGCTTCCCCGCCGAGGATACGCGCACCGACCTTCCGGAAGATTCGGTTCCGACGGGTGTGCCCGTCGCCACCTCGACCGGTGGTACCGCCGCCGGCCAGTTCGGGCCGGCAAGCAGCTTTCTGAGCTGCCGTGCCTCCCGCTCGTCCTGTCCCCGGTTCCGGATCTCGGTCGGCACCGGTCACCCCCTCGCACAGTGGTTGTCCGAGGTGTTCAACGCGTGCCATGGGCCGACACATTCCGGCTCGGACCCGGGCGTTCCTGGTCCCTGCCCCGGCGGTGCGACCGAAGCTGGGACCAGGAAGGGCCTGGGAGCCCGGTGTCGCCGCCCGGACCGGGCACTGGGACACCACCGGGTGCAACGAAGCGGCGCGGCCGGCGGACACGGCACCGGTGACGTGGTGGCCCGAAGGCAGCCCAGTGGCGTCAGGCACCGGCCCAACCGTGCTCACGCAGCCAGTCCACCGTCAGGGCGGCCGTACCGACGGGGTCGCCCCGCAGGTCGTGCCGCTCTCCCGACCGGACCACCACCCGCACCCCCGGGCCCGGCTCCGGCACACCGAACGGATCCCGATCCCCGTTCACCACCAGGGTCGGCACACCGGTCACCAGCTCACCGGCCCGGCTCCGGTCCGGTCGACCGGGCGGGTGCAACGGGAAGGCGAGTGCCACCACCCCGGCGGCGCCCACCGTGCGCGCCGTCCGACAGGCCACCCGCGCACCGCTGGAACGGCCACCCACCACCAGCGGTACGCCCGGCTGCCGCTGCCGCAGCGCCGTCAGCACGACGGACCACGCCTCGTCGAGGTGCCCGGCCGGTGCCGGTGCGCGACGGCCGGCGACCCGGTAGGGCTGGGTCACCCGCGCCACCACCAACCCGGCGGCCACCGCCGCGTCGCGCAGGGCGATCAGATCCGGGGCGTCGACGCCGCCTCCGGCCCCGTGCCCGAGCACCAGCAGGGCTCGGGGCGGACCGGACGGTTCGTCGGTGTCGACCCGAGCGGGTCCGCGCGGAGTGTCGAGGACGTCATGCGGCACCGCCCCATTGAACCCGTTTCGACCGGGACCACGCCCGTCGGTCAGCTCAACGGCACCAGGGTGAGCAGCCGGTCGCGCACCGGCGGGCCGGGCTCACCGGCGGCATCGGGATCGGGTTGCACCTCGCTGCGCCAGGCGACGAGCATCGCCCGCCGCTCCCGTGGGGTGGTGCCACCCCAGACCCCGTGACAGTCGCCGACCTCGAGCGCCCACGCCAGACAGGAGCCCTGCACGTCGCAGCTGCGGCACAGGGCCACCGCCGCGTCGGCCGGCTCGTTCGGCGCCGGAAAGAACGTCTCCGGGTCGACACTCTGACAGGTGCCCCTGGTACGCCAGGCTTCGTCCTGTCGCCGCTCACGCAACGCCCGCAACAGTCGCGGATCACGTCGCGCGGCGGCCACCTCGTGCGGACGGGGCATACGCGCCCGTGTCATCCACCCACCTCCCCCGTGGGACCAGCAACATCGATGGAGATCGTTCACCCGACGTGAACGACACCCACCACCGGCGCTGTGTTGTATCGCATTTGCGCACACGGGGACAAGACTTCGCCGGGAAGTTGGCAGAAGGTTCGAGTCACCTTTCACCCACAATCGCAGCAAATCACTCGCGACAATGTGCCGGGGCGCGATCAGAAGAGCGTCGGTTCCGCCGGCTCACCCGGACGGGTCAGCGGCACCCGGGCGGTCAGTCCGGGACCGTCGTTGCGTACATCGCCCACGGCCCGCCCCACCGGCCGCACCTCCAACCGGGTCAGCCAGTCCAGTGGCGGCGGTGCGAGCAGCTCGGCCCGGTCCGCGCCGTCGTCCAGCCAGGTCGCCCAGCGCTCGGGCGGCAGCAGCAACGGCATCCGGTCGTGCACCTCGGCCAGTTCGCCGAGGGCCGTGGTGGTCAGCACGCTGAACGTCAGCAGCGTCGCGTCCGGGCGGTCCCAGACCGACCAGATGCCGGCGAAGGCGAGCACCGAGCCGTCGCGTGGGGTCATGTAGTACGGCTGCTTCGCACCGTCGGCCAGCCGCACCCACTCGTACCAGCCGTCGGCGGGTACCAGACACCGGCGGCGGGCGAAGGACGGCGCGTACGCCCGGCTGGTGGCGACGGTCTCGGCACGCGCGTTGATCATGCGGGCCGCGCCGGCGGGCGACCGGGACCACTGTGGTACCAGACCCCAGCGGCCCCGCGAGAGCGCCCGGTGCCCCGCGGCACCGATGCGGACCAGCGGCACCGGATCGGTCGGCGCGACGTTGTGATCGGCGACCAGCCCGCCCGCGGTCTCGTCGACCGCCTCGAACAGGCCGCTCAGGTCACCGGCGCCGCGGGTCGTGGCGTACCTACCGCACATGCCGCTCACGCTAGCGCGCGGTCCGCCGGGCGGCTGTCCCGCTCACCGGGAGTGGCGGTGACCCTAGCGCCACCGGGACCCCGGCACGGCAGAATGTAACCGTGGGGAATGTGACCGCGACCCGGCCGCTACAGCCGTGGACCGCACCGACCGCCAGTGACCCGGTGTCGGCGTCGCTGCGCCTGCCCGGTTCCAAGTCGATGACCAACCGCGCCCTGGTGCTCAGCGCGCTGGCCACCGGACCCTCGACCCTGTCCCGGCCGCTGCGGGCCCGGGACACCGAACTGATGGCCGCCGCGCTGCGGGCGATGGGAGCGCACGTCTCGATCGCCGACGACGAGCGCTGGCTGGTCCGGCCGCACCGGCTGTTCGGCCCGGCCCACGTCGACGTGGGGCTGGCCGGCACGATCATGCGCTTCGTGCCGCCGGTGGCGGGGCTGGCCGACGGGCAGGTCACCCTCGACGGTGACCCGCACGCCCGCACCCGCCCGCTCGGCCCGCTGATCGAGGCCCTGCGCTCGCTCGGCGTACGCGTCGACACTCCCCCCTCGGGGAGCCTGCCGCTCGTGGTGCTGGGCGCCGGCCGGGTGACCGGCGGCGAGGTCGTGATCGACGCCTCCGCCTCCAGCCAACTGGTCTCCGGGCTGCTGCTCGCCGCTCCCCGCTTCGACCGTGGGCTGGTGGTCCGGCACGTCGGCCCGCCGGTGCCCTCCGCACCGCACCTGCGGATGACCGTGCAGATGCTGCGCGCCGCCGGCGCCGCGGTCGACGACAGCACCCCCGACGTCTGGGCGGTCGAGCCCGGGCCGTTGACCGGGCGTAGCTGGGAGATCGAGCCGGACCTGTCCGGCGCGGTGCCGTTCTTCGCCGCCGCCATGGTCACCGGCGGCGAGGTGACCCTGCGCGGCTGGCCGGCGCGGGGCAGCGCCCAGCCGGTCGAGCGGCTGCGCGCACTGCTGCAGCAGATGGGGGCGACGGTCGCCCTGACCACCGAGGGGCTCGCGGTACGCGGCACCGGCCCGGTGAAGGGGTTGCGCGCCAACCTGTCCGACGTCAGCGAACTGACCCCGGCGCTCACCGCGCTGGCCATGCTCGCCGACTCGCCGTCGGTCTTCACCGGCGTCAGCCACATCCGTGGCCACGAGACGGACCGGTTGGCCGCCCTGGCGCGGGAGTTCACCGGGCTCGGCGCGGACATCACCGAGTCGGCGGACGGGCTGGAGATCCGACCCCGACCGCTGCACGGCGGCGTGTTCCGCACCTACCATGATCACCGGATGGCGCACGCGGCGGCGGTGACCGGGCTGGTCGTGCCGGGCGTCGAGCTGGACGACGTGTCGTGTACCTCCAAGACCATGCCCGAGTTCCCGGCACTATGGTCGGCACTGGTGACCGGTAAGAGCTGAGCGGAAGAAGGGTCGGCCCTGGCGACCAGGCGGCGCGAGTACGACGAGGACGACGTCCGGGTCCGGCCCGGCAGGTCCTCCCGCCCGCGTACCCGGACCCGGCCCCGGCACGCCGACGCCAAGGACGGTTTCGTCATCGCGGTGGACCGCGGGCGCTACACCTGCGTACTGCCCGGCGCCGGGCCGGACGACCCCACCGTCACCGCGATGCGCGCCCGCGAGCTGGGCCGCAAGTCGGTGGTGGTCGGTGACCGGGTCGGGCTGGTCGGTGACACCTCCGGTTCGTCCGGGGCGCTGGCCCGCATCGTCCGGATCGAACCACGGCGGTCCGTGCTCCGGCGCACCGCCGAGGACGACGCCAGCACCGCCGAGGGCCGGTTGGAGCGGGTGGTGGTCGCCAACGCCGACCAGCTAGTGATCGTCAGCGCGCTCGCCGATCCACCGCCGCGCACCGGATTCATCGACCGTTGCCTGGTCGCCGCGTACGACGCGGGCATCGAACCGCTGCTCTGCCTGACCAAGGCCGATCTCGCCGGGCCGGAGACGGTGCTCGACTACTACACCGAGCTGGAACTGCCGTATCTGCTCATCCGTCCGGACTCCTCGTTGGACGCGCTGCGCAGCCTGTTGACCGGCCGGGTCTCGGTGCTCGTCGGTCACTCCGGGGTGGGCAAGTCGACGCTCGTCAACCGCCTGGTGCCGGAGGCCGAACGGGCGGTCGGCACGGTGAGCGCGATCGGCCGGGGGCGGCACACGTCGACAAGCGCGGTGGCGTTGCGGCTACCCGCGCCACCCGACGCGGACCCGGATCCCGGCTGGATCGTGGACACTCCGGGCGTACGCAGTTTCGGGCTGGCCCACGTCTCGGCCGAGAGTCTGCTGCACGGCTTTTCGGACCTGGTCGAGGCCACCGCCGACTGCCCGGCGAACTGCCCGCACACCGCCGACGAGGCCGACTGCGCACTCGACGCCTGGGTGGCGACCGGGCGGGCCGACCCGCGCCGGCTGGCCTCGTACCGCCGGTTGCTGGCCTCCCGCGCCGGGGAGACCGACCAACGGACCGAGCCCGACCCACGCGGACGCCCGGAGTGACCCGGCGGGGCGCGGGTCCGCCGGCGCGGCGCGGTCGCGCCGCCGACGTGCCGTAGCCCGGCCCCCGGCGTCGACGCGGTACCGGCGTCGCTACCGTGTCCGGCATGACCGGTTACGCCGCTGACCTGACCCTCGCCCACCGGCTCGCCGACGCCGCCGACGCCCTGTCGACGGCCCGGTTCCGGGCCCTGGACCTGCGGGTCGAGTCGAAGCCCGACCTGACTCCGGTCTCCGACGCGGACACCGCCGTGGAGCGCGAGATCCGCGCCCTGCTCGCCGAGCACCGGCCCGACGACGGGCTGCTCGGCGAGGAGTACGGCGCGACGCCGACCGCCGGAGCGCGCCAGTGGGTGGTGGACCCCATCGACGGCACCAAGAACTTCGTCCGGGGTGTGCCGATCTGGGCCACGCTCATCGCCCTGCTGGAGGACGGCCGTCCGGTCGCCGGGCTGGTCTCCGCGCCGGCCCTGGGGCGCCGCTGGTGGGCAGCACGAGGCACCGGGGCGTACGCGGGACCGAACGCCTCCCGGGGCGTGCCCATCCGGGTCTCCGGGGTGACCCGGCTGGCCGACGCCAGCCTCTGCTACTCGTCGCTGGAGGGCTGGGAGAAGGCCGGCCGGCTCGACGCCGTGCTGCAACTGATGCGGGACACCTGGCGCAGCCGGGCCTACGGCGACTTCTACGGTTACATGCTGTTGGCCGAGGGCGCGCTGGACGTGATGATCGAGCCCGAGCTGTCCCTGTGGGACGTGGCCGCACTGGTACCCATCGTGACCGAAGCGGGCGGCACGATCACCGATCTGGCCGGCCACCCGGCCCCGGCAGGCGGCGACAACAGCACCCTGGCCAGCAACGGCGCACTGCATCCCGACATCCTCCAGCGCCTCGGTAGCCCGCCGCGCATTGACGCCCGGTAACCTCTATCCTCGCCAGGTGGCTACCTCCGGTTGGTGTTTCCTGGCGGCGATGATCGTCGCGTACGGCGTCGCCAACCTGTTGCAGTCGGTCGCCGCCGCCCGCACCACGGTGCACCGCACCTTCGATCCCGGGTTGCTGCTGCGCCTGGCCGGGCACCGCACCTACCTGGTCGGGCTGGCCTGTCAGGTGGCCGGTTTCGTCCTGGCCTTCCTGTCCCGGCGGGATCTGCCACTGTTCCTGGTGCAGGCGAGCGTGGCTGCCGGGCTCGGCGTCACCGCCCTGCTCGGCGTGATCCTGCTGAAGTGGCGGCTGCCGGTGGCCGAGGTCGCGTTGCTGGTGCTGCTCTTCGCCGGCATCACCGCGCTGGTGCTCGCCGCCCGCCCGGCACCGTCGAAGGGGCTCGGCACCGGGGGCACGGTCGCCCTGCTGGTGGCCCTGGCGGTGATCGCGGTGCTGGGGTTCTTCGCGGTCCGGTTGCACGGCGCGCCGGGGTCGGTGGCGCTCGGGTCGCTGGCCGGGCTGGCCTTCTCCGCCGCCGCGGTGGCGGCCCGCCCACTGGCCTCCGCGCCGGGTTGGGACGCCTTTCTCAGCGACCCGCTGCTCTACCTGCTCGTCGGCCACTCGGTGGTCGGCCAGTTGCTGCTCGGGCTGGCGATGCAGCGCGGTTCCACCACGGCGGCGGTGGCCGCCATGGACGCTGCCGGCGCGGTACCCGCCGCGATCGTCGGGCTGCTGCTGCTCAACGACAAGATCTGGCCGGGCCGGGAGTGGCTGGCCGGGATCGGTTTCCTGGTCACCCTCGCCGCTGTCGTCGGGCTCACCCGGTACGCGGAGCCGCAGCACCACCACGCCGTCGCCCGGGAGACCACCCGGGCGGTGGTGGGCCCCCGGCCGCCGCTCGTGCCGCATTCCGCCGTCGCGGGTTGCGAGGTCGCCGCGGCCGGTGGCGCGGGTGATCCGCTGACTCAGGCCGCCTCGACCGGCTTGCGCCGGCCCACCACCCGCTCGTAGAGGCGTTCCAGGGCACTGGCCGTGCGTTCCCAGGTGTAGCTGCACCGCACCCGGTCGACCGCGGCGTGCCCGTACGCGAAGCGGCTGGCGTTGTCGGCGAGCAGCCGACGCAGCGTCATCCCGAGGGTGCGTACGTCGCCCGGCGGCACCAGCTTGCCGGTCACCTCGTCGACCACGGCGTCGGCGATGCCGCCCATGGCGTAGCCCACCACCGGGACGCCGCAGGCCATCGCCTCCAGCGACACCCGCCCCGCCGAGGAGTAGTGCGGGGTGCAGGCCACCACGTCGGCCGAGCGGTACCAGGTGGCCATCTGCTCGTGCGGCACCGCGCCCACCAGGTGCACCTGGTCGCCGACCCCGGCCCGGTCGGCCAGCTCACGCAGCCGGCGGGCCTCGGCGTGGTTGGCCAACTGGTCCGTCGGCGGCCCGCCGGCGATGACCAACTCCGCGTCGCCGACCAGTCGCATCGCCCGGATCAGGTCCTCCTGGCCGTGACCTCGCCCCAGCCCGCCCACCGAGAGGATCCGGGGGCGCTGCTCGCGGGGGGCGGCCTCACCGTCGGGATGGAAGCGTTCCGTGTCCACCCCGGTCGGGACCATCGCGACCGAGGCACGTTGCAGGCCCATCCGGGTCAACTCGTCGACCTCGTCGTTGCACTGGGCGACCGCGATGTCCACCGCCCGGGTCAGCGCCCGTTCCAGCGGTATCCGGGTGCCCGGCCCGTCGTACTGGGCACCGAGGTGGCGCAGCTGTTCCATGCCGATCGAGTGGAACGTCTGCACCATCGGAATGTCGGTCTCCCGCACGGCGTGCGCGGCGGCCAGGCCCCCGATCCAGTAGTGACCGTGCACCACCTCGGGTGTCCAGTCGCCGGCCCACCGGTCGGCCAGCCACTCGCCGTACGCGGACACGTAGGGCACCAGTTCGGCCGTGGGGATCGGCGCGACCGGGCCCACCGGTGCGCGTTCCACCCGGTAGCCGTCCAGGATGTCGGTTTCGCTGGCCTCTGGGTCGTCCCGGCGGATGTACACCCGCACGTCGTGACCTCGCCCGGCCAGTTCGGCCGCGACCCGTGCGATGTGCTGGTAGGTGCCGACGACGGTTCCGTCGCCGAACGGCGGCGCAGCGGCGTGGGCACAGACAAGGCCGACGCGCATGGGTCACCTCCATGCGGATGGGGCGGTGCTCTCCGGTCAGAGCGTCCCATTAACCGGCCTCCGAAGAGCCGAAACCTCGCAGATCGGGAACACACTCGGCGGCATGACCCGCACCCGACGGGGTACCGATGAGGAATGCCCCTCGCCCGAAACCTCGCCGACGCCACCATCGTGATCACCGGCGCCTCCAGCGGCATCGGCACCGCGACCGCGTACGCCCTGGCGCGTCACGGCAGCACCGTGGTGCTGGCCGCGCGCTCCGAGCCGGCTCTGCGCGAGGTGGCCCGGCACTGTCGCGAGCTGGGCGGTCGCACCCTGGTGGTGCCCACCGACGTGACGGACGCGGACGCCATGCGCCGGCTCGCCGCGACCGCGGTGGCGGAGTTCGGCCGGATCGACGCCTGGATCAACAACGCCGCCGTCGGCACCATCGGGTTGTTCGACGAGATCCCGGTGGCGGAGTTCCGCCGGGTGCTGGAGGTCAACCTGCTCGGTACGGCGAACGGCATCCGGGCGGCGCTGCCGCACCTCAGCGCTGCCGGTGGCGGCGTCGTGGTCAACAACGCCTCGGTGCTGGCCGAGGTGGCGATGCCGTACCAGTCCCCGTACAACGCGGCCAAACACGCCATGCGGGGACTGTCCGACACGGTTCGCCAGGAACTGCGGGCCACCGGACGGGGATCGGTCTCGATCTGCACCGTGCTGCCGGCCACCATCGACACCCCGTTCTTCCGGCACGCCGCCAACCACAGCGGCCGGCAGGTCCTGCCGCCACCACCGGTCTATCCGCCGGAGGTGGTCGCGGAGACGATCGTCCGGTTGCTCAGGCGACCCCGTCGGGAGGCGTACGCCGGCGGTGCCGCCCGCCTGATCGGCATGCAGTGGCGGCTGGCACCGGCACTGGCCGAACGGGTCCTCGGCTGGTATGGCCGGTACACCCAGTTCGGGCCGCCGCCGACGGCCGACACCACCGGCAACGTCTTCCGTCCCGACGCCGCGGCGAGCACCGACGGCGGCTGGCACGGCCGGCGTCGCCAACTGGTCCGGATCTCCGCCGCGTTCGGGCTGGCCGCCGCCGGCACCGCCGCCGCGCTGGCCCGGCGGTTGACCCGCTGAGGACGGGACGTGGCGACCTCGCCCGGCCGGGCCGGTTACGGCGGGAGGGCAGCGGGTAGTGGTCAGTCATGCGCGACGACGAGTACCCGACCCCCGTGTCCGATCCCGAGGCCGACGGCCTGCCCGACACCGCCGACGACGATTCGACGGCCGGGGACGACGTGCTGACCGGTCGGGAAGCGGACGGCCCGGCACCGGCTCAGCTGCCCGGTGACCGGACGCCGGTGGCGGTCGACGAGTTCGGCACCACCGCCGAGGAGCAGCTCGACGGCGAGTCGTTGGACTACAAGCTGAGCCGGGAACGGTTCGAGCTGCCGGTCGACGACCCGCTGGCCGGTCCGGTCGATCCGGACATCGCGGCCGAGGCGGACAGCCGGGAGCAGGCGGCGCAGGCGCAGCTCGACGCCGATGTGATCGATCCGGGCCCCACCTCCGACCCGAACTCCCCGGTCTCCCTCTACGACCACGACCGGCTGGGCACCAGTGCGGACGCGACCGTGGGCCGGCTGGTCGAACCGGACGAGGGGGCGCACACCGATCAGGAGACCGATTCGATCGCGTACGACGCGGGGGCCGCCGGTGGCGGTGCCAGCGCCGAGGAACTGGCCGTGCACGAGACCCGGCCGCCGCACTCGGTCTGACCAGCCGGCGCCGACGCTCAGTCGTCCAGGCCGCGTTCGATCGCGTACCGGGTCAGCTCGACCCGGTTGTGCAGCTGAAGCTTGCCGAGCGTGTTCTGCACGTGGTTCTGCACCGTACGGTGCGACAGCCCGAGGCGCTCGGCGATCTGCCGGTACGACATCCCCTTGGCCACCAGGCGCAGCACCTCGGTCTCCCGGTCGGTGAGCCGGGGTGCCGCCGCCGCCCGGGCCCCGGTCGCCGCGTGGTCACCGCCGGCGGCCAGTCGGCGGTACTCGCCGAGGACCAACCCGGCCAGGCCCGGCGTGAAGACGGGCTCGCCCGCCGCGGTGCGCCGCACCGCCGCCAGAAACTCCGCCAGCCCGGCGGATTTCAGCAGGTAGCCGGTGGCACCGGCCTTCACCGCGTCGAGCACGCCCTGCTGCTCACCGCTGGCCGAGAGCATGAGCACCCGCACCCCGGCGTGCGCCGCTCGCAGGCCGTGGATCACCTCGACGCCGGAGATGTCCGGCAGTTGCAGGTCGAGCACCACCACGTCGGGGCGGGCCGCGGCGACCACCCGGATCGCCTGGCGGCCCTCGCCACAGCTGGCCACCACCTCGTGACCAGCCTCGGCCAGGTCGCGGGCCACCCCTTCCCGCCACATCGGGTGATCGTCCACCACCATCACGCGTACGCCGTTCACGGCTGCCTCCTCGACACGGTGAGTTCCACCTCGGTGCCGGCACCCGGCGTCGAGTTGATCCGGGCGGTACCGCCCAGGTCGGTCAGCCGGCCCCGGATGGCCTGCGCGACGCCCAGCCGCCCCTGTGCCGCCGCCTCGGCCAGGCGTTCGGGCGGGAAACCCGGCCCCTCGTCCCGGATCGACACGGTGACCGCCGACCCCTCGTCCTCGACCAGCACCCAGGCCCGACCGCCGCCGTGCCGGGTCACGTTGTCCAGCGCCGCGGCGACGGCCGCCGCCAACTCGCGGGCCACCGCCGCAGGCAGCGGCACCGGGCCCGCCGGTGCGGACAGCGAGACGGTGGCCGAGGCGTGCCGGCCGAGCAGGGTGCGCAGATCCACCGGTGCGTCGGCGGCAGCGGCCGGGACCGCTGCGGCACCGGAGATCAGCGACCGCAGCGCCACCTCCTGCTCGCCGGCCAGCCGGGCCAGCTCGCCCGCCTCCCCGTCAAGGTGGGCACCACGCCGCTGGACCAGGGCGAGCACCTGGAGCACCGAGTCGTGGATGTCCCGGGCCAACCGTTCGCGTTCCCGGGTGGCGGCCTCCAACTCGACCGCCCGGTGCAGCCGTTCCCCGGCGGTCACCGTGAGCCGGGCGACGTGCCCGACCACCACGCCGGCCAGCAGCATCAGGATCGCGCCGTTGAACGCGCTCGGGGTGACCATGCCCCGGGTGCTCAGGTCGGTCGCGCCGAGCACCAGCGCCGCGACCGCGCCGCGCCGCCGCCCACCGGCGACCGCCCAGGCCAGCACCGGCCCGCTCAGCCAGGCCACCGGCAGGGTCGGCAGCCCGGCGTCGAGCGCCGGTCGGCCCATCACCCACGGAGTGGCCAGCAGGATCGCCACCACCACGCCCAGATCGGTCAGGAGCAGTGGCCAGCCGCGCCGGGCCGGGACCGCGTACCCGATGGCGGCGACGCCGGTCCAGACCGCCATGACCAGCACCAACGCCCCGGCGGCGAGGGGATGGGCGTAGCGGTCCCCGTCGCGGATCAACACCACGCAGACGTACGCCAGGGACGCCACCCGGAAGACCGCGACGGCCCGCCAGAGCGGCACCGCGAAACCACCGGCAGCAGGCACGTGCGCCACGATGCCACAGGCCGCCGTGGCCCCCGACGGCCGATGCACCTCGAACAACCATGACGTACGGTGGTAAAAGCCGCGTAAAACTCTGCGATCTCTGTCGGGACGGGGCCATGACGAACGCAGGATCTCCCCCACCGCGTACGGTGGTGCCCATCGAACACGCCCTCCTGATCGCCGACGCCTTCGACCAGGCCCAGGTGACCGAGCTCCGACACTCGGTCGCCGCCTGCGCGCGCGCCGCCGGGCTGCGCGACGAGCGACTGGACGACTACGTGCTCGCCGTGAACGAGCTGATCACCAACGCGGTCCGGCACGGCGGCGGACGGGGCTGGCTGCGGCTGTGGAAAGAGCCCGGCCTGGTGTTGTGCGAGGTCGCCGATCACGGTCCCGGCATCAGCACGCAGGACCTCGGCAACCGCAGCCGACCCGCGCCCGACACGGCCGGTGGCTGGGGTCTCTGGCTGGCCCGCGAGCTGACCGACGCGATGGACGTGGAGACCGGATCGGCCGGCACCACGGTACGCATCACCAGCGCGACCGTCCCCGCCGAGCAGCACGTCGGCCGCCACCGCAGCGGCGAGTAACAGCCGCGGAACCTACCAGCGGTTGCCGGTCAGCTTCTCGTAGACATCCACGTAACGGGCCCGGGTGGCGTCGACCACGTCGGCGGGCACCTCCGGTGCCGGATGCCGCTTGTCCCACCCGCTGCGCGCCGCCCAGTCCCGCACGTACTGCTTGTCGTAGGAGAACTGGGCACGTCCGGGCTGGTACGACTCGGCCGGCCAGAACCGGGACGAGTCCGGGGTGAGCAGCTCGTCGCCGAGGACCAGGGTGCCGTCCGGCGCCCAGCCAAGCTCGATCTTGGTGTCGGCGACCAGGATGCCCCGATCGGCGGCCAGCTCGGCGCCTCGGCAGTACACGTCGATGGTCACCTGCCGCAACCGGTCGGCGGTCTGGGCGCCGACCTTGTCGGCCACCTCGGCGAAGGTCATCGGCTCGTCGTGCTCACCCACCGGCGCCTTGGTGGACGGCGTGAAGATCGGCTCGGGCAGGATGGACGCCTCCACCAGCCCGCGCGGCAGCTCGACACCGGAGACCTTCCCGGTGCTCTCGTACTCCTTCAGGCCGCCGCCGGTGAGAAAGCCGCGGGCGACGCACTCGACCGGGACCATCTCCAGCCGGCGGCACCGGATCGCCCGGCCGGCGAACTCCGGCGGCACGTCGGTGGCCGAGATCACGTGGTTGGGCACCAGGTCGGCCAGCTGCTCGAACCACCACAGCGACAGCGCGGTGAGCAGCTTGCCCTTGTCCGGAATCGGGGTCGGCAGGACCACGTCGTAGACGGAGATGCGGTCGGAGGCGACCAGGATCAGGTCATCGCCCTCGGCGTAGACGTCCCTCACCTTGCCCGAGTGCAGAAGTTCCACGCGGACAAGTAGACCACGCGCGGGGCGTACCGCCGCTGGCGGTACGCAGCGCGACCGCCAGCGGCGCGAGCGGTCCCGCCGGAACCGGCTGCCCGGGCCGGTCAGCGCCGGCGGCGGGTCATCCGGATCACCAGTAGGACGATCACAGCCACCACCGCCAGGCAGCAGAGCAGACTCAGGAAGCCGAAGACGCCGACGCCGCGCCCGCGCCGGCGAGCCGCCTCCACCACCAGTTCGCCGGTGCCGGTCGACGCCCACGCCGCGACCGGAACGAAGACCGTCAGCACGACCGTGCCCAGGAGCGTGCCGAGCCGCCCCCACCATTTACCGAAGGAAGACATGCGTTCATCCTTGCCGAGAGGTGCAACCCTGGCCGTCCGAACGACCGCGCGTGTCGACGTCGGGGACGGTGCCGGACAAACGACAGCGGCCCCGGACGGATCCGGGGCCGCTGTCGTAGCAGTAGCGGGGACAGGATTTGAACCTGCGACCTCTGGGTTATGAGCCCAGCGAGCTACCGAGCTGCTCCACCCCGCGTCGGTAGAACCAGCCTACCCCATCGGTAATCGTCCTCGTCGGCAGCCCCACCCGTACCGCCCCGACCGGTTGTCGGCTCCACCGCTCCACAGCCGATCCCCCGGTCAGCGGGTGTCGGTACCGAGCCGGACGGCCCTGGAAACACGCGGGCGCCCGGCCACGGCCCAGCAGGCCCGAGGACCCGGCCGACAAACGGAAACGGCCCCGGAGGACTCTCCGGGGCCGTTTCCGTGCAGTAGCGGGGACAGGATTTGAACCTGCGACCTCTGGGTTATGAGCCCAGCGAGCTACCGAGCTGCTCCACCCCGCGTCGGTAGATCCACCGTAGCGCACCACCCGCGTCGCCCGCAAAACGACCCACGGAACGCCTCGTGCCGGCGCACCGCCGCGCCGATCTCCGGTCGGCGTCCGGGCGGGTCGCCCCGCGGACACGGTGCGGCCCGCGGCCCCGGGCGAGGAACGCCGGAGTCGCGGGCCGCATCGTGGCTGTCGGTCAGCCGGTTGGTGAAGGGCTGCCGGACGGAGCCGGCGGGTTCGGCGTGCCGTTGCCGCCCGACGCCTGCTGAGCCTGCTGGAACGCGGTGAGCGCCTCGTCCAGTGCCGCCAGCGCACGACCGTACCGCTCGAAGTCGCCGGACGCCTGCGCGGCCCGCACCTCGGTGATCGCGGCCCGTACCCGCTCGGCGGCCGCACCGAGTTCGCCGGTGGGCGGCGGAGCGTCACCCGGCGACGGGGTGGCCGACGGCGACGGCGGCGGCGGCTCCTCGCCCTCGGGCGGTGGCTCCTCGCCCCCGGTCGGCGGCGGGTTACCGGCCGCGGCCTGCTTGCCCTGCTCGACGAGCTGCTTGATGCCGTCGGCGACGTTGTCGGCCAGCACGACGTAGGAACCACCGTCGCCGTACGACATCAGCACCTTCTGCAACAGCGGATACGCGTCCTGCTGGTTGCTCTTGACGTAGACCGGCTCGACGTAGAGCATCCCGTTGCCGAAGGGCAGCGACAGCAGGTTGCCGTACTGCACCTGGGCCTGGTTGGAGGAGAGCAGGTTCAGTTGCTGCCGGATGGTGGCGTTGGTGTTCGTCATCCGCTGGTGCACCTGCACCGGCCCGGAGATCGCCGTCTGGTCCGGCAGCTCCAGCACCTGCAACGTCGGCCTGCCGTCCTGGTACGAACCGGAGATCAGTGCGGCCAGGTTCTGCCGACCGTTGGGGGTCACCGCGCTGGTCAGCTGGAAGCGTGGCGCATCCTGGCCCGGGAACCGGGTGTAGAGGTAGTACGGCGGCTGCTTCTGCCCGCTGTCCGGCGCGTCCGGCACGTTCGGCACCTGCCAGAAGTCCTGGCCGGAGTAGAAGTCGCCGGGGTTGGTCACGTGGAACCGGGTCAGCAGGTTGCGCTGCACCTTGAACAGGTCGGCCGGGTACCGGAAGTGGTCGGCCAGCGCCGGCGGGATCTCGGCGCGTGGTTTGATCAGGTCTCCGCCGAACGCCTTGTTCCACGCCTTGAGCACCGGGTCGTTCTCGTCGAACTCGTAGAGAACCACGGTGCCGTCGTACGCGTCGACGGTCGCCTTCACGGAGTTCCGGATGTAGTTGACGTTCTCCCGGGCCAGCTGGATGGTGCCCCGGCCGGTCAGCTCGTCGGTGGTTTCCTGCTGGAGGTTGACCCGCTCCGCGTACGGATAGGTCGCGGCGGTGGTGTAACCGTCGACGATCCACTGCACCCGGCCGTCGACCAGGGCGGGGTACGGGTCACCGTCCAGCGTGAGGAACGGGGCGACCTTCTCCACCCGGTCCCGAGGGTTACGCACGTAGAGCAGCTTGGAGTTGTCGTTTACCGCCTCGGAGAGCAGGAAGTTCGCCTCCTGCTCCTTGATCGCGTAGAGCAGGCGACGGGTGAACGAGCCGATCTCGACGCCGCCGGAACCGGTGTAGGTGTAGTACGACTCGGGTCCCTCACCGTCCTCGCCGCTCTCCCCCGCCGGGCGGTCGAACTCGGCCGGGTTGGCGTCCGCGTTCGGCCTCCCGACGATGGCGTAGTCACCGGTGGCCATCCGCTCGCCGTAGTAGATCCGGGGCTGGCTCGCCGGGATCAGGTCGGTGGCCGACGCGCACGACTCCTGCGTCCGCTCGCCGAGCGAACCAGAGACGAAGAACGGCTGCCCACCGCAGACCACCCGGTTCGCGGGCGCGGCCACCACCCCGTAGCCGTGGGTGTAGACGGTGTGCCGGTTGATCCAGTTGCTCTGCTGCGCGGTCAACTCGCCATAGTTGATCTCACGTACGCCGACCACGTAGTCCTGGGTCGCGCCGTTTAGCGTGTACCTGTCGATGTCCAGCTTGGGACCGAAGTCGTAGAAGCCACGGACCTGCTGGAGCTGGGTGTAGGTCTCGCTGACCAGCTGCGGATCGAGCAGTCGGACGTTCGGCACCACCGACGTGTCGGTGGCCAGGCTCTCCGGCGGGTTCAGGTTGTTGGCCGAGTACGCCGAACTCTGGGTGATGTCCAGTCCGAACGACGCGCGGGTGGCGTCGATGCTGCGCTGGATGTACGGCGCCTCCTTGTCCCGGGCGCTGGGCTTGACCTCGAAGGTCTGCACCGCCCACGGGTAGATGCCGCCGATCGCCACCGCGGAGACGCCGAGCAGGGCCAACGAGATGCCCGGCCAGACCAGGTTGCGCATCCAGGCGTTGGAGAAGACGATGATCGCGATCGCCACCACCACGGAGATGTAGGCGAGGATCTCCTTCGCCGGCAGCAGCGCGTTGATGTCGGCGTAGCCGGCGCCGTAGACGTTCACGCCGTCGTTGTACTCCAACAGCATCGCTCGCCGGTCCAGCACGTACGCGACGGCCTTGAGCAGGACGAAGACCGCGACCAGCGTACTCAGGTGGGCCCGGGCGGCGTTGCTCATCCGGTCGCCGACGCCCTGCAGGCGCACCCCGCCGAACAGGTAGTGCACGGCCAGTGCGCCGATCAGCGCCAGCACCACCGAGGTGAAACCGAGCCCCAGCAGGAACCGCCAGAACGGCAGCTGGAAGACGTAGAAACCGACATCGACGCCGAACTCCGGGTCGTCCACACCGAAGTTGCCGCCGTGCAGGAAGAGCAGCCACTGGTTCCAGCGGCTCTGCGCCGACAGGCCGGCGAAGAGGCCGACGATGGCGGCGGCCGCAGTGATCCACAGGCCCAGTCGGGGGCCGAGCAGCATCCGGTACCGCTCCAGGGTGGCCTGTTCCGGTGAGTGGGGTCGCATCCGTGGGCGTAGCCGTTGCGCGAGCCAGAGATTGCCGCCGACGATCGCCGCCATCGCCAGGCCCGCGGCCAGGAAGAGCAGCAGCCGGGTGACCAGCACCCCCCGGAACACCTCGGTGTAGTCGACCTCGGAGAACCAGAGCCAGTCCGTCCAGGCCTGCACTCCCCAGCCGAGCAGGGTGAACAGCACGAACACCCCGATCAGGACCCCGATCGTGACGCGTCCGCGTCGGCTCATCCTCGGCAGGGGGCTGCTGCTACGCATGACCACTGTTGGCTCCGCACGCTCGTTATGATCGGCTCCGACCAGGCACCCAGAGTACGGGGTGTTCCTGAAAGCGTGAGCGCAAGGTCATGCCGCGCGGCTCAGCAGTACGCCGGCTCGCCCCCGGAACGCAGCGTCTCCAGCGCGTCCAACGCCTCGTCGAGCGAGCCCACCTTCACCAACGGCAGGTCCGGCTGCCGGTTACGCACCGCCTCGGCGCAGTTGGCCGCCGGTACCAGGAACGTGGTCGCGCCGGCCTGCTTCGCGCCGACCAGTTTCTGCGGGATCCCGCCGATCGGGCCGACCTGCCCGGCGTCGTCGATGGTGCCGGTGCCGGCGATGATCCGACCGCCGGTCAGGTCGTCCGCGGTCAGCTTGTCGATGATGCCCAGGGCGAACATCAGCCCCGCGCTCGGACCACCGATGTCCTTCAGGTCGAAGGAGAGGGTGAACGGGTGCGGCTGCTGCTGCTCGATCTCGATGCCGATCCGGGGCCGACCGTCCTGCTCCTGACTGGTGATGGTGTCGGTCCGCGCGGTGCCGTCCCGGGTGTACCCGATCCGCAGCGCCGTGCCCGCCGGCCTGGCCCGGACCAGGTCGGTCAGCCGGGAGGCGAACGGCACTGGTTCACCGTCGACCGAGGTGACCACGTCACCGGGGCGCAGCACGCCGGCCGACGGCCCGTCGGCGGCCACCGTCTTGACCACGACCTGCACCTCGTACCCGAGTTCCCGCAGCGCGGCGGTCTCCGCGCTGGTCTGCGAGACCTGGAAGTCCTCGGCGTTGCGCTGTTCCACCTCTTCCTGGGTCTCCCCCGGCGGGTAGACCAGTTCTCGCGGCACCACGGCCTGATCGTCGGAGAGCCAGCCCTGGATCGCCGAGCGGAGCTTGACGCCGGGCTGCACCCCCACCGTCGTCAGCCGCAGCTGGCCGGCGGAGGTCGAAGTCTCCCGGCCGGTGACCTGGATGACCTCCTTGCCGTCCGCCTGGCCCAGCGTGTCGACGGTCGGGCCGGGACCGAGCACCACGTACGGAACGGGCGCGCCGAGCACCCCGATGCTGAGCAGTGCGGTGAGCAGGGCACCGAGCAGGACGGTCAGGCCGCGACGTCTCATGCGGCAGAGCGTACCGATCCCGGTCGCGGCGCCCGGCCGGCACGAGGCACGACTTCGCCCTCAGCGCAACCGCGGTGACGGCGGCCCGGGGCCGAGCGCGCGTACCGTAGACGTCGTGCCTGATATTCCGTTCGGTTTCGCGCTACCGGGTGGGCAGCCGCCCGACCCCAACGACCCTGCGCAGATGCAGCAGTTCATGTCGCAGTTGCAGCACCTGCTCTCCGCGTCGGGCAGCGGGCCGGTCAACTGGGACCTGGCCCGTCAGGTGGCGGCCAGCCAGCTCGCCGCGGCGGGCGACCCGGCGGTCAGCCCCTACGAGCGCCACGCGGTCGAGGAGGCGCTGCGCATCGCCGACCTCTGGCTGGAGCCGGCCTCCGCGCTGCCCTCGGGCATCCGGAACACGGTGTCCTGGAACCGCAACGAGTGGATCTTCAGAACGCTCGACGTCTGGCGCAAGCTGTGCGACCCGGTGGCCAGCCGGATGGTCGGCGCGATGGGTGACCTGGTCCCGCCGGAGGCCCGGGCCCAGCTCGGCCCGATGCAGTCGATGGTCGCCACCCTCGGTGGCGCGCTCTTCGGCGGCCAGCTCGGTCAGGCCCTCGGGTCGCTCGCCGCGGAGGTGCTCTCCGCCGGCGACATCGGTCTGCCGCTCGGACCGGCCGGCACGGCCGCGCTCATCCCCGCCAACATCAAGGCGTACGGCGAGGGTCTGGAGCTGCCCGAGGACGAGGTCCGCCTCTACGTGGCCCTGCGGGAGGCGGCGCACCAGCGGCTTTTCGAGCATGTCCCGTGGCTGCGGGGGCACGTCCTCAACGCCGTCGAGACGTACGCCGCCGGCATCCGGGTGAATCGGGAGGCGATCGAGGAGGCGATGGGGCGGGTCGACCCGACCGACCCGGAGTCGATGCAGGCGATCGCCCTGGAAGGGATCTTCACACCGGAGGACAGCCCGACCCAGAAGGCCTCGCTGGCTCGGCTGGAGACGGCCCTCGCCCTGGTGGAGGGTTGGGTCTGCCACGTGGTCGACGGGGCGGCCGCCGGCCGGCTGCCGAACGTCGTGGCGCTGGGCGAGGCGTTCCGCCGCCGCCGGGCGGCCGGTGGACCGGCCGAGCAGACCTTCGCGGCCCTGGTCGGATTGGAGCTGCGGCCCCGTCGGCTGCGCGAGGCCGCGGCGCTCTGGGCGGCGCTCACCGAGCACCGGGGGATCGCCGGCCGGGACGCGCTGTGGGGGCACCCCGACCTGCTTCCCTCCGACGACGACTTCGCCGACCCGGTGGCCTTCGCCATGGCCGACGTGGATCTGATGACCGAGTTGGAGAGCTTCGACTTCTCCGCGCCGGGTGGCCCGGAGGAGAAGGCTCCGGGCGACACGGAGCGCCCCGACGACGCCGAGGGCGGCGAGGGCCGCAGCTGATCGGCGGTCGCGGGAACGGTGCGCCGGTGTCAGCCGCTGTGGCCGGCACCGGACAGCAGTGACCGGGTGTGCTCCCAGCCGCTCAGGGCCGGATCGAGCCGGGCCAGATCCGCCGGGCCGCGCAGCCGGTGCCAGGAAGGGGTCACCGCGAGGTCGCCCGGGCGGGGTGCCGCCGCCCGAACGGTCGCCGGCACCGTGGCGTCCATGTCCAGCGGCGGCAACCAGGACGGCACCGGTAGCCGGGCCGCCACTCCGAGCAAGCCGGGCAGACCACCCTCGGCCGGGGCGAGGGCGACCGGCCGGCTGGTCAGCGGTCGAAGCAGCTTGCCGACGGTGAGTCCGGGCAGGTCGGGTGCGTCCCCCGCGACGACCGCCACCTGCTCGTAGCCGTCGTTCGTCGCCGAGGTTGGTTCGCCCGCCGGCCCGGCGCCGGGCGACGGGTCCGTGCCGAACGGAGTCCGGGCGGCGGACAGAGCGGCGAACACCGCGTTCGGGCTCGGCTCGGGCACCTCGTACACCCTCGTGCCGGGCCAGATCACCTCGTCGGCCAGCCAGCGGTCGGCGCTCGTGACCGCCACCGCGGTGTCCACTTCGTTGAGCATGGCGAGCAGATCCACCACGTCCTCGGCGAGCGCGCTGCGCCACCGCACCGGGTCGACACCGGGTGGTGCCCAGGCGATCGGCGCGAGCAACGCCACGACCACACGTCGAGCCATTCACCGACCCTACCGCCGCGATACCTCGACGCTCAGGGGGTGCCGGCGACGGCCGCCACACCCTCCAGGTAACCACGCGCCCGTTCGGTCTTCGGGTACCTGCCGACCAGCGCCCAGAACTGTGTGTTGTGGCTGGGCACGATGAGGTGGACCAGCTCGTGCAGGAGCACGTAATCGATCACCCAGTCGGGCATCTCCTGGATGCGGTGGGACAACCGGATCGAGCGGTCCGCCGGCGTGCAGGAGCCCCACCGCCCGTTCTGGTTGTTCACCCACCGGACGCTGGCCGGCAGCGCCTGGTCGCCGTACTCGGTGAGATACAGCTTGATCAACCGACCGGCGCGGGCCAGCAGTTCGGCGTCGGAGCGGACCAGGCGCCCCTCGCGGGCCGCCAGCCGGGCGAGCATCCGGTCGACCCACTCGCTCTCCTCGGCCCGGGAGAACTGATCGGGTATGAGAACCACGACCCGCTCCCCGTCGCGGTAGGCGGACACCGTGCGTCGCCGGCGCTGGCTGCGCCGTACCTCGACGACCGGCTTCCGCGGCCCAGCCATCAGTGGACCGCGCAGCCTCGGTTTGCTGTCACGATGGCAAGCTAATGCGTTGTGACCAGGGGTCCGCAAGAGTCAACCCCCCGACACGCGTCCGGAAAATGGGGATTGGTCGCCAGGAGTCCAGAAAAATTTCTTGCCAAACCCGGGGTGGCCGTCACGGTCACCCTTCGTGGTGGCCGGGGAGGTGTCACACCCGGACCGACCAACACGGTAAGTGATCATCGTCGGGCGGCTCAAATCGGGGTCCCGCACCCGCCTCGGCGGCACCACCAGCGCAATTGCGAGGTACCGGTCGGCGTGTCCCCGGCAAACTGACCTATCTAACCCAATTCGACGTGCACACTCTCGACGTCGCCTTGCTCACAGTGGCAATGCGCAGCTGACATGGAACCGCCCACACCTGGGTAGGGTCCGCCAACCGGTGGTCACGTAGGTGGCCGCCGGACAGGACCGGCGCCGGGCGCCCTGAGCGACCGCCACCGGAGACCCACCGGGTCGTTATCGACCGGTGGACGACACGAGGAGGGCACACCGTGGCCGACCAGGCCCAGACCTACAACGGTTACTGCGTCAAGTGCAAGGAGAAGCGGGACTTCGAGGGCCGTGTCGAGGTCTCGAAGACCGGCATGAACATGGCCAAGGGCAAGTGTCCGGTATGTGGCACAACAGTGAACCGCATCCTGGGCAAGGCGAAGGTCTGACGAACACGTACCTGGACGGGGGGTGGCCTGCGGCCACCCCCCGTCCGTGCGCGCGGTGACTGTCAGCCCACCGACAGCACCACTCGTAGGCTGTGGATAACTCGCCGAATCCTGTGGACAACCCAGGATCTGGGTTCAACCACCTGTGGACAACGATCGACGGACAGCGCGGATGCGGTCACTATTCGTGTCCATGACGCGAACCGCCGAACTTCCGCCGTCTCCCCGTCCCTGTCTACTACCGGGGCTCGCCCGTCTCTGGCGCGACCGGCACACCCTTCAGCTCGGCCTCGGCCGAGAGCGGGCGGTCCTGGTCGAGGTGGCCGACCCCCGGGCGGTCCGGCTGCTCGACCTGCTCGACGGCACCCGCAGCGAGCGGCAGGTGCTGGCCGGAACGGACGTCCGCCCGGACCACGCTCGTGCCCTGCTCGACGCCCTGCGTACCGCCGGTCTGGTGGTGCCGGCGCACACCCTCCTGCCCCGGGATCTCACCGGACCACGACGGACGCGGCTCGCCGCCGAGGCCGGTGCGCTGGCGATGGCAACCGCCCGACTTCCGGGCACCCCTGCCCAGCTGCTCCGACGCCGCCTGGCGGCCCGAGTGACGATCACCGGCGGCGGTCCGCTCGGTCCCGCCATCGCGGTCGCGCTGGCCCAGGCGGGCGTCGGTCATGTCCACCCCGACCTGCCCGGAGCGGTCCGTCCGCTCGATCTCGTCGGCACCGGGATCGCCGCCACGGAGATCGGGCGTCCGCTCGACGCGGCGACCCGGGCAGCGGTCCAGCGGCCGCCCCGGGCACCGGCACCGGCCCACTGCGGCGACCCGTCCCGACCTGGTGGTGCAACTCGGCTCCGACCGGCCGGCCGCGCTGCTGGCCGCGGGGCATGCCCAACGGCGACAACCGCACCTGCTGGTGGACGTCCACGAGGGGATCCCGGCGGTCGGCCCGCTGGTCCGTCCGCCGGTCGGTCCCTGTCTGCGTTGTCTCGACCTGCACCGGGCCGACCGGGATCCCGGCTGGCCGGCGCTCGCGGCCCAACTCGCCAGCACCCCGCCCGCCACGGCCTGCGCCGTGAGTCTGCTGCTGACCGCGACCGGGTACGCCGTCGGCGAGGCACTGAGCCAGCTCGACGGCGGCACCCCCGAAACCCTCGGCGGGTCGGTCGAGGTGGTGGCCCCGGGCACCCTCCGGCGACGCTACTGGCCGCCGCACCCGCGCTGCCGGTGCGGCGGGTGAGTCGGTGCACAGGTAGCGCGGGTACGGCTGACGGCAGCAGCGGGCCGGCCGAGTCGGTAACAATGAGCAAGTGACCGACATCCCGCGCCGGGCCGTGTCCCGCACCGCCAAGCTCGCCGCTCTGCCGCTCGGCTTCGCCGGCCGGACCGTCCTCGGCATGGGAAAGCGCGTCACCGGGCTCGCCTCCGACGTGATCTCCGCCGAGATCCAGCAACGCACGGCCGAGCAGTTGTTCAGCGTCCTCGGCCAGCTCAAGGGTGGGGCGATGAAGTTCGGTCAGGCGCTGTCGGTGTTCGAGGCCGCCCTTCCGGAGGAGATAGCCGCGCCCTACCGGCAGGCGCTCACCAAACTCCAGGAGGCCGCGCCGCCGCTGCCTGCCGCCAGCGTGCACAAGGTGTTGGCCGAGCAGTTGGGGCCGGCGTGGCGGGACCGGTTCGTGAGCTTCGACGATTCCCCGGCCGCCGCGGCGAGCATCGGGCAGGTGCACCGGGCGGTGTGGCGGCTGCCGGACGGCACCGGCCGGAACGTCGCCGTGAAGATCCAGTATCCCGGCGCGGGCGACGCCCTCCTCGCCGACCTCAAGCAGCTCTCCCGGCTGGGGGGCATGTTCCGGGCCATCCAGCCCGGGCTGGACATCAAGCCCCTCCTGGCCGAGCTGCGGGAGCGGATCACCGAGGAGCTGGACTACGAGTTGGAGGCGGAGTCACAGCGAGCCTTCGCCGCCGGATACGCCGACGATCCGGAGATCTACGTGCCGGATGTCTTCCACGCCTCGCCTCGGGTCCTGGTCACCGAGTGGATAACGGGCACCCCATTGGCCGACATCATCCGGTCCGGCACCGAGGAGCAGCGCGACGAGGCGGGTCGGTTGATGGCCACCCTGCACCTCTCCGCGCCGGCGCGGACCGGGCTGCTGCACGCCGACCCGCATCCGGGAAACTTCCGCCTGCTGCCCGACGGCCGACTCGGCGTGATCGACTTCGGCGCGGTGGCCCGGATGCCGGACGGTACGCCGGAGCCGATCGGCCGCATCGCCGGACTGGCCCTGCGCGGTGACGCCGGCGAGGTGGAGGCCGGGCTGCGGGCCGAGGGCTTCGTCAGTGGCACGGAGCCGATCGACGCTCACGCGCTGCTGGAGTTCCTCCGTCCGATGCTGGAGCCGATCGCCGCCGACGAGTTCCGGTTCACCCGGGCCTGGCTGCGTGCCGAGGCCACCCGGCTGGCCAGCCCGCGCTCCCCGGCGTACCAGTTCAGCCGACAGCTCAACCTGCCGCCGTCCTACCTGCTCATCCATCGGGTGACGCTCGGGTCGATCGGGGTGCTGTGCCAGTTGGAGGCCAAGGCGCCCTACCGGGGCATCCTGGAGCGCTGGTTGCCGGGATTCGCCCCGGTCGGCTGACCCGGACATGACGACGGCGGGCGGGGACCACATCGGTCCCCGCCCACCGTCTGCGGTATTCGTCCTACAGAACGCCCAGCTCGCGGGCTGACCGGGCACGGCCGGTCATGGCGATGGTGCGGGCGGATCGGGTTGCCTCAGTGCTCGTGGTGGTGCGACCGGCCTGAGGCCGGAGCATTCGAGCCCTCGACAACGCTTCGTGGAGTAGGTACATCTCGGCTCCGTTCGGAAGGTGCAGCATGGTGGTCAGCTTTCGGTCGGCCGGTGCGACACCGGCGGGGTTGGTCCGGATCGGGAACATGTCAGGCAGCCAGCCGGACAGCGCTGCGCGACGGGGCGAGACCATTGGCCGCCAGTCGCGCCTCGGCCTCGACCCGCAGCTCGGCGTCACGGGCGAGGTCCTCCTTGCGCGGACGACCACGGGGCCGCTTGCGCGGAACGACCGCGCCACGCTCGAAGATCTCGCCGCCCCAGACGCCCCACGGCTCGGCCCGCTCGACCGCGCCGGCCAGGCACTCGACGCGCAGCGGGCAGTCCCCGCAGAGCGACTTGGCCAGTTCCAGCTCGGTGGGCGAGTCGGAGAACCACAGGTCGGGGTCGAACTTCCGGCAGGGCAGGTTCGCCTCCATCTCGACGCTCAGGTCGAGCGGGGCCAGCGCCAGACTCATCGCCCGGTCACCTCTCTCTCGCTGCGATCTCGTGGATCGCTGTTCCGACGTACTTCGGCGGTGCAAAAAAAACTGAGGCCGCGGATCCCGGTGTGCGGGTTCCGCGGCCTCGAGGTGAGCCGGTGGTCTGTGGTCAGACCGGTCTACCTCGAGGTGGAACACCGCGGACGTCCATCCGCTTGTTGGCGCCATCGACGCCCTTGCCCGTAAAGCCACTGCTCCCCTGGAGCCCGTTCGTGACCGGTGCGAGGATCAGCTCGGCCTGAATCTCGGCCCGGTGCACCTGCGGAGCCCACGGTCGCGCAGCGACGACGGTGGCCCGGACGTCCGCCAGCACGGCGACGGTCGTCGGGGCAGCCGACAGCGGAGCGACGGCAACGGGTAGCGCCGTCGGACGCTGGTAGATGTAGCTCTCCATTGGTGCCACCTCCTTGACGTTCACTCGTGGTCGACCCGGACACAGACCCCGTGAGCAGCCCGAACAGGGCCCCCTTCCGAGGTGTGCCCTGAGGCTATGCCGGCCGGTGGGGCGAGGGCAAACGAATTAACGGCCAGATTCAGAAACTTTTCTGTGGGCAGATCTCGTCGACGGTCGCGCCCCCCACCAACGCCAGCAGCGCCTCCCCGTACAGGCCCAGCTTGCGCGGTCCGATCCCGGCGATCGCGACCAGCTCCTCCGCCCGCCCCGGCCGCCGCTCGGCCAGGGCCACGAGCGTCGCGTCGGTGAAGACCACGTACGCGGGCACCTTCTGCGTGCCGGCCACCCGGGACCGCCACTCGCGCAGCCGCTCGTGCAGTTCGTCGTCGATGTCGGAGGGACAGGTGGCGCATCGGCCCAACTTGCGGTCCGGCCCGGCGAGCAGGGTGGTGCCGCAGATCCGGCAGGACACGATCCGAGTCGCGGCCCGCCGCTGCGGGGTTCGCACCGTCCGCCCCCCGGCGACCCGCTCGGTCGGCGAGGTGGGCGACAGTTGTGGCAGGAAACGGCACGGCCGCCGGGGCCGGCCGCCCGGCGAGCGTGCCGAGGCGTACGACAGCCAGAGCCAGTGCCGGGCCCGGGTGATACCGACGTAGAGCAGTCGGCGTTCCTCCTCGACCTGCTCGGTGGTGCGCGCGTACGTGGTGGGTAGCGTGCCCTCGGCCAGGCCGACCAGGAAGACGGCGTCCCACTCCAGTCCCTTGGCGGCGTGCAGGGAGGCCAGCGTCACCCCGTCCACGGTCGGCACGTGCTGCTGGGCCGCGCGCCGGGCCAGTTCCTCGGTGAAGTCGGTGAGGGTGACCGGACGCTCCACCGTGGCGGCCACGCCGAGCGGCAGGATCTCCGGCGTGGCCGCGTACTCCTCGGCCAGTTGCACCAGCGCGGCCAGCGCCTCCCACCGCTCGCGCGCGGCGCCGCCCGGCGGCGGAGCGTCGGGTGCCCATCCGACGCCGGCCAGTGCCTCGACCACCGCCACCCGCAGCGGGGTCTCACCCGGCAGAGACCGGGTCGCCGCACGCAGTGCGACCATCGCCTGGCGTACCTCGGCGCGTTCGAAGAACCGCTCCGCCCCCTGGACCTGGTACGGCACGCCGGCCTCGGCCAGCGCCTTCTCGTACGCCTCGGACTGCGCGTTGGTACGGAACAGCACGGCGACCTCGCGGGCCGGGGTGCCGGCGTCGATCAACGCCCGGCAGCGGGCGGCGACCGCGGCGGCCTCCGCCGGCTCGTCGGTGAAGATCCGCCGCTCCGGCTCCGGACCGGCCGGGCGCTGCCCGACCAGTTCCAGGCGCAACCTCGCCTCGGTGCCCCTGGCCTGCGAGATGACCGCGTTGGCGAGCCCGACCACCTGCGGCGTCGACCGGTAGTCGCGGACCAGCCGGACCACGGTGGCCGCGCGGTGCCGACGCGGGAAGTCGACCAGGTACGCCGAGGTCGCCCCGGTGAACGAGTAGATGGTCTGGGAGGCGTCGCCGACCACGGTCAGGTCGTCGCGTCCGCCGAGCCAGGCGTCCAGCAGCCGCTGCTGTAGCGGGTTGACGTCCTGGTACTCGTCGACGACCAGGTGCCGGTACTGGTTGCGGACCTGCTCGGCGACGTCCGGATGCTCCTCGATCCCCCAGACCGCGGCGCGCAGCACGTCCTCGAAGTCGATCACTCCGCCGGTCCGCTTGAGCCGCTCGTACGCCGCGAACACCTCCGCCACCTTCGCCGGTTCGTGCGAGGTCTCCCGCAACGCCTTGGCTGCGGCCACCACGTAGTCGCCCGGCTCGACGAGGGAGGACTTGGCCCACTCGATCTCACCGGCGAGGTCCCGGGCGGCCGTCCGGTCGGCCCGTAGCCCGGCTCGCGCCGCGGCGAGGGTGACCAGCCGGACCTTGCTGTCCAGCAGCTCGGGCATGGCTCGACCGTCGAGCAGTCGGGGCGCGAAGTAGCGCACCTGGCGCAGCGCCGCCGCGTGGAAGGTGCGTGCCTGCACGCCGGCCACGCCGGCCCTGGCGAGCCGCTGGCGCAGCTCCGCGGCGGCCCGGGCGGTGAAGGTGACCGCGAGCACGTGTCGGGCCGAGATCTCACCGGTCAACGCCCGGTACGCGATCCGGGACGTGACGGCCCGGGTCTTGCCGGTACCGGCGCCGGCGAGCACGCAGACCGGGCCGGCCGGGGCGGTCACCGCCGCGCGCTGCTCCGGATCGAGCCCGGCGAGCACGCGAACAGACGCGGAGTTAACCACCACAGCGGGGAATTGTCGCAGCTTCCCCGGACGTTGCAGCGGATAGCCTGTGCTTGATCGGCAAGCCACCGGGCGCGACGTTGGAGGATCTGACCATGCTGACGATGTATTCCACTCCCTGGTGCGGCTACTGCCATCGGCTGAAGTCGCAGCTCGACCGGGAGGGCATCGCCTACCAGGTGGTCGACATCGAGCAGGATCCGGCGGCCGCGACGTTCGTGATGCAGGTCAACGGCGGCAACCAGACGGTGCCCACGCTGCGTTTCGCCGACGGCAGCGCGCTGACCAACCCGTCGATCAACCAGGTCAAGCAGCACCTGGCGAGCATCGCCGCCTGACCACGCCCGCGTCGATCATGATGGTGTCGCCCAGGTAGCGCTTACCCGGGCGACACCCTTCATGGTCAACTGTGCCGGAGCGCGTCGGGGGTTCGGGTGCGGGCATCGACCTCGGTCTGCCGCTGCTCGGATGCGCGGCGTTGAGCGGGAACCCGGGGTCCGGTCGGCGGCCCCGGCGGTGGGCTCAGGTGGCGACCGCGCCAGAGGTAGTTGCCGGCGAGCAGGGTCGCCAGGCCGACCGACGCGAACACCAACCGGTAGTCGAGCAGGGCGACGACCAGCGCACCCAGGCCGATCGAGAACGCCTGCGGGCATCTGACCGCCGCCTCGGCGGCGGCGGCCACCCGCCCGAGCAGTTCCGGCGGGGTCCGCCGCTGGATCAGGGTGTGCAGCCCGACCAGGGCCAGCGGCAGCGACAGACCCGCCATCAGCACCGCGGCAAGACCGAGCCACAGGTTCGGGTACGCCAGCAGCAGCGCGGCGGGTCCGAACAGCGCCACACCAACGGCCAGCGCACCCAGCTCACCGACCCGTCGCAGGACGGTGGCGGAGAGCAGCCCGCCTACCAGGCCACCGATGCCCTGCACGGTGAAGAGCACGCCGACGAACGCCGGTTCCCGACCGAGCCCCCGGTCCACGTACGCGAAGATCAGCGACTCGGTGAAGCCCATCACCAGCGAGCCGAGACCGTATCCGAGCAGCGCACGCCGCAACGCCGGCTCGCCCACCAGGTGGCGCAGCCCGGCGAGAAGTTCCGACGCCCAACGCGGTCGGTGCCCGACGCCGTCCGCGGGCAGGACGGCCGACGGGCCCGGTGCGGGCGACGGGCCGGGCCCGGGTGCGGCGCGGACGACGTGCCCGGCCGGGTGGTCGCCCGAGGCGCGCCGACCACCACGGCGGCGACGAGGAACCCGGCCATTCCGACCACGGCCAACGGCCAGCCACCGAGTGCCACGTAGAGGCCGGCGCCGGCGAGCGGGCCGATCAACCGCAGTCCCTGCCGGGCCGTCTGCAACGCCCCGTTCGCCTCGCCGAGCAGGTCCGGTGGCACCAGTTCCCGTACCAGGCGGCTGAGCACCGCCCCGACGGTCAGGTTCGACAACCCGTACGCCGCGGCCACCGCGTAGATGAGCCACAGATCTGCCGCGTCGCGGACCGCGAGCAGGGGGGTGAGCAGCAGCGCCGTCGCGAGGTTCGTGACCACGAAGCAGGGGCGCCGCGGATACCTGTCGACGAACCACCCGACCAGCGGCGCCAGCATGCGTGGCGCGAGGACGACGAAGATCGTGGCACCGGCGAGGCCGTCCGATCCGGTCAGGTCCTTCACCCAGACGGCGAGCGCGAGGAGCAGGATCGACTCCGCGGTCATGCTGGCCAACAGTCCGCCGAAGAGCAGACGGAAGTCCGGGCGACTCAGGACGGTGCGCATTGATCCTCCGGTGGCGCGACTCGGGTGCGGCGGGCGGGTTCGGCGGAGCCGGCGACGCTTCATCGCGCCGACCGGAGTCGCTGTCGGGTCTGCGTATTTCTGGTGACACGCCCGCCGCCGGTACCTCCGGCGCCGGTCGCGACGTCCATACTGACCGTGGGGGGCGAATTTCATACAGTTACCGTCGCGTCCGCGGCGGTCGACGGAAAAGAGGACACTGTGCCTCCTGCCGTACCCAGCCCGATCCTGCGCCGCCGTCGGCTCGGCGGCGAACTGCGCCGCCTGCGGGAGGCCGCCGGGCTCACCGGCGACCAGGTCATCGAACGCATCGGCTGGGCTTCCGCGTCCAAACTGTCCCGGCTGGAGAACGGCCGCAGCCGACCCGATCCGGGTGACGTCCGGGATCTGCTCGACCTGTACCACGTCGACGACACCCTCCGGCTGGAGCTGCTCGGCATCACCCATGAGGCCGGCGACATGCGTGGTTGGCTGAAGCGGTACCCGGCGATGACCCAGCAGCAGCGCGGCTTCGCCGAACTGGAGGCGGGTTGCGCCGAGATCTCCGAGTACAACCCGGTGCTGGTGCCGGGGCTGTTGCAGACCACCGGGTACGCGCGGATGCGCATCTCCTCAGCCTGGCAGGTCGACCAGGCCGCCGGTGCGCCAGAGGCCGAGGACGAGATCGAGACCGAGATCAGGGCCCGGTTGGCGCGTCAGTCGGCGCTCACCCGGGAGACCGACCCGCCCCGCTACACGGCGGTGCTCGAGGAGTCCGCGCTCGGCCGCCGAGCCGGGCCGCCCGAGGTGCTGCGGGAGCAGCTGACGCAGCTCTGCGAGCTGGCCATGCTGCCGAATGTCACGCTGCACGTGCTGCCCCGGGACACTCCGATCGGCCAGTGGTACCTCCCGCCGACCGCGTTCTCGGTCTATCGGTTCGCCGATCCCCTCGATCCGGAGACGCTCGCCATCGAAGGTGGCTTCACCGACGTCATGTCGACCGAGGTAATCACCCTAAATCGCTATAAAGTGGTGTTCGAGTGGCTATGCACGGCGGCACTCTCCGCAACGGACACCCTCTCCTGGCTGATGGATGCGTCGGGACGGCTGTCCGGCGCGGCGATCCCGCCCACCGTGGCGGGTGGTCCGGCAACGGCGCCGACCCAACGCCGCAGATCCTCCGGGCGCCTGACGGAACGGTGACCAGCACCGGCCCGCCGTCGGGACGTGCGGTGCCACTCGGTCCATCGGTTCACCTCAGGAGCGCAACGATGAACGAGTTCCGCAACACGCCGTCCGTCCTCGCCCAACTCGCGGACGCACCCTGGCGCACGAGTACCCGCAGCCAGACCTCCAACTGCGTGGAGGTCGCGCCGCTTTCCCACGGTCCCGCCGCAGTGGCGCTACGCGACAGCAAGGACCGGAGCGGCCCGGTGCTGCTGTTCGGCCGGGCGGGATGGCAGGGCTTCATCTCCGGTGCGAGTAACGGGCAGTTCGAGAAGCCCTAGCACGCGGACATCCCGCGGGGCCGCCGGCAGCAGCCGGCGGCCCCGTCATCGTCTGTCCCACCGACGCTGAGCAGGGATCGGATGATCGGTCGGGTCTGCCGACCGATGGGCGCGTTTCACTTGCTGGGACGAGCACCGGGCGTACGATGGCGCATAGTGACGTGGAACTTCCACGCTTCCACCCGTCGCGACACATCCGGAGACCCACATGCGGTTCCTGATCGTTCGCACCGACATCCGCGCCGCCGCCGACGCCGACATCACCGCCGCCTGGGCGGACGGTCAGCGCCTGCGGGACGAGACCGCCCGGCCCGAACCACGCCGCCAGGTCGTCCACGCCGACGACCGCGACGCCGCACTGCTGCTGGCCCGCGCGCTCGCCACCGTGGGCTCCGTCCGCTCCGGCAAGCAACGGGTCAAGGTGCTGCCGCTGGACGACCCACGCCACCACCGGGCAGTCGCGGACTGGCCCGGCACCTGATCCACCGCACGTCCGTCGTGGTCGACCGGCTCCCCCGCCGAGTTCCTCACCCAGCCGACCACGACGGCCCGTGTCCCCGGTCCGTGACCGCCGCGGCAACGACGGTCACGGACCGGGCCGCACCGCGCCAGGCCGATCAGCAGCGTTCGTCGAGCCAGCGATGCACCAGGAACAGCGCGATCGACGAGGGCGGTGGCAGCAACAGGCGGGCGTCACCCACCTCGACCGGCCGGCCGACGAGCGCCGCCTCGATCTCCTGCCGGGAGAACCAGCGCGCCTCGGCGATCTCGGCCGGATCGAGCCGCAGCGGATGCGCCGGGTCCGCGATGGCCAGGAAGCCGAGCATCAGCGAGCCGGGGAACGGCCACGCCTGGCTGCCCGCGTACGTGATGTCGCGGACCTCGACGCCGACCTCCTCGCGGACCTCGCGCAGTACCGCGGCCTCGGCCGACTCCCCGGGCTCCAGGTAACCGGCCAGGCAGGAAAACCGCCGTCCGCCCGTCGTGGTGGGCCAGGTGGCGTTGTTGCCGAGCAGGCACCGGCCCTCGCCGCCACCGACCCCGTCGTGCACGAGCACGATCATCGCCGGGTCGGTACGCGGCCACACCCGCTCACCGGTACGGTCCACCCGGCTCCAGCCCGCCTCGTCGGCCCGGGTCGGCTCACCGGTCACCGGGTGGTAGAGATGCCGCAGGTGCCAGTTGGTCAACGCCAGCGCGGTGGTGAACAGTCCAGCGTCCCGGTCGCTGAGCAGGTGCCCGATGCTCCGCAGCTGAGCCGGCCGGGTCTCCGGCACCGTCGGCAGGGTGCCGTGGACACAGAAGACCGCCGTCCCGTCCGGCTCGACGCCGAGGAACATCGCCCCGGCGGCGAGGGCCGGCGGCAGGCCGTCGGCACCCACCAGCACCAACTCCGGCACGGCGGTGTCGGTGCGGACCAGCGCCCGCCCGCCCGCCTCGACGTCCAGCACCAACACCCGCGCACCGGCCCAGGCCTGAGCCAGCCACTGCGGATCGGTACGCCGGTGCGCCACCCGGTCCAGCGTGGACCGGGCCAACGGCGGGCTGCTGTCCCCACGCCCGCTCACCACGGCGCGTGATCCCGGCACCCGGCGACCACCGCGCGACGCACGTCCGTCACGGAACAGGAACGGTCTCGACCTGGGCCAGCGTGGCCAGTGCGGCGGCGATCCGTTCGGCGTCGCCGAGCACGACCGTCACCGCTCGTGACGGCGCGAGATAGCGAGCAGCCGCCTCGGTGACGTCGTCGACGCCCACCTTCGCCAGCCGGGCCGCGTGTTCGGCCAGGAAGTCCAGCCGCAGCCCGTTGCCGGCGTAGGCGCTGACCAGCGACGCCAGCCCGGCCTGAGTGGAGATGCCGAGCTGGAGCGTGCCGAGGGCGTACTGCCGGGCCTGTTCCAGCTCGTCCGGAGCGGGCGGCACGGTGGCCAGCCGACCCAGCTCGTAACTCGTCTCCAGCAACGCCGGCGCGGTCACCTCGGTGGCCACCTCGGCGGCGGCCACCAGTACCGAACCGGCCACCGCGTGCTCGATCAACGAATGCGGACCGTAGGTGTAGCCCTTGTCCTCCCGGATGTTCTCCACCCAGCGCGAGGAGAAGTAACCGCCGAAGATCAGATTGGCCAGTTGCAGGGCGGCGTGGTCGGGATGGGTACGCGGCACCGCCGGCAACGCCACCCGCATCGACGACTGCACCGATCCGGGCCGGTCGACGAGCAGCAGCGGACCCGGTTCCAGCGGTGGGGCGGGCGGCATGTCGGCCGCGTGCCCGGCACCGTTCCAGCCGCCGAGGGCCTTCTCGGCCGCGTCCAACGCCCGCTCCGGGCGCAGGTCGCCGACCAGCACGAGCACCGCGCCCGCCGGATGCACCCGCTGGGCGTGCAGCGACCGCAACGCCGCCGGGCGGACGGCTGCGACCTGCTCCGGCTCCGGTGTCTGCACGGCGTACGGATGGCCGTCGAAGATCCGCCGCAGCAGTGCCGTACGGGCCAGGTGCGCCGGCTGGCTCCGGGCGACCTGGATGCCGTCGACGAGCCGGTTCCGCTCGACGCCCACCCACCCGGCCGGATAGTTGGCCCCGGTGAGGACCTCGGCGAGGATCTCCAGCATCCGGTCCAGCCCGGTGGCCAGGCCGGTGCCGGAGATCATCAGCCGATCCGGGTCGAGCCCGGCGGAGAGCCCGCCGCCGATCTTCTGCAGCTCCGCGGCGATCTGCACGCTGCTCATCGTCTCGGTGCCGGAGAGCAGCGTCTGCGTGAGCAGGTGCCCCCGGGCCAGGTGGGCCCGCCCGAAGGGCATCCAGAGCCGCAGCTCCACCAACGGGACCGCTGGCCGGCGTACCACGATGACGGTGAGTCCGTTGCCGAGGGTGCGCTCGGCCTGCCGGGGCAGCTTGAGCCGGCGGGTCGGACCCAGCGGCGGCAACTGTCGCAACTGCGGGGCTCGCAAACCCGGCTCACTCCTCGCGCTCACCGGGACCCACCTCCGGGGAGGACCTCGACGGACGCGCGGCGCTCCGGGCGCAGGGTGGCCGCGGCGGCCCGGACCTGCTCGTCGGTGACCTCGCCGAGCAGACTGGGCAGTTCGCCGAGCAACCCCGGCTCGCCGCGCTGCTGCTCCAGCACCGCCATCCGCAGCGCCCGGCCGAGCACCGCGTCGGTGTCGCGGAGCAGGTGGGTGGCCATCCGCGCCTGGGTACGCGCCAACTCGCCGTCGCCGAGCCCGTCGTGGGCGAGCCGGTCCAGTTCCTCGTCCAGGGTCCGCAGCACCTTGTCGACGTCGCCACCGGGCGGCAGATGCGCCTGGAGCAGCAGCGCGGTCGGGTCGCGCACGTCGAACGGGTCGCCCATGAAGCCCAGGTAACCACCGACGCTCGTCACCGTGCGGTCCCGACGCACCAGCCGCTCCACCAGCCGCGACGCGTCACCGTCGGTGAGCACCTCGGCCAGCACCACGTACGGCAGGTAGGCGGCGAAGTCGTCGATCGGGTCAGGCACCCGCCACGCCGACGCCACCGCCGGCAGCGGAGCCAACTTGTCGGGGTACGTGGTGCGCCGCTCGACGGTCAGGTCCGGCTCGGCGAAGTCCGGCCGGTCGGGTGCCGGGCGGGCCGGTACGTCACCGAAGTGTCGCTCGATGAGCGTGACCGCCTCGGCGGTGTCGATGTCCCCGCTCACCGCGAGCACCGCGTTGCCGCTGGCGTAGTAGTGCCGGAAGAAGTCGGCGGCGTCGGCGACGGTGGCCGACTCCAGATCGTCGAAGGAGCCGTACCCGTCGTGTGCGTTGGGGAAGGTGTCGAAGAGCACCGGTGGCAGGGTCAGCCAGGGAAACCCGCCGTACGGCCGGTTGAGCACGTTGACCCGGATCTCCTCCTTGACCACGTCGACCTGGTTGCGCAGGTTCTCCTCGGTCAGTCGAGGACCGCGCATCCGATCGGCCTCCAGGAACAGCGCCCGTTCCAGGGCGTTGCTCGGCAGGGTCTCGAAGTAGTCGGTGTAGTCCAGATGGGTGGAGCCGTTGAAGGTGCCGCCGGCGCCCTGCACGTACCGGAAGTGGGCCAGCTTCTCCAGGTTCTCCGAGCCCTGGAACATCAGGTGCTCGAAGAGGTGCGCGAAGCCGGTACGTCCCTCCGGCTCGGAACGGATGCCGACGTCGTAGACGACCGCCACACCGATGACCGGGGCGCTGCGGTCGGGGGTCAGGACGACCCGTAGGCCGTTGTCGAGGGTGAACCGTTCGACCGGATACCTCGTCGCTGGGATTCTCGCTCTGCGGGTCGGCACGGATCCGACCCTAACGTCTCGACACGCCCGCCGGTGCCGGCGGGCGAGGAAGCGCACGCGGGTCGGTCGGCCCGCACCCGCCCGGCGCGCCCGCCCGTCAGCCGGACGCGCTGCCGGTGCGGTCGGTCGGTGCAGGGCCGTGCAGTTCCACCAGGCCGGACGGAGCGGACCCACCCGGGGTGACCGGCCACGGCGCGAACGTCACCGCCGTGGCCAGCAACAGCCCGACCGCCGCCACCGCGATCACCAGGAGCAGCTCACGAGTCGCCGAGCCCACCATGGTCGTCCTCCCCCGCGCGATCAGGGGCCCCCGGCCCTGCCCCGCAGCCAGGGTCGCGGAGCCGGGCGAGGAAGACAGTCACCCACCCGACGGACGACAGGCTGATTACCGACTCAGGGTCGTGGCGCTGGTCGGCGCGCGTCAGAGGAGACGGACCTGAACCATCCGGGCGCGCCGGAACCGGCCCCGCACGGAGAACACGGACGGCCGGGCCGCCACCGGTGCGCAGAGCACGGCGACGACCCGGCCGACACCGGGTGACCGAAGGTCAGAGCGGACGGATGTTCTCCGCCTGCGGGCCCTTCTGGCCCTGCACGACCTCGAACTCCACCCGCTGGTTCTCGTCGAGGCTGCGGTAGCCGGAGGACTGGATTGCCGAGAAGTGGGCGAAGACGTCCGCGCCGCCGCCGTCCGGGGTGATGAAGCCGAAGCCCTTGTCAGCGTTGAACCACTTGACGGTGCCAATAGCCATGCTTGTTTCGTCTCCTTGACGGAACGTCAACTCCGCACCTGTTGCGGAGTTGAAAGAGGAATGTCCCGGACGAACCTGCCCGGAACGCCTGTCGCTGCTGGTCGCCCCGCCCGGAGAAGTCCGGACATAACAAAGAGCGCCTGGGGCCACATTCCGCCAGGCGCAAACAGAGCTGGTAACCGAAACTGCAACGAGGGAACCCTACCACGGATCCGGCGACACGCCAGTGTTTCACGTCGACTCGGGAACCGATCTGATCAACGCGGTCAGTCCCTCGACGTCGAGCAGGTCCGCCGGCCGAACGGTCGCCCCGTCCCGCACGTAGTGGAACGCCGCGCCTACCCGGTCGACGGGCACACCGGCCAGCTCCGCCCAGGCCAACCGGTAGACCGCCAGCTGCACCGCCGCCACCTCGGCGGCGGTGCCCTCCGGCCGCGCGCCGGTCTTCCAGTCGACCACGTCGAAGCGGTCGCCGGGCCGGCGGAACACGGCGTCCATCCGGCCGCGTACCACCACCCCGCCGATCACCGTGGCGAAGGGCACCTCCACCTCGGCCGGGGTGCGGTCCGCCCACTCGCTGGCCAGGAAGCGCCGTTGCAGCTCGGCCAGTTCCTCGTCCGGCGCCGCGTCGGCGTCCGCCGCCCCCGGCAGTTCGTCCGTGTCGAGCAACCGGTCCGCACCGAACCGCTGCTCCAGCCAGGCGTGGAACGCGGTGCCCCGGCGGGCGTACGGGTTGGGCTCGGTCGGCATCGGGCGGCGCAGTGCCCGGGCCAGCCCGGCCGGATCCCGGCGCAACGCGACGAGTTGCGTCACCGACAGCTGCTCGGGCAGCGACACCTCGACCGGGCCGGCGAGCCGGCTCAACTCCGCCCGCTCGGCCAGCAGCAGATCGGCCTCCCGCCGCCACCGGAGCACCTCCGGATCCGCCTCGGCCGGGTCGTCCGGCCGGTCCTCGTCGTCGGCGTCGCCGTCGGTCAGGAAACGGCGGACCAGCGCGGCGGCCTCGGCCAACACCGGACGGCGGGGACCGAGCGGGTCGGCGGGCCACTCGGCCCGCAGTACCACCTCGGTGGTCGGGTTGGCCGCGTCCGGCGCGGGTTCCGGGGTCCACTCGTCGACCAGGTGACCGGGACCGCCGGTCAGGCAGGCGTCGTGCACCTCGCGCAGCAGCGGCGACGGGCCGCGCGGCCGTTTGGTGCCCTCACCCCACCAGTGGCCGGAGCAGAGCAGCAGGCGCCGAGGCCGGGTCACCGCCACGTACGCCAGCCGTCGCTCCTCCCGCTCGTCGTGGGCGCGCCAGGCGTCGGCGAAATCCTCCACCGCCCGGGCCACCCCACGCTGGTCGTCCACCTCGGCCAGGGCCAGCTCGGGCAGCCCGTCGGCGTCGCCACGCAGTGGGAACGGCAGCACGCCCAGGCCGCCGAGCCAGTGGTCCGAGTTGCGGACCGGTCCCGGCCACACGCCACGACTCAGCCCGGCCACCGCCACCACGTCCCACTCCAGTCCCTTGGCGGCGTGGGCGGTGAGGATCTGCACCGCCCCCTCGACCACCTCCACCTCGCCTGGCGCGAGACCGCGCTCCTCGTCCTCGGCGGCGGCGAGATAGGCCAGGAACCCGGCGAGCGTGGCGGCCGGTGACTCGCCGCTGAACCGGGCGGCCACGTCACCCAACGCGTCCAGATGGCCCCGGGCCAGTCCGGCGTCACCCGCACCGTCGCGGCCGGCCCGCACCGCCACCTCCACGTCCAGCCCGGTGGTCCGCTCCACGTCCGCGATGAGTTCCGGCAGGGTCTGGTCCAACCGGTAGCGGAGCAGGCCCAGTTCCCGCGCGTACGCGCGCAGTCGCGCGTAGCCCTCGGCCGAGTACGCCTGCGCCGGCCCCAGGTCGGCGAGCGCCTCCACCAGGGTCGCCTCGTCGAGGCGATCGGGGGTGATCTCCGGAGCGCCGTCGTCGGCGAGCCGGCGACGCGCCGCCGCGATGGCCCGGGCCCGGCGGTGCAGGGCCACCAGGTCCCGTGGCCCGATCCGCCACCGCGCACCGGTCAGCAACCGCAGCAACGCGGCACCGTCGGTCGGATCGGCCAGCACACGCAGGGTGCAGACCACGTCGCGTACCTCGGGAGTGTCCAGCAGGCCACCGAGCCCGACCACCTCGACCGGCAGGCCGCGTTCGCGCAGCGCCGCCGCGATCGCCGGGATCTGGCTGCGCAGCCGGACCAGCACCGCCGTGGTCGGCCGTCGGGTCACCGGGATCTGCTCGGGTAGCACGCCCGGGGTGCCGGCCGCGCCCCGCCAGGCGGCCAGCAGGCTGTCGGCGATCCACTCGGCCTCGTCGGCGTACGTCGGCAGCAGCGCGCAGTGCACCGTGCCGGCGGCGGCTCCACGCGGGCTGCGGTGCGGGATCGGGTCGTCGACGCCGAACGCGGCGTGCAGCTCGGGCACCTGGGCCCCGGCCGCGCGCAGCGGCGTGGCCAGCGCGTTGGCCACCGCCAGGATCTCCGGTCGGTTGCGCCAACTGGTGGTCAACCCGAGCACCCGGGCCGGTGCACCGTCGGCCCGGGCGAACTCGGTCGGGAAACGGTCGAGGGTGCCGGCGCTGGCTCCCCGCCAGCCGTAGATCGACTGGCAGGGATCACCCACCGCGGTCACCGGGTGTCCGCCGCCGAACAACGCCTTGAGCAGCACCACCTGGGCGTGGCTGGTGTCCTGGTACTCGTCGAGCAGCACCACTCGGTAACGGCTGCGCTCGATCTCACCGACGCCGGGATGGTCCCGGGCCACCCGGGCGGCCCGGGCGAGCTGGTCGGCGAAGTCCATCGCCTCGAAATCGTCCTTGCGGCGGGCGTACCCGCGCACCAGCGGCAGCAGCTTCAACCGGGTCTGCTGCAGGGCGAGGGCCTTGCGTACCCCGGCGTAGACCCGCCCCGGACGCGACTGCACGTCGGCGAAGAACCGGCCGGTCCAGGCGGCCAGCTCGTCCGGGTCGACCAGGTGCTCGTCCAACTCGCCGGCGAGCGCCAGGACCGCGTCGGTGACCGTGCTCGGCATCCGGTCCACCTCGGACATGTCCCCGTCGTAGTTACGCACGATCAGGTCGACCAGCTGCCAGCGGGAGGCCTCGGTCAGCAGCCGGGTGGAGGGCTCGTAGCCGGCGCGCAGACCGTGCTCGGTGACGATCCGCCCGGCGTACGAGTGGTAGGTGGCCACGGTCGGTTCGCCGGTGAGCGGGTCGTCGAGCGGGTTGCGCTCCCGGCGACCCAACCGGCGGACCAACTGGTCGAGTCGGACGCGTACCCGGTGCGCCAGCTCACCGGCGGCCTTGCGGGTGAAGGTGAGGCCGAGCACCTGCTCCGGCCGGACGTACGAGTTGGCCACCAACCACACCACCCGGGCGGCCATCGTCTCGGTCTTGCCGGAGCCCGCACCGGCGACCACCAGCAGCGGCTCCACCGGCGCGGCGATGATCGCCGCCTGTTCCCGGGTGGGAGCGGGCAGCCGGAGCAGCTTCGCCAGCTCCACCGGCGTGTACCGGGGGCCCGCGTCGGCGGCCCGGGGCGCCGGCGGGACCGGCTCGAACAGGGTGGGCTGGGTCACGGCTCGACCACCTGCCGACCCTGACCCGACACCGGACAGCTGCTGCGGACCGGACAGACCCGACACTTCGAGTTGGCGACCGCCGCGAAGGTCGCGGCGGCCATGGTTTCGGCGGTGCGACGCACCAGCGCGGTCGCCCAACCGGCCTCGGGCCCGTCGGTGGCGGGTGGCTGGGCCTGCTCGCGGGCGTCCTTCGCGCCGGTGCCGAGCTGCACGAGTGCCGCGCCGCCGGGCTCGTCGCCGAACTCGGCGAACGCGCCGGCCTCCACCGCCGCCTGGTACGCACCCAGTTGCGGGTGCTCGGCCACCTCTCCCTCGGTGACCGCGGTGGACTTGCCGGTCTTGAGGTCGACCACCACCAGCCGGCCGTCCGCGTCGACCTCCAACCGGTCGACCCGGCCGGTCAACTCGACCGGCCGGTGCGGGTCGTCGAGGCGTACCGCGAACTCCTGTTCGATGGCGAGCAACCGGCGCGGGTTGGCGGCCAGCCAGCGCAGCAACTTGTCGACCATCGCCTCGGCGCGGGCCTGCTCCGGACCGACCATCCACCGCGCGGCCAGTTCGATCGCGTCGAAGCGCGCGGCCACGTACTCCAGCAGCGTCTCCCGGTCGGCCTGGGCCTCCTCGGCGAGCATCGCCGCCGCGTGCACCAGGTTGCCGACACCCTGCGCGGTGCTGGCCGGTGCGCTGCCGCCGTGCCGTTCCAGCAGCCACCGCAGGCTGCACCGCAGCGCGCTCTCCATTCCCGACGGGGTCACCCGCACCGGCTCGCCGTCGTCGACAAGCGGTCGGTCGTCGGAGAGCGGGCGCAGCCCCCACCAGTCGTCGGGATGCGCACCGGACACTCCGGCGGCGGCCAGCCGCCGTTCGGCCGCCGCCGCGCGCCGCCGGGCGACCAGCGCCGCCGGATCGACGACCGCGGTACGCAGCTCCGCCACCAGCGCGGGCAGCGTGAGCGCCCGGGGCGGCCGGCGCTCAGCAGCAGCCGGCCCGACCCAGGCGGCCCGATCTCGTGAAGTCCACGGCGGGCCGTCGACGCCTCGTGATCCGGAGGTGGCGTCCGGTGGCCAGGAGTGGCGGCGGACCGGCGGACCCGTCTTTGCATCGCCGGGTCATCAGGCGCATTCGTAAGAAACGTAGGTTGCTCACTCGTGTGGTCGCCGTGAGGCGGAGAGGCGACCGCGCCCGATAACAGCCGCCGCCGGCATAGTCCACCGCGACGTGGAACAACCGCCACGCTCCTCGTCGAGCAACGCCGAGGTCTGCCCGACCACGGTGGCCACCGCCGCGCCGTCCCCTCGGCCGGCCAGCACGTCGACCAGGCGCTCCGAGCCGAGCAGGCTGCCACGCAGCCGCAGATCCGGCCAGACGCCTTCCTGCACCCCGGCCACCGCGACCAGATCCCATTCGAGTCCCTTGGCCGCGTGCGCGGTGAGCAGCCGCACGGCGTCGCCCCGGTCGGCGGTCGGTGCGAGCGTGTCGGCCGGCAGCTCCTGACCGAGCACGTGGTCGAGGAACACCTCGGTACGCGCGCCCGGCAACCGGTCGGTGAACCGGGCGGCGGCGTCGAAGAGAACCAGCGGCGTCCCGTCACCCAGTCGGCCGCCTCGGCCCGGCGACGCGGGCAGGAGATCGCCCTCGCCGGCCCGCTGCCCGCGGGCCCCGGAATCAACGGCCGACCTGTCGGCCAGGCCGCTGGCCCGCCACCTGGCTCAGAGGACCTCCTCCGCGGTGGCGGCGGCCAGTCGGCCGCCTCCCCGGGCCACAGCCCGGCCACTGTCTGTGCCGGTTCCGCCCAACGCGCCGCTCGACTCGGAAAGCTCGTCCCGGTCGCGGAGCGCCTCGATGATCAGCTCCGGAGAGACTCAGAGCGGTCACCCCGCCAGGGCAGGCGCGCACCAGGCCTACCGCCGCAGCCATCTTTCAGCCAGCGGGTGTCGGCACCACCGAGCGGCGGTGAGTGCAACCAACGCCACGACGGCATCACCGCTCCGGCTCCAGCGCGCAACGCAGCGGGCGCAGCGGCATGACCGCCGGTTGCAGGTGCAGCGGCAGATCCCTCGCCATGCACCTGCCACGGTCGCCGGCCTTCGTGCAGCGCCCGACGCAGCCCCGGCAGTTGCCGGGCGGTGGGCGGACCAGCACCTGCCGCCATCCGCGACCACGGCGCCGTCGAGAGGCGGGTGCGCCGCGTAGCGCCGTGCGCCAGCCACCTCTCGGCGCTGGTCGGAGAACGTGCCACCTCCACGGTCCCCGCCGGGCGTCGACGATCATAACCGCCGGTGCCACGCAGCCAGTCCGCGCCGCCGGGCCAGCGCGCGGTGGCGGCCAGCAGCCACCGCTCGCCCGCGCGGTAACTGGTGCTCAGCAACACCTGGGCAGCCAGCGCATGCCGGAAGGCGGGTGCAGGGCCGGCGGGAAATTGCGGAAAGGACGTCACGCCGCGGATCAGCGCCCCGGAAGCACGTCGAGGAGTCGGGGTCGGCGAAGGCGACCGAGCGAACCGCCGTACCGTGTCCAGCAGCTCCAGCTGCGCCGGACCGGTGTCCGGCCAGCGCTCGTCGACAGCAGACGTGCGCCAGCCGGCGTCGGCAGCCAGCAGCTCCGGATCGTCGGCCTGGCATTCCGGTGGCGGCCCAGGACCAATCTCCGCCGGGTCGTAGGCGACCAGCGCGGTTGGCCACGTCGCGCAGGGCCAGCACGGCGACGTACTGCCGGAGGAACCGGGCGGCAGGCCAAACCAGTCGGCGCGGCCGAAGCCGGCGCTCGCCGAGCCGGGCCAGCTCGACCAGGCCCACCCACTCGGCACGCATCGGCAGGTCGCGCGCGGCGCTGGGCGGCGATGCCCCGGGTGCCCAGCGCCGGCCGCGGGTCGTGACCAGCGGCCAGCGGGTCGTCGTCGGAGCTCCCCGTCGGGTTCCGCACCGACGACGTCAAGCAACTCGCGGATGATCAGATCCTGCTCCGGGCCGGTTAGCAGCCGGGGTGACAGCTCGCCGCGCTCGGCGGCAGCCCGCCGCAGCCCGAGGCGTACGCGGGAAAGGTGCGCACCAGCGGCTCGCGCAGCACCCAGCTGACCGGTCGCGGCGATCCGCGCCGATCCGGTGCCGCAGGTCGGCGGCGGCTGGTCAGCACCGCGGATCCGCTCCGGGTCGACTCCCTCGGCGACGCGGGCGGCGACCGCCTCGACGAGGTCAGGTCTTTGCCTGCCGGTGCTGGGCGCCCAGGACGAGCATCCGGACCGGCGGCGGTGTGCGCGACACCTCCGCCTGTCGCGGATCGACCAGCCCGGCGCCGAGGGTGCCTGCCCCGGTGCCGCCCTGACCCGGCGCGACCTGGCCCGACACAACGGCCAGGGCCGCCTGACCCGGCGGGGGCCCGGTGCGGCCTGCGGATGGGCGGCAGCCGGGCGACCCGGCGGACGGGCCGTTCCCCTCGGTCGGCCCGGCGGGCCGACGCACCAACCGGTACGCCTGCATCCCGCCATCCCATCACGGCCCTGCGACACCGCCCGACCCGCCACACCCGGGTCCGGTCAGCACCCGCGCTCGACATGCGGCAAGTCGGGGGCTTGCGCTCGGCGGGAAGGCCCGGTTCGCCGCATCCGGAGCCGATCATCCGCCCACGGACCGCGTCGACGGGGTGCCAGGGCCCGGCCGGGCGGTTCAGGTGAGCTGGGACTCGATGAGGTCGAGGGCAGCGGGGACGGTGTCGACCGACCGGAGCAGATCGAAGCCGGCGGGCTTGAGAAATGTCTGGTCGGTCAGGTCGCGCAGCCAGGCCAGCAGCGGGTCGTAGAAGCCGTCGGTGTCGACAAGCACCATCGGCTTGTGGTGCAGGGCGAGCGTCGCGGTGGTCCACACCTCGAAGAGTTCGTCGAGCGTGCCGAGCCCGCCGGGGAGGGTGAGGAACGCGTCCGACTTCTCGATCATCAGGATCTTCCGGCTGGCCATCGACTCGGTGACCAGCAGTTCATCCGAGGCGAGGTCGGCGACCTCCAGGTCGACAAGCGCCTGCGGGATCACGCCGACCGTGCGGCCTCCCGCAGCGCGTGCGCCGTTGACCAACGCGCCCATCATCCCGACGCAGCCGCCCCCACTGACCAGCGTGTGCCCGCGTCGAGCGATCTCCGCGCCGGTGTCGGCCGCCAGGTCGAGCCAACGCTTGTCGAGCGTGCGGGAGGACGCGCAGAACACGCAGATCGCGGCCACCGGTCAGCGCCCCGCAGGGTCGTCGGTCGCGGCCTGCGCGTCGGCTGCAACCTGCCGCCGGCAGCGGCCGTCCGTTGGCAGCGGCCTGCGCGTCTCCCGGCAGCCTGTCCCGCGGCAGCCCGTCCGTTGGCAGCGGCCTGCGCGTCTCCGGCAACCTGCCGCCCGCCGGCAGCGGCCGTCCGTTGAACGCCCGGTTCTCGACCGGCCCGGTGGTCGGCCCCGCGGCGGCCTGCTGGTCGGCGGCGACCCGGGCGACCGCTTCCTCGCGTACGGCCTCCTGCTCGGCGTTGAGGGCGGCCTCGGCCTCCACGATGTGCCGCACCGCCGCGGCGACGTCGTCGGTGACGCAGATCAGCTCCAGGTCGACCGGGCCGATCTTGCCTTCGGCCGCCATCGTGTCACGCAGCCAGTCGAGCAAGCCCTGCCAGTAGTCCACGCCCATCAGCACCACCGGGAACCGGGTGACCTTCCCGGTCTGTACCAGGGTGAGCGCCTCGAAGAGTTCGTCCATGGTGCCGAACCCGCCGGGCAGCACCACGAACGCCTGGGCGTACTTGACGAACATGGTCTTGCGGGCGAAGAAGTAACGGAAGTCGATGGCCAGGTCGACCCACTCGTTGATGCCCTGCTCGAAGGGCAGTTCGATGCCCAGGCCGACGGAGTGGCCGCCGGCCTCGCTGGCCCCCCGGTTGGCCGCCTCCATCACACCCGGCCCGCCCCCGGTGATCACCGCGTAGCCGGCGCGGGCCAGCGCCGCGCCCAACGCCTCGGCGAGCTGGCACTCGGGGCTGTCCGGCTTGCTACGCGCCGAGCCGAAGACGCTGACCGCGGGCGGGAGGTCGGCGAGGGTGTCGAAGCCCTCCACGAACTCGGAGAGGATGCGCAGCGCCCGCCAGGCGTCCTTCGTCTTCCAGTCGGCCCGCGCCCGGGAATCCAGCAACCGCTGGTCCGCAGTACTACTGGTGATCGATTGGCGACGTAGTGTGACGGCGCCGCGATGCCGCTCCTGTCCTCGTTCGCGCCCGTTGCTCTGGGTCATGGAAGCAACCGTAGTGGAGTCGGACCGGAGAACCCGGCAAACACTTCGTGATCTTGTGCAACCAAATCGCTTTCCCGTACGTCTTACTATTCACATACCGGGTATGCCCCGGCACGCGGACTTCGGGGGAGGAGACAGCGTGATCAGCAACGACGAACGGGTCCGGATCCGCCGGCAGATGCAGCGGCGCATCCGCGACGTGGTGGCCGAGCGCCGCCGCGCCCGGCTGCTCGACAAGCCACCCGAGCCGCCGGCCGATCCCGGTGCCGAGTCCCACCTGACCACCGTCTGACCCCGCACCGAACCGCCGGCCACGCCACCGCTGGTCGCGCCGCCGCCGGCCACGCCGTCGGTGGTCAGGCCGGGGCGAGCCAGCGGTGCAGCGTCGCCGCACCGTCGCGGATCTTGCTGATCTCGACGTGCTCGTCCGGGTGGTGGGCCAGGTTCGGATCACCCGGGCCGAAGTTGAGCGCCGGGATCCCCATCGCCGCGAACCGGGCCACGTCGGTCCAGCCCAGCTTGCCGATGGGTGCGGCACCCACCGCCGCCAGGAACTCCCGCGCCGGCGGGGCCTCCAGGCCCGGCAGCGCACCGGCCGCGCAGTCGGTCACCGTCAGCTCGTAGTCCGCGAAGACCTCGCGCAGGTGCGCCTCGGCCTCGGCCGGCGTACGGTCCGGCGCGAAGCGGTAGTTCACCCCGATCTCGCACCGGTCCGGCACCACGTTGCCGGCGACCCCGCCGTGGATGCGGGTCGCGTTCATGCCCTCCCGGTACTCGCACCCGTCGATGGTCACCCGCCGGGCCTGGTACGTCGACAGTCGGCGGAGCACCTCCCCCGCCCCGTGCACGGCGTTGACCCCGTGCCAGGAACGGGCCGAGTGGGCCCGGACCCCGGTGGTCACCACCACGGCTCGCATGGTGCCCTGGCAGCCGGCCTCGACGATGCCGTACGTCGGCTCCAACAGCAGCGCGAAGTCGGCCTCCAGCCAGTCCGGGTGCGCCTGCGCGACCAGGTGCAGGCCGTTGTACCTCGACTCGATCTCCTCGGCCTCGTAGAAGAAGTACGTCACGTCGTAGCGGGGCTCGGGCAGGGTGGTCGCGAGATGCAGCGCGTAGGCGACCCCGGACTTCATGTCCGAGGTGCCGCAGCCGTACATCAGGTCGCCGCGCAGCGTCGACGGGAAGTTGTTGTTCAGCGGCACGGTGTCCAGGTGGCCGGCGAGCACCACCCGCGAGGCCCGCCCCAGGTCGGTACGGGCCATCACGGTGTTGCCGTGCCGGTAGGTGGTCAGGTGCGGGACCACCCGCAGAACCTCCTCCACGCAGTCGGCGATGGCCTTCTCGTTGAGGGACACGGACTCGATGTCGACCAGCGCGCGGGTCAACGCCACCGGATCGGCGAGGACCTCGGGGGTAAGCGGGTTCTCCATGGTCCGCACGGTACCGTCACAACCGGCGACCGCGAGACGCGAGCCCTTCGGCGAAGCGCGAGGAGTGGGCCGGCGAGCCGCAGTCGCGAGCAGCAGCCAGCCCGCAGGGGAACGAGAGGTGAGTAAGTGACGTCCACACAATCCGCGTGGGGCATCGGCCTGGCCACCGTCACCGCCGAGGACCAGGTGCTCGACACCTGGTACCCGACCGGCAAGCTCGGCCTCGGCGAGCTGCCGCTGGTCGCCGGCGAGGACAAGGCCGACGTGCTGGACCTGCCGCCCGGCGCGATCGGCGACCGGGCCCTGCCGGGTTTGCGTACCGTCCAGGTGGTCACCGTCATCGGCTCGCTCGACGATCCGATCAAGGACGCGCCGGACGCGTACCTGCGGCTGCACCTGCTCTCCCACCGCCTGGTGCGGCCCAACGAGATCAACCTCGACGGCATCTTCGGCAAGCTGGCCAACGTGGCCTGGACCTCCGCCGGGCCGTGCCCACCGGAACGGGTGGACGAGCTGCGGGTCATCGAGCGGGCCGCCGGCCGCCACCTCGGGGTGTACGGGGTGGACAAGTTCCCCCGGATGACCGACTACGTGGTGCCCTCCGGGGTGCGGATCGCCGACGCCGACCGGGTCCGCCTCGGCGCACACCTCGCCTCCGGTACCACCGTCATGCACGAGGGCTTCGTCAACTTCAACGCCGGCACGCTCGGCGCCTCGATGGTCGAGGGGCGCATCGTGCAGGGCGTGGTGGTGGGTGACGGTTCGGACATCGGCGGCGGTGCCTCCATCATGGGCACCCTCTCCGGTGGCGGTACCGACAAGGTACGCATCGGTGAGCGCAGCCTGGTCGGCGCCAACGCCGGTGTCGGCATCTCACTCGGCGACGACTGCGTCGTCGAGGCGGGTTGCTACATCACCGCCGCCTCGAAGATCACTCTCCCGGACGGCCGGGTCGTCAAGGCACGCGAGCTGTCCGGCGTCGACGGGTTGCTGTTCTGGCGCAACTCGGTCTCCGGCGCCCTTGAGGCCCGTCCCCGTACCGGCCGGGGGATCGAGCTGAACGCCGCCCTGCACGCCAACGACTGAGACCCCCGGCGGAGCGGGCCCTGATCGGGCCCGCCCCGCCGGTGCGGGTCACCGCAGGCGGTACGCCTGGATGATCCGCTGGGTGACGGTGTTGCCGTCGGTGTCGCGGGCGGTGGCCCGCAGCGACACGTGGCCGGCACCACGCGGGTGCTGCACGGTGGCCGCCCAGCCCTTGCCGACCTTGCGCAGCTTGGCGCGCTGCCAGCGCTTGCCGCCGTCGTAGGAGACCTCGACGGTCAACGACGCCGTCTTCGCCGCCGGCGCACCGGGCTGGCGCTGCACCGCCACCGGTATCACGAAGGACCGGCCGGCCGGGGCCGCGTTCCGCTCGTCCAGTCGCGGCGCGAACCGGATCGCGGCGGCGGGCAGCCGGACCGGGTCGTCGCCCCGCACGTGCCGGGACCGGAAGGTCCAGGCGGTGGCGACCTCGGTGCTCAGGTCGGAGACGCTGCGCTTCGCCGACATCTCCAGCCGGTACCTGGCGGGCCCGGCAGGCACCTCGAACTGGCCCCAGCCGGGTTCCTCGGACTCACCCACCAGTTTGCCGTCGCGGTACAGGGCGGTACGTCCGGCGTCCGTGAGCGAACTACCCAGGTGTCCGGCCGCGTCGCTGTACAGCGGCACGGACAGAGTGATCAGGTCACCCTGCCGGGTCAGGCCGTCTTCCGGCCAGCGCGGCACCGGGAACGACGGTCCGTGGGGCGCACCGTTCCAGACCTCCCGGTAGGTCCGCCCGGCCCGGTACGCCGTCGGTTCCAAGAAGAGCACGGCCACCGGTTCCAGCCACGGCACGTCATCGCTGCGCGTGCCGAACCACAGCTCGGTGCTCCAGCGCACCGCCCTGGTGTTGTAGTACTCGACCCGCTGGCCCGGCACCGTGGTAGGCAGCCCGACCGCCCATCCACCCAGGTCGGGCTCGAACAGGGCGAAGGACATCCGCTCGGCGAGGGTGCCCGGGTAGCCGTCCCGGAACGTCTGCTTGACGGTGGCCAGGTCACTGCCGCGGTAGTGCCGGATGAACCCGGTGGGCATCCGGCCCGGCACCATCTCGGCGAGGGCGTAGAGATACCGGCTGCTGGCCGCCTCCAGGTCCGCGAACTGGCTGGAGACGATGGTGGAGAAGTGGTCCGCCGCGGTCCGCCCGCCGATCTGCCCGGTGAAGATGCCGTCGAAGTCGTCGGCGAGCGCGCCGAACCCGGCCGAACCCTCGTCGAGCAGGAAGTACGCGTCCACGGCGACCAGCGCCGGCGTCGCCGACCGGTCCGGCACGGTCATCCGCACCGGTCCCGCCGTACGCGCGTCGACGACCATCTCGGCGTCCGACTCCACCACCAGTTCCGGCTGGGCCATCAGCACCAGTTCCTCGCTCGCCTCGTCGAACAGGAAACTGGCCAGCCCGTAGCGCCCCTTGGGCACCCGCACGTCAGCGGTGCCGTCCGGGTCGGCCACGAAGATGTCGGTGAAGTCGTCCAACCCGAGCAGGAAGGTCGCGTAGTCGTCCGGCACGGCACCCTCGCGGCTCAGGTGTCGCACGGTCAACGTGTAGCTCTCCACCTCCTTGTGCACCGCCAGCGGGGTGACCGCCACCAGGTCGCCGGCGCGGGCGACCACCCGGCCGGTGTAGTGGCCGTCCGGGCTGTCGACGCTGGTGTCGACCGTGACCGTGGCAGACGCGGTGCCACCGGCCGGCACCTGGACCTGCCGGGTGCCGAGCGTGAACACCCCGGCCGGCGCGGGTTCCCCGTCCGGGCCGGTGGCCTCGATGCCGAGCTCCAGGGTGAGCGGTGCCGCTCCCGTGTTGCGCCAGGTCACCTGGCGCTGGATCGGCTCGTCGTCGTCGTGCGGCCACAGCGTCCGGCCGAACGAGACGCTGGCCGGCTCGCTGACCACCGACTGGGTGATGGCTCGCGCCAGATCCACCCGGCCGGCGCCCTGCTGGTACGCGGTCAGCTCGGGATGCGGCCGGGCCGAGGCCATCAGGGTGGCCTTGAGCCGCTGGGCCGTCGCGTCGGTGTGCTGCTGGGCGAGCAGCGCCGCCGCACCGGCGACGTGAGGTGCGGACATCGAGGTGCCCGAGAGCGAGACGTACTGCTCGCCGACCGGTTCACCGAGCTGCGTGCCCTGCCCCCGGGCAGCCACGATGTCCACTCCCGGCGCGGTGATGTCCGGCTTGAGAGCGTCGTCACCGACCCGGGGGCCCTGGCTGGAGAAATCGGCGAGCTGGTCGTCACGGTCGACCGCGCCGACGGCGAGCGCGGCGTCGGCGCTGGCCGGCGAGCCGACCGTGCCGGTCCCTCCGGCGTTGCCGGCGGAGATCACGAAGAGGGCGCCCGTCTGCTCGGTAAGCGTGTTCACCGCCTCTTCCAGCGGATCCACCTCCGGGGTGTCCGTCCCGCCCAGGCTGAGGTTGACCACGTCGGCCTCGGCCTCGGTGGCGGCCCACTGCATGCCGGCCAGGATCGCCGACTCGGTGCACCCGTACTCCTCGCAGACCTTGCCGGAGAGCAGGGTCGCATCGGGTGCCACACCCCGGTTCCGGCCCTCCGAGGCGGCACCGCTGCCCGCGATGATCGAGGCGACGTGGGTGCCGTGCCCGACGATGTCGCCCGGGTTCGCCTCCTCGGTGAAGTTCCTCGACTCGGCGACCCGGCCGGTGAGGTCGGGATGCGCGGCGTCGACCCCACTGTCGAGCACCGCGACGCGTACCCCCTGACCGGTGAAGCCGGCCTGGTGGGCGGCGGGCGCCCCGATCTGCGGCACGCTGTGTTCCAGCGTCAGCTGCCGTCGGCCGTCGAGCCAGATCCGCTCGACACCCCCCGCCGCGTCGAACCGGGCGCCACCGGCACCGGCGACCGTGGCCCAGAGCTGGCCCACCCGCTGCTTGTCCGCGGTGGCCGCGACGCCACCGATGGCCGTCAGGTCGCGGGTGACGGTCACCCCGTCGGGTGCGCCGGCCCGCCGGGCGGTCGCCCCGTAGGTCATGAGCAGGGGCAGGTCGTCGCGGTGCGCGTCGTCGTACCCGGCGGCGATCAACCCGGCCACGTCGAAGAGCCGGCGGTCGACCCGTCCGTCGCGGATCAACGGCAGGGCGTCCTGCGGCAGCACCCAAAGGTGGTTCCGCTGCCGCTGGGTGAGGAAACGGATGCCTTCGCGGCCCTCGGCCGGGCGTACGCTCGCCCCGGTCGCGGTGACCGTGACCTGGTCACCGGTGACCAGAGTGACGGTTGCCGAGGTGCGGCCGTTGTCCGGCCGGCCGGTCGGCGCGGGGGTCGGTGGGGCCGCTGTCGGCGCCGCCGGTGCGGCCGTGGCCGCCGCCGGTAGGCCAAGCACCAGACCCAGCACGAGTCCGGTGGCGGACAGTTTGCTCCTTTGTCGCAACTGAATCCTCCTCTGGAGCGTCTACATCGATGTAGGACACATCGACATCCATCAGGGTTGCATACCGAGTATGCAAAAGGGAGTCAAGAATTCGACGAAGTTGAGTCCTCGTCGCCGCGGCGCCCGGCATGATCGGACGGATGACGTCCATGAAGGAACGGATGCTCGCCGGCGAGCCGTACCTCGCCGACGACCCGGAACTGATCGCCGATCACCTCCGCGCCCTGCGCCTGATGGAGCGGATCAACGGCGGAGGCGTCGACGACCACGAGACACGGCGGACGGCCCTGCACGAGCTGCTCGGCGAGATCGGCGCGGAGGCTGGTATCCGGCCACCCTTCTACTGCGACTACGGCTACCACATCCGGATCGGGCCGCGCAGTTTCGTCAACTATCACGCGGTCTTCCTCGACGTCGCGCCGATCACCATCGGCGCCGACGTGCAGATCGGCCCGAACGTGCAACTGCTCACCCCCACCCACCCGGTGGAGCCAGCACCGCGTCGGGCGAAGTGGGAGGCGGCCCGGCCCATCACCATCGGCGACAACGCCTGGCTCGGCGGTGGAGCGATAGTCCTCGCCGGAGTCACCGTCGGTGAGAACACCGTCGTCGGCGCGGGCGCCGTGGTGACCCGGGATCTGCCCGCCAACGTCGTCGCGGTCGGTAATCCGGCTCGACCGGTACGCCAGCTCGACTGACCACAATCAGCCTTTTAGCTGCGCAAACAACTCCATGACGAGTGGCACCCGCCGCACCACATCGGGCACTGTAGGTGACAGGTGCGTCACCGGGAGGCTCGCATGGGAGGTCGGATCCTCGAACTACGCGTACACGGAGTGTCCAACACCCCGCCCGCCGAGACCCTGGGCCTGACGGGCGAACCCGGGAGCGAGCCGCCCCAGCCACGGCTCGTCGCCGGCGGCCCGGTCACCGGCTTCTACCGCCTGCCGACCGCCACGCCGCTCGACCCGATCGTCGTCGAGGCGTACAGCTGGGGGCAGCTGACCTCCGGCGCGCGGACGGCCCGCGACGTGGAGCGCGCCCTGTGGACGCTGCTGCTGCCCTTCACCTTGGCCAACGTGGCGCTGCACGCCCGGCCGGGGATACCGGCGGACCCCGCCACCGAACGACTGGCCAGCCGATCCGGCGTGACGGCCTGGCTGATCAGGCTCTTCTGCCTGAGCCTGACCGCCACCCCGGTGCTCGCGATGACCGGTGTCGGCGTCGATCTCATCGGCTGGCAGTGCGTGGACGAGGTCTGCCTGAGCCGGATCCCCGGCCCGTGGGAGTTCCTCGCCGACGCCTGGTGGCAGCAGGGCGGCCGGACCCTGGCCGTCGGCCTGACCGTGCCACTCGCCATGATCGGAGTCCTCGGCCTGGTCACCTGGCGCACCTACCAGTACGAGGCGGTGATGCCGGCCGACCCCACCACGAATCCCGCGGGACGCCGTACCCCGCCGCCGGCCGACGCCGACGTGCCGGTCGGTCAGCCGGCACCGGAGCCACCGCCCCTGCCCGACCCACCCCCCGGGACCCCGACCAACCCCCTCCAGGATCCGACGTTCTGGTGCGGCGAGGGACAACTACGCCGAACCGCCGTGCTGCACCTGTGCACCGGCACCGTGGTGGCGGCGGCGGTCCCGCTCGGCACGATCACGGTGCTCGACCCGCCGCAGGGTGCTCGGGCGGTGGTCACCTGGGCAGCCGTGGCCGCCTTCACCACCGTCCTGACGGTCACGCTGGTGGCCATCGGCCGGTCCTTCCTGACCCAGCGTGAGGGTGCCAGCCCGCTCGGCCGATGGAGCATCGCGGTCATCATCCTCACCGGACTCGGCGTGGCCGGCACCTTCGCGGTGCTGCTGCTACCCGACGCCGCCACGGGCAGCGCACTTGCCGGACTACGTCCACCCGCCGGCTGCGACCAGGACCCCACCCAGCCCGGATGCCGGACCGATCGATCGCTACCCGGCTTCGACCGGATCATCGCCTGGCTGGGCACCGGTCAGCTGCTGCTGCTCATCGCGATCGGCGCGACCGCCCGCTCCGGCCGACGCGGCGGCGCCGCTCCGGCCGCCGCCGCGCTCCTGATCGCCCTCGCCGCCGCCTGGTGCCACGGTTGGCTACCCACCGCACCGCCGAGCCCGGTGATGATGTGGCAGTTCGCCCTGCCACTGCTCGCCCTCGCCGGGATCGGTCTGCTGCTACCCCGGACCCGCCCCACCACTGTCAAACAACCGCTCGAACCGCACACCGACCTGGCCTGGCGTGGTCAGGCACCCGCCGTCATCGCCGGCTCCGGCTGGCTGCTCTGCCTCGCGTACAGCAACGGGGTGCTCTACTGGTTCACCAACCGACTCAACGACGGGGACACGCCCGATGGCCGGTCCCTGGTGTTCCTGCCAACCCCGGTGACCTGGGCCGGCCTGACCTTCGCCGCCGCGCTGCTGATGCTCGCCCTGGTCGCCATCCGCGCCGCGGTGCTCTTTCACCAGCTACGCCGCCGGGAGTACGCCCAACTGAGCGCCCGTGGCGGCCGACTGTCCGCGCACGACCTGCGTCGCGCCCGGGACGTCAGCACCCACCAGGCGCTGCACCGACTGGTCGGCGAACACGCACTGCGGCTGACCGGGTGGTACGCCGCTGCGATGGCCGTCCTAGCCGTGCTGGGTTGCGCGGCAGTTCTCGCCCGCCCTCTCCCCCTCGACGGGACGGACGGACCGGCCGTCGTGACCAAAGCGGTCGCGAACGTCGGCGACGCGCTGCTCGGCTGGCTGCCGGTCGCGGTGGCCGCCGTCGGCCTGCTCGTCTATCGCAAGAACACCATCCGCCGGTCCGTCGGCGTGATCTGGGACGTGGGAACCTTCTGGCCGCGCGCCGCACATCCCCTGGCGCCACCGAGCTACGCCGAACGGGCAGTGCCCGAACTGCTCACCCGCACCGCCGGGCTGATCGCGCTGGCCGAGCCCGACCCGCGCCGGGTGGACGGCATCATCCTCTCGGGGCACAGCCAGGGCACGGTGATCTGCACCGCGGTCATCCTCCAGATGCCGAACCGTTGGCGGCACCGGATCTGGTTCTTCTCCTACGGCTGCCAACTGACCCGCCTCTACGGCCGGATCTTCCCCGCCTACTTCGGTCCGGACCGGCTACCGGTGCTGGCCGAGGCGCTGACCCGCCCCGGCGGCGGCACCCGGTGGACGAACTTCTGGCGGGACACCGACCCGCTCGGTTGGCCGGTCACCGCCGGGGAACGGGACATCGCGGTGACCGACCCGGAGGCCCTGCATCCGAGCGACGGCGAGGTCGCCGACCCACCGATCCGCAGCCACAGTGGCTATCCGGAGGCCGCCGAGTTCCAACGGGAGAGATCCCGGGTGGCGTGGCTGCTGCGGCGTGCGGTCCCGTCACCCCGGCGGGGGCTCGGCTAGGCGTACCACCAGGTCGGCGCGGTCGGCGGTGCCGGCCACCAGCGCCGCGTTGGCCTCGTCGCTGCCCAGCGCCCAGGCCCGGGCGTCCTGCTCCGACCGGCCGTAGGCCATGTGCCGGGCGACCAGCCGCCGACGCCGCAGGTCGGCGTCGAGGTCCAGGAACCACGCCTCGTGCAGCAGGGCGCGTACCTCGTCCCAGGGCCAGTTCGGAATCAACAGATAGTTGCCCTCGGTGACCACCAGCCGCACCTCCGGCGGCACCTCGATCGCACCGGCGATCGGCTCCTCCAGCTCCCGGCGGAACTGCGGCGCCCAGACCGACGTCGGCTCCTTGCGCCGCAGCCGACGCAGCAGCGAGACGTAACCGTTGGCGTCGAAGGTGTCGATCGAACCCTTCCGCAGTTCCCGGCCGAGCCGACGCAACTCGTCCTGAGCGAGGTGGAAGCCGTCCATCGGCACCAGACGGGCGGCCGGGCCGACCGCCTCGACCACCTGTGCGGCCAGCGTGGACTTGCCGGCACCGGGTGCGCCGGTGATGCCGAGCAGCTGCCGCGGCCCGGCATCGGCCAGCCCTCGGGCCCGCTCCAGCAGCGCCTCGACCGACAACACCTCCGCGACGGTCATCAGGACAGGACCGGCCGGCTGATCGTGAACCGGGCCCGGACGGCCGCGTGCACGCCCTGCGGCTGCGGGTCAAGCTCCAGCTCCGGTGGGCCACCGGACTCCACTGCGCCGGCGTCGAACGCCATCCGGGCCATCATCGGCTGGGCGGTGCCGCCCTCGTCGGACAACTCGACCAGGTCGGTGACCTGGGCACCGAGCGCCTCGGCGTACTCGCGGGCCCGTTGCAACGCATCGCTGATCGCGGTGTGCCGGGCCTGTCGGTAGGCCGGACTGTCCGGGCGCAGCGACCACCACGGGCCGGCCACCTCGACCTGGTCCTGGTCGGCCAGGCGCAGCATCAACTCGCCGAGGCTGGTGAAGTCGCTCACCGTCACCGTGGTCACCACCGAGCCGTGCCAGGCCACCACCCGCTCCCCGGAGCGGCGGGTCTCGGGTCGCACCCGCAGCTCGCCGGTCTCGCGTCGGTCGATGGTCGGGCCGTACGAGTCGAGCAGCACCCGGATCGCCGCCGCCCGCTCGGCCAACCGGGTCAACGTCGGCTCCCGCTCCCGGTCCCGGGCCAGCGCGGTCACGGTGAACCGGGCGAGTTCCGGCGCGACCTCACGGTACGCCTCGCCACGCACGGTCACGACTGGTCCGTCCACCATGCCCTCACCCTACTGGCGGGCCCGTCGCCGCGCCCCTCGATGAGCCGGGCTTCAGACCCGCGGACGTCGAGCGACATAGGAGACGGTGTCGGCCCCGGCCCGGCATCCGCTCAGGTGGCCACCGGCCGCCCCCACGTCGTACAGCCAGGCCACCTCGGCCGCCGCCGCGCCCACCGGGAACGACATGACCTGCTCGTCGTACGGGCGACCGGCCAACTCGGCGCGGGCGGCAGCGGCCTCGGCGTACCGGGCGGTGAGGGCGTCGACGTCGTCGCAGCGCAGGGCGGCGGCCAACTCGTCGAGGAACCCGGTGACCTGGGTCAACGCGGCCAGCACCTGGTCGCGGTTGCCGCGCAGCATGTTGCCGGTGCGGTGCGCCGGGGTGCCGGCGACCCGGGTGCCGTCCCGGAAGCTCCCGGCGGCCAGCGCCAGGACCGCGTCGCGCGACGGCGACCGGTGCGCCGCACCGGCCAGCGCCCCGGCGAGCAGGTGCGGCACGTGCGAGGCGAGCGCCACCACGGCGTCGTGCCGGTCCGCCGCCATCGGCACCACCCGGGCGGCGAAGACGTCGGTGACCAGGGTGACGAGGCGGCGGAACGCGGCCAGCCCGTCCGGTGCCGGGCAGAGCACCCAGGCGGCGCCGGTGAACAGGTCCGGCAGCGCCGCCGTTAGACCAGCCCGGTCGGTGCCCGCCATCGGGTGCCCGGGTACGAACCGGCTGGTCAACCCCTGTTCCGCGGCGAACGCCGCCAACTCGGCCTTGGTGCTGCCCACGTCGGTGAGCAGGCAGTCCTCGGCGGTGGCGGCGGCAACCTCGACCAGGGTCGCGGGCAGCGTGGGCAGCGGTCCGCCGAGAAACACCACGTCCCGGCCGGCCACCGCGTCGACCAGCCGCTCCGCGGTCGGTACGCCGGCCAACCGGGCCTGCCGGCGGGTCTGCTCGTCCGGATCCCAGCCGGTCACGTCGACGCCGACGGCGTGCAGTCGGAGGAGCACCGAACCACCGATCAGGCCGGTGCCGACCACCGCCACCCGCAGCCGTGCGTCAGCCCTGAGCACCATCCGCGTACCTCGGCGTTCCGTGTCGTCACGGAGCCGGCCGGCCCCGCGGCGTGCCTGCCGGATCCGCGCGGAACCGCCACGACGTCCGCAGACACGCCCTACGTCCGCGCCGAGGATATCGCCGGCCGGGTCGACGGTCGGACCGGTACGCCCGCCCGGCGGTCAGGCACGTGCGGCGTACGCCTTGTCCCGGGAGCGGCTGAACGCCCCGGCCGGATCCGCGCCGTCGAAGTACTGCCACGGCCAGGCGGTGACCTGGTCTCCGATCACGTCGAACTGCCCGGCGGCCGAGATCAGGTCACCGGAGAAGGCGAACCCCATGGCGAACAGGTTGTGCACCGTCGCCCAGCCGGGCCGCCGCACGTACGACGGGTGTCGCACGGACTGGTCGGCGGCCGCGTTCATCTCGTCGATCACCTCGTCGGCGCCGATGTAATCGGCGTCCTCGCCGGGTGGAAGATCCAGCCACATCTCCAGGTGCGCGGCCGGGACGAGCTGGCCGAGCGGACTGCCGGCGGGTGCCTTGGCGAGCGCTTCCCGGGCGAACCCGAACATCTGCTCGTGGCTGCCGGACCACTTGCGGCACAGGTACTGGAGCATGTGCTCGTGGGCGAGCCGGTGCCCGGGGTGCCGGGTGACCACCTCGTCGAACCGCCGCTGCGCCTCGGCCGGGTCGACCTCACGGCCGCGCGCCGAGACGACCAGGAAGGTCCGCGCCGTGGTGTCGTCCGGTTCCCGCTCGACCACCTCGTCGAGGCAGTTCTCGGCGAACTTGAGCCGGCGCCAGAACTCCCGGAACTGATCCTGACCCGTCTGTGCGGCACGCGCCCCGCCCCGCGCCTCCCAGGCCCAGAACACCGCGTGCGCGCCGCGCACCAGCAACGGCAGGCTGGACCGGGGTTCCGCGTCGACCCATTCGCCGATCCAGTCCTGCACACCGGTCACGCCGGCCAGCACCGAGACGTGGAAGGCGTGGTCATCCGGGTCGGTCACCGATCCCAGCAGATCCCGGACGGTGCCCCAGTCGCCGCGCTGCGCGGCTTCGTGCAACGCCCGCGCGGTCGGATCACCCTGCGCCGGATCCACCACCAACGTCGGTGTCTCTGGCTGCGTGCCCCTGCGCCGGAATGGCCACATGTGGTTTCCCTCCCCGATCCGGACCGGCAAGATCGTAAAGCCGACCGAACCGGACCGGAAGGGGGTTGTCCGGCAAAGATCCACGTCGTACGGTCCCTGCGCCGCCCGCAGCCAGGCGGGCACGGAACGGGGAGGAACGGCCATGGCCGCGACGTACCGGGCACTCGCCTCGGTGGTCATGTTGATCGGGTTCTACGTGGTCGCGCTGCTTCAGTTGGCGGCCGTCGCCGCTCTCGGCGTCTGGCTGTACGGCCACACGAACGGACTGGTCACCGGGAAGCTGCTGCTGCCGCTGGTCGTCGCGCTGGGTGCGGTGGCGGTCGGGCTCTGGCGGGCGATCCGGACGAAGAACGAACCGGCACCCGGCCTGGTGCTCGACGAGCGGGAGGCGCCGCAGCTGTGGGCCACCGTCCGGGAGCTCGCCGACGCGGTCGGTACCCGGGCGCCGGACGAGATCCGGCTGGTGCCCGAGGTGAACGCGGCGGTCGGCGAGCAGAGCCGGCTGCTCGGGCTGATCGGCGGGCGACGCACCCTCTACGTGGGTCTGCCGCTGCTCCAGGCGATGCGGGTCGACCAACTTCGCTCGGTGCTGGCGCACGAGCTGGGTCACTACTCCGGCAAGCACACCCGGCTCGGCGGCGTCGCCTACCGGGGACGGCTGGCGATCGAGGGCACCATCGAGCGGATCAAGCCCCGCAACCCCATCGGCCTGGTCTTCAAGGGGTACGCGAAGCTGTACCTGATGGTCGACAACGCCGCGTCGCGGCGGCAGGAACTGGAGGCCGACCGGGCTTCCGTCCAACTCGCCGGTCACGAGGCGGCCACGTCCGCGCTGCGGAGCCTGCCAGCGCTCGACGCGGCCTGGAACTTCTTCACCGACCGCTACGTGGACTCGGGCTGGCAGGCCGGCCTCGCCCCGGACGACCTGTTCGGCGGCTTCGGACAACTGCTGGAGGCCCGCCGGGAGCAGATCGGCAAGCTTCAGCAGGACGTACCGGACCGCGAGCCGTCCCGGTGGGACACCCACCCGCCCATCGGCATCCGGATCGAGGCGATGGCACAGCTGCCGGCCGGTGCCGCCTTCGCCGACGACCGTCCCGCACACGTGCTGGTCACCGACGTCCTGGACGCCGGCCGCCGGCTGCAGAGCCTGGTCGTGGATCTCGGCAACCGTCAGGTGCTGCCCTGGCCCGAGTTCACCCACGCGGCGATCGCCGCCGGGATGCAACGTCAGGCGGACGGCATCTACCGGGCGGCCGGCCGGTTCACCGGCAGTGCGGAGCCGGGCCTGACGACCGTGCTCGACCTGGTCCGGGCGGGCCGCCTCGGCGAGTTCGCCGAGCAGTTCTTCGGCGACGCCACCCGGCGGGAGGCAGCGGCCCGCTTCGCCGGACCGATGGAGATGCTGCTCGACAACGCGGCCGTCCGCGCCCAGCGGGCCCGCTGGCAGCTGTCCTGGGGTGGTCCGGCCCAGTTCGTCGGCACCGACGGTGAGCCGTTGGACCTCGCCGAGATCGCCAAGCTGGCGGTGTCGGCGGAAACCCTCGACGAGGCCCTGGTCCGGCTGGCCGAGATGGGCATCGATCCCTCCGCCGCCACCGTGGTGCAGAGCCGGGCCACCGCCGACAACGCCGGCGTCATCGGCGCCATCGGCAACATGAAGGTCGACGGAGTGCAGCACGACCTGCTGATCCTCGACCGTGGTCTGATCCTCATCGGCGGCCCGGGCAAGGCCGGCGACGGCGAGAAGCGACTGAGGAACCTGCTCGAATCCACGCCGGTGGCGACGTTGGCCACCCGACACCAGTTCCTGCCGTACGAGGAGCTGGTGTCGGTGAACGTGACCAGGGAGATTCCGCTCAAGGCCGAGCTGACGTTGCACGGTGGCCGGACGGTGGCCCTGCAGGAGTTGTACGGCAGCGAGCTGCTGGAGCGGCACAGCCGGGACAACCTGCTGCGGGTGTTCGAGCGGATCAACGAGGACTGAGCCGACGAGGTCAGGCGAGGTCGTGCCCGGGAGGTGTCCGGGCACGACCTCGGCAGCTTGTCGACGACCAGGGGCCAGCCTCCGACAGCCCTCGGCCGTGGTCAGGCCAGGCGGGCGGCGACCGCCGCGATCCGCTCGTCGGACTCGGTCAGCGCCGCCCGGACGTACTGCCGCGCGCCCGGACCGTAGAAGACACCGGCGGCGACCAGAATCCCCCGTCGGGCCAGCCAGTCGACGGTGTCCCAGCAGTCCTCGCCACGGGTGAGCCACAGGTAGAGCCCCGCCTCGGAGTGTTCCACGGTGAAGCCCGCGCCCACGAACGCCGCCCGCAGCATCTCGCGCCGCGCACGGTACCGCTCCCGCTGCTCGTCGGCGTGCCGCTCGTCGCGCAGGGCCGCCACCATGGCCGCCTGCACCGGCGCCGGCACGATCATCCCCGCATGCTTACGGATCTTGAGCAGTTCGGCCACCAGCGCCGGGTCGCCGGCCACGAAACCGGCCCGGTAGCCGGCCAGGTTGGAACGCTTGGACAGCGAATGCACCGCCAGCACGGAGTCGTACGAGCCGCCGCACACCTCGGGTGCCAACACCGACACCGGCTCGGCGTCCCAGCCCAACGGCAGGTAGCACTCGTCGCTGGCCACCACCGTACCGCGCTCACGCGCCCAGTCCACCACCTTGCGCAGGTGCGTGGCGGGCAGCACCCGTCCGGTCGGATTGCCCGGTGAGTTGACCCAGACCAGGCGCACCCGGGACGTCGGACCGACGGCGGTCAGCGAGTCGGCGCGTACAGTGGTGGCGCCGGCCAACCGGGCACCGTCCTCATAGGTCGGATAGGCGATCGACGGCACCACCACGACGTCGCCCGGCCCCACCCCGAGCAGGGTGGGCAACCAGGCCACCAGCTCCTTCGAGCCGATCGTCGGCAGGACTCCGAGCCCGTCGGCGCCCGCGCCACAGACCCGCGACACCCAACCCGTGATCGCGTCCCGCAGCGCCCGGGTTCCGGCGGTCAGCGGATAGCCGGGCGCGTCCGAGGCGTCCGCGAGGGCCTGCCGGATCACCTGCGGCACCGGATCGACCGGCGTACCCATGGAGAGGTTGATCAGGCCGTCCGGGTGCGCCGCAGCCAAGGTGGCCGCGGCGTCCAGGGTGTCCCAGGTGAACTCGGGCAGCCGCGACGAGACGGGGCCGGGCCGGTTCAGTGGCCCTCACCGCGGGGCGGCTGGGCGGCGACGAAGGTGGCGTCCTTCTCCACCTTGCCGACCTTGGAGGCCCCGCCGGGCGAACCGAGATCCTCGAAGAACTCGTAGTTGGCGCCGGTGTAGTCCTTCCACTGCTCCGGGACGTCGTCCTCGTAGAAGATCGCCTCCACCGGGCAGACAGGCTCACAGGCACCACAGTCGACGCACTCGTCGGGGTGGATGTAGAGCATCCGGTTGCCCTCGTAAATGCAGTCGACCGGGCACTCCTCGATGCATGCCTTGTCGAGCACATCCACGCACGGCTCGGCGATGATGTAGGTCACCGGTCTTCTCCTCCGCAAGACACGCCGCGATCACCCGCGACGGTAAGAGCCTAGTATCTCGCCGGGGAGGAGGTCGATCGTGCTCCGAGAGCAAGACGTGGGACACCGGATCGTGGTGCGGCGTCGCGTGGGCGTACGCGGTGGTCGTCCGGTCTACGCCGATGCCCTCGGTGAGCTGGTCGAGCTGAACGAGACACATCTCACGCTCACCACCCGACAGGGGCGGCTGCGGGTGCCGATCGCCGAGGTGCACCGGGCCAAGCGGGTTCCGGCCGCCCGACGGCCGACCGCCGCCGCCATGATCGAGCTGGAACTCGCCGCCGACGAGGCGTGGCCGGCGCCCGTGCGGGCCCGGTTGGGCGACTGGCTGCTGCGGGCCGCCGACGGCTGGACCGGCCGGGCGAACTCGGCCCTGCCGGTGGGAGATCCGGACCGCCCGCTGCCGGCCGCGCTGGACGAGGTGCAACGCTGGTACGCCGGCCACGGCCGCCCCGCCATGGTCAACACCCCGCTGCCGCTGGCCGCACCGGTCGGTGGCGAACTCGACCGGCGCGGCTGGGGCAGCCGCCCACCGGTGCTGGTGCAGACCGCGCCACTCGCCGCCCTCCTCGCGGCCGCGTCCGACGAGGCGATTCCCGCAGCGGCCGGCGTCCCCGACTCCGGCGGCGACCCGGGTGGCACCACCGGCACGGGCCGCCGGGGAGGCGCGGGAGGCGCGGCCGGCCCGGTGGTCGAGCTGGCCGGCGCGCCGTCCGCGGACTGGCTCGCCGTCGCGGCCGGCCGCAGGGCGGGCTACCGGACGCCGCCCGGCACGTGCTCACCGCCGTGGACCACGTCCGCTTCGCCCACGTGTATCTCGACGGCGTGCTCGTCGCCGTCGGCCGTGGCACCGTGACCGGCCAGGGGCGCTGGCTCGGGTTGTGCCTGGTCGAGGTGCTGCCGGCCGCACGCCGGCAGGGACTCGCCGTCCGGCTGATCCGGGCACTCGCCGACTGGGCCGCCGAGACCGGTGCGACGGACGCGTTCCTCCAGGTCGAGCAGAGCAACGCCGGCGCGGTCGCGCTCTACCGCAAGCTGGGCTTCACCACCCACCACACCTATCTGACCCGGATCGCGCCGCAGTGACCCCCGACGGTCAGCGGCGGACCACCCGGCGGGGCTTGGCCGCGGTGTTCTCGGCGTACCGTTGCAGGCTGCGCGAACGGTGGTCGCGGCCGAGGGTGACCAGCAGCAGGTAGCCCAGCATCGCCCCGACGGTGGTCGCCACCAGATAGAGCCCGATCTGCGCGAAGAACGTACCGCCGCCACCGGCGAACGGGTTGTCGCCCACCAGCAGCGGCCCGACCAGCACGGTCAGCCCGACCGCGATGCCGATCGCGGCGGCCACCTCGCCGGCCCAGCGGGCCAACGGACGCCGCGCACCCCAGACGAAGGCCACACCGGCCAGCAGCAGACCGATCACCACGAACATCCCGAGCGACACCCGGTCGGCGACGGTGTCGTCGCCGTCGAAGCCGAACCGGATGACCAACCGGGCGAACACGTTGACCGCGAACAGTGCGATCGCGAGCACCCCGACCGCACGCCACCGCTGTCCCATCACACGCCTCCCGCCGTACCGCCCGCCCGGATGGCGGGTCTCCTGGCAGGAATATCTACCACCCGTCGCTGAGCGACGTCAGTACCGTCCGGGCGCCGAAGCCGGCGCGAGGATCGACCGGAACGCCATCACCGTGAAGGTCATCGCACCGCCCACCACCAGGGTGAGCCCGACCCAGTTGCCGACGAGCAGCACGTCACCCTCGCTGGTCCGGTCGGCGGCGATCACCATGATCGCCACCCAGGGCAGCGCCGGCAGCGCCACCGCCCAGCGGCGGCCGACGGTCTCGACGGCCAACCAGCTCAACGCGATGTTCACGGCCACGGCCACGACCACCGTGACGCCGATCAGGTGCCCGCCGATCCGCAGCGGGGCGAGCAGCAACTCCAGCACCGCGCTCAGCGCCGCCGCCACGACGGCGAACCCGCCGCCAGCCACCCGCAGACCGATGTCCAGCGGACGTCGCCACCTCCGAATCGGCCGGGGCGGCTGCTGCTCCTGCGGTGCGACCGACATCGCGGCGGGCAGCGTCACCGGTGACCGGCCGGGGTGACCGGTCTACGGCCGGGACCGCCGACGACACCCAGTTCGCCGACCCCGTCCGACGCCGCGACGTCCACCCCGGCGAACAGGTCCGACTCCCAGCCGTACGGGCCGCTGCCCGCCCCCTTCTCCCCCAGCGCCAGGGTGAAGTACTCCACCCCCATGAACTCGGCGCCGAAATTGCCGGCGATCGAGTACAGCCAGGAGGTGGCCGGAATCTGGGTGGCGTGGGCGCGCATCGCCGCCTCCTTCGCGGCGTGCTGTTCGGTGGCGTCGATGCGGGCGGCGATTTCCGCGTCCGGCGTGCAGAACGGCAGCTCGGTGGCGTCGGCGATGCCGGCGAACGGGTTGTCCGACGCCTCCGCGAAGTGCGTCATGCCGGCCTCCAGCACGCTGTGCGGCATCGCCGTCCAGTAGACCTTCGCCGGCGCGAGCCCCTCGGCGGCGGCCAACTCCACGGCCCGCATGGTGACCCGGTGCGCCTGGATGTGGTCGGGATGGCCGTAGAAGCCGTTGTCGTCGTACGTGACCACCACCTGCGGGCGGATCTCCCGGATGATCTCCAACAACTGGCGGGCGGCCTCGTCCAGGTCGGCCCCCCAGAAGGCCCGGGGATGCTCGTTGGTCGGCAGGCCCATCATGCCGGAGTCGCGGTAGCGGCCGGCCCCGCCGAGGAAGCGGTGGTCGGTGACGCCCAGCTCGGCGCAGGCGGCCGCCAGTTCGGCGATCCGGTACCCGCCGAGCTGGTCGGCCTCGGCGGCGGCGAGCCCGGCCAGCTCCGGTACGTGGATCTCACCCTCCTCGCCCAGCGTGCAGGTCACCAGAGTGACGTGGGCACCCGTGGCCGCGTAGTGGGCCATCGTCGAGCCGGTGCCGATGGACTCGTCGTCGGGATGCGCGTGGACCAGCAGCAGGCGGCGGTCAGGCAGCGTCGTCACGACGGTCACTCTAACCGGCGGTTCTCGCCCACCGGCCCAGACGCGTCCGCGCAGGTCGCTCACATCGCGCTCGGTACCAGCCTACGATCTGGCCTGTGGACTTTCCCGAGCTGGCCGCCCGCACCCGCAGGTTCAGCCACGGGGCGCCGCGTGCCGTGTCCGTAGCCGAAGACGGTGCCCGGGTGGTCTTCCTACGCTCGGCCGGGCCGGAGGATCCGGCCGACGCGCTCTGGCTGCTGGACGTGGCAACCGGCACGGAACGGCTGGTCGCCGATCCGGGCGCCCTGCTCGGCACCGACGTCGACCCGGACGCGTTGAGCCCGGGGGAACGGGCCCGGCGGGAGCGGCTGCGGTTGAGTGCCTCCGGCATCGGCTCGTACGCCCTCGACGCCGCCGGTCGGGTGGCGGTGTTCGCGCTGGCCGGTCGGCTCTTCCGGGCCGACCTGGTGCACGGCGACGTGATCGAGGTGCCCACCGTCGGGCCGGTGCTCGACCCCCGGCCGGACCCGAGCGGACAGCGGCTGGCCTACGTGACCGACGCCGCCGAGGGAGTCCGCCGCGGCGAGCTACGGGTGATCGACAGCGACGGCGCCGACACCATCCTGGCCGGCGAGGACTCCGGCGTGCTCTGGGGGCTGGCCGAGCACATCGCGGCGGAGGAGTTCGGGCGGCACCGCGGCTACTGGTGGGCTCCCGACGGTCGGTCGGTGCTCGCCGCCCGGGTCGACGAAACCCGGCTGCCCCGTTGGCACCTGCACGATCCGGCGCAGCCCGGCAGCCCGCCGACAAGCGTCGCGTACCCGGTGGCGGGTGGCCCGAACGCCGAGGTCAGCCTGCACCTGCTCGACCTCGACGGCGGCTGGGTCGACGTGCACTGGGACCGGGAGACCTATCCGTACCTGACCGCGGTGCACTGGGGCGAGGGCGCCCCGCTGATCACTGTGCTGCGCCGCGCCCAGCAGCACGGGCTGGTGCTCGCGGTCGACCCGCGTACCGGGGAGACCCAGGTGCACGCCGAGCTGGCCGACCCACGCTGGGTCGAGCCGGTCCCGGGCACCCCCGCGCACCTGCCCGACGGGCGGGTGCTGGTCGGTGGCGAACTGGCCCACGACGGGTACGACGCGCGCTGCCTGTTCGCCGACGGCACGCTGCTCACCCCGCCCTCGCTGTACGTGCGCCGGGTGGTCGGCCGGCTGGCCGGCGGCGGCGGCCCGGCGGACCTGCTGGTCGAGGCGAGCGACGGCGAACCGAGCGAACAGCACCTGTTCCGGGTCCGCACCAGCATCGGCGGCGGAGTGGACGCCCGCCGGCTGACCAGCGACGCCGGCTGGCACGTCGGCGCGGTCGGTGGTGGCGTGCTGGTCATCGGCAGCGCCTCACTGGACCACGCGGGCGTGCGGTGGACGGTGTTCCAGGGCGATCGGGAGGTGGGCACGCTGCGGTCGCTGGCCGCCACGCCCAGCTACTCCCCGCTGCCGCTGCTGGAACGGGTGACCGACCGGCGGCTCCCCGCGGCGGTGCTCTATCCGGACAACCACGTCACCGGCCGTCGGCTGCCGGTCCTGCTCGACGTCTACGGCGGTCCGGGGCATCAGGAGGTGGTGGCCGCACGCTCGGCCTGGCTGGAGCGGCAGTGGTGGGCCGACGCCGGTTTCGCGGTGGTGGTCACCGACAACCGGGGTACGCCGGGCATCGCACCGTCGTACGAGAAGGCCATCCACCGACGGGTCGCCGACGTGATCCTGCTCGACCAGGTGGAGGCGCTCACCGCGCTCGCCGGCAAGCACCCGGATCTCGACCTGGACCGGGTCGCGGTGCGTGGCTGGTCGTTCGGAGGCTGGCTGGCCGGCCTGGCGGTGCTGCGGCATCCGGAGCTGTTCCGGTGCGGCATCGCCGGCGCGCCGGTCACCGACTGGGCGCTGTACGACACCGCGTACACCGAGCGGTACCTGGGTCTGCCCGCCGACGGGGAGGACGTCTACGCGCACCACTCACTCGTGGAGCTGGCCGCAGAGCCGGTCACCGACCCGGCGCAGGCCCGCCCGCTGCTGCTGGTGCACGGCATGGTCGACGACAACGTGGTGGCGGCGCACACGCTACGGCTGTCGGCGGCGTTGCTGGCCACCGGCCGGCCGCACTCGGTGCTGCCGCTGACCGGCGCCACCCACATGGCCGCCGGCGGCCTCGCCGAACGTCTCCTCCACCTTGAACTCGACTTCCTCCGCACCCACCTCGGGACGTGAGCCGCAGCTACGGTTCGGCGCCGTGCCACTCGCACGAAGGGTGCGACGATGGAGACGACCCGGCAGGCAGGATCCCGGCGAGACGAGCGGAGGTGACCATGACCGTGGCGGTGTTCGACCACGAGGGCCCGTGGACCGAGGAGGAGTACCTCGCCCTCGGCGAGACCTCCCAGCGCGTCGAACTCTTCGACGGGAGCCTGCACGTGACCCCAGCCCCCACCCCACGCCACCAGAACATCTCCGGTGAACTGCGCGCGACACTACGTGGTCCGGCCAAAGAGGCCGGCCTGCACGTACTGGAGGGGGTGAACGTGCGGCTTCGGCCCGGTCGCATCCCCATCCCCGACCTGGTCATCACCGGCCCGATCGATTTCGACGCCCCCAACGTCGAGGCAGCCGACGTCCACCTCGTCTGCGAGATCATCTCGCCGAGCAACGCGGCCACCGACAAGGTGCTGAAGATGCACTACTACGCCGCGGCAGGCATCGAGTGGTACCTGCTCATCGAGCAGGCCAGCGGCGCCCTCCACCTCTACCGCAAACGCGGCAGGCACTACGTGGTGGAGAGTGCCACCGAGCCGGGCCAGGTTCTGGTGCTCAACGAACCGGTCAAGGTGACCATCCGTCCTGAGGACCTGCTTCCCTGACGGTTGTCGGTCGGCTGGCCTAGGGTCGGGCCATGAGCGAGTTCGGGGCGGCCGAGGTGGCCGTGCAGGCGGCGCTCGACGCGGGCGCCCGCTACGCCGACGTCCGGGTGATGCACCGGCGCTACGAGTCGATGACCGCCCGCAACGGCGACGTCGAGTCGCTGACCCAGGACGAGAGCGTCGGTCTGGGCGTACGCGCGCTTGTCGGTTCGAGCTGGGGCTTCCACGCCGTACCGGAACTGTCGGACCGGGCCGCGCGCGACGCCGGCCACCGGGCCGCGCGGACCGCGGCGGCCAGTGCGCTGGTCCCGGGCCCGCCCGTCGACCTCGTCGCGGTCACCCCGACCACGGCGAGTTGGTCCGCACCCTGTGCGGTCGATCCGCTCGGCGTCTCCCTCGCCGTCAAGGGTGACCTGCTGGTGGCGGCGACCTGCACCATGGCCGAGCACGGCGCCGACCTCGCCGAGGGGCTCTACCAGATCTGGGACACCGCCAAGTGGTTCGTCTCCAGCGAGGGGCACCGCATCGACCAGCGCATCCGTGAGTGCGGCGGCGGCATCTCGGCCACCTCCGTCGGTGCCGACGAGACCCAACGCCGATCCTGGCCGAGCTACCGCGGTCAGTACGGCACCACCGGCTGGGAACTCGTCGACACGCTGGAGTTGGGCGCGCACGCGGCGCGGATCGCCGAGGAGTCCCGGGCGCTGCTGACCGCGCCGCTCTGCCCCACCGGCGAGACCGACCTGATCCTCGGTGGCGAGCAGTTGGCCCTGCAGATCCACGAGTCGGTCGGGCACGCCATCGAGCTGGACCGGATCCTCGGCTGGGAGGCGGCCTTCGCCGGCACCTCGTGGCTGGACCTCGCGCAGCTCGGCTCGCTGCGCTACGGCTCCGAGCTGATGACCATCACCATCGACCCGACCATTCCCGGCGCGCTGGGCAGTTTCGGCTACGACGACGAGGGCTCACCGGCGGTCAAGCGCGACGCGGTACGGGACGGTCGTTGGGTGGGTGTGCTGGCGGGCCGGGACTCGGCGGCCGTCGCGGGCCTGGACCACGGCGGCAGCGTGCGCGCCGACGGATGGGCGCGGCTGCCGATGGTGCGGATGACGAACGTGGGCCTGGAGCCCGGTCCGCACACCCTGGAGGAGATCGTCGCCGCCACCGACAACGGGGTGCTGATGGACGTCAACCGGTCCTGGTCCATCGACGACAAACGGCTGAACTTCCAGTTCGGCTGCGAGATCGGCTGGGAGATCCGCAACGGCCGGCGTGGGCGGATGGTGCGTAACCCGACCTACACCGGCATCGGACCGCTGTTCTGGCGCTCGATGGACATGCTCTCGTCGGAGACGGTCCCCTGGGGCACCCCGAACTGCGGCAAGGGCCAGCCCGGCCAGGTCGGGCACACCGGACACCCGTCGGCACCTGCCCGCTTCCGCAACGTCCGGGTGGGGGTACGCGCATGACCGATCGCCGACGGACGACCCGTCGATGCGCGGTGGTGACGCCGGACGGTGTCGCCGACCCCGAGGAGACGGCGTGAGTGGCGTGCCCGTGCGAGCCGGTGACGACGAGTTGGACATCGCCGGCCGCGTGGTGGATCTGGTCACCCGGCTGGCCGGGCCGGCCGCGCAGGCGGAGGTGACGGTGACCCGGGCCGAGTCGGCGTTGACCCGGTTCGCCAACTCGGCGATCCACCAGAACGTGGTCGCGTCCGCCGTGGACGTTCGGCTGCGGGTCCACCTGGCCGGGCGTACCGCCGCCGGCAGCGGGAACGTGGTCACCGCCGACGGGCTGCGCGCGTTGGTGGAGCGGGTGCTGACGGCGGCCCGGTTCACCCCACCGGATCCGGCCTGGCCGGGACTCACCCCGCGACACCGGTGGCGCCCGCGCCGGAATGGGATCCGGCGACCGCCCACGCCGGGCCGGACCAGCGGGCCGCCCTGGTCCGGGCGTTCGTGGACGCGGCGGCCGGGTTGGTGACCGCCGGCTACTGCCGCACGGGTCACCGGTTCACGGCCTTCGCCAACTCTGCCGGTCACTCGACCCAGGGGCAGGCGGCCGAGGCGGCGATGGACGGAATCGCCCGGGCCGGCGGTGCGGACGGCACCGCCCGACAGCACGTCGACCGGGTCGCCGATCTCGACGGTGCCGGCCTGGGGCGGCGGGCCGCGGCGAAGGCCCGGGCGGCGGCCGACCCGGTCGAGCTGCCTCCCGGGCGCTACCCGGTGGTGTTGGAGCCGGCAGCCGTCGCGGACCTGCTACAGAATCTGGCCTGGTACGGCTTCAACGGCCGAAGGTACGCCGAACATCAGTCCTTCGCCGTCCCCGGCACGGCCCAGTTCGATCGCGCGGTGACCCTGGTCGACGATCCGTTGGCGGCCTCGGGGCTGCCGTTCGACCTGGAGGGCACGCCGACCGGGGCACTGACCCTGGTGGACGCGGGCACCACCAGGGCCGTCACCCACGACCGGCGCAGCGCCGCCGAGCTGGGGGTCGCCTCGACCGGGCACGCCTGGGCCGGCGGTGCCACCTTCGGCCCGATCCCCCGCAACCTGCGCCTCGCTCCCGCCGGCACGACCGGCACCGCCGACCCGACGGGTGTTTCCCGGGCGGCGACCCGTGGCCCGGCAGCGGACGACGTGACGACGGGCGCGATCGGGGATCCGGACACCGCCGCCCTGGTCTCCCGGATGGAACGCGGCCTGCTGGTCAGCGACCTCTGGTACACCCGGGTCCTGGATCCGTTGAGCCTGGTCGTCACCGGCCTGACCCGCAACGGGCTGTGGCTGGTCGAGGACGGTCGGGTGACCCGGGCGGTCCGCGATCTGCGCTTCACCGAGTCGTACCCCAGGGCGCTCGCGCCCGGTGCGGTGCTGGAGTTGGGCCGGCGCGCGGTACGCCTGCCGGACCGGACGGACGGTGTCTGGTGGGAGGCGCCGTCGTTGCGGCTGGCCTCGTGGAACTTCACCGGCGGGGCGTCCGGCTGACCGTTTGTCGATCTTTTCCGCACGCTCGCATATCGATCTTGACGAGAGGCTTTCCAAAGTGCGGGACACACGGGACACTGCCTTGCGCGGACGGCCCGCCTAGATCGGCGTAACGTGTGTCACTTAGCTGCTCCGGTACGCCGGCGCGGTCGTTGGTGCGCGCATGACGCGACAGGCGGGTGCGGGTTCGCCCGGGTCCGCGTGCCGCCCGTAAGTGTTCCGCCGCCCGTGACAGGGCCCCGTCAGGGAGACGACGCGAATGACATCATCGGCAACGAAACCGCGGGGTGTGCGCGCACGCGCCGCCATCGCGGCGAAGACGTTGCGGACGGACCGTTGGTGGTTTGCCCCGCTGATCACGGTCATCGGGCTCAGTGCGTGGGTAGCGTACGCAACGGTCCGGGTCTTCATGCACAAGTGGTACTGGGTCGAGGACTACCACTACCTGACCCCGTTCTACTCGCCGTGCGTGACGGACCGGTGCCTGCCGGAGGCTTCCCACTTCGGGCAGTACCTGCCCGGCTGGTGGATCATCCCGGACGCCGCGTTCACCCTGCCGTTCCTGCTGCTGTTCCGGCTGACCTGCTACTACTACCGCAAGGCGTACTACCGGTCGTTCTGGCTGTCGCCGCCGGCCTGCGCGGTGCCCGACGGTCACGCCTCCTACGGCGGTGAGACCCGGTTCCCGCTGATCGTGCAGAACTCGCACCGGTACTTCTTCTACTTCGCCGCGATCATCTCGCTGATCAACACCTGGGACGCGATCCTGGCCTTCCACAGCCCCGAGGGCTTCGGTTTCGGGCTGGGCAACCTGATCCTGCTCGGCAACGTGGTCATGCTCTGGGCGTACACGATTTCCTGCCACTCCTGCCGGCACATCATCGGCGGGCGACTGAAGACCTTCTCCAAGCATCCCGTCCGCTACCGGGCCTGGGGCTACGTCTCCTGGCTGAACGTCCGGCACATGCAGCTCGCCTGGATCACACTCGGCACGCTGGCCCTGACCGACTTCTACGTCATGGCCGTCTCCGCTGAGTGGATCTCCGACCTGCGGTTCATCAACTGAGGGCCCCTGACATGACGACCACTACCACTCGCATCGAACGACACCACTACGACGTCGTCGTGATCGGGGCCGGCGGCGCCGGCCTGCGCGCGGCGATCGAGGCGCGGCTGGCCGGCAAGAAGACCGCCATCATCTCGAAGTCGCTGTTCGGCAAGGCGCACACGGTGATGGCCGAGGGCGGCGCCGCCGCGGCCATGGGCAACGTGAACAGCCGGGACAGCTGGCAGGTGCACTTCCGGGACACCATGCGCGGCGGCAAGTTCCTCAACAACTTCCGGATGGCGGAGCTGCACGCCAAGGAGTCGCCGCAGCGGATCTGGGAACTGGAGACCTACGGTGCGCTGTTCGACCGCACCAAGGACGGCAGGATCTCGCAGCGCAACTTCGGCGGCCACGAGTACCCCCGGCTGGCCCACGTCGGCGACCGGACGGGCCTGGAGCTGATCCGCACCCTCCAGCAGAAGATCGTCTCGTTGCAGCAGGAGGACAAGCGCGACCACGGTTCGTACGACGCGCGGATCAAGGTCTTCTCCGAGACCACCATCACCGAACTGCTGCTCGACGGCGACCGGGTCGCCGGCGCCTTCGGCTACTACCGCGAGTCCGGCGAGTTCGTCCTCTTCGAGGCACCCGCCGTGGTGCTCGCCACCGGTGGCGTCGGCCGGTCCTACAAGGTCACCTCCAACTCCTGGGAGTACACCGGGGACGGTCACGCGTTGGCGCTGCGGGCCGGGGCGACTCTGATCAACATGGAGTTCCTCCAGTTCCACCCGACCGGCATGGTCTGGCCGCCGTCGGTGAAGGGCATCCTGGTCACCGAGTCGGTTCGCGGCGACGGTGGCATCCTGAAGAACTCCGAGGGCAAGCGGTTCATGTTCGACTACGTCCCCGACGTCTTCCGCAAGCAGTACGCGGAGACGCCCGAGGAGGCGGACCGCTGGTACGACGACCCGGACAACAACCGGCGTCCGCCGGAGCTGCTGCCCCGCGACGAGGTCGCCCGGGCGATCAACAGCGAGGTCAAGGCCGGTCGGGGTACGCCGGCCGGCGGCGTCTACCTGGACATCGCCTCCCGGCTGCCGGCCGAGGAGATCCGTCGTCGCCTGCCGTCGATGCACCACCAGTTCAAGGGGCTGGCCGACGTCGACATCACCAAGGAGCCGATGGAGGTCGGCCCGACCTGTCACTACGTGATGGGCGGCGTGGAGGTCGACCCGGACAGCGGCGCCGCGTACGGCGCGGTGCGCGGGTTGTTCGCCGCCGGGGAGGTCTCCGGCGGCATGCACGGCTCCAACCGGCTGGGCGGCAACTCCCTGTCCGACCTGCTGGTCTTCGGTAAGCGGGCGGGCGGCCACGCGGCCACCTACGTCGACCAGCTCACCGGCCGGCCCCGGGTGGCGGTGGCCGCGGTGGAGACCGCGGTGGAGACGGCCCTGGCACCGTTGCAGCGGGACACCGGCGAGAACCCGTACACCCTCCAGCAGGACCTCCAGGCGGTGATGGGGGATCTGGTCGGCATCATCCGGCGGGAGGCCGAGTTGGCGGACGCGCTGGTCCGCCTGGCGGAGCTGCGCGAGCGGGTGGCGAAGGTCAGCGCCTCCGGCGGTCGGCGGTACAACCCGGGCTGGCATCTGGCGCTGGACCTGCGCAACATGCTTGTCGTCTCGGAGTGCACCGCGAAGGCGGCGCTGGAGCGTCGCGAGTCGCGCGGCGGACACACCCGCGAGGACTTCCCCACAATGGATCCGCAGTGGCGGCGGGTCAACCTGGTCTGCTCGCTGGTGGGCGACACCGTCCGGCTGGAGCGCAAGCCGCTGCCGAAGATGCGCTCCGAACTGATCGGCCTGTTCGACCGCGCCGAGCTGGCCAAGTACCTCACCGACGAGGAGCTCACCGAGTTCGACGCCCTCGTCGCCGCCGATGCCGCTGCCGCTGACGCGGCCACCGACGCAGACGCCGAGAAGGAGCGCTGAGGAATGGGCACCCAAACGTCTGGAACGCCCGGCAAGCCGGGCGCCAAGCGCCAGTTCCGGATCTGGCGGGGTGACGCCGACGGCGGCGACCTGCGGGACTACACGGTCGAGGTCAACGAGGGCGAGGTGGTCCTCGACGTGATCCACCGGTTGCAGGCCACCGACGCGCCCGACCTGGCCTGCCGGTGGAACTGCAAGGCCGGCAAGTGCGGCTCCTGCTCCATGGAGATCAACGGGATGCCCAAGCTCGGCTGCATGACCCGGATGTCGACGTTCGAGGAGAACGAGACGATCACGGTGACCCCGCTGCGGACGTTCCCGGTCATCCGCGACCTGGTCACCGACGTGTCGTTCAACTACGAGAAGGCGCGGGAGACGCCCGCCTTCGCTCCCCCGGCCGATCTGGCTCCCGGCGACTACCGGATGCAGCAGGTCGACGTGGAGCGCTCGCAGGAGTTCCGCAAGTGCATCGAGTGCTTCCTGTGCCAGAACGTCTGCCACGTGATCCGGGACCACGACGAGAACAAGCAGGCGTTCTCCGGACCGCGGTACTTCATCCGCGCCGCGGAGCTGGACATGCACCCGCTGGACACTAGGACCGACCGCAAGGACTACGCGCAGACCGAGCAGGGTCTGGGTTTCTGCAACATCACCAAGTGCTGCACCGAGGTCTGCCCCGAGCACATCAAGATCACCGACAACGGGATCATCCCCATGAAGGAACGGGTCGTCGACCGCAGGTACGATCCACTCGTGTGGCTCGGTAGCAAGATCTTCCGGAGGGGTCAGGTGCCTCAGACCAGCGTGACCAGCGGACACTCCCCGGGCGCGGTGCGCTCCAGCGCCGCGGGCGGCGGTGTGCACTCACACGCCGGCGGCTCCCATGACGCCCAGGCCGAGGTGCAGGCCCAGCAGGGCGTCAACTGGCACCGCGAGGTGCCCCACCCGACCGCCCCGGCGGTCGACGCCAGCGGCAAGCTCCCCCTCACGGAGCTAACCTTCGACCGCGCGGCGGCTCCGTCGCCCTTCGGCGACGACGTCACCTTCCCGCTCCCCCCCGAGCACCTGAACTTCGCCCACCCCGACCAGGACAAACCCAACCACTAACCCACCCGCACGTACAACGGGGGGCCGCGGCATCCGCCACGGCCCCCCGCCCCTTTCCACCCCCCTCGCCCCGCCACCCTCGCTTTGGTTGACCAAGAAGTTCTTGTAACCGAGAGCGTTCTGTATGACCAGAACTTCTTGATCAACTGAGCGGGGATCAGCGGGGTGGAGGGTCTGTGGAGAGGAGGGGGCGGAGGGCGGCGACTATGGGGGCGTCGGCGGGGAGCCAGGTGACGGTGTCCAGGTCGGTGGCGGAGAGCCAGCGTAGGGCTGAGTGTTCGAGGGGCTGGGGCTCGTCGTCGTGCAGGAGGCGGGCGGCGTACACCTTGAGGACCGAGCGGCCGTGCGCCATCCGGACGTCACGGCCGATCCGCGCACCGATCTCCACGCGTACGGCCAGTTCCTCGACGCACTCGCGGGCCAGCGCCGCCGGCTCGGTCTCACCCGGCTCCACCTTGCCGCCGGGGAACTCCCACATGCCCGCCACCTCGGGCGGGGCGGATCTGGCGCAGGCCAGCACCCGTCCGTCCCTGATGATGGCCGCTCCGACGATCACCTTCGGATCGCGCCGTACAGCGTTTCCGCCGCCGTTCGCCCGTTCGGTCCGCACGGCCGTCCAGAGTGCCAGATCAATCGGCGGTTTGGGTAGCTTGGTCGTCCGTCAGGCCAGGAATACCCGGAAGTGTGGGCGTGGACACACCCTCCGTGCGACGTAAGACTAGGAGCACCGACAAAGACACGGGGCGGCGACGATTTGGCCACAAGCCGGCAACGAAGCCTGGGAGGAGCGGTGATGCGTGCGCTGTTCGGCGGTCGGACGAAGCACGACTACCTCAGCGACGCCCTCACCCTACTGTCCGGTTGGACGCGCGAGGGTGAGCAGATCCGACGGACTCTCGTCATCGACGACACGCAACACGCGGCGCTCACCGAGCGGGTGAAGGTGGTCGCCGACGCACTGCATCTGCGCCCGGAGATCAGCCGGCGCGCCGATCACACCCAGATCCGGGTCGGGCACGGCAACGAGCCCCTCTCCGAGGGCGAGGTCCTGCTGGCCGCCCGCATCGAGGACGCCTACCGCGCGGTCACCGAGAGCTGACGGTGCGTTCGCTGGCGGACGCTGCCTACCGTGGGCGTCATGGCCAACGCGACCTATGACCGCAAGGAACAGTTCCAGCAGATCCAGAGCGGCCTGCTCGACGGTGAACAGATCATCGCCGTCTACGACGCCGTCGGCACCGGCACCGGGTTCATCGGGCTGACCGACCGGCGCGTCATCATCCAGGACCGCTCGTTCGTCGGCAAGAAGTACGCGATCACCAGCATCCCGTACTCGAAGATCACCAGCGTGAGCGTGGTCAGCAACAAGTCCTGGGGTGGCTCGTTCTTCTCCACCGGCGCGATCGCCATCCACGTCGGTACGCACACCTACGAGGTGGAGTTCCGGGGCGACCAGAAAAGCCACCACGTCCACAACGTGATCCTGCACTACATCAGCTGACCGACTCCCCGGGCCGCGCAGCGGATCAGCATCCCGGTGAATTTCAGTTGCCGCCGGCCATCGATGCCGATTGACTCACGAACCAACCGAACGAAGGGAGCGACGACATGAGGCACAGCACGACGCCCAGGCAGCGAACAGGCATCGTCAACCCCATCGAATCGAGGCTTCGTGCGTACGTGGGAATCATCGGACAAGGCGCCGTGCGGCGCCGGTAGCAACGACGGAGGCCGCTGATGTCGGTCTTCGACGACCCGGGACACTTCGGCCGGCTCTGGGCCGACACCTATGACCTGCCGGGCGGCCTACCCGACCCGGCACCGGCGGTGGAGTTCCTCGCCGAACTGGCCGGCGACGGCCCGGCGCTGGAACTGGCCATCGGCACCGGTCGGGTCGCCCTTCCCCTGGCCGAGCGCGGGATCGCCGTGGAGGGGGTCGAGGCGTCGCCGGAAATGGTCGCGAAGATGCGGGCCAAGCCCGGTGGTGGCGATATCCCGGTGGCCATCGGCGACATGGCGGACGTGCCGGTGACCGGCCCGTACACCATGGCGTACCTGGTCTTCAACACCCTGTTCAACCTGGTACGCGCCCGGCGCCAGGCGGACTGCTTCCGGAACGTGGCCCGCGTGCTCGCGCCTGGCGGCGCGTTCGTCATCGAGACGTTCGTGCCCGACCCGGCGGACTTCGACCGCGACGAACAGGTCCAGATACGGGAGGTGACCGAGGACTCGGCCACCATCCGCCTGCACCGGTACGACCGGGAGGCGCAGACGTTCCTCCGGCAGACCATCACGTTCCACTCCGCCGGGGTGCACCTGCACCCGTTCGCGATGCGTTACCTGTGGCCCGAGCAGATCGACGAGTTGGCGGAGCAGGCCGGTCTCCGGCTCACCGAGCGGTACGCCGACTGGGACCGGTCACCCTCCGGCCCGGACAGCACCGCACACATCTCCGTGTACCGGCTCGGGTGATCCACGGCGCGGGTGCGACGGTCCGGCCGTCGTACCCGCGCCACAGCGCTCACTGAACGGCTCGCGCCGGGCTGGGATACTGGCCTGCATGCCGATCCGTGCGTCACTGACGGCCAGACTTCGACAGATCCGGGACCGAGGCCGTGGGCGTTGGCTACGCCGGGCGGCGCTCGCCGGAGCGTTCGGTGTGGTGCTGCTGACGGCCGGCGTGTGGGCGAGCGCGAGTTGGATCCGCTCCGGCGCACAGGGGCGCACCTATCCGGTCGCGACGGTGCCCGAGGCACCGGTCGCCCTGGTGCTGGGTACCCGGGTCCAGCCCGACGGCACGCCGGCACCGTTCCTCGCCGCCCGGCTGGAGATTGCTCGCGAGCTGTACGTCACCGGCAAGGTGCGGGCGATCCTGGTCTCCGGCGACAACATGCGCCACGACTACAACGAGCCTGAGGCGATGCAGCGCTGGCTGGTCGAGCAGGGTGTGCCGGCCGACAAGGTGGTGCTCGATCACGCCGGCTTCGACACGTACGACTCGTGCGCCCGGGCGAAGCGGATCTTCGGGGTGGAGCGGGCGACGGTGGTGACCCAGCAGTTCCATCTGGCCCGCGCCGTCACGGTCTGCCGGCACCTCGGCATCGACGCCAACGGCGTCGGCGACGAGACCGCCCGGGAGCTGAGCCACCGCACCTGGCGGATCAGCTCCGCCCGGGAGTACGGTGCCGGTCTCAAGGCCGCGCTGGACGTGCTCTCCCGCCGCGACCCGGTGCATCTCGGCGAGCGGGAGACCGGCGTCGACGACGCCCTGCGCGCCGGCTGACACCGCCACCACGGCGGCGGGCCTACGCCACGAAGCGGGTACGGCGGCGACGGGCGATCAGGTAGGCGGCACCGCCGAGGAGCAACAGCAGTCCACCCACCGCGGCCACCGTCCCGGTCCGGGTGCCGGTAACCGGCAACCCGCCACCCTGACCGTCATCGTCGCCGGGTGCGCCCGGGCTGGCCGGAGGGGCGTCCGTCGGCGTAGCGGTGGGCGTGGCCGTCGGGGTCGCGGTGGGCGTAGCGGTCGGGGTCGGCGTCGGGGTGGTCTTCAGTACGACGCCGACGAAGCCGAGCGGGTTCGGCGGCTCCAGACCGACCAGCGGTGCCGACGGGGCGGCCAGCGTCAGCGGGCCACCGGTGCCCCGGACCGCACTTGTGCCCTGCCCGGCCCAGTCGTCGGCCAGCTTCTGGATGCCGCCGAGCCGATCGACGTACTCCTTGCTGCGCCAGAAGTGGATGATCGACGAGATGTTCTCCGGGCGGGCGTCCGGCTTGGTGGAGATGCCGGCGCCCAGCGCCGCCAGGCTCGCGCCCGGGGCAAGCTCGACGTCGAACTCGCACCAGGCCGACTCCTGGTTGCTGTCGACGCCGTACCAGCAGTTCTCGTACGTCTTCGTGAAGTCCAGGTCGTTGAGGATCCGGACATGCACGACCAGACCGTCGACCGGTGCGTCCCCCTTGTTGGTGACGCCGATCAGGGCGGGCACGTCCTCACCCTGACCAACCAGGTAGCCCCGGCGGCCGTCGGTCGGCGGCTGCTGCTCGGTGCCGGCCGCGAGTTTCGCCGAGTCGGGCGCCGGCTGGGCCGGAGCGGCAGCGGCGGGCGCGGCGGCGAGGCCAGCCGCGAGGAGTGCGGCGCTGACAGCGCACAGGGCAGAACGAGGCGTGGTCAAGGGAACCCCCGTGAATCTCCGTCGATGACCGCGTCACGCTACACGAGCCGGGTCACGCCGCGCAGACCGTCAGCGGTCCATCTCGGAAGGACCGGTCGACGGACGCGGTCATGGACCGGCCTAAATGTTGACGCGAAACTCGGTGCGGTGGGCCGCGGCGCTATCGACCCGCTGCGGAACCCACCAGACAGACGGCGGCAGCGAGCAGCACGAAGACCGGAGTGGCGGCGAGCAGCCCGACCCATCGGGCTGGGCGCTGCGGTCGTCGCGCACTGATCAGCCCGAGCATCACCAGGCTGACCACGAGCGCCAGCAGCAGCGCCGGAGCCCCGACGAAGAGTCCCGCCATGAGCACACCAGCACGCGGCGACGCGCAGAAGGTGTCCTGGCAGTCCGGGTCAGGCACGTCGGACTGGTTGTACGCGAGCAGGAAGAAGGCACCCACCGCCACCGCGTACCACACGATCAGGTGCAGCAGGGCGAGGCCGGGGTTGGTCTTCCAGGGCTCCTCCGGCGTGAACATCGGCACCTGCCGAGTGTCCCGCCTCGCTGCGGCGCCCGCTGCCCGCCTCAGACGTTGAAGCGGAACTCGACCACGTCGCCGTCCTGCATCACGTACTCCTTGCCCTCGATGCGGACCTTGCCCGCCGCCTTCGCCGCAGCCATCGAACCGGCCTCGACCAGGTCGGTGTAGGAGACCACCTCGGCCTTGATGAAGCCGCGCTGGAAGTCGGAGTGGATCACCCCGGCGGCCTCCGGGGCGGTCGCGCCGATCGGCACGGTCCAGGCCCGCGCCTCCTTGGGGCCGGCGGTGAGGTACGTCTGGAGGCCGAGGGTGCGGAATCCCACCCGGACCAGTTGGTCCAGCCCGGGCTCGGACTGCCCGATCGACTCCAGCAGCTCCCGGGCCTCCTCCTCGGGCAGGTCCACCAACTCGGACTCGATCTTGGCATCCATGAAGACCGCCTCGGCCGGTGCCACCAGCGCCCGGAGTTCGTCGAGGAACTGGGGGTTGTTCAGCTCGGCCTCGTCGACGTTGAAGACGTAGAGGAACGGCTTGGTGGTGAGCAGGTGCAGCTCGCGCAGGTGCTCCAGCTCGATGTTGGCTGCCGCCGCACCGGCGTAGAGGGTGGTGCCGTTGTCCAACACCTCGACCGCGGCCTTCGCGGCGGCCACCGCGGCGGCCCGGTCCTTGCGGAGTTTGGCCTCCTTCTCCAGCCTGGGCAGCGCCTTCTCCAGCGTCTGGAGGTCGGCGAGGATCAGCTCGGTGTTGATCGTCTCGATGTCGTCGGCCGGCGAGACCTTGCCGTCGACGTGCACCACGTTCGGGTCGGAGAAGGCCCGCACCACCTGGCAGATCGCGGCGGCGTCACGGATGTTGGCCAGGAAGGCGTTGCCCCGCCCCTGACCCTTCGAGGCGCCGCGCACCAGGCCGGCGATGTCGACGAACGACACCGGGGCGGGGATCACCTTCTGCGAGCTGAAGATCTCGGCGAGCTTGTGCAGCCGCTCGTCCGGCAGCCCGACCACGCCGACGTTGGGCTCGATGGTCGCGAACGGGTAGTTCGCGGCGAGCACGTCGTTCTTGGTCAACGCGTTGAACAGGGTGCTCTTGCCGACGTTGGGCAGGCCGACGATGCCGATGGTGAGACTCACGACGAGCCAGCTTACGCGCTCCGCCGTAGAACCTGGGCAGGCAGCCCCGGCGCGGCCGACGCAGGGCGCGCGATGGTCAGGAGCCGGTCCTGACCAGCCGGAGTTGGTCGATCACCGTGATGGCCAGCCTCCCGTCGCCGGCGGAAAGGGGAAGGTGCCGCAACGTCAGTCGGTGGGCGCCGGCGGTGAGCCGGACCGTGCCGTGCGACGTCCAGCCGGTCAGCCGGTACCGGGCTGCCGACTCGGCGAACTCGCCAACCGGCCGATCATCGACGAGGTACATCGTTCTCCCCGCGTTCGGCCCGAGCAGGCGAACGTCGAACAGCTCGTAGTCGCCGCCCTCGGCAACGGTGACCGTGACGGTGAATGAATCGTACGGTCGGGCGAAGAAACCCAGTGCGTACCCTTCGGTATAGCCGTAGTGGCAGCAGTCGTTGGTGACCCACAGCTCGCAGGCCCGCCCGTCACATGCCGGGCGGGCCGGCGCCCCGCCGACCGTCACCGTCGTCGCGGGCTCATCGACCAACGCCTCCATATTGAGAGTCACCACGACGCTGGTGGACGGGCTGACCGACGGGGTTGCCGGCGAGGTAGCCGGCGGGCTGACCGGCTGCGCGGCCGCGGGCACGCGGCCCGGGCGAAACAGGGACACTCCGACGGCCAGCAACGCAACCGCGAGAACCGCCGCTCCGACCGTGGCGAGAAGCCACCGCCGTCGGCGCGGCCGCTCGGCCGGCCGGCGCACCTCGACAACCACCCGGCCACTGAACCGGGAACTCTCCTCCGGGGGCGAATCGGCCGAGGAGACCGACGCACGCACCTCGTACCTGCCGGCCGGCACCTCGGCCGGCACGTTCACCGTCACCAGGTACGAGACGGTGCTGTTGGCAGGGACGGCGCGCTGTGGTCGGTCGACGGTGAACCACGACGGTGACACACCGTCGTCGGGGGCGAGGCGCAGCACCGCAGTGTCCGGTGTCACACCGGGATTGGACACCGTGAAGACGATCTCGCCGTGCCCGGCCTGATCGAGGGTGAGGTGTGCGCCGACCGCGTCGACCGTCCAGGCTGTGGTCATGAATCGACTCCGAAGAAGTCCGACAATCGTGGGTGCCTGAACTGTAGAAGAAAGAGCCACCGAAGTGGCGGCCAGAGTCACATGGACGACCGCCAATTCGACTCCGAGGGCTCAACCTCGACATTTATGCAACTGACCGGGAATGGACAACCAGCCTGTCGGATCAACTACCTGTTTCGTACCGCCGGGACCGCTGGACATCGAAACAAGCGACCGGCGGGAGTTCAGATGAAGATTGTGACGGAAACCGCGACACACGAGATCGCCCGCGCTGCCGTTCCCGTCGGGAGCCGGTGGCGGCGTCAGTCCCGCTCGGCTGGTGCAGGCTGGCGCGGTGGCCCGCCACCCGCCCAGGGCGACACCCGTGGCGCGAGTTCACCCGCTGCGGCGAGTGGCAGCGAGAACCGGTCGGCGGCCACCGGGCTGGCCGCGTACGACTCACGCAGCATCCAGTGGACCTCGTCGGCCGTCCAGCCCAGCGTCGGCCGGGCCGCGATCTCCCGGAGCAGCCGCCGTGCGGCACGGGTGTCGTCGTCGTAGAAGCGCATGCACCAGTGGTGCACCCACATCCCGAGAGCGCGCACCCCGTCCGGTTCGAGCGAGCCCACCAGCCGGCCGCAGGCGGTGTCGCCGAAGGCGCGACCGGGGTCGTCGGCGCGGTCCCGCTCGATGGCACCGACCGCGGCCGGAGCCACGGCGCGCATCCGCCGATAGAAGCCCTCGACGACTGTCGGGTCGGGTGCTGGGTGCTCGTGTCCCGACGCCGCCCGACCCGCCACGCTCACCATTGCCGCACCCTTCTGGAGTTGGTGGCCGCACGCTACCCACCACAACCGACAGTTCTCCTCCCCCTGCCCGTCCCGCCCAGCCGAGTGACGGAGGGTGTGGTCCGAATTCCGCGAGCCGGGTGGGTGGTGGCAGGCGCATCATCGGTGACGTGGAACTGGACTTCGAGCGGTGCTACCGGGCTGTCGACAGCCGTGACCAGCGGTTCGACGGCTGGTTCTACACCGGCGTGACCTCGACCGGGATCTACTGCCGGCCGTCCTGTCCGGCGATGACCCCCAAGCGGCGTAACGTGCGATTCTTCCCGTCGTCGGCAGCGGCCCAGCGGGCCGGGCTGCGCGCGTGCCGTCGCTGCCGCCCGGACGCCTCCCCCGGCTCACCCCAGTGGGACGTACGGGCCGACGTGGTGGGTCGGGCGATGCGACTGATCGCCGACGGCGTGGTCGACCGCGACGGCGTACCCGGGCTGGCCGCCCGGCTCGGCTACACCGAACGGCACCTGCACCGGATGCTGCGGGCGGAACTCGGCGCGGGACCGTTGGCGCTGGCCAGGGCACAGCGCGCGCAGACCGCCCGCACCCTGATCGAGACGACCGGGCTGGGGCTGGCCGAGATCGCGTTCGCGGCCGGCTTTGGCAGCGTCCGGCAGTTCAACGACACCGTACGCGCGGTCTATGGCGCACCGCCGTCGCAGTTGCGCACCGGAAACGGCGCGCCGGTCGGCGGCGCGGGCACCGTCACCCTGCGGCTGGCGTACCGGCCGCCGCTGCACGCCGCCGCGCTGCTGGACTTCCTCGCCCGGCGCACGCTGCCCGGGGTCGACGAGGTGGTCGACGGGGCGTACCGGCGGGGTTGCGGTTGCCGCACGGCCCCGGCGAGGCCACCCTGACTCCGGCGACCGACCACGTGGCGGCGACGCTGCGCCTGGCCGATCTGCGCGACCTGGCCCCCGCCGTGGCCCGGTGCCGGCGCCTGTTCGATTTGGACGCGGATCCGGTTGCCGTTGACCAGACGCTTGCCGCCGACCCCGCGCTGGCCGCGCCGGTGGCGGCCGAGCCCGGGGTACGCGTTCCCCGCGCGGTGGACGGCTTCGAGATGGCCGTTCGCGCCATCGCGACCCAGCAGGTCTCCCTGGCCTCCGCCCGCACCACCCTCATCCACCTGCTCGATCACACCGGCACCGTTGATCAAGGAGTTTCGGTCCCGGAGAGCGTCTCCGGACGACGCGAAGTTCTTGGTCGACCGGACGGGTCACTACGTGGGTTCGCCACCGCGGCGGAGGTGCTGGGGGTGCCGGATTCGGGGTTCCGGATGCCGGGTGGGCGGCGCGAGACGATCCGGGCGGTGGCGCGGGCGGTCGCGGCCGGTGAGCTTGACCTGGAGCCGGGTGGCGACCGGGAGGAGACGGTGCGGCGGCTGACCGCGATACCGGGCGTCGGCGCGTGGACCGCCGGCTACCTGGCCATGCGCGCGCTCGGCGACCCCGACACGTTTCTCCCCACCGACCTCGCGGTACGTCGCGGCGCCGCCGCCCTCGGCCTCACCGACAACCCCAAGACCCTCGACGAGTACGCCGGCCGCTGGCGTCCCTGGCGGTCGTACGCCGTCATCCGCCTCTGGCGATCGGCGTGAGCCCGGCCGCCGACCCCACCCGAACCCAACCGCCCGGCCAGGCCTCGGTCCCCCGGGCGGGCCAGCATCGATCCAGACCTGGAGCGCCGTATGAGCAGGACGAACACCACGAGCAGCATGATCGACAGCACGGTCGTCGACACCCCCGCCGGGCCGTTCACCGTACTCGTCGGCCCCGACGGCGCGGTGCGGGCGTCGGGTTTCACCGCGGACCCGGCGAACCTGCTGCCGCTCGTACACCCGAGTCTGCGCGGTGAGCCGCGACATCGGCCGGACCTCGGCCCGGTCAGCGCGGCCGTCGCCGACTACCTCGACGGCGACCTGGCCGCGATCGACGACGTTCCGGTGGAACAGCACACCGGCGGGGCGTTCATGGCACATGCCTGGCAGGTGTTGCGCGACGTCAAACCGGGCGCGCCGGTCACCTACACCGGGTACGCCGCCCTGGCCGGCCGGCCCATCGCGGTACGCGCCGCCGCCGCGGCCTGCGCCCGCAACGCCGCCGCGCTTTTCGTCCCCTGTCACCGGGTGCTGCGCACCGACGGCACGCTCGGCGGCTACCGCTGGGGGCTGCCGGTGAAACGCTGGCTCCTCGACCACGAGCGACCCGGCTAGTAGCGCACAATCGGTAACCATCACAGGGTGCGACGACAACCGCCGGTCGCCCGCCGATCAAAGGTGTCCCACCCGCGCGCTTTGCTCTGCTTCACTCCACGCAACAGACCACTGAGCAGCGGTGATGCGGCAACGGCACTTCGATCACGAAGCTGCTACCCGGTGCGGAGGGTAACCGTTGCGTGGGTTCAAGCAGAGCAAAGGGTGCGGGGGGTAGTAGGGCGGCGGACCGTGCCGTACACGCAGCGTCAAGAACCAGCCGGGGAAAGGGCGGCGCCAGCGGGAGCAGGACCACAAGCAGCGGAGCAACGGCGAGCAGGGGGCAGTACGGCGAACGGCGGGACGGGGAGGGCGGCGAGGCAGCTGACAGCAAGCCGACAGCGGCGTTGCTGCCAGATGCGGCTACCGTCGGGTAGTGGCTGCGGGGAGCGGCGGCGTCCCGGCCGACCGGGGCGAGATCCGTCGACATCCCCTGCGCAACCTCTGGCGGCTGCGCCGCTACCTGCGTCCGCACGCGGGCGAGTTCGCTTGGCTGCTGCTGGCCGGGCTGGCCGCCACGGCCGCCGGCATCGCCGTACCTCTGGTCGCGCAGAAGGTGGTCGACGGGCCGGTGGCCCGGCGTGACCTGACCGGGCTGTTCCTGCTCGCCGGGCTGGCCCTGCTGCTCGGCCTGGCGGAAGCCCTGCTGATCTTCATCCGTCGATGGGTGCAGTCGTCGTCCTCGGTGGCGATGGAGGCGGCCATCCGCACCGACGTCTACGCCCACCTGCAACGGCTGTCGGCCAGTTTCCATGACCGGTGGCCGTCCGGCCAGTTGCTCTCCCGGATCACCAGCGACCTGTCGGTGCTGCGCCGGTTCCTCTCCTTCGGCCTGTTCTTCCTCGTCCTCAACGTGGTCACCTACCTGGTCGTGGTGGTGCTGCTGATCCGGTTGCACCCCGCGCTGGGCCTGCTGGTGGCCGCCAGCGCGGTGCCGCTGTTCCTGATCGCCCGCCGCTTCGGCCGGCACTATCACGTCGCCTCCCGCCGGATGCAGGACCAGCAGGGCGACGTGGCCACGCTTGTCGAGGAGACCGCGCAAGGCCTGCGCACGATGAAGGCGTACGGGCGGGGGCCGCAGCTGATCGACCGGTTCGCCGCCGCCACCGAGGCGCTGCACGACACCGGGGTCGGCAAGGGCCGGCTGCTCGCCCGCACCTCCGCGCTGCTCGACCTGGTGCCGAACCTGACCCTGGGCACGGTCCTGGTGGCCGGCGCCGCGGCGGTCGCCGGCGGACGGCTCACCATCGGTCAGCTCGTCGCCTTCGTCAGCCTCCAGCTCATGCTGATCTGGCCGGTGCAGTCGCTGGGCTGGATCATCGCCAACGGGCAGGAGGCGGCCACCGCCGCCGACCGGATCCAGGAGGTGCTCGACACCCGGCCAGCCATCGTCGACCCCCCGATCGCCGTCGCCCTGGCCCGCTCGACGGTCCGCGGTCGGCTCCGCTTCGAGGCGGTGACCTTCCGCTATCCGGGCAGCGCCGCCCCGGTGCTGCGCGGTCTCGATCTCACCGTCGAACCCGGCGAGACGATGGCCGTGGTCGGTGCCACCGGCAGCGGCAAGAGCACCCTGTTGTCCCTGGTACCCCGGCTGCACGAGGTGAGCGCCGGCCGCATCACCCTCGACGGGCACGACCTGCGCGAACTGCGGCTGGACTCGCTGCGCGGTCTGGTCGGGGTCGCCTTCGAGGAGCCGACGCTGTTCTCCATGTCGGTGTGGGAGAACCTCACCCTGGGCCGGCCCGACGCCGACGAGGACGAGGTCCGGGCCGCCCTGGCACTGGCCCAGGCCGAGTTCGCCCACGACCTGCCGTGGGGGTTGCGTACCCGGCTCGGAGAGCAGGGCCTGTCGCTCTCCGGCGGCCAGCGGCAACGACTCGCCCTGGCCCGCGCGGTGCTGATCCGACCGGCTGTGCTCGTCCTCGACGATCCGCTCTCCGCGCTCGACGTGCACACCGAGGCGCTGGTGGAGTCGGCGCTCAGGCGGGTGCTGCGCGACACCACCGCGCTGCTGGTGGTGCACCGCCCCTCCACCATCGCCCTGGCCGACCGGGTCGCACTGCTGGAGCACGGCCGGATCACCGCCGTCGGCACCCACGCCGAACTGCTCGACACCGTGCCCACCTACCGCGGGCTGCTCTGCGCCGAGCCGGCCGCGACGCCGATCGCCGGGACACCCACATCGGCCGATCCGACACCCGGCAGCTCTCCCCTGGTGCTCTCGTGACCGCCGCGTCAGCCGTACCGGATCCACCGCCCGAGGCGGACCCGGCCCACTGGCGAGGGGTGGCACCGGATCCGCACGCCGACCGCAGCCTCGCCGAGGACACCGACCCGGCGGCGGTGGCACGGCTGCGGACCCGCAGCCGCGCGCTGCTGGCGGACGTGCTGCGCCCGCACCGGGCCCGGCTGGGCACGGCGGTCGCGCTGCTGTTGACCCAGAACGCGGCGGCCATGTCCGGGCCGTACCTGGTCATGCTCGGCATCGACCGGGCGATCGAGCCGCTGCGGGCCGGCCAGCCCGGCCCGCTGATCACCGTGGCCGTCTCGTTCGCCGCCGCCGCCGGCATCGAGTACGCGGCCCGGCGCGGCTTCCTCTCCATCTCCGCCCGCATCGGCCAGGCCGTCCTGCTCGACCTGCGCCGCCGGGTGTACGCGCACTTCCTGCACCTACCGGTGGCGTTCCACGAGCGGTACACGTCCGGGCGGATGATCTCGCGCCTGACCAGTGACATCGACTCGATAGCCGAGTTGGTGGACGGGGGTGTGGAGAGCCTGGTGATGGCCGCTCTGACGATCGTCTCGGTGGCCGGCATCCTGCTCTGGCTGGACCTGCCACTGGCGTCGGTGACCCTGCTCGCCTTCCCGCTGCTGTTCTGGCTGTCCCGCTGGTTCGCTCGGGCCTCGGCCTCGGCGTACCGACGTACCCGGGAGGCGATGGCGCTCGTCATCGTCCACTTCGTGGAGTCGATGCGGGGTATCCGGACGGTGCAGGCGTACCGCCGCCAGGCCCGCAACCAGCACATCTTCGACTCGGTCAGCGACGACTACCGGCGGTCCAGCCGGCACGCGTTCCACCTGATCGCGACCTACTCACCGGGCATCAAGCTGATCGGCAACGTCACCGTCGCGGTGGTGCTCTGCTATGGCGGTGCCCGGGTGGTGGGCGGCGAGACCGGGGTCGGTGTGCTCGCCGCCTTCCTGCTCTACCTGCGTCGGTTCTTCGAGCCGATGCAGGAGTTGAGCCAGTTCTACAACTCACTCCAGTCGGCGACGGCGGCGCTGGAGAAGCTCGCCGGGGTGCTCGACGAGCGGCCCTCGGTCGCCGAACCGACCCGACCCGTGCCGCTGCCCGACGGCCCCACCCGCGGCGCGGTCCGCTTCCACGCGGTGTCGTTCGGGTACCGCCCGGACTCGCCGATCCTCACCGAGCTGGACCTCACCGTTCCCGCCGGGCAGACCGTGGCCCTGATCGGGCCGACCGGCGCCGGCAAGTCCACCGTCGCCAAGCTGCTCGCCCGGTTCCACGACCCGGACACCGGCACGGTGACGCTCGGCGGTGTGGATCTGCGGGAGGTGGCCGACGCGGACCTGCGTCGGGCGATGGTGCTGGTCACCCAGGAGACCCACCTGTACGGCGGCACCATCGCGGACAACATCCGGTTCGGTCGCCCGGACGCCGACGACGACGCCGTCGAGGCCGCCGCCCGGGCGATCGGCGCGCACGACTTCATCTCGGCGCTGCCCGACGGGTACGCCACCCAGGTGCACCGGCGCGGTGGCCGGCTCTCCGCCGGACAGCGGCAGTTGGTCGCCTTCGCCCGGGCGTTCCTGGCCGACCCGGCGGTGCTGATCCTCGACGAGGCCACCTCGTCGCTCGACGTGCCGACCGAACGTCTGGTGCAGCACGCGCTCGGCAGCATCCTGCGGGACCGGACCGCGCTGGTGATCGCGCACCGGCTCTCCACGGTGGAGACCGCCGACCGGGTGCTGGTCCTCGACCAGGGCCGGATCGTCGAGGACGGGCCGCCGGCCGAGCTGATCGCGGGTGGGGGCCGGTACGCCGACCTGCACCGTCAGTGGCGTGACTCGCTGCTCTGACCCGTTCGTGATCAGGTAATGGCGTGCCCGGCACGGTCCCGGTGCCTACGATCGGCGAATGACTGATACGGCGAGGACGGCCCGCACCGGCGTCCCCGAGCGTCCGACCCTGGACGGGCTCGAGGAGACCTGGTCGCGCCGCTGGCAGGAGGAGGGCACGTACGCGTTCGACCGCAGCAGGCAGCGGTCGGACGTATACGCGATCGACACCCCGCCGCCGACCGTATCGGGCGAGTTGCACATGGGGCACGTCTTCTCGTACACGCACACCGACCTGGTCGCCCGGTTCCAGCGGATGCGCGGCCGGACGGTCTTCTACCCGATCGGCTGGGACGACAACGGGCTGCCCACCGAACGTCGGGTGCAGAACGTGTACGGGGTGCGCTGTGACCCGTCGCTGCCGTACGACCCGGACTGGGCACCGCCGGGCGACCCTGTCGACGACGCCGCGCGGAAGAACCCGAACCCCATCTCCCGGCGTAACTTCATCGAGCTGTGCGAGCGGCTGACCGTCGCCGACGAGCAGGTCTTCGAGGCGCTGTGGCGGCGGCTCGGCCTGTCGGTGGACTGGTCGCTGATGTACACCACCATCGGCCCGGTGGCCCGGGCCACCTCCCAGCGGGCGTTCCTGCGCAACCTGGCCCGGGGCGAGGCGTACCAGGCCGAGGCACCGACACTGTGGGACGTCGGTTTCGCCACCGCCGTCGCACAGGCCGAACTGGAGGACCGGGAACGCCCCGGCGCGTACCACCGGTTGCGCTTCCACGGCCCCGGCGGGCGGGCGGTGCTGATCGCCACCACCCGGCCGGAGCTGCTGCCGGCCTGCGTCGCGCTGGTCTGCCACCCCGACGACGAGCGGTACGCGGACCTGGTCGGCGCGACTGTGCGTACCCCCGTTTTCGGGGTGGAGGTGCCGGTGCGCGCGCACCCGCTGGCGGACCCGGCCAAGGGCACCGGCATCGCGATGGTCTGCACCTTCGGTGACCTGACCGACGTGACCTGGTGGCGGGACCTGGACCTGGACACCCGGGTGGTGATCGGCCGGGACGGCCGGCTGTCGCCGGAGCCACCGGCGGGGGTGCCCGCGCGGCCGTACGCGGCGCTGGCCGGGCAGACCGTGAACGGTGCCCGGCGAATCGTGGTGGAGCAGCTCACCGAGGCGGACGATCTGGTCGGCGAGCCGCGTCCGATCAGTCATCCGGTGAAGTTCTACGAGCGGGGCGACCGCCCCTTGGAGATCGTCTCGACCCGGCAGTGGTACCTGCGCAACGGTGGCCGCGACACCGACCTGCGGGAGGAACTGCTGGCCCGCGGCCGGGAGCTGCGTTGGGTGCCGGAGCACATGCGGCACCGCTACGAGCACTGGGTGGGCGGTCTGACCGGGGACTGGCTGGTCAGCCGGCAACGCTACTTCGGGGTGCCGGTGCCGGTGTGGTACCGGCTCGACGACGCTGGCGAACCGGACTGGACCCAGCCTCTCACGCCGGCGGAGTCCGCGCTGCCGATCGACCCGTCCGAGGACACCCCGCCCGGGTACGACGAGTCGCAGCGCGCAGTGCCGGGCGGTTTCGTCGGCGACCCGGACGTGCTGGACACCTGGGCCACCTCGTCGCTGACCCCGCAGATCGTCGGCGGCTGGGAACGGGATCCGGACCTGTACCGGCGGGTCTTCCCGATGGACCTGCGCCCGCAGGGGCACGACATCATCCGCACCTGGCTGTTCGCCACGGTGGTCCGGTCGCACCTGGAGCACGGCGAGCTGCCCTGGCGGACGGCGGAGCTGTCCGGCTGGATCCTCGACCCGGACCGCAAGAAGATGTCGAAGTCCAAGGGGAACGTGGTCACCCCGATGGCGCTGCTGGAACAGCACGGCTCGGACGCGGTGCGGTACTGGTCGGCCAGCGGCAAGCCCGGCACCGACCTGGCCTACGACCCGGCCCAGATCCGGATCGGCCGGCGGTTGGCCACCAAGCTGCTCAACGCGTCGAAGTTCGCGCTCGGCCTGGGCGCCGCCGACGCGCTGCGCGCCCCGGCGACCGAACCACTCGACCGGGCCATGCTCGCCGAACTGTCCGAGGTGGTGGCCACTACGACGACGGCGTTCGAGGGGTACGACCACACGGCCGCGCTCCAGGCCACCGAGTCGTTCTTCTGGCGGTTCTGCGACGACTACATCGAGTTGGTGAAGGAACGCGCCTACGGCAGCGGGGCCGGGGCCGACTCGGCCCGCGCGGCGCTGGCCACCGCGCTGTCGGTGCAGTTGCGGCTGTTCGCGCCGGTGCTGCCGTACGCGACCGAGGAGGTCTGGTCGTGGTGGCGGTACGGCTCGGTGCACCGCGCGCCATGGCCGACCACGTACGAGGTGGGCCGGACGATCCAGGGTGACGGTGATCCACACCTGCTCCGGCTCGCCGCCGATGCGCTGGGGCAGGTCCGCCGGGCCAAGTCCGAGCGGAAGCTGTCGATGAGGGCGGAGGTGCCGCTGGCCGAGGCGCTCGGCCCGGCGGCCCTGCTCGACCAGCTCACGCTGGTCATCGACGACCTGCGCGCCGCCGGCCGCATCAACAAGCTCGACCTGCTCCCCGACCGCACCCCCGAACTGGTCATCGCCTGCGCCTTCTGAGGCAGCCGCGCAACATCGGGAGACGTGCTGCCTCGACAGCCGGGGAGGCAGCACTTCCCCCGAAAGTGCTGCCTCCCGACACCCGCCTGAACGTAGGTCAGCTGGTTTCGCCGGCTACCGAGAAGGAGCGGAGGCGGTCGATGGAGAGGAAGGTGGCGGCGAGGATGATGAGTGCGGTCATCACCGCCGCCACCGGCACGGAGACCGTGGTGGCGAGCAGGTCGGTCGGAGCGAGCCGGTCGGCCAAAGCGATCACGTAGTGCTGGATCGACAGCACCCGGGTGCCGGTGACCACGTTGCTGAGCAGCCCCTCCCAGATCAGCACGTAGACCAGACCGAGCAGCACCGGTCGCCGGGTGAGCAGGCTGGCCGCCACGAACAACGCCGTGTAGGCCAGCGCACCGACCGACGCGGCGACGGCGAGCGCCGCGCCGAGGCGTACCGAATCGGCCAGCAGGCCCGCCGCGAACAGCGGGACCGCGACGGTGACCGCGGTGACCCCGGCCGCGACGGCCAGCTTCGGCAGCACGATCTGCGAGCGCGGCAGTGGCGTGGTGAGCACGTGCACCACCGTGCCGTCGTCGATCTCGGCGCCGAGCACGCCGGTGCCGACGATCAGGGAGACAACCGGCAGCACCACGGCCAACCCGAGGCCGACCAGCACCGGCGGACCCCAGTCCGTGGGTTCGACCCCGAGCCCCCGGGAGAGCACGGCCAGCCCCACCAGGAGTACCGGAAGCGGCAGCAGCAGCAGGAACCGACGACGCCCGAACAGGCCGCGCACGGTGATCCAGGAGACAGTGGACATCAGGCCTCCACCAGGTAGGAGAAGACGCTCTCCAGGGACTCGTCCTCGGGTATCAGTTGCTGGACCCGGATGCCCCGGGCCAGCGCGACCTTCGGCAGCATCCGGGTGAAGGCGCCGTAGTCACCGGCGCGTACGGTCAGGCCGTCGCGCCCCAACTCGACCCCGCTCACCGACGTCTCGGCCATCAACGCGACGGCCAGCGCCCGGTCGTCGGTGGAACGGATGGCGAAGACGTGCGGCCGGTTGGTCATCAGCCGCCGGATGGTCCGAAAGTCGCCGGAGGCGGCCAGCCGGCCGGCGACCATCACCTGGACCGTGCCGGAGACCTGCTCGACCTCCTCCAGGATGTGTGAGCTGAACAGGATCGTCCGACCCGCGTCGCCGAGGGAGTGCAGCAACTCCATCATGTGCAACCGCTGGCGCGGGTCCATGCCGTTGAACGGCTCGTCCAGCAGCAGCACCTGCGGGTCGTGCACCAGCGCCGCCGCCACCCGGGTGCGCTGCCGCATGCCCTTGGAGTAGGTGCCGATGCGGCGGTCCTGGGCGTCGGCCATCTCCACCAGGTCGATGGCGCGGCGGGCCGCGGCCTGCGGATCCGGCAGCTTGTGCAGCTTCGCGGTGGCCAGCACGAACTCGTACGCGGTGAGGAAGCTGTGCACCGCCTCCCGCTCGCTCACCAGACCGAGTCGCCGGTAGACCTCAGGGTTGCGCCAGGTGGGCCGGCCGTCCAGGGTCACCGCGCCCCGGGACGGGGTGAGGAAGCCGGCCATCATGTGCAGCAGGGTGGTCTTGCCTGCCCCGTTGGGGCCGAGCAGCCCGGTCACCCCCGGCCCGAGGCTCATGCTCACGTTGTTCACCGCCACCACGTTGCCGTACCAGCGGGAGACGCCGGCCAGGTCGAGGGTGCTGGTGGTGGTGGCCGCCGGTGCGGCGGTGTTCGTCATGGTCATCGTGCGGCCACCTTCTTGTAGCGGGCCAGCAGCAGGGCGACGCAGCCCGCCACGAGCGCGACGGCGGCCAGCGCGTACACCGGGCCGAACGGCCCGAGGTCGAGGTCGGCGGTGTTGGCCTCGGTGACCAGCAGGTCGCGCATCGTCCAGAGGCCGACGCCCTGCACCAGGGTGGGCGGCGAGGCGATGCCGGCGAGCTGGTTCGCCGTCTGCGAGGGCAGGACCGTCAGGATGCCGACGATCGGCGTGGTCATCAGGAACACGGCCACGATCCCGCCAGCGGCGAAGGCCCGCTTGCCGGTCAGCGAGGCGATCAGCAGACCGACCGAGGAGAAGACCACCGCCCACAGTCCGGCGTACAGCAGCCCGGGCAGCAGGTCCAGCAGCTCGTCCCAGACCGCGCCCATGCCGTCGGCGGTGAAGGCACCGCCGAGGAACATCAGCAGTTGCGGCGCGCCGAGCAGCAGGAAGAGTGCGGTGGCGAGCGCGAGCAGCTTGGCCAGCGGGTAGTCGGCGTGCGGCAGGGGCCGGGAGAAGTACAGCGGCAGCACCCCGCTGCGCATGTCCCGGGAGACCAGTTCGGGCGCGGCCACCGCGACGAAGAAGATGACCAGCCAGCTCATCGCGTCGGCGAACTGGGCGTACGTCATGATCACTTCGCCGATCTGGCTGCGGATCGCGGTCACCGCGGCGGCGACCAGCAGCACGATGCCGACCACCAGCCAGGGAAAGATCTTCGCCTTGGCGCTGCGACCCAGCCCGAAGGCGGTCCGCACCCCGTGCAGGTACAGCGCCCCGAAGACGTGTCGGCGGCCGAGCCGGGGACCGGTGTAGCGCTGGTAGCCGATGTCGTGGATGACGCCGGTCGGCTCAGGCATGGCTGTGCTCCCTCCGGGCGAAGAGTTCGGCCACCCGGTGCCGCCGCTGGTCCAGCCGGTGCAACGGCAGGTCCAGCTCGGCCACCGCACCGAGGATCAGGTCGTAGGTGCCCTGGTCGGCCAGCGGCACCAGCAGCAGCCTGCCTTCCCGGCCGACCGGCAGGTCGAGCGCCGCCAGCCGGGTTGCCAGCGCCTCGGTGCCCTCGCTGACCTCGACCGCGAGCACGTCGGTGGCCGAGGTCATGGCGGCGATGTGGTCGGCCCGCAGCAGCCGCCCGCCCTCGATGGCGACCAGGGTGTCGCAGATCCGCTCGACCTCGCCGAGCAGGTGCGAGCAGACGAGTACGGAGATGCCGAACTCGGTGCCGATCCGCTGTACCAGCGCGAGCATCGCGTCCCGTCCGGCCGGGTCGAGGCCGTTGGTGGGCTCGTCGAGCAGCAGCAGGTCGGGATCGTGCACCAGCGCCTGAGCGAGCTTGACCCGCTGCTTCATACCGGTGGAGTAGCCGCCCACCGGCCGGTGGCGTTCCTCGTGCAGACCCACGTGGCGTAGCGCCTCGGAGGCCCGTTCCCGGGCGACGGTGCGTGGCAGGCCGCTGATCCGCCCCAGGTGGGTGACCAGTTCGGCGGCGGAGAGATCGGGCGGCAGGCAGTCGTGCTCGGGCATGTAGCCGACCCGGGCCCGCACCGCCGCCGTATCGGCGGTCGGGTCCAGGCCCAGTACCTGGATCCGGCCGCGGGTGGGAGTGAGCAGGCCGAGCAGCAGCTTGATCAGGGTCGACTTGCCGGCGCCGTTGGCGCCGACCAGACCGACGATCCCTGGTTCCACCGCGACCGTCAGATCGGACAGTGCGGTGACCCCGCCGCCGTAGACCTTCGTCAACGACTCGGTTGCGATCAGTGTCACGTCGTCAGCCTAGAGGTGTCGGACAATGCGCCGCGCTCCGGAAGCAACCCCCGTTTCCCCTGATACCGGTACGCCGACTCCCCCTAGGGAGGCAGCCGCCGGGGCGTGCCCGGTGGCAGCCGGTGCCCCACGAGTGGAGGTTGCTGAGACAGACTGTCCGTCATGTGGAGGCCGTGAAGACAACGCACTCATCGGGAGAGCAATGACCGACGGTTTACTCAAGGTGACAGTGGTGGTACCCACGTACAACCCGGGCACCTCAATCGACAAGCTCATCGACTCGCTGCTGCGCCAGTCGCTGCCCGCCACCGAGTTCGAGGCGATCTTTGTGGCCGATGGTTCCACCGACTCCACGCCCGCCCGGCTGGACGAGTTGGCCGCCGCCCACCCGCACCTTCGCGTGCTGCATGTCGAACACTCCGGCTGGCCGTCCCGCCCGCGCAACCTGGGGGTGGCCGAGGCTCGCGGGGAGTACGTCCAGTTCGTCGACGACGACGACTGGCTCGCCGACGAGGCCCTGGAGCGGCTGTACGGGTACGCCAGAGAGAACGACGCGGACATCGCGATCGGCCGGATGGCCGGGCATGGCCGGTCGGTGCCCCGGTCGCTGTTCCGGGTCAACCGTCCCGACGCCAAGCTGGACAAGTCCCCGCTGATGGAGAGCCTCACCTGCCACAAGATGTTCCGCCGGGCGTTCCTGCTCGAACACGACCTACGATTCCCGGAGGAGGGCCGCAAACGGCTGGAGGACCATCATCTGGTCACCCGGGCGTATCTGCTCTCCCGCCGCACCTGCGTCCTGTCGGACTACACGTGCTACCACCACGCGCGGCGTTCCGACGGTGCCAACCTGACCGCCAACCGGTTGGAGCCCGCCGGCTACTTCGGCAGCCTCCGCGAGGTGCTCGACATCGTCGACGCGCATACCGAACCGGGGCCGCTGCGAGACAAGATGCACCGGCGCTGGCTGCGCAGCGCCATGATTCGCCGGCTACGCGGCGCGCGTCTGCGCGATGCGCCCCGGGACTGGGCCGAGCAGGTCGTCGTGCAGGTGCAGAAGACCATCCGAGAGCACTTCGCGCCGGGGGTCGCCGGTGCGCTACCGGCGCTTGAGCGCACCATCGCGAGTCTTGCCGAGCAGGGCCTGGTGGAGGAGCTGTTCCGGCTGGCCGAGTGGGAGGCCGGGATTCGCGCCCAGGTCCGGATGACCGCGCACGAGTCGACCGACAACACGTTGACGGTCACGCTCACCGGAAAACTCCGGACCCGCACCGGACCTGTCTCCTACACCGACATCGGCGGTCGGGATCGACTCGTCCTGCCGGTCAGCGGCATCGCGGACGAGTTGCTGGACTGCACCGACGAGTTGAACCGGGCAAAGCTCGAAGTCATCGCCCGGCGGCTCGACGGCGACGAGTTCTTCCTCCCGGTGAGCTTCGAGGTCGATCGGGTGACCGCCGCGTCCGGCGAGTCGCACCTGCGGTGGCGCGGACAGGCGACCGCGGACTTCCGTTCGCTCGACGACGGTCGGTCCCACGGCGAGTGGACCCTGAAGGCGCGGCTCACCGCCGCCGGGCTGACCCGGGACGCGAAGCTACCGCTGGCGGTGTCCTGTGCCGCCGACGGCACGCTGACCGTGGTCGAGAGGCGGCGGCCGCCGTCGGCCAGGGCCGGGCGGTGGCAACGGCTGAAGCGGGCCGTGCGCCGACGACTCCGCCGCGCCCGGCAGTCGGTTCGCAGTTCGTAAGGTTTGCGCGGCTGACACGGCGCGGTCACCCGCGACAAACTGGGACATGCTCAGTCGCCGCCTGTTCCGCACCCCGTTGACGTGGATCGCGATCACCGTCGTGGCCGCCGGCTCGGCCTTCGGTCTGTACTGGTTCCAGCCCTGGAAGCTGCTGACCGACGCCGAGGTGTCCGAGCGACTGACGACGGTCGCCACCCCGGCGAACTCCGCCGCGCCGACCGGTTCCGCCGCGCCCGCCTCCCCCGACGCCACGGCGGCGACGCTGGTCAGCTCCGGTGATTTCGTCAGTCACGAACACGACACCTCCGGCAGCGCGCGCATCGTGCGCACCGCCGACGGGCGGCACCGGCTGGAGTTGGTCGGTCTGAACACCTCCAACGGCCCGGACCTGCGGGTCTGGCTGACCGACCAGCCGGTGATCGAGGGTCGGGACGGGTGGCACGTGTTCGACGACGGCCGCTGGGTCGAGTTGGGGCGGCTCAAGGGCAATCGTGGCGACCAGGGTTACGCGATCCCGGACGACGTCAAGCTGACCGACCTGACAAGCGTCTCCATCTGGTGCAAGCGGTTCGCCGTCTCGTTCGGAGCGGCCACCCTGGGTTGAGGTCGAGCGCGCGGAGCGGCCGGCGACGGGCACTGCCAGCCCGGTTGCCGGCCGCTGTGAGCAGTCGACTCGCGGGACGACGGGCACCCGTCGGCACCGGTGGCCCGGCGGACGTGGTGGCGCTCTCGACCGATCGGCGGCCGGCTGCGAAACTGTGTGCCGGTCGCCGGAGTTGGGGGTCTGATGAGCAACGGGTGGGTGCTGCCCGACGAGGTGCTGCGGGAGGCACCGACGTACACGCCGCGTCCCGGTGAGCTCGCGGATCTCGAGCTGCTGCTGATCGGTGCGTACGCGCCGCTGACCGGCTTCATGACCCGGGCCGACCTGGTCTCGGTCAGCCGCCGGGGCCGGCTGGTCGACGACACCCCGTGGCCGGTCGCCGTCACCCTTCAGGTGCCCGCGACGCTGGCGCAGCAACTCGACCTCACCGATCCGGCCCGTCGGGCCCTGGTACTCACCGACAGCGAGGGCGCACCGATGGCGGCCCTGGAGGTGGCCGACGTCTGGTCGATCCGCGACGCGGTGGCCGGGGTCGGCGGCACCGTGCGCCGGCTGGGCGACGGCGCTCACGGCCCGTTCCAGCGGTTGCGGCGTACGCCCGAGGAGATCCGCGCGATGCTGCCGCCGGGTCGGGTGCTCGGGGTGGTCGCCGACCGCCCGCTGCACCGGCCGCAACTGGCCCAGATCGCGCACGCGGTACGCACCCTGAGCGCCCACCTGTTGATCATGATTCCGGTGGGCGAGGACGGCACCGGCGGACTGCCGCCGGAGGCGCTGGTCCGCAGCGTGTTCGCCGCCCGGGACCGGATGCCTCCGGCGACCCTGGTCGCCGTGCCGTTCTCCCGGCGACGCGACGAGATCAGTGACGCCCTGCTGCTGGCCCGGGTCTCCGCCGCGTACGGCGTCACCCACCTGCTCTCCACCGGCGAGATGCTCTCCGGGGCCGGGCTGCGGGTGCTGGTGCCCCGTGAGCTGGCCTACGACAACCGGGACGGCCAGTGGCGCTGGCGCGATGACATCCCGCCGCGCAACCGGCGACTGGCGCTCAGCCAGGCGGAGATCGAGGACCTGCTGGACCGGGGTTTCCCGCTGCCCGAGTGGCACACCCCTCCGGCGGTGGCCAAGGAGTTGAGTCGGGCCCGACCGCCCCGGCGGCACCGTGGCCTGGTGGTGTTCCTGACCGGGCTCTCCGGTTCCGGCAAGTCGACTGTCGCCCGGGGGCTCGCCGACGCGCTGCGCGAGGAGGGCGAGCGTACGGTCACGCTGCTCGACGGCGACGTGGTGCGTCGCGAGCTGACCGCCGGGCTGGGCTTCAGCAGGGCCGACCGGGACACGAACGTGCGACGGATCGGGTGGGTCGCCGCCGAGATCGCCCGGCACCACGGGATCGGCATCTGCTGCCCGATCGCCCCGTACGCCCAGGCCCGGGCGATCGCCCGGGAGATGGCGATGGCGGCGGGGGCCGGGTTCGTGCTGGTGCACGTCGCCACGCCACTGGAGGTCTGCGAGAAGCGCGACCGCAAGGGCCTGTACGCCCGGGCCAGGGCGGGACTGCTCACCGGGATGACCGGCATCGACGACCCGTACGAGGAGCCGACCGACGCGGATCTGGTGCTGGACACCACCGATCTGACCGTCGACGAGGCGGTGCAGCGGGTCCTGCACCACCTGACCGAGACCGGTTGGGTGGAGCCGCGGCTGCCCGCCCTCTGACGCCCGGGACAGCGCCCTTCCAGTGATCGACTCCGGACGCTAGTGTTTGTTTCTGTTCGGATGTGTTCGCTCATGTGACTGCGGGGAGGGGTCGATGCTTGCGCGGCAACGCCATGCGGCGATCCTCGACCGGGTCCGGGTGACCGGCGGTGTGCGCGTCGGCGAACTGGCCGCCGAGTTCGGCGTCTCCGAGATGACCGTCCGCCGCGACCTGGACCTGCTGCACGAACGTGGGCTGCTCGCCAAGGTGCACGGTGGCGCCACCGTCGCCGGCGCCACCGACGAGCCGGGCTTCCAGGCCAAGTCGGTACGCCAGCAGGCCGAGAAGACGGCCATCGCGGCGCGGGCCGCCCAGCTGGTCCGCCCCGGAGCAGCGATCGCGCTCTCCGCCGGCACCACCACCGCCGAGCTGGCGCGGCATCTGGTCGACGTGCCGGCGCTGACCGTGGTGACCAACTCGCTGCCGGTGGCCGACATCCTGCACGAGCGGGGCCGCGCCGACCAGACGGTGGTGCTGACCGGTGGGGTACGCACTCCCTCCGACGCCCTGGTCGGGCCACTTGCCGTCGGCGCCGTCCGCACCCTGCACCTCGACCTGCTCTTCCTCGGCGTGCACGGGATAACCGAGCGGACCGGTTTCACCACCCCGAACCTGACCGAGGCCGAGACGAACCGGGCGCTCGTCGCGGCGGCGGACCGGTTGGTGGTGCTCGCCGACCACACCAAGTGGCAGACGGTGGGCATCTCCGCCATCGCCGACCTGGGCACCGCGGATGTGCTGGTCACCGACGACCGGTTGACGCCGCAGGCCCGACGAGTGCTCAGCGACCGGGTCGGCGAGCTGATCGTCGTGCCGGTCCCCGACGGCGGGACTCCACGATGAAGCGTACGGCGATCAGCCTGGCCGACGGCCGCGAACTGATCTACTTCGACGAGCGCGACGACGCCGTCCGGGACCAGCCGGACCGGCGCCCGTTGCCGCCTCCCCCACCCGCCTCCCAACTGCGTTACGACCCGCTCACCGACGAGTGGGTGGCGCTGGCGGTACACCGGCAGACCCGGACCTTCCTCCCCCCGGCCGACCAGTGCCCGCTCTGCCCCTCGACGGCGGACCGGCTCAGCGAGATCCCGGCCCCGGAGTACGCGGTCGCGGTCTTCGGGAACCGGTTCCCGGCGCTGAGCGAGCGGGTGGTGGCGGAGCCGGCGGCGATCACCCCGTTCACCGCGGCCCGACCGGGGCAGGGGCGCTGCGAGGTGGTCTGCTTCACCGACGACCACGACGCCTCCTTCGCCGCGCTGCCGCCGAGCCGGGTGCGTACCGTGCTGGACGCGCTGGCCGACCGGACCACGGTGCTCGGCAAGCTCCCCGGCGTCGAGCAGGTCTTCTGCTTCGAGAACCGGGGCGTGGAGATCGGGGTGACGCTGCACCACCCGCACGGGCAGATCTACGCGTACCCGTTCATCACCCCCCGGACGCGGTCGTTGCTGGACGCGGCCCGCCGGCACGCCGAGCGCACCGGTGGCGGCAATCTCTACGCCGACGTGCTGGCCGCCGAACGCGCCACCGGCGAGCGGGTGGTGGCGGCGAACCAGCACTGGACGGCGTACGTCCCGGCAGCCGCCCGGTGGCCGTTCGAGGTGCACCTCGCGCCGCACCGGACGGTGCCCGACCTGCCGGCGCTCACCGACGCGGAACGCGACGCGTTCGGGCCGCTCTACCTGGACCTGCTGCGTCGCTTCGACGGGCTGTTCGACACGCCCATGCCCTACATCGCCGCCTGGCACCAGGCACCGGTACGCGTCGAGCGTGAGCTGGGGCATCTGCACCTGCAGCTGTTCAGCGTCCGGCGGGCCGCCGACAAGCTGAAGTACCTCGCCGGCTCCGAGTCGGCCATGGGCGTCTTCATCAACGACATCGCCCCGGAACGGGCCGCCGAGCTGCTGCGCGCGGTGTGACGGTCGTCGCAGGAGACCGTGCCCGCCCGTGCCAGGTGTCCTGCGCCGGCAGGGCTGGAGGCAGCAGGGCGCGGGGGGCCCGGGACAGGGCCCCCCGCAGGGAAGGGACGGCTGGCTGTACTCGACAGCCGGGAAGGCTGGCTGCTGGGCACGCGCGTCGCGCGGTGGCGACTGTCAACCTTCCTGGACGGGACTGGCATCTCGTCCACTCAGGTCAACGAGGCGCGCCGGACGAAGTGACGCCGACTGGCGCGTCGGTCGCGACACGCCGCCGTCATGAGCCGCCGAGCCCGCCGGCGCTCGGGCCGGCGGGCTCGGCGTACCGCGGTGAGCCTCAGGCGGCCAGGCGGCGCGCCAGGTTCTCGTCGAGCGTGTTCATGAACTCGTCGGTGGTCTGCCACGGCGCGTCGCGCGAGATCAGCAGCGCGAGGTCCTTGGTCATCTGGCCGCCCTCGACGGTGTCGACGATGACCTGCTCCAGGGTGTTGGCGAACTCGGTGACCGCCGGGGTGTCGTCCAGCTTGCCCCGGTGGGCCAGGCCCCGGGTCCAGGCGTAGATCGACGCGATCGGGTTGGTCGAGGTCTTCTCGCCCTTCTGCCACTGCCGGTAGTGCCGGGTGACGGTGCCGTGGGCGGCCTCGGCCTCGACGGTGCGACCGTCGGGCGAGAGCAGGACGGAGGTCATCAGGCCGAGCGAGCCGAAGCCCTGCGCGACGGTGTCGGACTGCACGTCACCGTCGTAGTTCTTGCAGGCCCAGACGTAGCCGCCCTCCCACTTGAGCGCGGCCGCGACCATGTCGTCGATCAGCCGGTGCTCGTAGGTGAGCCCGGCGGCGTCGAACTCGGCCTTGAACTCGTTCTCGAACACCTCGGCGAAGATGTCCTTGAACCGGCCGTCGTACGCCTTGAGGATGGTGTTCTTGGTGGACATGTAGACCGGGTAGTTGCGGTCCAGGCCGTAGCGGAACGAGGCGCGGGCGAAGTCCCGGATCGAGTCGTCGTAGTTGTACATGCCCATCGCGATGCCGCCACCGGGGAAGTTGGCGACCTCCATCTCGACCGGCTCCGAGCCGTCGGCGGGGGTGTAGGTGATGGTCACCGTGCCCGGACCGGGGACGACGAAGTCGGTGGCCTTGTACTGGTCGCCGTGGGCGTGCCGGCCGATGATGATCGGCTTGGTCCAGCCGGGCACGAGCCGCGGCACGTTGGACATGATGATCGGCTCGCGGAAGACCACCCCGCCGAGGATGTTGCGGATGGTGCCGTTCGGCGACCGCCACATCTTCTTCAGCCCGAATTCCTCCACCCGGGCCTCGTCCGGGGTGATGGTGGCGCACTTGACGCCGACGCCGTGCTCGGCGATGGCGTTGGCGGCGTCGACGGTCACCTGGTCGTCGGTGGCGTCGCGGTGCTGGATCGAGAGGTCGTAGTAGTGCAGGTCGACGTCGAGGTAGGGCAGGATCAGCTGCTCCCGGATCTGCTTCCAGATGATCCGGGTCATCTCGTCGCCGTCGAGCTCCACGACCGGGTTGTTTACCTTGATCTTCGCCATCGGCCGGCGCTCCTCTCGGGTGACATGCTCAAGCAGTACGAGCGTACTGGATCGGCTCGGACGAGGAACGCTGCGCCCGCCGGTCGGTCCGCGCCGGCTGTGCCGGCGCCACGGGCGGGCACCGGGCCCGGTGGGGCAGTACCCCCGCCGGGCCCGGTGCACACCAGCACCCGGACCGCCTGGCTCAGTCGGTGGCCTCCGGCCCGTGCACCCACTGCACGAGCTGCAGGATCACCCCGTTGGGATCGGTGACCTGGAAGAAGCGCTCACCCCACGGTTCGGTCTGGATCGGGGTGGCGATCGGCACCCCGGCGGCGGTGAGCCGGGCGTACTCGGCGTCGATGTCGTCGACGACGAAGGCGACGAGCACCCCCTCGGCCCGCTGCGTACGCAGGCTTTCCGGCTGGAGACTGGCCAACCCGGTACGGAGGAAGATCAGGTTGAACCCGACGTCGTCCCGGGCCAGCGAGACGAAGCCGTCGGCGGACATCTGCTCGTGGAATCCGAAGTACTGCTTGACGAACGCGGCCGAGGCCGGCACGTCCTCGACGTTCAGCGAGATCGCCGATGCCGTGATCTGCACGCGCACCCCCTGTGCGGAGACAATAACTACGTACATTGTACACCGTACTGCGTACGGCGAATCGACCTGCGAAGATCGTGGGGTGCCCGACCACCGCACCGGAGGCGGAGACCCCGCTCACACCCTGCGCCTGCTCTGGCGCCAGACCGGCGACGTCCCGCGTCGTGGCCCCCGCCCGGGCCGCTCACTGGACGACATCGTGACCGCCGCGATCGAGCTGGCGGACGCCGAAGGGCTGGACGCGGTGACCATGCGCGCGCTCGCCCAGGCCGTCGGCGTGGCGCCGATGACCCTCTACACCTACGTCCCGGGCAAGGCCGAGCTGCTCGACCTGATGCTGGACGCGATCTACACCGGCATGCCCCGGCCGGACCGCTCCGGCGACCCCTGGCGGGCGCGGGTGGCAGCGGTGGCGGCGGACAACCGGGCCCTCTTCACCGCCCACCCCTGGGCGGCCGAGGTCGCCACCGGCCGCCCGCCGCTCGGACCGGGCCAGATGGCGAAGTACGAGTACGAGCTGCGTGCCTTCGACGGCACCGGACTGGACGACGTGGCCCGCGACGCCGCGTTGACCTTCGTCCTCGACTTCGTGCGGGCTGGCGCCCGCTCGGCGGCCGAGTCGCGCTCCGCCCAGCAGGAGAGCGCCTGGACGGACGAACAGTGGTGGACGGCGAACGCCCCCCTGTTGGCGCAGGTGCTCGACGAGCGGCGCTTTCCGACCGCCGTCCGGGTCGGCGCCGCGGCCGGTGCCGCGCAGAACGCCGCGTACCACCCCGACCAGGCGTACGAGTTCGGTCTGGCCCGCGTCCTCGACGGCCTGACCACCCTGATCGCCACCGCCAAACCGCCGCAATGACCAGGAGGTTCGCCCCTCGGATCAACTGTCCGAGACGCGAACCTCCTGGTCAGCTCAACTCGTCGGGGTCACATGGACGCGACGTCCGCCTGCTTGGCGCGGACGGCCTCGGCGGCCTCCTTGAGAGCGGCCAGTTCGTCGGCGTCGAGGTCGGTCTCCACCACGCGCTTGACGCCCTGGGCACCGATCTCGGCCTCCACCCCGAGGTAGACACCGGAGATGCCGTACTCGCCGTCCACCCAGGCACAGACCGGCATGACCTCGCCCGAGTCCTCGGCGACGGCCTTCGCCATCCGGGCCGCCGCCGCCGACGGCGCGTAGTACGCCGACCCGGTCTTGAGCAGCGCCACCACCTCGGCGCCACCGTTGCGGGTACGCACGACCAGGTCCTCGATCTGCTCGGCCGGCATCACCTCGCGCAGCGGCTTGCCGTTCACGCTGCTCTGCGACGGCACCGGAACCATGGTGTCGCCGTGCGAACCCAGGGTCAGCGTCTTCACCGACTTCACCGGTACCTGCAACGCCTCGGCGACGAAGTTGCTGAACCGGGCGGTGTCCAGCATGCCGGCCTGGCCGAGCACCCGGTTGCGCGGGAACTGGGTGGCGATCTGGGCCAGCGCGGTCATCTCGTCCAGCGGGTTGGAGACCACGATGACCACGGCGTTCGGTGCGTACTTGGCCACGTTCTCGGCGACCTGGCGGACGATCTTGGCGTTGGTCTCCAGCAGGTCCATCCGGCTCATCCCGGGCTTACGCGGCAGGCCGGCGGTGATGACGACCACGTCCGAGCCCTCGATGCCCTCGTAGCCCTCACCGTTCGGGCCGGTCGTGACGCCGACCACCTTGGTCTCGAAGCCCTCCACGGCACGCGACTGGTTGAGGTCGAGGGCGATGCCCGCGGGCTTGCCCTCGATGATGTCGGTGATCACGACAGTGTCGAAGACGTCGTACTCGGCCAGGCGCTGCGCGGTGGTGGAGCCGTAGAATCCGGCCCCGACGACAGTGACCTTCTTACCCATGGTCGTCCCACTCCCTGATACCAGTCGGTTTTCCGGACCGTATCAGCCATCCTGGCACCGATCGGGCCAGGGGCGGACGGTTATGGGCGTTCGGCCCGCTCCACGACGTTCGTGAGCAGCATGGCGCGGGTCATCGGACCGACACCACCGGGCATCGGCACCAGCTTGCCGGCCACCTCGGCGACCTCCGGGTCCACGTCACCGGTGTAGCGACCCTTGCCGTCCGCGCCGATCACCCGGGTGATGCCCACGTCGACCACGACGGCACCGGGAGTGACCATGTCCACGGTGAGCAGGCCGGGCACTCCCGCCGCCACGATCACGACGTCGGCGGCCCGGGTGTGCGCGGCCAGGTCCAGCGTGCCGGTGTGGCAGAGGGTGACGGTCGCGTTCTCGCTTCGCCGCGTCAACAGCAGCCCCAGCGGGCGCCCGACGGTGTTGCCCCGGCCGACCACGGCCACGTTGGCGCCACGCAGCGGAACGTCGTGCCGGCGGAGCAGTTCCACGATGCCGCGCGGGGTGCAGGGCAGCGGCGCGTCGTAGCCGAGCACCAGCCGACCCAGGTTGACCGGATGCAGGCCGTCGGCGTCCTTGTCCGGGTCGATCAGCTCCAGCACCCGCTGCGTGTCCAGGTGCGCCGGCAACGGCAGCTGGACGATGTAGCCGTGGCAGGCCGGATCGGCGTTCAGCTCGGCGAGGACCTGGTCGACCTGTTCCTGGGTGGCGTCGGCCGGCAACTCGCGGCGGATGGAGGCGATCCCGACCTCGGCGCAGTCCCGGTGCTTGCCGTTGACGTACGCCTGGGAGCCCGGGTCGGACCCGACCAGCACCGTGCCGAGCCCTGGCACGGTCCCCCGCTCCGCCAGCGCCTTCACCCGCGCCCGCAGCTCGTCCTTGATCTCGGCCGCGGTCGCCTTGCCGTCCAGAAGCGTCGCCGTCACGAGCAGATCGTCTCACGTCCACCGTCACCGGCTCCCCCGACCTCGGCGACCCGACCGGTCGGCCACGGTCGGCCACCCGGCGAGCGGCTCGGTGGCCCGGTGCGGTGCCGGGGGGTGGCGCGCCAGCCGGCCTCTGCCAGCCCGACCGACGAGATCACCAATTACTTTTAGTCACGTGGTGTTAATCACTTAGCGTGACGACTTGTGTGACACCGCACAGCGATTTCGGACTGCAGGGCATGAAGACCCGCAATCTGGCGATCATGCCGAGTGGGGGCCGAGCCTCCCAACCGACCTCCGATGTTGCCGAGCTGAGCCACATCACCGCACCTCACAGCGGAAAAGTACCGGTTGGCGTAGCACGGGAGCACGAGCCCGACAAGACCGGGGGTGGCGTTCTGTTACCTCTTTGCAACCGCTGCGTTGCCGAGTCGCGGCATACGACCTACCGTTGCCGGTCGTTGCGCAGCGTCACCCAATGCCGGGCCCGACTGCGCAGCGTAATGGAGATGAGGAGGCTAGATGCGTGTTCGTAGGCTTGCCGCCTGGACCGCCCTCCCGCTCGCGGTGACCCTGGGCCTGGTGGCCTGCGGCTCGGGCGGCGACGGCGGATCCGGCGAGAGCGACCCCAACGCGGCCGTGCGGATCGAGATCGCCGAGCCGCAGCACCTGGTGCCGACCAACACCAACGAGACGAGCGGCTCCCAGGTGCTCGCCGCCCTGTTCAGCCCGCTTGTCGACTACGACGAGGCCCACAAGCCGTACGAGGTGGCCGCCGAGTCGATCACGTCCGAGGACAACACCACCTGGACGATCAAGCTCAAGGACGGCTACACCTTCCACAACGGCGAGCAGGTGACCGCCGACAACTACGTCGACGCCTGGAACTACGGCGCGTACGCGCCGAACGGGCAGAACTCCAGCTACTTCTTCGAGAAGATCGCCGGCTACGACGACCTGCAGGGTGAGAACCCGAAGGCCGAGACGCTCAGCGGGCTGAAGCAGGTCGACGACCTGACCTTCACCGTCACGCTCGCGCAGCCGTACAGCGAGTTCAAGTCGATGCTCGGCTACACCGCCTTCTACCCGCTGCCGGAGGCCGCGTTCAGCGCTCCCGGCGAGCTGGCCGAGGGCTTCGAGCAGGCGCCGATCGGTCAGGGTCCGTTCAAGATGAAGGGCACCTGGCAGCACGACGCCAAGGTCGAGGTCGAGCGGTACGACGCCTTCCCCGGCGAGCAGCCGAAGGTTGCCGGCGTCGAGTTCCGGATCTACCAGCAGCTCACCGCGGCGTACGCGGACGTGCTGTCGGACAACCTCGACGTGATCAAGACCATCCCGACGGAGAACCTCTCCACCGCCGGCACCGACCTGGGTGACCGCTTCCTGCAGAGCCCGGCGTCCTCGCTGCACTTCCTGGCGTTCCCCACCTTCCAGGAGGAGTTCAGCAACCCGGACGTGCGCAAGGCCATCTCGATGGCGATCGACCGCGAGGAGATCACCCGGTCGATCTTCAAGGACTCGCAGCAGCCGGCCCGCGCGTTCGTCTCCCCGGCCGTCGCCGGCTACCGGGAGAACACCGTCGGCGCCGCGGGCGAGTTCGACCCGGCCAAGGCCAAGTCGCTCTACCAGGCCGCCGGCGGACCGTCGAAGATCACCCTGTCCTACAACGGCGACGGCGGCCACAAGGACTGGATCGACGCCACCTGCAACCAGCTCAAGGCCAACCTGGGCGTGGACTGCGTCGGCAGCGCCGAGCCCAAGTTCGCCGACCTGCTGACCAAGGTCAAGGCCAAGCAGCCGGTGGGCCTGTTCCGGATGGGCTGGATCATGGACTACCCGTCCATGGAGAACTACCTGGGCCCGCTGTACAGCACCAACGGTTCGTCGAACTACTACGGCTACAGCAACCCGGACTTCGACCGGCTGCTCGCCGAGGGCGCCAGCGCCCCCAGCGAGGAGGAGGCGATCAAGAAGTACCAGGAGGCCGAGGACCTGCTCGCCGAGGACCTGCCGGTCGTACCGCTGCGGTTCGGCCAGAACAACTTCGGTCACTCGACAAAGGTCAAGAACGTCGAGATGGATCTCTTCGACCGGGTCAACCTGACCAAGATCGAAGCCATCAAGTAACACCCACGCCGGCGGGTCGGGTCATCGCGAGGTGACCCGACCCGCCACGCGGTTCGCCCCTTTTCAGAGAGACTGCCAAGTATGTTCCGCTTCATCGTGCGGCGTCTGCTCCAGATGATCCTGGCCTTCTTCGGGACCACGCTGATCGTCTACGCGCTGATGTTCGCCGGTCAGGGCGACCCGATCCAGGCGCTCGCCGGCGAGCGCCCGGTCACCGCCGCACAGCGGGCGTACCTCACGGAGAAGTACCACCTGGACGCCACCGGGGTCGGCGGCTTCTTCTACCGGTACTTCGACTACATCTCCAACCTGCTCCGCGGCGACCTGGGCGAGTCGCTCACCGGACGGTCGATCGGCGACATCCTCGCCGCCGCCTGGCCCGTCACCATCAGGCTGGCCCTGATCGCCCTCGCGGTCGCGGTCATCTTCGGCGTCACCGCGGGCGTCCTCGCCGGCATCCGGCGGGCCAGCATCTTCGACAACGCCACCCTGCTGCTGACCCTGCTGGTGCTCGGCATACCGACCATCGTGCTCGCCCCGCTGGCGCAGTACTTCCTGGGCGTCAAGTGGCAGGTCTTCCCGCCCACCGCCGGCGCCGACCCCGACTTCTACGCGCTGCTGCTGCCGGGCATCGTGCTCGGCTCGCTCTCCCTGGCCACCGCGCTGCGGCTGACCCGCACCTCGGTGGCCGAGAACCTGCGCGCCGACTACGTACGCACCGCCCGGTCGAAGGGCCTGCCGAACCGGCGGGTGGTGAGCGTGCACGTGTTGCGCAACTCGCTCATCCCGGTGATCACCTTCCTCGGCGTCGAGGTCGGCAACCTGATGAGCGGCGCGATCATCACCGAGGGCGTGTTCAACATCCCCGGCGTCGGCTTCAACCTCTTCCGCGGCATCCGCACCGAGGACGGCCCGCTGGTGGTCGGCATCGTCAGCGTGCTCGTCGTGGTCTACCTGATCTCCAACCTGGTGGTCGACATCCTGTACGCCGTCCTGGACCCGAGGATCCGCTATGAGTGAGACAAGGGTGGACCTGTGAGCGACTTCGAGACGGTGGCGGCGTCGGAGAACCAGGCCGCGCGGCGCGGGCCCTCCGGGGAGCCGGGCACGCCGAACCAGGTGGGGCGCCCCCGCAAGCCGCGCAGCCTGGCCGGCGACGCCTGGCGCGACCTGCGCCGCAAGCCGATCTTCTGGATCAGCCTGCTCCTGGTGCTGCTGGTGACCGCGATGGCCGCCGTGCCCGGCCTGTTCACCAGCAACGACCCCGCCGACTGCGTGCTGTCCCGGCAGCACGCGGCACCCTCCGGCGGAGCCATCTTCGGGTACGACTTCCAGGGCTGCGACACGTACGCCCGGGCGGTCCACGGCGCCCGGGCGTCGCTGCTGGTCGGTGCCCTCAGCGCGCTGTTCACCGGCCTGATCGCGCTGGTCGTGGGGATGCTCGCCGGATACTTCGGCGGCTGGGTCGACGCGGTGCTCTCCCGGGTGATCGACATCGTGCTCGGCATCCCGCTGCTGCTGGCCGCGATCGTCCTGCTCAAGCGCATCGGCAGCGACAGCGCCACGGTACGCGTCGCCGCGGTCATCTTCGTGCTGGCGGTGCTCGGCTGGACCACCGCCGCCCGGGTGGTCCGTTCCTCGGTGATCACCGCCCGGGAGCAGGACTACGTGGCCGCGGCCCGGATGCTGGGGGCCGGCAACGGGCGGATCATGTGGCGGCACATCCTGCCGAACGCGCTCGCCCCGGCCATCGTGGTGCTGACCATCGCGCTCGGCTCGTTCATCGCCGCCGAGGCGACGCTGTCCTTCCTCGGCATCGGGCTGCGGGAGCCCACCATCTCCTGGGGCATCGAGATCAACAACGGTCGGGTGCACATGCGGGAATCGGCGACCCCGCTGGTGGTCCCGTCGACCTTCCTGGCGCTGACCGTCCTGGCCTTCATCATGCTCGGCGACGCGATCCGCGACGCCTTCGACCCGAAGCTCCGGTGAGGCGGTCATGCGAGCGCGAGGAGTGAGCGCAGCGAGCCCCGCAGTCGCGAGCGAAAGGCAGGCACCGCGAGCGCGAGGAGTGAGCGCAGCGAGCCCCGCAGTCGCGAGCGAAAGGCAGGCACCGTGAGTCAGCACGCCGTCCGGCCGACGCCGGCCTCGCCCACTCCGCCCGGCGGGCACCTGCTGGAGGTGCGTGACCTGCACGTCGAGTTCCGCACCGGCGAGGGGGTGGCCAAGGTGATCAACGGGGTCAGTTACCACCTGGACCCGGGCGAGACGCTCGCGGTGCTGGGCGAGTCCGGCTCCGGCAAGTCCGTCACCGCCCAGGCCATCATGGGCATCCTGGACACCCCACCAGCGCACATCAGCTCGGGTGAGATCCGCTACTCCGGCCACGACCTGCTGGGTCTGCCGGAGGAGCAGCGCCGGCAGATCCGGGGCAAGGAGATCGCGATGATCTTCCAGGACGCCCTCTCCGCCCTGAATCCGGTCTTCCCGGTCGGCTGGCAGATCGGCGAGACGCTGCGCCAGCGACTCGGGATGTCCCGCGCGGACGCCCGCCGCCGCTCGGTGGAGCTGATGGACCTGGTGCAGATTCCGGCGGCGGCTCGGCGGCTCGGTGACTACCCGCACCAGTTCTCCGGCGGCATGCGGCAGCGGGTGATGATCGCGATGGCGCTGGCGATGGAGCCGAGGGTGCTGATCGCCGACGAGCCCACCACCGCGCTGGACGTCACCGTGCAGGCCCAGATCATGGACCTCCTCGCCGACCTGCGGCGGAACCTGGACATGGCGATGATCCTGATCACCCACGATCTCGGCGTGGTCGCCGACGTCGCGGACCGGATCGCGGTCATGTACGCGGGCCGGATCGTCGAGCACGCCGACGTCCGGTCGCTGTACCGGGCGCCCGCCCACCCGTACACCAAGGGGTTGCTGAACTCGATCCCGCGCCTGGACCAGCGGGGCGGGAAGCTGTCCACGATCCGTGGCCTGCCGCCCAACCTGATGCGCATCCCCAGCGGTTGCCCCTTCCACCCCCGGTGCCCGTACGTGCAGCAGGTCTGTGTGGACGTGGTGCCGCACGACCTGGTCCTCGGCGACGGCCGGACCAGCGCGTGCCACTTCGCCCAGGAGGTACGTGATGACCGCGCCGGCTAGCCCCACCACGGTTCGCGGCGAGACCCTCCTCGACGTCGACCACGTGGTCAAACACTTCCCGATCACGCAGGGCGTGGTGTTCAAGAAGAAGACCGGTGCGGTCAAGGCCGTCGACGGGGTGAGCTTCCAGCTACGCCGGGGCGAGACGTTGGGCATCGTCGGCGAGTCGGGCTGCGGCAAGTCCACTCTGGCCCGGCTGCTGATGCGGTTGGAGAAGCCGACCGCCGGCCGCGCCACCCTGGCCGGTCGGGACCTGTTCGCCGCCTCCGGCGGTGAGCTGCGCCGGATCCGACGCAACATGCAGATGGTCATGCAGGATCCGTACACCTCGCTGAACCCCCGGATGACGGTCGGCGACATCATCGGCGAGCCGTTCGAGATCCATCCGGAGGCGGCCCCGAAGGGCAGCCGCCAGCGGCGGGTCCAGGAACTGCTCGACGTCGTCGGGTTGAACCCGGAACACATCAACCGGTACCCCCACCAGTTCTCCGGCGGTCAACGCCAGCGCATCGGCATCGCCCGCGCGTTGGCGCTGCGGCCCGAGGTGATCGTCTGCGACGAGCCGGTCTCCGCGCTGGACGTCTCCATCCAGGCGCAGGTGATCAACCTGCTGGAGGAGCTTCAGGACGAGCTGGGCCTGTCCTACATCTTCATCGCGCACGACCTGTCGGTGGTGCGGCACATCTCCGACCGGATCGCGGTGATGTACCTGGGCCGAATCGTGGAGATCGGCACCGAGGACGAGATCTACGATCGGGCCACCCACCCGTACACCCAGGCGCTGCTCTCCGCGGCACCGGTGCCGGACCCGGACGCCCGGGAGCATCGCAGCATCATCCGGCTGCGCGGCGACGTGCCGAGCCCGGCGGACCCGCCGAGCGGCTGCCACTTCCGTACCCGGTGCTGGAAGGCCCAGGACATCTGCGCCGTCCAGGACCCGCAGGCGGTGCCGCGGGCCGCCGACCCGCACCCCTCGGCCTGCCATTTCGCCGAACTCCGGCCGGGACCGTGAGCACGAACCTCCCTCCCCAGTGGATACTGCGGCATCGAAGAGGCACCCGATGACGGATGGCGAGCCTCCGCTCACTCATTAGGGTCTACAGCCGTGACGCAGGTGGCGCTACGACCGACGACGGGCCCCACGGTCGGGGTCGCCGCGACCAACAGTCGGACCACCATGCGATTTGTGCAGGCCACCGTGGCGGTCGTCGCTCTCGGCACCGTCTGGTGCGTCGCGAACTTCACCGTCGGTGCCGGCGCCGAGGCGCTGGCGTACCTGTTCGTTCCGGTCGGCGGGGTCTTCGCCGCCGGGTCCGTCGTACACCTGCTCCGCCACGCCGACCTCGACCCGGTCACGCGACGCTTCTGGCGTGCGCTCCTCGTCGCGGCGGTCACCATCACCATCGGGTACGGCTGGCTGGCGCTGGACATGCTGACGCATGCCGCCGAGGCCCGTACCCGAAGCATGCCGTTGCCGGCGGCGGCGTGCGTGGCGATCGGATTCGTCGTCGCCATCTGGGCGGTGGCCCGGGTGCCGATCGCCGAGACCGGCGGTGTCGAGCGATGGCGTCTCCTGCTCGACCGCACGATCGCGTTCCTCGGCTGCGCGGCCCTGCTCTGCTACATCGGGCTGGCCCCGATGCTTACCGCTGCCGAGCCGTGGAGCCGGCAGGCGATGGCGCTGGTCGGGCTCGCCTTCCTGGTCGCGGTCGGCGCCGCGACGAAGGTGTCCTTCGTGGCCGGCGGTCCGGTCGACCGGGTCGCCCTGCGGTTCGTCGCGGCCAGCGGCGGCGTCACCGCCGGGATCGTCGCGGTGCTCTCGGTCCGGTACGGGTACGTCGCCGGCATCCCCGCCCAAGCGGTCGTGATGCCGCTGACGCCGGTCTTCTTCACGCTCGGCGTTCGGGCGCAGTGGCGGGCCCAGCTCGGTGTCCGCCGCGATCCGACCCGCAACGGCGTGCTGCTGCCGTACCTGGCGGTGGTGGCGGTCGACGTGCCGCTGCTCGCCGTCGCGTTCGGCGCTCCGCTGACCTGGCCGGTCCGGGTGGTCCTGATCGCCGCCGTGGTGGTGACCGCGCTGGTCAGCGTCCGGCAGTTCATCGCCTACCGGGAGAACGCCCGACTGCTGCGCAACACCCGCCTGCAGGAGGAGCGCCTGCAGTACGAGGTCAGCCACGACGGCCTCACCGGGCTGGCCAACCGGGCGCTGTTCCGGGACCGGCTCGCGTCCGCACTCACCGCCACGACACCCGCGTCGGTGCTCCTGGTCGACCTGGACGACTTCAAGACCGTCAACGACCTGCTCGGGCACGGCGTCGGTGACCGGCTGCTCGTGTCGGTCGCCGAGCTGTTGCGTGCCGAGGTCGGCGACGACGGCCTACCGGTACGGGTCGCCGGTGACGAGTTCGCCGTCCTGCTCACCGGCCCGCACGCCGACCCCGAGAAGTTGGCCGGCCGGCTGCTGGCCGCGCTCGACCAACCGATCAGCCAACACCGCCTGCTGGTGCAGGCCAGCATCGGCATCGCCGACACCGGGCCCGGTGCCACCGTCGACTCGGTGCTGCGGGACGCCGACGTCGCCATGTACACGGCCAAACAGCGGGGGAAGGCGAGCTTCGTACGGTACGTGGACGGCATGGGTGAGCCGGTACTGGCGCACATGCAGCTCGGCGGCGAACTGCGGCGGGCCCTTGACCACAACGAACTGCGGGTCGTCTACCAGCCGATCCTGCGGCTGGACGACGGATGGCTGGTCGGGGTGGAGGCGTTGGTCCGCTGGCACCACCCGACGCGCGGGATCGTCGGGCCGGCCGAGTTCATCCCAGCCGCCGAGCGGACCGGTCTGATCGTGCCGCTGGGCCGGTTCGTGCTGCGCGAGACGTGCCGCCAGGCGGCGGCGTGGTCACGGGAGTTCGGGCCGGACGCACTCCGGGAGGCGGGCCTGAACGTCTCCGCCCGGCAACTGCACGATCCCGACTTCGTCTCCGACGTGACCGCCGCGCTCGCCGACAGCGGGCTGCCCTGCGAACGGCTGGTGCTGGAGGTGACCGAGTCGGCGGTGCTGCGCGGTCAACAGGTCTCCCGGACCCTCGTCGAACTCGACCGGATGGGCATCCGCCTCTCCCTCGACGACTTCGGCACCGGCGAGTCGTCGCTGAGTCTGCTGCGCGCCTTCCCCGCCGCGATCGTGAAGCTCGACAAGTCCTTCGTCGACGGTATCGAGATCGACGACGGCCAGGCAGGGGCGGCCGCCGCCCGGCAGGCGGTGGCCCGGGCGGTGATCCAACTCGCCCACGCCCTCGGCCTGGAGACCGTCGCCGAGGGCGTCGAGAGCGCCGAGCAGGTCGCGGTGCTCCGTGCCCTCGGCTACACCCGTGGCCAGGGCTACCACCTGGCCCGACCGATGACCGCCGAGGGCATCTCCGGCCTGCTGGCCCACCAGCGGACCGTGGCAACCGTCCAACCGACGACCTGACTGCGGTTACCGGTTCGGTCCAGATCTTGGACAGTCTCCGTCAACGGCTAACAGTCAACGGCTAACGGAAACTGTCCAAGATCTCGCACTAGTGGGCGAAGTGGCGGGTGGCGGTGAGGTACATGGTGACGTCGGCCTGCTTGCAGGCCGCGATCACCTCCTCGTCGCGGATCGAGCCGCCGGGCTGGACGATCGCCCGGACGCCCGCGTCGATGAGGATCTGCGGACCGTCGGCGAACGGGAAGAACGCGTCCGAGGCGGCCACCGCGCCGCGCGCCCGCTCGGCGCCGGCCCGGCTGACCGCGAGGCGAGCCGAGTCCACCCGGTTGACCTGCCCCATGCCGACCCCGACCGTGGCGCCGTCGTGGGCCAGCAGGATCGCGTTGCTCTTCACCGCGCGTACCGCCCGCCAGGCGAAGGCCAGGTCGGCCAGGGTGGCGTCGTCGGCTGGCTCGCCGGTGGCCAGCCGCCAGGTGCTCGGGTCGTCGCCCTCGGCGTCGATCGCGTCCGGTAGCTGCACCAGCACGCCACCGCTGACCTGCCGCCACTCGGTCGGACGCGGCTGGAAGGCGGGCGCACGCAGCAGCCGGATGTTCTTCTTGGCCCGCAGCGTCTCCACCGCACCGGGTTCGTAGTCGGGCGCCACAACGACCTCGGTGAAGATCTCGGCGATCTGCCCGGCCAGCTCGACCGAGACCGGGCGGTTGACGGCGATCACCCCACCGAAGGCGGAGACCGGGTCACAGGCGTGCGCCTTGCGGTGCGCCTGCGCCACGTCCGCGCCGACGGCGATCCCGCACGGGTTGGCGTGCTTGACGACGGCCACGGCGGGCTGATCGGCGAAGTCGTTCGCGGCCCGCCAGGCGGCGTCCGCGTCGACGTAGTTGTTGTAGGACATCTCCTTGCCGTGCAACTGCTCGGCCTGAGCCAGCCCGACCGGGCCGGACGGGTCGGCGTAGAGAGCGGCGCTCTGGTGCGGGTTCTCGCCGTAGCGCAGCACCGACTGCCGGCGCAACGCCAGACCGGCGAACTCCGGCATGCCGTCGGCGGCCGGGGCCACCGACGAGGCGAACCACTCGGCGACCGCCACGTCGTACTCGGCGATGTCGGCGAACGCGCGGGCGGCCAACGCCCGGCGCTGCGCCAGGGTGAAGCCACCGCCGTCGAGCGCGGCCAGCAGCATCGGGTACGCACCGGGGTCGGTCACCACGGCCACCGAGGCGTGGTTCTTCGCGGCCGCACGCACCATCGCCGGGCCACCGATGTCGATCTGCTCGACGCACTCGTCCTGGCCGGCGCCGGAGGCGACGGTGTCCTGGAACGGGTACAGGTTGGACACCAGCAGGTCGATCCCGGCGATGCCGTGCTCGTCGAGCTGGGCGGTGTGTGCGTCCTTGCGCAGGTCGGCGAGGAGCCCGCCGTGAATCGCCGGGTGCAGGGTCTTCACCCGCCCGTCGAGGATCTCCGGGAAGCCGGTCACCTGCTCCACCGGCGTCACCGGCACTCCGGCGGCCGCGATCGTCGACGCGGTGCTGCCGGTGGAGACGATCTCCACACCCGCCGCGTGCAGCGCCTTGGCCAGATCGGCCAGGCCCGTCTTGTCGTAGACGCTGACGAGTGCCCGCCGGATCGGGCGACGCCCGTCCTGGATGGAGTTCACGCCGACCATGACCTTTCTTCCGGTTATCGTCCAACCGTTGCGGACCAGCCGGCCCACCTGCTCCACGAGCTGGCTCCGCTCCGCTTCCTTGATGCGTTCGGTGAGCGTGTCGACGTCGTCGTCGTCGCGTACCGGCACCGCCACCTGCGCGACGATCGGGCCGGTGTCCATCCCGGCGTCGACGAAGAAGAGGGTCGCCCCGGTCACCTTGACCCCGTAGGCGAGCGCGTCGCGCGGGCCGTGGATGCCGGGGAACGCCGGCAACAGGGTGTTGTGCGTGTTCAGGTAACGGTCGCCGAAGGCGGCGAGGAAACGCGGACCGACAAGCTTCAGGAACCCGGCCGAGATGACCAGGTCGGGTCGGTGCTCGGCGACCCGGTCGGTGAGCGCGACGTCCCACCGATCGCGGTCCGGGTGGTCCTTCAACCGCTCGACGAAGGTCGGCACCCCCGCGGCGGCGGCCCGGTCCAGGCCCGCGATCCCGTCGCGGTCCGCCCCGACCGCGACCACCCGCGCCCCGTACGCCGGGTCTGCGGTCGCGTCCAGCAGGGCCTGGAGATTGCTGCCGGAGCCGGAGACAAGGACGACGATACGGGCGGGCTGGTTCACCGGCACACCCTATCCGGCCGCTGGCCGGTGCCCATCCGCTGGGCAGCGCGGCGCGCGTGACCACCGAACTGGCCGAAAGCAGGTACGCTGCCGGTCGCTTGGGACCGGCGCATGTCCGGTCCCACACCCGTCAGCGAACAACCGTGAGGAGCACGTCGTCATGCAGCCCGAATACCAGTCACAGCCACCGCAGTCGGTCGACAACAACATGACAATGTCGATCGTCGCGATCTTCCTGTTCTGGCCGCTGGCCATTCCGGCGATCATCAACGCTTCGAAGGTCAACCCGCTGGTTCAGCAGGGTGACTACGCCGGCGCGCAGGCTGCGGCGGCCGAGTCGAAGAAGTGGTCCAAGTGGGCCCTGATCGTCGGTATCGCCTGGATCGCGATCGTCCTGGTGTGCTGCCTGGGCGGCGGCCTGCTGGGCTCGATGAGCGGCAGCAACGCCAGCGGTTTCTGAGCACCGGATGCAGCCCGGTCAACCCGGTCAGGACCCGTACGGCCAGCAGCCGCCGTACGGGGACCCGACCACGCCCCCGCCGGCGAACCCGTACGCGCCACCCCCGGCGAACCCGTACGCGCCACCGCCGGCGAACCCGTACGCCCAGCCGGCCGACCCGTACGGTCAGCAGCCCCCGGCCGACCCGTACGGTCAGCAGCCCCCGGCCGACCCGTACGGTCAGCAGCCCCCGGCCGATCCGTACGGTCAGCAACCGGAGGCCCAGCCGCCGGCCTCCCCCGGGCCCTACGGTCCGTACGCGCCGCCGGCCGGTCCCCCGCCGGCCGCCGGGCAGCCCCCGGCGTACGGCCAACCGGCGTACGGGCAACCGGGCTACGGGCAACCGGCGTACGGGCAACCGGGTTACGGGCAGCCCTACGCCGACCCGTACGGCCCGCAGCCCTACGGCGGCACGCCGATGTACCCGAACGCGGGTTTCACCGGCGCGCAGGGGCAGCAGAACACCCTCGGCCTGGTCGCGATGATCCTCGGCATCGCCTCGATTCCGTTGAGCTGCTGCTACCTCGGCATCCCGCTCGGGTTGGCCGCGCTCGTGACCGGCTGGCTCGGTAAGCAGAAGGCCGACCAGGGCCTGGCCGGCAACTCCGGTCAGGCACTCGCCGGCCTGATCTGTGGCGCGGTCGGGCTGCTGCTGGGTCTGCTGCAGATCGTGGTGGTCGCACTGAATGTCGGCGGGTCGGCGCTGTATCCCTGATCAGCAGCCTGCCCGCAGCCAGGGGCGTCCCGGTGCGTCCGGGACGCCCCTGGCGCGTCAGCGGGCCAGTTCGACCGCCCCACCTCGTGCGGAATCCGCACACCGCCGCCCCTCCGGGCGGCGGAGAGGGTCAGGTCGCGGGTCGGGTGAGCCAGCGGGTGGCAGCGGCACCGAGCAGTGCGCCGGCACCGGTGACCAGCAGTGCCGCGAGCGCCACCTGCCAACCGACCGGCCCGACCTGCGCCAGCCGGCCGCCGCCCAGCGGCCCACCGGACGCCTTCGCCGCCGCGCCCAGCAGCAGGCCGGCCACCGGTCCGGCGAGCGCCGCCGGCACGAGCAGCCGCCGCCAGGACAGCGATCTCCGTTCGGCGTTGGCCAGGCGCAGTAGGCGGCGCGCGAGCAGCCAACCGGTGGCCATTCCCACGAGGACGGGCAGCGCGAGGACGGTGACCGCGCCGAGCCCGGCCACCGGCCCGCTGGGCAGGCCGGCGAACAACGGCAGTGCCGGTAGCGCGCCGACCGACACCTCGCTGGTGCGTACCGCCGTGTCGGTGCCGACCGCGAAGCCGGGGCCGAGCAGGTAACTGGCCGACCACACGCTGACGTTCGGCGCGTACGCGAGGCTGACCAGGGTGATGCCGGCCTGACCGGCCACCCCGGTTTGGTAGGCGCCGATCAGGTCGGCCGCGTCGCCACCACCGGTCGCCACGGCCAGCCCGGCCACGGCAGCGCCCGCGCCGAGCAGCACCAGGGCGGCGACCAGGCCGGCACGTACGCCCTCGCGCAGCGGCATCGGCGTCTGCTCGGCGAAGACCTCCGCCACGCCGGTCGTCCGGGCCGCACCGAAACCGGCGGCGAGGGTGCCGACGGTCGCGAGCGTCAGCCCGGCGCGCACCGGCGACACGCTGGGCCCACCGGCTCCGACGAGCATGGCGGCGAGCGCTCCCAGCAGTCCGTACGCGACGCCGACGGCAGCGGCGGCGGCGAGCGTACGGCCCGGCGACCGGCCGCCGCGGGCACCGATCGCGCGGCTGGCGTGCACCCCGGCCCGGACCAGCCGCCAGACCGCCAACACCGTCACCGCGAGCGGCGCCAGGCCGAGCGGGCCGGTGGCCATGACCAGGGGCACCCCGTGCCCGAGGAGCCAACCCGCCGCTCCCGCCCGTGCGGCGTCGAGCAGGCTGCCGGCGTCCTCGCTGAGTTGGAACAGCCACAGCGCCAGCGCCACGGGCAACCAGGTGGTCACGGCCGCCCCGATGGCGGCGACAAGTGCGGCGACCGGGAGCGGTGCGTGACTGCGCCCGGAAGGTGCCGTCCGCGCGGCCGGCACCCGGCGCGGCGGGCCGGCGCGGCCGGGTGGCTGGCCACCGGCGCCACGGGCGTCGGTGGCCCGGCGAGGCTGGTCAGGGGTGACAAAGGACATCGGCTCTACTCTGGCATGCCGGGCCGGCCCCGGCTGCCCGACACCGCCCGTCGTGTCGGGCAGCCGGCGCGCCGAACACCCGAGTTCGGCTGATCCGGCGTGGGCGGGCACCGTCTCATCTAGCCTCGGCACAGGGGCCGTGACCGACGTCGCGGCAGCATGTGACCGGAAGGGGAGTCGTGAACGCTCCGTATCCACCGCCCCCGCCGCCACCCGTCGGCCGGGACCGTACGACCCTCTGGGGCGTAATCGGCATCGTGACCGGTGTGCTCTGCTGCGGCATCCTCGGCATCGTCTTCGGCTGGTTGTCGATCCGCGACGCACGCCGGTACCGCCAGTCGCCGGTGCTCGGCTACGTGGCCATCGGGCTGGGCGTGCTGAACATCGTCGTCAGCCTGATCCTGCAGGCCACCGGGAACTACCCGTACTGGAACCGCTGAGGGGCCGACCTTCCGGTCGGCCCCTCAGCGCGTGTTTCCCGCTCAGCCCGCGGACATGATCTCGCGCATCAGGTTGGCCGTCTCGGTCGGCGTCTTGCCGACCTTCACGCCCACCGCCTCCAGCGCCGCCTTCTTGGCGTCGGCGGTGCCCGCCGAGCCGGAGATGATCGCACCGGCGTGCCCCATGGTCTTGCCGGGCGGGGCGGTGAACCCGGCGATGTAGCCGACCACCGGCTTGCTCACGTTGGCCTTGATGAACTCGGCCGCCCGCTCCTCGGCGTCGCCACCGATCTCACCGATCATGACGATGGCGTCGGTGTCCGGGTCGGCCTCGAACGCGGCCAGCGCGTCGATGTGGGTCGTCCCGATGATCGGATCGCCACCGATGCCGACACAGGTCGAGAAGCCGATGTCGCGCAGCTCGTACATCATCTGGTAGGTCAGCGTGCCGCTCTTGCTGACCAGACCGATCCGGCCGGAGCCGGTGATGTCCGCCGGGATGATGCCGGCGTTCGAGGCACCCGGCGAGGCGATGCCGGGGCAGTTCGGGCCGATGATCCGGGTCCGCTCGCCCTTGGCGACGTTGTACGCCCAGAAGGCGGCGGTGTCGTGCACCGGCACCCCCTCGGTGATCACCACGGCCAGCGGGATCTCGGCGTCGATCGCCTCGATGACCGCGGCCTTGGTGAACTGCGGCGGTACGAAGATGACCGTGACATCCGCGCCGGTGTCCTTCATCGCGTCGGCGACGCCGGCGAAGACCGGCAGCTCGGTGCCGTCGAAGTCGACGGTGGTGCCCGCCTTGCGCGGGTTGACACCGCCCACCACGGTCGTGCCGGCGGCGAGCATCCGGCGGGTGTGCTTGGAACCCTCGGAACCGGTCATCCCCTGGACGATGACCTTCGAGTCCTTGGTCAGCCAGATAGCCATGTGTCAGACCCCCGCAGCCGCCAGCTCGGCGGCCCGCTCGGCCGCGCCGTCCATGGTGTCGACCCGCTCGATCAGCGGGTTGTTCGCGCCGTCGAGGATCGCCCGACCGGCCTCGGCGTTGTTGCCGTCGAGGCGGACGACGAGCGGCTTGGTGACCTGCTCGCCCCGCTGCTCCAGCAGCTCCAGCGCCTGCACGATGCCGTTGGCGACCGCGTCGCAGGCGGTGATGCCGCCGAAGACGTTCACGAAGACGCTCTTGACCGACGGGTCGGAGAGCACGATCTCCAGTCCGTTGGCCATCACCGCGGCGCTCGCACCGCCGCCGATGTCGAGGAAGTTGGCCGGCTTGACGTTGCCGTGCCGCTCCCCGGCGTAGGCGACCACGTCGAGGGTCGACATGACCAGGCCGGCCCCGTTGCCGATGATGCCCACCTCGCCGTCGAGCTTGACGTAGTTGAGGTCCTTCTCCTTGGCCGCCTGCTCCAGGGGGTCCACCGTCGCCTGGTCGACAAGTGCCTCGTGGTCGGGGTGCCGGAAGCCGGCGTTCTCGTCCAGCGACACCTTGGCGTCCAGCAGCAGCAGCTTGCCCTCGGCGGTCTTGGCCAGCGGGTTCACCTCCACCAGGGTGGCGTCCTCGGCGACGAAGGCCCGCCACAGGCCGACCGCGACGTCGACGACCTGGTCGGCGACCTCGGCCGGGAAGCCGGCCGCCTCGACGATCTCCCGCGCCTTTGCCTCGTCCACGCCCTTGACGGCGTCGATCGGCGCCTTGACGACCTTCTCCGGGGTCTCGGCGGCGACCTGCTCGATGTCCATACCGCCGGCGACGCTGGCGATGCAGAGGAACGTACGGTTCGCCCGATCGAGCAGGTACGAGAAGTAGTACTCCTCGGCCACGTCCGCGGTCACCGTGATCATGACCTTGTGGACGGTGTGACCCTTGATGTCCATGCCGAGGATGTCGGTGGCGCGGGCCACCGTCTCCTCCGCGCCCTCGGCCAGCTTGACGCCGCCCGCCTTGCCTCGTCCGCCGACCTTCACCTGTGCCTTGACGACCACCCGGCCGCCGAGGCGTTCGGCGATCGCGCGGGCCTCCTCCGGGGTCGTGGCGACGCCGCCGGCGAGCACGGGAAGTCCGTGCCGCTCGAACAGGTCCCGCCCCTGGTACTCGTACAGGTCCACGATTGCGCGTCCCGTCCCGTCTCTGCGGCGCACCGTCGCGCCGCCACCAGCGTATGGAAAGAAAACAGTGTGATGCCCGACATCAGTTGAAGTTGACGCAGGCGGTCGAACCCTCGCCACCGCGACCACGCGCCGCCGCCGACCTGACGGTGCGGCCCGCAAGGGGAGGTCGGAAAGGGTTCATTGGGCGCAGCCTAGCGATGCCGGCACCTCCGGCAACCGAGCGGGTGTGTGGTGTGCGGTAATGCACAAACCAGGTTGGCGTCGGGTCACACCGGAGCGCACCCGTCAGGGCGCGGACCGAGCCACGTCACCCGTTCGAGCGATCTTGCCTGGGTGGTGACGGTTCTCCGCGGTCCCGCGTAACCCCGCTGGAGGGACGTCGTTGAGTCAGGTGTCGGAGCGCTGGAGAGCGCGAAGACGGAAACGGCCGATGCCCTGTCGGTCGAGGGGTGGCGGCGGGGCATCGTGCATAGAGGGGCCGGACGTGTGAGGGGTGCGTCCGGCCCCTCCCCCTGTGCTCAGGCCACCGGCTGGGCGACGTTGTCCCGCACCCACTCCACGATGGACGTGGTGGTGGCGCCCGGGGTGAAGATCTTGGCCACGCCGAGGCGCTCCAACTCCGGCAGGTCGGCCTCCGGGATGATGCCCCCGCCGAAGACGACGATGTCCCGGGCCTGCCGTTCGTCGAGCAGTTCGAGGACCCGGCGGAACAGCGTCATGTGCGCCCCGGAGAGCACCGAGAGGCCGACCGCGTCGGCGTCCTCCTGGATCGCGGTCTCCACGATCTGCTCCGGGGTCTGGTGCAGGCCGGTGTAGATGACCTCCATGCCGGCGTCGCGGAGAGCCCGCGCCACCACCTTGGCACCACGGTCGTGGCCGTCCAGGCCCGGCTTGGCGACGACGACCCGAACACGAGAGCTCATCTGGGCATCCCTTTCACCGGCTCTGCGGCATTCACCTGAACGAACGGTAACCCGCCCGGCCTCGGCCGGGGAACCGGGGCCGGCAGGGCGAGCGGTAAACAGGGGTCGCCGTACGGATTCGCCGCAACCCCCTGCCGCGTCACGTAGGTACCACTGTCACCTCACGCAGAGGCACGACGGGCACGGGGGGCGTCAAGCGGGACGCCTCCGCCGATCGGTCACGGTGTGCGACGAACGGAGGATAACGAGGACACTCCACTACACCCGCGAGCCATGACAATCTCGGACGGAAGCGGACAGAACGTTGCAAGCAATTCGGCGTTCCGGCTTGTGACGGGACTGACGGTTGGCTACCGTGTCCACGGTTGTCATCAGGTCTACGGACGGGTGACGACGCGACCAGCCGACGGACGGTCACCAGATCCGGACGACGGTTGATCCGCATCGGAACCCCGACAACGGAGGGTATGCGTGCGCCAGCGCCTGTCGTCTGAGCCCGATCGATATCGCGGCCGCCGCCGCGTACCCACACCCCCGCGCAGCCGCTACGCCGCGGTCGTCACCACCGCCTTCGTCGGCGCCGGTGTGGTGGCGCTGGGAGCCAGCGCGATGCCGGACGCCAAGAGCGTCAGCCCGACGGTGCTCGACGAGCTCAAGCAGGCCTCGATCAGCAACCAGGGCGTGGCGGACCGGGCCGATGCCGCCGACCGGGCCTCCCGGGACGGCCGCGATGCCCCGGAGAGCGTCGAGGACACCGGCGTCTGGCTGTTGCCCCTGCAGGGCTACGACTTCAACTCCCCCTACGGCATGCGCTGGGGCAAGCTGCACACCGGCGTGGACCTGGTGGCGCCGGAGGGCACCCCGTACGTCGCGATCCACGAGGGCACCGTCACCAAGGCCGGCTGGTTCGGCGGCTACGGGAACGCGGTCATCGTCCAGCACGCCGACGGCAGCGAAGCCATCTACGGCCACTCCTCCGCGCTCAGTGTGCGCGAGGGGCAGCAGGTCAAGGCCGGTGACCAGCTCGGCCTGGTCGGCAACACCGGTCACTCCTACGGTTCCCACCTGCACCTGGAGATCCATGTCAAGGGGGAGCCACTCGACCCGGTGCCGTGGCTGCAGGAGCGCGGAGTGGACATCAAGCTGCAAGTCGAGGCAATCTACAGCGAGGTAGCCGCGTCCTGACCGGCCGTGACGTCCGTTGACCGCCCGGATCTGTCGATCCGGGCGGTTTCGCGTGATGCCCGCGACGGACAAGTGTCCCAGCTCACTCCGACAACTGTGACGGACGGCACAACGGCCGACCAGATCAGCATCGGGCAGTCGGGACCAGTCCGGCACGAAGACGGACAGCGGCGCCGGCCACCGCCCGCGCCGCTCACACCCCCGGTACCCGGCACCGCCCGGACCGACACCAGGATTTCGAGGTCACGTACCACTCGAAGCCAGTGAGGTCCGTACCCGTGCAGGACGACAGCCCCACCCCTATCCGCGAGATCCCCCACGCCCCGGCACGCCACCGTCGACGGATGAGCCGGCGTTCCCGCCTGCTGGCTGTCGGTGCGGCCGCCCTGGCGGCGCTCGGCGTCGGCGGTGTCGTCCTGACCGACCGCGATGAGCGGCCGACCACCAGCCCGGTCGCCCTGGACCCAGCGACCCGGGCAGCGGCCGCCGAGCGGGCCGACCGGTCGGCCCGCCAGCCCGCCGCCTCGGGCAGCCCGTCGCCGAGCGCCAGCCCCACCGCGAAGCCCAGCCCGAAGCCGAAGGCCAGCCGGACGGCCACCGCCAAGCCGAAGCCGAAGCCGAAGCCGAAGCCGAAGAAGAGTACGAAGCCGAAGTCCTCCTGGGTCCTGCCGATGTCCGGAGGTGCGGTCACCTCCTGCTACGGGCCCCGGTGGGGCACCCTGCACGCCGGAATCGACTTCGCCATGCCCGCCGGCACCCCGGTGCGCGCCGCCTTCGGTGGCACCGTGACCAAGGCCGGCGACGTCGGCGACGGGTACGGCATCTCGGTGGTCATCGACCACGGCAACGGCTACCTCACCCACTACGCCCACCTGAGCACGGCCAGGGTGAGCGTGGGCGCGAAGGTCAGCACCGGGCAGACGATCGGTCTGGAGGGCTCCACGGGCGACTCCACCGGCCCGCACCTGCACTTCGAGGTGCACCAGGGTCAGATGTGGAACCAGATCGACCCGGCGCCCTTCCTACGCGCTCGGGGCATCGACGTGGCCTGCTGACCCCCGACCGGCTGACCGGGTCAGATCTTCTCGATCGGGGCGTGGCGCAGCACCAACCACAGCGTCTGGTCGCCGAAGTCGATCTGCGCCCGGGCACCCGGGCCGTGCCCCTCCACGGTCACCACCCGGCCGAGACCGTACCGCTGGTGGTTGACCCGGTCCCCGGCGGTGACCTTCGGCCCCTGCGGCAGCTCGCTCGCGGTGGCCAACCGACTGCCGTCCACCCCGAGCTTGCGGGCCAGCTGGACCGCCCGGGGCGTACCGCCGGCAAAACCACCGCGACCGCCGGGCGCCCGGTCCGCACGGCCACCCACGCCGCCACCACCCCCACCCCACGAGGTGTACGACCCCTCGGTCCGCTCCCAGCGGACGAGTTCGGGTGGCAGTTCCTCGACGAACCGGGACGGCGGGTTGTAGGACGGCTGGCCCCACGCGGAGCGGGTCACCGCCCGGGAGAGGTAGAGCCGCTGCCGGGCACGGGTGATGCCCACGTACGCCAGCCGGCGCTCCTCCTCCAGCTCCCGGGTGTCGCCGAGCGAGCGTAGGTGCGGGAAGACGCCGTCCTCCAGGCCGGTCAGGAACACCACCGGGAACTCCAGGCCCTTGGCGGTGTGCAGCGTCATCAGGGTGACCACGCCCTGGTGCTCGGGGTCGTCGGTGGGCACCTGGTCGGCGTCGGCGACCAGTGCGACCTGTTCCAGGAAGCCGGCCAGGGTGGCCCGTTCGCCCTCCGCGCCGGTCGCCTCGATCCGCTCGGTGTACTCGCGCGCGACGCTCACCAGCTCCTGGAGGTTGTCGACCCGGCCGGCGTCCTGCGGGTCGAGGCTCTCCTCCAGCTCGGTCAGGTAACCCGAACGGGTCAGCACCGCCTCCAGCACCTCCTCCGGGGTGCCGTCGACGGCCAGCTCACGGGCGGAGTCGAGCAGCGCCACGAAGTCGGCGATGCCGTTGGCCGCTCGGGTCGAGATGCCCGGCGCGTCACCGGCTCGCCGCAACGCGGCACCGAAGGAGATCCGGTCCCGGCTGGCCAGTGCCTCCACACAGGCCTCTGCGCGGTCGCCGATGCCCCGGCGCGGGGTGTTGAGGATCCGGCGCAGGCTCACCGTGTCGTCGTCGTTCACCACCGAACGCAGGTAGGCCAGTGCGTCCCGGACCTCCTTGCGCTCGTAGAAGCGCACCCCGCCGACGACCTTGTAGGGCAGACCGAGACGGATGAACACCTCCTCGAAGACCCGGGACTGCGCGTTGGTGCGGTAGAACACCGCCACGTCGCCCGGTCGGGTCTCCCCGTCGTCGACCAACCTGTCGATCTCCCGGGCCACCCAGTCCGCCTCGGCGTGCTCGGTGTCGGCGACGTACGCGACGATCGGTTCACCCGCGCCGGCGTCGCTCCACAACCGCTTCGGCTTGCGCGACGTGTTGCGGTCGATCACCGCGTTCGCCGCGTTCAGGATGGTCTGGGTGGAGCGGTAGTTCTGCTCCAGCAGGATGGTGCGGGCGTCGGTGAAGTCGCGCTCGAACTCCAGGATGTTGCGGATCGTCGCGCCCCGGAAGGCGTAGATCGACTGGTCCGCGTCGCCGACCACGCACAGCTCCGCCGGGTCGAGGCCCTCGGTGCCGGAGACCAGCTCCTTGATCAGGATGTACTGCGCGTGGTTGGTGTCCTGGTACTCGTCGACGAGCACGTGCCGGAAACGACGGCGATAGCTCTCCGCGACGTGCGGACGCGACTGGAGCAGATGCACCGTCGTCATGATCAGGTCATCGAAGTCGAGCGCGTGGGCCTCGCGCAGCCGCCGCTGGTAGAGGGCGTACGCCTCGGCCAGGGCGCGTTCGTTGGGTCCGTTGGCCCGTGCGGCGAACGTCTCCGGGTCGACCAGCTCGTTCTTCAGATTCGAGACCTGGGTGGCGAGACCCCGCGCCGGATAGCGCTTCGGATCGAGGTCGAGTTCACGGGCGACGAGTTGCATCAGCCGGCGGGAATCGTCCGCGTCGTAGATCGAGAAGGTGGACTTCAGGCCGGCCTGCTCGTGCTCGGCACGCAGGATCCGCACACAGGCGGAGTGGAACGTGGAGACCCACATCAGCCGGGCCCGTGGGCCGACCAGGGCGGTGACCCGGTCCTTCATCTCGCCGGCGGCCTTGTTGGTGAAGGTGATCGCGATGATCTCGCCGGGGTGCACGTCCCGGGCGGCGAGCAGGTACGCGATCCGGTGCGTCAGCACCCGGGTCTTGCCGGACCCGGCGCCGGCCACGATCAGCAGCGGCGAGCCCGCGTGGGTCACCGCGTCCCGCTGCGGACCGTTGAGCCCCTCGACCAGCTCCGCCGGATCGAGGCGGCCGGGCGCGGGACGGTGGGGTGGCAACGCCCGGGCAGGCTCGGGCTCGGGCGGGGACGCGGGGATGTCGAAGAGAGGATGCATCGCACGGCGAGTCTATGCCGCCGGCCCGACATCCCCCGCCCACGGCACCCACCGACCAGATGTGGGGAAGGGACGGCTTTCCTTGCGTGCCACCCCGGAGAGCGGCATACTCGACAGCGTGTTCGATGAGCGCTTCTACTTTTACTACGGCTCCGGGAGTCCGGCAGCCGTAGGTCGCGCCTGATCGATCAGACCTACGAAATGCCCCGGGCTCTCGGAGCCCGGGGCATTTCGCGTCCCGGGATCCGGGCAACGGGCACCACATCGCGAGAGGTACCCGAAGATGACAGACGTGATGGAGCAGAACGGCAGCGCGAACGGGGCCGGTCCCGCCGGGCCCGAGGCTGGTGCCCCGGCCACCGGCACCGCCGAGCCGGACGCCGCCAGTCGGATCGCCGAGATCCGGGTACGGATCGACGAGATCGACCGAGCGCTGATCGAGTTGTGGCAGGAGCGGGCCGCACTCTCCCGGGAGGTCGGTGCGACCCGGATGGCCTCAGGCGGTACCCGGCTCGTCCTCTCCCGCGAACAGGAGATCCTGGAGCGCTTCCGGTCAGCCCTGGGCGCGGACGGCACCCAACTGGCCCTGCTGCTGCTCCGCGCCGGCCGGGGCCCCCTCTGAGCCACCCCACCCGCCTCCCGCACCATCCAGGTAAGTGTGGACCGGGGCGCCGGCTGCTGGTGACGGCCGACGCCCCGAATCACTGAGGAGGCACTACCTTCACCGCTGCTTCCGGTACGGATGGACGGAGCGGCGGCGTCTGTGGGGCTACTCCGACGCGTGCACCACGTCGCGCACCTCGGCGAAGTGGCAGGCGCTCGGGTGACCCGACTTGTCGCGGATCTCCAGCAGCGGCTGCTGCTCGGCGCAGACGTCCTGGGCCTTCCAGCACCGGGTGCGGAATCGGCAGCCCGAGGGCGGGTTGGCCGGCGACGGCACGTCACCGGTCAACACGATCTGATCCCGGTGCCCGCGCAGCCTCGGATCCGGCACCGGCACCGCCGACAGCAACGCCTGCGTGTACGGGTGGGTCGGGTTGTCGTAGATCTCGTCCTCGGTGCCGATCTCGATGATCTTGCCGAGGTACATGACCGCGACCCGGTCGGCGATGTGCCGGACCACCGAGAGGTCGTGGGCGATGAAGATGTACGACAGCCCGAGCTCCTTCTGGAGCTTCTCCAGCAGGTTGATCACCTGGGCCTGGATGGAGACGTCCAGCGCGGAGACCGGCTCGTCACACAGGATGATCTCCGGGTTGAGCGCCAGCGCCCGGGCGATGCCGATCCGCTGCCGCTGGCCGCCGGAGAACTGGTGCGGGTACCGGGTGATGTGGTCCGGGTTGAGACCGACCAGATCGAGCAGTTCCTGCACCTTGGCCCGTCGCCTGGCCTTCGGCAGCACGTCCGGGTGCACCTCGAAGGGCTCCCCGACGATGTCGCCGACGGTCATCCGCGGGTTGAGCGAGGTGTACGGGTCCTGCATCACCAGCTGGATGTTGCGCCGGCCCCGACGTCGCTCCTCGGCGCTGACCTTCGACATGTTCTTGCCCTGCACGAACAGGTCACCCGAAGTCGGCGTCTCCAGCCCGACCAGCAGCCGGGCCAGCGTCGACTTGCCACAGCCGGACTCACCGACGACGCCGAGCGTCTCGCCGCGCCGCAGCTGCAGGTTGACCCCGTCGACCGCCTGAACCGCGCCGTACTGCTTCTTGAAGACGATGCCCCGGGTCAGCGGGAAGTGCTTGACCAGGTCACGGGTTTCCAGCACCACGTCACTCATCACCCTTGACCTCCTTCCAGAAGTGGCAGGCAGCCGTCCGGCTCGGCGACACCTGGTACAGCGGTGGCGCCGGGTCCTGCCGGCAGACCTCCTGCGCGTACCCGCACCGGGGGTTGAAGGCGCAGCCCGGCGGGATGTTGGTGAGCATCGGCGGCAGGCCCTTGATGGCGCTGAGCTCGTGGCCCTTGAGGTCCAGGCGCGGAATCGACTCCAGCAGACCCTTGGTGTACGGGTGGGCGGGGCTGGCGTAGATGTCGTTCACGCCGGCTTCCTCGATGACCCGGCCGGCGTACATCACCGAGATCCGGTCCGCCACGTCGGCCACCACCCCCATGTCGTGGGTGATCAGCACGAGGCCCATGTTCCGTTCCCGCTGAAGCTCGGCGAGCAGCGCCATGATCTGCGCCTGCACGGTCACGTCCAGCGCGGTGGTCGGCTCGTCCGCGATCAGCACCTCGGGGTCGAGCGCCAGCGCCATAGCGATCATGACGCGCTGCCGCATGCCACCCGAGAACTGGTGCGGATAGTCGTTCACCCGCTGCTTCGCCGCCGGGATCTTCACCAGGTCCAGCAGCTCGACGGCACGTGCCTTGGCGTCCTGGCGGGACATGCCCCGATGCTTGCGGAACAGCTCGGCGAGCTGGAAACCGACGGTGAAGACCGGGTTCAACGCGGAGAGCGCGTCCTGGAAGATCATCGCGATCCGGTTCGCCCGCACCTTGCGGCGTTCCGACTCCGGCAGCTTGAGCAGGTCGACCCCCCGGTAGAGGATCTCGCCGCCGGTGATGAAGCCGGGTGGGGTGTCCAGGATGCCCATGATCGCCTGAGCGGTCACGCTCTTGCCGCAGCCGGACTCGCCGAGGATCGCCCGGGTCTCGCCGGCCCGCAGGTCGAAGCTCACACCGTTCACGGCGTGGGCGATGCCGTTGCGGGTGCGGAACTCCACGTGCAGGTCCTTGACCTGTAGTGGCAGCGCGTCCGGGTCGACGCCCGCCAGCGCCTCCATCTTGACGTTCACATCAGTGCTCATGCCGGCACTCCGCTCGCTCCGTGCCCTCGTGAGGCACCGTCGCCCTTGGCTGATGATTCGCTCGCTGCGACTCACTCATCGGACTCACCGGAACTTCGGGTCGAGGGCGTCACGCAGCGCGTCACCCATGAGGATGAAGGACAGCACCGTGCCGACCAGCAGACCACAGGGGAAGAGCAGCAGCCACGGGTCGTCCAGGAAGTAGACCTGGTGCTGGCTGATCATGATGCCCCAGGACTGGGTGGGCGGCTGGAGTCCGACGCCGAGGAAGGTCAACGTGGCCTCGGCGGCGACGAACGAGCCCAGCACGATGGTGGCGTAGACCAGCATCGGTGCAATCGCGTTCGGCAGGATGTGCCGGAACATCAGCCGGGAATTGCGGGCACCGACCGCCTTCGCCGCGTGCACGTAGTCCAGGTCCTTCGACGAGATGACGCTACCCCGGATGATCCGGGCGATGGTCGGCCAGGCCAGCAGGAAGAGCACGGCCGTGATGGTCCAGATGTTCTGCCGCTTGATCACGGTGAGGAACACGATCGCGCCGAGCAGGAACGGCAGCGAGAAGAAGATGTCCATCACCCGGGAGATGACCGCGTCGACCCAGCCGCCGTAGTAGCCGGCGAGCAGGCCGAGCACCCCACCGAACAGCACGATGCCGCTGGTCGCCATCACCGCGATCACCATCGACGGGCGGGCACCGTAGATCGCGTGCGAGTAGTAGTCGCAGCCCAGGATGTCGAAGCCGAAGGGGTGGTCCCAGCTCGGCGCGACCCGGGACCGGTCGGTGCTGCACGCCCGCGGGTCCTGGCTGGTCCAGAGCTTCGGGAAGAGCGCCATCGACCCGACCGCGAGGATGTAGAGAGACGCGATCACGAAGACCGGGTCGCGCAGCAACTGCCGCCGGGCGTCCGCCCACAGGCTCGCGTTGCGCTCCTTGCCGCCCGGCGCGTCGGGCGTAGGGCCGTCACCGGCCACCGGCGCACCGCCGACGGCGGAGCCCGCACTCGTCAGGTCACTCATGTCCACACCTCGTTTCGCTGCACCCGGCCATCAGGAACGGTCGGAAGACCTGCGTCCGCCACCGTGATTCGGTCACTCATAGCGGATCCTCGGGTCGAGCACGGCGTAGAGCAGGTCGACCAGCAGGTTGGCGACCAGGACAACAAGCACCAGCATGGTCACCACGCCGACCACCACCGAGGACTCACCGCTGCGCGCCGCCATCGTCACCAGCCGGCCGATGCCCGGCACGTTGAAGATGGTCTCGGTGACGACCGCGCCGGCCATCGCGGCGCCGATGTCGACGCCGAGGAAGGTGATCACGGGGATCAGCGAGTTGCGGAGCGTGTGCACGCCGATGACCCGCTTGTTGGTCAGGCCCTTGGCCTTCGCGGTGCGGACGTAGTCGGCACGGATGTTCTCCATGATGCTGGTCCGGGTGAGCCGAGCCGTCGTGGCCAGCGAGAGCGCACCGAGCACCATACCCGGGATCACCAGGCTGGCCAGCGGATAGTCGGGCTTGAAACCAGGCGTGAAGACGCCGACGGAGATCACGTCGGGAATCCAGTCCTGGTCGCGCAGCACGTTTCCGAACTTCACCCCGACGAACTCCCGGACCACCACGCCCAGCACGAAGATCGGCACCGAGATGACGAACACCGTGCTGATCTTCACCGCGTAGTCGGTGAAGCTGCCGCCGCGCAGACCGGCCAGCACACCCGCCGCGATGCCGACGACCGCCTCGAACACGATCGCGATGACCAGCAGCTTCAGGGTGAACGGAATGGCATCGGCGACCAGGTCGGTGACCTCCCGCTGGCGCAGGTTGATGCCGAAGTCGAAGTGGAAGAAAATGTTGCCCAGCCTGTCGAAGAACAGTCCCGGCTCGTAGCCGGTGCCCAACCAGCCGCTGCCACTTTCCGCCTCACGCCAGAGGCAGGGGTCACCCCGCTTGTCCAGACAGGGGTCGGCGTAGCCGAGCCGCTCGGTGATCGCCGCAAGCAGCGCGGGATCCGGCGTCCGGTCCCCGAACAGCGCCCGGACCGGATTCCCGCTGAACTGGACCGCCAGCGAGGTCATGTAGTGCAGTAGGAACATGGTGCCCAGCACGGTGGGGATGAACTGGAGCAACCGTCGAATGACGTAGCGCCCCATGACGGGGTCTCCTCTCGGCGCTGACGTGGCGGCAACGATCACCCTGGTGGGGTAACCGTTGCCGCCACGTCGTATTACGGCATGATCAGGAGTCTGAAGCTCAGTTCTGCTTCAGCGAAATCGCACCGTAGTCGGCGTCCGAGACGGCGTTCCAGACGAACTGGTCGACGTTCTCGCTGTAGACCGCGCCAACCTTGTTCCACCACATCGGGATGACCGGCAGGTCCTCGCCGAGGATGTCCTCCGCCTGCTGGTACGACGGGATGGCGGCCTGGATCGACTCGGCCGAGTCACCCTGCTTCATCAGGTTGTCGAAGGCCTCGTTCGAGTAGCCCGAGTTGTTGCTGCCGGCACCGGTGCCGTACAGCGGGTAGAGGAAGGTCTCCATGAACGGGTAGTCCGGACCCCAGCCGAGGCGGAACCCACCGGTGAACTTCTTCTGGTCCGCGGTCTCGAGGTACTCGGCGAACTGCAGGTTGACCTTGAGCTCGTAGTCGATGCCCAGGGCCTCCTTGATCTGGTCACCGACGGCCTGCAGCCACAGGTCGTGGCCGGCACCGGCGTTGGCCCACAGGATCAGCTTCTCACCGGCCGGCCAGCCGCCAGCCTCGGCGAGCAGCTGCTTGGCCTTCTCGACGTCCTTGGTGCAGTACTTGCAGACGCCCTCGCGGGCACCCTCGAAGGTCGGGGCCACGTAGCCGCTGGCCGGGGTGAACCGGCCGTCGAAGACCGCGTCGATGATCGACTGCCGGTCGATCGACAGCGACAGCGCCTGGCGGATCCGCTTGTCCTTGAAGGTGTCCTGGTACAGCGGCATGCCGACGTAGGTGAAGCTGTCACCCGGCTGCTCGTACATCCGGTCGCCGTACTGCGCCTGGGCCTCCTTGTAACGGGCCGGGGGCAGCGTGTAGAGCACGTCCAGCTCGCCGGCCTGGAAGGCGGCGTAGCCGGCGTCGATGTCGGCGAAGATCCGGTACTCGATGCGGTCCGGCTTGCCCGGCTCGCCCTTCCAGCTGTCGCTGCGCACCAGGTTGATGGCGACGTTGTGCTGCCAGCTGCCATCGATCTTGTAGGGGCCGTTACCGATCGGCTTCTCGTTGCACGCAGCGATGTCGTCGACGCAGGCCTGAGCCATCGGGAAGAAGCCCGGGTAGCCGATCGTGGTCGGGAAACCGGAGAACGGCGCGTCCAGCTCGACGGTGAAGGTCAGGTCGTCGACCTTCTTGAGACCCGACATGGTCTCGGCGGTCGGCTTCGGAGCCTCCTTCGGGCCCTCGCCGTCCGGGTCGGCCGGCGCCACGTCCGCCTTACCGGCGATCCGCTTCATGAAGTAGCCGTTGTTCTGGGCGTTCGGCCCGTAAGCGGCGTAGTTCCACGAGCGGAGGAACGCGTCGGCGTTGACCGGCTCACCGTTGTCGAAGGTGTAGCCGCTCTTGAGCTTGATGGTCCAGAGCTTCTGGTCGGTCGAGTCGACCGACTCGGCCAGGTCCATCTCGACCGCGGAGGTCTCGGCGTTGTACTTGACGAGACCGCGGTACAGCTGACGGATCACATACAACGACGGCTCGTCGTCGCCGCCGGACGGGGTCAGGAACGCCGGCTCGGCGTTGTACACCCGCAGCGTGCCGCCGGACTCGCCGGCCGGCTCGTTGTTGTCGTCGCCACCGCCGCTACAGGCGGTGGCCAACATGGCGGTGGCGGTCGCCGCGACCGCCACCTTCAGGAATTTCCCGCGCATGGGAGTGCCTCCTCAGGGCGCTCGGCTCACGAGGGGGTTGTGAGGTGCCTGCAACTGTGACACCCGATGCGCCCAGGCGGGAAGGCGTGTTATCAACCCGATACCCGCCCGGGACGGGGCCGACATCGACCCGCGGGTGCCTCTCCGGCACCCCCGACGCATGGTATGAGCTGCTCGTCAACCACATTTCCACGCTCGGCCGGCCGTCGGATGACGTGGGGTCGACGTCTCCGCGAACCCGCCGGACTATCGACGTGAACCCCGCCACTATTGGCTGGATGCTACCCGAAAGTATGAGTCTGATTCCAGACCGACAGCCGATCAACGTGGTCGGGTGAAGGGCCTTGTGCCCCGAAGCGATCCGACCCCGGATCCACTCGATCGGGATCCGGGGTCGGACGAGGTGCGGTGTTGGCGATCAGGCCGTGAAGTGAATCCGGCGACGACGCAGCACCAGTACGGTGACCGCACCGGCGACCAGGAGCACCAGTCCGGCGGCGATCGCGGTGACGATCGGTGCACCGGTCAGCGGCAGGCCGCCGTCGTTCGAGGCCGGCGAGGTGGACGGGGCAGGACTCGCCGGCGACTCCTCGGGAGTGCTCGGCGTCGGCTCCGGCGACGGGGACTCCGTCGGGGTGGACGGCGTCGGCTCCGGCGTCGTCGGCTCGGGGCTCGGCTGCGGCGCCGTGAAGGTGGCCTTCGCCTCGGCGGTCACCGTGGCGCCGGTGCTGCCGCCCAGGATCAGCTTCTGGGCCGCCTTGCGCCCGGTGTACAGGAACACCCGGCCGAAGGAGACCGAGTCAGCCGCGGACGCGGTCACGCCGACCTCGCCGGCCTGCTCGGTCGTGAGCCAGAACTGGCCGCCGTTGACGCTCGTGGTCACGGGCTTGCCCTCGGCGTCGACCGCCGACCCGCCGGTCACCGCCAGGGTGATCTCACCCGCCGGCCCCTTCACGGTGAACGGGCCGGCCTTCTCACCGACCTGCGCGGTGGCGCTGGTCGGATCGATGCTCAGCTCGGCCTTCGGCTCGGGCTGGTCGGTGGCGTTCGCGACCAGGTAGTCGTGAACCTTCTTGATCACGTCGTACCGCTGCTTGCCGACCAGGCCACGGCCGGCGACCCAGTCGCCGAGCTCGATGCCGTCGCTGAAGTGCCAGACGGCGGTCTGGGTGCCGAAGTAGAGCAGGTTGCGGCGTACCTTTTCGTTCGTCCCGGCGGGCACGGTGGCACCGGCGGCGGCCAGCAACGCGTCGGAGTCGGCGTTCGGGTACCCGTGAGTCAGCACCCACTGGACCTTCGCCAGGTTCTTCACCTGGGACTCGTCCCAGGTGCCCTCCTGGTACTTCCCGTCGATCGCGACCCGGGTGTGGTAGTCGATGCAGAACGCCGGGAGCAGCTTGCCGTCGATCTTGATGGCCAGCGCCGAGGTCGACTTGACCTTGTTGTCGAGCAGCAGCTTGACGCTGCTGCCCGGCACCGACTTCGCCACGCCGGTGGCCGGGTCCTCGGCGGCGGCCGGGGCGGCGGCACCGAGCGCGAGCGCGCCACCGGTGACGGCGGCGAGCGCGATCCGCGCCCAGCGCCGTCCTCGTTGTCCGTTCATGAGTTTCGTGCACCTCTCGGGCAGGGAGTGACCCGCGTACGCGCGGGCGGCCTGAGTCACCGTTCCTGCGGGATGAGCGGCATCCGCACGCGGGAAGGCGAGGGGCATTATCGGCCGCTGCTTGATCACTTGTCACGCCCTGCGGCGCAATTGGCCGCTTATGCCCAAAAGGTCGCTTATACCAGCCGGCGGTCCGCTGCCCAGCGGGACAACTCGTACCGATTGGACATCTGGAGCTTTCGCAGCACGTTCGAGACGTGCGTCTCGACGGTCTTGATCGAGATGTACAGCTCCCGGGCGATCTCCTTGTACGCGTACCCCCGAGCGAGCAGCCGCAGCACCTCGCGTTCCCGGTTGGTCAGCTGGTCCAGCTCCGGATCGGCGACCGGGGCGTCCGGCCGGGCCGCGAAGGCGTCCAGCACGAACCCGGCCAGGCGTGGGCTGAACACCGCGTCGCCGTCGGCCACCCGCCGGATCGCCGCGGCCAGCTCGTCCGGCGAGATGGTCTTGGTGACGTACCCGCGTGCACCGGCCCGGATCAACCCGATCACGTCCTCGGCCGCGTCGGAGACGCTGAGCGCCAGGAAACGGACCTCGGGATGGCTGCGGCGCATCGCCTCCAGCACGGCCCGACCACCACCGTCGGGCATGTGCACGTCGAGCAGCACCACGTCCGGCCCGGTGGCCGCGATCCGGCTGACCGCGTCGGCCACCGTGCTGGCCTCCCCCACCACCTCGACGTGCGCGCCGAGTTCGGCGCGTACCCCGGCGCGGAACATGGCGTGGTCGTCGACCAGGAAGACCCGCAGCCGTCCGGGCCCGGTGCCCTCCGGTTCGACCGGTGGTGTCGACTGCTCGGCCATCATCTGTCCCTCTCCGCCGTGGCCGAGTCCCGGGAGATCGGCAGGATCAACCGGACCTCGGTCCCCTCTCCAGGCCGGGAGCGGATCTCCGCCCGGCCACCGTGCCGCTTCATCCGCCCGACGATCGAGCCTCGGACACCGTGCCGATGGTCCTCCACCGTATCCGGGTCGAACCCGACACCCCGGTCCCGCACGAAAACGCTTACCTGCTCGGGCTCGACCTCGGCGTACAGCGAGACGGTCTGCACCCCGGCGTGCCGCGCGGCGTTCACCAGCGCCTCGCGCGCCGCCGCCACCAGGGCACCGATCCGCTCGTCGGTCTCCCGGTCGCCCACCACGACCGCCTCCACCGTCAACGCGAAGGTGTCCTCCACCTCGGCCGCGGCCTGTTCCAGCGCGGCGGCGAGGCGTTCGGTGGGTGAGGCGGTGGGCTTGTAGAGCCAGTTGCGCAGCGAGCGCTCCTGACCCCGCGCGAGCCGCTGCACGGTCTTGACGTCGCTGGCGTTGCGCTGGATCAACGCGAGGGTGTGCAGCACCTGGTCGTGCACCATGGCCGCCAGCTCGGCCCGTTCCTGCTCGCGGATGCGGCCCTCGCGCTCCGAGCGAAGCTGGTTCCAGGTACGCCAGAGCACCGGCGCGGCCACCACCCCCACACCCGCCAGCCCGACCGACGCGAAGATCACACCGTTGATCACGGCGTCGAGGTTCTGTGCCGGGGAGTAGACCGCGGCCACGCCGATGATGCCGACCGCCACCAGCACCCCGCCCCCGACGAAGCGCAACACGAACGCCCGCCGGTCGCTCTCCTCTATCACCGCGCCGAGCCAGGGCACGGGCATCGACTCGCCCCACTGCCGTCGCCGCTCGGGTGCCGACTGGTGCCAGATCACGCCGGCACCGACCGCGATGATGGCGACCAACCAGCCCGCGGTGCCGGTCGCGCCGACCGAGTCGAAGACCATCACCTGGATCAGCAGCACGCCGAGCCCGATGGCCACGAAGGGCAGCAACTGGCCGACGTCGCGGCGCGGCGGTACGGCGGTGTCACCGGGCCGCAGCGGCACGACCGCCCAGAAGGCCGCATAGAGCAGCAGACCAAGCCCACTCAGCCCGAGCAGCACCATGAAGGCGATCCGGACCCGAACCACCGGGACGCCGAGATGCTCGGCGATGCCGGCGGCCACCCCGGCGCCCATCCGGTGCTCCGGAGCGCGGTAGAGGCGGGGTGGTTGACTGCTGCTGCTGATCGCGAGCTCCCTGGTCAGGACGGTCGGGCCGGACGAGAGGCGATGTTCCGGCGCCGATCCGATCGTCACACGTGGTGTGGCCACCCGACCACGGGGACGCCCCCGACATTCGGGCAGCCCGGATCTCAGGGTGGGGTCAGGGTCGCCGCCGGAGGACGCTCGGGCCTCGGGCGCAGCAGGATCGAGGTATGACCGACGACGCTGCCCAGCCGTACCGGCCGGGGCCGACCGAACCGGAGCCGACGCCTCCGGCGGCCACCCGGTCGGCCGTACCCGAATCGTCCGGTGCCGGGGCGGACGGCCCGGCCGTGCCGCCCGGCGGGCAAGCGCCCGCCGACGGGACGGCATGGGACGACGCACCTCCACCCGTCGCCGCCGCGCCGCCACCCGGCGGAGCGACGGCGTGGGAGTACATCACCGCCCGCGGCAACGTCCGCCGGGCCGGGGGGGCCGGGTGGACCTGGTGGACCTGGTGGACCTGGCTGGCCGCCCGGCGGGCATGGCGGACCTGGCTGGCCGGGCGGGCCGCCGGGAGGCGGGCCGGGCGGATCCTTCGGGGGCACCGGCTTCACCTCCCGGTACGGTCTGGTCCGGCCTCGGGAGGGTCGTTACCTGGCCGGCGTCTGTGCTGCCGTCGGCCGGGCCACCAACACCGACCCCGTGCTCTGGCGGGTGCTGCTGGCGGTCCTGGGCTTCTTCGGCGGCGTCGGCATCCTGGTCTACGTCGCCGCCTGGTTGATCATTCCTGGCGAGGGCGACACCGCCTCGCCCATCGAATCCATGCTGGGCCGCGGGCGTTCCAGCATGTCCCCGGTCACGGTGATCATCCTCGGCGTGGTGGTCGCGGTGGGCTTCGGCTTCGTCGTAACCGACGCCTTCCGCGCGGTACTGCTCGGCGCGGCCATCCTGGTCGGCGGCGCGCTGCTGCTGAACCGTCAGCAGCGCGAAGCCCGGCCCCAGTCGGCCGCACCCGGTGCAGGCGTGCCCGCCAGTCCTCCACCGCCCCCTGGTCCGGTGCCTCCGGTCGGCTATCCAGCTCCGACCGGCTATCAGGCGTACCCGGAATTCGGTCGGACGGCCACCGTCACACCGCCCGCCTTCCACCTCCCCGGCTCGACGTCCGGCGTTTCCTCGCCACCGTCGGGGCCCGGCGGACCGGATGAGCCGACCATGCGGTTGCCGTCGGCTCCGGCATGGCCGACGAGCGCTGCCGCGTCGGGCCCGCCGGTCGCCCAACCGACCTACCGTCCCCCGTTCGCGCCGCACGGCCCCTACGCCGGTCCGCCGAAGGTGGCTGCGCCGCCACCACCCAAGTCGAAGCCGCCCCGCAAGCCCCGCGAGCGGTCGGCCCTGGGCGCGGTGACCTTCTCGTTGATCTTTGTCGCGTTGGGGCTCGTCGGCGTTCTCGACCTGCTGGACGTCTTCGGGATCGGCGCGTCGGCCTACTTCGCCGCGGCGCTCGCGGTGATCGGGCTCGGCCTGCTCGTGGGGACCTGGTTCGGCCGGGCCCGCTGGCTCATCGCGCTCGGCCTGGTGACCGCCGCCGCCCTGGCGGTGGTCACGGTCGTCGAGTCCTACGACCGGGTACGCGGCGTGGACGGCGCGGTCACCTGGGCACCGACGAGTCACCGCGACCTCGCCAACCGGTACGAACAGAGCTTCGGCGACGCGGTGCTCGACCTGCGGGCGATCGACTTCAGCCAGCAGGAGACGGAAATCACCGTCGCCATCAACTTCGGCGAGGCCACCGTGGTGCTGCCACCCGACGTGGACGTCACCGCGGTGACCAGGGTGACCGCCGGTGACGCGAACATCCTCGGCCAGCGGACGCAGGGCATGGACAACCGCCCGGTAGACACCGTCGATCTCGGCCCGGACGGCGCCGGGGGCGGCAAGCTGCGCCTCAACCTGCACGTCAACGCCGGACACATGGAGGTGAGCAGGTGAGGAGCCACCGCACCGACCTGGTCTCGTTCGCCTTCGGGCTGCTCTTCGTCGCCCTGGCCGCCTGGTGGTTGCTCGCTCAGGTGCTCGGTCTCGTGCTGCCACCGGTCGGCTGGTTCCTGGCCGGTGGACTGATCCTGGTCGGCGGGCTCGGCCTGATCGGTGCCCTGCGCTCCAGCCGGTACAACAGCCGGCCGACACCGGCCGATCCCCGTGCCGACACCGGCCAGGACGACCCGGCGCGCGACACCGGCGACGACGCGGCCGATCCGCTCCCGGACCGGGCGGACGTCGACACCTCGACGGGTGAGTCGACCCCGGTCAGCTCGGCCAGGACAGCCGAGCCGGAGCCGCTGGAGGACCGCACGCTCGATCTGTTCGGCGCGGCGGAGGAGACGCCACCGTCCGGACGGCAGGGGCGCGACGCCTGACCGTGCGGCAGCGGTCGCGCGCCGCCTATGCTGGCCGGTGTGCTCCCGCCAGCGCTGGCCGGCCCGCGCCGCAGGGTGACCCCGCGGGTCGTCGGCGTGCCCGGGCCGTCCGCGGCCGGGCCGACCTCGCCGCCGGCGGTGACCCTTGCGTCAGTCGCCTCTACCCGTCAGGAGCCCGTTCGAGATGACCCAGTCCCCCGCCGTGCGTACGCCCGACCGTTCCGGTTCGGTCCGCCTCGGCGAGCGCGCCGCCCGTACCCTCGTCTCCGAGCTTGCCCGGATCAACGACCCGAAGGCCGCCCTGCTGGTCGGCGCGGCTCCGGAGTCCGCGGTGCTGGCCGCGGCGATCGAAGCGCTGCTGCCCGGCGACACCCTCACCGTGGTGCCCGCCGAGCGGGTCAGCGCCACCACGCTGCGGGAGCACGTCACCGCCCAGGGCCGCTGGGTCGCCGAGCGGGTCCGGGTCGTGGACAGCCTGGCCGAGGCGGAGGCCGCCGCGGTGGTCATCGCCGCCGAGGCGTTCACCGGCACCGCCGAGGAGGCCCGCACCACCATCGGGGCACTCACCAAGTACCTGGCCGACGGCGCGGTGCTCAGCGTCGCCACCGCCGTCGCGCGGACCGCCGGCGCCGCCGCCGAGTTGGACCGGCAGGGCGTGCTGTACGGCGTCGGCAACGACCTGGTGCTGCGCAACAACCCGCCGGTCCGCGTGTACCGGCTCCGCTTCACCCCGGCCGAGGCCGCCGCGGCGGAGCAGCTCGCTCCCGCCTACCGGCCGTCGAGCGTGCCGCTCAGCCGGGACATGCACATCGACTCCAACGGGGTCGCCGCCGCCGGCATCGCCCTCGGGCTGGCCGCGCTCACCCGACTGGCCCGACCGAAGTCGAAGCTCTGGCTGCTGCCCGCGCTGGCCGCCGCGCCGGTGGCCGCCTTCTTCCGGGATCCGGAACGGGACGTGCCGGAGGATCCGTCGGCCGTGGTGGCCGCCGCCGACGGGCAGGTCCTGTCGGTGCAGCGCCTGACCGACGAACGCTTCGGCGACGGCGAGTTCCTGCGCGTCGCGGTCTTCCTGTCGGTGCTCGACGTGCACGTCAACCGGTCTCCGGTGGCCGGCAAGGTGGTCGACTACTTCGTGGCGGACGGTGGGTTCGTCAACGCGATGAAGCCGGATGCGGAGCACAACGTGGCCGCCTACACGGTGCTGGACACCACCCACGGCACCGTGGTGGTGGCGCAGCGGACCGGCCTGATCGCCCGCCGGATCGTGCAACGCGCTCCGATCGGCGCACTGCTGGCCCGTGGCGAGCGGTTCGGGCTGATCCGCTTCGGCTCGCGTACCGACGTCTACCTGCCGGCGGAGGCCGCGGAACCGCTGGTCGGGCCGGGTGACAAGGTGATCGGTGGATCGACCGTGATCGCCCGCTGGCGCTGAGTTTCGGACCCCGGGAGACGGAAAGGGCGCCGCGGCTCAGCCGCGGCGCCCTTTCAGGTACGGGTCAGACGACGGTGCGGCGCTGGCGCACCCAGAGCACCGGACCGCTGATCAGGTACCCGACCACGATCAGCCCGAAGGTGAGCCGGACGTCGATCAGGGCGCCGACCACCGGCGCGAGCCAGACCCACGGCGGCAGCTTGACCAGCCGGGCGAGCTTGGCGTACGGGAAGCTGCTGACCATGGTGAAGGCGAGCAGCGCCACCCCGGCGATCTGCACCGCCCCCGGCACCGGCATGCCGATCACCACCATCAGGGCGAGCACGGCGGCGGCCATCGTGGTGGGTACGCCGGAGAAGAACCGTCCGTCGTTGGGCGAGACGTTGAACCGCGCCAGCCGGATGGCGGCGCAGGCGGCGACGAGCGCGGCGGCCACCGCGGCGGCGGCTGTCGGCGCGGAACCGGCCAACGAGGCGTAGACCACCACGGGGGCGGCGAGGCCGAAGGAGCACATGTCGGCCAGCGAGTCCATCTGGGCGCCGAACGGGCTGGACACCCCGAGCTTGCGGGCCAGCGCGCCGTCCAGGCCGTCGAACGCGACGCAGGCGATCAGGAGCAACGCGGCCAGACGCACCTCGCCCTGCATGGCGACGAAGATCGCGTTGATGCCGAGCAGCAGGCTGGCCAGGGTGCACGCGTTGACCAGGGCGAACTTCATCCGCCGGGCCGGTGTCCGCTCGCCCGGCAGCAGCGGTGCCGGCGTCACTGTCGACGCGGCCGGCACCGGAGTCGGCGCGACGGGTGGGTTGACCGTGACCGGGCCGACCAGCGGGGCGACCGGGGCGATGGTCTCCATCCCGGTGCGGTGGAACCGCCTCAGGCCGTACCGGCGACGCGGGCGGTCCTGGTACCGGGGCTCGGGCAACACGTCGGTCACGCCGTGCAGTTCTGCATCTCGGCGGCCGACGCGAACCAGCAGGACCTGGCGGGCGAGGGTGCCGCTGCGGCGCAGCGGGCCCGTCCAGCTTCGCCCTGCGGGACGCGGGCTGTCAGTCGTACGACGCCGGCGCCATGGGGCTCTCGGCACGTTTCCTCCATCACCGGATCGGCTTACCGCCATGTGGCGGGCGTCCGGCTGTCTCGTGCCGGACCTTCCTGGCCCGGCAGCCGTTTTGCGGAGTACACCATCGCACAGGGGGTGGGGGAATGGCGATAGCTGCCGGCGGTACTTATATCTCCTTTAACCGCGCGAACCGCCGTCTTATTCCCATCCGGGACACGATCGCCCGTTTTCTACGCCTGCCCTGCCTCGACTGTACCGGAGGTGGTCCGTCCCGGCTCGGTGGTGAGTTCGACGCGGCAGGGCCACGACGGGTCACCTCGACGAGTCCAGGGCAATGACGGCGATCTCAGTCAAGGGAAGGGTGCGCAGCTCAGCGGGGGTGAACCAGGCGGCGCGGGCGGTGGAGCCGCCGGCCGTCTCGGTCACCGCCGGTTCGGTCGGCACGTCGACCGCCACCCGGTAGACGACCCGGACGCCGTGCCAGTCGAGGGGGTACCCCTCCGGTCCCAGGGCCGCCGGGTTGTGCAGGTTGTCCACCCCGATCAGCTCGGTCACCCGGCCCAGTTGGCCGGACTCCTCGACCAGCTCCCGTAGCAACGCGGTGACGGGCTGTTCGCCGTGATCGGTGCCTCCGCCGGGCAGGTGCCATCGCCCGGCACCGGGATAGCCCTCGGCGATCATGGTCAGCAACACCCGTCCGGCCGGATCGGTGACCACTCCGTACGCTCCGAAGCGCTGCCGGCGGTCGCCAGCGGGGCCGGGGAACGGCTCCCGGCGACGCAGAGCACCGGCCGGCAGCGGAACGACCGGCAGACCGACGGCTTCGGCGGTGAACGGCAGCAGCGGCAGCTTGGCCGTCTCGTCCAGGGTCAGCCAACGGGCCAGGTCGGTGCTGCCGTCACGCTCGGCACGCAGCCGCCCGCCCACCACGGTCACGTCGAACAGCATCCGATCGGTGTGCAGGGCGACCCCGAGGTCCGGGTACGGCACCACGTCCGCGACGACCGCCCGCAACCCGGTCACCTCGACGGTCAGCCCGGTCTCCTCGGCGACCTCGCGGACCACCGCGTGCGCGGGATGTTCGGCGTGCTCCAGCCCACCTCCGGGCAGCGACCAGACCCCGGGAAAGTCCGCCGACGCGGAGCCCCGCACCAGCAACACCTGCCGCCCGGTGTCCCGCAGCACCCCGTACGCCCCCACCCGCCGCACCCGCTCCACCAACTCCCCCACCCCCGCCGCCCCGCGCCCCACGCCGCGTCGATCGTGAAGTTATCGCCTTCGTCATCGGCGTGTCCCGACAATAACTTCATGATCGACGCATGGGCGAGGGCAGGGCGCGGGCAGGGCGCGGGGGCGCAGGGGGTGGGTCAGGTTAGGTGGGCGGCTTGGACGGCTTCGGCGGTGACCTCGGTGAGGCGGTCGGTGGGCAGGGCGCCGAGTTCCTCCCGGGCGAACCAGCGGGCCTCGCAGGTGGAGCCGCCGACGTCGCCGACGGTGGGCGGGGCCGGCTGGTCCACCACCACCCGGTAGAAGGCGCGTACCCCGTGCCAGTCGATCGGGTAGCCCTCGGGGCCGAGCGAGGCGGCATCCCGATGACTGGCCACGCCGAGCAACTCGACGAGCCGTCCGGTCTGCCCGGTCTCCTCGACCAGTTCCCGGATCAGCGCCGCGCCCGGCTGCTCGCCGTAGTCGGTACCGCCGCCGGGCAGGTGCCAGCAGCCGGCGCCCGGGTAGCCGTCGGAGACCCGGGTCAGCAGCACCCGCCCCTCCGGGTCGGTCACCACGGCGTACGCAGCGAAGCGCTGCGCCCGGTGCAGCCCGTCCGGGCCGGGTACCGCGTAGAAGGAGGGGAACTCCGGCGGCTCGTCGGGCACGATGTCCGCCGAGGAGGCCGGCAGCCCGAGAGCGCGGGCGGTGAACGAGCGAAGCGGCAACCGTGCCGCCTCGTCCCGGGTGAACCAGCGGGCCAGGTCGGTGGGCCGGTCGACCCGGTCGGAGAGCGAGCCGCCCCGCACCGACACCCGGTAGACCAACCGGTCGGTGTGGATGGTGATGCCTCGCTCCGGCAGTGCCCGCATGTCGGCCAGCACGTCGTGCAGGCCGGCGACGGCCACCGACAGGCCGGTCTCGGCGGCGGTCTCGCGGACGACGGTGTGGTGCGGGTCCTCGCCGTGGTCGACCGCCCCGCCGGGCAGGGACCACGTGCCGGGGGTGCCGGAGCGCTCCGATGCGCGGACCAGCAACACTCGGTCTACGGAATCAGTACAGACTGCGTATGCCGCGATCCTGCGCAGCGGCTCCAGCATGGTGGTCACGGAGCCAAATTCTCCCCGCAACCGGTTACCGACGCGGAAAAGAGTCGGATTCCTGACTGATGGCTCGCCCCTGAGACTTGGTTCAGGGTAAGGATCCGGGCGGTCACCGAGGTCGATACGCTGCGCGACGAGGACCGTGGAGACATGACCTCCACACCTCACGCTCCGTACCGGCAACTCCGACGCCCCACCACCGACCGGATGATCGCCGGTGTGGCCAGCGGACTCGGCCGCTACTTCGCCGTCGACCCCACCCTGGTCCGGGTGGCCTTCGCCGTCGTCACGCTGGTGACCGGCGGGATCGCCGCCCTGGCGTACCCGATCATGTGGTTCCTGATGCCCGAGGAGCCGGCCGGCGCACCCGCCTGGCCGCACCCGGCGCCCGGCGCGCCACACGGACCCGCCGGCGCGCCGCCCCAGCCGGCCGCCACACCGCACCCCGCCTGGCCGTTCCCCGGGCCGACCGGCCCGGTGCCGCACGCCGGACCGCCGGCACCGACCGCCTGGCCCCGGCGGCCAGCCCGCCCGCACCGCCGGCAGCACCGGTCCAACACCCCGACGCCCCGCCCGGCTCGGCGCCAACCGACACCGAAGCGGCCCATCCGGACACCACGCCGGAGACCGGGACGACGCCGGAGCCGGCACCGCGACCGGCACCGCAGCCGCCGGCGTGAGGCACCCTCAGGGCACCAGGACGGGCTACCGGGTCACTCCCACTCGATGGTGCCCGGGGGCTTGCTGGTGACGTCCAGCACCACCCGGTTCACCTCGGCCACCTCGTTGGTGATCCGGGTGGAGATCCGGGCGATGACGTCGTAGGGCAACCGCGACCAGTCGGCGGTCATCGCGTCCTCGCTGGAGACCGGGCGCAGCACCACGGGATGCCCGTAGCTGCGCCCGTCACCCTGCACGCCGACGCTGCGCACGTCGGCCAGGAGCACCACCGGGAACTGCCAGACACCCCGGTCGAGGCCGGCGGCGCTGAGTTCCTGGCGGGCGATGAAGTCGGCCCGGCGGAGCACGTCGAGCCGCTCGCGGTCGACCGCCCCGATGATCCGGATGGCCAGACCGGGGCCGGGGAACGGGTGCCGCCAGACCATCGCCTCCGGCAGCCCGAGCTGGAGGCCGAGCGCACGGACCTCGTCCTTGAACAGCGTGCGCAGCGGCTCGACCAGGGCGAACTTCAGATCCTCGGGCAGCCCGCCGACGTTGTGGTGGCTCTTGATGTTCGCGGTGCCGGTGCCGCCGCCGGACTCGACCACGTCCGGGTAGAGGGTGCCCTGCACCAGGAACTCGACGTCGCCGTGCGAGGCGATCTCCCGGGCGGCGGATTCGAAGACCCGGATGAACTCCCGGCCGATGATCTTGCGCTTCTGCTCCGGGTCGGTCACCCCGGCCAACGCACCGAGGAACCGGTCGGCCGCGTCGACCACCTTCAGCTTGATGCCGGTCGCCGCTACGTAGTCCTTCTCCACCTGCTCGGCCTCGCCCGCCCGCAGCAGCCCGTGGTCGACGAAGACGCAGGTGAGCTGGTCGCCGACGGCCTTGTGGACCAGCGCGGCGGCGACCGCAGAGTCCACTCCGCCGCTCAGACCGCAGATGACCTCCTTCTCGCCGACCTGCTCACGGATCCGGGCCACCTGCTCGTCGATGATGTTCTCGGCCGTCCAGGTCGGCTCGATCCCGGCGATCTCGTAGAGGAAGCGGGTGAGCATCTCCTGCCCGTGCGCGGTGTGCCCCACCTCCGGGTGGAACTGCACGCCGGCCCGCCGACCGGCCACGTCCTCGAATGCGGCGACCGGTGCGCCGGCCGACTCGGCGGTCACCGTGAAGCCCGCCGGCGCCTCGGTCACGCAGTCGCCGTGACTCATCCACACCGGCAGGTCGGCCGGCAGATCCCGCAGGAGTACGCCGGGGTCGAGCAGACGGGGGCGCAGCGGGGTGCCGCCGTACTCGCGGCTGCCGGTGCGCGCCACCGTGCCGCCGAGGGAGCGGGCCATCGCCTGGAAGCCGTAGCAGATGCCGAAGACCGGCACGCCCGCGGTGAACAGCCCGTCGTCGACCTGCGGTGCGCCCGGCTCGTAGACGCTGGCCGGGCCGCCGGAGAGGATGATCGCGGCGGGATCGCGGGCCAGCATCTCGGCCACGGGCATGGTGTGCGGAACGATCTCGGAGTAGACCTTCGCCTCACGCACCCGACGCGCGATCAGCTGGGCGTACTGGGCTCCGAAGTCGACCACGAGGACAGGACGCGGCAGGCTCATAGCCGGCAATCCTACCCAGCGTGACATTCCCTCCCCTCGCTGACCGCCCCCGTCGACGCACCCCCGTCGATCTTGCACTCTTGGTCGCTGTTATGCCCGTTACATGGAGCTATGCGGGGACACAAAGTGCAAGATCGCTGGGGTCAGGGGTGGCGGAGGGCGGCGGGGGCGTGCGGGGGGACGGCGGGGTGGTGGGGAGGGATGGGAGGGAGGCAGCGGTACGGGGTGCCGGGGGCGGGGCGGGGGTCGGGGTCGCCCTTGTTGGGCCAGAGGGACAGGGCGCGTTCGGCCTGGGCGGTGATGGTGAGCGACGGGTTGACGCCCAGGTTGGCCGAGACGGCGGCACCGTCGACGACGTGCAGGCCGGGGTGGCCGTGCACGCGGTGGTAGGGGTCGATCACGCCGTCGGCGGCGGTGACACCGATCACCGCTCCGCCCAGGATGTGCGCGGTCACCGGAATGTCGAACGGCTCGGTCAGCGCGCCGACCGGCGTACCGTCGATCTCCTCGGCGAGCAGCCGGACCGCCTCGTTGCCCGCCGGGATCCAGGTCGGGTTGGCAGGGCCGTGACCCGGACCGGAGACGAGCCGGCGGCCGAGCGGCCCGCGCCGCAGCCGGAGGGCGAGCGAGTTGTCGGTCGACTGCATGACCAGGGCGATCACCGTACGCTCCGACCAGCGGCGGACGGAGAGCATCCGGGCGGCCACCCGCGGCTGCCGGAGCAGTTGCCCGAGCCATCGGCGCAGCCGGTGCGGCCCGCCGTCGACCAGCAGCGACTGGAGCAGCCCCATCGCGTTCGAACCCCGGCCGTAGCGGACCGGCTCGACGTGGGTCTGCGGATCCGGGTGGAACGAGCTGGTGATGGCGACCCCCTGGGTGAAGTCCACGCCACGCTTGCGGGCCCGCCGGTGCGGCACGGAGGCGCCGAGGATCGCCTCCGAGTTGGTCCGGGTCAGCTCGCCGAGGCGGGGTGAGAGGTTGGGCAGGTGACCACGTTCCCGCATCTCGTGCAGCAGTCGCTGGGTGCCCAGCGCGCCGGCCGCGAAGACCACCTGGTCGGCGTGGACCACCTGCCGCCGTCGGCGCAGCCAGGCGCCGGTACGTTCGGTGTCCACCTGATAACCACCGTCGACCGGCCGGACCGCGCGGACCGTGGTCAACGGATGAACCCAGACACCGAGCCGCTCGGCCAGCCACAGATAGTTCTTGACGAGGGTGTTCTTGGCTCCGATCCGGCAGCCGGTCATGCAGGCGCCGCAGTGGGTGCAGCCGGTCCGCTCCGGGCCGGCCCCGCCGAAGTACGGGTCGGTGACCCGCTCGCGCGGCCGCCCCAGGTGCACCCCGACCGGGGTGGCGTGGAAGGTGTGCCCCACTCCCATCCGCTCGGCGACCCGCCGCATCGCCCGGTCCGCTCCGGTGTTGACCGGGTACGTGGTCGCCCCGAGCATCCGCTTGGCCTGGTCGTAGTGGGGGGCGAGTTCGGCCCGCCAGTCGGCGAGGTGCCGCCACTGCGGGTCGTCGTAGAAGGCGTCGAGCGGTTCGTAGAGGGTGTTGGCGTAGACGAGTGAGCCACCACCGACGCCCGCTCCGGAGAGCACCAGCACGCCGCCGCCAGCTCGCCGGTCGGCCGCCCGGAGCAGGGTGATCCGCTGGAGGCCTAAACAACCAAGCCTCGGCGCCCACAGGAAGCGCCGCAGCCGCCACGACGTCTGCGGGAACTCGTCGTCGGCGAACCGCCGGCCCGCCTCCAGGACGCCGACCGAGTAGCCCTTCTCGGCCAGCCGCAACGCGGCGACGCTGCCGCCGAACCCCGACCCGATGACCACCACGTCGTACCGCATGGACGCATCATTACTCGCGAGTAGCTCTCGCGCCAGGACCTCATTCCGCGCGATCATGCTCCGCACCGCGTCACTCTCGCCCGACCGGGACGCAACCATGAGCCCGGTTCAGCGCGTTGGACCGGTATCGACCCAGGGCGAGTGTCGAAGTCCGCCGTCGGTGACCTCAGCGGTCGGGCAGGGACTTCGACGGACGCCCCAAGGAGGCGGGGGATGATGCTCGGAGCAGACCGGAGACGGTTGACGTTGGCGCTGGCCGGTCTGGTCACGCTCGTGGTGGTCGCGGTGATCGGCGTGGTGGTGGCCCGTACGGTCGGCGACGACCCCCGGACGCCGACCGCCGCCACGGGCGGCCCGAGCACCTCGCCCAGTCCCAGCGCCAGCCCGAGCCCGAGCCCGCCGCCGGGTGCCGACATCACCGGCCCGCTCAACCTGCTGCTGGTCGGGGTCGACACCCGGGTGAGCGTGCCCGGCTGGGAACCGCACGCCGACGCGGTACTCGTGTTGCACGTACCGGCGGGGCTGTCCAAGGCGTACCTCTTCTCCCTCCCCCGCGACCTGGTGGTGGACATCCCGGCCTACAAGCCGGCCGGCTACCCGGGCGGGCGGACCAAGCTCACCCACGCGATGAGCTACGGCAGCCGGGTGCCGGACCGTCCCAAGCGACCCGACCCCGGCCAGGGGTACGAGCTGCTGCGCCGGACGGTCAGCGAGTACACCGGCCTGCGCATCGACGCGGGCGCGGTGCTCACCTTCGGCGGCTTCGACGAGTTGGTCGACAGCCTGGGTGGCGTGGACATCCGCGTCGACCAGCGGGTCGTGTCCCGGCACCGGCAGCCCGACGGCAAGCACCGGGAGCCGGGCCCGGGTGTCGGCGGCTACGTCGGGCCGCAGATGGTCTACGAGCCCGGCGAACGACACCTCAACGGCTGGCAGGCGCTCGACTACGCCCGCCAGCGCTACCTGCCCGGCGGCGACTACGCCCGGCAACGCCACCACCAGCAGCTGATCCGGGCGCTGCTCGGGAAGATCCTCGACCAGAACCTGGCCCGGCAGCCCGAGCGGATCGAACAGGTGGTCGCGGCGCTCGGCGACGCGCTGCGCTACGTCGGCGGCCGGCGAATCGTGGACTTCGCGTACGCCCTCGGCTCGTTGTCGCCGCAGGCGGTCACGCTGGTCGGGTTGCCCGGAGCGTCGGTGGGTCGGGGCAACGCCTACCGGGGCGAGGAACTGACCTCCGTCGGCCGCCGCTTCCTCACCCAACTGCGCGCCGGCAAGGCCGACGCCTTCCTGGCCGACAATCCGAAACTCAAGGTCAAGAGCTGACCGGAACGACCGGTTGACGGGGTCTCCGGTCAGGGCTGGCCGGGTGCGGCGGTGCCGGTCAGCCAGGCGTCGAAGAAGGGTCCCAGCTCGCGGCCGGAGACCCGCTCGGCCAGGGCGACGAAGTCGGCGGTGGTGGCCGTGCCGTCCCGGCGTTCGCTGGTCCACGTCCGCAGGATCTCGAAGAAGGCGTCGTCGCCGACGGTACGCCGCAGCGCGTGCACGGTGAGCGCCCCGCGCTTGTAGACGGCGGTGCTGAACATCTGCCCGGGGCCGGGATCGAGGGTGCGCCGGGACCAGTTGGTGGCCGCGTACTGGATCTCGAAGTTGCGTTGGGCGCTGCGCCCGCCGTCGTGCTCCTCCCACAGCCACTCGGCGTAGCTGGCGAAGCCCTCGTTGAGCCAGATGTCACCCCAGCGGGCCAGCGCCACGCTGTTGCCGAACCACTGGTGGGCCAGTTCGTGGGCGACCACGCTGTAGTTCGGTTCGCCGCCGCGGAAGAACCCCGGTCCGTAGACCGGCCGGGACTGGGTCTCCAGCGCGTATCCGATCCGCCCGTCCGAGACCACCACGCCGCCGTACGACTCGAAGGGGTACGGGCCGAAACGGGTGGCCAGGAAGTCGGCGATCTCGCCGGTGCGGGCCAGCGAGGTGGCCGCCGGCCCGGTCACCGGAAGCCCGTCCGGTACGGCGGTGACCATGGGCTTGCCGGCGTGTTCCTCGCTGCGCACCCGGTAGTCGCCGATCACGAGCGTGGTCAGGTAACTCGCCATCGGTGAGCGCTCGGCCCAGCGCCAGGTGGTCCAGCCGTCGGCGCTGGTCCGCTCCCCCGGCACTCCGTTGCTGAGCGCGGCGAGCCCGTCCGGGACGGTCACCTCGAGGTCGTAGGTGGCCTTGTCCGACGGGTGGTCGTTGACCGGGAACCAGGTGGCCGCCGAGTGCGGTTGGCCGAGGGCGATCGCGCCGTCGTCGGTGTGCTGGAAACCGCCACTGCCGAGCACGCCGTCGGCGTCCGCCTCGGGTACGCCGCCGTAGGCGACGTCCACCGTGAACCGGCTGCCGGCGTCGAGCCCTCGGGCCGGAGTGACCACCAGTTCGCCGTCGTCCCGCCGGTGCTCGGCCGACGCGCCGTCCACGGTCACCGAACCGACCTGCAACCCGGACAGGTCCAGGTTGAACCGGGACAGCCCGTGGGTCGCGGTCGCGGTGATCTCGGCGCTGCCGGTGAGCCGGTCGTCAGCCGGGTCGTAGCGCACCACGAGCCGGTAGTGGGCGACGTCGTACCCGCCGTTGCCGCTGCCCGGCACGTACGGGTCGCCGAGATCGACGCTGCCCGCCCGGAATCCGCCCGGCTCCGCCGCGTCCCGGTCCCCGATGCCGCTGACCAGCACCACCGCCGCCACCACGGCAGCGGCCACCGCCGCCGCGCCGGCCCCCCACCACCTGCCAACCCTGCTGCTCACCAGCCCGAGCCTACTGCCGCCCGCTCCGTCGATCATGGAGTTGTGGCACGTGGCGAATCGGGCATCAGCCATCCAACCGGGTGCGGGTCAGCGGTCGAGGACCAGGCCGACCTTCTGGAATTCCTTGAGGTCGCGGTAGCCGCACTTGGCCATGGCCCGGCGGAGGCCGCCGAAGAGGTTGAGCTGACCGTCCGGCTCGTCGGCCGGGCCGAAGAGGAGACGCTCCATGGAGCCGATGGGCTCACCGGCGGTCTCGAAGGCGCCGCGGGGCAGCGACGGGTGGCTGGCCGCCGAGTGCCACCAGGACCCGCCGGCCGGCGCCTCCTCGCACAGCGAGAGCGGCTCGCCGAGCATCACCGCGTCGGCGCCGCAGCCGAGCGCCTTGGCGATGTCGCCGGAGGTCCGGATGTCGCCGTCGGCGATGAGGTGCACGTACCGCCCGCCGGTCTCGTCGAGGTAGTCGCGTCGGGCCGCGGCGGCGTCGGCGATCGCGGTGGCCATCGGCACCCGGATGCCGAGCACAGACTCGGTGGTGGACCACTCGTCCCCGCCGATACCGATGATCACGCCGGCCGCGCCGGTCCGCATCAGGTGCAGGGCAGTCTTGTAGTCGGTGCACCCGCCGACGACGACCGGGAGGTCGAGGTCGGCGATGAACTCCTTGAGGTTGAGCGGCTCGTCGGTGGTGGACACGTGCTCGGCCGAGACGATGGTGCCCTGGATGACCAGGATGTCGACGCCCGCGTCGAGGATGACCGGCGCCAGCGCCAGCGTGTGCTGCGGCGACACCCGCACCGCCACCGTGCCGCCACCGTCGCGCAGCTCACGGACCCGCTCGGTGATCAGATCCGGGCGGATCGGCTCGGCGTACACCTCCTGGAGCCGCTTGGTGGCGCGGGCGTCCTCGTCGAGACCGCCGAGTTCCTCGAGCACCTTGCTCGGGTTCTCGTAGCGGGTCCACAGCCCTTCGACGTTGAGTACGCCGAGCCCGCCGAGCTGACCGAGCTTCACCGCGGAGGCCGGGCTCATCGTCGCGTCCGAGGGGTGCCCGACGCACGGAATGCCGAACTGGTACGCGTCCAGCTGCCACCCGGTGGAGACGTCGTCGACGTCGCGGGTCCGACGGGACGGCACGATGGCGATGTCGTCCAGGTGGTAGCCGCGCTGCGCGGTCTTGCCCAGCCCGATCTCGACCACGTCACGCATGGGGCACTCCAGATGTCTTCGGGGGTGGTGGGAGAGGTCAGCGGGTGTGGTAGTTGGGCGCTTCGACGGTCATCTGGATGTCGTGCGGGTGGCTCTCCTTGAGCCCGGCCGCGGTGATCCGGATGAGCTGTCCCCGCTGGTGCAGCTCGGGGATGCTCTCCGCGCCCGCGTACCCCATCGCCAGCCGCAGGCCACCGACCAGCTGATGGGCCACCCGGGCCAACGGTCCACGGTACGGCACCTGACCCTCGACGCCCTCCGGGACCAACTTCTCGTCGCTCGTCACGTCCTGCTGGAAGTAGCGGTCCTTGGAGTACGACTTGGCCTGCCCACGGGACTGCATGGCGCCGAGCGAGCCCATGCCGCGGTACGCCTTGAACTGCTTGCCGTTGACGAAGATCAGCTCGCCGGGGCTCTCCTCGCAGCCGGCCAGCAGACTGCCGAGCATCACCGTGTCCGCGCCGGCGACAAGCGCCTTGGCGATGTCGCCGGAATACTGGATGCCGCCGTCACCGATGACCGGTACGCCGGCCGGGCGGGCCGCCCGGGCGGCCTCCATGATCGCCGTGATCTGTGGGACGCCGACGCCCGCCACGATCCGGGTGGTGCAGATGGCACCCGGGCCGACACCCACCTTCACGCCGTCGGCTCCGGCCTCGACCAGCGCCCTGGTGCCGGCGTAGGTCGCCACGTTGCCGCCGACGATGTCGACCGTGACGTCCCTCTTGAGCCGGCTGACCATCTCCAGCACCGCGCGCTGGTGGCCGTGGGCGGTGTCCACGATGATGACGTCGACACCGGCGTCGACGAGCGCCCGGGCGCGCTTGTACGCGTCCTCGCCGACGCCGATGGCCGCCGCCACCCGCAGCCGGCCCGCCTCGTCCTTGGTGGCGCTCGGGTACTGCTCGCTCTTGGTGAAGTCCTTGACGGTGATCAGCCCGCGCAGCTTGCCGGAGTCGTCGACGATCGGCAGCTTCTCGACCTTGTGCTGGCGCAGCAGGCCGAGCGCCTCGTCCTTGCTCACCCCGACCGGGGCGGTGACCAGCGGTGCCCTGGTCATGATCTCGCGGACCGGCATGGCCGGGTCGGAGACGAAGCGCATGTCCCGGTTGGTGACGATGCCGACCAGTTGCCCCTGGGCGTCCACCACCGGCACCCCCGAGATGCGGTAGCGCCCGCAGAGCTGGTCGACCTCGCGCAGGGTGTCGTCGGGGCTCGCGGTCACCGGGTTGGTGATCATGCCGGACTCGGACCGCTTCACCAGGTCGACCTGGAGCGCCTGGTCCTCCACCGAGAGGTTGCGGTGCAGCACCCCGATGCCACCCTGGCGGGCCATCGCGATCGCCATCCGGGCCTCGGTGACCGTGTCCATGGCACTGGACAGCAGCGGGATGGAGAGCGAGACGTTACGGGTCAACCGGGTGATCGTGTTCACCCGGCTCGGTACCACGTCGGACTCGCCCGGCTGGAGCAGCACGTCATCGAAGGTCAACCCCAGCGGCACCACCCTGGCCGAACCGGAGGGCAGCTCGGGCAGATGGCCGCCCAGCTCGCCGCCCTCGACGCCGGCGGAACGGTCGGTACGGGGCGAATTCTCCACGATTGCTCTCCTGAGCTGCTTGAACCGGGCTTCAGCGAGGTGGCACGGTGGGCACCGGCGAACGCCGGGCGAGGGTGCGTCGGCCTCATCGTACCCACTGAAGCTTTGTCCCTTGAACCGCGCGGTGCCGGCACCGGTAACGGCTCGCGCGACCGGGGGACAGGCGTCGACCGGGGCAGGGGACTACGGTGAGGGGGTGCACGACGATCCCATCGACCCGTTCACCGGCGACCCGACCGATCCGGCGGCCGACCTGGAGGCCCCCGGCGACGACGCGCCGCTGGACCCACTGACCGACGTCGAGCGCCAAGACGTGCTTGAGGACCTCGCCGACCTGGAGATCTACCAGGCGCTGCTCGCGCCGATCGGCGTACGCGGGCTGGTCATCGAGTGTGAAGACTGCCGGGAACCGCACTACTTCGACTGGGACCTGCTCCGGGGCAACCTGCGGCACCTGCTCAGCTCCGGTCGACCCCGGGTGCACGAGCCGGCCTACGATCCCGACCCGGACCACTACGTCACCTGGGACTACGCCCGCGGCTACGCCGACGGCGTACACGACACCCTCAGCGAAGGCACCGAGGACGAGCCCGGCGCGGATCGCTGACCGGCCACCGGCAGCTCAGCCCGGCCGGGCCAACCCGCCCGGCGGACTCGGCCCGCCGGCTTGACCGGCCGGCGCGGCCGGACCGATCCGGCCGACCAGCTACGCGACCAGTCCGGCCCGGAATCCGGCGGCCACGGCGTGCGCCCGGTCGCGGGCACCGAGCTTGCGGAACAGCCGCCGGGCGTGGGTCTTCACGGTGTCCTCGGAGACGAACAGTTCCCGGCCGATCTCGGCGTTGCTCTTGCCCTCGGCCATGCCGAGCAGCACCTGCAGCTCCCGTTCGGTGAGGCCGATCGCGGACCGGTCGGCCCGGGCTGCCGACGCGGGCTTGTCCGGCTCGGACTCGGCACCAGACTCGGCGGGATCGTCGCCCCGCTGCACCGGCACCACCGCCGGGCCGCCCGCCGCGTCCGTACCCGGCCAGGCGGTCGGCGCCTCACCCCGGTGCGACCACCGGGTGCCGGGCGGGCCGGGCTGCCGACCGCCGCGGCGTCGCGGGCGGGATCAGCGATCCGGTGCCGGTTGGCCCGGCCGGGCGCGGCCAGCAGCAGCAACGCCTTGGCGACGGCGCTGGTCAGATCCTGGTCGACCCCCTGGATCAGGCCGCGTGCCCCGGCACCGATGGTCGCCGCGGCCGCCTCGGACTCCTCGGCACCGAGCAGCAGGACGGCGGCCTGCGGGGCGCGGGCCAGCACCCGCCGGACGAAGCCGACGCTGTCCGGGCGGGTGAGCGCGGTGTCGGCGAGCACCACATCGGCCGGACGTTCGGCCAGCCGCAACATCACCTCGGGGTCGGAGACCGCCGTCCGGACGGCACCCGACAATCCCAACCGCGCTGCCGCGGAGGTCAGGTGCTGCGCCGCGAGCGGCGTTCGAACGCACACGAGAACGGTACGCACAGGCATCTCCTCTCCGCTGACGAGCAGACCATGAGCAGCCCCGGTCGGGAGGAGGTTCCGGGCAATCCTCCCAACTTTTCCGACAGATAGGGCATATGACGCAATCCGCTGGATGTTTTGGATCAAAGACGTGTGAGCCGTGGGGCGGCAGGGTAGGGAGGGGCCAGGCCGGGAACGGTGCGCCTGCGCGGCCCCGCCGCCCGGACAACCGGCGACAAGCGTCTCGCGGTGCCGCGCGAGAGGAGGGGTGCTGATGTCGAACGTACGTAGACTGCCCGGACCCATCATCGACCTTTGGGACTGGCAGCGGCTCGGTGCCTGCCGAGGCCGCGACAGCGCCCAGTTCTTCCACCCTGACGGCGAGCGGGGCTCGTCCCGGTTGCGCCGGGAGTCCTCTGCCAAGGCCGTGTGCCGTGCCTGCCCGGTCCGCGCCGAGTGCGCCGCGCACGCCCTCGCGGTACGCGAGCCGTACGGCGTGTGGGGTGGCTTCAGTGAGTCCGAGCGGCTACGACTGCTCGCGGTCGGCTGGGAGGACCTCGCCGACCGACGCCAGACCCGCGTCGACGTCAACCGACTGGAGGCCAGGCTGGGCAGCTCGCACCGGTCGACGGTGCCCGTCCAGCGCAACGTCGCCTGACCAGACCGCACCACCGACGCCGCGTCCCGACCCGGACGCGGCGTCGCCCTGTCCGCCCACTCCCGCCACCACCAGCCAGTTGATCATGAAGTTGTTGTTCCCGACACGCCGACGGGGTGACAACAACTTCATGATCAACGGGTGTGGGCGGGGGGCGGTGTGGGCGGGGTGGTGCGCGGGGTCAGGTGATGGTGAGGGTGACGGAGTGCCAGCCGGTCGCGCCGTCGGGGGCGACATCCCGTGGCTCACCGGTTTGGGTCTCGCCGGTGCTGTCCGTCGCCCGCACCTGGAGGGTGTGCTCGCCCGGGGTGGCCTGCCACTGCCACGACCACTGCACCCAGGTGTCCACCGAAATGGTCGGCGCCAGTTGCGCCTGCTGCCAGGGCCCCTCGTCGACGCGGACCTCGACGCGGTCGATGCCCCGGTGCTGCGCCCAGGCGACGCCGGCGACCGTCACCGGGCCGGCGGCCGGTCGGTTACGCGGGCGGGGCGTGTCGATCCGCGACTGCGTCTTCACCGGCCCCTGCGCCGACCAGCCCCGGGGCACCCAGTACGCGTCGAAGTCCGCGAAACTGGTCAGCTCCAGCTCGGTGATCCACTTGCAGGCCGACACGTAGCCGTAGAGACCCGGCACCACCATCCGGACCGGGAAGCCGTGCTGCACCGGCAGTGGCTCGCCGTTCATGCCGACGGCGAGCAGCGCGTCCCGCCCGTCGCGCAGCACGGCGGTCGGGGTGCCGCAGGTCCAACCGTCGACCGAACGCCCGACCACCTGGTCGGCACCGTCCAGCGGCCCCACCTCGTCGAGCAGTTCCCGGATCGGTACGCCGAGCCAGCGCGCGTTGCCGATCAGGTCGCCGCCGACCTCGTTGGAGACGCAGGCCAGCGTCACGTACCGCTCCACCATCGGCCGGGCGAGCAGATCGGCATAGCTCAGCGTGACCGGGTTGCGGACCCGGCCGTGGATGCGCAGTTGCCAGGTCTCCGGGTCGACCTGCGGCACCACAAGCGCGGTGTCGATCCGGTAGAAGTTCCGGTTGGACGTGACGTAGCTGGCCAGTCCGGGCTGGGCCAGGTCGGCGCCGGCCGGCACCGGCGGTGCTGGCGAGACCGGGGCCGGCAGCGTGATCGCCTCACGGGCCGCCGACACGCCCTGCCGACCGGCCAGCCAACGCCCCGCTACTCCCCACGGCGGCCACCCCGAGCACGGTGCCGACGCCGGTGAGGAACCGCCGCCGAGAGTCCGGTCGACCCGGCCTCCCGCACCTCCCGGGACCGGCGGACTTCCCAGGATCGGCGGGCTTCCGGCGGTCGCCGTCCCGTCGGCGGGCGCGGTCGGATCGGTCGCCGTCCCGTCGGCGGGCGCGGTCGGATCGGTCGCCGTCCCGTCGGCGGCCCCGGCGGTTCCGACCGGATTCGGGTCCGGTACGGCGGCGGGACCGGTCGCCTTGGGCGGGCCGGCCGGCGTCGGTGGGGACCAGGGCCAGGGGTCGAGTTCCAGTGGACCGGCGACGAACGCCCACAGCGCCAGTCCGCCGACCGCCGCGCCGACCAGCGACGGCAGCACGTCGGTGGCGTCCGCACCGGCCCGGGTCAGGGCCGCCGCCGCGCCGACGCCGCCGAAGACGACGATGCCGGCCAGGCCCACCATCAGCCGCCGGGCCGCCACCATGCCGATCAGGGCGGCGAAGCCGCCGAGCAGCAGCGCCGTGCCGACCAGCAGGGCGATCTTGTCGTACGTGCCGAAGACCTCGATGCCGAACCGCTTGACCGGCTCGGGAGCGGTGTCCACGACGAGACCGCCGACCGCGACGAGCGGGGACGACCGGGGACCGGTCAGGGCGGCAACCAGTTCGGCGGTGCCGATGGCCGCAGCGGCGGCGGCGACGCCGGCCATGGCCGCGAACCGTGGTGTCGTGCTGCTCACCCGCCCAGTGTTTCCCACCGACCAACGGTCCGGTAGTCGGCGTCAGCGTTCGTAACCTCTCGTCACCGGTACGCCGACTCAAAGCGCGTGGGGCGCACCGTCTCGTCGACGGTGCGCCCCACGTCCGGCGTACGGCCGGGTCAGAAGCCCGGGCCGTGCTGGTGGCTGTGACCGTGGCCGTGCGAGTGGCCGTGGCCGCCCGCGGCGGGCTCCGGCTCGGCCGGCTTCTCCACCACGAGACTTTCGGTGGTGAGCAGCAGACCGGCGATCGACGCGGCGTTGGTGACCGCGTTGCGGGTCACCTTCACCGGGTCGATGATGCCGGACTTGGTCAGGTCGACGTACTCGCCGACGGCGGCGTCGAGACCGTGGCCCCAGTCGCTGCCGGAGACCTTCTGCACGACGACGTAGCCGTCGTGGCCGGCGTTCTGGGCGATCCAGCGCAGCGGCTCGACAAGTGCCTTACGCACGATCGACACGCCGACCTTCTCGTCACCGGTGAAGCCGAGGTCGTCGTCGAGCACCGACCGGATCTGCGCCAGGGCGGCACCGCCGCCGGGCACCGTACCCTCCTCGACCGCGGCCTTGGTCGCGGCGATCGCGTCCTCGATGCGGTGCTTGCGCTCCTTCATCTCGACCTCGGTGGCGGCGCCGACCTTGACCACCGCGACACCGCCGGAGAGCTTGGCCAGCCGCTCGGCGAGCTTCTCCCGGTCCCACTCGGAGTCCGAGGCCTCGATCTCCTTGCGGATCTGCGCGACCCGGTCGGTCACCTCGCTGGTCTGGCCACCACCATCGACGATGGTGGTGTTCTCCTTGTCGACCACGATGCGCCGGGCGCTACCCAGCACCTCCAGGCCAACCTGGTCCAGCTTGTAACCCAGCTCGGGGGCGACCAGCTCGGCGCCGGTGAGGATCGCCATGTCCTGGAGCATCGCCTTGCGCCGGTCACCGAAACCGGGCGCCTTGACCGCGCAGACCTTGATGGTCTTGCGGATCGCGTTGACCACCAGGGTGGACAGCGCCTGACCCTCGACGTCCTCAGCGATGATGAGCAGCGGCTTGTTGTTCTGGAGGACCTTCTCCAGCAGCGGCAGCAGCTCCTCGATCGCGGAGATCTTCTGCGTGGTGATCAGGATGTACGCGTCCTCCAGGACGGACTCCTGCGACTCCGCGTCGGTGACGAAGTTCGGCGAGATGAAGCCCTTGTCGAACTGGAGGCCCTCGGTGACGTCCAGCTCGGTGTGCAGGGCGGAGCCTTCCTCGACGGTGATCACACCGTCGCGGCCGACCTTCTCCATCGCCTCGGCGATCAGCTCACCGATCGTGGCGTCCTGGGCCGAGATCGTGGCGACGTGCGCCACCGACTTCTTGTCGGAGACCTCGACGGCCTTGGCGAGCAGCGCCTCGGAGACCTTGGTGGCGGCGGCGTCGACGCCGCGCTTCAGGCCGGCCGGGTTGGCGCCCGCGGTGACGTTGCGCAGGCCCTCGCGGACCATGGCCTGGGCGAGCACGGTCGCGGTGGTGGTCCCGTCGCCGGCGACGTCGTTGGTCTTGGTCGCCACCTCCTTGACCAGCTGCGCGCCGAGGTTCTCGTACGGGTTGGTGAGCTCGATCTCCTTGGCGATGGTCACACCATCGTTGGTGATCGTCGGCGCACCGAATTTCTTGTCGAGGACGACGTTGCGCCCGCGCGGCCCGAGGGTGACCTTGACCGCGTCAGCGAGCGCGTTGACACCGTGCTCCAGCAGGTGCCGGGCGTCGTCCGAGAAGCTCAGGATCTTCGCCATTAATGTCCCTTCGAAGCGACGTTGCCCCGGCCCGGCGAGCCGGACCGGGGCAACGACACTGATCGGTCTGTCTTACTTCTCGATGACCGCGAGGACGTCGCGGGCGGAGAGCACCAGGTACTCCTCGCCGGCGTACTTGACCTCGGTGCCGCCGTACTTCGAGTAGAGGACGGTGTCGCCGACGGAGACGTCGATCGGCACGCGGTTGCCCTTGTCGTCGATCCGGCCCGGGCCGACAGCGAGGACGGTGCCCTCCTGCGGCTTCTCCTTGGCGGTGTCGGGGATCACGATGCCCGAGGCGGTGGTGGTCTCGGCCTCGTTCGCCTGGACCACGATGCGGTCCTCGAGCGGCTTGATCGCAACCTTGGTCGCGGTAGTCACGGGCATACCCTCCTGGGGTACTTGGTTTCGTTGCCGATCGGCATGCCGACCGGCGTCAATCTGCCACATGCCACCGGGCGGGGCCGTCGTCGCGGGTGCCGGTCCGCCTGGCGTTCAACCCCCGGACACCAGGGCCCGAAGGTTGGCACCCTCAGGGTGAGAGTGCTAATCGCAGGTTATTCCTCGGCTAGCACTCCGTCAAGGAGAGTGCCAATCCGCCACCCTCGTGTCGCGGCTCCTCGGCACCCCGTCGCCACTTCTTCCACACGGTTCCGCGGTCGTTCGCCAGCGTTCACCGCAACACGCCGACAGTCACTTTCCCGCCGGAGGACCGGCCCTTACTCTCCGGCGCTATCACGTCACGGAGGGCGGGCAGATGGCGGACGTACCAACCCTGGGGTTCCTACGCGACCAGTTGCGCCGGGCGCGTAAGGTGCGCGGGCTCAGCCAGGAGGAGCTGAGCAAAATGATCAACTATTCGACGTCGGCGGTGAGCGCGATGGAGATCGGCCCGAACCAGCTCAGCGCCGACTACCTGGCCCGGTTCGACAAGGTGCTGGAGACCGGCGGGCTCTTCGTCGGCATGCTGGAGCTGATCCGGCTGCACGCCGAGCCGGACTGGTTCCGGTCGTGGGGTGAGATCGAGCGGGAGGCGGTCGCGCTGCGCTGGTACGACCCGGCCGTGGTGCCGGGCCTGCTCCAGACCGAGGCGTACGCCCGGGCGATGCTCCGGGCTGGTCCACCGCTCACCGACGAGCAGATCGAGAAGCGGGTGCTGGCCCGGATGGCCCGGCAGGAGGTGCTCGCCCGCGACGAGCCACCGCAGCTCGTCGCGGTGCTCGACGAACAGGTGCTGCGCCGGCAGGTCGGCGAGCGCGCGACCATGCGCGAGCAGTTGGAGCACCTGCGCACCCTCACCGACCGCCCGCACGTCCAGGTGCGGATCGTGCCGGCCGAGACCCCGTGGTACGGCGGTCTTGCCGGCCCGTTCGTGCTGGCCCGGCTCGCCGACGGCACCGAGGTGGCCCACCTGGACAACCAGCTCCGGGGGCACACAGTGGACAGCCCGAACGACCTTGCCAGCCTGGGGCGACGTTGGGAGACTGTGGCCGGTGAGGCGCTGCCGCGCCGGCAGTCCGCCCGCCTGATCGAGGAAGTGGCGAAGTCATGGACCTGACCCGCGCGGCCTGGCGCAAGTCCTCCCGCAGCAACCAGAATGGCGGCGCCTGCGTCGAGGTCGCCGACAACCTGCCCGGTGTCGTCGCCGTCCGCGACAGCAAGGACCCGGCCGGCCCGGCACTCGCCTTCACCCCCGCCGCCTGGCGCGCCTTCGTCGCCACCCACAGCCGCTAGACCCGACCCGGACGCCGCGTCCGCCCGCGCCGCGCGCCCGGTAACCGCCTCCGGCCCGGCTCGGCTCGGCTCGGCCCAACTCGGCCCGACTCGGCTCGGGCCGCCGAGTTGCCCGCCCTTGCCCCACAGGTGTGCGCGCTTGCCACCGCGGGTGTGCGCGCTTGCCTCCGCGGGTGTGCGCGCGGGTTGCGGCATGACGCGCCCTCCCGCCGAGCTGACAGCCCCAGATGCCGCAACCCGCGCCCGCCGGCCGCGCGTGGCATGCCGGACTGCGGCCCCGGGCCGAACGGCCTCCGAGCGAACCGAAATCCCGAGATGCCGCAAGTCGTGCCTTCCGGCCAGCGTGAGGGCCCGAGATGCCGCGAGTCGCGACCGGCATGCCGGCGAGGGCCGGCCTGGGCCTCGGGCGGGGCGGACAGGGCGGACGGAAGAATGGGCGGGTGGAGTTGGAGCAGTTCGCGGCGTTGCGTACCGCTGAGGGGTCGGCCGCGCTCGACGCGGCGGGCCGGGTGGCCGGCGGCGATCCGCTGGTCGCGGCGGCGGCGCTGCGTTCGGCCGGAGTGCCAGCCGGACTCGCGGCGGCGGCGCTGACCCAGGCGGAGCTGCGCCGCCGGGCGACCGGCAAGTCTGGCCTGCGGCGGCCGGCATGTTCTTCACCCGGCCGGGGCTGGAGCAGGCCACCCGGCGGGTCGTCGCCGACCGGAGGGCGCGGCGGCTGCGCGCCGCCGGGGTGAGCACGCTCGCCGACCTGGGCTGCGGGCTGGGTGCCGACGCACTCGCCGCCGCCCGCACCGGCATCCGGGTGTACGCGGTGGAGACGGACCCGCTCACCGCCGCGCTGGCCGAGGCGAACGCCCAGGCCGCCGGGCTGGCCGACCTGGTCACCGTCGAGTGTGGCGACGCGACCGCGTTCGACGTGAGCCGGGTCGAGGCGGTCTTCTGCGACCCGGCCCGACGCCGGGCCGGCACCGGCCGCCGGATCTTCGACCCGAACTCGTACTCGCCGCCGTGGGACTTCGTGACCGGGCTGGCCGAGCGGGTGCCGCGCACGGTGGTGAAGGTCGCGCCGGGAATCGACCACGCGCTGATCCCGCCCGGCGCCGAGGCGGAGTGGGTGAGCGTCGACGGCGACCTGGTCGAGGCGGCCCTCTGGTGCGGCGAGTTGGCCGAAGTCCCCCGCCGCGCGACCGTGCTCACCGCCGACAGAGCCGGCCGGGCCAGCGGCGAGTCGGTGCACCAGCTCGCGGGGTCGGGCACCAGTGAAGCACCGGTCGGGGCGGTGCGGCGCTTCGTGTACGACCCGGACCCGGCGGTGGTGCGCGCGCACCTGATCGCCGAGCTGGCCGCCGACCTGGACGCCACCCTCGCCGACCCGAGCATCGCCTACCTCTACGCCGACGCCGCGCAGCGCACGCCGTACGCCCGGTGCCTGGAGGTCACCGACGTCTTGCCGTTCTCCCTCAAGCGGCTGCGGGCGCTGCTGCGGGAACGGCGGGTCGGCCGGGTGGAGATCCTCAAGCGCGGCTCCGCGCTGGAGCCCGAGCGGCTCCGGCGCGACCTGCGGCTGGCCGGCGACCAGCCGGCGAGCCTGGTGCTCACCCGGGTCGCCACCGCCCCGACGGTCCTGGTCTGCCGCCCAGCGGTCTGAACCCTGCGGCCCGGAGCCGAACCATCGGCTGAGAAGGCGCTGGCTCGAACATCGGGCCGCGGCTACCTTGGCGGGCATGGCGGGACGTGGCACCCCGGCGACCGCGCTGCTGGCGAAGCGGAAGGTCGACCATCGCACCCATCCGTACGATGTCTCGCCCGACGAGCCCAACTACGGCGCGCTGGTCGCCGCCGCGCTGGCGGTGGCGCCCGAGCGGGTCTTCAAGACCCTGGTCACCGAGGTCGACGGGGCACTGACGGTGGCGGTGGTGCCGGTCACCGGCGACCTCGACCTCAAGGCGCTCGCGGCGGCCGTGGGCGGCAAGCGGGCCACGCTGGCCGAGCGGGCGGCGGCCGAGCGGGCCACCGGGTACGTACGCGGCGGCATCAGCCCACTGGGCCAGCGGCGACGCCTGCCCACGGTCGTCGACGTCTCGGCCCTGGCGCATCCGACGGTGTACGTCTCCGCCGGTCGCCGAGGGCTCCAGGTGGAACTGGCCCCGGCCGACCTGGCCACCCTCACCGACGCCCGGTTCGCCCCCCTCGCGAGCGCCTGACCGCCGCCGTTCCATCCCGCCGCCGGACCCGGACACCAGGGTCGTCGCCGGCACGGTGGCGGCGAGGTGTCGCTGGCGTTGCTGAATTGTTACCGCCGACAACAAACTCGTGACCGGCCCGGCCTTGTGCTGGCGTGTGGCGCGGAATACGTTGCCGGACACAACAAAACAAAACACCGACACCCTTCCCCACCCTCGAAAGGACCCTGCACATGCGCAAGGGCTTCCTCGCTGTCGGCACCGTGGGCCTGCTGGCCCTCGGCAGCCTGACGGCCTGTGGCGACGAGTCCGGCGGCGACCAGGCCGGCTCCGACGTGACCCCGAAGATCGGCGTGATCCTGCCGGACAGCAAGTCCTCCGCCCGCTGGGAGGGCGCCGACCGCAAGTTCCTCCAGGCCGCCTTCGAGGCCGCCGGCGTCGAGTACGACATCCAGAACGCGCAGGGCGACAAGACCGCCTTCCAGACCATCGCCGACCAGATGATCACGAGTGGCGTCACCGCGCTGATGATCGTCAACCTGGACTCCGGCACCGGCAAGGCCGTCCTCGACAAGGCCAAGTCGCAGGGCGTCGCCACCATCGACTACGACCGCCTCACCCTCGGCGGCTCGGCGGAGTACTACGTCAGCTTCGACAACGAGGCTGTCGGCAAGCTCCAGGGCGAGGGCCTGGTCAAGTGCCTGACCGACCAGAAGGCCGAGAAGCCGGTCGTGGCGTACCTGAACGGTTCGCCGACCGACAACAACGCCACCTTGTTCAAGAACGGCTACGACTCGGTCCTCAAGCCGAAGTTCGACGCGAACGAGTACGTCAAGGGCCCGGACCAGTCCGTGCCGGACTGGGACAACGCCCAGGCCGCCACGATCTTCGAGCAGATGCTCACCCAGACCGGTGGCAAGATCGACGGTGTGCTGGCCGCCAACGACGGCCTCGGCAACGCCGCCATCTCGGTGCTGAAGAAGAACCGGCTCAACGGCAAGGTCCCGGTGACCGGCCAGGACGCCACCACCCAGGGCCTGCAGAACATCCTCGCCGGCGACCAGTGCATGACCGTCTACAAGGCCGTCAAGCAGGAGGCCGACGCCGCCGCCGAGCTGGCCATCGCGCTGGCCAAGGGCGAGCGCAAGGAGACCGGCCAGACCGTCAAGGACCCGGAGGGCAACCGTGACGTCCCCGCCGTCCTGCTCACCCCGCAGGCGATCTACAAGGAGAACGTCAAGGACGTCATCGCCGACGGTTTCGTGACCAAGGAAGAGGTCTGCACCGGCAACTTCGCCGAGCTCTGCACCAAAGCGGGCATCAGCTGACCTCACCCGCCTAGGCGCCGCCGCCCGGCACGGTAACCCCGTGCCGGGCGGCGTGCCGCCGCTGGACGGGCCCCGATCTCCCTCCGCGACAAAGGAGAACCCCGTGTCCGCGACCCCTCTGCTGGAGCTACGCGGGATCGACAAGAGTTTCGGTCCCGTCCAGGTTCTACGCGATGTCGCCTTCGCCGCCTATCCGGGCGAGGTCACCGCGCTGGTCGGTGACAACGGCGCCGGCAAGTCGACCCTGGTCAAGTGCATCAGCGGCATCTACCCGACCGACGCCGGGCAGTTCGTCTTCGACGGCCGGCCGGTGAACATCCACAGCCCACGCGACGCCGCGGCGCTCGGCATCGAGGTCGTCTACCAGGACCTGGCGCTCTGCGACAACCTCGACATCGTGCAGAACATGTTCCTCGGCCGCGAGAAGCGCAGCGGCATCATCCTCGATGAGCCGACCATGGAACAGATGGCGGCCGAGACCCTCGCCGGGCTCTCCGTACGCACCGTCAAGTCGCTGCGTCAGCAGGTCTCCAGCCTCTCCGGCGGCCAGCGTCAGACGGTGGCGATCGCCAAGGCGGTGCTCTGGAACAGCAAGCTGGTGATCCTGGACGAGCCGACCGCCGCGCTCGGCGTCGCGCAGACCGCCCAGGTGCTCGAACTGGTCCGGCGGCTGGCCGACAACGGTCTGGCCGTCGTGCTGATCTCGCACAACATGAACGACGTCTTCGCCGTCTCCGACCGGATCGCCGCGCTCTACCTCGGCCAGATGGTCGCCCAGGTGAAGACCACCGACATCACTCACGCGCAGGTGGTCGAGCTGATCACCGCCGGTCGCTCCGGCGGGCTCGGCCTCACCGGCGAACCGGCCACCAACGGCAACGGCGCGGCGCCGGCCGGCAGCACCACGGGAGGCGTCTCATGAGCACCACCGCCGTCAAGCAGGAGGGTCCGGCCGCCGTCACGTCGACGCCCTCCGTCGGCAGTCACGTCCGCGGCTACTGGCGACGGGTACGCGGTGGCGACATCGGCGCCCTGCCCGCCGTACTCGGCCTGCTCGTTCTCTGCACCGTCTTCGCGATCATGCGGCCCTCGTTCCTCAGCGCCGGGAACTTCGCCAACCTGTTCACCCAGGGTGCGGCGGTCACTCTGATCGCGATGGGCCTGGTCTTCGTCCTGCTGCTGGGGGAGATCGACCTGTCGGCCGGTTTCGCCAGCGGCGTCTGCGCGGCGGTGCTGGCCAACGTGGTCACCGTGCTCGGATATCCCTGGTACGTCGCGGTGGCCGCCGCCGTGCTCACCGGCGTGGTCATCGGTACGATCCTCGGCCTCCTGGTCGCCAAGATCGGCATTCCGTCCTTCGTGGTCACCCTCGCCGGCTTCCTGGCCTTCCAGGGCGTGGTGCTGCTGCTCATGGAGGAGGGCCGCAACATCTCGGTGCGCGACTCGGTGCTGGTGGCGATCGCCAACCGCAACCTGCCGCCGCTGCTCGGCTGGACGCTCGCCGCCGTGGCCGTCGCCGGCTACGCCGCCGTGCAACTGCTGCGCTACCGCAACCGCGCCGCGCGGGGTCTGGTCACCGACCCGATGGTGGTGGTGCTCGCCCGGATCGGCGGACTGGCGGTCATCCTCGGTCTCGCCGTCTACGTGCTCAACCTGGAGCGCAGCCGCAACGTGCTGATCAGCTCGCTCAAGGGTGTGCCGATCGTCGTGCCGATCATCGCCGTGCTGCTCGTCGTCTGGACCTTCGTGCTGCATCGCACCAGCTACGGTCGGCACATCTACGCGGTCGGCGGCAACAAGGAGGCCGCCCGCCGGGCCGGTATCAACGTGGACCGGATCCGCATCTCGGTCTTCGTCATCTGCTCCACCATGGCCGCGATCGGCGGCATCGTGGCCGCGAGCCGGGCCAACTCGGTCGACCCGAACACCGGCGGCAGCAACGTGCTGCTCTACGCCGTGGGTGCGGCGGTGATCGGTGGTACCAGCCTCTTCGGCGGCAAGGGCCGGGTGCTGGACGCGGTGCTCGGCGGCGCGGTGGTCGCGGTGATCGACAACGGCATGGGCCTGATGGGCTACAGCTCGGGCGTCAAGTACGTGGTCACCGGCGTGGTCCTGCTCCTGGCGGCCAGCGTCGACGCGCTGTCGCGCCGGCGGGCCGCCGCCAGCGGTAGTCGCTGATCCACCGCACCGAAGGTAGTCACAACCGATGCGCGTGGGACCGAGCCAGGACGAGATTCGTCGACAGAATCTCGGTGCCCTGCTGCGCTACGTACACGTGCACGGTGCCACCACTCGTGCGGAACTGACCACCGCACTGGGGTTGAACCGGAGCACCATCGGCGCGCTCACCGCCGACCTCGCCGCGGCCGGCCTGGTGACTGAGGGGGCGCCGAAGGAAACCGGCCGGGCCGGACGACCGTCGTTGGTCGTCCGGCCCGAGTCGGACCGGGTCTTCGCGTACGCGTACAGCATCGAGGTGGACCGGCTGCGGGCCGCGCGGGTCGGGCTCGGCGGCGCGGTGATCGACCGCCGGGAGCTGGACCGCCCCCGCGGTCTGACCGCCGCCGAGGCCGCACCGCTGCTGGCCGGCGCGGTCAAGGAGATGCGGCAGGCGCTGCCGGAGGACGCCCTCTGCGTCGGTGCCGGGGTGGCGGTCTGCGGGATGGTCCGTCGCGACGACGGGCTGGTCCGGCTCGGTCCCACCACCGGTTGGGTGGACGAACCGATCGGCACCGCGCTCGGTACGGAACTCGGGGTCGACGTGCCGGTCACGGTCGGGAACGTGGCCGACGTGGCCGCCTTCGCCGAGCACGCCCGTGGCGCGGCGGCCGGCTGCGACAACGTCATCTACCTCTACGGCGACGTCGGCGTCGGCGCCGGGATCATCGCCGCAGGTCGGCGGCTGACCGGGCACGGCGGCTACAGCGGCGAGGTCGGGCACATGGTGGTGGTCCGCGACGGGGCCCGGTGCGAGTGCGGCAACCGGGGATGCTGGGAGACCGAGATCGGCGAGCACGGGCTGCTCCGGGCCGCCGGCCGTTCCGACGCCCGGGGCCGGGAGGCGATGCTGGCGGTCTTCGACGCCGCCGACCGCGGGGACGCCCGGGCCCAGATCGCGGTACGCCAGGCCGGTGACTGGCTCGGCTTCGGCGTCGCCAACCTGGTGAACATCTTCAACCCGGAGATGGTCATCTTCGGCGGCACCATGCGCGACCTCTACCTGGCCGCCGCCGCCCAGGTGCGCAGCCGGCTCAACTCCAACGGGCTGCCGGCCTGCCTTGAGCACGTCCGGTTGCGTACGCCGAAGCTCGGCGAGGACGCTCCCCTGGTCGGTGCGGCAGAACTCGCCTTCGACCGGCTGCTTGCCGATCCGCTCGACGTCAGCTGACCTCCAGTTCCAGATTTCGCGAACCGGTTTCGCCATCCGCTGAACTGATCGGTCGCACAATCCGTACCAGGTTGCGGACGGCCGACGGGGTGCGGACGTCCGACGCTCAACGATCGGTTCTCGTCCGAGGAGGCGCCGCAGACATGGCACCGCTGGATTCCGCTCGTCGCCGGCAGGGCAACCGGTCCCGTCGCTTGGCGGTGCTGCTCACCACGATCGTCGCAGCTCTCGTCGTCCTGCCCGGCGTGGCGCTGGCCGCGCCCGCCGCTCAGCAACTCGCCGCCGCCGACCAGGCCCTGCTCGACGGCGTGCGGCTGGCCGGTCTGTGGGAGATGCCGGCCGGGCAGATGGCCGCCGAGAAGGGCCAGTCCCGGGTGGTCCGCGAGGTCGGTGCCGAGATCGCCCGGCAGCACGAGGAGCTTGACCGGATCACCGTGGAGGCGGCCAACAAGCTGGGCGCGGTCATCCCCAACGCGCCGACCGCCGAGCAGCAGGGCTGGCTCACCGAGATGAAGGACGCCCGCGGCGCCCGCTTCGACCAGATCTTCGTCACCCGGCTCCGGGTCGCCCACGGCAAGATCTTCCCGGTCATCGGTGCGGTGCGGGCCAGCACCCGCAACGAGGTGATCAGGGACCTGGCCAACTCGGCCAACACGTTCGTCGGGGACCACATGCGGATGCTGGAGAGCACCGGCCTCGTCCGCTACGCCGAGCTGCCGCCCGCCGCACTGCCGGCACCGGGCAACGACGGCCTGCTCGCCGCCGCGCAGGCCAACACCGGCCCGCAGATCGGCGTCAGCGACACGCTCATCTGGGCGATCTTCCTCGGTGCTCTGGGCACCGGCGGCTTCCTCACGTACCGCTTGTTCCGTCGTAGCTGATCGCCACCGCCCGATCGATGACCGCCCGCACCCGAGCCGCTGCCCTGCTCGGGCTGATTCTCACCGCGCTGTGCGCCGCCCTGGGTCCCGCCGGCCCGGCGGCGGCGCACGCCGTGGTGGTCGCCACCACCCCGCAGCGCGACGAGGTGCTCGGGTACGCGCCGCGCGAGGTGCTGGTGACCTTCAGCGAGACCATCGCCGTGGTCCCCGGCCGGGTGCAGGTCCTCGCCCCCGACGGCAAGCGGATCAACGTCGGCGAGCCCGAGGTCCGGGACCGGACCATCCGGATCACCCTGCGGCCCTCCGACCGTCCACTCGGCACCTACCTGGTCAGCTACCGCGTCATCTCGGCGGACAGTCATCCGGTGGCGGGCAGCTTCACCTTCGCCGCCGGAGCACCGTCGGCGACCCCGCCGGAGCCGGCCCTGGCGGAGTCCGAGTCGCCGGCCGGGGTGCTGGTCCCGGCCGCGAAGTACCTCGGATACCTGGGGCTGCTCCTGGCGGTCGGCCCGCCACTGCTCGCGGCCACCATGTGGCCCCGCCGTCGCTCCCGTCGAGGTGCCACGGCCACCGCGCTGGTCGGGCTCGGTCTGGTTGCCGCCGGCACCCTCGGCACCTGGGTCGGGCAGGCCGCCCAGGTGGTGGGTGCGCCGGTCGGGCAGCTCTCCCCGGCCGACCTGCGGGCCGTCGCCGACAGCGACGTCGGAGTGGTGCTGGCCGCCCGGCTGGCGCTGATCGGCCTGGCGGCGGCCCTGCTGCCGGCGGTGCTGCGGCGCGTTGGTGAGCGCTCGTCGACCGGTCGGGGCGTCGCCGGACGAATGCGGGGTGCGGCACTGGCGGCCGTCGGCCTGGCCGGGTTCGTCACCTGGCCACTGGCCGGGCATCCGGTCGCCTCGCCGCTGCCGCCGGTGAGCATCGCCCTGGGCACCCTGCACGTCGCGGGGGTGACCGCCTGGTTGGGCGGACTGATCGCGCTCACCGTGTTTCTGCTCCGGGGCACCCACCAGCGGGTGCTCGCCCGGATCCTGCCGGCCTGGTCCCGGCTGGCCACCCTCGCGGTGGCCTGGCTGGTCGCCGCCGGCCTCGGGCAGGCCGTCATCGAACTCGGCCGGCCCGCCGCCCTGTGGGAGAGCACGTACGGTCGCCTGCTGCTGGCCAAGGCGGTACTGCTGGCCGGGGTGCTGGCGGTGGCGGCCGGGCAGCGCCGACTGATCAGGCGACGGGTCGCGGCGGCCCGGCCCCGGTGGGTCGCCCGGGCCGCCGGCGTGGAACTCGCCGTGACGGCGGTGGTGCTGGCACTGACTGCGGTGCTGGTGCAGACCCCGCCCGGCCGGTCCGTCGGCACCGCGGCCGACGGGGTGAGCCGGGAGGGCGTCGCGCAGTCGCTCACCACCGACCTGTTCACCCTGCAGTTCGACATCTACCCGGCGGTCGCCGGCACGACGAACAGCCTGCACGCCTACGTCTACACCCCGCAGGCGAAGGAGTTGCCGGTGGCGGAGTGGACGGTCACCGCCGCCCTGCCGGAGGCCGGCATCGAGCCGATCACCGTCGACGTCTTCGCGCTGGAGCCGCACCACGGCAGCGCCGAGATCCACTTCCCGGTCGCCGGTGACTGGACGTTGCGGGTCAGCGCGCGGACCAGCGAGATCGACCGTTCCACCGCCACCACCACGGTGACCATCCGCTGACCCGACCCGGCGCGCTGAACGCCTCAGCGGTCGACCTGGGTGAAGTCCCAGGAATGCGGCTGCCGGGCGAGCAACATGACCGGCGGGTCGGGCAGCGGCCGAGGGCTGCTGCGCCACTTGGAGATCACCACGACCCGGTGGTCGGTGGAGGAGAAGACCTCGCTGGACACGTGCAGCGGGTCGTGTTCGAACTCGGGCAGCGCGCTGTCGCAGACCCAGGTGATCAGCTCGGCGAGCGCGTACGGCTCCGCCCGCGCCTCCCACATCCGTACGATCACGTCGCCGTCCCCTCAGACGCTGACCGTGGTCAGCGGCATGGCCGAATCCGCGGGCAGGTCGAGCCGGCTCGGTGCGACACCCGAGGCGACCAGGTGCGAGCCGAGGGCCGCCACCATCGCGCCGTTGTCCGTGCACAGGCCGGGCCGGGGCACGCGGACCCGGATGCCGTGCCGGGCGGCCCGCTGCTCGGCCATCGCCCGCAACCGTGAGTTGGCCGCCACTCCCCCGCCGATCACAAGCGTCTCGACACCCTGGCCACGGCAGGCGTCCAGCGCCTTGTTGACGAGTACGTCGCAGACCGCCTCCTGAAAGGACGCGGCGACGTCCGGGACCGGGACCGGCTCGCCGGCCCGCTGGCGCGCCTCCACCCACCGGGCCACCGCGGTCTTCAACCCGGAGAAGGAGAAGTCGTGGCGGTGCGTGACGAGATCCTTGGCGGCGGTCAGGCCACGCGGGAAGGCGATCGCCGCCGGGTCGCCGGCCCGGGCCTCCCGGTCGATGTACGGCCCACCGGGGAAGGGCAGGCCGAGCAGCCGGGCCACCTTGTCGAACGCCTCGCCGGCCGCGTCGTCGATGGTGGCGCCCAGCGGGGTGACGCCCCGGGCCAGGTCGTCGACCAACAGCAGCGACGAGTGGCCGCCGGAGACCAGCAGCGCGATCGCCGGCTCGGGCAGCGGGCCGTGCTCCAGCGTGTCCACGGCGACGTGCGCGGCGAGATGGTTGACCCCGTAGACCGGCTTTTCGGCGGCGACCGCGTACCCCTTGGCCGCAGCCACCCCGACCAGCAGCGCCCCGGCCAGACCGGGGCCGGCGGTGACCGCGATCGCGTCGATGTCGGCGAGCGTCACCCCCGCCTCGGTCAGCGCCCGCCGCATCGTCGGCACAATGGCCTCCAGGTGCGCCCGGCTGGCCACCTCCGGCACCACCCCACCGAATCGGGCGTGCTGGTCCACGCTCGACGCGAGCGCGTCGGCGAGCAGGGTGTGCCCGCGCACGACACCGACGCCGGTCTCGTCGCACGAGGTCTCGATGCCGAGGATCAGTGGTTCGTCAGCCATGGCAGGTCTCAGTCCTGGGTGCGCTGCATGACCAGCGCGTCGGTGTTGCTCGGTTGGTAGTAGCCGCGCCGCACGCCGATCGGCTCGAAACCGTATGTCGCGTAGAGCCGCTGGGCCGGTCCGTTGTCGGCGGCGACCTCCAGCAGCACGGCGCGTACCCCGAGCCGGGTGGTCTCGGCGAGCAACGCCTCCAGCAGCAGCCGGCCGATCCCCCGGCGCTGGGCGTCCCGCCGGACCGCGATGTTCTGCACCCATGCCTCGTCGGGCGGAGCGACCGCGAGCCCGGCGTAACCGAGCACCGCGCCCTCGCCGTCGGTCGCGACCCGGTAGAAATGCCCGTGGGCCAACTCGTTCCAGAACATCGGTGCCGACCACTGCTCGGCACCGAAGAGGTCCGCCTCGATCGACAACACCTCGTCGATGTGCCACCAGCGGAACCGGCCGAGTCGCACCTCACTCACCACAAGACCGCTCTGCCCGCGGCTCACGGCAGGACCGGTTTGCGCGCGGTCGCCGCCACCGCGTCCGGGCGACGCAGGTAGAGCGGCGTCAACGGATCACCGGGCGCGCCGGTGCGGATCCGCTCGGCGGCCAGGGTGGCCAGCGCGGTCGCGTCCGGGTAGCGCGGCTCGGGTCGCAGCGGCAGCCCGAGGCATCGGCGTACCGGTGTGCGCCGTCGCCGACCGCGACGGTGACGGCCAACGCGCGGGCCCGCTCGGCGGCTACCGCGGGCGCGCCGACCTCCGGCCCGACCAGGCGCTGGCCGGCACCGTCGTAAACCGCCCAGTAAATCTCCCGGCGCCGCGCGTCGTCGCCGCCAGCACCGGCTCGCCGGCCGCCGCCGGGTGGCCGATCGCGTCGAGCGAGCAGACACCGTACGCGGGAATGTCGAGCACCTGGGACATGGTGGCGGCGGTGACCAGCCCACCCGCAGCCCGGTGAACGGCCCCGGGCCGACCCCGGCGACGATCGCGTGCAGGTCGGCCGGCCTGGCGCGACGTCGGCGAGCACCGCGTCGACCTGCGGGGCGAGCAGTTCGCCGTGCGCCCGAGCGTCGACGGTGCACCGGTGCGCCCGGATCGTGACGCCGCTCGCGGTGACCTCGACGAGCGCCGCGGTCACCGCCGGGGTCGAGCTGTCCACCACCAGTACGAGCACAATGACCCAGCCTAGCCGTATCGCCTTTGGCCCCTGAACGCCCGCCCGCCATAGCCGCCGGGTCGTGGTTCTCACGGAGGTTCGGGGCCAGGCGCGTCAGCGCCTGGCCCCGAATCGACCGATCAGTTGCGTCGGCTCCACTGCTGGTTTGCTCCACCCCAGCAGCTGTACAGCTGGATCATCGCCCCGTTACCGGTGCCACCGGCGTCGAGGCACAACCCGGACTGCACTCCGGTGATCGTGCCGTTGGAGTTGATGTTCCACTGCTGGTTCGCGCCGCTGTGGCAGTCATACAACTGGATCCGGGTGCCGTTGCTCGTGCTGGAGTTCGGCACGTCCAGGCACTTGCCGTTCACCGTCAGCTGCCGGCCCGAGGTGTGGGTGAACCGCTGGTTCGAGCCACCGTGGCAGTCGTACAGCTGGATCTGGGTGCCGTTGCTCGTGCTGGAGTTCGGCACGTCCAGGCACCGGCCGGACTGCTGACCGACGATCATCTGGCCGGACCCGCCACTGGGCGGCGGGGTGGTCGGGTTGCCCGGGTTGCCCGGGTCGGAGCTGCCGCCTTCCCGGACGGTGATGTCCGAGCTGCCCTGGCTCTGGTAACCCTCGGTCGCCATGATCTGGTAGTAGTGGTTGCCCAGGTTCAGACCAACACGCGCCCAGGCGTCGAAGTGGTTGGCAGTGGTGATGGTCCCACTGCTGCGCTTCTGCTGCCGGACACTCCAGTACTGGTAGAACGTCTGGGTGCCATCGATCGAGGGCTGGTTGACCCGCTGGCTCCGCAGAATGTCGTAGGTGCCCCCGTCGGTGGTGACGCTACCCAGCCGGGTGGCACCGCTGCTCGGGTTGTAGCTGCCGAAGTTCTCGACGATGTAGTACTCGACCAGCGGGTTACGGGTCCACCCGTACAGCGCGAGGTAGCTGTTGTTGTTACCCGGGTTGTAGCTACCCGAGTAGGTGATCGTGCGCCGGGTGCCCGGGTTCCAACCCTTGCCACCGACCCAGTTGTTGGTGCTCCTGCTCCACGAACTGGAGTAGCGGCCGTTCTCACGCAACACCATGCAGGCGTCGCCGCTGTCCTTCCAGAACGAGAAGAAGAACCCGTTGTGGGTGCCCTCCGTGTTCGAGCAGACCTGCCGGTCGGCCTCGGCCTGGGCGGGGCTGGCCGAGATCGCGACGGTGCCGGTGGTGGCCAACACTGCGGCGAAGGCGGCGGCAGCCAGCATCCTGATGCGGCCGCGTCGGCGACTCTTACGGTGTGTGGGGACTTCGTTCATGGTGGTGTACTTCTCCTTGCGAGAGGCGGTGTGAGTGTGACGTGATCGGCGGCTCGCGTGTGGTTGAGGGACGGTCACCACGCGTCAATGCCGCGCCATGGTTGCACGGATTGCCGGATTGTCGGTTGTATGGGTGCTTCGCTGCCACTTTGCGTCGCCACTGACCCCCAGACTGAGACGTAAGCCGGCGTCTATGTTTCCGATATCGTTATCCAACGATCGACGTCAGTCAAGGCGAGCCGTCCGACTGGCTCGACCGACCAACCAAGCGGATGCCGCCACCTGGTACGTGCGGGCGGCGTGGCGGCAGGAGCACACGGGTCAGCCGGCCGAGCGCTCCCAGTCGATGGTGGGCAGGCCGGCGTCGGCGAGCGCCTTGTTGGCGGCGCTGAACGGGCGGCTGCCGAGAAAACCGCGCGGGTTCATCGGGCTGGGGTGCCCGGCCTCCAGGACCACGTGCTGCGGGTTGCCGACCAGCGCCGCCTTCTTGCGGGCGTACCCGCCCCAGAGCAGGAACACCACCCGCGACTCCAGCGCGTCGAGGGCCCGGATGGTCGCGTCGGTGAACTCCTCCCAGCCCCGGTTGGCGTGTGACCCGGGGGCGCCCTGCCGCACGGTCAGCACCGAGTTGAGCAGCAGCACACCCTGTGCCGCCCAGCCGTCGAGGTTGCCGCTGCCCGGCTTCGGCACGCCCAGATCCTCGCCCAGCTCCTTGAAGACGTTGCGCAGCGACGGCGGCACCGACACCCCCTCGCGCACGCTGAAGCTGAGCCCGTGGGCCTGGCCGGCGCGGTGGTAGGGATCCTGCCCGAGGATCAGCACCCGGCAGGCCGACGGCGGGCAGAGCCGGAAGGCCGAGAACAGGTCCTCCACCGGTGGGAAGACCGGGCCGGCCACGTACTCCGCGGCGACGAACTCGCTCAACGCGGACATCCGCGCCGGGTCGAGATGAGGCGTCAGCACCGCCCGCCACTCGTCGGGGAGCAGCGCCAGCAGGTCGAGAGCGGGGGTGTCGTCGGGCATCGGCAACCTCTCACCGGTCGGAACGTCTGCGGGCACTGTAGGCACCGGGTACGACAGCGCTCAGCCCCGGGCGGCGAGGGCACCGAGACGCTGCGCCCAGTCGCCGCCGACCGGCTCCAGCTCCGCCGTGCGGGTGTCGTCGTCGTGCCGGTGCAGGCGGACCCGCAGGTGCGCGTCGGCCAGTTGCTCGACCAGGCCCTCGCCCCACTCGACCACGGTCACCGACTCGTCGACGGAGGCGTCCAGGTCGAGGTCGTCGATCTCGGCCCGGGGATCCGCCGCGTCGCCCAGCCGGTACGCGTCGGCGTGCACCAACGCCACACCCCGTCCGCTCGTCGGGTCCGGACGGTGCACCCGGGCGATCACGAAGGTCGGTGAGGTGATGTCACCGAGCACCCCCAGGCCGGCGCCGATTCCCCGGGTCAGCACCGTCTTGCCGGCACCCAACGGGCCGGTGAGCAGCACCAGGTCACCGGGGCGCAGCAACCCGGCCAGCCGTTGCCCGAAGGCGTGCGTGTCCGCGGCCGTCGGCAGCACGAACCCGGTCACGGGCCGTCCCGCCCGCAGCTGTCGAGGAAGCGGAGCAACGCGGCGTTCACCTCGTCGGCGTGCTCGAGCATCACCACATGACCGCTGTCGGGGATCCTGACGAACTCGGCGTGCGGCAGCCGCCGGACGATCTCCTCCGAGTGGGTCAGCGGTGTGATCATGTCCTTGTCTCCGACGATCACCAGCACCGGCGTGCCGGCCAGCGCGGCCAGCGCCGGGAACCGGGAGTGGGTCGCCAGGGTACGCAGGTAGCGGGTCACCGTGTCGGCGGAGGTGCGGGAGTTCATCTCCTCCACGTAGGACACCAGTGCCGGGCTGGGCGACCGGGTGCCGAAGCCGTACCTGCGGGTCAGCAACCAGGCCACGTTCGTGGTCGAGCGGCGGGCCCGGTCGATGACCGCCCCGCCGTACCGGGTGACGTTGCCCGCCATGTAGAGCACCGGCGCACCCACCCGGCCCAGCAGGGCGGGCGCGACCAGCTTCGTCTCCGCCAGCAGCCCGCCCGAGGTGGCCATCAGGACGGTACCCACCACCCGGTCGCCGAACATCTCCGGATACAGCTCGGCCAGGGCCATGATGGTCATGCCACCCATCGAGTGACCGACGAGCACCAGGGGCCCCTCCGGAGCCGCCTCGTCGATCACCCGGCGCAGCGTACGGCCGAGGGCGGTCAGGTCGTACTCGCCGCTCTCCAGTCGCCCCGACCGGCCGTGCCCCGGCTGGTCGTACGCGACGATCCGGTGCTCACCCCGCTCGGCGAGCAGCTTGCGTTGGAAGTGGAAGGTGCCCATGTCCAGGCAAAAGCCGTGCACCAGCAGCACGGTCGGGTTGCCGTCGACCGGCCGGGTCGGCTCGACCACCTCGACGTGGATGTCGGTGCCGTCGGGCATCTCCAGCCGGTACGCCTCGTCGTACCGCTGGTCGCCGAAGACCTCGTCGGCGTACGCGTCGGTGGGGTCCGCCTTCAGCCGACGGACCAGGGCGCGTTCCGTGGCGACCCCGGCGGCCAGCCCGGCCGCGGCCACCCCCAGCGCCGCACCGACCAGTCCGGCGGCCTTTCCGGCGGTGGTCCGGGGGCGTGGGATGCGCAGACCGGTCATGTCCGATCGCCGTCGTAGACGCGTGGGACCCGGGTGCTGCCGAACCGGGTGACGATCTCGTAGTTGATGGTGCCGACCGCCTCGGCCCAGTCGTCGGCCGTGGGCGCTCCCTCGGATCCGTCGCCGAACAGGATCGCCACGTCGCCGGCGGCCACCGGATCGTCGCCGCAGTCGAGCACGAACTGGTCCATGCAGACCCGGCCGGAAATGGTCCGCCGGGCCCCGCCGAGCTGTACCGGGCCACGGTTCGAGGCGTGTCGGGGCACCCCGTCGGCGTAGCCGAGCGGCACCACGGCGAGGTTCGCCTCGCGTTCGGTGGTGTAGGTGTGGCCGTAGGAGACGCCCGCACCGGCCGGCACCCGCTTGGTCAGCATCACCCGGGCACGGGCGGTCATCGCCGGACGCAAGCCGTACGTCTCGCCCGCCACCGGGGAGAGGCCGTAGACGGACAGCCCCGGACGGACCAGGTCGAAGTGGGTGTCCGGCCGGGTCAGCGTGGCCGCCGAGTTGGCCAGGTGCCGGTAGCGCGGGCGCAATCCGGCCCGCTCGACCATGGCCAGGCCCTCGTGGAACACCGCCAACTGCCGGTCGGTGGTCGGGTGACCGGGCAGGTCGGCGTAGACGAAGTGGCTCCACACCCCGACCACCTCGACCAGCCCGTCGGCCTGTGCCTTGGCGGCGGCGTCGAGCAGGGCCGGCCAGTCGGCGACCGTCGCACCACCCCGGGCCAGTCCAGTGTCGATCTTCAGGTGCAGTCGGGCCGGGCGGCCGGCCTGGCGGGCCGCCTCCACCATCTCGTCGAGCTGGGGCAGGCTCGCCACTCCCAGGTCGACACCGGCGGTCACGCCGGTGTGCAGGGGTAGCCCAGGGGCGAGCAGCCAGGCCAGCACCGGGGCGTCGATACCGGCGGCGCGCAGCGCCAGCGCCTCGTCCAGGGTGCAGACGCCGAGCCAGTCCGCTCCCGCGTCAAGCGCGGCCCGGGCCGCCGGGACCATGCCGTGGCCGTAGCCGTCACCCTTCACCACCGCCATCAGTTCCGCGCTGGTGCCGGCGCGGAGCCGGTCCACGTTCTCCCGGATCGCATCAAGGTCGACACGTACCTCGGCCTGCCACATGCCCCCCACCCTACTTTCCATGCTGATCACCGCGGCGGGTACTCAGGGCAGCCGCGCCACCACCGGACGCAGCGCGACGGCGACGTCCGGCGCGGTCACCGGCCGCCCGGGCCGCCTCCCGGCCGGCCAGCCCGTGCAGGTACGCCGCTGCCGCCGCGGCCCGCTCGGCCGGCAATCCCGACGCGAGCAACGAGCCGAGCAGTCCGGCCAGCACGTCGCCGGTGCCACCGGTGGCCAGCGCGGGGGTGCCGGTCGGATTGACGTACGCCCGCCCGTCCGGCGTACCGACCACCGTGCGATCGCCCTTGAGCAGCACCACCGCGTTCATCCAGGCAGCCAGTCGAAGCGTGGCGGCGACCCGGTCGGCGCCCGGCTCCTCCCCGCAGAGCCGGGTGAACTCCCGGTCGTGCGGCGTGACCACGATCGGCGCGTCCCGTCGCCGGAGCTGGTCCGCCAGGGAGCCGTCGACAAGCAGGGTCAGCGCGTCGGCGTCCAGCACCACCGGCACCGGGGCGGCGAGCACGGTCCGCAGCTCGGTCGCGGCCCGCTCGTCGGTGCCGAGCCCCGACCCGCACCCAGGCCTGCACCCGGCCGGCGTCGGCGACCCGGCCGGTGGCGATCACCGAGGGATGCTCGCGGACCACCTCCTCCCGGGCGCCCCCGGCGTAGCGGACCAGGCCGGTCGGACCGGCGAGCGCCCCGCCGACGGAGAGCACCGCCGCACCCGGGTACGTCGCGGAGCCGGTGGCCACCCCGACCACACCCCGGGTGTACTTCTCCGAGGCGGATCCGAGCCTCGGGTACCAGTCGGCCACGTCCGACCACTCCACGACGTGCCACGCGGGGCTGCCACGCAGCCACGGCGTCAGGCCGATGTCGACAAGGTCCACCTCGCCCGCCAACGCGGCGGCGGGACCGACCGCCAGGGCCGGCTTCAAGGCTCCGAAGGCCACCGTCACGTCGGCGCGCACCGCGTTCGGACGGCCGGACGGCGTCAACGGCACCGCCCCGGTGTCCACCGCGACACCGCTCGGCACGTCCACCGCCACCACCGTCGCCCGCTCGCCGTCCCGCCCCCGGTGTCGCAGCAGACTGGCCGCCAACTGCTCGGCGGTCTCCGCAGGCCGCCGCGACCGCCGATGCCGACGATCCCGTCGAGCACCACGTCCACCACGGCCGGCGGTCGCGACACGACCCGTCCCCGGCGGCACGCAACGCGGCCAGCCCTTCGGCGTGCACCCGATCCGGAGTGAGCAGCAACGCCGACACGGCGGCACCGCGCCCGGCCAGCCGGGCACCGGCGTACAGCGCGTCGCCGCCGTTGTCACCGGAGCCGACGAGCAGCAGCACCGGCGCGGCGTACACCCCGCCCCGCCCGGCGAGCAGCAACGCGCAGCGGCGGGCCAGCCCGGCGGCGGCGCGTTGCATGAGCGTGCCGGGCGGCACGGTGGCCATCAGGGCGGCCTCCGCCGCCCGTACGTCCGCCACCCGCCAGACCGGTCTCATGCCGCACCCCGTTTCCCGATCACCCGGTCAACCCTACCGGCGCGGGGGCCGCAAGATAGCCGTCGGCCGCGCCCGCGGCAACGCCTGTGGACGAACCAGGGGTACGCCGGACGCCGGCTGTCCACAGGGCACGACCGTCGACACCGTCACCGCCTAGCGTCGTCGGCGTCGTGTCGACGCCAGGTGGGAGGAACGATGGCCGAGGAGACGTTGGCCGTCCGGCCGGAACTGCTGCACCGGGTGGGTCGGTCGCTGGGTGACACCAGCTACCGGCTGGCGCACGGGATGTCCGGTGGGCGAGGGCTGAGCGCACCGGCCCGGGAATGGTCGACGGCGCGGGCGCTCGCCGACCTGGAGGCGGCCGTGCACACCTGGTCCGGTCGGCTCGCTGCCCGGGTCGCCGAGACCGGCGACGCGGTACGCGCCGCCGCCGGGGCGTACGAGTCGGTGGACGCCAGGGCCGCCGCCCGGCTCTCCGTCCTGCCCCGATGAGCGCACCCGGGCCGGTTGTCGGTTACGCCCAGCTCTCCACGGTCGACCCGGCCGCGTGGCGGGCCACCGGATCGACCTGGGCCAGCCTGGCCGGCGTGGCCGAGCGGCGGGCCGGTGAACTCACCGACAGCGGCACCGCCCTGCGTACCGGCTGGTCCGGCAGTGCCGCCGGGTCGGCCGGTGCCCGGCTGACCGGGCTGCGCGAGGAACTGGCCGCACTGGTTCCGGCCGCGATCGAGACCGATCAGGTGCTGGCCGAGTTCGCCGCGCGGTTGGTGGCTGCCCGGGCCCGGCTGACGGCGGCTGTCACGTTGGCCGCCACCACCGGTGTGCTCATCGACCGCAGGGTGGCGTACGCGCCGATCCCGCCCGGGTGCCGTCCGCCGGCACCGCCCAGGCGGTGGCTCAGGTGGCCTCGGCCCTGCGGGAGGCCCTCGACCTGGCCGCCACGGCCGACGGGGAGAGCCACGAAGCGCCTCGCCCGGCTGACCGAGGCCGCTGGTGCCGGCTGGACGGCCCGGCCACCGTCGTACCGTCCACCGCCGAACGCCGAGCCCGGCGCGGTGCGGCGCTGGTGGGCCGGGCTCACCCCGGCCGAGCGTCGCTGGTTGGTGGTGCACGAGCCGGAGCTGACCGGGCGGCTCGACGGGGTGCCGGCCGAGGCCCGTGACCAGGCCAACCGGCTGCTGCTCACGGCCCGGCGCGCGACCCTCGTGCAACGGTGGGAGCAGTTGCTGGCCCGGGTGCCCCGAGGCCCGTTGGAGGCGGCCGGGCTGCGTGGTGTCGAGGCCGCGCTGTCCGGGCTGGACGGACTCGTCGCCCGGCTGGAGTCGACCCAGCAGCCACGGGCGTACCTGCTGGGTCTGGACGTCGGCGGCGAGGGACGGGCGGTGGTGGCGCTGGGCAACCCGGACCGAGCCACCGACGTGCTCACCTACGTACCCGGGATGACCGCCGGGCTCGACGACGCCACCGGCGAGCTGGGCCGGGCGGAGCGGGTGCTGGCCCGTGGCGCCGAACTGGCCCCGGAGACACAGACCTCGGCAGTGCTCTGGTTGGGTTACGACGCCCCGGATTTCCTGCACGAGGCGGCCTGGGACGGGCAGGCCCGCGCGGCCGGGGAGGCACTGCACCGGTTCCAGGACGGTCTGCGGGCCACCCACGACGGCCCGCCGGCCCGGCAGACCGTGCTCGGGCACAGCTACGGTTCGTTGGTGGTGGGCACCGCCGCTCGCGACCATGGCCTCGCCGCGGACGCGCTGGTCTTCGTCGGCTCACCCGGGGTCGGCGTGGCGCACGCCGCCGAGCTGGGCATGCCGACCGGGCAGGTGTGGGCCAGCACCGCACCGGACGACGTGATCCGGCTGACCCGCCCGCCGGACGAGCTCGCCCTGCGGGCGGCGCTCAGCGCCTCACCGGTCGGCATGATCGCCGGCTGGCTGACCGGGCCGGGCGACGAGCGGTGGTTCGGGCGCGACCCGGCCGAGCCGGGCTTCGGCGGTCGGACGTTCCCCAGCGGCCGGTACGGCCACACCGGCTACTGGCATCCGGACAATCCGGCGCTGGACGGCATGGCCCGGGTCATGCTGGGACGCTGAGACCGGCACCGACGGCCGGGGTCGACCGCCGGTGCCGGTCGCCGGCTACTCCACGGTGACGGACTTGGCGAGGTTGCGCGGCTGGTCGACGTCGTGTCCCCGGGCGGCGGCGATCTCGGCCGCGAACACCTGCAACGGCACGGTGGTCACCAGCGGCGCGAGCAGCGTCGGGGTACGCGGCACGTGGATCAGGTGATCGGCGTAGCGGACCACCGACTCGTCGCCCTCCTCGGCGATGACGATGGTGCGGGCGCCCCGCGCGCGTACCTCCTGGATGTTGGAGACGACCTTGTCGTGCAGCATGCCCCGACCCACCGGAGAGGGAACGATACAGATCACCGGGGTGCCCTCGTCGATGAGCGAGATCGGGCCGTGCTTCAGCTCACCGGCGGCGAAGCCCTCGGCGTGCATGTACGCCAGTTCCTTGAGCTTCAGCGCGCCCTCCAGCGCCACCGGGTAGCCGACGTGCCGGCCGATGAACAGCACCGTCGACTCGGCACGCAGCTCGCGGGCCAGCTCGCGGACCGGCTCGATCCGCCCGAGCAGCTCGCGCAGCTTGTCCGGCACCTGGTGGAGCTGGTCGACCACGGCCGCCACCTCGTCGGCGTACTTGACCCCGCGCACCTGGGCCAGATGCAGCCCGATCAGGTAGCAGGCGATGACCTGGGTGAGGAACGCCTTGGTGGAGGCGACGGCGATCTCCGGCCCGCCGTGGGTGTAGAGCACCGCGTCGGACTCCCGGGGGATGGTGGAGCCGTTGGTGTTGCAGATGGCCAGCACCCGGGCCTTCTGGTCCTTGGCGTGCCGCAGCGCCATCAGGGTGTCCATGGTCTCGCCGGACTGCGAGATCACCACGATCAGGGTGGACCGGTCCAGCACCGGGTCGCGGTAGCGGAACTCGCTGGCCAGCTCCACCTCGCAGGGAATCCGGGTCCAGTGCTCGATGGCGTACTTGGCCACCATCCCGGCGTGGTAGGAGGTGCCGCAGGCGACGATGAAGATCTTGTCGACGTCACGCAGGTCCTGGTCGCTGAGCCGGACCTCGTCGAGCATGATCTCGCCGGTCTCGGTCAACCGTCCGAGCAGCGTGTCGGCGACCGCCTGCGGCTGCTCCTCGATCTCCTTGAGCATGAACCAGTCGTAGCCGCCCTTCTCGGCGGCCGAGGAGTCCCAGTCGATGTGGAAGTCCTTGCCGCTGGCCGGCTGCCCCTCGAAGTCGGTGATCTCGATGCTCTCGGCCGTGATGAGCACGATCTGGTCCTGGCCCAGCTCGACCGCGTCCCTGGTGTGCTCGATGAACGCGGCGACGTCACTGGCGAGGTAGTTCTCCCCGTCGCCCCGACCGACGACAAGTGGTGAGTTGCGGCGGGCACCGACCACCGCGCCGGGGATCGCCGAATCGACGGCGAGCAGCGTGAAGGCGCCCTCCAGTCGCTGGCAGACCACCCGCATGGCGGCGGTCAACAGCTGCGGCCCGTCCGGCTGACCCGCCGCTCGCAGATCGGTCAGGGCGGCGGAGAGCAGGTGCGCGGCGCACTCGGTGTCGGTGTCGCTGGTGAAGGTGACACCCTCGTCCTCCAGCTCGGCACGGAGCTTGGCGAAGTTCTCGATGATGCCGTTGTGAATCACCGCGACCCGCCCGTCGGGTGACAGGTGCGGATGGGCGTTGCGGTCGGTGGGGCCGCCGTGGGTGGCCCACCGGGTGTGTCCGATGCCGGTGGTGCCGTCGCCGATGCCGATCGGGCTCGCTCCGCAACCGGCCGGGTCCTCGGCCGCCCGCTCGGAGAGCACCTTCTCCAGGTTCGCCAGCTTGCCGGCCTTCTTCTCGGTCAACAGCGCCCCGTCGCAGACGACGGCGACGCCGGCCGAGTCGTAGCCGCGGTATTCCAGCCGCCGCAAGCCGTCGAGCACGATGCCGAGCGCCGGTCGGGCACCGGCGTAACCCACGATTCCACACATGGGTCGCAGCCTAACCAGTTTCGCTCACGATGTCTGCTCGAAACTGGGTTAAACAATCACTGAACTTGAGCGATCCGGCGATCGTGGCCATCGGAGCGACAAAGCACGCGCTCGGGTGGCAGGCGGTTCGGCTCGTCACACCCGTACCCTGACGGGCGTGACGAGCCACGATGTCGACCCGCTGGTGGCCCGGATGCGCCCGTTCGGGACGACGATCTTCGCCGAGATGTCCGCTCTCGCCCTGCGTACCGGCGCGGTGAACCTCGGGCAGGGCTTCCCGGACACCGACGGCCCACCCGAGATGCTCGCCGCCGCGACGCAGGCCCTGAACACCGGCCACAACCAGTACCCGCCCGGCCCCGGCATCCCCGAACTACGGGCGGCCGTGGCGGCGCACCAACGCCGCTTCTGGGGCCTGGAGTACGACCCGGACGGCGAGGTGGTGGTGACCGCCGGCGCCACCGAGGCCGTCGCCGCGGCCATCCTCGCCCTCTGCGAACCCGGCGACGAGGTGGTCTGCTTCGAGCCCTACTACGACTCGTACGCCGCCTCGATCGCCCTGGCCGGCGCGACCCGGCGACCGGTGACCCTCCGTCCCGGCGTCGACGGGCGCTACGCCTTCGACCCCGACGACCTGCGGAACGCGTTCAGCGCCCGGACCCGGCTGGTGCTGCTCAACTCGCCACACAACCCGACCGGCAAGGTGTTCACCCCGGACGAGCTGACCCTGGTCGCCGAACTCTGCCAGGAGCACGGCGCGTACGCGGTCACCGACGAGGTGTACGAGCACCTGGCCTTCACCGACGCCACCAGCGGGCACGTACCGCTGGCCACGCTGCCCGGAATGCGTGAGCGCACCCTGCGGATCTCCTCGGCCGGCAAGACCTTCTCCTGCACCGGCTGGAAGGTGGGCTGGGCCAGCGGGCCGGCGGCGCTCGTGTCGGCGCTGCTGCGGGTCAAGCAGTTCCTCACCTACGTCAACGCCGCGCCCCTGCAACCCGCGGTGGCGGTGGCACTCGCCCTGCCCGACGACTACTTCACCGCCTTCCGGGCCGACCTACAGGTCCGCCGCGACCAACTGATCGACGGGCTGACCGCGGCCGGGTTCGACGTGTACACCCCGGAGGGCACGTATTTCGTCACCGCCGACATCACCGCCCTCGGCGGCACCGACGGCGTCGGCTTCTGCCGTACGCTGCCCGAGCGGTCCGGCGTGGTGGCGGTACCCACGCAGGTCTTCTACGACGACCCCGAGGCCGGTCGCCGGCTCATCCGGTTCGCCTTCTGCAAACGCCAGGAGGTGCTGGCCGAGGCGGTGACCCGGCTGCGGCGGCTGCCCGAGGTCCGGTGACCGACGCGCCGTCAGCCCGGACCGTGGGCCGGGCGGGTTTCGGTCGGCACCGCGACGACCGGTGACCGTGCGGCCCGGGCCCGCCGCCGCGCCGCCGACCAGGCCAGCACCATCGCCGCGAGGAAGAGCATGGGCGCGAGCTGCGCGAGCTCGGCTGCCGAACGGATGTCGTCGGCGACCGCGAGGTAGCGGGCACGCTCGGCCGCGTCCTGCCACTCCTCAGGGTCCAGCCCGAGGTAGTCGTGCATGAGGACGAGCGCGCCGGCCACCGGCACCGTGACGAGCAGCAGGGGCAGCCGGCCCCGGGTCGACCGGCGTAGCGCGGCCCACCAGGTCAGGGCGGCGAGTGCCAGCGTGCCGACCATGGTGAGCACCGACGCGGTGCCGAAGGTGGGCCACCAGACGTTGCGCCGGTCCAGTTCGTTCGCGGTCGCGCCGTACACGGTCAGCCAGGGCAGCGCGAGGCCGGCGAGCAGCGCCAGGGTGCCGGCCGCGGCAGCGACGATCCGACCGGAGCCCGGCCACCAGCCGGTCAGCACCACCGCGGTGAGGGCCGCCACGGCGAGCACCGCGAACGTCAGCCCGGAGCTTTCGTAGCCGAACCAGATGGCCCCGTAGTCCCGGTCCAGGACGGGCGCCACCTGGCGCACCACCTCAGCCCAGCGGGCGGCGCCCTCGTCCGGCGTCGACGAGAGGCGATAAGCGGCACCGACCAGGACCGTCGACATGGCCAGCAGGGCGCCACCCGCCGCGACCGTGGCGGCCCGTCCCGCGTACCCGGGCAACACCACCGAGGCCACCGTCAGCAGCACCAACGGCCCCACCAGGAGCAGGTAGGCCCATCCCCACCCGCCGATATCCGTGACGCTGAGCCCGACTGTGGAGTCCTGGTAGAGGAGCGAGCCGGCCCTGCTGCCCAGTACCTCGATTGTCACCTCGGACCACGGTGTCGCCACGGAGCCGATGATCAGCCCCAGGACAATCAAGATCATGAGCAGCCGGCCCCAGCGGGCCCCGAGCCAGGTCTGCGGTGCGCTGGGCGGCGCCTCGTCCACCGCACTGTCGACGGGTTGCCCGACGAAACCAGGAGACCCTGGGTGGGACACAGTCACCCCCGTGATACGTGGTGTCCGCTCCTACGGCGGCCGGCGGTCATCGTCCCACGGCACCCTACACAGTAGGGGGACGTCCGTCCGACCACGGTGGAGCCGATCACTGGCGGGCGGTCAGGGTCAGGCCGGGCTGGCGGTGCGGACGTGGGCGGCGATGCGCTCGGCGACGTCGCGGGCGGTCTGCTCGGTGGCGGCCTCGACCATCACCCGGACCAGCGGTTCGGTACCCGAGGGGCGCAGCAGCACCCGGCCGGTCTCGCCCAGCTCGGCCTCGGCCCGCTCGACCTCGGCGCGTACCGCCGGTGCGGCGGCACCGACGGTGCGGTCACCCACCGGCACGTTGATCAGCACCTGCGGGAGCTTGGTCACCACACTGGCGAGGTCCGCCAGCGTACGGCCGGTGGCGGCCATCCGGGCCATCAGGTGCAGTCCGGTCAGCACCCCGTCCCCGGTGGTGGCGTACGCCGGCATCACGATGTGCCCGCTCTGCTCGCCGCCGAGGGCCAGCCCGGAGGCGCGCAGTTCCTCCAGCACGTACCGGTCACCGACCTTGGTCTCGACCAGTCGGATGCCCGCCGCGGACATGGCCAGGCGCAGACCGAGGTTGCTCATCACGGTGGCGACCAGGGTGTCACCGGTCAGCGTGCCGGCCTCCCGCATGGCCAGCGCCAGGATCGCCATCACCTGGTCGCCGTCGACCTCCTCGCCGTCGGCGCTCACCGCCACGCACCGGTCGGCGTCACCGTCGTGGGCGATGCCGAGATGCGCCCCGTGCTCCACCACCGCCTGGCGCAGCGCCTCGATGTGGTTGGAGCCGCACTCGTCGTTGATGTTGAGCCCGTCCGGCTCGGCGTTGATCGCGATCACCTCGGCGCCGGCCTCCCGGTAGACCGCCGGGGCCACCTCGGCGGCGGCGCCGTTGGCGCAGTCGACCACGACCTTGATCCCGTCGAGACGGTGGGGCGCCGTCCCGGCGACGTGCTGCACGTAATGGCTCGCGCCGTCGAGCAGGTCGTGCACCCGGCCCACCCCCGCGCCGACCGGGCGCGCCCAGGCGGTGGTGGCGTTGGCCTCGATGGCCGCCTCGATCCGCATCTCGATCTCGTCGGGCAGCTTGTGCCCGCCGGCGGCGAACAGCTTGATCCCGTTGTCCGGCATCGGGTTGTGCGAGGCCGACAGCATCACGCCGAGGTCCGCCTTGGCCTCCGCGGTGAGGAACGCCACCGCCGGGGTGGGCAGCACGCCGACCCTGATCACCGTCGCGCCCGCGCTGGTCAGGCCGGCCACCACGGCAGCCTCGAGCATCTCGCCGCTGGCCCGGGTGTCCCGGCCCACCACGGCCAGTGGAGCGCGGCCACGATCCGACTCGGCGAGGGTGTGGGCGGCCGCGACGGCCACCGAGAGTGCCAACTCCGGGGTGAGGTCGGCGTTCGCCCGCCCGCGTACGCCGTCCGTGCCGAACAACCGGCCCATACCCACAAACCTCCGATGAACTGCCGATGCTAGGAGAAACGCCTTGTCGTGCGGCAACGGAAACGGCCGGCCCACCTCCCCGTCGAGGGGAGGCGGACCGGCCGTCCGTCAGAAGTACAAGGTGCGGCTGGAGATCAGCGCTTCGAGTACTGGGGAGCCTTACGGGCCTTCTTGAGGCCGTACTTCTTGCTCTCCTTGACCCGGGCGTCCCGGGTCAGGAAGCCGGCCTTCTTCAGCGCCGGGCGGTCGTCGGGCTCGCTGACGATCAGCGCCCGGGCGATGGCCAGCCGCAGCGCACCGGCCTGGCCGGTGGTGCCGCCGCCGCGCAGGTTGGCGATGACGTCGAACGCCTCGGGCTTCTCGGCGGTCACCAGCGGATCCTTGATCAGCTGCTGGTGCACCTTGCTCGGGAAGTACGCCTCCAGGTCACGCCCGTTGCAAGTGATCTTGCCGGTGCCCGGCACGATGCGCACCCGGACGATGGCCTCCTTGCGCCGACCCACGGTCTGGATCGGGCGGTCACCACGAGGCGCGCGCGCGACGGGCGCCGGCGCCTCGGTGGCCTCAGGGGCGACCTCGGTGGCGGTGATGTCGGTCATGCTGCTTCCTTCGCCCGCGCTCACTGCGCGATCTGCTTGATCTCGAACGGCACCGGCTGCTGCGCGCCGTGCGGGTGCTCGGCACCGGCGTAGACCTTCAGCTTCTTGATGAGCTGACGGCCGAGCTTGTTGTGCGGGAGCATCCCCTTCACCGCCAGCTCGATGGCCCGCTCGGGGCGCTTGGCCAGCAGCTCCTCGTAGCCGACCTGCTTCAGGCCACCCGGGTAACCGGAGTGCCGGTAAGCGATCTTCTGCTGGCGCTTGTTGCCGGTCAGCGCGACCTTGCCCGCGTTCACGACGACGACGAAGTCGCCCGTGTCGACGTGCGGCGCGAAAGTCGGCTTGTGCTTGCCCCGCAGCAGCGTGGCGGCGTGGGTGGCCAGGCGGCCCAGCACGACATCAGAGGCGTCGATGACGTGCCACTGACGCTCGATCTCACCCGGCTTCGGGCTGTACGTACGCACAGGTCTACCTTGTCTCGTCGTCGGTCTGGGGTAGCGCGCCGAGGTGACCAGGACATCCCAGCCGGACCAGCGCGCACGAACGACCAAGCGTACCTCAGGCGGCACGCCCACAGATGTCGTACAACAGCAGGCAACGATACCCGCAGCCCCGCCGGCCGGTCAAAACGGGGTCCGACCGGCGGGGCGCGCGGAGGCCGGCATGACGACCGTCACACCCCGGCGCGCGCCATCCGACTGCCGGGACGCAGGTACGCGACCCAGGTGATCACGAGCAGCACCAGGAAGAATCCGACATAGAAGCGCAGCGCCGGCTGGATGCCACCGTAGGTCGACCGGGCCCAGGCGTAACAGATCGGCACCAGGAAACCGCCGAAGGCACCGACCGCGGAGATGATGCCCAGAGCACCGGCGGCCTGCCGGCGCATCGCCAGCATGATCTCCGGCGTGCCGCCCCGCTCCTCGCCCTTGACCTGGAAGATCCTGCTGATCATCCGGTAGGTCGAGCCGTTGCCCACGCCGGTGGCCACGAAGAGCAGCAGGAACGCCACGAAGAACAGACCCATGCTGCGCTGCTCGACCGACCAGAGCGCGCCCAGGGCACCGACCGCCATCAGCACGAAGCTGGCCACCGTGACCCGGGCCCCGCCGACGATGTCGGACAGCCGGCCGCCGAAGGGCCGGCAGAGCGAGCCCACCCCCGCGCCGAGGAACGCCCAGGCCAGTGCGACGTCCGGCCGGCCGAACACCGAGTTGAGCAGGGTGGGGAAGGCCGCCGAATAGCCGATGAACGAGCCGAAGGTGCCGATGTACAGCAGCGACATGATCCAGGTGTCGCGGTGCCGCAGCGACGACCAGACCGGCCCCACGTCGGCCTTCGCCTCGACCAGGTTGTCCATGAACAGGTACGCGCAGACCGCCGCGATCACCGCCAGCGGGATGTACATCAGACCGGCCCGGGCCAGCGCGAGCCCGCCGCCCAGCACGATCACCTGGGGCACCACGAACTGCACGACGGCCACCCCGATGTTGCCGCCGGCGGCGTTGAGCCCCAACGCCCACCCCTTCTCCCGCTCCGGATAGAAGAAGGAGATGTTGGCCATGCTGGAGGCGAAGTTGCCACCGCCGAACCCGGCCGTGGCGGCGATCAGCAGCAACGACACGAAGCCGATCTCCGGATGCTCGACCGCCCAGGCCAGCCCGGCGCAGGGCACGATCAGCAGCAGCGCGGAGATGACGGTCCAGTTGCGACCGCCGAAGACCGGTACGGCAAAGGTGTACGGCAGTCGCAGCAGCGCGCCGACCCCGCTGGGCACGGCGGTCAACCAGAGCGCCTGACTGGTGGTCAGCTGCCATCCGGCGTCGCCGAGCCGGACGACGACGATGCTCCAGAGCAACCACACGGAGAAGCCGATGTGCTCCGCGAAGATCGACCAGATCAGGTTGCGTTGGGCGACACCGCGACCGATCCGCCGCCAGAAGGCCGGATCCTCCGGTGCCCAGTGCCCGATCCACCGACCTGGTCGGCGGTCCAGGCTCTCCTCTTCGATTACCGTCGGCTGCTCGCTCGTGGTGGTCATGCCGCAGAAGCTAGGGAGCCGCCGTTACCGCGGCGTTCGCCGTTCGGGTCGGCCCGGCAACGGGGATCGCACCACGTGCCGACGACGGCGGTGAGGAACGGGTCGGCTCAGAGCTGCTGGAGGATGCGCAACGCCCGGTCCACCCGGCGCATCGTCTCCGCGTCCGCGACGTCCACGCACTCGGTGAACCACTTCTTCATCGGCGAGGAGATCCGGTCCGGCATCACCACCCGGTCGCCCATCGACACCGCCAGCGGCGAGTCGCGCAGCAGCGCTGTCTCGACGACCTCCGTCACGATCACGATGGGCACCGCCGTGGAGTTGTAGACATCGGAACTGATCACCAGACCGAGGCGCTCCCGGGCCCCTTCGATCCGCCAGACCTCGCCCCTACGCAGCACGCGATGGACCACCGAAGAGCAGGTCGTCGACCATGCCGACCTCCTGGGCATCGGCCAGCGAGGCGGATTCCAGGTCCAGCCCGGCCCGGCCGACCGCGGCGGCGTGCGCGGCGAAGACCTCGCGCAACGCCTTCTCCCGGGCCGCCTGGTCCATCCAGGCGGAGAGCGAGAGCCCTTCCCGCTTGGCGAACCGCCGGGCATCCGCGATCGTGTCGTCGGCGAACGACAGAGTCACCTTGGCTGTCATTCCAGCAGACTACCCGCTGGTATGACTACTAGTCATCCCCGAAGTGTTCCTCGCCGCCGGAGCCCACAGCCGAACATGTCCCCTGTCGGTGCTGTCGAGCTGACAGCACCGACGGATCGACACGACACGCAGCAGATCGGCCGGCGGGTATCTGCGACCTCGTGGCGCCGGTTCAGCCCAGGGCGCGGCCGCCGATGACGGCGAAGCGCCACGCCTTGAAGAAGCAGTCGACGTCCGCCAGGCCCGCCTCGGTCAACCAACGGCACTGCTCCGTCACCGGGGCGGGGCGGTCGTAGGCCATTCGTCGCTCGGCGGCGGCGACCTCGGCGGCGTCGGAACCGAGCGCCGCGACCTGCGTCAGCCAGACGTCGTGGTAACGCCGGTCCAGTTCGGGGGTCGGGCCGGCCACCTGCTCGGCGTTGACGAAGACTCCGCCGGGCACCAACGCCGCGGCCGCCCGACGGTAGAGGTCGCGCTTGGCGGGGTCGTCCAGGTGGTGGATGGCCAGCGCGCTGACCACCGCGTCGTACCGCCCGGCCGGCAGTGGATCGACCAGGTCGGCCACCACCACCCGATGCGCGACCCCCCGGCCGGCCAACCGCTCGGCGGCGACGGCCAGCATCTGCGGCGCGGCGTCCACCAGGGTCAGCCGCACGCCGGGCACGGCGGCGGAGAGCAGCGACGACAGGAGGCCGGTCCCGGCGCCGAGATCGAGCACCTCGGGCGTACGCCCCGCTGCCAGGGCGGCCCGCAACGGTGGCGCGGCCACCTCGACGGCCGTGGTGTAGAACGCGTCGAAGCAGGGCACGAGCCTGCGGCGGGCGGCGTCGTAGCCATCCGCCGCCGCGTCGAACGCCTGAGCGACACTCATGCCAGCCTCCCACAATCCAGGATATCCGTTCCACATTGTAGACCTCGCGAGCCATCCCCCAGCCGAGGTGCGGTGTGAGCGGCTCTTGACAGGACCGAAACAAACGGGACGCGGACCGGAAACTGCCCAACGGCACGCTTTGCCGACATGACAGACGGTGCACGGCCGGCGACGCGACCGGGGCGCGAGCCCCGCGAGGTGGCGACCCACTGCCCGTACTGCGCCCTCCAGTGCGGAATGGTCCTGCGCGAGGAGGACGACGCGGTAAGCGTGCTACCTCGCCAGTTCCCCACCAACCGGGGCGGTCTCTGCCAGAAGGGCTGGACCGCGCCGGAGCTGCTCAGCCATCCGGAACGGTTGACCAGTCCCCTGCTGCGCGACCCGGCCACCGGCGAGCTGCGCCCGGCCACCTGGGAAGCCGCGCTGGACCGGATCACCACCGGCCTTCGCGACGTGCAGGAGCAGCACGGCCGCGACGCGGTCGCCGTCTTCGGCGGCGGTGGGCTCACCAACGAGAAGGCGTACGCGTTGGGTCGGTTCGCCCGGGTGGCACTGCGCACCCGGCACATCGACTACAACGGACGGTTCTGCATGTCCTCGGCCGCGGCCGCCGGCATGCGCGCCTTCGGCATGGACCGGGGGCTGCCGTTCCCGCTGTCCGACCTGGGTCGGGCCGACACGTTGCTGCTGGTCGGCGCGAACCCGGCGGAGACCATGCCGCCGCTGGTGCGCTGGCTGACCGAGCATCGGGAGCGGGGCGGCAAGCTGATCGTGATCGACCCACGGGTGACCGCCACCGCCCGGCAGGCCGACCTGCACCTGCAACCGCTGCCCGGCACCGACCTGGCGGTGGCCAACGCGCTGCTGCACATCGCCCTGACCGAGGGTTACGTCGACGGTGACTACGTCGCCACCCGTACCACCGGGTTCACCGCGGTGCGCCGCACCGTGGCGGGCTGGTGGCCGGCCCGCGCCGAAGCGCTCTCCGGGGTGCCCGTGGCCGATTTGGAGGAGACCGCGCGAGCCCTCGGCACCGCCGCGCGGGCGATCATCCTCACCGCCCGCGGCGCCGAGCAGCACGCCAAGGGCGTCGACACCGTCACCGGCTTCGTCAACCTCGCCCTCGCGCTCGGTCTGCCCGGCCGCCCCGGCTCCGGCTACGGCTGCCTGACCGGGCAGGGCAACGGCCAGGGTGGCCGGGAGCACGGGCAGAAGGCCGACCAGCTTCCCGGGTACCGCAAGATCGACGACCTGGAGGCCCGCGCCCACGTCGCGCGGGTCTGGGGGGTGCCCGCCGACGAGCTGCCCGGGCCGGGCGTGCCGGCGTATCAGCTGCTCGACTCGCTCGGCACCGACCAGGGGCCACGGGCGCTGCTGGTGTTCGGCTCGAACCCGGTGGTCTCCGCACCCCGGGCCGCCCGGGTCGAGGGCCGCCTGCGCGACCTGGACCTGCTTGTCGTCGCCGACTTCCTGCTCTCCGAGACGGCGGCGCTGGCCGACGTGGTGCTGCCCACCGCCCAGTGGGCCGAGGAGGACGGCACGATGACCAACCTGGAAGGACGGGTGCTGCGCCGCCGGGCGCTGCGTCCGCCTCCGGCCGGCGTCCGCACCGACCTGGAGATCCTGGCCGCCCTCTCCGCCCGGCTGCGAGGGTCGACACCTGCTGATCGCCCGGCGCGCGAGCGGCCCACCGACTCGACGGCGGACGGCCAACCGAGCGAGGCGGAGGCGGCGGACCCGTGCGTGGTCTTCGCCGAGCTGCGCCGGGCCTCGGCCGGCGGCATCGCCGACTACGCGGGGATCAGCTGGGACCGGATCGACGCCGCGGACGGCGTCTTCTGGCCGTGCCCTGACGACGACGGGCCCGACTCCCCCCGACTGTTCACCGAGCGCTTCGCCACCGCCGACGGGCTGGCCCGGTTCCGCCCGGTGGAGCACCGACCGGCGGCCGAGGAGGTGTGCGCCGACTACCCGCTGCACTTCACCACCGGCCGGGTGCTCGCGCAGTACCAGTCCGGCACCCAGACGCGCCGGGTGGCCGCGCTGCGCCGGGCCGCGCCCGAGGCGTTCGTGGAGCTGCATCCGGATCTCGCCGAGCGGCTTGGCGTCACCGACGGCGAGCCGGTACGGGTGCTCTCGCGGCGCGGCGAGTTCCAGGCACCGGCCCGGCTGAGCCCGGGCATCCGGGCGGACACCGTCTTCGCGCCGTTCCACTGGGGCGGGCCGGCACGGGCGAACTCCGTCACCAACGACGCCGTCGACCCGGTCTCCGGGATGCCGGAGTTCAAGATCTGCGCGGTACGGGTGGAGCGGGCATGACCGGGCACAGCGAGCGGGTCGTGGTGGTCGGCAACGGGATGGCCGGCGCCCGGGTGGCGGCGGAACTGCACGCCCGTGGCGAGGACCTGAAGGTGACCGTGCTCGGCGCGGAACCGCACCCCGCGTACAACCGGATCATGCTGTCCACCCTGCTCACCGGCAAGATCGGCGAGTCGGACGTGGAGTTGGCGGAGGTTGCCGGTCGCGGCGTCGACCTGCGCACCGGGGTGACGGTCAGCGCGATCGACCGGGCCACCGGCCAGGTACGCACCGACGACGGCGACCGGATCCCCTACGACCACCTGGTCCTCGCCACCGGCAGCCGGGCGGTGGTGCCCGCGCTGCCCGGGCTCGACCCGGAGCACCTGCCGGAACGGGTGATCCCGTTCCGCACCCTGGACGACTGCCGACGCATCCTCGCCCTCGCCGGCACCGCCCGGCGCGCCCTGGTGCTCGGTGGCGGGCTGCTCGGCCTGGAGGCCGCCCGAGGGCTGGCACTGCGCGGGCTCGACGTGGGCGTGGTGCACCGGGTGCCGTACCTGATGGACCGTCAACTCGATCCGGCCGCCGGTGCCATGCTCGCCGGCACCCTCGCCGCTCTCGGCGTGACCACCCACGTGGCGGTGGAGCCGACCGCGGTACGCGCCGACGCCGCAGGGGTACGGCTGGAGTTGTCCGACGGTCGGTCGCTCGAGGCCGACCTGCTGGTACTCGCCTGCGGCGTACGCCCCGACACCGCCCTCGCCACCGCGGCCGGCCTGGCCGTGGAACGGGGGGTGCTGGTCGACGACCGGCTGCGCACCAGCGACCGGCGGATCTCCGCGATCGGTGACTGCGCGCAGCACGACGGCACGCTCACCGGGTTGGTGGCACCGGCCTGGGCGCAGGCGCGGGTGGTGGCCCAGTTGGTGACCGGGCAGGACCCACAGGCCCGGTACCGGCCGCGACCCGTGGTCACCCGGCTCAAGGCGGCCGGCATCGACCTCGCCGCGATGGGTGACCCGACAGGTGGCCCCGGCGAGGAGTTGACCTTCGCGGACCCGGCCCGAGGTACCTACGCCCGGCTGCGCATTCACGACGAACGGTTGGCCGCCGCGATCCTGCTCGGCGACAACCCCTCGGTCGGCACGGTGATCCAGCTGTTCGACCGGGGCCATCCGGTGCCCACCGACCGGCGGGCGCTGCTGCTCGGCCGCGCCGTCGGCGGGGCGGTCGCGGCACCCGCCGCGTCACCGGCGCTGATGCCGGACGCGGCCACCGTCTGCCAGTGCAACACGGTGAGCAAGGGCGCCCTCGTGCGCTGCTGGCGGGACGGAGCCCGCACGGTCGACGCCGTGGTCGCGGCCACCCGGGCCGGCACCGGTTGCGGCAGCTGCCGCGACGCGGTCGCCGGCATCGTCGACTGGTTGTCCAGAACGGATCCCGTGGAGGTGGGGCGATGACCGGCGGCAACGTGGTCGTCATCGGCAACGGCATGGTCGGCCAGCGGTTCGTGGATGCGCTGCGGGCCCGCGACCCACAGGGACTGTGGCGGGTCACGGTGCTCGCCGAGGAGAGCCGCCCGGCGTACGACCGGGTGCGGCTCTCGGCGTACTTCGACGGTGCCGACGAGCAGGACCTGAACCTGCACACCGCGCACGACGGGGTGGAGTTGCGCCTCGGCGAGCCGGCCACCGGCGTGGACCGGGACCGGCGGGTGGTCACCACGACCACCGGCGAGCACCCGTACGACGTGCTGGTCTTCGCCACCGGGTCGTACCCGTTCGTGCCGCCGGTGCCGGGGTCGGACCTGGCCGGCGTCTTCGTCTACCGCACGCTCGACGACCTCGCGGCCATCCGCCGGTACGCCAAGGACCGCCGCACCGGCGCGGTGATCGGCGGCGGGCTGCTCGGCCTGGAGGCGGCCAACGCGCTGCGCCTGCTCGGGCTGACCACGAGTGTGGTGGAGTTCGCCCCACGGCTGATGCCGGTGCAGGTGGACACCGCCGGTGGCGCGATGCTCCGCCGCTATGTCGAGGACCTGGACGTGGCCTGCCACCTGGGCGTGGCGACCACCGCGCTGCGGTCCGGCGCGGACGGTGCGGTGGCCGCCCTGGAACTCGCCGACGGCGCGGTGCTCGACGCCGACCTGGTGGTGGTGGCCGCCGGCATCCGGCCCCGCGACGAGCTGGCCCGGGCCGCCGGGCTCGACATCGGTCCGCGCGGCGGGGTCCTGGTCGACGCCGCCTGCCGGAGCCCGGACGAGCGGATCTACGCGGTCGGCGAGTGCGCGGCGGTCGACGGCACCTGCTACGGCCTGGTCGCCCCCGGTTACGCGATGGCCGAGGTGGTGGCCGACCGGCTGGTCGGTGGCGCCGCCACCTTCCCCGGTGCGGACACCGCCACCAAACTCAAGCTGCTCGGCGTCGACGTCGCCTCCTTCGGCGACGCGCACGGGGCGACGCCCGGCTGCCTGGACGTCACCTGGACCGACCCGGCCGCCCGGGTGTACGCCAAGCTGGTCCTCTCCGACGACGCGTCCACGCTGCTCGGCGGGGTGCTGGTCGGCGACGCCGGCGCGTACCCTACGCTGCGCGCCAGTGTCGGCGGGCCGTTGCCGGCCGCACCGCTGGCCCTGCTGGCCGGCGACGACGCGGTGGGTGCCACGGCCGGCGCGCTGCCGGCGACCGCCCAGGTCTGCTCCTGCAACGCGGTCACCCGGGGGGACATCGACACGGCCATCGCGGACGGCTGCGCCGACGTGGCCGCCCTGAAGGCGTGTACCCGGGCCGGGACGAGCTGCGGTTCCTGCGTACCGATGCTGAAGCAGTTGCTCGACGCGGCCGGCGTGGTCCAGTCGAAGGCGCTCTGCGAGCACTTCGACGTCAGCCGGCAGGAGCTGTTCGACATCGTCCGGGTACGCGGCATCCGGACGTTCTCCCGGCTGATCGCCGAGCACGGCCGGGGACAGGGCTGCGACATCTGCAAACCGGTCGTCGCCTCGATCCTCGCCTCGCTCGGTAACGGCCACATCCTCGACGGCGAGCAGGCCTCGTTGCAGGACACCAACGACCACTTCCTGGCCAATCTGCAACGCGACGGCAGCTACTCGGTCGTGCCCCGGATACCGGGCGGGGAGATCACCCCGGAGAAGCTGATCGTCATCGGCGAGGTGGCCCGCGACTTCAACCTCTACACGAAGATCACCGGTGGGCAGCGGATCGACCTGTTCGGCGCCCGGGTCGACCAGCTACCGCAGATCTGGCGTCGGCTGGTGGACGCCGGGTTCGAGTCCGGGCACGCGTACGGCAAGGCGCTGCGCACGGTGAAGTCCTGCGTCGGCTCAACCTGGTGCCGCTACGGCGTGCAGGACTCGGTCGGCCTGGCCGTCGCCCTGGAGCTGCGCTATCGAGGTCTCCGCGCCCCACACAAGATCAAATCTGCGGTCTCCGGCTGCGCCCGGGAATGCGCCGAGGCCCGCAGCAAGGACTTCGGTGTGATCGCCACGGAAACCGGCTGGAACCTCTACGTCGGCGGCAACGGTGGCTTCCGGCCCCGGCACGCCGACCTGTTCGCCACCGACCTGTCCACCGAGGCGCTGGTCACCCTGATCGACAGGTTCCTGATGTACTACATCCGCACCGCCGACCGGCTGCAACGCACCGCCGCCTGGATCGAGGCGATGGACGGCGGCTTGGACCACCTCCGAGCGGTGATCGTGGACGACTCGCTCGGCCTCTGCGCCGAACTCGACGCCGCGATGGCCCGGCACGTGGTGTCGTACTCGGACGAGTGGCGCGACGTGCTGTCCGACGCGGACCGGCTGCGCCGGTTCACCTCGTTCGTCAACGCGCCGGAGGTCCCCGACCCGTCGATCACCTTCGTCACCGAGCGCGGACAACCGGTACCCGTCGGTGGGCATGCGTCCGAGGCGCAGGGCCGTCAACCGGTCGCGCTCGGCCTTCCGGAGGTGCGCCGATGACCGCCGCGACGGCACTGGGCTGGGTCACCGTCTGCCCGTTGGATCGCCTGGACCGGGACCGGGGCGTCGCCGCCCTGGTCGCCGGGGTGCAGGTGGCGATCTTCCGGACCGCGGACGGGCTGTACGCGATCGACAACCTCGACCCGGTCTCCGGGGCGTACGTGCTGTCCCGCGGCATCGTGGGCAGTCGGGGCGAGGTGCCGACGGTCGCGTCGCCGCTGCACAAGCAGGTGTACGACCTGCGCACGGGGGATTGTCTCGACCTGCCGGGCGTTTCGGTCGCTCGGCACCAGATCCGTTGCCACAACGGCATGGTCGAGGTGCGGCTGCGACAGGAGGGCTGATGCGCGAGGAACTGGCCGGCTTCACCATCGGGGTGACCGCCGACCGGCGGCGGGACGAGCTCGCCGCGCTGCTCCAACGGCGGGGTGCGCGGGTGGTGCTCGCTCCCGCCCTGCGGATCGTGCCGCTCGCGGACGACACCGAGCTGCGCGAGGCCACCCGTGCCTGCCTGGAACGGCCGCCCGACATCCTGATGGCCAACACCGGCATCGGAATGCGTGGCTGGCTGGAGGCTGCCGAGGGCTGGGGGCTCGCGGAGCCGCTGCGCGGGATCCTCGGTGACGCGTACGTGGTGGCCCGGGGGCCCAAGGCTCGGGGGGCGATCCGGGCGGCCGGTCTGTTCGACCAGTGGTCACCGGCCTCGGAGAGCTGCGACGAGGTGGTCGATCACCTACGTCGACGGGGGGTGTCCGGTCAGGTGATCGCCATGCAGCTGCACGGCGAGCGGCAACCGGAGTGCACCCGCGCGCTGGAGGAGGCCGGCGCCACGGTCATCGAGATCCCGGTCTACCGCTGGGCCCCACCGACCGATCCGGCGCCGCTGCACCGGCTCGTCGACCTGGTGGCGGGGCGGCTGGTCGACGCGGTCACCTTCACCTCGGCACCGGCGGTGGAGGCGCTGCTGCGCGCCTCCGGCGATCGCACCGAGGCGGTGCTGGACGCGCTGCGCACGGACGTGCTGGCCAGCTGCGTCGGACAGGTCACCGCCGAGCCGTTGGTCCGACGCGGGGTGCCGGTGAGCGCGCCGAGCCGGGCTCGGCTCGGCGCGCTGGTCCGCACCATCGTCGACGAACTGCCGCGCCGTACGGTGACCATCAAGGTCGCCGGGCACCTGCTCACCCTGCGCGGTCACGCGGCGGTGGTCGACGGCGAGTTGCGACCGCTGGCCCCGGCGCCGATGGCGGTGCTGCGGGCGCTGGCGCAGACGCCGGGCCGGGTGCTGTCGCGTACCGCCCTGCTGCGGACGCTGCCACGTGGGGCCGACGAGCACGCGGTGGAGATGGCGGTGGCCCGGCTACGGGCCGGCCTGAAGGCGCCACGCGTCGTGCAGACGGTGGTCAAGCGGGGCTACCGCCTCCGCGTCGACTGAGCCCGCCGGCCCGGCCGCGACCGGGCCGGCGGGTCACCGCCTATCCGACCGGGGTCGGGAAGCCGCGGTCGTGCTCGGCCTGCAGCCGTGCCATGGCGTGCTCGACGACGGTCACCAGGACCCGCTTGACCGAATCGCGCTGCCGGGCGTCGGTCATCACCAACGGCACGTCCGGCGAGATGGCCAACGCCTCGCGCACCTCGTCCAACTCGTACTGAGGTGCGCCGTCGAAGCGGTTGAGCGCGACCACGTACGGCAGGTTGCGGTTCTCGAAGTAGTCGAGCGGGGCGAACGCGTCGGTGATCCGGCGGGTGTCCACCAGCACCGCGGCGCCCACCGCACCTCGGATGATCTCGTCCCACATGAACCAGAACCGGGTCTGCCCAGGCGTGCCGAAGAGGTACAGGATCAGATCCTGCGCCATGGTGATCCGGCCGAAGTCCATGGCGACCGTGGTGGTCTCCTTGCCCGGCACCTTGGACGGGTCGTCGATGCCGACGCCGGCCGAGGTCATCACCGCCTCGGTGGTCAGCGGTGTGATCTCGGAGATCGCACCGACAAGCGTGGTCTTGCCGACACCGAAGCCACCCGCGACGACGATCTTCGCGGAGATGATTCCCCGGCTCTGGCGGGCCCCGGCGGGGTCATAGCTCGCGAAGTCCACTCAGCACCCTTCCCAGCATTTCCATCCGCTCCTCGTAACCTGTGGCGGGAGCGGCCGTCTGTAGCGTCAGCAGGCCCTCGGCCACCATGTCGGCGACCAGCACCCGGGCGACACCCAGCGGTAGCCGGGTGTACGCGGCGATCTCCGCCAGCGACTCGGGCCGGCCCTCGCAGACCGTGGCGATGCGATGCTTGTCGTGCCCGGCGAAACGTGATTCGGCGATCTGCGTGGGGCTGGCCACCAACACCGCTTCCAGGGCGATGTCCTGCAACGGCTCGGTCCTGCCCCGGGTGACCGCGTACGGCCGCACCAGCGCACCCCGTGGGTCACGCTGCCGATCCATCCGCGATCACCTCCTCCGCCTTCCGCCGGTCCGGTGCACCCGTTACGACCGCACCGCGTCCCGGGGCAGCGGTACCAACGCCGCACCGACCCGTTCCACAAGCAGTGCCATCTCGTAGCCCACCTGGCCGACGTCGCAGCTACGCGCCGCGAGCACCGCCATCGACGACCCGTCACTGATGGACATCAGGAACAGGTAGCCACTGTCCATCTCGATAACTGTCTGCAGGACCCCGCCGGCGCTGAACATCCGGGCGGCCCCCTCGGTCAGGCTCACCACGCCGGAGGTGATCGCGGCGAGCTGATCCGCCCGATCCGTCGGCAGGTCCCGGGAGGAGGCGAGCAACAGCCCGTCCGCGGACACCGCCACGACGTGGGCGATGCCGGCCACGCTGTCGGCGAAGTTGCTGAGCAGCCAACCCATGTCCTGTATGGCCGCTGGCCTGTTCATCGGCTCGTCTCCTTGATCGAGGTGCTGTTCTGACTCGCTCCAGCCGTCCGACCACGCTGGACACCACGGTGGTACGCCGACAGCAGACCGCGTACTTCGTCGGGGGTCCGGCGGCCGTGCTCACGCCCGCGCGGCTCGATGCCACCGGGCACGAGCTGTGCCTGGGGCACCCGCTTGGGCAGCCCCGACCGGGTCGTGCCGGCGGGAGTGGGCTCGGCCGCCGCTGGATCAGCCGCTCGTCGGCCGCCGTCCGCCAGGCGTCGTCCTCCGGCTGGCCGGTTTCGGGCTGCCGGGTGGACGGCGGTGGCGCGGACGGCGGTGGTGGCGCGGGCGAGGTCGGCGGCGCGCTCGGCGCCGGACCAGCCGTGCTGGCGGACGAGGAAGTGTACGACGGTGGCGGCGCAGGCGTCGCGGCGGCGGCCGCACCCGGCGTGCGGGTGGGCAACGGACTCCGTCCCCTGGTCGGCTCGACAGGTGGCGCCGGTGGGCTGGCGGCCGCCTGCGGGGCTGGTTCGTCGAACTGCGGCCGGCTGAAGATCGTGGTGACGTCGTTGCCGTGCGACCGGAACCAGACCGCCTCCATCTCCCGGAAGATCGGCGAATCGGAGGACTGCTCGGGTGGCACGGTGATCGGGCGCGTCGGGGGTGGTGCGGTGGCGGCCAGGCTGGCACCGAGCCCACGGAAGCCGGAGCCGTCGACATCGCCGCCACCGGGGTGCTGACCGGCGGCCGGCGAGAATCCCGCCGACGCGGTGCCGCCCGCACCCGCGACCGGTCCCACCGGCAGGCCGGGATCGGCGTGCTGGCCGTGGTTGCCGGCGCCTCGGTGCGACAGCGGGTCGAGGGTGGGCTGCGCGACCGTCGGCGAACCCGCGTTGAACCCGTTGAAGGCCGGCGGCGGCGTGCGGGTCGGCGGCGGGTCGGCGGGGGCCGCCTCCGTTCCCGGCCAGGGCGTGCCGGCGCCCGTGCCGTTGTGCCACCGGTCGACCAGGGTCGCGGTGGTGCTGCGCCCGGTGACGCCGGCCGGATCGCCGCGGCCGACCGACGCGAGCGGGTTCTGCTCGACCGCGAGCGGCTGCCGGGGTCGGGTGATCGCCTGGTCGCGACCGCGCAGGCTGGGCAGCACCACGGTGGCGGCGGGCAGGGTGACCTGCGCGACAGTGCCGCCCTCGACGTTGCGACGCAGCTCGACCCGGATGCCGTAGCGGGCCGCGAGCCGGCTCACCACCGCCAGACCCATCAGGCGGAACGCCGCGACGTCGACTGCGGAGGGCGCGGCGAGCCGGCGGTTGAGCGAGTCCAACTGCTCGTCGGAGAGGCCGAGACCACGGTCCTCGATCTGGATGAGCACGTAGTCCCGAATGCGCCGTCCGTCGGCCACCACGGTGGTGTTGGGCGGCGAGAAGCGGGTGGCGTTGTCGAGCAGCTCGGCCACCAGCCGCACCACGTCGTTCACCGCGTGGGCGGCCACGGACACGTCGGTGTCGACGGTGCCGAACTCGATCCGGTTGTAGAGCTCCACCTCGGACTGCGCGGCCCGCAGCACGTCCACGAGCAGGGCGTCGTCGCGGCGCGGCACGGCCGAGTCGGCCCCGGCCAGCACGAGCAGGTTCTCGTCGTTGCGGCGCATCCGGGTGGCGAGGTGGTCGAGTTCGAAGAGCTGCGCGAGCCGCTTCGGGTCCTCCTCACCGCGCTCGATCGCGTCCAGCTCGCCGATCATGCGGTCGACCAGAGTCTGGCTGCGTCGGGCCAGGTTGAGGAACATCGCCGAGACACTGCTCCGCAGGGCCGCCTGCTCGGCCGCGACCCGGACCGCCTCCCGGTGCACGACGTTGAAGGCCAGGGCGACCTGCCCCACCTCGTCGCGGTTGTTGAGCTGGATCGGGTCACGTACCTCGCGAACGATCTCATCGACGCTGCCGTCGCTGACGTTGCCCATTCCCTGGAGCCGACGCACCGCCTCCGGCAGATCGTGGTTGGCCACCGAGAGCGCGCCCTCGCGCAGCCGACGCAGGGAGTGGTTGAGCGAGCGGGCCAGCACCACGGCCAGGGTCACCGCGATGATCAGGGTGAGCAGCACCAGCGTGGTCTCGACGACGGCCTGCAGGATGACGTCCGAGCGGGCCTGCTCGGCCTGGGCCAGCAGGCGGTTCTGCAGCTCGATCTCGGCCCACCGCATCAGCTCGTTCACCGCGCCGATCGCCGCCGTGGCCTCCTGCGCGGTGAACGGCGCACGCTGGTTGACCGACCTGCTGAGGTCGGTGGCGATCCGGTCGGCCAGCACCACCGCGTCACCGGAGACGGTGCTCTCGACCAGGGCACGCTGCACCGGGTCGGCGGCGAGCGAGAAGGCCACCAGCGCCTCCTGCTGCCCGGTGAGGGTGGCCACGAAGGCGGAGAACTGCTCGTTGTCCAGCCGGCCGGCGCTGAGTGCCGTGAAGGCGACCGCCTCTTCCTCGGCGACGGCCGCCTTCGCCCGAGCGAAGGCGGCGACCGCCCGCCGGGTGTCACCGACCTCCTCGCCGCCGGGGAGCTGGGCCAGCCCGTCGCCGTAGGCGACCAGGTCGTCGAGGACCACGCCGTAGCGCAGCACCGCCTCGGCGACCTCCATCTGCTGGCGGGCGAGCACCTCCTGCCGGGTGCCGTCGAGGGTGTCCAGGTGCGCGTCGATGGCCGCGAGCCGGTCGCGGATCGCCGCGGGTGCGTCGCCGACCCGGGCCCGCTCCGCGCGGTACTCGTCGATCCGCTGCTGGGTCTCGCGGACCCGCAGGTTGTACGCGTCGGCCCGCTGCTGCGGTGCGGCGAGGTAGGCCGCCGCCGCCATCCGTTCGGCGTGCAGGTCGTTCGTCAGCGCGGAAACGTCGATGGACAGCGCCGTGAGGGCGCGGGACTGACTCGCGTCGTAGGCACCTTCGCCGACGGAGACCAGGCGGACCGTGGCCAGTGCGATGACCGCCGCCACCGGGACCACCAGGATCAGCGCCAGCTTGGACCGGATCCGGGCGTCGCGCAGCCGGGGCAGCCGACCGCCGCTCCGCGGCGCGGCGTCACCACTGGCGGGCAGGGTCGTCGGTCCGGTGCTCACGACATCGCCTCCGTCGTTTTCTTCCCGCCAGAACCGCCGACCCGGGCGCCGGGCGACAGCCGGCGCCACGCGCGGCACGGCCGCGATTTCATCAGACGAGATCGTGTTTGGGAAGCCGCAGGAGGGCAGGAAACGGTCGGACGGCACGCAACCCGTGATCCGGTCAACTAATACCTACATTTCCACAGCGCCCCTGAACAGGGCATGTAACTCCAGAGTGGCCACACGTGTCGCCACAGTGAGCATTTGAAAACATTTGGTTACACCAACATGTGGGATCGGTGTCCCGAAACGCCTTCGCTGACCCGCTTGACCGCAGAGCCCGGCATTGGCAAGGTTTTGCAGGCTTCGCGCACACGGTACGGCAGAGCCGTCTCATTATCCACAGAGGACGGATGAGCCGCCGGTGACCGGGCCCCGCCCGTGCCGCATCAGGAGGACCCAGTTGACCCCGTTCCGCTCCGCGACCGCCACGGCGCTCGTGTCGACCCTGCTCGCCACCACCCTCGTCGGCTGCCAGTTCGGCGGGGAGGAGCAGGACACGAGCCCGATCGTGATCGCCGCCGACCTGGAACTCTCCGGCGCCTCGGCCGGGGTCGGCGAGGCGTACCGGCAAGCCCTGGAACTGAAGCGCGATCAGTTGAACGCCTCGGGCGCACTCAACGGCCGTACGGTCGAACTATTGTTCAAGGACAACCGCTCCGACGCCAGTGAGTCACTGCGCAACATCGTCGACTTCAGCAACGATAAGCGGGTCACCGCCATCATCATGGGCGGCTGCAACGAATGCGCCCTCGGTGCGGTGCGCACGGTCAATGAGAACCAGATACCGACCGTGGCACTCGCGGCGGCCGGTGCCGTGGTGAACCCGGTCGCGGAACGCCGCTACATGTTCAAACTGGCCCCGAACGCCGACGACAACGCCGCGGCCCTCACCGTCGAACTGCGCCGCCGCAACATCGACACGGTCGGCCTCCTGCGCAGCGACGACGCCTACGGCCAGGAGGGTGCCGCCGCGCTGCGCCGCGAGTTCGACAAGGTCGACATCCGGGTGCTGGCCGAGGCGTCCGTCCGCGGCACCGACACGGAACTGGACGGGCAGGCCGGCAGGCTGACCGGGGCCGATCCCGACGCCCTGGTCATCTGGACCCCACCGGAGCAGGCGATGCTCGCCGCCAGCGCGGTCGAGCGGGCCGACTACACCGGCGCCCTGTTCCTCGACGCCTCGGCCGCCGGCGACCTCTTCCTCGGCTCGGCCGCCCGGTCGGCCGAACGGGCCACCCTGGTCTTCACCCAGACGATGGTGATCGACGACGTGATCGCCACCACCCCCGCGAAGGCCGCCCGCCGTCAGTGGTTCCAGGACTACACCGCCCGGTACGGCGGCTACCACGGCTCCGCCTCGTTCGCCGCGGACGCGATCCAGCTCATCGCCGACGCGGAGCTGCGGGCTGGCGGCCCCATCGGCGAGGTCGACCGGAAACGCCTGCGCGACGTGCTGGAGACGTCCCAGCTGGACGGCCTGTCCGGTCCGATCCGGATGACGCCGGACAACCACTCCGGGCTGATGCCGCAGGCGCTGACGACCCTGATCGCCCGCAACGGCCGGTGGCGTCTGGCCGGCTGATCGGTCGGTCGCCGGTTGCGGTGGGTGTGGCCGCACCGCAACCGGCTCCGGGCGGTCAGGCTTGATCCCTCCGCCGGTCGCGGTGCGGCCACACCTGCGAACCGGGGGGACGATCGACCGTGATCTCTTGCATGGCTGGTGTGGTCAGCGGCTGGAGGTGGTCTCCCGCAGCCAGGGCAGGCTACGCCGCTCGACGAGCACCAGCGCGGCGTAGAGCACGATGCTGACCAGGGCGACCAGGATGATCGCGGCCCACGCGGTAGCGGTGTCGCCGATGCCGGCGTACTGCTGGATGACGTAACCGAGACCACCCTCACCGGCCTGGAACTCACCGATCACGGCACCGATCGCGGCGAGCGGCATGGCGACCTTGAGGCCCACGAAGATCTGCGGGAGCGCGGCGGGAAAGCGGACCTTGCGGAACGCCTGCCAACGGGAGGCGTTCCAGGACCGCACCAGTTCGGCGAGTTCGGCCGGAGTGGTGGTGAGCCCGGTGGCGGTGGACAGCACGATCGGGAAGAAGCAGAGCAGGAAGACCATGGTGAGGATCGGCTTCTGACCCCAGCCGAGCGCCACCACCAGCAGCGGCCCCAGGGTGATCTTCGGAACGGCGTTGACCGCGACCAGCAGCGGGGTGAACATCCGCTCGACCGTCCGGGAGGCCGCCAGCGCCAGGCCGATCAGCACCCCGGCCACCGCCGAGAGGGCGAAGCCGAGCAGGATCTCGCCGGTGGTGGCGACGGTGTGCTCCAGCAGTCGGGCCGGCCGAGCGGAGAACGCCGTGAGCACGTCACCGGGCGGCGGCAGGGCGGCCGGGTGGATCAGCTCCAGCCGGGCCACCAGCCACCAGCCACCGAGCGCGACCAGCAGCCCGGCGGCCGGTAGCAGCGCGGCCGCGGTACCCGAGCGCAGGCCACCCGCCCGCCACCGTCGGCCACGCGGTGCGGCCGGGGACTGCTCGGGCGCGAGCGTCGCCTCCGGCTGCCGTGGACGGACGTCGGTCATCGGATCCTCCTGCGTTCGGTGCATCGTCATGAGCGGGGAGCGGAGTACGCCGCACCGACGAAGGCGGTGCGGCGTACTCCGTGCGGTACCGAGCGGCCTCAGGCCTTCGGTGCCAGGTTGAAGTCGATGATCTGGTCAGGGGTGAGGTCCGACTTGAGAGCGCCGGCGCCACGCAGGATCGCGATGCTCTTGGCGACCCGGCCGCTGTCCAGCGTGCCCAGTGCCGTGCCGGAGTTGCTGGAACGGACGTAGCCCGCCATCAACTGCAGCTCGGCGGCCGCTGCGGCGGGCACGACCGCCTCGGCGTTCTTGGCCAGGATCTCGGCCGCCTCCTGCGGGTTCGCCAGGGCGTACTCCAGGCCCTTGAGCAGCGCCTCGGTGAACTTCTTGACCTGCTCGGGCTTCTCGGTGGCGTACTGCTTGGAGGTGATCAGCACGTTGCCGTAGAGGTCCTGCATCACGTTGCTGTACGGCAGCAGGACGGCCTTCTTCTTGGTCACCGCCTCGATGGTCGGCTGACCGACGACGAACTGCCCGATGCCGTCGACCGAACCGGAGGCCAGCGTGCCCATCAGGGTCTGCGCCTCGCCGTTGACCCACTTCACCTTGGTGTAGTCGATGCCGGCCATCCGGGCGTAGGTCGGGAAGAGGTTGCGGACCACCGAGCCGGGGGTGTCGGCGAGAGTCTTGCCCTCCAGGTCCTTCGGGGTGGTGATGCCCGTGCCGTCGACGGTGGCGATGGCCGCCATGGTGCGCTGCTGGATCGCGGCCACCGCGACGAAGTCCTTGGCGTCACCGTTGCCGAGCTGGAGCAGTCCACCGGTCAGGTCGATCGGGCCGAAGTGCGCCTGACCGCCGACGACCGTCTGGATCACGGAGCCGGTGCCCTGCCCCGGCTTGATCTCGACGTCGAAGCCGGCGTCCTTGAAGTAGCCCTTCTCCTTGGCCACCCAGGCGTAGGCGTCGCGCCCGAAGTTGCCGAACGAGGTGAGGTAGGTCACCTGCTCCAGGGACGAGCCGACGTCGTTGCCGTCAGCGTCGTCCGAGCCGCTGCTGCACGCGGAGACCAGGGCGAGCGCGGTGGCCATCGTGGCCGCGGCGACCGTACGGGTCAGCCTTCTCATCAGTGCACCTTGTCCTTTCCAACCGGGGCGTCGGGGCCGCCGGAAGGGAGTTGTCGGGGCGGCACCGGCAGCCGGATGGAAGCCGACACCGCGTATCGAGGGGGACTCTCGCGGGCACAGCGTACGAGAACCCCACCTTTGCGACGCCAGGCGTACCGGGTTGCGGAACGGATACAAAGTGATGTCCACCCCGGACGGTGCGATACGGGACCGAGACCGATAGCCTTTGCCCGTTCCTGACTTTCCACTCAGGGGAGGCCCGTCGGCGATGATCCGACTCTCCGAGGTGTCGCGCACCTTCGACGGCCGCGCCGGCCAGGTCGAGGCGTTGCGCGGCATCGACCTGGACGTCGCCGAGGGTGAGTTCGTCGCGGTACTCGGCCGCTCCGGGTGCGGCAAGTCCACTCTGCTGCGGCTGATCTCCGGCCTGATCCCGGTCACCTCCGGGGAGGTCACCGTCGCCGGCAAACCGGTCACCCGGCCGCGCCGGGACATCGCCATGCTGTTCCAGCGGCCAGCCCTGCTGCCGTGGCGCAGCGTGTTGGACAACGTCCTGCTACCGGTGGAGATCTTCGGCTGGAAGCGGGCCGCCCACCGTGACCGGGCGCGGGACCTGCTCGAGGTGGCCGGGCTGTCCGGCTTCGAGAAGCGGCTGCCGCACGAGTTGTCCGGTGGCATGCAGCAGCGGGTCTCGCTGTGCCGGTCGCTGATCGGCGACCCCCGGGTGATGCTGATGGACGAACCCTTCTCCGCGCTCGACGCGCTCACCCGCGAGGAACTGGCCGGCGAACTCCAGCGGGTGCACATGCGCAACGGCGCGACCGTCGTCTTCGTCACCCATTCCATCGACGAGGCGGTGCTGCTCGCCGACCGGGTGGTGGTGCTGAGCCCACGCCCGGGCCGGGTCCGCAAGGTCGTCGAGGTGACCATCCCGCGCCCGCGCACCCTGGGCCGCAACGCCCATCTGGCCGACGTCGCCCGGGTCAGTGCCGACCTGCACGAACTGTTGATGGAACGCGAACAGCCGGCGGGAGCCGGTACGGAGGGACGATGAACATGCGGGTGGCTGTCTTCACGGAACCGCACCGGGGCGCCACCTACGACGACCAGCTCCGCTTCGCCCGGCTCGCCGAGCAGGGTGGCTTCGACGCCTTCCTCCGAGCCGACCACTACCAGGCCATGGGCGACGAACCGGCCCTACCCGGTCCGACCGACGCCTGGCTGACCCTGGCGGCGCTCGCCCGGGAAACCAACCGGATCCGGCTGGGCACCCTGGTCACCTCGGCGACGTTCCGGCTGCCCGGTCCACTCGCGGTGATGGTGGCTCAGGTCGACCAGATGAGCGGCGGTCGGGTCGAGCTGGGCATCGGCGCCGGCTGGTACGCCCGCGAGCACATCTCGTACGGCATCCCGTTCCCCGGCACCAGCGAACGATTCGACCGGCTCGCCGAACAGCTCGAAGTGATCACCGGGCTGTGGCGCACCCCGTCCGGTGGAACGTTCAGCTACGTCGGGGACCACTACCGGCTCACCGATTCGCCGGCCCTGCCCAAGCCGGTGCAGACCCCGGGCCCGCCGGTGATCGTCGGGGGGCGCGGTCCCAAGCGCACCCCGGAGCTCGCCGCCCGCTACGCCGACGAGTTCAACGTCCCCTTCACCAGCGTCGAACAGGCCCGTGAGGCGTACGAGCGGGTTCAGGAGGCGAGTGAGCGGGTCGACCGCGCCGGCAGCGGGCGCCGGCCGCTGACGCTCTCCGCCGGCATCGTGGTGGCGATCGGGCGTACCGACAGCGAGGCCCGACGGCGAGCGGCGCCGCTGCACGTCAAGAGCGCCCTACCGCCGGAGGATCCGGTGGTCGGCTCACCGCAGCAGCTGGTCGACCGGATCGGCGAGTTCGCCGCGATCGGCACCACCCGGGTGCATCTACGCCTGATCGACCTCACCGACCTGGACCACCTGGAGCTGATCGCCGCCGAGGTGCTCCCCCACATGGACGGAACCCGATGACCGAGCCGACAGCCGACGTTTCCACGCCCGACTTCGAAGCCGTGCTCGGCCCGGTCGGACAGGAAGTCGTCTTCGAAAACGACCGGGTACGGGTCTGGCACATCCGGCTGGAGCCCGGTGAGCGCCAGCCGCTGCACCGGCACGACCTCCCCTACCTGGTGGTGGCCGTTCAGGGCGCGAAGAACGTCGTGCAGACGGTCGACGGTGTCAAGATCGACGCCGACGAGCCGACCGGCGGGGTGGTCTATCGCGATCCGGGGGCGGTGCACATGCTCACCAACGTCGGCGACACGACATACCTGGCCCGGCTGGTCGAGCTCAAGTAGACCCGCCGCGAGCAGGTCGTACGTCCGTCCACGGCGTGCCGGTGGCGATCGGTGGCGACGGACCGTAACGTGCCGGTCATGGCCCATCGGACATCGAGCCGACTACTGTTCACCGCGTTCGGCGTCAGCCTGCTTGCCGGCGCCGGTCAGCTCGGCCTCGCCTTCGGCTTCGGCATCGTCCGGCTCACCGGAAGCTTCACCGGCGCGAGCATCAACCAGTGGCCCGCCCAGCTCGTCTGGGCCGGCTGGTTCGCCACGAACGCCGCCGTGATCGGCGCCGTGCTCACCGAGCGGCTGGCCCGCCATGGTGGGCAGCTCACGGGCACCCCCCGGCAACTGGCCGTCGCGGGCAGCGCCGCCCTGGGTGCCACGGTCGTGGCGCCGCTGTGCATGCAGCCGGCCCGCAGCGCGGAACTCGTCTCGGTCGACCCGGTATGGGCCGTGGCCATCTGCGCCGGCCTCGGCGCGGTGGTCGGCGCCGGTGCCGCGCTGGCCGTCCTGGTCCGGCCTCCGTTCGCCTGGAACATGGCAGCGGTGGCCGCGGCGGTCTGGTTCCTCGCGTTACTGTCCGTGATCCCGTCGTTGGGGGCGAACGGACCACTGACCCCGGTACGCCTCGGCGTGCTGGAGCCGGCCTGGCTCGCCGCCGGCACCGCACAGCAACTGGCGCTGCTGATCCTTCCACTGGTGACCCTGCTGGCCGGCGCGGTGACCGCGACGGTGGCCCGTTGGCGCGGCCATCCCCCACTGGTCAGCGGGCCCAGTGGGGTCGCCGGACCGGTGCTGGTGGCGTTCGCCTACCTGGCCGCCGGACCGGGTGACACGAGCGATCGGTACCAGTTGACCCCTTACTACGCCGCGCTGATCGCGGTGGTGGTCGGCGCGCTCGGCTCCGCCGCGGCAGCCCTGCTGCCCTGGCCGGCCACCGGCCGACTCGCCCATCGGGCCGCCGCACCCCGGTGGGACCGCCATCGAACCGACCGCCATCCTGCAACCGCTGCCGACGACCCCCGCGCTGCCCGGGTCGGCCGGCGCACCCGCGGACCCGGCGGCCGGCCCGGCACGCCCGGTCGTGGTGGTCGACGGCGACCCCGAGGCCGACCGGCCCACCGGCGGAACCCGCTCCGACGGCGGCCCCGGGGCGACGTCACGTCGGACGGGTCACCGCCGCACTGGCACTGGCCGATCGCGCACACCGAGCCGTCCGCCGTCACGACCACACCGACCGCCGGTGGTGCGGTTGGACGCCGCCCGGCCACCGCCGGCACCGCACCGACGACATCCGCACCGGCGACCGGCAACGGCGGGCAGCCGCCCGACGGCGGGCCCTCCGCCGACAGCGCACGCGGCGACAACCGCACCGACCACACCAGCCCTGCTGATGCCGGTGTCGCGCATGCCGGCGACACCGCAAGCCGAACCGACGCTGCCAAGCGAGCAGGCGGAGCCGCGCGGCGAACCGAAGCCGGTGAGCCAGCACAGAGCCGCGAGCCAGCACAGAGCGACGAGCCAACACAGAGCGGCGAGCCGGCGCGTGAGACCGCCGGGTCGGTATTCGACGGACAGGCGGTGGCGGGGAGCGACGGGCAGCCCGGTGCGTCGACAGAGCCGGCGCCGGTGGGCGACGGCAGCGACCTTCCCCAGGCGGCACCCAGCGCGGTGGAGGCCGAGTCGCCGGTCGCTTCCAGCGGCAGAACCCCGACGCCCCGCACCCCCACGCCCCGGGCACCGGCCCCGTCGGTGGACCCGACGCCCGCGACGGCGCAGGCCGCGCCGACCGCCGAGCCAGCGCCAGCGCCAGCGCCAGCGCCAGCGCCAGCGCCAGCGCCAGCGCCAGCGCCAGCGCATGATGCCGGAGGCCAGTCGGCGGCGGAGGTGTCACCCGAGGCGCTGCCACGATCTCGGCAGCGGTTCGTGTTGCCCGATCTCACCCGGGCCACGACCGGGCCCGAGACGCCGTCGACTCCGGGCAGCTCGGCGGCGCTCCCCGACACCCCGGAGGTCTCCATCGAGCCGGCGGCCACCGCCCGTGACCTCACGGCCGCCTTCACGAAGCCGCCCGCCGTCCGGGCCGAGGACGTCCAACCGGACGCCGAAGCGGAGAAGGGCCGGCGTGGACTGTTCCGGCGTGGCAGGTCCCGGTCCGGGGAGCATGCCGCGACCGAGCAGGACGAACCGCTGCCGGCTCAGGACGAGGAGTACGTCGACTGGGTAGCCGGGCTCAGCCGACCGCTCGATGACGACGAGGCGACTCCGCAGAAGGGACCACGCCGCTCCCTGCGGTCGACGGGTCGGCACCACCGACGCTGAGACCCTCGCCCGCGCACCCGTCGGCCACCATCCACCGCGTCCGGACTTCACCGTCGGTGACTGCCGGGGACGGTAGGAGTGCGGCGCCTCGTGTCCAGGTGACGTGATCACGTCACCCGGACATGAGGCACTCAGGTCTCACCCATCCCGACCGGTCAGGCCAGCGGCAGGTAGACCCGTCCGCCGGAGGCGACGAACTCGTCGGACTTGTCCTGCATGCCGCGGGCGGCGTACTCCTTCAGGTCCTGCGTGATCTTCATGGAGCAGAACTTCGGCCCGCACATCGAGCAGAAGTGCGCCGTCTTCGCCGGCTCGGCGGGCAGCGTCGCGTCGTGGTACGACCGCGCGGTCTCCGGGTCCAGCGAGAGGTTGAACTGGTCCTCCCAGCGGAACTCGAACCGCGCCTTCGACAGCGCGTCGTCCCAGGCCTGCGCACCCGGATGTCCCTTCGCCAGGTCGGCCGCGTGCGCCGCGATCTTGTACGCGATCACCCCGGCCTTCACGTCGTCCCGGTCGGGCAGTCCGAGGTGCTCCTTGGGCGTGACGTAACACAGCATCGCGGTGCCGAACATGCCGATCATCGCGGCTCCGATGGCCGAGGTGATGTGGTCGTACGCGGGCGCGATGTCGGTGGTCAGCGGACCGAGCGTGTAGAACGGCGCCTGGTGGCACCACTCCTGCTGAAGGTCGACGTTTTCCTTGATCTTGTGCATCGGCACGTGCCCGGGCCCCTCGATCATCACCTGCACGTCGTGCTCCCAGGCGACCTTCGTCAGCTCGCCGAGGGTACGCAGCTCCGCGAACTGTGCCTCGTCGTTGGCGTCCGCGATCGAGCCGGGCCGCAGACCGTCACCGAGGGAGAAAGTCACGTCGTAGCGGGCCAGGATCTCGCACAGCTCCCGGAAGTTGGTGTAGAGGAAGTTCTCCTCGTGATGCGCCAGGCACCAGGCCGCCATGATCGAACCGCCCCGCGACACGATGCCGGTGACCCGGTCCACCGCCAGCGGGACGTACGGCAGCAGCACCCCGGCGTGCACCGTCATGTAGTCCACACCCTGCTCGGCCTGCTCGATCACGGTGTCCCGGAACACCTCCCAGCTCAGCTTCACCGGATCACCGCCGACCTTCTCCAGCGCCTGGTAGATCGGCACCGTCCCGATCGGCACCGGGGAGTTGCGCACGATCGCCTCGCGGGTCTCGTGGATCCGCTTGCCGGTGGACAGGTCCATCACGGTGTCCGCGCCCCATCGGGTGGCCCAGGTGAGCTTCTCCACCTCCTCGGCCACCGACGAGGTCACCGCCGAGGTGCCGATGTTCGCGTTGACCTTGACCAGGAACGCCTTGCCGATGATCGCCGGCTCGCATTCCGGATGGTTGATGTTCAGCGGCAGCACGGCCCGGCCGGCCGCGATCTCGTCCCGGACGAACTCCGGCGCCATCCCCTCCCGGATCGCCACGAACTCCATCTCCGGCGTGACGACACCGGCGCGGGCGTACGCGAGCTGCGTGGGCCGTTTGCCGTCCGAGCCGGCCAGTGGGGTTCCGCCGCCGCGTACCGGCGCCACGTCGGCCCGCTCGGCGATCCACGGTCCCCGCAACGGCGCCAGTCCGACCTCCGGATCAGAGCCCGGACCCGAGGTGTCGTAGAGCCGTACCGGTGGGTTGTCCCCGGTCAGCTCCACCTCCGCGAACGGCACCCGGATGTCCGGCCGTGATCCCTCGACGTACACCTTGCGACGTGTCTGCATGACAGCCTCCCTGTTCAGGCGGACCAGCCGAAGTGGTCCATCGGCCCACGGCCCGCGCCCAGCTCCCAGTCCCGCGCGCCGGTCAGCGCCCGGGTCACGTACTCCTTGGCGGCCTCGACCGCCGCCGGCACCGGGTCGCCCAGCGCCAGCCGCACCGTCACGGCCGCCGAGAACGAGCAACCGGTGCCGTGGGTGTGCCGGGTCGGCACACGCGGGGCACGCAGCACCGTCGTCCCCTCCGGGCCGTGCAGCACGTCCACCGCCTCCGCACCGGCGTCCACGTCGCCGCCGGTGACGATCACCCATTCCGGTCCACCGGCAGCCAGGGCCCGCGCCGCCGCGGTCATCTCCGCCACGTCGGTCACCGCCGTCCCGGTGAGCGCGGCGGCCTCCGCGCTGTTCGGTGTGGCCACCCGGGCGTACGGCAGCAACCGCTCCACCGCCTCCACCACGCCGAGCCGGTGACCGCTGGTGGCCACCAGGACCGGGTCGACGACCAGCTGCGGCAGCCGGCCGGCCGCCGCCGCATCGGCGATGGCGGCCGCCACGGCCGGGGTGCCCAGCATCCCCGTCTTGACCGCCCGCACCGCGAAGTCCGACAGCACACTGTCGAGCTGGTCGGTGACCAGGTGCGGGGGCAGCGGCAGCACCGCGTCCACGCCCCGGGTGTTCTGCGCGGTGACCGCCGTCAGCACACTCGTGCCGTACGCGCCGAGCGCGGCGAAGACCTTCAGGTCGGCCTGGATGCCGGCGCCGCCACCGGAGTCGGAACCGGCGACGGTCAGCACGGTGGTGGGGGTCACGGCAGTTCCTTCTGGTCGGGGGTTGTTGCTCTGGGGTTGCGGTTGAGGGCTGCGGCCGACCGTGCCCACTCCGGGCGGTCAGGCTTGATCCCTGCGTGGGCACGGTCGGCCGCCGCCCCGTCGTGGCCATTCCCCGCCGGCACGTGCCGGGTCGGCGGCTTGGGAGTCGGGGCGGTGACGTCGTGGAAAGCGGCGGTGAGGGTGGCGGCGGTCTGTTGTGGGTCCTGGGCGCGCATGATGGTGCCGAGGACGGCTACGCCGGAGGCGCCGGCCTGGACGCAGGCACGTACCTGGGCGGGGGTCTCGATGCCGCCGAGGGCCAGCGCCGGCACCGGGCTCCGCCGGATCAGCTCGGCCAGCCCTGCGGGAAGCAGGGGCGGTCCGTAGCCCGGCTTGGTCCGGGTGGGAAAGACCGGCGAGAGGGTGACGTAGTCCTCCGTGGTGAGTCGACGCAGCTCCGCGACGTCGTGACAGGAGCGGCCGACCAGGTCGGCGGGGGGCGGTGGGTAGGGGCCGACCGCCGGCAGGTGGAGGGCGATCGGAGTGCGGCCCGGATCGCCGTCCAGCAGCGGGTCGGGGCCGCCGACGACAAGGGTTCCGCCCGCCTCGGTGAGGATCGATCGCAGCTCGGCGGCGAGGACGAGGCGTTCGACGCGCGGCAGATCCTTCTCCCGCAGCACCACCCACCGCACTCCCCCGGCCACGGCCGCCGCCACCACCGGGACGAGCCCTCCCCGCGCCACCCGCCGATCCGTCAGCAGCACGACCCCCGAGGGCACTTGGATCTTGGTACCAACCGGCCCCTGGCGGGGCGCTCCCCGGCCAAGATCGACGAGATCAGTCCGCGCGGTCACAGGTCGGGGCGGCCTTCGTCGGGGGTGGAGGGGAGGGCGTGGAAGCGGTGGGGGATGCGGCCGGCGCCGTGGGCGAGGTGGCCGGCGGCGATCGCGTACCGCATCGCGGTGGCCATCGCCACCGGGTCGGCGGCCCGGGTCACCGCGCTGGCCAGCAGCACCGCGTCGCAGCCCAGCTCCATGGCCAGCGCCGCGTCGGAGGCGGTGCCGATGCCCGCGTCCAGGATGACCGGCACGTTGACGTCCTGCCGGATGAGCCGGATGTGGTGCGGATTGTTGATCCCCAGGCCGGATCCGATCGGCGCACCGGCCGGCATCACCGCCGCGCAACCGACGTCGGCCAGCCGCCGCGCCAGCACCGGGTCGTCGGAGGTGTACGGCAGCACGGTGAACCCGTCGTCGACCAGTTCCTCGGCGGCGCGCAGCAGTTCCACCCCGTCGGGCAGCAGCGTCCGCTCGTCGCCGATCACCTCCAGCTTGACCCAGTCGGTCTCGAACGCGTCCCGGGCCAGCCGGGCCACCTTCACCGCCTCGCCCGCCGTGTAGCAGCCGGCCGTGTTGGGCAGCAGGCGGACGCCGCACCGGTCGAGCAGGTCCAGCAGACCGCCGGAACCGCCGGGCACCGTCTCCACCCGACGCAACGCCAGGGTGACCAGCTCGGTGCCGGACGCCCGGATCGCCTGCTCCAGCACGTGCAGGTTGGCCGCCCCGCCGGTACCGAGGATCAGCCGGGAGGTGAACCGCACCCCGCCCAGCTCGAAGCCGGTCGACTCGTCGTCCATCCGGCTCACCCGCCCTGGGCGGCGCTGAGCACCTCGACCCGGTCACCGCCGCGCAGCACCGTCGCCGGCCAGCCGGTACGCGGCACCACCTCACCGTTGACCGCCACCGCCACGCCGCGCTGCTGGCCGGTGACGTCGCGGACCAGGTCGGCCACCGTCAACCCGTCCGGCAGACTGCGGCCGGCACCGTTCACCGTCAGTTTCACGAGTCGTCCTCCGTCGGATGCGAAAAGGTGCTCGCCGAGCCCACGACGCCCGACGCGTCGGCGAACCGGTCCGGTCGGAAGGGCGCGAGCAGGGTGTGCGGGCTGCCGTCGCCGGTGATCAGCTCGGTGATCAGGTCCGCGGTGACCGGGGTGAGCACGATTCCGTGCCGGTGGTGACCGGCGGCCACCAGCACGTCCGGGTGACCCGGCAACGGCCCCAGGATCGGGGCGTTGTCCGGCGTGCCGGGGCGCAGCCCCGCCAGCGTCTCCACCAGGTCGTACTCGGCGATCTCGGGCAGCAGGTCGACGGCGGCCCGCAGCAGCCGCAGCACCGCTCCGGCGCAGACGTCCAGGTCGGAGCGCTCCTCGACGGTCGCGCCGACGACCACCTCGCCGCTGTCCCGCGGCACCAGGTAGACGTGCTCGCCGTCGGCGTACCCCCGGATCACGTGCCGGAAGCCCGGCGGCCCGCCGTCCGGCGCACGCAACCGCAGCACCTGTCCCTTCACCGGACGGACCGGCAGGCCGGTCAGGGCCGCGACGCCGCAGCCGGCGGCGACCACCGTCACGCCGGCGGTGACGTCGGACAGCCGCCGCACCGGCTCGGCGACCAGCACCGCGCCCGCCCGCTCCGCCGCCAGCCGCAGCGCCGGCACCAGCCGGCGCGGGTCGACCTGGTGGTCGGTGGCGGCGAGCGCGCCGCCGCGCACCCGGGGCGCCAGCGCCGGCTCGCGCTCGCGTAGCTGGGACGGGCGCAGCGGGGTCACCGGCAACCCCAGCCCCTGCTGGTACGCCCAGAGCCGACGTGCCTCGGCGAGGTCGTCGGCGGTCAGCCCGACCATCAGGGTGCCCTCGGTGCGGTAGCCGATGTCGGTGCCGGTCGCCTCGGTCAGTTCGGCGGCGAACCCCGGCCAACGCCCGGCCGACTCGGTGAGCAGACCGGTCAGTTCCCGCTCGCCGAAGTACGCCTCGGCGACCGGCGCCAGCATCCCGGCGGCCACGTGGGAGGCACCCGACCCGGGCGCCGGATCGTGCACGACCACCCGCAACCCGCGCACCGCGCACCGCCAGGCGACCGCCCACCCGATCGGCCCGCCGCCCACGACGGCCACATCGGGCCGGCGCCGGGGCACCGGACCGGTGGTGGCGGGGCGCCCGGTCAACACGTCAGCGCCCGAACCAGCTCGGCGGCGGCACGGACGGGATCGGTGGCTCCGGAGAGCGCACCGACCACCGCCACCCCGTACGCGCCGGTGGCCCGCAACTCGGGCACGTCCGCCGCCGTCACCCCGCCGATGGCGATCACCGGCACGTCGACCGCCTCGACCACCGCCCGGACACCGGTCACGCCGATCGGCGGCGGCAGCCCGTCCTTGGTGGCGGTGACGCGGCACGGGCCCACGCCCAGATAGCTGGCTCCGGCGGTGACCGCCGCGAGCGCGCTCGCCGGTTCCCGGGCGGTGGCACCGAGCACGGCGGCCGGGCCGAGCACCTTCCGGGCCGCCGCCACGGGCAGATCGTCGGCGCCGACGTGACCACCGGCGGCGTCGGTCGCCAGTGCCACGTGCAGCCGGTCGTTGACCAGGCAGGGCACCTGGTACGGGGCGCAGAGGGCAAGCACCTGTCGGGTCAGCTCGTACGCCTGCCGGTCGGTCGCGGTGTCCTCGACCCGGACCTGCACCACCAGCTCGGTGTGGGCCACCGGGAGCACGGCGCGGAGCACGGCGAGCGGATCCCGCCCGGGTCGGGTGTCGGTGATCAGATGCAGTCGTCCCAGGGACGGCACGGCAACACTCCTCCCTGCGCCGGCATTACCCGGATCAGGTTCGACGGTCGGGGGCTCACAGCCCCCCTCTCAGCCCGGTACACCGGGCTCCCGTGGGTTCGTTGGGTGTCACCGTACGTCGTTTCGCCGGCTCCGCCAAGCCCGTCCCGCGCCGCCGGCGGCGGCGCGGGCCACCCGGTCATGCCGACTCGCCACGGCCTACGGAACGGACTCGCGGCAGCACCGCGGCCGGAAGAAGGCCCCGATATACAGCGACTCACACCAATAGAAAATGACCCCGTTACCAAAACGTTACAAGGCTCCACCTTGCTCGAAACTAGATTCACTACGGCAAATTGAGTGATCGGATCGGCTGAGTCGGCACCCAGACCTCGCTCGTCAGGTATGGGCGGTCGGACCGACGGGAGTGACCACCGCCGTCCACTCCGAACCGTCCCACGGACAGAGGAGATCCTCGTGCCCCGACCCAGTCGGCGGCGAGCTCCGCTCGCCGCAGTGACCGTGGCGCTACTCGCCTTCGTACTCATCCTGGCCGCCGCACCGGCCCCGATCACCGGCCCGGCCGCCGCCCAGGCTGCCGCGCCGGTAGCCGCGGCGGAGGCGGAGCCGTACTCCGTCCTGGTCTTTTCAAAGACCGCCGGATTCCGGCACGACTCGATTCCGGCCGGCATCACCGCGATCCAGCAACTCGGCACGGCGAACGGGTTCACCGTCACCACCACCGAGGACAGCGCCGCCTTCACCGACACCAACCTCGCCAGGTTCAAGGCGGTCATCTGGTTGTCCACCACCGGCGACGTGCTCAACGCCAGCCAGCAGGCGGCCTTCGAGCGCTACATCCGCGCCGGTGGCGGCTACGTCGGCGTGCACGCCGCGTCCGACACCGAGTACGACTGGGCCTGGTACGGCCAACTGGTCGGTGCCTACTTCAACAGTCACCCGGCCAACCAGACGGCCACGGTGAAGGTCGAGGACACCACCCACGAGTCGACCCGGCACCTGCCGGAGCGGTGGTCCCGGTTCGACGAGTGGTACAACTTCCGCACCAACCCCCGCACCCGTCAGGTGCAGGTGCTGGCCTCGCTCGACGAGCGCAGCTACAGCCCGGGCAGCGGGGCGATGGGGCAGGACCACCCGATCGCCTGGTGCCAGAACTTCGACGGTGGGCGGTCCTGGTACACCGGTGGCGGGCACACCCAGGAGTCCTTCACCAACGCCGAGTTCCGGCAACACCTGCTCGGTGGCATCCAGACCGCGGCCGGGGTGGTGCACGCCGACTGCGGCGCCGGCCGGGCCGCCAGCTTCGAGAAGGTGACGCTGGACAGCAACACCAGCAACCCGATGGAGTTGGACATCGCACCCGACGGCCGGGTGTTCTACATCGAGCGCGACGGTCGCGTGCAGATCATCAAGCCGGACACCGGCCAGACCGTCACCGCGCTGCGGCTGAGCGTCTTCGCCGGCAACGAGGACGGCCTGCTGGGCATCCGCCTCGACCCCAACTTCGCCAGCAACGGCTGGGTCTGGCTCTACTACGCCCCCAGCGCGGGCGGTTCCCGCAACAACCTGTCCCGGTTCACCGTCACCGGTGACACGATCAACCCGTCCAGCGAGCGGGTCGTGCTGGAGGTGCCCACGCAGCGCAACACCTGCTGCCACATGGGCGGGACGATGACCTTCGACTCGGCCGGCAACCTGTACCTGGCCACCGGGGACAACACCAACCCCTTCGAGTCCGGTGGCTACAGCCCGTTGGACGAGCGCTCCGGCCGGGCGGACTACGACTCGCAGCGCACCGCCGGCAACACCAACGACCTGCGCGGCAAGGTGCTCCGGATCCGGCCGCAGGCCGACGGCACGTACACCATTCCGGCCGGCAACCTCTTCGCGCCGGGCACCGCGCGGACCAGGCCGGAGATCTACGCGATGGGCCTGCGCAACCCGTTCCGGATCGGCATCGACCCGGTAACCAACGTGCTCTACGTCGCCGACTACGGCCCGGACGCCACCACCACGAACGCGAACCGGGGCCCGGAGGGCCTGGTGGAGTGGAACATCGTCGACCGGCCCGGCAACTTCGGCTGGCCGTACTGCCACGGCAACAACCAGGCGTACAACGACTACCAGTTCCCGTCCGGTCCGAGCGGGGCGAAGTTCAACTGCTCCGCACCGGTGAACAACTCCCCCAACAACACAGGTCTGACCAACCTGCCGGCGGCCATCCCGGCCACGGTCGACTACGGCTACGGCGGCAACAGCCGTTTCCCGGAGATCGGCGGCGGCGGAGCACCGATGGCCGGCCCGGTCTACCGGTTCGACCCGACCATCTCGTCGCGCCGCCAGTGGCCGGCGTACTTCGACGGCAAGGCCATGTTCGGCGAGTGGAACCAGTCGCGGATGTACACCATGCAGGTCACCCGGGACGGTAAGTCCCTCGTCGACATCAACCGGATCCTCGACCAGATGACCTTCGTCCGGCCGATGGACTTCGAGTTCGGCCCGGACGGCGCGCTGTACCTGATCGAGTGGGGCAGCGGCTTCGGCGGCAACAACGACAACTCCGGCGTCTACCGCATCGACTACACCGCCGGTGCCCGCGCCCCGATCGCGGTCGCCTCGGCGAACCCCACCTCCGGAGCGCCACCGCTGGCCGTCACCTTCTCCAGCGCCGGCTCACGCGACCCCGACGGTGGAGCACTCACCTACGCCTGGACGTTCGGCGACGGCGGCACCTCCACCCAGGCCAACCCGACCCACACCTACACCCAGTCCGGCAGCTACACCGCGCAACTGCGGGTGACCAACCCGGCCGGGCGCAGCGCGGTGGCCAACGTGCCGATCACCGTCGGCAACACGGCACCGACCGTGACCATCGAATTCCCCCCGGACGGTGGCTTCTTCGCCTGGGGTGACCAGGTCGCCTACACCGTCAAGGTCACCGACCCGGAGGACGGGACGATCGACTGCGACGAGGTCGAACTCCAGGTCCTGCTCGGCCACGACGAGCACGCTCACCCGCTGGAGCGGCACACCGGCTGCACCGGCACGGTGCAGACCCAGCTCGCCGACGGCCACGGGGCGGAGGCGAACGTCTTCACCGTTCTGGAGGCGACCTACACCGACCAGGGCGGGGCCGACGGGGCCGAGCCGCAGACCGGCCGGGCGCTCGTGGTCCTTCAGCCGAAACGTAAGGAGGCCGAGTACTACTCCGCCACCGGACGGGTGGCGGGTGCCACCGGCGGCGGCACCGCCGGGGTGGAGCGGGAGACCACCGGTGACACCGCCGGCGGTGGCCAGAACATCGGATTCATCGAGGACGGCGACTGGTGGTCGGTCAGTCCGGCCAGCCTGACCGGCCTCACCTCGATCCGGTTCCGGGTCGCCTCGGCCACCTCCGGTGGTCGGATCGAGGTGCGCGCCGGAGCCGCGAACGGACCGCTGATCACCACCGCCGCCGTGACCGGCACCGGAGGGTGGCAGACGTACACCGACGTCACCGCGCAGATACCCAACGGCGCCGCGGCGGAGGGCGCGTTGTACTTCGTCGCCCGGGATCCGAACGGCGGCTCCGGCACCCTGTTCAACGTCAACTGGATGGACTTCGTCGGACCCGGGGTGAGCGGCAACGCCCCGCCGACGGTCACCGCCTCGGCCACCCCGACCAGCGGGACCGGGCCGTTGGCGGTGACCTTCACCGGTACGGCCACCGACCCGGACGGGGACACCCCCCTGACGTACGCCTGGGACTTCGGTGACGGTGCGACCGCGAACACGCTCAACGCCACCCACACCTACACCACGCCGGGCAGCTACACCGCCATCCTGACGGTCACCGACAGCCGGGGTGCGCGAGGGCAGGCCAGCGTGCCGGTCCGGGTCGACGGGGCGGGCAACCCCTGCCAGGCCGAGCCGGGACCACAGCGGTCCGACGAGTTCACCGGTAGCTCGCTGGATCGTCAGCGATGGACAAGCGTGGTGCGCGGGACGGAGTCGTACTCCCTCGCCGACGGTTCACTGCGGCTGCCCACCGCGGCGGGTGACCTGTACGGCACCCGCAACGACGCCACCAACCTGGTGCTCCAGCCCGCACCCAGCGGTGCCTGGCAGGCGACCACCCGGGTCACCGTGGCGGCCCGGGCCGACTACCAGCAGGCCGGTCTGCTGCTCTACGGCGACGACGACAACTACGCCAAGCTGGACCTGGTCTACGGTGGCAACCGGAAGGTCGAGTTCCTCCGGGAAACCGCCGGTACCCCGCGCAACGAGAGCACGGACTCCACCGCGGCGCCCACCGGTGACACCATCCATCTGCGACTGACCAGCGACGGGACGAACCTGACCGCCGCCTACTCGACGGACGGGCAGACCTTCACCGCGGTCGGTCGGTCCGCCGCGCTGGCCGGGATCAGCAACCCCCGGATCGGTCTCTTCGCCCTCAACGGCGGCACCACCGCGCCGGTGGTGAACGCCCAGTTCGACTGGATCCGGATCACCCCGGAGGTCACCACGGGCGTCGTCACGCCGTCGGACGAGTTCACCGGCACCGGCCTGGAGAAGTGCCGGTGGAACGCCGTCGTACGGGAGGACTCGACCCGGTACCGGGTGACCGACGGCGCGTTGCGCATCGACGTGCCGAACGGTGACATCTACGGCACCGGCAACACCGGGCCGACGAACTTCATCCTCCAGAACAGCCCGGCCGGGAACTGGACCATGCAGACCCGGGTCGACGGCAGCCTGTTCAACGAGCAGTACCAGCAGGCTGGTCTGCTGGTGTACGCCGACGACGACAACTACCTGAAGTTCGACTACGTGACGGACAACGCGGCCGGTCAGACGGTCTCGCGACGGATCGAGTTCCGCAGCGAGGTCGGCGGAGTGGTGCAGAGTACGCAGCCCCAGGCGACCGGCCTGACCCAGGGCATCTGGCACCTGCGGCTGGCGCGCAGCGGAAACACCTTCACCGCCGCGTACTCGGCCGACGGCACGAGTTGGACGACCCTGCAAACGTTGACGAGCACCGCGGTCGGGGCGACTCCGAGGGTGGGCCTGTTCACTCTCGGTGCCAACCAGACCGCGTCGAAGACGGCCGCCTTCGACTACTTCCGGCTCACTCCCGGGTAGTCGGCCTGGCTCGCCGACACACAACTGCCGGCCCGCACCTCCGCCCGAGGTGCGGGCCGGCGCCCGTAGCGGTTTGAGTGGGCTGTACGGGAATGTCGCTTGCGTTTACCGAAACGTTATCCATTGAAGTCTTGCCATTAATCGTTCTAACGGAACTAATTTGTTCAGCGACTCGACATAAATGCTGGCCCGGCCCCCTTCGGCAAGGTGTCCGGACCAGCTCCATCAGGGACGGTCTTCGGCGGGCCGACCCCGTGACCCCTGTCCAGCAAGGACAAAGGAGACCGGAGTGCCCCGAACACCTCGTGCCCGCGCACCCCTGACCGCCGCCGTTCTCTCCCTCGGCCTCGCCGCGAGCATGCTTCTCGCGGCCCCGGCCGCACAGGCCGCGCCCGCCCCCGTCGCCCAGGCGGTTCCGGAGGCCGCCGCCGAGACGTTCTCGGTGCTGGTCTTCTCCAAGACCGCCGGCTTCCGCCACGCCTCCATCCCCACCGGCATCGCCGCCATCCAGGAGCTCGGCGCCGAGCACGGCTTCACCGTCGACACCACTGAGGACGGCGCCGCGTTCACCGACGCGAACCTCGCTCAGTACCGGGCGGTCATCTGGCTCTCCACCACCGGAGACGTGCTGACCGCCGACCAGCAGGCGGCGTTCGAGCGCTACATCCAGGCCGGTGGCGGCTACGCCGGCATCCACGCCGCCGCCGACACCGAGTACAGCTGGTCCTGGTACGGCGAACTGGTGGGGGCGTACTTCAACAGCCACCCGGCCAACCAGCAGGCCACGGTCAAGGTGGAGGACCCGGCTCACCCCTCCACCGCCCACCTGCCGGGACGCTGGTCCCGGTTCGACGAGTGGTACAACTACCGCACCAACCCGCGCGGTTCGGTGCACGTGCTGGCCACCCTCGACGAGACCAGCTACAACCCCGGCTCCGGCGCGATGGGGCACGACCACCCGATCGCCTGGTGCCAGGACTACGACGGCGGCCGAGCCTGGTACACCGGCGGCGGCCACACCGACGAGTCGTACGCCGAGCCGGAGTTCCGCACCCACCTGCTCGGCGGAATCCGCACCGCGGCCGGGATCCAGGGCGCCGACTGCGGGGCGTCGCTGACCGCCAGCTTCGAGAAGGTGACGCTGGACAGCAACACCAGCAACCCGATGGAGCTGGACATCGCCCCCGACGGCCGGGTGTTCTACATCGAACGCGACGGCCGGGTGCAGGTCGTCAAGCCGGACACCGGCAACACGGTCACCGCCATCGACCTCGACGTCTTCACCGGCAACGAGGACGGCCTGATCGGCATCCGGCTCGACCCGGACTTCGCCACCAACAACTGGGTCTACCTCTACTACGCCCCGAACGACGGGGTGGCGCGCAACCTGCTCTCCCGGTTCACGGTGAGCGGTGACTCGATCGACGCGGCCACCGAGGAGGTCGTGCTCCAGGTCGACACCCAGCGCAACACCTGCTGCCACGCCGGCGGCACCATGACGTTCGACTCCGATGGCAACCTCTACCTGGCCACCGGGGACAACACCAACCCGTTCTCCTCGGACGCGTACACGCCGATCGACGAGCGGCCCGGACGCGCCGACTACGACGCGCAGCGCACCTCCGGCAACACCAACGACCTGCGCGGCAAGGTGATCCGGATCCACCCGGAGGACGACGGGACGTACACCATCCCGGAGGGCAACCTCTTCCCGCCGGGTACGGCACAGACCCGGCCCGAGATCTACGCGATGGGCTTCCGTAACCCGTTCCGGATCGGCATCGACCCGGCCACCGACACCCTCTACGTCGCCGACTACGGCCCGGACGCCTCGTCGGACAACCCGAACCGTGGGCCCGAGGGCCTGGTGGAGTGGAACATCGTCGCCGAACCGGGCAACTACGGCTGGCCGTACTGCACGGGCACCAACGAGGCGTACAACGACTACCAGTTCCCCTCCGGCCCGAGCGGTCCGAAGTTCGACTGCGCCGCCGTGGTGAACAACTCGCCGAACAACACCGGCCTGACCAACCTGCCGCCGGCCATCCCGGCCACCGTCGACTACGGCTATGGCGGTGACCCGCGCTACCCCGAGATCGGTGGCGGTGGCGCGCCGATGGGCGGCCCGGTCTACCGGTACGACGCCGACCTCGACTCGAACCGCAAGTGGCCGGCGTACTACGACGGCAAGGCGCTGCTCGGCGAGTGGAACCAGTCGAAGATGTACACGATGCAGGTCTCCGCCGACGGCACCGAACTGGTCGACATCAACCAGTTGCTCACCGGGATGTCCTTCATCCGCCCGATGGACTTCGAGTTCGGTCCGGACGGTGCGATGTACCTGATCGAGTGGGGCAGCGGCTTCGGCGGCAACAACGACAACTCCGGCGTCTACCGGATCGACTACATCGCCGGTGACCGGGCACCGATCGCGGTGGCCACCGCCGAGCCCACCTCCGGGCAGGCACCGCTGGAGGTGACCTTCTCCAGCGCCGGATCGCGCGACCCCGACGGGGGAGCACTCACCTACGCCTGGACGTTCGGCGACGGTGGCACCTCCACCGAGGCCAACCCCACCCACACGTACGCCGAGCCGGGCAACTACACCGCCCAGCTCACCGTCACCAACCCCAAGGGGCGTACGGCGGTGGCGAACGTGCCGATCACGGTGGGCAACACCGCGCCGACCGTGGAGATCGAGTTTCCGCCGAACGGCGGCTTCTTCGACTGGGGTGACCAGGTCAAGTACACGATCACGGTGACCGACCCGGAGGACGGGACGATCGACTGTGACGACGTCCAGCTCCAGGTCCTGCTCGGTCACGACGAGCACGCCCACCCGCTGGAGCAGCACACCGGCTGCACCGGCACGGTGCAGACCCAGCTCGCCGCCGGGCACGGTGCCGAGGCGAACGTCTTCACCGTCTTCGAGGCGACCTACACCGACCAGGGCGGCTCCGGTGGGGCCGACCCGCTGACCGGCCGGGCGATCGAGATTCTCCAGCCCAAGCGCAAGCAGGCCGAGTACTTCACCGCGACCGGCCGGACCGAGGACGGCACCGGCGGCGGTGACGCCGGGGTGATGCGCGAGACCACCGGCGACTCTGCCGGCGGCGGCCAGAACATCGGCGCCATCGAGGACGGCGACTGGTGGTCGGTCGTACCGGCCGACCTGACCGAGATCGACGAGATCCGCTTCCGGGTCGCCTCGGCGACCAGCGGCGGTGTGATCGAGGTGCGGGCCGGCGCGGTCGACGGTCCGGTGGTCGCCTCGGCGACCGTACCGGGCACCGGCGACTGGCAGACCTACACCGACGTCACCGCGCCGGTGACCGGTGCGGCGAGCGGTTCGCTGTACTTCGTCGCCCAGGACCCGGCGGGCGGCGCGGGATCGCTGTTCAACGTCAACTGGGCGGACTTCGTCGGCAAGGGCGTCACCGACAACGCGCCGCCGACGGTCACCGCGACCGCCACGCCGGCCACCGGCACCGCGCCGGTCACCATCGCGTTCGGCGGCACCGCCACCGACCCCGAGGGTGACACCCCGCTGACGTACGAGTGGGACTTCGGTGACGGCGGCACGGCGGACACGCTCCAGGCCGAGCACACGTACGCGGCACCCGGCAACTTCACCGCCACCCTGACGGTGACCGACAGCCGTGGTGCCCGGTCGTACGCGACCGTGCCGGTCCGGGTCGACTCGCCGAACACGTCGTGCCTCGGGGCACGTTCGGACAACTTCGACGGTGACACGCTCGACCGCGACCGGTGGACCAGCGTGGTGCGGGAGAACCAGCTCCTGTCCGTCTCCGACGGCGCGCTGCGACTTCCCACCGGGGCCGGTGACCTCTACGGCAGCCGTAACGACGCCACCAACCTGGTGCTCCAACCGGCACCGTCGGGAGCCTGGCAGGCGACCACAAAGGTCACCCTGCCGGTGACGGCCAACTACCAGCAGGCCGGCCTGCTGGTCTACGGCGACGACGAGAACTACGCCAAGGTGGACCTGCTCTACAACGGCAGCCGGCGGGTGGAGTTCATCCGGGAGACCGCCGGCACCCCGCGCAACGAGGCCGCCGACAGCACCGACGCACCGGCGGGTGACACCGTCTACCTGCGGGTGAGCAGCGACGGCACCAGCCTGACCGCCGCGCTCTCGGCCGACGGTCAGACCTTCACCCCGGTCGGTCGCTCGGCTGCGTTGGAGGGCATCGAGAACCCGCGGATCGGCCTGTTCGCCCTCAACGGCGGCACCGACGCGCCCGTCGTGGACGCCGCGTTCGACTGGTTCCAGGTGATTCCGGACGAGCCGGCCGGCCCGGTCGACCCGTCCGACGAGTTCACCGGCATCTCGCTGGACAAGTGCCGGTGGAACGCGATCCTCCGGGAGGACCTGAGCGCCTACCGGGTCAGCGGTGGCTCGTTGCACATCGACGTGCCCAACGGTGACATCTACGGCACCAACAACACCGGGCCGACGAACTTCATCCTTCAGAACACGCCGGCCGGCGACTGGACGATGGAGACCAAGATCGACGGCAGTCTGTTGGACGAGCAGTACCAGCAGGCCGGTCTGATCGTGTACGGCGACGACGACAACTACCTGAAGTTCGACTTCGTGGTGGACAACCAGGCCGGCCAGCCGGTGTCCCGGCGGATCGAGCTGCGCAGCGAGATCGACGGGACGATCCAGGATCCACAGCCGGGTGCGGAGAACCTGACCTCGGCCGAGTGGTATCTGCGGCTGGCCCGCACCGGTGACACCTTCACCGGGTCGTACTCGGCCGACGGCACCACCTGGACGGCCCTGACCGAGCTGACCAACGCGGCCGTGGGGGCTACCCCGAAGGTGGGCGTGTTCACCCTCGGTGGCAACCAGACCGCCTCGAAGTCGGCGTCGTTCGACTACTTCCGGTTCTCCACCGAGACCGGACCGGACGACGACACCGCGCCGGTCACCACGGCCGAGGTGTCCGGCACCCCGGTCGAGGGTTGGCTCACCGGTCCGGCGACGGTCACCCTGACCGCCGCCGACGAGGACGGTGGCAGTGGGGTGGCGCGCACCGAGTACCAGCTCGACGACGCCACCGAGTGGACCGCCTACACCGCACCGGTGCCGGTGACCGGGGACGGCGAGCACGAGCTGCGGTTCCGCTCCGTCGACGAGGCCGGCAACGTGGAGGAGACGAAGACGGTCACCGTCCGCATCGACGCCACCGCGCCGGTCAGCACCGCGACGTTCGCCCCGGCGAACGACGAGGGCTGGCACGACGGCACCATCCCGGTGGTGCTCACCTCGACCGACGCCGGTTCCGGGGTGGCGCTGCTGGAGTGGTCGCTGGACGGTGGCGACTGGACGCCGTATACCGAGCCGGTCGAGATCAGTGGCGACGGCGACCACGAGCTGCTCTACCGGGCCACCGACACCGCCGGCAACGCCGAGACGTTGAAGGCGGCGGTGGTACGCATCGACGGCACCAAGCCGACCCTGCTGGTCTCCGGCATCGCCGACGGCCAGCTCTACGGTGACAGCCAGGACGTCCGGGTGTCCTGGCAGGCGGTCGACCCGACCTCGGGCATCGCGACCGTGGTCGGCCAGCTCGACGACCGTCCCTACGTCAGCGGCACCCTCCAGGCGATGTACGAGCTGCCGCTGGGCCTGCACGAGCTGACCGTCACGGCGACCGACAAGGCGGGCAACGCCACCACCAGCACGGTCCGCTTCTTCGTCACCACCTCGTTCCGGGACATGCAGAACCTGCTGGACCGGTTCAAGGCGACGGGCCGACTCAGCAACAAGGCGTACAACCAGTTGTCGAAGCGGCTCTCCAACGCCCGTACGGCGGAGGCGGAAGGCAACGACCGACGGGCGATCAACCAGCTCACCGCGTTCCGGACGTTGGCCGGCGACGCCGATCTGGTTGGCGAGGCGGAGATCCGGGACGTGCTGATCCGGGACGCCGACGCCATGATCGTCCGGCTCGGTGGCGCAGCCAGCAAGATGGGCGTACGCGCCAACGACGGCGAGTCCGTCAAGGGTGCCGGCCGCCTCGGCGGCGACCCCACCCGCCTGGCCCCGGGGCGTCGCCTCTGACCGACAGTTCCAGGTGTGCACACAGGGGGCCCCGTCCGGCATCCGCCGGGCGGGGCCCCGCCACGTTCCGGTCAGCTGTCGAGCACGGTGCGCAGTGCCTTGAGGTCGTCCTCGGTGGGGTGCCAGGAGCCGGCCTCGGCGTTGGCGCGCACCTGCTCCGGCGTGGTGGCTCCGGCGATGACCGAGGTGACCGCCGGTTGGGCGGCCAGCCCACCGATCGCCACGTGCAGCATCGGCACACCCCGCTGCGCGGCGTACGCCTCGATGCCCTCGATGGTGTCCCAGTCGGCGGCGGCGAGCCGTTGGGCGTACCGGCCGCCGCCGGCCAGCCGACTGCCGGCGGGCGGCGCCTCACCCCGCTTGTACTTGCCGGTGAGCAGCCCGTTGGCCAGCGGGAAGAACGGCAGCATGCCCAACCCGAACCGGTCACAGGCCGGCAGCACCTCGATCTCGGCGTCCCGGTTGAGCAGGCTGTAGTGGTTCTGGGCGCTGACGAACCGGGTGAGTCCCCGGCTCCTCGCCGTCCAGTCGGCGTCGGCGATCTGCCAGCCGGCGAAGTTGGAGTTGCCGAGGTACCGCACCTTGCCGGCGCGGACCAGGTCGTCCAGCGCGGACAGCGTCTCGTCGATCGGGGTGCCCGGGTCCGGCTCGTGGAACTGGTACAGGTCGATGTAGTCGGTGTCCAGCCGACGCAGCGACGCCTCGACCGCCCGCATCACGTACCGCCGCGAGCCGCGTACCCCGAAGTCCCGTCCGTTGCTGCCGGCCATCGACATGCCGAACTTGGTCGCCAGCACCACCTCGTCCCGGCGGCCCTTGAGCGCCGCGCCGAGCTGCGCCTCCGAGGCGCCGTGCGGCTCGCCGTAGATGTCGGCGGTGTCGAAGAAGTTGATCCCGGCGTCGAGGGCCGCGTCGACCACCGCGCGCGTGCCGTCCGGGTCGAGTTTGCGGCCGAAGTTGTTGCAGCCGATCCCCACGACGGACACCACGAGCCCGGAGTCGCCCAACCGGCGATAGGTCATCTCACTCACCAGATCACCATATGTCGCCCGGTCAGAAGGTCGCAGGGCCGACCGCAGCCGGCCCTGGGTCAGGCCACGTCCCAGACCGGCTCGTCGGTCTCGACCACCTCGCCGTCGCCCCGGAACAGCAGGAAACGGTCGAAGGTACGGGTGAACCAGCGGTCGTGGGTGACCGCCACCACCGTGCCGGAAAACGCGGTGAGCCCGGCCTCCAACGCCTCGGCCGAGGCCAGGTCGAGGTTGTCGGTGGGCTCGTCCAGCAGCAGCATGGTCGCGCCGGACAGCTCCAGCAGCAGCACCAGGAAACGGGCCTGCTGCCCGCCGGAGAGGGTGCCGAAGCGCTGGTCGCCCTGCCCCGCCAGCTCGTACCGGGACAGCGCCGCCATGGCCGCGTGCCGATCCATGCCGGCCCGGTGCTCGTCGCCCCGCCAGAGAATCTCCACCAGCGTCCGCGTCATCAGCTCCGGCCGGTCGTGGGTCTGGGAGAAGTGACCGGGTCGGACCCGCGCGCCGAGCCGGGCCACCCCGTCATGCGCCACCGGGGCCAGCACCGCCGCGCCGTCGACCGGGCCGTTCGCCGGGTCCGGATCCGTGCCGCCCCGGGCCAGCAGACGAAGGAAGTGCGACTTGCCGGTGCCGTTGGCGCCGAGCACCGCGAGCCGGTCGCCGTACCACAACTCCAGGTCGAACGGATAGGTCAGGCCGTCCAGCTCCAGTTGCTCGCAGACCAGCGCGCGCTTGCCGGTCCGTCCGCCGGCCAGCCGCATCCGGATGTCCTGCTCCTTCGGCGGTACGGGCGGCGGCCCGGCCTCCTCGAACTTGCGCAACCGGGTCTGCGCCGCCTGATACCGCGAGGCCATGCCTGAGTTGTACGCGGCCTTCTGCTTGTACATCAGCATCAGCTCGCGCAGCTTCTGGTGTTCCTCGTCCCACCGTTTGCGTTGCTCGTCGAGACGGTCGTGCCGTGACACGCGCGCCGCGTGCCAGCTGGCGAAGCCGCCGGGGTGCACCCAGGCGCTGCCGCCCTCCACCGCGACCACCCGGTCGGCGGTGTGCGCCAGCAGCTCCCGGTCGTGCGAGACGTAGAGCACCGACTTGGCCGACTCCCGCAGCCGCGCCTCCAACCAGCGTTTGCCGGGCACATCGAGGAAGTTGTCCGGCTCGTCGAGCAGCAGCACCTCGTCGGGACCGCGCAGCAACAACTCCAGCGCGAAGCGTTTCTGCTGCCCACCGGAGAGGGTCCGGACCGGGCGTTGCCGGGCGGTGTCCCAGGGCAGGTCGAGGACGATGGTGGCGACGGTGTCGAAGAGCACCTCGGCGTCGTACCCGCCGGTCTCACCCCAGGCCGCCAACGCGTCGGCGTACGCCAGTTGGGCCCTGCCGGCGGCGGTGCTGTACTTGCCGCGCAGCTCGGCCTCGCGCATGGCCGCCTCGGTCTCGGCCAGCCGGCGACCGGCGTCGCGCAGTGGCGGTGGCGCGAGTGACAGGGCCAGGTCGGCCAGCGTCGACTCGTCACCGATCATGCCGATGAACTGGCGCATGACGCCCAGTCCACCGGTGCGCGCGATCGCGCCGGAGCGTACCGGCAGGTCACCGGCGACCATCCGCAGCAACGTCGTCTTGCCCGCACCGTTCGGCCCGACCAGCGCCACCTTGGCACCCTCACCGACCCGGAACGACACGTCGGCGAAGAGTTCCCGCCCGTCGGGCAGCACATGCCCGACCGCCGCCACGTCCACGTATCCCACGCGGGCATCCTCCCCGAGCCGGGCCGACGGGCCAACCGATTACCCGGTCAGCGGGTGACGCGCAACACCCGGAACCCCTTCTGACTGGCCTGTCGAGCCACCTGCCACCCCTGCTCGACCAGCCAGCGCTGCAACGAGTCACCGCCGAGGTGGCGGGCCACCACGAGCCAGGCCACCCCGTCCGGGGCGAGCCGGGGCAGCCAGCGCAACAGCATCTGGTGCAGCTCGTCCTTGCCGATCCGGATCGGCGGGTTGGACCAGATCTGCGCGAAACGGAGGTCGGCGGGCACCTCCTCGGGTGCGCTCACCCGTACCCGGTCGGACAGACCGAGCCGGGCGGCGTTCTCGGCCGTCAGCAGCCGGGCCCGCTCGTTCACGTCCACCGCCCAGGTCGTCGCCGTCACCGCGACCGTGGCGAGCACGCAGGTGATCGGGCCGAACCCGCAGCCGAGATCGAGCAGATCGCCGGCTGCCGCGGCATCCGGCAGGTCGGCCTTGCGCAGCAGCACCGCGGTGCCCGGGTCGAGGCGGGTGGCCGAGAAGACTCCGGCCGCGGAGGCCAGGGTGTAGTCGCGGCCGGCGACGGTGAACTGCACCTCACGCGTCTGGGCGGGCGCGTTCGGCTGGGCGGCGAAGTAGTGGTCCCCGGTCACGCGGCACATTCTCGCACCGAGTGCCGACCGGGCCGAAGGTGCGGCTGTCGCGGTGGCTCCGACACGTTCGTCCAGCGCGTTTCCGCAAAATACCTACTAAAGGGATAAACATCCCTACTCTGGACGACATGGTGTATCGGTACGACTCCGATGAGGACGCATACGTCCCCTACCGGGACGACGAGCCTGAGAACGCTGCGCCCCGGCCCGGACCGCCGCCCCCGGCAGGGCCGTCCCCGTCGCGCTTCCCCACCCCGTCGCTGGCCCGGCCGAACCAGATCATGGTGCCGTCGTCGGCACCGCCACGCGAGGCGTTTCCCGCCACGCAGGAGCCGGCACCACGGTACGACGCGGCACCGGTGGCACCCGACGACGCGGTGCCTGTCGGCGTGGCGGCGGCACCGCCGGAGACCGGCACCACGACTGTCGTGCCGCCGCCCCGCCGGGGCGGCGGTCGCACCTGGCAGGTGCTGATCGGCGGTGCCGCGGCGCTGGTGCTGCTCGCCCTCTGCGGGCTCACCGCCGCGACCCTGTTGGACGGTCGGACCCTGATCGGTCAACAGGCCGCGCCCAGCGCCGCACCGGACACCACCCGCGGCACGGTGCCCGCCGAGGCGAGCGACCTCGACTCCCGGGACACCGATCAGGCGCCGCTCACCGCCCGCGAGGTCTTCCCCGCCAGCACGCTGGCCGTCGGCGACGGCGAGAACGGCTACGAGGTGCTCCGCACCCAGTCCAGCGCCAGTTGCGCGGTGGCCGCCACCGGGGAGGTCTCGGACCTGCTGGTCCGGCTCGGCTGCAACCAGGTCGTCCGGGCCACCCTCCGCGCACCGGACGGCGACCACCTGGTCACCACGGGACTGTTCAACCTCACCGACCGGTCCAGCGCCGAGCGGGCCCGGGACCGGATCCGCCAACTGCTCGACGAGCGGCAGGGCCGCTTCCGCGGCATGTCGGCGGGGGACGGCACCGAGGTCGTCGCCACCGCACCGGCCCGGGTCGGCTGGCAGGTACGCGGTCACTACATCGCCTACGCGGTGGTCGCCCGCACCGACGGCGCCACCATCCGCTCCGGTGACACCGGGGTCCGCGAGATCCTGTTCGACATGCTCGAACAGCACCTCAACCAGGGTGTGCTGGAGCGGCGGGCCGAAGGCGGAACGGCCAGCCAGCCGACCGAGGAACCCGCCGACGACACCGGCAGCCAGGACGAGTCCACCGAGGACTGACCGGCCGCCGACGACGGCAGGCGCGGCCGGCGGCTCAACTGTCGGCGGGTACCCGTAGCCGTCGGGTCGCCTCGGCCCGGCGCGCGTACTCGGCGGGATCGTCGGGGTAGCCGACCGCCACCAGGGTCAGTCCGTGCGCCGGTGCCACGGTCACCTCGCTGGCCCGCTCCCGACGGGTCAGCAGGTCGGCCGGCCACCGGACCGGTCGGCGACCGTCGCCGGCGACCAGCATGGCGCCGACCAGGCTACGGACCATCGCCTGACAGAACGCGTCGGCCTGCACGGTGGCGACCAGGATCCCGTCGACGTCGCGCCGCCAGTCCAGCCTGGTCACCTCCCGCAACGTGGTGGCGTTTTCCTTGCGCCGGCAGTACGCGGCGAAGTCGTGCTCCCCCACCAGCCCGGCCGCCGCGGCGGCGAGCCGGTCGAGATCGAGCGCCCGGGGCCAGGCCAGGGTCTCGTGCCGGCGCAGCGGGTCACCACCCCACGGCGCGTCGGTCACCCGGTACTCGTAGCGGCGGAAGGTCGCCGAGAAACGGGCGTCGAAGCTGGCCGGCACCGCGCCCATCGCCCGGACCCGCACATCGGTCGGCAGCAGCCGGGCCAACCGGCGCAGCAGCCGTCCCTCGTGCATCCGCCAGACGTCGACGGGCAGGTCCAGGTGACAGACCTGCCCGCTGGCGTGCACCCCCGCGTCGGTGCGGCCGGCGACGGTCAGGCCGGCCGCGACACCGGCACCGAGCACCAGATCCAGCGCCTCGACAAGCACTCCCGCGACCGTACGCCGCCCCGGCTGGGCGGCCCAGCCGGAGAAGGCCGTGCCGTCGTACGCGACGTCCAGTCGCACCCGGGTGCGCTCGTCCACGTGGTACCTCCTCGACGAATCGGGCCCGGCACCCCCGTGGGGATGCCGGGCCCGACAACGGCCTCAGGGCCTGTTTCAACCGGCCTTGGTCAGGCCTTGCCTTCCTCGATGGCCAGGTCGCTGTCCTCGCGGGCAGCGGCGGTGTCACCGGAGGCCGACTGTGGCGGCTCGGCGTCCTGGTCGGCCGACCGGGTCGCGGGGGCCTCGTCGGCCGGAGCCAGCGCCTCGACCTTGTCCTGCTGGGCGGCCTTACGACCGGCGGTCTTCTTGTTCGCCTTCGGCTCGGCGACCTGAAGCTCCTCGACCAGCTCGATGATCGCCATCGGCGCGGCGTCGCCCTTGCGCGGACCGGTCTTCACGATCCGGGTGTAGCCGCCGTTGCGGTTGGCGTACCGCGGCGCGATCTGGTCGAACAGGGCGTAGACCACGTCCTTGTCCTTGACCACGGTCAGCACCCGGCGGCGCGACGCGAGGTCGCCCCGCTTGGCCTTGGTGATCAGCTGCTCGGCGAGCGGACGCAGCCGCCGGGCCTTGGTCTCGGTGGTCTGGATCTTGCCGTGCTGGAACAGCGCGGTGGCCAGGTTGGCCAGCATCAGCCGCTCGTGCGCGGGGCTGCCGCCGAGGCGGGGGCCCTTGGTGGGCGTGGGCATGCTTGGTGCTCCTCAGGTGTGGCGGCAGCGCGGACTAGAGCTGCTCGGTCTCGCGGTAGTCGTCGGTGTCGTAATCGGCCTCGCCGAAGGCGTCCACGACGTGCGCCGGGTCGAAGTTCGGAGCCGAGTCCTTCAGCCCGAGACCCATCCCGGCGAGCTTCATCTTGACCTCGTCGATCGACTTCTGACCGAAGTTCCTTATGTCGAGGAGGTCGGCCTCGGTACGCCCGATGAGCTCACCAACGGAGTTGATGCCCTCGCGCTTGAGGCAGTTGTAGGAGCGGACGGTCAGGTCCAGCTCCTCGATCGGCAGGGCCAGGTCCGCCGCCAGCTGCGCGTCCTGCGGTGACGGGCCGATGTCGATGCCCTCGGCGGTCTCGTCCAGCTCACGGGCCAGCCCGAACAGCTCCACGAGCGTCGAACCGGCCGAGGCCAGTGCGGTACGCGGCCCCATGGACGGCTTGGTCTCGACATCGATGATCAGCCGGTCGAAGTCCGTCCGCTGCTCGACCCGGGTCGCCTCGACGCGGTAGGTCACCTTGAGCACCGGGGAGTAGATCGAGTCGACCGGGATCCGGCCGATCTCCGCGCCCGCCTGCTTGTTCTGCGCCGCCGTGACGTAGCCACGACCCCGCTCGACGGTCAGCTCCATGTCGAGCCGGCCCTTGCCGTTGAGGGTGGCCAGCTTCAGGTCCGGGTTGTGCACCGACACACCGGCCGGCGGCTGGATGTCACCCGCGGTCACGTCGCCCGGGCCCTGCTTCCGCAGGTACATGCTGACCGGCTCGTCGTGCTCGGAGCTGACGCAGAGCTCCTTGATGTTCATGACGAGCTCGACCACATCCTCCTTGACCCCGGGGATGGTGGTGAACTCGTGCAGCACACCGTCGATCTTGATCGAGGTGACGGCCGCACCCGGGATGGACGACAGCAGCGTACGCCGCAGCGAGTTGCCCAGGGTGTAGCCGAAGCCCGGCTCCAGCGGCTCGATGGTGAACCGGGACCGGGTCTCGTTGATCGACTCCTCGGAGAGGGTCGGTCGCTGGCTGATGAGCATGTCTTCTCTTCTCTTCCGGGGCGCCCGCCATATGACGCCCGCGACACAAACTGTTCCGGTGGCCCGCCCGGCCGGGCGGGCCACCGCAACGAGCTCTTACTTGGAGTAGAGCTCGACGATCAGCTGCTCCTGGACCTGGGTGTCGATCACCTGTCGGGCCGGGAGCGAGTGCACCAGGACCTTCATCTGGCTCGGGATCGCCTCCAACCACGCCGGAACGGTCTTGGAGCCGGCCTCGGCCTGGGCCACGATGAACGGGGTGAGCTCCTTGCTCTTGCCCCGGACCTCGATGATGTCGTGCTCCTTGACGCGGTACGACGGGATGTCGACCTTCTTGCCGTTCACCGTGAAGTGACCGTGCTTGACCAGCTGACGGGCCATGTCCCGGGACTTGGCGTAGCCGGCCCGGTAGACCACGTTGTCCAGCCGCGACTCGAGGATCTGCAGCAGCACCTCGCCGGTCTTGGCCTTCTTGCTCACGGCTTCCTCGTAGTAGCCGCGGAACTGCTTCTCCAGCACGCCGTACACGCGACGGGCCTTCTGCTTCTCACGGAGCTGGAGCAGGTACTCCGTCTCCTTCGTGCGGCCGCGGCCGTGCTGCCCGGGCGGGAACGGCCGGGACTCGAACGGGCACTTCGGACCATCGCACTTGCTGCCCTTGAGGAACAGCTTCATCTTCTCCCGCCGGCAGCGGCGGCAGTCGGCACCGGTGTAACGAGCCATCTTCTCTCTCTACCTCTCAGACCCGACGACGCTTCGGCGGACGGCACCCGTTGTGCGGCTGCGGGGTGACGTCGGAGATCTGCCCGACCTCGAGGCCCACGGCCTGCAGCGAACGGATGGCGGTCTCCCGGCCGGAGCCGGGGCCCTTGACGAACACGTCGACCTTGCGCATGCCGTGCTCCATGGCCCGACGCGCGGCGGCCTCGGCGGCCAACTGCGCGGCGAACGGAGTCGACTTGCGGGAGCCCTTGAAGCCCACCTGGCCGGACGAGGCCCAGGAGATGACGGCACCAGTCGGATCGGTGATCGAGACGATGGTGTTGTTGAAGGTGCTCTTGATATGCGCCTGCCCGTGGGCGACGTTCTTGCGTTCCTTGCGCCGGACCTTCTTGACAGCGGCCCCGGCACGAGCCTTCGGTGGCATAAGTCTGTGCGCTCCTGAATGGGTTCTGGCTTCTCGCCCCGTTGATTTCGTAGACACCGGTTCCGGTAGGAGTCCGGCCTACCTCGACGGAGAACGACCAGAATTCCGGTTTAAAGAAACTACTTCTTGCCGGGCTTCTTCTTGCCGGCGACGGTCCGCTTCGGGCCCTTGCGGGTCCGGGCGTTGGTCTTGGTCCGCTGGCCACGCACGGGCAGGCCCCGGCGGTGCCGGATGCCGGCGTAGCAGCCGATCTCGACCTTGCGGCGGATGTCAGCGGCGACCTCGCGGCGCAGGTCGCCTTCAACCTTGTAGTTGGCCTCGATGTGGTTGCGGAGCTGGACCAGCTCCTCGTCCGTGAGGTCCCGGACGCGCTTGTCCGGCGAGATGCCGGTGGCGCTGAGCGTCTCCAGGGCGCGGGTGCGACCCACGCCGAAGATGTAGGTGAGCGCGATCTCCATCCGCTTCTCGCGGGGAAGGTCGACGCCGACTAGACGTGCCATGTGCGGGCGTACTCCTCGTGGTGTGCTGGCGAAGGTGTGGACCCGTCCCACCCCGCTACCGGCCGTCCCTGTCCCTCCGGCACCGATGGCACCGGCGACCGGGATCGGTCGCTGCCCGAGCGGGCCCCGGCCTTCGACCGGGGGTCAACCACGATTGAGTACGCGCTGCGCACCGCTCGCGGCTGGGACGAGCATGTGTGATGTGTGGGCTGGTTCAGCCCTGGCGCTGCTTGTGGCGCGGGTCGGTGCAGATGACCATGACCCGGCCGTGCCGGCGGATCACCCGGCACTTGTTGCAGATCCTCTTGACGCTCGGCTTGACCTTCACGGTTGCCTTACTTCCCATCTGGCCCGGCGTCGCGAGGCGCGACACCGGACGTCGAAGACGGACACGGGACGTTTCCCGGCCGCCGTCAGGCTTACTTGTAGCGGTAGACGATGCGCCCGCGGGTCAGGTCGTACGGCGAGAGCTCGACGACGACCCGATCCTCCGGCAGGATGCGGATGTAGTGCTGCCGCATCTTGCCGCTGATGTGAGCCAGCACCTTGTGGCCGTTGGCGAGCTCCACCCGGAACATGGCGTTCGGCAGGGGCTCGATGACCCGACCTTCGATCTCGATGGCTCCGTCTTTTTTCGGCATGTCCTCCGCTGTCCTGACGTCGGTTGCTCCGGACGGCCCACAACGTCTTACACGGGTGCTTGACCAAGATCAGGCTTCCCGCGCCAGCCGCGGCTCCGCGACCCACCGAAGCGCTGGTGGGCATGGCGGAGTGGACGCTGCGCGCCGATCAGAAAGTGTACGCCCGCCTGCACGCCGCCGCCAAACCGACCGGCCACCTAAGCTCGACCGGGTCCAGGAAACCGGACTTTCAGCCCACATCGCCCCGGTCGGGATCTCGGCCGACGGCCTTACGCTCACGCTTGAGCGCCCGCTTCTCCGCCTTCCGCCGCCGGCGGCGCTCCCGCTCAGCCGCCCACCGCGCGGGCTCACCGCTGGCCAGCCCGGTGACGGTACGCACCAGCACGACCGCGCCCCACGGACCCGCGACCCAGCCCGGCCAGAAGTAGAGGGCGTCCCGGGCCGCCAGTGAGGTGACGGCCCAGACGACCACCACGATCCCGACCATCTTGAGCCAGGGTTCCCAGATCTCGGCCAGCCAGCGCGCGGTCAGCCCGCGTCCGGTCTCGGCCGGCACCGGGACGTCCGCGCCCCGAGGCTTCGGCAGCGCCGCACCGGGGGGCGCCGGCAGGTCACCGACGAGGGCGTCCAGTTCGGCGTACGTGCGGGCGGCATAGGCCCGCTGCAACCGGTCGTCGTACTCGTGCAGGTCGAGTCGGCCCTCGTCGAGGGCGACCCGGAGGCGGTCGGCGACGGCCTGCCGGTCGGAGTCCGCTGCCCGCATGGCGTCCCGCTCGTCCATGCCGGCAAGCATGCCACCGCCCGGCCAGCGCCGCCCTGTCGGCCGTCGCGCCGCGGCGGCCACGGCACCGACGCCGCTGCTTCCGTCAGGCGGTCGACGTGGTGCTCGGCTGGCGAGCGGTGACCAGGTCACCCAGGCGGGCCCGGCCGCCGTCGAACGCGGTGAGCACCCACACCCCGTCGGGCAGCAGGGCCATGCTGTGCTCGACGTGCGCGGCACGGGAGCCGTCGCGGGTGACCACGGTCCAGCCGTCGGCGAGCTCCGCGGTACGCGGCGAACCCATCGTGATCATCGGCTCGATGGCCAGCGCCAGCCCCGGCACCAACCGGGGCCCCTTGCCCGGCCGGCCGTGATTGAGCACGTGTGGATCCTGGTGCATCTCGGTGCCGATGCCGTGGCCGCCGTAGCCGTCGACGATGCCGTAACGCCCCGCCTTGCGTACCGCGCGCTCCACCGCGTGCGAGATGTCGGTCAGCCGGCCCTTGCCGCTGGCGGCACCGCGCGCGGCCGCGGCGATGCCCGCCCACATCGCGTCCTCGGCGACCTCGGCCATCCGCAGCAGCGCCGGGTCGACCTCGCCCACGCCGACCGTGATCGCCGCATCGCCGTGCCATCCGTCGAGCACCGCGCCGCAGTCGATCGAGATCAGGTCACCCTCGGCGAGGACCTGGTCCGGCGCCGGGATCGCGTGCACGATCTGCTCGTTCACCGAGGAGCAGATCGACGCCGGGAACCCGTGGTAGCCCTTGAACGACGGAACCGCTCCCGCCCCACGAATCGTCGTCTCGGCGATCGCGTCCAGGTCGGCGGTGCTCACGCCGGGAGCAACCGCCTCCCGCATCCGGCGAAGCGCCTCCGCGACCACGAGGCCGGCGGCACGCATCTTCTCGATCTGCTCAGGGGTCTTCAGCTGGATGTCCAGCTGGGGACGACGCATGGAGGCGCTACCTTTCGTTGCCGAAGCAGCGGGGTACGACCCGCGTACCCCGCTGTCAGCACTCTATCCGGCCGGCAGCCGGCCGACCTCAGCCCCCGTACGAGCGAAGGGCGTCTATGGCGCGGACGGTGACGTCCTCCACCGGGCCGGTGGCGTCGATGCCGACCAGCTTGCCCTGCGCACCGTAGTAGTCCACGAGCGGCGCGGTCTTCTCGGCGTACTCCCGCAGCCGCGCGGCGATGGTCTCCGGCTTGTCGTCGTCCCGCTGGAACAGCTCCGCACCGCACCGGTCGCAGATGCCTTCCCGGCTGGTCGGATCGAACTCGACGTGCCAGATCTTGCCGCAACCCCGGCAGGTGCGCCGGCCGGAGAGCCGCCGGATCACCTCGTCGTCGTCGACGACCAGCTCGAGCACGATGTCCAGCGCGGTTCCGAGATCGGCGAGGAGCTTGTCCAGTGCGGCGGCCTGCGGGGTGGTCCGGGGAAACCCGTCGAGCAGGAAACCCTCGGCGGCGTCGGGCTCAGCGAGTCGGTCGCGCACCATGTTGATGGTGACCTCGTCCGGCACCAGCTTGCCGGCGTCCATGTACCGCTTGGCCTCGACGCCGAGCGGGGTGCCCTGGGACACGTTGGCCCGGAAGATGTCGCCGGTCGAGATCTTCGGCACGGACAGGTGCGCGGCGATGAACTCCGCCTGTGTGCCCTTGCCCGCACCCGGCGGGCCCACCAGAACCAGTCTCATCTACCGCAGGAACCCTTCGTAGTTCCGCTGCATCAGTTGACTCTCGATCTGCTTGCTCGTCTCCAGAGCAACGCCGACCATGATCAGCACAGCGGTACCACCGAACGGGAAGTTGAGGTACTGCTGCCGGTCGAGCCAGATGAAGAAGAAGTTCGGCAGGATCGAGATGATCGCGAGGTACAGCGCACCCGGCAGGGTGATGCGGCTGAGGATGAAGTCCAGGTAGTCGGCGGTCGGCTTGCCGGGACGGATGCCCGGCACGAAGCCGCCGTACTTCTTCATGTTGTCCGCGACCTCGGTCGGGTTGAACGTAATCGAGACGTAGAAGTACGTGAAGAAGATGATCAGCAGGAAGTAGACCGCGATGTAGATCGGGCTGGTCGGGTCGACCAGGTTGTTCTGGATCCACGCCTGGGTCTTGCCCGGGTCGTTCTGGTCGAAGAACTGCAACGCCAGCTGCGGCAGGTAGAGCAGCGAGGAACCGAAGATGACCGGGATCACACCCGCCTGGTTGACCTTGAGCGGGATGTAGGTCGAGGTGCCGCCGTACATCCGCCGGCCGATCATGCGCTTGGCGTACTGCACCGGGATGCGGCGCTGCGCCTGCTCGATGAAGGTGACCGCGGTGATGACCACCAGCACCAGGGCGATGACGAGCAGGAACTTCCACCAGCCCTGGCTCTCCTTGATCCGCCAGCCCTCGCTGGGCAGCCGGGCCGCGATCGAGGTGAAGATCAGGACGGACATGCCGTTGCCGACGCCGCGGTCGGTGATCAGCTCACCGAGCCACATGACCATGCCGGTGCCGGCGGTCATCGTCATCACCAGGATGGACAGGGTCAGCCAGTCCGGGATGCCGGTGCCGGTCGGGATGATCTCCTCGTTGCACTGGTTGTTGAACAGCTGCCCGGAGCGGGCCAGCGCCACGAAGGCCGAGGCCTGGAGGACACCCAGCCCCAGCGTCAGGTAGCGGGTGTACTGGGTGATCTTCGCCTGGCCGGCCTGGCCCTCCTTGCGGAGCTGCTCCAGCCGGGGAATGACCACCGTCAGCAGCTGCAGGATGATCGACGCGGTGATGTAGGGCATGATGCCCAGCGCGAAGATCGACAGCTGCAGCAGCGCGCCGCCGGAGAAGAGGTCGAGCAGGTTCAGTACCCCAGTGGAGCCCTCGATGGACTCCAGGCACTTCTGCACGTTGCCGTACGAGACGCCTGGGCTGGGCACCGTGGCGCCGAGCCGGTAGATCGCGATGATGCCGACTGTGAACAGCAGCTTCTTGCGCAGGTCAGGCGTACGGAACGCACTGAGAAAGGCGGACAGCAACTTCTTCCTCCTGCGCGAGGCGGGCCGCCGGTCGTCCCTGGCGGGTCGGGGTGGGTTCCGGGCAAGTGCCCGATATCCATGGCTGGGAAGGGACTCTAACAGCCCGATCCCCGTCCGGGCAGATGTGCCCGGCTACATAAACCGAATCCGATGTTACCGGGCGCAGAGGCCCGTTGTAGACCATGGCGCCCGCCAGCTGGGATCAACTGGCGGGCGCCATGGGTAAAACAGCCCTACAGCTCGGTGACCGAGCCACCGGCGGCCGTGATCTTCTCCTTGGCCGACGCGCTGAACGCGTGCGCCGACACCTGAAGCGCCACCCCGCCGAGGTCCCCGGTGCCGAGAACCTTCACCGGCTGTCCCTTGCGGACCGCGCCGGCCTCGACCAGTTCGGTCGGGCCGACCTGGCCACCGTTGGGGAACAGCTCGGCCAGGCGGTCCAGGTTCACGACCTGGAAGACCACCTTGAACTTGTTCTTGAAGCCCTTCAGCTTCGGCAGGCGCATGTGGATGGGCATCTGCCCACCCTCGAACGCCGCCGAGATGTTCTTCCGGGCCTTCGAACCCTTGGTACCGCGACCGGCGGTCTTGCCCTTGGAGCCCTCACCGCGACCCACACGGGTCTTCGCGGTCTTGGCACCCGGCGCCGGACGCAGGTGATGGACCTTGATCGTCATTACTCGACCTCCTCGACCTTCACGAGGTGGTTGACCGTGAAGATCATGCCGCGAATCTCGGGCCGGTCCTCCTTGACCACCACGTCATTGATCCGCTTGAGACCGAGCGAACGCAGCGACTCCCGCTGGTTGCGCTTGGTCCCGATCTCGGAACGGACCTGGGTGACCTTGAGACGTGCCATCAGGACGCCACCTCCGCCCGCGAGGCCAGCATGGCCGCCGGAGCGACGTCCTCCACCGGCAGGCCCCGCCGCGCGGCAACGGCCTCCGGGGACTCCAGCCCCTTCAGCGCGGCCACCGTGGCGTGCACGATGTTGATCGGGTTCGACGAGCCCAGGCTCTTGGAGAGCACGTCGTGGATGCCCGCGCACTCCAGCACGGCACGAACCGGTCCACCGGCGATGACACCCGTACCGGCGGAGGCCGGCTTGAGCAGCACCACCCCGGCGGCGTCCTCGCCCGTGACCGGGTGCGGGATCGAGGAACCGATCCGCGGCACCTTGAAGAAGTGCTTCTTGGCCTCCTCGACGCCCTTGGCGATCGCCGCGGGCACCTCCTTGGCCTTTCCGTAGCCCACGCCGACGGTGCCGTCGCCGTCGCCCACGATCACCAGGGCGGTGAAGCTGAAGCGACGACCACCCTTCACGACCTTGGCGACGCGGTTGATCGCGACGACCCGCTCAAGGTGCGGGGTCTTCTCGGCGGGCGCGTTTCCGCGGCCGCCCTCACGGCGGTTGTCGCGGCGACCACCCTCGTTGCCACCGGACCCGCCGCCACGGCGCTGTTGACCTGGCATCAGCAGCCTTCCTTCTCTCTCGTGACGGGGATTGTCAGAACTCGAGCCCGGCTTCGCGGGCGGCGTCGGCGAGCGCGGCTACCCGCCCCGCGTACCGGTTGCCGCCGCGGTCGAAGACGACCTTGGAGATGCCCGCGGCCTTGGCCCGCTCGGCCAGCAGGGTGCCGACCTTGCCAGCCAGGGCGCTCTTGTCGCCCTCCGTGCCGCGCACCGAGGCGTCCAGGGTCGAGGCCGACGCCAGGGTGTGACCCTTGGTGTCGTCCACGATCTGGGCGACGATGTGCCGCAGCGAACGGGTGACCACCAGGCGGGGACGCGCGGCGGTGCCGCTGACGTTCTTGCGCACTCGGAAGTGCCGCCGCGCCCGCCCGACGGCACGCTTGGCGGCGACGCCGCGGCGGCGCTTGAGCAGCGTGGCGCTCACTTCTTACCTGCCTTTCCGGCCTTGCGTCGGATGACTTCGCCCTGGTACTTCACGCCCTTGCCCTTGTAGGGCTCCGGCGGGCGGATCTTCCGGATGTTGGCGGCGACCTCACCGACGAGCTGCTTGTCGATGCCGGCCACGTGGAACAGCGTCGGCCGCTCCACCGTGAAGGTGATGCCCTCGGGCGCCTGCACCTGCACCGGGTGCGAGAACCCCAGCGCGAACTCCAGGTCCTTGCCCTTGGCGGTGACCCGGTAACCGGTGCCGGCGATCTCCAGGCTCTTACGGTAGCCCTCGGTGACCCCGACGATCATATTGGCGACCAGGGTACGGCTCAGGCCGTGCAGCTCCTTGGCCTTGCGCTCGTCGTTCGGGCGGTTGACGCTCAGCTGCCCGTCCTCGGCCCGCTCGATGGTGATCGGCTCGGCCAGGGTGTGCGACAGCTCGCCCTTGGGGCCCTTGACCTTGACGGTCCGGCCGTCGATCGTCACGTCAACTCCGGATGGCACCGGGATCGACTTACGTCCAATACGCGACATTTCTACCTGTCTCCCGTTACCAGACGAAGGCGAGGACTTCCCCGCCAACGCTCCGCTTGCGGGCCTGCCGGTCGGTGAGCAGTCCCTGGGACGTCGAAATGATCGCCACGCCCAGCCCACCGAGCACCCGGGGGAGCCCGTCCGACTTGGCGTACACCCGCAGACCGGGCTTGGAGACGCGCTTGATGCCGGCCAGGCTCCGCTCCCGGTTCTGGCCGTACTTCAGCTCGACGACCAGTCGCTTGCCGACGGCACCCTCCTCGGGCTCCTCGACTGCCCAGGTGGCGATGTAACCCTCGGACTTGAGGACCTCGGCGATGTTCGCCTTGATCTTCGAGTACGGCATCGTCACCCGGTCGTGGTACGCCTGGTTGGCGTTACGCAGACGCGTGAGCATGTCTGCGATCGGGTCGGTCATCGTCATGAAAACTCGTCAACCTTTCTCGCCGGGGTTCCCGCGACACGTCGCAGGCCTACGGCGAAGAGACAGTCCAGCTGACGCGCCGCAGCGCGCCGGGCTATTACCAGGAAGCCTTGGACACGCCGGGCAGCTCACCGCGGTGGGCCATCTCCCGGATGCACACCCGGCAGAGCCCGAACTTGCGGTAGACCGCCTTGGGACGCCCGCACCGCTGGCAGCGGGTGTACGCGCGAACCGAGAACTTCGGCTTCGCGGCCGCCTTGAGGATCAGCGCCTTCTTGGCCATCTCAGTTCTCCTTGAACGGGAAGCCCAGGAGCTTCAACAGCGCCCGGCCCTCGTCGTCGGTCGTGGCGGTCGTGACCACCGTGATGTCCATGCCCCGCTGGCGATCGATCTTGTCCTGATCGATCTCGTGGAACACCGACTGCTCGGTCAGACCGAACGTGTAGTTGCCGTGCCCGTCGAGCTTGCGCCCGTCCAGGCCGCGGAAGTCGCGGATACGCGGCAGCGCGATGGACAGCAGCCGGTCCAGGAACTCCCACATCCGGTCGCCGCGCAGAGTCACCTTAGCGCCGATCGGCATGCCCTCCCGCAGCTTGAACTGCGCGATGGACTTCGTCGCCCGCCGGACCTGCGGCTTCTGGCCGGTGATGGTGGCCAGGTCGCGGACCGCACCGTCGATGAGCTTGGCGTCCCGGGCGGCCTCGCCCACACCCATGTTCACGACGATCTTGACCAGCCGCGGCACCTGCATCGGGTTGCCGTACTCGTACTGCTCGCGCAGCTGAGCGATGATCTCGTTGCGGTACCGCTCCTTGAGGCGCGGCATCGTCTTGGTTTCGGTAGCCGTGGTCATCACAGGTCCTTACCGGTGCTACGCGCGATGCGGACCTTCTGGCCGTTCTCGTCGATCCGGTAACCGACGCGGGTCGGCTTGCCGTCGGAGTCCACGACCATCACGTTCGAGACGTGGATCGGGGCCTCCTGGGTGACGATGCCACCGGTCTTGGCGCCACGCTGGGTGGTGCTGATGCGAGTGTGCTTCTTGATCCGGTTCACGCCCTCGACCAGGACCTTGTCCTGCCGCGGGTAGGCCGCGATGACCTTGCCCTTGGCACCCTTGTCCTTGCCGGCGATGACGACGACCGTGTCGCCCTTCTTGACCTTCACGGTCACAACACCTCCGGCGCGAGAGAGATGATCTTCATGAACCGCTTGTCCCGCAGCTCGCGGCCGACCGGGCCGAAGATGCGGGTACCGCGCGGGTCCCCACCGTCCTTGATGATGACGGCGGCGTTCTCGTCGAAGCGGATGTACGAACCGTCCGGCCGCCGCTTCTCCTTGGCGGTGCGGACGACGACAGCCTTGACCACGTCGCCCTTCTTCACACCGGCACCCGGGATCGCGTCCTTGACGGTGGCCACGATGACGTCGCCGATGCTCGCGTAGCGCCGACCGGAGCCACCGAGAACCCGGATGCACAGGATCTCCCGGGCACCCGTGTTGTCGGCGACGCGCAGTCGCGACTCCTGCTGAATCACGTCTATCTCCTATGTCTGCCGGTTCTCCGGCCGCCGGAGCGGCCGGAGCCTGGCGGAACCTGCGCCCGACCGTCCCGGCCGAGCTCGAGCCTTCGCTACTTGGCCTTCTCGAGGATCTCCACGAGCCGCCACCGCTTGGTGGCGGAGAGCGGCCGGGTCTCCATGATCAGGACGCGGTCACCGATGCCGGCGGAGTTCTGCTCGTCGTGGACCTTGAGCTTGCTGGTCCGGCGCATGATCTTGCCGTACAGCGCGTGCTTGACCCGGTCCTCGACCTCGACCACGACGGTCTTTTCCATCTTGTCGCTGACCACGAGGCCCTCGCGGACCTTACGGCGGCCCCGCGGCTTGGTGGGAGTCGTGTTCTCGCTCATGAAGCAGTCACCTCAGTCGGCGCGGCCGAGAGCCCCAGCTCACGCTCACGCATGATCGTGTAGATCCGGGCGATCTCCCGACGGATGACCTGCAGCCGCCGGTTGTTGTCCAGCTGCCCGGTTGCGGCCTGCACGCGGAGGTTGAACAGCTCCGCCTTGGCCTCACGCAGCTTCGTGACCAGCTCCTCCTCGGAGAGCTCACGCAGCTCGGAGGCCTTAACGCCCGCTGCCATCAGGATTCACCCACTTCGCGCGTAACAATGCGGCACTTCATCGGGAGCTTGTGGATCGCGCGACGCATCGCCTCTCGCGCGATCTGCTCGTTCGGGAAGGACATCTCGAAGAGAACCCGCCCGGGCTTGACGTTCGCGACCCACCACTCGGGCGAGCCCTTACCGGAACCCATCCGAGTTTCCGCCGGCTTCTTGGTGAGGGCCTGGTCCGGGAAGATGGTGATCCAGACCTTGCCGCCACGCTTGATGTGGCGGGTCATCGCGATACGCGCCGACTCGATCTGCCGGTTGGTCACGTACGCCGGCTCCAGAGCCTGGATCCCGAACTCGCCGAACACCACCCGGTTGCCGCCCTTGGACGCGCCGCTGCGGTCCGGGTGGTGCGGCTTGCGGAAGCCCTTCGGGGGCTTGCGCGGCATCAGCATCTGTCAGCCCTCCTGCTGCGTTTCTGCCGGAGCCGAGGCCGCGGCCGCGACAGCAGCGCTGTCGACCGGCTCGCCACTCGGCGTCTCAGCCTGCTGCGCGACGGTCGTCGCGGCAGCCCGGCCGGCCTCGGTGCCACCGGAGGTCGTGCCGGACGAACCCGACCGACCACGGCGCGGCCGCTCGGGCCGGTCACCGCGCTCCCGGCGCGGGCGCGACGGAGCCTCGGCCGGAGCCTCCCGACCCGGCACCGCGTCGCCCTTGTAGATCCAGACCTTCACGCCGATGCGGCCGAAGGTGGTACGGGCCTCGAAGAAGCCGTACTCGATGTTGGCCCGCAGCGTGTGCAGCGGAACCCGACCCTCGCGGTAGAACTCCGTCCGGCTCATCTCGGCGCCGCCGAGGCGACCCGAGACCTGCACCCGGATGCCCTTGCACATCGGGTTCTTCATCGCCGACTGCATCGCCTTACGCATCGCGCGACGGAAGCTGACCCGGCTGGAGAGCTGCTCGGCAACGCCCTGGGCGACCAGCTGCGCGTCCGACTCGGGGTTCTTCACCTCGATGATGTTCAGCTGCACCTGCTTGCCGGTGAGCTTCTCCAGCTCGCCGCGGATCCGGTCGGCCTCGGCACCCTTACGGCCGATGACGATGCCCGGCCGCGCGGTGTGGATGTCGACCCGGACCCGGTCGCGGGTGCGCTCGATGTCGACCTTGGAGATGCCGGCGCGCTCCAGCCCCTTGGACATCATCCGGCGGATCTTGACATCCTCGCCGATGTAGTCCTTGTAGAGCTTGTCCGCGAACCAGCGGGACTTCCAGTCGGTCGAGATGCCGAGCCGGAACCCGTGCGGGTGAACCTTCTGACCCATTACTCGGCGCCCTCCGTGTTGCTCTGCGTCTCGGCCGGCGCGGTCTGCTTCGCCGGAGCCGCCTTGTTCGCCGACTTCCTCGGCGCGGCCGGCGCGACCGCCTCGACCGCCACGGTGATGTGGCAGGTGCGCTTACGGATCCGGTACGCCCGGCCCTGCGCCCGTGGCTGGAACCGCTTCATCGTCGGGCCCTCGTCCACGAACGCCTCGCTGACGAGCAGCGCGTCGGGGTCCAGCCGCTCGTTGTTCTCCGCGTTGGCGATCGCGCTCGCGAGCACCTTGTACACCTGCTCGCTCGCAGCCTGCGGCGCGAACTGCAGCACCGTGAGCGCCTCCTTCGCGGGCAGGCCGCGGACGAGGTTGACCACCCGGCGCGCCTTCATCGGCGAGATGCGCACGTACCGCGCAACCGCCCGCGCGCCCGGAAGCACCGGAGCGTCGCCCTTTCCTGGCATCGCTGTAACCCCTTGATCCTCTATCCGTATGCCCGCGGCGTCAGCGCCGGCGGCTCTTCCGGTCGTCCTTTTCGTGACCCTTGAACGTGCGGGTCAGCGCGAACTCGCCGAGCTTGTGCCCGACCATCGCCTCGGTCACGAACACCGGGACGTGCTTGCGTCCGTCGTGCACGGCGATCGTGTGCCCGAGCATCTCGGGGATGATCGTCGAGCGGCGCGACCAGGTCTTGATGACGTTCTTCGAGCCCTTCTCGTTCTGCGTCTCCACCTTCTTGAGCAGGTGGTCGTCGATGAACGGGCCCTTCTTCAGGCTGCGAGGCATGTCTTATCTCCCTCAGCCGCGCTTACGCGTGGCGTAGCGGCGGCGGACGATCAGCCGGTCACTCGGCTGGCCCTTACGACGGGTGCGGCCCTCGGGCTTACCCTGCGGGTTGACCGGGTGGCGACCACCGGAGGTCTTGCCCTCACCACCACCGTGCGGGTGGTCGACCGGGTTCATGGCGACACCACGGACGGTCGGGCGCTTGCCCTTCCAGCGCATCCGGCCGGCCTTACCCCAGTTGATGTTCGACTGGTCGGCGTTGCCGATCTCACCGACGCTGGCGCGGCAGCGCACGTCCACCCGCCGGATCTCACCGGACGGCATACGCAGCGTGGCGTACGCGCCCTCCCGGCCGAGCAGCTGGATGCCGACGCCGGCCGAGCGGGCCAGCTTGGCGCCACCGCCCGGACGCAGCTCCACGTTGTGGATCGTGGTACCGACCGGGATGTTGCGCAGCGGCAGGTTGTTGCCCGGCTTGATGTCGGCGCTCGGACCCGACTCGACCGTGTCGCCCTGCTTCAGGTCCTTCGGCGCGATGATGTAACGCTTCTCGCCGTCGGCGTAGTGCAGCAGCGCGATCCGCGCGGTGCGGTTCGGGTCGTACTCGATGTGCGCGACCTTTGCCGGCACGCCGTCCTTGTCGACCCGCTTGAAGTCGATCAGCCGGTACTGCCGCTTGTGGCCGCCACCCTGGTGACGAGCGGTGATCCGGCCGTGCACGTTCCGGCCGCCCTTCTTGGGCAGCGGGACCAGCAGCGACTTCTCGGGAGTCGACCGGGTGATCTCGGCGAAGTCGGCGACGCTGGAGCCACGCCGGCCCGGCGTCGTCGGCTTGTACTTACGGATAGCCATTGTCTACACCCCTCAGCTGACCGGGCCGCCGAAGGCCTCGATGCGGTCGCCCTCAGCCAGCTTCACCATCGCCCGCTTGGTGTCCTTGCGCTTGCCGAACCCGGTACGGGTCCGCTTGCGCTTGCCCTCGCGGTTGAGCGTGTTGACCGTCAGGACACGGACGTTGAAGATCTGCTCGATAGCGATCTTGATCGCCGTCTTGTTCGCGTCCGGGTGCACCAGGAAGGTGTACCAGTTGCGGTTCAGCTCGCTGTAGCTCTTCTCCGAGACGACCGGCGCGACGATGATGTCGCGCGGATCGGCGATCGTGCTCACTTGCCACCCTCCTCGGTGGTCTCGGCCGGTACGCCCAGGAACTCGTCCAGGGCCTCCTTGGTGAAGACCACGTCGTCGGCCACCAGCACGTCGTACGTGTTGAGCTGGCCGGCCTCGATCAGGTGCACCTGCGGCTCGTTGCGCAGCGACACCCAGTTCAGCTCGTCGGTGCTGCTCAGCACGACCAGCACCCGCCGGGCGGTGGTCAGCTTGGCGAGCGCGGCCAGCGCGGCCTTGGTCGACGGCTTCTCGCCCGAGACGAACGCCTCGACGACGTGTACCTGCCCGGCGCGCGCCCGGTCCGACAGGGCACCGCGCAGCGCGGCGGCCTTCATCTTCTTCGGGGTGCGCTGGCTGTAGTCGCGCGGCACCGGGCCGTGGACCACGCCACCGCCGGCGAACTGCGGCGCGCGGATCGAGCCCTGGCGGGCCCGACCGGTGCCCTTCTGCTTGTAGGGCTTCTTGCCGCCGCCGGCGACCTCGCCCCGGGTCTTGGTCTTGTGGGTGCCCTGCCGGGCGGCGGCCAACTGCGCCACGACGACCTGGTGCATCAGCGCGATGTTGGCCTGCGCGTCGAAGATGTCGGCGGGCAGCTCGACCGAGCCGGTCTTGGTGCCCTCTGAGTTGAGGACGTCAACGGTGGTCACTTGCCCGCACCGCCCTTCTTCGCCTTGGCCTTGGCCGCGGTACGGACCAGGACCAGCGCGCCCTTGGGGCCGGGGATGGCGCCACGGACGAGCAGGAGATTGTTCTCGGTGTCGACCGCCTGGACGGTCAGGTTCTGCACGGTGTAGCGCACGCCGCCCATGCGGCCGGCCATCCGGGTGCCCTTGAAGACGCGACCCGGGGTGGCGCAGGCGCCGATCGAGCCCGGCGAGCGGTGCTTGCGCTCGACACCGTGGCTGGCGCGCAGACCGTGGAAGCCGTGCCGCTTCATCGGGCCGGCGTAGCCCTTGCCCTTGGTCTTGCCGGTCACGTCGATCGAGACACCGGCCGGGAACTCCTCGACCGTGACCTCCTGGCCGAGCGAGTAGTCCGCCGCGTCGCTGGTGCGCAGCTCGACGATGTGCCGGCGCGGCGCTACGTCGGCCTTGGCGTAGTGACCACGCAGCGGCTTCTTGGCCTTACGCGGGTCGATCGTCCCGTACGCCAGCTGGACCGCGGAGTAACCGTCCTTGTCGGCGTCACGAACCTGGGTGATGACGCAGGGGCCGGCCTGAACCACGGTCACCGGGACAACGCGGTTGTTGTCCCAGACCTGGGTCATGCCGAGCTTCGCGCCCAGGATCCCCTTAACTTGCCTGTCCATGTGTCCGGTCCCTACAGCTTGATCTCGATGTCGACGCCAGCCGGCAGGTCGAGGCGCATGAGCGAGTCGACCGTCTTCGGGGTCGGGTCGATGATGTCGATCAGTCGCTTGTGCGTACGCATCTCGAAGTGCTCGCGCGAGTCCTTGTACTTGTGCGGCGAGCGGATGACGCAGAAACGGTTGATCTCCGTGGGCAGCGGCACCGGGCCCGCGACCTGCGCCCCGGTACGCGTCACCGTCTCGACGATCTTCCGAGCCGAGGAGTCGACGACCTCGTGGTCATAGGCCTTGAGCCGGATGCGGATCTTCTGTCCCGCCATGGTGGCTTCTGTTCCTTCTCTCGATGCCGCTGTGTTGCGGGTGTCTGTACCGGCTGGCACAGACCCTCTTCGCCCACCCCCGCGGTCGGGCGTGTCGCGCCCTGGGGCCAGGCTCCGCCCCGGGATACCGGGGAGCGATCCTGACCGCGGTGGGTCCAGGCGCCGATCGCACTGAGGCGACCTGAACGCCGCGCGAGGGTGGTTGACGGACGGGCCGCCAACCACCCCACGCCCGACTGCTCTGCCTACCCGGAGGTTCAGCGGAAGCCGAACACGGGCGGCGAACTGTCGTTACGCAACCTGACTAGTATGCCGCACGACCGGCGGCGGGTCTAATCGGGGTTACCCAGCTCACTTGATGATCTTGGTGACGCGACCAGCGCCAACCGTACGGCCACCCTCCCGGATCGCGAACTTGAGGTTGTCCTCCATCGCGATGGGCTGGATCAGCTTCACGGTCATCGTGGTGTTGTCGCCCGGCATGACCATCTCGGTGCCCTCGGGGAGGGTGACGACACCGGTGACGTCCGTGGTCCGGAAGTAGAACTGCGGACGGTAGTTCTGGAAGAACGGGGTGTGCCGGCCGCCCTCCTCCTTGGAGAGGATGTAGACCGTCGCCTCGAACTCGGTGTGCGGGGTGCTGGTGCCCGGCTTCACGACCACCATGCCGCGCTCGACGTCCTCGCGCTTGATGCCGCGCAGCAGCAGACCGACGTTCTCACCCGCACGGGCCTCGTCGAGCAGCTTGCGGAACATCTCGATGCCGGTGCAGACCGTCTTCTGCGACTTCTCGCGGATACCGACGATCTCCACCTCCTCGTTCGGCTTGAGCACGCCGCGCTCGGCACGGCCGGTGACGACGGTGCCACGACCGGTGATCGTGAACACGTCCTCGATCGGCATCAGGAACGGCTTCTCGGTCTCGCGCTCCGGCTGCGGGATCGCGGTGTCGACCGCGTTCATCAGCTCCAGGAGCCGGCCGGTCCACTCCGGGTCGCCCTCGAGGGCCTTGAGCGCCGAGACGCGAACGACCGGCAGGTCGTCGCCCGGGTACTCCTGGGCCGAGAGCAGCTCACGGACCTCGAGCTCGACGAGCTCCAGCAGCTCCTCGTCGTCGACCATGTCGCTCTTGTTCAGCGCCACGACGATGTACGGCACGCCGACCTGGCGGGCCAGCAGCACGTGCTCGCGGGTCTGCGGCATCGGGCCGTCGGTCGCCGCGACCACCAGGATCGCGCCGTCCATCTGGGCGGCACCGGTGATCATGTTCTTGATGTAGTCGGCGTGACCGGGGCAGTCGACGTGCGCGTAGTGCCGCGCCTCGGTCTGGTACTCGACGTGCGCGATCGAGATCGTGATGCCCCGGGCCTTCTCCTCGGGCGCCTTGTCGATCTCGTCGAACGGCGTGTACGGGTTCAGGTCCGGGTACTGGTCGTGCAGGACCTTGGTGATGGCCGCCGTCAGCGTCGTCTTACCGTGGTCGATGTGACCAATGGTGCCGATGTTGACGTGCGGCTTAGTCCGCTCGAACTTCGCCTTCGCCACTGGTGTCCTCCTGTGGACTTCTTGGTTCGTTCGCCCCGGTGCGCCAGGAGTGGCGCTTAGGACTCTGTCGACAGCCTTTCCGGCCTGACGGCCGGAGAGCTTTTGTGGGTTCTGCGGCGATGAAGCCTACAGGCCCGGAATTCACACAATCCGACCGAGGTGGTCGCGGTCGGGGAATGCTCCCGCGACCACCGTCGGATCATCCGATCACGTCAGGTGAGCGTCACTCACCAGTCGCCTTGGCGATGATCTCCTTAGCCACGGAGGAAGGAACCTCCGCGTAGGAGTCGAACTGCATGCTGTAGCTAGCCCGGCCCTGGGTCTTCGACCGCAGGTCGCCGACGTAGCCGAACATCTCCGACAACGGCACCAGGGCGCGGACGACACGGGCGCCGCTGCGCTCCTCCATCGCCTGGATGATGCCGCGTCGGGAGTTGAGGTCGCCGATGACGTCACCCATGTTCTCCTCGGGAGTGGTGACCTCAACAGCCATCATCGGCTCGAGCAGCGCGGGATCGGCCTTGCGGGCCGCGTCCTTCATCACCATCGAGCCGGCGATCTTGAATGCCATTTCCGACGAGTCGACCTCGTGGTACTGGCCGTCCAGCAGCGTCAGCTTGACACCGACCAGCGGGAAGCCGGCGAGGACGCCGTACTGCATCGCGTCCTGCGCGCCCGCGTCCACCGAGGGAATGAACTCCCGGGGGATGCGGCCACCGGTGACGGCGTTGGCGAACTCGTAGGTCGGCGAGTCGTTGCCCAGCGGCAGCGGCTCCAGGCTGACGATCACCCGAGCGTACTGGCCGGAACCACCGGTCTGCTTCTTGTGGGTGTACTCGACCTTCTCCACCGCGCGGCGGATGGTCTCACGGTACGCCACCTGCGGCTTACCGATGTTCGCCTCGACGTTGAACTCGCGGCGCATCCGGTCGACCAGGATGTCCAGGTGCAGCTCGCCCATGCCGGAGATGACCGTCTGACCGGTCTGGTCGTCCAGCTTGACGCGGAAGGTCGGGTCCTCCTCGGCCAGCCGCTGGATGGCGGTGCTCAGCTTCTCCTGGTCAGCCTTGGTCTTCGGCTCGATGGCCACCTCGATGACCGGCTCCGGGAAGGTCATCGACTCCAGGATGACCGGATTCGCCGGGTCACACAGGGTGTCACCGGTGGTGGTCTGCTTCAGACCCTGCACCGCGATGATGTCGCCAGCCTTGGCGGAGCTGCGCTCCTCCCGCTTGTTGGCGTGCATCTGGTAGATCTTGCCGACCCGCTCCTTGCGGTCCTTGGTGGAGTTGACCACCTGGGACCCGGACTCGACCACGCCGGAGTAGACCCGGACGTAGGTGAGCTTGCCGAGGTGCTTGTCGGTCTGGATCTTGAACGCCAGGCCGGAGAAGGGCTCCGAGGTGGACGGCTTACGCTGCATCGGCGTCTCACCGTCGGTCGCCGTACCCTCGATCGCCGGGATGTCCAGCGGCGACGGCAGGTAGTCGATGACGGCGTCGAGCATGGGCTGCACGCCCTTGTTCTTGAACGCCGAGCCGCAGAGCACCGGGTTCGCCTTGCTGGCGATGGTGGCCCGCCGGATGGCGGCCTTGATCTCCGCAACGGAGATCTCCTCGCCCTCCAGGTACTTCTCCATCACCGAGTCGTCGACATCGGCCAGGGTCTCCATCAGCTTCTCGCGCCACTCAGCCGCGGAGTCGGCCAGGTCCGCCGGGACCTCCTCGATCGCGTAATCCTCACCCTTCTGGGTCTCCCCGCGCCAGGTGAGGGCGCGCATCTCGACCAGGTCGACGACGCCGATGTGGTCGCCCTCGAGCCCGATCGGGATCTGGAGCACCAGCGGGGTGGCGTTCAGCCGGTCGATCATCATCTGCACGCAGCGGAAGAAGTCGGCACCGGTCCGGTCCAGCTTGTTGACGAAGCACATCCGCGGGACGTTGTACTTGTCCGCCTGGCGCCAGACGTTCTCCGTCTGCGGCTCCACGCCGGCCACGCCGTCGTAGACCGCGACCGCACCGTCCAGGACCCGCAACGACCGCTCCACCTCGACCGTGAAGTCGACGTGGCCGGGCGTGTCGATGATCTGGATCGTGTGGCCCTTCCACTCGCACTTCGTGGCGGCGGAAGTGATGGTGATACCGCGCTCCTGCTCCTGCTCCATCCAGTCCATGACGGCGGCGCCCTCGTGGACCTCACCGATCTTGTACGTGATACCGGTGTAGAACAGGATTCGCTCGGTGGTAGTGGTCTTACCGGCATCGATGTGCGCCATGATGCCGATGTTGCGTACGTTGGCGAGCGCGTCTGCGGCGGCCACTTCAATCCCTACTTATCGTCGTCTCGACACAACTGGTGGCGGTCCCGGCACCGGATGGCGCCGGGACCAGGGTGTTACCAGCGGTAGTGCGCGAAGGCCTTGTTGGACTCGGCCATCTTGTGCGTGTCCTCGCGCCGCTTGACGGCGGCACCGAGGCCGTTGCTCGCGTCCAGCAGCTCGTTCATCAGCCGCTCGATCATCGTCTTCTCCCGCCGGGCGCGGGCGTAGGTCACCAGCCAGCGCAGGCCCAGCGTGGTCGCCCGAGCCGGGCGCACCTCGACCGGCACCTGGTAGGTGGCGCCACCGACACGGCGGCTGCGCACCTCAAGGGTCGGCTTGACGTTGTCCATGGCGCGCTTGAGGGTGACGACCGGGTCGGTACCGGACTTCTCCCGGCAGCCCTCCAGGGCGGCGTAGACGACGCGCTCGGCGAGCTGACGCTTGCCGCGCAGCAGGATCTTGTTCACCAGCTGCGTGACCAGAGGCGAGTTGTACACCGGGTCAGCGACCAGCGGTCGCCGCGGAGCAGGTCCCTTACGCGGCATGTCAGCTCTTCTCCTTCTTCGCGCCGTAACGGCTGCGCGCCTGCTTGCGGTTGCGGACGCCCTGGGTGTCCAGCGAACCGCGAACGATCTTGTAACGCACACCGGGGAGGTCCTTCACCCGGCCACCACGCACGAGCACGATCGAGTGCTCCTGCAGGTTGTGCCCGACACCGGGGATGTAGGCGGTCACCTCGACCTGGCTGCTGAGCTTGACACGAGCGACCTTGCGCAGCGCCGAATTCGGCTTCTTCGGGGTGGTGGTGTACACCCGGGTGCACACGCCCCGACGCTGGGGGGATCCCTTGAGCGCGGGGGTCTTGGTCTTGGTGGTCTTCGCCTGACGGCCCTTTCGGACCAACTGCTGAATGGTGGGCACCGGGTTTCTCCGCTCCCTTCGGCCGCTGCTCGCGGCCGCGCCGTCTGCCGTAGCCGATCTCGTGACCGGCTCTCCTACATTCCGACCAGGGCCACCTCGCGGAGGTCCCGGCACCCGCGGTCGGGCGTGTCGCCAAACTCACGGTTCCCGTCCGGCGCTCACACGCAGAACGGGGTTTGTCACCGGCACACGGATCGCCGCAGGCCGGATCTTCTGGCTCAGTCGTGGTACGACCCGGATGCCGGATCGCCGGCTCCAGCGCACGCACGAGTTGCCCGGGCGGGCCCGGGCACAAGGGGAAAGAGTACCTACCACAGCCGCGCAGGTCAAAACGGAAGACTTGCCGGAGTTCGCACCGCTTGCCGGCCGGCTTCTGTCAACCACCCGCCCGTGATGGGCACCTACGGATACAAGTGTACCGGCTCTGCCGGAACCCGGCCCGCGAGCCCCCGAGCCGGCCCGCCTCGGCGCCCCTGCTCAGGCCAGCGCCAACACCAGCGCCAGTCCCAACCCCACCAGGCAGAGCAGCAGTCCCGCCCCGCCACAACTGACCCCGGCGATGGCCAGGCCACGGCCGGTGAAGCGGACCGCCGGCGGGGGTGCCGGGCGTCGGATCTGCCGCATTCCGAGCAGGCCCGCCACCACCGCACCCGCGCCGGTGAGGCCACCCAGCGCGGCGAAGGCGCCCGCCGCCCAGGCCCCGTTCGCCCCTCCCCCGATCGCGCCGAAGCAGATGACCAGGACCGAGACCAGGACCGAGGTGATGCCCGCCACCAACGAGCCGACCGCCAGGCCCGAGGCGACCGGGGGCACGTCGAGATGCACCACCGCGAACGGGGTCCCGGGCACCGGTTGGACCCGCTTCGGCGGTCGGGGACGCTCCTGCGGCGGTGGTGGCGGCGGCTGCCTCCAGCCCGAGCCACCGGCGGGCAGGCCGGCGCCGACGGTCCGGGCGTCGGTCCGAAAGCTGGCGGGCCGGCGGCCGGAGGCCCGAAGGACGCGGGAGCGGGCGGTGCCGAGCCAGGCGGCGGCCCGAAAGCCGGCGAGCCAGGCGGCGGCCCGAAGGGTGAACCGATGGCTGACGGGGAGGTCGGCGGGACGGTCTGCTCCGGTTCGGGCCGGGCCCATCCGGTCAGGTCGGCCTCCGGGCGCCCGGTAGCGGGCTGAGCGGCTTCGCCGCCCTCGGGACGCGCCGGTTCCGTCACGGGATCCTCCTTGTCGGGCAGCGTCCCCGCACCGCGCGACGGACACCGGTCAGGCTACCGTCGCAAGTCAGCCCCTCGGTGCGGGGCGCGGCGACCCGTGATCGCGCCGGGTCAGTCGACGTTGGGCGCGAAGTCCTGCCCGTACGGTGCCTCGGCGAGCCGGATGATCCCGATCACCAACGCCACCACCAGGCTGACCGCGACCAGCACCAGGCCCGTCCACGCCAGCCGCTCGCCCCGACGCAGCCAGGCCGCTCCGGTCAGGAAGCCCGCCGAGGCGTACGCCTCGCGGCGCGCCTGTCGAGCCAGGTGCAGGGCCACCGTGGCCGGCACCACGCCACCGATCAGCAGCCCCGTCAGAGCCGCCATCAGACCGAGGGCGAAGACCGCCCGGGCCTTGGTCGCCCGGACCGGATCCGGGTCCAGCGGGTGACGCGGTGCCGACGCGAGGGGCGCCGATCCGGGTGCGATCGTCATGACCACATGATGCCCCCGTCGACGGGTGTCCGCGGCGTACCCGCAGCACGAACTGGACCCGCGGCGCGGGAATGGTCCACTACCGCGCCCACGGAGACACCCCCGGAACACGAGGAGGCCCCAGCGCGCCTGCGCCGGGGCCTCCCATGTCACCGCACGGTCTAGCGGTACGACCCGAAGTCGAAGTCGTCCAGCGGGACCGCCTGGCCACTGGCCGGCCCGAAGCCGTAGTCGGTCTCCGGGTAGCCGGTCATCGAGTAGACCTTGGCCTTCGCCTCCTCGGTCGGCTCGACCCGGACGTTGCGGTACTTGCTGATGCCGGTACCGGCCGGGATGAGCTTACCGATGATCACGTTCTCCTTGAGACCGATGAGCGAGTCGCTACGGGCGTGGATCGCCGCGTCGGTCAGCACCCGGGTGGTCTCCTGGAAGGAGGCCGCCGAGAGCCAGGAGTCGGTGGCCAGCGAGGCCTTCGTGATGCCCATCAGCACCGGGCGACCGGCGGCGGGCTCGCCACCCTCGCCGACGAGCCGGCGGTTCTCCGACTCGAACAGCGCCCGGTCGACGAGCACACCCGGCAGGAACTCGGTCGAGCCGGAGTCGATGACCGTCACCCGCTTGAGCATCTGGCGGATGATGATCTCGATGTGCTTGTCGTGGATGAGCACACCCTGCGAGCGGTAGACCTCCTGGACCTCCTGGGTCAGGTGGACCTGGACCGCCCGCGGGCCGAGGATGCGCAGCAGCTCGTGCGGGTCGATGGTGCCCTCGGTGAGCTTCTCGCCGACCTCGACGTGGTCGCCGTCGTGCGCCCGCAGCCGGACCCGCTTCGAGATCTTGTCGTAGACGATCTCGTCACTGCCGTCGTCCGGGATGACCACGATCTTGCGCGACCGCTCGCCGTCCTCGATCCGGATCCGGCCGGGGGTGTCGGCGATGGGCGCCTTGCCCTTCGGGATCCGGGCCTCGAAGATCTCCTGGACACGGGGCAGACCCTGGGTGATGTCCTCACCCGCGACACCACCGGTGTGGAAGGTACGCATCGTCAGCTGCGTACCCGGCTCACCGATGGACTGGGCGGCGATGATGCCGACCGCCTCGCCGACGTCGACGATCTTGCCGGTCGGCAGCGAACGGCCGTAGCAAGCACCGCAGACGCCCAGCTTCGACTCGCAGGTGAGCACGCTGCGTACCCGGACAGTCTCGACCCCGGCGGCGACGATCCGGTCGACCAGAATCGAGTTGATGTCCGCGCCCCGCTCCGCGACCACGGTGCCGTCCGGCCCCTTGATGTCGTCGGCCAAGGTACGGGCGTGCACGCTGGTCTCCGCGTGCTCGTGCACCACCAGCCGGCCGTCGAGCTGCTGACCCACTTGCATCGGGATGGCCCGGTCGGTGCCGCAGTCCTCCTCGCGGATGATGACGTCCTGCGAGACGTCCACCAGACGCCGGGTCAGGTAACCCGAGTCGGCGGTACGCAGAGCGGTGTCCGCGAGACCCTTACGCGCACCGTGCGTGGAGATGAAGTACTCCAGCACGGACAGACCCTCCCGGTAGCTGGCCTTGATCGGCCGCGGGATGATCTCGCCCTTCGGGTTGGCCACCAGACCACGGATCGCCGCGATCTGCCGGAGCTGGAGCAGGTTACCGCGAGCACCCGAGTTGATCATCTTCCACAGCGGGTTCTCCTGCGGCAGCGCGGTGTCCATCTCCTTGGCGACCTCGTTTGTCGCCTTGGTCCAGATCTCGATGAGCTCGCCGCGACGCTCCTCGGCGGTCATCAGACCACGCTGGTACTGCTTGTCGATCCGGTCGGCTTCCTTCTCGTACCGCTCCAGGATCTCCCGCTTGCGCGGCGGAGCGATGACGTCCTCCATGCCGATGGTCACGCCGGACCAGGTGGCCCAGTGGAAACCGGCCTCCTTGAGCCCGTCGAGGGTGGCCGCCAGGGCCACCTTCGGGAACCGCTCGGCGAGGTCGTTGACGATCGCGGAGAGCTGACCCTTGCGGATCTCGTAGTTCACGAACCGGTATCCCTGCGGCAGGGTCTCGTTGAACAGCACCCGACCGAGGGTGGTCTCCACGGTCAGCGGCTCACCCGGCACCCAGCCCTCGGGCGCGGTCCACGGCTGACCACCGGCGCCGTTGTCGACCTCGACCACGTCCCGCAGCCGGATCTTCACCGGCGCCTGCAGGTGCAGCTCACCGTTGTCGTACGCCATCCGCGCCTCGGCGTCCGAGCTGAACGCCCGGCCCTCGCCACGCTCACCGGTGGTGAGGTGGGTCAGGTGGTAGAGCCCGATGACCATGTCCTGGGTGGGCATGGTGACCGGCTTGCCGTCGGCCGGCTTGAGGATGTTGTTCGACGACAGCATCAGGATCCGCGCCTCGGCCTGGGCCTCGGCGGACAGCGGCACGTGCACCGCCATCTGGTCACCGTCGAAGTCGGCGTTGAACGCGGTGCAGACCAGCGGGTGGATCTGGATGGCCTTGCCCTCGACCAGCTGCGGCTCGAAGGCCTGGATGCCGAGTCGGTGCAGGGTCGGCGCCCGGTTGAGCAGCACCGGGTGCTCGCCGATGACCTCTTCCAGCACGTCCCACACGACCGGCCGCTGCCGCTCGACCATCCGCTTGGCGGACTTGATGTTCTGCGCGTGGTTGAGGTCGACCAGCCGCTTCATCACGAACGGCTTGAACAGCTCCAGCGCCATCTGCTTGGGCAGGCCGCACTGGTGCAGCTTGAGCTTCGGGCCGACCACGATGACCGACCGGCCGGAGTAGTCGACGCGCTTGCCCAGCAGGTTCTGACGGAACCGGCCCTGCTTGCCCTTGAGCATGTCGGACAGCGACTTGAGCGGGCGGTTACCCGGACCGGTGACCGGCCGGCCGCGGCGGCCGTTGTCGAACAGCGCGTCGACGGCCTCCTGCAGCATCCGCTTCTCGTTGTTGACGATGATCTCGGGCGCGCCGAGGTCGATCAGTCGCTTGAGCCGGTTGTTCCGGTTGATGACCCGGCGGTAGAGGTCGTTCAGGTCGCTGGTGGCGAAACGGCCACCGTCGAGCTGCACCATCGGGCGCAGGTCCGGCGGGATGACCGGTACGCAGTCCAGCACCATGCCGAGCGGCGAGTTGCGGGTGTTCTGGAACGCCGCGACGACCTTGAGCCGCTTGAGCGCCCGGATCTTCCGCTGCCCCTTACCGGTGCGGATGGTCTCCCGCAGGTTCTCGGCCTCGGCCTCCAGGTCCATGTTCTGCACCAGGGCCTTGATCGCCTCGGCGCCCATGCCACCGGTGAAGTACTCACCGAACCGGTCGCGCAGCTCACGGTAGAGCAGCTCGTCGGTGACCAGCTGCTTCGGCTCCAGCTTGCGGAAGGTGTCCAGCACCTCGTCCAGGCGGTCGATCTCGCGCTGGGCCCGGTCGCGGATCTGGCGCATCTCGCGCTCTCCGCCCTCCTTGACCTTGCGCCGGACGTCCGCCTTCGCGCCCTCGGCCTCCAGCTCGGCCAGGTCGGCCTCGAGCTTGGCCGCCCGCTTCTCGATCTCCGAGTCGCGGCTGTTCTCCGACTGCCGCTTCTCGGCCAGGATCTCGTTCTCGATGGTCGAGAGGTCACGGTGACGCGCTTCGGCGTCAACGCTCGTCACGACGTACGAGGCGAAGTAGATGATCTTTTCGAGGTCCTTCGGCGCGAGGTCCAGCAGGTAGCCCAGCCGGCTCGGCACGCCCTTGAAGTACCAGATGTGGGTCACCGGAGCGGCCAGCTCGATGTGGCCCATCCGCTCACGGCGGACCTTCGAGCGGGTCACCTCGACGCCGCAGCGCTCACAGATGATGCCCTTGAACCGGACCCGCTTGTACTTACCGCAGTAGCACTCCCAGTCCCGCTGCGGACCGAAGATCTTCTCACAGAAGAGCCCGTCCTTCTCCGGCTTGAGGGTGCGGTAGTTGATCGTCTCGGGCTTCTTGACCTCGCCGTGCGACCACTGACGAATGTCGTCCGCGGTCGCCAGCCCAATTCGCAACTCGTCGAAAAAGTTGACGTCGAGCACGTTCAAATCCCTCACACGTCGCTTGGTGCGTCAGCAGCTCACCGGGTTTTGGTTTCGGGGCGGGGTGACCCAAGAAGGGATCAAGCCTGACCGCCCGGAGTGGGTCGCCCCGCCCCGAAACCCCAACGTCACACTTCCTCGACCGAGCTCGGCTCGCGCCGGGACAGGTCGATACCCAGTTCCTCCGCGGCCCGGAACACCTCGTCGTCGGTCTCGCGCATCTCCAGGGCCACACCGTCGCTGGAGAGCACCTCGACGTTGAGGCACAGCGACTGCAGCTCCTTGAGCAGCACCTTGAACGACTCCGGGATGCCCGGCTCGGGGATGTTCTCGCCCTTGACGATGGCCTCGTAGACCTTCACCCGGCCGAGGACATCGTCGGACTTGATCGTCAACAGCTCCTGCAGGGCGTACGCGGCACCGTAGGCCTGCATCGCCCAGCACTCCATCTCACCGAAGCGCTGACCACCGAACTGCGCCTTACCACCCAGCGGCTGCTGCGTGATCATCGAGTACGGGCCGGTCGACCGAGCGTGGATCTTGTCGTCGACCAGGTGGTTGAGCTTCAGGATGTAGATGTAGCCGACGGCGATCGGGTCGGGCAGCGGCTCGCCGGAACGACCGTCGTACAGCTGCGCCTTGCCGGTGGCCCCGATCAGCTGCTTGCCGTCCCGGTTGGGCAGGGTCGACGCGAGCAGACCGGAGATCTCCTCTTCGCGGGCACCGTCGAAGACCGGAGTGGCCACGTTGGTGTCCGGCTCGGAGGAGTCGGCGCTGATGCTCTGCAGCTGCCGCTTCCACTCGGCGTCGTCCCCCTCGACCTGCCAGCCCGTCTTGGCCACCCAGCCCAGGTGAGTCTCCAGCACCTGGCCGATGTTCATCCGGCTCGGCACACCCAGCGGGTTGAGCACGATGTCGACAGGGGTGCCGTCCTCCAGGAACGGCATGTCCTCGACCGGCAGGATCTTGGAGATGACGCCCTTGTTGCCGTGTCGACCGGCGAGCTTGTCACCGTCCTGGATCTTCCGCTTCTGGGCGACGTAGACCCGGACCAGCTCGTTGACGCCCGGCGGCAACTCGTCGCCGTCCTCCCGGGAGAAGGTACGCACGCCGATGACCGTGCCGGTCTCGCCGTGCGGCACCTTCAGCGAGGTGTCCCGGACCTCCCGCGCCTTCTCACCGAAGATCGCGCGGAGCAGTCGCTCCTCCGGGGTCAGCTCGGTCTCGCCCTTGGGCGTGACCTTGCCGACCAGGATGTCGCCGGGAACGACCTCGGCACCGATCCGGATGATGCCGCGCTCGTCGAGGTCGGCGAGCATTTCCTCGCTGACGTTCGGGATGTCGCGGGTGATCTCCTCCGGGCCGAGCTTGGTGTCCCGGGCGTCGACCTCGTGCTCCTCGATGTGGATCGAGGTGAGCACGTCCTGCTGCACGAGGCGCTGCGACAGGATGATCGCGTCCTCGTAGTTGTGGCCCTCCCAGCACATGAACGCCACCAGGAGGTTGCGCCCGAGCGCCATCTCGCCCTCGTCGGTGCACGGCCCGTCGGCGATGACCTGGCCGGCCTCGACGCGGTCGCCCTCGAAGACCACCGGCTTCTGGTTGACGCAGGAACCGGCGTTGGAGCGGCGGAACTTGTGCAGCAGGTACGTCCGGCGGTGGCCGTCGTCCTGGTGGACCGTGATGTAGTCGGCGCAGAGGTCCTCGACCACGCCACCGACCTCGGCCACGACCACGTCACCGGCGTCGACGGCGGCACGGTATTCCATGCCGGTGCCGACCAGCGGAGACTCGGCCTTGACCAGCGGCACCGCCTGACGCTGCATGTTCGCGCCCATCAGGGCGCGGTTGGCGTCGTCGTGCTCAAGGAACGGGATCATCGCGGTCGCGACCGAGGTCATCTGCCGCGGCGACACGTCCATGTAGTCCACGGCACCCGGCGCGACGTCCTCGGTCTCGCCGCCCTTACGCCGGACCAGGACCCGGTCCTCGGCGAACGAGCCGTCGGCCCGCAGCGGGGCGTTGGCCTGCGCCTTGACGAACCGGTCCTCCTCGTCCGCGGTCAGGTAGTCGATCTGGTCGGTGACCCGACCGTCGATGACCTTCCGGTACGGCGTCTCGATGAAGCCGAACGGGTTGACCCGGGCGAAGGTGGACAGCGCGCCGATCAGACCGATGTTCGGGCCTTCCGGCGTCTCGATCGGGCACATCCGGCCGTAGTGGGACGGGTGCACGTCGCGGACCTCGAAGCCGGCCCGCTCCCGGGACAGACCACCGGGGCCGAGCGCGCTCAGCCGTCGCCGGTGGGTCAGGCCCGCCAGCGGGTTGGTCTGGTCCATGAACTGGGACAGCTGCGAGGTGCCGAAGAACTCCCGGATCGCGGCGACGACCGGCCGGATGTTGATCAGGGTCTGCGGCGTGATCGCCTCGACGTCCTGGGTGGTCATCCGCTCCCGGACGACCCGCTCCATCCGGGACAGGCCGACCCGAACCTGGTTCTGGATCAGCTCGCCCACGGTACGCAGCCGCCGGTTGCCGAAGTGGTCGATGTCGTCGGCCTCGTAGCCCTCCTCACCGGCGTGCAGCCGGCAGAGGTACTCCACGGTGGCGACGATGTCGTCCTCGGTGAGCGTGCCGGTGGTGATCGGCACGTCCAGCTCGAGCTTCTTGTTGAACTTGTACCGACCGACCTTGGCTACGTCGTACCGCTTCGGGTTGAAGAAGAGGTTGTCGAGCAGGGTCTGGGCGTTCTCGCGGGTCGGCGGCTCGCCAGGGCGCAGCTTGCGGTAGATGTCGAGTAGCGCCTCGTCCTGGCCGGCGATGTGGTCCTTCTCGAGCGTGGTCATCATCAGCTCGGACCAGCCGAACTTCTCACGGATCTGCTCGGCCGACCATCCGATGGCCTTGAGCAGCACCGTGACGGCCTGCCGACGCTTACGGTCGATGCGAACGCCGACCGTGTCGCGCTTGTCGATGTCGAACTCCAGCCAGGCACCCCGACTCGGGATGACCTTGACGCTGGAGAGGTCGCGGTCGGAGGTCTTGTCCGGCTGCTTGTCGAAGTACACGCCCGGCGAGCGGACGAGCTGGCTGACCACCACACGCTCGGTGCCGTTGATGATGAAGGTGCCCTTCGGCGTCATCATCGGGAAGTCACCCATGAACACCGTCTGGCTCTTGATCTCGCCGGTGGTGTTGTTGGTGAACTCCGCGGTCACGAACAGTGGCGCGCAGTAGGTGAGGTCCTTCTCCTTGCACTCCTCGATCGAGGCCTTGACCTCGTCGAAGCGCGGCGCCGAGAAGGAAAGCGACATAGTGCCGGAAAAGTCCTCAATGGGACTGATCTCGTCGAGGATTTCCGCGAGACCCGAGCGTGCGTGCGGGTCGTCCGCCGACCGGCCCTGCCAAGCCTCGTTGCCGACGAGCCAGTCGAAGGACTCGTTCTGAATGGCGAGGAGGTTGGGGACCTCGAGGTGTTCGGTGATCCGACCGAAGGAAACTCGGCGGGGAGCGAATGCGCTCGACGTACGACTGGTCTTCGCAGGGCGGGAAGCTGCCAAGATGCGTCCTTCCGAGGACCGGTGCTGCAGAACGGCTGGTACGCGTGCACTCCAATGACCCCACCAGAAAATATCCACAAACGGACATTTCCGAGCAGGGGTCAAGTCGGAAGGCAGCGCAAACTAGCAGTGTAGCCGAGAGGCTAACCGCTGTCCAGCCCACCCCGCAGGTTGTCGCGGAACGTGCCTCGGGACCCCTCGAACGGGTCGAACCGGGCCGCTCGGAACGCAACGTCCCTGCCGGGCCGCTCGGGTCTGCGTGGCGAGTGGAGCTGCCGCTGCATTACCCGCGCGGTGGCCGTCGCAAGCGCGGAAGGTCTTGCAGATGTCAGCGTGCCTGGCAGTCCAGGGCCGCGTCAAGGGCCCTCGTCGGCATCGGCCCTCTTTCCCACCCACGGGCGAGCCCGCCGGCTCTGGTCGACGCGCCGCGAACCTGGCTCGACACCCTGCTCATGCCGGGTGCGGCGGCCCACGAACACGGCGGGCGGCGATCCACTGTCGGATCGCCGCCCACTGGGACGTGCGGTGCCCGGTTCATGTGAGCCGGGACGGCCAGGTGGGAACTCAGGTCACTTGAGGGTGACCTTGGCGCCCTCACCCTCGAGCTTGGCCTTGGCCTTGTCCGCGGTCTCCTTGTTGACCTTCTCCAGGACCGGCTTCGGAGCGGCCTCGACCAGGTCCTTGGCCTCCTTGAGGCCCAGGCCGGTCAGCTCACGCACGACCTTGATGACCTGGATCTTCTTGCCGCCGTCGGCGTCGAGGATGACGTCGAACTCGTCCTTCTCCGGCTCGGCCTCGGCAGCGGCGCCACCGGCGGCCGGACCCGCCATCATCATCGCGGCCGGGGC
>NZ_SAIY01000005.1 GCF_010560025.1 Verrucosispora sioxanthis
CGTCCTCGTCCACGCCAACTGGGCACGCGACGACGGTCCCACCGGCGGGCGGATCCGGATGCCCCGCCTCGCCGAGGACGTCGACGACTTCCGCGCCCGGGCGACGTACGCGCTCGGGACCGACCTGGACGCGGCGCTGCTGCCGCCCATCGCCGTTGTCACCAGCCCGAGCCTCACCATCACCGACGGCGACCGACCGCGTACCCTCCAGGTCACCTACCTGGCCGATGACTTCGGCGGCCCGGACGTGACCTGGATCGCCGGCGACGCACCCGGCCCCGCCACACCCGGGCGGTCCGCCGAGATCCCCCACAACGGACCGCCCTGGCCGATACAGGTCGGCCTGTCCGAGGCGGACGCCGCCGCCCTGCACCTCGGCCCCGGCGATCGAATTCCGGTCCGGGACGGTCAGGGCCACGACAAGGACGTCCGGATCAGCGGGATCTACCGACCCGTGGACAGCGCCGACCCCGCCTGGCGACTCGCCCCGGCCCTGCTGCGACCCGTGCCCGGCGCCGACGGCGTGGGCACCACCCGGATCGCCGGACTGCTGTCGCGCGAGTCGCTGCCGGACGCCCGGCTCGCCTTCGACGAGGACCAGCTGCGGCGCACCGTCCACTTCGCCCCCGAACCCGACGCGCTCGCCTGGGACGCCACCGCGACGCTCGTCAGGCAGGTGGTCACGCTCAAGGCGACCTCCGGCTCGTCAGGTGCCCGCGACCAGTCCCTGAAATGGGAATCACAGCTCGACACCGTGGTGCGCGACGCCCGTACCCAGATCAGTGCCGCCTCGGCACAGGCCGCCGTCCTGCTCGCCGGGCTCCTGACCGGTACGGTGCTGGTCCTGCTGCTCGCCGCCGATCTGCTGGTCCGCCGGCGTACCGCTGTGCTGAGCGCCGCCCGGCAGCGTGGGGCTGCGCTACCCGACCTCGGTGCGGAACTGCTCATCGAGTCCAGCCTGGTGTCCCTGTCGGCCGCCGCCGTCGGGCTCGCGCTCGCCCGCGCGGTCGCTCCCGGCGTCTCCTGGACCTGGACCGTTCCCGTGGTCCTGGCCGGTGCTGTCGGCGGGCCGACGTTCGGCATCCTCGCCGCCGCCCGCGCCAGCCGCGACCGGCGTCAACCCGCCAACCCGGCCGCGCGCCGCCGGATCCTGGCCACCGGTCGGTTGCGCCGCGCCGCCGTGGAGGTCGCTGTGCTGATCGCCGCGGTCGCCGCCGTCGTGACCCTGCACCAGCGCGGGCTGCTACCCGTCGCCGCCGACGGCGACACCGGCGAGCTGACCGGCGAGCTGACCGGCGAGCTGACCGGCGACCTGGTCCTACCGGTCAGCGCCGTGGCGCTGGGCGTGCTCGCCGGCACGCTCGTCCTGCTGCGGCTGCTACCCGTCGGAGTGCGGCTCGCGCTCCGGCAGGCCCTGCGCTCGCGCCGCCCGCTGGCCGTGTTCGGTGCCGCCCAGGCGGCCACCACGGCCGGACGCGCGCTGCCGTTGCTGGCACTTGTCAGCGCCACGGCGCTCGCGTCGTTCGCCCTTGTCGTCGGCACCACCGTCGCCCGTGGTCTGACCGACGGCGCGTGGAGCGCCGTCGGCGCCGACGCCCGCCTCGACGTCGACGCCGATGCCGACGCCGCGACGCCCGCGCTCGCCGAGCGCATCGCCGCCGCACCCGGGGTGGAGCAGGTCGTCGTCGCGCAGGTGACCGACTCGGCACGTGTTCACCGAATCGGCACTGCTCACCCCACGCCTGGTCGTCGTGGACGCCGTCGCGTTCCAGCGCCTGCTGGCCACCACCCCGCTACCCGACGCGCCGGCGTTGGCCCGGCTCGCCGCACCCGGTCCCGACCCTGACGTCCCGGCTCTGGTCCGTTCGAGCAGCGGCGACCTGCGGACCGGCATGCGGCTGCGGCTGGCCCGACGACGCCCCGGCGATCGGTCTCGCCGCGGTCGGCACTGCTCCCGCCGTCGGCGGCGCCGCCGACGTCGTCATCGTGGAGGCCTCGGCTCGCCGACGCGGGGCTGCCCGCCGTTCCCAACACCGTCTGGGCGACCGGCCCCGGCGCGGCGCGGGCCGTGTCGAACAGCGGCGTCTCCGCCGACGTGGTGCTACGCACGGACGTCCTGCGGGCACAGCGGGTGGTCCGCTGACCGCGGGGATCTCCCGGCTGGCGTGGACGGTCGCCGCGGTGTTGGTGGCGCTGGGCCTGCTCGGCCTCACGCTCGCCGCCGCCGCCGGTGCGCGTCGGAGCGGTGGCAGACCCTGACCCGACTGCGGACCCTCGGCCTGCGGCCACGCGACATCCGCTGGGTCGCCGCGGGCGAACTGCTGCCGCCGGTCGTGGTCGCCGCCTGCTGCGGCCCGCTACTCGGGGCCCTGCTCGCCCACCTGACCCTCGGCCCGCTCGAGCTACGGCTGCTCACCGGGCAGGCCGCCGACCCGGCGGCGGTCCTGCCGTGGTGGCTGCTCGGCCTGGTGGGCGTGGCGCTGCTGGCGACGGCCGCCGTGGTCGTACCTGTCGAGTCGGCGCTGCGGCGACGCGACCGGCTGAGCGAGGTGCTCCGCGTCGGAGGGATTACGACATTAGGTGAAGGTGACGTCGGCAGGCGATGATGCCTCTGCGCGCGGCGATGGCGCGTGAGGGAGGTGGCGAGGTGGACGACTGGCTGCCTGACGCTCAGGTGCTCGCCATGCTGGACCTGGAACCGCAGGGCTGGATACTGGCCCGGGCGGTGCACGAGGGTCGCCTGATCGTTGATTTCGAACTGGCCTACATCAACGACGCGGGGTGCGGCCTGGTCGGACGGTCGCGCGCCGAGTTGATCGGTCGCCGCTACCGGCACCTGTGGCCGGAGACCGTGCACGACGGGACGCTCCCGTTCTACCGGTCGGTCGTGGAGACGGGGAAGCCGGCCTTACGCACGGTCTACTACGAGCGGCAGTCCATCACCGGACATTTCGAGTTCCGGGTGGGTCCGTACCGCGACGGGATCATGGTGCGGTGCGTGGATCTGCGTCAGGTGACGGTGTCTCCGCAGTCGGCCGGTGCGGTACGGCTGTACGACATGCTCGACACCGCGTTCGACGGGTTCACGGTGCTGCGTCCGGTGCGGGATGCCGGTGCAGCGATCGTCGACTTCGTCTGCGAGTACGTCAACCAGGTCGGGGCCAAGATGACCGGCCGCAGCGTGGAGGACGTGATCGGTCAGCGGCTCAGCGATGTCTCTGCCCACAGCTGGGACAGCGGGCTGTTCGATCGCTATCGCACGGTGGCCGAGACCGGGGAGCCGTGGCGGCAGGAGTTGACCTATCCCGAGATCAGTCAGGTGTGGGAGATCAAGGTGGGGCGTACCAGCGGCGGTCATGTCGCGGTGTCGTTCCGGGAGATCACTGAGCAGGTCGACAAACAGCGACAGCTGGCCGACAGCGTGGCCCGCGCCGAGAAGGCCGTCGCCCGCGCCCGCAGCCTGGAAAGCGTCACCGTGGCGTTGGTGGCGGCGAGCACGACAGCGCAGGTGTATGCCGCCATCGGATCGGTGCTGCGGCCCTCGGCCGGCGGGCAGTCCCTGGCGTTGCTCCTGCGCCAGGAGCAGTCCCTGCGCCTTGCCTACCACGCCGGGTACGAACCAGAGGTCATCGCGCGGCTGCACGACCTGCCGATCGAGCACTGCTACCCGGCGGCGGCCGTCGCCCACACCGGACAGCCCTGTTACCTGACCTCACTGGCACAGTTCCACGCCGCTCAGCCCGACCCGGAGACGGCCGTTCCGCCCGGGTCCCGCCAGGCGTGGGCTTTCCTCCCGCTGACCGTGGCCGGCGAGGTGCTGGGTGCGCTCGTCGTCGGCTATCGGGAACCACGCGACTTCGATCCCGACACCAGATCGACGCTGACCGCCCTGGCGGGGCTGGGCGCCCAGGCACTTCAGCGGGCGATGCTGTTCGAAACCAGCGTGTCGATCGCCTCCGAACTGCAGCACGCGCTGCTGCCGGCGACGCTGCCGCAGACGGCGGGGCTGCGACACGCGGCCCGGTACCTGCCGTGGACCCGCGGCGCCGAAGTAGGCGGCGACTGGTACGACATCATTCCCATCAGTGACGGCGTCGTCGCCGTCGCGATCGGCGATGTCGCCGGCCACAACACCGCGGCCGCAGCGACGATGGGTCAGGTCCGGGACGCCCTGCGCGCGTACGCCATCACCGGGCAGCGGCCGGCCACGGTCATGAACAACGTCAACCACCTCATCCGGACGCTGCGGCTGAACACCATGGCCACCTGCTGCTACCTGCAACTGGACGTCGCCGAGGGTGCCGTCACCGCAGTGCTTGCCGGACATCCGGCCCCGATCCTGCGCGACGCACACACCACCGGCCTGGTCCGCCTCGCCACGCACCCGGCCCTGGGTGTCTCGGACTCGGTTCTCTACCGTGAGGACCGCTTCGACCTCCCACCCGCCGCCACCTTGGTGCTGTACACCGACGGACTCGTCGAGGACCGCAGCCATCCCCTCGACCGGGGCTTGGCGGAGCTGTGCGCGGCAGTGCACAGCGCACCCCGCCTCGACCCGGCCGAGATCCTGGATCACATTCTGGCCGGCGGCGTCGGTCCGTCGCCGCGGCGCGACGACATCGCCCTGCTCTGTCTCACCCGGGACCCGGTCGAGCGCTGACGAGGCGATCCAGGCCGGCGGCGGCCCCACGACGAGCAGGTGCACGGTGAGTTCGGCGGTACGTTGGTGACAGCTGACCCGGTCGGCCGACGATATCGTGGTGTCACGATGCGCCTGGTGCCGGACATACAAAGAACGTGAGCTCTGAGGATCGGTTCCGGCGCGTCTACGCCGGCAACTTCGAAGCGCTTCTCGCGTACGCCTCACGTCGTGTCCAGCAGCCGGAGGACGCCGCCGACGTGGTCGCGGAGACCTTCCTGGTGGCGTGGCGGCGCAGCGCCGACCTGCCGCGCGACGATGAGGTCCGGCTGTGGCTGTACGGAGTTGCCCGCCGGGTGTTGGCGAACCACCACCGCAGCGGGATCCGCCGGGAGCGGTTGGGTGAGCGGCTCCGGCAGTGCCTGACCGCGTTCGCCACACCCGATCCCGGCAACGAGGTGCCGCAGCGACTCGCGGTGCAGGCCGCGCTGAGTCGACTGAACGACACGGACCGGGAGATGTTGCTGCTCGTCGCGTGGGAGGGCCTGCGGCCCCGGGAGGCGGCGAGGGTGGTCGGGGTGAGCGCGACCGCAGCCCGGACCCGCCTGTCGCGGGCGCGGGCCCGGCTGCGCGAACTCGTCGGTGACGATCCAGAAGCGCCCGGACATGTACTCGATGTCCTGGCCGTACCCGTTCCGAAGGAGGGCAGATGACCGACGACCACCTCGACCGCCTGATCCGCGACGTCGACCCCTATCGGCCTGAGATCATCAAGCGCCTCGCCGGGGCGGATGAGCAGCTCCTGGAGGAGATCATGTCCACCCCGAAACCCGACTCGGTGCCGGCGAGACCGCTACGCCGTACCCTCGTCCGTCGACTCGCCGGCCCTGCAGCCGCCGCGGCCGCCGTGGCCGGCATCGTCGTCGCCTCGTCGGTCTGGTCCACGCCGCCCGACGACCGGTACGCCGGACCGACCGGCCTGCCCGGCGTGGGCACGGCCGCGATCAGCGGGCGGGAACTCGACCTGAAGGCCGCGCAGCAGCACCCGCGCCTGCTGATCGACGAGCCGGGCTGGAACGCGACGAGCGTCTACGGGTTCGCCGAGGAGAGCGGCACCATCGAATTCCGCAACGGCGACCGCAGCCTGGAGATGAACTGGTACCCGGACGAGCAGTACCAGGACTACTACGACGACCGGCTGCAGGTGAGCAGACCGGAGGCGACCACCGTGGCGGACCGACCGGCCAGCGTCTTCACCTACAGCGAGAACGACATGTCGGCCATGCGCGAACCGCAGGACGGCACGTTCGTCGAGGTGCGCACCGGGGGCAACTGGACGCGGGCCACCTTCGACGGGATCCTCACCCACGTGATCAAGGTGGATGCCGAGTCGTTCCTCGATGCGCTGCCGCCGGAGATCGTCACGCCCGGCGACGTCCGGGAGGAAGCCGCCAGGATTCTCGCCGACCTGCCGTCCCCGCCGGGCTTCGACGTGTCGGTACTGGACAACGCCGGGGCCAACGACCCGTACCAGTTCGGCGCCGCAGTGGCCGGCAGGGTCACCTGCGACTGGATCGCCGAGTGGATCCGGGCCGACTCGGCCGGTGACACCCAGGCGGTCGAGCAGGCGGCGGCCGCGTTGCGCAGCAGCCACCGGTGGAAGGTGCTGCACGACATGAACGACGAGGGTGACTACCCGGAGGTCGTCTGGGAGATCGCCGACCAGGTCGCCGACGGCGATGTCCCCAGGTCGTACCAGGAGAGCCTGGGCTGCTGACCCAGCCGGCCGGCACCGGCGGGTGGCGCGGCTTCCGGCCGGCGCTCCACCTCACACCACGGCACCACACGACGACCACGAACACGTAACCTCCGAGGTTCGGATCGCGCTCACCCGTGAACGCGGCCCCTCGACCATCAGGGAGCGGTTGTGCCGTACGGATACATCGGATCGATGAAGAGCACACCGGGCCACCGCGACGAGGTGGTGGACATCCTGCTTCGCGGCGTCGAGGGGCTGCGGCTGATCGGATGCCAGCTGTACGTCGTCAGCGTCTCGGACACCGATGACGTCACGATCTGGGTGAGCGAGGTGTGGGAGAGCAAGGAGCAGCACGACGCGTCCCTCCAACTTCCCGAGACCAGGGCTGCGATCAACAAGGCGATGCCCATGCTCACGGGCGAGTTCACCGGGCAGGAGGTCACCGTCGTGGGCGGTCTCGGCCTGTGAACCCGGGTCGGTCGGCGCTGCACGGGAAGTCCGAGGAGGACCCCGGGTTGCCGGGTGAGCCGGCCGGCGACGGACTGCTGTGGTTCAGCCCGCGCGGCGGTAGTGCATCGCCACCGCACCGTTGCGCAGCGGCTCCGCGGAGAGCAGTTCCAGCCGGCGCGTACCGGGCAGCCCGTCCTGGTACAGCGTCGGGCCGTGACCGGCGATCCGGGGATGGACGAGCAGTTTGTACTCGTCGATCAGGTCCAGCCGGTCGAGCTCGGTCGCGAGCTTGCCGCTTGCGAGCAGGACCCCGGCCGGGGTCGCGTCCTTGAGCTTCCGCACGCCCTCACGCAGATCACCGGCGATGTGGTGGCTGTTCGCCCACGGGAAGTCCTGACGCGTCGACGACACCACGTACTTCGGCTTGGCCTCCAGCTTGACCGCCCACTCTCGGATGGCCGGCGGCGCCTCCACGTCGCCGCGGGCGACGGCCGGCCAGTAGCTCTCCATCATCTCGTAGGTGACGCGACCCCACAGCATCGCTCCGCCCTCGTCCATGAGACGGGTGAAGAAGGCGTGCGTCTCGTCGTCGGCGACTCCCTCCTGATGGTCGACGCAACCGTCCAGGGTGACGTTGAAGCTGAAGGTGAGAAGTCCCATGACCGGCGACTCTAACGCCCACCACCGCGTCGTCAGAGGTAGGTGACCCCGGTCAGGTCCTCGGCTGCCGCCCACAGCCGCGTGCCGACGGCCGGGTCGGCGGCCTCCCGGCTGAGCCGGGCCTCGGTGACCCGGCCCCGCGTCTCCCAGAGCCCGGACGGGCCGAAGAACTGGCCGCCGCGTACCCCGGGCTCGGTCGCGGCGCGCAACTGCGGCAGCGCGCCGCGCTCCACCGGCTGGGTTGCCAACAGCCCGCCCCAGGCGATCATTCGCCCGAACCGGCCACGGTGCTCCCAGGCACGCGGAGTCAGGTTGGTGCGGGTGAGACCGGGGTGGGCCAGCGCGCTGACGATCGGCGCTCCGGCGGCGCGCAGGCGGCGGTCCAGTTCGACGCCGAAGATCGTGGTGGCGAGCTTGGACCGGCCGTAGGCGGCGGCTGCCCGATAGTCCCGTTCGAACATCAGGTCAGCGAAGTCCAGGTGCGCGCTCCGGTGAGTGATCGAGCTGAGGCTGACCACGCGGGCTTCCCGCGCCGCGGCCAGGTTCCCGAGCAGCAGGCCGGTCAGCGCGAAGTGGCCCAGCATGTTGGTGGCGAGGTGCAGCTCGAATCCGTCGGCGCAGGTGCGGCGCGGGCCGAGCAGCACCACACCGGCGTTGTTGACGAGCAGGTCGATCGCCGGGTGGTCGCCGGCCAGCTTCGCCGCGAAGGCCCGCACGGAGGCCAGGCAGGCCAGGTCCAGCTCGCGGACCTCGACGTCGCCGCCGATCCGGCGGGCGGCCTCCGCACCGGCGAGGGTGTTGCGTACGGCGAGCACGACGTGGGCGCCGTGGCGGGCCAGTTCGGTGGCGGTGACCAGGCCGAGGCCCGAGTTCGCGCCGGTCACGACGGCGACCCGGCCGTGCTGGTCGGGGATACGGTCGGTGCTCCATCCGGTCATCTGCTGCTCCTGAAGGTGCCGGTGCGCTGGGGCCATCGACGTTAGGAGCGATCCGGGGCGGTTCGATCGTTCTCGGTTGCCTAGGTCTGCCGGGCCTACCTTCGGCGGTTCGCGCCACGGCACACTTGCGGCATGAACGGTCCCCATCCGTACGCTCGGGAACTCGGCGACTTCCTACGCGCTCGGCGTGGCCGGTTGCGTCCACACGACGTCGGCCTGGAGCCGGGCGGCCGACGCAAGGTCACCGGGCTGCGGCGCGAGGAGCTGGCCCTGCTGGCCGGGCTGAGCACCGACTACTACCAGCGGATCGAGCAAGGCCGGGAGGTACGCCCGTCCGACGACGTCCTGGACGCCCTCGCCGGCGCGCTCAGTCTCGACCACAAGGAACGTCGGCACCTGTTCACCCTGGCCCACGCCGCCCGCCGGCCCGCGCCCGCCCGCGTGGACCGCGATCCGGAGCGGGTACCGGAGGGCACCCGACGCCTGCTGCGGGTGCTGGACACCCCTGCGGTCATCCTCGGCCGGCATCTCGACCTGCTCGACTGGAACCCGATGGCGCAGGCGCTCCTCGGCGACCCGGACGCCTACCCGGCCGACCGGCTCAACATGCTCCTGCTGCTGTTCGACGACACGCTGACCGACGAGCGTAGCTGCCCGGACTGGGAGCAGCAGGCGCTGGACTACATCGGCATGATGCGCGCCGCCGTCGCCACCGACCCCAGCCACCCACGCGCCACCGCGATCGTCGGCGAACTGAGCATCCGCAGCGCCGAGTTCCGGCGGCTGTGGGCGCAGCACGACGTACGCGAGTCGGTGAGCGGCACCAAGACCTTCCGGTTTCCCGAGGTAGGCGACATCGTCCTGGACTGGGACACCTACCCCCTACCGGGAAACCCCGGCCCCGTCATGCTGGTCTTCACCGCCGAGCCGGGCAGCGCCGACTCGGACCGGTTACAACTCCTGGCATCGCTGTACGCGACCCGCTCTGCACCCACCCGCAACGCGACTTCATGATCGAGTGCGCTCGGGGCTCCAGGTTCCGCTTCGACGTCCGACGACGGACGCTCCGCTCCGATTCACCGCGGCCGTTTGTCCTCGACGTGTACGACGTTCAGCTCATGGCCGTCCTGGTCTCGCTTTCCGCGTCCGTACAGACCAACGGCCAGATCGCTGATGTCCGAGACCTCGTCGGGCCCCACATAGGTCAGCACGTCGTTGTGGTGGCCGTAGACCACCCATCCGGGACCAGGATCGAGGGTGACGGTACCGAAGTCTCCAGCAGGTGAGCCGGCGTAGACGGGGCCGTACTCGCGGAGGATGTCGACGGCCTGGGCGGCGAGGTCGGCGCTGGGTCCGGGGTCTGGGAGTACGACGCACGTGCCGTGGGCGAATACGACCCAGGACTTGCCGTCCCCTCGGATGATTCCACGCCAGGTTCCGGCCAGATCATGCTCGGACATGGCGATGATCATCCCCGAGTTGACGCACCAACGCCACCCGCCAAGGCGCCCGGCGAGCACCTTCATCAACTCCAGAATGCCGGCTGGTTTGTCGGCACGAGGACGGCTGGCCTTGCCCGCTACTGCGGGGCGGCCTTCTCGGCCTCCTTGAGCACGGCCAGACACAGCCACGAGGCGAACTGCTGGTCGATGATCTGGCGAGCCCGCAACGCGCTCAGCACTGCCTGCGGTTGGGTGATCTGCCATACCTTGACGTCGAAGCTGGGCAACCCGTCGTCATTGAAGCGTTCTCGGGGCAGGAACGGCAGCGCCCGCCAGGCGATACCAGCGTTGCGCAGCTGGTCGACCTGCATGAAGGTGCCCAGGTTGGCCAGCAGGGTAGGCAACGGCACTGCCCGACCACCGCCGTAGGTGGTACGCAGGTCCCGCAAGGTGCTCAGCTCGTTGCCACTGAGGCTGACATGGCTCCGATCGAACTCGGCCCACCAGAACGCGTCGTACGCGCCGAGATATCCCTGAAACAGCGCAGCCGTTCCATCGGTGGCTCGCTCCAGAACGAACTCGTGGATGGCGTCGTTCACCACGTTGATCAGAACCGGGTTCGGATAGGTGGCCTGGACCAGCTGGGTCAGCTTGGCAGCGCCGTTGGCGCCGTACAGTCCCTTCTCCTCGGCCAACAGCTCCACGTGGCCGCCGAGGTCCTGGATACGGCCGACGAGGTACTTGGCGGTGGGGCCACAGGCGCCGAAGAAGTTGTCGAACTGGAAGCGGCTGAACGTCATGTTCACCGGGTCATACCAGGTCAGCACACTCGCCGGATGCCGGACCACGCGGTAGGCCATCAACTGCTGCGGATATCCGGTGCCCGGCACCCACCCCTGCAACGACGTGGCCACGTCACTCCAGTCGCCAAACCGCCAGCGATCGGCCACCGTGTCCGCGGCCAGCGCGGCGAATCCGGGGCTGCCCAGCCACGCCGCACCCTGAACCAGCGCCTGGTACACCTCGGCCTGCTGCAGGTCGAGCAGGGTGGAGTACTCGACAACCGCCTGACCCCGGCCGATACGCACCGTGCCAGGCTTCTCCGCACCGGACGGAGCGACGTAGCTCAGCGCGACTGCGGGGGGCGGCGCGACCGACCCGCCGGCCCACTTCGCTTGCAGCAGCACTGCCAGCGCCTTGGCCAGCGCGTCGACGTCGACGAACTTCCACAGCTTCGTCGAGCTGCCGAACAGCAGAGCAGGTATCCCGGCTGACACAGCCCCCACCGCAGCGGCGTGCTGGGGCAGATTCTTGTCCCGGTAGACGAGCGAGCCGACCTGTACCGTCACGTTGTCCCTCCTCCGCGGGCCCTCACAAGAGCCGCCGGGATCACGATGGGCCACAGCGCCGGGCTGATGCAGTCACCAGAGCGACATAGGGCGGTTCGTCGTCGTCAATGCGAGAACGGCTCCAGGCAGCCGAATTCGACAGCCGAGCCGGTGACCTCGATGGCGTCCGCCGCGATGCCAGGTCGAGCAGCGCTCGCCGGGTGGAGCCCGGCGCGAAGTCCCCCGCCTCGCGAAGCGCCTCGAGCTTGGGCCGGATCCGCTCGGCGAGTCTCTTTCCGGTGCGCTGGTCCGCTTCGGAGAGTTCGTGTCGCCGCCCGGCTGATCCTTCCCACACGCATCGACGCCCCCGTTCATCCTCGTCCGAGGATCCGATCGTACGACTAGGCACACTTTCACCCCACGACGTCGACGGGGGGCCGCGCGGCCGGATGGCGTAGTGACCGCCAGGTCGGCAGCGCGCTCGCCAGCGCCGCCAGCAGCAGGCAGAGGCCCACCACCCCGCCGACCACCGACCACGGCACCACCAGGTCGACCGGTACACCGGCCTGCTCGGCGAGCCCGGCACGGATGCTCAGTAGACCGACGAACGCGACAGCGCCTCCGAGCAGCGCGCCGATCAGCACCACCAGGGCGGACTCGGCCGTGACCAGCCAGATGACCTGCCTGCGGGTCGCGCCGGCCAGCCGGATCAGCCGCAGGTCCGGCACCCGACCGGCAGCGGCCATCAGCAGCGTGTTCGCCACCGCGACGGCTCCGTAGCCGGCCGAGACAGCGATCAGCAGCAGCGTGGCGAGCCAGACGAGACGATCCTCCGCACGGTCCGCCTCGGCCGCCCATGCGGCAACGTCGAGAATCCGCGCTCCGGGCGGAGGATCGATCCGCTCCCGGACGTACACCGCGGAGGAGAGTGCCGAGGGGTCGTGCTTCCGCACCACCGACCGGGGCAGCAGCAGGTCGCCCGGGATCGAGTCGTCGGTGACGACCGCCACCACGCGCAGCGACACCAGCTCCCCGTCGGCGAAGATCAGCGCGAACGGATCGGTCGGCTGCCGGTTCGCCGTAGCGGTGAGCACCACCGTGTCGTCGCCGCTGAGGTCGCCGAGGGAACCGGCGACGACGGTGAGCGCGCGGTTCGCGGCGGCGAAGCCCGCCGGGTCCACGCCGAGTGCGGTCAGTGGCCGGTTCTCCGGCGGCGTGCTCGGGTCGCTCACGAAGACCGTCGTCGGTAGCAGGGCGGTCCCCCCGGTCGCCGTGACGGCCTGGTCCGACAGGCCGGGTGTGCGGTCGGGCACGACGATCCAACCGGCGTTCACGTCGCCGGCCCGACCCGCCGCGTAGGCGGCCGTGGTGGTGCGCACCATGCCGGAGACCAGCACCGCGAACGCCACCGTGAGCAGCACCGGGGCGGCGATCGAGGCGGTTCGTCGGGTCGCGGTCAACGCCCCGGCCCGGATCAGCATGCCGATCGCACCGCCTCGTCGACGCACCGGCACACGCAGCATCCGCACCACCGGGCCGACGACCGCCGGGGCGAGCACCGCGGCGCCAGCCACCAGGGCCATCACCGCGTAGAGGGCGAACGTGGCGGCGCTGCGGGCGTCGTCGGAGGTCGCGGTACCGAGGCTGAGGGCGGCCCCCACCGCGACGAGCAGTGCCCCGGTGGCGACCGTAGCCGTCCGATCGGCCGCTGCTCCACGGCCGCCGCACGCAGCGCCTCCAGCGGGCGAACGCGTGCCGCGCGGCGCGACGCCGACCAGACGGCCAGCAGCGCGATCACCGGCCCGGCGGCGAGCGACACCGCGACCGGCCAGGGCTCGTAGCGGACCCGGAAGGTCGCCGGCTGGAATCCGGCGTCGACAAGCAGTCGATCCAGCACCGGAGCGAGCCCCGCGCCGACCAGCAGCCCGGCGAGGCCGGCCGTGACACCGACGACGAGCGCCTCGACGTACACCATGCGGCGGACCTGACGACCTGTGGCGCCGACGGCGCGTAACAGACCCAGCTCACGGCGGCGTTGCGCGACCGTGAAGGCGAAGGCGGAGGCGACCACGAAGACCGTGACGAAGCCGGCGAGAGCCGCCGTGGCGGTGAGCACCTGCATGCCGATCCAGCGGGTGCGGGCGTCGCCCCGAGGTTCCAACGCGCCGCGTCCGTCGGCGGTCAGCGCCCGGCCGTCGCCGCCGACGACACCGCGAGCCGCCGCGGCGACGTCCTCGGCATCGGCGTCCGGCGCGATGAGCAGACCGATGGCCCGGACACCGGGCGCGAGTGCGGCGGCGACCTCGTCCGCGACGTAGACGCCGGGCGCATCGACCAGACCGGTGACGGTGTACGACTGGGGCCCTGCCGCCGTGAGCAGGGTGACCGGCCCGCCGGGAGGCAGCCCGAGCGCACGGTCGACGACCACCTCGCCGGCCTGCCGGGGTGGCTGCCCGGCGGTGAGACGGAACCCGCCCAGCCGGGTGCTGGACCAGCCGTGCCCCTGGTGGGCGTCCTCGCGCTGGCCATCGGTGGGAGGGGGCCGGCCGTCGACAAGCGCCTGGGCGTAGAAGGTCCGGTCCGGCACCACGGCCGTGACACCCGGCACCTCGGTCAGCCTGCTGGTGAGTTCCGCTGCCCTGGCGGCCGACCAGGGCCGGGTCGGCGCGAACGAGTCAGCCGGCGCACCGGCCTCGGGGCTCTGAACGACGACTGCCGCGTATGCCAGCCGGTCGGGCACCCGCGGGCGTCCGGAGGCGAGCAGCAGGGTGGCCGCCGCGACAAGTGCCACACCGACGGCGACGAGCACGAACGCGCTCACCGACCGTCGGACACTCAGCACGACCGCTCCACGGTGGTTCCCGCCGGAGCCGTCTCCTGCTCGGCGATCCGCGCGGCGACGACCGCGGCGGTGATCCCGCCGGTCATGTCGTCGACGATGCGGCCATCGGCGAGCAGCAGGACCCGATCGGCGTACGCGGCGGCGATCGGATCGTGGGTCACCATCACCACGGTCTGCCGGTGGTCGTCAACGAGTGCGCGCAGCAGCCGCAGGATCTGCCGGGACGCCGCGCTGTCCAGTGCCCCGGTCGGTTCGTCGGCGAAGACCACCGCCGGACGGGTGATCAACGCCCGGGCCACGGCGACGCGTTGCTGCTCGCCGCCGGACAGTTCGCTCGGCCGGTGCCCGGCCCGACCGGCCAGTCCGACGGCGGCGAGCGCGGCAGTGACGTCCCGGGCCGGCGGACGGCGCCCGGCCAGGCGCAACGGCAACTCGACGTTCTGCGCCGCGGTCAGCGTCGATACCAGGTTGAACGCCTGGAACACGAAGCCGATCCGCTCGCGGCGCAGCCGAGTCACCTCGTCCTCGCCCAGGTCGTCGAGGCGTCTGCCGTCGATGACGACGGTCCCCTCGGCGGGCCTGTCCAACCCGGCCGCGCAGTGCAGCAGGGTGGACTTGCCCGAGCCCGACGGGCCCATCACCGCGGTGAACGTGCCGCTGGCGAAGCTGGTCGTCACGTCGTCGAGCGCCGTCACCCGGCGCGCCCCGGTGCCGTACACGGCGCGTAACCCGGTCAGGGTCACCGTCTGTGTGGTCATGACCGCCAGGGTGCCGGCTCCGGCGGGTGCCGGGCGTCGTGCCGGAGCGGACACTTTCCGGTCCGCTCCGGAGCGGATCCGGGATCCTGGAACGCACCAGACGTCCTGCCTGAGGATGACCACCCGCGGGTGGACGCGCCCGGTCCGGGTGGCCGATACGCTCGGGCAGGTGACCGCCTTCCTGCTGACCCGGCGGCTCCGGCCGGCGGAACTGGCCACCGTGGACGTCGTACTCGCCGTGGCGGTCGGCGGGTTGCTCGGCCCGTACGCGGCGTTGGAATCGCCGCTGCGGGGTGGAGTGCACGAACCGCTGTGGGTGTCGGTGCTCGTCGGGATGGCCCTCGGGCTGCCGCTGGGCGTCCGGCGACAGTGGCCGATCACGGTCGCCGTCGTGATCAGCTGTGTCGCCGCCGTCGCCCTGATCAGCGGCGTGGTTCCCAACTACGCCGCCGCCGCGCCCGGGCTCGCCGTCGGTCTGTCCGTCTACACGGTGGCCGTGTCGACGAGCCCGCACCGGTCGGTGCTCTGCGCCGCCGGTTGTCTCGCTCTGGTGAGCATCGCCCTGATGTTCACCGAGAGTGATCTCTGGTCGCGGACCGGCGCGGTCGGCTACGCCGCCGTCATGATCGTGCCGGCTGGGATGATCGGCTGGCTGGTCCGGGAGCGTCGTGCCGTCGCCGTCCGTCAGGGCGAGCACCTGGTCCGTCAGGCTGCGGCCGAGGAGCGGTTACGGGTGGCCAGGGAACTGCACGACGTGGTCGCGCACACGCTCAGCCTCATCGTGGTGAAGGCGGCCGTCGCCAACCACGTCGCCGAGGCCGACCCTCGCGAGGCGGGAGCCGCCCTGCGGGTGATCGAGGAGACCGGTCGCAACGCGTTGACCGACGTCCGCCGGGTGCTCGGTGTCCTGCGCGAGGACACCCCGTACGCCCCGCAACCCGGACTGGACGAGTTGCCCGCGCTCGCCCGGCAGGCCGCGATCGGCGGTGTCGACGTACGTCTCGACGTGCGACGGGACGAATCGGCCGAAGCGGTGCCGGAGTCGGTGGGTCTGGCGGTGTACCGGATCGTGCAGGAGGCGGTGACGAACGTGGTGAAGCACGCGGCGCCGGCCACCTGCCGGGTGACGGTGATCGTCGCCCCTGGCGAGGTCAGGGTCGAGGTGACCGATGACGGCCGCCGGCCGGTCTCGACGGTCGGTGAGGGGCACGGGATCATCGGTATGCGGGAACGGGTGGCGCTGCACGGCGGCGAGTTCCACGCCGGCCCACGCTCCGGCGGCGGCTTCGTGGTGACGGCCGGCCTGCCCTACCGGGTGAACGCGTGATCCGGGTGCTGATCGCCGACGACCAGGCGCTGCTGCGTGGCAGTTTTCGGCTGTTGGTCGATTCGACCCCGGACCTCGTCACCGTCGCTGAGGCGGGCACCGGTGCGGCGGCCGTGGCGCTGTCGGCCGAGTACCGGCCGGACGTGGTGCTGATGGACGTGCGGATGCCGGAGATGGACGGCATCGAGGCGACCCGACGGATCTGCGGCGACCCGACGGGCACCGGCACCCGGGTCATCATCCTCACGACCTTCGACCTGGACGAGTACGTCTACGGGGCACTGCGCGCCGGAGCCAGCGGGTTCCTGCTCAAGGACACCCCGCCGGCGGATCTGCTGGCCGGCATCCGGGTGGTGGCCGCCGGGGAGGGACTGCTCGCGCCGACGGTGACCCGGCGGCTGATCGACGAGTTCGCGCGTCGACCCGAGCCGGCCCGGCCGCTGCCGCGACGGCTGGAGGCGGTGACCGAGCGGGAACGGGAGGTGCTCACGCTCATCGCCCGTGGCCTGTCCAACGCGGAACTGGCCGCGTACCTCAATCTCAGCCCGACCACCGTCAAGACGCACGTCGGACGGTTGTTGACCAAGCTGGCGGTACGTGATCGGGCGCAACTGGTCATCGTCGCCTACGAAACGGGCCTGGTGCAGCCGAGCAACCCACGTTGAGACGATTTCCGGAATGTTTCCGGAAGTTGTTGACATCGCGGCCGGCCGATATCGAGACTGACCGTCCGGGACATGCATCCGCGTCGATAGATGACGTCCGGCACCAAGGAGGACCCGTGCACAGCGACCTGCGGCACCGTAGAAAGGTTGCTCGAACAGCTTTGCCGGCGGCGGTGTTGTTGCTGATGGGCAGCGCTGTGGTGGTTCAGTCCAGCGCCCCCGCCGCGGCCGCCGAGACCACGCTGCGGGCCGCAGCCGCCAAGGCCGGGCTGTTCTTCGGCGTCGCCGCCTCACCCAACCGGCTCTACCCGATCGTCGGGCAGGAGTTCAGCCAACTGACGCCCGAGAACGACATGAAGCCGGACAGGATCGCCACCTCCAGCGGCGGGTTGCAGAACACCAGCGGCGCGGACACCTTGGTCAACCATGCCCAGAGCAACAACATGCTGGTCCGCGGCCACACGCTGGTCTGGCACTCGCAGGCCGGCGCGTTGCAGGGTGCCAGCCAGGCGACGCTGAACACCTTCATCGGCAACGCCATCAACCGCTGGGGCAGCAGGATCGCCTACTGGGACGTCGTCAACGAGGCGTTGGAGGACAACAACACCGGCCGGCGGCGCAACCAGTGGCCACACACCATGAACCGGGACGCCAACGGCGACGGTGACTTCTTCGACGCCGGCGACACCGACGTCATGCGGGACTCGTTCATCCGGGCCAAGCAGGTCGTGCAGGCCGGTGGGCTGACCACCAAGCTCTGCATCAACGACTACGACGTCGACGGCCTGACGGTCCAGGGCGGCACCCCGAACCGCAAGGCCAACGCGCTCTACGACATCGTCCGCAACTACCGGCAGTACATCGACTGCGTCGGGTTCCAGGCGCACTTCAACGACAACCCGAACAGCATCATCACCGACGACCTGCAGGCCAACATCCAGCGCTTCGCCGACCTCGGCGTCGAGGTGCACATCACCGAGCTGGACATCGACGACGACCTGAGCAACAACGACATCGGAGCGGGCCAGGCGGAGAACTACCGCAAGGTCGTCCGGGCCTGCCTGAACGTCGCACAGTGCACCGGCATCACCGTCTGGGGCATCTCCGACAGCGAGTCGTGGCGCTCTTCGGAGCGGGGCCTGCTGTTCACCGGCGGCAACGGCAGCTACCAGAAGAAGGCCGCCTACCACGCGGTTCTCGACGAGCTGAACAAGGGCCGCAACCCCACCACGCCGCCGACCACACCGCCGGTGACGCCGTCCGTCCCGCCGACCACGCCGCCGGTCGATCCGACCACGCCACCGCCGCCGACCACCCCACCCCCGCCGACCACGCCGCCGGCCACCGGGTGCTCCGCGACGGTGTCGCTGAACTCTTGGACCGGTGGCTTCGTCGCCACCGTGCGGGTCACCGCCGGTACCGCGCCGATCAGCGGTTGGAGCGTCCAACTCACCCTGCCCTCCGGGGCCACCGTCACCAACGCCTGGAACGCCAACCGCTCCGGCAGCAGCGGCACCGTGCAGTTCAGCAACGTCAGCTACAACGGCTCGGTGAACGCCGGCCAGTCCACCGAGTTCGGCTTCCAGGGCGTCGGGACCGCCACCGGCCTGACCCCGGTGTGCAGCGCCGGCTGAGCACCACCTGTGCTGGACGGCCGGCGCGCCGGCCGTCCAGCACAGGCAACGCGGTGGTGACACTCCGTTGCTGGCGCGGCCGGGCCGTTGCGTCCGATCTGCCGGCGTTTGCGGCGCCACGCCGAGGGAACCCGACGAAGGTATCCCCGGAACAGGAGGACCATCGTGGGTGACTTCATGAACAAGGCCAAGGACTTCGCGGACAAGCACGACAAGCAGGTTGACCAAGGGCTGGAGCGGGCCGGTGACATGGCCGACAAGCGCACCGGCGGCAAGTACGACCAGCACATCGACAAGGGCGTGGACCAGGCCCAGGCGCGTACCGGCGAGGGTGACCAGGTGCGCTGACGGCAACGCCGATCCCGGGTCGCCCGCAAAGGGTGACCCGGGATCCGGATTTCCGACGGTCGGGCCAGGTCGACGTCGACCGTCGGCCACCACGACCTTCGCGAGCGCCACGGGTCAGCCGTATTCTCGAGCAGCCGCGAACGTCGCCTCTGCTGGGAGCGATACCAGCGGGGCGACAATCCGCACCGTCCGATCGCTACACTTCGCACCAAGGTCCGGCGCCGCCCAACAGACCCCCGGTGCGTCGGTCAGATTCGGATGGAGATGCCATTGTGACCCGCGACGAGGCCGCACCCCCCGGAATCGACCTCACCGTCCCCAGCGTGGCCCGGGTCTACGACTACTTTCTGGGCGGTAAGGACAACTTCGAGGTCGACCGGAAGGTCGCCGAGCACGCCCTGCGGATCACTCCCGACGGCCCGGCCGCCGGCCAGGCGAACCGGGCCTTCCTGCGTCGGGTGATCCGTTTCCTCGTCACCGAGGCCGGCATCGACCAGTTCCTCGACATCGGGTCGGGGCTGCCCACTCAGGGCAACGTGCACGAGGTCGCCGCCGAGCACAACCCGAGCGCCCGGGTGGTCTACGTGGACAACGACCCGATCGTCCTGGCGCACGGGCGGGCGCTGCTCGCCGCGGAGGGCCGGGCAACGGTGATCCAGGCCGACGTCCGTCGACCGCAGGAGATCCTCGGTCATCCGGACGTCCGTCAGTTCCTCGACCTGGACCGGCCGATCGGGTTGTTGCTCTTCGCGATCCTGCACCACCTCGGCGACGACGAGGAGCCGCGAGCGGTGTCGGCCGAGTTGATCGAGGCGCTGCCGTCGGGCAGCTACGTGGCCATCTCACACTTCCGTGACCCGGGTGAGCGGGATCCGGAAGGCTCCCGTAAGGCCCGTGAGGTCGAGCGGGTCTTCAACGAGTCGCTGGGTACCGGTCGCTGGCGTACCGACGAGGAGATCCTCTCCTTCGCCGACGGGCTGACCCTGCTGGAGCCGGGCCTGGTGCCGCTCGCCGAGTGGCGTCCGGATCCGGACACGCCCGCGCCGAAGCAGACCGACACCTACCACACCTTCGTCGGGCTGCTTGCCCGCAAGCCGTAGGCGGTCGCGACGGAGCCGCCGATCATCGTCGCCCGCGCCGGACCGTCCGCTGTGCTGGTAAAGCCTACGTTCCGGCCGGCGCGGCGCCGTACACGGTGAACGAGACCCAGTCGGCAAGTCCGGCGAACGGACGGACCGTCCGGTACGCCGGCGCGCTCGTGGACACGTGTCGGGACGTCGCCCCCGCCGGTAGTGGCTGACCCTCCACGAGCCTGCTCAGATGGCGCTGCCAGGTCACGAACGCCTCCATCTCGCCCGCCGTCCGGTGCGCCACGGCGATGGTGCGGCACCCCAGCACGGCCTGGTCGCCCCCCGCCGCCACCAGGTGGACGCCTCGCTCCACCAGGTCGGCCGCACTCGCCCCGCGCAACTGCCGCTGCGCCTGGCCGAGGACCGTGCCGACCTGTGCCAAACCAAGCTGACCCGCCGGGTCCAGCCCGTCGTAGAACCAACCCATCAGCAGCGCCGTCGCCAGGTCGGGGACCGGCCGGATCGCCGTCACCAGGCCGCTGGCGCCAGCCGCCAGCAGGGTCCGGCCCAGCCCGACGAGTTCGTCTCCGTCGCGCACCTCATGCCGACCGCTGTCGCAGGCGCTCAGGACGACGAGCGCCCCGCTCTAGTTCCACTGCGCCAGTCGTGCCAGGCTCACCAGATCGGCGCCCGAATCCGGCTCGGCGGCGGCGCGCGGATCCAGCGGTTCGCCGCGTCGCCGGTCCCCGTCGAGATGCCGTCCCCGCATACCCTCGTCCAGGTTCCTCGACGCACCAGGTGTCGGCGCGGCAAGCACCAGTCCGCTGCGCTCGGGGCGCCGCCGATCGAAGACGGCGTGGCAGGCCAGATGCACCAACCGGGGGCGTTCGGGCCCGGCGAGGGTGTCGGCGAGCCAGGTCGAGGTGACCGCCGCGCCGGTCCGCCCCGAGCCGCCGAGCCGGGCAGCCACGTAGGCGCACTCGGCACGCGCATACGGCAGGTCACCGAGGGTATCGCCGCACACGAGGACGCGGCCCACCGACGCGGTGTGCCTGTCGGGTTCGCCGCCGCGCGGGTTGGTGCGTGCGGGGACTGACCGGTGTGCTCGCAGCAGCGAGGCGCTCGGCAGCAGGTACGTCCTGGGCCGAACCCTGATGTCTGCGGTATCGGACGGCCCGGCTGCACCGGCATCGTCGACGGTCCTGGCCGGTGGAAGCACATGCAGGGGAACCAGATGCAGGGTGCCGTGCGGTACCACGTACACGGGCCGGCTGGGCGGCACGTCGGCGATGGGCGCGGTGAGCGCGGCGTGCACCGGATGCTCGACCAGCTCGCGGAGCCCGTCGTCGTCCGCCGAGGCGAGCAGGTCCGCCCAGCCGTCGACGTCGGTGGCGGCCACCGCGCCGGGATCGTGCGGCCCCAGCAGACGTCGGGCGGTGAGGTCGGTGCCGCTCAACGTGAACGCCCACACGCCGAACGGGCCGGTCAGGTACTCCACCAGGACGGCGTCTCCCGCGTCGGCCAGTAACGGAGCCACCTCGTCGGCAGTGATCGGCTCGGCCATCCGGTGGGCGCGCATCGTCGGATGGGTCGTGGCCATCTGCTGCCACAGGTCATGCAGCTCACCGCGTACCCGCGACTGCTCCTCGGAGGCCGACATCCGACGCACCAACAGCCGTCGACGCTCCTCGACATCGACGGAGCCGCCGACGTCCATGCCCGAGGCACGCAGCCGCCGCAGCTCGGCCCAGAGCGCGGCCTCACGGGCCACCAGCGGGTCGGCCGGGTCGACGCCGGTCTCCCGGTCCCGCATCGCCTCCAGCAGCGCCCGCGACTTCGCCCGTTCCAGCAGCGCGAACGCCTCCTCGACCCGGCCCAACTCCACCGCCAGGTCCGCGGCCTCGACAAACGGCGGCGTGAAGATCGCACCGTAGCCTGCCGCCTCGCTCAGGTCGGCGATCCCCTGGCGCAGCTCGTCGTAACCGTCGCAGGCGTCGCGGAGCACCCGCAGCGTCTCTTCGGTGCGCTCGCCGGCGGCCAGCGCGGCGAGGCCCAGCGCCGCGTCCGCCGGATAGCGCACGGCCGCCGCTGTCGCCTCGTCGCGCAACGCGACAAGTCGGGCCCGGAAGGGCGCGGCCTGCTCCGCCCGGCCCGAGCGCGACCAGTTCAGCACCAGTGTGCCGAGTCGGAGCGCCAACCGGTCCAGGCCGGCGAAGGGTAGCTCCGCACCGTGCCGGTCGTGTGCGCGCTGCATCGTGTCGATCGAGGCCAGCAGGTAGCGGTCGGCGAGCGCCGTCGCGCCGTAGCCGCAGGCCACCCCCGCCATGATGGAGTCCAGGATGCCCAGGTCGCCGGTGTTCTCGACGGGGATCTGCGCGGTCAGGAAGGCGATCAGCGCCCGAGCCTGCGCTGCCAGCTCCAACAGGGGTCATCCCGGTACGGGTCGGGTCGCGGGACAGCAGCGTACACAGGTTGATCAACGCGGTGAACTCGGCGCGGGCGTCGCCGATCTCGTGTGCCGTCCGTCGGGCCTGCTCCAGCAGTGCCAGCGCCTCGTCGTGGCGACCGACCGTGGTGTAGAGCAGGCCGAGGGACGACCAGACCGCCGGCAGCGCGTGTACGGCGCCGAGCTGGTTCCACAGTTCCCCGGCCGTGCGCAGGGAGCGCTCCGCCTCGCCGTAGCGGTGCTCCAACAGATGCCGCTGACCATCCTCACTCGCCCGCTGGGCGAAATAGGCCGGCGCACCGATCGTCAGATCCCGACGTATCCGTGGGTCCAGCTTCGCGACCATCTCCCGGAAGGCCGGGTGGGCCAGGGCCATCGGGTCAGCGCCCATCCGCTCCCGGGTCGCCGCCTCGATGCGCTCGACCCGCGCCCGGAAGCCGGTCGTGTAGTGCGCGGCGTCCACCTCGGAGTGCAGGTCGTGAATGAGGTCGTGGGCGGCGGTGAATGCGTCACCGGCGGAGCCGCCGTCTGCCTCCCGGCGCATCGTCGCCAGATTGATCATCGCCTTGTAGGCGTCGTACCGGGCCGGCGAGTCGGCCAGCAATCGTACGGCCCCAGCCGCTGCCTCGATCGCCTCGTCGTGCCGGCCCTGCCGGAACAACTCCCGGGCCAGGTTGTCCAGCAGGATCCCCCGCCGGGGCCCCGCCACGCCAGGCTGGGCCAGCGCCCGCCGGTAGAGCTCCTCGGCACCGTCCCTGCCCTGCTGGTGCAACACCTCCGCGTGCCCGGAGAGGGCCGAGGCCAGGCCGATCTTGTCGGTAACCAGCTCCGCGAGCTGGGTCGCCATGCCGAACAACTTGGCCGCCTGCTCCAGACGATCATCGGCGATCTCGACGGTGGCCATCCCGATGATCGCCGCGACCCGCAGGTCCACCGCCCGCTCCCCGTCGCTCTCCGGCATGGCGGCGGCCACCTCGAAGGCCATCGCGTACGCCCTACGGGCGTCGTCGAGCCGACCGACGATCCGCGCGCACTGGCCGAGCAGCCGGAAGACCAGGAAGCTGCCGGGGCTGGGCGAAAGGGCCTGGGCGTGGCCGACCAGTCCCCGCAACACCCGGTCCGCCTCCGCCAGCTGACCGGTGTTGACGAGTTCGTGCGCCCAGTTGGCGGCGCCCAGCAACATCTCCTCGGTGACCTCGCCGCCTTCGCTCGGCCCTGTCGACCGGCCCTTGTCGGCCGGGGCACCGGAGCCGGATCGGCGTCGACGGAAGAACGGCATGGCCTCAACGCCCCAATCGTCGCAGCAGGATCTCCGGGTCGTCTTCGAACTCCGTCGCACCGTTGCGCTCAGGCCCGCCGTCGTCGCCATGTTCGCCGCCACGTACCGTGCCAGCCGGGGCGCAGGCGCGCTCCACCAGCGCGACGTACTGGCGTTGGTATTCCTCGAACAGGGCCTCCTGTTGCGGGCGGATCAACTCGTCGGTGCAGAGCGCCCCGGCGGTCTGCCGCCACAGCACCTGGGCCGCTCCCAGGTCGCCGTCCGCGAGGTGTTGGCGGGTCCGCTGCCAGAGCTGGAAGAAGGCCAGCTGGCGGTAGTCGTCGCGGTGGCGGGTCGCCTCGACGCGGACCAGGATGAAGTCGTGCTCCGTATAGGGCGCGATCGTGCCGTCCGCGGCCACCCGGCAGAGCCGACCACCGACCACCCCGAGCGACGCCAACTCCGCCTGGGTCGTCTTCCCCGCCGGCCGGCGGATGATCACGAAGTGGGTAGGCGCCAGCTCCGTCGGGCCACGGGCCACCCCACCCGCACCGGTCGGAGCGGACCAGGACTGGTGTACGCCCACGCGCAGCTCCAGCGCCGCCGAGTCCATGAAGGACTCGATGCCGTCGATGAGCGCCGTGGCGACCCTGGCGGAGCCCAGTAGCCCGGCGAAGCCGATGGCGCTGCTCACGTTCTCGATCAGGTTGAGCGATCGCTGCAACGTGTCCGACGTCTTCGCTCGAAACAGGGCCAACAACAGACTCACGTCGTCGCCCTCGTAGGGCACCGGTCCGGCCACCCGCAGGTTCGAGATCTCCACCGCGTCGCGTTCACCGGTGACCTGCAGCCGCCGACTCAGCTCGCTCGCACCGATCAGGTACGGCACCGCGACCCGGTTGCCATCGCGCAGGAACTCCGTCACCACGGCACCGAAGGGCAGGAACTCCCGCCACAACTCGCGCTCGTTGGCCAGCCACAACTGGCTGACCCTGATCACCAGATAGACCTCGTCGGTCACGAACGGCGTAGCGTCGGTCGGCCCGTCCAGTGTGGGCACCGGTCGAGCGATGATGCCCTCCGACTGCCGCGCGAGCACCCGGCGCACAAGGTCACGCAACGCCATGCACTGCTCCCCACTCCAGCTCGACTCCGTCACGTTAGCGCGTGATCGCAAAGCGCGAAGTGCCGCCCGACCGAGCAGGTCGTCGTAGCCGTTGCGGACGGCCCGGGAACGCGTACGTTCCCGGGCGTTCGAGAGATGCCCCTCGTAGCGGCTCACCCAGGGTCAACGCTGAGCAGGCTCCCACCACACCAGATTTGCGGCGACCTGGGCGACCGGCTCGATGATCTCCCACCCCTCGGCGATCAGCCCGTCGTCGATCCGCCAGATGTCGACGACCGCGATCTCCGGCCCGGTGTCCGCAAGCCAGCGCCGCGAGTACACCACGACGTGATCGCCATCGGCCAGCACCTGATGGATCTCCACCCGCATGCCGGCGAGCGGCACCAGCGCGGCCCGGACGGCGGCGAGCCACTCCCCCTTGGTCGAGGTGGTCGAACCCGGCCGGTGGTGGACGAAGTCGTCACGCAGCGACTGGGCGAGCGTGTCGACGTCACCCGTCTCGATCAACCCGGCCAGCGCCCGTTGGACGATGTTCTTGTTCTCCGTGGTCATGGACGCAGTGTTTCCGCATCCGCGTCGCCTGTCGATGACATCGGATGTCATGGCGACCGGCTCCACGATGGGTACGCTCCATGATCGTGCACACGGTCGGGGAACTCCTACGACAGTGGCGGAAACGCCGGGGACTCAGCCAACTCGATCTCGCCATCGTCGCGGACGTCTCGGCCCGCCACGTCAGCCTGGTCGAGACCGGCAGATCCAGGCCGAGCGCCGACATGATCCTCCGGCTCGCGGATCAACTTCACGTGCCGCTGCGCGACCGCAACCGGCTCCTGCTCGCCGGCGGCTTCGCACCCCGCTACACCGAGCGTCCACTCCACGACGACGCACTGTCGGCCGTCCACGACGCGATCAGCCGGGTGCTCCGCGCACACGAACCGTATCCAGCGGTGGTGTTCGACCGCCGGTGGAACATCGTGATGACCAATCGCGCCGTCGAACCGTTCTTCGCACAGGTGGCTCCCGACCTGCTGCGGCCACCGGTCAACCTGGTACGGCTGGGACTGCACCCGCGCGGGCTCGCCCGCCTGGTCGTCAACCTGGCCGACGTGCGCGCGGTGTTCCGCGCACGGATCTCACGCCAGCTCGCCACGGCTCCCGACCCCGAACTCACCGCACTCTACGAAGAACTACTGGCACCCGAGGCCGACGACACGTCCGATCAACGGATCGACGCCGACGTGGTGATCCCGATGATCCTCAACGTCGGCGGACGAGAACTGCGGCTGTTCTCCACCATCACGACGTTCGGCACCCCGATGGACATCACCATCGACGAGGTCGCGGTCGAGTCCTACTACCCGGCGGACGCGGAGAGCGCCGCCTACTTCAGGAAGTAGCGCATGCCGCACACCGGGCACGCTACCCGTCAGCCGTAGTACTCGACCAGGCAGAACTCGTGGCCCTCCGGGTCGGCCATGACGACGACGACACCCTCCTCGTAGTCGTGCCGCTCACCGGTGGACCGGCCACCGAGCTTGACGACCTCCGTCATGGCCTCGTCAATATCGTCCACCGAGATGTCGAGGTGGATCCGCACCTTGCCGGCCTGAAGCTCAGGCACTGGCTGGAACACCAGCCGTGGCTGCGGGTCACCTCGTTCGCCCAGGTAGACCCAGCCCTCCTGCGACGAGCCGGGCTCGCGACCGAGGAGGGCGCTCCAGAATCCGGCGACCCGCTCGGGGTCGAGGCAGTCGATCGTCACACCGGACCAGACGTTCGCCATGCGCCGATCCTGACAGAGCACGTCCATCGAGGACGCGAGAGCGTCGCCCATGCTGCCGGGGTTCTTCGGCGGCCGCCTCTGGCCGCCGTACGGTCGTCGCTCCGCGTCACGGCGGTCGTGGCCGGCAGACACCGTGGCTCCGGAGGTTCCGGCATTCGCCGCGATCATGGACTCGCGGGCGTCGCGGCAGCGCCGCCGAGGTGGTGGTGCAGGAAGGCCGCGGCCGCTTCGGCAGCCTGGCTGACGTACGGCTCCACGTCGTAGAGGTCGATGTGCTGCTTGGCGTCGAGCCAGCGAATCTCCTTCGGTCCGGTCGCGTCGGTGTAGAGCGCCTCGGCGAGTTCCGGTGCGCAGTAGGCGTCGGTGCGGCCATGCACGACCAGCAGCGGGGTGGCGGCGAGCAACGGCGCCGCGCCAAGTGCGTCGAAGGTCATCAGAGCGTGCAGCGAGCCGTAGGCGACCCGGTTCTCCCAGTGCGCCGCCGCCGACCGCTCGGTGCCGTAGTAGGCGAACGGCTCGTCGCCGCCCATCGCCGCGAGTGCGCCGTCGGCCGCCACCGCCGGCAACTCGTCGTCGTAGCGCTCCACGAAGGAGCGCAGCGCCCGACGGTATCCGTCGAGGTCGCCGGCACTGAAGCGGACCGGGCTGTTGTACCCGCCGGCAATGCCCACGACCGCGCGGATCCTCGGGTCGGTGGCGGCCGCGCGGACCGCGTAGCCGCCGCCGAGACAGATCCCGACTGCGGCCACCCGAGCGGCGTCCACGGCCGGATGCGCGGCGAGCAGGCTGACCGCTGCGCGCAGGTCGGCGAGCTTGCCCTGGCTGTCCTCGTGGGCACGGCGTCCGCCGCTCTCGCCGAAGCCGCGGTGGTCGAAGGCGAGTGTGGTGAGACCGTGTTCGCGCAGCCGAGCGGCGTACGTGCCGACGACCTGCTCCTTGACGCCGGTGAACGGCCCGGTCAGTACGACGGCAGGTGCGCCGTCGGCGGCCACGGCGAGGCTGCCGACCAGCGTGAGACCGTCGGCGGTGAATGTGACACGCTCGGTGGTCATGCCGCCAGCGGGATACGTGTGGGTGCGGTACTCGGACGTGCGGTCGGACATGGCGGCGGTGTTCCCTTCGGGCGTCTACTGTTGACTCGACGCTAGGTCGCACGGTGCTCGTCGAACAGAAGGCACTTCCCGGTGCCCTTCGCCGCACGGTCCGATACCCGGGGGTGCTCATGTCGCTGGTGGTTCCGGACGTGCTCGACGAGGGCTGCACGACGCGGCAGGCGATCGAGCGGCTCGCCTCGAAGTGGCGGATCCTGATCATCTACGCGCTGCTCGCCGGTCCCCAACGGCACGCCGAGTTGCGTCGCCGCGTCGCGGGGATCACCCAGAAGGTCCTGACCGAAACGCTGCGCGAGATGGAGCGCGACGGGCTGGTGCAGCGACGGGTGCTCAGGGAGACACCGCCACAGCACGTCGAGTACGCGTTGACCGCCCTCGGCAAGACCCTTCAGGAACCACTCGCCGCCATCTGCGCTTGGGCGACGGAGAACAATCCCGTCCGATCATCTGCCGTGCCGCCGTCTGGGCAGTGACATCGGTCGGGGAAGTCGGGACGGTGCGAACGGGCCGGCCCTCGCTGGCCTGACTCGAAGACCACGTCCGGTAACAGCCGCCCGGCGCCTCTGGTCCCGGTTCCATCGGCTGGGCGTTACTGTGACGGTCGTCGGCATGGCGGCTCACCGGGCGCTCAGTTCGCGAGACGGATCCGGGCCCACGCCACGACGCGTCGGATGACCCAGTCGTCTATCGGCCTGCGGAGCTGACCTCGGTACCGCCACAGTCCTGGCGGTCCGCAGTCGCGACGTAGCAGGTGGGTGAGGTCGGTCGGCAGTTCACCATCGAACTGGCCGGTCACCAGCCGGCCGATTCGTGGGACGTCTGCCGGGTCGACCTGGACGTCCTTGCCGCCGGTGATCGCCAGCACCGGCCGGTCGATGGCGGCCAGGTCCGGCCGTGGGTCGTGGGCCAGGTACTCGCGTAGCCATCGGTCGGTGAGGCGCGAGCGGGGCATCCGGTCATGTCGGTCTGCGGTGGACCGGCGGATCCGGTCGCGCTCGCGGGCCTGGCGCCGTACCAGTACCGGGCCCAGCGGGCGTAGCAGCCGTGGCAGCGTGGCCGCGATCCGCTCGCTCTGCCAGGCCATCACCTGGTCACCGGGCTGTGCGGCACCGGCGAGTAGCACATAGCCGGCGGGCGGTCGAACTGCCCGTACGAGGTTGGCCGCCACCACCGCTCCGGTCGAGTGCCCGACGACGAAGACGCGCTCCGGGTCCACCGCGGGATGGGCGCGCAGCGCGGCGAGGGCGGCTGCGGCGTCGCGGCACTCGTCGTGGAAGCCGGTACCGAGATAGTCACCCTGCGAGGAACCCACGCCCCGTTTGTCGTAGCGCAGAACGACGCAGTCCTCGTCAGCCAGCGCCACCGCGAGTGCCGGGCCCAGCCCCAGCGCCAGCCCGGGCATGGCGGAGTCGCGGTCTATCGGTCCGGAACCGTTGACAAGTAACGCGGCGGGACGTCGGCCGTCCACGTCGGGCCGAGTGAGTGTGCCGGCCAGCAGCGCCCCCGCAGCTTCGATCTCGACGGTCTGCTTCCGCACCGATCCACCCTCTAACATTCTCATATCTGAGAATCAGAGGGCTCAAGCTAACATTCTTGATTGTGATAATCAACGCCCAGCCCGCGAGATCCAACGCCCGAATCGTGGAGACCGTGCTGCATCCGGGCCGGTTGCGCATCGTGCACGCGCTCATGGACCGCGAGCTGACCGCACGCCAGCTGAGCGCCGAACTCAGCGACATCCCGCAAGCATCGCTCTACCGACACGTCGGGCGTCTGGTGGACGCGGGGGTGCTACGGGTTACCCGCGAGGAGCGGGTCCGCGGCGGCACGCAACGCACCTACACGGTGGTAAAGTCCGCGGTCACCCTCGGCCCCCGCGACCTCGACACCGCATCTTCCGCCGACCATCAGCGCTACTTCGCCGCGTTCGTCGGCGCACTGGTCGCCGGGTTCGAGCAGTACCTGCGAACCACCGACGCCGACCCCACCCGCGACGGCGTGGCGTACCAGCAGATTCCGGTCTGGATCACTCCTGCCGAATCGCGCCAGCTCGCCGCCGCGATCACCGATCTTGTGCAACCTCTGCGGATGCGGACACACGGAAGGCGACGCCGCCGGGCAACCTTCGCAATGGTCCTGCACCCCGACCCGGCCACGTAGCGGACACCCGCTCATGGCCGGGCGGCGATCCTGCCGCCGCGCTGACCGCCGCGTGAGGGCGATAGCCCGGTTGCCGCCGAGCGCTCTACTGCGGTGACCCGGTCTACCGGCCGGGCCCCTGGGACGAGGTGACCTGCTCAGCCACGGGTCGCCGATCCCCCGGAGGAGGTCGGGTCGCCACAGCACCACGACCGGAAGGACCGAGGACTCATCGCACCGATGCGCGCGGCGGCAAGGCACCGCCATCTGACCTGCCGTAGCTGTTCAGTGCCGGCGGTCCTGGCGCAGGAAGCCTGACAGCAGGTCCCTGAACTCGTGCGGCTGCTCGATCGCCGGCACGTGCCCGCACCCGCCGAACACGTGCAGCCGGACATCGGCCAGGTGCCCCAGGAGGGGCCGGGCTGCCGTCTCGAGGGGGGTGATCCGGTCCTCGGCGCCGTGCACGAGCAGCACGGGCGCGCGGACCGCTGCCAGCGCCTGCGTCGAGAGGGTGAGTTCGTCGACCCATCGTGCCCTCGGTGGAGGGAACAACGACGCGTACGCGGTCGCCCCGGCTCGCATCGCGGCTGCGCGGGCATCGACGGCCGAGTCGGTCACCAGCGCCTGGTCGTGGACGAGGCGACTCAGCATGTCCCGTGCTCCGAGGGCGGTGGCGGGGGCGGCCCAGATCGCATCGAGCCCGGCCGACAGCGGCGCCCCGGGGGCGCCCATCGTCGAGACCGCCACGACCCGGGTGACCTGCTGGGGTCTCACGGCCGCCAACGCCAGCGCCACGGCACCGCCCATGGAGTGACCCACCACGGCGTAGCGGTCGATACCGAGGGCATCCATCAGGCCCGCAGCCTGCTCCGACCACAGCCGCAGCCCACTGCGGGAACCCGTCGGGACCGGCGTCCCACCGAACCCCGCCTGGTCAGGAGCCACCAGGTGCCAGGACGTGCCGAGCGCCTCGGCCGTCGGTGCCCAGGCTCCGGTCCCGGTCGTGCCGGGTCCGGAGCCGTGCAGCATCAGTACCGCGGGCCCGGTGCCGCCTTCCATGACGTGGACGGGCGAGCCGTCCACTGTGACGGTGCGAAGCGTCGTCACCGGGGCGGGCCAGGTGTGCTCATGCCGACCCGGAGCTGACGGACTTCGAGAAGAGCTCCATCATGGCCCTGCCGAACTGCGGCATGTCCGGCCAGCCTCGGCAGGAGACGAGGTTGCCGTCCACCACGTCGGGAGCGTCGATGACCGTCGCGCCCGCGTTCTCCATGTCTCCGGTGATGGGTGGGAAGCACGCCGTCTTCCGGCCCTTCAGCAGCCCGTACACCGCCGGCACCTGCGCGCCGTGGCATACCAGCGCGATGGGGAGGTTGCGCGCGAAGAAGTGCTCGGTGATGCGCCGGACGTCGGCGTCGACCCGGATCCACTCGGGGGCACGTCCCCCGGGGATGATGAGGGCGTCGTAGCGCTCGACGTCGACCTCGGCCCAGGGCACGTCGACCGGCAACTTCCGGCCGTTCTTCTCCACGTAGGCGTCGGAGTTCGGGTCGAACTCGTGGATGACCAGTTGCACGTCACGCCTCGTCCGTGACGAGACGTCGACGTCCCAGCCGCCCTCCTGCACGCGGTAGTAGGGATACATGGTGTCGAGTTCCTCGGCGGCGTCGCCGGTCAGGAGCAGCGCTCTGGGCACCTGCTTCTCCTCGCGTCCGGGGGCGGGTGAGTAGATCCAATCCGATCCGATTCAGTTAGCATTCCCCGGCCCGGCCCGCCCGTCAAGCCTCCAGCGCCACCGCGTCGGCGTCCTTGGCCTCGTCGAACAATCGCCGGAAACGCTCGCCGGACCGCAGGATGTGCCGGCGCATCGCGTACGCGGCGGCGTCGGGGTCACGCGCGGCGATCGCTGCCACGATGTCCTCGTGCTCGGCCATGGCCAGGTGGGTGACCTGGGTGTCGTGGTGCAGCCGGAAGAGGTGCACATGGCTGTGCAGGCGCGCCAGCGCCTCCCGGATGACCTGGTTCTCCGCGCTCAGGGCGACGAGATCGTGAAAGGCGGCGTCACGTAGGCCGAAGGCGCCGTAGGCCGTGGGCCCGCTGCCCCCCTCCAGCTCCGCCATCTCCTCCAGCATCGCCCGCAGACCGGCCACCTGGGCCAGGGACGCGCGTTCGGCCGACCGGCGCGCCGCTGCCGGCTCCAGGAGCAGGCGGACCTCCAGCATGTCCTCGAAGCGGCGACGGGTGATCTGCGGAGGTATGCGGTAGCCGGCGTGGGGCACCCGCACGACCAGGCCCTCGGCCTCCATGCGGTTCAGGGCGTCCCGGATCGGCGTCTGCGAGACCCCCAGCTCGCGCGCCAGAACGTCGATCGTGACGCGGGAGCCAGGCTCGATCCGGAGCGACATCAGCTGTCCGAGCAGCGTGTCGTACACCTCGTCGGCGAGCCGGCCGCCAGATCTTCCCGACGACGTTCCGCCCGCCACCGTCCGACGGCCCCGCGCGATCATTCCTTCGTCGTCCATCGTGACGTGAGGCCCTTCTTTGCGTCTTCCGGAACCTGTTGACATCAGTCACAACTCTGCGACATGCTGACGCCCCAGCCGGATCGTATAGGAAAAGTGGCGAACCACCGCCATCCCCCACCGTCGCGGAGCCACCCCGCGATCGCGCTACCCCGATCACCTGGAGCTCCCATGAGCGTGCTCGACGTCCTGCTCGGTCCGCCTCCGGGCCGCTGCTGGACCGGAGGGCCGCTCGACGGCACGAAGATCCAGTACATCACGACGTACTCGTGACGCCGGTTCGCGGGTCGGTCCCGCGACAGCCCGCCAACCCGCCGGAAAGAACCCAGCAACTGCTCGGCGAAGCACAGGGCGAGGTTCCAGAAGCTCTCATCCGGAAAGCAGGCGAGAAGATGCGCTATCAACAGCGAATAGGACGACTATCCGTTCCCGGTCGGAAGGTGCAGCTGGCGACGGCGGCCATGCTGCTGGTGGCCACGACCATGGTGGCCTGCGGCGATGGCCAGGACGACGGCGGCCAGGCGAGCGCCCCCAAGGCACCGGCGACCATCCCGGAGCTCACCAACGACCCGCTGACCCTCAGCTTCATCTGGTTCGACTGGCCGCCCGCCCAGGCACTGGAGGCCTTCGCGAACGCGGAGTACAAGAAGGAACGGCCGAACGCGACGATCAAGGTCAACACCGTGCCGAACGCGAACTGGCACGACGCGATGTTCACCCAGTTCGCCGCCCGCAAGACCGACTTCGACATCGCGATCCTGGACTCGCAGCACATCGGCGAGGCCGTGACGAACGGCAACATCCTCGACATCACCGACTTCGTCAAGAGCAACATCGACGTCGCGGCCTACAACCCGTACCTCCTGGCGGCGTACGGCCAGTTCCCCCAGGCGGAGACCGGCAAGCGCGACGAGAACGCCAGCCTGTACGGGCTGCCGCTGCTCGGCGACACCTGGACGATGATCTATCGCAAGGACCTGATCGGCGACCAGCCACCGCAGACCTGGGATGAGATGATCTCAGTCGCCGAGAAGTGCCAGGCGGACCACCCCGGCGTCAGCGGGCTGGCTTTCCACCAGGCCAACGGCTCCGACGCCGCGGCCGTCACCTACAACACGGTGAACGGCGTCTACGGCGGCAACCTCTGGGACCCCAAGACACGCAAGATCGAGGGTGTCCTCAACGACGCCGCCGGCCAGGAGGCGATGGACGTCCTGGTCAACCGGATGAAGCCACTGACCGCCACGGGATCCGGCAACTGGTTCATCGACGAGGTGAACGCGGCGGTCGCCCAGGGCAAGGCGTGCATCGCGTTCAACTGGATCGCGGCGAGCGGCGGCCTGCTCGATCCGAAGCAGTCGACGCTCGGCTCCACCCGGGAGCAGATTCTCGACAAGCTGGGTTTTGCCACCCTGCCGAGCCAGAAGACCAACCTGGTCCCGCTCGGCGGCATGGGGATGCACGTGTCGGCCTACTCCCCCGAGGCGAACCAGGTTGAGGCCCTGAACTTCATGAAGTGGTTCCAGCGGGCCGACATCCAGAAGAAGTGGGCCGCGGCCGGTGGTGTGCCGTCGCGTACGGACGCCCTGCAGTCGCCCGAGTTCCTCAATGCCGGTCCGTTCAACCAGGTGTACGCCGACTCGGTGCCGCGGATGCGGGACATGTGGAACGTGCCGGAGTACGCCCGCCTCGTCGACATCGAGAACACCAACGTGAACGCGGCGCTCAACGGCGCGAAGGCGCCGAAGGACGCGCTCGACGACATCGCCAAGGAGCAACAGGCCGTGCTCGACTCCAGCAGCCGCAGGGGCGGCGGCGGACTGTGAGTGACGCCGTACCTGTGACGACCGACCAGCCCGGGCAGGTGGCGTCCGTGACGCCACCTGCACCGGGTCGGTCCCGCCGGCTGAGCGACCGCTGGCTCGCCGTGGCCTTCATCTCCCCGGCGCTGCTGCTGTTGCTCGCGATGTCGGTGTTCCCGCTGCTGTGGGCGTTGTACCTGTCCTTCACCGACTACTCGGCCACCCGGGGCGGGCCCGCCCGTTCCGTCGGGTTCGGGAACTACACCGCCATCCTGACATCGGCGCAGGTTCACCAGCGGGCCCTGACGACGTTGGTCTACGTGGTCGGCGCGGTCACCCTGCAGACCGTGCTCGGTTTCGGCATCGCCTACCTGATCTCACGGCGCACGCACGGGCGAGGGGTGCTGACCACTCTGTTCCTGGTACCGATGATGCTGTCGCCGGTGGTGGTCGGGCTGTTCTGGCGATTCATGCTCGACGCACAGTTCGGCGTGATCAACAGCATGCTCGGCTCGCTCGGCCTGGGACCGGTGGAGTGGCTCACCCGACAGCGGACCGCGTTGATCTCCCTGATCGTGGTCGACACCTGGCAATGGACACCGTTCATCATGCTCATCGCGCTCGCCGGCCTCACCGCCGTGCCCAAGTACCTGTACGAGGCCGCCTCGATCGACCGGGCGTCCGAATGGTTCCGGTTCCGCACCATCACTCTTCCGCTGGTGTGGCCGCTGCTGCTCATCGCCGTGCTGTTCCGGGCCATCGAGGCCTTCCGCCTGTTCGACCTCGTCTACATCCTCACCAACGGCGGCCCGGGGGTCTCCACCGAGACGTTGTCGTTCCACGTCTACAAGGTGGCGTTCCTGGGCTTCAACACCGGGACCGCCTCGGCGTACGGGATCCTCATGGTCCTCGTCGTCATCGTTCTCACGCAGCTCTACCTGCGCTACCTGAACAAGCTCAAGGAGGGCTGATGGCCGTCTCCGTCGACGAGGCCGTGTCCACAGGTCCCGCCCGGGACCGCACGCCTCCCGCGCGCCGCCTCGGCGGCCGGGGCCGCTCCGCGTTGGAGGTCGCGCTGCTGACCGTCCTGGCCGTCGTGATGCTCTTCCCCGTGCTGTGGATGATCGAGACGTCCATCAAGGAGAACCGGGACGTCTACGCCGTACCGGCCCAGTTCTTCGGCTTCACGGTCACCATGGATCACTTCAAGGACGTGTTCGTCGGCCCAGACGGGGGTCGCTCGGCCCTGTCCGTCGCGTTCCTCAACTCCGCCGTGGTCGCCGGAGTCTCCACGGTGCTGGCCACCGTGCTGGGAGTCCCGGCGGCCTGGGCCTACTCCCGCCTCGCCGTGAAGGCCAGGAAGGACCAGCTGTTCTTCATCCTGTCCACCCGCTTCATGCCGCCCGTCGTGGTCGTGATCCCGATCTTCCTCATGTACCGCCAGGTCGGACTCATCGACAGCAAGCTCGGCCTGATCCTCATCTACACCGCGTTCAACGTCCCGTTCACGATCTGGATGATGAAGGGGTTCGTCGACGAGGTGCCCGCGGAGTACGAGGACGCCGCCATGCTCGACGGCTACACCCGTCTACAGGCGTTCTGGCGATTCACTCTCCCCCTGCTCGTACCCGGCATCGCCGCGACGGCGGTCTTCGCGCTCATCTTCTCGTGGAACGAGTTCGTGTTCGCCATCTTCCTCACCTCCAGCGACAGCGTGCGGACAGCGCCACCAGCCATCGCCGGCCTCATCGGTGGCACCACCACGGACTGGGGTCTCGTGGCCGCCGCGTCCGTGGTGTTCGCCCTGCCGGTGCTCGTCTTCGCCTACCTGGTACGCAAGCACCTCGTCGCCGGTGTGACGCTCGGGGCGGTGCGACGCTGATGGCGGGCATCGAGGTGACCGCCCTGCACAAGCGCTACCCGGACGGGACGGTCGCGGTTGATCACGTGGACCTGTCCATCGACGACGGTGAGCTGTTCGTGATGCTCGGCCCGTCGGGTTGCGGCAAGACGACCACCCTGCGGGCCATCGCCGGCCTGGAGCGGCAGACGACGGGCGACATCCGCATCGGCGACACCCTGGTCAACGACCTGCTGCCCGCCGAGCGCGACATCGCCATGGTGTTCCAGTTCTACGCCCTCTACCCGCATCTGAGGACCCGCGACAACCTGGCGTTCCCACTGCGGGCCGAGGGGCTGCCGAAGGCGGAGGTACGCGAGCGGGTCGCCGAGGCCGCCCGGTTGATGCGGCTCGATTCGCTGCTCGACCGGCGACCACGCCAGTTGTCCGGCGGGGAGCAGCAACGCGTCGCATTGGCTCGCGCCCTGGTGCGACGACCGCGCGCGTTCCTCATGGACGAGCCGCTCACCAATCTGGACGCGGAGCTGCGGGCGGACATGCGTACGGAGATCAAGCACCTGCAGGGGGAACTGGGGACGACGATGGTCTACGTCACCCACGACCAGGTCGAGGCGATGTCGCTCGGGCACCGGATCGCGATCCTCAACAAGGGCCGCGTCGAGCAGATCGGGACGCCGCTGGAGGTCTACAACCGTCCGGCGAGTCTGTTCTGCGCCGCGTTCATCGGCTCCCCGCCGATGAACCTGATCGAGGTGGAGGTGGCCGACGGGAAGCTGCGCAGCCAGGGCGGACTGGTCCTCACGCCACCGCCCGGGCTGCCACGCGACCGTCGCCTGGTCGCCGGCGTCCGGCCGGAGGCGTTGGAGGTCACCGAACCGGGGGCGCAACGTTCCGTCCCGGCCCGGGTGGTCTCGGCGGAGTGGCTGGGCGACGAAATCATCTACGCGATCGACCACAGCGGCCAACGCGACGTACGGGTGCGGATGCCACCGACGGTCCGGTTCGCCGCTGACGCGCCGGTCGGGCTGCGGCACACCGGCGGCACCCCGACGGTCTACGACGTGCACACGGAAGAACTGGTGGCCTGATGGGAACCGTGGCAGCGCACGGGCTGTGCAAGTCCTTCGGCAAGGTCCAGGCCCTGGACGGGGTGACGCTGGACGTCCCGGACGGCTCGTTCTTCGTCGTGCTCGGGCCCTCCGGGGCGGGCAAGACGACGACCCTGCGGGCGATCGCCGGCCTTGAGAAGCTCGACGCCGGGTCGGTGCATCTGGACGGCCGGGATGCGACCGGTGACGCCCCGGCCGACCGCGACCTGGCCATGGTCTTCCAGAACTACGCCCTCTACCCGCGACACACGGCGTACGAGAACATCGCGTCGCCGCTGCGGGCGCGCCGCTGTTCGTCGAGTGAGATTGCCGCCGCCGTCGAGCGGATGTCGAGGCTGCTGCACATCGACCGACTGCTGCAACGTCGTCCCGCGCAGTTGTCGGGCGGTGAGATGCAGCGGGTCGCCCTGGCTCGGGCACTGGTCCGTAGCCCGCGCGCGTTTCTCATGGACGAGCCGCTGACAAACCTCGATCTCAAGCTCCGCGTCGAGATGCGCACCGAGCTCACCCGCATCCACCGCAGCCTCGGAGCGACCTTCGTCTACGTGACGAACGACCAGGTGGAGGCGCTGTCCATGGCCGACCAGGTGGCGGTCCTCAAGGAGGGGAAGGTGCAACAGGTCGGCACGCCGACCGAGGTGTACGAGCGTCCCGCCAACCAGTGGGTCGCCGGCTTCGTCGGGAGCCCGCCGATCAGCCTGCTCGCCTGCCACGCGGAGGGAGATCGTCTGGTCGGTGCGCAGGGCTGGACGCTGCCGCGGCCGCGCTGGACCACCGCCGAGGACGGTCGTGCGCTGCTGCTCGGTGTGCGCGCGGAGGACCTGTCCGTCGAGCAGCGTGGGAACGCGTCGTTGTCCGGGCAGCTCTACGGCCTCGAGCCGCTCGGTGACCGAACGGTGGTCGACGTCCAGGTGGGATCGGAGATCCTCAAGGTCAAGGCTCGACCCACCGTCACCGGAACGCCGGGCGAACGGGTGCAGGTCACCGTCGACCTGGACCGTGCGCACCTGTTCGACGCGGACACCGGGCTGTCGCTGTCCGAGGCCGGGCGGTAACCGCCCCGGGCGGCGACGGCACCATGCGCCCGTACCCGGCGATCGGACCCCGGCGGACCGTCACCACTGCGCGCGGCCCGACGGCGCGCAGACCGCCGTGGCCCGGAAAGGCGACCGGTGACGCGCGGCGTCGACCGGCAGACCAGACCACCGCCACATCCGACCCGCTCGGCGACCTCGCCCCCGGCGCGGGCGGGTGACCCGTCCGGCTACCCGCACCGCGCGGTCGTCGAGGCAGCCGGACATCACCAGGAAGATCAGAGGAGGCGGCGCAATGAGTGACCCGATGGACGTCCTGGCTCCCGAACATCGACGGCTCCGGATCGGCGACGTCTGGCGAGACGCCGCGAGTGGAGCCACCTTCGCCGTCGAGGACCCCGCCACCGGCACGACCATCGCCGAGGTGGCGGATGCCGACGTCGTGGACGGGCTCGCGGCTCTGGACGCGGCGAGCGCGGCGATGGGGCGGTGGGCGGCGACTCCGCCGCGGAGACGGTCGGAGTTGTTGACGGCGACGCACCGGGCCCTGACCGAGCGGACCGAGGAGATAGCCCGGTTGATAACGCTCGAGATGGGCAAGCCGCTCGCCGAGGCTCGGGCGGAGGTGGCGTACGGCGCCGAGTTCTTCCGCTGGTTCGCCGAGGAGGCGGTACGCGTCGAAGGGCGCTACAGCACCGCTCCCGCGGGCGGGTACCGCGTCCTCACCGTGCCGAAGCCGGTCGGCCCGTGCGTCTTCGTGACACCCTGGAACTTCCCACTGGCCATGGGCGCCCGCAAGATCGCCCCCGCGTTGGCCGCCGGCTGCACGACAATCACCAAACCAGCAGGTCAGACGCCACTCACCATGCTGCTCCTGACCCGCATCATGGAGGAGGTGGGCGTTCCCCCGGGCGTCGTCAACGTGGTGACCACCAGTCGTTCCGGCGCCGTGGTCTCCGCACTGCTGGCCGACAGCCGCACCCGAAAGCTGTCGTTCACCGGGTCGACCGAGGTCGGGCGAGTGCTGCTCCGACAGGCTGCGGACAACGTGCTGCGCACCTCCATGGAGCTGGGCGGCAACGCGGCCCTGATCGTGTGTGCCGACGCGGACCTGGATGTCGCGGTGGACGGTGCCATGGTGGCCAAGATGCGCAACATCGGAGAGTCCTGCATCGCGGCCAACCGGATCTACGTCGAGGAACCGGTGCGCGAGGAGTTCACGGCACGTTTCGCCGAGCGGATGGGTTCGCTCTCGGTGGGTCACGGTCTCGACGACGGCGTGGACGTCGGTGCACTGATCGACGAGGCGTCGGTCGCCACCATCGACGGGCTGGTCGCCGACGCGGTCGATCGCGGCGCCCGGGTCGTGGTGGGTGGCAAGCGTCCGGACGGGCCGGGTCACTTCTACCCGCCCACCGTCCTGGTCGACGTGCCCGAGGACGCGCGGATGCTCAGCACGGAAATCTTCGGCCCGGTCGCGCCGATCATCTCGTTCACCTCCGACGACGAGGTGCTGGCGAAGGCCAACGACACCGAGCACGGCCTGGTCGGGTACGTCTTCACCCGCGACCTGGCGCGGGCGCTCCGGTTCACCGAAGGGCTGGAGACGGGGATGATCGGCATCAACCGTGGTCTGATATCGGACCCGTCGGCTCCGTTCGGCGGCGTGAAGCAGTCCGGGATCGGCAAGGAGGGGTCGCACGAGGGCATCCTCGAGTACCTCGACGTCACCTACGCGGCGATCGACCTACCGTGACCGGCCTGCCGCCGTGGACGTACGCCGGGCATCCCCACGCCCTGCGCACGTCCGCCCTCGCCGACGCCGTCCCGGTCTCGCAGGTGACCTGGACGTCCGCACAGCACATCACCGCCGACGTTCCGGAGAGGCACCGACATGCTTGAGACCGTCCGCGGACCACGCCAGCTGATAGTGGGCGAAGGGGTCGCACAGAACATCCCACGGGTGGTGGCCGAGACCGGCTCGCGCGTCCTCGTCGTGACCGACCGGGTTCTGCTGGGGCAGCCGGGCGTGGCCGAGATCGTCGCCGCCGTGCGGGAGAAGGTCGAGATCGTCGAGGTGTTCTCCGACGCGACTCCGGACGTGCCACTGGCCGATGTCGCCCTGGCCGTCTCGGTCGCCGCCGAGGTGGACGCCGACGTGATCCTCGCCGTCGGCGGTGGCACGGTGATCGACCTCGCCAAGGTCGTCGGCGTCATTCGACGCCACGGTGGGACCCCGCGCGACTTCTACGGCGAGTCGAAGGTGCCGGGGCGGACGATTCCGCTCGTCGCGGTCCCGACGACGTCAGGCACCGGCTCCGAACTCACCCCGGTCTCGGTGCTGACCGACCCGGACCGCGAGCTGAAGGTGGGTATCTCCAGCGTCCACATCGTGCCCGACTTCGCCATCGTCGACCCCGAACTCACGTACACCTGCCCGCCGACCGTAACCGCCCACTCCGGCATCGACGCGCTCTGTCACGCCGTGGAGAGCTACACCGCGCGACCCCGGCCGCACGGACCGCGCGACCCGGTGGAGCAGGTGTTCCTCGGCCGCAACCCGATCACCGACCACTACGCCCTCCTGGCGGCGGAGCGGATCGCCCGTAGCCTGCCTCGGGCTGTCCGCGACGGCGGCGACACGGACGCGCGCGCCGACATGTCCTACGGGTCCATGCTCGCCGGGCTCGCCTTCTCCCACGCCGGCAACGCGGCCCCGCACGCCCTTCAGTACCCCATCGGCGCGGCCACGCACACGCCGCACGGCCTGGGCGTCGGGCTGCTGCTGCCCTACGCGCTGGACGCGGCCAGGGACGCCATCGCCGACCGATTGGCCATCCTCGCCGGAGTGTGCGGGCTTGACGTGGCCGACGCCTCGGACGTCGAGGCCGCGGATGCGTTCCTCACCTGGCTCGACGGGCTCCTCGCCGACATCGGCATCCCACCCACCTTGGCGGACATCGGCGTGGCCCGCGCCGACCTCCCCCGCTTCGCGGAGATGGCCAGTGGCGTCACCCGCCTGATCCAGAACCACCCGGGCCCGACCGACACCGCCAGCCTGACCGCGATCCTCGAAGCGGCCTGGACCGGGGATCGGACCCGACACGTCCTGAAACAGTGACTCACCCCGGATGCCGGACTGCGGTCAACCCGTCGACCAGGCGACAGTGAGGTTGTTCCGCTTGCCAGCCCAGAAGAAGACGTACGTGGTCTGGTCGGCGGTCGAAGGGCTGTCGATCACCACGCTGTCGCCGGTGTCCCGTCCTCCGGCGGACTGGACGCTGGTCCCACGGATCGGCGTCCAGGTCTGCCCGGTGCCGCCCTGCCAGATCGGGCCGACCGCGTCGAGTTGGGCCACGTGAACTCGGGGTACCGCCGGTCCGACCCGATTCTCCCGGACGGCGACCACCCCGACCGGGTCCACCCACTGGGTGCCGGTCACCACCCCCTGCGGCGTCCATCCGCCGGTGTCGCCGTACAGGTCGAAGGCGAACACCTGGGCACCGTAGGCGGTGTAGGCGGCGACGTGGCTGGTGCGGGTCCTGGGGTCCGGGAGGTCGACCACCCCGAGACCGTGCGGCCAGGCCACCGTCGGCACCGGCCGGCCGTGGTTGGTCCACCGCCAGGCGCTACCGTCCCAGCCGTGCCGCCACAGGTCGCCACGGACGTCCAGCAGGAACGCCTGCGGATGCTCCGGTCCGCCCGGCGAAGGCTGGCGCACCGTCACACCGACGCGTGCGTAGTACGGGTTGACCACCGCACCGGGCGGCGTGCCCCGGTCGTCCCAGTGCCAGTCGCGGCCGGTCCACCAGGTGAGCCACAGTTTCCCGTCCGCACCGGTGACGAAGACGTACGGCCGGCCGGCGAGGCCCTGACCGTCGTGGACGGCGACCGCTCCGACGGCGGCCACGATGTCACCGCCGGGTGGGGTGCCCAGGTCGGTCCACACCCAGTCGACGCCGACCAGCGAACACACCCACAGGTGCCCGTCGGTGCCCCGGACGAAGACGTACGGCCGCTCCGCCTGCCCGTTCAGTGGCTGCCCGACGACCACGCCGATGGGCAACTCGGCGGCGACCCGACCCGACGGCGGGCCCGTCTTCGCCCACTGCCACCGCCCGTCGTACCGGTAGGTCATGAATATCTCGCCGGCGAGGATGCTGAACAGGTACGGCACCCGGGTATCTGCCTGGTCGGTCTGGACGGCGACGGCCCCGACGGCGACCCCGGCAGGGGCGCCCGGGACCGGGTTGCCGAGTTCCAGGATCTGCCAGTCAGTCTGGGCCGCCCGGGCCGGCGCCACCGCGCCGGACAGCGCCAGAGCCGTCAGCAGCACGCCGGTGACACACCCTGCCATCCACCGCGATTCCGAACGCCGAGCCATGACCATCCGACTCCCACCCGCCCCGCGTCAGTCCACTTCGGAACAGCTTGCGTCGACGGTCTCACACGTCTCCCCGGTCAGCCAGACCGGTTGCGCATAGCGACCCGATCGGCCATCATCTAGCGATGATCTCCAACCGGAAGGGCGGACACGCCCTGGCGCGTTGACCGCGCCCACGCGGCACGACGAGGCCGCGACCCTCTCCCCGACCTCCCGCGAACTGTGGCGGCAGGCCGAAGTGATCCGGCAGGAGTGGCTGGGGTACGCCCTCTCCACCGAACCCGCCGACCGACCCACCACGCAACAGTGCCTCACGGCGATCTACGCCCGGGCCGGTCGCCGCGAGCCCCGGTTCGCCTGGGTGGACTCCCCCGCCGCGGCCGTGCCGCTGATCCAGCGGCTGCCCACTCTCGACCAACTCCTCCAGTGGGTCCGCGACCCCGTCCCGGCCGGCCCACCGACTCCGGCCAGCGACGTCGCGACCGTGGCGTCCCGGCTGAGGGCAGCGCTCAGCGACGGCGTCCGGCACACCGACCCTGAACTGTCGCCCGTCCGCCGGGGCAGAGCGCGCGAACCCTGGCCGGACCTGCCGCCGCAGGATGCCCTCGACCGGCAGGTACCACTCGGCGTCGTGCTGCACCGAGGCGTCCGCAACGCCCTGCACCGCAGCCTGGTACCCGGCTTCACGCAACCGGTCCGCGCGGGGCTGCCCGGTGGCGACCGACAGACCCCGGTCTGCTGGTACGGCCAGCAGGACGCATTCTGGGTCGGCTACTACGACACGCTGCACCGGCTCGGGCTGGCCGCGTACCCCGCCGAGGTGAGCGACCAGCTGCGGACCTGGACCGAGCTGGCGCGATCCGGCGGCTGGTGGTGGCCCGGCTCGACCGTCTGCGTCGTGGTGGAGCGGCCGGCAGTGATCCACACCGAACCGGTGCCCGGCTCGTGGTACGACGAGGTCCGGCTCCGGCCGGACGGTGTCGAGTACCGCGACGGCTGGCGACCACCGCCGTGCTGACCGACGGCTGAACACCGCCACGAGGACGGGGCAGGCTTGGCGGGCGGCCGTTGCGGCAGCCAACGACGCCGCAACGCGGGAGGGCCGGGAACACGAGCCGGTCGTCGCCCGCCAAGCCGCTCACGTCCGCCATTGCCGGCATGGCCGGCACACGTCGGCCATCCGCGTGCAGACCGCCAGCCGTCCGGTCCGGGCGCGCTTCGCTGCGGCAGCGTCGAGTCATCCGGCCAGGGCGATGGTGAACGTGCGGAGACGATCGCGGTCGGCGGTGATCTGAACGGTGGTGATGGCCGGGCCCAGGAAGCCGAACTGGATCACCAGCGACAGTTGGCCGAGTGGGGCCATGACCAGAGCCGGGCTTCCATCGACCAGGGCCAGGGCGGTGTGGCGTGCCCGGGGCGTCGCCGCCACGGCGCTCTTCGCCACGGCCAGGGCGCCGTGGAGAGTCAGGGGCTTCCCGGTCCCGGTGACCGTCGCGTCCGCGCGGAGTTCGATCTCGGGGTCCAGCAGGGTCAGCAGCGCCGCGAAGTCCCCCACCCGCGTCGCCGCGAGGTACGCCTCGACCGCCGCACGTCGACGGTCCCGATCCGCCGTCCGCACCTGCCTGCCGCGCACCTTGACACGAGCTCGGCTGGCGAGCTGTCTGACGGCGGTGACGCTGCGCTGCATCGTGTGCGCGATATCGCTGAAGGCCACATCGAACATGTCGTGCAGGACAAACGCGATCCGCTCCGCGGGGGTGAGACGGTCGAGCACCACCAGCATCGCCAGACCGACCGATTCGGCCCACTCGACCTCTTCCTGCGGGATCCGGTTCTCGTCGACCGCTGTCAACCAGTCGGCGGTGTGACCGTCCAGCGGCTGCTCACGCCGGGCCTGCCGGGCCCGCAGCAGGTTGAGGCATACGCGGCTGAGCACGGTCGTCAGCCAGGCCGCCACGTTCTTCACCTCGGACATGTCGGTGCGGTCGTAGCGCAGCCACACTTCCTGGACCGCGTCGTCCGCCTCGGCACTGGAGCCGAGCATCCGACAGGCCTGCGCCCGTAGCCGGGGCCGCTCCGCCTCGAACCGGTCGAGCAGCGTGGCGCCCTGGACCGTCATGTCACGTCTGCTGGCCGGTTCGGGTCGTAGCCGTGTCACATTCCAAACCTACAAGAGGGAGATCGACAGATGTCCTCCACAACTCTGGTCACCGGCGGTACCGGTCTGCTGGGTTCGCAGGTCGTACCGCTGCTTCGGGATGCCGGGCAGACGGTCCGAACCCTCAGCCGTCACCACCGGCAGCCGGTCGAGGGCGTGCAGCACGCGGCCGTCGATCTGTTGGCCACGCACGATGTCGACCACGCTCTCGACCGGGTACGCATCGTGCTCCACCTCGCCGGAGGACCCAAGGGTGACGACGTCAGCACCGGTAACCTGGTCCGGGCCGCCCGGCGGGCGGGCACCGTGGAACACCTGATACTCATCTCGGTCATCGGCGCGGACGCCGTCCCGATCGGCTACTTCGCCCGCAAGGCGCAGGCGGAGCGGATCGTGGCCACCTCCGGCATCTCGCACACGATCCTGCGCGCCGCGCAGTTTCACGACCTGGCGCTGCGAACAGTCCGAGCCATGGCAAGGTTGCCGGTCCTGCTCGCGCCCACCGGAGTCCGCTGGCAGCCGGTCGCCTCCGCCGAAGTGGCATCGCGGCTCGCTGAGTTGACTCTGGGGAACCCAACTGGCCGGGTGACCGACCTGGCCGGACCACACACGTACACCCTGGAGGAACTCCAACGTAGCTATCTGGCCACCGTCGGCAAGCGCCGAATCCGCCTTCCGATCCATGTCCCCGGCAAGCTGGGAAGGGCCTACCGATCCGGCGCCAACCTCGCGGCGGAAGCATCGGCCGGCATCGAAACCTGGGAACAGTTCCTCGCCGCCCGGACCACCCCGAGGTGAATGCTCGCGTCGGAGCAGGTGGCGGCCCGTTGCGGGCCGCCACCTGGCCCGGCGACCCGTACCGCGCCGCTCAGCTCCGGGGACGGCGGGATCGGGCCCGCACCACCAGGATCAGGCAGACGCTGATCAGTCCGGCGAGGACCGAACCGAGCAGCATGAACCAGAGACCCTCCCGCGCGTCGGCGCCCGGCAGGCCCTTCACGTTCGCCCCGTAGAACGCGGCGATCAGGCCGGGTGCCACGAAAACGGCCGCCAGGATTCCCACGATGGCCTGGAAGGCGCCGTCCCGGTCGGCCCGCTCCTGGGCCAACCGGAACTGCTGGCCCGAGGTGGCGTTGGCGACGAGGTCGAACGACTGCCGGACCGCCCGGCGCTGCGCCTGCGACTGGGACAGGAACCGCTCACACTTCTCCCTGACCAGGTCGCGGACGTCGGCGGGAATGCCAGGCTGGATCTCGATCCGGCGGACCAGGGTACGCATGGCGTCCCGGTTGAGCGCGGTGCCGTGACCGAGCAGGGCGAGATGGCGCTGCAGGCGGTGGAAGTCCGGCCCGACGAACAGGCCGCCGTCGCCGGCCGCCTGCGCCAGGAAGTAGTTTTCCCAGGTCTCCAACTCCAGGTCGACCATGTCGACGGACCACTCGATGTGCCGCACCACCGCGCGCAGGATGCGGGCCATCCGCTCCGCGCCGCCGCCGTCCGACGGCCGACCCTCGAACCGCCGGTCGGGCAGCCCCCACGTCCGGTACTTCGAGCCCTCGCCACCGGTCCGTCCGGTCCAGACGACCACGCACCAGCGCGGCGCCCAGATGATCCGGGCGTGCCGGTGATGGGCCACCGGATCGGCAGCGGCGTCGTCCTGCCGCCAGTTCACCGACGGCACCAGCACGTCGAACCAGGCGGCGCCCTCGCCGGCCAGGGCCGGCGGGACGGGCGGGACCCACTCGGCATGCCAGGGCATCGGGTCGTCGCACAACTCGTCGGCGAGCGCGGCCAGTTCGTCCACCGCCCCGGCCGGAAGCAGGTCGGCGAGGAGCAGCCGCAACCCGGCGCTGGCCCCGGCCCCGGACTCGCCGACCTCCAGGTCCCAGCCGTCCGCGCCGGCGGCGACCATCGCGGCCAGGTCGACGCCGTCACTGATCCAGCCGGCCCCGAGCGCCTCATGCTGGAAGGTGTCCGCGTCGGGGATCGTACGGTTGCGTCGTTCGATCTCGGCTCGGGCGCCGGTGACCAGCCTCAGATCCTGGTCGTTTCGGCTGACCCGCAGTTCGCAGCTGGCCGGTGCGCTCATCCGGCGGTGACCTGACCGGCGATCTCGGCCTGCCATTCCGGCGTCGTGAACGTGCTGATCTCCTCGGGCGAGGGCAAGGGCGTCTCCAGCTTCCGCAACTCGTCGGGATCGTCGCCGCGCAGCGTCCGCAGCGCGACCAGCCGGGCATGAGTCCACCGCCGGTAGCTCTCCCGGTTGGCCTCGAACCGGGCGGTCCGCACGGTCTGGTCCCGGTGCTGCCGGTAGAGATGGACCGGGTGCGGCACGTACCACCCCGGCGCGAACGTCGAGATGGCCAGCAGGACGTCCTGGTCCTCCATCTGGGTACCAGCCGGCCACCCACCGGCGGCGAGCAACCAGGTGCGGTCGAACATCACCGCGCCCGGATGGAAGAACAGGTTCTTGTGGTGCCGCCAGATCTCCTCCAGGCGCCCGGGTGGCACCGGACCCGGCTGGTACGGCCGGCGGGTGAAGCGGGTCAGCCGCTTGCCGTCCGGGAAGACGTCGACGCTCTCACCGAAGACGAACCTCACCTCCGGGCGGGTCCGCAACGGCTCGGAGAGCAGCGCGAGCGTGTCCGGGAAGAACTCGTCGTCGGCGTCGAGCGGCGCCACCCAGCGCCCGGTCGAGCGCAGCAGGGCCCGGTTCCGCGCCGCGCTGACGCCGAGTCGGTCCCCGTTGGCGGCAACCCGGATCCGGCCGTCGCCGGCCGCCGCCGGGAAGTCCACCTCGACCGGCCGCTCGAGGGTGCCGTCGATCTGGATCAGCCACTCCCAGTCCGGGCCGCCGTCCTGCCGGAGCAGGGACTCGTGGGCCTGGGCGAGCAGGTCAACGTGAGCCGGCAGAACAGGCGTGATGACGCTGATCATTCCTTGATCCTAGGTGCGGTGTCCACGAACGGTCCGGCCCACGTGAGCGCCGCTGATCTTGTGCGAGGTAGATTGACGCGGCTGGTCACGGCGCGTCAACCGGATCTGCGCCGTCGCATTCGTCGTGCTCGGACTACGACTGGCCGCCGGCTGACCCCTGCGGCGTGGCCTCACCGCTCCTTGCGATGGTCGAGCCGGACGGCGCGCAGCACGACGTCGTTGACGTGGTGGGTGCTGATCGCTCCCGGCGGACGCGGCCGGCTCTCGTTCACGGCGACGCGCCAGTCGCCCGAGGCCGTGAGCGCGGCGGCGATCTCGTCGATGCCGACGTACGCCTGCGGGTCGTACATGCGGGTCTGCTCGCCGGGGTCCGACGGCTGCTCGAGCCAGGTCAGGTCGTGACCGACGACGAGCAGCGTCCCGCCGACGGCCACGGCGTCGAGCAGGTTGCGCAGGCCGCGCTGCTCGGGCGTGCGCTGGAACGAACCGTACTGTAGCGAGACGAGGTCGTAGGTCTCGTCTGCGTACGCGGCGGGGTCGTTGGCGTCGCGGTGCAGCGTGCGCACGTCGAGCCCGCGACGTTCCGCTTCGGCCCGGATGCGGTCCAGTGCCCTGCCGGAGACGTCGGAGGCGGTCACCTGCCAGCCTCGTTCGGCCAGCCAGAGCGCGTCGGCTCCCTCACCCGCGCCGACGTCGAGCGCCCGCCCCGGGGGCAGGTCCGTGGCCTCCGCCACGAGGGTGCCGTTCGGGTTGGCGCTCCACACGCGTTCCTGATCCCCGTAGCGACCGTCCCACTCGATCTCGACGCCGGAGGGGCGGAGGCCCGCCGTGGTGTCCTCGGCAGCGAGGCTGAAGGCGATCTGGGCGCCGATCCAACTTCCGTTCGCGGCGGCCGGCAGGACCTGGGCGCTCGGGTCCGTCAGGTTCCCGGCGGCGAACACGCCCGGCACGCTGGTACGTCCGGTGGAGTCGACCGCGACGAGATCACCGAGTCCGCTGGGGTGAGCCGTGATGTCGATGCCCAGCCCGGCGAGCATCTCGACCCGGGGACGGAACCGGGCCCCGGTGAGGATCGCGTCGGCTGGCAGGCTGCGGCCGTCGGCGAGTTCGACGACGAGTGACCCGTCCGGGTCGGCGTCGGCCACCCGGCGCACCGCACTCTCGACCACGGCTACCCCGGAGGCGACGAGGGTCTGCACCGCGGCCGGGTCGATCCCCGTCGCGTCATGCAGCACCACGGTCAACCGGTCGGTCAGGTGCCGCATCAGCTGGGTCGGGTGCAGTCCCATCGGCGTCGTGACGATCTGCACGACCCGCAGGTCGCGGACCTCCCAGCCATGGCAGAACGGACAGTTGAACACCTGAGCGCCCCAACGCTCGGCGAGACCCTCGATGTCGGGAAGCTCGTCAACGATGCCGGTCGCGGCCAGTACCCGGCGGGCGACGAGACCGTGCCCGCCCGAGAGGGCGAGGTGGAATCCGTCCTCCTCTTGCCGCACCGCCAGGACACGACCGGTGAGGACGTTGCCACCATAGCTACGGACCTCTTCGCGCCCGATGGCCCGCATCTCCTCGGGCGGGGTGCCCTCGCGTCCGAGGTAGCCGTGCATGTGCGCGGCCGGCGCGTTCCGCGGGGTGCCGTCGTCGACGACGATGACCGAGCGTCGCTGACGGGCGAGTTGCAGGGCGGCCGCCAGACCGGCCGCCGAGCCGCCGATGACGGCAACGTCGCACCGGCGGACGACGCGCTGGTGGGGTGGGTGGTCGGAGGCTTCGTGAGCGTGGTTCGTCATGCGTCAAGCGTAGGAACACCTGGCGCAGACTGAAAGACGGTTTGCGGAATTCGCAAGGCGTGGCATGCTGGGGGTATGACCGACCGCAGTGACGTGGAGCATCTGGCGCGCACCCGGCTGCGAAGCATCCGCACCACGCTCGGCTACTCCCTCGACGAACTCGCCGAACGCACCAACCTCAGCCCGTCGACGATCAGCCGGGTCGAAACGGGCAAGCGCACACTCAGCCTCGACGTGCTGGTGCCGCTGGCCAACGCGCTACAGATCAGCCTCGACGTCCTGTTCGAGGCGACCAGCGACGAGGACGTGGTGATCCGTCCCGTGCAGCACCGTTCGGGTTCGCGCACCACCTGGCCGCTGAGCCGCGTCGACGGACGCACCATGGCGATGAAGGTCCGGTTAGAGCCCGAGGCGACGATGCCGGCCCAGCGGGTCCATCCCGGGTACGACTGGTTCCTGGTCCTCGACGGCAGGGTGCTGCTGTGGCTCGGCGAGCGGCGGATCGAGGTCGGAAAGGGCGAAGCGGCCGAGTTCTCGACGATGACGCCCCACTCGATGACAGCGCTCGACGAGCCGGCCGAGCTGATCATGATCTTCGACCGCGAGGGCCAGCGCGCACATCTGCACCAGTGAGCGCGAACCGGGCAGGGGGGTGCCTCGCGTCAGCTAAGCCCCAGATTGTGCTGTTCGAGGGCGGCCTCGATGATGTCCAGTGCCTTCGGCCCCACGCCGTGCAACCTGGCGAGCTCCGCACGGGGCGCACCGGCGAGCTGGCGTAGGGCCGTGTAGCCGGCGGCGTTCAGCGCCCGCGTCGCGGGTGCGCCGATCTTCGGCAGGGCGTCAAGGGACGATTCCACCGCTCGATGCTAGACCGCCGATCCCACTCGGGATCGACCCGTCGCGGCAATCCGGACACGGTTCTGCGGCAGCCGTGCGCCCCGAACCGGAACCCCGCATCGACGACCATGGCGAAGGTGCCGGTCGGAACGCCAACCTGGCCGGCGTCGCCCAGGCCGGAATGCGGTCGATTCCGGGCCTCACGCCAGGTGCTGGGTGTCGTTGAGTTGGACGATCCAGCGGTTATGAAAGTAATCGTCCTCGCGCAGGTGGGTGATGCCGCCAGCAGAGAAGCGGATGCCCACCAGACCCGCCGCGCCGATGGGCATGCCGATCCAGGCCGCGAGCAGGAACGTGGCCGTTCCCCCGTGGGTCACCACAACCTGATGCTCCACCTTCGACCGTAGGATCCCCTCCAGCGCGGCGTAGGCCCGTACGGCCAGCTCCCATTTCGTCTCCGCGCCGGATATGCCCTCGTCATGACGCATCCGCTCACCGGTGGCGGGCGGCGGCACGAACCGTCCGTCCAGCCACGCCTGCGGGCGTCCTCCGGCTTCACCGTACAATTTCTCACGGAGGTCGGCGTCCAGCACCACGCTCGATCCGAGCCGTTCACCGATCGTCTCCGCTGTCCGCCGGGCACGTAGCAAGTCGGACGAGAACACCTCGACGCCGGCAGCAGACCACAACCGGTCGGCGAGCACCTGCGCGATCAGGTCAGCGTGCGCGCGGCCCCGGGCAGTCAGGTCAGAGTCGAACCACCCACCGACCAGTCCATCGACGTGGTGTGTCGCCTCTGGGTGCGTCACGACGTACAGGTCCCTCACTCGGCCTCCTGCTCCGCATCAGGGGATTTCTGCCCCATCCCGACGTCCGGCGCTATCCAGAATCCCACCCCTCCGGTAGCCGCCGACCGGTCCCCCGCGACCGCGCCGGCCGGATGAACCGCCAACTGTGCCCTTGCACCGCTGTCGTCAGATGGGTGGTGTGGCTGACGACATCGAACAACGGCTGGCTTCGGCCGCCGAAGCGCTCCGTGAGTACGAGATGACCACCCGGCGTAGTGCGGAACTGCGCCGGCGCACGGAGGAGATGACCGCGCAGCTCGCCGCGTTGCGCGCACGGCACGCCCGCGAGCGGGAGGACGTCGAGCGGTTGGAGGGTCTGTCCCTGACCCGGGTGCTGGTCTCGTTGCGCGGTGCCCGTGGCGACACGCTGGCGCGTGAACGTGCGGAGGCCGAGGCCGCGCGCTATCGGGTGGCCGAGGCCGAGGGCCGGCTTGAGGCGATACGGCGGGAGCACAGCGCGGCGGAGGCGCGGCTGCGTCGGCTCGCCGGGGCGCCGAACACCTATGCCGCCGTACTCGACGACAAGGAGCGATACCTGGCCGACTCCGGGGATCCGCGCCGTGCGCCACTGTTGGAGCTGGCTGCCGAGCGGGGCCGGCTCACTAGTGAGACGCATGAGGTGACCGAGGCCATGCAGGCCGCGCACACCGCTTCGCGCGCCCTGTCTCAGGTACGGGACAAGCTCGGTAATGCGTCCGGTTGGTCAACCTATGACACGTTTCTCGGCGGCGGTGCGATCAGCAGCGCGATCAAACACTCTCGGCTGGACGAGGCGGCACAGGCCGCAGCCTACGCCGATCGTTGCCTCGCCGTGCTGCGCACCGAACTCGCCGACGTCCCAGGGGTGACGCTGACGGCTCCGCAGCTGGCAGTCGACGGCCTGACCCGGTTCGTCGACGTCTGGTTCGACAACATCTTCACCGACCTCGCGGTACGAGATCGAATCAAGCAAGCCGAGCAGAACATCGCCCGGTCCATGCACCTGGTACGCGACGTGCAAGCCCGGCTGGAGCAACGGGCAGCCCAGGTACGCGCCAGACTCGCCACCATCGACACCGAACGCCGCGAACTCCTCACCCAACAGTAGGCGGCTCGGCGCACCCGACGGCTTCCTGACCGGCAGCTACCTTCGGTGTCGCTCAGCGCGAGGCGATCGCTTGAGACCCGTACCGTTCGGCCGCGCGCGCCTTGGCCTTGGCCGCCTCCACTTCGCGGTCACGGGGAGGCGCCTTCGTCACGAGGCTGTCCAGCAGTGTCCGGGTGGCTGCCGTGACGGCGCGGACCGCCTCACCGAACGCCTCCTCGTTGGCCGCTGAGGGCCGGGTCGTGCCGCTGACCTTGCGCACGTACTGGAGGGCGGCGGCTTCGATCTCATCGTCGGTCACCGGCGGTTCGAAGTTGTGAAGCACGCGTATGTTTCTGCACATGCCCCTACCATGCCACGCAGCTCCACCTGGCCAGCATGCCGAGCTGGCTTTCACCCGAGCCACCTGAGGTGAACCACGTGGATGAGGAAACCGCGTCGGCTCGACAGAGCGGGTAACCCCGAGACCTCTACGGCCAGGCACACCCGATCAGGTAAGTCTTGAGCTTCTAGTCGCGGTCGGCGATTCCCAGCGCCCTGGCCCACTATCGTCGGCCGTTGGCGGGTGGACGTCCGAAACCGCAGGTGCAGAGAGGCGAAAGTGACATGGCCGATGCCGTTCGTAGCGGGGACATCGACGGGCTCACCTTCATCAACCCGAAGGGCCTCTATGATCCACGGCCGAACGCCTATTCGCATCTCGCGGTGTTTCCGGCCGGCTGGCGGATGATCCTTCCGGCGGGCCAGGGCGGGGAGACCGAGGACGGCGTCCTGTCGGACGACTTCGAGACGCAGCTCAGGCAGGCGCTGACGAACACGCAGACGGTGCTCGCCGCCGCCGGCGCCGCGATGTCGGACGTGGCCAAGTTCAACCTTCTCATCGTCGATCACGACGAGGACAAGTTCGGGGTGGTGAAGCAGGAGTTCGCTCGGGTGTGGGGTGACCGTAAGCCGGCCTGGACCCTGATCCCGGTACCCGCGCTGGCGCTGCCCGGCATGCTGGTGGAGATCGACGTTATCGCTGTCGTGCCGCAGTGAGGTGGCGCTCCACCAGCCACGACGCGGAGGCGCTGATCAGAAACCTCGTCGCTCGGCCCGCCGACGGCCACTGCCGGCCGCGGTCTGGTGTCGGATCGGAAACGGCGTGGGTACGCGAGGGAACGTTTCCCATCGCTGTCCGCTAGCGTGTCGCCGTGACCGAGACAGCACGGCTGATCAGTAGGAGTTGCACGACTGGATGGGGCGATTGGATCCATGGTGAGCTGTGGTTGCTGCCACGTCATCTGGTGCGACGCCGGCTGACCCTTCGTGAGTCACGAGCCAACAAGAACGGCCGTACCGTCCCCGTCCCGCTGCCCGAGGTGCCGGCGTCGTCCTTGGCTCTGCGAGACATCACGTCCGCGCACCGGACCAACAAGGTGATCCCACTCGATGAGGTAGCTGAGGCCCGGCTTCACCGCGGGATCCTGACGGATCGGCTGGCGCTGAAGATGGGTGACGGCAGCCGCCACAAGTTGCTGTGGCTGAAGGTTGATCCGGCACACGAGATCCTCGACACCACACTGGGGCACCTTCTAGGTGCCCGCTTCACGCGAGATTGAGCCGAAGCGCGGGCCCCTGAACCGCCCCGGATCTTGTATAGACTCCACAGAACCCGGGGCGCTTCAGATCTCCTGCTGCGCTAGACGACACCCCGCTGGTCCAGCCACTTGAGGATAATTTGGTTTGTTTCTTCCGGCTTTTCCTGCTGGATCCAATGACCGCAGTCCAGACTGACCACGTCCACATTCGGCACGAATTGTGGCAGTCTTTCAGACCTCGCGACCGGGTCGCGGTCGCCGTAGATCATGAGGGTGGGCTGCCGGATGATGGGGTCCACGTCCGCCAGCAACCGCCAGTTGCGGTCCAGGTTGCGGTACCAGTTGATTCCGCCCGTGAACCCTGTTGACTCGAAGGCGGCGACGAAGACGGCCAGTTCGCTGTCGCTCATGATGGGTTCACCGAGTGGGGTTTCCATTCTGGCGAGGTTGATCAATGCGTTGCCCGGCTGCGGCCCCGCGGGGGGCACGTCCTTCCGGTACAGGTTCCGCAGGAACTGGAACGTGTTCTCCTCGAACACGGCGTCCGCGACGCCCGGCTGCCGGTTGAAGTGGACGAAATAGAAGTCGCTACCGAGCACATCCTCCATGACCTCGATCCAGGGTCTGTCGCCGCGCTCTAGGTACGGCAGGCTCAGGTTGATCACCTTGTCGACCCGATGCGGATGCAACAGGGTCAGGCCCCAGACGACGGCCGCGCCCCAGTCATGGCCGACGAAGGTGGCATCGTCGTATCCGTAGTAATCGAGCAGTGCGACGAGGTCGCCCGACAGGTGTGCGATGTCGTAGTCGGTCACCTCGGTCGGGCGGGACGAGCCGCCGTAACCCCGCTGGTTCGGAACGATGACGTGAAAGCCCGCAGCCGCGAGGGCGGGCATCTGATGGCGCCAGGAGAAGGCGTGCTCCGGCCAGCCGTGACACAGCACGACGGGGTTCCCCGCGTTCTGCCGACCGGCTTCGAACACCTCCAGTTCCACACCGTTGACCGAAACACGGGTGGGCTCGGGAAAGTCGGTTGTCATGCCGGCATCCTGCCCACCGAAACCGGTCACCTCCTGACCGGTTTTCCTGCCAGAGTTGTCCGAGTGCGCGCCGACCGCTTGATGGCCATCCTCCTGCTGCTGCAACATCGCGAGCAGGTGACCGCAGCGGAGGTCGCCCGGGAGTTGGAGATCTCCGAGCGCACCGCCCGCCGCGACCTCGACGCCCTGGGCATGGCCGGCGTCCCGGTGTACTCCATCCAGGGCCGAGGTGGCGGCTGGCGCCTCGTGGGCGGCGCCCGTACCGACCTGTCCGGGTTGACCGCGAGGGAGGCCCGCGCCCTGTTCCTGGTCGCCGGCCCGGCCTCGGCGGCGACGCCGGCCGTGAAAGCGGCGCTGCGCAAGCTCGTCCGGGCCCTACCGGAACCCTTCCGGGTACAGGCCGAGGCGGCAGCCTCGTCGCTCGTCCTGGACCCGCGACGATGGGGAGCGAGCCGGATCGAGCCCCGACCACCCCGCTTCCTCGACGCGCTCCAGGACGCGGTGATCCGCGGCGTCCAGGTCCGGCTCGGCTACGTCGACCGCGAAGGCACCGAAACCGAGCGCACCGTGCACCCGCTGGGCATCGTCGCCAAGGGCCCGTCGTGGTACCTCGTCGCCGACACCGAGGCCGGTCGGCGGACCTTCCGGATCGACCGCGTGTCGTCCGCCGACCCGACCTGTGACCCCGTGCGCCGGCCGGAGGACTTCGACCTCGCCGCAAGCTGGCGCGCGATCGCCGACGACGTCGACCGAAAACGAACACCTCTCGAAGCCCGGGCGGTGTGCGCGCCCGAGGCGATAGGCATACTCCGGATGGGATTCGGCGGTCGGCTCGAAGTCGGGGGCGCCACGACCGACGGCCGCATCGAGGTCGTGATCCGCGGCAACGACGAACACACACTCGCTGGCGAGCTTGCCGGGCTCGTCGAATGGATCGAAGTCACCAGCCCTCCGGCTGTGCGAGGCCACCTAGCCTCGATCGGCAACGCACTCGTCGAGCGATACAGCTGAGACCGGCAGCGCCGCCGTACGGCAGGACGCCGACCCGGGTTGACTCGATCGCCATGCCGACCATGAGGGCGGCGACGACGCCCGCCACCCCCACCGAAACGGTGAGAGTACGGCGCCCTGGGCGGCGCACCGCAGCGTACGGCTGCAACAGAAGAGCATGCGTCCGCCGCCCGGCATGAACGGCTGTAGCCTGCCAGGGATTCCTTCTCAGAGCTCATCCAGAAGCAGAGCGCCCTGTGGTGAGTAGAAGTAGGTGCGCATGTGCCGCGCCCAGTCTTCGATCTTCGGATCCTCCGCGTGCAACAACCATTCGGAGAGCTGCGCGTGCTCGTCGGTGTACCCGTTCTCCGAGAGCCACCGAAGCGTCTCGTGCCGCCCGGCTCCGAAGATGGCCTGGGCGTCGAAGCCGGTGCCCAGGTCCATATCACCGGTGCGGAACTTCGCGGCGTACAGACGGCACGAATCGGCGGGGTCACCGATCAGGAACAGCAGGAAGGCAGCTACGTAGATCTGCTCGTACTCGTCACTCTCGCCACCGTCCGGACCCTCGCGCCAGTCCCTCTCGAGGTCGAAGAGCTCCCGTAGCATCCCGTGGTGGGGACGCGGGTCACCGACGTCCACCATCCGGAGTGCTTCCCGGCGCGAAGCCGGACTCGACAGGTCCACCGACATGGGCACGCGTGCACAGTAGACGAGAACTCCTCGTGCACGTGGGCCGTCCGGAAACAGGATCGCACTGGGCTGCCGACCGCGACGGCGCAGAGCGGACGGTGTCAGATCCGCGCACTACGCGTTCGTGGAGCCGGTCTTGCGGACCAGCATGTACCCGTACGCGGGCTCTGGCTCTTCGGGCGGGGTGCTGCCCTGGAAGACCAGGGCGAACCCGGCCGCGGTGAACCGGTCCGCCATCTCGCGGGCCGAGAGCCAGTACCGATCGAAGTCGACGCCGAGGCTGCCGACGCGGCTACCGGGACCGTTACGATGCCCGGTGCCGTCGCCGTGCTTGAACGCCGCCACGAGGTAGCCGCCCGGCCGCACGACCCGAGCCAACTCGGCGAACGCCCGTACCCGGGCGTCCGGCGCCAGGAAGATCAACGAGTACCAGCACACCACCCCGGCCAGCGACGCGTCCCCGAACGGCAATTCCCGCAGATCGGCGACCTCGTACTCGAAACCCGGATGCTCCCGCCGCGCCACCTCCACCATGCCTGGCGACAGATCCACCCCGCACGGCGACAGGCCCCGGCCCGCGAGGTACGGAAGGAGTCTCCCGGTGCCGCAGCCCACGTCCGCGACCTCCACACCCACGGTCAAGGTCAGCTCGGCGAACAGGTCGAGCATCGTCCGCTCGACCGGCATGCTCTCCAGCGCCCCGACCAGGTTCTCCGCATACCACTGCGACAGCACGTCGTGCGCGTCCCGCAGTTCCTCCGTACTGGCGTCCATCCCCCGCTGATCCTCCCCGTCCTCAGCGTCAAGCGACACAGAACTCGTTGCCCTCCGGGTCGTGCATGACGACGTGTCCGAGGTCGTCGCCGTACCACTGCTCACTGACCACCGTCGCGCCGGCGGCAACCAGCTCGGGCACTTTCTGCTGGATCAGTCGGGTGCGCTCGGCCATGTCCCAGGGGCCTGGACCGGCCACCCGGATATCGATGTGCATGCGGTTCTTGGCAGACTTGCCCTCGGGTACCTTGAGGAAGCCGATGGCAGGGCCCTGGCCATCCGGGTCGACGATCGAGGCGTTGCCGGGCTCGTCGAAACCGGGTTCCTTGACATAGCCGAGGGCCAGCGCCCAGAAGACGGCGATCCGCTGGGGATCGTCGGCGTCGCAGCCCAAGGTCCATAAAGTCGCCACGGCGTCAACGTACGCGAGCTATGACGCGCTGTCATCGCCTACCACCGAGCGTCCATCTGCGCGGCTCGCTGGCAAACGATGGCCTGCGGACTGGAGCGGTTCCAGCTCGACTGAACTTGCCGCACTCTAGCGTCGGGCAACGCACTCAACTCGATGAGCCATGAGCGAGCGTGCATCTCGGCGAGGGCTGCTCGCCGGCCTCGACGTGCACACCAGAGGTTGGGCCTGACCGCCACGGTGGCCCCGCTGACCGCGTCGGGCACATTCCGTTCCATCCGGCCGCCACCACCTCCTCAGCGAGAGTCGGTCCCGTCCGGGGGCGATCGCCTTGCCCGACCATTGCCGGGACGGGCAGGCTTGGCAGATGCGTCCGGGGATGGCAAGCCGTCGTCTGCCGGCGCTTCAGCGTATGGTGACGCACCCGGCGGTCTGGCCGGTGCCGGCGATGGCGCTGCTCGTGCTCGTGGCCATGCCGTTCAACGACGCGTTCTACGGCTTCTTCGTCAACTACGACGCGCAGGGTGAGGCGCAGCAGCACGAGCTGCTGCACACCACGCGCATCTTCCGGTACACCTCCGGCGTCCTCTGCGGGCAGGTGTTGGCGTTGCTGGCCGGCGCCGCCCTCGCCGGTCGGAACGCACAGGCGAGGGCGCTGGCGGTGGCCGCACCGCTCTCGGTGCTCCGGGCCGGGGTGGCCGTCGCGGCCGCGTACCCGCTCGCCCGGGCTCGCGAGGGCGTCTCCTTCACGACCTCGGCACTCGACGACCCGATCCTGGTGCGGGTCCTCCTGTGCGAGGTGGCCGCCTACCCGCTCTACGCCGCTGCCGGCGTCGGCCTCGGCGCGCTGCTCGGGGGGCGCCTGCGGCGACCCGCGACGCGCTGGCCGCTCATGCTCCTGCTCCTGTTCGGCTGGTTCGTCACCACCATGACGGGACTCCTACAGGACGACCAGTTCGCGGGGCCGGACGCGCTGCTGTGGACCGTCCCACCGATCGCGGCCGGCACGGCGATCGCACTGGCCGGCCTGTCGACGGATGTCTGGGCCGTACCGCCCGTGACGGTGGGCGACTGGGGACGCGGCGCCAGTACTGCCCTGCTGGTGAGCGCCGCCGCGTACGCCCTGGGGTTGAACCTGCTCGCCTGCTGGACCCGTCGCCGGGTGCTCACGCGAACCGACCGGTTCGAACCCAACGGCAACCGGAGCACCCTGGCGTGAGGGCCCCGTCCCGGGGACCGACGCTCGGTACAGGGAACCGGCAGACCGGATCTCGGTCGCCGGTTCCACACCCTCCGACGAGGCACCGCGTATCGCCTTTTGCTCTTGACCTTGGTGTTCTTGGCTGTCACGCGGTGCCTACGCCGACGCCATCCGGTGAGCGGGCGGCCGTAGGTAGGAATTGGCATCGACGCCGAGAGGCACCGTCTTTTGCTCAACCCGGCCGGCCGTCTCGAGATCGGTGGCCCGATGGGCGACGCCGGTCTCACCGGCCGCAAGGTCATCGTTGACACGTACGGTGGCTACGCGCGCCACGGTGGCGGAACGTTCTCCGGCAAGGATCCGCCGGCCGGAAATTGGCCGGGTCGATAGGGATGTGCGGGGTGACGCTCGTGCACGCTCCTCGTCCGTCGGGTGCTCCGGTGGTAGGCCTTGTTCGCGATGCGCCAACTGTGATCCACGTAGATCAGTAGAAAGACGTCGGTGAAGACGTCCGCGCCGTGCCAGAGCGTCATCGACGCGGTCGCAACGGTGCCGTGGACGTCGACGGCGTTGATGCGGCGAAAGCGGCCGGGTTCGTCCGGGGCCGGCCGGCCGCGGAAGAGAGCGCAGTACTCGTCCAGGCGCCACGACACGAATTCGCCGTCGCGGATTCCCTCGATGTGGGCGGTGGGCAGGAACGCGTCCCGGAAGTGGGCAGGGTCTCCGGTGGCGTGTCCGCGAATGTAGGCGCGTAGCGGTTCGAGCACAGCATCAGCCACGGTAGGGACGGTGGCGGCAACCGCGATGTCCGCCTCAGGGCCGGCGACGGTGTCGGCCAGATCTGCTGCGCTGGCCAGGGGCGTGTCTGACGCGGCAGCAAGCAGTGCCATGTCTTTGGCCAGGGCGCCGATCGTGAATTCGGCCCGAGCCGTGGCGGCGGTCGACTGGCCGGTGAGGAAGGCCCGCTTACGAGCAACGAGTCCGCCGAGCTGGCCGAGTTCGAGGACGTCCAGCACCTGGGCGCGCGGCAGACCCAACGCGTCGGCTTGCCGCAGTGAGTCGCGCAGCGCCAGGAGGGCACCCGCGAGACTGCTGTTGGCGACCAGCTTGAGCGCGGCGGCGGTGGGAACGTCGTCGACGTGCCGCACGGTGCCGAGCGCTTCCAGCACCGGGCGTACCCGGTCGAGTGTGTCCTGGTCGGCGGCGGCGAGGATCTGCAGGGCGCCGGCGGTGGCGGCCGGTACGGAACCGAGCACCGGCGCGTGGACGTAGGACGGACCGAGCCACCGGGCCAACTGCGACGCCTCCACGGGCGCGACCGTGCTGGTGTTGACGACGATCGTGCCCGTTCGCAACGAGCCGCGGACCCGCTCGACGACCCGCTGACAGGCTTCGCCGTCGAACAGGGCCAGGAGAACGGTGCCGGCCTGCGCCGCGGCTTCGTTCGGGTCGCCGGTCACCTCGACGGTGACTCCCGCGCGCCCGGAGCGCGTCCAACCGACGACGTGCCAATCGAGGTCGGCGAGTCGTGTCGCTATCGCGGCGCCCATGCGGCCCAGGCCGAGCACGGCGATCGTGTGCGGTGCGGTCATCCATCGCACTTTGCGGCAACGCGACGGGTGCGACAAGCGCAGATCCATCAGGGCAGCCATGCGGACTACGCATATCGGCCGGGCATACTCGGGGTTATGGAGTTGACCGCGTGGCGGACGTTCGTGACGGCGTGCCAGCTCGGATCACTGTCCGCGGCGGCCGCCGAACTCGGCTACACACAGTCGGCCGTCTCCCGGCAGATCGCCGGGCTGGAGCGCCGGCTCGGCACACCGCTGATACAACGACACGCGCGCGGCGTGCGTCCGACGCCTGCCGGTGAAGTGTTCCAGCACCACGCCCGGATCACACTGATGGAGAGCGACCGGGCGCTGAACGCCGTCCGGGACATCCGTGACGGAACGCTCCGCCGGCCGCTGGCCATCGGCGCGACTCCCGCACTGGCGGCCGGGATCGTGCCCAAAGCGATCCGCCGCCTGCTCGACGAGGCCGGACCCCTCCGGTGGAGCCTGTCACCCGGACTGAGCGCACAACTGCACGACCAGGTGATCGCTGGCGACCTTGACGTCGCCGTCATCACCGACGCGCCACCCGGTCTACCCAACGATCCGCGTGTCGAACGACGCTTCCTGGGGCTGGACGAAATGGTGGTCGTGCTGCCCGTCGACCATCCGCAGGCCGGGCGCGGTCCGGTCCACATCCGAACCCTTGCCGGCCAGGCCTGGGTCGAGGACAACGACGGCTCGGCCGCGCTGCTGCGCCAGCACGCCGCCCGCGCCGGAGTCGCCACCCGTATCGACCTGACCGCAGCCGACCTACCCGGCAAGATAGCCCTGGTCGCCACCGGCCACGCTATCGCCCTGATACCCGGGATACTGACGTGCGCGCTGCGAACCGACGTCACTACGGTGACACTCGTCGATCCCCCAACCCGTGGCATCTACATGATCACACCACGTCGCGACCCACACCCATCCGCGACGGCGCTGGGCGACCAACTCGTGGTGGCATTCGGCCCGCGCCGACCCGCCCCACTCGCGTCCCCGGCCGAGCCGGCAGGCACCGTTCTCGCTGCTGACGGCGGTCACCCGCACGCCGTCGGAGACGCATCCCGATGGGATGACCCGGTCTGACGGACATCCCGGCTATGGGTATGGCCGGGTGGCGGTGCTCGCGGCGGGCGCCTGGTCGAACTCGTCGCGGTTTCGGGCGATGTCGCTCTGATGGTCTCGGACCCAGCCCACGAGTCCGTCCACCGCTTCACACAGTGAACGGCCGAGTGGCGTCAGGGCATACTCCACCCTCGGGGGTACGTGCGGGTACGCGGTCCTGGTCACCAACCCGTCGCGGGTGAGCCCGCGCAGCGTCTGGCTGAGCATCCGTTGCGAGATGCCGGCGACCTGATCGTGCAGCGCGGTGAAGCGCAGCGGGCCGGGCGCCAGGACCGTGAGGGTCAGCAGCGTCCACTTGTCGCCGACCCGCGCCAGTACGTCACGGACGAGCTCGATCGTCCGCACGCAGTCCGGCGCGACCCCGCGCTGTGCGAGTTCGGCGCCGAGGGAGCTTGTCATGGCTCGTTGTTCCTCGTCCGTCAGTAACTGACTTCAAAGTGCGTATCGGAAAGCCGGACTAAAACCGGTGGACGCACGTTTCTTCTGATCGTAACTGGGTGTGCGGCCACCCTCTCTGTGGCCGTGACAGCGGAAGGAACGGCATGGTCCGACACGACACGTTCACGATCTCGCGGCACCTCGACGCGTCGCCGGACGAGGTCTTCACGGCCTTCGCCGACACCACGGTCAGGCGGCGGTGGTTCCGGCTCCCCGGCCACGCAGCCTCGTACGAGCACGACTTCCGCGTGGGCGGAGGCGAGACGGCCCGCAGTACCTACACCGGGCTGGACACCGCGCCGGAACGGCTGGAGTACCGGTCGCGATACATCGACATCGCCCGTATCCACCGGATCGTCTACGGCTACGAGGCCATCGTCGACGACGAACTGCGTTGGACCTCGCTGGTCACCGTCCAACTCGACGCCGAGACGGACGGAACCCGCCTGCACTGGACCGAACAGGCGGCCTTTGTCATGTACACGGGGGACGGTAGTACGGACCTGGCGCACCTGCGCGGCGCAAGCGTGCTGCGACTGAACGGCCTCGACGCGGTCCTGCGACCCGGACCTCCGCGTCGGCCGGCGGTGGACATGCGTACTGGATCTCGTGATTGATCGCGCAGCACAACGTTCTCGGGCACGCCTCGTCGGTCGGACCAGTGACGGCCGTGCTCCGGGTCAGGCCGGGGGCGACTCGGCGATCCGCCGGGACGGGTGCTCACCGGCGAGCCCCGAGCACGGCGTGGGTGACCACGCCGACGACGGCGATGGTCGCGGCGCAGGCAGCGGCCGAGGTGGTGGCGGCCGGCTGCAGCATCCAGGTCAGGATCTCCTGGTACAGGTGCCCGCTCGCCGGCCCGGACAGGATCACCACGAGCGTCCACCCGACCGGGAGAAGCCAGGCCCACTGCGCACCCCAGACCGCTCCGACGGCGAGGAGTCCACCGAGCCCGGCGGTGTTCCGGATCATCAGCGCCGCCGTCGCCAGCGGTGCGCCGGTCAGCGCCGGCGCCGCGGCGATGAGCGTCGCGCTGGCCATCACCGCCAGGATGTGCGCGGCGCGGCGCGGCGGCCACGGCAGGGACGCCGTCCGCTCCAACGCGGATCGGCGCCGGCGAGCCCGGGCCCGAACGCGACGGTGGCGACGAGCGTCGACAACAACGCGACCGCGAGCCTGAGGCGCGACTCCTCGGCCGTCTGGCCCAGCCCCCACAACACGAGTACGCCGGCCGCCGCCGCCCCGGCGGCGGCCGGGACACCCCGGCACCGCAGGTACAACGTGAGCCACCTCATGAGTGGTCACCGACCAGCAGGTCGAGCAGGTTCACCTCGGTGCAGGCCAGCGCCGCCCTGCGTAGCGCGGCGACGCGGTCCCGCTGCTCGGCCGCCGGGAACGCGCGAAGGACCTGCCACGTCTGACGCGCCGCCTCGCCGTCCGGGCCGTCCGGTGGCGCACTGTCGGCCAGCCAGGCGGCCGCGGCCAGCCGGGCGACGCGGTTCGCCCGGGCCACGTCGGGATTTCCGATGGTGTACGCACACGGCCGGGTACCCGCTCCGTCCAGGAGACGCCACCGCAACTCGTCGGGGCTTGCCTTCGCACCACCCCAGGGCGCGAGCTCGAGTTCCACGAGCAGCACATCCCTCGGTCGTGGTGTCGGCTGGGTCTCGTACCAGGATTCGGGTGTTTCGTGGACCGAGGTCGGTGCCTGCGGGAGCTTCGCCGACATCGTCGCGAGCGCCTGCCGCGCCGGATCCCGCAGCTCCGCCAGCGCGCTGACGTGGACCCGGGTGACACACACCTCGGGCCCCGGTCCGACGCTGCAGACCAGCGCGGTGGCCGCCGCATCGGGTACCGGCAGCCGCTGCCGGCCGTCGGGAAGTATCGCCAGGGCCACCACGGCCGCCACCACGGCGGGCAGGGCCGCCGCCATCCGGACGGTCCGGGTGGCGCAGAGGAAACTGGCGAGCGCGCTCACCGCCAGTCCGACCAGCCAGACAGTGTGGGCGACGCTGACTCTGCCCAGCACCGTCACGAAGTCGCCCCAGAACCCGAACGGTGACGGAGTCAGCAGATGAACGATCTTCGGCACGTGGGCGTACCCCCGGTCGGTGATGGCGACGAGCGCCACGGTGGCACCGACGACGGCGGTGGCGGGTGGGGTCAGGCGGAACGGGGCGAGCGCCCCGACGGTCATGCCCAGCCAGACGCCGGACACCATCCAGAGCACACCGACCCCGGCTATCACGATGGACTGCCCCGGCAGGTAGCTCGCGTACGCCGCAACCTGGACCGCGCCGCCGACGTACATCAGCACGTAGCCGGCGGCCCCGGCGAGCGCCATCGCCGTGGCTGCCGGTAGCACCCGCTGCCACCGCGGACGGGCGGTCGCCGCGACCAGTTCCTCGGTGCGGCAGCGGCGGTCGCGGCCAGCCTGCCATGCGCCCAGGCCGAGTGCCATGGGCCAGAGGATGAACAGGTACTCCCGCTGCCAGAGCGCCAGCAGCATCCAGCGGCCTCCCCAACCGTCCAGGGCGACATAGAGCAGGGCGGTGCCGACCAGCGCGGCGCCCAGGGCCGTCCACGGCGCCACCGACCGATGGATCTCGATACGCAGGATCCGGCCGGTCATGCGGTGCGCTCCCCCGCCGCGCGGTGCCGGCGCAGCAGCTCGGTGTACCCGCGTTCGGCCGAACTGTCGCCCACCCCCTCGCGGCCCAGTTCCACCAGATCCGCCGGACCACCATCGAATACCAGCCGACCGGCATCCATCAGCACCACATTCGTGCAGGCAGCGACCACGTCCTCCACCAGGTGGGTGGAGACGACGACACAGGTGTGCTCGCCCAGCTCGCGCAGCAGCGAGCGGAAGGCCATCCGCTGCTCGGGATCGAGACCGACCGTGGGCTCGTCCAGCAGCAGGATCTCCGGATCGTTGACGATCGCCTGCGCGATGCCGGCGCGCCTTACCATCCCACCGGACAGCGTCTTCATGCGTGAGTCGCCACGCTCGGCCAGGCCCACGCGTTCCAACGCACGCTGGACCGCGTCCGGGATGTCGTGCGCCGGCACCTCCTTCAGCCAGGCGAGGTATTCGACGAACTCCCGCACGGTGAACCGGCCGTAGAAGCCGAATTCCTGCGGAAGGTAGCCGATCGACCGGCGCAACGTCCGCAGGTCGGGTCGTGCGTGCACGGGGTGCCCGAGTAGTTCGAGCACGCCGCCGGCCGGGCGCGACACGGTCGCGAGCGCCCGCATCAGCGTCGTCTTACCGGCACCGTTGGGCCCGAGCAGCCCGTGCACGCCGTTGCCCATCGACAGGTCGAGGCCGTCGACGGCAAGGCGCCTGCCCGCTCGCACCCGAAGCTCCACCGCCCGGATCGCCCACGCGTACGTCGTCGGCGCCAGGAGGGCGGCACTGATCCCTTTCCTCATTCCGTACCTTCTTCTCATCGGAGCTCCGCGTAACCACTGCGACGAGGCACGAGGACGAGAGCCACCACCACGGTCAGCGCCGCCCAGCCCGGCAGGGCGGCCTCGGTCAGCAGTACCGGTAGCCGGGCGGTGACGATGCTCGGTCCGACGACCACCGTGGCCCAGAGCAACGCCAGGCCCCACGCCGCCCTCGGCAGGCCGACCACCTTGCCGAGCGCCAGCGCACCTGCGGTGAACGCCAGGCAGGGCATCAACCAGCGCGCCGGGGATGCGCCCACCATCCAGCCGGCCACCGCCAGCACCGGGATCACCACCACGAGCACGACCAGGGTTCGTCGCAGCACCATCCCGAGGCCGGCCCGGGCGGTCGCGACGACCAGTTCGTGGGCCGGATCGAGCCGCCCGGTCCAGGCGGTGGCGACCCCGAGCAGCGGCGCGACCGGAGCCAGGAGCACCACCAGCGACGGCGGTGCCACGCCCCGGCCGGCGACCGCCAGGTCGAACCCGAGCGCGACCAGCACCACCAGCACCGTCGTCACGAGCCAGGGAACGAGCACCGGCGTCACCCACCGGACGGACCGCGCAGGCATCCACCGGCGCCGAACAGTCGCCGGCTCCGCGGCGGACAGCGCAGCGTCCACCTTCACCCAGACGGCGGCCAACAGCGCCATCGTGTCACCGTCGCTGGCGTCCGCCAGCCGAGCCCGGCAGTCGGCACACTGCTCCAGGTGCGTCTCCATCGCCCACAGGACATCCGGTGCGATGCCCTGATCACCGGCGGCATAGCGGCCCAGTGCCCGGACCGGGATGTGTGCGCTCACGACAACGCCTCCCGCAGTGCCAGTCGCGCACGACGGGCGCGAGTCTTCACGGTCCCCTCGGGAAGGCCGAGCATGAGCGCGGTCTCCCGGACCGAAAGTCCGTCCAACACCAGGGCGTGCAGCACCTGGCGCAGCTCCGGTGCCAGCCGGCGCAGAGCATCACCCATGTCGTCGTCGATCGCGCCCGCCAGCACCACATCCTCCGCCGCCGGCGAGTCCTCCAGCGCCAGCGGCAGCGGCACCGCCTGGGAATCCCTCGCGCGTCGCCGAAACCCGTCGACGAGCCGCCGCGCGGCGATCGACCACAGCCAGCCGACCGCGCTACCGGCCCTCATGCCCGCGTAGGAGTCGGCGGCTCGCCACACCGCGAGATAGGTCTCCTGAATGACCTCGGCGATCAGGTCGTCGTCCGCGCAGCGACGGCGGAGACGGACGAGCAACCACGGAGATGTCCGGCGGTACAGTTCGTCGAACGCCGCGCCGTCGCCACGCGCGATCCGCCGCAGCAACTCCCCTTCGTCTTCCCTCACGTCCATACAGACGCCAATCACCAAGATCAGGTTCTCGTCATGGGCACCATGCGTAGCCGCCGATCTCGGCTGTCGAGGTGGCGGTCCGCGGCGATCAACCATTCAGGATGGACAGCGGCTGGTCTGCGAGATCGAATCTTGCGTGACAGACTGCGATCATGGAAGAGACGCCGAGCTTCCTTCGCCCCTTCGTGCTGAACCCACCCGATCACCACGCGGAGCGGGAGGCGAACCTCGACTGGTACCGGCCGGATGGCGACGTGCCACGCCCCGCGGTGATCCTCGTTCATGGGGGCCCGATACCGCCCGACATGAGCCCGACCCCGCGTGACTGGCCGGTCTACCGCGGCTACGGCTCTCTCCTCGCCTCCCTCGGCCCGGTCGCGGTGACCGCCGAGCATCGGCTCCAGGTGGTTGTCGGCCCGGACGGTCCCTTCGCGGACTACGCCACGGCGGCCCAGGACGTCGCCGATGCGGTAGAGCGGGTACGTGCGGACCCGCGCGTCGACCCGGAGCGGATCGCGCTCTGGTTCTTCTCCGGCGGAGGGCTGCTGAGCACCGACTGGCTCCGCGATCGGCCGGAGTGGCTGCGCGCAGTCGCCCTGACGTACCCGCTGCTGGCGCCGTTGCCGGAGTGGGGCATCGATCCGCGGTTCGCACCCGCTGCGGCGATCGGCGAGGCGGGACGGCCCGTACCGCCGCTTCTGCTCACCCGGGTGGGCCTGGAGCGCCCCTCGTTGTCCGAGCCGGTCGCTGTGTTCCTGAAGGCGGCGGATGACAACGGTGTACCGGTCGACGTGCTCGACGTACCGAACGGGCAGCACGGGTTCGACATGCTCGACCACACCGACGAATCCCGGCAGGCGGTCGAGAAAGCGGCAACCTGGATCACCGAGCGGCTCGGGGGGCAGCGGTAACCGATCCCGACGGGTGCCCAGCCGGTCCCGGTACCGCCGCCCATCGGCCGCGCCAATCGCGGTGGCGCTTCTACGTCGGTCGTGTCGTGGAGGTGGCCGGGAGTTCGTGTCGGTGGGCTGGGGCAGGATGTGGCCATGACCGTGACAGCTCGCCTGGACCTGGCCATCTTCGACGCCGTTGACATTGACAAGGTCGGCTCGTTCTATGCCGAGTTGGCCGGCTGGGACAGCGTCCGTCAGGATCCCGACCGGTTCGGCGTTCGGACTCCGGACGGTCAGGAGATCGAATTTCAGCGCGCTCCCGACCATGTCGGGCCGCGGTGGCCCGGGCAGGAGCACCCGCAGCAGTTCCACCTGGACCTGCAGACCGACGATCCCCAGGCGCAGGCCGAGCGGGCCGTCGCCCTCGGTGCGGTCCGGCTGGCCGACGGCCCTACCTGGATCACCCTGGCCGACCCGGCCGGTCATCCTTTCGATCTCTGCCAGGCAGACGGCGTCGGGCCGGTGATGAGGCTGTTCGCGGTGACGATCGACGCACCCGACGCGTCTGCACTGGCCCGCTTCTACGCCAGCCTCACCGGCATGGAGGTCACCTACGACGGCCCCGAGGGCGCGCTTGTCGCCGGTGGCGGTAAGAACCTGATGTTCCAGCAGATCAGCGCCTACAACCCGCCCCGCTGGCCAGATCCGGCGTATCCACAGCAAGCCCATCTCGACCTCCTCGTCGACGACCTCGACGCAGGCGAGACCCAGGCACTGGAGCTGGGCGCCCGCCGGCTCCGAGCCGGCGGCGAACGCTTCAGGGTCTTCACAGACCCGGCTGGCCACCCGTTCTGCCTCATCCGTTAGCGCACCGGGACCAGCGCCGTCCGGACGGACCCGGATCCTCACTGCACCACCGCTCGAAGCCCCACCGCCAGCCGGCCAGCACGCGTGGGTTGCGAAGGCACGTAACCCTCAGGGCGGAAATCGCGGGACCCTGGCGGCTCGCGTCGTGCCTCTTCCACTGTTGTCGCGCCTTCGGGTTCGCGGGCTGTCCCTCGTGTCAGGGAGTCGATCATGTGTTTTGCGGCTGATGCCAGTCCGCCGGAACTACCTCAAGAGCGTGTCCGGGCAGTCGCGGGCGACCTCGTGCCGGCTCAACGTCTCGAGCTGATCTCCGCTGACGGGGCCCTGGTGTCCGCCGCGCTGGCCGAGGCACCTCAACCTGGCGGGCCTGGTGTGGTCATCTTGCCCGATGTGCGTGGCCTCTACCCGTTCTACGAGCGACTCGCCGAGCGGTTCGCCCAAGCAGGTCACGATGCGATCGTCGTGGACCTTTTCGCCCGCACCGCCGGTCTCGCGCCGCGCGGCGACGACTTCGATTTCCAACCCCACCTTTCCGCCACCACGCTGGAGCAGGTGCAGGCTGACATCGCGGCCGCGGTTGCCGTGCTGCGTAGGCGCATCGGTGCCCGACCGGCGGTGGCGATCGGCTTCTGCTTCGGCGGCACTCACGCCTTCCTGGCCGCGACGAACCGTGGGCTCGACCTTGACGCGGTGGTCGGCTTCTACGCCAAGCTCAGCCCCGGCCGGCTGCCCAGGCCCGCTGAACGGGCAGGTAGCATCGGCGTCCCACTGCTCGGTCTGTTCGGCGGGGATGATCCCTCGATCCCCGCTGACGACATTACGCAGTTCGCTATGGCTCTGCGCCAAGCAGGAGTGCGCCACCAGCTGATCACCTACCCGAACGCCCCGCACTCGTTCTTCGACATCTCCTTCGACGAACACCAGCAGGCATGCGGCGATGCCTGGCACCGGGTCCTCGACTTCCTTGAACATCTGCCAGTCTCGCCTCGGTGAGACAATCGGCTGTCAGCACAACACCGGGCTCCGGCATCGCCGCTTGCGCTGTCGTCAGCGTGCGTGGGGGAGCGCCCGGAATGAACCTGGCTCTCCGTGATCACGATCGCTACCCACACCTCATCGCCCTGCAAGCGGACGTGCGAGCTCCTACGGTGGAAGAAAGAGGTCGCCCGTCCGGTCGTACCGCTCCGCGTCGCAACACCGGCACACGATGAAAAAAGCGGACCGGCAAGGGCAGACCCGTCCCCGATGCTTCAACTCGGAAAGGATGGCATGTACAGGGCAGCAACCCGTGCGACGACCTCCGATCAGCGACTGCGCAGCCAGGCGGCGCCTCCACCGCAGGGGCGGCAGCGGCTACGGTGGTACGGCCCGGGTCTGGTGTGGATGCTGTCGTCAGTCGGCTCCGGATCCGTACTGTTCACCCCACGAATCGGCTCCCGGTACGGCTACGCCCTGGCATGGCTGGCCCTGCTCACCGCGGTCCTCATGTGGGTGATGATCCGGGAGGTGGGGCGCTACACCGTCGCGACCGGCCGCACCATTCTCGACGGCTACCGCGACCTTCCCGGCCCGCGCGACTGGGCGCTGTGGCTCATCTTCGTGCCGCAGCTGGTCGCCGCCGTGGTCACCATCGCGGGTATCGCCGCGCTGGCGGGCAGCGCCCTCATGATCGAACTCCCGGGTGGTCAGGCGGTCTACGCCATCGGCCTGATCGTGCTCTCCTGTCTGCTCGTGGTGAGCGGACGCTACAGCGGGATGGAGAAGGTCACGGCAGCGCTCTCGGCCGTCCTGGTCCTCGCCATCGTCGCGACCGCCGTCAGGGTGCTCCCCTCCCCCGGCACGATGGCGGGCGGGCTGGTGCCTCAGCTGCCCAGCGACTTCGACCTCTACTTCGTACTGCCCTGGATCGGTTTCATCCTGGCTGGCGCGGCGGGCATCATGTGGTACTCGTACTGGGTCGCCTCCCGGGGCTACGGTGGTGCGGTCACCGGAGACGGCCCCGACGCCCGAAACCGCAGCGAGAAGCGCGTCGATCCCGCGGAGCGCGAACGGCGGGTGCACCGCTGGCTCGGCGTGATGGGGCGGGCGGCGGCTCTCGGCGTCGTCGGCGGCGCCTTGATCATCCTGTCCTTCCTGGTGCTGGGCGCCGAGCTGCTGCGACCGCAGGGCATCGTCCCCGAGGGCATCGATGTCGCTCGTGACCTCACCGGCCTGCTCGGCGACGTGTGGGGTGACTGGGGCCGATGGCTGCTGCTCGTGGGCATCGTGATCGCCCTGTGGGGCACGGTCCTGGCGAACCAGGACGGCTGGGGGCGCACCTTCGCCGACGCCACCATCATGATCACCCGCTTGGACAAGGACCAGCCCGCCGCGGCCGGGCGCCTGCTGGCCCAGGTCGGCCGGCGGCTGCGCCTCAACCTGACCGACCGAGAGACACTCAAGAACGCGTACGCGGTGGTGGTCGTCACGGCACTGCCCATCCTGGTGTTTCTCCTGGTACGCCAGCCGGTCGACATCCTGTCCGTGGCAGGAGTCGTCGCGGCGGTGCACACCCCGGTGCTGGTGGTGCTGACACTGCTGCTGAACCGGCGCCATCTGCCGCCCGAGCTGCGGCCCAACGCATTCACCACCACCGCAGCCGGGTTCGCAGCCGTCTGGTATGGAGCGTTCGCTGCTGTCTATCTGCTCAACCTCGCCGGCGTGCAACTCGCCTGACTGTGCCGTGCGGTGAAGCCGCAGTACCCCGCGAGTTCCACTCCCGGCAACCCGCCGGACGGGCCGACGGCAATCTCCGTACCGAAGGGTCGGTGCATGACGCACACCTTGGGCGCCGTCGCGACGGTGGCCGCCGTCGCCGCTGCGCTGCTCGCCCCGGTGCAGGTGAACGCCGCCGCCATCGCCCGGCCGGCGGTCGTGACCACCGACAACGAAACCCCGGTGCTGTACGACGACAGGGCCGGCGGGAACGCCTCCGGTGACGATCCGGCGATCTGGGTCCACCCGGCGGACTCCCGCAAGTCCGTGGTGATCGTGACGGCCAAGGAGGGTGGCCTCCGCGTCTACGACGTGGGCTCCCGCCAGGTCCAGTCGCTGCCGGCCACCGAGGCGCCGCGCGGCGACGCGGTCGCAGGTCGTTACAACAACGTCGACATCGCCTACGGCCTGCGCCTGGCCGGTCGCCGGGTCGACGTAGCCGTCGTCTCCGACCGCTACAACGACCAACTCCGGTTCTTCGTCATCGACCCGGCCGGCGCGTCGGCACGTACCCCCCTGACCGAGGTCACCGCGGCGGACCAGACCTTCCTGTTCAACCCCGACCGGCAGGCGGTCGAGCAGGAGCAGACCGCCTACGGCCTCGCCGTCTGGCAGCCGCGCCCGGGCGAGACGTACGGCGTCGTCACCCAGGAGGGCACGACCACCATCGCCACCGTCCGCATCGTGGACATCGACGGCAAGCTCGGCTACACCGACATCCGGCACCTCGCCATGCCGAGCCACTTCCGGCTGCCCGACGGCACGACCTGGGTGCCCTGCGAAGAACCGGGCGTGCTGCCACAGCTCGAAGGCGTCGCGGTGGACCAGGCATCGGGCGTGCTCTACGCCGCGCAGGAGGACGTCGGCCTGTGGCGTCTGCACCTACCGCTCGGACCGCGGAGCCGGCCCACGCTCATCGACCGGGTCACCGACTTCGGCATCCACGACGTCTACGACACCGAGACCGAGGAATGCGAGCCGGTCGACCCGAACGCCAAGGGCTACGGCGGCAACCTGCTCACCGCGGATGCCGAGGGTGTCGACATCTACTACGGGCGGGGCTCCACCGGGTACGTGCTCGTGTCGAGCCAGGGTGACGACACCTTCGCTGTCTACCAGCGCCACGGCACGAACCGGGCGGTCGGAAGCTTCCGGGTCGCCGGCGTCGGTGGTGTCGACGACATCAACGGCTCCGACGGCCTGGCCGTGACCAACCGCCCCGTCGGCACGTACCGGCAGGGTCTGCTCGTCACTCACGACGAACCCGACACCGGACCCGACGTGGACCGGCAACGCGACGCCACCAACTTCTCGTACATCTCCTTCGGCGACATCGCCCGCACCATGAAGCTGACCGTGGACACCCGCCCCGGCAACGACCCCCGCCTGCGCTGACTCACCCCGACCGCCGGGATACCAGTCCGGCTGCTCCGGCAAGCGGCACCAACGTCGATCCGGGTTGGATACCGCCCGGACGACGCTCGTGGTCGTCGCCGGCCGCGGCGGCGCCTCGTCCTTGCCGACCTTGCGCAACGCTTCGCGCGGGTAGGGCGTGCGCGGCGCCTCTCTGGGCCCAATGACTGGACACAGAGAGGCGCCGTTGGTGTGGCAGGCCACGCAGGCACCGGCCGCGGGGGACGTCAAGCTCTCCGTGCGCTGCGCTAGTGCTCTGACCACGAATGTTCACGGTGTTGGGGTCAGGCCGCTCTGGTGGCGGGTTGGCCCCAGCGTCGTTGGCGTTCGCTGCGGATGCGGGCTCGTTCGCGGCGTTGGGCGGCCAGGACGTCAGGGTGGCGGGCGTTGGCGTTGCGCCACCGCAGGTAGGCCTGCAACCGTCGGGTCATCGCCGGGTGGTTCGGGTGGTTCGAGCCAGCGATGACGAAGGTGCGTAGCGGCCCGAACTGGGCCTCGATCGGGTTGGCCCAGGAGGCGTAGGTCGGGGTGAAGCAGAGCTCGACCTTGTTCCGGGCCGCCCACCTGCGGATCTTCGAGCCCTTGTGCGCGGACAGGTTGTCCAGGATCACGTAGATCGGTGCCCCGTCCGGGCGGGCGGCCCGGATCGACTTCAAGGCGGTGAGGGTGTTCGCGGCGCTCTTGCGGCGTCGGACGACGCCCCATAGTTGGTCGTCACCGACGGAGTAGCAGCCGTGGAACTGCCGAACCCCGTGCAGCTTGTGGTAGTTCGCGGGCAGCCGGTGCGGATGCCCGGCCGGAGCCCACCCGGCGCCGGCCTGCGGCCGGATCACCAGGGGACCGAACTCGTCGAACGCGAACACCCGCTGCGGGAACTGGCTGCTCACGTACTCGATCCGGGCGAGCTTGGCATCCCGGTCAGGGTCGGTGGACTCCTTCCACGTCTTGGTCCGCTGGAAGGTGATCTGGTGCCGGTGCAGGATCTGCCGCAGCCGTTCCCGCCCGATCCGGATCCGGCGGGTGGCATGCAGGCGCAGGTGGTCGGCGAGCTTGCGGATGCTCCACCGGGTGAACGGCCGCCCCAGTTTCTCGGGGCGGGTGTTGGCCGTCTCGACGATGAGCTGCTCTTCGTCGCTACTGATCTGGCGGGGACGGCCACCCGCCCACTGAGGGTCCAGGCTGGCCATCCCCATCTCGTTGAACCGGTGGATGACCTGCCGGATCGTGTCCTCGTCGGCCTGGACCAGGCGGGCGATGGCCGGCACTGTGTTCCCGCCGGCCGAGGCGAGCACGACCATCGCCCGTCGCAGTCGGATCGGGGAGCCAGTTCCCCGGCGAGTGATTCTGAGCAGCTGCTGACCTTCCTGGTCACTCAGCCGCCGCACGCGTACAGGATCTGCCACCGCCACAGCCTGACCGGCACAACGCCGCCCGACCGACAGGCCGGACGGCGTGTCATCCAACACCGTGAACGTTCGTGGTCACGGCACTAGTAACCGTAGATCATCTTGTAGGCCACCTCGGGCAGGAACTGCCCGGCGCTGGATTCGCCGCCGACTCCGCAGTTGCCGTCGGACTCCCCCGGCGTCTTGAGCCACAGCAGCATTTCCGCGCCGCCGCCCATCCGACTGGGTGTGCCGATCCGGCGGCCGCCGGGGTTGCACCATTGACCGTTGGAGCCGTTGCCGTTGCGACTGGTGTCGATCACGTACGGCTTGCTGTATCCGAATCTCTGCAGCGCGGAAGCGACCTGATTGCCGTAGTTGGTGTTCTCGCCGGTGGTGAAGTAGTTCGAGACGTTCAGCGCGAAGCCGCGTGCGTTGCCCACGCCGGCCATGTTGAGCCGCTGCGCCATCGTCTGGGCGTCGACCCAGCGGGGATTGCCGGCGTCGATGTAGGCCCAGGTGTTGGGCGCCTTGGACCGGAATTGGCCGACGGCGCGGGAGAGCATGCCCACTCGGTCATTGATCTGCGCCTGGCTCATGCAGTTGAAGTCGCCCAGGGAGTCCGGTTCGAGGACCACTACGGCAGGACGGCTGCCGATGGCGGAGGCGAAGGAGGCGATCCATGAGTCGTACGCGGCGACGCTGCCGGCGCCGCCACCGGAGTGGCCGCCGCACGCGTCCCGGCCGGGGAGGTTGTAGGCCACCAGCAGCGGAAGCTTGTCTACAGCGTCTGCGGCTCCCACATAGCCCCTGACCGCGCTCCCGATGTCGCCGCTCCAGTTGCCGAACCATCTGGCCATCGGCTTCTGCGCGATCTCGGTGCGGATGGCGGCGGCGCGTCCGTCGCCCGGGTTTGCGGCCGCCCACCTCGCGGGGCTCGAGTTGGGGTCGACGTAGAAGCCGCTGGTCTGGCTGATCGGGTCCGCGTGCGCAGCTGGTGCCCCGAGCAGGATCGCGGGAACCGCCAACGCCAGAGCGGCGGCAAGTCCCCAGGGGCGGGTAAAGCGTTTCATGGATAGCTCTCCTCTGGGTAAAACTGGAAGCGCTTCCAGCGATGTTCATCCATGTATTTCGGTCCGATGGTCGGTAAGTTTCAGGCAGATGTCAAGAGAGACCATCCTCATGACAAGATCAAGATCAGACATTTCTGGGACCGCTTCCAGCCTGACGACGACAGTGAGCCATCTCGACGCCGTCGATGCCGACCGATACGATCGATCAGCGGTAACGGCACCGGCCGGCGTTAGCGGCTGCCCCGACGTCGGACAGGAAGGACTCGGCATCCCGATGGCAGCGCAGCGGCCCCGGCGGCAACCGACCCTCGACGAGGTGGCCGAACGCGCCGGCGTATCACGCTCCGCCGCGTCCCGTGTGATCAACAAGGCACCGCATGTCAGCCGCGCCACGCGCGACGCCGTGGAGCGCGCCATCAAGGAGATGGGCTATCTACCCAACCGCACCGCCCGTGCGTTGGCCACCCAGCAGACGGGGATCGTCGCGCTCGCGGTCTCCCATGACGATCCCGAGCTGTTCGCCGACCCGTTCTTTGCCCAGGTCATCGTCGGCGTGTCCGCAGCGCTCGAGGAGACCGATCTTCACCTGCTGCTGTGCCTGGCCAGTTCCGGCCGGGGCCGGTCCCGGCTGACCAACCTGCTGCACACGCGCGGCGTCGACGGCATCATGCTGATGGCCCTGCACGGCGACGATCCGCTGACTCACATCGTGCGTCGGGCCGGCCTGCCCGCGGTGTACGGCGGGCGGCCACTGAATTTCGAGCCACAGTTCTACGTCGACTCCGACAACCTCGGCGGCGCGCGGCTCGCCACCGAACACCTCATCGGCCTCGGCCGAACCCGGATCGTCAGCATCACCGGCCCCATGTCCACCGACGTCGGCCGTGCTCGTTACCGCGGCTACCGCGAGGCGATGATCATGGCTGGGCTGACCCCGTACGCGACGGCAGAAGGCGACTTCACCGAGACCGGCGGTGCCGCAGCGATGAAAACACTGCTGGACAGCCACCCCGACCTCGACGCCATCTTCGCCGCCAGCGACGACACGGCGGCGGGCGCCCTACGCGTCCTCATCGACGCCGGCCGGTCCGTGCCAGCCGACGTGGCAGTGGTGGGCTTCGACGACCTCGGCACAGCCGAACGAACCGATCCGCCGTTGACCACCGTTCACCAGTCGGTCCAAGCCCTGGGCAAAGGAATGACCCGCATGCTCGTCGAACTCATCGCGGGACACGAACCCTCGTCCGTCATCCTGCCCACGAAGTTGGTGCTACGCGACTCGGCATGAGGGCGACGCCGTCCGGCTGACACTGCGCATCGACACTGGTACACGTGCTGGCCGGTCACCCACTATCCGCCACAGACGGACCGGACCTGAACACATAGACCTGGTCGAGGTGTGACCTCTACGGTCTTCGGGCTGGTGAACAGGCGCGGGATGCGTCGGAGGCCGCGCGGTGCGTACAGTTCCGGGTCGGACTTGGGGTGGGCCGGACGTATTCCGGCGCACGGAACGGGACGAGACAGCGACACCATGACGGCGGACAAAACTACGGAAACCGGTCAAGACCGCATTGACCCGGCCCGGCTGGAGACCTGTCTCAGCGTCTTCGAGGCGTTGGAGGACCTGCCTCCTGATCACCCAGACGTGGTGCGGGTGCAGCGGGCCACCGCGAAGCTCTACAAAATGATCAAGCAGCGGCGACGCGAGGAACGGCGGGATGCCATCGCGGCGGCCGACCGCGCAGTCACGGCGGCCACCGCCACCGGCGCCCCCGGCCGGATCGACGACGAGACCCAGGGCAACCCGCTCGCCTCCCCCACCGTAGGTCCCACGGCCGGCGTCCTGCACAAACCGCGCGGCTGCTACATCTGCAAGCAGCGCTACCGCGATGTGGACGCCTTCTACCATCAGCTCTGCCCGCCCTGCGCCGCGCTGAACCGGGAGCGCCGCAACGCCCGCACCGACCTGACCGGCCGACGTGCGCTGCTCACCGGCGGCCGAGCGAAGATCGGCATGTACATCGCGCTGCGGCTGCTGCGCGACGGGGCGCACACCACGGTGACCACCCGATTTCCCCACGACGCGGTCCGCCGATTCGCCGCGATGCCCGACAGCGGGCAGTGGCTCCACCGCCTGCGGATCGTCGGGATCGACCTGCGCGACCCCGCCCAGGTCATCGCCCTCGCGGACTCGGTCAGCGGCCAGGGACCACTCGACATCCTGATCAACAACGCGGCGCAGACCGTCCGCCGCACGCCTGCGGCGTACGCGCAACTCGTCGCCGCGGAGGCGGCGGCCCTGCCGGACGGCCCGCTGCCGGAGATGATCACATTCGCCAAATCGGCCGGCCGGGGCGACCCGGCGGGCAGCCTGACAGCCCCACTGAACTCGCCCACCATCACCCCGCACGCGCTCACCGCGCTGGCGCTGACCAGCGGCTCCGCCTCACCGGAACGGATCGCGACAGCCAGCGCCATCGACGCCGGCGGTCTGGTGCCGGACCTCGACCCGGTCAACAGCTGGGTGCAGCGGGTGCACGAGGTGAACCCGGTCGAGTTGCTCGAAGTGCAGCTGTGCAACGTGACCGCGCCGTTCGTACTGATCAGCCGACTACGACCGGCGATGGCCGCAGCGACCGCCCGCCGCAAGTACGTGGTGAACGTGTCGGCGATGGAGGGCCAGTTCGCCCGCGGCTACAAGGGACCAGGGCACCCACACACCAACATGGCCAAGGCCGCCCTGAACATGCTGACCCGCACCAGCGCCCAGGAGATGCTGTCCGACGGCATCCTCATGACCAGCGTCGACACCGGCTGGATCACCGACGAGCGGCCACACCCGACGAAGATGCGGCTGGCGGACGCCGGCTTCCACGCCCCGCTGGACCTCGTCGACGGCGCGGCCCGGGTCTACGACCCGATCATCCGCGGCGAACAGGGCGAAGACCTGTACGGCTGCTTCCTCAAGGACTACACACCCTGCGCCTGGTGATCGATGCCCCCTGCCGAAAACCTCATCCACGCAGGGACCGGAAGCACTGGCCGCAAGGACCCGACGACACCGATGGTCAAGCCATGAAGTTCGTGTCGGAGGCCCGACATCGACCAGACAATCAATGATTGTCGTCAACGGTGAGCTGCATCTGGTGGCCCGCTGATGACAGCACCAGCTGCGGCCGGCACCGGGCGTAGCGCCTTCAGCGCGGCAGGTACGCGGTCAGCTGGTCGGCGAGTTGCTTCGGATGGCTGAGCGCCACCGCGTGACCACCGTCGATCTCATCCGGTACGGCATCGAGGCGGTCGGCCGCGACGCGGCGCTGGAAGTCGGGTGGGAAGAACCGGTCTTCACGGGCGATGAGCACCCTCGTCGGCACGTCCGGCCACGCATCCAGGGGCCACGGCTCGCTCCATTCTGCGCTGACCTGGTCGCGGCCGTGCGCCGAAGCCTCCGCGACAATCTCGGCCGGCACGCCGTTGTAGAACTGTTCCTCCTCACTGAGCCCCTCTGCGCTGCGGTGACCGGTGTTGCCCCACCAGTCGTCGGGGCTCTCACCCGGCTTCGGGATCATGGGAGTGAGCAGGACAATGAGCCGCACAGGCAGCTTGTCAGCGACCAGCGGTGCCGTGAACGCACCATACGAGTGTCCGACGACCACGAGGTTGCTGCGATCGCCGACGGCATTGACGACCGTGTCACAGAACTCGGCGAAGCCTGCCGCCCTATCCTCGATCGGCAACTCCGGCACCACCACGTCGTGGCCCCGTCCGGCCAGCTCAGGGGCGAGCAGATGCCAGTCCCAGGAACTGCCGCCACCGCCGTGGATCAGAACGAAAGTCGCCATGCGCCAAAGCCTCGCACCGGGGTACGACAGTCAGTAGCGCCGCTCGATACGCCACAGCCGGCCAACCACCGGCGGCCTGCCAGCAGAATCACGCACCGGGCCGGAAGCATCGTCCCGCGACGACCGGATCTCCGAGTGTGGTGGCCGGCGGCCGGGCGTTCGACTCGGTCAGCTCACGAAGCCAGAGGATCCCGAGGCGGACGTCCGCCCGCCACCAATGGCTCCGAGCCCTGCGAAACACGGCCTGGAACCTCAGCCAGGTCCACCGTTCGAGTGTTCCGGGAGCGCGTCAGGAGGACTGTGCCGACGCGAGCCCGCCGAGGTGGAAGTGGCGTACCAGGGCGGCCCGGTTGGTGACGCCCATCTTGGCGTACACGTGGGACAGGTGCATCTCCACGGTCTTCTGGGTGACGAACAGGCGGGCCGCCACCTGGCGGTTGGTCAGCCCTTCGCTGACCAAGGCCGCCACCTGGGTCTCCCGCCGAGTCAGGGTCGGCGAGCCGCCTTGGCGGCGGGCCCGCCGGGCGCCGCCCGAGCGGCCCGCCAGCAGCCGCCGTCGCTCGGTGTTCACCTGGCGGGTGAAGAGACCGGCGCCGCAGCGGTCGAAGATCTCCTCGGCCAGCCGCAGCGTCGCGACGGCCCGGTCCGGGTCGCCGTCGGCCACCAGCGCTCTCGCGGCCACGATGTGGGCCTGCGCGGCGTCCAGCGGCATCCGGACCCGCGTGAGCGTCTCTGCGGCGGCGGCAGCCGCCTCGGCGGCGGCGGCGGGGTTCGCAGCGCCAGCACCGGGCCCTCGCGGACGCGGCCAGCGCACTGCGGCCCGGCCGGCCGAGTCGCTCGGCCACCTGGTACGCGCGCTGCGCCCACTCCGCCGCTGCGTCCGATCCCCCTCGGCCAGGGTGGCCCGGGTCAACAGTTCGTACCAGCCGACCTGCGCCCAGGGTTCGAGTTCGGGCAGTCCGGCGGTCGCGGCCACGGCCACGCACCCGGCGGCATCCCCCAACGCGAGCAGCGTCTCGGCGTTCGCGCTCAGCGCCAGCCTGCCCGGCCAGCCGGAGGCGGGCAGGTCCGGGGTGTACGGAACCACGGCCGGCTCGACCTCTTCGGTTCCGCTCCAGACGGTCAGCAGTCGACCCATCGCCTCGGCCGCGACGTGCAGTTCCCGGAACTGTGTGCCGGACGCCAGTCGTAGCACCTCGGCGCAGTCTGCGGACGCCTCCGCCAGCCGCCCGGCGCACCGGTGGGCCAGGCTCCGGGTGCACAACAGGTGCAGCAGGGAAAAGTAGCTCCGGGCTCCGGGCGCGACATCGATGGCCCGGCTGAGGTGATGCACCGCGGCGTCGGAGCGGTCCAGCAGGATCTCGCTCCAGCCGACCCACAGGGCGCTCTCCGGCTCGTCACCGAGTTCGGCGTCCAGCGTGGTGTTGAGCTGCAACGCGGCCTGGTTGGTCTCGCCGCCGGCGGCGCGGTTGCCCCGCAGATGGCTCGCCGCCGCGAGCAGACCCAACGCGTGCGCCCGTACCGCCCCGGGATGGTCGTGGCCCGGCGGGCGGCGCCCAACGCGGCTGCCGCCCACCGGCGTGCCTGCCCGGCCCGGCCGCTGGTCAGTTCCACCGCACCGAGCGCGAGTGCCAGCGCCGCCCAGTCCACCGGCTGGGCCTCGTCGGGTCGCGTCAGACCGGTGCGTAGCAGCGCCGCCGCTGCCCGTGCCGGCCGAGCTGGCGTTCGACCCGGGCGCAGAGCAGGGTCGCCGTGGTGCGGTACGCGGACGGGCGCTTGTCGAGCAGCCGCAGGGCGTCGTGCAGTACCGCTCGGGCGGCTCTCGGGTGGCCGGCTGCGGCCAGCGCCTGGCCGAGTCGCACCGTGAGCATCACGCGGGACTCGCCAGGGTTCGCGCTGCTCGGCGAGAGCCGGATCGCGGCACCCAGCCACCGGACGGCGGTGTGCGGGGCCCGGTCGAGCACGGCGGTGGCCGCCTCGCTGAGTACCTCGACGGCGACCATGTCGCCCGGCACCGCCAACCGCAGCAGGTGCGGTGCCTGGGCGGCGGCGCTGCTCCGGCGGCGACGCAGCTCCGCCAGCGCGGGCGTGCGCGGTCAACCGCCAGCCGGCGTCGGTGGTGAGGTACGCCGCGTGTTGGACCACGGGATGTCGGAAGGCGAAGCACCCGCTGCCGGTCACCGGGCGCAGCAGGTCGGCGGCGACGAGTTCGTCGATGGCGGCCGGCACCTGTTCGGTGGCGATCCCGGCTACCTCGGCCAGCAGGCCGGTGTCGACCGGTTCGGGCCCGAGCACCGCTGCGGCCGAGGCCACCAGGTGGGCCGCGCGGGACAGCAGTTCGAGTTCGGCGGCCAACGCGGCCTCCACCTCAGCCGGGAGCGCTCCCAGCTCCACGTGTTCACTCGCCGGGCCATGAGGCAGCGCGCCGGCCAGCAACGCCGACAGGTACTGCGGGTTGCCCTCCGACAGTTCGTGTAACACGGCGCGCTGACCAGCCGACAGCGGTAACTCGGTCAACTCGTCGAGGTGCGCCCGCTCCAGCGGCGTCACCTCGATGCGGGTCACCTGTGCGGCGGTGTCCAACGCCAGCCGCAGCCTGGCCGGCGACTGGCGGCGGCGATGTGCGATGACCAGCAGCAACGGCGTACGCAGGGGCGCGTCGAGCAGGTGGCAGACCAGATCGACGGTGGCCCGGTCGCCGTTGTGCAGGTCGTCGATCGCGATCAGCAGCGGCCGTTCGGCGGCCAGCGTCTCCAGCAACAGCCGTACGGCGCGCAACTGCCGGGCGCCCGCCGGCACCCCGGCCGGCGCCAGTGAACGGGCGCCCGGCAGGCGCAGCGACGGAAAGGTGTCGTTGAGCAGTTGCGCGTGATCGGAGCGGAGTTCCGCCAACCGGGCCTGGGAGACCTGGGGCAGGTACGGGTCCAGCGCGTCGACGATCGCCGCCATCGGCACGTCCGAACCGGGTACCGGTGCCCGGCCGGCGAGCACGTGTACTCCGTCTTCTCGCGCCACTGCGGCCACCTGGTCCAACAGCCGGCTCTTGCCGATCCCCGGCTCCCCCGTCACCTCGACGATTCGTCCCGTGCCGTCGAGTAGGGCGGCCACGGCCGCGGCCAGCGCCGCGCTCTCCCGCTCCCGGCCCACCAACGGCCGGCGGTGCTCGTCGGCCACCGCCGGCGGGCCGGGCGGCAGGGACGACAACGCCCAGCCTGCCGGTCGGGACAGCTCCGAGCTCCGCTGGTGCCGATGGCCGGAACGAATCGAGGACCGGGTCAATGTGTGCTCCTCAGGGACGGTGCGGCGGGATTCCGGTGCTGGTCGACGAACGGGCGTCACCATCCGGCGGCGACCACGGCGACCAGGTCCCGCTTGTGGGTGACGGAGACGGTCACGTGGGTGATCGAGGCCGACCGCGCTGCCTGAGCGGCACTGCCCCGCAACGTGACGTTGGGCGACCCGCCGGGCTGACGCGGCAACGCGATGTCCCGGGGGGCGACCCCCTCGAACAGGCCCGTGCCCAGAACCTTGAGCACGGCTTCCTTCGCGGCGAACCGCCCCACCAGGTACTCCCGACGTCGGCTGTCACCCAGCGCCTCGGCCTGGGCCAGTTCCTCGGCTGCGAAGAAGTACCGCAGGAACCAGCCCCGGCGCAGGAGACGGTCCAGTTCGTCCAGGGCGACAAGATCAATGCCGAGCCGCACCGTCGACCGCCCGCTCCGTTACCGGCTGCGGGGCGGCCCGGTCCCGCAGCAGTCGTTGGAAGACCGACATGGCGTGCAGGTTCGTCGTTCCCTCCATCAGTTCGAACGCCCGCACGTCGCGGTAGGTCTTCTCGACCCAGGGATGCTCGATCAGGCAGGCCGGACCCAGCAGCTCGGCCACGAGCCGGGTGGCGTCCTCGGCGACCCGCGCCGCCCGCGCCTTGACCGCACCGATGCCGGCCACGTCGACGACACCGGCGTCGATGTCGCTGGCCACCGCGTACGTCCGGTGCCGGACCGCGGCGATGCGGTCCAGGATGCTGTCGAGTCGGTGCCGGTCGCGCCTGGGCAACGTCGGGCGGTGCGTGACCAGGTAGTCGCAGGCGGCCTGCGCGCAGCCGATCGCCATCGCCGCGATGCCCGGGCGGAACCGGTAGAGGATGTAGGTGGCACCGTAGAGCCCTCGGCGGCTGGGTGACCGTTGTGCCCCGAGCACGTCCTCGTCGGCCACCGTGACGTCCTGGAAGCGCAACCGGCTGATCCGCGCGCCGCGCAGGCCGACGGTGGGCAGCAGTTCGCCGCTGAACCCCGGCGCGCTGGTGTCCAGCAGCACTGCCTCGATGCCCCACGGCCCGGGTGCTCGCCGGCAGAAGACCACACCGAGTTGAGCGCGTGCACCGTTGCCGATGTAGCACTTCACCCCGTTGAGCAGCCAGCCGCCGCCCGGCGCCGGGGTCAGCGTCGTCTCCAGTTCCGTCGCGGCCGAGCCCTTGCCCGGCTCGGTCAGGGCGAAGAACGTGTGGGTGGGGCTGGACGCCAGCCGACCGAAGTACCGCTTCCGCTGCTGCTCGTCGGCCAGCGCCTGGACGGCCCCGCCGGACAGCGACGGCCCCGGGCTGGCCAGGAGCACGTTGGGATCGCCGTAGGACACCTGCTCGGTGGCGACCACCTGACCGAGGACGGTGCTGCTCACCTCCACCAGCCGCGCCGGGAACTCTCCCACCGACCGGTACTCCGGCGGCAGCATCCCCTGGACGGGAAAGCGCACCTCGGGCTCGTGCAGGAACTCGGTGATGACGTCCGGATCCTGGTCCAGCCGCATTCCGATCGCGCGTAACCGGCCGGCCGCCGCCGCGCAGTAGTCGGCCAGCTCCCGGGTCCGTTCATCGAGCAGGTCCGTCCCGGCGGACGCGGCGGCCTCGCGAAGCTCATTCATCGGCGTCCTCCGTGTCGGCATGCAGGTAGACGTTGCCGACCACCTCGGCGAGGTGCAGATCGCCGGCGGGTCCGTCGGCGAGGAAACCGCTGGCGCCGAGCAACCGCAGCAGGTCCCGGCCGATGTCGACCAGCCGCAGGTGACAGCGCCACCGGGCGTCCCGGTCGGCGTGCCGACGCGCCTCGGGAACGGCCGTGTCCTCGGCCAGCCGCAGCGCGATGTCGGCCAGTTGCCCGGCCACGAGTTGCTTGGCCAGCAGCGTGGTGTTCCCGGAGGTGCGTCCTTCCAGGTGACGCAACGTGTGGGTGAGGGTGGTGTCGAGCAGTTCGCGGTGCGCCGCCAACAGGGCCACCGCGAAGCGGTCGGCGGCCGGCCCTTCGCCGAAGGCGGACTCGGGGGTGGCCTCGGCGACGGCGAGGCCGAAGCGGGTCAGCGGCCCGGCCGGCGCGTCGGGCAGCGCTACCGTGGAGGCGAGAACATGGCCGGTGGGTGACGCGACCAGCCGGCCGGGTGCCACCCGACCGTGCAGCGCGTCCAAGACGAGGGGGTAGGGCGTCCCCGCCGTCTGCGGCGACGCGGGGGGTGCGGGTTTCATGGTCGGGCCTCCCTGCGCTCGGGCGCGCCGGCGTTGGACAGTACGGCGAGTTGGCTGCGTCCGGTCCGCGGATCGGTGTCACAGAGGACGAGGTTGGCGTAGCGGGTGGCCCATTCCTCGTGGTGTCGGGCCAGGTCCAGCCAGACGCTGGTGCAGTAGCCGCCGGGCTGGCAGCGGTGCACCGGCAGATCGACGCCGCTGAGCTGATCGTCCGCTGGCCACGGGCCGGCGACCAGCAGCGTCGGCCCCGGCGGCAGCGCCGTGCGGTGACCGGCCAGCAGGTCACCCAGCGGTACGTCCGCGCCGGCCACCCGGCTCGCGGTGAAGCGAAAACCGGATCGGGAGTCGGTGTCGAAGTAGAGCAGGACGCCGCTGTCCAGCAGGGGGGTGTCGTGCACCAGCGGATCCCGGTACGGCAGCGTGGTCTGTTCGCAGACGAACAGGGCCAGGCTGGCCTTCTTGCCGGACCGGGTGTACGCCTCGGCGACGCGCAACGCGGTGAACGGCGCCTGCAGGCCCTGCTCGGAGACGGCGAAGCTGTGGCTGCGCCCGCCGAACAGGGCGTTGAGCCGCGTGGTGACGGTCTTGAGGGGATATCGGTCGGGCAGGCCGTAGGCCAGGATCAACAGGTCCGGCGGCCCGAACGGACTCGGGCGCCGGTCCATCAGTTCCTCGGCCAGTTCGCGGAACCCGATGTTCCGGGACTGCTTCATCAGGTCCTCGTCGACCTCGATGCCGTACGGCGCGAGCAGATCCCGGTGGTAGGCCAGCAGGGCCTCGTCGGGTTCGTAGGGAAGGCCGTCGGGGCGTACGAGCGCTGCCGCGCCGCGCAGGGTCAGGGACATGACCACGTCCTCGGTGATGGGGCGGTGGGCGCGACGGTCAGGAACTCACCTTCCGCGCACGCTCCAGGAAGTCCGTCAGGGTGCCCACCGTGCGGAAATCGTCCATGTCCAGGTTCTCGGGATCCACCTCGATGCCGATGTTGTCCTCCAGCGCCATGAGCAGTTCGAGAATGGCGGTGGAGTCCAGGTGCATGTCCTCGAAGAGCCGGGTTCCCTCGGCGAGCGGACCGAAGTCGCGCATCAGCACCTCGGTCAGCGCGGCCCGGATGTTCTCGACGATCTCGTGGCGTTCCATGTTTCTTCCTCTCGGGATACCCGGTCCGCGGGACCGGGTGACGCGGGACTGCTGGGGTCGGCGGCGGTCACCCCGACGGCGGTGGGACGGGCTCAGGTCGCTGCCCGTCCGGCGGGCACCGGTGCGGACGACGGCTGCGGCGGGGCACCGGCTGACGGCTGGCCCGGCGGCGACGCGCTCGCGAGCGGTGCGGCCGGCACGACGAGGTGCTGCGGCCGGAGCAGGTCCTCGACGGTGTCCGCGCGGCGGACCAGGTGCGCCACGCCGTCGAGGACGAGCACCTCCGACGGGTGACCGTGGCTGAGAAAGAGCACCGGAGACGCGCTCGGCCCGTAGGCGCCGGAGCGCTCGACACCGATCAGGTCGCCCGGGCGGACCTCGGGCAGCGGCACCTTCTTGCCGATGACGTCGTTGGGGGTGCAGAGCGGACCGGTGACGGTGTAGTCGCGGGTCGGCGGGTCGGCGGGACGGCTCAGCGACCGGATGGGGAAGTTCCGCTTGACGAAGCTGCCGATGCCGACCGCCGCCATGTGGTGGTTGGTGCCGCCGTCGGCGACGACGAACCACCCGCCGCGCGACTCCTTGACGTAGCGTGCCCGGAGCACGTAGGTCCCCGCCCAGCCGACCAGATAGCGGCCCAGTTCGGTGATGACCCGGGTGTCGGGGTGTTCGTCGCGGAATCGCGCCACGGCGCCGTTGACGCCCTCGGCCACCGCCTCGATGTCGAGGGGGGACTCGTTGTCGAAGTAGGGGACGCCGAAGCCGCCACCGACGTCGACGACGTCCAGCGGCAGGTCCAGCGCGGTGGCAAGCTCCGCCGCCGCGGTGAGCACACTGCGGGTGTTGTGCGCGATGTCAGCGGCGTCGAGGATGCGGGTACCCATGTAGGCGTGCAGACCGATCACCCGTACGTGGCGCAGCGCGCGCAGGGTCGAGCCGGCCGTGGCGACACGTTCCTGGTCGATGCCGAACTGCCGGGGCTTGCCTCCCATCGCCAGCCGGGAGCCCTTGGTGGCGAACGACGGGTTGACCCGCAACATGACCCGCACCGGCTCGCCGGGGGCGTCGGGCAGCGTCGACGCCATCGCGTCGACGGTGCTGACCTCCTCGAGCGACTCGCACACGATCGCCCCGATACGCTGCTCGATGCAGGCGGCCAACTCCGCCACCGACTTGCCGGGGCCGAGGAAGATGATGTCCCGCGCCGGCACCCCGGCCCGGCGGGCGGTCACCAGTTCGGCCAGGGACGACACCTCGGCGCCGGCGCCCAGGGAGTGCAGCAACGCACAAACGCTGATGTTGGGGTTGGCCTTCAGCGAGTAGTAGATCTCGACCGACGGGTCGAGCAGATCCCGCAGCTGTCGGTACGTCTCGCGGATGACCTCACCGTCGTAGAGGTACAGCGGCGTGCCGTACCGCTCGGCCATTTCGGCGACGGGCAGGCCCTGGACGGTGTGGCCTTCGACGGCCGCTTCAGGCATGGCTCTCCTCCGCAACGGACAAGGTGGTGACGGCGGCCTGGACCGCGCGGTCAAGGTCATCGAGCCGGTCCCGGTCAGCGGCGACCAGCAGGGCGTACAGCCGGCCGTCGAACGGCTCCGGTGGGCCACCGGCGCCGACGGGCAGCAGCGCGTTGGCGGTGACGGTGGCGAAGCAGGTGACCAGCACCCGCTCGGTGTCCGGCGCGGTGGCCACCGTGGCCAGTGCCCGACGTACGGCGTCGAACTCCAGGGACGCGGCGAGCCGCAGGGGGTAGTGCCGGGCCAGCGCGACGGTCCCGGGCGGCTGGCACAGCTCGGTGACCCCGCCCTGGTACGTCGACATGTTCAGCCGGGCATTGATCTCCAGCACCGGGTAGACCGTCTCGTCGGCGCCGACGATCGCGTCGACACCCACCACGCCGTGGTAGCCGTCGGCGTACAGCCGGTCCGCGACCGCACCGGCGGCGTACTCGATCTGCCGGTACTGCCCGTCACTCAGCTCTGCCGGCATGAGATGGCCCTGGTGCACACCCTGCGCGGTCAGCGCCTGCTTGACGAAGTCGAGTTCGGCCCGCCCGTCGCGGGCGATGGTGATCTGGTAGTTGAGGTCGCACCGCTTGGGCAGCCATTCCTCGACCACCACGTGGATCCGGTCGTCGCCGGTGCGCGCGGCCCGACGGTCCACCATGCGCAGCAACTGCGCCGCCCGCCCGGGGTTTTCCAGCACCAGCAGTCCCTTGCCAGAGACGCCGTAGGCGTCCTTGACGACGAGTGGTTCGCCCGACTCCAGCCGGAGCCGGTGGTGGGTCAGCACCTCGGCCAGTTCCTGCCGGGTCTCGCAGCAGACTCCGGGTACAGGTCGCAGGCCGGCCGCCTCGGCCAGCCGCCGACCATAGATCTTGCTGTTGACCCGCTCGACCACCGCAGCGGCCGGGGTGGCCAGTGTGAGGCCGCTGCGCCGGGCCAGCTCCTCCTCGTCGGAGGTGGTACCCATCGGCAGCAGGTGGGCACCGGCCGCACCGAGCTGGCGCAGCCGATCGAGCAGGACCGGTGAGTCCAGCGCGTTCGCGGTGGTGGATCGCTCGGGCCGGCAGTTCTCGGGCACCAGCATGGTGGGCAACGCCAGGCCCTGCCGCGCCAGGTAGTCCCGGTAGTCCGGGTCGAGTGGGCGGCTGAGCAGAATCGCGTCGCCGGCGCCGGCGAGCAGCACGCCCAGCTCCTCCAACGCGGCGACCACCGGGCGGGTGGCACCCGATGGTACGGGCAGTCCCACGTGGTTGCGGGCCCATTGGGCCTCGGCCTCGAAGTTGCACAGCAGCACCAGCGGCGTGTCGGCCGAACCCGTCAGGGCGCGCTTCAGCTTGCGTAGGTATCCGGTGGACATGCTCGGCTCCCTCAGCACTCGACGACCATGGCGGAATAGGTGGCGCCCAGGCCGACGGCGGTGACCAGGTAACGGCCTCCCGCGACCAGCGCGCCACGGCCGGCGAGCGTCGCGAGGTTGAGGAAGGGGTCCGCGCAGGAGCAGTGCGAGTACTCGCCGACGTTGTCCAGGAAGACCCGGTCCCGGTCCAGCCCCAGGGTGGCGCAGATGGTGATCCAGGAGGAGACGTTGACGTTGTGCGGGATGACCATGGTGATGTCGTCCAGGTCCAGCGCGGCGTCGTCCAGCGCCTCCCGGATCACCTCGGCCAGGTGGGTGTGGTACGTGCTGCCGAAGCGGTGCAGGGCCTCCCCGGCGAGTTGGTACCCGTCGAAGAACTCGCCCACCGTGCGGGAGGCGTACGACAGCACCCGGGTGCCCGCACCGCCAAGTCCGATCAGGCAGGCGGAGGACGCCTCGCCGATGATCGAGGTGTTCCAGAGCACCTGGATCGCCCTGGTGAACGGCTGTTCGCCGGTGAGCACCAGCGCGAGGGCGGCGGGATCCCCGTCGGCGCGCAACAGCTCGCCGGCGATCTCGACGGCGAGCAGGCCGCTGGCGCAGGCGTGTTGGGTCACCGCGAACGCCTCGGCGTTGGTGAGGCCGAGGCGTTCACGCAGCGTGTCGGCCGCGACCAGGGTGGTCGGGGTGAGGTCCTGCGCGGTGTGCGCGAAGATCAGGTAACGGATGCGGTCGCGCTCCTCGACGGTGGACAGCAGGGCCTGGGCCGGCGGGCAGACCAGGTCGAAGAGCCCGAGGTCGGGGTCGATGCGCAACCGGTCCAGCCCGCGGATGCGGCGGAACAGCCGGGTCTGGTAGCGGTTCAGGCCCAGCCCTGCCGCGATCTCCTCCACGGTGACCGAGCGTTCCGGTGCGTACGCCTCCATCCGGCGCAGCACGACATCGGACCGGGTCGGTGCCAGCGTGGTCATGGGGCAATCCTCCGGTCATTTATTGATCGTCAGACGCCACTACGTTAGGAGCCGGTCACAGGGCGGGCAATGGGGTAATCCCCAGTATCCCGAGGACCAAGAAGACCGGATAAAGAGACGTTGCAGATTGTAATCCAGAGCAGACAATTCACTCGCTTTGCCGACCATTCATCGCCAAACCCCTGGCAATTCGTACCGAACAGGACGTACGGACCACGTTCGCGCCCCAGGCCCGGCCAACAATGGGGTTTTCCCGACTACCTACGACGGAGCCGCGCGGGCGAGGGTGGGCGACAGTCACGCCGATCGCCGACGAACGGGAGACCCGATGTCCAGTCCCACGCTGGCCGACCGGATGAAGATCGCATTCGAGGGTCTCCGGGCTGGCGAAGGAGCCCTCACCTGCGGCCAGACCAACACCTGGCAGTGGATGCGAACAGACGTGTCCAATCCGATGGCCACTTTGCAGTGGAAGCTGCCACTGCCGGCCGACACCCCCGTCGCGGACGTGGTGGAGGCCTTCGCCATCCTGCTCGCCCGGCACGAGTCGCTGCGCACCACCTTTCACGAGCACGACGGGGAGATGCGTCAACGTGTCCTGCGTAGTGGGGTCCTCGCGGCCGAAATTCACCAGGTAGACGCATCCGCCGACACGGAACTGACCTCCCAGCGGATGATCGACCAGCTCCGTCAGAAACCGTTCGACCTGGTCAATGAATTACCGGTACGCCTGGCGATCGCGCTGGTCGAGGATAAGGCACTAGCAGCGGTTACCGTCTATTCACACATGGCGGTTGACTATGGAAGTATGGCCATTCTTGGTCGGGAGTTCGCCGAGCTGATCGGCACCGCCGGCAACCGGTCCGTCGGGGCCGCTCGGCACCAGCCGCTCGACCAGGCGGCGGAGGAGGCCTCGCCGCGCGGGCGGCGGCGAACCGCGGCGGCTTTGCGGTACTGGACCCAACACCTGCGCCAGATACCCCAGTGCCTGATGGCGTTGCCGCCGGTCGGCGACGGCGACGGCCCGGCCAGCGCCGCCCTGCGCTCCTCGTCCGCCACCGCCGCCCTCGACCGGATCGCCGCCCGGACACAGGCCAGTCCGGCGGCCGCCGTGCTGGCCGCGTTCTCCGCCGTGGTGTCGGTGCGAGTCGGCCAGTCCCGCTGCGTGTTCGCCTCACTGTCGAGCAACCGGTTCACCTCCCGGCTGCGCGACTACGTCGGCACACTGGCCCAGGACGGCCTCGTGGTGGTCGACGTGACCGGACCGACCTTCGATGACCTGGTACGGCGGACCAGCGCGGCCATGCTGCGAGCCAACCGCAGCAGCATCTTCGACGTGACCGAACTGGTCACCCATGCCGTCCAGATCAACGACGAGCAGGGCATGGACTTCAGCCGCGACTGCGTCTTCAACAACATCAGCGCCCACCTGCCCTCGGGTACCGACGAGACGACCAATGTCCAGTTGCCCCCGTTGGATCCCCCCGATCTGCGCTGGTCGCCCACGGCGGGGGCCGCCGAGCACAGCACTCTCACCTGGATGCCGGCGCCACCCTTTCCCAACCGCCTGGTGCTCCAGCTGATCGCCGCCCAGCCGGCTCTGGTGGTCGGCCTGAGTACCGGTGACACCCGACACGTGCCCCAGCCCGAGATCGCCGGACTGCTGCGAGGGATGGAAGGCGTCCTCGTCGCCGCCGGTGCCGGGCCGCTGCACCTGGCGGACGTGCCTGACCTCACCGGACTGACCCCGGTGCCCCGCGACAGCAACTGGGTGCGGGTGGGGGTCAGCTGGGTGCAGCTCAGTGAGGTTCAAACTCTGCTGCGCGAGGCACTCGGCACCCCGGCGTACGCGACGGCCGAACCAGACGGTGACGGGCACCGGCTGACCGCGCACCTGCTCGCCTCCGACGGCGTCCGGACCCCGCGCCAGGCGCACACGGCGTGCATGGCCCACCTCGGTGGCCGGTACGCCGTGGCCGCCCCGCACCACTACGTCCTGCACGACTCGGCTCCGACCGACCTCACCGACCTGGCGGCCTGGCGTTCCCGGCCAGTGCTGGCCCGCGGTGACGGCCGCGCATCCACGGAGGACCACCGATGACCGCCCCGAGCGAGACCGTCCGTACCATCCGCCTGCGCGTCGACGGCGACCGCGACGCGCAGGGCCCACTGACCCTCGGTCAGGCGAACGCGCTGCAATGGATCTCTGCGCTCACCGACGACCACTTCCTCGGCCTGGTGCAGTGGATTTTCAAGGTGCCGGCGGGGACCACACTCGAGCGCGCCTGCGCCGCCCTGAGCGCGCTGGTCCGCCGGTACGAGTCGCTGCGCACCACCTACCACGACGGGCCGGACGGTCCGGTGCAGCGCGTGGCGCGTACCGTCGACCTGCCGATCGAGATACACCAACGACCGGCCCAGCCGGACGGCACGACGCTGTCCCGGGAGCTGATCGCCCAGCTGCGTGCGCGCCCATTCGACCTCTCCGAAGATCTGCCGCTGCGCCTCGCCGTGGCGGTCGAGGGCGACCTGGTGCACGCGGTGGTCGCCGTCTACTCACACATGGCCGCCGACTACGTGAGCATGACAGTGCTGGGCGAACGCTTCACCGGGCTGCTCACCGGGACCGTGACCGACGGGGACGCACCACCGCACCAGCCGCTGGACCGGGCCGATCGGGAACGTTCACCGAAGGGCCTGCGGCAGGCGGACGCGGCGCTGCGGTACTGGTCCGCAATACTGCGGCGGCGCCCCCGCTGCGTACTGCCCCGACCGACCACAGGTGTCGAGCCGTCGATGACGCCCACGCCGCGCAGCGCGGACCTGCACTCGTCACGGGCAGCCGCCGCGCTGGACCGGATCACCGCCCGCACCGGCGCGAGCCGGGCCATGGCGGTGCTCGCCGCGCTCGCCGCCGTGCTCGCCCTCCGCACCGGCCAGCGGAACGTGGTGCTCTACTCCCCCGCCGCCAACCGGCTCGGCGTGCCGCTGCGCGACTATGTCGGCACCGTGTCCCAGGACGGCCTGATCAGCCTCGACGTCGACCAGCCCGACTACGACTCGCTGGTGCGGCACGCCGGGACCGCGTTGCTGCGGGCCAACCGGAACAGTGTCTTCGACGCCGAGGCGCTGCAGCGCGCGCACGACCGCATCGCGCACGAGCGCGGCATGCCGATGGTCCGTGACGGCGTCTTCAACAACATCTCCGGCAACGCCCCGCCGGATCTGCCGACGGTAGCCACCACGGAGACCTTCATCGACTGGTGGACGCCGACCGGCTTCACCAACCTGCTGCTGTTCCACCTGGTCCGGACCGAGCAGGCGCTGATCCTGGAACTGATCACCGGGGACAACCGGTACCTTCCCGACGCGGAGATGGAGGCGCTGCTGCTCGGCACCGAACGGGTGCTCGCCGTGGCGGCCACCGGCAACGTCGCCCTGGACGACCTCGGCGCCCTCGCCGGCATCGACCCGATCCCCCGCGACGGCGACTGGCACTTCGTCGACCACAGCTGGATCCAGCTCAGCGAGGTCAACCGGGTACTGCAAGCAGCCCTGCCCGGGCCGGCCCGAGCCTTCGTGACCGACGAAGGACCCGAGGGGGCAACCGTCGTCGCCCACCTGGCCGCCGTAGCCGAGATCACCGACCCCGCGCGGGCACACCTGGCCTGCCTACGACGGCTCGTCGACTCACCCACGGCGATCACCCCACACCGATACGTCCTGCACCGGGGCGCACCCGCCGATCCGGCTGATCCGCAGGCGTGGCGGGAGCTGACGGTGCTGGCCGAGGGCGACGGCCGGGCCGCGGATGCGGGAAGCGAGGCAGGGACATGAGCATCATCGAAGCGAACGAGTTGACCCGCACATTCCGGTCCGGCCGGCAGAGCGTCGCGGCGGTCCGAGGCGTCAACCTGCGGGTCGAGGCTGGCGAGATCGTCGGCTTCCTCGGACCCAACGGCGCCGGCAAGACCACCACTCTGCGGATGCTGACCACGCTGCTCCGCCCGACCAGTGGCACGGCCCGGATCGCCGGCGCGGACCTGGCCACCGCTCCCCGCGAGGTACGCCGCCGAATCGGGTACGTCGCCCAGTACGGCGGTACCGACCCCAACGCCCTGGTCGACGAGGAACTGTTCCTGCAGGCGCGCCTCTACCGGATCCCGGTCGCACCCGCCCGGCGCCGGGTGGTCGAACTACTCGAACAGCTGGACCTCGGCGGGCTGGGTAAGCGGCTGGTCGGCTCGCTCTCCGGCGGCCAGCGCCGCCGCCTCGACATCGCGCTCGGCCTGGTCCACGATCCGCAGGTCATCTTCCTCGACGAACCCACCGCCGGCCTGGACCCGCACAGCCGCAACAACCTGTGGGAGCACACCCGCCGGCTCCGCGAGGACCACGGCACCACCGTCTTCCTGACCACCCACTACCTCGACGAGGCCGACGCGCTCTGCGACCGGATCCTCGTGATCGACCACGGGCGGATCGTCGCCGAAGACACTCCCGTGAACCTGAAGCGCCAGCTGGCCGCAGACGTGCTGACCATGGAGGTGGTCGGCGATCCGGCCGCTAGCCAACGGCTGCTGGCCGGGCTGCCGGGCGTCCGGCAGGCCGCGGTGACGAGCACGGGCGGTATCCAGGTCACCCTGGCCGACGCCGAACAGGGGATCACCGACGTGATCACCGCCCTGTCCGGCGCGGGCATCGGCGTCCGTGCCCTGCAACTGGCGCGGGCCAGTCTGGACGACGTCTTCCTCAGCCTCACCGGCCGCGAACTGCGCGACGACCCGCAAGACCAACAGTCCCCCATCCCGACCACCGAGGGGGCGGACCATGTCCCTGCTCGTTGACATCCTGCTGGTTTTTCAGCGCCACCTACGCATCTCCCTGCGCAACCCGCTGTGGATCGTCATCGGGATCTCCCAGCCGGTGGCCTTCCTGGTGCTCTACGGCCCGCTGATGACGAGCACCCTGTCGATCACCGGCGTCGCACCGGAGCGCGCCTGGCAGACCTACGTGCCGGGGGTGCTCGTGCAACTCTGTCTCTTCGGCTCCGCCTTCGTCGGGTTCGGAGTGATCGCCGAGTGGCGCGGAGGGGTGATCGAGCGGCTGCGGGTCACTCCGGTGAGCCGGGTGGCGTTGCTGCTCGGCCGGGTGCTGCGTGACGTCGCGCTGCTGGTGGTGCAGGCGGTGCTGCTGGTCGTGGTGGCGTTGCCGCTGGGCCTGCGCGCGTCGGTGCCGGGTGTGCTGGTGGCACTCGGCGTGGTCACGCTTCTCTCGCTCGGCCTGGCGAGTCTGTCCTGCGCTCTCGCGCTGACCGTCAAGAGCGAGGACACGTTGGGCCCCACCCTCAATACCGGCCTGATGCCGCTGCTGCTGCTGTCCGGGGTGCTGCTACCGATGTCCTTCGCTCCGCGCTGGCTGGACCTGGTCTCCCGGCTCACCCCTTTCCGGTACATCGTGGATGGCATGCGCAGCGCGTTCCAGGGTGAGGTGTTCAGCGCGACCGTACTGTCGACAGTCCTGGTCGCCCTGTCGATCAGCGTGCTGTCGGTGCTGCTCGGCGTACGTACCTACCTGCGGCAGAGCGCCTGACCGATGGGCGACAGCTCGTCTGTTCGACTGGCGCGACGCCGAGATCACCGACGCTGACCGGCGATGGGTTGCCGTTCGCCGCGCTTCTGACCCGCGCAATCGGCTACAACGACCGTCTCGCCTCGTGGATCGCCGAGGCCAAGGCGACCGACCTGCCCCACCTGCACACTGTCATTCGCGGTCTCGGCCTGGACCGCGCCGCTGTCGATGCCGCCCTGACCCACCCTCCCACATCGGCGGCGCCAAAGGCGTTAACACCAGAACCAAACTGATCAAGCGACAAATGTACGGACGCGCCGACTTCACCCTCCTACGACAGCGCATCCTGCTCGGCTAACCAGCACCCTCCGTCGCCACCGAATATGAGACAGTGCCGTTTTTTGTAAAGTCCCTCCCAGGGCCATTGCGTGTTCGACGGGCAGCCGCTTGAGCTGGGTGGTCGGGGCGACCGGCCTCTATGGATGATGCATAGCGCAGGTAGCACAGTCACGTCTTTCCTCATCAATGTGCTTGTCGGCATCGGGCCCGCCGGGTGGGCCCACGACATCGACGGATAAGCGGCGGATTTGGATCAGCAATAAATCGACGAACGTCTGTCTGCTTTTCGACAGCGGCCGCCCAACGGTGTCAAACCTGGTCCAAGATGGCCGCATGACCAGTCGTAGAGAACCGAAACTCGATATTGACCGGGGCAATCCCCGGTATCTCACACGACCCGAGAAGAGGGATGTTCGATGAGAGCAAGAACGATCGGCGGTCGGCGGCTAACGTACCCCATCCTGGCCCTGGCCTTGGCCCTGCCGCTGCTGACCGTCGGCCAGCCGGCGCAGGCGGCTCCGCACGCCGACGGTGACAGCATCCGTCAGGTGGGCACGGCAGTCAGCGCCGAGGCGTGGGCGGCCGGCAGGCAGCGGTACGGCGCGCGGGTGACTGCCGACGCGGCGATCGAGGCGTACTGGACGCCCGAGCGGATGCGCAATGCCAAGCCGGTCGAGGAGTCTCCCTCGTACAAGGCCGCGGCACGGCGTTTCGCCGAGAGTGGAGGGACCTCGTCCGCCGCGCCGACCAGCCGGTCCAAGCCGGTGGATGTGCCTCCGGTGGCGGGCCTGATGGGCACCCCGGGCATGTCCACGCAGGCCATCAACCCGAACCTCGGCTTTAACCACCCCACCGCCCGGTCCAACGGCAAGGTCTTTTTCAACATGGACGGCGGATCGTGGGTCTGCTCCGGCGCGGTCATCAACTCGGTCGGCTTCAACACCGTGTGGACAGCTGGCCACTGCATCCACGGCGGCCCCGGCAGCAGTCTCGCCACCAACTGGTCGTTCGTCCCGGGTTACGACGATGACCTTGCCAACCCGCGGCCGCACGGCACCTGGACGGCCCGAGAGCTGTGGACCTGGAGCAGTTGGATCGACAGCTCCAACTGGGAGGCCGACATGGCCGTGGCCATCATGAACACCCGGAACGGCGTCCGAATCGTGAACCAGTTCGGGGGCCACGGCTTCCGTACGCACCAGGGCTTCACGGTCGGCATCAACAACTTCGGCTACCCGAGCGGCGCGCCCTTCGACGGCGGCAACCTGTTGAGGTGCAGCGGCAACTCGACTCAGTCCGGGGCGCGGATCCGCATCAACTGCGACCTGACCGCAGGCGCCAGCGGCGGCCCATGGCTGATCAACTGGGATGGGAACTGGGGCTACCTCAACGGCGTCAACAGCACGCTCAACTCGTACACGGCACCGACCTTGTGGTGGTCACCCTATTTCGACGACACCGCGTCGGAGTTGTACAACTTCACCGCCACCCACTGACCGACGTCCGGTGACAGATATCTCGTCCCGGTAGTGCGCCCTTGACCTGAGAGCGTGTTTGAGATGGAGTTGATCAGGTCCTGGTGAAGGTGCGGCGGGGTTGCCGGCGGGCGGGTTGGCCGCGGGTGATGCGGCGGGTGATGCCGGCGATGGCGGCCCAGCGGATGAGGGCTGCGGAGATGGCCGGGTGGCGCTCGTAGTCGCGGGCCAGGCGGCGGCAGGCGGTGAGCCAGGCCAGAGTCCGCTCGACCACCCACCGACGTGGGTGGACGGCGAAACCGCGCTGCTCAGCGGGTTTACGGACGATCTCCAGGGTGGTGCGCAAGGTGTCGCGAGTCCAGTCGACCAGGCGGCCGGCGAAGCCCTGGTCGGCGTAGACATGCCGGATCGGGCTGATCATGTAGGCGCCCAGCAGGGCGGTCTTGGCACCGTCGCGGTCCTGCCAACTCGCGGCGAGGACGGTGACGGCGACCAGCAGTCCCAGGGTGTCGGTGACGATGAACCGCTTGCGGCCGTTGACCTTCTTCCCGGCGTCGTAGCCCCGACTGTCCCGACCCACGGTATCCGCGCCCTTCACCGTCTGCGAGTCGATGATCCCCGCCGACGGGTCCGGCTGACGGCCTTGCTGCACCCGCGCCTTGACCCGCAGCGTGGTCAGGAGCTTCTCGGTGACGCCGGCTTCTTCCCACCGGGTGAAGTACCAGTACACCGTCTGCCACGGCGGCAGATCCGCCGGCAGATAGCGCCACGGACACCCCGACCGCACCACGTACAAGATCGCGTTCACGATCTCCCGACGCGGATGCTTCTCCCTGCGGCCGTCCGTGCTCGGCTCGGGCAACAACGGCTCGATCAGCGCCCACTGGGCGTCAGTCAGGTCCGAGGGGTAACCACGACGTGCAACCACCGCGCCACCCTGCCCGCCCCGGCAACAGATGTCACGCCGCCACACCGTCCACAACAGACCTTCTCAAACACGCTCTGAGCGGGCCTTCTCCAATGGCAAATGATCGAGCGACTGGTCGCCATTGGAGGCGGCCCGCGGCGTGTGGGACGAGCTACTCGCAGAGCGAGATGCGGTTGTTATCTGTGGCGGGGCATCGGTGTGATGCAGGGCGTCGCGGCCGGGGTCCGCGCCAAAGACGGGCTGGTAATCGGGTGCGGCCCAACGAGGCCGAACATTTGCGCCCTGGTCTTCCTTTTCAACGGCGCGGGCAGGCCGTCGAACGGCTGGTCACCGCGAACGTTGTCCGCGTTGCCGGCAACTCTAAGCGGCGATTGACCGCCCGCGCTCATGGCCGCACGAGCGCGGCGGCCTGATGTACGGCCGTTACCGCTTCTGCGCTCGGTGCTTCCGGAGCAGCGCCGTGATCTCGGCGTAGTCACGGGCACCGTTCAGCTCGTTGAGCAACTCGTCTGGGCAGAGCTCATAAAGGTCGCCCCACCACCGACAGGCCCGGTTGTCCCAGATTCGGTAGCCGCCCTCAACGCCCCTCGCCACATACCTTCGCCTCGCCATCGGCAGCAAGGTAGCAATGTCGTCAGCCGACTGCATGCGGTTTGCGGCTGTCCAGTTCGCCACGCTCATCTCTCGCGTCCGGCGTCAGGCTCGGTGAGGGTCGCTGATCCTCGCCGACCGCCCGCTGACCGCATTTTTCCAGATCGTGGGCAATCGCCTGCGGTCCCTACTGCCGCCGCGACAAGCCCCCTCCGGTCACGGAGCCGGACACCCGCCACCGTGTGTGCCCTGGGGAACACAACCCGACAGTATGATCTTGGCGTCCGGATTTGCTAGCGGGGCGTCGCGGGCCGCAGCTGCGAGGCCGATAAGTCAGCGGACGGCTCGTATCGATGAGCGGAAGCGCTGAGCCCGTCCCCAGCGGCCGCTGGTGCGCGGTGCATCAGTTCGGCGTCTCACTGCGCTCATCGACTCGGGCGAGCACGCGTTCGAGCGAGTCCAGGAGTGTGCGTAGGGTGGGTGGATCGAGGTCGCTGAACCAGGCGGTGACCGCTTCGACGTCGCTGGTGTCGCGGGATGCCCAGTAGGCGCGGCTGCGCCGGGTCGCGACGAGGCGGGTGACCCGCGCGTCGTGCCGGTCGGCGCGCAGCTCAATGAGTCCTTTCCGCTCCAGGGCGTTGGCGAGCTGCTTGAGGTTTTGTCGGGTGCAGGTCAGCGCGCTGGCGGCCTCGGACAGCGACGGCGCCCCGGCCGTCTCGACGACCGTGATCAGTGCCGCCTGCTGGGTGGTGAGGCCATCCTCGCGTAGCCGCTGGTCCATCGCCGCCCGGAGCCGCGCGGCGAGGTGCAAAGTCGTGCGGAACGCCTGCACCGCCAGCAGTGACTGCTCGGAGAGATCCTCGGCCTGGTCGGGCCGCAGGCGTAGCGGATTGGGAGGATCGCTCGTCGTTGACATAGGCAATATATTACCTTATTTTCGAGCGGGAACTCGGGACGCTAGGCCCTGTTTCAGAGGGCGGTTCGGAGTGTTAGGTCCGTTTCTGGCTGAGGGTGAATACTCCGGGTTCGTCTTCGGTGAGGACGTGGCGGTTGACCATGCGTTTCAGCTTGGCGCGGGTGCCTTCGACGTTCTTCGGTGAGGGTTCGACGCCGAGGGCGAGGCAGATGCCTTTGGCGCGCATGCCGGCGGGCGCGGTGCCAAGGATGTGCAGGATCTGCTGGTAGGGCCCGCTGGCGATCGTCGGGTCGTCGGCGGTGAACTCGTCGGCGGCGAGAGTGCGCAGGGTGGTGCGGGTGGTCGCGAGGTCGGCCAGTTCGCCGTCGAGGCGGGCGAGTTCGCCGGTCAGTGCGGTGATCTGCTCGCGGAGCCGGTCGGCGCGTTGGCGTGCGGTGGTCTCCCGGTCGGTGATCAGGTCGAGGACGGTGGGAAGGTTCACCGGTGCCGCCAGGAGGGTGTGCTGGTCCCGGTCAGCCGCCGCACGATGTTCGCCGTCGACGCCCACAGGGTTCGTGACACCGAGGACTCTGGGCGGCTCTCGTACTCGCGCACGAGGCGGCGGTGCAGCATCAGCGTGCCGTTGACCTGCTCGACGATCCACCGCTTACGGATCGGCACGAACCCGGGCCGGGTGTCGGAGCGTTTGACGACCTCGACGTCGACCCCGAGGACGGCGCCGTGCAGGGCGAGGTCCTGTTTGAACCCGGCGTCGACCCAGGCGCGGCTCACCGTCGGGGTGTGTGCGACGACTTTGTCGAGCAGCCGGATGCCGATGGTGTTGTCGGTGACCGACGCCGCGGTGACCACGACCGCGATGACCAGCCCCAACGCGTCCACTGCCAGGCCCCGCTTACGCCCGGACACCTTCTTGGCCGCGTCCTTGCCGGTCGTCGCGGCCGGAATGTGGTTCGCCGCCCTGATCGACTGGGTGTCCAACACGACCGCGCTCGGATCCTCCCGACGACCGACTTTTTCCCTGGCCTGGCAGCGCAGCAGATCGTGGATCACCTGGTCAGTGCCGTCGTCACGCCACAGGGCGAAGTAGTAGTAGGTGGCCGACTTCGGCGGCAGGTCGTGCGGCAGGTACGCCCACTGACAACCGGTCCGATTCTGGTAGAAGATCGCGTTCACGATCTCCCGCAGGTCGTAGTCACCCTCACGACCAGACACCGACACCGCGACCCGCTTGGCCTTCCACGCCTGCAGAAACGGTCCAATCAGCTCCCACTGCTCGTCGCTGACGTCACTGGGATACGGTTTTCGATCACCCATGACCGGGCTAACGCCGCAGCCGCCTCACAGTCACGACCAAGACTCACATCCCATAGATCGACCTGGTGCTGTAACAACAGCGAACCCGCCGGAAGGCCGCCAACCGGACGCAATGCATTAGACCAGATCAAGTTACTGCGGACCGCCCTCTCAGGCATGTTCGCTCCCTCTGATCGTCCCCGGACCCGATCTCCGGCTCTGCGTACGCTACGAACGGGATCCGCCAGATCCGACACTCTCCGGCTTGATTCCTGCCAACCAATCAACCGTCGCCCTCAGATCGGCCGGACCAGAACCGCACGCCGGCACGCACCGTGACGCCCGGACCGTATTACAGTCCCCGGCGGCCGGGACCGCCTCCACCGCGAGCGGCGGCGTCCGATGGGACGGTTGGCACCTCTTTCGCAGATGCTTCGTCGCGGGCCCTGGTGTCTCAAAACGTGGGTAGCCTGCCTCGACAGGGATGTCGAGAACTTCCGACATCAGAAGTCCCTGTCCCGAAATGGTGACGTCGAACCGTTGACGTCGGCAAGCTGCTCGCCGAACGAAGGAGACTCTGTGTACGACCCGGCCCGCGGCTTCCCTCACGTGGTCGTCGAACTCGCCTACACGGACCCCGATCGTGCTGTCGACTGGCTGGTACGGGTCTTCGGGTTCCGGCTGCTGCTCCGGCAGCCGGCCATCGGGACCATCCGACACGCCGATCTGGACACCGGCGGTGGGATCGTCATGGTCCGGCGTACCGGCGAGCTCTACACGGTCACCTGCACCGGCGGGCACACCTGCAAGCAGATCATCGTCTGGGTCTCCGACGTCGACGAGCACTTCATGCGCTCCACGGCGGCAGGTGCCGACATCGTGCAGCCCCTGCAGGACAAGCCGTGGGGACTGCGCCAGTACCTGGTCCGTGACCTCGAAGGTCACTTGTGGGAGTTCACGAGACACCTCCGTGACGTACCGCCACGCGAGTGGGGTGCGGTAGCTATGACCTAGCCGTTCTCCGCGCAGCGCATAGCGCGGGCACCACACGTCGGCTTCTTCGGCTTCCGGTTCGAGCGGAGTGCGTCGCAGCGCGTGGCCGCACGCGCTGTCGTCGCGACCGTGCTCAGCCGCCGCGACCAAAAGGGATCACATCATGCTCTCCTCGCACACGGTCATCGTCCTGCACGCTCACCCGGACGACGAGGCAATCTTCACCGGGCTGACCATGCGTCGCCTGGCCGACGCTGGCGCCCGCGTGATCCTCGTCATGGCCACCGATGGTGCCGCCGGTGTTCCACACGTGCCGTTGTCACGCGGTGAGAGTTTGCGCAGCCGCCGTCTCGCCGAACTCGAACGTGCCTGTGACCTGCTCGGCGTAGCCAGATTGGAGGTGCTGGGCTACGCCGATTCCGGTGCGCACGGCGGCCCGTACCGGGCCGGCACCCTCGGCGCGGCGTCCGCCACGAGGGTCGCCCGACAGGTGGCCCGGATCGCCAGCCGTGAGGGTGCGACCACGCTGGTTCACTATGATCCCGGCGGCATCTACCGGCACGTGGACCACGTTCAGGTGCACCGGGTGGGCGCTCTGGTCACCCGCAGCCTTCAGCTGGCGGGATACCAGGCCACCGTGGATGCCTCAGCTCTTCGCGCGGGGCCACGTCACGTGTTGCAGCGTGCTGCCGGCGACTTGACGGACATGGGGGTGCCGGCGTCCCGGATCTCGCTCGCTGTCGACGCGGAAGGTGCCGACCTGCTCGCGAAGATGGCCGCGATGGCCACGCACGCCAGCCAGGTCGGGGCGGCAGACCTCGACCCCTCATGCTTCGCCGCAGCCTACGGCCGGGAATGGTTCGTCCGCGAGGGCCGCCTCGGCGCGCTGGACGCGCTCCTCGCTGCTTCCGCCGGACCGGCGGAAGCCACGCACCGCAACCTTCAGCTCGACGGTACGGCGATTTGAGCTGTTTCGGTGGGCATCATCACATGCCGCTGGCGTTTCTGATGATGGCCTCGGCGGAGGCCGCATACGCCAACATGTAGCCCCGACCCCACACGGTCCGGATCGCCAGGTCGATCGGTAGGAGCCGGCGGCGCAGCCGCATGATGTGCAGGTCGAGCGAGTTTCTGTTCAGCGCGGGCGTCCGGATGGCGAGGCACTGCACGAACTCGATGCGGTACACGACTTCGCCGAAGCGTTCGATGAGCAGCCGCATCAGCTCCGCCTGGGTGTTGGAGATGACGATCGAGTGACGGCCGAAGGTCAACGTCCCGGTAGAGTCGATGGTCGGCAGCCGTCGGCTGTTGAAGCGTTGCTGTAGTGCCTTGACCCGTGCCTCCAGGTCGTTCCTGGACACCGGCGGCCGGACCCAGTCCTCGACCGGGTCATTGCTGATCGGCGGCTGCGCACCGCCCTCCACGACGAGCAGCCGCGGCACTCCCTCCTTCCGGCACCGGGTTCTCAGGTCCGCCTGAGCGGGCCAGCGGATGAAGACGACATCGGAGTTCCGACCGCCCACAAGCAAATCCCCCAAAACATCTCGCGAAAGGCCCTGCCCCCGTCACCATCGGCGACGGGTCGCGGTCAACGGATCTGTCAGAGCGTCATGGGCACGGATCCGTGACGGCATCGCCCCGGCTGTGTGTCCATGACGACTTCGACCCCGAACGCGACGGGCCGGCTCGGCTCGGCCGGTGCTCGCACCTGCGCAGCCGCAACGCCAGTCGCCTCCATCACCGCATCCCCCCGCAGGCGAGATATCCAATTACGAATCCCAATACTCAACGCGACCATGGGGTCACGCAACACGCATGCCACAAGGATGAAAGAACTTCGCCAGGGCCACGAAGAGCTGGGTTCGGTCAGGTACGGGGACAGCAGAAACACCTGTGCCGGGCTACCCGGATCGACCCGAACCGATCGCCGCGTCCTGGAGAACGGCCTGGTCAGGGCAGGGTGGAGCCTGAGGCGGCGGTCGGGTACCGCCATGGATGCCATCGCACGCGTGGGCCGAGGCCGACAGAGCGGGTGCTTGTACGAGCGGTGACCGGCCGCCACGGCAGGCGGCCGGAAACCGTGTCAGGCAGGCCGTCAGACCCCTACGTACGCCGCGAGGTGTTCGCCCGTGAGGGTGGCGCGGCTGGCTACGAGGTCGGCCGGGCAGCCTTCGAAGACGACACGACCGCCGTCGTGGCCGGCGGCCGGACCGAGGTCGATGATCCAGTCGGCGTGGGCCATGACCGCCTGGTGATGCTCGATGACCATGACCGACCGGCCAGCGTCCACGAGCCGGTCGAGCAGACCGAGTAACTGCTCCACGTCGGCGAGGTGCAGGCCGGTGGTCGGCTCGTCGAGCACGACGATGCCACCCTGGTCAGCCAGGTGCGCGGCGAGCTTGAGCCGCTGTCGCTCGCCTCCGGAGAGTGTGGGGAGTGGCTGGCCGAGGGAAAGGTAGCCAAGCCCCACGTCGGCGAGCCGTTCGAGGATGACGACGGCGGCGGGCGTACGTGCCTGACCCGCAGCGAAGAAGCGCCCGGCCTCGGCCACGGACATGGCCAGCACCTCGCTGATGTCGCGACCGCCGAGACGGTACTGGAGCACGAAGTCCTGGAACCGCCTGCCCTCGCAGTCGTCACAGGTGGTCGCCGCGCCCGCCATGATCGCCAGGTCGGTGTAGATGACGCCTGCACCCTTGCACGTGGCACAGGCCCCCTCGGAATTCGAGCTGAACAGCGCCGGCTTCACGCCGTTGGCTTTGGCGAACGCCTTGCGGATGGGATCGAGGAGGCCGGTGTAGGTGGCGGGGTTGCTTCGACGGGAGCCCTTGATCGACCCCTGGTCGATCGTGATCACGCCGTCGCGTCCCGATACCGACCCTTCGATCAGTGAGCTCTTGCCGGAGCCTGCCACGCCGGTCACGACGACGAGCACGCCGAGCGGGATGTCGACGTCGACGTCTCGCAGGTTGTGTTTGTTCGCGCCCCGGACCTCGAGCGAGCCCGACCGGGTACGCACCCTGTCCTTCAGCGACGCCTTGTCGTCAAGATGGCGGCCGGTCAGCGTGTCGGCGGAACGCAGTTCCTCGACGGTGCCCTCGAAGCAGACGGTGCCGCCTGCGGTGCCGGCGCCGGGACCGAGATCGACGACGTGGTCGGCGATGGCGATGGTCTCCGGCTTGTGCTCCACGACGAGCACCGTGTTGCCCTTGTCGCGGAGCCGCAGCAGGAGTTTGTTCATCCGTTGGATGTCGTGGGGGTGAAGCCCGATCGTCGGCTCGTCGAAGACGTAGGTGACGTCGGTGAGCGGTGACCCGAGGTGGCGGATCATCTTGACCCGCTGTGCCTCGCCGCCGGAGAGTGTGCCGGAGGCCCGGTCGAGGGAGAGGTAGCCCAGCCCGATACTCACGAACGAGTCGAGCGTGTGCAGGAGCGTGGCCAGCAGCGGCGCGACGGATGGCTCGGCCAGGTCGCGGACCCATTCGGCGAGGTCGTTGATCTGCATCGCGGAGGCGTCGGCGATGTTGATGCCCTTGATCCTGGATGACCGGGCCTGCTCGTTGAGCCGGGTACCGCCGCAGTCTGGGCACGCCGTGAACGTGACCGCACGCTCCACGAATGCGCGTACGTGCGGCTGAAGCGCCTCGATGTCCTTGGTGAGCAGCGTCTTCTGGACCCTTGCGACCAGCCCTTCGTAGTTCGTGTGGTAGTCGCCGATCTTCAGCCGGGTCGGTTCCCGGTAGAGGAAGTCGTTGAGCTCCTTCTCGGTGTACTTCTCGACGGGCTTGCCGGGGTCGAGCAGCCCGGACCCGGCGTAGAGCCGGTGGTTGTAGCCGCCGACCTGGTAGCCGGGCACCCGAATGGCACCCTCGTCGAGCGACTTCGTGGCGTCGTAGAGCTGGGTGAGGTCGACGTCGTTGACCGACCCCGTGCCTTCGCAGCGTGGGCACATGCCGCCGGCGACGTCGAAGACGCGTTGCTCCTCGACCGCCCGGCTCCCTCGGCCGACGGTGACCGCGTTCGCGACGCTGATCGAGGGAATGTTGAACGAGTACGACCGCGGGGAGCTCAGTCGTGGCTCGCCGAGCCGGCTGAACAGGATGCGCAGCATCGCGTTGGCGTCCGTCACGGTGCCCACGGTGGAACGCGGATTGTTGCCGATCCGCTCCTGGCTGACGATGATCGCCGTGGTGAGGCCATCGAGCACGTCGACGTCGGGGCGCGACAGCGTGGGCATGAACCCTTGCACGAACGCGCTGTAGGTCTCGTTGATCAGACGCTGTGACTCCGCGGCGATCGTATCGAACACCAGGGAACTCTTCCCCGAGCCGGAGACACCGGTGAACACGGTAAGCCGGCGCTTCGGGATCTCCAGTCGGATGTCCTTGAGGTTGTTCTCCCGTGCCCCGACCACGCGGATGACGTCATGAGTGTCCGGGACGAGCGAAAGGTCTTCTTGGCTCTGCCTGGGCGACGCAACAGTCATGGGGCCTCCAAAAAGTGTCTGGCGCGCGACGCGGAGCCGGCGGAGTGACCCGGGCCGATCACCCCCCGGCGATCTCCGGCTTGCCACATCCCAGTTCTATACCTAGACATCCTGTGAAGACTTCTGTGCGCACCTTCCGCCACCGGCATCGCGGAAGTTTAAAATCGTGGGCCCGCAGGCGGACGCGTCCGCCTGCGGGCCCACGACGTACGTCATGCTGCCGACATCGCCTCACGCAGGCTCTTGGGCCGCATGTCGGTCCAGTTCTCCTCCACGTATGCCACGCTCTCCGCTCGGCCGGCCGGCCCGAACACGATTCGCCAGCCGTCGGGCACGTCACCGAAGGTGGGCCACAGCGAGTGCTGCTCCTCGTCGTTGACCAGCACGTAGAACTCGCCGTCCTCGTCATCGAACGGGTTGACGCTCATCTTTCCTCCGTAGTTGTCACGTCCGCTCCAGGTCAGGGCGGAAGCGGTTATCGGGCCGAATCGATGATCTCGTTGACGATACGGCTGATCATGGCCGCGTTCTCGGGCCACATCATCTCGTTGTGGGCGCATTCGATGTCGAAGCGCCGCACGGTCCCGTCGGTGTATTCCCGCCATTGGACGTCCAGTTCCACCTCGAGTTGCCGTCGTTCCCGGGTGCCCTGGTCGATGAGGGCGGCAAAGAAGATCAGATCGCCACGGAACGGCGGCGACGTGAATTGCGTCATCAGGTCCGTGTGCTCGATGAACAGGGTGGTGGATGTCTGCACGAGCGACTCGAATTCCGCCATTCCCGCGAGATGACCCATGTAGTGCGCCAGGTACCTGCGCACCAACTTCTCGTCGGGAGTCTGGAAGTCGGCGAAGTAGCTCGCCGGACCCGAGTCGAGGACGGCCAGCAGATCCACCTCGCACTCCCGGCGCTGGAGTTCGGCGGCCACCGCCTGGGCGATCGGGCCGCCCAGCGACCAACCCAGCACGTTGTAGGGGCCTTCCGGCTGGACCCGCAGGATCTGGTCGACGTAGTCGTCCACCATGCTCTCGATCGAGGTCGCCCGCGGGTCTCCGACAAATCCACGGGCCTGTAGACCGTAGATGGGGCGCGAGCGGTCCAGGTGCTGGGCGAAGCCGAGATAGGCCCAGGAGAGTCCGCCACCCGGCGGCACCAACCAGATCGGTGCCCGGTCCCCGTCGGTCCGGATCGGTAGCACCACCGAGAAGGGGTCGTCGAACTCGACGTCCTCCCTGCCGGCCGCCAGGTGTTCCGCGACCTCGGCCACGGTCGGATGCTGGAAGATGGTTCTGACCGGAATGTCGAAGCCCAGCTCCGCGCGGATCCGCCAGATGAGCCGGATGACCTGGAGAGAACTACCGCCGCAGTCGAAGAAGTCGTCCTCGATGCCCACCCGGTCCACGCCGAGGACCTCGGCGAAGAGACCGGCCAGTTCCGCCTCCAGGGGCGTGCGCGGCGAGCCGTACTCCCGGTCGGCCTGCTCCACCTCCGGAAGTCTGCTGTGGTCGATCTTCCCGTTGGTGGTCAACGGCAGTCGTTCCATGACCACGATGTCGCCTGGCACCAGGTACTCCGGCAGCTCCGCCGCCAGTTCCTCGCGCAGCCACGAGGGCAGCCGAGACACCCGGCGCGCCGCCGCGGGCAGGTTGACCAACTGCCGTGGCCGGGGCCCCACCGGCCGGTACACACCGTCGCGGCAGTGCCCGCTGTCGACCGGGATGATCACCGCCTCGAACCAGCCGGGCGCCTCCGCCGACCACGTGCAGTGGACCGAGTAACCCCGCTGCTTTCCCCAGCTCGCCAACTCGTGCGGGTCCAGGGGCGTGCCGCCTACGTTGGTGGGCACGCCGCACTGGACCGCCTCGCTCACCAGCCTGGCGTTCGGGATCCGGGCCAACCGGAGGCGACCGCCGTGCCGGGCCAGTGCGGTCTCCAGCCCGGACAGGTCGGGCACCTCCGAGCCCCAGTTCGCCGTCCGCACGTCCGCGAGGCGCAGTGGTTGGCTCGGCTGCTTGTGCAGGATGACCTCGTAACGGTGCCGGGTGAGTTCGTTCTGGTCCGCGCCCGGCTTCAGCCGGATGTCGACGGCCACGACGTCGGGCCGGGTCCGTGCCCACTCGGTGAAGAAATCCGGATCGATGACCAGTTCCTTCTCGGCCAGGACGGCACGCTCGACCGCCGCCCGGACGGCCGACGCGCTGTCCTGCGGGTGTTGCGCGTGATGGACGGCCGTCAGGAACTCCCGCAGGGTGCCGTAGTTCCGGACGTCACCGACGAGGATCCGGCCACCCGGCGCGAGCCGGTCCAGGGCGACGTCCAGTACCCGGGAGAGATAGGCGGCGTCCGGAAAGTACTGCACGACGGAGTTCAGGATGACGGTGTCGAAGTACTTCACCGGCAGTCCGTCGGCGACGTCGGCGTGCTGGCACCGCAGCGACACCTTCTCCTTCAGGCACGGATCGGTGCCGACCTGCACCTCGAGGCGCTCGATGACCGGCAACGAGAAGTCGGTGCCCCAGTACGCCTCCGCTCTCGGCGCCAACGGCCCGAGCAGGAGGCCCGAACCGACCCCGATCTCCAGGATCCGGCGCGCCCGCAGGCCGCGGACCTCCTCGACGACGGAGTCGCGCCACCGGCGCATCTCGGACAGCGGGATGTTGTCGCGCGTGTAGGAACTCTTCCACCCGGTGAAGTCGTTGCCGATCTCGGTAGCGTCGACCTCGGTCTCGTCGTACATCGAGTCGTAGATGGCGCGCCACTTCTCGACATGTTCGGTCGAGTTTTCGTCCGCGCCCGCCGGCACCTCCGGAACCACGTAGGCCACCAGGCGCCGCTCGCCGAGTCGGTCCGTACGGGGGACCACCACCGCCTGTGCCACGCCGTCCCGTTTCCGCAGGGCCGCTCGGATCTCTCCCGGCTCAACCCGGAAACCGCGGATCTTCACCTGCTCGTCGACGCGGCCCAGGAACTCGAGTTGCCCGTCGTGGTTCCACCGGACCAGGTCACCGGTGCGGTACATCCGCTCACCCGGGCGTCCGAAGGGATCGGCGACGAACCGTTCGCTGGTCAGCTGGGGATGGTTCGCGTACCCACGAGCCACCCCGTCGCCACCGACGTAGAGTTCGCCAATGACGCCCTGCGGCACCTGCCGGAGCCGGTCGTCGAGGGCGTAGAGGCGGCTGCCCGCCATCGGCTCGCCGATCGGCAAGGGGTCCTTGCACCGCGCCGGTGCGGACATCCGGTACCGGGCCGCGAAGGTGGTGGTCTCGGTGGGACCGTACCCGTTCACGACGGTGAGCGTGCCGTCGTCGCGTACCAGCCGTCGCACGGCCGCCGGGGACAGTACGTCGCCGCCGGCCCACACCTCGCGTACCTGGACGAAGCTCTTTGGGTGATGCTGCGTGATCAGATCGAACAGGCCCGCCGGCAGCCACAGCGCCGTTACGCCCCGCTCGGCGATGACCGTCGCCAGTCGGGCCGCGTCCAGCTTTCCCGGCGGCGCGACCACGGCCGCTCCGCCGTGCAGCAGCGGCACCCACATCTCGTACGTCGATGCGTCGAAGGTCGGCGGGGCATGCACCAGCACTCGCTGGTGGTCAGCATCGGCCCAGCACGGGTCGAGCGCGAGACTGAGCACGTTGCGATGGCTCACCTCGACACCTTTCGGTGTCCCCGTGGAGCCGGAGGTGTACATCAGGTAGGCGAGGTGCTCCCCGCCGACGTCGGCGGTGTCCAGCGGGCGCGTCGGGTAGCCGGCCAGGTCCTCCTCGGCCAGCCGCTCGTCGATCACGAGAGCCGGATCGAGGTCGGCGAGCACGAGGTCGATCCGGGCCCGCGGCCAGGTGGGTTCCACCGGCACATAGCAGGCGCCCGCCTTGAGCGTGCCCAGCACCGCCGCGACCAGCAACGGGGACCGCTCCATGACCAACGCCACCCGGTGCTGCCGACCGACGCCGCGCGCGTGGAGATGGTGGGCGATGCGGTTGGCCCACCGGTCGAGTTCGCCGTACGTCCAGCTCTCCTCGCCGTCGGCGGCCACCAGGGCGACGGCCTCCGGCTGCTCGGCCACCACGGCGGCGAAGCGCTCGGGAATCGTCCCGACGACACGATCGGTGCCGCGGGCGCGACCGGTCCAGCGCTCAAGGGCGGCCAGGTCGTCCCGACTGAGGATCTCCACCGCGTCGATCGGGGCGTCCGGAGCGCCGACCCACTGCCGCAGCAGGCGCCGCCAGCGCTCCAGCAGCCCGGTGACCGTGTCCCGGTCGAACAGTTCCGTGGCGTACTCGACGACTCCGGCGATCCGGCTCGTCCCCTCGCCGGTGGTCTCCTCCATCAAATTCAAGAACAGGTCGAAACGGGAGACGCCCATGTCGACCGGCTCGTGGGACACCTTCAGTCCGGGCAGGTCGAAGGCCGGCTGCACGTTGTTCTGCAGGGCCAGGCACACCTGGAACAGCGGATGATGCGCGGTCGAGCGCACCGGGTTCAGCGCCTCGACCAAGTGCTCGAACGGGATGTCCTGGTGGTCGTAGGCGGCGAGGCTCACCTCCCGTACCCGGTCCACCAGCTCGATCAGGCTGGGGCTTCCGCTGGTGTCGACGCGCGCCACCCAGGTGTTGACGAAGAAGCCCACCAATCGGTTGAGCGCCTCGTCCGTCCGCCCGGCGATCGGCGACCCGATCGGAATGTCGTTACCGGCGCCGAGCTTGCTGAGCAGCCCCGCGAGACCCGCCTGGAGCACCATCGACACGGTGGTACCGGTACGCAGGGCCAACTTGCGGAGGTCCTCGGTCAGCGACTCGTCGAGTTCTACGGGCAGCACCTCGCCGGCGAACGACGCGACGGCGAGTCGGGCCCGGTCCGTCGGCAGTTGCAGCGATTCCGGCAGTCCGGCGAGTTGCCCCGTCCAGTAGTCCAACTGCCGCCGGTACAGACTGTGTGGGTCATCGCCGCCGAGAAGGTCACGCTGCCACAGCGTGTAGTCGGCGTACTGGACGGGCAGTGCGGCCCATTGCGGTCGCTGCCCGTCGCACCTGGCGGTGTACGCGGCGGTCAGATCCTCGGCCAGCGGCCCCAGCGACCAGCCGTCGGCCGCGATGTGGTGCAGCGGGAGCAGCAGCACCGCGTCGTGCTCGCCGACGCGGAACAGCGCGGCGCGTACCGGAATCTCCGCGGCCAGGTCGAAGGGCCGCCGTGCCTCCAGGCGCAGCGCCTCCTGAAGGGCGGACTCGGTGACCTCGTGCTCCTGCCACGGGATCGCCAACCCGTCCGGGTCGAGTACCCGCTGGTAGGGTGCCCCGTCCAGCTCGTCGAAGACGGTGCGCAGCGACTCGTGCCGGACCACGACATCGTGCACCGCCTGCCGCAACGCGGGCACGTCCAGTTTTCCGCGCAGACGCATGGAGAGCGGAATGATGTAGGTCGGCGATGGCCCTTCGAAGCGGTGGATGAACCACAGCCGTTGCTGTGCGAAGGAAACCGGGAGCCGGTCCGGCCGCCGCTGCGGCCGCAGCGGCGGCCGGACCGTCCGCTGGCCGGTCAAATGGGCCACCAGTTCGGCGACGGTCGGCGCCTCGAAGATCGTCCGGATCGGGATCTCGACACCGTGCGCGGCGCGGATCCGGCTCACCACCCGGGTCGCCAGAAGCGAGTGGCCGCCGATCGTGAAGAAGTTGTCGTCCACGCCGACGCGGTCGAGCCCGAGGACGCCGGCGAAGATCTCGCAGAGCGACTCCTCCTCCGAGGTACACGGCGGCCGGCCGCGACTGGCGGCGGCGTACTCCGGCACCGGCAGCGCCGCCCGGTCCAGCTTGCCGTTCGGCGTCAGCGGCACCCGGCCGATCGGCACGATCGCCGATGGCACCATGTACTCGGGCAGCGTCTTCGACAGGTACTCCCGCAGGACCGCCGGGAGTGCGGTGATGCCCGCTGCGGCGGCCGGGTCGTTGATCCAGGTGCCGGCGGCGGCCACCGGGAGGTAGGTACCCGACAGTGCCCGGTGCTCGGTCGTAGCGTCGGTGAACAGGACTGCTTCAAACTGGTCGACGGCGCTTCCGGACCAGGTCAGCGCGATCGACCAGCCCTGCCGGGCGGCCCAGGTCGCCACCTCGTGCGGGTCCACCGGCACCGACGTCGGCGGCTCGGACTCCTCCAGCCCCAGGTCGCGCGCCGCCGCCACCTCCTGCGCGACGCGCGCGTTGGGGATGCCGGCGATGCGCACCACCGGCCCGCCCAGCGTGCGGATGCGCTCGGCCAGGCCGTCCAGGTCGCCGTTCCACTCCAGGCGCGGGACGGCATCCACCGCGTAGGGCCGGCCCGCCTCCGTTGTGCCCGGCTTGTGCACCACGACCTCGTAGCGGTGGCGGGTCAACTCGTTCTGGAACGCGCCCTCCTTCAGGCGCACGTCGACGCCGGCCGCGCCCGCGCGCTCGGCCCAGCGGTGGAACCACTCCGGGTCGATGACCAGTTCCTTCTCCAGGAGCAGGCCCTGTTCGACCGCGCTGCGCAGTTGCGCCGGCGGGAGGTTGCCGTGCTTGGCCTGCTGCACGGCCACCTGAAAGGCGCGCAGCGAGCGGGCCCGGCGGATGTCGCCGAGCACGAGCCGGCCACCTGGCTCCAGCATCGCCCAGACGCCGTCGAGCACCTGCTCCAGGTAGCGCTCGTTCGGGAAGTACTGCACGACCGAGTTGAGCACTACGGTGTCGAAGATCCGTGGGATCCCGTCCAGGTCGTCCGCGCGTCGGCACAGCAGCCGTACCCGCTCGGCCCAGCCCGCCTCGGTCACCTGCCGGCCCAGCCGCTCGATGACCGGCTCCGAGAAGTCGGTCGCCCAGTACGCCTCCACGCTGCCCGCAACCCGCGCCAGCAGCAGGCCGGTTCCGGCACCCACTTCCAGCACGCGCCGCGGCGTGAAGCCAAGGATCCGGTCGACGGCGGCGTCCTGCCACTCCCGCATCTGGCCGACCGGGATGGGCTCGCCGGTGTAGCTCGACACCCAGAGGTTGAAGTCGTCGCCGAAATCCTGGTCGGTGACCTCCAGGTAGCCCTGGTCGTAGATCTCCTGCCATTCGCGGACCTGTTCGTCGGCGGCGACCACGCTCTCCACCGTGTCCAGATCGGGCAGGACGTAGCTGACCAGCCGCAGGTCACCGACGGAGTCCCGGCGGGTGATCGCGATACCCTGGCGCACCGCCGGGTGGCGGCCGAGGGCGTACTCGATCTCGCCCAGTTCGATGCGGAACCCCCGCACCTTCACCTGGCCGTCGGCGCGACCAAGGAAACAGATGTTGCCGTCCGGGAAGAAGCTGGCGCGGTCGCCCGTACGGTAGATGCGCTGACCGGGAACCCCGCCGAACGGGTCGGCGATGAACCGCTCGGCCGTCAGGTCGGGACGGTTCACGTACCCGAGAGCGATCACCGGCCCGCCGATGTAGAGGTCGCCCTCCACACCGACCGCGCACGGCTCCAGCTTCTCGTCGAGGACGTAGTAGCGCGCGTTGTCGATGGGCCGCCCGTAGGGGATGCTGCGCCACTGCGGGTCGATCGCGCCGACCGGGAAGAAGTTCGACCAGACCGTCGCCTCGGTCGCGCCGCCGAGGCTGATGATCTCGGCGCGCGGGAAGACCGCGCGGACCTGGTCGGGCAGGGACAGCGGGGTGTAGTCGCCGGAGAAAAAGACCAGGCGCAGATCCTGCACCCCTGGGCTGCCGGCGGCCTGTGGCAGCAGCGGGACCAGTTGGTTCAGCGTGCCGGGCACCGAATTCCAGAAGGTGATCGGCTCCGACAGCAGGACGTCGAGCAGCATCTCCGGATCGCGCTGCTGGGTGGCGTCCGCGATGTAGAACCCGCCGCCTGCCCCGAGCAGGCCGAAGATGTCGAACACGGAAAGGTCGAAGTCCAGCGAGGTGACGCAGAGACTCACGTCGTCGGGGCCGAAGTCGAAGGTCCGGTAGCACCAGTTCAACAGGTTGTGCACCGGCCGGTGGGCCACCGTGACACCCTTGGGCTTCCCGGTGCTTCCCGAGGTGAAGATGATGTACGCCGTGTTGTCGGCACTCGCCACCGGCTCGGGGTTGATCTCGCCGTCGAGCGACAGGGCCAGGCCGGCCCGGCCGACGTCGAGGAGTTCCACGCCATCCGGTGGCGTCCACCTGTTGGTGTCCTCGGTGGTCAGCACCAGCGTCGCGGACGCGTCGGCCAGCATGCCGGCGACCCGGTCGGAGGGCAGGGTCGAGCCGATGGGCAGGTACGCTCCCCCGGCCTTGAGCACCCCGAGGACGGCGGCGACCATGAGCGGGCCGCGCCGCACGGCCACGCCCACCACGGTCTCCGGCCGCACGCCGCGGCGCTTGAGGGTCCAGGCGATCCGGTTGGCCTGCCGGTTCAGCTCGCGGTAGGTCATGGTGCCGCCCGACCAGCGCACAGCGATCGCGTCGGGACGCGCGGCGGCCTGCCGCTCGAACGGCAGGTGGATCGGTCCCGGGCAGGGAAAGCTGCGGTCGGTGTCGTTCCAGCGGTAAAGGATCTTCTCGCGTTCGCCGGCGTCGACCGTCCGCTCGCCGCGCGTCGCCGGCATCGCGGGTACGTCGAGGACACCGACGCCGAGGTCCGGGCTCTCCACCACCTGCTCCAGCACGCGCAGGTACCGTCCCGCGATCGCCTCGACGGTGGCGGGATCGAACAGGTCGGTGGCGTATTCCAGGTCGACGGTCACCGACCTGCGCGAATGGTTCGGCATCAGGTTGACGAACAGGTCGAACTTTGCCGTGCCGGTGGCGACCGGCTCCATCGAGGCCGTGACGCCGGGCAGGTCGAGTTCCTGGCGGACGCTGTTCTGCCAGGCGAGGGTGACCTGGAACAGGGGGTGATGCGCGACTGAGCGCCCGGGTCGCAGCAGCTCCACCAGCCGCTCGAACGGCAGGTCCTGGTGGTCGTACGCGGCGATGGCCTTCTGCCGGACCTGTTCCAGGACCTGCGCGAACGAGTCGCCGGTGCTCACCCCCACCCGCAGCACCCAGGTGTTGACGAAGAAGCCCACGAGGTTCTCGAGGGCCTGGTCGGTGCGGCCCGCGATCGGCGAGCCGAGCGTGATGTCGCGGTCGCCGCCGAGGCGGTGCAGCAGGACCACCAGCGCGGTCTGAAAGACCATGGGCACCGTCACGTTGTACGACTGGGCGAGGCGCTCGACCTTCTCGAACAGCGCCGCGGAGATCTCGAATCCGTGGTTGTCGCCGCGATAGCTGGCCCGGGCGGGGCGCGGCCGGTCGACGGGCAGCGCGACCGGCCGGGAGACGCCGTCCAGTTCCTTCCGCCAGTAGCGCAGCTGGGTCGAGAAGACGCTGTCCGGGTCGGACTCGTCGCCCAGCAGCTCACGCTGCCAGAGCGCGTAGTCGGAGTACTGCACCGGCAGCTCGTCCCAGGTGGGCGTCACCCCGGCCAGCCGGGCGCGGTAGGCGGCCGAGAGGTCCCGGGTGAAGGGGCCGAGCGAGCCGCCGTCGCCGGCGATGTGGTGGATCACCACCGCGAGCAGGGCCACGTCCGGCTCGGGACGCAGCAGGTACGCCCGGATCGGCAGGTCCACCGACAAATCGAAGCCCTCGCGGACCGACGCGGCGACGATGCTGTCCACCTGCTGGGGGGACACCCATCCCCAGTCGGTCCAGGGCAGGCTCAGCTCGGCCGGCTCGATGATCCGTTGCAGCGGCTGCCCGTCGAGCTCGTCGTAGACGGTACGCAGAATCTCGTGCCGGGACAGGACGTCCATGAACGCAGCCCGCAGCCCGTCTCGGTCGATCTGTCCGCGCATCCGGATCAGGATCGGGATGTTGTAGGTCGCGGTCTGGCCCTCGAACCGATTGATGAACCACATTCGTTGTTGCGCATACGAGACGGGCGCCATTCTCTGTTACCTTTCGGTCATCCTGCGCAGAGGCTTCCGGACGGAGGTCGACAGACCGCTCCACCGCCGGGCGAGTTCGGCGACTGTCGGTGCGGCGAAGATGGTGCGGATCGGGACCTCGACCCCCAGGTCGGACCGCAGCCGAGCGGCAAGCCGGGTGGCCAGCAGCGAGTGCCCGCCGAGCGCGAAGAAGTCGTCGTCGACGCCGACCCGCTCCGCGCCGAGGACTTCGGCGAAGATCCCGCAGAGGGCTACCTCCCGGGCGGATTCCGGCGCCCGGTACTTCGCGCTGCTCGCCTCGGGTCGGGGCAGTCGCGAACGGTCCAGCTTTCCGTTCGCCGTCAACGGAATGGCGGGCAGGGTGACCACCGCCGACGGGACCATGTAGTCGGGCAGCTGCTCCCGCACGAACTGCTGCAACTCCCGGGTCGGCGGGGTCTCGGCATCCTCGGCGACGACCACGTACCCGACGAGCCGCTTGTCGTCGGGCTGGTCCTCCCGGACCATCACGACGGCCTCGCGGACCGCGGGATGCCGGGTCAGGGCGTGTTCGACGTCGCCCGGCTCGATCCGGAATCCCCGGAGTTTGATCTGGAAGTCGGCCCGGCCGAGGAACTCGATCTTCCCGCTCTCCGACCAGCGAGCCAGGTCCCCGGTGCGGTACATCCGGGCACCCTGAGGGCCGAACGGGTTGGCCACGAAGCGGCAGGCGGTCAGCCCCGGTTGCCGGTGATAGCCGCGGGCCAGGCCGTCCCCTGCGATCCACAGGTCTCCACCGACCCCGGGTGGGACGGGCCGCAGTGCCGAGTCCAGGATCAGGACCTGGGTGTTGGCGATGGGCGTACCGATCGACGGCGGCTTGCAGGTCGCGACGTCCGCAAGGGTCGACCAGACGGTCGTCTCGGTCGGCCCGTACAGGTTGATCACCTGTGCGGCGTGCGCGCAGAGGCCCTCGGCGAGCGGCCGGGGCAGTGCCTCGCCGCCGGTCAGGACGCGTACGCCGGACAGGCGACGCACGTCGTGCGTCGCGAGCATCTGCCACAGCGCCGGGGTCGCCTGCATGACGGTGACGCCGGTCTGCTCGACGAGGTCCAGCATGGCCGGTGGATTCGCGACGTGCTCCCGGTTGGCGAGCACCACGCGCGCCCCGGTCGTGAGCGGCAGAAACAGCTCGAGCGCCGCGATATCGAAGGCGATCGTGGTGACGGCGGCGAAGCGGTCCTGCGCCGACAGGCGCAGCGTTCGCTGCATGCTGGCCAGAAAGTTGGTCAGGGCGTCGTGGCCGATGACCACGCCCTTCGGCTTGCCGGTCGAGCCGGAGGTGTAGATGGTGTAGGCGGCCTGGCCGGGCGCGACGGCGATCGCGGGGGCCTGTGCCGGGTAGCGCGACAGGTCGGTCCGGTCCAGCAGGTTCTCGTCCAGCACCAGCGTGGCCGCACAGTCGTCGATCACGGACCGCACCCGCGCGGCGGGATAGTCGGGATCCACGGGTACGTAGCACCCGCCGGCGTGCCAGACCGCCAGCAGCGCGGCCACCAGGTCCGCCGAGCGGGGCAGCAGGACCACGACCCGGTTCTCGGCGCCGATTCCCTGCGCGATCAGCCAGTGCGCCATCCGGTTGGCCCGCTCGCTCAACTCGGCGTAGGTGAGGTGCTGCTCCCCCACCACGACAGCCACCGCGTCCGGTGTCGCTGCCGCCTGCCGGGCGAACTGCTCGGGCACGAACTCGGGCGGCACCTCCAGCGCGGTGGCGTTCCAGTCGTGCACCACCAGCTGCCGCTCGGCCTCGGAGAGCACGTCGATGGCGGCGATGCGAGTCCGCGGGTCGGCCGCGAACTGCCGCAACACCCGGGCGAAACGGTCCGCGATCGCCTGCACGGTGCTCGGTGCAAGCGCGTCGGGGTGGTACTGGAGGGTCAGGCTCAACAGCGGATCCGCCGCCGCGAGCACGGTCAGCGGGTAGTGCGTCGGCGCGAACGGCCGGATGCCGGTGACGGTCAGTTCCGCCGACGCGCTGGCCTTCGACAACGCCGCCCGGTCCACCGGGAACGACTCGAAGATGACGATGGTGTCGAAAAGGGTGCTGAGTCCGGTCGCCCGCTGGATGTCGCCGAGCCCGACGTGGTAGTGATCCAACGTCCTGGCCTGGGCATCCTGTACCGCCTGGAGCATGCCTTCGAGGCTGTCGGCGGGCGCGCACCGTACCCGCACCGGCACGGTGTTGGTGAACATCCCGACGACCGTGTGCGCGCCCGGCAGTTCGGGCGGGCGTACGGTGACGGAGCTGCCGAAGAGGACGTCGGCGTTTCCGGTGAGCTGGGCGAGCACGACCGCCCAGGCGCCCTGCACGAGGACGTTCGGTGTGATGCCGCAATCCGCGGCCCGACGCACTGCGGATGCCGCCTCCTGGCGGGTGAGCAGGACGTCGACCTGGCCGATCTCGGTGCTCGTCCCAGCCTGCTCGGCGGGGGCGAACCCCGATGCCAGGAGCGTGGGCTGCGTCGCGTCGGCCAGTTCCTCGGTCCAGGCCGCGAGCGCCTCGTCCGCGTTCTGCCGCGCGTGCCAGCGCAGGAACTCGCGATAGCCGTGCTCGACCAGTTCCAGCGCGTCGGCCCCGCCGGCGTACAGGTGCATCAGCTGTTGTTCGATGAGCGGCAGCGACCAGCCGTCGAACAGCACGTGATGTGCGGTCAGCGCGAGTTCGGCCTGGGTCGGGGTGAGGGTGATGAGGCTGAACCGCAGCAGCGGTGCGCTGTCGTGGCGGAACTGGGCCTCCCGTTCCTCGGCCAGGATCCGGGCCAGTCGCTCCTCGGCCTGCGGTTGACCGGTGAGGTCGACGTGCGCGAAGGGCACCTCGACGCCGTCCACGACCACCTGCACCGGCTCGCCGGTGGACTTGGTCAGGAAGGCCACCCGCAGGTTGGGGTGCCGGTTCAGCAGGGTCTGTGCCGCGCCACGAAGACGCGCCGGATCCACCGGTCCCTTGATCCGGAAGACGAACTGGGTCTGGTACGACGCGGCGGCGCTGTCGCCCAGCAGGCTGTGGTAGAGCAGCCCGTGCTGGAGCGGAGTCAGCGGCCACACGTCGTCGACCCGCCCGAAACGGCTCTGCCAGTCGTCCAGGTCCTGCTGCCGCACCCGCACCAACGGCACGTCGGATGGGGTCAGGCCGCTCGCGCCCGTGGCCGCCTGTGCTCGGATGCCACGCAGCGCGGCCTGCCAGTCGTCGGCGAGGCGCCGGACCTCGTCGGTGGCGAGCACCCCGGTGGCGAACGTGAACAGCGCCTGTAGCTGTTCGCCGTGGTCGGTGTCGACGACCAGGGAGTTCAGTTCGAGTGCGGAGATCAGCGGCATGTCCGGATCCGGTGCCGCCACGAGTCCGGCGGATTCCGGCGCGGACGTCCACGCCATCTCCCGGCCCGCCCGGGAACGGTCGAAGGAGAACCGACCGAGGTAGTTGAAGCCGACCTCGTCGGCGGGGTGGTCGCGGAGCATAGCCCCGGTCGCCTGGTTGAGGTACCGCAGCAGCGAGTAGCCGATGCCCCGATCGGGCAGGACGCGCCGGCTTTCCTTGACCCGCCGGAGTGCCTCCGCGGCGGCCGGGCCACCGTTGATCGCGTCGGTGAGGTCGAGGCCGGACAGGTCGAACCGGACCGGGTGGACCGTGGTGAACCAGCCCACCGTACGGGTCAGGTCGGTGCCGGGAACGAGTTCCTCCTGACGTCCGTGCCCTTCCAGCCGGACGACTCCGGCCCTGTTGTGCCGACGGCTGGCCAACGCGAGCGCAAGGGCGGTGAGCAGCACATCGTCGACACCGCACCGGAAGGTGGCCGGCACCGAGGTGAGCAGGGCCCTGCTGAGTTCGGCGGGAACCTCGACCCGCAGCGTCTGCGCCGTCCTGGTCAGGTCGACCGCCGGATCGAGGGGTCGGGCACCCAGCGGATCGCCGGAGGGTGCGAGGATGCCGCGCCAGAGTTCCAGCTCGGCCACGCGCTCGGGCCGTACCGCTTCGGCCGCGAGTTCGTCCAGCCAGGACCGGAGCGAGGTGCCCACCGGGGCCAGTGCCGGCGTACGCCCGGATCGGATCTGTGCCGCGGCCTCGGCGAGGTCCGGGACGAGCACCCGCCACGACATTCCGTCCACGACCAGGTGGTGGGCGGCGATGAGCAGTCTCCCGGGTGCACCGCCCGGCGGCGCGAACCAGACCATGCGGATCACCTGCCCAGCCGAGGCGCTGAGCTGACCGACCGCCTTCGCGGCCTCGTCCGCCAGTAACGCCGGCCACGAGGGCCCGCTCCAGTCACCGGAACAGGGCACCCGCCGGATGAGCTTGTCGACGTCCACCGATCCCGGCGGCTGGATCAGCAGCTGACCGTCGGCCAGCCGGGAGCGCAGCACCTCGTGCCGGTCCAGGACCGCTCGGACCGCTCCGGTGAGCAGGTCGGGGCTCATCTCCGCCGGCAGCGTCAGCACCAGCCACTGGGCCAGCCGGTCCAGGCCCGGTCCACGTTCGGCGAAGAGCCGCGCCATCGGCGGAAGTGGATCGGGCCGGCGTCGCCGCGTCCGCCGTCGCCCTCGGCCGCAGCGGCGACCGCTGGTTCGTCGGCCGGCGCCGCCACGGCCGCCAGGGCGGCGACGGTGCGGCATTCGAAGACGGTACGCGCGGTGAGCGCGAGGCCGCCGGCACGGGCGAGGGCCACCACCCGCATCGCCGAGATGCTGTCGCCGCCCAGGGCGAAGAAGTCGTCGTCCAGACCGATGCGGCCGGCGCCCAGCACCTCGGCGAAGGCGTCCGCGAGGAGGCGTTCCTCGGCGGTCCGGGCCACCCGGTGGGCTCGTCGGGTGGCCTGGGGTTCGGGCAGCGCGGCGTGGTCCCGCTTGCCGTCGGCCGTGAGCGGCAGCCGGTCCAGTACGACGATGGTGGCGGGTACGAGGTGTTCGGGCAGCCGGGCAGCGACGAACCGCCGCAGCTCGACCACGTCCAGCCCGGCGCTGAAGTCCACGTCCAGACCGGCCGCACCCATCCGCCCGCCGGTCACGGGTACCACGTAGGCGATCAGCTGGGCGGCGCGGTCGGGGCCGTCGGGCCGCGCGATCACGGCGGCCTGGTCCACTCCCGGATGGGCGATCAGAACTGCTTCGATCTCGAAGAACGCGGCCCAGAAGCCGCGTATCCGCACCCGCTGGTCGGCGCTGCCGGCGTGCTCGAGTTCCCCGTCGTCGGTCCAGCGCGCCAGGTCACCGGTGCGGTACATGCGGGTGCCGGCGGGGCCGAACGGGCACGCGACGAAGTGGTCCGCGGTCGCGGCCGGGCGGTGCAGGTAGCCGCGGGCCAGACCCACGCCGGTGACGTACACCTCGCCGACCACTCCCGGCGGCGTCAGCTGGAGTTGGCTGTCCAGCACGTAGACGCCGGCGTTCGAGATCGGTCGTCCGAGCGGTACCGTGGGCGAGCCGGGTCGGTAGTCGGACGACGTGACGACCGGCATCGCCTCGATGGGCCCGTAGAGACTGTGCACCGGGACGTCGCAGCTCTCGTGGAACCGGGCCGCCAGGTCGGCCGGGAGCACTTCCCCGCTGCACATGACGTGCCGCAGACCCTTGCCGGCGGTGACAACGGCTTCGTCGCGGACCAGCTCGGCGAGCACGGACGGGACGACGTGCACGGTGGTGACACCCGTCCGCCGGATCATCGCCGCGAGCGCGGTCGCGTCCCCGTGGACGTCCTGGGTCGACATGACGACGGTGGCACCGGCGATCAGCGGCCAGAAGATCTCCCACCCGGAGGCATTGAGGGATGCCGGGGCCTTGTGCAGCACCCGGTCGGTGTCGTTCAACCGGTATCGCTGCTGCATCCAGAGCAGCTCGTTGACGAGAGCGGCGTGCGTCACCACGACGCCGGCCGTCGGACCGAATGGCCCCGACCGGTACCGCAGGTACGCGGCGTGCTCGCCGGTACCGCCAGCCTGCGACGTGGCCGCCGGTGACGCTGCGGTCGTCCGCTCGATGACGCTGGCCTCCCAGCGTGGCTGCGCTCCGTGCAGGGGCGTGATGGCCAGTCCGTCGGTCCCGGCGACCGTGAGCAGCAGCGTCGGCCGGGCGTCGCCGAGCATGAACTCCACGCGCTCCGCCGGAGAGTCCGGATCTATGGGCAGGTAGGCGGCGCCGGCCTTGAGGACCGCGCACAACGCGACCGCCAGTCCGATCGACCGGGGCACGGCGACCGCCACGAGACGTTCCGGTCCCGCGCCGCACTCGGCGAGTCTGCGGGCCAGGGCGTCGGACCTCGCGGCCAGCTCCCGGTAGGTCAGTACGGCGTTCTCGTGCACGACGGCGGCCGCATCCGGTGTGGCCAGCGCCTGCATGTCGAGCAGCACGGGCACCGTCACGCCGGCCAGCTCGACTACCGGACCGGCACAGCGGTCGAGGAGCGCGACTCTTTCCTGCTCCCCGATGGCGCTGATGTCACGGACCCGCGCCCGTGGGTCGGTCAGGGCCGCCCGGACGAAGGTCACGAACCTCTCGGCCAGCCCGGCGATGTCCTCGTGGGTGTACAGCCGTCCGGGCGCGTCGAAGCGGATGTACAGGTCGCTGTCCGGGCCACCGTCCACGTAGGTGGAGATACGGACCTCGTCGGGTAGCCCGAACGTGCCGCCCGCGAACCGTCCGACGGCGCCGGCGAGGTCGAGTTCCCGGAGGAAGGGAATGACGTTGACGACGGGGCCGAACGGGCTGCGTACGTCGCCCGCGTGACCGGCCGCGCGCTTGATCAGGGAGACGTTGTACTCGGCGTACCGCAGCACCCGCAGACGCTCGAGACGCACCGACTTCGCCAGGTCGACGAAGTCGCCTGCCGCCGGCACCTCGATCGCCAGCGGCAGGGCGTTCGAGTACAGGCCGCAGGCCTGTTTGATCTCGCCCCTGCGGTAGTTGACGGTGAAGGAGAGCATCGGTTTGGGCGTGTTGCAGAGGCGGTGGAGGAAGGCGGTGGCCGCCGAGGTGAGCAGGTCCGGGACGCTCGTTTCGGTCGAATCGGCAGCCGCCCGCCATCGGGCGACCTCGCTCGCCGCCACGCTGGCGGTGTAGCTGGCGACGCCCAGCGGTGCGGTCAGACCGTCCCAGAACCCGACGCTCGCCGTACGGGTCGCGCCCGCCCGCATCCCGGTCGGCAGGCGGGCAGCCGTGCCGCCAGCCGTGACGTAATCACGCCAGAACCGCGCCGCGTCCGTGAACCTTTCGGACGACCGGTACGTCGCCTCCCGTTCGCCGGCGATCTCGGCGGGCGTGTCCGGCCGGTCCGGCACAGGGGAATCGGCGCGCAGGGCGCGGTAGATCTCCGCGACGCGCTGGGAGAGCAGGGTGAACACGCCGAACGCGTCGGTCAGGATGTGATGCATGATCAGGCACAGCAGATGATGCCCGTCGCCCAGCCGGACCGTTCCGATCCGGAACAGCGCATCCGCACCGAGGTCGAACGGGCGGCGAATCTGTTCGGTGAGAAAATCCCTGGCCGCGGCCGCAGGGTCGGCGGCGTCGCTCGCGTCAATGCGGAAGGGCTCCCACGCGTCCGGCTTCCGGGGGACGATCCGCAGCTCATCGCTCTCCCGCCGGAAGTTCACCAGGAGTGCGCTCGTCTCGCCCAGGGCGGTCCGCAACGCGTCCTCGAGATCAGGCAGGTGCAGCTCGCCCCGCACATCCCAAATGGTCGTGGTGCTGTTCGGCACCTCAGGTGCAAGATTCTGTTCCAGCCACATTGCCTCCTGCGCCGACGAAACACCGCCGTAACCCATCCAGACTCCCGAATAAGTAACTCTCGATCGTCACTGACTCGCGGCGGAGCGCAGTTGGGTCCTCCCGTACGCAGCTCCCCAGCCACGGCCGGCGGAAGCCGCCGTCGTTCGTGAGCCCCACACTATGAACGGGTTGTTGAATCCTCAAACGGCCTGAAAGATGTCGGCCAGAACCAACCCGGGGGCCAGCAACCGTTGCACCACCAGCTATGTCTGACCAATTTCTTTCACGAATTACCTGAGTGACGCCAGAACGACGACCATCCAGTGCAAAGCGGAAACCAATCGGAAGGACGGATCGATGAGCTGGATGCGGAAGAAGGGCTGGATACGCACGCTGACCACGGTCGAGGAGCCCACCGGGCGCCTGGTGTGTTTTCCGCACTCAGGAGGCTCGGCGACCGCCTTCAGCGACTGGGCGAACGCGATGCCACCAGGGGTCGAACTCGTGGCCGTCCAGTACCCCGGACGCGGTGACCGGTTCGCCGAGCACCTCGTGGACGACGTGGCCGAGATGGCCGGGCACATCGTGGTGGAGTTGCTTGAGCTGCCCTGCCGCGACCAGGTGCTGTTCGGGCACAGCCTGGGCGCCATGGTGGCGTACGAGACCGCGATGTTGCTGCGGGATATGAGGGTGGAACCGAGGAGGCTCTGCGCCTCGGCCTGCCTCCCACCCGGCCAGATGAAGAATCGGGACGTTCACCTGAAGCCCGATGACGAGTTCTGGGCGGCCATCTGCGCTCTGGGCGGCATCGACCCCCGGGTCGCCGAGATCGCGGAGCTACGGGAGTTGTTCATGCCGACGCTGCGCTCGGACCTGCGCGCGCACGCCAACTACCGGCCCGGCTCCGGAACCACGCCGCTGTCGTGCCCGGTGAGTTGTTATCACGGCGTCGGCGACCCGCTGGTGGACGAGTCGAGGCTGACGGAGTGGGCGGACGTCACCACAGGCGAGTTCCGGCTGACGGTGCGACCAGGCGGCCACTTCCATGTGTCCATCGATGTCGACGGGCTGGTCTCGGACATCATGGGCCGGGAGTGGGCGTGAGCAACTTCCCTGATGGCCCTCGATCACCGGTGGGCTGCCCTGCTCGACCAGTCGGCCGAGCAGGGCAGGCACCTGTGCCACGTGACGGGCGGTGGGCCGGCCGCTACCGGTGATCATGGAGTCGGTCGTCTGAGGCCAGGCCCTGGCAGATGGCCGCGGCCAGCTCCGCCGGTCGGCCGAGGAGCAGGTTGTGGCCCCCCGCCAGCGACACGACCCGAAACGGCCCGATGGTGAGGGTCGACCAGGCATCGATGTGGACCGGGTCGATGGTGTGGTCGTCGCGACCGTAGATGGCCACCGTCGGCGCGGCGACAGCCTCGACGGGCCCACCCCCGAACAGGTCCAACTCGTAGGTCTCGACGAGCTCGTAATCGGCGCGTACGGCGGGCTCGTAGATGTCGAGCAGTTCCTCGTTGGCAATGATCTCGGGCGGCAGGTACCCGTCGGTCACGACCTGCTTGAGGAACTCCTGTCGCGGCAGTTCCCAGGTGGGCGCACGCCGAACGCTGCCGGGCGCCGGATGCGAGGAGACGGCGAGTCCCCGCAGCTGGGCGGGGTCCATGCGGCGCGCCACCTCGTAGGCGATCGCCGAGCCGGAGCAGTGGCCGTACAGCACCACCGGCCGCCCCTGGGCATGGCGGAGCAGTTCGCCGGCGAGTTCGTCGGCAAGCCGGGACATGATCGTCACCACCGGGTCGCCGAGCCGGGACTCCCGTCCCGGCAGGCGCACGCCGAACGTGTCGAACGCGTCGCCGAGTTCGACACAGAGACTGCGCACGGTGGCCACCCCGCCGCCGGCGTGCGGAATGGCGTACAAGGCACACTCCTTGAGCCGGCTGCGCGAGACCTCTACGAACCACCGATTCTTCGTTCTCGTTCCCATGCACGTGAGGATTGCCGCGCCGACGCCCATGAGCGCCAACCCTGACTGACCTCTGAAAGATCCGCAGACAACGGCGGACCACCGCGGTGAGACTGGCACCGGCCGGGCACGGTCGGGGACCGGGCGGCACCGGCCGGCAGTTGCAGAGGCAGGGCACCGGGAGAGGACCGGAAGCGAGTGGTGAACGACATCGGATCGGCCGAGGTGGCGAACCCGGATCGCGACGGCAACGACGGCTCGGCGCGAGGGTTGCTGCGCGCCCACGTACGGGCCGGGTGGGCAGCCGCACTCCAACACGAACGGTTCGACAACGACGACGACTTCTTCGCCATCGGCGGGCACTCCCTGCTGATCGCCGAGATCATGGCCGGGCTCGGTGCGCTGGCCGGGACCCGCTTGTCGCTCAAGCTCTTCTTCGACCATCCGACAGTCAACGAGCTGACCGACGCGCTGGCGGCCCACGAGGCGTTCGGGTCGCTGGCCCGATGAGCGCCCCGCCAGCCCTGTCTCCGGGCGTGCCCTGGAGCGTATGGAACCAGACCGCACGACACTTCCGCGCCGACGTCACGATCCCCGATCTGCTCGCTGAGGCCGCCGAACGGCACCCGGACCGCCCGGCGATCGTGACCTCCGACAAGCAGGTCCTGACCCACCGGGAGCTGCACCGGCGCGCCAACCGCCTGGCGCGGCTGCTGCGCGATCTCGGCGTGGGACGGGGCGACACCGTGGCGCTCTTCGGCGAGCGTGACGCACCGGCCCTCGTCGGGCTGCTGGCCGTGCTCAAGTGCGGTGCCGCCTACGTACCGATCGATCCGTCGTGGCCCGCCCGCCGGGTGGTCGGGCTGCTCGACCAGCTCGACGTGGCCGCGGTGCTGACCGACCGCACCCACCTGCGCTCCATGCAGGAGCTTCGGTGGCAGGTGCGCTCGCTGCGCCACGTGCTCTGCCCCGACATCGCCGAGGAGTTCTCGTGGTCGGCCACCTTCCGGCCCGACCTCGTGGTGAACTTCTTCGACTTCGTGTCGAGCGCCCCCGACCAGCTTGAGGCCGCCGGCTTCAACATGCGCCGTTCGGAGCGTCCCTTCGACGAGAACGATGTGCAGCAGTACCGCGACCATGTGGCTGCCTTCGCCTTCGCCGCGACGGCCGCGGCACGACCCTCGATCCTCGAGATCGGGTCCGGGTCCGGTCTGATCGTCGAAGCCCTGGCCCCGCGCGCGTCGCGCTACGTCGCCGTCGACCCCTCACCGGTGTCCGTGAAGCGCAGCCAGGAGGGCGGGTTCCGCGCCGGCGGCGAGGTCGACGGCGTAGTGTGCTTCGCCCACGAGGTAGCCGAGCGGGTCCAGGGTCCGTTCGACGTCATCCTGCTGGCCAGCACCGTGCAGTTCCTGCCGGACCTCGACTACCTGCTCAGCGTCCTCGGGTCGCTGCTCGGGCTGCTCGCCGACGACGGCGTCATCGTGCTCGCCGACCTGATCGACCCGGATCTCAGTGACTATCCCGGCATCCGGGTCGCACCGCACTTCATCGAACATCTCCCCGAGTTCCTGCCCGGGGTGAGCGGCGCCAGCGTCCACCGCCGCCAGGTCGAGACGTTCGCCGGCGAGCTGGCCCAGCGGTACGACGCCGTGATCCGCGTGGCGCCATCCGGCGATCGCCCGGCGTCGGGACGCGAGCCGCTGTGGACCGGCCATCACATCGAGCTGCGCCCGAGCGAGCCGCTCGCCACCGGCCCGACGGCCGACGACATCTGCTACACCATCTTCACTTCCGGCTCGACAGGCGCACCCAAGGGAGTCGTCGTCACCCACCGGTCGGCAGTGAACCTCATCGACTGGGTGAACCGCAGCTACCGGGTCGGGCCGACCGACCAGATCCTCTTTGTCACCTCGTTCTGCTTCGATCTCTCGGTCTACGACATCTTCGGGGTGCTGGCCGCCGGTGGGTCCGTACGGCTGGCGTCAGCGGCGGAACTGGACGAGCCGGACACCCTGGTGGACCTCCTCGAACAGGAGGAGATCACCATCTGGGACTCGGCACCCGCCGCCCTGGCCATGGTCATGCCCTTCGTCCAGGTCCGCGAGCCGGCCGGGCGTGGCACGCTCCGCCTGGTCCTCCTCAGCGGCGACTGGATTCCGGTGCCGCTGCCCGACCAGATCCGGGCCGCTTTCCCGAACGCCGAGGTGGTGGCCCTGGGCGGCGCGACGGAGTGCACCGTCTGGTCGAACCACTACCGGGTAGGCGACGTCGACCCCGGGTGGCCGAGCATTCCATACGGGAAGCCGATGCAGAACGCCCGCTACTACGTACTCGACCACGGCCTGCGGCCCTGCCCCTACGGCGCGGAGGGCGATCTGTACATCGCCGGTGAATGCGTCGCCCTGGGTTATGCCCGGTCCCCCGGCCTGACCGCCGCCAAATTCCTCCCCGACCCGTGGGCCCACCGCACCGGCGAGCGCATGTACCACACCGGTGACCGCGCCCGTTGGCTGCCAAGCGGCGACCTGGAGTTCCTGGGGCGCCTCGACGACCAGGTGAAGGTACGCGGCTACCGAATCGAGCTGGGCGAGGTGCAGAGCGCCCTCCTACAGTGTCCGGGCGTCCGGGCCGCCTCGGTGGTGGCTCCCTCGGGGCCGGGCGGACGGACGCTGGCCGCCTTCTACGTTCCGACGGCCGAGCCGCTTCCCAAGGCCGAGGTCGTCGGTGCCCTCCAGAGGATCCTGCCGTCGTACATGGTCCCCACGCGCATCGTCGCCCTCGACGAACTGCCCCTGACCAACACGGGGAAGGTCGACCGGGCGGCGCTGCTCAGCCGGCTCTGAACCCGCCTGTGGCTGAACCCGACCGGTCCCGAACCGAACCCCTCACCGAACCCCCGTCCCGTATCCGATGGAAAGGCATGGCGATGACGACAAGATCTACCGAACCGTCCCTATCCCCCCTGGTTCCGGGGCTCTCCCGACGCGGCCTGCTGATCGCCGCGGCCAGCACCGCAGCCGGCACCGCGGGCCTGTTGATCCTGCCCACCAAGGCCGAGGCCGCCACGGCGTCGCCCCGGCACGGTTCCCGCCCGGACGTCGTGGGCCCCTGGTTCGACGAGATGCTGGCGACCTTCGCGGCGGCACCGACGGCCGGGCTGCCCGAGCGGATGTGGGCGATGAGCTGGATTGCCGCGTGGGCGGCGCTCAGCGCACGGCGGGCGGCACCGGTGCGCGCACCAGGGCAGCGGGCGGTGTTCGAGGATGCCGCCACGGCAACGGCGGTGCACGGTGTGCTGAAGGCACTGGTCCCCGGCCAGGCGGACAAGCTCGACGGGGTGCTGGCCGACTCGCTGGCCGGCCTGGCCGCGAGCGAGGCCAAGAAGGCGGGCATCGCCGCCGGTCGGGAGGCCGCGGCGGCGATGGTCGCGGTGCGTACCGGTGACGGCCTCGACCTGGCGTCGGTGAACGTGCCCTTCACGCTGCCGCCCGAGGCACCGGGGGTCTACCGGCTCACGCCCGGGGCGACCCAGACGGTGGCGGCCGGTTACGGGCTGGCCCGCCCGTTCCTGCTCGGCCGGGCCGATCGGTTCCGCCCGCCACCACCGCCGGCCCTGGGCACCGCCCCTTACCGGCGGGCCCTGGACGAGGTACGCCGTCTCGGCGGGGAGGTCTCCGAGCGCACCGAGGCGCAGAGCGACCTGGCGTGGCTGGACCCCCTGTCGCAGTACGTGCCGGTGCTTCGCTTGCTGGTCGGCGATTCGGCCCGGTCCCGCAGGAGCAAGGTTCGGCTACTGGCGGCGCTCGGCGCGGTCATCGTCGATTCCAGCATCGCCACCTTCGACGCCAAGTACGCCCTCCTGCACTGGCGGCCGGTCACGGCCATCCGCGACGCCGACACCGACGGCGATCCCCGCACCGCCCCCGACCCCACCTGGAACTCGTTCCTGCCGACGCCGCCGCATCCCGAGTACCCCAGCGGCCACGCGGTCACCGCTGGGGCCGCCGAACAGGTGCTTTCGCAGCTGGTCGGACCCTGCACCCCGATGGCGTTCTCGATCACCTTCGCCCGCGGTGACGGCCGGGTGGTGACCCGCAACTACCGGCGTGGCACGCCGTGGTCGACGCTGACGAAGGAGAACATCGACGCCCGGGTCCTGGCGGGTGTCCACTTCCGCTACTCCGACGAGGTCGGCGCCGCGCTCGGCCGCCAGGTCGCCCGCTACGACCTGTACCTGTTGGCGCGCGGTGGCGTCGGACCGGTGCGGGTGACCTGGTGACGGGAGTCCGCACCCTGACGGTCGTCGCGATACTGGCACTGACGGCGACCGGCTGCTCGCATCAGGTGGAACCGGTCGCCGCGCCCGGCGACGTGCTGGGCGTCGCGACGCTTGCCAACACACAGACCACCCACGGCCTCATCGCGAACCCCCATCGCAGAGGCACCGGCAGCACGTCGTCCGGGCCGGGTGGCGCACCCGCCGAGGCGCTCAGCCGGTTCCACGACCTCGGGTCGCTCGCCGGACCCGGTACGCCGAGTGAGGCCACCGACCTCAACGACCGCGGCGACGTGGTCGGCGTGACGTCGCTCCCGGGCACCCAGACGGCCCACGCCTTCATCGCGAACCCGCGGCACAAGGGCGGCCACCTGATCGAAATCACGCCGTCGCAGGCGGGTAGCTCACGAGCGCAGGCGATCAACCGCTTCGGCGTCGTCGCTGGCACGCTCGGGCTGGGCATCGGGCCGCCGACGCCCGCGCCGGACGGCAGCCAGCCACTGCTTCAGCCTTTCGTCTGGGAAGCGCGCACCGGGCTCGACGTCCTGCCGCTGCCGCCCGGCGCGGGCGGTGCCCAGGCCGTCGACATCAACGACAAGGGCACGGTCCTCGTGGTCGGCACCAACGCCACGGGGGTCGGTCTTCCCGTGGGCTCGTACCTGTGGAACCCGGCCAGCCGCACGTACACCACGCTGCCGCCACCCACCACGTCGGTCACCGGACCGGTGGCCCTCGCGCACACGCTCGACGAGCGCGGCGGAGTGGCCGGTGGGCTGGTCACCCAGGTCGGCGAGCAGTCCTGGCACCACACGGCGGTGGTATGGCAGCCCGGCACCCTCGCCGTGCAGCAACTTCCCACCGGCGGCTCCGCCGACACGTATGCCACCGACCGCAACGAGAACGGGTTGATCGTCGGTTGGCGGATCAACGCACCCGGCCAGTCCACCACGGCCATCTACTGGCCCAGCGCGAACGCCCAACCGGTGGAGCTTCCCGGTCGGGTGGCGTACCGGGTCAACGACGCCGGCCAGATCGTCGGCATCCGCAACTTCACCGGCTCGTCGGCGTACCCGTTCAGCGCGGTTATGTGGGAGCCGCGCCGGGGACGCACGACCCGCCTCGGCGACAACGACCTGGGCTCGTACGTCATCGCGGTCAACGCCTCGGGCCGGTCCGCCGGCTTCGCGGTCGCGACGCGCAACGGAAACAACCACAACACCGCCGGTTGGTGGGACCCGCCCCGGCGTGGCGACTGCCCCAGGCACTGTAGCCCCAGGTAGCCGATGGATCCCCTTCGGGCGGTGCCGGTCCGGCACCGCCCGAAGGGGGTCTTTCCTGTGTGGCCGGAACGCTGGTTCGGTTCCTCGTCGGCGTCAGGGGCGCCCGGTGGGGATGGATTCGTTCGACGCCTGCACGACCAAGGCGAGCTCGGACAGGGTGGCCGCCTCGAACACCGCCCGGATCGGCACGGTGATTCCCCACTCGTCGCGGAGCCGTCCGGCGAGCCGGGTCGCCAGCACCGAGTGGCCGCCCAGTTTGAAGAAGTTGTCGCCCGGCCTGACGTCCGGCACCGCCAGAAGCTCCCTGACCAGCAGACATAGCCGGCTCTCCACCGAGGTCGGATCATCGCCGGGAGGACCGGCCGGGGCTGCTGCGTCGGGGTGCGCCGCCGACTCGGCGAGGTCCCGCAACGCCGCCCGGTCGATTTTGCCGTTGGCGGTGACCGGGAGCCGCTGTAGCACCTGCACCGATGACGGCACCATGTGTTCCGGCAGGGTCTCCGCCGAGTGTGCGCTCAGTTCGGCAGCCGAAACCCCGGCGCCGGCCACGGTGCTGACGAAGGCGGCCAGGCGGGCGCCCGCGAGGTCGCCGACCACGACCACGGCGGCGACATCCACCGCAGGGTGGGCCGCCAGCCGCGCCTCGACCTCGCCGAGCTCGACGCGGAAGCCACGGATCTTCACCTGGTCGTCGCCGCGGCTGGCGAAGACCAACTGCCCGTCCGCGCGGCGGTGGCCCCGGTCGCCGGAGCGGTACATCCGGCCGCCGGGTGGGCCGAAGGGGTCGAGCACGAACCGGCTCGCCGTCAGGCCCGGCCGGTTCAGGTAGCCGCGGGCTAGGCCGTTGCCGGCCAGGTACAGCTCGCCGTCGCGGCCGTTCGGAACCGGGCGCAGGCGCTCGTCGAGGACGTACACCCTGTTGCCCGACCACGGCGTACCGATGGTGATCTCGTCGGAGGTGGCGATGGGCCCGGCGATGGTCGACCCGACCGTGGTCTCGGTCGGCCCGTAGCCGTTGTACATCCGCCGTCCCGGCGCCCACTTGGCCACCAGCGCGCGGGTGCACGCATCGCCGGTCGACATCAGCGTGCCGCCGACGAGCACATCGTCGGGCTCGGTGACGCTCAGCGCGACCGGGGGCAGCACGGCGTGGGTGACCGCGTACCGGCGCAGGGTGTCGCGCAGCGGTTGGCCCGGGAGCAGTTCGTCGGCCGGGGCCATGATCAGTGTGGCACCGGACAGCAACGCCGCCGACCAGTCCCAGAACGCCGCGTCGAAGCTGACCGACGCCCACTGGAGCACGCGGTCGCCCGGCCGGGGCGCGATGGAAGCGGTCTGGGCGGCCACGATGTCGGCGACGCCGGTGTGGGTCACGGCGACGCCCTTGGGCGTACCCGTCGAGCCCGAGGTGTAGATGACGTACATCAGGTTGTCCGGGCGCAGCGGAGCGTTGCGACTCTCGTCGGTCAGCTGGTGATCTGGCCGCGACTCGATCTCCCGCGCCGTGTCGGGGTCGTCCACGACAAGTTCAGCGACCGGCACCCCGAGTTCCAGCGACACCTGCGCCATCCGGACCAGCAGCGTGGGCCGGGCGTCCTGCACCATGTACGCCAGTCGCTTGGCGGGGTACTGCGGGTCCAGCGGCAGGTAGGCGCCGCCGGCCTTGAGCACCGCCAGCAGCACTACCATCAGCTCGTCGCACTTCGGCATGGCCACCGCCACGGTGGTGTCGGGGCCGACGCCGCGCTCGACCAGCACCCGCGCCAACCGGTTTGCGCGGGCGTCGAGTTCGGCATAGCTGACGAGGCGGTCGCCGAAGATCACCGCCACGTGGTCGCCCGAGCGCGCAACAACGGACTCAAACAATTCCGCAACGGTGGGCACCTGCTCACTCCGTCCTCTCGGTACTGGGTACGAGGGCGCTGCACGGGGCCCGAACCTAGCTGCTCGCTCGCGCGCCGGTGCCCGGCCGCGAAAGGATTGCGACAGGGCAAGTGCCGCCACGGACGCTCCTTTCGCGTCCCTGTCGCCGTGCCGTCCGGGCCGCACGGCTTGGGTCACGCTGGGGCAATGGCGTCGAGACGCCGTGTCTGTTCAACTACCTCGACTCTGTTGGGTGGAAGCGATGCTCGATGGTTGTGTGCCCTGGCCCGAGGAACTTGCCGCGCTCTACCGCCGCGAGGGGTACTGGCAGGGACGGCCGCTGGGAGACCTGCTGACCGAGGCATGTGCCCGGCACGCCGACAAGACCGCACTCGTCTGCGGCGAGCGGCGGATGACCTACGCCGAGCTGTCGAGGGCTTCCGCGGACGTCGCGGGCGGGCTGTTGGACCTGGGCATCGAACCGTTGGACCGAGTCGTCGTCCAGCTGCCCAACGTGCCCGAGTTCGTGGTGGTGGTCTACGCGCTGCTGCGGATCGGCGCCATCCCCGTCATGGCCCTGCCGGGACACCGTAAGGTCGAGCTGACCCACCTGTGCGCACATTCGCAGGCGGTCGCTCTGGTCGTCGTCGACCAGGTCAAAGGCTTCGACCACCGCGCGCTGGCCCGCGAGGTACGGGCCGAGGTGCCCGCACTGAAGCATGTCGTGGTCGCCGGTGACGCCGAGGAGTTCACCGCGCTGGCGGACCTGTACCGGCGGGGGCGTGACCTGCCTGCCGTCGACCCCAGCGAACCCGCGCTGTTCCTGCTCTCCGGCGGCACGACCGGCCTGCCCAAGCTCATCCCACGCACGCACGACGACTACGCCTACAACATGCGCGCCACGGCTGATGCGCTGCGGTTCGGCGCGGAGGACGTGTACCTGGCGGTCAACCCGGTCGGCCACAATTCCGCGCTCGGGTGTCCCGGCGTCCTCGGCGCACTGCTGGTCGGCGGCACCGCAGTGCTCACCTCCAGCGTCCGGCCGGACGAGGTGTTCGAGCTGTTGGAGCGGGAGCGGGTGACGCTCACGACGCTCGTGCCGCCCGTGGTGCGGCTGTGGCTCGACGCCGCCCGCAAGTCGGACGTCCGGTTCCCCAACCTCATGCTCCAGGTGGGCAGCTCCAAGTTCGACCCCGCACGCGCCGCCGAGGTCCGGACCAGCCTCGGTGCCGTGCTGACACAGTGGTTCGGCGTCGGGGAAGGGCTGCTGACCTACACGCGCCTGGACGATCCGGAGGAGGTCGTTCTCGCCACCGAGGGACGTCCGCTGGCCGCGCACGACGAGATCCTCGTTGTCGACACCGACGGTCGGCCCGTACCCGATGGCGCCGAGGGCGAGCTGCTGGTGCGGGGTCCCTACACGATCCGCGGCTACTACCGCGCCGAGGAGCAGAACCGGCGCTCGTTCACCCCCGACGGCTACTTCCGCACCGGCGACATGGTCCGCCGGCGGCCGGACGGCAGCATCGTCGTGGTCGGGCGGATCAAGGACATCATCAACCGCGGCGGGGAGAAGGTACCCGCCGAGGAGATCGAGGAGCACCTTCTCACCCACGCCGCGATCCGCGACGCGGCGGTGGTCGGCGTGGCCGACCCGGTGCTGGGCGAGAAGACCGTCGCCTTCGTCATCCTCCGGGACGAGCCGATCAGTCCGGCGGCTGTCAAGTCCTTCCTCCGCGAGCGCGGTCTGGCCACCTACAAGATTCCGGATCGGGTGGTGTCGATCGAGGAGTTCCCCCGCACCGCCGTCGGCAAGGTCGACAAGGTCACCCTGCGCACATCGTGGTGAGGGCTTGGCCGGGTCAGCGACCCGTGAAGGCGACGGGCAGCGAGCTGTGGCCGTTGAGGAAGTTCGAGTAGACGCGCCGGGGCGACCCGGCGGACTCGATGCGCGAAACGGTTCCGACCAGCGCGGTGAGCAACGCCCGCAGCTCGGCGCGGCCGAGGTAGGCGCCGAGGCAGAAATGCGGGCCATGGCCGAACGACAGGTGCTTGTTCGGGGTACGCGCCACCTCGAACCGGTAGGGCCGGTCGAACTCCCGCTCGTCGAAGTTGGCCGAGAGGTTCCACAGGGTGACGATGTCTCCGGCCCGCACCTGCTGGCCCCGCAGCTCGAAGTCCGTGGTGGCGGTACGGGCGAAGTGCATGGCCGGCGTGGCCCACCGCAACACCTCCTCGACCGCGGTGTCGATCGCAACGTCACCGTCGCGTACGGCCCGCCACTGGTCGGGGAAGTCCACGAACGCCTTGACCGCGCAGATCGCCGACATCCGTGAGGACTCGTCACCGCCGAGGATCAAGCTGTAGCAGTTGAGCGCGACGTCGTCGATGGAGAGCGGCTCGCCGCCGACGGTGGCAGTGGCGATCATGCTGATCACGTCGTCGCTCGGACTGGCCCGCCGCTGCTCGGCCAGATCCATGAAATAGAGCAGGATCTGGTTGCGGGCCTCCAGCGCGGCATACAGGTTGGCGTCGGCCTCGTCGGAAGAGAGGGCGTTCTTGTTCCACCGCAACAGGTCCGGCCGGTCCGCCGGCGGGATCGACAGCAGGTCGCAGATCGTGCCCATCGGAATGCTCTCGGCCACCTCGGTGGCGAAGTCGAAGGCGCCGGTACCGGTGACCCGCCGGATCAGCTCGTCGGCGCGTCGATGGACCTGCTCGACGACCCGGCCGAGCACCCGGGGGGAGAACGCGCGGAGCATGACGTTGCGCAGTTCACGGTGGCGCGGCCGATCGGTGACCGCGAGCATCCGCCCGCCGGCGGAGTCCTCGCCCCGGAGCAGCACGTCCAGCACGGTGCCGCGCGCCGAGCTCAACCTCGCGGCGTCGGTGTAGGACGCGACCACGTCGACATATCGCGATACCACCCAGAAGCCGGGGCGGTCCTCGCGGCCCTGGTACCAGTAGACGGGATTGTGGTCACGCACCTCGGCCCAGAACACGTGCGGGTCGTAGCGCACGAACGTCGTCGGGTCGGTGAGGTCGAGCGCGCTGGTACTGGCCGTGGGCGAACTCATCGACAGAACCTTCCGTACGGGATCCGGAGATCCGGCGGCGAAGTCGTAACTGCCCGCATCGTCACAAGCCTCGGTAGGGCCGCGGGCGCATCTGGCTCAGTTCTGTCGGAATGGATGCCGATCCGCCTGCCAGGCGGGAGATTGGAGCTCGAACACCAGTCTGGTCGAGGCGGAGGCCATGTTCACAACCGCTCATCGCGTTACCGGATGCGGATATCGGCCGTGCACACCTCGGCGGCCGGCCGTCCCAGCCAGCCACGCCGTCGGTGTCCCCAACCGAAGCCGAGGCGTGGCCCGCCGTGGCTGAGCGGGGCGACGGCATCGCCGGTCGTACGGTGATCGTCACCGGGGCCGGCACGGGACTGGGACGGGCGATCGGCGAACGACTGCTGGCCCGCGACGCGAACGTGGTCGCGGTCGGGCGTCGCGAGGCGGCGTTGCGGGAGCTGACCGGAGACGGTGGCGGGCAGGTCGCGACCGTCGCCGCCGACATCACCGAGCCGGGCGCGGCGGAACACGTCGTCGCCGCCGCGACCACCCGCTTCGGTACGGTGCACGGTCTGGTCAACAACGCCGGGCTGGCCCGCTTCGCGACGCTCGACACAGCGTCGGACGAGGACTTCGACCGGCTGCTCGCCACCAACGTCCGCGCACCGGCCGCCCTGATCCGCGCGGCCCTACCCCACCTGCGTGAGCATCGGGGCGCGGTGGTGAACGTGTCGTCCGTCGGTGGCGTGCTGGCCATGCCGGGGCGGTCCTTCTACGGCGCCAGCAAGGCCGCGCTGAACAGTTTGACCCGATCGCTGGCCCGGGAACTGGCCCCGGACGTCAGGGTCAACGCCGTCCTACCCGGACCCGTGGACACACCGATGTGGGACGACATGGGCCTGGACTCCGTGAAGTCCGCGTCGCTGCGGTCGTCGCTGCTCGCGGCGACCCCTTTGGGCCGGTTCGGCCAGCCCGCCGAGATCGCCGGGTGGGTGTGCGGCCTGCTCGACCCGGAGTTCTCCGGCTGGATCACCGGAGCGCTGATTCCCGTCGACGGCGGTCGCACCTCCTGATGCCCTCCGCGTACCGCCGTCACGATCGAAACGGAGATTAGATGCCCCTGCCAAGCCCCTATCCCAACCTGCTCGACGGTCCCTCGGTCGCGTCGACGATTCCGTCGTCGGAGCTGCATCGCGTCTTCCGCGATGCCGGCGAGCGCGAGCGCATCAGCGGTGTCCCGGTGACCAAGCTGCATGTCGGCGAGCCCTACTTCACCCCGCCACCCGAGGTCGCGCAGGCGCTGGCGGAGGCGGTGACCGCAGGGCGCACCGACTACACGGCGGTCGAGGGGCTGCTGGAGCTCCGCGAGCGTCTGGTGGAGAAGCTCGCTGACCAGAACGGCGTGGACACCGATGTGTCCCGGCTCTTCGTCACCCCCGGCTCCTGTCAGGGCCTGGCCGCGCTGATGCAGGCCGTGGCCGAACCCGACGCGGAGATCCTGCTGCCGGAGCTGCACTGGCCCATCCACCTGCAGCAGGCGCTGCTCGCCGGTCTCCGTCCGGTGTTCTACCCGCTGGGACGCGACTACCGGACGGACCCCAAGTCGGTGCTGGCGGCCTCGACCGCGAACACCAGAGTGCTGTTGATCAACTCACCCGCCAACCCGACCGGGGCCGTCCTCGACACGGCGACCCTGAGCACGCTGATCGACATGGCGCGCGCCCGGGGCTGGCAGGTCATCAGCGACGAGGCGTACGAGCACTTCGTCTTCGACGACGAACACGTCTCGACCGCGTCACTGGAGTGGGATGTGCCGGTCTCCGAGCGGATCGTGCACAGCTCCTACTCCTTCTCGAAGAGCCTGGCGATGACCGGCTACCGATTGGGGTACGTCAGCACCGCCAACGACCGGACCGCGCACGCCTTCCGGATCGTGCAGGAGGCCAACCTCATCGCGATGTCGACCCCGGTGCAGTACGCGGGGCTGGAGGCGCTGCGGCTGGGACACGTGGTGCGCGAGAACCGTGCCATGGTGCTCAGCAACCGCGATGCGGTGCTGCCCGCCGTACGCGACGCCGGCCTGCTGCCCGAACTGCCCGCCGGTGGCTGGTACGCAGTGCTCGACGTCGCGCCGACCGGCCTGACCGCCGAGGAGTTCGCCACCGGGCTGCTGGAGACCCGGAACGTGGCGGTGGTTCCCGGCACCGGGTTCGCGCTGATGCCCCGCCTGGACGCCCGGGGCCGGGTCATCACGGTCGAACCGGCGCCCTGGTCGCGTCACCTCATCCGGATCGCCATGTGCGTAGCGCCGTCGGTGCTGCGCAGCGGCGTACGCGAGCTGCTGGAGTTCGCACGAGAACGCCCCGGGACCGCCCGATGACGACCCTGACCTACGCGGACTACCTGCAGGTCGACACGCTGCTGTCCCTCCAGGAGACCCGCGCCCCGGACACCGCGAGCCGGTCCGTGGTACTGGCTGAGCATTTCTTCATCGTCACCCATCAAGCCTGCGAGCTGTGGCTCAAGCAGGTGACGTACGACCTCGACGCCGCGGCGGACGCGATGACGCCGCCCTACGGACCCGAGGACGAGGAGCTGGCGCTGGAATTTCTCCAGCGCACCGCTGAGCTGCTCCGGGTACTGCACGAGCAGGTGGTCGCGCTGGAACGGTTGCCGCTGCGTCACTTCGCCGAGTTCCGCCCGTTCCTCGACGGGGCGAGCGGTGCGCAGTCGGCGCAGTTCCGCCTGCTCGCGCGGCTGCTCGGCGGCGAGCGTCAGGAGGGCCGCCTCTACCGGGCCTTCGAGCGGCTGACCGAGCACAACGGCATCAGCGTCACCGAGGTCTGCGCGCGGGGCCCCGGCGCCGGCGTGCTCAACCGCATCGCCGACAGCCTGCTCGACGTGGCCAACGGCTACTGGCGGTGGAAGATGACCCACCTGGCGCTGGTCTCGAAGATGGTGGGCAATCGCAACGGCACCGGCGGCAGCAGCGGCGTCGACTATCTGGCCCGCCGGATCACCCTGCCCTTCGCCCAGCTGCGGCAGCTTCGGGCGCAGGTTCACGACGCGTTGGTGTGGGAGCAGCCGACTGCCCGCACGCAGTGAGATCGGGGTGGGTGGAGTCGGTACGGCCCCACCCGCCCGGAACAGTCCCGGCGCAGCGGGTCACGGGAGGCGTCGGGCACCAGATCAGTTCTCCTCCATCGCCAGGTAGCTGGCGAGTTGTGCGGCGGCGTTCAGCATGGCCAGGCCGCGCGCGGTGACGCGCTGCCGCCAGTCCGCGAGGGCCGCGGCCAACGCCTGGGTGTCTCCGGCCGCCCGGACCTGCTGCACCACGGTGGCTATCAGCTCGAGCGGATAGCGACCGCGCCGCAGGAAGTGCGCCAGTTCCGCGTCGCGGACGTCGCTGGCGTCGTACATCCGGTGCCCGGTCTCCGGCCGGCGGACGGGCGCGAGTACGCCCGACGTCTCCCATTTCCGGATGGTCGCCACATTGACGCCGAGCCGGTGCGCCAACTCCCCGATGCTGTAGGGCTGAATGCTCTTCGGGGCACGCCAGGTGCCGGTCGAGCGTCCCGTCAGGTGACTCAGGACCTCGGCGACAGCGTCCAGGGTGCCTCGATCTCGCAGCAGTTCGGCATGACTGCGGTCGATGGTTGCTAATGCCTCGTTCAACCGTCCGGCAGTGATGTCCCGCATGATCGCGCCGCTTTCGGCGTACCCGTGCGCCGGGATGAGGGCGCGGTACGCCCGTAGCGCTGCGGCGTGCTTCTCGGTGTACCGCCGGTAGCCGCTCTCCGTACGCCGAGCGGGCGGGATGAGACCATCACGCTCGTAGTTGCGTACCGATTGCGGGGAAAGGCCGTGCTCATGGGCGAGATCAGCCGGACGGAAATACATCACGTTTGAGACTATAGCGACTCGTCGCCGCTCATTCTGCGGTCAAAGCTTCTAAAGGAAGTTCAGGGGTAGATTCCAGGATCAGCACGCCGACCTTCGTTGGCCCCTTTGAGAGGAATCCTGGAGATGCCAGCAGCGATTGAAGTAGCTGGACTGTGCAAGAGATTCGGCTCGGTGACCGCTCTCGATCACCTCGAACTAACCGTTCCGGAGGGTACGGTGCACGGTCTGCTCGGACCTAACGGTGCGGGCAAGACCACCACCGTTCGGGTTCTGACCACCCTTCTCAGGCCGGATGAGGGGAAGGCCGAGATATTCGGCTTCGACGTGCGGCGCAACGCGCTACAGGTGCGCTCCATCATCGGCCTGACCGGTCAGTACACCACCGTCGACGACATGCTGACCGGGCGGGAGAACCTGCACATGGTCGGCAAGCTGTTCCGGATGTCCACGCCGGACATCAAGGTGCGGGCGACCGAACTGCTGGAGCGCTTCGACCTGACCGAGGCGGCCGGCCGGCAGGCGAAGACGTACTCGGGCGGTATGCGCCGCCGGCTGGACATCGCCGCCACCCTGATGAGCCGGCCCCAGCTCATCTTCCTCGACGAACCTACCGCCGCCCTCGATCCGCGCAGTCGCATGGACGTGTGGCGCATCGTCAACGAGTTGGTCGAGGAGGGCACCACCGTTCTGCTCACGACCCAGTACCTCGAGGAGGCCGACCACCTCGCCGACTCGCTGTCCGTGATCGACAGCGGCAAGGTGATCGCCAGCGGGGCGCCGGACGAACTCAAGGCGGAGGTCGGCCAGGCGTGGGCTGACGTGACTCTCATCGACGCCGCCGCGGTCGAGAAGACCACCCAGATCCTGCGCGAGAGGTTGGGTACCGAGCCGGTCGGCGATCCGGAGGCCATGCAGGTGCACGCGCCCCTCCCCGAGGGCATGACGCTCAACGAGCTACTCAATCCGCTGCGCGATTCCGGCATCGCAATCGCCGACGTGGCCGTCCGCCGGCCCACGCTCGATGACGTGTTCCTCGCCCTCACCGGGCACACCGCCACGGCCCGGGCATCCGAAGACGTGAAGAGCAAGAAGAAGGGTGGTAAGCGGTGATGGTCTCCACGTCCCTGAAACCGCGGCTCGATGCCGCCGCCGCACGGCAGCAGACCGGCCTGTCCTGGTGGCTGTCCGACGCCTGGCAGATGGCGCTGCGCAATCTGCGGCACCTGACGCGCAGCCCTGAACTGGTGATGTTCTCGCTGGTTCAGCCCGTCATGTTCATCCTGCTGTTCGCCTACGTCTTCGGCGGGGCGATCAATGTTGAGGGCGGGAACTACCCCCAGTTCCTGCTGCCCGGCATCCTGGTGCAGATGGTGTTGTTCGGTTCGGTCGCCGGCACCACGATCGGCATCTCCACCGACATGGACCGCGGCCTGATGGACCGGTTCCGCTCGATGCCAATGAGCCGGTCCGCGGTCCTCGTCGGGCGTACGCTGTCGGAGATCCTTCGCAACGTCGTGTCGATGCTGGTCGTGGTGCTCATGGGCCTGCTGATCGGCTTCCGCTTCCAGGGCGGGGTCCTGTCTGCCCTCGGCGGACTCGCGCTGCTGTTGCTGTTCGGCTACGCGCTCACCTGGGTCGGCGCCATGATCGGCCTCTCGGTGCCCAACCCGGAGGCGGCGCAGTCGGCCGGCCTGATCTGGATCTTCCCGTTCAGCTTGATCTCGTCGGCGTTCGTACCGACCGAGTCGATGCCGACCTGGCTGCGGGTGTACGCCGATGCCAGTCCCATGACCGCGACCGTCAACGCGCTGCGCGACCTGTTCAACGGCAATCCGCCGGGGCTGGATGTGCTGCTGACGGTTGCCTGGTCGGTCCTGCTGATCACCATCTTCGCTCCGCTGGCGACCCGTAAGTACAGCCTGCGGTCGAGGTAACCGGAAACACCCGCAAGGCCGCCTTTGTCGGAAGGGCGGCCTTGCGGGTGGCATCCCGCGCGCGCCGATCACACATGCACGGCGCGAGACGGAAAAAGAAAGCAGAGATAGCGAATTACCCGACTGTCGGGGAGGTTGAGTGGGATGAGCGCGGGTAGCCGATCGTCACGCAATGCCGTAGCAGCGCTCCGGGTGGTCCCTGCAGCAACGGCTGGCGTTCCGAAGCAACGCCCAGCAGAGCCGGCCCAGGTGATGCTGACCAGGGTCGGTCTACGGTTGCCCGAACGAATGAGCTTCGAACACTGGGAACGAACCGGCGCCCAACTCTCCGGTATCGTCGACTCCTCGTCCTGGTGCCTGGGCGACTGGCTGGTGTACGGCAAGGAACAATACGCCGACCGCTATCGGCACGTCGTCCAGGCTGTAGGACTGGACTACCAGACCCTACGCAACTACGCCTGGGTCGCCGGCCGCTTCCCACTGGCCCGCCGTCGAAGCGGCCTCAGTTTCCAACACCACGCCGAAGTAGCCGCAATGTCTCCCGACGAGCAGGACCGTTGGCTCGACGAGGCCGAAACCCAGATCTGGTCGGTCAAACAACTTCGCGCGGCCATCAAAGCGACCCGCTCCGACCGCACAACAGAAACCATCAGGACCGCACTGATGCCCCGCATTCCCATACCCGACCGACGCCTTACCCGATGGCGCCAGGCCGCCCACCAATCTAGCGTCGAACTCGATCAGTGGATCGTCTCCACCCTCGACCGGGCCGCAGCAGAGACCCTCGACAAGACCACCCATGACGAAACTGAGTAGCCATCGGCCGGCGATGTCAGCAATGATCGACAGCCGAGGGCTTGCTGGCCACCGCGGCCCATGGGGACTTTTCTTCCAGCGCGTAGCCACGGCCCCAGGCCGTAACTATGTCCAGATCGAGCGGCGCGATCCGCTTCCTCATTCTCATGATGTGCAGATCGAGGGCGTTTCGCGTTGATGTCGAGTCGCGCTTCGTGAGGATGGCCATCAACTCCCAGCGGTAGACCACCTGGCCGAAGCGTTCGACGAACAAATCCATGAGTTCGAGGTGCGTACTGGACATGACGACGGACGCAGTCCTGAACGACAACGTCCCGGCCGGGTCGAGAACAGGCGTACGCCGGTCATGAGAACGCTGCCGGAGAGCGGCCACCCGAGCGTCAAGGTCGGATGGCGAGATCGGCGTACGAACCCAGTCCTCACGCGGATCACTGCAGACCGGCGGCTCTGCTCCGCCCTCGACCACCAGGAGGCACGGGATCCGCTCCTCACGGCACAGGTCGCGTAGGTGTCGCTCGGCCGGCCAACGGACGAACTTGACGTCTTCCCTGGCTGGCCGGGGCGAGCGACCCTGGGCACAACCACCCGAACGACGGTAGGAGCCTTCGCTCCGGCGGCTTCCGGAAACCGACATCAGCAACTCCACCAGAGTGCACAGAATTCATCGGAGCTGGTTGACAAATGTCACGGCGACGGCTGGCCGAGATTCGACGACATGGAGCTCCGCAGTCGGGAGACGCGCCGCAACCGCAATTAACCATGACGACCGTGGATACGTTGTCAACCAGCTAAAAGTGCAATGATATTCACACTGCCCAGTCCCGACGTTGGGTGAGATATCGGCGGAACAAACGCATCGCGACCAAAGCCCGCCGCTTCATGAGCAGGGTCATGGGGCTGAATATAATCAGCATCCCGCGGCGGCAACAGGTTTCTTCCTCCGGCGGCGGGCGCTCTGTCCCGTCGACGGGACAGGGCAGGGTCATTGCATAGTGGGGTAGCTGCTGTTCACGGTGGTGATGAGGTCGTGTGGGCGGCGGTTGGCGCGTCGGGTGGCCAGGCGATGTTCGTCTCGCCGTTGCCGCCACGCCGGCGCATCGAGATCGTTGGCCCAGTCGCCGATCGCGGCGAACGTGCTGGCCCCGGCCGTGACCGCGCAGACCGCGACCGCGAGCACGCTCGCCAGCTGATACCGGACCCCTCGCGGGTCACGCGGATCGGGAACCCGCGCCAGGGCCTCCAAGCGCCTCACGGCCAGCAGTCGGTGAGTCGGGCGGGGCGGGGGCCATGCTGACGGATTACGTCGATCAGCGACGATGACACGCGAGGATGTGGTCCTTCTCCGTCTCATGTTGTCTCAGCAACTCCGGTTCCGGGCAACAGGATCGGTACGGAATGGCGGATATCGGTCCTCGGCTTCTTCACCGAAGTCGTAAAGTTCGACGGGCGGCGACCTTCACCCGCCGGCGCGTCGCCCGACCCGGCGTCGACCGGGCCGACGCGCCCAGGCATCGATCGCGGCCATGGTCGCCACACCATCCCTACCGATTCCGGCAAGTCGTGCGCTGAATTATCGGCTCAATGGCTAGAATCTGCGGAATGCGAGAATTGACCGCAGCAAGCGGCGTATCCGCAGGTCGAAGCCGGAGCCTCGCACAGGTGTACCGGCACTTCGGTGAGGTCGACGCCGCCGAGACATCTCCGCTGTACCAGCGCGTCGCCGTCGCCCTCAGTGAGTCCGAAGAGGCACTACGCGCCATCGAGACGGCACCGGCGCGCAAGCGGCAACCTACGATGATCCTCGCCGCCTTGCACGACCTCGCCCTCGCCGGACGCGCACCGGCGCTTGCCGGGGCCTATGCCGCTGCGGACGGCGACGCTGCCGCTGACGCCGCCATCGACACCCTGTTGCGGATGACCGACGCGGTCGTGGCCATCGCCGCCCGCCGAAAGACGCAGATCGACGAGGTTGGGCGCTACGCCGTGTTGTATCCGGGCATCGCCGAGGCGGCGCGCCAGGTAGGTGTGGACGCGGTCGGCCTGATCGACGTGGGCCGTCCGGCCGGACTCAACCTCAATGTCGATCGCGTCGGCATTACATATAGCAACGGACAATCGCTGGGCGACCCGTCCTCACCGGTGCAACGGTCATGTTCTCTTGTGGGAGACCGGCCCGTCCCGTCGCGGGCGATACCCGAGGTCCGCACCCGGGTCGCCGTCCACCTCGATCCCATCGACGTGACCGACGCGGAGGACGTCCGGTGGTTGCGCGCCTGCCTCGGGCCGGACCAGCGGGAGCCGATGGCGAGGCTCGAAGCTGAGCTGCGGTTGGCGGCAACCGCCCCTCCCCTGCTGCTCCGGGGTGACCCGGTCGACGTGCTGCCCGAAGCCGTCTCCCGGGTGCCCGCAGCCGCCCTGCCGGTCGTCATCACGACGTGGGCGCTGTCGCGCTTCCCGCCCGAGCGTCGCCTGCGCTTCCTGCACCGTATTGAGGAAGCTGCAGCCGGCCGCCCGGTGGCGTGGGTGTCGGTGGAAGGGGTTGGAGTCGCGCCCACGATTCCAACCCTTGGCGATCGTCGTGCCTCAGGCCACAGCCTCATCGGCGTGGCGCTGTTCGGCCGGTCGTTGCCCGGCCCCCAGACCATTGGCCGTTGCTGGTCACGGGGCCGCGTACTGACCTGGCTGGCCGACTCCTAGAGGCAGCGTTTTCCCAGGCTCGCTGCCTACCTCGACAACAATCCGTGGATTGAGTGCCCGTGGGAACGCTCGGCCAGCTGACCACCGCACACAAGCACTCGCCTCAGCGGGATGAGCGGATCGTGGGATCCTCGGTTGCCGTACTCGTGGCGACGGCCGGCAAGATGTTGTGGTGGACACGGCAGGACAGTCCGACGACACCTATGAGGCTGTTGGACCACGGGAGTACCTCGATCGGCTCCTGGCGGAGTACGGCCTCCGTGAGGATGAACTCGGGGATCGAATCAGGGTACGCATGCCGGCGCGGGGTACGTCAGGGATGGTCTCTCCGCAGGAGTATCTGGTGCACGAGTCGGTGCTGCGCTCGCACGGCAGTTTCCCCTGCGCCGGTGACTCGGAGGCCCTGACCTTCTGCGAAGAGATCGCTGACGCGATGGCCCGCCGTTTCGACATCTCCCACAGCGAGGCTGTGGCACGCGTCAACCGCCAGTGGTCACAAGCTGGTGGCGCGGGCCGTGTCCCACGTGTCTGGATCGTCGGCCTCGACATCGTCTACCACGAGGATGCGGACTACTGGGCCGCGTCCATCTACTACGGCCCCGACTCGCGCTGGTGGGATCCAGGCGCGGACCTCCAGCCGCTGCCGCCGCCCTGATCGCTACGAGCTGCTACGTGCCAGAACGCTGCATGGACGGGTGGCAGCACCTGCTACTCGCCACTACGGCAGAGAAGAGGAATCCTCGCCGCTTGGTGGGCTGGGGAAACTCCCTGCGGCCAGATGAGTGCGGGCCTCCTCGTACTACTGAACCAGGCGCCGAACCTCGTACAGGCCCCGGGCGCTTCGTCGCGGCGAACGGCGCGGGCCATGTCTCAACTAAGCCTTGATCGGTGCGGCCGACCTGGCGGCCTGCTCGATCTTCGCGCAGTAGGCTGCACGGGCTTCCTCGTCAATCTGCATCTCGTGTTCGGCGCGCAACCCGGTCCGGCCGTCGAGGCCCTCGCGCAGGATATCGGCGTGCCCGCCATGCCGGATGGACTCACCGAGAACATGGACCATGATGGCGAACAGGTTCGTGTCGGCATAAGGCTCCGGCCACCACGGCACGTGGCCAGGAGCGTCGAGAGGAAGCTCGTTGATCGTCGCGTCCGAGTGTTCCCACGTGCGCCGGTAGAACCCGATGATCTGATCGCGGGTCTCGTCCTCAGTCGCCCACAGATCGCTGCCGTTGGCATCCTGCCACCGGGGCAGCGGTTCCGGGCAAGGGCGGTCGAAAACCTCACCGAAGTACCTGGCCTCGACGGTGGCCACGTGCTTGACCAGACCGATCAGGTCGGTCCCGGTCGCTGTCAAAGGTCGACGGACGTCGTACTCGGACAAGCCGTCGAGCTTCCAGAGCAGCGCCTCGCGGTCCCGCCGCAGCCTCCCGTGCAGGTTGACCTTCGCGAACTCATCGATCACGCGGCACGAGCCTGCCATGGGCTACTCGTATTCTCAACCGGCGCTCACCCCGGCAGCGCTCAGCCACCAGCGACCGAACCCGGAATCAGCTCTGCCGCCCGCGGTCACGTACGGTAAGCCCGATCGGTCGGATCGAGCGGATCGTGCGGTCGGCGCCGCGCCAGGCCGAGTAGGCGCGACCGCCCAAATCGTGGACCGGTTGCCCGTCGACGTTGCCAGTCGGCTGCGGGCCCTGGTCGCGGTCGCGGTGCCGTAGGACCGGCACCGGCGAGGAGTCGGTGCTGACGCTGGTCAAGCGTGCGCCGGGCCCCTGGCTCGGACAACCGGCCTGAGCACATTAACGTTCGTCTCAGATTCACTAGGTACGAAAGTCGGCGTCAGATAAGCGAGGTAACCCGCCGACAGGGGGCTAGTGATGACAGTGGATGCAGCGCCGTCAGGAAAAGCGCCGCCCGGGCGATTAAGGTTCGGGGCGGCCACCATGGCTCTGGCGACGGCATACCCGGTCGCCGCCTGCGGGTCGCACCCCCACAACAGTGCAGAGCCCGCCGCGGCCGGCCTGCACAGCACGCACGCGAGCGAGCGGTTCCTCGACCCCGGGCAGGACGCGAAAACCCGTGGTCCCGGCCGGCAGTGCCTCGGCGGGACCGGTGCCGAGGTCGCAGAGGGGGACGCGGCTCGGGTGGAGACCTGGGCAACGAAGGCTCGATCTGAAGCATCTCGCAGACGGATGCCGTACGGATACCACACCACACAAACACCTGAAGAGAGACTGGCATGAAGCCCATGGGACGCCGCAGCTTCCTGGCTGCCGCCACGGCACTCGGCATCGGCGCCGGTGTGTCCACGCATGCCATTGTCTCGGCAGCGAGCGATAACGAGGCTCCGGACCAGGCTTCGGACCAGAACGCGGACAAGACCGCGGAAATTTACGAACGAGACCGCGACCTGCCCTTCATCGGCACGGAGGAAACATTTTCAACTCCCACGTTGTTGAAGCTGAACTCCATCAATGAGGATCACATAGCGTTCCTTGAGGAGATTGGTCTTTCGGATCTAGACCAACGCCGCATCGGCGATATGGACGCGGGGGGACTCAACGTTCAAATCCTCTCTGCTCATACACCGGCCGTACAAAATGTCCCGGGAAAAAGAGGCATCGACCTTGCCTATCGCCTTAACCGGCAACTTGTAGACGGGCCAATCGCCAAATATCCGGGCCGCTTCAAGGCTTTCGCCACCTTGCCATTGCAGAGCCCGGAGGCGGCGGCGGACGAACTGGAACGCTCGGTTCGGGAAGATGGCTTCTTGGGCGCACTGACCAACGGACATATCACGAAGAAGTACCTCGATCATCCCGATTTCGAGCCCGTGCTGGCACGTGCCGTTGCTCTCGATGTGCCGATCTACCTGCATCCCGGCTATCCAGCTGACGAGGTCTTCGAAATCCTTTACAGCACCACACGATCTGAATACACGAAGGAATACCAACCTTACATTTTCAGCGGATCTGGATATGGCTGGCACCAGGAGGTGCTGACCCAATGCGTTAGGATGATCACGTACGGGGTTTTCGACAGGTTCCCCAAACTGAAGATCATTATCGGTCACATGGGCGAAGGCCTTCCCTTCTACTACGAGCGGATCGCCAATGACATGGGCGAGCCGACCGAAAACTCGCTTAAGAAGCCCTTCGAGCAATACTTCCAGGACAACTTCTGGGTCACAACCAGCGCATTCCCCCAGACCGAACTGCTCAATCTCCTGCTGAAGTACATAAGCGTGGATCGAGTGATGTTCGCGACCGACTACCCGTTCGCGGACATAAAGGCGCAGACCGACTGGTTCCGCGGAGTCGATTTGCCACGCGAAGACAAGGAAAAGATTGCGTTCCGAAATGCAGAGAAACTGTTCAGAATGAAAATGCCCGTGAAGTGACGCGCCGGCGTCGGCAGCAGTAGCGACTCTCCTGGCCTCCCCAGCGCGCCGGCCGGTCATCGACAGCGCGGTTCGCGAGGGTCTGCTACGGGACCCGTAGCAGACCCTCACCCCGCCCACGCCACCCCGACAACGACCACGTCATCGCCTGGTCACGCCTGGACGCAGTCCGGTGGCGAGCACAGCATTGCCACTGACGGCGAGAGCGAACCCAGTGCCGTTGCAGGAACGGGTGTTCTGCCCTACGGCTTGGAAGCGGGTCAGCTCGTTGGTCTTGCCGTCGACATCGACCCAAGGCGTGTTTCACAAGTCGTGGTGGCCGGTGTAGATCACGGCGTGGCGGTGATCGATAACTGAAGAGGTCTCCGGCAGATGGTTCAGCGACCAAGCTAGAACTTCACACCGGAGACTCCTTGGCACCCGAGCGGTGACGAGGCGGCTCGACCTCACCGACGTCCAGTGGCAGCGGCTCCCTGCGCTGCTGCCTGCCGCGTCGGGCAGTGGCCGGCCGCCGAAGTGGGACAGACGGCAGCTCTTTGACGGGATCCGGTGACGGATCCCGGATCGGGTCCCCCGTGGCGCGACGTCCCGGCTGAGTATGGGCCCTGGCAGACGGCCTACGGCCTGTTCCGCCGCTGGCAACGTGACGGAACGTGGGACAAGATCCTGTCCGCGTCGCAGGCCGCCAGTGACGCGGACCCTCGATGCCGAGGACCCGCCGTCGTCCTCGACGCCGATGAGTAGGACACCGCCCTCGGCGTTGAGGAATCCGCACACGGTCTTGACGAGGATCTGCCCGAGCTTCGGGTCGTACTGGTTGGTGTGGGGGTTCCATCGGCCGCTGGACTTGAACTCCGTCGTCTGGGATTCGCCTGCGGCAATGAGATCCGCGGTGGTCGTCGCTACGTACCTCTTGCGCTCGCCTGCGAGCGTGTTGAGGCGTCGCGGACGACTGCCAACCGCCGGCGCGGTCGCCGAAGTCGCCGACAGTTGCGATCGATGTAGAGGCTGGTGTCCTCGTCGCATCGCGGCGGATGGCGGCCTGCTGCTACAACGTCCTGTATGGGTGCGGAGCCGGACGTCGCGGGGGCCTGGGGCGGCCCGTCGGCACCCGGGTGGCGTGTTCTGGGGCAGCTCGGCGCGGTGTGGCTGCTCGGGTCGGCGCTGCTGACCACTGCCATCCCCGCGCTGGGCCCGCTGCTCTTCGTCGGCTGGCGCGCGGTGCTGGTCGGGCTGCTGGTCGTGGTGGTCCTCGCCATGGGGTTGCTGTGGCTGATTGCCCGGTCCACGGCGTCCGTCACGGTCCTCGGTGCCCGTCCCGGCCTCTGGGTGCTGCTGGTCTTCGTCGGTGGGCTGGCCCTGGCCCGGCTCGGCTGGCGCTGGACCGACGAGGTGGGGCTCGGCGTCAGCTCCGACAGGACGCTCACCATGCTCCTGGGCGGCGTGCCACACGTCCTCGTCGCTGGGCTGCTGCTGCGCGGGTGGCGGCCGCGGCTCGCCGCCGGGCTCACGCTGGTCGGCCTCCTGGGCCTCGGCGTGGTTGCGCTCGCCCGTTCCGGCCCGGGCGAGGTCGCCGAGCGGCTGCGGTACGCGGCCCAGGACCGCCGGGCCGCGTACGTGGTCGAGGTCCCCGGATACCGCCCCGTCGATTCCGCCTACGGCGGTGAACTGGGCGCCGGGGATTTCGTGCCCGCCGACCCGGCCGCGGTGCCGCCGGCGCGCCACGTCAACGTGATCGCTGGCCCGGTTGTCGGCGACGCGCGGGGGGAGTGCGGCCAGCCGTACCTCGATGCCGCCCCGGCGGTAGAGAGCTGCGCCACTGAACCGGGTGGGGCGGTCTATCTTCGCGGGGTTGTCGAGCACGGATACCAGGTGACCCGCGGCGACCGCGGTGTCGTCGTCCTCGGCTCGCTGGCCGTCGACCGCGACCTGCTGCGCCGCGCCACCCGCACGCTACGCCCGGCGACCGCCGTCGATTTGCCCACCGAGGAACGGCCGGCCGACCTGTTCGTGGTCGGCCTGCCGGGTTACCGGGCCCAGCCACTCGGCATCCCTCGGGGCGTGGGCTACGCACCCGCCGACCACACTGGCGGCGTCGCCAGTGTGCGCGTGGCGCTGCACGTCACGTTCGCCGGGCAGGACCCGTGCTTCCAGGCCGCCTGCACGTCCGAGGGCGCCGGGCTCACGTACGTCCGGCGCGAGGACAGCCACGGGTACGTGCTCCGCCGGGGGGATGTGGACGTCGGTGTCACCGGCGGCGTCGCCGTCGGCCGGTCGCTGCTGCGGGATGCGGCGTTGACGGCGCGTCCCGCGAGCGAGGACGAACTGCTCCGAGCCCTGCCGCCGCCGCCCAACCGGGACCTGCTGGACCGGCTCCGGGCCTGGCTGCAGACCCGCACCTGACGACTGTGCCGACCGCCCCGCATCCGTACCTGGCCGCGGGGCTCCAGAGGGCGGAGAGGGGCAGCACAGGCAGGCGCCCGGCCGTGACCCCACGTAATGCGCGACTCGCGGCTATGACGTGTTCAGTCCGGATCCGCCATCTCGCGACGGGGTTACCGTTCAACGTGGACGGCGAGGTTTGCCAGCGAGGACGCGAGCCCGGCCGCGTGATCCTCTGCGGAGACGCCAGAGGGCACGTCATCGGCTCGGATGTCCACCCGCGTCCCATCGCCGGTTGCCTCGACCTCCCAGGTCATCGTCTCGGGATCGTCGGCGACGAAGTTGACGGCGTGCACCACCCGGACACCGGGGACGATGTCAACGAAGCGCGCCTCGACGATGTCGGAGTCCGCGGTGGCCTTGCCCGACGCGGTCGAGGCGTCCGCGTAGGTAAGCACCATCCGGTACGACCCACCCGGCCGGGCATCGAACCGTTCGAACCTGCCGCTCATCCCCGCGGGCGGAAGCCACGCGACGAGGGCGTCTGGATCGACGAGCGCAGCGTAGACACGATCGGGAGGGGCCGCGATCACCCGCGAGGCTCTGTCCGTGCGTGGCATAGCCCCATCATGGCTCATCGTCCAGGCCCCACCTCGGCAGGACCGCACGCGGGCACCGGCCGGCTTCAATGCCGCCCTCGGTGACAAGCGGTTCGCGGCAGATCGGGACACCTGGCCGGCCGCTGGTAGCTGTAGGCGGCAGTGGCCTGCTCAGCGGGGCTGGGCGTCGTCTTGCAAGCCGGCCGCTCGGCGCCAGCGGGTGACTTCGGCCTCGTACGAACCGGTAGCGGTCGCGGCCACGACTGCCGCCGGATCCGCCCCGCCGACCAGTAGGGCCAGGGGCCAGGCCGGCACTCCCTGCGCGCCGTCATAAGCGGCCCAGGTCCACGGGCCATCGAAGCGCCATGCACGACCAGTGGCATCGGCAACATCATCGCCGACCTCCAGGAACGCATACGGTCTAAAGACCAGTTCGAGCGTGAACGGAACACCGCCATCGGGCTCGATGCTCGTGCCCTGGAACTCCGCTGCCGCATCCGGAGCCTCACCGGCGCAAAATCCTCATCGGTCGTCGCCGTGATCATCGTCGCCTGCCTCGGCCTGCCCGTACTCCTGCTCTCTGCCGTCACCGGTGGCGGCCCCGGCGGATGCGGTGTCGTGCCCGCCCTACGGCTCACCGGTCCCCCATCCGGCGCGTGGGACACCGAGCAGCTGGACATCGCCGCGACCATCATCGACGTCGGCGTCGCCAAAGGCGTACCCCGGTGGGGCTGGGTCATCGCCGTCGCCACCGCCATTCAGGAATCCGGCCTACGGAACCTGGCGCACCTCGGCGACCGCAACGACCACGACTCCATCGGCGTGTTCCAACAACGCCCTAGCCAAGGCTGGGGCACCACCACACACCTGTCGAACCCCGCCTACCAAGCCGCACAGTTCTACGACAAGCTCCTCACCGTCCCCGGGTGGGAGTCCATGCCGCTCAGCCGCGCCGCCCAGACGATCCAGGTCTCCGCCTTCCCGCACGCCTACGCCACATGGACCGACGAAGCGCTGCACCTGGTGGAGCACCTGACCGGCACCCTCACCACCTGCGCCACCGACGCACTCGGTCCCCTACCCGACCAGTTCACGCTACCCACGCACACCCCACCCGCCGTCACGACCGCCATCGGCTGGGCCATGCACCAGATCGGCACCCCGTACCACTTCGGCGGCGCCTGCACCGACCCGCACTCCGGCGACCCCGCCCAGCAGTGCGACTGCTCATCGCTGACGCAGGCCGCCTACCGGGCAGCCGGCATCACCATCCCCCGCATCACCACCGACCAAGCCCACACCGGCCACCAGGTCACCGACCCCGCACTCCTGCTGCCCAGCGACCTCATCCTCATCCCCGGCAGCCACGGCAGCATGACCAACCCACGCCACGTCGGCATGTACCTCGGCGACGGACTCATCATCCACGCCCCCGCACCGGCACCACCGTCACGATCATCCGCATCGACGGCTGGGCCAACCAGATCGCCACCATCCGACGAATCATCACCCGGTGACCAGGAGAACCCGTATCCTGACCCGCCCCGGATCTTGTAGAGACTTTGTCCACATCTCAGGGGAAGACCAGTAGGCGGTGATTCGGCTGGTCATGCGCCAGGCCAGTCCGAAATGACGGGCGTGGAAAGTGACCTCGTCGCCGAGGGCGAGTTGACGTCGTCCGCTGCTGGTCGTGGCCGTCTCACGGCTGGCAGGCAGGGACGCGGTGTGGACATCCAGGTCGAGGGTCAGGTCGAACACCACACTCGGCGTGGCGTTGATGACGGACACGACCTCGATGAGCGCCGGCACGTGACGAGCCTAACCCTGGGCGATCCCGCAGGCCGCCCGGCCATGACTGCGTCCGAACGCCACAGCGGTCGGGCACCAAACTGGTCTCCGCGGCGAGCGCTTTGCGCAAGGCCGTAGCCTCGGTAGATGGGCTCGCAGCGGGCGAGCCGAAGCGCAACGATGTGCCGTCGTAGTCGCGGTACATGCGGAACGGCACCCAGTCATGAACGGCGGTCACCCGTCAAAAAGATTTTCGCGTATGTCGCGAGCGGAGCGCGGGTCCAGAGTGGTCACCGGACGGTCGTGAACTTGGCCAGTGCCTCAGGGTCGTTCAGCCCTGGAAGGCCGATCTTGGGTGATTCAGCAATCGATGCGGCGAGCCGCCGCCGCAGGGTCCGCGTGGAGTGGGCGGCGCGGCCGAGCCGCCCGCCGGCGTAGCGCACGCCACCACAGAACACGCCCTGGGCGACCGCGAGCCAGCTGCACACGCCGCGCTCGATCAACCAGAGGGGCGCCAGCACCGCGGTTGCCGGCGGGAAGACCGCCGGACCGCCGGCCTTGCGCCGGCCGGTCTCGGCCACTCCGATGACCGCCGCCGCAGCCGCGGCCAGCAGCCCCGGACGCCGGGCGGCGACCGCCGCCGCCACCCCGGGTATTACGAGCAGCGCGGCCACCAGCCGCACCGGCTGGGCGAGTTCGTCGTACGCCTGGCGAACGCGCTGGGCGGCGAAGTGTCGCGTGGTGGGAGGCAGGCGCCGGACGTACAGCCCGGCGGGGGCCACCACGCTGCCGCCGAAGGCTCGCACGGTCCGGATCAGCTCGAGGTTCTCGAAAAGGACTTCGGGGTCGTAGCCACCGGCGGCGAGGAAGACGCTGCGCCGCACCGCGAGGGTTCCGGGAAAGTCCGCGCCGATCGCCCGGTTGAGCAGGATCCGCCCGGTGTCCCAGTAGGCGTGCCAGGTAAGCGGGTCGAAGTGGTTCTGGGGTTGCACCAGGTCCGCCCGTCGCAGGAGACGCCGGACCTCGCGCAGTCCGTCCTCGTCGTAGCGGACGTCGTCGTCGGCGATCACCACGTCCTCGTGCGTGGCCGCCGGCACACCGGTCAGCACGCCGAGCACCTTGCCGTTCCGGCCGGACAGGCTCGGGTCGGGCGGCAGGTGTCGGACCAGCGGATGCCACCGTCGGTGGTGGCGGGCGAAGACCTCGGGCGGCGACCCGTCCACCACGATCACCTCCACCCGGGCGGCGAGCCAGCGTAGGTAGTCGGTCAACTGCTCCGGGTCGCTGTCGTCCATCCGCCGGATCGGCAGCACGTACGACATCGGTATCGGTCGCAGCCGGGCGGCGCCGGTCATGCCGAATCCGCCCGGCGGTAGACGCTCACGTGTTCCCGGCTGTCGTCGCCGAACGGCAGGCGCGTCCAACCGGCCCACCGGTGTTCGCGGCGCAGCCCGGCCAGCTCGGCCATCAGGTCCAGCTCCGCCGGCCAGGCGTACCGGTGGTTCGCCGGCAACAGGTGGACCCCGCCCGCGGTCAGCCGAACCTTGGTGGTGGTCATCCTCTGCTCGGCGGGGTGCAGGAGCGCCGCCTCCAGCAGAACCTCGTCCTCCGCGACCCGTACCGGACGCAGTGCCGAGCCGTTGCGGAACGCCGCCGGGTCCGGCACCCAGGCCTCGACCACGAACCGACCTCCGGGACGCAGGTGAGCGGCCGCGTTGCGGAAGCAAGCCACCTGCGCGGCCTGGTCGGGCAGCGCGAAAACGGTGTTGAAGGCGAGGAGGACCAACGCGAAGTCGCCGGGTACGCGGGTGTGGGTGAAGTCCCCCACCGCCACGTCGATCCGGTCGCCGCCCGCCTTGCTCCGCAGGCCCGCCACCATGTCGGAGGAACCCTCGATGCCGGCGACCGTCAGGCCGCGTTCGACCAGCGGAAGCGCCAGGCGACCGGTGCCGATGCCGAACTCGCAGACCGGCCCGCCCTCGGCCAGCTCGGCCAGGACCTGCACGGCGCTGTCCGGAGTCAGATACGCGTAGGTCTCGTCATACACGTCGGCCACGTACCGCCCGTAGGCGCTCGCGTCAAACGACAACTCTGCCTCCCGCACGACGATGGTCCTGCCGGTGCCCGTTTCGTCGCGCTCGAAAGGGCCGGCACCGCTCGCGGCTCAACAGGCCAGGCCGGTCATCAGGCTCGCCGTCTCCGAGCCGGTGGCGCGATGCGGCTCCTCGACGTGGAAAGTGATCGGCGCGCCGGGACCGCGGGGACGCAGGGACCTGCGGCCGGCCTGCCAGCTGTCCAGAATCCAGGCGGCGAAGAGACGGTCCAGCGCCAGGGCGGCGGAAGCCCCAAAGAGCACGTCGGCGGCGAGGTGCGGCTCGACCCGGACCAGCCCGCCGCACATGTCGTGCGCGGCGATCTGCTCGTGCACCGCGTCCGCCTCGACGTGCTCGTCGTAGAAACGGGTGGCCGCCTCGTCGAAACCGAGGCGCCGCAGGCCCCGCCCGTAGCGACGGTTCGGCAGTGACGAGGTCATCTCGTAGGCGGCGAGGTGCCCGAGCAGCGCCCCGCGCAACCGGCGGTGCAGCCCGAACAGCGACATCAGGTTGTTGCCCGCCAGGGTCACCGCGGGCACCGCGTCCAGATAGGCCCCGTACCCGGTGTCCAGGCCGAGCCGCTCCAGGGTGACGCGGAACAGTTCGGCGTGCATGCGGTCGAGCCGGCCACCGCCGTACTCGTCGACCTGGATCTCGACCAGTGCGGCCTTTGCCGGGCCGCCCAGCCGAGGCAGAGCCCAGCTGTGCGGGTCCGCCTCTCGAAGGTGGTAGATCGAGCGGTGCGTGACGAACTCACGGAACTGCTCGCGGGTCGCCCGCCGTTGCAGGTACGCGGAGAGCGCCGGGCCGTCGTCGGCCGCCACCACAGCGGCGAGAGCGGAGGCCGTTGTTCGCCCGTCGAGGAGCGAGGGCTGCGGGCCGGCGAGCGCGCGCACGGCCGCTTCGAAGACCGCTTCGGCGCGGCTGCGCAGCGCGATCAGCGACGGCTGCCACTCCCACCGGTCGTCCACGCCGCGCCAACCGCGGTAGTGCAGCTCGTAGCAGAGGAACAGGGTGAGCTGAAGGTCCTCGTCATCGATCGGGTCCACCCCGTCGAACTCGGAGGCCAGGTCCGCGGACAGGTCGTGCGGGGCGGACATGAGCGCGTCGTGCAGCGCCGCGGAGACCGGCCCGCGTGGCTGCGGCAGCGGCGCCGGACCATAGCGACGGTCATCACCAGACTCAACCACGCTGGCCTCCCCGCACAGCCGCCCCGCCGCCTGTCCCCGCTCCCGATTGCCAGAAACCCGGTGTCCGGCGTCGATCGGTGCGGGCGCGTCCCGGGCGTCTCGGTGGGTTCATCGCGGCTTCTGGGTGTCACGATCGGCGCCGGCACGGAAGTTGATCACCTTGTGGGTGCCGTCGCAGAAGGGCTTGAGGGTCGACTTTCCGCACCGGCACAGGGCGATCGTCGCCCGGCCCGGTGCGATGGGCGTGCCGTCCGGTGTGCGTAACTCGAAGTCGCCGCGGACGATCAGCGGCCCATCCTCGTACGGGGTGATTGTCGACGTCATGCCGCCTGTGATCCCCCGGCTGCGGCGATCCAAACTGCCGTCAGGCCCGCGCGACACTGCTCCGGGTTCAGCCACCTCGGCCTCGACTGCCCAACGGACGGCCTGTCGTGATCAACGATTCGGCCCAGCCTCCGAGCGCCCTCCGCGCAGGTCTGTTCCCAGCAGAGGTGTCACCTAACGGCTCGGGTCTGGGCAGTTCAACGGACACGGGGGACAGCGGTGACAGGAGTGACACGGGTCTGCCCGTTTCGCGGATATCCGAGATCAGGACGCCTACCTCGCCGCCGCCAGCGAACCCACCGCCGGCGTCCTCTACGCCCTCGCCGTCGGCAACGTCATCGATTCGAAACCTTCTACGGAGCTCTCGGTTTTCGCACCACGTACAAGCAGCGCAAGCCCAACGCGTGTGTGGGGGTGCAGCGGGAAGACCTGCATCTGCAGTTCTTCGGGATCGCCGGGTTTGACCCGGAGCAGTCCTATGGATCCTGTCTCGTCCTCACCGCGGACATCGAGGGACTGCACTCGGCGTTTGCCGCCGGCATGCGCGCCGCGTACGGCAAGGTACTGGTGTCCGGAACGCCGCGGATGACCCGGCCTCGGGCGCGGAAAACGCCGGCGGGTTGGGCGGGTTTAGAGTTCCTAACGAAATGATGGTGGGCGTGTCCTCGGGACGTGAGGGTCGTTCTGTCTGAACGTGAGGAGGGGTGAGCAGCCGCCGTGGATCGTCTCGGACGAGTTGTGGGCCGAGATCGCGCCGCTGCTGCCGCCCCGAGCACCGCGTAGGCACCGGTTCCCGGGCCGAAAGCCTCTCGATGATCGGAAGGTGTTGTGCGGGATCCTGTTCGTGCTCTACACCGCGATCCCGTGGGAGTACCTGCCCCAGGAGCTTGGGTTCGGGTCGGGCATGACGTGCTGGCGCAGGTTGCGGGACTGGAATGATGCTGGTGTCTGGCAACGACTGCATGAGGTTCTGCTCGGCAGACTGCGGGCCGCTGGGCAGTTGGACATGTCTCGGGCGGTGATCGACGGCTCTCACGTTCGGGCGCTCAAGGGCGGCCCAAAACCGGTCCGAGCCCGGTCGACCGCCGCAAGCCAGGCTCGAAACACCACGTCATCACCGACGCGGGCGGCATCCCTCTCGCCGTCAGCCTGACCGGCGGCAACCGCCACGACGTCACCCAACTGCTGCCCCTGGTCGACAAGGTCCCACGGATCAAGGGCATCCGCGGCAGGCCCCGGCAACGGCCCGACCGGATCTACGCCGACCGTGGCTACGACTTCGACAAGTACCGCCGCGAGCTCCGCACGCGCGGCATCACACCCGTCATCGCCCGACGCGGCATCGGCCACGGCTCCGGCCTCGGCACCCGCCGCTTTGTCGTCGAGCAGACCATCGCCCTGCTGCACTGGTTCCGCCGCCTACGTATCCGCTGGGAGATCCGCGACGACATCCACGAAGCGTTCCTCACCCTCGCCTGCGCCATCGTGTGCTGGCGCCGGCTGCAGCGCTCAAAGAGTTAGGAGCTCTTAGTGTCATTGACCCGGGCGGCAACTGGATCCGCGTTCTTCGGGACGCCGCCACCGCGCCCGTGCCGGCCACCACGCCTGCCGGGCGGCTGGCCAAGGCCCTGGCGAATGCTGTTGTGCAGGCCGATTCCAGGGGAAGCGTCGGACAGGCCGTTCGGATCCTCGACAGCGCGTTGGCCCGGCCGCAAGCCGACGACGACCCGGTCGATCAGGTAGAGGTCCTGGTCTACCGCGCCGAACTCGCGATGGTGCTGCACGATCCAAAGACTGCGGCCGAGATGCTGGCCCGCGCCGGCTCGGTCGCGCTCACGCAAGAAGAATCAGAAAGGGCGGCACCCGCGTTCGACAACGCCGCCGACCTCGCAGCAGGACTGCGGTGACTCACCAGACGAACGCCTCCCTCATCTCGGCTACGTCCGGGCGTTCTCGTAGCTGCCAGGCCAGAGGTCGACGGCTACCGAAGGTTATGGACGTGCCGGGGACCGGCGCACGCCCGGCGGCGACAGAACTATCGGGTACCGGACGTGGGTGAACAATCGCGCTCCAGTCCGAGACCAACCAGGTATGACGACACAATTCGAGACACCCGCCACGACTCGCAGGACCGTACGATTTCGCCTGCACCGCCCGATCAGCACCGCCGCTGCCGGCGTAGCCGTGCTCGGCAGCCTCGCCGTCGGCGTCGCACCTGCCGCCTCCGCCGCCGCACCGCCAGCTACCACCCGAGTCAGCGTGGACAGCAAGGGCGGCCAGGCCACCGAGTACCGCAGCGAGCCCTTCGCGGCGAGCGCGGACGGCCGGTATGTCGCCTTCACCTCCGCCTCGCCGAACCTGACGCCTGACGACACCAACAACACCTGGGACGTGCTGGTCCGCGACCGCCGAATCGGCACCCGAGCCGCGTCAGCCAGTCCACTGAGGGATCTCCGGGCGACAGCTCCAGCTACGGCCACTCCCTGAGCCCGGACGGCCGATACGTCTCCTTCACCTCTGACGCCACCAATTTGGTGCCTGGCGACACCAACGGGTCCTCCGACGGCTTCGTCCACGACCGCCGCACGGGCAGCACCAGCCGGGTCACACTGACCAATGGCAGCACCCAGACCAATGCCCGCAGTTACGCACCCGCCATCAGCACCGACGCTCGATTCGTGGCGTTCGTCTCCGAAGCCACCAACGTGGTGCCGGGTGACACCAACGGAGTAGCCGACATCTTCCTGCGTGACCGGCGAGCCGGTACCACCGTCCGGGTCAGCGGCACGAACGCCGACGCGCCGTCGGACGCACCGTCGATCAGCGCCAACGGCCGGTACGTGACGTTCACCTCTGGGGCGCCGTTGGTTCCCGGCGACACCAACGGCGTAGCCGACGTTTTCATCCGTGATATACGTACCGGTAGCCTCCGGCGGGTGAACGTATCCACTACGGGCACACAGGCGAACGCGGTAACCGTCTCCCCGATGATGAGCGCGGACGGCCGGATCGTGGCGTTCACGTCCGACGCCACCAACCTGGTGCCCGGCGACACCAACGGAGTAGCCGACGTGTTCCTACGAGACCTGCGCGCCGGAACGACCGTCCGGGCCAGCCTGGCGGCCAACTGCGGACAGGGCAACGGCGGCAGCAGTTACGGCCCGATGATGAGCGCGGACGGCCGGATCGTGGCGTTCACGTCCGACGCCACCAACCTGGTGCCCGGCGACACCAACGGAGTAGCCGACGTGTTCCTACGAGACCTGCGCGCCGGAACGACCGTCCGGGCCAGCCTGGCGGCCAACTGCGGACAGGGCAACGGCGGCAGCAGTTACGGCCCGATGATGAGCGCGGACGGCCGGATCGTGGCGTTCACGTCCGACGCCACCAACCTGGTGCCCGGCGACACCAACGGAGTAGCCGACGTGTTCCTACGAGACCTGCGCGCCGGAACGACCGTCCGGGCCAGCCTGGCGGCCAACTGCGGACAGGGCAACGGCGGCAGCAGTTACGGCCCGATGATGAGCGCGGACGGCCGGATCGTGGCGTTCACGTCCGACGCCACCAACCTGGTGCCCGGCGACACCAACGGAGTAGCCGACGTGTTCCTACGAGACCTGCGCGCCGGAACGACCGTCCGGGCCAGCCTGGCGGCCGACGGCGGACAGGGCAACGGCGGCAGCTACAACGGGGTGGTCAGCTGGGACGGCCGACACGTCGCCTTCGCCTCGATGGCCACGAACCTGGTACCGGGCGACACCAACGGCGTGTCTGACGCGTTCCTGGGCGGTATGCCGCGCTGATCCACTCGACGTGGGGCAAGAGTGCCCCGGCTACCAGGAAGCCGGGGCACTCGGCACGCCACGGGTCGATCGAGAGCAGGGCGTCGAAGCCGCTGCCCAAGTCCATATCACCAGTGTGAAACTGTGCGGCCTACAGGCGGGACGAGTCTGCGGGATCACCAATCAGGAACAGCAGGAAGGCAGCTACATAGATCTGCTCGTACTCGTCAGCCTCGCCGCCGTCCGGACCCTCGCGCCAGGCCCTTTCGAGGTCGAAATCTTTCGCAGCATCCCGCGGCGGGGACGCGGGTCACCGACGTCCACCATCCGGAGTGCTTCCCGGCGCGAAGCCGAAGTCGACAGGTCCACAGACATGGGCACGCGTGCACAGTAGTCGAGCGCGAGTCATCCACCTGGGCCGTCTGGAAACGGGCTTGCCCTTTGCTACTGAGGGTGGCGGTACGTAGCGGACGGTTCGCGGCATGACAGTGAAAATGCGATCGAGCTCAGAGCGTCACGTGGATCCCGACCGGCGTCCTCGAACCGGCACCACATGTTCATCCTCAGGCAACGATGGCGGTGGTCACCGCAGTGATCGCGGCGGAGGTAGTGGCGACGGCCAGGGCAACGAGCCACCCCCGATAGTGGCCAGGGCGGCTGTGACGACCGCGCCGGCTGTGCAGGTCTGATGTCCGGACGAGGCGTTCGAGTTCGATGGTCGAGGTCATGGGTGTCAACCTATGAACCGGCCGCCGCCGGCCGCCTGAGCCGCCGTACTCAAGCGCACTTGAGCATCCTGCGCCCGGTCTACAGTGTTGCGGTGAGCGTACAGTCGGTACGGGATGCCTATTCGTCGATGTCAGAGCAGTACATCGCTCTGTTCGACGGCGGCTGGCAGGCCCACGTGGGCGACACGGCCCTCGTCGGGGGCCACCTCGCCGGCCTGGATGGCGCGGTGCTCGATCTCGGTTGCGGCCCCGGGCACTGGACCGCCTACCTGCATTCGCTCGGCGTCGACGTGACCGGCATCGACCTGGTCCGTGAGTTCATCGACCACGCCCGAGCGAACTTTCCCGGGCCGGCGTTCCGGCTCGGCTCGATGACCGAACTGGACGTCCCCGACCACTCGGTGGTCGGCATCCTCTCCTGGTACTCGACAATTCACCTGCCGCCACCGGAACTGGACCAGGTGCTCACCGAGTTCCGCCGGATGCTGACCCCTTCCGGGAGGTTGGTGATCGGGTTCTTCGACAGCGACGACGAGGTGGCCGCGTTCGACCACAAGGTCCTCACTGCGTACCGCTGGCCGGTGGACGAGTTCGCCGCCCTCCTGACGAAGGCCGGCTTCACCGAGCTTCAGCGCCTGCGACAGCAGTTCCCGGACCGCCCGGACCGCAGGTACGCGGCCATCGCCGCAAGCGCCACCTGAGCCCGCTGCACAGAATCCAACATCCGAAGGACACATTCGGTCTGACCGGTCTCGATCATGGTTAAGACCGAGACACGAGTCGAACCGACGGATAACCGGCAGTCACGGGCGACAGGCCAACGCGAGATTTGCGACCGGCATCACGTGAACTCAATCCGGCACGGCCGAGCGTTCGACCCACCCAGCCGCCGTCACGTAGCGTGACGATCGGTTTGCGGCAGAAGAGGATGCTCAGCGATAGGTCGCAGCGGAAGGATCAGCCGCCTGCTCGACTGATCAGCGCCTGTCTAAGTGCGTGGAGCAGACTTTGGCTGAAAGGGCTGTCCATGTCCGGCGTGACGAGAGTGACCAGCGACAAGCCGGCGGTGACCAACGTCGCCGGGTAGAGTTCGAAGCCAAATCCTCTTCGTTCGTAGGGATCGTCATTGAGCTGGATCTCGACCGCCAGCTGGCTGGCGGACTGGTAGAGCACTGCGAACGGTCCCTCGGCGTGCTCCATTAGCGAGTACCCGAGATCGTCCCAGCGCCGCTCCATCTCCGCATCGCGGGCGATGTACACCTCACCTGCGCCAGCCGGTACCTGCGCCCGCGTCGTCCGCCATGGAAGAAAGGGCCCGACGTGGTCCCCGCCCAGGGCGACCACCATATTTGGCCATCTGCCATGCAGATCGTCCAGCATCACTCGAATGCCAGCGTCGACCGGCGCGCCCGTGATGAGAACCGTGTCGTATCCCGTGATCATCAGCGCTCCGCTCCGCTACGGATCCATCCGCTGCAGCCAGCGAACGTGCCGCTCGATTGTCCACCCACACCACGGTCAGCGGGTCAAGACCGTGGTCCGCGCACCAGCGTGGCTCCTGTTGAGTCAGGAGCAGTCGAATCGGTGGTCGTGGGGACGCTGCGGGCATGATGTGCAGACGAAGATGTAGACGCCGCCGGCGTCGCCGAGCATCAATCCTGCAGGGTTCTGGAGTGACCGCCACGGATGCTCATCCGAACTGTCGAAGCCCCATCCGGCCATTGTGGGCCGGTCCTCCAGCGGGACCCAACGCCGCTCGTCGCCCCGGCTGAACTCCCAGCTGGCGATGGTGAGCAGGTGCTCCATCCGAAGCCCGCACGGGCAGACCGGCCAGTCAGGCGACTGCGTCCAGCCGGGGTAGCCGCCGACCTTGATCCCGGAAGCGACCGCCAGGTCGGTGTCGTACTCCCAGCCGTGGTCAGCCTCCACCCGACGCGCCACATCCGAGCCCTCCGGAACGGCAACTCGGGCACATCGTCGGCGAGCAGTTGCAGGACCGGCACGAGTGGCACCTCAGCCTCAGCGGGATGATCGTCCAGACCGTCACCGTCACCGTCACAGGTCGGCCAGGGCTCGTTCGCCGGCCACAACAGCGGCCCGCCCACGGAGCTCTGCTCGACCGACGGCGAACCCTTACGTGAATGCGGCCGAATGGTCGTCCGCGCGAACCCACGCAACTGCGGGAAGACCGCATCCATGTCGATCGGAGCCAGCGGGGTGGTATGCACGGCCGAGATCGTACGGGCAAGCAGCCTCCCGTCTCCCCGAAGCCTCGCCGGCTGGCGCGATCGGCGGATGCCAGACGAGGTTGTCGCCCACGCTCGGCACCGGGCTGGTTCGGTAACGACGGCTGGCTGTCCGACATCCTGATGTGGTGACAGATCCGGAGCCGTTCCTGAGGTTCGCACACGAGCGCCGCGACGGGCTGCACTGCTACGTGGCCCGTGCCGACGAGGCGGATATGCCTGACCCGCTGTGGCCGGGGCTGTGGGAGCAGGAATATTCCGACGATGCGGACCTGAACCCGTGGTGTCGATACGCGATCAACAACAGCGACGGTGAGGCCCTGGCGGTGTGGCGGGCGCTGGCCTGGGAGCTGACCGCGGGCCGCAGCCGGTTCGCCGTTCCCGCCTACTACCGCGACGAGGCAGCTCAGCTGCGGGGCATGAACCGTGAGGCGGTGCAGTTGGTCCGCTGGGAGTACGAGGTCGACGTCGAGCAGCCCGACTGGCTCACCGCGGATATCGGGTTTGTCCCGGCTCGCGCCTGCGTGCCCCTACGGCCGATGCTGGACCCGTGGCAACGAGAACACGCCGGCTTCGCCGGTCTGTTCAACGTCACCAGCTTCCGGCATCTCACCGACCTTGCCCTGGCCGTCGCCGGCGACGCCACCATGGAGATCACGCTGTTCGCCCTCCACGATCCAGGCCGGGCCACCGTGCTGGCCTCCACGCTGAATCAGGCGCACCGTCCGGACCTGACCGAGATACTGCAGCCGGGCGACATCTTCGTCGACCTGGCCGTCGTCCACGATCTTGGCGCCGGCGCTGCCAGCTACCTCACCATCAAGACACCCGAACCCACCGACGAGGTCGACCACCTAGCCGAGCACTTCAGCGAAGCCTTCCGCCGCTACACGAACCAAGCCAGCCGAATCCGCACCTTCAACGAGTTCCACAACGCCCTCGATCACCTCCTCGCCCCGCCCCCCCAGCATCGGCACCACCTGACGACGACCCGCTCAACCGCGCACTGCCACACCCGCACGGCGGCATGTCCGTGCGTTGTCGCCGCCCTACACTCCTTCCCGTTGCCGGCACATCGTCATCAAGGAGTGGCACGTGCGCTCGTCGCTGACCCTCACGGCGATCACGCTCGACTGCGCCGCCCCCCTGGAGTTGGCCGCGTTCTACCAGCAGGCCACCGGACTCGCATTGCATCCCAAGTCTGACGACGAGTTCGCCGGGCTCACCCGTGAAGACGGGTTGTTCATCGGCTTCCAGCGAGTCAGTGACTACCAGCCACCACGCTGGCCCGAACAGAGCGTGCCCCAGCAAATACATCTCGACTTCGCAGTCGACGACATCGACGCAGCTGAGGCCATGCTCCTGGAGCTAGGTGCGGCAAAGCCCGAGCACCAGCCGGACGGAGACCGATTCAGGGTACTCACCGACCCGGCCGGGCACCCCTTCTGCCTAGTCCCACGCCAGGACTGACGTCACCTTCAGCGACGAGCGCTTCGCGGCTAGATCCGGACGTCGCTCACGGCCGGCGTCAAAGCCGATCCACAGACTGCTGGACTGCGGCCACGCGGACCGGAAGCGGTCCTGCCGGAACGTCGATGAGATCGAATCCGGCCTCGCGGTAGGTAACCTCATGAACTTTCTCGAAGGCGAGGGAGTCCTCGAAACTGATCCGACGAGCGGCGGTGGCCTGGATGAAGCCCTGCTGCCGTACGAAGAAGGCGGTCGACCCGTACCACCGCTCAGCCACCATACGTTCGATCTCCACGAACAGATTAGGTGGTGCGGTCACATCGAGGTAGCGGCACAACGCCAGAGTGCAGACCGGTGAACGGTCGACGAAGACAACGCCACGCGTGACGGTCTCGGCCAAGAGCTGTCTCTTCCGCTGAAGATCCAGCACTCGGCCCGCGAAACCAGGCTCTCGCCACAGCTCCGTCCGGCCAAGGGCCTGCTGGAGCGCAATGACGTCGGTCGCGGCCTCCTCCACTACGGTATGGCCGTCGATCTCCAACTGGCGCAGGATGGCCGTCTTTCCGGATCCCGGTGCGCCGGTGAGGATGTACGCAGGCATGATCCCTCCCATGACGAAACAGGCATGAGAAAACCGCACGATCCGGACCAACCCGACGCACAACGGCAAACGCATTGCGGCCAGCCATCAAGAGCCGACAGCAGGGCTCCACCGGCGCGGTGCCACCGGGCAGGCTATCCGATCGGAAGCCCATGACCTCGGCACGACCGGACGCAGCAACGGTACCGACGTCACCGGCAAGCGACCAGCGGCCTGACCGGATATCAAGGTTGATCGAGGGCTTCGATGGGTGTGGGTCTCAGTCGATGGCGCCTTCGATCTTGTCGATCAGGTCGAGGATGTCAGGGACGGCGTCCACCACGGTGACCTCGACCAAGGCGCCATCGCGGCCATACCGGCGGCGGTACTCGGCGTAGGGGTATTCGGAGATCGGCAGCCAGGATCGATGCCCGCGCAGGGGGTGGTTCTTCTGCGTCACGGCCCCCGAGTTGAGCCGGCAGAGTTCGATGCGTGGTCCGTGTCGCTCGACGAGGGCGCGGGTGTCGACGTGCAGGACCACCTGGTCCTCGGTGCGGTACTCCTTCGCTTGACGCAGCCGGTCCAGTCGCTGAGCGCTGGCCCAGAAGAAGACCCGGGAGTTGATGGCCGCGAGGTACGCGGCCAGCGAGGAGTTCGGATCAATCTTCTCCGCGATGAACTTCATCGGCTTCTGATCGCGGATCACGGCAGGCGGCAGGCCAGGCGCGCGGAGAACGGTGGACCGCTGGCGAGGGGCGCTCAGGAGTCGGTCACGCTCGACGGCGTCGAGGTTGAACAGATCGATCAGTTGCTGCGTGGACAGGAGGCCGTGTCGTTGCACCGATGGCCACGCGGTCGCCGACATCGTGTGGAAGACCCGCGGATGATGCGCAATCAGTTCCTCGGCGTCCATGACGGTCACCATGCCGGACATCCGCGACCACCGGCAATCAGGAAATCGATCTCCTCCCACCACCTGGTTGACGGGTAGCCACCAGCGTTGGGGCTCCTCAGCGCCACGCCTACGCCTGTCGGGAAACCGCGACGCCCATAGAGACCCGATGGCGGCATGTGCGTGCATCTGATCAGGCGTGGTTCTCGAGTCGCTCAGGGGAGAAGGGTGCGCCCCTCCCAGGTTCCATGTTCGGACAATGGGCGGAACCGCATGAAGGTGGATTCGTGGTGGAAGTCCCGGCGATGCTGTTCAGCCATGGCGACGGTGTGTGTATGGGCCTGTGGGACGGCGCTGCGGCCGTGAACCATGTCGGTCATCTCGCGGACGCTGCGCCAGATCGTAAAGGTGGAGAATGTGTGGGGCGGGCGTACCGCTGCGGTGGCGAACGTGGTGCCGGGGTGGCCGGCGACCAAGCGTTCGACGGGCCGCCCCCACTTCAGGAACCGGGGTAGTTCGAGAACCTTGAGCCGGGCGAGGGTGACGGCCACAATTGGCTCCTGCGGATCCGACCGGCCGGCCTGCACCGGCAGGCCAGCGAGGGCGGCCACCTGGCCGTAACGCCGCAGGTACTGCAATCGCACATGCCATCCGCTGTCGAGCTGCCGCCCTAGATCGTCGTCTGCGAGGAACCGCTCCAACGCCGATTCGTCGTCCCATTCGGCGAACATCGCAAGGCGTCGCAGATGCATCCGTTCCACCGACAACGCCGGGGAGCCGAGTCGCATGAGCGCGAGGCACTCGGCGTGCCGCAACCCAGCAGCCCGAGGCCTGCGACGCAGTGTGCGCAAGGTCAAGACCGGCGGAAGCAGCGCGAGATGGAACGAATGCATCATCGGCCCATGATCCCAGTCGTCCGCACCCGCGTCCCCTCCCGCAACATGCGGGCTGGCGACGGCGGCAGACGGACGTTGCCTTCGCCGGCAGCCGCCCAGCACAGGAACGATGACAGCTCATCAGCACTGGCGCCGTCTGACGCAGGCTCAGTCCCCACAGACCGCGGATCGCGGCTAGATCCGTGCACCCGGTTCCATGGGTAATCCACCTGACCAAGGGACCACGGTAACGTCCGGGGCCGACTGCATCAGAAAGTTGCAGACGTGGCTCGCCACGATCACGCGACACCCATCGTTGCAGGGAGCAGGCCCATCGACGCCTCCGACACGATCACCCTGTGGCGGCCCACCGGGCAGGCCGAACTCGACCTTGTCGCGGCGTCCGGATGGCGGACTTGGCCACCACGCCTGCCGGACCAGCCGATCTTCTACCCGGTACTCAACCGTTGGTACGCCACAAAGATCACCCGCGAGTGGAATGTCCCTGCCGGTGGCGTCGGCTACGTGACCCGGTTCGAGGTCCAGCGTGCGTACCTGGACCGTTACGAGGTTCACCAGGCTGGTGGCCGTGACGTGCTGGAGTACTGGATCCCCGCCGAGGAGCTTGCCGACCTCAACGCTCACATCGCCGGCGTGATCAGGGAGGAGGCTGACTACCGTGGTCCCGTTAGCGATCAGGAGTTCACCGAGGCCCACGACGCGCTGGGCAGGGCGCTACCGGCCGCGTGGCGTGCCTACCTGCAAGGTGAGTCGTGGTTCCGGCGAGGGTGGATGACAGGCGATGCCTATGTTTGGCTCAACACGCCACGCGAGATGCTTGAGCTGCACCACGCCTGGGACGAGAGCACCTCCCTTCACCCCGGCATCGCGATCATCGGCGGTGACGGATCCCGTGAACAGCTCGTGCTCGACCTACGCAGCGACCCCGGACCGGTGATGCTGGTCGACATCGCCAGCAGCGGATGGGACAGCGCGATCCGACAAGCCGATGACGTCGGCGAGCTCATCGACCGCATCGAGGCGGGCACCTTTGCCTTCGACTTCGGGGATTCGCGGACACCAGTGAGCGGTCGAACGCGCCCGTCGCGGCGGATCCAGGCACTGTTGCACGACGCCCGCGCTGAACATTGCGACAGCTGTATCGACGTCCGACTGACCGGAAGGCGAACCGCCCCGGGCTCGGCACGAGCGACGGTTCGCGGGTTTGGGCTATGTATGCGATGTGAGCTGCCCGGTGCCTCAACATGCTGCGTAGATACGGGGCGATGAGAGCCCAGGCACCACTGCGCCCAGCGGCCCGAAGGGCGCGGTGACGGTCATACGGTCGGTCATCTGCGTGCGTACGCCGTTGACGTCCTGGAACTGGTGCTCGTGGCGCAGGGAACGGAAGGGGCCCTGCGTCTGCTCGTCAACGAAGCGGTACGGCCGTTCATAGGCGGTGACCCGGCTGGTCATGTGCCAGCGCAGTCCGAGATGGCGGGCATGAAAGGTGACCTCGTCGCCCAGTGCGAGTTGACGTCGTCCGGTGCTGGTCGTGGCCGTCTCCCCGCTGGCGGGTAGAGACGCGGCGTGGACGTCCACGTCGAGTGTCAGGTCGAACACCGCACTCGGGGCTGCATCGATGACGGACACGACCTCGATGAGCGCCGGCACATGGAGAGCCTAATCCTGGGCGCTGCCGCAGGCCAGCCCGTCATGACTACGTCCGGACGCCACCGCGGCCGGGTGCCGACGTCACCTTCTGCGACGAACGCTCGGCGGCAGATCAGTGCGTCAGATCATGCAGTGTTGGCAGCGAAGTGGTGAACCCCAGTCGTGCGCGGACTCACGGCTAGGCTCTCTCGGTGATGCGCCCTGCCGATGTCCTGCAGCAGCTTGATGCCGCCGCCGAGGAGTTCCTGTTTCCGGACCTTGACAACGGTTACTACTACGGGGTTGACGTCCGGCTGCATGCATATCATGACGCCCGCCGGTGGGCGCTCGTCGTTGAGGCGGTCGGGTATTCGCCACGAGCCGGCAATCTCACCGACGTGCTGCACGTCTTCGGCAACTGCCTGACCCAGGGCGCGCCTGGCTACGACAACGGCGACTTCCTTGATCGCGTCGACAACTGGGACGACATCGAGCACGACGAGCCCGAGATCTACCGGGGCGGCCCGATCGTGGTTCGTGGTCAGGCGATCTCGGTGGCTGCCGAGCCGGGCGAGGAACTGGTTGACGTCCTTCGCCGGCTCGTACCCGACTACCGCGAGTTGCTGCTCGCAAAGGACGCGGAACTGCGCCGGCGTATCCCGCCGACCTGCCTGAAGTGCTCCGACTTGACCAGTGGCACCACCCCGATCTCACCGACGGGATGCGGCCGAGTGCGTCGGAGACATTCCGCCAGATCGCGGACGTCCTGACGACCGGCGATGTAGCGCGGTACGCGCCCAGCAGGCCACCCAACACTCATTGGTCGAATTGGCCCGACTCGGGGAGTCTGTAGAGGCAGCCGCCAGCCGCAGCACGACAATGCCCAGCAACGTGGCTAGGTGCGTCTCCGACGGCACCCGGTCGAGATCGATGATCATGGCCTCCGGTCCGGCGCCCTACGCGCAACGGCATTCGAGTAGCGATCAGGGCCGGACTCCAACTGACCTGGCGTCACCACTTGTGATGAACACCAGTCCACTCGGAGCGGCAGATCAGGATGCCTAACGCACCTAACCGCCCTGCGCCTGCGGTCTGGCCGGCGCGTTCAGATGCTGTGTGCTGCGGCGTAGAGCACGTACCACAGCGCCGCACTCAGGGCACCGCTTGCGATGGCTGCGGTAAGCAGCGTCGGCCACACGCGCCAGAGGCGGTGCGCTGTACCCAGCCAGGCCAGGACGACGATCGGAAGCACGATCTTGACGAGTTCCCCGACCACAACGCCGCGGAAGAATTCTGCTTGGTACGGATCGGACACTGTCCACAGCTGCCAGGGTGGTGCCAATATCACGGCCTGCCAGCCCTCGCCAGGCCGTGGCAGCAGAACGGCCGACCAGGAACGCCGCCAAGCCCCAAGCGAAACCGCTGCTGGTCAGCGCGATCAAGACCTGCCCCACACCGCCCGCAACGGAGTCGGCCGCGAACGCGAGCAGGCCAAGCGCGACAGCGGCAGCCGCGACCACCGCCGCATGGCTACGACAGGATCCCCCAACAGCAACGTCGGTCACGCCCACCTCCTCCGAAGGGCGCCGACGTTACCAAGATTAAGCATTGCCACGGTTTCATCCCGACACCGAAGGAAGCATCCTCATCCCGGCTACGTCCGGACGAAAACCCGGGCCGGCTCAGCGGGACGCTGCGTAGCGCGGGGCTCGCGGCAGATCCGGATGCCCATCTTGAATCATGCCGGTTCTGGCCTACCGGTAGGCCTCGCGAGTCTCATCGTGCCGACACCCGACGGCGCCGAGCGACTTGGTACGGTCTGGCAGTGGAGCGGGCGGACTTCTGGCGCATCGTCGAAGGTGCCCGGGGTGAGGTCGGCAGTGACACCGAACGCGTCGCCCAGGCGCTCCTCCGTCGCCTCCGCGCGTTGCCCCCGGACCAGATCGAACAGTTCGAGGAACTCTGGTACCAGGCCCAAGACGAGCTCTACCGCTGGCCAATCCGGGACGCCGCGACACTGCTGCTGGGTACTGTCGACGATGACGACTTCCTCGCGGTGCAGGACTGGATCGTGTCACACGGGCGGTCAACCATGCAGCGCGTTCAAGACGACCCTGACAGCCTTGTCGAGTTGGCGCCCGACCGGCATAACGCTCGGACCGACTGGTTTTGCGGCCTCCCACTCGACGCGTACATCGCGGTAACCGGGGTTCCCTTCGCAATCGATGGGCCTTCCGGAACCGGCGCACCCGTCGGAACTCCGGTCGACCTGACCGACGAGACCACTACGAGGCAGCGTTTTCCCAGGCTCGCGGCCTACCTCGACAACAATCCGTGGATTGAGCGCCCGTGGGAACGCTCAGCCAGCTGACCACCGCACACAAGCACTCGCTCAGCGGCATGTGCGTGCATCTGATCAAGCGTGGTCCCCGCGCAAGAGGCGGTGGCCGTGTTCTTCGCCGAGGTCGCCGATGTTGAGCCGGTGCGGGCTGCGAGGATCGGCCGGTGGACGGCGATCTGATTGTGGCGGTAGCACGACTCCGGGATGCGTTCGTCCGGTACCCGGACAGGGCGGTGCTCGATGGCTGCCCGCATTGCCGGGGGCAGGTGCCGATCGACGGTCATGACTTGTTCTCTTTGGCCATCAGCCTCGGCAATACGGTCGGCAGCCGTGACGACCTGAAGAGTCTGCTGCCCCTGCTGCTGGGGCGCTTGGCCACCTCCACGGAACTCGACCCAGCGATCATGTTGGGCAAGCTGCGTCGCGAGCAGTGGCGCACGTGGCCCGGAGCCGAGCAGGACGCCATTGACGGCTACCTGAATGCGGTGTGGCGGTCATTGCTGGCGACGTACCCGTCGCAAGTCGGATCGTTCCTCGACCCGACCACCTTCCTCGACGCGGTCGTCGCCGGCGGTGAAAGCGTCACGCGATTCCTCGGTATCTGGGACGTCACGCACAGCTCGGCGGCAGACCGCCACCTGGCCGACACTGTGAACAGACTCAACCTCGCGGACCAGAGGCCGGCCACGCTGGCCGCCTGGCTGCGCAGCGAGACGGTCCGCGACCGACTGTATCGGGCGTTCGAGCGTGACCACGCCATGTCGTGGGGTGACGACCTGGCGCGGGCCTACGATCTCGTCCGCCTCGTAACGACACTCGGTCTGCGCGTGCCCGATCATGGCCGCCGATGCGATATGTGGGATCATCGCGTCGTCTGACCCGCTGGCGCGGGCTTTTCCGGGAGACAGGCGGCATGGGCTACTTCGGCGCGTTCTTGTTCGACGGGCAATCCTGGATTGACGCAGACTTTGACAGCATCGCCCCGCCGGATACGGAGTACTGGCTGCACGTCGACATCCACGACAGCGACATCGCCACGATCACGTACCACCCCAACGGGCCCGGCAGTGGCGTTGCCTACCTCGGCTTCACACCCCGCACATACTTTGAGAACCCGAACGCGTCGCTCCCGACAGACACGCACCCGGAGGCCGCAGGCCTCGCCGCCTGGTGGGCAGGCCAACAGGACGGCGCCACGGACGCGGGAGTTGCCCCCTGGTCTTGGACACTTGAGCCTTGGATCGTGATGGTCCGGGGAGATCAGGAGTCCCTGACAGATGGTGATGAAGCACTACCCCGCAGAGTTCAAGGCCGACGCGGTCGCGTTGTACCGGTCTCGGCCGGGGGCGACGATCGCGCAGGTCGCTGATGACCTTGGGATCAACCGGGAGACGTTGCGCAGTTGGGTCCGCGCCGATGATCAGCGCCGGGGAGCGTCGGGCGGACCGGCGGCGTCGCCGGCGGCTGGCTCGGTGGAGGACGAGAACGCGGCGTTGCGGCGGCGGGTCCGGGAGTTGGAGGAGGAGCGGGACATTCTGCGGAAGGCGGCCCGGTATTTCGCCGGGGAGACGCGCTGGTGAACCGCTTCCAGTTCGTCGCCGACCACCAGGCACGCTACGGCGTGAAGCGGTTGTGTCAGGTCATCGGGGTGTCCCGCTCGAGCTTCTACTACTGGCGATCGGCCGCCGACGCGCGGGCCGCCCGCCAGGCCGCGGATGTGGCTCTGGTGGGTCGGATCCGGGCGGTGCACGCCGAGCACGACGGCACTTATGGGGCGCCGCGGATCACCGCCGAACTCCGGGATGTCGGGCTGCCGGTCAACCGTAAGCGGGTCGCGCGGGTGATGCGCCGCTTCGGCGTGCAAGGACTACGGCTACGCCGACGAGTGCGGACGACGGTGCCGGATCCGGCTGCGGCGAAGGCCGTGGACCTGATCGGCCGGGACTTCACCGCCGGCCGGCCGAATCAACGCTACGTCGGTGACATCACCTACCTGCCGGTCGGAGATCGCGGTTTCCTCTATCTGGCTACCGTCTTGGACCTGCACTCCCGGCGCCTCGCGGGCTGGGCGATCGCCGATCACATGCGCACCGACCTGGTCATCGACGCCCTGAACGCCGCCCAGCGCACCCGGGGCAGTCTGCACGGGGCGATCATGCACACCGATCACGGAGCCCAGTACACCTCCCGGGCCTTCGCCGAGGCCTGCACCGCAGCCGGGGTCCGGCAGTCGATGAGCGCGGTCGGCAGCTCCGCCGACAACGCCGCCGCGGAGTCGTTCAACGCCACCTTCAAACGCGAAACCCTGCAAGGCCGCCGCGCCTTCACCGACGAACGCGAAGCACGACTGACCGCGTTCCGCTGGCTGCACCGCTACAACACCGTCCGACGCCACTCACGGCTCGGACAGCAATCACCGATCACCTACGAGAAGAGCACCCGGACGGCGCCAGCTACGCTGGCCGCGGCCGCATAACCCCGTGTCCAGGACCAGGGGTCAAGCCCCCGCGGACCGTGATGCCAAGACTGCCAGTCTTCGGTCATACCTCGCCGAAGACCTCGGCCCGGACGACAGCAACCCTGACGAGGAGGAAGACGAAGATCACGACGACGCGAACGTCTTCGTCGAACTCAAGACCGACCGCTTCCTCGCCATGCTGGGCCTTCCGCCGCTGCCGACCGCTGGCTGAGCGGACCAACCCCCAGCGTGGCGCTGAGCGTCGGTCACCGTTGCTCAGAAGCGACGACAGCCGACGCGCACGACGCGGCAGATCAGTGTGCCGGTGACCAGGTGCAGAATCATGTGCTCATGGATGTAGAACAGATCGTGGGCTCCTTCGTGGTGGAGATCGGAGTTCGGCAGACATGGCCGTTCGTCGGGCTCTGCGACAACCGATCCGCACCCGCCCAGGAGACTCGCCTGTACATCGACGCTTTCTGGACCATCGAGGCAACCACCTCCACCAGCGGCGGCGGCGTAGAGAACGACATCCGTTGGCTGACCACAGCCGCTGCACTCAACGACACAACGATCGACATCGCGTGGATCGACGAAGACGGCGGGCTGCACCTGACCACCGATTCCGGGCTTGCTCTGGCCGTATCAGGCGAGCCAGAGCCGTACACCACTGGCGAGCCATGGCGTCTGAGCCGCTGGCGTCCCGTTTGATCAGGCGCACGTTATCGCGGCAGATCCGGGCTCTCCATCGACCGCCGGACGTCAGGGGATACTGCCGCAATGATCAGGTTCCGGTTCGAGCTGTACCCACTGGACGAGGTGTCGCCGTGGGGCAGTGACCAGCCGAGGCTTCACTGGTTCGGGCTCACCGAGGGCTGGTACTGGCTCGAAGCGGGCAGGCAGGAGCTGCTGCGCCGTACCCGGCAAGTTCACCCGCATCCCTACATCGACTACTACCTGGCCCGGCTCTGGGAAGACGTCATTGTTCTTACTCCCGAAGTGCTGGAGCCGATACCCGACGATCTACAGCCGTTCATCGCCTCCGACGCCGCGCAGTGGACGTGTGACCCGCTCGAGTTCGTGGCCGAACCGGATGAGGAACGGTCTGACGACGGGAACGCGGACGCGCCCGACCATCCAGTCGTCACGGCCGCGGTTTGGCACGGCGAGCACAACCTGGACTTCGGTTACCTGCGCAATCCTCCCAAGATCCGGTTCTGGCGTACCATCCGCGGCGGTCGCGACGAGATCACCATGGATTGGCGGCACGAGGACGATGGCGAGATCGGTTTCACCGCCGACCCCACAGTCCGGCTCAGCGTCCCGACTACCGCGTACCTTGAGGCCGTGCACACCCTCAACCGCGAGCTGATGGACACCATGGGACAGCGGATCGAGGAGCTGGAACACCGCCGTGGACTACCTGGCGTGGACCTTAACCTCATCCAATTGCGGCGGGAACACGAAGACCGCCGGCACTGGTTTGCCAAGAACCTTGACCGCTCCCCAAAGACCGACTGGAGCGTTGTTCGCCACGTGCCCGCCTGCTGCTCGGTGACGTTCAACGGGCCGACACCCCGACGGGCTAAGCAATCCTGCGAGCACCTGACCGGGCCAGCATCCGCTCATCGGCCACGTCCGTAAGGAACCCGGGCTGACTCGTCGGGACGCTGCGTAGCGCCCGGCTCGCGGCAGAAGCGTGCATTTGCTGGCCGGAGGTGTGACCGTGTCGAAGCCGGGCAGGTCAGCAGAGACGCTTCTACGGTCGCTAATGTGGTGATCATGATTGATCGTTACGGTGGTGCCTGGACGCTGCAACGACGCGACGACGGCGGGGTACTTGCTGAGCTCGTGGTGAACGGTGGCGACTTCCCGTGGTTGAACGCTCGTGTCGAACCGAGAGACGGACTGGCGGAGCTTCGGCCGCTGTTCGCCGAGGAACTGCGGCTGCTCGATGGCATCGATGAGGATGTCGAGTCCTGGGAGCGCGCGTACGAGGCCGTCCGGAACGCCGTGACGCTTCGGTACCCGGATGGCCAGGAGGTTCCTGAGTTTCTTCTTCACCTCGATGGCGACGAGGCGTGGTGGCGGTGGAGTGACGAGCCGTTTGACGAGCAGAATGCCTAACCAGCGCCCCCGCTCGGCCGCTACTTGATCCGTACCGCTGACCATGAAGGTTCCTGCGGAACCGCTGAGGCTCGCCGGCGCGCGTCGAGCTATCGGGCTGTAGGCATATCATCCCGCGATGGCTTCCAAGACCTTGCTGGCACGCGGTGGACTTACCTATGTCGATCGTCGTGACTTCACCCGCGGCGATTCACTGCCCGTCGTCAAGCGGATGCGCTGGCCGTCAGTATGCCTCTGGGTCGAGGACAGCACATTGACTCTTTCGTCGCGGGCCGGCTCCGAGGTGCTGCAACACGCTGAGGTGACCGCATTGCCACACGGGCCGATCGTGGGCAGGCATTGGGCCCTTGCACTCGCGGTGTCCTTCAGGACCGCAGAACGTGATCACGTTCTGCTTTTCTGGACTCCTCGTGCGCGCGCAGTCCTTCGGGAACTGGCTCGGCTTGGATGGGATGCCGACCCGCGCGCAGACGACTTCGTAACATAGTCGAACACGTCCGAGTACACGCACCTCGACGTGACCGCGGCATGAGCGCGAAAGCCGTACCCGTCCGCATGTCGGCTCACCAGTTACGGCGTTGGCGGAGGCTCGGCCGGGCGGCTGCTGGCGTTGTATGAGTTCTTGGCGGCGACAACGGCCGGCTGGATGTGTTCGGGGGCGACGCCGTGGACGTTCAGCGGCGGGTGCATACGCCGGACGAGTTCGGTCTCGATGGTCGTCGGTTCCGGGTCCTGCGCCCACGTCAAGCGCAGGTGTGTGTGCATCCACGTGGTCAGCCGCGCCTCGTCCTCGGGGACCAGGACGACCCGGTCGGTCCAGGTCGTTCGGTATCTCTCGGACACCAGAAGCCCGGCCAGGGTACGGCGCAGCGTCGAGCTGCCCGAACGCCTCAGATGGTTGCGCAGAATCCGCCCTCGCAGGCTGGTCGCCCGTCCGAGATACAGCAGCCGTAACGACGGGACGTTCTCATTCGGCAGCCCGGGGAGATCGGGCAGGACCGACGGGGCAGCCCACCAGGCGTAGACACCGCTGCCCCGGCTGAGCCGCTTGACGGCAGCGTTGAGCTCGACCGGCACGCCGGAGAGCAGCCGCAGAGCCTCGTCGACGCGGGCTTCGTCGGTGGGCACGTCGTCGTGTCGCCGTTCGGGAATGGTCATCGAGACCATCGTAGGTTCCGGGCTGATGGTGGCCGGGGCCGGAAGGACCGAATGCCCCAGCATCGGCACCTGCACCACCCTGGCGGGGACGCTGCCATGCGCTCGGTGCGGCATGAGCGTGTAGCGCCGGAGATCGAGTGTGTCGTGGCCAGCCATGTCACGACGGCTGGCCACGGGGAGTCGATCCGCGACGTCAACACTGCTCGTAAGGACCGCACAATCGGCTCGCAGACGACGATCATCTCTCGTTAGTCTCCTCCAGTGACCGCAGATCTACCCACGTTCGAGTTCGCCTTCCCGGATCCGGAAGCGTCCCGAGCCTGGCAACTTGCACGGTCACGGGCGCTGATCGAGCCGGTAGGCGGGCAGGTGGTCGCCGAGTTCTTCGACATCGGACTGTCCCGCTCATTGCCATGGAAACGTCGCCCCGAAGCGGCTCGCCTGCTCGCCGCGCTACGCGACCCACGGCGCGGCTTCGACGCCGTAGTCATCGGTGAGCCACAACGCGCCTTCTACGGCAACCAGTTCGGGCTCACCTTCCCACTGTTCGAGCACTACCAGGTGGCGCTATGGGTGCCCGAGGTCGGCGGCGCAGTCGACCCGGGCAGCGACGCCCACGACCTCGTCATGGCCCTCTACGGCGGCATGAGCAAGGGCGAACGCAACCGCATCAAGCTACGTGTACGCAGCGCCATGGCCGCTCAGGCCGCCACCGAGGGACGGTTCCTCGGTGGACGCCCGCCCTACGGCTACCGGCTCGCCGATGCCGGTCCCCACCCGAACCCGAGCAAAGCGGCCGACGGGCGGCGACTGCACCGCCTGGAACCCGATCCGCTCACCGCGCCCGTCGTCGCACGCATCTACACCGAGTACCTCGCCGGTAACGGCCTCCTCGCCATCGCCGAAGGACTCACCCGCGACGGCGTCCTGTCCCCCTCGGCCTACGACCGACGACGCAACCCGCACCGCAACACCACCGCATGGAGCAAGAGCGCCATCCGGGTCATCCTGACCAACCCCCGCTACACCGGCCGCCAGGTCTGGAACAAACAACGCAAGACCGAGATCCTCCTCGACGTCGACGACGTCGCCCTCGGACACGAAACAAAGATGCGCTGGAACCCGGCCGAGGACTGGATCTACTCCGGCGCCCTGGCACACGAGCCACTGGTCGACGACGCGACCTTCGCCCGCGTACAAGCCCTCATCGCCACCGCCGGAAAACGCCCCGACGGGATCCGCAAGCCGCGGGCCAGCAAACGCAACTACCAACTGGCAGGCCTGCTGCACTGCGGCATCTGCCAACGACGCATGGTCGGCAGCTTCAACAACGACCGCAACAACTACCGCTGCACCTACCCCGCCGAGTACGCCGACACCAACCGCGTCGCGCACCCCCGCAGCATCTACGTCCGCGAGGACCACATCCTCGAACAACTCGACCCGTGGCTCGCCCGAGCCTTCACACCCACCCGACTCACCGAAACCATCCAGGCCATGGCCAACGCACAACACCACGACGCCGACCAACAAGCGATCAAAGCAGCCCGCGAGACCCTCGCCACCTGCACCACCCGCCTGGACCGCTACCGCGCCGCACTCGACAGCGGCACCGACCCCACCATCGTCAGCCGCTGGATCACCGATGTCCACGCCGAACAGGTCACCGCCGAAGCAACCCTGCGCCGACTCACCGGACGCCAGACCATGACCCCGGACGAGATCCGCCACACAGTGGAAACCCTGGGAAACATCCACCACCGTGCTCCGCGACGCCGACCCCACCGACAAGGCATTGATCTACCGCGAACTAGGGATCGCCCTGACCTACCGGCCGACGACCCGCACGGTGTCCGCTCAGGCGACCCCGAGTGGATCATGTACTAGATAGTGTCCGAGGGGTGATCGATACCGCGGCCCCACAGTCGCCGCGCATCGACGACGACGAGGTGATTATCGACCGCCGACGATAGCCGCAGCGCCTGTGCCCCGTATCGACGACTTGCGCGCTGTTCAGCCATGGATTCCAGTGGTGACTCACAAAGCAGTCTGGGAACATGTGTCGATCCAAGCTCAGGGGCGGCCAGGGTTGGGCGGGGTGGCCGGTCCAAACAGCCCGCAGTCTTCGAGGATCACGAGCAGTCGCTGTCTAAGAGGGCGGTCCGCAGTAACTTGATCTGGTCTAATGCATTGCGTCCGGTTGGCGGCCTTCCGGCGGGTTCGCTGTTGTTACAGCACCAGGTCGATCTATGGGATGTGAGTCTTGGTCGTGACTGTGAGGCGGCTGCGGCGTTAGCCCGGTCATGGGTGATCGAAAACCGTATCCCAGTGACGTCAGCGACGAGCAGTGGGAGCTGATTGGACCGTTTCTGCAGGCGTGGAAGGCCAAGCGGGTCGCGGTGTCGGTGTCTGGTCGTGAGGGTGACTACGACCTGCGGGAGATCGTGAACGCGATCTTCTACCAGAATCGGACCGGTTGTCAGTGGGCGTACCTGCCGCACGACCTGCCGCCGAAGTCGGCCACCTACTACTACTTCGCCCTGTGGCGTGACGACGGCACTGACCAGGTGATCCACGATCTGCTGCGCTGCCAGGCCAGGGAAAAAGTCGGTCGTCGGGAGGATCCGAGCGCGGTCGTGTTGGACACCCAGTCGATCAGGGCGGCGAACCACATTCCGGCCGCGACGACCGGCAAGGACGCGGCCAAGAAGGTGTCCGGGCGTAAGCGGGGCCTGGCAGTGGACGCGTTGGGGCTGGTCATCGCGGTCGTGGTCACCGCGGCGTCGGTCACCGACAACACCATCGGCATCCGGCTGCTCGACAAAGTCGTCGCACACACCCCGACGGTGAGCCGCGCCTGGGTCGACGCCGGGTTCAAACAGGACCTCGCCCTGCACGGCGCCGTCCTCGGGGTCGACGTCGAGGTCGTCAAACGCTCCGACACCCGGCCCGGGTTCGTGCCGATCCGTAAGCGGTGGATCGTCGAGCAGGTCAACGGCACGCTGATGCTGCACCGCCGCCTCGTGCGCGAGTACGAGAGCCGCCCAGAGTCCTCGGTGTCACGAACCCTGTGGGCGTCGACGGCGAACATCGTGCGGCGGCTGACCGGGACCAGCACACCCTCCTGGCGGCACCGGTGAACCTTCCCACCGTCCTCGACCTGATCACCGACCGGGAGACCACCGCACGCCAACGCGCCGACCGGCTCCGCGAGCAGATCACCGCACTGACCGGCGAACTCGCCCGCCTCGACGGCGAACTGGCCGACCTCGCGACCACCCGCACCACCCTGCGCACTCTCGCCGCCGACGAGTTCACCGCCGACGACCCGACGATCGCCAGCGGGCCCTACCAGCAGATCCTGCACATCCTTGGCACCGCGCCCGCCGGCATGCGCGCCAAAGGCATCTGCCTCGCCCTCGGCGTCGAACCCTCACCGAAGAACGTCGAAGGCACCCGCGCCAAGCTGAAACGCATGGTCAACCGCCACGTCCTCACCGAAGACGAACCCGGAGTATTCACCCTCAGCCAGAAACGGACCTAACACTCCGAACCGCCCTCTAACAGATCGGAGATACCGCTGCAGACTCGCCCTGCAACCAACTTCCGACGGCGATCTCGACTTCCGTGTAGGTCACCTTCTCAACGACGAGCCAGTCGAGTTTGGCGATGAACGGCCGTCAGGTCAGCTTTCTGATCGATTCCGCGACCACGTCAAGCGCCTCGACCACCATTTCCGACGACCCACTCAGATCCACGGGATGGGTGTGCAGGCGCTGGTTGCCCCCGACCACTGTGATGACTCGGTCCGGAGCGAGGTCAGCACGGCAGTAAATCAGCATCCCGCGCGGTAGTCGCAGGGCTGTGGTGTAGGCCAGCAGCTGGTAGTAGTCGCTGGTACGCGCTAGGCCTCCCCCCGTCAGCTTGTACTTGACGTCCGCAACGAAAACGGCCTCCGCGCCCCGCAGGAAGAGCAGGTCGGGGTTCATGGTGACGCGTGGTGAGACACTCAAGGGAACGGCCAACTGCTCGAGGACCTCGATCGTGGGGTAGAGCCTTGCGCGTAGCTCGTCCCCGATCCACTTCTCGAATAGCTTGTTCATGTCGACTAGGAAGCTGTGCGCTGTCAGTCCACCCGCGCCCTGGGTGAGGCCGAAGCCCTCGAGGACCAGTCGAGCAAGGGCAAGAGCCGGTTGGTAGTGCTCATTGAGTGGTGTTCGCCGGATCAGGTCGTACTCGGTCAGCGCGACCGGCGAGTCACCCACTCCTTCGAGGCGCTGGAGCAGCTCACCGGCCATGCGACGCAGGACGGGGCCTACTGGCCACCGCACGACATGCCGAACGGCCGCCAGCAGAATCCTGTTCTCGGGGATATCCTCAGTGAAGTCGTCGAAGCGGCACGGCACTGGCCAGGAGTCCCACGGCCGTGCGGCCAACTGCTGGACATCCATGCGTCCGCGGATCACCGGGAGTCGCTGGTCGACAGCACGGTAGCCGTGGACGAGGCCTCGGCGGGTCGCCCCGTTGATCGCCCGTAGTACCAGTTCCGCGACGCCTTCGACGAAGTCACTCCGGTTGTACGCCGCAGCGTCGGTTCCCCACTCGACCAGGCCTGCGCCGGAGGTGAACATGGTCAGAACGGTCCGCAGGTCCCGCACCTTGGGCAGGATCTGGATGGTCAGCCGAGGTAAGACCACGGCGCCCACCCAGGAGGTGGCCTGGAGGAAGTACGAACCGGGCTCGTCCGACGGGGTGAGTTCGAGGCGGCCGCCGGGGAGACCGCGGAGCAGGGACACCTCCGCGGCGTCGAGAGCTACGGGCCGCGGCGAGGTCTCGTACTCGCGAAGCCTTACTACGCCGGCGACCTGAGATTCAGAAGGAAGACTCATCGGAATCGTCCGAGGTGGGATCTACGGCCGCGTTCCCCGAGGCGGCGGACCGCCCGTACGCGGCATGCACCTTTGCCCAAGCGAACTGCTCCAGCTGGTCGGGCCGCCCGTACAACTGGTCCTCGATGAAGGGGTAGACGTCGTACTCCCAGATGCGTGCGAGTCGCTCGTCGGTGAGGCCTTGTCTCATGAAGTGGCTGTGACCGACCTGGAGGTGCGGCCCCTTCAGCAGGACCCGGAGCCGCTCGTTTACCTGATCCACCAGTCCGGCGACCCACACCGGCTCCCCGTTCTTCTTCAACCAGTCGGCGAGCAGCGACCGCATCGCTCCCTCGTGCGGCATGAACGGGATGAAATGGAACCGTCGGCGCAGGGCTGCATCCACCATCGCGATCGACCTGTCAGCGGTGTTCATGGTCCCGATGAAGAAGAGATTGCGTGGCAACTCGAATGGTTCGTCGGGCCGGTAGGCGGTGCGTACGGCCTTGTTCCGGTATTCCAGCAGGAACAGCAGTTCGCCGAAGACACGCGGCAGGTTGGCGCGATTGATTTCATCGATGATCAGGTAGTGCGGCACGCCCGGGTTGCTCTCCGCCTTCTCCGCCATCAGGGCGAGCGGCCCAGAGCGAAGCTCGTAGGTCAACTGCCCCCGTTCATCGGTGCGTGGCCGGTAACCCTCGAAGAAGTCCTCATAAGAGGTGGACGGATGGAATTGGACGAGCATCCGCCTTTCCGGGTCCTGCTGCAAGGCGCCGGCGAGCCGGTCCGCCAGGTAGGTCTTGCCGGTGCCCGGAGGGCCGTAGAAGATGAGTTGCCCCTTCTCGTGGAGCAGCTCAGCGAGCTCGCGCAGGAACAGCTCGGGTAAAAGGAGATCCTGCGCGGTCCGGGCGATGCGGTCTTCCTCCTCGACCGGCTCCACGGCGTCATGGTTGAGCATCCAGTAGGCGAACTGGCCCTGCCCCCAGGGATCGCCGGACAGCGACTGCTCGAGGGTTGCCCGCAGCCGATCGTTCGCCTCGACGTGCTGCTGACCGCGGCTCAGCGCGCCGTCCGGCTCCGCAAGCCCGAACCGGCGAAGCACGGCGATCTTCCCCATCGGACCCGTCAGCGGGAAGATCGGCAGGAACCGCCGGGGGTCGGTGACGGCGAACAGCTTCAGCAGCACGCTCTCGCCCAGCCCTTTCGTGCCGAGGTCTTTCCAATCCAGGCCTCGGTCGATGCGGGTGGCGACATCCCCATCACCGAAGAGGATCTCACGCAGTTTGTTGGCGAAGGCGTCGAGAGCGACCGAGTCCATGCCCGAAAGGCTGGCGTTGAGTACCGACTGGGGACCCGGGTTGCCGTAGCGCTTGCCGTTGACGAGCAGCCGGAACCGGTCCAGGTCAAAGATGGTCAGGTTCTCGGGTGAGAGGGCCTCAGCGAACTGATGTCGCTGTTCGGCATGCCACTCGTCCTTGTCGTTCGGATAAGGACGCTCAGCTTTGAACCTGGCGAGCGCCGCCGCCAGGTTCTCCCCCTGGGGGGTCTTCGCCGGCGCGGCCTCTCCCTGGCCGGCGACCAGCCTCACCAGAGGCTTGAGCCGACCCACCTCCTCGAGTATCACGTCCCTCAGAGCGACGCCCTGGGGAACCTCGGACCAAGGCCACCACTTCCCCACGAACGTGCTCCCACCCGGATCGGCGTCGACCGGAACGAGCCGGTCTCCGGTGAGGTGGGGCCGGATCTCGAAGAACCGGTGACCGGCTGGGAGCGGACCCGTGGCAAGCTCCGCGCCGGCGCCCTGGTTCCGCCAGTCATATAGGCCGAACGCGAGCCCCGAACGCGTGGCCCACAGCCGTAGGCCGGCCGCGGATACCGCCCCGGGCAGCGACCAAGTGGCGTAGGCGTCCGCGCGATACGCAGCCGCCTTGTCAGAGGCTATCCGGTCCTGCGGTTGCGAGGTCTCCAGCTCGAGTCCCGTGGCGGCCCGTAAGTCCGCCAGAAGGCCCGTGGCGGCGACGTGCAGCTCGCCCTTGAGTTGGGCGGCGAGAGCGGCTGCTCGACTCGAACGTTCCTCGTCCGGGTAGCGCGCGCCCATTTCGTAGGTGGCCATGATGCCGGCGGCCTCGTCGCACATCTCCCGCACGGCGGGGTTGACTCCTACGAACCCTTGGCGCTCGGATAGGAACCACATCAATCGCTCGAACCGGTGGACATCGTCGGGATAGAACGCGCGTGCCGCATCAACCACCGCCAGGTAGCGGTCGGCGTTCTCCCACGTCCGTAGCCAACCCAGCGCCCACATCCGCTCCGGCGCGCTCTTCCACATCACCGGCCAGCCCGGCTGCACATCGTCGGTCGACCAGAACACCGACAAGACGTACGGGATCCGCCCGACGGCCGGTTGCCCCTTGCTCGCCAGGTCCCGGGTCACCCGCTCGACCTCGGCAAACCGGGAGCGCGCCTCACCCATGGTGGCCGGCGTGGTGAAGGCGCGGACCAGCACGTTCAGCGCTTCGGGGTCATCGGGCAGGTTGTTGGCGACCTGGTTGAGCCACATCTGACCGAATCCCGAGAAGGCGTTGTACGGACCCTCCTGGCGCGACCACTTGTCCGAGCCTGCCCGGAACGCCGCGAAATCCCGGGTGGCGATGAGCTCCGAAACCAGATTGCGGGCCTCGGCATCCCGGGTGGGCCGCAGCTCGTCCGCCTTGGCCCAGCGCTGCTTCACTTCCTCGTCGAGGTCCACGGCCGCCTCGATCTGATCGAGCTTACGCCGCCACCGGGGCAGGTCGTCGGGATGGATCACCAGAGTTCACTCGTCCCTGTCATCGGCTCCATGCCGCAACCACGGCGTACGACAGCATCCCACGATTGTTCCGCCAGCTAACAGAAGAACCGACCGAGTATGGAAGGGCCGTGCGGAACCAGCAACAGCTAAAGACCGCCAAAGGGCTAGCTCCCTGGCTGCCCGGGATCAGCGTGGCGGCAGCACGCCCAACGCCCTCGATACAGTCCGTTGGTTGTCGGGATACCGACACAGTCCATTTCGGCAGGATCGGGATATTGACCTGTCGGAAGGCCCCTGAGAGCCTGACTGGCTCGGTCGCGCGACGAGCACCCGTACAGAGCGGTTTTGGAGAGGAGCCGGTGTAGTGACGCCGGAGAACCTGACGGCATATGGCTCAACCCTCGACGTCGAACAGCAGGTGTTGGCGAACCAATCGCGACGTCCGCCTCGGCCGATGCCAGTGATCGTTCTCGCCGACATCAGCGGAAGCATGGACGGCGAGAAGATTCACGTGCTCAATCGCAGTATCCGGAGCATGCTGCACGCGTTCGCCGCAGAGGACTCCACGCGGGGAGAGATCCACGTAGCGGTGATCGCCTTCGGCGGGGACGAGGCCGTCGTGCACCAGCCGCTGGTCCGCGCCTCGCAGGCACAGTGGGCCGAGCTGACACCGCGGGGCAGGACCCCGATGGGTGGTGCGTTCGACCTGGCCCGGATGCTGCTCGATGACCCGACCGCCGTGCCGAAGCGGTCCTTCCCGCCCACCCTGGTCCTGGTCTCCGACGGGCTACCCACAGACGACTGGCAGGGTCCGCTGACCGCATTGCTCGGCACCCGGTGGGGTGCCCGGGCGCTGCGGCTGGCCATCGGGATCGGCGTCGATCGGACCTCGGAGGCCGACGAGGTGTTGGCCCAGTTCAGCACTCCCGGCACCGACGTGCTGCGGAGCGACCAGGTGCACGAGATCCCGGCGCAGTTCCGGTGGGTGACCGCGACGGTGACCGAACAGCTGCACCAGCGCACCGCACCGAGAGCCGTCCGGTTGGAGGATCTGGATTGAGCATGCAAGGCGCTGCGTGGCCGAGCAGTGTCCGGGCCGCGAGCAACAACCTGCACCTCGATCTCCTGCTCGACAACCAGTTGGGAAGCGGCAGCGAAGGGGCGGTCTTCCGCACCCGGTACGGCGGCCTGGCTGTGAAGCTGTGCGCCTCCGACGAATCCAGCCGGGATCGGATGGCCGAGCTCTTCGCCCGCCTCCGGTGGCTGCCACTGGACGGCATTCCCCTCTGCCGCCCGCTGGAGCAACTGGCGCCGCCGCATGTCGGCTACGTCATGGAGCTGTTGGAGGACATGGTTCCGCTGCGGGAGCTGTGCGACCCGCCGCAGCAGGACGAAGACGCATGGTACCTGGGCGGTGGTGGCCTACGCCGCCGGCTCGTCCTGCTCGCCCGGTGCGCCGGTGTCCTCGCCACCCTGCACGATCGGGGAATCGTCTACAGCGATGTCTCTCCGGGAAACGTGCTGGTCTCCTCCGACCTCGGATACGACGAAGTCCGGCTGATCGACGCGGACAACCTGCAGACCGAGAGCAGTACGGCGGCCCGCCGGCTCGGAACGCCCTTCTACACCGCACCGGAGCTCCTGCGCGGGCAGAGCGGCAACACCGTCTTCAGCGACGTCTACTCGTTCGCCGTGCTCGCGTACGAGGTCCTGACCATGAATCACCCGCTGATCGGCGACTACGTCAACGAGGGCGAGGTCGAGCTGGAGGACGACGCCCAGCGCGGGCTGGTGCCGTGGATCGACCACTGCACCGACGATCGCAACAGGACCCGGTTCGGCTACCCGGCCGACCGGGTGCTCACCCGGCGCCTGCGAGATCTGTTCCGACGTACCTTCGAGGATGGGATGACCGACCCGTGGGCACGCCCCGGCGCCGGGGAGTGGGCGGCGGCCCTGCACGCCGCCGCCGACCGCTGCCTGGTCTGCCCGTGCGGCCAGAGCTTCCTCGCCGCGCACCCCACCTGCCCGTGGTGCTCGGCCGCCCGCCCGCCCGCGCTGACGGTCACCGTGCTCGAACAGTTCTCACGCCTGACTGAAGGGCCACCACCGTTGCTCCCCCAGAACGACCTGACGCTGGTGCTGCAGGCGCACCGGCCGCTCCTGGTCACGAACCGCACGGCGGTACGACACCCGGAGGACCCAACCGTGGCGCTGCTCCGGATGGAGTGGGACGGTGGCGCCGAGGTCCGGGTGCGCAATTGTGGACGGTCGATGGTGCGCCGCGTGCCGCCGCAGGGCGGCAACGGCCTCCAGCTCATTCCCGGCTCCGCCGCGGTGGAGCACCTGCGCGCTCCGTGGTGGATCCACTTCGACACCGAATTACGGCCACACCGGATCCTGGTCCTGCAGTCGGTCGAGGCGCCCGATGCGCGCTGACGAACTGACCGTGGGCGACACCCGGCTGATCCGCGTCCACCCGGTGATGGGCGCCGTGGTACCGCCCTGGCTGAAGGCGCTCGCGGAGAAGGACCGCCAGGATCGCGAGATCGAGGTGCGCCTGCCCGCGGCGACGGCCGCTTACGACCTGGCGCTGCACCAAAGCCGCCAGCACGGCCCCCTCCGGGCCCAAGTGACGAATCCGGACGCCCGGGACTGGCTCGCCGCGGCCGGACAGACCGTCGTGGCCTGGGTCGCCCACGCAACCGACCGCGAGGCGCACCTCCAGTGCCACGGCTTCGCCACTGCCGACCTCGGCCCGCAGGTGGAGATCGGCATCGACGATCGAGTCGCCGGGCAAGTCCGCGTCGCCGCCCGAGCGCGCACCGCCGGCTTCAACGAGGTGCGGGACTGGCTGCGACAAGAGTTCTGCCTGCCCCCGCCGGCCGGGGGCGCGCGGGACCGGATCGTGCACAGCGGCGGGCCCCGCGACCAGCCCGCCGGGAGCGCGTTCACGCTGCACGGCACCCGCTGGATCGCCGACGTCGCGCTGGTCGGGAACGTACTCCGGATCACCCGCATGACCGGCGCGGACACCCGGAGGCGCGGCCGCTGGCACCGGCTGAGCGAGGTGGACGTACGGTTCGTCGACCGTGGCGCGGAAGCGGACGCATCGGAGGCGATCCGGGCCGCACTGCTCGGCCTCGAGTCCGACGGACGCACCTACCTCGACCTATGGCAGGCGTACAACAACATCGAGCGGGAGGCCCTGGTCGAGGAGGCCACTCGGCTGCGGTGGGCGAAGTTCCAGTCGTGCAAGGTCACCGCCCGAGGCGACTGGCGATTCGAGCTCCATCCCGGCGACCGGGCCGCACGGTTCCTCGGCGCGGTGGACGCGTACCCGGGTCGGCTGGAACTGGAAGCGGCGGGCGACCTTCCCCCGGAGCTGGCGGAGGGACGCGGTCGCGCCGCCGTGGGAGTGCACGGCGAGGTCCGGGGTGTGGCGGTGGGAAACTGGACGGTGGACCTCGACGTCACCGGAGACGAGCCGCCGCCCGTGACGGGCTACCTATTCCGCTCGCTGTCCGGCGACCGGTCCCGGTTACGGCGCCGGGACACCGCACGGGAGCGAATCGAGAGCGACCAGGCCGAACTGCCCGGCCTGCGGCTGCTCATCGAGGGACGCCCGCGGCCCGGCGCGCAGCCGCGCGTCGACCCGGCACACGACCGGGCGGTAGACCGCGTCATCGGCGCGGCCGCCGGCGAGCGACCGACGGAGGTGCAGCGGGCCGCTCTCCGGATGGCACTGCGCACCCCCGACGTCCTCCTCGTGCAGGGACCACCCGGCACCGGCAAGACCCGCTTCATCACCGATCTCCTGCGCTGCCTCGACGAGCTGGGCGACCGGGCGGTGGCGGTGAACCGGACGCTGCTCTCCAGCGTCCAACACGACGCGGTGGACAACGTGGCCCGCCGGGCCCGGCGGCTGGGCCTGCCGCCGACCCGGGTGAGCAACAAACCAGAACGGGACCGGCAGAACACCCGACAGTGGCGGGACGAGACGGTGGCCGCGGTCGACCGCCACCTCGACCGGCACCGTCCCGAGGTGGCCGACTGGGACCGGGTGGTGCGGCTGCGTCAGCTCGCGGCCGCGTACAGCCAGCACCCCGTCGCCGGGCCCGATCTGACGAACCTGCTGACCGAGACGAAGCGGCTGGCCGGGGCGGAGTTGCCAGCCCGATTGCGGAGCCGGCTGGACCGGACGCTGGCGGAGCTGCAGGTGACCGGCACGCTCGGCCGGACGCTGACGGACGAGGAACGGGCCGCGGTGGCTCGGGTCGTCCGGTCGATCCGCGTCACCCCGGTCTCCTTCGCCGACGACGGCCCGGAGCGCGCGCGCAGCGCGCTCCGGCTGCTGACCGACGTGCTGGACGAGCCGGCCCGGGTCCTCCTGGAGCGGGCCGCCACCGAGGACGCGAACCAGCTGGCCCTCCTCCCCGATCTGGCGGACCTGCGGTTGGCGCTGCTCGACCGGCTGGCAGCGGCCACCGGCCTGCTCCACGCCCCACAGCACGACCCGGCCGTCGAGGATCTGCTGATCGAGGTCGCGGACGCGGTTCACCAGGTCCATGCCGCGTCCACCGACAGCACCGTCGAGGTGCTTCGCGCGTACCAAGACGACCTGCGGGAGGACCTCGACCTGGTGGAGCGGACCCTAGCCCGGTATAACGCGGTGCTCGCCTCGACCGTGCAGCACGCCGACTCCCGCGAGATGTCCCGGGTGCTCGACGCGCCGTTGCCGGTCTTCGACACCGTCGTCGTCGACGAAGCAGCCCGCGCCAACCCGCTCGACCTGATGATCCCGATGGCCTTCGCCCGCCGGCGGATCATCCTGGTCGGCGACCACAAGCAGCTCCCGCACATGCTGGAGCAGAAGGTGGAGCGGGAGCTGCGCCGCAATCGTTCACTCGACGGATCCGAGCTGTCCCAGAGCCTCTTCGAACGCTGGTTCGACCTCTTCGCGAGCGAGCGGCCCGCGGTGCGGACGGTCCGGCTCGACACCCAGTTCCGCATGCACCCCGCCCTGGGGCGGTTCGTCAGCTCGGTGTTCTACGGCGGCCCGGACGTGGTCCAGTCCCACCCCTCCACCCAGGAGCTGACCCACGACCTCAGACCCTGGTCCGGGAAGGTCGCGGGCTGGATCGACGTCCCGCTGAGGGCGGGTGCCGAGGAACGGACCGGATTCAGCCGGACCCGGCGGGTGGAGGCGACCCGGCTGGTGCGGGAGCTGCGGGAGCTGGCCCACCGGGACCGGTCCCGGCAGCTCACCTTCGGCGTGATCACGTTCTACCGCGAGCAGCAGGTCCTGCTGGAGACCGAACTGGTCGACGCGGGCCTGGCCGTCCTGGACGACGAGGGAGGGTTCGCACCGGTACCGGCGATGGCCTACACCGCCGAGCCCGTCCCCCGACAGCGGCTCCGGGTGGGCACCGTCGACGCCTTTCAGGGCATGGAGTTCGACGTCGTTCTGCTGTCGGTGACCCGGAGCAGCCCTCCACCGAGGTCCGCCCTCGACCCCGCCGAGGCCGTCCGGCGGTACGGGCACCTGCTTAGCGACAGCCGCATGTGCGTGGCGATGAGCCGACAACGCCGGTTGCTCATCGCGGTGGGTGATGCCGCGATGGCGGAACGTTCGGCGACGCCGGAGGCGCCGGGACGTCCAGGCCGGTCGGTGGCCGAGGGGCTGGTGGCGTTCCGGGAACTCTGCGAGGGGGTGGACGGTGGCGGGATTCGGCGTTGACAGCCCAGTGGTCCTGCCGGACCACGTCCGGTACCGGGGCGACCAGCTCTGGCTGCTGTGGCCGGCCCTGCGGTACCGGGTGGTCGCACCGCTCGTGCACGAGGATCGGCTGAACGTCTTCCAGTCGGCGGTGCTCGGGCTGGCCCGGTCCGGGTACCGGGAGGCAGGCGAGATGGCGGCGCTGCTCGGTCTGCAGGGTGACCTGGTGGAGATGGTCCGGTCGGACCTGCGTGCGCTGTCCTACCTGGATCGGTACGGCGCGGTGACCGGCACCGGGCTGCAGGCCTTGCGGGACGGCTTCCCCGACCCGACCCGCACCATCACCACGTACGTCTACCAGGACGTCACCACCGGATCGCTCTGGCCGGCGTCGACCCTGCAACCCCGGCTGGCGCAGGCCGACTGGCGGGCCCGACATCATGTCTCCCTGCAGCTGCGGACCGCCGGCGCGCCATTGCGGGTGACAGCCTTCCCGGTGCCGCCGGAGGGCTGGACGGATACCGACCCGCCCAGCCACGAGGAGGTCGTCGAGGCTGTCTCGCGTGGTGAGCGGGCCAAGCAGGAGCGGGGTCGGGCCCGGCGATGGGACCGCGCCGCACCGGAGCGGGTGGCCTCCCGCGTGGCGTTGATGACCTCGGGAGTGCCGGTGTGGATCCCGGTTCCACTCGTGTCGCACCAGCACGACGCGGCAAGTACGGAGACCGTGAGCTGGGACGCGTTCAGCCCGTTCACCGGCCGGTCCAGCACCTATCTGCGACGCCTAGTGGCGACCAGGTTGCAACAGGTCCCGGCGCTGCGCGAGCAGGTCGAACGGTTCGTCGGCCGGCGCAGCGAAGCGGTGGTGCTGGAGTACGACCGGCTCGACATCGCCCTGCGCCGGCGGATCGGTGAACTCCTGGAGGACCGCTTCACCGGTCTGGTCCGGGAGCACCGCGATCTCTTCGAACTGCTGACCCTGCTGGAACGGGACATCGGCCGGGCCCGGCTGGCTGGGGACGGCTGCACCGAACTGGGCGATGCCGTCCGCAATGCCTGGCGCCTGCACGAGGTCGTCCTGCGCGACATCGTGGCCCGGCATCCGCCACCGGCGAACGCACCCGAGCTGGACCGGTCCCTGTCCCAGTTCTCCGGTCAGCTCGGACGCTGCTGCCGTCGGCTCGGAATGCCCTTCGGTGAGCACCTCCGGGTGAGCAAGACCAAGCCGGACGACCTCCGCAACGCGATCCGTAGGCCGGAGCGGGCCAACACGCCCGCGTTGCTCGCCGCAGTGCTGGTCTCGGGCGCTCACGGTGGGCCGGACCATCCCGTCCGACGACTGGCCGAGGTCCGCCCGAACCTGCTCACAGAGCTGACCCGCCTGTCGGCCGACCGGAACAGGGGCGGCGCGCACGCCGAGGTGGTGCCGCTCAATCTCGACACCGGCGAGGCGGCCTGGGGGCTCGCCCAGCACACCTCGGCAGCGTACCTGGGCGTCGCCCTGCCCAATCTGTCCCGGCCTCCGCGAAAGGACAACCAAACCCATGGGGAAGAGCAAGTCCCGGTCGACGCCGTACCGCAACCTCGGGGCCCGGTCCCGGCCCCGCGCTGACGAGGTCCAAGCCGATCTGGCGCTCGCCGCGCGCCGCGCGGAGGACGGCTCCGAACTCGTCGAGGCGCTGACCACCGAGGCCCTGACGCCCACGCAGCGGTCCCCGGAGGAGGTGCTGACCACCTACGACAAACTCACCCTGCAGATCGAGGAGTACCGGCGCTGTGCCCTGGCCGCCACGGCGCGGGAGGAGGCGGCACGGACCCGCGAGGAAGCGGCACGGGCGCGGGAGGAGGCGGCACGGGCGCGGGAGGAGGCGGTCGAGGCGGACCGGCAGCGCATCCGGACAGACCTGAACCTCGCGGCACAGGCCCAGGCCGAGGCGGAGGAGATCCGTGGCCAGCTGGCCCAGGCGGAGGCCCGGCTCGACGAACGGGATGCGCATCTGCGGGACCAGGAAAAGGCGGCCGAGGCGGGCTTCGTGGCGGAGGCGGAGCGAGCCCGGGCGGCGCTCGACGCGGAACTGGCGGAGCTGCGACGGGCCGCGTCGGCGGAGGTGGCCGCCGAGCGCGAGCGGTGGATGACGGAGCGGACCGAGGCGCTTGCCGAAATCGAGCAGACCCGGCGGGAACGGCTGGCCGACGCGGAACGCGTCCACGCCGAACTCGCCCAGGAACGCCAGCAGCTCACGACCCGAGCACAACAGCTCGACTACGACCAGGGCGCCCTGCGGGAACAGGAGATCCAGCTCGAGCGGCGGGAGCGCGACCTGGAGAGGGAAGTGACCGCGCGGGCCGCCGCGGAGGTGACCGCACTCGACCGGGACCTGCAGATCCTCCGGATCCAGTACGCGGCGGCCCAGGAGGCGGTCGCCGACCTGCACCGCCGGCTGGCCGAACGGGAGCAGGTGCTACTCAAGATCGGCTCTTCGGATCCCGCTCACGTGCTGGACGAGATGGAACGGCTCCGCGTCCAGAACGCCGAACTGCGGGACAAGCTCGCCGCCCGGATCGGCGACGAGGACCTAGATCGGCTCCGCTGGTTGGAGCAGCAGAACCGCGAGCTGAACACCGCACGCGAACAGCTCAGCTACGAACTCCAAGAACTCCGGGGCGCGGCCCTCGCCGACCGGATCAACAACTTGCAGGTGAAGCAACTCGCGGACGCCGAACGGCACTTCGAGGTCCTCACACGCGGGTACGAGGGGCGGATCGCGGAGTTGCGGTCGGCCATCGACGCCCTGTACCAGGACCGCCCCGACCCGGGTACGCCGCTTTTCCCCCGGTGCGTGGCGATGGACGACGACCCGGCGCTCGACGAGCCGGGCGAGGTGTCCGGCGACCTACCGGACCTGGCAGGGTTCGCCCGCTCGCTGCAGACGACGATGTTCGCCGAGCACGACCGCGCGTATCGCCTGAACGACATCTGCGTACTGCTCGGCGGGCTGGCGATGAGCCGCCTGCATCTGTTGGAGGGGATGAGCGGCATCGGCAAGACGTCCCTGCCGAGGGCGCTGGCCGGCGCGCTCGGCACCGACTGCGCGGTGATCGAGGTGCAGGCCGGCTGGCGTGACCGCACCGACCTCTTCGGCCACCACAACACCTTTGAGCGACGGTTCGAGGAGACGGAGTTCCTGCAGGCGCTCTATCGAGCACAGACACCTCGGCACCGGGACCGGCCGTTCTTCATCGTGCTGGACGAGATGAACCTGTCCCGGCCCGAGCAGTACTTCTCGGTGCTCCTGTCGAAGCTGGAGAATGACGACGGGGTGCCGATCCAGCTGGTTACCCGCGGGGACGGCCGGGCGCCGCGCCAGCTGGTCGGCGGCACGAGCATCGTCTTGCCGCCCAATGTGTGGTTCATCGGCACCGCCAACCAGGACGAGTCCACGTTGGAGTTCGCCGACAAGACGTACAACCGGGCGCACCTGATGGAGTTGCCGGCGCAGCGGCCCCGGCTAGACCGGAGGCCGGTGCCCGCCCTGCCGCCGTACGGGACGGACGCCCTGCGGCGGGCCTTTAAGCAGGCGCGACGGGCACATCGCGAGGACGAGAAGGCCGTCCTGGCGTTCGTCGAGTACCTCACCGGCGACCTCCAGGAGCACGGCCGGGCCCTCCTCGGCCCTCGCGTGGAGAAGCAGCTGCGCACGTTCACGCCGGTGGTGGTGGCGGCCCGGCAGGGTGACCCGACAGGCGAGCAGCCCGAGTACGGCGACGCCGACCAGGACGGGCGGTCCCTTGCAGCCGACCACTTCCTGGCGATGAAGGTGCTCCGCACCGTCCGGGGCCGGTACGACGTCACTGTGACGGGCCTCGGCAAGCTGCGGGAGGCGATCCGCACGGCGTGGGACCTGCACAAGATGGCGGGTGAGCCGGTTCGCTGCGTCCGGTTGCTCGACGACGAAGTGCACCGCCGGGAGAGCTGACGTGGCCGATCGGACGAGTGCTACCGACCCCCTGGTTGTGGGATCGATCATCGACACCTCGCGGGTTCTCGCCCGGGCCTGCGACGTCAGCGCCTGGATGGCGACGAACATGTTCGTCCCGGACACCGTCGAGCGGGCTTCGCTGCGGGACTTCGACCGGGAGGTCCAGCGCGGCCTGGACAGCCTCGCGCACGTCTGCCTCCGTCCGCACGACCGCCTCGCGCGGACGGAGGAGGTGGTGCGGGCGGACGTTGCCCGCCGGGTGCCACCGGCCGGACTGGCGCGACTCGCCGGGCATCCGGAGGAATGGGCCGGGGTCGAGCACGGACGCATCCATCCGCTGCGAGTGCTGTCCCTTCGCTACGTCGAGGACGTCGACTTCTACGAGAATCAGGTCGCGGCGCAACTGGTGGACCGGTTGGACGAGTATCTGACCAGGCGGATCCACGAACTGACCCTGCTCGGCGCGGGCCTCGCCGACATGAGCGCGTTCGTGGGCGCGCTGCATGGCACCAGCTCCTGGCGGCGGCGCGAGCGGATCGCCGAGCTGGTGGCGGTGGCGGTGGCGGACAAGGCGGCGTCGGCCGCCGCCATCGAGGCGACCCACGCGGCACTGGCGAACGCGCGGGGCCGGCTACGTGCCCTGCGCCACTCCCCCGCACTCACCCACGCCGACCGGCGGGCGCGGGTACCGATGCGGCTCAGGTGGACGAACCTGTTCACCAACGACCGTCGGTACCGGCGCGTCGGGAAGCTCTGGGAGCGCTGGGCGGTGCAGCAGGCGGCGGATACGGACCAGGCACGGGCCGACAGCCGGGAATTCCCCGCCGCCTACCGAGTGTACGTCGCCGCGCTGTCGCTGCGTGCCCTGGCGCTGCTGGGGTACCGGCCGGACGACCCGGATGCCCCGGCTCCGCCAGCGGGCAACCAGCTCCGGCTGCGCGGCCCGGCGGAGGAGTTGACGTGGTCGATGAGCGAGGACGGTTCGGTCGGCGTTCACTCCGGCGGGACGGAAGTGACCCGAATCGTGACCGACCCGCGAGACCTCGGCGCGGAGGTCCCCGAACCGGTCCGGCAGGGCTGGCTCGCCGATCTGGCGGCACTTCCCGGTCCGGTCGTTGTGGTCTATCCCGGCCTGCGGGCCACCCGGTCATCGCTGCCCCGTCCGGTACGTCGGGGCTTGCATCCGGCGGGTTTCGGGACGACGGCCTGCCTCGTGCCGATCAGCCCGCTCGAGGTCGAGGGCGAGGAGCGGCTGGGGCGGGCCCTCCGGTGGACGTTGCAGGGCCGGTGGTTCAGCCACGGATACCCCCTGCCGGTGGCGCTGCCCGCTGGGGTGCCGACGCTGCCGGCGAGGAACTGGCTGCGCCCGGTGGGCGGCGGGCGGGTGCTGCTGCTCCGCCGACCCACCCCCGAGGAGCGGTCGCACTTGCTCCGGGAGGCGGTGGACCGGCACCAGGGCCCGAGCCGGGACAGTCAGCTTCTGCCGGCAGAGCTGACGGCCGCCCTGGATGCGGCGGGGGCGGCCTTCGGCCGGTTCGACACCTGCCCGCTCTGCCAAGAGCCCGGAGCGCGGCTGCACATGCGGGACCGCGACACCTTCCACGCCCGGTGCGGCAACTGCGAGGCCATCTGGGGCAGCCGGGTCTGCTCCTGCGGTGCTCGGTACCCGGTGCTGTGGCCGCACAATGCCATCATCGACACCACCAACGGGGATCGCGTCGACCGGACAGCCGGCGCGGATGTGCTGGCGATGCCGTGCACCGCCGCAGAAAGCGTTCCCGGATCGCGGTTTCGATGTCCCGAGTGCCGGGAGTGTGCGGGCCGATCGGGATGCACCTGCCAGGACGGCTGACTCCGGCGAGCGTCACAACGAAAGGTGGCCGATCTCGTCCGCTGGCGATCCTCGTCCTACGTAACCGCAGGGTCCGGTGAAGTTCCCCGAGGGCGTGGCCTTTGCGCTTCGCCTATGCGGAGCTGCTGTACGAACGGGCGGCCCGCTCGGGCCGGAGCGTTGCCAATGAAGCTCGGGCTCCGGCTCTGGGTGGCGCAGGGGCGGCTCGCGGACGTCAAGGTGCTGGCCGCGGGCGGTGACCTGAACGCGCACCACGGCGCTGGCCCCGACTGTGGCAGCGGTTGAGGTGCTGCGTGCGGCCGTTGACGCAGGCTGTATGGACCTGGCCGGCGATCTCGGCGATGCACGGTGGGAGGCACGTAGCGCGAGGCATGGCGCTGTTAGGGTGTCAGCCGCCGGCGAGTAGGGCCGCGCGGGCGACGTCAGATCAGTCCATTCGAGCGAGCAGGGCCCGGTATGCGGCCAGGATCATCTGTCGTACGCATGGCGGCGACGCTGAGTGCCGGGGTCAGGTCGGTGATCAGCGCGTCCAGGCGGGCCTCCTCGTACACACCGTCGGCGTCCGTGAGCCATTCGGTGGCGCCGGGGAGAGAGAGCATTTCCGTGAGGAACCGATGGCCGGCGTCGTCCCTGTCCGCAGTTACCAGCAGCCGCACGCCGGCGCCGGCCAGGCCGCGCAGGAGTGTCCAGGCCGCCGACGATGGCCGGCCGTAGATGCACACCAGCGGCAGACAGGTCTGGCCGAGACGCTCGGCAGCGGCTTCCGCTACTGCCGGGTTCTCGCAGACCCGGACCATGTCCACGTCCGGGCAGGGTGCCCATTCGCCGCGTAGTGACCGGCTGGTCAGCCACACTGGCTCGCCGCACCCGGCGGCCGCATCCGCGATCCTCGTTGCCGGCGCGGTCCCGGTGAGCGGGAGGTTGAGGACCAGGACGGTGGCGGACACTTCGTCGCAGCTGACCCCGTGTCCGGCCCACACCTGCCGCCACCGGGCTGCGCCGAGCGCCGTGTCAGCGGCGGCTGCGGCGTCGGCGGGTAGGGCGGTGGCGGCCGCGAGCAGGCGGGCGGCGATCCGGCCCAGGTCGGTGTCGCGGTCCAGTCGGTGAGGGTCGGCGAAGAGGCTGTTCGCCACCTCCGCCAGGGGTCGGCCGGTGCCGGGCAGCGTCTGCCACAGCCGTGTGAGGTCAGCGGCTCGGCTGGTGGCCAGGTCCAGGTTAGGGCGTTCAAGCCATCGCCGGGTTCGGGCCAGTTCCACTGCGTGCGTGGGCAGCCCGGCTTTGTCGAGGGTGGTATAGGCGGATTCGACGGTGGCGGCCGCCAGCGCGGCGGCCTGCTCCCTGCGGCCGCGGACGTCGACGATTGGGCCGCCGGTGCGGGTCAGTAGGTCGAGCAGGTCGTCACCGGCGCGGGTCAGCGCGGCCCGCAGCTTGCCGAGGGTGATCGGTCCGCCGGATGTTTCCCAGTCCAGGCCGAGGATCCGACCGACCTGCGCCCGTTCGGGCTCGGTCAGGGCTACACGGACGGCGACCCCGGTTCCTGTGCGGTGCTCTTCCAACAGCTTACGGACTGCCGCGAGTACCTTCTGCGGGCCGGCCTCAGCCGCCCATCGATCCGTTGCGGCGGTCATGCCGGCCCGCCCGTGTCCACGGCGACGATGCTCGCTGGCACGCCCACGTCGTTGCCGGTGTGGTTCGGCCCGGCTGGGCCGCCTGTTTCGGCAATGGTGGTGAACAAGTCCGGACCGGCGTCGTCGGTTGGGCGACGCGGCGTGAGGATTCGGGTTGCGTAGTCGCCGACCGGAACCTGTTCCAGGGTTTTCCCGGCCCACAGCATCAGGGACAGGTCAACGCCGTCGGCCGGTGCTGGGGCGCGGGTGATGATCCATAGCGCGGCTGTCGGGACCTGCGCGACCGCGACGAGCGGCGCCGGTCCGGCGAGGAGGAAGTCCAAGTCGAAGTCAGTGAGCATTCGCATCATCGTGGCCCGGTTGCTCGGGTCGACGCCTTCGAACGCCTCATCGAGCCACAACGGCCGCGGCGCGTCCTCCGATTCGGAGTACAAGGCGACCAGCGTCGCCAGCAGCGGCTGGAGGAGAGTGACCACCTTTCCGCCGCCGGAGTCGACGCCGTGGACCTTCCTCGTCAAGTCTTTCCAGCGGGTCTCGTCGTCGCCGTCACCCACCTTGTATTGGGCGACGATGTCGAACCAGGCCCGGTAGTCGAGGAGTTCCGCGAGACGGTCGGTCCAGTCTTCGGTGCCGACCAGGCCGGCGTCCTGCGCCTCGCGCAGCCGGGCGCCGAGGAACAGTTGGATTTGCTGCTGTGCGCTTTCGGATTCGATCGATCCTTCCTGCAATGCCTTGAGGATCTTGAATCCAGGCTCCTGCCCTTCGGCTGGAACGCGGCGCAGCCGCAGCGTGGTCTTGTTCGCCCCGGTCGGATGCTTTCTGAGTACGTCGTTGACGACGTCGAGGAGCTTGATGACTTTCTTCATCCGGTCGGCGAGATGGTCGATGAAAGTCGATGACAGCAGCTCGGTGTACATCTGGTGCAGCTTCTCGTCGTGGGTGCGCGACAGATCCTCGACCAGAATCTGCAGATGCCGGATTGCATCAGCGGGATCGAGCTGGGTGCCGGAGGCGTCCACGATCAGAGTGACCGATGGCAGGGGGTGCTGCTCGTCGGCCTCTGTGGTGATCACCGACCGGCCGCCAGACGTTTCCAGGACTGTGCGAAGGTCGACTAGCGACGAGCCGAGCATGCGCGACAACGCCGCCTCGGCTCGCCTGGCCTTCTCGTCGAGCAGCTCCGGCCACATTTGAGGTCGTAGCTGGTCGGCAGCCGTGCGAGCATGCGCGAGCGCGGCATCCAGATCCCGGCTGTCCGGAACGGTGAGGTTGCGGGCTGCGGCCAGGCCGGCGTCGACCGGCACCCACCATGCCGCAGCTGCGATGTCCCGACGTTCGAGAGCAGCGGTGAGGTCGTTGCAGCGCTGCTGCCAGCTGGAGTTCGCCTCCCCGGCCGCCGCCGAGCGGGCGAGGCCTTCGCGTTTGCTCGCCGAGATCGACGGCCCGTACTCCTCAACCTGGCGTTCCAGGCGTTCAGCCTGGGCGAACAGTTGCTGGGCGTCAGCGTCTACGGACTTTTCGGCCAGCGTCGCGTTCACGTCTGCGGTCTGCGCTGCTTGCGCCTCGTCCTCGGCGGTGCTGGCGGCCTCATGGACTCGGCTGTCCTCGATCGCGACCCGTCCGGCTGCGGCCATGACCGCCGACATGGCCGCCTTCTGGGCGGAGAGTGCGAGACGAAGACCGCCGGAGGCGGTCGCAGCCGCATCGAGGGCCCCCGCGAGGTTGTCGAGTTGCTCCTCGCCGGTCGTCAGCAGGTTTTCGGCGGCGTACCTGGTCACCTCTCCGGTCGCCGTGTCCGAGACACGTCGGGCTTCCTGTTCGCGGCCGCGAGCATCACGGTAAGCGTTGGAGGCCTTGTCCGCCTCGCCAGCCGCAGCAGTGTGTGCAGCAGCGGCTGCAACGACATCCACGTCGGTAGGCGCTTGATCCGCTGCCGCCCGCAAGCTCGTAATCTGCTCACCGACCTGGTCCGCATCACCGGCCAGTTGCCCAAATTCGGCCCGGAACCCGGTCGCCTGCGCACGCAACTCGGTGATCTTGCGGCGGCGGGCGGCAGCCCGAGCGGCGGTGCCGATGAGCTCGGCACCATGCGTCGCGGTTCCAGCCCGGCCCGCCGCAGCGGGGGCCTGCCAGCGTCCGTCGGCGGCCAGGCAGGTCGGTGCGGTCAACGGCCCGTCGGTGGTGTACCCGATGCCGGCGAGGATCCGCAGTACCGCGGCGGACAGGTTGCCGGCGTCCTCGGCCGGTTGCAGCACCTGCGCAAGGTTTCCCGTGCCGGCCGGGACGGTGCCGGGGACGATGATGAGTTCGTCCCCGTCGCGGTCCGGTGCCCAGACACCGTCGGGAGTCACCCAGGCGTCCAGCAAACCCGCGGCCGACAAGCTGGCCTCCACCTGGTCGAGGACTACTGGGTCGAGACCGTCGACCGGGTCGACCAGACGCCACAGCGGGGCGCCTGCACCGGACGGGAATGATGGCCGGTCACGACGGATCCACAGCACTGGCGAATCGGGCGTCGGGTCGCCGGCGCTTTCGAGTGTGTCAGCGTCGCGTTCGGCTTCGGCGGCGCGGGCGGCTGCAGTTTTTGCCGCGGCCCGTAGTTCAGCGACGCGGGTGGTGAGGGGCTCGGTTGCTGGGTCGAGCCACTCCCGGGTCAGCAGGCCGGTCAGTACCTCCCGTGGCCGGAGCGTTCCCGTCTGGGCCGTAACGGCGGTGATCCACGCGTCGCGGACCTCGACCGGCGGGCACACATCGCCGAGTGTTGTTGCCCACCGCTCCAGCTGGTCGGACAGGATTTGCAACGCCTGCGCCAGGGCGTGTTCGGTGGCCTCCGCTGCCTCGGTGCGTTCGTCGAGCTGCTCCTGCGCCTTCTGAGCCACGTCGTCGCGGACCTGCCATGCCGAGGACGCTTTGCTGGCGGCGCGGATCAGTTTCCGCAACGTGCCGACCTGGGCGCGGCGGGCGGCAATCGCTGCGTCGAACCGGTCGACGTCGCCGGATGCTGCCCACTGCGGAACCTGGTCGCCGAGCCTGGCAACCGCCGCTGTCTCGACCGCACGGCGGAGGGCGACGTTCAGCTCCTGCTCAACGTTTCCGTGTTCTTCGTCGGCTTTCTCCTGCTCGGACTTGGCCGCTTCGAGGTCAGCGCGGGTCCGTTCAAGGCGAGCGACGGCTTTCTCCGCGCGGCGTTTCGCCGCATTCGCTTCCGTGCGCAACCGCTTGGCATCGTTGGCCCGCTCTACCGCGGTCGTGTACGCCGCGGAGCGCAACAACTGCATCAGTTCCGTGCGCGTACGGTCGCGAGCTTCTTCGAGGTGCTGGGTGTTTCTCGCCTCCTCGTCCAGGCGTTTGCGGGCGTCGTCCAGGTCGGCCTTCGCGGCCCCGACCTGCGCACGTGCCTCTGTGACACAGTTGTCGGCGGCGATCAGGGTGTCGGCGTGCAGACGAAGGACGGCGTCAGCCCACGGTCGCCATGCCCTCGTGAGGTAGACGGCGATTGCTTTGCGGGCCTCCTCGGCCGAGTCCCGATCGCGGGCCAGCTGTTCGAGCTCCTGCCAGCCGTGGGCGAGTTCGGTCACCTCGCTCTTTGCAACCGGTGGCAGCGCCGAGCGGATCTGGGAGGTGAACCAATCGGGGTCGAGTTTCTGCCCCAGGTGTGGAGTGCGCAGCACCTTCAGCATCTCGATCACGGTCGCGTACCGGTCGGTGTCGTCGAACCCGAACAGGTCAGTGGCGAGCCGCTCGGCGTAGGTCTGGCCCTTTGGGTACACAGTGACGCCGTCCACGGCTTCGAGGGCTTTGGGTTCGGTGACCGCCTGGCCTGCGGCCAGGTCTAGGCCGGCGCGGACCCGGGCGGTGCCGTGGCAGACGACCCAAGCGCGGGTCATCTGCGCCACGCCGCGTTTGGTCTGGGTATACAGCATGGTGGTAAAGAACTCCGGTGTGCCGAACGGGCCAATTCGGCCGTATTCGACCCACGCCCAGCCGCGGTTCGTGGAGGCGGAGGCATCCCGCCGGTCGCGGTCGTCGGCGACCGGTTCGACGTAGTACCGGTACTCCTTGTCGGACTGGCCGAACGTGTCCACGTATTTGCGGTCGAGACTGCCGGCGAGCATGAGCAGGGTCGTCAGCGCCATCAGCGTCGACTTGCCAGACTGGTTCTGCCCGACGAACTGGGCGCGGCCGTCGGCGAACCAGTACTCGGCCACATCAAATTCCCACAGGCCGACCACCCCGGCGCGCAGTACCTGCCATCGAGGGCGGGCCGGGTCGGGCAGGCCGGCGGTGGTGACCGCGTCGCGCCACGCGGCCAGCTGCCCGTCGGTGGCGGCCGGGCCTGGGGTCGGCAGGTCGGTCGTGGTCATCGGGTCGTCTCCGATGGGTCGATGAGGGTGACGTCGGGGTCGCGATACCTGCCCGCGGCCGGAGACAAAGTCCATGACTGGCCTGGTCCGACACGCAGCAAACCAAGCTCGGTCAGGATCGTTTCCGCGTCGACGCGGACCGTGCCGGGAACGGTCTTCTGGTCCTTGGACATGTACTCGCCGCGCCAGCCGATCAGGTCTTCGACGACCTCGTCCACCTGCCTGTCGGTGAGTACCACCGTGCCGGACGCGGTACGGGTGCCATGCCGTCCAGCAAGGTCAGCCATCAACAGGGCCACCCAATCAGCCGCTCGCGCGCGCGGCCAGTCGGCCACGGTCGGCGACCGATCGGGGTCTTCGGGCAGCACGAGGACGAGACCTTCGGCGCGGGCCTCGACCGTCCCGCCGGTCATCTGCGCGAGGTCGGCGGTGCGCAGCCCGCGGGCCTTACGCAACGCGTCCGCGTCCTGCTCGTCAAAATCCGCGTAGATGACGACTGGAGTTTCCAGCAGGGCACGCAACTGCCGGACTGTACGGGTTGCGGCGATCTGCTCGGCATCGGTGTCGGTGTCCTGCGGTTGCACGGCAGCGGCGAGCACATCAGGGCTGGTCAACAGCAGCAGCGCGTCCCGGTCAACCTCGTAGCCGGCACCAGGCCCGGCCCCGTCTTCGGTCCAGTCGTAGAGCATCTTCTCGTCGCTGGTCCGGCGGCGCAGCACACCCCACCTGGCGAGCAGGGCAGCCGCGTCACGCAGCAGCCGACGCTGCGGTTTCTGCTCCGGGTCGTAGCCGGTGACGGTGACCCCGGGCGCGGAGGTCAAGTCCCGGACCATGTCGGACAGCCGCTGCAGCGTCACCGTCCCGGAGATCTCCTCGCAGCATGCGGCTAGGCAGCAGGCGAGCGAGAGCAGCCGTCGGCCAGGTGCATCCGCAGGGCGGGGTGGGGCCGTAACGGTCCCGGCGATCGGAACCCGGATCAGGCGTACGGCCCGGCCGACCCGCTGGATCCGGTACCCGGCCCGACGGGCATGCTCGGTGATCTGTCGCTGGTGGCGCAGGACGTGTCGGTGCAGGACCCGGTTCGTGGCCGGAGTAACCAGTGGCTGGGCGAGCAGGCCGAGGAACGCCTGCTGCGCCTCCCGCACGGACGCGGAGGTAGATGTGTTCACGGCCGGCTCCCGGCTGGGGTGATGTGCAGGACGATGTCGGGGTGTACCAGCCGGCCGTCCGGCGTGTGCACGACTGCGGCCGGCGCACCGTCCTCCGGCGGGTCGGCGCGCAGGAGCCACCGGGCGTCTCCGGTGGTCGCAGATCGCCGGCCGGTGCCGTCCGGTTGGGCGGCGGCGACCGTGCCGAGCAGGACCAGCAGCATCTGCAGTTCGGCGGCGGTCAGGTCCTGCCACTGCGACAGCCGTTGCCCGGAGCGGGCGAGAATTGCCGATTCGGTGATCGCGGCCTGCGCGGCAGCCTGTGCGGCCCGTTCGCGGGCAGCGCGTTTCGCGCCGGTCCGGTCGGGAATCCGCGCTGCGGTCCCGGTCGTTGCTTTCGGGCCCTGCTTGCGCAGGCGGGCCTCCACGGGGACCGGATCGGCATCCCAGAACGACACGGCGCCGGGGTTGCCCGCCGGTGGGTCCCCCGCGCCGGGCAGATGCCGGGCGGAGAATAGCCCGGTCGAGCTGCACCACAGCCGCCAGGCGGCGTCGTCGTCCGCGGTCGATTCCAGGCGGGTCGCCAGATCGATGAGTTCCGCTCGGCGAGAGACGTGCCCGCCGACGGCGGCTAAGGTCCGCTGCCCGCGCAACAGCGGCCCGATCGTGTCGCGCATCTGTCGGCGTAGTTTACGGGCCTGGCAGTCCGGTCCGTCGAACCAGCGACGCAGCGTTTCTAGGGTGAGCAGGTGGGCGTTGACGAGCGCTTCGATCGCTGGCTCGTCCGCGTTCGCGCCGAGGGTGTGCACAGCGATGCGCCGCCACGCCGGTATCGACAGCGACGCGAGCCTCGCCGCGAGATTGGTGATCGCTTCTGAATGCGTGTCGACGCCGGCGCCCCACATATCCACGTAACGGCGCAGGGTCTCCTGGACCGTGGTGATCTTCTCCAGTGTCGGCGGGCCAGCGAGCGCACCGGCGAGCCGTGCCTGCCAGCCTGCGGCGGCCTTCACCATTGACTGGTGCGTCGTCGCGATCACGGACCAGGCAGCCGCCGCCCCTGCCGGGTCCGCCTCTGCGCTTTCATACAGCAGGGTCAGGTTGGCCATCAGGATCCCGGGGGCAAGGGTTGCAGCGGCGGCTGCGGCGGTGTCGTCGCCGAGGGACGTGATCGCCCGGTGTAGTTCGGCGACGGTCTCGGTCAGCTGGTACCGGTCCCGGTCGAGAACGAACTCCGCGTCTCGGACCGCTTTATCCTGGAACCGGTAGACGACACCCCACCGTTCGAGACGGCCCATCCGATCCTTTAGCTTGAACGCCGGGTCGTCGAGGAGCCCCGGATCGACACCCAGCACCTGCAGACGGCGGCGCAGTAGCCCGGGCAGTTCAGTGGCCGCGACCCCGGTCAGGGTGTGCTCCTGCTCGGCGAGCAGCACATCGACGATCAGCCGGTACTGGGCCGAGAACCGGCTCGTCAGATAGCTGGCCTGCAGCAACCCGCCGGGCAGCCCGGCCAGCTGCCACAGATCCGGGCCGTCAGCCGACCGTTCCTCATCGTCGTCGAGCTCTGCGCCGTCCGGCCGCACACACATCCCCTCCCACACCACATCGCAGGGCTCGCGCTCGGGCCAGCCACGAGACGCGCTTGCCAGGCCGAACACGAGCCGCTACGCGATCATAAGGTTGCGCACCGTCACATCCGGCTCGACAAGGGCCTCCGGTGACCTACGCGAGCCTCGTCAACTGATCACTCGTAGCACCAGCCGGACAGCTGACCAGTGCAGCATCCCCGCGCTCGAGGTTTTGTCGGGTCACCGACACTCGCAACTTGAACAAAGCGCGGGACACTTGGCGTTCCTCACGGCCCGGAGACGCGGCCCGCGGGGATCGTTGTTTGGTGGTAGTGGCTTGACCAACCGGAGTCGTTAAAGCCCTGGTAGCTGAGCTTGACCGGGAGTAACAGGCGTAGACAAAGTGTCCTCAGTCGATTGCTTGGGTTTCGACGGCCACGGTGGAGCCGGTGGCTGTCTTACGGACGTAGAGGCGGGATGGAATCCGCCGACGTAGTTCCGCGACGTGGCTGACCAGTCCGACGGTACGGCCACCTGAGCGCAGGCCGTCGAGGGCGTCGAGTACCTGGTCGAGTGCCTCTTGGTCGAGAGTCCCGAAGCCTTCGTCGACGAAGAGGCTGCCGAGTTGGGTGCCGCCAGCCTCAGCCAGGACGACATCGCTGAGGCCGAGCGCCAGGCACAGCGAGACCAGAAAGGTTTCCCCGCCGGAGAGGGTGGCCGGGCGGCGTTCCTGGCCGGTCCAGGCGTCGACGACGGACAAGCCGAGCCCATTGCGGCCGGCGCGGCGGCCGGTGTCCGACTCGGTGACATGGCGCAGCAGGTAGCGGTTGTGGGTGACCTGCCCGAGTCGGGTGTTCGCCGACGTGACGACGTGCCGGAACCGGTGGGTCAGCACATAGGTGGAGAGGGTCATCCGGGTACCGCTGTCGCTGCTCTTGCCCTCGACGAGTTGGGCGAGGCGGTTGGCGATCTCGTACTCAGCGCGGATGGGTCTCCACTGAGCGAGGGCGTTGACCAGATCCGGGCCCAGCTGCTTCAGCCGGTCGTGTTGCTCGACGGCGAGGCCATGCTGGGCGTGCAGCTCCGTGGCCCGCAGTCGGGCGGCTTGGTAGGTCTGTTCGCTGCCCTCAACGTCCGGTGATGGTTGGTGTGCGGCGGCGAGCAGGGTGGGGTCCTGTGCTCGTCCTGCGGCCTGGTGGTACTCGCCGTCGAAAGCGTCGATACGCTTCTGCAGGTCGACGATCTCGGGGTCGGTCAGGGCTGCGGCCCGCGCTGCCACGGTGTCGGCGAACTCCGACAGGTGCAGGTGGTGCTGCGCCTCCCGGTGGGCGTCGGCGAGTTCCCTTCCTGCCTGTAGCCACTGCCCCAGGTTGGTCGCTGCGGTCCTGACCTCGGCGATTTCCCCGGTCAGGCGGGTCACCCGCACCCGCAGGGTCTTGTCCTGGCCGCGGACGGCGTCGATGGTCTCGTCGAGTTCGTTGATCTGCGCGGTCAGGGCGGCCTGCTGGGCGTTCGCCACCGCTTCGTCGCGGCCGATGTCGGCGGCTTCGCGGTGCTGATCGGCCAGCATCACGTCGAGGGTTTCCAGGTGGGTGCCGAGTTCGTCGGCCAGTTTCGTCGCCTCGGTCGCCGCCCGCACCGCCTTGCGTGCCTCGGTGACCGTCGACTTCGCATGGGCTGCGGTCAGGTCACCGACCGTCTCGGTGACTTCGTTGAGCTGGGCTTTGATGCGCTCGACGGTGATCTCGGCGCTGCGACGTTCGTCGAGCAGTTCGCCCGCCTCCGTCTTGGCGTGGTCCTCGTCGGCGGCGGAGACGGCGTCGGCGGCTGCCTGCGCGGGTTCGGGGTGTTCCGGGGAGCCACAGACCCCGCAGGGCTGACCGGGCCGCAGTTCACCGGCGAGCTCCGCGGCCATGCCGGCCAGCCGACGCTGCCGTACGTCGAGGTGCCGGGCCTCGGCGGCTTGGTGGCGGTCGACGGCAGTACGCCGTTCCTCCTCGGCGGTCGCAAGCTGCGCGGTGAGGTCGTCGCGGCGCTTGCACGCCTTGGCCTGCTTCTGCGCCTCGTCCAGCCGCAGCTCGGCGGCCTCCCGGTCGGCGGCCACCGCCAGGGCCTGCTCGCGCCGGCCAGTGATTTCGGCATGCTCGACCGGCAGCTCGACCAGGCGGGCGTTGACCTTCTCGCTCCGGCTGGCCAGATCTTCGAGCTTCTTGCCGACCGCCGTCCGCTGCCCTCGCAGCGTGGTCCGTCGCGCCTCGCTGTCGATCGCGGCCTCGGCGGCACGCAGCTGCGTGGTGCGGGTCTGTTCCGCCCGACTCAGCGCGTCGACGTCGAGGTCGGCCACGTCGACGGCGTCCCCACCGTCCGGGACAGTCAGCGCAATACGGTCCGGCAGCACCGCCACGTCAGCGGGCAGCGAGGCGAGGTGTTCGATCGTCGTGCGGCGGAGCAGGTCGAGGTCGGTGTGCCGCCGGTCGACCTGGTCGAGGTACGGCTTCAGCGTCGCTGCCGCGCGGGCGGAGTCGAGCTGGCGCTTCCAGCGGTCACGCTCCGGCTTGCGTGTCGTCAGCTCATCGCGCTGCTGCACCGCCGCCTGATACTCCCGTTGCTGCCCGGCGAGGGTCGCGGCGGCCTGCCGAACCTGGTCGAGGCGCTGCTCCTCCGCCGTACCCACGGCCATGTTCTGGGCCAGGGCCTCCACCAGGTCAGCGGCCCGGTTTCGGTGCACGGCGGCCCAGGCGTCCAGCTCACTCAAGGTGTCAGGCTTGTCGAGATCGGCGGGCACCTCGACCTTGACCACCTCGGCGAAGCGCTGCGTCAGGTCGCGGATCGTGCCAAGGGCCGCGCGTTCCTGCTGGCCGAGTTGCGTCCGGTGCTCCGCCAGCCATCCCTCGGCGCGGGTGAAGATCTCGATGTCGAAGAGGCGCCGCAGGAGCCCCTGACGGTCGTCGGCAGACGCCTGCAGGAACCTGGCGAACCCGCCCTGGGGCAGCAGGACCACCTGGCAGAACTGCTGGACGTCAAGGCCGGTCTCCGCCCTGATCAGGTCGGCGGCTTCCCGGTGGTCCCTGGTGACGAACTCGGTCCGGTCCGGGAGCTGTTCGACGATCTCGATAAGGGCCTGTTGCCGGGTGGTCCCGCTGCCGCGTCTACGGGGACGCATCCACTCCGGGCTGCGGCTGATCAACAGCCGTCGGTTGGTCAGGGTGACGTCCAGTTCGACCCGGGGGCCGACACCAACGGCGGCATGCTGCGAGTGCAGCGACTTGGCATCGTCCCGGAAACCGGGCACGGACCCGTACAGGGCGAAGCAGATCCCGTCCAGGATCGTGGTCTTCCCCGCGCCGGTATCCCCGTGGATCAGGAACAGACCGTCGGCCGTGAGCGCCTCGAAGTCCACGCTCACCGTGTGAGGAAACGGCCCGAAGGCGGTCATGGTCAGCCGGTGCAGTCGCATCAGCGGGTCACCTCCACCCGGCGCAGCTCGTCGAAGGTCCGCTGCAGCAGCGCGACCTCGTCGTTGTCCGCCGGCCGACCACGCACCTCGGTCACGAAGTCAAGCGCCACCTCCACCGGTGACAGCCGATCCAAATCGGCGAGATCCCGGCCGCCCACCTCGACGGCCAGGCTCGGCACCACGAGCTTCAGCAGATGTGGGAACCGACGCTTGAGCCGCTCGTGCGGCGACAACGGACGCACCGCATCGGTCAACGTCGCCTCGACCCAACACTGCTCATACGCGCTGTAGGCAGGGCTGTTCAACAATTCCTCCACGGTGCCGGTGAGCCGGGCCATCCGCCTCGGCACCGGAGCAGGAACCTCCTCCACACCGCGCAGCCCGTCGACGCCAAAATCCACCAGATAGGACGACTTGACGTGCGCGGCCTCGGAAAAGCTGAACGCCAGCGGTGAACCGCTGTACCGCAACCCGTCGGCCAGACGCTGACGCCCGTGCAAGTGACCCAACGCCACATAGTCGACGCCCTCGAACACCGCACCGGGCACATGCTGCACCCCACCCACGCTGATGTCCCGCTCAGTGTCACAACCCTGACCGCCGGACACGAAGGCGTGCGCCATGACAACGGACCGATAGCCGGGACGAAGGGCCAGATCCGACCGAACCCTACCCGTCGCGGCACGCAGCGCCGCCGCGTGACTCCGATCCTCGACCCCCCAGGCGGCCACCGCCGACGCCGGTTCGAGGAACGGCACCGGGTAGCAAGCGACCCTCGCGTCCTCATCCTCCAGCAGCACCGGCGTACCCACCGCACCCGTGCCCACCCGCACGTGCACACCGGCCCGCTCCAGCAACCGGGAACTGACACCCAACCGCGCCGGCGAATCATGGTTCCCGGCGATGACGACCACCTGGGTTCCCGCCTCCAGCACGAGCCGTGTCTGCGCCTGATCCCACAGACCGACCGCGTCCGGCGGCGGCACCGCCCGGTCGTAGAGATCACCCGCGATGAGCACCGCATCGACCCGCTCGCTCCGAGCGCATTCGACGAGGTGGTCGATGAACGCCTGATGCGCGTCGTGCAGGCTGATGCCGTGCAGATGGCGGCCCAGATGCCAGTCCGAGGTGTGAAGAAAACGCACGAGCCGAGACGCTAGAACATCCATTGACCGCAGCACATCGCCCCAGCCGACCACACTTCCAGACGAAGATCGGGTGTGTCCCGGCAGTCCGTACGGGAAACCTTTGCTATGGCATGGCTGGAGGACCGGCGGGGCAGTCCACTTGGCACCGTCGGCGCCACTGGCCTTGGAGGGCCCCGTGCCATACCACCACAGCCGACCCGTCGCACTGTCTTACACTCCGGCGGGGAAACCTCGGGTGAAGGGTCGCCCGGTGTAGACCATGCGGTGAGCTATCCCCACTTTGGCGGAGAGAGGACTCCAGCAAGTTCGGGCGGGGATACCGACACACGGCCGACACTGGCACCGCGCCAGGCGAGTAATAGCCTTACCCCTCCTCCGCGCCGACGGGTGCGGTGAGTGGCCGAGTCCAACAAACCACTACATCGTTGTCCATCCATACCGAGGCCTGACCGTAAGCCTCGGTATGGGAGGTCCTGATGCAGTACACGCCGGAACTCGACGGCCCTGACCTGCTCGGCTGGTGGATACGGCAGCCGCCCCGGCGGGGCCGCCCCCGGACGCGGTACCAGGCAACATCAAAGCCGCTGGGTATCCCATTCGCGTTCTACGGCCGGATGTCGACGCGGGAGTTCCAGGACCGGTTGTCGTCGGCGCGGTGGCAACGCGACTTCGCCGAGGACGTGATCGACGGCCGGGGCGTAATCGTCGCCGAGTTCTTCGACGTCGGCGAGTCCCGTCAGGTGCCCTGGACGCGCCGCCCGCAAGCCGCACGGCTACTGGCAGCTCTCGCGGACCCTGGCCGGGGGTTCGACGCGGTGGTCGTGGGCGAGTTCGAGCGAGCGTTCTACGGCAACCAGTTCCGCGACCTCGCGCCGCTGTTCAACCTGTACGGCGTGCAGCTGTGGCTGCCCGAACTCAACGGACCGGTCGACGCCAGCAACGAGTTCCACCTGTCGCTGCTGGCCCTGCTCGGCGTGCACTCGAAACGAGAGGTCCAACGCTCCCGGTTTCGGGCCAAGGCGGCGATGCGCGCCCAGGTGGTCGAGCAAGGCCGGCATCTCGGTGGCCGACCGCCCTACGGCTACCGGCTGGCCGACGCGGGCCCGCACCCGAACCGGGCACACGCCAAATGGGGACGCATGGCCCACCGGCTGGAACCTGACCCGTCCACTGCACCGCATGTGCACTGGATGTTCGCCCAGCGCCTCGCCGGCCGCAGCATCGCCGGAATCGCCCGCGACCTCAACGATCGGCATGTACCCTGCCCGTCCCGCGTCGATCCCGGCCGCAACCCGCACCGCAGCGGCACGGGATGGACGCTACGCACGGTGGCGGCGATCCTCGCCAACCCTCGCTACACCGGCCGGCAGGTCTGGAACCGGCAGCACACCGACCGCGGCCCACTCGACGCCGCCGATGATCTCCTCGGCCAGTCGGAGGCACGCCGCTGGAACCTAATGCAGCAATGGGTGATTTCCCGGGACATCGCGCATCCGCCGCTGGTCAGCGAGCACGACTTCGTCGCCGCCCAACAGGCCAACGCCCTGCCCGCACCGGCCGACGGCGCGAGCGGGCGCTACCTGCTCACCGGGCTGATCCGCTGCCAGGAATGCGGACGGTTCCTCGACGCCCACTGGGTCAACAAGCACGCCGCCTACCGCTGCCGCCACGGCCACCGCACCGCCTCAACAGGTGACGCGCCCCGGCCGCGCAACGTCTACATCCACGAAGCCAAAGCGATCACACAACTCGCCGAATGGATCGGCATCCCGGCCGCCGACCCCCACACGGTCACCGACGCGCTACTCGAACACGAGCTCCACGTCACCTGCGCGATCGGCGGGACACTGACCATCACAAAGATCTCCGACGCGGCCACCGCGCATCGACTACCCGCGATCCCGCACCAGCGCAGGACAGCAGAAACCCCCACCGAGACGCTCCATCTACCGTGAAGACCATCCGTGGGGGTTAACGTGTCCGAGTCTGCGCATTTTCGGCGCCATCGCGCTCGTCCGTGCCTAGCTGGGCCGGGCGGGGACGTTCTCGGGCGGCGGGGTGGTTCGCTTGGACGGGCCCGAAAGTCTGTTGCCGGCGACTATGAGTTCCGGGACGCTGGGGGCATGACGTTCTGAGGGAGCACCTTCGTCGCCGCCACGCCTTCGCGATCGGTGGCCGTCCATCCCCCCTTTGGCGAGAAGCGAGCGTCCTTGTCCGTTAAGCCTTTCCGGCAGGAGTCCCTGCCGGCACCTACTCCTGCCACCGTTACCGTCTTCGCCTCTTCGGCCAGCTGGGTCGAGTCCGACGCCGTCGACCAGTGCCACCAGGTGGCCACCCTCGACGGCATGGTCCATGTCGCCGGCATGCCGGACCTGCACCCCGGCAAGGGTGCCCCTATCGGCGCCGCCATGACCTCGACGGTGCTTTACCCGCACCTGATCGGCTCGGACATCGGCTGCGGCATCGCCGTCTTCCCGATCGCGCTGAAGCGGGTCGTGCCGGAGCGGCTCGCCGCCCGCTTTCCCGACCTGGACCGCCCGCTCGACCCGAATCGGGACGCCGACGACCCGGCCTGGTCCGTGCTGGACGGTAACGTCCCCGCCGGCTACCTCGACGGTCTCGGTACCGTCGGGCGGGGCAACCACTTCGTCGAGCTGGCCCGCGTCGGCGAGATTCTCGACCCGGGCAACGCCGCGCGGCTCCAACTCGCCACCGGCGACACCGTTCTCGTCGTGCACAGCGGGTCGCGCGGCCTCGGCGAGCGGATCCTGCGTGAGCACACTGAGCTGCGAGGCGCCGGTCCCGCCGACGACCCGGCCGGGTACCTGGCCCGACACGACGACGCTGTGCGCTGGGGTTCGCTCAACCGGCGGCTGCTGGCCGCCCGGACCGCGATCGCGCTGGGCGCCAAGCCGACAGCACCGATCGTCGACCAGTGCCACAACCTGGTCGAGGTACGCGACGGGCACTACCTGCACCGCAAGGGCGCGGCCCCGGGCGACGGCCGAGACGTGCTCGTCGCCGGCACCCGCGGCACCCCGTCGTACCTGGTGGCCGCGCACGCGGGCGCGCAGGCCAACCACTCGGTGGCACACGGGGCGGGCCGCAAGATGTCCCGGGCCGACGCGCTGCGCCGGGGCCGGGCCAAGCACACGGTCGACGAGCTGCGCCGCACCCCGGTGGGTTCGCTGGTGGTCTGCGGCGATCGGCAGCTGCTGTTCGAGGAGGCCCCGACCGCGTACAAGCGAATCGAGCAGGTGATCGCCGACCTGGTCGGCCACGGGCTGGCGACCCCGGTGGCGACCACGGTCCCACTGGTCACCTACAAAACGCCGGACGTGGGGCCGCGGCCCGCAGCGACCGGCGACCCGAGCGCCGGCAGGCCGAGCACCGGCGGCGGGGGCGGCGGTGATCCCGCACCTGCTGCTGTCGGCGGGCCGCGGCCCGCAGGAGTGCGCATGGGCGCTGGCTCAGCTGCTGCGCCGACTGGACGCCGACGCCACCCAGCACGATGTGGGCGTAGTACGGCTGGAAAGCGTCGCCGGCGACCGGCCCGGCACCTACCGGTCAGTCCTGATCCGGCTCACCGGCGCGGGTGCGGAGACGTTCGCCGCCGCCTGGACCGGGACGTTGTGCTGGCAGGCGCCCAGCCCCTACCGTGCCGGCCACGGCCGGAAAAACTGGTACGTCGCCTCCCGGCGCTGCGAGGTCGACGCCGCGGTCAATCCGTTCACCGAGGCCGACGTGAAGGTGGTGGCCGTACGCACCGGCGGGCCCGGCGGCCAGCACCGCAACAAGGCCAGCACCGCAGTGCGGGCCACCCACCGCCCGACCGGCACCGTCGTGGTGGTCGACACCGAGCGGCAGTTCGGCCTCAACCGGAGCATCGCGCTGCGGCTACTGCGGCAACGGCTCGCGGCCGGTGACGAGGCGGCCGGGCGGGCGGTCGTTGCCGCCCGGTGGCGCGTCCACGACGAGCTGGTCCGCGGCGATCCCGTGCGCATCGAACGCCCCTGACCGCCCTTCGCGCCTCCGCCCACGGGTCGACACACAGAGGCGTCCTGAGCCTCTCCCGAGTTGAGGCAACGCGCGTCGCTCTCACTGTCATCGCCACCACCCTCCGTAACCCGCTCCAGGAACACCCCGTTACCTTTTTGATCGTCCCCAGCCTGGGACCCTCGGTCGCCCAGCCCGGTATGACTTAAGACCAACAGCAGCACTGACCGCCAGGCCGGGCCGCGCTGAGACGACACCCACTGCGGACGTCCGCGTCCCCGACGCGGTGAAGGTCAGCCGATGACGGACCGGTCGAGGTGGTAGTGGTGCCACCAGTCCGGGCGGTAGGTGCGGATGACACCGTCGGTGCGGGTCAGCAGAAGGTAGTTGCCGTCCTGCACCAACGCCGCGTCCTCGTGACGGCCGGCGAGGACTCTCTTGACTGCCGCCACCATGTTGGGGATCCCCTTTTCGGCGATGTCGTCGGCGCGCATGGAGAAGGTGACGGACACGTACGTCGCGGGTTCCCATTCCCACCGGGCCTCGTCGTCGGTTTCGGCTTCCCAGTAGCCGTTCGTTCCGGCGCGGACGGTGATGGCGTAGCCGCGTTGGTCGTACAGGCGGGCGGAGAGCAGGGCAGGGTTCGAGGTGGGGCGTGGGACTTCGCCGGGGTCGGCAGCGGTCAGGGCAGCTACCTCGGCGACGGGCGGGTCACCGGCCAGGACCAGGCGGAACTCCACGGCCATCAGGGGCGCCCTCTCAGTCTCGCCGGACGATCTGACGGATCGTACCGTCGCGGGTGACCACCGCCAGTTCCTTCAGCCCATCGATCGGCCACTGGTCGAACTGAACCCGTAACGCCACCACGTCACCTTCCCAATCCTTGAGGTTGAGCACCACCCGCTGGGTCTGCTCATCGTCGATCTTCTCCCGGACCTGGCTCCACACGTTGCGCACCGACGTTCGGGCCTGCGGCGAGTAGCAGTCGAAGACGTGCCCTTCGATCAGATAGTCCGGGTCCTTGTCCGGGCTACCACGGTCACCGGTCCGGTCACGGGCGTCGCCGACCTGCTGTCCCGTGGGATTCTGATGCACCCGGTAACCCTTGCCGGCGACGGTGTCGGCGCACTCGTTCTCCAACTCCAAAGCACGTCGGCTGCTGTCGTCGATCCTGGCGCCGACTCGGGTCCGCGGACCCGTCGGCGTGCCGTTCTCGACCCCCGTGGCTCTTCTCCCCCACGCCGGAAGGTCGTCCTGTTGCTGCTCGGACACGACGCGAGGCGTGTCGCCGCGGGTCATGGGCGCAGGGCTGGCCGGCGTGGGAAGACCAGCCCCGATCAGTTTCCCGACGACCCCAATCCCCGCGCCTGCCCGATCGCCGCTTCCGCAGCCTGCTGCACCGCGCCACAACGCTGCACCACCAGCACCAGGACCTGCTTCACGCCGTCAAGAGACTGCAGAAGCGGGCCCGGCTGCCCGCCCCGCAGCACCGTACCGACGAGTTGCCGGGCCTGATCGACATGACCGATCGTCGCAGCTGTGGCTTCACGGGCACCAGCGATCGCCTGCTGCACCTGCGCCAACCCGGAGAGGGTCTCCTGCGGAGTGGCAGCCTCCCGAGGCACACTCGCGGCAGCGGTAGCCGCCTCACCCACCGTCCCAGCGGCCCCACCCAGCCCCGCCTGAACAGCGGAAATCGAGGCACGAACCCGCGCCATCCCCGCCGCGACCGCCGCGAACCCCGCACCCACAGCCCGGGCAGCGACCTGCTGAACCTGATGATCAGCCGCCGCAGTGAGACTCCGCGCCCGCTCCAAACCCGCAGTCACCGCCCGCAACTCGCCAGAGATCTCCTCCACACTCGACACGAATCAACCACCCCGACCGAGAACCGACTCCGAACCCAGCAACCTACCCGGCAACACCACTCCCGGCGATACACCGCCATCGAACTACAGGCCTTCTTGCAGCCGGGCCTCTGGCCATTACGAACTACTGGCCTCATGGCAGTAATTGTGATAATTGGTACGGATCGAACCCGGGTGGACCACTCTGGGATCGAACCCGGGTGGACCACTCTGGGATCGAACCCGGGTGGACCACTCTGGGATCGAACCCGGGTGGACCACTCTGGGATCGAACCCGGGTGGACCACTCTGGGATCGAACCCGGGTGGACCACTCTGGGATCGAACCCGGGTGGACCACTCTGGGATCGAACCCGGGTGGACCATACTTGGCAGAAACCGAACCACATTCCCGCAGCTCACGGGCCTGCAGTCGCCGTCGCGCCGGTTCGTCGTCGCGCTCGGCTAACCGGATGACGGGACTCTCGTAGGGACAAGCCAGGACTGCCGCCTACTCCACGACGACGATCGACCCGGCCGCTTCGGCGCTGGCAGCAACGGCTCCAGGCCCGCCCACTGCCCGTTGTTGGCGTTGTCGACGCCGGCTCCACCTTGGCTCCGGCACACCATTTTGGGCCGATACTCCAGCGTCACTGGGGCTGTCTGTGCTGATAGTGGGATCGGCGGTCTAGGTGGCAGCAGCAGTCGATCTCAGCCCGGAGTTTGTCCGACACGATCCACGGAGGCTACTCGCTCCTCCTCCCGTTCAGACAGAACCATCCTCACCCCCCGAAGACACGCCCACCAGCAATTCATGAGGAGCTCTTGGCACCAGCCAACCGGAGAACCGCTCCGTCCAGACCCAACGACTGCAGCAACGGCGCTCGTGCCAGTCGCACGCGAAGGTAAACAAAGCGCCGATTGCTCGTTCTTACCAGTCGTCGTCAACATCGAGTACGCGAGCCACTCGTTCCCGCGACATCAGCTGTTTGCCTGCATTAACGATCTGGTCGAGAAATTCAAGTTCGTCGCAGTGGACTGTCCTCGCGAAGTCGGGACCATAACGCGAGGAGAGAGCGAGTCGCATCTCGTCGTTTAGCGCAGCGGTAAGAGCCAGGTCCCGACGCTCGCCGTAGATGCTCTCGATGGCTGATTCTGCGGCCTCGCGGCCCTTTGCGGCAATATCTAATTCCGCCGACCCACACGTCGCCTGCTCATAGTCCTCGGTAAATCTACCTGTATGCACCAGACTATCGCGGTTAATTTCTGCGTATGGCGAACCCGTTACAGGGACAAAACTAGCGATTGTCACTGAGTGAAGAGCCGGCTCCGATAGAATGAACCGCACCGTCCGCTCCTCCGCCTCGGCCGAGGAGCCGGGATAGCCAAACAAGGTGTATACATAGACGTGAACTCCAGCTCGCGCGCAATTGCTGAAGATCTCCGAGTAGTGTCTCACCTGGTTAATGCGCTTGCCCATCGATGCTATCGCCGCTTCGTCAGCAGACTCCAATCCAAAGTAGGCTTGGCGACAGCCAGCCGCGCCCAACTCCGATACAAATGCCTCGTTGCGGAAACGGGCTTCCGCTATAGCGTAGACCTCAAATTCAATCCCCATCTCTTTTAGGCGCGGGAGCATGCTCCGGATCAGGTCCGGAGGTATCGCCTCATCAACAAATCGGAAATAACGTACGCCGTATTTTGAAACAAGCGATGATATCTCGTCACAGACCGCACTAGCGGCTCGGGTGCGAAAACGCGGGTCCCACGACTCATGTATAGTGCAAAATTTGCAGCGCCCCCAGTAACACTTGCGACTTGCCAGTACTGGCAATATCGGAACGAGTGAGACGTAATTTTCGACTTGATAGTCTGAGTACTCACCATCTCCCGTTTCATCAATAGCAGTCACGGCATTCGTGACGAACGGCGCCACCATCACCGCGCCGCCCGCCGAACTCTTCGTAACGATACGGTCATCACTTCGAGTAAGAGGTCGCCCGTTCTCCACGGAGTCGAGGATCGCCAACAGCGGCTCTTCACCTTCTCGACGTACAAGATAATCCCAGACATCGCCAAAGGCGCCTTCAACGATAGGGTAAAGACGCGACAGAAGGGAGCCGCCCCAAACGACAACTGCATCGGGAAAGTGACGCTTCACCAAGGTCGCTAGCCTAAAAGCAGGAAGGATTTGATCCTCTACACTCAAGTTTATTCCAACCGCCCGTCCCTCGAGCGAATTTAGCAGCCTATCAAAAAGCCCATCAAATGGCGTCGATCCAACATCCATGAACTCCCTGATTTGCTGGATATCTCTGCGATCGTACGGCGTACCTAGGCTGCGCAGCGTGAGAGCATAGCCCGGGTTTACCACTGCCCACGATTTGAAGCACGCCTTTAGCCAGCGATCAAACTCAAACGCCACTTTTATCCCGGCTGCGGCATCGGGCGCGCTGTGGAGTCTTTTCCGAAACCGAGCAAGATCCGGACCCAACGACGAACCTATGACCAAATCCCTGAAGAACTCGATGTTCAAATCGTGGCAGGTCACACTGTGCTGGGAGTGCCTCGTGATATAGCCCTTGAGAAGCGGAAGCGCGCTATGCGGCATAGCCGGATCGTGTGCGGGAGGAAAAACTAGATCTATATGCATTCGTCACCACTCTGCCAATTGGGTAGTCGACGGAATGTTTCGCAGAATCTCGACTTGCTCCAGCACTTTCCGACCGAACTCGGTGCGGGTTGAGGACCGAAGGTAAGCACGATTTAGAAGCTCCGTGGCTCCAGCACCTGGATCCATGAAGAAGTTGATACCCCAAAATGCCTCGTCATCCGCTATAATGCAGTGCAGAACCGGGCCGATCCGAGTCTCATAGTATTTAAAACGACAGGCGACATCAGGCTTCAGAGAACCATCACGAAGGCGCTCCTGCACAACCTCTACCATGACATCGCGATAGTGCTGTTGCTCACGACGCATCACGACGCTATTTCCCAGAGTAAGCATCTTTGACATGCTTTGATAGGTCTGCTCTTCGGCATCACAAGCGACGGCTAACACGTGAACTTCCAAGCTGGCGTGACGTTGTAGCTGACGAAAGGCTGCCTCCAGAAACCCCACGGCGAGTGCACGCGAGTTTCGCCACGTAACAATGTACAGACGTCGGCTCACTCGTCGAATGGCGTCGTCCGCAAACGCGTCTGTCCAATACCCGTCACGTAGAAGCTGTGCTCCCGGAATACCTTCGTCAGCAGACACTTCCGGGACTAATATTCTGGTTGCCGCATCAAGCTCGGCACTGAGGCGTAGGAGGTCTGCCTTTACGATCTCCTGCTGCCTCGGAGTTGCCGTGCCATCGAGCGTTTCAGCGTCGGCAGCAAGGGCACTATTGAGATCCTGCAGCCGCAAGGCTTTCGACAACAGTTCGCGCTCAGATTTTCGCGCCCTTGCGATGCGTTGCACTCTTAGCAAAGTAGCGATGGCGACAGCTGCGCTGATTATGCCGAGAAGATCGGCGGCCCGATTTATGCCCGACCAATAGCCCTCAGACGCAGCTGCGCCAAACATCATCACGTCACCTCAGTTCCTACTGGCTAAATCTGCGAGTCGATCAATAAGCTCATTGTCCAATCGGGCATCGGACTCTACGGTCAGACCAGCGACGTGCGGCGTAAAGACGCAACTTGGGTGGTTAAGGAGCCGTCCGTTCGCATCGTCGTAATCGCCAGCGTAACCGGCCAATCGCCCACCCTCAAGAGCTGCCAACACTTCATTCTCGTCGACAACACCAGCCCGTGATGTATTAATCAGGAATGCAGATGGACGCATCTGCGCTAAGAACGCCCGGTCGACGATCCGCCTCGTTGAATTCGTCAATGGAATACTGAGAGAGACAATGTCGCTAGAGGCAGCCAAATCTTGGAGGCTCATGAACTGGGCAACCTCGTCCCTGCCGGCATCCCGAGAGGCCCTAGTGGCAATCACATTCATTCCCAGACTCTTGGCCATCTTGCCGACCAGGCTACCAATGTTCCCGTACCCAACCAGCCCGAGCGTTTTTCCATTTATCTCTATTGGTAGACCAGCGAGGTCTGACCTACCTCCGCCTGAGCGAACAACCTGGTCTCCACGCTTCAACTTTTTTACTAGACACAGCATAAACGCGATGATGTGCTCGGCGACTGAACGAACGTTGGCAGTCGGCGAGTTAACGACCTCAATTCCTACTTCTCTCAAGGCGTTAAGATCAAGATGATCAAAACCCACTGACAGCGAACCTATAACCTTAGTCCTGACATTATGATTTGCCAGCAATTCCGAAGTAATCTTCTCGCGAGCTCCGATAATTACAACGTCAAAATTTGTAAGAACCTCGCCAAGCTCCTCTTGGTTTGGACGGTTATCGAGATACACGACTTCGTCGAATATCGCGTTCGCGCGCTCTGCGAAATACTGGTTATCTTGCATGCTCTTGATGACGACGACTGCACGCACTTACGGGCTCTTCTCTAGATCAATAACACGGACCGCCCAGTAGCCGGCGGCCACCAGGGTCTTTCGTCTGAAGCAGACAGGGATACATGTGGACGGAGCAGTCAGAATCTCCGTGTCGCCGGCGCGGCCCTGTACAACGAGTATTGGCTTTCCTCTCTCGACGATCGACCCTGGCTCACACATAATGATTGATGCACCCGACGTTCTCGGAACGAGATCAGTCATCTGTCCGCTCGAGATGGGCCCTACCTCGCTCGCACCTGCTTTACACCATGCCTCCACCTCCGTTAGCAAACGGTCACTCCAGTAGTCGACGTAACTATCATTGGGGATCTCGTGGCTCGGAAGCTCCAGTGTGACTGAGGCCAGGGGGGCTTGCCCGACCGCTTTCCTCAGATGACACTCATCGAATGGGCCTGCTGAAGGGGCCCCGTAGAATACATGCGGGATATCGTCGAATGTGCGAAGCCGCGTTGCCGGACAGGATGCGTAAACATGCGCCCAGCCAAATTCAGGGGTGTGAACGTCGATAATGACGTCTCGATCCTGCGACAATCGCCAGAGCCGGTGCGCAAGTACCTCGTCAATCGTTTTCGGCTCACGACCCGGATGTCCGAAAATTCGGTTCCAGTTCATACCGTCTGCCGATGTCCGTCCTTCGCCTGTCTCAAGGTACCGAGACCATCCGATCGGATTTGAGTTCGGAACTATCCGGATCGGGATTGACGACGGTTCACCTTCCAACTTTCTGCGCAGAGCATGGAGGACTATCATAGAGGCGGATTCATTCGCGTGTAGTTGCCCCTGCAGATAAACCGACCTCGAACCTTGACCTACTTCAGGACCATAATCAAAGAACGGAATGTCGAGCCGGTCGTCGATGTCGCTGAAAGGCCGTGTGGTCACGAATGCTGTCCTCTTCTAATCCAGTAGCTAGAAAGGATAACTCGTGGAGCAACCCGTAGCGGCATTATCTTGTGCAACCCGCGGGCGTCGAATAGGACGAGGGTACCCGCCCTTCCGGTTGCCACCACTGGTCGAGTATTCAACATCTCACAAATACTCTTATGCTGATGGGGCCAATAGCATCCGACGTAGGCAGAATCTTCGTCGTGAATTAGGGTGTCCGGGCCGGCGCGGAATACATTGAAGATCTCTTCGTCCATTCTTTTCCGCCACGCGCCATAGTGCGTACGCGGCGTGTAAACGAACGGGCCATTCAACTCGTCTACGTCAACCATATATAGGAAGGCTTTGTAGCGCGGCCGCCAGGTATCAATGTGGAAAAAGTGTTCAAATGCGCCAGTATTTCCAACTACTGTTCGATACTGCACCGTCGCCCTATGCATTGTTGCGGTCGAGCCAAGGGCGCTTTCCATAGCGTCTCGTATATAATTATTAGAGAAGAATGGCGCAAGCGCCGGAATGCTGTCAGCGTTTAGCTTAAAGCGCGTTTGTGTACCCTCGGGTGAGAGCATGCACGTGTCGATTGCAGGCAACGATTCTCGCATGGATGTGATATCGCTTGTCGTCATGAAGTCGTTGATCACCTGTATGCCATCGGTAAGCAAGGAAGCCCATGGATGGCGCTTCGAGGCTGCGGCTGACCTGAGCTGGGCATACTCCTTGGCAAGAGCCGAGTACTCGACTCCGAAGGAGCCTTCCGTTCGAGGTGTCATATTTCCGACACTTCCGCTCGACGTGTTGGGCGGGGATTCGCAAGGCGGTTCTAGCGAGAGGAACAAGATATCCGCAGTGAATGATCAAGACAACGTTCTCGTCGTCCATCGTGCACGACGACTCATACGACGGTCGGGGGCATGGTGACCAGGTCGAGTTCGCCAGGCCCTTTCACCTGCGGCCAGCAGCGACTTGAACTGGGGCGATGCGAGCTGCCACGCCTTCGCGGAGATGGACTGGAAAACTGACACGCGCCAGACGGCGATGGAAGTTCTAACGCCGTAGTGGCTGTCACCGCGGTCGGGAGCCGTGTGAGGTGAAAGGCTCCGGGAGAAGGCGAGCCGTTTCATCGTGGTCGAGGGGACCCGAGCAGGTAGGCAAGGGCGTGTCGCTGCGCCAGCTAGGACGAAGCTCCTGCAGTCGACCAAGACGCACGGCCTAGCACAGGAATTCGTTGCTGACCTATCCTGCCAGCATCCCGCTGTCCACCCGCAGTCTGACCCGCCTGACCGAGTTGACCCGCTGTCGGGGTACAAGATCGTCTACACAGGCGCGTACGGCTACGTGTGTAGAGCCTGTCGTACCCGCTCTCCTGGGTTGATCAACAACCCGGATGGCCAGCCGAGTTGCTCGTGACCTTGCAGTGGCGCTTGCACCGGAGTGCTGATAGCGGCGGGCGATAGGCGTTGAGGAACTTCGGTGCACGGCTCCAGCCAGGCGCTGTCATCGGTAGCAAGCCGATCCGCAGCAGCCGCGAAGCGGCGAGGAGCGGAAGCGGCGCGGTAGTACACGGTGCCGACGGCGATGAGTTCTTCGTGGAGATAGGGCGACTCGGGCCAGTTGATCATTCTAATTCCGCTGTCCGATTGCGGCAGACCTGTGCAAGATCAGCCGTACCCAGCTGTGTACTCCAACGAGTACCCCGAGACCCGCGACCGATGCCGCATGCTCGGCGGCCGCAGGCGCTGATGGCCTTGGCCCATCTGCGCAACGGTGACACCCCTCACCCGGCTGGCCGCCGGCTTCGAGGTGTCGGTGGCCACCGTCTGGCGCTACCTGTGCGAGGCCGGGGATCTGCTCGCCGGCTGCGCCGACGACCTTGCCGCCGCGATGCGCCGTGCCGCCGAGGCTGGCGTACGCCAGCCTCGGCGGCGCGCTGACCTCGATCGACCGGGTCGCCGATTAGCGCCCCTGCTACTCGGGCTTTGAAGATCTGAGTGCGCCGCTGCGCAGTTCGGTCTGACTCGTACTCTGGATGGCCCTCCGGGTGCACTTTGTTTGGGCTGTCGGCCGGGTCCGTGGCGCTGCTGTCGCTGCTAGACCGGGACAGGCTGTCCCGAATGGAGGGCCTTGCTGCAAGAAGGCACCGTCGCGGTCCTGACCGTGAGGCGCCAGCCCGGCTGCGGGTTGCCATCCCGTTCTAGTAGGGAGGACAGCCGTGACGTTCATGTCGCTGGAGGGCCCGCATGAGACTCCGACCGCGGAAGTGTCGGACCCCGGGTGGTAAGACTGTCGGACAAGTCCAGCGATCCACGCTGACACCAGCCACTATAGAGTGCGGCAGTGAGAGACAGCTCGCAGGATCTGGTTAACCTCATCTGGTCCGCCGCCGACCTTCTGCGAGGCGAGTTCCGAGCGAGTGAATATAGTTCGGTTCTCCTCCCCTTCGCCGTGCTCCGCCGCCTTGAGTGCCGCAATCTGCTCGGCGGCCGGAGCCTCGTCTTCCAGGTGCACGCCCGCACCGACCCACTTGATGCGCTCCGCGTCATGCATGACAGCGCCCCGGCGGAGCTGGCCGACCTACTGGCCGGGCTCGACTTGCACGCCATCGCCTCGCGACTCGCCGAGGCTGGTCTCCTGACCCTGGTGATCGCTCGGTTCGCCGCGCTCGACCTCAGCGAGCAGGCCGTCTCGGACGCCGAGATGGGCTCGGTCTTCGATTCGCTGGTCCGCCGTTCCGCCGAGACCACGGCAGGCTTCGCCGGAGAGCACTTCACCCCGCCGGATGTGATCGCCCTGCTCGCCATGATGATCGTTGCGCCCGACGCCGCTCGACTGGCTCGCCGCACCGCACCAATCCGTGTCTACGACCCGGTCTGCGGAGCTGGCGGCTCCCTCATGGCGCTCTGGGCCGCCGCCGGTCAGCTGAGCCCGGTGGAGTTGTTTGGCCAGGATCTCAACTACGCGTCATCCGCGCTGACCTCTGCCACCCTGCTGATGCACGGGCTCGACCCCGGTGGCATCGCCCTCGGTGACACTCTGAGCAATGACGCCCACCCCGAGGCCACCTTCGACTACATGGTTGCTGCCCCGCCCTTCGGCGTGGAGTGGAAGAAGGTCGCGGGGGAGGTCAAGAAGGAGGCCGCGCTCGGCGATGCCGGCCGCTTCGGTGCTGGCCTTCCGCGCATCACCGACTCCTCACTGCTTTTCCTTCAACATATGCTGGCCAAGATGCGCCCGCCGGAAGACGGCGGCAGTCGCCTCGCCGTCCACTTCAACAGCAGCCCGCTGTTCACGGGGGCGGCTGGCAGCGGCGAGTCCGAGATCCGCCGTTGGATCCTCGAGAACGACCTTCTCGAAACCGTGGTGGCCCTGCCTGAGCGGCTCCTCTACAACACACGCATCCCTCTTACATTTGGGTTCTAACCAATCGCAAGGAGCCCAGCCGCGCCGGCAACGTCATCTTGATGGACTGCCGCCGGCACTTCGCGGCGATGCGCCGCTCGATCGCCGACAAGAGTAGATATCTGACGACCGAGCAGATCTCCGAGATCACCGCAATCCGGCGGTCGGCCACCGCCACCAAATCGGCGCTCACCCCGTGCGCCGCCGGTGACGTCGTCGGCAGCCCCGGCGACTGGCACCTGCTGCCACCCGGGTTCGGCGAGGCCTTCACCCGTATGTCCGTACTCCGGCCGCTTCGCCGCACCGGCCGCGCGCTGTGCGAGTTCCTCAACGCCCCACATAACGCCGGGTACGACCACCGCCTCCACCCACTCACCGATCTGCCGGTGCCAGCCGAGATCCTCAACGACGAGACGTTCAGCGACCACCTTGAGGACCTCCGCCAGTCCCGCGCTGACCTCGCCCGCCCGGATCACCGCCGGCATCCTGCCCAACGCGTTCGAGGGGACCCGCGCAGACCTGGCCACGACCCGGCGCGCGGTCAGCGTCTCGCTCGCCGACGCGGCCCTCACCACGGAACTGCTCCAACCGCTAGAGGACCCGTTCTGGCGCGCCGAGTACGCGTACCCGTTCCCCATCGCCGCCCTGGCTCGCCACTATCGGATCGCCGCCTCACCCGCCCAGAGCAAGGAAGCGCTGCTCAAGTTGGGCGAGTCGGTCGCCCGTACGATCGGTGGTCTTGCTCTTGCCGTGCTGGTCGGTCGCAACGACAACCGGATGTCGTCCGAGCTGCGCCGCAAGTTCGAGCGCAGCGCCACCTGGGGCACCTGGAACTGGATGATCAAGGACTTGCGCACGGCCGGTTCGGTGCCCGAGCTCCCCGAACTCGACAGCATCCTCGACGAGAACGGCACCCACACCCTGCTCACCCAGGCCCTCAGGTTCCGCAACAACTCGGGGCATTCCTTCGGCGTCCAGCCGGCGCACGAGTTGGAGGAGGAGATCGCCCAGATCGAGCCGGTCGTCCAGCTCATCCTCGAGTCCGCCAGCTGGCTCGCCCAACTTCAGTACGACCTGGTCGACCGCTGCGAGTACACCGGCACCGGCTTTCGCCTGATCGGCCGGCGGCTGCGCGGCAGCCACCCCGACTGGGAGCCGTTCGATCGCCTGGACTCCGGCCCGGTCACCCCGCACCGCGTCGACGTCAACGGCCCCTCCAACGCAGCGGCGATCGAACTGTGGCCGACCGCTGGCGCCGAACTGTGCCCGAAGTGCCGCCAGTGGGAGTTCTTCGTCATCAATGAGGTCCACCGGTACACCGCCACCCTGCGCAGCGGCCGCGACCACGAGATCGACCGCCAGCTGACCTGAACAGCGGCAGTCTGGGGTCGCACGGATCCGGTGCGCGAGCAGCGACAGAACGCTCGGCTGCCGCCGTTCCTCGACGTCGACCACCCCCTGGGCGAACGCCGCATCCTGGCACTCGGCGAATCCCGGCGTCCCGCCACCCTCCCACCGGACGAAGGCCGACGGCAGGCCGGGGGCGGCTGTGTGCAGCCGGAACTGAGCCTCCGTCAGTACACTCCGGCCCGAGATCCTGTTAACCCCTTACGACATCGCCTCTATGCGCGCGTCTAGGACAAGCTGGGAGCGTTGGATGCAACCCGATGAGGCCCTCGTGCGTTCCTGGCTGCAATCTGCTGTTGAGGACGCCTACGAGGGTGAACGTCAGCTATTTCAGGAGCGGGCCCACGAGCGGTCGGTCGTCTTCCACATCGCCCGGCGCCTGGCTACCCGCGTCGAGGCATGGGCGTGCGATGCGAACTCGGCGGGGTGGTCGGTGGACGTCGAGTACGACAGATGGCATCCCGGGGATGTCGAGTGGTTGAAGAAGCGGCTCCGCGGACTCGATGGGCATGACGAGAGTGACGTCTATCCCGACCTGATCCTTCACCGCCGATCGGGCTCATCGGCTGAACACAACCTGCTTGTGGTCGAGGTCAAAAAGGAGGGTGCGCGCGGTCGCGAACATGACTTGGAGAAACTACGCGGTTTTGTGGCACACCCATTCTCCTACCGGCTGGCCGCATTTATCACGCTGTCCGCGGACGGTGGAGAGCCGCTGTGGCACTGGATAGCGGACTGATCAGGTGAGTCGATCGAGTACGTGCCGCGTCTACCCAAGTTCCGCCGCTGGCCAATCAAACCGGGGCGGTTCAGAGGAGGTTGTTGGTTCGGCCGCCTCGTCCCCTGCGATGGATCACCAGATCGGGACGCATGTGGGTGCCGTCCGCCGGGTTCCGGGTCTTGCGGCGCGCTGCCGTGCCCTCGCGGTCATACTCCGCATCGACGTCCCAGGGGCCGTCCACACGGTTGGCAAGGTGATGGCCCAAGCGGAAGCACAGCGAGTTCTCACCCACGCCGAGGTCGAACAGCTGCCGGTCCTGTTCGTAGAGATCCCGCAGGGCCTGCTTGAGCCAGCTGAGCGCCGCCGTCACGCGTTGACCCTACGTGAGCATGCAGGCGCGCCTCCCCCGACCCCACGTTGCTCGACGAGCAGCGGCCGAGCTTACCGGCCACTCGCTCGACCACTGCGTATCGTTGACAAGAGTCGACAATTTACGCTCCTCGAACCCTGTGATCATGGCTTCGTCATCGACTGTCAGTATTTGCGCTGAGCTGCGCAAACGACCAGGCGGAGTGATCAACAGTTGTCGCCATTGTTCAACCGTTGGCAGGGGTTCTCGGAGGGTAAACGGGGGCCGCAACCAGGCGCGGCGCATCGCTGTCGCCAACGCCTAATTCGAGAAGCCGGCAGGTGAGCGCCAGCCTCATCGATTATTGCGGGGCGACCGGGTTGGCCGTGAGCCGCTCGCGCACCTGTTCAGGCAGCAGACCCTCTTGACTGAAGTGGTTGGCGACCAGCGCCCGGAGTTGGTTGTCATCGAGACCAGGACGCTGAGCCATCAGGTCGCCCCATGCGCGTGCCGCTGCTTCCGCGAGTCCGAGTACGACGTCCGGGTGGACAACATGGACGTGAGCCTCAGCGCCTGCCGCACCGGTGGGGTCAACGGCCGGTTTGGGAGAGACGATCACGGTGGCACTGTCCGGCGGGATGTCGGGGACCGCACGATCGGACTTGAGCAGACGAAGTTGATCGCCGGCCTGACGAATGTCCTTCTGTGGCACGAGGCCGGACGGCTCGTGGTCACTCTTCGCGTCGATGGCCAGCCAGAGGTGATGATCCCAGCACCACGTGGAGTCGCATCGACCGAAGCCAGGCGGCTTCTGCGCATCGGCCCCCAAGAGGTAGCCGAGCCTGGTCAGGGCAGGCTCGTACACGGTCGGCTTGCGTTCCTTGAGGGCAGCGAGCATCTCCTCGGCCACTGCCGTGACCTTGGGAATGGAGGTGCTTCTCAGTCGGGTTGCGACCGACGCAACTGCGGTTGCGGAAGGGGACGAGAGTGCAGACGCCCCAACGGTCGGTATCGGAGCGAGTTCCCGGATCCACATCGAGGGTTTGGCTGCGGCTTCGGCCTGGGCGACAAGAGCGACCGCGTTCTGCCGAAGTGCCTGGTTGGCCGTGGTGACTCCGGCTTGGTCGGCCCAGGTAGCCCCCAGATAGAGCCAGAATGAGCGGTAGCCGCGTAGGGCGTCGCCGCCCTTGCCCAGTTCCAATGCGGCCTCGTTGGCGCGGGCGCTGGCCTCCTGCCATTCACCCATGCCGGCCAACGACCATGCTTCGACCTCGCATTTGACCGCGGCGGCTAGCGCTGCGCTGGCCGGCGGAGGTGTCATCGTGGCCTCATTGCGTAGCTCAGTGATGATCGGCTCGGCATCGGTGCGCCACGCGTCGTCCTGGCGCAGGAACGTCGCTACGTTGTCGAGGATATCGGCGGCTGATGACCGTTGGCTGTTCTGAATCCCGAAGTCGATCTCCGCCTGAAGCTCGGGATCGAGAGTCTGTTGGATCTCGGGTCTGACCATGTACGTCGTCAGATCGGCACCCAACACGATCACGACGGCCCAATCATTCGGGCCGCGTGTGCAACGACCAACTCCTTGCACGACGCGCGTACGGACACGTTCGGCCAGGGCGGCGCCTGCGCGGACGTTCTGCGACAGGAAGCGTTCTTGGAGGTTGTCCGTGTCCGGTTTGCCGTTCAGGACGACGACGCGGCAGTCGTCGCCGGGAAGATCGAGCCCGTCATACCGAGCCGCGAGGCCGCAGACGGCGTTTGGTAACGCGGCGAACTGCTCCATCCCGCCTTCGACGTCGTTGATGCCGAGCACAGGCCAGCCGGGTTGGGCTAGGTCACTCGCGGTGCTGATGGCGGTCTTGGTATCTGGGGCGAGGACCAGGGCCTTGCCCGCTGCTGCCACAATGGACCGGGCAAGTTGCTGAGTATCGGTGACCTCAGCCAGCTCGGGGAAGACAAAGAACCTGCGACCAGACCTCGGTGTGGGCGATGTGTCGGGCAGCGCTACCCGCGTGATCGCCGGACGCCCAAAGGCCCGTTCGAGTTCTCCACCGCTGCCCAGGGTCGCGGACAGGTAAATGCGCTGTGCAGCGTGCGTGAAGACGGGGTTCTTGCTCGTGGGCGGGATGCCCGGCCGGATCAAAATGGCACCATAGGAGACGTATGCCAGGCAGCTCGGAATAGCGTCCCTGATCATGGAGTATCGGTACGTCCAGGGCGCTGGGAGCTGGGCGAGAACCCTGTCGATCTTGCTGACCATCTCGGGCTGGCGCAGGGGGACGACCAGGCGAGCGCTGCGGTACATGCCGGGATCCGGCGTGTAGTCGCGCAGCCGTTGCAAGGGGATGCCGTCGATCGCCGGCGCGAGGACGTCGAGGAGATCGTTGTACGCCTTCTCATTCGCCGATCGCCGGATCTGGATGGCGTACTGCTCGCCGACGTACTGCTCTCCGGCGTGCGCGTCGTCGAACAGGAGCAGCTCTGGTACCGCTAGGTGCGGGTTGCTGTTGAAGATTGTGTTGTAGGTGGTCACCGCGACTGCGTCGGCAGCCTCGTACGCCGCGCGGTCCGCGATGGACCAGCTTGCGTGGCTGCCCACGAGGGTTACGGCAGGAACGCCCTCCCGAGCGGCCACTTTCGCGACCTGTGAGGCGAGCTGTTGGGTAGGGCAGGCATAGGCAACTCGACCTGCTCGGGTGGCCCTGACCCAGTTGGCGATTACGAGTCCGGGCAGCGTCTTGCCGGTACCGGTCGGTAGTTCCAGCGCGAGGTCAGGATCTGTGGTGTGGTCGGTGGCATACCGCCGTAGAAGATCCCCTTGGTGAGTCCATAGCCCCGGCACCGCATTGGGCCTGCGTGGGAGGTCGCGGTACATAGCTTCGGGGTTGGCCGCCGTAACAGCCTTCTTCGCCCCGCCCTTGAACGCCACGCTCGCCCCTTCCTCCCCGGTTGCCGTCCGGGGATTCTATCGGTGGGCCGGGTGGGCGGCCGAGGTCGCGGGCGCATCGGGTGTCGTGTCAGGGTGAGCCAGCCGCGCGGGTCGCGGCGGTGACGTCCCCGCGCAGGGTGCGGTTCTTGCCGTCGACACGGATGGTCAACTGAATCCAGTCGTACCGCTCCACCTCACGCGGGCCAACCAGCTTGACCACCAGCAACACCGTGCCCGGTGCTCCCCTCGGTCAGCACCAGATGAGAACCCCGACATATCTTGACTCGGCCGAAGCGAACTGGTTGCGCCGTCGGCCGCCACCAACGATCCTGTAGAGCTGGCATCACGCCGGCCTTTCCAGCAGGGAATACGAGAAGTGAGGTCGGCGTGACCAACCCAGGTTTCGATGAGCGGGCAGCAGCGGCCGAACCGCTCGTGCGAGCGGTGCTCGGCAAGCTTGCCAGCGAAGTGGGAACGCCTCGGATAGACCGGCTCCCGGACAGCCAGCATTGGTGGCGCTACGGGCAGGAGTCGTTTGTCGGTTTGCGCCCTCGCGCCTGGCTGATGCCGCCGGACGTCCCGATTGTCGGCTGGCTCGACCGTTTTCCGGAAATGGGAGCCGTGCGTGCATCCTATGCTGCGGACCCCGTGCGCGGTCCCCGAGTCGATGCGTTGCTTGGGACCATCGCCTCCCGAACCGCTCGCAACTTCGACTGGCTGCTCATCCAGCACGTTATCGAGCCGATGGTGCTGTCCACCGGCAGCTACGAGTTTCGCGAGGATGTCTTCTGGCGGGTGTACGCACAGTTCGAGCTGGGCTTCGGGGCCACCACGGTCACGATGGTGGAGTTTCTACCGCTTAACGGCTTCGAGTCGGCGATGCCCTGTCTGGAACTGCCCGAAGGTCTGGTCCTGCAGCCGATGAGCGACGCGCAGATGGACCACGCGATCAGCGCGCTCGCCGTGCCACGAGTCGCTGCCAGCGGTGTCAATGGGGTGCAGGTCTCGCGCCTGGATCAGTGGGCGCTGACCCGGTCGCGCGTCGTTGAGGTGGTCGCCGGCCATGTTGATGTGGTGCCGCCCGACGCGGATCAGTTTCCGACCCTGCGGGAGCCCGCGTCGTTGCTGATCACAGCGCTGCGGATCGTCTGCGGTGGTTCGGCCATTACCACCCGTCAGATGTACGCGCAGGCCGACGACGAGTTCCCCATCGTGCTGGGGGCGCGTGCCGCGCTGACATCGTTCGGTGCAGCGGACAACGCCCGCCCGACTCACCTGATGCCGCAGGACGCCGACGCCGTCCGCATCGTCTACCTGGCGCTTGGCCTGCACACCGTTCAGCAGGACCGCTCCCTGCAGGTTGCAATCCGGCGCCTCGTCGCCGCCGGCACGAGAAACGACGACGGCGACCGGCTGATCGATTTGTCGATCGCCGCCGAGGCCCTGTTCATCCAGCGTGGGAACCTCGCCGGGGCGAGCAAGGGGGACAAGATCGCGGCCGGGGCCGCGCAGATGCTCGGCAACGACCCGCAAGTGACTGCGGACCCGACTGAGATCAGCGATTTCATGGCCGAGATCTATCGGGCACGCAGCGCCGAGATCCACGGCGACGGCCAGCCCTACGGTCGGCTACGGCGACTCTCCGGGGTGCCGACCGAATCGCTAGCACTGGCCGTCGCCGACGCGGAACTCGTGATGCGCCGTGCGGTGCACTTGGTCTTGCAGAACCACGTCACGGCCCGCGAGTTGGCCCTCGCGGCACAGACCAGATAGGTACGCGCACCGGCACTAGCCTGCGTGCTCGAGGATCGATCGGAGCGACGCCACGAGGGCAACCTGGCATCGAGACGGCCTGCATCGGTGCCAACCCAGGCTCAGGTACGCAGCTATCCCCTAGATCCACCGGTCGGGCGCGCCGTGGCGATGCTCTTCGCCGCTGCGGTAGACGGCCCCCGCCGCCGCGCACCCCGCGCCGGAAACGCCGGCGCGGAGTGCGCCGGTCGGTGGCTTGCGGGCCGGGCCGGCTCCACCTGCACGCGACCGTGGCCAGCCACCCGGACGGCGAACTCTATGCTTGCCGGAGGTGTCGGATGATCATCTTTGCGCAGCGGTCGGCGTCGCGGACGATCTCGCCGCCCCAGAAAGACAGCACCGTCCATCCGGCGGCGGCGAGTTCATCGCGCTTGGCTTTGTCGGATGCTTGCCGTTCAGGGGTGTGGTGGTGTTGCCACCCGTCGCAGAAGACCGTGACTTTACGTTCGGGCCAGGCGAAGTCGGCGATGGTGACGGGGCGAGGGGTGCCGTCGGTTGAGCCGAGGTCCCCCCATGCGTATTGGGCGTACCCGCGGGGGGCGCCGGCGTTGATGAGTGCTCCGGCGAGGAGTCGTTCGATTGGTGAGCGGGGTAGTCCGATGATCCCGTCGGTGAAGACGGGGATGCGCCGCCCCTCCACGTCGGGCGCACCTGCTAAAGTGCGCAGGAAGTCAGCAGCGACGTGCCGGTCGAGGAGATCAGCTTCTACTTGGTTGTTGTAGGAGCGGAGGCAAGCGTAGCAGGACTGTTCGCAGGAGCAGCCATCGAGGACAGGGACAAGGGTGGCGGCTACCTCGCCAAATTGCTGTGCGAGTTGCCGTAAGTAGCCGGCGCCGCCCGGTACTTCCTCATAGAGAACGGCCAGCCGCATCAGGGCCTCGTCGCTGTTTGGGTCGGGGCGCGGCCAGTCGAACCCCGCCACTTCGGCGTCGCCAGCCTGCAGCACTGTACGGCAGCCGAGGTCCAGCGATGCGCGGACGCTAGCGAGAAACGCAGGTAGCTGTGCCGGCGGGATACCGACAGCCTCCATATCCGGCAGCAGCTGGAGACAATCGACCTTGCGTTCGGTCATGAGGACGCTGAGCTTCAGGTCTTGGTTGGTGCACCGCTTGTCGTGTCGGGCGAAGCGCTCTCGCTGTGCCCTGGTCGGTTTGGGGGCCGGCTGCGCTTCGAACCACATGCCGCATCCGGTGCACACCAGGAACTGCTCGGGTGGCATGCCCGGCTGGCTGTTCTGACTGATTCGGCCGCGGTTGAGGACGGTCAAGGCGGCGCCGCGTTCCCATTGCAGCAGGAGACCGGGGCGCTCGAACAACCATGTCTCGGCGGTCATCGGGGCGCCGAGGTGGTGGGTGACTTCAAACGGCCGACGCGAGCGTGCCTCCTCGTCGGCCGTGATCCGCTGGCGCCGCTCAGCGCGTAGCGCCCGCATCGGCACGGTGACCTGCGGCACCAGGTTGAGGTTGTCGCAGGACAGGCACGACGCGGCAGTGTTGTCGTTGACGGTGTCGCAGCGCGGGCAGATGTTCTTGCTCGGTATGGCGCCGGCGCCGTCGGCGTTGACGAGGTTCGCGCGGCGCAGGTCGATCTCGTCGACGAACCACTTGGCGCCCCGTGCGTACACGAGCTGACCGGGTGCGTAGTCCTTCAGAGCCTGCACAGAGTCGTGCGACAGCTCCACGCTTTCCCGTTCCAGTGACAAGGTCGTGGTGTCCGTGGGAAACGCGTATGACGGCAGGAAACCCATCGAGTTCAGGTAGGACAGCACATAGGCGCGGGAGCGGTCGGTGTATCGCATCGCATCCAGGCTTGCCCCGATGCTGGTGATTGCTCGGGTCGCCTCGCGGCCGGGCTTGGCTGCCGCTTGCTGCCACTCCTCCAGGAGGGTCTTCTGGCGAACCCGGTACGGCTCGATCGCCTTGTCGAGGTCGGAGACGAAACCGTCGATGACCTGCCGGCACCATGGGAGCGTAAGCCACGGAAGATCGTCGTCGCCGAGGCCACACCTGAATACCTCATGGATCCGGGCGGCGATCTCCTCGGCACGGCCAGACAACGCGGCCTGAACATCTTCGATGTTGAGAAGCTCGCCGGCCTCTTCCTCAGAGACGAGGTCTCGCATCCACAGCGGGAGATCCTCCCCACACAACTCCAGGGCGAGTGAACGGGCGTGCCGTTGAATAACGCGGGCGTTGTCCAACAAAAACGTAGGTGGCCGGATCGAGCCGCGAATCATCTCCACGGGACGGGCGTAGTAGTAGCTGTCATGAGGCATGGTTCCAGCGAAGGTAACGATGAGCGCCACCCGCTCCTCACGCCGCCCGGCTCGCCCGGCGCGCTGGGCGTAGTTACTCGGGCGCGGCGGCACGTTGCGCAGGATGACCGCGAGGAGCTGACCAAGATCGACGCCAAGTTCCAGGGTCATGGTGCAGACGAGCAGGTTCAGATCACCGGTCTTGAACCGCTCTTCGATCTGTTCACGCATCTCCAGAGGCACCTGCCCGGAGTGTTCCTCGGCCTTGACTACGAGAGGGTCGTCGCCGCATGCGAGCTGCCGCTCGTGGTCGGAGGGGTCGCCGTCCCACGGTTGCACCACGCCTTTGCAGTTGTAGGTGGAGCACCTGGCTCTCGGGGAAGGGCCGGGCTGTACCGCGCGGCAGGCCAAGCATCGGTGCAGCGTCTCCGACGGTGGCCTGACCTCGATGGCTTGAGGTTCTACCTGCCGTAGCCGCACCTGCGCTTTGCCGGTTCCGACCTGAACGTCATTGAGTAATCGGTGTTGTATGAGAAGCTCCACGGCAGCCTTGATGGTCCGCTCGATGGCATCCGGCGTGGACACGGAAAAGACCTTGCGGACCATGTTGGCCAGCGAGCTGCGGTAGCCCATGCTGATCGGCTGCGTGCCGGGGATCTTGACGGTTGTCTCGCCGAGTCCCGCAACCGGGGCACCGACACGTACCGTCGCGCCGGCATCGATCAGGTCGGCCTCTGTCTTGGCGTCCAGCCGGGCGCGGAGCAGGTCGTGGCCGACCGCGCGGCGGGTCCGCGCGAGGTCCAGGATCCGTGCGAGGAACCACCGCGCCCCGCTCTCGTCGGCGCCGGTGTGGACGAACAGCGGGTCGAGGTCGTCTGTCGTTAGCGCGTCTAGGCCGGGATAGCCGACGCTGATCAGGCCGAGGCGTTCCAGCGTTGGTGGGCGCCGCTCGTCGTTGGCGACCTCACCGAGCACGTCCCACTCACATACCCGCAGCACCCGCTGCCGAGCGTCAGCCCCGACTGGGTCGTCATACAGGCCGGCAGCCTGTCCACGCCGGAACACATCCTCAACAAGTCCATTGAAGCTGGCCGGCGGTTGGTCCCGGTGCTGACGGTCGCGTACGGCCTCGACGATGAATCGCCGTACCTGAATTGCACGGGATCGTGCCCGAATGTATCCGGCCTGGAAGGCGGTGTCTTGCCGGGAGTCGGCGAAGACCAGCAACCGGCGAAGCTGCTCGTCGTCGCTCTGCCCGGCCAGGCCGCTGTGCAGGCTGAACGCGGTCGCGGTCACCGCCGCGGCGGTCCGCGCAGTGAACCCCTCCACCGCACCCGCGCTGCGCCCGTACCCGCACACCGGACACCGGGTTAGCTCTTTACCCGCCTCCGGGACAGCGACGATGACTCCCCGCATCGCCGCTCCGCAGCCCTGACAGTAGCTGCCATTGCCGGCCTTCCCACAACGCACGCACCGCAAGCTCGGATACCAGTCGGGGCTGCGTCGGTCCGGATCCTGGACCGGATCGGTGTGCAGCCGACGCGCCAGGTACCGCACCACGGGCCCATCCGGCTCCGCCCGCTCCAGGTCGTAGTCCTGCCCGCAGCCCAAGCACACCCCGAGCGGGAAGGTCGCCTGCGCCTCACACCCCTCCCGGTGGCACACCGTCGCACCGTTGAGCAGCAGGTGCTCACGATCGCCAGTGCAGCGCATCAGCCGCGGCAGACCACGCAGGAAGAGGTGGACCTTGGCCTCCAATACCGGCGGTCCTGCCGGAGTGTGGGTACTGGCGCCCAACAGCAGCCAGCCGGCCACCTCATCCCGCAAATCCTCGACAGCGACACCGGCACGCTGCGGCAATGCACCGAGCACGGCTTCGAGCTCCGCCACGGTACGCGGCTGGGCCAGCTCCGCTCGCAACAGGTCCACCACGGGGCTGTCTTGTGGGTCGCCCAACAGGGCACGCAGCCGTTGCGTGTCCCCACCGTCGGCCAAGGCGGCCCGCAGCGCTGCTGCGTCCGGTGCGGCGCCGATCCGAGTCGAATCGGCGATGGGCGCTGGCACCGGTGTTTCCTCGACGATGCCATCGACATCTAACGGCGCTGCGAACAGGGCGGACGCGAAGGTGGCCGTGCGCCGTAGGTCCGCATCGTGATCTCCACCCGCGCTGACTGTTGCGGACAACCCGACGCAAACCAGGCCCTCCTCCGAGTCGACGTGCCCACGCAGCCGCCGCACCAGACAGGCGATCTCGGTGCCGAGCGCGCCCTGATAGGTGTGGATCTCATCGAGAACCAGGTGACGCAGTACGCCGGCGCCGAACAGCTTGCGGTCCTCACGCCGGGTGAGGATGAACTCCAACATGGAGTAGTTGGTCAACAGGATGTCCGGCGGGTTCTCTTGCATGTCGTCGCGCTTGTGCTGCGGGGTCGCCCCGGTGTAGACGCCGTACCGAAGGCCCAGCGCCTCGCAGGCGATGCGGACCCGGTCTTCCTGGTCGTTGACTAGAGCGTTCATGGGATACAGGGCGATTGCCTTCACGCCCGGCCGGTGCCGCGTCCGGTAGGCGTGAGCAACCACGGGGACCAGGAACGACTCGGTCTTGCCCGAGCCGGTTCCAGTCGCCACCAGGGTGTCGCCGCCCGCAGCGATTCGCTCTATCGCTCGCACCTGATGCGTGAACAACCGATCTACCTGCGGAAACGCCCGCACCAGCTCGGGTGGCAGCCCGATCCGGCCGACAAGTTCATCAAGCGTCTCGTCGAGCTGGAATCGCGGCTGCACCGACAGATACGGCCCCCGCCACAACAGCGAGTCCTCATCGGTCAGCCGTTCCAGCCTGCTCTTCAATCCCGGGTCCGCGACCGGGTAGGTCGTCCAGGTGAACCGCCGGTAGTCATCCCGCAGCCGATCGGCCAGCTCCAGCGGGTTCATCAGGCACGCCCTCCAACGCTCACATCATGAAATGCCGGCGGGGCCGGGGGGTTCCGCGGACACGCCTTCCGCGGCGGAAGGCGGCTCCACGCTCACACGGTGAGGGTAGTCCGCACCACCGACAACAACAGTCCGCGAGGCGGCCTGGTTTACTCGGCCAAGGCGGCGAAGTACTGCCGTACAAGATCCTTGTAACCTTCATCCGGGCGTACCGGGCTGCTCTCGGCGCTCTCTGTCCGACGAAAATCCGACAAGATCACTTCGAGGTGCTTCGCTGTTAGGCCGTATAGGTGGGCCACTCGTGCATCGATCTGGGCTCGTAGTTGGCGCTCCTCATCGAGTGAAATCGGCACAGATTCAACACCCAAAACCCTTGCCAGCTCATCGAACTCCGGCCCTCGACAAGTCAAGCGCGCAGACAGACGAACAACCTCCGCCCCGGGCCCGACAACGAGAGAGGTGTCTGCGATAGGGAGCGCCGACATGATCGTCTTGCTGACGGTGGTTGAGACCTTTCGCCGTGCCACAAAGTCGAGGACAAGGCTGTTCAGCAGGCCGACGACGTACACCATGGCTTTTGCGCCCAAGACGGTTTTGTAACCATTGGCAGCGTGGTCGAATTCGGATCGATAGAAGAAATGCATCTCGGTAACCGCAGTTCCGGGCGGAATGATTGCGGCAATAAGCGTCCGCTCGTCGCCAGAACGCGCCTTTCGTCGGACTACGGGGCGATACGAATCCATCGGTACCTCCAGGACGTTCAGCCGTGGCCCCGGCACGCTAAGAAATGCCTCGCCTTTGTTGCGCTTAACCGATCGTCCGTCGCCCTTACTGGCAAGCTTTCGCGCGCGCGACACCAACGCATTTTCGCCCGTTTCCTCAACCAGCCGGTAGGTCGGGTCTGCGAAATTGTGGACGTACTGGTGAATGTCTTTTCCGTCGCGCATTGGCGGACCGCCGCCATCCGGCGCGAAGTACCGCTTGTCGTCACTCAGATGAAACTCGCGACCCCAACTGATCCTCCATTGGCCCACCGGCATCGCATCCAGGAAGAGAGGGCGGTTAGTGCTGAGAATCTCCATCAAATCAACAAGGATTGGATCGCGGACGTCAGGAACGGCCATTGTCTCTGGGGACAGCACCTCAAGGGTTTTACGAGAGATATTCAACGTCCGGCTGTCCAGTTCGACCAGATGTTCGAGGCGGGAGACGCCGCTTGTAAAGCGGAGCGGGTCGGTCAAGCCGCCCCTTTGCGCAACAAGGATTAGAAACTGCTCCCGACTATCGATTGGAAATATCTTGTTCGTGTTGTCACAAAGGACGAACCAGTCGACCGTGCACTCGTCGAGGAGGGCTCGTCGGTGTGCAGTCGTTGCCGCATCTGAGGCCACGCCGGAGTCGATGGTAACGCCAAGCCGGCCAACCGGAGAGAGTAGTTCCAGCTCGCGTTCGAGAAAGATGCGGTAGTAGTTGAACGTTGTACCGTGGCCATAGAGCATCCGGTATAGGCCGGAGTTCTTGATGAAGCTCTTTACGCCGGCGAGCCTTCGGTCCGCCCCGGCCCGTACGGCACTAACATTGGCGAGTGCCATAAGGAAGGCTTCGCGCTGTTCCTTTTCGTCCTTCTTTTTCAACAACGTGTACGACGGATCGAACCGTCCGAAGAACTCGGCGGATTTGAAGGTAACTCCCTCCCAAGGAGGATTCCCGATGATGGCATCGAAGCCGGCGTCCGGTCGACGGTTTCCATTTGATTCGAAGAAGACCTCGGGGAACTCGATATCCCAATGGAAGGGTCTAATCTCATGCCGAATGTAGTCGGCTACGCGCTGGCGTAGATCGGCAATTGCTGGATATGGTGACGGCTGGTTATGGGCAATCTGGCTTCGCCCTTGGCGCCACCCACCGGCGTAACGGGCGAACTCCGGAAGGAAGAAGGGGGCGACCCACCAGTCGCCGAGGGCGCGTAGGCGGGTGAAGTCGTCGCCTTCGATGAGACGAGCGAACCTCTTCTCCTTGGCGCGCACGTGGAGCCGGTCCTCTGACGGGGCCTCGGCCAACGCCTGGCGGACGTTGATAATGGTCGTGAGATCCGGCTCGTCAAGGTCGAAGAGGCTGTCCTGGGATTCGCTGAGGTCGGCACCGGTGTCCCGATTGTTTTGAGCGGGTAGCGGCACACCCTCCCATGTGGCAATCGAGGCGCCAATGACGCTGTTGCCGCAACGGAGATGCGCGTCGAGGAAGGATAGTGGCTTGCCGGATGCGGCGGTTGCCAGCCAGAGGGAGACCTTCGCTAGGTCGACGGCCATGGGGTTGAGGTCGACGCCATAGATGCAGCGTTCGACGATGAGACGCCGGTAGGCGGCGCGTTCGGCGTCGTCGAGCTTGTGGTCGATGTCTTCGCCGGCGCGGGCGAGGGCTTCGCCGTAGGCTTCGGTGAGTTGGTGCACTGCGGGCACGAGGAACGCGCCGGAGCCCATCGCGGGATCGCATACCCGTAGGTTCAGGATCTGCTCCGGGGTGGCGTTCTCGACGAGCGGGCGCAGGGTTTCCACCACAACGAAGTGGGCAAGTGCCCGTGGGGTGTAGTAGGAGCCGGATCCCTTGCGTTCGCCGGTGGCCTCGAACTGGTAGAAGGTGCCCGTCGGGAGCTCGGCTAGGATCTCGGCGTTCTGGGGCACCTGGTCGGCGTTAATGACTTGCTCGATGGCGCTTTGCCCGCGCCCAACCCGTACCACCGCCTTGGGGCATTCGGCGATGTGGGGTTCGTATGCGAGGAGCCCTTCGTAGACGCTGCCGAGCTGCTCGACGCCAAGTTCCCGGTAGTTGATGGGGCGGCGGCCCACGGTGTCGCGGCGGTTGATGCTGCGGGTGGGTTGTGTGAAGGCCAGAGCATCGATGGCGGCACGTACGAACGTGTCGCCGACGGTGAGGTTCGGGTGGTCGAGAATCGGGCACTGGTCGGTGTCGAACAATCCGCCGTTGAATCCGGTGATCTTCAGTTCCCCGGCATCGGCGCCTTCACGTAGTAGACCCCATTGGGCGCGGAGCGCCTGCCAGAGGTGGCCGCTGTCGGGTTCCCAGAAGACGGTGCGCGGGTCGGTGATTTCGGTGCGCAGACGGCGGAGGGAGTATCCGCTGTCGTATATCGGGGTGCCGACTGGAAGTAGGCCGCGGTCTTCGGCGTAGGAGACGAACAGCAGTCGGTAGGCGATGCGTAGCACGTCGGCGAACAGGTCGCGCGCGGCAGGGTCCGGCACGCCGCGGAGGCGCAGATCGGCCAGTGCACCGTTGGCAATCGCTGCGATGGCGATGCGGACACCTTCGGAGAGGTTTTCGCTGACCCGGGTTGCGGCCTGGAGGCTAGCCTGCTCGACCGCATCCCACAGGATTGTGCCGGTGCCATCAGGGGTGAACGCCTCTGGGCGGAGCAGCGCCCAGATGACATTCCATTCATGATCGTCGCCCAGTTCCGCGAGCCCGGCCAGATCGATGGCGAGGTAGTTCGCTTCGCCGCCCAGGCCAGGATCACGTCGGATTACCCGCAGCTCGGTGCCATTGGTCACCAGCACGGCCGGTAGCGTGCCGCCCCGTACACAGACTTCGGCCTGGCGCTGTGGGCGTAGCTTGCCAGCACGCCGCCCGGTCGGGGATGCGTCCAGGTGCTGTCCGGGCGGGGTGACTAGCACCCAGGCGCGTTCAGTCTCAGCGTCGTCGCATCCGGGCAACGGTTCGTCCAGGCCATTGACTCGGGAAACGAATCGCCATCCGAAGCACGCCAGCCAGCCGAGAATGCGAGCGCGAGCTTGCCCAAGCGGAGTGGTCTCGTCAATGTCCGCGGCAAGGCGACGCAGCTCCTTGCGTGCGTACCGGAGGTCGTCGGTGGCTTCAGCGCCGATGCGGGCGCGTTGCTCGCGTAGAAACAGGGCCGGGTCAGCCAGGTAGTAGGTGGACAGTGCGGTCCCCGTGACGGTGATGTTCAGCACGAGCCGACCTCCACGCACAGCAGGCAGCCGACCGGTTCGGGGTCGGCCACACCGGCGACGCCGAAGCCGCGTTGGAGTGCGTCGCGGCGGCGGTTGAACTCCTCCTCCACGATCTTTTCCGCCTCGTCAATGGTGTGGAAGGCGCCGTGGCCGGCGTCGGCGAAGATGCTGAGCTGGACGGCGTCACCGAACCCGGTGGCGAACCGTCGCCGTGCCTCGGCGAGTTCGGCCTGGAGCCACCGTTCCAGGTCCGCCGCGAGCCGATCCGCGTCGGCGGCCAGCTGGGCGCGGATCTGCTGCGCACGTTCGGCCAGCCGCCGCGCCGCCTCTCCCATGGCGGCGTGCCGGGCAGCGGCGAAACCATCGGCCAGGCGGTCCCGGGCCGCTGCGACCACGTCACCGGAGCTGCGCGCGGAACTGGCGCGTAGGAGCTTGGCGTCCGCAGTCTCATCACGGCTCGGCCTGCCAGGGGTGCCATCATCCATGCGGGGAACGAACACCGGGATCAGCGGTTCCTCCAGCAGGCGGCCATCGTCGGCCTGGACGCGTCCTGTCGCGGTGAACAACCAGCCGCTGCCGGTGCCCGCGACCGGGCGCACCGCCACCCGGTCTTCGGCCCGCGCGTCATAAAGGCGGGTGCGCACGCGTTGCAGGACCGCGCGCACCAGGGGGTGTACCGGGGTGAGGAAGGCGACCCCACGGTGTTCGGGGTCGAGGGCGACCGCCCGTAGGAACGTGGCGGGGAATGGTTCAGCAGGAACGTGCGGATACTGGGCCAGCAGCGGGCCCGCCGTGATCGTAATGATCATGTCGCCGCCATGGATGTGACCGCCGCACTGCCTCACGACCGAGGTCACCAGCTCCCGATACTCGTCGAAATCCGGCAGAAGCCATGAGGCACGCTGCCGGGAGTCGGCGGTGTCGGCCTCGGCTTGCCCTTCGTTCGGCAGGCTACGCAGCACCTCGAGGGCGCCGCTGGTGGACAGGTAGTCACGGACCTGCTGTGCTGCGCGCTCCAGGCGTGCCTCCAGCTCCTCCAACGGCAGGTCCTCCAGCAGGGCGTCAATCACCTGGCTTTGCCCGCCGACGCCGAGCACGTCACTGCTGGAGCCAAGCTGCCGGGCGATCTCGGCGAGCTTCTCCCGAAGTCGCTGCAAGATCTCCTCATCGCGGGTGTCCGCAAGATACAAGTAGGAGATCTCTACAACGTTGACCTGGCCGTAGCGGTCCACCCGGCCATTGCGCTGTTCCAACCGGTTGGGATTCCAGGGCAGCTCGTAGTGAACGACGACGTGGCAGGCATCCTGCAGGTTCAGGCCCTCACCGGCGGCGTCTGTGGCCAGCAGGATCGCGCCGGGCGTGTGTGCGAACGTCTCCAGCACCTCGCGGCGCTTGCGCAGCGGCAGGCTGCCGTCGATACGCAGGATCGGCCCAAGCCCAAGATGCTCCTCTAAGTAGTCCAGGGTGTCGCGGTACTCGGTGAACACGATGACCCGATCACCACGACGCCCTGCCCGAAAGCCTTCCAACCAGCTGTGCAGCCGGGTCAGCTTGCTGTCGTCGGCCGGGGTGACGGCCTCCACCAGCTCCAGCAGCGTTCCTACCAATCGCTGCTCTTCGCGTAGGTCATCCTCCGGTAGGTGCGCAGCGACGCCGGACAGCGCCAGTTCCTCCGTCTCCCACAGGTCAGTTTCGGTAAGGGCAATGTCACCGCGGTACTGCTGGAGAGCCTCCAGCCGGTGCCGCCCAGCGCGATCGAGCTTCGCAACGCCGAGGCTCGCCGCCCGCCGCTGCAAGCTTGTCCGCAGCGCACGAGGACTCGACAGCGCACGCTTACGCAGCACCTCCAACGCGAACGCTTCCACGTGATAGGAGTCTGTGTCGCGCAGAGCACGCAGTACCCGCTTGCTGTGCCCACGTAGCCGTCGGTGGATCTCCTTCTCCCGCGCGGTTGGCGCTACCTCAATCGGCTGCGGCGGGTTGCGGCGGCTGATCGGCTGCGGCGGATTCCCTCGCGCCACGTCGTCTTTCAGCCGGCGCACCACATACGGCTTGACCATCTCCGGATCCAGCCGGCCATCATCGGCTGCCAGATGCACTGACAGCAGTTGCAGGAGGCTAGCGAAGGACTCCTGGTAGCCGTTGTGCGGCGTGGCCGACAACAAGATGAGCTCCCGGGTGTGATCAGCAAGCGTGCGCGCCAACCGGCTACGGTCGGTCGCCGTGGAGCGACCTTCACCCGCGTAGGCCCGGGCAACGTGGTGCGCCTCGTCGATGATCACCACATCGAACGGCGGAGCAGCCTGGATAGCCGTGAGGTTGGTCTTCAGGTAGTCGATCGACGAGACCGCGAACGGTGCAGCGGTCCACGGGCTTACCGTCGTTGGATAACTGCGCCGCAGGTCGAGCCACTTGCGGCTGTCAACCTTCGTGAACTCAAGATTGAACCGGAAACGCATCTCATCAACCCACTGGTCCTGCAGACCCGCCGGACAAGCGATCAACACCCGGTCGGCTCGGCCACGCCGAGCCAACTCCATCAGGACCAGACCCGCTTCGATCGTCTTACCAAGACCGACGTCGTCAGCGACCAGCAGCCGCACCTTCGGCTGGCGCATCGCAGCAAGCACCGGAACGAGCTGGTAAGGCTCCACGTCGATACGGCCATGCTCCACCGCGAGCAGGTCCGCTCGGCCGTGCGCCATCGTCAGCGCGAGCGCGTTGTGCAACTCGCTCAGGCGGACCGGATTACCGACCTCAAACCGTAGCTCGGTGGCGGGCTCTAGACGCAGCGTCGGTTCAAGCCCCGCAACGACCGTCAGACGGCGCGGCCCCGGTCGCTCGTCAGCCCGCCGAAGATCGAGAAGCGCCTCGGCGCCGGCACCCTTAACGCCCTCGACCTCCCACAGGCGGTCCCGCAGCCGCACCCGCATCCCGCGCTCGAACATCCCGACAGCTCCTCGCCCCCACCGGCTAACCAACGAAGAGTACTTAGCGTGCAGCCCCCGTCAACTCACAGGCGGGAACACAACGCTGCGGCTGTCCGGAGCGACCTCGGCCGTTCGCCTTGCCCGTCGGACGCCGCTCAATGAGCCCGTCGACCGGCGTCGGATGCGAGTCAAACTACCCCGGCGCCACACGACACCCACGCGCCATGTGGCCGGTAGGAGCGACCGGCTCAGCGGAATCCCTCGCGGATCGGCACCTCGGCCAACCCTCGCAAGTCGCCCGCATGTGGCGTCAGCTTGTACGAGGCAAGTTCGTTGCCCAGTCCATCCCCGCGGTGGGTGTACCAGTTCCCGATTCCATCCAGATAGTCAAGGCATGCAGTACGTCGTGGACGTCGCCAATGCCCATCTTGTATTGCACCGCCTTGCCGCCTTGCTCGGCGAATGCGGCGCAGTTGTCAGCGCGGTCGTCGATCAGTGCAGCGTCGGCGAAGGTAAAGCCATGTTTGGCGAGCCAAGGTCCGAAGAAGCGTTGGGGGTCTTCGGCCTTTAATGCTGCGACTTCGCTGGAGCAGATGATGTCGTCGAGAATGATCGCCCAGTCCGCCAGTGTCTCGGACTGCGGCGTTGGGCGGCGCCTCTTGGCCCGCGCTCGGTCGAACGTCTGCAGAAAGCAGTCCATATTGTCGGTCGCCAAGACAACTAGGACATGTGATTTGATTTTACGGAGGGCTTCGAATAACTCGGCGTTGACTCGCATCTTTGCGCAGTCGACGTATAGTCGTCGCGTGAGGAAGTCCTCGCGGAATCGGCCATCAAGCTCGATATCCATTGACTTGATGATCTCTTCCGAGGAAAGCAGTCCTTTCATCCACTCGTTGGCCTTGCTCTTGAATACCTCGGCGAGGTTCGCTTCGAGTTGCGCTTTCAGTGGATGTGTGGCGCTCTCGCGTATCGACATCCAGAAGGGGTCGCGTGACAGGACGCTGTGCCAGTCCACGAAGACGACCTTGCCGGCTAGCGGCACCTGTATCACGCGGGCGGCCCTCCTAGTTCGCAGCGGCTGCCGTCAGTAGGCCGCGGACCTGGGCTTGGGCGAGTTCGACCAGCTCGCTGGGGTCAAGCGTCGCGTCGAGCCACATGATCTTCTGATCTCTGGTCATCTCGGTGTAGTACGACCGAATCCCTGCGTTGAACTGCGCGTCGATGAAGATGCTGTCGTCGGGGAACTTCCCCCGGTTGCGCTGGTGCACCGTCGCCTGGGGCACGTCTAGGTATAGTACGAGATCGGGCCAGGATAGAAGGCGTGCCTCGGCCACGGCGCGCTGGGCGGGACCGAAGCATTGCAGCCTGGTGACCTGTTCGATGGCGTAGCGATGTGCGAGGAAGGTGTTCGGCCCCCGGTCTAGCAAGATTAGGTCGCTCTCGGCGTGCAACGCCGGCTCGGTTCGCGCCCGCTCGATGTGGATCAGCTCCTTGAGCCCGGCGGTGTCTTCGTCGAGGGTTCGGGGTACGGGGTTGGGAAGATATCGGCCACCGCCGACAAAGTCGGCATAGCACCGCACGTGTGCGATGGTCAGCTGCGGCAGCGCCTTCAGCAACCCTCGGCTGAGGGTTGTCTTGCCAGCGCAGCACGGGCCCTCGACGGCAACGATCACAGTTTGTGAGTTCATGGTCTACCGGCGCTCGGTTTTCCCGATGCCGGAGCCTCCTTTCACAAGGTTGGTGGCGCCGATGAGTCCGCCGATGCCGAACAGCACGGTGGCGAGGGGGCAGGTCAGGACACGAATCACACGCCGCCGCAGCTTGTCTGGCGCACCGAGGGTGCGGTCGGTAGCCACGAGTTGGGCGAGGTAGATCACGGCGACCGCGGCAGCCACGAGTTGGAGGGGCCCGGATGCGAGGCACAGCGTGGCGAGGATTGCCGGGGCCGTGATGGCGCAGCCGAGCCATTCGCCGGCCGAGCCGAGTGCGGAGGCTGCTTGGAGCTGTGCGCGTGTGCCGGGCTTGGTCGACGGTTGGCGGAGGTAGCGCAGGGCGCGGGCCGGTCCGAAGAACCAGCGCGACGCCTGTTCGACCTGGGTCGTGATGGTGTCGGGGACGGCAGCGTGGTCGAGGCTGGCGACTGGCACCATCTCGGTGTTGTGCGATCCCAGGTGGAAGCTGTACTGCATGTCCTCGATGGGCGAGCCGGCCGGCAGCGGGTGGTCCAGCAGGAACGACAGCCGGACGCACAGTCCGTGTCCAGTGACGTGGGCGTAGACGTATGAGCAGGCTGCGCGCTTGAGCCGTCCTACGTTGCTGGATCGGTTGATCAGTCGGGGGATCTCGAATCCGAGGACGAAGCGGTTAGCGCGCAGCGCGCCGCCGTCGCACACCGCCCGAGTCAGGCCATGTAACGCCCCGTCCTCGCGGTGGGTGGGCGCGCGTAGCTCGAACCGAGACGACTGGTGGAACACGTGTGCGTTGGGATTGACGGCGATGGCGGCTTCGAAGCGGGTCAGCGCGTCGAGTGGTGGTCGTGAGTCGGCGTCGTAGCAGACAAGGTACGCGTCTGCGGGTGAGTCGTCTGCGAGCAGAGTTGACGCGCAATGGTTCGCTGCGAAGTTCAGCTGATCGCCCTTGAGCCCGCTCGGGTGCGGATAGTGCAGGTGGGTGAACCTCCCGGAGGTGGCGAGTTCCTTCACCATCGTCGCGGTGTCGCCGTCCGGCGATGGCTCGGTGGTTTCCCGTGCGGTGGTGACGATGATGACGTGTGCACGGTGCTCTTCCGTGAGGCTCACCATGTGCTTGATCGTTTCGGCGATGATGGCGGTCTCTCGCAGAACCGGGATCACGACGAACAGGGCTGGCTTTTCTCCGGCCGCATCCACCGTCGCCGGATGCGGCGCGGCAGTCAGGAACGCCCTGGACCGCACGATCGCGGTGAGTATGAACAGCTGCCGCACCAGGATCGTCAGCATCACGACCGTGGCGATCATGAGCGGCTCGGGCGTTGCCGTTTGACACCGGCTCTGCTGTCATCGCCCACGGCGAGCCGGGTCGCGGCAAGCGATTTCGTATCCACTCCCCCGCTATGCTCGCCTGTGCCCGTGTAGCGGATCTTGCGCTGCTGCTTGACGAAGTGTGTCGGGTCGTCGATTAGCGGCTTGTCGTAGGGGCGCGCTTCGTCTGCGCCCCATCGCGTGACGTACTGGGCATGGAAGCCGTCGCAGACTTGGCGGAGCGCGCAGTCGCCACAGGCCGGGACGTGGACGTAGTGGTGGCGCTGCTGCTGCCTGCGTGAGGCGTCGAGGTACCACGCCGGGTCTGGCTCGCCTTCGTGTCCGGTGTCGTACCAGGAGTTGTAGTCCCATTCGTGCGGGTCGTAGGGCAGTTGATAGCCGGTGTAGACGTGTGCTTCGTGGCCGGGTAGCTGGCAGGGTGGCATGTATCGGACGTTCGCCTCCACGCCGAGCGCGGTGCAGCGGTCGATCGCGCGGGCCAGATGAGGGGCGATCTCGGAGTGCCGCGCCTGGAAGGAGATTTCTGGGTCGGCGGTCCACTCGAAGTAGGGGTTGAAGGTCAGGAAGTTGACGACACGGGCGCCCGTCTGGCCGGCCAGCTCCGCGATGGCCTCCAGCTCAGTCAGGTTGTCCTTGATCATTGTGACGTTGAAACGGAACGGAATCCCCAGCTCGCGCAGGTTGTCAAGTGCCGCGATCTGCTTGGCGTAGTTGTCTCGGCCACGGCCGTGGATCTCCCGTACGGTGTCGCCGATGCCGTGGATCGAGACGAGGAAGTCGTGGATGCCGGCGTCGGCGAAGGCACATGCGTTGTCCATGTCGGCCAGTCGCATGCCGTGGGTGATCATCGTTGGGCGCAGGCCGATGTCAGCCGCGTGGCGGACGATCTCCAGCGCGTTGGGGTGCAGGGTCGGTTCGCCGCCCATGAAGTCGACAAATTCGTTGTGGTAGAAGTAGCGGAACTTGTCGAGGGCGGCCCGCGCCTCGGTGGGTGGCATCCATGCCTTCGCGTTCAGGGCGACCTTTTCGTCGTAGCAGAACTTGCACCGGACGTCGCAGGTGAGCCCGAGCCACAGCACACCTCGGCGGGTGATCTGCCGTTGCGTGGTCCAGTCGGTCGCCAGCGGTGCTGACCTCATGAGCTGTCTCCTCGTCTGCCGTCAGATTCGTGGTCTGGTCACAGGTAGAGCTGTCGGAATCGGATGGCCCCTTCGACCTCGCCCGTGAGCACTCCGACGGCCTCGATGAGTTGAAGGATCATCCGCGAGGCAGGGCCGACATCCCCGCGTACGAGTCGTACTGCCGCGCGAGGGCTGTCGAGGATCGCTTGCGCGGCACGCCGGAATGGGTACGGGTCGAACACGCCCCGCTTGCCGGAGTGCTGCTTGTACTTGGCGAACAGGAGCACCTGGTACACCGCGTAGAACCGAAACCGGCGGAAGTGCGCCCGCACCGTGGGCCGGTCCTCGTGCCACACCACCGCGTCGGCCACGATCGCGGCGCTGCTGCCCGTCAGGCCGAGCTTGTAGCAGATATCCACGTCGTTGCCCGAGCGGAGGTCTTGGTCGAATCCACCGACCTCGCGCAAGCGGGCGGTCACGAAGCCCGCGTTGGCCCCCGCCACATACGGCAGGTGCAGCGCCGGAAGGTAGTTGAGCCTGTCTTGGCCGTTGACGATCGTTATCGCGTGCCGCTGCGTCCAGGTCGTCGGCGCGTACGGGCGGATCACGCCACCGATCACCGACGCCGGCCCTTCCTCAAGCGCCGCCGTCATACGCTCGACCCACGGCGGATCGACCACACAATCCGCGTCCGTGAGCAGCAAGTACCGGCCACGCGCCACCGCCAGACCGGCATTCCTCGCCGCCGCCGAGTTCGCATCCGGAAGATGCACGTACCGGATCACGTCCCTCGCAGCAGCCAGGTCACCGAATCGCTGGCTGCCGTTCTCTACGACGATGACCTCGTACCGGTCGCGCGGCAGGCTCTGGTGCCGCAAGCTGTCGACAAGGCGGTAGATCCGCTCGTCGTCCTTGACCGGTACCACCACGGTGGCGAGCAGGTCCTCGGTCATGGGCGGAACTGCCGGCACATCTTGGGCACGAGGCCGAGGGTCATGTTCCGCGGCGACGAGCACCGCTGACAGAACGGGATGCGCTTCTCACGGAACTGCTCGAACGCTTCGCCGGTCCACACCTCGGCCAACGGCGTATCCATGACGTTGCCGACGACGCCGACGTGCGAGATCTCCACCAGGCAGCACGGCAGCGCCGAGCCGTCGGGCTCGATCAGGGTGTAGAAGTCCGGAACCCGGCAGGCCGCCTTGACCGACGCCGTGTCCGGCCAGTAGATGCCCTGGGCGTAGTTCTCGTCCGAATTCTCCCGAGAGAAGAAGGTACCCATCACGTACTCGGCGTTGGCCTGGACGATCTCCGGCACGTCCTTGGCGCGCAGCACCGCATGGATCGCGGGCACGACCTGGTCTCGGAACTCGTTGATCTCCGGCACGGTCAGCAGCGATGCGCCGGTGTTGTCACCGTATACGTTCATGAAGTAGATCGATGCGATGCCGGTATCCACGCAGTGGGCGACCAGTTCGGGGATCTCCCGGAAGTTGTGCCGGGTGATGACGCACATATAGTTCATGCGGAATTCCGGGGCGTCCGAGCCTGCCTCACGCACCACTTCGATAGCCTTCATGATCGCGGGCAGGGCGTTACGGACGCCGCGAAGCTTCTCGTACCTCACCGGGTCCAGTGTGTCCACAGAGAAGTTCCACGCGCCGAGCCCGGCATCGATGATCTCCCGTGCTTTGTCGACCGTGACACCGGTGCCGACCGAGTTCATGAGAACAAATACGCCGGGATGCCTCTTCGCTGCCTTGATCACGTCGATGAGGTGGGGGTACAGCAGCGGGTCGCCGCCGCTGAGCTGTAGCTCTTCCATCCCCAGCGCGGCAGCCTCGTCAATCGTGCGCAATGCCACGTCCAGGGGCATGTGCCCTGGGTTAGGCATACGGACGCCGGCCTGACGAGGTACGACCTTGAGAGCTTGCTTTCGCTCTGCGACCATCCCGGTGTAGAAATCCTGCCGAAGATCGCAGTACGGGCATTTGTGGTAGCAGTAGACGGTGGGCTTTAGCACGAACTGCTTGAGCTGGCGAGCATGTGTCTGCATCGAGAACATCTCCCGTCGCTGGCGCTGGCATCGACCCTTACATCTATGTACGACCAATCGTGATCACTGTTCCGGTGGTCTCGGCGGCTCGATCAGCGGCGAATCGCGCATCAGTCATCTGCGCTACTCGCTACTCCCTTCGGCGCGGATTGGTCAAACACCTTTCTGACTCGGAACGGACGGCCAACATCGGCGTTCCAGCCATGTTCCGCCGTCCTGACCCGGGCGGCCGGCGGCAGCGGGACGGGGGATGCCCGCTGCCGCCGGCCCGGGGACCGGCCGCCGTCCGTTGCCGCGTCCTGCGGCCGGTCGAGTAGGCGCCGTACGGCGACTACCGGTGTGGACTGCTGAGACGGACCGGGATGGGCTCGGGCGGTACGCCATCGGCGTCGGTGTGACCCCGCTGGAGGATGAGGACGGATGAGAACAGGCCCGACTGGGGTGCGGCGATGCGTTCCTGGGCGGCCAGCAACTCGCCGGTGACCGGGTCGATGATCAGCGTGGTGGTCGACCGGTCGGCGAGCACCCGGAAGGCGAGCCCGGCTCGCCCGGCGAGGTCGCTGGTGGTTCCGCGGTATTCGATGCCGGGCACCGACGCCAGGACATGCAGGGCCGTCGTCCGTTCGTTCTGGGCGAGGTATTGGCTGGTGGCTAGGCCGATGAGGCCCCAGGTGAGCAGTCTCGGGTAGGCGGGTTCGGTCGCCAGTTCGGGTGGTGCGAGCAGCCCAGCGAGGGTGGTCGGGTCGGTGGGCAGCGGTGTGGGCAGGTACGGGTGCAGATCGCCCTGGTGTTGGGTCGTGATGGGCGAGGCTTTGGCGAATAGGTTTCGCTCCTCGGGCGTGGGCTGGTGGTCGACGCCTCGCACGTCCGGTGCGCGGCGGGTGACCTCGCGTCCGGTGCCGTCGCCGTGTCGCCAACGCCGCAGGTCCTCGCGGCGGATCGCGCCGCTGCTGCGGGTCCACCTCTGGAGGCGCAGGTATTCGTAGGGCAGGTTGGTCGTGCTGTCGGCAGGGACTGGACCGATGCCGCTGGCGATGGTGGCGAGGCGTTGCTGCGGGGTGAGACCGGGTGCGGTCGCCGCAGGTGCGGGCGTGGCGGCGGGCTGCTGCCCGCCGAGCGTCGTGGGCGGTGCGGGTGCGGGGATGGCAGGTACGGTGTGGCAGCCGGCGAGCAGAGCACTGCCGAGAGCGGCGGCCACGCGGCCGGCGGGTGCGGTCAATCGGAGCATGGGCTTGGTGTCTCCTTGCTGTGGTTGGTGTGGCCCCGAGGGCTGCGCTATTGAGGCAGCCTCCGCGACCGGACGTCGAGGTGACGGTTCAGCCGGCTGACGTGGTGAGCGGAACTGGTCGGCCGGCGCGACGTAGAGGCCACAGCGGTGGACCGTCGGCGAGGCGCAACAGGATGCCTGCGTGGTAGCCGTGCCTGGTCAGGAAGTCCCGAACCGTGGTAGTGGCGATGGTGTCGACCGGATAGCCGAGCTTGTCGGCCCGCTCGTGGTGGTGGGCGAGCAGCGCCTGACCGATGCCGTGGTGGCGAGCGTCAGGAGCGACGTGCAGACAGGCGAGCCAGTGGTGCGGGGCACCGGAGCGGTACCGGCGGGCCAGGGCGTAGAGCTGCTGGAAGCGGGGTAGGTGTCGGCCGGTGAAGGTACTTAGGTGATAGTCGGACAGCGGTGCCGCCTGTGGCGCTGGGTGGTGCCGCCATACGGCGACGGCCGTCATGTCGAGGGCGATGTCGACATGCCCCCACTCCACGGCATGGTCGACCTCCATCGCGAGCAAGCCGTTGAAGATGTGCTGCCGCTCGACCGGGTCGGCGACCAGCCATTGCGCTACCGGATCAGTGGCGACGGCGTCGGCGAGCAGCGCGGCGATCGTGGCCACGTCGCTGGCTTCAGCGGATCGGATCGGTGTGGTCGTCACGGGGCCGGCGGTCACAGTGGCCGCCGACGTGGCAGGGTGCGCGGGAACGGAGTCCGGCCGCTGCTGGTGGGGGCGCCGCGCCACATTCGCCAGATGATGGGCCCACCGGTGGGGAGCACGATGGTGGGGCCGGCGGTGTAGCCGAGGCGGAGGTAGAGCCGCCGGTTGCGCATGTTGGTGGCTTCCAAATATGTCGGCAGGCCGAGATCGTCCAGGCGACGGTGATAGTCGGCGAGAAGCGCAGCGCCGATACCGCGGCTCTGCTGTACCGGGTCGACGGCGAGGTAGGCGAGGTAGTGGTGCGGCTCGTCGGGGTGGAAGGCGTCGAACATCTCCTCCAGCAGCACGAACTTCGGCGCATACGCCCCCGCGATGTGCTCCAGTACCTCCAGCCGTCCACCCGTGTCGGTCGAGGTGCGTTCGAGACGGGGGTACCAGATGGCCACGGCCGTCTGGTCGCCGGTGGTGTAGACCTGCCCGTGGGCCAGGCCGTGGTGGAAGGCGTCGGTGAAGTACCGGTAGTAGACGGTTCGCCGGTCGGTCGGGTCGGGAACGAGCCAGTCGGCGACGGGGCCTTCGTGGAACGCTTCGGCAAGGACGCCGATCAGTGGTCCGGCGTCGGCTTCGGTGGCGGGGCGGACGAGCAGATTCTTGTTGCTGACGGTCACAGCAGCTCCCTGGTCAGGCGGGTTGGCGAACAACATCGGGGGCACGCAGCGGACCGGTGTCGCTGTCCGCGCCCAAGCCGATCGCCGCATACACGTCCGGATTGGTGGTACGCCGGACCAGCGCCCAGGCGATGCCGAGCAGCGCGGTGACGGCGTACGCGGCAGGGAACGCCCAGCGCAACGGCGAGTCCGGCGCCACACCGAGAAGGGTGTCGAACTCCCGCAGGGTGACGGTGAGGATCCCGCTGAGCGCCGCCGAGGCGATCCCCGGCGCGATCACCGACCGCCACGCTCCCTCTGCATGGGTGGTGCGGGCGAAGAAGCCGATCACGGCGGCGGAGGTGAGGGTCATCAGGATGAGGACGCCGAGGCCGCCGGTGACGGTGATCCAGAAGAACAGGTGCACGATCGGGTCCGCCCCCGCCAGGGCGTAGCCGACCAGCACGGCGAAGGCGAGCCCACTCTGGACAAGGGAGCCGACCTTCGGCGCGCCGGTCCGCCGACTGGTGCGACCGAACGCCGCCGGGAGCACCCGTTCGCGGCCGAGGGCGAACAGGTACCGCGCCACGGTGTGGTGAAACGAGAGCAGGGCGGCGAACAGGGAGGTGATGAACAGGACCCGGGCGACGGTGATGACACTCTGGCTCAGGTACGGCGACACCAGGTTGAAGATCAGGTCGGTGCCGTCGGTGCGGGCCGCCTCCACGATGCGGTCGGGGCCGGTGGCCACGGACATCGCCCACGCGGACAGCCCGTACAGCAGACCGGTCACCGCGACGGCGATGTACGTGGCGCGGGCGATCGTGCGGCGCGGGTCCTTCGTCTCCTCCGAGAACACCACCGTGCCCTCAAAGCCCACGAATCCGGTGATCGCGGTGACCAACGCGGCACCGATCCCGGCGGCGAACACGTGCGACGGGGCGAGGGTGTCGAAGGAAACCGTTCCGTCGGCGGGGTGGGTCACCATGATGGCGTCGAAGGTCAACGCGACGACGCATTCGGCGATCAGGACGACGGCGAGAACCTTGCCGTTGAGGTCGATCCGCGCGACCCCGAGCGCGGCGACGATGGCCCAGACGGCGAGGGCGCACATCCACCAGGTGAGCTGCCAGCCGTACCGGTCGTTGAGGAACTGCGCGGTGACCGCGCCAGCACCGCCGTACAACCCGATCTGCATCGCGTTGTACGCGAGGAGGGCGACCATGGCGGCGCCGACCCCGGTGGGGCGACCGAGTCCCCGGGTGACGTAGGTGTAGAAGGCACCCGCGTTGACGATGCGGCGGGACATGGCCACGTAGCCCACCGCGAACAACGCCAATACGGCCGCTACCAGCAGATAGGCCACGGGGATGCCGGTGACGCCGGTGACCGCGTACCCGGTGGTCGCGCCACCGGCCACGACCGTCAGCGGTGCGGCGGCGGCGATGACGAAGAACACCACCGACGGGATACCGAGCCGCCCACGCGCGAGGACAGCGGACACGGTGTCAGGTTTCGAGTGCAACATCGGTTCTCTCTCAGCGAAGAGGGATGGATAGGGAGTTGGCTCAGGAGGTGCGGTGGCTCAGCACGGCACCGCCGACGACGGCACCGAGGTCAGCGAGGAGATCGCGCAGCGGGGCAGGGACCTGGTCGACCTGGTGGCGCAGGAACGCGCGGACAGCGAGTGGTGTGCCGTCGAGCAGGATCGGATCAAGCTGCGTGTGCAGCGCCAGGCCCGCAAGGGTTTGGTCGAAGGCGGTCAGCGGGTGGTAGTTGCGCAGTTGGAAGGAGAGCCGTGCCCACGACCAGGCGGCCGTGTTCACGTCGGTGGGGACGTAGACGGTGCGGTGCCGCCACAGCCGACCGACCTGCTCCGGCCGCAGCAGCCCGAGCTGCCACATCCGGGTGGCCACCTGCTCGCAGGCGGTGGTGGCAAGGAACGCCAACCACGTCCGGGTCGCCGTGTGACGCGGCTCGGCCACCAAGCGGTCCAGGACAAAATGTTGCAGCCAATCCTTCGGCGGCGAGGCATTGAGCACCCGCACATGCCGGCCCTCGAACGTGACCCGACCCTCCCGGTACAGCTCGGCCAACAACGCGGCAGCCAAGCCGTGCGCCGTCGCCGACTCGAACAGGCGCGGACGGCCGGTCTGGTCGTCGTGGGCCAGATAGAAGAACTCGTCGGCAAGACGCGTGGTGGTGTGCGCGGCGGCGCTGCCGACTGCGCGCACCGGCCGGGCCGGCTCTCTTGGTGCCTGATGCTCGTACAGGTGGGGTGCGTGATCGTGGGATGCGCCGGAGGGTGGGGTGTTCACCGCGGCTGACCTTCCTCGGTCGACTTCGTCAGAGGAGATGGGAAACCCGAGCTGCCGGAGGAGCTTCCGGCCGCCGGGGTGGCGGGCCAGTTCCTCGATCGCCCAGGCGTGTTGCCGGCATCCACCGGTCTGGCAGTGGAAGCAGGTGCTGCCGTCGCGGTGCTGGAGCGCCGTGTTGCGCGCCGCCTCGAAGCGGTCGACGGGGCGGTCGCCGTCGTCGGTGCTGGTCATGAAGTGGGTATCCGGCGGTGCAGCGCGGCCACGCTGACCCGTATCTCCATGCACGGCGGGTGCCGGTCGACGTGTGGGTAGTCGCACTCCGGACGGTGGCCGAGGATCCAAATCCACTCGTCGCTGCGGTTCGGGAGATCGCGAACGTCAGCGACGGTGACAACTACTGCGGTGCCGGGGGTGAGGTCACGGCCGTAGGACCAATCGTTCGCATCGAGCCGCAGCAGCGTGCCAGCCGCGACCTCGGGGAGGGGCTGAGGGCTCCGGGTCACGGCCGCGTCCTTCCCACGCCCCGAGCGCTGCCCGGGCCGCTGCTCAGCGTCGGCCGTTCTGGGCTCGCCCGACGGGTTTGGCAATGCCTGGCGAGGTCGGTTGCCACGGCGGTGTCGTCGCTGCGGCCGTTGAGCGTTGGTTCGCCACTGTCGCGGTACAGCGCCGCCCCTTCACAGCCGAGGCCGAAAGGCTTGAACGACTCCTCGCCGCTGGGGACGAACCACTTGACGCGCACTGCCTTCACCTTCCTGAGTAGCTTGAGATGCGCGGCCGGGCCCTCCCCGGCACCGCCCGCGCACCTGACCGATGGGACGCAGTGGCCGTCGCCGATGGGTCGGCGGGGCACTGCACCGGCTTGCTCGTGGCCTCCGACGAGTCCCTGGCCTATTGGAGGGGGTCGGGGCCAATGTGGAAGCGGTTTGACCATGGCAACCGGTGCCGGTGGCATGGAACCCGCCCGGCAGGTCAGACCGCCCGGATTAGCTTGGGCTGCGGCGGACGACTAGCGCGACTAGTCGCCTTGACTGGTGCGTTGGCGAGTGGGGTGGCTGGGCGATGACTGCCGGTTATGCTGCTCTCACTTCCCTCCGTCGATGGGGCTGTCGTGAACGTGGACCGCTTTTCGCAGATGACGCATCCCGATCAGTCGTGGTGGGATGAGCCGGCGATGCGAAGTGCCCTGGCACGTCGGGACGTAGGTCAAATCTTTATGCTGTTGAACCGGCGTCACGGCATGACGCAACGCCGTATCGCCGAGCTTGCTGGGTTCGCTGCGTCCGAGGTCTACGAAATCACCCGTGGTCGGCAGGTCATGGCATACGACGTCCTCGTGCGAATCGCAGAGGGACTGGGCATACCGCGCGCCTTGATGGGCCTCGGATACGGGACAGAATCGGCTCAAGAACATCATCCCGAGCCGCTGCCCCTAGCTGAACCGGAGCACCGGAAGCAATTCGTTGCCGCCCTGGCCGGCTTCGCCGTTGGCGGCTCACCAGACATCGAGGCGTGGCTCCCCCGGCGCGGTGAGCGGCCCCTCTCAGCGCCGGAGGTCGTGAACCCGGAGGCCATCGCCACCGTACGGGAAATTACTCAACGGCATCGAGAGTTGGATGCCGTGTATGGCGGTGGCTCGTGTCGCGACTCGGCGCGGGGCTACCTGGCATGGGCGAGCTGTCTCACCCGTAGCCGCTGCCAAACCCCGCAACTGTCTGTCGAGCTACATGCCGAGCTGGCGGACTTGCACAATCTTGTCGGGTGGATGTCCCATGACCTGGGTGAACACATGGAGGCGCGCCGCCATCTTGCCCAGGGGCTCGTCTACGCCCAAAAGGCGGGTGATTCAACGCTGATGGCGGACGCCTATTACCGTCTGGGCCGAGTAAGCATCCACCAGGGCAACCCCGCAGAGGCGCTGCACCTATTCCAGCTCGGCCAGATCGTTGCCACGAACTCAAACTGCCTGACTTCAGTAGCGATCCTGCACGCGAACATCGCCTGGGCCCACGCCAGAATGGGAAACGCGCCTGCGATGCGCGACTCACTGGCGCGCGCTCGTGACGAAATCGGCAGAGCCGACACCGCGCAAGCACCCCAATGGACACGGTTTTTCTGCGAGCCAGCCGACCTGGAAGGAATGTCAGGAGTCGTCCACTCGGCGCTGGCTCGCTATTCGCAGTACCGCAAGCAACACGCCGCCCTCGCGCTGACCCACGCCGGCCGGGCGTTGGAACGGCGAACCGAGACGTCACGCAGTGGCGCGTTCGACCACGTGACCATGGCGCTGGGATACGCGCTCCTCGGAGAACAAGACAAGGTCGCACCCCACGCACAAGCAGTCCTGGATGCCGCGCGGCATGTGCGATCCCGGCGACTGCTCGACCGGCTCAGCGACGTCGCGGACGTCATCGAACCGCGCCAAGACAAGCAGTTGGCGGAGGTGGTGACGGCCATCCGGGCACGCGTAGCCGCGTGACCTAACCTGGCGGGTATGTCGACCACCCTGACCGCTGAGGCTGCCGACGAGATCCAGCGGGGACTCGACGCCGTCCGCCAGCAGGCCGGACTCGCCTCCGGCGAGGCACACCTCATGCGGTACACGATCAACGCGGTCTATCGGATCGGCGACAGAGTGCTGCGGCTCTCGCATGGCGAGGTGGCACGAGAGCGGGCACGGCGGGTCGTCCGTGCAATGGCTCTACTCACGAAGCACGAGGTGCCAACGGTCGAGCTGGACACCAGCGTTGAGCAGCCCGTGGTGGTGAACGAGTGGGTGGCCACGGTTTGGCACTACATACCTCATCCGACGCGCCGCCCCGATCCCGTCGAGCTGGCCGAACCGCTGGCGAGGCTGCACGCCATCGCCGAGACACCGTCGTTCCTGCCTCGCTGGTCGCCCGTCGCCACGGCTCGACGCCGACTGGCCGGGCTCGCCAGCCTCCCCGCCGACGAACTCCTGTTCACGCAACAATGGGCGTCCCGAGAAGTCGAGCTATCTCTCGACGACCTCGTGGCACGACTCCAAGCGCGCTGCGAAAACCTGGAGCCCCGCGTTGCGGCTGCCACCTGGGAACTGCCGATCGGCGTCGTGCACGGTGACGCCCACGTGGGCAACGTCCTCGCGGGCCGGCTATGTGACTTCGACTCACTGGCGATCGGGCCGCGCGAGTGGGACCTCGTGCCATTGGTGCACAGCGCCATCCGCTTCGGTGACCCATCCGAGCCGTACGAGAGGTTCGCCGCAGCCTACGGCTTCGACCTCGCAACGTCACCGTCCTGGCCGCTCCTACGGGAGGTGCGCGAACTCCAACTCGTGACCAGCGTGATGGACAAGCTCCCGGGCAGGCCCGAAGTGGCGCAGACCTTGGGCCATCGGCTACGTACCTACCTGGCGGGCGACAATTCGGCAGTGTGGCAGCGCTACCGATAGCGAGGGGCGCGAGGAGGTAGGGCGTTGTCCTTGATCGCCGATGTCGTCGCACGGCTCAACGCGATCCGCGTCGACCTGAGCAAGCAGCGGCAGCAAACCCTAAGCCTTGCCGGCCAAGTCGATGAGGCCACTCGTCGACTGGCCACAGTGATCGGCACCTCCACCAACCCGTACGCCCGAGCGGCCCTCGCCCGCCTCGCCACCGGCGGACAGCGCTTACGTGAGGGGGCGCAACTGGCCCACGGTGCCGAGGAAGCCGTCGCGTCGTACGTCGGCATCATCACCGGGACCAAAGCCGGCGTCGCCGGCGGCGAACCCGCCGACTCGATCGCACCCGCTGTTACCCAGACCCGGCCACAGAAGGCGGCAATCGACGAGATCCGACCCCACGTCGGACGCGATGTCGCCACAGGACGGCTGTACGACACCGACGGGCGACCGTTGACCCCGCTGGTCGGACCCGGGGACACCGGAGCCGGCACAGGACTCGCTGCTCCCCTGCCGTCTCTTCGGTTCATCACGCATATCGAGTCCAACGCCACCGCGCACATGCGCCGACACCGCGTCCGGCACGCTGTGCTCTACACGAACATGCGCCCCTGCCTCGGCGATGACGGCTGCACCCAGAACATCAAGGCCACGCTGCCGGCAGGCTATAGGTTGACCATCTACCAGGTACGCCCCAACGGGGGCGTACGGGTCTGGCTGTTCGATGGAACCGGGGAAGGAATCACCGATGATCCAGGCTGACGAGCACCCCGTCCAGGGCGACGAAGCCGCCGTGGCGGACCTGCACGAGCGGGCCCACAGCCTCGACACCGCCGCACTGACCGCCCACGCGCTGACGCTGGGAATCCGCCCTCCCGATGCGCGGCCCGGCTGGCTCATCGTGCTCGAATACGCCGAAGATGGGGCCGAGCGGGGTCTGTTCTGGATTGGGCCGGACGACCAATAGCCACCCATCGGATCGATCGATGCGACGTGCCGTGAGTCCAGCATCGTTGGCGTAAGTCGGCTGAGCGTAACGCCGGAGGACCGAGTGGTACTCGCCGCCTGATCTGCTTCCGGTGAGTGATCGACAGGTGACGTGAGCGTGATCCTCATGTTTGACTATGTCGATGGGGGCGGCAGACGTTCGGCTGTCGATTGACTGCGGTAGTGCCAGCACCGTGGCGGTGTTGGCGTGGGCTGACGGTCGCGCCTCGGTCCTTTCCTTCGATGATGTGCCGTTCCTGCCAAGCTCCGTGTACGTGGCGAGCGATGGGCGCGTGTGGACGGGACAGCAGGCGTGGCAGGCTGCCGAGGAGCAGCCGGGCAGGTTGGTGCCGAGCCCACGACGGCCTGCCGACGGGGATCTGGTGGTCGACAGGACGCGGGTGGAGGCGGTGGAGCTGGCTGCGGCGCCGCTGCGCCGGGCCGCAGCTGAAGCCGAACAGGTCGCTGGTGGGCCGGTGCGGGATGTGCGGTTGGTGGTACCGGCGGAGTGGGGGCCGCGTCGGCGTACCTGGATGCGGCAGGTCGCCCACCGTGCGGGTCTGACGCAGCCCCGTCTGGTGGAGGCTCCGGTGGCGGTGGCCGAACACTTGGCGGCGACCGGTGTGCGGCTACCGGTGGGGTCGTCGATTGTCGTGTGTGACGTCGGCGCGGGCGCTGAGGTGACGGTGCTACGTCGGCGGCCGACGGGCTTCGAGGTACTCGCGACTCTGGCTGACCCTACGGCCGGCGGCACCAGCGTCGACTCGACGCTGACAGCGACGCTGACGAACGGTCGGGACATCTCGGCTGACGGCATAGCGCCATGGGCTGCGGCGGAGAGCGTACGCGTGGCGAAAGAGGCTCTGATCTCGTACCCGGCGGTCACGGTACCGCTCGCCGACCAGCCGCCGGTCATCGCGAACCGCGCCATGCTCGACGACGCTGCCCGACCCGTGGTGCGACGCGTCGCGGACCTGACGCAGCAAACCATCGCCGCCGCCGAGCTCGCCACCAGCGACCTGGCGGGGATCTACTGCGTGGGCGGCAGCGCTCACCTACCACGCCTGGACTCGGCCATCGCCGAGCAGACGGGGATCACGCCGACCATGGTGACCGAGCCTCAACTCGTCGCGGCGTTCGGCGCTGCCGAGGCCGGTTCCGCGAACCCCGGCACAGCGGCTGCGGTGGACGTGCCGGTGCCGCCGGTGCGCAGAGCTATCGGGATCGCGGTACCAGGCTTCGCGTCGCTGGCGCTGATCTGGCAGTGCATCGTGACCGCCGAGCGCAACAGCGTCCTGAGCCCGCACTACTGGGTCGACTTCAACTGGGGTGGGCTGGCGATGGCGGCCGTGTTCGCCCTGCTGGCATGCCTCGCGGCGGGAACCGTCCTCGGTTCCCTGATCGCTGCGCGCAGCCCCACGCAGGACATCCGCACCGAGGGCGGGAAAGTCAGTATCGGCATACTCGCGGCCGTCTCCCTCGGGGCCGCCATCGCCGGCCTCTACGCGGTGGTCACCAGCCAGTACTTCAACCTTGCCGTCGGTAGCTTCCTGCGCTGGGCGCTGTGGCCGATCGTCCCCATCGCGGTGCTGGCGACGGTAATGGCAGTAGTTGCCGCCCGCCAATGGCGCACGCCGCACGGTGGCTGGTCCGCGCTGCTGGCCGCTCCGACCGGCTCGATCATCGCTGCCGCCCTCGGTATGGGTCTGATCCAGTACTCACTGACCGCTCCCCGATGGCCGCACATGGTGATGTGGGTCGACCTCGCCGGACGGGTCGGCGGACTGCTCCTGGGCGCCGGGATCGTCATGGCGCTCGTGGCACCGCTGATATTCCGCATCATCCTGGCCGCACCCGTTGCGGTGATCAGCGCCGCGATCGTCAGCACGCAGGCCACCGGCATCCTCTCCGTCTGCTACGCCATCGCCGTGGCGCTGTGGTGGGCGGCCCGAGTGTGGACGCGCATCGTCCATCCCACGACCGCCACCGCGGCATCCGTCCGGCCTCCGTTCGGAGGTGGATGAGGTGCGCTGGCCACGGCAGCTGATGTCACTCCTGTTCCTCCTCGCGCTGTTGGCCGGTCCGCCGCTGGTGTTACTGACCCTCATCGGCCCACCTATGAAGGGCTGGCCGAGCACGGCGCAGGTGCGGGCATGGGTGCAGCAGCCGTTGACCGAGCAGACGCTCACCGCCGCGCTGACGATCGCGGCATGGCTGGTCTGGCTGATGCTCACCTACACCGTCGCCGTCCGGATACTGATCCGTCTCCGCGAGACCTCGGCATGGCTGCGGCGGCTTCCGCTGCCGACGCCATTGCAGGCAACGGCCAGCGGAATGGCCGGCGCAGCCGCCTTCGGCGTCACCACCAATGCCCTCCCCACCGCCCCACCGCACCCGGTGTCGTCGGGCCCGGTCACGCTTCAGGACAAGGCCAGCCCGGACGATCACGGCGAGGCCGCACACGATGACGGGATCGGGGTATCCGGTGGCTGGCTGCCCCGCGACGTCGCCGAGCAGGTCGCTGCCGCCGCAGCACTGGTATGGCTACGCCGCCGCCGCGACTACCAACCCGGCCCCGCCAGCCGCAACGATGCAGACCTCGCCCCGCTGCCTCCCACCGTCACCGCCGTGCAGGCCGCGCTCGCCGACAACCCCACCCCACCGACGCCGACGGACGGGATTACTACTGGCGTCGAGGCCCTGCCAGCCGGCGGCGTGGGTCTCACCGGACCGGGCGCGCTGTCCGTCGGTCGAGGACTGCTGGTCACTGCCCTCCTCGCCGGTCAGCGCCATCCCAAGACATCCCTGATCACCACCAAGGCAGCCCTTGCCAGCCTCCTCGGACCCGCCGCAGAAACACTCGGCCGGCGCCTGCCGCTGACGATCATCGACAACCTCGACGAAGCCGCGCAGCTCGTCCACGCCGCCCACCAGGGCGCTTATCCGCACGCCAACACGCAGCGCCAAGACGCCCCGTCAGGTACGGCCAGCCATCGGCGGATCGTGCTGCTCGACGAACATGACGGCGACGAACCCCAGATGAAGCGCCTTGTCGAGGCGAGCGTCGCCACCGCTGCCGTTGTGGTCGCGTTGGGGCAGTGGCCGGCTGGCCCGACCTGGCACGCCGACTCAGCGGGCAACCTGCACCACCCACGCCACACCCATGCGACCGGACCACGGCTGTGCGTCCTGGACCAGATGGCAGCCACCGACCTGCTCGCCATCATCGCCCTGCCCGACCCGTCACCAGCCGCCCCGCGCGCTTCCCTGCCCGACGGAGGGTCAACGGACCTGCGGTTGCCACGACAGGTCACCCGACGCGAACCCCGCCTCCAACCCTCGAAGCCCCGCCAGCGGCTACACCTGCGTGTCCTCGGAGATCCGCAACTCTTCGTCGATGGTGAGCCCTTCGCCGTCCGCCGCAGCGCCGCCCTCCAGATCCTCGTCTACCTCGCCACCCACCCCACCGGCGCCAACACCGCACAACTCACCGACGCCATCTGGCCAGGTCTGCCCCGCCGTTCCCTCACCGGGCGGCTCTATACCGCTCTCAGCGATGTACGCGGCAGCGTCCGGGCCGCCTGCGGCCTGCACGTCATCGACCACGTTGACGACCGCTACCGCCTGAACCCCGCACACGTCGACGTCGACCTGTGGCACCTGAACGCCGCCATTCACCACGCCACCACCACGCACATCAACACCCACACCGCTTGGCAGGCCGTCCTCGACGCCTACCCCGCCGACCTCGCCGCCACGCGCACCTGGCCCTGGCTCGGCCCCATCCGCGAAGCGATTCGTCGACGGATCATCGACATCTGCGTTTCCCTCGCGACCGCGGAACCTGACTCGCACCACACCTTCCAACTACTGCAGGCCGGAATCCGCATCGACCCCTACAACGCCGACCTACACAAGCACGCCAGCCGCGCCCTCACCACCCTCGGCGACCACGAGGCCGCCACCGAACTCCAGGACCACTACCGACAAACCCTCACACGCGCCGGCCTCGACGACACCATCACCCACCATCTCTCGCCCACCATCCAGCAGTAGCCCGTCCGGCTGCCGCTGTGACGCTCGCGGCCCTTCCATGATTCGAGCAGGTCGTTTCAGTAGCCAGCGCACCAACTTCCGACCGCCGCACGTCGCTCCCCGTCGGCCGCCGTTCCCCGAAGGCGGTCGAACCAGGATCGCCCGTAGGTGACGCCCGTGCCGCTCACCGCCCCGGCTTGGTAGTGTCCTCACCCGCGCGGCTGACGGTTCGATGGGAGTGCCGGATGGAGTTCAGTCTCATCCCCGACCAAGCAATCGGCGAGGCCCATACCCGCAACGACGACGGACTCGGTTTCGACACCTATTCCCGAATCCTGGCCAGCGCCGCGACGAACACGCGCGGCCCGTTCACGATCGGCGTCTTCGGCGAGTGGGGCACCGGTAAGACGAGCCTCATGCGCCTGATCGAGCGGCGTCTCGCCGACGACCCAAACGTGGTGACCGTATGGTTCAACGCCTGGCGATACGAGCAGGAAGAGCACCCGATCATCCCGCTCGTCGGCACAATTGTGCAGGCGCTGGAAAAACACAAGGGATTTGCCGCTAACTTCGGGGCGGCCGGCAAGCGCCTCGTCCGGTCGTTGCGGGCGATCGCGTACGGGTTTTCGGCCAAGTCGAAGGTGAAGGTACCAGGCTTCGCCGAGGTGGAAGCGTCTTTCGTCGCCAAAGATATGATCGAACGTGACGAGCGGCTCACGCCTGACCCGCTACTCGACCGCAGCCTCTACTTCGGAGCCTTCAACAGCCTGGACAAGACGAAACTCAAAGACACGCTACGGGTCGTCGTGCTCATCGACGACCTCGACCGTTGCTTTCCGGACCAGGCAATCCGACTACTCGAGAGCATCAAACTGGTCCTCGCCCAGCCCGGCTTCATCTTTGTGCTCGGCGTCGCCCGCAAGGTGATCGAGGGATATCTGCAGCACCGTTACACCGAGGAGTACGGCATCGCGGACTTCAAGGGTGAACTCTACCTTGACAAGATCGTCCAGCTGCCGTTCCACATCCCGCCGTCAACGGGCCGGATGGGCGCCTTCTGTAAGCTGCTGCTCGCCGACCAACCGATGACGGTTGCTGCAGAGCTCGACCCGGTGCTGCCGGTGGTGGCACAAGCGCTGGGAGGAAACCCGCGTGCACTGATCCGGTTCGTCAACAACATCCTCATCGACTACGCGATCAGCCAGGACCTCACCGGCTTCGTCGAACCGGGTGGCATTCCGATTCGATTCTTCGCCGTGACCCGTTGCCTGGAACACCGATGGCCGGAGGTCTTCGACGCACTGACCACATCGGATGAGGTCGCCAAGGCGGTGAAGACCTGGACGCCCGACTCATACGCGGCACATGCGGCCGGCACCGGCCCGGCCGCGACGGTGGCGACGCAACTGCTATCCGATCCAGAGCTGCGGCTGTTGCTGAAGGGCGTGCACGGCCACGAGTGGCTGACTGATCCGGTACTACGGGGGGCGAGCGTGAGCTTCCTCTTCGCCCAGCAGCGGCTCTCTCAGTTGGACACGTCCGAGGTCAGCGTTAAGTACGACGCCTTCGTGTCCTACGAGTCCGAAAACCGCCGCGAGGCCATCCAGATCGTCGAGGGGCTATCCCAGGCTGGTCTGCGAATCTTCTTCGACCAGCACATCAGTCCCGGCGCGGACTGGCAGGAGACGCTGTCAAGCGCCCTGCGTTCTTCAAGTGTCCTGCTCTTCTGCGTCGGGCCGCGCACCGGCGAGTCGCAATGGCAGACCCAGGAGCTGGACCTCGCAATCGACCGCGCGGAAGCGCTAATCATCCCCGTCCTGCTCGCCGGCGCGGATCTCTCCACCGCTCCCGACTTCGTGCGGCGCCGGAATGGGGTAGACATGCGCGATGGCGTCTCCGTGCAGGGCGTAACACGGCTCATCCAGGCCATTGAGTCCCGGCGCCGCCGCCCCACATCGTAGGCGGCAGACAGGGAAAAGCGGCGACAGGCCACGATGGAGGCTGTGGCCATAGTCCCTCGGTCGGAGGAACTGTGGCCGGCGAGGGAATTGCCGGTAGTTGTTCATCGTCTGCTGCTGGGATGCCCGCGTTGGTCGTACTACCGGGAGACAATTCGACTGGTCGCGCCGACGGTGCTCCGTGCGCCGCCAGTCTCACCGTCCAGTTGCAGCTATCCACCGCAGTTCCACGGCCAAGCGGGTGCGCGTCCGCACCTCGACGAGCACTGAACCCGACATCCGCTAGCGCGGACGAATATCGCGGAATGGGCACCCGAGGCGCTGCGCCTCACTCGGAGTTGTTGGCTGCCGCCGGATGGACGCGACTGCGGAGCGGACCGGCTTCCCACCGGCCCACGCGGTACGGCAAGCACGGGTCGAGTTAGCCGGCTGGCTACGGCCGCCACGCCCGCCGAGGTGGGTTCAAACAACATGCCAAGAAGCGTCCGCCGATCCCACCAGTCCCCAGAAAATCGGAGCGGTTGGCCGGAACAGGCTCGTACGGACACTCCCTGCCACCGCATGACCGAGAAACGCGGGATTGCCGAACAAAGCGCGACGCGCCCGGCGACGGCCGAGTCTCATGCCGCTACCCATTGCCCGCTGGGCTGCGTGGGCGTGGCATGGCCCATAACGCTGTGACCTGCGGTTGTGAGGTGGTGTGAGGAAGTGTGAGGTGCTGTCAGGTCCTTCACCCACTGCGGCGGCGTACAACGCTCCTACGGTCTGTCTCATCAACCGCTGCGACGCCGGAGGGAGAGGGGCCATGGAGAAGCGCGCCTCGACAGCAGTCGTACGCACCGCCACCGCTGCTCTTGCGCTGGCACCCCTAGCGCTGCTCTACCAGGCCGGCTGGTTCACCATCGGTGAGCTATCTACGGACCGGCTTCAGGCGTGGGTGCATCAGCCACTGACGACCGGCTTCATCACCCTGCTGGCGTATACCAGCGCCTGGCTGCTGTGGGTACTCCTCATGACTGCCGTCGCCGGTCACACTTACCGGTACCTCGCCGCCCGCCTGCGGTGGCACCTCACTTTGCACCTCCCCGGCCCCTTGCAGGCACTCGCGGCGACGCTGCTCGGTACCACCGCCGTCACCACCGCCGCCCTTCCCGCCACCGCGCACGGCCACACCGCAGCAGATACCGATCCCCCTGCGGTGACACCACCAACCTCCGACGACGCCCCGATCCGCGATACCCCGCCGGCCTGCCCTGCACCCTCCCGGCTAGGACTCGCGGTCACCTCGCCCCCGACAACCCCCGCCGTACCGACTCCAGAAACCCTGGACAGCCAAAGGGATTTCACCCGTCCCACCACCCCGCCCGCCCTCGTCCGAGGCCACACCGACGCCCGCGCCACAGATCGAAACCCCGCCAGGACCATCGACGTCACCGCCGGAGACACCCTGTGGGACCTCGCCGCCACGCACCTCGATGACGCGACCCGGTGGCGGGAGATCTACACCCTCAACCAAGGACACCCCCAGGCCAACGGCTACGCCCTCACCGACCCCGACGAGATCCATGTCGGCTGGACCCTCGCCCTGCCCGCCCGCCAGACCACCCCAGCGCCCGACTCCGAGACCTCTGCCACCAGCGGCCCCAACGCCAGCACACCGGAGGCCACCGAGTCTGCCCCACCGACGACGCCGCCCAGCGCCACGCCAGCCCCCAGCAGTTCAGAATCGAGCCCGCTACCGCCGAGCACCACCGCACCCAGCACGCCCGACGACCAACCCGATGAGCCGACACCCGTACCCGGCACCGATACATCCCAGGACGAGCCTGACGATGCCGGGATCGCCCTGCCTACGCAGGGCTGGATGAGCCTCGGCCTGGCCGCCGCCATCGCCGCCGTCGCGACACTGCTGCGCCTGCAACGACGCCGCCGTGCCCGGCTCACCGTCGCAGCGTCTCCCAGCGTCGCGCCGCAGCCCTCCCCGATGCCGCGATCCCTGGCCGGAGTCGACATGATCGGCAGCCGCCACCTCGGCACCGGCAGCGGCGACCACCGGCCCGCCACACCGGCGGTGCCCGCACCGGTCGGTGTCGGCCCCGACGCGACCGAGATGAGCCTGTTTGACCTGCCCGGCCCCGGTATCGCTCTGCACGGTCAGGGAGCCGTCCCGGCGGCCCGTGCCATCCTCGCCGCCGTCCTGAGCACCAACGCGACCGAGACCGCCGTTCTACGGCCGGTGGTCGTCACGACCACGGGCCTGCTCGCCCGGCTTCTGCCAGAGGACGCCCCGGCGGTCGGGCTGGACCCCGACGGCACCGCCTACGACGGAGAACGACTCGTCGTGCTCGCCGACACAGCCGCCGCCATCACCCACGCCGAAGAGGAGATGATCGGCCGTAGACGGCTGCTGGACACCTTCGACGCCGACACGATCACCGACCTCAACGCCCGCAGCGATCACGCCGAGACGCAACCGCCGTACGTGCTGCTCATCGAGTCCACCACCCGGCACGCCGCCCGCCTCGAAGCCGTCGCCGCCCACCACGCCGCCTTGGACCTGCATTCGGTCATCCTCGGCCCGCACGACGGCATTCCCACTATCGAGATCACCGCCGAGGGCACCGTCACCGGCGACGGAGGGCACCAGGTGGCCCGGCTGTCCACTCTCGGCGCGGATGACCTCGCCGCTGTCCTCGCCATGCTCACCGACGCGCTAGCCCGTCCCGAGGCCGGCGCTGACGTCGACGACCCACGCGCCGAGACCTTGCCCGCCGCGGTGACCGTCGAGGCGGCCGAGCCGGTGCCGGCCCAGTCCGAGGACGCGGCGGCCCTGGTCCGGCTTCGGGTGCTCGGCCCGGTCACCGTCATCACCGACGCCGGTCCGATCGCCACCGGAATGCGCAGCGGCTCCTACACCGTGCTCGCCGTCCTGGCCGCTCACCCCGCCGGTCGCACCCTCGACCAGCTCGCCGCCGCCCTGCACCCCGACGTCGACCCGGCCGCTGCCGTCAAACGCGTCCGCACCGACATCACCTCCGCCCGGCGGGTGCTGCGTGCCGCGACCGGCCACGACGAGCCCATGTTCATCGTCTACGACCCTGCCACCGGCCGATACCAACTCGACCCGCAGACCGTCACCGTGGACCTCTGGCAGATGCTCACCGCCATCGACCAGGCCACCAGCAGCGACGACGAGGCGACGACGCTCGCTGCGCTACGCCGGGCAACCGAGCTGTACGCAGGTGACTTCGCCGAAGGTCACGACCACGCCTGGGCCACCGACTACGCCACCAGCTACCGCCACCAGATTCTCACCGCCTACGCCCGCATCGCCGAGATCCTCGAGCCCGACCACCCCGACCAGGCCATCGCCGCCCTCGAACGCGCCGCCGACCTCGACCCCGTCAACGAGGAGCTGTACCAGCGGATCATGCGCATCCACGGCCGGCAGCAGCGCCCTGATGCCGTACGACGCACCCTGCGCCGGCTGGAGGAACGCCTCGCCGACCTCGGCGACGCCGAACCATCACAGGCCACCCGCCGCGTCGCCGAACGCCAACTCCGACCCGTCGCCTCGGCCAATGGAGGACGGCGATGAACGAGAGTCGGCTCCAGCGAATGCAGTGGGCCGTGCGGGCGACGCTGGCCCTCGGCGTGGCCGCCTCGGTCACCGCGAACATCCTGCACGCCCAAGCGAACCCGATCTCCCAGACCATCGCGGCATGGCCGCCCCTGGCCCTCCTGATCACCGTCGAGCTGGTCACCCGCATACCCGTCTACCGCCGCGCGCTCGGCGTCATCCGGATCGTCGCCGCCTCGACCATCGCCGCCATCGCCGCCTGGATCAGCTACCACCACATGGTCGGAGTCGTCGCCCGATACGGCGAAACCGGCACTGTCCCCTACCTCCTACCGCTCTCCGTGGACGGACTGATCATCGTCGCGTCGGTCTCCCTGGTAGAACTGGCCGCCCGCCGCCGGGAAGCCGAGAAGACACCGTCGGCACCGGCCACAACGGCGACCGCATCCGCCGCCCCAGCGTCGGTGCAGCAGCCGCCGGAGCCAGGTGACGCCGGACCCGCACACCCACGTCCGGCACTTGAAGGCCAGAGCATCGACGCCGACACGCCGCGCCTCGATGTCGTACGCGAGCCCAACCAGCGCCCAGCCACCGACCGCAGCTCGGGCGACACCAGGCTCAATCACGCTCCCGACAGTGCGTTGCACGGGGATGACCTGCCCGACGTCGGAGACGACGCGGACGAGGACGTGGATCTCGCTGCGGATCTCGTGCCGCTACTGCCCGCCGCGCGCGTCGCCCGGGACGAGCTGATCCGTGAAGGTCTCACCGTCAGCCGTGATGCCCTCGCACGCCGGCTACGCAGCAACGGGCACTCGATCCGCAACAGCGCGGTGTCAGAGCTGCTCGCCGCCCTTCGACAGGAGACGCGATCGGTCAACGGTTCCCGCCCCACTGCCCAGCTCTAGCGACCCCGGCCTCGTCGTTTGTCTTCACCACAGAGCTGTGTCCCCGGCCCGGCCCGCGATGGCGGGCGGTCTTGATCGGCGCGTGGAGGTCGGCGTGGATAGGCCGGGGTGCCCGACCGGACACCACGACGAACGCTGTTAGGAGGAACCACGCATGACTGACCAGCCATCCACGCGCCGCACTGTCGAGGTTGACGCTGACGTGTACGACGTGTTGGAGCGTACGGCCGCCAACCGAGACACCGACGTCAACGGTGTGCTGCGCTACTTGATCGAGGTGCCGACGCCCCGGGCTTCTGCCGACGACGAGGACTGAGTGCGCGCAAGACAGGTCGCCCGGCGCGCCATGGCGGGCCGGGCGACGCCCGTCAACGCTTGTGCCGTCTACCCGGTCGAAGCGACGGCAGCGGCGAGCAGGCGTTGGGCGGTGCGCTCAGTGATGTCGAGTTGCCCGGCGAGCGTCACACCGAGCCCGCGCCGATCCTGCCCGGCGGCGTCGGCCTCGGCCAGCAGCGTGATAGCGGTGTGGAGCCGAGGGTCGTCGGCGTACGGGTGTGGTTTGCGGGCACCGGTCGTGCCGGGGGTGCGGCCGGTGGACTGCCTCCCGGTACGGGCATCCGCGACGGCCCACACCGTGCGCCGATACCACAGGCGACGGACCCGTCCGTCCGACAGTTTCTCGATCCGGTCGGGGTGGTCGAGCAGGGTATCGGGCAGGTTGCGGTACGAGCTGTATCCGAGGACCCTCGCCGCCGCGCCCGAGCCGATGAGATCCTCCGGGTCGCCGCGGCGGTCGACCTTTGTCAGCTCGGCGCGTTTCGCCGCCAGGTGCGCCGTGTGGAACGCCTCGATGTCGTCGAGCCAGTACCACTCCTTGCCGTCGTGCGTGAAGCCGTGTGGGAAGCCGAAGCGGGCGCGGTGGCGGTGCCAGTGGTTGACGGTGGTGTAGGCCGCGCCGGTGTGCGCGGCGACTCCGGCCCGGTCGAGGGCGGTCCGTCCGTCGATGATGCGTCGTGCCACGTCGTTCATCCTCCCCTCCGGCTAGCTGGGAGCGGGGCCCGCGTGACCGAGGTGGGTGTGACTCGGGCCGTAGGATCGGCCATACGCCTGTCTCGGGTAGAAGCGGCCGTGTGGTCCGCAGGTGACCCGGGTGGGCGAGGTGGCCGGTTGGGGTTGCGCGCACCCTCGGGTGTGCCCGCCGGCCACCGCCCACCTCGTTACTCCCGTGGGCGCAGTACCTTCCATGCCACGTGTGCCATGTGGTCGATGCGCAGTGCGGCCAGTTTCGCGCGGGTGGGGGGTTTGAGCGCGTCGTACACGGTCAGGATCGCGGCGGCGGTGGTCGCGTCCACCAGCACCCCGTCGATCTTGCGGCACGCGCCGCCCTTCGCCTCCCGCAGCAACTCGATCAACCGTGGGTCACCGGCTGTCGCGTCGTCGGGGAGCGCGTCGATGTCGGCCAGTCCTTCGCAGTCGGGGCAGGTCACGAGGTGCGGGTCCTCGGTGACGCGGCTCAAGGGCACGCTGTCTGTGCCGCACACTGGCCCCATCCGGCGGCGGGCCTTTGCGTGAGTGAAGGCGGGCCACCCGTGCCGCCCCGTGTTGTCGGTGGTCATGTGCCTCTCCCGTCGATTAGGTCCAGATGCCGAGTGGGTGGCCGGGGGCGATGCGGCCTCGGCCGGGGGCCAGGGTGTGGAACACGTCGGAGTACCTGTCGTGGAGTTGGCCCCGGGTGCGCATCAGGTGTTTGCCTCGGGTGAGCTTCGCGGGCAGGGACTCGACCACCCGGCCGATCAGCCCATACAGGTCCCGGGCCTCGACGAGGTCGGCGCACCCCTGGCACGCCGACCAGCATTCGCCCCACGCCTGGGTGAAGGCGTGCTCGGTGTCGGTGCGGCGTACCCGCGCCGCGTGGTGCCGAGACTGGTAGTCGCCCACGGCGACCACCTGGGCGGTAACTCGGCGGGCGTCGGTGACCTGGTTCGCGCACCGGTAGATCCAGGCCGCGCCGGGTGCGGAGCAGAAGTCACACTCGATGATCGGGGCGGGGATCTCGGTGAGCGGTGCGGGCTCGGGGCGGTGGTCGCTGGGCTGGCCGCGTTGCTCGGCCGCGTGCAGGTACTCGACGATCATGCCGAGGTTGTTGAAGCGGATGTTGAGCGCGCGACGGCAGCGGCGGCAGTAGAACGACTCCGGGACCGGCGCCGTGCTCACGTCGATAGCTACCGCCTCAGGGCCAGGGGCGGATTCCTCGGGGTCCGGGACGTGCGGCGCCATTACCGGCCGCCTCCATCCTGGTTGCGGGTGTGCTGCGGCCAGGCGGGGTTGGCCGGGTCGAGGGTCAGCCCGAGACGCAGGCTCGCGAGGTCGACCACCCGCCGCAGCAGGCTCGCGGTTCCGCTGCTGAGGTCGGCGTCGTAGTCGTGGGCGATGCGGCAGGCGAAGCGCAACGCCACGCACGCGGAGGTGAGCGCGGCCTCCAGCGCGGCGCGGTCGTCCGCCCGGGTGGCTCGCCTGACCTTCGCGGCCGGGTAGGTGCGCTCGTCGCCCTTGGGGAATCGGAGGGTGTATCGGCGGGCGTAGGTGGTGTGCGGGGTGGAATAGTCGACGTCGGTGACAGTTCCGAGGCGGTACTCGACCGGGTCGGTCGGCTTGATCACCCGGGCGGTGTCGCCGTACTCCAGGGACCGGTACATCACAACTCCGTTCACGGGGTGAGGGCTAGCTGGTGGGGTGGTCGACTTCGCCGCCGCCGTTGATCTCGAAGGCGATGAGGCGGTCGTCGGTTTCGGTGGTGTCGGCGTGCAGGTAGAGGTCGTCGGGGCGGCGTTTGACGCCGATGGAGACGCCGTGCACGTCGAGCACCACGTACGCGGTGCGATCCCCGGGTTCGCCGGGGTAGACGCGCAGGTTGAGCCGGGTGATTACCTCGGCGCAGACGGGGTCGATCGAGCCGAGTAGGGCGAGCGCGTCCGCGAGTTGTGGGCCGTTGAGGGTGCGTTGTCCGTCGCCGAGGCCGCCTGTGTCCTCCGGCGGATCAATCGGGGGCGTCATGCCGGCCGCCCCTCGTCGGTCGTCACGGGCTCGTCGCCGGGCGGATTGGGTGGGAAGGCGGGGAGGATGCTGGCGAGGGTGCTGCCATCCGGGTCGTCGGTGATGGCGGCGCAGGCGATGAGCGCGACTGCGGCAGCGGTGGCTTGGGCCGGGGTGTAGCGCACGCGCACGGTGCGGGTGCCGTCCGGGGTGGTGGCGCGGACCTCGACCCGGCCCGGCTGCCAGGTCGCGACCGGCAGCCGCTCGTCCGGCACCGCCTTGACGGTGCCGCGCAGCGCCTCGCGAAGTGCGGCGCGCAGGTGCTCGCGGCGGCGGGCGGCAATCGCCTCCCACCTCGACGCCGCTTTCTCGTGGGCGGCGCGGTCGTCGCCGGTGGCGACCGCCGCGCGGGCGTGGAAACGCTCGGCGTTGCCGGTGGCGTGGGCGAACTCGGCAGCGAGGTCGAACAATCGGTCTGGATTCATGCGGGTACTCCGTCAGCGAGTCGAAGGGGTGTCGCCGGTGGTGCCGCGCGGCCTGGGGTCGAACCGTGGCCGCGCGGCACACGTCGCGGCGGTCAGGGATGGGCGGCCGGTGGCCCGTCGGCACCGTCGGCGGTGGACGGTGGCCATGCCGTCCCGCAGTCAGTGGGGAACGGTGGGGCGGCCTTCACGTGAGGTAGGCCGGGGTCGAGTTTCTGACCGGTGCGGTCGAGGCTGATCGCCCCGTACGCGGTCAGGTGCGCGCCCACGGCGAGGGCCTGCGCGCCGGTGAGCAGCACGACGAGGCGACGGCCCTGCCTGTCGTGGACGTGCAGCTCGACGTGGCCGTTGGTCAGTGGCCGGACCGGCAGGAACCGCTCGACCTGCGCGCCTTCGGGTGCCGTCGCCCAGATCGCCGAGCAGAGCTGGTCCCACTGCTCGCTGCTGAGGGCGTCCCACTGCTCGGCGCGAGTGGTCAGGGTGGCGTGTTCGGCGTGGGTGGCGGAGTGTTCGGCCATCGCGTGGGCGACCTCGGCCGCCGCGAAGTGGGCACACACTCGGTTGGCCAGCGCAATCATCGAGGTGGCCGTCGGCGCCGGAACGTGCAGAGGCGTAGCGGCGGGCTCCGGTTCCGGCGCAGCCGCAGCGGCGGGAGAGGCGGGGACGGATGCGGTACCGGTAGCGGGGTGTCCGCCGGTACCGGGGCCGGGCGTGGTGGCCCGGCCCCAATGCCGGCCCACCTCAGACCGCCAGCAGCTCGAACGCGCGGGCCTTCAGGTCCGCACCGGCACCGGTCAGCGCCCGCGTCGCCCGCACTCGGTCGGTCTTGGCGGGGGCGAAGTGATCGACATACTCGGTGATGGCCTGGTATCCGGCCCACCGGGTGCCCGTGATCGCCTTCTGCGTATCCGCGTCACGGATGAGGTACCGCAAGGTGTTCGTGCGCTGCTTCGCGTTGTTCTTCGCCGTGTCCGAGGCGTCGTCCGCGAGGGGCCACACCTGCGCGACGATCTTCTCGAACTCGCCCATGGTCAACGACTCGTTGATCATCTTCTCGGCTTCGGTCTCGAAGTCAGCGAACGCGCGCCACATCAGCCCGAGGGCCTGCCGCGCCTCGGCCATCTTGCTCGTGACGTTCGAGGTGTGCCGAAACGTGTACGAGCTGCGCGACCGCTGGTAGGCCAGTGCCTGGGTGTTCGCACACACGATCCGCACCGGGGTCGCGTCGAGGCGAAGAGCTGCCGTGCCGTCGTGGCTGGTGGTGGCCGCGAGGTAGAGGTCCATGTCGTCCACCCCGGCGATCCGCATAGCCTGCGGCAGCTTCATGGTGACGAACACCGAGCGACCCTTACGCATCGAGCCGGCGGTCTCGAAGTGCGCGCCGGAGGCGTCGACCAGGAGGTTGAGCGTCTCGGCAACCTGCTCGTTCTGCACCACCGAGTAGTCCTCGCCCACCACCCCGAGGTACTCGGTCTCACCCGTAACCGGGTTGGTCCGCACGGTCATGTACTTGTCGGGGCAGTCGACCTTCGTCACCCCCCGCTCGGTGACCTCGATGCCCTGAAGGGCGATCTTGCGGACCTCCCAGCCACCGAGCCACGCCTTGCTCATGACCTCCTGCGCGGTCATGCACGAGTCGGTGACCGTGCCGAGCTGGTGCCAGGCGGTCAGCCTCGCGGAGGCGAACGCCGTCTGACCGTTCGCCAGCGTTTCGAGTTCGTGTGCCACGGTGGCACCCCTTCCGGTTGTGGTGTTCAGGTGGGCGGCGGGCCGGGGGTTGCGACCCCGGGCCGCGCCGCCAATAACAATGTTTCCTACCTCCATCGGCCGATCAAGGCGATCGGTTCGAGTCGATCGAGGTTTCTGCGGCGAATCTGACGCCCGCCGCCGGGTGTGGCCTACCGGGTGTCGGTGGCCGGGCGAATGCGCCCGTCCGGGCCGTACACGTACGTGCGGACGGTTTTGAACGGGGCCGGTAGGTAGACGGTGAATCCGTGTTCGGGGATGAACCGGGTTCGGTAGTCGCGGGTGATACCCAACAGGTACCGGTCGGGTTTGTCGCCGTGCGACCCCGGCGGGATGATGCCCGCCCCGGGCCGGTCAGCACGGGCGCGACGGTGCCGACCGATCGCCAGATGCGGGCACAGCGACAGGGCGGCGGTCATGCACTCGGGGTGCCCCGGCGGGTCCGAGTAGCGCATCAGCTCGGCCGCGCGAGGTCCGCCGAGGAACACCACCCAATACCCCATCGGCTCACCGCACAGCGAGCACCGCCGTTCGACGGCGAGGCGGGTCGAGACGGTGGTGTTGATCGTGGTGAAGTCCACATGCGACCCGCCGCCGGGGTTGGGGTGGATGTTGACCGGTGGGATGGGAGGCCGCGCCGCGCGTCGTGGGGACGCGCGGCCAGCGACGGCGGGATATCGGGCCGGTCAGCGGGCGGGCCGGTGGGTGAGGTGCCGGTCACCGCACGATCGGTCCGGGCGTCGGTCACGGTGACGTGTGGTTGCTGTGACCGCAACACGGCGTACGCCTGTTCCCATTGCGCCTCGGTCAGGTACCGCGTGACCGGTTCGAGGTTCGCGCCGGTCATCGTCGTGGCCATGACGCCCGCCTCGTCCGCCGAGTCGAACACAGCCACCCGGTCGCCCCCGGCGACCATGTACACGCACGCCTCGTCGGCGGGCCGGGACATCGAGGCGGTACGGCGGTGCTCGGCCAGCCACCGGCCCACCACCTCTGCCGGGTCGCCGGTCAGCGTCCCGGTGTCGTACGCCTCGTCATCGAGCCAGGCGAGGTGATCGGCGACCGTCCAATCGGGGTGGATGAGCCAGGACTGCCGGACGGCCTGCCAGATGGTCAGCCGTGCCTGCGTCGGTGTGTGGACGTGGTGGTACGGGTTGGTTTGGTCGTGGGGGGTAGTCATGGTCCGTGCCTTCCGTTCGTTGTGGGTGGGCGTGCGGGTGCCGGGGCCGGGCATGGTGCCCGACCCCGGCGGGGCGGTAGGTCAGGCCGCTACCGGCGCGGCGGTGGCCTCGTCGGTGCCGGCCTCGTCGGTGCTGGTCTGGTCACCGGCGGGCGGGGTGGTGTCGGCCTGCGGCGGGGCCATGAACGCGCGGACCTCGGCGGTCGGGGCGGGCGGGTTGTCCGCGAGGGCGTACGTTTCCGGGGCCTCACGGGTCAGGACCAGCACCCCGAACCCCGTCAACTTCTCCATGCCGTTGCGGACCGCCCCGGGGCTCCGCCCGCCGATCTCACGGGCGACGGTGCCGGGGGTCACGTCGTGGCCGGGGCCGAGGTCACGCATGAACGCCTCGACCCGGTTACGCAACTCGTTCTTGCCCAACTTGGCCGACCCGTCGCTGTTGATCTCACCCGTGGTGCGACCGATGCCGGTGGCACGGCGGGCCGAGGGACGGCGGATCTTGCGGGTGTGCCCGCACGTCGGGCACGTCGAGTGCGTCGGCGCGTTAGCCGGGTCCACGGTGGCGAGGTCACCGTCCCCGATGACCCACAGCTCGTTACCGTCCTCGGTGACTGGCAGGCGACGGGCGGCACCGGCAACCTCCATCGCGGCTAGGATGGTGTCACCCATCGCCACCGACAGGCCACTCTCCCCGATCGCCGCGTCAGCCGTGACCCCGTCCGGATGCCCACCCAACACCCCAGCCATGATCAACACCTTGAGGTCAGGCTGACGCGGGCCGACCGGTGCCCCGGACACGGGAGCACCGGACACCGGGGCCTCGGGCAGGGGTGCCTCGTCGGCCGCGTCCGGCGTCGCACCCGTGCTGGCCTCGCCGTTGGTCGTGGCCGTCGTCGGGTCGGTTGGCGGGGCGTCCTCGGTTTTCGGCTCGTCGGCGGTGGCCGGCCCGTCGTTGTCGACGGCGGATTCGTCGGCCGCGTCTCGCGTCGCGTCCGTAGTGGCCTCGTCGTCAGCGGTGCCCGTCGGCGCGTCGGTGGCCGGGGTGTCGCCGGTGGGCGTCGGCTCGTTGTCGGCGCTCTGGTCGGTGGTGGCCTCCCAGGTGTCGGCGCTCCTGCGGTTGCCCTTGGCCGGGTCAGGGGTGCGGGTGGCGGTACCGGCGGCTTCCATGGCGGTGAGCGCCTCGGTGACGACCGGCAGCGGCAGGTTCGCCGTTCCGGCCAACTTGCGGGCGGTGACGCCGGGGTGCTCGCGCAGCGCCTCGACGACGGCGGACCGGGCCTCGTCGGTGCCGGGGGTCAGAACGATGTTCGCGGTCATGGCAATACACCTCCACAAAAAGGGGTCGACAAACAGCGATTCCACGTACGCGTGATGCGTATTGTTTGCGGTTTCGCCGGGGCGGTTTTCGTTGCCCACGTCCATGGACGCTCGATGACCAATGGTTGTCAACCCCGCCACCCAAGACTCTTTACCGGGGGCGACACAACACCGCTTCCATCCTCCTATCCGGAAACCCTTACCGCCGCACGGTGCGCCATTAAACGACCCCAATTGGACGCTGCGCCACGTTCGGCGCACCTCCCCACCCCGCACAGGGTCGGCACGGGTGCGACCCGCATACGTTGTCTTACGGGGTACCGGTTTTCGGGATGTCAACCATGACGCCACGCGTCCGGCAAACCCAGACGCGCGACGGTCACCGCACCCCACGGAAGCGAATTCACATGGTGCGGGAAAATCACTTCACGGCTTTACAGCACTACGCCTCTTTGCCGCATGAACGGCACCGGGTCAACCGCATTGTTGCCGCCCTCGTGGATCTCGTAGTGCAAGTGGGGGCCGGAGGAGTTTCCGGAGCTTCCGACGCGGCCTATCGGCTGCCCGGCGATCACCGTCTGCCCGACCGTTACCGTCGGCTGCCGGACCATGTGGCAGTAGCGCGAGACGATGTCACCAGCGTGGCGGATGTCGGCGTACCAACCGCACCCGCCGAGGCCGGGGTACCCGTCGCTGTCGCACGGCATCGGCGCGCCGGTCGGTTCCCATGACTCACCGCCGACGTTGCACCGTACGCGCACCACCACGCCGTCGGAGGCGGCACGGATGACGGTGCCTTTCGGGGCCATGATGTCGACCCCGTCGTGGCCGGGCCGATCGGCGGTACGGAAGCCGGAACCAGCCGTGCCCACCACCGGGCGAGCCCATCCAGAGGCGCTGATCGGCGCAGCGCCACCCCCGGCCCCACCCCCGCCGAACACCGACGAGACGACTCCTGCGGTAGCGGAGGTGAGCAGCAGCAACGCCACAGCAGCCCCCACCGCGACCCACAGCGCTACCCGTCCCACGCCGCACCACCCGGTGCGGGTAGGTCGGCCAGACTCACCCGGACGGGGTGGCCGACGATGCGCCAGACCGGCCCCGTCGGGCCGCCGGACGCGGCGGCGTGGTCGGCGGCGGCGGTGGCCATGCTCATTCCGTCCGGCAGCCCGGCCCGGCGCAGGTGGGTGTGCAGGTTGGTCTCACGGGCGGCGGTGGGTAGCCAGAACAGCACCGGGTACGCGCGGCGGGGCGGTAGTACGCCGTAGCCGGTCAGCTTGCCCACCACCCGGCCCAGGGTTTCGGTGCCGAGGTCGACCTCGACCCAGAACGGCACCGTTCGGCCGTTGTCGGCCCACACGCCGTGCCCATCCGGGCGGACCAGGTTGCCGCACGCCTCCCGGCAGCGTGCCTCGTTCCACCACCTGACCAGCCGCGCGGCGGGGCGGGTGCGGGCATGGCCGGTGAGGGCGACGAAGAACCCGTTCACCGTGAGCAGGTGGGTCAGGGTCGGGGACATGGCGAGGCGGGCTGTGGCGTCGCGCACAGCCGCCGGACGGGGTAGCGTCTCGCCGCGTCCGGCCGCCAGCAGGGCCGCCCCGACCGGGCCGAGGGTCCACCTCCACGCTTGCGACCCGGGCCGCTGGTAGTGCCGGAACCGGTCGAGGATGTCTCGATCATGAAGGGTGTTGAGGCGGTTGCGGGCACGACCGACGGACCCGAAGGCCAGGTCGACAAGCTGATCGGTGGTGAAGGTTCGGTGCTGGTCGAGCAGGTCGAGCAGGAGCCGGTCTCGGGGGGTGAGGCGGCCGAGTTCGGCGGCCACGACGGACGCCGTGAGGCGCAGACTGCCGGTGGCAGATGTGCGGGTAGGAGGGATATCTCTTATCAGTCGGTTCCGGTCCACGGGTCCTCCTCACCCCCGTCCACGTGCGCGTACGACGTATTCAAGGGGGCGTGTTCACCCGGCTGTTCGTGGTCGTTGCGTTCCTCGTTGGATCGCTCGTTAGACCTCTCGTTAGAACCCTCGCCCCGAGCAGCGAAGGTGTTGCGACCCACCAGGTCACTGACCGCAGCGTCGACCGGGACGGAAGACTCGGTGGTGGCCGTGGCGGTAGCGGCTTCGCTGAGCAGTCGCCGCCGCTGCTTCACCGGCAGGCCGGTGTGATAGCGGGCCGCGCGGCGCAGCTCGCCGGCACGCCCCGCGATGGCCGGCGGCGGGGGCTCAGTGTCGGCGGTAACCGGTGGGACGACCCGGCCACCGGCAACAGGGCGCAGGACGACTTCGTAGCCGCCGAGGCGGATCAGGTCCCCGTCGTCCACATAGGGCCGCAGATGCCGGGCCTGGTCGATAGCGTCGCGGGGGGCGAGGGCGAAGTACACCTTGTTCCGGGCGTTGGCGTCGATCGCCTCGACCATGTCCCCCGACAACTGCCCGAGGTACTGATGCGCCAGGACGAACGAGGTGTGCAAGCCGCGAGCCTCGGCGAGGGCGTCATCGAGCCCGATGGGCAGATGCAGGATGTTGTGACACTCGTCCAGCACGATCATGGCGTCGGGGCGGTCGTCTTCGGGGATGCGGGCGCGGGCGGTGGTGGCCTGCCACAGCCCTGCGAGGAGCAGGGAGCCGACCAGGCGGGTGCCGTCCTCGCCGAGAACTCCCTTGGGTAGGCGGGCCAGTAGGACGCCGCCGTCGAGGATGTCGGCGAAGGAGAACGTGGTGGCCGGCACCCCAAACACGCTGTTCGCCATCGGGTGAGCGAGGACGAGGCGCAGTCGGGACAGCAGCGGGGCGATCAGGCCAGAGCGCTGCGTGGCGGGCAGTTCGTTGAAGCCTTGCCAGAATTCGCCGAGGGTGTTGCCCTCCCAGGCGTTCAGCCTGCTGGTGGCGGTGTCGACCCGCGCGGTTCTCCACTCGGAGTCGGACAACAACCGCGGTAGCTGGGTGAGGGTGGCGCCTTCGAGGTGGGCGAGGGTGAGTAGGCCGTGGTAGCAGATGTCGGCGGTGCGGTGTCCCCACCAGCGGGACCACACCTTCGCCATCACCGCCGTGAGGTTCGCGGCCACGTCGTGCGGACTGCCGCCGTGCACGGCCGGGTCGAGCAGGTTGATCGCCGGTGGCGCGGCTCGTTCGTCTGGGTCGATGAGGACCAGGCGGTCACCACAGTCTTTTGGTAGCCGGGCGAGGAGGTCTCTGATGAGGTCACCCTTGGCCGGGTCGAACGCGGCCACGCCACGCCCGGCTGCAACGTCGTCGAGGATCATCCGCATCAGCAGAGTCGTCTTGCCCGTGCCGGTGGGCCCGAGGGCATGCAGGTGGTAGCGGCAGTCGGGCAGGGAGATCCCCACTCGCATCGGCGGTCCGGCGTTGGCGACACCGATGACTTTGCCGCCGAGGCCGTGCCGCTCATCAAGTGGTACCAAGTTCAGCCTGCGGCTGTCCGGGTGGGAGGTGCGCACGGGTGCCGTGGTGTTGGTCTTGTTCATGGGGAGCTCCAGGCGGTTGGCGAGTCGTCGTTTTCGGTCGCACCGGACTCCGCCTGCGTCGCTGAGCGGCGGGTTATCACCCCACCGGAGGTCCGGAAGATGTCGCGGGTGGCGGCCCGGCGGCGTGACGCCGCGCCAGGCAGGCCGTAGACGGCCGGTTCGGCGGGTAATCCGGCGAGGGCGGCGGCTTCCACCACAGAGACGAGGCTCATCCGGGCCTCGGACATCCATCGGTCGGCTGCCGCGACCGCACCGCGCCGTAGCCGACGGCGAGTGAAGTGCGCCGACAGCAACCCGAAGCCGGAGCTGACATCAGCAGCGGCAGCGCGGGCGGCGGCCTTGGTGGGACCGGCGGCGACCGTGCGTACGGCGACGAGCAGGTGAGGTGCGTCGGCGTACTTCGCCCGCGCCTGCCGGGCCAGTTCGGCCGTGTACGGGTCGGTCGGATTGCTGCGCCGCTTCGGGCTCGACGGGCTGGGTGTGAAGATGTTCAAGACGCCGATGATCAGCATGTGCAGCCCATCGGCGAGCAGCCCGACGGCGCGGGATGCCCCACGGGGGCGGCGGGCGCGTTGCGGGTTGGTCATCGCCCGGCGTAGCACCCGCAGACGATGAGCCGGTGCCCGGCCGAGGTGGACTTGCAGGATTGCGGCGCCGGTACGCCCAGCTGAGGCGAGCCCGCCATAGACGGCTCGCAGCCGGTCTTCTTCCGGTGCTCCCGCGTCCACGCCTCGGCGCGGGGCCGATGTGGTGTTCTCGACCAGGGGCAGCCACTCTGGCTGGGTGGGCCAGACCGCGAGGGTAACGACGGCTCCGGTCGTCGGGACGGCCGGTGGGCGGGTCTGTTCGGCTCGTGCGCCGGGCCAGCCGCGTTGCAGCAGCCGCACCACGGCGGTCGGGTTGACCCCAGGCGGTAGCCACAGCCCGCAGCGCATCCCCTCCGGGTCGGCGGCGACCTCCCATACCAGCCGGGCCGGACGCAGCGCCCACCGGCGAGGCGCGGGCAACACGGTAGCGAGCAGCCGCCACAGACCGACCGTCGCGGCCGGTGTGGCGGTCACCGGCGGGGTGATCTCCAGCCACCGCGCGGCGGCAGCGTGCCGCCGCCAGATGTGCCGCCGCCACCACGTCCACCCGATCCGTACGCCGATGAGCGCCGCGACAGCGGCGAGGATCATTGGCCACCGGTCGCGGACAAGACGCCATACGGCGTCGGTGGCGTCGTTACCCCAGGAGCCGCACAGCAGCTCACCCACAATGGAATCGGGAACGCCGCCCTGGCCGGGCATACAGCCAGCGGGAACCGAAGGCGACGACGGCGGGGGTGGAACCAGCGTGAAGGAGGCAACCATCGCGAACTCCGATCGGCAGTGGCGCAGGGCGGTTCACAGTCCAGGTCAGCGGCGGCGAGTGGGCGTGCCAGTGACTGGGCCGGTGACGATCAACTCGTGCTCGGTCGCGGAGGCGTGGCTGTGGAAGGCCACCCGCGCGGACCCGGCCGCGAGCAGGGCGTCTCCGCGTTGGCAGGACAGCAGGAATGCCCGCTCGCCGTCGGTGAGCCCAAACGCCTCGGCGACGGCGTCGATCGCTTGCGGTGCCTGCCTGAGCAGCACTTGGGTTGCTGCGTTGGAGACGACGGCGCGGCCGGTCTTGGTGGCGAGGACGTCGGCGGCGTCCTGAGTGACGACGGTCAGGCCGGTGCCGTACTTGCGGGCGGACTTGGCGAGGGTCTCTAGGAACCGGCCGCCGCGACCGCCGGAGAGCAGCTTCCACGCCTCGTCCACCAGCACCATCCGCAGCACATCCGGCCGCTGACCGGAGGCGGTAGCGCCGCGTACGGTGCGCCAGATCGTGTCCAGGGTGAGCAGTGTCCCGACCGGATGAAGTTGCTCGGGGAGGTCTTTGATGGCGAACACCACCAGGTGCCCAAGTGGCGCGGTGGTGGTCGGCCCGTCGAATAGGCCCTTCATGCTGCCGGCGACGTAGGGATGCAGGCGGGCTGCTACTCGACGGCCGGCGTCGTCGGTGTCCTCTAGCGCGGCCACCACGTCGGCCAGCAGCGGCGCCGGTCGCTTCCAGGTGCGCGAGTCGGTGGTGATGCCCTTGGCCCGATACGCGGCCAGCACCGCCACGTCGAGGGATCGAGCCTCGTCGCCGGGCAGCGGCGGGCTGACGGCGGTGTCGCCGCTAGCCATGACCGCGACCAAGGTCTGCATGAACCGTGCCCGGTCGTGGAGGGCATCGTCGCCGGGTGGCAGGTCGAGCGGGTTGATCTTCACCCCTGACGCGCCGAGACGGATGACGGTGCCGCCGACCGCGTCGGCCAAGCGTAGGTATTCGTCTTCGGGGTCGATGACGAACGCCTCCACGCCGAGGCACAGGTTGCGTAGCAGGTCGAGCTTGGCCAGGTACGACTTGCCTTCTCCGGAGCGGGCGAGGATGACGGCGTTGTAGTTGGACTGCGCCCACCGGTCCCAGACCACGACGCCGGCCGAGTGCAGGTTCAGCCCAAACAGCACCCCCATGCCGCTGTCCCCGGCGGTGTCGGGCAGGACGGGGCTGGTGAACGGAAACGCTGCGGCGAGGGCGTCGGTGTCGAAGACCCGTTTCATTCCGAGCGCGTCGAACGCGAGGGGTAGGCCGCTGATCCAGCCCTGCAACTGCCGCCACGTCACGGGCGCGGTGTCCAGCAGCAGCGAGGAGGCCAGGGACCGCACCTCGGCCACCCGCTGTCTGAGGTCGTCGGGGTTGGCGCCGTGGACGGTCAGGTAGAGGCCGAGGCGGAACAGCCGCGCCTCGCCCCGGGCGACCCGCGTGGCCAGCTCGGCGGCGTCGGCCGCGGCGGCGTCGAGTTCGGGATCGTCGAGGCGACCCCTGGCCGCATCCTGCCGACGGGAGGACTCGAACCGGCCGCGCTGCTTACGCAGCCGCTCGGAGGCCACCGCCGGCGCGACGGGCTCAATGTGGAACGCTGCATCGACCAGGCCCGGATAGGACAACAACGGCTCGGCCCACCCCGGCCCGACCTCGGCCGGGTAGCCGACGACAGCCAGGGTGGCGCTGTAGCCATCCCCGACCCGCACGAACCGGCCGTCGACCTCGACGGCATCTGGAGAACCGGGCAGGATCGCCGCCCTCTCGGGCACAGTGGGCCGCCGCGTCGGCAGCAGTGGGGACAACAGGCTCACAGGTCGTCACCTCGGTCAGATGTGGAGTAGGGCGTGAGGGCCGGGGCGGCGGGGTCGAGGCTGGCCGCGAGCCGCACCGCCGCGTCCGGCCCATCGAGCAGCCGGGCGGGCACCTCGCAGCCGGCGAGGGCGCGCACGGTCTCGGCCGCTGTGTGGGCGGTGTGGTGCGCGCCACGTCGGCTGCGTACGGCGACGGTGATCTGTCGGTGCAGCAGTTCCCGCCGCGCGGCCAGGTCATCGAGGAATGCCACGTGCGCGTTAGCGGCCTCTTCCAACGCCGAGTGCGGCAGTCCCGGGGCGGCGGCGAGGAACCGGTCGGCGAGGTAGGTCAGGTCCACCCGCTGCGCCCGCACCACGATCTGCGCCGGACCGTCGAGGCTGTGTAACCACCGTGCGAACCCGGCCACCAAAGCGTTCTGCTCGCCTGAGGTGCGCAGCCCAAACGCCACCGTCGAGGCGGCGACCAGGCCCGTCGTGCCGTCCGAGCCGAGGTCGATCAGCCCATCGACGGTGATGCCCTTCGCGGGCAGCCGCAGCGGTGCGGGCAGCGGCAGCCGGTCACCCGGCCCGGCGGCGGTCTGCACCCACGCCGGAGCGGGGATGACCGGCCCATCGGCCGGCACGAGCCGGCGCGGGCTGCGGCGGTGCCGCAGCGCCGCGAGGACCCAGGCGTCGAGGCTGATGCCGTCACGGCGGCCGACCGCGAGCAGGAACGCCCCAGCGGCGACCGGCATCGCCCCCGCGAGGAACACCACCGGATGCACGAGCGTCGCCACCGCCGTCCACGCCGCATACAGCAGCAGGCCCGCCACGGCGAGGATCACCAACTGCCGTCCCGACATGCCGAACGCGATCCGATCAGCGCGCTCGATATCGGCGGGCACCCGAGCCCGCAGCGGGGCCTCTTCGCTGCGGCGGCTCATCGCTGATCACCCCTCGGCTTCGATGACGAACGCCGCACCGGACCGGACGGTCGAGCCGGCGGTGGGGACGGTGACGGGCCGGTAGGGACGGCGCGCGGACCCGCCGATGTCACACCGCCCGACGGGGAGGGGCGCGGCGGGGCCGACCGCTGACCGTCCGGGGCCGGGGGGACGGACGGGGCCGGTGGCCGGGGCCGGGGCGTGCTGGGCGTGGCTGCCCGCCGGGCGGTGGACGGCTGCCCGGGTTGGCGACGGGTTGCCCGCTCGGGGTGGCGCGCCGCGCCGCCGTGGGCCGTGTCCCCGGGGTCGAGGTTCGTCGTTGCCCGCCGGGTGCCGGTGTGGCCTGGGCTGCGGAGAACACCGGCGTAACCGGGGCAGGTGGCCGGCGTGGGGCGCTCTGGCGTGTTGGTGCCGCCGAGAACGTCACCGCTGGTGCCGGACCGCCACGCGTGGGTCTCGGGGTCGTGGTGGTGGCGTCGCTGAAGGCGACCCTGGCCGGTGGCGCGACCGGGGACGGCTGACTCGGCTGGGCCGGGTCCGGGTGAGAAAACTGCACGGCCGGGACACCACCGGACGGCGGTGCCGCTGGTGTGGACGGGGCTGCTGGGCGGCTGAAGGTCGGGGCGGCGTTCGTCCCGGACGGCGCGGACAGCGGCGTATGGGTGACCGGTGCATGACTGAACGCAGCCGGTCCCGGCGGGGACGGCGGGACCGGAGCCGTCCCCGGACGGGGCGGGCGAGGTGGACGGGCCGGACGGGGGCCACCGGGCAACGGACGGGGACCGGACGGACGAGGTGTCGTCCGTCCGGCGGTCCGCGCCGGGCTCGCGCCGCCAAGGAGGCCGGCCGCTGCCCCGATCGTCTTGAGCATCAGGAAGGCGTGGACGAGTTGCCCGAGCAGTCCTCGGCCGTTGCGCTGCCCGAGCGGGCCGAGGACGAACTGTCGCATCCAGCCCGGCAGTTTGATCAGCAGCCACAGCATCGTCAGGCACACCACGACGCCGAGGAGGCCGTGCCCGGTGGCGGGTATGCCCATCACGGTCGGTCCGGCAGGGGTGAGGAACACCTTGATGGCGGCCATGACGACGATGGCTTGAGCGAGTTGCAGGCCGAGGCAGGCCAGCGTGCAGCGCCACCACAGGTGGGCCACGCCCTCGGTGAGCGGGCTGGCGTGGCAGATCAACGCCGCCGGGGCGACACCGAACAGGATGACCAGCGCCGCCAACCGCAGCACGAACGTGAACTCCACGACGAGGCACATCACGATCACCGCGATGACCAGCAACGCCATCAAGAACCCGCCGCCGCGCAGGGCGTCATCCACGACCTGCCGGATCACCGTCGCGGCGCTCGGGCCGTCGATCGTGTTGCCGGCGATGGCCACGGTCAGCGCGTTGGTCAGCTCGATGGCCTTCTGCCCGATGATCAGGCTGCAATTGGCCAGGACCACGCCCACGGCGATGCGGGGTAGCACCTGCTTGAGGCCGTAGGAGGTTTGCAGGGTCTCCCGGGCGGTGACCAAGAACCCTCCGGCCACGATAAACAGCACAATGACGCCGTTGGCGACGACCAAACTGGTCGTCCAGATCGCCTTCACGTGCTCGTTGACGGTGAGGTCCGGGGTAGACAGCCACGATTCGCCGAGGGCTTCCATCACCGGCTGCAGGGCCTGTTCGGCGGCCCACACCACCAGGTCCACCACGGCCTTACGGACCTGACCCCCGACGTCATACCAGGCCGGATCACCGCTGACAGAGGGCTGGCCGGGCGTCGGGGCCGGGCCGGGAGTCGGTGCCGGCGCGGAGGGAGACGGATCCACCCCCGGCGGGCGGACGCCCGGGTCAGGCACGCCGGGCGTCGGCGGCGTGCCAGGTGCGATAGCGGGCGGGCCGGGTGCCGGGCTCGGCTCTGCGTGCGCCGGCCCAACCCAGGTCAGGGCAAGGCCGGCAAGGATCACCACGCCGAGCAGCAGCAACGCCACCGGCCGGACCACAGAGCGGGATCGGATCCTATGGGCAGCCATCACGCCACCCACGAGCCGACGATGGTCACAAACAGCGGCGCGAGCAACGCGAGGGCATAGCCGATCGCGGCGGACCGCAACGCGAGCTTGGCCTTCTCGACCTCGCCGGGATCGCCGTTCGCGGCCAGATACCGCAGGCCGCCGACGGTCAGGAACAGCGTGGCGACGGCGACGAGGATGCCAACGAGCCAGGCACGGATGTTGTTGGCGACCTGCTGGATCGACTCGGCGGCCAGCACCACCGGGGCGGGCTCGGCCGCCCACGCCACGTGCGGCACGGCAACGAGCGCAGCAGTCACCGCGGCGGTGAGGAGTAGCAGCGCGGCGCGGAAAGTCCGAGGACGGTATCGGGACGGACGGCGGACGGACGGCCGCCCGCAGTTGCCGGCCCCGAGGCGGCGGTCCGCCGCCTCGGGGCGCGGGAAGGGATAGTGATTCATGGGTTGGGCACCTCCGGTGCGCACGACGACGCAGCCCGCAGCGGGGCGTGGGTGCGCGAGTGGGTGGCGAAGGCAGGACCGGACGATGCGGGGTGACCTGTGGTGCCGACCGGCGCGGCCGTCCTCCTCACCAGAAGCGGCGGGTGGGCCGGGGACCGTACGGGTGTCAGCGCCGTCAACGGGTCCGGTCAGAACAAGGTCACCTGCGCGGAAGAGTCCCGCACTAGGGGATTACAATTCCGAGCCCCGGATTGGAGAACCGCAGCTCAGGCGCGCTGCTTACGGACGCTTCCGGGCGGTGGACGCGTCGAGGACCACCGTCGCAGTGGCCTCGTTGACCACATCGGCGTACGGATCGGACAGCTCACCGGACTCGATCGCGGCCCGCAGCCGGGCGACGGCGGCGGTGCGCCGCTTGTAGAGGTTCCAGCGCGGCTGGCCGGTGCGCTCGGCGTAGGCGGTGAGGCTGACCTCTTCCAGGTACGTCGCGCCGATCAGCTCGGCCTCCTGGACGGTGATTGCCCCGGCGGTGACTGCGCGGGCGAGGACGAGATCCGGGTGGCCGTACGGGGCCGGCGGCAACACCGCGCCCGGGGCGTGGTTCGGTGCCCCGGACGAGGTGGGCTCCAGGTCACGCAGCTCGGTACGGGCCTTGGAGAACGCGGCGGACAGCAGGTTGCCGACCACGCCCGGCCTGTCCAGGTCGACCGTGCCGAGAGCGCGCAGGAATTGCTCGACGATGGCGGCCTGCACATCACCGGTGAACAGCTTGGCCAGCAGGTACGCCTTGAACCGCAGGCCCGGCAGCGCGACGCCGACCGAACCAGCGCTCCACGCTGGGTCTCCCGTGCGGGCTTGCTGCACGAGGAGTCGCCACGCCGCGTCCCGGTCGGCGTACCCGCAGGATGGGTGCATCAGGATCGCCGACAACTCGGGCAGGGCGATACGACGGCGGGGCAACCCCTGGCCGAGGGTTCGGCCGTCCACCGACAGCGGGTTCGGACCCTGCCCCATCAGGTGGAACCGGTACTCGATGTCGTTGAGCAGAGTCTCGCCACGCGGCCCGGCGGCCGGGCCACTGGCGGGGGTACGACAGTCCATGATGGTGCTCCCTCGTGATGACGGTGTGCCGTCCGACAGGAGTGCCGGTCGGCGCTGTGCCACCACGCCACCAGGGCCTTTGAACAGATCATGAACATCGGTGATCTTGTTCAAGGCGTCTCGACACGTGTTCAATCCCGGCCGCCGCCGACATTCGTTCATGCGTCTCGACCTCAGCCCGCCGGCATTCCCAACCAGGTGTGCAAGCCGTAGCGAGGCTGTTCAAGGCCCTCCGTACCGGTTACAGCCGCTTCGAGACTGCGCCCTGGAACACAGGCCCCACGACTCAGGCAACGGCGTCAAGCAGGATGGCCCAGGAGCGCCTCCTGCTGGTTGCGCTCGCACCCCAACGCGATCTTGGTTAAGGTCCAGGGCCGCTGAGATGGCTCACGTTCAAGCCGTTGACGATCCCGGTGAATCCGGCAGGGATCTTGTTCAACCTGACATGATCGTGTCGGCGTTCCACGACGTCAGGCCAGTACCTGGGCCCTCGTCGACACTCGCCTCGCCGGCAGCTATCGACAACGGCGTTGGTCCTCCCGGTGGCTGCCGCACCGCCATGATGAGGAGGTGATCATCCTCGGATACCGGGATGGTATGAACCGCCGATCCTGCGATCGCTGCTGGTCGACGGATCTGACGTGATGTCGCACGCGCTGTTCTGGCCCACTTTCCTTGCACCGTCGGCGTAGCCGCGTCGAAACCGAACGCCTTCGATATCGATCCCGCCGACCTGGAGCAGATCGTCGACGTCTTCCTCGACCCGCACAAATGGCCGGTGTTCTCCCTACCACTCGTCGAGCCCCGTCGCCTGCACGTCATCATGCGCAACGTCGAAGACGAGGGCGGCATCGACTACGTGCTCGATCCAGGCACCGGCGACGCGTCGATCCCCCTCGCCGCCATGGAGGGACACTTCCGAGGGCCGGCGTTCACATGGCCGAAAGTCGTCGCCGCAGCGCATCAGCCGGATCCAAATCACACCCCGGCCGAGCGGCTACTCCTGCTCGTTCCGGCCTGCGCCGAGAGCAGTTGCCCGCACGAGGCCGTCGACCTGGTCGCGGAAGCCCTGGCTGCTGTCGGCGCCCGGTCCGGCGTGCGTCAGATCAGCGAAGAACTGCTCAACAGCCGCAGGTACTGGACGCCGTGCCGATGGGAATACGTCGATGACGTCCTCGTCGGCCTCGGACCGCACACCTACCGCCGCCACGGATGTTACCTGTCGCCGGAACAACTTCACCTCATCGCCGCTATCCTCCAGCCCGCACCGAACGCCGCACATCGGTAGCCCCCAGGCAGGGCAACCGGTTGACCAGACGTGGCCGGGGGCAGGCGTCCCCTACGGATCTCATCGTTCGTTGCTGGTTGAATGCCGTCGTGACCAAGGACTGGCTCCAGTGGCACCAGGCTTACGACTCCCCGAACTCCTCGCTGGCGCGCAGGCTGCACGTCGTTCAGCACGACCTTCGCCGGGCATTGACCGAAGCACCCCACGATGAACACGGCCCCCGACGGTTGATCAGCATCTGCGCCGGTGACGGACGCGACGTGCTGCCGGTCCTTGCCGAACACGACGGCGGTCGCACCATCGAGGCCCTGCTCATCGAACGTGACCCGACGCTGTCACAGCGCGCCCGCACCGCAGCAATCGGTCTCGGCCTGCCCCGGATCGACGTGCGCACCGCCGACGCCGGCGCGACGGACACCTACCTGCACATCCAGCCCGCGCATCTGCTCCTGGCCTGCGGCGTGTTCGGCAACATCACGGTCAACGACGTACGCCGGACCATCGCAATGCTGCACACCCTTGTCCTCGCCGATGGCATCGTGATCTGGACCCGGGGACGCACCGACGACGGCCACGACCCCAGTCACGACGTCCGCGCCTGCTTCGCCGAGCACGGCTTCAGCGAAATGTCCTTCACCAGCCCCGCCGACGCCAAATTCCGGGTCGGGATGCACCGGCTCACCACCCGCCCCGCAACTGTCCCACCGATGCCGCCCGGCACACGAATGTTCAGCTTCATCTGACTGCCGGCGCTCCCCCTGGCCGTCCAACGACAACAACCAGCGACAGGTAAGACATCCGCTCGTCCCGGACCCGCTACCGCGCCCATGGCCAGCCGACCGACACCCGCTACCACTCAGGGTAGAAGCGGTATCTGACTGAGCACGGCCTTTACGGTTGGCGAATGCCCGAGACTGGACCTCGCCATGAGCTAGTCAAGAACCGCTGGCTGCTGTCCCTCGCCGTCGTTGTGACAGCGGGAGCGGCGGCCTGGGCCTGGCAACTCGCCGCGACCGGCTTCAGCCCCAGTCCCCGACTCACCGACCGTGGCGTGATCGCCGTTGCGCTCGACGCACGCCAGACCAACGTAACCGCTCCGGTGCAGGTTGACGTCGCCTACAGCCCTGGAACCGGCAAGGCGGACACGACCTCCCTATCGCTGGTGCTGCAGCACGAATTCGATGCCGTGCCCGAGGCGGCGCCGCCAACCGCTGTCATTGTCCTGTTCTGTGGCGAGTTGGCCACGGGTATCGACATGGTCAACAGATTCGACCAGCCGGTGAAGTGGGAACCCGTGCAGCCAAAGTCCGAGAATGGCGACTACTGGTCCATGCTCGGCGGATCGATGTCGCGGTGCGTGTACACGCATGTTTCGCTGGACAGCGGCGGTGTGGGACTGCGGCAGGAAGTCTTGTCCGGTGTCAGCCGGATCACGTGCACGCGCGCCTCCGGGCCCCGGCTGCTCTACGTACTACCAGGACTGACAACCCTACCCCCCGCATCCGCCGGAGATATCGCCTTCCGCCCGCTGCCTCCGAAATCCAGGGCGACCATCGGCCTCTACAACCAACCCGACGACTTCAATGCGCAGACCGCCAGTCCGCAGCTACCGGACGCTGGCATCCTTCGCTGGACCAGGGAACTGCCAGGCGGTGCGGGACCGCTCAGCTACCGCCTGCGTGGCGAACTGCTCGACACGGCGGCTCTACAACAGCGCGACCTGTTCATGGCCGGCGCGTTGGCCGGAGTCGCCGGCGGCGGCATCATGCTCGTGCTCGAGGCCACCGTTCAGCTACTGCTGAATCGCAGCCGAAAGCGCGCGGCAAACCCGCAAGCCATGGCCCCACCGTCTCAATCGCAGGATCGCACCGAGGCGCCTGTCCCCATCGCGCCACCGGCGGCCGCGCCCCCTCGTCGCTGCCGCGATCGATCGGTGTCCATCGCGGTGACCGCCGCGGTTGGGACCACCGCCGCCCTAATCCTGCTCCGCCGCAGGAGGAACCGGCGGTTGAGGGCGCGACCCTAGTGTTTCGGCAGCCCCGGGAAAGGAAGCTCTCGCTGTCGGCCAGGCGAGCCAGGCCGAACACGTGGACAGCCGGACCAGCCGCATTCATGACCTCCGGGGCCATGCCAGAGGCGCGGCGGGAACTTCAAGCAACGCAAACCCACTCCTACCCGGCATAAGCGCGTCCGGCGGCCGAAGTTCGGACGTCACTGGACGCGGGTCACCGTCGGCGCTTTGGTAGTGCTGGTTTGGCATTGTTCCGGTCAGATGGACAGGACGCGCTCGACGAGGTCCGGACAGTGGGTCTTCCAGTTCAGCGCCGGGCCCTTGCGCATGAGGTCCAGGTTGAGCCTGCGGGCAGCATTGATGATTCCTGGGTGGGTGAGCGCATCGTGGCCGGATCGGATCGACGTGAAGTGCAGTCCCAGTACCCCGGGGCGGATCCGGTAGCGGGCCTCGACCGTGTTCATCCACGCCAGCCCGAGGCGAGTACGAAGGTGCGATCTTGCGGCAGCCCGGTCGATATTCATGCAGAGGCGCAGATCCTGCGGGGTGTGTCTGTCGTGGTAGACGTACAGGGTCTCCAGAGCGTGCACCGAGACGGTGAGCAGGCGCGGGTAGGTGGCGGCGTTGGTAGCCGGGAGCGCGCTGATCGTCCAGTAGCTGAGCTCCGTCAGCTCCGGCACCGGTATCGTGGCGCGCAGGTAGGTGCCCACCAGGCGGGCCAGCTCGTCGGTGAACCGCGGATCGGCCGTCAGTCGAGTGAAGCGATATCGACCCCGGTGGTGTAGGACGGGATCGTGTGGCCGGCTACCGAGGCGCACTATCTGCGGCTTGTGGTCAATCAGCCAGCGTCGCTGCTCCGCTGGCGGTAGGAGAACGTCCAGTTCGCTGGCACCGAGCCGTCCCGCGGTGTGTACGACATTGCGCAGCTGCACCCCGGCTGCCTCGCGCCGGCGGATCTGATCACGCTCCGCCTCGTCGAGCTGGCTACGGTTGACGCGTTGGAAGGCGATCTCGACGATGTCGGACCACGTCCGGCGGTGTGCGCAGAACCGTGTCACCACATCTACAGCCTGCCCCACGTAGCGCTGGCCGTCGGCGAAGGTCAACTCGTACACCCCGCACCGGCCACGGGTCTTGGGCAGTAGGTGAGCGATCGAGTTCAGTCCGCCTACCTCCAGCCGAACAACTTCAACGCCGTCCACGCTGGACGACAATAAGCCATAGATGATCAGCCACGGTACAAGGCAGCCCTGCAGGCCACCGCACCCGGCTGCGCCAGCGCCTCCCCGACAGCACGCGGACGGCGGCAGATCAGGATGCCTGACGCACCTGACCGCCCTGCGCCTGCGGTCTGGCCGGCGCGTTCAGATGCTGTGTGCTGCGGCGTAGAGCACGTACCACAGCGCCGCACTCAGGGCACCGCTTGCGATGGCTGCGGTAAGCAGCGTCGGCCACACGCGCCAGAGGCGGTGCGCTGTACCCAGCCAGGCCAAGACAACGATCGGAAGCACGATCTTGACGAGTTCCCCGACCACAACGCCGCGGAAGAATTCTGCTTGGTACGGGTCGGACACTGTCAACAGCTGCCAGGGTGGTGCCAACATCACGGCCTGCCAGCCCTCGCCAGAGAGAAGGCCGCATACCGACCCCGCAGCCAGCGCCGACGTCGACACGTTGCCGACCCGCACGATATGGCCGAGCAGCCCGAGCACCGGTCCCCCGATGAGGGACCCGGTCAGCCACAGCGCCGTCATCATGGCAACCGAACGCAGCCCCAGCAGGTCGGCCGACGTGCCGTCCTCCAGGGTGCCCCCACTCCACCGACGACTGACCACCAGCACAAGCAGGTAATAGAGCAGCGTGGCCAGCACCAATAGCGCGGTAGCACTACCAACCGCTCGTTTCGCCGTGGCAGCAGAACGGCCGACCAGGAACGCCGCCAAGCCCCAAACGAAACCGCTGCTGGTCAGCGCGATCAAGACCTGCCCCACACCGCCCGCAACGGAGTCGGCCGAAAACGCGAGCAGGCCAAGCGCGACAGCGGCAGCCGCGACCACCGCCGCATGGCTACGACAGGATCCCCCAACAGCAACGTCGGTCACGCCCACCTCCTCCGAAGGGGCGCCGACGATACCAAGATCCAGCATTGCCGCGGTTTCATCCCGACACCGAAGGAAGCATCCTCATCTCGGCTACGTCCGGATGGAACCCGGGCCGGCTCAGCGGGACGCTGCGTAGCGCGCGGCTCGCGGCAGATTCGGTAACTCTGCGCGACGATAGTGTCGAGCCGAAGGTCCCGCTGAACTGACCGCGCTCGGCGGGGCAGGATGGTTGATGGCCGACGCAGCCCGAGACGCAGACGGTTACCCGGTTATTGACAGCGCTTGAGGGCCTGGCGATAGACCACTTCCACGAGTTCCGGCAGTTGCACAAGGCCGTCGCCCTTAATGCGTACGCGACGTCTACCGGCCACTCTGCGTCTACGCGGCCTTCCGGTGCGGATCCGGCTGACCTCACTTGCCAGCCGAGTGCGGCAGAAGCTGGATTCCCGCTATTCGACGCCGGGGGTGGGGACACCGGTCCGAACCGCCTCGATGAAGCCGTCAGGTGGCAGGTAGTGATGCTCTTCAACGTAGTGGCCGATCAGTGCCGGTGCAGCGAAGTTCGTCCCGTCCACTCCGGTGAGCCAGATCTCGCCGTTCCCGCAGGCAACATCGGGAGCTTTGTAGAGCCGAACGTCCGCCCGAATCACGTGCTGAGGCTCGACCGCCGCCAGGCAGAACTGGCAGTAGTGGTACCCACGCATGAGACGTACTGGTCTGACGCCGAGGCTCACCAAGCGATCTTGAACGCCTGGCGGGCAGGCTCCTGTAGTAAAGGGCATGCTCCAATCCAGCCAACCAATGGCGACGGCGTCAGGGGCTCCCGGGTGGTAGTCATAGGGTGCCAAATCCGGGATGTACGTCACGCGCTCGATCATCGCACCCGCCAGACTCTACGTATACGCGCTCATCGGCACGATCGCGCTGGATGCCGCCGCCCTTGGTCACGTTCTGTGACGCCCGGTCGGCGGCCAGATGCGGATGGCTGTGCCCGCGGCAGATCCTACTTCCGTCATTGAACTCAGATCCACGTCCAACGACGGATCGCCTTCCACACGCGTCCGCGCCAACGTGCACGTCGCGGATGGAGGAAGACTTCTATGTCCTCCAGGGCGTTGGCGGCGGTACCGCTGATGTGTGGAACCGACCGGGCTCGGTGCAGCGCGGCGACTACTCGGCGTTCGTCCAGCTGGCAATAGACCCTTGCCAGATGTCCCAGACATGTTGCGGCAAGGGCGCTGACTTGGCGGTCGTCGTGCTTAAGCAGCTGGAGATGCAGTTCCTGCAGCTCTTTCCAGTCTCCGTCGCCGTACAGTGCGGTGCCGACCATGGCATCCAGTGCGCCAGGGAGGTCGCCGCGATCGAGCGCTGCGCGTACCTCGGCCGGCGTCGCTGACGGCGGGTTGTGGAAGACATGATGCTCGTGGCGCACAGTCACATCCTTGCTCACGCACGAGTCGGTCAGTAACCCCTAGATCACGGCCAGAAGAGCACATCTATCTACTGATCTTGAGATCGCAGTGCGGTACGGCTATCCTGTTCGGCTGCCCTAGCAGCGGCCAGCAGACGACGTAAGGAGTAGCCGCCAATGAGCCAGGGTTTGCGCGACGACCCGCGCGACGAAACGCCGCTACAGCCCGTTTACCCCTTCAATCCACCGGGCGCCTCCGTCGTCCTCTACGAAGGGCCGATCGCCGGTCTCGCCGATGACGAGCGGCTCGGTCGTATCGAGCTGGACTGTGGACCGAGAGTCGGTGTGCGCTGGCGAGCCGAGCTACAACCAGAAGACCACCGCCTCGAGCTCGGCAAGGCGTCACTCACGGTGCAACGGGCTGGACGGGATTGGACCATCGACGCTCACGAGCGCAGCAGCGGCGAAGGCTGGATCAACGTCGCCGCGTTCCTGCGGCCGAACGCCCGTCTGCAGCGAGTCCTAGTCCAGTGGATGAACCTGCCGAACATCATCGGGCCGATCGGCCTGTTCGTCTCCAGCGGCGACACCAAGCGCTGGTGGCTGGGGCGTTGGCGGGCCGACATCGATGGCTGGCGCCTGACGTTGGACGCGCGACCCGACTACACCGAAGCCTTAGATCACGCACACGAGACGCATCTTTACGTGTTCACCCACGTGATGGAAATCCGCAGGACCGATGACAGCCTTTTCGACGTCGATGCCGTCATGCGGCTCCTGGACTGCCTGCGGGTGACGTTCTCGTTCGCTTTCGGCCGCTGGGTGACCCCTGTCCTACCGGTCGGGTACGACCCCACCGGGAAAGTGGCCTGGGAGATGTGGACCTCTCCGATCTGCGATCCGGCCAAGTCCATCGGGTCACCGTGCCTTTACCGGGGACGGCCAGACGACCTGACCGAACTCGTCCGGTGCGCCGTCCCCGCGTTCAACGACGCCGCCAAGCCGGGCAACACGCGCTTCCAGATGTCCCTTGCCATTCAGGCCGTAGAGGCTGGCTACGTCGAGCAACGCATCCTGGCCGCGGCGCCAGCCCTGGAACACCTCGCCTGGACCGAACTCGTCCTGAACAACCGATGGACCCGCAAGGCCTACGAAGACCGTTACGCCGAAGACCGGCTCCGGTATCTCCTGCAACTGGCCAACATCCCCACCGGCATCGACCCGACTGCGCTGCCCGCATTGGCCAAGTTCGCTCAGGCAAACCGACTCGACGGACCGACCGCCGTCACCCGCGTGCGCAACCGCTTAATCCACCCGCAGACACCCGAGGACCAGATCTACAAGCACGACGGACTCGTCGAAGACACCTGGCAGCTCTACCGCCGCTATGCCACGCTGCTGTTGCTGCATTCCATCGGCTACCACGGTGAATACATCAACCCGGTTCGAAATACCGGATGGGTGGGCAATACCGTGCCGGTTCCATGGGGCACCGATACCCCAATCCCGACACCAGCGATGCCGCCAGCGAAGAGCACCGTCCGAAGGTCAAACCGGCGGACGGCAAGGTAACCGCGATCCAAGTGCCCCTGACGAGACACCGGTCAGCGGCAGATGCGAGTACGGGATCATGCCCTCCGCGACGAGTTTCTGGTCGCCGCGTACCGCCAGCCAACAACTACTCGCTCGAGACCTCATTCCATCTTCGGACCCGCCTTGGCCAGCTTCAGCCCAGGGCGGCTGGACGTCAGAAAAGCTGTTTAAGCAGCCCGGAGAACTCACTCAGCTCGTCGATTTGCTGGGCGCTGAGCGGTTTTTCGTCGAAGTGCGCAATCTGATTTCGTATTACCCTGACCCGATTCAGTTGAGCTACGAACTGAACCCGGTCGACCCCACCCCAGCCCAGGGCATCCCAGTTGTCGTTGGCGTGTAGGCGCAGCCTCTCATTCGACTGATCGCCATCCAGCAACCTGACATACTCACCGAACATCAGTTTCGAGAAGTCGCCCGAGTGGCTCGGACCTTTTAGTATTCGAACCGGGTCTCCGGTCAGTTTCGGCCCCAGGCATAACCGTAGACGGAACTCGATCTCACCAACAAGGAAGAAGGGTAATGCGAGCTCATGGAACCGTCCAGTAATGTCGGCGCCAGTGATGATCCCGACGAACTTTCCACTATTTTCCCGCACTAGCAAATAGCCGTACTGTCGAAGCTCAGGAAGGTGAGTGAAGAGTTCCTGGTGCACCTCGGCCATGGGAATAGAGTCTCGGACCATCGAGTTGGCGAGGGTCGGCGTCTCGCCCATCTCGTACCGGGCGGCGATCGAGCTCCACGTGATGACACCCTTGAGATCGGCGAGGCCGTCGATTACTGGCAGCTGCGAGTAGTTCTTTTGGCGCATCGTGTGGGTAGCGGCACTGAGCAGGGCACTGGACGTGACGGAGGCGATTCCCGTGCGGGCCGAGGGGATATCGCCAACCTTGAAGGACTGCTGGGGCAGCGCACCGAGCTGAACCTCTTCTCCGGCTTCGTCCTCGGCCGCTGGCGCCGCGTTTTTGGTGACGACCAGCATGTCGGTCGTTAGCCCACAGGTGGTGAACGACGGGTGGGTATCGAGCCCCACCTCATGTAGCGCCTCCTGAATCATTGGCACGGTCTGGTAGTTGCGTACCCGCTCGCCGAACATCGCGAGTAGCTCACTGATCCGCAGAGTTCGCCCCTTTAGCGCGAGTAGTTCTTGGCGACTGGGGCGGCGGGCATCGGCCATGGTCACCGGTCCGACTCGTCTCGGAAGACGGTGCGCTTGCCCATAGCCTCGTTGACTAATTCGACAAGGCGGGCTGATCGATCGGCGTAGAAGCCTTCAAAGTCATCCTCGTGCAGCGTTGCTGGATTCATCACGTGGGTGGCGACCACGTCGTCGAACCATTCGGGCCGCGTACCGGTCTCCCGGGCGAGCACCTGAAGGTAAGCCGATGGTGAGCCGATCAAGCTCTTGCTCGCCCGATAGGACAGCGGTGTCTTGTTTACGATCGAGTTGCCTCGGCTGTCGTTAGGGACGTGGCGGGCGAGCCATGGCTTCGGAAACACCTGCCGGATGGCGACGGCATGCTGCAGAAGGGTGCCGGGGGTGAGAGGACCTTCGCTGTGGTACCAGTCGACCGCCCCCTGCTTGACGAGGAGCGCGTAGATTCCTTTGTAGGCCGCGCTGTTTCGGGTAGTCAGGGTATCAAGCCGGTCAGCCAGGAAGGCAGCCTCCATGATGGTGTCGGGCATAACGCGCGACACGCCCGTCGCCCTGGCGACGAGCTGCTCGACGTCGCGGGTGAAGCGGCTCTCGGTGGCCCCGCCATACATCTCCCCCAGTACGCCGCACCAGTACCAGCGGGTGATGAGGTCGCGGGTGTCGGGCTCATCCGTACGCTCGCCGAGGATCGCCCGCACCGCGGCCATGGGGACAAGTTGAGTCCGGTACGGCAGGTCGGTCTGGCGTACGATGAACTGCTCACTGAGGAACTCACCGACCCACTCGAATGCGCTCGCCACCCCCGGCGAGATTCGGATAAAATCGTCCAGCGGTAGGTTCAGCAGGTCGCGCCGCTTGCAGGAGACAGCCATGGTCAGCTTCTCCCTCTTGCGTTCCCAGGTGTTGACGAGGGTGACAGCTTGAAGAAAATCGCTTCTGCTCAGCCCGTCATCGATCCCCTGCTCTATACGACCGAACACCGGGTACGAGGTTGCCAGGCTCTTCTTGATGTCCTGCCACGCGTCCGGCAATCGGTAGTAGTCGCCGTGGTTCTGCTCGTACTCACTATCGCCTGCGTAGGTCGCGGTAAGGAGTTCGAACACGTTCAACGGGACGCCGCCAGTGTTCACCCGCTCGAACACGGAGCAAACCGCGTCCTTGGTGGTCGAAGCGGCCAGTTTGATCATGGGAACCTGGAACGACCGGATGTTGTGCAGGATTCGTTGGTCGAACTGCGCCCACAGATCCCAGTTCGCGTCGTCCATGAGGACGAATTCTCTCTGCCAGGCTGTCACCTTGTCGCTGTCGAAAACGGCACTCAGCGGAAAGTGTCTTGCTCGGCACTCCAGCGTCCGGCTGCTGAGGTCGAGATTCACCGTGCGAGCAAAGTTCGATCGGAGGACCCGATCCTTCGGCACGGACACGATGGCCTCGTCTCGGTCGGTTGATGAACCGACGGCCCTGGCTATGTCCACGTAGTACCATCGCTCAAGTTCTTTGTTGCGATCGTCGACGGTCCGTACCGGCTGGCTGAGGTGCAGGGCCTGAAACAGGGAAGTGAGCCGTTGCTGACCATCCAGCAGTAGCAAGTCGGGAATAACGAATCTACCACCCTCGGCGCCGGTGAGTGTACGCGGCCTAAACGGGTTCCTGCCGCCCGTCTCGAGCGTCATGACGACACCTAGTGGATAATCGAGAGTGACCGTCGCGATTAGCTCCCGGATACGCTGGTCGTCCCACTTCCATTCGCGCTGGAAGTCCGGTAGCTGCAATACTCCGGACTCGATATCTTTCAACAACTTCTGCAGCTTCGGACTGTCGAGAGCCATCGAGCGATCCCCCTGGGAGTTCTCAAGAGAGCGACCGGCCAGGCTATCGATTCGCCTCCTTGATTGTCAAGGAGGCGGCGTCCACAACGGATAACAGCAGAGGCGACCGAGTAGGCCCGTCGAACAGCACCTTTGCTCGCCCCTACACAGACCACGGCTGGTCAGCGAGGGCGGGGCCTAGACTGACCACACCACCGAAGCTGGTCAATCCGACGCACTCAACTCGGCTACTTGTTTTATTGACCTGCGACCGTGGCCCGGCCAGGCTTCGGTCGAGGTGCCCGGGCTGTCGCTCTCATTTCGGCTGCCCACGCTGGTCGTGTGGCTCTCATCTGGCCTGCGTAGCCCGGGCACCGCTCCAGGGCGGGGAGAGGCTCAAGAGGGGTTTGCTCGGCTCGAAGTAGCGTTGCCCTCCCGGCTCGACAACCCAGGTGGATCGAGCAACGGAGGACGCGTTGACTGTCGTGTCGGATCGTGTGGTCATCGGTATGGACCCGCACAAGCGCTCGGCAACGATCGAGGTCATGGCCCGCGACGAGACCGTCGTCGGCGGCGGCCGGTTCGACACCGGCCGCGACGGCTACACGGCGATGCGAAGGTACGCCAACCGATGGCCGAACCGGGTCTGGGCGATCGAGGGCTGCCAAGGGATAGGCCGGCACATCGCCAACCGGCTCCTGGCCGATGGCGAGCAGGTCGTCGACGTGCCACCGAAGCTGTCGGCCAGGGCGCGGGTGTTCGCCACCGGGCAGGGCCGCAAGACCGACGCCACCGACGCCCACTCCATCGCCCTGGTCGGCACCCGCATGGCCGGACTGCGCCCCGTCGTCAACGACGAACAGTTGGCCCTGCTGCGGATTCTGGTCGACCGGCGCCGCTCCCTCGGCGAGGACCACACCCGGATGGTGTCCCAGCTGCACCAGCTGCTGCTGGAACTGATCCCCGGTGGAGCGAAGAAGAGCCTGTCCGCCGCCCAAGCCAAGGCACTGCTGGCCACCGTCCGGCCCCGGGACGCGGTCGGGAAGGCCCGCCGGCGGGTCGCCGCGGAGCTGATCGCCGACCTCGAACGCATCTACCGACGCACCAAGGAAGCCGACAAGGAACTCAAGGACCTGGTCGCCTCCACCGGCACCACGCTGATGAACCTGCACGGCATCGGACCCTCCGGCGCCGCCCAGCTGCTCGTCGAGGTCGGCGACATCACCCGGTTCCCGAACCGGGCCCACTTCGCCTCCTGGAACGGCACCGCCCCCATCGACGCGTCCTCCGGCGAGCAGATGCGCCACCGGCTCTCCCGAGCCGGCAATCGGCAGATCAACCGGGTGCTGCACATCATGGCCACCGTCCAGCTGCGCAATCCCACCGAAGGACGCGCCTACTTCGACCGGAAGAAAGCCGGCGGCAAGACCTCGATGGAAGCCATGCGTGCGCTGAAACGACGCCTGTCCGACATCGTCTACCGCAGCATGACCAACGACGCGGTGGCCACGGCGGCGGGCCCGGGAGGACAACGGGGAACGGCAACTGGCTCCAGCGTGACCGACTCTCATCCCCCAGCCGGCTCTTCGGAGAAGTCACTTCCCGGACCCGCCGCCACCCAGGATAGAACTCTCCTCCCGGCGGTGTCTTGACATAGAGGGGAGCCAGATCCGGCTGCCGAGGCGCGCGTCGTTGGATGGCCGCCCGTGACGCAACGTACCCAACTGGAACCTGGGCCGGTCCTACAGGCGTCACGGCATCCGATCCGCGCAAGGTGGGTTGATCCGTTTCAGCTCGAACGTCAAGCCGTGCCTGTCGCTGCACCGGCGCCGGTAGTCCTACACCGGCTTCCAATTCAACACCCGAATTTGTAATCCCCTAGTGTCAGCGCTCGTCGGCGGACGTGGCCCATACGCCCATGCCGAAGCCCCGCTCCACCGCCCCTGGTGACCGGCCCCAGCCCGCACCGGTTGGGTTGCTCCTCCCTCTCCTTCCTCTCTCCCTCGCACCGCGCACACCCTGCCTGGCAGTGCGGGACTGGCACGGGCTGTCCGCGAGTCAGCTCGCCTACCTCATTCGCCGCTACACAGACGCGGGTGGCGTGGTGCTCGACCTCGACGCGCACCCCTCCGCCACCGCAACGACCACCTACCTGGGACGGGTACCGGCCCGGCTGGTCACCGGTCGCCACGGTCCGCACGTGCGGCTCTTGCCGTCCGAGCCCGGACACCGCAACCACCACACGACACGCCGGCCCTGCACGTGGGTCGACCTGATCCTGGCCACGCTGCCGCAGGGAACACAGGCGCATAACGCCAACAGCGCCGTCACAGCGATGCGGACCTGGCGACCTCTACTGCGCCCTGGCGGATTCCTGCTCGTCGGTCTCACCGCCCCGCCGCCTCCACCAGCCGAGGTCAGCTACCGCGCCACGGTCATCGCCGCCGCCCGCGCCGCCGGCCTCTACTACCACCAGCACATCCCCGCCGTCCTCGCCCCACTGCCCGAACACGAGCCACGCACCGCTCCCGAACACCCAGGCGAGGCCGACGACGGCCGGCGTCTGCTCGACGGCCGTCACCTTCCGACGTTCCGGGACTTGCTCGTGTTCGGCACCACCGCCACCGGTGAGGAGAACGCCCGTGCCTAATCCGACGTCCCACACCGCCGGCCCCCACGACTTCGGATCGCCCCACCCCGACCCGTCCGACCTGGCGGCCCTACTCGCCGACGGCTACCTGGGTTCGGTCTGGCTCACGGGCCAGGCCCCATCGCGGGACCTGCGGCGCGGCCGGTACACCCCCGAATCGATGAAGCACCCTGGCAAGATGCTGCCGACCATCCCCCGCTACGCCATCCGCACCTACACCAACCCCGGTGATGTGGTCCTCGACCCCATGGCCGGCATCGGCACCACAATCATCGAAGCCATGCGCCTCGGCCGCCACGGCATCGGAGTCGAGTACGAAGCCGAATGGGTCGCCAAGGCAGCCGACAACATCCGCCACACCGTCCAAGCCGGTGTACCAGGCCGGGGCGAGATCTACCACGGCGACTCCACCGCGCTGCCGTCCCTATTGCCGGCAAGCCTGCACGGGCAGGTCGCTCTGGTGATCACCTCACCGCCTTATGGATCGTCCACCCATGGCCACGTCCGCACCCCGGGACCGCGACGCGGCAAGGTCCGCAAGATCAATCACAAGTACGGCAGCGTCAGCAACCTCGCCTACCGCAGCCACGGTGAGCTGGCCGACGGCTTCACCGAAATCCTCGCTGGCTGCCGGGCGGTGCTGCGGCCCGGTGGGCACGTCGTCGTCACCGCACGGCCCTACCGCCGCCACGGCGAACTCATCGACATCCCTGGCATGGTCGTTGCCGCTGGTGTCAACGCCGGCCTGGAACTGGTCGAGGAATGCATCGCCCTCATCTGCGGCGTCCGCGACGGCGTAATCATCCCCCGCGCCTCGTTCTTTCAGCAGAAGAACATCCGCGACGCCATCGCCACCGGCGACCCCCAATGGCTCGTCCAGCACGAAGACGTGGTCATCCTGAGGGCGCTCTGATGGGCGACCGTCCGCCAGCCCAATCACCGCGGCCCTCCGCGACGAAACCCACGCCGACGGTCGAGTTCGACGCCGAACCGGAGCTGACTGAAGCCGTAGCTCGCGCGCTGCTGGCCCTGCTGCAACGCTCGCCAGTCATCCACGCTCAGGGTCCAGACGAGTCCACCAACGCTTGATCACTTCATGCCGGTATGCGTAGATCCGTGCATCAGCACGTCCGCCGGCCACCCGATCGCCGGGTGGCCGGCGGACGCGCACCCCTCAACAGCCCGGGAAGGCGTTTTCGGTGACCATCGACATAACCCGTATCGAAGACACTGCCGCCGCACTACTCGCCGACCGCGAAAACCGACGATTCGCCTTCTACGGCCGGGTCTCCACCGAGGACCAGCAAGACCCGGTGGCATCGAGGAACTGGCAGCTCAGCCGCGCAACTGGCCTCATCGAACCGGTCGGCGGCATCATCGTCACCGAGTTCTTCGACATCGGCCTGTCCCGCTCCCTGCCGTGGAAGCGTCGGCCCCAGGCCGCCAAGCTTCTCGACGCTCTCGCCAACCCGGATCGCGGTTTCGACGCGGTCGTGATCGGTGAGCCCCAACGCGCGTTCTACGGCAACCAGTACAGCCTGACCATGCCCGTCTTCTCACACTACGACGTCGACCTGTGGGTGCCGGAAGTCGGCGGCGCGATCGACCCCGAGTCCGAAGCCCACGACCTGATCATGAGTGTGTTCGGCGGCATGTCCAAAGGCGAGCGCACCCGGGTGAAGGTCCGCGTCCGCACGGCGATGACCGCGCAGGCGAAGATCGAAGGACGGTTCCTCGGCGGGCGCCCACCCTTCGGATACCGCCTCGCCGACGCCGGACCACACCCCAACCCAGGCAAGGCCGCCGATGGCCGTCGCCTGCACAAGTTGGAACCCGACCCGGCCACCGCCCCTGTTGTTCGGCGGATCTTCGCCTTGTACCTCGCCAACAACGGCTACTTCGCCATCGCCGAAGCGCTCACCCGCGACGGCATCCCGTCACCGTCAGCCGCCGACCCCGCCCGCAACCCGCACCGCACCGGCGAGGGCTGGGCCAAGAGCGCCGTCAAGAACATCCTGTCCAACCCCCGCTACACCGGCCGCCAAGTGTGGAACAAACAGCGCAAAGACGAGGTACTCCTCGACGTCAACGACGTCGCCCTCGGCTACGAAACCCGCATGCGCTGGAACGACAGGGACTCGTGGGTGTGGTCCGACACGATCGCCCACCCGCCGCTCGTTACCGTCAACGACTTCGAGCTAGTGCAGACGATCATGGCGGCCAGCGGGCGGGGCCGCACCGGCAACCGACAGCGGAGGGTACGCCGCCACTACCTTCTTCGCGGACTCATGCTCTGCGGACTGTGCGGACGCAAGATGCAAAGTCATCAGGCCCACGAGATGGCCTACTACCGGTGCCGATACCCCAACGAGTACGCCCTCGCCAACCACGTCCAGCACCCCCGCAACGTCTACGTCGCGGAACGAGACATCGTCCCCGCCCTCGACAACTGGCTGCTCACCGCGTTCGCCCCGCACCGACTGACCGACACGATCCGCCGACTCCACGCCGCCCAACCCGACACCGGCCCCAGCATCGTCTCACCGGAGATCACCGCCGCCAACAAGATCATCACGGCGTGCGACGCCAAACTCCTCCAATACCGCGCCATCGCCGACGCCGGAGGCGACCCCGCCACCGTCGCCACCTGGATGGCCGAGGTCAACGCCCAACGCGCCGCCGCCGTCACTCAACGCGACCAAGCAGCAGCACAAGCACAAGCACCCCAACGCCTCACCGAGGACGACGTCCGGCACCTCGTCGGCAGCCTCGACGACATCCGCAACACCCTGCGGAACGCCCACCACCAGGACAAGAGCAACGTCTACCGCGCGCTACGACTCGCCCTCACCTACAGCCCCGGTCAAAACAAAATCAGCGTCGAGGCTGAGCCTGACGCTGATTATTGTGGGGTAACTGTACGTGTCCGAGGGGGGACTTGAACCCCCACGCCCTATACGGGCACTAGCACCTCAAGCTAGCGCGTCTGCCATTCCGCCACCCGGACCTACCTGTCCAGCCTACCGTGTCGGCCTCGGTGATCCCATCACCGAGAGGCCGCCCGGTGGGCTGCACGGGGAGTTACTGTACACGCCCCAGATGGATCATGCACATCGGCATCGGGCGTATCTGGGCTGTCATGGCACGGGGGTCGCGGCAGGCCGTCGCCCGGGTAGCGTCGAGGTGCCCGTACCCGGCAGCATGGGCCCCGTGCCCCATGCTTCTCCCCTGGCCGTCGCTCAGCAACGGGCCCTCGCGCTGCGTGGTGCGGGTAACCTCGCCGCCGCCCGTGACCTGCTGATCGAGGCGGTCGAGTCCACTCGGCCGCCGTTCAGCAAGGATCATCCGGACGTGCTCAGCACCGCTCACCTGCTGGCCAGGCTGTATCGGGAGGCGGACGATCCGAGCGCGGCCCGGCGGGTGTTGGAGGAGGCGTTCGCCGCCGGGGAGCGTCGCTGGCCGCATGCCGATCCACTGATGCTGGCGTTGGCCTTCGAGCTGGGGTCCGTCGCGGACGAGTTGGGCAACCGCCACGAGGCGCGCCGGAACTACACCCGGGTGGCCGCCGCCGGCCCCGCCGTGCTCGGCGCCGACCACCCGGCGGTACGCATCGCACGGGAGTATCTCGGCGATGCCGCTCCCGCCCCGCAGCCCGTGGTCCTTCCTGCTCCCCATCCTGGCCCGGCTGGCCGGTCGGCTCGGGGGGCTCTGGATGAACCTACGGTGTCCCTGGCCGCACTCTCCACGCTGTGGCAGCCGCACGACGCCTCGGCTGCGGCACCGCCGCATTCGGCCTCAGCTTCGGTGTCCGCGCCGGCCATCGATCATTCTGTTTCCGGCGGCCCTGGAGTGGCGGCCGCCTCTCACTCCCCCGGCTCACCACAGGGTTCCGTCGTACCGCCGCCACCGGTCATTCCGTTGGCATCGCCGACCTCGGCCGAGCCGATCCCACCACAGATCCCGCCACCGCCCACGGTGCCACCAACTGCGCTGCCGCAGATCCCGCCACCGGCCGCGGTACCACCGGCAGTGGTACCGCAGCTCCCGCGTCAGAATCCCACAGCCACGTCGCCTGACCCTCGGATACCGCCGCCGTCCATTCCACCGCGGGTTCCGTCCCCGCCCGCGGTGCCTCCGCCGCCAGTGGTCCCGCAGGCGCGGACCTCCTTTGAAGATCAGTCAGCCCGCCCGGTCGACCAGGTCCGGTCGGCTGCGGTGCCACCCGCGCCGATGGTGCCCCCAGTCCCGTCTGTCGCCGTGGCCGGGCCCGACGGCACGGTGCCGGCCCCGTCGTCGCCCGCTGCGCCGCCCACCGGGACGGCGCTCACGACGCCGGGCCCGCCGTCAAGTGGCGCGGCTCCTCGTCAGCGGGTGGAGGACGACGAGCAGACGGGCGTGCTGCGTTCCTGGCCAGCCGCCGACGGGTCGACGTCGGCGCGGAGCGGGGCCGCCTCGACCGGGCATCCCGAGTGGGCCCGGCCCACGATCCGCGTCCAGCAGATCGGGCCACTGCTGGACGAGGAAGCGGCCCGGGCCGGCGATCCGCCCGTACCGCCGGAACCGGCAGCTGGTGTGCCCTCGCCGGTCAGCGCGTCGCCGGCCTGGTCGTCGGTGGTCACTGGACCGTCGGCCGACGGGCAGCCGGTCAGTGCTCCACCCGCCTCGGCCTGGTCGGTCAGCGCGCCACCGGTGCTGGGCCAGCCCACCGAGGCACCCCGGAGCCAGATTCATCCGGTCAGCGCACCACCCGTCAGCGCACCACCGGTCAGCGCACCACCGGTCAGCGCACCACCCGTCAGCGGACCGACGAGCGGGCCACCAGGCTGGGCACCACCCGTCAGCGGACCACCGAGCTGGGCACCACCACCGACGAGCGCACCACCCGTCAGCGGACCACCCGTCAGCGCGCCGCCGGGTCCGTCCGTGCCCGCGCACGGCGCCTTACCGGTCAGCCCGACGGCCGGCCCGCACGAGATGACCGCACCACTGCCGCAACCCGGCCCGACCAGCGGACCGCCGGGTTACCCGGCGACCACCGGGGCGGCCGGCTACCCATCGCCTACCAGCGGACCGTCCGGGTATGCACCGCCGACCAGCGGAGCACCCACCGACGGACCGGCTGACTACCCACCGACCAGCGGAGCAGCGGTCAGCGGGTCGGCCGGCCACCCGCCGACAAGCGGAGCTTCCCACCCTGCACCTGTGCCTTACCAGCCGGTCAGCGGTGCGTCGTACGGCCAGACCGGCGGACCCGGCCCGTACGGGCCGGGGGTTGGCGCGCCGCAGCACGGTCCTGGGGCCCAGCCGCACGGCCCAGCGGCCTATCCGCAGCCCGGCGGTCACGGTGCGCCGCCGCCCTATCCGGGGCCGGCCGCGCCGGCCTGGAGTCGGTCCGGTTCGCAGTTTCCGGGGGTCGCCGCGCCGTACCAGGGACCGTTGGCGATGCCGAGCGGGGAGCCGACGCCGGGTCGCAACCGGGTGGCGATCGTGGTGGCGGTGGTGGCGGTCCTGGTGGCCCTGGCCGCCGTGATCGGGGTGGGTCTGCTGGTCCTGGACCGGCGGGCCGCACCGTCGACGGAACCGGCGACGCCGTCGCTCGGCGCGGTCGGCCCGCCGCCGGGGAACCTGACGATGCGCGACGACACCACGACGATCACGTTGACCTGGACGGATCCGTCGGACGGGCTGGTGCCGTTCATGGTGGCCGGCGGGCGGACCGGGCAGTCGCTGGGGATGATGGCCACGGTGGACCCGGGTCGGACCAGCTACACGGTCAACGGGTTGAGCACCCGGGTGAACTACTGCTTCGCGGTGCTCGCCGTCTACGACACCGACCAGTTCGCCACCTCCGACCAGGTGTGCACGTCACGGTAGACCGTTCCGACCGGCTGGCCGGCGGCTGGCCGGTCCCGTTCGGACGATCGTGGCGGGACACGCCGACGACACGCCACGCTGGGTGTCCACAGGCGGACGGTGCGGGTTCCCGGCGTCCGTAGCGTGACCATATGATGGCTCCCGGCTCAGGGGAGGGGTCGCCGGACGGGGGCGCCACCTGCCGAGACGACACGGGAGGCTGCCGGCTGTGGCGAGCATCGACGAGGCCGTTGCGCCCCGGACCCCACGATCCCGGTCCCGGGTACGCGGTGGTCTGGTCACCGTGGGTACGGTGCTGGCGTTGCTGGCGGCGATGGGGCTGACCGTGCTCGGTCTGGGTTCGGCGGACAACGCGGTGGCCAACTACGACGCGAGTTCGTGGTTGTGGAGCGCCGCGCGCAGCGAGTTGGCGCGGGTCAACGGGGTCACCGCGCGGGTGGACACCCGGATGGAGGTGCCGGCGGCGCGGCGGCATCCGATGCAGGTGACGCAGACCGACCGGCTGCTGGTGCTGCGGGATCTGAACACCGGTCAGATCAGCGCGTTGGACCTGGCGACGTTGCAGATCACCGCGACCACGCCGACCACCCCGGGGCTCGGGGTGAGTGTGGCGTTGCACGAGGACGCGGCGTTCGTGGTGGACGCGGTCCAGGGTGTGGTGCGGCAGCTGGATCCGCGTTCGCTGGCCCCGGTGGGCGAGCCGGTGCGCTATCCGCCGGGGATCACCGGTGGCGCGTTCGACGGCGAGGGCCGTCTGTGGGTGGCGGTGCCGGCGGAGGGCACGGTCTCGGCGATCACCCCGGCGGTGCTGCCGTCCGAGGCGGCGGACTCGCCGGTGGGTTCGCCGCGGGTGCAGACGTACGACGTGGCGGAGGCGAGCCATGAGTTGGTGGTCTCCACGTTGGACGACGGGGTGGCGGTGCTGGACCGTACGGCCGGGGCGTTGGTGACGGTCGTGGCCGGTACGACCCGCCGCACGGCGTTGGCGTCGACGTTGACCGGGCCCGGCATCCTGCCGGTGCGTACCAGCGGGCCGGTGGTGCCGGTGACGGTGCCGGGGCAGCGGCAGGTGCACGCGATCGGCGACGGTGGCGAGGTGCGGTCGTTCACGGTGCCGGGCGACGGTGACCGGCTCGGTCCGGCGGTGGCCTGGGCTGGGCGGTTCTACTGCGCGGACGAGGCGGCGGGCACGGTGTACGCGTTCGACGCGACGGGCCAGCTGACCGACACGATCCGGGGCCGGTGGGGCGGCCCGTTGGAGTTGGAGGTGCGGGAGAACTACCTGTTCATCAACGCGCCGGAGGCGGCGACCGCGCGGGTGGTCGACGACTCGCACCAGGTGCGGGAGGTCGACAAGTACGCCAACGACGTGCTCGGTGGTGATCCGCCGCCGGAGCCCCCGCCGCCGCCTCCGCCGCCGAAGAAGCCTCAGGTGAGCAAGCCGGGAGCGCCGCGTAACGTCACGGCGGCGGCCGGCGACGCGCGGGCCAGGGTGAGTTGGCGGCCGGCGGCGGCCAACGGTGCCGAGATCATCCGGTACGTGGTGGAGGGCGCCGGGCAGCGGTTGGAGGTGGGCGCGAACCAGCGGTCGGTGGAGGTCACCGAGCTGACCAATGGTGAGACGTACCGCTTCTCGGTGCACGCGGTGAACGCGAAGGGCGCGGGTCCGGCCCGGAGCAGCAACCCGGTGACGCCGACCGCGGAGGTGCCGGACGCACCGACCGAGGTGACCGCCGAGGCGCGGGCGGACGGCACGGTGGTGGTGAGCTGGCCGGAGGCGAACGGTCAGGGCAACACGATCGCCCGGTACGCGGTGTCGGCGACCTCGGCGGGCACGAACGCGCCGGTGGGTGAGGCGACCGGCACCGAGCTGGTGGTGAAGGCCGGTGAGCTGGAGTACGGCACGCAGTACGCGTTCACCGTCGTCTCGGTCAACGACAAGGGCGCGGCGTCGCAGGCGTCGCCGGTGAGCAACACGGTGGTGCCGTTCACGGTTCCCGGTGAGCCGTTGGAGTTGCGGGCGGGCACGGTGGCCGACCAGCCGGGGACGGTGGCGGTGCAGTGGTCGCCGGCGGTGGCCAACGGGCGGCCGGTGACCGGGTACGTGGTCGAGGTGGGTGACAAGCGCAGCGAGGTCACCGACACCCGGGCGACCGTGGGTGGGCTCGGTGACGGTCAGAACGTCACGGTGCGGGTCCGCGCGGTCAACGAGGCCGGCGAAGGCGCTGAGGCGACGACGACGGCGCGTACGGTGGCCGCGCCTCGGGTGACGGTGACCGGGTCGTCGGCGACCGCGACGGCGGCGACGGTGGCGTTCACCGTCGACGCCGGTGGCGGTGAGGCCAGTTGTACGCTGTCCCGGTCGGGTCAGCCGGCGAAGAGCGGCCCGTGTTCGAGCATCACGATGAGCGGGTTGGCCCCCGGCACCGGCTACACCTTCACGGTGACGGCGACGAACGCGGCCGGCAGCGGGACCGCCACCAGAGCGCAGCAGACCGACGCCCTGTACGGCATCGCCACCTGCAACAACGGCGACTCAGGCGCTGAAGCCACCTACTGCGACCGGGACCGTGACGGCCGCAACGGCAACGAGATCTTCTCGGTCGCTCGGCAGGACAACGACCGCCAGGTCGGCTGGGCGAAGCCCGGCACCCGGTTGAAGGCGCTTTGCAAGCAGCGAGGCGAAGAGGTGTACGCGTACATCTACAACAACGAGAAGCGCAGCACCTGGTGGGTGCAGGTCGACTACAGCGGACGCAACTACATCCCGTGGGCCTGGCTCAACCTGGAGGGCGGGGACGACATCAACGTCCTGCCCACCTGCTGATTCACCCCAGGCGAGGAGCACCACCGTGAACAGCCAGGAACCGCTCACCCAGCAGGAGGTGCAGGGCTTCGCCGCCCTGGCCGCCCGGCTGGCCGAGAACGTGAACACGGTGGTGCTCGGCAAACCGCAGGTGGTGCGGCTGGCGTTCACCGCGTTGTTCGCCCAGGGGCACGTGCTGCTGGAGGACGTGCCCGGGGTGGGCAAGACGACGCTGGCCCGGGCGATCGCGGCGACGGTGAAGGGGCAATGGCGGCGGATCCAGTTCACGCCGGACCTGCTGCCCTCCGACGTGTCCGGGGTGACCATCTTCAACCAGGCCACCCGGGGCTTCGAGTTCCACCCTGGCCCGGTCTTCGCCAACATCGTCATCGCCGACGAGATCAACCGGGCGTCGCCGAAGACGCAGTCGGCGCTGCTGGAGGTGATGGAGGAGCGGACGGTCACCGTCGACGGGGTGCGGCATCCGGTGCCGCAGCCGTTCCTGGTGGTGGCCACCCAGAACCCGGTGGAGATGGACGGCACGTACCGGCTGCCCGAGGCGCAACTGGACCGGTTCCTGGTGAAGTTGTCGGTGGGGTATCCGGACGAGTCGGTGGAGGTGGAGGTGCTGCGCGGGGCGACGGTCCGCTCCCCCGAGGCGCTCGCGGCGGTGACCGACACCGCCACCGTCGGCGAGATGGTCCGGATGGCCCGGCGGGTGCACATCGCCGAGCCGCTGTACGCGTACGCGGTGCGGCTGGCGGCGGCGACCCGCACCCATCCGCAGGTCCGCGTCGGGGTCAGTCCACGTGGGGTGATCGCGTTGACCCGGGCGGCGTGCGCGTACGCGTTGATCGACGGGCGGGGCTGGATCATGCCGGAGGACTTGAAGACCCTCACCGAGCCGGTCTTCGCGCACCGGCTGCTGCTCACTCCGGACGCCCAGGTGCGCGGGGTGACCGCCGCGGACGTGTTGCGGCAGGCGGTCGCCTCGGTGCCGGTGCCGCTGCCGTCGGGCCAGCCGGCCCCGGCGCACCCCTGACCGGCGAGCCTGTCGTGGGGATCACCGCCCGGGGCATCGGTCTGCTCGTGGCGGCCGTGCTGCTGCTGGGGGCGGGTTTTCGGTTCGGGTACCCGGAGTTGACGCTGCTCGGCGCGGCAGCCGGCGTCGCCCTGGCGGTCGCTGTGGTCGCGGCGGCCCGGCGGCCCCGGCTGTTGGTGTCCCGACAGGCCGACCCGGACCGGGTGGCCCGGGGCGAGCCGGCGGCGATGACGTTGACCGTCCGGAACGCGGGGAGGGTGCCGGCGGCGAGCATGCTGGCCACCGACCGCTGCGGTGACCGGGTGGTGCCGGTGCCGGTGCTGCGGTTGCGGCCCGGCGCGGACACCACGGTCAGCTACCCGGTGCCGACGAGCCGGCGTGGGGTGGTGCCGGTCGGGCCGCTGCGGGTGGTCCGCCGCGACCCGCTCGGCCTGGTGGTGCTGGCCCGCTCCTACGGCGACGTCGTGCTGGTGTGGGTGCACCCGCGTGTCCATCCGCTGCGGGCGGTGCCGACCGGTGCGGGACGCAGTCTCGACGGGCGGGTCGACGCGGTGCCGCACGGTTCGATCACCTTCGACTCGCTGCGGGAGTACGTCGTCGGTGACGAGTTGCGTCGGGTGCACTGGCGTACCAGCGCCCGGGTGGGTGAGCTGATGGTGCGGGAGAACGTGGACACCAGCCTGCCCCGGATCGTGGTGCTGCTGGACAACCGGGCGCTCGCGCATCCGGACCGGGTCGGCGGGGTGGCGGAGTCGTTCGAGTCGGCCTGCGAGGCGGCGGCGTCGGTGGTCACCGCCGCGGTCCGCGAGGATCTGCCGGTGGTGCTGCTGTTCGTCGCCGCCGAGGACACGTCCGCCGGACCGGGCGACGGCGGTACGGGCGGCGGGTCCGGTGACGTCGTGGCCGGCGACGGGTCGGGTTCCGGTCCTACGGGACCGTTGGACCGGTTGGCGGCGGTGACGCTCACCGGCGAGGGCACGTTGGAGGCGGCGGCGGCGCGGCTGCGGCGCGACCGGCTCGGCGACACTCTGGTCGTGCTCACCGGACCGGGCGCGACCGACGATCTGGGGGCATGTGGGCGCGCGCGCGGCGCGTACCCGTCGGTGGTGGTCGGGATCTTCGGGGCGGCGGAGCCGACGCCGCCGGGTGCGGCCGGGCTGGTCGTCGTCGACGCGGCCGACGGGCGGCCTTCGCCGCCGAGTGGGACGGGGTACGCCGGTGGTGAGGCTGCTGCGGGCGGTGGCGGTGCCGGCGACGCTCGTCGTGCTGGTCACGCTGGCCGGGGTGGTGCTCGGCCGGGTGTACGCGGGGTCGCTGCTGACGATGCTGGTGGCCGGCGCGGCGGTCGGGTCGGTGCTGGTCAGCGTCGTGACCCGGCGGCTGCCGTCCTGGCTGGTCGCGCCGGTGTCGGTGCTGGCCATGCTCGGGTGGACGGCGGTCTGCCTGCGGGTGGCCGCGACCGACCGCGCAGCTGCCGGGCGGGTTCGTCGAGGTGGCCGGCGACGCCGCCGGTAACGCGATTCCCCGGCTGTTGACCGCGATGATCCCGGTGCAGGCCACGCCGGACACGGTCCTGCTGCCGGTGGTCGCCGCCTGGCTGGCCGGGCTGGCCGGCGCGGAGGTGGCGCTGCGGGCCGGGCGGGTGCTGCTGGGTTACCTGCCGCCGGTGCTGCTGCACGCCGGTGCGGTGTACGTGGTCGGACCCAACGCGGGCCGGCGATCGGCGCGACGGTGGCGGTGGTGGTGACGGCGGCGCTCGGGTTGGCCGTGTCGTCCCGGCCCCGGACGGCGACCCGGTCGACGGGCTTTCCCCGGTGGTCCGGTCCGGGCTACGGGCCCGGCTGGCGGTGGCCTCGGCCGCCGGTACGGCGGTGGTGGTGGCGCTTGCCGCGCTGCTCGGCCCGGCGGTGGCCGCCCTGGTGGAGACCCGACCGGTGGATCCACGGCGCTACGTGCAGCCGCCGCAGGTGGAGACGCTCGACGAGAACCCGCTGATCCGGATCTCCGGTTGGGCGTTGAATCCGGAGCAGGAACTGTTCCAGGTGGCGACCGACCTTCCCGGCGGCACCGGCCCGACGGACCCGGCCGAGGGTGCCGCGACGGACAGCGTCGGGGTGCGGATCCGGCTGGCCGTGCTCAGCGACTACGACGGGGTCACCTGGCGGGTGGGCGCGACCTACCGCAACGCCGGCCGGATCCTGCCCACCACCGAACCGGCGCCGTACGCCACGGTCGAGACCGTACGGCAGGAGATCACCGTCGGTGACCTCAGTGGACGGCTGCTGCCCGCGGTGCCCACCCCGCGGGAGGTCAGTGGTGCCCGGGTCGCCTACGACCTGGGCACCGGCACGCTGATCCGCCCCGACGGTCTCACCCCGGGTCTGCGTTACACGGTCACCTCGGCCCGGGAGCGCCCGGACAACAATCTGCTGGCCACCGCGAACACCCCGGCCGGTGACGCGGTGGCCCGGGTGCTGCACGTCCCCGACGGGGCACCCGAGCAGTTGCGGCGGCTGGCCACCCAGTTGGCTGAGGAGAACGGCGCTCCGTACGCGCGGGCGGCGGCGATCGAGCAGTGGCTGGCCGAGCATTACCGGCTGGTCGCCGACGCGCCGAGCGGCCACGCCTACCCGAATCTGGCGTTCTTCCTGTTCGGGCCGCGCAACGGCGGCGGGCAGCGCGGCACGTCCGAACAGTTCGCGGCGTCGTTCGCGGTGCTGGGTCGGCTGGCCGGGCTACCGACCCGGGTGGTGGTCGGGTTCGCCGCCCCCGGGTCGGGTCCGGTGCGGGCCGCCGACGCGTACGCCTGGCCGGAGGTGCTCTTCGACGGTCTCGGCTGGGTGTCGTTCGACCCGCTGCCCCGGCCGGATGAGGAGCCCCGGCCGGTGGAGGAGGACTTCCGCCCGCAGCCGGAGGACCCGCCACCGTCGGAGCAGCCGGAGCCCACCCTGGAGCCGACCGCGTCGCCACCGGCGCAGGCCGCGCCCGGCGGACCCGCCGACGACAGCGGCGTGCCGACGCCGGTGCTTGTCGGTGGCACCGGCGGTGGTCTGCTGCTCGTCGTGGTGGCGTTGCTGGTGACGCTGGCCGGGCTGCGCCGGGCACAGACCCGGGCCCGACTGCGCCGGGGCGACCCCGGCCACCGCATCGCCGGCGCCTGGCGGGAGCTGACCGACACGCTGCGACTGGCCGGTCGGCCGGTCGCCGCGGACCTGTCCGCCACCGAGGTCGCCACCGTGGCCCGCGCCACCTTGACCGAAGCGATCCGTCGGGACGCCACCACCTCGGGTGCGCCCGATCCCGGTGCCACTGCCGCTGTCGACGACCTGGCCAGGTTGATCAACCAGGTCGGTTTCGCACCCGGCGCGGCCTCATCGGAGCAGGCCGGGACGGCAGCCGAGGCGGCCACCACCTACAGCCGCGCGCTGCGCGCCACTCTCCCCCGCTGGCGTCGCTTGCTCTGGTCCGTGCACCCCGGCCCACTCCGTTGGCCCCGCTGACCCACCACCCGCCACCGACCTACCCCGCCGCGATCATGCAGTTGTGGCACCTGACAATTCGGCCTGTTGGGGACCTTTCCGGTGACCCAACTGCATGATCGACGCGAGTGGGGGTGGGGGTGTTAGGGGGTGGTTAGGCGGCGGACGAGTTTGCGGAGGCCGGACTGCCAGCCGTCGGGGTCCTCGGCGCGGCGGCGGGCGTAGTCGGCCACCTCCGGGTGCGGCAGGATCAGGAAGCGTTCCTCCGCCATTCCCGCGACCGCTGCCGCGGCCACGGCGTCCGGGCTGAGCACCGCGCCGGAGGACGCGATGACTCGGGCACCCAGGTGCCCGGCGGCCAGTCCGTCGGCCAGCATCGGGGTGTCGACTCCCTGCGGGCACAACGCGCTGACCCGGATGCCCCGGTCGCGGTAGGTCACCGACAGCCATTCGGCGAATCCCACGGCGGCGTGCTTAGTGGTGGTGTACGCGGCGTCGCCGACGGCGGTCAGCACGCCCGCCGCCGAGCAGGTGTGCAGCAGGTAACCACTACCCCGGGCGAGCATCGCCGGCAGCACCGCCCGGGCGGCGTACACGTGGGCGAGCACGTTGACCCGCCAGGACCGTTCCCAGCCGGTGTCGTCGACCTCCACTCCCCCGCCGGTGCTGACTCCGGCGTTGGCGCAGAACACGTCGATCCGGCCGTGGCGACGTTCGGTGTCGGCGACCAGGGCGCGTACCTGTTCCTCGTCGGTGACGTCGACCGCGACCCCACGGGCCAGCGGGCCCACGGCGGCGGCGACCGCCTCGGCGGCGGCACCGTCCAGGTCGGCCAGGACCAGCGCGGCGGCACCTTCGGCGGCGAACCGCCGGGCCAGTGCCGCACCGATCCCCCGGCCCCGCCGGTGATCACCGCTACCCGGTCGGTGAGGTTCACGCCGCCTCCTTCGCGTCGCGGCCGAGCCGGGCGAACAGCGTGGTCAGGGCCGCCGGGTCGGCGGCGGTGGCCTCCGGGGTGGGCAGCAACGCCAGCACCGGTACGTCCACCCCGGCGTCGACGTACCGGTTCACCTGTGCCCGGCACTGCTCGGGTGAGCCGTGCAGGATCAACGCGTCGACCACCTCGTCCGGGATCGCGGCCAGGGCGACGCGGCGGTCGCCGGCCGCCCACGCCGCCCACATGCCGGCGAGGGCCTCCTGCCGGCCGAGCCAGCGGTGGAACTCCGCGTACGCGGGTACGGTCAGGTAGCTGGTGATCATCCGCCGGCCGAGGGTGCGGGCGTACCCGGCGTCCTCCGTGGGACAGACGAAGATCCGGGCGACCACCTCGAACTGCGTCCGTCGTCGCCCCAGCTCGGCCACCGCCCGGGGCACGTCGGTGGCGGCGAGCCAGTTGAGGATCACTCCGTCGGCCTCGGCGGCGGCCAGCCGCAGCATGCCGGGACGCAGCGCGGCCAGCAGCAGCGGCGGCGGCACCGCCGGCGGCCGTTCCAGGTGAACCGGCGGACGGCGAAGGTGAAGGCACCGTCGACGGTCCCCCGCGCAGCGCCGCCCGCAGAAAACGCAGCACGTCCCGGGTGCGCCGGAACGGTTCGGTGAACTCCACGGCGTTCCAGTCGGAGACCACCACCGGTGACGACGCGCCGATGCCGAGGGCGAACCGGCCGGGGGCGGCGTCGGCGAGCGCGGCGGCGCTCATCGCCAGCAGGCCGGGTCCGCGGGTGAACGCCGGGGTGATCGTGGTGCCCAGCCGCAGCCCGGGTTGCCAGGCGGCGGCCAGCGTCAGCGGGGTGAACGCGTCGGCCCCGTTGACCTCGGAGGACCAGACGTCGGTGAAGCCGGCGTCGGCGAGGGCCGCGTACACCGCGGCGTGGTCAGCGAGCGGGATCCCGCCCATCGGCACCGTCATTGCCCATCGCGTCGTCATCGGTCGATGGTGCCCGGCCCGGCCTCGTCGGGCAAGGTCATGGCGACGGTCGCAGGACCGTCACCAGCGCTAACCTGTCCAGCGTGACCTTCTCCCTGGTGGCCCGTTCCGACGACGGCCGACTGCACGGCGTCGTCGTGGCGAGCCGGTTCCTGGCCGCCGGCGCCCTGGTGCCGGGTGCCGCGGCCGAGGTCGGCGCGATCGCCACCCAGGCGCACGTGAACCTCGCCTACCGGCCGCAGGGGTTGGCGCTGCTGCGGACCGGCGTGGCCGCCGCCGGGGTGGTCGCCGGCCTGGTCGCCGCCGACCCGGAACGCGATCACCGGCAGGTCGGTGTGGTCGCCGCCACCGGGCCGGGTGCCACCTGGACCGGTCCACTGCCGTGGGTGGGCCGGTGGGCAGGCCGGCGACGGCTGGGCGGCGCAGGGCAACATCCTCACCGGCCCGCAGGTCGTCGACGGCTGCGCGACGCCTGGCTGACCGGTACCGACCTGCCGTTCGCGCAGCGGCTGCTCGCGGCGCTGCGGGCCGGCGAGGCCGCCGGAGGTGACCGGCGTGGCCGGCAGAGCGCGGGGCCGCTGGTGGTGCGCCGTGGCGGCGGATACGGCGGTACCGGCGACACCATGATCGACCTGCGGGTCGACGACCATCCCGACCCGATCACCGAACTCGACCGGCTGCTCGCGGTGCACACCCTGCTGTTCAGCCGGCCCGATCCGGCGACCCTGCTGGAGCTGACCGGTGCGTTGGCCACCGAGGTCGCCGGCCTGCTGACCGCGCTCGGGTATCCGGCCGACCCGGCGGAGCCCGAGGACGCGTTGGTCGCCTGGGCCGGGTTGGAGAACCTGGAGGAGCGGCTGGCGCCCGGTCGGATCGACCCGGTGGTCCTGGCCCACCTGCGGGCCGCCGTTCCGCACGTGCCGGCGCCGCGCACCGCCGCCTGACAGTGAGGCCGTGGTCGGCTCCGGTCAGCCGCCGAAGGCGAGCAGCTGGATGCCGGCGGCGTCGAGGGCCTGCTGCTCGGCGCGGTTGCGCGGGCTGCGGCCGGTGGCCTTGCCGATCAGAGTCAGCTGGTCCAGCCGAGGTCCGGCGGTAGGGCGTGCCCGCCGGTGAGCAGGTCGGCGATCACCCGGGCGGCGGTCGGGGTCAGCCACGGTGGCCGGTCCAGCGCCTCGGCCAGGTCGAGGCCGTGCACGCCGACCTCCACCACCCGGGTACGCAGGAACTCGGTGACCGTCATCGCGTCGCCGTGCCGGGTGCGGACCACCCGGTCGGCGGGGTGGGCGTCGACGGCAGTGGTGGCCCGCCAGGCCCGGTCGAGTCCGTGGCGAGCACCCGCCGGCCCGGCCCGGCGCCGGTCCGGCGTCGTCCGCGGCGGCCTGGCCCTGGGCGGCGGCGATCCGGGCGGCGTTCACCGCCGGGAGGAACTTCGCCGCACCGAAGTAGCCGGCGGCGTCGACCTGGGCGGGACCGGCGCCGGGGCGGCCAGCATGTCGGCCAGCCGGCCGGCTCCGGTGCGCACGTGGGCCAGCAGGTCGGCCACCGTCCACGGCACACAGCGGGTCGGGCGGTCGAGGTCCGACCGGTCGAGGGTGCGTAGTACCGCGCCGAGCCGGTCGCACTCGTCGTGGAAGGCCGACCGTACGACGCCCATCCGCTCAGCCCTTGTAGCGGGGGACCAGACGGTGCACGGCGGTGAGTACCAGCGCCATCACCACCGCCATGGAGCCGGCGATGCCGGCGGCGCCGCCCGCGTAGCCGACGAACAGCGGACGGCGGGACAGCTCCGCCGCCGGGGTGGACCGCAGCCCAATCAGCCACCACAGAGCCAACGCACAGCCGGCGATGGCCAGCAACCCGCCCACGCCCAGCAGCAGGGCGGTGAGCCGGTGCGCGTCACCGGCCGCGACCTCCGCCCGTTCCCGTTGGGTGATCAGCAGCAGCAGACCGGCCAGGGCCGCCCAGACGCCGACCACCAGGAACGCGGCGACCGCGTCGCTGGGCCGGTGCCAACCCGCCGACAGGGTGGCCACCCCGGCGGTCGCGGCGTAGCCGGCACCGATCACGGCGCCGACGGCCCGCACCTTCGGCGGCAGTACGAGGACCAGGGCCACCGCCACCGACCCGGCGACCGTGGTGTGCCCGCTGGGCAGGCTGTTGCCGACGTAGACCCGTTCCAGGTCGATGCCGTAGTCGGGGCGGCTCAGCCCGTACTTGAGCAGTTGGGTGGTGACGTTGGCGCCCGCGATCAGCAGGGTCGCGGCGACGGCGAGGGCGACCCGACCTCGGATCAGCGCGATGAATCCGATCATCACGGTGACCGCCAGCAGCGACACCACGGACATGGCGTTGAGGATCCGGTCGACCGGTTCCTCGATGTGGTCGCGGCCGATGCGGTTACCGGTGAGGGCCACCGTGTCGATCCACTGGCCGATCTCCGTGTGCAGGGCGAATCGCCACACGGCGATGAAGGCCGCCGTCTGGATGAGGGCCAGCACGACCAGCCAGACCGCTGTACCCCCCCGGGGCGTCACGCGCACCCGCACAACTTAGCGGCACGCCCGCGACGTCCGGCCGGTGGCCCGCCCGTGGCGTGGCGATAGGTTGGCCGCAGGTGAAGGAGGGCACGTGACCGGTACCTCGGAGCGGGACGCCACCACTGTCGGGCGGGGCGAGTCACTGGCCGATCTGCTCGGTGGGCGTCGGGGAGCCGTGGACGCCACCGTGCCGCCGGTAGCGTTCACGGTGGGTTGGCTGGTGGCCGGTCGGTCGGTCCTGGTCGGGGTGGTGGCGGCCCTGGTCGCCGGAGCAGTGGTGGCCGGCTGGCGGTTGCGTCGCGGTGACCGGCCCCGGTCGGTGCTGGTCGGGCTGCTGGCGGTCTGTGTGGCCGCGCTGGTGGCGGTGCGCACCGGTCGGGCCGAGGACTTCTTCCTCGTGCAGGTGTTGGCCAATGCCGCCAGCGCGCTGGCCTGGGCGGTGAGCATCATGGTCCGGTGGCCGCTGCTGGGGGTCGTCGTCGGCACCACGTTGGGCCAGCGCGGACGCTGGCGGCGTGACCCGGCGCTGCTGCGGGCGTACGGGCGGGCCAGCTGGGTGTGGACGGGCACCTACCTGCTGCGGGTGGCGGTCTTCGTGCCGCTGTATCTCGGCGGCCACGTGCTCGCCCTGACCGCCGCCCGGGTGGGGCTGACCTGGCCGCTGGTCGCGGCGGCGTTGGCGGTGAGTTGGGCCGTGCTGCGCCGGTCGCTGCCGGCCGGTCATCCGGGGCTGCGGCATCCGGTGCTGCCGCCGGCCGGGCCGGCCGCGGGCGGGCCGGACACCGGCGAGCCCGACGCGCCGGGGCTGGGACAATAAGGGAGAGGCCGCCACGGGGGGAGCGGCCTCTCCGGTGATGTACGTTACTCCGTCCCGGGCCGGGTTGTGATCCCGGGGCGGTCACTTTTTTTCGCTATGTGCGCGCCGTGCCCGGCGGCTCTCCGACGGTGGGGTGGGCCGACCGCTCCGCTGCGTCGGCCAGAGGGCCGACCCACCCCGGCCTGACCGTGGGTGTCAGGCCGTCAACCGGACCTGCCTCTACCCCCGAGGCCCGGCCGGCGCCTCCGGGTGGGTCATCGCCCACCCGGAGGAGTTCGTTCAGCCGTTGGGGAACAACTTCCCGTAGTCGGCGTAGGCCATGGCGACGTCCGCCTGGGCCCAGAAGCGGTGGTAACGGAACTCGGGCTCCGGACCACCGTCGAGGTACGCCTGCACCTTCGGCCACGCCGGGTCGTTCTTGTAGAACGACCGGATGTCGACGAAGCTCTTGCCCGGGGCGATCTGGTCACCGTTCGGCATCTCACCGGTCCAGCCCGGCGGGATGTACAGGCCCTGCCCGGTGGAGGCGTTGTAGACGTCGTCGAAGCGCCGGTAGTCGCCACGCTTCTCCACCGTCGAGACACCCTGGGCGTCGCTGTGCGCGTGCAGCGCGTCCAGCAGGCCCTTGGCGGTGGTCTTCGCCGCCGTGTTGCCCGACTTCGCCGCGTAGGCGATGAGGGTGCGGGCGTAGGCGGCGGCGACGCCGACGTCCTGGCCCTTGACCGTCACCTCGACGTGCAGGTTGGTGTTCGGCTGCGGGTTGCTCGGGTTCCAGTTGTTGGGCTGGCCGGTCCACTTCATGTCCGACGGGATGGACCAGTTGGCGCCCAGCGTGGTGTTGGCGATCGCCCACGGCACCCACTTGTCCAGCAGCGCCTTGGCCTTGGCGTTGCCGCTGACCAGGTACAGCTCGGCGATGCGCTGCATGGACCACGCCTGCATGCCGAACCACTGGTTCGACGGCGGGTCGTTGTAGACCGGGTCCTCGTCGTAGAACATGCCGTAGAAGGTGGCCGTGCCGGCCGGCGGCGTGCCGTAGTGCCCGCCCCAGCTGTTGGTCGCGCCACCGGCGATGCCGCCCTCGGCCGACTGGAGCCAGGTGTAGAACTCCAGCTGCCGGTTGAGGCTGTTGGTCCAGTCCGCCGCCGCGGTCGGCGAGCGCGGCTTGAGCTCGTTGACGTTGGTCAACGCCCAGGCCGCGAACGGGTTTTGGTAGCCGAAGTGGCTGTGGCTGGAGCCGATCCGCCAGGACCAGTTCTGGCTGGTCTCGTACGCCCCGCCCCAGGCGTAGTACCAGGAGAGCAGGTAGTGGGCGGAGGTGCGGCCGGAGCCGGCCGGGCAGGTGCTGGCCCCGACGCAGTTGCCGACCCGCTTGAAGTACTTGTCGAACAGGGCGTACCGCAGGTAGTCACCCATCTTGGCGGCCTTGGCCACGGTGGCCGACACGTCGGCCGCCTTGTTCTGCTCCTTGGCCCAGGTCAGTGCCCAGTACGCGGCCTGCACGGCGCGGGCGTCGGCGTCCGGGGCGTTGGTGTACTTCCACTGCTTGGCCGGGGTACCCGACTCCTTGATGAACAGGTCCAGGTAGCCGTACTGGCCGCCGTGGGCGAAGGTGTCGCAGGACGGCTGCGGCACGGTCTCCCACACCGACTCCTGGGTCCCCCGCTGGAAGGTGTTGATGTACGCCGGGCGGGTGGTGCCGTCGCCGCAGCGGCCGTAGCCGTAGACGTTGTCGACGTCGAGCAGCCAGTGCATGCCGTAGATGTCACCGGTGCCGTAGGTGGAGCGCAGTTCGGAGCGCAGCGGGTCGGCACCCACCGGTACCGATGGTTGCAGCTGCGACGGGTACTGGTTGGGCAGGTCGTGCTCGGCGGCGTACTGGGCGTCGCCGGCGGCGCCGGCGGTCGGCTGGTCGGCCGAGGAGGGGATGATGTACTTCTCCATCACCGTCCAGGCGCTGTTGAACGGTGCCCAGTTCTGGGTCACCCGACCGTAGTAGGCCTCCAGCCACAGCCAGAAGCTGAACGCCTCGGAGGTGGTCTCGTGGCCGTGGTCGGGTGCCTCGACGATGAGCGTCTCGATCGAGTGGTACGGCACACCCTCCGGGCTGAAGTAGCCCGAGTTCTTGATCTTGTTGTACTGGGTGAGGAAGCGCTGCACGTACTCGCCGTCGCCGCCGGGCACATCGTTGTCGATCTCGGTGACGGTGACCGTCGCCGGGGTGTGGCCGGTGGCCGAGGCGGTGACGGTGGCGGTGCCACCGACGGTGTCGGAGTCCTCAGCCGCCCGGACGGTCACGGTGACGCCGGTGTTCCAGTTCGACGTGGTAAGCGTCGCCGAGGTCGGGGTGACGGTGACATCCGCGTCACCGGTGCGGGCCAGGCCCACCGCCACGCTCGAGGTGGGTGCCCGGTTCAGCTTGAGGTTGAACGTCGAGCTGCCACCCTCGGGCACGGTCAGCGCGGTCGGCGTGGCGACGAGCGCCGGCGAGGTGGAGCCGGCGACGGTGAACGACCGCTCGGCGACCGCCGACAGGCCGCTGTTGTCGTACGCCCTGGCCTGCACCGTGTAGTCACCGGCGGGCAGGCTCTCCAGGGTGTACGCGTACGGCGCGCTGGTGTCGGTGTTGACCAGCAGCCCGTTGCGGTAGAACTCGACCCGGGCGACGGTGCCGTCCGGGTCGCTGGCGGTGGCGGTCAGCGGCACGGTCGCCGGGGCCGTGAACGGGCCGGCGGGCACCGACAGGCTGACCGTCGGGGGCTGCTGCGCCGTGCCACCGCAGGTGACCCCGTTGACCGAGAACGAGGTCGGCTTCCCGTTGGTGCCCGAATAGGAGCCGTTGAAGCCGATGCTGGTGCTGCCGCCGGCCGGGATGTTGCCGTTCCAGGACTCGTTGACGGCGGTGACCTCGCTGCCGCTCTGACTCCACCGGGCCGACCAGCCCTGGGTGACCCGTTGGTTGCCGGGGAAGGCGAACTTCAGGGTCCATCCGTTGATCGCGTCACCGGTGTTTCTGATGGTGACGTTGGCGGTGAAGCCGTTGCTCCAGTCATTCGTCGTATAAACCACGTCGCAGGCCGGTGCGGCCTGTGCGGCGGCGGCGGGGACTGTCGCCCCACCGATCGCCAGCGCCGCGGCGGCGAGCCACGCCAGGCGCCGACGTCTAGCCAGGTTTCTCATCTGCGCGGTGTCTCCTCGGACCAGGCCGGTGGCGGTGGCGCACCGGCGGTGGCGCCTCGGGGACGACGGGTCCGCCGAGGTGCCAGTGGATGGTGGTCGCTGCGGCCCGGGTCGGGCCAGCGCGGCGGGGCACCGTATGGGACGGCAGCTGCTCCCGCTGCTAGCAGGACGCCGTACCGGACGAGCCGGAAGCCCTCGGCGACCCGCGCACGCGTAACTTGGCTCCGCGCGGTCGATCGACAGTGTGCCATGGAAGCGCTCCCAGCACCAGCAAGGGAACTTCCGGAAACACCGACTTGTTTCGATCTCATTTTGGGGCTTTCACAAAGCCGTGACGGGCGTTACAGTCGCAACAACGTCGATGGGAGCGCTTCCATCGACAGAGTTCCACCCGGAATATCGCTCGGGGTCGTGCCCACGGCTCCGGGGAACAAACCACAGGCCGACGGCGGGCCAGCCCGGACACCGCCGTCAGCCGTCACCCCACCACAGTGGAGGGAGGTGGATCCTCAGCCACTCGCGTGGCCCGGCTCCCGCGCGACACGCACAACTGGGACGCCAATCCGAACGTGCGTGTACCGCAACACGGTGGGGACGGGGGTTGCCCTCCCCCGTCCCCACACTAAACCCCCGTTCACGATGGGAAAAGAGGCCGACGGGTCAGACGCGCACCACCCGCGCGCCCCGCACGGCAGTCGACCCGCCCGCCGACCGCCATCCGCGACGCCCCGCCGACCGCCCGGGCGCGCACAACGGTCCGCCCGCGGTACTCGGCGCACCCGGTCCCGCCGCATCAGCTGCCCGACCGACACAGCGCCCTTCCCCACCCCACGTCACCCGCCACCGAGGCAGTCCGCCCCACCCCTCGCGACGACTCGGCCCAGCGGGCACCGCCTACCCTCTACCCTTTGTTGGGAGCGCTCCCGGGCTCAGGCGGTCGTCCCCATCCACGAGGAGAACCCATGTCGATACTCACCAGGCGGCACCTGCTGCGCCGCGCGGCGCTCTCGGCCACCGCCGCCACCCCGGTCAACGCCGTCCTCGGCAGCACCGCCGCAGCCACCACGGCCACCGGTCTCGCCGGCTGCCAGCCCGGCGACCCGGCCGACGACACGGCCACCGCGTCGAAGCCGACCACCCGGCGGTCCTTCCCACCCGACTTCGGTTGGGGCGCCGCGACCTCCGCGTACCAGATCGAGGGCGCCGCCAAGGAGGACGGCCGCGGCGAATCGATCTGGGACACGTTCAGCCACGCGCCGGGACGCACCCGCAACGGCGACACCGGCGACGTCGCCGCCGACCACTACCAACGCTATGCCGAAGACCTCGATCTGATGCGCGACCTGGGGCTGCGCAGCTACCGGTTCTCCATCTCCTGGCCGCGCATCCAGCCCGACGGAACCGGCGCCGCCAATCAACGCGGCCTCGACTTCTACCGTCGCCTCGTCGACGGCCTGCACGAACGCGGGATCGCCCCGATGGCCACGCTGTTCCACTGGGACCTGCCGCAGAGCCTGCAGGACACCGGTGGCTGGGAGTCCCGCGACGTCGCCCAGCGCTTCGCCGACTACGCCGCCATCGTCTTCGACACCCTCGGCGACCGGGTGCCGGTCTGGCTGACCATCAACGAGCCGAAGACCGTGGTGCAGAACGGCTACCTCTTCGGCCACCACGCCCCCGGGCGGCAGGACCCCGACGCGGCGTACCTGGTCGCCCACCACCTCCAACTCGCCCACGGCCTCGCCGTCCGCGCCCTGCGCGCCACCGGCGGAAAGAGCCGCATCGGCCCCGCCTTCAACCTGCACCCCTGCTACCCCGCCGACGACTCGACCGCCGCCGCGGAGGCCGCCCGCCTCTACGACGGCTACGAGAACCGCCTCTACCTCGACTCCGCGTTGACCGGCAGCTACCCGGCCGACGTCCTGGCCGACCTCGGACCCGACAGCCGGATGGTCCGCGCCATCCGCGACGGCGACCTGGAGATCATCTCCAGCCCGATCGACCTGCTCGCGGTGCAGTACTACACCCCGATCTACGTCACCGCGTCCGGCGGCACGGTACGCCGCTGGCCCACCTCCGAGGCGGAGTGGCAGCAGATCTACCCCGAGGGGATGTACGACGTCCTGACCCGGGTCACCCGCGACTACGGGCCGATCCCCCTCACCGTCACCGAGAACGGCCTGCCCACCCCCGACGAGCTCAGCGCCGACGGCACCGTCGATGACGACGGCCGCGTCACGTTCCTCCGCGACCACCTGACCGCCGCCCACCGGGCCGTCGCCGAGGGCGTGCCGCTGGAGAGCTTCCACGTCTGGTCCCTGCTCGACAACTTCGAGTGGGCCGAGGGCTACGAGCAGCGTTGGGGACTGATCTACGTCGACTACCCCACCCAGCGTCGGGTGTTCAAGCGCAGCGCCCACTGGTACCGCCAGGTCATCGCGGACAACGCGGTCTGACCCCGTCAGCCTCGGCGGCGGCCCGGCTCCGGGCCGCCGCCGAGGCACGTACGATCCCCGCATGCGTGACCGAAGCCGGTTGGGCCGGCCGTTCTGGACCTTCTGGAGCGCCGCCGCGCTGGCCAACCTCGGCGACGGCATCCGGGTCGCCGCCTTCCCGCTGCTGGCCGCCGCCCTCACCGACGACCCACTGGCCGTCGGTGCCGTCGCCGCGGCCCAGTTCCTGCCGTGGCTCGTCTCCGGTCTGCTCGCCGGCGCCCTCGCCGACCGCCGAGGGGCCCGCACGCTGCTGGCCGCCGCCGACACCGGCCGCGTCGTCGTGCTGGCCGCGCTGGCCACGACGGTCGCCCTGGGCTGGGCCACCATCGCCCACGTCGTCGCCGCCGCGTTCCTGCTCGGCGTCGGCGAGACCATCCGGGACACCGCCGCCCAGACCGCCGTACCCAGACTCGTGCCCGACGCGCAGCTGGAGAAGGCCAACGGGCGCCTGGTCGCCGGGGAGATCGTCGGCAACGAGTTCGTCGGTCCACCGGTGGGTGCCCTGCTGTTCGTGCTGGGTGCCGCCATCCCGTTCGCCGTCAACGGGGCCACCCTGGCGCTGGCGGTGATGCTCGTCCTCTCCCTGCCGCTGACCCTGGCGCACCGAGCCACCCCGGACCCCGCCGACGCCCCGCCGGCCGCCGACGGTGACGGCGTCCTGGCCGGCCTGCGCTGGCTCCTCCGCCAGCCGATGATGCGCACTCTGGTGCTCGTCACCGCCGCCGTGGCCGCCGCGGACACCGCCTGGTTCGCGATCTTCGTGCTCTACGCCCGCGACGCTCTCGGCCTCGGCGCGTTCGGTTTCGGTCTGCTGCTGGCCACCGGCGCGGCCGGTGGCCTGCTGGGCTCGTTCGCCGCCGACCGGGTCCTCGCCCGCTTCCACCACCGGTCGGTGCTGACCTGGTCGATGGCCGTCACCGCCGGCGTGCCGGTCCTGTTGGCCGTCGTCGGGCACCGCGCCGTCGCGGTGGTCGTGGTGGTCACCACCAGCGCCGCGTTCGCCGTGCTCAACGTCGCCGCGCTGTCGGTACGCCAACGGCTGGTGCCGGGCGGGCTGCTCGGGCGGGTCATCGCCGCCTCCCGCCTGGTCACCTACAGCTGCACCGCGCTGGGGGCGCTGGCCGGTGGTGCGCTGGCCGCCCGGGCCGGCATCGAGGCGCCGTTCCTGTTCAGCGGCGTCGTCGCCGTGGCCGCGACGGTCGCCTGGTGGCTCGCCTCCCGCCCCACCACTCCCGGTGCCGGGCTCGGCCTACGGTAACGGCCGGCAGCCGCCGCCCCGCCGGCTCAGCGAGGCAGCGCCTGCTGAAGTTCGGCGCGCAGGGCCGGGGTCAGCATCTCGCCGGCCTGCTTGGCCAGCCGGGCCATCTCGTAGCCCACCACGCCGATGTCCGCGTCCGCCGCCGCCAGGGTGGCCAGGATCGAGCCGTCGCGTACCTGCATGACCAGGAAGTAGCCCCGCCCCATCTCCACCACGGTCTGCTTGACCACGTCCCCGTCGAACATCTGGGCGGCGCCGGCGGTGATGCTCATCAGCCCCGAGGTCACCGCGGCGAGCTTGTCGGCGTGGTCCCGTGGCAGGTGGTCGGATATCGCGACCAGCAGCCCGTCGGAGGAGACCACCACCGCGTGCGCCACCCCGGGCACCCGCTCCGCGAACGCGCTGACCAGCCAGCTCAGGTCGCGAGCCTCCTGCGACAACGTCATCACTTCCGTCCTCCTTCGCCCCACGCCCCGAGCGGTGGCACGGGTATCTCGGTGGTCTCCTCGGCCTCGGCCCGCCGCACACCGCTGTACAGCCTGGACAACATCCCGCCGACGGCTTCCGGATCCGGATCGTCGCGGGTCGGCTGCTGCTGCTCCGGGCGGGCCGGCTGGGTCACCGCACTGAGCTGCGCCATCGGCACCCGCATCGGCAGGCCCCGTTCGTTCGTCCCGGCGGTCACCGGCACGGTCGGCGGTGCCGGCGCGCCGGCACCGGCCGTGGAGACCGCCGACGACGGTCCCTCCCGCGACCACCAGCCGCTACCGCCGCTCGCCGGTGCCACCGCCGGGGCGAGTACGTCCTCCGCGCGTACCGGCACCGGATGGGCCTGGCGGGGTACCGTGGTCGGACGGCGTCCGGCCACCGGCAGATCCGCCGGCCCCGGGTCGGCGGGGGCGACCGCGACCGGGCGAGGTGTCGCGACGGGCAGCCCGCGCGGTGACGGCACCGGGTCCAGGCTCGGCGGTGGTGCCGCCGCGAGCAGCGGACGCGGCAGCCGTACCCGGCCACCAGCCCACCGGCGCCGCCGTGCAGCCGCACCTCGATGCCGTGCCGGGCGGCGAGGTGACTGACCACGAACAGACCCATCCGCTCGACCGTGGCCACGTCCGCCGCCGGCGGGGCGGCCAGCACCGCGTTCGCTTCGGCCAGCGCCGTCGCGCTCATCCCGAGGCCCTGGTCGGCGATCTCGATCACCGCACCGGGCCCCTCCACCCGGGCCATCACCTGCACGATGGTGTCCGGCCGGGAGAAGGCGGTGGCGTTCTCCAGCAACTCGGCCAGCAGGTGCACCAGCTCACCGACCGCGTGCCCGACCACGTGCAGGTCCGCCACCGCCTCGTGCCGCACCCGCTGGTACTGCTCGATCTCGGCGCTGGCCGCCAGCAGCACCGCGCTCAGCCCGATCGGCCGGTTCCACCGGCGGGTCGACTCGGTGCCGGCCAGCACGAGCAGGCTCTCGTCGTTACGGCGCATCCGGGCGGCCAGGTGATCGAGCTTGAACAGGTTCTCCAGCTGCTCGGGGTCGCCCTCCTCGCGCTCCAGGTCGTCGAGCAGCTCCAACTGCCGCTCCACCAGCACCTGACTGCGTCGGGCGAGGTTGACGAACATCGCGTTGACGTTTCGACGCATGTTCGCCTGGTCGACCGCCACCCCGACGGCGCTGCGGTGCACCGCGACGAACGCCTCGGCCAGCTCACCGATCTCGTCGAGGGACCGCACGACCGCCGGTGAGACGTCGATCGGCGGTACGCCCCCGGAGACCGACCGCAACCGGGCCAGCGCCTCGGGCAGCTCGATCTGCGCGATCCGCAGCGCCTGGGAGCGCAGCAGCCGGATCGACCGGGCCAACGACCGACCGATCAGTACCGAGATCAGCACCGCCACCAGCAGGACCGTGATGATCACGCCGACGACCAGCAGCGTCTCCCGCAGCTGGGTGTCGCTCGCGTCGTCGGCCTGCCGGGCCGAGGCCGCCAGCACGCTTGCCTCGAAGCGCTGCAACAGCTCGTGGCGGGCCTCGCTGGCCGTCCACCACTGCTCCGCGTCCAGCACCGCCGACCCCGACACGCCCTGCGCCAGCGCCTGCTCCTCCATCCGGGAGGCGGCGACGAAGGCCGGATCCAGGCTCATCTCGTCATAGCGGGTCACCTGTGCGTTCGTCGCCGCGATGCGGAACGCGCCGAGCGCGGTCAGCTGGCGCGCCCGCAGCTCCGGCAGTTGGGCCGCGTCCTCGGCGTCGTAGCTGCCGGCCCGGGCCGCCGAGTACAGCTCCGCCCGAACCCGCGAGGAGAGTTCCTTCGCCCGGGCGAACTGCACGTAGCGCAGCACCGCGTCGGCCAGTTCCGGCCGGTCCGCGCCGGGTGTCGGCTGGGCGAGCAGGTTCAGCAACGCGTCGATCGCCCGGTGGTAGTTACCGATGATGGTGTCGTCGCTGAGCACCACCGTGGTCATCGTGTTCCGGATGTAGTCGACCTGCTGGTACGCCTGGGAGGCCACCACGTAGACGTCCCGCCACGAGGCGTCCGCCTCGGCCAACGGCTCGGCGGCCGCGCGCAGCTCCGCGGCCGCCTGGTCGGCGGCGTCACGGTAGGGCTCCAACACGGCCAGCCGCTCCTCGCCGGCCTCCTCGTCGGCGGCGTCACGCAGGGCGGGCAGTTCCCCGGCCGTGCGGTCACGCTCCAGCTGCAACCGGTGGGTCAGCACGGTGATCTCGCGTCCGATGCCGACCTGCGCGGCGAAGTCACCCAGCACGTTGGCCCGGCTGACCAGGCTCTGGGTCTGTACGCCCGCCAGCACCAGGAAGGCGACCGACGGGATGACCAGCACCGTGGCCAGCTTGGTGCGCATCCGCCAGTCCTGCAGGCGCAGAGCGGAGCGACGCCGGTGGGGTACCACCCGGACGTCGAACCGACGCCGGCGGTGCTGCGACACCCCGGGCGCCTGCTCCGGTCCTACACCCACCCGCTCCTCCTCCCCCACGCGTCCGCCGCGGTCCGGGGAGCGCGGTCCATCCAACCAGGCCCGAGAGCAGTGTCAACGCCCTGCCCTTTTGAAGGGTTAAGGAAGGGTACTGCCGGTCGCCACCCTATGCCGAGGTCGCCGAGTCTTGATCATCCGTCCGGCCGATGTCGGCCACCACCACGGCATCGGCGATCCGGCCGGTGGCCACCAGCGCCGCGCCGGTGGCCCCGATCTCCGGGTGCCGGGCGAAACGGACCGGCCGGGGAGCCAGCACCGCGGCGAATGCCTCCCGCCACCATGTCGAGGCGGCTATCGCGCCGCCACCGAGGACCACCTCCACCGGCCGGCCCACCGTGGACTCCAGCACCACCAGGTCCTCGACGACCTGCTCGCACACCCCGTACATGAGCCCGGCCAGCATCTCCACCGCGGTGGTGCCGAAGCCCAGTCCTCGCAGCTCGCCCAACCCGGCCGGGCGGATGCCCGGCGGGCGGTCGCCGCCGAACCGCACGTTGGCCGGCCGACCGCCGTCGGGCGGCAGCAGCGCCAGCGCCTCCTCCAGCGCCCGGCCGGTGGGCAGCCGTAACTCCCGGTCCGCCCAGGCGAACAGGTTCCCACCCGAGGAGTACGCGACCCCGGTCACCACATGGTCGTGGTCGACGCGGTAGCGCCACAGGCGGTGGGGCAGGACGGTCGACCCGGCAGACGTCGGCATCCGCTGCAACAGCCGGACCGCGGAGGACGTGCCCACGGTCACCGCCGCCCGGGTGGGATCCACGCAGCCCGAGCCGACGTTGGAGGCGGCACCGTCACCAGTGGCGGCGCCCAGCGGGCCGGGCCAGCGCCGGCCACCGCCGGCCGTACTCCGCGCGCAACCCGCCGTGCCAGTCGCGGGGGCCAGTTCGGGCAGATCGGCACCGTCGCTGCCAGCCAGGGCGCGGGCCTCCGGGTCCCAGTCCAGGGTGTGCAGGTCCAGCAGACCGGTGCCGGACGCCTGTGACATCGACATCGGCGCCTCGGCGAGCAGCCGGCCGAGCACGTACTCGACCAGGCCGGTGAAGCGGGCGATCCGCGTCCCGGTGCGGGCGCGCAGCCAGGGCAGCCGCACCGACCAGTAGCAGCGGTGCCACCAGGTGCCGGTGCGCTGGTGGAAGGCATCCGGGTCGGCCGGACCGACCGCCGTCGCCGGCGGCTCGGGCCGGGTGTCCAGCCAGGTCAGCACCGGCCCGAGCGGCTCGTCGGTGGCGCTCAGCGGCACCACCGAGTGCCACTGGCCGCTGACCGCCACCAACTGCACCCCGTCCAACCAACCCTGGCCGTGCAACTCGTCGAGGCACTCGATCAGGCCGGCCAGGTACGCACGGACGTCCAGGGTGCCGGCACCTTCGTCGTCGACGGTGAGCACCATGCGGCGACGGGCCAGCGCCCCCGGCAACGGTTGCGCGTCGTCCAGCACGAGCCCACGCACCGACGAGGTGCCCAGGTCCAGCGCGAGAATCTTCATCGCGGGTCAACGTACCCGGTGATCGTGACGCGACAACGCTGCCCGGCACCGGGTCCGCCGATCGGCTTCCGCGCCGGCCGTCCGACGCGTAGGGTGTTCGCATGCTCGCGCGACTGACCTGCTGGTGGCCCGCCGACCCGGCGGCCCTCCCCCGCGCGTAGCTTCATCCCACGCGGCCGCCCGACGAGGCGGCCGCCGGTCATGTCCCGGTCCCCGGGGCCGCCCCCCGGAGAGCGGTCGCCCGGCCCGAGGAGACCGATGCACCAGCTGACCGATCTGCTCACCACGCTCGCCGCCGGCCTCGACCCCGGCCCGTTCGCCCTGTTACGCCGCGACGGCGCCGAGCATCTCGACCTGTTCACCGGCACCGTGACGACCGTCGACCGGCTCGCCGACATCCCCCTGCCCGCCGCCACCGCCGGCCCGGCGACACTGGCCCTGGTGCCGTACCGGCAGATCGCCGAGCGGGGCTTCGCCTGTGTCGACGACGGGGTGCCGCTGGAATGCCTCCGCATCGACCAGCACCACCGGCTGCCGCTGGCCGGTGTCCTCGACGCCCTGCCGACCGCGCCCGTCCGCACCACCGGCGCCGCCTTCGACATCAGCGACGACGAGTACGCCGCCATCGTGGCCCGGGTGCTGGCCGACGAGATCGGCCACGGCGAGGGCGCCAACTTCGTCATCCACCGCACCCTGCGCGCCCAGGTGCAGGGCGCCCCGCTGACCGCCGCGCTGGCCGCGCTGCGTTCGCTGCTGACCCGCGAGCGCGGGGCGTACTGGACGTTCGTGGTGCACACCGGGGCGCGCACCCTGGTCGGCGCCAGCCCGGAACGGCACGTCAGCGTCGACGACGGTCTGGTCATGATGAACCCGATCAGCGGCACCTTCCGGCACACCGGCGCCGCCGCCGACCGGGCCGCGCTGCTGCGCTTCCTCGCCGACACCAAGGAGACCGAGGAGCTGTACATGGTCCTCGACGAGGAGTTGAAGATGATGGCCACCGTCGCCGAACGGGGCGGGCAGGTCGTCGGGCCGTACCTGAAGGAGATGTCACACCTGGCGCACACCGAGTACCTGCTGGCCGGACGGGGCACGAAGGACGTCCGCGAGGTGCTGCGGGAGACGATGTTCGCGCCGACGGTGACCGGCAGCCCGATGGAGAACGCCTGTCGGGTGATCGCCCGGCATGAACGCAACGGGCGCCGCTACTACTCCGGGGTGCTGGCCCTGCTCGGCCACGACGAGTCGGGCCGGCAGAGCCTCGACGCGCCCATCCTGATCCGTACCGCCGAGATCTCCCCCACCGGTGAGCTGCGGGTACCGGTCGGTGCGACGCTGGTGCGCCACTCCACCGCTGCCGCCGAGGTCGCGGAGACCCACGCCAAGGCCGCCGGCGTGCTGGCCGCCCTCGGTCTCGGCCCGCAGGCGCCGGCCGGGCCGCACCCCACGCTCCGGCTCGCCGACGACCCGCAGGTACGCGCCGCCCTCGCCGCCCGCAACGCCCCGCTGGCCCGGTTCTGGCTGGACCAGCGGCCACCGGGAGCGCTGGCCCTGCCCGCCCTGGCCGGCCGCCGCGCCCTGATCGTCGACGGGGAGGACACCTTCACCGGGATGCTGGCCCATCAGCTCGGCGCGCTCGGTCTGTCGGTGACCGTCCGGCCGTGGCACGACGAGCAGCCGGTCCGCGCGTACGACCTGGTGGTGGTCGGTCCGGGCCCGGGTGACCCGAGCGGTGACACGGAGAAGATGACCAGGCTGCGCGCCCTGCTCACCGAGCTGCTGGAGGCCGGGCACCCGACGCTCGCGGTCTGTCTCGGTCACCAGCTCCTCGCCGGTCTGCTCGGGCTGCCGGTGCACCGCCGCGACGCGCCCTACCAGGGGCTGCAACGCACGGTCACCCTCTTCGGCACGCCCCGCCGGGTCGGCTTCTACGCCACCTTCACCGCCCGCGCCGCCACCGACCACCACGACGGCCCGTACGGACCGGTGGAACTGGCCCGTGACGAGGGCGACGGTGCGGTGCACGCCCTGCGCGGGCGCGGCTTCGCCGGGGTGCAGTTCCATCCCGAGTCGGTGCTCAGTCCGGACGGGCTGGCGGTCCTGACCGACCTGCTGCGCGATCTGCTGCCGGCGCCGGCCGGTGAGTTGTCCCCCGCGGCGCAGGCATAGCCGGCCGGATCGGGGGTAGCGCTTGTGGACGGCCGACGGTCCGGGCGGGTCTGAGAGCCCCCGCCCGGACCGCCGGTCCTGCTGTGGGGACCTAGCCGGCGAGGCCCTGCTTGAGCGCGGCACCGATGCGCACCGCCCGCTTCGCGGTCAGCGCGGTCGCCCCCAGCGCGATGTGGTCGGGCGCGGTCTCGCCGTTGTTGCTGGTGTGCGAGGCACCGTACGGGTTGCCGGCGGTGAACTGGCTCGGCTCGGTGTACCCGGGGGTGACCACGATCCCGCCCCAGTGGTAGAAGACGTGGAACAGCGACAGCAGCGTCGACTCCTGCCCGCCGTGCTCGGTGGCGGTGGAGGTGAAGGCCGAATAGACCTTGTCGGCCAACGCCCCCTGGGCCCACAGCGGGCCGGTGGTGTCGATGAACTGCTTGAGCTGGGCGGCGACCAGGCCGTAGCGGGTCGGCGAACCGAAGATCACCACGTCCGCCCAGCTGAGGTCGTCCGGCTGTGCCTCCTCCACGTCCTGGGTCTCCATCCGGTGTGCCTGCCATCCCGAGTTGGAGCGGATCGCCTCGTCCGGTGCCAGCTCGCGTACCTTGCGCAGCCGCACCTCCGCACCCGCCTCACCGGCCGCCTCCGCCGCCGCCTGCGCCATCTGGTAGGTGATGCCGGTCGCGCTGTAGTAGATCACCGCCACCTTGACCTGTGCCGCCATCGCTCGTCCTTCCTCATCGGGATCAGCTCCGGCGACTACCCGATGCTTGCGGCGACAAACATCGGACGGCGTCGACCGGTCCCGGCGGGCGGATTTCCGGTGGCCGGCACGGGTGGCGCGGTGGCAGGCTGTCCGGCGATGGAGATCAGGATCGCGACCGCCGACGACTGGCCCGGCATCTGGCCCTTCCTGCGCGAGATCGTCGCCGCGGGTGAGACGTACACCTGGCCCCGGGACGTCGACGAGGCGCGGGCCCGGCAGATGTGGCTGGTCCCTACGCCCGGACGCACCGTGGTCGCCGTCGGCCCCGACGGCACGGTGCTCGGCTCGGCGAAGCTGACCCCCAACCAGCTCGGTCCCGGGGCGCACGTCGCCAACGCCAGTTTCATGGTCGCCCCGGCGGCGGCCGGGCGCGGCGTCGGGCGGGCCCTCGGCGAGTACGTGCTGGACCTGGCTCGCGCCGACGGCTACCGGGCGATGCAGTTCAACGCGGTGGTGGCGGTCAACACCCGCGCGGTGGCGCTGTGGCGGTCGCTCGGCTTCGAGGTGGTGGGGCGGATCCCGGAGGGCTTCCGACACTCCGTCGAGGGCTACGTCGACCTGCTGGTGATGTATCGGCGGCTCTGACCGGCGCGCCGGCCGTCGGGTGCCGCCGGATAGCCTGGCCCGGTGATGCTGCCCCTGCCGACCGGCGAGTTCCAGGCGTACCTGTTCGACTGCGACGGCACGATCGTCGACTCGATGCCCCAGCACTACACCGCGTGGCGGGACACCCTCGACCGGTGGGGCTGCGCCTTCCCCGAGGACCTCTTCTACGCCTGGGCCGGGCGACCGACCGCGGACATCGTCGTCGCCCTGAACGAGCAGCACGGCCTGGACATGCCGGTGGAGACGGTCGTCGCCCACCGGGAGACGCGGTTCCAGCAGCTGCTGCCCACCGCCACCGGTATCCCCGGGGTGCTGCGGCACATCGACGACGCGCACGGCCGCATCCCGTTCGCCGTGGTCTCCGGCAGCACCCGGGAGGCGGTCACCGCCTCGCTCGACGCGCTGGGCATTCTCGACCGATTCGACGTGCTGGTCTGCGCGGGCGACTACGCCCGTCCCAAGCCCGACCCGGAGCCGTTCCTGCGCGCCGCCGAACTGCTCGGCGTACCGCCGAGGTCCTGCCTGGTCTTCGAGGACGCGGACCTGGGCATCGAGGCGGCGACCGCGGCGGGCATGGCCGCCGTCCGGGTGCCGCCGCCGCGCCGGGGCTGACCGGGCGGCTTGCTCAAGATATCCGCAAGTTGCGTGGTTCACAGTTCTCGGACAGGTAGGAAAACGTCATCCTGATGACACCGGTGCCGGCGATCCTCGTCGCCGCCCCGCACCGGTCGACCTGAACGGGGGATCGCGCTCCGCCACCAACGGTGTTGGCGTAGCGCGATCAGGGGAGCCGCTCGGCAACCGGGCAGGTCGTGTTGTCGGTGCCCACACCTATGCTGCCGTCGACCACCGAATGGAAGGCGGCCGACGTCGTGGCACCTCCCGGCACGATCGCGCTGAGCGGCTCAGAGGCCCTCGCGCTGCGGATGACCAGCCTGCTGCTGCGTCCCCATCCCACCGCCGCGCCGACGACGGTGGCCGACGTGGTGGAGTGGTTCGGCGCCATGCAGGCACAGGACCTGGCCAGCGGCATGTGGTCGCTCGGCGTACGGCTGCCCGGGTTCACCCAGGCCGAGGTGCACGCCGCGTTGGAGCGCCGCGAGGCCCTGCGGACCTGGCCGATGCGCGGCACCATCCACCTGGTGCCGGCCCGCGACGCCCGCTGGCAGTTGGAGCTGACCGGCGTACGCGCGCTCGCCGGTGCGGCGAAGCGGCGTGAGTTCCTCGGCCTGTCGGAGGCGGAGGCGGACCGCGCGGCCGACGTGCTGGGCGAGACCCTAGCCGGCGGCGGCCGGCTGACCCGCGCCGAGTGCGTGGCCGCGCTTGTCGCGGCCGGCATCGACGGTGCTGGCCAGCGCGGCTACCACCTGCTGTGGTACGCGGCCCAGCGCGGGGTCACCTGCATCGCCCCCAACATCGGCACCGAGCAGACCTTCGCGCTGCTCGACGAGTGGGCGCCCGGCCAGCGCCAGCTCGACCGCGACGAGGCGCTGGCCACTCTGGCGCTGCGCTACTTCCGCGGCCACGGCCCCACCACCCGGCAGGACTTCGCCGGCTGGACCGGCCTGACCGCCGCCGACGCCAGACGCGGCATCGCCGCCGCCGGTGCCGACCTGACCACCGTGCTTGTCGACGGCGTCGAGGCAGTGCTGCACACGCCGCTGCTCGACGCGCCCCGCACCACGGTGGACGACGTGCTGACCCTGCCCGGCTTCGACGAGTACCTGCTCGGCTACAAGGACCGCGCGCTGATGCTCGACCCGGAGCACAAGCAGGCCATCATTCCCGGCGGCAACGGGGTCTTCCAGGCCACCGTCGTGGTCGGCGGCCGGGTGGTCGGCACCTGGAAGCGCAGCCTGGCCAAGACCCGCGTCACCCTGACCGTGCACCCGCTGGTCGACCTCGCCCCGGCCCGCCGCGAGCAGGTCGAGCAGGCGCTGCACCGGTACGCCGACTTCCTCGCTCTGCCGCCCCGGGTCACCTGGAACGACTGAACCGCAGGGATCGCGCTGCGGCGACAGCGGCCAGGCTGACGAGCGCGGCCAGCACCGCGACCGGCCCGCCCGGCCCGAGCGACGGACGGACCGCGGGGACGAGCGGGCCGAGGAACACCTCGGCGTAGTCGGCCATGACGACGACGGCGGCCACGACCGTGACGACACCAACTCCGCCGGCCACCAGCGGCAGCCATCCTCGACGGCGCGGCTCGGCGACCGCCCATCCGGTGAGCACGTGGAACAGCACGGCCGCGCCGGCGTACCCGGCCCATCCCGGGAACTCGGTCAGCCGTACGGCCATGTCGCCGTACCAGACCCACGGCAGACCGAACGCCGCGACAACGGTGCCGACCGCACCGCCGACGGCGGTTACCCGAACGAGAACCACGGACATCGCGCCTCCCACCAGTTGCGGACCATGCCACGGGCGCGGCGCCGGCCCGGGTCGGCGACCCGCGCGGACGGGCTCAGTGACCCAACCCGCGCAACGCCTCGTCCAAGGTCGAGGCCAGCGTCTCGGGCAGGAAACCGATCAGATCAAGGGTGAAGCGGACCACCCCGTCCTCCGGGGCGACCACCCGCACCTGCGCCTGCCGCTTGGTGAAGGCGGCCACCAGCCGGTCCAGGCAACGCAGCCCGGCGCTGTCGAGGAAGGTCACCGCGGACAGGTCGACCACCACGCTGGCGGCCGCGCGGGTGGCGGTGAGAACCTCCCGCTCGACCTGATCGGCATTCACATGATCGACGTCGCCGTGGAGCCGCACGACCTCGCTGCCGCGTTCCACGGTCACGGTAATCCGGTTCGCCGCGGTCACCTCGCCGACCTCCCCAGTCTGCGGCGCATCAAGACCGTGGTCCCCTCGCCGCAGTCCACCACGAGGTCGTCCATCAGCCGTCCCATCAGGGCCATCCCCCGTCCCCGGTCAGCGCTGGGCCGCGGCGCCCGCCACTGGCCCGAGTCGCTCACCCGCAGCTCCACGATGTTGCCGTCAATCGTCACGCCCACCCGGACGCGGCCGACGGGATTCCCCAGGTAACCATGCTCGATCGCGTTGGCCACCGCCTCGGAACAGGCCAGCACGATGGCGTACCGCTCGGTCTCCGGCACCTTGTATCTCATCAGCCAGTCATCGAGCTCGCCGCGCAGCGGCCGCAGCGCGGCGACCTCGGCCGGCACCTCGCAGTGGTACCGGGGTGCACCGTCAAAGGCCAGGGCCAGCAGGCACGTGTCGTCGTGCCCGCCCTCGCCTGCCAACATCGCGTCGCTGACCTGTTCGACAAGCGACGCCAGCGGCGTCTCCCGCCGGCTGGTCACCACCTCCGCCAGGCGGTTGAACCCCTGGTCGATCCGCTCACCGCGCCGCTCGACAAGGCCGTCGGTGTAGAGCAGCAGTCGGGAGCCGCGCGGCAGGGTCAGCTCGGCCTCCCGCCGCCCCCGGCTGGCCGCTCGGGTACCGAGCGGACCGGAGCGGCCCTCCCACAGGTAGCGCGGCGAGGTGTCCGGCGGCAGCAGCAGCGGTGGTGGATGCCCGGCGCAGGCGTAGCGGAGCCGGCCGGTGTCCAGCGCCAACTCAGCGTAGGCGAGGGTGGTCATCTGACCGGCCTCCAGGGTCGCGACGAAATCGTCCATGTACTGCAACACCGTGGCCGGGCCGCACTGCGCCTTGGCCAGCGCCCGTACGGCGCTGCGGAGCTGACCCATCGCGCTGGCTGCCCGGATGCCGCGGCCGACCACGTCGCCGACGACCAACCCGACGCTGCCGGAGGCGGTGAGGAAGGTGTCGTACCAGTCGCCACCGACCTCCAGCGTCTTCACCGCCGGGCGGTAGACGGTGGCGACGTGGAAACGGGCGTCGATGGGCCGCTCGCTGGCCAGCAGGCTGCGTTGCAGCGTGCGCGCCACCTCCCGGTCCTGCTCGGCGAGACGGGCGTTGTCCAGCGCGAGCCCGGCCCGGTCGGCGAGGTCGAGCAGGAACTCCGGATCGGTCCGGCCCGGCACCGCCGGATCGCCGGCGAGCAACAGTGTGCCGATCACCGCGCCACGGGCCCGCAATGGCAGTCCGACGGCCGGACGGCCGTCCGGCGCGGCCAGCGGCACCGGACGGGCCTCACCCGAGCCGCGTACCGTCCGCAGGGTTTCCCGGACCAGGTCGGTCAGAGGCCAGGGTCCGCCGGGCCCGGCGGCGCTGACCGGATCGACGGCGGCGGCGTCCGGCGCGGCACCGGCCCGCCAACCTGACTCCTCGTCGTGGGTCAGGTCGACCTGGGCGTACTCCGCCAGCTCGGGCGCAGCGTGACCAGGCGGCGGGCCCGGTCGGCGGCGCCCACCGGCTCGTCGAGGTCCCGGCCGAGGCGGGCAAGGAACGCCGACTGCCAGGCCCGCCGGGCGCTCTCCTCGTACAACCGCGCCCGTTCCAGCGCCTGCCCGGCCTGCCGGCCGAGCGTCCGCATCAGCTCGACCTCGTCGGCATCGAACCGGCGGGCCACAGCGAAGTCGAAGGACACCACGCCGAGCACCTGGTCGTCGGCGATCAGCGGGGTGGACACCTGCTCGGCGGCCTCGTCCGCCGGGGGCACGACCACGTCGCCGGTGCGGGCAGCCCGGGCCTGGGGCGCCGAACCGTCGAGGGCGAGCGACGCGTCGTGGTGGTCGGCCCCGGTGACGATCAGCGCGGAGCTTTCCGCGTCCACCAGCCAGACGGTGGTCGTGACGGCCTCGAACGCCGCCGTACCCGCCGCGACGATCGGGGCGACGAGTTCGTCGGCCCGCTCGATGGTGGCGTACCGGGCGATCATCTCCTGGAGCACCCTGATCCGCGCGGTGGTGCGCTCGGCACGTCGACGTTCGGCGAGCAGTTCCCGCTCGTAGGCACGCCGATCGGTGGCGTTGAGAACGGTCATCCTCAGCACCGTGGAGCCGGTCTCCGGGTTGCGCCGCAGCACGGCGTTGACGAGCGTGTCGAACCGGGTGCCGTCGGCCCGCCGGAACTCCATGGCCAGCTCGCGCACCTCACCCTGCATGTGCAGCAGTGGTCGCAGGTGGGTCTCGTGGAAGATTCGGCTACCGACGGCGTACAGCTCCTGGATGCGGCGACCGAGCAGCTCCTCACGACGGTGGCCGGTCCAGTCGAGGAAGGTCTGGTTCACCCGGGCCAACGCCCCGTCGGGCAGTACGGAGAGGTAGCCGCAGGGCGCGTTCTCGTAGAGGTCCTCGGCGCTCTCCGCGAGCAGTGGGCCGAACGGCTCGGCCGGTTGATCCACGCTAACCCTTGTCCAGGAACGCCTGAATTGCCTGGACCGTCTCCTCAGGCGCGCTCAGGTTGGGGCAGTGCCCGGTGGCCTTCAGCAGCATGAACGTGCTGTTCGGAAGCTGACGGTGGACGTACTCGCCGACCTCGTACGGCGCGATGACGTCCTCGCTGCACTGCAACACCAGGCTGGGCACCGGGACCCTCGACAGATCCGCGCGGTTGTCGGACAGGAAGGTGGCCCGGGCGAACTGCCGGGCGATCGCCGGGTCGGTCCGGCAGAAACTGTTGGTCAGCTCCGCGCCGAGCTGCGGGCGCTCCGGGTTGCCCATGATGACCGGGGCCATCGCGGCCGACCAGCCGAGGTAGTTGCTGTCCAGCGACTCCAGCAACTCGTCGATGTCGGCCCGGCTGAAGCCGCCCCGGTAGCCGTCGTCGTCGACGTAGCGGGGCGACGGGCCGACCAGCACCAGACCGGAGAAGCGGTCGGGCTCGGCCGCCACGGCGAGCACCCCGATCATCGCGCTCACCGAATGGCCGACGAAAACGACGTCGGACACTTCCAGCTCGGTCAGGATCTCCAGGACGTCGTCGGCGTAGCCGTGCAGCGACGCGTACCGCTGCGGTCGGTAGGCCGACAGGTCGGAGCCGCCGGCACCGACGTGGTCGAAGAGCACCACCCGGTGTTCGGCGGCGAACTGCGGCGCGACGAACCGCCACATGTTCTGATCACAGCCGAAACCGTGGGCGAAGACCAGCGTACGGCCCCCGCGGGCCCCGGTCACCGTGACGTTGTTCCGGGTCAAGGCGTTCACGATCGGTGACATTACCTGCGGGACGCAGTTGCGGCCATGCGAGCAGAACTCGCCTGGCTCGCGATGGCGGGATCCCGGCGTACCGCGTCCGGCGAGCGACCGCGACGGCGTTCAGGGCCTCGGATCAGTGGTCAGGAAGGTGCGCAGCGTGTCTGTGATGGTCGGCCAGTCGGGGGCGAACTCGTAGAAATGGTGATCGGCCTGGCTCTCGATCAGCTCGGCTCGGGGTATCCCGGCGACCAGGGCCTCGGCGTGCGCGAACGGCACCGCACCGTCGCGCCGGCTGGCGATCACCAGGGCCGGTTGGGTGACCTGCGCGGTGAGGTCATCCCGGGGGCGCAGGTCGTTGCGGAAGCCGGCGCCGGAGCGCATCGGGGAGAAGAGCCAGACCAGTTGCGTACGCTGCGCCGGGGTCAGCCCGGCCAGCACCTGGTCCGCCGGGAGGGTGGCCAGGCCGGCGAGCAGTTGCCGCAAACCCCGGCCCGGCGCGCGGCGCAGCAGTGACCGCATGCCGCCCCACGTCACGCCCTCGGTGCGAGGCGAGAACATCAGCCCCGCCAATAGGCGGGTACGGCGGTCCGGACAGGGCAACGGACCCAACGCGCCCTGCAGAATCAGCCGCTCCACCAGGTCCGGATGACGGGCCGCGAAGGCCACCGCGGTCGGCCCGCCCGCGGAGATGCCGACCGCCGCCGTGACCCGCTGGAAGCCCAGGTGCCGGCACAGGTCGGCGGTCACGTCGGCGAAGCCGGGCACGGTTGTCCCGGTGGTGACACGAGTGCGGCCGTACCCCGGTCGCGACGGCGCCAGCACTGAGATGTCCGCCTCGGCGTAGACCCGCTCGTCCAAGGCCAGACCGGCGCGCATGTGACCACCGTGAAACACCACGACGACCGCGTCCCCGCGCTGGTCCAGCCGATACTCCACCGGGCCGGCGGACAGGGTCATCGTGTTCGTCGGCGGCTCCATCATGGAGGTCATCAGCCGAGGGTAGAACTGCCGGGCCGCGCCGTCGGCCCCGTGTTCTGCCTACGGCAGAGTCCGTTGGCTGCGTCGCGCCACCGCTGCTTGGCTGGGCACCATGCAGACACTGGTGCTGGGCGGGACGGCGTGGCTGGGGCGGGAGGTGGCCCGGCAGGCCGTCGACCGGGGACATGCCGTCACCTGCCTGGCCCGTGGAGACAGTGGAGCGGTGCCGGACGGCGCGGTTCTCGTCCGCGCGGACCGCAGCGACCCGACAGCGTACGACGTGCTGCGCGACCGTGACTGGGACGCCGTCATCGAGGTGTCGTGGCAGCCCGGCTTCGTCCGGCAGGCCCTGCGCGCGCTGGGCGACCGGGCCCGGCACTGGTGCTACGTCTCGTCGGTCAGCGCCTACGCCAGCCACGACACACCCGGTGCCGACGAGTCGGCGGCCACCCTCCCGGCGACGGTTCGGGAGGTGGTCGACCGTGCCGAGTACGGCGAGGCGAAGGTGGCCTGCGAGCAGTTCTCCACGACCGAGGTGGGAGACCGGTTGCTGGTGGCCCGCGCCGGTCTGATCGGCGGCCCCGGCGACCACACCGATCGCTCCGGCTACTGGGTGGCGCGGGCCGCCCGCGACCCCGATGCGCCGATGCTGGTACCCCGTACCCCCGATCTGCCCACGCAGGTGGTGGACGTGCGCGATCTGGCCGCCTGGCTGCTGGACAGCGCCGCAGCCCGCACGGTCGGCACGTTCAACGCGGTCGGGCCGGTGGTGCCCTTCGGTGACTGGATCGCCCGGTGCCGCGCCGTCGGCGGGCACACCGGACCGGTGGTCGACGTCGACGCCGACTGGCTGGTGGCCCGCGGCGTGGCCCAGTACATGGGCCCGGAGTCGCTGCCGATGTGGCTGGTCGAGCCGGGTCACTCCGGCTGGTCGGCGCGCAACGGTGCGGCGGCGGCCGCCGCCGGGCTGCGCCACCGGCCGCGCCCGGACCTGCTGGCGGACACCCTGGCCTGGGAACGGGCGACCGGACTGCACCGCGACCGGCGCGCCGGCCTGAGCGCCGGCCGAGAAGCCGAGCTGCTCGACGCCCTGGTCCGGGGCTAAGTGCCCCGTCTCCAGGAGGCGACAACTTCGGGGATGTTGCTGCCTCGCCGCAGCCTGAGGCAGCAACATCCCCGAAGTTGTAGGCGGGGCGGGCGCCGCCCGCGTCACGTCAATCGCCCTCGGAGGTGTCGTAGCCGAGTTCTCCGGAGATCTGGATCGCGGTGTCGAGCAGCAGGGGAAGGCTCTCCTTGAGCTGGTCGAGGCTGGCGATGACCTCGATCGCGGTCATCGAGGCGGCGGCGATGACCCGCCCACGGGAGTCCCTGATCGGCGCGGCCACACACATGACGTACGTGTCGTGTTCGCCGTTGTCGACGGCCCAGCCCTGTTCGCGGATGCGGACGAGTTCGGCGTCGAGCGATTCGCGGTCGGCGCACGTGGTGGGCGTGAACCGTTCGAAGACGACGTGGGACAGGAGGCGGTCGCGTTCCGCCGTCGGCAGGTACGCCAGAATGGTCTTGCCGACGGCGCTCGCGTAGATCGAGACTGCGCGCCCGATCCGCGACGGTAGCTTGACCGCGTCGAAGGCCGGGCTGTCGACCTTGTCGATATAGATGATCTCGTCGCCGGTCAACTGCGCCAGGTGCACGGTGTGGCCGGTCTTGCGCTGGAGCGTACGCAGGGGCGCGGCGGCGAACTGGCGCAGGTCCATCGAGCCCAGCGCGAGTTCCGACAGTTCGATGATGCCGCTGCCGAGCACGTAGGTCCCGGCACCGGTCCGGCGGACGAAGCGCGCCGATTCGAGCGTCTGGAGGATCCGCAGGGCGGTGGACTTGTGGACCCCCAGGACCTCCGCCGCCTCGGTGAGGGACAGCGGATGTTCCGCGGCGCGACGGATCAGGTCGACCGCACGGCGAACCGACTGCGACACGGTGGCGCTCCCTCCACGTGGCGACCCGAACGACCGCCCGTTGCATCATACGCAACGGGTTGCGCTCCACTCGCAATCGGCCGTTGACACCGTTGCATATAGCGCTACGATCGTTGCAGATTCCAGCTCGGCGACACCGGACCTGTACCAGGGGAGTGACGATGAGCGAGGAGCCCTGGTTCGGCAGTGCCGCCGAGGCGTTGCCGGACGATGCCGAGGACAGCGTCCTCGTCGGTCGGATCTGGGACCCGTCCGTCGACGGCCCCTCCCCGGTGACCGTCCGCGACGGCGACGTCATCGACCTCAGTCACCGGTTTCCGACCGTGCGGGACATCTGCGAGCTGCCCGAACCCGCCAAGACCGTGGCCGGGTCGGACGGGCCACGGGTCGGCGGCTTCGACGAACTGCTGGCCAACACCGCTGCCACGAACCGGGACCGGAGCCGGCCCTGGCTGCTTGCCCCGGTCGACCTGCAAGCGCTCAAGGCCGCCGGCGTGACCTTTCCCGTCTCGATGATCGAACGCGTCATCGAGGAGCGGGCCCGGGGAGACCTGACCCGCGCGGCGGACATCCGTGGCCGGATACTCGCCGACATCGGTGCCGACCTGGACAGCCTGGTCCCCGGCTCGGTCGAGGCGGAGCGGCTCAAGGCCGCGCTGGTCGCCGAGGGCGTCTGGAGTCAGTACCTGGAGGTGGGGATCGGGCCGGACGCCGAGATCTTCACCAAGGGTCAGCCCCTCTCCGCCGTCGGCACCGCCGTCCCGGTCGGCGTGCTCGCGGCCTCGACCTGGAACAACCCGGAGCCCGAGGTCACGCTCGTCGTCCAGTCCAGCGGTCGGATCGTCGGCGCCACCCTGGGCAACGACGTGAACCTGCGGGACGTCGAGGGACGCTCGGCGCTGCTGCTCCCCCGGGCCAAGGACAACAACGCCTCGTGCGCCCTCGGACCGTTGATCCGGCTGTTCGACGAGCGGTTTCCACTCGGTCGGGTACGCGAGCTGAGGGTGGGTCTCCAGGTCCACGGGTTGGACGACTTCCACCTGACGGCGACCTCGGAGATGGCGCGGATGGCACGCGACCCGGAGTCGCTGGTACGGCAGTTGATCGGCCCGCACCACCAGTATCCCGACGGCGCCGTCCTGATGCTCGGCACCATGTTCGCCCCCACCCAGGACCGCGAACGCCCCGGCGAGGGCTTCACCCACAAGGTCGACGACGTGGTGCGGATCGACTGCCCGGCGCTCGGCACCCTGGTCAACCGGGTGTGGCACGCGGAGCGGTGCGAGCCGTGGCAGTTCGGCGTCCGCGATCTCATGAGCAACCTGGCAAGGAGAGGACTGCTGTGAAAGTCACCACCACCGATCCGCGCGGCGGCCGGCAGCACCCGACGGATCTCGTCGAGACGGACGAGTCCGGCGTGGCGGCGGTCGTCGGTCGGGCGTCCCGGGCGGCACAGTGGCTGTCCGACCTGGGCAGGACCGGCAGGACGCGGCTACTGGACGCGGTCGCGGCCGCCCTGGAGTCCCGGCGGGCGGATCTGGTCGCGACGGCGGAGGCGGAGACCGCTCTGGGCCAGGCGCGACTCGACTCGGAGCTGACCCGGGCGGCGGTCCAGTTCCGGATGTTCGCGGCGGTGCTGCGCGACGGCGGGTACCTGGAAGCGGCCATCGACCACGCCGCCGACACGCCCCTCGGGCCCGGCCCGGACGTGCGACGGATGCTCGTACCCCTCGGGCCGGTGGCCGTCTTCGGCGCCAGCAACTTCCCATTCGCCTTCTCCGTCGCCGGCGGCGACACCGCCTCGGCGCTGGCCGCCGGCTGTCCCACGGTGGCGAAGGCGCACCCGTCCCATCCGCTGACGTCGCGTGCCTCCGCCGACGCGATCGAGTCGGCCGTACGGGACCTGGGCGGACCCGACGGTGTGCTCACGGCCGTGTACGGGGAGCGGGCCGGCCGTTGGCTGGTGCGCCAGCCGGCGATCCGGGCCGCCGCCCTGACCGGCTCCGTCGGCGCGGCCCGCGCCATCCAGGCGGCCATCGACGAGCGCGCCGACCCCATTCCGCTGTACGCCGAACTGAGCAGCGTGAACCCGATCGTCGTGCTGCCCGACGCGGCGGCCAGCCGGGGGGACCAGATCGCCGACGGGCTGTTCGCCTCCTTCACCGCCTCGGGTGGTCAGCTCTGCACCAAGCCGGGGTTGGCGTTCCTCCCGGCGGACCCGGCTGGTGACCGCCTGGTCGACACGCTCCGGGGAAAGGTCGCCTCCGCCGGCGGATCGGTCCTGCTGAACCAGCGCATCCGGGACGCGTACAACAGCGGAGCCGCCGCGTTGGAGAAGGCAGGCGCCCGCCTCGTCGCCCAACCCCGCATCGACGCCGAGGCGGGGTTCACGGTGGCACCGACGCTGCTGGAGGTCGACCTGCCGGGCCTGACCGCCGAGATCGCCGACGAGTGCTTCGGCCCGCTGATGGTCGTGGTCCGCTACCACGACGTCGCCGACCTCGACGCCGCGCTGGTGACCGTGCCGCCGTCGCTCACCGGCTCCGTGCACCGCGGTCAGGGCGACGACACCGACGCCGTACGCGGGCTGGTCCACGTCTTCGTCGCCCGCGCCGGTCGGATCGTCTTCGACGGCTACCCCACCGGTGTCCGGGTGTCGTGGGCCCAGCACCACGGTGGTCCCTGGCCGTCGACGAACGCCGTGCACACCTCGGTGGGCGCCACCTCGATCCGACGTTTCCTGCGCCCGCTGGCCTGGCAGAACGCCCCGGAGTGGATCCTCCCCGAGGAACTGCGGGACGAGTACACCGCCATTCCCCGCCGAGTCGATGGGCGACTCGTGCCAGGGGTCGAATCGCGCCGGGAGGGGTGCTGATGTCGAGTCGACCGCTGCGCAGCGGCCAGTGGTTCGGTGCCGACGGCCGCAACGGGTTCATCCATCGCTCCTGGATGCGCAACCAGGGGTTCGCCGACGACGTCTTCGACGGTCGCCCGGTGATCGGCATCGCCACCACCTGGTCGGAGCTGACCCCGTGCAACGCCCACCTGCGCGAGCTGGCCGAATCGGTGAAGCGCGGCATCTGGGAGAGCGGCGGTCTGCCGCTGGAGTTTCCCGCGATGAGCCTCGGCGAACCCCTCATGCGGCCCACCACCATGCTCTACCGCAACCTGCTGGCGATGGAGGCGGAGGAACTGATCCGGGCCAACCCGCTCGACGGCGTGGTGCTGCTCTCCGGCTGCGACAAGACCACTCCCGGCCTGTTGATGGGTGCGGCAAGTGTCGACCTGCCGACCCTGTTGATCACCGGCGGACCGATGCTCAACGGCAAGTTCCGTGGCCAGGACATCGGGTCCGGCACCGCCGTCTGGCGCTTCACCGAGGACCTGCGCGCCGGCCTGGTGACCGCGGCCGACTGCGCCGAGGCGGAGGTCTGCATGTCCCGCAGCCGGGGCCACTGCATGACCATGGGCACTGCCTCCACGATGGCCTGCGTGACCGAGGCGTTGGGCGTCCAACTGCCGGGCGCCGCCGCGGTTCCGGCGGTGGACTCGCGACGGTACGCGCTCGCGCACGCCGCCGGACGCCGGATCGTGGCCATGGTCGAGCAGGACCAGCGCCTGTCCACGGTGCTCACCCGTCAGGCGTTCGAGAACGCCATCCGGGTCAACGCCGCGATCGGTGGCTCCACCAACGCCGTGGTGCATCTGCTGGCCATCGCCGGCCGCGTCGGCGTGCCCCTGTCGCTTGAGGACTTCGACGCCCTCACCGGCGACGTGCCCATGCTGGTCAACCTGATGCCGTCCGGGACGTACCTGATGGAGGACTTCGCGTACGCGGGCGGCGTCCCGGCGGTGATGCAGGAAATCGCCCCGCTGCTGCACCTGGATCAGATCACGGTCAGCGGGAAGAGCGTGGCCGACAACATCGACGGCGTCCGGTGCTGGAACCGGCAGGTCATCGGCACCCTCGCCGAACCCTTCCAGCCCGCCGGATCGGGCACCGTCGTACTGCGCGGGTCGCTCGCGCCGTCCGGGGCGGTGCTGAAGGTCTCGGCCGCCTCGGCGCACCTGCTCACCCACACCGGGCCGGCGCTGGTCTTCGACCGGATCGAGGAGTACGCCGTCGCCGCCGACGACCCGGATCTCGACGTCACGCCCGACACCGTCATCGTGGTGCGCAACGCCGGGCCACGCGGCTACCCGGGGTTCCCCGAGGTGGGCAACGTGCCGATGCCACACCGGTTGCTCGCCGCCGGTGTCACGGACATGGTGCGGATCTCCGACGCACGGATGAGCGGCACCGGCTACGGCACCTGCGTCCTGCACACGGCGCCGGAGGCGTCGGTGGGCGGCCCGCTGGCGCTGGTCCGCACCGGCGACCTGGTCCGCCTCGACGTCCCGACGCGCCGCCTCGACCTGCTGGTCGACGAGACCGAGCTCGCCGAACGCCGCGCCGCCTGGCAGCCGCCGAAGCCGGCGTTCGAGCGCGGCTGGGTACGCCTGTACAGCGAGCACGTCCAGCAGGCCGACCAGGGCGCCGACCTGGACTTCCTGGTCGGTGGCAGCGGCAGCGCGGTGCCTCGCCACTCACACTGACCCCGCACCTCCTGCCGGGTGCATCCGGTGTGGCAGATGCACCCGGCAGGGGCGGTCAGTCGGCGAGGGTGCCGGCGGCGCGACCCTCGTGCAGGGTCAGGTTGCGGCCGTCGGAGGGGTCGAACAGGTGGATCTTCTCCAGGTTGAACCAGACCCGCCGGTCCTCCCCCTCGGTGACGGTCGACTCCGCCGACAGCCGGGTGACCAGGTTCGACCCGGCACCGCTGAAGTCGGCCGCGCCCGCGTCGGCGGCCAACTCCTCCAGCTCGGCGGAGGTGGCCCGTTCCCCCTCGACGCTCAGGTAGACGTACTTGTCCGAGCCCATCGACTCGACGATGTCCACCGGGGCGGTGAACTCCATGCCCCGACGGCGGGTCTCCTCGTCGACCAGCTCGGCGTCCTCGAAGTGTTCCGGACGGATGCCGAGGATCAGCTCCCGAGGGGCGTCGGCCCCTTCCAGCTCGCGGCGGATCCGGTCGCCGATCGGCACGTCACCCAGGGCGGTACGCAGCGTGCCCTCCTCCACCGTGGCGGTGAGGAAGTTCATCGACGGTGAGCCGATGAACCCGGCCACGAAAAGGTTGTTCGGGTGGTCGTACAGCTCCTGCGGCGGGCCGACCTGCTGCACCGCGCCACCGCGCATGATCACCACGCGGTCGCCGAGGGTCATCGCCTCGGTCTGGTCGTGGGTGACGTACACGGTGGTGGTGCCGAGCTGCTTCTGCAGGCGGGACACCACGGTCCGCATCTGTACCCGCAGCTTTGCGTCCAGGTTGGACAGCGGCTCGTCCATCAGGAACGCCTTGGGCTGCCGGACGATCGCCCGGCCCATCGCCACCCGCTGCCGCTGCCCGCCGGAGAGGTTGGCCGGCTTGCGGTCCAGCAGCGGGGTCAGCTCCAGGACCTTCGCCGCCTCCTCCACCTTCTGCGCGATCGTCTCCTTGTCCAGCTTCGCCAGCCGCAGCGGGAAGGCCATGTTCTCCCGGACGGTCATGTTCGGGTAGAGCGCGTACGACTGGAACACCATGGCGATGTCCCGGTCGCGGGGGGCCTTGTCGTTGACCCGCTGCCCGCCGATGCGCAGCTCACCGGAGCTGATGTCCTCCAGCCCGGCGATCATGTTGAGAGTGGTGGACTTGCCGCAGCCGGAGGGGCCGACCAGGATGACGAACTCGCCGTCGGCGATCTCCAGGTCGACGTCGCGCACCGCCGTGGTGCCGTCCGGGAACTTCTTGCTCACCTTGTCCAGCACGATGTCAGCCACGAGTTTCTCACCTATCCCTTGACGGCGCCGGAGGTCAGGCCGGAGACGATGCGGCGCTGGAAGAAGAGGACGAACAGGATGATCGGCACCGTGATCACCACGGCGGCGGCGCAGATCGCGCCGGTCGGGTCCTCGAACTGCGAGGCACCGGTGAAGAACGACAGCGCCACCGGCACCGTGCGCGAACGCTCGGTGGAGGTCAGCGAGATGGCGAACAGGAAGTCGTTCCAGCAGAAGATGAAGACCAGGATGGCGGTGGTGAACAGTCCCGGCGCGGCCAGCGGGGCGATCACCCGCCGGAACGCCTGCCCCTGGGTGGCGCCGTCCATCTTGGCGGCCTTCTCCAGGTCCCACGGGATCTGCTTGAAGAACGCCGACAATGTGTAGATCGCCAACGGCAGCGCGAAGGTGATGTACGGCAGGATCAGGCCCGGCCAGGTGTCGAACAGGCCCAGCTGCCGCTCGATCTCGAACAGCGGCGAGACCAGCGACACCTGCGGGAACATCGCGATCAGCAACGAGACGCCGATCAGCAGTCGCTTGCCGGGGAAGTCCAACCGCGAGATCGCGTACGCGGCCATCGCGCCGAGCACCACGGCGATCGTGGTGGCGATCAACGCGATGCCGATGGAGTTGACCAACGCTCGGACGAACTGGTCGGTGGCGAAGATCGTCCGGTAGTTCTCCAGCGTCCACTCCCGTGGAATGAACTTCCCGTCGGTGAGCGTCGCCGGCGTCTTGAACGACAGCGACATGATCCACAGCACCGGGGTCAGCGCGAACACGACCACGGCGACGTCCAGCAGGCCCCAGCGCACCTTGGCCCGGGTGGTGGTGTCAGCCATGTCAGCGCCTCTCTCCGTCGTCGCTGCCCGGGGCAGCGGTACCGAACAGCTTCACGAAGACGAACGCGATGATCGCCACGGTGATGAAGATCAGCACCGACATGGTCGAGCCGATGCCGAGGTTCAGCCCTCGGATCAGGTTGTTGTAGGCGATCATCGACACCGACGAGGTCTCGTTGGCCCCCGACGTCAGCACGTAGATGTTGTCGAAGACCCGGAACGCGTCCAGGGTGCGGAACAGCAGCGCCACCAGGATCGCCGGCTTCATCACCGGCAGCATCACCTTGGTGAACCGCTGCCAGGCGGTCGCGCCGTCGGTGGAGGCGGCCTTGAGCAGATCCTCCGGCACCAGCGCCAGGCCGGCCATCAGCAGCAGCGCCATGAACGGCGTGGTCTTCCAGATCTCCGCCAGCATGATGATCGCCAGCGAGCTGGCCCGCTCGGTCAGCGGCGCACCGTCGGAGAACAGGTTGGCCAGGTACCCGGTGCCCGGCGTCCACGCGTACCGCCAGGAGAAGGCGGCCACGACCGTGACGATGCCGTACGGGATCAGCGCCGAGGTCCGGACGATCCCCCGCCCGACCAGCGTACGGTGCATGATCAGCGCGAGGCCCATGCCGAGCACCAGCTCCACGGCCACGGTGACCACCGTGATCAGCATGGTCACCCCGAACGCCGTCCACCAGAACTCGTTGGTGAGCACGGTGGCGTAGTTCTGCAGACCGATGAACTCCCGCTCAGCGGGGAACCGCAGGTCGTAGCGCTGCAACGACAGCCACACCGAGTACAGGATCGGATAGGCGGTCACCGCCAGCATGACGAATGCCGCCGGGGCGCACAGCAGCCAGCCCAGCCGCCGCTCGGCCCGCTTGTTCTCGCTCAGCGGTGCCCGGCCGCGTCGGTTGTCGCGTTGGGCGGGCACCGCGGCGTGCCCCCCGCTGCGGGTGTCGGTGCCTTCGGCGGCCACGTCCGCGCCGGCCGGGGTGGAGTTGATGCTCATGCCGTGCCTCCGCTTCGCTCCGGCCCGGCCTGAGGCACCGGCGCACTGAGCCCGATGGTTCGCTCGGGGTGCTCGCTCACGGCAGGACTCCCCTCGACTCCAGGGCGGCGGCGACCGCCTCACGCAGCTCGTCGGCGGTCGCCTGCGGGTCGATCGCCGACGGCGGCGACAGGATCGCCGAGGTCACGGTGGAGATGCTCTGGTACGCGGGGGTCAGCGGTCGCACCGCCGAGTTCCGCAACTGTTCGAGGATGGTCTCCTTCATCGGGTACGCCTCGTCCATCTCGGGGTCGTCGTAGACGCTCTCGATCGTCGGCGGCACCCCGTCGTTGATCGCGGAGAACTTCTGGTTCTCCGCGTTGCGCAGGCACCTGGCCGCCTCGAAGGATTCCTGCGGGTGCTCCGAGTACCGGCTGACGGCCAGGTTGATGCCGCCGATGGTGACCCGCCCCGGAGTGCCCTCCTCGACCCCGGGCACCCGGGCCCAGGCGACCTGCTCCGCCAGCTCCGGGTTCGCTTCCTGCATCGCCGGATAGACGAACGGCCAGTTCACCTGGAACGCGCCGTTACCGCTCTGGAACTCCAGCCGCACCGGATCCTCGGTCGCGTTGCTGAACGACGGCGAGGTCACCCCGGAGGTGGCGAAGTCGCGCAGCACCTCAAGGGCCCGCACGGCGCCGTCGTCCACCACGGCCTCGGTGCCGTCGTCGTTGAGGATGTTGCCGCCCGCGCTGGCCACCAGGGTGTTGTAGAGCACCACCAGTCCCTCGTACTGGGCGCCCATGGTGAGCACCTGATGCGGCCGACCCTGATCCCGCAGCCGCTGCGCCATCGAGATCATCTCGTCCCAGGTGGTCGGCGGCTCGGGCACCAGGTCCTTGCGGTACCACAGCAACTGGACGTTCGTGTTCTTCGGCGCGGCGTAGAGCTTGTCCTCGTACCGGGCGGTCTCCAACGGCCCTTCGAGGGTGCCTTCCTCCACCTCGGCGCGGTCCTGCCCGGTCCATTCCCGGATCCAGTCGGCGCTGGCGAACTCCTGGGTCCAGGTCACGTCGAGGCCGAGCACGTCCATGCCGTCGTCCTCGGCCGCGAGCCGGCGCACCATCTGCACCCGCTGCTCGTCGGCCTCCCGCGGCAGAACCCGGTTGACGATGCGGTACCGCCCACCCGCCTCGGTGTTGCACCGGTCGACCACCTGCTGGAGGTTCTGCTCCGGCGGGTAGTACAGGTTGATCGTGGGCACCCCGCCGTCACCGCCGGAGGCACACGCCGCCATCGGTGCCACAAACGTCAGTGCCGCGGCCGCCGCCGCCATCCGCACGCGGGGCCGGCGTCGAACGCCGACCGGATCACTCCGCTCGCTCATGACCCTCCCCTCGATCTCCGCCAACAGCCGGGGAGGACTCCGTGCCCCGGCGCACGGCGAGACGGCCAGGGCGTGTGACCTGCGGATTCGCACCCCTGCGTTTCGTGGCTGGAACACTGCCCGACCGGTGGAGCCGCGAAACCTGCCCGAGCCGAGACGCGCTAAACACCGAAGCGTGTGGCCCACGTCATGCTTCCGGACCGCCCTGCCGTCGGCCGCCACCACATGTCGATTCGCGGCCGGGACAGCGGCCTTTCGAAGGCGGATGTCGGTGCCGGCCGGCATGATCGGCGGATGATCGCACGCTTCAAGGACCTCTGTCTCGACGCCGCCGACGCGCACGCCCTCGGCGGGTTCTGGGCCCGGATTCTGCACGGTGAGCTGGTCGACGTCGGTGACGGCGACACCCGGGTCGACCTGCCCACCGGTGCCAGCGCGGAATCGATCTGGGTCAACCGGGTGCCCGAACCGCGTACCGCCAAGACTCGCGTACACCTGGACCTGCGGTTGGCCGAGGCGAGCCCGGCGGCGCTGCTGGAAGCCGGCGCGCGGCTGGTCCGCGAGCCGGACTCGGAGATCAGCTGGTGGGTGCTGGCCGACCCCGACGGCAACCTGTTCTGCGCGTTCGCTCCCGGAGACGAGTCCCGCCCGGGGCCGTTCGAGCTGGTGGTGGATTCCGCCGACCCGAGCGCCCAGGCCACCTGGTGGGCCGGCATCGTCGGCGGCGAGGTCGAGGTCAGCGAGCAGGGGTACGCCTCGGTCAACGGCGCGGCCGGCTTCCCCTGGGACCACTGGGTCTTCGACCCGGTGCCGGAGCGCAAGAGCGTCAAGAACCGGATGCACTGGGACGTCGACCTGACCGACCCCGAGCCGTCCGCACTGATCCGGGCCGGAGCCACCCTGCTGCGGGAGCCGGACGACGCGGTGTCCTGGTGGGTGTTGGCCGACCCGGAGGGCAACGAATTCTGCGCTTTCCCACCGGGGGACTGACCGGCCGGTGCTACCGGGCGACCGTCAGGTGGACTAGCGTTTAACAAGCTTCGCCGCCAGCGCGTACGCCGTCGCCGTCGATACGCCACCGGCCGACCCCGACCCGCCCGATCGGTTGGTTCTCGCGGGAACAGCCCCTCACCGGTTACCGGTTGGGCAGGATCGTCCCCAACGAGGAGGTGCCGCCGTGGTGCAGGACACCCGCGCTCTCACCCTGACGTTCGAGGTGAGCGGCCTGCCACCGGTCAAGACCGAAGCGCTTTCCATCTTCGCCGCCGGGCACCGGCAGGCGACGAGGGTACGCGCCCTGTTGCAGGCCGCCTGCGCGGCCGCGCAGGAGACCGGCTGGACGCCACTGTCCGGCCCGATCGAGATCGACCTGACCCTGCGCTGCCCTCCCGGGCACCGCACCTCCGACGCCAGCACCCTGCTGGGTGGGGTGTGCGCGGTGCTCCAGGACAAGAAGCGGGTCGCCAGCATCGGGCTGGCGCACCTCGGCGTGCTTGTCGACGTCGCGCTCTACGACGACGACAAGCAGATCCGCCGGCTGTCCTACCTGGAACAGCCAGCCGAGGAGTTCTCGTACCAGGTGCGCGTCGCCGCCGTGCCGGACGGGGTTTGACCGACGGCAGCGGTGGGGTACCGCAGCCGCCGACGAAGGGAGCACCAATGTCGGAGCCACACGTCACGCTGGATCCCCACGACCCGGTGCAGGAGAAGCTGCGCGGGCCGCTGGAGGAGCAGCTGACCTCTGCCCTGCAGGTGGCCGCCGACCGGGTGCGCGACAGCTACGCCGGCGAGCCGGTCGAGCAGGTCTGCCAGCGGCTGCTCGACGAGACCCGGGCCGGCCTGCACCCCGACATCGCGGCCGGCTTCGAACCGGACATGGACGAGTTGTGCCGGGTGGCGGTCGCCATCGTGCGCGGCGAGATCACCTGACGGACGCGACTCCGTTCGCCCCGACCTGGTCCGGGTCAGGACCGGGCCCACCGGCTCCGGTCCTGACCCCGCCCGGATGTGGACGGCGGGCCTGCTGAGCGCCGTACGGCGGACCGGCCAGCCCCAGCACGGCAACCGACCCGCCCGCACTCAGCTCCACGGTGCCCCACATCCGGACAACGGCGCCCGGCCCACCCCGGGGGAACCGCGACGCCGCAGCCGAGGCTAGGCACCGCCGCCGGCAGCGAACAAGGTCCGGCGAGTCCCAGCCCGCACTATTCCCACCAGGGCACAATCCCGGCAGTTCGGCGTAACGCCGCACCCATCTCCGACGCTGATCGGCGTCGTACCCGCGACGTGCGCTGGTGGCGTCGCTGCTTGCGCCGCCGGCGGTGGTCAGAAGTGACGCAGCAGGTCCGGGAAGGCGTCCAGGTGCAGCACACCGGCGTCCGCCGGATCCAGCTCGTCGTGCTCCAGCACCCAGGTGTTCGCGTTCGGGATGAACACCGCGTTCCAGCCGGCGGCCCGGGCGGGCAGGATGTCCGAGCGTGGCGAGTTGCCGATCATCCAGGCGCGGCCCGGATCCAGGGCATGCCGCCCGGCCAGCCACCGGTAGGTCTCGACGTTCTTCTCCGTCACGATGTGCGCGGCGGAGAAGTGGTGCAACAGCCCGCAGGCATCCAGCTTGCGCTGCTGCTCCGCACGCTCGCCCTTGGTCAGCAACAGCAGCTCGTGCCGGCCGGCCAACTCGTCCAAGGCGTCGGCCACTCCCGGCATCAGCTCGACCTGGTGGGTTACCAGCGCCACCGCCAGCTCGTCGATCTCCCGGCGCTCCGCCTCGGTGGCCGGACGCTGGCGCAGCCGTTCCAGGCAGTCCCGCAGACTGCGCAGGAAGACCTTGCTGCCGTACCCGTGGGTGACGGCGTTGGCCCGCTCGATGTCGTCCAGCACGGCCCGCAGCTGCACCCGGTTCAGCGTGGGATGGTCCAACCACTCCAGGAAGTCGTCGATCACCCGCTCGAACACGACGTTGTTCTCCCAGAGGGTGTCGTCGGCGTCGAAGACCAGCACCCGTCCCGGCTCGATGGCTACCCCACGCGTCACCACGCGGACACTAGACGACCACCCACCCGCCCGACGACCCGATAACGGCGGCCCCGTCCTTGATCGTCGGCTCAGGCCGGTGTGAAGACCACCCGGGAGCGGATCCGCCGGAAGCCGGTCCGCTCCAGCTCCGCCACCACCGCCACCCGGTGCGCGTCCACGTCGGCGACCACCTCGTACGCCCCGCCGCCGGCCAACGCCGCGACCGCGTCGGCCAGCAGTTCACCCAACACCGACTCGTCCAGCAGACCGAGGTAGGCGATCATCGGGAAACAGGCGTCGGCCGTCGGCCCCGCCAGCCCCACCGGCTCGTCGCCGTGCAGTGCGACACGCCAGTTGCCGAGCGGCGTACCGGTCAACCAGGCCAGCGGATCGCGGGCCAGGTCCACTCCGGCCACCACCCGGGCGGTCTCGGCACCGGTCAGCACGACCGGCTCGCCGATCCGGGCCACCAGCGCCCCGATCTCCGCAGCGTCCTGGGCGGAGCGGAAGGAGAACCGGCCGGACGGAGCCGGCAACGGCCCACCCGCCCAACTGAATCTGATCCGCTCTCCCCGCTCGACCAGTCCCGCGAGCCGGGCCGCAGCCATCGTCGCCTCGGCGACCGCCCGCGCCTCGGGCTGCCGACGCCAGTACGCCGGCAGCGCCGCGTGGTACACCTTCGGGCCACCCAGCGCGTCGTGTGCGGCGCGCAGCAACACCGCACCGATCTCCGACGCCGTGTCGACCGACCCGGCTGCGTCGGCCGGCCGCGCGGCACCGGCGAACGGCTTGAGATCCAGGTCGAAGCGTTCCAGCCACGGTTCACCGACGGAACCGGGCAGCAGCAGCCACGCGGCGCGCCCCACCACCCGGTCGCCGCGCAGCGCGACGAAGGTGTGCTCCGGCCGGTAGCCGCCACCGGCGATCCCGTCGGCGTAGCTGATCTGTCGCAGTTGCGGCAACGGGTCGGGCATCGAGTCGAACAGCTTTTCCTCGCCCGCGACGAGCGGGCGGACGACCAGATCGGTCATGGCAGATCCTCCGGGACAGCGACGCCCCGGGTCAGATCCGCGTGGACGCCGGGCCGCGGACGGGGCGCAGAACATCGGACATTGTTCTGACCTCCTCTCCACTCGATCGGCGTGCCCGCCAACCTACGCCCCCACCCCACCCCCCACAACCCACCCCCACCCACCCTCTCCCGGTTGATCAAGAGGTTTGCGTCGTTCCCGCCGACGAAATCCGACCCAAACTTCTTGATCACCGGGCCGAGGGGGGCCGGGCGGGTGGGGTGGTCAGTGGGGGTTGAAGAGGTTGGTGCTGAGGAGGTGTTCGCGGTGGTCCTGGGTCTCGGGGCGTAGGCGGCCGCCGCGGGTGAGCATCACCATGCCGTGCAGCAGGCTCCAGCCCAGCTCGGCGAGGATGTCGGGGTCGCGGCCGGCGGCCAGTGCCGTCAGCGCGGTGCGCAGTTCACCGAAGGTGGCCGCGACCGTCTCGGGGACCTGCTCCGCACCGAGGGTCAGCTCCGGGGTATGGGCGAACATCGCGTCGTAGACCTCGGGATTGGCGTACGCGAAGTCCAGGTAGGCCGCCGTCACCGCCGGCCAGATCTCCGTCGGGCGGTCGACCGCTTCGCGCGCGCCGGTCAGCGCGGCGGCCAGGTCGGCGAAGCCCCGCACCGCGACGGCGGCCACCACCGCGTCCCGATCGGCGAAACGCTGGTAGAGGGCACCGAGGTCGACGTCGGCACGTTCGGCGAGCCGGCGGGTGGTCACCGCGGCCAGGCCCTCGGCCTCGGCCAGCTGCCAGGCGGTGGTGACGATGGCGTCGCCGTCCCGCCCGGTGCCTGGTTCGTCTGCTCCGGACACGCCGCCGATGCTAGCCCCACGTCACGCAGGGTCATCGCGTCACGACGGATTGGCGACTGAAGGCGGCGACCCGGTCAGCGGCGCAGGGTGAGGATGAGGTCGGCGACCAGGGCGGTCCAGCCCGTCTGGTGCCAGGCGCCCAGGCCAGCGCCGTTGTCGCCGTGGAAGTACTCCGGGAACGCGATCAGGTCACGCCAGTCCGGGTGGGTCTGGAACAACTGCGCCGCACCGTAGATCGGCCGGCGGCCCCAGCCGTCGCGGGTGAACAACGCGATCAGTCGGGCCGACAGGTCGTCGGCGATCTCGTCGAGGGTCTTCTTCACCCCGGAGCGGGTCGGGTACTCCACCTGGAGGTCGTCGCCGAAGAACGCGGCGTAGTCCCGCAACGCGCTGATGAGCAAGAAGTTGGTCGGCATCCAGATCGGACCGCGCCAGTTGGAGTTGCCGCCGAACAGGCCGCTCGTCGACTCGGCGGGCTCGTAGCCGACGCAGAACTCCTGCCCGCCCAGGGTCACCGCGAACGGCTTGTCCAGGTGGGCGCGGGACAGCGTCCGCAGCCCGTACTCGGAGAGGAACTCGTCGGTGTCCAGCATCCGGGCGAGCAACCGCACCACCTGCTCCGGGCCGCACATGGACAGCAGCCGCTGCTGCCGCCCGTCCGGGCCGAGCCGCCGCGCGCCGACCACCGAGGCGTACTCGGGCCGGTTGGTGAGGAACCACCGCAGCCGGGCACCCAGTTCGGGCAGCCGGTGCAGGGTCCGCGCGGTCAGTCGGGTCACCGCGGCCAGCGGCAGCAGACCCACCACCGAGCGCACCTTCAACGGCACCTTCGTGCCGTCGGCCAGCCGCAGCACGTCGTAGAAGAACGCGTCCTCGTCGTCCCACAACCCCTGGTCGTACGCGGCCGCCGCGATGTACGCGAAGTGTTCGAAGAACTTCGTCGCGGTGTCTACCCAGGTGCGGTCGTGTTCGGCCAGCACGATGGCGATGTCCAGCAGGTTGAGCGCGTACATCGCCATCCAGCCGGTGCCGTCGGACTGCTCCAGCACCCCGGCCACCGGCAGCGCCGCCGAGCGGTCGAACGGGCCGACGTTGTCCAGCCCGAGGAACCCGCCCTCGAAGACGTTGTTGCCGCCGGTGTCCTTGCGGTTGACCCACCAGGTGAAGTTCATCAGCAGCTTATGCATCATCCGGGCCAGGAAGTCGTGGTCCCGGCTGCCGTCGATCTCGAACACCTTCAACGCCGCCCAGGCGTGCACCGGCGGGTTGACGTCGCCGAAGGCCCACTCGTACGCCGGAATCTGCCCGTTGGGGTGCAGGTACCACTCCCGAAGCAGGAGCAGCAGCTGTTCCTTGGCGAAGCCGGGGTCGACCCGGGCGATGCTCACGCAGTGGAAGGCCAGATCCCAGGCGGCGTACCACGGGTACTCCCACGGGTCCGGCATGGAGATCACGTCGAAGCTGGTCATGTGCCACCAGTGGCTGTTGCGCCCGTACCGGCGACCGCCCGGCGGGGTCGAGCCGGGGTCGCCCTCCAGCCACCGTTTGACGTCGAAGTGGTAGAACTGCTTGCCCCACATCAGCCCGGCGATTGCCTGCCGCGCGATCAGCGCCTCATCGGCGCTGGCCGCGGCCGGGATGACCGCGTCGAAGAACCGGTTCGCCTCGGCGCGACGGGCCCACACCACCGCGTCGAAGCCGTCGCCGAGGTCGGCCGGCGGCGGTTGGCCGCCGCCCGGCGGTGGGGCGGTACGGGTCAGCCGCAGCCGGATCCGCCGCTGCTCGCCGGCCGGCACGTCCAGCACGTAGTGCAGCGCCCCCTTGGTGCCCTCCAGCCGCGGGTTCACCGTCTCCGCCCCGTCGACCACGTGGTCGTTGATGCCGTCCTTCGGGTACGGGGTACGGCTCGGCAGCCCCCACAGCCGCTCGGCGTTCGTGTCGTTGTCGCAGAGCAGCGGCGTCGGGTCGCCGTCGCCTTCGAGCATGATCTGACCGAGCACCCAGTGCTCGCCGACGAGCCGCCGTCCCGAGCCGACGATCCGGGGCACCCGGTCACCGCCGGGCAGCCCCCACGCCCAGGTGTTGCGGAACCACAGGTGCGGCAGCACGTGCAGCCGGTCGGCCTCCTCGCCCCGGTTGGCCACGGTCACCACGACGCACATGTCGGTCGGGCCGGCCTTGGCGTAGTCGACGGTCACCGCCCAGTACCGGTCCTCGTCGAAGATGCCGGTGTCGACCAGCTCGTACTCGGTGTCGTCCCGGCCGCGCAGGCCGTTGACCGCGACCAGCTCGTCGTAAGGGAAGGCGGCCTGCGGATAGTGGTAGCGCCACCGCATCCAGGAGTGGGTGGGGGTGGAGTCCTCGTACCACCAGTACTCCTTGGCGTCCTCGCCGTGGTTGCCGCCGTCGCCACCGAGGCCGAACATCCGCTCCTTGATGATCGGATCCCGTCCGTTCCACAGCGCGAGGGCGAAACAGAACGTCTGCCGGTCGTCGCACACGCCCGCCATGCCGTCCTCGGACCACCGGTAGGCTCGGGACCGCGCATGGTCGTGGGGAAAGTAGTCCCAGGCGGTGCCGTGCTCGCTGTAGTCCTCCCGTACCGTCCCCCACGCCCGCTCGGACAGATAGGGACCCCATGCGCGCCAGTCCTGCTCCCCGGCATCGGCCTGGGCGAGCCGGATCCGCTCGAGGTCGGGGGCGGAGGGCGAACCGTCATTGATCACCTGAACATCTTCGACGCCGCCGGGGTACTTCACCACAGCGGCCATTGTCGTCGTGTCGTGTTACACCTCGCCGCCACGGAGGAAAGTTGATCGAGATTCGCTACGGTTCGCAGGTCTGCGGCGAGCTGACCAGCGCCGCCAGCCGTGAATGGCTGGTGCCGGACGGCCTGGGCGGATTCGCGATGGGCACCGTCGGTGGATTGCGCACCCGCCGCTACCACGGGCTGCTGGTGGTCCCGGGGGAAACGCCAGCCTCCCGCAGGGTGGGACTGGTGAGCCTCGATCCGGCGGTGCTGCTGCCGTCCGGTGCCCGGGTGCGCCTCGGCGCGCACGAGTGGGTCTCCGGTGACGTGGACCCGCGCGGCTTCGAACTGCTGGAACGCTTCGACCTGGCCGACGGGCTGCCGCGCTGGCGGTGGCGGGTCGGTGACGTGGTGATCGAGCGGGAGCTGGCCATGTTGCCCGGCCGTTCCTGTGTCGCGGTGGTGCATCGGCTGGTCAGCGGTGGGCCGGTCGAGCTGGAACTGGCCGCCGCCTGCACCTGGCGGGACGCGCACGGCGAGCGGCGCGGCGACGGGCCAGCCCTGCGGATGGACCCGGTCGACGGCGGTGCCGTGATCGAGGAGGCGTACCGGCTGTCCGGGCCCGGCTGGTCGCCGCAGGGCCACTGGTGGCGGGGCGTCTACCACCGCGAGGAGGCGGCCCGGGGCCTGCACCCGGAGGAGGACCTGTGGTACGCGGGCCAGTTCCGCGACACCCTGCACCGCCCCGGGGACACGCTGTCGGTGCTGGCCTGGGCGACAAACCTGGAGCAGGAACCGCCGCCGGGGCCGCAGGTGGTGGCGGCGGCGCGGCACCGCAACCGGCAGGTGGTCGCGGCGGCCAGGCCGGCCGACGCGGTCAGGGCGACCCTGGCGCTCGCCGCCGACGCGTTCGTGGTGCGTACCGCCGCCGGGCCGGACGTGGTGGCCGGCTACCCGTGGTTCGGCGCCTGGTCCCGGGACACGATGATCTCGTACGAGGGGCTGTTCCTGCGTACCGGCCGGGCCGACCTCGGCCGCGAGCTGCTGCGCTCGTACGCGGCGACGCTGTCGGAGGGGATGCTCGCCAACACCGCCGACACCGGGCGGGTCGAGTACAACACCGTCGACGGCACGTTGTGGTTCCTGCACGCGGTCAGCCGGCACGTCACCGTCACCGGCGATACCGACCTCGGCGACGAGCTGTTGCCGGCGCTGCGCGCGGTGGTCGATGCGCACGTGGCCGGCACCCGGTACGGCATCGCCGTCGACCCGGCCGACGGACTGCTCACCTGCGGTGCCCCCGGGGCCGCGCTGACCTGGATGGACGCCCGGGTGTACGGAGTGCCGGTCACGCCGCGGCACGGCAAGCCGGTCGAGGTCAACGCCCTGTGGATCAACGGGGTGGCCGGGATCGCCGAACTGGCCGAGCTGGCCGGACAGGACGCCGACGGACTGCACCGGCTGCACGAGCGGGCGGTGAAGGCGTTCCGGGACCGCTTCCCCACCCCGGCCGGCTGGCTGCACGACGTGGTCGACGCGCCCGCACCGGCGTACCCGCTCGGTGGCGCGGCCCACCACGACGACGACCTGCTCCGTCCCAACCAGCTGCTGGCCTGGTCGCTGCCGTTCGCGCCGATGGAGCCGGACGTCGAGGCGCTGGGTCACCTCGGCGCGGGCCTGCTCACCCCGCTCGGCCCGCGCAGCCTGTCCCCGGACTGTCCCGGCTTCCTCAGCCGGCACCGGGGCGGACCGGCCGAGCGGGACACCGCGTACCACCAGGGCACGGTCTGGCCGTGGCTGATCGGCCCGTACGCCGACGCCGTCCGGCGGGCCGGGCTACCGATCGACGACCTGTTCATCGGTCTGGAGGCGCACCTGAGCGAGTACGGCCTCGGTTCGGTCAGCGAGACCGCCGACGGCACGGCCCCGCACACCGCCACCGGGTGCCCCTTCCAGGCGTGGTCGGTCGCGGAGTTGCTGCGCGTCCGCCGGTAGCGCTTTACACCCCCGCAACGGTTACGTCTCCGCTGGTTAGCCAGCTACGACCAGGATTGGTCCCGATCCGGCCGCAACGCGAACGCCACCCGTCAGGGGGCTTCCCAGGGGTGCGCGGAGACAACTCAAAGGGGGCGCGCATGTCACCGAACGCCGACGTGATCGACATCAACCCCGCACGCTCGCAGCGGGTGCTGATGCTGTCGTGGGAGTACCCGCCGGTGCTCGTGGGTGGGCTGGGTCGGCACGTGCACGCCCTGTCGGTGGCCCTGGCCGCCGCCGGTCACCAGGTCACCGTCGTCACCCGCCACACCGACGGCGCCCCCCTGGAGGAATACGTCGACGGCGTCCGGGTCATCCGCGCCGCCGAGGACCCCGTCACCTTTCCCCTCGCCACCAACTCACTCCTGGCCTGGACCATGGCCTTCAACCACACCCTCACCCGCGCCGCCCTGCGAGCAGTCGCCACCGAAACCTACGACGTCATCCACGCCCACGACTGGCTCGTCGCCCACACCGCCATCACCCTGCGCGACCACCTCGACCTCCCCCTCGTCACGACCATCCACGCCACCGAAGCCGGCCGACACCAAGGCTGGCTCCCCGAGGAGATGAACCGCACCATCCACGGCGTGGAGCACTGGCTGAGCAACGCCTCGAACCGGGTCATCGCCTGCTCCGGCTACATGCGCGATCAGGTCACCACGCTGTTCGACACCCCCGGGCACCGCGTCGACGTGGTGCCCAACGGCGTCGACGACCGGGCCTGGCGGGCCCGGCCCCGCGCGGTCGCCTCGGCCCGCGCCCGCTTCGCCGGGGACGGTCCGCTGGTCGGGTACGCCGGCCGGCTGGTCTACGAGAAGGGCGTACAGCACCTGGTCGACGCGGTGCCGAAGCTGCGCGCGCGGCATCCCGGGCTGCGGGTGCTGATCGCCGGAGACGGCCCCTACCGGGGCGAGTTGGAGGACCGGACCCGTCAGCTCGGGCTCGGCGGCACCGTCCGCTTCACCGGTTTCCTCGACAACACCCAACTGCCGGCGGTGCTCGGCGCCACCGACGCGACGGTGGTGCCCAGCCTCTACGAACCCTTCGGCATGGTGGCGTTGGAGGCGGCGGCGGCCGGCGCACCGCTGGCCGTGGCCCGCACCGGCGGGCTGGCCGAGATCGTCGAGCCGGGCGTCACCGGCGTCACCTTCCCGCACAGCGACCCGTCGGCGCTGGCCGGTGCCGTGGGGCAGCTGCTCGGCGACGAGGTCTTCGCCCGCCGGGTCGCCCGCCAGGCACGCAGCATGGTCGGCCGACGGTACGGCTGGGCCACCATCGCCGCCCGCACCGCCGACACGTACGCCGCGGCCCGCCGCGAGCACGTCGCGCCGCAGCCCCGGCGCGTCGCCGCCGAGCTGCCCGCGCGCCGGCAGACGATCGCCATTCCGGACGGCAACCTCCTCTCGGTGGGCGGGGCCGCCTCCTGAATGGACCGGCCGGATAGGTGAATTCCGATCCGCTGGCTAGGGTCGGTGTCGACGTCCACGGTTTGACCGAAGGCGTCGACCAGACCCTGGGGGTGTACGCCGAATCGCGGCGGATGGGAGCGATGTGCGAGCGGTGATCGCCGGCCGGTACCGGCTGCTCGATCAGGTCGGGCGCGGCGGGATGGGGACGGTGTGGCGGGCCGAGGACGAGCTGCTGCACCGCCAGGTGGCGATCAAGCAGGTGGTGCTGCCGGCCTGGCTCGGCGGGGACGAGCTGGACCAGTTGCGGGCCCGCACCCTGCGTGAGGCGCGCACCGCGGCGCGGCTCAACCACCCCAATGTGGTCCGCGTCTACGACGTGGTCTCCGAGGCCGACGTGCCGTGGATCGTGATGGAGTACGTGCCGTCGCGCACCCTCCAGGACCTCCTCGACGCCGACGGGCCGCTGCCGCCGCAGCGGGCCGCTCGGATCGGTCTGGCGCTGCTGGACGCGTTGCGGGCGGCGCACGACGCCGGGGTGCTGCACCGCGACGTCAAGCCGGCGAACGTCCTCGTCGCCGACGACGGCCGGGTGCTGCTCACCGATTTCGGGCTGGCCGTGTTCGACGGCGGCGATCAGACGATGACCGGGCCCGGCACCATCCTGGGCTCGCCGCAGTACGTCGCGCCGGAACGGGCCGCCGAGGGGGTGTCCAGCGAGCACGCCGACCTATGGTCGCTCGGCGCCACCCTGCACGCCGCGGTCGAGGGCCGCGCCCCGTACGCCCGCAGCACGGCCATGGCGACGCTGAGCGCGCTGGCCGCCGCACCACCGGACCCGGCGCCGCACGCCGGGCCGCTGTCGGCGGCGCTGGCCAGGCTGCTGCGTCGCGACCCCGCGCACCGCACCGACCACGCCGAGACGCGCCGCCGGCTGCTGGCCGCGGCCGGGCCCGCCGGCGAGCCCGCCCGGCCGGGTGAGCAGACCACTTCGCTGCCCTCGGCCGGCTCGTCGCCCGCCGGCACCGCCGCGTCGCTCGGGGCCGCAGCCGCTCCGGCGACGGCAGCCGCCTCGCCCCGTCGTGAGCCGGCCGGGCACCCGACTGCCGACGAGGCGACCCGGCCGCCGGTCGGGCAGAAGAACCAGACCCCGCACGATCCGGACCAGACCCACCGGGAGGAGCCGGACCGGGCCCACCGGCACGACGCGGACCGGAGTCACCGGGACGAGCCGGACCAGACCAGCGGGCACGACTCGGACCGGATCGGCGGCTCCCCGTCACCCACGTCGTCCGCCGGCAACTCGACGGGCATGCCGCGCCGGGATGCCGGGGCCCGGCCCTGGGCCCTGGCGGCGGTCGCGGTGCTGGTCGCCATGGCGGCCGGGATCGGCACCGCCCTCACGGTGGTCGGCACGGGCGCGGACCAGTCCTCGGAGCCGGGCAGCCCTCAGTCGTACGACGTGGGCGCGCCCGGACCCGACAACCCGTTCCCGCGCGACGGGCGACGCCCGCCCGGCCCGCCACCCGGCGGCTTCGTCCCTCCACCGCTACCCTGCGTCCGGCCATGGGTGGACGGTGCCTCGCTACGCTCCGCCCCACCCCGGCCGGTCGACGGATTCCGGCCGCCCGCCGGGTGGGTGTGGCATGCCGACGCCGACGGATTCCGGGTGGCGTTGCCGGCCGACTGGCGGCACTCCCGTGAGGACGACGTGGCCTGCTTCCAGGATCCGGCCACCGGTCGCGCGTTCACCGTGGCGGACAGCGCGGACGCCACCACCGAGCCGACGGCTCGACTGCGGGCGGTGCGGGATCGGGAGCTGGCCGGCGGCACCCTGCCGGGCTACCAGGAGTTCCGGCTCGGTCGGGTCGGCGACGCGATCGAGTGGGAGTTCAGTTGGCTGACACCGCACGGTGACCGGCTGCGCGCCACGCAGATCGTGCCGGACGGTTCGGCACGGGACCGATCCTGGACGTTGGGCTGGATCACGCACGAGCGGGATTGGCCGACTGCGGCGAGCCAGCTGGCCACCGTCCGGCTCGGCTTCCGGCCAGCCGCTAGCTGGAGCACGGCAACCGGTGTCAGCCGGTGAGCGCCACGACGCCGCTGATGGTCCAGCGGTTACCCTCCGCGTCTTCGGTGGTGAACGCACAGTCGCCGAAGATTGCGTCGGTGAGAACGTCCATGACCGGGGCACCGGCCGCTCGCACCCGTTCCAGGAGGGTCTCCACCTCCCAGCAATTGTTACCGATAGTGAATCTGTGGTGCGCCCCACCGGAGGCAGCCGGTCCGTTCGGACCGGCGCCGGCCTGACCGATCGTGATCCGGTCGTAGTAGCCCAGCGAGAGGTCGACCCGATGGACGACACCGGTCTCGTCGGTCTCGACCGCCTTCTCCTCGAAGCCGAGGACGTCGACGAGGAACCGCCGACCGATCTCGATGTCCCGGTAGAGAACCATGAGACCTCCTGGCGCCGGAGAGCCGAACGGCATGGGTCAACTCAGCGTAGCGACAGGCGGCAACACCGCCACCAATGTCAACCGCCTGACACCGCAGGGGCGATCGGTTAGCCCACCCGGTGCAGCGTGCCGTCGGGATCGACGAAAGCGAACTCGCGCAGGTCGTACGGGGTGTTGCGGGGACCGGTCAGCCGACCCTCGCCACCTGACGCGGCCCACTCGGCGTGCAGCGCGTCGACGTCGGAGACATAGAGGTAGGCGGTCGCCTCCCGCCACGACTGCGTCGGCCAGGACGGTAACCCGCCCCACCGACACCCACGCGGGCCTCGGGCGACACCGCGTCCCATGGCCGACAGATCGTGCCGACCGACCGCTACGCGCTGCCATACTCCCTGGTGGTCGGCGCGGCCCACCGACCGACTCCGATAAATGTCCGAAGTGGACGACGAGGATGGTCCCCCTGCGGCGCCGCCGCGAACTACAGTGGCGTAGTTTTGGCGCTCAAGATCCCTGGGGAGGGCGAGCCGAGATGATGGGACCGTCGCACGCGCTGTCTGGCGCGGCGGTATGGCTGAGCGGGTCCTGGGCGCTACAGCACTTCTACGACTACGAGCAGTCGCCGTTGGCGTTGGCCGTCGGCACCGCCGTCTGCGCCGGTGGGGCGCTGCTGCCCGATCTCGACCTGTCCGGCAAGGTCACCCGCAACCAGGGTGGCGCCACCGTGGCCCGCACGTTCGGCGTCTTCTCGCTGTTCATCGCCGAGGTGGTGGAGAAGGTCTCGCTCGGCGTCTACTACGCCACCAAGCTCAGCCGCGATCCCAAGCGCAGCAACGGTCACCGGACGCTCACCCACACCATCCCGTTCACGGTGCTGGTGGGTTGGGGCACCACCACACTGTGCGCGCGGTACGGCAAGTGGGCGGTCATCGGCATCCTGTTCTTCATGATCGGTCTCGCCCTGCGGGGCCTGTTCGACGAGTGGGCCGAGCGCGCGGGCTGGGTCATCGTCACCCTGGTCTCGGCCGGCGCGGCCTCGTTCACCGCCGCGAACCTGCCCGGCGACCGGGGTTATCCGATGATCGGGTTGGCCGTCGGCGTGGGCTGTTTCGTGCATATCATCGGTGACATGATCACCCGGGCCGGCGTACCGATCCTGTGGCCGATTCCGATCAAACGCCGGATGTGGACACCGATCAGCCTGCCCGACAGCATCGCGCTGCGGGCCGGCGGCAAGACCGAGATCGTCGTGGTCCGCACCGCGCTGACCGTCGTGTCGGTGCTGGCCGCGGTCGGGCTGGTCGCTCCCTCGGTGCTGCAGAAGTTCAACCTCGACCTGTGAGCGTCGAGGCCGTCGACCCGGTGATCGTGGCCGCCGACGAGGTGGTGCCACGGTTCTGGCAACGGCTCGGCCTGCCCGGTCTGGCCGACGTGCACGTGCACTTCCTGCCGCCGAGGCTGCGCCGCCAGGTGTGGGAGTACTTCGACTCGGCCGGCCCGCTGGTGGGGCTGGAGTGGCCGATCCGCTACCGGTGGAGCGACGCCGAACGGGTCGACCACCTCCGTCGGCTGGGGGTACGGGCGTTCAGCGCGCTCGCGTACGCCCACCGGCCCGGCATGGCGGAGCAACTGAACCGGTGGACGCTCAACTTCGCCCGCGACACCCCTGGATGCCTGCCCTCGGCCACCTTCTTCCCCGAGCCGACGGCGCCGCGCTACGTCGCCGAGGCGATCGACGCCGGTGCCCGGGTGTTCAAGGTGCACGTCCAGGTCGGCGGTTTCGCCCCCACCGACGCGGCGTTGGCGCCGGTGTGGGACCTGCTCACCGAGGCCGGCGTGCCGGTGGTCGTGCACGCCGGGCACGCGCCGGTGGGCACCGCGCACACCGGGCCGGAGCCGTTCGCCGCACTGCTCGCCCGGCACCCCCGGCTGCCCGCGATCGTCGCCCACCTGGGTGCTCCGGACTATTCCGCCTTCCTGGATCTCGCCGACCGGCACGAGCGGGTACGCCTGGACACCACGATGGCGTTCACGCCCTTCTTCGACCGGTTCGTGCCCTTCCCCGCCGACGAACTGCCCCGACTGCGTGCGCTGGGGCTGGCCGGCAAGGTGCTACTGGGCAGCGACTTCCCCAACATCCCCTACCCGTACGCCGACCAGTTGACCGGCCTGGCCCGGCTCGACCTGGGCGACGACTGGCTGCGGACGGTCTGCTGGCAGGCCGCCGCCGACCTGTTCGACCTGCCCACACCCTGACCGGTCGCCCCCCACCCAGCCCTGTTGATCATGAGGTTGGCGGCACTCTCTGATCTTCAACCTGCCGCCAACCTCATGATCAACCACCGGAAAGGGTGGGTGGTCAGACGCCGACGCGTTGTTCGGGGACGGTTAGGCCGTAGAGGGCCATCAGCTCGGGGGTGTCGACGCGGCTGCCGTCGGCGACCGCGTCGCAGGCGATGTCGACGATCTGGTCCTTGTGCGCCAACAGGTACGGGCGGGCGCCGACATCGGCACTGGCCAGGGTGGCGATGCCCGGCCAGTGTCGGCGGCCGAACAGCATCGGGTAACCGCGTAGGCCGTTGTAGGTGGCACAGACCAGCACGTCGGGGAAGGGCAACGCGGCTACCCGACGGACCGCCGCGGCGGTGAGCCCCGGCATGTCCACCGGCACCACCACCGCCGCCTCGACCCGGTCGTCGTCGATGCCGGCCAGGCCGGCCCGGATGGACGAACCCACGCCGGTACCCCAGGCGCGGTTGACCACCACCGTGGCGCGACTCAGGTCGGCGGTCTCGCGGACCTGGTCGGCCGCGGCACCGAGGACGACCACGATCTGCCCGCAGCCCGCCTCCGTCAGCGTGTCGATCATCTGGTCGACCAGCGGCTTGCCGCCCTGGTGCAGCAGGGCCTCCGGCCCGCCGATCCGACGGCCACCCCCCGCAGCGATGATCATTCCTGCGATCCGGTTCAGAGCTGCGCTCCCTCCAGCGTGGGAGCGGTCGGGGCCACGTGACCCCGACCCTCCCGTCCTACGCACACCGTTTGCAACGACAGCGGTCGGAGGAGAGTGGCGGGGCATTTGGTGTAAATTGGGTATCTATCCGGACTGCACGGACATCTCTCGGCCCACGTCCGCACACGCGACCAGCACGGAGATCCTCGGCTGTCCGCTCAGCTCTACCTGGCTGGGACACACAATGGGTGACACCGCCCGTCGCGTGGCGCGGGCCGGACAGATGCCGAGAGCACGCCGGGTCACGGCTCGCGACGGGTGGCCAGCCGCAGCCGGCGCTTGACGCCACCGGCCGCGCGGGTCCGCAGCCGGGCGAGGACGTTCACGTTGTCGGGCTGGTCCTCCAGCCGCTGACTGAGGGTGTCGGCGTTGTCCAGCATGCCGACGATGGTCTCGACGGCGACCTGGAGCAACTGGTCCTCGCTCAGTTCGTCGGGGCTGAGGCTCTCCCGCATCGCGATGGGCCGCAGCTCGTCGAGGTCACCGACGATCCGACACGGATAGTCCTGAAGCTCCTTGATCTGTTGCTCGGCCAGCTCCCGCACCCAGTCGGCCCGGTCCAGACCGACGCCGAACGACACCCCCTCGCGCCGCTTGAGCACGGCGTCGACCAGGTGCCGGTGGACCACCTTCTGGTACGGCGTCCGCAGCGGATACCTGTCGCCCAACGCCAGGTTGACCCGGCGGAGCAGTTCGATCTCGGCCGCGCCGAGCGACGGGTTCGAGGTGGGTTCGGCCAGCTCGCACAGCCCGTCGGGAATGCCCAGGATGCCGGCGAACCGTTGCCACAACAGGTCCCTCGGTGCGCCGGGCGGCGGAACCGTCACCAGGTACCGGTGCTGCGCGGGGACCAGGTCGCCCCAGCGGCGCAGCATGGCCGGTGCGGTGTGGTTGTGCCAGAAGGCGTTGGCCCTGCCCTCCTCGACGGCGCGCAGGAAGGCCCCGAACCGCCAGCCGCTGCGCGCCCGGACGCTCTGCTGCCAGAAGGACGGGAACGTCCGCCACAGGTCACGGCCGGCCGCGATGACGTGGACCTCGGCGGCCTCCAGGCTCTGCACCGCCCGGGCGGCCTGGGCATCGGTCGCCGCGCCCAGCCCTTCGTTGCTGATGATCGCGTCACCGGGCCAATCGCGTACCTTCTCGGCCAGCCGGTCCCACGTCCAGTAGGCGTCACTGTCCCGCCAGGGCGCCGCGCGCAGATCCGCCATCGCGTGGTCGTGCGCCGCCGCACTGGCCGGCAACAGAATGCCGGCGTCCGCCAGGGCGGCACTGTTGTTCCAGAGCACGTTCTGCACATAGGTGCTTCCCGTTTTCGGCGCACCGATGTGCAGATAGACGCGTCTGGCCATGCCGCCTCCCTGGCATCGACATCACGTCGATCGACGTGGTCACGTTTTGCGGAGCCAGGGTGACATACCGCGGGCGTACGCCAAAACAGCGGGTGACGCCTTTTCGAGTGGGCTAATTCCCGGTTGTTCGAAGATGCACGGACCACGAAATCAAGGTGAACTTTTCTTGCCGGCGTACGCGGTCGGCGGTTGGTCCAGGACGATCACGCCGCGTCGGCGTAACACTCGACGATGGACAAATCCAACGGAAAGCGGACCGGTGTGTCCCCGAACAGCAGCGTGGTGGCGCGCCGACCGGCCCGGTCGACCGCCTCGGCGACCTGCGCGGCCTGCTCCGCCGGGCAGTGCACGATCACCTCGTCGTGTTGAAAGAAGACCAGCTCGGCCGGGCTGCCGGCCAACTCGCCGCGGAGCACCGCGAGCAGGGTGGACGCCCACTCGGCCGCGGTCGCCTGGATGACGAAGTTGCGGGTGAACCGGCCCCGGGACCGGGCCGCCCGGGCGCGCGGCGACTGGACGCCACCGGCATCGTCCGGGTCCACCGGGGCGTCGTCGGCACCGAATCCCCCCGTACCCGGCGGGCAGGTCCGCCCCAGCCAGGAGCGCACCAACCCGCCGGCCTCCCCGGTCCGTGCCGCCGTCTCGACGTGGTCGAACGCGGTCGGGTAGCTGTGTCGCAGCACCGCCAGGGCCGGGACCGCCGCCCCGCCGGTCTGCCCGTACATGGCGCCGAGCAGCGCCAGCTTGGCCCGGGCCCGGTCGCCGTCGAACGCGTCCCGGGCCAGCGCGGCGTAGAGATCACCGGTTGCCCCGGCGGCGGCGAGCCGGACGTCACCGGAGACGGCCGCCAGGACCCGTGGCTCCAGTTGCCCGGCGTCGGCCACCACGAACCGCCAGCCCGGGTCGGCCACCACCGCCCGGCGGATCACCTTCGGGATCTGCAACGCGCCGCCACCCCGGGTGGCCCACCGCCCGGACACCACGCCGCCCGGAACGTACTCCGGTCGGAACCGCCCGTCGCGGACCCAGGCGTCCCGCCAGGCCCGGCCGTGTGCCGTCCAGATCCGGTACAGCTCCTTGTACTCCAGGACCAGCGGCACCGCCGGGTGATCGACCCCGCGCAGCACCCAGGCGCGGGTGTTCGGCAGCTCCACGCCGACCCGGGCGAACGCCTTCAGCAGCTCGGCCGGGCTGTCCGCGTGCACCTGCCGGACCCCGAACGCGTCGGCGATCCGCGCGGCCAGCTCCGCCAGCCGGCGGCGGCCCACCCATCGGAGAGGGCTCGCCCAGCAACTCGGCGAGCACCGCGTCGTGCACGTCGGCCCGCCAGGGCAGCCCGGCCGCACCCATCTCAGACGCGATCAGCGCACTGGCGGACTCGGCTGCCACCAGCAGCCGGAACCGCCCCGGATCACCGGTCGCGGCGACCCGGGTGAGCTGGTCGGCGTACACCCGGGTCAGCGCGGTGATGCCGGGACCCGGCGGACCCGGACGGCGTCGAAGAGCGCGGTCTGCCCCGCGCCGGGCGGGATGGCGGCGCGCGGCGGCGGATCAGCCGGCACCGGCGCACCGGTCAGCCGCGCCCAGGCCGCCGCCAGCGCCCGCGGCTCACCCCACCGGCCGGCGTACCCGAGCAGCAGCGCCTCGGTCAGCTCCACGTCGTGGCACCGTTGCACCGCGACCCCGGCGCGTAGCAGCGTCGGGTAGAGCGCGGCCCCGGACGCCCACACCCAGCGCGGCCGATCGGTGCGCTCGCGGGCGGCCACCGCGGCGGCGAGGTCGACGACCGGTTCGGGCGCGCCCAGCGGCGCTCCGGCCGGGTCGAGAGGGTGCAGCACTCCTCCACCCCGCTCGTCAGAGACCACCGCCACCAGCACGGACGTGATTCTGCCCGGCCCGTGCGACAGACCGGCGCCGACCTCCGTCCGCTCGTCAGCCCGGCCGGACGTTCATCCGCAGCAGTTCGGACTCGTCGGAGACACCCGGTGGCGCCTTGGTGCCCGCCGGGAGCAGCGACCAGACCTCCTGCTTGCGCACCAACCGGGGATCAGCCAACTGCACCTGTTCGCCGCCGACGGACAGCCGCGCCGTGCCCGCCGCCAGGACGTTTCGCACCCAGTCGGTACGCGGCCCGTACAGGGGCACGAAGAGGTATCCGTCGGGCAGCGGATGGGCGTCGAGCGGAGTCTGGTACGTCCTGCCGGACGACCTGCCGACATGGGTCAGGACCGGTCGGACCCCCCGACGGATCTCCCGGGGGTTGACGACCCGCTTGTTGAACCGGGCGAGCCAGCGCGGTAACGGCATGCAGACCTCCTCGTTCCTCAGTGCGCGTCAGTGAGCACCACCGAACCACCTGGCCAGCGCCACCTCAAGGGTCTGCTGGTCCTCGCCGACCCACGCGACGTGTCCGTCGGGCCGAAGCAGGACCGCCGGCGCGTCCAGTTCCTCGCTGGCGTCGACGACGTGGTCCACCCGGTCACGCCAGGCCTCCACCGAGAGCCGCCCGGTCTGGTCGAGCAGTAGCCCGGCGCCGGAGCGCAGCAGCTCGAACAGTCGCCCGCGGGTGAGCTGGACGTCACGCAGCCGCCGCCCGAGCAGGGCATGGTCCTCGCCGAGGTCGTACCGGACGCTGATCGCCGTAATCTTCTCGATCAGGTACCGGTTGACGTCGTCGAAGTCCATCAGCCGCGTCAGCAACCGTCGGACGGCCTGCGGCCCCGGTTCGTTGGTGGTCAACTCCATCTGGGCACGCGTGTTGTCGAGCACGTCCGCCGCCACCGGATGCCGCTCGGACTCGTAGGTGTCCAACAGGTCGTCCGGCGCCCAGCCGTTGATCGCCGCCGCCAACTTCCAGCCCAGGTTGAACGCGTCCTGGATCCCGAGGTTCAGCCCCTGCCCGCCGAGCGGCGGGTGCACGTGCGCCGCGTCGCCGGCCAGGAACACCCGTCCGACCCGGTAACGCTCGGCCTGGCGGGTGGCGTCGCCGAAGCGCGACAGCCAGCGGGGCGAATGCACCCCGAAGTCGGTGCCCGCGTACGCCCGTAGCTGTTGCGTGAACTCGGCAAGCGTCGGCGGCGTCGACCGGTCCTCGACCACGCCCTGCGCCGGCACGACCACCCGGAACACCCCCGGCGTGCCAGACGGCCCGACGCCGAACCGCTTCTCGGTCCTGCGCACCTCGGTCACCACCTCGGTGATCTCCTCCGGAGACGCCGTGGCCGCCATCTCGCCCAGCAGCGTGTCCACCCGCGACGGCTCGCCGGGAAACCCGACCCCGAGCAGCTTGCGAACGGTGCTGCGTCCGCCGTCACAGCCGACCACGAACCGCGCGCGCACCGACGACGCGCTGCCGTCACCGAGCTGGACGGTCACCCCGTCGTCGTCCTGCGCCAACCCGACCGCCGCGCAGCCCCGCCGGATCTCAGCTCCCATCTCGGCCGCATGCACGGCGAGCAGCCGGTCGGTGAGTGGCTGCGGAATGCCGAGCACATATCCGTGGGCGGTGTCCAGCCCGTCGGGGGCTGGTTTGTCGATCCCCGCGAAGAATCCCCGGATCGGAAACTGCTTACCGTTCTCCAGGAACCGCTCCAACAGCCCGCGCTGATCCATCACCTCGATACTGCGCACGTGCAGCCCGAGCGACCGTACGAACGGTGGCGGCTCGGCCTCCTTGTCCAGCACGAGCACGCTGGCGTGCCGTAGCCGCAATTCGCTCGCCAGCATCATGCCGGTCGGCCCACCACCGACGATTATCACATCGAACATGAATCCCCCAGGTATGCCAATTCCTTCGCTCGGCGGACGATTGTGCGCCACGACCGGGGTCTTGCCGCAATCCCCGGGGTGCGGTATATGTTGACAGTGGCAAGGAGTTCTTCTCCTTGCCACTGTGCTTTTCGGGTCCACACGCCAATCCGTCGCCCGGGTCGTTAGCCTGGGCGCGTGACGGTCGACCTCTTCGCCGGGCGCACAGGTCCAGGCACGCGATGACAGACAAGATCGACTTCAGGAAGACCATCGACGCCTACCGGGCACCACCGGGACGGTTCCGGATCGTCGACGTACCCGACCTGCGGTACCTCATGATCGACGGCCACGGCGATCCGAACACCTCACCCGCGTTCACCACCGCCGTCGAGGCGCTCTATCCGGTGGCGTACAAGCTGAAGTTCGCCAGCAAGCGCTACCTCGGCCGCGACTACGTCGTTCCGCCACTTGAGGGCCTGTGGTGGGCCGACGACATGGCCGCCTTCACCACGTCCCGGGACAAGTCACTGTGGAACTGGACCCTGCTGCTCATGGTTCCGGACTGGATCGACCGGGCCATGTTCGACGCCGCCATCGGGCAGGCGGGAGCGAAGAACAAGCCGGTACGCCTCGACGACATCCGCCTGGAACCGTTGTCCGAGGGGCGATGCGTACAGACACTGCACGTGGGCTCCTTCGACGACGAAGCCGCCGTGCTCGCCGACCTGCATGACGAGTTCATCCCGGCCCAGGGGCTGCGCATGACCGGACGGCATCACGAGATCTATCTCAGTGACTTCCGCAGGGTCGCACCCGACAGACGGCGCACCATCCTGCGGCAGCCGGTCACCGCCGAGGCCGCGCCGTCGAAACCAGGATGACCGCGACACCGGCGGCGCGTAGGGTCCGGCCATGCCCCGCACCGAGCTGCGGCCGTTCACGGCCGCCGACCTGGCTGCCTGCGCCACATTGCTCGCCGAACGACACCGCCGGCACCGCGTCGCCCAGCCGCTGCTGTCCGCCCGGTTCGAGGACGCCGCGGCGACGCTGGCCGAGCTGACCACCGGGTACGAGACGCCGGACGCCTCGGGGGCGGTCGCCTACCGCGGCGGCGTACCGGTGGGTTTCGTCCTCGGTGCGCCGAAGCCGTCCCAGCTGTGGGGGCCGAACATCTGGGTGGAGGCCGCCGGGCTGGCGGCCACCGATCCCGAGGTGCTGCGCGACCTGTACGCGCTCGCCGCAACCCGCTGGGTCGACGAGGGCCGCACGGCACACTACGTCGTCGTGCCGGCGCACGACCCGGAGCTGGTGCAAGCCTGGTTCCGGCTGGGCTTCGGCCAGCAGCACGCGCACGCCATCCGACCCGCCGCCCCACCGGCGGCGGTCACGCCGGCCGGGCTGTCGGTGCGTCGGGCGACCCGGGCCGACATCCCGGCACTCGCCCAGCTCGATCTCGAGTTGCCGCGGCACCAGGGACGGTCGCCGACGTTCTCGGCCGGCCCGATGGGCACGCTCGAGGAAGCCGCCGCCGAATGGGCGGCGGACATCGACAACCCCGCGTACGCCACCTTCGTGGCCGAAGCGGACGGCCAGGTCATCGGCTCCGCCATCGGCTGCGCACTGGAGAGGTCGAGCTCGCACCTGAGCCTGGCCCGCCCCGAACACGCCGGGTTCCTCGGGTTCGCGGCGGTCGTGCCGCACGCCCGGGGCGTCGGCGCCGGACGGGCCCTCGGCACCGCGGTCGTCGACTGGGCGGTGTCCGCCGGCTTCGACAGCGTGGTCACCGACTGGCGAGTCACCAACCTGCTCTCCTCGCGAGCGTGGCCGAAGCTGGGCTTCACCGAGACGTTCCTGCGGCTGCACCGGCTGATCCGCTACTGACCACCGCATCCGGCCGCCGTGGGACGGCATACCCGGCCGGATCACCCGACGGGTTCGATCCGCAGGACTGCGCCGGTGTCGCTGATCTCGACGACCACCAGGCTCCCGGCGTCGAGGTTGATACTGCCGCATTCTTTGACTCATTATGAGAAAACAGAACTTGCGACATTCGGGGGTCGGGACATGCGACAGACAGATCTCACGGAAGCCGCCCGATGATCGTCATCGACACGGCCTCGCCGACGCCGCCGTACGAGCAGCTCCGGGCTCAGCTAGCGAGGCAGATCCAGGACCGCTCGCTCGCCGTCGGCACCAGACTGCCGACGATCCGCCGCCTCGCGGGCGACCTCGGTCTCGCCATCAACACCGTCGCACGGGCATATCGGGAGCTGGAGGAGGCCGGGCTGATCGAGACCCGCGGTCGGGCCGGCTCGTTCGTCTCGGCCGCCGGTGAGCAGGCCCGTGAGCGGGCCCGCCGCGCCGCTCGCGACTACGCGGAGGTCGTCACCAGCGTCGGCATCGACCCCACCGAGGCCATCCGGATCGTCAAGGCGGCACTGGGCCACGCTCCGGCACCGTGACGGCCGCCGCCAGACACCCCTGCACGGCCGTTGAGCTTCGTCGCAGCGGTCGTGCAGGGCGAGAGTTTTCTCGGTCACGATCCGTCCGGCGGGTCGGCCGGCTGCTGTCCCGGCCAGAACGGCCACTCCTCGAACGACCGGCAACGTCCGTCGTCAGCGAAGCGGATGATCCAGAGGTCGCGGTACTCCTGGTCGACCGGGTCGCCGTAGCGGACCTCCTGGCGCGACACCGCGGTGTCGCCGTCGACCGCGACGATGTCCGTGGTCATCTCGAACACCTCGTCGGGGCCCTTGCGCTGCTGCTCCCACATCCGGGCGATGGCCGGCAGGCCGACCACGGGCGTCCAGTACGGTCCCTGCTGGTAGCTCGCGTCCTCGGTGAAGAGCGTGTCCAGTTCCTGCGTGCCCGGCGTCCGCCAGAGCCGCTCGTAGACGGCGATCCAGTCGGCGACCTGCTTCCTGTCCATGGACAACACCCTGCCATCCGACGGGCGGCCGGCGGCGGGATCGTGGACACCTCCGACGCTATTTGCCGGTCCGAGTGCACCGCTCGCGCAGCCACACGAGCAGAACCATGGCGATGTTGACGACGGCGAGGATCAGCAGGGACGCGTCGCCGGTGTCGGTGGACCTGTCGATCGCGAAGCCCTCACCGCCGGCCATCACCGTGTTGACGGTCGTGAACAGGACGTTGTTGGCGACGTGGAACGCAACCGGGGCCTCGATGCCGCGGCTGATGATCGCCATCAGCCCGGTGGAGACGCCGAACGCGGCGTAGTAGCCGAACAGCCAGGGGTCGGTCGACCCGTGAACCACGGCGAAGCCCAGGCTGGAGATCACCAGCCCGAGGGCCAGGGCCGGCCGGACCTTACGCACCCAGGACGCGGCGGCGGGCAGCACAGCGCTTCGGAACATCAACTCCTCGCCGGTGGCCTGGATCGGGGTGCTCAGCAGAACGATCACCAGCATGGCGATCGTCGTGCCCGTGATGCCGAAGCCGGTCCAGCCCGGCGCGTCGGGTGCGACAAGCGCCACCACACCGATCCCGGCGCCCACCAGCAGCGCCGCGCCGAGCAGGTACCGCACCAGGCGGCCTGCGTCGAACGTTCGCGGGAAGCTGATCAGGCTGCGCCACGGCACCCTGGCGGTCCACGCCAGGAGCAGGATCGCCAGCACGCCCGCCACGCCCACGCTGATGTTGACAGCCAGGAACTTCAGCGGAGTGAAGGTGGGTGCCATCGGATCGTCGCTACCCTCGACGACACCGACCACCAGATAGAGCAGAACCTGCAGGACCAGCATCACCAGCGGCGGCACGACGATGACCAGGAGCGGCTTCCACCAGTTCATCCGCAGGTGGGCGCCGAAGGGTCGGCAGCTGTCGACCGCTGGTCGGGACCGCGCGGGGGTCAGCCGGGTACTGGGCATGTCATCCATTGCAGCGCGCGCCGCTCGCACCGGACAGGGCCGCGATGTCACCACCTGACCATGACATTCCCGCAGCCAGACAGGTGACGCGATGTCACTGGCGCCCACGAGGCCGACACCGACAGTGCGACACAACCCATCGCCCGGCACACCAGCGCCGCCCCCGCCTCCGCCGACGTGGTGCGCGGTTCGCTACGGCTGCTGCTGTCCGGGCCGACCAGCTCACGGATCCGAGGGCGGAGGGTGCGGTCTTGTTTGTAAGTGGTTACTAGTGTCAGGCTCCGGCTGTGGTGGAACAACGGAGCACGGCCCGACGACGGCGTGCGGACGCGATCGACATCGGCATGCGGGTCTTCGCCGACCACGGGCTGACAACAGCGTCGATACAGAAGGTGGCCGACCGGATGGGCGTGTCACAGCCGTACGTCTTCCGGCTCTTCGGCAGTAAGCGCAACCTGTTCCTGGCCTGTCTAGACGAGTTGGAGGCCCGGATCGGGCAGGTGCTCCAGCAGGAGGCCGGCGTGCATCCGGCCGAGCCGTTGCCGGCGATGCGCGCCGGCTTCCGGACGCTCATCGCGGACGGCGTCGTGACCGGCCTATGGTTGCAGGCCTGCGCTGCGGCCCGCTCCGACGAGGTGGTCGCGGCGCACTGCCGGGCCCTGGTCGGCCGGGTTCTGCAGCACGCCGGGCGGTTGTCCAGCGCCGGGCCGCAGGAGCTGCGGGGCACCCTCGCGCTCGGCGCGTTGGTGGTGATGCTCCAGGCGTTGGGCATGGACCTGAGCGAGGGCAGCCAGGCCGCGGTCGACTCGCTACGCGAGGCGGAGGCGACGTCATGACCGGAGGGAGTGAGGTGGTGGACGTGTTCGGGTCGACAGCCGAGCTGTACCAGAGCGTCCGGCCGGGCTATCCGCCCGAGATCGCCGACCAGATCGTCGCCTACCACGGCGGCACGCCGACGTCGGTTGTCGAGATCGGTGCCGGCACCGGCAAAGGGACCGACGTGCTCGCCCGCGTCGGCGCACCCCTGATCTGCCTCGAACCCGACCCACGAATGGCGGCACTGCTGGCCACCCGGCATCCGCATGTTCGCATCCACGGCGACATCTTCGAACGGTGGACGCCGCCCGCCGGCGGGGTCGACGTGCTGGCCTGCGCCATGGCCTGGCACTGGCTGGACCCGGCCACCCGCAACACGCGCGCTCGCCAGGCACTCGCGCCCGGCGGCACCTTGGCGATCTTCGGGCACCGCTACGACTACGCCGAACCCGATCAACGGGCGGCGGTCCGGGCCGCGCTGCACGGGATCGACCCGACCGTACGGGAACGGCCGGCGGACTGGTTCCATCAGGACGTCGTCGACCACGGGCAGTTTCTCGACGTCCGCAAGGAGGTCTTCGGTCACGAACTGCCGCTGGCCAAGGAACGCTACCTCGACCTGGTACGGACCTTCGGACCGTTCCTGACCCGGTCGCCGGAGCAGCAGCAACGCGGGCTGGCCGCGCTCGGCCGACTGGTCGACGAGTTCGGTGGCGCCGTGACGCTCAACCTGCGTACCACCCTGGTGCTGGGCCGGGCCGGACGGCGCACCGATGCCGTCAGGGAACGTCCCCCGCGACGCGCTCACCGGACCCGACGTTGACCCGGGCGTACGACGGGAGGTCGGGGCGTACGGTGCGCCCGTCGCGTACCGCTGTCGCGGTGTCCACGACGGCGGCCAGGGCCGCCCGGAACAGCAGCGAGCCGGTGCTGATCCGCCGCACACCCAGCTCGGCCAGGGCGGCCACCGTGTGCCGGTCCGGCAGGAACAGGATGTTGACCGGTACGTCGACGGCGGCGACCACCGCCGCGATGTCGGCGGGCTCGGCCAGGCCGGGGACGAAGACGCCGTCCGCACCGGCGTCCGCGTAGCGTCGGATTCGACTCACCGCCTCTGCCAGGTCGCCGTTTCGCTGCCAGTGCGTGTCGGTACGGGCATTGACGAACAGTCCCGGCGCTTCCCGCTTCACCGACCGGATCAGTGCCGCGTGCTCGGCCGCCGGGCCCATCGCGTCCTCAACGTTGACGCCCACCGCGCCGGCCTCGGCCACCGCGACCGCCGTGGCGACCGATCCGGTCTCGATGTCGACGGTGAGGTGAGCCGGCAGTGCCGCCAGCCGGCGCACGAGCGCCAGGGTCTCGGCCCCGGTGGCCCTCGCGCCGTCGGGCAGGCCGTTGGTGGCCGCGACGCCGAGGCTGGTGGTGCCGAGTGCGGCGAACCCGACCTCGACCAGGAACCGGGCCGACGCGACGTCCCACACGTTCGGTAGCACCAGCGGCTCGCCGGTGCGGTGCAGCGCCGCGAAACCGCTCATCCGCGCCGCCGCTCGCACCCGCTGCCCATGCTGAACCGGCCCACCGTGGCGCGCAGCCAGGCGACGCCGGTGGAAGCGGGTGGGACGGGTGGCACGACGAACGTCGGGTCGGCACCGCGAGGGCGGCCGCGCCGCCGTGGATCTCCTGCATGCGGCGAAGGCTACGGCCACGATCCTTCGGCCAGCGCCGAACCGTCGTACCCGACAATGGGCGGGTGACCTCCGCTGCTGACCTCGCGGCGCTCGCGGCGCTGCTGGCCGACGAGACCCGCGCGGGAATCTGCCTCGCCCTGCTCGACGGCCGGGCGTGGACCGCGAGCGAACTCGCCGCACACGCGGGTGTCGCGCCCTCCACCGCCACCGGGCACCTGCACCGTCTCGTCGAGGGCGGCCTGCTCGTCCAGCGGCGCCAAGGCCGGCACCGGTACGTGCGGCTCGCCGACCCGTCAGTGGCGCAACTGCTGGAGGACCTGTCGGCCCGGTTCGAACCGGGTCCCGTCCGAACCGGTGGTCTGCGGGCGGCCACCGCCAGCGCGGCCCTGCGCCGGGGCCGTACCTGCTACGACCCCCTGGCCGGACGGCTCGGCGTGGCGGTGACCGAGGCGATGGCCGGGCGAGGGCTGCTGGACTGCGGCGGCGGCTTCGCGCTCACCCCGGCCGGCCGGTCCTGGCTGATCGACCTGATCGGCTGGGATCCGGCGCAGCCCCGGCCAGGCCGCCGGCCGCTGGTACGGGGTTGCCTCGACTGGACGGAACGACGGGAGCACCTCGGCGGGTTGGTCGGCGCGAAGCTGTGCGAGCTGTTCCTCGGCAACGGGTGGGTGGTACGCATCGGGTCCGGCCGCGCCGTACGCCTCACCGCTACCGGGACGGCGGCCCTGCGCGACCGGTTGGGGATCACCCTCGACTGATGTGTCGCGCGCTCGGTCCGGGTCGGTCGGACTCGGGTGCAGGCCGTTGGTTCCCGGACCGAGCACGTCCTGTGCGGCGGTGTGCCGGCGGTTACTTGCTGACGCCGGCGGTGAGGCCGGACTGCACCTGGCGTTGGAAGACGATGTAGACGATGAGCACCGGCAGCATCGCCATGGTGACCCCGGCGAACAGGCCGGACCAGTCGGAACGGTAGCCCTGGTTGACCGACAGCTCGATCAGGCCCTGGGAGATGACCTGGTTCTTCGGCTCCCCGGCCACCGACTGCATGAGCAGGGTCGGCAGGTACCACTGATTCCACTGGCCGAGGACGTTGAAGATGCCGATGCTGATCAGGCCCGGCTTGGCCATCGGCAGCATCACGCTGAAGAACAACCGGCTGTGCGAGGCACCGTCGACCATGCCCGCCTCGGCGATCGCGTTCGGCAGGGTACGGAAAAACGAGTGCATGAAGAAGACGGTGAACGACAGCGACCAGGCCACGTAGACCAAGATCAGCATGAAGTGGCTGTTCGGCCCGAGGAACGGCAGCACCACGCCGGTGTTGTAGACGCCCTTGAACAGCGGCACCGCGGCCAGGTAGATCGGCAGGGTCAGCCCGGACAGGAACATGTAGTAGATCAGCCGGTTGCCCCGGAACTCGTAGCGGGCGAGCACGTAGGCGGCCATCGAGCCGAGCAGCATGGTGAGGAAGACGCTGCCGGTCAGCACCAGGACGGTGTTGAGGAAGAACGAGCCGATGTGCCCCTCGGTCCAGGCCCGGGCGAAGTTGCCCCACTGCAACCGCTCGGGGATCAGCGACAGCGGCTTGCGGATGACCTCCGAGTCGGTCTTGAGCGCCGACATCACCACCCACAGCAGCGGGTAGACCACCATGATCGCCCAGACGGCGAGGAACAGATGCGAGAAGCCGTTGAAGAACCGGGCCCCGGCGCGGCCGCCGCCGACGGCGGCGCGCGGTTCCGGCGTACGGCCGGGTGGTGGAGTCTGGTCGGGGCCGGCCAGGCCACCCGGGGTGTGGGTCACCGTGCTCATCGTCCAGGTCTCCTCAGTACTCGATCCGCTCACGACGGGTGATCCTCAGCTGGAGAGCGGCCAGCAGGATCGTGAAGATTGCCAGTGCCACGCCCATCGCACAGGCGTAGCCGAACTGGCCCTTCTGGAAGGCGGTGAAGTTCAGCACCGACGCGAAGATCTCACTGGCATGGTTCGGGCCCCCCTGGCTGGGCGTCATGACGAACACCAGGGCGTACATGTCCAGGGCGATGAAGCCCAGGTAGACCCACGCCACCGAGACGGTGTCCCGCAGCAGCGGCAGGGTGATCCGGAAGAAGGTGTGGAACCGGCCGGCGCCGTCGAGGATGGCCGCCTCGTAGACGTCCTTCGGGATGGACTGCATGGCCGCGGAGAAGAGCACCATGTAGAAGCCGGCGCCGCTCCAGACCGCGATCAGCAGCAGCCACCACAGCACCGCCGGTACGCCGAGGAAGGGCTCCGGGTCGTACATGAAGGTGATCGGCTCGTCCTCGCTGACCAGCCCGATCTTCATCAGCATGCCGTTGATGAGGCCCTGGCCGTCGGCGCGGTAGATCTGCTGCCACATCACCGCGATGACGACCAGGGACAGCACCTGCGGGAAGAAGAAGATGACCTTGTAGAGCCCGGAGCCGAACACTCCCCGGATGCCGGCCTTGTCCTCGCGTCCGCCCACGTTGAGCAGGAACGCGAGGAACAGGGCCAGCGCGATGGTGAACAGCGGCACGGTGATCAGGAAGAACACGTTGTGCCAGAACGCCTTCCTGATCAGCTCGTCGGAGAAGAGCCGGAGGTAGTTGTCCAGCCCGACGAACTGCTGCCTGTCGGAGTAACCTCCCCAGTCGGTCAGCGAGTACCCGGCGGCCTGCAGGAAGGGCCACACCACGTAGAAGAGGTACAGCCCGACCGGCAGGGCCAGGAAACCCGTGACGAAACGCGCAACACCGTGCCGCATGGGACTCACTCTTTCCGTTCGGATCAGGCGTCGCGGGTCTGCTTGGTGATCGACGAGTCCTTGGCGACCTTGTCGGCGGCGGCCTGCATCTTGTCGACGAACTGCGCGGCGGTCAGCCGGCCGGCCATCAGCTCGGCGGACAGGTTCTGGCTCTCCTTGTCCAGGTCGGCGTAGAAGTTCCAGAGCTTGATCGAGATCAGGTCCGAGCTGGCGTTCTTCATCAGCTCGTTGGCACTGGCCAGGGCGGCGTCCTGGACGTTGTCGCCGGAGCCCTTGGTGGAGGCCAGCGACTTGGTTAGCTCGGCGAACTTCGCCGAACCGGCCTTGGAGAGCACCGCGCGCAGGAACTCCTTGGCGGCGGCCTTGTTCGGCGCCTTGGCCGGGACGACGATGCCCTCGCCGGCACCGGCGTAGACGTCGTTGGGCGCCTTGTCGGTGGCGCCCAGGCCCCAGTAGTCGGAGATCTTCATCTCGAAGCCCGGCGGGATGGTCGCCGCCATCTCGTTCTTCAGCCAGGTACCGACCTGGATGAACGCGGCCTTGCCGTCGAGCCACGCCTGCTGCGACTGGGTGTGGTCGAGCTTGCCGGGCAGCAGCAGCTTGTCCTTGACCAGCTTCTCCCACGCCTCGAGCGCCGGCAGGACGCCCTCGGCCCGCCAGGCGTTCTCCTTGAGGTTGTCGATGTCGATGACGGCCTGCTTGCCGGCGGACTTCCAGACCGTCGCCATCAGCGCCCAGCGCGGGTAGTAGCCGTGCACGGCGTCGTACACGTACGGTGCCATGCCCTTGGCCTTGATCTTCGGGGCGAGGGCGAAGAACTCGTCGAAGGTCTTCGGCGGGGTCCAGCCCTCCTTGTCGAACAGCACCGAGTTGTACCAGTTGCCCCAGACCGTGTAGGCCACGTTCACCACGAAGAACTTGCCCTGGTAGGTGCCGTCGCCGACGGTGCCCGGCAGCAGCGTGTCGGCCACGGTGCCCTCGCTGTCCCAGGCGGGCGCGGCGAGCAGGTCGTCCAGCGGCTCGATGGCCCCCTCGTTGACCAGGGTGCTGATGTCCATCATGTCGGCGCCGGAGTTCATGACGACGTCGCTGGGCTGCGTCGCCATCTTCGGCTGCTCTTCGGTCTTGATCTTCTGGGTGGAGCTCATGTTCACGGTGACGTTCGGGTACTTGGCGTTGAAGATCGCCTGGTCCTCCTTGGCCCAGGCGTCACCCAACCCACCGTTGAAGATGACCACCTTGACGGCGCTGCCGTCCTGCACGCCGAAGGGGTTGTCGTTGCTCTTCTCCCCGGCGCTGTCGTCGTTCTGGCTCGGCGTGCTGCCGGCGCAGGCGCTGAGCAGACCGGCGGCCGGGGTCACCAGGAGGCCCGCGGCCGCCGCGCGGCGCAGCAGGGTCCGGCGGTCGAGATCGGGGGTAACGGACATCGTGTGACTCTCCTTGTGATGTCGGGTCAGGCGGTGCGCCGGAGACGCCCGGCGTACCGCGACTCGAGGGCGAGGTTGTGCTCGTCCCCACCGGGGACGTTGGCGGAGAGGTAGATAGGGGGTACCTCTCCGGCCTGGTGGAACCGTCGTACGACCTCCGCGGTCAGCAGCTGCGCCAGCAGCGCCGAGGTGACCGAGGAGACCGCACAGACCGCGCCGCCGCCCTCGAGCGGCAGCAGTGCGTCGCCGTACGGCGCGCCGTTGTCCAGCACGACGTCGGCGAGATCGACGAGCCGGCGGCCGGAGGGGTGCCGCGGGGCCACCCGTCCGGTGTGCTCGACCGAGGTGACCGCGATCAACGGGTGACCGCGTCCGGTGGCCAGCAGGGCCAGTTCGACCACCGAACCGTTGATGCCGGACTGGGACGCCACCACGAACACGTCCTGCGGCTGAGGTGCGGCGAGCGCGTAGAGCTGATGTGCGACGGCCGGGTCGCGCTCCAGCTTGGGGTCGGCGAGCACCTGGCGTGCGGCGTCGCCGTGCAGCACCAGGTCGTGCAGGGAGATCCGGTTGGTGGGTACCAGCCCACCGGCCCGGGCGACGAGTTCGGCGGCGAAGACCTCCGAGTGCCCCGCGCCGAACGCCTGCAGCACCCCACCGGCGCGCAGGCTGGTGGCGATCAGGTCGGCGGCCCGACCCAGCGCCTCGGACCCCCGCTCGACCAGCCGGTCGAGGACCGGCCGGACCGCCTCGGCGTACCCCTGGGCGCTGATCATGCGGTGGCCTCCCTCGCGGCCTTGTGCCCGTCGACGGCCTGGGCGGTACGCCGGAAGGCCGCGTGGGCGCGGTCGTGAGTACGTTGGGCGACGGCGATGTAGAGCAGGTCGAGCACGACCAGTTGCGGGTGCCGGGCCGACAGCGCGTCCGGCCGGAACGTGGTGGCCTGGCTGGCGGTGAGCAGCACGATGTCGGCCAGCTCGGCCAGCGGCGACCGGCGGAACCCGGTGAGCGCGATGGTGGTCGCGCCCCGGCTGCCACCCTCGGCGAGCATCTCGATGGCCTCGCGGGTCTGGCCGCTGTGCGAGATGCCCAACGCGACGTCACCGGGGCGCAACAACGCGGCGGCGGCCAGCCCGGAGTGCACGTCGTTCCACGCCCACGCGGCCACGCCGATGCGGTGCAGGCTGAACTGCATCTCCTCGCCGACGAGGGCGCTGCCGCTGGCGCCGAAGATGTTCACCCGCTCGGCGCCGGCGATGGCGACGGCGGCCCGCTCCACCTCGCTCAGGTCGAGCAGCGCGGCGGTGTCGTGCATGGCCCGGGTGTCGGCGGCCATGATCTGCTCCAGCACCCGCTCCAGCGGATCACCGGGTTGGATCTCGCGGCCGATGTCGACGGTCCAGCCGGCCGAGCGGGCCCGGCCGGTCTCGGCGGCGATGCCCAGTCGCAGGTCGGCGTAGCCGTCGAAGCCCATCGCCCGACAGAACCGGGTGACCGTGGCCGGCGACGTGCCGCTGCGTTCGGCCAGTTCGACGATGGTGGCCCGGGCCGCCGCCTCCGGGTCGCTGAGCACGTGCTCGGCGACCCGGCGCAGCGCGCCGGTCAGTTCGGCGGCACCGGTGCGGACCCGAGCCAGTGTCCCGTCGGAGGTGACGAGGGCAGCGCGCCGGTCGATCCCGTCGGGGACGACACCGAGGGCACCCCGTCGATCGATCTCGTCGGCGTCGGCCACCGCGGTGCCCGCGGAGGTGTCCGACTCGTGATCAACCATGGGATGCCTTTCGGAAAAGACTGTTAACTGTTAGTGGTAAAAGTTCTTACTGAAGGCCCCTCCGTGTCAAGACCATGGGCGAAGTTTTCAAACTGTTACCTGGCGCACAGCCCGTCACCGAGCCCGCCCGCCGCCCCGCGCCGATGCCGCGACCAGCATGAACGTAAGCCGGTCCAGGAGATGACGCGGGTGTGCCCCGGGCCGGCGCCACAACCACCCCGGCCGCTGCCGGGACTGGCCTACGCTCGAAGGATGCGCCGCCTGGCCCGCCTCGCCGCCCATACGCCGCCGGACCGGGAGCGCTACCTCGACCTGCTCCGCGCGGTGGCGATCATCCTGGTGGTCCTCGGCCACTGGGCGATATCCGCGGTCGAGTACGACGAGAGCGGCCGACCCGACGGGCACTCGGCCCTGACCACGATGCCCTGGGCCTATCCGCTGACCTGGGCGGTCCAGGTCATGCCGGTGTTCTTCCTGGTCGGCGGGTACGCCAACGCCGCCTCGCTGGCCGCCCACCGCAGCCGTGGCGGCGACGCGATCGGATGGCTGTCGGCTGCAGCGCCTGCCTGCTGCGCCCGACCAGCGCCCTGGTCCTGGTGCTCGCCGGTGGCGCGCTGGTCGCCCGGCTCGGCGGCGCCCAGCCGACGAGGGGTCCGCTCCGGTCGTCTGGTTCGCCACCATCCCGCTGTGGTTCCTCGCCGCCTACCTGGCCGTGGTGCCGCTGACCCTGGTCATACGCGCTGCACCGCCGCCTCGGACTGCTGGTGCCGCTGGCGTTGGTGCTGCTGGTCGCCGCCGGGGACGCCGGCCGGGCCTGTACGGGCCGGCTTGGCCCTGCCCGGCTACCTGTTCGGCTGGCTCGTCCACCAGCTGGATTCGCCTGGTACGACGCCCGCCAGGGACACTGCCGCCCGGGCGGCCCACGCTCCCGCTGCCTGCCGATGTCCCGCCGGGCCGCGGTTGCCATGCTCCTCGGCGGTCTCGGCGTGGCGATCCTGCTCACCGGCCCTGGCCCGTACCCGATCAGCATGATCAACCTGCCCGGTCAGCGGTTGGCCAACGCCGCCCCGCCCAGCGTGGCGCTGCTCGCGGTCGCCACCGCCCAACTCGGGCTGATCCTGCTGCTGCGGCAGCGGACGGAACGGTGGCTGCACCGCGACCGCCCGTGGCAGGCGGTGATCGCGGTCAACTCGGTCGTGCTGACGGTCTTCCTGTGGCACCTGAGCGCGGCCGTGCTGCTCGTCGGCGCGCTGCACGGGCTCGGCCTGCTCCCCACCCCGGAAGCCGGCACGGCGGCCTGGCTGGCCTGGCGGCTGCCGTGGGTGCTGATGCTGGCGGTGGTGCTGGCCGTCCTGGTCGCCATCTTCGGTCCGATCGAGGCGTCAACGGGTCGTCCCCGGCACCTGCGGGCGCCGGCGAGGTGGGCGGGCGCCCGCGCCGCTCTCACCGTCGCCGCATTCGCCGCCGTCGTCTACGCCCTGGCGGCCAACGGCGCGGCGGCCAAGACCGCGCCGGAGCCGCTCGGGTGGCCGGTGGAGGCGCTGGTGGCCTACCTGGCCGGCGCGGGCACGCTGCGCCTGCTCAGGTCCGGGTGGGGCAGCCGAGATTGACCCCCGCCGTGGCGCGGGTCCAGCCAGCGGCTGGTGACCACCTTGCCCCGGATACGCACTGCTCGCATCCAGCGCCGGAGGCAGCTGCAATTACTGTCGGCTTTCCGACCCATTTCTCGCCAGGCCGCCTCATCAGGGGTTGACTACCGCACACCGAACTGTTCGTAGCACTCACAGATCTCGATCATCACGCGTTACTGGCTACTCATACGATCGACACAGATTACCGCCCTACGGGAATCTCGAACGATGCCGAATGCGCTCTTCGCTAGCCCGGAACGGGTCGCAGCAATCCTGGCGTCGCAACACTATCTGACAGACCCCGGCCTCGCGGCAGCGGTCTATCTCGCCGATCAGCTTGCCATGCCGTTGTTTCTGGAAGGCGCTCCCGGAGTGGGAAAGACGATGCTGGCGCAGAAAGTCAGCGAGGTTCTGGGTGCGCACCTGATCCGGCTACAGTGCTATGCCGGCATCGATCGCTCGCAGGCTCTATACGAGTGGGACTTCGCTCGACAACTGCTGCACGTGCGCGCCGGGCATGACGGCCGTTCGATCTACCACCGCGACTTCCTGATCGCACGGCCGATTCTGCGCGCGGTCGAAGAGCGACCGTCCGTGCTGCTCATTGACGAGATCGACCGGGCGGACGACGAGTTCGAGGCATTCCTGCTTGAGGTCTTGGAGGGCAAGACGCTGAGCATTCCTGATTACGGGACGATCCAGATCGACGAGCCGCCCTTCGTGGTACTCACCTCGAACGGCACCCGGGAGGTGCACGGCGCCCTCAAGCGGCGGTGTCTCTACCACTGGATAGACCACCCCGATGAACAGCGCGAGGCAGAGATAATTCGACGCAACGTTCCAGAGGTGGCCGGAACTCCGCTCGCTGAGCAGATAGCGGTGGCGATGAACCGGTTGCGGACGTTGCCGCTGGTCCGACCACCCGGTGTGGCGGAGTCGATCGGTTTCGCTCGCGCTGCGGTAAGCCTCGGACGGCAGACCGTGGCAGACGCGGCAGACGAGGCGCTCGGCGTCCTTGTCAAACACCACGAAGACCAGGAGACCGTACGCGGCATCCTCAAGTCAGGCCGGACATGAGGATCCGCGACGACGCGGTTGGCGAGCTGGTCGGCTTCGCCCGCCGGCTACGCGCGGACGGCCTCGCCGTCGACCTCGGGCGGGTAGCCGCCACGCTGCGGGCGCTGGCCTCGTACGGCGTTCTCGGCAGCGATGACCTTTACTGGTCCACCCGACTGACCCTGTGCTCTCGGCGTGAGGACGTACCGACGTTCGACACGGCGTACCGGGCCTGGTTCGGTCTGACACCGCCCACCGTCGGCGTCGCACCGCTACGGCGCGACGCCGACCGAGCCGGTGCATCAGCAGTTGACACCGTAGCGGCCGATGATGCCGCAGATTCACCGATGCCAGGCAGCGCCGGCTTCGTCGAGCAGTTGCGGATGCCGCCACGCTTGTCGTTGAGCCCCACCGACATCGCCGAGACGTCCGGCTTCATCGCCGACTTGACCAGGGCGTACTCCCAGCGTAGAACGAGCCGACGGGTACCCGGTGGCCGCGGGTCGCTCGACGTCCCGAGAGTCGCCCGGACAATGATGCGCCACGGCTGCGAGCCGCTTCGTCTCTCCTACCGGCGCCCCGCGCGCCAGCGTCGTCGTCTGGTGCTGCTGATCGACGTCAGCAAGTCGATGGAGGATCACCGCAGTCTCCTACTGCGGTTCGCCTACGCGGCCGTGACCGCCGCGCCGGCCACGACCGAGGTCTTCACGGTAGGCACCCGACTCGACCGGATCACCGCCCTGCTGCGACGGCCTGATCCGCAGGCGGCTATGGACGCGCTGGCCGATCGACGCGCCGACTGGGACGCCGGAACCAGACTCGGCGCTGCGGTCACCACGTTCACCCAGACGTGGGGCGAACACCGGATGGTACGCGCGGCAAACCTCGTCCTCTTCTCCGACGGCTGGGAGCCGGCCGGGCCTGCCCCACTGGTGGCACAGATCGCGCGGCTGGCCCGATTGGCCCACCGCGTGATCTGGGCCTGCCCGGACACCGCCGAGCCGAACTTCACCCCCGTGGCGCCGGCCCTGGTGGAAAGCCTTCGCTACGTGCACCTGGTAGCCGCCCACGACCCTGCTGCGTTGCGCACACTTACCGCATTACTGGCCTGTACCACATGTGGACCGCGCTGTCCGCGCCACCGCCAGCCAGCGAACTGGAGAGTATCGCCCCATGACCGTGACATCCCGTTCGCTCGCCCGCGACACGATGCTGGCCCTGGCGCAGCACGCTGAGGACGCGATGGTCGCGTTCCGCAACCGGGACAAGTTGGCGGTGGCGGTCGGCAGCGAGCGGGCCATGTTCCAACACGCTGTCCAGGCCTACCTGAAACAGGCCGCCAGCGGTTCAGACGAGACACGTGCCGACCTGGACTGGTCCAACCGCAGCATCGCACTGCGCAATGCCGCCGACATCCTGGGCTTCTGTGCCTTCATGGGCACCGAGTTACCCGACCAGCACGACGTCGAGGAGCTGTATCGGGCGGCGCTCGCGCAACTGCGGCCGCTCGGCACGGGAAAACCGGCGCTCGACCGGCTCTCCGAGGTCACCACCACCTATCGGTTGGTGAGGAGTTTGCGGGTGGGGGGCCGACACACCGAGGCGCTCCGCGAGGCACGCCTTGATCCGCCGTTCTACAAGGCCAGTGGTGCCGAGCCACGGATCGCGGATGTCCAGTTCGAGACCGGTGCCTGCCTGTTGGCGATGGGTCGGCCCCGCCAGGTGTTCAAGGCCCTCGGCGAGTCAGGAGAGACCTACTGGGAGGCCACCGAGGCCGCCGCATACTCCACCCGACATCGGTACGGGTTCGTCCTCGCGCTCGCCGAGCAGTCCGTCGGCGAATGGGACCGCGCCATCCAGCGGATGGAGGTGGCACTGGAACATCTGGTCCGCCACCGCGTTCCCGACACTCGTCACCTCACGTACGAGTTGTCGTTGACCCTGACACTCGCCGAGACGCTGGCCGCCGCGTTCTCCCGGTCGGAACGGGCGGTCACCCTCGCCCAGCAGGCGCTCGACGTCGCCGAACAGATTCGTGAGCGATGGGGGGTGATCGCCCGTGCCCGGACGCCCCTGTCGCGTGCCATCCGGCGGGTCTATGGGGATCTCGCCCTGTTGGCGGCACAGCTGCGCGACAGCACCATGGCCGCCCAGCTCGGTCTGCGGGTCTGCCTCTCGGCCAAGCAGACCGGATTCGCCAGCCACCTGCGCGCCGCCGAGCCACTGTTGCCGCCCCGGATCCGTGGTCTGGTCACCCAGGCACTGGCCGCCGAACGCCTCACGGTGGCACCGGAGAGCAGCCAGGACGTGTTGCGCGACCACCGTCAGCAGCAGGACCGTACGCTCGCGGTGTTGCGTGACACGATTCAGCGAAGAATCAACCCGATGTTGGCCGACATGATCGTGCCGACCGCCACGGACGTCAGCGACCTGCTGCGGGCCCTCGGTGCTCGACACGCGCTGGACCTCGCCGGGCTGCCGGACAGCCTGGCCGAGGGGACCAACTGGTTCCGAACGCTTATCACTCCCACCGGCGATGTGCTGTTCGACAACTTCGTTCCTGGCGATCACTTCGACGCGTACTTCGCCGGGAGGGGAGGGCAGCAGCCATTCAAGGACCGTCTTCACCACGACGACGCCCAGCCGAACTGGCACGCCCTGGCGGTCGAGATCCTGCCCGACGAACTGCTTCATCGACTGCGAGAGTCCGCCACTGAGGAGAACCCGCTGGAACTGCTGATCTCCGCACACCAGGAGCTGAGCCTCCTGCCCTGGGCCGCCCTCAAGGTCGACGAAACTGGCACTCGGCTGGTACATCGCGCCGTACTGACCCATACTCCGGCGTTGACCTGCGTGTCGAGGCCGCACCCGCCGGCCGTGTCCGGCCCGGCGCTCGTCCAACTGATCGCCGAGAACGATCTGTGGGTCGAGGGCGAACGCCAGGCATGGAACCTCCCGGTGACGGACGGTCCGATTCCGCTCAGCCGTTGTGCGCTGGACGGTGAGCCGCCGCTACCCACGACCCGTACCCGGCTCAGCGACGAGCTGTTGGACCCCGAGGAGGGATGGCGATTCGTGCACATCGCCGCCCATGGCGACGGCACCGGTCTTGATCAGTACCTCGCCCTGCCGGCTGAGGCCGGTGGGCAGCTCTCGGCCGCGCAGGCGCTCGCGCTGCGCTGGCCGGAGTCGACGCTCATGGCCTCCTGCCACATCGGGCGTGTGGTAAATGTGGCAGAGGCCGAGCCGGTGGGATTCGTGATGGCGGTGCTCACCGGCGGCAGCCAGTGCGTCGTGGCAGCGATCGACAAGGTGCCGGACGTGCCTGCGGGACGGATGTCCCGGCATCTGGTCCAGATCATCCGTGGCGGCGGGGTACGGTTGGACCACGCACTGCGAAGGGCCCAACTGAACCGTGCCCGCGAGCACGAACTGTCCTGGGCCCTCTTCAACGCCTACGTCAGATAGGTCGCTGCCGGGTCAGTGGAATACCAAGTACCGCGGACACCCGCTCAGCCCGTCCATTCTCGTGCGCGTACGCGTCGAGCATGTACCAACGGGCCCGCCAGTCGCGAAAGCCGGCGCTGCCGCCCATCGCCACCCGGCAGGCCTCGACGCTGTCGATGAAGCTCGGCATGACGGCGCTACCGATACCCCGGTGCACGCTCCGCTGCTTGCGACGACCACGGGCATCGGTCACCCGCTCGGTCATCCAGGCACACATCGCCTCGACCGCCTCGTCGTCGAGCAGCTCGTGAGCGAGAAAGGGCGCGAACGTCCACGAGCTGGGCAGCCGCAGACCGGGCATGAGCAGCGCCGCGCTGAGTCGGGTCTGGACGATCGCGAGCTTGAGGGTGTCCCGAGGCTCGATCCGTTCGCCCTTGGAGTTGACGATCGGACGCTCGACGTAGTCGTAGGCATTTTTGAAGCGCTCACACAACCGGCGGCGGGTGTCGTCCCAGCTCTCGTCGTTTCCGAGCGGCAGCCGACCGAGTTCGTCCATGTTCGCGGAAAGCGCCAGCATCAGCAGCACCGCACGGGCCGTCATGATGCCCGGATTGATGAAACTGGTGGGTAGCGCGAGGCGGGTCTCGGACACCTCGTCGGCGAATCCAGGCCCGTTGGCGATCCGGTCAGCAGCGGCCAGTGCCTGCTCACCGACGTCCACCCCGTTCGTCAGCTGGTCGAACATCCGCTGCGCGTACTCGGTCTGGTCGGCCGACCCGTACTCCTCCGCCCAGTGGCCGATCACCCGCTCGGCTACTCGACAAGCCGTACCTGCCTCGGCGAGGTTGAGTTGCAGCAGGATCTCGTCCAGTGCCAGCGAAAACTCAGTCCGGTCCACGGCATCGGGTGAGCGACGGGGGTACGTCATGTACTCGCCGTGCCGGTTACGGGCTTGCTGGTGCTCCATCTGCGCCCGCAGGTAACCATCTTCGGTATCACGCTTGGACTCCGCCAACGCCTGGGCGCGCAGGGCACCGAGGGCCCTGGAAGCATGTTCCGGCCAGGGCAGCATCAGCGCCGCGTTCTTGGTCCTGGCGATGAGCTCGTACCTTGCCTTGATCGCGGCCAGCACCTCGGCGTCGTCCTCTCGACGGCCGTCGCTGATCTGGGTGAGAGCGCTCCAGGTCGCCTCGTAGATCAACCAGCCCATCAGCGGCAGTCGCGCCGCGAGATGGCGAGGAGGCAGTTGCGTCCGTTCCTCCCGTCCATACTCCTCGACGTCGGCTTCGATGCTCCTCACCAGGTCGTCGTCACAATCGATCTCGCCCGCGCGCAGGGCGTGACACAGTGTCCGCAGCCGCTCAGCGCTCATCATGGTCAACAGGTCTCCACATCGATCGGACCGGGGATTGTTCGGTTCACCAGGATGTATGGCGCGAGCGCGTGGCTCGCCTCATCGCGATGAACCCCACCGACACGGCCGCAGCGGTGATCGCTACGGCAGTCCTGCTCAGCTGCACTGTCGCCGGATGCCCGGTGCGCCAGCGGATCAGCGCGGTCGTCGCGAGCCAGACAAGGGCGGACGCGACCGAGATGCCCGCAAGCCCGGCCCACAGCCAGCGCCATCTGGATTCAGGTCTCGATCGCAAGGCGACGGCGAGCGGGATGAGCAACGCGACACAGGCGATGGTGACCACGGAGGGCATCTTCAGCGATGCGTACATCGGGATGGAGTAGTCGAAGGTCTGCGCGGCGGCGAGCAGCAACCCGATCGCCGCGATGACCGAGGTCTGCAGCACGGAGCGGAACTCCGCGCGTTCGCCCTGCTCGCGCAGCCGTTGCTCGATCTCGGCTGTGCCGATCCGAGCCATCGGCTCGGCGTAGCTCACCGCGTCTCGAACGGTATCCGCCTCGTCCAGAATTTCTACCAGCAGCCATTTCGCGTACCGCAGATCCTGACCGACCGGGTCAGACACATGCGGGGCCACCACGTCGCCACCCACGTCAGGTGAGACCGGCTTCACCCACCCGGCTTCCAGCCAGACCCTAGCGTTGGCGGTCGCCGCCTCCACGGTGCGATGCATCGTACGCAGCACCGCCTCATGGGCGGCGACAAGCGCCACCTCGCGCCGAAGCGTCGACAGCATCGCCTCCCGCACTGCCGCCCCCCGTGGATGCTTCACCTCCGCACGCTCGAACCGTCCGGCGCGTTCGAGCAATGCCTCGGGCTGGTACACCATGCGCCGCTCGGCCAGTCGTCGTGCCTGGTGCCGCACGTTGGCCATCTCCCACAGGTAGGCGGGCAACGGACGCAGGACGGAGTGTCCGTGCGGCCAGACCAACCGGTCGCTGTCGCACTCACGGTCGGCCGGCGCCAGGAGTACCATCACCCGCTCCAGCCGATGCGGCTCCGCGGCGCCGCCGACCTCCCAGAGATAACAGCCTTCGAAAAGGACGGTCGGCGCAGCCTGAAGCGAGCCGAGCCCGTCGGGCAGTGCCGCCGCGACAATCCCGGCAAGTCGATCTGGGTCGCCGTCGCCGTCGTACAAACCGTAGAAGAGCCGGACCCGACCGGAGTATCCGCTGTCCTGCGGCCGACCGAAGGCGTTGCGCCAGTCGCGGTCGAACTCGCGCCAGGTGCCGCTGTCGTCGTCCGCCGCAAGGCAGACGAGAAACGCTGCGACACGCGCGGTGACGTACTCAAGAGCCTCGAAGATCAGACCTGGGGTGGGTGAGGAGAACAACCTACGCGCCGACTGGCGGCTGGGGCGGGCCTCTGCCACTTCGGACAGGTTGGCGATGCCGAGTGTGCGGCATGCGGCAACAAGCGAGGCGAGTACGTCGCGATGCGGCCCAGTGTCCAGATAGTTGTACACATGCAACGCCTGACGACGCACCCTCATCGCTGTAGCTCGCCCGTGTCGTGCGGAATTCGCTGCCTAACGAGCCTGATCCGCCCAGTCAGGTTGTCGCTGCTCGTCCGCATCGGGGGAGGCATCGGCACCGACTCGTCCGGCGGTTTCAGCTCGGACCTTGCGCCATGCCGGAAGAACCGCAGATCGATGTGCTCTCGGGCGCTGCGCACGCCTCCGAGGTCCGCACGGTCCAGGGCTTCCCCCATGCGCTTTACCGCGTCGTCGACCGCTTCCCATTCGACGAGCGGCAGCTTGCCTTTCTTCCGGACGAACTCGAGCGTCTGTACCGCCTCGTCGAGGATCTGAACAGCTTCAACATCGCCAATGTCAGCCATCGACATGGATGGTAGGCGAGGCGGCCCCGTGGGATAAGTCGGCCGTTGGAATACTTCGCCTATCGTTAGGGCAGCCTGCCCGCGACACGGGTAGCGCCCATTATGGACGTTCGGCCGACGAGTTTAATTCGTACGCCTCACGAATGTCAGTGACGCCGCCGGATTCCCGGGGGACTTCATGATCAGAAAGAGCAGTTGACGAGATCACATTCGGGGCCGAGCCGAATGCCGAAGCGAGCCTCCACCCCGTCCCGGATGTGCGCCGCGAACTTCATCACGTCAGAAGCGGTGGCTCCGCCGCGATTGGTCACCGAGAGCGCATGGCGGGTGGACAGCGACACGGTGCCGTTGCCCCACTCACGGCCGTAGCCACGCGGGAAGCCGGACCGCTCGATCAACCACGCCGCCGGCAGCTTCGTACCCTTGACGTCGAAGTAGCGCGGACATTCGGCCGCGCGTTCCGGTACGTCGGCCAAGACCGGGTTGACGAAGAACGAACCGACGCTCCATGTGTCATGGTCCCGTGGATCGAGCACCATGCCCCGGCTACGTCGCAGTTCGAGCACCGCCTGTCGGACGTCCGCGGGGGCCGCGGTGCCACCGACCTCGATGCCCAGTCGGTTGGCCAGATCGGCGTACTCGATGGCTCGCGACTGCTCGCTGCGGCGCAGCCGGAACGTCACCTCCACCACCACCCAGCGATCACTACGTTTGAACACCGACTGCCGGTGTGAGCCGAACCCGCAGCGGTCCGCCGGCCACCGCTCCAGGTCGCCAGTCGTGCGATCGAACACCAACAGTGATTCGAGGACGTCCGAGGTCACCGTGCCGAACGCGCCGACGTTCTGCACGGGCGTGCCGCCGGCTGCGCCGGGAATGCCGGACAGCGCCTCAAGACCGGCAAGCCCCTGGTCAAGACTCACCCGCACGACGTGGTCCCAATCGACTCCGGCGGCGGCAGTCACCCGCTCGCCGTCGACGTCGAGCTCCGAGGAGCCGACCTTGATCACCGTGCCGTGCCAGCCGATATCGCCGACCACGAGGTTGGATCCGCCACCCATCACCAACAGCGGATCATCCGACCCGGCCGACTCGTGCAGCGCATCGACCAGTTGCGACATGGATTCGGGCACGAGCAGGCGGCCGACGGGCCCGCCCACCCGCATAGTCGTGAGGTCGGCGAACGTGATGGTCACGCCGCTCAGCCTACTGTTCGGTCGCCGGGCGGTCGGCTGCGTCTCCCCACGCGCGGGGCTCAGGACGACGAGTGCAGGCGACGCGCAGCGACCTCGACCGCGCTGTCGCAGATCGAGCGGTACTCAACCGTCGGGATCCTTCGCAGTCGGAGGCCGGCCAGGATGTTCACCGACCAGGCCACCATCTCCTCCGGCTGGCGACCGTTCACCTCAAGAAACAGCTCGACATCGTGATCGTTGGAGGTCCGCTCAAGGTATTCCTGCACCACTGCGAGGAGTGCGGTCCCGAGCGCCAGGGCGCAACCATGCCGACTCTCTTCGTCAGCGCCCGTGTCCGTCGCCGCCATTATCCGGTCCAGCAACCTCAATGCGTCGACGGCTGCCAGGCGATACCCGTCCTCCAGGGAAACCCGGTTGCCAATGTCCTCGATCACGGCACGTCCCGTCGAGCCCGGCCCGACACCGCTGCGATAACGACAGTTCATGCTAGCGATCGATGTGCGGGGTGACTTGTGATTGTGGTCTTCCTGGAAGGAAGTCGACTCACAGTAGTCAAGCCGCGTCACCGTCCTCGTGCAACCGGACTGTCGGACTCCGGTCAGAGGATTCATCGCGTCTTGAGCCGAAGGCGAGTCTCCGGATGGCTCAGTAGCTCAGGAGGGCAAGGGTCGCGTCGTCGTGCCGCTTGAGCGGACGGCGACCCGGCTTGACGAGCAGTTCGGGATGGCTCATCTCGTACGCGCGCACGGTGTCGATGATGGCGCGAGGTCCGGACCGCTCGGCCAGCTCGAAGACATCGGCCCAGCCGAGTCGAAAGAACTCGGTGAGCCGCGAGGCACCATCGGTGCACAGCAACATCCGGCGTAGACCCGCCCGGCGGACACTGCCGGTCACCGCCTCGGCTGCCGCCGCCGGATCGGTCGATGCCACCCAGAAACCGCCCGGCCGGTTGCGCAGCTGCGCGACGGCGTGCCGATCGTAGGCTGGCAGATGATCCGTGCGGTCGTCATGCACGGCGGTGATGCCTTCTGCGTTCTCGTAGACCACCGACGAGTCGCACAACACGAGGTAATCCACCCGGTCTCCCCGATCGCGCACCATGGCGACCGTCGACGACGGACTGTGCGGGTTCGTCAGGTCGCACCGGCCGCCGTGGTGGTGACGCAACCGGTCGATCGCCGCTGCCAGGATGCCGTCCAGGCCGCTGCTCTGGTTGTCTGTCAAGGCCTCGGTCAGGAAACAACCGAGCGCCCGTACCAACCACACGGGGTCATGCACACAGCCGGTGTCCAGCCCGGGCAACTGCGTGACGCCGTCAAGAACGATCACGAAATCCGCAGTGGCCACGACGTGATCCTCGTTGGGTCGGTCCGAGCCCGGCGCGCTGGCGAGAGCGATGTGCATCCTTCGCCCTCTCGATCCTTGCCACGATGGACGACGACGGACGCCACTCGGCCGCGGGCACCATCCGCCTGGCGGATCTTACCGACCTTTTCGGTGTGACTGTCGTATCGGGGCGTCGCCTGTCGATCAATACTTGACGGCCCTAGTATCGATGCCACGCCGTCGCTGAAACTGCGAGAGGAACGTCGTGGTCGCATACGAGCCGGTGATGCTGCCGAGGTGCCCATCGCAACCGTCGCCGCAGACGATCGTCGCGGACGTACATCACTGGGCCACCTCTGCGCCCATGCGCGATCTGGTCGACGCCTTCGGCGGCGCGTTTCCCGCGACTTCGGATGATCTGACGGCTACCGGAGTGCTGCTGAAATGGCTCGATGACTTCTCCGCCGGCTGTTGGAACTTCCGGGCCGGCGCCGAACGTCCGGCGGCACCCGAGCCCGAATTGGATGGTGACACAAGGGCGTTGGTGTTGTCGGCTGCGGTGGCGCTCGGTCTGGTCGAGGCCACCAAGCCGCTGCACGAGCAGTACACCCACCTGATCGTGCTCGGCGGCATGGCGCGTGCCTGTCTGCAACGGACTTCCTACGCCGCCGCCCTGATCAACGGTGGATTCGTCGGCCGTCCGGAGGTGGCGGCCCTGGGCAGCTTCCGGCCCCTCGCCACGGAGGAGCAGGCACTGCTCGCAGCACACGGGGCGGCCGGCGGTGCGACCGAGATGGACGCAATGGACGCCGGTGTGCAGCGATACCTCGGTCTTCGGTCGCCGATCGATGACGAGTCCGTCCTGGACGGGAGCAATCAGAACCTCTCCTGGCGGGTACGCACATACCAGCGCGACGACACGCCGACCGTGCGGGTGCTCGCCGCACCCTCCAGCGACCCGGCACGGCGGGCCAACACCGGCGACACCCAGCGGTACTGGGCGCAGCGATTGCAACTAACCGCAGAGGATCGCGTTCTGGTGGTCACCTCGGCGATCTACGTACCGTTCCAGCACGCCGACGCGATCCGGACCCTCGGTGTCCCCTTCGGAGTCGACGTGGACACCGTGGGAGTGGAAGCCGACTGGTCCCACGAGCCGACTCTGCACCAACCGGTGACTCCGGGGAAGTACCTACAGGAGATCCGCTCGGGCATCCGGTCGATGCGCTGGCTGGTCACGGCGGCGCAGCAGGCGACGGCGCCGACGACCGCGCCAGCGTGACCGGCTTCCCGGCCGTCGAACTGCCCGGCACTCGTTCCCCCGCTGATCCGGCGAGGCTGATCGAGGCGATCGACGGCTGGACCGGCGCTGCTGCCCTGCGCACCCTCATCTCGACGTTCGGCGGGGCGATGCCAAAGGGTAAGCTCGGTGACCGGTTGGACTGGCTCGACAGCTTCTCAAGGGTCTGGGACAGCCGAGACGGCGGCGAGCGTCACGAGTCCCGGCAGATCGACTACGACCGGAGCATCCGTGACCTGGTCGATCGAGCGGCCATGTCGCTGGGTTTGCGCGGTCGGCACCGCCCTCGGCACATTCACTACCGGCACGTGCTGGTAGCCGGTGGTGGCGTGCGGACCTGTGTCGCCCGGTCGGCTTTCGCCGTCACCCTGATCACCGGCGGCCTTGAGGCCGATCAGGTCGCGGGACTCGGCAGTCTACGACCGGTCACCGATCAGGAACGCGGCCACGCCCGCAGTCTGGGCCTACCCTGCATCGAGATCGAGTTCGACGGCATGGACGCCGGGCTGCGGCGTGCGTTGCGGCTCGACCGGCCAGTCGTCGACGATCTGGTGCCGGGCGCCGGGTCCGGCGGGTGGCGGAAACGCACATACCAGACCGGGTGCCGACTCGTCCACGTGCTGGCTGCCCCGTCCAGCGAGCCGGCGATCCGCCGCGCGAACACCGCGGACACCCTGCGCTTCTGGGCCGAGCAGGTAGGACGTCCCGGACCCGAGGATCAGGTGCTGCTGGTGACCACCGATCTGCACGTGCCGTTCCAGCACTGCGACGCAGTCCGCACCCTCTCGCTGCGCTACGGCTGCGGCGTCGACACCGTGGGGCTGGAGCCACAGGCGTTGGCCGACCCGCAGCTGCGGCACGCGTATCCGACATCGGCCGTACTTCAGGAGTTGAGGTCCGCCGTGCGATCGATGCGCGCTCTCTACGAGGCGCTGCCAGCGGTTTCCTTGATGGCCTCGCGAAACGCCTCAGACCGGTGTTGATAGTTGCGGTAGCGACCGTAGCTGGGGGCGGCCGGTGACAGAAGTACCACCCCGCCGGGTGGCGTGAGCTTGCGGGCCTGCCGGACCGCGGCCGTCAGACCCTCGGCGATCTCGCTATTTACACCTGGTAGATCGGCCAGGGTCGCGACGATTCGAGGACCGCTGTCCGGGATGCCGATGACAGTGATCTCTCGTTCGGCAAGGTGATCGCGCAGCGGGCCGTAGTCCACTCCCCGGTCATTGCCACCGAGGATCACCGTGAGCGGTCTGCCGTCGTAGGCGTCGATGGCGTACATGGCCGCGTACGGGCTGGTCGCGAGGGTGTCGTCGACGAACGTGATGCCCGACGGGTCGGCGATCTCGGTGAGTCGGTGAGCCAGGCCCTGGAACTCGGCGACCGCGATCGCCAGGGTGTCCTTGCGCGCGACCACGTCCACGCCGATCGCGCCGAGCACCGCCAGCGCCACGCAGAGGTTGCCCTCGTTGTGCCGGCCCACCAACGGCAGCACCGCACGCGGAAACAGCGGCTGATCGACCAGGTGGAACCAGGGTTCGCCGTCCGGCCCGACCGCCACGTTCACTGAATCGCCCGTGCCGGCGCGTACCGCCGCGCGGTCGCCCAGTTCCACGTCCAGCCGGGGGTCGCTGCCGTTCACCACGACGGTACGTGGACCATAAGCGATCAGGTTGAGCTTGTCCCGGTAGTACTGCTGCTCGCTGCCATGGGCGTCGAGGTGCTCCGGGAAGAGCGCGGTGACCACGGCGACTCGGGGTGATTCGGTCAGATCGCTGCACTGGTAGCTGGAGAGTTCCAGCACATACAGCTCCGCCTCGGGCAGTTCGAGTGTCGGTACGCCGATGTTGCCACCGAACACGTTCGACCGGTCGACGGCGGTGAGCAGGTGGCTGATCAGGCTGGAGGTGGTGCTCTTTCCCTTACTGCCGGTCACCCCGATGGTGCGTTCGGCATGGTCGGCCATCCACAGGGCCGTACCCTGAGTGATCAGCACGCCGCGCTCACGCAGCTGTGGCATCCAGGGGTGGGTCTGCGGCACTCCCGGCGAGCGGACCACCACGTCCGCAGCGAGCAGGCGCTCCAGCCCAGCCTTACCGCTGACCAGCGGCGCCGCCTCGGCGACAGCGCCCTCCCAGGGCAGCGACAGGAAGTCCTCGCGGTCGTCCACCGCCACCAGGGCCGCCGGACCGTGCGCGGCGACGGCGGTGGCCGCAGCCATCCCCTCACGGCCAGTGCCCCAGATCGCCACAGAGCGTCCGCGCAGGTCAGACAGGTGCACGTGTGATCTCCTTGCTCGCGGCCAGCGCTGCCCGGACTAGTATGACCTGTGCCCAATAAGCAGCTGGCGCGGATGGACGCGTTCACCTTCCCGTCCTACTCGATCGACCTGTCCACCGGCGAGGTGTTGCTCGACTACGCCCTGACCGGGCCTGACGGCGAGCAACGGTTCACCGAGGTGGTCACGTTGCCGGTGCCGGCGGAGTCCCCGTCGGACGCCGCCGTGGCGGCGCTGGGTCGGGTGCTGGAGCTGCTGCACGTGGTGGCCGGGGTCAGCTACTACAAGACGGCCGCGCCGGGGCAGCTGGTGCTGCCGGCACCGCTCGGCCCGGCCGCCGTCGAGCTCGTCACGGCCGTCTACACCAAGGGCCTCGCCGAGTACGCGTACCGCAACCAACTGCCGCACGTGCTGGAGCTGACCCCGCGCGTGCCCGACGGACGGGTCAAACCCGCGGCCGAGTACGACAACTCCGACCGGCGCCCGCTGTCGGCGGTCGGCGGCGGCAAGGACTCGATCGTCAGCCTGGAGGCGCTGCGTCGGGCCGGCCTCGACCCGGTGCCCTTCTCGGTCAACCCGAACCACGTGATCAACGCGGTGAACGCGGCGTCGGGGCTGCCCGCTCTCGCGGCCCGGCGGCGCATCGACCCGGTGCTGTTCGAGCTGAACGCGGCCGGCGCCCGCAACGGCCACATCCCGGTCACCGCGATCAACTCCCTGATCGCGGTCGCCACGGCGGTGCTGCACGGCCTGGGTCCGGTGGTGATGTCCAACGAGCGCTCGGCGTCGGACCCGAACCTGATCTGGAACGGTCACGAGATCAACCACCAGTGGTCCAAGGGCGTCGAGGCCGAGGGGCTGCTGCGGGCAGCCCTCGCGGAGCACGCCGGGCTGGCCGAGCCGTACTTCTCGCTGCTGCGCCCGCTGTCCGAGCTGCACATCGCCCGGTTGTTCGCCGGCATCGACCGCTACGACGACGTGGTCACCAGCTGCAACGCCGCGTTCAAGCTCCGCGACGCCAGTGAGCGGTGGTGCCGCGGCTGCCCCAAATGCCGCTTCGTCTTCCTGGCCCTGGCTCCGTTCATGCCCCGCGAACGGATCACCCGCATCTTCGGCGGTGACCTGCTCGCCGACTCCGCGCAGATCCCCGGCTACCGCGAGCTGCTCGGCATCGACGGCCACAAGCCGTTCGAGTGCGTCGGCGAGGTGGAGGAGTCGGTGGTCGCGCTGAGCCTGCTCGCCCAACAACCCGACTGGCGCGACACCCCCGTGGTGACCGCTCTGGTCGCCGCCGTCCCCGAGCAGGCGTGGTCCACCGCCGCCACCTCCGACACCTTCACTCCAGCCGCCGCCGACCACCACATCCCCCCCACCTACCAGAAAACCCTCCAAACCCTCACCCCCTAACCCACCCACCCCACCGCCCACCCCTCCCGAGCAACGCCACGGTTGATCATGAAGTTGTTGTCATCGATATCGACGTGTCGCAACAAAAACTTCATGATCGACGAAGCTGGCGGAGGTCCGGGGGGCGGAAGGGGGTGGGAGGGGGCGGTCAGGGGGTGCGGATGGCGTCCAGGGCCAGGAGGGCTACGTGGAGGGAGAGGCAGGCGTCGACCGAGTCGAGGTCGACGTCGAGGACCCGGCCGATCCGGGCCAGCCGCTCGTAGAACGCCGGGCGGGACAGGTGGGCGACGGACGCCGCCGCCGACTTGTTCCGGCCCTGCTCCAGGTAGGCGCGTAGGGTACCGAGCAACTGCTCCCGGGGATGTTGCGCGTCGTAGGCGAGTAGCGCGCCGAGCTGCCGCTCGACGAAGGTCTGCACCCGGGGCTCGTCACGCAGCAGGTGCAGCAGTCCGGCCAACCCGACATGCGGCAGCCGGAAGATCGGCAGGTCACGTCGGTCCCGGCGGGCCGCGTCGGCGACCTGACGGGCCTCGATCAGTGACCGGCGCGCCTCCCGCAGGCTGCCCACGCCGGATCCGGCGGCGATCAGCAGCCCGGCGACGGACCGTCGGCCGGCACTCAGTACCAGCGCCTCATCGGAACGGCTGGACGCTGGCGGGTCGGGGCGGGACCGGCGCAGCGCGGCGGCGAAGGCGGACAGTGCCCGCTCCTCCGCCGCCGCGTCCGGCAGGGCGAGTAGGACGCCCACCGTCTGGTCGTCCAGGGCGCTCGTGAGCCCGGTCAGCCCGGCCTCGCGCAGCGCCTGTCCGGCGGCCTCGGCGAGGTCGCGCAACCGGGCCGGCCCGGTGTCGGCGTGGTCGAGCACCTCGCCGGAGCGTCCCGGCTCGGTGAGCGGCCCGCTGCCCGCCGGTTGACGGTGGCGCACGGTCTCCGCACCGACGTCGTCGACCCGGTGGCGGACCACCACGCCGACGAGCAGACGGCGTTCCAGCACCACCCCGAGCGCCCGCGCCCGCAGGGCCACCTCGTCCACCGGCCAGGAATGGTCGAGCAGGGCGGTGAGCAGGGTCCGGTGCAGTTGGCGTTCCAGCCCTTCGGCGTCGCGTCGGATCAGCCGACCGAGGGCCAGCGTGGAGGCGGCCCGCTCCACCAGAATGGTCAGCCTGGTCGGTGGCGCCGAGAACGAGCCGCCGTCTCCGGCCGGGACCGCGTCGGCCCGTCCGGAGGCCGACGCCGAGGCGGACCGCCCACCAGCCGACGCCGGAACAGACCGCCCACCAGCCGACGCCGAGGCAGACCGCCCGTCGGCTGGCACCGGCAACGGCTGCCCGCCAGCCAGGTCGCCACCGGGCGGCCAGCGCAGCAGCAGCCGCCCCCAGTCCTGCCCCCGGGCACCCACCATGGTGACCAGCCAGCCCCGGTCCGGGTCGTACGCCGTCCGACCCTCGGGCCGGATCCGCCGTGAGTGCTGCTCCCACCCGTCCAGCAGCAGCTCGGCGCTCTCCCCCGCCGGGTCGTACGCCAGCACCTGGCGGGACAGGTTCTCCAACACCACCGGGCAGCCGGACAACTCGGCCGCCTGCCGGACCACCTCCCCCGGGTCCGCCCCCTCCACCGACAGCTCGGTGAACCGCTGGTGGATCTCCTCGGTGGCCCGCAGCTCGGTGAGCTGGGCGTCCACGATCAGGGCGTGCACCGCCTCGGTGATCCGCACGAACGGGGTGGCCCGGCGCAGCTCCACCAGCGGCAACCCGTGCCTTTCGGCGGCGGCCACCATCACCCGGGGTACGCCGTCGAGGTAGCGCCGACCCAACTCGACCACCAGTCCGGAGACGCCGACGCCGGCCAGGTCACCGATGAAGGCCCGCAACCCGGTGTCGTCGCCGGGCAGCCCGATACCCGTGGTGAGCACCAGCTCGCCGCCGCCGAGCAGGGTGGCGATGTCCGGTACCTCGGCGACGTGCACCCAGCGCACCCGACGGTCCAGTCCGCTCTCCCCCGCGACCAGGCGCGGCGCGCCGTGGCGGACCGGGTCCAGGGCGAGGACCTCACGCACGGTAGGGAACACCCGCGACACGCTACCGTCCGTGACACGTGGGGGCCGCTTGGCGGTGCCTCAGAGTGGGTCGTCGCGGCCGAGTTCCCAGCAGGCCACGGCGGTGGCGGCGGCGACGTTCAGCGAGTCCACGCCACGGCGCATCGGGATCACCACTCGGGCGTCGCTGGCGGCCATCGCCGCGTCGGTCAGCCCGGTGCCCTCGGCGCCGAGCAGTAGCGCGGCCCGGGACCGCCGGGCCGGGTCCAGTCGTTGGATGGGCACCGCGTCCGGTGCCGGCGTCATCGCCAGCACGGTGAACCCGGCGGCCCGCACGTCGGCCAGCGCCGCCGGCCAGGGTTCCAGCTTCGCGTACGGCACGGCGAAGACCTCACCCATGCTGACCCGTACGCTGCGCCGGTAGAGCGGGTCGGCGCAGGTTGGCGAGAGCAGCACGGCGTCCACCCCCAGCCCCGCCACCGCCCGGAAGATCGCCCCCAGGTTGGTGTGGTTGTTGACGTCTTCGAGGATCACCACGCGACCGGCGGCGGCGAGCACCTCACCGGCGGCCGGCAGCGGTTTGCGCCGGAACGAGGCGAGCACACCCCGGTGCACGTGGAACCCGGTGGCCTCACGCAGCACGTCGGGGGTGGCGGCGTACACCGGGGCCTCACCGGTGTCGAGGTCGGCCAGTTGGTCGACCCGCTTGGCGTCGACGAGGAAGGACCGGGCCGGATAGCCGGCCCGCAGCGCCCGCCGCAGCACCAGCTCACCCTCGGCGATGAACAGGCCGTGCGGCGGCTCCCAGCGGGTACGCAGCTCGACGTCGGTGAGCGCCCGGTAGTCGGCGATCCGCTCGTCGTCGGGCTCGGTGATCAGGTGGACGGGCACCCGCCGATTCTGCCGGACCCCCCGACACCGGACACCGCAGGTGCCGGCGGTACGCCGGCACCTGCGGGGTGATCGTCCGGCAGAATCGGCGGGACGGCTACTTCATGGTGGCGAGCTGGATCAGGTTGCCGCAGGTGTCGTCGAGCACTGCGGTGACCACCGGACCCATGTCGGTCGCCTCCTGGGTGAACTCCACGCCCAGCCCCTTGAGCCGCTCGACCTCGGCGTACACGTCGTCGACGGCGAACGAGGTGAACGGGATGCCGTCGGCGACCAGGGCCTGTCGGAACGGACCCACCGCCGGGTGGCCGGCCGGTTCCAGCAGCAGCTCGACACCGTCGGGGTCGGCCGGCGAGACGACGGTGAGCCAGCGGTACTCACCGGCGGGCACGTCGGTCTTCTTGGTGAACCCCAGCTTCTCCGTGTAGAAGGCGAGCGCCTTGGCCTGGTCGTCGACGAACACGCTGGTCACGTGGATACGGATCACGGGTCTGGTGCCTCTCGGTCGATGGGCCACCGCTCGACGATCGAGCGCAGCGGGCTGGTGTCGATGTGGTGGAACTTGTAGCGGCCTGCTCGCCGAGTGCGGACCAGACCGGCCTGTTCGAGCACCGCGAGGTGCTGTGAGATCGCCTGGCGCGAGGAGGTCAGATGGTGCTTCATGGTCAGACGGCTGCAGATCTCGAAGAGCGTCTGACCGTCCCGGTCGATCAACTCGTCCAGGATCGTGCGTCGCGTCGCGTCACCGATGGCCTTGAACAACAGGTCAGGGTCGGCGTCCACAGACACAGTTATAGGCAAGTGGCTGCTTGCCTGTCAAGCGGACCCGGCACCGATGATCCAACCGGGTGGGACGTGGTCGGTCAGCCAGACGCCGTTGACGGCCCGGTAGAAGACGAACCCGTGGCGGTGCATGCCGGCCGCGTCGATGCTCAGCACCACCGGGACACCGCGTCGGGCACCGACCGTGGCGGCGGTCTCCGGGTCCACCGACAGGTGGACGTGGGTACGACCGCGTGGTCGCAGCCCCTCCGCGCGGATGCCGGGCAGGTGACGGGCCACCGTGCCGTGGTAGAGCAGCGACGGCGGCACCACGGAATCGAGCCGCAGGTCGACGCGGACCGAGTGGCCCTGCGCGGCCCGGATCCGCCCGGCGCGCAGCTCGAACCGCCGCTTGTCGGTACCGGCGACCAGCTCGGCGAGCACCTGCCGGCTGACCGGACGGCCGTGCCGGGCGAGCGCGGCAAGCAGCACGTTCACCTCGACCCAGCCGCTCCCGTCCAGCGTGATGTCGATGGCGTCCGGACGATGACGGAGCACGTACGCGAGGAACCTGCTGGCAGCGGTGAGCCGGTCGGTCACCGGTCCGTGCCGAACTGGTCGAGCAGGTCCCGCACCACGGGCCGTCGAGCAGGCCGCCAGGTGGCCCAGTACCGGACCTCCGGCAGGCCGTGGATCGGGACGGCACGCAGACCGTCGGGCAGCCCGACACATCCGTTGACCACGGTGGCGCCGACCCCCAACGCGGCCAGGTGCACCAGCAGGTCCCAGCCGTCGACCTCGGCGGCGACCTGCCAGCGCACGCCCGCGTCGTGCAGGGCACGGTCCAGCGCCCTGCGATGCGGGCGCCCGGCCGGCGGTACGACGAGATCCAGGCCGTCGAGATCACCGAGCCGGACCTGCCGGCGCGTGGCGAGCGGGTGCTCGGCACCGAGTACGAGCACCTGCCGGTAGGCGGCGATCTGTCTCGCCTCGACCTGCCGGCCGGGCGGATCGTGGGCGACCACGGCCAGGTCGGCCCGCCCACTGGTGACGGCGGCGAGGGCGGCGTCCCGGTCAGCGGTGATCACGTGGACCCGGCGACCCTGGCGGCCGATCCGCTCGATCGATTCGCCGATCACCCACCGCAGCGCGCCCCGGCCGGCCGCGATGGTGAGCGTCGGCGCGGACTCGTGGTCCAGCTCGCGCAGGAACTCCTCGGCCCGGCGGCGTGAGTCGAGCGCGTACGCGGCGAGGCGGTCACCGGCGGCCGTCAGCGTCAGCCGGCGACCGTCGCGCTCGTACAGCTCCACGCCGAGCGCGGTGGCGAGCTTCCGGATCTTCACGTGCAGGGACGGCTGGCTGATGTGCAGCTCCCGCGCGGCGGTGGTGAAGTTGCGGTGCTCGGCGAAGACCGCGAACGAGCGCAGCGCGTCGGCTTCCAGCAGGTCCCGCCCGTCCATAGTCGGTAACTATAGGGGGCATCGCGAACAATAGTTCCGGATGGTAGTGAGCGCGCCGCATCCTGAGCGGCATGACGAACATCCTCCCCCGCCTCGGCATCGACATCGGCCGGGTGATCATCGACGGTCCGGCCCATCCGGGCGGCGGTGACACCGCCTTCTTCAGCGGGGACGAGGCGACCATGCTGGCCACCCCCGAGGTGCCCGGTGCCGTCGAGACCATCGCCCGCCTCGTCCCCCTGTTCGACGGCCGGGTGTGGCTGGTCTCCAAGTGCGGCCCGCGCGTGCAGGCCCGTACCCTGCGCTGGCTCGCCGGCCACGACTTCCACCGGCGCAGCGGCGTCCCCCACGACCACGTCCGGTTCTGCCGGGCGCGGGCCGACAAGCGGGCCCACTGCCGCGACCTCGCCCTCACCCACTTCGTCGACGACCATCCCGAGGTGCACGCCGCCATCCGGGGCACCGTCGCCCACCAGTACTTCTTCGGACCCCAGCGCCGACCGGTGCCCGCCTACGGCCGACCGACACCAACCTGGGCCGATGTGGAACGCCTCGTCCTGCGTACGCTGCACGTCGCAACCCCGCCGAGTCCCTGACCGCGACCGTCGCTGGTGGTGCTCAGCGACCGAGGCGTCACGGCGGTACGCCCGGGCGGCGGCGGGTGGCCGGCGCCGCCACTCGCCAGACGGGACGGTGCGGGGCACCGATCACCACCGGTACGGACATCGACCTCCACGGCAGACCGTCTGGGTGCGTTTGTTGTCGTTCCCACGACAACAAACGCACCCACAGCAGGCGCAGGACCGAGCCGCCGGACGTTGGCCGGCTCGTCGCGGTGATCGACGAGTCCGTGCTGCGCCGCCGGGACGCCATCATGGCCGAGCAGCTCGCGCACCTGCTGCGGACGGCCGAGCTACCGCCCGTCCGCATCCAGAGATCGTCCCCGCCAGCGCCGGCCCTCGCAGGCCCGACCGCGCTCGCGAGTTGCGGCATGTTGCGCCTTCCCGCTCCGCTGACACCCCAAGATGCCGCAACCCGCGAGCACAGCCACCGGGCGGGCCGCACGGCCGCCGGGTGCGCAGCGCGTGCCGGCAGCGCGGTGGTCAGGGTGGCGACAGTCGTGACAGCGTGCGGTGGGCGTCCTCGGCCGCCGGGTCACCGAGATCGTCGAGGATCTGCGCCGCCCGTCGCCACGCGTCGACGGCCCCGGGGACGTCGCCCGTCGCCTCGCGCGCCTCGCCGAGCCGCTGGAGGGTCTCGGCCTCGTGGTAGCGGTCGGCGGACTCGCGGAACAGCGCGATGGCCTCCTCGTAGCAGCCGGCCGCCCGATCGTGCTCGCCCAACCGGGCGTGGGCGAAACCCAGACTGTCCAACGTCGCCGCCTGGCCGTTGTGGTCGCCGCTCGCCCGTTGCTGCGCGAGCGCCTCGGTGCAGCTCTCGATCGCCCGTGGGTAGTCCCCGGTGGCGGCGTAGAGCCAGCCGACCGCGTTCAACGCCCGAGCCTCCCCGGCGCGGTTGCCGACCGACCGGTAGAGCCGCAGCGCCTCCTGACCGTGGCGCAGCCCCTCCTCGGGTCGCCCCCGCATGTAGCAGACCTCGGCGTGGTTGTGCAGCGTGAGCGCCTGACCGGTGGGGTCGTCCAGTCGCCGGTGCAGCTCCAGTGCGCACAGCAGCCGTTTCTCCGCCGCGTCGAGGTCGCCGAGGCGGGTCTGGGCGCGGGACAGCAACCGGTTGGCGACGGCTTGGCCGGCCAGGTCGTCGACGCGCTCGGCCGCGGCGAGGGCGACCTGTTGGGCGGCGCGTTGCTCCTGCCACAGACCACGCGGGGCGAAGAACGTGGTGAGCGCCCAGGCCAGTTGCCAGGCGTACGCCTCGAAGCCGGTCTCGGCGGCCTGACGCACCGCCCGCAGCAGCACCTGGTGCTCCGCCGCGAACCAGCCGAGCGCGGCGTCGTGGTCCTTCGAGACGGACCTGACGTTCGACGGCACCGCGGGGACCGGGTCGATCGTCGGCCACTGCGGCTGGAGCAGCACCGCCGCCGGATAGGAGCTGTGCAGGTAGTAGTCGAACAGCCGGTGGCGTGCCTGCCGCGACTCGTCGGCCTTCCCGGCGGACCGGGTCAGCTCGGCCGCGTACGCGCGGAGCAGGTCGTGGAAGGCGTACCGGCCGGGCAGGTGCTCGGCCAGCAGATGTAGCCGCGTCAGCTCCCGCAGTGACGACGCGACACTCGCCGGGGTCTGGCCGGTGAGTGCCGCGGCGGCCTCGGCGGTCAGATCCGGACCGGGGTGCAACCCCAGCAGGCGGAACAGGCGGGCCGCCGGCCGGCTCAGCGCCAGGTAGGACCAGGAGAAGACGGCGCGTACGTCGCCGTCGGCCAACGCGTCCAGCATCGCCTCGTCGGGGCGCAGGCTGGCGGCGAAGGCGTCGAGCGGAAAGCCGGGATGCAGCGCCATCCGCGCCGCCACGATCGACAACGCCAGCGGCAGCCGGCCGGTCGAGTCGATGATGTCCGCCGCGGCCGCCGGCTCGGCGGCCAGCCGACCGGCACCGAGCCGACTGGCGAGCAGACTCATCGACTCGGTGCCGGTGAGTACGTTCAGCCGGATCGGGTGCGCTCCCTCCGCCGCGATCAGCCCGGACAGTTCGTCCCGGCTGGTCACCACGACCACGCAGCCGCCCGCGCCGGGCAGCAGCGGCCGGACCTGCGCCGAGTCCCGGGCGTTGTCGAGCACCAGCAGCATGCGCCGCTCGGCCAGCAGGCTGCGGTGCAGTCCGACGCGGGCCTCCAGCCCGGCCGGTATGCCGGTGGCCGGCACGCCGAGCGCCTCGAGGAAGCCGCGCAGGGCGTCGTTCGGATCGACGACGTCGGCCTCGTCGTAGCCCCGAAGATTGACGTAGAGCTGGCCTTCGGGAAACGAGCCGGCGGCCCGGTGCGCCCAGTGCAGGGCGAGCGCGGTCTTGCCCACCCCGGCCATTCCGGAGATCGTGAAGATGGCCACCGCCGGACGCTTCGCCGGTTCCGGGTGGCGGCCGGAGTCGAGGGTCTCCAGTTCGGCGCAGCGGCCGACGAAACCCGGCACCGCCAGCGGCAGTTGCTGCGGTCGTTCCCCCTCCGGGGCGGCCAGGTCGGGGTCGGCGGCGTGGATGAAGTGGACCCGGTCGGCGGCGGACAGGTTGAACGCCTCGGCGAGCAACCGGACCGTCGACGCGCGCGGCCGGGCCACCCGCCCGCTCTCCACGTCCCGGATGCTGCGCACGGCCAGCCCGGTGGCGGCCGCGACATCCTCCTGGGTCAACCCGAGCCGTCGCCGGTGGGCCGTCACCATCTGACTGAACCGGGCCATGCCCATCCACTCACGGCCTTGGGTCCGAAGTGGACTCTTCAGCCTCTCGACGGGAAAATGGATGTCCGGTGATGGTTTCTACTGGATGGCGTTGCCCATGTCGAGCCGGAGCCCGACGGCCGGGACGGCGCGGGCGGGTCCGTCTCCTCAGGAGTTGACCATGCTGTCGGTCGGGTTCTCCGCCACCGCCTCCAGGCTCAGCGTTGAAAAACCGCTGCGGGAGGGTCCCGTTGACAGAAGTGTCACCCGCAGCGGTACCAGGAACGCTATTTCCACGATCGGAGGCCATCCAGGAGATTGACCGGCAGTTGACCGGCAGTTGCCGGCTGGACCGCGCCACGCCGACCCGGTGGTCGGCCAGCCGGGACCATCCGGGCGGCGACTACGACGACCGGGGTCGGGTGGTCTCCAGATTCAGCCAGGTGGCGAGAGCCTCGATCTCGGCGTCGACCTCGGCGGTCATCGCCGGGGTGAAGGGGACGTCCTGGTGCAGTGCGTTGACGACGAGGACGCCCGCCTTGCGGTCGGCGGTCGCGTCCAGCTTGCCGACGAGCCGGTCGTGATGAAGGACCGGCAGGGCGAAGTAGCCCCAGCGGCGTTTCTCTCGGGGCTTGTACATCTCCAGGAGATACTCGTAGCCGAACAACTGCTCGGTGCGTACCCGATCGTGGATCAGCCGGTCGAACGGCGACAGCAACGCGGTACGCCCCTCGAACGGCAACCCGAGGTACGCCGGGTCGACCCGCCAGGTTCCGGGTACGCCCTCGACCACGGCCTCCTCCCCGGCGAGGCCGACGAACGGCGACTCGCCCGGGGTCAACGTGCCACCGGACCGGGCGATGCCCAACGCGGCGAGCCGGCGCTCGTCGCGCAGCCGGGCCGCCTCGCCCGGATCGAGGTCGGGCAGGTCGACCGGGTAGACCCGCTCGGGAAGATCCCAGTAGCGCTGCCGTCCCTTGCGGCCGGCGATCGCCACCTCGCCGTGCCGGGCCAGCAGTTCGAGCATCTTGGTGACGTTGCGGTTGTTGGTCCAGCCGCTCGACGGCCAGGGCACCACACTGGTGTCCGGGATGTCCCGGGACAGCAACGGGCCCTTCGCCGCCAGCACAGCCAGGATGTCCCGGCGGAACGACGCGTTCTGTTCCAGCCAGGCCCGGGCGGACGGATGGGTCGCGGCGCGGGCCTCGGCGATCACGGCGGGCAGATCATCCGGCGTCCGGATGTAGGCGACGGTCTCGACCAGGCGGCGCTCGACCTCGATCGCCCTGGTCAGCTGCGCGGGATCGTAGGTCGGACCGAGTCGGCTGAACAGCACGAGATCGGCGCTTGGCGCGATGGCCGCCGTGGGATCGAGTTGCAGGACCGTGAGCCGCTCGACGACCGCCACCAGGTCGTTCGGGCGCGGCACGGCGAGCAACTGGGCCCGGACCGCGATCCGCCGGGCGTCGTCCCGCGTCAGCCGATGAACGACCATTCCGCGACCCTACCCGGTCGACCAGCCCCCTCAAGATCCGCGCACTTTCGGGGATATCGCTGCCTCCGGCACCCGCGACGCCGCACCATCAGGGAAGTTGCGGCGCAGTGCCGGTAGTCCGACCCGGAAGGCGTACCCGATGAGCGCAGACCATGTCGGCACGCGGGTGCCGGCCGAGCCGTGGCCGTTGCCCCGCGACGCCAGCGTCGCGGACCACCTCGTGCAGCGGCTCGCCTGCTGGGGCGTACGCCGCTACTTCGGCTTCCCCGGCGACGGCATCAACGGGATGACCTCCGCCCTGCAACGCACCAACGAGCAGACGCAGTTCGTCCAGGTGCGGCACGAGGAGACCGCCGGGTTCGCCGCCTCGGCACACGTGAAGTACGGCGGCGGGCCGCTCGGCGCGGTGCTGGTCACCAGCGGTCCGGGCGCCATCCACGCCCTCAACGGGCTCTACGACGCGAAGCTGGACCACCAGCCGGTGATCGCCCTGGTCGGACACACCGCGCTCACCGCCGAGGGGGGCGGCTACTACCAGGAGGTGGACCTGCTCGCCCTCTACAAGGACGTGGCGGCGGCGTTCCTGGCCCAGCTCGACCACCCGTCCCAGGTACGCCACCTGGTGGACCGGGCGTGCCGGACCGCGCTGGCCCGGCGTACCGTCACCGCCCTGGTGCTGCCGCTCGACGTGCAGGACCTGCCGGCGGTGCCCAACCCACCGCACGCCCACGGCTTCTACCACACCAGCAGCGTGCCGAGCAGCGGTCCGACCACGCCGCCGGAGGCGGACATCCGGCACGCCGCGCAGGTGCTGGGCAGCGGCGAGCGGGTGGCCATGCTGGTCGGCCAGGGTGCGCTCGGCGCCGAGAACGAGGTCCGCGAGATCGCCCACCGGCTCGGCGCGGGCGTGGCGACGGCGCTGCTCGGGTTCACCGCCGTGGACCACCGGGAGCCGTGGGTGACCGGCGCCATCGGTCTGCTGGGCACCCGACCCAGCTGGCAGTTGATGAACCAGTGTGACCGGCTGCTCATCGTCGGCAGCAACATGCCGTACTCGGAGTTCTACCCACCGCCCGGCCAGGCGCGCGCGGTGCAGATCGACCACGACGGCACCCAACTCGGGCTGCGTTACCCGACCGAGGTGAACCTGACCGGTGACGCCGCGCCGACCCTGCGGGCGCTGCTCGCCGCCCTCGGTCCCGGCCCCGGACCGACCCGTTGGCGGGAGACCGTCGCCGGGGCCACCGCCGCGTGGCGGCAGTCGCAGCGGGAACTGGCCGAGCAGGCCGCCCACCCGGTCAACCCGCAGCTGCTCTTCGCCACCCTCAGCGAACGTCTGCCCGACGACGTGATGCTCGCCGTGGACTGCGGCACCACCACCGCCTGGTACGCCCGGCACGTCAAGGTGCGTCCGGGGATGCTGGCCAGCCTGTCGGGCACCCTGCTGTCGATGGGCGGTGCCATGCCGTACGCCCTGGCGGCGAAGTTCGCCCACCCGGACCGTCCGCTGGTGGCCCTGATCGGTGACGGCGCGATGCAGATGAACGGGGTCAACGAGCTGATCACGGTGGCGAAGTACTGGCAGGGCTGGGCCGACCCACGGTTCGTGGTGCTGGTGCTCAACAACCGGGACCTGGCCTTCGTCAGCTGGGAGCAGCGCTCCGACGAGGGCACCCCGATGTTCCCGGACAGCCAGCAGCTGCCCGACATCGCGTACCACCGCTGGGGTGAGGTGCTGGGGCTGCGCGGCGAGCTGGTCGACCACCCGGACCAGGTGACCGACGTGTGGGACCGGGCACTGCGCGCCGACCGCCCGACGGTGATCAACGCGCTGGTCGACCCCGCCGAGCTGATGATGCCGCCACACTTCACCGTCGACCAGGCCCGCAAGACCGCCGCCGCGGTGCTGCGCGGCGACACCGACTGGGCCGGCATCGTCCGCCGCGGCATCCCCAGCGTCCTCACCACCTACCGCCCCCGCCGCCACTAACCCCACCCCCTCCCCCACCTTGTCGATCATGAGGTTGACGGCAGTTTTTGATCTTCAGCCTGCCGTCAACCTCATGATCAACGGGGGTAAGGTCGGGCAGCAGGACGGTGTGGGTCAGCCGCGGGTGCGGTCTCGGAACCAGCGGCGGAGGTCGGACAGCGGGTCGTCATCGGCGCGGCGGGGATCGGTGAGCGGGTCGCGGTCGACCGGGCGGCGGGGGGTGCCAGCCAGTTCGCGGGTGGGCGGGGTGAAGGACTGCTCCGGCTGGCCCTCGACTGCCGTGCCGATGATCCGGGCTACCGCGTCGATCACCCGGGCCTGGACGGCGGCACCGACCGAGTCGGTCGGGTCGTCCGGGTTGGCGGCGATGCCGGCGACCGCGACCTGCGGGGTGTACCCGACGAAGCTCTCCGTGGCGGCCTGGTCGGAGCTGCCGGTCTTGCCGGCCACCGGACGCCCGTCGAGGATCCGGTTCACCGCGGTGGCGGTGCCACCGTTGCACTGCCCGAAGGCGGACTGCTGACCCACCGGGCAGCGCGCGGCGTCGGTGGCGGCGCGGGCCACGTCGGGGTCGAGCACCTCGCGGCAGTCCGGGTCGCCGACGGGCAGCCGCTGACCGTCCGGCGCGGTCACCGACACCACCGGCAGCGGCGCGCAGTACGTCCCCTCCGCCGCCACCGTGGCGTACGCGTTGGCCAGGTCGAGTGGGGTGGTGGCGGCCACGCCGAGGGTGAACGCGCCCCAGTCGGCCGCGTCGTTCTCGGCGAAGTCGGCGTCGGACTCCGCCCGGAAGGTGATGCCCAGCCGCTGGGCCATCTCGACCACCTTCTCCGGTCCGACCTGCTCAGCCAGCCAGACGAAGTAGGTGTTCACCGAGCGGCCGAAGCCGTCCCACATCATCCGGTACCCGTCCATCCACTCCGGGTTGGCGTTGGCGGGACACCAGCGACCGTCGCAGCTGCCCTCCCCCTCGGCGGCGTACCGGGTGGGCAGCCGGCTGGGCGCGTCGAAGCCGGTGGACAGGGTCCGGCCGGACTCCAGCGCGGCGAGCATGGTGAACAGCTTGAAGGTGGAACCGGCCTGGTAGCCGGCGACACCGGCACCGCCGGAGATCAACGGGTTGACGGTGTTCGGGTAGTTGACCTGACCGCCGGGGTTGCCGTCGAGGCTGTAGTGCCGGTTGACCGCCATCGCCAGGACGCGACCGGTGCCCGGCTCGACGGCGGCGATCGGTACGGCGCGCGGGTTGTCGTACCCGTAGATGCCGGTGGCCTGGCGCTGCGCGGTGGCCTGGATCTTCGGATCCAGCGTCGTCACCACGGTGTAACCACCGCGTCGTAGTGCCTGCTCCCGCTCCTGCACGGTGTCGCCGAACTCCGGCTGGGCGACCCACCAGCGGCGCAGGTAGTCGCAGAAGAAGCCCCACCCGTCGCGCCCACCGGCGGTGGCGGCGCAGCCGTTGGCCTGCTCGCTCGGGTCCAGCGTCAGCTTCTCGGCGCGAGCCTCGGCGGCCTGATCGGCGGTGATCGCCCCGGTCTCGACCATCGAGTCCAGCACGTAACCTCGGCGTTCCAGCGCCGCGTCGGCGTCGCCGTCGATCGGGCTGTACGCCTCCGGCGACTGCACCAGGCCGGCGAGCAGCGCCGCCTCGGCGAGAGTCAGGTCGGCCGGCGCCTTGGAGAAGTAGCGCTGGCTCGCGGCCGCCACCCCGTACGCCCCCGACCCGAAGTACGCGATGTTAAGGTAGCGGTTGAGGATCTCGTCCTTGCCGAGGCGCTGCTCCAGGGCGTTCGCGTACCGGATCTCCTGGAGCTTGCGGCCGATCGTCGGTTCGGTGGCCGCGGCCCGCTCCTCCGCGGTGCGGTTCGGGTCGGTCTTGAGCACGTTGCGGACGTACTGCATGGTCAGCGTCGAGCCGCCCTGCCCGCTGCCCTCGGTGACGTTGCTGACCACCGCCCGGAGCATGCCGCGCAGGTCGACCCCGCCGTGGTCGTAGAACCGCCGGTCCTCGGCGGCCACGATCGCCTGGCGCATCACCGGCGCGATCTCCGCCAGCGCCACGTCGGTGCGATTGACGTCGTAGAACGTGGTGATCAGCGTCTTACCGTCGTTGGCGTAGAGGTAGGACCGCTGCGGGGTGGCCGGGGTCCGCAGCGCCTCGGGCAACGCGGCGTAGTTGCCGAGTGCCGCCTTCGCGGCGAAACCGAGCAGCAGGTTGCCCGGTAGCGCGGCGACCGCCAGGACCAGGCCGGCGAGTACGCCGGTCAGCACGACGGTGAACAGCCGCGACAGCGGCGTAGGGGTGGCCATGGTCACCAGGATTGCCGCGAAAGCCATCTTCCGGCCACCACAATCGGCCAATTGTCAGGCAATTCACCGCCATTTGCCAGCCAACCGGTGCAGGTCAGCCGCCGAAGACCCGATGCCAGCTGATCAAACCGGGCAGCAGGAGCACCGCACCCAGCAGGGACAGTACGGTCGACACCAGCGGGAACCGGGCCCGACGCAACGCCCGGCTCAGGTACTCCTGCCGTATCTCCTGTTTCTCTGCCTCACTGAAGTCACGGTCGATGTAGAGGTCCGCCTCCCGCTCCGCCGTCTGGAACAGGTGCGCCGCCCAGGTGGTGAAGGCTGCGGCAACCACCCAGAGCGCTGCGTCCAGCGCCACCTTCGCGGTGGACACCTGCGGGTCGGGTGGCCCCGTCGACACCGACGTCAACATGTTGATCCCCGCGCCGGCGAAGAGCCCGGCGAGGAAGTTCAGCGTCGACGGGGCCGGGATCGCGACGCTCATCGGCCCGGCTCCGATGGCGGTTCGGGCCAGGGCAGGTCGGGCCAGGCCGTACCGCAGATCCGCTTGCCCAGTGCGTCGATGCGTTCCAGGAGGTCCAGGCTGACGGTGTTGTCGAGTTCGGTGGCGAGTGCGGTGAGTTCTGCTCGGTAGCCCAGCAGTTCGCGGAGCTTCTCCTGCACCGCCGGCGTCTGCACCGTCCCGTCCCGCTTGGCGATCTGCTCGCGGATCGTGCCTTCGATCTGGTCGACCCCGCGCCGCCAGGCACGCAACTGCTGGGTGGTCAGCGCCATACCGGTCGGTGCCAGGACGGTCTCGGGCAGGACGGGTTGCGTGCGGGGCTCGGTCGGGTCGGGTCGCCCGTGATTGAGCACCTCGCCGATGAGCTTGAGGCTCTCCATCTGCACGATCCGCCAGACGATGTCGGCAAGCTGCGCGGCCACGAACGGGATCCGTAGTCGCTCCTCCGGGGCGGTCGGCAGGGTCGGGGTTCGCATCGCCCGCAGCACCCGCTGGAACAGCGTCTGAAGGTGGTCGCGGGTGCCGGTCGCGGCCTCCGTGCAGAGCAGGTTCGCCTCCAGCACCTGCGACAGGTCGATCTCGCGACCAGCCACGGTCCACTCCTGCTCCCGACCCATCAGCCAGGTGTGTGCGGTCTCCATCGCCTGGTGCATCGGCGTGCCCGCGCGGACCAGGGCGCTGAGACACATCGCGGTGGTGGCCTCGTCGCGGTTCCAGGTGCCCGTGCCGCTGCGCCACCAGTTGTCGAACGGCCCACCCTCGGCCACCCGGCGCAGCAGCCAATTGCAGGCATCGCGCACCACCGGGTGGTCGACACGCAGGTTGGCCTGGCACAGACCGAGGACTACGCGGGCGGTCACCCAGGGCACCCGGGCCGGGTAGAAGTTGCCGTCGGCCTCCTGCGCCCGGGCCGCCACCTCCACGAGTTGGTCGATCCGGTCCTGCTTGCGAAAGCGGGCCGGCGCGGAGCCCTCGAAGCCGAGCAGCAGACCGAGCACCCAGTTGCGGTACATCCGGTCGGGGTCCAGCTCGTCAGCGGTCATGCCGGCCAGGTGCGGCGCCCCGCCCAGCAGCGCGTCCTCCTGGGCCATCGACCGCTGGATCTCCTCGAAGTCGGCGAAGTCGGCCGTCACCGCCCCCACCGGTTCGGGAAGCGCACAGCCCGGGTCGTGGTAGCTCCACCGCTCCCGCACCCAGCCGGCGATCGCCTGCCACGCCTCGTCGTGACTGAGCTGATGCAGGGCGCTGGCGGCGAAGACCCCAGCCCCCAGGTTGTCGTTCCAGGTCGAGTCCTCGGCGCTGCGCTGGCTCAGCGAACGGCCGAGCCGGGTCAGTGTGTCCCAGGTGGTCACCAGGTAGAGGCTGTCCCGGCGGACCTCGTCGGGCGAGATGAGACTGTCCAGCCGACTCAACGTAGCCTTCATCAGCCGGTCGCCGCCGCGTTGCAGGTGCAGCCAGACGATCCGCTCCGGACGACTCCACCGCCGGTCGGCGTCCCACTGGTTACGGGCCCGGTTCATCACCAGTTGTGCTCGCCGCCGCGAACCGATCTGGTACGCGCCGTCGATCTGGAACACCAACCCGGCGTCCCGCAGCTGCTGCAACGGCTCCCGCAGATGCCCCGCCTCGCGGACCGCCATCTGCAACTCCAGCATGCCCAGGCAGGCCAACCGGTACAGCGCCTCCTGCCGCCCCGCCCCGGTCACCTCGCGGGTGTAGTACTCCTCCAGGTCCGATTCCGTCGGCACCCGGCCCAGAGCGTCGGACAACTCGATCGCGGTGAGCGCGATGTGGGCGTCCTCGCGGGCCAGGGAACGGATCCTCGGCCAGCGCTGTTCATCGATGCCGCTGTCCACCAGGAGCTGGTTGACCAGTTGCCGTCCCTCGGCCAGCACCGGCGTGAGGGCTCGGGCCGGCTCACCCCGACGCAGGATCTCGGCGGCCGACTTCCAACTCGTGGCCAGCACCTGCAGGGTCAGACCGAAATCGCTGCGCAGCCGCTCCACGCAGTCGAACAGTTCGTTGCGCACCGGCAGGTTCGCGTGCAGGTTCTCCATCACCACGAGGTACGCGCCGGTCCGGCTGCGCTCCTGCTCCAGCATCGCCAGCACAATCGACGCCGGCCCGTCCGCCGGGTCGCTGAGGTTCAGCCACACCACCCCGTCGCCCTGGGCCAACCGCTGCTCGACGACATTGGCCACCAGCGCCGACTTGCCACAACCGTGGTCACCGACCACGACCACGTCCTGCCCCGCCTCCAGCATCTCGTCGACCTTGATCGAGCTGGGGGTAATCCGGTGCAGACGGGCGTAATAGTCCATTGTGGTCTGATTCGGCAACTGCGCGTGCCCGACCCGCTTGGGCTGCCACCAGTCGCCCAGGGTCTCCCCCCACTCGACCAGGGCGTAGCTCAGCAGCACCAGCGGGGAGACGCCGACCGACACGGCGGCGACCCGGACCGCCGCTTCGGGAAGCCATACCTGCAACGGCTCGCCCGCAGTCTCGACCCGCACCATCAGGCCATGCACACCGTTGACGAACTGCCTGGTCACCTCGGTGGAGACGTGCAGCGCCGCACGCCGACCGTTCGGCAGTGCCGTCTGCGCGAGCAGATCCAGCCGCGCGGCATCGAGCAGTTCGAGGATGGTGGCATCCGAGCCGAGGGCGCTCACCGCCTTCCAGCCGGCGGGTGATTCGACCGTCGTCACCGGCGTACCCCCTCCTCAGGCGGCTCACCCTGGGTCAACCGGCGGTCACCGGGACGCTTTTGATGCTAACCGCCGCGCCGGGCACTGTCGTCATGGGACAGCGCGGCGCAGAGCCTGAGGTACTTGGTCCGGACCAGCTCACCGTCGACCTCGCCGACATCGGTCTCGGCGAGAGTGAAGCCGCGGCGGCCGAACGCCGCGCGAACGTCGTCGGCGTCGCCCAGATCGTGGCTCACCATCCGAGTGGCGTACCGACGTACCGCCGTCGACAACTCCTCCAACTGCACCTGGAGCAACCCACGCCAACTGGCGGCGCGTTCCCGGAACCGCAGCTCGAAGTCGTCAACCAGATCGGTCACCTGGTGCCGGTTGTCCTGCCCGTCGACGCTGGGCCACTCGTTGCCGGCGTGCAGCCGCACCGTGGTGACCACCGTGCCTCCGGGACGCAGCAACGCCGACCAACTGTCGATCACGGTGGTCGCTGTGCCTCGGTCGAAGCGGGTGAGGAAGGCGTCGGCGACCACCAGATCGTATTTTCCGTCCGCCGTCAGCTGTCGTACCGTATCCGGGCAGGTGATGTCGGCCTGGTGACCGTGGATCTCGGTACCCAGTTGTCTGGCGTACCACTGGCAGGCCAGCAGCGGGGTCTGGCACTTGTCCACCACGTGGACATCCAGCCGACCCGGCAGTTCGCCGGTCACCGACCGGATCGCGTCCAGCACGAAGGCGAGCGTTGTGTAGTCGGCCGTGCCGCTGATCAGCACCCGCCGGGCGCCGTCCCGTACGGCCTCGACCAACCGCCGGTTGTAGAACTCCGCGTGCCACTGGGGACTGCTCACCATGTCGAACAGGCGTAGGTACTGCCACGCCGAGTGGTACCAGGAACAGTTGGCGCTGTCCTGGTGCGAGGGGCCGCACGACATAGGTGCCATCGCGTAGAGCATCTTGGCGGACTGGAGCAACGAGCGGGTCAGTTCCGGACCGGGCGCGGGCTGCGGAGCCCCACTTGCCGGGGCCCGACGCATCAGGGCCTCCCAGAGCAGGCTGGCCCGTTGCACGTCCTCGGAATGCCGGCTGACCACCCAGGAGGTCATCCCGTCGCGCCCCGTCTCCTGACGTACCACCACCTGGCGGTCGATCAGCCACATGCCCGTCATCGGGACCTGGGTGGCCTCGCCACCGATACGCACCGCGACCTTCACCGGGTGCAGGTGATGCTGGCGATCCTCGTCCACCTGGCGGTCGACCTCGACGCTACCCACGTCCTCGCCGGGCACGAGGTACATCCGGCGAATCGTGGCCCGCCGCGCCAGCTGCCCGAACACCGCCCGGGAGAACAGGTCAGCCGGCCGGCCGACGGCGGAGTAGGGCACGATCTGGCACAGCTCCCGGTGCACACCTGACGCCAGGCCCTGGATCAGTTCGTCGACCGCGGCACCGGGCAGCCGTACCCGCTGGGGGTCGGTGCCCTCGTACGACGCCCGGAAGAACACGTTCGCTCGACGGGCCCGCTCGATCAGATCGGCGGGCGACACCTGTGCCCTGGTATCACCAGGCTCGGTCATACCGGCCCCTCTCTCACCGCCACGACGCTGTCACGACCAGGTGGCTGCCACCCGGCACCTGCACCGCGTCGCGGACCTGCCAACCCGACTCCCCGACGGCCACGATGACGTCACGGGTACGGAATCTGCGGGACTGAAAACAGCGGATCCGGTGCCCGGCGCGCAGCGGCCAGCCGTCCAGCCGCACCGATCGCCGCAGCACCGCCTCGCCGACCACCACGTCGTTGTGCCAGCTCAGCGCGAACTCCAGGTCGGCCTCGACGAGGCCGGCGGCCAGCAGCGGTTGCAGTGCGGCGGCGCGGAACTCCGGCGACCGGTACGGGGCCAGGACCGCGTCCGGTACGGGGCAATCCGCCGTGCCGACAGCGACGCTGAGCAGAAGCACATCACCGGCGCGCAGCGCGTCGTGGATGTTCGCCAACACCTCGTCGGGGCGTTCGACGTTGCCCAGGGTGTGCCCGAGCAGGCAGCTCACCACCGGGCCCGGTCCGGCTCGCCACCGCTCCACGCAGCCGGAGGTGCCGTGCTCGATGTCCCACACGTGTGAGTCAACGCTCATCGGGTCGCCTGCGAAGCGGGCGACCCGGGCACAGGCGAGGCCGAGCAGGGTCTCGCTGAAGTCGAGTGCCAGATATCGCTGGCAGGGCAGACCCCGGTCGGCCAGCCGGTCGAGGAACGCTCGGCTGCGACTGCCGTTGCCCGGCCCGATCTCGGCCAGCCTGAGCTCTCCGGCGGCCACCACATCGGCGGCGACCAGAGCGTCCGCCTCATGCCTCGCCGAGGTCAGCATGCTGAGGTAGTCGTCGGAGCGGGCGTACGCGTCGTGGGTGTGGGCGGCGCTGCCGGCGTAGGCGAACTTGAGCGGCACGCGGCCGGCCTTGATGGCCCGCACCACCGCCTCGCGGTGCGGCTCGCGTTCGAAATAGGGAGCCGCGCAGCCGGCCGAAGAAATCGGCGGATGCCCCGCGAACGACGAGGACGAACGAAGCGTCCCGGCACCACCCGCCACGCCATGCGCGCATCTCGTCTCTGCCACAACGTCCTCCGACGAGGTCAGAGCTACCGCCGATTACCCGACAATAAGCGTGAGCCGCAACCTCGCGCACCCTTTGTGACGCCTCATTTCGCGATCTGCAATCCGTACACCGTCGAGGACTTATCTAACACGATGATTCCGCAATGAGTTCCGTCGATCAGTTGAGCGATTTTGGACCGAAGGGGGGATGGTTTTCATCAGCTCGGTTGACTCACGCCTCCGGCGTGTCTCCGCGCCCGCTGCGTTCCAGCAGCTGGGCGACGGCATCGCGGGCCGCCGCCGTAAACGTGGTCGGCGTGAACACGTGACGTTGCCAGTCTCCCTGCAACCCGCCGATGTCGTCGACGCCCTCCTCCACCAACAGCACCATGTACTTGCGGTACGCGAGTGCGGCACCCTTCTCCTCAATCAGCCAGGCGCTCGTGGCGTACTGCTCCTCGTCCCCGGCGAACCGCCGAGCCCTCGTCATCAGCGACACGAAGAACTCGCACTCGCGGATCCGGTTGAGCACCGCCGCGCCCACGTACCCGTCGGCGCGGCGGCCGGTGACCACGGTGAATCCCCGATCCTCCAGCAGGCCGGACAGCCCACGCACGTAGCCGTCCTCCTCGGCGAAGCGGTACGACAGGAAGACGCTCGCGGGGGTGGCGGTCGGCCGCACCAGGTGCGCGCGGGCCGCCTCCAGGCTGCGGCTCTCGTCGACGTCCTCGACCAGTTGTTCCAGAGTGTCGTCGCCGGTGTCAGCCGCGATGTCCCTGACCCGGTCAAGCAACCGTCCGGTACGCGTGGTGCCGGTGGCCAGCAGCCGAAAGTCCCGGCACTTGACCAGCATCGCCTCGGTCTCCGCGGCCAGCATCTGCGCCGGGGTTCGTTTGTCCAGCGTGTACATCTCCTTCAGCGCGCTGCGCGCCCCACGGTAGAACGTGGCCGCGTGGTCCTCCACCGCCGCCAGGTCGACGTGCAGCACGACTGCTACACCCGCCGCCGACCAACCGAGCGCCAGGTCGCCCGTGCGGGTCAGCCCGGTCGCCAGCGGATCGACTATCACCACGTCGAAGTTGTCGTTCGCCACAGCGCGTTCGGCCTCGTCGAGGCTCTCCCCCACCACCACCCGCTCCACCAGAGGGCTGTTGGTCAACTCCTGATAGAGCTGCCGGACGGCGGGTACCGAGTCGCACAAGAGCACGGTCAGTCGGGACAACTGAGGCACGGCACAGGCTCCATGAATATCTCATCGGCGGGAAATGAGCACCCATGGTGCCATGGTCAAGAACGTGAACACCTCGGGGAAATGTCCGTCGACCATAGCCGAACGGCCCCTGTGACCACCGTGCCGACCGGTAGCCCGATCACCCGTTTCCGTTCCCGCCCGCGAAGGAGCGCGAGACACGCCGCCATGAATAGCGCTCGGTCCGGAATCCGACAGTATTGGGCGCTGGTTCGTCAATTGCCATCGACGACGGCCGCCATTTTCGGCGTCGTTTCCGGCGGTCAGGCGGTTCCGAGCGGACCCGCGCCACCGGGGCCCATCGGCGCGGCCGGACCGGCGGTGGCGACGCTGGCGCTGGTCGCGTCCCGGAGGATCTCCCGGGGCAGCAGGCGACCCGAGCGGTAGCAGATTCCGATACCGGAGATCAGCACGAAGATCGCACCGAAGGTCTGCAACGAGCCGATCAACGCGCCGCCGAGACCGAGCAGCGGGCTCGCGATCATCAGCATCGCCCCGTCCCCGATGCTGAACATCCCCGAACGGGCCACCGCCCAGCCGGTGAGCAACCAGCCGGCGCTGTAGCAGGTGGCGCCGACCAGTACCAGCGATCGGGCGTTGGTGCCGAAGACCGGGGTCTGCTCGGACAGTCCGGCGAAGGGCAGCATGAGCACCGTACCGGCGATGCTGACCAGCAGGCCGGCCACGGCGGCGTGCCGGCTGCGGGTGGCCGCGAGCAGCCCGGTCAGCCCGAGCAGGGCCAGCAGGCCCAGCCAGACCGCGGCCACCCAGCCGACCAGGTAAAGCGCCCGACCGTCGGCGGGTACGGGTCGTTGCCCACCCCGCCGTCGCTGGCCATCGCCACCGCGCCGTAGAGGATCGCGTACGCCGGCAGCAGCCAGACCGCGGCCCGGGCCAGCCGCCGCAGCGACCAGGCCCAGCTGGCGTTGGTGGCCGCCCTGGGTGGCGCCGGCTCGTCGACGAAGGGCAGGACGCCGAACCCCCCGCCGGTACGTCGGGTGCCGATCGGCCCCTTCGGGTCGTGGGCCCCGGGCACCTCCGGCGTGGACCACAGTCGCCGCACCGGCTCCATGCGTCACCTCGCTCACCTGCGGGCGGTGCCGGGACACGCCGAGGCGCCCCGATGCCTGGTCACCACCCGCGCTAGGACCGATGGTGGCAGGCGCCGGGCGGCTTAATGAGCGTTTCTCGCATTTGTCGTCGCATCCGCGCCGCGCTGGAATCCCGCGCAGCATCGGCGCGAGACCACCGGTCAGACGCGAACCGGGCAGGACGCGAACCGGCCCGAACCGCCGAAGCGGTTCGGGCCGGCACCGGATTGCGTCAGCCGCGCTCGCGCTGATCCGAGGTGTCGTTGAGCAGGGCGGCCGGGGAGACCGGCTCCGGCGCGGGCAGCCCCTGCGGGCTGTTGCCGCCGGTGGCCTGCGCCTCGGCCACGCGTACCTCATCGTGGATCTCCTGGGCCGCCGCGGCGGCGGCCTGCGCGGCCTCCGCGGCCTCCCGCTCGACCGCGCTGGCGTCGTCGGAGGCCTCCTTGCTCGGCGCGTCACCGACCATCTGGCCCAGACCGCCGAGTGCGCCGCCCATGCCCTCCAGGGCCCTGGTCAGCTCGGTCGGCACGATCCACACCTTGTTGGCCGTGCCGTTGGCGATCTGCGGCAGGGCCTGGAGGTACTGGTACGCGAGCACCTTCTGGCTCGGGTTGGCCTGGTGGATGGCGTCGAACACGGTGCGGATCGCCTTGGCCTGACCCTCGGCCTGCAGGATCCGAGCCTGCCGGTCACCGTCGGCGCGCAGCACCGCCGCCTGCTTCTCGCCCTCGGCGGACAGGATCTGCGACTGCTTGTGCCCCTCGGCGTTCAGGATCGCGGCCCGGCGGTCCCGCTCGGCGCGCATCTGCTTCTCCATCGAGTCGCGGATGCTCGGCGGCGGCTCGATCGCCTTGATCTCCACCCGGGTCACCTTGATGCCCCAGCGGCCGGTGGTCTCGTCCAGCACGCCGGAGAGGTGCCGGTTGATCTCCTCCCGGCTGGTCAGCGCCCGCTCCAGGTCCAGCGAGCCGATGACGTTCCGCAGCGTGGTGACGGTCAACTGCTCGATCGCCTGGAGGAAGTTGGAGATCTCGTAGGTGGCCCGGACGGAGTCCACCACCTTGAAGTAGAGGACGGTGTCGATCGACACGACCAGGTTGTCCGAGGTGATCACCGGCTGCGGCGGGAAGCTGACCACCTGCTCGCGCATGTCGACCTTGGTACGCACCGCGTCGATGAACGGCACGAGGATGTTCAGGCCAGGGTTCAGCGTGCGCTTGTAGCGGCCGAGCCGCTCGACGACGTCCTGACGCTGCTGCGGCACGATCCGCACCGACTTGGCCAGGGTGACCACCGCGATCAGTGCCACTGCTATCAGTAGGGCGGGAACTACGAACTCCATCCGTTCACCTTTCCGCTTCGGGTAGCTCACCGGGAGTGGTGACGTCCCGCCAGACCAGGGCTACCGCTCCCTTGACCTGGATAACCTGCACCCGCTCGCCGGGTGCGTAAACCTGGGTGGCGTCGTAGGCGCGAGCGCTCCACACCTCGCCGTCGATCTTCACCATGCCCCGGTCGGCGTCCACCTGCTCGAGTACCAGGGCGGTGGAGCCCTCGATCGCCTCGACCCCGAAGGTGGTGTCGCCGCTGTCGGAGCTGGTCTGTTTGTGTCGTTGGATGACCGGCCGCGCGGCGAAGACGGTGAGCGCGGAGACCACCGCGAAGACCACCGCCTGCACGGCCACCGGTGCGCCGAGCGCGGCGGCACCGGCGGCGGCGAACGCGCCGACCGCGAACATGATCAGGAACAGGGTCGCCGTGAAGATCTCAGCGACCGCCAGCACCACACCCAGCACGATCCACAGCACGGCATCCACGTAACGATCGTGACACGTCCGTGCACGTGTCATCGAACTGTCATGATCTCAGAGCGACCCCCACCGACCTCGAGGGAGACTTCGTGCCCCTGCGTCCCGAAACCGCCCGGCAGGTCGACGCTATGGTGGCCGACGCTCAGCGCGCCGGCCACGCCCCATCGCTGATCATCGGCGTGGTCCGCGACGGTGCGCTGGCCCACCTGGCCGCCGCCGGCACACAGCCATCCCCCGACGCCGATCTCCAGTACCGCATCGGCTCGATCACCAAGACGATGACCGCCGTACTGGTCATGCAGGAACGCGACGCCGGCAAGCTGGCGCTTGACGACCAGCTGCGTCGGCACCTGCCCGAGGCCGCCGCGGCCGGGCGGGTCACTTTGCGGCAGCTGCTCGGGCACGCCGGCGGCCTGCAACGCGAACCCGACGGGCCGTGGTGGGAACGCAACGAGGGCGTCGACCTGACCACCCTGCTGACCGGGTTCACCGCCGCGAAGGTCGCGCACCCGCCGTACCGGTACTGGCACTACTCCAACCTGGCGTTCGGGCTGCTCGGCGGGGTGCTGGAGCGGACCACCGGGACGCCCTGGTCGCAGCTGGTGCGCCAGCGGATCCTGGAGCCGCTCGGACTGCGCCGCACCACCTACGCGGCCACCGAACCGTTCGCCCGCGGCTACGTGCTGCACCCCTGGCACGACACGCTGCGGGAGGAGCCACGAACCGACAGCCGGGCGATGGCGCCGGCCGGTCAGCTCTGGTCCACCGTCACCGACCTCGCCCGCTGGGCGGCCTTCCTGGCCGACCCGGATCCGGCCGTCCTCAGCCCCGCCACCGTCGAGGAGATGTGCGCTCCGGTGATCCTCAGCGACCTGGACGCCTGGCGCGGCGGGTACGGCCTCGGCATCCAGCTCACCCGCGACGGCGACCGGGTACACGTCGGGCACGGCGGTTCGATGCCCGGGTACGTCGCCACGCTGGCGGTGCACCGCCCCAGCCGCACCGGCGTCGTCGGCTTCGCCAACTCGTACGGGTTGCGCACCGGCGGGATCGGGCCGCTCGGTCACCGGATCCTCACCCACGTACTCGACGTCGAACCCGGGCCGACCCGGCCGTGGACGCCGGCCGAGGCCGCACCGCCGGCCGACCTGGCTCCGCTGACCGGCCGCTGGTGGTGGATGGGTACGGCGCTCGACGTCAGCTGGGACCGGGCGACCGGCGACCTGGTCGGCACGGTGCGCGGCGACCGGGTCAGCCGCTACGCCCCGGAGGGCCCCGACCGGTGGCGCGGCGTCAGCGGTGTCGAAAACGGCGAGGTGCTGACGGTGCTGCGGGACGAGGCGGGCCGCCCGGTCGCCCTGGACATCGCCACCTTCGTCTTCACCCGTGACCCGGACGGCGAACCCTGACGGCCATCCCGGTCACCGAACCGGCGAAGGCCGGTCACCCGAGCGGCTCGCCCGGTCGACGGCCGGCGACCGGTCCCGCCGGCACCGTCACGGCGGGGTGGATCGGACCACCACCGCCTCGGGCACCTGTGGCGTCGGCGACGGGGACACGGGGGTCGACGGCGTCGGCGCCGGTGGCGCGGGCCGTTGCCGGGACAGCCGGCGCACCGCGGTGTTGAGCACCGCGATCAGTGGTACCGCGACGAGCGCGCCGACGATGCCCTCCAGCACCACTCCGGCGGTCACCGCCAGCACCACGGGCAACGGGTGCAGCGCCACCGCCCGGCCCATGATCCAGGGTTGCAGGACGTTGCCCTCCACCTGCTGCACCACGACGACCGCACCGAGAATGATCAACGCGGTGACCCAGCCACCGTCGACCAGAGCCACCAGCACCGCGACCGCGCCGGACAACGTCGCGCCGACGATCGGAATGAACGCGCCGAGGAACACCAGCGCCGTCAACGGAAAGGCGAACGGCACGTCGAACAGCACCAGCGCGATGCCGATGCCCACCGCGTCGATGAACGCCACGAGCACCGTGGCGCGCACGTAGGCGACCAGGGTCAGCCAGGAGGCACGCCCGGCGTCGTCGACCCGCCAGCGGGCGGCGACCGGGAACATCCCGACCAGGAAGCGCCAGATCCGGTCGCCGTCCCGAAGGAAGAAGAACGTGGCGAAGAGCACCAGCAGCGCGCCGGTGAACACCTCGACCACAGTGCCGGCGGTCGAGATCGCGTTGCTGGTCAACGCCTGCGAATTGTCGTTGATCCAGTCCTGTCCGGACTCGATGTACCTGTCGAGCTGGGTGTCGGAGAGGTTCAGCGGTCCGTCGCGCAGCCAGTCCTGGATCTGCCCGATGCCGGCCGCGGCGCTGGAACTCAGCTCGGGCAGACCGGCGATGAACTCGTTGACCACAAGCGTCAACGTGCCGATCACCGCAGCCAGCCCGCCGATGAGCACCACGGCCGTGGCCAGCGTACGCGGGAACCGGGCGCGCAGCAGCCAGCCGACGGCCGGCGCCAGCAGGGCGGCGAGCAGCAACGCCACGAGCAACGGCACGATGACGACGCGGATGGCGCCGAGGACGCGCAGCAGTCCCCAGCCGACGATCCCGATGACGATGAGCCGCCACGACCAGGCGGCGGCGATCCGTAGCCCTCTCGGCACGTCCGCGTCGTCCCGGCTCGCCGTGGACACGGCACCGTCGTCGGTCGGCGTAACCGGTTCGGCGATGAAGCGGTCCCGCTCGGCCGCCCGCTCGGCCCGCCGCGCGTTCTCCCGCTCACGGGCCGCGCGCACCGACTCGCGTCCCGTCGCGTACGCCTGACGCAACCGCTGCCGCAGTTGCCCTGTCCGGCTCACGTGCACACCCCCGGGGGTGGTAGGGATCAGGCCGTTCACGGTAACGGTCGACGACCGCGCCGGTGGGGCCGGTTGGTCAGTCCGGTTCGGTCACGAAGTCGATCAGTCGCTCCATCGCGTTGATCAGCGGAGTCTCCACGTCGGCGAAGTTGTTCACCCTGGACAGGATGCGTCGCCACATGTCGGCCGGTTCGGCGACGCCGAGCGCGGCGCAGACACCTTCCTTCCACGGCCGTCCCGGCGGCACCACCGGCCACGCCGCGATGCCCACCGCGGCGGGTTTCACCGCCTGCCACACGTCGACGTAGGGGTGACCGGTGACCAGGACGTGCGGCGAGTTGACCCGGGCCACGATGCGGCTCTCCTTGGAGCCGGGCACGAGGTGGTCCACCAGCACGCCGAGCCGGCGGCCCGGGCCGGGGCCGAAGTCGCGTACCTCGGCGTCGAGGGCGTCGATGCCGGACAGCGGTTGCACCACCACACCCTCGATGCGCAGATCGTCGCCCCAGATCCGCTCGACGAGCGCGGCGTCGTGCACGCCCTCGACCCAGATCCGGCTGGCCCGGGCGACCCGGGCGCGCACCCCGTCCACCGCCACCGAGGCCCGGGCGGTGCGCCGCCGGGCCGCCGGCACCGCCGGCCGGGTGGGACGGCGCAGGGTGACCGGGCTGCCGTCGAGCAGGAACGCCGCCGGCAGCAACGGGAAGTTGCGCCGCCGGCCGTGCCGGTCCTCCAACACGACCGCGCCGGTCTCGAAGCCGACGACCGCACCGCAGAAGCCGGACTCGGCGTCCTCGACCACGAGGTCCGGTTCGGCGTCGACCTCCGGGGTCACCCTCCGCCGCCGCCAGTCCCCCGCCAACACGTCCTCGCCGTAGCGCCGCCCCATCCCGCCACGCTAGTCCCGCCGCCACCACCCCCCAACCCCGACACACCCCACCCCCGGCCGACGTACGCGATCATGCAGGTGTGGCACGTGACAAAAGCCGTGAAGAACAACCAATCGCGCGCCACACCTGCATGATCGGCGCGACGGGGAGGCGGCGGCGCGGCAGTCGAGACACGGACGGGCGTCACCACGTACTCTTTCGGCATGTCCACCCCCGCTGCGGGTGCGGCCATCCTGGCGCCGCGCCGGTCGAGCCGGTTCGTCGCCTGGGTGCGCGCGTGGCGCGCCGGGCTGGTGCCCTTCGACGAGGTCGCCGACGCGGTGGCCGGCACCGAGGAGCACCTGGTCGCCGACGCGCCGGGCACCTGGACCGACGTACCGCTGCAGGAGGCACTGCCCACCCTGGCCAAGCTCTCGCCGGACGAGATCCGGCTGGTGCTGCCGGCGCCGGGTGACCCGGCGGCCTGCCCGGCCCGGGTGACTTCGCCGGTGCCGCGCTGCTCGCCGGCGAGGCCGTGATCGCCGGCGCGCTTGGGCTGATCCCCGAGGTACGCGTGCACACCTCCGGTTCCGGCGACACCTTCGAGACGGTGCTCTGGCGGGTGCACCCGCTGCCGGCGGACGCGCCCGCCGCCTGCCTCACCCTGCCCGGTGCCGCCGAGGCGGAGGCGGAGCTGGCCGCCGCGCTGGCCGACACCACCGCCGCGCTCACCCGTCTCGACGTGGCGCAGTGGCGGCCGGAGCTGGCCGGCGCACTGGAGGCGTTGCGCCGCCCCGACGGCACCACCGACCTGCCGCCCGGGTTCGACCCGCGCTCGCGTCGGCTGTTCGCCCGCGCCGCGGTGCTCGACCGGGTGCTCGCCCTGGCCGGGCACGCGGCACCCGGCGGCGCGGTCAACAACTACGAGGCCCAGCAGCGCGACGCCGCCCTGCGCCCACTCACCGCCGCCTGCCGCCAGGCTCTCGTCGCCGCCTGCAACGCCCCCTCCGCCCCTGACGCGCCCCGGCCCCGGCCCCGGCCCCGGCCCCGGCCCCGGCGATCTTGCACTTTCGGTCGCCATATTGTGGCTTTCGTCAGCTTCTGCCCCGACCAAAAGTGCAAGATCCACGGAGAGCGCGGAGGGCGGGAGTCGTGAAGAAGCGGTGTCGGTCAGGGGGTGTGGGCGGCGAGGAAGATGCGGACGGCCTCGTCGGCCCAGCGGTGCAGCTCCGTCTCGGGAAAGGACACGCGGACGGCGAACATGGCCTCGTTGAGCGGGATCGACAGGATCAGATAGTTCAGGTACTGCGCGGCGAGCAGCGGGTCCGACACCCGTAACAGGCCCCGCTCGGCGAGGCGGGTGATGGCCCTGGCGAGGGTGGCGTGGCCGCGTTCGGGCGCGGCGTGGTGCCACGCGCGGGCCAGCTCCGGAAAACGGCCCGCCTCCCCGATCAGCATCCGGCGCAGCTGGAGCAGGTGCGGTGCGGTGACCGTGGCGATGTGTTCGCGGGCGAAGGCCCGCAGGTCACCCGGGAGGTCGTCGGTGTCGGCCAGGGCCTCGACGTGCGCCGAGCCGGCCCGCTCGGCCTCGGCGATCGCGCCGGTGAACACCGCCTCGAAAAGGGCGTGCTTGTCGGTGAAGTGCGCGTACACGGTCACCTTGGAGACACCGGCGCGGGCGGCGATCCGGTCCATCCCGGCGGCCAGGTAGCCGTGTTCGAGGAATTCGATCAGGGCCGCGTCGAGGATCCCGCGTCGGTTGACGTCCTTTCGCATCCTCGAACTGTACTGTACGGTTCAGTTCATGCCAACGGTCATGTCCCGGGACGGCACCCGCATCGGATACCAACGCGACGGCGCCGGACCGGCGCTGATCCTTCTCGACGCCGCCGGGCACTTCCGCGCCAACAGCCCGCTTGGCGAACTCGCCGACCTGCTCACGCCCCGCTTCACCGTCTACCGCTACGACCGGCGCGGGCGGGGGGACAGCGACGACACCCCGCCCTACGCACCCGAGCGTGAGGTCGAGGACCTCGCCGCGCTGATCGCCGAGGCCGGCGGGTCCGCCGCGCTGTACGGGTACTCCTCGGGTTGCCTGCTCGCGTTGCACGCGGCCGCCGCCGGCCTCGACGTACGACGGCTGGTCCTCTTGGAGCCACCGCTGGACACCGACGGTGACGAAGCTGGCCAACGGGCCTTCACCGCGCACCTGGGCCGACTGACCGGCGCCGAGGCGGTGGCGTTCTTCCTGACCGAGATCGGCGTGCCCGAGCACATGATCAGCGGGATGCGCGACACACCACACTGGAATGCCATGGTCTCGGTGGCGCACACCCTGGCGTACGACAGCCTGCTCAGTGGAGCCACCGGACCGACCGTGCTCGCCCGCGTACGCACTCCGACGCTCGTCCTGCACAGCGCCGGCAGCAGCGACGACCTGACCGGGATGGCCGCCACCACCGCCGGCCTGCTGCCCGCCGCCGAGCGGCGCGGCCTGCCCGGCGAGTGGCACGGCGTGCCGGCGGCGACCCTCGCTCCCGTGCTCACCGAGTTCCTGCTCCGCGACACGGCACGACACTGATCGGGCGCCGGCCTGACCAGGTGCCGGGTCAGACCTCGTCGATCAGGTCGGCGACCGAGTTGACGATGCGGGAGGGGCGGTACGGGTAGCGTTCCGCCTCCGCCCGGGAGCTGATCCCGGTCAGCACCAGGATGGTCTCCAGCCCGGCTTCCAGGCCGCAGAGGATGTCGGTGTCCATCCGGTCACCGATCATCGCGGTGCTCTCCGAGTGCGCGTTTATCGTGTTCAGGGCCGACCGCATCATCATCGGATTGGGCTTGCCGACGAAGTACGGCTCGACACCGGTGGCCTTGGAGATCATCGCGGCCACCGAGCCGGCGGCCGGCAGGGCACCCTCCACGGACGGCCCGGTGGCGTCGGGGTTGGTGCAGATGAACCGGGCCCCGTCGTTGATCAGCCGGACCGCCTTCGTGATCGCCTCGAAGCTGTAGGTGCGGGTCTCCCCCAGCACCACGTAGTCGGGGGCGAAGTCGCTGAGCACGTAACCCACCGCGTGCAGGGCGGTGGTCAGCCCGGCCTCGCCGATGACGTACGCCGTACCGCCCGGCCGTTGGTCGGCCAGGAACTGGGCGGTGGCCAGCGCGGACGACCAGATCGCCTGCTCCGGCACGTCCAGACCCATCCGGGCCAACCGGGCCTGGAGATCGCGCGGGGTGTAGATGGAGTTGTTCGTCAGCACCAGGAACGGCTTGCCGGAGGTACGCAGTCGCTTGACGAACTCCGGCGCACCCGGCACCGGCTGGCCCTCGTGCACCAGCACCCCGTCCATGTCGGTGAGCCAGCTCTCGACGGGCTTACGGTCCTGCATGATCATCCCCAGGGTGTCGTCGGGTGCGCCGTGGCGGTCAGGACGGACGGCGGGCCGGGACGCAGCAGACCGTGGGACAGGTGTCCCACATCGGCAGCTGGCCCAAGCGACGGCGCGACTGCGCCCCGTCCGGTTCGATGCGTTCCCGAACCAGTTCCCGCACCATGGTCACGTAGCGCGGGTCGGTGCCGGGGGTACCGGCGCGGACGAAGTCCACACCGAGCCGCTTGGCCGTGTCCAACGCCTCGGTGTCGAGATCCCACACCACCTCGAGGTGGTCGGAGACGAAGCCGATCGGGCTGACCACCACGCCGGTGACGCCCTGCTCGGCGAGCGTTTCCAGGTGGTCGTTGATGTCCGGCTCCAGCCACGGCACGTGGGGTGGGCCGGAACGGCTCTGCCAGACCAGGTCGTACGGCAGGTCCGGGGCCGCCGCCGCGTGCACCAGCCGGGCCGTCTCGGCGAGTTGGGCGGTGTACCGGCCGCCGTGCGGACCGGCGCTGTCGGCCGCCGAGACCGGCACCGAGTGTGCGGTGAACACGAGCCGGGTGCTGTCCCGCCGCGCCGGATCGAGCTGGGCCAACGCGGCGCGCACCGCGTCGGCGTGCGGCTCGACGAAGCCGGGGTGGTCCCAGAACTGGCGCAGCTTCTCGATCACCGGTGCGTCCGGGCCGACCGCCGCCCGCGCGGCGGTGATGTCCTCCTGGTACTGCCGGCACGAGGAGTACCCGCCGAAGGCGCTCGTGACGAACGCCAACGCCCGCCGTACGCCGTCGTCGCGCATCTGGGCCACCGTGTCGGCGAGCATCGGGTCCCAGTTCCGGTTGCCCCAGTACACCGGCAGGTCGAGCCCGTTGGCGGCGAAGTCGGCGCGGACCGCCGCCAACAGCTCGCGGCACTGCTGGTTGATCGGGGAGACCCCACCGAAGTGCTGGTAGTGCTCGGCGACCTCGGCCAGCCGCTCCGGCGGTACGCCCCGCCCCCGGGTCACGTTCCGCAGGAACGGCAGCACGTCGTCGGGCCCCTCCGGGCCGCCGAAGGACACCAGCACCACCGCGTCGTACGCCATGGTCCCATTCTTGCCGGTGGCCTGCGGCGTCCCGGCAACGCCCCCGGGTCCCGGTCGTAAACAGACCGCTGGATCGCCGGCGTCAGGCGCCGACCGCGTGGTAGCCGCCGTCGACGTGCACGATCTCGCCGGTGGTCGCAGGGAACCAGTCCGACAGCAGGGCGAGACAGGCCCGGGCGGCCGGTTCCTGGTCGGTCAGGTCCCAGCCCAGCGGGGCACGCCCGGCCCAGGCGTCCTCGAACTGCTCGAAGCCGGGGATGGACTTGGCGGCCATGGTGCGCAGCGGACCGGCGGCCACCAGATTGCTGCGGATGCCCTGCTTGCCCAGGTGCAGCGCGAGGTAGCGGGAGGCCGCCTCCAGCCCGGCCTTGGCCACGCCCATCCAGTCGTACACCGGCCAGGCCTGGCTGGCGTCGAAGGTCAGACCGACCACCGAGCCACCCGGCGACATCAGCGGCAGCGCCGCGACGGCCAGGGACTTGTAGGAGTACGTCGAGACGTGCAGCGCCGTCGACACATCCGCCCAGGAGGCGTCGAGGAACCCGCCGCCGAGGCAGCTCTGTGGGGCGAACCCGATCGAGTGGACCAGCCCGTCGAGCCCGTCGACGTGCTCGCGGACCTTGTCGGCCAGGCCGGCGAGGTGCTCGGGGTCGGTCACGTCCAGCTCGATCACGGGTGCCGGCTCGGGCAGCCGCTTGGCGATCCGCTCCACGAGTGACAGTCGGCCGTAGCCGGTGAGCACGACCTGGGCGCCGTTCTCCTGAGCGAGCTTGGCCACCGAGAAGGCGATCGAGGCGTCGGTGATGACGCCGGTGACGAGCAGCCGCTTACCGGCCAACAGTCCGGACATTTTGCTCATTCCTCCGTGCTCGGGATTCAGTGGCCCATGCCCAGGCCGCCGTCGACCGGGACGACCGCGCCGGAGACGTACCCGGCGCTGTCCCCCGCCAGCCAGGTGACCACCGCCGCCACCTCGTCCGGAGTGGCCATCCGGCCCGCCGGGATCGACTTGAGGATCTCGGCCTTGCGCTGGTCGGTCAGCCCGGCGGTCATGTCGGTCTCGATGAAGCCCGGCGCGACCACGTTGGCGGTGATGTTGCGGCCGCCAAGCTCCCGGGTGATCGAGCGGGCCACCCCGACCAGACCGGCCTTGCTGGCCGCGTAGTTGACCTGGCCGGCGCCGCCGGAGAGGCCGACCACCGAGGAGACGAAGATCATGCGCCCCCACCGGGCCCGCAGCATCTTCCCGGAGGCCCGCTTGGCGCAGCGGTACGCGCCGGTCAGGTTGGTGTCCAGCACCCGGGTGAACTGCTCCTCCGACATGCGCAGCAGCAGCGTGTCGTCGGTGATGCCCGCGTTGGCGACCAGCACCTCCACCGGCCCCAACTCCGCCTCGACCGCCGCGAAGGCCGCGTCGACGGACTCACCGTCGGTGATGTCGCACCGCACGCCGAACAACCCCTCCGGCGCCCCGCTGCCCCGGTGGGTGATCGCCACTCGGTCGCCCTGCTTGGCGAATGCCTGGGCGATGGCCAGACCGATCCCCCGGTTGCCCCCGGTAACCAGCACAGTTCGCGACACGGTGCGTCCCCTCCCAAAGATCGCTGCGGCTTGGAGACTAGGCGTTACCGCACGGTAATCACTAACCCGCCGCACGTCATACCCGGGTACCACGTGGCGGATCACTCCGTGGTCGCACGACGGGGGCCGCCAATCGAACTACCCTGCCGGGATATGGACCGCAGTACCGTCGGTGCCGCCCTGGCGGGGCTGCGCCGAACCGTGGCGGGGCCGGACTATCCGGCGAGGCGCCGACCACTGGACCGGTTGCGACACCGGCCCCGCACCGTCGCCGTCCTGCGCACGCTCGGGCTGCTGGCGCTGCTCGGGCTGGTCCTGATCACCGCGCAGTTCCTGCTGGACACCCGGCGCCTGCCCGTCGCCACCGCGTGGGTCATCGCGCTGCTCACCGTCGCACCGCTGCCCCTGCTGCCCACCCGACCACTGCTGGCCTGGCGGATCATGTTCATCGGGCAGCTGTTCGGCACCTTCAACCGACGCACGACGGACGACGCCGTGGTGCTCGGCCCCGCCACGTACGAGTTCTGGCCGTGGAGCCCGACGCAGCTCCTGGTCATCATCGTCGTGCTGGTCACCGTGGCCGCCCGGGTCGACCGGGCCGTGCTCGCCTGGACGGGACTGTTCAGCCTGACCCCGGTCTGGATGTTCGTGCCGCCGGGCAACCAGGTGGCCGTCACCCTGCTGTTCGTGGTGCTGCTCATCGTCGGCGACCTGCTGCGGCACAACCTGCTCACCCGACGGGCCCTGGCCGAGCAGGCCGAGGTGAGCGAGTTGGAGAAGGCCCGGCGGGCGGTGCTGGAGGAACGCACCCGCATCGCACGGGAGATGCACGACGTGGTCGCGCACCACATGTCACTGATCGCCGTCCAGGCCGAGACCGCGCCGTACCGACTCGCCGTGTCCGAGCCGGCCCGCGCCGAGTTCAACTCCATCGCCGAGGCCGCCCGGGCGGCGCTCACCGACATGCGGCGGCTGCTGCGGGTCCTGCGCAGCGAGACGGAGGACCCCCGGACCGCCCCGCAGCCGACGCTGGCTGAACTACCGGCGCTGGTGGCAGCCGCACGGCGGGCCGGCATGACCGTGGAACTGGACAACGACGTCACCACCGAGCCACCGGCACCGGTCGGCCTGGCCGCGTACCGGATCGTGCAGGAGGGACTGGCCAACGCGGCCCGCCACGCGGCCGGCGCCGAGGTGCGCGTCACGCTCCGCGATCGCCCCGGCGTCCTGGCGGTACGCGTCCAGAACGCCGCCGGCGGAACCCCGGCCGACCCCGACGCACGCGGCGGCGGGCAGGGACTGACCGGCATGCGGGAGCGGGTCCTCGCCCTCGGCGGCAGCTTCACCGCCTGTCCCACCGCCGACGACGGCTACGCGATCGATGCACTCCTGCCGGCCGACCCGCCACCATCCGACGAGCCGGAGGACGGAACATCATGATCCGGGTGCTGATCGCCGACGACCAGGCGATGGTCCGGCAGGGCTTCGGTGCCCTGCTTGCCGCCCAGCCGGACCTGCTGGTGGTCGGCGACGCCGCCGACGGCGCCCAGGCGGTCGCCCAGGCCCGCCGACTCGACCCGGACGTGGTGCTGATGGACGTGCGGATGCCGGTGCTCGACGGGCTCGCCGCGACCCGCAAACTGCTCGGCGACAGGCCGACCGACCGGCCCCGCGTGCTCATCCTCACCACCTTCGACCTGGACGACTACGTCTACGAGGCGCTGCGCGCCGGTGCCAGTGGCTTCCTGCTCAAGGATGCCCCCGCCGCCGACCTGATCCACGCGGTACGCGTCGTCGCCGGCGGTGACGCGCTGCTCGCCCCGACCGTCACCCGCCGCCTGATCGCGGAATTCGCGGCCCGACCTCATCGGCAGCGGCCCCGACCCACCGCCCTCGCCGCGCTCACCCCGCGCGAGACCGAGGTGCTGCGGCTGATCGCCCAGGGATGGTCCAACGGCGAGATCGCCGCGGAACTGGTCGTCGCGGAGCAGACCGTCAAGACCCACGTCGGCCGGATCCTGGCCAAACTCCAGTTACGCGACCGGGCCCAAGCCGTCGTGCTCGCCTACGAGACCGGTCTGGTCGCCGCCGGGGAGTAGCTCCACGGTGGTAGCCGCGAACGGCTCCCCGGGGTGACGACCGGCACCACACCGCCGACACATCCTGCCCTTCACGACCGGGTGGAGGGAGCACGTGATGGTGGGCAGCAGACTGTTCCGGCTGGGCCTCGCGGCGATGCTGGCGACCGGACTGGTACGGCCTTCGACGGTGCCGCTCGACCACGCGCCGGCCGGCTTCGTCGAGGCGTACCCGTCGACCACCGCCGCGCTGGACGCCGCCGGCGCGCCGTACAGCCACTGGGCCGCGCAGGGCCGGCAGTTCCTGGCCTTCGACCTCGCGCGGCGACGGCCGGGCCGTCGAGGTCCTCGGTGATCTGGCCACCGCCGATCGGATCGCGGTGCTGGTGCCCGGCGTCGGCACCCGGCTGGCCGACTTCGATCGAGGGCTGGGCGGCGTCCCCCAGCGCGCCCCGGCCCGGCAGGCCCGCGACCTGCGTGCCGCGTTGCACGCCGTCGATCCGCACGCCCGGGTGGCCGTGCTGGCCTGGCTCGGCTACGACCCGCCCGACGGTCTCTTACGGCAGCCACCCCGGCCGTCGCCCGTCGCGGTGCCGACCAGCTCGGCCACCACCTGCGCACACTGGCCGGGCGGCTACCGGCCAGCCGCATCACCCTGGTCGGTCACAGCTACGGCGCGCTGGTCGTCGGGCTGGCCGCCATGGACGCCCTGCCGCAGGTCACCGACGTGGTCACCCTCGGCGGTGTGGGCGTCGGCGCGGAACACGCCGATCGTCTCGGCCCGGTCCGCGTCTGGGCTGCCGAGGCGCCGGACGACTGGATCCGGCGCGTGCCGCGACTGCGCCTGCCCGAGTTGGGACACGGGGCCCGGCCGGCCGACGCCGCCTTCCGTGCGCGGCCGCTGCCGGCCGCCTCGACCGGCCACGACGGATACCTGCTGCCCGGCGGGCCAACCCTCGCGGCAGTCGCCGAAGTGGTGCTGTTTGGTGCGATCGGCACGGGCCACGTCCGACCGGACGTCACGGTCAGCGCGGGACCGGTCCGATGAGCGGCCGGCACATCGCCCATTGGCCGGTTCGGGATCCGCTCGTCGACGGGCTGCGCGCCTTCGCCGTCGCCGCGGTGGTGCTCGGTCACTGGTTGGTCACCGGCCTGGTGCTCGACGAGGAAGGCGCGTTGAACCTGGCCAGCCCGCTGACCGCGATGCCGGCCCTGGCCCCGGCCAGCTGGGTGTTGCAGACTCTCGGGCTGTTCTTCTTCGCCGCCGGTCACGCCTCCGCCCGTTCGGCGGACCGGCATCCCGGAGTCGGTTGGGTGCGACACCGGCTGCGCCGGCTGCTGCTGCCGGCGGTCGCCCTGCTCGGCACCGGGTCGGCCGTACTGCTGGCCGCCGCCGTCGCCGGCGTCGCCGACGACACCCTGTCGGTGGCACTGACCCTGGCGATCAGTCCACTGTGGTTCCTGGCACCCTGCTGGCCCTGGTGGTGCTCACCGGCCCGCTGCGAGCCGCCGTACGCCGCTGGGGCACCCCGCGCTGCGCGGTCACCGCAGCGGCCGTGGTGGCTGGCGCCGACCTGGCCGTGCGGCCGCTCCCCGCCGGCGTCTGGCTGCCACCGGTGACGGTGCTGGCCGCCTGGGCCGTGCCGTATCTGCTGGGACTGGCCCACGCCGACGGCCGGCTGAGCCGACGGCGCGACGCCCGCTGGCTGGCCTACACGGGGGCGGTCGGACTGGCCGCCGTACTCGCCCTCGGCTATCCGGCAAGCGCGGTCGGGGTCCCCGGCGAGGGCCGATCCAATCTCGATCCGCCATCGTTGCTCGTGGTGGCGCTCGCGGTGACCCAGACAGGTCTCGGCCTGTTGGCCCGGCCGACGCTGGTACGACTGCTGTCCCGGCCGTTGCCACGCAGGCTGACCGGCGAGATCAACCGGCATGCGGTACGCGTTTACCTCTGGCACCAGCCGGTGCTGGTCGCGGTGGTGGTGCTCGCCGCGCACGGCGGGACCGCGCTGCCGGGGCTGCACACCGTGCCGGACGACTCGCGATGGCTGCTGGCCCGGATCGGTTGGCTGCCGGTGCTCACCGCCGTGCTGGTGCTGCTCGTCCGGCGTGGCGGGCCCCGGCTGGCGACGGCACCCGTCGGCGGCGGGTCCGTCGTCGACCGATGAACGGGCGCGGTCCGTCGGCCGGTCGGCCGAGTGCGCCGGGCGTGCCCGCCGGGTGTACGATGATCGACGTTTGCGGGTCGCTCGGCGGCCCGCGTCGCCCCGGAACTCGACCGCAGGAGGTGATCGCTGTGCGAGATAGCGATCCTCCCAGTCGTGGCCGGGCCGACCGCCAGCCACGCTGAGCTCCGCTCCGCCTGAGCTGGCCCGCTCCCCCGCGTGCCGTCCACCGCCCGGCGACCCTGTCGCGGCGGCCGATCGGACGGCTACCGCCGGAAAGCACCCCGGTCACGACTTCCCGTGTGCGCGTCCCGATCCACCCCTCTCGCGGTCCCCCGCCCTGCCCGGGCCGCCAGTCGCCACGTCGGAGCTGTCATGAGCCGCTACGTCGCCCCGCTGGGCTTCACCCTCGCCGCCGTCTGGGTGGCCGTCCTCTTCTTCCTGGCCAGCGCCACCCACTGACCGCGCCGTCCCACCTCACCCCCACCCGTGCTCCGTTGATCATGAGGTCAGCGGCGTTCTTGATCTTCAAAAGTGCCGCTAACCTCATGATCAACCAAGGGTCCGGCGGTGGTCAGATCATGCGGGAGGACCAGAGGAGGCTGAATGCGCCGGCGCAGAGGGCCAGCAGCAGGGCTATGCCGGCGTACCACTGGGTGATCTCGCGGGGTTCGGTGCGGAAGCCGATCGAGCTGCCCATGTCCTGGTAGACCTGCTTGAGTTCGTTGACCGTCGCCGCCTCGTAGAAGAAGCCCTCGGTGGTCTCGGCCAACTCGGCCAGGGCGAGCCGGTCCACCGGCACCCGCTGCAACTGACCACCGATGTCGACGTGGCCGGAATCGGTGCCGAAGGCGATCGTGGAGACCGGCACGTTCGCCGCCTGAGCCGCGGCGGCCGCCTCCTCCACCGACCGTCCGGCCGTCCGGAAACCGTCGGAGAGCAGCACGATCCGGGCCGGCGGGATGCCGGCCGCCCCGTCGGCCGGCACCGACCGGATCGCCTCCAGGCAGGTGAAGACCGCCTCGCCGGTGGCCGTCGCCTCGGCCAGCACCAGGCCCTCGATGGCACTGGTCACCGCCGGGCGGTCCTTGGTCGGCGGCACCAGCACGTTCGCCGACTTGGCGAACGAGACCAACCCCAGGTTGTACGTCTCCGGCAGCTCCGCCACGAACTGCATTGCCGCCTCCTGGGCCGCCTCCAGCCGGTTCGGCGGCACGTCGTCGGCCTGCATGGACAGCGACACGTCGATGGCCAGCATGATGGTGGCCCGTTCCAACGGCTCCCGGGTGTCGACCGCGGGCCGGGCCAGCGCACCGGCCAGCACCAGCAGGGCCAGCAGGAACGCGGTGGCCGGCACGTGCCGGCGCCAGCCGAGACCCTTCGGCGCCACGGTACGCAGCAGGTCCACGTTGGTGAACCGCAGCGCGTAGTCGCGCCGGCGCAGCTGCCGCCAGACGTAGAGCGCGGCGAGGGCGAGCACCGGCAGCACGGCCAGCAGCCACCACGGTTGCAGCAGTCGAATCATCGTGTCGTCCCCCGGGTGCGGGCGTGCCGCTGGGCGGCCACGAAGCGCACCATGTCCAGCAGCCAGTCTCGGTCGGTACGCAGTCGCAGGTGGGCGGCGCCGGCGGCGCGCAGGGCGGCGGAGATCTCCGCCCGCTGGGCCGCGGCGGCTGCCGCGTAACGATGCCGCAGGCTCGGGTCGGCGGTCTGCACCTCGTGCAGTTCACCGGTCTCCGGGTCGACCACCGGGAGCACCCCGACGTCGGGCAGTTCCAGCTCCCGCGGATCGACCACCTCGATGGCGAGCAGATCCTGTCGTACCCGCAGCTTGCGCAGCGGGCGCGCCCACTGGGCCGGCGGGGCGAGGAAGTCGGAGATGACCACGGCGACGCCGCGCCGCCGGGGTGGCCGGTTGAGCATGTCGATGAGCGCGCCGAGGTCACCGCGGCCGGGCCGGATCTCGGTGCCGGCGATGGCCCGCAGCATGCCCTGGGCCTCCTTGCGGCCGGACCGGGCCGGCAACCGGACCAGTCGCCCCGGGCCAGCCGGGGCGCCTGCCGCCGGCCACGGCGGGGCACCGGCACATCGCCGCCGCTGCCGACCACCGCACCGATCCGGTTGCCGCCCCGCACGGTCAGGTGCGTGATCGCCGCGGCCGCCGCGATCACCACGTCCCGCTTGAGCCACCGGCCGGTGCCGAAGTCCAGGCTCGCCGACAGGTCCACCGCCAGCCACGTCTCCAGCTCACGGTCGGCCACGGTACGCCGCACGTGCGGGGTGGTGGTCCGGGCGGTCACCGGCCAGTCCATCCGGCGCACGTCGTCGCCGGGACGGTACTCGCGCGACTCACCCGCCTCGCTGCCCGGCCCGGGCAGCAGGCCCGCGTAGTCACCCTGGAGAAGTCCGTCGAGTTTGCGGGTCACCAGCAGTTGCAGCCGGGACAGCACGGCACCGGAACGGTCGCTGGCCGCCGTGCGGCCGGGCTCACCGGGTCGAGGGGTGGTGGAGGTCACGGCCGCTGCCCGGGCCACCCTGAGGTAGGTGCCACCGCCCCGGCGGGCGGGGTGGCCTGCTGCCGGGGTGCCACCGACGGCAGCGGGATGGTCGACATCACCCGGTGCACCACGTGGTCGGCCGGCACGTCGTCGGCGAGCGCGTCATAGCTGAGCACCAGCCGGTGCCGCAGGATGTCCGGTGCGATGTCCTGCACGTCTTGCGGCAGGGCGTAGTCACGGCCGCGGAGCAGGGCCAGCGCCCGGGTCGCCCGGACCAGCCCGAGCGAGGCCCGGGGGCTGGCACCGTACTGGATCAGTTGCGCCACGTCGGGCATGCCGTGTTCCGCCGGCGTACGGGTGGCGAGTACCAGCCGGACCGCGTAGTCGACCAGGGCGTTGTGCACGAACACCTGGTCGGCCTTGTGCTGGAGGGCGACCAGATCGTCGGTGTCGAACACCGGGGTGGGCTCGGGTGCCGCGACACCCATCCGGTAGACGATCTCCCGCTCCTCGGCGTCGGTCGGGTACCCCACAATGATCTTCATCAGGAAGCGGTCCCGCTGCGCCTCCGGCAGCGGATACACCCCTTCCTGTTCGATCGGGTTCTGCGTCGCCATCACCAGGAACGGGTTCGGCACCCGGTGGCTCTCGCCACCGATCGACACCTGCCGCTCGCTCATCACCTCGAGCAGCGCGGACTGCACCTTCGCCGGCGCCCGGTTGATCTCGTCGGCGAGCAGGAAGTTGACGAAGACCGGGCCCAGCTCGACGTCGAACTTCTCGCTGGACTGCCGGTAGATCCTGGTGCCCATGATGTCGGCCGGCACCAGATCCGGGGTGAACTGCACCCGGGCGAACGATCCGCCGACCACCTTGGCGAGGGTCTCCACCGCGAGGGTCTTGGCCACCCCCGGTACGCCTTCCAGCAGACAGTGGCCCCGGGCGAGCAACGCGACGAACATCCGCTCGACCATCCGGTCCTGCCCGACGATCACGCGCTTGATCTCGAACAGCGCCCGCTCCAGCAGGGTGGCGTCCTGCGCCGGGGTGGTCGGCGGCGCGGGCGCCTGCGGTTGGGCCCCGTTCGGCGGCGGGGCGTCGGGCGTGGTCGGCTGGGCCACTGGTCCTCCACAGCGTGATCGGTCGTCGCGGCGTGTGCGGTACCAAGCCTCGCATGCCCGACTGAGTGCCGACTGGGGGAGCGACCGATTTCCGCCACGCCGTTCCGGGACGGAAAAATCGCCGATCGCCAGTGGACAAAAGCCGTCCCGGCGTGTGTACCATTCATCCGTCGCCGGGCGGCTTCCCCCGTGGCCGCCCGGCGCTCAATCTTCCCCGCCGTCCTAGACTGAGCGGGATGACCCACCCCGACAGCCCCGCCGAGGCGCTGCCCTGTTCGGCCCGTGGGTGTCGCACCCCGGCCCGATGGGCACTGCGCTGGAACAATCCCCGCCTGCACCGGCCCGAGCGGCGCAAGACCTGGCTCGCCTGTGACACGCACCGGCCCTCGCTCGGCGACTTCCTCAACGCACGAGGCTTTCTGCGTGAGGTCGCCCCGATGGGGGAATCGCCTACGCTCGACGAGTGGACGCGTACAACGAAAGGCTGGCCCCGTGAGCGCGAGGAGTGAGCTTGCGAGCCCCGCAGCCGCGAACGAAAGGCTGACCCGGTGAGCGATGACGCGCCTGAGGTTCCGCCGTCGGCCGCGCCGGCCAGCCCGCTGGAACCGTGGCCGGACACCGTGCGGTGGCGGTCGATATCGACCGACCTGATCTGGGTGGAGCTGCTGCGCCTGGCGGCCGGTGTGGCCGTCGTCGCGGCGGTGCTCGGGGTCGGCTGGGCGCTCACCGGTTCCTGGCCGTTCGGGTTGGCGCTCGGTGCGGTCGTGCTGTTCGCTCTCTGGCGGGTGGTGACCATCGTGCGGGCGGTACGCGCCTGGGGCTACGCCGAACGTGAGGACGACCTGCTGGTCCGGCACGGCCTGCTGGTGCGCCGGCTGTCCATCGTCCCGTACTCACGGATGCAGTTCGTCGACGTCAGCGCCGGACCGCTGGAGCGGGCCTTCGACCTGGCGACCGTCCAGTTGCACACCGCGGCCGCTGCCAGCGACGCCCGGGTGCCGGGGTTGCGTCCGGCGGAGGCGTCCCGGCTGCGGGACCGCCTGACCACGCTCGGCGAGGACCGGGCGGAAGGACTGTGAGCGGCTCGGCCGCTCCGGGTCCGGACCGGACCCCGCCCGGCGCGGACGAGCGGGATCACGTCGGGGAGACGGTGAGCGGCCAGGCTTCCGGTCGGCCCGCCGAACGGGCCGTACCGGCGGTGCCCGCCGAAGCACCACCGTCCGACCACGCCGTGCCGGCGGCACCCGAGGCATCACCACCGGGCGAGCGCCCGCAGCCGGGCCCGTACCAGGTGGCGGGGCCATCGACGCCGGTCGGCGGGTGGATCGGTCCACCGTCGCCGGATCCATCGGCCCGGCAGCGGCTGCATCCGCTGAGCCCCGTGCTGCACGGCGCCAAGTCACTGGTCGTGGTCATCGCCGGGCTGTCCTGGTCGACCCTGTCGCGGGTGGGGCTCGGCTGGTTCGCCGCGATGGTGATCGTGCTCGCGCTCGGCGCGAGCGTGCTGGCGGTGGTCAGCTGGTACAACACCGGCTACCAGGTGGTTGGCCGGGAGCTGCGCATCCACGAGGGGTTGCTCTGGCGCCGCAGCCGGGCGATCCCGCTGGAACGGCTCCAGGCCGTCGAGGTGGTCCGGCCGTTGCTCGCCCAGCTCACCGGGCTGGCCGAGCTGCGCCTGGAGGTGGTCGGCGGCGGCAAGACCGAGGCGCCGCTGGCGTACCTGAGCCTCGCCGAGGCCGCGGCGTTGCGGCAGCGGCTGCTGACCCTGGCCGGTCACTCCTCCGGCACGGTGCCGGCAGCCCAGGCGCAGCCGGTGCCGGCCGGCGCCGAGCCGCCCGCGCAGCCCGGGCGACCGTTGCACGCGGTGAGCAACCGGGATCTGCTGATCAGTCAGCTGCTGACCCCGCAGGCGTTCCTGCTGCCGTTCGGGGTGGCCTTCGTGGCGACGCAGTTCCTGTCCGAGGGGTCCTGGTCCTTCATCGCGGTGGCGAGCACGCTCACCGCGATGGCCGGTGTCCTGCTGCAACCCGTCCGCCGGGTGCTCGACGACTGGCGGTTCCAGTTGGCCCGCGACGACGACCGGCTGCGCATCCGCAACGGCCTGCTGGAGACCAGGTCGCAGACCGTACCGTTGCACCGGGTGCAGACCGTGCGGGTGACCTGGCCACTGCTCTGGCGGATGAAGGGCTGGCTGCGGCTGCGGCTTGAGGTGGCCGGTTACGCGGCCGGCGAGGCCGACGAGCGCAACCGGCCGGACCGGCTGCTGCCCGTCGGTGACCAGCCGACGGGCGAGATGATCGTCGCCGAAGTGCTGCCCGGGGTGGCGCTGGCGTCGCTGCCGTTGCGGCCCCCACCGGCCCGAGCCCGCTGGGTGAACCCGCTGAGTCGCCAGGTGCTCGGTGCCGGCCTGACCGAGCAGGTCTTCGCGGTCCGCTCGGGCCTGCTCACCCGTCAACTGACGGTCGTGCCGTACGCCCGGTTGCAGAGCGTACGGGTGGTGCAGGGGCCGGTGCAGCGGCTGCTCGGGTTGGCCACCGTGCACGCCGACACCGCCGGCGGAGCCGGCGCGGCGGCGGTGGACCGGGACCTCACCGACGCCTGGGCGTTGGCGGCGGAGCTGACCGCCTGGGGTCAGGCCGCCCGACGCGCGGGCTGACCTGACTGTCCCGTCGGCGGGGTCAGCGGGGGGTGGGAAGGGCGGACGGCGCCACGGGTACGGGTTCGGCGGAGGTGTCGGGCGGGGTGCGGCGGGCCTTCCGGCGGGCCCACCAGCGTTCGGCCCAGCCGACCGCCAGGAAGGTCATGGCGACGTACGCCCAGCCGACCAGCACGTCGATCACGTAGTGCTCACCGCTGTAGACCAGGGTGAAGGTCATCGCCAGCGGGTAGGCCAGCAGCAGCGGCCACCAGCGACGCCGGACGTTACGCAGGAAGAACACCACCACGAACAGGGCGAAGGCGGTGTGCAGCGACGGCATCGCGGCCACCGGGTTGGAGGCCAGCTGCCCGGCGTTGAGCAGGTTGCCCGCCCCGTGCATGCCGAACGCCTTCCAGCCTCGGGTGGAGATCCGGGCGACCTCCTCGATCAGCCCGTTCTGGGCTGCCCACCACGGCGGAGCGGCCGGGTAGAGGAAGTAGGTGATCAGGCCGGTGGCGCAGAGGAAGAACCAGCGGCGCATGAACGCCGCCCACCGGCTGCGCTCGCGCAGCCAGAGCACCGCGGCGGCGGCCAGCGCCGCCACGAAATGGGAGAAGTACACCCAGCTGACCAGGACGTCCCACCAGCGGACCTCCGGCTGGTACAGGTGCTGCTGCAACCAGACGGTCGGCACCTGGCCGTCCATGGCCCAGCCGAACATCAGGCGGTCGGCCAGGATCAGTTCGTAGGCGTGCGGCACGGTGCCGTCGTGGTAGGCGAACCCACGGGAGAGGTTGTAGGCCACCAGCAGCAGGACCACCGGCACCCAGTCCCGGGCGAACTGCAGGTGGCTGCGCCACGGTCGGCTGGAGTACCAGGCGATGGTGCCGGCCCAGATCCAGAAGAACGCGTACACCGGGTCGGTGGGCAGGCCGATGACGAGCCAGCCCGCCACGAAGACGACGGCCCAGACCGACATCGCGATCACACGGCGGCGTCCGCCGTCGCGGGGGGCGGGCGGCTCGGTCGAGGCTGGGGGCTTGGGGTCGGTCTCGGCAGACATCGCGGACAAGGTTAGCGGCGACCTGCGCCGGACCGGACGCAGGAGCACCTGCGTGGCGCATCTGCCCGGCCGCGTGGCCCGAGCTCCGCCGACCACCTACGCTGTGGCCATGCGGGAGCTGACGGAGGAAACCCTGGCCCCGGGTCTGACCGGCCGGGTCGAGTTGACCGTCACCGAGGCCGACACCGCCCAGGCGGTCGGTTCCGGTGACGTCCCGGTGCTCGGCACGCCACGGGTGCTCGCCCTGGCCGAGGCGGCGACCGTGGCCGCGACCGCCCGCCACCTGCCGAGTGGCTCGACCACCGTGGGCACCCGAGTGGAGCTGGAGCACCTGGCCGCGACACCGGTCGGCCGCACGGTCGTGGCACAGGCCCGGCTGACCGAGGTCGACCGACGCCGGCTGGTGTTCGAGATCACCGTCACCGAGGGCGGGCAGACCGTCGCCGAGGGGCGGGTGGAGCGGGCCCTGGTCGACCGGCACCGGTTCCTGGACCGAGCCGGCGGGGCCGCATGACGACGACCGGCCGCTTCGTCGAGGTCGCCGACCGGGTACTGGTGCTCCGCGAGCCGGTGCTCGCGGTGAACGTCACGCTGGTGCTGGGCGACGGCGCGGCGCTGCTGGTCGACACCCTCTCCACCGCCGGGCAGGCGGCCGAACTGGCCGCCGCCGTACGGGCGGTCACCACCGACCCGCTGACGCTCGTCAACACCCACCATCACTTCGACCACTGCTTCGGCAACGCCACGATCGCCGGTGACCCGCCTCGCCCGGTGTGGGCGCACGAACTGGCCGCCGTGGCGATCCGCGACGAGGCGGACCGGCTGCGCCGGGAGGCGTACGCGGAGTTGCACGCCGGGCATCCGGAACTCGCAGCCGAACTGGCCGACACGGCGTTGCTGGCCCCCACCCACACCGTCCGCACCGAGGCGGTCCTCGACGTCGGCGGCCGACAGGTGGTGCTGCGCCACCCCGGGCGCGGGCACACCGACGCCGACCTCGTCGTGCGGGTGCCCGACGCCGACCTGCTGGTGGCAGGTGATCTTGTCGAGCAGGCCGGTCCCCCGGCGTTCGAGGACTCGTACCCGTTGCAGTGGCCCGACGCGCTGGCCGAGCTGGCGCGGTCGATCTCACCGGCGACGGTGGTCGTGCCCGGGCACGGCGAGCCGGTCGACGCGGAGTTCGTCCGGGCCCAGCATGCCCAGCTGGTGGAGCTGGCCTGGCTGATCCGGGCCGGGCACACCGGCGGCGCACCACCGGAGCGGGTGGCCGCCGACGCCCCGTTCCCGGCCCGCCACGCACTGGCCGCCGCCCGGCGCGGTTACGCCGAGCTCGACGGCACCGCCTGACCGGGGCCGCTGTCGGCGACGGCGGGCCGGTTCGTCGTCACTCGTCGAAGCGCTGGCGCACCTCGTCGCGGGTGGGCATGGCGACCGCGCCACCGGGACGTTCGCAGACCAGGCCGGCGACCCGCAGGGCGTACCCGACCCGCTCGTGCCAGCCGGACGGCTCGACCGGCTCGCCGCCGGTCAGCAGGTCGGCGACGAGGGCGGCCATCACCGAGTCACCTCCGCCGGTGGCGTCGACGGCGTCGACCTTCGGGGCGGGTACGCGTACCGGATCGGCATCGGCGGCGGCGACCACCGCGCCGGCCGCGCCGAGGTGACCACCACGGTGGCCGCGCCCAGTTCACGCAGGTAGACCGCCACCGACTCGACCGGCTCACCTGGATAGAGCAGTTCCGCGTCGGCGGCGCTGAGCTTGACCAGGTGCGCCCCGGCGGCGAACTCGGCGACCACCTCGCGCAACCCGGCCAGCGCCTGCGGGCCGGCCAGCAGCCGGGGGCGGACGTTCGGATCGAACACCCGCAGCCCGGGGCTGCCGCCCAGGCCCGGCGGGCGGCCGCCAGCGTCGTCGGCGCCAGCAGCACGATCGAGCCGCAGTAGAGCACGTCGGCGCCCTCGACAAGCGCGACGTCGAGTTCGTCGGGACCGAGCAGCGCGTACGAGGGCGGCTCGCCGTAGAAGCGGAAGTCCGGCTCCGCGCCGGAGAAGGTGGCCACGGCCAGCGTGGTCGGCACCGCGGCGGTCACCGCCCCGGCCAGCCCCACCTGCTCGACGGTGAGGAAGTCACGGATCCGACCGGCGAGCACGTCGTCGCCGAGCGACCCGACGAACTGCACCGCGCCACCGAGCCGGGCGACACCGACCGCGACGTTCAGCGGTCCTCCACCGATCGCCTGTCGGTATACCGGCGCGCCGTCGCACTCGCTGTCCAGCAGGTCGACGAGCGCCTCGCCGAGCACGACCGCGTATCCCATCGTCAGGTCCTTCCGTCTGCCGTACGTGATGCCCAGGCTGGCACAGCGGATGTGTGCCGGGCGTGGAAGCCACCGTATTGGCGCGACCTGGGTGTCCCGCGGCGGGTCCGGTTCCACGTATCGAGGAGCGACTATTGCGCCGAGCGGTCCGGCGTGGTGGGATGGTGGTGCCGGGTGGCGCGGGGGCTGCGCGTCCACCGGCGCCGGGCTTCATATCGCGCGAGGGCATTCACGCGTCGACACTCCGCTGGCGGCAGCGTGCCGGCTGGGCCATCCGTCCCCATCCGCACGGTCGCCACGTAGTCGCATTTCGCCCGCAGCGGGGCGGCACCATATCCGCCACCCGCTCGTTCGGCGGGGCGCACCCACGCAATGCGCTCCGCGAGTCAGGAGAACCCGTGCACCGTCCACGCTTGGCCGCGCTGCTAACCGCGGCTTTCACTCTTCTCGCGGGTGCGGTCGTCGTGACCGCCAGCCCCGAACCGGCCGCCGCGCACGGCGCGGCGATGACGCCGGGTGCCCGCACCTTCCTGTGCTGGCGCGACGGCCTCACCCAGACCGGTGAGATCAGGCCGAACAACCCGGCCTGCGCCGCCGCCGTCGCGCAGAGCGGGACGAACTCGCTCTACAACTGGTTCAGCGTGCTGCGTTCGGACGCCGGCGGTCGGACCACCGGCTTCATCCCGGACGGCCAGCTGTGCAGCGGCGGGGCCACCGGCTTCCGTGGCTTCGACCTGGCCCGCAACGACTGGCCGCTGACGCACCTGACCGCCGGCCGGTCGATCGAGTTCAAGTACAGCAACTGGGCCCACCACCCGGGTACGTTCTACTTCTACGTGACCCGCGACAGCTGGAGCCCGACCCGGGCGCTGGCCTGGAGCGACCTGGAGGCCCAGCCGTTCCTGACGGTGACCAACCCGCCGCAGCGCGGTGCGGTCGGCACCAACGACGGCCACTACTACTTCACCGGGAACCTGCCGTCGAACAAGAGCGGCCGGCACATCATCTACTCCCGGTGGGTGCGCTCGGACAGCCAGGAGAACTTCTTCGGCTGCTCCGACGTGGTCTTCGACGGTGGCAACGGTGAGGTGACCGGTATCGGTGGCAACAACCCGCCGCCGAACCCGACCACCCCGCCGCCGAACCCCACCACTCCGCCGCCGAACCCCACCACCCCGCCGCCGAACCCGACCACCCCGCCGCCGGGCCCCGGTGGCTGCACCGCCACGGTCAAGGTGACCAGCAGCTGGTCCGGTGGGTTCCAGGGTGAGGTGGAGATCCGCAACACCGGCACCTCCGCGCTGAGCGGTTGGACCGCCAACTGGAGCTGGCCCGGTGGTCAGCAGATCAGCCAGGTCTGGAACGCCACCCAGACCACGTCCGGATCGTCGGTGACGGCCCGAAACGTGTCGTACAACGGCACCGTGGCGGCCAACGGCAGTACGAGCTTCGGCTTCCTCGCCAGCGGCAGTGGCGCAACGCCGACGGCGACCTGCTCCAGCAGCTGACCGTCAGCAGCACGAAAGGGGGCCCCTCGCGGGGCCCCCTTTCCGCTTGTCTGCTCGTCGGTCAGCGCACCATGGAGCCGACGACGGGCTTGGTCAGCAGGGCCGACTGGTTGCGTTGGATACCCGGGTCGAGGGTCTTCGCGACGAAGATCGCGTGCCAGATGCAGAAGATCAGCACCGTCCACACCTTGCGGGAGTGGTCGAACTCCTCCCGCTTGTGCTCCTCCAGCAGGCGCAACGCGTACGACAGGTCGAGCAGCTCACCGGCGCCGGAGGTGGACAGCACGTGCCGGGCCCACTCGTACATCTCGCCGCGCAGCCAGACCCGGGTCGGGGTCGGGAAGCCCAGCTTCTTGCGGTTGACGATGGCCGGCGGCACGACACCCTGCAACGCCTGCCGCATGGCGTACTTGGTGGCGTCGGAACGCGGCGGCAGCTTCAGCTCCACCGGGATCTTCGCCGCCACCTCGAACACCGCCCGGTCGAGGAAGGGCACCCGCACCTCGAGTGAGTGCGCCATGGAGATCCGGTCCGCCTTGACCAGGATGTCGCCGCGCAGCCAGGTGTAGAGGTCGACGTACTGCATCTTGGTCACGTCGTCCAGCTCGGTGCACTCGGCGTAGATCGGCGCGGTCACGTCGGTGTAGCGCACCGACGGGTCGTAGCGGCGCAGCAGGTGCTGCTTCTCCTCCTCGGTGAACATCCGGGCATTGCCGTAGTAGCGCTGTTCGATCGGCGTGGTGCCGCGCTCCAGGAAGCTCTTGCCCTTGACCCCCTGCGGGATCGCCTTGGAGACCGCCCGCAGGCCCTTCTGCACCCCGTCGGGCAGCCCGTTGACGCCGCTCAACGACAGCGGCTCCCGGTAGATCGTGTAGCCGCCGAAGAACTCGTCGGCGCCCTCGCCGGAGAGCACCACGGTGACGTGCTCGGCGGCCTTCTTCGCGACGAAGTAGAGCGGCACCAGCGCCGGGTCGGCGACCGGGTCGTCCAGATGCCAGACGATCTTCGGCAACGCCTCGATCATGTCCTGTGGCCCGATCTTGGTCGGGATGGTGGTCACGTCGAGGTGGCGGGCCGAGTCCTGGGCGACGTCGATCTCGGAGTAGCCCGGCACGTCGTAGCCGACGGTGAAGGTGAGGATGTTCGGGTTGAACTCCCGCGCCAGGGCGACCACCGCGGTCGAGTCGATCCCGCTGGACAGGAACGAGCCGACCGGCACGTCGGAGCGCATGTGCATGCGTACGCTCTCGCGCAGCGTCTCGCGGATCTCGTGGTAGAGCTTCTGCTCGTCGGAGACCGGCGCCGGCCGGAAGACCGGCCGGTACCAGCGCCGCACGTCGATCCGGCCGCCCGGGGTCCAGGTGAGGTACTCCCCCGAGCCGATCCGGCTGATCCCCCGGTGCAGGGTGCCGGGCTCGGGCACGTACTGCAGGGTGAGGTAGTGGCTGAGGTTGGCCGGGTCGACCCCGGCGTCCCCGGCGTACGCCGACTGGGCGAAGGGCAGCAGGGCCTTCTTCTCCGAGGCGAGGTAGAGCCCGTCGGCGGTCTCCAGGTAGTGCAGCGGCTTGATGCCGTAGTAGTCGCGGGCACCGAACGCGCGACGCTCCTGCCGGTCCCAGATGACGAAGGCGAACATGCCCCGCAGCCGGGTGAGCACCTGCTCGCCCCAGTAGTGGTAGCCGGCGACGATGACCTCGCCGTCGCCGTTGGTGGCGAACCGGGCGCCGAAGTCGCGGATCAACTCCTCGCGCAACTCGATGTAGTTGTAGATCTCGCCGTTGAAGGTCAGCAGGTAACGCCCGTCGGCGTAGGGCAGCGGCTCGTGGCTGAGCGCGACGTCGATGATCGCCAACCGTTTGTGGGCGAACACCCCGTCCGCGTACCGGCCGGAGGCGTCGCCGACCACCTCGACCCCGGTCTCGTCCGGGCCGCGGTGGTGCAGGCATTCCAACGCCCCGGCGATGTTGTCGCGGTGGGCGGCGGCATCGCCGCGCGCACTGAAGAAAGCCAGGAGTCCGCACATGTCCGTCATCTTTCCACGCGCGTTTGTCGGCCGTCGCGGCACTGCCGGGCCCGCCAGGACGGCCACCGGCGGGTCGGCCCGGGACCGGGTTCGCGGTACCGTCGGGACCAGCAACGAGGCGAAGGGAGCGGGGCATGACCGAGGAACGCACCGACGGCGAGCCGACCGACGGCACCGAGTCGCACGACCCGGACTTCCCACCGGCGTTCCTGTCGTTCATGCGGCAGGGCTGGCGGGACACCACCCTGCCGGTCGGTCCACGGCCGGAGGTGCCGAACTACGCCAGGCGTCGGGCCGCCCTCTCGGCGGCCTTCCCGGGTGAGACGCTCGTGATCCCCACCGGCGGCGAGAAGGTACGCGCCAACGACACCGAGTACCGCTTCCGGCCGGGCAGCGACTTCGCGTACCTGACCGGGGACCACGACCCGGACGGCGTGCTGGTGCTGCGGCCGACCGGCTCCGGCCACGACGCCACGCTGTACATGCGCCCCCGCTCGTCGCGGGAGAACGACGAGTTCTTCCGCAGCCGGCACGGCGAGCTGTGGGTGGGCCGGCGACACACCCTGAGTGAGAAGTCGACCGAGCTGGGTCTGCCCACCGCCGATCTGACCGAGCTGGACGCGGCGCTGGCGGAGCTGGCGCCGGCGCGTACCCGGGTGCTGCGTGGCTTCGACGCCCGGGTGGACGCCGCGGTGCGGGCCTGGGACGGCCCGCGAGAAGAGGGGCAGCCGGCCCGCGACCGTGAGCTGGCGATCGCCGTTTCGGAGCTGAAGCTGGTCAAGGACGAGTGGGAGATCGCCCAGCTCCAGGAGGCGGTCGACGCCACCGTACGCGGCTTCGAGGACGTGGCCCGGGCACTGCCGGCCGACCGAGGCGTCTCCGAGCGGCTGCTGGAGGGCATCTTCGCGCTGCGGGCCCGGCACGACGGCAACGACGTCGGCTACGGCTCGATCGTCGGCGCCGGCGAGCACGCCACGATCCTGCACTGGGTGCACAACCACGGTGCCACCCGTCCGGGCGAGCTGCTGCTGATGGACATGGGCGTGGAGGGCCGCCATCTCTACACCGCGGACGTGACGCGGGTGTTGCCGGTCAACGGGCGGTTCAGCCCGTTGCAGCGCCAGGTCTACGACGTCGTGTACGCCTCGCAGCAGGCCGGGATCGATTTCATCAAGCCGGGCGTGACCTTCAAGGACGTCCACCTGACCTGCATGCGGGTGCTCGCCGAAGGACTGGCCGACCTGGGGCTGCTGCCGGTGAGCGTGGACGAGGCGATGGACGAGAACTCTATGGTCTACCGCCGCTGGACGCTGCACGGCTTCGGGCACATGCTCGGCATCGACGTGCACGACTGCTCGAACGCCCGCAAGGAGATGTACCGCGACGGCACCCTGGGTGAGGGGTACGTGCTCACCGTCGAGCCGGGGCTGTACTTCCAGCCGGAGGACGAGCTGGTGCCGGAGGAGTTGCGTGGCATCGGCATCCGGATCGAGGACGACGTCCTGGTCACCACCTCGGGCGCGGTGAACCTGTCGGCCGGTCTGCCGCGCCGGGCCGACGAGGTGGAGACCTGGCTGGCCGAGCAGCGTGCGGCCGGGCCGCGACTGCCTGGCTGATCGGACGCCCGACTGATCGGGCGAGACGCGTAACCGCGTTGCCCAGGGCTCGTCTGAGCCGTGGCACCGGCTACCGAGGGCGGACCCCCGCCGGAGCGATGCTCCTGGCATGGGGTCCGCCCTCGTCTGTCCTGCGGATCCGGCGTTCGTCCTGGTCAACCGCTTTCAACCAGATCTTGCGGGATGGCCGGGTGATGCCCGATCAGGTGTCAATGCGGGGTTGTTTCGGATTCATCCCTCTCGCGAGGAACATTCTCATACGGTGGTCATCAGAGGCTGCAACCCATTTGTAGCTGCTCGCGCCTATTCGCTCGGTGCGGGCCAGTCTGGTAGCAGGAAAGGGCGGAAGGCTCTGATGTCTGATGACGTGACCACTTCCTACGGTGGGCCGCCCCCGGCACCACCACCGGCGGCACCGCCGGGACTTCGACGACGAAAACTATGGCTGACAGCGGGTGTGGCCGGCCTGACCGGCGTCGTCGGTCTGGCCGCGCTGGGCGGGGTGGCCGCCCGGGACGACCGGTCCGGCACGTCGGGTCGGACGGACGCGCAGTCGAACGCCCGGCAGAACGTCAGCGACGCCGGGACGGCAGACGCGGCCGAGAGCGGCGGCGAGCAGGAGGCGGCCGGTGACCACGCCGGCCGCAAGGGCGCTGGCCGCAAGGACGCCGCCGGCGACAAGGACCGGGCCCACGAGGTGCCCTGCGACACCGACAAGCTGATCCAGGCGATCGTGCACGCCAACCAGAACCACGGCGGCGTGCTCACCCTGGCCCGGCACTGCACGTACGAACTGACCCGCAGCGACGACGGCAACGGGCTTCCGGTGATCACCAAGCCGATCACGTTGACGGGTGACGACAGCAAGATCGTCCGGGCCGCCAACGTCGAGCGGTTCCGCATCCTCAACGTCGGTCGAGGGGGTCACCTGACGCTGAAGGGCGTCACGGTCAAGGGCGGGCAGACCGCTCCGGGCATCACGCCCCCGGCGCCGCTCGCGGGACTCGAACTCGGCACCGGGAAACCCGCCGGGACCGCCCCGAGGGCCGGAGCCAAGGCCAAGGCAGCCGGAGCGAAGCCCACGGCCGACGGGGCCAAGACAGCCGGAGCCACTGCGGCCGGAGCAAAGGCAGCCGGGGCCAAGGCGGCACCGGCGGCCAAGGCCGGGACCGGGATCGTCGGAGCGGACGTCGCTCCGCCGAGCATCGCCGCCGACGGCGTCGACGGGGGTGGAATCCTGGTGCAGCGGGGCGGCACCGCCGACCTGGAGCACGTCCGGATCGTGCAGAACCAGGCGACCCGTAACGGAGGTGGCGTCGCCAACTACGGCACCACCACGATCCGCAGCAGCACCGTCGAACAGAACAGTGCCGGCAGCTTCGGCGGCGGGGTGTTCAACGCGGGCACGCTACGGGTCGAGGAGTCGAAGATCGTCTACAACACCTCGGGCGCCGGGGGCGGCGGCATCGCCAACGGCTCCACACCCAACGGCTTCGCCGGCACGGGTGGCACGGTCTGGATCTGGAAGAGCACGATCAGCCACAACCGGACCGGGGTGCTCGGCGGCGGCGTCTTCATCAACGGCGGTGACACGACCGCCGTCCAGAGCCAGCTCACCGACAACACCAGCAGCCTCGACGGCGGCGGTCTGGTCGCCCTCGGCGACAGCCGGGTGAGCCTGGAGCACCTGCTGGTCGTCCGGAACTACGCGAGCGACGACGCCGGCGGCCTCGGGATCGCCGAAGACTCCATCGCCGTCGTCGACCACAGCGTCGTCAAGGAGAACGTGGCCGCCAACGGCGCTGCCGGCGGGCTGTTCAACGACGGCGCCTCGGTGACCCTGCGTGACTCCGAACTGTGGGGCAACCAGGCGTCGGGTACGGCTGGCTTCGCGGGGGGCATCGCCAATCAGGACGGCGTGACCACGCTCATCCGGACCAGGGTCGCCGACAACGTGGCCACCAACCAACCCGGCGGCATCTACACCGACAACAACCGGGTGGAGATCGACCGGAAGTCCGCGGTCACCGGCAACCGACCGACCAACTGCCTCGGCAGCCCGGTCATCCCCGAACGCTGCTTCGGCTGAGCCATCGCCGAGGCGAGTGACGAGCAACCAGGACAGCACCACCACATAGCGGGGCTCCTCCGTGCCGCTCGGCGCCACGGAGGAGCCCCACCTTCGTCCCGATTCCGTGCCATCCAGGGCCGTCCGCGCAGGTCAGAGCAGGTCCGGGGGGAAGCCGCCCGACCGTGCCGATCAGCACGGACCTGGCCTCGCTGGTCATACGCGTACCCAATGTGGGGTTATTTCGGATAAGGCCTTGAGGCGAGGAACATTCTCATACGGTGGTTCTGGGAGCTACAACCGATTTGTAGCAGGGGACGCTCGCCTGTGCGTGACGACCCTGTCTGGTACGACGAGAGGGCAGAGAGCTCCGATGTCCAACTACGTAGCTAAGAACAACGCCAGCGAGTCGGAGGCGACGCCCAAGCGGCGTCGTAAGCTCTGGCTCGCCAGCGGCGTCGCCGGGCTCACCGGCGTGGTCAGCATCGCCGCCGTCGGGGTCGCCACTGGCGCCGGCGCGGTTGGTACCGATGGTCTGCGCTGGTCCACCGCCCAGCAGGTCAGCAGGGACGGGGATCAGCCTGCCGCGACACCGGCAGCACCTGCGGGCAAGAAGGGCGCGCCCGGACAGGCCGACCGCGGCGACGAACGCAACGGGGAGCACCGCGGTGACGAACGCAACGGGGACAACCGCGGCGCCGACCGGCGGATGCCCGTCCCTCCGCCGGAGGGCAAGGATGTGCCCTGCGACAGCGACAAGCTGATCCAGGCACTGATCTTCGCCAACGAGAACCACGGCGGCGTGCTGAACCTGGCCAAGGGGTGCACCTACAAGCTGACCCGGTCCGGCGTCGGCGACGACCGCACCGGCTCGAACGGGCTTCCGGTCATCACCGAGGATGTCGTGCTCAAGGGACACGACACCACAATCACCCGGGACGCCACCGCGGCGGAGTTCCGGATCCTCAACGTGGGTCGCGGCGGAAACCTGACCGTCAAGGGCCTGACCATCAAGAACGGCCAGACCCGGGCACTGCCGATCAACAACGAAACGCCGGAGGCGGTCTGGTCGCGGTTCTCCAACTCGGTCGAGGCGACCAAGGCCGCCGAGGCCAAGAAGGAGTACCTGCCGCTGCTCCAGGCCACGCCGAAGGGCATCGCGCTCAAGGCCAAGGCCGACAGCGCCCCGTCGACGCTTGTCGACCCGTTGTCGAACGACGGTGGCGGCGTACTCGTCCAGCCCGGCGGCAGCGCCTCGTTCGAGGAGACGCACATCGTCGCCAACCAGGCCGGCGGTGTCGGGGGTGGCCTGGCCAACTTCGGTAAGGCCAGCCTGCACCACACCACGGTCGCCGACAACACCGCTTTCCTCTACGGCGGCGGCATCTTCAACGCCGGCGTCCTGCGGGTGGGCGAGTCGAGGGTGCTCAACAACGACGCCATCATCGGCGGGGGTGGCGTGGCCAACGGCGCCGCGTTCATCTTCCGGCGGGACATCGACGGTGGCACCGCCCTGATCGAGAAGGCCGAGATCACCGGCAACGAGGCTCTCGGCTTCGGTGGCGGCCTGCTGGACATCCAGGGCAACACCACGGTGAAGTACACGAAGATCACCGGCAACACCGCTGTCCTGGCCGGCGCCGGGGTCACCGCCGCGGGCGACGACAGCACCGTCGAGCTGGCGCACGCCGAGGTCGCCAAGAACACCACGGCCGGCGTCGGCGGCGGTCTGGCGCTCGGCTTCCGGGCGATCGCCAACGTCACGGAAAGCAAGATCGTCGAGAACAAGGCCGGCTTCTTCGGCGGTGGCGTGTTCAACGGCACCGGTGAGGCGACCTTCCGGCACAGCGAGATCAGCGGCAACCGGGCAGTCGGCCCGCTGGGCGTCGGCGGCGGCATCTTCACCGTCGCCGGTGTGATCGACCTGGAGAAGACGAAGGTAGCGCACAACTTCGCCACTCTCACCGCTGGCGGCGTCTTCAGCTTCCTCGGTGAGGTGAACGTGGACGACAAGTCGGCCATCACGGCCAACAAGCCGACCAACTGCGCCGGCACCTTCACCCCGATCCCGAACTGCTTCGGCTGATCAACCGGGTGACCGGCTCCGCCGGACCGAGGTGAGGGACTTCGGCCCCGCCGGGACGATCCAGAAGGATCGGACCGGCGGGGCCGGAGCGTGTCGCGCGTCGTGTCTCCGGGTGCACTACCGCTGGACGAACACCGCCACGCTGCGTCCCGGCACGGTGAACGTGCCACTGGAGCGGTCGAAGGCCGCGGTACGCAACACCGGGTCGGCCGAGGAGCGCAGCACCGGGTGCAGCGTCACGTCCGCCCCACGCAACCCGGTCACCCGCTGCGTGGCACTCTCCGGAGTGGCGTTGAAGACCACAGTCACCGACTTCCACGCCCCGCCGAGCCCCCGGGCGTCGAGGGTCATGGTGAGCACACCCGGGGTCTCGTCCGCACCCGACAGCGGGAAGGCGACCCGCCGCTGCACCTCCTTCGCGGTGGGCAGGCCGAAGACCGGCGACGAGGCCCGGATCCGCAGCAGCTCGGCGTAGCGGGCGTCGGTCAGCTCGACCGCCGCGCAGTCCGGCACCAGCAACGGATCGGCCAGCAGCGGCTTCGCGTACGGCCACTTGTCCCGGTTGTCCTCGGCCGGCGGCAGCCCGATGCCGAAGCCGTTGCCGTCGGCGCAGTTCCACCGGATCTGGTTGAACCAGTCCCCCGAGTTGTACGAGTTGCGGTCCAGCGACTTCGACCGCAGCCGCTCGGTGCCGGTGGTGACGAAGCCGGTGCCCTGACCCATGACCACGGTGCTCAGCGCCAGCACCTGCATCCGGGCCCGGTCCGTGGCCGAGGTGTCCTGCGGCAGCTTGTACGCAAGCGCGTCGTACAGGATCTCGTTGTCGTGCGCGTCGACGTAGGTGACCGCCTCCCCGGGTGCGTCGGTGTAGCCGGCCGGCGAGCCGTTGTAGTCCACGTCGGTCCCGGTGACCTGCCGGCCCGCCGAGTCGACGAACCGGTAGCCGCGCAGGTTGCCGGTCAGCCCCACCTTCACCAGGTCGTGCTGGAGCAGCAGCCGGGCCCGCTGCTCGGCGGTCGAGCCGTTGACCGGGTCGCCGTTGGGGTCGGTGAACAGCCCGGAGGCGAAGCCCTGCCGGCGTGGGTTGTCGTCGAACGGGCCGCCGCCGCGTACCGCGTCGCGCAGCCGGTCGTTGAACGTGCCGATGCCGGTACCGGCCATGTTGGCCTGGGTGGCCTGCACGAATCGGGCGTCGTCGGCCACCTCGCCGAAGTTCCATCCCTCGCCGTAGAGCAGGATGTTCCTTCCGTCCACCCCGTCCCGGGCCACCGTCAGCTTGTCCAGTGCGGCGCGTACGGCCAGGATGTTCGCCTTCGGGTGGTGCCCCATCAGGTCGAAGCGGAACCCGTCGACCTTGTACGCCTTCGCCCAGGTGACAAGCGAGTCCACCACCAGCTTGCCCATCATGGCGTGCTCGGGTGCGGTGTTGGCGCAGCAGGTGGAGGTGGCCACCGTGCCGTCGTCGAGCAGCCGGTGGTAGTAGCCGGGCACGATCTGGTCCAGCACCGACTTCGGGTCGGTGCCGGCGGCCGAGGTGTGGTTGTAGACCACGTCCATGACCACCCGCAGACCCGCGTCGTTGACCCCGGCCACCAACTGCCGGAACTCGGTGGTGCGCCCGGCGCCCTGCGGGTCGACCGCGTACCCGCCCTCGGGGACGGTGTAGTGCAGCGGGTCGTACCCCCAGTTGTAGCCGTCGGTCTCCTGCACCGCGGCGACGCACTCCTGCTGGCGCTCCGAGTCCGGCGGCAGGGCGGCCAGGTCGCAGTCCGGCTGTCGCTGGTCGGCCCGGCGCTCGGGAATGGTGGCGAAGTCGAACGCCGGCAGCAGGTGCAGGTGGGTCACCCCGGCGTCGCTTATCGCCCTCAGGTGCCGCATGCCGGCGGTGGCCGGGTCGGTGAAGGCGAGGAAGGTGCCCCGCCGCTGCGGCGGCACGGTGTCGTCGGCGATGGAGAAGTCCCGCACCGACAGCTCGGAGATCTGCACCTTGGCCGAGGGCACCGCGGCCGGTTTGCGTAGCCGCGCCCAACCCGCCGGGGCGAGCTTCGGGTCGGTCAGGTCGACGATCTGGCTGTGCGTGGAGTCCGCCGCCAGCGCCACCGAGTACGGGTCGGTGACCGAGGCGGTGACCATCTGCTGCGTGGCCGGCTGCCACGCCTGCACCCGGTAGCGGTAGTACTTGCCGCTCCAGGACCGCTGCCCGCGTACCGACCAGACGCCGGTACGGTCGTCGCGGCGCATCGCCATCGGCCGCGCGGTGGCCGTCGGCGAGTCGGACAGCTCCAGCGACACCGTCCGGGCCGTGGGTGCCCAGACCGACAGGGTCGGTACGCCACCGGTGAACGTGGCGCCGAGTCGGGCGGCGGTGGCCGACGCGTACACGTCGTCGAGCACGCCGGGGATCTGCACACCGGTGGCACCGAGCAGGGTGCCGTCGGCGGCCCGCTCGGTCACCAGCAGCTGCCCGCGCAGCGCCGCCGGCACCTTTGCCAGGTCCCGCCGGTCGAGGGTGAGGGCCCGGTGGTCCCACAGGTGCGGGAAGGCCGCGCGCTGGGCCTCGGTGAGCCCGTTGCGCTGCGCGGTCAACGGCAGCGAGGTGTACGTCCCGACCAGCTCGCCGTCCACCACCCTCACCCCGCCGGTCGGCGCGGTCACCAGGGCGTACGCCCGACCGTCGGTGGGGCCGGTGCGCCAGGCGACGGTGGACCGGTCGATCCAGTGCGCCCGCTGCTTGCCGATGTCGGTGTCCCTGCTGCTGCCGGTGGCCGTCGCCGGCAGCAGCCCGCCCGGTGTCGCGGCGAGCAACCAGACCTCCCGGCCGGCGTCGGCGAAGTCGAGCCGCTGGTCCTGCGGCAGGTCCTTCTCGTCGCCACGATGGACGATGTAGCTGAGCCCGGTGGCCCCCTCGGCCAGCGGCACCCGGAACTCCGCGCCGAAGGAGTCGATCCGGGTCGGCGGCATCGGCTTCGCCCAGTCGGTGGGGGTGGCCGCGCCGTCCCACAGGTGCAGGCCCCAGCCGTCGTAGTCGCCGTCGGGACGGTGGTAGTGGATGACCGCCACACCCTCCTCGACCGGCGGCGCGGGTTCGCCCGCGGCCTCCTCCCGGGTCTGGTACGTCGCCGGGTCGCCCTGCTTGACCCAGACCTCGCCGGTCCGGGTCACGTCGACGGTCCGGTCGTTGTCGACGTCCTTGTTGCCGTCGGCGTCGACCACCAGGAAACCGACGGTCTTCGCGCCCGGCTTGAGCTTCACCCAGGCGAACCGTCCGTACGCGTCGGTGCCCGCGAACGGCTGTCCCTGCGGCCACTCGGTGGCGTACTCCGGGTCGATGTCACCCCAGGCGTACAGCCCCCAGTCGTCGTAGTCGCCGTCGGGGCGCTGGTGGTGGACCACCAGCCAGTCCCAGGACGAGCCAGGCAGATCCGGGGTGCCGACGGTGGTGGTGGAGCGGGCGGCGGCGGTGCGGCCCCGACCGTCACGGACCACCGCCTTGTACTCGATCCTGGTGCCGGCGGCCAGACCGGTCAGGTCGTGGTGCACGGTGTAGGGCGCACGCTGGGCGGAGCCGAGCAGCGTCCACTTGCCACCGGCCACCCGGGCGGCCATCGCGACACGCGCCAGCGGGTCGCCGGTGACCTGGGCGGTCACCTCGGCGCGGGTGGCCGGCGACCCCTCGGGGGCGGTGATGGTGATGCCCGGTTTGGCGTCGGGCAACGCGACCGGCTTGCCGGCCCGGTGCACCACCGCCGACAGGGGCGGCACGGTCAGGGTCAGCTTGCCGTCGCCGGTGGCGACCGGCCGGCCGGTGCTGCCGTGGAGACCGGTGAAGGTGGCGCCGGCCGACCAGGTGTCCACCGTGACGGTCTGCGCGCTCGTGGCGTTGTTGACCGCGACCAGATACTCGGTGCGGTTGTCCGGGTCGAAGCGGGAGAAGGCGAAGACGCCGGGTCCGTCGGCCGCGTACCGGGTGATCTGCACGCCGTCCCGCAGGGCCGGGTGGGCCTGGCGCAACCGGCCCAGGTCGGCGATGGTGCGGTAGAGCGGGTGCGTCGGGTCGAACTGGTCGACCGCGTGGGTGCGGTCGGTGCCGAGCAGGTCGTCGTCGAGGTAGTCCGGGGTGCGCGAGGCGAACATCGGTTGCCGGGCGTCCTTGTCTCCGCCGGCACCCGTGAAGCCCTGCTCGTCGCCGGAGTAGATCACCGGCTGACCCCGGGTGAGGAACATCAGCTCGTGGGCGAGCTGGTCGCGACGGAGGTGGCTGGCCGGGTCGGTGGGACCGTTGGCGATGAACGACCCGATCCGGCCCATGTCGTGGTTGCCGAGGAACGTGGTGAGTCGCCCGGCGTGGGTGTCCCGGGCGGCGTAGAGGTCGTCGCGGGCGTAGAGGTCGGCCAGCGTCCTGGCCGATCCGTCGTTCGCGGTGTAGCCGCGCGCGGCCTCCTGGAAGCCGAAGTCCAAGGTGGCGGGCAGCCCGCCCTGCCGCACGTAGCTGGAGGCGATCTCCGGGTCCGCGCTGTACACCTCGCCGAACATGAAGAAGTCCCGCTTGCCGGCGCGGGCCGCCGCCTGCTGCACCCCCTGGCTGAACTGCGGCCAGAAGTCCATGTTGACGTGCTTGACCGTGTCCAGCCGGAAGCCGTCGACACCGGTGGCCCGCACCCAGTCAGCGTAGATCTTCGTCATGCCACGGACCACCTCGGGCCGCTCGGTCCACAGGTCGTCGAGGCCGAAGAAGTCGCCGTACTCGCTGTTCTCCCCGGCGAAGGTGGAGTCACCGCGGTTGTGGTACATGGTGGGATCGTTCAACCACGCCGGAACCTTGACCTTCGCGTCGGCCCGGGTCTCGAAGGCCGGGGTGTACGGGAAGGAGTCGCCGTCGACCTTCGGGAAGGCCCGGCTGCCGTCGGCGTAGTTGCGGTCCTCGAACGCTCGGCCCTGTGTGTCGCGGTAAGGTGCGGTCGCCTTGTCGACGTAGGTGTACGTGTCCTCTTCGTAGGCGATGACGTCGGCGGTGTGGTTGACGATGACGTCGAGGTAGACCTTGATACCGCGCCGGTGGGCGAGCTGGACCAGCTTCTTCAGGTCGGCGGGGCTACCGAAGTGCGGGTCGACCTGGGTGAAGTCGGTGATCCAGTAGCCGTGGTAGCCCGCCGACACGTCGTCGCCCTCGCCCTGCACCGGCCGGTTCTTGAAGACCGGGGCGAGCCAGATGGCGGTGGTGCCCAGCCCTTCGATGTAGTCGAGTCGCTCGGTGAGTCCCTTGAGGTCGCCGCCCTGGTAGAACCCCTTGTCCGTGGGGTCGTACCCGGTGCGCAGCCGGTCGCCGGCCAGGCCGCCCCGGTCGTTGCGCGGGTCGCCGTTGGCGAACCGGTCCGGCAGTACGAAGTAGAACTGCTCGGCCTTTGCCTGATTACGGCCGGCCGCGAGCAGGGCCGTGGCGGAGGGTTCCCGGTGCCAGGTGACGGCGCCGGTGGCGCTCGGTGCCCCGATGCCGGCGGACCGACCGATCGCGGCGGCGGGGGTCACCGCGACGGGCGTGCCGACCAGGGTGACGGTGAGCAGGAAGACGAGGGCGAGCAGGATTTTTCGCGGTGTCGGCGGGGGTTTCATCGACGGCCTTCCTCTGGTCGCTGATTGGCCCGCACGCTAGCCCTTGCCGAAAGATTCTGCAATACCTTGCAAACAGACCCGCAACAAAGCAGACACTTGCGCAAGAAGGGAAAGTCACCCGTGCCCGTGGGCTAACGACGACTGCGGCAGGTGCGTCCGGAGACGCTGCAGCTCGCGGGACGGAAATCGGCCGACTCGATGTGGAAGCGCAGGTCCACCGACGACCAGGCGTCCAGGTCCGGCCCGCTGCGGTAGGTCAGCGTCCCGCCGGTACCGCTGAACGTCCCCTGCGGCACGCCCTCCAGCCAGGCCGTCACCACCCGCCCGCCCGGGTAGTCCACCCGCGCCACCCAGTCCAGGTCACGGGAGGAGATGTTGCGGATCGACACCTCGGCGATGAAGCCGCCATGAAACGTGTGCAAGACCCGGTAGCGGGCGTCGATCGGTGCGGGCTGCGGTGCCGGTGGCACCGTCGTACGGGACGGTGCCACCGATGGCGGTGCCGACGTCGTACGGGAGGCGCTGGGAGTCGGGCTCGGTGGGTCGGTCCGGCGCGGGGACAGCCCCGGCACCGCGACCGACGGTGGTGTCGACACCTCCCGACCTGCCGAGGAGGCCCGCTCGGGTATCGGCGCGGCGGCGACCGGTGGCTGTCCCGGCGGCACCGGCTGGAAGTCCGGCCCGGGACCCCGGTACGCGCCGACCGCGACGACGAGCAGCACCACCATGACGACGACCCCGATCGACACCAGGATCCACGGCGAGGAAGCCACGGCGGCGGAGCCGTGCGGCGGGAACTGACGGGGAGCGCGACGCGTACCGGACATGTCTCTCCTCAGCGGGCAGCCCGGCAAGCGTAACGATCTTCAGCCGCGCCGGAAAGTGCCCGACGAATCATGAACTGTCCTAACCCATCCCGCAGCCGGCTCCGTTCACCGTGCACTGTGTCGGGTACTCCCCGCCCCCGGTACGGGTGAACCGCAGTTGCACCGACTGCTGCGCGCCGGCGGCGAGCTGACCGGTGCCGCTGAGCAGATACCAGCCGCTGCCCCTGATGGTCACCGACACCCCCGGACCGCTGGAGGCGCGGACGCCGGTGACGCCGCCGGCGAAACGCAACTCCACCTGCCAGTCATCCGACCGGCTGGTGCCGTTGCGGACCACCAGTTGCGCCTCGAAGTGGTCCGCGTCGCTGTCCTGCACCCGGTAGCTGGCGGTGACCGTCCCACCCTCGTCGGCCGGCACCGCCGACACCGACGCACTCGGCGACCGGCTGGCGTCCGGCCCGGCGGCCGATCCGGTACGCGACGGGTCGGTCGGCGGCTGCGGCGACCCGGACCGGGTGGGTGAGCCGGTCGGGCTCACCGAGGCCGTCGAGGTGGCCGAGGCGGACGGACCGGTCGAGGCGGTCGATGGTGCCGTGGGCGTCGAGTCGCCGCGCTGCCCGACGGCTGTCGGCAGACCCATCGGCGGGCCCGGTGACCAGGCCGACGGACTTTCGGGGCCACGGAACGACAGCAGCGCCACCACCAGCAGCACCGCCAGGACCGCGACGCCGACCAGCACCACCACCCAGGGCGCGGAGGCGATCATCCTGGACAGGGCGTGCCCACCGGGTGCGTCACCAGCGCCGGCAGGCTCGCCCGGCCGGTCACCGGTGGCATCGTCGTGCCGGTCACCGGTGCCGGCACGGTTGTCGTCGCCGTACCCGTCACCGGTGGCATCGTCGTTGGCGTCATCACCGGACGGCCGCACTGACATTGAGGTCCCCACTCGTCGTCGCCGACGGGCAGCCTAGTCACGCCGACGCGGGGCGCGAAACGGGCAGGTGCCGAAGCCGTCCGACCCGCCCGACGTACCGGACGCATCGACATCGGGTACCTGGCCGGTCGGCGGCCACGGTCGTCCCGGCGGCTCAGCCCGTCCGCACGACGGTGCAGATGGCCAGCCCCTGCTCGGTGCTGCGCAGCAGGTAGCGGTACCGTTCGCCGGGCACCTGCCGACCCTGACTGTCCAGGAACTCCCACCGCACCGCGACCTCCACGAGCAGCGCGGAGATCTGCTGCACCTGCTCGATGTCGGCGTGCGCCGCGACCAGTTCGCGCTCGGTGTAGTCCGGCGCGGCACCCACGAACGACAGCGCGACGGCCGCCGGTGAGTTGAACGAGAAGCTGTAGGTGTCGGCCACCACCAGCCCGGGCAGGGCGTAACAGCCGGCGATCGCCGGCACGTCACCGACGGTCAACGCCACCCCGTACCGGTCGAAGAAGTCGGTCAGCAGGTCGAGATCGGTGGAAGCAGTCACGCCGCAAGCAATTGCCGCAGCGCGGCTCGCCGAAACCTCAACGCGGCGGGATCCGCACCTCGATCTCGCTGCCCAGCCGGGCACCACCGTGCAGGCCCAGGTCGTCCCCGCTCCAGAACCGGCCCGGGTCGTACCAGCTCGGTCGTCGACCGACCGGCAGCAGACCCATCGCCTCGTAGGTGACCGCGACGACCTCGGCGCAGTACGCGGTCTCCAGGGCCAGGTCCCGCGCCGCCGGGCCGCGCCGCCGCGCCGCCGGCAGCGGCAACCGCGGTGACGGCACCCGGCCGCGCAACCACCGCCAGGCCAACTGGGCGGTGGACGGAAACGGTGTGCCGTCCAGCCGGGCGATGGTCCGCAGCACCGACCGCTCCATCTCCGCGTCCGCCGGCGGCTCGATCTGGCGCAGCCAGCCACGCTGGCCGTACCGGTTGCCCCAGACGCAGACCGCGTCGCGCAGGTCGTGCAGCTGCACACCACGTTGGTGGGTGCCGGTCCACAGGTCCGGCAACGACCGGCCCAGCTCGGCGTGCCACATCAGTGGCGGCATGTCGTCCAGCACCACCGCCATGCCGACGTGGTTGACCGGACTGTTGGTGGTCAACTGGATGGCCCGGTCGGGCACGCTGCGGCCACGGAAGACCCACAGATCGCCGGTACGGGTCAGCTCCACCGCCTCGTCCAGGCTGATGCTCATAGGGGACTACCCTAAGCGGATGCGGCGACGGATGCGGTGGTGGAAGGTCCTCGGGTTGGCCGGTCTGGCCGGTGTCGCGGCCTCCGGCGTGGTGATCGCCCGAGCGGAACGACGGCGGCGCGCGTACACCCCGGAGGAGATCCGGGCCCGGCTGCGCGACCGGCACGCGGAGGCCAGCTCGATCGCCCCGGCCGAGGCGGACGGCTGAGGCGTCCCTCAGTCCACGTCGACGTGGTTGCGGTCCCAGCGGCCGCCGACCGGTTGGTGGTCCAGCCGCAGCGCTCCCTCGGTGTTGCCGGCGAGGTCGTTGTCCTCGACCCGGCAGGAGACACACGCGCCCTGATCGCTGATCCAGATGCCGTAACTCTGCGTCGGGTCGTCGCGGTTGTCCCAGATCCGGTTGCCGCGCACCGTCGCGGACTCGAAATGGGCGTTCACCGTGATTCCGGCCCGTACCGGTGCCGCCGCCGGCAGCTCGTAGCGCGCACCGGGTGGCGGCACGTCCTCGTTCCAGGCGATCGCCGCGTCCGGTCGCAGGTCGGCCAGTTCCAGCTCCATCTCGGTGTTGCCGACCACAAGGGCCAGTCGGGACCCCACCCGGAGCAGCTTGCCGCGGTGCCCGTCGACCGACCACGCCGCCGCCCGGTCGGACACGGCACGCCGGCCGTACCGCACCGACTCCCCGGAGCCGGTGGCCGCCGGGGCGCACTGCCGCCCGTTGCTCCGGATCCGGTTGTTCGTCACCGTCGCGTCGACCATCGGCCGGTCCACCCGGATCCCGTCCAGACCGTTGTCCCAGAACTCGTTGTTGTCGATCACCACGTCCGACGCCGGGCCCTCGTAGCCGTTGCCCAGGCTGTGCTGGTGGTACCCGTACCAGCCGTTGCCGCTGATCCGATTGCCCCTGATCGTGTACGCCCCCGGGGTGTTGCCCATGCTGATCCCGTCGCGGACATTGCGGTCGATCACGCAGTCGGTGAGGATGCCACCCCGACCGGCGATGCCGGCCGTGCCGTTGGCGGACACGTCGAAGCCGGCCTCCAGATTCCCGGTGATCGTGCAGGCCGAGACGATCAGGCCGTCGGCGCCCCAGTCCGAGATGCCGAACCGGTTGGCCTGGCTGTGGCAGCCGATGATGCGGTAGCCGCGCGGCGGCGTCCAGTACGGCTTCTGCAGTTCGAGGAAGATCCCGTTGGTGCCGTTGCCCAGGGTGGTGCAGTTGCTGATGGTGCAACGCTCCACCGCACCCCAGCCGCCGATGCCGATGCCGATGCCCGCGCCGCCCATCTCCTCACCGGTGTCCAGCCGTCCGCACCCGACCACCACCACGCCGTCGATCAGGCTGTCCTGGAGGAAGTCGCAACCGAGTCCGGTGGCGCCGGTGTGGTGGATGTAGAGATTGCGGAAGACGCCCCGCACCACGTACTGCAGGCCGAGCCCCTTGGCCAGATAGCTGTACTCGGCCATGGCCACGCCGGAGCCGTCGATCTCGAAATCGGCGAAGGTGCAGTCGGCGATGTGCCGGTCCCGGTCGGCGCCATGCTGCACCGTGGTCCAGAAGGCCAGCGGTGTCGGGTCGGCACGGTTGCCTTCGTTGCTCAGCACGAACCGGGTCGCTCCCGGCCCGGCGCCGATCAGCGACACCCCGCTGCGCCACACCGTGCCCGCGTCCCGGATCGAGTAGATCCCGGGCGGGCAGTAGATGACCCGCGCCCGGCTGTCGGCGGCGTATCCCTCACCCAGGCGGTCGACCAGAGCAGACAGCGCCGGCTGGTCGTTGGTGACCCCGTCGCCCCGAAGTCCGAAATCAAGCGCGTCGCACCACAGCGGCGCACCGGCGACCGGTGACAGGCGCTCGCGGATGGCGGTGGACCGGTCCTGCTGCCGCACGGACCTCTCCCCTCGGTCGTGACCTGCTGCCCCGGCCGCCGCTTTCCCCTTCCCCCGCTTGAAAAACGCCCCACCACCCCCGCCATGCCCACCGCGAGCCTCGGCTCGCGCAGGCAGGGCCCACCGATGTGGCGACCACCGACTACATGTCCGTTACGTCATGCTTTGCGGTGACCCGGCTCACGCCCCCGGCGGAATCGTGGGCCCGGTCCGGTGGTTGTACATGGCGTAACCACGAGCGCCTCCGAGCGCCGTCCCCGGCCCGGGTCGGAATGACCCCCCGCCGCCGGGCGTTACACCCCCCGGAACCAGGTCAGCCGCCTCCCCCGGCGAGGCCCCGGAATGACCCCGGCCCACCCGGCGTTACATCCCCGGCCCGCGAGCCTACGGGAATGAGCCCGGCCCACCCGGCGTTACACCACGTCCCGGGCACCGACCCGCCGGACAGCGCGTAGCAACGATCATCCCCTTTCCGCACGGCCCACCCGCACCCCCCACGCGGGCACCGCCGCGCGCACCCCCGACCGAAAGGTGCAGATCATCATGGCTACCACCATCCTGCGCAAGACCGCCCTGACCATCGCCGCAGCCGCCGCCACCGCCGGTGGCATCGCCGGCCCCGCCGTCGCCGCCCACGCCGCACCGGCCACCAAGCCCGCCGCCATCCAGGCCGACCGCAAGCCCGGCGGCGAACGCGAACTCGGCGTCCGCTACGAAGCCCAGCCCAACTTCTACTACTGCGGCCCCGCCGCCGCCCGCAACGCCCTGAGCGTGCAGGGCAAGAACATCGACGTCGACACCATGGCCAAGCAGATGCGCACCACCGAGGCCGGCACCAACTCCATCAACGACATCACCCCGGTACTCAACAAGGAGACCGGCAAGGACGTCTACCGCTCGGTCGAGATCACCGACCCCAAGGCCGACGACAAGCAGACCGACAAGCTGCGCGACGACATCGTCGCCACCGTCGACAACGGCCGCGCCGTGGTCGCCAACATCGCCGGCACCGCCACCGACACCGACGGCACCACCCACAGCTTCGAAGGCGGCCACTACATCAGCATCGTCGGCTACCGCGACGGCGGCGACACCGTCACCATCGCCGACTCCGCCGACCCCACCCAGGCCTCCTACCGGATGAACATCGACACCCTGGCCGACTGGATCGCCACCCGCGGCTACAGCGCCACCTCCTGACCAACCCAACACCACGAAGGGCCGACCCCACCCGGGGCCGGCCCTTCGTCGTCTCTCCCGAGCCACCTCCGGACGACGCCGGGGATGCGACAACATCGGGGATAGTGCCGTGTCACGCCACGGTGAACCAGCAACATCCCCGATGTTGTCGCCTCCGGTTGGAGCCTCCGGTTGGGCCGGGCGCCAGCACGGGATCCAGCGTCACGCCGCTTCCCAGTACACCTCCACCCGCCAACCGTCCGGGTCCAGGCACTTGAACGAGACCAGGTCCGATTCGTCGTCCCGTTCCACGATCGGCACGCCGTCGCGTGCCAACCGGGTACGCAGGTCGTCGACCGCCGCCGGGTCGACCATGGCGAATCCGATGTGCAGGAAGGTGGACGACGGGGGCACCTCCGCCGCCGGGTGCAGCGCCAGGTCGAACCCGTCCGCGTTGCGTACGATCACCGTGCCGTCCGGGTACGACCGCGCGGTGGCAGGGTCGAATTCGAAGTACGTCGTGTAGAAGCGCAAGCTGCGTTCGTGGTCACGCACAGGCAGCCCGAGATGACGAAGGCGCACGCCGACCAGCGTTCGGCACCTCCGCCCGCGATGTCAACCGGTTACGGAGTGTTCGAGATCGGGCCGCAGCAGGCACCTCCCGTCCACCCAGTGACACCGGGTTGCACGAATAGCAAGACGGACGTACGGTTTTGTTGACGGCAGGAATCGGCGGTAAGTGTTGCCTAAGCACGGCGGCGCTCCGACCGGTGCGAAAGACTGCTCAGGACTACTCACGGTCGCTGGTGTGAAGGAGTACGACGTGGCGAGCCTCGACACCTTCGGTGCGAAGACCCAGCTACGCGTCGGAGACGCGAGCTACGAGATTTTCAAGATCAGCAAGGTGGAGGGCCAGGAACGGCTCCCCTACAGCCTGAAGATCCTGCTGGAGAACCTGCTGCGGACCGAGGACGGCGCGAACATCACCGCCGAGCACATCCGCCAGCTCGGTGCGTGGGACCCGACCGCGGATCCGAACGTCGAGATCCAGTTCACCCCGGCCCGGGTGCTGATGCAGGACTTCACCGGCGTACCGTGCGTGGTCGACCTGGCCACCATGCGTGAGGCCGTCCGCGAGCTGGGTGGTGACCCGACCAAGGTGAACCCGCTCGCCCCCGCCGAGCTGGTCATCGACCACTCGGTCATCGCCGACCTGTTCGGCCGCGAGGACGCCTTCGAGCGCAACGTCGAGCTGGAGTACGCGCGCAACAAGGAGCGCTACCAGTTCCTGCGCTGGGGCCAGAGCGCGTTCAACGAGTTCAAGGTGGTCCCGCCGGGCACCGGCATCGTGCACCAGGTCAACATCGAGTACCTGGCCCGCACGGTGATGGAGCGCGGCGGCCAGGCGTACCCGGACACGGTCGTCGGCACCGACTCGCACACCACCATGGTCAACGGCCTGGGCGTGCTGGGCTGGGGCGTCGGCGGCATCGAGGCCGAGGCCGCCATGCTCGGCCAGCCGGTGAGCATGCTGATCCCGCGGGTCGTCGGCTTCAAGCTCTCCGGCGAGATGCCGGCCGGCACCACCGCCACCGACCTGGTGCTGACCATCACCGAGATGCTGCGCAAGCACGGCGTGGTCGGCAAGTTCGTCGAGTTCTACGGCCCCGGCGTGAGCGCGGTGCCGCTGGCCAACCGGGCCACCATCGGCAACATGTCCCCGGAGTACGGCTCCACCGTCGCGATCTTCCCGATCGACGCCGAGACCGTCCGCTACCTGGAGCTGACCGGCCGTGACCCGCAGCAGGTCGCCCTGGTCGAGGCGTACGCCAAGGAGCAGGGCCTGTGGCACGACCCGGACCACGAGCCGGTCTACTCCGAGCAGCTGGAACTCGACCTGGGCACGATCGAGCCCTCGCTCGCCGGACCGAAGCGCCCGCAGGACCGGGTGCCGCTCGGCAACGCCAAGACCCTGTTCCGCTCGGCGCTCACCGACTATGTGTCCGCCGACGAGACCGGCGGCGACCCGGGCCGCAAGCCGGGCGTCCCGCAGCAGGAGCAGCCGTACGGCGTGACCGGCCACGCCGACGAGGCCAGCGCCGAGTCCTTCCCGGCCAGCGACTCCCCGGCCAACGGCATCGACGACCCGGCCGACGCGCCCCGTGACCTGGTGAACGCCGCCGTGGGCTCGGGCGGCCGGGCCAGCAACCCGATCCGGGTCACCGGCGCCGACGGCACCGAGTTCGAGCTGGACCACGGTGCCGTGGTGATCGCCGCGATCACCTCCTGCACCAACACCTCCAACCCGCAGGTGATGATCGGCGCGGCGCTGCTCGCCCGCAACGCCGTCGACAAGGGCCTGAACCGCAAGCCGTGGGTGAAGACCACCCTCGCGCCCGGCTCCAAGGTCGTGATGGACTACTACGAGCGGGCCGGTCTGACGCCGTATCTGGAGAAGCTCGGCTTCCACCTGGTCGGATACGGCTGCACCACCTGCATCGGCAACTCCGGCCCGCTGCCGGAGGAGATCTCCGCCGCGGTGAACGAGGCCGACCTCGCGGTCGTCTCGGTGCTCTCCGGCAACCGCAACTTCGAGGGCCGGATCAACCCGGACGTGAAGATGAACTACCTGGCGTCCCCGCCGCTGGTGGTGGCGTACGCCCTGGCCGGCACCATGGACATCGACCTGGCCAACGAGCCGCTCGGTGAGGACAGCGCGGGCAACCCGGTCTTCCTGCGCGACATCTGGCCGAGCACCGCCGAGATCCAGGACGTGATCGCCTCCGCGATCGGCGCCACCGGCTTCAGCTCCGCGTACGCCGACGTGTTCGCCGGTGACGAGCGGTGGCAGTCCCTGCCGACTCCGACCGGGGACACCTTCGCCTGGGACGGTGACTCCACCTACGTCCGCAAGCCCCCGTACTTCGAGGGCATGGGGCAGCAGCCGGAGCCGGTGACCGACATCGCCGGTGCTCGGGTGCTGGCCAAGCTCGGCGACTCGGTGACCACCGACCACATCTCGCCGGCCGGTTCCATCAAGGCCGACTCCCCGGCCGGGCAGTACCTCGCCGAGCACGGGGTGCCGCGCCACGAGTTCAACTCCTACGGTTCCCGCCGAGGCAACCACGAGGTGATGATCCGGGGCACCTTCGCCAACATCCGGCTGCGCAACCAGCTGGTCCCCGGGGTGGAGGGCGGCTTCACCATCAACCACCTGACCGGGGAGCAGACGTCGATCTACGACGCCTCCATGGCGTACCAGGAGGCGGGCGTGCCGCTGGTCATCCTGGCCGGCAAGGAGTACGGATCGGGCTCGTCGCGGGACTGGGCGGCCAAGGGCACCATGCTGCTCGGGGTGCAGGCGGTCATCGCCGAGTCCTACGAGCGGATCCACCGCTCCAACCTGATCGGGATGGGCGTGCTGCCGTTGCAGTTCCCCGCCGGAGAGAACGCCGAGTCGCTGGGGCTGACCGGCACCGAGACGTTCTCCATCTCCGGGGTCACCGCCCTCAACGACGGCGACACCCCGCGCACGGTGCAGGTCACCACCGACGCCGGGGTGGAGTTCGACGCGGTGGTGCGGATCGACACCCCGGGTGAGGCGGACTACTACCGGCACGGCGGCATCCTGCAGTACGTGCTGCGCCGCATGATCGCCAACTGACCGCGATGCCGTGAGGGCTCCCACCCCGGACGGGGTGGGAGCCCTCAGTACGTGCGGGTTCCGTCAGTCGGCGCGACGGGCCGCCCGGATCTTCATGGCGTGCTCCACGAGCATGATGAGCACCTCCTTGGCCGACTCCCGCTGCCGGGCGTCGCAGAGCAGCACCGGCACCTCGGGGTCGAGGTTCAGCGCCGCCTGCACCTCGTCGAGCCGGTACCGGCGGGCTCCCTCGAAGCAGTTGACCGCGACGAGGAACGGTGTTCCCCGCCCCTCGAAGTAGTCGATGGACGGGAAGCAGTCAGCCAGCCGACGGGTGTCGGCCAGCACCACCGCACCGATCGCCCCGAGGGCCAACTCGTCCCAGACGAACCAGAACCGGTCCTGACCCGGGGTACCGAACAGGTACAGCACCAGGTCGTCGCTGATGGTGATCCGACCGAAGTCCATCGCGACGGTGGTGGTCCGCTTCGTCTCGACGCCCTCCAGGTCGTCGATGCCCACACCCGACTCGGTGAGCACCTCCTCGGTCCGCAGCGGACGCGTCTCACTCACCGCGCCCACCAGGGTGGTCTTACCCACCCCGAACCCGCCGGCGATCAGGATTTTGATCGCGGTGGGCAGCGGGGCCGCGTCCGACGGCCGCTCAGAGTGCCCGTAGTCCATTGACAACCGCCTCGAAGATGCTGTGTTCGGTTGGTCCGACGGTGAGGTGCGGTTCGCGAATCCGCACCAGGTTGCGCGCCACCAGATCGCCGAGCAGGACCCGTACGGCGCCTACCGGCAGGTCCAGGTGCGCCGCGATCTCGGCGACGGACTGCACCCGCCGGATCTCCCCGCACCACCATGTGGGTTACTGCTCCCCGCCGGTCTGCTCGGCTGACCGGGGCGGCGACGCCACGTACTTGCCGACCCGGGTGACCAGCATGGCCATCTCGTACGCGATCAGACCGACGTCGGCGTCCTCGCTGGCCAGTACCGCCAGGCAGGCGTTGCGGCCGGCGGCTGTGACGAACAGGAACGACGACTGCATCTCGATGATCGTCTGCTGTACCTGCCCGCCACCGAACCGCTTGCCAGCGCCACGGGCCAGGCTCTGGATGCCGGCCGCCATCGCTGCCAGATGCTCGCCGTCGTCGCGACCGAGCCCCTGCGAGGAGGCCATCAGCAGACCGTCGGCGGACAACGCGACCGCGTGCTCGGCCTGCTTGACCCGGCCAACCAGATCGTCCAGCAACCACGTCAGGTCGGCACTCGAAGCCGTCTTCTGCGCCACTTCGTCGTCCCTCTTCTCCTCCGGCTCATCGCCGGCTCACTTGGGCCTGACCGTTCTCCCCGGGCTCACCGGGCAGCGCACCTCGGTCAGGTCTCCTGTTGATCGGCGTCGTCGGACTCATCGTCGGGTCCGGGCCGACCCCCAGCACCGAGCAGCCGGGCGGCGTCGGAGCGTCCCCGCCGGGTGCCGGTCTGGTACGAACTCATCATGCGCCGAACCTGCTCCGGCTCCCGGATCGCGTCGTCGCCCTCCGCCACCGCCTCGGGCTCGGCCCGCAACGCCGGTGCCAAACTCGCCTGGCGTACCCGAACCGGCAGGCCCGACTCGGTACGGGTCGGGCCGATCCCGCTGACCGTGAGGTCACCCGGCTCGGCCGGCTGACCGGCAGGGTCGGCACCGGCGCCCGGACCGGGATTCGCCGACCGGCGCGGCTGCCAGGGCGAGCCGTCGACGGGCGCGGTGGTGACCGGCAGTCCGGTCGGAACGGTCGGTCCGTCCAGCGCCGCGGTGTGCTCCGGACGGCGCCGGGGTTCGGTCGACGGTCCGGATCCGTCGGCGCCGGCCGCCGAGGCCTTCCCCGGCACGCTCGGCTCGCTCTCGTCCCCGATGATCAGGTCGCTCGGGATCAACACCACGGCGGTAGTCCCGCCGTACGCCGACTCCCTGAGCTGGACCCGCACGCCGTGCCGGGTGGCCAACCGGCTCACCAGGTGGAGACCCAGCCGGGACGCGTCGCCGTGGGTCAGCTCACCATCGTCTGCGATCCGGTGGTTGGCGGCGGCGCGGTCCGCCTCGGTCATGCCCGGACCGCGGTCCTCGATCTCGACGGCGAAGCCGTTGGCGACCGGTTGACCACGGACCTCGACGCTGGTGTGCGGCGGTGAGTAAATGACTCCGTTCTCGATCAGCTCGGCGAGCAGGTGGATGACCGCACCGACGGCCGGCCCGGCCAGCGAGACATCGGCGATCTCGCGCACCGTGACGCGGGTGTAGTCCTCGACCTCACCGACCGCGCCCCGGACCACGTCCACCATCGGGACGCCGCGGCGCCAGGCCCGGCCGGGGGTGGCGCCGCCGACGGTGATCAGGTTCTCTGTGTGGCGCCGCATCCGGGTGGCCAGGTGGTCGACGCGGAACAGGTCTTCCAGTTCGTCGGCGTCGTGCTCGCGCCGCTCCATCGCGTCGAGCAGGGTGAGCTGGTGGTGCACCAGGGCCTGGGTACGCCGGGCCAGGCCCAGGAACACCTCGTCTTGGGCCCGACGCAGCTCGGCCTGCTCGACGGCGGTACGGACGGCGGTCTGCCGCACCAGGTCGAGGGCCCGGCCGACCTGGCCGGTCTCGTCGTCGCCGAAGCGCAGCGGCGGTGCCTCCTCGGCGATGTCCACCTGCTCGCCGCGGCCGAGCCGCTCGGCAACGCGCGGCAACCGTTCGGCGAACTGGAGCGCCGCGTCGCGCAGTCGGTGCCACTGCCGCGCCCGAGCCCGTGCCGTGCTGATCGAGACGACCACCGCGGTGATGACCACGAGCAGGCCGAGACCTGCGGCGAGGACCAGCCGGACGATGACGCCGATCGCGACCGGTGTGGCGTTCCTGACGATGTCGTCACCGCCGGCCAGCACCACGTCACCGATCTCGATCAGCGCCGCAGCCGTGACATTCGACCAGTCCGAGGTCGAGAACGGCGGTCGGGAGGTGCCGTTGCCGTTCATGATCCGGGTTTCCAGGTCGGCCAGCCGCCGGAAGTTCGTCCCGGTGAGCAGCTGTTCGTAGCGGCGCTGGTCGGCATCGGGCAGCCGGACGATCGCCTGCTCGGCGAGGAACTGACGGGCACCGACGATCCGGGTGAACTCGGCCCGCTCGGCCGGGGTGATCCGGCCGGCGGCGAGCACGCCGGCCAGCAGGGCGTCCTCCTGGGACAGCAGTTCCCGGGCCTGGTTGAGCCGGATCAGTTGGGTGGTGTCGTCGGCGATCTGGTCGTCGTCGACATTGCCGAGTTCGTCGTACACCTCGTAGAACGACCCGATCAGCTCGGTGGACGCCGCCCCGGCGACGCTGCGGCCGACGTTGCGCCCGTCGACGGCGGTACGCGTGTCGGGCAACGCGGCCAGTTGCCGCTTCGACTCGGTGACACGGTCGTGCAGCGCGTCGCTGCCGAACAGGCCGACCTGCCAGTTGTCGGTCGACTCGACGTACTCGGCGGCCAACTGGTCGGTGCGCTCGCGCAACCGGGTCAGCTCGTCCAACGTCGTCTCGTTCGGCCGTCCGAGGTAGACGAGTGAGGTACGCCGTTCCAGTTGCAACTGCAGCAGCAGCGGCTCGGTGGGGTCGAAGACCTGCAGGTCGAGCGCCCGCATACCGAGCAGGTCGACTCCATCGCGGACGGTGACCCAGGCAGTGAAGCCCCACAGCGCCACAAGCGCGGCCAGCAGGGCCACCACCTTGGTACGCAGACTCCTACTGCGGGAACCCATTACACCGTCCCTGGCCCTGAGCTAGTTGACCGGTCAGTCAGGAGTGAGGCACACAGCACACCGACCCCGGCGCAACCTAACAACGTCACCGGATCAACTCAAGCGCTCGTGATCATGCCGTGGTCGGCCTGGTGTGGTGTCCCGGAACGTTCACCGGGTCGCGCCGGGCAACCGGCACCACCGCCCGTACGATGAGCTGCGTCGCGCGGGCGCCGAAGCGTCTCCGCCCGCCCGTCGAGAACCGGGTGATCTACGTCATGTCGAGGCGACCCGACCCGACCCGAACCGCGGGCCGGGACAACTGGTCACGGCCCGTCGCGCCGGTCGCTCGCCGGCACCGGTGAGCCCGTCCGTCGGATTCGCCGACGGGAATGCGGGCCGTGGTCGGCCCCGCTGTGCCAGGCTCAGGGACATGGACGACAAGACCATCCTGAGCCGGATCTCGGATCTGGTCGACGAGGAGCACCGGCTGCGCGCACAGGCGCAGGAACACGAGACGGGCACGGACGACGAGGCCCGCACCCGGCTGCGCGAGCTGGAGGAATCCCTCGACCAGTGCTGGGACCTGCTGCGCCGCCGCCGCGCCGCCCGGCAGGCCCACGGCGATCCCGAGGCCCAGGGCGCCCGCCCCGTGTCCGAGGTCGAACGGTATCTGCAGTGAGCTGGGCGCACCCGCACCTCGCCGTTAGGCCGACCGCCCGGTCGGCGGTGCCCGCCACGCGGTCCAGCTCGGTCGGGCCCCGGTAGCCGCGACGGGCTCCGGGCGGCGTGACCACCCGGAGCCCGTCGGTCAGGCCAGACCGGCCTCGCGGCACAGCGCCTCGGTGAGCACCGTCGGGTCCACGAGATCCGCCGGCAGGCCCCGGGCGGCGAACCAGCTCGCGACGATGCGGACGTCGCGGGCAAGGAACTCCCGCCCCTGTGGGTTCACCACCACGTCGACCACCTGCGGCAGGTCGATCAGCGTCAACCGTCCCGCGTGCACCAGCAGGTTGTACGGCGACAGGTCACCGTGCGCGTAGCCGGCCCGGGCCAGGACGACAAGCGCGTCGACCAACTGCCCCCACAGGCCACGCAGTTCGGCCGGTGACGGACGCAGCTCGGCCAGCCGGGGTGCGGCCGTTCCCTCGTCGGGGTCGCCGAGGAACTCCAGCATCAGCTCGGTGCCGCGCAACTGCACCGGGTACGGCACGGTGACGGTGCCGTAGCGCTCACCGATCTCCCAGAGCCGGCTGAGGGCCGCGAACTCCGCCGCCGCCCACTGCCCGGCGATCATCTGCCGGCCGAACGCGGTCCGGCCGGTCATCGCCCGCATCTCACGCGAGCGGCGAACCCGGCGCCCTTCGAGGTACCCGGCGTCCCGGTGGAACAGCCGGTGCCGAGGATCCCGGTAGCGTTTCGCCGCCAGCAGGCAGAACCGGTCGGTGCCGGGAAGGCCCCGGCGCACCAGGTGGACGTCGGCCTCCTTGCCGGTCTTCAGCACACCGAGTTCGGTGTCCTTCGCGGCCAGCTCGGTGACCAGCCAGTGCGGGTGCGGTTGCGGACCGTGCAGCGCGCCATCCCAGGAGGACCACGTCTCGTCGGTCTCCGGGTCGGGCTCGTCGGGGTCGGTCGGGGCGGGGCCGGTCGGTCGGCCGCGCTTCAGGAAGTGCGGTTCATCGTCGTCGAAGCGGCGGCGGCCGCCGCGGGTCCGGCGCTCGGGCGCCGGGGAGTCGTGATCGCGCATGGTGCGGGTAGTCCCTTGGTCGAGTTGTCAGGAGGCAGGAAGTGACCTGCGAAGACGGCCATGACCGACCTCCCTTCCTCGTCCGGGCGCCCGCCCGGGTCGCACGATGCGTGGACCAATGCTCGTCGGCGGTACCGACCTGGTCAATCGAATTAGAGCTCCTAACTCTTTGAGCGCTGCAGCCGGCGCCAGCACACGATGGCGCAGGCGAGGGTGAGGAACGCTTCGTGGATGTCGTCGCGGATCTCCCAGCGGATACGTAGGCGGCGGAACCAGTGCAGCAGGGCGATGGTCTGCTCGACGACAAAGCGGCGGGTGCCGAGGCCGGAGCCGTGGCCGATGCCGCGTCGGGCGATGACGGGTGTGATGCCGCGCGTGCGGAGCTCGCGGCGGTACTTGTCGAAGTCGTAGCCACGGTCGGCGTAGATCCGGTCGGGCCGTTGCCGGGGCCTGCCGCGGATGCCCTTGATCCGTGGGACCTTGTCGACCAGGGGCAGCAGTTGGGTGACGTCGTGGCGGTTGCCGCCGGTCAGGCTGACGGCGAGAGGGATGCCGCCCGCGTCGGTGATGACGTGGTGTTTCGAGCCTGGCTTGCGGCGGTCGACCGGGCTCGGACCGGTTTTGGGCCGCCCTTGAGCGCCCGAACGTGAGAGCCGTCGATCACCGCCCGAGACATGTCCAACTGCCCAGCGGCCCGCAGTCTGCCGAGCAGAACCTCATGCAGTCGTTGCCAGACACCAGCATCATTCCAGTCCCGCAACCTGCGCCAGCACGTCATGCCCGACCCGAACCCAAGCTCCTGGGGCAGGTACTCCCACGGGATCGCGGTGTAGAGCACGAACAGGATCCCGCACAACACCTTCCGATCATCGAGAGGCTTTCGGCCCGGGAACCGGTGCCTACGCGGTGCTCGGGGCGGCAGCAGCGGCGCGATCTCGGCCCACAACTCGTCCGAGACGATCCACGGCGGCTGCTCACCCCTCCTCACGTTCAGACAGAACGACCCTCACGTCCCGAGGACACGCCCACCATCATTTCGTTAGGAACTCTTAGTCAGGCACCCATGATCTCGGCGATGGCCGCGATCACGGTGTCCACCGTCGCGGTGGGCGCGAAGCGGGCGTCGGTCCAGGGACGCCCCCGGTGCAGCCAGATGCTGGGCAGGCCGACGGCGGTGGCTCCGCCGATGTCCGCCTCTGGACCGTCCCCGACCACCCAGGCGCCGCGCAGCGGCATTCTGGCCCGCTGCGCGGCCAGCGCGAAGATGCGGGGGTTGGGCTTGCTGACCCCGGCCTCCTCGGAGATCACCCAGTCGGCGATGTACCGGTCCAACCCGGTGCGGCGGATCTTGGTGTCCTGCTGCCGCACCGCGCCGTTGGTCACCACGACCGGCATCCAGCCGGCGTCGTCGGCGATCCGCAGGGCACACGCCACCAGCGGATCCAGCCGGGTGAACTCGACGACCCCGTCGTGCAGCTCCTCCACCAGGTCGATGGAGGGGATCCGCAACCGGTAGCGGTCCCGGATCGCGTCCGCCACGTCCCAACGGTCCGTCAACCCGTCGGCGTCGATTGACAGCAGCCACTCGATGTCGTGCGGTGGCGCACCGATGCCGTCGAGGAAGCGCTGCGCCCAGGTGCGGAACGGCCCGGCCCGATCGAGCAGGGTGTTGTCCAGGTCCAGCAGGAGCAGCGGCACTCGGGCACCTTACGGGAATCGGGTGCCTCGCCGACAGGGCGGAAGGTTACGCGGTGGTGTCGGTCGGGAGCAGTGACCGTCCACGGCCCGCCAGAGAACCAAGCCGTACGTACGGTTTGCGTCAGCAGGGGGGAGCTGACACGATCGACACGTGCCCAGAGTAAGCCAGGACCAGCTCGACGCCCGCCGACAGGAGATCCTCGCCGCCGCGCGAGCCTGCTTCGCCCGGCACGGCTACGAGGGCGCCACCGTACGTCGGCTGGAGGAGGCCACCGGCCTCTCCCGCGGCGCCATCTTCCACCACTTCCGGGACAAGGACTCGCTCTTCCTGGCCGTCGCCGAGGACGATGCCGCCACGATGGTGGAAACCGTCGCCCGCAACGGACTGGTCCAGGTGATGCGTGACCTGCTCGCCCGGGCGGTCTCCCCGGACACCACCGGATGGCTGGGCAGCCAACTGGAGGTGTCGCGGCGGCTGCGTACCGACCCCACCTTCGCCACCCGGTGGGCACAGCGGTCGGCCGCCATCGCCGAGGCGACCCGGGACCGGCTGGCCCGTCAACGTGAGGCCGGCGTACTCCGCGAGGACATCCCCATCGACGTGCTGGCCCGCTTCCTCGAACTCGCCTACGACGGGCTGGTGCTCCACCTGGCCATGGGCCGACCCGCCGGTGACCTGGGCGCGGTGCTCGACCTGGTCGAGGAAGCGGTACGCCGGCGCTGACCTCGGCAGGTAACGAGAAGATAACTCGACCCTCCGGGCAGCCGGAGGCTGGCGTCGCCGCTCCACAATGAAGCCGCGTTCCCTCGCGTGACAGGAGCAGGCCATGACGGGTTTCGCAGTCGACTACGACACCTGGGGAGTTCCCGGTCCCACCTTCATCACGCTCTACCTGCTGGCCACGGTGATCGCCGTCGCCGTCGTGCTGATCCGTCGCCGAGCGCTGCTGGGCGGGCATGCCGCTCCGCCGGCCAACCAGCTGAGCCCACAGCAGGTCGCCTACCTCAACGGGGGCGACGACCTCGCCGTCTGGACCTCGCTGGGCACGCTGCGCAGCCAGGGCGCGATCGGCGTCCACCCGGACCACCGACTGACCGCCGACGGTCCGCTGCCACCCGCCGCCACCCAACTCGACCGGGCCATCCACTACGCCGCGACGCAGCGCACCCTGGCCCGGGACGTGCGGCGCACCGAGTGGGTCGAGCGGGCCCTCACCGAGCTGCGCGACGGGCTCGACCAACGCGGTCTGGCCATCGGCCCGGACCGGCGAGCGGCCCTGCGCCACGGTCCGTTGCTGCTGGTCGCGCTGCTGGCGCTCGGTGTCGCCCGGATCGTCGCCGGGCTCGCCAACCACCGTCCGGTCTGGTACCTGGTACTCACCGTCCTCGCGCTCGGCGCGCTGACCACCGTGCTGCTCGTCCGGGTGCCCCGCCGGACCCGAGCGGCCGAGACCGCGCTACGGACCCTGCGCCAGCGCAACCGACACCTCGCGCCCGCCTCGAACCCGGCGTACGCCACCTACGGAGCGGCGGGGGCGGCCATGGCGGTGGCTCTCTACGGCACCGCGTCGCTCTGGGCCCTCGATCCGACGTTCGCCCAGCAGGCCGAGATCCAGCGCCAGGCCGTGGCCGGCGGCGCGACGTCCACCGGAGGGTGCGGCGGCGGCAGACCGCGGGTGCCGGTTGCGGCAGCAGCAGCTGCGGTGGCGGTGGGGGCTGCGGTGGCGGCGGGTGCGGCGGATGAACCTTCCGCACGGCGTCGGCATCGGCTGGCGGCCGGAGATCTCCGGGTTCGTCGCCGAGCTGCCCGGCCTGCGCTTCGTCGAGGTGGTCGCCGAATCGGTACCGGCCGCCGGACCGCCACCGGACGATCTTGTCGAACTGCGCGACCGGGGCGTCACGGTCGTACCGCACGGCGTGCGGCTCTCCCTCGGCGGCGCGGAACCGGTCGACCCGGCCCGGGTCGCCCACCTGGCGGCGGTCGCGCAGCAGCTGGCGGCTCCCCTGGTCAGCGAGCACATCGCCTTCGTCCGGGCCGGCGGGCTGGAGGCGGGCCACCTGCTGCCGCTGCCCCGCACCCACGAGGCGGTCGACACGATCTGCGCCAACATCGTCCGCGCCCAGGCGGAACTGCCGGTGCCGATCGCGCTGGAGCCGATCGCCGCCCTGTTCGACTGGCCGGACGACGAACTCGACGAGGCGGCGTTCCTCACCGAGATCCTGGACCGCACCTCGGCGCTGCTGCTGCTCGACATCGCCAACGTGTACGCCAACGCCCGCAACCGGGGCACCGACCCGCTGGCACTACTGGACCGGCTGCCGCTGGAACGGGTGGCGTACCTGCACGTCGCGGGCGGCGCCGAGCGCGGCGGCTTCTACCACGACACGCACACCGATCCGATCGGACGGGAGGTGCTGGAGCTGCTCACCGAACTGTGCGCCCGACACCGTCCGCCAGCGGCCCTGCTGGAACGCGACGGGCACTACCCACCCGCGGCCGAGCTACGCACCGAACTCGACGCCGTGGCCGCCGCCTGCGGCTTCCCGGCGGTGACATGACACCGGCCGGGGTGGGGCCCGACGACCCGGGTGGTCGGGTGGTCGGATCACTGGCCTCGCGGCAGGCGGAACTGGTCGCGGCCCTGGTGGCCGGTGGTCCACCACCGTCCGGCTTCGCACCCGGGCCGTTGGCCGCCGCCCGCGCCGCACTGTTGCGCAAGCGGGCCGGCGAGGTCGCCCGGCACTGGCCGCTGCTCGCCGCCGGGCTCGGACCGGCCTGGCCGACGGTATTCATCGAGTGGGCGGCCGGCCGACCCACCGGCGGCGGACTACGCGACGGCTGGGACCTGGCCCGCGCGCTGCACGCCCGTACCGCCCTGCCGGCGCTGGGCGCGGATGAACTGGCCGTCCGGGAGGCGGAATTCCGCTACGACGCGCACCGGGCACCGCGTCGCCGCCGGTCCCCGCCATCCGGCGGGTCGGCGGCGCGATCGCGGTCCAGGTCGCCGGTCGGGTACGCCTGCTGCGCCCGGCCCGCCCCTGAACCCGACCCACGACCCGGGACCACCCCTGTTTCCCGTCGGGCGGGCTGGGGCAGGATCGTCGGCATGGATCTCGGACTGACCGATCGGGTGTACCTGCTCACCGGCGCCTCCCGTGGGCTCGGATACGCCACCGCACAGTGCCTGGTGGCCGACGGCGCCCGGGTGGTGCTCTGCGCCCGGCACGCCGAACCAATGGAGGCCGCCGTGACCGGCCTCGGCGGACCCGACCGGGCCGTCGGCATCACCGCCGACCTGGCGGACCCGGCGACACCCGAACGGTTGCTGACCACCGCACAGCAGCACTTCGGCCGCGTCGACGGCGCTCTGGTCTCCGTCGGCGGACCGCCCGCCGGCAGTGCCGCGTCGGTCGCCGACGAGCAGTGGCGGCAGTCCTTCGAGACCGTCTTTCTCGGCAGCGTCCGCATGGTACGGGCGGTCGCCGCGGCACTGCCCGAGGGCGGCGCCATCGCGTTGGTGCTCTCCACCTCGGCGCGCGGCCCGGTGCCCGGGCTGGGCATCTCCAACGGCTTGCGGCCCGGCCTGGCCGGCGTCGCCAAGGACGTCGCCGACGAGTACGGCCCACGTGGCGTACGGGTGGTCGGGCTACTGCCGGGTCGACTGCTGACCGACCGCAACCGGGAACTCTTCGCCGCCTCCGGCGACCCCGAACGGGCCCGGACCGAGGCGGAAGCCGCCATCCCGCTGCGCCGCATCGGTGACCCGGCGGAATTCGGCCGGGTCGCCGCCTTCGTGCTCTCCCCCGCGGCCAGCTACCTCACCGGCGTCACCGTTCCGGTCGACGGCGGCGCGCTGCGCGGCCTGTGACCGCCGGCCAGTCGCCCCGCGATCAGCGGGTCACCCCCACGAGCCCGTCACGGCCGGCACCGGCCACCGACGGCAGGTCACCGAACCCGTCCCGGCCGAGGCCCGAGGAGCCACGACCGTACCCGCGCCCGAGCCGGGAGGAACTGGCCGCCGCAGCCGACAAGACCATCCCGGACCTCATCGCCGTCGGGCTGGGCGTGCTCTTCGTCGGGATCAACCCGGGGCTGTGGTCGGCCGCGACCGGATGGCACTTCGCCCGCCCCGGCAACCGGTTCTGGCCGGCTCTGCACCGGGGCGGGTTCACCCCCCGGCTGCTGCACCCCAGCGAGCAGGACCAACTGCCGGCACTCGGGCTCGGCATCACCAACATGGTGGCCCGGGCCAGCGCCCGCGCCGACGAGTTGACCGCCGTCGAGCTGGTCGACGGCGCCCGGCAACTCACCGACAAGGTGGCCCGGTACCGGCCGCGCTGGGTCGCGGTGGTCGGGGTGACGGCGTACCGGATCGGCTTCGCCCGGCCGAAGGCGGGATTCGGGCCGCAACCGGAACAGCTGGCCGACGCCCGGCTGTGGGTGCTGCCCAACCCCAGCGGCCTGAACGCCCACTACACCCCGCAGACCCTCGGTGCCGCCTTCGCCGAACTCCACGCGGCCACCATCGAGTGAGCGGCGATTCGACCAGCAGCCTCAGTTGGCGGCGGCGGGCGGCATGGCCTCGTCGGCGATGTACTCCCGGGTGGGAATGACCACCGGTTCCGGCCCGGTGGCGTCGGCGTACGGACTCGGCGAATCAGCCACCGCGAACTGGGTGCGGTACAGCTCGGCGTAGAGGCCACCGACCGCGACCAGCTCGTCGTGGCGGCCCCGCTCCACGATGCGGCCGTCGTCGAGGACCAGGATCTGGTCGGCGTCCCGGACGGTGGACAGGCGGTGGGCGATCACCAGAGCGGTACGCCCGGTCAACGCCACCGACAGTGCCCGTTGCACCGCCGCCTCGCTCTCCGAATCGAGGTGGGCGGTGGCCTCGTCGAGGATCACGATCGACGGTGCCTTGAGCAGCAGCCGGGCGATGGCGATGCGCTGCTTCTCGCCACCGGAGAAGCGGTATCCACGCTCGCCGACGGTGGTGTCGAGCCCGTCCGGCAGCGACCTGACCAGGTCGGCGACCTGCGCCCCGGCCAGCGCCGCCCACAGCTCGTCATCGGTGGCGTCCGGCTTGGCGTAGCGCAGATTCTCCGCGATGGTCTCGTGGAACAGGTGCGAATCCTGGGTGACCACGCCGATCTCGTCGCGCAACGAGTCGAGCCGGGCATCGCGGACATCGACCCCGCCGACGAGCACCTGCCCGTCGGTGACGTCGTAGATGCGGGAGATCAGCATGGACAGCGTGGACTTGCCGGCACCGGAGGGCCCGACCAGCGCCACCATCTGCCCCGGCTCTACGCTGAACGAGACGCCCTTGAGCACCGGTTCGTTGACCGTACGATCCAGGGCGGCGACCTCCTCCAACGACGCGAGCGAGATCTCCGCGGCGCTCGGGTAGCGGAACCGGACGTCCCGGAACTCGACGGTCCCCGCGCCCTCGGGGATCCGCACCGCGTCGGGGCGTTCCTTGATGCCCGGTTGCAGGTCGAGCACTTCGAAGACCCGGTCGAACGAGACGAGCGCGCTCATCACGTCCACCCGGACGTTGCTCAGCGCGGTGAGCGGGCCGTAGAGGCGGGTGAGCAGCAGCGCGAGGGTCACCACGGTGCCGGCGCTGACCTGGCCGCTGACCGCGAGCCAGCCGCCGAGGCCGTAGGTCAGGGCCTGCGCCAGCGAGGCCACCAGCAGCATGGCCACGAAGAAGGTCCGCGAGTACATCGCGGAGGTGATGCCGATGTCGCGGACCCGTTCGGCGCGGGCGGCGAAGCGGGCCGCCTCGGCGTCGGGTCGACCGAAGAGCTTCACCAGCAACGCGCCGGCCACCCCGAACCGCTCGGTCATCGTCGCGTTCATCTTGGCGTCGAGGTTGTACGACTCGCGGGTGATCTCGGCCAGCCGCCGGCCCACCCGGCGCGCCGGAATGATGAACACCGGCAGCAGGACCAGTGAGAGCGCCGTGATCTGCCAGGAGAGGGTGAACATCACCGCGGCGGTGAGGACCAGTTGGATCACGTTGCTGACCACGCCCGACAACGTCGAGGTGAACGCCCGCTGGGCCCCCATCACGTCGTTGTTGAGCCGGCTGACCAACGCACCGGTCTGCGTCCGGGTGAAGAACTGCAGCGGCATCCGCTGCACGTGGTCGTAGACGCGGGTACGCAGGTCGAGGATGATGCCTTCGCCGATGCGGGCCGAATACCACCGTTGGGCCAGCGACAGGAGAGCGTCGGCGACCGCGAGCGCGGCGATGAACAGGGCCAGCCGGGTCACCAGTGCCCCGGCCTCGGCGCCACCCCGGGTGATCGCGTCGATCACGTCGCCGGCCAGCAGCGGGGTCGCCACCCCGATCACCGCGGCGACGATAACGGTGAGCAGGAAGACGACGATGTCGCGCCGGTAGGGGTGGGCGAATGCGACGATCCGGCGGGCGACACCGCGCTTGAGCCGGTGCGCGGAGATGTCGTCCTGGCTGCGCATCGAGCGGAGCATGCTCCAACCGCCCATGCCGCCAGCGGCCATGTGGTTGGACACGCTCACCTCCGGGTCGGGACGTCGTACACCGTCGGGTCAATTCTCCCGACGCCTACGACAACCACGCGAGTAACCCGGATCTTCCCGAACGGTCCTTACTATTCGCCCCGTCCGGCAAGATCCCGCAGTCGGCGCGTCTGCGCCTCCCGCTCGGCGCGCTGCTGCTCGGCGTGGGTACGCCCGGCGGCGCCGGTGAGCAGCGCCTTGATCTCGACGACGGCGTCCCGGCTGGGGGCGAGCAGCCCAGCGGTCAGGTCACGCACCGCGTCGTCCAACTCGACGGCGGGAACCACGAGCGTGGCCAGCCCGATCCGGTCGGCCTCGGCGGCGTCCATCCGCCGCCCGGTGGTGCAGATCTCCAGCGCGCGGGCGTAGCCGACCAACTCGACCAGGCGCTTGGTGCCGGCCAGGTCGGGCACCAGCCCCAAGGTCGCCTCGGCCATGGCGAACTTCGCATCATCGGCCAGCACCCGCAGGTCACAGGCGAGGGCGAGTTGGAAACCGGCACCGATGGCGTGCCCCTGGACGGCGGCGACCGAGATGACGTCCGGGCGGTGCAGCCAGGTGAATCCGCCCTGATATTCGGCGATCCGGTCGGCGCACTCCTGCTCCGACAGGGTGGTCAGCTCGGCGAAGGAACCCGGCCCGGAGGCGCCGGCCACCGCCAGGTCGAGACCGGCGGAGAAGGCCCGCCCCTCGCCGCGTACCACGACCACGCGCACGTCACCGGGAAGCTCCCGGGAGAATTCGCTCATCGCGCGCCACATCGCCGGGGTCTGCGCGTTGAGCACGTCGGGCCGGCACAGGGTGACCGTGGCAACCGGCCCGTCGCATTCCAGCCGGACCCCGGTCGCCTCGGCGGTCACCGGGCGGCCCGGGTCGCGGTGGTGGTGGCGGTGCTGCTGAACGACGCTGACGGGCGGGTCACGCCTTCTTGCGGCGCCGGGCGCCGCCGCGCTGCCGCAGCTGCACCCCGGACTCGGTGAGTACGCGGTGGATGAACCCGTACGATCGCCCGGTCGAGGCCGCGAGCGCCCGGATGCTCTCGCCTCCGGTGTACCGCTTGACGAGGTCCTTCGCGAGCGTCTGACGCTCGGCTCCGACGATCCGGCGACCCTTCTCAGTGCTGGTGGCTGTGCCAGTGGCTGCCATGCTGTGTCCTCACGTCCCAGACTGTGCGGTTCGGATACGGTCCCACCTATTAGACCGTCTCGAACGATCATGCGCCAGATATCAACTATTCGCCAACCGACACGCTATGCAGTGTCAGCTTCCCGATAGGTGATGGCGCCGCCGGCTCAGGCCAGCTCGACCAGTTCCAGCAGGTCGTCGCTCCAGGCGTCCTCGTCGCCGTCGGGCAGCAGGATCGCCCGGTCCGGCTTGAGCGCGAGGACCGCGCCCGGGTCGTGCGTGACCAGCACGATCGCGCCCGGATAGCGGGCGATGGCGTCGAGCACCTGCTCCCGGCTCACCGGGTCCAGGTTGTTCGTCGGCTCGTCGAGCAGCAGCACGTTGGCACCGGAACAGACCAGGGTCGACAGCGCCAACCGGGTCTTCTCGCCACCGGAGAGCACCCCGGCGGGCTTGTCGACGTCCTCGCCGGAGAAGAGGAAGGCGCCCAGGATCTTCCGCAGCTCGGTGTCGGTCTGCTCGACCGCCGCCGCCCGCATGTTCTCCAGCACGGTCCGGTCCACGTCAAGCGTCTCGTGCTCCTGGGCGTAGTAGCCCAGTCGCAGACCGTGACCGGGGCGCACCTCGCCGGTGTCCGGCTCCAGCAGACCGCCGAGCATCCGCAACAGGGTGGTCTTGCCGGCGCCGTTGAGCCCGAGGATGGCCACCCGGGAGCCCCGGTCCACCGCCACGCTCACGTCGGTGAAGATCTCCAACGAGCCGTACGACTTGGACAGCCCGGTCGCGGTCAGCGGCGTCTTGCCGCACGGCGCCGGTGCGGGGAACCGCACCTTCGCCACCTTGTCGGCGACGCGTACCTCCTCCAGGCCGGACATCAGCCGTTCCGCGCGACGGGCCATGTTCTGCGCGGCAACCGTCTTGGTGGCCTTGGCCCGCATCTTGTCGGCCTGGGCCATCAGCGCGCCGGCCTTCTTCTCGGCGTTGGCCCGCTCCCGGCGACGACGCCGCTCGTCGGTCTCCCGCGCCTCCAGGTACGCCTTCCAGCCCAGGTTGTAGACGTCGACCACGCTGCGGGTGGCGTCCAGGAACCAAACCTTGTTGACCACCGACTCCAGCAGGTCGCCGTCGTGGGAGATCACGATCAGGCCGCCCTTGTGGTTGGCGAGGAAACCCCGCAACCAGGTGATCGAGTCGGCGTCGAGGTGGTTGGTCGGCTCGTCCAGCAACAGGATGCCGCCGCCGTTCTCGCCGGCGTCCCGGAACAGGATCCGGGCCAGCTCGATGCGGCGACGCTGACCGCCGGAAAGGGTGCCGATGGTCTGCGCCAGGGCCCGCTCGGGCAGCCCCAGGTTCGCGCAGATGCGGGCCGCCTCGGCCTCGGCCGCGTACCCGCCGAGCGCGGCGAACTGATCCTCAAGCGCGCCGTAGCGGCGCACCAGGCGCTCGTCGGCGTCCTCGGCGAGCCGCGCCTCCAGCTCCTTCATCCCGGCCATCAGCGCGTCCAGGCCGCGAGCGGAGAGCACCCGGTCCCGGCCGGTGACGTCCAGGTCGCCGGTACGCGGGTCCTGCGGCAGGTAGCCGACGGCGCTGCGCCGGTCGACCTGCCCGGCGTACGGCTGGCCCTCCCCGGCGAGCACCTTCAGCGTGGTGGTCTTGCCGGCGCCGTTGCGCCCGACCAGGCCGATCCGGTCACCGGGCTGCACCCGCAGCGTGGTGTCGGACAGCAGGATCCGGGCTCCGGCGCGCAGTTCCAGGCCGGTGGCAGTGATCATTTCCAGGTACTCGCTCTCGGGATCCGAAGGGCTGACTCAGGGCACACGAAAGCGCCGGCGGATCCACCAGACCCGTCGGCGCGGGGCGTTCAGCCTTCGCAGCGCAGCACGGCACCAAGTGTACCGGGCCCGGCGCGGTACCCCACGCGGATTACCGAGCAAGATCGTCGGGTACCGGATCGCCGACCGGACCCGGTTCCGGCTAACGAGCCACTTACTGATCGGGGTCACCATGGAGCTGAACGAGAACGCACGGATCGACACCAGTCAGGTGGAGGACCGGCGAGGCAGCGGCGGAGGCGGTGGGATGGGCATCCCCATCCCGATCGGCGGCGGGCGCGGCGGCATCGTCGGCATCGTCATCGCCGTACTGGTGGCCCTCGTCGGTGGCGGCTTCGGCCTGAACGCCATGACCGGCGGCGCGGAGCAGGGCGACAACACCGCGCTGGAACAGCGCTGCGCCGCCGAGAACGCGCTGGAGCAGCTCGACTGCCGCAACACCCTCTACGTCAACTCGATCCAGGCGTACTGGCGCACCGCCCTGCCGCAGGCGCTCGGCGAGCAGTACCAACCGACCCGCACCGTCTTCTTCAGCCAGGCCGTCAACACCGCCTGCGGCCAGGCCGACTCCGGCGTCGGCCCGTTCTACTGCCCCGCCGACTCGCTCGTCTACATCGACCTCTCCTTCTACGAGGTGCTCGCCACGCAACTCGGCGCCGAGGGCGAGTTCGCCCAGCCGTACGTGCTGGCCCACGAGTACGGCCACCACGTGCAGAACCTGCTCGGCACCAACGAGCAGGTGCGCCGCCAGCAGCAGCGCGACCCCGGCAACGCCAACGACCTGTCGGTACGCCTGGAGTTGCAGGCCGACTGCTACGCCGGAGCCTGGGCCAAGAACGCCACCGGCACGGCCGACGACAGCGGCCAGAAGATCTTCACCAGCATCACCGAGCGGGACATCGCCGAGGCCATCGACACCGCCGAGGCCATCGGTGACGACGCCATCTCCAAGCGCGCCGACCGGCCGGTCAACCCGGAGGAGTTCACCCACGGCTCGTCGGAGCAGCGTAAGCAGTGGTTCAACCGGGGCTACGACAGCGGCGACCCGGCCTCCTGCGACACCTTCAGCGGCGCGGTCTGACGAAGCGGCACGCCGCGGGCCCGGTCACCGGTGACCGGGCCCACAGCCGTACTACGCGCCCTCTCCGCCGGGCCGGGCGCTAGCGGCTGCCTTCCGGCTGCGGTTCGCGGACCAGGATGCGAACCGCCCGGGCGGCGGTCACCGCGGCCAGCAGCACCGCGTGTCGAGGTTCGGGGACGTCGAGCAGACGGTCGGCGCGCAGTGCGGCCAGCGGGGCGAGTCGACGGTCGGCCAGCACGGTGTCCACGGCCCGCCGGTCCCCGCCGGCGATCAGCGCGTCGAGCCGGTCGGCCGCCGGCAGCAGCAGCCGGACGGCCAACTCGACGGCGTCGGCCAGCGCCGCCTTGGTCTGGTTGTCCCGGCGGCGGGCGAAACGCTGCTGCGACCAACCACCGGCGGCGGTACGTCCCTGCACGTAGCGGGTGTCCACCTTGTGCACCGGCAGCCGCTCCCCCTCCGCGATGCCCACCGCCACCGCGCCCTTGCGGACCAGCAGCAGCCCGAGCCGGTGCGGCAGGGTGACCGCCGCCACGAAACCCGCCAGATCGGTGGCGGGCGACGAGCCCGGGGCGCGTGCAGTTCGGCGGTGGCACCGTCCGGAGCGGACAGCAGCAGGCCGTACCCGTGCGCGCTGACGGTGGGCGGGCCGTGCCGGTCGGCGAAGCCGGCGACCCAGCGGGCGACGCGGTCCGGATCGACCTCCACCCACCGGCCGCCCCCGGCGGCGGGTCGGCTGCTCATCACCCGACCGTACGGCACGGGTGGCCCGGTTCAGCCACCGAGGAGCATGCCGACGGCGAGCACGGTGATGATGGCGCTGGACAGCAGCGCGGTGACCAGCCGACCACGATCGCTGGTGAGCACCCGCCCGATCAGCGAGCCACCCCCGGCGATCAGCAGCTGCCAACTGGCCGAGGCGAGGAACACCCCGAGGGTGAACACCACCGCGACGGCGGTGCCGGAGCCGCCCAGGTCGGCCCGGCCGAGCACCAACGCCGTGAAGTAGACGATGGTGGCCGGGTTGAGCAGGGTCAGCGCGAGGATCCCGACAAACGCCCGGGTCGGCGTGTCCAACCCACGCCGTACCGATGCCGGACCGGACCCCGGCCCGGCCGCGACGGCCGCCGACCGGTCCGGGCCACCCACCGACGAGACGGCCGGGACGCCCGGCGTCGGCGCGTGGTTCGAGCACCGGCGTGGGCCGGGCACCCGCAGGGCGCGCCAGGCGCCGTGGGCGGCGAGGGCGAGCAGCACCGTCGCGCCGACCAGTCGCAGCGGCCCGGCGACCGGAGCCAGCCAACCCGCGACCACCGCGCCGCCGAGCGCCGCGACACCGGCGTAGATCCCGTCGGCGGTGGCCACCCGAGCGCGGCGGCCGCACCGACCCGGAACGAGGTCCGGGCGGTGAGCCCGAGGATGAGCACGGCGATCGCGCCGACCGGGACGGCCACGCCGTAGCCGGCGACCAGACCGGCGAGGAACGCGCCGGTCACGACCGACGCCGTGGCGAGACGCGGCCCGGCGCGAGCCGCTGTCGACGCGCGGCGGTGGCCACGGCGACAGGACACAGCTTTTTCGGGTACGCCTCACTCACCGCGCCATCTTCCGGGCCCGGCTGCGGCGACGCCACGGATTATCGACAGAGCAGCACGCCCTCTCCCGTCCGGCGATCGATCAGGGCTCGCTACCGCGACCCGTGGCGGACCGCCGCACGCCCGGCACCTCTACCCCTGCCGAGGCTGTCGAGCTGAACCGTCGGCGTCAAGCGGGGCCTGGGGTGATGCGTCTGCGCTCTCAGCTCGACAGCGCCGGGACCACCACCATCAACCGGGGTCGACCCACTGGACGGGTCGCCGCGCGGCAACGATAACTCCGGGCAATCCGACCGTGGTGGCACGGCGGCGGACGGGTGAGTCACGTCGGGCGCGGCACCCGGTGGATGCCGCGCCCGAGGCAGACTGCCCGGAGGAGCCGTCAGACGTTGAAACCGAGGGAGCGGAGCTGGTCGCGGCCCTCGTCAGTGATCTTGTCCGGTCCCCACGGGGGCAGCCAGACCCAGTTGATCCGGATGTCGTCGACGAGACCACCGCCGGGGCCGGTGGTCAGCGCCTGACGGGCCTGGTCCTCGATCACGTCGGTGAGCGGGCAGGCCGCCGAGGTCAACGTCATGTCCAGGGTGGCGACGTTCTGGTCGTCGACGTGTACGCCGTACACCAGGCCGAGGTCGACCACGTTGATGCCCAGCTCCGGGTCGACGACGTCCTTCATCGCCTCCTCGATGTCGGCGACGGCGGCCTTGCCGCCGACCGCCGGGGTCACCGCGCCGTCGGTCGCCACGGCGCCCGACTCCGGCGTGCTGTTGGTCTGCTCGGTCATGCCTTCACCTCCGTCGGGCTCGCGCCCACACCGGCGCGTGCCGCGGCGTCCTTGAACGCCATCCACGGCAACAGCGCGCACTTGACCCGGGCGGGATAGCGGGCCACGCCCTCGAACGCCACCCCGTCGCCGAGCACATCCTCGTCCGGCGTGACCTGACCACGGCCGGACATCAACGCCACGAACGCCTCGTGCACCTCGAACGCCTCCGTCGCACCCCGGCCGGTCAGCAGCTCGTGCAGCACGCTCGCGGACGCCTGGCTGATCGAACAGCCCATCCCGTCGTACGACACGTCGTGCAACGTCGCACCGTCGGTGGCCACCCGGACGGTGACCTCGTCACCGCAGGTCGGGTTGACGTGGTGCGCCTCGCCGACCCGGTCGGCCGGGTCCGCAGCGTCGCGCAGCCCGCGACCGTGCGGGTGCTTGTAGTGGTCCAGGATGATCTCCTGGTAGAGAGAATCAAGCTGCATCAGGCGAACACCTTCCGCACCTGTTCCAGGCCCGCCACCAGTGCGTCGATCTCCTCGGTGGTGGTGTAGAGGTAGAACGACGCCCGCGTGGTGGCCGGCACCCCGAACCGGGTGCAGACCGGGCGGGCGCAGTGATGCCCGACCCGTACCTGCACGCCGAGGGAGTCGAGCACCTGCCCCACGTCGTGCGGGTGCACGTCGCCGAGCGCGAACGAGATGGTGCCGCCCCGGCCCACCGGCACCTCCGGGCCGAAGATCCGCAGGCCGGGCACGCCGCCCAGGGCGTCCAGCGCGTACGCGGTCAGCTGCTTCTCGTGCCACTGGATCGACCGCATGCCGATGCCGGTGAGGTAGTCCACGGCCGCGCCGAGCGCGACCGCCTCGGCGATCGGCGGGGTGCCGGCCTCGAACCGGGCCGGCGGTGCCGCGTAGGTGGAGCCGCCCATCGTCACCGTCTCGATCATCGAGCCGCCGCCGAACACCGGCGGCATCGCCGCCAGCAGCTCGGTGCGGCCCCAGAGCACGCCGATGCCGGTCGGGGCGCACATCTTGTGCCCGGTGAAGACGATGAAGTCGGCGTCCAGGTCGACCACGTCGATCGGCATGTGCGGCACCGACTGCGAGCAGTCCAGCAACAGCAGCGCCTCCACCTCGCGGACCCGGGCGGTGATCCGCGAGGTGGCGTTGACGGTGCCGAGGATGTTGGACATGTGCACCAGCGAGACGATCTTCGTCCGCTCGTTGACCAGGTCGGTCAGGCCCGACTCGTCCAGCCGGCCGTTGTCGGTGACCGGGAACCAGCGCAGCGTCGCGCCGGTGCGCTCGGCCAGCAACTGCCACGGCACGATGTTCGAGTGGTGCTCCATCTCGGAGATGACGATCTCGTCGCCCGGCCCCAGCCGCAGCCGGGGGTCGGCGTCGGCCCGCAGCGAGGCGTTGGAGAACGCGTACGCCACGATGTTGATCGCCTCGGTGGAGTTCTTGGTGAAGACCACCTCGTCGACGCTCGGCGCGTTGACGAACGCGGCGACCTTCGCCCGGGCTCCCTCGTACGCCTCGGTCGCCTCGGTGCCCAGGGTGTGCACCGAACGGGACACGTTGGCGTTGTGCCGGGCGTAGTGCTCGGCAAGTACGTCGAGCACCTGACGCGGCTTGTGCGAGGTGTTGGCGCTGTCCAGGTAGACCAGCGGATGCCCGTTGACTTCCCGATCGAGGATCGGGAAGTCGGCGCGTACCGCCGCCACGTCGTAGCGCGGCACGTCGTCGTACTGCGGCATCCCCGGCGGGATCGCGATGGTGGTCATCGTGGTGACCGCCCCTTCCTTCGGGGTCAGACCCGCGCCGGACCGGCCCCGGCCGCGTACCGCTCGTAGCCGGACTCCTCGAGCTTGTCGGCCAGCTCCGGGCCGCCCTGCTCGACGATCCGGCCGGCGACGAAGACGTGCACGTAGTCGGGCTTGATGTAGCGCAGGATCCGGGTGTAGTGGGTGATCAGCAGCAGGCCGGTGTCGCCGGTGTCGCGCACCCGGTTCACGCCCTCACTCACCACGCGCAGCGCGTCCACGTCGAGACCGGAGTCGGTCTCGTCGAGGATTGCCATCTTCGGCTTGAGCAGCTCCAGCTGCACGATCTCGTGGCGCTTCTTCTCACCACCGGAGAAGCCCTCGTTGACGTTGCGCTGGGCGAAGGCCGGGTCCATGTGCAACCGCTCCATGGCACCGCGCAGCTCGCCGCCCCAGGTGCGCAGCTTCGGCGCCTCGCCGTCGATCGCGGTCTTCGCGGTACGCAGGAAGTTCGCCACCGACACGCCGGGCACCTCGACCGGGTACTGCATGGCGAGGAAAAGGCCGGCCCGGGCCCGCTCGTCGACGGACATCTCCAGGACGTCCTCGCCGTCCAGGGTCACCGAGCCGCCGGTGATCTCGTACTTCGGGTGGCCGGCGACCGAGTACGCCAGGGTCGACTTGCCGGAGCCGTTCGGGCCCATGATCGCGTGGGTCTCCCCCGACTTCACGGTCAGGTCGACACCGTGCAGGATCGGCTTGAGCTCACCCTCGGGCAGCTTCACCGACACCTGTAGGTCGCGGATCTCCAGGGTGCTCATTATCGGGTCACTCCATTGCTCGGCGTCAGACTGACGTAGATGTCACCGTCGCGGACTTCGACGGGGTAGACGGGTACGGGTTCGGTGGCGGGCAGCCCGGTGGGCTCGCCGGTACGCAGGTCGAAACGGGAGCCGTGCAGCCAGCACTCCAGCGTGCAGCCCTCGACCTCGCCCTCGGAGAGCGCGACGGCCGCGTGCGAGCACTCGTCGAACACGGCGTAGAACTGTTCGTCCTCGCCGTGCACGAGCGCGATCTGGGTGCCGTCGACGTCCGCGCTGATCGCGGTGCCCTTCGGCACGTCCTCGACGGCGCAGATGCGGATCATCAGGCGCCCGCCTTGGTCAGCCGCGCCTCGATAGCGTCCCCCAGGCGCTCCCGCAGGGACTCCACCGGGATCTTGTGCAGCAGCTCGGCGAAGAAGCCGCGCACCACCAGCCGGCGAGCCTCGGCCTCCGGGATGCCCCGGGCCATCAGGTAGAACAACTGCTCGTCGTCGAAGCGGCCGGTGGCGCTGGCGTGGCCGGCGCCGGCGATCTCGCCGGTCTCGATCTCCAGGTTCGGCACCGAGTCGGCCCGGGCACCGTCGGTGAGCAGCAGGTTCCGGTTGATCTCGTACGTGTCGGTGCCGGTCGCCTCGGCCCGGATCAGCACGTCGCCGACCCAGACGGTACGGGCGCTCTCGCCCTGCAACGCGCCCCGGTAGCCGACGTAGCTGCGGCAGTCCGGCACGGTGTGGTCGACCAGTTGGCGGTGCTCCTGGTGCTGGCCGGAGTCGGCGAAGTAGACGCCGTACAGCTCGGCCTCGCCGCCCCGGTCGGTGTACTCCACGGTGGTGTACTGCCGGACCAGGTCACCGCCGAGGGTGACCTGGACGTGCAGCACCCGCGCGTCGCGCCCCAGCCGTACCTTCAGGTGCTGCGCCTGCACGGCGTCGTCGGCCCAGTCGGCGACGGTGACCAGGGTGAGCTTCGCCCCGTCGCCCACCGACACCTCGACGTTGTCGGCGAGGGTGGCCGAGCCGACGTGCTCCAGCACCAGGATGGCCTCGGCGAACCGGCCCACCTCGATCACCGTGTGACCGAAGGCCAGGCCCTCGACGCCCTCGCCGACCGCCCGGAGGATGGTCGGGCCACTGATCACCGCGTCCTGCGCCACCCGCACCAGCAGCGCCTGCCCGGCCCCGCCGTAGGCCAGCGCGCTGACCCGGTCGAACGGGGTGAGCACGCTGCCGACCCGCGGGTCGTCGTGGCCGACCCGCTCCACGGACACGCCCTCGGGCAGGTCGGCGTACTCGTGCCGGACCGTGCCGGTGGCGGTCGGGTCGTCACCGACCAGCCCCCGCAGCCGCTTGAGCGGGGTGAAGCGCCACTCCTCCTCCAGGCCGGTCAGGGCCGGGAAGTCGGCGACATCGTACGAACGCAGCGCCTGCGACTTGGTGCTGGGCGGCGCGGAAGCCTGGGTAGTCATCTCGTCCTTGCTTGTGTCTACGACGACGGTGTCCGGTGCTGTGGTGCGGCCGGGGTCAGCCGACCGCGCCCTCCATCTGCAGCTCGATCAGGCGGTTGAGCTCCAGGGCGTACTCCATGGGCAGTTCCTTGGCGATCGGCTCGATGAAGCCGCGCACGATCATCGCCATCGCCTCGTCCTCGCTCAGGCCCCGGCTCATCAGGTAGAAGAGCTGGTCATCGCTGACCTTGGAGACGGTCGCCTCGTGCCCCATCGACACGTCGTCCTCGCGGATGTCGACGTAGGGGTAGGTGTCGGAGCGGGAGATGGTGTCGACCAGCAGGGCGTCGCACTTGACCGTGCTGGCGCTGCTGTGCGAGCCCTCCAGCACCTGCACCAGACCCCGGTACGAGGTCCGGCCGCCACCCCGGGCGATCGACTTCGACACGATGGTGCTGCTGGTGTGCGGTGCCGCGTGCACCATCTTGGCGCCGGCGTCCTGGTGCTGCCCCTCGCCGGCCATCGCCACCGAGAGCACCTCGCCCTTGGCGTGCTCACCGGTCATGTAGACCGCCGGGTACTTCATGGTGACCTTGGAACCGATGTTGCCGTCGATCCACTCCATGGTCGCGCCCTCGTGACACACGGCGCGCTTGGTGACCAGGTTGTAGACGTTGTTCGACCAGTTCTGGATGGTCGTGTAACGGCACCGGGCGTTCTTCTTGACGACGATCTCCACCACGGCGCTGTGCAGCGAGTCCGAGGAGTAGATGGGCGCGGTGCAGCCCTCGACGTAGTGCACGTACGCACCCTCGTCGACAATGATCAGCGTCCGCTCGAACTGGCCCATGTTCTCGGTGTTGATCCGGAAGTACGCCTGCAGCGGGATCTCCACGTGCACGCCCTTCGGCACGTAGATGAACGAGCCGCCGGACCACACGGAGGTGTTCAGCGCGGCGAACTTGTTGTCGCCGACCGGGATCACCGTGCCGAAGTACTCCTTGAACAGGTCCTCGTGCTCCTTGAGGGCGGTGTCGGTGTCGAGGAAGACGACACCCTGCTCCTCCAGGTCCTCACGGATCTTGTGGTAGACCACCTCGGACTCGTACTGGGCGGCGACACCGGCGACGAGGCGCTGCTTCTCCGCCTCCGGGATGCCCAGCTTGTCGTAGGTGTTCTTGATGTCCTCGGGCAGGTCCTCCCAGCTGGCGGCCTGCTTCTCGGTGGAGCGCACGAAGTACTTGATGTTGTCGAAGTCGATCCCGGTGAGGTCGGCGCCCCAGGCCGGCATCGGCTTGCGCTCGAACAGCCGCAGGCCCTTAAGGCGCAGGTCGAGCATCCAGGCCGGCTCGTTCTTCTTGGCCGAGATGTCCCGCACCACCGCCTCGTTGAGGCCGCGCTGAGCCGAGGCCCCGGCGACGTCCGGGTCGGCCCAGCCGTACTCGTAGTTGCCCAGGGCGGCGAGCTGCTCCTCCTGGGTCAGGGGCTGGACGATCTGCTCGGTCATCTATCTGTCCTCACAGTGGTGACGGTCTTACCGGACTGGGCGTGCGGCGAACCCGGGATGTGCGTGGTGCACACCCCGTCGCCGTGCGCGATGGTGGCCAGGCGCTGCACGTGGGTACCGACCAGGCGGGAGATCACCGTGGTCTCGGCCTCGCACAGTTGGGGAAACTCGGCGGCCACGTGCGCCACCGGGCAGTGGTGCTGGCAGAGCTGGCCGCCGGAGGCGATCGTGGAGGCACTGGCAGCGTATCCCTCGGCGGTCAGCGCCGCGGCGAGTGCCTCCGCACGGGCCATCGGATCGTCGCCCGCGTCGGCCAGGGCGGCCTGACAGCGCGTTTCCAGGGCGGCCACCTGCTCGGCGGCGAACCGCTCCACCGCCTGCGAGCCACCGGTGCGGGCGATCCAGCGCAGCGCGGCGGTGGCCATGTTGTCGTAGTGGTGGGTGCCACACCGGCTGCGGGCGGCGTCGGTGAGCAGGAACACCTTGGCCGGGCGGCCCCGCCCACGGTGACCGCGTACGGTCTGCTCGCGGGCCACGACGTCACCGTCGGCGAGCATCGCGTCCAGGTGCCGGCGGATCGCCGCCGGGCTGAGCCCGAGCGCGTCGCCCAACTGGGCGGCGGTGGCGGCGCGGCGCTCCAGCAGCAGCAGGGTGACCCGGTCCCGGGTCGACTGCTCACCGGTCGGCGCGGCCTGGGTGCTGGTCGTGGCAGGCGGGACGTGGGTGTCCGGCAGCGACCGGCCGGCGACCGTACCGGCCGTCGGCTGGTGCCCGGTGAGCCCCGCCGCCTTTTTCACAACGCCCACGTTACGTAATTCAATCAGGGCCCGCAAACGTGACCCCGGTGATCCGAACCACCGCACGGGCGGAGTCACCCGATCGGTGACAACTACGTTGCGTAGGATTCGCCTCGTGAAGCGACCCGACCGCTCCCCGGTCTCCGGCACCCTGCTGCGCCGCCTGGCGTTCGCCAACATCGTCGCGAACGCCGCGATCGTCGTCACCGGCGGGGCGGTGCGGTTGACCGCGTCCGGCCTGGGCTGTCCCACCTGGCCCCGGTGCACCGACGAGTCGTACACCGCCACCGCCGAGATGGGCATGCACGGAGCGATCGAGTTCGGCAACCGGCTGCTCACGTTCGTGCTGGTGCTGATCGCGGGCGCCACCCTGCTGGCCGCCCTGGCACACCGTCCCCGGCGACGCGGTGCGGTGCCGCTGGCGCTGGCGGTCGTGCTCGGCATCGTGGCACAGGCGGTGATCGGTGGGATCACCGTCCGTACCCAGCTGCATCCCTCGATCGTCGGCATCCACTTCGTGGTGTCGATGCTGCTGCTGCTCGTCGCGTACGCCCTGTGGCGCCGGGTGAGCGAGCCGGACGGCCCGACGGTGCCCGTGGTGCCACCGGCAGTGCGGACCCTGACCTGGCTCACCGTGGTGGCCAGCGCGGCGGTGATCGTCGTCGGGGTGGCGGTGACCGGCAGCGGCCCGCACGCCGGCGACGCCGACGCCGTCCGTAACGGCCTGGACCCGCAGACCATCTCCCAGATCCACGCCGACCTGGTCTTCCTGCTCGTCGGCCTGACCGTGGGCCTGTGGCTGGCACTGCGCGCGGTCGGCGCGCCGGCAGCCGCCGTGCGGGCGGCGCTGACCCTGCTCCTGGTCGAGCTGGGTCAGGGGGTGATCGGCTTCGTGCAGTACTTCACCAACCTGCCGGTGCTGCTGGTCGGCCTGCACATGCTCGGCTCCTGCCTGGTCTGGCTCGCCACCCTCGCCGTGCTCTGGTCCACCCGCGAACGCCGCCCCGCCGACCACCCACCCCCGCCCACCAGCCCGACCGCATCCACCTCAACCGAGCCCTCCCACCCCGCCCCGGCCCCCGCCTGATCTCAGGTTGATCATGAAGTTGTTGTGACGCCACGCCGGGGCGGGTGACAACAACTACATGATCAATCCAGCCGGTACGGGGGTAGGTGGAGGGTGATGGCGTGGGCTAGGCGGTCGGGAGCGCCGTCGGAGTGGCCGAGGAACAGTGAGGGCTCGGTCAGTTCCAGTTCCACGAGCACGGGGGTGCCGTCGGGGCCGGGGATCAGGTCGACCCGGGCGTAGAGCAGGCGGTCGGACCCGCCGGGCACCGCCGCGAGGGTCTGCGCCGCGACGGCGAGCTGGGCCGGCTGTGCGGTGCGGGCGGTGATCTCCTCGACCTTGTACAGCGCGTCGACACCCTCGTCCGGCCCGGTCAGCATCGGACCCTTGCGGATGGCGTGACTGAAGGTCAGACCGGTCGGGCCGGTCAGGAAGAGCAGCGCGGTCTCGCCGACGGTGTCCACCGCGGTCAGGTACGGCTGGACCATGGCCACCCGACCGGCCGCGCCGAGCCGACGTACGTGGGCCACCGCGAGATCCCGGTGGCCGGGCTCGGCCAGGTCGTAGCGGCCGGTGTCCAGGCTGCCGGCGCTCACAGCCGGTTTGACGACGTACTCACCGTGATCAGCAGGTGGCTGCCACGGCTGGTCGGGCAGTACCCAACCGGTGGGGACGGTGGGCACCCCGGCTGCTGACAACTCGTCGAGGTAGCGCTTGTCGGTGTTCCACCGCACCACGTCCGCCGGATTGACCAGTCGGGGTACGTCCGTCGCCCAGGAGACGAACTCGTCCCGGCGGGACATGTAGTCCCAGGGCGAGCGGAGCACCGCCAGGTCGTAGCGGGCCCAGTCGACGGTCGGGTCGTCCCAGACCACCGGCTCGGCGGCGATTCCCCGCGCGGCCAGCGGAGCCACCACGAGACGGTCGTCGTCGTCGAGGTCGGCGAGTTCGGTGCAGGTGACGAGAGCGACCCGGGGTTTCCCCCGGGTCGACTGGTGGTGATCGGTCAATTTATTCTCAACGGGCCATGGTGCGTCGGGCCATCGAGCGCCAGAGGTCGTTGCTCGGGCGCATCTGGTCCATCAGTTCCCGTTCCCAGGCGTTCTCCACGGCGACCCCGGCCTGCGCACAGGCCTCGCGGGCGGTCACCGTGTCCTCGGCGAACTGGTCGCCCCACGCGCCGTCGGAGCCCACCAGGACGATGCGGGCACCGCGCTTGCCGACGTACTCGATGACCGCCTTCGCCCCGCCATGCTCGGCGGCGAACGACCGGATGCCCGCGATCAGGCCGTTGGGGGCCTGCCCGGAGGCGGTCTGACCGGCCGTCAACGTCGTATCGGAACCATCTGCCATAACGTGAAGACTAAGCAGAGATGCACCCGGACGGGCGAGAACCATCAACCTTTTGTGATACCCATTACCCGCAGGTTTAAGGAAGACCAAAGGCGTTTCGCCCGTATTTATCAGCAACAAATCGGGTGAATCGGAGCGACAGAACGTCCGCAAACGGACGGAGCCGACGAGGGGGAAACCCGCCGCGGGCGGCCGTCAGAGCAGCGCGTCGAGCGCCGCGGCGGCGAAGACGATCGTCAGGTACGACGTCGACCAGTGGAACAGCCGCATCGGCTTGACCGGCTCGCCCCGACGGGCCCGCCCGGCGAGCCGGTGCGCCTCGACCAGGAAGATCGCGCCGACCACCAGCGTCGGGACGCCGTAGACCGCGCTCAGCCCCAACGCCCACACGGCCAGCGAGGTCAGCACGGTCAGCCAGGCGAACAGCACGATCTCGGCGTTCACCCGCCGCACCGAGGCGACCACCGGGAGCATCGGGATGCCGGCCCGCGCGTAGTCGTCCTTGTATTTCATCGCCAGCGGATAGAAGTGCGGCATCTGCCAGAAGAAGACCACCCCGAACAGCGCCCACGCCACCGGCGACAGCGAGCCGGTAACCGCCGCCCAGCCGATCAGCACGGGCGCGGCACCGCAGGCACCGCCCCAGAAGGTGTTCGCCGTCGTCGTGCGCTTGAGCCACAGGGTGTAGACGACGTCGTAGTAGACGATCGCGGCCAGCGTGAGCCCGGCGGCGAGCAGATTGGTGAAGGCCGCCATCAACGCGACCGAGACCACCGCCAGCACCAGGCCGAAGATCAGCGCGTTGCGGGGCGTCACCGTGTGCGCCGGCAGCGGCCGCCGCTTCGTCCGTCGCATCAACTGGTCGATGTCGCGGTCGATGTAGCAGTTGAGCACGCTGGCCGCGCCCGCCGCGAGCGAGCCGCCGACCAGCACCACCGCGACCAGCCACAGCGACGGCAGCCCCCCGTGCGCGAGCATCATCGCCGGCACCGTGGTGACCAGCAGCAGCTCCACGATCCGCGGCTTGGTCAGCGTCACGTACGCCGCCACCACCGCCCGCAGGTCGCGGGGGCGGGCTGGGGTCTCCCCGGCCGTACGCACCGGCGGCTGCCCGGCAGGGTTACTGACGGGGCGCTCGGTGATCATGCTCACGGATTGCCACCTTCCGGCGTCGGGAGGGGAGGTCACGGCGGCGGGACCACCTCGGGTCCACACACCGACCCACACACTACGCGTCGTCGTTTTGGCTGCCCGGGCGACCCGGCAACGGTGCCAGTCGTCACACCCGAGGCTGGCGACCGAGCCGGCGACGAGGGTGAACCGCGAGACACGCCCGAAACGTACAGACCAGCATGCTGAGATCCTCGGGCGCACGTTTAGCCGCGCTCGATAGGGTCACCACTGAGGGTTCCGCCCATCTCGCCGAGGAGCACAAACCACCGTGGCTGCCAACCGACCCGCGCACCCCGCACTTGACTGGTCCGATCTCGACCGCCGTGCCGTGGACACCGTCCGCGTCCTGGCCATGGACGCCGTGGAGAAATCCGGCAACGGCCACCCGGGCACCGCGATGAGCCTCGCCCCTGCGGCGTACCTGCTGTTCAACCGGGTGATGCGACACAACCCGGCCGATCCGAACTGGCCCGGTCGGGACCGCTTCGTGCTCTCCGCCGGGCACTCCAGCCTGACGCTCTACATCCAGCTCTTCCTCGCCGGCTACCCGCTGAGCCTGGACGACCTCAAGTCGCTGCGGCAGTGGGGTTCGCTGACCCCGGGGCACCCCGAGCACGGGCACACCCCCGGCGTGGAGACCACCACCGGCCCGCTCGGGCAGGGCCTGGGCAACGCCGTCGGAATGGCCATGGCGGCGCGGCGGGAACGCGGCCTGTTCGACCCGGAGGCCGAGGCCGGCGAGTCCGCCTTCGACCACCACATCTGGTGCATCGCCTCCGACGGCGACATCGAGGAGGGCATCAGCCACGAGGCCAGCGCCCTGGCCGGGCACCAGCAGCTGGGCAACCTCTGCGTGATCTACGACGACAACGAGATCTCGATCGAGGACGACACCCGGATCGCGCTGAGCGAGGACGTCGCGGCCCGCTACACCGCGTACGGCTGGCACGTGCAGACCGTCGACTGGCGGCGCGGCGACGCCGACAAGGGTGACTACCACGAGAACGTCGAGGAGTTGTACCAGGCGCTGCTGGCCGCCAAGGCGGAGACCGACCGCCCGTCGTTCATCGCGCTGCGCACCATCATCGGCTGGCCGGCACCGAACAAGCAGAACACCGGCAAGATCCACGGCTCGGCGCTCGGCGCGGACGAGGTGGCCGCCACCAAGGAGATCCTCGGCTTCGACCCGGCCGGCTCGTTCGAGGTCACCGAGGAGGTGCTCGGCCACACCCGCTCGGCGCTGCGGCGCGGCGAGGCCGCCCAGCAGGAGTGGACGACCACCTTCGACGAGTGGTCGCAGGCCAACCCGGAACGCCGCGCTCTCTACGACCGGCTGGCCGGCCGGACGCTGCCCGAGGGCTGGACCGACGCCCTGCCGGAGTTCCCCGCCGACGCCAAGGGTGTCGCCACCCGGGCCGCCTCCGGCAAGGTGCTGGCCGCGCTCGCGCCGGTGCTGCCCGAACTGTGGGGCGGCTCCGCCGACCTGGCCGAGAGCAACAACACCACGATGAAGGGCGAGCCCTCCTTCGTCCCCAGCCAGTACGCCACCAAGGAGTTCCCCGGCCACGAGTACGGCCGGACGCTGCACTTCGGCATCCGGGAACACGCCATGGGCGCGATCCTGAACGGCATCGCCCTGCACGGCGGCACCCGCCCGTACGGCGGCACCTTCCTGGTGTTCAGCGACTACATGCGGCCGTCGGTCCGGTTGGCCGCGTTGATGAAGCTGCCGGTGGTCTACGTCTGGACGCACGACTCCATCGGTCTCGGCGAGGACGGCCCGACCCACCAGCCGGTGGAGCACCTGACCGCGCTGCGGGCCATCCCCGGCCTGGACGTGGTCCGCCCGGCCGACGCCAACGAGACCGCCTGGGCGTGGCGGCAGGCGCTGGAGCACACCGACCGGCCGACCGCGTTGGCGCTGAGCCGGCAGGCACTGCCGACGCTGGACCGCTCGCAGCTGGCCGGCGCGGAGGGGGTCGCCAAGGGCGGCTACGTGCTGGCCGAGGCGTCCAACGGCAAGCCCGAGGTGATCATCATCGGTACCGGCTCCGAGGTGCAGCTCTGCCTCACCGCCCGGGAGCGGCTGGAGGCCGACGGCACCCCCACCCGGGTCGTCTCGATGCCCTGCCAGGAGTGGTTCTTCGAGCAGGACGAGGCGTACCGGGAGTCGGTGCTGCCGCGCGGGGTAAAGGCCCGGGTGAGCGTGGAGGCGGGCATCGCGATGTCCTGGCGCGGCATCGTCGGCGACTGCGGCGAGAGCGTCAGCATCGAGCACTACGGCGCGAGTGCTCCGCACTCGGTGCTCTTCGAGCAGTTCGGCTTCACGCCGGACCGGATCGTCGCCGCCGCACACGCGGCGCAGACCCGGATCGGCGACATCACCGGTTTCACGACCGGCAACTGAGGGAGGCGTTGGCGCACATGACGACCGACAGGCTGGGCGAGCTGACCGCCGCGGGAGTGGCGGTCTGGCTCGACGATCTTTCCCGGGTACGTCTGAACTCCGGCGGGCTGGACCAGCTGCGCCGGGACCAGCACGTGGTCGGGGTCACCACCAACCCGACGATCTTCGCGAAGGCGTTGAGCGACGCCGACGAGTACGACTGGCAGCTCCGCGACCTGGCCGCCCGGGGTGTCGACGTGGAAGAGGCCGTCCGCATGCTCACCACGTACGACGTGCGGTGGGCCTGTGACGTGATGCGCCCGTCGTACGACGCCAGCGCCGGTGTCGACGGTCGCGTCTCCATCGAGGTGGATCCGCGACTCGCCCACGACTCGCACCGCACGGTCGCCGAGGCCAAGGCGCTGTGGTGGTTGGTCGACCGACCGAACCTGTTCATCAAGATCCCGGCGACCGAGGCCGGTCTGCCGGCGATCACCGCGGCGTTGGCCGAGGGGATCAGCGTCAACGTCACGCTCATCTTCGGCCTGGACCGCTACTCCCAGGTGATGGAGGCGTTCCTGGCCGGGCTGGAGCAGGCCAAGGCGAACGGCCACGACCTGAGCACCATCGGCTCGGTGGCCTCGTTCTTCGTCTCCCGGGTCGACACCGAGGTCGACGCCCGGCTGGAGAAGATCGGCTCCGCCGAGGCCAAGGCGCTGCGCGGCAAGGCGGCGGTGGCCAACGCCCGGTTGGCGTTCGAACGCTACAGCGAGGTCTTCGCCACCGACCGGTGGCGGGCCCTGGCCGATGCCGGAGCGCACCCGCAGCGTCCGTTGTGGGCCTCCACCTCGACCAAGAACCCGGACTACCGGGACGTCATCTACGTCGAGGAGCTGATCGCGCCCGGCACGGTCAACACCATGCCGGAGCCGGTCATCCACGCCTACGCCGAGCACGGTGAGACCCACCCGGACACCGTCACCGGCGCGTACGACGACGCCCGGGAGGTCTTCGCCGCGCTGGAGTCGGTGGGCGTGGACCTGGCCGACGTGATCGCCACGTTGGAGCGCGAGGGCGTGGAAAAGTTCGAGGCGAGCTGGCAGGAACTGCTCGACGGCGTCCGCAAGTCGCTGACCGCCGCCGGTCAGGGCAGCGGCAGTCCGGGCGACGCCGCCCGGGGCAACGCCGACGCCGCCGTGCGCGCCGGCGGAAATGCGTGACGATGCCGTCGTCCGGCAGTACCCACGCCGCCACCTGGACCGGGTGGCGGCGTGGGTCGGTGGTGCTACGGCAACGGTTCGCAGGTGGGTAGCTTTCTTCAGACAACCGGTACGGTCGGCGTTGATCTACCGGTGCCCGGAAACCCGTACTCAGGTGAGGAGTCGCCGGTGACCGGCGTCCCTGGCCGGTCGGCGACGTCCGCTGCCGCACCAGTAGCCGGCCGAGCGGTCGGCGGAACCGGTCCGGCCGGTCGGCGCGGTGGGGTCGCTACGGGCATGACGATGGACGACGTGGACGAGCGGAGCGAGGAGGCGGCGTGAACCCGCTGCGCGACCCGCAGGACCGGCGACTACCCCGGATCCCGGAGCCGTGCGCTCTGGTGATCTTCGGGGTGACCGGTGACCTGGCCCAGAAGAAACTGCTACCCGCGGTCTACGACCTGGCCAACCGGGGGCTGCTGCCGCCCGGCTTCGTGGTCGTCGGGTTCGCCCGCCGGGACTGGGCCGACGGCGACTTCGCCTCGCTGGCCCGTGAGGCGGCCAAGGCCCACTCCCGCACACCGTGGCGGGAGGAGGTGTGGTCACGACTCGAACACAACATCAAGTTCGTCGGCGGGTCGTTCGACGACGACACCGCCTTCGACAACCTCGCACACTGCCTGGAAGGGCTGCGCGACAGCCACGGCATCCACGGCAACGCGGCCTTCTACTTCTCCATCCCACCGGCGGCGTTCCCGGTGGTGCTCAAGCAACTGGCCCGCACCGGCATGGCCGACAACGAGAAGTGCGGCGGCTGGCGCCGGGTGGTGGTGGAGAAGCCGTTCGGCAACGACCTGCCCTCGGCCAAGGCGCTCAACGACCTGGTCGACGACGTCTTCACCCGGCAGGACGTCTTCCGCATCGACCACTACCTGGGCAAGGAGACGGTCCAGAACATCCTCGCCCTGCGCTTCGCCAACAGCCTCTTCGAGCCGCTGTGGAACTCGCAGTACGTCGACTCGGTGCAGATCACCATGGCCGAGGACGTCGGGATCGGCAGCCGGGCCGGCTTCTACGACTCGGTCGGCACCGCCCGCGACGTGTTGCAGAACCACCTGCTGCAACTGCTCGCCCTGGTGGCGATGGAGGAGCCGACCAGCTTCGACGCCGACGAGATCCGGGCCGAGAAGCTCAAGGTGCTCAAGGCCATCACGCTGCCGAAGGACGTCACCCAGGGCACCGTGCGCGGTCAGTACCTGCCCGGCTGGGTCGGCGGGCAGCGGTCCAAGGGCTACCTGGAGGAGGACGGCGTCCCGTCGACGTCGACCACCGAGACCTACGTGGCGGTGCGGCTGGGCATCCAGAACCGCCGATGGGCGGAGGTGCCGTTCTACATCCGGGCCGGCAAGCGGCTGCCACGGCGGGTCACCGAGGTCGCGGTGATGTTCAAGCAGGCGCCGCACCTGCCGTTCAATCCGGCCGACATGGAGATGCTCGGCAACAACCAACTGGTGATCCGGGTGCAGCCGGACGAGGGCGTGGTGCTCAAGTTCGGTTCCAAGGTGCCCGGCACCACCATGGAGGTCCGCGACATCGCGATGGACTTCCAGTACGGCGAGGCGTTCACCGAGTCCAGCCCGGAGGCGTACGAGCGGCTGGTGCTGGACGTCCTGATCGGCGACCGGACGCTGTTCCCGGACGCCGCCGAGGTCGAGCAGAGCTGGGCCGTGGTGGACCCGCTGGAGCACGCCTGGGAGGGCACCAAGCCCGAGCCCTACCGGTCCGGGGAGTGGGGCCCCCGGGCCGCCGACGAGATGCTGGCCCGCGAGGGCCGGGCCTGGCGGCGGGCGTGACCGGGCGGACCATCGGGCTCAGCGCCGCGCCGCGCGCCGCCGGTGAGCGGAGCGAGGCGGCGGCGCGGCGCGCGGAGCGAGCGAAGCAGGAGGCTGCGGGTGATCGGACTGTGGGACACCACCGGCAACGAGGTGGTCAAGGCGCTCGCCGCGGAACGACGCAGCGCGGGCGGCGGGCCAGCGGCATGGCGCTGACCCTGATCGTGGTGGTGGACGAGAAGCGGGTCCGCGAGGCGGAGGCGGCGGCCACCATCGCCGCGGCCGCGCACCCGTGCCGGCTGCTGGTGGTGGTCCGCTCCGACGTGGACCGGGACCGCAACCGGCTCGACGCCGAGATCGTGGTCGGCGGGCGGCTTGGCCCCTGCGAGGCCGTGGTGATGCGGATGTACGGGCGGCTGGCGCTGCACGCCGAGTCAGTGGTCATGCCGTTGCTGGTGCCGGACGTACCGGTGGTGACCTGGTGGCACGGTGAGCCGCCGGAGGAGATCGCCACCGACTTCCTCGGCGTGGTCGCCGACCGGCGGATCACCGACTCCGCGCAGGCCGCCGACCCGATCGCGGCGCTGCGGCAGCGGGCCCGCGACTACGTCTCCGGCGACACCGACCTCGCCTGGACCAGGATCACCCCGTGGCGCACCCTGGTGGCCGGCGCCTTCGACACCACGGACGCGCAGCTCACCGAGGCCGTGGTGGTCGCGCCGCCGACCGACCCGACCGCCGCGCTGATGCGGGGCTGGCTGCGCAGCCGGCTCGGCATCAAGCCACGCTGGGACCGGGCCCGCGAGTTTCCTCGGATGCGGGAGGTCCAGCTGCGCTGCGGCAACGGCGACGAGTTGACGCTGACCCGGGAGGACAGCGTGGCCACGTTCCGGCGCACCGGCCAGGAGGACCGGATCCTGCCGCTGGTGCGTCGGCCGCTCGGCGACGAGTTGGCCGAGGAACTGCGCCGGCTCGGCCCCGACCAGGTGTACGCGGAGGCGTTGGGTGCCTTCGCCGGGCTGGCCAACCTGGAGCGGCGGCCCAGCCAGCGGGTGCACGTCTGGAAGGACCCGGCCACCGCCCGACGGGCCGAGGCCGGCGCCACCGCGCACGCCACCACGAACACCGGCTCCTGACCCCCATCCCCTCCGGCACGCACGACACCGACCGCCCCGCGGTCGCGAAAGGACACCATGAGTGAGGCGAGTGTCGCCGTCCACGCCGACGCCGACCTGCTGGCGCAGGCGGTCGCGGCCCGACTGGTGGTGCGGCTGCTCGACGCCCAGGCGGCCCGCGCCAGGCGTCGGTGGTGCTCACCGGCGGTCGGATCGCGGCGGCGGTCTACCGGGCGGTGGGGCACTGCCCGCTGGGACGCGGTCGACTGGTCCCGGGTCGACTTCTGGTGGGGCGACGAACGGTTCCTGCCCGCCGGTGACCCGAGCGCAACGAGACCCAGGCCCGGGCGGCGCTGCTGGCGCGCTGCCGGTGGATCCGGCCGGATCCACGCCATGCCGGCTCGGACGATGGCGCCGACCTGGAGGAGGCCGCCGCCCGGTACGCCGCCGAACTCGCCTGGCGGCCGGCTCCGGCACCCGCCGTCTGCCCCACTTCGACGTGCTGATGCTCGGCGTCGGCGAGGACGGGCACGTCGCCTCGGTCTTCCCGGAACACCCGGTGCACTACGAGAGCCGACCGGTGAGCGCGGTGCGGGCAGTCCGAAGCCCCCACTGGTACGCATCACCCCTCACCCTCCCGGCGATCAACACCGCCGAGGAGGGTGGCTGGTGGCCGGGGCGGCGACAAGGCCCCACGCGGTCGGCATGGCGCTGGCCGGTGCCGGACCGGTGCAGTGCCGGCGGCCGGTGCAGGGCGTCGGGCGTACCTTCGCGTCGACCGGGCCGGTGGCGGCCGCACCTGCCGGCCCGCTTCCGCAGCCTGCGCTGACGCGACCGGCGGCGGCGAAGCTTGCGACCGGCCGCGGCGCTGACGCAGCGCGGCGAGCGCCTCGGCGAGGATCGCTTCGCCCTCGGCGTCGGTACGCCGTTCCTTCACGTACGCCAGATGGGTCTTGTACGGCTCGGCCCGGGCCCGGCCCGGCGGATCCTGGGCGTCCTGACCAGCGGGTAGCCCGCAGCGGGGGCAGTCCCAGACCGTCGGGGCCGCCACGTCGGCGACGATCCGGATGTCGGTGCGGTGCCCGTTGCGGCACCAGTAGCTGACCGACCGGCACGGGACCGGCTGGTGGCGTTCGGGCGGGCGTGGGGGCGCGGACCCGACGCGGGCGCCCCGGATGACGTGGCCGTTCGGCACGGCGCTGACTCCTGTCGTCGGAGGGGACCGCCGTCGGGGGGTGGACGGCGGGCGACGCGGTGCAGCGGGTGAAACGGACTGCGCGCGGACCGTCGGGTGACGGACCGCGCGCAGATTGTACGCCTCGGGGGTCGAATCAGACGCCCGTGCCCACCTCGAGCCGGAGCCAGAGACCGAGCCCGATGATGCAGGCGAACCAGACGATGCCCACCAGCACGGTGTAGCGGTCCAGGTTCTTCTCGGCCACCGACGAGCCGGCCAGGCTGGAGCTGACGCCACCGCCGAACATGCTGGACATCCCACCGCCCTTACCGCGGTGCAGCAGGATCAGCAGGGTGAGCAGGACGCTCGTGATGACCAGCAACACGATCAACGTGTAGGCGAACCAGATCGGCATGGCGGGGGTCAGTCCTCTCGTTACGATCCTCGCCCGGGCAGTTCGGGCACGGCGGCACCGACCGGCGGACGGGCGGAGTCAAGGATAGCGAGCGATCAGCCGGTGATGTGCTCCGGGAACCGGCAGATCTTCGCGAACTCCTCGGCGTCCAGGCTGGCGCCGCCCACCAGGGCGCCGTCCACGTCCGGCTGCGCCATGATCGAGGCGACGTTCGACGACTTGACCGAGCCGCCGTAGAGGATCCGCACCCCGTCGGCGGTGGCCTGGTCCACGGTCTCGGCCAGCCGGGCCCGCAGCGCGCCGCACACCTCCTGGGCGTCCTCCGGGGTGGCCGTCTTGCCGGTGCCGATCGCCCAGACCGGCTCGTACGCGACCACCACCCGGAGGACCTGCTCCGGGCTGAGCCCCTTGAGGGCGGCGTCGAGCTGGTCGGTGCAGTGCGCCACGTGGGTGCCCTGCTCCCGGACGTCCAGCCCCTCCCCCACGCAGAGGATCGGGGTGAGCCCGTGGGTCAGCGCCGCCTGCACCTTGGCGCCCACCAACGCGTCGTCCTCGCGGTGGTACTGCCGCCGCTCGGAGTGGCCGACGGCCACGTACGTGCAGCCGAGCTTGGCCAGCATCGCGCCGGAGATCTCCCCGGTGTACGCGCCGGAGGCGTGCGGTGACAGGTCCTGCGCGCCGTAGCCGATGAGCAGCTTGTCGCCCTCCACCACGGTCTGCACCGTGCGCAGGTCGGTGAAGGGTGGCAGCACCACCGTCTCCACCTCGGTCAACTGCTTCTCGGTGAGGCTGGCCGCCAGCTTCTGCACCAGCAGGTTCGCCTCGAGGTGATTGAGGTTCATCTTCCAGTTGCCGGCCATCAGCGGCCGGCGGGGGGCGCTCGCCATCAGTTCTCCAGGGCCGCGATGCCGGGGAGGGTCTTGCCCTCCAGGTACTCCAGGGACGCGCCACCGCCGGTGGAGATGTGCCCGAAGGACTTCTCGTCCAGCCCCAGGGCCCGCACCGCGGCGGCCGAGTCACCACCACCGACCACGCTGAACGCGTCCGCGCCGGCGATCGCCTCGGCCACCCCGCGGGTGCCGTGCGCGAAGGCGGGCATCTCGAACACGCCCATCGGGCCGTTCCAGAAGATCGTCCGGGCGCCCTTCAGCGCGGCGGCGAAGCCCGCCACCGTCTTCGGGCCCACGTCCAGCCCCACCCGCTTGCTGGGGATGCCGTCGGCCGGCACGGTGTCGTGCGCGGCGTCCGGGGCGAACGCGTCGGCGGCCACCACGTCGACCGGGAGCATGATCTTGCCCTCGGAGCGCTCCAGCAGGTTGCGGCAGGTCTCCACCATCTCCGCCTCCAGCAGGGAGGAGCCGACCTCGTGGCCCTGGGCCTTGAGGAAGGTGAAGCACATGCCACCGCCGATGAGCAGCCGGTCGACCTTCGGCAGCAGCGCCTCGATCACCGCGAGCTTGTCGGAGACCTTCGACCCGCCGAGCACCACCACGTACGGCCGCTCGGGGTCGCCGGTGAGCTGCGAGAGCACCTCCACCTCGCGCAGCACCAGCCGGCCGGCGAAGTGCGGCAGCCGCGCCGGCACGTCGTGGACGCTGGCGTGCTTGCGGTGCACCGCGCCGAACGCGTCGTCGACGTACACGTCGCCGAGGGCGGCGAGCTGGTCGGCGAAGGCGCCCCGCTCGGCGTCGTCCTTGCTGGTCTCGCCCTTGTTGAAGCGGAGGTTCTCCAGCAGTGCCACCTCACCGTCGGCGAGCGCCGCCACCGTCGCCCGGGCCGACTCGCCGACCGTGTCGGTGGCGAAGTGCACCGCCGTGCCGAGCAGCTCACCGAGCCGCCCGGCGACCGGGGCGAGGCTGAACTGCGGGTCCGGCGCACCCTTCGGCCGGCCCAGGTGGGAGCAGACGACGACCTTGGCGCCGGCCTCGGTCAACGCGCCGAGGGTCGGCAGCACCGCCCGGATCCGGCCGTCGTCGGCGATCTGGCCGGTCTGCTTGTCGAGCGGGACGTTCAGGTCGGCGCGCACCAGCACGCGCCGACCCGAGACCCCCTCGGCGAGCAGGTCGTCGAGGTTACGGATGCTCACAGCGACGAACCAACCAGCTTCACCAGGTCGACCAGGCGGTTGGAGTAGCCCCACTCGTTGTCGTACCAGCCGACGACCTTCACCTGGTTGCCGATGACCTTGGTCAGCGGCGCGTCGAAGATGCACGACGCCGGGTCGGTGACGATGTCGGCGGAGACGATCGGGTCCTCGTTGTAGGTCAGGATGCCCCGCAGCGGGCCCTCGGCGGCGGCCTTCAGCGCGGCGTTGACCTCGTCCACCGAGGTCTCCCGACCGACGGTGACGGTGAGGTCGGTGGCGGAGCCGGTCGGGATCGGCACCCGCAGCGCGTACCCGTCGAGCTTGCCCTTGAGGTCCGGCAGCACCAGGCCGATGGCCTTCGCGGCGCCGGTCGAGGTCGGCACGATGTTCAGCGCGGCGGCCCGGGCCCGGCGCAGATCCTTGTGCGGCGCGTCCTGGAGGTTCTGGTCCTGGGTGTACGCGTGGATGGTGGTCATCAGACCCTGCTGGATGCCGAACGTGTCGTGCAGGACCTTCGCCATCGGCGCCAGGCAGTTGGTGGTGCAGGAGGCGTTCGAGATGATGTTGTGCTTCGCCGGGTCGTACTGGCCGTCGTTGACGCCCATCACGACCGTGACGTCCTCGTTCTTCGCCGGAGCGGAGATGATGACCTTCTTGGCCCCGCCGTCGATGTGCGCCTTGGCCTTGGTGGCGTCGGTGAAGAAGCCGGTCGACTCGATGACCACGTCCGCGCCGACGTCGCCCCACGGCAGCGCCGCCGGGTCCTTCTCGGCGTACGCCTTGATGGACTTGCCGCCGACGGTGATCTCGTCGGCGGTGGCCTTGACCTCCTGCGGGAGGCGGCCCAGGATGCTGTCGTACTTGAGCAGGTGGGCGAGCGTCGCGTTGTCGGTCAGGTCGTTGACGGCCACGACCTCGACGTCAGCGCCGGACGCCAGCACTGCCCGGAAGAAGTTACGGCCGATCCGGCCGAAGCCGTTGATGCCAACCCGGATGGTCACAGGTCCCATCTCCTCGCGTTCTGGTCCGCCGGCGTGGAGACCCTCGGCCGGCGAAGTGGTGTGCGCCGACCGTTGGAGCCGGCCGTTGACGGTTCATCCCGGCCACCTCGCCGCGGTCCGAGGGACCTGACCGCCGTCGAGGCGGTGGATACGGCGGGGAGCACCGGTGCCGGCCCCCTTGCCGTACGCAGCGACCATATCCGAGCGCGCCGAGCCACGCTGCGCCGGGTGGTCGCCCCACCGTCCTATCAGACCACGAGCATGTCGGGCGTGACGGCCGCTTCGGTATCCGGGATGCCGAGGTCGCGGGCCCGCTTGTCGGCCAGGGCCAGCAACCGGCGGATCCGTCCGGCGATGGCGTCCTTGGTCAGCGGCGGGTCGGCGAGCGCCCCCAGCTCCTCCAGGGACGCCTGCCGGTGCTCCAGCCGCAGCCGGCCGGCCGAGGTCAGATGCTCCGGCGCGTCGTCGGCGAGGATCTCCAACGCCCGGGTCACCCGGGCCGCGGCGGCGACCGCCGCCCGGGCCGAACGGCGCAGGTTGGCGTCGTCGAAGTTCGCCAACCGGTTGGCCGTCGCCCGCACCTCGCGCCGGACCCGGCGCTCCTCCCACGCCAGCACGCTGGAGTGGGCACCGATGCGGGTGAGCAGCGCGGCGATCGCGTCGCCGTCCTTGACCACCACCCGGTCGACGCCGCGCACCTCCCGGTTCTTGGCGGTGATGCCCAGCCGCCGGGCCGCGCCGACAAGCGCCAGCGCCGACTCCGGTCCCGGGCAGGTGATCTCCAGTGCGCTGGAGCGACCCGGTTCGGTCAACGAGCCGTGCGCCATGAACGCGCCCCGCCAGGCGGACACCGCGCAGCAGACGCTGGCCGCGACCACGTGCGGCGGCAACCCGCGCACCGGCCGACCGCGCACGTCGAGCAGCCCGGTCTGCCGGGCCAGGGCCTCGCCGTCCTTGACCACCCGGACGATGAAGTGGCTGCCCTTGCGCAGCCCACCGGAGGCGAGCACGTGGATCTCGCTCGGATAGCCGTAGACCTCGGCGATCTCGCGCCGCAACCGCCGGGCCACCGCGCCGGTGTCGAGCTCGGCCTCCACCACCACCCGCCCGGACACGATGTGCAGCCCACCGGCGAACCGCAGCAGCGCCGCCATCTCCGCCCGCCGGCAGCAGGGCTTGGGCACGTCGACCCGACTCAGCTCGTCCTTGACCGCCGCGGTCATCGCCATTGTGCGTCCCCTCACGGACCGGTTCCGGCGTGTCGCCGGAGATTACGTACGTGTCTAACGATCGGCGCCCAGTACAGGCACCAGGGCGGCGCCCAGAGCAGCCGGATCATGACGGGGAGTGCCGTCGTCGACCGCGACGGGAGCGAGGACCAGCCGGGCTCCCAGGGATTCTGCCGCACCGTGGACCGGTTCGGGGTCACCGACCGCCTTGGCGTCGGCGAGCACGAAGTCGACCGTCAGCTCCGGCAGGTACCAGCGCAGCGCCGCCAGGTGGTCGGCGACCGAGAGACCGAGCGTCTCCTTCTCGGCGGCGAGGTTGAGGGTGACCAGTCGCCGAGCCGGGCTGGCCAGGATTGCGGCGGCCAGCTGCGGCACCAGCAGGTGCGGCAGCACGCTCGTGTACCAGCTGCCCGGCCCGAAGATCAGCCAGTCGGCGGCACCGATCGCGGCGACCGCCTCCGCGCACGCCGCCGGCGCCTGCGGGGTTAGCCGCAGCGACTCGACCCGCCCGGTGGTGACCGCGACCTGGTGCTGTCCGCGTACGGTGCACACCTCGTCGGGTCGTGCGGGGTCGGCCCCGCGTACCCGGGCCTCGATGTCGACCGGCTGGCGGGACATCGGCAGCACCCGGCCGACCGAGCCGAGCATCGCCCCGGCGTGCTCCAGCGCCGCCACCGGGTCGCCGAGCAGCTCCATCAGCCCGCAGAGCACCAGGTTGCCAACCGCGTGCCCGGCCAGTCCGTCGGTCCGGCCATCCGCCGCCAGCTCGGCGAAGCGGTGCTGGAACAGCCCCGCGCTGCGCCGGGTCGCGGGATGGTCGCCGGACAGCGCGACGAGCGCCTGGCGCAGGTCACCGGGGGCAACCCACCGCGTTCGGCCCGCAGCCGGCCGCTGGAGCCGCCGTCGTCGCCGACGGTCACCACCGCCGTGATGTCCAGATCCAGCTCCGGTGCGCACCGGCGCAGTGCCCGCAGCGAGGCGGACAGGCCGTGCCCGCCGCCGAAGGCCACCACCCGGATCGTCATTCCCGCCCCAGGTCGCGGTGTTGGGCGTTGGCGGCCAGCCCGGCGCGACGCAGTCGGGCGGCCAGCTCCTCGGCGATCGCCACGCTGCGGTGCTTGCCGCCGGTGCACCCGACCGCCACGGTCAGGTACCGCTTGCCCTCACGCTCGAAGCCGGCCGTGGTGGCGTTCACCAGGTCCGCGTACGCGTCGACGAAGGCGTCCGCGCCCTCCTGTCCCAACACGTACGCGCTGACCGCCTCCTCGCGCCCGGTGTGCTCGCGCAGTTCGGGCACCCAGTAGGGGTTGGGCAGGAACCGGGCGTCCATCACGAAGTCGGCGTCCGGCGGCAGGCCGTACTTGAAGCCGAAGGAGATCACCGTCAGCCGCAGCCGGCGGGCGTCCTCCCCACCGAACAGCTCCTCGACCCGGCGGCGCAACTGGTTCACGTTGAGGTGACTGGTGTCGATGATCACGTCGGCCTGGTCGCGGGCCTCCTCCAGCAGGCCCCGCTCGACGGCGATGCCGTCGGCGAGCCGGCCGTCGCCCTGCAACGGATGCGAGCGGCGCACGCTCTCGAACCGGCGGATCAGCACCTCGTCGTCCGCGTCGACGAAGACCACCCGGGGGGCGTAGCCACGCTCCCTCAGCTCTCGGATCGCCTCGGCCAGATCGGTGGAGAAGGCTCGGGAGCGCACGTCCAGCACCATCGCGGTACGCCGGGCCGCTCCACCCGCCTTGACGGCCAGCTCGGCCATGTCCAGCAGCAGCGCCTGCGGCAGGTTGTCGACGACGTAGAAGCCCACGTTCTCCAGTGCCCGGGCCACGGTGCTGCGGCCCCCACCGGACAGCCCGGTGACCACGACCAGTGTGGTGTCCGCTTCGGCGGTCGCCCCGGTCTGCTCACCGGGTACGCCCGCACGGTGACCGGTCGTGTGCGCCTCGCCCACCCGTCTGCCCCTCCAACCGCGCCGCCCCGGCCGATCCGGCCGGGCATGGTCAAGCAGCGACTCTAGCTCGCCGGGGTCGGGCTCCGCGGGACGCACCGCCGCCGCGTCGCAGGGCCATCGGAAGCGCGCACCCGTCGTGTCGGCTGACTGACGGCGCGCGACGCGCGACGCGGCTATCCTCCGGCCATGGGCAGGCACGGGGCGCGGCTGCGCTGGGTGGTTGCCCTGGTGTCGGTCACGGTCGCCGTGCTGGCCACGGTGGACCGCTACGTCGACCGGGAACGCGAGTGGGCACGCGGCGGCGACCGGGTGGCGGTGACCGTCGAGGCCGTGCTGCCAAAGCCGGACGGGGTGGCGGGCGCGGTCGTCGCGTTCGGCTGGCCCGAGCCGGTGGACAACGTCATCGGCGACCCCGACCGGCAGTCGGTGGTGTTGCGGCTGCGCTGGTCCGGGCCGCCCCGCAAGGGCCACTACCAGGTCATCCTGCTCGACTCTCGGGTGGAACCCGCCCGGGTGGTGCAACCCTACGCGGGCTGGGACGCCGCCGGCGGCACCGGTTCCAACTGGGCCGGAGCGTACGACGTGCTGGCCGACCGCTACCCCTGGCTCGCCGACACCGCCACCCGCGAGGAGCCCGAGGGCACGTTCACCACCGGGCCCAACGTCGGCGCGGTGGGCACCCGCGCCGTCGCCGACGGCAGCCTGATCGCCGTCTTCCGGCTGGTGCCCGGCGCCCTGCCGCTGACCGACCCGTCGCGCCTGGCGGTGGCGTTCTGCTACGTCGATCCCGACGGCGACGTCCGCTGGGCCAAGCGTGTCCCCGTCCCACCCGCCCGATAACCGGCCCCGCTTCGAACTGTGGCAGCGTAGGTAGTCGACACGCCGGGCCGACAGCACCGGCACTGCCACAGATCGAACGGAAAGTCAGCCGCTCGTAGAATTCCCGGATGGTCTCTCCCGCCGACGTGAGCGTCACCGACCTGGCCAGCTCCGACGCCCCGACCGGGGAGAAGGTGACCGCGGCGCTGGACGTGTTGCGGCGGGTCTTCGGGTACGACTCGTTCCGGGGTTTCCAGCGGGAGGTCATCGACCACGTGGTGGCCGGCGGGGACGCGCTGGTGCTGATGCCGACCGGCGGCGGCAAGTCGTTGTGCTATCAGATCCCCGCGCTGGTCCGCGACGGCGTCGCCGTGGTGATCTCGCCACTGATCGCGCTGATGCAGGACCAGGTCGACGCGTTGACCGCGGTCGGGGTACGGGCCGGTTTCCTCAACTCGACCCTCGACCCGGACACCCGCCGGCTGGTCGAGGCGGAGTTCGTGGCCGGCGAGATCGACCTGCTCTACCTCGCGCCGGAGGCGCTGGCCAGCCGGGGCACGTTGAACCTGCTGGACCGGGGGCGGATCGGCCTGTTCGCCATCGACGAGGCGCACTGCGTGTCGCAGTGGGGCCACGACTTCCGGCCGGACTACCTGAACCTGTCGATGCTGCACGAACGCTGGCCGGGCGTACCCCGCATCGCGCTGACCGCCACCGCGACCAGCGCCACCCGCTCCGAGATCGCCACCCGGCTCAGTCTCACCGAGGCACGGCACTTCGTGGCCAGCTTCGACCGGCCGAACATCCAGTACCGGATCGTGCCGAAGCGGGAGCCGCGCAAGCAGCTGCTCGCCCTGCTGCGCGACGAACATCCCGGCGAGGCGGGCATCGTCTACTGCCTGTCCCGCGCCTCGGTGGATAAGACCGCCGAGTTCCTGGTCGCCAACGGCATCGACGCGCTGCCGTACCACGCCGGTCTGGACGCGGCCACCCGCGCCGCCAACCAGCAGCGCTTCCTGCGCGCCGACGCCGTGGTGATGGTGGCGACGATCGCCTTCGGGATGGGTATCGACAAGCCCGACGTGCGGTTCGTCGCCCACCTCGACCTGCCCAAGTCGGTCGAGGGCTACTACCAGGAGACCGGCCGCGCCGGCCGTGACGGGTTGCCGTCGACCGCCTGGCTGGCGTACGGGCTCCAGGACGTGGTGCAGCAGCGGAAGATGATCGACACCTCCGAGGGCGACCTGGCGCACCGGCGCAACCTCGCCGCCCACCTCGACGCGATGCTGGCGCTCTGCGAGACGGTCCGCTGCCGCCGGGCACAGTTGCTTGAGTACTTCGGCGAGCCGGCCACCGGCGGCTGCGGCAACTGCGACACCTGCCTGGAGCCGCCCGAGTCCTGGGACGGCACGGTGGCCGCGCAGAAGCTGCTCTCCACCGTCTTCCGGCTGGACCGGGAGCGCAACCAGCGGTTCGGCGCCGGGCACTGCGTCGACATCCTGCTCGGCCGCGCCACCGACAAGATCACCCAGCATCGGCACGACTCGCTCACCGTGTTCGGCATCGGTGGTGAGCTGAGCGAGGCGGAGTGGCGTGGCGTGGTCCGGCAGCTGCTCGCCGAGGGGCTGCTCGCCGTCGAGGGCGACTACGGCACGCTGGCGCTCACCGACGCCAGTGCCGAGGTGCTCGGCCGGCGGCGCACCGTGATGCTGCGCCGGGAGGCGGCACGCCCGGCGAAGGCGGCCAAGCTCGGGGCGCGGCCACCGTGGTCGCCGAGTTGCCGGCGGAGGCGGCCGGCACGTTCGAGCGGCTGCGGGCCTGGCGGGCGGCCACCGCCAAGGAGCAGGGCGTACCCGCGTACGTCATCTTCCACGACGCGACGCTGCGCCAGATCGCCGCCGACGCGCCGTCGTCGCTGGCCGAGCTGTCCCGGATCAGCGGCGTCGGCGAGAACAAGCTGGCCCGCTACGGCGAGCAGCTCCTCGGGGTGCTCGCCGCCGTCGACTGAGGTGACAGACCGCCGGCCGGTCAGGTTGAGGTGGGGACGCTGTCGAGCTGACCCGTCCACGCTATCGCCGTGGGCGATCCGTTCGTGCTCTCAGCTCGACAGGGGCGACACCCCACACCGGCACCCCGGCCACCGCGGTGCCCGGCCGTCCGACCGCCGGGGGTGCAGCACCGCTGCGACGGCGGTCAGGTGGTGGACTGCTTCTGCTCGCCGCCGGCACCGAGCGCGGCCAGGATCGCCTCGGCGGTGCGCCGGCCGACACCGGGCACCTCGGTGATCTCCTCCACGGTGGCGGCCGAGAGGCGTTTCAGCGAGCCGAAGTGACGCAGCAGCGCCTTGCGGCGTACCTCGCCCAGCCCGGGGACGTTGTCCAACGCCGAGGTGGTCATCCGCTTGGAGCGGCGCTGCCGGTGGAAGGTGATGGCGAAGCGGTGCGCCTCGTCGCGTACCCGTTGCAGCAGGTAGAGCCCCTCGGAGGCGCGCGGCAGGATGACCGGGAAGTCGTCGTCGGGCAGCCAGACCTCCTCCAGCCGCTTGGCCAGCCCGCACAGCGCCACGTCGTCGACGCCCAACTCGGCGAGGGCCTGCGCGGCGGCGGCGACCTGCGGCGCTCCGCCGTCGACCACCACCAACTGCGGCGGGTACGCGAACCGGCGCGGCCGGCCGGTGGTCGGGTCGACAAGGGCACCGATCCGCGGTTCGTCGCCGCCGTCGGTCGCGTCCAGCTCAGCGGGCAGGGCATCGGCTTCGACACCGGCCTCGCCCGTCTCGGCGCGGGCGTCGAGGTAGCGGGCGAAGCGGCGGCGCAGCACCTCGGACATCGCCGAGAGGTCGTCGGTGGCGCCCCGGATGATGAAGCGGCGGTATTCGCTCTTGCGGGGCAGCCCGTCCTCAAAGACGACCATGCTCGCCACCACGTCGGTGCCCTGGATCTGCGAGATGTCGAAGCACTCGATGCGCAGCGGCGCGGTCCGCAGCCCGAGCGCCTCGGTGATCTCGTCGAGGGCCTTGCTCCGGGTGGTGAGGTCACCGGCCCGCTTGAGCTTGTGCCGGGCCAGGGCGTCCTTCGCGTTGCGCTCGACCGTCTCCATCAGGGCCCGCTTGTCACCGCGCTGCGGCACCCGCAGGGTCACCCGGCCGCCGCGGTGGGTGGAGAGCCAGTCGGCGAGGGCGTCGGCGTCGGCGGGCAGCTCGGGCACCAGCAGCTCCCGTGGCACGTCGGCCTCGCCGTGCTCGCCGCCGTAGACCTGAGTGCAGAAGTGGTGCACCAGGTCGCCGGTGGTCAGCTCCTCGGTCTTCTCGACCACCCAACCGCGCTGGCCGCGCACCCGGCCGCCGCGGACGTGGAAGACCTGGACCGCGGCTTCGAGCGGGTCGTCGGCGAAGGCCACCACGTCGGCGTCGGTGCCGTCGCCGAGCACCACGGTCTGCTTCTCCATCGCCCGGCGCAGCGCGGCGACGTCGTCGCGCAGCCGGGCCGCCCGCTCGAACTCCAACTGCTCGCTGGCCTCGGTCATCTCGCGTTCCAGCTTGCGGACCATGGTGTCGGTGCGCCCGGCCATGAAGTCGCAGAAGTCGTCGACGATCTCGCGGTGCCGCTCGGCGGAGACGCTGCCGACGCAGGGGGCCGAGCACTTGCCGATGTAGCCCAGCAGGCAGGGACGGCCGACCTGACCGGCCCGCTTGAACACCCCGGCGGAGCAGGTGCGGGCCGGGAAGACGCGCAGCAGCAGGTCGAGCGTCTCGCGGATGGCCCAGGCGTGCGAGTACGGCCCGAAGTAGCGAACCCCCTTGCGTTTGGCCCCGCGCATCACCTGGAGCCGTGGGTATTCCTCGTCGAGGGTCACCGCCAGGTAGGGGTAGGACTTGTCGTCGCGGTACCGGACGTTGAACCTCGGGTCGTACTGCTTGATCCAGAGGTATTCGAGCTGGAGCGCCTCGACCTCGGTGCCGACGGTGACCCAGTCCACCGCCTCGGCGGTGGTGACCATCTGCTGGGTGCGCTGGTGCAGGCCCCACAGGTCGGCGAAGTAGGAGTTGAGCCGGCTGCGCAGATTCTTCGCCTTGCCCACGTAGATGACCCGGCCGGTGCCGTCGTAGAAGCGGTAGACCCCCGGTGCCTCGGGAATCGTGCCCGGCGCGGGACGGTAGGTCGACGGATCAGCCACACTCCGAGACTAGTCGCCGCCCCCGACAGTCCGAATCATCCCCGGATGACCGTTACCGTGCCGACCGACGCGCCTCGATCGATATCTTCCAATCTCGGGCACGGCGGCCTACCATCCAGTAACCGAATGTTCTTCATGTAATGATCCCGTCCGATGGCCCCCGTCCACAGAGGATCGCCATGACCGGTCACACTCCCGCCCGTCGGCTGCTCGCCGGTGCCGCGACCGCCACCGCCGTCGCCGCCCTCCTCGTCGCCACCCCGACCACCGCCGCCCCGACCACCGCCGCCGCGACCACCGCTTCCGTCGACAGCACGGTGAGCACCCTGACGGCGAACGCCGCCAACGACTACTGCCTCGGTGAATGCTCGGAGATCCTGCCGCCCGGCCAGAACGGCAACGCCACCCTCGTCGAGATCCTCGGCAACCAGGCCTTCGGCACCCTGCCCCGGCACTCTGCCGACCAGCTCGGCAGGTACGCCGACCTCGTCTACGGCTACGCCGGGCTGCGCGAGGACCAGATCGACACCTTCTTCCACGACGCCTCCTTCGGCGTCGCGCCCAGCCAGGTGGAACGCGACTACTCGCCCCGCTCGGACGTGCGCATCCTGCGGGACCGGGCCACCGGTGTCCCGCACATCACCGGCACCACCCGCGCCGGCACCATGTTCGGCGCCGGCTACGCCGGGGCTGAGGACCGGCTGTTCACCATGGACCTGCTGCGGCACGTCGGGCGGGGCACCCTGACCCCGTTCGCGGGCGGGGCACCCGGAAACCGGGCGCTGGAGCAGAGCGTCTGGCGCACCTCCCCGTACACCGAGGCCGACCTGACCGCGCAGGTCGCCGCGCTGCGCCGCAAGGGTGAGCGCGGTGAGCAGCTCTACACCGACGTGCAGGAATACATCGCCGGGATCAACGCCTACATCCGTACCTGCATGGCCAACCGCAACTGCCCCGGCGAGTACGTGCTCACCGGGCACCTCGACGCGATCACCAACGCCGGTGGGCCCGAACCGTTCGTGCTGACCGACCTGGTCGCCATCGCCGGCGTCGTCGGTGGCCTGTTCGGTGGCGGGGGCGGCACGGAGATGCAGTCCGCGCTGGTCCGCATCGCCGCCCGGGCCAAGTTCGGCCCGGTCGAGGGCGACCGGGTGTGGCAGGGCTTCCGGGGACAGAACGACCCGGAGACCGTGCTGACCCTGCACGACGGGCAGAGCTTCCCGTACGGCGACGCCTCCCCCGACGCGCCGAGCGTGGTGCTGCCGGACGCTGCTTCGGCCCGGGTCGAGCCGGTCGTCACCGACCCGACCGGCTCCGCCACCACCACCGGCTCGAACAGCGCCTCGGAGCTGGCCGCCGCGCTGTCCGGGCTGACCATCGACCCGGCGCACCGGGGCATGTCCAACGCGGCGGTGATCTCCGCCGCGCACTCCACCAGCGGGCATCCGGTGGCGGTCTTCGGGCCGCAGACCGGCTACTTCTCACCCCAACTGCTGATGGTCCAGGAGTTGCAGGGGCCGGGCATCAGCGCCCGAGGCGCCGCCTTCGCCGGGTTGAACCTGTACGTCCTGCTCGGCCGGGGCCAGGACTACGCCTGGAGCGCCACCTCCTCCGTGCACGACATCACCGACACGTACGCGGTGCCGCTCTGCGTACCCGGCGGTGGCACGCCGACGCTGGGCAGCGACCACTACCTGTTCCGAGGGCAGTGCCTGGCGATGGAGGAGCTGTCCCACGTCAACCGGTGGAGCCCGACCGTCGCCGACGGCACCGCCGCCGGGTCGTACAAGCTCGTCGCCTGGCGTACGAAGCTCGGCCTGGTGGCGTGGCGGGGCACCGTCGGCGGGGTGCCGCACGCCTTCACGAAGCTGCGCGCCACCTACGGGCGGGAGGCCGACTCCGCGATCGGCTTCCAGATGTACAACGACCCGACCCAGATGGGCTCCGCGGCGGCGTTCTTCACCTCGGCGAACAACGTCGAGTACGCGTTCAACTGGTTCTACGTCAACTCCACCGAGTCGGCGTACTTCAACTCCGGACTCAACCCGCTACGGGCGTCCGGCAGCAATCCGAGCCTGCCGATGAAGGCCGAGCGGGCGTACGAGTGGCAGGACTTCGACCCGGAGACCGGGACCGCCCGGTACGCGCCGGCGTCGGCCCACCCGCAGTCGGCGAACCAGGACTACTACGTCAGCTGGAACAACAAGCAGGCCAAGGACTTCGGTGCCGCCGACGGCAACTTCAGCTTCGGCGCTGTGCACCGCGGTGACCTGCTGGACAAGCCGGTGAAGGCCGCACTCGCGGCGGGTCGCACCTTCGACCGGGCCTCGCTCACCGAGCTGGTGCAGCGGGCCGGGCTCACCGACCTGCGCGGCGCCGAGGTGCTCGGCGAGCTGCTCCGGGTACTGGAGAGCCAACCGGTCACCGACGCCGCCCTGGCCACCGAGATCGCCCGGCTGAAGGCGTGGCGGCAGGCCGGCGCGCTACGCGTGGAGACGGCCAGGGGCAGCAGGGTCTACCAGCACGCCGAGGCGATCCGGACCCTCGACGCCTGGTGGCCGCTGCTGGTCCGGGGCATGTTCCGGGCCCCGCTCGGCGCGGAGCTGTACCAGTCCCTGGTCAACACCCTTCAGGTCAACGAGTCACCCTCCGGCCACCAACAGGGCGACGTGTCGAACCTGCCGTCGTCGGCGAACAGCGCCCAGACGCACAAGGGCTCGGCCTTCCAGTACGGGTGGTGGGGTTGGGTCGACAAGGACCTGCGGGCCGTCCTGGGTGACCCGGTGGCCGGCGGGCCGGGGCGTACCTTCTGCGGCGACGGCGACCTCGCGGCCTGCCGGCAGATCCTGCTCGACACCCTGCGCACGGCGGCGACCACGCCGGCCACGCAGACCTATCCGGGTGACGAGACCTGCGCCGCCGGCGACCAGTGGTGCGCCGACGCCATCGTCCAGTCGCCGCTGGGCGGCATCAAGCACGCCACCATCGCCTGGCAGAACCGTCCCACCTACCAGCAGGTGGTCTCGTTTCCCGCCCGGCGCGGCGACGACCTGACGAACCTGGCCGCCGGCCGCCCGGTCGCCGCCTCCAGCAGTCAGCTGTTCAACGGTGCCGGCCGTGCCGTGGACGGCGACCTGGGCACCCGGTGGGCCAGTTCGTGGTCGGACAACCAGTGGCTGCGGGTGGACCTCGGATCGGTCCGGCAGGTCGGTCGGGTGGCCCTGGCCTGGGAGGCCGCCTACGCCCGGTCGTACCGGGTGGAGGTCTCCACCGACGGTGCCACCTGGCGGTCGGCCTGGTCGACCAGCACCGGCGACGGCGGGACCGACGTGGTCAGTTTCGCTCCCCAGCAGGCCCGGTACGTGCGGATGTACGGGCTGACCCGGGGCACCTCCTACGGCTTCTCACTGTGGGAGATGTCGGTATACGCCCAGTGAGGTCGACGGTCGCGGCCGGGACGACACCGTCCCGGCCGCGACCGCCTTCGATTGGCTCAGGCCAGCGCGATCTGGTCGCCGTCGACCTTGATGTTCTTGGCCGGGAGCGGGGTGGTGGCCGGACCGGCCTTGACGGAGCCGTCCTCGATGGAGAACTTGCTGCCGTGGCAGGTGCAGTTGATGGTGCCACCGTCGACGTTCGACACCGGGCAGCCCTGGTGGGTGCAGACCGGGTCGAACCCCTTGAACTCCCCGGCGGTGGGTTGGGTGATCACCACGCCCTGGGCGGCGTAGACCGCACCGCCGCCGACCGGGATGTCGGTCGTGCGGGCCAGTGACTGGGCACCCTCACGGTCCCCGCCGCCGGCGTCACCGGTGTTGGTGATCTGCGGCCCCGGGCTCGGTGCGCCGTCGTCGTCCGCACCGCCGCAGGCGGCCAGCACCGCCGCGCCGACCGCCCCCGCCCCCGCGAGCAGGGCTCGGCGGGTACGCACGTCAGGCCCGGCCGGCACCTGCTCCTCGCTCATGCCAGTGCTCCGTTGCGCTCGCCCATGCCTCGCCCTCCGTCGGTGACTCCGGTGCATGATCTGTGGCCACTCTCCCCTACACGCACCACTCTGCCCGGCGGTTCACCCGATCGGCCACCCGGGCGCGCCAGGCCGTCAGGCGCCCGCCGACCCCGTGGTGGATCAGCGCGCGGCGGTGGCGGCCTTGCGGCCGCCACGAGCTCGGCCACCGTTGGCCTTCGCCGCCCGGGCGGTGGCCGCCACGGCGCCCTTCGCCGCGCCGTCGAGCTTGAGGACGGTACGCAGGAACTGCCCGGTGTGGCTCTCGGCGACCTCGGCGACCTCCTCCGGGCTGCCGGTGGCGAGCACGGTGCCGCCCCGGTGGCCGCCCTCGGGACCCATGTCGATGAGCCAGTCCGCGCTCTTGATCACGTCCAGGTTGTGCTCGATCGTGATGACCGTGTTGCCCTTGTCGACCAGACCCTCCAGCACCAGCAGCAGCTTGCGGATGTCCTCGAAGTGCAGACCGGTGGTCGGCTCGTCGAGCACGTAGACCGTCCGCCCGGTGGAACGCTTCTGCAACTCCGAGGCGAGCTTGACCCGCTGCGCCTCGCCACCGGAGAGGGTCGGCGCGGGCTGCCCCAGCCGTACGTAGCCCAACCCCACGTCGACGAGCGTCTTGAGGTGCCGGTGGATGGCCGGGATGGCGGAGAAGAACTCGGCCGCCTCCTCGATCGGCATCTCCAGCACGTCGGAGACGGTCTTGCCCTTGTAGTGCACCTCCAGGGTCTCCCGGTTGTACCGGGCGCCCTTGCAGACCTCGCACGGCACGTACACGTCGGGCAGGAAGTTCATCTCGATCTTGATGGTGCCGTCGCCGGAGCACGCCTCGCAGCGACCGCCCTTGACGTTGAAGGAGAACCGCCCGGGCCCGTACCCACGGACCTTGGCCTCGGTGGTCTCGGCGAACAGCTTGCGCACGTGGTCCCAGACGCCGGTGTAGGTGGCCGGGTTGGAGCGCGGGGTGCGGCCGATCGGCGACTGGTCGACGCCGACGACCTTGTCGACGTTGTCCAGGCCGGAGACCCGGGTGTGCCGGCCCGGCACCAGCCGGGCGCCGTTGATCTGGTTGGCGAGCACCGCGTACAGGATGTCGTTGACCAGGGTCGACTTGCCCGAGCCGCTGACCCCGGTGACGGCGATCAGCTGGCCGAGCGGGAAGCTCACCGTCAGGTTGCGCAGATTGTGCTCGCGGGCCCCGTGCACCACCAGCTCCCGCCCGGGGGTCTGCGGGCGGCGGCCCTGGGGCGTCGGGATCTCCCGCCGGCCGGACAGGTACGCCCCGGTCAGTGACTCGGCATTCTCCAGCAGCGCCGGCACCGAGCCGCTGTGCACGATCCGACCGCCGTGCTCGCCCGCGCCGGGACCGATGTCCACGATCCAGTCGGCGGTGCGGATGGTGTCCTCGTCGTGTTCGACCACGATCAGCGTGTTGCCCAGGCCGCGCAGCCGAACCAGCGTCTCGATCAGCCGGTGATTGTCCCGCTGGTGCAGGCCGATCGACGGCTCGTCGAGCACGTAGAGCACCCCGACCAGGCCGGAACCGATCTGGGTGGCCAACCGGATGCGCTGCGCCTCACCGCCGGAGAGGGTGCCGGCCGGGCGGTCCAGGGAGAGGTAGTCCAGCCCGACGTCGAGCAGGAAGCGCAGCCGGGCGTTGATCTCCTTGAGCACCCGCTCGGCGATCAGCTTCTGCCGGTCGGTCAGCTCGATGCCGGCCAGCAGGTCGGCGCACTCGCCGACCGACAGGTTGCACACCTCGGCGATGCTGCGCCCGGCCAGGGTGACCGCGAGCACCTCGGGCTTGAGCCGGGCCCCGCCGCAGGCCGCGCAGGGCACGTCGCGCATGTAGCCCTCGTACTTCTCCCGCGACCACTCGCTCTCGGTGTCGGAGTGCCGGCGCTCGATCCACTGCACCACGCCCTCGAAGCCGGTGTAGTACGAGCGCTCCCGGCCGTACTTGTTGCGGTAGCGCACGTGCACCTGGTCGTCGGAGCCGTGCAGGATCGTCTTCTGCGCCCGCGACGGCAACGCCCGCCACGGCGTGTCGACGTCGAAGTGCTCGGCCTCGCCGAGCGCCTCCAGCAGCCGCAGGAAGTATTCCAGGTTGTGCCCGGTCGCCCAGGGCTGGATCGCCCCCTCGCGCAGGCTGCGCTCCGGGTCGGGGACGACCAGCTCCGGGTCGACCTCCTTCTTCGTGCCGAGGCCGGTGCACTCCGGGCAGGCGCCGTAGGGCGCGTTGAAGGAGAAGACCCGGGGTTCCAGGTCCTCGATCGCCAGGGGGTGGTCGTTGGGGCAGGCCAGGTGCTCGGAGTAGCGCCGCTCCCGGTCGGGGTCGTCCTCGGCCAGGTCGACGAAGTCGAGCAGGACCAGACCGCCGGAGAGGCCCAGCGCCGCCTCGACCGAGTCGGTCAGCCGCTGCTTGGCGCTGGACTTGACGCTGAGCCGGTCGATCACCACCTCGATGGTGTGCTTCTCCTGCTTCTTCAGCTTCGGCGGGTCGGTGAGCTGGTGCACGACCCCGTCGACCCGGGCCCGGGCGTACCCCTTGGCCTGGAGTTCGGCGAACAGGTCGACGTACTCCCCCTTGCGGCCCCGCACCACCGGAGCGAGCACCATGAAGCGGGTGCCCTCGGCCATCGCGAGGACCCGGTCGACGATCTGCTGCGGGCTCTGCCGGGAGATCCGTTCGCCGCAGACCGGGCAGTGCGGTTCGCCGACCCGGGCGAAGAGCAGCCGCAGGTAGTCGTAGACCTCGGTGATCGTGCCGACGGTGGAGCGGGGGTTGCGCGAGGTGGACTTCTGGTCGATGGAGACGGCCGGGCTCAGGCCCTCGATGAAGTCGACGTCCGGCTTGTCCATCTGGCCGAGGAACTGCCGGGCGTACGACGACAGCGACTCGACGTACCGGCGCTGCCCCTCGGCGAAGATCGTGTCGAAGGCCAGGCTCGACTTGCCCGACCCGGACAGCCCGGTGAACACGATGAGGGCGTCCCGGGGCAGGTCGAGGCTGACGTCACGCAGGTTGTGCTCGCGTGCGCCACGGATGATCAAACGGTCGGCCACGGTCCGTGTACTCCCGGGTGAGAACGTAGAGGAAGATCTGTCCGCTTTTGCGGTGAACCCAGCGGTTGTGTCAGCGCGGAGAGTGCGCCCCGGCAACTGTAGACCCGCCCTCCGACAACTTCCCTCACCCCGACATCCCACGCCGTCCCTCCGGCCCGCCGACCATGCGGTTCCGGCAGGTCCCGAAAGTGGTCAAAAGACCTCGTACCGACAGCCGACACCGCATGATCGCGGGCCGGAAGGAGCCACGAGGGGTCGCTGCTCAGCGGGGGTGGGGGGTGCGGCGGGTGGTGCGGGACACGCGGGTGGGGCGGCTGGCACGGCGACGGGTCTCGTGGTTGATCTCCCGTTGCAGCCGGCGCTAGTTCTCGTAGCGGCGGGCGGTCAGCGCACCGTCGTCGAGTGCGGCACGCACCGCGCAGCCGGGTTCGGCCTCGTGCCCGCAGTCGCCGTACCGGCAGTCGGCGGCCAGGTCGGCGATGTCGGCGAAGGCCCGGTCGAGCCCGGCCGCGCCGTCAGGCGGGCCGACGGCCCGAACCCCGGGCGTGTCCACCACGGCACCCCCGCCCGGCAGCGGCACCAACGCCCGCCAGGTGGTGGTGTGCCGGCCCTTGCCGTCCACCCGACGGATCGCCTGGGTGGGCATCACCACCGCCGAGGCGAGCGCGTTGACCAGGCTCGACTTGCCGGCACCGGAGGGACCGAGCAGCCCGAGGGTGCGGCCCGGACCGACTTCGGCGCGCAAGCGCCGGCCCGGTGCCGCGCTCGGCACTGACCGGCAGCACCGGCACACCGGGCGCGAGGGCCGCGAGTTGACGCGCCACCGCCGCCGGGGCGGCCGCCAGGTCGGTCTTGGTCAACACCATCAGTGGCCGGGCACCGGACTCGTGGACCAGCGAGAGCAGCCGCTCGATACGGGCGGCGTCCGGTGCCGGGTGCACCGGCTCCACCACGGCCACCACGTCCAGGTTGGCCGCCAGCAGTTGACCACCGGCGTCCTTACCGGCGGTGCGCCGGATCAACGCGGTACGGCGGGGCAGCACCGCCTGCACCGTCGTCCGCCCGTCCGGCCAGGCGCACAACAGCACCCAGTCGCCCACGCCGGGCAGCCGGGTGGCGTCGCCGACGGCGGCGGCCAGCAGGGCCCCACCGGTCGAGGCGCGCACCGGCCCGTCCTCGGTGAGCACGGTGCAGACGCCCCGGTCGACGCGGGCCACCCGGCCGGGACGGTTGTCGGTACGGATGCGTCGCAGATGTGCCGCCCGGTCGGTGTCCCAGCCCAGGGCGGTCAGCGAGATGGTCATGGCTCCTCGTTCAGTGTCGGTGCGGGTGATACACGGGTGCGGTGACCGGCATGACCACCACCTCCTCCGCTCCGGCGCCGCGCACGAACCTGGTCGACCCCCGCCGGTCGTCCGGCCGAGGAGTCGCTGGCACAGACGGTAGGTCGGGCCGCGCCACGCCGGAAGTGAATTCCCCGGCGACGCGGTGGGCGCGGGCCACTAGGGTCAGCAGCGTGACCCTGGACCCGCTGCTGCTGACCGGCGACGTCGACGACGCCACGGCGCGTCTGCTGCGGACGGCGGCCACCTTCGACGCCGCCGACCTCGCGGCCCCGTCCCTGCTTCCGGGATGGAGTCGAGGACACGTGCTCACCCACGTCTGTCGCAATGCCGACGGCTTCGTCAACCTGCTCACCTCGGCGCGAACCGGAGCGCCGATCCCGATGTACGCCAGCGCCGCGGCCCGGACCGCCGACATCGAGGCGGGTGCCGCGCGTGCGTCGGAGGAGCACCTGGACGACCTGCGACGCAGCGCGGACCGGTTCGCCGAGGCCGTCGCCGCGATGCCGGTGTCGGCGTGGGGTGCCAACGTGGAGACCCTGCACGGCTCGCGGCCGGCGGCCCTGCTCGTCTGGGGCCGGCTGCGGGAGCTGGAGATCCACCACGTCGACCTGGCCGCCGGCTACCGGCACACGGACTGGGCACCGGACTTCGGTCACCGACTGCTGCACGAGGTGACCAGCGGCTTCGCCGACCGCAGCGACGTACCGGCGATGGTGCTGCGCTTCGACGGCAGCGGCCACGAACTGGTGCTCGGCGATCGGGTGCAGGCACCGGTCGTCGCGGGTTCGGCCGCCGAACTCGCCGCGTGGCTGACCGGTCGCGACCCCGGCACGACCCTGACCGTCACCCCCGACGGACAGCTGCCCCGCCCACCCGAATGGATCTAGGAAGCCATGACCTACAGCGGAGAAGTCACCCCCGGCGGTCCGCCGGCGGTACGCGAACTCGACCGGCTGACCATCACCAAGGTGTCGGTCGGTCCGATGGACAACAACGCGTACCTGCTGCGCTGCGGCAGCACCGGTGAGCAGGTGCTGATCGACGCCGCCAACGAGGCGCCCCGCCTGCTGGAGCTGATCGGCGACGCAGGCCTCGCCGCGGTGGTGACCACCCATCAGCACATGGACCACTGGGTCGGTCTGGAGGAGGTCGTGGCCAAGACCGGCGCCCGTGCGTTGGTGCACACCGACGACGCGGAGGGGCTGCCGATCGAGGCGCAGACCCTCACCGACGGCGACGAGGTGCCGGTCGGCGACTGTGCCCTGGAGGTCATCCACGTCCGGGGCCACACCCCGGGCTCGGTGGCGTTGCTCTACCGCGACCCCGCCGGCGTGCCGCACCTGTTCACCGGCGACAGCCTCTTCCCCGGTGGGGTCGGCAACACCGACCGGGATCCGCAGCGGTTCGCCGCGCTGATCGACGATGTCGAGCACAAGCTGTTCGACCGGCTGCCCGACGAGACCTGGTTCTACCCCGGGCACGGCCGGGACTCGACGCTCGGCGCGGAACGCCCCCACCTGGCCGAGTGGCGCGCCCGTGGCTGGTGACCGCCGCGCAGGTCAGGGCGCGATGCGCAGGCGCCGGATCTGGTTGTCGTCGTAGTCCTCGAAGCGGTACCGCAGGCCGGCGAAGGGACTGCCGGGGAAGTCGCCGGTGATGGTGGCGGTCACCACCGTCCCCTCCGGCGTCTGCGCCACGTCGGTGATCTCGTACGACACCAGCGGCACCTCCTGCCGCCAGGCCCGGATCTCGGCGATGCCCGCGTAGGTCCTGCCCTCGTCCTCGACCACGGCGTCGGGGGCGAAGAGCGCGAAGTAGGCGTCGCTGTCGGCCTCGCCGGCGAGCGCGAAGTAGCGACGGATGAGTGGCGGTGCGGCGCTCATGGCGGAACTCCTCACGGAAGCGCGTCGTGCAGCTCTGCGGACCTGCACGATCCTGCCGCACGGGTGCGACGACCACCCCCGGTTCGATCAGTTCCAGGACCGCCTGGCGGCGTTGACCGGCCCTGACCAGCGGGGTCAGCGGGTGACGGTGCGCAACCGTCGCCGGGTGCCGAGCAACACCAGGGCCGCCAGCAGCAGTCCGCCGGCCATGGTCACCAGCAGTGGACTCGCGCCGGCGGGCAGCAGCCCGGCCAGTGTCCGCGACGCGGTACCCACCGCCAGGTAGAGGCCGGTCCAGCCGGTGGCACCGAGCGCCGCGAACCCGAGGAACCGCCGGTACGACATGTGCAGCCCGCCCGCGGCCAGCGGCAGCAGCGCGTTGAACACCGGCAGGAAGGGCGCGATCAGCACCAGTCGACCGCCGTCGCGGCGCAGGATGCCCTCCGCCGCCGCCCACCGCGTCTCGCCGACCCATCCGCCGAAGCGGCTGTGCCGCAACCGGTCGCCCCACAACCGACCGACGAGGAAGCTCAGCGACCAGCCGGTGAGGCAACCGGTGACCACGGCGACGAAGGTCGCCAGCCCGGTGGTGGGGGTGCCGACGGCCACGGCGGCGAGCACCGCCACGTCACCGGGCACCAGGACCCCGAACAGCGGCACCGCGTCGAAGAGCATGACCACCCCGAGCACTGCCATCAGCACCACCACGGGAAGCTCTCCGACCTGGGCCAACTGGTCCACCATGTCCCGTACGCTAGGGCCTGTCCGCCACTGCGGACATCCGGTTTCCTCCCCTATCTCGCGACGGAGCCCCTGAGGGTGAACCCCGACCGCGCCCGTCGGTCGGCGCCATCCGCCGCATCACCTGAGGCGCTTCGCCCGGCAAATCCGCTATTCACCGGTTACTGTCGGGAAGGTACTGGGCGATCACCGGCACGGAAGCCGACGGTCGCCCGCATGGAACAGGGAGAGAGTACGCATGGCAACCGGCACCGTGAAGTGGTTCAACTCCGAAAAGGGCTTCGGCTTCATCGAGCAGGACGGCGGAGGGCCCGACGTCTTCGTCCACTACTCGGCCATCCAGTCCAGCGGTTACCGAGAGCTGGGTGAGGGCCAGAAGGTCGAGTTCGACGTGACCCAGGGGCAGAAGGGCCCGCAGGCGGACAACGTCCGTCCGCTCTGACTCGTACCGGTCCCGCGGGGCTGATCGCACGGCGGTGAGTGGCGGCCGGTACCGGCCGCCACTCGTCGGGACGTCGCCTCAGGCCGCCAGCCGCCGACTCAACTCACTGACGACCTGTTCCGCCACGGTTGGCGGAATCGCCGCCGCGATCTCCTGCGGGGAGAGACCGGCCAGCACACCGGTGACGATCGCCTGCTCGTCGGTGAAGTCCCGGTTCATCAGTGAGTTCACCGTGCTCTGCAGCGCGGTGAGCTGGGCGCCGATGCTGCGCAGTGTCGGGTGGGAGACCCGGAAGTCGGGGTCCGTGTGGTCCTCGCCCATGGTTGTCCGGGTGTAGGTCTGCCCGATGGGGTTGCGTCCGTCCAGCACGGTGAGGTTGCGGTGGACGGTCCTGAGCCAGTTGTGCTCCTCGGGTGTCATCTCGTTCTCCCCCTCCTCGGGGTTCAGCAGTCCGATGGTGGTCAGGTAGCGGCGGAACAGGGGCCGCTGGTCGCGGTTCGCCTTGATTGAGTCCCGGAAGAAGCTGAAGTGGGTGTGCCACAGGTGGGACCGGTCGCCGGTGCTGCGTCGACCGAGCCGGTCCCAGCGCCGGACCACGTTGCCGTCCGGCGAATAGATGATCTCGCGGATGTCGCGGGTGTCCGGGGCGTTGGCGACGCACTGCGCCACGCACCAGGTCGAGAACGTGAACAGGTCGTGGGTACGGCCACCGGAGTTGAGCCGAAACGTTCCCACGTCCAGGGCGGCGGCGTCGAGGGTCAGTCCGTTGCGGTCGCGGGGTGACTCGACCACCGAGTAGTCGTTGGTGACGACCCGGTCCGACCCGCAGTGGTAGCCCCCTCGGTGGTTGGCGTCGCCGACGATGCCGACCTCGTTGGGTTCGAGGTCGGCGTCGCGGCTGCGGTTGGGATCGCGGTTGAGATGCTCAAGCAGCAGACGACGAACGGCGAGAAGATTTGCCGGTGCCCGCGTCATGGATCCCCCTTCGTTTACTCGTCGGGGACCAGGCACGACAGTGACACCGCGTACGCGGTGGAGAGGCTCACCGGCGGGCCCGGCCAATCGGGTGCACGGCGCCGGGCGTATCACCACGATAGCTCGCTCTTTTGGTATATGCCCAGCTCAGGGTCGCCCTGATTCAGCTTGGAGAAGCCTGGGAGGCAGAGTGGACGACCGGTAGGACCACTGCGGACGGATGATCCGGGTCGTGCATGATCTCCCGGAATCCACGACGGAGTGTGACAGCCGCGCCGAGAGGTTCGCCGGTGCCGGGGTTGCGCGCGTAGCGGGGATGAGCCCCGCCGGAGACCTGGAGCCGCAGTCGGTGCCCGGGGGCGAAGCGGTGGGCGGTCGGCCACATCTCGACCGGCACCACGACCGCGCCGGTGCCGTCGGCGGGAAACCGCTGCGGATCGAGCCGGACCAACCCGTCGCAGACGTTCCACGAACGCCCCCGGGCGTCCACGTCGCACAGCCGGACGAAAACGTCCAGGTACGTCAGCTCACTGCGCAGATGGATCTCGGCGCGTACCGGCCCGACCACCTCGATCGCGGCGGTCAACGGCTCGCTGGTCCAGGTCAACACGTCGGGCCGGGCCTCGACCGGACGGTTGTCGAACGGTCCGGCCCGCTGGGCCACCAGCAGTGGGCCGCCGAGCGACGGCGTCGGGTCGGCCGGGTCGTACCAGAATCCGTCCGGCGGCGACGGCACCGGGTCCGCGGGGCTGAGAGCCGCCGCCGGATGCAGGTACCACCGGACGACGTCCGCGGGTGGCGGCCAGTCGGGCAGATCGCGCCAGCCGCCGCCCGCGCCGCCGACGTGCAGACGCACGGCCGCGTCGGCCGGGTGAGCGGCCTCGCCGGCCCCCTCGTCGGACAGATGTGTGTCGAGCCAGCGCAGACCCTCGCGCAGAGCGGCGACGAACAGTCCCGGGCTGCCGTGGGTCCACGGACCGACCACCAGGCGCGGTCGGGCGCCGGTGGCCCGCAGCGCGGTGTAGTCGCGCAGCTGGGCCGGCAGGAAGATGTCGTGCCAGCCGCTGACCATCGCCACCGGCGCGCCGACCAGGTGCAGTCGGTCGTCGAAGACCCGGCTGCGCCAGTAGTCGGCCTGCGGGGTGTGGTGCCTCAGCCACTCCTGAAAGAACGGCACGGTGACCCCGGTGGCGACCCGGTCGGCCTCGATCAACGGAAGGTGGGCCAGGGCGGCGGCCAGTCTCGGCTGGCCGCGCTTGAGCTCCCACTGGCGGGCCAGCCACGGCACGGTCTGCGCCTGCAGCAGCTCCGCCCAGGTCAGCACCGTGTCCAGGGCGAACGACTCCCCCGCGTAGGTGGAGTCGCGGGTGGTCGAGGCGGTGGCGACCGCGACCATGGCCCGCAGTTGCGGGCCGGCGTCCGCCGCGAGCGCCCACTGCACGAATCCCTGGTAGCTGGCGCCGAACATGCCGAACGCGCCGGTCCACCACCGCTGCCGGCGCAGCCAGTCGAGCGTGTCCAGGCCGTCGTCGCGTTCGTGCACGAACGGCTGGAACTCACCACCCGAGCCGCCGGTGCCCCGACAGGACTGGATGACCACGTGGAATCCCTGCTCGGCGGCGAGCCGGCAGAGCAGCCGCATCGGCCCGGCCCGACCGTACGGGGTACGGATCAGCACGGTGGGCGCGGCGGGCAGGTCGGGGGCGTAGTGGTCGGTGCGCAGGATCACACCGTCGCGTACCCGCAGGGCGATGTCCCGGGTGACGGTGACCCGTCGGGTCCGCGCCGGTGGCAGTCGCAGGGCGGCGGCGGCGAGTCCGGCCGCCAGACGATCCAGCACGACTCACTCCGACCGGCGTCGGTGCGGCTCGGTGCGGGCGGCACGGACCTCGTCCCGGTGCTCCCGCAGGGAGGCGCCCATCGCCGTCATGAACCGGTACACCACCTCCAGTTCGTCGTCGCCGAACCCGGCCATCACCCGGTCGGTGCGCTCGCCCAGTGGCCGGAAGAAGCCCATCGCCAGTTCGGCGCCGCGTTCGGCGTAGCGCAGCAGCACCTTGCGCCGGTCCGTGGTGTCCCGGTCCCGGCGCAGGTGTCCGGCGCGTTCGAGCCGGTCGATCAGGGCGGTGACCGAGCCGGAGGAGAGGTCGAGATGTTCGCCGAGCCGGCCCGGCGTGATCGGATCGCCGAGCAGCTCGGCGTCCATCACGGCGATCAGTGCCTGCAGGTCGGTGGCGTTGAGGCCGTGCTGGCCGGCGAAGGCGTGCCCGACGTGCTGTGCGTCCACCCCGTAGCGCCGCAGCTCAGCCGTGATCTCGGCGACCAGCACGTCCCGGCGCGTGTCGCGCCTGCGGTACATACCGTGAGCTGCCACGTCCCGCGCTTCCTCCCGAGGTCCGGGTTCGCAGCATAGCCGAGCCGGAGCCGCGTCTCGGCCGTCGAGATTCTCCACCGGTTGCAGAATATTTCTTGATGAGTGAAAATCTCGACTGTCTAGATACTTGCCGACTGGGGGGTCGTCCTGATGTCCGTGTTCACCCGCGTGGCGGGCGGTCGCCTGAACGCCTTGCTCACCATCCTCGCGGCGCTGGCCGTGGGCACGGCCGTCTTCTGGTTGCCCACCCCCGACAACCCGGCACCCGTCTCCGCCACCGGCCTGTCCGCCCGCTGGCAGTCCACCCAGGTCGAGCGGTTGCAGGAGGAACTGCCGGCCAGCGACGTCCAGCCGGCCATCGTGGTGGTCACCCGTGACGACGGCGCGCCGCTGACCGACGGCGACCGCGCCGCCCTCACCGACGGCACCGGCTCCCTCGGCAGGCTCACCGTCGGCGGTCAGGTCTCTCCGCCGCAACTGTCTCCCGACGGCTCGGTCGCCCTGGTCGCCGTGCCGTTGAGCACCGAGGGCGGTCAGGATGCGGTCGCCGCCACCGTGGCCGAGGTCCGCGAGGCACTTGCCGCGCTACCGGCGGAGCTGACCGTCGAGGTGACCGGCGCGCCGGCCTTCACCGCCGACCTCACCAAGGTCTTCGAGGGTGCCGACACCACCCTGCTCGCGGTCACCGCCGCGGTCGTCGCGCTGCTGCTGCTCGTCACCTACCGCAGTCCGCTGCTGTGGATGGTGCCGCTGGCCGTCGTGGCGGCCACCGAACAGGTGGCGCTGCGGGCGCTCGACACGGTCATCCCCGCCGTCGGCATCAACTACGCCGGCGGAGCCGTCAGCGGCATCGCCAGCGTCCTCGTCTTCGGTGCCGCCACCAACTACGCCCTGCTACTGATCGCCCGATACCGGGAGGAACTACGCCGGGAAGCGGACCGCTTCGCGGCCATGCGGGCCGCGCTGCGCCGCACCGCCGAACCGATCCTCGCCAGCGGCGGCACAGTCATGCTCGGGGTGCTCACCCTGCTGCTCAGCGAGCGGGAACTCAACCGGGCCCTCGCCGTCGCCTGCGCCACCGGCATCCTGCTGGCCATGGCGTCGGCTCTGCTCGTGCTGCCGGCCGCGCTGGTGCTGCTCGGGCGGCGCCTGTTCTGGCCGTTCGTGCCCCGGGTCGGCAGCGAAGGCCGGGAAGGCCGGGTCTGGGGCCGCCTCGGCGCCGCCGTGATCCGCCGCCCGGTGCCGGTCGCGGCCCTGGCCACGCTGCTGCTGGCCGCACTCGCCCTGGACAATCTCGGCCTGCGCACCGGACTGTCGGAGACCGAGCAGTTCCGGGTGCAGCCCGAGGCGGTCGCCGGGGCAGAGACCCTGCCGGCGCGTTCCCCGCCGGCACCACCCAACCGGTGGCGGTGATGACCCGACCCGACACCGTGCCGGCGGTCACCGCGGCCGCCGCCGAGGTGCCCGGGGTGGCCTCCGCCCGCCCCGGCACCGCCGGCCCCACCGTCGCACAGGTCGACGTGGTGCTCGAGGCCGAGCCGGGTACCACCGCCTCCGACCGGACGCTGGCGGCTCTGCGGGACGCGGTCGCCGCCGTACCCGACTCGGCACCACCCGCCGCCGCGGGCGGCGACACCCCGACCGGCGCCATCGTCGGCGGCACCGTGGCCGGCACGTACGACGCGGCGAAGGCCGACGCCGAGGACCTACGCGTCATCCTGCCGCTGATCCTGCTGCTGGTCGGCGCCGTGCTGGTGCTGCTGCTGCGCGGCCTGCTCGCTCCGGTGCTGCTCGTGGTCACCGTCGTCGCCTCGTACTTCGCCAGCCTCGGTGGTGCCTGGCTGCTCTTCGACCACGTGCTCGGCTTCCCCGCGCTGGACACCACCGTGCCGCTGCTCGCCTTCGTCTTCCTGGTGGCGCTCGGCGTGGACTACAACATCTTCCTGGTCACCCGCGCCCGCGAGGACGCGCGCACCGCCGGCACCCGCGAGGGCATGCTCTCCGCACTAAGAGTCACCGGCGGCGTCATCACCAGCGCCGGCATCCTGCTGGCCGCCGTCTTCGCCGTCCTCGGCGTGCTACCGCTGATCACCCTCACCCAGATCGGGATCATCGTCTGCCTCGGTGTGCTGCTGGACACCCTGCTGGTCCGCACGGTCGTGGTCCCGGCCCTGGCGTTCCTGCTCGGGGAACGCTTCTGGTGGCCCGGCCGGATCAACCCGGATCAGAACCCGAGGCAGACGCACTCCGTCATCAACGCCCGGACGTTACGCACGTAGCTCGCGTTGGGGATGTTCAGCGGCTTACCCTCCGGGGCCACCGCGCCGTGCCCGTAGTTGTACGCGGCGATGACCGCGTTGAGCAGGCACGAGTCCAACTCGGCGGTGCACAGGTCGGCGTCGAGCCGGTAGTCGGCGTCGAAGTACATGTCGCCGATGTACTTAGTCAGCCAGGCTAGAAAGGTGCCGCCGAGGTAGGCGTTGTCCCGGTAGTCCCACACGTCGTAGCTCTGCCCGAAACGCTGGTTCATCCAGGACGCGGTCTCCGGCATCACCTGCATCAGACCGATGCCCTTGTCGCAGGCCACGATGTTGGACTGCCAGCCGCTCTCCTGCCATGCGGTCGCCTTGATCAGGCTCACCGGGATGCGGATGTCCGGCGCCGACGTCGGCCAGTACGTCCGCCCGGCCGCCTCGGTCAGCGCCGCCTTTGCCTGCGCACGGCTGGCCTGGTCACCCTTGTAGCTGGGCTTGCAGTCGCTCGCGGGCGGCTTCGGCGGGTCCGGCGGCACCTGCTTCTCCGTCGGCGGCTTCGGCACCGTCCGGGGAGCGGTGGCCGTGGTGCGCTTCGGCTTCGGGCTCCGCTTCGCCGCCGACGGCGACGCGCTGGCGCTGGGGGTGGCCTTCGGCGCGGCACCCATCGACTCCACCGCCGACGGTGTCGCCGACGCGTCCTCCGGCACCGCCGAACCGCTGGGCTCCCCGAAGCGTCCGGCAACTCCTCCGGCAGCGCGACCGGGGCCGGCACCTCCGCCGCCGGAGTGTCCACAGTGGCGCATCCAGCGCCGGCCAGCAGCAGCACCGCCGCGACCACCGCCACGCCCCGTCGTGCGACGCTGCGCCCCATGTCGACCTCCTCCGGCCGTGACCAACCCGCCGCACACTAACAGCTACCGTCGGTCGCGCGTGGCCCCGCGCGACCGTCGCCGAATCCACCCCGGACACCGCTGCCCGCCGCGCGCGTGGCCCGCGCGACCGCCGAACCCAGCCCCGGCGACGGCACCGGCCTCACCGTGCGGCGGAGCCACGGCCGGACACCGCGCGGTCCCGGGTGGCCCAGGCCACCATGAACACCGCCGTCCAGGCGGCGCCGAGCAGCACCGCGCCGACGGTGCCGCTGGCGGTGCTCAGCCCGAGGTACAGCCGGGCACCGCCGATGGTGACGACCCTGACCGCCGCGACGGTCCACGCGGCCACCGCCACCGGCCAGCGGGCGCCCCGCGACACCAGCCACGCCAGCGTGCACAGGCTCGCCGTCACCACCACGTTCTGCGTGGAGAACAGCACCACCCGCCCACCGGCGGCCAGGTCCGCCACGGCCGCGAGCACCACCAGCGGCACGAAGGCGCCGACCGTGCCGACCACACTGAGCAGGTCAGCCCGCCACGGCCGCTGCCGCCAGGCCTGCACCAGGGCCACCACCGCCACCATCACGATCAGCGACCAGCCACGCAGCAGCGACACCGCCGCCTGGGTCGCCTCCACCGCGTCGGGCGTACGACGGGCGGCGAACCAGCCGGCGATCACCCCGTCGACCAGGGCCAGGCCGCTGTGCCGGACCACCACCCGCAGCACCCACGCGATCACCAGCGCCACCACGAACAGCAGCAGCACCCCGGCCGCCAGGTTCGCCAGCAACGCCCACGCCGGCCCGAGACGCAGGCTCAGCAGGAAGAACAGCAGCCCGTAGCGGGCCGACAGCCACCGCAGCGGCGGCAGCCGGGCCGCCCGGGTCAGCAGCGCCCGCGCCGGGTCGGGGTTTCGGCCCAGCCATCGCCCGGCCAGCACCAACGCGACCAACGCGGCCACCAGCACCAGCACCGCTCCGGTGGCCCGGCCCAGCAGCCGGGAGACCGTCTCGTACGACTCCCCGGCCAGGTGCCCGACCAGCACCGAGGCACCCACCCAGGTGCTCACCCCGGCCAGGTTCCACGGCGCGAACCGGCGGTACGACATGCCGGACGCACCGGCCAGCCGAGGCACCAGCGTGCGGGCGAACGCCACCCAGCGCGCGGTCAGCACACCCCGACCACCCATCCGGTCGAGCATCGCGTCGGCACGCGCCCACCGTTGCGGCCCCACCCGCGCACCCCACCTGCTGGCCCGCAGCCGAGGCCCGTAGCGCCGGCCGGCCCGAAACGCCAGCGCGTCACCCAACGCGGCGGCGGCGATCATCGCCAGCAACGCCGGACCGAACCGCAGCGTGCCGGTGTACGTGAGAAAGCCCACCAGCAGCAGGGTCGCCTCACCGGGGGCGACCAGCCCGATGATCAGTGCCGTCTCGGTGGCCACGATCAGCGCCGCCACGACGTAGATCAGCCACGGCGGCAGGCTCTGCACCGAACTGAGCAGATCGTGCACGGCGCCCCCGGATCACCTCGGCAGGACTGCCTTGCCAGTGTGACAGTGCGGTGTCGCGGGAGCGGGACCACCCGGGGTGACCCCGACGCCACGCCGCTACCGCCAAGGCGGGAGGATGGAGCCCATGCAGCTTCGCACGGACCTCCGCAACGTCGCCATCATCGCCCACGTCGACCACGGCAAGACCACCCTGGTCGACGCCATGCTGCGGCAGGCCGGCGCCTATGGCGCCCGGGGCGAGGTGACCGAGCGGGTGATGGACTCGATGGACCTGGAACGGGAGAAGGGCATCACCATCCTGGCCAAGAACACCGGGGTGCGCTACCTGCCCGCCGACGGCTCCGACCCGGTCACCATCAACATCATCGACACCCCGGGTCACGCGGACTTCGGCGGTGAGGTCGAGCGTGGCCTGACCATGGTCGACGGGGTGGTGCTGCTGGTCGACGCCAGCGAAGGTCCGCTGCCGCAGACCCGGTTCGTGCTGCGCAAGGCGCTCAAGGCCCGGATGCCGATCATCCTCGTGATCAACAAGGTGGACCGCCCGGACGCCCGGATCAAGGAGGTAGTCGACGACACCTACGAACTCTTCCTCGACCTCGACGCCGACGAGGAGCAGATCGACTTCCCGATCGTCTACGCCTGCGCTCGCGACGGCATCGCCTCCCTGACCCAGCCCGCCGACGGTTCGGTGCCGGACGACAGCCACAGCCTGGAGCCGCTGTTCCGCACCCTGCTGGACACCATCCCGCCGCCCGCGTACGACGAGAGCGCCCCGCTGCAGGCGCACGTCACCAACCTCGACGCCTCCCCGTTCCTCGGCCGCCTCGCGCTGTGCCGGGTGCGGCAGGGCACCATCGCCAAGGGCCAGTCGGTGGCCTGGTGCCGCACCGACGGCAGCACCCAGCGGGTCCGCATCTCCGAGCTGCTGATGACCGAGGGCCTGGAACGCAAGCCCGCCGACAGTGCCGGCCCGGGCGACATCATCGCGGTCGCCGGCATCCCCGAGATCATGATCGGCGAGACCCTCGCCGACGCCGAGAACCCGATCCCGCTGCCGCTGATCACCGTCGACGAGCCGGCGATCTCGATGACCATCGGCACCAACAACTCGCCGCTGGTCGGCCGGGTCAAGGGCGCCAAGGTCACCGCCCGGATGGTCAAGGACCGCCTGGACAAGGAACTCGTCGGCAACGTGTCGCTGCGGGTGCTGCCCACCGAGCGACCGGACGCCTGGGAGGTGCAGGGCCGGGGCGAGCTGGCCCTGGCGATCCTGGTGGAGCAGATGCGCCGCGAGTCGTTCGAGCTGACCGTCGGCAAGCCCCAGGTCGTCACCCGGGAGATCGACGGGCGGACCTGCGAGCCGGTGGAGCGACTCACCATCGACGCGCCGGACGAGTACCTCGGCGCGATCACCCAGCTGCTGGCCACCCGCAAGGGCCGGATGGAGCAGCTGGTCAACCACGGCACCGGCTGGATCCGGATGGAGTGGCTGGTGCCGGCCCGCGGTCTGATCGGCTTCCGCACCGAGTTCCTCACCGAGACCCGGGGCACCGGCATCCTGCACCACGTCTTCGAGTCGTACGAGCCGTGGTTCGGTGAGCTGCGGACCCGCAACAACGGCTCGCTGGTCGCCGACCGCTCCGGCAGCGTCACCGCGTTCGCGATGACAAACCTCCAGGAGCGCGGCCAGCTCTTCGTCGAGCCCGGCACCGAGGTGTACGAAGGCATGATCGTCGGGGAGAACTCCCGTTCCGACGACATGGACGTCAACATCACCAAGGAGAAGAAGCTCACGAACATGCGCTCGTCGACCGCCGACGAGACCGAGAAGCTGATCCCGCCGCGCAAGCTGTCGCTGGAGCAGGCCCTGGAGTTCTGCCGCGAGGACGAGTGCGTCGAGGTCACCCCGGCCGCCGTGCGCATCCGCAAGGTCGTGCTCGACCAGACCCAGCGGGCCCGCACCGCCGCCCGCCGCAAGCACGCCGGCTGAGGCGACCGATGGCCGCAGCCGATCTCCACGCGCGGCTGGACCGGGAGCCCGGCACGATCTCGGTGTACGCGGGGCGGCTCGACGCCCCACCCACCTGGACCCGGCAGGCCGAGGCCACCCACTACGCGGCGAGCACGATGAAGTTGGCCGTGCTCGCCGCGCTGCACCGCGCCGCGGAGGCCGGCCACCTCGACCCGGACGCCCCGGTCGAGGTCGTCAACCGGTTCACCTCCGCCCGGCCGGACGCCCCGCCGTACTCCTGCCGTCGCGCCTACGACAACGACGGGGCCGTGTGGGACCGCCTCGGCGAGCAGGCGTCGCTGCGCTGGCTCGCCGAACGGATGATCGTCCGGTCCAGCAACCTCGCCACCAACCTGGTCATCGAACACGTCGGACTGCCCGCCGTGGCGCAGGTCTGGCAACGCGCCGGCGCCCGGAACAGCGTCACCGGGCGCGGCATCGAGGACTTCGCCGCCCGCGAGGCGCAGATCACCAACCTGGTCACCGCCGCCGACCTGGCCGCCCTGCTCGGCGCCGTCGCCACCGGCGCCACCCGCCCCGGTCCGATCGCCTCACCGGCCGGCTGCACCGCCATGCTGGACGTGCTCTGTGCCCAACAGATCCGTCAGGACATCGCCGAAGGGGTGCCAGCCGGCGTCCGACTCGCCCACAAGAACGGCTGGGTACGCGGCGTACGACACGGCGCGGCGGTGGTCTACCCCGCCGACGCCGAGGCCTACCTGCTCGTCGTCTGCACCACCGTCGGCGACGACCAGACCGACGCCCGGGCCGACGTCGACGCCAACCAGCTGGTGGCCGACATCTCCCGCGAGGTGTGGCAGGCCCGCCACGACCTCGGCACGCTCACTCCAGCAGGTTCGCCCGCAGCGCCGCCACCGTCTCCTCGGTGATCCCCAGACCGTCGCGCAGGTACGCCCCGAACGACCCGTGCACCTGCCGCACCTGTGCGTACGCGGCGTCGAGGTACTCCGGGCGGACCTCCAGCACCGGCCGGACCGCCGCCTCGTCGAGGCCCGGGTGGCGCTGCCGCATCGCGTCGACGAGCACCTCGCGCAGGCTCTCCGTCAGCGGGTTGTGGGCCAGGTAGTCGGCGCGGATCGCGGCCTCGTCCACCCCCAGGGCGTGCAGCAGCACCACGGTCAGCCAACCGGTGCGGTCCTTGCCCGCCGAGCAGTGATAGACCAACGGCAGGTTACGCTCGTCGGCCACCAACCGCACGGCGGCGGCGAACCCCCGCCGGGCCGAGTCTCCGGTGACGAACCAGCGGTAGATGGCCGCCATCGCCGCCGGTGTCCCCTGCCGCGCCAGCTCCGCGTACTCGCTCAGGTCGTGGCCGAGCAGCACGGCCGAGACGTACGTGAAGACCGGATGCGCCGGGTCGTGCACCGGCAGGTGCACCACGGTCGGCTCGCCGACCAGCCGGTCCGGCGGCGCCACCGACACCTCGGACTCGGCGCGAAGGTCCACCACGCAGGCCGGTTCGAGCTTCGCCAGCACCGGCAGGTCCTCGTCGGTGAGCCGGCCCAACGCCGGCGTACGGATCAGCTGGCCGGGCCGCACCCGCCGGCCGGACACGCCGATCAGTCCACCGAGGTCCCGCGCGTTGGGCGCCCCGACGAGCGTCCAGTCCGAACCGCCCGCTCGCTGACTGGTCATATCGCCCCCTCATGTACAGGGTGCCGTACCCGATGATCGTTTCGAAAGGTGCCCGTCGTTCGAACGCGGCGGCGGGTGCCAACCGACGGACGCCGTCCGGCCGGGACGCGCCCGGTGCGGCACCGCGCCGACGGTAGGGCTCAGCGACGAGCTGAGGCCAGCTCGCGTCGCCGGTCCCGCGAGGATCTGACCAGGCTCGCCGCCGTGGCCACCGCCAGAGTGCCCAGGATGACCAGCAGCGACAGCCAGATCGGGATGTGCGGTGCCCACCCGACGTGCTCACCGTTGTTGATGAACGGGAGGTTGTTGTCCGCGAGCGCCTCCAGGATCAGCTTGACCCCGATGAAACCGAGCACCACCGCGAGGCCGTGGCTCAGGTAGATCAACCGGTCCAGCAGCCCGCCGAGAAGGAAGTAGAGCTGCCGCAGGCCCATCAGCGCGAAGACGTTTGCGGTGAAGACCAGGTACGGCTCCTGGGTGATCCCGAAGATCGCCGGAATCGAGTCGAGAGCGAAGATCAGGTCGGTGGTACCGATGGCGATCATGACGATGAGCATCGGGGTGAACAATCGCCGGCCGTTCTCCCGCACCGTGACCCGGGCACCCTCGTAACTCCGCGAGATGGGCAGCGCCCGCCGGCTCCAGCGGATGAGGACGTTCTCGGTGAACTCCTCCTCGCTCGACTCACCCTGCCGGGCGAGGTTGATCGCGGTGTAGATCAGGAACGCTCCGAAGACGTAGAAGACCCAGGTGAACTGCGAGATCAACGCGGCGCCGGCGGCGATGAAACCGCCCCGCATGACGAGCGCGAGGACGATGCCGATGAGCAGCACCTTCTGCTGGTACTGCCGGGGAACCGCGAAGCGGGCCATGATGATCACGAAGACGAAGAGGTTGTCCACCGAGAGGCTGTACTCGGTCAGCCAGCCGGTGTAGAACTGCCCCGCCACGCTCGCGCCGGCGGTGAGCCAGAGTCCGCCACCGAACAGCAGGGCCAACCCGACGTAGAAGGCGACCCAGAGACTCGACTCCCGCACGCTCGGCTCGTGAGGCCGGCGCCCGATGATGAGCAGGTCCACCACGAGGACCGTGGTCAGCGCCACGAGCGTAGCCGCCCACACCAGTCCGGACACGTTCACAGTTTCATTCCTCCGGCCGCCACCCAGCAACCGGCACACGGTACGCCCTACGCGCGGTGCCGGCCACCTCACCCCCGCTAGGCATCCTAGGAGGATGGGTTACTACGGTGGCTGGTCCGGCACGGGCGGCCAGCGGATGGGGCAACCGACCGGCCCCGGCCTGGACCCGGCAGCGGTGTGGCAGGCTGCCGCCATGGTCCTCGAGGTTGCGCTCATCGACGTCATCCCCGGCCACGAGGAGGCGTTCGCCGCCGCCTACGCCCAGGGGCATCCGTTGCTCGCCGGCACGCCCGGCTGCCGCTCGGTACGCATGACCCGGGGCCTGGAGTCCCCCACCCGCTTCGTGCTGCTTGTCGAGTGGGACACCGTCGAGGCTCACGAGCGGAACTTCCGGGCCACGGAACGCTTCGTCGGCTGGCGGGAGTTGATCGGTCCGCACTTCGCCACCCCGCCGCGGGTCGAGCACTTCGTCGACGTGCCCGCCTGACCGACACCCGAGCACCACGCACCGAGTCGAGAAAGTGTCACACCGTCCACCTATCGTGCGTCTCGCGTCGGCACCGACCCCGACGGCTTCGGGGGCGCCGGGTCCGGTGCCGACGCCTTTGCGTGCGTGACCTGCCGACGCTGCGCACGACCGGGGCGATGTGTCACCCGTCGAGCCGGCGGGCCAGGGCCCGCAGCGTCTCCTCCTCCGGCAACGCCGTCTCCAGCAGGCAGTCGGTCATCCGTTCGTACCTGTCGACGTCCGTCGCGGTGGTCAGTCGCACATCCGTGGTCAGCGCCTCCAACATCACCGTGCGCGGGTCCGCCGGGTCCGGGAAGGAGTAACAGGAGAAGGGGGTCAGCGGCAACGGGCGCCGGCCCGCACCGACCCGCAGCAGCCGGATCGTCACGTGCGGCAGCGCGGCCAGTTCGAGCAGCTGCGCCAACTGCTCGCGCCACACCTCCACCGGGTCGTCGCCCGGTTCACAGGCCAGCTCGGTGAGCAGCGCCGTGTAGCGGGGCGGTTCGACGCGGCGCAGCACCGCCTGCCGGGCGGCCCGGGCCCGCAGGTCGGCCTCCACGTCCACCGTCGCATCGATGAGCTGACCGGCGACGATGCGCAGTCGGGCGTACGCCGGGGTCTGCAGCAGGCCGGGCACGATCGCCGGCTGGTACTCCACGATGCCCGCCGCGCCGGCTTCGAGTTCGGCGTACGTGCGCTGCCGCTCGCCCATCTCCCCGAGCGACTTCCACCAGCCCCGACTGGTCGCGGCGTCCCGGGCGATGACGATCAGGGCGTCGCGCTGCCGCGACGGCACCTCGTAGACATCGAGCAGATCGAGCACGTCGGCCAGGTCGGGGCGGCTCTGCCCCAGCTCGATGCGGGACAGCTTGGAGGTGGACGCCCAACCGAGCCGCTCACACACCTGTTCCAGCGTCAGCGCCTCCCGCCGGCGTAGCTGACGCAGCTCGGCGCCCAGTCGCGCACGTCGAATGACCGGACTCGTTGGCAACGGCATCCCTGCCTCCCACCGAGGGAGAGTACGCACGGCGATCACTTAGCGCAATAGGACGCTCGCATTCCGCTATCCCCCCACCGTAGGAAGTGGATTGTCCAGCCGGCGGCGGCTATCGCACGCCAGCGGCGTCCATGCCGCGCAGCTCCTTCTTGAGGTCGGCGACCTCGTCGCGGATCCGGGCGGCCAACTCGAACTGCAGCTCCCGCGCGGCGGCCAGCATCTGGTCGTTGAGCTCCTGGATGAGCTGCGCCAGCTCGGCCCGTGCCATGCCCTCGCGCGCCGGGGTGGCCGCCCCGCCCCGGGCCCGGCTGCGGGTCTCCTTGACCGGCGCCTTACCCCGGGACAGCTGCCGCACCGCCCCACCGACCCGCGTCGCCTCGGTGTCCTCCGCCTCACGGTAGATGTCGTCGAGGATGTCGTGGATCTTCTTGCGCAGCGGCTCCGGGCTGACGCCGTGCGCCTCGTTGTGCGCGATCTGCTTGGCGCGACGCCGGTTCGTCTCCTCGATCGCGTCCGCCATCGACGGGGTGACCTTGTCGGCGTACATGTGCACCTGGCCGGAGACGTTACGGGCCGCCCGGCCGATGGTCTGGATCAACGACCGGCCGCTGCGCAGGAAGCCCTCCTTGTCCGCGTCCAGGATCGCCACCAGCGACACCTCGGGCAGGTCGAGGCCCTCCCGCAGCAGGTTGATGCCGACCAGCACGTCGTAGTCGCCACGGCGCAGCTCGCGCAGCAGCTCCACCCGGCGCAGCGTGTCGACCTCGGAGTGCAGGTAACGCACCCGGATGCCGTTCTCCAGGAGGTAGTCGGACAGGTCCTCGGCCATCTTCTTGGTCAGCGTGGTGACCAGCACCCGTTCGTCGCGCTCGGTACGCAGCTTGATCTCGTGCATCAGGTCGTCGATCTGCCCCTTGGTGGGCTTGACCACCACCTCCGGGTCGACCAGCCCGGTCGGGCGGATCACCTGCTCCACGAACTCGCCCTGGGCGTGCTCCAGCTCCCACGGACCCGGGGTCGCCGACAGGAAGACCATCTGGCCGACCCGCTCCAGGAACTCGTCGAACCGCAGCGGTCGGTTGTCGGCGGCGCTGGGCAGCCGGAATCCGTGGTCGATGAGCATCCGCTTGCGCGAGGCGTCGCCCTCGTACATGCCGCCGATCTGGGGAATCGTCACGTGCGACTCGTCGACCACGGTGAGGAAGTCGTCGGGGAAGTAGTCCAGCAGGCAGTGCGGCGGGCTGCCGGGCAGCCGGCCGTCGATGTGCATCGAGTAGTTCTCGATGCCCGAGCAGAAGCCCACCTGCCGCATCATCTCGATGTCGTACGTGGTGCGCATCCGCAGCCGCTGCGCCTCCAGCAGCTTGCCCTGCCGTTCCAGCTCGGCCAGCCGCTCGCCCAGCTCCGTCTCGATGTCGCGGACCGCCCGCTCCATCCGCTCCGGACCCGCCGCGTAGTGCGTCGCCGGGAAGATCAGCAGATGGTCCACCTCGCGCACCACGTCACCGGTCAACGGGTTGAGGTAGTAGAGCTTCTCCACCTCGTCGCCGAAGAGCTCGATGCGCACGGCGAGTTCCTCGTACGCCGGAATGATCTCCAGCGTGTCGCCGCGGACCCGGAAGGTGCCGCGCTGGAAGGCCATGTCGTTGCGGGTGTACTGGATGTCGACCAGGCGACGCAGCAGCTGGTCCCGGTCGAGCTCCTGGCCGACCGCCACCCGTACCGCCCGGTCGAGGTACTCCTCCGGGGTGCCCAGCCCGTAGATCGCCGACACCGTCGCGACCACGACCACGTCGCGTCGGGTGAGCAGCGACATCGTCGCCGAGTGCCGCAGCCGCTCGACCTCCTCGTTGATCGAGGAGTCCTTCTCGATGTATGTGTCGGTCTGCGGGATGTACGCCTCGGGCTGGTAGTAGTCGTAGTACGAGACGAAGTATTCCACCGCGTTGTCCGGCAGCAGCTCGCTGAACTCCTTCGCCAACTGCGCGCAGAGCGTCTTGTTGGGGGCCAGCACCAGCGTGGGACGTTGCAGCCGCTCGATCAGCCAGGCGGTGGTGGCGCTCTTGCCCGTGCCGGTCGCGCCGAGCAGCACCGTGTGGCGGTCGCCGCGACGCACCCGCCGCTCCAGGTCGTCGATCGCCGCCGGCTGGTCACCGGCCGGCTGGAAATCACTGATGACCTGGAAACGGCCGTCGAGCCGGGGTATGTCGAGCGCCATGACCTCAACGGTACGCCGGGGCTCCGACAGTCAGAGCCGGTCCGCCCCGGCGACTACGTGCGGCATCTGATCGGCTTCGATATTCGCATTGTGTGGTTCTTCTCACCCCGCTACGCTTTTCCCGTAGGCCGCTCGCGGCGGCCGACCGGGCCGGTGGCGGGCCGCACAGGCCACGCCACCCCCGGCACCGAGGGTCGCAGCACCCGGCATGCCTGGCGTGCGCACCGGACGTGGTCGCGCGGAGCGCGCTGACCGGCCGCCGCGGGCGCCCCTGCTCGTCACCCCCGCGTGGTCCGCACCGTTCATCCTCCCGTGGAGAGCAGCTCACAACCGCCGTCCGACAGCCGTCGCCGCGTACCCGACGAGCCGCGCACCGATCCGACCCGGGCCGGCGCCCCGGCCGGCGGCGGCAGCCCGGGCGGCGGTGGACATGCCGGACCGACCGGTCACGCCCGTGCGCACCCCGCCGGCACCGCGCGGGCAACCGCCACCGGGCCGGTCTCGCACCGCCCGCGGTCCTCAACCTGGCCGGCACCGCGTCGGCGCAGCCACGGCCGGGCGTCCGCCGGGCCGTGGTCTCCGGCGGCCTGCTCGACCTGGCCGCCGGGAACCGGGCCGAGGAGGAAGATCTGGCCGGCACGGCCGCCGCGGCCGACGACCCACGACGGGTACCCAACCGCCGACGCCGCTTCACCCTCGCCGGGCTGGCGCTCACCGCGGTGCTCTCCGGCGTGACGCTGGTGGCCACGCTCGTCAACTGGGCACCGGACGGCCCGCCGCCACGGGACCTGACCCCGGCCGAACGGGAACGCCTGGCCACCATGCGGGTGGCCAACTACCGCGAGTTGCGGGCCGGGTTGCACGTCACCGCCGGCGCCGGCGCCACCCGCACCGACCTGCTCGGCTGGGTCGACTGGGCCCGGGGGCTGGCCTACCTCGACGTGGGGGCCCGGGCGCGGGCGCGTCGCGCGGTCTTGCCCAGGCCACCCCCACCGTGCTGGTGATCAGACCCGACCCGACGGCCGTACCGACGCCGGCCATGCCGCCCCTGGTGCCACCGGCCGACGGTTGGCGGCTGCCCGCCGACCCGGATCTCGCACCGCTGCTCGGGCTGATCTTCGCGCTCGCCGCCGACCGGCCCGATCCGGCGGACCGGTGGGCCGGTCGCTGGGTGGGCCGGGAGCACCTCAACGGTGAGCCGGTCGACGTACTGGAGGTCGCCACCCCGAACCCGGTCGTACCGGCGAGCCGCACCCCCGCTGCCGCCACGCCGGACACCGCCGCCCCCACCCGCTACTGGCTGGACCGGGCCGGCCGCCTGCACCGCGTACTCACCGACGTGACCGGGATCGGACCGGTCACGGTGGCCCTGAACCGGGCCGACCGTCCGACGCTTCGACCCGTCGAGGCGCTCGGCGGTCGCCCGGGCCTGCCCGCGCCCTGACCCCAGCGGAACGGGACCGCTGGCGACGAATGCCGTCCCGCCTGCGCGCCGTCGGCGGGGCGACGGCCACCCTGACCATGCCCGTCTCGGCCGCCACCAACCTGCGCGGCAGCGGCTGGCTGAGCTGGACGTCGGACAGCGCGTACCTCGCGGTGACCGACCTCGACACGGACGCACGACGCACCCTGGTCCGTCACCACCGCCGCCAGGTCACCCGCATCGACGGCGGCGGGTCGGCACGTCCGCCACTGCCGCCACCGGCCACCGGCTGGCGGACGGGACCGCATCGCACGCAGGCCGTCGACCCGCTGGTGGCCGCCGCGCTGCGGGCCGCTCAGCACCCCGACGCGGGGGCGGGACGGTACGGGTACGCGGCGACAGCCTCGCCGGCACCAGCGTCGACGTGGTGCAGGTCGACACCGGCCGCGGACCGCTGCGCTACTGGGTCGACCGGTCCGGGACGCTGCGCCGGCTGGAACTGTCGACCCGCTCCGGCGCCTGGGCGCAGCTCGACCTGACCCCGGGACGGGTACCACGGCTGACGCCGCCGCGGAAACGCTGACCCGACCGCCGGATGCGCACCCACGTCGCCGCGGCAACCCGCCCCTCAGGGGCGCCAACCGGTGCGTGCGGCCCACTCCTCCGCCCGGAGGTGCTCCTCGTCGAACCACGGGTCCTTCGCCGTGGCGTACGCGCCGCTGTCCGGCGCGGACGCCGCCAGCTCCCGCTTGAGCACCAGGTACGCGGCCCGTCGGTCGGGGTCGGCGCGCAGGTGGTCGCGCATCAGCAGGGCGTACCGCCAGCCCGGCGAACCGGTCACCCGCAGGTGCAGATGCACCGGTCGGGCCGGGTCGGCGTTGCCGTGCAGCCGCTTCGCCCACCGGTCGCCACCGGCTGGTCGGGGGCTGTCCCACCAGTCGCCCGGCAACCGGGGGAAACCGGCGTCGGCCAGCCGCTCGGCCAACACACCGTCGGCGTCGGCGAGGGACGGCACGCTGAGCTGGATGTCGATGACATCCTTGGCGGCCAACCCGGTCATCGCGGTCGAGCCGATGTGGTCGATCCGCAGGTCGGCGGGGGCGATCGCGTGCCGGATCCGGTCCGCCAGCCGGGCGTACTGCTGGGGCCAACTCGGGTTCGGCTCGACAAGCGTCACCCGGCCCGCCCGCACCGCCCGCCGGTGACGCACGTTGTCCTCGAAGGGCACCAGCCGGTCACGCCAGAGCGCGTCGACCGCCGCGTGCAGGTCGTCGAGGGTGCCCTCGTTGGCCAGCAACACGTCCGCCACCGCCGCGCGGCGGGCGTCGTCGGCCTGGGCGGCGATCCGGCGCTGCGCCTCCGCCCGGCTCATCCCCCGATCACGGGCCAGCCGCGCCAACCGGATGTGCACCCCCGCCTGCACCACGACCACCAGGTGGTACGTGGGCGCCAACCCCACCTCGGCCAGCAACGGGACGTCGTTGACCACCACGGCGTCCGCCGGGGCGGCGGCGGTCAGCTCGACGGTACGGGCCCGGACCCGACCGTGGACGATCGCCTCCAGCCGGCGCCGGGCCGACTCGTCGGCGAACACCAACTCACCCAGGGCAGCCCGGTCCAGGGCCCCGTCGGCGTCCAGCACCCGGTCGGAGAAGGCGGCGACGACCTCGGCGAGACCCTCGGTGCCGGGCGCGACCACCTCCCGGGCGAGCTGATCGGCGTCGATGAGTATCGCACCCCGCTCGACCAGCCGTCCGGCCACCGCGCTCTTGCCCGAACCGATCCCACCGGTCAACCCCACCCTCAGCACGGCACCCAGTCAACCCGATCACCCCACCCCCGCCAACCCCGCCCCACCCACCCTGCGTTGATCATGAGGTTGACGGCAATTGTTGATCTTCAAAGTGCCGTCAACCTCATGATCAACGGGGACGAGGAGGGCCCCGCTCCGACCCGGAGTACCGGGGTCGGGGCGGGGCCCTCTGTGGTCAGCCGACAGCTTCGGGTCTCGGCGGGGCGTCAGACGCGCCGAACCGAAGGTGTCATCGGGTCACTTGCCGCCGGCGAGCTTCTCCCGCAGTGCGGCGAGCGCCTCGTCGGTGGCCAGCGTGCCCGCCGGCTCCTCGGCCTGCCGGCTCGGCGCCGCGCTGGTCGAGGTGGTGGTGCCGCCGGCCGCGGGGGCCGGCTGCGGGTTCGCGGCGGCCTCGGCCTCGGCGGCCCGGGACGTCTGCACCTGCTTCTGGTGCGCCTCCCAGCGCTGCCGCGCCTCGGCGTACTGGTTCTCCCAGGTCTCGCGCTGCTTGTCGTACCCCTCGAGCCACTCGCCCGTCTCCGGGTCGAAGCCCTCCGGGTAGATGTAGTTGCCCTCGGTGTCGTAGGTCGCGGCCATGCCGTAGAGGGTCGGGTCGAAGTGCTCCTCGCCCTCGACAAAGCCCTCGTTGGCCTGCTTGAGCGACAGCGAGATCCGGCGACGCTCCAGGTCGATGTCGATGACCTTGACCATGACCTCGGAGCCGACCTGGACGACCTGCTCGGGGATCTCCACGTGACGCTCGGCCAGCTCGGAGATGTGCACCAGGCCCTCGATGCCGTCGTCCACCCGGACGAAGGCACCGAACGGCACCAGCTTGGTGACCTTACCCGGCACGATCTGCTGGATGGCGTGGGTGCGGGCGAACTGACGCCACGGGTCCTCCTGGGTCGCCTTCAGCGACAGCGAGACCCGCTCACGGTCCAGGTCGACGTCCAGGACCTCGACCTCGACCTCCTGGCCCACCTCGACGACCTCGGACGGGTGGTCGATGTGCTTCCAGGACAGCTCGGAGACGTGCACCAGGCCGTCCACGCCGCCCAGGTCGACGAAGGCGCCGAAGTTGACGATCGAGGAGACGACGCCCTTGCGGACCTGCCCCTTCTGGAGCTTGTTGAGGAACTCGGTGCGCACCTCGGACTGCGTCTGCTCCAGCCAGGCCCGGCGGGACAGCACCACGTTGTTGCGGTTCTTGTCCAGCTCGATGATCTTGGCTTCGAGCTCGCGGCCGACGTACGGCTGCAGGTCACGCACCCGCCGCATCTCGACCAGGGAGGCCGGCAGGAAGCCACGCAGCCCGATGTCGAGGATGAGGCCACCCTTGACCACCTCGATGACGGAACCGCGGACGACGCCGTCCTCGTCCTTGATCTTCTCGATCGTGCCCCAGGCCCGCTCGTACTGCGCCCGCTTCTTGGAGAGGATCAGCCGACCCTCCTTGTCCTCCTTCTGAAGGACAAGGGCCTCGATGTGGTCACCCACCGAGACGACCTCTGCCGGGTCCACGTCGTGCTTGATCGACAACTCCCGAGAGGGGATGACACCCTCGGTCTTGTAGCCGATGTCGAGCAGGACCTCGTCCCGATCGACCTTGACGACGGTGCCTTCGACAATGTCGCCGTCGTTGAAGTACTTGATGGTCTCGTCGATCGCGGCGAGGAAAGCCTCCTCTGAGCCGAGATCGTCGACGGTGACCTTGGTGGCGCTCGAGGGGGCCTCGATGCTGCTCGTCATGTGGGCGGTTGCTCCGGTCGGATGGTGTGTCACAGCAGGCTGGTGTCGCGGTGACCTGTGCGCGCCAACGGATTTGTCGGCGGGCCCACCTGGAAATCGCTGAACGAGATCTTGATGTGACTCCGTCGACCGCGCACCTGCTCCCTGCCGAGGCACACGATCCGCGAGCGCATCGTCTACCCTACCTGCTGCATTACCACAGCGTGCAAGCCCTCCCGCCTACTCGTCGGCGCACCAGCCGCCAAAGCGGAGATTTCGACCAGACACCCCACCGGCCCGCCGCCCGCCCTCCCAGCGTGAGGGCCTAGCGTGGCCTGGTGAACGACGACGACCGGGTGACCCGCCGCCGGGTGGGTGACGCCGAGGCCCGCACCGCCAACCGACGCTGGTGGGACGCCGACGCCGACGCGTACCAGGCAGAACACGGCGACTTCCTGGGGGACGTGGACTTCGTCTGGTGCCCGGAGGGCCTGCGCGAGGCAGACGCCCGACTGCTCGGTGACGTGTGCAGGCGACGGGTGCTGGAGGTGGGCTGCGGCGCGGCGTCCTGCTCCCGCTGGCTCGCCACCCAGGGCGCCCGGCCGGTCGCGGTGGACCTCTCCGCCGGCATGTTGCGGCACGCGGCCCAGGCCAACACCCGCAGCGGGGTACGCGTACCGCTGGCGCAGGCCGACGCGCTCGCGTTGCCCTTCGCCGACCAGAGCTTCGACATCGCCTGCACGGCGTTCGGCGCGGTCCCGTTCGTCGAGGACTCGGCGGCGCTGATGGGCCAGGTGCACCGGGTGCTGCGTCCCGGCGGCCGGTGGGTCTTCTCGGTCACCCACCCGATGCGGTGGATCTTCCTGGACGATCCCGGGGAGGGCGGGTTGACCGCGGTGCACTCGTACTTCGACACCCGGCCGTACGTAGAGCTGGACGAACACGGCCGGGCCAGCTACGTCGAACAGCACCGCACCCTCGGCGACCGGGTCCGCGAGCTGGTGGGTGCCGGGTTCCGGCTGCTGGACCTGGTGGAACCGCGGTGGCCGGAGGGACACGAGGGGATCTGGGGGCAGTGGAGCCCGCTGCGCGGCCGACTCTTCCCCGGCACCGCCATCTTCATCACCGAGAAACCGGCCGAGTGAGCCTGCCGGCTGTCCGGTCCGGCGCCGTCGCGGACAGCGAGTGCGACGCCGCCGTCCCGGGGTGGCGTTACGCTCACGTCATGAGCGTGCGCCAGCGAGCGAATCATCGACGCGGTGCCGTGGTGCCTCATGCCGGCCCGCAGCTCGGCGGAGGGCCGGCATGAGCGCCGAGCCCGTCCCGACATCACCTGGCCCCTGGTGTCCGGACCCGATGCGGCAGCAGCGTGCGGACTACACGCTGGAGGACCTGCTCGCTCTGCCGGACGACGCCCCCCGCGTCGAACTCGTCGACGGAGTCATCCACGTGACACCTTCCCCCACCCTGGGCCATCAGGACATCTCATTCCTGCTGACGTCGTGGTTGCGAGCCCACGCGCCGGCACACCTGCGCGCCGCCCAGGCGGTCGGCGTCGGGCTCAGCCACAACACCAGCCGGCAACCGGACGTGCTGCTCTGCCGCGCCGGGCTGCCATCCGACCGGTCCCGGCTGCGGCCGGCGGACGTCGTGCTGGCCGTCGAGGTCGTCTCGCCGGGCACCCGCCGGGTCGACCGGTTCGCCAAGCCGGGCGAGTACGCCGCCGCCGGCATCCCCTTCTACTGGCGCATCGAGCAGAACCCGGTGCACGTGTACGCGTACCGCCTCGGCGACCGGATCGGGCCGGGCGGGGAGCGACAGTACGAACTCGTCTCCGACAGCGCCGAGCTGATCGAGCTGACCGAACCGTTCGAGATCAAACTTCCGGTCCGCGACCTCACCGGATAGCCGACCGCCGGACAAACCGGTCACCGGACGCCCGACGGTGGCCATCGCCAGGTTTCCCCCAGTTCACCCGCGCTCCCTAACGTCCGGGCGCATGAGACAGATCACCGCCACCCGCCTGGGGCGGGCACTCGCCGGTGCCGGCGTCCTCACCCTCGCCCTCACCCTGGGCGGCACCGCGTCCTTCGCCGGTGCGCCGACGACCGCCAGGCCGACCCTCACGGGTTTCGCGTCGCTGCCGGCCGCCACCTTCGTACCCGGCAGCGAGCCCTCCGGCAGCCTCGTCACCGGCAACACCAACGGCTACCCCACACCCTTCGCCGACCAGCCGATCCAGGGCTTCTCCGGTATCGCCGACAACGGCGACGGCACCTTCGACGTGCTGTCCGACAACGGCTACGGCAACCAGGCGAACTCGGCGGACTTCCTGCTGCGCATCCAGCGGCTCGCTCCGGTGTTCGCCACCGGCGACGTCGACGTGGTCGGCGGGATCAACCTCACCGACCCCGACGGGCACGTGCCGTGGCAGTTGACCCGCACCGACCGGGTGCTCACCGGCGCCGACTTCGACATCGAGTCGATCGTCAAGGCAGCCGACGGCAGCTACTGGATCGGCGACGAGTTCGGACCGTACCTACTGCACTTCGACCGGGCCGGCCGACTGCTGCGGGCGCCGATCCCGCTCGACGGTGTGGTCGCCCCGGAAACCGCCGCGCGCACCGGCGTCCCCGCCACCCTCGCCAGCAGCCGGGGCTTCGAGGGCCTGGCCGCCTCCCCCGACGGCCGCCATCTCTACGCGCTGCTGGAGGGCACCGTCGCCGGTGACGCTCCCGGCCAGTTGCGGCTCAACGAGTTCGACAGGCGCACCGGCCGCTACACCGGCAAGCGTCTCACCTACCGACTCGAAGCGCCGAACCTCGCGATCGGCGACGCGATCGCGATCGACCGGCACCGCTTCCTGATCATCGAGCGGGACGGCGGTCAGGGCCCCACCGCAGTGGTCAAGCGGCTCTACGTCGCCGACGCCCGCGACCGGGACCGGGACGGCCTGCTGGACAAGACCCTGCTCGTCGATCTGATGAACGTCGCCAACCCGAAGCGGCTGGGTGGCTTCGACACCACCTTCACGTTCCCCTTCCAGACCATCGAGAACGTGGTGATCCTGGACAAGCGGCGGGTGGCGGTGCTCAACGACAACAACTTCCCGTTCTCGACCGGTCGTACCGCCGAGGTGGCCGAGGACAACGAGTGGATCGTCATCACGCTGCCCCGCTCGCTCGACCCGGACCGACGCGTCCTGAGGTGACCGGCGCCGCCGCCCTACCCGTCCGCCGGCCTTCGGCACGGCCGGGGCAGGGCGGCGGCGTTTTCCCCGAAGGTGCCCGGGTACCCGGGCGGCATGGCCGACGAGGAGTTCCGCACCGGCGACCACGTCTCCTGGGCCAGCCACAGCGGCCGGGCCCACGGTGTGGTCAAGGAGAAGCTGACCGAACGCACCCACGTACGCGGGCACGCCGTGAACGCGACACCGGAGCAGCCGCAGTACCGCATCCGCAACGACGACTCGGGCCGGGATGTGGCCCACCGCCCGGAGGTGTTGCGCCGTGAGCAGTCGTGACGACCCCGACCAGACCTACCGGGAGTTCACCGAGGCGGTGAACATGAAGCCCGGCGAGCTGTCCACGTGGCTGGACACCGACGAGTCCAAGCATGTCGGCTGGCGGCGGAAGGGCAGCGGCGGCGGCGAGACGGTCGGCCACGAGTCCGGCCGAAAGATCATCGATCTGTTGCGCCGCAAGCGTGGCCAACTGACCGAGGCCGACTACAAGCACATGCGCAAGGTCGTCGGGTACGTGCGGCGGCACATGGCCCAGCGGCCCAGCGGCGACGTGCGCGACACCCGGTGGCGGTACTCGCTGATGAACTGGGGCCACGACCCGGTCAAGGCACCGCTGCCACCGCCCGGCGGCCCCTCCCGCAAGGCCCTCGACCGCCACGGCACCCCACCCAAGTCCCGCCGCGGCCCCGCCCGCTGAACCCACAACCCGCGCACCCCACCCACCCACCACCACACCAGCACCAGCACCAGCAGGCGACAACTCCGGCGAAGTCGATGTGTCAGCCGGCCCTGGAAACAGCAACTTCCCCGAAACTGCCTGCCATCAACGCACGGTTCGTCCACATGCCCGTGACCGACCCGCGTTCCGCGACCACGTCAGGGTTTCGGGGCAGCCCGACCCGCGCAGGGATCAAGCCTGACCGCCCGGAGCGGGTCGGGCTGCCCCGAAACCCCTTCCACGGGTACCCCGAAGCCCCTCCAGGGCGGCCCCGAAACCCCTCCGAGACCGGCTCAGTGGTCGGCGCTGTTCCAGTCGCGGCCGTCACCCACCGACACCTCCAGCGGCACCGACAGCGGGTACGCCCCACCCATCTCACGTCGGACCAGTTCCTCGAGCGCCGCCCGTTCGCCGGGTGCCACCTCGAAGACCAGCTCGTCGTGCACCTGCAGCAGCATCCGGGAGCGCAGCCCGGCGTCGCGCAGGGCGGTGTCGACGTGCAGCATGGCGACCTTGATGATGTCCGCCGCGGAACCCTGGATGGGGGCGTTGAGCGCCATCCGCTCGGCCATCTCCCGCCGCTGCCGGTTGTCGCTGACCAGGTCGGGCAGGTAACGCCGGCGGCCGAGAATGGTGGAGGTGTAGCCGTCCTGGCGGGCCCGGGCGACCACCTCCTGGAGGTAGTCCCGCACGCCGCCGAACCCGGCGAAGTAGTTCTCCATCAACCCGCGCGCCTCCTCGGCGCTGATGCCGAGCTGCTGGGACAGACCGAAGGCGCTGAGCCCGTACGCCAGGCCGTAGTTCATCGCCTTGATCTTGCGCCGCTGGTCCGGGGTGACCTCCGCCAGCGGCACCGTGAAGACCGACGAGGCCGTCGCGGCGTGGAAGTCGGCGCCGGAGTTGAACGCCTGGATCAGCGCGTCGTCGGCCGACAGGTGCGCCATGATCCGCATTTCGATCTGGCTGTAGTCGGCGGTCAGCAGGCACTCGAAGCCCTCACCAACCACGAAGGCGCGGCGGATCCGGCGCCCCTCCTCGGTACGGATGGGGATGTTCTGCAGGTTGGGCTCGGTGGAGGAGAGCCGTCCGGTGGCGGCCACCGTCTGGTTGAACGTGGTGTGGATGCGCCCGTCGTCGGAGACCGACTTGAGCAGCCCGTCCACCGTCGACTTGAGTTTGGCCACGTCGCGGTGCCGCAGCAGGTGGGCCAGCACCGGATGCGGGTTCTGCGCGTAGAGCCACTGCAACGCGTCGGCGTCGGTGGTGTAACCCGTCTTGATCCGCTTGGTCTTGGGCAGATTCAGCTCACCGAAGAGGATCTCCTGCAACTGCTTGGGCGAGCCGAGGTTGAACTCCCGCCCCACCGCCTCGTACGCGCCCTGCGCGGCCGCCTTCACCTCGGCGGCGAAGTGCGCCTCCAACTCCGTCAGGTAGTCGGTGTCCGCGGCGATGCCGGTGCGCTCCAACTGCGCCAGCACCCGCATCAGCGGCAGCTCCACCCCGGCCATCAGCCGGGCCGACTGCTCCCCGTCGCGGGACAGCTCCGCGTCGATCGCGTCGGCCAGGTCGAGGGTGGCGCGGGCGTGCAGCATGAGGTTCTGCTCGGCCGCGCCGTCGCCGCCAAGACCGTCGAGGGTCAGCTGGCCGGACTCCGGTGCGTCGACCCGCAGCTCCCGATGCAGGTAGCGCAGTGCCAGGTCGGTCAGGTCGTAGGAGCGCTGGTCGGGGCGGGCAAGGTACGCGGCGATCTGGGTGTCGCGGGCGATGCCGGCCAGCGCCCAGCCGTGCGCGGCGAAGGCGAGCACGGCCGGTTTGCTGTCGTGCAGCACCTTGGGCCGGGTCTCGTCGGCCAGCCACGCCGCCAGCGCCGCCTCGTCGGCGGCTTCCAGCTGAGCCGGGTCGAACCAGGCCGCCGCGCCGTCGGCGGTGGCCAGCGCCATCCCGGTGACGGTGGCGGTGTGCCGGCGGTTCGGCCCGGTGTCGAGCTTGACCGCGACGCCGACCCCGGTGCCGGCCGGTGCGTGCGTCGCCAGCCAGCCAGCCAGCGCCCCGGGCTCGGCCAGCACCTCACCGACCAGGTCGAAGCCCGACTCCGCCTCCGGCTCGACCGCCTCCAGGTACTGGTAGAGACGGTCGCGCAGGATGCGGAACTGAAGCGTGTCGAAGACCTGGTGCACCGCCTCCCGGTCCCATCCCTGCCAGCGGGCGTCCTCGGGGCGCACCGGTAGCTCCAGGTCGGCGACCAGCTGGTTGATCTCGTAGTTGCGGATCACGTCGGCGAGCCGTTCCCGGAGACTGTCCCCCGCCTTGCCCTTGATCTCGTCGGCCCGGGCGATGACGCCCACCACCCCACCGTAGGTGTTGATCCACTTCGCCGCGGTCTTCGGGCCGACGCCGGGGATGCCGGGCAGGTTGTCGCTGGTCTCGCCGACCAGGGCGGCCAGGTCACGGTAACGGCCGGGGGTCACGCCGTACTTCGTCTCGACCGCCGCCGGGTCCATCCGCGCCAGGTCGGAGACGCCCTTGCGCGGGTAGAGCACGGTGATCTGCTCGTCGACCAACTGGAACGCGTCCCGGTCACCGGTGCAGATCAGCACCGGCATGCCCTGGTCACGGGCCTGGCAGGCCAGGGTGGCGATGACGTCGTCGGCCTCGTAGCCCTCCTTCTCCACCACCGGCACCCGCAGCGCCGCCAGGACCTCCTTCACCAGGCTGACCTGGCCCTTGAAGTCGGTCGGGGTCTCACTGCGGCCCGCCTTGTACTCCGCGTACTTCTCGGTGCGGAAGGACCGGCGGGACACGTCGAAGGCGACGACGATGTGGGTCGGTTGCTCGTCCCGCAACACATTGATCAACATCGAGGTGAAGCCGTAGACCGCGTTTGTCGGCTGCCCGGTCGTGGTGGAGAAGTTCTCCACCGGCAGGGCGAAGAACGCCCGGTAGGCCAGGGAGTGTCCGTCGACGAGGAGCAGGCGCGGGGTCGTAGCTGTCACGGCTGCGACTCTAGTCCGTACCGCCGACAACAACCGCCCCGACGTGGCCGGCCGGCAGCCGGTGGCCTCCCGGCGAAACCGCAGCTCGCAGCCGAGCGGGAAGGGAACGGGAAGGTCCAGCGGTAATGCTGGCGGGCGGACGTGCGGCGACTTCGGTGACGGGACGCAGACCGACGGCAACGGCCGGCGGTGTCGCGACCCGCCCACCGGCCGATGTCCTCCCAGGCGAGGCGCCGTCACGACCGCACGCACGGCGAAGGACCATTCGGGGGCGGGCGGGCCGACAGGTCCGCCTGCAGCGTCCTTCGCCGACCACTCGGCGCGGGGCCGGCCCGGCGAAGGCCGGCCCCGCCGGTGCCGGACGCCTCGCCGGCACCGGTGGCGGTCCGCCATGTTCCGGTGCCCCGGTAGCAGCCTTCCCGTCTGGTCCTAAACTCGCGGCGAGTCCCGTTCGCCGCGCCGCAGAGGACGTCCGTGGAGTTACACCTGCTCGGTCCCGTCGAGATCCGGCACCACGAGCGGCCCGTCGCCGTCGGTCGCCGGCTGCACCGTCTCCTGCTCGGGATACTCGCGCTACGCGCCAACACACTGGTGTCGACAAGTGAGCTCGTCGACCTGCTGTGGTCCGCCCGCGCACCGCGCACCGCCCGCGCCATGGTGCACTCGCGGGTGTCCGAGCTGCGCACCGCCCTGACCGCCGCCGGCATCGGCGACGAGCAGCTGACCATCCTGACCGACGGCAGCGGCTACCGGATGCTGCTCGATCCCACCACCGTCGACGTGCACCGGTTCCGGCTGTTGGTTGCCCGCGGCGGCGTTGCTGACGGGGCGCTCGACTGGCCGCAGCGGCGAGACCTGCTGCGCGAAGCCCTCGCCCTGTGGCGGGGGCCGGCCTTCGGTGGGTGGCTGCCCCGCCAACCGCCACCACCCGAGGTCGAATCGCTCGAGGATGCCCGGTTGACCGCCCTGGAGCAGCTCTTCGAGGCTGAGCTGAACACGGACGCCGACGCCGGTGTGCTCGTCGAACGGCTGGGCCCGCTCGCCGCGCAGCACCCCAGCCGGGAACGCTTCACCCTGTCGCTCATGCGCGCCCTCGCCGCCAGCCACCGCCCCGGCGACGCGCTGCGGGCCTACGAGCAGCACCGGCGCTGGCTCGCCGCCGAACTGGGCGCCGACCCGAGTGACGAACTGCGGCACCTGCACCTCACCCTGCTCCGCGCCGTCGAACCGGACGGATCGCCGCCAGACGTCGCCATGTCCACCCCGACGCTCCCGCCGGGACCGGCCGAACTGCCCGCGGAACCGGGCGGCTTCGTCGGGCGGCGGGCCGAGCTGACGCACCTCGACGCCGCCGTGCGCACCGGCAGCCGGATCGTCGCGCTCGTCGGTCCCGCCGGGGTCGGCAAGACGGCGCTCGCCCTGCGGTTCGCCCACGCCCGGCTGCACCAGCGGCCCGCCGCCCACCTGTACGCCGACCTGCGCGGCACCGCCGAGCCGGTCGCCCCCGCCACGGTGCTGGAGCGGTTCCTGCGGGCCCTCGGCGTGCCCGGGGACGCCATTCCCGCCGACCTCGACGAGCGGGCCGCCCGCTACCGCTCCGAGCTGGCCGGCCAGCCGGTGCTGATCCTGCTGGACAACGCCGACTCCTCGCACCAGGTCCGGCCGTTGCTGCCGGGCGCCGGTAGCAGTCTCGTGCTGATCACCAGTCGGCGTCGCCTCGACGGCCTGGTCGCCACCCACGGCGCCACCCAGGTCGTCCTCGCCCCGCTCACCGAATCCGACGCACAGCACCTCCTCCGGCAGGGGCTCGCTGCCTCGGCGGCGGACGAGTCGGCGGAGCTGCGCCGGATCGCCGAACTGTGCGACCGGCTGCCGCTGGCGCTCGGATCGCCGCCGCGCGGCTGGGCGAGTTCGGCGGCGGAACGGCGCTGGCCGGGAGGCTCGCCGCCGAGGGCGACCGGATCGGCCTGCTGACGGCGGAGGACGTCTCGGTACGAGCGGCCCTCCAGGTCTCCCTCACCGCGCTGGACGGTCCGAGCCGCACCATGTTCCACCTGCTCGGCGTGCACCCGGGGCAGCGTCCCGGCACCGACGCGTGCGCGGCGCTGGCCGGGCTGCCACCGCCCGTGACCCGGGACCTGCTCGACCGGTTGGCCGCCGTTCACCTGGTGCGCTCCGTCGACGGCCGCCATCAGATGCACGACCTGGTCCGGCTGTTCGCCGCCGAACAGGCTGCCGCCGACCCGGTCGCGGCGACGGCGGCACTGGAGCGGACGCTCACCTTCTACCGGAACACCGCCGCCGCGGCCGACCGCGTGCTGCGTCCGGCGGAACGGCCCAACTTCGACACCGCCGGGTCCCCGGTACGCTTCGCCGACCTGCCGGCCGCGCTGGCCTGGCTGGACGCGGAGGCCGACAACCTGGTGGCGGCCGTCGAGCGGGCCGAGGCGGACCATCCGCAACTCGCCTGGCAGATCGCCGCGGCGATGTACGGCTGGCTGTTCCGCCGTCACCAACGCGACCGCTGGATCGACCTGTACACACGTGGTGTCCGAGCCGCGCGGCAGGTCGGCGACGCCCGGGGCGAGGCCATGCTCAGCGGCCGGTTGGCGATCCCGCTCAGCCTGCTCGGCCGGCACGACGAGGCGGCCGGTCACTGCGCCCGGGCGTACGAGCTGCGGGTCGCCGAGGGCGACCAGCTCGGCGCGGCGACGGCGCTGCTGAACCTCGCGGCGATCGAGAACAACGCCGGGCGTCCCGCCGAGGCGATCCGGCGGCTCACCCAGGCCGAGGAGCGCAGCCGCGCCCTGCCCGACGCCGGTCATCTGCGTGCCCTGGTCGCCAGTAACCTGGGCGAGGCCCACCAGCTCGCCGGACGGCTCGACCACGCGGTGGAGCACTACCGGACGGCGTTGGCGCTCGCCGAGACGCACTGCGGAGCCCGGGACATGGCGGAGATCCTGGTCGGGCTGGCACGGACCCACCGCCGCGCCGGGCAGCCGCTGGAGACCCTACGGCTGGGACAACGCGCCGTCGAGCAGGCCCGGCTGGCCGGGGACGTGCTGATCGAGGCAGAGGCACGCGAGGAACTGGGGCACGCCCACCTGGCCCGCCGCGAGCGCGCTCGGGCACTCACGGAGCTGAGCACCGCGCTGGAGACGTACCGGGAGAAGGGACACCGCGGCACCGCCGAGCTGACCAGCCGGCTGGCGGAGCTGACCCGGTCGGCGCCCGACTGAAACGGGCCGGAACAGCACGGGGCCGGCCGGTGTCACCACCGGCCGGCCCGCGACGCGACTCAGGCCACGCCCAGGTACGCCTCCTTGACCGACGGGTCGTGCAGCAGATCCTGCCCGGTGCCCTCCTTGACGATCCGGCCGGTCTCCAGCACGTACCCCCGGTGGGCCCGGGAGAGCGCCTGCTGGGCGTTCTGCTCCACCAGCAGGATCGTGGTGCCCTGCTGGTTGATCTCCGTGATGATGTCGAAGATCTGCTGGATGATCATCGGAGCGAGGCCCATCGACGGCTCGTCCAGCAGCAGCAGCTTCGGCCGGCTCATCAACGCCCGGCCCACCGCGAGCATCTGCTGCTCGCCGCCGGAGAGCGTGCCGCCGTGCTGGCGGCGCCGCTCGGCCAGCCGGGGGAACAGCGTGAACACCCGGTCCAGGTCGGCGGCGATCCCGGCGTGGTCCCGCCGGGTGTACGCCCCCATGTCAAGGTTGTCCAGCACCGTCATGCCCGGGAAGATGCCCCGCCCCTCGGGTGCCTGGCAGATGCCCCGACGCACCCGCAGGTCGGCCCGCAGGTTGGTGATGTCCTCACCGTTGAATCGGATCGAGCCCAGGGCCACCGGCCGGAGTCCGGAGATGGCCCGCATCGTGCTGGACTTTCCGGCACCGTTGGCGCCGATGAGCGCGACCACTTCGCCTTCCTCGACGTGCAGGCTGATGCCGTGCAGCGCCTCGATCCGGCCGTAGCGCAGTGTCAGGTCGTCGATCTCAAGCAGCATCTGCGGGCTCCCCCAGGTAGGCCGCGATCACCTTCGGGTTGTCCCGCACCTCGGCGGGCGAACCCTCGGCGATCTTCTTGCCGAACTCCAGGACCACGATCCGGTCGGTGACCCCCATGACGAGCCGCATGTCGTGCTCGATGAGCAGGACCGTGAACCCCCGGTCCCGGATCTTGCGGATCAGGTCGAGCAGTTCCTCCTTCTCCGCCGGGTTGAACCCGGCGGCCGGCTCGTCGAGGCAGAGCAACTTCGGCTCGGTCGCCAGGGCTCGGGCGATCTCCAGTCGGCGCTGGTAGCCGTACGGGAGGTTGCGCGCCAGGTCGTTGGCCCGGTCGGCGATGCCCACGAACCGCAGCAGCTCCAGTGCCTTCCGCTCCCCGGCACGCTCCTCCAGCGTGTGCCGGGAGATGCCGAACACCTGCGCCGACGACCGGCGGACCTGCTGCCAGAACCGGAGCAGCCCGTTGGTCGAGTCGACCACCGGCAACTCCTCCGGCTTGGGCTTGACGCGGTAGAGCCGGAACAGCGCCCCGATCACGCTCGTGTGGTGCCGAGAATCCGCCCCCACCAGCACGTTCTCCAGCGCGGTCATCTCCGGGAACAGCCGGATGTTCTGGAACGTCCGGGCGATCCCCATCCGGTTGATTCGGTGCGGCTTACGCCCGCTCACCTGCTCCCCGTCGAAGCGAACCTCGCCCGAGGTCGGCCGGTAGACACCCGTCATCGCGTTGAAACAGGTGGTCTTGCCGGCCCCGTTCGGACCGATCAACCCGATGATCTCGCCCTTGTAGATCTGGAAACTCAGGTTGTCGAGCGCCACCACCCCACCGAAGCGGAGCGTGACCTGGTCCACCTCGAGCAACACCTCGCGCGGGGCGGCGTCCTCGGGCGACGTCATCTGCTTAGGCAACATTGACGGCAGCCTCCTTCGCCCGGTCCTGCAACTCCCGCGTTCGCCGCCGGCTCGGCAGCAGACCCTGCGGACGCAGCAGCATGATGAGCACCAGCGCCAGCCCGAAGGCCAGCACCCGGTACTCCGAGAAGTCCCGGAACCGCTCCGGCAGGTAGGCGAGCAGGAACGCGCCGAGCGCCACGCCCGCCATGTTGCCGGACCCGCCGACCACCACCATCGCGACGAACAGGATGGAGAGCTGGACGTTGAAGGTCTCCGGCTGGATGAAGGTCGACCGGCTGGCGAAGAGCAGACCCGACAACCCACCCAGGGCGGCGCCGATGGCGAACGCCCACAGCTTGAACTTGAACGGGTAGACACCCATGACCGCGGCGGCGTCCTCGTCCTCCCGGATGGCCAGCCACGACCGCCCGACCCGGCTGTGCTCCAGTCGGCGCACCAGCAGGACCATCAGCAGCACCACGGTGAGCGCCAGCCAGTACCAGGGCTCGATCTTGAGCAGCCCGAAGACGGTGTTGTCGGCCGACGGCGGCCCCTCCGGACCCGGGATGCCCGCGACGCCCTGCGCCTGGCCGGCCCACCCCGAGTTCTTGGCCACGATCCGGATGATCTCGCCGAAGCCCAACGTCACGATCGCCAGGTAGTCACCCCGCAACCGGAGCGTCGGCCAGCCCAGCAGCACGCCGGCGACCAGGGAGAAGGCCAGCGCGATCGGGATACAGACCGCCCAGGCGACCGCCCACTCCTCGGACAGGCCGAACTGCCGCTGCATCGACTGCACGACCGGCGACTGGGTCGAACCGAACAGCGCGACGCTGTAGGCACCCACCGCGTAGAAGCCGACGTAGCCGAGGTCGAGCAGACCGGCCAGGCCGATCACCACGTTGAGCCCGATCGCGACCAGCACGTACAGGGCGCACACGAAGAGCACCCCGGCCCAGTTCGAGCCGCCGGCGATGGAGTCGGTCCGGAACCAGTCCAGACCGGGGATGATCAGGTTCGTCCCCGGGATGTCACCAAGGAACGGCAGGTAGTACAGGAACGCGATCCCCGCCAGAACCCCCAGCCAACGCTGCCAGCGGGGCAGCGCCCGCCAACGGTCGGCCATGCCGCCAAAAGCGTGTCGGCGCCGCTCGTTGAACTGTCGCAGTGCCTCTGTCATGCCCTCGCCTTTCCGAGAGACTCACCGAGCAGACCGGTCGGGCGGAAGATCAGCACCACCACGAGCACCACGAAGGCGGCCACGTCCTCCCAGGTCGACCGGGTCAGCGTCGCGGCGTACACCTCGATCACACCGAGCAGCAGGCCACCGAGCAGCGCGCCCCGCAGGTTGCCGATGCCACCGAGCACCGCGGCGGTGAACGCCTTGAGCCCGATCACGAAACCGATGTCGAACTTGGTGATCCCGTACCGCATGTTCCACAACAGAGCGGCCGCACCCGCCATCAGTCCACCCAGCACGAAGACCAGCATGATCACCCGGTCCTGGTGCACCCCCATCAGCGCCGCGGTGTCCGGATTCTGCGCCACCGCGCGCACCCCCCGGCCGTACCGGGTCCGGTTGATGAACTGGTCCAGCCCGTAGAGCATCACCAGGGCCGACACCACCATGATGATCTGCACATTGGTGATGTTGGCGCCGGCCACCGAGATGACCGTCTCCTGCTTCAACATCGCCGGGATACCGATCACGAGCCGGTTCTCGCTGAAGCCGCGTCCCGAGAAGAACCCCGCCATCCACAGCGCGTAGATCTCCACCAGGACGAGCGAGACACCGATGGCGGTGATCAGGAAGATCAGCGGCGGCGCGTTCATCCGACGTAGTCGCCGGTACGCGACCCGCTCGACAGTCAACGCGGTGGCACCGGAGGCCGCCGCGCCGACGAGCAGACCGATGAGCAGGTAGACGATCGCCATGCCGATCGAGGGCGTGTCGGTGATCCCGAGCAGCGACCAGGTACCGAGAATCGCGAACGTGCCGACCATGAAGATCTCGGAGTGCGCGAAGTTGATCAGACGAAGCACACCGTAGACCAGCGTGTACCCCAGTGCGACGAGGGCGTAGATGGCCCCTTTGGACAACCCGTCCACCGTGTGCTGGGCCAGGTTGCCGAACAAGGCATCGAAATTCACGGGTTTCTCCCTTGGCACCGTCGCGCGGCCGGGGAAAAGACCCCGGCCGCGCAACGGTCATCCTGGCTCAGCTGAGCTTGATCTCCTGCTGGGCCGTGATCGCGCCATCCTTGATCTCGTAGGCCCAGATCACCACCCGGGACTTGTCCACGTCACCGGTCGGGTCGAACTTGAGGTACTTCGAGACGCCCTCCTTGTCGTAGGCGTCCACCCACTCCAGGAGGTCCTTACGCGTGGTCTTGCCCTCGGCCAGACCCTCGATCAGCACCTTCGCGGCGTCGAAGCCCTCGGCACCGTAGGAACCCGGAGGCGAGCCGTACTCCTTCTCGTAGTCGGCGGAGAAGGTGCCACCGGCCTTGTCCGGCGGCAGGCACGGGCAGGTCACGATCGCACCGTTGGCACCGGCACCGGCACCCGACGGGAAGGCCGGGTCGTACAGACCGTCGAAGCCGAGGAAGGTCGCCGTGATGCCGGCCTCCCGCATCTGCTTCAGCAGCGGGGCGGCCTCGTTGGTGTAGCCGCCGTAGGCGACCGCGTCCGGCGCGGCAGCCTTGATCTTCGAGATGGTGGCGGCGAAGTTGACCTGCTTCTCCTGAACCTGGTCGGTCCCGCCGGCCAGGTCACCGAGAGCCTTGGTCAGCTCACCCGCGATACCGGCACCGTAGGTGGTGCCGTCGTTGATCACGAAGACCTTCTTAGCCTTCGCCACGTCCCGGAAGTAGACAGCCGCGGCGGCACCCTGGGTGGCGTCGTTACCGACCACCCGGTGGAACGCCTTGTTGTCACCGGCGGTCAGCTCGATCGCCGTCGCCGACGGGCTCACCATGACCATGCCGGCGGCCTCGTAGACGTCCATCGTCGCCTTGGTCTCACCGGAGAACGCACCACCGATGACACCCAGGAAGGACTCGTCACCGACGACCTGGTTCGCGACCGGCGTGGCCTGCGTGGGGTCACCCTGGGTGTCGAACTCCTGCAGGGTGACCTGGCAGTCGGCGTTCGCCTCGTTGTGCTGCCTCACGGCGAGCTTGGCGCCGTTGAGCGACGGGATCACCAGACCGGAGTTCGGGCCGCTGAAGGCACCGAAGATGGCGAGCTTGCCACCGCAGTTACCGTCGCCGCCAGCATCGTTGCCCTCATCCGACGCCTGGCAGCCCGCCGCGGCAAACAGGGCTGCCGCCAGCCCGACGGCGCCCAGCGCCCGTACGTACTTACGCCTCACGGCTATTGACCTCCTCCAGATACAGGGGTCGGGCGCACCCGGGGCAGCGTCACCGGCCAGTTCGGCGGTCACCACCCAGGCGTGAATCCGCACACCTGCGTTACGGCTCGTGATGGCGGAGCGTACTGCGTCCCTAAACCGTCCCGGAAGACCCGCGAGCCACGCTTGCCAAACCGTTACGAACACAAGCGCCGATGCGACCGCCCCCGTAACAGCGCCGACCCACGCTCAGCCGGTCAACCCCGACAGCCCGAAGACCGCACCGGCCGCCCCGTCGTCCAGTACCAGCAGCAACCGGCCCGGCTCCCCGAACACCGACACCGAGCTGACCGGTCCGGCCGGCACCTCCCTCGGCAGCACCACCGGCCGCCACGAGGCACCGCGGTCCGCCGAACTCCACAGGGCATGACGCACGCCGTCGGTGACCGCCGTCACCACCTGCCCGTCGAAGGTCGACAACCCCCGCACGGCGGGCACGCCGGACGGCGCGGCCGCACCGAACCCACCCCCGCTCCCAGCCGTCGGGCCCGGCCCGCCAACCGCCGAACGCACGACCGCGCAGGCCGACGGCCACCGGCTCGCCGTCGACCCGCACCACCCGCTGCAACTCGTCGTACTCGTCGGTGCCCGGCACGGGCACCCGCTGCCAGCTCCGGCCGTCCGACGAACGCCACGCCAGCGGATCACGGTCGATCCGGCCCGGGCCGATGATCCCGCCCACCGCCAACCAGCCGCCATCCACCGGCGTCGCGTCGAACAACCAGGTGACCCCGTGCTCGTCGGTTGCCAGCCCCGGCACGCCCTCGAGGATCTCGAACTCCCCCGCCGCCTCCGAGAGCCAGACCGCCGCACCGCTGACCCGGTTCCCCACGATCATGAAACCCGACGGACCGGCGACCATCCGCGCCACGTTCACCGCCTGCGGGCCGCCGTAGAGCTCGAACCCGGCCCGAACCTCGGCCAACGCACCATCCGCGCGCCGCACCCAACTGCTCACCCGCGGATTCGCGTGCGCACCGCCGCTCTTCGCACCGACCGCCGCGAACCGGCCGTCGGTGCAGGCGACCGAGTACAGAATGTTCTGCCGGCCGTAGTAGGAGTCCGCCACGATCCGCACCGACTCCCAGGACACCCCGTCCGCGCTCGTCCAGGCCGCCGGCCGGGTCGCGTCACCGGGACCACCGACCGCACCGACGATGTACCAACGCCCACCGCAGGCGGTCACGTCGCGGAGCATCAACCGGCCGGGCGCGCCCGGCGGAGCGGGCAAGGTCAGCTCCCGCCAGTCGGGCTGCAACGGTGGCACCTCGTCCGGTCCGGGCGTACCGGCCCGACAGCCCATCACCAGCAGCAGGCAGGCAACGACGAGCGCAGCGGTACGCCGCAGAGCGGGTGCGAAGGCACCGTGCGGCGGGGCTGTGCCGTCGACCCGTCCTCCGCGCATGCCCGATGGTATCGGCGCCGCAGCCCGACGGGAGCCCCTGGCGCCGGCCCCGACCAGGCCGCCCGACCGAACCTACTGGGCCGGCTCGGCCACCTCACCGCCGGCGGTCTCGGCGAGGATCCGCTCGGAGACCTCCTTCATGGTCATCCGGTGGTCCATCGCGGTGCGCTGGATCCACTTGAACGCCTGCGGCTCGCTCATGTTGTAGGTGGTCATCAGCGCGCCCTTGGCCCGCTCGACGGTCTTGCGGACCTCCAGCCGGTCGGTCAGCCCGGCCACCTCGGCCTCGAGCGCGGCGATCTCGGAGTAGCGGGACAGGGCGATCTCCACCGCCGGCACCAGGTCGCTCTTCTGGAAGGGCTTGACCAGGTACGCCATCGCACCGGCCGCCCGAGCCCGCTCCACCAGGTCACGCTGGCTGAACGCGGTCAGAATGATCACCGGTGCGATCCGGGCCCCGGCGATCCGCTCGGCGGCCGCCAGCCCATCCATGATGGGCATCTTGATGTCGAGAATCACCAGGTCGGGCTTGAGTTCCTCGGCCAACCGGATGGCGGCCTCGCCGTCACCGGCCTCGCCGACCACCTCGTAGCCCTCCTCGGCCAGCATCTCAGCCAGGTCCAGCCGGATCAGCGCCTCGTCCTCGGCGATCAGTACCCGCCTGCGCGCGGCATCCGTCTGCGTCTCGGCCACGAGCCACTCCCACCATCGTTTCCGGCACGGCTACCACCCATGCTCCCGCACGAGCGTAGTCGGGTACAGTAAGCCCCACCCGCCGGGATGGTGGAACGGCATACACGGAAGTCTCAAACACTTCTGCCCGAAAGGGCTTGCGGGTTCGAATCCCGCTCCCGGCACTCTTGCCATACACGTGTTCGATGATGGCGGCGTGCACCCTCCCGAAATGCGGAATCGTGTCCGCGCCTTACGTGCCCAAGGCCACAACATCCGCTCGGCGGCCCGTGCCCTCTCGCTCCCGTACACCACCGTTTGGCACTGGGCGACGGCCACCTCGTCACCAGCGCCCGGGTACCGGTCCTGCGCATCTACTGCTCCGACAGTTGGCCAAACTTGATCTCGCTATGCGAACAGGCCATGCGCGCGGTGCTGGCAGCCTCCGTGCAACGCGTGCAGAAGCAGGGCTGCGTCGGCGTGCAGAGTTACGGCACGCACTGGCCCTGCCTGCTGCCACAACATGGCCCCGGCAAGAAGCACGAGCGACGGATAGTTCTCACCGACTGGCAGGAGCGGATCGTGCGGGCGGTTCCCGGTGACTTTCTCCGGGGCCTGTTCCACTCCGACGGCTGCCGGATCGCCAACCGGGTCACCGTACGCGCAAAGACGTACGTCTACCCGCGCTACATGTTCGTCAACGAGTCCACCGACATCATGGGGCTGTGCCAGTGGGCGCTGGACCTGCTCGGCGTCGCCTGGCGGATGAACCGGCCCAACAGCCTCTCGGTCGCGCGCCGGGAGGCGGTCGCCGCGCTCGACCGGCACGTCGGCCCGAAGTCGTGACCCGAGCACCACCGACCGTCGCACCCGGGTCAGATCGCGGCGAGCGCGTTCTCCAGGTCGGCGCGCAGGTCCTCCGGGTCTTCCAGGCCGACGGACAGGCGCAGCAGTCCGCCGCCGGGTTTGGCCGCCGCCTCGACGGGGCGGTGGGTCAGTGACGCCGGGTGCTGGATGAGCGTGTCGACGCCACCGAGGGAGACGGCGTGGGTGATGAGCCGGCAGGCGTCGGCGACCGCCGCGGCGGCGGGTGCGCCGCCGCGTACCTCGAAGGCGAGGAGGCTGCCCGGGCCGGACATCTGCCTGCCGACGAGCCCGGCCGGGTCGTGGGTGCCGGGGTGGTGGACCTGTGCGACCGCCGGGTGCGCGGCGAGCCAGAGGGCGAGTTTCTCCGCGCCGGCCTGCTGGGCGCGGACCCGCAGCGGCAGCGTCTGCAGGCCGCGGTGCAGCAGGTAGGCCCCGAGGGGGTGCAGGATCGCGCCGGTGAGGGCGCGGACCTGGCGCAGCCGGGTGGCCCACTCGGCGTCGCAGGCGATCACTCCGGCGAGGACGTCGCCGTGGCCGCCGATGCTCTTGGTGGCGCTGTGCAGCACCAGTCGGGCGCCGTGCCGGGTGGGTTGCTGGAGCACCGGGGTGGCGACGGTGTTGTCGATCAGCAGGGGCACCTGGCCGGCGGCGTCGGCGAGGGCGGCGATGTCGATCAGGTCGAGGGTCGGGTTGGCCGGTGTTTCGGCGATCACCAGGGCGGTGTCGGGGCGGATGGCGTCGGCGACGGTGTCCGGGCGGGCCCAGGTGACCTCGGTGCCGAGCAGGCCGGTGGCGAGGACGTGGTCGGTGCCGCCGTAGAGGGGGCGGACGGCGACCAGGTGTCGTCGGCCGTCGCGGGTGGCGGCGAGCAGGGCGGCGGTGAGCGCGGCCATGCCGCTGGCGTACGCGACGGCTTCGGCGGTGCCTTCGAGTTCGGCGAGGGCGGTTTCGAAGCGGGCGACGGTCGGGTTCCACAGCCGTTGGTAGACGGCGCTGGTGTCGGCGGGGAGGGTGCCGCCGGTGGCGAGGGTCTCGTAGGCGTCGCCGCCGGTGTGCACCGAGGGCAGCGGGTTGGTGGTGGACAGGTCGATCGGCGGCACGTGGACGCCGAGGGCGGCGAGGTCGTCGCGGCCGGCGTGCACGGCTCGGGTGTCCACGGTCGTCATGTCGAGAGGATCGAACATCCCGCCCATTGCGGGCAATAGTTCCGAACATTATTCGCCATAATCGCTTTCGGAGCCGGTGGCGTTCGGTAGAGGATGGCGGCATGCCCCCCGTATCGAACGATGTTCGGCCGTTCGCGGCTCTCGACGACACCGACCGCGCCATCCTGTCCGAGCTGGCCGGCGACGGCCGGTTGCCGAACAATGCCCTGGCCGAACGGGTGGGGGTGGCGCCGTCGACCTGCCTGGCGCGTACCCGGGCGTTGCGGGAGTGTGGGGCGATCCGGGGTTTCCACGCCGAGGTGCATCCGGCGGCGCTGGGGTTGCCGTTGCAGGCGCTGGTGTCGGTGCGGCTGACCGAGCACGCGCGGGCGGCGGTGGACGCGTTCCGGGCCCGCTCGGTGCGGCTGCCGGGGGTGGTGTCGGTGTTCCACGTGGCCGGCGCGGAGGACTACGTGCTGCACGTGCGGGCGGCCTCGGCGGAGGCGCTGCGCGACTTCGTGCTGGACCATCTGGCGGTGGATCCGGCGGTGCAGCACACCCAGACCAGCCTGATCTTCGAGCAGGCCCGCGGGTCGGGTTGATCACGTCGCCGGCCGGTTCGGGAACAGAACCGGCGTAGGCCGGGTTGGCCAGCCGTGTGATCGACGTTCCGTTGTCTGTCCTGGACCTCGCCCCCGTCGCGGCCGGTGCCTCCGCCGGTGAGGCGTTGCGGCACACCACTGAGCTGGCGCGACGCGCCGACGAGCTGGGCTACCACCGGTTCTGGGTGGCCGAGCACCACAACATGCCGGCCATCGCGTCCTCGGCGCCGGCGGTGCTGATCGCGCACCTGGCCGCGCACACCACCGACATCCGGCTCGGCTCCGGTGGGGTGATGCTGCCCAACCACGCGCCGCTCGTGGTCGCCGAGCAGTTCGGCACCCTGGAGGCGCTGTATCCGGGACGGATCGACCTGGGCATCGGCCGGGCGCCCGGCACCGACCAGGTGACCGCGTTGGCGCTGCGCCGGACCATGGAGGGCCTGTCGGCCGAGGGTTTCCCCCGGGAGCTGAACGATCTGATGGGCTACTTCGACGAGACGGCGTCGGGACGGATCACCGCGACTCCGGGGCGTGGGCAGCGGCCGGCGGTGTGGTTGTTGGGTTCCAGTGGGTTCAGTGCGCAGCTGGCCGGCGCGCTGGGCCTGCCGTTCTCCTTCGCGCATCACTTCAGCGCGCAGAACACGTTGCCCGCGTTGGCGTTGTACCGGCAGAGTTTCCGCCCGTCGCGGTGGCTGGAGCGGCCGTACGCGATGGTGGCGGTGAACGCGGTGTGCGCGGAGTCCGACGAGCGGGCCGAGTGGCTGGCCGGGCCGGCCGGGTTGTCGTTCCTGCGGTTGCGGTCGGGGCGACCGGAGCCCCTGGCGAGCCCGGACGAGGCGGCGGCGTACCCGTACACCGACGTCGAGCGGGAGTTCCTGGCACAGCGCCGGCAGGGTCAGGCGAGCGGTTCCCCGGAGACGGTACGCCGGCAGTTGAGTGAGCTGCTGGAAAGCACCGACGCGGACGAGCTGATGGTGACCACGATGGTGTACGACGTCGCCGATCGGGTGCGTTCGTTCGAGCTGATCGCGACGGAGGTGGCCGGCGGTCTGTGTCGCTGAGGCGGCGGCCGACGGCCGGCGGGCCCCGGTGGCCGGTGCGGCAAGGTGGCCCAGGTCACAGCGTTTCGGGCGTCGTGAAACACGATCTTCACGGCAGCGTCACCCTCGCGACGCGGAGCCCGCCTAACTTTGTATCCGGTGGTGGTACGGCACTCCCCGGTCGGGACGGGTCGGGGGTGCCGCGGTGTGGGGCACCGGGCCGCAGTTGTGCGGATTCCGCGATTGCGGCCCGGTGCCTTCTCCCTTTCTTCTACCGCTTGTGCACCCTGGCGGTCAACGCAGGTAGATGTTGGGCGCGGGCGGCGTGCTCATGCCGTCGCCGAGGAAGAAGCTCGGGTGCGGGGGCTGGTTGTAGGCGGTGTTCTGCCAGGCGATGGCGACCCGGTACTGCAGGTCGTGCATCAGGGTGTGGAGCTGGATGCTGGTCGGGGTCGGGGTGCTGTAGATGCGCAGGGCCCGGCTGTCGGTGGTGCGCCACACCACCTCCTCCCGCCAGTCACCGAACAGGTCGGCCGAGAGCGCGGGAGTGGCCTTGGTGCCGTTGTTCGACGCGACGCCACTGCCGGTGAGCAGGCGGGTGTCGCCGCCGGTGCCGTACTTGTCGATCCGGGTGGCGTCGAGCAGTTCGCGGACCGGGTCACCGTCCCACCAGACGAGGAAGTTCGTCGAGGACGGCTTGCGGCCGATGTTCTGGCCCCGGGTGTTGGCCAGGCCGCTCACCGCGGACGACCAGGATTCGGCACCGGGGCTGCCGGCCCAGATGTCGCCCGAGACGCCCCGGCCGTTGTCGCCGCCGGTCGGGGTGGACCAGAGGATCTGACCGGTGCGGGCGTCGGCGAACCAGGAGCTGGGCTTGCTGCCGTCCTCGCTCACCTTGAAGTACTCCAGACCCGGGCGGGACGGGTCGAGGTCGCCGACGTGCCCGGCGTCGCCGTGGCCGTGGCCGGTGGACCACAGCAGGCGGCCGTTGTCGTCGATGGTGGCCGCACCGTAGACGATCTCCTGCCGGCCGTCGCCGTCGACGTCGGCGACGGAGAGGCTGTGGTTGCCCTGCCCGGCGGCGGCGCCGTTGCCGGCGGCGTTGGAGTCGAAGGTCCACCGCTTGGTGAGCGCGCCGTTGCGGAAGTCCCAGGCGGCGATGACCGCGCGGGTGTAGTAGCCACGGGCCATGATCAGCGACGGGCGTTGCCCGTCGAGGTAGGCGGTGCCGGCGAGGAACCGGTCGACCCGATTGCCGTAGTTGTCGCCCCAGGAGGAGACGGTGCCGCGCGGCGGGTCGTAGGTGACGGTGGACAGGGCGGCACCGGTGCTGCCGTCGAACATGGTCAGGTACTCCGGGCCGGCGAGGACGTAGCCGGCGGAGTTGCGGTGGTCGGCGTTGGCGTTGCCGATCACCTGGCCGGTGCCGGAGCGGGTGCCGTCGGCGGTCTTCATGGCCACCTCGGCACGGCCGTCACCGTCGTAGTCGTACACCTGGAACTGGGTGTAGTGGGCACCGGCCCGGATGTTGCGGCCCAGGTCGATGCGCCACAGCCGGTAGCCGGGCAGGGTGTACGCGTCGAGGTAGACGTTGCCGGTGTAGCCGGACTGCGAGTTGTCCTTGGCGTTGGACGGCTCCCACTTGACCACGAAGTCGTAGTCGCCGTCACCGTCGAGGTCGCCGACGCTGGCGTCGTTCGCCGAGTAGGTGTACGCCTCGCCGCTGGGTGTGGTGCCGCCCGGCGGGACCTGCAACGGCACGTCGAGATAGCCGGCGGGGAACTGCAGTGCCTGCACGGACTGGGTCTGTTCGACGCCGTCCACCAGGGCCCGCAAGGTGTAGTTCGCTCCGGCCGGCGCGCCACTGTCCAGGTAGTTGGTCGCGCCGGTGATCGGGCTGGCGTTCACCCGGTTCGTGCCCCGGTAGAGGTTGAACGCGACGCCGCTGGTCTCGGTGCCCAGCAGCCGCCAGGAAACCAGGTTGGCCGACCCGGAGCGGACGCTGACCAGCCCCCGTTCCAGGTTCTCCGCCTGCATCGCCCCGGGCGGTGGGGTGGGCGGTGGGGTGGTCGGCGATGGAGTCGTCGACGGCGCCACGGTGGGTGACGGACGCGGCGTGCTGGACGGTGGGGTGGTCGGCGTGGGGGTCGGCGTGGGGGTCGGGGTGGTGGCGCCGGTGCAGGTGGTGCCGTTCAGCGCGAAGCTGAGGGGGGCCGGGTTGCTGCCGTTCCACGAGCCGTTGAAGCCGAAGTTGACGCTGCCGTTGGTGCCGATGGCGGCGTTGTAGTCGACGTTGCGGGCGCTCACCTGGGCGCCGGACTGGGTGACGGTGGTGTTCCAGGCCTGGGTGACCTGTTGCCCGGCGGTGTAGGACCAGGTGAGGGTCCAGCCGTCGACCGGGTCGCCGAGGTTGGTGATGGTGACGTCGGCGCCGAAGCCGCCGGTCCACTGGTTGGTGACGCGGTAGTCGACGCGGCATCCGGCGGCGGCGGCCGAGGCGGTCAGGGTGGTCAGCACGCCGGCGGCGGCGACCGCGGTGGCGGTGGCCGCGGCGAGCAGGGCCGCCCGGGGGCGGTGCGAGGCATGGTTCCTCCGGTGGAGGTCGGGACGCGCGGCGTCCGGTGCTCCGCCGGCCGTGCCCGGGGCCGGCGGGTGTTCGTCCACCGGCCGTGCCCGGGCCGGCGGCTGGGCCGCGCTAGCGGAAAGGATCCATCTGATCGATGAACATGAGTGCGTTCCCGCGCATCTGTGATGCTAGGGCAAGCGTTTTCTGCGCACAATCGATCCGCCGCCTTGCTCTACCGCGGCTCCTTTTGATCCACTCGCCGGGTGGCTGCACACATGACGCCGGAGGAGTTCCGCCGGGCCGGGTACGCGGTGGTCGACTGGATCGCCGACTACTGGGCGACCCTGCCCCAACGCCCGGTGACCTCCCAGGACCCGCCCGGCACGGTGGCCGCCGGGCTGTCGGCCGGACCACCGGCCCGGGGTGAGCCGGTCGAGGCGGTCCTCGCCGACCTGGACAAGCTGGTCGCACCCGGGCTCACCCACTGGCAGCATCCGGGCTTCTTCGGGTACTTCCCGGCCAACACCTCGGGCCCCAGCGTGCTCGGTGACCTGGTCAGTGCCGGGCTCGGCGTGCAGGGCATGCTCTGGGCCACCGGCCCGGCGTGCACGGAACTGGAGACGGTGCTGCTCGACTGGCTGGCCGACCTGCTGGACCTGCCGGCCCGGTTCCGCTCCACCGGCCGCGGTGGTGGCGTCATCCAGGACTCCGCGTCCTCGGCCACCCTGGTGGCCACCCTGGTCGCGCTGCACCGGGCCGCCGGTGGGCGGTGGCGCCAGGCCGGCGTCGACCGTCGCTACCGGGTCTACGCCTCGACCGAGGCGCACTCGTCGGTGGAGAAGGCCGCCCGGATCGCGGGGCTGGGCGCCGAGGGCGTACGCCTGATCGAGGTGGATCCGGCGACCCGGGCGATGTCGCCGGCGGCGCTGCGCGCCGCGATCGAGGCGGACCGGGCGGCTGGACTGGTGCCCGCCCTGGTGGTGGCGACCGTCGGCACCACTTCCACCACGGCGGTGGACCCGCTGCCCGAGCTCGGTCCGATCTGCGCCGAGCACGGTGTCTTCCTGCACGTCGACGCCGCGTACGCGGGCGCGGCGGCGGTCTGCCCGGAGTTGCGGTTCGGCCACGCGGGCCTGGAGTACGCCGACTCGTACTGTTTCGACCCGCACAAGTGGCTGCTCACCGGCTTCGACTGCGACGCGTTCTGGGTGGCCGACGCGGGCGAGCTGGTGGAGGCGCTGACCGTGCTGCCGGAGTACCTGCGCAACGCGGCCACCGAGTCCGGCGCGGTGATCGACTACCGGGACTGGCAGGTGCCGCTGGGTCGGCGGTTCCGGGCCCTGAAGCTGTGGTTCGTGTTGCGCTGGTACGGCGTCGAGGGTCTGCGCGAGCACATCCGTGGCGGCGTCGCGCTGGCCGCCGGGTTCGCCGACCGGGTCCGCGCCGACGAACGGTTCGAACTGGTCGCCGACCACCCGTACGCCCTGGTCTGTTTCCGGCTGCGCGGCCCGGACGGGCCGAACGAGCGCCTGCTGGCGGCGGTGAACGCCACCGGCCGGATCTACCTGACCCACACCCGGGTCGCCGGCCGACACACGCTACGCCTGGCCGTCGGCGCCCCACAGACCACCCAGGCCCACGTCGACGAGGCCTGGCAACTCATCTCCCACACCGCGACAACCCTCTCCCCTCCACCATCTCGTCGATCATGAGGTTGTTGTCCCCGCGCCCGGCGTGTCGGGACAACAACCTCATGGTCAACGGGAATCAGGGCCGGCGCTCGTGCCCGGCACCGACCGGCTCGGCGGGGGCGGTGGTCTGTGCGGAGGCGGGCGGGGTGTCGGCGGCGAGGGTCGCGGCGAGGGACCGCTCGCGGCGGGTCCGCCGCAGCACCCGGACCGCAAGCGTCAGGGCGGTGATCCATCCGGCGGCCAACAGCAGGTAGACGATCACCGGCAGGGAACCGTCCACATCGCCGGCGCGCATCAGGACCCGGGCGTTGGTCAGCACGATCACGCCACCGACGGCCGCGCCGAGCAGTTGGGCCGGCACGATGCGGACCAGCCAGGCCGCGACCGGTGCGGCGATCAGGCCACCGGCGAGCAGCGCGAGCACGATCGGCAGCAGGAAGCCCTCGGTGCCCAGCCCGATCAGGAAGCCGAGGCTGGCGGCGGAGGCCACGACGAACTCGGAGGTGTCCACCGACCCGATCACCTTGCGGGGCTCCAGCCGACCGCTGACCAGCAGCGCCGGGGTGGCCACCGGGCCCCATCCACCACCGCCGGTGGCGTCGACGAAGCCGGCGACGAGACCGAGCGGGCCGAGGAAACGCCCGCGTAGCCGGCCGGCGGCCGGGTTTCGGCGCAGCGGCCGGGAGAACCGGACGAGCAGGTACGCCCCGAGCGTGAACAGGATCGCGGCCATCCATGGGGCGGCCGACTCGGTGGACAGGGCGCTGAGGAAGGTGGCACCGGCGAAGGCACCGAGCGCGCCGGGCACCGCGATGCGGCGCACCACCCGCCAGTCGACGTTGCCGAACCGCCAGTGCGCGGTGCCCGCGGCGAGCGTGGTGCCGATCTCGGCCAGGTGCACCGAGGCGGACGCCGCCGCCGGTGCGACGCCGACCAACAGCAACAGCGTCGAGGAGGTCAGCCCGTACGCCATGCCGAGGGATCCGTCGACGAGTTGCGCGGCGAGCCCCACCAACGCGATGACGAGCAGCTTGCGCACGACGCCTCCCGGCTAAATTGGTATCTCCTATCGGCTTGGTCGACAATGCGGGATGCCGGGGCCTCCGGTCAACCCCGCTATCAGTCAGTGAGACGACAACGTCGCCCGACGCGTGGCGTCCGGGGTGCGCCGGCGGGTCCGGTCAGGTCCAGGCGGCGGGATCGGCGACCAGCTTGGTGACCGGCTCGGGCAGGGTGCCTCGCGCCACGTCGGCGACGGTGACCAGTTCGAGGATCTGCCGCTCGCTGGCCCGCAACGCGATCCAGACCTCCTGCAACGCCCGCGCCGCACCCTGATAGCCGAGGTGCTCGGGGCGTTGGCCCCGAATATGGGCAAGCGGCCCGTCGATCACCCGGATCACCTCGGCGAGGCTGATCTCCTCGGCCGGCCGGGCCAACCAGTAGCCGCCCTCCGGGCCGCGCTGGGCCTGCACCACGCCGGCCCGACGCAGTTGCAGCAGGATGCTCTCCAGGAACTTCGGCGGGATCTGCTGGGCCCGCGCGATCTGGTCGGCGGTGACCGGTCGACCCCGTCCAGCCCCGGTCACCGAGGCCAGTTCGGCGACCGCTCGAAGGGCGTAGTCCACCCGGGCTGAGAGACGCATGTCGGACAGGTTAACGGTCGGGTATCCGGGCGCTGCCTGGCGGCCCGGACACCGGACCTGCCGGGTCGCCGGGGCCTGCCGGCCGGACGGCCACCGCTCGGCAGGACGGGTCGGCTAGCCGCCGACCCGGCGCAGCAGTCCCTCCTGGACGGCGCTGGCGATCTGGCTGCCGGCCACGGTGAACATGCGGCCGGTGGCCAGCCCGCGCGCTCCGGAGGCCGACGGGCTCCAGCAGTCGTAGAGGAACCATTCGTCGGCGCGGAACGGCCGGTGGAACCACAGGGCGTGGTCCAGGCTCGCCCCCACCACCCCGCCCGGTCCCCACACCTCGCCGTGCACCGAGAGCACCGAGTCGAGCAGGGTCAGGTCGGAGGCGTAGGTCAGGGCGCAGGCGTGCAGCAGCGGATCGTCGGGCAGCTTGCCGTCGATGCGCATCCACACCCGTTGGTGCGGGTCGGCCGGCCGGTCGCCGGGACGTACCCAACCGGGCTCGCCGACGTAGCGCACGTCGATCGGTCGGGGAATCTGCCCCCAGATGCCCAGCCGTTCCGGGTAGCGGGACAGCCGGTCGGTCATGGTCGGCACCGACTCGGGCCCGGGCACGTCCGGCGGCAGCGGGGCGTGGTGGTCCAGCCCCTCCTCCGGCCGCTGGAACGAGGCGGACATGAAGAAGATGGGCTTGCCGTGCTGGAGCGCGACCGACCGACGCACCGAGAAGGAGCGGCCGTCGCGGATGTTCTCCACCTCGTACTCGATCGGCTCGACCGGGTCGCCGGCACGCACGAAGTAGCCGTGCAGCGAGTGGACCACCCGCTCCGCGTCGACGGTGCGGCCGGCGGCGACCAGGGCCTGCCCGGCGACCTGGCCGCCGTACACCCGCTGCGGACCGACCGGCGGGCTCATCCCGCGAAACGACATGGTGCCGGTGGGCGCGAGGTCCAGGACCTCCAGCAGCTGGTCGACGGCGGCCTGCCCGACGAGCGAGCCGTCGGTCACTGCAACGCCCGCGCCGTGGCGGCGTCGACGAGCGAACCGAGCTGGTGCACCCGCAGGGTGTTCGTCGAGCCGGGGCTGCCGGGCGGGCTGCCGGCCACGATCACCACGTAGTCGCCGGGGTTGCCCCGGTTCAGCCCGAGCAGCGCCTGGTCGACCTGGCGGAACATGTCGTCGGTGTGCTGCACGAACGGCATCAGGAAGGTCTCCACCCCCCAGGAGAGGGCGAGCTGCGCCCGCACCTCGGGCACCGGCGTGAAGGCCAGCAGCGGCAGGTCGCAGTGCAGCCGGCTGAGCCGGCGCACGGTGTCACCGGTCTGGGAGAACGCGACGAGCGCCTTGGCGCCGATGGCCCGGGCGATCGAGGAGGCGGCCACGGTGAGCGCGCCGCCGTGCGTACGCGGGTCGTGCTGGAGGCGGGGCACCAGGATCGATCCGGCCTCGGTGGTGGTGACGATCTTGGACATGGTGCTGACCGTGAGCACCGGGTACTTGCCGACGCTCGTCTCACCGGAGAGCATCACCGCGTCGGCACCGTCGAGCACCGCGTTCGCCACGTCGGAGGCCTCGGCGCGGGTCGGCCGGGAATTCTCGATCATGGAGTCGAGCATCTGGGTGGCCACGATGACCGGCTTGGCGTTCTCCCGGCACAACTGCACCGCGCGCTTCTGCACCAGCGGCACCTCGTCGAGCGGCAGTTCCACGCCGAGGTCACCGCGGGCCACCATGACCCCGTCGAAGGCCAGCACGATCGCTTCGAGGTGGTCGACCGCCTCCGGCTTCTCGACCTTGGCCAGCACCGGGCGGTGCACACCGACCTCGCTCATGATCGCGTGGCACAGCTTGATGTCGTCGGCGGAGCGGACGAACGACAGGGCGACCAGGTCGACACCGAGGCCGAGCGCGAAGCGCAGGTCGGCGGCGTCCTTCTCCGACAGGGCGGGCACGCTGACCGCCACGTTGGGCAGCGAGACGCCTTTGTTGTTGCTGACCGGCCCACCCTCGGTGACCAGCACCCGGATGTCGTTGCCGGTGACGTCGGTGACCTCGACGGCGACCCGGCCGTCGTCGATCAGCAGCCGGTCACCGGGCTTGACCTCCTGGGGAAGCTTGCGGTACGTGCAGGAGACCCGCTCCTTGCTGCCCACGACGTCGTCACCGGTGATCACCACGGAGTCACCGGTACGCCACTCGTGCGGCCCGTCGGCGAACCGGCCGAGTCGGATCTTTGGCCCCTGGAGGTCGGCCAGGATCGCCACCGGCTGGCCCGCCGCCTCAGCCGCCTCCCGGACGAGCCGGTAGACCGACTCGTGGTCGGCGTGGCTGCCGTGACTGAAGTTGAGCCTCGCCACGTTCATGCCGGCTTCGACGAGCCCACGGATGCGCTCGGGCGACGAGGTGGCGGGGCCAAGAGTGCAGACGATCTTCGCGCGGCGTGTCACGCCCATCAGGCTAGTCTCTCCTCCGGGTCGGACCACCGGCCGACCCCTTGCGCAATGTGGAACAGTTGTCCAACGGCGCGCGGCCCAGTGGCGCGGCCGGCGAGCGTGGGCCGCTCCGGACGTCGACGGCGGGCAACGGCGACCGCGCGCCGGAATGGTACGCCCCCGGCGCCAGGCCGCGTGGGGGCGCTCCGGGTCGACAACTGTACGCGCACCGCCGACAACCCGCCGTGACCGCGGCTGGAGTGCCTCAGCTTTCCGTCTTGACCAGCGGAAACTCCAGCGAGCCGGCCGGGCAGAGGAAGGTCATCACGTCCACCCGGTAGAGGCCGGCCTGCACCGCCGGATCGGCTTCCATCACGCTGCGGACATCGTCGACCGACCCGGTCCGCGCCAGACCGAACCCCAGCGGCGGGTCCGGCTCCCGGGCCTGGCCGTCCACCGCCCCGGCGACCAGGATGATGCCCCGCTGCTGCATCGCCTGCATGTGCCGGGCGTGCTCGGCCTGCAACCGCTGGATGGTCTCGGGCGGCAACGCCCGCCCGGCGGCGCCGGGATACAGCACGATGCACTCGTAGGTGTCGAGCGCGAAGTCGACCTGCGGCTCCCCTGACATGGCTTCCCTTCCGCACGGCCCGCCGACGCCAGGCGGTGCACGCGGCGGTACCGTCCAGCCTCCCACGGACGGTCCGCCCGTACCGGCGCTCCGCCGATCCTGCTCCCGGCACCCGCGTCCAGGCCGATCACCGGGTCCGCCCGCGCGCCGGGTGACCGGCGGGCGGGCGCTCGCTACCGTGTGCTCGTCGTCGCGGCGACGACGGTGGGAGGGGTGCGGCGGTGCGCGATGGTGAGCCGGCGGCGGAGCCGCTGCCGTACGCGGAGGTCACCGACACCGGGTACGGCAGCCGGGTCGCGGAGACGTTCTCGGTGCGCCGGTACGGTCCGGCGGTGCTGCTCAGCGGCGACTGCCCCCGCTGCCAGCACCCGATCAGCTGCCCGATCGTCGACGAGGTGTACCGGCGGGAGGCACCGCAGGCAGCGGTCGACCCCGGCTACCGGACGCTGCTGTGCAGTTGCGCCGCCGACCATCCGGCCCGCCCCGACGGGTTGGCCGGCTGCGGCGCGTACTGGACGGTGACCCTGGAGGTCGAGGCGTGATCCGACTGCGGCCCGGTCCCCCGGCGACCCGTACCGACCTGCGCCGGGCGCAGGAACTGGCCGCGTTGCTGCGCGGCGAACTGGACCGGGTCCGGGCCGCCGCGCTGGCCTGGCGCAACGGGCTGGGGCGGCCTGCTCGTCGCGCTCGTCGGGTTCAGCCTGATCCGGGGTCGCTCCGACGTCAGCACCCTCGCACCGGGCTGGGGCGCCCTGGTCGGCGTACTGCTGCTGGCCGCCGTCGTGGCCGGGGTCGCCGGGGCGCTGGCGCTGCTGCGGGCCGCGCACGGGCCGCTGTCGGTGACACCGGTCGCCGAGCTGCTCCGGCTCCGCTCGGCGAGCACCGCGGGCCCTCGCCGCGGCCCGGGCCCTGCGCCTCGGGGTGCTGCTGGTGCTGGCCTGCACCGCCCTGCTGATCGCCGCCGTGGGCGTCACCTGGTACGCGCCCGGCCAGCCCTGACCTGAGCCGGTGCCCGGTCGCGGGCCGTGCGTCGTCGACCGGCTCCGGGGCGTCCGGTGAAATCCGGAGGGCGACCGCGCCCGGTCAGGGGCCGACGTGTGCGTAGCCGGCCCAGAGCTCCGGCAGGTCGGGCAGGGCGGCACGCACCTGCCGGACGGCGTGGTGCAGGGCGGACGCCGCCCGTTCCGGGTCGAGACCACCGGGCACCGCCAGCGCCGCGTACAGGTCCTCGCACAGCTGCACGGTGAGCGTGTCGGAGATGGCCCAGAGCGCGCCGATGACGTGTCGGAAACCCGCCAACTGGAACGCGGTGCCCAGGGTCAGCGCCTCGTCCGGCAGGGCGGCGCCACCGCGCACCGTGTCACAGGCGGACAGGACCGCGAGCGCGGCCGTGGTGCCGGCGGGCCGCCACAGGTCCCGTGCGTGCAGCGGACCGCCGGCCAACGCGAGCCGACCCCGGGCGGGTGCGGCCAGATCCTGGGTGCCGTGACAGCTCAGGTGGACCACTGGCGTTCCCGGCGGGGCAGTCGAGCACCGCCGAGGCAGTGGCGCTCGGCCCGGTCAACGTCGTCACGTCGGTCACGTACCGGCGCACCACGGCCTCCTCCCCGCCGCGCCAGGCAGGTCCGCCAGCCCCGGCGTCCGCGGCATCCCGACCACCAGGGTGAGGTCACCGGCGCGGAGCTGCTCGCCGGCCCCGCCGAGGCCTCGGATGAGCGCCCGCAGCGAGGCCGTGTACGGGGACGACCGGTCGAGGACCCTGCTCCCGCCACCCGATGGGCGGCGGCGTGCAGGGGCAGCAGGGTGAAACCCGTGGGACACCACCACAGGCGGGCCGGGGCGGCCCCGGTATCCGGTGAGCGCGGCGGGCGGGTCCACGCGTCCAGCACCGGGGCGACGACCACCGCCACAACCAGTCGAGGTTTCCGGGATCCGGCGGCGGAACCGGCCCAGCGGCGCTGCGCCTCCGGACCGGGTCGCCGACGGGCGCGGTGACCTCGGCGAGCCCGGTCAGGAAGTACGCGGCCCGCACCTGCAGCTCGCCGAGGCTCAGCTCGGGCAGCGGCACCGTCGTCACCCGTCCCCCGCTGACCAGCAGCGCGTCGCACCGCCGGTCGGCGACGTTGACAAGCACCACCGGACCGTCCTCGCCGGCCCGGGCCAGGTCGGCGAAGGGAGGTGGACGGAGGAAACGGCCGAAGTCGGGCAGCTGCCGGATTTCCGCAAGCACCTCGCGCCGCTGGACGGCCAACTCGTGGCGGCGCTCCGAGCCCACCCCCGGCTCGTCGTCAGCCGGTCGGACCGCCACCGCGAGGACAGCAGCGGTAGGCCCGCCGAGCGGTGCCGGCCCGGTCGGACCGGCCACCGGCACCAGCCGGTCGAGGGCGGCCTGCGTGGCGGCCAGCCGTTCGGCCAGGTGGGGTGCCCGCGCGCGCAGCGCGCGCCAGGTCGGCCCGGCGTCGTGGGCCCGGGTGAGCAGCACCCCTCGGCCGTACTCCAGCAGCTCCACCGCGCGTTGCGGCCGGTCGAGCGCGATCGCCACCGCCGCGGCGTCGCCGGCCAGGCCGGGAACTGCCCGAGCAGCCGGCCCTGGTCGTCGAGGTCCATGCCGTGCCAGGCCACCAGGTCGAGGCAGTTCGATCGCCGTGGTGTAGCCCGCCAGGGCGGCCGCAGGTCGCCCGCCTCGCGGCGGAAGCGGCGTACCGCCGCGCGGCGACCGCCCGCAACAGCGACGGCGCCGCCTCGATCGCGGCGGCCTCGCGCAACGCGCCGATCGCCTCGGCCAGGTCGACCGGGGGCAGGTCGCCGCCGACGGCCGAAACGACGGCGGTCGAGTCCGCTGTGCCCCGTGGCGGCGGGCCGTCGGAGGCCGGGCCGTCGGGGCCGGGCCGTCGGGGGCCGGTTGGGCGGTGGCGTCGGCCGGAGCGGTCGCGTCGGCGGTGGAGTGGGTGATCTCCTCGACGGCGACGGCCAGGTTGCTCAGGCACATGGTCCGCTCCGGATGGTCCACCGGCAGGGCCGCCACGGCCGCCCGGTACGCCGTCAGCATCTCGCGGGCGTCGGGGGCGTTGCGCCTGGTCCGGAACCTGATCAACAGCGCGTTGCCGAGGTTGGTCAGCAGCCGGTACCGGTCGCCGGCCGAGGTGGCGGCCGCGTCGGCGAGCGCCCGCAGCAGGGTGACCGCCTCGTCGAGCACGGCGGGATCCTCGGTGAGCTGGTGCCGCAGCAGGTGGCTGAGCGCGAGCGTGCGCACGATCCGGACGCGTTCCTCGGGCTCGGCCTCCCGTTGCGCCAGCTCCGCCGCCTCCCGGAGCAGCGTGACCGCCTGCTCGGCGTCGGTCAGCGCGGCGGCGCGGGCCTGCTCCGGCGTGGCACCGTCGGTCGGCAGCGCGGCGTTGACGACCAGTTCGGTGCGCCGGTTCAGCGCCGATCCGAGGTTGAACAGCCCCCACATCCGGTCCGGATTCCCGGGCGGAGCAGCGGCCACGGCCCGCCGCAGCACCACCATCGCGTCGGTGAGGATTGCCAGGTCCTGGGTCCGGCCGAAGAGTTCCTGAAGCGCCAGGCCGAGATTCGACAGGTAGAGCGGCAGCTTCGCGGGATTCGCCGGGTTCGCCGCCGCCTCGCGCAGCTTCGTCACGGCGAGTTCCAGCAGCTCCGGCTCGCCCGCCCGGTCGGCCAGGTCACGCAGCGTGTCGCCCAGGTTGTTCAGCAGGTCCGGCCGCGACGGATGATCCGCCGGCAGCAGCCGCTCCGCCTCGGTCAGCACCTCGCGGGCCTGCCGGAGGGTCGCCAACCCGTTCAGGTCGGCGTGCCATCGGCCCAGTGTGTACCCGAGGTCGCAGAGCACGCGGGCCCGCTGCTCCGGGTCGGTCGTCCCGTCGACCGCCGCTCGCAACAGCCGCTCCGCCTCACGCAGGTCGTCGGCCCGGCGATGCAGCGCGTAGCGCGCCTCCAACAGCTTGCCCTCGGCCTGCCACAGCCCGCCCACGTCCTGCCCGTCGAGCCGAGGTCCGGCCGCCGCCGCCCGGTACGCCTCGATCGCCGCGTCCAGGTCGGCCGGGGTCTTCCGCCGTTCGTGGCGCTCACCGACGAGCCCCGCCAGGGTGACCCGGGCCAGGCCGCCCTGTTCCTCGCTGAGCCCCGAGGCCAGCGCGGCACGGTTGGCCTCGATCGCCGTGTCCAGGTCGCCGTCGGTGCCGCTGGCCACGAACCGTCTACTGGCCAGCGTCGCGTACGTGAAGAGCACCAGCGGGTCGGCCCGGACGGACACCGCCTGCGCCAGCACGTCGACGGCCCGGTCGAGGTCGGCCGGCTCACCCCGGCGCTCCCAGCGTTCCCGCAGCTGCCCGGCGAGGTTCACCCGAGCCATCAGCCACACCGGCGCGTCGGCGGGAGCGGCCCGGGCCGCGTCGCCGAGCAGCTGGATCGACTCGTCCAGCGCCGCGACGTCCCCCGCCTGTTCGAACCGGTCACCGAGGACGTTGCCGAGGTTGAACAGTCGGGTCGGACGTTCCGGGTCACCGGCCGGGGTCGACTCCAGGCTCTCCCGGTGCGCGTCGATCGCCGCCGGAAGCGACCGCTGCCGGCCCAGCCGCAGGTACTGCTCCCGGTGCACCCGTCCGAGCGCGGAAAGGTAGTGCAGTCGTTCGGGTGCGCCGGACGGTGTCCCGACCAGCGCCCGTTCCAGCAGCGCCTGCGCCTGGTCGGCCACCCGGTAGTCCCCGGAACGCTCGGCCCCCGCCATCAGCATGACCGCCTGGCCGAACAGCGCAGCGCCCAACTCGGCCTCGGGAGTGGAGCGCGCGGCCGGGACGCGAACACCGGGGGGCGGCGTACCGCTGCGCGCGCTGCCGGAGGGCCCAGAACCTGCCGTGTTCGCGGCACCGGCACCCGACGCCCCGATTCCGGAGCCGGGACGAGGATCGGCCCGGGCCGACGCACCGGAACCGACGTCGCGGCCGGGACCGGCCGATACATGCGCGCGGAGCATCGCCAGCAGCGACGGCGGTACCCGCTCCGGCGCCAGGCTGAGCAGCAGTTCGGTCAACCCGACCGCCTGGATGAGGTCCGGCCCGTCCGAGCCCGCCGGTAGGCACTGGTACCGGTACCAGTGCAGACAGGCCAGGAGGAACAGCGCCTCGGCCTCGCGTTCCGACGCACCCCGGCGGCTCACGCCGTCGAGCAGGTCGTAGAGCGGCCTGGCCTCCATCAGCGCCTCGTGGTCCAGCACCCACCGCGGCTCCATGGTGGTCCCGAAGCTGTCGAGCCGCTCACGCAGCCGCTGCACCGGATCGGACCTGAACCGTCGCCACATGCCAGCCCTCCCGTCGCAGGCACCGTCCCGCACAGCAGTAGCAGCCGCGGCGACCGGCCGCTGTCCCGAAGCCGACCGGGGTAATTTGGGGCTCCGACAGGCAGCGAACCGAAAGGTGGCCCCATGGCGCTCGACACCGGCACCCGACCGGCCAAGGAGTCCGGCACCTACCGTATCGGCGGCGATCTTCAGGTCGACCGGCTCGGTTACGGCGCGATGCAGATCACCGGTCCCGGGGTCTGGGGTGACCCGAAGGACCCGGCCGAGGCGGTCCGGGTGCTGCGCCGCGCGTACGAGCTGGGGGTGACGTTCATCGACACCGCCGACTCGTACGGCCCGTTCGTCTCCGAGCTGCTGATCCGCGAGGCGCTGCACCCGTACGCCGACGACCTGCTCATCGCGACGAAGGCCGGGCTGACCCGCAGCGGCCCGGGTGACTGGCGGGCGGTGGGCCGACCGGAGTACCTGCGTCAGCAGTGCGAGCTGAGCCTGCGCCACCTCGGGCTGGAGACCATCGGGCTCTACCAGCTGCACCGCATCGATCCGGCGGTCCCGCTGGCCGATCAGCTGGGTGAGCTGGCGCTGCTGCGGGAGGAGGGCAAGATCCGGCACATCGGACTCTCCGAGGTGACCGTCGACCAGATCGAGGCGGCCCGGCGCATCGTGCCGATCGTGTCCGTGCAGAACCTGTACAACCTGGCCAACCGCGACGCGGAGGACGTGCTCGACCACTGCGAAGAGCACGACCTCGCGTTCATTCCGTGGTACCCGATCGCGACCGGGGAACTGGCCCGACCGGGTGGCCCGCTGGACGCCGTGGCCGCCGAGCACGGCGCGACGCCCGCGCAACTGGCCCTCGCCTGGCTGTTGCGCCGGTCGCCGGTCGTGCTGCCGATTCCCGGTACGTCGTCCGTTGCGCACCTGGAGGAGAACGTCGCCGCCGCTCAGGTGCAGCTGACCGACGCCGAGTACGAAAGGCTCTCCGCCGCCACCACCTGACCCCCCCCACGCGCCATGCCGTGCGCCTGCAACTTCGGGGAAACTGCTGCCTGCGCCCGCCTGGACCGGACAACTTCGGGGAAACTGCTGCCTGCGCGGCCCGCCTGGCATCGGGGGTGTTGTCTGGGTCGGGCTTCGTCAACGGGCAGGTGGGGTGTTGGTGGCTGCGGCCCGGCGGCTCTGTGCAGCCGCCGGGCCGGGTGGGTCACAGGGCGAGGCAGTTGGGGTTGATCGCGGCGTCGCGCAGGGCCTGCCGGACGACGGTGTAGGTGGTGCCGTCGAGCACCAGGCCGAGGTGGCCGACCACGCGCAGCGGACACCGGGACTGGATCAGCACGTTCGTCGCCCCGTCGGCCAGCATCGCGTTGTCCACCGGTCGGACCAGTTCGTCCTGCCAGGTACGCACCGTGGTCCAGCGCACCGGGGCCGGCGTGTCGTCGCCCGCGTTGAGGGCGGTGAGGAACGACGATCCGATGGTCATCTGTTGGCAGGCGACCACGCCGGCGCAGCTGCCGAGGCCGAGGAACGACACGATGTTCGCCACGTAGGTGCCGTACTGCGGGGTGCCCAGGCTGACATAGCGTTCGACGGCCTCGCCGCCGCCGAGATTCTTGATGTAGTAGCGGCTGACCAGGCCACCTTCGGAGTGTGCGACCAGGTCGACCTTGGCACCCGCGGCGGCGGCACGGACCTGTCCGACATATCCGCGCAGCCCGGCGGCGGAGGCGGTGATGTCGCCGAGCCCGAGGTTGGGCAACTGGTAGATCCAGACCCGGTACCCGTCGGCGCGTAGCCGGGCGGCGAGTGGTTCGTAGACGGCCGCGATCCCGCTGAGCCCACCGACCACGACGACCGGATTGGCACCGGCCAGCGCGCGCAGGCCGTCGACTGCGGCCGCACCGGTCGGCGCGACGGTGGGCGCTGCCGTGGCGGGTGGAGCGGCGGTGGCGGGTGGAGCCGCGAGGACGGCGGCGACCGTGAGAGCGAGGACGGGGACAGCCTTTCGGAGCAGCATCGCTGCACCTCCCAAGGGGATCCCGGGGTTACCGGGTGGAGGCGGTGGGATGTCCGATCGACCGTGCACTGATGATGCGGGTCACAATCCAGAAACGTCAATGAAAAGTTACGCACGAGTAGCGGATGTCTGTGCCGGGCGCCCGGGAGCACGGCGGCGGCGCTGTCCACGTACGACGGACGCCGCACGCACCGGGTGGGTGCGTGCGGCGTCGAGTTCGGCGCGGGTCAGCTGGCGGGCGTGGTCTCCGGCTGCGACTCCGGCTCGGTGCGGGGCGAACCCTGCTTCACGTACGTCGGGTGCAACTGCACCGGCTGCCTCTCCTGCTGGCGACGCTGCCGCGCCCGGACCCGCAGGTTGAGGAACTCCACGAAGATCGAGAAGGCGATCGGGCCGTACACGTAGCCCTTCGGGATGTGCTGGTCGAAGCTCTCGGCGATGAGGCTCGCCCCGATGAGCAGCAGGAACGACAGGGCCAGCATCTTGACCGTCGGGTGCTGGTTGACGAACCTGCTGACCGCTCCGGCCGAGACCAGCATGATGATCATCGCGATGATCACGGCGGCGACCATGATGGCGAGTTCGTCGACCATGCCGACCGCGGTGATCACCGAGTCGAGCGAGAAGACCACGTCCAGCACCAGGATCTGCGCGATGACCGCACCGAACGAGACCACCTTGCGGCCCTCGCGCTCGTGGTCGGAACCTTCCAGATGCTCGTGGATCTCGTACGTCGCCTTGCCGACCAGGAATATCCCGCCGAGCAGCAGGATCAGGTCACGCCCGGATATCTCCTGCCCGAGCACGGTGAACAGCGGCGCGGTCAGACCGATGATCCAGGACAACGACGCCAGCAACAGCAGGCGGGTGATCAGGGCGAGCGAGATGCCGATCGTCCGGGCCCGGGCCTGCTGGTGCTCGGGCAACCGACCGGACAGGATCGAGATGAACACGACGTTGTCGATGCCCAGCACGATCTCCAGCAGGAGCAGGGTCGCGAACGCGATCCACAGCTCGGGACTGGTCAGGAACTCCATGCCATCCTCGACTCTCACGACCGGCCGCCGGGTCGGCACCCGGACCATCGGCTGATCTGCATCATGATGACCTACCGGGCCGCCACCCGCTTCGCAACCCCACCGGCCCCCGGCGCCCCGGCCGCATGCCACGACAGCGGCTCCGACAGCCCTCCGGCCGGCAGAGGCCGGGGCCTACGCCACGGACGGATCGATGGCATGCTGTGGCCGTGCCCGGCACCGCACCCCCCGACGAACGGTTGCGGGTCATGCCGTGGTGGCTGGTGCTCGTCGGGCTGCTGCTGGCCGCCCTGCTCGGCTGGTGGGTGCTGTCCTGGCTGCTCGGCGAGGCCAACCGCGCCACCGCGCCGGACACCCGGGCCACGCTGCGCATCGACGCCATCCGCACCGGGTTGACCGTGGTCGCCGGCACCGGTGGCGGGCTGGCACTACTGCTCGCCGCCCGGCGACAGTGGATAAGCGAGCGGGCGCAGCGGCACCAGGAGGTCGTCGCCGCCGCCGACCAGGCGCACCGCGACCGGGTGCAGGCGCACGCCGAGACGGTCGCCGAGGCCGGGCAGCGACACCAGGAACAGCAGGCTGAGGCCGCCGCGCACGACGCCGCCGAGCGCCGGCTGACCGAGCTGTACACCCGGGCCGTCGAACTGCTCGGCAACGACAACGCCGCGGTACGCCTCGGCGGCCTGCACGCCCTGGAACGACTCGGTCAGGACAACCCGGCGCAGCGTCCGACGATCGTGGGGGTGCTCTGCGCGTACCTGCGGATGCCGTCGCCGGACGACGCACGGGAGACGGAGGTACGCCGCAGCACGCAGCGGGTGTTGACCCGGCACCTGCGTGCGGACGGCGACGCCTTCTGGCCCGGCATGCGCCTGGACCTCGTCGGTGCGCGACTTGACGACTTCGACGCCGCCAGCTGCACCCTCGACGACGCCGACCTGACCGGCGCCACCTGCACCGGCACCACCCGGTTCACCGGTGCGACGCTGACCGGGCGGCTGGCCCTCGGGGCGAACTTCGACACCCTCCTGCTCGACGGGGTCGGCGGCGACGCGACGATTGTCCTGGACGGCGCCCGGCTGACCGGGCGGCTCAGCGCCGACGGCGCGGAGTTCGGTGGTCCGCTGTCGGGTCAGCGGGCCACCCTCGGCGAGACCTCCTGGCGGGGCAGCACGTTCCACCGGACCGCCACCTTCGACCACACGACCTTCACCGGCAGCGCCAGCTTCCGCGAGGCCAAGTTCCACGGTGGACTGTCCATGGAGCACAGCACGTTCGGCGGTGACGCCGACTTCCGGCGGGCCCGCTTCGGCGACCTGGCCCTGTTCCGCTGGACCGAGTTCCGGGCGGACGCGTCGTTCGCCGACGCCCGCTTCGCCGGGGCGGCCAGCTTCGGCCGGGCCCGCTTCCACGGCCCGGTCACCTTCGAGGGCGCCACCCCGGCCCGACGCCCCCTGTTCGACCAGGCCCGCGCCACCACGTCGGCGACCCACACCTGGCCCGACGGCGTCCGCGTCGAACCCCTGGACACCGACTGGCTTCTCCTCACCGACCCGTAGTCCCGCCACCTGCCAACCCCAACGCCGGCACCACCTGCGCTGTTGGCCCAACGCCGGCACAACCTGCGCTGTCGGCCCAACGCCGGCACGAATTGCGGCATATCGCGGTATCACGCGCTCCGGAAAGGCCGACATGCCGCGTCCCGCGAGCCCCAACAGGAACGGACACGCCGCGCCCCCTCAGGTCGACGGGGACGGCACGGAAGCGACTTGCGGCATGTCGCGGGCATCACGTGCCCCGGAGACGCCGACATGCCGCATCCCGCGACCGCCGTGGCAGCCGGCCGAGTCAGGTGTGCCGGGCGGTGACCGTCGTTCCGACGGCTCGCCGGGTCAGGGCCGGTCGGCGAGTCGAGTGAGGAACGCTCGCCAGGCAGTCGGGGGAAAGGTCAGCACCGGGCCGGTGGGGTCCTTCGAGTCCCGGACACCGACCACGCCGGGCAGGTTGTCGGCGACCTCCACACAGACACCGCCATTGGTTGACGAACGGGACGACGTTCGCCACCGCGCGCCGGTCAGGTGGTCCATGTCTTCGCCGCCTCCTTGAGTACGTCGAGGGTCTGCCCCAGCGGAAGGGCTTCGCCCCGAACCACGTCCCATGCCAGTGCAAGACGAGCAATCGAATCCGACTGCCCGGTGGTTTGCGACTCCAACTGATGATCCACGCAGGCGGCTCGTGATCCGTCGGGCAGGTCGGCCAGGATGAACGCCCCGGCCAGTCCTGAGTAGATGCCAGCGGAGAGCGGCACGACGTGCAACTGGATATGCGGCTGCTCGGCGCAGTTCACCAGGTGCTCGACCTGTTCGGCCATCACGTCGGGGCCGCCACACGCCCGCCGCAGCACCATCTCGTCCAACACCACGAAGAGCTGCGGGGCCGGTTCGCGCGCGAGCACCGCCTGCCGTTCCAACCGCGCCGCGACCCGCTGGTCCAGATCGGCGAATGGCGTGCGGGCGGCCTGGAAGGTTGCGCGGGCGTATGCCTCGGTCTGGAGCAGCCCCGGCACGAAGGAGTGCTCGTACCACCGAAAAGCTGTCGCATCACGCTCGATCTGGATCCACTCGCGCAGCCAGACCGGCGCGGCGTCGCCCTTGACCAACTCGTCCCAGAGCGTCGCGAAGTAGCCACCCGTGTCGAGCGCCTTGTCGACGGCGGTCAGGTAGGGCAGCGTCGGCGGCTTGGTGCCGGTCTCGATCGCGCTCACCTGGGAGTCCGAACAGAAGACCCGCTCGCCGAGCTGGGCCTGGGTCAGCCCGGCGGTCGCCCGACGTCGCCTCAGTTCGCGAAGCAGGTACTCCGACGGCGAGATTCCCACGGCTTCCAGTCCCTTCCACGACGCCCCACGCCGTTCCGCGCCGGCTCGGAGCAGGTCGTCACGTTCCGCGATCACGCGATGACTCTTCCGAGCGTAGGGGGCGTACGTCCAGGGTGGAAGGAGCACGACGCGCCTGCTGACGGTCTATCCCCCGGACTGGTCGGCGCGCCCGTGCCGGGGGTCGCCGCCGGGCGAGCAACCGCGGCGACCCCCGATCCCCGCCAGCAACCCCGATCCCAGCCACCGACGAAGGAGGTGTGTCGTGTCCGCGTCGAAGCCTGCGAACGCCGTACCGGCGTCGCGCTTCTCGACTCGCCGGGCCGCCGCCCGCCCCGCCATCGCGTCGGGCGGCCCCCGCGAGGATGGGACGCCCCGGGTCACACCCGGCGTCTACCTGCTGACCCGCGACGCGTCCCCGCAGTTCACCAGGCCGATCGCGGTCCGGGTGATCCGTGAACGGACCGGTCGGAGCACCTACGACGGTTGGGCGTGGATCGAGGTGTACCAGCTCGACTCTCGGGGTGAGGCGATCGACCGCCGCGAGTTGTACGTACGCCCCGAGGGTATGCGCCCCGCGCCGCCGCCCCCACACCGCACACCGGCCCGGTGTGCCGCGGCGAGGGCCGCCGGATGAACACGCCCGCCCGTGAACACGTACCGTCCCGCCCGACGTGGCGTTGCCGAGCCTGCGGCGTCGCCTGGCCCTGTTCTCCCGCAAAGCTGCGCCTACTCGCCGAGTACCGAGGCAACATTCCCGGTCTCATGATCTACCTCGTGACGCTACGCGAGGAGGCCATCGCCCAACTTTCCGAACGCGACCCCGGCGCCCGCCTGCCGGACCTGCACCGGCGCTTCACCGACTGGGTGCCTGCTGCCTCCGGCAGAGGTCGTCCGTGACGTTCAGTCTGCCTGGGCTGACATGTCCCTCCGGGCCGCTACGCTGAAGCCAGGCAGACCCACGCCCGGAGGGGGGTGCCGAAGGTGGCAACGGCGCACGACGTCGCAGCAGCGGTGTTGCATGAACTCGGTCCGATGACGGCCATGAAGCTGGAGAAGCTCGTCTACTACTGCCAGGGCTGGCACCTCGCGCGCGAGGGACACCCTCTTTTCCAGGAGCCGATCGAAGCCTGGCGGGAAGGCCCGGTGGTTCCGCTCCTCTACCGTCACCACCGACGACAGCGCGTGGTGTCCGACTGGCCACACGGTGAGCATTCTCGCCTGACCCCGACCCAAGCCGACACAGTCCGCTGGGTTGCGGAAAGCTATGGTCGATTCTCCGCGACCGAGTTGTCGACTATGACGCACAACGAACTGCCCTGGCGCGTCGCCCGAGGCGCACTTCCCGAATCCGCCAGCTCGACGGAGAAGCTCGACATCGACCTCATGCGGACGTACTTCGCCCGGCAGGTGGCAAACGTCGAGACGGCCGTCGTCCTCGCCTCCGCGAACGCCGCCCTCGAAGGCGTCGAGTTCGACGAGGAGTGGCAGGACAAGCTCCGCGACGTCGCCTCCGGCGTGACCGATGCCGACGAGCTGATTGCTCAGGAGATCTCCCGGATCCGCGGTGACCGAGACTGACCCGTACTGCTGGCCGGACACGGACTGCCTGAAGAACAATCTCGGCATCACCGACGCGAAACAGCTCGCCGAGATCGAGGCCAGGCTGGCTTCGATCCGGGAGGTCCAAGCGCTTCGGATGATCATTCCGGGGAACTACGGCCTGGAGCATCTCCAAGCTTTCCACCGGCACATCTTCTCTGATGTCTATCCCTGGGCAGGGCAGACCAGGACGGTGGACATCAGCAAGCCCGGCGCACGATTCTGCCACTGGCGTTACATCGACGACCAGGTAAGCGCCATCCTGAGCCGTCTTGACGAGGACGGATTCCTCCTCGGCTTGCACCGAGACGCGTTCATCGAAGCCTTGGCGCACTACTACGGCGAGCTGAACGTCTGCCACCCTTTCCGCGAGGGTAACGGACGCACGATCCGCGCATTCCTTCGGCAACTGGCGGCGGCGGCCGGATACCTACTTGACTGGTCGGAGTTGAACGCGGAGGCGAACATCGCGGCGTGCCACCAGCACCTTGCCACCACGGACCTCAGCGGGCTGATCGCGGTACTCCGTCCAGTCGTCCGGCGGCTAGCCTGATGCGACTGCTGATCCGTCGATGTCACCCACCGCTCGGTGTTCTTGATGGCGATTGCGCAAGCTCGGCGCGCGACGAGAGGGCTTCGGCGATGGCGGCAAACTCGCGTAGGGCGGCCTGAAGGTCTTCCACGATCTCCTGGGCGATCACCTCGGGCGGCAGCAGCGCGTCGGCGTCTTCCAGGGAGGCGTCCCGTAGCCAGGTGATGTCCAGATTCACCTTGTCCCGAGCCGTCAGCTCCTCGTAGGTGAAGGAGCGAAAGCGTTCGGTCTCCACCCGCTCGGCCCGGTCCTTGCCCGGCAGATAGCAGTCCACGAAGTCCTGGAGGTGTTCGCGGCGCAGCGGGTTCTGCTTGAGGGTGAAGTGCTGGTTGGTGCGGAAGTCGTACACCCAGAGCTGCTGCGTCCAGGGTTCCTCGCGGGCCCGCTTGCGCTCGAAGAACAGCACGTTGGCTTTGACCCCGCCCGCGTAGAAGATGCCGGTGGGCAGACGCAGCAGGGTGTGCAGGTCGTACTGCTTGAGCAACCGGCGGCGGATGGTCTCCCCCGCGCCACCTTCGAAGAGCACGTTGTCGGGCAGGACGACGGCGGCCCGGCCGTCGATCTCCAGCAGCGAGGCGATGTGCTGGACGAAGTTGAGTTGCTTGTTGGCGGTGGCCGCCCAGAAGTCGGTGCGTTCGATCTCCCGTTCCTCGCGGGACGCGCGCCCGCTCTCGGTAACCGACCGGATCGTGGAGCTGCGGCCGAACGGCGGGTTGGCCAGCACCAGGCTGTACCGCTGCGACGGCGGCTTGCCCAGTGCGTCGCCGACGGTGATGAGCGAATCTCCCCCAGGGCTACCGATGCCGTGCAGCAACATGTTCATCGCGGCCAGCCGGGCGGTGCCGTCGACCAATTCGGTGCCGCTGATCGCACCATCGCCGAGCCGGCGACGCTGGTCGGGGGTTAGGCTCGCGCCGTGGTGCCGCTGGATGTGGTCGAACGCGGCGAGCAGGAAACCGCCGGTGCCACAGGCCGGGTCGGTGATCGTGTCGTCCGGCGTGGGCAGCACACAGTCGACCATCGCAGCGGTCAGCGCTCGTGGCGTGAAGTACTGCCCGGCCCCCGACTTGGTGTCCTCCGCGCCCCGGGCCAGCAGTTCCTCGTAGGCGTCGCCCTTGACGTCGACGCCCGCGCTGGACCACTGCTCCTTGTCGATCAGATCCACGATCAGCCGCTTGAGCTTCGCCGGATCCTGAATCTTGTTCTGCGCCTTTCGGAAGATCGTGCCCAGGGTGCCGCTCTCCTTGGCCAGCCCTTCCAGGATGTGCCGGTACTGCACCTCCAGCGCATCCCCGTCGGCGTCGAGCAGCGTCTGCCAACTCAGCTCCTCCGGCACGATCTGCTCCGGCCGCAGCGGCCGATTGGCGCGCTCGTCGGCCATCTTGAGAAACAGCAGGAACGTCAACTGCTCGACGTAGTCGATTGTCGACACACCGTCGTCACGCAGCACGTCGCAGTAGTTCCACAACTTCTGCACCAGCCGGCGCGAATCCACAGTGCTCACAGCGGCAGAGCCTCCTGCTGGTAGTCGCCGCCGGTCACCCTGGTCGGCGGTGCCGGCAATTCCTTCTTGGTACGCCGAGAGCGCGCCCGCTGCTTCGGCGGAGCGGCCTCCCGTTCGGCCCGGATCCGAGCCAACAACTCCGCTGCCGGCTCGTCGTTCGGGTCCTGCGGCACCAACCGCCCCGCAAACGCATCCGCCAACAGCGACATACGCAGATTCGCAGATCTTCGCTCCACTGCACCGATGGCTTCGTCAATACGTTCGATCACACCTGCCATCTCGTCAGCTCGATTAACCATTTCCATCTGAGTCTCCCGGGCGGGCACTCTCAATGGAAACTCGAAAATCGTTCGCTGATCGATTTTTGGCATCGATCCGGCCAGCCCTTTGGCCCGCGACCTGAAATAGCGCCGAGCACTCGGGCTCTTCAACATGAGGGCCGCAAAACGCGGGACGATGTCCTCATTCAGACGCACCCGGATCAACAGGTCGGGAAATATTGCCCAGTTCTCCGCACCTTCGTACAAGGCCGTCGTGCCCACCAATTCAGGCGTGTTGGATCGTTGGATCAGAATGTCACCTGGACGCAACCAGAGATCCTTAACACGGTCAGGGTCGGCGCTAGTCAGCTTGGTGAAGCGATCAATGAACCGACCTTGAGTGACAGCCGTGATAGCTAATGTTCGCACGCGACCATCCGCAGAGGCAGGCGCTGAGTGGCCGTTGCGCAACGGTTCGGCCAGCATACCTCCTAGGGGGACGGCGGCAACTGCCGAGAGTTGCGATTCGATTGAATCGAAAAAGGCTGCGCTCAGAGCCGCCACCCGAAGGCGTGCCAGGTCCACGTTCTTCTCTCCGGCAGACAGCCGAGAGATGAGGCCGTCCAGCACGGCGACGATGCGGCGCTGCTCGGCGAGCGGCGGAACCCGAATGGCCACCTTTGCCAAGTTTCCGCGAGAGATACGCTTTCTTGTAGTTCCCGACTGATAGCCAGCGATCTCGCCACGCACTTGCGGTGAATTCAAGGCCCACATCAGCCATCTTGGTTCAATTGCACAAACACGAACAATGCAGACATCAACAACCGTCACCGCAGGAGCTGAGCCGCCAGGATAGATGCAGGCACGCCCAAGCGGATCTGGCATTCGCGCAATCAGGATGTCACCAGATCGAAGCTCAGTGCACCTTAGCGCAACTGCCTTCTCCTGTGTGAGCCGGCGGTTACTTCGGTCACGGAAGTATCCTTCGCCCACATCGGCAAGTTGAACCAGTCGCACTTCGCCGTCAGGGTCCTGGTCCTTACTCTCGACCCAATCACCGTCGACAAAAATGCCATTTAGGTCGATCAGCTCGGCCAAGGGTGCCACGGACCAGCCGGGCGGGAGATCGCTCACGCCGTAAGCTCCTGGTTCAACTCGGTGAGGAGGGGTTCGGCGCGGTCGCCGAAGGTGCCGGCGTAGCCGTCGATGCCGCCACGTTCGGTAAATGGCGCACCGTCGAGGTCGTCGGGGGTGATCTCCACGCTGACCGCTATCACGTCCTTGATCCTCTCCAGCCACCACGCCTGGTCGGCAGTGAAC
>NZ_SAIY01000006.1 GCF_010560025.1 Verrucosispora sioxanthis
CAGACCAGCGCCCACGCCGTCAGCAGCAGCGCGGTCGACCCGGACAACGGGCCGACCAGCGCCCTGGCGGTGGGTAACAGCGGTGGCGCCAGCCACGGCGCGACCGACCCCGAGAAACCGAGCACCAGTGCGCCGACCGCACCGAGAGTGAGCACCGCCACACCGTAGCCGGCGCTTCGGGTGATCACCCGGCTGGCCAGCGCGCCCAGCGCCACGGCGGCCGGCAGGGCGAGCAGGTGCGCCCAGAGACCGAGCGCCACGCCTGCGGGAACCGACCGGTCACCGGGCAGGCTGGGACCGGCCACCCCGCCGACCAGCCAGGGAAAGACCAGGGCGACCGCCACCAGCCCAAGGCCAGCCACCACCGCGGCGACCAGCCCGGCCGCCTGCTCCCGTGCCGGGCCGACCGCGACCAGGGCCAGGCGACGCTGCACGTCCGGCTCCACGTCCAGCAGGATCTTGGTCTGCCAGGCCAGCACCGGGAAGAGGACCACGGCCGATACGCCGTAGGCCTCCGCCGGCTGGGCTCGACCGCCGCCGTACAGGATGCCCAGGGTGAGCAGGCCGGCCAGGACCGGTGCCAACGCCCGCCCGGTACGCAGGAAGCCGGCGAGCCGGAATCGCACCAACGCGGTCACCGGGCCACCTCGGACGACGGTTCCGCTCCCGGTCCGGTGGCCTCGGGCGGTGCGCTCTGGCCGCGTACCCGCAGGACGTGGTGGCCCTCGGCGCGTAGGCGGGCGACGGTGGCCGGCAGCTGGCCCACCGTAACCTCCAGCTCGACCACCGCGACCGACGCCTCGCCCGAGGGGACCCGCTCGACCACCGCACCGTCGGCCACCAACCACTCCCGAGCGTCGGGCAGCCGGACCGTCTCCCCTCGGTGATCGCTGACCAGCACCGATCCGCCGTCGGCCAGCACCTCGTCGACCAGCTGCGGAACCAGCTCACGCGCTGCGGCGTCCAGGCCCTCCCAGGGCTCGTCGAGAACGAGCAGGCCGGGCGGACGCAACACCGCCTGGGCCAGGCCGACCTTCTGGGCGGTGCCCTTCGACAGCTGAGCCAGCCGGACCGTGCGGAACGGGCCGAGGCCGAGTCGGTCGACCCAGCGTCGCACCGTCCGCTCCGTCGTGGCCGGGGACAGGCCGGCGATCCGGGCCATCGCGGTGAGATAGCCGTCGACCGTGAACGGCTGCTCGGCCGGGAAGCGCTCCGGCACCCAGCCCACGACCGCCGGCCGGTCGAGCACCCGCCCGGGACGGGCGCAGGACTCCGGCGGCGAGCTGGAGCAGCGTCGACTTGCCGGCCCCGTTGCGGCCCCGCACCACCACCGCCTCGCCCGCCGCCACGCGCACCGTCACCTGCCGCAGCACCCACGGGCCGCGCCGGTGGTACCGCAGCCCGACGTCCTCCAGCCACATGCCGCGAGCCTGCCACACCGGACAGACGAACGCGGCCCCGCCAGAGGTGGCGGGGCCGCGTCGGTGCGTCGTGCTCAGCTGTCGGCCGAGCCCTCCTGCAGGTTCTTCACCACGTTCGGGTCGACCGGTACGCCCGGTCCCATCGTGGTGGTGAGGGTGACCTTCTTGAGGTACTTGCCCTTCGCGGCCGACGGCTTGGCCCGCAGCACCTCGTCGAGGACGGCCGCGTAGTTGTCGACCAGCTGGGCCTCGGAGAACGAGGCCTTACCGATGATCAGGTGCAGGTTCGAGTGCTTGTCCACCCGGAAGGTGATCTTCCCGCCCTTGATGTCCGAGACGGCCTTGGTGACGTCCATGGTCACCGTGCCGGTCTTCGGGTTCGGCATCAGACCGCGCGGGCCCAGGATCCGCGCGATCCGGCCGATCTTGGCCATCTGGTCGGGCGTGGCGATCGCCGCGTCGAAGTCCAGCCAGCCGCCCTGGATCCGGGCGACCAGCTCGTCGGTGCCCACCTCGTCGGCACCGGCGGCGACGGCCTCCTCGGCCTTCGCGCCGGCCGCGAAGACGATCACGCGGGCGGTCTTGCCGGTGCCGTGCGGCAGGTTGACCGTGCCGCGGACCATCTGGTCCGCCTTGCGGGGATCGACGCCGAGGCGCATCGCGACCTCGACCGTGGCGTCGAACTTGACGGCGGTGGTTTCCTTGGCCAGCTTGACGGCCTCGACGGGGGTGTAGAGCTTGGACCGGTCGATGACCTCGGCGGCCTTGCGGTAGCTCTTGCTGCGCTGCATCTGCTGTCTACTCCTGTGGTCTCTGGCGGGCCGCGGTGCTCGCGCGCCCTCCCACGATCCGTACGGTTCGGTGGTGGCCGACGTCAGTCGGTGACGTTCAGGCCCATCGACCGGGCGGTGCCGGCGATGATCTTCTCAGCCTGGTCGAGGTCGTTGGCATTGAGGTCGGCCATCTTCTTCTCGGCGATCTCCCGCAGCTGGGCACGGGTCACCGAACCGACCTTCTGCGTGTGCGGGACGCCCGAGCCCTTCTGCACACCGGCAGCCTTGATCAGCAGCCGGGCGGCGGGCGGGGTCTTCAGCACGAAGGTGAAGGACCGGTCCTCGTACACGCTGATCTCGGCGGGGACGATGTCGCCCCGCTGCGACTCGGTCTGCGCGTTGTACGACTTGCAGAACTCCATGATGTTCACACCGTGCTGGCCGAGCGCGGGACCGACCGGCGGCGCCGGAGTGGCCTGGCCCGCCGGCAGCTGAAGCGTGAACGTCTTGACGAGCTTCTTCTTCGGAGGCATGTCTCTTCCTGGGGCTTGGAACTGGGAAAGGTTCACACGACACCGCCGTCGGTGCGCGCACGGTCAGCGCGCATGCGACGGCGGCGACGTTCTAGGGTAGCGCAGACCTGGATCCCGGCAGCCACGGAGGTGCGCCGGACGGGTGAACCGGACGAACGACGACCGGCGGCGGTTGCCCGCCGCCGGCAGTCGACGAATCAGATCTTGGCGACCTGGTTGAAGTTCAGCTCCACCGGCGTCTCCCGGCCGAAGATCGACACCAGCACCTTGAGCTTCTGCTGGTCGGCGTTGATCTCGCTGATGGTGGCCGGCAGGGAGGCGAAGGCACCGTCGGTGACCGTGACCGAGTCGCCGACCTCGAAGTCGAGGACCTTGACCTCCGGCTTGGCCTTCTTCTGCTCGGTCTCGACGGCCGGTGCCAGCCACTTGAGCACCTCGTCGAGGCTGAGCGGCGCCGGGCGGTCGGCCCGGTCCGTGGCGCCGACGAAGCCGGTGACTCCGGGAGTGTTCCGCACGCAGGAGTACGACTCCGCGGTCAACTCCATCCGCACGAGGATGTAGCCGGGGAAGACCTTGGCCTGCACCTGGGAGCGCTTGCCGTTCTTGACCTCGACCTCTTCCCGGGTCGGCACCTCGACCTGGTAGATGTAGTCCTCCATGTCGAGGGAGGTGATCCGGGTCTCGAGGTTGGTCTTGACCTTGTTCTCGTAACCGGCGTAGGAGTGCACCACGTACCAGTCACCCGGCGCGTAGCGCAGCTTCTGCCGCAGCTCCGCGACCGGGTCGAAGTCCTCCTCGGGAGCGGGCTCGGTCATGGCGAACTCCGGCTCGCTGGCGGCCTCGACCGACTCGTCACCAGCCGCCGTCGCCACCGTGGACTGCTCGTCCGTGGTCTCGGCGGTCTCGTCGTACTCAGGCACGCTTGCTCACTTCCGTCACTATCACACGTTCAGCCGGTCAGCTGGGGTTGCCGAAGACCCACAACACGCCCTTGGCGAAGCCGTAGTCCAGGACAGCCACGATCGTCAGCATCACCGTGACGAACGCGATCACCACTGCCGTGTAGGTCAGCAGTTCCTTGCGGGTCGGCCAGATGACCTTACGCAGTTCGGCCACGACCTCGCGGATGAAACGCGCGATGCGACCGAACAGGCCCACCTTGTCGGCGTCGGTACGCGTCTTGCGGCCGTCGGCGGAATCCGCCCGCGCCCGCGAACGGGTGGCGGTGCCGCCTCGCGAAACCGGCTCGTCCGCGTCGGTGGCGTCATCCTCGGCGCTGTCGTTGACGACCTCGTCGTTCAGGCGCTCGTCGTCGGCGTCCTCGCCGCGCCGCTTGTTGTCGGCCACTTCGCCCTCCGTCGCGGGATGTCGGTGTCGCACGCGGGGCGCGTGCGCGGCGTTTGGTCACGCCGGCCGGACCAACCGTCCCGGGACGGGCCGCGGCCGGCGGATCAACCGGAAGGGCCCGATGCCTCGGAACCTCCCCGCCGATGCCACCACCACGGGCCGGGCGCCACCAGAAGGCGGCGCGACCCACGGAACGGTCAGGCCTGAGGCGCAGGGGTGACAGGACTTGAACCTGCAGCCTGCGGTTTTGGAGACCGCTGCTCTGCCAATTGAGCTACACCCCTGTGAGCGGCAACGCTCACCCCACCCGGGTCACACTTTCACACGACCAGGCAGGGGTCACTTGCCCCACGGCGGACCAGTGTACGGGTACCGACCCGACTTTCCCAACCGGTCTACCCGACGCGCCGCCCGGTGCCGGTCAGCCGGCCGTGCGCACGGTGGCCCGCGCCTGCGAGAGCACCTTCTCGCCGAGGCAGGTGGCGGTCACGTCCAGCCTGGTCAGACCCGCGTCGGTCACCTCACGGACCACGGCGGTCACCACGATCTCGGTGCCGGTGTCGTCGTCGGGGACCACCACCGGGCGGGTGAACCGCACGCCGAAGTCGACCACCGCGTCGGGCGAGCCGGCCCAGGCAGTGACCGCCCGACCGACGAGCGCCATGGTGAACATGCCGTGGGCGATCACACCGGGCAGCCCCACCTTGGTGGCGAACCGGTCGCTCCAGTGGATCGGGTTGAAGTCGCCCGAGGCACCGGCGTAACGGACCAGGTCCGCCCGGGTCACCCGGAACGTCTGGGTAGGCAGTTCCATGTCAGGCCTCCCCGCGTACGACGAGCTTGGACCAGACCGCGACCACCGGTTCCCCGGCGGTGGTGGTGACGTCGGTCCGGGTGGTCAGGAACTCGTGGCCGCCCCGGCTGGTGATGTCCTCGACCGTGTTGACACAGACCAGCTCGTCGCCGGCCACCACCGGCCGGGTGTACGCGAACCGCTGGTCGCCGTGGACCACCCGGCTGTAGTCGATGCCGAGCGCGGGGTCCTCGATCAGCTGACGGCTGGCGGCCATGGTGATCACCACCGGGAACGTCGGCGGCGCGACCACGTCCGGATGACCCAGCGCGCGGGCGGCCTGCGGATCGTGGTGCGCGGGATCGGTGGCGCCGATAGCCGTCGCGAACTCGCGGATCTTCTCTCGGCCCACCTGATAGGGGGCGGTCGGCGGATAGGTCCGACCGACGAAGGACTGGTCCAGGGGCATGCCGCGAACCTACACGCACAGCACGATCGCCGATCCGAGCGGTCGACGTCGGCTTCAGCCGCGCCGTCCGTACGAACCGGCGATCATGACGGGTGCTGATCCGGACCGATCGGCCCGGACGGGCTCAGCGCGTCTCGCGGTGCAGGGTGTGCCGTCCGTCCCGGGGGCAGAACTTCTTCAGCTCGATGCGGTCCGGGTCGTTACGACGGTTCTTGCGCGTGATGTAGTTGCGCTCCTTGCACTCCACACACGCCAAAGTGATCTTCGGCCGGACATCGGTCGCCTTCGCCACGGCGGAGTGCCTTCCTCGATAACGGATACAACTACGGCGCTAAAGCGTACGCGCCACCTGGGCGGACACGCAAAGCGGGCGCCTGTGGCGCCCGTCCCACCGGCCACCGGAAACATCCGGGGCGGACGAGAGTAGCGGTGGCCGGACTTGAACCGGCGACACAGCGATTATGAGCCGCTTGCTCTGCCATCTGAGCTACACCGCCGCGGTGGGCCCAGCCGGACCCTCTGAGCCCCCTTACGGAATCGAACCGTAGACCTTCTCCTTACCATGGAGACGCTCTGCCGACTGAGCTAAGGGGGCCTGCGCGATCACTCGGTGCTCGCGCAGAGGTAAGAGTACACGGCCCGGTCGTGCTGGTGAAATCGGATCCCCAGGGACGCCGTACGCCCAGCTCAGGGCACCACGCGCAGCCTCGGAAGCTCGCTGCTGGAGATCGACTCCGGGTCGATCTGGGCACCGAACCACGCCTCCAGGCGTTCGAACGGCAATGGGCGGCTGAACAGGAACCCCTGGCCGACCTCGCAGCCGATGTCCTGGAGCAACTCCAGGGTCAGCTCGCTCTCCACGCCCTCGGCCACCACGGTGAGACCGAACTGCTGGGAGAGGGTGACCACGGCGTTGACGATCGCCAGGTCTCCCGGATCGGTGGCCATGCCCTGCACGAAGGAGTGGTCGACCTTCACCTCGTGCACCGGCAGGCGACGCAGGTGGGCCAGCGAGGAACTGCCGGTGCCGAAGTCGTCCACCGAGAGCCGTACGCCGAGATCACGCAGGCGACGCAGGGTCGGGATCGGGCGCTCCGTGCCGTCCAGCACGCCGGCTTCCGGAATCTCCAGGGTCAGCAGCTGCGCCGGCACCCCGTACTCCGCGAGCAGGTCCCGGATCTGCTCCGGAAAGTGCTGGTCGAGAAGCGTACGCGCGGAGAGGTTGACCGCTACGGCGAGCGACTGGCCGCCGTGCGCCCAGTCCCGGCTGTGCCGCAGCCCTTCCCGGAGCACGAACTCGGTGAGCCGGCCGAGCTGACCGGTGTGCTCGGCCACGGCGACGAAGTCCGCCGGGGCGACCGCGCCGTGCGTCGGATGCTCCCACCGGGCCAGGCACTCGACCCCGATGAGCCGGCGGTCCCGCAGCGTCACCTTGGGCTGGTAGTAGACCTCCAGCTCGCCGTTGTCGAGGGCGTTGCGCAGATCCCCGGCGAGCCCGAGCCGGTGCAGCGACCGCGACTCCAACGCCGGCGTGTACAGCTGCACGCTGCCCGGGACCGCCTTGGCCGCCGTCGCGGCCACGTCCACCCGTTGCAGCAGGGTCGCCGGCGCGTCGCCGTGATCCGGGTGTACGACAACCCCGACCGCGGTGTCCACGTCCAGCGTGAGCGAGTCGAAGACCATCTCGTCGCGAATCTGTTCCCGCAACTGACCGGCGAGCTCGACCGCCGCCTCGGCGCTCTCCAGCCGCAACGTCACCAGGAACTCGTCGCCACCGGCCCGCCCGACCAGCGCGGCCGACGGCACACAGCCACGTAGCCGATCGGCGACCTCGATGAGGACCTTGTCCCCTGCCGCGTGGCCGAGCGCCTCGTTGACCTGGCGCAGCCGGTCGACGTCGAAGAGCAGCAGCGCGACCACCTCGCCGGGGGCCCGGATCCGGACCGCCTCGGCCAGCGCGGCGAGAATACGGCGGCGGTTGGGCAGCTTCGTCAGCGCATCGTGGTACGCGTCGTGCCGCAGCCGGTCGACCAGGCGGGAATTCTCCAGCGCGACGGCGGCGTGCGCGGCGACCGTCTCGAAGACGGGGACGTCCGGGGCGCGGAAGAAGTTGGTGTCACCGAGCCGGTTCGCGACCTCCAGCGTGCCGATGACAGCCTTGCCGGACCGCAACGGCACCACTATCACGTCCTTGGCCGGATTCGGCCCCAACGCCTCGCGCACCTCCGGGCTACCGCCCAACCCCCGTCCCAGAGTCACCGTCTCCTGTCGGGCCACGGCAACGTCACGCAGCGTCGCCGGGGTGAGCGCGGCGTCGAGCAGGCCCGGCTTGCCCTCCTGCGCGCTGAGCAGAACCTCGGGATGACGTCCCTGTGCGGGCAGCCAGAGCGTGGCGTACTCCGCCTGCATCAAGCTTCGGATACGCACCAGGAGCACGTCGATGAGAGTGCTGTCGGATCCACTCTCGGTGATCGCCTTGGTGAGCTCGTACATCTCGGCGAGGGTGCGGTGCTGCCGGATGAACTGCGTGTACGTGTCATAGACAAGCGCGAACGCGATCGCCAGCCCGGCGAAGAGGAGCACGGCCCAGAGGGTGCTCTCCAGGGCGATGATGATGAGAAGGCCGATGAAGAGATTGAGCGTGACGCCGAGCAACATCGGTGGCGCGGCGCGCAGCAGTTCCCGTCCCGCCTGCCAGCTCTGCACGATCGTGAACACGGCGACCATCGCCGCCAGGGCGACCAGAGTGTGGGTGCCGACGGCGGCGAGCATGACCGCCCAGGCGCCCGGACCGACGCCCGCGGGCTTCGGCAGCAGCGTGTAGACGACGGTGGCCAGCGACGTGGCGCTCGCCGCGAGGGCGACGTTGAACCAGAGCTTCGCGGGCAGGAGCTTGCGCCGCAGTTGCACCACGAGCGTGGCCACGGTGTACGCCAGGACCACCGACAGCGGTGGCAGCACGTACAGCGCGACGACGAGCGGGATCTCGGTGAAGGTGATGCCGAGTGCCTGTCGGCGCACCACCACGTTGATCGTCGGCATCGCTGCGACGATCATCGCCACCGTGAGCAGCAGGGTGAGCGGCCAGTCACCCAGAGCAGGACGCACGGTCAGCCCGAGTAGGAGCGAGAAGAGCACTGCGCACAGGGCGAGGGGCCCGGTGATCACCCAGGCATTCTCGGTACGTCGGGAGGGGGAACCGACACGAGACGTCATGGCTCCCCTCGCGACGTCGGGTTTCCGGAGGCGTCGAGGCCGCCGGTGCGGGGACGGGTGGGTGTCAGCGCACCACGGTGCCCAGGACCGGCATCTGCCATTCGAGGCCGTCCGACCTGAACTCAAGATCAGCGACGACGCCTGACGCGACCACCAAGCCGCAGACCAGCAGAAGGGAGCCGAGCAGCCGGCCCAAACGTTGAGCAGACATCTGTGCTCCTGACGGGGTGACGGGAACGCAATGGAGGTCCCCCGATGGTGCCACAGCCGGTCCATCGCTGGAAAGTTCGCGAACCTGATGTCGGTCCGGTCGTTTGGCAGCGCGACCCGTCCGCATGAGTCCGCGCAGGTCAGAGCCGGTCATGGACGGCACGACGGCAGCCACAGTCGAAGAAAGCACCAACTGCCTATTCCGCCGCCAAGGCGGCGTATTGGATCTAGCGGACATGATCGTGGAGTGTTGCCGGCCGACACTGTGAAGTGACAGGGCCTCCAACGCACCCCCACCCGCCACCTCAGTCAGTTCATATCCCGACGGATCGACCCAATCACGGGAGAGTCCGCCACCGCCAGAGTAGGCCGCAGACCTCGTTCAGTCACCCCCATGGATGCCTGAATCTCTCAGCCGGACCGGATCACTTCAACGACGACGGCCCTCGATCAGCATTTCTGCTGGTCAAGGGCCGTTGTCGCACCTGGTGGCGGGTAGAGGATTCGAACCTCTGTAGCTTTCGCGACGGATTTACAGTCCGCTCCCATTGGCCGCTCGGGCAACCCGCCAGGGCGTACCCCCGCACCGTGGCGCGGCGGCGGAAGCAAGGATAGCGGCTCCACCCGCTGCTGCCGCAACCGGGTACCGTCAGGGGGTCGTACCCCTGGGCAACCAGGGTCAAAGGATCACAAACCAGCCGGACAGCAGGAGCATGAGTATGGCAGCGAACCCGTCGTTCGACATCGTGAGCAAGGTCGACCGCCAGGAGGTCGACAACGCTCTCCGGCAGGCGGAGAAGGAGCTCGGGACGCGGTTCGACTTTCGGGGCACGGGAGCGGCGATCTCCTGGTCGGGTGAGGAGGCGATCAGCCTCCAGGCGGAGACCGAGGAGCGGGTCCGGGCAGCGCTGGACGTGTTCAAGGAGAAGCTGGTCAAGCGGAACATCTCGCTGAAGTCGCTGGACGCGGGAGACCCTCGCCCCTCCGGCAAGGTGTTCAAGCTGGACGCCAAGGTGATCCAGGGCATCGACCAGGACAAGGCCAAGGCGATCAGCAAGAAGATCCGGGACGAGGGCCCCAAGGGCGTGCAGGCCCAGATCCAGGGCGACCAGTTGCGGGTCACCGGCAAGAAGCGGGACGACCTTCAGGCGGTCATCGCGCTGCTCAAGGCCGAGGATTTCGGCGTGGCCCTCCAGTTCACCAACTACCGCTAAAGCCGTGCGCGACCGGGGTTACTCGTCGGGCCGGTGTCGCAGCCAGACGTACGGCACGGGTTGGCCCTGGTTCCACTCATCCGCCTGCTCGGCTGGCACCAGTTCGAAGCCGGCGGCGGTGTAGCACCGCAGCGCCGGAGCGTTGTCGGGGTGCAACCGCATCAGCACCGTCGGCTGGTGGTCCCGGGCCAGGTTGGTGAGCAGGGTGACCATCCGGCGGCCCAGGCCCCGGCCACGCAGCGCCGGGGCCACGATGAGGCGGGCCAACTCCACCTCGGCCTCGTCGTCGTCGAGCCACAGTTCGCCGTACCCGGCTGGCTCTCCGTCCACGAGCGCCAGGTACGCGAGCACGCCGGGCTCGGTTCCCCAGCGTTTGACGTCCTCCGCCGTCACTCGGTCGCGGGAGCACCAGCGTCGGCTCTCCTCGGCAGAGGTCGCCCACCTCGCCACGACGGCCGGATGGGTCGGGCCCACCGCGGTCAGCTCCATGACTCGCCTCCTCGGCACGCGAGGCTATCGCCCGACCCCGGTCCGGGGGTACGGGTTTTGTCGAGAGCCGGGTCCGATCGGACAGGGCAGCGGTCGGAGCCGGTTCAACGGGTGAAGATCAGCAGCAGCACGACCGTCAGGATCGCGCTGACCAGGATCGAGCCGAGGCAGCCGATCCGGTTGGAGAAGAAGAGGAACATCCTGCCGTCGTACCCATGATGGCGTGGGTCAGGCCGAGACGGGCTGTTCGGCCCGCAGGGCGGTGGCCTCCGCGCGGGCGATGGGGCCGGCCGGCAGCGCGGCGACCACCGCTCCGACGGCGACCGCGGCCCCGGCGAACAGGAAGGCCCACGGCACTCCGCCGGCATGGTCGACGATCAGGCCGGAGACGGCGCCGCCGACCGCGCTCGCACCGACCGACATGGTCACCACCCAGGTGTACGCCTCGTTCAGCATGCCGGTCGGCGATATCCGCCCGACCAGGGTGTTCTCCAGGGTCAGTGCGGGAGCGATGGCGGCTCCGCCGAACAGCAGGGCGGTGCCCAGCGCGCCCGGCGTGGGCATCACGGCGAAGACGGCGAAGCTGCCGGCGAGCACGGCGAGCAGCCAGGCGAACAGGCGGGTCATGTTGCGGGCCGGCCGGCGGACCCCGAACCAGAATCCGCCTATCGCGCTGCCGATCCCCCAGACGGCCAGCAGCAGGCCGGCGAGGCCGTTCGGGTCGTCGGAGTTGTAGCGGGTGGCGAAGGCCGGGACGGTCACGCCGGCCGCCCCGAAGGCGATACCGATGCTGGCCACGCAGAGCAGCAGGGCCGGGAAGCCGGCGACCCGGAGCGGACCGAGGCCACGGGCATGGTGCTCCCGGGAGTGCGGACGCCAGCCGCGCATGGCCTGACCGAGCGCCACCGACAGGGTGCCGACCAGGGTCACCACCGCGGCACCGATCAGTGCCGCGCCGGCGTCGGCGACCAGCACGAACCCGGCCACCAGCAGTGGACCGAGCACGAAGACGATCTCGAACAGGGTGGTCTCGGCGGCGAGCGCGGTGTTGCGCAGGTGGTACCGGCCGGAGTCGACGTTCGTCAGGCCGTTCCACGCGCCCCGGATCGCGGCGGTCATCGGCGGGTACGTCCCACCGGCCAGCGCCGAGGCGAGCAGCACCAGCGCGAAGGGGGCGGCGTCGGCGCGGGCCGCCCAGAGCAGCCCGATCAGGGCGAGCGGGTGGGCGATCGCGGTGCCGAGCAGCACCGGGGTGGGACCGATCCGGTCGGCGATCCGACCGGCCACCGGACTCAGCGTGGCGCCGGAGAGGGCGTAGCAGCCGCCGGCCGCGGCGGCCAACGAGTAACGTCCGGTGACTCCTTCGACGACGAGCAGCAGCGCGAGTGGCGTCATGCCGATCCCGAGTCGTCCGATGATGCCGGTGACCAGCAGGGTCGGTGCGCCCGGAATCTGCCAGACAGCCAGATACCGACGCAGCCCAGCCACAGCGGACCTCCACGAGATGTAATGAGCAAGACTCGGTTAGACCCTAACGCCCTCCGCTCGACAGTCCACCCGGTCCGACGCTGTGGCGGCGCTCACCCGGTTCCCGGGATGCCGCAGCCTGCTCCCTCGGGCCGCCTCCGGGCGGCCGGCATGCCGCAACTCGCGCTGCCGTCCGCCTGGGCGAGACGGCGCCGCCCGCGCCAGACGAGCCAGGCGCGGGCGGCGGTCGCGAGCCGGACCAGGACGGGGCGGACCAGGTGCCAGGGTGGGTCAGCGCTGGTGACGCACGGGGCCCATCTGGCTCGCCAACTGCTCCAGCCGGGCCACCCGCTGCTCCATCGGCGGGTGGGTGGCGAAGAGCGCGGCCACCCCGCCACCCCGGAACGGGTTGGCGATCATGAGGTGTGCGGTGCTGGTGAGCTGCCCCTCGGCCGGCAACGGCCGTCGCTGGGCACCCATGTGGATCTTCCTTAGGGCACTGGCCAGGGCGAGCGGATCCCGGGTGAGTTCGGCACCCGATGCGTCCGCCTGGAACTCGCGACTGCGGCTGATCGCCAGTTGGATGACGGTCGCGGCGATCGGCCCCAGGATGATGGTGAGCAGCAGGACCAGCGGGTTCGGGCCGTCCTCGTCGTTGCCGCCCAGCGGAATGAACAGGGCGAGGTTCGCCAGCATGGTGATGATGCCGGCCAGGCCGGCGGCCACGCTGGAGATCAGGATGTCCCGGTTGTAGACGTGCGACAGCTCGTGACCGATGACGCCCCGCAACTCGCGATAGTCGAGCAGCTCGACGATCCCCTGGGTGACGCAGACGGCCGCGTGCTGCGGGTTCCGCCCGGTGGCGAACGCGTTGGGCTGGGCGGTCGGGCTCACGTAGAGCCGCGGCATGGGCTGCCGGGCCTCGGCGGCCAACTCCCGGACCATGTGGTGCAGCTCGGGAAACTGTGCCTCGCTGACCGGTTGCGCCCGCATCGAGCGAAGTGCCAGCTTGTCGGAGTAGAAGTACGTGACGCCGTTCATCACCAGCGACACGAGTACGGCGACGACCAGACCGCCACTGCCGCCGAACCAGTAGCCCACCGCCAGGATCAGCGAGGTGAGCAGGCCGAGCAGCGCGGCGGTCTTCAGACGGTTGTGGTGCACGATCACTCCTTCGGTGCACGGATGCCGGGATCCGCTGACCGGTACAACACACCGGTACCCGTCAACCATCCGTCTCATGACTGAGAGTTACCTGAGTGACCCAGGGAAGGGCGGACCTCAGCCTCCGGCGAGATCGAGCACGACCTGTGGCGCGAACCCGACGACCAGCGCCACCACGGTCGCCACCGCGAGCGCGGCAGCCACCGCGCGGGCGGGTCGGGCGACCGGGGCCGTGACGTCGCCGGCGGGGGCGTAGAGCAGCACGGCGGCCCGCAGGTAGTAGGCCAGGCCGATGACCGCGTTGACCGCCACCACCAGGGCGAGCCAGCCGGCGTCGCCGCCGAGCAGCGACCGGACCACCGTCACCTTGGCGAACAGCCCGGCCAGACCGGTGGCAGGCCGGCGAGGCCGACCAGCGCGAACGCCAGCCCGGCACCGATCCACGGATGCCGCCGTGCCGCGCCGCGCAGGTCGTCGAGGCTGCCGCCGTCCGCACCGGCCGGGCGCAGCGCCACCACCCCGGCGAAGGCGGCCAGTTCCAGCAGCACGAAGAAGACCGCGTACGCCAGGGCGGCGGCGTACGCGGCGGTGCGGGCGTCCGCCCGGCGGTCAGGGCCAGCGCGCCGAGCGGGGCGAGGATGTAGCCGGCCTGGGCCACCGAGGACCAGGCGAGCAGCCGCACCGTGCGCCGCTGCCGCAGCGCCACCAGGTTGCCGACGGTCATCGTCAGTGCGGCCACCAGGGCCAGCATCGGACCGGTCACCTCCGGCGGCAGCGCGTGACGCACCACCGCCAGCAACGCGATCACCCCGCCGAGCTTCGACGCGGTCGACAGGTACGCGGCGACCGGCAGAGGGGCCCCGTCGTAGGTGGCCGGCGCCCAGGCGTGGAACGGCACCGCCGCCACCTTGAACGCCAGTCCCGCCACCACGAGCGTCACCGCGACCGTGGTCAGTGGCAGGTCGAGCAGCGCCTCGTCGGCGAGGAGGATGCCCAGCCGTTCCAGGTGCAGCCCGCCGGTGACCGCGTAGAGCAGCGCGGCACCGAGCAGGGTCAGCGTGGTGGCCACCACGCTGACCACGAAGAAGGTCACCGCCGCCTCGGCGCTGGCCAGGCTGCCCCGGCGCAGACCGACCAGGACGTACAGCGGCAGGGTGAGCACCTCCACCGCCACGATCAGAGTGATCAGGTCGCCGGCCGCACCGAGCACCACCCCACCGGTCATCGAGCAGGCGAGCAGGAAGCAGTACTCCCCCACCGGGGTGTTCCCGGCCCGCAGCAGCGGCCCGGACAACGCCAGCACCCCGAGGACGAGCAACGCCACCAGCGCCGCGACCAGGGCCGCCCGGCCGTCGAAGAGGTACGAGCAGTCGGCGCCGACGCAGAACGTACGTCGCTCGGCCCCCGAACCGACCGCCGCCGCCCCGACCGCGGTGGCGACCGCGCCGGTGACCGCCGTGACCACGGTGGCCCGCGGCCGGGCCGCCAGCAGGTCCACCAGCAGCACCAGCACCGCCGTCCCGGCGGCCAGGTACGCCGGCAGCAGCGCCACGTGGTCGACGGCCTGCACCAGACTCGACTCGCTCATCGCGCCACCTCGCTACGCTCGGCGTCACGATGAGCCACCACCGCACTGCGCCGAAGGATTCGCTCGCTGCGCTCGCTCATCGCGCCACCTCGCTACGCTCGGCGTCACGATGAGCCACCACCGCACTGCGCCGACTGAATCGCTCGCTACGCTCGCTCACCGCGCCACCACCCCCACCAGGGCGTCGACCGGAGCTTCGGCGACGCCCAGCACCAGCGTCGGGGCCAACCCGACGGCCAGCGCGAGCAGCACCAGTGGCACCCAGGCGACCAGTTCGGCACGAGCCAGGCCGGGACCGAGCGCGGCGACCACCGGGGTGGGCTCGCCGTGGGTGACCCGCCGCAGCATCCGCAGCAGGTACGCCGCCGTCAGTGCGCCGCCGATCGCGGCCAGCACCGCCAGCGTGGTCCAGAGCGCACCACCGGACTCGACGGCGGCTACCACGGCGAACGCCTCACCCCAGAAGCCGGCCAGCCCGGGCAGCCCCAGCGAGGCGACCGCCGCGAACGCGAGCAGCCCGGACAGGCGCGGGGCGGTCTCCCGCAGCCCGGACAGCTCGGTGAGCGCGCCGGTGTGGATACGGTCCTTGATCGCGCCGGCCAGGAAGAACAGCAGCCCGGTGATGATGCCGTGGGCGACGTTGCCGATCAGCGCCGCCTGGATGCCGGTGGCGGTCAGGGTGGCGACGCCCAGCAGCACGAAGCCCATGTGCCCGACGCTTGAGTACGCGATCAGCCGTTTCAGTTCCGTCTGGGCCAGGCAGACCAGCGAGCCGATCAGGATGGCGGCGACGGCGAGCACGCCGAGCACCGGCGCCGCCCACCGGGCACCTTCGGGAGTCACTCCCAAGGCGACCCGGATCAGGCCGTACGTGCCCATCTTGAGCAGCACCCCGGCGAGCAGCACGCTGCCGACGGTGGGTGCCTGGGTGTGCGCGTCGGGCAGCCACGAGTGCAGCGGCCACAGCGGACTCTTCACCGCGAAGGCCAACGCGAGCAGGGTGAAGGCGGCGAGCTGCGTGGCGCGGGACAGCTCCGCGCCGCCGGTCAGCGTCACGATGTCGGCGGTGCCGGCGGCGGCCACCACGACGTACACGCCGACGAGCAGCAGCACCGAACCGAACAGGGTGTAGAGGGCGAACTTCCGCCCGGCCCGCCGCCGCGCGTCCAGCGAGACCGGATCCGTGCCGTCGCCGCCCCAGCCGACGATGATCGCGTACATCGGCAGCAGGACGACCTCGAAGAAGAGGAAGAACAGCACCAGGTCGAGGGCGAGGAAGGTACCGAGGATGCCGACCTCGACCACCAGCAGCAGCGCCACCAGGGCCCGACCGCTGCCACCACCCGGCACCCGCCAGAGGCTGTATCCGCAGCACAGCAGCGTGAGCAGGGCGGTGAGCACCACCAACGGCCAGGAGATGCCGTCCACGCCCAGATGGAAGCGCAGGTCCAGCCCCGGCACCCAGGGCAGGTCGACCGCGTGCCAGGGACGCACCGCGCCTGCGGCATCCGGCGGCGCGTACGCCGACCAGCCGGCCGCTCGCCCGCCGAGCAGCGCCACCGCCGCGACGAGGGTCAGCGCGGCGGCCACGGTGCCCACGACCCGGGCCGCCTGATCGCGGGGGTGGCCGCCACCGCCAGCGCGCCGAGCGCCGGCACCGCGAGCACCGCCACCAGCAGGAACTCCCGACGCTCATGCCGGCCCTCCGCTGCGCTGCGGGACGGCATGAGGCACCGAAACGCCGAACTGATGATTCACTCGCTGACGCTCGCTCATGCCGTCGCTCCGATCAGGACTGCGGCCAGACCGATCAGCAGCGCGCCGGCCAGCACCGCGGCGGCGGCCCGGGGCAGCGCCGCCCGATGCAGCACGCCCAGACCGCAGCCGAGGACCCGGGCGGCGCGTCCGGTGCCGGTGACCGCACCGTCCACCACCCGTTCGTCGGTGGTGCGCGCCATCCGCGCCACCGCTGTCGTCGGTCGTACGACGACAGTGTGTTGGACGTCGTCGAGCCGGAACGCGCGGGCGAGGACCGGCCGCAGCGGACCCAGCGCCGCCGCCGGATCGGCGGTGCGGTCCCGTCGCCAGCCGGCCCACGCCAGCCCGGCGCCGATCACGAGCAGTGCCAGCGGCAGCAGCACGGTCGGGGTGAGGTGGATCAGCCCGTCCGGCGGCATCAGATCCGACACGGCGTCGGACCCGACCGGCGGGCCGGCCTGCAGGTGGCGGGAGAACCAGCCCGGAAAGCCGGCCAGGCCGAGCAGGGCCGCCGGTACGGCCAACGCCAGCACCGGCCAGCGGAGTACGGCCGGCGGGTCATGCGGCTGGGGCAGCGGGGTGCGGGTAGCGCCGAAGAAGGTGCGCAGCAGCAGCCGGGTGGCGTACCAGGCGGTGACGGCGACACCGACCAGCGCGGCGAGCCAGACCAGCCAGCCCAGCCAGGCCGGTGCCGGTCCGTCGCCGTGCAGGGCGGTCTGCTCGGCGGCGGCGAGCACGCCCTCCTTGCTCCAGAAGCCGGACAGCGGCGGTACGCCGGCCAGCGCGCCGAGCCCGATCAGCGTGCACCAGAAGGTCACGGGCATGCTGCTCCGCAGCCCACCCATCCGGGACATCAGCGTGGTGCCGACCGCGTGGATCACGGCACCGGCGGCGAGGAACAGCAGCGCCTTGAACGCCGCGTGGGTGAGCAGGTGGAACAGTGCGGCCGGTGGGGAACCGACGGCGAGCGCGCCGGTCATGTAGCCGATCTGCGAGACCGTCGACCAGGCGAGCACCCGCTTGATGTCGTCCTGCGCGGTGGCGGCCAGCGCGCCGAGCAGCAGCGTCACCGAGGCCATAATGCCGAGCACGACGAGCGCGGTCGGCGTGGCCTCGAACAGCGACCACAGCCGGGTGACCGCGTACACGCCGGCGGCGACCATGGTCGCGGCGTGGATCAGCGCGGAGATCGGGGTCGGGCCGGCCATCGCGTCGGGCAGCCAGGTGTGCAGCGGGAACTGCGCGCTCTTGCCGGCCACCCCGGCGAGCAGCAGCAGGCAGGCGGCGGTGAGCGTGGTGGTGCCGTGGTCGTGGGCGAGCACGTCGGCGATCCGGAAGCTGCCCGCCGAAACGCCGAGCAGGGCGATGCCGAGCAGGAATCCGACGTCGCCGACCCGGGTGACCAGGAACGCCTTCATCGCGGCGGCCGGCGCCTCCGGCAGCCGCCGGTCGTGGGCGATGAGCAGGTACGAGCAGAGCCCCATCACCTCCCAGCCGACCAGCAGCAGGATCAGGTCCCCGGAGACCACCACCAGCAGCATGGCGGCGGTGAAGAGGCTGACCTGCGCCGCGTACGGCGGGTAACGGTGGTCGGGCTCCTCAGGCGGCCCTTGCCGAAGGTAGCCGGTCGAGTAGGTCTGCACAGCCAGGGCGACCGCGGTGACCGCGACGGCGACCAGGGCGGCGGCGCCGTCGAGGCGTACCCCGAGGGTGACGGTGAGCCCACCCAGCTCGATCCAGGTGGCCGACGACTCGGCCGGGCCGTCCAGGGTGACCAGCAGGGCCACCGCCAGGGCGAGGGCACCGGTCGCGCCAGCGATGCCGAGGGCGGCGGCCAGGCGGCGGCCGTCGCCTCGCCGATGGCCCCACCCCGCGGCGATGGTGGCAGCAGCAGGCCGGTCAGGCCGGCGGTCATCGGTACGAGCGGCAGCAGCGCGCCCAGCAGCGTCGTGGTGTTCACCGCTGGCCCTCCGGCTCGGCACCGAAAACGTGTGGACCGTCCCGGCCGGCAGCGATCGGGCCGGCTCCGGTGGGAGCGATCGGGCCGGCAGCGACCGGCACCGGCTCGTCGGCCGGACGCTCGGCCAACGGGATCTCGTCGACGGTGACGCTGGCCCGCATCCGGTAGAGCTGGAGGACGATCGCCAACCCGACCCCGATCTCGGCAGCGGCCAGCACGATCACGAAGAGCGCGAAGACCTGCCCGCCGTGCGGCAGCACCGCCTTCGCCGTGGTGTCGGCGGTGACCAGGATCAGGTTCACCGCGTTGAGCATCAACTCGACGGCCATCAGCACCAGCACCGCGTTGCGCCGCCGCAGCACGCCGTACACGCCGAGACCGAACAGGAGCGCCGCCGTGACGTACGGGATGACGGGTCTCACCGCGACCGCCCCCGATCACCCGGCGTCGCGTCCCCGGTGGCGCCGATGTCGGGGCGGGACAGCACGATGGCGCCGACGAGCGCCGAGAGCAGCAGCACCGACAGCACCTCGAAGGGCAGCACCCAGTTGCCGAAGACCTGCTCACCGAGGCGCTCGGCGGTGCCCGCCTCGGGTAGCTCCACCGCTGTCCAGCGGTACGCGTCGACGAGCAGCGCCGCCAGCCCGAGCCCGGCCCCCCCGCCGATCAACGCGGCCGGCCAGCCGGGGCGGTCCAGGTCGGCGGAGGCGCCGATCGGCGCGCGGGTCAGCATCACGGCGAACAACAGCAGCACCACCACCGCGCCGACGTAGATGAGCACCTGCACCCAGGCGACCAGTTCGGCGGCGAGCACCAGGTACATGCCGGCCACCGCGCCGAGGCAGACCACCAGGTAGAGCCCCGCACGGACCAGGTGACGGGTGGCCACCACCAGCGCCGCCGAGCCGACCGCCACCGCGCCGAGGGCGAGCAGCAGCACGTCCACCCCGGTCACGCGGGCGTGCCTTCGTCGTCGGCGGCGCGCGGTGGCGCGGGTCGGCGCTCGGGGCGTACCGCCGGGGTGGTCGGACGGGCGGCGGGCGCGCCCGGGCCGGCCGCCCGCGCGCGGCGGCGGTCTCCTCCTTGGCCGGCTCGCCGTTCGGGTCGTGGGCCGGTGGCGGCGGCACCGTGGCCATCCACTCGCCCAGGTGATCCTTGTCGTGCAGCAGGTCCTTGATGTCGTACTCGGCGTACTCGAACTCCGGCGACCAGTAGAGCGCGTCGAAGGGGCAGACCTCGATGCAGATGCCGCAGTACATGCAGAGCGAGAAGTCGATGTCGAACCGGTCGAGCACGTTGCGCTGCCGTGCCCGGGCGGCCCCCGGCACCGCCACCTCCTCCTTGTGCGAGTCGATGTAGATGCACCAGTCCGGACACTCGCGGGCGCAGAGCATGCAGACCGTGCAGTTCTCCTCCAGCAGCGCGATCACCCCGCGCGAACGGGGCGGCAGCTCGGGGGCGACGTCCGGGTACTGCGCCGTGGTGGCGCGTTTCGTCATCGTCTTCAACGTGACGGCGAGCCCCTTGACCAGGCCGCTGCCGGGCAGGCCGGTCGCCTCGCTTCGCTCGCGCTCGCTCATGCCGAACATCCTGCCCTGTGGGCACGGCGCGCGCGACCACCCCCCGGAGGTAGCCGGTAGTACCGTGGCCACGGGGAGAAACGACGCACCGGAAAGGACCCGTCAATGACCGCCGCGCTGCACGACGACAACCCGGCGCCGGGCGAGTGGACGACGGACGCCCTCGACCGCCTGCCCGACGACGGCCGCCGCCGTGAACTCCTGGACGGACAACTGATCGTGTCGCCCTCCCCCACGCGACTGCACCAATCCATCGCAATGCTGCTCGGTGCCGCCTTGCAGGAGACCTGCCCCGCCGAGTTCGACGTCACCCAGGGGGTGTCGGTGCGGATGTCCCGCAGCCGGTCCCTCATTCCCGACCTGCTGGTCACCGAGCTGGACGCGGCTGCCCGCAACCCCTCCTCCTACCTGCCGAACGAGGTTCTGCTGGTGGTGGAGATCGTCTCGGAGGGATCCCGCAGCATCGACCGGGTGCTCAAGCCGGCGCTCTACGCCGAGGCGGACATTCCCTTCTTCTGGCGGATCGAGACCGAGACGGGGATCGTGGTGCACGCCCACCGGCTCGACCCCGTCAAGCGCGTCTACGTCGAGCACGCCCGGATGAGCGACGGCATCCTGCTGGCCGACCCGTGGGAGATGGACATCCCACTCGACCGGATCACTCCTCGGTCACGCTGAGCGGGCCACGCCGGCCCCGCTCTGGCCCGCCGCCCGGTCACCGGGCCGGTCGGATGGAGATCCGCCATGATGGGGTGCGGACGAGACGGGCACACCCTGGGGGCGACATGGGCGAGGACGGCAAGGGCACCGGCGGCAGGTACGTCGAGCCGGGTGAGTTCAAGCGGGACCAGAACTACATCACCACCCGGATCACCGCCGACGGGCGGGACGGCTATCCGGTCGAGCCGGGGCGTTACCGGTTGGTCGTCAGCCGCGCCTGCCCGTGGGCGAACCGGCTGATCATCGTACGGCGGCTGCTCGGCCTGGAGGACACCATCTCGATGGGCGTCGCCGGCCCGACGCACGACGCGCGGAGCTGGACATTCGATCTCGACCCGGACGGGCGGGACCCGGTGCTCGGCATCGAGCGCATCCAGGAGGCCTACTTCGCGCGCTACCCGGACTATCCCCGGGGCATCACCGTGCCGGCCATCGTGGACGTGCCCACCGGGCAGGTGGCGACCAACGACTACGCCCAGATGAGCCTTGACCTGTCCACCGAGTGGACCGCGTACCACCGACCCGGCGCTCCGCAGCTCTACCCGGAACACCTGCGCGCCGAGATCGACGAGGTCAACGCGGTGGTCTTCGCCGACGTCAACAACGGCGTCTACCGGTGCGGCTTCGCCGGCAACCAGGAGGCGTACGAGCGGGCGTACCGGCGGCTGTTCGACCGGCTGGACTGGCTCAGTGAGCGACTGGCCGGGCAGCGCTACCTGGTCGGCGACACGATCACCGAGGCCGACGTCCGGCTGTTCACCACGCTGGTCCGCTTCGACCCGGTCTACCACGGCCACTTCAAGTGCAACCGGCAGAAGCTCAGCGAGATGCCGGTGCTGTGGGCGTACGCGCGGGACCTGTTCACCACGCCCGGCTTCGGCGACACGATCGACTTCGACCACATCAAGCGGCACTACTACGAGGTGCACCGGGACATCAACCCGACCGGCGTGGTGCCGCTCGGCCCGGACCTGTCGAACTGGCTCACCCCGCACGACCGCGAGTCCCTCGGCGGCCACCCCTTCGGCACCGGCACCCCACCCGAACCCCCCACCCCCACCGAGCGCGTGAACCCCTCCCACACCCCCCTCCCCTGAGCCCACCCCACCCACGCTTGTTGACCAAGAAGTTTGCGTCTCTGTCGGCTCGAATCCGGACGTGAACTTCTTGATCAACGGGGGTCGTCTCGGGGTGGGGTCAGAGGGTTAGGCGGATGGCGGCGGTCAGGACTAGTTGGGCCAGGGCGGCGGGGACCAGGACCAGCCAGCAGAGGCGTTGGAGCTGGTCTTCGCGCAGCCGGGGGTAGGAGACCCGGAGCCAGATGATCACGAAGCTGACGGCGGCGACCTTGAGCAGGGTCCAGAGCCAGCCGAGCTGGGCGTCGGCGAACGGGCCCTGCCAGCCGCCGAGGAACAGCACGGTGGTGAGTGCGGCGATCACCACGATGCCGACGTACTCGGCCAGCAGCAGGAACGCGAAGCGCAGTCCGGTGTACTCGGTCAGGTAGCCGAAGACCAGCTCCGAATCGGCGACCGGCATGTCGAAGGGTGGCCGGCGGATCTCGGCCAGCCCGGCCACGAAGAAGATCACCATCGCCGGTGCCTGCCAGAGCAGCCACCACGGCTGCCACGCCTCGACGATGCCGGAGAGGCTGAGCGTCCCGGCGGCCATCGCCACCGACGCGGCGGCCAGCACCAGCGGCAGCTCGTAACCGAGCAGTTGTGCCGCACCACGCAGCCCACCGAGCAGGCTGTACTTGTTGGCCGACGCCCAGGCCGACATGAGCACGGCCAGCACGCCCACCCCGACCACCGCCAGCACGAAGAACAGCCCGATGTCGAGCGGCTGCCCGACCAGGTCGTTCGGGCCGAGCGGGATCACCAGCAGGGCCAGCAGGTACGGCACCAGCGCCACCGCCGGAGCCAACCGGAACACCGGTCGGTCGGCCGCGCGCGGGGTGACGTCCTCCTTCTGGACGAACTTCACCCCGTCGGCGATCAACTGCGCCCAGCCGTGGAAGCCGCCCGCGTACATCGGGCCGAGCCGGCCCTGCATGTGCGCCATCACCTTGTGTTCCGCCTGGCCCACCAGCAACGGCAGGACGAGGAAGGCGGCCAGCACGCCACCGATCCGGACAACCAGTTCCAGCCAGAGCGGCATCAGGCCCCACCTCCGTCATCCGGCGCCGGACCACCCTCGGATGCTGGCGGATCCCCAGCCGTCGGGCCGCCGGGGGCCGCCGGCTCCCCGGTGGAGCCGGCCTCCCGAGGGTACGCGGCCCGCGGGCACCCGGTGCCGGACGGGCCGGGCGCTCCCGGGCCGGGCGGGCCGGGTGCCGCCGCGTGGGCCCTCCCCCACCCCACCGGCACCGGCGGGGGTCGGCACGACTCCCCACTCACCTGGCGCGGGCACGCCCGGGGGTCGGATCGGGCGGCGTCCACCGCCGGCCTCCGACTCACCCGGCTCCTTCGCGCCCGGCCAGGGCTTCGCCACCCGGGATGCCAGCACGAACTCCTTGCGCAGCGGGTGCCCCTCGAACTCCGGTGGCAGCAGCAGCGGGAGCAGGCCAGCGTGCCCGGCGAAGTCGATGCCGAACATCTCGTGAGTCTCCCGCTCGTGCCAGGCGGCCCCCGGGTAGACCGCCACCACGGAGTCCACAGTCGGTGTGTCGCGGGACACCCGGGCCCGCAACAGCACCCCGTGCCGGTGCGCGGTGGACCAGAGGTGGGCCACCACGTCGAACCCGTCGGCCAGCTCGTCGACCGCCGACAGCCAGTCGAAGTAGTCGCAGGCCAGCTCGGTGTCGTCCCGAGCGGCCAGCAGCGCGGCCCGCCAGGCGTGCGGGGGCACGTCGACGGTGGCCCGGGCATGGACCTGACCGCCGGAGACCGTCGCGGTGGCCTCGACGGGCGCGAGCAGCGCGACGAGCCGTTGGCCGACCTCTTCCGGTGTCATGCCGCTGATCCTAGGCCCTGCGGCCGGCGTCCTCGCCTCGTGCGGAGGCGGCGCCGGACGGCAACCGACCCGGTACGCGGGCGGCCGGTGCACGCAAGCGGGTGACTCCGGTGCGCTTCGCCGGTGCCACCCGTCGGCGGCCACCAGGATGAAGTCTGTGCGCGCTGTGACCGTCATTCCCGGAGTACCCGGCTCGCTGCGGCTGCTCGACGACTACCCCGAACCGGCCCCCGAAGAGGGACCGATCCTGGTGGAGGCCCTCTCGGTCGGCGTCTGCGGAACCGACATCGAGATCATCGAGGGGCAGTACGGCGAGGCGCCGCCCGGCACCGATCACCTGGTGCTCGGTCACGAGTCACTGGGTCGGGTGCTGGAGGATCCGACCGGCACCCGGCAGCCGGGCGACCTGGTGGCCGGGATCGTCCGGCATCCCGATCCGATGCCCTGCCCGAACTGCGCGGTCGGTGAGTGGGACATGTGCCGCAACGGCCTGTTCACCGAGCACGGCATCAAGGCGCTGCCGGGCTTCGCCCGCGAGCGGTGGCGGTTGCAGCCCCGCTTCGCGGTGGGACTCGATCCCGCACTGATCGAGGTGGGGATGCTGCTCGAACCGACGAGTGTGATGGTCAAGGCGTGGGACCACGTCGACCGGATCGGCCTGCGGGCGGAGTGGCAGCCCCGCACCGCGTTGATCACCGGTGCCGGCCCGATCGGCCTGCTCGCCGCGCTGCTGGCCAGTCAGCGGGGCCTCTCCGTGCACGTGCTCGACCTGGCCACCGAAGGCCCGAAGCCGGCGCTCGCCGGCGCGCTCGGTGCCACGTACCACTCCGGACCGCTCGACCAGCTGGACCTCGAACCGGACGTCATCGTCGAGTGCACCGGCGCGCCGGCGGTCGTGCTGGAGGCGATGTGCAAGGTCGGTCCCAACGGGATCGTCTGCCTGGCCGGGGTCTCCAGCGGCGGCCGGACGATCGACTTCGACGCGGGCGCGCTGAACCGGACCCTCGTGCTGGAGAACAACGTCGTCTTCGGCTCGGTGAACGCCAACCGGCGGCACTGGGAGGGTGCCGCCGAGGCCCTTTCCAAGGCCGACCCGGCCTGGCTCGCCTCACTGATCACCCGCCGGGTGCCGCTGGCCCAGTACGCCACCGCCTACTCGCCCGGACCGCAGGACATCAAGGTCGTCCTCGACTTCGCCCGCTGAACACCCCGCAGGCTCGGGTCAGATGCCGGGCAGCCGGCCGTTGCGGAACAGGTCGACGAAGAGCTGATGATCGTGACGGGCGCGTACCCCGTACGTGTGGGCGAAGTCGACCAGGTGCCCGACGAAGCCGGCGGTGTCCGCGTCCACGACGGCGACGATGGCCTCCTCGGTCGAGTAGTCGACCAGGTCGTGGCTGGACTCGTCGTCGGCCACCGAGTGCATCCGGGCGACCGCCCGCCCCAGGTCGGCCAGCACCCCGGCCAGTTCCTCCGGCTCGTTGACGTCCGCCCAGTCCAGGTCGGCCGCGTACGGGGACACCTCGGCGACGAGTTGACCGACGCCGTCGAGTTCGGTGAAGCCCAGCCACGGGTCGGCGTGCGCCTGGAGGGCCCGCTGCGACTCGGCGGTGCGGTGCCCCTGGTGCCGGAAGTAGCCACGGACCCGCTCGTCGTCGACGTAGCGGGCCGCCGCCGGCACCTGAGCCTGCTTCATGTAGATCACGACGTCGTTCTCCAACGCCTGGGTGTGCCCCTCCAGCAGGAGGTTGTACGAGGGTAGGCCGGCCGAGCCGATGCCCACCCCCTTGCGCAGCACCACGTCCTTGATCTGAGCGGCGAGCGGCCGGGCCTGCACCGTGGGGGGCAGCGTCTCCAGGTACGCCTCGAACGCCGCGCACACCCGCGCCCGCACGTCCCCGTCGATCTCGTACACCCCGTCGCCCACGGAGAAGCGCCGCTCGTAGTTGTCGATGGTGGTCTGTCCGCGCAGCAGGTCGACCCGGGTGTTCAGCCGCGCCTGCTGGAGCACCCGGCGCAGCACCCCGTCGGCGTTGTCCAGGGTGATCGACCCGATGGCGTCGTCCCCACCGGCGGCGATGGCCCGCAGTTCGACCAGGTACGCGTTCGCGAAGCAGGTGACCAGGTCGCTGATGACCCGGTCGGAGAGCGCCTTGGTGTAGCCGATCAACGCGACGCTGGCGACGAACCGCCGCAGGTCCCAGGTGAACGGCCCGACGTACGCCTCGTCGAAGTCGTTGACGTTGAAGACGAGCTGACCGGAGCCGTTCATGTAGGTGCCGAAGTTCTCCGCGTGCAGGTCGCCGTGGATCCACACCCGGCTGGTCCGCGCGTCGAGGAAGCGGTCGTCGGCGAAGTCGCCCCGCTGGTCGGCGTAGAAGAGGCTGGCACTGCCCCGGTAGAAGGCGAACGGCGAGGCGGCCATCTTGCGGAACTTGCGCCGGAAGGCGGCCGGGTCGAGCGCCATCAGGGTGCCGAACTCCTCGGTCAGCACCTCGACGATGAAGGCGGAACGCTGCTCGGCGACGTCGGTCATGATCCGTACGCTAGCGAAGCCACACCACCCGGACGGCCAGCCGAGCGACCGGTCTCGCCGGACCGACCGGACCGCGGTCCACACCCGGCCGGGCACCTCCGCCGGTCAGGGATTCGGTGGACGCACCGGCGGTGCGGTCAGGGAGGCGACCGAGCGGGCGGGGGCGCCGTCGCGGGGCGGGGCGTCGACCGGTGGGGCGAGCGGGTCGGTGCGGGACACCCCGCCGATGCCGGACTGCTCGGCGGCGATCTTCTCCTGAAGCCGGAGGATGCCGTGCAGCAGCGCCTCCGGCCGGGGCGGGCAGCCGGGCACGTACACGTCGACCGGGATGAGCTGGTCGACCCCCTTGGTCACCGAGTACGAGTCCCAGTACGGGCCGCCGCAGTTGGAGCAGGCACCGAACGAGATCACGTACTTCGGCTCGGGCATCTGGTCGTAGAGCCGCTTGATCGCCGGAGCCATCTTGTCGGTGACGGTGCCGGAGACCACCATCAGGTCGGCCTGCCGGGGACCGTGCGCGAACGGGATCACGCCCAGCCGCATGAAGTCGTGCCGGGACATGCTTGTCGCGATGAACTCGATGGCGCAGCAGGCCAGGCCGAAGTTGAAGACCCAGAGCGAGTAGCGCCGGCCCCAGTTGAGCACGAACCGGATCGGCTCACCGAGCACCGCAGGCAGCTGCACGACCGCTCCCCCTCCCGTCCCCGACAGTCAACCACAGCGACCCGACGTCTGCGGTGGCCGCCGCCCGGCGACGGACGTCGCCGAGCGGTGCACGATCAGGAACCGGTGGGCGCTACCACGCGGGACGTTGCAGCAGGCTGACGAACTCGACGAGCAGCCGTTCACGCAGCGCCGGTGGGGCGGCGTCGAGCAACGTGTTGACCAGGGCCATCCGCTCCGGCAGCCCACCACCCGGGCCCAGCCCGAGTCCGGCGGCGAGCCCGGCGACCACATCGCCGGTGAGCCCCTCCGGCGCCAGCGTGCCAGCCAGGGCCCGCAGCTCCGGCGGCAACGCGACCGGGCCCGCCGCGCGGGCGGCGGCGACCGCGTCGGCCAAATCGGGACCGAACTCCGCCGCCCGGGGTGCCACCGCGGCGGTCACCGTGAGGTGCACGCTTGGCGGCAGGCCGGCGTACGACAGCTGGGGCTGGGTGTGCCAGCCCCGCGCGGCCAACTCGTCGACCAGCACGAACAGGTCCGGCCCGGTTTCGGTGGCGGTGAAGCAGACCACCGTCGACTCCGGCTCGGCGACCAGCCGCAGCCCGTCGGCGCCGCGTACCGCCTCGGTCAGGGTGCACACCGCCGCCCAGGTGCGCCGGGTCAGTTCCAGGTAGCCGTCGTCACCGAGATGCCGCACGGTGGCGTACGCGGCGGCGATCGGCCCACCGGAGCGGGTGGAGGAGATCACTGGGTTGATCATGGTGTACCCGGGCCAGTCGGCGTAGGCGAAGTACTGCGGGGCACGCAGTTGCGGATCGCGGTGCAGCAGCACCGACACGCCCTTCGGCGCGTACGCGTACTTGTGCAGGTCCACCGAGATCGAGGTGACGCCGGGCACGCCCAGGTCGAACGGGGGCACCGGCAGGCCGAGGCGCCGCAGGTACGGCAGCGTCCAGCCACCGAAGCAGGCGTCCACATGGCAACGGACCCCGGCGGCGGCGGCCACCTCGGCGATCTGTTCGACCGGGTCCACGACGCCGTGCGCGTACGAGGGGGCGGAGCAGGCCACCAGCACCGTCTCCGGCCGGAGGGCGGCGGCCACGCCGGCGACGGCCGGGCGCAGGGTGCTCGGGTCGACCGGCACGGTGTCGAGTTCCACCCGCAGGTAGTGAGCCGCCTTGGCGAAGGCGGCATGGGCACTGGCCGGTACCACGATCCGGGGTGCCGCGATGTCCGGCCGGGCGTCCCGGGCGGTCTTGACGGCCAGGATGAGCGACTCGGTGCCGCCGCTGGTGACGCTGCCGACGACGTCCGGTGCGCTCGTGCCCGGCCCGCCGCCGAGCAGCCGCGCCGCCGCCGCGACAAGCGTGTTCTCCATGGCCAGCAGGGACGGGAAGGCGGTCGGGTCGAGCCCGTTGACGTGTGCGCTCTCGGCGTACGCGGCGGTGGCGAGCGCGTCCAGCCCGGGCACCGCGGGGTCGTACACGTACGCGAACAGCCGCCCCCCGTGCGTCGGTCGATCCAACGCCCGCAGCTCGCGGATCTCCGCCAGCACCTGCTCCGCCGGCATCCCGTCCGGCCGGTTCTCGTCGATCATTGAGTTGTGGCGCCCTTTCCGTGGTTTTCAGCGGCTTCTGTTCCTGCCACGACTGCATGATCGGCGGTGGTCGGGGGTGGGGTGGGGGAGGTGAGGCGGGCGGGGGTCAGGTCGTAGGGGCGCAGCAGGAGGATGGCCAGGCCGATCAGGAGGGCGGGGAGGATCGTGAAGCCGAGCAGGACGCCGAGGCGGGCGGTGTCGGACTGGGTGGCGGAGGTGCCGGTGGTGGAGGAGACGTAGCCGGTCAGGGCGAGCACCAGCCCGTAGATGCCGGGGCCGAGGGCCAGACCGAAGGTCTCACCGGCCGTCCACACGCCGGTGAAGACCCCGGCCTGCCGGCGGCCGGTGCGCGCGGTGTCGTACGCGATGCAGTCCGGGAGCATGGCCAGCGCGAACACCTGTTGTCCGGCGTACCCGACGCCGAGGAACGCGACCAGCAGGTAGACCACGGCGGCCGGCAGCACCGGCGCGGCGACCAACGCCAGTCCGCCGGCGGCCAGGATCAGCGACGCCGCCACCAGGGCGGCGAGCTTGCCCACCCGCGCACCCACCCGGGACCAGAGCGGCATCACCACGAGCGCCGGGCCGACGAAGCAGACGAAGAGCACCGTCGGGCCGGTCGTCGGATCTGCCAGCACGTGGTCGGCGAAGTACTGGACCCCGGCGAGGATGGTGGCCACCCCGGCGGACTGCACCACGAAGCAGAGCAGCAACGCCCGGAAGGGCCGGTTGCGGGCGGCGACGGTGAGTTGGGCGCGCAGGCTCGGCTCGCTCTCGCCGACCGTGCCCTGCGGGGCGGACCGGGTGCCGAGGAAGGCGCCGACGGCGCCGAGCGCGATGAGGGCGGCCACGAAGACGCCCATCCACCGGTGCCCGGGAACGCCTCCGCCGGCCGCGTCGCGCACCAGCGGTGCCACCGCACCGGCGACCAGGATGGCCAGCGCCAGCACCGCGATCCGCCAGGTCATCATCCGGGTACGTTCGGTGTAGTCACTCGTCAGCTCGGCCGGCATCGCCACGTACGGCACCTGGAAGAAGGCGAACGCGGTAGCCGTGGCCAGGAACGCGACGGCGACGTACGCCCCGGAGGCGGGACCGGCTCCGAACGGCGCGGCGAAGATGGCCCCGAAGAGGACGGCAAGTGCCAGCCCACCGAAGAGCAGGTACGGACGACGTGCACCCCAGCGCGATCGGGTGCGGTCGGAGATCCGCCCGGCGACCGGGTTGACCAGCACGTCCCACGCCTTCGGCAGCAGCACCAGCAGGGCGGCCACCCCGGCGGCCACCCCGAGCGTGTCGGTGAGGTAGGGCAGCAGCAGCAGACCCGGCACGGTGCCGAAGGCCCCGGTCGCCAGCGAGCCGAGCGCGTAGCCGGCGTGCACGCCCCTGGGCAGCGTGCCCAGCACGGTCGAGGTCGCGCCCGGCAGAACCGAGGCGGAGGTCGTAGACGCCAGGCCGGAGGCGGGCGTGGGGCCGGAGCCACCCGGCAGTGCGGTCATGAGGCCGAATATTACTCACGTTATGGCGGGGGTCACATCCCCTGCCCGGGCCACCACCCGGCCGACCGCATGTCCACCCCGGTACCGCGCAGCGGCGTCCCCTCGGCGAGCCAACGTGCCCGCGCCTCGCGGGCCAGCCGGGGCGGCAGTCCGCCGGACGCGTTCACCACCCGGTGCCACGGGGCCCCACCACCGTGGCGGGCCATGATCGCCCCGACCAGCCGGGCCGACGCCCGCCCGGAGCGCTCGGCCAACGCGTCGGCCACCGCCCCGTACGACATCACCCGGCCGGGCGGGATCCGGTCGACCAGCTCCAGCACCGCCTCGACGTACTCGTCAGGTGTCACAAGCGGCCAGACTATGGGAACGGCGGCGGGACGTGCCGCGACGACAGCGCAGAATGGGCGGGTGCGCGACGCAGTCACGGCGGCCCGGCGGGTCGTTGTCAAGATCGGGTCCTCCTCGTTGACCACCGCCACCGGCGGCCTGGACGACGGGCGGGTGGACGCGCTTGTCGACGCCCTCGGTCTACGGGCCGCCGACGGCCGCGAGGTGGTGCTGGTCTCCTCCGGCGCGATCGCCGCCGGCCTCGCCCCACTCGGGCTGCCCCGGCGACCGCGCGACCTGGCCACCCAGCAGGCCGCCGCCAGCGTCGGCCAGGGCCTGCTGATCGGGCGGTACGCGGCCGCCTTCGCCCGGCACGGCCGCACCGTGGGCCAGGTGCTGCTCACCGTCGACGACGTGACCCGGCGGGCCCACTACCGCAACGCGTACCGCACCCTGCGCAAGCTGCTCGACCTGCGGGCGGTGCCGATCGTCAACGAGAACGACACGGTCGCCACCGAGGAGATCCGGTTCGGCGACAACGACCGGCTGGCCGCGCTGGTGGCCGCGCTCGTCGACGCCGACCTGCTGGTGCTCCTCTCCGATGTCGACGCGCTCTGGACCGGCGACCCGGCGCGCCCCGGCTCCCGTCGCATCGCCGAGGTACGCGACGAGGCGGATCTCGTCGGTGTCGAGATCGGCGGCAGCGGGCGGGCGGGGGTCGGCACCGGTGGCATGGTGACCAAGGTCGAGGCGGCCCGGATCGCCACCGGTTTCGGCATCCCGGTGGTGCTCACCTCCGCCACCCAGGCGCTCGCCGCGCTGGCCGGTGAGCCGGTCGGCACCTTCTTCCACCCCAGCCTCCGGCGACCCGCCGCCCGGCTGTTCTGGCTCGCCCACGCCACCGCGCCCCGGGGGCGACTGCACCTCGACCCGGGCGCGGTGGCCGCCGTGGTGGGCCGACGCAAGTCGCTGCTGCCCGCCGGGATAACCGCCGTGGACGGTGCCTTCACCGCCGGCGACCCGGTCGACCTCGTCGACACCTCCGGCGCACCGGTGGCCCGAGGACTTGTCAACTACGACGCGATCGAGCTGCCCGGCCTGCTCGGGCGGTCGACCGCCGACCTCGCCGCGGCACTCGGCCCGGCGTACGAACGGGAGGTCGTCCACCGCGACGACCTGGTGCTGCTGTGAATCGCCCGACCAGGGCCGACACCTGAGGAGTGGAAGATGAGCGTGAGCGAGCAGGCCCGCCGGGCGCGAGCGGCTGCGGAGACGCTTGCCGTGGCCACGCGTACCGCCAAGGACGCCGCGCTGCACGCGATGGCCGACGCGCTGGTGGCGGGTACGCCGGAGATCCTGGCCGCGAACGCCGCGGACCTGGCGGCCGGGCGCGACGCCGGGCTGAGCGCGGCCGTGCTGGACCGGCTCGCCCTCGACGAGGGGCGGGTGGCCGGCATCGCCGACGCGCTGCGCCAGATGGCCGCGCTGCCCGACCCGGTGGGCGAGATGGTCCGCGGTTCGACCCTGCCCAACGGGCTGGAGCTGCGGCAGATCCGGGTGCCGTTCGGCGTGGTCGGCATCATCTACGAGGGGCGACCCAACGTGACAGTGGACGCTGCCGGCATCTGTCTCAAGGCCGGCAACGCGGCGCTGCTGCGCGGTTCCTCCTCGGCCGCGCACTCGAACGCGGCCCTGGTCACGGTGCTGCGTGACGCGATCGACCAGGCCGGCCTCCCCGCCGACCTGGTGCAACTGGTCGACGCCAGCAGCCGCGACTCGGTCAAGGAGCTGATGCGGGCCCGAGGGCTCGTCGACGTGCTGATCCCGCGTGGCGGAGCATCGCTGATCCGCACCGTGGTCGAGGAGTCGACCGTGCCGGTGATCGAGACCGGGGTGGGCAACTGCCATGTCTACGTGGACGCCGCCGCCGACCTGTCGATGGCGGTGTCGATCGCGCTCAACGCCAAGACGCAGCGGCTGTCCACCTGTAACACCGCCGAGTCGCTACTCGTGCACGCCGACATCGCCGACGCCTTCCTGCCCGCGATGCTTGCCGCGTTCGCCGAAGCCGGGGTGACGGTGCACGGCGACGCCCGGGTCGCGGCCCACTCCGACGCGGTGGTGGCGGCCACCGACGAGGATTTCGGCACCGAGTACCTCAGCGCGGACATCTCCGCCGCCGTCGTCGACTCACTGGACGCGGCGGTCGCGCACATCCGGCGCTACGGCAGCGGCCACACCGAGGCGATCGTGACCGACTCGCAGTCGGCCGCCCGGGAGTTCGTGGCCCGGGTCGACGCGGCCGCCGTGATGGTGAACGCCTCGACGCGCTTCACCGACGGCGGCGAGTTCGGCTTCGGCGCGGAGATCGGCATCTCCACCCAGAAGCTGCACGCCCGCGGCCCCATGGGCCTCCCCGAACTGACCAGCACCAAGTACGTGGTCACCGGCACCGGCCACCTCCGCCCCTGACCCCCTCCACCTCAACACGGGAGGGGTGCGCGGAGGCCGGGGTCAGCGGAAGGCGCGGATGACGGCGAGGGTGGCGTGTACGTCGAACTGGTGGCCGTCGTCGCTGCTCCAGCCGCCGTCGCTGCGCTGCGTCTCGGTGAGGCGGCGTCGGGCGGCGACAAGCGTCCACTCCTGATGGTCGACGCCCACCCGGCGCAGCGTCACGGCGAGCCAGGCGGCGTCGGCCGCCGACGCCTGCGGTAACCGCTCCGCCAGGACCGCCTTGATCTGCGCCGACTCGTAGAACATCTGCTGCCGGTGCAGGACGGCCGCGCTGAGCCAACCGGCGGCCAGGAAGGACGGCCAACTGCCGTCCGGGCGCAGGTGAGCGGCGAGCGCCTGGCTGGCGGCGTGCACCACACCGGCGTACGCCCCGCCGACCCGGTGGTCCAACGGCCCGGCGGCCCGCGCGTCCAGGCCCGCCACCGTCAGCCAGAACGCGGCGTTGGCGGTCAGGTACAGGCGCGCCTCCGGGTCCCCCGGACGGGCCCACTCGGGCGCGGAGTCCGCGAGGGCCCGGTCCTCCTCCCAGCAACCGTCGGGTTGCTGGCCGGCGGCGAGCCAGTCCAGCGCCCGACGTGCGCTCGGCCGGCCGAGCGCGCCGAGATCGTCCAGTTCCGCCAGCCGGAAGCAGGTCGCGTCCACCGACGCGACCTCGTCGCCCCAGGACGCCGGCCAGCCGCCGCCGAGTGTCTGCCCGACCTCGGCGCTGTCGAGCACTTCCGGCGATGGCTGCGTGCCGGTACGCAACCAGGACAGGCGGGCACGCTCCACCGCGTCCCCGTGAGCCACCACGAACCCGATCGCGGCGTCGATGTCGACCACGGCGGCCACGCTACCGGCGCAAACATGATCTCGCCTCAGGAGGACGGATAGGTGAGATCCGACCGACGGCAGGGTGGCGGCGAAGGGCCCCGCCCCCATGGAAATGGCGACGGGGCCCTCGGCGGTGGGATCAGTAGGCGGGCAGCGAGGGATCGATCTGCTTGATCCAGGAGAGCACGCCGCCCTGCACGTGCACCGCGTCGCGGAAACCGGCCGCCTTCAACGCGGCCAACGCCTCGGCGGAGCGAACGCCGGACTTGCAGTGCAGCACGATCTGCCGGTCCTGCGGAAGCTTGGACAGCGCCTCACCGGAGAGGATCTCGCCCTTGGGGATCAGCGTGGCCCCCGGGATGCGGACGATCTCGTACTCGGCCGGCTCCCGGACGTCGACGAGGAAGATGTCCTTGCCGGCGTCCTGCCACTCCTTCAGCTCGGACGCGGTGATGGTCGCGTCGACCACCGCCTCCTGGGCCTCCTCCGACACCGCACCGCAGAAGTCCTCGTAGTCCTCCATCAGGTCGGTGAGTGTCGGGTTCTCCCCGCAGAGCACGCAGTTCGGGTCCTTCCGGACCTTGATCTTGCGGTAGCTCATCTCCAGGGCGTCGTAGACCATCAACCGGCCGACAAGCGGCTCGCCGATGCCGGCGAGCAGCTTGATCGCCTCGTTGACCTGGATCGAGCCGATCGAGGCGCAGAGCACACCGAGCACGCCGCCCTCGGCGCAGGAGGGCACCATGCCCGGCGGCGGGGGCTCCGGGTAGAGGCACCGGTAGCAGGGACCGTGCTCGGCCCAGAACACCGACGCCTGGCCGTCGAAGCGGTAGATCGACCCCCAGACGTACGGCTTGCCGAGCAGCACCGCCGCGTCGTTGACCATGTAGCGGGTGGCGAAGTTGTCGGTGCCGTCGACGATCAGGTCGTACTGGGCGAAGATGTCGCGGACGTTGTCCCGGTCCAGCGCGGTGTTGTGGATCTCGACATTCACCAGCGGGTTGATCTCCCGGATGCTCGCCGCGGCCGACTCGGCCTTCGAGCGTCCGACGTCGGAGACCCCGTGGATGATCTGGCGCTGGAGGTTGGACTCGTCGACGGTGTCGAAGTCGATGATGCCCAACGTGCCGACACCGGCGGCGGCCAGGTACATCAGGGCGGGCGAACCGAGGCCACCCGCGCCGACACAGAGCACCCGGGCGTTCTTCAGCCGCTTCTGCCCGGTGACCCCGACGTCGGGGATGATCAGGTGGCGCGAGTAGCGGCGGATCTCGTCAACGGTCAGCTCGGCGGCGGGTTCGACGAGCGGGGGCAGCGACACGGTGGACTCCCCGGGATCGATGTGGCGGACAACCGGGCCATTGTCGCTCGCCGACGTGCCCATCGACCATGAGCAGCGACACGTCGCCCGCTATGCGGGAGCGGGAATACCGGCGTGCCGGCGACCGTCGAGAAGCGGCCAGGCGTTCGGCAGGCAGCCATCCAGGCCGTACGTCTGCTGCTGCATGACCGGCGCCGGGTCTCCGGGCGCCGGGCACGCCTCGTGTCCCTCCCCGAATTCGTGCCCGACCTCATGGTTGATCACGTAGGCCCGGTAGACCTCGAGCGGGGCGCCGTAGTCCGGCACCGCCTCCAGCCAGCGGGCCAGATTGATGATGACCTGCCCGGGCAGCCGGCAGGAGGTGTAGCCCTCGGTACTCAGTCCCCCCTCGGCGCACATCGCCTCGGAGGTTCGCGGGGTGGCCAGGTAGATGGTGAAGTCGGCCGCATCCGCCTCGGCGATCCGCTGCACGCGCAGCTCCCCGGTGCCGATCCAGCTACGCCTGTCGGCCAGCACCCCGTCGACCACGGCGGCGAAGGCGACCGGATCCTGGCCGGTGCCCTGCTCGACGGCGACCCGGTAGCGGGCCACCGGACCGCCCTCGCCGTGCACCGGCGACTGGTCACCGGCCACCGTGAAGCTGCCGTCACCCACCCACGGATACCTGCTCGGCCGGGCCTGCTCGTCGCCACCCGCCCCGGCGGCGACCCGGTTGCCGAAGCCCTGCTCCGGCGCGGCCACCCGCTGACCGGTTCGGACCAGCAGCACCGCCGCGGTGGCGGCCAGCACCAGCACCATGCCCAGGGTCACGACCACCCGGTGCGGCACCACCGGTCGGCGAGGCCGATTCTCCGGCTCCGACGGTCGAGCCGAGTGGTCGCAATCGCGCCAAAGGGGCGAAGAGGGCATGACGCCATCGTCGCATCCCTTTCCCGCACATCACCGCGATTTGATCGTCCGGCCGCCGCTCAGAGTGGCGGGCCCTGGTACCGCCGACCGTCCAGGTACGGCCACGGGTTCGCGACGCACCCCTTGAGGAAGAGCGTCTGCTGCATCATCACCGGAGCCGGCTCGCCGCGCCCCGGGCAGCGCTCGTGCCGGTTGCCCAGCTCGTGCCCGACCTCGTGGTTGACCACGTACGTCCGGTAGAGCGACAGCGGCACGTCGGCCTCGACGAAGTGCGGTACCGACAGCCGCCACCGGTCCAGGTTGATGATCACTCTTCCCGGCGCCCGGCAGGAGGTGTACGGCCGGCCACCGACCCGGATGTCCACCCCTCCGGCGGCGCACATCCGACCCGCCGTCCCGGCCGTGGCCAGGTAGACGGTGAAGTCGTGACGAGCGGAACGCTCGACCTGCCGCAGCCGCAGTCGACCACTGTCCACCCAACTGCCCGGGCCGGCCAGCGCCGTCCGCACCGCCAGGGCGAACTCGCCCGCGTCCACGCCGGCGCCGGACTCCACCGCCACCCGGTAGCGCCGGAGGTCACCGGCCGAACCCAGCACCGGGCCGGCCCGGTCGTCGTAGCCGAACCGCCCCGGACCCGTCGACGGTCTCGAACCGGGCTCCCGCAGGACCGGTGGCGCGGGCGACGGGGATACCGCCACCGGCGACGGTGTCCGCACGGGTGCCGGGGACGACGGGGCCACGACCGGCCCGGAGACCACCGGTGCGACCTCGTCGGCTGCCCCCGAGCCCACGCCGGTGCCGCCGGCCACCATCGCCACCGCGGCACCGACGGCGGCCACCAGCATCGCTACCCGGACCAGCGCACCCGCTCCGAGCCCTCGCCGCACCCCGTGCGCGGCGGCAGCGACCGGAGCCGCCGCTCGGTCACGGTGCGAAAACGGTCGCCGGACGGCGTGACGGCCAGCGGGACGAGCCGACCGTCGACGGCTACCAGGGCTGGGCACCCGGTCATCCTGCCAGGTCTGCCCGGCGGGCGGGTTCCCCCGCCTCGGCGAGCAGGCCCAGCACCGCCCGGGCAACCAGGCGCGGCACCTCCAGTTGGGCCACATGCCCGACACCATTGATCATGAGTAGTCGACTGTCCGGGATCACCCGCGCGGCCTGCGGGGCCACCCGTACGTCGACCAGCCGGTCCTGCCGTCCCCCGATGACCAGCGAGGGTGCGCGCACCGTACCGGCCATCCGCCACAGCGAGCCCGACCCGGGCAGGTACGACCGCACGAAGCTGGAGACCAGGCCACGGAAGGTGCGCACGTACGCCGCCGCGTAGTGCTCCGCCTCGTAGCGCACCCGGATCTCCGCCAGCGCCTCGCTCCGACGCTGGTCGCTGATCCGGCTGAGATCGGCCACGCAGGCCTCCATCACCTGCTGGGCCATCACCTCCGGCGCGAGCTGGGCCAGCCGCCAGGCGGCCACCCGTTCGCCCCGGGGGATCGCCAGCAGCGGCAGCATCCGTCCCTGCAACGACCGGCGGAAGTCGAGAAACGGCAGGGCCGGCGACACCAGGGTCAGCGTCCGGACCAGATCCGGCCGGAGGGCCGCCACCCGTACCGAGATCGCACCGCCGAGCGAGTTGCCGAACAGGTGCACCGGCCCGCGGTCGGAGTACTCGATCCAGCGGATCACCCGGTCCGCGAAGACCGGCACGGTGTAGCGCCGGCCCGGCTCGCTGCGACCGAAGCCGGGCAGGTCGATCGCCTGACCGTCCAGCCGATCGGCGAGCAGGCCGGCCAGGTCGGTCCAGTTCTGCGACGAGCCGCCCAGACCGTGCACGTACAACGCCGGTTCGGCGTTCGGGGCGGTGGCCGGCGTCTCCCGGACGTAGGTGACAGCTCCGTCCAGTCGCACCTCCCGCCCCGGCCAGGGTGGCGGAACCGAGTGAGCGGGCAACAGCCGTTCGGGCCAGAGGGTGGCAGGCTTCACCGTTCCAGTTTGCCTGGAACGGCTCACGCCAGCAGCGCCTCCAGTCGACGGTTGACCGCGGCCAGGGTCGCCCGCACCACCGCCTGCCGGGGATCGCCGGCCACCAGGGCGGACCCGGCCAACTGCTCGACCCACCCGTCGCAGACCAGCAGCACCACCACGGTGGCCACCTCGCAGTTGCCGAACGGCACCACCGCGGCGTGCTCCACGAAACACCGGCCACGTTCCGCCGTGGGACCGGCGGCGTAGAGCAGCTCGTCGATCGCCGCCGCCGCCGCGACCCCGCACAACCGCAGCACGAAGCCGTCCACGGCGGGCCCGGTGGCGTACCCCGAGGCGTTCCGGTCGCCCGCGACCAGCCGGACCTCGACATTGGCGTCGAGCCCGAACGTGCTCACCTGGACGTGGTCGAGCACCACCCGGGGGCCCGGCGCCCCACCGGTGTCCAGCGGTCGCGACGGCGCGGACTCGGTCGTGGTGAGTTGCCCGCCGGAGTAGGACGCACCGAGGGTCGCCGGGCTGCCGGACGCACCCGGCTCGTCGACGACCGCCCGACCCCGGTTCGGTGCCGGTGACTGCCGGCGCCGCCGGGTGGTTTCCGGCACCGTCTCCGGCCGGCTCGGCGGAGTCTCCGTCCGGGTGCCGCCGGGTCTGGCGGACGGCGCCGCGGCTCCGCGGACGGGCGGTCTCACCCGCCTCGCCCGGCTCTCCGTGGCGCGCCGACGCACCGGCACGGCGGGGACTCCGGGTAGGCCGCGAGGTGCCGCAGCCAGTCCCATCCGCTCCTGCAACAACCGGGCGACATGTCGGCTCACCTCGGCCGGGTCGGCACCGTCAGCGAGGTCGAGGCGGAGGCTGTGCGCTCCGGCGGGGGTACGCCGCAGGGCGGCGTCGCGTACGCCCTCGACGCCGCGAACGGCGGCGAGGATCGCGTTGACGTCGAAGCCCTCCGGCCGGTCCCGCAGCGGGGCCGGCTCGTCGTCACGGCGAAGATGAGTGGCGATCCGGGCTAGTTCCGGGGTTTCGGCGGGTGGCTCCACAGCTGGCGGCTCCGGCACGACGGGCACGTCCGGTTCGGCGGGGACGCGCTGCGGCAACACCGCCGTGGTGCTGTCCCGCGAACGGTCGCCGGCCGGCTCGGTCGGCGGGACCGGATCGGGCGCGGACCGGCGTGCCGTATAGGGGCTGCGCTCGTCGGGACGGGCGCAGAGGGTGCGTTCGCGGCGATCGGACGCACCCGGATTCTCGCCGGGCGGGGCTGTCCCGGTGGTGGTTGGATCCGGCGGCGCGGGAGACCGGGGCGGGCGCGGGTGCCGGCTCGTCCGGAACCGGCCGCAGCCGGAACGGTCGGTACCCCGGAGGATCGCCGGCCGACCGGGCCTCGGCGACCGGCGGCGTCGGGCCGGGCTCGGCTGTCTCCCGCCGGCTCGGACCGGTCGGCTGCGGTACGCCGGAGGTGGGGGCCAGCGGCCGGGCCGCGGCCGGTGGGGCGCTCGTCGGATCGGCGGCGCCGGACGGCGTACCGGCCGGCGGGGAACTGGCCGGGCGCAGCGCCCACGGCAGCCGCTCGTCGGCCGGCGGGCCGCCGGACCGGTTGCCCCACGGCGGCGCATCCTCGTTCCGGGTACCCCAGGGCGGGCCCTCGTTGGCCGGCGCACCGCTGACCGGCGGCAACGCCCATGACGGACGCTCCGCCGCCGGCGGCACCTGGCGACCGCGCCCACGACGGACGTTGGGGGCCGACGGTGCGCTGGTCGGATCGTCGCTGGCGGAGGGCAGCGCCCAGGACGGACGCTCAGCGGCCGGCGGCAGGTCGGCTGAGCGCGCCCAGGTGGGACGCGGCGAGTCCGGAGGGCCGCTGGTCGGATCGACGGCCGCCGGCTGGTCCGCCGGGTCGGGCCCGATGGGCGGCTGCCCTTCCGGATCGGGCTCGGCGTCGCGACGGGGTTCGTACGGCCGGGGCCGTTCCGCGCGAACCGGCTCGTACGGTCGCGTCGCCTCGGCGCGGAGCGGCTCGTACGGGCGGCTGGGCTCGCTGGCCCAGTTCCGGGCCGACGCCTCACGGGACCGACGGTCGGTGGGGGCGTCCTCGTCCCGCGCCCACGGTGGCGCCCAGTCGCGGACCGGGTCGGGCTGGGCCCAGGTGGGCCGGTCCGGCCCACCGACGGGCGGTTTGGCAGGCGACCAGCCGGCCGGCTGGTCGGTGCCGCCCGACGCGGCCGGCCAGCGGCCGGGCTGGTCGGTGCCGTCGACCGCAGGGCGGTCAGCCGGCCCGGCCGGCGGATCGGCGGCGGGCGCGGTCGGCCAGGGCTCACCGGCCGGCTCCGGCCGAAGAGCGTCGTCCCAGCCGTGCTGCCAGCCGTCGGCGGACCGTTCGGCGGAGGGTGCGTGCAGGCCGGGTGGCATCTCGAAGCCGGAGGGGGCGGTGCCGACCGGCGGCACCTGCACGGCCGGGGGCGACGAGGTCGGCCGACCGGTTCCGGCGGTGCCTGGCTGTTCGCCGGAGGGCACCGGACGAGGCGCCGGCACGACGAGGCGGTCCTTGCCCGCATCCTGGGCCGGCCCGCGCAGGCCGGGTGGCGCGCTGACCGGGACGTGCCGGCCACCGGTCGACTGGTCGGCGACGGGCGCGCCGTTCGGCTGGTGGCCGTTGACGTGGTTGCCGTTGACCCGGACGGGCCGCTCGGGCTCCGCCTGCTCACCGACGGGAGCGGGCAGGTCGGCGTGGCGTGACGAGGCGGTGGCCCAACCGGACGGAGACTCCGACCGCGAACCGGTCACGTCGGAGCCAGGCACGACCTCGGGGCCCCACGACCAGTCGACCGGGGACGCCGACCACCCGTTGCCGGAACGGGCCAGGTCATCGCGCTGACCCGTCCCGTCGCCGTGCTCTCCCGGGGTGGCGGCACCGGGTTGCCCTGTTTCACTCACCGCGCGCTCCTTGGTCGCCCCCGCTGAGGCTACCGTGTGGCGACAGTGGCGATAAGTTACAGCGGCGGGCCAATTCCGCGAAGGGCCGAGTGGCCCCGACCGGTTCGGGTGATATGCCGGCCCGTACGACAACCTCGGAGGTTCCCATGACCGCTGTGGGGAACGGCGCCCAGACCGCCGGCCGACCCACGCGCCTGCCCCGTTCGGCGCGCCGCAAGCAGCTACTTGCCGCTGCTCAGGAGGTGTTCGTCGCGCAGGGCTACCACGCTGCGGCCATGGACGACATCGCCGAGCGGGCCGGGGTCTCCAAGCCGGTGCTGTACCAGCACTTCCCCGGCAAGATGGAGCTCTATCTGGCGCTGCTCGACACGCACTGTGACGCGATCGTCGCCAAGGTGCACGACGCCATGGCGAGCACCACCGACAACAAGGAGCGGGTCAGCGCGTCGGTGCGGGCGTACTTCGACTTCGTCGATCACGAGAGCGAGGCCTTCCGCCTGGTCTTCGAGTCGGATCTGCGCAACGAGCCGGCCGTGCGGCAGCGCGTGGAGCGGGTCGAGCAGGGCTGCATCGCGGCGATCACCGACACGATCATCTCCGACACAGGGGTCAGCCGGGCGCACGCCGAGCTGCTCGCCTCGGGCCTGGTGGGCGCGGCCGAGACCGCCGCACAGTTCTGGCTGGCCGGTGGGCGGCAGGTGCCCAAGGCCGAGGCCGAGGCGTTGGTGGCGGCGCTGTCCTGGCGGGGCATCGCCAGCTTTCCGCTGCAAGGTGAGTCAGCCTGACCTTCGACCTTGTGATCGGATAGCCTTCGCAGGGCGGCCATTTCGCCCGATGGAGGAGGCACAGTGGAGGTCAAGATCGGCGTGCAGTACGCGCCGCGCGAGCTGGTCCTGGAGAGCGCACAGTCGCCGGCCGAGATCGAGCGGATCGTGACCGACGCCGTCGCCAGGGGCGAGGGCACCCTCTCCCTGACCGACGAGAAGGGGCGGCGGATCATCGTGCCGGTGGGCAAGGTCGCCTACGTCGAGATCGCCGAGGCGTCCCCCCGAGCGGTCGGTTTCACCGTCCGCTGACGTTCCGACGGACCGGCGACAGGATCAGTGGGCGGGGTTTAACGCCGCACTCCTGTTGCCGGTCTCAGTTGTTGAGCCCGACGGCGACCATCCGCGCCGTGTGCGCGGCGGTCAGCCGCCGGAACAGTTCCGCCACGTCGACCTGACCACCCGCGACGATCAGCGTGGTGAGGGCCCGGTGGTCGGCGGCGGCGACCCGTCCCGCCTGGGATAGCGCCTCGCCCACCAGGCGTCGGGCCCACATCGACAGTCGGCCCGCCACGGTCGGATCGGTCTCGATGGCGAGCCGGATCTCGGCGGCCGCGAACTCCGCGTACCGCGACTCGTGCAGCACGTCGAGGACCAGTTGACGTTCGGGTTCGCCGAGGGCGGCGGCGATCTCCCGAAGGAAGTCGTCGGTGATGGCGTCACCGACGTACGCCTTGGTGACCGCCTCGGCCCAGTCGCGGGGCTCGGTCGAGTCGTGGTACGCCTGCAACGGTGTGACGTACGCCGCCATCGCGTCGTCCGGCGGCACGCCCAGCGCGGCGAGCCGGTCGGCCAGCCGCCGGTAGTTGGTGATCTCGGCAGCGGCCATCTCACTCAGCGCGGCCCGGCGACGCAGGTCGGGGGCGAGCCGGGCATCGGCGGCCATCCGGTCGAAGGCGAGCAGTTCGCCGAGGGCCACCAGACCGAGCAGGTCGGTGACGGCGTCGCCGGGCGGGACCGTGGTGGCGTCACCGGGCGCGGCCGGAACGCCGTGGCCGGGCGGAGTGGGGGTGGACACGTGCGCAGGCTACCGTCCGCCGGCGGCGCGGCAGACCCGCGCCAAATCGCCGACCATCGCCCACAGTTTGTGATACAGGTCACTTACAAACCTTTGCGTCGTTGCCCGCCCCCATGGAATCGGGACGCTGTTTAACCCGTTCAGGTAGCATGGAGGAGTTGCCGTAGGTGCCGATCCGGCCGGAGTCAACTCCGATCCGGTCGAAGTCCGACCCACGGCGCGCGTGCGGCCCGGTCCGTTCGGCTCTCTGCCGCCGACCGTGTGGCCCGCGCCATACCGAACGCGCCCTGCGGACATGACGGGGCGCACCCACGAGAGGGCACCCCCAAATCCACATGAGTGAGCCGATTCAAGACATCATCGACGGCCAGGAACTGGCCCCGACCGCCCCGGTCCGACCGGAGGCACCGACCTTCGCCGAGCTCGGCGCGCGCGACGAGACCGTCGACGCGCTGGCCGCGGCCGGCATCACCCGCGCCTTCGCCATCCAGGAGTACGCGCTGCCGATCGCGCTGCGCGGAGCTGACCTGATCGGGCAGGCACCGACCGGCACCGGCAAGACGCTGGGCTTCGGCGTGCCGTTGCTGGAGCGGGTCTTCGCACCCGACGAGGGTGGCGACGGGCTGCCGCAGGCCCTGGTCGTCGTACCAACCCGCGAGCTGGGCATCCAGGTCGCCAAGGACATCGCCGCCGCCAGCCGCACCCGGGGCGTACGCGTGCTGCCGATCTACGGCGGTGTCGCGTACGAGCCGCAGATCGAGGCGTTGCGCAAGGGTGTGGAGATTCTCGTCGGCACGCCGGGCCGCCTGCTCGACCTGGCCAAGCAGAAGCACCTGCGCCTGCACGGGGTGCGCGCGCTGGTGCTCGACGAGGCCGACCGGATGCTCGACCTCGGCTTCCTGGACGACGTCGAGCGGATCCTGGCGATGCTGCCGGAGGACCGGCAGACCATGCTCTTCTCCGCGACCATGCCGGACCCGATCGTGACGCTGTCCCGACGCTTCCTGCGCCACCCGATCACGATCCACGCCGGGCACACCGCCGAGACCGGCCCCTCGCCGCAGACGGAGCAACTCGTCTACCGCACCCACTCGATGAACAAGATCGAGATCGTGGCCCGGATTCTCCAGGCGGAGAGCCGTGGACTGACCATTATCTTCACCCGGACCAAGCGGGCCGCCGACCGGGTCGCCGAGGACTTGGACTTCCGGGGCTTCGCGGTCGCGGCGGTGCACGGCGACCTCGGGCAGGGTGCCCGGGAGCGGGCCCTGCGGGCATTCCGGGCCGGAAAGATCGACACCCTGGTCGCCACCGACGTGGCGGCCCGGGGCATCGACGTCAGCGGCGTCACCCACGTGATCAACTACGACTGTCCGGAAGACCAGGACACCTACACCCACCGCATCGGCCGGACCGGTCGGGCCGGCGCGAGCGGGGTCGCGGTGACCTTCGTCGACTGGGACGACATGCCCCGCTGGCGGATCATCGACAAGACGCTCGGCCTGGACATGCCCGAGCCGCCGGAGACGTACCACACCTCGCCGCACCTCTACACCGACCTGCACATCTCCACGGAGATCACCGGCACCCTGCCCACCGCGGAACGCACCCGCGCCGGGTTGGCCGCCGAAATCGAGGAGGACCTGGGTGGTGGCCGCTCCCGGCGGGGCGAGCCGCGCGGCACCCGCCGCCGCGGTCGCGGCGACGGTGGCCGTGGTGAGGGCGGCCGTGGTGAGGGCGGCCGTGGACGCGGCGGCAGCGGCCGCCGGCAGGACGGTGCGGACACCACGCCGACCGAGGCCACCGCGAGTGACGCCGAGGAAGGCACCCGTACCCCGACGTCGCCGGCGCCGCCGGGCCGGCGAGGCGGTGGCGGGCGCCGAGACCGTCTCGACGGCCGTCGACGGCACCCCCGCCGAGGCAGCCACCGACCGCAGCGAGGACGGAGCCACCGACGCCGCCCCGCGTCCGCGCCGCCGCCGACGCCGCCGCGGTGCCGCTGCCGACAGCGGTACGCCGGCCGAAGCGACCACCGACTGACGACGTACCGCCCGAGGCGACGGAGCGCGGCCAGCGCCGCTGACCGACCCGTCGCCGCCCGGGCGGTACCTGCTGTCCGCCCCCCTTTGCTCCGCTTCACTCCACGCACCGGCTACCCGCCGGAACCTGTGCGTCGGTTGAAGCAGAGCTGGCGGATGGGCAGTGCGGGGGGTCGTGGCCGCCTGCCAGCTGACGATGCCGCCGAATCGTCCGGGAAGATGGAGCGATGCCCGAACCACTGGACTCCGCCCTGACCGAGGTCCGCTCGATGCTGCTCGGACCGGCCCTCACCCGGGCCGTGGCGGCCGGACGGCGACGCGGCCAGCGTCCCTCGATGGTCCGGGCCGAACTGCGTCCCGTCGCGCTCAAGGCCGGTCAGCGGCTGCAGATCTCCACCTCCGACGGGGACCGGCCGCACACCCGGAACCTGAGTCTCGGGCCGGAGGCCGAGGCGGCGGTGGAGGCGCTGCTGGCCGAGCCGTTCGGCAACTGGCACGTGGAAACCGCCGACGCCACCCTGCAACTGCGGGTGACCAAGTCGGGCGAGGCCCAGGTGCACCGCAGCACGGCGAGCCGGTCGGTTGCCCCGGCCGCCGCCGGGCACGACCGAAGCAAGGAGTACCTGCTCGACCCGGGCGATCCGCTCTTCGCCGAGATCGGCGGCTCGGCGGCCAAGCGACGGCAGGTGGACGCGTTCCTGCGGGCGCTGACCGCCACCCTGCCGGACGGGCTGGCCGGGCAGTTGGACCGACCACTTCGGGTGGTGGACCTGGGCTGCGGCAACGCGTACCTGACCTTCGCCGCGTACCGCTACCTGTCCGGCACTGGGGTCGACGTCGAGCTGGTGGGGGTGGACGTGCGCGACGACCAGCGCCGCCGCAACACCGAGCTGGCCGAGCGGCTGGGCTGGGCCGACCGGGTGCGGTTCGTCGCCGGCACGATCGCCGACGCGACCGTCGAGCCGTCACCCGACCTGGTGCTCGCGCTGCACGCCTGCGACACCGCCACCGACGAGGCGCTGGCCCGGGCGGTGGGCTGGCGCGCCCGCTGGGTGCTCGCCGCGCCGTGCTGCCATCACGACGTCGCGGCGCAGCTGCGTACCCGGCCGGCCCCGCCCCCGTACGACCTGCTGACCCGGCAGGGCATCCTGCGGGAGCGCTTCGCGGACGTCCTCACCGACGCGCTGCGTGCCGGGTTGCTGCGCCTGCACGGCTACCGGGCCGAGGTGGTCGAGTTCGTCGACTCCGCGCACACCCCGCGGAACCTGCTCATCCGGGCCCGCCGGACCGGCGCCGAACCGACCGCCGCCCAGCGCGCGGAGTACCGGGACCTGGTCACCCAGTGGCAGCTCAACCCCCGGCTGGAGACGCTGCTCACGCAACTGCCGCCGACGATGTGACGGAATCGCCGTCCGCCACCGAAATCGTCTGGTCGATCAGTCAATTGTTCGGCAACGTTCCCGTACTACTCTCGAAGAGCGCACCGACGGGTGCCGGTCGGGAGGGAAGACCCACCGGATGGGTTCGGCAGAGGTTTCGCCGCAGATGGCCTTCGCGCGTTTCGTGCGCCGTGCCATCGACGACGCCCGCGAGGAGCGCGGCTGGACCGTCACCGACCTGGCCGCCCACACCGGCGTCGGTCGCTCGACCGTCTTCCGCTGGCTCGCCGGCGACTGGCAGGACTACCCCGAACTGGCCAAGGTCCGCAGCTTCTGCGCGGCGCTCGACCTGCCGGTCGCGGCGGCCTTCCGCGCCCTCGGTCTGCCCGACGCGGGCTCCGGGCCGTGGCGGCGTGGCGACGACGGCCCGGTGGAGGCCGACGTGCGGGTGATCCTGCAACGGTTGACGGATCCGGCGGTGCCGGCGGAGGAGAAGCACCACATCCGCGACCTGCTGCGCTACCTCGCCCGACGGCCGATCCGCCGGCCCTCGGATCCCACCACCACCCCGATGCGTCGGACGGCGGGCTAAGCCCCCTACGACACCGACACGGTGAACTCCGCCGTGCGTACCGCTCCCCCGGTCGCGAAGTCCAGGTAGAGCCGGTACCGCCCGGGCGCGGGTGTGGTGAGCCAGAACCGGATCGCGCCGTCGACGAGTTCCGCCTCCGGGTGCACGTGCAGGTAGCCGAGGTCACCCTGGCGCAGGGCGACGAGGTGGCCGTACGCACCGAGGTAGCGCTCCAGCGTCGGGCCCACGCCGTCCGCCCCGGTGATCCGGAAGTCGACCGGCACGGTGAGCCCGGGCTGCGGAGCGCCCCGGTACTCGACGGTGAACTCGTCGACCCTGGTCGTGGTCGCCGGGCCGGGCAGGTCACGGGGCGTGTAGTCGCCCGGCGCGACCAGGTCCACCCCGAGCGTGGTCGCCGTCTGCCGGCCGTCGTCGGCGACGGCGGTGAAGTCGGCGTACGCGCGCCAGACGCCGGGCGACGGCAGCGTCAGCGGGACCGACCAGGTGCCGTCCACCGCCATGGTCGGATGCAGGTGCTGGTACCCGGACAGGTCCCGCCGCACCACGATCACGTGCATCGGCTTGTCGTGCACGACAGCGAACCGGGTGACCGTCCGGCGCTGCCCGTCCCGGATCTGGAACCGCAGTTCACCGGCCTGCCCGAGGGTGAACTCGTCGTCCAGTGGGGTCAGCGTGTATCCGTCCCGGCTGACCGCCAGACCGCCGGCCTCGGCCGCCGCGTCCTGGTCGGCGCCGTGCGAGTGTGCGCCGGCGCCGGGGGCGTGGGGGTGCTCGGCCAGCGCGCTGCCCGTGCCGCCTGCCGCCGTGGGACCACCACCACCGTTGATCCGCCCGAGCCCGAATCCGAGCAGCACCGCCAGCACCAGCCCGCCGACCACCAGGGCCAACCGCAGCGTGGCGCGATCCGGTACCGCCGAGGCCGTGGCAGGCGCCTCGCCGGCTACCGGAGCCACGCCGGGGCCTGGCCGGCGGCGTGTCGCTCGGCGGTGCGCACCGACCCGAGCGCGGGCGCGTCGGGTGCCTGGTCAGCCATGCGCCCACCGTACCGCCGCGTTGATCGGGCACCTGGCGAGCCGACCCGATCGTGGTTCCGGTCGCACCCTCAGGCGGCGAGGGCGAGCGCCAGCGGCAGCACGCCGGCAGCACCGGCTCGGCGGAGTTCCCGGGCCGCCAACGTCATGGTCCAGCCGGAGTCGACCAGGTCGTCCACCAGCAGCACCGGGCCGCCCAGGTCGGCGACGGCGGCGGCGAGGTCGGCGGGGACGGTGAGGGTGCCGTGCAGGGCGCGTACCCGCTGCGCGCTGTTGCCACGGGGACCGTCGGCGGCCACCGACCCGGCGGGGACCACCTGGCCCAGCAGCGGCAGCCGGCCGACGGCGGCGATCCGCTCGGCAAGCGAACCGACAAGCGCCGGGTGGGTCCGGGAGCCCACCGCGACCACCCCGACCGGCCGGTCCGGCCAGGGTCGTCACCGTGCGCCCACGCCTTGAGCACCTCGACGACGGCGGCGGCCACGTCGTCGGGCACTGGGCCGTCCGGTGCGCCGGGCCCGACCAGCCCGCGCAGCCGGCCACCCCAGCCGAGGTCCGACAGCCGGCCGACGGCCCGGCCCGGCAGCGCCTGCTCCGCCGGGGCGATGCGCCCCTTCAGCGGTACGCCCACCGACTCCAACCCGGTCGGCCAGAGCTTCTTCGGCGCGAGCTGCACGCCGGGGCGGCCGAGGAAGGTCTGCGCGGCGCTCAACGCGGCCTCCGACACCTCGGACGCGAGCAGGGGCCCGGCGCAGCGGTCGCACCGGCCGCAGTCCACCGCATCCACGTCGTCGAGGCATTCCCGCAGGTAACGCATCCGGCAGCCGGTGGTCGCCGCGTACTCGACCATGGCCTGTTGTTCGGCGGTACGGGCGGCGGCGACGCGGCGCAACCGGGCCTCGTCGTAGGTCCAGGGCGAGCCGGTGGCGAGCCAGCCGCCGCGTACCCGGCGGACCGCGCCATCCACGTCGAGCACCTTGAGCATCAGCTCCAGCCGGGCCCGACGCAGATCCACCAGGGGTTCCAGGGCCTGCGTGGACAGCGGCCGGTCGGTGTGCAGCGCGGCCAGCACCGCGCGGACCTGCTCCTCCGGCGGAAAGGCCAACGAGGCGAAGTACCGCCAGATCGCCGCGTCCTCGGCACCGGGCAGCAGCAGCACCTCGGCGTGTTCGACGGCCCGCCCGGCCCGGCCGACCTGCTGGTAGTACGCGATGGGTGACGGCGGCGCGCCGAGGTGCACGACGAAGCCGAGGTCCGGTTTGTCGAAGCCCATGCCGAGCGCGCTGGTGGCGACCAGGGCTTTGATCTTGTTGTCCAGCAGGTCCTGCTCGGCGGCGCGGCGGTCGGCGTCCTCGGCCTGCCCGGTGTACGCGGCCACCGCCCAGCCGCGCGAGCGGAGGAACTCGGCGGTCTCGGTCGCCGAGGCCACCGTCAACGTGTAGACGATGCCGGAACCGGGGAGCTGATCGAGATGGTCGGCGAGCCAACCGAGCCGGTGCGCCGGGCTCGGCAGGTCGAGCACGCCCAACCGCAGCGACTCCCGGTCCAGGCTGCCGCGCAGCACCAGGACGTCCGGTCGCGGCCCGGTCGCGGTGCTCGGTTCGGTGCCCAGTTGCTCGGCCACGTCCCGGGTCACCCGGGCGTTGGCGGTGGCGGTCGTCGCCAGCACCGGGGTGTGGTCGGGCAGGTTGCCGAGGAAGGTACGCAGCCGGCGGTAGTCCGGCCGGAAGTCGTGCCCCCAGTCCGACACGCAGTGTGCCTCGTCGACGACCAGCAGACCGGTGGTGGCGGCCAGTTTCGGCAGCACGGTGTCCCGGAAGTCCGGGTTGTTGAGCCGTTCCGGACTGATCAGCAACACGTCCACCGTGCCGGCGTGGATCTCGGCGGTGATGGCGTCCCACTCGTCCAGGTTCGCCGAGTTGATGGTGCGGGCCCGGATGCCGGCCCGGGCCGCGGCGTCGACCTGGTTCCGCATCAGGGCCAGCAACGGCGAGACGATGACCGTCGGGCCGGTGGGTTCGGTCCCGCCGCCCTGACCGTCGCTGGCGCGCAGCAACGCGGTCGCCACGAAGTACACGGCCGACTTGCCCCACCCGGTGCGCTGCACGCAGAGCACCCGGCGCCGGTCCACCACCAGCGCCTCGATCGCCCGCCACTGGTCCTCGCGCAGCCGGGCCTGCGTGCCGGCCAGCCGCCGCAACACCGCCTCGGCCCGCTGCCGTACCGCCGTCCGTTCCTGGCCCATCCGACGTTTCTACCAGCGCCGCGGCAGCAGAGCCCGGCCGCGTCCGGGAGTGTGCTCTACCATTCCCGTTCGATACCCGAGAGAGAGACGAGATGACTCAGCGAACCGGCACCACCGCCACGACCCGCCGTCTCGCGGCCGTGGCCGCCGCCCTGATGGCCGCGACCCTGGTTGCCGGCTGCGACGACGAGGCCACCCCGCAAGCGGCTCCCCCACCACCGGACCCGAAGCAGGAGTTGCTGGCGGCCGTGCCCGGTGAGCAGGACCCGGCCTTCCGCTTCACCACCAGCGACTCCTCGGGCGACGTCTCCGGCGTGGTCGATCCGGCGAACCGGGGCATGGACATCGACACCGTCACCAAGGACAAGGACTTCACGCTGGAGATGTCCTTCCGGATGGTCGAGTCACGCACCTGGATGAAGGTCAACTTCAAGGGCGCCAAGGACATCCAGAAGCTGATGAAGCTGCCCACCAAGTGGATGGAGCTGGATCCGGCGAAGATCGAGGGGCCGGACTCGCTGCCCACCTACGAGGGCACCGACCCGGGCAACGCCGACGCGATCATCCGCGCGGCCACCGACGTCCAGGCCGGTGAGCCCGGGACGTACACCGGCTTGGTGGACCTGTCCGCCGTGCCGGAGCTGGCGGATGCCCTGGCCGCGCTCGGCGACGCCGACGGGCAGCTCCCGCTCAGCGCGGTGGTCGGCGCGGACGGCAACCTGTCCTCGCTGACGCTGGAGATTCCGGCCGCAGGCAAGAAGAAGGCATCCGAGTACGTGGTCGAGTACTACGACTTCGGTACGGCGCCAGCGGTCGTCGCGTTCACCGAGGAGCAGGCCCAGCCGGCCCCTTCCGCCGCGTACGACATGCTCAACGACTGACCGGTCAGCGACCGAGCACCGATCCGCCGTTGACCCCGAGCACCTGCCCGGTGACGTAGCCGGCGGCGGGGCTGGCCAGGTAGCGCACCGACTCGGCGACGTCGTCCGGCACCCCGGCCCGGCCGACCAGGGTCGCGGCCACCCGCTGCGCGTGGCCCTCCGGGGTCATCCGGCCGGCGAAGAACTCGGTCTCCGCCACGTAGCCCGGGCTGACCACGTTGACCGTGACCTGGTCCGGCCCGAGCTGCGCGGCGAGGCTGTACGCCCAGCCGTGCAGCGCTGCCTTCGCCGCCGAGTACGCGTCGCCACCACCGCGCTGCGCGGCGATGGAGCTGACCAGGATCACCCGTCCGCCGGGCCGACGCAGCGCCGGTCGCAGCGCCTCGGTGAGCAGTACGGCGGTGAGCACGTTGGTGTCCAGGGTCGCCCGCCAGTTCGCGGCGATCCCGGCGAGCGTGGCGCTGTCCGCGCTGTGGTAGCCGCCGGCGTTGTTCACCAGCACGTCGACCGGCCGACCGTCGACCGCCTCGACCACCTTGACCACCTGGTCGGGGTCGGTGAGGTCGGCCGTGACGGCCCGGATCGCTTCGGGACGGCCGGATTCGGCGCCGATCCGCTCGACCGTCGCCGTGAGCACCTCCGCGCGCCGGCTCACGACGAGCACCGAACACCCGTCCACGACGAGCGCCCGCGCCACGGCCGCCCCGATCCCCGTACCACCGCCGCTGACCACGGCCAACCGCTCGCTCATGCCGTCCTCCCCGTCACCGCTTGCCCCGTACGCGACCGTCCGGACCCGTCACCGCTGTGCCGTAGCGAGAGGGTGGCCGCCCGGACGCCAGGCCGGCCCGGACCACAGTGCTGGTCCGGGCCACCGATCACGAGGTTAGCGGGGCGACACGCCGTTGTGCCGCCCCGCCGACCTCGTGATCAACCCTGGCGTCGGGTGCCGGGACGCAGGGAGTCGCGGAGCAGAGCCAGCCGAGGAGCGAGGCTGGCCAGGCCGCCGGGGAAGAAGTAGACGGCCAGGATGAAGACCGTGCCGAGCACGAACAGCGGCTGGGACAGCGGCCGGCTGAGGAACGCCGGCAGCGCGTTCACCGCGTCGGAGGTGCCGAACGACACCAGTCGGTGGTCGAGGTACATGTAGAGGATGCCGCCCAGCACCGGGCCCCACCGGGTACCCGGCCCGCCGAGGACCACCATCACCAGCAGCGACAGGGTCAGTTCGCTGCTGGTGATGTGCGGCGAGGCACCGCCGACGATCAGGCAGTAGACCACCCCGCCCGCCGCCGCGAGACCACCGGCCAGGGTGAAGGCGACCAGCTTGAACCGGTACGGGTCCAGCCCGAGCACGCCGATGCGACGCTCGTCGTCGCGCAGCCCGGCCAGCACCCGCCCGGTCGGCGAGCCACTGACCCGGTGCACCACGAGGACCACCACCACGAGATAGGCCAACGCCAACCAGTACAGGTTGACCGTGTTGGTGACCCCGACCAGCCCGTCCGGCAGCCCGCTGACGTCCAACGGCAGCCCCTCCTCACCGCCGGTGAGCCCACCGAAGTCCCGGGCCACCAGGATCGCGCCGACCTGCGCGAAGGCCAGCGTCACCATGGCGAAGGCGATACCGACCGTACGCAGCGCCACCGCACCGAGCAGGCCGGCGAGGATGGTCCCGCCGACGATGGCCAGCGGCGCGGCCTGCCACAGCGGCAACCCGACCCGGGTGATCAGGATGTCGGTGCCGTAGACACCGGCGGCGAAGTAGAGGGCGTGGCCGAAGGAGAGCATTCCGGTACGCCCGAACAGCAGGTCGTACCCGGCCGCCAGCCCGCCGAAGACCAGACACACGGCGAGCAGTTGCAGGGTTCCCGGCGAGTTCAGCGCGCCCTCGAAGATGCCGGGCAGGTGCAGCGTCGAGTACGGCAGGATCAGCGCCACCGCCAGCGCGACCAGCGGCAGAAACGGCCGGAGCCGACTCCAACGGCCCGGTTGCTCGGTCAACTCGTCGGGCACCGCCGCCGGCGGCGCGGGAACCTCGGGACTCTTGACCTCGGTCATGCCGTAACCGCCTTCCCGGCGATGCCCTGCGGGCGCAGCAGCAGCACCACGGCCAGCAGCGCCACCACGCAGATGTCACCCAGCCCGGAGGTGCCGTAGTAGTTGACGAACTGTTGCAGCAGCCCGACCGCGACCGCCGCGTACGCGGACCCGACCACCGAGCCCATGCCGCCGATGACCACCACGATGAACGCGAAGATCAGCAACGAGCCGCCCTGCTGCGGCGAGACGGTGCCGAAGTAGACGCTGCCCAGCGCCCCGGCCAGCGCCGCCGCTGCCCCGCCGATGGCGAAGACCAGGGTGAACGCCTTGCGTACGTCGATGCCCAGCGCGGTCACCATCTCCCGGTTCTCCACCCCGGCCCGAATGATCAGGCCGTAGCGGGTCCAGCGGAGGAAGGCGAGGATCGCGCCGAGCACCAGCGCCGCGGCGACGATGAGCAGCAGTCCGCCGTTGGGCACCTGCGCGCCGAAGATCGAGGTCACCTCGCGGGTCCAGGCCGGGCGCGGGAACGGTCGGGCGTCCGCACCCCAGGTGGCCTGCAACAGCGCCACACCGGCCAGCGAGAGGCCGACGGTGACCAGCACCTGCTCGATGGTGCGCGAGTAGAGCGGCCGGATCAGCACCAGCTCGACAAGCACCGCCACCAGCGTGCCGGCGGCCACCCCGAAGGCGACCGCGACCACGAACCCGAGCCCGTCCGGGCCCGCACCGGGCAGGTTCCCCGCCGCCCACCAGGTGGCGTACGCGCCGACGCCGAGGAAGAGCCCGTGGGCGAAATTGAGCACGTCGGCCAGGCCGAAGACCAGCGACAGTCCGGAGGCGACCAGGAAGTAGAGGGCGGCCAGGCCGAGACCGGTGAGCGTCAACAGAATGATCGCGTCCATCAGCTACCGTCCTCCGGGGCCGCCGCGGCCGGGTGATCGGCGGTCGCCACCGCGGCGTGCTGGTGGCCCTCTGCCGAGCCGACGCCGAGCAGGGACCGGGTCAGCGCGGTCTCCAACAACAACTCCTGGGCGTCGCCGGTCCAGGCGACCCGCCCGGCGGCGAGCACCACCGCGTCGCGGGCCAACCGCCGGACCACGGCCAGGTTCTGCTCGACCAGCAGCACCGGCACGGACTCCGCGACCCGTTCCAGCACCTCGGCCACCTCGGTCACCACCTTCGGCGCCAACCCCTTGGTCGGCTCGTCGACGAGCAGCAGCCGGTTGTCGTTGAGCAGCACCCGGCCGATGGCGAGCATCTGCTGCTGCCCGCCGGAGAGCGAGCCGGCCCGCTGCCGGGAACGCCGGTCCAGCTCGGGGAAGAGGGCGAACACCCGGTCGTACGCCGGGCGGGTGCCGCGCCGCTCGGCGAGCCGCAGGTTCTCCGCGACGGTGAGCCCGGCGAAGACGCAGCGGTCCTCCGGCACGTAGCCGAGCCCGCCGCGGACCAGGCGATGGGTCCGCTGGGACAGCAGGCTCTGCGCGCCCGTCCGGACCGTGCCGCGCACCTCCCCGTTCCGTGGGGTCAGCCCCACGACGGCGCGCAGCGTGGTGGTCTTGCCGACCCCGTTGCGGCCGAGCAGCACGGTGACCCCGGTCGGCGCGACCGTGAACGACACTCCCTGGAGGATGTGCAGCCCGGCGATCCGGACCGACAGGTTCTCCACGGTCAGTACGGGCTCGCTCACAGCGACTCCCCGAGGTAGGCCTCTTGAACTGTCGGGTTGGCCATCACCGTCTCCGGTGTGTCGCAGGCCAGCAGCGCGCCGTGGTGCATCACGGCGATCCGGTCGGCCAGTTCGAGGATCACGTCCATGTGGTGCTCCACCATCAGCACCGCCCGGCCGCTGTCCCCGGTCAACGAGCGGATCACCTGGACCAGTTCCGGCACGTCCTCGGCGCTGACCCCGGCCATCGGCTCGTCGAGCAGCATCACCCGTGGCTCACCGGCCAGCAGCAGGGCGATCTCCAGCTTCCGCTTTTCGCCGTGGGCGAGGGTGCCGGCCAACGCCGTACCCCGGTGGGCCAGGCCGACCCGGTCGAGCGCCGCGTCGGCGGCGGCGGCGACCTCCCGGTCGGCCGCCGCCCGCCGCCACAACTTGAGCGAACCCCCGCGGTGTGCCTGCACGGCGAGCCGGACGTTCTCCCGCACGCTCAGCGAGCCGAACACCGAGGAGGCCTGGAAGGTACGGCCCAGGCCCAGTCGGGCCCGCCGGTACGGCGGCAGGTCGGAGACGTCCCTGCCGTCCAGGGTCACCCGGCCTTCGGTGGCCCGGCGCAGGCCGGTGATCAGGTTGAACAGTGAGGTCTTGCCGGCGCCGTTCGGACCGATCACACCGAGGAACTCCCCGGGTGCCAGGTCCAGGTAGACGGAGTCGACGATGGACACCTCACCGATCCGCCAGGTCAGACCGCGGGTGGTGAGCATCTGCGCCTCAGCCCTTCATCGCCTGAACAGGCGGCGCGGTCTCGTCGGCGGTGAGCGCCTTCTGAGCGGTCGCGGTGAAGGTGTCGCCGCTGCCGGTCAGGCTCGCCTGGTACATCGGCTGGAGCAGCGCGTGGTCCTCGGCGCGGATGGTCATGCTGCCCTTCACGCTCTCGAAGCTCCAGCCCTCAAGCGCGGTGACCATCTTGTCGACGTCGTCGCCACCCTCGGCCACGGCGCGGACCACCATCTGGGCGGCGGCGAAGCCGTCCGGGTGGAACAGGTCGAGCGTGCCGCCGGGGATCTTCGCCTTGGCGGCCTTGGCCGCCTCGGTGTCGCTGGCGCCGTCGAAGTAGTGCGACAGGAAGGAGATCTTGCTGCCGGCGGCACCGAAGGTGGGCCACGAGGCACGGATGTCGAGGCCGGTGACGACCGTGGTGGAGGTCAGCACGCCCTGCTGGTCCAGCGTCTGCCACATGGCCGGGGCGGTGGTGCCGGCCCAGGCGACGAAGAGCAGGTCCGGCTTGGCGGACTTGATCTGGCTGGCGAACGGGGTGAACTCGGTCGCGCTGGCCGGCGCCCGGACGGCGCTGACGCTCGCGCCGGCTCCGCCGATGACGGCCTTGACCGCGGCCTCGTTGGCGTCGCCGAAGGCGCCGTCCTGGGCGAACACCACGACCTTCTTGCCGGCCGGGTCGCCGATGAACGACTTCGCGGTCACCACGTCCTGGTACGACTGGCGGCCGGAGCGGAACGTGTACTTGTTCGCGCCGGTCACCGCGTCGGTGGCGGCCGGACCGGAGATGAACAGCACCTTGTTCTGCGCGGCGATCGGGGCCACCTGGAGCGCCACGCCCGAGGCCGTCGAACCAGCGATGATCTTGTTGCCCTTGCCGATCAGATCCTTGGCCGCGGACACCGCCTTCGCCGGGTCGCCCGCGTCGTCGACCTCGGTGATCTCGATCGCCCGGTCACCGACCTTGTTGGTGCCGTTGGTGGCGAAGTCCAGGCCGGCCCTGAACCCCTCGATGTACTGCTTTCCGTAACTGGCCAGCGCTCCCGACTGGGAGTAGACCAGACCAACCTTCACCGGCGCGGCGCTGTCGCCGCCACCGTTGGCGGTGTCCTGGGGGCTGCCACAGGCCGTGGCGGCGATCGCCGCGGCCATCATCGTGGCGGCGGAGAGGAACACCCGCCGTGTCGTCCGGACCGTCATTGCGACTCCACGTGAGGACTCAGAGGGAGGAAACCTTATGTGTCGGCTCACGCTAGAAGTGACGTCACCCACGGGCCATGTGGTCGAAACACACAAGTAACTGGTCAGCAATGGCGCTGGCATCACCCCGGGCAGAGCGAGGCGGTCATGCGTACGACGGTTCGGCCATGTCACGTACAGCCGCACCCACGGGTGTGTTGGTGAGGCCCACGACTCGGCAGCCTGGTGCGAGAGGTATTTACCGGACAAACAGGATGATTTATCCCTAGGCTGGCCCTCGTCCAGCAAGACATACTTTTCACCACCACGGGGAAGATAGTGAAACTGTTTCGAGGGGCCTCGGTTGTTGTGGCGGTCGGCATCGCGTTGGCAATGGCTTCGGGCCCAGCCCACGCCCAACCCGTACGGTCGGCGGCGGTGCAGCCCGTCGAGGACACCACCATCGACATCAACCCGGGCAACGTCCCGACCACGGCGGCCGACTTCGAGCAGGAGTGCGACCCGAACCTCGGCGGCGGGCCCTACCCGAACCGGGACGTCTGGGTGTTCAACCTGCCGTCCGTGCAGCGGGACTTCGTGTCCGTCACCGCGACCTTCAGCGTGCCCGACGACGGCATGGTCGACGTAACCATCCCCGACGCAGAGGACAGCGCCATCGTCCGGATCGGCACCAGCAAGGCGTGGGTGATCCTGCCCGCAGGCTGGACCCTGGTCACTGCTACGGCAGTGGTAACCGGGGAACCCGAGCCCGGTCTACAGTTCGTCCTCACCCACACCTGCGCCGCCAGCGCGAGCCCCACTCCTACTCCCACCCCCACACCGACCCCGACCGGTAGCCCCACCCCGACCCCCACTCCCACCGGCAGCCCGACAGCGACGCCGACCGGCTCGAAGCTGCCGATCACCGGCACCTCCGGAAGTGACGGCCTCCTGCTGGTCACTGCCCTGGGTCTTGGCGCGATCGTGCTCGGCGCGAGTTTCCTGACGCTACGTCGTCGACGCGACCTGAACGGCTGACGCAGATCTGTGGCGGGGTGGGCGGTCACCGCGGCCGGCAACCCGAGGACGCCCCGGGCCGCCCGTCCCGCGCCTGAGCAGCCGAGATGAATTCAGACCACGAGCCGCTCATCAGACGTCAGGTCCGGCGGCAGGTCCCCGCCGTCGTCGGCGTCTCGGGCGCACCGCGCGCCGCGCGCCTACTGGCCGGACAACAGCCGCGCGATTCGGTCCAAGCCGCGACCGTGGTGGGCGCGGAGGCAGCAACTTCCCCGATACTGCTGAGTCGTTAGCGGCGGAGGCAGCAGTATCCCCGAAGTTGCAGGCTAGACCAAGGCGGAATGGAGCCGGGCGGGCGCAGCGGGGTGGGGAGTGGCCCGCCGTCCTCGCGGACGGCGGGCCACTGGCGTGACGGTCGGGGTCAGGGGCGGGGCAGCCCCACCCGCGCGGCCACCGCCGTGTCGGGGTGATCGGTGAACACGCCGTCGAGGCCGAGGCGGTAGAACAGCTCGTACTCGGACTGGATGTCGCCCCGGGCGTTCGGGTCGGTGCCGATCCGGAAGTCGGCCGGGAGGAACTGGTTCTCCGCCCGGAAGGTCCAGGCGTGCACGATCAGCTTCTCCCGGTGTGCGTCCCTGACCAGGGTGGTCGGGGCGAGCAGGCCACCGGCGGAGTTCCGCGGCACGATCAGGTCCTTGTGCACGCCGACGCCGTCCGCGTAGCGGGAGATCCAGCGCAGGCCGGCGGGGGTCGCCAGGTCACGGTACGTGCGGGTGTCCCCGGCCAGGGTGAAGTCGTAGGGCTGGCCGGCGGCGTTGAGCAGCTGGGCCAGCTTGACGTCGATCATGCGGTCCAGCCGCCGCAGGTTGGCCGTCTCGAAGGATTGGATGATCACCGGAGCGTTCCGCTTGGTCATCTTGTTCCGGCGCAACACCTCGACGAGCGGCTCTTCCAGCGGCAGGCCGATCGAGGCGAAGTACGTCGGGTGCTTGGTCTCCGGGTAGACACCGATCACCCGCCCGCGCGCCCTGCTCTCGACCCGGGCCAGGTCGATCACCTCCTGGAAGGTGGGCACCTGGAACTGCCCGTCGAACGCGGTGTTCGTCACCCGTACCTGGGGCAGCCGCTCCTTGGCCCGCAACGTCCGCAGTTCGGCGAGGGTGAAGTCCTCGGTGAACCAGCCGGTCACCGACGCTCCGTCGATGGTCTTCGTGGTCCGGCGGTCGGCGAACTCCGGCCGCGCCGCCACGTCGGTGGTGCCGCCGATCTCGTTCTCGTGCCGCGCGACAAGCACACCGTCGGCCGTCGCGACGAGATCCGGTTCGATGTAGTCGGCACCCATCCGGATCGCCAGTCGGTACGCCTCCAGGGTGTGCTCCGGGCGGTAGCCGCTGGCGCCCCGGTGACCGATGACGATGGGCTGGTCACCGACGCGGGCCGGGTCCGGGCCGGCGGCCGGCTTCGCCGTGGCGACCATGGGCGTGGCCACGGCGGCGGCGAGCAGGGCCACCGACACACCGAGGGCGGAAAGGGTACGTCGCAACGCGGTCTCCTTGACTTGTCGGGGGACCGCCTCAGCAGACCTGCCCGGGCTGACCGGCAGTTGGTCCGCGCCTGACCATCCGGTGAATCCTCCGCCGTTGCGTCCCTTGAAGCAGAGCAAGGCGAGGCCGGCGACACGGGGTCGGGATGCCGGTTCCGGCCCGGAACGTCGGGCGGAATCAGAAGATTGTCTGGTGCGTCGGTTTTTTCGTCACCCGGTGCGGCTCGTGCCGCTGGTCTTCCTGGTGGCGATCCTGATCGGCACCGGCCTGCTGATGCTGCGCCCGATGACCATCGAGTACCAGCACGCACCCTTCATGACCGCGCTGTTCACCGCCACGTCGGCCATCTCGGTCACCGGCCTGACCATCACCGACACCCCGAACTACTGGTCCGGCTCCGGGCTGGTGCTGATCACCGTGCTCACCCAGCTGGGCGGGCTCGGCATCCTGACCGGTGCCGCCCTGGTGATCCTCACCGTGTCCCGGCGGCTGGGCCTGCACAACCGGCTGCTGTTGCAGGCCGAGACCGCGGAGTACGGGCTCGGCGACGTGCGCCGGCTGCTGCTGCGCATCGCCGCCACGGTATTCGCCTGCGAGCTGGCGATGACCGTCATCGTCACCGGGCGGCTCTGGCTGGCCTACGACCAACCGTTCTGGGATGCCCTCTGGTCCGCCGGGTTCCACTCCATCCAGGCGTTCAACAACTGCGGATTCTCGCTCTACCGCGACGGTCTGCTGGCCTTCTCCCGCGACCCGTGGGTGAGCCTGCCGCTGGCCCTCGGCGCGATCATCGGCGGTCTCGGGTTCCCGGCCATGTTCGAGGCCGTCCGGGAGTGGCGGCAGCCGGCCCGCTGGGCGGTCGCCACCAAGCTGACCATCTGGGGCAGCGCGGCGCTTGTCGCCTTCGGTGCGGTCGCGTTCCTGGCCGCCGAGTGGGCCAATCCGTGGACCGTCGGCCAGTACGACGTACCCGGCAAGGTGGTCGCCGCGTTCGCGCAGATCGCCCTGGCCCGCACGGGTGGTTTCGAGGTGGTGCCGACCGAGGTGCTGCGGGAGGAGAGCTACACCCTGCTGACCGGGCTGATGTTCATCGGCGGCGGCAGCGCCAGCACGGCCGGTGGAATCAAGGTCTCCACCTTCTTCCTGCTCGCCTTCGTCATCTGGGCGGAGGTCCGCGGCGAGCCGGACGTCACGGTCGGCCACCGCCGGATCGCCACCGCCAGCCAGCGGCAGGCCCTCACCGTCGCGCTGCTCAGTGTCGCGATCGTGGCCGCCGGAACCGCCGCGCTGATCGCGATGACCGACAAGCTCCCGTTCTACGCCGCACTGTTCGAGGTCACGTCGGCGTTCAGCACCACCGGACTCTCGGTGGGCGTCCTGTCGTCCCTGTCCGACGGCGGCCAGTTGCTGCTGACCGTGCTCATGTACGTCGGCCGGGTCGGGCCGCTCACCTTCGGCTCGGCGATCGCGCTGAACACCCGACGCCGGCTCTACCGCTACCCAGAGGAGCAACCAATTGTCGGATAGAAGTACGGACACGGGCGGCATCGCCGTGATCGGCCTCGGCCGATTCGGCAGCCATCTGGCCGAGTCGCTCGCCGCCCTCGGCCGCGAGGTGCTGGCCATCGACCGGGACGCCCAGCAGGTGCAGAAATGGTCGTCGATGATCGATCAGGTGACGCAGGCCGACGCCACCGACGAGGAGGTCCTACGCCAACTCGGCCTGAGCGACGTGCAACGGGTGGTGGTGGCCATCGGCGCCTCCGTCGAGGCCAGCGTGCTCACCGTGCTCGCCCTGGTGGAGCTGGGCATACCGCAGATCTGGGCCCGGGCGACCTCGGGGCAGCACGCGAAGATCCTCTCATCGGTCGGGGCGCACCGCGTGCTCTTCCCCGAGGCGGAGACCGGCGAGCGGCTCGCTCATCTGATCATCAGCCGGACGCTCGACTTCGTGGAGTTCGACGAGGCCTTCGCGGTGGCGCGGGTCCGCGTTCCGCGGTCGCTCGCGGGTCGCCCGACCAGCGAGATCCAACTACTGAAACGCTACGGCGTACGGGTGGTCGGCATCAAGCGGTCCGGCGAGCAGCGGTACCGGTACGTGTCGGATGAGATGCAGCTCGCCGATGACACGATTCTCATCGTCGAGGGGACCATCGAACAGATCCAGCGTTTCGCCACGCTGTCCTGACCGGTCAGCTCACCGGCCGGGGCCCTTGCCGGGCTTACCCGGCTGCGGCTTACCCCCGCCCTTGCCCTTTGCCTTGCCGTCGTCCGGCTTGGCCTTCTCGGCCTTGGGCTTCTTCTTCGCCTCGGGTTTGGTGTCGCCGGAGCCGGCCTTGCCGGCTGACGCCTTCACCGTCTTGGCCGGAGCCGACCGGGTGGGTGCCGGCTTGGTGGTGGGCGCGGTGCCCGCCACTCCGGAGACCTGGACCCCGCAGATTGCCGTGCCGACCCGGAACTCCACCGGCAGCGGATTCGTCCCGGTGTACCGCCCGGTCAGGTTCAGCTTCTCGGTGGCACCCGGTGCCAGGGCGGGCCGTTGCGGGACCGCTTGCACCGCCACCGACCGGCCCTGCTGCCGGACCGGCGCCGGGGTCGCGGTGGTCACCTGCTGCTCGCCGGGGAACGCGAAGCTCATGGTCCAGTCGCGCAGCTCACGGTCTCCCGTGTTGGTCAGGCTCAGCTCCGCGGTGAAGTCCTTGCCGGAATCCTTGCGCAGCGCGTACGTGACCTGGCAGGGGACCTCCTGTTCGCCGCCGATGCGCGCCTGCGTCGGTTGATCCATGCCGCCGCTGGCGGGGCTGTGCGACGTGACGCCCCAGACCGCCGCCGTGACGGCCATCAGCCCCGCGGCGGCCGTCACCGCCTCGATCCGGCGCCGCCGGCTCAGCCGACGCCGGGTGCGCGGGCCGGCCAGCGGCAGCGCGTCGGTCGCCGCGGACCAGGGCAGGATCGTGGTACCGGCGTCGGCCAGCGACGACGGGTCGGCAGCGCCGGCACCCACCGGCACCGTCGGCACCTTGCCGGCCGCCTCGGCGAGCACCCGGGCCAGCTCGGCGGTGGCCGGCCGGTCCGCCGGTCGCTTCGCCAGGCAACGGTGGACGAGGGCGGCGACGCTGGCGGGCAGGTTTGGCACGTCGGGCATCGGCTCCGGCTCGCGGTACATGTGGGCGCGCAGCATCTGGGTGGTGGTGTCGGCCTGCCAGGGCAGCCGACCGGTGAGCATCCGGTACAGCAGCAGCCCGAGCGCGTACACGTCGGTGGCCGGGCTGACCTGGCCGTTGTCGAGCCGTTCCGGAGCGAGGTACGCCGGGGTGCCGAGCAGAGTGCCGTCGGGCCCCTTCTCGCTCTCACCGACGAGTGCGGAGATGCCGAAGTCGACCACCTTCACACCGGTGGCGGTGAGCATCACGTTGCCGGGGGTGACGTCGCGGTGCACCACGCCTCGGGCGTGCGCGGTGGCCAGTGCGGAGGCGACCTCGGCCGCCACCGTCACCGCCTCCCGCCACGGCAGGCGTCCGTCGCGGGCCAACCGTGCGGTGAGCGGGCCGCCGTCGATCAACTCCATCACCACGTACGGCACGGTCAACCCGACCTGTACCGACTCGCCGTAGTCGTACACGTTGGTGATGTTGGGGTGGCAGAGCCGGGCGGCGGCCTGGGCCTCGATCCGGATGCGGTGCCGGAACGCCCGGTCGCTGGCCAGCCGGGACGCGAGCACCTTGACCGCCACCTGCCGACCGAGCACCTCGTCGTAGCCGCGCCAGACCACCGACATGCCGCCCGCGCCGAGCTGCTCGATGAGCCGGTACCGCTCACCGAGCAGTTGCGCTCCCCTGCTCACCGCATCACCCATGGTCGGCGTTGTTGCCCGACGTGAGGCCGCCTACACCTTTCTGGTCTGATTCGGTCACGGATGTCACCCGATCAGGCGGTGGCGAGCAGTTGGTCCACCGGAGCGTAGTCGTCGGTGAGCACCAGCGCGTCCCCGACGAAGTCCGTCAGGTCACCGCCGCTGAGCAGGCTCGCCGGCTCGTTGGCGCCGTCGAGGCGGGCCCGGACCGCGGCCAGCGGCAGCGGTGTGTCGGAGGCGACGATCAGGAAGTTGGCACCCCGCTCACCGGCCAGCGCCTCGGGCGGCGCGATCAGGGCGACGTGCGCGAACTCGGCGGCGACGGTCGCCACCTCGCTGCGGATGAACCGCAGCGGCGGGTAGTCGATGACGTTCTGCACGTAGACGCCACCCGGGCGGGTCACCCGGCGGATCTCGGCGGCCATCTCCCGGGTGGCCAGGTGCCAGGGCACCACCAGGTGTCCGAAGGCGTCGCCCACCACGAAGTCGCGGCTGTCGGTCGCCTCGTCGGCCACCAGCATCCGGGCGTCGCCCACCACCGCCCGCAGGTCTGGTCCCTGGCGTACGCCGAGCCGCTGCTCCCCCAGCTCGACGAGCCCACCGTCGATCTCGAACACCAGGTTGTCGGTGCCGGGCCGGGTGGCGGTCAGGTACCGCGGCACGGTGAACCCGCCGCCGCCCAGGTGCAGCGCGTCGAGCCGCTGGCCCGACGGGGCGAGCACGTCGGCCACCGCCCCGATCCAGCGGGTGTACGCGTACTCCAGGTGGGTCGGATCGGCGAGGTCCACGTACGAGTGCTGGGCCGAGTTGAGCAGCAGCGTCCGCCCGCTGGACCGGCCCGGGTCGGCCTGGACGCGGGCGCAGTGGTACGCCGTCTCGACGTCGCAGGGATTCGGGGCGACCATGGTCAGCCCGGCCCCGGCCAGGCCGAGCACCGCCAGGGCGGCCTTTACCCGGGCCGGTCCGGGCAGGACGGCGCGGTCCTGTCGGTGCAGGTACACCCCGAGCGCGATGCCGGTGATGCCGAGGGACGCGGCCAGCCCGAACAGGATCACCGTGCTGGGCAGGGCGGCCACCAGCACGAAGCCGGTGACCAGCGTGGCCGTGACGGCACCGAGCGTGCCGATGCCGGAGAGCCGGCCGACGACCTGACCGGTGCGGCGCAGGTCGGCGAGCTGAAGCTTGATCACCAGTGGGCTGACCGCTGAGAGCAGCATCGCGGGTGCGAAGACGGCGACCGCGACCAGCAGCAGCACGGCGCTGGCCGCACCGCCGCGCAGCACCTCACCGGCGTACCGCACCGCCGGCAGGGTGATCGCGGTGGCGATGCCGGAGAGCACCAGTGCCGGGGCCAGCAGCGTACGCGGGTTGCGCCGGTCGGCCAGCCAGCCGCCCGCCCACGCCCCGTACGCGATCGCCGCCAGCGCGATGCCGATGACCGAGCTGGTCACCTGGAGAGTGACCCCCACGTACGGCCCGACCAGGCGCAACGCGGCGGTCTCCAGCACCAGGACGGCACCGCTGGAGTAGAAGACCAGGAACGCGGCGAGCCTGTTGGGCAGGGCCCGGGGCACCGGCGCCAAGGAGGGCGCGGACGGGGCCGCCACGTCAGGCGTTGGAGAGTTCATCGTGGCGATGGTACGCAGCAGCCCCGGGCCGGCGGGTCAGTACATCGAGAGATGAACGTGGTTCGTGTGGTCGGCGGCCGGGCTGCCGCTACCGCTGTACGCCCGCCAGCCGGTGCCCGGATGCCAGATCTGGCGGTACCAGATCACGTAGAGCACGCCGAGCCGGTCGGCGTTGCGGACGTGCCAGGCGGCCAGGCTGTCACCGTACGACTTGTCGCCACCGGTCGCCGTGCGGTCCTCGAAGCCGTTCGTGGCGGCGGAGAAGTCGCAGGCCCGACCCTTGGGGTGCTCGCCGGAGCCGCCGCTGCGGTAGCAGGAGACGTGCCGCTTGTATCCGGCGGCCTGGGTCTGCTTCAGCGCGTGCAGCGTGCGGGGCGTGATGCAGCCCGAGGTGGTCGGGTCGTTCACCGAGCACGACTCGCCGGGCCAGGAGCCGTCGGAGTTGCGCGGCGCCGGCTTCGCCGAGGTGGAACTGCCACCGCTGAACCCGCCACCGCTACCCGAGCTGACCGCCGCCAGGGCCGCCTCGGCCTCCTTCTTCTTCTTCGCCATCACGGCCAACTGCTTGGTCTGCTCGCGCACCTCGGCATTGATCGCCAACTTGGCCTGCCGGGCCTGCTCCCGGGCCTCGGTCAGCTCCCGGATCCGACGACCGTCCCGCTGGGCCATCATGTCGAGGTTGGCGGCCCGCTGCACGAACGCCTCCGGCGTCGCGCTGTCCAGCAGTACGGCTGCCGGGCTGAGCCGGCCGACCCGGTAGGACTGCGCGGCCACCTCACCGACCATGGCGGTCAGCTCGTCCAGCCGGTCCTCCATCGCGGACAGCTCCTTGGCCATCTGCTTCTGCCGCTTCTTGGAACCGTCCAGCTTGCGCTTGGCGTCGATGTGCGCTTTCGCGGTGGCCTCCAGGGCGTCCCGCAGCTTCTTGCTGCCGCCCTCGTTGGGCTCGGCGTACGCCGGCACCGCACCCACGCCGAGCAGCAGCGCCACGGCGGCGAGCAGGGCGATCAGCGGCCGGTGGGCGTGCCGCCGGACGGGCATGGACCTGCGCACGAAAGCATCCTTTCGTCGGCCGCCGGCCCCCATGGTCAGCACTGCGCGGCGGCGACCCCCGCCGGCGCCGGTCGGCGGCCTGCTGGCGGAAGGCCGCCGGTCAGGATACCGGAACCAGCCCCGTCACCCACCCCACCAACCCCCCACCCCCACAAACCCTCACCCCTGCGTACCCACCCCCTCACCCTCCGCACCCATCCGCGCGTTGATCATGAGGTGAACGGCAACTTTGATCTCTGAGGCTGCCGTCAACCTCATGATCAACGCGGCGAAGGGAGTCAGGTCGGGAGGAGGGCGCTGTGGACTTCGGTCCAGACCTCGGCGTTGACGGCTACCAGCAGGCCGTGTTCGGTGTCGGCGGGGTGGTAGTCGGTGCCGTCTAGGCGGCGGGCCACGCCGCCCGCGGCCCGCACCAGCAAGGTACCCGGGCCGTGGTCCCAGGGCAGGGTCCGCCAGAACAGCACGAACTGCTGCTGGCCGGTGAGCACGTCGAGATACTCGCGGCCGGCGCAGTGCTGCCCCGGCAGCAGCTCGCCGAGGCGCGCACCACCAGCCTCCACCGTGCGCCGGGACGGCCCCGGCAGGAACTTCGTCATCGCGGCACCGCGCAGTTCACCCACTGGTGGCGCCCCGTCGGGCAGGTGCAACGGCTGGCCGTCCAGGTACGTGCCCTCGCCGGTGCGGGCGGTCGCCAGCGCGTCGGCGAGCGGGTCGAACACCCACGCGGCCGCTGGCTCACCGTCGGTGAGCAGGGAGACCATCAACGCGAACGGGCGGCGGCCCGCCGCGAAGTTCGCGGTGCCGTCGACCGGGTCGACGAGCCACACGTCCCCCGAGGCCCGTAGGTGACGCAGCAGGTCGGGGTCGTCGGCCACCGCCTCCTCGCCCACCACCGCCGAACCGGGGCGCAACCGGAGCAACCCGGCGCTGATCATTTCCTCGGCCCGACGGTCGGCGACCGTGACCAGCTCGCCGGGGGCCTTCTCGCTCACGTCGGCGACGTCGAGATGGCGGAACAGGGGCAGCACGACGCGGTCGGCGGTCTCCCGCAACAGCCCGGCGACGTCGTCGAGCAGGGTGTCAGCCACGCGGCGGCAGCTTCACCACGCTGACGAAGAACTCGTCGATCTGCCGGACCACCGAGATGAACTGCTCGAAGTCGACCGGCTTTGTCACGTACGCGTTCGCGTGCAGCTGGTAGCTGCGCAGGATGTCCTCGTCGGCCTGGGAGGTGGTCAACACCACCACCGGGATCCGGCGGAGCTGCTCGTCCCTCTTGATCTCCTCCAGCACCTCCCGGCCGTCCCGTCGGGGCAGGTTCAGGTCGAGCAGGATCAGATCCGGCAGTTCCGCGTCCGCGTACTGGCCCTCGCGGCGCAGGTAGGCGAGCGCCTCGGCACCGTCGGAGACGACGTTGAGCCGATTGCGCAGCTTGTGCTCCTCGAACGCCTCCTGGGTCATCAACACGTCGCCCGGGTCGTCCTCGACCAGAAGCACCTCGATCGGGCTGTTGCCGTCCGCCGGCGCGGTCATCCCACCGCCTCCTTCATGCCACCTGTCCCACCGCCGGTCTGTGACGAACCGGCGACGGCCGAGGGGCGTTGCGATCCGCCGCCGGCCTCGGCGCCGACGGTACCGTCACCTGCCCGGACCGCGTCATCGGCCCGGCCCGGCGCCGCGTCCGTCCCGGCCTCCGCCGGCTCCGATCCGTCCGCCGGGTCGGAGCCGTCCGCCGTGTCCACGTCCGCGCCGGCCCCGTCCGCCCCGGTGGTGCTCGTGGCGGCCTCGACGTCGGCGGGCAGCGCGGGCAGGGTGAAACGGATCGCCGTCCCCTCGGGCACGTCGGTGTCCACCCAGACCCGACCACCGTGGTACTCCACGATCTTCTTGACGATCGCCAACCCGATCCCGGTGCCCGGGTACGCGTCCTTGGCGTGCAGCCGCTGGAAGATGACGAAGATCTTGTCGGCGAACTCCGGCTCGATCCCGATGCCGTTGTCCTGGCAGGTGATCTCCCAATCCTCGCCGATCAACCGGGCCGAGACGTGCACCTTCGGCGCAACGTCCGCCCGACGGAACTTCACCGAGTTGCTCACCAGGTTGACCAGCAGGTTGGTCAGCAGGGGTTCCTCACCGCGGATCACCGGCAGCTCGCCCCAGGTCAGCTCGGCGTCGGCGTACTGCCGGGCCGGCTCGGTCTGTGCCGCCACCTCCGCCATCAGGTGGTTCAGGTCGACATCGGTGAAGCCGGTGGTGAGCCGGCCGATCCGGGAGAACGCCAGCAGGTCGTTGATCAGCCGCTGCATCCGCTGCGCGCCGTCCACCGCGAAGGCGATGTACTGGTCGGCCCGCTCGTCGAGCCGCCCGGCGTAGCGCCGTTGGAGCAGCTGGCAGAAGCTCGCCACCTTGCGCAGCGGCTCCTGCAGGTCGTGCGAGGCGACGTAGGCGAACTGTTCCAGGTCACGGTTGGACCGGGTCAGCTCCTCGGCCTGCTTCTGCAACTGGGTGTTGACCCACTCGATCCGCTCCCGTGCCTCCCGCACCTCGGCCAGGTCCGCGGCGATCTTCTGCCGCATGGCGTCCACGTCCGCGCCGAGACGCTGGAACTCCGGCGGACCGGTGCCCGTGATGCCGTGGCCGTAGTCACCGACCGCGACCTCCCGGACCTGCCCGGCCAGGCTGGTCAGCGGCCGGATCACCATCCGCTCCAGCGAGGTGAGCAGCACCACGCCGGCGACAAGCACCACGAGTGCCGCGATGACCAGCAGCAGTACCAGCAGGTTGCTGGTACTGCGTACGTCGGCGGCAGCCTCGTCGCGGACCTCCAGGATGCCGTTCTGCAGCACGTCGACGGCGACCCGGATCTGGTCGAACTGCTGCCGCGACCGATCGGTGAGCAGTTGCTGGCCGGCGGTGGCGCCACCGGTCTCGATGGCGGCGATGACCGGCAGGGCGATCGCCTGGCGCCACTGCTCCGCCCGCTGCCGCACCGTGCCGAACTCGTCGCGCAGCTCCGGGTAGCCGGCCAGCAGCCGGTCCATCGAGGTGGCCAGTTCCTGCTCGCGCTGCCGGCCGGTGTCGAACGGAACGAGGTCCTCCCGCTCGCCGGTCAACGCGTACCCCCGGATCGCGGTCTCCTGGTCGACCAGGACCGCGAGCAACTCCTGGGACTGGGCCCGCAGCGGACCGGTCTGGTTGAGCACCGCGTCGATGTGCGCCCGGTTACGGGTGGCGACCACCGCCTCCGCGCCGGCCACCCCGATCAACAGCAACCCGACGACCACGACCAGCACGGCCAGCCGGCCGCGCAGACTCCAGCCGGCACCCGTGGTGGTCACCGGCCACCACCCCGCGTGACGAGCAGCATCGCCACGTCGTCGGCGAACGGACCGTCGTTGAGCTGTTCCGCCCGACCGACCAGCCAGGCCGGCAGGTCGGACAGCGGGACCGCCTGGCTGGCCGGCTCGGCCAGCAGGCGGGTCAGGCCGGGCACGTCGAGGCGTTCGTCGCCCGCGCCGACCCGGCCCTCGATCAGACCATCGGTGTACATCAGCAGAGACCAGTCCTCGGTGTCGAACTTCAGGTCGAAGGCGACCGGCCGACGCGGCCGCACGCCGAGCAGCAGACCACCCGGTGCCGGCACCGGAGTCACCCGGCCCTCGGCGAGCAGCACCGGTGGCGGATGGCCGGCCAGCCGCACCGTCGCCCGGCCGGCGTCGAGGTCGAGCCGGGCCGTCGCCACGGTCGCGAAGATCTCCTGCAGCCGGCGCTCACTCACCAGCACCTGTTCCAGCGCGGGAAGCACCTCGTCGTCCGGCACCCCGGCGAGGATCAACGCCCGCCAGGCCACCCGCAGTTCGACGCCGAGCGCCGCCTCGTCCACGCCGTGACCGCAGACGTCACCAATGATCAGATCGACCCGGTCCGGACGGGTCTGCACCACGTCGTAGAAGTCACCGCCGATCAGGGCGGCGTGCCTTCCGGGTCGGTAGAACGTGTGTACCGCGATCTGGTCGGTCGACATCAGCGGCTGGGGCAGCAGGCCGCGCTCCAACCGGGCCGACTCGGCCTGGCGCAGCTCCACCTCACGCAGCCGTCGGGCGTTCTCGTCGGCCCGCTTGCGCTCCACCGCGTAGCGCAGTGCCCGGGTCAGCAACACCCCGTCGACCTGGCCCTTGACCAGGTAGTCCTGGGCTCCCTCGGCAACCGCCACGATGCCCAGGTGCTCGTCGGTGCGACCGGTGAGCACACACACGGCCGCGCTGCCGGACATCTCCAGCACCTGCCGCAGCCCGTCCAACCCCTGCGCGTCGGGCAGACCCAGGTCCAGCAGGACGCAGTCGACCCCCGCGATCCGCCGACGGGCCTCGCTCAGGCTGGTCGCCACCAGCAGGTCGATGCCGGAGTTCGTCTCGGCCAGCAGCTCGCCGACCAGGAACGCGTCCCCCTCGTCGTCCTCGACCAGCAGCACCCGCAGCCGCTCCCCGGGGGGCAGGTTCGGGTTGCCACCCAGCCCGCCCTGCGGGTACGGCCACGACACGACGGAGGGACCGGTCATCCCGGACCCCCGGGTCGGCCGGGTCACCGCCGTGACTGGCGGATGATCGCTGGTGATGTCGGGCTCCTTCCGAGCGCCCTGCTGATCCTGTATTAGACAACGTTCGCACACAACATGACGGAGCGCCCCCAGGTGGCATGGAGGATGATGGTCCACTCCAGGACCACCCCCTCGCGAGGAGCCACCCGTGGGCGCACCCCCCAGCCCCGTCACCGACCGCGCCCTCACCCGGCCACGTCGACGTCGTCTCGCCGCGCTCGCGGCACTCGTCGCGCTCGTCGCCGTCGGCGCGAGCGCCCTGCTCGACCTGCGTCCTCCGGCACCTCGCCCGGTCGACACGCCGACCGGCGAGTTCAGCGCGGCGCGCGTACCCGCACGTGACGCAGGTCGCCGGGCGGCCGCACGTCGCGGGCAGCCCGGCCAACGACGAGGTGCGCGCCCACCTGGAAGGCGTACTGCGTGGCCTCGGGTTGCAGACGCAGGTGCAGGACACGGTCGCCGAGGAGGCCGGGCAGCTCAGCGGCGCGGCGGGCGGCGCCACCCCTGGCCCGGGTCCGCAACGTGGTGGCGCGGCTGCCCGGCACCGACCCCACCGGCACGGTGTTCCTGGTCGCGCACTACGACGCGGTGCAGACCGGGCCGGGCGGCAACGACGACGCCGCTGGGGTCGCGACCATCCTGGAGGTGGCCCGCGCGCTGACCGACGGCCCGGCGCCCCGCAACGACATCGTCCTCGTCCTCACCGACGCCGAGGAGGCGTGCCTCTGCGGAGCCTCGGCGTTCGCCTCCGAGCATCCGCTGGCCGCCGGCAAGGGGGTGGTGCTCAACCTGGAGGCACGGGGCCGCACCGGCCCGGTGATCATGTTCGAGACGTCACCGGAGAACGCCCGCCTGGTCGAGGTCTTCGGCGAGGCGGCACCGCACCCGGTGGGCACCTCGTTCGCGGTGGAGGTGTACCGCGCGCTGCCCAACGACACCGACTTCACCGCCTTCCTCGACGAGGGGTTCCGCGGGCTGAACTCGGCGTACCTCGACGGGGGTGCGATTTACCACACGCCGCTGGACACCCCGGCGGCGATGGACCGGGCCAGCCTCCAGCACCACGGCGACAACACCCTCGGCCTCGCCCGGGAGTTCGGCCGGATCGACCTCGCCGACCTGCGCGCCGGCCACGACGCCACCTACTTCCCCGTGCCCGGCGGCCTCGCCCGCTACCCCGGCTGGCTGGTGCTGCCGTTGGCGCTGCTGGCACTGGCCGGCGTGGTCGCGCTCGGCTGGCTGGCCCGACGCCGGAACCGGGTCACCGGCGGTCGGTTGGCCGCCGGCTTCGGGCTGGCCCTGGTGCCGATCGTGGTGGCGCCGGTGGTGCCCAGCTCCTCTGGGCGGTGATCGCCGCCCTCCGGCCGGGCTACGCCGAACTGCTCGACCCGTACCGGCCGACCTGGTACCGGCTGGCCGTGCTGTCGCTGGCCGCCGCCGTCGTGTTCGCCTGGTACGCGCTGAGCCGACGCCGGGTCGGCCCGGCCGCGCTGGCCGTCGGCGGGCTCGGCTGGCTGGCGCTGTTCGGCGTGCTGCTGGCGTTCCTGGCCCCCGGTGGGGCGTACCTGGCGACCCTGCCCGCCCTGGCCGGGGCGATCGGCGGGCTGGTGGCGCTGGCCAGCCGCATCGACGGTCCGGTACCGGTGATCGCGGTGACCGTCGCCGCGGCGGTCGCGGTGATCCTGCTGCTCCCCACCGTGGTGCTGCTCTTTCCGGCGCTCGGCATGGCGATGGGCGGCGTCGCGGCGCTCTTCGCGGTGCTGCTCGGTCTCGCCGCGCTGCCCGTGATCGATCTGCTGCACCCGCAGGCCGGCGGCCAGCGGGGCATGAGGCGCTGCGGGCCCGCCGACTCGGTGCCCTGCCGGCCGGGGCCGCCACGCTGGCCACCGTGGTCCTCGCCGGGGTCGGCCTCGCCGTCGACCGGTTCGACGCCGCGCACCCCGTGCCCACCCACCTGATGTACGCGCTGGACGCCGGCACCGGCCAGGCCCGCTGGCTCAGTCACGAGACCGAGCCGCAACCCTGGACCGACGAGTACGTGGACGGCCCGGTCCAGGTCGCCGACGAGTTCCCCGGCATCGGCGGCGACGAACTCCTCGGCGGCCCCGCACAGCCCGCCGACCTGCCCGCGCCCCGGCTGGACGTGCTGGCCGACACCACCGCGAACGGCGAACGCACACTTACCCTGCGGCTCACCCCGCAGCGCCAGGTACGCCTGACCACCCTGCACGTCGACACGTCCACCGCTGAGGTCCGGCGCGCCGTCGTCGCAGGCCGGACGGTGCCGGTGGAAACCCGTGAGGGGCGCTGGGGCTTCGGGGTGGTCTTCCACGCCCCGCAGCCCGAGGGGATCGAGGTCACGCTGACCGTCACGCCAAAGGCGGACCGGATCGCGCTGCGCGCGATGGACGCCAGTGACGGCCTCGACACGCTGCCCGGCTTCCGCCCCCGCCCACCGGACGTCGGCGTCGCCGGCTCGCACAGCTCCGAGATGCTCGCCGTAGCCCGCACCTACCCGCTGTAGGGCAGCTACTTCCAGCGGAAGTGGACGAAGAGGCGGCCGAAGTTCTTGGAGTCCTTCTCGACCCGGTGGTAGAGCTGCTTGACGTCCTTCTGGTCGAGGAAGCGCAGCACGCGCTTCTTGAGCTGGCCGGAGCCCTTGCCCGGGATGATCTCGACGAGGGTGGCCTTCTTGGCCACCGCCTCGTCCATGATCCCGCGCAGAGCCCGGTCGATGTCGTGGCCCTTGTTGAAGATGTCGTGCAGGTCCAGCTTCAGCTTCATGCCACGTCCACCGCCCGGTCGGCTCTCATACGGCCATCGTAGGCACGCCGGGCGCCGGCCCGGCCATCGTGGCCACGCCGGCTGCCGGACCCCGCAGATGTCGAGAGGGCAGCCCATCCGGGCTGCCCTCTCGACGCTTGTCTCCTAGCTCAGCGGCCGCCGCCGACCCGGGTCTCGACCCGGCGCAGGGCCGAGGTGTAGTCGTCGTTGGACGAGTGCATGGCCGCCGCGATGCGCAGGTGACGCAGCGCGTCGGTGTAGCGGTTGAGCCGCTCCAGCGTCCGGCCCAGCACATGGTGGGCGTAGTGGTCGCTGGGGTTGCGGTCGACCAGCTCCCGCAGCTGCTCCTCGGCCCGGCTGAGCTGGGCCGACTGGAAGTAGGCCCGGGCCAGCAGCTGTCGGACGGAGGCGTTGTCCGGCTCCGCCTCGATAATCGGTTCGAGCAGCCGGGCCGCGCTGCCGGGGTCGCCCGCCTCGAAGAACAGGGTCGCCCGCCGGTACTCGGCCAGCAGATCCATGCCGCCACCCCCTCCGTGTCGCACCACTGCTCCGACGCTGGCACAACACCGGCCGTACCGCGACTGTTCCCGGCGGCTTTTCCTGCCCGAGAGAACCCTCCTACACGGTGGCGAGATCCCAGGCGCGGACGCCGCCGACGATGCCGGCGCTGTTGGGCACCACCACCACGTCGTCACCCATCCGGGTGAGCTGCTCGGGGCGGATCCGGCGCGAGTTCCCGCCGCCCAGGTAGAGCCGGTCCCAGCGGAACACCGGACGCAGCCCCTCCACCACCTGGCGGATCCGGCGGGACCAGAACGCGTCGCCCAGCCGGCGGCGCTCGGGCTCACCGACGTACGTGTCGTAGGTGGTGCCCCAGCGCACCGGGGCGTGGGACAGTTCGAGGTGCGGGGCGAGCACTCCACCGTCGAAGAGGGCGCTGCCCAGCCCGGTGCCGAGGGTCAGCACCAGTTCGCAGCCGGTGCCGGCGACCACCCCGGCACCGTGCACCTCGGCGTCGTTGAGCACCAGCGCCGGCAGGCCGAACGCGGCCGAGAGCGCGCTGCGGGCGTCGAACCCGGACCACTCGGCCAGCAGTGCCGGGTCGACCCGGCTGCGCGGGCCGGAACGGGTCACGTAGTGCGGGGTGGCCACCACCACGCCGTGCCGGATCATGCCCGGCATCCCCACCGTCACCCGACCGGCCGCCGGCAACCGACCGCCGAGTTCCACGAGCGTCCGGACGAACAGATCCGGCGGCAGCGGGTACGGCGTCGGCACGCGCATCGGCTGGGCCCGCATGGTGCCCGCGCCGTCGAGGACGGACGCCTTGATCCCGCCGCCGCCGCAGTCGATCGCCAGAGTGGTCAACACGCACGTGAGTCTGCCTCGTCCCGGGGGGCGGCCGCGCGGCGACGGGTAGGCTCGACTGCTTGTGAGCGCCACGCTGATCGCCAAGGATCTCGCCGCCGGGCACGGGGAACGAACCCTCTTCACCGGTCTGGACCTCGTGGTCGCCCCCGGTGACGTGGTCGGCCTGGTCGGGGCCAACGGGGCCGGCAAGTCGACGCTGCTGCGTACGCTCGCCGGTCTGTTGCCGGTCGAGGCCGGCAGCGTCGCGGTGAGCCCGCCCGGCGCGAGTGTCGGGCACCTGCCCCAGGAGCCGGAGCGCCGGCCCGGGAGACGGTGCGGGCGTTCCTCGCCCGCCGCACCGGCGTGACCGGGGCGCAGGCCGCCCTTGACGCGGCGACGGAGGCGCTGGCAGCCAGCCGACCGGGCGCGGACGACGCGTACGCCGCCGCCCTGGAGAGCTGGCTCGGGCTCGGCGGGGCCGATCTGGACGAGCGGGCCGAGGAGGTGGCCGCCGAACTGGGCCTCGCCGTCGATCTCGACCTGGAGATGACCAGCCTCTCCGGTGGCCAGGCCGCCCGCGCCGGGCTGGCGTCGCTGCTGCTCAGCCGGTACGACATCTTCCTGCTCGACGAGCCGACGAACGATCTCGACCTGGCCGGCCTGGATCGGCTGGAGGGCTTCGTCACCGGGCTGCGCGCCGGCACGGTGCTGGTCAGCCACGACCGGGAGTTCCTGGCCCGCACGGTCACCTCGGTGCTGGAGCTGGACCTGCACCAGCAGCAGGTGAACCACTTCGGCGGTGGCTACGCGGCGTACCTGGAGGAGCGGGAGGTGGCCCGCCGCCAGGCGCGCGCCGACTACGAGGAGTACGCCGACACCCGGGCCGGACTCCAGGCACGAGCGCGTACCCAGCGGGCCTGGATGGAGAAGGGGGTCCGCAACGCCCGGCGCAAGGCCACCGACAACGACAAGATCGGTCGGAAGTTCCGATCCGAGGCGTCCGAGAAGCAGGCGGCGAAGGCCCGACAGACCGAGCGGCTGATCGAACGCCTGGAGGTGGTCGAGGAGCCACGCAAGGAGTGGGAGCTGCGGATGGAGATCGCCGCCGCGCCCCGCGCCGGCGCCGTCGTGGCCACCCTCCGCGACGCCGTGGTACGCCGGGGCGACTTCACCCTCGGCCCGGTGCACCTTCAGATCGACTGGGCCGACCGGGTGGCGGTGACCGGGGCGAACGGTTCCGGCAAGTCGACCCTGCTGGCCGCCCTGCTCGGCCGCTTGCCACTGGACGCCGGCCAGGCCGCGCTCGGTCCGGGCGTGGTGGTCGGTGAGGTGGACCAGGCCCGTGGGCTGTTCCTGGGTGACGCGCCGTTGCTGGACGCGTTCCGGGCCGCGGTGCCGGACATCTCCCCGGCGGACGCGCGTACGCTGCTGGCCAAGTTCGGCCTGCGCGCGCAGCACGTGCTGCGACCGGCCGCGACGCTCTCCCCGGGCGAACGAACCCGGGCCGCGTTGGCCCTGTTGCAGGGGCGCGGCGTCAACCTGCTGGTGCTGGACGAGCCGACGAACCACCTCGATCTGCCGGCGATCGAGCAACTGGAGTCGGCACTGGCCAGTTTTCCGGGCACGCTGCTGCTGGTGACCCATGACCGACGGATGCTGGAGGCGGTGCGTCTCGACCGGCGGTTGCGGGTGGACGCCGGGCGGATCACCGAGTTTTGATCCAGCGGAATCCGGACGGCGGGGCGACAATGACACCATGCTCAGGTGGGAGTACGCCCTGTTGGTGCGCCGCCGCCAGGCCGCCACCAACGACCTCGGCTTCGAGGTCGTCTTCTCCTGGTACGGCCCGGACGGATCCATGATCGACGTCACGCCGTACGGCGACACCGCGCTGGCTCACCTCAACCGGGCCGGCGACCAGGGCTGGGAGTTGGTCGCGATGAGCGAGGACCCGTCCCTGCCGGGCAACAACGAGTTGCACCGCTACCACCTGAAGCGGCCCCGGACGGCGGCCGCGCCGCGGCAGCGGATGCGTTCGGGACGTCCCCGGCGGCCCATCCCGCGCTGACCCCGCGCGAATTTGCGCCACAACCTGCGCATACCGGGCGATTATCCGGGTAACGGCCGGCCGGAGGTGGCCCGGCATGGTCGCGTTGGCACATTCTCCGTCCTCGGCCGAGCGACTGCGGGCGGTGGACGGGTTCCTCACCGAGGCATGGGCGGACCAGGTCCGCCACGACGAGCGGCTGCGCCCGCTCGGTGTCGAGGTCCGCTTCGACCGGGGTGTCGCCCACCTGACCGGCGAGGTCGACGAGCAGGCCCAGCTGCGACTGGTACGCGAGCAGGTCGGCCGGCTGGCCGGGGTCTTCGGCGTCTGGTGTCGGGTACGGGTCGGCGGACGCGACCCGGTGGTGGTCGACCTGGGTTGCGGTGCCACCAAGCAGTGGCCGGGCAATCTCGGGCTCGACATCTTTCCCGCCCCCGGAGTGGACGCGGTCGCCGACCTGTCCGGCTCCCTGCCGCTGGCCGACGACTCGGTGGACGTGCTGTTCGCGGTGCACATCCTGGAACACCTGATCGACTTCCTCCCGCTGCTGGACGAGTGCCACCGGGTACTCCGTCCCGGAGGCGTACTGCACGTGATGAGCCCTTGGTGGGGGCATGTCAACGCGGTGGCCGACCCGACCCACGTGCGGCTGCTGGACGTGCAGACCGTCAAGGGCATCTGCGTGATGCGACCGCCGGGCACCCCGCGCTGGTACCCCCTGCACGCCGGCAGCGACGGCGCCTCCATCTTCGCCGACCTCACCCCGCTGGGACCGGCTGACGACGGCCCCTCCGCCACCCACCTGGCCCGCTTCTTCGACTAGGCCGCCCGGCCAGCGCCCTGGACACCGATGGTGTCCAGGGCATTCGTCTGTTTCGGCACCGGTCACCAATATTTCTCGCGGGTAACACCGGCAGGCCGCGCCATTGATCGAGACTTATCGAACCCCGGTAACTCGCCGGTAACAACCTGCTCTGCCGCACACCCCCGCGGAGGTATGACCGTGCCCAGACGTCTCGCCACCACCCTCGCCTCGGGCTTGCTCGCGCTGCTCACCGCCCTCGCCGTGGCCTCTCCCGCCACGGCTGCCGTCACCCCGCAGCAGAAGCTGTCCGTCCTGTCCAGTTGGACCCAGACCAGCGTCAGCAGCTACAACGCCTGGTACTCCGCCCGCCAGAATCGCGCACCCTGGGCCGAGTACAACTTCGACTGGTCCACCGACTACTGCTCGTCCAGTCCGGACAACCCGCTCGGGTTCAAGTTCACCCTGTCCTGCGCCCGCCACGACTTCGGCTACCGCAACTACAAGGCGGTCGGCCAGTTCAGCGCCAACAAGCCGCGCCTCGACAGCGCCTTCTACGAGGATCTGAAGCGGTCCTGCGCCACCTACAACTCCGTCGTCCGGCCGGCCTGCCTGAGCCTGGCATGGACGTACTACCAGGCGGTCGCCATCTTCGGTTCGGTAGCCGCCGTGCAGCAGTCCGACATCGACCGGGCCGCCCGGATGAAGGCCGACGCGGAACGACGCGCTCGCGCCTGACGAGCAGCGGCGGACGCCCGGCAGCACCCGCGGCCGGGCGTCCTGCCGGTCGGCGACCGTCGCTCAGGCGTGCTCGGTGTGGCGGTCGACGGTGCTGGGCTGACGTGGGGCGGAACGACCCGTGCCGGTGGCGAACCGCCCTGAATCGGCCGCCAGGTCGGGATGCTCGACCCCGAGCGCCAACGCGACCGCCTCGTCCAACCCCAGTTCGGCACCCTCGCCGTACGCCTCGTCGAAGGCGGCGTCGCCAAGCGCCCGCCGCAGCGCGGCCTGCCGCTGCGTCCAGTACGCCTCGTAGATGCCCGGCGTCGACCGCAGGCCCGCCCGGGTCGCCTGGGCGGCACCGAAGAGCCGGGCCGCGGTCAGCGGCTGGTCACCGAGCGCGCAGCGCACCGCGATCGCGTTCAACGTGTCGCAGGCCCGCCCGTGAAAACCGTGATTCATCCGGGACCGGAGCGCCGCCAGCAGGTGCTCGTGCGCGGCCACCAGGTCACCCCGAGCCAGCGCGACCATGCCGAGCAGCATGTCCACCGAGCGACGCCCCGGTCGGCCGGTCGGGCCGCCTCCACCGGCCGGGCCGCACCGAGCAGCTCCGCCGCCTCGTCCAGCGCGCCCCGCCGCCACAGCAGCTCGGCCAACCGGAGCACGGCGAACAGCGCCTCCGACTCGACCCCCTGGTCCTGCGCCCAGTCGATGACCTCCCGACAGACCCGCTCCGCCTCGGCGAACTGGCCCATGTCGACAAGCGGCGCGGCGCGGCCGGCGAGCACCCGGGCCAGCAGACCGGCGTCTCCGGCCTGACGGGCCGCCGCCTCGGCCCGCTGCGAGTAGCGCAGCTCCTCGCCGAACTCGCCGTCGCCACCGGCGTGCAGCGAATGCATGTGGTAGGCCGCCGCCAGTTCGTCCTCCGGGACCGCCTCGCCGGTCTCGGCCAGCCGGCCGTACAACCGGAACAACCAGAGCCGCCCTTCCCGGGCCAGCCCGCGCTCCCGCCACCACTGGTCCAGCCCGCCGGCCAGCCGCAGGCCGGCCCGGGCACTCCCACCCGTGGCGCACCAGCGCAGCGCGGCGCGCAGCTCACCGGCGAGTGGATCAAGCGCGTACAGCGACAGTGTCACCGGCTGCCCGTCCGGGCCGAGGTGAGCCCGCTCGAGGGCGTGCGCCGACCAGGCCACGTGCCGGTCACGGGCCGCCTGCTCCTCCCCGGCGTCGGCGAGCCGCCGCGCCGCGTACGCCCGGATGGGGTCGAGCATCCGGTAGGTGCAGCCGGTCACGTGCGGTTCCGCCAGCACCATCGACTTGTCGACAAGCACCGACAGCGGATCGAGCGGGTCGTCGTCGAGCAGCCACTCCACCGTCGGCAGGTCGACCGGGCCGGCGAAGACCGCCAGCCAACGCAGCAGTCGCGCGGCACGCGGCCCGAGCGTCCGGTAGGACCAGGTCACCGTCGCCTGCATGGTCAGGTGCCGTTCGACCGCCGAGCGGGCCGCCGCTCGGGTGGCCGGGGTCGAGGAACTCACGCCGGTGGCCGCCGCGGCCAGGTCGACGGTGTCCCGCTGGTTACCGGTGTTCCCCCGATCGGTCGGTGGTGGCAACGGAATCTCACGGCCGGCGTCGAGCGTGCCGAGCACGTCGTCGAGCCGCTCGGCGAGCTGCCCCACCGAGAGCACCCGCAGTCGGGCCGCGGCCAGCTCGATGGCGAGCGGCAAACCGTCAAGTCGCCGCACCACCCGCCGTACGTCGGCCGACTCGGACGGGTCGGGCTGGCGCCCGCCCCGCGCCGCCGCCGTACGATCCAACAGCAGCGCCACCGCGTCGCTCTCGGTGCCGTCGGGCGCCGGATCGACGCTCAACGGCGGGATCCGCCACACCACCTCACCCGGCAGCCCCAGTGGTTCCCGGGTCGTGGCCAGCACCCGCACCCCTCCGCCGCCGGCCAGCAGTCGGGAGACCGCGTCGGCGCAGGACGCCGGCTGGGCGTCGCAGGTGTCGAGCACGATCAGCATCCGGCGGGGAGCGGCGTACTCCACAAGCGTGTCGACCATCGGGCGGCCCGGCTCCGGGCGCAGGCCGAGCACCGCGGCGACGGCGAAGGCGACAAGTCCGGGGTCGGTGACCGTGGCGATGTCGACGAACCACACCCCGTCCGGGTACTCGTCCACCAGGTCGGTGGCGAACTCCACGGCCAGCCGCGTCTTGCCGCTGCCACCCGCGCCGAGCACGGTGACCAGCCGGTGCCGATTCACGAGTCGCGCCAGCTCGGCGCGTTCGGTCTGCCGCCCGACGAACGTGGTGACCTGGATCGGTAGGTTGTGCGCCACCACGTCGGCGGTACGCGGCCGCGGGAACTGCCGTTCCAGGCCGGGTGCGACGAGCTGGAAGAGCCGTTCCCGGTCGTCGAAACCACGCAGCCGGTGCAGCCCGAGGTCGAGCAGGGAGGCACCGGCCGGCAGTGGCCGGGCCCGCCGCGCCGTGGCACCGGAGCAGAGGATCTGCCCGCCGTGCGCGGCGGCGGCGACCCGGGCGGCCCGGTGCACCTCGGGGCTGGCGTACTCGCCGTCGCGTGGCTCCGCCCAACCGGTGTGCAGTCCCATCCGGACCCGGGGGGCCGCCTCGGGCGTCGGCCACTCGTGCTCACCGAGCGCCCGCTGCGCGGTCAGGCAGGCGGTCAACGCCGCTCCCGCGTCATCGAAGGCCAGGAAGAACGAGTCGCCCTCGGTCAGCAGCTCCGCGCCCTCGGCCGCCGCGATCGTCCGGCGCAGCAGCCGCCGGTGCTCGGCGAGCACCGGCCGGTAGCCGGACCCGAGTAGCTGGGCCAACCGGGTGGAGCCCTCGATGTCGGTGAAGACGAATGTCACCCAACCGGTCGGGAGGTTGATCCGTGGCGGCATGCGTGGAACCTCCCCCCTGGCCTCGGCACCATACTTCCCGAGACCGGATCATCACGCATCGTGAGAACGGTCGGCCGAGACTCCGACCCAAGGTGCCATCGGACCCTGCGTCCGGGCAAGGCCGGCAGCCACCCGTACCACCCTTCGACCACAGTCGCGGCGTGGTCAGCAGCCGCAGCCACCACCGCAGCAGCCGCCGCCGGCGGGTGCGGACGAGGCACCGGACCCGCCACCACCACGGCCGGTGACCGCGACCGTGGATAGCAGTTTCACCGTGTCGGCGTGCCCCTGCGGGCAGGGCGCCGGCTCACCGGCCCGCGCCATCGGACGGTTGACCTCGAAGGTGGCGCCGCAGGCGCGACAACGGAACTCGTACCGGGGCATGCCGTCAGCCTACGACCGGACCTGACGTCGGCGAAGACATGGGTGATACTCGACGAGTGGCAGACGGCGAAGAGCGCACCACCCTGCGGCCCCTGCGACCGGCCACGCCGCGCACCGACTCCGGCGGCGGCCCGGACGGGCCGGCAACCGGGCTGCCCCGTCCCCGCCGCCCCTGGCTGAGTTCCGGCAAGCCGGCCGACGACGCGGCACCGGACCCACCCCCCACCGACCCGGTTCCGGCGGAGGCCATCGACAACGCCGCCGGCACCACGAGCGACGCTACGACTCCCGACAGGACGGATGCCACCGCAGCGGAATCGACGCCGAAGACCACTGTCGAGGAGTCCACTCCGGAGTCCGGCGCACCGGCAGCCCGGCGCCGCCGGGTGCGCTTCGGGCACGCCGTACGCCTGCCGGGGCCTCGGGCCGCGGCCCGGGCGACCCGCGCCTGGTCGCGCCGGCCGAGTGGCCGACTGACCCTGCCGGGTGTGTTCCTGCTCGTCCTGGTCGCCGCGACCGCCACGGCCGGTGCGCTGCTGGTGCCCGCCACCCTGGGCGCTCCGCGTCCGGTGGCGGTCGACGCCACCGCCGACCCGCTGCCCAGCGACCTGCCGCCGTCCGGTCAGGTGCCGCCACCGGGGCAGTTCCCGCCCCCACCGCGACCCTCCCGCCCGGCGTGACCCCACCGGGCACCGCCGGGCCGGCCGGTGGACGCCCGTCCGACGCCCTGGCCGGCTGGGCCCGAGACACCGGTGCCAAGGTCGGCATCGACCCGATCGCCATGCAGGCGTACGGCTACGCCGAGCTGGTGCTCGCCGAGACCGACCGCGCCTGCGGCCTGAGCTGGACCACGTTGGCCGCGATCGGCCTGGTCGAGTCCCGCCACGGACAGGCCAACAACGCCCAGCTCGGCGCGGACGGCCGGGCTGTCCCGGAGATCATTGGTCTGCCGTTGGACGGCCAGGGCAACCGGATGCGGATCGCCGACACCGACCGGGGCGAGCTGGACCGCGACACCACCTATGACCGGGCGATCGGGCCGATGCAGTTCATCCCGACCACCTGGGAGGAGATCGGCGCCGATGCGGACAACGACGGCCGCAAGGACCCGCACAACATCCACGACGCCGCGCTCGCGGCCGGGATGTACCTGTGCAAGGGCGGCCGGAACCTCACCATTCCGGGCGACTGGTGGAACGCGATCCTGTCGTACAACGATGTCCGAAGGTACGCCCAGGACGTCTTCGACGCCGCCAACCGGTACGGACAGGCCAGTCGCACGTGAAGTGATCGTCCGCATACATTGGAGAACTGGACACTTCCCCCCGGCTGCGGATGACGGCAAGCTAGACGGGTGATGGTGCGCGAGTGGGACCCCAGGACCGCGTCGTCCGCCGAGATCGCGTCGCTGCTGGACACGCTGAACGCGGTCCTGGCGGCCGATCTTCCGCAGGATCCGCCGTGGCGGGAGAGTTCCCTGCGGGAATACCTCGCCGAGGTGATGCCGGGCGAACGGCGGATCTCCTGGATCGCGCAGGAGGATCCAGATGTCGACGGCGCTCCGGGAGCCATCCTCGGTCAGGTGCACGTGCTGCTGCTCGGCAACATCGGTGTGCTGGAGGTCCTGGTCCATCCGTCCGCGCGGCGCAGTGGTCTGGGCCGTGATCTCGTCCTGCGCGCAGCCCGCCGGGTCTATCAGGAGGGCTTTGAGTCGATCGGGGTGGAGGTGGTCGGCGACACTCCCGCCGTCGCCTTCTACGAATCACTCGGTTTCATTCGGGAGTACGTGGAGACCCGCAGTGTCCTCGACCTCTCCGGTGTCGACTGGGCCGAGTTGGCGGAGATGTCGACCGGGCTCGGCGCCGGTTACCGCGTCCAGTTCCACCCCGGCGGCCCGCCGGACGAGCTGATCGAGGCGTACGCGCGGGCCAAGGCCGAGATCCGGGACATCGAGGACGGCGAGCTACGACCCAGCTCGTACGATCCGCAGCGGCTCCGGGACAGCCTCGACTGCCTGCACCGGCGGGGCATGAAGCCGTACATCGTGCTCGCCCTGCACGAGCAGACCGGTGAGGTGGCCGGCCTGACCGAGGTGGTCGTGCCGGCCCAGCATCCGACCCGTGCCGACCAGTACGACACGATCGTGGTACAGGATCACCGGGGCTACGGCATCGACCGGGCGATAAAGGCTCGGATGCTGTTGGAGCTGCGCTCGGCCGAGCCGCAACTGACCGAGGTGCAGACCTGGAACGCGCAGGCCAACGAGGCCATGCTCAAGGTCAACGCCGAGCTGGGCTACCGCACCGACCGAGACTGGTGCGAATACAGCGTCGACGTCGCCGAGCTGGTCCATCGCCTCGACGCCACACGCTGACCGGTCGGCTGCCCGCCCGTCAGTTCCGGTACCAGGTGCTCGGGTCCGGCGGAGGCGGCACGTTACGGTACTTGGCCACCCGCACCTCCCACTGACTGCGGCGCCGGCGTGCCTCCCGGTCGGCCCGGGAACGGTGGTAGGTCTCCGGCGGTCGAGCCAGCCCGTAGATGTCCGCCCACCATTCGCCTGGTTCGGGGTCGAGAATCGTGTTCAGATGCGCCGGGTAGCGCCGGTCCGCGCCGTCCCGGGTGTCGTCCCAGACCTTCATCGGCAGCACGACCCGCCCCTCCTGGTCGACGACCACGAGATAGAGCCCGGCCGCACCGACCAGCCGCTCCAGCACGGCCAGGCTCGGCGTCAGGCTGCCCGCCTCGACCCGCGCGACGGTCGACGGGGCGACCTTGGCGAACCGGGCCATCCGCAGCTGGCTGAGCCCGACGATCCGGCGGGCACGTCGCACCAGACCGGCGATGGGAAAGGGACCGACCGTGGGGCCGAGGCCCGGCGGCTCGAAGACGATGGACATGCACCCGACCCTGCCGCTGCCCAAGCCGACGCGGCAACCCCTGTGGAAAAACCTGTGGATAACCCGAGCCCTCCGCACCGCCCACCCCCTCACAGCCCACCCGACCCGACCCTGGCAGGGCTAGCGGTCCGCTACCCTCAGCAACAATCACGGTGAGTGGCGGACGTGTCATCTCCCTCCGACCCTTCCCACAACACCTCCGCGTCCTTTGCTCTGCTTCAACCCGCGCAACAGGCTCTGACCAGCGGCGAAGGAAGTCAAGATCGCGGTCTATCGCACGCCGGCAACTACCCTCCGCAAGCTGTGCGTGGGTTGAAGCAGAGCAAAGGACGGGGGGAGGACATGGGCAGAGGTGGAGGAAAAATACTCAGGGTGATGACACTGGTTCGGTCGATGGTCGCACCAGTGCAGACGGGTTGGCGCGTGAACAGGCCGCCGCAACAGCGCAGCCGTCAGCCGTCAGCCTTGTCGGGTGCTCGGGGTCGAAGCAGGGTCAGTAACGCTGGCGGAGCAGTTGGGCGGCCTCGACGGCCCAGTAGGTGAGGATGATCTGGGCACCGGCGCGGCGGATCGAGGTGAGGGTTTCCAGCATCACCCGCTCCCGGTCGATCCAGCCGTTCGCGGCGGCCGCCTCGACCATCGCGTACTCGCCGGAGACCTGGTAGGCCGCCACGGGCACGTCCACGGCGGCGCGGACCGCCGACACCACGTCGAGGTACGGCAACGCCGGCTTGACCATCACCATGTCGGCACCCTCGGCGACGTCCAACGCGACCTCGCGCAGCGACTCGCGCAGGTTCGCCGGATCCTGCTGGTAGGCCCGTCGGTCCCCCTCAAGCGCCGACTCCACCGCGTCCCGGAAGGGGCCGAAGAAGGCCGATGCGTACTTCACGGCGTACGCGAGGACGGCCACGTCGGTGTGACCGGCCGCGTCGAGTGCCGCGCGTACCGCCCCGACCTGGCCGTCCATCATGCCGGACGGCCCGACCACCCCGACCCCGGCGGCGGCCTGGGCCACGGCCATCTCGGCGTACGCGGCGAGGGTGGCGTCGTTGTCGACCTCGCCGGCCGGGGTGAGCAGCCCGCAGTGCCCGTGCGAGGTGAACTCGTCCAGGCAGAGGTCACTCATCACCACCGTCGCGTCGCCCACCTCGGCGACCACGTCCCGGATCGCGACGTTGAGGATGCCGTTCGGGTCGATGCCGCCGGAGCCACGTTCGTCGCGCGACGCGGGCACGCCGAACAGCATGATCCCGCCGACGCCGGCCTGCACCGCTTCCACCGCCGCCTTACGCAGCGAGTCGCGCGAGTGCTGGAGCACCCCCGGCAGCGAGGCGATGGCGCGCGGCTCGGTCAGCCCTTCCTTGACGAACATCGGCACGACCAGCTCGGCCGGGTCGACGCGGGTCTCGGAGACCAGCCGACGCATCGCCGCGGTGCGGCGCAGCCGACGGGGCCGCATCTCTGGGTACGGCATGAACCCTCCCTGACGACCAGCCGGAGCCGGACCGGCTACCGGAACCTCAGCGCGGTCGGCCCCTGGACCTTCGAACCGCGGCGCTGCTTCGCCGGCATCGCGGCGAGCTTCTCCCGCAGCTCGACGGCGTAGCCGGCGAGCGCCTCCACCAGATCGGGCACCGACGCGTGCGGCGGCTGGACGTCGACCCGCAGGCCGAACTCCGTCGCGGTCTCCGCCGTCTTGGGCCCGATGACAGCCACAACGGTACGCGTGTGCGGCTTGCCGGCGATGCCGACCAGGTTCCGGACCGTGGAGGACGAGGTGAACAGCACCGCGTCGAACCCGCCCGACTTGATCGCGTCCCGGATCTCGGCGGGCGGCGGAGCGGCCCGGACCGTCCGGTACGCGGTCACGTCGTCGACCTCCCAGCCGCGCTCGGTGAGCCCGGCGGCGAGTGTCTCGGTGGCGATGTCGGCACGCGGCAGCAGCACCCGGCCGACCGGGTCGAGCACCTCGTCATGCGGCGAGAACTCGGCCAGCAGCCCCTCGGAGGACTGCTCACCGGAGGGAATCAGCTCCGGCTGGATGCCGAAGGCCCGGACGGCGTCGGCGGTGGCGTCGCCGATACAGGCGATCTTGACGCCGCCGAAGTGCCGGGCGTCCAGCCCGTGCTCGGCGAACTTCTCCCAGACCGCCCGCACCGCGTTGACCGACGTGAAGATCACCCAGGCGTACCTGCCGTCGACCAGGCCCTTGACCGCCCGCTCCATCTGGGCGGGGGTACGCGGCGGCTCCACCGCGATGGTCGGCACCTCACAGGGAATCGCTCCGTACGCACGCAGCCGGGCACTCATCGCGCCGGCCTGCTCCTTGGTGCGGGGCACCAGCACCTTCCAGCCGTACAGCGGGCGGTTCTCCCACCAGCTGAGCTTGTCCCGCTGACCCACACCGTCGCCGACGGTCAGCACGACCCGGCCGGTGAAACCGAGTGCCGCCGCGACGAAGGAGTCCACGGTCGACGTGGTGGTGTACTGCGTCTCCCCGGTGCCGTCCCCGGTCACTCCGACGTCGGTGGCGCCGTTCACGCCGGCGGCCAGCAGCCCGTCCCGGATCGCGGCCAGGTCACCGGCGTCGACCGCCAGCGCCAGCGAACCGCGTTGCACGGCCGCCGCCAGCGCGTCGAAGTCCAGGACGCTGACGTCCTCGACGTCGGCGGCGGTGCGTACGCCCGGCAGCGGCACGCCCGCGTAGGTGGCCACCCCCTCGGCCTGGCCGACTCCCGGAACCACCTCGAAGTGCGCGGCGGTACGCGCCACCGCCTGCACCTCCTTGACCACCGAGTCGTGGCCGAACGGATCGCCGGCCACCAGGTGCACCGCGTTCTGCCCGGAGCGGGCCGCCGAGATCAGGATCTTGGCCACGTCGCCCGGCGCGCCCTCGGCCGGGGTGAACTGGGCGTCGGAGCTGGCCTCGGCCCGGACGACGTCGAGCAGCGACTCGGGTACTCCCCGGTCGTACACCACCTGGTCGGCGCCGACCAGGGCGTCGTGCGCCCGGCGGGTCAGCAGGCCCGGGTCGCCGGGTCCTGCCCCGACGAACGCGATACGGCCTACGGGCTTACGGGTGCGGGTCATTCTGTGCTCCCAAATTGCTGGGTCCCCGGGCCGTCGTGTCCTTGCGGGCCGAGGATCGAGTCGGCGCCGAGGTCGAGGAGTTCGGCGGCGAGTGCCTTACCGATCTCCGCCGCGTCGGCGGGCGTACCGGTGCGGGACAGCCGGACCTCGTGCGTACCGTCCGGGCTGATCACCGCCCCGCGCAGGTAGATCTCATCGCCGTGCTCGCCCTCGGCGAGTTCGGCGTAGGCGGCGACCGGAGCGGAGCATCCGGCCTCCAGGGTGGCCAACATCGCCCGCTCCGCGGTGACCGCGGCGCGGGACGGTGCGTGGTCGAGCAGGGCGAGCAACTCGACCAGGTCGGTGTCGTCGAGCCGGCACTCCACCGCCAGGGCCCCCTGCGCCGGGGCCGGCAGCATCAGCATCGGGTCGAGCGTCTCGGTGACGGCGTCGGCGCGGTCGATGCGGGTCAGGCCCGCCCGGGCCAGGACGACGGCGTCCAGGTCGGCCTCCGGGCCGAGCACCCGGGCCAGCCGGGTGTCGATGTTGCCCCGGATCGGGGTGACCGACAGTGGCATACCCAGCGCTGCAGCTGGGCGATCCGGCGCAGCGCGCCGGTGCCGACGACCGCGCCGGGCGGAAGTTCGGCAAGCGTCCTGCCGTCGCGGGCGACGAGCGCGTCGCGCGGATCCTGGCGCGGCGGCACCGCGGCGATGTGCAGCCCCGCCGCGGTCGCCGTGGGCAGGTCCTTGTAGGAGTGGACCGCGAAGTCGATCGTCCCGGCGACCAGTGCGTCACGTAGCGCGGAGACGAACACGCCCACCCCGAGGCGGTGCACCGGCGCGTTGGACCGGTCGCCGGCGGTCACCACCTCGACCAGTTCCACGGGACGTCCGGTACGCGCCGTCAACGCCTCGGCGACCTGCCCCGACTGGGCCATCGCCAGCTTGCTGCCCCGGGTACCGAGGCGCAGTGGGGCCTCGTTCATCGCTCGCCTCCGGTGGGTGGGGTGATGTCGGGCACGGTGTCCACCGGCGAGGTCTGCGGGACCTGGAGGTCGAACAGTTCCCGCAGCAGGGCCGTGTACTGGTCGCCGCCGGGTTCGGCGGCGAGCTGACGGACCCGGACGGTCGGCTGGTGCAGCAACCGCTGGACCACCCGGTGAACCGTACGGGCCACCTCGGCGCGCTGGTCGTCGCTTAGGTCGGGACGGCGTTGCGCGAGCCGGCGCAGCTCGGCGGTGACCACGTCGTCGGCCCGGCCGCGCAGCGCAGCGACGGTCGGCGCCACGTCGGCACCGCGCAGCCAGCAGAGGAAGGACTCGACCTCGCCGGCCACGATGCGCCTGACGGCTGCGGCGTCGGCGGCGACCGGGCCGTCGGCGAGCAGCGCCGCCATCCGGTCGATGTCGATCACCTCGACGCCGGGCAGCTCGGCGACGCCGGGGCCGACGTCTCGCGGCACCGCGAGGTCGAGCAGGACCAGTGGGCCACGCCCAGGGGCGCGGTCGGCGGTCGCGGCGGCGACCACCTCGCGGGTGAGGACCGGCTCGGGCGAGGCGGTGGCGGCCACCACGACGTCCACCGTGGCAAGTGTGTCGGCCAACTCGGCCATCGGTCGCGCGCCGGCTCCGTAGGACTCGGCCAGCCGGACGGCGCGGTCGGTGCTCCGGTTCGTCACGGTCAGCGGTCCGGCACCGAGCCGGGACAGCGTCGCCACGCCCAGCGAGCCCATCGCCCCGGCGCCGACGATCAGCGCGGGTCGACCCGTGAGGTCGTCGTCGAGGTGACCGGCGGCGAGTCCCAGCGCGGCGGTCACCACGCTCTGACCGGCGCGGTCGATGCCGGTCTCCGAGTGGGCCCGCTTACCCACCCGCAGCGCCTGCTGCATCAGCTCGTGCAGCAGCCGCCCGGCGGTGTCGGCCGCACTGGCCCAGTGGTAGGCGTCACGTAGCTGCCCGAGGATCTGCGCCTCGCCGATCACCATCGAGTCCAGACCGGCGGCCACCCGGAAGATGTGATCCACCGCAGCCGAGTCGAAGTGCACGTAGAGGTGGTTGGCCAGCGCGGCGGGCTGGCAACCCGCCTGCTCGGCGAGCACGGCACAGATGTCGCCGAGGCCGCCGTGGAAGCCGGAGACCGCCGCGTAGACCTCCACCCGGTTACAGGTGGAGACGAGGACGGCCTCGCTCACGTACGGCTGCGCGATCAGCCGACCCAGCGTGCGGTCGAGCCCGCTGGGTGACACCGCGAGTCGTTCCAGGGTGGCGACCGGTGCGGTGCGGTAGGACGCGCCCACGACGAGGAGTTTCACGTGCCGATCGCCTCCTGGCTCTCGGTGACCGCGAGACCACCGGGAAGGGCGGTCAGGGCGGACCCACCGGCGGCGGGCAGCGCGGTCAGGGATGCCTTGCGGTGCTCGTGGAACGACAGGATCTGCAACTCGATGGCCAGGTCGACCTTGCGCACGTCGACCCCTTCGGGGACCGAGAGTACGCACGGCGCGAAGTTCAGGATGCTCGTCACGCCGACGGCGACCAGCTGGTCCGCCACCCGTTGCGCGGCGGCGGCCGGGGTGGCGATGACACCGATCGCGATGGATTCCTCGGCGGCCACCCGGGGCAGTTCGTCGATGTGCTGCACGACCAGCCCGTTGATCTCTTCGCCGACCCGCTCCTGATCGGCGTCGAGGAGGGCGGCGATCCGGAACCCACGGCTGGCGAAGCCGTCGTAGCCGGCCAGGGCGTGACCGAGGTTACCCACGCCCACCAGGGCGACCGCCCGGCGCTGGGTGAGCCCGAGCACGTACTCGATCTGATCGATCAGCAGCCCGACGTCGTAGCCCACGCCCCGGGTGCCGTACGAGCCGAGCTGGGACAGGTCCTTACGGAGCTTTGCCGAGTTCACCCCGGCGGCATTGGCCAGCCCTTCGCTGGAAACCGTCTCGTGACCGGTTTCCGCGAGGTTGTGCAGGGCACGGAGGTACTCGGGGAGCCGGGCCACCGTCGCCTCGGGCAGGTCCGGGAGCGCCGGTACGGCACCTGCGCGGCCGGGCGCGCCAGGGTGACGGTGCTGACTCATGAGACTCCGTGCGGTGCGATCCTCGACCAACTCCACCGGTCGGCCGTTTCGGGACTCCCGCCGGCGACCGATGGTGCCGGCTGTGCTAGCGGGGCGCGTCGGAATTACAGAGTAGGCGCTTGTGAAGACGTGCACAAATCGCGATCTTGCTGGCACGGCCCGCGTCCCCACCGGCCCCTCCATCCCACAAGATCGATCATCACCTCGCCATCGGCGCCCGCGCGATTATCGCTCAATCCCGACTTCTCTGACCAATCACACGTAGCCCCGACTCCCCTTCCAATTCGCCGATCATGAAGTTGTCGCCCCGACACGCCGGATTTCCCGCGCGACAACGTCATGAACGGCGCAGTGGGTCGGTGGAACTGGTGGCGAGGGTCACGGCCTCGGTGAGCGAGTCGGCGACGGGGTGGCCGGAGGCGAGCAACCGGGCGCGATCGGTGAAGCCGCCGCTGTAGAGGACGGCGCGGGCGCCGACGGACCGGGCCGCGTCAGCGTCGTCGAGCGAGTCGCCGATCAGCACCACCGACCGGCCGTCGACACCCAACGCGTCGAGATGCCGCGCCAGCGACTCCGCCTTGCGGTCGCCACCGATCTGCGCCCGCAGCCCGTCGACCCGGGCGAACCGGCCGGTCAGGCCGTACGTCTCGACGGTGGGTATCAGCTCGTCGTGGAACCACATCGACAACAGGGACTGGCTGCCTGACCAGGCCGCCATCGCGTCCACGGCGTCGTGCGCCAGCTCACAACTGGTCAGACCCACCCGGTACGCCTCGTGGAAGATCTTGTCCAGCCGACCGAAGGCGTCGTCGTCCACCGCTCGGCCGAGGATCTCCGCGTAGTAGTCGGCGATCGGTCGGCGGAACCTCACCCGGTGCTCGTCGGGGGTGACGCTCGGCCCGCCCTCGCTGGTAAACACCGCGTTGGTGCAGGCCACCACGAGGCTGAGGTCGTTGAGCAGGGTGCCGTTCCAGTCCCACACCAGATGAGCGCTCGCAGGGGTCATCGCCGCACCCTATCCGGCCGCACCCCCGCGCGGCGGCCTCAGAGCTGCGGGGTGGTCAGGTCGCGCAGCAGCCGTTCCTCCTCGACCCGCCAGTAGCCGTGTTCCCTGCCGTCGAGCAGCACCACCGGCAGCCGGTCGCCGTACTCGCGTTCCAGCTCCACGTCGCCGCTGACGTCCCGCTCGGTCCACCGGTCGCCGGTGACCGCGACCACCCGGTCGAGCGCCGCCTTGGCGTCCTCACACAGGTGACAGCCGGGGCGGGTGATCAGCGTCAGGCGGGGTTCACGCATCGGTCTCCTCCGTCGTACCGAGCAGGGTCTTGCGTACCTTCCCGATCACCGAGCGCGGCAGCACGTCGACGAACTCGACCTCGGTCGGGCACTTGAATCTGGCCAGGTTACGTGTGCAGTGCGCGATCAGCTCGGTACGTGCCACCGCAGCCTGCGGCCTCGGCACCACGTACGCCCGCACAGTCTCCCCGGTCCTCGGGTGCGGCACACCCACTACGGCGGACTCCGCCACCGCCGGATGGGCCGACAACACCAGCTCCACCTCGTGCGGATACACGTTGAAGCCGTTGACCAGGATCAGCTCGCCGATCCGGTCGACCAGGAAGAGGTCGCCGTCGGCGTCGGCGTACGCCACGTCGCCGGTGGGCCACCAGCCGTCCGCGTCCGGTCCGCCCGCACCGTCCGGCCAGTAACCGGAGAACAGGTTCGGACCACGCACCACCAGCTGTCCGGGATCGGTGCCCGAGGCCGGGTCGGTGAGGTCCATCTCGTCCGGATCGTCGTCGAGCGCGGCGACTCCGTCGCGCCACAGCTCCGTACCGTCCGCACCGACCAGCCGCACCTGCACGCCGGGCAAGGGACGGCCGATCGAGCCGGGCCGGGGTTCGCCGCCGACCAGGGTCGAGGTGAGCACCGGGGCGGTCTCGGTCAGGCCGTACCCGACGTGTACCGGACGCCCGGCGGCCTCGGTGAAGCGCGCCGCGTCGGCCGGCTCCAGCGGCGCCGCGCCGCACACCACGATCCGCACCGCGGCCATCGCCTCGGCGAGGGTGTCGGTGCCCGCCCGGGCCCAGGCCTGCACCATCGACGGTACGCCCACCAGGACGCTCACCCGGTGCCGGGCGATCTCGGCGAGCGCCGCGTCGGGGCCCGCGTCGTCGACAAGTACCCCGGTCGCACCATGGTGGAGCACCGCACCCAGCCCGGAGTTCAGCCCGTAGGCGTGGAACAGCGGCAGGGCCAGCAGCACGGTGTCGTCCGGGCCGACCACCGGCGGGTCGATCCGGCCGATCTGTTCGTGGTTGGCCGCCAACGCACCGTGGGAGAGCATGGCTCCCTTCGGCCAGCCCGAGGTGCCCGAGGTGTAGAGCAGCATCGCAAGGTCGTCGGCGCGTTGGGCCGGAAACGTCCGGTCGCCTTCCGCCGTCGGTGCGCTGGTGTGCACCGCGACCAGCGCGGGCAGGTCCAACTCCCCGGCCAGGTCCCGGATCCGCTCGGTGCCGATCAACACCGACGCGCCCGAGTCGGCCAGGACGTGTCGCAACTCGCGCGCGGTCAGGCCGGGGTTCACCGGTACCGCGGTCAGCCCGGCGCGCAGCGCGCCGAGCAGGCTGATCACGAAATCCGGCACGTTCGGCAGCGCCACGGCGACCCGCGCCCCGGGCCGGGTCGCGTCGGCCCCCGGCACGGCGACCAGTGCCCGGGCCGCACCGCTCACCGCCTCGTCCAGTTCGGACCAGGTGATCGTCCGATCCTGCCAATGCAGGGCGGGCTTGCCCGGGTACCGCGCCGCCGCCCGGCGAAGACGGTCGGCGAGGTTGGGACCGGAGACCGAGTCAGGATCCTGCACGGTGGCTGAGTCTGGCACAGCCCGACCCGCACGGCCACGCCCGCGAGTCCCGTCCACGGAACCGGACCGCGTCACCGACGGTGCGGTACAGGTGCGACGGCGACGCACCGCGGGTGCCCGGCCCGGTGCTGTCGCCGGTCTCCACCAGACTCCGGCACTCGACATCGATCCCGCCCGCCACCTGCACGAACAGCGGTTCCAATGGGGATCATGTGAGTCGTCTGTTGTCAACCACACCCGACGGACAACCGGTCCGCCGGGTCGACGACACGTCAGGAAATACTTCGGCCCTGTGTAACGGACTTGCCACGCGCGGGTGACGTTGGCCCTATCATCACTCGGGTCGGCTCACCCCATTTGCCGTGAGTCGACACCCCTCAGCCCGAGGAGGCCCCCGTGCCGTTGAGCGCATTGGACCAGCACCTCAAGGGGATCTGCCGCCCGTCGGCACGCCCCGGAGCCCCCCTGCCCGACGCGGCGCCGACCGGTCGACCGGTCGTCGCCGGCCCGGCGGCCACCGGCGGAACGGAGGCGGCGCGATGACCACCTTCGGCTTCGCCGAGCGTCCGGTCGGCCTGACCGGACCGGCCGCCCGCGCTCCGATCAACGAACGCGGCGGTGCCCACGGCGCACCGGACGCGTCGGCCAATCTCGCCGTCCGGGGTGACGGCGCCGCGCGACGGGTGGGCAGTCGGCCCCACCAGAACGAGCCCCCACATCGACCACCCGTGCCCGGTGGGAACGCCAAACCCGCCGGCGGTCGGGTCGCCTCCCCGAACCGCCCGACGATGCCGGCTCAGGCTCGGCGCAGTGGGGACGCACCGGTCACCGAGGTGTCCACCACCGAGACCGCGGTCCTTCCCGCGGTGCCCGCGACGACCGGCACCTCGACCGGGTTCCCGAGCCGCCCGGATCCCTCCGATCCGGCCACCGAGGTCTGGGCCCTCGTCGAACGCGCCCAGGCCGGCGAGGCCGAGGCGTTCGGGCTGATCTACGACCGCTACGTGGACACGGTGTTCCGCTTCGTCTACTTCCGGGTCGGCAACCGGCAACTCGCCGAGGACCTCACCTCGGACACCTTCCTGCGCGCCCTCAAGCGGATCGGCAGCTTCACCTGGCAGGGGCGCGACCTCGGTGCCTGGCTGGTCACCATCGCCCGCAACCTGGTCGCCGACCACTTCAAGTCCGGCCGGTACCGGCTGGAGGTCACCACCGGCGACGTCCTCGACGCCGATCGGGAGGATCGAGGCCCGGAGGGCAGCCCGGAGGCGGCGGTGGTGGAGCACATCACGAACGTCGCCCTGTTGAGTGCGGTGAAACGCCTCAACCCCGAACAGCAGGAGTGCATCGTGCTCCGCTTTCTCCAGGGCTTCTCGGTAGCCGAGACCGCCCGGGCGATGGGCAAGAACGAGGGTGCGATCAAGGCGCTGCAGTACCGGGCGGTCCGGGCCCTGGCACGGCTGCTCCCGGACGGCTTCCAGCCGTGACCTTCCGGCACCGTCACGAGGGTCGCCCGCCCTGGTCGGCTGCTGGGCACCCAGACCTGACAGCGATCACTTTGCGTAATTTCGGCACCGGCCGGGCCGTAACCCGCCCCCGGCACGGCGCGTTTCTCCGGGTGCGACCGGTGACAGGCCGGGAGCCCTCGGGGGCCTCCGGATGACCTGCGACGGTGCCGACGAGGGCCCTCCGCCGTGATGTCACGAGGTCATCGGTCGCTGGCGGTGAACGCGGCCGACCGGCCGTGACCAGCGAGAGGAGGTGCCACGGTGGACAACGCCCTCTTCTCCCGTCGGCGCGCCGAGCGCTTCGCGCAGCTTCTCGACGAAGCCAACGGCGGCCGACGTCATCACGTGCGATCCAGGGACGACGACCAGCTCGCACCACTCGTCACGCTCGGCCGGCAGCTCGGTGCCAACGCGCCGGACGCCGAGGTCGACCCGGAATTCCGCACCGGCCTGCGGGCGATGTTGCTGGCCACCGCCGTTCGGGAGGGTGTCGGCGCGCCGGCCCCCGCCCGCCCGGCCGAGAAGGCGTCTTCCGGTCGTGGGTCGCTGCTGCCCCCGGTGACCGCCCGTCGGGCCCGCGCTCGCGGTGCGATTCTCATCGGCATCGCCGCCGGTGCCGTGGCCGTTTCCGGCATCTCGGCCGCCAGCGAGGACGCGGTGCCCGGTGACGCGCTGTACGGCATGAAGCGTGGCACCGAACGGGCGCAGCTCGCGCTCACCAGCTCCGACATCAGCCGGGGTCAGCTCTTTCTCGACTTCGCCCGCACCCGATTGGCCGAGGCGGCCACGGTGAAAGGCAGCCCCGGTGGATACCGGGCGGTGCTCGACGACATGGACGCGGACACCCGGCAGGGCGTACGCCTGCTCACCGGGGCGGCCGCGCAGCGCTCGGATCCCGCGGCGCTGGCCGCGGTCGACGCGTTCCTCACCGACCAGCGGCGTTCGCTGAGCGCGCTGGAGGGTCGGGGCTCCCGGATCGACCGGGCGCGCACCGGCGAGTCGCTGGCGCTGCTCGAATCCGTCGCCGAGCGGGCTGACGCCGTACGGGCCGCCATCGGCTGCGGCCGGGAGTTCACCGTCAGCAGCGACACGCTCGGCCCGATCCCCGCCGCCTGCTCCTGACCGGTCAGGCGCTCATGGCCCGCCAGGCACCGGACCGGTGCGGCTGTTCGCCTGGCGACCTCACCCCACCGACCGGTCCCGCCTCGGACACCAGAGCTGATGCCCGAGGCGGGAGAGACGGCGGAGCGGTTTTTCCGGCTGCCGTCAGTAGTCGTCGCCGCAGGAGTGACCGGCGTTGCTGCCGATCGGCACGAACGCGATGGTGTCGAACGCGACCGCGTCGAAGTTCTGCGTGTGTGCCGTCCCGACATTGTTCAGTTGCACCTGCGCTCCCCGACCCAACTCGTACGAGCCCAGGTAGACCCACTTGTCCTCGCCGAGGTTCGCGGGGTTCGGGTTCGGGATACCGCCGGGCAGCGCCCAGCCGGCTTCCTCGGCGAGATCGAGCGCACAGGTTCGCTGTTCGCCGATCGTGCCCGTGGTGATCAGGTACTCGGCGTTGTGGTAGTCCGCGCCGTGGCTGGGCACGTGGGCGACGATGTCGTAGCGGGCGCGTTCCCCGGGTACCAGATCCAGGTTCGGCGTCCAGGAGCCGACGATACGGCGCTTCGGGTTGCTGCTGTTGACATACGTGAACCAGATGTGGCCCTTGTAGCCCGCGCCGATCTGGTGCAGGTCGATCTCGGCGTACGGGGCCGTGCCGCCGCCGGCCGGAAACCCACGGCGGATGGTGAACTTGCCGTCAGTCGCGCCGATGTCGCACCCGAGGTTGTACTGCCCGGTGTCGTTCAGCGAGTAGACCATCGACATCCGCTTGTTCCGGTTGCGGTTGCCGTTCTTGTCGCCGGTGAACGTCTCGCAGTTGCGTGGGTAGATGCGCTTCACTCCCGGCTCGGCGGCGCCGGACCCGTAACTGAGTTTTTCCCGGGCGCACTCCTCCATCAGGCAGTTGCCCGACGTCGCGTGGCCGTGCCACCAACAGGCTTCGGAGTCCGCCGGGCAGCCGTTGGTGGCCGGCGAGCAGCTGTTGACCTCGGAGCAGAACGCGTAGCGGTCCGGGATGGACAGCACCTTGGTGAAGCGGTCCGGGTAGATGGGCGAGTTGGAGCTGTACTCCGGATGCGAGTACGCCTCAGTCATGATCGGGAAGCCCTTCATCTGCGGCGTCTCCACCCAGCCCATGATCCGCTCTGGGTACGCCCAGTCGTTGGGCCGCTCGGCGTCGGCCATGGTCGCGCGCAGGAACGGCTCCCGGTTGGCCGGGTACCTCGGGTTGGCCGGGTTGTTGAACCACCCGATCCCGAAATAGCCCTTCTGGAGGTCGGTGTTGCGACGGTCGTACGGGTAGTAGCCGCTGTTGTACGCCCAGACGGCGAGGAACCAGTTCTCGACCCAGGTCGGGTCGTTGTTGTTCATGTAGCTCTTGTACGCGTTGAGCTCGGTGTTCATCTGGTTCCACTTTTCGATCAGGATGTTGAGCCCGGCGGCGAGGTTTGCCGCGTAGTCAACGGCGATCGCCCGGCGCTGCGTGTCGGTGAACACGTTGCTGTCCACCCGCATCCCGTCGGTGACCTGACCGATGCCGTACCCGCAGTCGGTCTTGCTGTAGTCGATGACGTCGAGATTGTCATGGTTGCCGTAGTAGCTGGCGATCAACGGGTTGCCGGTGTCACCGGGTACGACCCGCCACGACGCCTGGGACAGGTTCGTCTCCTGGGCCAGGACGGCGAGCATGATCTGAGCCGGCACCCGACCGCCGCCGACGAGCTGGCGCAGCGGGAACAGACCCTGGGGTTGGTACGCGGGCAGGCCGGCCTTCAGGTAGTTCGCCGGCCGGGTGACGTTGAGCCGTCCGTGTACGGCCTGGTTGACAGCCCACTCGACCATGTCCGGGCTGGGTTGCAGGGGCTGCACCCGGGGGTCGTTGCGCGGGATCGCGCACGTCGGGCTGCCGACGTCGGCCGCACTCGCGGCGGCGCGGCCCGACGCGATGCCGGCGCCCAGTTCGACGTCGAGCTTCGGTGCCAGGGTGGTGTCCAGCGTGTGGACGGCACCCTGCCCGCTGACCGTGGCCCGCACCGCCACCCGTACGTCACCGGCGTCGGCCGGGTCCGCGGGCCGCAACGGCTGGCCGACCGCGCGCATGCTCTGCTGCGTGACCACCTCCTCGGCGATGAGATGCCCCTCGGCGGAGAGTGCGCGCACCTGCCTGACCGCCGGGAGGACGCTCAGCTCCGGCATGCTGCCGCGCATGCTCACCTGCCCGACCAGGGCGTTGCGACCGCCGCGCTGCCCGAAGAGCTGGAGCCGCTCTCGGGGGCCGGTCGCGGTGACGGTCAGCCGGCCGTCCCGGAACCGCTGGGCGACCGCCTGCTCACCGTCCACGCTCACCAGGTCGATGCCGCTGCCGGCGGTGGCCTGCACGGCGAACGGTTGGCCCTGCGGCCGGGCCAGTCGGGTGGTCTTGCCGGTGGCCTCGACGCGCACCAGCTGACCGCCGAGGATGCCGTAGTCGCCGTCAGGCGCCGGGGCGGGCGTGGTGAGTTGGCCGTCGACGCGACGGGTCTTGGTCACCCGGCCCTCGGCGGCGTCGACGGTGAGCAGTTCGGTGGTGAGCGCGAAGTCGTCACCCACGGATCGGGTGAGCAGGGCCCGGTCACCTGGCCCGCAGGCCGGGTTGAAGTAGGCCAGCTCGACACCGGTCGCCACGTGGGTGGCCTTGCCGGTGGCGATCTCCACCACCGCCGCGAGGGCACCCGCGCGGGACAACTCCGGCTTGTTGGCGGCCTTCTTGGGCGCGAAGACGGCGACGGCGTACCGACCGGACCCGGTGACGCAGACGGCACCCGTCCACGGACCGACGGCGAGTGAGCTGGACGTCAGAGTGGCCAGGGTGGACCACCCGAACGCATCGGACTCCCGGGCCACGTAGAGGTGGTATCCGTCGGTGTCACCGGCCCCGGTCACCAGCACGTCGGTGGACTTCCGCCAGGCCTTGCCCAGCGCCTCGTCCGGTGCGGTGAAGGCCGCCGGCGCAGCTTGCCGCTCCGGCTCGGCCGCGCCGGCCGGAGCCGACACCTGCACTCCTGCGGCCGGTATCACGACCAGAGCGGTCGCGGCGGCGATCAGGCGCCGCAGTTTCCTCTTCAGTGAACGCACGATTCCCCCGTCATTACACTGTGGATGGTCATCTTCTTACGGCCGGTGCGGGTCAGCGCCACGAAGTGCACGCGTTGTAGCCGCCGGAGGGAAAGTCCATGTCCGGGTCGACGCCCTTGTGGCTGCCGCAGAACTTGACCGACTGCTGCCAGTCGACCATCGGCGTGGTGTAGTTTCCCTCGTTGCCCATCTGGAAGAAGTCCGCTGCCTCGTTGACGCCGCCGTACTCGCTCTGCGTCCAGAGCTGCGCGTAAAGGAAGCTGATGAGTTCGGGGGCGTTCAGCTCACCCCACATGGCCTTGCAGGCCGGGCTGTACCACAGGTCGCCGCGCGTTGGCTGGGTCACGTCCGGATCGACGAGAGTGAAGCCGTTGATGGCAAAGGCGCCGTCCCGACAGCCCTGGGCCGCCGCCATCTTGCCGCGACACGCCGCTCCGACACAACCGGGTGCGGCCGCTGCCGGAGCGGGCGGTAGCAGGAACAACATCCCAAGGACAAGAACGGACAAATAGGATAAGTGCGCGCGAAAGTCGCTCACGTTTCCCCCGTGTGGTGACTACCGACAAGACATCGAAAGTCTTACAGCTTTGACTCCGTGACACAACGTTGACCCCACTCAGACGCAGTGCTAGCTTGGCCCGGTCGCACGGGGTCCGATGTGGCCACGGTGCACGACGACGGGGGACACGCATGACGGACCGGGACGGAGCTGAAGCGCGCCCGTCACCGCGGTTTGGCCGGCGCGGATGGATCCTGCTGGCAGGGCTGACCCTGTTGGTCGTGGTCGCGGCCGGCCTCGGCGGGGCAATGTGGAACGACGAGCGCGAACCGGCCGGCACCGCCGGGCCGGCGGGGCTCACACCCGTCGCACCGACAGGCGATACGCCGCAGGTGCCGGAGCCGGCACCCAGCGGCGAGGCGAGCGACCCGCCGTCCGCCGCCCCGCTGCCGCCCATCCCGGGCACCACTGTGGAATCCGTCGCAGCCGGATGGCGCAAACGCTGGGACACCCCACCGAAGGCTTCCAGCCGTGGCTACGACACCACCGCGCCGATGCCCGGCACCGGCCTCCGCACCCGCTACGGCGTGCTCAAGAGTCCAACTGGCGACGGCGAGTCGGTCGCCACCCTGTTCTGCCTGGTCCCTGACAGCAAAGTGGACATCAACGAGCGGTTCCTCAAGGCTGTGGTCGACGCCTGTCTCGCTCCCGCCCTACGGTCGGAGGAGCCGGCGGCTCTGCTGTCCTGGCTGGCCCAGCAGGACTATTCGGCCGACGTCTATGAGGAACTACCGCTCACCCGGTTCGACGCGACGGTGACGGCCGTGCGGGGCAGCTTCTCCCTGCACCTGAGGTCTAAGGGCCGAACGGGTCAGGCCGACGCTCCAGCAACTGGTGCAGGGTCTGCTGGATAGTCTCCCGTACCTGGTCGGCGAGGTTGAACACGACAAGCGGATCGTCCGCGGAGTCCATCAGGTGCTCCGTCGGGATCGGCGGGCAGAACTCGATGAGCCACTTGCTCGGCAACGGCACCATGCCCAGCGGCCCGAGCCAGGGGAAGGTCGGGGTAACCGGGAAGTACGGCAGCTTGAGCAGTCGGGCCAGTGGTTTGATGTCGGCGAGCATCGGATAGATCTCCTCGCCGCCGACGATGGCCACCGGGATGATCGGAGTGCCGGTGCGCAGTGCCGCCGAGACGAAGCCTCCCCGACCGAAGCGTTGCAGCTTGTAGCGTTGCGCGTACAGCTTGCCGACGCCCTTGAAGCCCTCCGGGAAGACGCCCACCAGCTCGCCGTGGCGCATCAGCCGCTCGGCGTCCGGGTTGCAGGCCATCGTGCCGCCGGTCTTGCGGGCGATCTCGGAGACCACCGGCATCCGGAAGACCAGATCCGCACCGAGCAGCCGCAGGTAGCGGTGGTCCGGGTGCTCGTGGTGCAGCGCGGTGGAGAGGATCAACGCGTCCAGTGCCACGGTGCCGGAGTGGTTGCCGACGATCAGCCCTGCCCCGTCCGTGGGTACGTTCTCCAGACCGGTGACCTCGGTACGGAACCAGTCCCGGTAGAGCCGGCGCAGCAGGGGATGGAAGACCGCTCCGGTCAGGTCGCGGTCGAAGCCGAACTCGTCCACCTCGTAGTCGCCCGCCAGCCGGCGGCGCAGGAAGGCCAGCCCGGCGGCGACCCGGCGGTCCCAGACATCGCCCGCCTGGTCGGAAGCGGCCGGACGGTGCCCGTTGCGTCGCGTCGGGTCGGGAGCCACCGGCGCCGGCACGGCGTACCGGCCGTCGAGGCGTGCCTCGTCGTGTCGTTCCTCGGGCCCGGTCACGACCGCTCCCGGACGGCGGCCCGAACCTGTCGGATCTGGTCCAGCACCAGCTGCTCGGCGGCGGCCAGTTGGTCCCGGGTCACCACGGCGCGCCCGTGATGTGCCCGGATGAAATCGTCGAAGGCGGCGGCGGTCGAGCGGGGCGTGAAGGCGTACTCCCGCTCCAGCCGGGAGATGTCCACCACCCGTCCGTGCACGAAGAGGTCGACCTGGTCGAGGCCGTAGCGACCGAAGCCCATGACCCGGGCCAGCGCGACGGCACCGGACAGGCCCGGCTCCAGCACCGGCACGGCGACCCGACCGGCTCGACGGATCGCCTGCGACAGCGCGAGCACGCCGGGCCCGGCGACGTTGAAGGTGCCGGGATGATCACCGACGACCGACCGGTGCAGCACCTCCAGCGCGTCGTCGAAGTGCAGGAACTGCAACCGGGCGTCCCGGCCGAAGATGGTCGGCACCACCGGCTGCGCGAAGTAGCGGGTGAGCGTGGTGTCCGCCGTCGAGCCGATGAACGGTGCGAAGCGCAGCACGGTGGCGGTGACGTCACCGCGTCGACGACGAAAGCCTCGGACGTACCCCTCAATGTCGAGGATGTCGCGGCCGAAGCCGCCCCGCGGCACCTCACGCGGCTCGGTCTCCTCGGTGAAGACGGCCGGATCGCGGAACGAGGCGCCGTACGCCGCGGTGGAGGAGCGGACCACGATCTTGCGTAGCCGTGGTGCCCGTTGGCACGCGGCGAGCAGCTGCATGGTGCCGATGACGTTCTGCTCCTTCATCGCCGCCCGGCCACCGTGTTGCGGATCAGGGGAGCTGACCAGGGCCAGGTGCACCACGGTGTCCACGTCGAGGTCGGCGAGGAGGCCACCGACCGAGCCGGCGTCGACCCGGATCCACTCCACCTGGTCGAGCAGTGCGTCGACCTCGGGCCCGGGCTCCGACTGGTCGATGCCGATGACCCGGTCGATCCTCGGGTCGGCGGCGAGCCGGGCGGCGACGTGCGCGCCGAGATAGCGACTGGCCCCGGTCACGACGACGACCCCCGGAGGGCTCTGGGAGCCACCGGGGGTCATGTCTCGCACCCACCCCGGCAGGTGGGACCGAGCCGGGGCAGCCACGGCCTGATCACCTGAGCCTCCGAGGGTCGACAGTTGGCAAGGGACGGACGCCGGGACCAGGCCCGGCGTCGGTCACTTGCCGAGACGGCGACGCTGGACGCGGGTCTTGCGCAGCAGCTTGCGGTGCTTCTTCTTAGCCATGCGCTTGCGGCGCTTCTTGACCACCGAGCCCATACGACAGCCTTTCGATGCAACGTGCGGCGCGACCGGGAGGACACCACGAACCCGTGGCGTCGGCGACCGCTTGCGGACAGGGACCGGACCGGCGGGAAGGGCGGCGGAGCGCACCAGCGGTCACGATCGGAGTCCAGCGTAGCGAAACTGCGTCAGCAGGACCAACGCGCCCCCGCTCGATGCCCGTTCCACCGGGCCCACGTGACCCGGCCGCACCAGGGTCAGGCGGTCTCCTGGAAGGCGCCGCGCAGGTACTCGTGGACCGCGTGCTCCGGCACCCGGAACGACCTGCCCACCCGCACCGCGGTCAGCTCGCCGCTGTGCACCAGGCGGTAGACCGTCATCTTCGACACCCGCATGACCGTTGCCACCTCGGCGACGGTCAGGAACTTGACCTCCGACAGCCGACCGTCGGACTGCGACCCGGCCATGGCTCACCCGACCCATCCCATGCCCGGCGCGTGCCGCCACACGGGTCCTCCCGCGCGGCCGGCGACGCGCGTGTTACCAGTACGGTAGCGGGACGGCTGTGACCGGCGCGATCCCTTCCTGCAACTGATCATGGATCGTGCCGGTGCGGCGGCGAAAAACCCCTGGTCGGGTAGCGTCCTCAAGATTCTGGCGACGATCAACCTCGGCCGCGGGTATCGGGGAGGTCACTCGGCGCGCAGGGCCACCACCGGATCGAGCCGACCGGCCCGCTGTGCGGGTACCACCCCGAAGACGATGCCGACCGCCGCCGAGACGCCGAAGGCCAGGGCCAGCGACCACCAGGTCACCGCCGCCGGGATGGGTGAGAGCGCGGCCACCAGCAGCGCGCCGCCCACCCCGAGGGCCATCCCGGTGAGCCCACCGACGGAGGTCAGCAGCACCGCCTCCAGCAGGAACTGCACACCGATGTCCCGGGGTCGGGCCCCGACCGCCTTGCGGAGCCCGATCTCCCGGGTCCGCTCACGAACCGAGACGAGCATGATGTTCGAGACGCCGACCCCACCGACCAGCAGCGAGATGCCCGCGATGGCGGCCAGCACGCCGGTCAGGATGCCGAGGATGTCACCCAGCACACCGAGGATCTGCTCCTGGGTGACGGCGCTGAACTCGGTACCCGGGTGTCGGCCGTTGAGTTCGGCCACGATCCGGTCACCCAACTCGTCGATCCGTTCCCGGTCCGGCGCCTTCACCGCGATGGCGTCGACCCGCTGGGTGCCGTAGAGCCGCTGCGCCGCCGTCACCGGCACGTGCACCTCGTCGTCCCGGTCGACCCCGAGGCTCTGCCCGAGCGGGGTGAAGACACCGATCACCCGGAAGCGGACACCCGCCACGTTGATCTGCTGGCCGACCGCCTCCCGGTCCGGGAAGAGGGACCGGGCCACCGCGTCGCCGAGCACCGCCACCCGCCGGCCGGTGTCGACATCGGCACGGGTCAGGTAACGGCCCCGGCCCAGTTCCCGGGCGAAGACCGTCGGGGTCGTCTCCAGCACCCCCTGGACGGTCGTGAAATCCTCCCGGTTCCCGGCCCGCACAGTCGCGCCCGAGGCGACCGTCACGGCCACCCGGTTCGGATCACCGACCACCCGCCCGACCGCGTCCACGTCCTGCAGGGTGAGTGGGGACAGCGCCGGCGCGCTGCCCATGTCCAGCCGTCCCGGAACCACCAGCAGCAGATTGGAGCCGAGCCCCTCCACCTGCTGTTCCACCCGCTGCTTGGTGCCGGTGCCGATGGCCACCAGCAGCACCACGGAGGCCACCCCGATGACCACCCCGAGCATGGTCAGCGCGCTGCGCATCCGGTTCGCCCGCAGCGCGTCCCAGGCCACCCGCCACGCCTCGGCCAGCCTCATGTGCCGGCCCCGCCGTCCGCCGCGCTGTCGGCGACGACCACACCGTCCCGCATCGCGATGCGCCGCCGGGCCCGGGCCGCCACCTCCGCGTCGTGGGTGACCATCACCAGCGCCACCCCGGACTCGACGTTGAGTCGTTCCAGCAGTTCCAGCACGGCCGCGCCGGTGGTGCTGTCCAGGTTGCCGGTCGGCTCGTCGGCCAGCAGCACGGTCGGGTCGGTGACCAGGGCCCGGGCGATCGCCACCCGCTGCTGCTCGCCGCCGGAGAGTTGGTTGGGCCGGTGGTGCAGCCGGTGCCCCAGGCCGACCCGGCCGAGCATCGCGGCGGCGCGCTCCCGCCGCTGGCGCGCGCCCACCCCCCGGTACACCAGCGGCAGCGCCACGTTGTCCACCGCCGAGGTACGCGGCAGCAGGTGGAACGCCTGGAACACGAAGCCGATCGTCTCGTTGCGCAGCCGGGCCAGCTCCGGAGCGGACAGGCTGCCCACCTCCCGGCCACCGATCACCAGCCGGCCGCCGCTGGGCCGGTCCAGGCCGCCGAGCAGGTGCATCAGCGTGGACTTGCCGGACCCGGAGGGCCCGATCAGCGCGACGTAGTCGCCGGCCCCGACGGTCAGCGACACACCCCGCAGGGCGGGCACCGAGACCCCGTCCAACTCGTACGTCCGGGACACGTCGAACGCCTCGATGGCCGGACCCCGGCTCACCCGATCTCCTGGCCCTCGCGGACCTGGTCGGTACCCCGGACGACGATCCGGTCCCCGGCCTGCACCCCGTCGACGATCTGCACCAGGTCCTGGCCCTGCACGCCGACGGTGACCACCGCCTGGTCGGCACGGCCGTCGCGGACCAGCCAGACGGTGTCCCTGCCGTCGACCGAGAAGAGCGCCGACGCGGGCACGGTCACCGCGTCCGCCTCCTCCCGGACCCGCAGTCGCAGCACCGCGTTCATTCCGGGGCGCGGGGTGGGCGCCGGCTCGGCCTCACCGAAGCTGCCCGCGCCGAGCGCGAGTCGTACCCGGTAACTCACCCCGCCCCGGGCGGAGGTGCTGGGCAGCACGTCGATCGAGCGGACCGTCGCCGGGTAGCTGGCACCGGTGACGGCGTCCAGTTCGACGGTGCCGGTCAGCCCGGGCCGGACCAGCAGCACGTCCGTCTCGTCGACCTCGGCGAGCAGACCCAGGTCGCGGGTGTCGACCACGGTCAGCACCGCGGTGCCGGCGGTGACCCGACCACCCACCGGTATCGCGGTGTCCACCCCGGGCGGCGGGCCGGCCGGCGCGCCGAGGGCCTCCGCACCGACGCCCGCCGGCATCCCACCGGACTCCAGCAACCCGGCGAGCGCCCCCGCCGAGCCGCCGCCGCTGCTGACGCCGCCCGGTTGCACCACCCCGGCGATCGGGGCGCGCAGGGTCAACGCGTCGACGGTCGCCTTGGCCAGGTCGTACGCCTGCTGAGCCTGGAGTCGCTGGGCGGTGGCGAGCGCGCTGACGGCGGAGTTCAGGTTGCGCACGCCGCGCTGCACCTCCCGTACCGCCCGGTCGGCGGCCCGGGCCGCCGCGTCGTACCGCCGCTGTGCCGCCTCGACCTGGGTGAGCAGCGCCTTACGCAGCTCCGGGTCGTCGATCCTCGCCGCGGCGGCGCGGGCGGCGGCGTGGGTCTGCTCGGCGGCCCGGTCGGTGCCGCGCAGGGAACCGACGAGGTCACCGCCGCCACCGCCACCACCGGCGCGCTTCGCGGCGTTCAACGCGTCACGCGCCTGGCGGAGCCGTTCCCGCGCCGACGGTGAGCTGATCACGGCGAGCACCTGGCCCCGCTTGACCTGCTGCCCCGGCTTGACCCGGAGTCGGGCCAGCGTGCCGTCCGCCGGGGCGGTGAGGGTGGCCGCCGCACGCGCGACGACGGTGGCGGGGGCGTCGATCTCCTCCGCCACGGCCGCTCGGCCCGCGGCGGCGAGGGTGATCGACGGTTCGTCGCCACCGCAGGAGGCGGCGGTGGTGACGGTCAGCACGGTGACGGCGAGCAGGACGGTGGGCAGACGGAGCCGCATGGCTGGCAGCCGCGGCGAGTCGGAGCGGCGCACGCGACACATGCTACGAGTCGCTGTCGATGTCGGCCCTGCCAGGGCCCCAGGTCAGCGCACGGCCTTGCGGACGTACGCGGCGCACTCCTTGCGCAGGCTCGCCCAGGACTGACCGAAGATCTCCTCGGTGGTCTGCGCCGGTGGCCGCAGGTCGTACACCACCGCCTTGAAGAAGGCGAAGGCCCGCTCCTCGCCGAAGCGGTCGACCAGATGCCGGAAGGCGAGGTACGCGATCCCGTAGTTGCCCGCAACCTGCTCGTGGGGTGCGTCGTCGGCGGGCATGAGCTTGTCCAGCTTGCCGTTCCAGTCGTCCTGCACCAGCCGTCGGGTGGGCACCAGCCCCTCGTACCGCGCGACCGACTGGCCGTCGGCACCGGCGTGCTCCGCCAGCCCCTCGATCAGCCACCAGGCCGAGTTGTCCCAGTAGTCCTTGTCGGGCAGCGAGGCGGTGTGGGCCAGCTCGTGGCGGAGCAGCTCGTCGAGCCCGGGACCGTAGTCGAGCGTCTCGGGCGCCAGCACCACCTCGTGGTGCCCGCCGCCGACGTTGATTGCGTACCCCGCGCCCCATTCCGGTTGGTCACCGCCGTACCACCGTTCCCACTCCTTGCGCCCGGCGTAGAAGACGCGGTACAGGTCGGGTGCCGTGCCGGTCACGACGTAGGTGTCCGCCACCTTCGCCGCCGCCTCGGCCCGCTTCAGCAGGCCCGGCAACCGGTCGCGGTGGGCCGGCGTGCTGGCCACCATCACCCGCTTCCCGACCAGAACGGCCAGCTTGCTGACCTCCCAGGGCAAAGCACCGGGCTGGCCGTTGTAGCGGCCGTTGACGGTTGCTGAGGACTTCGACTTGAGCAGGGTGAGCAGCCGGGGTTCCGCACCGTCGCGCCACCGGGTCTCGACCACCATCGGGCTCGGTTGACAGTTCGGTACGACGAAGCAGTACCGGAACTCGATCGACACCCGCCACTCGCCCGCCCGACCCGCGGAGGTGGGCAGGCCACTCGGCCGCCCCTGCCAGTGCGTGACCCGTAGGGCCCTGAGCGCGTCGAACCGACGACGCAGCTCGGGGCGTACCGCCGTGGCCGCGATCGCGGCGAACGCTGACCGGTCACCACCGAGCAGGGCGGCGGCCTGCTTGTCGAGTTGCGCGGTGATCCGTTCGGCGACCTGTCGGGCGGCGGCCGTGGTCGGGTTCTCCGTCGGCGAGGCGGCGGTCGCCGGCTCACCGACCTCGACATCGGACGCTCCGCCGGCCAGCAGCACCACCGGAACGCCGACACTCAGGGTCAGCAGCGCCGCGACCATGGCGGTCCACAGTGGCCACCGTCGACGTCGCCGGCTTTCGGTCTCCGGACCGGCGGGCGGCCCCTCCACCGCCGGAGCAGACGCCGGCTCCGCCGTATCCCCTTCCGGTGTCGCACCGGTCGGCGCTGGCTGATCGCTGCCCACAGGGCCCCCGTGATCCACCGGCGAAGGGTACGGCCTGCGGTGGCGCCGACGGAAGGGCGATCGACCGACGCCGTCCCGGTCGGTACGTTCAGGCAGGACCGGGCGCCCTCGATTCGGGCCAGGACGAGAACGCCACGCCCAACGCGGCGATCATCTGGTCGAAGGAACGGTCGAGTTCCCGGGGCAACCCGAAGCCACCGGCCGCCTCCAGTGCGACGAAGCCGTGCACGGCCGCGCGGAACATCCGGACTCCGTCCACCGCGGCGTCGCCGTGGATGCCGTACCCCCGCAGAATGGCGTAGACCACGCCGACCGCCCGCTCCCCGGCGGCCAGGTGCGCCGGGTCGGCCGGATCCGGTACCCGCTGGGTGGCCGGATAGCGGCCGGGGTGCCGCCGGGCGTACGAGCGGTAGGCAGCGGCGACGGACCGCAGCGCGTCCTCGCCGCTACGGCCGGCGGCGGCCGTGGTCATCTCGTCGGCGATCTCGGCGGTGGCCAGCGCGGACAGTTGCTGCGTGAGCGCCTCGACGCCCTTGATGTGCTTGTAGAGGCTCGGCAGCGCCACGCCGAGCCGGTTCGCCAACGCGGCGAGGGTGAGCCGGTGGTATCCGACCTCGTCGACGAGCCGGGCCGCCTCGCGCACCACCACCTGCGCGTTGAGCCCGGCCCTAGGCACGGTTCGCCGCCGCCAGGAAGCCGACCAGTTCCGCCGCCATCGCCTCCGGACGGTCGGCGTGCGGATAGTGCCCGGCGTCGGTGATCATCCGTGCCTCGGCGACCGGGAACAGCCGCCGGGCGGCCCGCGCCTCGGCGCCCGGGTCCGGGAAGTCGGGGTCCTTCGTGCCCATCAGCACCAGCACCGGCTGGCGCACCTGCGGGGCGCGGGTGGTCCAGTGCGGCCGCACCGGATGGATCACTCCGCGCACGGGCGCCATCCGGCCGGGGCGGCGCAGCGCCGCCACCAGCTGCCGGCGGTACTGCGCGTCGTCGGTCGGCCGGTGCACGGGAAAGAGCGTGCGGTGGAACAGGCCGAACAGCCGTGGACTGCGCAGCACCACGGTCTGCGCCAGCCGCAGGAAGGGGTTGAGCCTCGGCTGGTTGACGAACGCGCCGACCAGCACGATCCCGTTGACCAGGTCCGGCGCGTCGGCGGCGGCGAAGACCACGGCCGCGGCGCTCGACGAGTTGCCCACCAGGACGGCCGGTCCGCCGCCCAGCTCACGAACCACCGCGAGCAGGTCGCCGCCCACCTCCACCGGCGCGTACGAGGGCCAGTCGGCGCTGGAGTCGCCGTGCCCGCGTACGTCGACCGAGGCGACCTGGTAGCCCGCCGCCACCAGCAGCGGAATCAGATGCCGGTAGGAGCCGCGGTTCTCCCCCATGCCGTGCGCGAGCACCACCAGCGGCCCCTGCCCGTGCACCTCGTACGCGATCCGGCCTGCGGCACGCTCCACCCAGCTAGTTGTCATAGCCAGAAGGCTAATGGCATTAGCCAACAACGTCAAGGTTGCGCCCCGCACCGCCGACCCTGTCGACCGGCGGTGCGGCCACGGACGAGGACTACTTCCTGGAGCTGAGCGCGCGGGCGAAGAACGCCAGGTTGGCGGGACGCTCGGCGAGCCGGCGCATCAGATAGCCGTACCAGTCGTCGCCGTAGGGCACGTAGGTGCGCACCGTGTAACCCTCGCCGACCAGGCGGGCCTGCTCCTCGGGGCGGATGCCGTACAGCATCTGGAACTCGAAGCGGTCGGGGTCACGGTCGAACCAGCGTGCCCGGTCCTCACCGATCGCGATCAGGCGTGGGTCGTGGGTGGCCAGCATCGGATAGCCGTCCCCGGACATCAGGATGTTTAGGCACCGGACGTAGGACTTGTCGACCTCGCGGGCGGACTGGTACGCCACCGACTCCGGCTCCCGGTACGCGCCCTTGCACAGCCGCACCCGCGACCCGGCCGACGCCAGCTCGCGACAGTCGGACTCGGTGCGCCGCAGGTAGGCCTGCAGCACCGCGCCGGTCGACGGGTGGTCCTTGCGGAGCTTGGTCAGGATGTCCAGGGTCGAGTCGGTGGTGGTGTGGTCCTCCATGTCCAGGGTGACCGTGGTGCCCGCCGCCTCGGCGGCAGCGCAGATCGCCCGGGCGTTGTCGTACGCGAGCTGCTCGTCGAACGCCTGGCCGAGCGCGGAGAGCTTCACACTCACCTCGGCGGCGGGCGTCAGCTTCGCCTCGGCGAGCATCCGCAGCAACGTGAGGTACTCGTCCCGGGTGGCGTTGGCCTGTTCACCGGTGACGGTGTCCTCGCCGAGATTGTCGAGGGTGACCGCGAGACCGTCGTCGACGAGTTCGCGGGTCGCGCGCAACGCGTCGTCGGTCTTGGCGCCGGCGACGAACCGGCGGACGACGTCCCGGGAGAACGGGGCCGTCGCGACGAGCCGCTCGACCCGGGTTGACCGGGAGGCGGCGAGGATGACGGAACGGAGCATGAGCCGAGCGTAACGCCCACCCGACCGCCAGGTACCTTCCCCGTCACCCCCCGGCCCGGGGCGGACGGGATGGCGTTCATCGGTTACAACCATGTCGTGGAACAACGCCCTCGCCGCCGACTCCGATCGGCCTCCGTGCAGCTTGGCGCCATCACCGCGCTGGCGCTCGCCCTCTCCGGCTGCAACATGACCTCCGACGACGACGATGACGACTGCGCCCTCGGCCCGGCCGGCGGCGGGGAGACGGTGGCCCTGGCCCTGCGGGTGCCGGCCCCCGCCGCCGAGACCGGCGCCGGCCGTGCCGCGCCCGAGCCGGTCGGCGCGGCCGTGCCCGAGCGCGGCGGCTTCGGCACCCACCTCGCCTCCTGCGGCGGCTAGGCGTGCGTCGCGAGACGACCACACCCCGCCCCGACTGGGACACCACCATCCGGGAGCAGGGCCTGGTCTACGTCGACACGGAACTGCCCGACGGCGGGGTGATGTCGTACTGGGACGAGACCGCCACGTACGCCTTCGAGCTGGACGAGGTGCTGCGGCTGGAGGAGGCCACCGAGGAGCTGCACCGCATGTCGGTGGCCGCCGCCGAACACGTGGTGGCGCGTAACCGGTACGCCGATTTCGGCATCCCGGCGTGGGCGGCCGAGGCGGTCGCCCGCTCGCTGCGGGAGACGCCGCCGACCCTCTACGGCCGCTTCGACCTCTGGTACGACGGCAGCTGGCCGCCGAAGCTGCTGGAGTACAACGCCGACACCCCGACCGCCCTGGTCGAGGCGAGCATCATCCAGTGGTACTGGCTGGAGCACACCCGACCGGACCTGGACCAGTGGAACAGCCTGCACGAGCGGCTCGTGGGCGGCTGGGCGAAGATCGGCGCCGAGCTGTACGACCGGCGGGTGCACGTGGTCTGGTCGAACGAGGAGGAGACCGGCGAGGACCACATGACCGCCGGCTACCTGGCCGAGACCGCCCGCCAGGCGGGGCTGGACGTCGAACTCCTGCCGATCCAGGATCTCGGCTGGGACGGCCGGCGTTTCATCGACACCGACGACCGCCCGGTCACCACCTGTTTCAAGCTCTACCCGTGGGAGTGGATGCTCGCCGAGCCGTACGGCCCACTGGCGCTGCGGCCGGGCACCCCGACCACCTGGATCGAGCCGGCCTGGAAGCTGCTGTTGTCCAACAAAGCGCTGCTGGCCGTGCTGTGGGAGTTGTACCCGGGGCACGAGTTGCTGCTGCCGGCGTACCTCGACTCGCCGCGCGGCATGTCCGAGTACGTCGCCAAGCCGCTGCTCGGTCGGGAGGGCGCCGCGGTGCGGATCGTCACCCCGGGTGGCGAGATCAACAATCCGGGCGACTACGGCGACGAGGGCTACTGCTACCAGGAGTTCCGGGCGCTGCCCGAATTCGCCGGGAGCCGTCTGGTGCTGGGCAGTTGGACAGTCTACGGGGAGTCGGCGGGTGCCGGGCTGCGGGAGAGCGCGAGCCTGATCACCGACGGCTACGCGCGGTTCCTGCCGCACTACATCGACGCGCCACGCCCGCAGTGAGTCGTCTACCGTTGGGGCGTGAACTTCGACGCGTACGCCCGGACCGGGGTTGACCTCGTCAACGCGCGCCTGGACGATCTCGACGATCTGCGCGCCATCTTCTGCGACGACCAGGAGTGGATGCGCGACGAGGTCGCGGAACGGGACCTGCCGACCTTCCGGCGCGCGCAGAAGCGGCTGCGTGACGTCTTCGAGTACGGCACCTCGGGGCGCGACGCCGAGGCGGTGAGCGAGCTGAACTCCCTGCTGGAGGCGTTCCCGGTGCAGCCGCGCATCTCGGGGCACGACTCCAGCGACTGGCACATGCACGTGACCAGCCGGGGCGCCTCGGTCAGTTCGGAATATCTGGCCGGCGCGGTGTGGGGCCTGTCGGTGTGGCTGTGCGAGTACGGCAGCGCCCGATTCGGCGTCTGCGCCGACGACCGCTGCGGCAACGTCTACCTGGACACCTCGTCGAACTGCTGCCGGCGGTTCTGCTCGGAGCGCTGCGCCACCCGCTCACACGTGGCCGCGCACCGGGCCCGCAAGCGGGCCGCCGTGCCCAGCCAGCCGGACCCGCTGGCGCCGGTTCCCTGACCTGCGATCACGGGCCGTCCCGGCCCGATTCTCAGGCGTCGACCGGTGACGGCGTGCTGAGGTGCTGCCGGGCGAAGGCCAGCGCCTCGCGCAGGTCCGCCTCACGGACCTGCCGGCTCTTCGCGCCCCGGGTGGTCACCTCCACCGCCACCGAACCGGTGAAGCCCCGCCCGGCAAGCGAGCGCAGCAGCTCGGCGCAGGGCTGGTTGCCGCGCCCCGGCACCAGGTGCTCGTCGCGTCCCTCGCCGGTGCCGTCGCCGAGATGCACGTGGGCCAGCCCGTCGCCCATCCGGTCGGCCATCGCCAAGGCGTCGCTGTGCGAGGCCGCGCAGTGCGACAGATCCAGGGTGTACGAGGCGTAGCCGGCTTCGGTGGGATCCCAACCAGGCACGTACGGGACGAACTGGCGGCCGGCCATCCGTACCGGATACATGTTCTCCACCGCGAACCGGAGGCCGCCGAACTCGCCGGCCACCCGGTCGAGCCCCTCGGCGAAGCCGCGTGCGTACTCCCGCTGCCAGGTGAACGGCGGGTGCACCACGACGGTCGGCGCCTCCAACGTCTCGGCCAGCACCGCCGCCCGGCGCAGCCGCTCCCACGGGTCGGGGCTCCACACCCGCTGCGTGACAAGCAGACACGGTGCGTGCACGGAGAGTACCGGCACTCCGTAGTGATCGGACAGCCCGCGCAGTGCGCCCGCATCCTGGCTGACCGCGTCGGTCCACACCATCACCTCAAGGCCGTCGTAACCGTGCGTGGCGGCCAGCTGAAACGCCGCCGCGGTCCGCTCAGGGAAGACCGAGGAACTGGACAGGAGCACCGGGACGCGGGAAGTCACGCCATCGAGGGTAGCCGGGATGCGGTCGGGCATCATGACGAGAACCGGCAAAACAGACAGCCGGGACGATCAGCATCACACCGGAGTCAGTCGATCCAGTCGGCTGAGGATCACACCCTCCCGCAGCGCCCACGGACAGACGTCGAGCGCGTCGATCCCGAGTCGACGCATCACCGACTCGGCGACGACGGCACCGGCCAGCAGTTGGTGGGCGCGCCCCGCGCTGACCCCCTCCAGCTCGACAAGCTGCGCGGGCGGGATGTGCCGGATGAACCCGAGCACCTGTCGCAGCCCGGACCGGGTGAGCCGGCGGCGGGCCCAGAGCCCGGCCCCGCTGGGTGCCGCACCGGCGAGCCGGGCCAGCGTACGGAACGTCTTGGAGGTCGCCACCGACCGTTCCCAGCCCACCTCGGTCATCCGCTCGACCACCGGATCGAGGTGGGCGTCGACGTACTCCCGCAACTGCTCCACCGTCTCCGGCGCGGGCGGGGCGGTGCTGTCCGGATCCACGTCGAGCCGGTCCCGGGTCAGCCGACCGGCACCCAGCGGCAGCGACACCGCGACGTCCGGATCCTCGTCGATACCGGCCGCGATCTCCAGCGAGCCGCCACCGATGTCCAGCACCAGCAGCCGCCCGGCGGACCAACCGAACCACCGCCGGACCGCGAGGAAGGTCATCCGCGCCTCGTCGGCGCCGGAGAGCACCTCCAGCCGTACCCCGGTGGAGTCCCGCACCCGGGTAAGCACCTCCGCCGCGTTCGTGGCGTCGCGTACCGCGGAGGTGGCGAAGGCGATCAGGTCGTCGACCTCCAGACCGGCGGCTGACGTACGCGCCGCCTCCACCGCCGTGACCAGGGCGTCGGCGCCGGCCTCGCGAAGGGCGCCGTCCGGTCCGATCTGCTCGGCGAGACGCAGCACCGCCTTCTCCGAGTGCGCCGGCCACGGGTGCGCGCCACGGTGGGCGTCGACCACCAGCAGGTGCACCGTGTTGGAACCGACGTCGAGGACACCCAGTCGCATGGGAGAACCCTAGGCCCACCCGGTTCGCGCCACTCGGCGACCTGCCCGCCGCACCACGCGTACGCTGGCCGGGTGACAGGGCAGATCGAACTCCGTGTGCTGGTGGACGACCCGGCCGACCCGCGCAGCCGGGAGGTGCCGCTGGACTTCCCCCGGGAGTGGATCGAGTTCGTCGACCCGGCGGACGAACGACACCTGATCCGGGCCGACCTCACCTGGTTGCTGTCCCGGTGGACCTGCATCTTCGGCAAGGGCTGCCACGGCATCATCGCCGGCCGGGCGGCCGACGGCTGCTGCTCGCACGGTGCGTTCTTCACCGACTCGGACGACGAGTCGCGGGTACGCGCCGCGGCGAAGCGGCTGACCCCGCAGACCTGGCAGCACTATCGGCGTGGGTTCAAGAACTGGACGGCGAACGACACCGTCGACGGCAAGACACCGGCCCGGCGTACCGCCACCCGCGATGCCGACGGGCCCTGCGTCTTCCTCAACGACGCGGACTTCCCGGGCGGGGGCGGCTGTGCACTGCACGCCCAGGCGTTGCGCGACGGGGCGCATCCGCTGGAGTACAAGCCGGATGTGTGCTGGCAGCTGCCGGTCCGCCGGGACCAGGAGTGGGTGAAGCGCCCGGACAACACGAAGGTGCTGGTGTCCACGCTTGCCGAGTTCGACCGGCGCGGCTGGGGTGCCGGCGGGCACGACCTCGACTGGTGGTGCACCTCCTCCACCGACGCGCACGTCGGTGCCGACCCGATGTACCTGTCGTACGCCCCGGAGCTGACCGCGCTCGTCGGCGAGCCCGCGTACGCGAAACTGGCCGAACTGTGCGCGGCGCGGACCCGGCAGGGCCTCGTCGCCCCGCACCCGGCCGACGGCGCCTGACGCGCGGGCGTCACGCGGAGTCCACCCGCCGGTCGGCCTGGCCACGCGCCGAGGCAAACAAGCTCTCACACCGGGTAACCATCCGCATCCGACCCGACCAACCCCCTCGCCGCCTTTGCTCTGCTTACCTATACGCACAGGTAGCTCTGCGTGGTCGGCGTTGCGCACGTCAGCCGCGAAGCGACCACATAAGTCCTGGTCAGCGAGTTGTGCGTATACGTAAGCAGAGCAAAGGAGCGGAACAGAGCACTGGGTAGGCGGCTGTGCGGTTACGCAACGCAACTACACCAGGTCGTGACAGGCCGTCATCAACGACGGCGGTCAGGAGCGGGTACGGCCGGTCCGATCAGGGCTCGAACTTGTAGCCGAGACCGCGCACCGTGACGATGTGGCGCGGGGTGGAGGGCTCCGGTTCGATCTTCGAGCGCAGCCGCTTCACGTGCACGTCGAGCGTCTTCGTGTCACCGACGTAGTCGGCACCCCAGACGCGGTCGATCAACTGGCCCCGGGTGAGCACCCGACCCGCGTTGCGGAGCAACAGTTCGAGCAGCTCGAACTCCTTGAGCGGCAACTGCACCGCACCGCCGTCGACGGTCACCACGTGCCGCTCGATGTCCATCCGGACCGGACCGGCGGCCAGCGTCGGCGCGCCCGACTCGGGCGCCTCCGGGCTCTGCCGGCGCAGCACCGCGCGGATCCGGGCGACCAGCTCCCGGGGCGAGTACGGCTTGGTCACGTAGTCGTCGGCCCCGATCTCCAGGCCGACCACCTTGTCGATCTCACTGTCCCGAGCGGTGACCATGATGATCGGCACGTGCGAGCGCTGGCGCAGCTGCCGGCAGACCTCGGTACCGGACATCTCCGGCAGCATCAGGTCGAGCAGGACGATGTCGGCGCCGGTCCGGTCGAACTCGGTGAGGGCCGACGTCCCCGTGGCGGCCACGGAGACCTCGAACCCCTCCTTGCGGAGCATGTACGACAGTGCGTCCGAGAACGACTCCTCGTCCTCGACCACCAGAACGCGACTCAACGGCGTTTCCTTTCATCGGTCGGACCGGGCGGGCGCCCAGCCTGATCCAGGTGCGGTTCAGACCTGCCGGAGCTCGGCCGGACCGGCCTCGATCCCAGCAGGTGGCAGTGTCGCCAGCAGGTCGTCCGGCGGACGGGCGGGCAGCCGGAGAGTGAACGTCGACCCACCACCAAGAGTGCTCGCCACCTCCACCCGGCCGCCATGGTTGCTCGCGATGTGCTTGACGATCGCCAGCCCGAGGCCGGTGCCGCCGGTCGCTCGCGACCGCGCCTGGTCGGCCCGGTAGAACCGTTCGAAGATGCGGTCGACGTCGGTGGGGGCGATGCCGATGCCCTGGTCGGTGACGGCGATCTCCACCTGCTCCCCGGCGGTCCGGGCGGCGATCCGAACCGTGGTGTCCTCGCCGGAGTAGTTCAGGGCGTTCTCCACCAGATTCGCCACCGCCGTGGCGAGCTGGTTGTCGCTGCCGTACACGGTCAGGCCCCGCTCCGCCTCGACGGTCACCTCGATCCGGCGGGCCGCGGCGGCGGTCCGGGTGCGGTCGATCACCTCGGAGATCACCCAGTCCACCGCGACCGGCTCGGGAGCCGGCTGCGGTTCGGCGCCCTGAAGCCGGGTCAACTCCAGCAGCTCCTGCACCAGCCGCCCCAACCGGGTCGACTCGTGCTGGATCCGCTCGGCGAACCGCCGGGCGGCGACCAGGTCCTCGGAGAGATCCGGCCGACCCTCACCGGCCGGCTCGGTGGCGTCCAGCAGCGCCTCGGCGAGCAACTGCAACGCACCGATCGGAGTCTTCAGTTCGTGGCTGACGTTGGCCACGAAGTCGCGGCGTACCCGGGCCAACCGGTGTGACTCGGTCACGTCGGCCGCTTCCACCACGATGTAGCCGTTGCCCAGTCCCATCGCCCGCAGGTGCACACCGAGCGGGTTCTCTCCGGCGTTGTCGCGGCCCCGGGGCAGGTCGAGCTCGATCTCGCGCCGCACACCGGTGCGCCGTACCTGCCCCGCCAGGGTACGGACCAGCGGATGCGCCATGATCGAACCTGGTCGGCCACCGGTCCGCAGCAGCCCCATCGCCCGCGCGGCCGGATTGACAAGTACGGGCACATCGTCCGCGTCGAGCACCACGACTCCCGCGCGCAGCGAATCGATCGCGCGGCGGCCGAGCCCGACCTGCACTTCGTCGACGATCGCGAGCCTCCCCTTGCCGAACGGGACCATGCGGGACAACCAAAGGCCGGCGACCACCCCGACCACCAGGGCCGCCGCCACACCCACCGTCACCGCCCACGTCACTCGGCGATCGTAGGGTCATTGTTAACCTGGCTATCGCCCAGAACAGGACGAAGCACTCTCACTTCCGGGAAAGTTCACCCGCGCGTCCGGCGCAGTTCATCAGCGTTCACCTCCGGTCCGCCCGGGAGTCATAGCTTGGCGGGCGTACCTGCGCGAACACCCGCCGGCGGGATCGCCGGCCCCGATGGACAGGACGTGAGAATGCGCGACGAGTTCCGGGCCGAACTTGAGGCCGTCAGCCAACTGCTTGTCGAGATGGCCGAGGGAGTTCGGGCGGCGCTGCGACAGGCGACCCGGGCCCTGCTCACCGCCGATCGCCGGGCGGCCGAGTCCGTCATCGAGCGGGACGCGGAGATCGACGGACTGTACCGTCAGGTGGAGGAGCGGGTCTGCGACCTGCTGGCCCGCCAGGCACCGGTCGCCTCCGACCTACGCGCCATGATCACCGCGCTGCACGTGGCCGCCGATCTGGAACGGATGGGTGACCTGGCCGACCACGTCGCCAAGACCGCGTTGCGCCGGCACCCGTCCCCGGCCGTGCCGGCCGAGTTGCGTCCGGTCTTCACGGACATGGCCGGCATCGCCGACCGGATGGCCGAGAAGATCGCCTCGGTGCTGGCCCACCCCGACGCCGATCTCGCCGCCGAGCTGGACCGCGACGACGACGCCATGGACGAGCTGCACAAGGGGTTGTTCGGGGTGCTGCTCGGCGCGGACTGGCCGTACGGCGTGGAGACCGCCATCGACGCCACCCTGCTGGGTCGCTTCTACGAGCGCTTCGCCGACCACGCCGTCAACAGCGCCGAACACGTGGTCTACCTGATCACCGGCGAACCGGTCACCTCCCCCTGAGGCGCGAGGAAGGGCCCCGGTCAACGCAGGGGGCCCTTCCGACAATCGGGCTCGGCCGGCTCAGCGGCCCTGGTTGGCCACGGCGGCGGCAGCCTCCTTGGCGGCCTCCGGGTCGAGGTAGGTCCCGCCCAGCGTCTGGGGACGCAGCAGCGGGTCCAGGTCGTAGCGGAGCGGAATCCCGGTGGGGATGTTGAGCTTCGCGATCGCCTCGTCACTGATCTGGTCCAGGTGCTTGACCAGCGCCCGCAGCGAGTTGCCGTGCGCGGCCACCAGCACCGTGCGGCCGGCCAGGATGTCCGGCACGACCGAGTCGTACCAGTACGGCAGCATCCGCTCGACGACGTCCTTCAGACACTCGGTACGCGGCATCAGCTCGGTCGGCAGCAACGCGTACCGCGGGTCGCCGACCTGCGACCACTCGTCGTCGTCCGCGATCGGCGGCGGCGGGGTGTCGTACGAGCGACGCCAGAGCATGAACTGCTCCTCGCCGTACTCATCCAGGGTCTGCTTCTTGTTCTTGCCCTGCAACGCGCCGTAGTGGCGCTCGTTGAGCCGCCACGACCGGCGCACCGCGATCCAGTGCCGGTCGGCGGCGTTCAACGCCAACTCGGCGGTCCGGATGGCGCGGCGCAGCACACTGGTGTGCACCACGTCCGGCAGCAGGCCGTGCTCGCGCAGCAGCTCGCCGCCGCGACGCGCCTCGTCCTCCCCCTTCGCGGTCAGGTCGACGTCGACCCAGCCGGTGAAGAGGTTCTTGGCGTTCCAGTCGCTCTCGCCGTGGCGCAGCAGGACCAGCGTCCCGACGGTGGGTCCCTCGCTAGCTGTCATGCCGATCATCCTGCCGCAACCCGCTGGGGCACGCGCGCGAAGGGTGGTGACGACCAACACGTGGAAATGCGGGTGACCTTGATTCCGGCACACCACTAGGTTGGTAAGGATCCAATAGATCATCAGGCATTACGGAAACGGGGGCGCCGGCGTGCGCGCGATACGGGGTTGGTTCCGGGACACCACGGGTGGGCTACCGAGGACCTTCTGGTACCTCTGGACGGGCACGCTGATCAATCGGCTCGGCTCGTTCGTCCTGGTCTTCCTCGCCATCTACCTGACCCAGGAACGCGGCTTCTCCGCCTCGCAGGCCGGTCTGGTGCTCGGCGCCTGGGGCGTCGGCGGTGCGGTCGGCACCACCGCCGGCGGCACCCTGACCGACCGGTGGGGTCGCCGGCCGACCCTGCTCACCGCCCATCTCGGCGCCGCGACGATGATGCTCGCCCTGGGCTTCGCGCGTGACCTGTGGACGGTCGCGGCGGGCGCGTTGCTGCTCGGCCTCTTCGCCGAGGCGGCCCGCCCGGCGTTCGGTGCCATGATGATCGACGTGGTGCCGGAGCGGGACCGGCTGCGGGCCTTCTCGCTCAACTACTGGGCGATCAACCTCGGGTTCGCCTGCGCCGCCGTGCTGGCCGGGTTCGCCGCGCAGGCCGGTTACCTGCTGCTCTTCGTGGTCAATGCGGCCACCACCGTGGTCACCGCGCTGATCATCTTCGTGAAGGTCAAGGAGACCCGGACGATCACCGTCGGCATGCCACGCGGCGGCGTGCCGGCGAAAGCCCTGCGGACCATCCTGACCGACCGGGTGTACCTCGGCTTCGTCGCCCTGAACCTGCTCGGGGCGCTGGTCTTCCTTCAGCACATCTCGATGCTGCCGATCGCGATGGCCGACTCCGGCCTGAGCCCCGCCACGTACGGGTCGGTGATCGCACTCAACGGCGTGCTGATCGTGGCCGGTCAACTCTTCGTGCCTCGGCTGATCAAGGGACGCAGCCGGTCACACGTGCTCGCCCTGGCCGCGGTGGTGATGGGCGTGGGCTTCGGGTTGACCGCGTTCGCCGAGGTCGCCTGGTTCTACGCCGTCACGGTGCTGATCTGGACCCTCGGCGAGATGCTCAACTCGCCGTCCAACGCCACCCTCATCGCCGAGCTCTCCCCCGCCGAACTACGCGGTCGCTACCAGGGCGTCTTCTCGCTCTCCTGGCAACTGGCCGGAGCGGCGGCGCCGATCCTCGGCGGGCTGGTGCGGGAGCAGGCCGGCAACGCGACTCTCTGGGCCGGCTGCGCCGTGATCGGTCTGGTGATGGCGGTGGGCCACCTACTGTCCGGACCGGCGCGGGAGCGGCGTGCCGTCGCCCTGCGTACCGCCGGTGCGGCCCCCGTGGTGACGGTGCAGTCGACCGCACCGCAGCCCGCCGCACCGCAGGCCGCCGAGCCGGTGGCCACCTCGCGGGGGTGAGCCGCGCCACCCGGCGCCGCTCCGGTCCGGCGATCCGGGCAAGATCTGTTAGGTGTCCGAACAGAATGGGAAGGTCGCGCGGCACGACCCGACGCAGGTCGGGGCGCTTCGTCGCTGGCTGACCGACACCGCGGGTGGGTTACCCGCCACCTTCTGGTATCTCTGGGCCGGCCTGCTGATCAACCGGGCCGGCGCGTTCGCGATGCTCTTCCTGTCGCTCTACCTGACCGCCGCCCGGGGGGCCAGCGAGTCGCTGGCCGGCGTGGTGGTCGGCGCGTACGGCGCGGGTGGTGCGGCCGGGGTGCTGCTCGGTGGGGTGCTGGCCGACCGGTGGGGCCGACGCTCGACCCTGGTGGCGGCGCACGTGGTCACCGCCGCCCTGATGGTCGCCCTGGCCCTCAGCCAGCACCTCGGCGTGATCGCGGCGCTCGCCCTGTTGGTCGGGGTGACGCACTCCATGCCGAGCCCGGCCTTCGTCGCCGCGATCGTCGACGTGGTGCCCGAGCATCGCCGGTCCCGCGCCTTCAACCTGCAGTTCTGGGCCTTCAACCTCGGCATGGCCGTCGCCTCGATGCTGGCCGGTCTGCTGGCGGAGGCCAGCTACGTGGCCCTCTTCCTGGTCGACGCCGTCGCCACGGTGGCCACCGCCGCGCTCATCGCCTGGAAGGTCCCGGAAACCCTGGCCCGTCGGCAACCAGGGGCGAATCCGATCGTCGGCGCCCGAGGTCCGCGTCGTCCCGGCCTGCACACCGCGTTGACCGACCGGCACTTCCTGGTCTTCGTCGGACTGACCTTCGTGCTGGCCGTCCTGACCATGCAGGCGTCGACGATCATGCCGCTGGCCATGCGTACCGACGGATTGGGGCCGTCGTCGTACGGCGCGGTGGTGGCTCTCGGTGGCGTCCTGATCGTGCTCGGGCAGCTCTTCGTACCCCGGCTGATCGACCGTCACCGGAAGGCTCACGTGCTGGCCCTGTCGACGGCGTTGCTCGCCGTCGGCTTCGGCGCGCTCGCCATCGCCGACCACCTCGCGTTCTACCTGGGCGCCTGCGTGGTCTGGACGGTCGGCTCGATGCTGGCCGCGCCACCCAACGCACAGATCAACGCGGACCTGGCACCACCGGCACTGCGGGCCCGCTACCAGTCGGTGTTCTACCTGGCCTTCCCGGCGGCGTCGTTCCTCGCGCCGACGCTCGGCGGCTTCAGCCTGCAACGGTGGGGCGACGGGCACTGGCTGCTGGTCGGCGCGCTGGGTCTGCTGGCCGCCGGTGTGCACCTGCTCGCCGGGCCGTCACGGGAACGCCGCGTGGCCACCCTGCGGCGCCAGGTGGAACCGGCCGAGGCGTCGCTGGCCGGGCAGGCGTGAAGACGCGTCATGCCCGGCACGGACCGTGCCGGGCATGTCACGTCGTACGACCGGCGGCGGCGGGCGACACTCACCCCCGTAAGCGACGCCCGCTCGCGCCGCCGGTCAAACAGGTGGGCCACCGTCCCCCAACGGTGTCGGTCCACCCGTCCCCCGCGCCTCGCCCGGTTGTCCAGATCTGATCGATCCGCCGCTCCCCCGAACGGTTCCGAGCGTGGCACGGTGCAATAAAGTTAGTGTGGCCCGACCTCGCGATTCAACCTGAGTGACTGTCTCGCCCGTCACAGCGCGATCCCTTTCGAGACGGCGCTTAGGCCCTCGGTCAAGGCCAACTGCGGGTACCCGAGCGCTATTCCCGCAAACCTCTCACCCGTCCTCCCGATCGGGTGACTCGGTCCGGAAAAAGTTGCTCGGCCGGCCGTCCCGCATCTGCTCCTGATAGATCAGATTCAGCCGACGCAGGTCGAAGGTGTGGAACCACTCGTCCCAGGTGATCTCGCGGATCCGGCTGCTCTCCCGGTAACCCGGAATGTTGAACGTCAGCACCCCGGCCCGGCCCTCGCGCTCGGTACCGCTGATCGTCGCCGGTCTGGCTCCCCGCTCCCGGGCCCACCGTCGGATGACGTCGTGGTTGGTGGTGACCAGGCTGCGGCCGGGGCGTTCCGGCCGGTCCTGGAGGGAGGAGATCACCTGCGACGACCGGACCGACCGGGACGTCGAGCGCCCGGTACGCACCGCGCCACCACGGGCCGGCCGGGCCTCGGCCGGCCGGCGGGTTGGTGCCGCCTTGCAGGCGCGGGTGGCCCCACCGGCCGTCGTGCCGCTCGGGGCCGACCCGCGCGGCGTCGACCTCCGCGCGCCCGCCGTTGCTCTTTCGCGCCGTACCGTCGTGGACCTGCGTGCCGCACTCGTCGTCTTGCGGGCCGGCGGTCGACGGCCGCCGCGCCGGTCGCCCTTCCGCCCCGGCGCGGCCCGTTTCGCCAGCGCCTTGGCCCGCCCGACGCGGTACGGCCCGACGCCGCCTGTTTCGCACCGGAGCTCTTCGTGGCGCCGGCCCGGCCGGCCGGACCGCTGCTGCGGCGCCCGGCGCCACTGGACCGCAGCGTCTTCGTCAGTGTCTTCACCAGTTCCGGCTTCCGCAGGGCGGAGATGCCGGAGACCCCGTGCCGCCGCAGCTGTCCCCGAATGTCGTCGACCCGCATCCGGGCGATCTCCGACTCGGAGATCCTCGGCGTGTTCGGGGTCTGGTTGCCACCCTGCCGTTTGGTCCTGGTCGCGGTCCCGCCGCGACCCGAGCTGCTTCGCTGAGCCATGGACGCTCACGCTCCTCGCCACTCGCCGTCTCGGCGCGGCGGGTCCCAACGCCGCACCGCGCGCTGCGGCTTACCCGTCAGGAGCGGTCCGAACCTCCGGCGGTCGGCGGAGTCGACCGGGCCCCCGCCGAGGGCTCGAACAGGTGCGCGAAGGCTGCCAGGTTGGCGGTCGACTCACCCCGCTTCACCCGCCACTCCCACTCGCGGCGGATCGAGCTGCCGAACCCGATCTCCAGCATCGTGTCGAAGGACTCGTCGGCGTAGGTCAGTACCGCGCCGAGCAGCCGGTCCAGCTCGTCGGCGTCGACCGCGTCCGGGTTCACCCGACCGGTGAGGTAGACGTCGCCGACCGCGTCGATGGAGAACGACACGGCGTACATCTTGGCGTTGCGCTGCAACAACCAGGCCCACAGCTCCTCGCGCCGCTCGTCCGGCTGGCGCATCACGAACGCCTCGACCCGCAGCGCGTGCTCGCCGACGATCAGGTTGCAGATCGTCTTGAGCTTGTGCGTACCGGGCAGGGTCACCGCGTACGACCCGGGGCCGGTGGACTCGCAGGCGAGTTCCCGCTCCGCGCAGACGGACTCGATAAGTGCCCCGAGGTCGCTCATCCGGCCAACTCTACGGCGACCAGCACCGCACCGCCCGGGCACCGTTGTGGTCCGGCGCTGTCCGGTGGCACGTGGCCCGGCGCGAGCGGGCCCGTCTCGGCGTCAGCAGCGGGAGGCGGTGAGTTCGGCGGTGAGGCCGGCCCGGTGGTCGGCGACCGCCTCACCGTAGACGGCGAGCAGGCCGGCGGCGTGCCAGAGAAATCCTGGGCGGTGCCGGGCGGCGCCGACGGACAACTCGGCCTGGCGGGCCCGGTCGGGCAGCAGGCGGGCCAGCGCAGCCGCCCAGTCCGCCGGGTCGTCCGCGCAATCAGCACCCCCGCTGACCTGGTCGCGCACCGTGGTGACCAGTCCGCCGACGGCCGCGGCCACCACCGGCGTACCGCACGCCTGGGCCTCCAGCGCGACCAGGCCGAAGGATTCGTTGTACGACGGCACCGCGACCAGGTCGGCCGCCTGGTAGAGCAGGGGCAGTTCCGCTCCGGTACGCGGGGGCAGGAAGTGCACCCGGTCGGTGACACCGAGCGAGGCGGCCAGCTCGATCAGCGCGGTGGGCCGGTCCAGCCCGGTGCCGCTGGGGCCGCCGCAGATCACCACCGCGACCTCACGGGCCAGCTCGGGATCCCGGGCCCGCAGGGCGGCGATCGCCCGGACGAGCACGTCGGGTGCCTTCAGCGGCTGGATCCGGCCGACGAACGCGACCAGGTGGCCACGGGTCGGCAGGCCCAGCCGGATCCGGGCGGCGGTCCTGGCGGCCTCCCGGTCGCCGGCTGGGGGACGAAACCGTTCCAGGTCCACACCGGGCTCGACCACGGTGACCCGCGTCGGGTCCGCGTCGTACCGGCCGATCAGGTCCCGCGCCTCGACCCGGGTGTTCGCGACCAGCCGGTCGGCCTCCGCGACCACCTGTTCCTCACCGATCACACGCGCCTTGGGCTCCGGCCGGTCACCGGCGGCCAGCTGCGCGTTCTTCACCTTGGCCAGGGTGTGCGCGGTGTGCACCAGCGGCACCCCCCAACGGTCCTTGGCCAGCCAGCCCACCTGGCCGGAGAGCCAGTAGTGGGAGTGGATGAGGTCGTAGTGGCCCGGCGGGCGGGCCGCCTCGGCGCGCAGCACGCCCGCGGTGAACGCGCACAGCTGGCCGGGCAGCTCCTCCTTGGTCAGGCCCTCCAGCGGGCCGGCCATCACGTGCCGGACGTGCACGCCTGGGGCCACCTCCACCACCGGCGGCAGGTCACCCGAGGTGGCCCGGGTGAAGATCTCGACCTCGACGTTCGCCTCGGCCAACCGCCGCGAGACCTCGAGGATGTAGACGTTCATGCCGCCCGCGTCCCCGGTGCCCGGCTGGTGCAGCGGTGAGGTGTGCACCGACAGGGTCGCGATCCGCCGGGGTCGCGGCCACGGCAGGGAACCCCGCTGACGCCCGACACCGGTGTGCTCTTCCGCCACGTCCGCTCCCTTTGCCACGGTTGATGCCGTCCCCGCACGACCGGCGCTCCTGCGTAAACACGCCACGCCGGATGTCATCTTCCCGATCGGCGGCGGGAAATACGTCGGGCAGGGTCTCGGGCGTGACCGACCTCATGGCGACCGCGCCGCCGGCGGTCGCACGGCGGGGAGCGAGAATGGCCGGATGAGTCGTGTCGCGATCGTCACCGGAGCGTCCAGCGGGATCGGCGCCGCCACCGCGCGGCGGCTCGCGGGCGAGGGTTTCCACGTGCTCGCCGCGGCGCGGCGTACCGACCGGCTTGTCGAACTGGTCGAGGAGATCACCGCCACCGGCGGCTCCGCCACCGCGGTGAGCTGTGACGTCACCTCCGACGAGTCGGTGGCCGGCCTCGCCCGGGCCGCGCAGCAGGCCGGCGGGCCGGTGACGGTCCTGGTGAACAACGCCGGTGGCGCACGCGGGCTGGACCCGGTGGAGTCCGGCGCGGTCGGTGACTGGCAGTGGATGTACGACGTCAACGTGCTCGGCACGCTGCGGGTCACCCAGGCGCTGCTGCCGATGCTGGAGGCCTCGGGGGCGGGCACGATCGTCGTCGTCTCGTCGACCGCCGGCTTCACCGTGTACGAGGGCGGGGGCGGCTACACCGCGGCGAAGCACGCGCAGACGGCGGTCGCCGGCACGTTGCGGCTGGAGCTGTGCGGGCGCCCGGTGCGGGTGATCGAGATCGACCCGGGCATGGTGAAGACCGACGAGTTCTCGTTGACCCGCTTCGGCGGGGACGTCGAGCGGGCGGAGGCGGTCTACGCCGGTGTCGCCGAGCCGCTGCTCGCCGAGGATGTCGCCGACTGCATCGCCTGGTGCGCCACCCGCCCGCAACACGTCAACGTGGACCGGCTCGTGGTCCGGCCGCTGGCCCAGGCCGCCCAGCACAAGGTGCACCGGACGGGCTGATGGTGGTGCCGGCGTCCCGGCCGCTCGGCGTGGTCACCAGGGGTACCACCGGGCCCAACCGGCTGCGGCGGGTGGACAACTGGATCGTGGAGACCTGCGCCGACCCGCTGCGCGCCGCACCGGATCCACTCGTGGTGGATCTCGGCTACGGTGCGGCCCCGGTGACGGCGGTGGAGCTGCGGGCCCGGCTCGCCGCACGCGTCCGCGCCGACGTGCGGGTGGTCGGGCTGGAGATCGATCCGGTACGCGTCGCCGACGCGCAGCCCGCCGCCGACCCGCCCGGGCTCACCTTCGCCCGGGGCGGCTTCGAACTGGCCGGTCTGCGTCCCGCCCTGGTCCGCGCGCTGAACGTGCTACGCCAGTACGACGAGAGCGAGGTGGCTGGCGCGTGGGCCACGATGTGCGCCGGCCTGGCCCCGGGCGGCCTGCTGGTGGAGGGGACCTGTGACGAGTTGGGACGCCTCGCCGGCTGGGTGCTGCTCGATGCCGACGGCCCACGCTCGCTGACCCTGGCCGCCCGGCTGGCGACCCTGGCGAGTCCGGCCGAGTTGGCCGAGCGGTTGCCGAAGGCGCTGATCCACCGCAACGTGCCGGGTGAGCGGATCCACGACCTGATCCGGGCCCTGGACGACGCCTGGCACGCCGCCGCCGGCTACGTCCCCTTCGGCCCCCGCCAACGCTGGCTGCACACCGTCTCCACCGTCCGCACCCAGGGCTGGCCCGTCCTCGACCGCCCTCGCCACTGGCGCCACGGCCGCCTCACCCTCCCCTGGCCCGCAGTCTCCCCCACCTGAACGAGCCCGGCAGGCACGGGTTGATCAAGAAGTTTTCGTCCGGTTCACGCGCGGGAGCTGACGAAAACTTCTTGATCAACCCGATCAGAGGGTGCAGTTGATGAGGACGGGTTCGGGGTGGAGGGTTACGCCGAAGCGGGACTGGACACCGTCGCGGATCTCGCGGGCCAGGGCGAGCAGGGCCCGGGTGCTGGCGGTGCCGGTCGGGTTGGTCAGGGCCAGGGTGTGCTTGGTGGAGATGGCGGTGCCCTCGGGGCCGGGATGTCCCTTGCCGAAACCGGCCTTGTCGATCAACCATGCGGCGCTGACCTTGACCAGGTCGTCGGCACCGGGCCAGGCCGGCGGCTCGCCCAGCCCGACGGCCCGCTGCCGCAGCTGCTCGTACGTCGCGGCGTCGAGGACCGGGTTGGTGAAGAACGAGCCGACGGAGCGGGTGTCCGGGTCGTCCGCGTCGAGCACCATGCCCTTGCCGGCGCGTAGTCGCAGCACCGTGGCCCGGGCCTGGGCCAGTGGCACCCGGTCACCGACCTCGACGCCGAGTGCCCGGGCCAGCTCCGCGTAGCGCACCGGGCCGGACAGCGGCGAACGGGCCAGCCGGAAGTCCACCGAGAGCACCACCCAGCGGTCGTTGTACTTGAAGACGCTGGACCGGTAGGCGAAACCGCAGTCCGTCGCCGCGACCTCCCCGACGGCTCCGGCCGTCCGGTCGTAGACCTGCACGGCGGTGATGGTCTCGGCGACCTCCTGCCCGTACGCCCCGACGTTCTGGATCGGGGTGGCACCGGTCGAGCCGGGAATGCCGGACAGGCACTCCAGCCCGGACCAGCCGTTGCGTACCGTCGCGGCGACCAGCTCGTCCCACGGCTCACCGGCCTCGACCCGGACCGTCACGGTCCGCTCGTCCTCGGCGAGCACCCGCAGCCCCCGGGAGCGGACGAGAACCACCGTGCCGGGGAAGCCACCGTCACCGATCACCACGTTGCTACCGCCGGCGAGCAGGAGGATGTCGGTGCCCGCCTCGCGTACCCGGCTGACGATCTCGTCGGCATTGGTGGCGGTGACCACCTGGCCGGCCGGCCCACCCACGCACAATGTCGTGTATTGCGCCAGATCGTCCGTGCTGGCGGGTTGCGCGGCGGCTGTCGGCTGGGCGTAGACGTCAGACACGCCTCTCACCCTAGGCTGAGGGGTAGCCGTGGCACCCACTGGTGGCCCGGTCACCCCCGGGAGGATGGCGATGAGCAGATTGCACGGCAGCAAGGATTTCTGGATCGGTGCGCTGCGGGCGGAGGGCCCGGCGTTCGCCGCCGCGGTGGCCGAGGCACCGCCCGAGACACCCGTGCTGTCCTGCCCCGGTTGGACCGTGACCGACCTGACCCGTCATCTCGCCGGCATCTACCGGTGGGTGCACGAGGTGGCCGGTTCGGGCGATCCGGCGGCGCCGCGGCAGGGCCGGGCACAGCCGGTCGAGCCGGCGGAGGGCGTCACCGCCGTGCAGCAGTGGCAGCAGGCGTACGACGACCTGATGGCGCTCTTCGAGACCCTCGATCCGGAGGCGCCGGCATGGAACTGGGCCCCCCAGCCGAAGAAGGCCGGCTTCTGGCCGCGCCGGATGGCCCACGAGACGGCGGTGCACCGCTGGGACGCCCAACTCGCCATCGCCGCGGGTGAACCGATCGAGGCCAAGCTCGCGGCCGACGGGGTGAGCGAGGTGCTGGACACCTGGTTGCCGGCGGGCCGGCGCAGGTCGGGCGGCCCGTGGGCGGGCGTGGTCCGGTTGACCGCCACCGACGCCGACCACGAGTGGTATCTGCGGCTGCGCGGCGAGGGGGTCGCCCTGCTCGACACCGGCACCATCCTCGATCATGACGACCACCACGCCCGGGTGCAGGTCACCGGCACCGCGAGCGATCTGCTGCTGGCGCTCTGGGGACGGGTCAGCTTCGACACCCTGACCGTCTCCGGCGACCGCACTCTGCTCGACGGGGTCCGCACCGGCTGATCAGCACGTCCGTCCTGACGAGCGGCCCTCCGGTGCGACGAGGGTCGCTCGTGGCCATTCTGTGACCCCTCGCGAGAGAGCGCTCTCTTGACACCGGTCCGGGGCGGACCGCAGGCTACGTGAGAGCGCTCTCAGAGCCCTTCCACCACCACCCGACCTGAGAGGGGTCACCAGAAATGGGCACATTCCCGCGTCACCGCCTCGCGGCGGTCGCTCTGGCCGCCACCGGCGTCCTGCTCGTCACCGGCGGCTGCGGCGGCGGCGACGAGGCCGCCGGCGACGGCACGATAACGCTCACCGTCGACGTCTTCGGACAGTTCGGCTACGAGCAGCTCTACCAGCAGTACATGGACGCCAACCCGAACATCAAGATCGTCGAGCGGGGCACCGGCGGCAACCTCGACGAGTACTCGCCGAAGCTGACCCAGTGGCTCGCCGCTGGCAAGGGCGCCGGCGACATCGTGGCCATCGAAGAGGGTCTGATGGTCGAGTACAAGGCCAACCCGGACAACTTCGTGAACCTGCTCGACCACGGCGCCGCCGACCTCAAGGGCAACTTCCTGGAGTGGAAGTGGAACCAGGGGCTCACCGCCGACGGCCAGAAGCTGATCGGGCTCGGCACCGACGTGGGCGGCATGGCGATGTGCTACCGCACCGACCTCTTCGACAAGGCCGGCCTGCCGACCGACCGGGAGCAGGTCTCCGCGCTCTGGCCGACCTGGGAGGACTACATCGCCACCGGCGAGAAGTTCAAGGCCGCCAACACCGGCGCCTCGTTCCTGGACGCGGCCACCAACACCTTCAACACGATCGTGCTCCAGACCGCCGGCAACGCGCAGGGCTACCACTACTACGACACCAGCGACAACCTGGTGGTGGACACCAACCCGGCGGTGAAGCAGGCCTGGGACATCACCATGAACATCATCAACGCGGGTCTGTCCGGCAAGTACGGCTCCTGGTCGGAGGAGTGGGTCTCCGCCTTCAAGCAGGCCAAGTTCGCCACCATCGCCTGCCCCGCCTGGATGACCGGTGTGATCGAGGGCAACGCCGGGCCGGAGGCCAAGGGCAAGTGGGACATCGCCCGGGTGCCGGGCAACGGCGGCAACTGGGGCGGCTCGCACCTGGCCGTACCGCAGCAGAGCAAGCACAAGGACGAGGCGGTCAAGCTGGTCAAGTTCCTGACCAGCGCCGAGGGGCACATCGGCGCCTTCAAGGCCAAGGGCCCGCTGCCGTCCTCGCCGCAGGCGCTTGACGACCCGGCCATCACCGAGGCCACCAACGCGTACTTCTCCGACGCGCCCGTCGGCAGGATCTTCGGCGAGGGCGCGAAGACGCTGAAGCCGGTCTACATGGGGCCGAAGAACCAGGCCGTCCGCACCGAGGTGGAGAACGCGGTCCGCACCGTCGAGCTGGGCCAGCGCACCCCCGAGCAGGGCTGGCAGGACGCGGTCGACAACGCCAAGAAGGCCGCCGCCAAGTAACCGGCCCGAGGCCCCATCCCCGCCGTCGGTCCAGGCTCCGCCGTGATGCGCACGCGTCCGCGGCTCGCCCTGGACCGGCGCGGGGCGGGGGCGTGGAAAGGAGTCAACGGGTCATGGCGTTACAGCTCGACGCGCGACCACCGGCCACACCGGCGCCGCGTGGCACCCGCCCGTCCCGGGCCGGCCGGCTCAGCCGGATCGACGCGAAGTACTCGCCCTACCTCTACATCGCCCCGTTCTTCGTGATCTTCGCGATCTTCGGGGCCTGGCCGCTGGCGTACACCTTCTGGGTCTCACTGCACGACTGGGACCTGCTGGGCAGCAATCCCACCTTTGTCGGCGCGGACAACTACACCCGGCTGCTGGCGGACAGCGACTTCTGGCACTCGGTGGTCAACACCCTCGGCATCTTCGTCCTCAGCACGGTCCCGCAACTGCTCGCCGCGCTCTGGTTGGCGAATCTGCTCAACCGGCAGCTGCGGATGCGTACCGGTTGGCGGATGGCGGTGCTGGTGCCCAACGTCACGTCCACGGCCGCCGTGGCGATCGTGTTCGGCGTGCTGTTCGGCCGCGAGTTCGGCATGGTCAACTGGCTGCTCGACCTGGTCGGCGTCGACGGCATCGAGTGGAAGTCCAACCGGTTCGCCTCCTGGGTGGCCATCTCGACGATGGTCGACTGGCGCTGGACCGGCTACAACGCGTTGATCTTCCTGGCCGCCATGCAGGCCATTCCCCGCGACCTCTACGAGGCGGCGGCGATCGACGGCGCGAACCGGGCCCGGCAGTTCTGGACCATCACCGTGCCGCTGCTCAAACCGACGATCATCTTCTGCGTCATCATCTCCAACATCGGCGGGCTGCAACTGTTCACCGAGCCCCGGCTGTTCCACTCCGGCACCAACGCGATCCGGGGTGGGCCGATGCGCGAGTCGCAGACGATGACCATGTACATGTTCGAGAACGCCTTCGCGCCGTACTACAACTTCGGCTACGGGTCCGCGGTCGCCTGGCTGCTCTTCGCCCTGATCGCCATCGTCGCGGCGATCAACGTACTGATCATCCGCCGGCTGGGTGCCGGCGCCCGGCCGGACACCGGCAAGCGGAAGGGAGGCTCCCGGTGAGCGAGCGCAGTGAGCGAATCATTAAGCGCAGTGCCGTGGTGGCTCATCGCGACGCCGAGCGCAGCGAGGTGGCGCGATGAGCAGGTTGTGGCGGGCGAGCCCGCTGACGTACTTCGCACTCGTCGCCGCCGGCGTCCTGTCGGTCTTCCCGATCTACTGGATGTTCGTGGTGGCCAGCCGGTCGAGCGACGCGATGGGCCAACTGCCACCGCCGGTGACCCCCGGCGGCAACCTGGGTGCGAACATCGCCCGGCTGTTCGCCAACACCGACGCCTACTTCCTGACCGGCCTGATCAATTCGGCGATCGTCGCGATCACGGTCACCGTCTCCGTGGTGTTCTTCTCGACCCTCGCCGGGTTCGCCTTCGCCAAGTTGCGATTCCGGGGCAGCAGCGCACTGCTGATGATCATCATTGCCACCATGATGGTGCCCACCCAGCTGGGCGTCATCCCGTTGTACATCCTGATGACGAAGCTGAACCTGAACGACCGGCTGCCGGCCGTGATCATGCCCGCCCTGGTCACCGGCTTCGGGGTGTTCATGATGCGGCAGTACGCCGGGCAGGCGGTCAGCAGTGAGCTGATCGAGGCCGCCCGGGTGGACGGTTGCGGCACCGCCCGCATCTACTGGAACGTGGTGGTGCCGGCACTGCGGCCGGCCGCCGCCGTACTCGGTCTGCTCACCTTCATGACCACCTGGAACGACTTCCTCTGGCCGTACGCGGTGCTCAACGACCCGGAGAATCCCACTGTGCAGCTATCGTTGCGGGCTCTGTCCGACGGCTACTACCAGGACATGTCCCAGGTCTTCACCGGCACGGCCATCGCCACGCTGCCCCTGCTGCTGGTATTCGTCCTGTTCGGCCGCCAGATCATCGGCGGGATCATGGAAGGTGCGGTCAAGGCGTGACTGAGTTGAGATTCCCGGACAACTTCCTCTGGGGTGCGGCCACCGCGGCGTACCAGATCGAGGGGGCGGCCCGCGACGACGGGCGCGGCCCGTCGATCTGGGACACCTTCAGCCGTACCCCGGGCAAGGTGCACGCCGGCCACACCGGTGACGTCGCCTGCGACCACTACCACCGGTACGCCGACGACGTCGCGCTGATGGCGGAGCTGGGGTTGCAGGCGTACCGGTTCTCGGTGTCCTGGCCCCGCATCCAGCCCGACGGCAGTGGCCCGGTCAACCCTCGTGGCCTGGACTTCTACGACCGACTGACGGACGCGCTGCTGGGCCGGGGCATCGACCCGATCGTCACGCTCTACCACTGGGACCTGCCGCAGACGCTGCAGGACCGGGGCGGTTGGACCAGCCGGGACACCGCCGAGCACTTCGCCACCTACGCCTCCGCCGTGTACGCCCGCCTGGGCGACCGGGTCGGCACCTGGACCACGCTCAACGAGCCGTGGTGCTCGGCGTACCTCGGGTACGGCAACGGCGTGCACGCCCCCGGCGTGCAGGACCCGGGTGCCGCCTTCAGCGCCGTCCATCACCTGCTGCTCGCGCACGGCCTGGCCGTACAGGCGCTGCGCGCGGCCGGCGCCGGCCGCGTCGGGGTCACGCTCAATCCCGCGGACGTACGCCCCGCCGACCCGAACAGCGCCGCCGACGCCGCGGCCGTACGTCTGGTCGACGGGCTGCACAACCGGATCTTCTTCGATCCGCTGCTGGTCGGCGGGTACCCGGACGACGTTCGCGAGCACGTGGCACGGTTCGTCGAACCCACCTTCGTCCGGGACGAGGACGAGAAGATCATCGCGGCGCCGATCGACCTGCTCGGGATCAACTACTACGCGCCGACCTACGTCGCCGGCCGGCCGGACGGTGCCGGCGGTGGCGGGGCGTACCCCGGCACCGAGGGGCAGGTGCAGTTCCTGGCACCGGTCGGACCGCTCACCGACATGGGTTGGATGATCGAGCCGGCCGGTCTGACCCGGCTGCTGGAGCGCATCGCCACCGACTACCCGGCGGTGCCGCTGCTGATCACCGAGAACGGCGCGGCGTTCCCGGACAAGACCGCCGACCCGACGACCCCGCTTCAGGACTCGGACCGGGTCGCCTACCTCGACGGTCACCTGCGGGCCGCGCACGAGGCCATCGCCCGGGGCGTCGACCTGCGCGGCTATCTCGTATGGTCATTGCTTGACAACTTCGAGTGGGCCGAGGGGTACCGTAAGCGTTTCGGCATCGTGCACGTCGACTACCTCACTCAGCGGCGTACACCGAAGTCCAGCGCCCGGTGGTACCAGGAGGTGATCTCCCGGAACGGGCTGTGACGAGGTGGTGATTTCTCCGATGACGGGGGCGCAGCGGCCCACTCTGGAAGCGGTGGCACGACGGGCCGGTGTGTCCCGGGCCACCGTCTCCCGGGTGGTCAACGGCTCGACCACGGTCGCCGAACCGATCCAGGAGGCGGTCCGTCTGGCGGTCGCCGAGCTTGGGTACGTGCCGAACCTGGCCGCACGGACCCTCGTCACCCAGCGGACCGACTCGATCGCCCTGGTGATGCCGGAGGAGGCCACCCGCGTCTTCTCCGACGACCAGGTCTTCCCGGGGATCATCCGCGGCGCCGCCCAGGAGTTGGAGGCCGCCGACAAGCAGCTGGTGCTGATGCTGGCCGGGTCGCCGGCCGGGCACGAGCGGGTCGCCCGGTACACCACCGGTCGACACGTCGACGGGGTGCTGTTCGCCTCGCTGCACGGGGCCGATCCGCTGCCCGCCCGGCTGGCCGCACTGGGCATCCCGGTGGTGTGCAGCGGCCGGCCGCTCGACGGGGCGGAGGTGCCGTACATCGACGTCGACCAGGTCGGTGGGGTCACCCGCGCGGTACGGCACCTGATCGACAGCGGCCGACGTCGCATCGCCACCATCGCCGGCCCGCAGGACATGGTCGCCGGCATCGAGCGGCTGGCCGGGTACCGGGACACCGTGGTCGCCGCCGGGCTGCCCGAGATGGTGGCGGTGGGCGACTTCACCCGTGAGTCCGGCGCGGCGGCGATGCGCGAGCTGCTCGCCACCCACCCCGACCTGGACGCCGTCTTCGCCGCGTCGGACCTGATGGCACACGCCGCCCTGCGTACGCTGCGCGAGGCGGGACGGCGGGTGCCCGAGGACGTGGCGGTGATCGGCTTCGACGACATCGAGACCGCCGCGTACACCGATCCGCCGTTGACCACCGTCCGGCAGCCGATCGTGGAGCTGGGCCGGCAGGGCACCCGGCTGCTGCTCCGCCTCGCCGCCGGCGAACAGGTCGAGCCGGCACTCATCCTGCCCACCGAGCTGATCATCCGCGACTCCGCCTGAGTCCGCCCGACGGCGATGTACGGCGGGTGCGTGGGTACGTTTCTTGTCGCTGGGGCGACAAGAAACGTACCCAGCTTCGGGTTCAATTGATAGATGCGGATACCTGGAGACGACGCCGACGCGTTGCGGTGGTTGCTGTTCGAGCAGTCGGGGATCGTCAGCTGGGCGCAGGCCACCGCCGAACTGTCCCCGGCGAAGGTCCGGCACCTGCTGGCGACAGGGCGGTGGACCAGGGTGTGTCGGGGAATCCTGCGGGCCGCCTCGACCGATGAGCCGTACCGTCGAGAGCAGCACTGGTGGGTGGCGGTGTTGGCGGCCGGTCCGGGTGCGGTGCTGGCCGGGCTGGCGGCGGCGACAGCGGGCGGGCTACGCGGCAACTGGCGCCACGAGACCGTCGATGTGTTGGTCCCGCATCACCGACGTCGGGCAGACCTACTGCGTCGGTTGCCGCTCGGCCTGCCTGCGGTCCGGGTACGCCGGGCTCGGCAACTGTCGGACGAGGACCGGCAGCGTGGGCGGCCCGACCGCACGTCGATGGCACGGTCCCTGGTCGACGCGGCGCAGTGGGTGCGTACCGACGCCGAGGCGCAACAGATCCTCGCGGCCGGCTGCCAGCAGCGGCGGGCGACCCCGGCGGAGATCGGCGCGGTCCTCGCCCGATTGCCCCAGGCCCGGCGGCGCGTCCTGATCCGACAGACGCTGCACGACATCGCCGGTGGTGCGGAGGCGCTCTCCGAGATCGACCTGGTACGGCTCTGCCGACGCCACCATCTGCCGGCACCGACCGCCCAGCAGCGACGCCGCGACGCCGACGGACGGATCCGCTACCTGGATGCCTACTGGCCACAGTGGCGGCTGCACGTGGAGGTCGACGGCGCGCACCACATGGACGCCCGGCACTGGGCGGCGGACCTGCGCCGACAGAACCGGATCTGGATCGACGGCGACCGCATCCTCCGGTTCACCGCCTTCGACGTCCGCCATCGCCCCGACGATGTCGCCGCCCAACTCCGCGCCGCGCTGACCGCCGCTGGCTGGCGAGGCTGAGCGTGGGTACGTTTCTTGTCGCTGGGGCAACAAGGAACGTACCCACCGTCCCGGTGTCGCGCGGCGGAGATGGGGCGGAAAAGCGGGCGCGGAGGTCGGTCGGGCTTGGTTAACCTGCCGCGCATGTCTGCACCGTCCGCGCTGATCCGTCCGACACACCCTGACGACGCACCAGCCGTGGTGGCGTTGCGTACGCTCGTGTTTCCTTTCTTGATCCGTGGGGTCGCGTCCACCCGGCAGCTCATCTCGACGCCACCGGCGGAGCAGCACTGGGGCGGTTTCGTCGCCGAGGTCGACGGGCAGGTCGTCGGTTGGGTGTCGGCGTCCCGCAACACCAACACGAGCGCTGCGGTCGGCGAGGTGTCCCTGCTGCACGTACATCCCGACCAGCGGCGACGCGGAATCGGCGGGGCACTGCTGAGCCGGGCGCTGGAGCACCTCGCGCCGCTCGACCTGATCCGGCTACGTGGGCGGGCGCTGCCGGAGTCGTTGCCGTTCGCCCGCCGGCACGGCTTCATCCCGAGTCGCCAGGAGCGCTTCTCGGCCCTGGAGCTGCGCGCGCTGCCGCCGCTGCCGGCGGCCCCGGACGACGTCCGGCTGGTCCCGCTGGCCGGGGTCGACAGTCGCCAGGTCCACCAAGTGGAGGTGCTGGCCAGCGCCGACGAGCCGGGCGACGTGGCCTCCGACGCGATCAGCTACGCCACCTGGTGCGCCGACACCTGGGACAACGTCGGGCTGGACCGGGAGGCCAGCATGGGCGTCGAGGTGGATGGCGAGCTGGCCGCGATCAGCCTGGTGAAGCGGGACGGCGCGCGGATGTGGTCGGACTACACCGGCACCGTGCCGCAGCACCGGGGACGCGGGTTGGCCCGGCTGGTGAAGCTGGCCGCGCTGCACCGGGCGGCGGCGCGCGGCGTCACCGTCGCGTACACCGGGAACGACGCGGCGAACGCGCCGATGCTGGCGGTCAACGACCGGCTCGGCTACCGACGGGTGGCCAGCCAGTGGTCCTGCGTACGCGAGCTGCGCCCCGGCGGCTGACCCTCCGCGTACACCCGCTCGGCGATGGCGTGGGTGTCGGCGCCGAACAGCACCAGCCGGGCCTCGGTGATTGTCGTCGGCGTCGCCGAGCGCAGCACCGACAGGGCCTGACGCACGGCGTCCTCGACCGGCCAGCCGTAGACCCCGGCGGAGATCAGCGGGAAGGCGATGCTTGCCGCGCCCAGTTCGTCGGCGACGGCGAGGCTGTTGGTGTAGCAGCCACGCAGCAGTGCGGTGCGGTCCTCGGTGTCCGACCAGACCGGGCCGACCGTGTGCACCACCCAGCGGGCCGGCAGCTCACCGGCGGTGGTGGCCACCGCCTGCCCGGTCGGCAGGCCGCGCCCGTAGCGGGCGGCGCGCAGCGCGCGGCACTCCGCGAGGATCGCCGGTCCACCCCGGCGGTGGATCGCACCGTCGACTCCGCCGCCGCCCAGCAACGACGAGTTCGCGGCGTTGACCACCACGTCCACCCGCTCGCTGGTGATGTCTCCCTCGACCAGGGCGATGTCCATGTCAGCCCTCCGTGATGGGTTGGCCGAGCGAACGGCGGGCCAACAGGGTGGCACCGGCCACCGCGGCCGGCATCAGCAGTACGGCGCCGAGCGGGATCAGGAAACAGACGAAGACCGCGACCCCGAAGCCGAGTGCGGTGGGGCGGTCCGCCTTCAGCGCGGCGCGCCGGTGCGGCAGTCGCTTGCCGCGCCGGGAGAAGGGCGCGCCGGTCAGTTCCACGGCGAGCAGCCAGCCGCCCACCGCCGCGCCGATGACCGGCACCACGGTCTGGCCGACGAGCGGAATGAAGCCGGCGGCGAACAACGGCAGACCGAACAGCGCCGCCAGGGCGACCAGGCGGAGCGAGTCGGCGGCGCTGCGCCGCAGCGACGGCCAGAACGGCACCTCGACCTCGTCCGGCGTACCGCCGTAGCGTCGCTCCACCCGCTCCGAGATCTTCTCGTAGAACGGATCGCCGATGACCAGGGTGACCGCCGTGAAGGTGAGGACGGTGAGCAGGCCACCGAGACCGAGGAAGGCCAGCCCGGCGACCACCCGGACCGCGCTGCGCGGCGTCGTCGCCCAGTCGTCGGCGAACGGGGTGGCCGCGGCGGCCAGGTCGTCGACGAAGAAGACCAGGAGAGCGTACGCGGTCAGGAAGATCGCCCCGGAGATCAGCGCCGGAATGACGCCGAGCAGCATCAGACCTGGGCTGCGTACGTACAGGCGGACGCCCCGCAGCAGGAGCGTGGCCCCGCCGAGGAAGCGGCGACCGGCGCCCACGGCGGTGGAGGGAAGCTCGGATGCGTGCACGCCCAGGAGCGTAGTCACTCGCCGACGCATCCACCGGTTGACGGATCACCGGAATCAACCGGAGCCGATCAAGATCACCTCCAGCCGGTCGATTCGTCGCCGGCCGCTCCTCGCCACCCTTGAGTGGTAGCCGAAAGCGACGGCGAGAGGCGGTTGCCATGCCGGTCATCGAGGTGACCAGCCTGCACAAGCGTTACGGCGAGACGGTGGCGGTGCGCGACGTGTCGTTCGACGTCGAGGCCGGCGAGATCTTCGGCGTACTCGGCCCGAACGGTGCCGGTAAGACCACCACGGTGGAGTGCGTCGCCGGCTTGCGCGTCCCAGACGGGGGCGGGGTGTCGGTCCTCGGGCTCGACCCCCGCCGGGACGCCACCCGGTTGCGCCACCAGGTCGGGGTGCAACTTCAGGAGAGCCGACTGCCCGACCGGCTCCGGGTCGCTGAGGCGCTGACGCTCTACGCGTCGTTCTACCGCGAGCCGGCCGACCCGGCGCAGTTGCTCGACGAGTTGGGTCTCGACGGGAAGCGGGACACCCCGTACGAGAAGCTCTCCGGTGGCCAGAAGCAGCGGCTCTCCATCGCGTTGGCGCTCGTCGGCAACCCGCGGATCGCCATCCTGGACGAGCTGACCACCGGGCTGGATCCGCAGGCCCGCCGGGACACCTGGGGCCTGATCGAACGGGTCCGGGATCGCGGGGTGACCATCCTGCTGGTCACCCACTTCATGGAGGAGGCCGAACGGCTCTGCGACCGCTTGGCCGTGATCGACAAGGGGCGGGTGGTGGCCCTGGACAGCCCCGCCGGGCTGGTCTCGACCGTCACGCCCGAGCAGCGCATCCGGTTTCGCCCCTCAGCACCGTTCGACGACCGGCTGCTGACCGACCTGCCGCAGGTCACGGCCGTTACACGCAGCGGCAGCCAGATCCTGGTGACCGGCACCGGCGAGGTGCTGCACGCGGTCACCTCGGTGCTTGCCCGCCACCAGATCGTCGCCGCCGACCTACGGCTGGAGCAGGCCACGCTCGACGACGCGTTCGTCGAGCTGACCGGGCGCCGGTTCGTCGACTGAAGGAGGACCCGATGCACGCCTTCCGCCAGATCCTCAGGACCGAGGCGAAGCTGCACCTGCGGGACATCCCGACGCTTGTGCTCACCATCGCCCTGCCGACCTTGATCCTGGTGGTGCTCGGGCTGATTCCCTCGCTCCGCGAGCCCAGTCCGGACCTCGGCAACCAGTCCTTCGTGACCTACTTCACCCCCTCACTGTTGGTGATCACACTGGCCATGGTCGGCATCAACGCCCTGCCCACCGTGCTGGCCACCTACCGGGAGCGCGGCATCCTGCGTCGGCTGGCCACCACACCGGCGAGTCCACTGGCACTGCTGGCCGCTCAACTCATGCTGGCCCTGACGGGCATCCTGGTCAGCGCGGTGCTCCTCGCGGTGGTCGCCCGGCTGGCGTTCGACACCCCGTTGCCACAGCACCCGCTCGGGTTCGCGGCGGCACTCGTCCTGGGTACGGCCGCACTGCTCGCGGTGGGGCTGCTGGTGGCGGCGGTCGCGCCCACCGCCAAGTCGGCCCAGGCGCTGGCCGTACCGCTGTTCATCGTGGTCATGTTCCTCGGTGGGGTGTACCTGCCCCGGTTCCTGCTGCCCGACTTCCTGGCCGACGTCGGCGCCTACACGCCGCCCGGGATCCAGGCGCTGCTCGACGCCTGGACCGGCACCGCACCGCACCCGCTGCACCTGGGGATAATGGCCGTGATCGCCGTGGCGGCCGGTGCCGCAGCGGCGAAGCTGTTCCGCTGGGAGTGAGCGCATGATGGGCGGGGACGGGACGAGCGGCGGCGGGGACCGGACGGCTGGCCGCGACGACGCCCTGCCCACCCACGATCACCGACTGGCCAACTGGCGGGCGCGGGAGGCGCGGCTGCACCGCCTCCTGCCCTACGGCGGACTGCTCGTCGGCTCGCTGCTGGCCGCCTTCGCACCGGCACCGCGCGGGCTGCCGATGCTGCCCACCCTGGTCGTCGCCGGGTTGACCGCCTGCTGGGTCACCTGGTTCGTCATCCTGTCTCCGCGGTGGCCGGGACGACGGGGGTCGATGACGCTCTACTACGTCGGGCTGCTGGCCTTCGCCGCCGTCCTGGTGACCGCGAGCCCGTGGTACGGCTTCTTCGCCTGGGTCGGCTTCCTGCACGCCTTCCTGGTGCTCGACGGACGATGGCGCTTCGTCGGGATGGCCGCGACCGCCGTGCTGATCGCCACCGCGCAGGGCGGCGGCCTGCCGTCCTCGTGGTCGAACTGGCCGCTGTGGCTGGTGCTGGTGCTTGTCAACCTGGCCCTGGCCGGTGCGGTGAGCTGGTTCAACCTTGTCGGCGAACGGGAGGACGCCAGGCGCAAGCGGCTGGTGGCGGAACTCGCCGCCACCAACCGCCAACTCGCCGAGACGATCCAGGAGAACGAGGGGCTGCACGCCCAACTCATCACCCAGGCGCGCGAAGCGGGGGTGCTGGACGAGCGGCAGCGGATGGCGCGGGAGATCCACGACACCCTGGCCCAGGGGCTGACCGGCATCATCACCCAACTAGAGGCGGCCGAGCAGACCCGCGACCGTTCCGCCGACTGGCGGCGGCACGTGGACAATGCGTTGGCACTGGCCCGGGAGAGCCTCACCGAGGCCCGCCGATCGGTCCGGGCGCTGCGCCCCGAGCCGCTGGAGACGGCCCGGCTGCCCGACGCGCTCGCCGAACTCGGTGACCGCTGGTCGGCCGTGCACGGGGTGACGGCCAGCGTCAGCACCACCGGGACGCCCCGCCCGCTGCACCCGGAGATCGAGGTGACGTTGCTGCGGGCGGCGCAGGAGGCATTGAGCAACGTGGCCCGACACGCTGCCGCTTCCCGGGTCGGGCTCACCCTGTCGTACATGTCGGACGTGGTGACCCTGGACGTCCGCGATGACGGAACGGGATTCGACCTGACCAGCCGCTCGGCAGTCCCGAACGAGAACGGCAGCTACGGCCTCACCGCGATGCGGCAGCGGGTCAACCGGGTCGGTGGCGAGTTGGCCGTCGAGTCCGAACCGGGGGGCGGCACCGCCGTCTCGGCCTCCGTACCGGCCCTGCCCGGAGCCGCCGCATGACCGATCCGGTGCGCCTGCTCATCGTCGACGATCACCCGGTGGTGCGCGACGGGCTGCGCGGCATGTTCGCCGGTGACCCCGGGTTCGAGGTGGTCGGCGAGGCGGCGGACGGCGCCGAGGCCCTGACGATGGCCGCCCGCAGCCGCCCCGACGTGGTGCTGATGGACCTGCGGATGCCGGGGATGGACGGGGTGACCGCGATCGGCTGCCTGGTCGAAGCCGACAGCCCGGCGAAGGTGCTGGTACTGACCACGTACGACACCGACGCGGACGTGCTCCCGGCAATCGAGGCCGGTGCTACCGGCTACCTGCTCAAGGACGCGCCCCGCGACGAACTGGTCCGGGCGGTACGCGCCGCCGCCCGAGGGGAGTCGGTGCTCTCGCCAAGCGTGGCCGGCCGGCTGATGGGTCGCCTGCGGACGCCCCGTCGGCCAGCAGAGGAACCGCTGAGCCAACGCGAGTTGGAGGTGCTCACCCTGGTGGCCAGGGGCTCGTCCAACCGCGAGGCCGCCGCGCGCCTGTTCATCAGCGAGGCCACGGTGAAGACCCACCTGCTGCACGTCTACGCCAAGCTCGGGGTCAACGACCGGGCCGCCGCGGTCGCGGTCGCGTACGACCGGGGGTTGTTGACCCCCGGTGGACGGTGAGCGTCGGTGCGGGCGTCGCGGTTGCTCTCCCTGCTGCTGTTGTTGCAGGCCCGTGAGGTGTTGACGGCGGCCGAGCTGGCCCGCGAGCTGGAGGTGTCCGAGCGGACGGTCTACCGGGACGTGCTGGCGCTCTCCGCCGCCGGCGTGCCGATCTACGCCGACCGGGGGCGGGCCGGCGGCTACCGGCTGCTCGGCGGCTTCCGGACCCGGCTGACCGGCATGACCCGGGACGAGGCGGAGGCCCTGTTCCTGGCCGGGCTGCCCGGCCCGGCCGGTGACATGGGGTTGGCCGACGCGGTGGCGGCGGCGGAACTGAAGGTTCTCGCGGCACTACCGCCGAGCCTGCGCGACGCCCCGGCACGCACCGGCCAGCGGTTCCATCTCGACGTGCCGGGCTGGTACCGCGAGACCGCACCGCCGCGGTGGTTGGCCGAGCTGGCCGGCGCGGTCTGGCGGGACCGGGTGGTGACCCTGCGCTACCGGCGCGGGGAACACGAGGTCGTCCGTCGGGTCTGCCCGTACGGCCTGGTCCTCAAGAGCGGTACCTGGTATCTGGTGGGTCGGGTCGGCGAGGACGTGCGCACCTACCGGGTGGATCGGGTCACCGCGGTCGAGTCACACGAGGAGGGCTTCGACCGGGATCCGGGATTCGACCTGGCCGGCCACTGGCGGGCGCGGGCTGAGGAGTTCCTGCGCGGCATGCTGCGGGCCGAGGTGACGATCCGGCTGAGCCCCGCCGGCCTGCGCCGGCTCCGGCACCTCGCCGAGTTCCCGTTCGGGTACGAGGCGGCGGTCGCCGCCGCGGACGAACCCGACGGGCAGGGCTGGGTACGGACCCGCCTGCCCGTCGAGTCCGTCGACGTGGCCTACACCCAACTCCTCGCGCTCGGTCCGGAGGTGGAGGTGATCGAGCCAGCGGAGTTACGGGCGCGGCTGGCCGAGGCGGCCATCAGGGCCGCCACGCTGTACTCCGCCGAGGACCGGTCTCCCGACCGGCCGGCGTAGTACGGCCGGGCGGGAGAGTGCCGGTCGGTCCGCTCAGACGGGCGGACACCGGGGCGGGAGGATCAGCGGTAGCCGGTGACGTCGGCGGGTCTGCCGGCGTCGACCACCTCACTGATGTAGCGGAAGGCGTCCGGCTGGGAGCCGTCGACGTCGGTGAAGCCGTACACCTGGGCCAGTTCCCCGGCGGAGACGGACCGGCCGCTCCAGCGCGCCCGGTCCGGGTCGGCGGCGAGCGCGGCGACCGCCCGGCCGACGAACGCCGGGGTCTCCGAGATGAGGAAGTGCGGGTCCTTGGCCGCGCCGTCGCGCCAGTTGGCCTCGGTGACGCCGAAGTGCTCCAACATCGCCTCGGAACGGATCCAGCCCGGAGTGAGCGCGACCGCCGTTCCGCCGTGCGGCCTGACTTCGTGGGCCCAGCTGAAGGCGAGCCGGTTGACCGAGGTCTTGGCCAGGTCGTAGAAGACCGAGAGCCGGTAGTTCTCGTCGTTGTACGCCTTCGTGCCGTCACCGATCTCGACCACCAGGCCACCGGGGCGGCGGATCAGCAGCGGCAACGCGAAGTGACTGGTGATCACGTGCGTGTCGACGGCCAGCCGCAGGGTGCGGAAGCCGGCGTCGAGTGGCTGCTCCCACACCGGCTTCTCCCAGGTGATCAGCGGATCGGCCCCCCACACGTCGTTGACCAGCACGTCGAGCCGGCCCTGCTCGGCGTCGATCCGGGCGACCAGGTCCCGCACCTCGTCGGGCACCAGGTGGTCGACCCGGACCGGGATGCCGGTGCCGCCGGCCGCGGTGACCAGTTCGGCGGTCTCCTCGATGGTTTCCGGGCGGTCCAGTTCGGAGCGGCCCGCGCGGCTGCTGCGGCCGGTCGCGTACACGGTGGCTCCCGCGGCGCCGAGTTGCACGGCGATCTGCCGGCCGGCGCCCCGGGTGGCACCGGCGACGAGCGCGACCGTTCCGATGAGCGGTTTCGTCATGCGTCTCACGCTGCCAGCAATACCTGCCACCTGGTGGCAGGTATTCGCGACTACGGCTGTGACCCACACGATGCGGTATGTCGGGCCTTCCCGCGCGCGGGACGTCACGGCATGCCGCATGTCGCGCCGTCCCGCGCGCCGGATGCCGCGACATGCCGCATCCCACGGGCGGCGGGCGGCGGGCGCCCACGCCAGGGGGCAGGCGGCAGGCTGGCCGTTGAGGGAGTCGGCGATGCGGCGGGACGGGTCGGCGCGTTCCGTCAGAGCACCCCGGGACAGTCGTAGCGGTCAGGGTGGCGGGGCAGCACGGCGGCGAGCTGTTCGGCCACCTCCACCAGGTGCAGCTCGTCGCCCTCGGCAGCGATGACAAGCACCGGCGCAGTCACCCGGGCGAGCACGCCGGCGTCGGGCAGCGGGGCCTGCTCCGGCAGCTCGACAAGCCCCGGCGGCGAGGCCGTCGCGCAGCAGGTGGTCCAGCCGTTGCCGCAGGTAGGCCCAGCCGGCCGGCGTGTTGCGTACGGCCGGTGGCAGCTCGGTGGAGACGACCTCCGCCGCCGCCGAGGCGTCCCCACTCTCCACCGCCGACAACAGCTCGGTCAGCCGGGCTCGGGCGAGCGGTCCGCGTGGCCGGTCGAGCGCGGCGGGCAGGAAGAAGACCAGCCGCTCGAACCGTTCCGGGCTCTCGGCGAGCAGCCGGCACAGCGCACCGGCACCCAGGCTGGCCCCGAAGGCGCGGGTGGCACCGCTGAGGTCGGCGATCGCCCGCAGGTCGCGGGCCAGGTCCAGATAGCTCCACGGCCCGTCGGGCGCGTCGGAACGGCCATGGCCACGGAACTGGAAGAAGACCCGGCGACCGGTGACGCCGCTGCCGAAGGGTCGGGTGGTGGCGATGCCGTTGGCCAGCCCGTGCGCGAAGACGGTGACCGGGTCACCGACGCCGGTGACCAGCCGCTCCAGTCGTACGCCGTGCGGGGTGGCGACCAGTTCGGTCTCCGGGTCGGGCAACGGCGGCCGGCCGCTGCGCGGGGCACCCGGGCCGGGCCCCCAGGTGCGCGGTCCACCGTCCGGTGGTGGTGGCCAGCGGAAAGCTCTCACCAGGACCCTCGGTTGTCGCCGAGGTCACGTAGCCCGACCCGGACGTCGAGCAGGTAGATCAGCGCCGCCGCCACCCCGATCAGCCCGAAGATGCTGAGGGTGGAGCGGGTGAGCAGGGTGAGCAGGAGAGTGACCGCCAGGATCGCGATCCAGCCGCCCTTCGGCAGGGTCCCGATGGCCGGGAACGCATCGGAACGTTGCGTCACGGCGTGCACGAGAGCCACCCCCTGCACGACAAGCGCGAAGACGAACAGGATCAGCTCGATCACGTAGCGGACGTCGAAGACGAAGATCGGCGCGGCGTTGGCCATGACGGCAAGCTTATGCCGGCGACCCCGGGTCCGTGGCGACAGGACGGTCCCGGGGTCGCCGGCTGCTGACTCACTGGCTCCGCTTGGCGCCCCGGGGGAGCTTCGCCGACGGGCTGTCGGTCCGCTTGGCGGCGGTCTGCCGGGTGGTCGACTTCGCCCGGGTGGTCTTCTTCGCGGCAGCCGGCTTGGCCTCCACGATCTCGGCCACCTCGGCCGGGCTCGGCACCTCGGCCGGTGCGGCGTCGGCCTGCTTGACGGCGGCCGGTGCGGTCTCCTCGGCGGGAGCGGCAGGCGCGGCGGCAACGCTGGCCTCGGTCGCCTCGATGTCGGTGTTCACCGTGTCGGCGACCTCCAGCACACCGGTGCCGACGACCCGCTCACCCCGCGCCACCAGCGCCCCGTACGCGGCCAGCGCCCGCTCCTGAGCGGCCTGGGCGCCGGCGACGACGGCGGCCGCGTTACGGGTGGCCAGCTCGCGCAGCCGGTCCAGATCGGCCGCCCCACGCAGCTTGTTCAGATCGGCCGTCTCGCGCAGCTTGTGCAGATCCGCCGCCTCGCGGAGCTTGGCCAGGTCGGCGTGCTCGCGCAGCCGGTTCAGGTCGGCCGCTGGCGCGGCCTTCTGCCGCAGCGACTCGGCCGTCCGGTTGGCGTTGCGCAGCGTGTCGTTGGCCTTCTGGCGCAGCTCGAAACCGGTGACGACGGCCTTGCCGCCGAGTTCGCTGACGACCCGGCCACCGTCGGCGACGGCACGGTCACGCAGCTCACCGACCACGGTGGGCAGTCTGCGCAGCTGCTGCAGGGCCAGTTCACCGGCGCCGGCCGCGGCGTAGATCGGGGCAGGAATGCGGTTGGTCTTCGGCTGGGTCATGACTACTTCTCCTCCTGGACCGCGGTCGCGGTCTTGCGGACCACCTTGCGGGCGGCCTTCCTGGCTGGGGTGCTGTTCGGAGCGGGCGCGGAACCCGCCTCGGTCACGGCGACCGATTCGAGCACCGCCTCGGTCGGGGTGCCCGCCGTGGTGGTGGGCCCGGTCGCGGCCAGATTCGCCACGTCGGGGGCGGTGACGTCAGCCGCGTCGGAGACGCCGGCCGCGCCGCTCGCGACGGAGCCGCCGGCCCGGTCGCCCGTGGTGGGCGCGTCGCCCTCGCCGCTCGCGCCGGTCATCGTCGCGGTCGCCTCGGCCAGCCGCGAGTTCTCCCGGCGGAATGTCTCATATATCTGGGTCAGGGACTGTTTCTGGGCCATCGTCAGGTCCGGGTCGACGGCGATGGCGGCCAGCACGCCCTGGCCCTCCTTGTCGTCGAGCAGACCGGCCCGCAGGTACATCGCCGGAGTGGAGACCCGCAACGCGCTGGCGAGCTGCTGGAGCACCTCGGCGCTGGGCCGGCGCAGGCCTCGTTCGATCTGGCTGAGGTAGGGGTTGCTGACCCCCGCCTGCTCGGCCAGTTGCCGAAGCGAAATCTTCGCATTCCGCCGCAGATCACGAATGAACCCGCCGACGTCGGGAAGGTCCTTGGGAGTGGCCATGACTCAACGCTAGCCCGCCCTGCTAGCAGCTGCAAGCAAAGTGCTAGCCGGAGTTAGCAACGTCTCATCACCCGCTTGCGAACCCCGCACGCCCGGTCGTACCGTCCTGCGGTGACCAAGATCCAGGTAAATGGAGCCCTGCTGGCGTACGACGAGGCCGGCACCGGATCGCCTGTCGTCCTGCTGCACGCTGGTATCGCCGACCGCCGTATGTGGCGGGACCAGATCGCACCGCTCGCGACCCGGCACCGGGTGATCACTGTCGACCTACGCGGTTACGGGGAGTCCGAGTTGCCGCCGAGCGCCTTCGCCCACCACGACGACGTGGTCGGCCTGCTCGACGCCCTCGGGTTGGCCAGCGCGGCCCTGGTCGGCTGCTCCTTCGGCGGGGCGGTGGCGATCGACACCGCGCTCGCCCACCCGCACCGGGTGAGCGCCCTCGCCCTGCTCGGCACCGCGGTGTCCGGTCACGAATGGTCGGAGCAGACGAACGAGCTGTGGGAGAACCTGGTCGGCGACGTCGACCCGGAGGACTTCGCCGCGACGGCCGCGGGTGAGGTGCGGTTCTGGGTGGTCGGTCCGGACCGCGAACCCGCTGACGTCGACCCGGAGTTGGTCGCCTTCGCCACCGAGATGGACGAACGGGCGCTCGCCGCCGAGCTGGCACTCAGCGCCGTGGACGTGGCCGAACTCGACCCGCCGGCCATCGGGCGACTGGCCGAGCTGACCATGCCCGTACTGGTCGCGGCCGGGGCGGCGGACGTGCCTGACATCCGTCACCTGGCCGATCGCATCGCGGCGGAGGCTCGACAGGCGGTGCGCCTACCCGACGTACCGAACGCCGCCCACCTACTCCCCCTCGAACGCCCCACCCAGATCAACACCCCCCTCCTAACCTTCCTCCCCTAAACCACCCCCACCTCTCCGGTTGATCAAGAAGTTTTGGTCGGGAGCGGCGCGAAACCCGACCAAAACGTCTTGATCAACGAGTCGTGGGGATGCGGGTGGGGTGGGTGGTTACCAGAGGGGGCGGGTGGCGCCTACGGGGAGGGCGCCACCGAAGATCGGTATTTCGGCGAACTCCGTGAGGACCGGGGCGTCAACGCCGAGTCGGCGCAGGGCCGAGACCAGGACCGGCATCCGGGCGCGGCCGGCGCCGTCGTCGATCTTCAGCGCGACGGCACCGACGTCGGGCAGCGCCGCGGCGATGACACCCTCCGCGCCGATCTTCGCCAGCAGTCCGGGTACGCCACGCATCAGTCGGGTGTCGTCCGCCTGCGTACCGCCGACCACCTCCGGGTGGGCCCGCATCGCGTCGGCCACCATCCCCGCCCCGGTGTCACCTTCGGCGGCGACCATCCGCAGGAACGCCGTGGCCAGTCCGGTCAACGACGCGGACAGCACCGGAGCGCCGCAGCCGTCGACGCCGACGGCCACCGCCTCCTCGCCGGTGAACTCCTCCACCGTGTCACGCAGCCGGCGCTGCAGCGGGTGGTCGGCACGCCAGTAGCCCTCCATCGGCCAACCGGCGGACCGGCAGGTCAGCAGCATCCCGGCGTGCTTGCCGGAGCAGTTCATCTGGATCCGGCTCGGGCCGCCGCCGGCCCGCAGCACCGCCATCCGCGCGAGATCGCCGACCGGCAGATCCGGCGGGCAGTGCAGGTCGTCCCCGTCGAGACCGGCACCCGCGAGCAGCCCGGCGACCCGGGCCAGGTGGAACTCCTCCCCCGCGTGGCTGGCCGCGACGATGGCCAGGTCGGCGGGTTCGGTAAGCGACAGCCCGGCGCGGAGCATGCCGACCGCCTGCATCGGCTTGTTCGACGAGCGCGGGAAGATCGGCGAGGTGATGTCACCCGCGGCGGCCAGCGGTGCGCCGGTGCTGTCGAGCACCACCACCGAGCCACGGTGCACGCCCTCCACGAAACCGGACCGGACCACCTCGGCGAGCGGCACGCCGCCCTCGTACGTCTTTCCCACGACGTGGACGGTACCGAGGTGTCCGGCCGCGCTCACCCTGGGGTGAGCTGGTACTCCACCTCCGGGGGTAAAGAACGCCGGGCGACCCGCGCCTTACAGGCCGAGCAGCACCCGGGCCTCGGCGGTGTTCAGCGGTGGACGCTGCGCGAGCTGGGCGAAGCCGACCGCCCGCGCCACCAGTTGCATGTTCGACTCCACCGGGCGGCCCTTCGCGTACGTGACCGTGTCCTCCATCCCGACCCTCAGGTGACCGCCGGCCGAGAGCGCGGCGAGCAGCACCGGAAGACTGGTACGGCCGATGCCGGTCGCCGAGAACGTGGTGCCCTCCGGCAGGTCCCGGAGCATCTGCTGAGCCGCCACGAGCGTCGCCGTGGTGCCCGGCATGCCGCCCGGCACCCCCATCACGAAGTCGACGTGGACGTGGCCGCCGTGCGGCAGGCCGTACTTCCCCAACAGGCGCTGCAGGGCACCGAGGTGACCGAGGTCGAAGATCTCGTACTCGGGCACGATGCCCCGCTCCTGCATCCGGGTGTGCAGCTCGACGACGAACTCCCACCGGTTGAGGAAGACCTCGTCACCGAAGTTGACCGTACCCATGGTGCAGGAGGCCATGTCCGGTGCGGCCTCCAGCACCGCGAGCCGGTCGGCCTCGGGGTCGGTGACCGCGCCTCCGGTGGACAGCTGCACGATGAGATCGGTGCTCTCCCGCAGCGCCGCCACGGTCGCGCGGAGCCGGCCCAGGTCCAGGGTCGGCCGGGCCTCGTCGTCCCGGATGTGCACGTGGATCACGGCGGCACCCAGCGCCTCGCACTCCTTGGCGGTGAGCAGCAACTCGTCGAGGGTCACCGGCAGCGCCGGCACCTCGGTCTTCGCCGACTCCGCGCCGGTGGGGGCAACCGTGATCAACGTCCCTGTCGTCATGCCGGCGATCCTAGAGCGCCCCCGGCCACCAGCGGAGTCGGCGTCTACGAGGGGTCGATGGCGGCGGCGCTGTCGCCGACGCGGAGCGCGGCGTCGTCGGGCACCGAGCGCTTGACCACCGCGAGCGCGACCTGGCCCAGTTCGTGATGAAGGACCGCGGTGCCGACGAAGCCGACCGGACGGCCGTCCAGGGTCACCGGGGTGCCGGCGACCGGTAGTTGGTCGGTGGCCACCCCGTCGAGGTGCAGCAGCACCAGCCGGCGCGGTGGGCGGCCCATGTTGTGCACCCGGGCGACCGTCTCCTGACCCCGGTAGCAGCCCTTGTCCAGGTGCACGGCCGGCGCGATCAGGTTCACCTCGGCGGGGATCGTCCGGTGGTCGGTGTCGACGCCGACCCGGGCCTGCCGGGCGGCCACCCGCACCGCCTCGTACGCCCACAGCCCCACCGGGGGCACCCCGTTGTCGCGCAGCCGCGCGACCACCTGGTCCATCGCGGGCCGGGGAACCAGCAGGTCCACGCCGAGCGGACCGCGCCGGGCCCAGCCACCCTGCGGCAGCGGCCGCACGTGGTAGCGGGCGGTCGGGCGGGGTGGCAGCTCACCGGACCGGAACTTCGGGCCGGGCAGTCCCACCACGTCCGGCTCGGCGAGCGGCAGCACATCGAGCAGCGCCACCGCCTCGACGGCCTTCGGCCCGACCAACGACAGCAGTGCGTGCTCGGCAGTGGCGTCCCGGGGGTCGACCTGGCTGAAGAACCGCATCTTCTCCAGGTACGTCAGCAGCCCACCGGTCGCCCCCGGCTCGGTGTCGAGCCAGGTGGTGTCACCGTCCTCGGCCACCATGGCGTGCTGCTCGACATGACCGTGCGGGGAGAGTACGAGCAGTTCGGTGCCCTGCCACGGCCCCAGCTCGGCGAGGTGCTGGGTGGTGAGGGTGTGCAGCCAGGAGATGCGCTCCGCACCCGGCACCGCGACGACTCCCCGGTGCGATCGGTCCACCAGGCCCACCTCGGTGTCCAGTTGGCGCTGCTCGCGCATCGGGTCGCCGTAGTGCGCCGCCACGCCCCGCACCCCGGCTGCGGCGTGCACCGGCTCCGGCTGGTCCCGGCTGGCCTCGTCGATGCTCTCCACGGCCACCGCGCCCGCGATGTCGATCATGTCTGCTCCCCGTTTCCGCACCGCGCGCAGAGGCCGAAGAAGGAGACGTGCCCGATGTCCACCCGGAAGCCCCGCTCCCCGGCCAGTTGGTCGGAGAGCGGACGCATCAGTTCCGGATCCATCTCGTCGATCGCGCCGCACTCGCGGCAGACCAGGTGCACGTGCTGGTCCTCACCGGCGGCGTGGTAGGTCGGCGACCCGTGCGAGAGGTGGGTGTGGGTGACCAGGCCGAGCCGCTCCAGAAGCTCCAGCGTGCGGTAGATGGTGGTGATGTTGACCCCGGCGGCGACCTCGCGTACGGCGGTGTGCACCTGCTCAGGGGTGGCGTGCCCCAGGTCCAGCACCGCTTGGAGGATCAGCTGTCGCTGCGCCGTCAGCCGCAGCCCACGGGCGCGGAGCAGTTCCGCGAGGGAGGATTCGGACACCCCCCGATCATAGTTCGGGCCGGCGCGCACCTCCCGGCGCGACCGGCGTCGCACTATGCTCGGCCCCCGTGGTGACCTCGCGGATCGGCGTGCTGGGTCGCGGGCGGCTGCCGGTCGGGGAGCCGATACTGCGCGGCGACGATCTCGGCGTGCTGCGCGGTGACGGACTCTTCGAGACCATGCACCTCCGCGACGGACGGCCCTGGCTGCGCCAGGAGCACCTGACCCGGCTGCGGGCCGGCGCGGCGGCCGTCGAACTGACCCTCCCGGCGGACGACGCCCTGGTCGAGCTGCTCGACCAGGTGGCCGCCGGTTGGCCCGCGGAGGTGGAGGGCGCGCTTCGGCTGGTCTGCACCCGGGGGCCGGAGAGCGGCGGCCCACCGACGGTGTACGCCACCCTCTCGGAGGTGCCCCCCACAGCCCGGCAGGCCCGGCACGACGGCGTGCGGGTGGCCACCCTCTCCCTGGGCGTGCCCGCCGAGGCCCGCCCGGAACTGGACTGGCTGCCGGCGGGCATCAAGTCCACGTCGTACGGGGCGAGCAGCGCCGCCCGACGCTGGGCCGCCCGGGCCGGCGTGGACGACGTGCTCTGGATCTCCTCCGACGGGTACGCCCTGGAAGGCCCGACCGCCAACCTCGTCTGGCTGGCCGGGGAGACGCTGTGCACGGTGCCCGCCCGACGCACCGGCATCCTGCCCGGCACCACCGTCGCCTGGCTGCTCGCCCGCTGCGCCGACGTCGGCTGCGGGGCCGCCGAACGCATGGTCACCCCGGCGGACCTGCGCGGGTCCGACGGGGTATGGCTCACCTCGTCGGTACGCGGCCTGGTCGCGGTGCACACCCTCGACGCCGAGCCGCTGCCGCTCAGCCCGCTGACCCGCCCGTTGCAGGAACTGCTCGGCTTTCCGCTGCCCTGAGGCCGCGTTCTCGGGTGCGCCGAGCCGAGGCCCCGGCAGGCCCGTTCCGCCAGCGGGCGGATCAGCCCGCGACCCGGATGAGGCGGGCGGACAGATGCGGAGACAGCGGCTGACCGACGGCTGCCATGTCCTGTGCGTAGAGCAGGGCGCCCTCGACGATGCCGAAGAGGCGGTGCCCGGCGGTGACCTCCTTGGCGGTGGAGGTGCGCACCACGGCGTCGGTGACGAACTCCACCTGGGTGCCCTTGCGCCGGCCGAGGTGCAGCTCCATCACCCCGGTCGGGGTGGTCAGCAGAGCCTCCAGCTCGTCGGTGGCCCGGTCACCGGCCAGCACCGGACGCCACCAGCCGACCTCCCGGCCGGCCGGCCGCACCGGCCGGCTCTGCTCGTCGAGGATCCACGCCCGCGACTCGTAGTGCAGGAACGGCCGCCCGTCGTGGCTGATCCGGATCTCCTGGGCGAAGTCGAAGTCCTCGATGGTGGGGAAGCCGCCCCGCCCCCGCCCCCGCCACACGCCGATGTACGGCAGCAGGCCGTCGAGCGCGGGGTGCAGCTTCGGGCCGACCCGCAGGTCGTGACTCTCCTCGAAGGGGTACGCCTCCACCGGTGGCGCGTTCAGCCAGGGCGGCGGCGCCAACGGATTGTCGTCACTCACCGGATCACCACTTGCCTCTCGATATCCGTACCGCCAGGTAGACCAGGCCACCGGCGAGCGCGCCCAGGCCGGCGACCAGCAGGCTGACGAACCCGATCTCGGTGACCATCCGGGTCATCCTATGCTGGCGGTCATGGCCCGCACTCTCGTCGTCAAGGCCACCGCCGGCGCCGACGCACCGGAACGGTGCGCCCAGGCGTTCACCGTGGCGGCCACCGCAGCCGCCGCCGGGGTGTCCGTCTCCCTCTGGCTGACCGGGGAGTCGACCTGGTTCGCGCTGCCCGGCCGGGCGCAGAGCTTCGAACTGCCGCACTCGGCCCCGCTGGCCGAGCTGTTGCACGTGATCCTCGCCACCGGCACGGTGACGGCCTGTACCCAGTGCGCCGCACGCCGGGACATCGACTCCGGCGACGTGATCCCCGGGGTACGGATCGCCGGGGCGGCGGTCTTCGTCGAGGAGACGATGGCCGAGGGCGCGCAGGCGCTCGTCTACTGACTGGCCGGTCAGCGCCCGGGCAGGCTCGCGGGATGCTGCCTGGGAAGGCGACGGAACCCGCCCGACAAGGCGGGCGAATGCCTACGATTCGGGTGTGACCGAGGCCACCCAGCAGTTCTTCGCGACCCTGCCGGCCCGCGCCCCGGAAGTCCTCCGCACTCCGGTCGTGGGAACGCTGCGGATCGACCTGTCCGAGGGACACCGCACCGAACACTGGCTGGTCCGGATGCGGCCCGGCGCGGCAGAGGTCGACCAGGGGGCGGAGCCGGGCGACGCGACCTGGTACTGCGGGGTCGATCTCTTCGACCGGCTGGTCACCGGACGCGCACAGGCGATCTCCGCGGTGCTTCGTAACGAGAGCACCTTTCGCGGCGACGTGGTGCTGTTCCTCGCCTTCCGCCTGTTCTTCCCGTCCGCACCCGGTACCCGCGACCCGCGCGAGGTCGCCCGCGAACACGCCAGGTGGACCCGGTGAAGGAGCTGGTCAGCATCCTCGACGGCAACACGTTCATGGTCAGCGACCGCCGTGGAGACGTCGAGCCCTCGCTGGACTTTCCCACCGGGTTGTTCGCCTTCGACACCCGCTTCCTGTCCACCTGGCTGCTGCTGATCGACGGTGAGCGGCTGCACGCGCTCTCCATCGACGACGCCGTGTCCCACCGGACCCGCTACTTCCTGGTACCCGGCGAGCCGACCCACTTCCTGGACGCGAAGGTTTCGGTGATCAGGAGTCGGGCGATCAGCGGTGACCTGTCCGAGGAACTGACCGTGCTCAACCACTCCGGGCAGGAGATGAGCTTCACCGTCCGGATGGAGATGGCGTCCGACTTCGCGGACATCTTCGAGATCAAGGACACCCAGCGCAAGAAGGGACACAACACCGCCGCACCCGGCGAGAACTCGCTGCGGCTGACCTACCAGCGGGACGCGTTCCACCGCGAGACGACGATCACGAGCAGCGCCGCCGCCCAGGTCGATCGCCGGGGCATGACCTTTCCGATCCGGATCGGGCCGCACGGCGAGTGGACCACCCGGTTGACGGTCAACGTCGTCATCTACGGTGCCCGTGGTCAGGACGTCCGCTCCCTGCTGCCCTTCGCGGGCAGCCGGACGACGCCGGCGATCGAGGTGGAGCACGCAGAGTTCGTCGCTCGGGCACCCAAGCTGGGTTGCGACTGCGAACCGATGGCCGGGGCGTACCGGCGCAGCCTGAACGACCTGGCCGCGCTGCGCTACGAGTCGATCGCGCTCGGCGTCCGGCTGATGGCCGCCGGCCTGCCGTGGTTCATGACGCTGTTCGGCCGGGACAGCATCTTCACCTCGCTTCAGGTGCTGCCGTTCGTGCCGGAGCTGATCCCACCGACGTTGACCATGCTGGCCGGGCTGCAGGGCCACCGGGTGGACGACTTCCGCGACGAGGAGCCGGGCAAGATCCTGCACGAGCTGCGCTACGGCGAGTCGGCCGGCTTCGAGGAGCAGCCGCACTCGCCCTACTACGGCGCGGCCGACTCGACCGCCCTGTTCGTGATCCTGCTCGACGAGTACGAGCGGTGGACCGGCGACGTCGAGTTGGTCAAACGGTTGGAGTTCTCGGTTCGAGCCGCGCTGACCTGGAACGACACCTACGGCGACCTGCTCGGCACCGGATACGTCTGGTACCAGACCCGCAGCCCTCAGGTCGGCCTGGAGAACCAGTGCTGGAAGGACTCCTGGGACGCGATCTGCTACTCCGACGGTCGGCTACCGAGCTTTCCGCGGGCGACTTGTGAGTTGCAGGGCTACGCCTACGACGCGAAGCTGCGCGGTGCCCGGCTGGCCCGCCTGTGCTGGAACGACCCGGTCTACGCCGACCGGCTGGAACGCGAGGCCGCCGAGTTGAAGGAACGCTTCAACCGGGACTTCTGGCTGCCCGACAAGGAGTACTACGCGCTGGCCCTGGACTCCGACGGCAGCCCGGTCGACGCGCTCACGTCCAACATCGGGCACCTGCTGTGGAGCGGCATCGTCGACGAGTCCCGGGCGCAGCGGGTCGCCGAGCACCTGCTCGGTCCCCGGCTCTTCTCCGGCTGGGGCGTCCGTACCCTCGCCGACGACCAGGGCCGATACAACCCGATCGGCTACCACGTCGGCACCGTCTGGCCGTTCGACAACTCGATCATCGCCTGGGGACTGTGGAAGTACGGTCTCCGGGAGGAGGCGGGACGGATCTGCGAGTCGATGTTCGCGGCGTCCCGCTACTTCTTCGGCCGGCTGCCGGAGGCCTTCGCCGGCTACGAACGTGACCTGACCGACTACCCGGTGGAGTACCCCACCGCGTGCAGCCCGCAGGCCTGGTCGGCGGGCACCCCGCTGCTGCTGCTACGGGTGATGCTCGGCCTCGAACCCCAGGGCGAGCACCTCATCATCGACCCGTACGTGCCGGCCGGCATGGGCCGGGTGGAACTGCTGGACATCCCCGGCCGATGGGGCCGGGTCGACGCGCTGGGCCGCAGTCGCGACCAGGGGCCGGCCCGACCTGACTGACCGGCAGCGACGGGTCGCCGCTCAGCCGGCGCAACCCGTCGTCGCGGAGACCACGACCCGGTCCGGCTGGAGATCGGCGAGCACCGCGACACCGTCGCGCCGGTAGGCGTACACCTCGGGGTTTCCACCACCGGCGTGCCGCCGGCCAGCGGCGCGAGCGCGGCCTGTGGCGCCGCGGCCACCGGCTCGACGACGGTCCGGACGGTACGGGCCGTCGCGCCACCGGGGCACGGGGCGCTCGTCACCGAGTCGGGGGCACCGGCCCGGCCGTTAAGCGCCCGCACCGCCTCGGCCAGTGCGTCGGCCTCCGGGCCGGCCGGGCGGACCCCGCGCTGTCGTAGTCGTCACCCACCGGCCGGCACCCGGTGTCGACGGTGAACCTGATCCGGCCGTCGGTCGCCGGCCGCCCGGTCACGGTGACGAACTCGCCCGCGTCGCCGCGTAGGCGCGGACCCTCCGGGGTGAGCCGGACACCGGCCCGCCACCGCCCGGGCAGCCGCTCGGCGATCTGCTCCAGCAGGGCCCGCTCCTCGCCCACCGGCGCGGCCAGGTCGACCGCGCGGATCAGCGTCGCACCGTCCGCGAACGGGCTGATCCGGCAGCCCCGGTCGACCTCGGGTGGGCTCAGCGCCGGCACACCGCCGCCGGCCGCCGCGACGAGTTCACCTATCGCGCCGTCGACCACCGGCCCGGCCTGCGACAGGGTGCGCTGCTCACGGACGGTCGGCGGATCCTCGGCCGAGGACATCCAGGTGAGGCCGGCCAGCAGCACCGCCCAGAGCGCCGTCGCCGCGATCAGCCAGCGCGGCAACCGGGAGCCGGCGGCAGGTGGTCGGGGACCGGTCGGCGAAGGGTACTCGGCATGGACGGCGCTGCTCACCCGGTCATCGTGTCACGCCTGGTACGCCCGTCCGTTGGGACGCCCGTCGCCGGCCTCCGGCGGCATGCTCAACCGGTAGCCGACGCCGCGTACGGTCTGCACCTGCGGCCCGTCGGACAGCGCCCGCAGCTTGCGGCGCAGCCGCTTCACCGCTGAGTGCAGAATCGCGGTGTCGCCGAGGTAGGCGCCGCCCCAGACGGAGGCGAACAGCCGTTCGTAGCTCCACAACGTGATCGGCCGGCTCACCAGCCGGGCCAACAGTTCCCGCTCGGTGCGGGTCAGCCCCAGCGGTGCACCACGCCAGGTGACCAGGTGCCCGGCCCGGTCGACCACCAGGTCTCCCCAGGTCGCCGGCCGTTCCGGGGGGCGCTCGGCAGGCTCGTCGCCCGACCCGCCGGACTCCGTCGGTGGCGTGGGGAACACCGCCCGCAGTTGGGCGAGGTCCGCACAGATCACCACCGGCCCGACACCCTCCAGCCGCTGCACCACCCGCTGCCGCACGGTGGCATCGGAGCTGACGCAGACCAGGATCGGAAATTCTGTACCGGACACGAAGCCTCCCCCAGGGCACCCCGAGACCTGCGACTCCCACCGATCGCCAGTGACGGTCACCGATGGCACCTGGTTTCAGGCTAACGGTCAGGATCGCGCCTCGTCACTGACCGAGTACTGACCGACGCCTTCCATTGATCACCGACGGTCGGGGCAAGAGCATGACTTTCAGCGGGCGGAGGCACCACCACCGGCCACCCACATCGCCCCGGCCGCTCCGCGCCGCCGCGTCGCGGCGCGCGGGTGTGCGGGCCCGAACGGATCGGGACCGACGACGTGGGGAGGAACCTTGTTCACACGACCATCCACCCGGTCGCCACGCTGGCGGGCGGTGGCGGTGCTGACCGCCGCCGTGCTGGGCGTCACCGGTCAACCGGCGCTCGCCGCGCCGGCCCAACCGACGGCGCCGCACCGGGCCGCCGTCGACCCGGCGCTGCTCGACCAGCTCGGCACCACGTCGACCGCACCGTTCCTGGTCTATCTGGCCGACACCGCGCCGTTGGCGCAGGCCGCCCGGTTGCCTGACCCCGACGCCCGGGCCGGTGAGGTGCACCGCTTGCTCACCACCACGGCCAGCCGTACCCAACGCGACCTGCGGACGCTCCTCGACGAGCGCAAGGTGCCGCACACCGCGTACTGGATCGCCAACGCGGTGCGGGTCGAGGGCGACAAGGAACTGCTCGACGAGATCGCCCGCCGGCCCGAGGTGGCCCGGATCGAGCCGAGTCGCAGCTACCCCCTGATCCGGCCCACCGAGACCGAGGCCGCTCGGGCGCGCACCGCCGCGGTCGAATGGGGCCTCACCAACATCGGCGCACCTCGGGTGTGGGACGAGTTCGGTACCCGCGGCGAGGGCATCGTGGTGGCCAACATCGACAGTGGCGTGCGCTACGACCACGCCGCGCTCGTCGCCTCCTACCGGGGCAACCTCGGCGGCGGCAGCTTCGAGCACGCGTACAACTGGTTCGACCCGGCCGGCGTGTGCACCGGCACCGCGCCCTGCGACAACAACGATCACGGCACGCACACCATGGGCACCATGGTCGGCGACGACGGTGCGGGCAACCAGATCGGCGTCGCACCCGGTGCGAAGTGGATCGCCGCCAAGGGCTGCGAGTCGAACAACTGCTCCGACGCCTCGCTGCTGGCCGCCGGTCAGTGGGTGCTCGCCCCCACCGACGCCAACGGCCAGAACCCCCGGCCCGATCTGCGGCCCGACATCGTCAACAACTCCTGGGGCGGCGACGGTGGCGACCCCTGGTACCAGCAGACCGTGGCCGCCTGGCGGGCCGCCGGGATGTTCCCCGTCTTCTCCTCCGGCAACGACGGACCGGCCTGCGGCAGCGCCGGCTCACCCGGCGACTACACCGACGCGTACGCCGTCGGCGCGTACGACGTGAACAACGTCATCGCCGGGTTCTCCGGGCGCGGCTCCGGCACCGACCCGCTGAAGCCGAACATCGCCGCGCCCGGCAGCAACGTCCGATCCAGCGTCCGCAACGGCGGATACGCCTCGTTCAACGGCACGTCGATGGCCGCGCCGCACGTCTCCGGGACGGTGGCACTGCTCTGGGCGGCGGCACCGGGCCTGCGCGGGGACCTCGCCGCGACCGAGGAGTTGCTGGACCGTACGGCCCGCGACGTCGATGCCACCACCTGCGGCGGCACTCCGGCGGACAACAACGTCTTCGGTGAGGGGCGGCTCGACGCGTACGCGGCGGTGCGGGACGCACCACGCGGACCGGTGGGCCGGGTCACCGGCGTGGTCACCGACTCCGGCGACGACGACCCGCTGTCCGGCGCGACGGTGACCGACGGCACCCGCAGCACCACCACCGACGCCGACGGGCGCTACGCGCTCACCCTGCCCGCCGGCGAGACCACGCTCACCGCAAGCGCCTACGGCTACGCCGACCAGTCGGCGACCGTGACGGTGCCCGACGGTGGCACCGTCGACCAGGACTTCGCCCTGCTGGCCACGCCGGCTGTGACGGTGAGCGGAAAGGTCACCGACGGTTCCGGTCACGGCTGGCCGTTGTACGCCAAGATCGAGGTGGCGGGTCGGCCCGGCGATCCGGTCTTCACCGACCCGGTCACCGGCCGCTACTCCGTCACCCTGCCCGGCAACACCGCGTACCGGTTCACCGTGACCGCCCAGTACCCGGGCTACCACACCGTCACCCGCGAGGTGGCCGTGGGCGACGACGCCACCAAGGTCAACGTGGCGGTGCCCGTGGACGCCGCCTGCACCGCCGCCGGCTACACGGCACAGTTCGGCACGCCGCTGCTCACCGAGAGCTTCGACACGACGAGCGCCCCGCCCGGCTGGCGGGTGGAGAACCGCACCGCCTCCGGTGGCTGGGTCTTCGACGATCCCCGTTCCCGGGGCAACCTCACCGGTGGCACCGGCGGCTTCGCCATCATCGACAGTGACGCCCTCGGTTCCGGCAACACGCAGGACACCGACCTGATCGCCCCACCGATCGACCTGTCCACGACCGCCGCACCGGTGCTGCGGTTCCGCAGCGACTGGCGCGCCGTCGGCATCAGCGACACCGCCGACATCGACGTCTCCACCGACGGCGGCGAGACCTGGACCAACGTCTGGCACCAGACCGCCAGCCGCCGTGGTCCCCGGGTCGAGGAGGTACCACTCGACCCGGCCGCGAACGCCGCTTCCGCACTTGTCCGCTTCCGCTTCAAGGGCACCTTCGCCTGGTGGTGGCAGGTCGACGACGTGGCGGTGGTCAACCGTGAGTGTTCGCCCGTGCCCGGTGGGCTGGTGGTCGGCACCACCACCGACCGCAACACCGGTGACCCGCTCAACGGCGTGACGGTGACCAGCGACCACCGTCCCGAGGAGCGGGCGGTCTCGGCGGCCACGCCCGAGGATCCGGCCGAGCCGGACGGCTTCTACTGGCTGTTCTCCGGGCTCACCGGCACCCATCCGTTCACCGCCGAGCGCACCCCGTACGCACCGGTCACCAAGGAGGTGACGGTCACCGCCGACCGGGTGAAGCGGGCCAACTTCGCCCTCGCCGCCGGCCGGCTGACGGTCAGCCCGACGTCGATCGAGTCACATCAGCCGTACGGCAGCACCCGCACCACCCGGGTGACGGTCAGCAACACCGGCACCGCGCCGGCCACCGTGGACCTGCTGGAGCGCGCCGGCCAGTTCGACCTGCTCCGGCGCGCCGGCGCGCCACTGCGGGAGCAGAAGGTGAAGGGGATCAGCAAGGCTCGCACCGGCACCGCGTACGGCGGGGCGGCACCGCAGGCCGCTGTCGCCGAGGACGAGGCGTGGAGCGAGATCGCCAAGCTGCCGGCGGCGATCTTCGACAACGCCGCCGCCTGGCTGGAGGGGAAGATCTACTCGGTCGGCGGTGGCGGTGGCACCGGCACCGAGCGCAAGGCCTGGGTGTACGACCCGGGGTCCGGTGCCTGGACCGCGCTGCCCGACCTGCCGACGGTGCGCTCCAAGCCCGCCGCGGTGGCGGTCGACGGCAAGCTCTACGTGATCGGCGGTTGGGGCGCGGACGACGCCACCGTGGCCACGGTCGACGTCTTCGACCCGGCCGCCGGAACGTGGAGCACCCTGCCGGGAGTGACCAACCCGGCACCGGTCGCGGCGGCCGGCTCGGCCGTGGTCGGCGGGAAGGTGTACCTGGTGGGCGGCTGCGCCGACGCCACCTGCACCGACAGCGACGGACTCGTGGTGTTCGACCCGGCGGCGGGCTCGTTCAGCACCGGTGCCGCCTACCCGCACCCGGTGTCCTGGCTGGCCTGCGGCGGCATCGGCGCCTCGGTCTACTGCGCCGGTGGTACGGGCAGCACCGAGTACACCGACGCCTACCGGTACGACCCCGCTGCCGACAGTTGGAGTCCGCTGCCGGACCTGCCGCTGGACCTGTGGGGTTCCCAGTACGCGGCCGCCGGCGGGCTGCTGGTGATGGCCGGCGGGGTGACCGACGGCTCGACGGCGGTCACCAACCGCACCGTCGGCTTCGACCCGGTCGCCGGAGCCTGGCGGGACCTGCCCAACGTCCGGTTCAGCCGGTACCGAGGGGCCGCCGCCTGCGGCGCGTACAAGATCGGTGGTTCACCCACGTCCTTCGTGGGCAGCGCGGACAGTGAGCGGCTCGGTGGCCTGGAACTCTGCGCAGCCGAGGCGGACCTGCCCTGGCTGGAAACGTCCCCGACCACCTTCACCCTCGCACCGGGCGAGTCGAGGACGGTGACCGTCACCCTGACCGCCACCGAGGCGGCGGGCGTCGCTCAACCCGGCCGGTACGCGGGCGAGGTCGCCATCGCCTCGGACAGCCCGTACCCGGTGACCCCGGTCGCGGTGGAGATGAACGTGTCGCCGCCGGCCAGCTGGGGCAAGATCCGGGGCACCGTCACCGGCACCACCTGCGGCGGAGTCACGGTCGGTATCCCGGCGACGGTACGGGTGAACCTGATCTCGGGCGGTACCGGAACGACCCTCACGGCCGGCGCCGACGGCCGCTACGCCTGGTGGCTGCCGAAGGGCCGCTACGAGGTGATCGTGGCCAAGGACGGCTGGGTGCCGCAGGTGCAGCGCCATCGCGTCGAGGCGGGCATCGTCGGCACGCTCGACTTCGCCCTGGAACCCGCCTCCACCTGCACCAGAGCCACCGGCATCTGACCCGACCAACACGGCGGGGCGCCGGCCCTCACGGGCCGGCGCCCCACCAACACCCCGCCCACGACTCCCGGCAGTTTCCGGGATACTGCTGCATCCGGCGGTCGTCGAGGCAGCAACATCAGCGAAGTTGCTGCGGCGGCACGGCGGGGCGATGCGTAGGGCGCGGGTGAAGGCGGCGGGTGGCCCGCATTCCTCCTGGGAGGGATGCAGGCCACCCGCCGTCTGCAGTGGGGGTCAGTCGGTGACGGTTACCGTCACCTCGTTGATGCCGCGGCCAGCGGTCACGGTGGTGTCTCCGTTGCCCTGGCGGGACAGTGCGCGCAGGGTCCAGGCGCCCGGCGCGGCGAAGAACCGGAACTGACCGGCCGGCGAGGTCACCACCTCGGCGGTGAACTCACCGGTCGAGTCGAGCAGCCGGACGTACGCGCCGGCCACCGCCTCGCCCTCCCCGGAGCGGACGACACCGGTGATGACGGTCTCCCGCTCCAGGTCGAGGCCGGCGGGCAGCGGGGCCGCCTGGTCGGGGGCCGCGCAACCGGCGGCGGTGCTTGCTGCGGTGGGTGCGGTCATCTCAGGCCTCCCCCGGCTCGTCGCCGAGCGCCACCGGCACCCCGACCAGCGAGCCGTACTCGGTCCACGATCCGTCGTAGTTCTTCACGTTGCGGTGGCCCAGCAGCTCCTGGAGCACGAACCAGGTGTGCGAGGAGCGCTCGCCGATGCGGCAGTAGGCGATGGTCTCCTTGCTGTCGTCCAGCCCGGCCTCGCCGTAGATCCTGCGCAGCTCGTCGTCCGACTTGAAGGTGCCGTCTTCGTTGGCCGCCTTCGACCACGGCACGCTGATCGCGGTCGGGATGTGGCCGCCGCGCTGCGCCTGCTCCTGCGGCAGGTGAGCGGGGGCGAGCAGGCGGCCGGCGTACTCGTCGGGGCTGCGTACGTCGACCAGGTTCTTGGTGCCGATCGCGTCGACGACCTCGTCCCGGAAGGCCCGGATGCTGGTGTCCGGCTCGCCGGCGACGTACTGCGTCGCCGGGCGGGTCACGGTGTCGGTGACCAGCGGACGCGCGTCCAGCTCCCACTTCTTGCGACCGCCGTCGAGCAGCTTGACGTCGCGGTGGCCGTAGAGCTTGAAGTACCAGTAGGCGTACGCGGCGAACCAGTTGTTGTTGCCGCCGTAGAGCACGACCACGTCGTCGTTGCTGATGCCCCGCTCGGACAGCAGCGCCTCGAACTGGGTCTTGTTGACGAAGTCCCGGCGGACCGGGTCCTGGAGGTCGGTCTTCCAGTCCAGCTTGATGGCGCCGGCGATGTGGCCGGAGTCGTAGGCCGAGGTGTCCTCGTCGACCTCGACGAAGACGACGCCCGGGGCGTCGAGGTTCTTCTCGGCCCACTCGGCCGAGACGAGTGCGGTGTCGCGACTCATCGAATCACTCCCTGGTGAGGATGGATGGTGAGCCAGCGCGCGGAGGTTGTCGGATGTGATGGTGTCGCACCACGCGCGGGACCCATAGCTCGGAACGGATCACGGGTTCGTGCGACGGCGCCGCTGCCGGGCGTCCGGTGGGGTGCACCGGGAACTAGGTACGCATGCCCCGAGTGCCTTGGCCGCTAGGCGGCCCGAGACAGCCCCGCCGTCAGATGACGGGGCGACACAGGCAGGTGGCCACGCGGCACAGGTCGACCGCGCGCCGTTTGGTGAGGAGCGTCCCCATGAGCAGGGAGCCTACCAGCGATCCCAGAATTCTCTATCGGACCGACCAGCATCCGGGACGCCGGGCCGCTGGTCAGCCGGCCGAGTTGATCGGCACGTCCCGTGCGTCGGCGGTCACCGTCAGCCCCTGCGGCTGCGGTCGGACCTCGCGGACGGTGAGCTGGAACGGCAACTCCGGCAGGGGCACGTCGACCGAGATGCTGCGGGCGAAGTTGCTCACCAGGGCGCGGGCCAACGGCACGTCCGGCAGCCCTTCGGCGTCCAGGTCGTCGAACTTCAGGGACACCTGCCCCTGCTCACCGACGATGATGTCGGCGGTGCCGGTGACGGTCAGTCGTTGGCCGAGGACGTCCACCGGGGCGGTGACGGCGAGTTGCCCGTCCCGTTCACCGAGGGTCAGCCCTTCCCGGTCGAGCAGGGCGGACAGGCTCTGGTAGCTGATGGTGCCGGTGCCGTTCACCGTCTCCGCCACGACCTCACCCTGCCCGGTGCGCAGGGTGTCCAGCGAGGCCCGTACGTTTCGAGCGTCCACGTCCAGACTGGGCAGCGCGACCGCGTCGCCCTGCACCGAGGCCCGCACGTCCCGCAGCTTGATCGAGATGCGTTCGTAGCGGCCGTCGAGCACCTGGGTGAGGAACGGGAAACCACCCACCTCGACCTCGGGTGGCGAGGACTGGGCGTTCTGCTCGGCGACCTGCTGGCGCACCTCGTCGGCGATGGTGCGCTCGGCCACGGACGCCGCCACCCGGTCGGCGATGGCGATCAGTCCGGCGAGCACGATCAACAGGACGACGAACCCGATCAACACCTTGCGCCCACGTCGCCGCGGTCGCCGTTCGTACGCCTGCGTCTGCTCCACGCCGCCTCCTGTTTCGTCGTACCTCGATGCCGCCAGCGGTGGACCGGTGGTACCCGTGGTCCGGATTTCTCAATCGCGCCGGGCCGGATCGCGCCGCCCCGGGCTGTCAGAGCAGCAACCGGCACATCAGGTACGCGGCCGGCGCCGCCATCGCGAAACCACCGAGTGGGCCCTGCACGTGCCGTGCAGCCCAGGTCGGCGGCATCTCGCCGGCCATCAGCCGCCCCGCCTCCGCATAGCTGACGGCGAGATCGGCCAGCACGGCGACAACGGCCGCCGCCAGGCCGATGATCGCGGCCCGGGTGGGGGTGAACGGGGTGACCAGGTAGCCACCGAGCAGCGCGCTGATGAGCGTGCCGACCATCGCGCCGCCGACCACCCCCGCCGCTCCCCTGGGCACCTGGGGCGCCAGTCGTGGCCAGGCAGCGACGGCGTCGGTCACCCGGGCGACGACGAGCGCCACCCCGGCCGCGGTCAGGCAGACGGTGATCGCCTGGGTGCCGGCCGGGATCCGGCTGAGCACGATGAGCGTGGCGAAGGCGACGACTCCGAAAACGCTGGTGGCGGTGCTCCGCAGCGAGTCGGTCACCCGGACCCGGTCCACCCGTCGGACCAGTTGCCCGAGCACCGCCGCGAGCACCCCACCCACCGCGACGTAGAGCAGTGGCGCCAACCGGGCCTCGGCCGACCGTACGGCCACCACGTCGGCCGCCACCGCGGTGACCGCGCCCACCCCGAGGACGACCGCCAGCGCCGGTGGCCGGGTGACCATGGTCCAGGCGAGCAGGAACAACGCCTGCACGGCGAGCACCACGATGGTGAACGGCAGCCGGTGCCCGGGACTGGAGGTCTGCGCCGCGACCACCAGGCCGAGGCCGAGCAGCGCGGCGAAACCACCGATGGCGAGCGAGATCTGCCGGCGTACCTCGACCGGCGGTTCCGCCTCCTCCTCGTCGTCGGCGTCGGTCTCGTCGTCAGGGCGGCGAGCCGAACCGCCGCGGCGCAGGCGGCGCGGGCCACGCGAACGCGGTTCGTCGACCTCAACCGCCGGACCGGTACGCGGCGCCGAGCCTCCCGGGGCGGAGGGGTCCTCGGCCCACGGGTCACGGCCGGGCTCGGGCGAGTTGGCGGGAAACACCCACCGATCGTGCCAGACCAACCTCACATCGCGGGTGCCAGCGTTTCCACGACGTTAAAACCTGCGCCGCGATCAGGGGCAGATAGGGCAAAGAGGAAACCGCGCCAAGGTCGTACGCGAGCAATCGGTTACGCTCAACGGCGAAACCCGCCCGTCAGCGACGCCGGGACCCACGGAAGTTCCCAGCGCCACACCCCGCAGGAGTGCCGCTGGTCGCGCGCGGCCCGCAACGGGCCGCCGGGACGGAGGTGATCGTGGAGATCCTGCTGTTGGTGACCGCACGGGCAGGCGAACCATCCGCAGTGCTACCGGCACTGGACCTGCTGCCGCACTCGGTTCGCACCGCACCCCGCGACGTCCGCACCCTGGTCGCCGGCCCGAGCCCGGACGCCGTGCTGGTCGACGCCCGCTCCGAACTGAGCGAGGCCCGGGCCACCTGCCGGATGCTGCACGCCACCGGGCTCGGCGTGCCGCTGGTCGCGGTGGTCACCGAGGCCGGCCTGATCGCACTGAACGCCGACTGGGGCGTCGACGACGTCATCCTCGCCTCCGCCGGCCCGGCCGAGGTGGAGGCCCGGCTGCGGCTCGCGGTCGGCAGGCTGAGCAACGCGACCGCCGGCGCCGGCGGCTCCATCCGGGCCGGCGAGCTGATGATCGATCCGGACACCTACGCGGCGAAGCTCAAGGGTCGCCCGCTCGACCTCACCTACAAGGAGTTCGAGCTGCTGAAGTTCCTCGCCCAGCACCCGGGTCGGGTGTTCACCCGCGACCAACTGCTGCGCGAGGTGTGGGGTTACGACTACTTCGGCGGCACCCGGACGGTCGACGTGCACGTGCGTCGCCTGCGCGCCAAGCTCGGCTCCGAGTACGAGTCGATGATCGGCACCGTCCGGCAGGTGGGCTACAAGTTCGTGGTGCCGTCGTCGCGGAACCTGCCGGAGACCACCGAACACACGCCGCTGCCGATGCGGGCCCTCACCATCGAAGGGTAAAATTTCCTGTATGCCCCTTTTGGTCGACTCGCGAGTCATATGGTGACTGCCAGTTGACCAGCGGGGGGCATTGGTGGGCGCTAACCAGGTGGGGGCGGCGCGGGCCGTCGGCATCATCACGCTCGTGGTGACAGCGGTGCTCGGCTCGGCGTTCCTGCTCGGACGGGGCCTGGTACCCGACGCGTCTCGGACCGACGCCGCCGTCACCGCGACCGGCGCCGAGCACCCCGAGTACGCGGACCAGTCCGCCCTCGACGCCGATCCGGAGCACACCCGTGCGCCGCACGCCGAGCCGGACCGGTCGCAGTCCGCCGACCCGCAGGAGCAGGATCCGACCATCGGCCCGATGGGTACCCGGGTGAGCACCGGCACCGCCGGTGTCGCGCTCACCTTCGACGACGGACCGCACCCCGACTACACCCCCCAGGTTCTCGCGATCCTGCGGGACCACCACGTCACGGCCACCTTCTGCGTGGTCGGCAAGAACGCCCAGGCGTACCCGTGGCTCGTCGAGCAGATCGTCGCCGAGGGACACACGCTCTGCAACCACAGCTGGGACCACGACGTCGCCCTCGGCGCCCGGTCCGCCGACTGGATCCGCGCCGACCTCATGCGGACCAGCGAGGCGATCCGCGCCGCGGTGCCCGACGCGCCGATCGCCTGGTACCGACAGCCCGGCGGTGCCTGGACCTACTCGGTCGTCTCCGTCTCCCGGGACCTCGGGATGGCGCCGCTGCACTGGACGCTGGACCCGTCCGACTGGCGGGCGCCGGGCGCGAGCCGGATCGCCGCCTCCGTCATCAACGAGGCACGACCCGGCTCGATCGTCCTGCTGCACGACGCGGGCGGCGACCGTCAGGGCACCGTGAACGCGCTGTACCGGATCCTGCCCGAACTGGCCGGCAGGTTCGAGGTTCAGGCGTTGCCACCGCGCGGACTGTGACGCGGGTACCCACCGTCCATCCGGGCGGCCGGCCCACCGTGCGACTACGGTGAGGCGATGAGCAGCACCCAGTCGGACGTCGACCAGGTCAGCCGACTCGACCGGCTCGGTCCCGCGGAGGTCGCCGACGTGCTGGCGTTGGCCGGTGCCGCCGGCGACGCCGACGGCGCGGACCCGATGGACGAGCACGTACTGCTGCGCCTACGCGACGAACACGCCGCGGCGATCCACCTGGTTGCCCGCTCCGTCGACGGCACGCTCACCGGGTACGCACACCTCGACACGACCGACCCGGGCAGCGGCGTCGGCGTGGACCTGGTGGTGCACCCGGCGTACCGGCGGCGGGGCACCGGACGGACGCTGGCCCGGGGGTGCTGGCCGCCGCCACCGGGCCGCTGCGGGCGTGGGCGCACGGCGACCACCCCTCGGCCGCCGCCCTCGCCGTCGACCTCGGCTTCCACCGCGCCCGGGTCCTCTGGCAGCTACGTCGACCGCTCGCCGCCCCGCTGTCCGAACCGCACCTGCCCGACGGGGTGACGCTGCGCGCGTTCCGCCCCGGCAGCGACGACGAGGCCTGGTTGACGCTCAACGCGCGCGCCTTCGCCGACCATCCGGAGCAGGGTCGGTGGACCGCGCAGGACCTGCGGGTACGCCTCGCCGAGCCGTGGTTCGACCCGGCCGGCTTCCTGCTCGCCGTCGAGTCGGCGACCGGCCGACTGCTCGGCTTCCACTGGACCAAGGTGCACGAGCGCACCGGCTCCGCCCGCATCGGTGAGGTGTACGTGCTCGGGGTGGAGCCCTCCGCGCACGGTGGCGGGCTGGGGCGGGCCCTGACCACGGCCGGACTGGCGTACCTGCGTGACCGACGCGGGCTTGACCGGGTGATGCTCTACGTCGACGAGTCGAACACCGGCGCGGTGGCGCTCTACGAGCGGCTTGGCTTTGCCCGCTGGTCCGCCCACGTCAACTACCAGCTCGGCTGATCCGCCCGGGTCACGGCAGGTGGAACCGGGGCCGGTCGGGGTCGGACAGATCCAGCCGGGGCGTGATCGGGGTGACCGCGTCGCGGTCCGCCGCCGCCGCTGCCACCGCGTCGAGGTCGGTGCAGGCGGCGATCTCGCGGAGGGTGACCAGGGTCGGCGGGAGCATTGTCAGCTCACCGGCGGCGACCTGCCGCCCCGCCTCTGCGGGCCGGATCCACAGCGTGTGGTCGGCCTCGCCGGAGACGTCGCGGGTGCGCTGCCCCTCGGGCAGCAGCGCCACGAAGAAGTACGTGTCGAAGCGACGCGGCTCGAATTCCGGGGTCACCCACCGGCTCCACGGCAGCAGCAGGTCCGACCGGATGGTGAGCCCGCGCCTGGCGAGCAGGTCGGCGAAGCCGGTCCGCCGCTGCTCCAGGTCCACCCGGACGGCCTCCCAGCCGTCGCCGCTGACGTCACCGACGACCCGCGTCGCGTCCGGCCCGGCGAGCAGCACCCCCGCCTCCTCGAAGACCTCGCGGGCCGCCGCACAGACCACCGCCTGGGCCGCGCTCGGGGCCAGCCCGAGGCGCCCGCCCCAGTCCGCCGGTGTCGGGCCGGCCCAGTCCAGGTGGGTCGTGGAGTCCGAGGGGTCCACCCCACCGCCCGGGAAGGCGTACATGCCGCCGAACGCCATCGCCGCGACCCGACGGATCAGGTAGACCTCGAAGCCGGCGTCGGCCGGGCGGAGCAGCAGCACGGTGGCGGCCACCCGGGGCACCGCCGGCACCGCACCGGAGGCCCGGAACCGGCGGGCGTGCTCCACGAGCGCGGGCGGCGCCGGGAAGCCACGGTCGATCGTCATGCGCCGAGACTAGTCCCGACCCGTGGATGCCCAGTACAGCGCTCTGCTGATCTTCGGTAGCGTCGCGCCATGACTCGTTGGGGCATCCTGGCCACCGGCCACATCGCCGCCCGCTTCGCCGAGGATCTCCGGCTGGTGCCGGGGGCCGAACTCGTCGCGGTCGGTTCACGCACCGCCGAGACCGCGGAACGCTTCGCGGAACGGCACGGCGTACCACGGGCGTACGCCTCCTGGGCGGAACTGGCCGCGGACGCCGACGTCGACGTGATCTACGTCGCCACCCCGCACGCCGCCCACCACGAGGCGGCCCTGACCTGCCTCACCGCCGGCAAGCCGGTGCTTGTCGAGAAGCCGATCACCCTCGACCTGGCCACCAGCACCGAACTCGTCGACACCGCCCGCGCCGCCGGGGTCTTCCTCATGGAGGCGATGTGGATGCGGTGCAACCCGCTGATCCGGCGGGTCTGCCAGCTGATCGCCGACGGCGCAATCGGCACCCTGACCGGGGTCCGGGCCGACTTCGGCGTCGCCGGGCCGTTCCCACCCGAACACCGGATGCGCGCCCGGGCGCTGGGCGGCGGCGCGCTGCTGGATCTCGGTGTCTACCCGATCAGCCTGGCCCATCTGCTGCTGGGCCCGCCGCAGCACGTACGGTCCTGGGCGAAGCTGGGTCCGGAGGGCACGGACGAGAACACCGGCCTGGTCTTCGGCTACGACTCCGGTGCCGTGGCCACGTTGAGCTGCAGCATGGTGGGCGCCACCGGACTCACCGCCTCGATCACCGGCAGCACCGGGCGGATCGACCTACCCGAGCCGTTCTTCCGTCCCGCAGGGTTCACCCTGCACCGTGCCGACGCGGAGCCGGAGACGATCACCGAGGAACTGGTCGGCTCGGGCTACCAGCACGAGGCCATCGAGGTGCAGCGGTGCCTGGCCGAGGGACTGACCGAGAGCCCGTTGGTACCGCACTCGGCCACCCTGGAGATCATGGGCCTGTTGGACGACATCCGCGCCCAGATCGGCGTCTCCTACCTCTGACGGCCGGTCGAAGGGCCCCTGGGCCGTCCCAGGGGCCCTTCGACACAGCTCAGCTGAAGACCGGACGGACCAGGAAGTACATCAGGGCACCGATCGAGCCGGCCGCCGGAAAGGTCAGGATCCAAGCGCCGATGATGTTGCCGGCCACGCCCCAGCGCACCGCGGAGAGCCGCTTGGTGGCGCCGACGCCCATGATCGCCGAGGTGATCGTGTGCGTGGTCGAGATCGGGGCACCGAGCACCAGGGCGTTGAAGTAGAGCACGCCGCTGGCCACGGTCTCGGCCGCGAAGCCCTCCGGCGGGCGCAGGTCGATGATCTTCCGGCCCAGGGTCCGGATGATCCGCCAGCCACCGGCGTAGGTACCGGCCGCCAGCACCGCCGCCGAGGTCCAGAACGCCCACTCCGGGATGTAGGTGGCGTCCTCCTGGTAGCCGCCGACGAAGAGGGCGAGCACCACGATGCCGATGGTCTTGGCGGCGTCCTGCATGCCGTGGCCGACCGACATGGCCGCCGCCGAGGCGGTCTGAGCCCAGCGGAAGCCGCGGTTGAGCTTGCCCGGATGCCCGTTCCGGAAGATCCACTGAACCGCGACCATCACGATGTAACCGAGGATGAAACCGACCATCGGCGACAGGATCATTGGGATGATCACGCTCTCGCCGATGCCGGTCCACAGCACGGTGCCGGAGGCGGCGACGGTCGAGCCGACCAGGCCACCGATCAGGGCGTGCGAGGACGACGAGGGCAGGCCGAAGTACCAGGTGATGAGGTTCCAGGTGATCGCGCCGATCACCCCGGCGAAGACGATGCCGAGGCTGGAGACACCGGTGGGCAACTCGACCAGGCCGCTGCCGACGGTCTTGGCCACCTCGGCGCCGAAGTGGGCGCCGATGAAGTTGCCGACCGCCGCCATGGCCAGGGCGACCCGGGGTGTCAGCGCCCGGGTGGAGATGCTTGTCGCGATCGCGTTTGCGGCGTCGTGGAAGCCGTTGGTGTAGTCGAACACCAGGGCCACCCCGATCACCGCCAGCACGGCGATGAGCTCGGGACTCACAGGATCAGGACTCCTTGACCGCGATGGTCTCGACCGTGTTGGCGACGTGCTCGAAGGCGTCGCAGGCGGCCTCCAGCTCGTCGGCGACCTCCTTCATCTTCAGCACGGTCAACGCGTCGTACTCCCCGGAGAACAGCCGTACCAGCAGCATCCGGTAGGCCTGGTCGCCGTCGTTCTCCAGCCGGTTGATCTCGATCCAGTAGTCCTCGAGATCCTTCATCGACTTCAGTCGGGGCATCGCGTCGGCGGTCAGCTTCGCCTGCTGGTCGAGCACGTGCACCAGCTCGTGCATCTCCCGGGGCAACGACGGCAGCTTGGTCAGCCCGTAGAGGTAGAGCAGGTTGCCCACCGCCTCCAGGTGATCCATCACGTCGTCCAGCAGCGAGCCGAGCCGGTAGATGTCCTCCCGGTCGAAGGGGGTGACGAAGGTGGAGTTGATCTTCTTGTACAGGTCGTGCGTGATCTGGTCGCTGTCGTGCTCCACCTCGGTGAGCCGCTCGCTCACCGACTGCACCTCGACATCGGGCAGGGCCAGCTCGTTGAGCAGCTCGGTACCCCGGACCAGATTCTGCGCGGCCCTGGTGAAGAGCTCGTAGAAAGCGCCCTCGTTGGGGCGGAAGGAAAACCTCACAGCACGGACCTCGTCGTGTCGGGTGGAAGGGGTGGCGGCCGTCGCTCGGGCGCCCTGCTGAGGGGAATGCTAGGGAACCGTCAGACCGGCGATTTTTCGGCCCACCCCTGGCCAGATCGCATTCACCGCTCGTTCAACTTCCGTTCACCTTCACCGGCCCCGTGGTTCCCAGCAGCCGCTCCCGTTCCCGTGCGATGTCGAAGTCGGCTGGCGGATACCCCAGATCGAGAGTGTCGAACGTCTCACGCAGCAGGTGCGCCACCGCCCAGTCCCGGTACCACTTGCGGTCCGCCGGCACCACGTACCACGGCGCGACCTCGGTGCCGCACCGGGCGAGCACCTCGGCGTACGCGGCCTGGTAGTCGTCCCACCGGGACCGGGCGTCGACGTCGGACGGGTGGTACTTCCAGTGCTTCGTCGGATCGTCGAGCCGGGCCAGCAGCCGCCTAGCCTGTTCGACGTTGGAGATGTGCAGGAAGACCTTGACCACGACCACCCCGGCGTCGGTCAACTCCCGCTCGAACTCGTCGATCTCCGCGTACCGGGGCCGCCAGAGGTCCTCCGGAGCCCGCTCCTGAACCCGGGGCACCAGCACGTCCTCGTAGTGCGAACGGTTGAAGACCCCGAGGCTGCCCGGGGGCGGCAGGGCCCGGCGGATCCGCCACAGGAAGTGGTGCCGCAGTTCCTCCGCGGTCGGTGGGCCGAACGCCCGGATGTGCACGCCGAGCGGGTTCATCGCGCCGACCACCCGCTTGACCGTGCCGTCCTTGCCACCGCAGTCCATCGCCTGGAGCACCAGCAGCACCCGCCGCCCGACGCCCGGGTCGGCCTTCGCACCGGCGAACAGCATCTCCTGCTGGTCGGCCAGCTCCGCACCCAGCCGGGCGAGCTGCCGGCGGGCCCAGGCCTTGCGGTCCGGCCAGGTCACCTCGGGGCCGGGCAGCCCCGGGGTCGAGCGGGGGTCGATCTCGGCGAGATCCACCGGGCCACCGGGCCGCACCTGGAGCAGGTCGCGTACCGCGCCGCCGGTCGGCGCCACCACGTCAAAGTCACCGTCGTCCACCATCGGAGCATCATCACCCGTTCGCCGCCGGTCCGCCGACGGAGGTGGCCGCGGCGATCAGACCACCAGCGCCAACCACTTGCGGTACGAGGTGGCGAAGGGCTCCGTGCCGTCGCCGAGTGCGCCGAACAGCCAACGTGCCGCCGCCTCGGCCGCCACCACCAGGTCGTCGGGGTACCCGAAGCGGACCCGGTGCTCGGCGAACTCGTCCTCGTCGCGCAACTCGACCAGACCGGTCTCCCGGCGCCGGACCACGTCCAGGTCGAGGTCGATCAGATGAACGGTGTCCTCGCCCTCCCAGCGGGCCGGACTGGCGATGTCGCAGTAGACCTCACTGGTGCGGGGCGGCGGGTTGAACATGCCGGTCCACCAGGCGTGGTGGGGCACCAGCAGCACGAAGGGAATCTGCTCGACCGAGGGCCGGCCGTGGTAGACCGAGCTGGTGCCGGCCGACACGCCGAGCCAGATGCCGAGGTCGTCCTCGGCCAACCGACGGGCCGGGTAGTCGCGGTGGGTGCTGCCGTCGAACTTGCGGTAGATCACCCGGATCACGTCGCTCGGCATGAGTCGCACCCTAACCGATTCCGCCCACGCGTCGCCGTCGGGAAGTTACCGGACGACCGGGCGGTGTTTCCGCTATGTGCGGCCGCAACACACGGCTGTTCGGTACCGACCACGTCCGACCCGGCGGGTACCGTGCCACGGTGACTCCGCCCCGCACCGCCACCGGCACCAACACCACCCGCGACAAGGCCCGCCGCCGGGGCGACCGGCCGGGCGGGGCCGAGCTGTTGTCCGCGGCGGTCGGGGCGGTGCCCGGCGGCACGGCCCGTCCGGGCCAGCAGCGGATGGCCGCGGCGATCGAGGAGTGCGTCGCCAGCGGTGACCACCTGCTGGTGCAGGCCGGCACGGGTACCGGCAAGTCCCTGGCGTACCTCGCGCCGGCGCTGACGGTGGACGGGCCCGTGGTGGTCTCCACCGCCACCCTGGCGTTGCAGTCCCAGCTGGTGGAGCACGACCTGCCCCGGTTGGCCGACGCCGTCGAGCCGTTGCTCCGGCGCCGCCCCACGTTCGCCGTGCTGAAGGGCCGCCACCACTACCTCTGTCTGGCCCGGCTGGAGAACTCCACGGCGGACGAACCGGAGGACACCCTCTTCGACGCTCCGGCCGAGCGTCCCGGCGGCACGCGCTGGCTCGGTGAGGCCGGCCGGCTGGGCAAGCAGATCCAACGCCTGCGGGACTGGGCCCTGGAGACCGACACCGGTGACCGCGACGAGCTGGATCCGGGCGTCGACGACCAGACGTGGCGGCTGGTCTCGATGCCCGCCCGCGAGTGTGTGGGCGCCTCCCGCTGCCCGTACGGCGCGGAGTGCTTCGCCGAGGCGTCCCGGGCCCGGGCCCGGGAGGCGGACATCGTGGTGACCAACCACAGCCTGCTCGCGGTCGACATGCTCGCCGGTCGGCACATCGTCCCGCCGCACCGGCTGTTGGTCGTCGACGAGGCCCACGAGCTGGCCGACCGGGTCTCCTCGGCGGCCCAGGCGGAGCTGACCCCGGAGCTGATCGACCGCTCCGCCCGGCGGGCCCGTCCGCTGCTGCGCCCGGAGACGGCCGAGGCGTTGACCGCGTCGGGTGACGCCCTCGCGGTCGGGCTGGCCGAGGCACCGGTCGGACGCATCACCAGCGGGCTGCCCGGCCCGCTGCGGGAGGCCTGCACGCTGCTGGACGCCGCCACCCGTTCCGCACTGGACAGCATCGGCGACGTCAAGGCCGACGACCCCGACCCGGTACGCAAGCAACAGGCCAAGGCCGTCCTCGACGAGTTGTCCACCACGGCCCAGCGGTTGCTGGAGGAGGCCGAGCACGACGTGGCCTGGGTGGAGCGCAACGACGTGACCGGACGCCGGGCACTTGTGGTGGCGCCGCTGTCGGTCGCCGGCACCCTGGCCACCCACCTCTACGACGAGCGGACCGTGGTGGCCACCTCGGCCACGCTCGCGCTGGGCGGGCGGTTCGACACGGTCGCCCGGGCACTGGGTCTCGACTCGCCCCCGCCCGGCCCACCGTCACCGGCCGCCGCCGCCCTGGCCGAGGCCGCTCGACGACCCGCCGCCCTGACCGAGGACGCTCGGCGACCGGCGGGGCGGGGCGACGCGGCGGGTGGTACCGCGCCAGCCCGACCGGAGGACGCGGGCACGGCGACCGACTCCGGGCTCGGGTGGCGTTCGCTCGACGTCGGCTCGCCGTTCGACTATCCCCGGCAGGGCATCCTCTACGTGGCCGCCCACCTGCCCCGTCCGGGGCGTCCAGGCTGCCGAGGCCGCCGGGGAGGAACTGCTCGCGCTGGTCACCGCGCTCGGCGGGCGTACGCTCGGCCTCTTCTCCTCGCGGCGGGCCGCGCGCAGGCAGCGGAGCTGCTGCGCGCCCGGACCGACCTGCCGGTGCTGCTCCAGGGCGAGGAGGCGTTGCCGCTGCTGGTCCGGCGCTTCCGCGAGGAGCGGGCGAGCTGCCTGTTCGGGGTGATGTCGCTGTGGCAGGGCGTCGACGTTCCGGGTGATTCGTGCCAGCTCGTGGTGATCGACCGGCTGCCCTTCCCGCGCCCGGACGAACCGCTCGCCGCGGCCCGGGCGGCGGCGGTCGACGCCCAGGGCGGCTCCGGCTTCGCCGCGGTGAGCGTCCCGATCGCGGCGGTCCGGCTGGCTCAGGGCGTGGGCCGGCTGATCCGGGCCAACGGTGACCGAGGCGTGGTGGCGGTGCTGGACTCCCGACTGGAGACGGCCCGCGGCTGCGCTCGTTCCTGCGCCGCTCGTTGCCCCGTTCTGGTACACGACCCGTCCGGAGGTGGCCCGGGGCGCCCTGGCCCGCCTCGCCGCGAGCTGAGCCGGGCGGCGTTACCGGTGGGCGGGCAGGGCGTCCACCGCCTGCCGGCCGCCGCGTTCGCCGCGCCGCGCCACCACAGCTGAGGCGTGGGACGGCGGTCAGGGCGCCCGGGAGGCGACGACGACCGCGTCGGGTGGGGTGTCGGGGACGCGTCGGGCGGCGAGGCGACGTACCGCCGTGTTGAGCACCGCGATGATGGGCACCGCGACCAGCGCGCCGGTGATCCCGGCGAGCACCACGCCGGCCGCCAGACCGATGATCACTGCGAGCGGGTGGATGGCGACCGCCCTTCCCATGATCAACGGCTGGAGGATGTGGCCTTCCACCTGCTGCACCCCGATCACCACACCAAGAATGATCAACGCGGTCACCGGGCCGCTGTCGACGAGCGCCACGAGCACCGCCACGCCCCCGGAGAGGGTCGCACCGACGATCGGGATGAACGCGCCCAGGAAGACCAGGGCGGCCAGGGGGAAGGCGAACGGGATGTCGAAGATGACCAGGAAGATGCCGATGCCGACGGCGTCGATGAAGGCGACCAGCACCGTCGCCCGCACGTAGGCGACAAGCGTCGCCCAGGCGGCCCGACCGGCGTCGTCGACCTTCCAGCGCGCGGCGACGGGCAGCAGCCGGACCAGGAACCGCCAGATGATGTTGCCGTCACGCAGGAAGAAGAAGGTGGCGAAGAGGACGAGCACCGTGCCGGTCAACACCTCGGCCAGGGTGGCCGCGGTGGAGAGGGCGCCGCTGGTGAACCGCTCGGTGTTGTTGTCGACCCACCGCTGGGTCTCCTCGATGTACCGGTCGAGGTCGTTGTCCGACAGGTGCAGGGGCCCGGTCTTGAGCCAGTCCTGGATCTGTTGCAGACCCTGGGTCGACTTCGCGGTCAGCTCCGGCACGCCCTTGATGAACTCGTTGACCACCAGGGTGAGCGTGCCGATCACCGCGGCCAGCCCGGTGACCAGGACCACCGCCGTCGCCAGTGACCGCGGCAGGCGGGCCCGCAGCAGCCAGCCGACCGCGGGTGCCAGCAACGCCGACAGCAACAGCGCCACCGCCAGGGGGATGATCACGATGCTGATCGTGCCGACGAGCTTCAGCAGCGCCCAGAAGACGATGCCGATGACGATCAGCCGCCAGCACCAGGCGGCGGCGATCCGCAGCGCGTGCGGCACGTCGGCGTCGTCGCGACTGGAGGTGGAGTTGTGCACCGGCGCGGTCGGTTCGGCACCGACCACGGTCGCCGCGGCCGGTGCCGCCGGCCCGGGACTGGAGGGCGAGGCCACGGTGGCCGACTCCGGGACGTCGGACGGTGTCTGGCGACCCGCGCGAACCGATTCCCGGCCCGACTCGTACGCGCGACGCAGCCGTCCGCGTATCCGCTCGAAGCGGCTCAAGCGCACCTCCTGGCAGATCTTCGCCTGCGCACTGCGTCAGGTCGGACAGGATACGCCCGACCCGGCAACGGTAGGACGGATTCGCCACCCACAGTGCCCCGTCCGACCGGTCCGCTAACCCGGTGACCACCGGCCGGCCGGTGCGGGACGACACGGTAGCGTCTGCGGCGTGACCGCCGACAACCTCGACTCCGGCCTGCCCATCCGGCTGCTGCACGACCGCGTGCTGGTGCGGATGGAGGGCAGCGACGGTGAGCGGCGCTCCAGCGCCGGCATCGTCATTCCGGCCACCGCGGCGGTCGGCAAACGCCTGGCGTGGGCGACCGCGGTCGGGGTCGGCCCCAACGTACGCTCCATCGTCTCCGGCGACCGGGTGCTCTTCGACCCCGACGACCGCTCCGAGGTCGAGTTGCACGGCCGCGGCTACGTGCTGCTGCGGGAACGCGACGTGCACGCGGTGGCCGCCGAGCGGGTCGAGGAGAACGCGACCGGCCTGTATCTCTGACCGGCCACCGGTCCCTCGACGGCCTCGTGTCGTTTGCCGCGCTCCCCGGCGGGAAGCCAGCCGCACCACCGGCCTGGGGAGGGACGATGCCGGTATTCGTGAAGAAGGTGCTGGCCTGGGGAAGCCTCGCGTTTCTGATCTACTTCATGGCGTTCCGGCCGGAGGGCGCCGCACAGATGTTCAAGGCCATCGGTGCGGCGCTGATGATGATGGCCCAGGGGCTCGGAGACTTCCTCACCAGCCTGATGACCTGAGCACCACCCGCCGGCCGGTCAGCTCGCGACCGGCCGGCGTCGGCGGTCAGCGATGCCCCGGTGGCCAGGGGGCGGCCGGCCGTGGACCGTACCAGCCGGGCCCGCCGTAGCCGACGGGAAACGGCGGTGGCGGGGGCGGTGGGGTGAGCACCACCGGAATCGGCACCACCGGCTCCTCGGGAGCCTCCACCGCCCGCTGTGAACCGTCCGGAAAACGCAGGTGGTAGCGGTGTCCGTCCCAGACACCGACCGGCGACTGCGGATCCCGGCCCACGAAGTACGACCGGTACGCGGCGATGGAGTGCAGCAGCTCCTGTTCCTCCCGGGCCGTCCGGTCCCGGTCGACGGGCCGGCGGTCCAGACCCCGGGTGGCACCGTCCCGCAGCAGCGCCAGCCGGGTCGCCGCGAACTGGTAACCGCGCATCGCCCGTAGACCGGCGTCACCGGCCACCCGCCGGGCCCACACCCGGGCCGCGTGTCGCCGGCCGAGGCTGCTCAACGCGGCCACCTCCGGCGGCGTGAGCCAACCGGCCCGGACATAGTCCGGCAGTACCCGCTCGGTCAGCCGCCCCTCCCAGGCCCGCAGCCACACGGCCAGGCCGACCATGCCGAAGAAGATCGGCACCATCACGCCGACGAAACCGAAGAGCGAGATCAGCATCTGACCGGTGGCCTGGGTGAGCGTCGGCAGCAGGTTCCACGTCCCGTGCAGCATCATCGCCAGCAGCAGCCCCGCGACCGGAGCGAAGAACCGCACCCGGCGGTCCGCCGATCGCGCGGCGATACCGAGCCCGATACCGGCCATCGAGGTGAACAACGGATGGGCGAACCCGAACAGCAGGATCCGGACGATGAAGATGGCGATCACCTGTTGCGCCCCGGTCGCCGGCCCGTACTGCTCGACGCCCGAGGCGTACCCGTACCCGCCCAGGTAGAGGATGTTCTCCACCATCGCGAAGCCGATCGCGGACAGCCCGCAGTAGACGAGGCCGTCGGTGATGCCCGACCATTCCCGTCGCCGGAAGATCAGCAGCAGGATCGGGCCGAGAGTCTTCGTCAGCTCCTCGATGAAGGGTGCGACCAGGACGGCGGTGAGGGCGACGGGCAGGTTCTGGTCCTCGAACCAGCCGGCGGCCGTCTCGTTCACCGTCAGTGACGCCGCGGTGGAGACGAACGCGCCCCAGGCGAAGCAGAAGATCAGGTACTTCAGCGGCTCGGGTTCGTAGCGGTCGAGCCAGAGGAAGCAGGCCACCAGCACCGGTACCGGCAGTACCGCCGCGGCGGTACCGACCAGCAGCGCCTCCGGGCCGAGACTGGTGCCGAGCGTGAACAGCATGAAGATCGCACAGGCCGCGATCAGGATGATCACCCCGACCAGCACCAGCGCCCGCCGCCAACTGAGGCGACGTCGTGGCATTCCGGGTACGCCACCACCCGCGCCTGGCGCGACGAGCACGGACGGCGACGGCGGCAGAGATCCGCCGGACGGGGTGACGGCCATGCGGTCAGCGTAGTCATGCCCGGCCCGTCCGGCCGGGCGCATGGCCGCCCCCGGAGGACTCAGCCGACCGGAGGCGCGGTGGGCCGCCGCACGGTCGGCTCCGGCCCGGCCGGCGCCCCCGGTCGGTCCAGCTCACCGAAGGAGCGGCGGACCAACCGGTTCGCCTCCTCCTGGCTGATGCCGGAGGCGACCAGCAGGTCACTGGCGGTGGTACGCACCTGCGCCACCACCACGCTGCCCGAGAAACCCACCCCCTCGCCGTACGCCCGACCGGCCTCGCTGACGGCGCGCAGCGACCGCTCCCGGGCCTGCTCGGGCTCCTCACCCTGGGCGAACTCCTTCTGCAGCATTCGTACCGCCTCGGCCAGGTGACCGACCGCGTCCGGCATCGGCTCCGGGACCGCCTCGTCGTCCTCCACCAGGGTCACCGCGCGCCGGATCAGGGTGCCGCTGTTGCGCATCGCCCGGTCGATCGGATCGGCGGCCTCCGCGTAGTGGGTGAGTTCGCTGCGCCGGTGCCACCGCGCCGGGGAGAGCAGCGCGGTCTCCTTGGCACCCTCGATCGCCTCGGAGAAGGTGGCCAGTTCGTCCTTGTTGTCGCGCAGCCGGTCCAGCGCGCTCTGGATCTTCTCCCGATCGCGCTCCCGCAACCCGTCGGCGGCGACGTCGAGCTGGGCGGCGAGCAGATCCAGCGCCGGCCGGGCCGCCCGGTTGAGCACCCGTAGCGGGTTGAGCGGCAGCAGGATCGCGGTGACCAGCAGCGCGACGCTGCCGCCGACGATCGCGTCGATGAACCGGGGTAGCTCCAGGTCCTCCACCGACGGGCTGAGCGTCACGATCAGCACCGCGGTCGCCGCGGCCTGGATGACGATCGCGACGCTGCCCCCGGCGAAGACGGTGAGCACGATGGCGGAGGTGACCACCAGGCCGAGTTGCCACGGCCCGGTGCCGAGGAAGTAGATCAGCAGGTCGCCGACGAACACCCCGACGCCCACCCCGAGGATCAGCTCGACGGTCCGGCGGAACCGCTGGCCGACCGAGACGGCCAGGGTGCCGACGGCGGAGATCGGGGCGAAGACCGGTTGCGGGTTGCCCAGCAGCTCGTGCGCGGCCACCCAGGACAGCCCGGCCGCCAGACCCGCCTGGGCGGCCAGGCCGAGCGACAGGCGCACCCGGTGCAGACGGTCGCGCAGGGTGGCCTTGCCACGGTGGTGCAGCTGCGCCATGGTCCCGGCGATCCGAGCCGTGTCCACGTCGGACCGGCCGTCGCTTGCACGGTCACGGCGCAGCAGCCGGGAAAGTCCGCTCCGGGCCACCGCCATGGCCGGGACTACCCGCCTGACGCCCGGACATTCCCCGCCGAAGCGGCACATGGCCCCAGACCGGCGACACGTCGCCGCATCGGGCAGACTCGGGCCGGTGACGGAGCTGCTGGCACGGTGGCGTACCACCGCCCGGGCGGCCGGAGCGGCTGACCCGGCGTCGGTCGACGCGGCTGGGGTGGAACTGTTCGAACGGTGGCGGGAGCCGCACCGGCACTACCACACGGTCGCGCACCTGACCGCCGTGCTCGACGTGGTCGACCGGTACGCCTCGACCGCGTCGCGACCCGATCTGGTCCGGCTCGCCGCGTGGTGCCACGACGCGGTGTACGACCCCCGCGCCCTCGGCGATCAGAACGAGCGCGCCAGCGCGGCGCTCGCCGACGCCCTGCTCACCCGGTTGGGACTGCCCACCGCCGAGGTGACCGAGGTGATCCGGCTGGTCCTGCTCACCGCCGGTCATGTGGTGGCGCCCACGGACGCCGACGGCGCGCTGCTCTGCGACGCCGACCTGGCGGTGCTGGCCGCCTCACCACCGGAGTACGACAGGTACGCAGCCGCGATCCGCCAGGAGTACGCCCACGTCCCCGAGCCGGACTACCGCATCGGCCGGGCCAGGGTGCTCGCCGCCCTGCTCGCCCTGCCCTCCCTCTACCGCATTCCCGAGCTGGCCGCCCGCTGGACCCACCCCGCCCACACCAACCTCACCCGCGAACTGTCCCACCTGACTCATCACCCCTAACCCGACGTCGATCTTGCACTTTTCGTCGGGACATAACGGCGTCAAAGCCGCGGATGGGGGACCGAAAGTGCAAGATCGCGGGAGTCCGGGCGGGGGCGAGCGAGGTGTTTGGGGCGGCGGAGGTTGGCGGCGCGGAGGAGGCGGACGATGTCGCGGCTGGGCACGACCTGCGCGCCGAGCCAGACGGCCATCGCGAAGCGGTCCGCGGGGATGTCGTAGTGGTCCCGGTCGAAGCCCCGCCGGGGAGCACCCAGCATCTCCGCGAAGGCGTGCAGTTCGGCGAGGGAGACGTCGCTGATCAGGTGCGACCAGAGCCGGCCGCGCCCCGGCCAGGACGGCCGGTCCAGGTAGATCACGCGGCCACGGTACCGGGCGTCGGCGCAGGTTGATGATCACCAGTGACCGGTCGTAGCCTCGGCCGCATGGCCGCCTCCCCGCTCCTCGACGACCTCCGCGCCGCTCTCGGGCCGGACGCGGTGCTCACCGATCCCGACCTGCTGCGTGGGCACGAGCGGGACGAGGCCGACCTGTGTGCGTCGGCCACACCGCTGGTGGTGACCCGGCCGCGCAGCACCGAGGAGGTCGTCGCGGTGGTCCGGGCGGCCGGGCGACACGGCGTACCGGTGGTGCCGCAGGGTGCGCGCACCGGGTTGGCGGGCGCGGCGAACGCCGTCGACGGCGCGGTGGTGATCAGCACCACCGCGCTGAACGCCATCCTGGAGATCGATCCCGTGAGCCGGATCGCGGTCGTGCAGCCGGGAGTGGTCAACGCCGCGCTCACCGCGGCGGTGGGTGAGCACGGCCTGTGGTACCCGCCCGACCCGGGCTCCTGGGAGTCGTCCACCATCGGCGGCAACGTCGCCACCAACGCGGGTGGGATGTGCTGCGTCAAGTACGGCGTGACCACCGAGTACGTGCTCGGACTGGAGGTGGTGCTCGCCTCCGGCGAGGTGCTGCGCACCGGCCGCCGGACCGCCAAGGGGGTGGCCGGCTACGACCTGACCCGGCTCTTCGTCGGCTCGGAGGGCACCCTCGGAGTGATCACCGAGGTGACGGTGGCGCTGCGGCCCGCGCCGGCGGAGTCGCTGACCCTGGTGGCCGTGTTCGGTTCCACCGCGAACGCCGGCGCGGCGGTGGCCCGGATCGCCGCCCAGGGCCTCTCCCCCAGCCTGCTGGAACTGCTCGACCGCACCCACCTGACGGCGATCGAGGCGTACCGGCCGATGGGGTTGCGCACCGATGCGGAGGCGCTGCTGCTGGCCGCGGCCGACACCGGTCCCCGGGCGGCGGCGGACCTGGCCGAGTTGGCTGCGGTCTGCGAGGCGGCCGGCGCCGAGGAGGTGTACGCGGCAAGTGACGCCGTCGAGGCCGCCGCGCTGTTGCAGGCCCGCCGGCTGGCCCACCCGGCGATGGAGAAGTACGCCGTGGACACGTACCCGGACGGCAACGGTGGCCTGATCATCGATGACCTGGCGGTGCCCCGGGGTGCGCTCGCCGCGCTGCTCGACGGGGTGGCCCGGATCGCGGCGGAGTGTCAGGTGCCGATCGGGGTGGTCGGTCACGCCGGCGACGGCAACATGCACCCCAACATCGTGGTCGACCGGGCCGATCCGACGAGCCTGGAACGCGGCCGGCGGGCCTTCGACGAGATCATGCGGTTGGGGCTGGACCTGGGCGGCACGTGCACCGGCGAGCACGGCGTCGGCCTGCTCAAGCGGGACTGGCTGGCCCGGGAGATCGGCCCGGTGGGCGTACGTGTGCACCAGGCGATCAAGGCGGCGCTCGACCCGACCGGCCTGCTCAACCCCGGGAAGGTGCTCTGACGACGCCGCATCGGCGCTGCCGCTAGCCCACCATCTCGGCGGGCGTGTTCTGGGTGAGCAGCAGCAGGATCTCCTCGGCCACCGGCGGCCTTTCCTCCCCCGGGCAGTCCTGCGAGGTGATCAGGCCGGCCGCGGTCAGCAGGGTGGAGGTGAGCGCGCCGACGCAGCTGACCCGGTAGCCCCGGGCCTCGTCGGTCTCCAGGGCCAGGTCCGGCTCGGCCAGCAGTTGCTGGAGACGCTCCCGGTGCTCGGCACTCAACTCACCGGTCGAGGTGACTCCGTCACCGGCACAGTCGACGCACTCCCAGCGCCCGTCCGGCTCCACGTTCAGGGTGCGCAGCGGACCATCGGCCCCGTCGTTCTGCAGCAGGCTGACCCGGCCCTTTCCGGCGGTGGTCGCCCCCGCGCCGCCGGGTTGCCCGGCGGCCGGCGCGCTCGCCGCCGCGGGTGGTTCGGAGTTGTCGCCGAACGGCGCGCAACCGCCGAGAGCGACCGCCAGCGCAACGATGCCGGGCAGGAAGACCAGTCGTGATCGGGAAAGCGCCATCACTCGCGGAACTTACCCCACCGTAGGTAGCGAGCGTAACCCCATTGAATGGATATCCATGCTCGGCGATCTCCATAATGGAACCGTCAGCGGGCCAGGCCTGCCGCGCCGTCGTCGGCACTCCGATCCGCCGGGTAGCCGCGTACGTCCGGAGCGCCGAGCCGAGCGGCGTCCGCGGTGGCGTCGTCCGGCATCAGCTGGGACTGTCGCTCGGCCTCCACCCGGGCCCGGTAGTGGGTCACCTCCCGAGCCCGGCGAGCCGCGTCCCAGCCCAGCACCGCACCCATCAGCTCGGCCGCGTGTTCGGCCGACTCCAGGCCCCGGTGGGTGGTCTCGATCGAGATCCGGGTACGCCGGGTCAGCACGTCCTCCAGGTGCAACGCCCCCTCGGCGCGGGCCGCGTACGTCACCTCGGCGGCGAGGTACTCCGGCGCACCGGCCAGCGGGGAGGACAGCAGCGGATCGGCGTCGATCAGGGCGAGCAGATCGAGGGTCAGGCTGCCGTAGCGTTCCAGCAGGTGCTCCACCACGCCCACCGGCAACCCGTGGCGACGGGCCAGATCCGCCCGGTCCCGCCACATGGCCGCGTACCCGTCCGCACCGAGCAGCGGCAGGTCGGCGGTACGCGAAACCCGGGTACCGCCGAGTCGGCGGACCGCCCGGTCGACCACGTCGGCGGCCATCACCCGGTACGTCGTGTACTTGCCACCGGCCACCAGCAGCAGCCCGAGCATCGGCTCGATCACGGCGTGCTCCCGGGAGAGCTTCGAGGTGGAGTCCGCCTCACCGGCCAGCAGCGGCCGCAGTCCGGCGTAGACACCTTCGATGTCGGCCGTGGTCAGCGGGCGGTCCAGCACCGTGTTGACCTGCCGGAGCAGGTAGTCGATGTCGCTGGCCGAGGCCGCCGGGTGGGAGCGGTCCAGCCGCCAGTCGGTGTCCGTGGTGCCGATGATCCAGTGCCCGCCCCACGGGATGACGAACAGGACACTCGTGGCCGTACGCAGGATCAGTCCGGTCTCGCCGGTGATCGCCGAGCGGGGCACCACCAGGTGCACGCCCTTGGACGCCCGCACCCGGACACCGGGCCGCAGGCCGACGTCGTTGAGCATCCGGGACATGTCGTCGGTCCAGACACCGGTGGCGGCGATGACCGTGCGGGCGCGTACCTCGAACTCGGCCTCGGGCGCACCGGAGGGTGCCTCCAGGTCGCGAACCCGGACCCCGGTGACCTCCCGGGCCTGTCGGATCAGTCCGACCGCCCGGGCGCTGCTGACCACGGTCACGCCCAGGCTGGCGGCGGTGCGGGCCAGGGTGATCACCAGGCGGGCGTCGTCGACCTGCCCGTCGTGGTAACGGATCGCGCCGGCCAGGCCGTCGGAGCGCAGGCTCGGGAAGACGCGGCGGGCGCCCTCCCGGCTCAGGTGCCGGTGCAACGGCATGCCCCGGCCGCCACCGAAGAGGCCGGCGAAGGCGTCGTACGCGGCCACCCCGGCGCCGTAGTAGGCCCGCCGCAGCAGTCGGGCGGGCAGGTCGCGGACGCCCTGACCGGCGGGGAGTGGCACCAGGAACGGCACCGGCCGCACCAGGTGCGGCGCCAGCCGGGTGGCCAGCAGCCCGCGCTCGGTCAGCGCCTCGTGCACCAGGCCGACCTCCAACTGCTCCAGGTAGCGCAGGCCGCCGTGGATCAGCTTGCTGGACCGGCTGGAGGTGCCGGCGGCGAAGTCGCGGGCCTCCACCAGGGCCACCTTCAGGCCCCGGGACGCGGCGTCGACAGCCGCTCCGGCACCGGTCACCCCGCCCCCGATCACCAGCACGTCGAACCGCTCGGCGCGCAACCGACGCAGGTCGGCGGCGCGGCGAGCGGGCGAGAGCTGCCCGGCAACGGACCGCAGAACGTTCGGATCACGCACCCGTCCACGTTAACCGTCCCCACCCGCCACCGGCACGTGCCGACCCGGGCACCCCGACCAGTCGCCCGGCAGATCCGTCCCGACGACCGGGCGGCTGCGTCGTACTGTGTGCGGATGCGGGCGGAACCCACCACACCCGGCTCGACCGGTAGCCCCTGGGCGATCGTCGCGGCGGTGTTCGCCGGCTGTTGGACGGTCACGGTCACGGTCCTGGCGCAGACCGGCGGCTGGGCCGTCGACCAGGTGGTCCTGATCGGCGGCCTGGACCGGCTGGTGCCGCTCTGGCCGGTGGTCTGCCTGCTCACCGTGCTGTTGGTCGCCGCGGCGGCGCTGCCGTTGGCCCTCATTCCCCGCTCGGCGGCGGTCCGCGTCACCGGCCGGGTGTGGTTTGCCGGCGCGCTCGCGCTCGGCCTGCTCGGGCTGCTGCGGACGATCCCCCGGTGCACCACGAGGCGTACCTCGCCGCGCTGGCGTTCGTGGCCGTGCTGCTGGCGGTGGTGACGGCCCGGCTGCCGTCCCACGTCCTCGGCCCCGGCCGCCGGGCCGACGAAGCACGGCTGGCCGACCCCGTCCCGGGCCGTCACGACCATCCCGTCGGCGGGGCCGGAGAGCATGTCGGCCTTCCGGATCAGCCGGACCGGCTGCCATCCGGCGGTCCGGGACACGGGACCGGGCCGGAGGCGATGGCGGTCGGGCGACCGGCACGACTGGACGTACGTCCCTCGGTGGCGGCCCTGCTCGCGATGGCCGCCGGGCTCGCCCTGCTGCTGCCCTGGGTCTGGTGGGGCGCGCTCGGCGGGCTGCTGGAGACCGTCCTCGCCGGGCTGGCCGCGGCGGCCGTCGGCGCGCTGGCCGCGACGCTGCTCGACGCCCGGTTCTGGGGTCGTTTCGACGCCGACGAACCGCCCCGACCGGCCCGGCTGGTGCTGCTGGGCGGGCTCGTGGCCGGGGTGGTGCTGCTGCTGGTGGGTGCCGGCACCGGCCACTCCGGCGCGCAGTTGCCGCTGCTGGTGACGCTGCCGCCGGCCGGGTTCGCGCTGGCCGCGCTGCGGGCCATGAGCCGCCGGCCGGCGGCCGGACGCGGCGTCGCCCACCTGGCACCTGGCCCGGTGCCGGACCAGCCGGCAACCGGAGATGTCGTGGCCCGCCATCCGGCCAGGGCGGGCGGCCGGGCACCGGCGGCCTGGCTGGTCGGGCTCGGTGTTCGGCCCGCTGGCCTTCACCGATCCGGAGGAGGTCAGCCTGCTGCTGGTCGGCACCCGCGACGTGCCCTTCTGGGTCGCCGCCGCGACCGGTGCCGGACTCGCCGTCGGACTGGTGCTCGCGGTCGGATACGGCCTGCTGCTGGCGCGACGCTCGGCCCGCACGCCGAGCCGCGCGCTGGCCGCGGCGAGCGCGCTGACGCTGCTCGTCACGGTCGGCCTGGTCGGCTCGGTCGCCGGCCAGCCGGGGCTGCACGGGGAGCGGCTCTTCGTACTGCTGCGGGAACAGGCGGATTTGAGCGGTGTGAGCGGCGGGCCAGGTCGGGCCGGCCGGGACGCGCGCGCCGGGGAGGTCTACCGGCGGCTGGTCGACACCGCCGACCGGACCCAGGCCGACCTGCGGCGGACCTGCGCCGGGCCCGGCTGCCGCACACCCCCTACTACCTGGTGAACGCGATCGAGGTGGCCGGCGGGCCGGCGGTACGGGCCTGGCTGTCCAGCCGGCCCGAGGTGGCCCGGGTACTGGTCAGCCAACGCCTGCGCCCGTTGCCGGCGCCCGCCGACAGCGCCACCGGCAGCGCGCCGGCCCCGTCCGGCCCGCCGTGGCACATCACCATGATCGGCGCGGACCGGGTCTGGTCCGAACTCGGCGTCACCGGCGCCGGGGTGACCGTGGGTAGTTCCGACTCGGGGGTGGACGGACGGCACCCGGCCCTGGCCCAGGGTTTCCGAGGCGGCGACGACTCATGGTTCGACCCGTGGAACGGCACTGGGGCACCGACCGACCGCGGCGGACACGGCACCCACACGATGGGCAGCGCCGTCGGGCGGGACGGCATCGGCGTGGCTCCCGGCGCCCAGTGGGTCGGCTGCGTCAACCTCGACCGCAACCTGGGGAACCCCGCCGCCTACCTCGACTGCCTACAGTTCATGCTGGCGCCCTTCCCGCCGGGCGGTGACCCGTTCCGGCAGGGCCGGCCCGCCCGGGCACCGGAGATCCTGACCAACTCGTGGGGCTGCCCACCGATCGAGGGGTGCGATCCTCGGGCGCTGCAGCCGGCCACAGCGGCGCTGGAGGCCGCCGGGATTCTCGTCGTCGCGGCGGCCGGCAACACCGGCCCGTTCTGCGGCTCCGTGCAGGATCCGCCCGCGCCGTACCCGGATGTGCTGACCGTCGGTGCGGTGGACGACCGGCGGCGGGTCACCGCCTTCTCGTCCCGTGGTCCGACGGCCACCGGGACGACGAAACCGGATCTGATGGCACCGGGGGCGGAGGTCATCTCCGCGATGCCCGGCGGCGGGTACGCCGTGCTCGACGGCACCTCGATGGCCACCCCGCAGGTGGCGGGGGTGGCCGCGTTGATGTGGTCGGCCAATCCGGAACTCGTCGGCGACCTGGATCGGACGCGACGGATCCTGCGCGAGACGGCCGAACCGATCGAGACCAGCGACTCCCCCCGGAACCGGTCCGACGAGTGCGGCGGCCCGGCGAACCTCGTCGGCGCCGGCCTGGTCGACGCGTACGCGGCCGTCTCGGCGGCGCGTGGTTGATCGCCCACGACCGATCACACCCCGACGCGAGCGGTACTCGCCCGAGGGGTTATCTGACCCCTCCGGACCTGCTATCTTGCGGCTTCATGCACGGTCATTCGTCCGGGTCGGCGGCTCCTCTCCGGACATCGTCGACAGCCCGGTGGCGGGGCATGGCCCTGCTGATCCTGCTGGGGGTACCGGCTCTCGTCGTGGCACTCTGCTGCGGGGTGGTCCACGTGGTCACCAGGTCCGCCACCGACGACCCGTTCGGCCAACGCGGTGGCGTCACCGGACCGCCCTGACCCGGGCCGCATTCACGGCGGAGCGGGTCGCTGGCGTGCCCGCAGGGCCAAAAGCGGCCAAAAGCGGCATTAAACGAAATGGATCCCGATAACGCCATTCGCCCTTCCCACTGCCCGGCGCGCCCTACCGTTTTCGGTAGAGGAGGCAGCCATGAGCATGGACGACGATCAGGCCCGGGAAGCCCCACCGGCCACCTGGGCCACGGTCGACGGACTCCCCGGCCAACTGCCGATCGACCGGCTCGACCACGGCGACGCCGAACAACTGGCCGAGATGACCGGAGTGGACGAGCCACCCGAGGAGCCCCTCATCCTGGTGGACGAGCCGGTTCAGCACCGCCCGCCGTACGACCGGGCGCGGAAGCGCCGAAACCAGCGGCCGCTGCCGACGTAGTCGACGAGCGGCCACCGCCGACCAGGGCCAGGACATCGAGACAGCGGAAGAGGCGGACCGCTGACGCGGCCCGCCCCTTCCGGCGTTGGAGCTGGACTCAGAAGTCCATGTCCCCGCCGCCCGGGCCAGCCGGTGCGGCCGGGGTCTTCTCCGGCTTGTCCGCCACGACGGCCTCGGTGGTGAGGAACAGCGCGGCGATCGACGAGGCGTTCTGCAGCGCCGAACGGGTCACCTTGGCCGGGTCGATGATGCCCGCGGCCAGCAGGTCGACGTACTCGCCGGTCGCGGCGTTGAGGCCGTGACCCGAGTCGAGGTTGCGGACCCGCTCCACCACGACGCCGCCCTCGAGGCCGGCGTTCACGGCGATCTGCCGCAGCGGGGCGTCCAGCGCGATCTTCACGATCTGCGCGCCGGTCGCCTCGTCGCCGGCCAGGTCGAGCTTGTCGAAGGCGGTCTTGCCGGCCTGCACCAGCGCGACACCACCACCCGGGACGATGCCCTCCTCGACGGCGGCCTTGGCGTTGCGGACCGCGTCCTCGATGCGGTGCTTGCGCTCCTTGAGCTCGACCTCGGTGGCCGCGCCGACCTTGATCACCGCAACGCCGCCGGCCAGCTTGGCCAGCCGCTCCTGCAGCTTCTCCCGGTCGTAGTCGGAGTCGCTCTTGTCGATCTCGGCCCGGATCTGGTTGACCCGGCCCTGGATCTGCTCGGCGTCGCCGGCACCGTCGACGATCGTGGTCTCGTCCTTGGTCACCACGACCTTGCGGGCGCGGCCCAGCATGTCGAGGCTGACGGCGTCCAGCTTGAGGCCGACCTCCTCGCTGATGACCTGGCCACCGGTGAGGATGGCGATGTCGGTCAGCATGGCCTTGCGGCGGTCACCGAAGCCCGGCGCCTTGACGGCGACCGACTTGAAGGTGCCACGGACCTTGTTGACCACGAGCGTGGCCAGGGCCTCACCCTCCAGGTCCTCGGCGATGATCAGCAGCGGCTTGCCGCCCTGCATGACCTTCTCCAGGATCGGGAGCAGGTCCTTGACCGACGAGATCTTGCTGTTCGCGATCAGGATGTACGGGTCGTCGAAGACGGCCTCCATACGCTCCGGGTCGGTCATGAAGTAGGCCGAGATGTAGCCCTTGTCGAAGCGCATGCCCTCGGTGAGCTCCAGCTCCAGCCCGAAGGTGTTGCTCTCCTCGACGGTGATGACGCCTTCCTTGCCGACCTTGTCCATCGCCTCGGCGATGATCTCGCCGACGCTGGTGTCACCGGCGGAGATGGAGGCGGTGGAGGCGATCTGCTCCTTGGTCTCGACGTCCTTGGCGAGCTTCAGCAGCTCCTCCGAGACGTTGGCGACCGCAGCCTCGATGCCCCGCTTCAGGGCCATCGGGTTGGCACCGGCGGCCACGTTGCGCAGGCCCTCGCGAACGAGTGCCTGGGCCAGGACGGTCGCCGTCGTCGTGCCGTCACCGGCGACGTCGTCGGTCTTCTTGGCGACCTCCTTGACCAGCTCGGCGCCGATCTTCTCGTACGGGTCCTCGAGCTCGATCTCCTTGGCGATGCTCACACCATCGTTGGTGATGGTGGGGGCACCCCACTTCTTCTCGAGCACGACGTTGCGGCCCTTGGGGCCGAGGGTCACCTTCACGGCGTCGGCGAGCTGGTTCATGCCCCGCTCGAGGCCGCGGCGCGCCTCTTCGTCGAACGCGATCATCTTGGCCATACGGCGTTGTCCTCCTGGACACTCACGGGCCACCCGAGTGTGTGCCCCGGATGGGCCGTCTGGTGTACGCACCTTGGGACGTCGCCACCTGGCGACGGCGACGTCTCCTCGGCCGGGCCGGATAGCCCGCGACGACCGGCCACGTGCCTCACCCGTGGTTATGTCACGGGCGCGACCGCAGCCCCACCGTCCCGACCAGCTGGCACTCACGCCATGCGAGTGCCAATGACTTGTTTAGCACTCTGCCCTGCCGAGTGCAAGCACGATGGCCCGGGTCAGCCGAGTTCGGCCGCCAGTTGGTTGGCGTTCACCGGGCCCTCGTGCGCCCGCTGCTCGGCGTAGGTGACCACGAGCCCGACCTGCTGCGCGAGGTACGCCGGCAGGGTCAGCACCGCGACCGCCGCGATCGTCAGCACCACACCCACCGTCGTACCCGGCGAGTCCAGCGGAGTGGCGCCGAACGGCAGGATCGCCAGCGACTCGATCAGGCTCGCCACCAGTGAGAGACCTACCACCGCGGCGCCCACCAGGGCCACCCGGCCGAGCAGCAGGCCCGGCCGGTCACGCAGCATGCGATGCGACCTGCTGAGCGGGTCGTGCCGCTCGAACAGGTAGACCGGGCCGGCCAAGGCCAACGCGAACACCGCGTACACGCCGGGCAGGAAGCACAGGCAGAACCCGAAGACGACGATCAGGGTGACGAGCAGCGTCCAGCCCCACAGACCGAGCGCACGGCGCATTCCGTAGCGCAGCGCGGCGGCGGAGCCGACCTGCTCACCGACCGCCTGGCGGGTGATCAACCAGGTGCCGGCGGCCCAGCCGACCGACTGCATCAGACCGAGGAGCAGGCTGCCACCGACCAGCACGAACAGGAGCGTGGCGAGATCCGTCCAGAAGTTCGCCGGCAGCGCGGCGGAGTCGCTGGTGAGTTGACTGTCCCAGCGCGCCGAGGGGTCCACGGCCAGCGCGAGTACCGACAGCACCGCGGCCGGCAGCACCTGGGTGAGGACGAGAATCGGCAGCAGTTGTCGCCAGCCCCGGCGGGCGGCGCCCACACAACGCGCGAACCAGCCGCCCAGTCCGACCCCGGGCGGGGTGACCAGGGCGTCCGCGGGATCGAGACCGTAGCCTGCGGGGTGGTGCCAGCCATAGGTCGGCTGTCCCGGGTACAGCGGTTGACCGGGATACGGCGTCATGCCGACGTGCGGCGGCTGCGCGGGATGACCCGGTTGCGCGTCGTACGGCGGCGGTCCGGAACCGGGCGGCGGATCGAGCGGCCCGGGCGGCGGCGGTTGGTCCGCGGGCGAGGAGGACGGACCTGTCGGGGGCGGCTGGTCGGACATGGAACCTCCTCAGCGACGGCTGGTTCGGCCCATGATCTTTCCTTGTGGGGCACCGGCACCGCAGCCCCCTCCGGCGATGGTCACGCCACCTTCGACGACGATCGGTCGCCTGGGGTGGGTCGTCCGCGCTCAGGCGATGAGGCGTACCCGCTCGGCCTGCGGGCCCTTCTGACCCTGGGCGATCTCGAACTCCACTCGCTGACCGTCGTCCAGCGCCTTGTAGCCGTCCATCTCGATCGCGGAGAAGTGGACGAAGACGTCCTGCCCGCCGTCGACGGCGATGAAGCCGTAGCCCTTTTCGGCGTTGAACCACTTCACGGTGCCTTGTGCCACGGTGTTTTCCTCACTCTGCACGGCGTTCCACTACTTCGGGTCGCCGGCGCACCGGCACCCGGAAACCACCGGTTTCGGCAATCGCGACGACCGCTGAAACGGGTGACCGAAATCGCACGCTACACGAGGAGTGACGACGGCGCACGACCACAAATCGGGCGTATTACAGTCTCCCGTATCGTCGTACGTCATTGTGATAAGCATGCGGGCATGACGAACGTCACCGACGGAACCGGGGTGCGCCGGGCCGTCATCCGCCGGGTCGAACCAGCCGACGCGGCTCGGATGCGCGCGCTGCGCCTGGAGATGCTCGCGGACGCGCCGCTGGCGTTCCTGGAGACGATCGCCGAGGCCGCGGCCCGACCGCACGCCGAGTACGCCGCCCGGGTCGCCCGGGTCTCCACCGGCCCGGACACGGCGCAGTTCGTGGCGGATCCGGGTGGCCGGCTGGTCGGGCACGCCGGTGGGATGGCGCACCCGACCGAGCCCGGGGTGACCGTGCTCTACGCCGTCTACGTCACCCCGGGCTGGCGGCGCACCGGCCTGCTCGCGGAACTGGTGAGCGGGGTGGCGGGCTGGTCCCGGGCCTGCGGACGCACCGAACTGATGCTCGAGGTGGTGGTCGGCAACGACCGCGCCTACCGGGCCTACCAGCGGTTGGGATTCGTCGACACCGGTGTCCGGGTACCGCACCCGAACATCCCCGCCCTGCGCGAACTCCAAATGCGCCGGGCTGCCTGAACCGTCCCTTCCTCACACCTCAGACGTGCCGACGGCTCTGCACGATCCGGAACCGGTTCGCCACGTACGCCCCGTCGGTCAACGCCGAGTTCGCCGCCGCGTTCGCGCCGCTGCCGTGGAAGTCGGAGAACGCCGCCGACTGGTTCACGAAGACGCCGCCGGTCAGGTTGGCCGACAGGTGCACCCCGACCTCGATCGCCGCCCCCTCGGTGGCGTCCAGCACCGCGTCGTCGGTGGAGTAGACCGCCGCGGTGAGCGCACCCTGCGCACCCACGGTCGAGCGCAGGATCTCCAGGCTGTGCGCGGTGGAGTCGGTGGCGATGGCGAAGGAGATCGGCCCGAACCACTCCCGCGAGTAGGTCGCGGTGTCACCCGCGTCCAGCTTGACGATCGTCGGCGTACGCACCACGGCGTCCGGGAACGACGGGTGCTCGACGGTACGCGACTCCAACACCGGGGAACCGACCTTGGCGACCTCGGCCAGCCGCTCCAGCACCCCGTCGTTGACGATCGCCCCGGTCAGCTCCACTCCCCGGGCCGGGTCGCCGGTGAGTTTGCCGACCGCCGCGGCGATGCCGCCGGCCACCTCGTCGAAGCTCTTGTGGCCCTGGTCGGTGTCGATGCCGTCCCGGGGGATGAGGATGTTCTGCGAGGTGGTGCACATCTGCCCGCTGTAGAGCGTCAGCGTGAAGCCCAGGTTGCGGCACATCCCGGCGAAGTCGTCGGTGGAGTCGATCACCACCGTGTTGAGCCCCGCCTTCTCGGTGTACACCGCCGCCTGGCGGGCGTTGGCCTCCAGCCAGTCGCCGTACTCGGTGGAGCCGGTGAAGTCGACGATCCGGACCGCCGGGTGCAGGGCCAGCGTCGAGGCGAGCTTCTCATCCGGGGCCTCGGGCGCCAGCATCATCAGGTTCGGGTCGAAGCCGGCCTCGGCAAGCACCTGGCGGGCGTACCGGACGGTGATGGCCAGCGGCAGCACGGCGCGCGGGTGCGGCTTGACCACGACCGGGTTGCCGGTGACCAGCGAGGCGAACAGACCCGGGTACGAGTTCCAGGTCGGGAAGGTGTTGCAGCCGATGACCAGGGCCACGCCCCGGGGTACCACGTGGAAGGTCTTGGACATCCGCAGCGGGTCGCCCTTGCCGGCGGCCTTCTCCCAACCGGCGGTGCCCGGGTGCCGGGTCATTTCCGCGTACGCGTAGGCCAGCGCCTCAAGCGCGCGGTCCAGGGCGTGCGCGCCACCGGCCTGGAAGGCCATCACGAACGCCTGACCGCTGGTGAACTGCACCGCGTTGGCCAGCTCGAAGACGTTCTTGTGCAGCCGGTCGAGGATCTCCAGGCAGACACCCACCCGGGCCTGCGGGCCGGCGTCCCGCCAGGCCGGCAGCGCGGCGGACGCGGCGGCGACCAGTTGGTCGGCGTCGGCGTGCGGGTACCGCACGTTCAGTGCAACGCCGAACGGGCTGTGCTCGGTGGTGACCCGGTCGCCGTCGCTCGGCTGGTCGAGCGGGAAGTCCGCGCCCAGGTACGCCTCGAAGGCGGCCTTGCCGTCGGCCGCGGCGGTCTCGCCGTACACCCGTGGGCTCGGTGATTCCGGGTAGGCGGACCAGTATCCCCGCTCCGCGATCGCGGTCAGCGCGCGGTTGAGGGTCTCGGCGTGCCTGGCGTAGAGGGGGTGCGGGGTATCCGTCATGCCCGCCATCATGCAACACGAAGCCCTCAGATCAGTAGGGGTGTGTCACAACTTCAGATGGTCAGCTGCGAGTCGGTCCAGGCGTCGACCGGGCGGAACCCGAGCTGCTCGTTGATGCTGATCATGTGATCGTTGACCGCCGCGTTCCAGGTGTCGATCGCGGCCAGGGCCGGCTCGTGGACAAGCGCGTGCCGAAGGTTCTCCACCTTGACGAGCAGGCCGAGGCGGTGTCCCCGGTGTGCGGGGTCGACGATGGTGATCTCCTGCCAGGCGTGCCACGGCGTGGACGGACCTCTGTCGATCATTGTCCAGGCGACCATCCGGCCGGTCGCCTGGTGCACCGCGCCGACGTGGTAGCGCCGTCGCCCCCGCAGCCGCTGGATCCGCTCGATCTCCCGGAACCGCGCGGCGTCCACCCGCTCCGCCTCGATCACCAGATCGCCCGTCGGCGCGTCGACGAGCAGCCGGCTCTCCAGCCGCGCGACGTCGACCACGTACTCCTCGGCCACCGGCCCCCGCCAGGCCACCGTCCGGTAGCCGGCGGCGCGGGCGCGGGCGGCATCGTGCAGGGCGGTCAGGGCCGCCCGGTCGAGCCGCGTGGTGTCCAGCCGACGCCGCACCTCGGCCAGCGCGGCCTGCGCTCCGGCCGCCGCCGCGAAGGCCGCACCGGGCGCCGCCCGCCCCGGTCCGTCGGGCAGTGGCCCCGGGGTCTCACCGATCAACCGCTGCCGGCCGTGCTCGGCGGCCACCTTCCGGGCGTACGCCAGCAGCGCCCGACCCACCCCTGCCGCCGCTGCGCCGGGTCCACCGTCAGCTCGACGGTGGCGATGCCGGTGTTCTCCAGTTGCGGCAGCCGCATCCGCAGGTGGCCGGCCACCTCGCCGTCCCGCCGGGCCAGCGCCTGGTGGATCACGTTGCCGTGCGGCGGATGGGCGACCAGGAGCCCGAACTCGGCCCGGTCCCCCACCGGCAGGTCGGGCAGGTCGACGGCCTGCGCCGCCGCGACGACGCGGTGCGCCGCGTCGAGCGCTGCCTCGTCGGTGGAGTCGTACGGCGTGACGGTGACGGCCATGGCGCGAGCCTGCCGCCGACCGGCGGGCACCGCCACCGGATTTCCCGCCGGTCACACGTCGAGCTGCCAGTTGCTCCACCGGTCCCGCACCCGGAACCCGAGCTGTTCGTTGATGGTGATCATGTGGTCGTTGCTGGCCGCGTTGAACGTGTCGATGACCCGCACGGCGGGCTCGTGAGCGAGCAGGTGTCGCAGGTTTTCGATCTTGGACAGCAGGCCCAGCCGATGGCCCCGGTGCTCCGGGTCGACGATGGTGATCTGCTGGAACGAGTGCCAGTCCGCGGACGCACCGACGTCCAGCAGCGTCCACGCGACCAGTCGACCGGACGCCTCGTGGCGGACGCCGACGTGGTAGCGCCGCCGGCCCCGCGCATCCAGCGCCAGCTCCGTGCCGCGCAGCCGTTCGGCGTCGACCCGCTCCGGCTCCCACGCCAGGTCGCCCATTGGCGCGTCGGCCAGCAACCGTCCGTCGAGGTACGCCACGTCGGCCGCCAGGTCGTCGGGAGTACGTCCCCGCCAGCGCAGCACCTCGTAACCGACCGCCCGCCTCCGGGCGTCGGCCAGCAGCGCGTCCAGCCGCGCCTGGTCCAGGTCGGCGACGGTCAGGCGCCGCCGGACGTCGGTCAGGGCGTCGACCGCACCGATGGCCGCCGCGAACGCGTTACCCGGCGACCGACGGCCGGTCTCGCCGGCAAGCTCCGCCCGGCTCATCGCACTCACCCGTCTACGCCCGCGCTCGCGCAGCAGGCCGAGCCCATGTTCGGCCAACGTTCGGCCCACGCCTCGGCGGCGTTGCGCCGGATGAACGATCAGCTCAACGGAGGCGTTCTCGGTGTTGTCCAGCTGCGGCAGGTCCAGCCGGAGGAAACCGGCCGGCGTGCCGTCGATCCGCGCCAGCAGCATGATGGTTTCGTAGCCCGGCATCGGGTGGCGGAGCAGAGCAGCGAATCGTTGCCGGCACGGGGCCGGGAAGTCCGGCTCATCGGCGGCCACCTGTGCGGCACTGATCTGGTACGCCTGCTCGACGGCCGCCTCGTCGGCGGCCTCGACCGAGGTGATGGTGATGGTCATGCCGGCAGCCTGAGCCAGCGACAGACGAGCGGGCCAGCGAATTTTCGCTGGCCCGCTCGGACGTTGGTCGGGAGGGACGATCGCACAACGCCTCCGGCGCTGGGTCGTAAAGACTGAAAGTCTACGGCGAAGCGCCCTCCCGCACGGAGCATCTTGCGCCGTCCGTTTGCGGGCGTCAAGTCCCTGGCGGCGTGTTTCGCTCACTGGCTGCGAAATGCCGCTTACTCATCCGTTCTTCAGCTCAGCAGGCCCGCGTCCCGGGCGGCCCGCAACGAAGGCTTGATGCGGTGGGTGGGACCGACCTCACCGGCGACCGCGTCGAGGGTCTTCAGCCCTTCGCCGGTGTTGAACACGACCGTCTCGGCGGTCGGGTCCAGCCGGCCCGACTCGACGAGCTTGCGCAGCACCGCCACGGTCACCCCGCCGGCCGTCTCGGCGAAGACCCCGGTGGTACGCGCCAGCAGACGCACCGCCGCCCGGATCTCGTCGTCGTCGGCGTGGTCCATCCAGCCACCGGTGCGGCGCACCGCCTCCAGGGCGTACAGCCCGGCCGCCGGGTCGCCGATGTTCAGCGACTTGGCGATCCCGGTCGGCTTGACCGGGGTGATGGTGTCGGTGCCCGCGTGCAGTGCGGTGGCGATCGGGTTGCAGCCGGCCGACTGCGCGCCGAAGACCTTCCAGCCGCCGGCCGGGGCCTCGACCAGCCCGATCTCGACCAGCTCACTGAACGCCTTGTCGATCTTGGTGAGCAGCTCACCGGAGGCCATCGGGATGACCACCTGGGCGGGGATCCGCCAACCGAGTTGCTCGGCCACCTCGTAGCCGAGCGTCTTGGACCCCTCCGCGTAGTACGGCCGCACGTTGACGTTGACGAAGGCGGTGTCCTCGAACTCGTCGGTCTCGACCAGTTCGCCGCAGAGCCGGTTCACGTCGTCGTACGACCCGTCGATGGCGACCAGGTCGCCGCCGTAGACGGCGGTCGTGACGACCTTGCCCTGCTCCAGGTCGCCCGGGATGAAGACCACGGACGGCGTACCCACCCGGGCGGCGTGCGCGGCGACGGAGTTGGCCAGGTTGCCGGTGGAGGCGCAGGCGAACCGGGAGAAGCCGAGCGCGCGGGCGGCGGTGAGCGCCACCGACACCACCCGGTCCTTGAAGGAGTGGGTGGGATTGGCGCTGTCGTCCTTGACCCACAGCGGAGCGGTGACGCCCAACTCGGCGGCGAGCCGGTCGGCGGCCACCAGCGGGGTGAACCCGGGGTCGAGGGTGACCCTGGTGGCCGGGTCCTGGCCGGCGGGCAGCAGGGCGGCGTAGCGCCAGAGGTTGCGCGGGCCGGCCTCGATCTGCTCGCGGGTGACGGTGGCGAGGACGGCCGGATCGTAGTCGACCTCCAGCGGCCCGAAACACTCGTAACAGGCATGCTGGGCGGCGAGCGGGTAGCGGGCCGAACAGGCCCGGCAGACCAGGGCACGAGCGGGGCTGGCGGCGGTGTCGATGCCGGACGGGGCGAGCGTCGACGTCATGTCGAAGTCCTCTCATCTTTCCCCGCATCGCACCCTGCGGCGGGGACGGAATTGGCACCTGCCCCGCTGGACGCTCATCGGTGAGCGCGCGAGGTGGTTGCCGGGGCGTCGTCGGGCCGTATCCCTCAGCCCCTCTGGATGAGGTATGCAGTTGTGTTGCCGAGTCTAGGCAATCCGGACGCGGCCGTCGCCTGTCAATCCCAGCCTGTGAGCGAAACCTCAGCGGCGCCGTTGCCGCGCCCTCCGGCGCCGCTGAGCCTCGCCGTCAGGCCGGCACGGACCGCGGTTCAGCCTGGTCCAGGGCGACCGTCGCCGCCTCCCGGCGCCACAGGTTGTCCACCGCCCAGGTGCCCGGGCCGAGCACCGCCACCAGGAAGAACGCCCAGCAGAAGAGGACGGACAGTTCGCCGTTGTTCCGCAGCGGCAACAGCGCCTCGGGCTGGTGGACCACGAAGTACGCGTAGGCCATCGAGCCCGATGCCAGCAGGGCCGCCGGCCGGGTGAACAGGCCGAGGAGCACGAGGGCGCCGCAGACCAGCTGGATCACCGCGGCGTACCAGCCCGGCCACTGGCCGAGCGGCACCGCCTCGCCGCTACCACGGTTGCCGCCGAAGACGCCGAAGACGGACGACATGCCGTGAATGAGAAACAACAACCCGATGACAATGCGGAACAGGGACAGAGCCGGCCCGCCGAACCGGTCAGTGCGCATTGGTACCTCCTGCGAATGGGGTGGTGGTACCAGCATGCGGACTTAATAGATAGTTGTCGATGCAATCTCTCTTGGTGGGAACGCTCCCAAAATTAGTCTAGCGGCCGAAACTTCCGGCGAGCAGTACCACGAGGAATTCCTTACCGCCCGCTTACGCGAGGGGCGGGACCACCGGCTACCGCTGCCGGGTGCGACGATGCTCCGATGCCACGCACGACGGTCCGCAGCTCGGCCCCCGGTGGCCGTCGGCTCAGCACCGTGCCGATCTCGATCGCGGCAGCGTTCGGCCTGCTTGCCGGGTGCGCACCGGCCGGCGACATCGTGGCGGCGCCACCCGGCCCGGTCCCGGGCTCCAGTGGACCGGGCGCCGATAGCTCCGGCACCACGCCGCCCAGCGACGGCGGTCTCGGCGGCCCGCCCTCCCGCGACGGCGATCTTGGGGGGAGTAACGGCCCGACGTCCGAATGCCCCGACTCCGGCGTCCGGATCACCTACCGCGGAGTCAGCGCCGCGATGGGGCTGCGGGCGATGGGCCTGGAACTGGTCAACTGCGGCGACCGCCCTTACCGGCTGCGTGGATATCCGGAGCCGAGCCTGCGGGACGCGGACGGCAGGGCCATCCCGGTCAGGGTGATCCGGGGCGCGAAAGGGATCACCTCCGGCTTCGACGACCCGCCCCGGTCGCTGGTGCTGGCCCCCGGTGAGGCGGCCGGCGCCGCCCTGCTCTGGCGCAACCTGGTCGACAACCCGACCGTGGTGGCGACGAACGCCGAGCACCTCGAGGTCGCCCCGCTGCGTGGCCGACCCGCTCAACAGGTGATCATGCAAGGGCGGATCGACCTGGGCAACACCGACCGGCTCGGGGTCAGCGCCTGGCAGAAACGCGAGCCGAGCACGCCGGAGCCGACGCGGGCGGTGCCCAACCCGCCGCCCACCACACCGGCCCCGCTGCTCTGACCGGACCGAACACGTCGGACAGCGGGCTCAGCTGGTGATGTCCTTGCGGGTGAAGCGCCAGAAGGCCAGGCCCCAGAACACGGTGGCGTAGCAGATCGCCGAGACCGTGCCCCGCACGATGTCGTCGGTCTGCACGGGCGTGGAGAGCAACCCCAACCACGCGGTGCTGTAGTGGGTCGGCAGGAACGACCGGATGACGCCGAGCGCGGTGATCTGGTCCAGGATGCTGGAGAGGATCCACAGCAGCACCGCACCACCGACCGCACCCAGCGCCGCGTCGGTGGTCACCGACAGCAGGAACGCCAGCCCCGCGACCACCAGCAGGACGATCGCCAGGTAGCCGAGCACCGCGAGCAGCCGCAGCAGCCCCTCGCCCGGCTCCAGTTGGGCGGCGACCGTGCTGCGCAGCGGCGACCAGCCGTAGCGCAGGGTGCCGATGGCCAGTGCCGTGCCGGCGAGCAGTACCAACGCCAGCGCCGAGTACGCGAGCGCGACCAGCAGCTTCACCGTGAGCAGTCGGGCCCGGGGCACCGGAATCGCCAGCAGGTAGCGCAGGCTGCCCCAACTCGCCTCGCTCGCCACCGTGTCGCCGCAGAACAGCGCGACCACCACGACCAGCAGGAACGAGGCCGACACGAAGATGGTGAAGAGGGTGAAGTTCAGCCCGCCGGAGGTGGCGAGATCGATCAGGCTGCCGAACTCTCCGCCACCGTTGTCGTCGTCGTTGGAGTCGAACTGGAACGCGATCAGGATGATCAGCGGCAGCAGCACCATGAAGCCCAGCGCCAACTGGGTACGCCGGCGCGACGCCTGCCGGCGGAACTCGGCGCCGAACGGCAGCGTCCGGGCGGGCCGGTAACCCACCGCCGCACCCGAGGCGGCAACGGTTGTCGTGTCCCGCGTCGGCTCGACAGTCGATCCCGCCATCACCGGTCCCCGCTTCCCCGAGAGTTCTCGCCCACCAGGGCGAGGAAGGCATCCTCCAGGCGACGCCGGGGCACCACCCGGTCCACCGCGATCCCGGCCCGGACCAGCTCCGCGACCACCTCGCTGCGAGCAATGCCGTTGGTGTCGACCACCAACTGCCCGTCGGTGTCGTCCAGGATCCGTACGCCACCGAGGCCGTCGAGCACGGTCCGGGCAGCACTCGGGTCACTCACCTCGACCAGCACGCTCGGCGAGTCGCCGACGATCTCCTCGACCGGTCCGGAGGCCACGATCCGGCCCTTGTTCACCACCACCGCGTGGGTGCAGGTCTGCTCCACCTCGGCGAGCAGATGGCTGGAGACCAGCACCGCCCGACCGTCGGTGGCGTAGCGCTGGAGCACCCGGCGCATCTCGGCGATCTGCGGTGGGTCCAGCCCGTCGGTCGGTTCGTCGAGCACCAGCAGTTCCGGCAGCCCGAGCATGGCCTGGGCGATGGCGAGGCGCTGTCGCATGCCGTGGCTGTACTTGCGCACCCGCCGGTGCACCGAGGAGCCCAGGCCGGCGATCTCCAGGGCCTGCTCGAAGTGGGCGTCGGTCTCCGGCCGGCCGGTCGCCCGCCAGTACGCCCGCAGGTTCTCCAGGCCGGACAGGTGCGGCAGGAACCCTGGCCCTTCCACAAGTGCGCCGATCCGCGACAGCACGGGCGAGCCGGGCACCAGCCGGTGCCCGAAGACGTAGATCTCCCCCGCGGTCGGCTGGGTCAGCCCCATCAGCACCCGCAGCGTGGTCGTCTTGCCGGCACCGTTGGGTCCGAGCAGGCCGACCACCTGACCCGGGTGCACCTCGAAGTCCACCTCGGAGACCGCGACGAAGCCGTCGGCGTACTCCTTGCGCAGCCGGCGTACCGCCAACGGTGTGTCCGCGTACTCCGGGTGCACCGAGGTGTCCTGGCGGCGGTGCCGCCGGCGTAGCACGGCCACGAGCACGACGAGCCCGACCACGATCGCGGTGAGCAGCCCGACCAGGATCCAGCGCCAGAGCGCCGCCTCGGTGGGGATCGGATCGGCGTCGACCGTCGGCAGGCTGACGGGGGTGTCGCCGAGCGCTACCACGTGGACGGCCGGCTCGATCGGGGTCGTGTAGGCCTGGTCCGAGGTGGCCACCACCAGCCGGAGCCGGTGACCGGCCGCCACCCGGTGCACGATCGCGGGCAGGGTCACGGTGACCGGCGTGGCGGCGTCGATGCTCGCCGGCAGGCCGCTGAGTCGGATCGGCGCGATCAGCCCGCTGGGCAGGGTGGCTGCCCCTTCCGGGTCGACCACGTAGAGCTTGGCGAACAGGACGGCCTCGCCGCTGCTCGACGCGGCGCGCAGCGACACGGTCGGCGCGCCGACGATGTCGACCGCCTCGGTCAGCGGCTCGGACTCGAACCGGGCGTGCTGCCCGGGTATGTCGCCGGCCACCCCGCTGAGCAGCGAGCTCAACGAGCCGGCGAACGGCACCGAGGAGATCGCGGCGGGGTTGCCGCGGGGCGGGTTGGCCACCGGCTGGGCCGGGCCGGCCACGGCCACCTCGACCCGGGAGTCACCGCCGAGACCGGGGTAGTCGTCGGTGCGGTAGCCGGTGGCGACCAGCCCACGGTCCATCGCGTCGAAGCCGGCGATCCGGGAGAAGGTGAAGGTGTCGCCCGGTGCCGCACCGTCGCCGGCGACATAGTGGTCGAGCCACTGCGCGGTGAGGAACTTGACCCGGTCGGAGTCGGTCTGTGGTCCCGCGCCGCCGTCGTGGCCGCCGGTGAACCAGGCGACCCGAACCGGGGTCCCGTTCGCGGCGATCCCCCGGGCGTTGGCGTCGGCCTCGGCCAGTGGGAAGAGGGTGTCCGCCGCGCCCTGCACCAGCAGGGTGGGCGCCGTGATGCGGTCCAGCACCCCGGTCGGGCTGGACCGCCGCAGCAGGTCGACGGCGGCCTGGTCGGCCCGGCCGGTGGCGGCGATGCGCAGGTACGCGGCACAGACGTCGGCGGCGAACCGTCCGCAGGAGGGATCGGGCAGAGCGCCGGCGGTCGGTGCGCCGGGTGCGGTACCAGGCCCCTGGCCCGGGGCGGGGCTGGGTGGCCCGGCGCCCGGCGCGCCCTCCGGCGTCTCGGCGCCGGTGCCGGAGATCCCGGCCGGGCCGGAGCCGACGTTTCCGCCGCCGCCGAAGAAGATGCCGGCCCAGCCTGACTTGAACACGCCCTCGGTCGGCTCGCCACCGGTGCTCTCCGGCAGGAAGGCCCGGGACAGGTCATTCCAGGTGATCATGGGAACGATCGCGTCGACCCGCTGGTCCTGGGCGGCGAGCAGCAGGGCCAGCGCCCCACCGTAGGAGCCGCCGACCACGCCCACCCGGGGGTCACCGGCGGCGTCGGTACGGATCTCGGGGCGGGCGGCGAGCCAGTCCAGCAGCCGCTGGGCGTCGCGCACCTCGTGGTCGGGACTGTCCAGGTGAATCTGCCCGCCGCTGCGCCCGAAGCCCCGCGCGGTCCAGGTCAGTACGGCGTAGCCGCGGTCGGCCAACTCCTCGGCGTCGGTACGGACCGACTCCTTGGTGCCACCGAAGCCGTGGGCGAGCAGCACCGCGGGCGCCGGGCGGCCGGCCGCGGCGTCACGCGGAAGGTACAACGTGGTGTCCAGGTCGACCGGCTCGTCACCGTTCGGTCCGGACCGGACGGTGAGCATCGCGGACTCGGTACGGAAGCCCGGCCGGTCCGGCCAGACCGCCCACAGCACGGCCGCCGCCAGCAGGATGACAGCAGCCGTGGCGGCGACGGCCCGGCGGCCGGTGGGCAGGGCACGTCGGAGCCGCGCGGCCGAGAACGGCGATCTCATTGGGCACACGGTACGGCCCGAAACCTGAGTATTAGCTGAGATCCGCCGTACGTCCGTTCTGGTAGCCCGAACGTCATCCGGCGAAGGTCATCCGCACACCGTCCAGTCGGCGAACCTTTGGGACGACTTCGCATCGCGGGAATTCCTGCCTTTCACTCGAATCTATACTCAAGTACGCCTATCTACAGCAGGAGTGACACCGAGCGTGAGCGAAATGATCGCCGTCAGTCACATCGCTCGAAGTGACGCAAAGCTGACCCTCGCCGACCGGGCCCAAGTCAGCAGGCTTCGATTAGTTTTCCGGTCCGGCGCACGGGACCGGCTCGTCGACGCCGTCGGACAACCTGCGCCACGCCGGAGGAGACAACCATGACCGTTCCCGCTCCGCGGGTCCGTCGCCGGCCCCGGACACCGGGCCGGCTGTTGCCGCTGCTACTCACCACCGCGCTGCTGCTGCCGGTGGCGTTCCTCGTCGTACAGGCACACCAACTCGTCGACACCGACCGCGACGTGGTCGCGCGGGAGCGACTCGGCGTCGAGTACCTCCGCGCCCTCGGGCCGGTGACCGACGCGCTTGTCGACGCGCAGAGCGCCGCCGTCACCGGCCGGCCGCTGCGCCGGGACACCCTCGACCAGGCGGTCGAGCGAGCCGCCACGGTCGACGCGCGCATCGGCGGTGAGTTGAGCACCAGCGAGCGGTGGGCCGGACTCCGCGCAAAGTTGGAGGCCCTCCCCGAACGTGCGCTGACCGACCGGGAGGCCGCCTTCACCGTGTACGGCGAGGTGACCGACCTGCTGCTGGCCCTGCACAACAAGGTCCGGGAGACCTCCGGCCTGATCCGGGACGCCGGCGTCGACGCGTACTTCCTTCAGGACGGCGTCGCGGAGGAGATGCCAGAGGCCATGGTGGCCGCCGGCCGCCTCACCGACCTGGCCGTGCTGATGAACCGCCGGTCCGAAGCCGAACGGCTCCAGTCGCTCAGCCAGCTGGCCACCCTCCGGGCCGCCGCCCTGCAACCCGCGAACGACCTGGCCAACAACCTGCGGGCGGTGGTGGAGAACACGGAGAGCGCCGACCTGGGCGCGAACGTGCTCACCCCCTTCGACGCGTACCAGCGGGCCGTCGAGACGATGGCCCTGCACTCCCAGCCGGTCGACCAGGCCGGCACGGTGGACACGACCCGGCTCCTCGCGGCCCGCAACGAGGCCCAACAGGCCGCGAAGCAGCTCCAACCGGTCCTGCTCGACGAGATCGACCGGTTGCTGGCGGAGCGGCTCGACGGGCTGGACCGGGACCGTCTGCTGATTATCGGCGCGGGCGGCCTCGCCGCACTGTTGCTGGTCGGGCTCGCGGTGAACACCTGGATGTCCCGTCCGCGAGACACTTCCGCCGCACCGGTGGCCGGTGACGCACCGGCACCGCCACCCGGTGTCCGGTGGGACAACGCCGGAGCCCGTCCCGTGGAACCGCCACCGGCGCTGCAGCCGGTCGGACAGGTCCACGAGCCGGATCGGTGGAGGCCCTTCGATGCTGCTCGGTAGGCTCCGGATCCGGGGCAAGCTGACCCTGCTGGTGACCATTCCCCTGCTCTGCATGCTGGGGCTGACCCTGCCGGTGGTCCTGGAACGAGCCGGAGTGGCCCAGCGGGCCGGCGAGATCGACCAGACCGTCCAGCTCGCCGGCCGGGTCGGCACCCTGCTTCAGCATCTTCAGCGGGAACGCATGCTCGCCATCGGCCTCCTGCTGGGGCAGGTCGAGCGCAGCGCACTGGTGCAGGAGATCGCGGAGGTGGACGACCGGATCGTCGACCTGCGGGTCGACTTCGACGACGAGCTTCCGGTCGAGGTGGGCCAGGCGCTCGACGGCGTTGCCCAACTGGCCGAGATACGCACGGCCGTACTGGCCGGCGAGGCGGCACCGCCACAGGTGATCGGCGCGTACGGGCCGGTTCACCTCGCCTTGATCGACTCGTTGCGGCTGCCGTACGACGTGGACACCCGGACCTCGGCCGGACGGCAGACGCTGGCGCTGGACAGCATCCTGCGCAAGAGCGAGGGACTCAGCGGCGGTGGTGCCCTGATCGTCCTGGTCGCCGCCGCACCGGACCCACGGTTCGCCACCGCGTTCGTGGCCAACATGGCCACGCTGCAGTCGGAGAGCGACAAGATGCTCGGCCTGCTCACCCCGGAACAGCAGGCGCTGGTGAACATCGAGCAGACCGCGGTGGACGCCCGGACCAGCCCGGAGTTCCTGCAACAGAGCGCCCTCGACCCGGTGGCGGCGGTGGCGGACATCCCCATCCAGGCCCTCTTCCCGACGGTCTCCTCGCTGATCACGCTGGGTCAGTTCGTCGAGAAGAAGCTGGTCGCCGACGTGACCGCCGAGGTACGCGCCCAACGGCAGGCGGCGCTCGCCGGGGCGTACTGGGTGACCACGCTGGTCGCGGTGACCCTGGTCGGCGTGGTGCTGCTCGCCCTGGCCATCGGCCGCACGGTGACCGGGCCGCTGACCCGGCTGACCCGCTCCGCCGACCGGGTCGCCCGGGTCGCCGAATCCGAACTGGTCCGGGTGGCCGACGACGAGACCGACAACGCCCAGCCCGTCCGCCTCGATCCCGTCGACGTCCACGCCCGGGACGAGGTCGGCGACCTGGCCCGCGCCTTCGAACGGGTGCAGAACACCGCCGCCAGGCTGGTGGAACGGCAGGCGGCGAGCCGGCGCAACGTCGCCCAGATGTTCGGTCACGTCGGCCGCCGTACCCAGAACCTGGTCGGTCGGCAGATCGCCCTGATCGACCGGTTGGAGCAGCAGGAAACCGACCCGGGGCGGCTGGAGAACCTGTACCGGCTCGACCACATCTCCAGCCGACTGCGGCGCAACGCGGGCAACCTGGTGGTGCTCTCCGGTGCGGTGGGCGACGTCGCGCACGTCGCGCCGGTTCCGCTGGCCAACGTGGCCCGCCTCGCCCTCGGTGAGATCGAGGACTACACCCGGGTGGATGTCCAGGTGCCGACCGAGGCCGCGGCGGCACCGGCGATCGTCGGCGACCTGGTGCTGGCGCTCGCCGAACTGATGGAGAACGCCACGGTCTTCTCGCCGCCGCACACCAGGGTGCTGGTCAGCGGCGAACTCACCGAGAACGGCGTACAGCTCACCGTGGTGGACCACGGCATCGGCATGACCGAGGCGCGGCTGGCCGACGAGAACGCCCGCCTCACCCGCCGGGAGCGGCTGGACCTCGCTCCGACCGAGGTGCTCGGGCTGTTCGTGGTGGGTCGGTTGGCCCGCCGGCACCACTGGGCGGTCGGTCTGTCCGCCACCCCGGGCGGCGGTGTCACCGCCACCCTCCAGATTCCGCGTACGTCACTTGTCGTCGGGACGCCCGAGCCGGCCGGCCCTCCGGTCCCGCCGGTCGGCCGGGCCGCCCCGGTGGCCGCGCTGCCGGCCCGACACCAGCTCGAACCGGTGCCACCGCAGAAGGGCGCCCCGGCGGCGGTGGACCTGGCCGTCGTTTCCCCCACGGAACCGGCGGTGGCCCCGCCCGGGTTCAACCCCACGTTGCTGACCCGGGCGTCCGAGAGCATGGAGCTGTCCGAGTCCTGGGACGCGTTCGCCACCGGCCCGGAGCCCGCCGGCAAGGCCGGCGCGGAGCCGGCCGAGACCGATCCGGAGACCGTGACGGTGCCGCAGGTCGCACCGGTGTCGGCGGCTCCGCCGACCCCGATGCCCGGCGTCCGGCAGCGGGTACCGGGCGCCAGCCTGCCGAGGACGGCACCGAGGGTGGGCCCGGTCGACGCCGGTGGCGTCGATCCGAGCGCCGCCCGCGCGGCCGTCGAGGCGTTCGAGTCGGGGGTACGCCGGGCCGAGCAGAGTCAGACCGACGCCCTGCCACAGCCGGTCGCACCGCCGACTCCTCCCGGGCTGTCCCAGCTGTCCCGCAGGGTGCCCGGCGCCAACCTGATCGAGCAACTGCCGCAGCAACCGCTCACTCAGGACCCGGGCGATCCGGCCGAGGTCCGCGATCGCATGACCGCGTTCGAGACGGGCGTCGCCCGGGCTCTGCGCGATGTCCGTAACCACCGCAGCGACGACGAAGGAACGCCACGTTGACCAGCCCGCACGTGCACGAGAACCTCGACCACCAGAGCCACGGCGACCTCAGCCCCGAGGCCCGCACCTTCAACTGGCTGCTGGATTCCTTCACCTCCGGCACGGCGGGGGTGCTGGAGGCGATCGCCGTGTCGTCGGACGGCCTGTTGATGGCCATGTCCGCGATCAAGGACCGGTCCAACGCGGAGCGTCTCGCCGCGGTCGTCTCCGGTATGACCAGCCTGGCCGGCGGTGCCGCCAGCTGGTACGCGTTGGGCGGCCTGAACCGGGTCGTGGTGGACATGGCCGAGGGTTACCTGCTGATCAGCGCGATCAGCAGTGGCTCGGTGCTCGGCGTGGTCGCCGACCGGTCGGCGAACCTGGGCACCGTCGCCTACGAGATGACCCTCTTCGCCGGTCGGGCCGGCGGGGCGCTCACCCCGCGTCTGATCGCCGAACTCAAGAACTCCGTACAGCAATGAATCCCGACGCCGCCGGTGCCGAACAGGAGCCGGTGATACGCATCCGGCCCTACCTGCGCGAGTCCTCCCCGGCCGGCTACGCCGGCCCGGCGGGCGCACCGGCGGCGATCGGACCGGAGACGGAGGAGGTCGGGCCGAGTGGACCCCGCCCCTTTGTGCTGACCGCCGGCCGGGTGGCCGGCGCCGACCCCACGATCGGCCTGGAGACCCAGGTGACCGCCCGACCGACAACCGAATCATGGAGCGTCACGGCCGCCCGGCTCAGCCCGGAACTCCAGGCGATCGTGGCGCTCTGCGGTGAACCGATCTCGGTGGCCGAGATCTCCGCCAAGACCCGGTTGCACTTCGGCGTGACCCGGGTGCTGGTGGGCGATCTGCGCGCCGCCGGCCACCTGGACGTACACGTGACCGACGCCGACGACGCCCTCGACCCCGACGTCATCCTGCGAGTGATTGATGGACTCCGTGCAATCTCCTGACTGGCCCGCCGCACCACCGGGCGCGCTCGCCGCCAACAGCGCCGCGGCCCGCTACGGCGGTGCCGCACCGGCCCGCCGCCGATCGGCCGGGCCACCGCGCCACCGCCACCGCCGCACGCCGCCACGGCGCCGCCGCCGTACCGGCCGCCCGCCGCGACGCCCGCCGGACCGGGTACTCACCGGGCGACCCCGCCGATCCCGGTGAAGATCCTGGTGGCCGGTGGTTTCGGCGTCGGCAAGACCACCACCGTGGGATCGATCTCGGAGATCGCCCCGCTGACCACCGAGGCGGAGATGACCACCGCCGGGATCGGGGTCGACGACCCTGGTCAGCGCTCCGGGAAGACCACCACCACGGTGGCGATGGACTTCGGTTGTGTCACCATCGATCGAAGCCTGAAGCTCTACCTGTTCGGTACGCCGGGCCAGACCCGTTTCGGCTTCATGTGGGACGACCTGGCCCGGGGTGCGCTCGGCGCGCTGGTGGTGGTCGACAGTGCCCGGCTCGACGACTGCTACCCGGCGGTCGACTTCTTCGAACGGGCGGGACTGCCGTTCGTGGTCGGGGTGAACGCCTTCGACGGGCGGTTGGCGCACGACCTCAGTGCGATCCGGTGGGCCCTGGCGATCGGCGAACATGTACCCCTGGTGCAGTTCGACGCGCGGGACCGGCTCTCGGTCCGGGACGCCCTGCTGGTCGTCCTGGACCGCGCGCTGGACCGGGCCACCCGGGAGAAACGGGCCTGAGCCGACCGGCTCGCAGGCCCCTCGTGGGAAGGGGTGAGGCGGATGAGAGGCGGACTGGACGAGACTCTGGCCCGGATGCGTCGACGTGAGGAGGCGCTGCGCCGACGGGCCGCGGATCCGACCGTGCCGGCCGACGAACAGCCCGGCCCGGAGCCGGGCCACGGTTCCGGCCCCGGTTGGGGTCGGACCGACAGCCGCAACGCGGGACCCGGCTGGGCCGGGGTCCACGAACCGGCCCACGAGGCACCGCCACGGCACCCGGTGGAGGACGTGGCCGAGGCGCTGCGCGCGGCCGTCGCCGCACGCCGGGCGCGGCCGTCGCCGCTCAGGTCGAGCACGACGGGCAGGCGTACGACCTGCGGGTGGCCTGGGTCGACCAGGAGGTCACGGTCAGCGGACAGCCCGCCGCGCCGCCACCGTCCTGGCCGTTGTCGGTGAAGACCGTACCCGGCTGGTCCGCCGCTCAGGACGGGCTCAGCGACGACCCGGCGGCCCGGCTGGCCGAGCTGATCCGCCGGGATCCGTCCCTGCTCACCGGGGAGGAGCCGGCGGGCTGACCGGACGAGGGGTGAGCAGGCGCTAGGGTCGGGCGGTGGGCGAACCCGAGCTGACCCTGATCGCGAGCCTGCGGCCGGCCGCACTGGACGCCCGGCGGGGCATCGTCCGGCTGCGGAGGCGCTCCACCGCCCTCGCGCTGCGCCGGGTGACCCGGTCCGGCTGGCAGGGCGACGGGTGACCGCCGGCCTGGTCGCGGCGGCCGACGCACGGCCAGCGCGGCGCTGCTGCTCGCCGACGACCTGATGCTGGGCAACCTCGGCGTACGCGACGGCGGGCAGGTGCGACTGAGCCCGGCTCCGGTCGCCCCGGCCCGCCGTGCTGCTCGCCGGGCCGGCCGAGGTCGTCGCGGTGGTCTCCCCGGAGATGCTGCGGCTGGCACTGCTCGGCAAGGTGGTGACCACCGGCGACGACGTCTCCCTGCTGCCTCAGGACGTGCTGCCGGACGCCTCGACCCGCACCCTGGTCGAGGCGGCCCGGCGCAGTCTCGCCACCCGGGTCGGCTACGCCTGGACCAGCACCCTGCTGCGGGTGCTGGCCGCCGAACCTGATCCGGGCGCGCTGGTCACCATGGACACCCTCGTCGGCTGGGAGCACGGCCCCGCGACCCACGGTGGCGCCGGGACCGGCTCGGTCGCTGCCGGTCCGACCGGACCAGACGGGCGGGGCGTCGGCGGGACGGGGTCACCGGGACCGACGGCGCCCGGCCGACTGAGCGCCGGGACGGTGGCCGGCGGCCGAAGGCGGGCGCGGCCGGTCCCGACGGCAGCAGTGCGTGGACCGCCGGGCGAGCCGGCGACACCGGACGGCGACAGACCGACGGCAGCGGGCGGGCCGGGACCGCCCGGACGGACGAACTGGACGATGCCTCGGTGGACGAGCTGCCCGGCCTGCGCGCCAGGCCGAGGAACTGACCGAGCTGCTCGACCTCGGTTTCCACCACCGGGAGGTGCTCAGCCGGCTGGGCACCACCGTGTCGTTGGGGGTGCTGGTGAGCGGTCCGGCCGGCTCCGGCAAGGCGGCCTGGTCCGGGCGGTGGCCGCCCAGGTCGGTGCCCGGGTGCATCCGCTCTGGGCACCGGAGGTCGCGGCGTTGACAAACGACTCGGCGGCGGCCCGGCTGCGGGCGCTGGCGGGCGCTGGCCGGCGGGCCGGCCGTGCTGCTGCTCACCGACGTGGAGGCACTGGCCCCGGCGGAGCTCCCGGACCGGTGGCGACCGTGTTCCGGCGGTGCGTGGCCCGGCTCGTACAGGCCGGCGCGGCGGTGGTCGGCACCACCAGCCGGCCGGAGGCGGTCGACCCGGCCCTGCGCTCGCCCGACCTGCTCTCGTTGCGGATCGACGTGCCGCTGCCGGACGCCGTCCTGCGCCGGGAGCAGCTGACCGTACTGACCCGCCCGGTGCCGCTCGCCGACGACGTACGGCTGGACGAGGTCGCCGCGCGTACCCCCGGTTTCGTCGCCGCCGACCTGGCCGCGCTGGTCCGCGAGGCCGGCGTACGCGCGGCACTGCGGCAGAAGTCGGCGCAGACCCCCACGGTGCTGATGGCGGACTTCACCGCCGCCCTGGAGGTGGTACGGCCGACCAGCATGGCCGCCGCCACGCTCGAACTTGCCCGGGTCACCCTGGACGACGTCGGTGATCTGGCGGAGGTCAAGCAGACGCTCACCGAGTCGGTGCTGTGGCCGTTGACCTACCCGGACACCTTCGCCCGGCTCGGCGTGCAACCGCCACGTGGGGTGCTGCTCTACGGTCCGCCGGGCTGTGGCAAGACCTATCTGGTGACCGCGCTGGCCGGGACCGGCCGGGCGAACGTGCTGTCGGTCAAGGGCGCGGAGCTGCTGTCCAAGTGGGTCGGGGAGAGCGAACGCGCGGTACGGGAGCTGTTCCGTCGGGCTCGGGAGGCCGCCCCGACGCTCGTCTTCCTCGACGAGGTGGACGCCCTCGCCCCGGTACGCGGTCAGGCCACCGACGGCGGCACCGCCGACCGGGTGGTGGCCGCCCTGCTGACCGAGTTGGACGGGGTGGAGGCGCTGCGCAACGTCGTGGTGGTCGGCGCGACGAACCGTCCCGACCTGGTCGACCCGGCGCTGCTGCGCCCGGGGCGGCTGGAACGGCTGGTGTACGTGCCGCCACCGGACGCCGAGGCGGACGGCGATCCTGCGGGCCGCCTCGCGCAACGTGCCGCTTGCCGAGGGCGTCGACCTGCCCGCCCTCGGCACGGAGTTGGACGGGTTCTCGGCCGCCGACTGTGCGGCACTGGTCCGGGAGGCCGCGCTGGCCGCGATGCGTGAGTCGCTGACCGCCTCCACGGTCACCGCCGAGCACGTCGCGGCGGCCCGGTCGCGGGTCCGCCCGTCCCTGGACCCGGCCCAGGTCGCCTGGCTCGCCGCGTACGCCGAACAGCGCGGCTGAGCACGCCCGGTCAGCAGGCGGCCACGTCGTCCAGCGAGATCTCGGCGTACACCCGGTCGTCGGCGTCGCGCAGCTTCGCGCCGCACTTCTCCAGCACGGACAGCGCGCCGCGGTTCTCCGGCGCGGTGTCCGCCACCACGGTCCGCATGCCGGCCGCCGCGGCCAGGTGCAACAGCTCCCGCAACGCCGCCGCGCCGATGCCCTGGCCACGGGCCGACCGGCCGAGCCACATGCCGACCTCGGCGACACCGGGCTCGTCCCGTCGGCTCATCCGGATCATGCCGACCACCTCGCCACCCGCCACGATCGCGTACATCGCGCTGCGGGTGGACGCGTCCAGCCCGCCGAAGCTGGCCCGGTGGAACTCCCGGAACGCCTCCCGTCGCGCGTTCGACCAGCCGGCCGGCGCCTCCACCGGCGGCATCACGTCGGCCGGCTCCGCCTCGGCCACCGCCACCGAGAGCAACGGTTCGAGGTTCCGCTCGTCCACCGGCTCCAACCGGACCGCACCAGTCACGTGCCGCAGTCTTCCGCGCCCGGCGCCGCGCGTCCACCCGGTTCGGAAACGACCGGTCCCTCTGGCGGAGCGGACCGACCGGTCGGGTCGAATCACCTCCCGGGTCACGCTCCGCGATCGTCCGGCCGGGCGAACTCGCAGTACACGGCGGAGGCGTCATCGGCCGCCTTGTGTCGACGCCGTCGGTCGGGATGGTCCCGTTCGGCGGCGCGGACCCGGTCGATCAGCCCGTCCGGGCCCTCCGCCGCCACCACGTCCAACAGGCTGGACCAGTCGAGGAGCCCGAATTCCTCGACCACGGCGGAGGCACCGTCGGAGAGCAGCACGGCGCGACGCAACGCCGCGGGCCCGTGCCGGGGCACCGTCCCGACCACCGCGTGGTAGGCGGCGTCAGGGTCGGCGGCGGCGACCCAGTAGCCGTGGGTGCGGTTCATCCGCTCCCGCTGCGCGGTGACGGCACGCCGGAAGCGGGTGGCCCAGTCGGTCGAATCGGGCAGCAGGTCGGCGGTCTCCCGTAGGTCGGTCACCGAGCTGGCCAGGCGGTCGTCGACCACCACGTCGACGCGCCCACCGGTGTCGAGCACCAGCGGGCTGTCACAGAGCACCAGGTAGTCGACCTGGTCGCCGCCGTCGCGGAGCAGGCACACCGTGCTCGACGGGGTGCCGGGGTGGTCGAGGTCGCACTGCCCGCCGTGGTCGGCGCGGACCGCGAGGATCGCCGCGGCCAGGTTGCTCACCAGCGTGGCGGCCGGACGGGCGGCCTCCGCCAGGCCGAGTCGGGCGGCGAGGTGCCGGACGTACCACTGCGGCCCGTGTACGCAGCCGGTGTCGAAGCCCTCCGGCACGGTGGCGCCGTCCAGCACTCCGACAAGCGGCCCGAACCGGAACACCAGGTCCTCGTTGACGGCCCGACCGGGTGGCGGGGCGGAGGCGGAGCGTACCCGCATGTCGGGGGCGGTGCCGACCACCGCACCGCGGCGGCGCTCGTCCGAGGCCGCTTCGGGTACGCCGGTCTCCGGATGCGCCGTTCGTCCCGGCCGCCTGGGCCCCCCGCCGCTCATTCGCCCCCCCGCGCCCCCGCCTACCCATCGAGCACCGGACGACACGTCGAGATCGCAGGCCTAACGGCGGCGGTTGCGGGCCCGGGAGGCGCGCAACCGCACCAGCCGGCCCACCAGCACCGGGTCGGCGGCCAGCGCCGCCGGATTGTCCAGCAACGCGTTCAACAGCTGGTAGTAGCGGGTGGCCGAGAGCCCGAACCGGTCCCGGATGGCCTGTTCCTTGGCACCGGCATGCCGCCACCACTGCCGCTCGAAGGCGAGCATCTCCCGCTCCCGCTCGTCGAGCCCGCCGGCCGTGGCCGTTTCCCCACCTGCGTCGGCAGGTGACTGCCCAGCGTCCGGTGACGTCGACTCGACCTCGGGGGCGGATCGCGGCGGTGGCACCGTGACGGCGTCCGAACCGGTCTGCGCTGCCGGGGTGGCGTCGGCGGGCTGCATCGTGCTCCTCATCCGGGGGCGGCCGGCACGGCAACGCCAACCTGGCCCATCAGCCTAACGAGGGCCACCACCTGCCGCACCCCACCGACCGGCGGGCCGTCGCGACAAGGAGGGGCGGTGGCGGACCGTCCTGGCAAGGTCGGTCCGCCACCGGCCGACTCAGGTGATGTCGCGCCGCCGCATCGTCCACAGCGCCGCGCCGAGGAACAGCACGATCCCGACGGTGAACAGCACCGACGAGTGCTGCCAGGTGATGTCCAGCGTGGCCGGCTCGCACTCACCGGTGTAGGTGGCGTTGCACGCCTGCCAGTCCTGGAGCGTGACCTTCTTGGTCATCCAGGCGATGGCGTAGGTGGGCAGCAGCCACGCCTCGGGGAAACGCACCTGCGCCATGGAGAGCAGGATGCCGAGCCCGATCTGGCCGACCACCATCACCGCGATCGCCCCGCCGAGCGCCATCGCGGTGTGCCGGCCGAGCGAGGCCAGGGCGAAGCCCACCGTCGCCGCGACCAGTGCCAGCACGATGCCGCGCAAACCACCGATGAGGAACGACTGCCAGGTCCCCGAGGTCATCCCCTCGGTGGTGCCGCGCAGGTTGGCGACCAGCCACATGCTGCCGAACCAGGCCGCCGTGGCGGGCAACGCCAGCGCGAGCAGCCCGGTGAGCAGCGCGCCCAACTTGGTCAGCAGGACGGTCAGCCGCTTCGGCCGCCAGAGCAACAGGTTCATCATCCCGCCGGTGTTCCACTCGGCACCCACGAAGGAGGCGCCGACCACGAACCCGACCATTCCCAGGATCCCGGCGAGCGGGATCAGCATCTCGCCGAAGCTCTTCCGGAAGTCGAAGGTCGAGGGCAGGAACCACTGTTCCTCGATCGACTCCCGAGGCGGTGGGGTGATCTCGGCGCAGTCGGCCGGGTAGTAGTCGACGTTCTCACCCGCCGCCTTGGCCCGCTCACAGTTCGCGCGTTCCTGTTCGGCCCAGCGGACCTGCTCCTGATGCTGCTGGTCGGCGGCCCGCCGTGCCTCGGCGAGCTGATCCGGGCCGATCTTCTGGTTGCTCAGGAACATGCCCACCGCCACCAGGACCAGGACCAGCAGGCCACCGGCGGTCATCCAGCGGGTGAAGCGCCGCTTGGCCAGCCGGCGCAGCTCGGTACGGAAGAGACTCACGCGCCCCAACCTCCTCCGGCGGGTGCGGACGGTGCCGTCCCGTCGACTCGTACGGACTGGTCGACCTGCCGGTGCTGGCCGGGTACCGGCGCGGTGGCGGTCAGTTCGAGGAAGACGCTCTCCAGGTCGACCGCGATCGGTGCGAGTTCGCTGACGTAGAGGCCCTGCTCGGCCAGGATTCGGGTGACCGTGGCGGGCTTGTCCACCCCGGCGAGCATCAGATGATCGTCGTTGGCGGTGACCCGTACGCCGGCCCGGGTCAGTGCGGTGGCGGCGACCGGAAGGTCGGTGACCGCCTCCAGCCGCACCCGGACCGCGCCGGACGAGTGCTGGGCCAGCACCTCGTCGACCGGGCCGAAGGCGACCCGCCGACCCAACGAGATGATGGTGACCGAGTCGCAGATCAGCTGGATCTCACCGAGGATGTGGCTGGACAGGACCACCGTCATGCCGGCCTCGGAGAGGTTGCGCATGAGTGTGCGCATCTCCCGGATGCCGCCCGGGTCGAGGCCGTTGGCCGGCTCGTCCAGGATCAGCAGCCGCGGGTTTTTGAGCAGCGCCGAGGCGACCGCCAGCCGTTGCTTCATGCCGAGCGAGTACGTCTTGACCCGTTCACCGGCCCGGTCGCGCAGGCCGACCAGTTCCAGCACCTCGTCCACCCGCTGCTCGGGCAGGTCACCGGCGCCGGCCAGCAGCGACAGGGTGTCTCGTGCGGTGAAGTGCGGGAAGAACTGCGGGCTCTCCACGATCGCCCCGACCTGCGGTGCGACCTGGTCCAGCCGGTCGGGCACCTCGTGACCGAGGATCGCCATCCGGCCGCCGTCCGGCCGGATCAGGCCGAGCAGTGTACGCAGCGTGGTGGTCTTGCCCGACCCGTTGGGGCCGAGGAAGCCGTGCACCTGGCCCGCCTCGACCCGCATGTCGAAGCCGTCCAGGGCGTTGCGGGTGCCACGGCGTCGACTTCGGTACGTCTTTCGTAGACCTTCGATTTCCAGGACAGCTGGCAAGCTGCACCTCCCCCGTTGGTGTGTGGGCGACGACGACACCATACGCGGTATGCAGCGACAGGCAATACCCGGTATGCAGCGCCACGCCGAAAACGGGCAATTTCGATACCGTGAGCGTCGACGGCGCGACGCGACGTCAGTACTCCAGGGACGCTCAGGCGCAGATGACGTGCACCCCGGCCGCGCGGAAGGCGTCGACCACCTCGGTAGCGGCCCCGGAGTCGGTGACCAGCGTCTCGACCCGGTCGACCGGGCAGATCCGGGCGAAGGCGTGACCGCCGAGCTTGGACGAGTCCGCGATGATCACCACCCGCTTGGCCCGCGCCACCATGAGGTTGTTCATCGCCGCCTCGCCCTCGTGATGGGCGGCGGCACCGAGGAGCGGGTCGATGGCGTCCACCCCGAGCAGCGCCACGTCCAACGTGACCTCACGCAGCAGCGCCCCGCCGAGCGGGCCGACCAGTTCGAAGGACTTCGGCCGCACCACGCCGCCGGCCACCACGACCTTCATCCGGGACCGGACGAGCAACTCGTTGGCGATGTTCAGCGCGTTGGTGACCACGGTCAACTGGGCACCGTCGGCGTTGGTGTTGAGATCCGGACGCACCGCCAGCGCCCGAGCCACCTCGGTGCTCGTGGTGCCGCCGTTGAGGCCGACCACCGTGCCCGGCGAGACCAGCGCCGCCGCCGCCGCGCCGATGCGCTGCTTCTCCGCCGAGTGCTTGGCCGTCTTGTAGCGCAGCGGCAGGTCGTACGAGACGCCGTTGGCGACCGCCCCGCCCCGGGTACGCGTGATCATCTGCTGTTGCGCGAGTTGGTCGAAGTCCCGGCGGATGGTCGCCTGGGAGACGTCCAGCCGCTCGGCGGCCTCCTCCACGGTGACCCGGCCCGAGTCGGTGAGCATTTCGAGCAGGGCGTTCCATCTCGCGTAGCGGTCCACCCCGGGCCTCCCGTGTCTGCACGATCGGTGCTTGGTTGCGTGCACACTAGTGCTCGAAACTACGAAGACGCAAAAACCAGCTCTGCTCGATTGCGTCCCCGGTTGCCATTTCCGATGGGTTTCACGCAGAATGACGCGCGAAAGACGGGATTAGCGAGCCGTAATGCGCAAGGCTCCGGCCTGCGAGGAGTTCTCATGGCGTACGTCCACGCGGAGATCGCGAGCCAGCCGGACTGCTGGCGCCAGGCGAGCGAACTGGCCCCGGCGATGCTCGACCGCCTCCCGCGCCCCGGTGAGCGGGTCGCCGTCGTCGGTTGCGGCACGTCCTGGTTCATGGCCATGGCGTACGCGGCCCGCCGCGAAGCCGCCGGCCAGGGCGAGACCGACGCCTTCCAGGCCAGCGAGTTCCCCGTCGGCCGCCACTACGACCGGCTGTTGGCGATCACCCGCTCCGGCACCACCACCGAGGTGCTGGAACTGATCGCCGCGCTGCGCGGCCGGATCCCGACCACGGTGCTGGTGGGCGACCCCGGCTCACCGGTGGTGGAGACCGCCGACGCCGCCGTCACCATGCCGTTCGCCGACGAACGCTCAGTGGTGCAGACCCGCTTCGCCACCACCGCGCTGGCGCTGCTCCGCGCCCACCTCGGCGACAACATGGACGCCCTCGCCGCCGACGCGGAGGTCGCCGTCCGGGCCCCGCTGCCGATCGATCCGAGCCTGATCGAACAGGTCACCTTCCTCGGTCGCGGCTGGACCATCGGACTGGCCCAGGAGGCCGCGTTGAAGTGCCGCGAGGCAGCCACCTTCTGGGCCGAGGCGTACCCCGCGATGGACTACCGGCACGGCCCCATCTCGGTGGCCGCCCCCGGCCGGCTGGTCTGGGCCTTCGGCGAGTTGCCCGACGGGCTGCCGGAGGATGTCGCCGCCACCGGCGCGTCCTTCGCACACAGCCGCACCCACGGCTACCGCACCGTGCTCGGCCGGTGGGCCGCCGGGCGTACCCCGGTCGACCCGATGGCCGACCTGATCCTGGCCCAGCGCTTCGCCGTAGCGCTGGCCACCAGTCGCGGCCTCGACCCCGACGCGCCCCGGCACCTGAGTCGCTCCGTGGTACTCACGTGATCGAAGAGGTTGCCGTCGCGCTCGACGTGGGCGGCACCGGGATGAAGTGCGCGCTGGTCGGCGCGGACGGTGTCGTGCGGCACGCCGAACGACACCCCACCGACGCCGGGCGCGGTCCCGACGCCGTGGTCGAGACGATCCTGACGGTGGCCGAGGGGCTCGCCGGCAAGGCGTGCGCGGACGGGCTCACGCCGACCGCGCTCGGCATCGTGGTGCCGGGTGTCGTGGACGAGGCACGCGGCGTGGCCGTCTGGTCAGCCAACGTCGGCTTCCGGGACGTACCCCTGCGCGACCTGGCGGCCGCGCGGCTCGGCCTGCCCACGGCGCTCGGCCACGACGTGCGTGCCGGTGGCCTCGCCGAGGCGCGGTTGGGTGCCGGCCGGGACACCGGGCACGTCCTCTTCGTCGCCATCGGCACCGGGATCGCCGCCGCGCACGTGGTGGCCGGCAAGGCCGTCACCGGTGCGCACGGCGCCGCCGGGAACTCGGTCACATCCTGGTCCGTCCCGACGGACCGACCTGCGGCTGCGGACGGCCCGGCTGCCTGGAGGCCATCGCCTCCGCGTCGGCCGTCGCCCGCCGCTACGCCGAACTCACCGGGACCGGCACGGCCGCCGACACCAGCACGGCCACGAGCCGGCGCACCGGCAGCGCGTCGGACGACGGGTCCGCCGCCGGGCCGGGCCAGGGGCGGACCATGGTGACCGCCGCCGAGGTGGCCGCCCGGGCGGACGCCGGCGAGGAGGTGGCCGCCCAGGTCTGGCGGGAAACGGTCGAGGCACTGGCCGACGGCCTCGCCACCGCCCAGGCCCTGTTCGACGTGGCGACCATCGTCCTGGGCGGCGGCCTCGCCCAGGCCGGCGCCGGGCTGTTCGACCCGCTGCGTGCCGCGCTGCGGGACCGGCTCACCTTCCACCGGGAGCCACGACTGGTCCCGGCCGCCCTCGGCGACGAGGCGGGCTGCCTCGGTGCCGCCCTGCTCGCCCTCGACCAGATGGAGACGCCATGACCGTACGGGTGAACGGCAAGGTGGTGACCCCCGGCGGGGTGATCTCGCAGGGCTGCGTCGAGGTCAGGGGCGACCGGATCAGTGCGGTCGCGGAGTACCCGTCGGTGCGCGACGGGCACTGGATCGTGCCCGGCTTCGTGGACATCCACAGCCATGGCGGCGGTGGGCACACCTTCACCACCGGCGACGCCGGCCAGGCCCGGGCCGCGGCCGCGTTCCACCTGGGGCACGGCACCACCAGCCTGGTGGCCAGCCTGGTCAGCTCACCGTTGGAGCTGATGCGCTCGGCCACCGCCGCCTTCGCCCCGCTGGTGCGCGAGGGCGTGCTGGCCGGCATCCACTTCGAGGGGCCGTACCTGTCCGCCGCCCGGTGCGGCGCACAGAACCCGGAGTTCCTGCGGGATCCCGCCACCGACGAGCTGACCGAGCTCATCAAGATCGGTGACGGCGCGCTCCGGATGGTCACCCTCGCCCCCGAGCGGCCGGGTGCGCTGGAGGCCGTGGAACTGCTCACCCGGCACGGGGTGGTCGTCGCCGTCGGGCACACCGACGGCACGTACGAGCAGACCCGCGCCGCCGTGGCGGCGGGCGCCACCGTCGGCACCCACCTGTTCAACGGGATGCGCCCGGTGCACCACCGTGAGCCCGGCCCCGTGGTGGCGCTGCTGACCGCGCCGAACGTGATCTGCGAACTGATCGCCGACGGGGTGCACCTGCACGAGGGAACGCTCACCTTCGCCACCTCGACCGCCGGACCGGAACGGTGCGCGCTGGTCACCGACGCGATGGCCGCCGCCGGCATGCCCGACGGCGAGTACGAGCTGGGCGGCCAGGCAGTGACCGTGGACGACGGGGTGGCCCGGCTCGCCCGGGACGGGGCGATCGCGGGAAGCACGCTGACCATGGACGCGGCGCTGCGCAGCGCCGTGGCCGCCGGGGTCTCGGTTCCCGACGCGGTACGCATGGCGTCCACCACGCCGGCCCTGGCCCTCGGCCTCGGCGACCAGGTGGGCACCCTCCAGGCAGGGCTCCGCGCCGACCTGGTGGTGCTCGACGACGACCTGGAGATCGTCCGGGTGATGCGGGCCGGCACCTGGGTGGAGTGACCCGACAGCCGCGACGTCAGCGCGTCGAGATCTCCACGCCGAGGACGGCCTGCTCGTCCGGGCGGTGCACCAGCACGTCCGATAGGAACGACTGCACCGCGTGGCGCATCCCCACATCCCGACCGGCCTGCTCGGAGAGCAGCCACTTGTGCTCGATGATCTGGGCGAACAGCTCCTGCGGCTCCAGCTTGCGCCGCAGGTGCGCCGGTACCGCCCGGACCACCGGCTCGAAGACCTCGGTCAACCAGCGGTGCGCGGCCTGCTGCTCGTCGGTCAGGTCGCTCTCCGCCCGGTACGCGTCGAGGTCGTTGAGCAGCTTGCGGGCCTGGTTCTCCTCGGCGTCCAGCCCGGTGAGGCGGAGCAGCCGACGGTGGTGGTACCCGGCATCGACGACCTTCGGCCGAATGAGGTAGCGACCGTTGTCGATGCTAGACATGGCCACCTCCGCCACGTCGAAACCCAGCTCGTTGAGCCGGCGGATGCGTCCCTCGATGTCGTGCCGGGCCGCGCGTTCGACCTGCTGCTCGTAGGTGATCTCGTGCCAGAGCCGCTCGTAGCGCTGCACCACCTCCTCGCAGACCACCTCCGGGTCGATCGAGTCGTGCAGCAGGCCGGCCGCCTGAAGGTCGAGCGCCTCGCCGAAGATGTTGACCCGGGCGATCTCCAGGTCCTCGCCACGCTGACCGTTGGAGAGCACGCTGCGCAGCGCGCCGGTCTCGGCGTCGACCAGGTACGCGGCGAAGGCACCCGCGTCCCGCCGGAACAGCGTGTTCGACAGCGAGCAGTCGCCCCAGAAGAAGCCGGTCAGATGCATCCGGACCAGCAGCGCGGCGAGCGCGTCGAGCAGTCGCCCCATCGTCGGTGGCCGCAGCGTGTGGGAGAACAGCGCCCGGTACGGCAGGGAGAACTGGAGATGACGGGTGATCAGCACCGGGTCCAGCGGCTCACCGGCGTCGGACTCCCGGTCGGCGACGATCGCCACCGCCTTGACCGACGGGAAGTCGATCCGTTCCAGGGCACGCAACAGGTCGTACTCCCGCTCGGCCACCCGCTCGCCGGTCTCCTTGACCGCGTAGACGTGCCCGCCCAACTGCACGAACCGCACCACGTGCCGGGAGATGCCCTGCGGCAGCGCGACCAGGTGCTCGGCCGGCCACTGCTCCAACGGGGTCGACCAGGGAAGGTCGAGCAACGCCGGGTCGACGAGGGCCGAGGTGATCCGCACGGCGTCAAGTTTGACGTTTCCGCCGCCGGAACGCCTCACTACGTGGCTCGGCCCACAGTCGCCGGCCCTCGGGAGCACCGCGCGGGCCGGTAGCGTGATCGGGGTGCGGGAGACGACACCGGTACGCCGGAGCATCCGTCTGGCACCGGTACGCCCGGCCGGCTGGTGGTTCGACGCCGTCCTGCTGGCCGCTCTCACCGGGCTGACCGCCGCCCTTGCCGCCGACTGGTTCTTCGGGCTCGACCGCGCGGTGGCGGACTGGGCTGACGCGCACCGACCCACAGCCGCCCGATGGATCGCGGTCGTGTTCAACTACCTCGGTCAGGGCACCCCGCTGACGCTGATCGCGGCTGGACTGGGAGTGCTGCTCGCGGTCCGGCTGCGGTCCGTGCGCCCGCTGTTCGTCCCCGTGGCGGCCTTCGTTCTCACCTACCTGACGATCGGCCCGCTGAAGGTCTGGACGGCCCGGCCCGCGCCGAGCGCCAGCGTCAAGGAGCCGTTCCTGCCGCCCGAGCAGACGCTTCCGCTCTTCCAGGACGACCTGCCGGTGCGATTCGCCCAGTCCTATCCGTCCGGACACGTCGCCAACGCGATCGTCTGGTACGGCGTGCTCGCACTGTTACTCGTCCCACTGCTGGCCAGCCTTGGCCGGGCCGTACCCCAACGGGTGGTGCTGGTGGTGCGGATCGTGCCACCGACCGTGGTGCTGTGCACCACCACGTATCTGGGCTGGCACTGGCTGACCGACTCGGTGGCCGGGCTGCTGCTGGGGTTGCTGCTGGACCGGCTGCTGCACCGGGTGCCCTGGGACGACCTGCCGCTACCCGGTCGCCTCCGGCAGTGGGACGGGCCGTTCATCCGGCACCGGTAGGGTCCCGCCGTGGACCGACTCACGCGCCGGCTGGGCGTGCCGGACGCCGTCGTCATCGGTCTCGGGTCGATGCTCGGCGCGGGCATCTTCGTGGTCTTCGCTCCCGCCGCGGCGGCGGCCGGTGGCACCGGCCTGCTTGTCGCCCTGGCCCTGGCCGGGTTCATCGCGTTCTGCAACGCGACAAGCTCCGCCCGGCTGGCCGCCCGCTATCCCGAGTCCGGCGGCACCTACGTCTACGGTCGGGAGCGGTTGGACCCGTTCGCCGGGTTTCTCGCCGGCTGGGGTTTCGTGATCGGCAAGACGGCCAGCTGCGCGGCGATGGCACTGACCATCGGGGCGTACCTCTGGCCGGGGCAGGCCCGGCTCGTCGCGGTGCTGGCGGTGGTCGCGGTCACGGCGGTGAACCTGCGCGGCATCGGCAAGACCGCCGCCGCCACCCGGATCCTGGTGGTCCTGGTGCTCGCCGTGCTCGCGCTCGTCGCGGTGGCCGGCGCGACGAGCGTCTCCGTCGACCGGATCGACCAGCCCGGCGGCACCGGCCGGGGGGTGCTCACCGCCGCTGGGCTGCTCTTCTTCGCCTTCGCCGGGTACGCCCGGATCGCCACCCTCGGCGAGGAGGTACGCGACCCGCAGCGCACCATTCCCCGGGCGGTGCCGTTGGCGCTCGGTCTGGTGCTGGTGATCTACCTGGTCCTGGGGGTGGTCGCCGTCGGCGTGCTCGGCGCAGACCGGCTGGCCGCCTCCGCCGCGCCGCTGGCCGACGTGGTGGGCGCGGCCGGACTGCCCGGCCTGGAGTGGGTGGTCCGGGCCGGCGCGACGATCGCGGTGACCGGGGTGCTGCTCTCGCTGCTGGCCGGGGTGGGCTGCACCACGCTGGCGATGGCCCGCCACCGGGATCTACCGGCCGGGCTGGCCGCGGTGCATCCCCGGTACCGGGTGCCGCACCGGGCCGAGCTGGCGGTGGCCGCCGTGGTCATCCTGGTCGTGGTGCTCGGCGACGTGCGCGGGGCGATCGGCTTCTCCGCCTGCACGGTGCTCGTCTACTACGCCATCACCAACGCCGCCGCGCTGACCCTGGGACGGGAGCCGGAGCGGAAGCTGCCGGTGCAGGCGCTCGCCGTGGCGGGACTTGTCGGCTGCGTGCTGCTCGCGGTCAACCTGCCGCTGTCCAGCGTGCTCGCCGGTTTCGGCGTGCTGGCCCTCGGTGCCGTCTGGTACGCCCTCCGGTCAGCCCGCCGCTGACCGGGTCACTCCGTCGCTTCGCGCGGTACCGGCGCGCCGGACGTAGCGGTGCCGGCTCCGGTGGCGCGACCTCGCGGGGCAACGCGTTCAGGCCGGCCCGGCGGGCCTACCACGGTCAGCCGGTCACCCGCCACGATCACCATGCGCGGGTCCGGCGACCAGTCCAGGCGCTGGCCGGCGCGGGCGTGCGCGAGCAGGCGGACGCTGCCGGCCCGGCCGACGGTGGCGAGCGTCCGACCGTCCAGGTCCGAGCCGGCGGCCACCGGAACCTCGGTGACCAGCAACGCGTGCCGGCCCACCGGAATGGTGGCGATCACCGCCCGGTCCAGCAGGGCGGCGGCGAACGACGGCGCCGCCAGGTAGGAGACGCTGCGCGAGGTGCCGATGCCGAACGCCCGCTGCACCCGTTCGGCGAAGTCGCCGTCGAAGAGCCGCAGCACCACCCGGAGCTGGTCGTCGAGGGCACGGGCGTTGAGCGCGGCGCGGAGGTTGGCGCCGTCATCCGTGGAGACCACCACCAACGCCTGGCAGGTCGCCACCGAGGCGGCCCGCAGCGTCTCCTCCTGCGCCGCGTCGCCCACCACCAGCGGTACGCCGAGCCGTCGGGCCAGCCCGGCGCCGCGCGCGTCCGCACTCTTGTCGATCGCCACCACCTCGACGCCGAAGTCGTTGAGCTGGGCCATCACCCGGGTGCCGATGTTGCCGAGCCCGACCACCACGACGTGCCCGGAGCGCTCGGGCAGGATCCGCCCGGTGTGCAGGGCCAGTCGGGCGTTCACCACCCCGTCGACCACCACCGCCGTGATCAGCGGGATCAGCGCCAGCCCGGCGAGGTTCAGCACCACCTGCATGACCTGCTCGGCGGCCGACTTGGCGGGGTCCGGATCCTGCCCGGTGAGGGTGGTGACGAGCGTCAGGTAGAGCGCGTCGCTCCAGCCGACGTGCGCCGCGTTCGCGTAGAGCCCGCCCAGGGCTGCCACCATGGCGAGCAGCACCAGCACCGCTATCCCGATCTTCCGGGTGGCGAAGCTGCGGACCGCGCGCAGCACCGCCACCGGCCGACGCCGCCGCCGCGCCCGGACCAGCCGCCGCGCGGCCAGCTCGGTGCCGGCCGGCCGGCCCACCGCCTCGGCGAGCACCACGTCGGCGTCCCGGTCGTCGGCCGGCAGCACCAGATCCTGCTGGGCGTCGCCGGTGTCGGCCACCCCGCAGACGATCTCGCTGGGGCGTACGTCGTCGCGGCGGGCCACGTAGAGGGTGCGTCCGCCGTGCCGGAAGTGCGTCGGCGCGACCTCGCCGAGCGCGGCGGCTACGAAGGCCGGTGCGGCCATCGAGGCGTCGGAGAGCACCGCCGAGTCGGGGAAGATCTGTCGTACGCCGTTGGCCAGCCCGGTGTTGAACATCCGCACCACCAGGCGCAGCCGGGACTCCACCTCCTGCGCGCAGAGCGCGGCGTGCATGTTTCCCACGTCGTCCTGGTGCAGCAGGGCCAGCCCCGCGGCCTCGGCAAGCCCGGCCCGGCGGAAGGTGACCTCGTCCAGCCGGTCGGCCCGGATCACCTCGATGCCCGGCAGGTCACGGCCGTCCGGCCCGGGAGAACGCCGACGCTCCGGCACGATCAGGGTGATCCGTACCCGGCCGGCCTGTGTCTCGCCGGCCAGCAACGTCCGCACCACCCAGTAGGCGAGCGGATCCTGCCCACAGATCACGTAGTGCGCCCGGGACTCCCCGTTGACCCGCAACCGGCGGCTGGCCCGCAGGGCCCGATCGAGCAGCGGCTCCGCCATGCCCCGCATGGTAGTCAGCCGGTCGCAGCCCGCGCAGCCCGTCATGATCGTGGCAGCCGCGACGCGGCATGTCCGGCCCGGCGACGGGTAGGGCAGCTGCATGCAAACCTTCCTGCCGTACCCGGACTTTCTGGCCAGCGCCCGCGCGCTGGACCAACGACGGCTCGGCAAGCAGCGGGTGGAGGCGATCCAGGTGCTACGCGGGCTGACCTGGCCGACGTACGGCTGGCGCAACCACCCGGCGGTGAAGATGTGGGCCGGGTACGAGGAGGCGCTGACCCGGTACGGCCTGGACATCTGCTCGGTCTGGTGCGCGGCCGGCCGGGCCGACACCTGCGCCACCACGTTGACCGTCGACCTGGCCGCCGCGTGCGGCGTCGAGCAGGTCCGCACCCAGCAGGAACTCGCCGTCGCCGGGGAACTGCCGCCGTGGCTCGGCCGAACCGAGGTGCACCTGAGCCACCGCTCGTCGCTGCTGCGCAAGGATCCGGCGCACTACCGGCCCATCTTCGGCGACGACGTTCCCGACGACGTGGAGTACGTCTGGCCGACCTCCGACCGCCCCCGCCGCTGCCTGCCCTGACCGGAGGAGCACACTGGGCCGGGAGGTCAGATGACGCTGTCGCAGTTGGCCGGACGGTTCATCGGCGTACGTCGGCACCGGGTCGACCCCGGCGGGGGTGGCGCCCCCCGCGTGCCGCATCCGGTCACCGCGGTGGTCGTCGGCGGCGGCATCGCCGGCATGTCCGCGGCGGTGGTGCTCGCCGAACGCGGCGTCGAGGTGACCGTGCTGGAGGCCGCGCCCACCCTGGGCGGCCGGCTCGGTGCCTGGCCGGAAACCCTCGCCGACGGGACCGACCAGGTCAACGAGCACGGCTTCCACGCCTTCTTCCGGCAGTACTACAACTGGCGCAACATCCTGCGCCGGATCGACCCGAGCCTGCGGTTCCTGCGGGCCGTCCCCGGCTATCCGGTGCTCAGCGCGCAGTGGCCGACCGAGGAGTTCGGGCGGCTGCCCCCCGCGCCACCGGCGAACCTGCTCACGCTGCTCGCCCGCAGCCCCAGCCTGCGCCTGCGCGATCTGCGCGGTATGGATCGGGACTCGGCCCTGCCCCTGCTGACGTACGACCCGGTACGCACCTACGCCGAGTTCGACCACACCACCGCCGACGACCTGCTCGACTCGCTGCGGCTGCCCGACCGGGCCCGGGCGATGCTCTTCGAGGTCTTCTCCCACTCGTTCTTCAATCACGAGGCGGAGATGTCGGCCGCCGAGATGATCGCGCAGTTCCACTTCTACCTGCTCGGGAATCCGGAAGGACTGGCCTTCGACTGCCCCGACGAGGACTACGCGACGTCGATCTGGAAGCCGTTGACCCGGCACGTCGAGCGGCACGGCGGCCGGATCCGCACCGGCGAGCCGGTCACCGGCCTGCACCGCGATCCCGACGGCTGGCAGGTGCACAGCACGCACGATACGTACCGGGCCGGGCACGTCGTGCTCGCCGTCGACCCGCCCGCACTCGCCGCCCTGGTCGCGGGCTCGCCATCGCTTGTCGAGCAGGCCCCGGCACTGGCCGCGGCGATGCCCGCGTACGGTCGGCCCGGCCCGCCGTACGCGGTCGCCCGGTACTGGTGCGACGGAGACGTCGATCCCGATCGGGCGATCTTCAGCGGGGTGTCCCGACAGGCCACGTTGGACTCGGTGACGCTGTACCACCGGCTGGAGCGCGAGTCCCGCCACTGGGCCGAACGCGCCGGTGGCTCGGTGATCGAGTTGCACGCGTACGCCTGCGAGCCGGACGTGCCCGCCACCGAGCTGGCCGAGAGGATGCGGGCCGAACTGGCGGTGCTCTGGCCGGAGACGGCCCGCCTGCGGGTACGCGAACTGCGGGCCCGGGTCGAGGCGAAGGCGCCCGCCTTCACGCCGGGCAGCCACGCCTGGCGTCCGGGGGTCCGCACCGACGCCACCGGCCTCTACCTGGCCGGCGACGGCATCGGCACCGACTTTCCCAGCGCCCTGATGGAACGGGCGGCGGCCACCGGCATCCTCGCGGCGAACCACATCCTGCGCGCCGAGGGTGGTGCCGCCGAGCCGCTGCACTCGATCCGGCCGCGTGGTCTGCTCGCCCGACGCTGACCTCCAGGGACGGCGCTCAGGGCTGACCCGGCCATCGAAATGCGTTGCCGCCTCACCTCGGCCACACCTACCGTGATCGCGCAAGGTCAACCGCCGTTGCGGGATACCGCCAGTTCCAGGCCGGCCGGCGGGCACAGGGGGCGGCGTTGCACATCGGCGCCGCGCCCGCCGGCCCCTCCCCGCTGGCCCGGGCGTCGCCGACCGATCCGGGGCTGGCTCCGGTTGACGGCTCAACGTGCGACGGGCGGCGTCCAACCGAATTCCGGTGCACGGCGCTCGCGGAAGGCCGCCACGCCCTCCCGGGCCTCGCCACTGGCCCGCACCTGCCCGTGCCACCAGGCCATCCGATCCTCGTCCGCCCGTCCGTCGACGATCTCCTTGGCGGCGGCGACGCTGAGCTGCGAGCGCTCGGCGATCACGCCGGTGAGGCTGTCGACCCGGGCGGCCAGGTCGGCGCCGGGCAGCACCTCGTCGACCAGCCCGATCCGCAGCGCCCGGTCGGCGTCCACCAACTCGCCGGTGAACAGCAGGTACTTCGCCGCCGCCGGGCCGACCAGCCGGGCCAGCCGGTGGGTGGTGGGCGCCGGGTAGACCAGCCCCAGCCGGGCCGGCGGTACGCCGAAACGGGCGTCGGCCGCGGCTATTCGCAGATCACAGGCGACCGCCAACTGGCAGCCGCCACCGACACAGGCACCGTGGACGGCGGCCACCGTCGGCTTGGCGAAGGTGGCCAGCCGTTCCTCGGCCACCACCGCGATGCTGCCGTCGCCGGCGGCCAGCAGCTCGTCCAGGTCGCCAAGATCGGCACCGGCGCAGAAGGTTCCGTCGGCGCCGGTGAGCACCACGACGCGGACCGCCGGGTCGGCCTCCAGTCCGTCGAGCAGCGTGGGCAGCCGCCGCCACATGGCGGGGGTCATCGCGTTACGCCGGCCCGGATTGCGGATCACCACCGTGGCCACCGCACCCGCGACCTCGACCACCAGGTCCGCGTCCGCCACCGTCCACCATCCCCTCGCCGCACCACGCCGTACGTCACCTGCGGCGACCTTAGCGACGTCCGCTCCGCGCCGGGCCGGGTGGGCCGCTCCGGTCGACGACCACCGCTGTACGTCTGGGCGCAGCCCGGCATTCACCTCGGGTCCTCCCACGCCACCTAACGTCACCGTGCGCGCCCGTCGTAGCCAGCACGAGTGAGCAGGTGGTCATGCCATCCACACCCGAGGTCAGCGTGGTCGTCCCCACCTTCGCCCGCCCGGCGTTGGTGAGCCGTGCGGTACGCAGCGCGCTCGCGCAGACCGTCACCGACATCGAGGTGATCGTCGTGGTCGACGGTCCGGACGAGGACACCGGCAAGGCCCTCGCCGAGATCGGCGACCCCCGGCTGCGGGTGGTCGAGCTGCCCGGCAAGGGCGGTGCGCCCAACGCCCGCAACACCGGCGTACGCGAGGCGCGTGCCCCCTGGACCGCCCTGCTCGACGACGACGACGAGTGGCTGCCCACCAAGCTCGCCGCGCAGCTGGAGCTGGCCCGCAGCGCCACGGTCGGCAGCCCGATCATCGCCAGCCGGCTGATCAACAAGACGCCCCGGGCGGAGTTCGTGATGCCCCGGCGGCTGCCGGAGCCGGGCGAGCCGATCTGCGAGTACCTGACCCTGCGGCGCGGACTGTTCCACGGCGACGGGTTCATCCAGACCTCGACCATCATGGCGCCGACCGAGCTGCTGCGCCGGGTGCCGTTCACCGTCGGGCTGCGCCGGCAGCAGGAACTGGACTGGACCGTACGCGCGATGAGCCACCCGGACGTCGACCTGCTGATCGCCGCCGAGCCGCTGGTGCTCTGGCACCAGGACGAGGACCGGCCACGGATCAGCCTCAGCTCGCCGTGGGAGGCCCAGCTCGAGTGGCTGCGCGGGATCCGACCACTGATCACCCCACGGGCGTACGCGGCGATCACGATGAGCATCATCAGCTCGATGGCCGCGCCGACCCGCAGCTTCCGGGTCTTCCGGCTGCTGCTCGCCGAGGCGCGCCGGCACGGGCGGCCAGGTCTCGTCGACTACCTGACGTTCCTGCAGATCTGGCTGCTTCCGCCGCAGCTGCGGCACCGGGTACGCGACCGGATCCTCGGCCGGGGCCGGCGCGGCGGTCCGGCCTCGCCCGGGCGGTCCGCGAGCACGGAGGCCGATGTCGGCCGGCGAGCGCCAGGTGGCGCGGCGACCGACCCGGCGGGGACGGCCGCCGGCACGTCGACGGGAACGGCCGGCACCGCCGGGACGGCGGGGATCGGGGCCGATGTCCGGCGATAGGGTCGCCGTGATCTGGCGCAGCTGCCTGCTACCGGGCTCGGAGACGTTCGTCCGCAACCAGGCCGACGCGCTGCCCACCTGGCGTCCGGTCTACCTGGGTGCCGTCCGGGTGGTCTCACCGTTGTCCCGGGACAGCGACGTGGTGCTGTGCCCGGACACGCCGCGTGGCCGCCGCGAGTGGCTGCGGTTGCGGCTGACCGGCGGGTCGCCCCGGCTGCGGCGGCTGCTGGCCCGGCTACGCCCCGGGGTGGTGCACGCGCACTTCGGCGGCGACGGCTGGTTGGTCAGCCGGGCCGCCGAACAGCTGGGCATCCCGCTGGTCGTCACCCTGCACGGTCTCGACGTCACCCGGCAGGCGGCGGCACCCGGTCCGCGCGGCGCTCGGCACCGGCGGAACCTGCGGACCATGTTCGGTCGGGCCGCGCTGATCCTGGCCGTCTCCGGGGCGATCCGGGACCGGGCGGTGGCGCTGGGAGCGGATCCGGAGAAGATCCGCGTCCATCACACCGGAGTGCCGTTGCCACCGGAGCCGGCCGCCGGGCCGAAGCGGTGGGACGTCGTGTTCGTCGGCCGGTTCGTCGAGAAGAAAGGCATCGAGGATCTCGTCGAGGCGCTGGGCATGCTGTCCGAACTGCGCCCCCGGGTGCTGCTGGTCGGCACCGGGCCGCTGCACGAGCGGGTACGCGCCCGGGCCGCACAGTTGGGCGTGGACGCGACGTTTCCCGGCGCGCTGCCGCCGCCCGAGGTGATGCGGCACATCGCCGAGGCGCGGCTGCTCGCGGCGCCGTCGCGCACCGCGTCGGACGGCGACACCGAGGGCCTGCCCACCACCATCCTGGAGGCGTTCAGTCTCGGTGTGCCGGTCGTCGCGACCTACCACAGTGGTATCCCCGAGGCGGTCACCCACGAGGCCAACGGCCTGCTCTGCGCGGAAGGCGACCGGCCGGCCCTCGCCGCCAACCTCCGCCGCCTGCTCACCGACGCGCCGCTGCGCGACCAGCTCGGCAAGGCCGCCCGCCACCGCGCCGAGACCGACTTCGACCTGCACCAGCAGACCCGGCGCCTCGAATCCCTCTACGACTCCCTCCTCCCCCCACCCTGACCGAGCCCCGCCGATCATGCGGTTGTGGTCGTCTCTTCGCCACGCCCGCCCTGATTTGTCGCTGCCACAACTGCATGATCGCGGAGGCAGGGCCGGCAGTCAGTCGGTGGGGCGGAGGCGGCGGACGGCGGAACGGGCGGTGCGGCGGGCGGTGCGGGCACCGGCCAGCAGGAGCCGGCCGGCTCGTGCGGTGGGGGTGCCGTGCAGCAGTGCGACGATCCGGCGTAGCCGTTTCATCTCGTCGTCACGCTCGGTCAGCGTCCGTTCGTACCAGTCCTGAAGCGCGCGCGCCTCGGACAGTTCGCGGGTCAGCCGGTCCCGGTCCACCAGCAGCTCCCGCCACCCGCCGGCAGCGGCGCCGCTGACGTCGTCGACCGACGACCCCGGCTTCCGGCCGGCCGTCGTGGTCAGCATGGCGGCCAGCTCACCGGCAGGCCAGAGGTCGGCAAGCCCGGCATCGATCAGCCGGGACGCCAGCCGGCGCAACACAAACATCGGCTCGGTGGCACCGGACAGTCCGTGCCAGGTGCCGGCAGGGGTGACGACCACGGCGTCCGCCGGCGTCCCCGCCATCGCACCGGACTGCCAGGTGGTGAGCAGCGCCCGCACCGCCGGCAGGTCCCGGCGCAACGTCGCGGCCACCACCAGATCCTCGACGGTACGCCCCGACGGAACGGCCTCGCCGTCGGCGAACCGCCAGCCGCCCGCCGGATCCCGGCGCACCTCCCGGAGCCGACCCTCCCGCATCAGCAGTGCCGCAGGCGGCACCGTCTTGGTCCGGTCGTCCGCAAGGTGGGCGCGCGCGGCGACGGTCTGGTCCGTCAGGGTCAGCGGATCCGGCAGGCGCTCGCCGAGCAGCACCCAGGCCGGCGCGAGCTCGCCGGCGATCCCGTTCCGGACGGCGGATCCGGCCAGCCGAGCCGGGTCGGCCAGCAGCGGTGCGGCCGGCACCGGGCCATCACGTCCGGTGCCGGGGTCACCCGTCCTGCCGCCGCCGTCGCCGTGCACGGCCCGGTCGCCGGGGACGGCCTGATTGCCGAGCACGGCCGGGTCGCCGAGCACTGCCTGGAGAAACCCGGTCAGGTCCGGGTCGGCCAGCAGTTCCGTGTCGAGCAGAGCGGCCGGCGCGATGGGAGACGGAAAGACCGCCCAGACGCCGCCGATCCGCAGCCCCGACGCGGTCAGCCGGGCCCGTAGCCGGGCGGGGCCGGCCGGGCGGGTGTCGTCGTACTCGCCGAGTGCCGCCCAGTCGGAGTCGGTGCTCGGCGGCGGCGCCGCCAGCAACCGGTGCAGCCCGAGCGGGTTCTCGGCCCCGAGCAGCAGCCGACCGCCGGGCCGCAGCACCGACACCAGCAGGTCGAACGCCTCGCCCCAGGTCAGCTGCGTCCCCTCGACCGAGTCGAGGCGCTCCAGGCCGTCCAGGGCGACCACAGTGTCGTACGGTGCGGTGCCGGCGAGCTTCTCCGGGCCACCGCAGCACACCCGTACCCCGGAGCGGTCGGCGTAACGGTCGGCCAGCGACTCGGCGTCGGGCAGTCCCCGTACCAGCACGGTCAGGTCGGCCGAGGGCAGCGCGTCGAGCAGCTGGGGGTCGTGTGGCCCCACCACCAGCGTGCGGCCCGACGCGACGGACAACAGGGCCGCCAGCCCCGGACCGCGTACCGGGCCCGGACCGTGCGCGCCGTCGAGATCCGACCAGCCGAGCATCTCGCCACCGAGCAGGTGCACCTCACTCATCGCGCCACCTCGCTGCGCTCGGCGTCACGACGAGCCACCCCACTGCGCCGAAGGATTCGCTCGCTGCGCTCGCTCATCAGCCAACCTCCGTGCCGTGTTGTTCATCGGCGGATCGGACCGTGGGGGCCTGGTGCCGACCGGTGGGCTCGGGCCAGCGGAACAGCCGGCGCAGCTCGGCCGGGGGCAGCAGCCGGTCGGCACCCAACTCGGCGACGGCCAGGGCACGGGCGCCGTCCGGGTCGACCTGCGGGCCGTGCAGGCTCGCCCACTGGCGCCGGATCCGCGGCTGACCACCCCAGATCGGCGCCTCACCGGCCAACTGCATCGGATCGCCGTAGACGGCCGGCGCGCAGCCGGCCAGGATGCCGTAGAAGACCGCGCTGCACAGCCGGTTCGAGGCGACCCGACGATGCCGGCGCAGCTCGGCCAGTTGCCGGTGCGGGAAATCCGGGTCGAGGTCACGCCACCGGCCGCCCCGGTAGCCGTGGCAGATCACCCGGAAGCCGGCCCGCTCATAGTGCTGGCGTACCCGGGTGGACCGGTACTCCTGCCAGTAGAGGCAGACCGTCACGGGGCCCGGTTCGACGGCCCGGATCTCGTCGACCAGCCGGTCGTGGTCACCGACGACCCGTTGCCCCTCCCAGCCGTGGAAGGGGTACCAGATGGTGCCCTCCCGTCGTTGCGGGCCGTCCGGCTCCATCGCCAGCAGGTACGCCCACGGGGCGCCCACCACGTACGTCTGTCGGCGGCCGAGGGACCAGGCCCGCCGCCGCGTCCGCTCCGACCACAGGAACAGCGGTACGCCCGGCACGAACTCGTGGTCGTACGCCATGCCGTCGCCGATGTTCCAGCCGTGCTGGAGGTAGCCGTGGATGCGCGGCGGGTTCCGGTCGTCGAGCCCGCAGTAGCGGGCCAGCACGTGGGAGTGCCCGTAGTAGTGGTTGGCATGGTGCACGGTGGCGGGCGCCCCTGGTCGTGGTGACGGATCACGGCGTGACGGGTGGAGGCGGAGCCTAACGGGCCCGTCTGAACACCCGGCCACGCCGAGATGTCCGCCCGGTGTGCCATGCGTGATACGGATGGAGCCCCCGGCCGGGATCGAACCGGCGACATCCCGCTTACAAGGCGGGTGCTCTGGCCAGCTGAGCTACAGGGGCGTTGTGTCGTGGCCAGCATAGCGACCGGCGTCCGGTTTTCCTGCTCGGCAGGGGTCCCGAGCATGGGAAACGTCAACATCCCGACGCGTGGCCGTCGATTCGTGTCCGACCGTGCCCGACTGACCGGAATGCGAATGCTTCGGAAGTACCGCTCGACCGTGGACCTTGGCATTGCGGCGAAAGCCGTTTACCGTGCAGTGACACGGCCGACACGGGTTCGCCCCGCGCTTGCCGTGGCGCCGGTACGGACATCAGTGCCGGTCGCTCCTTCACTCGGATCGTCCGGCACGTTCCTGCCGGTGAAAGGAAGCGTCCCCCTCATGGCTACGGTCACCTACGCGAAGGCGTCCCGGATCTACCCGGGCACCGAACGCCCCGCGGTCAACCAGCTCGACCTCCAGATCGGCGACGGCGAGTTCCTCGTCCTCGTCGGCCCCTCCGGTTGTGGTAAGTCCACCAGCCTGCGCATGCTCGCGGGCCTGGAGGACGTCGACGACGGCGCGATCTACATCGACGACCGGGACGTCACCCACCTGCCGCCGAAGGCCCGCGACATCGCGATGGTCTTCCAGAACTACGCCCTCTACCCGCACATGACGGTGTACGAGAACATGGCGTTCGCGCTCAAGCTGCGCAAGACCTCCAAGTCCGAGATCGACCGGCGGGTCAAGGAGGCGGCGGCGCTGCTCCAGCTGGAGGAGTACCTCAGCCGTAAGCCGAAGGCGCTCTCCGGTGGTCAGCGCCAGCGGGTCGCGATGGGCCGGGCCATCGTCCGGGAGCCGCAGGTCTTCCTGATGGACGAGCCGCTGTCGAACCTCGACGCCAAGCTGCGGGTGCAGACCCGTACGCAGATCGCGTCGCTGCAGGCCAAGCTCGGCATCACCACCGTCTACGTCACCCACGACCAGGTCGAGGCCATGACCATGGGCCACCGGGTCGCGGTCATGCTCGACGGCGTGCTCCAGCAGGTCGACACCCCGCGGACGCTCTACGACACCCCGGCCAACGTCTTCGTCGCCGGCTTCATCGGCTCGCCCGCCATGAACATCAAGACCGTCCCGTTCAGCGAGCAGGGCGCGTCGTTCGCGGAGATGTCCGTGCCGCTGACCCGCGAGCAGGTCGAGGCGGCCAACGCCGAGGGTGGCAACGGCAAGGTGACCGTGGGCTTCCGTCCGGAGGACTGCGACATCGTCAGCCCGACCGAGGGTGGCATGCCGGTCGTGGTCGAGCTGGTCGAGGACCTTGGCTCCGACGCCAACGTCTACGGTCACGCCGCGCTCGACGGTGCCTCCGAGCGGTTCGTGGTCCGCACCGACCGCCGGACCATGCCGAAGCTCGGCGACACGATCTTCGTGAAGCCGCGCGCCGGCCAGAGCCACGTCTTCCACTCCGCCACCGGGAAGCGCATCTGAGGTAGCAACCGAAAGGGGCGGTCCGCCGATGGCGGGCCGCCCCTTTTCGCGTACGCTCTGCAGTTCTCAGCCCTCGACGGCCCGGCGGCGCGCCACCTCGGCCAGCGTGACGGCGGCGGCGACGCTGGCGTTCAGGGACTCCACCTCGGAGATCATCGGGATGCTGACGGTGAGGTCGCAGGTCTGCCCGACCAGGCGGGACAGCCCCCGTCCCTCCGAGCCGACCACCACGACCAGCGGGCCGACGGCGGCCTCCAGGTCGTAGAGGTCCGTCTCCCCGTCGGCGTCCAGGCCGACCACCATGAACCCGGCGTCCCGGCAGGCCTTCAGGGACCGGGTGAGGTTGGTCACCTGGGCCACCGGCACCCGGGCCGCCGCGCCCGCGCTGGTCCGCCAGGCGGTCGCGGTGATGCCGGCCGCCCGCCGCTCGGGTACGAAGACGCCCTGCGCGCCGAACGCGGCGGCGGAGCGGATGACCGCGCCGAGGTTACGCGGATCGGTCACCCCGTCCAGCGCCACCAGCAGCGGGGCCGGGTGTTCCAGCACGGCGGCGACCAGATCCTCGAACGGCTCGTACGCGAACGGCGGCACCTGGAGGCCGACGCCCTGGTGCAGCACACCGCCGGTCATCCGGTCCAACTCGGCGCGGCTGATCTCAAGGATCGCGATGCCTCGGTCGGCGGCGGTCCGGACGATCTCCTTGACCCGGTCGTCGATGTCGATGCCCAGCGCGGTGTAGAGCGCGGTCGCCGGCACCTGGGTACGCAGCGCCTCCAGCACCGGGTTGCGGCCCACCAACAGTTCCGGGGAGTCCTTCGCCGGGTTGGACTTGCGCCCCGGCGCGACCCGGGGGCCGCTACGCCCAGCGGGCTGCTTACCGCGCGCCGGCTTGGCGTTGGCCGTGCCCCGGCCACCACCCTTGCCCCAGGTGGTGTCCTTGCTGCCGGGCTGGCCGATCTTCGGGGCCCGCCCCTCCTCGGCCGCCGCCCGGCGCTCCTTCTCCTGCTTCCAGGCGGTGCGCTGCGGCAGCTTCTCGGTGCCCGAGTACGCCTTGTGCCAGGGGCGCTCGTCGGCCGGCAACGTCCGGCCGCGCCCGGCGAGGGAGTCCCGGTTCTTTCCACCGGACCCCTTCGGGGCACTGGCCTTCGACGCCACCCGCCGACCACGGCGCTGCGAATTGCCGGCCATCAGTCCTGCTCTCCAATAGTCCAACGCGGCCCCTGTGGGGTGTCCTCGACCACCACACCGGCCCGCTTGAGTTGATCCCGCAGCGCGTCGGCGGCGGCCCAGTCCCGGCGGATCCGGGCCTGCGCGCGCTGCTCCAGTGCCAGGGCGATCAGGGAGTCCACCACACCACGGAGGTCGCTCGCCCGGGCTCCGCCGGTCCAGGCCGGATCGAGGGGGTCGACCCCGAGGATATCCAGTATCGCGCGCACGCTGGCGAGCGCCGTGCGGACGGTCACATCGTCCCCACCGGCCAGCGCGTTGTTGCCGTCCCGCAGCACCTCGTGCAGCGCCGCCAGCGCGGCCGAGGTGTTCAGGTCGTCGTCCATCGCGGCGACGAACGCCGCCGGCAGCTCGCCGGGCGCACCCGCGCCGACCCGTTCCACGGCCCGCGTCACGAAGCCCTCGATCCGCCGGTACGCGACGGCAGCCTCGCGCAGCGCCTCCTCGGAGTAGTCGATCCGCGAACGGTAGTGCGCGGCCACGTAGTAGTAGCGCAGCTCGACCGGGCGCACCCCGAGCGAGGCGACGTAGTCGAGGTCGAGGGCGTTGCCCAGCGACTTGCCCATCTTCGCCCCGCCGATGCTGAGCAGCCCGTGATGCACCCAGTACCTGGCGAAGGGCAGGCCGGCGGCCTGGGACTGGGCCAACTCGTTCTCGTGGTGCGGGAAGGTCAGGTCGAGCCCGCCGCCGTGGATGTCGAACTCCGCGCCCAGATAGCGCCAGCACATCGCCGAGCACTCGATGTGCCAGCCGGGCCGGCCCTGCCCCCAGGGCGACGGCCAGTAGGCGTCCGCCGGCTCGTCCGGCTTGGTGCCCTTCCAGAGCGCGAAGTCACGCGGGTCGCGCTTACCCCGGTCCGGCGCGTCACCGGCGGACTGCATGTCGTCGGGCTGCTGGTTGGACAACGCCCCGTACGACGGCCACGAGCACACGTCGAAGTACACGTCGCCCGAGCCGTCGGTGGCCGGGTAGGCGTGCCCCCGCTCGATCAACTGCGCGATCAACTCGTGCATCTCGGGGATGTGACCGGTGGCGCGTGGCTCGTAGGTGGGTGGCAGCACGTTCAACGCCCGGTACGCCTCGGCGAGCTTCAACTCGTTGGCGTACGCGATCGACCAGAAGGGGCGCTCCTGCTCCTGCGCCTTGACCAGGATCTTGTCGTCGATGTCGGTCACGTTGCGAATGAAGGTGACCTGGAAACCGGCCGCCGCCAGCCAGCGACGCAACACGTCGTAGTTGACGCCGGAGCGAAGGTGGCCGATGTGCGGCGGTGCCTGGAGGGTGAGACCACACAGGTAGACCCCCACCTTGCCGGCTTCCCGCGGGACGAAGTCCCGCACCGATCGGGTGGCGGTGTCATACAGGCGTAGCGTCACTGTACAAGGGTAGCCGTCCGCTGTTGCCCGCTCGGCCCGAGCCTGGTACCGCCCGGCCGCTGCGCGCCTGCCGATGCCGCCCCGCTGGCCGTACGCTGCTGATCGTGAGCACTCCAGCGACACCCGGCCCGGCCCCCCGGCCGGCAGTGCCGGACGGCCTGGTGCCAGCCGGGTCGGTCCGAGGCCGATCGACGCCGGGCGGGTCGACGCCAGCGGGTCGACGCCAGGCGGGTCGACGCCAGGCGGGTCGACGCCAGGCGGGTCGACGCCAGGCGGGTCGGCGCCGGGCGGCGAGGCGTCGCAGACGCTGGATCGAGGGCTACGGCTGCTGCATCTGGTTGCGGACGCGCCGGGCGGGTTGACCGTCACGGAGGCCGCGAGCCGGTTGGGCATCGGTCGGGCCGCCGTCTACCGCCTGGTCGGGCCGCTGGCCGGGCACGGCATGCTGCGTCGTGACGCCGCCGGCCGGCTGCGCCTCGGTGCCGGGGTGCTCCACCTGGCCCGGCGAGCCCAACCGCTGCTCGCCGAGGGTGCGTTGCCCGCGCTGCGGCGGCTGGCCGAACAGGCCGGAGCCACCGCCCACCTCACGGTGGTGGAGGGTGGCGAGGGGGTCGCGCTGGCGGTGGTCGAACCGAGTTGGACGTCGTTCCATGTCGCGTACCGCACCGGGGCCCGTCACCCGCTGGAGCGGGGTGCCGCCGGACGAGCGATCCTGGCCGGCCGGTCAGGCGACGCCGGGCCGGTGAGCACCGCAGGTGAGCTGCAACCGGGCGCGTACGGGGTGGCCGCCCCGGTGCTCGGGGTACCCGGCCTGGAGGCGAGCGTCGGGGTGGTGGCCCTGGCCCCGCTGGACGCCGAGGACGTCGGCGCACAGGTGCTGGCCGCAGCCACCGCCATCGCCACCGCCCTGACCTGATTCGCCGCCCTGCCCGCCCGGCGCGATCCCGCACCGCCCGGCGCGATCCCGCACCGCCCGGCGCGAACCCGCACCGCCCGGCGCGGCTTGCCGCACCGACTGGCGCGACTTGCCGCAAGTCGCGGCCAAACTCCGGCTTGAGACCCCGACTTGCCGCAAGTCGAGATGGAGCCACAAGCGCACCGCCGCAGCGGCATCCCTGCGGAGGCCCTGCTGTCCTGGTCGGCTCCGCGTGTCCGGACGTGGCCCCATAGCACACTCGGCGATGATCGGGGCAGTTGTCCACAGGGGACGGGCGGTGCGCTGTCCTTGGTTGTCCACAGGGGCTGCCGTAGCGGGACCAGGGCACGCAGGCTTTTCTGCATGCCAGTTCGAGTACACCGACCCGGAGCCCTGGCGTGGCAGGTGTTCCGCGGCTCGGACGCCGTCGACCAGGGCCTGCTCACCGCGCATCAGCTACGCAGTTCCGCCTGGGCGCGACTACGGCGGGACATCTACGCCGATGCCCGGCTCGATCGCGATCACGAGCTGGCCTGCCGCGCCGTGGCGTTGCAACTGCCGGTCGCGGCAGCGTTCGCCGGCCCGTCGGCGGCGTACCTGCACGGGGGTCGAGCATGCCGCGAACTTCACCGACAAGGTGCACGTGCTCGTGCCGGCACCAGCCGGGTTGCGCAGCCAACCTGGCCTGCAGGTGCACACGACGTCCCAGGGACCGTCGACCAAGGGCGTCGGCGCGGGCGTGCTGCCCCGCACCGACCCGACCCGGGCAGCGTGGGAGAGTGCCGTCTGGCTGGAGCCGACCCGCGCGATCGCCATCATCGACACCCTGCTCGGCCGGCAACTCACCACCCGAGCGGCCCTCGCCCAGTTCGCGGCCCGAAACGACGGCCGTCCCGGGATACGCCGGGCAAGCTGGCTTTTCGATCTGGCTGAGCCGGCGGCTCAGTCGCCGGCCGAGTCACAGCTGCGCATCCGCCTGGTGCTGGCCGGTCTGCCTCGACCGGTGGTTCAGCATCCGGTGCAGGTGTCCGGCGGTCTGATCCTGCATCCGGACCTCGCCTGGCCCGCCGTCCGGGTGGCGGTGGAGTACGACGGCCACTGGCATTCGGACCGCGAGCAGTTGCATCGTGACCGACAGCGACTCAACCGTCTCGTCGGTGCCGGCTGGCTGGTCCTGCACGTCACCAGTCGCCGCCTCCACCAGGACTTCCCGGGGATCGTCCGGGAGGTCCGCGCCGCCCTACGTGACCGGGGATGGCACCGATGACAGCAGGTGGCCGGGCTGAAGGTTCCAGCCCGGCCACCTGCCGTCGATCAGAGGCGTGCTATCGGCGCGGCTTGACCGTCACCGCCGCGTACGCGTCGACGATGCCGTGCCCGTAGAAGCCGTTGAAGTTGCGCGAGCCGGCGCAGTAGGCGTCGAACTCGGCCGGCCGGCCCTCGTTGGCGTAGCTGAACAACCGCGGCTCCGGGCAGGCCCGCTCGTCGGCGGTCCGGAGGAGCTGCTGCTCGACCTGGTCCGGCGCCATACCGTAGCCGTCACGGCCCTGCTTCTTGCCGTAGCGGCTCACGATCAGCGCGGCGACCCCGGAGGCGTGCGGTGCCGCCATCGAGGTGCCCTGCAGGTAGGTGTAGTAACCGCACTCTCCGTTGCGCTTGCAGTCCTTGAACACGAAGGTCTCGGCGCCGGGCACGATGTTGCCGTCCTCGTCGACCGCACCCTCCTCCTGGAGGACCTTCTTCGGGTAGGTGGAGAGGATCATGTTGGCGTCGGTGCGGAACGTGTCCGTGCCGAAGCCGTCCCGGTACCAGCCACCCGGCGCGGCCACCGAGGTCTGCTCGGTCCCGTAGTTGGAGAAGTCGGACTTCTTGCCCGACGGGCCGACCGAGGAGACGCTGATGACGTGCGGCCCTTCGGCGGGCAGGTCCCAGCAGCTGTCGTTGTCGATCTCACGCGGGTACGGCGCGACGTCACCGTAGTTGGGGCTGGAGACGTCGGTACGCGGGTCGCCCAGGTCCTCGTGGTTGTTGCCCAGAGCGCCGACGAGCGTCACGCCCCGGTTGTGGGCGAAGGTCAGCGCCCGCCCCATCGCCCGGATGGTGGCCCGCTGGGCCGCCTGCGCCTCCGGCGAGTCAGCCGGGTTGGCCGTGCAGTTGTAGAGCCACGGGTCGACGTAGAAGGACATGTTGACCACGTCCAGACCCGACTTGCCCGCGTGCAGCAGGGCGTTCACGACCGGGTTCAGGAAGAAGTAGCCGGAGTCCTGGCCGCCCTTGAGCTCGACTAGCGAGACCTTCGGCGCGACACCGGAGAGGCCGAACCCGTTCGCCGCGGCGCCGATGGTGCCGGCGACGTGGGTGCCGTGACCGCCGTCGTCGGTGCCGACCGGGTCGAGGCAGCTCGCTACCTCGCACTCACCGTCGATCTCCGGGATGTCGGGGGCGAAGTTGCGCGACAGCGTCCAGTCGAAGTTGGGGGCGATGTCGGGGTGACCGGCGTCGACGCCGGTGTCGAGGACGCCGACGGTCACCCGGCGGTCGCCGGGTTCCACCTTGCGTGCCTTGTCGGCCCGGATCATCTCCAGACCCCAGAGCTTGTCGTCCAGCGGGTCCATCTTCTTGCCCCGCTGCTTACCGGCGCCCTTGGCGGCCGCGGCGGCGAGCAGGTGTTCCTGCTCGACCCGGTCGAGGCGCGGTTTGCGCCCGATGGCCTTCTCCTCGGCCGCGCCGATCAGGGCGGCGGCGGAGGTCGCCTTCGTCGCGAAGTCGGCCCGGTCGGTCGTCACCTGGTAGACACCGACCTCGTCGCTGCGGGACACCACGGTCCCGCCCGCCGACCGGATCGCGGCCAGCGCCGCGTCGGTGGAGACGCCGTCCTCGGCGACCACGGTGAAGGTCCGCAGTTCCGCCGGCTCGGCGCTGGCGGGCACTCCCAGACCTGTGACCGTGAGTGTCAGTGCCGCCGCGGTCGCGACGGCACCGACGGTGAAGCGCTTGCTCACCACATCGGATCCTCTCGTTGAGGGACGTGGCGTCATCAGACATCAACGCGTGAGGTTTCGCCAGAGCAGCGCCGGATAAACGGCGGAAGATCCGCTTCGCCGGAAAGATCGGCCAGCACGCTGGGCAACTCGGTCAACGTGGTGACCACGGCGTCCGGCAGCACATCCGTCGGCAACCGCTCGCCTCGGCGATTCAGCCAGACGGCCCGCAGGCCGGCCCGCTGCGCACCGACCACGTCATGAGCCGGGTTGTCGCCGACGTGTACCACCTTCGCCGGGTCCGCTCCGGCGGCAGCACACACCGCCGCGTAGAAATCCGGGGCGGGCTTCTTCGGCACTCCGTCGCAGTGCGCGTACACCTCGAAGGCGAACTCGCCGGCGAGGCCGCAGCGTTCGGCGCGGCTGTTGCCGTTGGTGGCGAGGCCCAGCGTCCATCGTTGGCGCAGGGCGGCCAGCGCCGGCAGCGTGTCGGCGAACGGCCGGGTCAGCGCGAAGCGGCGGGCGAAGAACATCGCGCTGATCTCGTCCAGGTGGGCACCGAGCCCGGCCCGCTCCAGCGACCGGGCCAGAGCGGCCCGCCGGATCTCGGCCACCGGCGCGGCGGCCAGGTCACCGAAGACCGCACCCCAGTCCGATTCCAGGTCTGCGAGAGTGACCTCGACCGCCGCCGGGGTGAGCCGCCGCATCTGCGCCAGTACGACCTCCAGCCCGGCGGTGACGGCCGGCCGCAGATCGACAAGGGTCTCGTCGACATCGAACACCACTGTGGTCAGCATGCCGGACAGCCTGTCACCGCAGGGCCGGCTCGGTAACCTCCGCCCGAGCCGGCTGGACGGGCTTGCGCAGCTCGTCGAGGCGGACCAGCGCCACACCCGCGACGATCAGCAACCCGCCGAGCAGTTGCACGATCGTCGGCAGCTCGCCCAGGACCAGCCAGGCGATCAGGACCGCGAACATCACCTCGGTCAGCCCGACGAACGAGGCCAGCCGGGAACCGAGCACCCGCACCGCGGCGATCCCGGCCAGGTAGGCGACGACCGCGGCCACCAGCGTCAGACCGACGATCGGCACCAGCCAACTGGTCTGCGCGCCGGCGAACTGCACGGTGTCGAAGGTGGCCCGCAGTGGCAGTGCGCCGGTCAGGCCGAGCAGCAGCAGCACTCCGGCGCCGGCGGCCATCCCGCCGCTGGCCATGACCATCGACGGCAGGGCCGGGTCGACCCGGCCGGCGAGCACGAAGTACCCGGCCAGCCCGACCGCAGCGCCAAGTCCCCAGAGGACGCCGACCACGTCGAGCCGACCCGCCCCGGTCAGGTCCAGCACGAAGACCAGCCCGACCACGGCCGCCACCGAGCCGGCGACGGTCAGCCGCCGGGGGCGCTGGCCCTGCACCAGCCAGGTCCATCCGACGACGAGGACGATGCCGAGGTATTCCAGCAGCAGGGCGACGCCGACCGGCAGGTAACGCACGGCGTTGAAGAAGCACGCCTGGGCGACCGCAACCCCGAGTAGCCCGAAGACGCCGATCGAGGTGAGGTTGCGGCGCAGCACCGGCCATCGTCCCCGCAGCACGAGCATTGCCGGCACCATCAGGATCAGGGCGGCGATACCGACCCGGGCGATGACGACCGCCTCGGCCGACCAGCCGGCGTCGATCAGGGATCGGGCGAAGGTGCCTGAGGTGGCGAAGGTGACCGCGGAGAGCAGCGCGAGTGCGAGACCGGCACCCGCGGCGGGCGGTTGACGCATGGGGCTCTCCTTGGCACGACCGCCCGCCATGGGCAAAATAGATTATGCCGATGACGCTAGACGGGGCCACGACAGGAGTCAAGTTGCTTTTCGCCCATGACACCGAGTGTTCGCTCATCGCCGCCGCGGCACTGGTGAACACCGCCGGCTCCGACGGCGAAGGGCTACCGGACGTCGCCGCCCTGGACGCCTTCTACACCAGCCACTCGTACAGCGGCCGGCACGAGCACACCGAGGCCGAGCTACGTGCGGTACGCGCGCTGCGCCCCCGCCTCCGCCGGATCTGGCACGCCGAGGTCGACGAGATCGTGTCGATCGTCAACGCCCTGCTCCGCGAGCACCGGGCGCTGCCCCAGCTCATCACGCACGACACCGAGCCCTACCATCTGCACGCCGTACCCCGGGACGCCCCGCTGGCCACCCGGATCGCGGTCGAGGCGGCGATGGCGATCGCGGACGTGGTACGCGGTGGCGAGCTGCGCCGGCTGCGCATCTGCGAGCACCCCGACTGCGACAACGTGCTCATCGACCTGTCCAAGAACCGATCCCGCCGGTTCTGCGAGGCCGGCTGCGGCAACCGGGCCGCCGTCAGCGCCTACCGGGCCCGCCGGGCCGCCGCCCGCAGCTGAGCGCTGGTGTGCGGCGGCGAGGCGGGCGCGAAGCACCTGCCTCGCCGCAACCGACTGTGGATACGTTTCTTGTCGCTGGAACGACAGCAGATGTACCCACGTCTTCGTCTCGAACGACCGACGCCGGTCAGCGAGCGCGGCCGGCCATCAGCCAGCGGGTCACCACGACCCGGAGCAGCACGTAGCGGCCGTCCGGGCCGTCCACCGTGACGTCCCAGCCGTCGTACCGGCGGCGAAGCGCCTCCACCACCTCGGGTGGGAACGGCCGGCGGACGATGCTCGCCTCGCCCTCGGCGACAACCGGCGCATCACCGTCGGGCAGCGCCAGCGACACCCGAGGATCGGCGGCGACGTTGCGTACCTTCCGGTTGCGCTCGCCGGTGCCGATCCACCACTCACCCTCGACGTAGTGGAACCAGACCGGCGTCAGATGCGGCGAGCCGTCCGGCCGCAGCGTGCAGATCCAGACGACCCGCTCCCGCGCCAGCCGCTCCAACACCTCCGCGCCGGGCAGGGCGGTCACGTCCGGCGCGGCGGCGCCGCGACAAAGACCCGCCAGGCGTACGCGTCAAAGCTCAGCACCGCCCCCGCCGAATCCTTACTGTCCCGCACCCCCACCACCCCAGGCAGGTTCGTCGCCACCTCGACACACTGGTCGCTGGAACCGCTGCGGCTACTCTTACGCCACTGCGCATCGATCAGTTCCACGACTCCGCGATCTCCTTCAGCAGTTGTGTCGACTCCTGCGGCGGCAACGCCGCGCCGAGAGTAGCCTCCCAGACCCGTTGGAGCATCGACAGATCCGACGCCTGATCCAGTTCTCGGCCACCGATTTGACCACCGAGATACGCGACATCGGTCCCGTCGCGGAACCTGGCGAGGATGAACGGACCGTTGAGACCCGGGTACTCATCGGCCGACAGCGGCACAACGTGCAGTCGAACCGAGGGGTGGTCGGTGCCGATTTTGATCAGATGTCTCGCCTGGTCGAGCATCACCTTCCGACCACCGACCCGCCGCCGCAGCGCGGACTCGTCGAGCACGAACACCGCTCGCGGCGGATGCTCGTGACATAGGACAGCCTGGCTGGCCATACGGTCGGCCAGGCGCTCCTCTCGCTCGATACGGCTCAGCGAGTCATCAGCCTCGAAGATCGCGCGGGCGTAGGGCTCGGTCTGGAGCAGACCCGGCACCCGCACCGGTTCGAACCATCGCAACGCCTGCGCCTCTTCGAGGATGGCGCGCCAGCCGCGTAACCAGACCTGGGCTTTGTCGAGGGCTACCAGGTGGGTGAGCATTCGGCCGTAGAGGCCATTGGTGTCCAGGGCCTTGTCGAACTGTTCCAGGTACTTCGGGGTGGGTGGCTGCTGGCCCAGTTCCACCGCACTGACCATCGACGGCGAATAGTTGACGGCCTTGGCCAACTCTTCCTGACTCCAGCCCCGCCGGATCCGTGCCCGGCGCAGCTCCGCGACCAGGAACGCTGCCGCCGTCGTCTGCCCACCCGCCATGTCCAGCCGCCCTCCAGGAACCGGTCGATCGACTCCAGCGCCACGCCACCGGTGACCCGGCCCTTCTGCAGTAGGCCTCGGACAGCAGGCACGAACACTTCCGACCGTAGTGGTGTTGTCAGCAGACTGTGAAGCGCGACGCCCGCCGCTCATCCCCCGAGCGCGGCGTCGAGGTGGGACCGCCCGCTCCCCCGGCCGGGCGGTCCCACCGCCGGGGCGATGACGCAAGCGACTCAGCTCGACAGGAAGGCCGCGCCATGTCCCGGACCGCGCCCATGACCCCTCGAACCGCACCCCGAAGCGCCCCGGAACGCTTCCCCGACCGAACCCGAAGCGCTTCTCGGGCCGAACCTCGAACCGTGTCCCGGGCCGAACCTCGAACCGTGTCCCGGGCGGCTCGTCCGGGCGCTGGTGGTCGAGGATGACGGCCCCGACCGCGTCGCGCCGGGCACACCTGCCGTTGCGGCCGCTCTGGCTCTGCCGGGTCTGCGCGGCGCCCTGGCCGTGCGCCGCCGCGCGGCTTGATCTCGTCGCCGAGTACGCCGATGACCGGATCGCGCTCAGCGTCTACCTCTGCGCGGTGCTGCACGAGGCGGCCGCCGACCTGTACCGCCTGAACCCGCAGGACGGTCCGGATCCGGCGGCGCTGTTCGCCCGCTTCCTCGCCTGGGCACCCCGGCGTCGCCCAGCCGACGAATGAACGACTCGTGTTGCGGCATCCCGGCCCATCCGGGCTGCTGATGACCGCAAGATGCCGCAACTGGAGTCGATCAAGCCAGGCCTGATCGGGCGAGACGGTCAGGCCGGGCAGCTCGGATGAACGGGCCGGACCAGCGGACGGGCCGGTGGGTTCGGCGAACGGACCAGCGGGCCGGGCACGGCGGCTCAGGGGTGGGTCATGCGGAGCAGGTCGAGCGCCTCCTCCAACTGGGTCTCGGAGAGCTTGCCGGAGTCGAGGTGACCTCGCGAGATCACCACCTCCTTGATGGAGATCTGCTTCGCCAACGCCTCCTTGGCGATCGAGGCGGCCTCGTCGTAGCCGAGGTGACGGTTGAGCGGGGTGACGATCGACGGCGAGCCCTCGGCGTACGACAGGCAGACCTCGGCGTCCGCGACCAGGCCGACCACGCACCGGTCGGCGAGCAGGCGGCTCGACGCGGCGATCAGCCGGATCGACTCCAGGATGTTGCGGCCCATCACCGGCAGCATGACGTTCAGTTCGAAGTCGCCCTGCGAGCCGGCGAAGGCCACCGTCGCGTCGTTGCCGACCACCTGCGCGCAGACCTGCCGGACCGCCTCGCAGACCACCGGGTTGACCTTGCCGGGCATGATCGACGAGCCCGGCTGGAGGTCCGGGATGCGCAGCTCACGCAGGCCGGCGCGCGGGCCGGAACCCATCCAGCGGATGTCGTTGGCAATCTTGTAAAGCCCGACGGCGACGGTACGCAACTGCCCCGACGTCTCGACCAGGGCGTCCCGGGCACCCTGCGCCTCGAAGTGGTTGCGCGCCTCGGTCAGCGGCAGCCCGGTCGAGGCCCTCAGCTTCTCGATCACCCGGGCGGCGAAACCGAGCGGAGTGTTGATGCCGGTGCCGACCGCCGTGCCGCCCAGCGGCAGCTCCGCCAGGCGCGGCAGTACCCCCTCCAACCGCTCGATGCCGTAGCGGACCTGGGCGGCGTAGCCGCCGAACTCCTGCCCGAGCGTCACCGGAGTGGCGTCCATCAGGTGGGTACGTCCAGCCTTGACGACGGTCTCGAACTCCTCGGCCTTCGCCTCCAACGCACCCGCCAGGTGAGTCAGCGCCGGGAGCAGATCCCGTACGACGGCCTCGGTGGCGGCCAGGTGGATCGAGGACGGGAACACGTCGTTGCTGGACTGCGACGCGTTGACATCGTCGTTGGGATGAACACTGCTGCCCAACTCCCGCCCGGCCAGGGTGGCGATCACCTCGTTGGTGTTCATGTTGGACGAGGTGCCGGAGCCGGTCTGGAACACGTCCACCGGGAACTGGTCGTCGTACCCGCCCTCGGCCACGTGCGCGGCGGCCGCGGCGATCGCCGCCGCCACATTCGCGTCGATCACGCCCAGGTCGCCGTTGACCTCAGCCGCCGCGCCCTTGATCTGGGCCAGCGCCCTGATCTGGGCCGGCTCGATGCCACGGCCGGAGATCGGAAAGTTCTGCACCGCCCGCTGGGTCTGAGCCCGCCACAGCGCCTCGGCGGGCACCTCCACCTCGCCCATCGAGTCGCGTTCGATCCGGTAGCCGGTGCTCTCTGGAGTCGTCACGCGTACCATCCTGCCCCGCGCCGCGACGACCTGCAGATGATCGGCTGAGCCGGTGACGCTCAGCGCCTACCGATGGTGAGGACCGGTTTGGTGACCTCGGCGAAGAAGTCGTTGCCCTTGTCGTCGACCACGATGAACGCGGGGAAGTCCGCCACCTCGATCTTCCAGACCGCCTCCATGCCGAGTTCCGCGTACTCCAGGACCTCGACGTGCTTGATGCAGTCCTGAGCGAGTCGGGCCGCCGGGCCGCCGATCGAGCCGAGGTAGAACCCGCCGTGCTGCTCGCAGGAGCGGGTCACCTGCGCCGACCGGTTGCCCTTGGCCAGCATCACCATCGAGCCGCCGGCGGCCTGGAACTTCGCCACGTACGCGTCCATTCGACCGGCGGTGGTCGGGCCGAACGAACCGGAGGCGTAGCCCTCCGGGGTCTTGGCGGGGCCGGCGTAGTAGACGGCGTGGTCGCGCAGGTACTGCGGCATCGGCTCGCCCGCGTCCAGCCGTTCGGCGATCTTCGCGTGCGCGATGTCCCGGGCCACCACCAGCGGGCCGGTCAGCGACAGCCGGGTCTTCACCGGGTACTTGGACAACTCGGCGCGGATCTCGTCCATCGGCCGGTTGAGGTCGACGCGGACCACCTCGGTCGCGTCCAACTGCGCCTCGGTGACCTCGGGCAGGAAGCGGGCCGGGTCGGTTTCGAGTCGCTCCAGCCACACGCCCGACGGGGTGATCTTGGCAACCGCCTGCCGGTCGGCCGAGCAGGAAACGGCGATGGCCACCGGGCAGGACGCGCCGTGCCGGGGCAGCCGCACCACCCGCACGTCGTGGCAGAAGTAGCGACCGCCGAACTGCGCGCCGATACCGAAGTTGCGGGTCAACTCCAGCACCTCCGCCTCCAGCTCCAGATCCCGGAAGCCGTGCGCGGTCATCGAGCCGGCGGTGGGCAGGGCGTCGAGGTACTTCGCGGAGGCGTACTTGGCGGTCTTGAGTGCGTACTCGGCGCTGGTGCCGCCGATCACCACCGCCAGGTGGTACGGCGGGCAGGCGGAGGTGCCGATCAGCCGCAGCTTCTCCTCCAGGAACTGCATCATCCGCGTCGGATTCAACAGCGCCTTCGTCTCCTGGTAGAGGTACGACTTGTTGGCCGAGCCGCCGCCCTTGGCCATGAAGAGGAACTTGTACGCGTCCGGGTGGCCGTCCGGGTCGTCGGCGTACAGCTCGACCTGCGCGGGCAGGTTGCTGCCGGTGTTGCGCTCCTCCCACATGGTCAGTGGAGCGAGCTGCGAGTAGCGCAGGTTCAACCGGGTGTACGCCTGCCACACGCCCCGCGAGATCGCTTCCGCGTCGGTCCCATCGGTGAGCACGTGCCGGCCCCGCTTGCCCATCACGATCGCGGTGCCGGTGTCCTGGCACATCGGCAGTACCCCACCGGCGGCGATGTTGGCGTTACGCAGCAGGTCCAGCGCGACGAACCGGTCGTTAGGGGAGGCCGCCGGGTCATCGATGATCGACCGTAGCTGGGCCAGGTGGGCGGGACGCAGGAAGTGCGCGATGTCGTGCATCGCCTCGGCGGTGAGCGCGGTCAGGGCGGCCGGTTCGACGGTCAGGAACCGCCGACCACCCGGGCCGTTGACCACATCGACGCCCTCGTCGGTGACCAGGCGGTAGTCCGTCTGGTCCGGACCGGTCGGCAGCAGCGGGGCGTACGCGAAATCGGCACCGCTCACGACGACACTCCGCTTCGCTTCGTGCCGCCGTGAGGCACCATCGCACTGCGCTGATGATTCGCTCGCTGCCGCTCGCTCATGACGGCAAAGCCTAGGGCAGAGAGTCTGGTCCGTCCCACCCCCGGGGGGCCCGGTCACTTACCGGGGTCAGGGGCGGCGCACAGCTCGTTCTTCGGACCGCAACTGTCCTGCGGCTGCGGCACCGCTCCGCTGCCGGCGGGCCCCGGGTCCGCCCCGTCGGCCTCGCCCGGCGTGCCGCCGGCCGTCGCGCCGAAGCGGACGTACCCGATCTCCCGGCCCTCCCCGATCACCATGCCGGCGGGGCCCACGGCGAGGGCGTTCGCGGAGGTACGCAGCACGGCCAGTTCCCGCCCGGTACGCGGATCGAGCGCGACCAGCCGGTTGGGCTTCTCGTCGGCGACGATCGCCGCGTACGGGGTGAGGGCCGCATCCGCTTTCTTCCCCGCCGGCCGCTTCCACCGGGTGCGCTCGGCACCGAGTTCACGGGCGGATACGGCGCCACCGTCGGCGGTGCGGACCAGCGCGTACCGGTCGTCGACGGCGAGCACCCGTTCGCCGTTCGCGGTGACCAGCAACAACCGACCGTCGTACGCGTCGAGGACCGCCTCCCGGCCGTCGGGCGACACGCCGAGCAGCACGTTGCGGGCACCGTACGGGTCCTCCCGCTGCACGCAACCGGCGCTGTCGGCGGTGCGGAGGTTGAGTCCCGACTGCTGCCACGCCTCCTGGCCGGTGGCCGAGTCCCGACCGGAGATGCCGTAGTAGCAACTGCCGTCCTGTGACCGGGCGGTGATCCGCAGCAGGCGCCCGCCGATCACGGCGAGCCGTTCCTCCCGACCCGGTTCGACGTTCTGGAGCACCCGGCCGGTGGCGGTGTCCACCACGTGCACCCGGCCGTCGACCGGGAAGCCGAGCAGCGGCGGCACCGCCTCCGGGCCGGCCACCTCGCCGTCGATCCGGTTGCCGCCGAGCCGCCGGGTGTCGAGCAGATTCGGGTTGTCGGCGAGCAGTCCGGTGCTGACTCCGGGCAGGAACGCGGTCCACAGCGGAGTGGTGCCGCGCGGGTCCCAGGCACTCAGCGTGCAGTCGGTGGCCTCCACACAGCGGGCGTCCAGCAGCAGGTTGCGGTAGGTCCAGACGGCCACCGCGTCGTCGTCGCGGCGGCGGGTCACTCCGGTGCCGGGGTCGAGCACCTCGTACCCCTTGACCAGCAGCTTGCCCACGACGACGACGGCTTCCTGCCCGGCGCCGGTGACCGCGCTCCAGTCGGCCTTGCGCTCCCACAGCTGCGTGCCGGCGGCCAGGCTGCGGGCCTCCACCCGGGTGCGCTGCTCGATCACGACGCTCTGCCCGGCGATGGTGACGCTGCGCGGGGTGCCACCGATACGTTGCTGCCAGACCACGTCCGGCTGGGAGATCGGTTGGGGCCGGTTGACCCAGTCCCACATGGTGGGGAACGGATTCCAGACTCCGGTAGCGGCGAGCACCACCACCGTGATCAGGCCGAGCAGCAGCCAGCTACGTACGCCGAGGCCGCTCCCCTTCGCCACCGGGACACGGTAGCCAGCCACGCTCGCCACCGCCCGCACCACCCCGCGTGTCGCGCCGGGAAGATCGCTTAGGCCGCACCGCCGGCACCGCGAGGACCGGCCACAGGAGCAGCGTCGCGATGGCCGAGGCGGCCCCCGCGCCGGCCATCACCACCCCCGGGGAAAGCACCTCGCTCAGCGCGCCGGCCCCGGCGGCGGCCAACCCCTGCGCCGCCATCATGCCGGTGTTGACCAGTCCGAACGCCTGCCCCCGGCGCGCCTCGGGTACCGCGTCGAGGAACCGCCGGGCCAGCCCGAGCTGGTAGGCGAAACCCGCGGTCGCCACCGCGAACAGGACCGCCGCGGGCAGCAGCGCCGGCCGGGCCAGGAACGCCAGCATGGGTACGCCCAGCAGCAGCGCGAGCCACGGCGTCAGACGTTCCCGCCGGGCCGGCGCGACGAACCGCCCCACCAGCAGGTCGCCGACGAGCATGCCGCCCGCACCGGCCATCAGCAGGACGCCGGCGCTCGCACCCGGGCCGAGGTCGGCCGCGTACGGCACCGCCACTCCCTCGGCACCGACCAGCAGCGAGCCGGGCAGCCACTGGGCGAGCAGCAGGCCACGGATCCGGCGATCCGCCAGGAGCTGCCGGTTGACCCGCAGGGTCTCCCGGAACGCGCCGGTTCTCGGGCCGCCGCCCGTCCGGCCGACGCGGGCGGGACGAGGAGTCAACCCGAACCGCACCAGCAGGGCGGAGAGGCCACAGGTCACCGCGGTCAACCAGAGCGCGCCGTACGGGCCGACCAGTCCGAGCAGCAGACCACCGACGGCGAAACCGGCCACCTGCGTACCCCCGGCGGCCACGGTGAGCAGCGAACGACCCAGCACGTACCGGTCACCGTGCAGCATCTCGGGCAGCAACGCGGTACGGGACGCGCTGCTCACCGGACCGAAGAGGGCCACGACGGCGACCAGGCCGAGCATCGCCGACGGGGAGAGCACACCCGTGGCGAGCACCGCCACCGTGGCCAGCCGCGCCAGGTCGTAGCCGACGATCAGGGCGCGGGCGGGCCATCGGTCGGCCAGGGCCAGCAGGAACAGCCCACCCAGCGCGTGCGGCAGGAATCCGGTGACGTACGCGAGCGCGGCCAGCAGGCCGGAGCCGGTGCGCTCGTAGACCAGCACGGAGAGGGCGAGCATCTTCACCGTCTCGCCGATCATGAAGATCCCGTAGCTGGCGAAGACCACCCGGAACTCGGCGACGGCGAAGACGTCCCGGAAGGTGGCCTGCCGGTCGGCCACCTTCGGCGCTTTCATGCTGGTGTCGTCCACGCCGCTCAGCCTGGTGGCACGCGCCGGGCCGCTCTATCCTTTCGCTGGAGAGCGAAAGGTCGGGGATGCGGATCGAGGTCACCCCGGCGGACGTGGCAGCCAGCCGGTACGCCATCTCGCCGCTGGGCGAGGCGGTCTGGGCGCTGCGCGTGCACGCCGGCCAGCACGCCGTGCCGGGGCTGGCGCCCTGGGTGGCCCGTACCCGACCGGTGTTCGAGCGGCTGCGCCGGGACTTCCCGGCGGTGGGCGCGCTGATGGCGCTGCTGCGCCGGGGCGGCTACAACGCCGACTTCATCCAGCCGCCGCCCGCCGGCACCGGTCGCACCTTCGCCGACGAGCTGGCCGTGGTCCGGGCCACGCCGCTCGGGCAGGCCCGTGACGAGTTGTCCCGCAATCTCGCCGGACTGCCCACCCCACCGGCGTACGCCCGCCGCATCTACGACGCGCCGGACGTCGTGCACCGGCTGGCCGACGCGATCGAGGCGTCCTGGACGGCCCTGGTACAGCCGGACTGGCCGCGACTGCGGGCCGTGCTGGAACGGGACCTGGTACATCGCGCGGGCCGCCTGCTCGCGTACGGCTGGGGGGCCGCCGTGGCGGACCTGGACCCGAGGCTGCGCTGGGTCTCCGGCGGCGGCCTCGGCGCGATCGAGGTGGCCGACCGCGACCCCCGCAGCTACTCGTTGGACGGCCGGGGTCTGCTCTTCATCCCCACGGTCTTCGGCGTGATGATCAACTATGTCGAGCCGCCGTGGCCGTTCGCGATCGTCTACCGGGCCTCCGGGGTGGCCGAGCTGCTCGGGCCGCCCGACCCGGGCCGTCCCGAGGACGCCCTGGACCGGCTGGTCGGGCGGTCCCGCGCGGCGGTGCTGCGGGCGCTCGCCCTGCCCGCCACGACCAGCCAGCTCGTCGTGCAGCTCGGGATGAGCCTGGGCGGCGTCGGCGACCACCTGTCGGTGCTGCGCGACGCGGGCCTGATCACCCGGGTCCGCTCCGGCCGGTCCGTCCGCTACCGCCGCACTCCCCTCGGCGACACGCTTGCGGAGAACTGACCGGACTCACCGCACCGCCGAGCGCAGCAGTGGAAGGACCCGGTAGGGGATCTGCTCGGCGAGCGCGATGATGGTGGAGGCGCGGGTGATCCCCTCGTACGCCACGATCTGGTCGATCACCCGCTGCAGGTCGGTGTTCGAGCGGGCCACGATCCGGCAGAGCAGGTCGCCCGAGCCGGTGATGGTGTGCGCCTCCAACACCTCGGGGATCGCCGCCAGGTGCCGGGTGACCGGGTCGTGCCCGTGCCGCTGGCTGATCTCCAGGGTGACGAAGCTGGTCACCGTGAAGCCGAGCGCGGCCGGGCCGAGGTCCGGCCCGAAGCCGGCGATGACGCCCCGGCCGACCAGCTTGTCGAGCCGCGCCTGGACGGTCCCCCGGGCGACCCGGAGCCGGCGCGAGCACTCCAGCACGCCGATCCGGGGTTCCTCGGCGAGCAGTTCGATGAGTCGCACGTCCAGCTCGTCGAGCTGGGCAACCTGACCAGTGTTCATGCGTGAAGACCATACCGTTTGTGCAACCTGACCAGCGTACGCCGTGAGGGTTGCCCAGTGCGCCCGGTCACCGCGATGCTCGGCACACAGCACACGATCCCGTCGGCCCACCAGGCCGGCCGGTACGCGAGGGAGGCCACCATGACCCAGGCGATCGACCGACCCCAGCCGACCGAGGAGGTGGACGTCGACGCTCTCGTCGGCGCCGTCGACCACGACACCAGCAAGGACCCGTTCCCGGTCAAGGGCCTCGACTACGTGCATTTCATGGTGGGCAACGCCAAGCAGGCGGCGCACTACTACTCCACGGCGTTCGGCATGACCTGCGTGGCGTACCGGGGGCCGGAGCAGGGCTACCGTGACTACGCCGAGTACGTGCTGACCAGCGGTTCCGCCCGTTTCGTCTTGACCGGCGCGGTACGCCCCGACGCACCCGGCGCCGAACACGTGACGAAGCACAGCGACGGCGTGATCGACATCGCGCTGGAGGTGCCGGACGTCGACGCGGCCTACTCGCACGCCGTCCAGCAGGGCGCCAACGGCCGGACCGAGCCGACCGACCTGACCGACGAGCACGGCACGGTCCGCTTCGCGGTCATCGACGCGTACGGCGACACCCGGCACACGCTCGTCGACCGGTCCCGCTACACCGGTCCGTTCCTGCCCGGCTTCGTCGCCCGCGGCCCGATCGTGGACCGGCAGCCGATGATCGACGCCGGCATCCAGCCGAAGCGCTTCTTCCAGGCCGTCGACCACGTGGTCGGCAACGTCGAGCTGGGCCGGATGGACGAGTGGGTCGAGTTCTACCGCCGCGTCATGGGCTTCACCAACATGGCCGAGTTCATCGGCGACGACATCGCCACCGACTACTCGGCGCTGATGAGCAAGGTCGTCGCGAACGGCACCCGCAAGGTGAAGTTCCCGCTCAACGAGCCGGCCATCGCCAAGAAGAAGTCGCAGATCGACGAGTACCTGGAGTTCTACCGGGGCCCCGGTGCCCAGCACATCGCCGTGGCCACCAACGACATCCTGGCCAGCGTGGACGCGATGCGGGCGGCCGGCGTCGACTTCCTGGAAACCCCGGACTCGTACTACGACGACCCGGAGCTGCGCGCCCGCATCGGCGAGGTACGCGTACCCATCGAGGAACTCAAGTCCCGCAAGATCCTGGTCGACCGGGACGAGGACGGCTACCTGCTGCAGATCTTCACCAAGCCGGTGCAGGACCGGCCGACCGTCTTCTTCGAGCTGATCGAGCGGCACGGCTCGCTCGGCTTCGGCAAGGGCAACTTCAAGGCGCTCTTCGAGGCCATCGAGCGTGAGCAGGAAAAGCGCGGCAACCTGTAACACTGTCGAGCGTGACCCAGCCCCCACCCCACCCCACGTCGCCGGCGGGTGGCGGCCCACCGATCGGTGGGCCGCCACCCGCCGCCGTGACGCCCCGCCGCCCACCGGCCTCCCGCCGCAGTACGCCCCACCCCCGCAGGTTGGGCCGGCTCGCCACCCCCACCGGGCGTCCCCGGTGGCCCGCCGCCCGGCTGGCCGCCGGGTCAGCCGCCGCCGGGCTGGCCCCCAGGTCAGCCGCCACCGCAGTGGGTTGCCGGGCCGCCACCGCCGGTGCTGGGGCCGGGTGGGCGGCCGCTGGCCAGCTTCGGTGACCGGCTGCTGGCCTACCTGATCGACACCGCAGTCGTCGTCGCTGCCCTGTTGGTGGTGTTCGTGCCGCTTTTCGTGATCTTCATGGCCCGGATCCTGGACGTGAATCCGGAGACCAACCCGGACGGCACCGTGGCGGAGCCCGGGTTGTTCGTCGTGGAGATCCTGCTGCCGATGCTGCTGCTCCAGGCCGCGTCCATCGTGATCATGTTCGGCATCTACTGGCTGTACCACGTCGAGTACCTCAAGCGGACCGGCCAGACTCTGGGCAAGAAGGTGATGGGCCTCCAGGTGGTTCCGCTCGATCCGACCGGCACCCTCGATCGACGGATGGCGGGGAAGCGATACCTCGTGGAGTTCGTGGGCGGGTCGCTGGTGCCCGCCGGCAGTTACGTCGACGGCCTCTGGCAGTTGTGGGACAAGCCCTGGCAGCAGTGCCTCCACGACAAGTTCGCCGGGACCGTCGTCGTTAAGGTGTCGAGGTGACTGAGCGCAGCGAGGCCTCGCCGTGAGCGTGGCACCCGGTTGGTACGTCGACCCCGCCGACCCGGAAACCCGCAGGTACTGGGACGGCGAGGGCTGGATCGGCGCGCCCATCCCGGTCGACGCGACACCACCCGACGGGCCACCGCCGCCCGAGCCCGAGCCGGCACCGGAGCCGACCTCGCCTGCAGCCACCTCGACACCTGCCACGCCCGACGTCCCCGCCGCCGGTACCCCGTCGGCCACCGTTCCCCAGGGCTCGCCGTCGGGCTGGCCCGGTGGTGGGGCAGCGCCACACGGTCCGCCGCCCGGCTGGCCAGGCGGCCCAGCGTCGTCGCAGGGTGGACCGGCCTGGCCGACAGGTGACACGCCGCAGGGGCCGCCGCCCGGCTGGCCGTACCCGACCTGGCCCGGACGCCCGCCGGCACCCCGGCCGCACGGCATGCCGCTCGCCTCGTTCGGCGCCCGGCTGGGTGCCCGGCTTATCGACTTCGGCATCGTCTTCCTGCTCAACGCCCTGGTCAACGGCTGGTTCGTCTGGCGCTACCTCCAGGAACTCTCCGCACCGCTGGACGAGTTCTGGCGCCGGGTGCAGTCCCAGGACCGCACCACCGACCCGCTGCCCGCCGCCGGCGATCAGGCCGGCGCGCTGGTGGTGACGATCCTGCTCATCGCCACCGCGCTCTGGCTGGCGTACGAGGTGCCGTCGATGGCCGCCAGCGGGCAGACCTTCGGCAAGCGGCTGCTGCGGGTCCGGGCGGTGCCGGTCGAGGCGGACGCGCCCCTGGGCTTCGGCCGGGCGCTGCGCCGCTGGAACACTCTCGGCCTGCCCACGCTGCTCTGGTACTGCTGCGGCCTCGGCTTACTGCTCCAACTGATCGACGCGCTCTCACCGCTGTTCGACCATCCGCTGCGGCAGGCACTGCACGACAAGCGGGCGCAGACCGTGGTGGTTCAGCTTCCCCGTACCCCCGACGACCGCGCCAACCCACCGGGAGAGACCTCATGACCGACGGACGACAGCAGGCGGCGGTGCGGCTGACCCGCGCCGACCTGGACGCGCTGCCCAACTACGTGCCCGGGCGCAGTCCGGCCGACCTGGCCCGTGAGCTGGGCCTGCCCGAGGCGATCAAGCTGGCCAGCAACGAGGTGCCGTACGGCCCGCTGCCCGGCGTGGTGGAGGCGGTGGCCGAGGCGGTCGCCGGCGTGCACCGCTACCCGGACATGGGCGTGGTCGCGCTCCGCCAGGCGCTCGCCGAGCGGTACGGGGTGGACGTCGACCGGGTGGCGACGGGCTGCGGTTCGGTGGCGCTGGCCGAGCACCTGGTCCGCGCCACCTGCCTGCCCGGCGACGAGCTCGTCTACTCGTGGCGCTCGTTCGAGGCGTACCCGATCATCGCGGCGACCAGCGGCGCGACAAGCGTGCAGGTGCCCAACGACGCCGGGCACGGGCATGACCTGGCGGCGATGGCCGCGGCGGTGACCGACCGCACCCGGATGATCCTGGTCTGCAACCCGAACAATCCGACCGGCACCGCGGTACGCCGAGCGGAGCTGGACCGCTTCCTCGACGCCGTACCCGACGACGTGCTGGTGGTGATCGACGAGGCGTACCGCGAGTTCGTCACGGACCCGGAGGTGCCGGACGGGCTGGACTACGCCGACCGGCCGAACGTCGCGGTGCTGCGCACCCTGTCCAAGGCGTGGGGCCTGGCCGGTCTGCGGATCGGCTTCCTGGTCGCCCAGCCGCAGGTGGCGGCGGCGGTCCGCAAGGTCGTCACGCCGTTCTCCACCAGCATGGCCGCCCAGGCGGGCGCGTTGGCCGCGCTGGCCCAGGCCGACGAGGTACGCCGGCGGTGCGCGCTGGTGGTGGCCGAACGCGAGCGCGTCGGTGAGGCGCTGACCAAGCTCGTCCCCGGTGTGCCGGCCAGCCAGGCGAACTTCGTCTGGCTTCCGCTGGGCGACCGGGCGGTGGAGTTCGGCAAGGCGTGCGAGTCGCGGGGCGTGATCGTCCGTCCGTTCCCCGGCGACGGAGTGCGGGTCACCATCGGCACCCCGACCGAGAACGACGCCTTCCTGGCCGCGGCCGAGGCCGCCCTGAGCTGACGCCCCGAACGCACCGAGGAGTTACCGGGCCGGTCCGCCATCCCCCAGCGGACCGGCCCGAGTCTCCTACCCCTGCGGCACCGGCTCCCGCTGCTGCGACCGCCGCCGGTAGGCGAAGCCGAACAGCAGCGCCAGCACCAGCCCCGAGGCGACAAGTCCGCCGGCCAGCACCCCGCTCGACCGGTCGGCGCTCGCCGCCGCCGGGACGGTCGCGCCGCCGAAGCTGACCCTGCCGCTGGCGCTGCGCTTCGTCCAGCCGCTGGCCAGGTCGAGCTTTGCCGACCAGGGCCCGTCGGGCAGGCGGGAGTCGAGCGCGATACGGACGGTGGTGCTGCCGTTCAGGGGCAGCGTCGCGGCCTCGACCCGGACCGGATCGGTGGACAGCCCACCCGGCCCGTCGGCGAGCCGGAGTTCGCCGGCCAGGTCGAGCGCCCGCTTGCCGGTGTTGCGTACGTCGGCGGTGACGACCGGCGTACCGTCGGGCTCCCGCAGGCCGGTCAGCGGCCCGATCTGGAAGCCGGACGGCGGCTCCCCGCCCGGACCCACCGACAGGTAGACCCGGATGCCGGCTCGACCGACGTTGCGGATCTGCTGGCCGTCCGTGCCCGAGATCTCGGCCCAGACCACCGCGTACCGCTCGCCGGCTTCGGCGGCGCGCGGCACCCGGATCGTGACCAGCGCCTCCACCTCCTCACCGGCGGCCAGCGCCTCCTCATCGGGTTCCACCCGGATCCAACTGCTCAGCTCGTTCTCGGTCCGGTCCGGCGCGATGACGAAGCCCTTCTTCGTCACCGTCGCCGCGGCGGCGTAGAGCGCGACCTTGCGCTGGACCTCCGAGGAGTTCTTGACCACGATGCGTCGTTTGATCGTGGTGCCGGGCTTCACGTGGTCGACGATGTACTTGTGCGCCCGGGAGTCGTCACGGCGGTTCACCGGTGCGTCGAGCAGGCGCACCCCGACCGACACGGCAGGACCGCTGGGGCTCGGCGAGGCACTGCCGGTCGGCTGCGGCGGCTTGGATCGACCGTCTCGCCGGTCGGCCGCCGGCAGGTCGACGACATCGGGTGGTGCCGGTTCGGCGCGGGTCACCGCCCGGGGCGCCGGCACCGCCCCGGCTGCGGCCGACGCCGGCGCCCCGGCCGTGACCAAAAGGGTCACGGCCAGGGCGAGGGCGCTGACGCGGTCATGACACCGAATGGGTGATCACCCCCGAGTACGAGCCACCGACCGCTCCCCCCGGGATGGTGATCCGGATGTCCGGTGCCCAGGTCGCGGAGTTGTTGCCGGCGCCGGAGGTCTTCGAGAAGGCGACCCGTGGCACGTTCAGCGTGACCGCATCGGCCTGGGTGGGCTGGCCGGGCACGAAGGTGCCGGTACCGGTGGTCGAGATTGCCCCCTCCCGACCAGTACTCGACCAGGTTTGGCAGGATCGTCTCCTCGGGAGTGCCAGTGCCGGTGGTGAACGAGCTGCTGCTCACCGTGGCCGTCCAGGTGGCGTTCAGGGCGGCCCGGCTGTCCGTGACGGTGACGTTGCCCAGTTCGCCGGTGATGGAGTTACCGGCGAACGCGGCGCCGAGGTTCACCGATGCCGGGACTGAGATGTCCAGGTTCGCGGTGGCGACCGTGAAGGTCACGATGGTGTCGCCGGACGGGGCGGCGGCGGGTGCCGCCAGGGCCACCACGGCCGCCGCGGCGGCGGTCAGGGTAAGAAGTGGCTTCCTCATGCCGATCACGCTCGAGCCGAGAAATCGGCTATACTTGGCATTAATGGGCAAATCACCTATCAGGCTACAGAGTGGGTGATCGTGCCCGTGTAGGTGCCAGCGACGATGCCGGTCGGCACGACGATCCGCAGGCTCGGGTTCCAGGCGACCCGGTTGTTGCCGTTGCCGGAGGTCTTCCGGAACGCCTCGCGGGTCACGTTCAGCGCCACCGCCTGCGCCTGGGTGAGCTGCCCGGGCACCAGGGTGCCGCCGCCGGTGCTCTGCACCGCCGGCCCCGACCAGTAGAAGACCGAGGCGTTGGAGATGGTCCGCTGCGCCCCACCCCCGCCGGTGGTGAAGATCGTGGCGGAGATCGTCGCCACCCAGGTGTTCGGGTTGATCGGGCCACGGACGTCCGTCACCTCGACCCGACCCAGCGGCCCGGTCAACACCCCGCCGACGAAGGCGGTGCCGAGGTTGACCGCGGCCGGCACGGTGATGTCCACCCCCGGCGTTGCGGCCAACCGGACGGTCCGCCCGGTCGGGGCGGCGGCCTCCGCCGGAGCGGCGGCGACAAGGATGACGATCACGCCCAGCAGGGCTGCCAAGAGACGCACAGTGGGACTATAAGTAACTTATGTCCGTTTTGTCGAGCTGACCGCACCGCTGATTGTCACGTAGCGGCGACTATCAACGATTCGGCGGTCAGGTAGTACCGCTGGTCGTCAGCATCGGGATCGACCGGTGGACGCAGCCGTTCCACCACCACGAACCCGGCGGCCGCGTACGCGTCGCCCGGCACCCAGCCGGTGCCGTCGGAGCCGATGTCGAGAACGAAGCCGGACAGTCGCGTACCGGTGGCGGGGTCCACCGTGACGAGCTCGTTCGCCTCGGTGAGCGCGTGCACCCGACCGGGCTGGACCGCGATCACCCGCCCCGGACCGACCTCGACCCGCCAGCGCTCCTCGCCACCGGGAACGGTCTCGCCGATGAGCACCCCGTCGACCAGGCTCACCGCCGTCCCGTCGACCAGTTCGGTGCCCGGGCCGTCCAGCGCCGGCACCTGGACCGGAGCCTCCGGGCCGAGCAACCAACCCTGGGCGGGCCCGTCGCCGGGGCGGGACGTGCGCAGCGCGGCACAGCCGTCACCGTCCGGCCGGCAGCCGAGCAACGTGGCGGTCAGCTCGTCACCGGCGTCCGGCGGTCGCCACCTGGCCGTCACCACACCGGTCGCGGTGTCCCGGAACTCGACCACCGCCGGCCCGTCGCAGTCGTCCACGGTCAGCAGCCGACCACCGAGCCGGCACCCACCGGCTCCCGGCAGCCGGAGCGCACCGCCGCCCGCCACAGCCGTCCGCCATCGGCCAGGTCGACCGCCTGGACCGCGCCGTCGCCGGAGCTGACGACCACGTGGTGGCCGTCGGCCGTCCGGCTCACCGTGAGCCCGCTCGGCCGCCAGACGACCGCCGTGCCGGTGCGTCGCGCCACCCGCTCCGCCGCAGGCTCCGGCCCGGCCGCCCGCCAGGCCACCCGACCGGTACGCGCGTCGATCGCCACGAGTTGCCCGTCCGACCACCGGCTCACCACCGTCGTCCCGCTCGCCACCACCGCGTCCAGGCTCGCCGGCCAGCGCCGGAAGGACCAGTACGGGGTACGTCGGCTGCGGCTGTCGACCGGTTGGTCGGCGTACACCTGCCGAGGGGCGGCGTACACCCGTAGCCGACCGTCGACGATCAGCGGAGCGACCGGCAGGCGACCGGTCACCCCCGGGTCAGGCATGCTCCGCGCCGGGTAGTCGTCCCGAGCAGGGGTGCTCACCTCCGCCGGCGCCAGGACCCGGTACGCGATGATCCCGGCCGCCGCGGCGACACCCACCGCCGCCACCGCCGCCACGATCCGCCGCCGACCCGCCGCCCACCCCATGCCGCACCTCCGCACGGCACCCTACCCAGCCGCCTCCGGCCCGCCCCCTGCCCCCGAGCCGCCCCGCCCGCGCGGGTCCGGGCGTTACGGAGGCGTGCGGCGCGCTGGGTCAGGCGACGTCGGCGTGGCGGGCACTGGCTGCGGCGGCCAGGGCGGCTATGTCCTGCCGCAGCACCCGCTCCGCGGCTCGCACCGCCAACCCGCCGAGCAACAGTGCCAGCGCGCGGCCGGCAACCGCGGCCGGCTGAGCCCGCACCGTCACCGTCACGGAGGCGTAGCGGCGTCCGCGACGGTGGATGTCCCGTAGCGTCCAGGTGATCCGGTAGTCGACGCCGTCACCGGGCGAGCCGAGGACCAGCCGCCGGGGCGGCTCGGCGGCCAGCACGACGAACTCCTCGGCCATCGTGCCGCCGCCCGGTCGGCTGCGGATCTCCCGCCAGGACGTGCCCGGGCCGAACGTACCCGGCGTCAGCAGTTGCACGGGCCGATCACCGCACCTGGGGCGGGACAGGTCGGTGAGCACCCGCCACAGATCGGCCGCGGATGCCGCGACCACGCCGTTGACCGCAACGGTCGACATGCCACCTCCCGTGGCACCGACGGTACGCGGCGTGAGCGTGGCTCGGGGTCCCCGTACGGAGAATCCTCCGCCGGAGACCCCCTGCTGCTGGCATCAGCCGACGAACCGGCCGTCCCGGATCGCGTCGACGAACGCGGTCCAGCCCGGCGGGCTCACCACGAGCACCGGCCCGGTCTGGTCCTTCGAGTCGCGGATGCCCACCACACCGCGGACGGCGGCCAGGTTGTCGGCCACCTCCACGCAGAGACCCTGGTCGTTGGAGCGGCTGCTGGTCCGCCAGACCGCGTCCACGAGATCGTGCATCGTCGTCATCTCCCTCAGTCTCGACGTTGCGCCACCCGGGACCGGGCCGACCGGAAAAGGGGGGCACCGGCCGGCCCGGCGCGGCATGGCGACGGAATTCCGAGGCGATCAACGAAGACGGTGACGGTCCTTGATCGCACCCGCTGTGCGATCAAGGACAGCTGTCGGGTTCAGGTCAGTTCGCTGGCAGGACGGTGCCCGTGACCTCGCCCAACGTGAGGGTGGTGCCGTCCGGGCCCGGTGCGGTGGCGGTGATCGTCACCGTGTCGCCGTCGGCCAGGAAGGTGCGCTCCGTCCCGCCCACGGAGACCGGTTCGGTGCCGCCCCAACTGAGTTCCAGGAACGAGCCGACCTGGTCGCGTCGAGGGCCGGAGACCGTGCCGGAGGCGTAGAGGTCGCCGGTGCGCAGCGAGGCGCCGTTGACGGTCAGGTGCGCCAACTGCTGGGCGGGGGTCCAGTACATGTCGGCGAAGGGCGGCTCGCTGACCGGCTCCCCGTTCCAGAGCACCTTCAGCCGCAGGTCCAGCCCTTGGTGCGGTTCGTCGCGCAGGTAGTCGGCCACCGGCGGATCCTGCGCCGGGCCGGCGACGAACGCGTCGCGCAGCGCGTCCAGCGGGGTGACCCAGGCGGCGACCGAGGTGGCGAACGACTTCCCCAGGAACGGCCCGAGCGGCTGGTACTCCCACGCCTGGATGTCCCGTGCCGACCAGTCGTTGACGAGCACCACGCCGAAGACGTGATCGGCGAAGTCGGCGGCGGCCACCCGGCGGCCGAGCGGGCTCGGCACCCCGACCACGAACCCGACCTCGGCCTCGATGTCGAGCCGCGCGGACGGGCCGAACGTCGGCCCGTCAGAGCTGGGTCGCTGCCCCTGTGGACGCACCACCGGGGTGCCGGAGACCACGACCGTGCCAGCCCGGCCGTGGTAGCCGATCGGCAGGTGCTTCCAGTTCGGCAGCAGCGGCGGCTGGCCGGGACGGAAGATCAGGCCGACGTTCGACGCGTGGTGTTCCGAGGAGTAGAAGTCGACGTAGTCGGCCACCTCGAAGGGCAGCTCCATCCGCACCTCGTCCACCGGCACCAGCAGCGGTTCCACCGCCGCCCGGTGCGTCGGGTCGGTCAGCAGCTCGGTGATCCGATCCCGCACCGCGGTCCACTGCGGACGACCGAGCGCCAGGAACGCGTTGAGCGTCGGCCGGCACAGCGCGCCACCGGCCAGCACCAGGTCCGCGGCCTCCGCGCCGGCCAGGTCCAGGACGAGGTCGCCGACGCGTACGCCGATGCGCGGCTCGTCGTCGCCCACCCGGAACACCCCGTACGGCAGGTGGTGCACCCCGTACCCGGAACCCGCCGCACCCGGCACCCAGCTCGCTGGCTGACTCTCGCTCATGCCTCGAAGCCTCCGTTCACCAGCCCGAGCCGGATCAGATCGGTAAGTGGTTCCACGATGCTGCACGAGCCGAACCCCACCCACAGCGGGCGCGCCGCGTCGTGCCGGCCGTCGACCGCCTGCACCAGCGGGCGCTCGTCGCGCACAGTGAGCAGCTCGGCGACGGCAGCGACGGTCGCGCCCTCGGCGGCGGCCAGGGTCGCGGCGAGCACGTTGCCGAAGCCGTGGTGGGTGAACCCGGTCTCCGGGTCCACGTGCCGCACCGCGTGGTGCAGCCCGGCGGTCAGCTTGAACGGCAGCTCCCGGTCCCGGCAGGCGCAGATCACCGCGGCCAGCTCGGCGGGCGTCGGGAACAGCTCGGCGGCCAGCCCGCCGGTGCGGAACTTGGCGGCGACCGACATCCCTCGGGTACGGGCGTCGGCGAGCACGTCCAGGGCACCCATCAACCCGAAGGTGAGCGGCACCTCCGCGTAGACGGGGACGCCGTCCAGCCGGTCGGCCAGCTTCACCAGCTCGGTCAGCCCAGGTTGGGGGTCCTCGCCCCGCCGCGCGACGGGCACCTCGACCTGTCGGGCGGTCACCCCGAGTGGGGGCAGGATCGACAGCGCGACGGGCAGCCGGTCGACGCCGGTGTCACCGATCAGCCCGATCGCGAAGTTCTCCTCGGGGTCGACCAGACCGCTCAGCTCGCCCGCCGTGATCGCCGAGGCGGGCAGCAGCAGCGGGCCGACCAGGTCGGCGTACCACGCGGCACGGTGCCGCCGGTGGGCCGCCACGGCGTCGGGCAGCGGCGCGCTGCCCGGCGGGAAGACGGCGGCGTCGTCGACCAGGCCGGCGACAAGAGTGGGCAGCTGCGTTGACACGAGACAAGAATGTACGGGACGCTTCAAGAAGCGGACAACAGCGTCCGATTATCGGACGGACAGCGGACCGGGAGGGCGAGATGCCGTACTACCGCAGCGTCGGCGAGCTGCCACGCAAGCGCCACACCCAGTTCCGGCAGCCGGACGGCAGCCTCTACACCGAGGAGCTGATGGGGCAGGAGGGCTTCTCCTCCGACTCGTCCCTGCTCTACCACCGGTACGCCCCGACCGCGATCGTCGCCGCCGAGGAGTTCACCCCGCCGGCCGTGACGCGGATGCCGAATCTGCCGCTCAAGCCCCGGCACCTGCGTACCCACAAGCTCGACGGAACCGGCGCGGACCCGGTCCTCGGCCGGCGTTACCTGCTCGCCAACGACGACGTGCGGATCGCCTACGTCCTGGCCGACCGCCCCTCGCCCCTGTTCCGCGACGCCACCGGCGACCACTGCCTCTACGTCGAGGCGGGCACCCTGCGGGTCGAGTCGACGTTCGGCGTGCTCGACGCGGTGGCCGGCGATTACGTCATCATCCCGACCTCTACGGTGCACCGCCTGGTGCCCACCGGCGACACCCCGACCCGACTGCTCGCCGTGGAGGCGTCCGGGCACATCGGCCCACCCAAGCGCTACCTCTCCGTACGCGGCCAGTTCCTGGAACACTCGCCGTACTGCGAGCGCGACGTCCGGGGACCGGACACCCCGCTGCTCGTCGACGGCACCGACGTCGAGGTGCTGGTCCGCCATCGTCGGGGATGGACCCGGCACGTCTACGCCAACCACCCCTTCGACGTGGTCGGTTGGGACGGGCACCTCTACCCGTGGGCGTTCTCCATCCACGACTTCGAGCCGATCACCGGCCGGATCCACCAGCCGCCACCGGTGCACCAGACCTTTGCCGGCCCGAACTTCGTGATCTGCTCGTTCGTGCCCCGCAAGGTCGACTACCACCCGGACGCCATCCCGGTGCCGTACCACCACCACAACGTCGACTCCGACGAGATGCTCTTCTACACCGGGGGCAACTACGAGGCGCGGCGCGGCTCCGGCATCGAGCAGGGCTCCATCTCGCTGCACCCGTCCGGCTTCACCCACGGACCGCAGCCCGGCGCGGCGGAACGCGCCATCGGCGTGGACTTCTTCGACGAACTGGCGGTCATGGTCGACACCTTCCGCCCGCTCGACCTCTGCGACGCCGCGACGGAGTGCGAGGACGACGGATACGCCTGGACCTGGGCCCGCCGTCCCTGAGGCGGTCAGGCCACCGGCCGGCCGATGATCGCCAGCCGGGCGGCGGTGGCGATCGCGATGGCCAGGACCAGCGGCCACGGGGTGCCGAGCAGGGCGTAGAGCAGGATCAGCGCCGGTGCCGCTGCGGCGGCGTACACGGCCAGGGCGAGCGGACGGTCGGTACGCCGCAGCACAGGCAGCACGGTCCGGGTCAGTCCGGGCAGCCGGGACGCCTGCTGCCAGAGCACGATGCCACCGCCAGCGGCCGCCACCACCGCCAGCAGCCGGGAGAATCCGGAGCCGGTCGCGGTCGAACAGGCGACCACGAGGGCGGCCACCGCCGACCAGCCGGCTCCCCAGAGCACGAACTGCCGCAATGCCGCCGGCACCGGCTGGCGTGCCACGACCGGCCCGGTGCCGAGGTGGTCCGGCCCGGACGGCCAGGCTTCGCCACGCCCCCGCTCCGGCTCTCCGGTGGGGCCGGTCACCGGCCCGCCGGTGGGTTCATCTCCGCCCGGCACCGGCCAGCCCGGACGGTCCTCCGGTCCGGCGGGACGGCTGGCGTCGACGTCGCCGGCCGCCGAACGCCCCGCCTCGTCCGGGTCGCGTCCGGGCCGGTCCGGATCGTCGTCGGCCGCGTCCGGCCGGGTCGACTCGTCCGGCACCTCGTCGGCGCGGCGCGGGTCGGTCGGCGGCAGGTTCGCCACCGCCGCTTCGGCAAGTCGCTCCAGTGCGGCGCTCCACCGACGCTGTTCCAGCCGCAGTACCCCGACGTCGTCGGCCGTCTCCGCCAGGCGCGGGTCCAGCCGGAGCGCCTCCCGGTAGGCCCGCTCCGCCAGGTCGTACATCCGCATGTTGGCCGCGACCAGGCCCAGCACCAGGTGGCCCTGCGGTTCCTCGGGGGCCAGTTCCACCGCGCGCCAGGCCGCGTTCAACGCCGGCTGGCCGTTGCGCGAGCCGGCCAGGATCGCCGCCGCGCTGCGCTGGGCGTACGCGTCCTGCGGCCCCAGGGCCAGGATCTCGTCTGCCGCGCGGGCGGCCTCGGCGTACCGTTCGAGGTCACCGAGGGCCAGCCCACGGGCGACGAGCGGGGACACCTGACCCGGCGCGGCAGCCACCGCGGCCTCGGCGGCGGCAAGCGCCTCGGTCGGTCGACCGGCGGCCAGGTGCACCCGGGCCAGCATGGTCGACACCTCGGCGGCGGCCGGGTCGAGCGCCAGCGCGAAGCCGAGTTCGGCCGCGGCCTCGTCGTAGCGGCCCAGCTCGGCCAGGAGCGTGGCACGTTCGAGGTAGCCGTCGGCGGCGGGCGGATCGGCGGACATCGCGGCGAGCCTAGGCGCTCGGCTGCTCGTACACCAGGGCGACCGCGATCCCGGCGAGTCCCTCACCGCGCCCGGTGAAGCCCAGGCCGTCGGTGGTTGCGGCGGAGACCGTGACCGGCGCGCCGACCGCCTCCGACAGCACCCGCTGGGCCTCGTCCCGGCGTGGGCCGATCTTCGGACGGACCCCCACCACCTGCACGGACACGTTGCCGATGGCGAATCCGGCGGCGCGGACCCGACGGGCCGTCTCGGTGAGCAGGGCCACCCCGCTGGCCCCGGCCCACTCGGGCTGCCCGACGCCGAAGTTGGCGCCGAGATCGCCCAGGCCGGCGGCGGAGAGCAGGGCGTTGCAGGCGGCGTGGGCGGCGACGTCGGCGTCCGAGTGCCCGGCCAGGCCGTCCTGCCCCGGCCAGTGCAGACCGGCCACCCAGCAGGGCCGACCGGCCTCGAAGGCGTGCACGTCGGTCCCGATGGCCACCCGAGGAACGATCATGAGCCGAGGGTACGCGCTACCGCCCGGTCGCCAGCAGGTGCTCGGCCAGCGCCAGGTCGAACGGTCTGGTGATCTTCAGAGCGTGCTCCGAACCGGGCACGCAGTGCACCGCCAAGCCCTGCTTCTCCACCAGCCCCGCGTCGTCGGTGAGGGCGTCGCCGGCGGCGGCGTGGGCGGCGGTCAGCACCGCCCGGCGGAATCCCTGGGGAGTCTGCACGGCGCGTAACGCGGCCCGGTCGACGGTGCCCAGCACCATCTCGTCCGCGTCGACCTCCTTGATCGTGTCGACGACCGGCAGCACCGGGATCACGGCGTGGTGACCTGCCCGGACCGCCGCGGCCACCGACTCCACCAGCGCGGGCGGGGTGAGCGCTCGGGCCGCGTCATGCACCAGGACGATCTCCGGACCGGCGGGTACCGCGGCGAGCGCGGCAGCCACCGAGGCCTGCCGTTCCGCGCCACCGGGCACCACGGTCACCGGAGCGACCGGTGCGAGCAGTTCCCGCACGGCCGCCACCTCCGCCGCCGGCGCGGCCACCACGATGCTGTGCACCGAGGGGGCTTCGGCCAGCCGACGGACCGCGTGCACCAGCAGCGGCTCACCGGCCAGCAGCCGAAGTGCCTTCGGTCGACCGGGCCCGAGGCGTACGCCGGCACCGGCCGCAGGCACGAGGACCGCGACGTCACCGCACGGGTTGAGCTGCGCGGTCACGTCGCGGTCCTCGACGGTTTGTTCGCTACGAATCGGGTACGACGATGCGGTGCGGACTAGGCCTCCGTCAGCACCTTGTCGAGCAACGTCTCCGCCTCGTCCTTGGTGCTCTTCTCGGCCAGCGCGACCTCGCCGACCAGAATGTCGCGGGCCTTGGCGAGCATGCGCTTCTCACCCGCGGACAGCCCTCGCTCCCGCTCGCGACGCCACAGGTCGCGGACGACCTCGGCCACCTTCAGCGGGTTGCCAGAGGCCAGCTTCTCCAGATTCGCCTTGTAACGCCGCGACCAGTTGGTCGGCTCCTCGGTGTGCGGAGCCCGGAGAACGTCGAAGACCTTGCCGAGGCCCTCTTCGCCAACCACCTCGCGCACACCCACGATCTCGGCGTTCTCGGCCGGTACCCGGACCGTCAGGTCACCCTGCGCGACCCTCAGGACGAGGTACTGCTTAGGCTCGCCCTTGATGACCCGAGTCTCGATTGCCTCGATGAGTGCGGCCCCGTGGTGGGGGTAAACAACGGTCTCGCCGACACTGAAAACCATAGGTTCGAAACCCCTTTCGCTGTGTCTAGGGTAACACGCTCAGGCACCGATGTCTCACCGCTGTCCTGACCGTTGGCGCAGCTCAGGGGCCCTGTGAGAGGTATTTCTTCGGCTTGACAGACCATCCAGACGATGATTCGAACACGTTGCGTAACTTTGGGATGACCCCCGGACACCACCGTCGTGGAGGTGGAGATCCGGGAGAACAAGCGCCGAGGCTCTGCGACACACCCGCTGGAGATCAAGGGCTACGCACCCGTTCCATGATATCCCGCCGCAGCCGGACGCGGGCAGCGGTAGCGGTACCCGGCCCGGTGCGGGACGCTTGAGGAGTGCCGCGTCCGCGCACCCACGAGGTTCCAGGGGGTCGTAATGGGCAAGGCTGACGCCGATGGTCCCGGGCTGCCCGACCTGCCGCCGGAGTGGGGCCGGGTGGTCATCCCGGACGATCTGGCCGCCCTGGCCGACGAGGCCGAACAGGTCCGTCGCGAGCTGCGGCGGGCGGCTGCGGACCGCCGCCGCTGGCGTCCGCCCGCCGGCCCGGTGCTCGTACTGATCGTCGCCGTCCTGACCACCATCGCCGGCCTGGCCGCTGTCACCTGGCCCCGGGCCAGCCGGACCGGACCGGCCACCGGCACCCCGACCCGGCGCAAGCGCAGCTGGCCGGACGCCAACTGCCCGCGCTCGACCTGGTCGACGGCGGGCAGTCACCGGTGCCGCTACGCGGACTGCTGCCGGTCGTGGTGCTGCTGGTGGACGGTTGCGCCTGCCCGGAGCAGGTGACCGAAGCGGCGACCGCGGTGCCGCCGGGGGTGAACGTGGTCACCGTGGCGGTTGCCCAGCCACGGGCAGCACCGCCGGGAACACCGGTGCGACCACTCGCCGATCCGGCCGGCGGCCTACGCGCCTTCCTGCACCTGCCGGCCGGTCAGCACGGCGTGACGGCCGTGCTCGCCGACCGCACCGGCCGGATCACCCTGGTGGTACCCGAGGTCACCTCGATCGCCGACCACCACGCCGAACTGTCCCGACTGGCCGATTGATCCCGCCCTGCGCCCAGGCCCCCGCCGGGACTGCTCAGGTGAGGACGACCAGCCGGGCCTCGATCTGGACCGGCTGCGACCCGGCCGGCGAGAACGACAACCGGGCCGCTGCGCCGGTGCCGGTGAGTTCCATCAGGACCTGCCCACCGTCGCAGCCCATCGTCATCGGTGCCGCTGACCGGGCCCCGCTGACGGCCACCAGCAGCTCACCCGGGCCGGTGCAGCGCAGCCACAACAGGTGCCGCTCACCGCGCTCCATCCGGGTCTGCCGAAGCACCGCGCCGCCGGAGCTGATCCGCGCCGACTCGGTCCAGACCAGGTCGTTCGCGCCCCGCCAGCCGTCCGCGACGGCGGAACTCGTGACGGTGCCGTCCACCGGTGGGCCGTCCGTGCCGACCACCGCTCCGGTACTCGGGTCGATCACCATCGAGGACGCCGGCTCGGGCACCACGGCACCGGTGACCGGGTTCTCCCGCCAGTACGTGACGGACGACGACCCGCCCGGCACGAGACCCGTGTCGCTTCGCGCCTGCGGTGCCTGCGCCTGCCACCACCAGCCGCCGAGGGTCAGCACCCCCACCCCGACGGCGGCCAACAGTGCTCCGCGCAGCTGGGGGATGGCATCGACGTCCATCCTTGAAGAGTAACTCCGTCGACTGGTCAGGCGTGACGTTCCAGCAGGGCGGCGTAGAGGGTCAGGCCAGGCCCGAAGGCCAGCATCACCACGCGGCGCGGTGCCGGTGCCGACCGGAACAGGCGGTCGAGGATCAACAGCACCGTCGGCGAGGAACAGTTGCCGTGCTCGTCGAGCGTCTCCCGGGACGCCGCCAACGCCGCCGGTGCCAGTCCCAGCTCACGCTCCACCACGTTGAGGATGCGCGGGCCGCCCGGGTGCACGGCCCAACCGTCCACCTCCGACCGGTGGGTGCCGTGCCGGGCCAGCACCTCGTCGACCAGCCCCCGGACGTGCCTCGACAGCACCTGCGGCACCTTCGGTGACAACCCCATCCGGAAACCGGTGTCGGTCACCTCCCAGGTCATGTGGTCGGCGGTGGAGGTGTCGGTCACCGAGGCGACCTCACGTACGGCGTACCCCCGCCCACCGGGAACGACCACCGCGGCGACCGCGGCGTCGGAGAAGAGCGCGTGGGAGACGATCTGCTGGGTGTCCATCCGGGCCGAGGAGGGCTGCAGGTGCAGGCTGGTCAACTCGGCGCAGAGCAGCAGTGCGGGCCGGCCCCGGGCGGTGACGAAGTCACCCACCGCACCCAGCCCCGGCAGCGCCGCGTAGCAGCCCATGTGACCGACGAACATCCGCTGGGTCGTCGCGGCCATGCCCAGATCCCGGGCGAGCAGGATGTCCAGCCCAGGGGTGGCGTACCCGGTGCACGAGCACACGACGAAGAGGCCGACGTCACGGGCGTCCAGTCCGGCGGCGGTCAACGCCCGGCCGACCGCCTCCTTGCCCAGCGGTAACGCCTCGACCTGGTAACGGAGCATCCGTCGCTCGGTCGGCCAGTCGGAGACGTCCTCAAGCAACGGGTTGACTGCCGCCTGCCGCCGGGTCACCCCGGAGTGCGCGAAGATCCGCTCGGCCAGGGCCCGGGTCGAGCCGGAGAAATGCTGGGAAAAGAACTTCTCCCACAACTCCTGCTGGTCGGCCGAGGGCGGATGGGCCGTGCCCAGGCCCGCGATAACCGGTACGGACACGGTCCCACCTTCCTCTCGCAAGCTCACATCTCACGCCTGCCGACCACGCGCCGGTCCACGACCGCCAGGCCCACAAGCTCATTCCCTCACGCTCACCAACGAGGACTCGATCCGTCCCGGTCCGGGTCACCGCCAAGCGCGGCAATGCCGAGCCAGTCGGCACAGACGTCGGAGGTCGCCGGGTGCAGCGACCCGCAGCGAGCGTCGCGGTACAGGCGTTCCAGTGGATGGCCCCGTCGGGTGGCGGAGGTGCCGGCCGCCTCCAGCATGGACGCGGCCACCTCCGCCGCGGTGGTGCCGGCCAGCAGCTTGGCCCGCCACACCCACCGGTTGGTCTCCTCGTCACCCGGTGCGTCGTCGACCCGTCGGGCCGCCTCGGCGACCACCAGTTCCGCCGCCGCCACTGCGGCGTCGGCACGACCGAGCCGGGCGCGTACCGCCGGCAGGCCGGCGAGGTTACGGGTGTTCAGGTGTTCCGCCGCCGCGTCGATCGACGCCCGGGCCACCCCCACGTAGACGGCCGCATAGCTGGCCACCAGCCAGTGCGGCATGAGCTGGGCCACCACCAGGGCCAGCCCCTCGACCCCGCCGAGCAGCCGGTCGGTCCCGACGGTCACGTCGAGGTGCAGGTCGTGCGAGGCGGTGGCGCGCATGCCGAGAGCGTCCCAGGTCGGCTCGACGGTGAGCCCTTCCCCGGCCGGAACCAGAAACTGCGAGACCACGGACGGGTCGGCGGCGCTCCGGGCCGCCACCAGGTAGCCGTCGGCGTGGCCGGCACCGGAGCAGAAGGTCTTGCTGCCCTTGATCCGCCAGCCGCCGTCGACCGGTTCGTAGACCGTGGCGAGCTGGGACAGCCGGGCACCGGCGCCCCGCTCGCTCATCGCGACCGCGTACCAGGCCCCGTCGGCCGCCGCGCGTAGCAGCCGGTCGCGGGCGGCCAGCGCCTCCGCCGGTACGCCGAGCGCCTCGGCCAGTTCCTCGGTGACCGCGCCGAGCGCACCGGTCACCGAGGCGTGCATGTTGAACACCAGGGCGGTGGCGCCGTTACCGCGGGCCAGTTCGGTGGCGACCGCCGCGTACCCGGCGAAGGTGGCACCGGCGCCACCCAGCTCGGCCGGGACCATCAGTCCGAACAGCCCCGCCTCGCGCAGGTCGGCGAAGTCGTCCACCGGGAACGAGCCGTCCCGGTCGTGTGTGCGGCCCGCGCCGCCAGCCGGGGCGCCAGCCGCCGGGCCCGCCGGCGCTCCACTGCGCTCGGTCATGGATGGAACCCCCTCTTCGGACATTGCCATACCCTCACCTGGATCAGCTATCCGTCGCGCAGCCCGTGACCCTGGTAGAGCACCGCCCTCGACCCGGTCGGCACGATGCGTGGTGCCTGACCGGTCGGTGTCGCCACGCCCGTCACCTGCCTCAGCAGCCACCGCAGCAGCCCCGGCACCCCGGGCCGGACACCACGGACCCGCAGGTCGACGCCGTGCCGGGCACACTCGGCGACCAACTCGCGGTCGTCGACGAACAACCGAGGGTCGTGGATGCCGCGCGGCACGGTGGGCAGGCGCTCGGCGATGCGGACGGCGACCAGCCGGGCCAGCGCGGTGTCGTTGAGGGTGTCCAGCACCAGCAGACCACCGGGGCGCAGCAGTCGGCACGCCTCGGCCACCGCCGCACGCCAGTCCGGGACGTGCTCCAGCAGCTCTCCGGCGGCGACCACGTCGGCGCAGCCGTCCACCAGCGGCACGGCCGTCGCGTCGCCGTTCACCACCGTCACGCCGTGCGCCGCCGCCTGGGCCAGCGCCGAGCGGGTCAGGTCCACCCCACATGCCGGTAACCCTTGCCGGCCAGGTGTGGGGCGAGCAGCCCGGCCCCGCAGCCGAGGTCGACCAGGACCGCGCCGGGTCGCGCCGCCGGGGCACCAGCGCGGCCCGCGCCCGGGCCAGCCAGTGCAGCATGGCGAACACCCCGTCCGGCCGCCACCATTCGTCCGCCAGGTCGTCGTACTGGCGCGGATCGTTGCGGGGCAGCACGAGGCCGGCGTCACGCATGGCAACGAGCGTGGCACGACTCCCCGGTAACGACCAGACTTCCGTTATGTCGTCGACGGTGTTAGGGCTGGTCAGAGCAAGCCATCCGGAGCCGACCGCGGCGGTCACCACAGTGGCCGGCCTGCTCGCCGTCGGTGTCGGGCATCCACCCGGCGGCGTCGTCGCGGTGGTGCTCACCGTGGCGGCCAGCCAGTTCACCGTCGGATGGACCAACGACCTGCTCGACGCCGACCGCGACACGATGGTCGGGCGCGCCGACAAACCGTTGGCCTCCGGTGCGCTCGGCCGGCGTACCGTCGCGGTCGCCGCCGCCGTGGCCGCCACCGCGACCGTGGCACTGGCCCTGACCACGAACCCGGCGGCGGCGCTCTGCGCCGTGGTCGCCCTGGTCTCGGCGCTGCTCTACGACTGGCCGCTGAAGTCCACCCCGATCTCGGTGCTGCCGTACGCGGTCTCCTTCGGCGCGCTGCCCGCCTTCGTGGTGCTGGCCCTGCCCGACGCTCCACCACCCCCGGCCTGGCTGGTCGTCGCGGCGGCCCTGCTCGGCGCGGGTGCCCACTTCGCGAACGTGCTGCCCGACTTCGCCGACGACGCCCGGACCGGAGTCCGTGGGCTGCCGCACCGGCTCGGCGCGACGGGCAGCCGGGCGGCCGCTGTGGCGCTGCTGATCGCGGCGACCGTCACGCTCGTGCTCGGGCCACCCGGACCGCCGACCGGCGTGGGTCTCGCGGCGGTCGCCGCCACCGTCGTGATCTTCATCGTGGCCTGGTACGCCGGCCGGACCGGCGAGCACGCCGAAGCCCGGCCGGTGGCTGCCTTCCGCGCGGTGCTGCTGGTCGCCCTGATCGACGTCGTACTGCTGGTCACGAACGGTCGGTTGGTCTGAGGTCCGCCTCGACGGCTGGCCGCACCGGGTCGGCGTGCGGCCCACGATCAGCGCCAACTACCCTGGAGCCCGGTCTGCGCGGGCATGGCCAGCGGTTCCGGCCGGCGAGCCGGTGTGATCGTGACGAGGAGGACCGACGTGAGGCGCTCGATCAGGGGTTCCCGGCGGGCTGCCGTGCTGCTGCCCGGGATCGCGGCGGCAGCCGGGCTGCTGCTGTCCGGATGCGGCGCCGGCCAGATCTCCGAGACGGCCAACAAGGTCCCGTCGATCCAGGGCGTCAACCTCGAGGCCGGCGACGGGCGGTACGCCGTTCGCGCCGCCGCGCTGGCCTACCCCGGTGTCGAGGGCTATCAGGCCGGCGACGACGCTCTGCTCAACGTCGTCCTCTACAACGACTCGCCGGATCCGGTCACGGTCACGGTCACCTCGCCGGACGCCCGGGAGGTGGTGCTCACCACGGTCGCCGCCGCGACCAACCCGTCGCCCACCGGCTCGCCGTCGCCGACGGCCTCCCCCTCGCCGGAGCAGTCTCCCGAGGGATCCCCCTCGCCGGACAACTCCGCCTCGCCGGACAACTCTCCCGCACCGGACGACTCCCCGTCGCCGAGCCCGACCGGGTCACCCGAGTCCGGGCCCGCCCGGATCGAGATCCCTCCGCTGAGCTACGTGCAGCTCAACACCGAGGGTGAGCAGGTGCTTCAACTGCTCGGGCTGAACGAGACCCTGCTCGCCGGCCAGAGCGCCACGCTGACCTTCGACTTCGGCGGCGAGACGGTCACCAGCCCGGCGCCGATCGCCGTGCCGCTCTCGCCGCTGCCGCAGCCGTCGCCGGTCATCGAGCGGCACACCGAGTACGAGGGCGAAGGCGGCCACTGAGCACGGCGGGCCAGCCACGCCGACCGAGCTGATCCAGGTACGTCCCGACGGCACCGTCGGCGTGGTGCGGCCATGCCGACGGTGCCGTCGTCGTACCCGGGGGTTAGCGTCGCTCGGGTGAGCATCTCCCGATCGACCCCGTCCCGGGCGGGCACCGGCTCGCGAAGCCGCGCCGCCGCTCGCGAGCCCCGGCCCGCGTACGAGTGCGACGCCTGCGGACATCAGCCACCGAAATGGGTGGGACGCTGTCCCGAGTGCGGCGAGTGGGGCTCCGTGGTCGAGTGCACGGTCACCGGCCCGACCGTCTCGGGCCGCGTGGTGAGTTCCCGGGTGCCCGCCGAGCCGGCCCGGCCCATCGCCACCATCAGCGCGGCACCGGCCCGGGCCCGACCGACCGGGGTCGGCGAGCTGGATCGGGTCCTCGGTGGTGGTCTGGTGCCCGGTGCCGTGGTGCTGCTCGCCGGGGAGCCGGGGGTGGGCAAGTCCACCCTGCTGCTCGACGTCGCCCAACAGTGGGCCGCCGGAGCGGGCAGCCCCTCGCTGGTGGTCAGCGGTGAGGAGTCGGTCAGCCAGGTACGGCTGCGGGCGGAGCGGATGGGCACCCTGCACGACCAGCTCTTCCTGGCGGCCGAGAGCGACCTCGCGGCGGTGCTCGGTCACCTCGACGCGGTCAAGCCGGGCCTGCTCGTCCTCGACTCGGTGCAGACCATCTCCACCACCGGCACCGAGGGCGTACCGGGCGGGGTGACCCAGGTCCGGGCGGTCACCGCCGCCCTGGTCGCGGTCGCCAAGGGACGCGGGGTCGCCACCGTGCTGGTCGGGCACGTCACCAAGGACGGCCAGGTCGCCGGACCCCGGGTGCTGGAGCACCTGGTCGACGTGGTGCTGCACTTCGAAGGCGACAAGCACTCCTCACTGCGGATGGTGCGCGGCGTCAAGAACCGGTTCGGTGCCGCTGACGAGGTCGGCTGCTTCGAGATGCACGAGGGCGGCATCAGCAGCCTCGCCGATCCCTCCGGGCTGTTCCTGACCCGTTACTCCGAGCCGGTCCCGGGCACCTGCGTGACGGTGGCGATGGAGGGACGACGGGCACTGCTCACCGAGGTTCAGGCGCTGATCGGGGCCACGGTGGCGGGCTCGCCCCGCCGTACCGTCTCGGGGCTGGACTCCGCCCGGCTGGCGATGGTGCTCGCGGTGCTCCAGCGCCGTACCGAACGGCTCACCCTGCACGACCGGGAGGTCTTCGCGGCCACCGTGGGCGGCATCCGGGTGGTGGAACCCGCCGCCGACCTCGCGGTCGCCCTCGCCGTCGCCTCCGGCGGGCTCAACCTGGCGATCGCACCGCACCTGGTGGCGATCGGTGAGGTCGGCCTCACCGGCGAGGTGCGGCGGGTGGGCGCGGTACCGCGCCGACTGGCGGAGGCGGCCCGGCTCGGTTTCCGGCTGGCCCTCGTGCCGCCCGGCTGCGGACCCACCAGCACCGGTGCCGGGCCGGAGCAGATGCGCGTGATCGAGGTCACCGACGTCCGTTCGGCGTTGCAAGCCGCGGCGCGGGCGTCGGCGGAGTGAGCCGGCCACCGGGCGGGTCGGGCAGGGCGGGCGGAATCGTGACACATCACAGTAACCGCGAGAGCACCCACCGCAGGGCAGTCCGTAGACTGTGCCCGTGCCGATCGACCGCGATACCACCAAGCCAGCCGGCGCGACGCCCCACGCCCGCACCGCTGCGGTGGGCTCGCCCGCCCGACCCATCAGCGTGAGCGTGACGGGGGGCGGCGTCGCCGGCGATCCGCTGCGCGCGAACCTGGCCCTGATGGCACCCGGCACCGCGCTGCGCGACGGGTTGGAGCGGATCCTGCGGGGTCGTACGGGCGCGCTGATCGTCCTCGGCTACGACAAGGTGGTCGAGGGGCTCTGCACGGGCGGCTTTCCGCTGGACGTCGAGTTCTCCGCGACCCGGGTCCGGGAGCTCTGCAAGATGGACGGCGCGGTCGTGCTCTCCAGCGACGGCACAAGGATCGTGCGGGCGGCCGTGCACCTCATGCCCGATCCCACCATCCCGACCGAGGAGTCCGGCACCCGGCACCGCACCGCCGAACGGGTCGCCCGGCAGACTGGCTACCCGGTGATCTCGGTCAGCCAGTCCATGCGCATCATCAGCCTCTACGTCAACGGTCAGCGTCACGTGCTCGACGACTCGGCGGCGATCCTCTCCCGGGCGAATCAGGCACTCGCCACGCTTGAGCGGTACAAGCTCCGCCTCGACGAGGTGTCCGGCACACTCTCCGCCCTGGAGATCGAGGATCTGGTCACCGTGCGTGACGCGGTGGCGGTGATGCAGCGGCTGGAGATGGTCCGCCGAATCGCCGACGAGATCGCCGGTTACGTGGTCGAGTTGGGCACCGACGGGCGGTTGCTGGCCCTCCAGCTTGACGAGTTGATGGCCGGCGTGGATGCCGATCGCACCCTCGTCATCCGGGACTACCTGCCCACCGGTCGCAAGCCCCGGACCCTCGACGAGGCGCTCGTCGAGCTGGACCTGCTGAGTGCCACCGAGCTGATCGATCTGGTCTCGGTCGCCAAGGCGATCGGCTATCCGGCGGCCTCGGACGCGCTGGACGCCGCGGTCAGCCCGCGCGGCTTCCGGCTGCTGGCCAAGGTCCCCCGGCTTCCGGTGGCCGTGGTCGACCGACTGGTGCTGCACTTCGGCAGCCTGCAACGGTTGCTGGGCGCCACAGTGGAGGACCTGCAGGCGGTCGACGGCGTCGGTGACGCACGAGCCCGCGGCGTACGCGAAGGGCTGTCGCGGCTGGCCGAGGCGTCCATCCTGGAACGCTACGTCTAGCCACGTCTCACCCGAACGAGTCGAGGCAGCGCCGGTGGACCGGCAGGTCGACCCGAGTGCCGGCTAGCTGACGACGAGCTTCGCGGGTTGGCTCAGCTTGGTGCCCACCCGGGCGAAGACCTCGTACCGTCCGGCTTGCGCCACCGGCCCGTTCGCCACGCCGTTGGCGCACCGGCTGCTGTCCCTGCCGTTCCAGTTGACCTGGTAGGAGCGTTCGAAGCCCGGGGTGAAGGACTGCACGTCCGACCCGGTGGCCGTGCCACAGGTGTCCGAGGACCAGATCACCTCGGCACCGGCCTTGATGTACAACTCCTGGGCGGTCGCGCCGACGTCCCGGCTGCACGTCCGGTCGGACCGGTTACGGATCTTCAAACTCAGTGCGACGGACGCCCCCGAGGCGGCCTCCGCCGGCTGCGCGACGGCGGTCACCGAAAGTTCGGTGTCCGCACAGTTGCCCTCGTCCACGACGGGATCAACCGCCGGCGGGTCATTGCTGAGGCTCGGTTCGTTCTCCGGCTCGTCCCCCGCGTCGGCGGTCTCGCCCGCTGGATCGGCGGGGTCGGCCCCGGCGTCACCGGACGGCGGCGACCCGGTCTGCGGGGTCAGCACCGACCCGGTCGGATCCGGCGTGCCGGTCGCCACGCCCGGCTCGGGCTTGCCGTCACCGGTCGCGTCGTTGCCCCCGGTGGGCCCGTTGCACGAGTAGAACAGGACAATCAGGAAAAGCAGCACCGCACCGAGCACGACGGCGCGACGCCGCCAGTACACGGTGGGAGGCAGGGGGCCGACCGTCAGACGCATGATGACCCCACCGTAGCGGCGGCCGGTGCGGCGGACGGCAGCGACGCGCCGAGGCTCACCCGTGCCATCGGATCCGACCCTCCATTCACGACGGTTCGCACCGGCGGCAGTCACTCAGGGCGACCGTCCGACCCGACTCAGAGGTAGACCTTGCGCTGGTAGATCGCGTGCGCGCCGGCCACCCGATCCAGGAACAGCAGGCCGGCGCAATGATCGATCTCGTGCTGCAGTGCGCGGGCCTCGAAACCGTCCGTCGCCAGGCGTACGGTCTCACCACTGCCGGGCAGCGCACCCTCCACGACCAGCCGGCTCGCCCGTTTCACGTCACCGGTCAGGTCCGGCACCGACATGCACCCTTCCCGACCCGCCTTCCAGCGGGTGGCCTCGACCACCCGGGCGTTGCAGAGCACGAAGACGCCATGCCCGGTGACCGTCTTGGGATGCCCGGTGACGTCCACCGCGAAGATCTGCGCGCTCACCCCGACCTGCGGGGCGGCCAGGCCCACACAGCCCGGCGACACCCGCATGGTCGCGATCAGATCGGCGGCGAGTCGCACCGTCTCACCGGCGGTCGGGTCGACCTCGCCTCCGGGCCGGCTGAGCACCGGGTCCGGTGCGCAGAGCACCGGGATGACGCGGCCGGTGCCGACCGCCTCGGGAACCCAGTCACCCAGGCCCACGTACGCGTCGGGCTGCGCCTCCCGGTTCGGCGCGTCCGATGTGCCGCTCACAGGACGTCCGGTTCGGCAGGTCGGAGAGTCACCTCGACCCCGAGACCGGCGGCCACCTCCGCCAGCCGGCCGGTGAGCGCGTCGGCCACACCGGGGGGTAGTTCCACCTCGGCCACCACCACGTAGAGCGTCCCCGCCAGGCGGGTGCTCAGATCGGTGACGTTGCCACCGGCCTCGGCCAGCGTCCGGGTCATCGCGGCCACGATGCCCATCCGGTCGGCACCGTGCACCGCCATCACGTACGGTTCGCCGGCGGGCGCGGTCTCACCGTCCGGCGTCACTTCGCGTACCGTCGCCAGCAGTTGGCCGTCGGCGGCCAGCGCCGCCAGCGCGGTCTCGACCTCGGCGGCGGCCGGGCCGACGCAGATCAGGGTCATCGCGAAATGTCCCCGCAGACGGGTCATGGTGCTGTCGGTGAGGTTGGCTCCGAGCCGGGCGAGCACCTCGGCGACGTCAGCCACGATGCCGGGCCGGTCCCGGCCGATGACGGTGATCGCAAGCTCGTTCATCCGGGCATTCTGCCCGATCGGCACCCGTCGTCGTGGTCGGCCCGCCCGACCGTCCGAACGGCGGGACCGTAACGCGTGACATCATCGGCGACGCGATGACAGAACCCACCTTCGCCGGCCGGGTGAGCCGGTGGTACGAGCAGCACGCGCGGGACCTGCCCTGGCGCAGGCCCGAGGCGGACCCCTGGGCGATCCTGGTGAGCGAGGTCATGCTTCAGCAGACCCCGGTCGCCCGGGTGGTGCCCGCCTGGCAGGCGTGGCTGGAGCGCTGGCCGACACCGGCCGCCCTGGCCGGGTCGAGCCCGGCCGAGGCGATCCGGATGTGGGGACGGCTCGGTTATCCCCGTCGCGCGGTCCGGCTGCACGAGTGCGCGGTGGCCATCGTGGAGCGGCACGGCGGTGCGGTGCCGGACCGGCTGGAACAGCTGCTCGCCCTGCCCGGCGTCGGTACGTACACCGCCCGGGCGGTCGCCGCCTTCGCGTACGGCCAGCGTCACCCGGTGGTCGACACCAACGTACGCCGGGTGGTTTGCCGGGCGGTGGCCGGTGAACCGGATGCCGGCCCGACCACCCGCCCGGCCGATCTGGTCGCCACCGAGGAACTGCTGCCCGCCGAACCGGCCGCAGCCGCCCTGGCCAGCGCCGCCTTCATGGAGTTGGGGGCGGTCGTCTGCACCGCCCGGTCGCCTCGCTGCGGGGTGTGCCCGGTCGAGTCGACCTGCGCGTGGCGGGCTGCGGGCCGCCCCGCTCCAGCCGGTCCGACCCGCCGACCACAGCGGTACGCCGGGACCGACCGCCAGGTACGCGGCCTGCTGCTCGGCGTGCTCCGGGAGGCCAGCGGGCCGGTGCCGCACCAACGCCTGGACCAGGTGTGGGCCGACGACGTACAGCGGGCGCGGGCACTGGCCGGACTTGTCGACGATGGCCTGGTCGAGCCGATCGGTGCGACGTCGTTCCGGTTGGTCGGCGACGGCCCTCCAGCACCGGTGGCTGGCTGAGTACCGAGGGCCGACCCCATCGGGGCCGGCCCTCGGTGTCGGCGGTGGATCAGGCGGAATAGCCTCGGCTGGCGATCCAGTCGGCCAGCACGTCGGTGCTGATCCAGTACTCGGGCCGGCTGGCGTCGGCCGAGTCAGCGATCTTCATCTGGTCGCCGCCGTCGCGGTAGCCGGTCACCGCGATGTAGTGGCCGCCGTCGAAGGTGTGGCTGCCCCCGTCGAGGTCGGTGGCGGTGCCCACGACGTTCGCCACGACGCCCCGCCCGCTGTCGACGGCGCGGACGACGTCCTCCCGCAGCCGGTCGGTCTCGGCCCGGCCAGCGGCCTGACCGGGGATCTCCACCGTGCGGTAGACATCCTTGCCGGCCTTCCGGTTGAGCGCCTCGGTGATCAGGAAGGCCGAGTCGGTGCCCCGCTCGGTGGTGCCCATCTCGCGGGCCAGGTCGTCCTGGGAGACGTCCTTGTTCAGGATGCTCAGGGTGTTACGCACCGCGGCCGGACCGCAGTAGTAGAAGTTCGGCTGGGCCTCGTAACGCACCTTCAACTGCCGCTCACCCTTGCCGTGTCCCCGCTCGGTCACGGCGGCCAGTGGGTCGGAACTCGGCGGAGCGGCGTTCGCGCCCACCGGACCGGCGATCATCCCACCGGCGCAGACGGCACCGGCGGCGGTCAGGGCAGCCTTACGGATCGGACCAGTCATGATCGTTGCCTTCCGTCTCGGGGGATCGACACGACACCAGGAGATGGGAGGTTGCGAGTACCGCGTCGGCTGGAGGCGGCGCGGCACACGCCTGCTCCGGATTCGCAACGACCTGGGCAGGCCCGGCATTTCCGGGTCGGCCCTACCAGCCGGTCGTCGCGGTTACTCCTGCGTACAACCGCCTAGCGGACCGGTCCATGCCCCGGCAAACCGTGACCGCCGTCACGACAAACACCCACAAACGGATGAACGGACCGGATGGGCGGATGCCTCCGCACCCGCACAGACGACGGCGGCCCGGTGGCATCCGCCACCGGGCCGCCGTCGCTTCGGCTGACGAACCTACTCGTCCGCGCCCGCAGCGGCCGTCCTGCCGCCGAGGTCGGCCGGTACGGCGTCCGGCACCTCCACCGGGCGGTCGGACCCCTTGAAGACGAGCTTGGACTTGTCGATGTCGTTCGGGTCGCCCTCGCAGTCCACCAACACGATCTGACCCGGGGTCAGCTCGTTGAACAGGATCCGCTCGGACAGGTTGTCCTCGATGTCGCGCTGGATGGTGCGACGCAGCGGACGTGCCCCCAGCACCGGGTCGAAGCCCTTCGCCGCGAGGTACTTCTTGGCGTTGTCGGTCAACTCCAGGCCCATGTCCTTGTTCCGCAACTGGGTCTCGATGCGGGAGATCATGATGTCGACGATCGACAGGATCTCGGTCTGACGCAGCTGGTGGAAGACGATGGTGTCGTCGATCCGGTTCAGGAACTCGGGCCGGAAGTGCTGCTTGAGCTCGTCGTTGACCTTCTGCTTCATCCGGTCGTAGTTGGACTCCGAGTCCTCCGACGCCTGGAAGCCCAGGGAGACCGCCTTCGCGACGTCCCGGGTGCCCAGGTTGGTGGTCAGGATGATGACCGTGTTCTTGAAGTCAACGATCCGACCCTGACCATCGGTGAGCCGACCGTCCTCCAGGATCTGCAGGAGCGTGTTGAACACGTCCGGGTGGGCCTTCTCGATCTCGTCGAAGAGCACCACGCTGAACGGCCGACGCCGCACCTTCTCGGTCAGCTGCCCACCCTCGTCGTAGCCGACGTAGCCGGGCGGGGCACCCACCAGCCGGGAGACCGTGTACCGGTCGTGGAACTCGGACATGTCCAGCTGGATCAGGGCGTCCTCGCTGCCGAACAGGAACTCCGCGAGTGCCTTGGACAGCTCGGTCTTACCCACGCCGGACGGGCCGGCGAAGATGAACGAGCCCGACGGACGCTTCGGGTCCTTCAGGCCGGCCCGGGTACGCCGGATCGCCTTCGAGACCGCCTTGACCGCGTCCTCCTGGCCGATGACGCGCTTGTGCAGCTCGTCCTCCATGCGCAGCAGGCGAGAGGTCTCCTCCTCGGTCAGCTTGTAGACCGGGATGCCCGTCCAGTTGCCCAGCACCTCGGCGATCTGCTCGTCGTCGACCTCGCTGACGACGTCCAGGTCACCGGCCTTCCACTCCTTCTCCCGCTGCGCCTTCTGGCCCAGCAGCTGCTTCTCCTTGTCCCGCAGCTGCGCGGCGCGCTCGAAGTCCTGCGCGTCGATCGCGGACTCCTTGTCGCGGCGCACCTGCGCGATCCGCTCGTCGAAGTCACGCAGGTCCGGCGGCGCGGTCATCCGACGGATCCGCATCCGGGCACCGGCCTCGTCGATGAGGTCGATCGCCTTGTCCGGCAGGAAGCGGTCGGAGATGTACCGGTCGGCCAGCGTCGCCGCGGCCACCAGCGCCGCGTCGGTGATCGACACACGGTGGTGCGCCTCGTACCGGTCCCGCAGACCCTTCAGGATCTCGATGGTGTGCGCCAGCGACGGCTCACCGACCTGGATCGGCTGGAAGCGCCGCTCCAACGCGGCGTCCTTCTCCAGGTGCTTGCGGTACTCGTCGAGCGTGGTCGCGCCGATGGTCTGCAGCTCGCCACGGGCCAGCATCGGCTTGAGGATGCTCGCCGCGTCTATCGCGCCCTCGGCGGCACCCGCGCCGACCAGGGTGTGGATCTCGTCGATGAACAGGATGATGTCGCCCCGGGTGCGGATCTCCTTGAGCACCTTCTTCAGGCGCTCCTCGAAGTCACCGCGGTAGCGGGAACCGGCCACCAGCGCACCCAGGTCGAGCGTGTAGAGCTGCTTGTCCTTCAGCGTCTCGGGCACCTCGCCCTTGATGATCTTCTGGGACAGGCCCTCCACCACGGCGGTCTTACCGACACCGGGCTCACCGATCAGGACCGGGTTGTTCTTCGTCCGGCGGGAGAGCACCTGCATCACCCGCTCGATCTCCTTCTCCCGCCCGATGACCGGGTCGAGCTTGCCCTCCCGGGCCGCCTGGGTCAGGTTCCGGCCGAACTGGTCCAGCACCAGGCTGGTCGACGGCGCGGCCTCGCCCGGCGCGGTACCCGCCGCGGCAGGCTCCTTGCCCTGGTAGCCGGAGAGCAGCTGGATCACCTGCTGGCGGACCCGGTTCAGGTCGGCACCGAGCTTGACCAGCACCTGGGCGGCGACGCCCTCGCCCTCACGGATCAGCCCGAGCAGGATGTGCTCCGTGCCGATGTAGTTGTGGCCGAGCTGCAGCGCCTCGCGCAGCGACAGCTCCAGCACCTTCTTGGCCCGCGGCGTGAACGGGATGTGCCCGCTCGGCGCCTGCTGACCCTGGCCGATGATCTCCTCCACCTGCTGGCGGACGCCCTCCAGGGAGATCCCGAGGCTCTCCAGGGCCTTGGCCGCGACGCCCTCACCCTCGTGGATCAGGCCCAACAGGATGTGTTCCGTACCGATGTAGTTGTGGTTGAGCATCCGGGCCTCTTCCTGGGCCAGGACGACAACCCGTCGCGCTCGGTCGGTGAACCGCTCGAACATGCCCTCGTGCTCCTCACGTGCCGTGCGCACTCGATCTTGGTGGTCAAGACTCTCGGCGGGGCCGGATACGCGAGCGCCCGGGACGGGCGTCCGCGCCTCATTACTCTATCGCCGCGAGCCGACTCGGCTGACCTCGTGTGTCTGCGTCGTAGGCCCGGTACGCGTCGTTTTGCACAACCATCCACGCTCAACGGGTGTTCCGGGCATGGTCTGTGTACGCGCAGAGCGAAATTCGGCCCGGTCGCCGGGACCGCCGGGAACGCCGCACGGGGGCGCCCCGACCGGGGACGGCATCATCCACAGGTTGTGGACAAGACATCCACCGGCTGTGGACAACGCGCGGCATGCCCCGATTAGTCCCGCCGACGCCGACGCCGGCCCGGAGAGCTTCTCCGGACCGGCGTCATGGCCGCTCGTGGTGCCTGGTCTCAGTGACCGGCCTTCGAGTGGTATTCGTCGACGATCTCCTGCGGGATCCGGCCCCGGTCCGAGATGTCCTTGCCGGCCTTGCGCGCCCAGGCCCGAATGGCCTTGTTCTGCTCACGGTCGGCGGTGGCACCACCGCGACCACGGGCGGCCCGACCACCGACGACCACACCGCCGCGACCGACCTTCGTGCCGTGGGCGATGTACGGGGCGAATACCTCGCGCAATTTCTCTGCGTTCGAACCTGACAGGTCGATCTCGTACTGAACACCGTCGAGCGCGAACTTGACGGTCTCGTCCGCGTCCCCGCCGTCCAGGTCATCGACCAGCTTGTGAATGATCTGCTTGGCCACGCCACATTCCTTTCGAGCAGGGTTGCTCCTGCCAACTGCACAAGCACAATAACCCGCCAGATGCTTGTCGCGTCAATAGGATGCGGTAACGAGGCGGTAAGTTCTCGTACGACTACTCAGGGCGGACCAACGGGAAGAGGATGGTTTCCCGAATTCCCAGGCCGGTCAGCGCCATCAGGAGCCGGTCGATTCCCATTCCCATGCCACCGGCCGGCGGCATTCCGTACTCCATCGCCCGGAGAAAGTCCTCGTCCAGTCGCATCGCCTCGTCGTCGCCCCGGGCGGCCAGTTGGGCCTGAGCCACCAGCCGTTCCCGCTGCACCACCGGGTCGACCAGCTCGGAGTACGCGGTCCCCAGCTCGAACCCGAGCACGTACAGGTCCCACTTCTCGGCCAGGCCCGGCTCGCTGCGGTGCGCCCGGGTCAGCGGGCTCGTCTCCTCCGGGTAGTCCCGCACGAAGGTCGGCGCCTCAAGGCCGGGTACGACAAGTTCCTCGAACAGCTCCTCGGCCAGTTTGCCCGGCCCCCACTTCGGGTCGACGGCCAGGCCCACCTTGTCGGCGTACTCGACCAGGCGCGCCTGCTCGGTGTGGACCGTGACCTCCTCGCCCAGCGCCTCGGAAAGCACACCGAAGAGGGTGACCGAACGCCACTCACCGCCGAGGTCGAACTCCCGACCGTCGGCGTGGGTGACCACCGTCGATCCGGAGACCGCGATCGCCGCCCGCTGGACGAGATTACGGGTCAACTCGGCCATCGTGTCGTAGTCGCCGTACGCCTCGTACGCCTCCAGCATGGCGAACTCGGGCGAGTGCGAAGAGTCGATGCCCTCATTACGGAAGTTGCGGTTGATCTCGAAGACCCGCTCGACGCCGCCGACGACAGCGCGCTTCAAAAACAGTTCCGGCGCGATTCGGAGATACAGATCCGTGTTGAGCGCATTGCTGTGGGTCACGAAAGGACGGGCCGCCGCACCCCCGTGCAGCAACTGCAACATCGGGGTCTCGACCTCAAGGTAACCCTCGCCGTGCAGCGAATCGCGCAGACTCCGCAACGCCGTCGCCCGGGTACGGACCATCTGCCGCGCCTGCGGACGGACGACCAGGTCGACGTAGCGCTGCCGGACCCGGGCTTCCTCGCTGAGCGGCTTGTGCGCCACCGGCAGCGGGCGCAACGCCTTGGCGGTGACCGCCCACTCCTCGGCCAGCACCGACAACTCACCCCGGCGGCTGGTGATCACCTCACCGGTGACCCCGACGTGGTCACCCAGGTCCACCAGGCGCTTCCAGGCTTCCAGCCGATCCGCGCCGACCCGGTCCAGCGACAGCATCGCCTGCAGTTCGGTGCCGTCACCATCGCGCAGGGTGGCGAAGCAGAGCTTGCCGGTGTTCCGCACGAAGATCACCCGGCCGGTGACCGAGACCCGGTCGCCGGTGGCGGTGTCCGTCGGCAGCTCCCGGTAACGCTCGCGCAGTTGGCTCAGGGTGCTGGTACGCGGGTAGCCGACCGGATAGGGCTGCACACCGTCGGCGAGCATCCGGTCCCGCTTCTCCCGGCGGACCTTCATCTGCTCGGGAAGGTCGTCGGCGGGGTCGACTGGCACGGGGCTCTGTTGGGTCACGGCACGCTTCCTCGGCGGGAGAATTCGGGCGGGGTCAGGCCCGAGCGTACTCAAACGCCCCGGCGACCGTTACTGGATAGCCTGCCGGTCATGACCGACCCCACCCAGGCCCTCTCCTTCGGCACCGCCGCCGCCGACTACGACCGCTACCGTCCCCGCTATCCACAGGCGGCGCTGCGGTGGGCGCTCGACGGCATCGACGCCCCCGCGCGGCTTGTCGATCTGGCTGCCGGTACCGGCATCCTGGCCCGTGGACTGCTCGCCCTGGGGCACCGGGTGACCGCCGTCGAGCCCGACCCCGGCATGCGGACCCACCTGACGTCGGTCGGCTCCGACGTGCGCGCGCTGGCCGGTAGCGCCGAGGCGATGCCGCTGCCCGGCGGGTTCGCCGACGCCGTCCTCACCGGCCAGGCGTACCACTGGTTCGACCGGCCACGGGCACACGCGGAGATCGCCCGGGTACTGCGCCCCGGCGGGGTCTTCGCGCCGCTGTGGAACCTGCGGGACGACTCGTGCGGCTGGGTGGTCGAGCTGAGCCGGATCGCCGAGATCGGCGACACCGTCGAACACCTACGGCAGAGCGTGACCGACTTCGGCGACTTGTTCACCGCCCCCGAGTGGGCCGAATTCACCCACGCCACCACGCTGACCCCCGACGAGCTGCTCGGCCTGGTCCGCACCCGCTCCCACTACCTCACCGCCACCCCCGCCCGCCGAGCCGAGGTCGACCACCAGGTCCGCACCCTCCTACACACCCACCCCGACCTGGCCGACCAGCAGGCCATCACCCTCCCGTACACCACCCTCGTAGCCCGCGCCCGAAGAACCTGAACACCGACGCACGGACCCAACTCCGCAACCGCAACAGGCGCGACAAGCCCTGCCACCTCAGACCCACCGCCCCACCGGGACGGATGACGCTGCCCCACCGAGGGTTTCCGGGCAGCCCGACCGGCGCAGGGATCAAGCCTGACCGCCCGGAGCCGGTCGGGCTGCCCGGAAACCCCACCGCAAGACCAGAAAAGTCAGACGTTCCGCTCGTACACCATGCGCAACCCGATCAGCGTGATCATGGGCTCGTGATGCGTGATCGTCCGACACTCGTTGAGCACCAGCGACGCCAGCCCACCGGTCGCGATCACCGCCTTCAGCTCGCCCAGCTCGGCGGCCATCCGCTCGACGATCCGGTCCACCTGACCGGCGAAGCCGAAGTAGAGGCCCGCCTGGAGGCACTCGACGGTGTTCTTGCCGATCACCGAGCGGGGCCGGGTCGCCTCGACCTTGCGCAGCTGGGCGGCGCGGGCGGCGAGCGCGTCGAAGGAGATCTCGATGCCCGGGGCGAACGCGCCACCGAGGAACTCTCCTCGTCCACTGATCACGTCGAAGTTCGTGGTGGTGCCGAAGTCGACGACGATCGAGGGCCCACCGTAGAGGGTGTACGCGGCCAGCGTGTTCACCACCCGGTCCGCGCCGACCTCCTTCGGGTTGTCGATGGCCAGCTGCACCCCGGTACGCACCCCGGGCTCGACGATGACGCTCGGCAGTTCCCCGTAGTAGCGGGTCAGCATGGTCCGCAGCGAGCGCAGGGCGGCCGGGACCGTCGAGCAGGCGGCCACGCCGGTGATCTCGACGGCGTCGCCGGCGAGCAGTCCCCGGAACATCAGACCCAGCTCGTCGGCGGTCGAACGGGCGTCGGTCTTGATCCGCCAGGAGTGCACCAGCTTGTCGCCGTCGAAGGTCGCCAGCACGGTGTTGGTGTTCCCGATGTCGATGCAGAGCAGCACGCACGCAGCCTAGACGGGTTCACTCCGTGCGCAGGTCCAGGGCGATGTCCAGGATCGGTGAGGAGTGGGTGAGCGCGCCGACGGAGAGGTAGTCGACGCCGGTGGCGCCCACCGCCGCGGCGTCGGTGAGGGTCAGCCCGCCGGTCGCCTCCAGCTCGGCCCGATCGCCCACGGCGGCCACCACCTCGGCGAGCACCGCCGGAGGCATGTTGTCCAGCAGCAGGAAGTCGGCTCCGGCCTCGACCGCCTCCACGGCCTCGGCGAGGGTGTCCACCTCCACCTGCACCGGTACGTCCGGGAACGCCTCCCGGACCCGCCGGTACGCGGCGGCGACACCGCCCGCCGCGAACTTGTGGTTGTCCTTGACCATGGCCACGTCGTGCAGGCCCATCCGCTTGTTCGTGCCCCCGCCGGCCCGGACCGCGTACTTCTCCAGGGCGCGCAACCCCGGGGTGGTCTTGCGGGTGTCCAGCACCATCGCCTTGCTGCCGGCCAACGCGTCCGCCCAGGCCCGGGTGTGGGTGGCCACCCCGGACATCCGGCAGAGCAGGTTGAGGGCGGTCCGTTCGGCGGTGAGCAGCACCCGGGTCGGGCCGGTCACCGTGGCCAGCACGTCTCCCCGGGCCACCCGCTCGCCGTCGTGGGCCACCAGCGAGACCTCGACGGTACGCCCGATCCCGATCGCCTCGGCGGCCGACTCGAACACGGCGGCGGCGACGGCCAGCCCGGCCACCACGCCGTCGGCGCGGGCCACCACGTCGGCGGTGTCGGTCTGTGCCGCCGGGATGGTGGCGGTACTTGTCACGTCGAGCCCGTCCGGGCCGAGGTCCTCGACCAGCGCGTTCTCGATGATCCGGCGTACCTGGTCCGGGTCCAGCCCGGCCGCGCGCAGCAGCCGCTCCGTCTCGCTGGTCATCGCGTCTCCTCCCACCGGGTGGTCAACCGTCCCGCTCCACCGACGGCACCGACCAGGTGGCCGTGCCACCGCTCGTCGGCCACCGGGAAGTCCTCCCGCCAGTGGCAGCCCCGGGTCTCCTGGCGGGCGTACGCCGCGGCGACAAGTGTGGCGGCCACCGTGAGCAGGTTCGTCGCCTCCCAGTCGGCGGTGCGCGGGGTGCCGCGAGCGACGCCCAGCTCGACCAGTTCGGCGGCGGTGGCGGTGAGCGTCGCGGCCGAGCGGAGGACTCCGGCGCCCCTGGTCATCGCCCGTTGCAACACCGGTGTCGTCTCGGCCGGCAGCACCCAGCCGCCCGCACCCCGCCACGCCCCGGTGTCCGCCGGGCGGGCCTGCTCGGGCAGGCCGGACGCGATGTCGTCGGCGATCCGCCGGGAGAAGACCAGCCCCTCCAGCAGCGAGTTGCTGGCCAGCCGGTTCGCGCCGTGCACGCCCGTGCAGGCGACCTCGCCGCAGGCGTACAGACCGGGGATCGAGGTCCGGCCGCGCAGGTCGGTGCGCACCCCGCCGGAGGCGTAGTGCGCGGCCGGCGCCACCGGGATCAGGTCGGTTCCCGGGTCGACCCCGATGGCCAGGCACGACGCGACGATTGTGGGGAACCGGCGGGCCAGGAACTCACCGCCGAGGTGACGGGCGTCGAGGTGGACGTGGTCGGCACCGGTGGCCAGCAGCACCCGGTGGATCCCCTTGGCGACCACGTCCCGGGGGGCCAGCTCGGCCAGTTCGTGCTGGCCGAGCATGAAGCGTTTGCCGTCGGTGTCCACCAGGTACGCGCCCTCGCCCCGCAGCGCCTCGGAGACCAGCGGCTGCTGGGCGTGCCCGGCGCCGGGCACCCGGGAGTGCTCCGGCACGATCAGCGCGGTCGGGTGGAACTGCACGAACTCCACGTCGGTGACCGCCGCACCGGCCCGCATGGCCAGGGCGACCCCGTCGCCGGTGGAGACCCCCGGGTTCGTGGTGGCCGCGAAGATCTGCCCCATGCCGCCGGTGGCCAGCACCACCGCGCGGGCCAGCAGCGCGCCGACACCGTCCTCACTGCCCTCGCCGAGCACGTGCAGGGTGATCCCGCACGCCGCACCGAGCCCACCCGGACCGTCGCCGGGGGCCCGGAGCAGATCCAGCACCAACGCGTGCTCGACGAGCCTGATCCACGGGTCGCGGCGTACCGCCGCGTGTAGCGCCCGCTGCACCTCGGCGCCCGTCGCGTCGCCGCCCGCGTGCACGATGCGGTCGGCCCGGTGCCCGCCCTCGCGGGTGAGCATCAACGACCCGTCGGCGTTGCGGTCGAACTCGGCACCGAGACGCATCAGTTCCCGCAGCCGGGTCGGCCCCTCCTCCACGAGTACGCGGACCGCGGCCGGGTCGCACAGACCGACGCCGGCGATCTCGGTGTCGGAGGCGTGCATGGCCGGGGTGTCGGTCGGGTCGAGGACCGCGGCGATGCCGCCCTGCGCCCACCTGGTCGATCCCTCGTCGATGTCGACCTTGGTGACCACAGTGACGTGTAGTCCCGCCTCACGCAGATGCAATGCGGCGGTCAGCCCGGCCACCCCGGAGCCGACCACGATCACGTCGGTGGTCTCCACCCAGCCGGGCGCCGGGGCGGCCAGTCGGGTCGGCAACGCCGGCAGGCCGACGGTCGGTAGATCCATGCCCCCAGTCAACCCGAATGCCCTTCGCCTCGGGCGGCGGGGGCGGGACGAGTGGTTCCGGCTACTTCGTCCGCACCGGCAGTGCCGCCGGGCCGGCGTCCTTGAGCGTTCCGGTCACCCGACGGTCGCTGAGCCACAGATAGCAGCGGATCCCCCGGTCGCCGACCCGCCACCGACCGGCGCTGGGCGGCCGCACCACCACGTCGGTACGGAAGATCAGATCGTCGTCGTCCGGCACACCGGCGAAGCGGGCGAGGACCGAGCGGCACCCGGCGTAGAAGGGTGCCCACTGCACACTGCTGGTCGGGTACGGGCGGTCCGGAGCCGACCAGACCCCGGCGAACTCGGCGTCGTGGCGGTCGGTGCACGCCACCGGCACCAGGGTCTGCACCACCCCGCCCCCGCCGGTACGCGTCTGCTGGCAGCTGAGCCGCAGCGCCGACGCCGTACGGAGCGCGTCGCGCAGCGAGCCGGTACGCAACACGACCTTGGCACCGGCCTCCACCGTGCTGACCTCCATCAGGTCACAGCGGTACCAACGCGACCCGGCGGCCCAGCCCGGCCCGGACGGCACCGCGACCGCCAACCGGAGCCGCCCGGCCCGCCAGTTGTCACCGACGTGGCCGTTGGCCCGGTTGTCACACTCGGCGAAGGCGGTCCGCAGCTCGGCGGAACCGGTGGGCGGCGGTTGCTTCCGTGCGGCGGGGAAGGCGCCGACGTGCACCGTCTCCACCCGGTGCGGTGCGGCGCAGTCCACCGGCGCGTACGCCCCGAGCGGCACCACCTCGGCGAAGTCGGCCTCGTGACAGACCCCGACGGCCGGGATGAAGGGCCCGGGCGGCGGCAACGCGGCCCAGTCGTCGACCAGGTCGCCGTCCAGCCCGCCGGTCGACCCACAGCCGGCCAGCAGCGCCGCCACGATGAAGGCCGTGACCAGGGTCCTCGTCGCACGCTGCATGGCGCCGCCTCCCCCAGTCAGCGGCCGTCCCCCGACGGCGCCTCCAGGGTAACCAGAAATGACCTTCCGGTGACAGACCGGAATCGCGGCGCGACGCTCACGGCCGGCACAAAAGGTTCACTTGAGCGGCGAATCCACCAACTACTCGTACGTCTCCCTCGGCGACATGGCCAATGAGCGGTCCCGCTACACCGACAGCGGGTTGGGCACCGGAGCGCCGGCCGTGCCGGGCGCGGCGGTCGACGGGTCGGCGCCGAGGTCGACGACCTTGTTGTCCGCGTCGACGTGCACCACCCGGGGGCGGTACGCGCGGGCCTCGGCATCGTCCATCTGCCCGTACGAGATGAGGATGACCAGGTCGCCCGGCTGGACCAGGCGGGCGGCGGCACCGTTGATGCCGATCACACCGCTGCCCCGCCGGCCCGGGATCACGTACGTCTCCAGGCGGGCGCCGTTCGTGATGTCGACGATCGCCACCTGCTCGCCGGGGAGCAGGTCCGCGGCGTCGAGCAGATCCTCGTCGACGGTCACCGAGCCAACGTAGTGCAGGTCCGCCTGGGTCACCGTGGCCCGGTGGATCTTGGACTTGAGCATCGTGCGGAACATCGGGACGCCTTTCGCGGGGTACGTGTGGTCAGGAAGCCGGGTCGAGCCAGAGCGGAGTGTTGTCGATCAGCCGGGTGTTGCCCACCCAGGCCGCCACGAGCAGCCGGGCGGGGCCACGGACCGGCCCGGGCTCCAGATCCGGATCGGTGAGCACCAGGTAGTCGAGCCGCGCGCCGGATTCGCCGCCCCCGAAGGCGACGTGTGCCGCCGTCAGGACCGCTGCGGCGTCGCCACCGGCCGAGGCGGCCTCGGCACCGGCCCGCAACGCCCGGGACAGGTTCAGCGCCATCGAGCGCTCGGCCGGCGAAAGGTAACGGTTGCGGCTGGAGAGCGCCAGACCGTCCGGTTCCCGGACCGTGGGCACCCCGACCACCTCGACCGGAACGTCCAGGTCCCGACACATCCGCCGGACCAGGGTCAGCTGCTGGTAGTCCTTCTCACCGAAGAAGGTCAGGTCCGCGCGGGTGAGCTGAAGCAGCTTCAGCACCACGGTGAGCACGCCGTGGAAGAACCCCGGCCGGCTGAGCCCCTCCAGATCCTCGCCGAGCGGCCCCGGGTTGACCCGGACCGCCGGCTCGCCGCCGGGGTACATCTCACTCACCGAGGGAGCGAAGACCAGGTCCGCCCCGGCTCGCCGGCACACGTCGAGATCGGCTTCGAGGGTACGCGGGTAGCGGTCGAAGTCCTCGTTCGGCCCGAACTGCAGCGGGTTCACGAAGATCGTCACGATCACATGGTCGGCACGCGCCCGGGCCTCGCGCAGGAGCGTCTCGTGCCCCTCGTGCAGCGCGCCCATGGTCATCACCACCCCCACCGTCCCGGTGCAGGCCGCTCGTGCCTCGGCCAGGTCGGCCCGCGTGTGCACCAGCTCCGTCACGTGCTCCACCCCGCTCGACACCTGTGCTCCGCCGACGGTCACGCCACCACCCCGCTCCGGTAGTCGTCCAGGACGCCGAACAGTGCCGCCGCGTCGACCGGACGCAGCCGGCCGGCCGCGACGGCCCGATCGGCGGTACGCCGCGCCAGCACGAGATAGGGCTCGACCGACTCGGGTGCGGTGCACCGGCGAGCCGCGCCAGGTGCCGCCGCACCGTGCCCGGCATCGCCCCGGGAGGCCAGGCCAGTAAGCGCGTGTCGTCGCCGGGCGCAGCGCGTTCTCCAGCGCGGCACGCAGCAGCAAGGGCGAGCACCTTCTCGAACTGGCCACCCACGGCGTCGCACCAACCGGTCGGCCGCCTCGTTGACCAGTCTGCTGGGTGGTTCGCCGTGCGCCAGCGCCGCGTGGTTACAGCGGTCAGTCAACCTCAGCGATCCACTCCGGCACTTACCGAAGGTCGACCACCAGCCGGGCGGCCGGCGAGGCGCAGGTCGGCGCGGTCACCCGTAGGAGATGCCGGGCAACCGGCCGAGGGTCGTCAGGCGTGCCGGCGAAGATCATCGCGGGGATGCAACGCCAGTGGACGGGCACCGGCCGCGCTGTGGCCGGTGCCAGCACAGCCCAGAGCCGTGTGCCCCCGACGTGTATTGCTTTTTGACCACCTGACCGGGACGCAACGTGCCGTCGGCGGCCAGACCGGCCACCACCACCTCGGCCGGCGCGTCGTCAGTGCGGCGATCAGCAGCAGGTCGCTGGCAGCCCGGGCGACCTCGATGGCCGGGGCGGCGAAACCGTCGGCAGCAGCCAGCAGCGCCAGGCGGGCCCCGCCGGCGAAGGGGAAGCGCCAGATCCCGCTGGCGGCGACCACCCGATGACCCGCGGCGGCCAGCGCAGCGGCGCAGCGCCCACCCGTCCGGCGCCGACGACGCCGACCGTGAGCCGGGCAGGAGTGCCGACCTTGGCCGACGCCAAGGTCGCGGGCCGCCGGTAGGCGGCCGAGTGGGTGCGCAGCCGTGCGCTCATGTCACGATCCAGTCCTCGAGACGGGGTACCGGTCGGGGCAAGTATGCGTCTCTGAAGCGGATCTGAAACAAGGTTGTGTGAAATCGTTCACCGGTGTGAGGAGGGCCCCATGTCGATGTGCTGGCGCGAGGCGATGCGGCATGCCCTCTACGGGCCGGAGGGCTTCTTCGTCTCCGGCGCCGGGCCCGCAGCCCATTTCCGGACCAGCGTGCACGCCTCCCCGGTCTTCACCTCGGCGCTGCTCCGCCTGATCCACCACCTCGACGCCGCCCTGGGCTTCCCCGACCGGTTCGACGTGGTGGATGTGGGGGCTGGGGGTGGCGAACTGCTCAACTCACTCGCCGTGGGGGTTTCCGGGGAGCCCGCCCGCTCCGGGCGGTCAGGCTTGATCCCTGCGCGGGCGGGCTCCCCGGAAACCCTGACCACCACGGCCGCCGTTCGCCCCGGCCCGGGTGGTGTCTCGTCCGGGTCCGTCGATGCGTCGCTGTCCGCGCCGGTTCCGCTGGCTCGGCGGGTACGGTTCACCGCCGTCGAACTCGCCCCGCGCCCAGAGAACCTTCCCGACCAGATCACCTGGACGAACGAGATCCCCACCAGCATCATCGGCCTGCTCCTGGCCACCGAGTGGCTCGACAACATCCCCCTCGACCTCGCCGTCCACACCGACCACAACTGGCACTACCTGCTCGTCGACCCCACCACGGGAGCCGAGACGACAGGCGAACCAGTAAGTCGAGACGACACAACCTGGCTGACGACCTGGTGGCCCACCCCGACCCACCAGCCCCCCGGGGCGCGGACCCGCACGGATGATCCGAACCTCCCCCCGCAGACCCCGACGGACGGGTCGGGCCCGACCACGTCGGGTTTCCGGGCAGCCCGGCCGGCGCAGGGATCAAGCCTGACCCGCCCGGAGCCGGCCGGGCTGCCCGGAAACCCCCACGGACCACACCCCCACGGACCGCACCCCTACGCGCATACCGCCGATGGGGCGGGCGGAGATCGGGCGGACCAGGGACGAGGCGTGGGCGCACGCCGTGGGGTGCGTCGAGCAGGGGCTGGCGTTGGCCGTGGACTACGGCCACCTGCGCGCGGAGCGCCCGTTCGACGGGACGCTTACCGGCTACCGGGCTGGGCGGCAGGTGCCGCCGGTGCCGGACGGCTCCTGCGACGTCACCGCACACGTGGCCATGGACTCGGTCGCCGCCACCGGTGAGCGGGTCGCCCGGTGTGCGTACGTCCTGACGTCACAGCGGGAGGCGTTGCGAGCGCTCGGGGCCGACGGTGGCCGACCGCCGCTGAGCCTGGCCACCAGTGACCCGGCCGGCTACTGCAGGCACTGGCCACCGCGTCGGCGGCGGCCCGAGCTGACCGACCCGGCCGGCCTCGGCGGCCACTGGTGGCTGTGGCAGCCCGTCGGACCACCGGCCGACCGGCTGCCACCCCTCGCGACCCGCACCGACGGTGCTGACGGTCCGCACGGCTGACGGGCGATCACCGCCGGGCCCGGCGGTTCATGGCACGATGGCGGGCATGACCACGGGCGAGCTGCGCGAGCTGACCGTCGGCACCGGCGCCGGGCTGGTGGCGGGCACCGGCGGGGAGCAGCTCGGCGCGGACATGGTGCTGAACATCGGACCGCAGCACCCCTCCACGCACGGTGTGCTGCGGCTCAAGCTGGTGCTCGACGGCGAGCGGGTGCTCGCCGCCGAACCGGTCGTCGGCTACATGCACCGAGGTGCCGAGAAGCTGTTCGAGGTGCGCGACTACCGGCAGATCATCGTGTTGGCCAACCGGCACGACTGGCTGTCGGCGTTCGCCAACGAACTGGGCGTGGTGCTCGCGGTGGAACGGCTGATGGGCATGGAGGTGCCCGAGCGGGCCACCTGGCTACGGATGGCACTGGCCGAGTTGAACCGGGTGCTCAACCACCTGATGTTCCTCGGTTCGTATCCGCTGGAGATCGGGGCGATCACCCCGATGTTCTACGCCTTCCGGGAACGGGAGACGCTCCAGGCGGTGCTGGAGGAGGTCTCCGGCGGACGGATCCACTACATGTTCAACCGGGTCGGCGGTCTGAAGGAGGAGGTGCCGGCCGGCTGGACCGGTCGGGCCCGGGCCGCCATCGGAGAGGTACGCCGCCGGATGCCGGACCTGGACAACCTGATCCGCCGGAACGAGATCTTCCTGGCCCGTACCGTCGGCGTGGGGGTGCTGTCGGCGGCCGAGGCGGCCGCGTTCGGTGCGTCCGGCCCGGTCGCCCGGGCGTCCGGGCTCGATCTGGACCTGCGCCGGGACGAGCCGTACCTGGCCTACGACCAGCTCGACGTGCCGGTGGTGACGAAAACGGCCGGCGACTGTCACGCCCGCTTCGAGATGCTGCTCGACCAGGTGTACACCTCGCTCGACCTGGCGGAGCAGTGCCTGGACCGGGTCGACCGGCTCACCGGTCCGATCAACACCCGGTTGCCGAAGGTGCTCAAGGCACCGGAGGGACACACGTACGCCTGGACGGAGAACCCGCTCGGCATCAACGGGTACTACCTGGTCTCCCGCGGCGAGAAGACGCCGTGGCGGCTCAAGTTGCGCACCGCCTCGTACGCGAACGTGCAGGCCCTGGCCACCCTGCTGCCCGGCTGTCTGGTGCCGGACCTGATCGCCATCCTCGGCTCGATGTTCTTCGTGGTGGGCGACATCGACAAGTGACGGCGCGATCCGGCGCGGCTCGTGAAGGGCGCACGGTCGCCGGATCAGCGCCAGCGACCAGCGCCGGCGTCGCTCCCCGCCGGACCGTATCCGGGCTCCTCCACGCGGTGCCGGCGGCCGTACGACTCCCCGCCGGGACGTTCGCCGCGCGGATACTCGGACTGGTACCCGTACGCCGGCTCCGGCTGGTGGCCCCGCGCTGGTTCCGGCTGGTAGCCGCGCTCGCGGGGCGGACGCCACTCGTGCGGCACCGGCACCCCACCGGCGGGTAACGCCGGACGACCCTCCGGCTCGCCCCAGCCGTCGCGCCACCCGTCGTCGCCCGCAGCGCGGCGTGGCTCGTCGCGGCGTACGCTCGCCCAGCGGTCCTCGACCCGGTACTCGGTGCCGACCGGATCGGCGTGCAGTTCGGCCCGGCGTTCGCCGACGCGCACCTCGCGGCCCCGATCGTCGTCACGTACCGCCGCCCACCGGTCTCCGGCGCGCAGCTGCGCCCAGTACGCCCCGGTGTCGTCCGCCCGATGTCCCCGAGCCGCCGGTGTCGGGTCCGCGGGAGTTTCCCACTGCTGGCCACCCGCGTCCCAGCCCCGGTCGTCCCGTGAGCCCCAGTCGCGGTCACCGGCGGGCCCGCCCGGATAGCCCGAGCCGCCGTCGCGGGCGGCGGACCAGTCGTCGTCCCCGGTCGACCAGCGGCTCTCCTCCGGCGCTGGCGACCACGGGCGGTCCTCCTCGTGGGAGCGCCCCGACCAGGAACGTTCCTCGTCACGGCCGGACCACGCGCGCGCCTCCTCCTGGCCCGTCCCGGACCAGGAACGTTCGTCCGAGCGCTCCGCACCGGACCAGCGACGACTGTCGTCCCGGCGGGAATGATCATCGCCGTCGGACCACGAGTGGTCGTCCTCGTCGATGCCGTGCCCTCGCCGGCGCTCTCCGGGCGACGATCCCGACCACGCCGCCGGGTAGCCGCCGTACCGGCCACCGGACTCGCCGACGATCGTGTGCCGGGTGGTCACGTGCACCGTCTCGGTGTGCCGGACCACCCCCAGTGGCCGCCCTGCCGCCTCACCCGGGCGATCGTCCTGCTCGGGAGGGACCGGCGAACCGTAGACACCTGCTGAGCCGCTGGCCGGACGATCGTTGCCGGGCCCGGAACGCGCTGCGCCGTACCCGCCGGTCCGGCCCGGGGCGGGCTGGGCGGTGCCGTAGACCCGGGCCGACGCGGCGGGTCGTTCGGTCTGCCGCGGCGGTGCCTCCGGTGCCGAAACCCGGGCCCGGCCCGGGCCGGGCGGCTCGTCGTTCGCGACCGCGGTGACGCCACCCGAGTCGACCCGTTGACGCAGCCCGGCCAGCGCCTGTTGGACCCGTTGGATCTCGTCGAGCGCCTGGTTGCCACGCTGGGCGGCAGCCACGATCTCACCGCGCAGCTCCCGCCGCAGCTCGTCGACCTCCTCGCGGAGTTCCTCGGCATGCTGTCCACCGCCGTCGCTACGCAGTGCGATGGATAGGCCGATCAGCACCACGGCCAGAATGGCCAGCACTGCGGCAAAGCGCAGCGGCCCGTTGCCGTCCGCGACCAGGAGTATCAGCGCCGCGACCGGAGCGAGAGCCACACCGCCCCAGAAGAGCACGGTGAGCAGCTTGCGGGGATCGGCGGGCACCGGGGCGGGCATGGGTCCGCAGCCTACCGAGAGTTGCGTCACCTGGGAACGGCTCGACGGCAGGTGTCCGTCGCGAGTGTAGAAGGGGCTCCGCAGCGGCGCTTTCGGGACTGGCGACGCGACGGCGCCCCGGCCGACTCGACCGGGGCGCCGACGTGGTTGGCGCGGCTGCTCAGTTCTGCGCGTACGCCGCGTCGGTCGAGAAGACCAGGCCGACGCTGATCGTGCCGTTGCGCAACGCGGTCTTGGTCAACGGGCCACCGCCGTCGAGCGAGGAGAACGAGCCGACCGAGAGCCCGTAGGTCTGCTCCAGACCGGGCTTGCAGAACGGGCGCTCCTGGCACTCCGGCGGACCACCCAGCACCGTCGCCGTACCCGAGCACTTCTCGGCGAGCTCGGAGAGGGTCCGCACGCCGTACTTGTCGGCGAACTCCTGGGTCACCGCGAAGGCGTTCTGGGTCTGCGCGGCCGCCGGCGCGCCGAAGGTCAGACCCACCTGCTCACCCAGGCCACGCAGCGCGGTGACGGTCTTGTCGACGTCCGGCGAGGAGACCGGCTGGCCACCGCTGTTCACCTTGCCGTTGAGGAACTCGGCGAGGGTGGCGGCGTACTCCGGGACGACCTGGATCTCGCCCTTCTCCAACGCCGGCTCGTACAACTCGCGGTTGCCGATCTGCTGCACGGAGACCTGGTAGCCGGCGGCGGTCAGCTGAATCTTGTAGAGCTCGGCGATGATCTCGCTCTCGGTGAAGTTGCCCGCCCCCACCGTGATCCGCCCGCCCGATCCGCGCTGCACGCCGTCGGTCAGCGAGTTGGCGTCGGCGAACTCCTGCGCCGCCGCCTGGGCGCTCTTACGATCCACGTCGACCGCCTTGTTGAGCTGCACCAGCTTCGGCGTGTCGAGCACTGCGGAGACCTTGTCGAGCGCGGCGATCAACTGCGGGTTCGCCACCTCGCTGTTGACCGCCGGGATGATGTTGTCGGCGTTCTGCAGCGACTTGTCGTCCTCGAGTGCGATCAACTGCTCACCGGCCACCGGCGCGCAACCCTCGCCCGAGGCACCCTGCTGAGGTGCCTCGGTGCCGGAGGAACCGGCGTCGCCGCACCCCGCCAGGACCGTCGCCGCCGCGACAGCCCCCACGACCGCGATGGACAGTCTTCTACCTGCGCGCATGAGCCCGCCTTCCGTGTCCCGGCGCGGCCCGGAGGGGCCGGCCGCGTGTCCGACGGGCGATCCCGCCTGCCGCCCGCGATGTCCACCCAACATCCTGCCGTGCCCCACCGACAAGCCGAGGAGGCATTCGTCACCGGAACGTCACCCATCGGGGTCGTCGCACCCGACTGACGCCGTACCGGTGACGCGGATCGCACGACCAGCCCCCGCGCCGGGTTGCTCGATGTCCTGAGTCGTCCCCTTGTCAGGAGCCGGCGACGGCATCCGCCGCGCGTCGCCCGGCACGGCGCCGGGCGCGGCGCAGCGGGCGCGGGGTGACCAGCCGTTCGACGAGTGCGAAGAGCAGTTCGACGCTTACCGCCAGCCCGGCCACCAGCAGCCCGCCGGCCAGGATCTGGCCACCACCGACCGCGATGCTCAGGCCGAACCCGAACCGGATGATCTCCCCCAGGCCACCACCGTTGACGAAGGTCGCCAGCGCCGCCGTGGCAACCACCTGGACGGCGGCGGTCCGGAAACCGGCCGCGAGATAGGGCACCGCGAGCGGCAGTTCCACCCGGCGCAGCACCTGCACCCCGGTCATGCCCATGCCACGGGCCGCCTCCCGGGTCTGCGGATCGACCTGCCGCACTCCGGTGTACGCGTTGGCCAGCAGCGGCGGCACGGCGAAGACCGCAAGCGCGAGCACCACCGCCGGCCGACCGAAGCCGAGGAAGGTCAACGGGAGGATGGTCAGCAGGGCGAGCGTGGGCACCGCCAGGGTGAGGTTCGAGACCAGCACCACCAGCCCGCCGCCGCGGCCGATGTGGCCCAGCCAGAGACCCAGCGGCCAGGCCACCAGGCAGCCCAGCAGCACCGCGGCGGCCGACATGCTGACGTGCTCGCCTAGGCGGTCCAGGATGCCGCCCGGGTTCGTCCAGTTCAGCGGATCGTTGAGCCAGACCACCGCCTGGGACACCGGATTCGTCGCGGCGCTCATCCGGTCCTCCCGCGCAGCCACGGGGTGAGCAGCCGACCGGCCCCCACCAGCAGCAGGTCGAGCACCAGCGCCAGCAGGACACAGAGCAACGTCCCGGTCATGATCTGAGCCTTGTAGAGGTTGTTCTGGAAGCCGGCGAAGATGATCTGCCCGAGCCCGCCCCGTCCGATCACCACACCGACGGTGACCAGGGCGACCGTGGAGACCGTGGCCAACCGCAGGCCGGTCAGGATGCCGGGTAGGGCCAGCGGCAACTCGATCCGCACCAGTCGCCCCCAGCGGCCGTAACCCATGCCCTCGGCGGCCTCCCGGACCTCCGCCGGCACCTGGTTCAGCCCGGCGACGGTGTTACGGACGATCACCAGCAGCGCGTACAGCACCACCACGCTCAACACGGTCGCGACGCCGATGCCCAGATAGGGTGCGACGAATGCGAACAGGGCCAGGGAGGGGACCGTGTAGAGCACCCCGGTCAGTGCGAGAATCGGCCCGGTGAGCGGCCGGAACCAGTAGGCCAGCACGGCCAGCGGGACGGCGATCAGCGCGGCGATGAGCACCGCCCGGAGGGTCAGCGTGGCGTGCTCACGCAGGGCGTCGAGCACCGTGTCAGAGTTGTCCCGCACGTACTGCCAGGAGAACCACGGGTTACCCGGATCAGCCCGGTAGCTCAGGCGGAAGGACATACGTGGACGTTACCCCGGGGGCCGGCGGTGATCGACGCGCGGCGTCGATCACCCTCGACGGCATCGGCAAGCGCTACCCGGACGGCACCGAGGCGGTCCGCGAGCTCAGCCTGCACGTCGACGAGGGCGAACTGGTCGTCCTCATCGGCCCGTCCGGCTGCGGCAAGTCGACCGTGCTGCGGATGATCAACCGGCTGATCGAGCCGACCGCCGGTCGGATCCTGCTCAACGACTCCGACGTCACCCGGGCCGACCCGGTCAAACTGCGCCGCCAGATCGGCTACGTCATCCAGAACGTCGGACTCTTCCCGCACCAGACGGTGGCCGCCAACGTCGCCACCGTGCCCCGGCTGCTCGGCTGGGCCACCGGCACCGTCAAGCGTCGGGTCGAGGAACTGCTGGAACTTGTCGGCCTGGACCCGGCGCAGTTCGGCCGGCGGTACCCGCACGAACTCTCCGGCGGCCAGCGGCAGCGGGTCGGGGTGGCCCGGGCGCTCGCCGCCGACCCGGTGGTGCTGCTGATGGACGAGCCCTTCTCCGCCGTCGACCCGATCGTGCGTACCCGGCTGCAGGAGGAGTTCCTGCGGTTGCAGGCGGAGGTACGCAAGACCATCGTCCTGGTCACCCACGACCTGGACGAGGCCGTCCGGCTCGGTGACCGGATCGCGGTGCTCTCCGAGGGCGGCCGGTTGGAGCAGTACGACACCCCGGCGACGCTGCTCGGCGCTCCCGCCACCGGGTTCGTCCGCGAGTTCGTCGGAGCCGATCGGGGCATCCGCCGGCTGGCCGTCACCCCGGTGACCCGGGAGGTACTCGATCCGCTGCCGGTCGACGGCGACGCGGACCTCCCGTCGCTACCGCTGGGTGGGTCGGCGTACGACGCGCTGGCCGTGCTGCTCACCGCCGCCGGTGGCCGGGCCGTGGTCACCGAGGACGGACAGCCGGTCGGGACGCTCAGCCGGGAACGCCTCCTGACGCTCACGGAGTCGGCCGGCTGAGTGTCCCCGCCTGCGTCGCCCGACCGAGTCGGCGGGCGGAGCGCCGCGGGTGACTCCGGCACGAGTGGTCGGCCGGGTCCGTCGCGCACGACGGACCCGGCCGTACGGTCAGCGCCGGCCCCGGTAGCCGCCCAGGGTGGCGATGCCGATGATCCAGCCGACGAAGAGGCCGTACTCCGCGCCGTCCCCCGCCGCCTGGAAGGCGCCCAGCAGCGACGGGTTGGTCCGGATCAGCGTGGTGAACAGGGCCGCGAAGGCCCCGGCGAAGACGAACGCCGCCCAGCCGGCGAAGAACTGACTGATGGTGCCGCGGGCACGGGCGAGCTGGGAGCCCGGCAGCAGGTAGAGGAACAGGAAGGTGAGGACGACCACGAGGATCGCCCGCAAGTCGTCGGCGAAGATCTCCTGGATCGAGTCGTCGGAGTCGAATCGCCAGGCCGGCCAGGCGAGCAGTCTCAGGAACCACCCGCCGGCACTGTCGGGATCGGTGTTGTCCCTGGCCCAGTCGACGTACCAGGGACTACCGAAGACGAGGACCAGAATGAGCGCGGCGAGCGTACCAGCGCCCGGTGCGGACTTGTATCGATTGGTGAGAGCCATGGCCCCGCTATTTCCCAGCGGATCGACGCAGGCAAACGCGAGGCGTCATTTATGGTGGTACGCGCGTTTGGCCCGCTAGTGCTTCATGAGGTAGTCGATGAACGCGGCGCGCAGCAGCGGCGCGGACTCCTCGTAGCCGTGCCCGGTCATCTCGCGCCAGAGGGCCACCGCCTCGTCGACCGTCGGCCCCACCGAGTTCGGCGCGCCGTCCAGCGCGGCGGCCTCGTCCGCGTTCGGCAGGTGCCGCAGCACCGACCAGAAGAACCGTACGTCCCGGCGCTCCCGGGCGAGGGTGAACGCCCGTTCCCGCAGTTCCTCGGTGGAGAGGACGTCCAACTCCTCGAACGACCGGCCGCCGGAGATCGATGATGTGTCGGTCATGTGCCGAGCCTAACCGTCGAGATCACGCTCGGCGCGCCGACAAGCTGCCGACCGGTCACCGATCGTCGGCCTCCCAGGTACGCGAGCCGGTCTCCCAGCGCCGGGCTCCCCACGGGTCCGTGCCGCCGACGGGGGGTTGGGCCGGCAGCACAGGCGGCCAGTCACCGACCGGCTGCGGCTGCGTCACACTCCACCCGCTCTCGGCGGCCGGCTCCGGCGGCGGCGGGAGCGGTGCCCCGAGCACCGGCACCGGACGTCCGTACGTCTCCACCAGGCGGGTGACGACGAGCCCACCGGCCAGCGCCGCGCCGCCGACCGCCCACCGGCTGACCGTCCAACCACGGGCCTGCGCGTACGCCAGGAACAGCCCGATCGCACCGGCCGTCAGCAGCGTGCCGAAGACCCCGCCACGCAGCCCGAACGCACTGGTGCCGGCGAGCAGCGTCGCGCCCACCGCCAGCACCGTCCAGTCCAGTCCCGCCGCCGGGGTCACCGTCCCGCCCATCGAGGCGATCAGCACCCCGGCGAGGGTCGCGAGCACGGTGGAGCAGACGTACCCGGTGGTGGCCACCACACCGGCCGCCGTACCCCGCCGACGTGCCGGGTCGCCGATCGGCCGGAACCGGCCGACCAGCCGACGGATCGGGCTCACCGCTCCGAGGAGCCCGCCGAACACCGCGATCGCGGCGAAGCCGACGAAGAGTTGTCCGGCGGTGCCCCGCGGGTCGTAATCGCCCTGCACCAGCACCGGCGCGGAGCGCTGCTCGATGTAGACGATGACGCCGGCGGCACCACCGAGGCTCGCCGCCCAACCGGGCACGTGCAGCAGCACGACCACCAGGCCGAGCACCAGCCCACCGATCGCCGCCACCGCGGTGGCCGTGCCGACAGCGCCGAGCACCCCGCGGTCACTCTGTTCGGCGAAGTGCAGCCCGGCCGCGACCGCCACCGGTCCGACAGCGAGGTTGACCGCGGCGGTACGCAGGGTCAGCCCGACGGCCAGGGCCAGCAGACCCAGACCGATCACGTCGACGATGAGATCCCGCAACCCGCTGCCGCGCAGCACCGCCGAATCCTCACGCCACACCAGGTAGACAAGTGCGCCGAAGCCGAGCAGCAGGAACGTCTCCCAGACGATGTAGACGCCGAAACGGTCCCGGCCTGACTCGGCGTCGGGATCGTCGAGGACGGCCTCCGCGGTCGCGGGACCGGCCGAGGCAGGCTCCGGCGGTCCGTCACGGCCCGGTTCGTCGTACCCCATGATTCCTGCCTCCCAGCGGCCGCCCGGACTCCACCGACGCACGGGCGGACCGGCGGCGGGCGTTGCCTTTCGGTCGGAGGCACCGTACCCGCGCGTCCGAGCCGGGCGGAACCCCCTGCTGGGGCTGGGCCGGCGGCCCGGGCGGTGTCCGGTGTCCGGCCACGTCGAGGCCACCGGGGTGAGCCTCGGGGCGGTCGCACTAGCGACGATCCGGGTGGCTCTCCCAGTCGTCCGGCTCATGCTCGTCGTCGGGCCGCTCCGGGACCCGGCACGCCCGCTCCAACCAGAGTGCGGCGGCCACCAGGGCGGCCGAGGCCAGCAGGCCGGCGATGGCCGCCGGGCGGTCATCGGTGGCAGCCCGCGTCGGCTGCACGAACAACCAACCGGTCAGCCCCGCGTACCCGCCGGTGAAGATGGCACCGACCAGCGCGGATGCCTTGGCCAGCACGACGAACCGAGCCACCATCAACGGATTGACCGGATCCCGGCCCGGTCGGCGGTCGATCCGACCCCGGGTGTTGATCGCGGCGTACGCCTCCAGCACGGCCAGTCCGGCGAGGGTCACCACCGGCAACCAGGGCAGCGGCGGCAGCCGCTCGTAGTAGATGCCGCTGATCAGCAGCCAGGCCACCGCGGCGGCGGCGAGGGCGGTCACCACCAGGGTCGAGATGCGGGTGGGGCCCATCCGCGACCCGTCGGGTGGCGGGGACACGCTCATGCCGGTACCTCGCCGCGCGCCGCCCCGCCATGAGACCCGGTCGCGCTGAGCCTGATGGTCCGCTCACTGCGCTCGCTCATGCCGTCGACTCTAACGTCAGATCGGGCCGGGGGCTCAGTTCCGGCACCTCGACGGCGACCGGCCCGGTGGTGAGCAGGTCGGTGAGCCAACCGTGCCCGGGCAGTTGGCCGTAGGGCTGGATGTCGATCCACGGCCGCAGCACGAAGGCCCGCAGATGTGCCCGGGGATGCGGCAGGGTCAACTCGGGATCGGCGCTGAACACCGGGCGGTCGTCGTCGGTCCACACCGCGACGACGTCGACGTCGAGCGTGCGGGGACCGAAGCGCCGTTCCGGGTCCCGGACCCGACCGGCGGCGTCCTCCGCCGCCCGGGCCCGCGCCAACCAGTCGTAGGGATCGGCGTTCGGGTCCGCGGCCAGCAGCACGGCGTTCAGGTACGTCGGCTGCTCGGTGTCACCCCACGGCGGCGTCTCGTAGACCCCGGAGACCAGCAGGACACTGTCACCGAGGACGGTCAGGGCGGTGCGCAGGTGGGCGAGTCGGTCACCGAGGTTGCTGCCCAGGGAGAGCACGGCGCGGGTCATCGGGTACGCGTCCGGCGCATCGTCACGGCCACGTCGGTGAAGGCGTGCGGCACCGGGGCCTCGGGCTTGTGCACCGTGACCGTCACGCCGGACACCCGCGGATCCACCAGGCAGACCTCGATCAGTCGATCGGCGAGGGTCTCGATCAGGTTGACCGGCTCGCCGGTGACCACCTCGACCAACCGCTCGGCCAACTCGCCGTAGTGCACCGTGTCCCGCACGTCGTCGGACCGGGCGGCCGGTCCCAGATCGAGTTCGAGCACCGCGTCCACCACGAACTCCTGGCCGTTCGCGCGTTCGAAGTCGTACACCCCGTGCCGGCCGCGCGCCCGCAGGCCGGTCAGCTCGATCCGGTCGGTCATCGCCGCCCCCGCCCGTCGACCGCGGACCACTCGGCGGCGTCCGACGGCACGACCCGACCGGCCGCCGACCCGGCGGACGCGGTGTCGGCAGCCGACGGAGCGGCCAACCGGGGACGGCCGGTGGCCCGCCAGACGGCGAGCGCGTCGACGGTGGCACGCACGTCGTGCACGCGTACCCCCAGGCGCCGGCGGCCACCGCGAGCAGGCTGGTGGCGACGGTGGCCGCCGTCCGGCCGTCGGTCGCCCGGGGCACGCCGTCGGGGCCGGCCAGCAGTTGACCCAGATACGACTTGCGGCTCGCGCCGAACAGCAGCGGGTAGCCGAGTTCGACCAGTTCGGGCAGCCGGGCGCTGAGCTGCCAGTTGTGGGCGGCGTTCTTGGCGAAGCCGAGGCCCGGATCGATGATGATCTGATCCGGGCCGATCCCGGCGGCGAGGGCCGCGTCCACGCGCTGGCCGAGTTCGGCACGGACGTCGGCGACCACGTCACCGTAGCTGGCCAACTCGTTCATCCGGCGGGAGTGGCCGCGCCAGTGCATCAGCACCCAGGGACAGCCGGCATCCCGGACCACCCCGACCATGTCGGGATCCGCGAGACCCCCCGAGACGTCGTTGACCACGATCGCGCCGGCCTGTAGCGCCGCGACGGCGACCCGGGCCCGGGTGGTGTCGATGCTGACCGGAACGCCCGCCGCGGCCAGCTCGCGGATGACCGGCACCACGCGGGCGGCCTCGGTCTCCGCGTCCACCCGGTCGGCACCCGGCCGGGTCGACTCTCCACCGACATCCACCAACTCCGCGCCGTCGGCACGCAGCCGGACGCCGTGTGCGACGGCGGCGTCGACGTCGGCGTAGCGTCCGCCGTCGGAGAACGAGTCGGGCGTGACGTTCAGGACGCCCATCACCACCGGGGCCGGAGCCCGTACCAGATCGGTCACGAGTAGGACGGTACCGGCCCGGCCGCCCCTCGCAGACGGCCCGGTCGTGCATCCTGACATGCCAATTGGAACAGGTGTACGATCGGTCGTCCGGGTCGGTTCGGGCAGCATTTTCGCGGCTTGTCGCAAAGAGGGGCGGCCCGTACGCTGTGGAATTGTCCAGCATCGAGATGGCGACGGTTGGAGGGAGGGCCGAAGCGGGACAACCCACCCAAAAATCGCCACCCTTCGTGGCGGTTGTCGTACGCAGGGTTCCGAGCACTGCGCACAGTGAGCACCGATCCCGCAAGGCTTGCCTACTGCACCACCGCGGCGCCGCCGGCCGCGACTTGGGGAGGTTTCAGTGATCGCCATCGAGCTGATGGAAACGGCGTCCACAAGCGCCCTCCACCTGCTCTCCACCCTGGTGTCGTCGATTCCGCTCGCCGCGGAGGAACCGAAGGGGATCGACACCGAGGGCGTCGTCACCTTCTTCGCCAGCAAGATCGCGCCGATCCTGCTCGCCGTGCTGGGCGTCATCTTCATCGGCCGCGCCAGCCGGGGCGAGATCTCGAAGGTGCTGACCAGCTCGGCCATCGCGATCGTCGGGTTGGCCTTCATCGCCGGAGCCGCCACCCTCTTCTTCATCGGCGACTTCCTGATCAACCTGATCTTCGAATAGACGCGGGCACGAGATGCGGCTGCGCACCGACGACGACATCTACCGGGCTCGCCTGGTCTATCTCGGGCCGCCCGGCTACACCCTTCCGGTCCACCTGCCGTACGCCCAGTACGGGCTGTTCATGCTGCTCGTCCCCCTCTACATGTTCATCCACTGGCTGTTCACGCTGCGGGTCGAACTCTTCCCCGCCTGGGAGATCGCCCTCGCGATCGTGACCACCTCGTTCGTCTTCCGGTACGTCGACCCGGACCGTCCGGCGCGCATGGTGATCCGTACCGCGCTGACCGACTGGCGACGAACCCGGGAGCCGGCCGCCGAGCAGCGCGATCCGCGCCTGGTCGGCAGCAGGATCAGGATCCGGGAGGAACTGGCATGACCGGCTGCACGCCGTACGGGCCGAACGAGGACACGGGCAGGGCGATCGCATGAGCCGCTCCGCCACGCCGGGATCCCCGGCCGGACGTCCGGCCGCACCACACGGTAACCGTGCGCGTTCATTCGACTACCCGGAAGCCGATGGGCTGGATGAGACCACGCTGGACCCGGCACTCGCCACCACCCCGGCGCACGGCAGCGTCGGTGTGTTCCAGGCACCCCGCCCGCCGCAGCGCCGAGCGGCTCCGGCCGATTCGGCCCCGGCCAGCCGGGACGGCGCGGACATCGACTCACCGTTCCTCGACCTCTTCGGTGGCGCGTACCCCCGGCCCGGTGCCGCCCAGCGGGGCAACGGGCACCGCACGAGCCTTGCCGCAGCAGCCGCATCCGCACCGCCGCCCGCCGTCGGGCCCGCACCGGCAGCCCGTCGAGCGGCTCCGCCACCGGCGCCGCCCGCGCCACCGCGACCGCCCGACCCGGCGCCGGCCACGCCACCCGGCCGCTTGGTCGAGGGCCCGGCGCCGGCCACGAACACGCCGCCGGCTCCGCCCCGGATGGCACCCAACCCGGCGGACCGGTTGCCGACCGCCCGGCCGCCCGCCGACGACCGGCCCACCGGCGACGACCGCCCGCTCGGGAGGACCGCCGCGCCCGCGACAACGACCCGGCGCCGACCGACGATCCCGGGAAGACGCCACGTCGGTCAGCGCCGCCGGCCAACCGTCCGGCCCCCCGGCAACGGTCCGTCGACCACCGCGACCGGCCGGTCAAGCCGGTCCGTGTCCGACCACCGAGGATCAAGTTCGGCGATCGTGATCCGGCCGTCGAGTTGGCCATCACCGAGATCGCCGGGCACCTGACCTTCACCCCCAACACGGTCACCGCCTGGTACTGGCTGCCCGAGGTGCGCTGGGCCTTCCGGCCGGACGCGGAACGCGAGGCGCTGCTCTCGGCGATCTCCGAGCAGTACGCCGGCCTGGCCGGCTTCCGGCTGCACCTGCGCCGCACCACCCGGCCCTTCCCGGCCGACGAGTGGGCCCGCACCATCGACGCCAACACCGCCGCACCGCTGCCCGACGTCCCCGGCACACCCGGATGGGGCGAGCACCTGGTCGCCGCGCAACGCCACCTGCTGTCGGTGAATCACGCCGAGGGTCAGACCTACCTCGGCGTCACCTTCGCCCGCCGTTCCCTCGGTGACTCGCTCACCGAGCGGCTGCTGCGCACCTTCGGCCGCGGCGTCGCCGAGGGCGAGCGGCGCAAGCTCGGCCGCACCGTCGAGCAGTTCGACGAGGTGCTCGGCGCCTTCGGCATGCGGGGGCGGCGCGTCACCGCGCACGAGCTGGAGTGGCTGCTCTACCGGTCGGTGGCACTCTGCATGGCGCCCCCCGGCACGCTCTCACCCATCACCGACGGTCGTTGGGAACGCGGCGACCTGCTCGCCCTCACCGAACAGGTCGAGCGCTACCGCACGCCGTACGGCTCCACCGTCAAGCTGGTCCACCGGATGACCGGCGAGGAACGACACGTGGCGGTGCTCGCCGTCGGTCGGATGGAGCCGCTGGAGATCCCCGAGCGACACGAACCCTGGTTGCACTTCCACGAGCGGCTGCCCTGGCCGATGGAGCTCTCCACCCGGGTCGACATCCTCGGTTCCGGCGACTCCTTCCGCAACCTCGAACACCGACTCCGGATGATCCGGTCACAGCAGTTGGACTACGCCGAACACGGCATCGACGCGCCGCCCGAACTGGAGCGACTCGCCAAGCGCGCGCTGGTCATCGGCGACGAGATGACCACGGGGCTGCCGGTCGACTCGGCCCGCGCCCATGGCTGGCACCGCATCGCGGTCGGCGGTCGGACCCGGGAGGAGTGCCTGGAACGGGCCCGTCGGCTCATCCAGCTCTACTCGCGCGAGCTGCGTATCTCCCTGCAGCATCCGAAGAACCAGGACTGGCTGGCCCGCGAGTTCATTCCGGGTGAGCCGATCGCCAACACCGGTTACGTACGCAGGATGCCCGTCAACCTGCTCGCGGCGGCGCTGCCGCAGGCCGCCTCCACGGTGGGTGACCGACGTGGCGACCTGATCGGTCGTACCGCCGGGACCTGCCGCCGCCCGGTCTTCCTCGACCTGCACTTTCCCATGGAGGTGCGGGAGCGCTCCGGCCTGGCGGTCTTCGTGGCCGAACCGGGCGGCGGCAAGTCCACGCTGCTCGGCGCGTTGGGCTACCTGGCCGCCCGCCGCGGCGTACAGGTGACCCTGCTCGACCCCTCCGGCCCGCTGGCCCGGCTCTGCGCGATGCCGGAGCTTCGTCCCTACTCGCGGGTGCTGAACCTGACCGGCTCCGAGCACGGCACGCTGGCGCCGTACTCACTGATCCCGACCCCGCTGCGCAGCGAGTTCGCCGCCGGAGCCGCCGGTGACCGGGAGTTCGAGATCGCCGTCTCCAATGCGCGGGCCGAGCGGCGGATGCTGGTACAGGACATCTGCATGATGCTGGTGCCACCGCAGGTGGCTCGGGAGGCCTCCACCGCCACCCTGTTCCGGCACGCCGTGCGCCAGGTGCCCGCCGAGGAGACCTCCACTCTGGACGACGTGGTCACCTGCCTCGGCCAGCTCGACGACGACGCCGGCCGGGAACTGGCCAACCTGCTGCTGGACACCGCCGAGATGCCACTGGCGATGCTCTTCTTCGGTCGCCCGCCGGAGGGCCTGCTCGGCCCGGACGCCGCACTCACCGTGATCACCATGGCCGGCCTGCGGCTGCCCGACCTCAAGATCGAACGTGAGTACTGGTCGGCCGAGGAGGCACTCGCCCTGCCGATGCTGCACACCGCGCATCGGCTGGCGGTCCGCCGCTGCTACGGCGGCTCGATGGCCTCCCGGAAGCTGGTCGGCCTGGACGAGGCGCACTTCATGGAGGGGTGGCGCTCCGGCCGATCCTTCCTCGTCCGGCTCGCCCGTGACTCCCGCAAGTGGAACCTGGCCGCGCTCGTCGCCTCGCAGAACCCCCGGGACATCCTCGGTCTCGACGTACAGAACCTCGTCTCCACCGTGTTCGTCGGCCGGATCGCCGAAGACGCCGAGATCGCCTCCGAGGCGCTGCGACTGCTACGCGTACCGGTGGACGACGGTTACGAGGCCACCCTCGCCTCGCTCTCCACCGCCGATGCGACCTCGGCCAACCGGCTCGGCTTCCGGGAGTTCGTGATGCGCGACGTCGACGGCCGGGTCCAGAAGGTTCGGGTCGACGTCTCCTACGTGGATGGACTGCTGGACCACCTCGACACCACCCCCGCCGCCATCGCCGCCGCCGCAGGGGTGCTGCCGACCGTGCTGCCTGACATGGAGGCGTGACAATGGCGAGGGCCCGGGCACGGATCACGGCGCTCCTCCTGGCACTCGGCGTCCTCGCCGCAGCCACGATCAGCTGGCCCGGGCTCACCGCCACACCGGCGTACGCGGCTTCGGCCGGGTACCAGGCCGCGGCGGCCGAACTCTGCACGACCGAGGAGTGGCAGGTCGATTTCCGCGCCTGCGTCACCAAGCTGCAGCAGGTGGCGGAGTCGGAGGCGACGTGCCGTAATCCCCCGACGCCGACTGCGCCGGATTCTGGCATCGCCGGGTGGTTCGCTTCCCGTCCCGAGGCCTCCAAGCTGCCCGGCCCGAAGGGTTACTACAGCGACTACGGATACGCCGGCTACAGCTACAGCACCTACGACATCGATTCCGGCTGTGCGACCACGCTGCTGCACCCGGACTACAAGTTCACCAACACCATCGCCAACGGCGAGTTCATGATGGCCACGGCGATCATCGGCGCCTCGAACGCGCTGCGCGAACGCGCGTGGGAGCCGGGCACCATGTGGGGCTGGGCGGATCCCCTGGTGGACCAGGCCACCAAGGCCATCTACCAGAAGGTGTTCAGTGTCTTCGGCATCGTCACGCTCTGCGTGGTCGGGCTCTACCTGCTCTGGCGCTCGCGCCAGTCCGACATGAGCAACGCGATGACCACGGCGGGCTGGGCGTTGGTGGTGATGGTGGCGGTCACCGCACTGGCCGCCTGGCCGGTCAAGTCGGCGAACCTCGCCGACGGTGCCCTCGTCTCCACGCTCGGCGTCGTGCACGACGCGGTGGGCCCCGCCGCCAAGGACGTGCCGCCGGACCGGTGTGCGATGCCCAATCCGGACGCCTGCACGGACAAGCGGCCACCAGCGGTCCGGGCCAGCGACACCGCCGCGGAGGCGATGCTTTACCGGAACTGGCTGCGCGGGGTGCTCGGCTCGGCCGACAGCGAGACCGCCAGGAAGTACGGAGCGGCGCTCTACGACGCCAAGTCGCTGTCCTGGGAGGAGACGGAGAAGATCCGGGCCAATCCGCAGACGCGTGAGGCCACCATCAACGCTAAGAAGCAGCAGTGGATGACGGTCGCCGCGCAGATCGAACGGGAGGATCCGGAGGCCTACGAGTACCTGAAGGGCGTCCGGGACATGGATCGGGTGGGCGCCGGGTTCATCGCGGTGCTCGCCGCCCTGCTCTTCGCGATGTTCGACCTGACCGCGTCACTGCTGGTGCTGCTCGGCTTCCTGATCTTCCGATGGGCGGTCATCGCGGCGCCGATCCTCGGCACCATCGGTCTGCTCCGACCGGCCAGCGCCGGTCTGCGACGGCTGGGTAACGCGGTGGTGGCGGCGCTGTTCAACATCGCGATCTTCGGCACCGGTGCCGCCATCTACCTCTTCGCGGTCGACCTCATCATGAGCACGGCCACCCTTCCCGGCTGGCTTCAGGTGGTGCTGGTCTGGCTCTGCGGGGTGGTCGGCTGGCTGCTGCTGCGCCCCTACCGCCGGATCACCCAGCTCGGCGGGAAGGACAACAGCGAGGCGGTCAGCTCGGCGGGCTCCTGGCACCGCCGGTTCTTCCGGGACATGCGTACCGCGGCCCGGCTCGACGTCGCCGAGCCCGGCGGCACCGCCGAGCCAAGCGTGGGACGGCGTCGGGCGATCGCACCCGAGCAGCCGAGGATGCGTCCGGAGGCTCGGCCGGATCCGGTGCCGGCGGGGGCACCGGCGGCCGCGAAGCGGCCGGACGATCCGAGAACGGACGGTGCCGACAGCTCCGCCCAGGAACTGCGCACCAAGGCCGCTCCGGTGGCCCCCAGGCCGCGTCGTCGGCAGCCGGCCTCCTGGACCGAGCCGGACGTGCCGGACGAGAACCCCTCCTACGCCATCTACCGTCCCGGTTCGGCCGAACGGACGCCCGAGAAGCCGGCACCACGGGTCCGCTCCGAGGCCCGGTGACCATCGTGCGGCGGGCGGTCGAGTTCCTCTTCCGACGGTTGCTACGGTCCCGGCTGGGTGCCGCACTCGGCATCGCCGTACTGGTGCTCGGGGTGGTGGGGGCGGCCAGGTTGGTGGCCGGCCCGACCGATCCGGCGGCCGGGCTGAGCAATCGCCCGCCCGAACCGATCACCACTGTGCACCCGACCACCGGGGACGACGGTGCGATCTCCACGACGACCACTCCGTCCCCGGTCACCCGGCCCGGCCAGCCGGCCCCGGAAGTGGTGGCCGCCCGCTTCGCCGCCGCCTGGCTCGGCCGTCCGGGCCAGACCGCCGAGGAGTGGCACCACGCGCTACGCCCGTTCTCGACCACCGGTCTCGTCGAGAAGCTTTCCGGCGCCGATCCGACCGAAGTGCCCGCCAGCGCGGTCACCGGCGACGTGACACTCCGCCCACGCGGTGAGACCTTCGTGGAGGCGACGATCCCGCTCGACGACGGGCAACTCCGGCTCGAACTGCTGGCACCCGACGGGCGATGGCTGGTGGATGCGGTGGACTGGAGCAGGGATGAGTGAGCAGAGCCATCCCCGTCGGCCGGTCCGGATCGGCGCCCTCGCCGCCGCGCTCACCGCGACGCTGACACTGCTCTGCTGTACGGGTGGCGCTGGTGCCTTCTTCCTAACCGAGCTGGGTGGCGACGCCGCCGAGCAGCTGAGCCCGGCCAGCATGGAGTGCACCGGCGACTTCGAGGTGAATGTCACCGGCAAGATGCCGCGCTTCGCCGAGTACGGGGAACGTCAGCTGCGGAACGCGGCAGTGATCATCAAGGTCGGCCAGGAGATGAAGGTGGCGCCACGGGGCTGGGTGATCGCGGTGGCGACCGCCATGCAGGAGTCGCGGCTGCTCAACCTGGCCAACAGCACGGTCGGCGAGTCGCGGGACATCCCGAACGAGGGAGTCGGCGCCGACCACGACTCCGTCGGTCTCTTCCAGCAACGGGCCTCGTGGGGCACGGTCGCCCAGCGGATGGATCCCGCGTACGCGTCCCGCAAGTTCTACGAGAAGCTGGTCGACCTACCCGACTGGGAGAAACTGCCACTGACCGTGGCCGCACAGCGGGTGCAGATCAGCGCCTTCCCGGACGCGTACGCCAAACACGAGGAACTGGCCGCACGGATCGTGGACGCGCTGGCCGGTGGCGCGGCACGAACCGCGCTGATCGCCGGACAGCAGGTGTGTGACGCCGCGGCGGGCGGTGAGATCGCCGCCTCCGGTTGGACCGCACCGATTCCGGGCGGGGTCGGCTCCGGATTCCGGACCGCCAGCCGGCCCGGACACAACGGTGTGGACATCTCCGCGATAAGGGGCACCGATATCAGGGTCGCGGCGACCGGCCGGGTACTGGTCTCCCGCTGCGACCCCGACCGGAGAGGACGGCTCAGCTGCGACGAGGACGGCTGGCCTGGCAAGGGAGGCTGCGGTTGGTTCGTCGACGTGCTGCACGCCCAAGGCATCATCACCCGCTACTGTCATCTGGTGAGTCGTCCCCTGGTCGCCGTCGGCGACACGGTGCAGGCCGGTGACGTGATCGGCGATGTCGGCAGCAGCGGCAACTCCTCCGGACCACACCTGCACTTCGAGGTGCACGTCGACGGCGATCGCAGCAGCCGGGGTGCCATCGACCCGGTCCCGTTCATGCGGTCGAAGGGTGCGCCGTTGAAGGGCGTCGGGTGAACCACGGGCCGTCATGACCGAACCGCTTCCGGACCCGTTCGCCGACCAGCCCGACTGGGCTCCCCAACCGCCCCGTCCGATCGAGATCGTCCCCGCCGCGGGAAGCGTCGAACTACGCGGACGACGGGTACTTGTCGGTCTGCCCGGTCTGGGCTGGCGTGCCGACCTGCGGGCCGACGAACGGGTCGTGCAGAACAGCCGCACCTACGTCCCGGTCATCCCGGAACACGAGTGGTACCGCGCCGAGTCCGACCAGGTCGAGGTGTTCGCGCCGCTGGTGCCGGTCGAACGGGTCTGGGTCGAGACGGTCGGCGCAGCGACCACGCCGACGACGGACGGACGCCTGCGGCTCGTCTCGTTGGACGCCCCGGCCCACCCAGCACCGACGCCGGTCTTCGAGGCGGACTCGGTCACCGGGCGACGGGTCGTGCACATGGTCGGCGCCGTCGAGCACCGTGACCTGCGTGCGGTGACCGAGACCTACTCGGGCGCCGAGGGCGACATCTGTGTGCGGGTGACTCCCGAGATGGAGTGGTACCGCTGGGCCTGGCGCGGCCAGTCACCGACCACCCTGGAGGTACCGGTCCACATGCTGTGGGTGGAGTGAGGTCAGCCGGCCGTCGCTGAGCAGACCCGCCAGTCCTCGTTCAGCCGCGTGGTGAACGTCCATGCCTGCCGGTCACTTTGTCGGATCCCGTCAACCTGCGCCGCAAAGGTCAGATTCACGCGCACCTCGGCGTTGTCGCCATCTCGATCCACTTGAAGTTCCCCCCAAACGGTGGACATTGTCGTTCCGAATCGCACCTCTCGGTCTGCCAAGTCGTCCCTAAGTCTTTGTAGCTGACCCAGATCCGTGCTGCCCTCGCAGATGAAGATCGAGGCGCGTACGTCATTGCGGTCGACTAGGAACGCACGCAGGTAGTTGTCCACCACCACATCTGGGGCGCTGCGGTCGGGGGTGGTGGCTCGGTCGTAGACGAAATAGCCCACCACCCCGCCGGTCAGACAGAGCGCCGCGACCACCCCCGCCACCACGGTCAACACCGTACGCAGGCGTCGCCGGGGCTGGCGCGGCGCCGGCGCGACCGCAGGCGGTGCCAACTCCTCCGGCGGGGTCCTCTGCGCCGGTACGCGGGAGACCTGGGAACCGGCGGAGGGCGGCACTGATTCCACCCCCTGAGGCTATCCGCTGGCGGCTCCGGACCCAATGCCCAAGATTTGGCAGATCGTGACCGAACGCTGCCGATCGGTGAGATCCCTGACAACAACGGCGCAGCGCCGCGCCGGATCCCGGAGGTGACGCCCTCGCTGGGATACCGTCACTTCTGCCCGGCGAGTGGGTGCCGACCTCGGGCGGAGGGGGTGGACACGGTGGGCGGTCCGAAGGCACGGACGCTCCGCGCCGCCGCGCTGCACCGCCGGGCCGCTGCGACGGTCGCGGCGGCGACGACGATCCTCGACGAGACCCGTCCCGTCCCGGCTGACCAGCGCCGCCAGTACGCGCTGGCCGAGCGGCTGCGCGACGCGGCCGGCATCCTCGCCCCGGGTTGGGCCGGGTCCGCGTTGGACGCGGTCGCTCCGGCCCACCCCGCCGGGGAGGGCTCACCGCCGTTCGTCCGGGTGGGCACGGCCGCGCCGCTGGACGACGCACGTTTCCCGGCGCTGGTGCCGATGTTCGGCAGTGGACACCTCGCGATGGACGCCGACGCGGGCGACCCTCGGGTCGCCGGGTTGCTGCGGGCCGTACTGCTGCGCCTGCTGGCGGCGACACCGGCGGGGGCACTGCTGGTGCGGGTGGTGGACGCGACGGGCGTCGCGTTGGCACCGTTCGCGGCGCTCGGCGACGCCGGGTGCTGGCCCCGCCGGCCACGGACGCCGACGGTCTGCGGGCCGTGCTGGCGGAGGCGGAGCGGTGGGTGGCGCCGGACGCCTCCGGTCCTCGCCGGCACGACCGTTCTCTGCTGTTGGTGCTGGCCGCGCTGCCCGAACCGCACCTGCCTGGTGACCTGGCGCGGATCGAGGCACTCGCCGAGCAGGGACCCGCGGCCGGATTGCACCTGGTGGTGGCGGGGTGGCCGGTAGCCGGCCGAGCCGCGCTGCCCAGGGCTACGTCGCTGGCGATGCGGACGGCCTATGCGCTGCTCGGCAATCCGCCGGGTGCGGCGTTCGCCGGCACCGACGGAGGTCTGAACTCACCGGTGTTCGTCGACCCGGATCCGCCGACCGAGTTGGTCGAGACCGTGTGCCGGCGGATCGCCGCCCAGGTCGAGGCCGGCAGCCGGCTCGCCCTGTCGCACCTGCTGCCGTCGGTGGACGAGCTGGGGCAGGCGGCCGGGACGGACGGGCTGACCAGCACCGTCGGCGACGCGGGCGGGCGTCCGGTCTCGCTCGGCTTCACCGAACTGACCCCGCACTGGTTGGTGAGCGGCCGGTCACGGGGCTGCCGGTCCACCTTCCTGACCACGGCGCTGCTCGGACTCGTCGCGCGGTACGGCCCGGAAGAGCTGTCGCTGTACCTGGTGGACCTCGGTGCCGGTGAGTCCTTCGCGGAATTCCTGCAGACCGAGCGGGACAGGTCCTGGATCCCGCAGGTCCGGGCGGCCGCGATGGCCGCCGACCGGGAGTACGTGCTGGATCTGCTGGATCAGTTGACGGCGGAGGTGCAGCGGCGCGCCGAGGCTTCCGCCCGCGCGGGTGGGCAGCGCTTCCCCGAGTTGCGGAAACATCGCCCGCTTCCTCGGGTCGTCTGTGTGCTGGAGAACCTGCAGGTGCTTCTCACCGAACGGGACCGGCTCTCCGCCGAGGTGGCCGCCCGGCTGGACGCACTGGCGAGGACCGGGCGGGCGTACGGTGTTCACCTGGTGCTGGCCGGCGAGGGTGACCTGGGCCTGGGCACCCGTTCCGACGGCGGGCAGCGGGACTCCCTGCCGGGCCAGTTCCCGGTGCGGGTGGCGCTGCCTGGCGGCGGGGCGGTGCTGGCACCCACCAACGACGCCGCGGCCGGTCTGCCGGTGGGCAGCGCGGTGGTCAACACCGCGGGCGGGCTCGGCGGCCCTCGGGGAGCGATCCGAGGTCATGAGCGGATGGTCCGGTTCCCCGACCCGGCAGACGAGCCGGAGGCGGTCACCGGGCTGCGCCATCGCCTCTGGTCGGCCCGCCCGCCGAACGCGACGCCGCCCGTCGTCTTCGCCGGGTACGCACGTCCGCTGCTGGGCAACGATCCCCGCTATCGGGCAGCCGTTGCGGGGCAGTCGACGGTACCGGCCGCGTTGCTCGGGCGGGTGGTGGATGTCTCGCGCAGCACCGCGACGGTGTCGTTCGGACCGGCGGCGGGGCGCAACCTCGCGGTTCTCGGTCCACGACCTGCCGCATGCCGCCTGCTGGCGACGGCCGCCCACACCACCGCGGCCCACCATCCGGCCGGTACGGCGCGGTTCGTGGTCGCCGTGGCGGATGCCGAGGCAGCGCAGTTGGCGGACACTCTGGTCGCGGAGTTGGCGGAGCGTCACCAGGTTGACCGGGTGGACCTCGCCGGGCTGGTCGCCGTGGCGGACGCCGGCGAGCCGGCGTACCTGGTCGTCTTCGGGCTGGACATGGCGCCGGCCGAGCAGTTGCCGCCGGCTCGACTGCGGGCTCTGCTGCGCGACGGGCCTCCGGCCGGGCAGCACCTGCTCGGCTGGTGGCGTACGGTGCCGTCGTTCGCGACGCTCGTGCAGCCGGACGAGACGGTGGACAAGCTGACCGCTGTGGCGGTGGCGGGTGTGCCGGGGGCGCAACTCACTCCGGTCTTCGGTCGTCCGGTGGAGTGGCGGCCTCGGCCCGACCGGGTGGTGCTCTGGGACGGGCCGGCGGAGCGCGGTGTGGTGCTGGTTCCGTACGAGGTGCCCGGCAGCGAGCAGGGGGAACCCGGATGACTCTCGACCACTCGCCGGCCACCGCCGCCGGGCCGGTCCGGCAGCGGGCTGCCGGTACGCCGGGGACCCGGTGCGAGCCGCGTGGGCCGACTACCTGGCCGCGGCCCGGCAGCTCGACGGGGTACGTCGGGGCGCGGCGACCGCCGCGGGCGAGCAGGCCCGCGCGGTCCAGGCCGCCCGGGAGGAACTGACCGGGGTACGCACCCGGCTGGTGTCGCAGGAGAGTCGGCTGCGTGAGCTGGAGGTACCACCGATCTCGCTGGCGCCGACCCCTCCCGAACTGGCCGAGGCGACCCGGTCGATGAGCGGTGGTCCGGCGGCCGTGTTGACCGCCCTGCGGGACGCCCGTCGGTGGGCTGTCGGCGCGGACGACACGCTGGCCGCCCGTGGCCTGTCCCGGGTGGCGCACTGGCCGGCCCGTGCGCGCAATCTGCTGGTGTACGGGCCGCTGGGGCTGTTCGTTCCGGTGCTGCTGGGGGTGGTGTACCTGCTGGCGGGTACCGGCGCGCTGACCACGTTCACGGTGCTGGTGGCGCTGCCGGCACCGGCGGTCGCGTTCGGCCTGGGCTGGCTCGCGGTGGGCCGCTGCTTTCCGCCGGGTCCGGGAGAGCGGGTGGACCGCACGCCACGGTTCGGCGCGCTGGCCTGCCTGGTCCCGGCCGTGGTGGTCAACGCGGGGATCGTGCTGGGGATGCTGTCGTCCTGACCGCCCGCCGGTCAGCGCGGGATGATCAGAGCCATCGCCTCGGCCCGGGACTTGGCGTCGTGTTGCAGCGTGCCACGCACCGCAGACGTGATCGTCTTGGCACCGGACTTCTGGATGCCCCGCATCGCCATGCACATGTGTTCGCACTCGAGCACGACGATCACGCCCCGCGGCTCCAGCCGCGTCATCAGCAGGTCCGCGATCTGCGAGGTGAGCCGCTCCTGCACCTGGGGACGCCGGGCGAAGACCTCGACCAGCCGGGCCAGCTTGGACAGTCCGGTGATCCGGCCGTCGGGACCGGGGATGTAGCCGATGTGGGCGCTGCCCCGGAAGGGCAGCAAGTGATGCTCACAGAGGCTCATCACGTCGATGTCCCGGACCAGCACCAGCTCCTCGTGGTTGGCCTCGAAGGTGGTGGTGAGCACCGTGGCCGGGTCGACGCGCAGACCGGCGAAGAGTTCCGCGTACGCCCGGGCGACCCGGGCCGGGGTCTGCTGGAGGCCGTCGCGGTCCGGGTCCTCCCCGACCGCGATGAGGATCTCGCGGACCGCCTTCTCGATCCGGCCGAGGTCCATGGTGTCCTCGACGGGACGCCCGGTCAGGCGGCCGTTGATCAACCGGGCGGCGATGTAGTCGAGGCGGTCGGTGTCGGGTTCGGTGGCGGAGGCGGCCAGTCCCCGCTGTGGGGAACTGGCCGCCGGCTCGTCGGTGCTCAGTGCGAACCGTCCGAGGAGTTGTTCGAGCTGACGCCACCGACCGTCGCCTCCGCGCCGTCGGCCTCGGCCTGCACCTTCAGCGCGTCCTTCTCGGCCGGGGTGAGTACGGGCGGCTCGGTGGAGGGCTGCCGCTTGCCGAAGCCGTTGTACGGTGCCATCGGCGGTCGCTTGACCACCCGGGCGCAGATCCGGGCCATGTCGGCGGTGGAGAGGGTTTCCTTCTCCATCAGCTCGAGCACGATGTTGTCCAGGACGTCCCGGTACTCGACCAGGATCTCCCAGGCCTCGTCGTGGGCCAGTTCAATCAGGGCCCGCATCTCGCCGTCGATCTCGGCGGCGACGGCGTCGGAGTAGTCCCGCTCGTGGCCCATGTTGCGGCCGAGGAACGGCTCGTCGCCGCTGGTGCCGTACTTGATCGCACCGAGCTTGGAGCTCATCCCGTACTGGGTGATCATCGCGCGGGCCAGCTGGGTGGCCTTCTCGATGTCGTTGCCGGCACCGGTGGTGGGCTCGTGGAAGACGAGTTCCTCGGCGGCCCGGCCGCCCAGCGCGTACGCCAGGGTGTCGACCATCTCGGCGCGGGTCTGGGTGTACTTGTCCTCCGTGGGCAGCACCAGGGTGTGGCCCAGGGAACGACCTCGGGACAGGATGGTCACCTTGTGCACCGGTGCGGCGTGTGGCAGCGCCCAGGCGACAAGCGCGTGCCCACCCTCGTGGTACGCGGTGATCTTCTTTTCCTGGTCGCTCATCACCCGGGTACGGCGCTGCGGACCGGCGATCACGCGGTCGATCGACTCCTCGAGCGAGTCGTTGGAGATGGCCCGCTGGTCCTTCCGGGCGGTCAGCAGGGCGGCCTCGTTGATCACGTTGGCGAGGTCGGCACCGCTGAAGCCCGGCGTCCGCTTGGCCACCGAGTCGAGGTCGACGTCGGGCATGAACGGCTTACCCTTGGCGTGCACCCGCAGGATGGCCTTGCGGCCCTCCATGTCGGGGGCGTCGACCGGGATCTGCCGGTCGAACCGACCCGGCCGCAGCAGCGCCGGGTCGAGGATGTCCGGCCGGTTGGTGGCGGCGATCAGGATCACGCCGCCCTTGACGTCGAAGCCGTCCATCTCGACCAGAAGCTGGTTCAGCGTCTGCTCGCGCTCGTCGTGGCCACCGCCCATGCCGGCGCCACGGTGCCGGCCGACCGCGTCGATCTCGTCAACGAAGACGATCGCGGGCGCGTTCGCCTTGGCCTGCTCGAACAGGTCACGGACCCGGCTGGCGCCGACACCGACGAACATCTCCACGAAGTCCGAGCCGGAGATCGAGTAGAACGGCACCCCGGCCTCGCCGGCCACCGCTCGGGCGAGCAGCGTCTTACCGGTACCGGGCGGGCCGAAGAGCAGCACGCCCTTCGGGATCTTCGCACCGAGTGCCTGGTACTTCGCCGGGTTCTGCAGGAAGTCCTTGATCTCGTGCAGCTCCTCGACGGCCTCCTCGGAGCCCGCCACGTCGGCGAACGTCGTCTTCGGCGTGTCCTTGGTGATCATCTTTGCCTTGGACTTGCCGAAGTTGAGCACCCGGGAGCCGCCGCCCTGCATCTGCGACATGAAGAACAGCAGCAGCAGCACGAGCAGCACGATGGGAAGCAGGTTGACCAGCAGGCTGACCCAGATGCTGTCGGACGACACCTCGACATCGGCCGGTCCGGTGATCCGGTTGTTCGCCTTGGCCTCGAGAATCTCGTTCCAGACCTCGTCGCCAACCTCGTACGGGAACTGAGCCTCGATCAGCTTCGTGGTGGTGTCGCCGAACTCGGTCTCCTCGGCCAGCTCGAGCTGGATCGTCTGTTCCTTGTCCTGGAAGACGACCTTCTCGATGCCGCCCTTGTTGAGCTGGTCGAGCGCGACGGACGTGTCCACCCGGTGGTAGCTGGGTCCACCGGTGAACAACTGACTGAGCACGACGGCGCCGAGGATGACCAGGATGACCCAGAACACCGGTCGGCGGAAGAAACGCGTACGTTCCATGCTGTTGTCGAGCGCCGAGACGCCCGCATCCTCCTGATCGACGTCCTGACCGACTGTGGGTGTCGCCGCCTGGGCGGCTGCCGGAGCCGCCGTGCGGGCCGGCCTCGACCCCGGGGCGCGATTGCCGCGCCACGGTCATTCGACGGTACACCGTGCGAGACCGATATGAGCTGGCGAGCCCAGCACTTACGCGTACGGCGAACCGGATGTCAGCCGGCGTGGCCCGAAGTCGGATCTCCGGGGCACCGTCGTCAACGGTAGTCCGATCAGCTGAAAGGCGGCTGTACGCCGGGCGGGAGGTGCCGACGCGCCGGTACCCACCTGGTCAGGAGCGGGCGTAGACCTCCGGCTTGAGCACCCCCACGTACGGCAGCTCCCGGTAGCGCTCACCGAAGTCGAGGCCGTACCCGACGACGAACTCGGTCGGGATGTCGAAGCCCACGTACCTGACCGGCACCGTCACCTTCACCGCGTCCGGCTTACGGAACAGCGCGACCACCTCGACGCTCGCGGCCGAACGCGATTCCAGGTAGCGCAGCAACCAGGACAGGGTCAGCCCGGAGTCGACGATGTCCTCCACGACGACGACGTGCCGACCGGCGATGTCCCGGTCGAGGTCCTTGAGGATCCGGACCACTCCCGAGGAGGTGGTGCCCTGCCCGTACGAGGAGATGGCCATGAAGTCCAGCTCGGCCGGGGGGCCGTGCCGACCCAGCGCCCGGGCGAAGTCGGCCATGAACATGACCGCGCCCTTGAGTACGCAGACGAGCAGCAGCCCGTCGGAGACGTGCGCGTAGTCTGCGGAGACCTGTTTGGCCAGCTCAGCGGTCTTCTCTCGGATCTGCGCCTCGGAGATGATCACGTGGTCGATGTCGGCGTCGTACCAGGAGCCGTCAGCCATGACTCTAGCCTGCCGTACGCCCCGGGTTCGCCGTCGGCGGGGCCGCCCGTTTCGGGGCGGCCGCGCCCAGGGATTTTCTGGATAAGTGGAACATTCAGCTCAGCAGTGGCGTGATCGCCACCTGTGCCCCCCGTCGGAGGGCTTCCAGTCCGCCGAGTCACGACTGTCGGCGGTCAGCCCGAGGGCGGACAGCAGGGCGAGGGAGAGAAAGAACAGTAGAAAGAGCAGGAAACCCATGGCGGCGCTCGCTTTCTGACGTCTGCGGTTGTCGTGTCGCCGCCGGTGCGCACCGGACATCTGCCAGTTTGGGCGTCGTGCCTCCCTGCCGACAGTGGCAGGAATGCCACTCCTGCTCGATTTTCTGCCACCCATGCGGTTACCCTCGTCACATGCTTCGTTCAGTGGCCGTACTCGTCCTGGACGGCGTAGCGCCGTTCGAACTCGGCGTGCTCGCCGAGGTGTTCGGTACCGACCGCACCGACGACGGGCTGCCGGGTTACCGGTTCGACGTATGTGGCCCTCGACAGGCCCCGGTACGCACCTCCGCCGGTTTCCACCTGGTGCCGAACGCCGATCTGGCTCCGCTGGAGCAGGCGGACCTGGTGGCCGTTCCCGCACACGATCCGACCACCACCGCGCCGGTCGAGGTCCACGAGGCGCTGCGTCGGGCCGCCGATCGGGGCGCGTACCTGTTCAGCGTGTGTGCCGGCGCGTACCTGCTGGGCGAGGCGGGACTGCTCGACGGGCGGGAGTGCACCACCCACTGGCGACACGTCGACGAGTTGCAGCGCCGCCACCCGAGCGCCCGGGTGCGCTGCAACTCGCTCTACGTGCAGGACGGCCGGCTGCTCACCAGCGCGGGCACCGCCGCCGGCATCGACGCCTGCCTGCACCTGGTACGCCAGGCGCACGGCTCGGCCACCGCCACCCGACTGGCCCGCCGGATGGTGGTGCCTCCGCACCGCGACGGCGGGCAGGCCCAGTACATCGAGGCACCGATTCCGAAGGCACCGGAGGCGCCCACCCTGGAACCGGTGCTGGAGTGGCTGATGGGCCATCTGGACCGGCAGACCACGGTCGACGAGTTGGCCGCGCGGGCCGGGATGGCCCCACGGACGTTCGCCCGCCGCTTCCGCGCGGAGACCGGCACCACCCCGCACGACTGGCTGACCAACCAACGCGTCCTGCTGGCCCGCCGGCTGTTGGAGGACACCCCACTCACGGTGGAAGGGGTCGCCGAACGGGCCGGGTTCGGCGACGCCGCCGTCCTACGGCACCACTTCACCCGCCGGGTCGGTGCCACGCCGCAGGCCTACCGCAGCACGTTCCGGGATCGCGCTCCTACCGGTTGACCGGCCCCCTGACGATCGTGCTGGTCAGAATCCGGCGGCCGCGCCGTCCACCCGGGATTCGGAGCCGACCACGAAGCCGCCGTCGGCGCGTCGCCAGATCGCCTGCCCGTAGCCGAAGACGGTGGGATCGGACGCGACGGTCACCTGGTGGCCCCGATCCCGCAGGTCGGCCACGAGTGCGGCGCCACCGGGCCCGGTGGTCAGCTGCTCCTCGACCAGCAGCGAGCGACCCGCGTGCCAGTACCAGCGTGGCGCGTCCAGCGCCGCCTGCGGGTCGAGGCCCGCGTCCACGGTCGCCGAGACCAGTTGGACGTGGCCCTGGGGCTGCATGTGCCCACCCATCACCCCGAACGGCCCCACCGGCACGCCCTGCCGGGTCAGGAAGCCGGGAATGATCGTGTGATACGGCCGCTTCGCCGGGCCAACCACGTTGGGGTGCCCCACGTCGAGCCGGAAGCCGAGACCGCGATTCTGCAGCGCGAAACCGTATCCGGGCAACACCACGTGGGAGCCGAAGGCGAGGTAGGTGGACTGGATCAGGCTGACCATCATGCCGCTCTCGTCGGCGGTGCAGAGGTAGACCGTCCCACCGCGCTCCGGTGCGTCGGTCACCCGCTCGGCCGCCGCCTCGGTGATCCTCGCGCGGCGCCGGGCCAGCTGGTCCGGGCTGAGCAGCCCGGGCGGGACCGGGGCATGGTCGGGGTCGGCGACGTGGGCGTGCGCGTCGGCGAAGCCCAACTTGACCGCCTCGATCTGCCGGTGCGGCCACCGCGACCCCTCCGCCGGGTCGAATCCGTTAAGGATGCCCAGGGCGAGCAGGGCGGCCAGTCCCTGCCCGTTCGGCGGCAGTTCCCAGACCTCGTGGTCCCGGTAGGGCACGGACACCGGGTCGACCCAGACGCTGGCGTGCTGTGCCAGGTCTGCCGCCGTGAGCAGCCCGCCGGTACGGGCGGCGTGATCGGTGAGTGCCGCCGCGATCCGTCCCCGGTAGAACTCCTCCGCCCGGCTGTCGGCGATCAGTCGCAGCGTCAGTGCCGCGTCCGGGTTGCGCCACCGCTCACCCGCGCGGGGAGCCCGCCCGTCCGGCGCGAAGACCCGCCCGAACTCCGCGTACTCGGGACCGGACAGCCCGGCGTGCCCGGCGACCGCACGGGACCAGGCCGACGCGGTCGCGGTGGAGACGGGGTGTCCCCGCTCCGCGTAGCCGATGGCGTCGGCGAACAGCTCCGCGAACGGCAGCGAGCCGAATCGCTCGTGCAGGTCGCGCCAGCCCGCCGGCACGCCCGGTACGGTCACCGGCAACCAGCCCCGGGCCGGCATCGCCGGGCCGACCGCCTGTGCCCCGCCCAACGCGTCGGGCGGCTCGGTGCCTCGACCGCCGGTCGCCGCGAGGACCAGGCCCCGGGTCAGCCCGACGGGTGAGCGGCCGGAGGCGTTCAGTCCGTGCAGCCGCTCGCCGTCCCAGACGATGGCGAAGAGGTCACCACCGATGTCGTTGGCGGGGGTTGCACCACGGTGAGCGTGCTGGCGGTGGCCAGCGCCGCGTCCACGGCGTTGCCACCACGGCGCAGCACGGCCAGGCCGGCGGCCACGGCCAGCGGCTGGCTGGTGGCCACGGCACCGCGCGGCGCGTAGAGCGGTTGCCGGGGATGGATCATGCTTCGACGACCGCCTCGCCGGGCCCGGCCACCCGAGGCGTCGACGTTCGGTCGGCCGACGCAGCCGAGGGTGACGCAGACAGCAGCCGATCGCCGCGGCGGAGCACCCGCAACCCACCCGGCAGGTAGCTGGCTCGCTGGCCCCGCCATGCGGTGACCAGGGCGTCGAGTGCGGCGACGTGGCGGTGCGACAGTGCGGCCGGCGGCGCGCCAACTCGTGAGCCCAGGCCCGCAGCACCCGAGCGCGCACCGCGGGTGCCAGCGCCGCCAGGTCCCGGGTGGCCAGGCCACCGTCGGGGTGCCGGGCCTCACTCAGCGCCGCGGCGGCGAGTTCGTCCAGCACCGCGTTGTCCGCCGCCACCAGCGCGGCGGTACGGGCGAGGTTGTCCAGCACACCCGGGCCGAGGGCCCGGACCAACACGGGCAACACGTCGGACCGGACCCGGGAACGGGCGTACGCCGGGTCACTGTTGTGCGGATCGTCCCAGGGCACCAGCCCGAGGGCCGTGCAGGCCGCGCGGGTCTCCGCCCGCCCGATCTCCAACAGCGGCCGTACGAGGGGAGTACCGGCGAGATCCCGGCGGGCCGGCATGCCGGCGAGTCCGCGCGGGCCGGCGCCCCGGGCCAGCGCGAGCAGCACCGTCTCCGCCTGGTCGTCCCGGGTGTGACCGGTCAGCAGGGCCGAGGCGCCGTGCCTCTCGGCGATCTCCGCCAGCGCCTGGTAGCGGGCGTCGCGGGCCGCCGCCTCGGGGCCACCCGGCCGGCCGGCGACCTCGACGCGGACCATCTCCACCGGCGACAGACCGGCAGCCTCCGCCCAGCGCGCCACCGCCTCGGCCCGGCCCCGCGACCCGACCTGCAAGCCGTGATCGACGGTGACCAGTCCAGCGGTACGGCCGGCCCGGGGTGCCACGAACGCGGTGGCCGCGGCCAGGGCCAGCGAGTCGGCCCCGCCCGAGCAGGCGACCAGCACCGGACCGTCCGTCGGCAGATCGACCAACGCACGCCGGACCGCGATCCGGATCGCGGCCACCGGCGGGGCCAGCGGGGCCATCGGCGCGGCGACGCGCTCAGCCGGCCGTCGGCACCGGGCCGACCGGCCCGTGCACCCGTGCCACCCAGGCATCCGGTTCGCTCAGCTCGGACAGCCGGGGCAGGGTCAGCGGCGACTCGAAGACCCGGTTGAAGCCGGCCATGCCGACCCGGTCCACCACGGCGTGCACGAACCTGCGGCCCTCGGCGTACTGCCGCATCTTGACGTCGATGCCGATCAACCGCCGGATCGCCTTCTCCACCGGGTTGCCGGCCTCGCGCCGCCGGTTGAAGCCGGCCCGAATCCGCTCCACACTCGGGATCACCTGCGGTCCGACGCCGTCCATCACGAACTCGGCGTGCCCCTCCAGCAGCGTCATCAGGGCGGTCAGCCGGTCCAGCACGGCACGCTGCCCCGGCGTCTGCACGATGTCCAGCACACTGGACCGGCTCTGCGGGTCGCGGACCGCGTCAGCGAGGGTGCTCACCCCCCGACGCAGCCGCTCCAGCAGGTGCTCGCCGCCCTGGGCGGCGTCGACGAACGCCTGCACCTCACCGAGGAAGTAGGCCCGCATCCAGGGCACGGCGGTGAACTGCGTCCGGTGGGTCACCTCGTGCAGGCAGACCCAGAGCCGGAAGTCGCGTGGATCCGCGCCGAGCTTGCGCTCCACCTCGACGATGTTCGGCGCGACCAGGAGCAGTTGTCCGGGGTCGGCGGAGAAGACCTCGTACTGCCCGAGGACCCGGCCGGAGAGGTAGGCCAGCACGGTGCCGGCCTGCACCCCAGTCACCCGGGAACCGATCGCCTCGGTGAGGGCACCGGGTTGCTTGTCCTCGGTGAGCCGGCCGACCAGCGGGGTGATCACCTCGCGGAGGCCGGCGATGTTCGTCGCCGCCCAGTCCCGCCGATCGACCACCCGTACCGGCGGATGGGGGACCTGCGAGGTCAGCCCGGTGTAGTCGGCGACGTGCCCGGCCGCCTCGTCGGTCAGCCGGCGCAGCTCGGAAACCACCTCGGTGGCCTCGGCGTACGTCACCCGGGGGCCCGACTTGCCCAGAGCCCCCGCCGTCGCGGTAGCCAGATCCCAGTCCACGAACTGCGCCATGCGACCCACCGTACCCGCGTCACGACACCCCACCCGCCGGCCGACCCGGTGCCGGTCCGCCGGTCGGGGGACGACGGGCCGTCGCGGGGCCAGGGCCGCGACCCGCTCCGCCGCTGCGCTACGCCGGACCGGTGGCCGTCGAGCCGCCTCAGCGGCAGCCGCAGCCGGCCAGCGCGGCGGCGATCCGGTCCAGCGCGGCCCGGGCCGGCTCCATCCCGTCCGGCGGCACGTCGTCGGTGAGCACCGCGAAGGTGAGCAGGCGGCCTTCGGTGGTGGTCACCACTCCCGCGATGGCGTGCACCCGGGTCAACGTGCCGGTCTTGGCGCGGACCACACCGGCACCGGCGGCCGTGCCGGGTGCCGCACCGTACCGGTCGCGCAGAGTGCCGGACCAGCCCGCGACCGGCAGCCCGCCGAAGATGCCGGCAAGCTCGGGTCGGTCCGGGCTCGCCGCGAGCGCCAACAGCTCGGTCAGCAGGACCGGGCTGATCAGGTTCTTGCGGGACAGTCCGCTGCCGTCCGCCAGGTCGAGTGCGCCGGTCGGCAGACCCAGCTCGGACACCACCTCGGCCATCGCCGCCGCCGCACCGTCGAAGGAGGCCGGCCGGTCCCGGGCCAGGGCGACCTGGCGGGCCAGCGCCTCGGCGACGATGTTGTCACTCTCGCTGATCATGATGTCGACCAGCCGGATCAGCGGCGGCGAGTACACCACGCCGAGCTCGGCACCGGGTCCGGCGCCGCCGACCGGGTCGGTGGCTCCGGTCGTCGCGGTCGACGCCGGGGCAGTGCCCTTGCGTACGGTGTCGACCGGTACTCCGAGCAGTTCGGCGAAGGCCCGGCCGGCGACCAGGTCCGGTTCGGCAACGCGTTCGGCCCAGCCCCGGCCGGCCTTCGGACTCTTGCGGGCTCCGTCGAGCATCAGCGCGGTGATCGCCCCGCCGTAGCCGCCGGTGGGGATGTCGTCGTCCCAGCCGGGTCCGTAGACCGGACCGGGGTAGCGCGAGGAGTCGACGACGACTCTGGTGGGGGTGACTCCGCCCAGCGCTGCACGGACCTGCTCGGCGAGTTCGGTGAGACTGGCCGCCCCGGGGTAGAAGCCCTTCGCGTCGGCTGCCAACGTCGGGTCCCCGCCACCGACCAGAACCACCTCGCCGGGCTGCTTACCGGCCACCGCCCGGGTCGGGATCCGATGCCCGGGGCCTCGGGCGGTCAACACCGTCACGGCGGTCAACAGCTTGGTCACCGAGGCCGGCACGGTCCCCTCCCGGCCACCGCGGTCGAAGAGCATCTCACCGGTGAGGGCGTCGGCCACCGCCACGTTCACCCGGCCGCCCAGCGCGTCGTCGTCGATCAGCGGTTCCAGCGCGCTGCGGAGCCCGTCCGTGCTGGGTGGCGGGGCGCCACTGTCGGCGGCGGCCAGCACCGGGACCGGCGCGGGCTCGACCGCACCGCTGGCCGTCGGTGTCGCGGGCGCGTCGCCCAACCAGCGCTCCACCGGCCCGGGTCGGACCACGACCAGGCCCACGGCAACCAGCACCAGCACCAGCACGGCGGCGAGGACCAGCGGCAGCCGCCGGCGCGGTGCCGGCCCGACCGGTGGTGGCGCGACGCCGGCCGGTGGTTGGCCGGTAGGGCCCGCAGCCGGCCCGACCGGCGCTGGGCTCACCGGCACGGATGCCGGTCCGGTCGGTGGCTCGGCCGGACTCGTGGGAACGGCCGGACTCGTGGGAACGGCGGCGACCGAACCGGCAGCCGGGCTCGTCGGGGCGGCGGCGACCGAACCGGCGGCCGGACTCGTCGGGGCGGCACCACCGGGCGCGGCCGGGCTCGTCGGGGTGACCGCGCCGGGCGCGGCGGCCCGTCCGGAGGCGGCACCCCGAGGCGGTGTCGTCGGCGACGAGGTGTCCAGGGGCGGATTCGCCTCGGACCGGTTCACCGCTGTCGGTGTTACGGGCGGCGTCGGAGGTTGTGGTCGGAGGATCTGCGCGTCCGGCACCGGGACCCGCCCGGCGACCGGCTTGGCCGGCGGTCGGTTCGTAGCGCCCTCGGCGGCATCGCCTGGACGGTAGTGTGAATCTTCCCTCCCCACGACCCCCTCCTCCCCCACCGGGAACCGGCCTGGGTGACACTACTTCGGTCCGAAGACTATGCGGCGGCCGGAGTCGGCGGGTTGGCAATCGCCTCCCTGGCTCTGCCGCCGGTTCCGTCAAGCCAGCGTGGGCCAACGAGGGAGCGTGCAGATGGATTTCGACGTGACGGTTGAGATCCCCAAGGGTCACCGCAACAAGTACGAGGTGGACCACGTGACCGGGCGGATCCGGCTGGACCGCACCCTCTTCACCTCCACGCAGTACCCGGCCGACTACGGCTTCATCGAGGGCACCCTGGGCGAGGACGGCGACCCGCTGGACGCCCTGGTGCTGGTGCCCGAGCCGACCTTCCCAGGCTGCCTGATCCGGTGCCGCACGATCGGCATGTTCCGGATGACGGACGAGAAGGGCGGCGACGACAAGGTCCTCTGCGTTCCCTACGAGGACCCGCGGCAGGAGCACCTGCGCGACATCCACCACCTCGGCGAGTTCGATCGGCTGGAGATCCAGCACTTCTTCGAGGTGTACAAGGATCTTGAGCCGGGCAAGTCCGTGGAGGGCGCCACCTGGGTGGGTCGGACCGAGGCCGAGGCGGAGATCCAGGCTTCGTACCGGCGCGCCAGGGAAGCCGAGGAACGCGGCGAGTCCACCCACTGACGTCGCCGACGAGGCCCGGGGAACGCTCAGCCGAGCAGCCCCCGGGCCCGTCCGTAGAGGCCGAGCACCGCGCAGGCGACCGGCACCACCGAGACCACCAGCAGGGTGTCGGCCAGGTCGGTGACCCGTCCGACGTACGGGGAGACCGGCCGGCGGGCGTACGTCGTGCCGCCCGCCACCACCAGCAACGCGACCAGCAGCCCACCGGCGACCATGATCAGCCGGACCGCCGCGTCGGCCGCCCCGGCCAGTACCCCGCCGAGGACCGCGTACCCGGCCAGGCCGGCCAGCATCGGCGCGATCCGGTGCTGGACCGTCGTGAAGAGTCGGGCACGTAGCAGCAGCACCGTCGAGGTCACCCCGACCAGCAGCCAACCGGAGACGCCACCGGTGCTGACGAGGATCACGACCGCGCCGACGGTCAGCACGGCCTGGCCGATCAACATGCCGGTGAGCATCTCCTCGGTACGGACCACCGCCGCCCGCACCCGACCGCGATCCGGCAGCTCACGGGCCCGGTCCGAGTCGTTCGGCGGATCGGTGGGCAGGGTCACCGGCGGCAACGGCACCTTGCCCAGCCGGATGGCCAGCAGCGGAGCAGCCCCGACCGCGAAGGTCAACGCACACAGCAGGACAGCGGCCGCACCGGCCGGCTCGAGCACCAGGCCGCCGAGGGCGGCCGATCCGGCTCCCGCGCCCACCACCGCGCCGGCCACGAAGACCCGCAGTCGGGTGGCCACCCCGAACAGCCCCAGCACCGAGGCCAGCAGCAGCCCCATCGACCCGGCGAGCAACTCCGGTGCGCCCACCCAGCGCAGCGGGCCGAGCGGCCCGACCGGATCGCCCGAGCTGACGGCGAGGGCACCGGCGAGCGCCGCGTAGGGCAGCGCGTGACCGCCGACGGTGGCGCCGGCCGGCCCGTCGCCCTGTGCGCGGGACAGCACGGTGCCGGCCAGCACCAGCAGGCTCGCCACCACGGTCGCGACCGGCCAACCGGCGGGGTCGCCGGGCCCGGCGGCCGCCAGGGCGAGCAGGCCGACGGTGAGCGGAACACCGGCACCGGCGAGTGCCGCCGTCCGGGTGGCACCGGATGACCAGCCCCCGCCCCGCTGGCGGGCGGCGTCGGCGAGGGCCTCCACCACGTCGTCGTACTCGAACTCCGGCCACTCGGTGCGAGCCGGTACCAGGTGCAGCACCGCACCGTCGCGGACCCCCTGAGCGGCCAGCGCCTGCCCGCCGGCCAGCACGGTGCCGTCGGCTCGCCGGAGCAACCAGCCGCCGTGCTGTTCTCCGTCGTCGGCGAGCCCCTCACCGGCGTGGCGCAGCACCTCGGGCAGCAACTCGGCGAGGGGCACCTGCTCCGGTAGCGCCACGTCGACCCGCCGCCGGGGCGTGCTGACGGTGACCCGGGCGAGCCCGACTGCCATCGACTCATCTCCATCCCGAGCGGGCCTGCTGCTGCGCGGACGACAGGACTTTACCTACCATGAGCCAGGTTCGGGTCACCGTGCGCAGTCGGGAGGTCGAGTGTCCACTGTCGTCGTCCGGCGGCCGGCACGACGCCCGGCGCCCGACATGCCCATGGGTGACCTGCCGCTGCCGGCGCCCCCGGAGATTCCGGCCGGCACCGGCACGCGCTGGCACCAGCTGCTGATGGTGCTGCCGATGCTCGGCGGCACGGTCGCGATGGCGATGATGTTCGGCCGCGGCGGCGGGACGTACGCGTACCTGGTCGGCGGCATGTTCGGCCTCTCCTCCCTGGCGATGCTGGCGACCTCCTGGGGCAGCGCCTCGGGCAGCCCGACGAAGTCCGAGATGATGACGGCCCGCCGGGAGTACCTGCGGCATCTGGCCACCCTGCGTCGGCAGGTGCGGCAGACCGTGGAGCGGCAGCGCGCCGGCCTCTGTTACCGGCACCCCGATCCGTCACTGCTCTGGTCGACGGTGCACAGCCACCGGCTCTGGGAGCGGCGGCCGACGGACCCGGACTTCGCGGTCGTCCGGGTCGCCGTCGGGCCGCAGACCCTGGCCACGCCGTTGGTGCCGCCGGTCACCCGCCCACCGGAGGAACTGGAGCCGATGACGGCGGGCGCGCTGCGCCGTTTCCTGGACGCGTACTCGGTGGTGCCGGACCTGCCGGTGGCTCTCTCGCTGCGCAGCTTCGCCCGGGTCTTCGTCCGGGCCGCGCCGGTCGGCCCCACCGGCTCGCCGGCCGCGCAGGCGCTGGCCCGGGCCGTGCTCACCCAGCTCGCGGTCTTCCATGCCCCGGACGAGTTGCTGGTCGCCGTCTGTGCCGGGCCGGAACGACGCGTCCGCTGGGAGTGGGTCAAGTGGTTGCCCCACGCCCAGCACCCCACCCGCACGGACGCCCTGGGTCCGGTGCGGCTGGTGGCCAGTTCCGTGGCGGAGCTGGAACGGCTGCTCGACCAGGTGCTGGCCAGCCGGTCGAGATTCAGCCCGATCGGACCGGCCACGGACGGGCCGCATCTGGTGATCGTGTTCGACGGCGGCGACGTCACCGGCGCCACCGAACTGGTCGGGGACGGCGGCATCGACGCGGTGACCCTGATCGACCTGGACACCCCGCCGCCGCGTCTGCTCGACCGGTTCTCGCTGCTGCTGGAGCTGCGCAACGGTCGACTGCACTCCCACTCCTCCGACGGATCGGCCGAGGTGGGCACGGCCGACACGATCGAGGTCGCCGAGGCCGAGGCGGTGGCCCGCCGGCTGGCACCCCTGCGGCTGGCCGCCACCGGGGGCGCCGACGCCGCGCCCGGTGTCGAGCCGGGTCTACCGGAGCTGCTCGGCATCGGTGAGCCGGAGGACTTCACCGCCCAACAGGGGTGGGTGCCGAGATCGCCGCGGGACCGGCTGCGGGTACCGATCGGCGTCGGCCCGGACGGCGGCGCGGTCGAGTTGGACCTGAAGGAGTCGGCGCAGGGCGGCATGGGCCCGCACGGACTGCTGATCGGCGCCACCGGCTCCGGCAAGTCCGAGCTGCTTCGTACCCTGGTGCTCGGGCTGGCCACCACCCACTCCGCCGAGCAGCTCAACTTCGTACTCGTCGACTTCAAGGGTGGGGCCACCTTCGCGCCCTTCGACCGCCTGCCGCACACCGCCGCCGTGATCACAAATCTGGCCGACGCGTTGCCGCTCGTCGACCGGATGGTCGACGCGATCAACGGCGAGCTGGTCCGCCGGCAGGAGTTGTTGCGCCGCGCCGGCAGCTTCGCCAGCTTGCGCGACTACGAGCGGGCCCGGGCGACCGGCAACCCGCTGCCCCCGCTGCCGTCGCTGCTGCTGATCTGCGACGAGTTCTCCGAGCTGTTGTCGGCCAAGCCCGACTTCATCGACCTGTTCCTCCAGATCGGCCGGCTGGGCCGGTCGCTCGGGGTGCATCTGCTGCTGGCGAGCCAGCGGCTGGAGGAGGGACGACTGCGCGGGCTGGACACTCACCTGTCCTACCGGATCGGTCTGCGGACCTTCTCCTCGCTGGAGTCCCGAACGGTGCTCGGGGTGCCCGACGCGCACGAACTGCCCCCGTCGCCGGGGCACGGTTTCCTGCGCTTCGGCACCGAGCCGCTGCGGCGGTTCAAGACCGCGTACATCTCCGGCCCGTTGCGGCGGCGGGCGCTGGCGGCCGACGCGGCCGGAACCGAACGTCCCCGGCTGCTCGCCTTCTCCACCCACGTCACACCGGTGCCGCAGCCGCCGGCCCCGCCGGCTGCCGAGGACGAGACGGACGACCCCGGACGCTGCTGCGTCTGCTTGTCGACCGGCTGGCCGGGCAGGGCGCGCCGGCGCACCAGGTGTGGCTGCCGCCGCTGGACGCCGCCCCGTCCCTGGACGAGCTGGTCGGTCCGCTCACGGTCGACCCGGTCCGGGGGCTGACCGTCGACAATCCCGAGCTGCACGGCGCCCGCCAGGTGCCGGTGGCTGTCGTCGATCGGCCCTTCGAGCAGCGCCGCGACCTGCTGTGGTTGGCGCTGGACGGCGCCGCCGGCCACGTCGCGGTGGTCGGCGGTACGCAGAGCGGCAAGTCCACCGCGCTGCGTACGCTGGTCTGCGCGCTGGCCCTCACGCACACCCCGACCGAGGTGCAGGTCTACTGTCTCGACTTCGGTGGCGGAGGGCTCGCCTCGGTACGTGGCCTGCCGCACGTCGGTGGGGTCACCGGTCGGGCCGACCCCACCGGGGTGCGCCGTACCGTCGGCGAGATGTCCACCCTGCTCGCCGACCGGGAGCGCCGCTTCGCCGAGCTGGGCGTGGAGTCGATGGCCGCCTGGCGACAGCGACGCGACAGCGGCACCGACGCGGGTGATGCCGACGTGTTCGGCGACGTGTTCCTCGTCGTTGACGGGTGGACGACGCTGCGAAGCGAGTACGAGGATCTGGAGCCGCTGATCACCGACCTGGCGACCCGGGGGCTCTCCTACGGCGTGCACGTGGTGGCCACCGCGGTGCGTTGGCTGGACTTCCGACCGGCCATCCGGGATCTCTTCGGCTCCCGGCTTGAGCTGCGCCTCGGTGATCCGTCCGACTCGGTGGTGGCCCGGCGGGCGGCGGCGCACGTGCCGGAGCGGACCCCGGGGCGGGGCATCACCCCGGCGGGCCTGCACTTCCTCACCGCGCTGCCCCGGACGACCGGCACGGACACCGCCGGGCTGGTGAAGCAGGTCGGTGACGCGTGGTCCGGTCCGGTCGCGCCCCCGGTCAGGCTGCTTCCGGCCGTGCTGCCCTACGCCGACCTGGACCTCGACGCCACGACGGGGCTGCGGATCCCGGTCGGTGTCGCCGAGGCGGACCTACGTCCGGTGGTTCTCGACTTCGGCACCGAGCCGCACCTCGTGGTCTACGGCGACGCCGAGAGTGGCAAGTCGTCGTTCCTGCGCGCCCTGGCCACCTCGATCGTCGCCCGGTTCACGCCGGAACAGGCGCGGGTGATCCTGGTGGACTACCGACGCAGCCTGCTCGGTGTCATCTCCACCGAACACCTGATCGGCTACGGCACCGCCGCGGCGCACAGCGCCGACCTGGTCGAGTCGGCCGCCGGTTACCTGGCGGACCGCGCACCAGGCCCGCAGGTCAGCCCGACGCAGTTGCGGGAGCGGTCGTGGTGGTCCGGCCCGGAGCTGTTCGTGTTGGTCGACGACTACGACCTGGTGGCGAGTGGGCCGGCGAACCCGCTGCGGGCGCTGGAGGAACACCTGCCGCACGCCCGCGACGTCGGACTGCACCTGGTGCTGGCGCGCCGCACCGGCGGTGCCGCCCGCGCCCAGTACGAGCCGCTGGTGCAGCGGCTACGGGAACTGTCCACCTCGGGCCTGGTGCTGTCGGGCAGCCCGGAGGAGGGGGCGCTCGTCGGTCCGGTCCGTCCGGGTCCGTTGCCGCCCGGGCGCGGCCGGCTGTTCACCCGACGCGAGGGCGTACGCCTGGTCCAACTGGCTCACCTGCCGCCACAGTGACGCCGACTCCACGGAACGTCCCTGTAGGCGGGTCGGAACCGGTAATCTCCGAACGTCATGTGTCCCGCGACGAATGGCTGAGGATGTGACCAGGCTGCGGCACCGTGGCCCGGCGAGGGCCGGGCGGTTGGCCAACCGCGCGCTGCTCGCGACGGCCGCCGCCGCGCTGTCGGCCGCCATCGCGGTCGTGCCCGCCTCCGCCGTGCCGGTCCGGACGGCTCCGGTCGGCACGCCGGTGGCGCACAACCCCGACTCGGCGCGCCGCGCCGACCAGGTCCGCGACGAGCAGTGGCAGCTCGACAAGCTGGGCGCGCGGACGGCCTGGCGCACCTCGACCGGGCGCGGCGTGGTCGTGGCCGTGATCGATTCCGGGGTGGACGGTTCGCACCCGGACCTGACCGGCCAGGTGCTACCCGGGATCGACCTGGTCGCGCCGAGCGGGGCGGCCGAGGCGGATCCGGTCGGGCACGGCACGACGGTCGCCGGCCTGATCGCGGGACGCAACGACGACCGCCGCGGCGTGGTGGGGCTCGCGCCGGACGCCCGGATCCTGCCCGTACGGGTGCTGGACGCGGAGAACCGCTACGACGACGCGCTTATCGTCGCCAAGGGTGTGCGATGGGCGGTCGACAACGGCGCGAAGGTGATCAACCTGTCGCTCGGCGGCAGTGGTGACAGCGCGGCGCTGGCCGCGGCGATCGACTACGCCTTCGCCCGGGACGTCGTGGTGGTCGCCTGCACCGGGAATCTCGCCACCTCGCCCGAGGCGAAGGTGTGGTACCCGGCCCGCGAGCCCGGCGTCATCGCGGTCTCCGGCCTGGAGCGCAACAGCGACAACCTGTGGAGCGGCGCGATCACCGGTCGGGCCACGGTCCTCACCGCCCCCGCCAGTGGGCTGGTGGGGGCGCGTCCTCCGGGCGGCTACTGGCGGGTGCAGGGCACCAGCTTCGCGGCACCGCTGGTCGCCGCGACCGCCGCCCTGGTGCGATCCCGCTATCCGCAGATGTCCGCCGGTGACGTGGTCAACCGACTGCTGGTCACCGCCAGGGACATCGGGCCCACCGGTCGGGACGAGCGGTTCGGGTACGGCCTGGTGGACCCGGTCGCGGCGTTGACCGCCGAGGTGCCGTCGTCGTACGCGAACCCGCTGGACGACAACGACCCGCCGGGCGTGACCGGCTTCGGTCCCGCGCCCGGCTCCGCGACGACGGGCGATCCCGACGCCGAGCAACTCGGTCTGACCGGCTCCGGGCAGGAGACCCGGTGGCGGGCCCGGGCCGCCGGTTCGCCGGACGACGCCGGCTCGGAGCGGCTCTGGATCGGCTCGGCCATCCTCGTAGCGCTGCTCACCGGTGCGGTGCTGATGCTGCGCCGGTTCCGGCGATCGTACCGCTGACCGACCGTCGCTGTCGTCAGCGCGGCATTTTTCGCGCTTCTGCCGGGGATCAGCCCGGCCATCGGGGTACAACCATCGCCGTGGGCACCTTCGAGCGAGTCGATCCGGCCGCACCCGCCGACTCGGACGATCCCGGACAGGACGACCGGCCGGCCGCACGGTCGGCGCACGCCGTCTCCGGCGTGTTGCTGGTCGCGCCGTTCGCGCTGCTCGCCATGCTGGTGCTGAGTGACTGGCCGCCGCTGCGCCGACTCGACCTGGCGATCACGACTCAGCTGCACGGGTACGCCCTGGATCACCCGGTCTGGGTCCGGGCGATGAGCTTCTGGACCGACCTCTTCGCACCGATGCCCCTGCGGGCCGCGGCGTTGGTCCTGGTGATCTGGCTGGCCCGCGACGGCGCCCGGCGGCTCGCGGTCTGGGCCACCACCACCATGGTGTTCGGTGGTCTGCTCGGCCCCCTGCTGAAACTGCTCGTGGGCCGACGGCGACCGGATCTGCCCGACCCGGTGGCGCAGGCACCCGGGCTGGCCTTCCCGTCGGGTCACGCGCTGAACGCGATGCTCGCCGCCGGGATCCTGCTCGTGGTGTTCGTGCCCCGGACCCGGCCCCGTTCCGCGACCCGCGTGGCGGTCTGGCTCGGTGCGCTGACGATCGCCCTGGTGACCGGGTTCAGCCGGGTCGCGCTCGGCGTCCACTGGAGCAGCGACGTGCTGGCCGGGTGGCTGCTCGGTGTGGCGGTGGTCGTCGCCACCACCACCGGGTTCACCGTCTGGTCCCGGCGCCGGTCGGGCTGACCTTTCGTCAGGTGCAGTCGCCGGTGTCGGTGCCCCGGGTGCGTTCGGCACCGGCCAGCGCCACCGGGCGGGCCTCGGCGGCGGTGACCGCGAACCCGGTGTTCGGGTCGTCGGCCGCAGCCGCGAAGATCACCCCGAGCACCAGGCCGTTCGAGGAGACCAGGGGACCGCCCGAGTTGCCGCTGCGGACAAGCGCCCGGATCGTGTAGATCTCCCGGTTCACGTTCCCCGACGAGTAGATGTCCGGCCCGGTGATCCGGTCGACGTCGCGGATCCGCGCCGACTGGGCGTTGTACGGGCCGTCCAGCGGGAAGCCGAGCACGATCGCGTCCGCCCCGGTGGTGGCGTTCCCGGCGGCGAACCGCATCGACGGGCCGGGCAGTCCGGGTACGTAGAGCACGGCTAGGTCCCGGTCGGGGTCGTAGACGACAACCTCGCCCTCGTACCGGTCCCCGCCCAGTTCCACCGCGACCGAGCGGGTGCCGGCGACCACGTGCGCGTTGGTCATCACCCGGTCGTCGGCGTACACGAAGCCGGACCCCTCGATCCGGCGCGAGCAGCTCGGTGCCGACCCGAGCACCTTCACCACCGAGCGCTGGCCGCTGCTCACCACCTCGGAGCCGGCCAGTGCCGGATCGGGCGGCTCGACCTGCCGGGCCTGGGTACGCCGCAACCCGTCGAAGACGTCCGGGAAGCCGTTGGTGTCGACGGTGTCGCGCAGCGCGGTGGAGAGCTGCTGCGCCTGGTCGGGCAGCACCCGGTCCACCACGTTGAGCAGTGCACTGCTCCGCACGGAGGCGGCAAGCCAGGGCAGCGAGGAGGAGCCGAGCGGCACCGCGACCAGCCAGGCCACCAGCAGCACCGCGAAGAGCGAGACGAACGCGCCACCGATGTCGTCAACGCGCCGTCCCACGTCGCTGGCGATGGTGCGACGCAGGTGCGAGCCGAGCCAGCCGGCCAGCGCCTGACCAACCACGGCGAGGCCGAAGATGGCGACGAGCGAGATCAGCACCCGGGTGCCGCTGTCCACGAACTGCTGGGCGAACATCGGGCCGACCTGCAGGCCGATCAGGGCACCCAGGAAGAACCCGGAGAACGAGAGCACCCCGATGACGAACCCCTGTCGGTATCCGCTGATCGCGAACACGAGCATGAGCAACAGCAGGACGAGATCCACGGCCGACACGGCTCAAGCGTACGGGGCGGGGGCTCGCGCGAAGACGATCGCTTGCGGAAGGTGACGGTCAGATCAGCGCAGGGCGCTCTCGTCGACCTCGTCGGTGCCGGCCGACGGGGCGGGTGACGCACCGATCGGCGGAAGATCGATCACTCGGCCGCGCGGCCACGGACGGCTCCAGCCACCCATGTCCAGCAGCGCGGCCAGCACCCCGGCCGTGAACCCCCAGACCAGCATCCCGCGTACGGAGAAGGCGGGACCGATCCAGCCACTGGAGTGGCGTACCCGGACCCGGTTGTCCGGGTCGACCAGCTCGGCGATCGGCAACCGGGCGACGTGCGCCACCTCGGCCGGCTCCCGGGAGTCCACCGGGTGCGGGGCGTGCCACCAGGCGAGCACCGGGGTCACCACGAAGTCGCTCACCGGTATCCACAGCCTCGGCAGTTGGGCCAGCACGGTGACGCTGGTCGGGTCGAGCCCGACCTCCTCGTTCGCCTCGCGCAGCGCGGTGGCGGCGGCGTCGGCGTCCTCCGGGTCGGCCGCGCCGCCGGGAAAGGCCGGTTGACCGGCGTGGTTGCGCAGGGTCGCGGCCCGTTGCAGCACCAGCACGTCCGGGCCGGTGGCGGCGTCCTCGCCGAGCAGCACCAGCACGGCGCTCTCCCGGCCACCCTGGTCCGGCGTACGCAGTTGGGTGAAGTCCTCGGTACGCGCGGTGCCGAGCCGACCGAGCAGCGGTTTCAACCAGCCCGGCGGCTGACGGTCCGCCGGATCGGGCATGTTCACGCCCGCACCGTCAGACCGAGGTGTTGTCCGACGAGTTCGGCGAGGCGGGCGTCGTCCAGCGCGCCGGAGCTGTCGATGTGCCGGACGCCGCCCCGGGCGTCGACGAAAACGGTGAGCGGGACGGCGTTGCGACGCAGTGCCCGCTGCACCGCCTCGCCCTGGTCGACAAGCATCGGGAACCGTACGCCGAAGTCCTCACCGATGGACTGGGCGCCCTCGCGACTGTCCCGGCTGTTCACCCCGATCACCCGCAGCTGCCCGTCGGCGCGTTCGTGGAGTCGCTGGAAGGCGGGGAGTTCCTTGCGGCAGGGCGGGCACCAGGAGGCCCAGATGTTGACCACGGCCGGTCCGCGGATGTTCCGCAGGGCGACCGGCGTGCCACCGGTGAAGCAGGTGAGGGTCAGCTCGGGCAGCGGGTCGCCGGTCGCCTCGTCGTCGCCGGGACCGGCCGGGCCTTCGGTCAGGTCGGCGCAGCCCTCGAACGGGGAGGGACGGGCGGCCACCGTGCCCTGCCCGGCCGGCCGGGGGGCCTCGGGGTCGGTGGTGCACGCGGTGGCGAGCACCAGCAGCAGCGGCAGGGTCAGCAGCGCGAGCCGGCGGTTCACGGTGCCTCCGCCCGCACCGCCTGCGCCGGGACCAGCTCGGGGTCGACGCCCGCGGCGGCCGCGAGGTCACGGGCGCGGGGGCCCTTGAGCAGCTTCGCGGCAGCGGCTGGTTCGGTCGGTCCGGTGCCGTACGAGGGGCAGAGCTTCGCCAGGGTGCAGGCGCCGCAGGCGGGCTTGCGGGCGTGACAGACCCGACGGCCGTGGAAGATGATCCGGTGCGACAGCATGGTCCAGTCGCGCTTCGGGAACATCGCCCCGATCTCGTGCTCGATCTTGACCGGGTCGGTCTCGGTGGTCAGCCCCCAGCGCCGCACCAGCCGCTGAAAGTGCGTGTCGACGGTGATGCCGGGCACGTCGAAGGCGTTGCCGAGGATGACGTTCGCGGTCTTGCGGCCGATGCCGGGCAGGGTGACCAGGTCCGCCAACCGGTTGGGTACCCGGCCGTCGTAGCGCTCGACCAGGGCCTGGCCCAACTGGATCAACGAGGTGGTCTTGTTGCGGTAGAAGCCGGTCGGCTTGATCATCTCCTCCACCTCGCCGCGATCCGCCCCGGCGTAGTCGGCGGCGGTCGGATAGCGGGCGAAGAGTTTCGGAGTGACCTCGTTGACCTTCTTGTCCGTGCACTGGGCCGACAGGATGGTCGCGACGGCCAGTTCCAGCGGGCTGCCGTGGTCGAGTTCGCAGTGCGCGTCGGGGTGTGTCTCGGTCAGCTCACGGCCGATCCGCCGCGCGCGACGGGTGCGTCCCAGGTCGGTCTCGGTAGCGCTTCTGGTCACGACGGCCAGCCTACGTCGCCGGTCCGACCGGCTCGAACGCCTGTGCCGCCGGAGATCAGTCCGCGTCGGGTGGACTGATCTTTCCGGAGTCGGTGAACCGAGCGCCGGTCTTCGCGAAGTCCAGCTCGGTGAGGTCTCGGAGCAGCCCCAGACCACGGTCGTCGGGGTCGATGGTGGGCTTGCGGGCGCCGTCCATGTACGTGGAGGTGAAGGACCCGCCGACCCAGGTACCGTCCGCTTCGAGGGACACCTTGAGCACACCGCCCCAACCGAGTCGGCCGTTGTTGCTCAGCGAGTTGCCGCCGCCGGCGAAGTTGCCCAGGCTGTACGCGATCAGCCGGCCCTTGTAGAACTCCATGCCGCGTAGCACGTGCGGGCCGTGGCCGACGATCAGGTCGGCACCGGCGTCGATCATGGCGCGGGAGAACTTGATCGGGTCGCCCCGGTTCTCGCCGAGGAACATCTCGGTGCCGGGCCGCACCCGCGTCATCTCCGACCCCTCGGCCCCCATGTGCACCTGCACCACGACGATGTCGGCCTGGTCGGCGGCCTTCTTGATCACCTTTTTCGCGGCCGGGATGTCGGTGAGACTGTTCGACCACTGGTACGACGAGAAACCGGCGACGGCGGCCTTGACGCCCTTCACCTCGACGACGGTGATCTGGTCGGGCGCGCCGGTGTGCTCCAGCCCGTGCTCCTCCAGCGCCTGCTGGGTGTTCTCGTAGCCCTTCGGCCCGAAGTCGTACCCGTGGTTGTTGGCCTGGTTGAGCAGGTCGAAACCGGCATCGGCGAGATGGGCGGCGTACTCCGGCGGAGCCCGGAACTGGAAGCAGCGGGTGGAGTTGGCACCGCACTTGCCGGTCCCGGTGTCCACCGTCAACGGCTCTTCCAGGTTGCCCATGACCAGGTCGGCGGCGAGCGCCTTCTTCACCGAGTTGAAGAAGCCCTTGCCGTTGTTCGGGGGCAGCCGGTCGGGTGCCATGGCCATCACGATGTCGCCGGTGGCGGAGAGCGAGATCTTCTTGACCTCGGGGGCGGCCGATTCGACGGGTGCCCCCTCGCCGCCGCCCGTGCCGGGCTGCCAGAGCGGGCCCTCGTCGGTGCCGGCGCAGCCGGCGAGGAGCAGGGCGGCGAGCAGCACCCCCAGCACGGCGCGGGTGCGGCGGCGGGGGCGGGGGCGGGGCGTGGCGAGGGCGGCAGCGTACATCGTGCGCGACCCTACCGGGCGGATATCACGGAATCGACCGCCGATCGGGTGGGGAGTTTCAGCCCCGGAGCCGATCCGACCATGGGACGACGGTCTCGCGGCCCACCGCCAGCACGGCGGCGTGCACCGCCCGGGCCAACGGTGCTCCCCAGGTGGAGCGGGGGCCACCGTAGGCGTGGGCCGGCCCGTCCGGCGGGCAGAGCACGGCGACCGCGTCCGTCGGCGTGCCGGTGCCGTTCAGCCCCAGCTCCGCGATCGCCTGCGCCTTGGCCTCGGTGGCCGTGGCGACCACGTTGACAAGCGCCGCGTCGCCGAGTCGCGCCGGAACGCACGCCACGATGTTCACCGTGCCGACCGGCTGAGCCGGTGCCGCCACGGTCGGCGCCGCCGCCGGCACCGGAGTACCCAGCCCGACGGTGGCCCAGACCTGCACGCCGGTATCGGTCCGCCGCGCCACCTCGGCCACGTCGACCCCGGTCATCAGGCCCACTCCGGGCCCGTCCAGGTCGAACTCCCGGGCCAGCTCGGCCAGGTGGTCGGCGGGGTCGTTCCGGTCGTACGACATGGGCACCGTCGCGTTCAGCACCCACCGCCGTACGCCGATGCCACCGCCCAGCGGTGCGGAGCTGACCGCCAGCAGCGGTCGCCCGGCACGCCAGACGAGCACCGGAATGTCGCGTTCGTCCTCGCGCCGGGTGGTCAGCAGGGGCTCGGGCAGCACGGGGTGACCCTACGTCCGGGTCTCCGCCCCGCCGGTCCCGGCCTGACCAGGCGCGGGATTCTAGATGGTGATCACGACGGGCACGTTACGCCCAACGATCAAGATTCCAGGGGTGCGCCTCTGATTCCTGCTCACGTGCGCCTAGACTGGTCGGCGCGCGAGGGATCAGCGGACGGCGGACCCAGGCCGAGCAGACGGCACGCGCAACCGGAGGTGCGCGATGGACGAGGTACTGGCCCGCAGCGGGATCTTCCAGGGTGTCGACCCGGAGGCGGCCGAGGCGCTCGCCAAGGAGATGGAGACGATCGAGGTCCGCAAGGGCGAGGTCGTCTTCAACGAGGGCGAGCCCGGCGACAGTCTCTACATCCTGCTGTCCGGCAAGATCAAGGTCGGCCGCCGGGCAGCGGACGGACGGCAGAACCTGATCGCCGTGATGGGTCCGTCGGACATGGTCGGCGAGCTGTCGCTGTTCGACCCGGGTCCGCGTACGGCGACCGCGACCGCGGTCACCGACAGCCGGCTGGCCCGGTTGCGTAAGCAGGCGCTGCGGCCGTGGCTCAACAACCGACCGGAGATCGCCGAGCAGTTGCTGCGGGTGCTGGCCCGCAGGCTGCGCCGGACCAACGACGCCCTCGCGGATCTGATCTTCACCGACGTGCCCGGCCGGGTGGCCAAGAACCTGCTCCAGATGGCCGGGCGTTTCGGCACCCGCGACGGCGGCGTGCTGCGGGTGACGCACGACCTGACCCAGGAGGAGATCGCTCAGCTCGTCGGCGCCTCCCGGGAGACCGTGAACAAGGCTCTCGCCGATTTCGCCTCGCGCGGCTGGCTCCGCCTGGACGGCAAGAGCATCATCATCCTCGACCCGGAGCGCCTGGCCCGCCGCGCCCGCGTCTGACCTTCCTGAGCCCACATAGCTGGGTGTGCAACTTCAGGGTTGTTGTTGCCTGCCGCGCGCCGGATGCAACAGCAGCCCTGAAGTTGCGCTATCGACGGCTCCCGAAAAAGTCAGTCTTGACTGTTTGTTTTTAGGGCGGCAGGCTGTCCGCATGCCTGCCGCATCGACTCGCGTTCCGCAGCAGGAACGCAGTCGCGCCACTCGGGCCCGGTTGTTGGAGGCGACCGTCGACTGCCTGGTGGAGCACGGCTGGTCCGGCACCACCACCACCGTGGTGGCCGCTCGGGCCGGCGTCTCCCGGGGTGCCCAACTGCACCACTACCCGACCCGGGCCGCCCTGGTAACCGCGGCCGTCGGGCACCTCACCGAGCGGCGGGCGGCCGAGTTGCGGGCCGAGGCCGACGCCCTGCCGGCCGAGGCCGACCGGCTGGACCGGGTGGTGGACCTGCTCGCCGCCGCCTTCACCGGGCCGCTCTTCGTCGCCGCCCTCGAACTCTGGGTGGCCGCGCGCACCGACGTCGAGCTGCGGACCGCCCTGCTGCCGCTCGAAGCCCGGATCGGTCGGGAGATGCACCGGCTGACCGTCGAACTGCTCGGGGTGGACGAGCGGCGCCCCGGCGTACGCGAGGCGGTGCAGGCCACGCTGGACCTGCTGCGCGGGCTCGGCGTCGCCAACCTGCTCAGCGACGACTCGACCCGCCGCACCGCGCTGCTGCAAGCCTGGAAGACCCAGTTGACCGCGCTGCTCGCCGCCACGGACACCGCTCCCTGACCGGCCCCACCCGCCCGGAGGCACCATGGTCGACCTGACCGCCCTGCTCACGGATCTGGCCACCGAGTCCGAGCAGCTCGACGCGCTCGTCGCGCCGCTGCCGCCGCAGGATTGGCAGCGACCAACTCCGGCGATGGGCTGGACGATCGCCCACCAGATCGCTCACCTGGCCTGGACGGATCACGTGGCCCGGCTCGCCGCGACCGACACCGAGGCCTTCTACGCCTCGGTGACCGCCGCACCGGACCCTGGCCGGCTGGTCGACGACGGCGCGGCGGCCTTCCTCGCCCCGCCCGCCGTCCTGCTCACCCGCTGGCGGGAGGGCCGCTCGGCGCTCGCGGCAGCCCTCGCCGCCGCCCCCGCCGGAGAGAAGCTGCCCTGGTACGGAACCCGCATGTCACCGGCCTCGATGGCGACGGCCCGGATCATGGAGACCTGGGCGCACGGCGAGGACGTGGCCGAGGCGCTCGGCGTCACCCGGCCCGCCACCGACCGGCTGCGGCACATCGCGTACCTCGGCTTCCGTACCGTCGGGCACAGCTTCGCCGCCCACGGTCGGGCGGTGCCCACGGCACCGGTCCGGGTGGAGCTGACGGCACCCGGCGGGGAGAACTGGACCTTCGGCCCGGCGGACGCCGCCGACCGGGTGACCGGTCCGGCGCTCGACTTCTGCCTGCTGGTGACCCGGCGCCGGCACCGCGCCGACACCGCCTGGTCGCCACCGGGCCGGTCGCCGACGGGTGGTTGGACGTCGCCCAGGCCTTCGCCGGCCCGCCCGGCACCGGCCGCGCTCCCGCACGACCGCGTCGGGAGCGCAGCCGTGAGCGCGCGGCGTAGCCGCGCGGCGGCGGCCCGGAGGTGCCGCCGATGAGCGGGGTGCTGCGGGTCGGCAACGCCTCCGGTTTCTACGGTGACCGGTTCTCCGCCTGGCAGGAGATGCTCGACGGCGGCGCGCTGGACGTGTTGACCGGTGACTACCTGGCCGAGTTGACCATGCTCATCCTGGGCCGGGACCGGATGCGGGACCCCGACCTGGGCTACGCGAAGACTTTTCTCCGGCAACTGGAGGGCTGTCTCGGCACCGCGATCGACCGGCGGGTCACGCTTGTCACGAACGCCGGTGGACTCAACCCGGCCGGGCTGGCCGCCGCGATCCGCACCCTTGCCGACCGGCTCGGGCTGCCCGTCCGGGTCGGGCACGTCGAGGGTGACGCCCTGGCCCGGCCGGACGCGCTGACCGCGAACGCCTACCTCGGTGCGTTCGGCATCGCGGCCTGCCTCGACGCCGGGGCGGACGTGGTGGTGACCGGCCGGGTCACCGACGCCTCGCTGGTCGTCGGCCCGGCCATCAGCCGGTTCGGCTGGGGGCGCGGCGACCTCGACGCGCTGGCCGGCGCCACCGTCGCCGGGCACCTGATCGAATGCGGGGCGCAGGTCACCGGCGGCAACTTCAGCTTCTTCACCGAGCTGCCCGACGGCGGACGCCGCCCGGGTTTTCCGGTCGCCGAGCTGCGCGCGGACGGCTCGGCGGTGGTCACGAAGCATCCCGGCACCGGCGGCGCGGTCACCGTCGAGACCGTCACCGCGCAGTTGTTGTACGAGGTGGGCGGGCCGGCGTACCTGGGCCCGGACGTGGTCACCCGGCTCGACTCGGTCCGGCTGGTTCAGGACGGTCCGGACCGGGTGCTCGTCAGCGGTACCCGGGGCACCCCGCCACCGGACACGCTGAAGGTGGGCGTCAACAACCTCGGTGGTTTCCGCAACTCCATGACGTTCGTGCTCTGCGGGCTGGACATCCCGGCCAAGGCGGACCTGGTCCGGGAGCAGTTGACCGAGACGGTCGGTCCGGACGGGTTGGAGTTCACCCTGGCCCGCACCGACCACCCGGATGCCGCCGACACCGAAACGGCCAGCGCGCTGCTGCACGTACATCTGCGCGACGGTGACCGGACGCGGGCCGGACGGGCCTTCTCGGCGGCGGCGGTCGAGTTGGCCCTGGCCTCCTACCCGGGCTGCACCCTCACCACCCTGCCCGGTGATGCCACCCCGTACGGCGTGTTCACCGCCGACACCGTGCCACAGGAGGCGGTCGACCACGTCGCCGTGCTCCCCGACGGCACCCGGATGCCGATCGACCCGCCGCCGGTCACCTCGGTCGCCGGCGAGCCGGCGACCGAGGTGACCGGACCGGCGGCGACGGGTCCGACCCGGCGAGGCCCGCTGGGTGAGGTGGTCGGTGCGCGGTCGGGTGACAAGGGCGGCGACGCGAACCTGGGAGTCTGGGCGCGTACCGACTCGACCTGGGCCTGGCTGCGCGGCTGGCTCACGGTGGCGCGGCTGGCGGAGCTGCTGCCGGAGACCGCCCCGTTGACAGTGGAACGGTACGAACTGCCGAACCTGCGCGCCGTCAACTTCGTGATCCGGGGGCTGCTCGGTGCCGGGGTGGCCGCCTCCACCCGATTCGACCCGCAGGCCAAGGCCCTCGGCGAGTTGCTCCGCTCGCGGATCGTCGACCTGCCGGTCGAACCGGCGGCCAGCGTCGCACCGGTCGACCGGGGGGTGCGGCCGTGACGATCGTGGACACTCCCGAGCGGCGTCAACTGCGGGAGCTGACCCGCGCCTTCGTGACCCGGGAGGTGCTGCCGCACCTGGCCGACTGGGAGCGGGCCGGCGAGGTGCCCCGCCAGTTGCACGCGACCGCCGCGAAGACCGGCCTGCTCGGCATCGGCTTCCCCGAGGCGGTCGGCGGCAGCGGCGGTGACCTGCTCGACTCGATCATCGTCACCGAGGAGATCATCCGCTCGGGCGGCTCGTCGGGGCTGGTTGCCGCCCTGTTCACGCACGGCATCGCGCTGCCGCACATGGTCGCCGCGGCCGGTGCCGGGTCCGGCGGCAAACTCCCCAGGCGACCCGACGCCCCCGGAAGCGTCGACCCGACCGGCCGGGAGCACGACCTGATCGACCGGTACGTCCGGCCGACGCTCGCCGGTTCGATGATCGGCGCGCTGGCCATCACCGAGCCAGACGGCGGCTCGGACGTCGCGGGCATCCGCACCCACGCCCGCCTCGACGGCGACCACTACGTGGTCAACGGTGCGAAGACCTACATCACCAGCGGAGTCCGGGCGGACTTCGTGACCACTGCGGTCCGCACCGGCGTGCCGGGCAGCGGGACGCTGAGCCTGCTGGTCATCGACAAGGGAACGCCCGGCTTCACCGTCGGCAGACGGTTGGAGAAGCTCGGCTGGCACTGCTCGGACACCGCCGAACTCTCCTTCGTCGACGTACGCGTGCCGGTGGCGAACCGGATCGGCGAGGAGGACACCGGCTTCCTCGCGATCATGCAGCAGTTCGCGGCCGAGCGCCTCTCCCTGGCCACCCAGGCGTACGCCATCGCGCAGCGCTGTGTCGAGCTGGCCGTCAGCTGGTGCCGTGACCGGTCGACCTTCGGCCGGCCGTTGGCGAGCCGGCAGCTGGTCCGGCACCGGCTGGCCGAGATGCACACCCGGGCCGAGGCGGCGCGGGCGTACGTGCACCAGGTGGCCGCCCGGGTGGCCGCGGGTGAGCCGGTGGTGACCGAGGTGGCGATGGCGAAGAACGTGGCGGTCTCGGCCGCCGACCGGGTCGTCGATCAGGCCCTGCAACTGCACGGCGGCTTCGGCTATCTGCGCGACGCCGAGGTGGAGCGGCACTACCGCGACGCCCGGATCCTCGGCATCGGCGGCGGCACCACCGAGATCATGAACGAGATCATCGCGAAGGGAATGGGCCTTTGAGCACACTCGACACCGCGATCGACCCATCCTCGCCGGCCTTCCACGCGAACCGGGACGCGCTGCTGGACAGCCTCGCCGAGCTGGACGCCGCGCTCGACACCGCCCGAGCCGGCGGCGGCGAGAAGTACGTGGCCCGGCACCACAAGCGCGGCAAGCTGCTCCCCCGCGAGCGCATCGAGCTGCTGCTGGACCAGGACAGCCCGTTCCTCGAACTGTCGCCGGTCGCCGCGTACGGCACCGATTTTCCGATCGGTGCCAGCGTGGTGACCGGGATCGGTGTGGTCGAGGGCGTGGAGTGTCTGGTCGTCGCGAACGATCCGACGGTACGCGGTGGCGCGGTGAACCCGTGGTCGTTGGCGAAGACCCGGCGGGCCGGCGAGATCGCCCTGGCCAACCGGCTGCCGATGGTGAACCTGGTCGAGTCGGCCGGCGCGGACCTGCCCACCCAGGCGGAGATCTTCATTCCGGGTGGCCGGGTGTTCCGCGACCTGACCCGGCTCTCGGCCGAGAAGATCCCCACGGTCAGCGTGGTCTTCGGCAACGCCACCGCCGGTGGCGCGTACGTGCCCGGGATGTCCGACTACACGATCATGATCCGGGACCGTTCGCAGGTCTACCTGGCCGGGCCGCCGCTGGTGAAGATGGCCACCGGTGAGGACGCCGACGACGAGTCGTTGGGCGGCGCGGCCATGCACGCCACGACATCCGGCCTGGCCGACTTCCTCGCCGCCGACGAGCGCGACGGCATCCGGCTGGCCCGGCAGTGCGTACGCCGGCTCAACTGGCGCAAGCGGGGTCCGGCGCCGCGCAACCCGATGCCGCGACCACCGAAGTACGACCCGGAGGAGCTGCTCGGCATCGCCAGCGCCGACCTCAAGGTGCCGTTCGATCCGCGCGAGGTGCTCGCCCGGGTGCTCGACGGCAGCGAGTTCGACGAGTTCAAGCCGGCCTACGGCACCGCGCTGGTCACCGGCTGGGGTGAACTGCACGGGTACCCGGTCGGCGTGCTGGCCAACGCCCGGGGGGTGCTGTTCAGCGAGGAGGCGCAGAAGGCGACGCAGTTCATCCAGCTCGCCAACGCCAGCGACACCCCGCTGATCTTCCTACAGAACACCACCGGCTACATGGTCGGCACCGAGTACGAACAACGCGGCATCATCAAGCACGGCGCCCTGATGATCAATGCGGTGTCGAACTCGACGGTGCCGCACCTGACGGTGAACCTGGGCGCCTCGTACGGCGCGGGCAACTACGGCATGTGTGGCCGGGCGTACGAGCCGAGGTTCCTGTTCACCTGGCCCAACGCCAGGTCGGCGGTGATGGGGCCGGCGCAGTTGGCCGGGGTGCTGTCCATCGTGGCCCGGCAGGCCGCCGCCGCCCGGGGTCGCGAGTTCGACGAGGACTCCGACGCGGCGATGCGGATGATGGTCGAGCAGCAGATCGAGTCCCAGTCCGGCGCGCTGTTCCTCTCCGGTCGGCTCTACGACGACGGGGTGATCGACCCCCGGGACACCCGTACCGTCCTCGGCCTGTGTCTCTCGTCCATCCACAGCGGACCGGTGCAGGGCACCGCCGGCTTCGGCGTCTTCCGGATGTGAGCGCGAGGAACGCAGCGAAGCGGAGTCCCGCAGTCGCGAACGAAAGGCGGACACCCGTGAGCGCGAGGAACGCAGCGAAGCGGAGTCCCGCAGTCGCGAACGAAAGGAGATACAGCAGGTGATTCGGAAGCTGCTGGTCGCGAACCGGGGGGAGATCGCCCGTCGGGTCTTCGCCACCTGCCGGGCGCTCGGGATCGAGACGGTCGCCGTGCACTCCGACGCGGACGCCGACGCGCCGTTCGTCGCCGAGGCCGACCAGGCGGTCCGGCTGCCCGGTAACGCGCCCGCCGAGACGTACCTGCGCATCGATCTCGTCCTGGATGCGGCCCGCCGGTGCGGTGCGGACGCCGTCCATCCCGGCTACGGCTTCCTCGCCGAGAACGCCGAGTTCGCCACGGCGGTCGCCGACGCGGGCCTGACCTGGGTCGGCCCGCCCGCGAAGGCGATCGCCGCGATGGGCGACAAGCTGGCCGCCAAGGCGCTGCTCGCCGAGGCCGGCGTACCGATGCTGCCCACCTGGACCGACCCGGGGCAGGTGACGGACTTTCCGGTGCTGGTGAAGGCGTCCGCCGGGGGCGGCGGGCGCGGCATGCGGGTGGTCCGCGACGCCGCCGGGCTCACCGAGGCCGTGGCCGGCGCGCGCCGCGAGGCGGCCGCGGCGTTCGGCGACGACACGGTCTTCATCGAGCGGTACGTCGAACGGGGCCGGCACGTCGAGGTGCAGATCTTCGGCGACAGCCTCGGCACCGTGGTCGCCCTGGGCGCGCGGGACTGCTCGATCCAGCGCCGGCACCAGAAGATCGTCGAGGAGGCGCCCGGCGTCCTGGCCGGCGAGGTGCGGGAGCGGCTGCACGAGGCGGCGGTGGCCGCCGGACGGGCGGTCGACTATGTCGGTGCCGGCACGGTCGAGTTCCTGCTCGCGCCAGACGGGGAGATCCACTTCCTGGAGATGAACACCCGCCTCCAGGTGGAGCACCCGGTCACCGAGCTGACCACCGGGCTGGACCTGGTGCGGCTGCAACTGCTGGTCGCCGAGGGCGGGGCGCTGCCGCTGGCCGCGACGCCACCGGCCACCGGACACGCGATCGAGGTACGACTCTGCGCCGAGGATCCCGCGCACGGGTACCGACCGGCGACCGGCACCCTGCACCGGTTCGCCCTACCCGGCGTGGCGGCCGAGTTCGGGCCGCTGACCACACCGGGCGTGCGCCTGGACTCCGGCGTGGTCGACGGGTCGGCGGTGAGCATCCACTACGACTCGATGCTCGCCAAGGTGATCGCGTGGGCGCCCACCCGCGCGGAGGCGGCCCGGGCCCTGGCCCGCGCGCTGGCCCGCGCCGAACTGCACGGTGTGGCCACCAACCGGGATCTGCTGGTCCGCGTCCTGCGTAGCCCGGAGTTCGCCGCCGTCGACGTCGATACCGGCTTCCTGACCGGCACCCCGAGGTCTTCGAGCCGATCCTGCCCGCCGCCGAGGTGCCCCTGGTCGCACTGGCCGCCGCGCTGGCGTCGGCCGCCGCTCGCCGGGCTACCGCTCCGGTGCTGGCCGGCCTGCCGTCGGGCTGGCGCAATGTGCCCGCCTTCCCGCAGGTCATCCGGTTCGCCGGCCCGGACGGCGAGGCAATCGAGACCCGCTACCGGCTGGACCGCTCGGGCGGCCTCGCCGAGTGGTCGGTGTCCTCCGCCGACTCCGCCGGCACCGCGACCCCGGAGGGCGGCACCGGCCCGGCAACGCCGGCCGTCGCGCTGGTCGAGGCGTACCCGGAGCGGGTCGTGCTCGATGTCGACGGGGTGCGGCGGACCTACCGCGTACACCGGGTGGGATCGCAGGTCTTCGTGGACGGCCCGGAGGGGGCGATGAGCCTCACCGAGCTGCCGCGTTTCCCGCTGCCCACCGCGGAGCTGGCCGCCGGGTCGCTGGTCGCGCCGCTGCCCGGCACGGTGGCCCGGGTGCACGTCCGGGTCGGTCAGCGGGTGGCCGCCGGTGACCTGCTGCTGACCCTGGAAGCGATGAAGCTGGAACATCCCGTGCTCGCCCCCACCGACGGTCTGGTCGCCGAGCTGCCGGTGCCGGCCGGCGGTCAGGTCGACACCGCCGCCGTGCTGGCCGTGGTCACCCCCGACGAGGAGTCGCCGTCATGAACTTCGACCTCACCTCCGAGCAGGACCAACTCCGCGACGCCGTGCGGGCGTTGGGCCGGCGGTACGGCCACCGGTACTTCGTGGAGAAGGCGAAGGCCGGCGAGCACACCACCGAGCTGTGGCAGGAGGCCGGCGAACTCGGTTATCTCGGCGTCAACATCCCCACCGAGTACGGCGGCGGGGGCGGTGGCATCACCGAGCTGGCCATCGTCTGCGAGGAGCTGGCCGCGGCCGGTTGCCCGCTGCTGCTGCTCGTGGTCTCCCCCGCCATCGCGGCCACCGTCATCAACCGACACGGCACCGAGGAGCAGCGCAAACGCCACCTGCCAGGGCTGGCCGACGGCTCTCAGAAGATCGTCTTTGCGATCACCGAGCCGGAGGCCGGTTCGAACTTCCACCGCCTCGCCACGGTGGCCCGCCGCGACGGTGACGACTGGGTGCTGTCCGGCCGCAAGTGCTACATCTCCGGCGTCGACGAGGCCCAGTTTGTCCTGGTGGTGGCCCGGACCGAGGATTCCTCGACAGGGAAGTTGAAGCCGGCGTTGTTCATCGTGCCGACCGACGCGGCCGGGCTGACCCGGTCCAAGCTGGACATGGAGATCGTGTCGCCGGAGAACCAGTTCCTGCTCTACCTGGACGAGGTGCGGTTGCCCGGCGACGCGCTGGTCGGCGGGTCGCTCGACGCCGGGCTCCCGGCGCTCTTCGCCGGGCTCAACCCGGAGCGCATCACGGTCGCCGCGATGGGCGCCGGCACCGGCCGGTACGCCATCGAACGCGCCTCGGAGTACACCGCGACCCGGAAGGTGTGGGGCGGCCGGACGATCGGCTCCCACCAGGGAGTGGCACATCCCCTCGCGCACGCGGCGGTGCAGGTGGAGCTGGCGCGGCTGATGATCCAGAAGGCGGCGGCGCTCTACGACGCCGGCCGGGACCTGGAGGCGGCCGTCTCCGCCAACATGGCGAAGTACGCGGCCGGCGACGCGGCGGCGCTGGCGGTGGACACCGCCGTGCAGGCGCTCGGCGGCGCCGGCATGACCACCGAGTACGGCGTGGCCACCCTGCTCGGGGCGGTACGGGCGGGCCGGATCGCCCCGGTCAGCCGGGAGATGATCCTCAACTTCGTCGCCCAACACGTTCTCGGCCAGGACAAGTCCTACTGACTCGATCATCACGAGATGCGGCAGGTCGCGCGATCATTTCCGGTGGAAGGCGCAACATGCCGCAACCCGCGACGGCGGACGCGCTGTCGCCCCAGACTCAGCGACAGGCGGCGTCGACCCGGTGGACCGGGCGTACCCGACGGCCGAGTCCTTCCAGCAGCGAGTCCTCGACGTGGAAGTCGTGGATGCGCAGCCGGTACCGGGGCAGTTCCTCCTCCGAGGGGCAGAGCACCTGTCCGCGTACCTGGTCGACCGGCACGTACCGCACGCCGCCGCGTTCCTGCAGGATCACCATGTTGACGTCGTCGGTGGTGACCACGTGTCCACGGATCTCCTCGGTGGCATCCACAGAGGCGGCGCCCGCTTCGCCTACCGTGGTCACCGTCAGCGGCAGCACGGGGGTACTGATCACCGGCAGCGCCGCCCAGACCAGCACCACCAGCACGGCGAGCTGGGTCACCGGGGCGAGCGGGCGGATGACCACGCTGGGCAGTGGTCCGGCGACGAAGAGAGCCAGCAGCGGTGGTGCGACGAGGAGCACGATCGGCAGCGGCTCGCCCTGCCGCCAGGCGTCGCGCAGCGTCGGCACGAGCAGCCAGAGGTAGCCGGCGTACGCCGCGACGAGGATCAGGGCACGCACGGCGGGGCGCTCGTGCAGGCGTTCCGGCCGGAGCTGGAAAGCCGCCGCGAAGGTGGGCAGCAGCAGCGGAAGGTACAGCAGCGGCCAGGTCACCAGCGCCATCAGGAAACTCGCCGCGACGAACCAGCCCGGCGTGATCTCCGTCCACCGGGCGAAGAGCGGCCGGCGGGTCAGCCGATGACCGCTGGCGGCGAGCACCCCGCCGAGCGCGAACACCGCGACCAGCACGGTGGAGAGCAGGCGGGCCGCCGTGGTGAGGAAGCCGGCGAGCAGGTTGACCGGTCCCACGTTGGCCACCAGCAGCAAGGTGGTCTGCAACTCTCCGCCGGCCTCGATGCCGAGCCGCAACACCGAGAAGATCGCCGGTACGCCGACCACCGCCGTCCAGAACGACTGGCTGGCGCGGGCCCGCCGCTCCACCTGATCCCAGCCGCCAGCGGCCTCCGTCCGCAGCGCGCCGGGGCCCGGTTCGGCCCGTCCCGCCGGGATCGGCAACCCCGTCGGCAACGCCGACGGCGGCGCGGCTGTCCGTAGCACGGGCGGCGGTGGACCGTCGGTGCCCGGGTCGTCGGCGGCGGTGGCGGGTGCCGCACTCATCGTTGCGGTGCCTTGTCGTCGAAGTCCACGAGCCTCGGTACGTCAAGTGGTTGCGGCTGCCGTTTCTCGCCCCGCAGCCACGGCCCCAACGTGCGGTTGTACGCGGTCAGCCACGGACTGGCCTCTCCGCTGCGTCCCTGCTGGTAGCTCTTGTCGAGGAAGTAGGCGACCAGGTCGCGCAGCGCCGGGTCACCGATCGGCACGCCGACGCCGAGTAGTTCGCTGGTGCCGAACGGCATGTCGACGATCTCGAACTCGGTCGGGTACCGGGCCAGGAAGCCGGCGAGGATCGTCTCGTCGGAGCTGACCGCGTCGTACTTGCCGGCCCGGATGCCCTTGACGCAGTCCCAGACGTCCTTCACCACAAGCGTGCGGACCTGGTTCTTCTCCAACTCCGCCTCGGTGGTGGAGCCGCCGCTGGTGCAGATCCGGTACGTCGGGTTCCGTAGGTCCTCGATGGTGCGGATGGTGTCCTTGTGCCGGGTCGGCACCAGCACCTCCTGCGTGGTCACGAAGTACGGCCCGGCGAAGCTGACGAGCTTCTTGCGTTCTTCCGTGATCGAGAAGCTGGAGACCACCAGGTCCACCACTCCGCCCTGCAGAGCCGGGATCCGGTCCTCCGTGGACACCGCCACGAACTCCAGCCGGTGCTCTCCCTCGTAGCCGAGGGAGGCGGCGATGTACCGGGCGATCTCGACGTCGAAACCGACGTGGTCTCCGTCGCGGATCTCACCCATCAGCGGTTCGTCGTCGGCCACCCCGATCCGTAGGACCGGCTGGCCCCAGATGTGCGACTCGCGGAGCTTCTCCTGCACGGACGGCAGATCCGGCTCCTTCCGACTGTCGCAGCCCGCCGCCGCACCGAGCAGCAGGGTCAGCGCGACCGCCGCCGTGGTGGCCACCGAGCGCCACCGGGAGCTGGAGAGGCTTACACCCATTGGCAACCTCGCTACGGTTCGGTGTCTCCTGTGGCACTGAAAGTAGCCGTCCGTGTCGAGGTACCACCATCCGGCGGGCCGGTCCCGGCGGGCGCTCAGCGCCCGGAGAGCCTGATCAGCGACAGCAGGTGGGCGACCAGGGTGATGGGGACGCCGAAGGCGGGGACGAGGCTCATCGGCAGCGTGGACATGAGTCCGGTGTCGAGATCGACGCGCAGCAGACCGGCCGGACTGGCCGAGTAGAGGACGCCGAGAGTGACGGCGAGAAGCAGGTCGGCGATGCCCAGGGCCGTCCAGATGACGAAGATCCGGTTGGCGCGGTCGACCACGAAGGCCGCCATCAGCGGCGCGGTCAGCCCGATGGCCACGTCGCCGAGACCGGCCGGCAGGGCGAAGCCAGCCGGTAGCGCGTCGACGGCGGCGAGCGCCAGGAACGCCAGTCCCGCGACCCGCCAGGTCTGCAACAGGGTGAGGAACCGTAGCTCGAGACTGCGGGCCCAGGCACGGAATCGTGACGAGCACCCGGCGAGGACGAGCACCGTCAGCGGCGGTAGGCCAGCGGCGAGGGCCAGCGCCACCGGCGGGTCGCCCGGTGAGGTACGGAAGGCACCCAGGGCGCTCGCCGCGAGCGCGGCGCAGAACCAGCCGACGGCGACGATCGCGGGTGGGCTCGACAACCAGGAAGACCGGGTACGCGCGGGCACGGTCACGGGCCCCTCCAAGTGACTTGTGTTTTGCAAGTGACTCTAGGGGGGTAACTTGTATGTCGCAAGTGACTCGGAGGTGCGGATGTCATCGACCCGGAACGCGGCCCCCCGCTCGGACTGCGCGATCGCCGGCACGCTGGATCTCGTCGGCGACCGATGGTCCCTGCTCATCGTGCGTGACCTGCTGTTCCGCGGTGAGCTCAGATTCGCCGACCTGGCGGCCGCAGCCGAAGCGATGCCGACCAACACGCTCGCAGACCGGCTCCGTCGGCTGGAGGAGTGCGGAATCGTCGCACGCCACCTCTACAGCGAGCGTCCCCGGCGGTACGAGTACCACCTGACCGAGCGCGGCCGGGAGCTCGCGCCGGTGCTGGACAGCATCGCCACCTGGGGCATCACCCACCTGCCCGGCACCCGACGGCTCGGTGCCCGCTGACGGGCCGGCGGTGACCACACGCCCGTGGCCGTTGGCGCGGCGGGGTCCCCGGTGACGGCACCGGGCGACCGGGCAGTCGGTCGTCCGGTGACGAGTGTCGTCGCCCAGAAGGGCGCATTTCCGACTCGCCCGGCACTGTCGCAGCTCACCGCCATCCGGCAAGCTGTTGTTTGTCAGCTGTTCCGCGCGGTGAAGCTGGCTGCTGTTGACAGATCGGCAATCTCCGACATTCTGGACGGGTGAGACGGTTCTCAGGATCCGACGCACGGACCGTGGCGGTGGTCGCGGCCTTGGCGGCGTTCTGGCTGCTCGCGGTGCTGGTGGTAGGGCGTCGGCAGGATCTGCTCGGGGTGGCGGGCGCGCTGCTCTGTGTACTGCTCGCCACCGTCGCGGGAGTGGCCGTCACCGCTGCCCGTCAGCGTGACGCCGACGCTCGACTCGAGCGCGGGCAGCCGTCCGTGGGGCCGGGGATCGAGCCGTCCGGCATCGATGCCGACACACTGGAGACCCTGGGCGACCGGGAGGCGGTCCGCGCGATGCGGGACCGACATCGACGCGATCGGCGGGCACGCTGACCCTCCCCGGCCGTCAGGGACGGATCAGCCGCTGGTGAGCGTGGGCGAAGCCAGCCCGTTCAGGCCCCGCCCGGCCAGGCAGCGGTAGGTGAGGTCGGTGTCCGCGTCCGCCGGCGGCAGCACCTCAAGATTCCAACCAACCGCCTGGCGCAGCCCACTGACCAGGCGGAACGTCTCCTCGTTGCAGACCTGCCGGACTCGGGGGTCGGCGACGATCTCGTCGTGCCCGGCGTCGGCCAGCGCGGCCGGCAACCGCCCCTGGGCGTAGCTCTCCCAGGTGTGCCGGGCGTCGCAGGGCATCCGGCTGGCCTCGGCCCGCTGGCCACGCACCTGCACCGGCCCGAAGCACTCCAGTTCCGTCGCGCACTGGGCACCGGCGGGAAGCGCCTCGGGGTGGGTGGCGCAACCTGGGCGGAGCATCCCGGTTGCCGCCGGACGGGCCGGGATGCTGGGCTGCGGCGACGGCCCGCCACCGGCCGCCCAGGCACCGACGCCCGCCGAGGCGGCAGAGCGACCACCCCCGCCGCACCGAGGAACCAGCGTCGGCGCCGGCTGCGCTCGGTGGATCCGCCCCGGCCGGCGGTGCGGGGCGGCCGGCGTCATGGCCACCGGTGGCAGCACCGCCGATCGGTGCCACCCCGGGACTCGCCCCGCCGTCCGCTGCGCCTGAGCCGTCCAATGTGAGGTTGGTGAGCAGGTCGCGCAGTTCCGCGGCGGACGGCCGGTCCGCGGGATCGTTGGCCATGCCGGCCCGCAGCACGTCGATCAGGGCCTTCGGGACGCCGGGCAGGCCGGGGATCGGCTGGTGGAACATCTCCAGCACGGTGACCAGGCTCGGGTTGCGCTCGCTCTGCCAGCGCGGCGGCCGGCCGTGCATGACCGCGTAGAGGGTGGCGCAGAGCGCGTACACGTCGACGGCCGGCGACGGTGGACTGTGGCTGAACATCTCCGGCGGCGCGTACGCCGGCGTGAGCACCTCCAGCGCCACCGAGGCGTCCCGCATCTCGGCGACCACGGCGAGGCCGAAGTCGGCGAGTACCGCCGGGTTGAAATGCGAGTGGAGGATGTTCGCCGGCTTGACGTCACGGTGCAGCACGCCGGCGGCGTGCGAGTGGGCGATGGCGTCCGCGATCTTGACACCGAGATCGCGGGCCTCGACGGCGTCCAGCGGCGAGTTGCGCATCCGCTCGGCGTACGAACCGTCGCACAGTTCCATGATCAGGTATGGGTGCTGGTCGATGGTGACCCCGACGTCGAACAGGTCGACCACGTGCGGGTGGGACGACATCCGACCGGCCGCTCGCGCCTCGCGCAGAAAGCGGGCCTGGTCCCGGTCGCTGACCAGCGTCCGGTTCTCCACCTTCACGGCGACCTCGCGACCCACCGAGATCTGCGTCGCCCGGTAGACGGTGGCGTAGCCACCTCGGGCGAATACCTGCAAATCAGTCAGACCAGGCACGATGGGCGTCGGCAGGGCGCCGGGCGGGGTGTCGGTCACAACCTCGAAAATACCGAACTCTGCCGGCCGCTCACTGAACCGCATCGGTGGCCGGCCCCACAGCCGATGTTCCGGCACCGCGCCGGTCGTCGTCGCGCTCCGCTTCGTCGGGAGTCGATCCGCTCCCGACCGTCGGATCGATGATCCGTCGGACACCGGTCGTACCCGCGCCGGTGGACCGACGTGCGTCCCACCAGAGGCCGCCGGCGGTCGCCAACGCGCCCAGGCCCTCCCAGGCCGCCACCCCGAAGAACCGTCCCGGCGCGATGTCGGCCAGCACCGCGAGGGTGAAAACCGCGGACGTGACCAGCCGGAACACCACCGTGAAGCGGTAGAAGGCACGCCACTCGGTGGCCGTGGCGAGCAGGTAGTAGACCCCCATGTTGAACGAGGCCATCGAGGAGGCCGTCACGAAGACACCCGTGTAGTCGCCAGGTGCGCGGCTCGGTGGAATCTCGAAGCCGAGCATCCGCAGCAGTGCCTCCGGCCAGAGCAGGCCGACCGCCCCCAACACCAGCGCCAGCACGCCGAACACCGCGATCGTCCATCCGGCGACCGAACGCGGCAGCCTCATCTTCGCCCCCCTCGACGGCACGACCGACGACATCGACGGTGGCGTGCACCCGCCACGCTAGCCGCCGGCCCCGACCGGTCACATCCCCGAAACCGGCAGATCCGCACCGGCCATCGATCGACCGGACGAATCGGATCGAGGTCCGACCCGGTCCTCGACCCCGCGCCCACCGCGTGGGCACACCGGCCGGGCCGCCGGGCGGAGCCCGTCGACGTCGCGGCCGAGCCGGTCAGCTCGCTGGAGTCGGCGATGGTGGGCGGCGACCGCCGGACCCACCCGGGCACGGCCGGAGTCACCGGCGGCGTGGTGGCCCAGCTCTTCCCCCGGAGCCACCGGCTGGCTGCACCAGGACGGTTCCGGTGCCTGGTCGCCAGGAGGCCCGCTACTGGTGGCGGGACATACGACGACGCGCCAACCTGATCACCATCGCGGTGGTCGGTCTCTTCGTGCCGGTGATGGTCAATTTCGGTGGGCGGGGCTTCACCTTCGACAGCGAGCAGGGCTTCAGCGCCGCCAGGGACTCCTCGCCGGTGCTGGTCAGCCTCTCCCATGCTCTTCGTCGGTCTGCTCGCCGCGGTGACTGGCCAACCAGTTCGGCTTCGACGGCAGCGCGTACCGCGGCAAACGTATTGGCCGGTGTGCCGGGCGGCTGGAGCTGCGCGCCGGATCACCGCGTTCTCGCTCTACGTGCTGCCGATGCTGGCGGTGGTCGCCGTGGTGATCGCTGGTGCTCGGCGAGCCGACGTGGATCAGTTCGCTGGCGGGTGCACTGGTCGCCACCTACGGTGCCGGGTTGGCGGTCAGCTCGTTCGTCTCGGTGCTGGGTATTGCTCGCTGCCGGAGACGAGCAACCCGTTCGCGATGAACAGCGGAGCCGGGGTGGTCAAGGGCATGCTGACCCTGCTGGCCATGGTGGCCACCGGGGCGCTCGCCGCACCGATGGTGCTCGCTCGCGGCACTGCTCGGCGACGCGTGGCTCTGGCTGGGCCTGCCGCTGGGCGTGGCCTACGGCGTCGGCGCGGCGCTGCTCGGCGCGTACCTGGCCGGCGACGTGCTGGACCGCCGCCAGCCCGAACTGCTCGCCCTGGTCACCCCGCCGCTGACCGTCGCACCAGATCGCCGTGTGGTGTCCACCTGAGTTTTTAATATGCCGCATCTCGCGAAACTGTAGCCGAGGCCCACGAACCGGGCGGACGGGTCACAATGTTTCACGTGAATCATGGGCAGGTGCCCGGATCCACCACACCGACCGTTCGCCGCGCCGGCCGAGGATCGTTCGCCCCGTACGCCGGCTGCGGGGCCGGCTCGCCGCGCCGGTGACCCTCTGGACGGCGCCGGGGCCGGCCGGCCTGACATTGTCGTCGACCCTGGTCGCCGAGGGTGAGCCAGGCCGACTGCTCCTTCAGGCTGGTGGACGCCGAGTCGGAGCTGTGGGCGGCGGTCAGGAGGCCGGCCGTTTTCGCCGTGGCCCGGTCCGTCGCACCGGCAGCTCGCCGACCGGTTCGCCGGCCTGTTCCCCTCGCCGGGCGGCCTGTTCGCCATCGGTGGCTGGCTGGACACGCCGTACGGGCCGGTGCCGGACGACGCGGGCGGCTGGGCCGGCTGCCGCCTCGACGGTGCCCGGCAGTACGGCTGGGGTCTGCTGGTGGAGGCGACCATCGAGCGGGTGGAACTGACCGACGACGTGGAGCCGCTGCTGCACCACCGGGGCCGCTACCGGGGACTGGCCTGACCGTCCCGACGGACCGGCCACCGGGCTCCTTTAGGCTGACAACTCATGAAGGTTGAGCAGCGCTTCGGTCCCGGTCACCGCATCCTGGTCACCGGCGGGGCCGGGTTCGTCCCGTCGCACCTGGTGGATTCCCTGATCGAGCGCGGCTGCACAGTCGTCGCCCTCGACAACTTCGTCACCGGGTCCAAGGAGAACGTCGCACACCTGCTCGACACGCCGACCTTCACGCTGGTGGAGGCCGACATCTCCGACGGGTTGCCCAGCCATCCGGCGGTGGCGGAGCGGTTCGACGCGATCCTGCACATGGCCTCGCCGGCCAGCCCGACGGACTTCGAGAAGCTGCCGGTGGAGATCCTGCGGGTCGGCTCGGTGGCCACCCTGCACCTGCTGGAGCGGGCCGCAGCCGACGGCGCCCGGTTCCTGCTGGCCTCCACCTCGGAGGCGTACGGCGACCCGAAGGAACACCCGCAGCGGGAGACGTACTGGGGCAACGTCAACCCGATCGGCATTCGCAGCGTCTACGACGAGGCGAAGCGCTTCTCGGAGGCCGCGACGATGGCGTACCGCCGCAGTCGAGGCGTGGACACCGCGATCGTGCGGATCTTCAACACCTACGGGCCGAGGATGCGGCCCGACGACGGGCGGGCCATCCCGACCTTCATCTCGCAGGCGATGCGGGGCGAGCCGATCACGGTGCACGGCACCGGCAACCAGACCCGTTCCATCTGCTACGTCGCCGACCTGGTCCGGGGCATCCTGCTGTTGCTGGACTCGACCGAGAGCGGGCCGGTGAACTGCGGCACCGAGCACGAGATGAGCATGCGGGAGCTGGCCGAGACGATCGTGTCGCTCTGCGACAGCCGCTCTCAGGTGACATTCGTCACGCGTAGCGCCGACGATCCGGAGATGCGTCGTCCGGATCTCACCCTCGCCCGGGAAGCGCTCGGCTACGAGCCGACCGTCGCGCCGGAGGAGGGACTGCGGCGCACCATCGAACACTTCCGCAAGCGGCTGGGGTAGTCGCACGGACGGGGCAGGGGCGACACCGCCGTCGTCCCCGGAAACCGCGGTAGGGGCGAGACTGGCTCGTGCTGCGTACATTGAGTTACATGTCAGCGACCATTTCCGCCGCCCTGCCGGCC
>NZ_SAIY01000007.1 GCF_010560025.1 Verrucosispora sioxanthis
GAGCCGCTGGGTGGCGGTGGGACCACCACCGGTCCGACCGAGGGTGTCGGGATGAACGGCGTGCTGCCGTCCGGCAGCGCCGTACTGCCGACGGTCGCGGAGCCGGTGCTGATCGCGGCGAGGACCGGCATCGAGGCGGTGCCCGCGAGCAGCGCCACCGTCAGCAGATAGCCCCGGGTGGGCCCCGCGGTACGCACGGCCCGGTGCGCACCCACCACGCGCCGGTAGCCGGGCGCCCGATGCCGGCCGAGGATCGGCGCACCGGGGCCTTCACCTGGTTCGGACACCACGCACCCCCTCGTCGTCACCCCTGGTCGAAGCCGCCCTCCGGGCGCCCTCGCGGGCCTTTCGGAAGCTGGAGCCGACCCGCGCGATCAGCCTGGGGCAGTGACTCTGCGTCAGCCAAGACCACACCGCGTGTCGACACGCGTATCTGGCCGAATGGTGACGAACCACCACCGGAACGGCCGCGAGTCGCTCGACCCGACACTGCGGCACTTCGGGTAACGAAGCGGGCTGGCCACCGGATGCGGGGCGGGCGGGGTGTGGGACGCCTCACCTCTGATGCGAAACTGGAGTCACGGCGGCAGCGCAGCCGCGACCTCCGCGCACCCACGCGGTAGGCGCGACTGGGCACCGGCGCTCCCGAACCGGGTTCGGCCAGAATCCGGCTCATGCCGCGCGGCAACCCCTACCGGGGTCAGGCGCGGCCGCCAGGAACCATCCCGGCACCAGCCGGGACGGGCGCACGAGTCGCGCGGCCGGGTGACCCCCCGGTGCCGACGCAGACACGACAGGGAGAGACGGATGGCAAAGGGCGACCCCGGGGCCCCGGCCCGCGGCCGGCGAGCCGCACCCCGATCCAGGAAGGCCACCACCGGCGATCCGGAGCTGGTGCAGTTGCTCACGCCCTCCGGCGAGCGGATCGAGAGCGTGACCGGCCCGGACGGCACCGAGTACCGCGTCGACTTCACCGACGAGGAGTACCGCGGCCTCTACCGCGACCTGGTGCTCGTCCGCAAGCTGGACGCCGAGGCGACGGCCCTGCAACGGCAGGGCGAGCTGGGCATCTGGGCGAGCCTGCTCGGCCAGGAGGCGGCGCAGGTCGGTTCCGGCCGGGCGCTGCGTACGCAGGACATGGCCTTTCCCACCTACCGCGAGCACGGCGTGCTCTACTGCCGTGGCATCGACCCGATCATGCCGCTGGGCCTGTTCCGCGGGGTCGACCAGGGTGGCTGGGACCCGAACGAGTTCAAGTTCAACATGTACACGATCGTGATCGGGGCGCAGACCCTGCACGCCACCGGTTACGCCATGGGCGTCGCGATGGACGGCAAGACCGGCACCGACGACGGCGAGGCGGTGATCGCCTACTTCGGCGACGGTGCCACCAGCCAGGGCGATGTCAACGAGGCGTTCGTCTGGGCCGGCGTGTTCAACTCACCGCTGGTGTTCTTCTGCCAGAACAACCAGTACGCCATCTCCGAGCCGCTGGAGCGACAGACCCGAATCCCCCTCTACCGGCGGGCCGCCGGCTTCGGGTTCCCCGGCATCCGGGTCGACGGCAACGACGTGCTGGCCACGTACGCGGTGACCCGGCACGCGCTGGACAACGCCCGGCACGGGCAGGGCCCGAGCCTGATCGAGGCGTACACCTACCGGATGGGCGCGCACACCACCTCCGACGACCCGACCCGCTACCGGATCGCCAGCGAGGTCGAGGCGTGGCAGGCCAAGGACCCGATCGCCCGGATGAAGGCGTTCCTGGAGCGGGAGAAGATCGCCGACGCCGGGTTCTTCGGCGAGGTCGACGAGCAGGCCCGCCGGGAGGCGGTGGACCTGCGTGAACGGGTGCTCGCCATGCCGAACCCGGATCCGGACACGATGTTCGACCACGTCTACCCCAACGGGTCGCCGCTGCTCGACGAGCAGCGCGCGCAGTTCAGCCGGTACCTGGAGTCGTTCGAGGGGAGCGCGCACTGATGGCCACGGAGACGCTCACCCTCGGCAAGGCCCTCAACGCCGGCCTGCGCAAGGCACTGGAGAACGACCCGAAGGTCGTCATCATGGGCGAGGACGTCGGCAAGCTCGGCGGCGTCTTCCGGATCACCGACGGGTTGCAGAAGGACTTCGGTGACCAGCGGGTGATCGACACCCCGCTGGCCGAGTCCGGCATCATCGGCACCGCGGTCGGCCTGGCCATCCGGGGCTACCGTCCGGTTTGCGAGATCCAGTTCGACGGCTTCGTCTACCCCGCGTACGACCAGATCGTGTCGCAGGTGGCGAAGATGCACTACCGCTCGCGGGGCAAGCTCAACATCCCGATGGTGATCCGGATCCCGTTCGGCGGCGGCATCGGCGCGGTGGAGCACCACTCCGAGTCGCCCGAGGCGTACTTCGCGCACACCGCCGGGCTGAAGGTGGTCTCCTGCGCCAACCCGCAGGACGCGTACGTGATGATCCAGCAGGCCATCGCCTCGGACGACCCGATCGTCTTCCTGGAGCCGAAGCGGCGTTACTGGGAGAAGGGGCCGGTCGACCTGGACGCCCCGCTGTCCGAGGCGTACCCGCTGCACGCGTCCCGGGTCGCGCGGGCCGGCACCGACGCCACCCTGCTCGCGTACGGCCCGATGGTGCGTACCTGCCTCGACGCGGCGACCGCCGCTGCCGAGGACGGACGGAACCTGGAGGTCATCGACCTGCGCACGCTCTCCCCGCTGGATCTCGGTGTGGTGTACGAGTCGGTGCGTCGTACCGGTCGCGCGGTGGTGGTGCACGAGGCGCCGTCCAACCTAGGCATGGGTGCGGAGGTCGCGGCCCGGATCACCGAGGAGTGCTTCTACTCGCTGGAGTCGCCGGTGCTGCGGGTGGCCGGCTTCGACACCCCTTACCCGGCGGCCCGGGTGGAGGAGGAGTACCTTCCCGACCTCGACCGGGTGCTCGACGCCGTCGACCGCACCTTCGGCTGGTGAGCGGCATGTCGCGGATCAAGGAATTCAACCTGCCCGACCTGGGCGAGGGTCTGACCGAGGGCGAGATCCTCGCCTGGCTGGTCAAGGTGGGCGACACGATCGAGCTGAACCAGCCGATCGTCGAGGTGGAGACGGCGAAGGCGGCCGTGGAGATCCCGGCGAAGTGGGCCGGCCAGGTCCAGGCGATCTTCCACCCGGAGGGCTCGACCGTCGAGGTCGGCACCCCGATCATCGCGATCGACACCGAACCGGGCGCCGGCCCGGTCGAGCAGTCCACCACCGGTGCGCCAGCCACTGACCTGCCCACCCCGTCGGCGGCGTCGTTGGCCGCCGTCGAGGTCGCGCCGACCGAGGGTGCGGTCGAGCCGGGCCTGATCGGTGGTCCAGCCCCGGGTGGCCGTACCGCCGTTCTCGTCGGGTACGGCCCGCGTACCACGGCGGCGAAGCGTCGCCCCCGCAAGGGCGCTGCTCCGGCCGCTTCCGCACCGGCGGCGGTACCGGCCGCACCGGTCCAGCACAGCCCGGTGCCGGTCGTCCCGGCACCGGTGCAGCCCCCGCCTCCGGCGGTCAATGGCAACGGCCGGAGCAGCGGACCGGTGCTGGCCAAGCCGCCGGTGCGCAAGCTCGCCAAGGACCTGGGGGTCGACCTGAGCACGCTCACCGGGTCCGGCCCGTCGGGCTCGATCACCCGGGAGGACGTACAACGGGCGGCGGCCCCGGCGGCGACCGAGCCGCTGACGGTCACCAGCCCGGTCAGCTCGGCCGCGAGTTTCGGCGCGGATCGCGAGCAGCGCATCCCGGTCAAGGGCGTACGGAAGCTCACCGCCGAGAACATGTCCCGCTCGGCCTTCACCGCCCCGCACGTCACCGAGTTCCTGACCGTGGACGTGACCCGCGCCATGAAGGCGCTGGACCGGCTGCGCGGGCGGCGGGAGTGGCGTGACGTGCGGGTCTCGCCGCTGCTGCTGGTCGCCAAGGCGGTGCTGCTGGCGGTCCGGCGGCACCCGATGGTCAACTCCAGTTGGGCCGGCGACGAGATCGTCGTCAAGGAGTACGTGAACCTCGGCATCGCGGCGGCCACCGAACGCGGCCTGATCGTGCCGAACATCAAGGACGCTGGCCGGTTGACCCTGCGTGAGCTGGCCGACGCGATGACCGACCTGGTGCAGACCGCCAAGGCCGGCAGGACCTCGCCGGCCGACATGTCCGGCGGCACTCTGACCATCACCAACGTCGGGGTGTTCGGGGTGGACACCGGAACGCCGATCCTGCCCCCGGGTGAGTCGGCGATCCTGGCGTTCGGTGCGGTACGCGAGCAGCCCTGGGTCCACAAGGGCAAGGTCAAGCCGCGCCTGGTCACCACGCTCGGCCTCTCCTTCGACCACCGGATCGTCGACGGTGAGCTGGGGTCGAAGTTCCTCCGTGACGTGGGCGACTTCCTCGCCGATCCGGAGGCGGCGCTGCTCGCCTGGACCTGACGCGTCCGTACGGCTACGGCCGGTGTGCCACGGGTTGCCGCCCGGCGCACCGGCCGTTTCCGTTGGACGAAGAAAAGGTTGCCGACGCGGGTTGCCAACCTAAGATTCGTAGGCTGGTGGCTCAGCTCACCTAATAATCGCTGGAAAATCCGGCCCCACTGCGCTTCAATTGAAGAGACGACGGGACGACAACCGAATAGCCAGGAGGAGAGACACCATGAGCATGATCGAGCGAATCCGCAACCGCCGCGACGCCAACCGCCGCGCCCGTGCCATCGAGCGGGCCCTGCGCTCCGCCAGTTCGCCCGCGGTCCGCGACGAGATCCTCGCCATCGCCCAGCGTCACATGCACTGACGCCACACGACGTTATCCGCCTCCTCCAGATCGACGACCCGCCCGGGCACACCGGGCGGGTCGTCGGCGTTACGACCGGCCGCTGACACCGGGATACCGCCCCGACGCAGCGCCCGGTACGGTGGGGCTCGGTCGTCGTCCGCGCTCGGGGCAGGCCGAGGCGATAGAAGCACCTCGACACCGCCCGGCGACGGACAGTGACGATCGAAGCTCCCCGGAAGCCCACCAGCGGCTACCGGGATACGGTGCGGGGAGCCGGCATCGCCGGTACGCCGGCACCGCCGGCTGCCCTGCCGAGACCATCGGCGACGGCGGCCGACATGTGATGGAGGAGGCGCACGCATGACGTCCGAGGGCCCGCACCGCCCCGGCCAGGAGCCGGACGAGGCGCCGCCGGGCGGCGGCGGACCGGCGCCGTACGGCGACCGTCCGACTCAGCAGGACAACGGGTACGGCGCATCCGCCCCCGACCTCGGTTGGGCTCCGCCACCACCCGCCCGCCCGGACACGTCCGCACCAGCGTGGGCGAACCAGCAGGGCAACGCGTGGGGCAGCGCCCAGGCGACCCGTCAGGCGGAAGCCGTGCCCGGCAACTGGGACCAGCCCGCCGGCAGCCAGCAGCCCTGGGCACCCCGGGAGACCAGCCGCAGCAGCCGACCCCGGGTTGGGCGCCGGCCGGTCCGCCCACATCGGAGGGGTCAGCCTGGGCGAACGGCGACCAGACCGCGCCCGCCTGGGCCACCGAGCCCGCCACTGCGGACACCGCGCAGCCGGCAGAGTGGACGCCGAACCAGCCGGCCGCCGGCCAGCCCGACCGCGCCAACGGTCAACCACCGGCAGGCCAACCGGACTGGACCACCAGCCAGCCGGGCTGGGCCAGCGGTCAGCCGGCGCGGGCCAGTCCAACTCGGCAGCGCCCAGCGGCTGGGGCGGTCAGCAGCCCGACTGGGCCGGCGTGCCCCGCAGCGACGATCAGACCCCCGGCTGGTCCTCGACCCCGGTCAGCCCGAGCCGCCCCAGCCGGCCTGGGCGCAGAACGACCAGCCGACGCCCGCCCGCGAGCCGGCGGCCCGGGCCAGCGCTCAGGTGCCCGTCGCCGACGCGGGTCAGCAGCAGCGGCCCACCGACGGGTCGTCCCACGCCGAGGCGTGGCCCGCCGAGCAGTCGGAGCAGCCCGGCTGGGCGGCCGGCCAGCGGCGGGAACCTGCTGGCGGATGGGCCAGCGACCAACCGGTGGAGGGCTGGCACGCGGGCGGTGACCGGCCGTCGCAGCCCGACTGGGCCACCCCCGCCCGGGAGGAGTCGCCCGGTTGGGCTGGCGGCAACCCGGCTGCCGGGCCGCCGCGTCCTGGAGCCCGTCCGCCGAGCCGCTCCGTCCTGTACCGCCGCCGACCGAAGCGCCATGCCCGACATCCAGCCGTGGGCGCCCGGAGAGGCGTGGGGTCAGCCGGCCGCGGAGCCCGACGCACCCCGAACCAACACCGAGCCCGATCCGGGTCGGTCCGACGATCCGGTCTATCAGCCGGCACCCGCACCGGGCATCTCCCCGGCCAACATGGTGCCGTTGCCGCCGCAGGAGCAGCGAGTGCCGGGTGCCAGCCTGGCCGCCACGCCGCCCGCGGACTTCGCGCAGCCCCCGCCGTTCAACGACGACCCGGCCGGGTCGGCCGGTGGCCCGGCCTGGGGTCACCCTGAGCCCCGACACGACGAAGCGCAGTCCCCGGCGATCCCGGCGCCCCGTACCTCTCCCGAGGCCGAGGGCCGGCCCGCGTCGCCGGCCGGCGGTGCTGTCGCGGCAAGCGCCTCCGTGCCACTGTCCAGTCGGGTCATGCCCCCGGCCGACCACCCGGTTCGCCCGGCCGGTTCGCCCGCGCCACAACCACGGGTGTACGGCCGGCCGGCCCGCACCGAGCACACCGAGGGCCGGCACCGGAGCACGACGAGCAGCCGCTGGTGCCCGCTTCGACCAGGGTCCGGTCGGTTCGACGTGGACCCGGCGCGGCGCGCGGCGATCAGGGCCCGGAGCGGTACGAGCCGACCCCGGAGCCCCGCTTCGCCGACCGGGAGCCGCCGATGGGCGGGCCCAATGCCTTCGCCGGTCCGGCCGCTCCGGCGTCGCCGGCTGCCCCACCTCCCTTCCCGCCGGGCATTCCGTCCTTCGTCGACGCGCCGCCAGCCAACCGGCCGGTCAACGGCGTACGGCCGCACCCCGAGCCGGACCGCCCGGCCGACCCGTTCGGCGGCGCGCCGCGTGACCCGTTCGGTGCGCCGGGCAACGACCCGTTCGGCGGGCCGTCCGAGCGCCCGGGTGGCACCTACGGCGCCCCCTTCCGGTCCGAGCCGGGCGGCGAGCACAATCCGGCGTACCCTCCGCCGCCGCAGTCCGCACCGCCGTGGAGCCCGGGTCCGGGCAGCGGATCGGGCGAGGCGGAGCAGGGCCGCTTCGACGCCTTCAAGCCGGTCGCCGAACCGGCTGCGGAAACCCCGGCACCGAAGGTACGCAACGGACGGGTACTCGCCGCGGTACTGGTCGCCGCCGTGCTCATCCTGGCCATTCCGCTCGGCCTGCTGATGCTGCTCGGCATGATCGGCGGGTCGGACGACGCGAACGCCTTCGACCCGCCGATCGGCTCGTGCGTCAAGCGTTCCGGCAGCACCGCGGTGGCCGCCGACTGCGCCGAACCGGAGGCGTTCAGCGTGGTGTCCAAGGTCGAGTCGAAGGACAAGTGCCCCGACCCGGCCATGCCGCATGTGGACCTCCGTGGCGCCACCGCCAACCCGGTGCTTTGCCTCAAGGAGGCGACCGGCGGCTGAGCCGGCCTACCCGACGGCGGGGTCACGGCTCGTCCGTGACCCCGCCGCCGCTGTTTCGGGGCTCGCCCTGCCCGCCGGCCAAGCTCCCAGTTCGCGGCACGTCGCGGCGTCCGGCCGGCGTGAGGGCCCGCGTTGCCGCAATCCGTGTCCGTCGCCGCGCCGGCCCACCCCTTCACGCTGGTGGGCGTCAGCCGGTAGGGCACGATGGGGTCATGAGTGCACGCGTGCGGGCTCCCGAACTGCGGGGTCGAGCCTGGTTGAACACCGGCGGGCGGCGGCTGACGCTCGCCGACCTCCGGGGCAAGATCGTCATTGCGGATTTCTGGACCTTCTGCTGCATCAACTGCCTGCACGTGCTCGACGAGCTGCGTCCCCTTGAGCAGAAGTACGCCGACGTCCTCGTGGTGATCGGTGTGCACTCGCCGAAGTTCGAGCACGAGAAGGACGCCGACGCGCTGGCCGCCGCCGTCGAGCGGTACGGCGTGCACCACCCCGTCCTCGACGACCCCGAACTCGACATGTGGCAGCAGTACGCGGCCCGCGCCTGGCCGACCCTTGCCGTGATCGACCCGGAGGGGTACGTGGTGGCCACCATGGCGGGCGAGGGCCACGCCGACGGGCTGGCCCGGCTGATCGACGACCTGATCGCCACCCACGAGGCCAAGGGCACGCTGCACCGGGGCGACGGCCCGTACGTCCCGGTCACCGAGCCGGAGACCACCCTCCGCTTTCCCGGCAAGGCGGTGGCCCTGCCCGACGGCGGCCTGCTGGTCTCCGACTCGGCGCGGCACCGCCTGGTCGAGCTGGCCGCCGACGCCGAGACCGTCGTCCGGACCATCGGCACCGGTGAGCGGGGCCGGACCGACGGTGGTGCCGGTGCCGCGACCTTCTCCGAGCCGCAGGGGTTGTGTCCCCTGCCGCCGCACGTGGCCGAAGTCGCCGGCTACGACCTGGTGGTCGCCGACACCGTCAACCACCTGCTGCGGGGCGTCCGGCTGGCCACCGGCGAGGTGCTCACCGTGGCCGGCACCGGGCGGCAGTGGCGGTCGACGGTCGACGACCACGCGCACGACGCCCGCTCGGTCGACCTCTCCTCTCCCTGGGATCTCGCCTGGTACGACGACAAGATCGTCATCGCCATGGCCGGCATCCACCAGCTCTGGTGGTTCGACCCGATCAAGCGCACCGCCGGCATGTACGCCGGCACGACGGTCGAGGCGCTGCGCGACGGGCCACTGGCCGAAGCGTGGCTGGCCCAACCGTCCGGGCTCGCCGTCTCCACCGACGGCAGCCGGCTGTGGGTCGCCGACAGCGAGACCAGCGCCATCCGCTACGTCGAGAACGGTGTCCTGGGCACCGCCGTGGGTCAGGGCCTGTTCGACTTCGGGCACGTGGACGGGCCGGCGGCGCAGGCCCTGCTCCAGCATCCGCTCGGCGTCTGCGCCCTGCCCGACGGCTCGGTCCTGATCGCCGACACCTACAACGGCGCGGTACGCCGGTACGACCCGGCCGATGACCGGGTCGCCACCGTCGCCGCCGGTCTGGCCGAGCCCAGCGACCTGGTACTCACCGCCGACGGCGCGGTGCTGGTGGTGGAGTCGGCGGCGCATCGGATCACCCGGCTGGCTCCCGGTGCGCTCTCGGCGGCCGGCGCGGAGACCGTCGACGGTCCCCGGCACCGTACCGAGCGCAGGCCGACGGAGTTGAGCGCGGGCGAGGTGGTGCTGGACGTCGTCTTCACCCCGGCCCCCGGGCAGAAGCTGGACGACACCTTCGGACCGTCCACCCGGCTCGTCGTCTCGGCGTCGCCGCCGGAGCTGCTGGTCGAGGGGGCGGGCACCGGCACGGAGCTGTCCCGACGGCTGGTGATCGACGGATCGGTGCCCGACGGGGTGCTTCAGGTCACCGCCCAGGCAGCCACCTGTGACGCCGATGTGGAGCACGCGGCCTGCCACCTCACCCGGCAGGACTGGGGCGTACCGGTGCGGGTGGTCGACGGCGGCGTCGGCCGGCTGCCGTTGGTCCTGCGCGGCATGGACGCCGGCTGACGCCCGCCCACGGTGCTCCGCCTCGCGCCTCAGGCGAACGGGGCGGGGGTGACGCCCGCGTCGACGAGGGCGGCGCGGACGAGTTCCGCGGCGGCCACCGCGCCGGGGCTGTCGCCGTGCAGGCAGACCGACTCCACCACGCACGGGACCGTACCGCCGTCGACGGTGACCACGACCCGCTCGGTTGCCATCCGCACCGCCCGGCGGGCCACCTCCTGCGGGTCGGTGACCAACGCGTCCGGGGAGGTACGCGGTACCAGTCGACCGTTGGGCAGGTAGTTGCGGTCGGCGAAGCCCTCGGCCACCACCCGAATCCCGGCGCCCTGGGCGAGCTGGGCGAGGACCGAGCCGGGTGGGCAGAGGACGGGCAGCTCCGGGTCGTAATCCTCGATCGCGGCCAGCAGGGCCGCCGCCGGCAGTTCCTCGCTTGCCGCCGCGTGGTAGAGCGCCCCGTGCGGCTTGAGGTAGCGCACCCGGGTGCGGTACACCCGGCAGAAGGCGTTGAGCGCCCCGAGTTGGTAGAGCGCCTCGTCACGCAGCTCGGCGAACTCGTACTCGATGTGTCGCCGGCCGAAGCCGGCGAGGTCCCGGTAGCCGACCTGGGCTCCGACGGCGACTCCCCGCTCGGCGGCGGCGGCGCAGACCCGGCGCATCGTGGCCGGGTCGCCGGCGTGGAAGCCGCAGGCGACGTTGGCCGAGGTGACCAGGTCCAGCAGGGCCTGGTCGTCGCCGAGACGCCAGATGCCGAAGCCCTCGCCGAGGTCAGCGTTGAGGTCCATGAAATCTCACCGTAGTGCCTGGGCGGGCCTGCGCGAGCGGGGTCACGTCCGCCACCACCGCGATGACCGGGTATCCGCCGGTGGTGGGATGGTCGGCGAGGAAGACGAGTGGTTGACCGTCCGCCGGCACCTGCACCGCGCCGAGCACGAGTCCTTCGCTCGGCAGCTCCCCGGCGACCGAGCGGGGTAGCGGCGCGCCGCTCAGGCGCGCGCCGACCCGGTTGCTCAACGGACTCACCTGGTACGCCGTGCCGAGCAGCCGGTCCAGTGCCGCCGGGGTGAACCAGTCGTGCCGGGGTCCGAGTCGTACGTTGAGCCGCAGCTCCGTCGGGTACGCCACCGGCACGGTGAGGTCGACGGGGGCGGGCGGGCCGGCGGGGGCACCCAGCGGCAGCTGGTCGCCGTCGCGTAGCGGGGCCGGCCCGAGCCCGGCGAGGGTGTCGGTGGAGCGGCTGCCGAGCACCGGTGCGACGGCGATGCCACCGGCCACCGCGAGCCAGCAGCGCAGGCCCCGTCGGGCGGGACCGATGCGCAGCACCGCCCCGCGTGGGACGGCCAGTGGGCGACCGGTGTCGCCGGGACGCTGGCCGACCCGCACGTCGGCGTCGGCACCGACCACGGCGACGGTGGTGGCCCGGGTGGGTCGCAGCTCGCAGCCGGTCAGGGTGATCTCCAGCCCGGCCGCCTGCTCCGGGTTGCCGACCAGGCGGTTGGCCAGGCGCAGCGCCGCCGGGTCGAGGGCACCGGAACGGGGTACGCCGAGGTGTGCCCAGCCCGGCCGGCCGAGATCCTGCACCGTGGTCAACGCCCCGGCCCGGAGCACTTCGAGGAGGCCGCTCACCGGTCCACCAGCCGGACCCGGGTGCCGGGACTGAGCAGGGCCGGCGGGTCCGCCGTCACGTCGAAGAGGGTCACCTCGGTGCGTCCGACCAGCAGCCAACCGCCGGGGGACGCGGTGGGGTAGATGCCCGCGTACGGGCCGGCAAGCGCGACCGAGCCGGCCGGCACCCGTGGCCGGGGTGTCGGCAGTCGGGGCACCGCCAGTTCGGCGGGCAGCCCGGTGAGGTACCCGAAGCCGGGTGCGAAGCCGCAGAAGGCGACCTGGAACTCGGTGACCCGCAGGCGACGTGCGACCCCGGGTCCGTCCGTGCGCCAGTGATCGGCCACCCGGGCCAGGTCTTCCCCGTCGAAGGTCACGGGCACCTCGACGAGACGGGCGGGTGCGCCGGCGGTTGGCACACTCGCGGCCCTTTCGGCAGGTGGCGCGGTGGTGGTCCAGGTGGCGATCCGGGCAGCGGTGACCGGTGGGTCGGGTACGCCGTCGAGCAGCACGGTGGCGGCGGCCGGCACGATCTCGACGGCGACCAGTTCGCCGAGTTCCCGGCGGCGCCACAGCTCGGCCCGCCACGCCTCGACGACGGCGGCCACGTCGGTTACCGGTCCGGCGGCGCCAGCGTGCTCCGGCCGGGCGAGGTCGAGCAGGAGTGCCTGGGTGCCGACCGTTCTGATCCGCATCCCGCCATCCTCCCGGACGAGCGGAAACGTCCGCGTCGGCCACTTGTCGGACGGCGTGACCAGTTGCACTACCCGAAAGTAACCTACGCTGCCGTAACCTATGGGCGTGACCACCTCAGCACGCCCCCGGCTCAAGCCGGTCGACATCGGGAAACCCCGGATGCGCGGCTGGCTGCACACGTACGCCTTCTTTGTCGCCCTGGTCTGCGGCATCGTGCTCTGTTCGATCGCCGCCACCCGCCCGGGCTGGACCCCCCTGATCAGTTCCGCCGTCTACAGCTTCACCGTCTGCGGTCTCTTCGGCACCAGCGCGTTGTACCACCGTCGGGTGTGGTCGACCCGCGGATACGCGGTCATGCGCCGGATGGACCACTCGATGATCTTCCTGTTCATCGCCGGCACGTACACACCGTTCTGCCTGCTGCTGCTGGAGACCCGGTCCGCCGTCATGATGCTGTCGATCGTCTGGGGCGGCGCCCTGGGCGGCGTGGCGCTCAAGCTGATCTGGCCGCACGCCAACCGGTGGATCTCCGCGCCGCTGTACGTCGCCCTCGGCTGGGTCTCGGTGGCGATGCTGCCCGACATCCTGCACCAGGGCGGCGTCACCGCCCTGGTGCTGCTCGCGGTGGGCGGCGCGATCTACACCGTGGGGGCGGTCTTCTACGCGCTGCGCCGCCCCAATCCGTGGCCCACCGTCTTCGGCCACCACGAGTTCTTCCATGCCTGCACCCTGGTCGCCGCCATCTGCCACCACATCGCCATCTACTTCGCACTGTTCGCCTGAAGCCGGAGCACGACGACAGCGGGGGTGGTGAGCCTCGTCGCTCACCACCCCCACTGGGTCCGTCGGGTGCGGGTCAGATCGTGGGACCGGGCCGGCGCACCTCGCGGTACTCCTGGACCACCCGGTCGTCCCGGACCGGCACGGCACGCTCGGCCACCACCCGTTCCTCGCGTACCGGCGCAACGACCGCACGGCGACGCGAGTTCCAGAAGTAGAGGGTCACGATCAGCCCGGCGACACCCGCGAGCATCAGCACCCAGCCGACGACGCTCAGGTTGAGCCAGCCCAGGTCCGCCTCCACGGCGAACGCGAAGATCGCACCCAGCGCGATCAGGAAGATACTGCCACCGATGCCCATCTCGTCGTCTCCTTGGCTATCGAAGCTGGCATTCCACTCCGCCGCGGCCACGGATGAGGTTGCGGCACCGACCGACTTACCCCGGCACGGAGATCGCCAATCGGGCAAGCTGGAGACATGACGGACAGCCCGCCACACGAGCGGACACTGGTGCTGCTGCGGCACGCCAAGGCCGAACCGCCCACCACGGACCGTCCCGACGTCGAACGTCCGTTGGCCGCTCGCGGCCGGGCGGACGCCACGGCGGCCGGGGCGTGGCTGGCCCGGCAGGGGCTGCTGCCGGACGTGGTGCTCTGCTCGGCGGCCGTACGAACCAGACAGACATGGCACGACGTCCAGTCGGGCATCACCGGCGCATCACCGGAGAGCGGGCCGGCCGGCCCGGCTCCGGCGATCCGCTACGAGCCGGACGCCTACGAGGCGCACCCGGAGGATCTGCTGCACCTGCTCCGACAGGTGGCACCTACCGCGACGACGGTCCTGCTGATCGCCCACAACCCGGGTGTCTCACTGTTGTCCGAACTGCTCGATCCGGTCCGGGCGGATCCGGAGGGGTTGCGTACCGGTGGCCTCGTGGTGCACCGTACGGCCGCGCCCTGGGCGGAACTGAGCCGCGGCACGGCCCGGATCGAGACACGACACACCGCACGCGGCTAGCAGGGCCACGTGCGGTGTATGTGGTCGCTCAGCTCGGTGGCGCGGTCGGTGGTGGTGGATCGGGCGGTGGCGGCATCATCGCGGTCGGATGCGAAAGCCGGTTCTCCTCCACGATCAGGGTTCGGGCCCGCTTGCGCCGGTCCTGCCAGAACCAGAGCGTGGTGAGCAGCACGGCCAGCCCGGCCAGGATGAAGACCCAGCCGACCGCCCGCAGGTCGACCCACCAGACGTTGGCCCGGATGGCGAAGGTCAGGATCGCGCCGATCGCGATCAGGAAGATCCCACTACCAATGCCCATGTGCGCGGCACTCCCCCGTGCGGTTGCTCTGGGCGTACTCGGACTGGCCCGCCACGCATACCCACCCACCCCCCAGTTACCCCCACCCAACCCCCACCGACCACCCGTTGATCATGAGATTAGCGGCAGTTCTGGAGATCAACTTCGCCGCTAACCTCATGATCAACAAGACGGGGAGTGGAGTGGGGTGGGGTGGGTGTTAGAAGGCTTCCTCGGGGAGGTCCATGATGTCTAGGTCGGTGGATTCGATGATGCGCCGGTCGGCGCCGATGCGGGGCAGCACCTCGCGGGCGAAGAATCGGGCGGCGGCCACCTTTCCGGTGTAGAACGCCTTGTCCGCCGCGGTCACCTCACCGGTGAGGGCCTTCAGCGCCACGTCGGCCTGCTTCTGCAGCAGCCAGCCGACGACCAGGTCACCGAGGGCCAGCAGGAAGCGGCGGCTGCCGAGCCCGACCTTGTACAGCGCCCGGGTGTCCCCGCTCTGCGCCTCACCCAACCAGCCGGTCATCACGCCGAGGATGTTCTGGATCTCGGCGAGTGCCTTGCCGAGCGCCTGACGCTCCTCCTTGAGCTGGCCGTTGCCCGCCTCGGTGGCGATGAACTCCTGGATCTCGCCGGCCACGGCCATCAGCGCCCTGCCGTTGTCCCGGACGATCTTCCGGAAGATCAGGTCGAGGCTCTGGATCGCCGTGGTGCCCTCGTACAGGGTGTCGATCTTGGCGTCCCGGACGTACTGCTCCAGCGGGTAGTCCTGGAGGAAGCCGGAGCCGCCGAAGGTCTGCAGTGACTCGTGCCCGAGCAGCTCGTACGCCCGCTCCGAGCCGACGCCCTTGACCAGCGGGAGGAGCAGGTCGTTGACCCGCTTGGCGAGCTTGATGGCCTTCTCGTCACCGGCCGCCTCCGCCATGGCGACCTTGTCCTGCCAGGTGGCGGTGTAGAGGACCAACGCCCGCAGGCCCTCGGCGTACGACTTCTGCAGCAGCAGCGAGCGACGCACGTCGGGGTGCGCGGTGATGGTCACCCGCTCGGCGGTCTTGTCCGCCATCTGGGTCAGGTCGGCGCCCTGCACCCGGTTCTTGGCGTACTCCAGGGCGTTGAGGTATCCGGTGGACAGGGTGGCGATGGCCTTCGTGCCGACCATCATCCGGGCGTATTCGATGATCATGAACATCTGCCGGATGCCGTCGTGCTTCTCGCCCAGCAGCCAGCCCTTGGCCGGTACGCCGTGCTCGCCGAAGGTGATCTCGCAGGTGTTGGAGACCTTCAGGCCCATCTTGTGCTCGACGTTGGTGGCGAAGACGCCGTTGCGCTCGCCCAACTCGCCGGTGTTCTCGTCGAAGTGGTACTTCGGGACGACGAACAGCGACAGGCCCTTGGTACCCGGGCCGCCCACACCGTCCACCCCGACCGGGCGGGCCAGTACGTAGTGGACGATGTTGTCGCTCAGGTCGTGCTCGCCCGAGGTGATGAAGCGCTTGACGCCCTCGATGTGCCATGAGCCGTCCGGCTGCGGAATCGCCCGCGCCCGGCCGGCACCCACGTCCGAGCCGGCGTCCGGCTCGGTGAGCACCATCGTGGAGCCCCACTGCCGGTCGATGAAGAGCTTGGCCCACTTCTTCTGCTGCTCGGTGCCCTCGACGTGCAGCACGTGCGCGAAGGACGGGCCGGAGGCGTACATCCAGACCGGCGCGTTCGAGCCGAGCACCAGCTCGGCGAGCGCCCACCACAGCGCCCGGGGGGCGTTGGTTCCGTCCAGCTCCGAGGGCAGGTCCAGGCGCCAGAACTCGGACTCCATGAAGGCCCGGTACGACTTCTTGAACGACTCCGGCAGCGGTGCGGTGTGCGTGGCCGGGTCGAAGACCGGCGGGTTGCGATCGCTGTCCTGGTAACTGGTGGCCAGGTCCTGTCGAGCCAGCCGGTCGACCTCGGCGAGGAAGCTCCGCGCGGTGTCGACGTCGAGGTCGGAGTACGGCTCCTGGCCGAACGCCCGGTCCGCCCCGAACACCTCGAACAGGTTGAATTCGAGGTCCCGAAGGTTGCTCTTGTAGTGGGTCATCTCGCTGGCCCCGCTTCCGGACAGGTGTTACCGATCAGTAACCCTGACTCTATTACTCGCGGGTAGGCAGCGACAAGCCGGTTCCGCCAGTGACAGGCATTACACACCTGCCGTTCGGGTCCGCCGGCCCCCTCCCCTCGATTTCTCACCCTTCGGCGGCGCCGACCTCCCAGCTCGGCACCGCCGCCGTCGTCTTGCCAGGTGAGCCGGTGTACTCCATGAGAACCAGCGCGATGTCGTCGTCGAGCCGGCCGTGCACCCACTCGACGAGGGCGGTCTCCAGCGAGGCGAGGCCGTCGCCGACCGTACCGTGGCCGAGCAGCCGCCAGGCCCGGTCCGCGGTGGGGAAGAATTCGCCGTCCCGCCGGGCCTCGCCCAGCCCGTCGGTGAACAGCAACAACCGGTCACCCGGCTCCAGCCGTTCGACCCTCGGCCGGACCGTGGGCATGAACCCCAGCGGAGGCGCCGGCGCAGGTGGCTCAAGAGAGATCACCGCGCCCCGGCGCAGCAGCAGCGGTGCGGGGTGCCCGCAGTTGACGATGGTGAGCGTGCCGCCGCGCTCCTCGACCAGGGCGGCGGTGACGAAGTCCTCGTCGCCGACGTTGCGCGCCACCGCCCGGTCGAGATCCGCCACCACGGCCCGCAGGTCGGCCCGCTCGTACGCCACGTGCCGGTACGAGCCCAGGACGATGCTCGCCAGCCGGACCGCCTCCAGGCCCTTGCCGCGCACGTCCCCGATGATCATCCGAACGCCGTACGGGGTCTCGATCGCCTCGTAGAGGTCGCCGCCGATCTCGGCCGTGGCGGTTGACGAGATGTACCGGCCAGCCACGGAAAGAGCGCCCACCCGAGGACCGAGCGGACGCAGCACCGCCTGCTGGGCGACCATGGCCAGCTTCGACAGCTCGGCGATCTGCTCCGCCTGCCGCTGCCGTACTGCCGCCACCGCCCCCGCGATGCCTGTGCCCAGCGCGATGCCGGCCACCGCGACCGCGGTGGAGAGCGAGACCGTCCGCTCGGCCAGGGCGAAGGTCGCCCCCAGCACGGAGGCGGCCGCACCAACGCCCAGCACGATCCGCCACGACGCGAGCGCGGCGGCCAGGAACGGCGCGGCGACCATCAGCGCGATGTAGTTCGCCGTACGGCCGTCCGCCAACTCGACCGCCGAGACGATTGCGAGCAGGACGAGGGCCGCGCCGAGGCCGGCGCGGGATCCGGGGCTCAGCGGGCCGCGGCCCGGCTGGAGGAGTTGCGTGCGTACATCCGACAGCATGCCCGATGTAGGTGAGCGAAAGAATGAGCCAGGCCCCTCGGACCAGACGGATCTTGTCGCGAGGAGCCGGAGCCGGAGCCGATCCCGACGCTGCACCGGCTCAGCCGAGCACCTCGTAGCGGACCTCGATGTGACCGAGGTCGAGCGACGCGATCTCGGCGAACGCGGCCCGCGCCAGGTCCAGGCAGCGCCCTTCGATGAACGGACCACGGTCGTTGATCCGAACGGTGACCGACTCGCCGTTGGCCGGGTTCGTCACCCGCACCTTCGTGCCGAACGGCAGGGTCTTGTGGGCGGCCGTCAAGCCTTCCGGATCGAACGTCTCGCCGTTGGCGGTCAGCTGACCCTGCCAGTAGAAGGACGCACCGCAGGAGCCGGTGTCGACCACCGGGCGGGCCGTCGTCTTCTTGGCCGTCGGCTTCGGCTTCGGGCTGGCCGTACGCTGCTTGCTGCGGGACGGTGCCTGCGCGGTGCGGCTCGGCTTCGGGCGGGCCGTCGGGCTCGGCGAGGCGCTGACGCCGGGGGTCGGCGACGCGCTCGGCGAAGCGGGGACACTCGTCGCGGTGGTGGGCGACAGGTCGATCGCGGCCGGTCGCACCGGCTCCGACTCGGCGGTCAGCCGAACGGCACCTACGGTGCCGCCGACGGCGAGCGCGACCGCCACCACGGCGCTGGCCGTGAGCCCGGCCGGCGAGGTGAACCTGCGGGTACGGGAGTGCCTACCAGCCACCAGCCCGGTCCTTTCTCAGCGGGTCAAACCGGGTCGGACCATAACGAGAGAAGCACTTCCGAAGTCAACGTGATCATGGCGCTATGCCCGCAATTGTGGCTATACGTGCAGCCGATCATCCGATCCGGCGTGGGCCGGGCGGGCGGGTGTCCGGCAGGTGCCTGGCGCAGGATGGTGTCATGCCCGCTGAGCTGAGAAGACGTCTCGTCGAGCTGTTCGAGTGGGTCGATCCCGGTCCGGGGGCGAGTCACCTGGTCAGCGACACCTCCGGGTGGTGGCGGGATCCGGGGACGCTCGCCGCGCTGGGGCCGGCGTTGGTGGCGCCGTTCCGGGCCACTCGACCCACGGTGGTCGTGTCCCCGGCGGTCACCGGGTTCCTGCTCGGGCCGTTGGCCGCCACCGCTCTCGGCGTAGGGTTCGTGGCAGCACACAAGCCCGGTGACGGACGGCTGCCCACCGGCTCGCTGACCTGGGCGCAGAGTCCCCCCGACTTTCGCGGTCGCCGGGTGGACCTCGCGGTGCGAGACCGGCACCTGGGTCCCGGAGACCGGGTACTGGTGGTCGACGACTGGGTGGACACCGCCGCCCAGGTACGCGCCGTCTACGACATCTGCGCGTCCCGGGGCGCCGACCCGGTGGGCACCGCCGCCGTGATCGCCACCTGCCCGCCGGCAGTAGCAGCCGACCTACGACTGACCGCCCTCCTAACCACCCCCGACCTCCCCACCTGAACCCCCGGCCGATCCGGCTGATCATGAAGTTGTTGCCCCTCACTTCGGCGTGGCGTGACTACAACTTCATGATCAACGGGGTGAGGGATCGAGGTGGGGGTCAGCGGACGAAGTCCTCGACCACGCTGCAGACCTGGCCGAGCGCCTCGGCGGAGCGGGCCAGCGGCCCGGGCACCATCAGCGCGTGGTCGGCGCCGGGGATCTCCAACACGTGCGGGGTGAGCCGCCTAGCGACCCCGCCGTCCCAGGACGAGTCGGCGGTGCCGCCGACCAGGATGAACGGGGCGGTGGCCCGGCGCAGCGCGTCGACCAGGTCACCCCGGTGCAGCAACGGGGTGAGCCAGACGGCGGGCAGCCCCCGCCCTGCCGCGAGGGGCGCGGCGAGGGTGCCGAGCGACTTGCCGACCAGCAGGTCCGTCCGCTCGGTCAGGGTCGGGGAGACCTGATCACACACCCACCTGCCGATGGTGTCGATGTCGAAGTGCTCCGGCACCTGCCAGGAGATCCCGTGCAGCCCGAAACCGACCCGGCGCAGCGCCTCGCCCAGGTAGAGGAAGAGGGGGTACCGGGTGTCGTACCCGCGTCCCGGGATGAGCACCGCGCGTCGGTCCGCCATGGACATCTCCTTGTCGTCGGCCATCGACCGTACCCCCAATCGCACCCCCGCGGGCCGGCTCGGCGCACCGGGAACGTCGGCGATGTCGCGCCGGGTCCGGGCGGTAGCCTCGACAGGATGTGGCCACGGATCGGCGGTCTCCGCGCACTAGCCCTCGGCACCCCCGGTGACCTGCGGTCGCGCCTCAACAGCCTGGTGCTGGGTGGCGTCAAGACCGCCACCGCCGGCCTGCTCGACGAGTACGCCGAGGAGGACGAGGAACTTGAGCACGTCGGCGAGCGGCTGGTCCTCGTGGACGACGCCGACTCGCTGGTGGCCGTCGTCGAGGTGACCAGCGTCGAGGTGACCCGGTTCGCCGAGGTGCCGTGGGACTTCGCCCGCGCCGAGGGCGAGGGCGACCGCTCGATCGAGGAGTGGCGGGCCGGACACGCCGCCTACTGGGCTCGCGTCGGCACCCCGGTCACCGACGACAGCCAGATCGTCTGCGTACGCTTCCGTCTGGTGTCCGCCGGAGCCGGCGGCATCGCCACCGGCGACCTCGGCACCTGAGCCATCCGGCTCGCAGTCCCGCGCCGCTGCACCGACCCGGCGGTGCGCCGGCTCATCGACGCAGCTCGGGCAGGACACGGGTGGCGACTTCCACCAGGACCGCCTCGTCACCGGCGTACCAACTGCTCGCCCGTGGCCAGTGCGTGATCACATCGGTGAAACCTAGCTTCGCCGCCCGCTCCACCTGATCGGCGAAGAACTGCGCGCTGCTCAACGAGAAGACCGGTGCCGAGTCCAGCGAGAGGTAGCGGTCCAGGCTGGCCGGGTCCCGTCCCTGCGCCGCCAGGGTCGCGTCGAGCCGACTGGTCAACTCGGCCACCCCGGTCCACCAGTCGTCCAGGTCGTCGACGGCGGGCCCGGTGGTCACCCAGCCCTGCCCGAAGCGGGCCGCGATCCGCATCGACCGGGGTCCGTTGGCGGCCACCACGAACGGCGCCCGGGGTTCCTGCACGCAGCCCGGATTGCTCCGCGCGTCGACCGCCGCGAACCAGTCGCCCCGCCAGGTGGTGCCGTCCCGCCGCAGGATGGTGTCGAGCAACTCGGTGAACTCGGCGAACCGGTCCACCCGTTGCCGTGGAGGCAGCGTCTCACCGCCGAGGACGGCGGCGTCGAACCCGATGCCGCCTGCGCCGAGGCCGAGCAGCGTCCGCCCGTCGGAGACGTCGTCCAGCGCGGTCACCTGCCGGGCAAAGGCCGCCGGATGCCGAAAGTTCGGTGAGGCGACGAGCGTGCCGAGACGGATCCGCTTGGTCACCGTCGCGGCGGCGGTCAACGTGGTCATCGAGTCGAACCAGGGCCCGTCCACCAGATCGCGCCAGCCCAGATGGTCGTACGTCCAGGCGTGGTCGAAGCCCCACTCGTCGGCTCGTCGCCACCGGTGCCGCGACACCGACCAGCGCTGGTCGGGCAGGATCACGATGCCTATCCGCATGATCGCCAGCGTACGCGGGGCCATGGTCGCACCTCCGGTTCACGGGCGGGGCCCGGCCCGAGGACCTCTCCTCGGACCGGGCCCCTGGTGGTTCATCGGCGGGCGCGTCAGTCCCGCCGCGCTCACATGAGGGCTTCGACAGCTGCCGGCGCCCGGGTCAGCGTCACCGTGGTCGCAGGAATCTTGACCTGCACGGTCTCACCCTGGTAGTTCGGGTCGTTCGCCCAGGCGCTGCCGGTGACCTCGACCTTCCCCCGCTGGAACGGGGTGGTGCCGGTCGGGTCCGCCGTGGCGGACCACGACGCCGTCTCACCCTGGACGCAGTCGACCCGGCCGCTGAACGGGCCGCGAATGATGACCTTGTTCTTGACCTGGGTGACCAGGCCGCTGAGTTGCACCGTCGCGTCCGCGTTGCAGACCACCGTGCCATGCACCGTGGCCTTGCCGTTCAGCTTGCTGAAGACGCCGTCCGCAGCTGGCGTGACGGTGAACTCCAGCGGAGCCGGCGGCGGCGGATTGCCGATCACGACCCGCCCGCGCAGAGCCGGCGTGCCGCCCTCGCAGTGCTGCTCGAAGGTGGCGTCGAGCCGCTCCACGTAGCCGTGCGGGCCGAAAGCCACGTCGGCGACCACGAACGAGCCCGTGATCGTGTTGCAGCCCCGACCGTTGCCGCTGATGTCGATGCCGGCACCCGCACCACTGAACGGTGCGCGGGTGGCGTCCGGGTAGTTGCCCACGGCGAGCTGCTGCCCAGCCGGCGCCTTTAGGTCCATCGACCACCAGTCACCGTTGCTGCCCTCGATCGACAGGTAGACGCCGCGAAGCTGGTCGTCGGCGCGGATCGACATCCGGTCGCCTGCGGCGACGTCGTAGCTGTAGGTGGCGCCTCCGGTGATGTAGTCGCCGGGGTCACCGGTCATCGTGAAGGTGCCGGCGGTCACCGGCTCCGCCTGAGCCGCAGCCACCCCCGTCAGCAGGCCGGTCGCGGTCACGACGCCCGTGATGAGCGTTGCCGCGATGGCCCGCCTGGTGCGCATGGTCATGGATGCCTCTTTCTCCAGGGAATAGGCGTTCCTCGCTGGAGAGCCTAGGAACGGCGGGCCGGCCGCATGACCCCGAGGGTCAAAGTGGACAGTTGGCTCTCTTCGGCGCTTCGGCACCAATCCGACGCCAGACTGCCGGCCGACGCGCAGGTCCTCAGCGACGGTCACGAGATTGACTGACCGCCCAGACACCACCGGCGATGGCCACCGCAGCCGGCAGGAGGCAGCAGAACGTCAGGACGATCAGGTGCCACGGCTTGAGAGCTCCCATGACCGTGAGGATAGGAATTCCGGGCAATGAGGGACGCGACGCGCCGCAGACCGAGTGCCAGCAGACCGGGATGCCGGCGGGCTATGGGACCACCGCGTCATGAACGACGCCGCAGGGCGCTACCGAGTGGCCCGTGGGGTGCTCGGGGCGACGGAACGTCGAAGGCCCCGGCGGACATGCGTCCTGGCCAGGGCCTTCAGATCCGAGCGGGTGACGGGAATCGAACCCGCACTGTCAGCTTGGGAAGCTGATGTTCTGCCATTGAACTACACCCGCAAGCGAAATCACTCTACCCGAGCCGCCCACGCTGATGCATCCAGGGCTCCACCCCCGCGCGCTGCGCGTCGCGGTCGGTCCGAGACAGCAGGATCCCCGATGTTGCTGCGTCGCGGCGGGCCGGAGGCAGCAACATCACCGAAAGTGCGTGGATCTTGGACTCCGGGCGAGGTGGCCGGACGGACCGGCAAGAAGTTTCAACACCGCAACATATGGCCATGTTCAAATCTGTCTATCGGTTGTAACGTCTGCCCCACGTTTTCCGCACGGCGCGACACAACCCCCCGGTCGCGTCGCCAGAAAGAGGTGGGCATATGGGACTGCGTCCCGTCCTGCTGAACCGGCGTACGGCCGGCATCGCATCGACGTCGCTCGCACTGGTGCTCGGCGTGGCCACGGTCGGCCTCCTGCCGGCCGCCACCACGACCGCGAGCCCGGCGGCGGCCGCCGTCACGGCCGACGAGGTGTGTGAGGATCCGACGGGCACCCTGGCCCGGGCCAAGGGTGGCAGCGCCGTCAAGCACGATCCGAACCAGTTGACCCTCGCCCAGGTGCACCAGCGCGAGGCCGAGTTCGCCGACATCCTGCAAGAGCGCGCCAAGCGAGTTGGCCAACGCACGCTGAGCGCCCAGGCCGCTGCGGCCTCGGTCACCATCCCGGTGGTGGTGCACGTGATTCGCCGCGACACGACCCGGGCCGGCGGAAACATCCCCGACTCGATGATCCAGTCCCAGATCAACGTGCTGAACCAGTCGTTCAGCGGTGCGACGGGTGGCGCCGCGACCGCCTTCGCGTTCCAGTTGCAGAGCATCAACCGGGTGACCAACTCGTCGTGGTACCCGATCCGGCAGGGCTCGTCGGCCGAGCGGCAGATGAAGACCCAGCTGCGGCAGGGCAACAAGGCGACGCTCAACATCTACCTCGGCGCGCTCAGCAACAACCTGCTGGGCTGGGCGACCTTCCCGCAGCGCAGCCTGAACGTGATGGACGGCGTAGTCGTGCTCAGCGAGTCGCTGCCCGGCGGCACCGCCACCAACTACAACCAGGGTGACACCGGCACCCACGAGGTCGGCCACTGGCTGAACCTGTACCACACCTTCCAGGGCGGCTGCTCCGGCAGCGGTGACCAGGTGTCGGACACCCCTGCCGAGGCCTCGCCGGCCAGCGGCTGCCCGACCGGCCGGGACACCTGCTCAAGCTCGGGCCTGGACCCGATCACCAACTTCATGGACTACTCGTACGACGGCTGCATGTACCAGTTCACCCCGGGCCAGGCCACCCGCATGATCAACGCCTGGAACTCCTACCGCGCGGCATAGCGCGTTCACCGCACCGCGTACCGCAGGTGCCGGCTCCGTCGAACGGGGCCGGCACCTGCGCGTGTGGGTCAGGCGGCGCGGCTGTGGTGCCGCCCGGAGTGGGCCGGCACCGGGCGCGCGGCCTGGGGCGTGGCGCCCGCCGGGTCGAGCCAGACCTGGACCGCCGGACGGGCCGCCAGCTCGCTCGGCCCAGCCACCGACTGCTCCCGTCGGGCCAGCATCGCCACGTCGACCGTGAACTCGAACAGGCGCCAGTCGGCGTGCGGGGCGGCCCGCGCCGCGAACGCCAGCCGGGCGACGGTGGCATCGTCCGTGACGGGCCGGGCGCGCCCGGCGACGTACGCCTCGTCGTCGCTCTCCTCCGGCGGAAACGAGTGCAGCGCGTAACGGCCGTCGCGCTCCAGGTCGCGCCGCTTCGGTGAGTCGATCACGAAGCAGTAGAGACCGTCGTCGGTGATCACCGGAGAGACCGGGTGCACCCGGGGTCCGCCGTCGGCGCGGACCGTGGCCAGGTAGCCGAAGCCCGGGCCGTACTGCTGCATGAGAAGGCGGATCCCGTCGGCGAGTCGAGGCTCGTCAGCGGCGAATTCGGACCAGGAAGCCATGCCGACATCCTATCGAACACACGTTCGAAGCGGGTAGCCCGACACGCGTGTCGCATACCGGCAGCTATGGTGTGGCGATGCTGCTCTCCGACCGCGACCTGGTCTCCGAGATCAAGGCGGGCACCCTGGCGCTCGAACCGTTCGAGCCCACCCTGGTGCAGCCCTCCAGCATCGACGTACGTCTGGACAAACTCTTCCGGGTCTTCAACAACCACCTCTACACCCACATCGACCCGGCCACCCGACAGGACGACCTCACCTCCGCGGTCGAGGTGCCCGACGGCCAGGCGTTCGTGCTGCACCCGGGCGAGTTCGTCCTCGCCTCCACGCTCGAGGTCATCTCGCTGGGCGACCAGCTCGCCGGCCGCCTCGAAGGCAAGTCCAGCCTGGGACGGCTCGGCCTGCTCACCCACTCCACCGCCGGCTTCATCGACCCCGGCTTCTCCGGTCACGTCACCCTGGAACTGTCCAACGTGGCAAACCTGCCGATCACCCTCTGGCCGGGGATGAAGATCGGGCAGCTCTGCATCTTCCGGCTCTCCTCGCCGGCCGAGCATCCGTACGGCTCGGCCGTCTACGGCTCCCGCTATCAGGGTCAGCGCGGCCCGACGCCCAGTCGTGCCTGGCAGAGCTGGCGCACCTGGCCCACCCGCTGACACCGCAGATCCTCAGCCGGGCCGGCCGAAACTGTGCACCGGGCTGCTGTCCAGCCGCTTCATCTTGACCGGTTGACCCGCCCGGGAGGCGTGCACCACCCAGCCGTCGCCGACGTACATCCCGACATGGTGCAGGTCCCGGTAGTAGAAGACCAGGTCGCCGGGGCGCAACGCGCCGCGACTGACCGACTCGGTGACCCGGCGCTGTCTCGCCGCGTTGTGCGGCAGTGCGACACCGGCCCGCGACCAGGCGGCCAACGTCAGCCCGGAACAGTCGTACGCGTCGGGCCCCTCGGCGCCCCAGGAGTACGGCTTGCCGATCTGGGCGCAGGCGAAGGTCACCGCCTCGCCGGCCGCACCACCCGGGTAGCTGGCCGGGCAGGGCGCCGGCCGTAGCGGCCCACCACCACCCTTCCCGTACGCCCGCAGCCGGAGCCGTTGCAACCTGTCGATCTCGGCGTCGATCTGTCGCCGCCGCTCGGCGAGATCAGCCTCGGTACGGGTCAGCTCGCCGATCGTGCGGTCCAGGCCGGCCTTGGCCTCGGCGAGTTCGTCGCGCAGGTCACTCGCGTGCCGCACGTCCTGCTGCTGCACGCGGGCGTACCGGTCGAGCAGCCCGAGCTGCTCGACCACCTCGCCCGGCGACCGGCTGCCGAGCAGCGTGTTGACGACCCGGACCTGTTCGCCCTTGTACGCGCGGGCGGCGAGCTTGCCGACCCGGTCCATGGCCTCGTCCACCTGGCGTTGCAGCGGTGCCATCCGGGCGGCCAGCGCGTCCGCCTCCCGCCGCTTGCCGGCCAGGTCCTGCCGGGTTGCGTTGTGCTGCTCGATGACGGGTTCGAGCCGATTCCAGTCCTCGTCGATCTGGCGCTCGATGTCGGCGACCGTGGGCTCGGCCCGGGCCTGCGTCGCGCCACCGACCAGCATCACAGCGGTCGCGGCCAGGCCGGCGAGAATGCAGCGGTACCAGCTGGAACGCGGCGCCGCCGTCGGTCGGCCGGGCATCCCCGGCCGCAGTGACGGTGGCCGCGGGGCATGGTCTGCCACCGGGCTCAGCACTCCTTCTTCCGCTACCGCCTACCGGGTTAGCTGACGGGTTCGGGCGGGAAGGGACGCCCTACCGTGACCGTCACGGATTCACCCCGGGTACCTGGTTCCCCGGCTCGCTGACGAGCGATTCGGCGGTGTCGGACCGTTACCGCCCGGGGTGGGCGGACCTGCCAGCGGCCGACGATTGCCCAGCGTAGGGACGATCGGCGTCGATACGCAACACAACCGCACCGTTACCGTGGGTGCTGATACCCGACAACGGCGAGGGCCCCCGTCGACTTGACCGGGGGCCCTCGGGCGTTCCTACGCGACCGCTCAGCGGACGCTGGTGGCGGCTCAGCCGGGGCGGCGGAAACCGGCGACCGGCATGGTCGTGATGGGCGAGACGTTCACCGGCTTGCCGGCGCGAGCCGCGTGCACCATCTGGTTGTTGCCGAGGTACAGCCCGACGTGGCTCACGTCGCTGCGGAAGAAGACCAGATCGCCGGGACGGGCATCGGCGCGGGAGACGGCCTTGCCCTCGTTCCACTGGGCACCGGTGAAGTGGGTGAGGTAGATCCCCGCGGCCTTGTACGCGTACTGGGTCAGACCCGAGCAGTCGAACGAGTTCGGGCCGGTGGCACCCCAGACGTACGGCTTGCCGACCTGGGCGCACGCGGTCCGGATGGCCGTGCGGGCGGCGTCGCTGACCACACCGTTGATGGTCGGGCAGTTGGTGGTCTTCACCGTCGTCACCGGCAGCGACTTCTCCAGCCGCTTGATCTCGGCGTCGATCTGCTTCTTCTTGGCCGCCAGCTGCTTCTGCTTCGCCTCCTGGTCGGCGATCAGGGCGTCGAGCTTGGCCTTCTGGTCGTCGTACTTCTTGCGGATCTTCATGACGCCTTCGAGCTCGCGGCGCTCCTGCGAGGCGAGCCGGTCGAGGAAGGCCATCTGCTCGCCGAGCTCGTTCGGCTTCGAGTTGAGCAGGACGACACCGATCTCCTTGGACGGGCCGGTGATGTAGTACCGGGAGGCGAGATCGGCCACCCGGTTCATCGCCAGCTCGGTCTCCAGGGCCAGCGGCTGGATCTTCTTCTCCAGGCTCTTCGACTTCTGCTTGTTGACCCGCAGCTGGGAGCGCACCTTGTTGTACTGCTCGATGGTGGGTTCCAGCTTCTGCCACTGCTTGTCGATCTGGGCCTCGATCTCGTCGACCGAGGGCTCGGCGTACGCGGGGGCGGCGAGCAGGCCGGCACCGACCGCGGCGGCGGCGACCAGGACGACCAGCCCGCGGGCGGCCCTACGCAGGCCACCCGGACGGGATCGTCCCGGCGCACGACGATGGAGGGGCATGGTTGCCACCGGCAGCGTCTCCTTTGCAACCGACCACCGGGCGTCCCGCGAGAGGTATGTGGCGGGATCCGACGACCCATGGCGGTCGGTGCCCCACATTAGGGAACGGTAGGTGGGGAATCAAGGCGACCAACGGCTCATTCACCTTTGCGCGACGGTACGCACACAAAGGGTGTCGGCCGATTCGTTATAGTTACGTACGCCAATACAAAACCGGGCGGGGCGGCACTGGATAGGGGTGCCGCCCCGCCCGGTGTGTTCGGGCCGGTCAGCCGGCCACCGGCGTGGTCTCCTCGGCGCCGCCGACCTGCTCGGGCTTGACCGAGCGGAGCAGAACGCTGGCCACGTCGATGACCTCGACCTGCTCTCCGGCACCCTTGCCGTTCACCCCGTCGGTGAGCATCGTCGAACAGAACGGACAACCGACGGCGACCGTCCTCGCCCCGGTGGACATGGCCTCCTCGACCCGGTCCACGTTGATCCGCTTGCCGATGCGCTCCTCCATCCACATGCGGGCACCACCCGCACCGCAGCAGAAGGAGCGCTCGCTGTTGCGGGGCATCTCGGTCAACTCGCCCTGGATCGCACTGCCGAGCACCTCACGCGGCGGGGTGAAGACCCGGTTGTGCCGGCCGAGGTAGCAGGGATCGTGGTAGGTCACCCCGCCGTCGACCGGCTGCACCGGGGTGAGCCTGCCGGTGGCGACCAGATGGGCCAGCAACTGGGTGTGGTGCACCACCTCGAACTCACCGCCCAGTTGGCCGTACTCGTTGCCCAGGGTGTTGAAGCAGTGTGGGCAGGTGGCCACGATCTTGCGCTTGGCCTTCTCCCGGCCCTCGAACGCCTCGTTCAGGGTCTCGACGTTCTGCTGGGCGAGCATCTGGAAGACGAACTCGTTGCCGATGCGGCGGGCCGGGTCACCGGAGCAGGTCTCACCCTCACCGAGGATGGCGAAGGAGACACCTGCCTCGTTGAGCAGGGTCGCGACCGCCCGGGTGGTCTTCTTCGCCCGGTCCTCGAACGCGCCGGCGCAGCCCACCCAGAACAGGTACTCGAAGTCCTCGATCTCACCGACCCGGGGCACCTCGAAGTCGAGCCCCTTGGTCCAGTCCTCCCGGGTGTTCTGCGGCGCGCCCCACGGGTTGCCCTTGTTCTCCAGGTTGCGCAGCATCACGCCGGCCTCGGAGGGGAAGCTGGACTCGATGAGCACCTGGTAGCGACGCATGTCGACGATGTGGTCGACATGCTCGATGTCCACCGGGCACTGCTCCACGCAGGCACCGCAGGTGGTGCAGGACCAGAGCACGTCGGGGTCGATGACGCCACCGGACTCGGCGTCACCGATCAGCGGCTTCTCCGCCTCGGCGAGAGCCAGCACGTCGAGGTGGGCGAGTTGCGCCGCGGTGGCCTTCTCCTCACCGGTCAGGTCCTTCCCACCACCGGCCAGCAGGTAGGGCGCCTTGGCATACGCGTGGTCACGCAGGCTGAGCACCAGCAGCTTCGGCGACAGCGGCTTTCCGGTGTTCCACGCCGGGCACTGCGACTGGCAGCGGCCACACTCGGTGCAGGTGCTGAAGTCCAGCAGCCCCTTCCAGGTGAACTGCTCGACCTGGGCGACGCCGAACTGATCCTTCTCCGGGTCGGCCTCCTCGAAGTCGAGCGGCTTGCCGTCGCTCATCATCGGCCGCAGCGCGCCGAGACCCGAGCCGGCCGCACCCGGCCTGCGCTTGAAGAAGATGTTGGGGAAGGCGAGGAAACGGTGCCAGGCGACACCCATCGTCACGTTCAACGAGATCACGATGACCCAGACCATCGAGATCGAGATCTTGACGAGCGCAGCGACGCTGACGCCGGACTCCCAGCCGGGGAGCGCGGCGCCGACGGCGTGACTGAGCGGGGTGGCCCAGGTGGGGTACTCGAAGTGATCGGTGGCCACCTTGAAGCCCCGGATCAGAAACCCCATGACCAGTACGGCGAGGACGACCGCCTCGACGAAGTAGCCCTGCCACATGGTGGAGCCGGTGAACCGCGACCGGCGTCCCGCCCGGTTCGGCCGATTCGCCAGCCGGATCGCGATCAGGACGCCGATGCCGACCACGCCCAGGATGCCGATCCACTCGGTGACCAACCCGTAGAGCGTCCAGCCGCCGATCAGCGGCAGCCCGCCGGTCGGCGACACCACCTCGAAGTACGCCTCGAGCACCAGCAGCGACAGCACGACGAAGCCGACCATCACGAACCAGTGCGCCGCACCCACCACGCTCCAACGGAGCATCCGGGTGTGCCCGGCGGTCTCCGCCAGCATGGTCCTGGTGCGGCTGATCTTGTCGCCGGAACGGGTCGGATCGGGCTGACCCAGCCGGATGACGGCCACCATCTTCGAGACCGCGCGTACCGCAAGCCACACCGCAACGGCGGTGATGGCGGCCGCGAGGATCGTGGTGACGATCTGGACGCTGCCCATCGAGTTGGCCTCCCGGTCTGCTGCCTGTCGACGGCTCGGCGACCGGCGGCGTCGGTGCGATCGTCGACCAACGCCGCCGCACCTCAACCCGATCGGTCGATGACCTCGCTCCGCTCGGTCATGCAGTGCAGCCTACGCGCAAGGTTACCCAGCAGTAACGTGAGTCATCTCGCACCCGGGGCCACGCTGCCCTTGGCACACCTTAGGAGGCCGGCGGCACCGCCGCTCGGGCGGGCCGCCGGAGGTGCCGGGCAGCCACGGCCTTGAGCTGCGGGTCAGCGCCAGCGGGAGAGCACGATCAGGGAGGCGACCATCGCGCCGAACCCGACCGCCAGGTTCCAGTACCCCAGCTCCATGACCGGGTACTCCTGCTCGGAGAGGTAGTAGACCACCAGCCAACCGATGCCGAAGACGATCAGCGACACCGCCAGAACCGGCAGCCACACCGGGCTGGGCTTGTTGGTTGCCGCGGTCGTCGCCGTCGGGCGGACGTCCGTGGGCGGGGTGTACACCTTCTTCTTGCGGACCTGAGACTTGGGCACGGCGCTCTCCAGAGGGGTTACGACCTCGTCCGGCCTGACAACCGGGCGCGAGGGCGACGGTCCATGGCCAATAATGTTCGACAGCTAGCGTAGTCCGGAACACCCGTCCGATCCACGAATGAGGTGAGACCGGTACCGGGCAGCACCGGAAAACGGCAGCAGGACGACCGACGCCGCGCCCCGCACCGGGTAGCGTCGGAGCGCGACGAGCAGGGGGACTGGCCCGTGGAGTACACGTCCGGCGCAGCGTCGTGGCAGAAGGCGCTGCGACGACTCGTCGCCGGGTTGCTGCCCCGGCGGCCACGTCAGCGCCGCCCGTTCTGGTCGGTAGGTGTGCCGCTGATCGCCCTGGCGGCGGGCCTGCTCTTCACCACGACGGCCACGACGGCGGGCGGCACCGCCCTGCGTGAGGATCGCCGACCCCAACTGACCGAGCTGATCGAGGATCGCCGCGCGCAGGTGGCGGCGAACGAGCAGCGGGCCGCCACGCTGCGCGGCGAAGTGGAAAGCCGGACAGCCGTCCTGGCCAACTCGAACGGCCCGATCCGGGAACAGCAGCAGCGGGCCGACGCCAACCGGGCCGCCGCCGGCTTCACCGCCCTCACCGGCACCGGCCTGACCGTCGAGCTCAACGACGCACCGCAGTTGAGCAATCTGCCCGAAGGTGCCTCCAACGACGACCTGGTCGTCCACCAGGGCGACGTGCAGGCGGTGGTCAACGCGCTCTGGGCCGGCGGTGCCGAGGCGATGTCAATCATGAACGTGCGCGTCCTGACGACCAGCGCGGTACGCTGCGTGGGTAACACCCTGCTGTTGCACGGCCGGGTGTACTCCCCACCTTTCAAGATCGTAGCAATTGGCGATCCCGCCGCACTCCGGCAGGCCCTCGCCGCTTCCGAGGGAGTCCGGTGGTTCAGGGACGCGGTCGACAACTACCAACTCGGCTACTCAGAGACCCCTGGCACCGTCACGGTGCCCGCCTTCGAGGACTCCACCACCCTGCGTTCGGCGACGGTGCCGGCGGTGCCGCAGTGAGCCCCCGGTGAGCCCGCAGTCAGACGGTCGGCACCGCGACCAGACCGACGAGCCCACCGCCTTCCTGCCCAAGGTCGACCGGGCCGAGTCCGCCGACGCCCGGACGGCGGGTGCCTGGCCCGACCCGGTGCTGCCCACCCGGTCCGGACCATCGCCGGCACCGCACGATCCGTCGCCGACCCCAGCTCGGCGGCCGACCGATCAGGCTGCCGCCGGGGGTCGGCTGCCGGACGGCCAGCGGCCGACCAACTCCGGCCGTTTCGACGGGACCGCCGAGCCCACCTCGCCCGCCGGCTCCGGCCGATGGGACCCGGCACCGCCGGCGCACCAGTGGGACACCGCCGCGACCACCGGTCGTGGCGCCAACCAGTGGGATCCGGCACCCGGCGCGCAGCGTCCAGCGGATCCCGACCGCACGGCCAACCAGTGGGACTCCGTGCCCGGTTCGGTTCGTGGCGCATCCGGTCCGCCGCAGAGCGCGGGAGACAACGACCAGTGGCATGGCGTGCCCCTGCCGTCGGGTCAGCCGGACATTCCGGTAGGGCCCACGCCGTGGCACGGCGCCTTCCAGCCCACCCGGCGCCCGAGCGACCCCCAACAGCAGCCACCGAGCGGCAGCCGCCCAACAGCCCCGGACGGCGGTCACGCCGGATCCGGTCATCCGGGCGTCACCGGCACCCCACCGCCCTGGCCCGGCACCCAAACGCCCGGTCCGAGCCGGGCCGGGACCGCACCGACGCCACCCAGCGGTGGCGCGACCTGGCCCGACCGCGAGCCGCCGAGGCAGCCTGGCGGGGCCACGAACCCCGCCACCATACGCCCGGCCACGCCACCGACCGGTCCGTCACCACAGCCGTCGCCAGCCACGCCGAACCCGCAGTTCGGCGCACCCCACGGTGAGCACGCGCCGCGTCCCGGTGCCGGCCAGGCCGGCACCGCAGCGTCGGCACCGCAGCCGCCACGCCCCGGTCCGGGCAGCCTGCCGGCGCAGCGCCAGCATCGCAGGCGCCGTTCGTCGGACCGGCGAGCACCAACGGCCCGGTCCAGCCGCCGCGTCCCGGCCAGCCAAGTCAGGACAGGTCGGCACCGCAGTCGCCACATGCCGGGCAGGCCGGCCAGGACAGGCCCGCCGGGAACGGTTCGGCGTACCCGGTGCCGGGCCAGCCGCCGGCCGTACCGTCCTGGTCCGCCGAGAGTCGGCGCGCAGCGGGCGTCGAGCCGGCACGGCAGTCGCCGGAACGCGGACCCGGTCAGAGTGACTGGTCCGGTGAGGGCCCGACCGCGCTGATACCGAAGGTCGGCGACGTCGCCGGTCCGGCAGCCGGCCGGGGACGGAGTCGACCAGGGCGACTCAGGCGACGAACGGCCATCCCGGCACTGCGGCCGTCCCGGGCAGCCCGGCGGCCACGGACCGTCCGGTCAACTCCACCTCGGGTCAGCAGGCCCGCCCGGCGGCACCCGGCCAGCCGACGGCACCGGGGCAAGCTCCCGCACCCGGCCAGCCGTCCGCAGCCGGCCAGCCGTCCGCGCCGGGCCGGTCGGCCGACCCGGCGGCGACCGCCCTCATCCCGGCGGTCACCGCCGCCAGGCCGAGCGCTCCGCCGGTCCTGGACTCGACCGCCCTGATGGGTGCCGTACCTCGGCCGCCCAGGAGCGAGGAACCGTCGGACGGTGCCGACCAGCCCGCCGAGGCACCGAAGCCGCGGCGTGGCGACCGGGTGGTGCAACTACGCCCCCACCAGACGGGTGAGGGCTACAAGAGCGTCTACTCGGAGCTGACCCGACCGTCGCTGTGGTCCCGGGTACGCACCGGTCTCCGGTTCAGCGGCGAACTGCTGATCACCTTCGGCCTGGTGGTGCTGCTCTTCGCCGGCTACGAGATCTGGGGCAAGTCGGCGATCGTCGACGCCCACCAGGGCGAGCTGAGCGAGCAGTTGGCCCAGGCGTGGGCACCCGAGCCGGTGACGGACCCGACGGTGTCCGCGTCGGCCAGCCCGTCCGCCAAGCCGAAACCTGCGGTGCAGGGCACCCCGATCGCCGGCCTCTACATTCCGAAGTTCGACAAGGAATGGATCGTGGTCGAGGGGGTCGGCCAGCAGGACATCCGGTACGCGCCGGGGCACTACCCGGACAGCGCCATGCCGGGCCAGGTGGGCAACTTCTCCGTGGCCGGGCACCGGAACCGGGCCACCTTCTGGCGGCTGGACGAGCTGCGTGAGGGCGACCCGATCCTGGTCGAGGGCCGCAACGAGTGGTACGTCTACCAGGTGACCGAGAGCCTGGTCGTGAAGCCGACCCAGGTCGAGGTGGTGGCTCCGGTGCCGGGTCGTCCGGGCGAGAAACCGACCAAACGGATGCTGACCCTGACCACCTGCAACCCGAAGTTCGACAACTACGAGCGGTTGATCATTCACGCCGAGTTGACGCGTACCCAGCCGAAGGCCGAGGGACGCCCGGCGGAGCTGGGGACCTGACGATGTACGCCTGGATCTGGCGCAAGCTGCCCTTCGGGCTGCCCGGCAAGCTCGTCGGCAGCCTGCTGCTCGCCACCACCATGGTGGCGTTGCTGTGGTACGTGGTGTTTCCCTGGGCGGAACCGCTGCTGCCCTTCGACGACGTGCAGGTGACCCAGGAGGACTCCGGCGTACCGGGCGGGCCGGACGGCGACGTCGGGCCCGGGGACGACGGCGCGGTCGAGGACGCCCCACCGGGCGACGAGCACGACCTGCCGTACGACACCGACCGGAACAACACCCCGCCACCGGACGAGGACGAGTGAGCCCGATGCGCGTCCTGGTGATCGACAACTACGACTCGTTCGTCTTCAACCTCGTGCAGTACCTCGGCCAGCTCGGCGTGGAGTGCGAGGTGCGCCGCAACGACGAGATCGAGGTGGCCGAGGTGGGCCGGGTCGGTGCGGCCGGCGTCCTGCTCTCCCCGGGACCGGGCACCCCCGACCGGGCTGGCGTCTGTCTCGACGTGATCCGCGAGTACGCCGGCAAGCTGCCGATCTTCGGGGTGTGCCTGGGTCACCAGGCCATCGGCGAGGCGTTCGGAGCGACCGTCACCCGGGCTCCGGAGCTGCTGCACGGCAAGACCTCGGAGGTCCGGCACGACGACACCGGCGTCCTCGCCGGGCTGCCCGACCCGTTCACGGCGACCCGCTACCACTCGCTCGCCGTGCTGCGGGAAACCCTGCCGACCGAGCTGGAGGTGACCGGCTGGACGGCCTCCGGGATCGTGATGGCGATGCGACACCGCACGCTGCCGATCGAGGGCGTCCAGTTCCATCCCGAGTCGGTGCTGACCGAGGGCGGGCACCTGATGCTGGCCAACTGGCTCGCCGCCTGCGGTCACCCCGAGGCGCTGGAACGCGCCCCGGAACTGGCCGCCGAGGTCGACGCCCGCCGCCGCGCCGCCTTCGCCACCACCTGAGAATAAGGTCTCGGGGTCGTCACTCCGGTCCCTGGCGGCGGTCAGCGGGCCAGCGCGTCGGAGACGGCGGGATCGGCGGGTGAGGTGACGGCCGGTGGCCGATCGCGGACGCGTCCCAGGCCGCCTTGCCGCTGGCGAGGTAGTCCCGGGCCGCCTTGCGCACCAGCAGGCCGGTGCCGCAATCCGAGCAGCGGGCGGTCACCCCGTCGGCGTCGATGCCGACATGCCGGCACAGCGTCACCGCCCGGGACAGGTGATACGACTGGGTGACGACGAGGGCACGCTCGATGCCGTACACCTGGCGGGCCCGCAGGCAACTGTCGTACGTGTCCAGCCCGTTCGGGTCGGCGACGACGCGCTGGGGATCGACGCCGAGCTGCTCGGTCAGGTGAGCGGCCATGATCGCCGGTTCGTCGCCGGACTGGCCCGCACCGTCGCCGGATACGAGCACCACCCGGGCCTTACCGCTGCGCACCAACTCGGCGGCGGTCTCCAAGCGGCCGGCGAGCCGGACGCCCGGCAGTCGACCGTCCTCCGTCACGGCCGTACCCAGCACGATCACCACGTCGGCGGTCGGAGCCTGCGCCGCCGGGTGGACGTGGCCACGCGCACCGACTGTCGTCCAGAGCCAGGGCAGACTGACGGTCAGCAGCAGCGCGACAAAGACCGGTACGGCCAGCCGCAGCAGGCGTCGCCGCCGGCGCTTCACCAGGTCGACCGAAGGGGTCGGCGGCGTCACTCCCCGAGACGGAACGGAGAGAAGGAGGGCAGGAGCCCGCCGCCGCCACCCTCGTCGTCATCGTCCGGCGGCGGCGTGGTGGGAGCACCGGTGGTCGGCGGGGTCTGGGTCGGCGGATCGGGATCCTCCGGCTCCGGCACCGACACGATGATCTTCACCGTGCTGCCCTTGGTGCGCTCGGCGTTGGCGTTCGGACTCTGGTCGACCACCCGCCCGGCCTGATCGGCGGGCACCTCCGGACCGAGTTCGGTGTCGACCTCGAAGCCGGCACGCTCCAACGTCCGCTTCGCCTCGGCCTGGGGCAGGCCGACGACCGAGGGCACCGCCACGACGTTGCCCCTGGACACGGTGAGGGTGATCTCAGTGCCCTCTGCGACCTTCTCACCCGATGGCGGATCGACCTTCAACACCTGGCCTTCGGTGGCCGAGTTGTTGACTTCCTCGATCTTGACATCGAGTTTGAGGTTCTCGAGCTGCGTCTGCGCGGCCTCCCGCGTGCTGCCGACAAGGCCGGGTGGGATGGTCACCTCGGGCTTGCCACCGCAGATGCGTACGGTCACCGTGCTGTTCGGTTCCGCCCGTTCGCCGGGGGGTGGGGACTGGTTGGTGACCGTCCCCTCCTTGCAGTCCGAGGTGAACTCCGGATCGCCGAGTGCCGGCACGAAGCCGTCCCGCTGGATCTGGGCGAACGCGTCGTCCTGGCTCAGCCCGGTGACCGTGGGCACCGCGACGTCCTGCGGCTCGTCGCGCTGGTTCAGCAGCAGGGCGGCGACCAGGGCGATCACCGCGAGCACGCCGAGCGCGGCGAACGTGGCGATCAGCCAGGACGACGCCTTGCGCTGACGCGGATCACCCACTCGGGCGGGAATCTGCCGGGTCTGCGTCGCGCCCCCCGCCGGGTAGCCCGGGTGGCCGGCCGCGGCCATCGCCACGGTCTCGTCCTCGCGCATCACCGGGGTCGCCAGCACCGGCCGGCCGGCTGCCGCGCGGAGCAGGTCGGCCCGCATCTCCCCGGCGCTCTGGTAGCGGTTGAGCGGGTTCTTCGACAGTGCCTTGAGCACGATCGCGTCGACCGCCGGGTTGACATCCGGATTGATGTCGCTCGGGGTCGGCGGAGCCTCCCGCACGTGCTGGTACGCCACGCTGACCGGGCTGTCGCCGACGAACGGCGGATGCCCGCAGAGCAACTCGAAGAGCACGCAGCCGGCCGCGTACACATCGGAGCGGGCGTCGACCGCCTCGCCGCGCGCCTGTTCCGGGGAGAGGTACTGCGCGGTGCCGATGACCGCGCTGGTCTGCGTCATCGTGGTGGCGCCGCTGGCCAGCGCCCGGGCGATGCCGAAGTCCATCACCTTGACCTGGCCGGTCTGGGTGAGCATCACGTTGCCCGGCTTGATGTCGCGGTGGATGATGCCGTGCCGGTGGCTGAAGTCCAGCGCGGCGCAGATGTCGGCGGAGATCTCCAGCGCCCGCCGGGGCTGCAACCGGCCCTCGGCGCCGAGCACCTCCTTCAGCGTGCGCCCGTTCACGAACTCCATCACGATGAACGGCAGGGTCTCGCCGGTCGGCGCCTGCTCCTCACCGGTGTCGTAGACGGCGACGATGGCCGGGTGGTTGAGCGAGGCGGCGTTCTGCGCCTCCCGCCGGAAACGCATCTGGAAGGTGGCGTCCCGCGCCAGGTCGGCGCGGAGCATCTTGATCGCGACGTCCCGGCCGAGCCGCAGGTCACGGCCGCGATGCACCTCGGCCATGCCGCCGTACCCGAGCAGCTCGCCGACCTGGTACCTGCCACCGAGCAGGCGGGCCTGCGCTGTCATCGCGTCTGTCGTCCTTCGCTCGTCGTCGTCACGTCGCCGCCCGGTCGGGGCTGATCCAGTCGACGGTACGCCGTATCGACCAGATCGTCTCGCCCGTCAGGCCGCAGCGCGTCGGACGTCACCGTTGGCACGGAAAGTGTCCCCGGCGTGCCCGCGCCGAGGTTGTTCCGCAGTTGGTAGGAAATCACGCCGGAGCAGATGAGGACCAGTGCGCCAAGCATGATGACCAGGAAGACCATGCCGGATCGTGACCGTCGGGGTACCGGGCGTGACGGTCCGGGCTGCGGAGCGTACCCGGGCGGGACCGTGGCCGCCCCGCGCGGGTAGCCGGCGGCGGCCGGTGCCACTGCGGTGGGACGGTGCGGGGCAGCCGGTGGGTGGCTCGGCGGCGGTCGGTGCCCCATGGCCGGCGGATGCGCCGGGGCCGGGGAGTGCGGGGCCGCCACCGGACGCGGTGCCTGCGGCGGCGGAACCTGCGCGCGGCCGGGTGCCGGGGAGGCCGGCGCGGCGGAGATCGGTGCGGCCTGCCCACCGGCCCGGGCCTGCCGGGACAGCGCGGTCTTCAACTGCCGGGCCGCACCGGCCAGCGTCGCGGCGCTCGGCCAACGATCCTTCGGGTCCTTCGCCAACGCCCGCTCGACGAGCGCGCGGACCTGGGGCGGGATGTCGGAGGGCAGCGGCCGGGGCGTCTCCCGGACGTGCCGCATCGCGATGTCGAGAGGGTTGTCACCCTCGAAGGGCCGCCGTCCGGCGAGGCACTGGTAGGCGACCACGCCGAGCGCGTAGACGTCGGAGGCGGGGGTGGCGACCTGGCCGGTGGCCTGCTCCGGCGAGATGTACGACGCGGTGCCGAGCACCGAGCCGGCCGCGGTGAGCTGCCCGACCAGGTCCGACCGGGCGATGCCGAAGTCGGTGAGCACCAGCGTGCCGTTGGGGCGGACCAGCAGGTTGCCGGGCTTCACGTCCCGGTGCACGATGCCCTTCACGTGCGCGGCGTGCAGCGCGTCGGCGGCCTGGGCGACGAGCGCCATGGTCCGCGCCGGGGTGAGCCGGCCGACCCGACTCAGCGTCGCCGACAGGGGATCGCCCTCGACGTACTCCATCACCAGGAAGGCGATGTGCTGGTCGTTGCCGAAGTCGTAGACGTCGACCACGCCGGGGTGGTTGATCGTGGCCATGGTGCGGGCCTCGCCGCGGAACCGCTCGGCGAAGCCGGGCTCGTCCAGCAACGCCGGGAGCAGGCTCTTGACCGCCACCGTACGACCGAGCACCTGGTCGGTGCCGCGCCAGACGTCGCCCATGCCGCCGCTGGCGATCCGCTCGTCGAGGCGGTAGCGGTTACCGAGTTGGACCCCCGGACTGAGCATGTCAGCGCCCTCCGGGCTCGGCGATGGCGGCCCGCATGATCTGACCGGCGATCCGGGCGGCCTCGGCGCTGCCGCCGCTGCCCGCCTCCTCCAGGACGACACAGACGGCGGAGACCGGCTTGCCCTCGGAGTCGAGCGCGAAGCCGATGAACCAACCGTGGTCCGGGCGGTCCGGCGCGGACTGTGCGGTACCGGTCTTGCCACCGACGGTGTAGCCGTTGATCCGGGCGTTGCGGCCGGTGCCGTTCTCCACCGCGCTGACCATCATGTCCCGCAGGTCGGCGGCGACCTGATTGCTCACCGGCCGGCGCAGCTCGCGCGGGTTGGCGGTGTCGTAGACGGTGGTGCGGTCCGGTGCCAGCAGCTGACGCACCAGGTACGGCCGCATCTGGCTGCCGCCGTTGGCCACCGCGGCAGCGATCATGGCGCCCTGCAACGGGGTCATCCGCACGTCCCGCTGCCCGATGGAGGACTGCGCCAGCGCCGCCGGGTCGGGGCCGCCGTCCGGGTTCTCCATGCTGCCCGTCCGGCTGGCCGCCACGCTCAGCCCACCCTCGCCGAGCCGGCCGACGGTCAGGTCCTCCTGCTCGAACCCGAACTGCCGGGCCTTCTCCTTGAGCACGTCGGGACCGAGCTGGACGCCGAGCTTGGCGAAGCCGGTGTTGCAGGACTCGGTGACCGCGTTCATCAGGGTCACCTGCGACTCGGGGCAGATCGACGGCGCGGCGTTGCGGATCGGCTCGCCGGAGGTGGGCGGGGTGTAGCTCGATCCGGCCGGGATGTTCGTCTCCTTGGTGATCCCGTTCTCCAGCGCCGCCGCGGCCACCACGATCTTGAAGGTGGAGCCCGGCGGCAGCACCTCGCCGAGCGCCCGGTTCCGCAGCGGTCGTCCCGCCTCCTGCTCGAGCCGGTTGTACGCGGCGGTCGCCTCGTCGGTGTCGTGGCTGGCCAGCGGGTTGGGATCGAAGCTGGGAATGGAGACCAGTGCCTGCACCGCCCCGGTGGCCGGGTCGAGGGCGATCGCCGCGCCCTTGGTCGCCCCGACGTTGTTGCCGCGCAACTCGTCGTACGCGGTGTCCTGCGCCCGCTTCGACAGGGTCAGCAGCACGTTGCCGCCGGCGGTGGTGTCGCCGGTGACCATGTCCCGCAGCCGGTTGACGATGAGCTGGTCGCTGGTGCCGGCGAGGAAGTCGTTCTCGGCGCGCTCCAGCCCGGTGGCGGCGCCGTTGACCGGCTCGTACCCGAGCACGTGGGCGTACTTCGCGCCGCCCGGGTAGGTACGCAGGTACTTCAGCTCGCCGTCGGTCTCCTTGCTGACCGCCAGCGCGGTGCCACCGGCCTCGATGTTGCCGCGCTTGCGGTCGTACTTGGCGACCTGGACCCGACCGTTGTAGTCGCTGGTGCGGTACTCGTCGGCCTTGTAGGCCTGGATCCAGTTCAGGTTTGCGAAGAGCAGCCCGAACAGGACGATCACGACGACGCCGACCCGACGCAGCGGTGCGTTCACGGCTTGATCACCTCCGTGGGGGCACCGTGCAGCTGCTCGGGCGGCCCGGATGGGCGGGTCACCTTGCCGCCGGCACCGTCGACCGGCCGGCGACCGGCGTCGGAGACGCGCAGCAGCACCGCGATGAGCAGCCAGTTCGCCATCAGCGAGGAGCCCCCGGCGGAGAGGAACGGGGTGGTCTGACCGGTCAGCGGGATGAGCTTGCTGATCCCGCCGACGATCACGAAGACCTGGAGCGCGAGGGTGAAGGCCAGGCCACCGGCGAGCAGCTTGCCGAACGAGTCCCGGACCGCCAGGGCGGCCCGCAGACCCCGCTCGACGATGAGCAGGTAGATCACCAGTAGCGCGGAGAGACCGAAGAGGCCGATCTCCTCACCGATGCCGGCGAAGATGAAGTCGTTCTGCACCTCCGGCAGCATCAGCGGCTGACCACCGCCCGGCCCGGCACCGAACAACCCGCCGGAGCCGAGCGCGAGCAGCCCCTGCACCAGTTGGTAACCGTCGTCGTAGGGCTGGGCGAACGGGTCGAGCCAGATCTGTGCCCGCAGATAGAAGTTCGCGAACGGACCGCCCACCGCCTCGCCGAGCACGTACGCGAGGTAGGCGCCGCCGAAGAAGAGGACCAGGCCGATGAGCAGCCAGCTGACCCGCTCGGTGGCGATGTAGACCGTGGCCACGAACATGCCGAAGTAGAGCAGCGAGGTGCCCAGGTCCTTCTCGAAGACGAGGACCAGCAGGCTGATCACCCAGACGACGAGCACCGGGCCGAGGTCGCGCCCGCGCGGGAAGTCGATGCCGAGGAACCGGTGGCTCGCCAGCGACAGCACCTCGCGCTTGCGCACCAGGTAGTAGGCGAAGAAGACGAGCAGGGCGAGCTTGGCGAACTCGCCGGGCTGGATCGAGAAGCTGCCGATGCGTACCCAGAGCTTCGCGCCGTTGATCTCGGAGATGCTGGCCGGCAGCACCGCCGGCAGCATGACCAGCACGATGCCCGCCAGACCCAGGGTGTACGCGTACCGGGAGATCGACCGGTGGTCGCGCATCAACGCCAGCAGGCCGCCGGCGAGGACCACCGAGATCAGCGTCCAGGCGAGCTGGCGGCCGCCGGTGCCGGCGAAGATGGCCAGGTCGGCCCGCTCCTCGGGGGCCGCGTTGGCGAGGTCGAGCCGGCGCAGGAAGCCGACGCCCAGCCCGTTGAGCAGGGCCACCGCCGGTAGCAGCGCCGGATCGGCGAAGGGCGCCAGAAACCGGATCACCAGGTGCATGCCGAGGAACACCGCGGTGAGCGTGGCGGCCGGCACCCAGAAGCCCGGCGTGACCGTGTCGAGCACGTTCGCCTCGACCATCGCCCCGTACGCGGCCACCAGCGCCATCGCCAGCAGCAGCAGCGACAGCTCGGCGTTGCGGCGGGACCGGGCCATGCGTACGCCGGGTCGCTCGCCCGCGGTCGCGGGCGAGGATGCCGGGGTGGCCGCTGCGGTCACGATCGTCCTCGGGTGGGAGCCGGTGCCTACTCGGGCGACCGGCAGGCCGCCGGGTCGACCGTGGGCGTGAAGGTGTCGACGGGGGCGCGTCGGGGTGCTGTCCGGCGCGGCGGCGGAGGCACCGCTCGGGGTGCCCGTCGCCGCGCCGCTCGGTGACGACGGACGCCACCCACCTTGCTCGGCGAGCCGGCCGGGGCGCTCGGCGATCCCGTCGGCGCGCTCGGCGTCGGGGACGGCGATCCGACGAGCGAGGGCGTGGGGCTCGGTGTCGGCGGACAGATCGGCTTGAGGTTCACGTTTGTCGGGCTGTCCATCGTCAGCTCCGCCAGCCGTCGTTCCGCGTCCGGCTCGCTCTTGGCCGGAATGCCCTGTTTCACCTGCTCCTGCGCGGCCAGGGTGAGGTCGTCCAGTTGGGCTTCGCTCTCGGAGTGCACGCTGGAGAGGTCCATCCCGGCGATCTGACCCTGGACGCCACGGAACACGGCCACCTGGCCGTCCTCGGTAGCGCCCACGTAGTACTGGCGCTGCGTGTAGCTCCACCCGGCGAAGACACCACCGCCGACGATCACCAGCAGGGCGGTCGTCATCGCGAGCGCACGCAGTGGGCGCCGGCGCGCCTCGGGCTCGTCGTCGGCGTTCGCGGCGGAATCGTCGGGCGTCGGCGGCCGGGGCGCGGAGAGCGCCGAGGCACGGGCCGCCGGGGTGGAGACGTCGGCCGAGGTGGCCATCCCCCGGTCCCGGGCCGCCGCACCGCCGACGATCGGGGCCGCCTCGACGATGTCCCGGTCGGTGGCGTCGGCGATGATCACGGTGATGTTGTCCGGACCGCCGCCGCGCAGGGCGAGCTGGACGAGCCGCTCGACACACTGCTGCGGGTCCGCGTACTCCCGCATGGTCTCGGCGATGGTCTCCGCGCTGACCACGCCGGAGAGCCCGTCGGAGCAGATCAGATACCGGTCGCCGGGCAGCACCTGCCGGACCGAGTACTCCGGGTCGATGTCGCGGCCGTCCAGGGCCCGGGTGAGCAACGAGCGCTGGGGGTGGCTGCTCGCCTCCTCCGGGCTGATCCGGCCCTCGTCGACGAGCATCTGGACGTAGGTGTCGTCCTTGGTGATCTGCGCGAACTCTCCGTCGCGCAGCAGGTAGGCCCGCGAGTCGCCGATGTGGACCATGCCCAGCTTGCTGCCGGAGAACAGGGTCGCGGTGAGCGTGGTGCCCATCCCCTCCAACTGGGGGTTGGCCTCCACCGTCTCGCGGAGTTGCTGGTTGGCGGTGCCCACGGCGGAGCGGAGCGCGTCGACCAGGGCGTCGCCCGGGACGTCCTCGTCCAGTGGCGCCATGGCACCGATGACAATGTTGCTAGCGACGTCACCGGCGGCCATACCGCCCATGCCGTCGGCAACGGCGAGTAGCCGCGGCCCGGCGTAGACGGAGTCCTGATTACCGTCTCGGATCAGACCGCGGTCGCTGTGGGCCGCATAGCGCAGGGTCAGAGTCATGGCCGTAATTCGAGAGAGGTGCGGCCGATCCGGATCGGCACGCCGAGGGGGACGGGGGTCGGTCCGGTGACCTTAGCGCGATCCAGGTACGTCCCGTTAGTCGAACCCAGGTCCTCGACGAACCACTGCCCGTCCCGCGGCACCAGCCGGGCGTGTCGCGCGGACGCGTAGTCGTCGGTGATGACGAGGGTGGAGTCCTCGGCCCGACCGATCGTTATCTGCGCCTCACCCAACGTGATCCGCGTGCCGGCCAACTGGCCCGCGGTCACCACCAGCTGGTGCGCCGCCCGCCCCCGCTTCACCTTCGCCGGCTTCGCCGTCGCCTGACCTGTCGACGCGCCCACCGCCCGGGGCGCGGCCACCAGCCGACCCGAGCGGGCCCCCGCGAAGAGGTCCCGGCGGATGACGCCGACCACCGTGAACACGAAGATCCACAGCAGCACGAGGAATCCGAACCGGGCAACGGTGATAACGAGTTCCGGCAAGGCGGATCAGCCGTCCACGCGGAAGGTCAGAGTGGTCGTACCGAGCTGGATCATGTCACCGGGGTTCAACGCCACGGCGGAGACCCGCTGGCCGTTGACCATGGTGCCGTTCGTCGAGCCGAGATCGGTGAGCACGACCTGCCCGCCGTCGAAGTCCAGCCGGGCGTGTCGGCGGGAGATGCCGACGTCCGGCAGGCGCAGGTTGGCCTGGTCGCCTCGACCGATCACGGTCGAACCCATCTGCAGCGGATAGGTGCGGCCGTCACCGGAGACCAGCCGGATGTTGCGCCCGCCGCCGTGACCCGGCGGCGGGCCGTAGCCGCCACCCTGGTCGTAGGACGGGTAGCCGGGCGGGCCGGCGTCGTATCCGGGCGGACCGGCGTCGTAACCGGGCGCCGAGACCGGGGCGACCTCGCCACCGGTGTAGACCTCCGCGGTGACCCGGAACATCCCGGTGTCCAGTCCTTCACCGCGCTCGATCTCGACGATCACGTCCCCGTAGACCGTCCAGGCCTGCTCGCCGATGAACTCCGCCTGCGACTGGGCCAACTCCTGGGCCAGCGCGGCGGCGTACGGCGCCAGCCGACTGTGGTCGTACGGGGAGAGATCGATCACGTAGCGGTTGGGCACCAACGTACGCCCACCAGCGAGGATGGCCTTGTGTGCCTCGGCCTCCCGCTGCATGGCGTTGAGGATCTCCACGGGGTGGACCACCCCTTTGAAGACCTTGGCGAAAGCCCCTTCGACCAGGCCTTCCAGACGCTTCTCGAAGCGTTGCAGCACGCTCACCGGCTCCTCCTCGGGTCCCGAGGACATGATGGTATCCGTCCAGAGCGCACGCAGCTCACACGCCGCTCGGCCGGCAGGCCACGGCCCGTTCGGACGGCTTCTGATTGTCGTGCTACTCTTTCGTCCGCCACGAACGGTAACCGCTGCGAGCAGCGAAAGCCATTCGCGGCGACAGACCGAGGTCACGTAGCATGGCCGAGGCTCGCCGGTGACCGGCGAGGCCGGTGCAGGCCACGTTCATCGAGGTCAAGCCACGGGGAAGTGGCGGAATGGCAGACGCGCACGGTTCAGGTCCGTGTGTCCGAAAGGACGTGGGGGTTCAACTCCCCCCTTCCCCACCACAGCCGAGGGCTCCGCGGAATGCGGGGCCCTCGCTCCGTATCGGGGCGTGCCGGACGTCACGCTATGCTCCGATGGTTTCTGCCTCCGACGCACCAGGAGTGGCATGTGAGTGTCGCATTCGTGACCGGGTCGGGCGGGCTGATCGGCTCCGAGGCGGTCCGGCATTTCGCCGGCCTCGGTCTCGACGTCGTCGGCATCGACAACGACATGCGGCAGGAGTTCTTCGGCGAGGAGGCGTCCACCGCGTGGAACGTCCGCCGGCTGACCGACGAGCTGGGTGAGGCGTACTCCCACCACAGCATCGACATCCGGGACCGGGCGGCGCTCGGCGCGCTGTTCGGCCGGTACGGCCGGGACGTGGCTGTGGTGATCCACACTGCCGCACAGCCCTCGCACGACTGGGCGGTACGCGACCCGTTCACCGACTTCGACGTCAACGCCGCCGGCACGCTCAACGTGTTGCAGAGCGTCCGGGAACACTGCATCGACGCCCCGGTCATCCACTGCTCCACGAACAAGGTCTACGGCGACCGGCCGAACAGCCTGCCCCTAGTGGAGCTGGCGACCCGGTGGGAGATCGAGCCGGGCCACCCGTACGAGCAGGGCATCCGGGAGGACATGTCGATCGATGCCTGCCTACACTCGATTTTCGGCGCCTCGAAGGTCGCGGCGGATGTGATGGTGCAGGAGTACGGCCGCTACTTCGGCATGAAGACGGCCTGCTTCCGGGGCGGGACGCTGACCGGGCCGGCGCACTCGGCGACCGAGCTGCACGGCTTCCTCGGCTACGTGATGCGGGCGAACATGGAGCGCCGCACCTACAAGATCTTCGGTTACCAGGGCAAGCAGGTCCGGGACGCCATCCACAGCTCGGACGTGGTGTCCGCGTTCGAGGCGTTCTTCCGCAACCCCCGCTCCGCCGCCGTCTACAACCTCGGCGGCGGCCGGCACTCGAACACCTCCAACCGGGAGGCGTTCACGCTGGCCGAGCAGATCACCGGCCAGGAGATGATCACTGAGTACGTCGAGGCCAACCGGATCGGCGACCACAAGTGGTGGATCGGCTCCAACGAGGCGTTCCAGGCGGACTATCCGGACTGGAAGCAGGTGTACGACGTACCAATGATCATGCGAGAGATCTACGAGGCCAACGTGGACAAGTGGGTGCCGGCGGCATGACCAAGAAGAACGTGCTCGGTGTCCTGGTCGACGCGACCGACTACGCCGAGGCCACCGAGCGGGTGGTGGCCGCCGCACAGGAACGCCAGCCGTTGGCGCTCACCGCGCTGGCCGTGCACGGCGTGATGACCGGCGTGCTGGACCGGGCGCACAACGCCCGGCTCAACTCCTTCGACGTGGTGACCCCGGACGGCCAGCCGGTGCGCTGGGCGCTGAACCTGCTGCACGGCGCAGGGCTCACCGACCGGGTCTACGGGCCGACGCTGACCCTGCACGTGCTCTCCCGCTTCGCCGACGAAGGGCTGCCGGTCTACCTGTACGGCTCGACCGAGGAGACCCTCACCCGGCTGATTCCGGCGCTGGAGCGGATGTTCCCGGCGCTGAAGATCGCCGGGGTGGAGGCGTCCAAGTTCCGCGGTGTGCAGCCGGGCGAGGACGTCGAGATCGCCGACCGGATCAAGGCCAGCGGCGCCCGGCTGGTCCTGGTCGGGCTCGGCTGCCCCCGGCAGGAGATCTTCACGTACGCGATGCGCCCGCTGCTGGACATGCCGATGATGGCGGTCGGCGCGGCCTTCGACTACCACGCCGGGCTGCTGCGTCAGCCGCCGCCGTGGATGCAGCGCGCCGGGTTGGAGTGGTTCTGGCGTCTCGGCCTGGAGCCCAAGCGCCTGTGGCGGCGCTACGTGATCCTGAATCCCGCGTACCTGGGTCGGCTGTTCGCGCAGAAGACCGGGCTGTGGAAGGCCCGGCCACCCGCGCCGGCCACCGAACGTCCGACCGAGTTCGCGGTCTGACCCGAGTCGACGAACGGGCCCCGGCGTAGCGCCGGGGCCCGTTCGCCGTACCGCACGTCAGAGGGTGAGCGTCCAGGTGTTGATGTACCCGGTGTCACCGCCGTAGACGTCGCGAACCTGGAGGCGCCAGGTGCCGTTCGCCGCCTCGCTGGACAGGTTCGCCGTGTAGGTGGCGTTCACGTTGTCCGTGCCGTCGAAGATGCTGCTGTTCTTCAACCGGTACGACGAGCCGTCCGGAGCGAGCAGGTCGATGACCAGGTCGCCACGGTAGGTGTGCACGATGTTCACCGCGACGGTCGAGCTCGACGAGGCGTTCCGGTTGCAGCCGGAGATGGTGATCGAGCTGGTCACCGCCGAGCCCGAGTCCGGGATCGACACGTCCGTGCCGTTGGTCCCGGAGCAGCCACCGCCGCTGCCGCCGGTCACCGTGAGCGAGTACGTCGCACTCCTGGTGCCGGAGGCCGCGGTGCCGGTGACGGTCACGGTGTACGTGCCGGCCGGCGTGCTGGCCGAGGTGCTGATGGTCATCGTGGACGATCCGCCGGAGGTGACGGTGGCCGGGCTGAACGAGGCGGTCGCCCCGGACGGCAGGCCGCTGGCCGAGAGGCTCACCGACTGGGCGGAGCCGTTGGTGGTGGCGGTGGCCACGCTGGCGCTCGCCGAGCTGCCCGCCGTGACCGAGCCGGAGGTCGGCGACACCGAGACCGAGAAGTCGTTGGTCGGCGGCGGGGTGCTGCCGTTGACCACGTAGAGCAGCTGGTTCGGGGTTCCCGTGCCGACGTTCGAGATCACGTTCGGGGTGGAGTTGCTGACCAGGTAGTCCCGGACCTGCTGGGGCGTCCAGGACGGGTTGGCCGACAGCACCAGCGCCGCCACACCGGCGACGTGTGGCGAGGCCATCGACGTGCCGCTGATGGTGTTCGTCGCGCTGTCGCTGGTGTGCCAGGCGGAGGTGATGCTCACCCCGGGCGCGAGGATGTCCACACAAGTGCCGTAGTTGGAGAAGCTGGCGGCGGCGTCGTTGCTCTGGGTGGCACCGACGGTGATCGCCGGTGCGGCCCGGGCCGGCGAGTAGTTGCAGGCGTTCTGCCGCTGGCCGAGGGCGTTGCCGTTGCCGGCGGCCACCGCGTACGTGACGCCGGAGTTGATGGAGTTGACGACCGCGTTGTCGACCGCGGTGTTCGCCCCGCCGCCGAGGCTCATGTTGGCCACGGCCGGCTTCACCGCGTTGGCGGTGACCCAGTCGATGCCGGCGATCACACCGGCGTTGGTGCCGCTGCCGGAGCAGTTGAGCACCTTGACCGCCACCAGGCGGGTCGCCTTGGCCACGCCGTACGCCGAGCCACCGACCGTGCCGGCCACGTGCGTGCCGTGGCCGTTGCAGTCGGTGTTGTTGGAGTCGACCGTGTTGGTGCCCCAGGTCGCCCGACCGCCGAAGTCCGAGTGGGTGGTCCGGATGCCGGTGTCGATGACGTACGAGGTCACGTTCGTGGCCGTGTTGGGGTACGTGTACGAGCTGTTGAGCGGCAGGTTCCGTTGGTCGATCCGGTCCAGGCCCCAGGACGGGGGGTTCGTCTGGGTTCCCGCGATGGAGACGACGTGGTTCTGTTCGACGTACGCGACGGCCGGGTCCGCGGCGATCCGCGCCGCGGCGCGCGCGCTGACCCGCAGTTCGGCACCACGCACGGCGGCGCTGTAGGTCCGGGCCGTGGCACCGCCGTGCCGACGCAGCAGCCGGTCCACCGAGGAGCCGACGGACGTACGACTGACCTCGCTGTCCTTGAACACGACGATGTAGCTGTCCTTGACCGCGGTCGCGCCACCGGCGCTTCGGACGGTGCCGACCGGCTCGGCCGCCATGGCCGGCGTGGCCGCCGCCACCATGGCCAGTGTGGCCAGCCCGACGAGCACGGATCTCTGTGGAAGAGCCATCTTCCTACCTCCCTCCGACCGGCACCGAACGTCCACCTGCTCGTGGCAGATTGATCGATGAATGCCGATCACGGTGAGGGTAGTTGGATGTGTGCGGACAGTTAAACATGTCGGATCCCTCATAACACTGACGAGATGGTTCCCCTACGGGGACGGGTACGGGAGGAACGGGGGACGGACCCGGATTCGGTGGGCCGGAAATCGGGCAAGGCTGATGGCCATGCAGAGCCATCTCGCCCTCCTGCTTCCGGTCGCCGCCGTCTGGTTGGCCGCCGGCTATCTCGCGGACGGGCTGCCCCGCCTGCGCCATGCGCGCGAGCTGCGTCAGCAAGCCGGCCGGCTGCTCGCGCTGACGTTCACCGGGCTCGGTCTGACGCTGGCTCTGCCGATCGCCGGGCTGGTCACCGTCGGGCCGACGGTGGCGGATCGAGCTGCCGACGGGCTGACGCTCGCCGCCGTACCCGCCCTGCTGGTGGCCGGCTGCACGGTGCGTCGGTTGCGCCGGTTGTGGGCGGGAGCCGGCGCACTTGCCGTGGCCGCCGGGACACCGGCCCCGCACGGGCTGCGGGCCGCCGCCGCCCACCCGCTGATCGGACTGCCGTTGCAGGTGACCGGTCTGGCGCTGCTGCCGGCGATGATCACCGCGAGCGGTGCCGGCCAGTATCTCGGCCCCTCGGCGACCGGGCCGGCGATCACCATCGCGGCGCTGGCCGTCGCGGCCATCGGCGTACGCCACGCGTTGCGGCACAACCGGTTCGCCGAGCGGGCCATGCCCGAACGGGTGGCGTCACCGCGCCCGGCCGCCGGAGCCCTGCACGTATAGCAGTTCGAGGATCGCCCTGGTCGCCTCGAACCAGCGGTCGAGCCACCCGGGTGGCGGCACGCTGCCCTTGGGCGGCAACTCCATCAACAGCCCACGCAGCAGCGGATGGTCCACCAGGGAGCCGTCGTCCACCGTCGACCAGCCGGTGGCCGGGAAGGACGGCTCGGTGAGTGGATTCGGGTCCAGTGACGGCAGGGTGAGCGGCGACGGCGGCTCCGCGGTCGCCGGGGTCTCCCGGCCCGCGTGCTCGGTCTCCGCCGACACCACCTCGGTCAGCACGGTGTCCCGCCGGGCCCCGCGATACTTGCCGCCGAACCGTTCCGGCTTTCCCGGCCCGTTGGTGAGGTTCTCCGACCCGATACTCGTCATCCGTCTCGCCTGCCTCGCTCGGTTACCCGCCCTGCCGGGGGGATGTCGACCAGCGCGTACCGAGAGGTACAACGACACGGGCACGATGTGGCGACGGCAGCCGGCGCCAGCACGCGGGGCTGTGGGCCGTCGCCCACGCCGTCCGACTCTGCTGTCCGTCACCACCGTCGGGTAACGGCAGGATCCCCGCTCGGCCACCGGCCGGGCGGGGATCCGTCGTCACCGTCCCCGGGGCACGTCAGACCCGGGGGAACGCGCCGTCCCTGGTGCTGGCGACGAAAGCGTGCCAGTCGCCCGGCGCGAAGACCAGGGCCGGTCCGGCCTTGTCCTTCGAGTCACGGACGCCGACCGCCCCGGTCACGTACGCCACCTCGACGCAGTTGTCGCAGTTCGGCCCGCTCTTCGAGCTCTTGAACCACGTCGCCTGCGCCAGGTTCACGGAGAATCCTTGCGTCGCCACTTCCACAACGGCTCCTCTGCCAGTCTCGCGATGTACTCCACGGACTCCTCCGGACGTTCGGCCGCTGCTCGAATGTGATCGAAGATGAAGCTGTACTTCTGTAGTTCGTCGCTCTTCTCCAGGAAGAGCCCACCCGTGGCGTTCTCCGCGTACACGACATCCGGATCACCGGGTTCGGGGAAGCTGAGGATCGTGAAGGTGCCGTCCATGCCGGCGTGCGCTCCCACCTCGAACGGCAGGACCTGAAGCGTCACGTTCGGCAGCTGGGCCACCTCCACCAACCGTTTGAGCTGGTCACGCATGACCGTGTCCCCGCCCACCGGACGGCTCAACACCGCCTCATCGAGCACCACCCACAGATCGACCGGATCATCCTGGGTCAACAACGACTGACGGCCGAGTCGGACACGCACCCGTTGCTGTACCTGTTCCGGACTGAAATCGGGGCGGGCCGCGCGGATCATCGCGCTCGCGTAGTCCTCGGTTTCCAGCAGCCCCGGCACCACCTGCTGCTCGTAGGCGCGAATCGAACTGGCCGCCGCCTCCAGACCCACGTACGCCCCGACCAGCACCGTGCTGTACGGATGCCACCAGCCCTTCTGCCGCGCCTCACGGGCGATCTGCACCAGCTCGTCGCTCTCGGCACCCACCACCCCGTAGATCCGGAGCATGTCGCGCACGTCGCGGGGCGTGGCGGTGGTGTGGCCGGTCTCGATCCGCGACACCTTGGACGCCGAGCACTCCAACTGCTCCGCCACGGACTCGATGGTGATGCCGGCTGCCTCGCGCTGGCGGCGCAGTTCCGCGCCGAGCCGGCGCCGCCGGATGGTCGGGCTGCGCCGCTCGCTCACCGTGTCACCTCTCCGCCTCGACGCGCCGCGCTGACCGCCCGCCCACGGCGCGATCCTCCCGGCGAGCGTTCGCGGCATGGGTGGTCCGGTCGTCGGCCGGCCGCGGCGGGCGAAACCGGCTCTCAGTGTGCCGCCCGGGTGGCGGCCCGTTCAAGCGCCGTTTCGCGCGAGCCGCTCACGTATCGGCAAAAGTCGACGTGCAACTTGCATGAAGCACCCTCCTGATGCACTCTGTCCGTATGACCCGGGTTACTGACCGTCTCCGATCCGTCTCCACGCGTGATCAACGTTGCCGGGCGACGGACCAGGAGTCCCTCCGGTCGACACCCGCCAGCCCGGCCCGCGGGATCGGGAGCCGCTCGCCCACGTGCGAAGACGACACCTCCTGATCAACCGACCGATCGCGCAGGAGCCCGCCATCAGCAGCTCCGCACTGACGGACCGGCCAGCCACTCCGGCCCCCGAGACACGACCTCGTCGCCGGAGCCGCACAACCCCCCATCATTCCCAGCCGGCCCTTCCCCGCCGGCCGACCCTTCCAGGAGCCCATGTGCTTCCCCGCTCCGGTGACGTACTGCACGTGACACGCGCGGCGAGTGTCCAGTTCCGCAGACCCATCCTGTTCCGGGTGATCCGGGTACTCGACCGGCCGACCTACGACGGTTGGCTCTGGCTCGAAGGCTACGAGTTGAACGCGACGGGGGACGCGGTCAACCGTCGATCGATCTTCGTCCAGCGGGCCGGGCTGCGGCAGGTCCAGGCCGCTCCACAGCCGCGTCCGCACACCGTACGGTCGGCCCGCCGGCCGGTCGCACGGACGCCGGTTCGGGTGCACTGAGCATCACGAACCTGAGGTGAAAAGGATTCGGGGGCATGCCGCCGACATAGAATCGGTATGCCCACCCCGGCATGACTGAACCCCGCGCCTCCCGGACCCCGAACCTGGGATGGCCATGGTCAATATGTCCGCGCGGGAGCCACGCCGGCCCCGCATCGCCTACACCTTCGGGCTCCTGGCGCTTCTCGGTGCCGTCACCACCCTGGTGGTGCTGGGCCGCGACCCAGCCCTGTCGTCCACCCGGCTGGCCGAGCCCGTACCGGCTCCGGAGATCACTGTCGTGGAGAGCGAACCGGTCGAGCCGGACACCGCGACGACCGATGGTGTCTGGGATGCCTTCGCCCACGACGGCTTCTTCGGCCAGCCAGCCGACCGACCGACGGAGTCCTCCGACTCCTCGCAGCCCGCATACCCGACCGACGAGGAAGCGCCGGCCAGGGCCACCGGTGACCACAGCCGGGAGGAACTCAGCCGTTCGCTGTTCTGGTCCGGGGTGTTCGGGCTGGCGATCTCCCTTGCCGGCCTGGGTCTGGTCGGTACCAGACGCCGCATGTGGTGACCCGGGCGATCAACCCGTGGGACTCGCCGTCGCGGTCGGCTCGGTGGTCGGCTCGTCCGTCGTCGGCGACGGACTCGGGCTGGCCTCGGCGACCACCAGCCGAACCTCGTCGCCGGCCGCCACCAACTCGCCGGCTCCGGGGTCGGTGGCGATGACGGTCCCCTCCGGCTGGTCCGACGGGCGGTACTCCACCTCATAGTCGAGGTCGAGCCCGTCCAGGGCCGCCCGTGCCGCGGCCTCCGGCAGACCCACCAGCGGCGGTACCGGCACCTGGGCCGGCGCGGCGCTCGTCGTCGGTGCCGCTGACGGGGACGCGGTGGTCGGCGACGGCGACGCCGTGGTCGGTGGAGCCTGGGTGGTCGGCGAGGGCGACTCCGACGGCCCGTCGTCGTCGAGCCCTTGGCTGGCCAACCAGAACCCGCCCCCGATCAGCCCGACCAGGAGCAGCAGCAGGACGCCCCAGAGAATCGGCAGCCACCACGGTCGGCCCGGCTGCTCGTCGGCGTACCAGTCGCCGCCGGCCGACTCACGCTCCACACCCGGCCGCACCGAGGGGACCTCGGCACGCCCGGACCACGCCGCCGGACCGGAAGGCTGGGTAGGCGGTAGCTGCGCGGTGGCGTCTGCCGGTGCTCCCGCCGCCCGGTCCATCGGCGCGGTCGCGTCGGGTGCCTGGGCCGACGCTCCGGCCACGCGGTCCATCGGCGCCGTCTCGTCCGGCGTACGCCCAATCGGCGCGGTCTCGTCCGGCGTACGACCAAGCGGCGCCGTCTCATCCGGCGTACGACCAAGCGGCGCCGTCTCGTCCGGCGTACGCCCGAGCGGCGCGGTCTCGTCCGGGTTGTCGCCGGACGGCGAGATTGGATGGGTCCGGTCGTCCGGTTGCCCGTCGGTCGACTCCTGGCGCTCGTCGCTCACGGCACGTCCTTTCCGCCGATCGGGCGGGCAACAGGCCCCTCGACGGTCAACCTAGCGGTTCTGCCGGTCATCGGTCGGCATCAGCGTGTCGGGTGCGCGTCACGGCGCCGGAGCGCTCGCGTCCGCACTCGGCGGCGTGCCGCACCGGAGCTGGACCACGTCGTTCCACCTGCCGACCGTGCCGGCCGCCGGTTGTTGTGCGGTGACGGTGCCGGAGCGCCCGTCCGGATAGCGTGGAGAGAAGCCGTCGTCGACGAGTTCGGCACCGGCCTCGTTGCACGCCTCGCCGATCAGATCCGGCACCTCGTTCGGCGGTGCGGCCCCGGCAACGTTGATCTTTACGGTGACCCCACGCCGCACCGGTGTGCCCGGGGCCGGGTCGGTGCTGCGCACGCCGTCGCCGTCGCCGCTGCCGAAGACGAGTTGCCAGCCCAGGCCCAGGTCGCGCAGCTTGTCCCGGGCCTCCTCGAAGTCCATGCCGACCAGGTCCGGAACGGTGAGCCCGGTCGGTCGCGACGGGCTGGGGCTGCTGCTCGGCCGGGTCGGGGTGGTCGATGTCGGCGGTTTCCGAGGTGGCGAGGTCCGGACGGTGGGCGTCGGGGTGCGGGTGCCGGTCGCGCCGGAGGCCACCGGGTCCGGTCCCGCCTGGTCGCCGGCGAGCACCCAGCCCCCGGCGGCACCGATGATCGCGAGCAGCACGGCGGCGACTCCACCACCGATGACCATTCTCGTCCGGTCCCGGGCGGTACCACCGCCCCCCGGCCGCCCATCCGTGGTTCCGTCCGTCATCCCGCCCACCGCCTCATTCCCCCGCGACCGTACCGACCGGGGCCAAGCACTCTCCGTGACCATTGCCGGTCGATGCCGCGCACGACTCGCCGCACCGACCACAGGACGTTACGCTGCCCGGCATGGCCAGACAGGGCTGGGGAGGATTGATCGCCACCGCGGCCGGCGTGGCAGCCGGTGCCGGTGCCGCCCAACTGGGTTTCGGTTACGGCCTGGGCATCCTCAACTGGGCACCCCCTGAGGCGACCGCCGGCACGGCGGCCTGGGTGGCGAGCCTGATCTGGGCCACCTGGATCGCCGCCACGTCGACGATCTTCGGAGCGGTCTGCGCGCAGCGGCTGCACGACCGTCGCCGAACTGCGGTTCCCGGCACAGCGGCGGTCGGTGGGCCGGTGGCGTCCGGCCCCGCAGCGCCGTCCGGTGCCGCAGCGGCGGTCAGCGGACCGGCCGCGTCCGACGGTCCCGTTCCGCCCTCCGGCGCGCTGCCGTCCGCCACCGCCGAGCAGGCCGGTGGCGGGCTGCGGGGAATCGCGCTGGCCGTGGCCGCCGGCCTGGGTGCGCTGATCACGGTGCTGCTGGTCGCCGTGCCGGCGCGGGTGGCGGTGGTGCCGGACACCCCGTCTCCCCGGGACATGGCCGCCGGGTACGCGGCAGTCGGCGTCCTGATCGGGACACTCGTGGCGATCTGGGCGCTGCGGTGCCGCGCCGCCGCCACGAACGTCATCGCCACCGCCGGCTGGCTCTGGCTGCTCGCGGTCATCGCCGTGGTCGACTCGGTGCTCGCCGGTCGCGGGCTGACCACCGCGCAGCTCGGCATCTGGCAACTCAGCTCGGACAGCGAGCAGTTCTGGGTCCGGGACTACTTCTACTGGCCCGGTGCGGCCCTGTCGCTCGGTTCGGCACTGGTGATCGGCGCGCTGGCGGCCCGCGGCGGAGTCCGCGCGACCGATCGACGGGTCGGTGCCACCGCCTCGGGCGCCGCCGGTCCACTGCTGGTGGCCATCGCGTACTTCCTCGCCGTGCCGAGGCTCACGGCGATCAGCCCGGAACAGGTGTCCGCCCACCTCACCGCCCCGTACGCGGTGATCGTCGGCATCGGGGGCTCGGTCCTGGTGGCGGCGCTGGCCCAGCGGTCGGCCCGGCTGGCGGCCCGCCGGTCGAGCGGCCCCGACGCGGCCCCCGTAGTGCCCCGGCAGCGGGTCGGCGACTCCGACCGGCACACGCCCGGGGCCGAACCGGATGTCGACCGGCCCGCACCGGACGCCGAGCGCTCCGGAGCGGGTGCCCCGCTGTCCTCGGCGGGTGCCGCGCGGTCCTCGGCGGCCGGCGACCGGCTCGACCAGACGGTGGCCGGCGAGGCGACGGCGGCCCGCACGGAAGCCGCATCGGCGGGAACCACATCGCGACCGGCAGTGGTCAAGCCAGCGGCGGTGAAGCCGGCAGCACCGAAACCGGCAGCACCGCCCTCGGCAGCGCAGCCGGAAAGGCCGGCGGAGGCGGGCGGGAAATCCGGGTCCTCGCCGTCCGACGCGTCGTCCGGCAGCGACGAGACGTCCGAGGGCGGGATCCGCCGCGGTCGTCCCCGGCAGCGAGGTCGCTAGTCTGGATCTTGGCACAAAATGGCCCGTCGAGGGGCGATCCCGCACCAGGATCCGGCGAGGTGCCGCATCGCTCAGTCGAGCGGCCAGGTGTGCACCGGCTCGTTCGTGTACTGCAACTCCGCGTAGCGCTGAAGCATGTGGTGCAGCGCGGCCCGACGATCCAGGCCGAGGTGCCGCTCGGCGGCCCACACGGTGGCGGTCTGCCAGACCGCGCCGTTGCGGCCGGTACGACAGCGTTGCTCGATGATGCCGAGTAGCCGGTCCCGGTCGGCGGCCTCGACACCGAAGCCGTCGAGGCCGGCTGCGGCCAGCGGCAACAGCGTGTCGAGCACCAGCGTGGTCACCGGCACCTCGCCCAGCTGCGGCCAGTGCAGGATCGCGTCCATGCCCCGGCGGGCGGCCGCGTGGAAGTTCTCCTCGGCGGAGCTGAAGGTGAGTTGGCTCCAGATCGGCCGGTCGGCCTCGGCCATGCCCCGGACCAGCCCGAAGTAGAAGGCGGCGTTGGCCAGCATGTCCACCACGGTCGGGCCGGCCGGTAGCACCCGGTTCTCCACCCGCAGGTGGGGACGGCCGTTCATGATGTCGTACACGGGCCGGTTCCACCGGTAGACGGTGCCGTTGTGCAGCCGCAGTTCGGCCAGCTCGGGAACGCCGCCGGCGTGCAGGACCTCAACCGGGTCCTCGCTCTCGCAGATCGGCAGCAGCGGCGGGAAGTAGCGGACGTTCTCCTCGAACAGGTCGAAGATCGAGGTGATCCACCGCTCACCGAACCAGACCCGGGGCCGTACGCCCTGTGCCTTCAGCTCGTCCGGCCGGGTGTCGGTGGCCTGCTCGAACAGGGCGATGCGGGTCTCCGCCCAGAGCTGCCGACCGTAGAGGAACGGTGAGTTGGCGCCCACGGCCACCTGGGCGGCGGCGATCGCCTGGGAGGCGTTCCAGTAGTCGGCGAAGCTGTCCGGCGCCACCTGGAGGTGGAACTGGAGACTGGTGCAGGCCGCCTCCGGCGCGATGGAGTCGTTGTGCGTACGCAGTCGCTCGACGCCGCGGATGTCGAGCTCGATGTCCTCGCCCCGCGCTCCCACGATCTGGTCGTTGAGCACCCGGTACCGCTCGTTCGTGGAGAGGTTGTCCGCCACCAGGTGTCGCTCGTTCAACGTGGGCAGGATGCCGACCAGAACGATCCGGGTGTCCGAGCGTGCCGCGCGTTCGTTGGCCCGGTTGAGGCTGGCGCGGAGGTCGCGCTCGTAGTCGGCGAACCCGTTGCCGGAGATCAGTCGGGGATTGGCGTTCAGTTCCAGGTTGAACTGGCCGAGCTCGGTCTGGAACAACGGGTCGGCGATCGCGGCCAGGATCTCCTCGTTGCGCATGGCCGGCTCGGCCGCTTGGTCGACCAGGTTGAGCTCGATCTCCAGCCCGGTCATCGGCCGGTCGGCGTCGAAGCCGAAGTCGTCGAGCATCAGCGCGAACACGTCCAGGCAGCGACGGACCTTCTGCCGGTACCGGACTCGATCCTCACGGGAGAAGGAGGCTCGATCGACGTCCCTGCCCATGCTTCCTCCCGGCGCGCGACGCCACGGAACGGTGCCGCTCCGCAGCGCACTGTGAACCATACTCGTTGGAAGCGTCGAGCCTGGCCGCCCCGAAGATCGGTCCATTGCCGCAGTCCGCCCGGCAGCGGCGATCGATCACGTCGCCCCGACCAGGTCGGTCGCCTCCGCCGGAGTACCTACCCAGCCACCCTGCGGAACCCCCGCCGACCAGCGACAAACAAGTTGTGACAATTCGCACCGGCACCCGAGGGCGGAACCCGACCCGGGACAGCCGACAGGCCCGCGCGGTGCGGGCGCGGGCCTGTCGGGGCGTACGGATCAGGACTGCCGGATGGCCTCGCCCTCGATCTCGATCTTGACCTTCTTGCCGACCAGGACGCCGCCGGACTCCAGGGCCACGTTCCAGGTCAGGCCGAAGTCCTCGCGGTCGATCTCGGTGCTCGCCGAGAAACCGAAGATGTCCTGGCCGAAGGGGCTGCGGCCGACACCCTCGAACTCGACCTTGAGGTCGACCGGACGGGTCACGTCCTTGATGGTCAACTCGCCGGTCAGGACGAACTCGTTGCCCTCGTGGGACTTCACGCCGGTGCTGCGGTACTCCAGCGTGGCGAACTTCTCGGCGTCGAGGAACTCGGGGCTGCGCAGGTGCGCGTCCCGGTCCGCCTGGGCGGTGTTGATGCTGGCGGCCTGGATGGTGGCGGAGACCGTGGACTCCAGTGGCTCCTCGGCGATGGTGATGGTGGCGCTCGCGTCAGCGAACTCGCCGCGAACCTTGCTCACCATCATGTGCCGGGCGACGAAGCCGACCCGCTTGTGCGCCGCATCCAGCAGGTAGGTACCGGCCGCCGGGATGGTGAGGCCGTTCCACTCGCGGGTAACCGGCTCGGTGCTGCTGGTCATGAGAGACTGCCCTCCGGGAGATATTGTTTAGTAGCCCAACGGCTGCGTCAGCAACTATAGCCTTGGCAATATTCCTGGTGTCAAGTATTGGTACGATGGACCGGTGGAAGCGAACACGTTCGACGACCCTCGGATCACGGCTGTCGGCCTGCTCTTCGAGGTGCACGCCGGGCTGGCCGCCCGATTCGCCGCCCAGCTGGAGGAACACGGCCTGTCATCGGTCGAGTTCGAGGTGCTGACCAGGCTCACCCGGTCACCCGAGAATCAACTGCGGATGACCGATCTTGCCGCCCAGACCTCACTGTCCACCAGCGGCGTGACCCGGGTGGTCGACCGGATGGAACGCGACGGGCTGATCACCCGCCGCGCCTGCCCCTCCGACCGGCGCAGTTCGTACGCCGTGGTGACGCCCGCCGGCCTGCGCCGGCTCGACGAGAGCCTGCCCGGGCATCTTCAGCTCATCGAGGACTGGTTCACCGGGCAACTCGACCCGGCCGCGCTGGACGCGCTCCTCGACGGCCTGCGGCGGATCCGCGACGCCGTGCACCCCTGCGCGACCGCCGGCAGTCGATCCGCCGCACCGGGGGAGATACCGGCCGAGTGCGCCGAGGACGAGGTGGAACCGCCCGCGGCGGGTGGCCAGCCGCGTCGTTGAGAGACCCCTCGTGTCGTCCGCGCCAGCGGTTGCCGCCGTCCTCGACGAGGTGTGGACCCTGGGTGTGCACGGCACCAGCCGAGCGTCACGGCACCGGCAGAAAGACCGGCAGAACCACGGGGTCAATAGGCGATAGCCCACCAAACCCGACAGACGGGCCGGCTGCGCCTCGCTAGTCTCGCAGCGGCGGGGGCAGCGGGGGGCACCGGCGCGGGCGATGAGCGAGGGGTGGCAACAGGGGGCTTCCTCGCCCGCGCCGTCCCCGTCCCCGCCACCGGTGCTTCGTTCGTGGTGCTCACCGCCCGTCCACCGTCGGGCCGTTCCGGGTCACCGACAGCACGTAGAGCAGTTCCTCCTCGTGTCCGAGCAGCCGGACACCGCCCTCCCGGCAGGCCACCTCCAGCCGGTCGAGCACGCCCGCGTCGGAGGTGCTCGCCGCCAGCCCCACCAGAGCCTCCACCACCGTGCGTCGGTCTCGTCCGGCCTCGTCCGGCTCCGCTGCGGCGGCGAACCACTCCGCCGCGACCTCCCGATCGCCCCGGTGCAGCGCCAAGTGGCCCTCGATCAGCGCGCCGGTGCCGTCGAGCGGGCGCAACTCGGCCAGCACCTCGGCGGCCTCGACCGCCCGACCGTCCTGGGCGAGTGCCAGACCCAGCGTCCCCAGCACCTCGCGCCGACCGCGCGGGGTACCCAGGTCGCTGAGCGCGGCCAACACCCGGCGAGCCTCGTCGACGGCGTCGGCGTACCGGCCGTTCAGGCGGAACACCTCCGCGACGGTGCCCCGGGCCAGCAGCCGCAGCCGCTGCTCCGCGCACTGCCCACCGAGCCGGTCCACCACGGCCAGCCGGCGACGGGCGGCGGCCAGGTCACCGATTCTCATCTCGTGCCACGCCAGCTGGTGCTGCGCGACCGCCATCTGGCGGGTCAGTCCATGCTCGGTGGCCAGGGCCAGTACCGCCTCCGCCTGCTCCCGCGCCTGGTCCGGTCGTCCGGTCGCGGCCAGCAGGACGCCGAGCACCGTGCGCGCCGCCAACTCACCCGGCACGTCACCGAGCCGACGGAACTCCGCCAACGCCGCGCGGGCCGTCGGCAGCTCCGTCGCGGCCGCACCGTGCTCCCCGGCGAGCATCGCCACACCCACCGAGGCCCACGCGCGCAGGGCCGGATCGGCGTCGGCGGTACGCGGGTCGGCCAGCAGGCGCAGCAGCCACTGCCGACCGACCACGTCCCGCCCGCGTAGCCGCCACCACCGGGGCAGGCTCACCGCCAGGCGTAACGCGGTCAAAGGGTCGTCGACCGCCGCGTACGCCAGGGCCGAGCTGATGTCGCCGGTGATCTCGTCGAGACGGTGCGCGGCGGCACTGGCACCGGCGCCCGTCAACCCCGGCGCGGTCCGCTCCACCAGCCGGGTCACCACCCGCGCGTGGCGACGTCGGATCACCGTCGACTCGCCGGTGCCGGACGCCTGCTCGACGGCGTAGTCCCGGACGGCGTCGACGAGCCGGAACCGGTACGAGCCGCCACCCCGTACGCTCAGCAGACCGAGATCGAGGAAGCGGTTCAACAGCGGCACCGGATCGACGCCGGTGCCGGCGAGCATCTCCTCGGCCAGTTCCACCGACCATCGGTTGCCGAAGGCAGCGAGCTGGCGCAGCGCCGCCCGGTCCTCGACGGCGAGCAGGCGGTAGCTGGTGGCCACCGCGTCGCGCAGGGTCTCCGCCACCGCCGTGCGAGCGTCGTCGCCCCGGGGCCGTGGCTCCCAACCGCTGTGCGTGGCGGCCGAGGTGTCCAGATCCAGTACCCGGTCGCCGTACCGGTCGAGCAGTTCGGTGAGGTCGAGCAGCCGCCCGCGCGCCGCCATCAGTTCGATGGCCAGCGGCAGCCCACCCAGCCGTCGGACCAGGGCGGCCAGCGCCGGCAGCTCGGTGTCGTCCGGCGGTTCGCGCCGGACCTGGGCCAGGCGCGAGGTGAACAGGGTCACCGCCGGATAGCCGGCGAGGGTGGCCGGATCGGTGTCGCCCGGTGACGGCACCTCCAACGGCGACACGGGGCGCACCCACTCACCCGGCAGCCCGACGGGATGCCGGCCGGTGACCACCACCCGCAGCGACGGCACCGCACCGACGAGCCGCCGCAGGGTACCGGCCACCGGGTCGGGTGCCCGCTCCACGGCGTCCACCAGCAGCAGCGCCCGACGGTCGCCGAGCCGAGCGGCCAGCTCGGCGTCCCGGGCGACGCCGAAGACCGTCATCACCGCGGCGTGCACGTCGGCCGCGTCCGACCCGGCACCGATCAGGACGCCGGCGACGCCGCCGGGGTGGGTGGACGCGGCGGCGTGCACCGCCGCCAACGCCAGTGCCGTCTTGCCGACGCCGGCCAACCCCACCAGGCTCACCACCCGGGGACCACGCGGATCGTTCAGCAGCGCGGCCAGTTCGGTGACGTCGTGCTCCCGGCCGATCAGTTCCGGTGGGGGCGGCAGCCCCAGCGGGGTACCGACCTCGGGTTGGGCGGTCGCCGGCCCGACGCCTCGGGCGGCGGCCAGGAATGCCGCGCGGGTGGGACCGGTCAGTCCGAGCGCCTCGGCGAGCAGTTCGACGGTGGTGCGCTGTGGCCGGGTGGACCGGCCGCGTTCCAGATCACGGACCGTCCGCACCCCGACGCCGGCACGGGCGGCCAGCTCAGCCTGGGTGGCGCCGGCAGCCAGCCGATGCGCCCGCAGCAGCTCCGGCAGACCGGCGTGCGGCGGACCGGATTGACGATCATGACCGGGAGCCATGGGCACGGACAATACGGGCCAGGCCCGACATCGGACACGGGATCGTCGGCCACCCGACGATGCCGTGCCGAAAGCCGACAACGACCGGCCGGGCACGGACAGCCGTCGATGATGGCGGTGGGGCCCCGGGGCCCGCCCCGGACGGAACCGGTCACCGACCGGGCTGGCTCACATCCCCAGGTCGCGAGCGATGATCATGCGCTGCACCTCGGAGGTGCCCTCGCCGATTTCCAGGATCTTGGAGTCCCGCCAGAACCGGGCCACCGGGTACTCGTTCATGAAGCCGTACCCGCCGTGGATCTGCGTCGCCTCCCGGGCGTTGTCCACCGCGATCGTGCTCGCGTGCAGCTTGGCGATCGCCGCCTGCCGCTTGAACGGCTCGCCGGCCAGCATCCGGGCGGCGGCGTCGTAGTAGGCGAGCCGGGCGGTGTACGCCTTCGCCTCCATGTCAGCGATCTTGAACTGGATCGCCTGGTAGTTGCCGATCGGCTGACCGAAGGCGTGCCGCTCCTTCGCGTACTTGATCGACTCGTCGACGCAGCCCTGGGCGAGGCCCACGGCCAGCGCGGCGATGGCGATCCGACCCTCGTCGAGGATGCGCAGGAACTGGGCGAAGCCCCGACCACGCTCGCCGAGCAGGTTCTCCGCCGGCACCCGGCAGTCGTCGAAGGTCAGCTCGTGGGTGTCCGAGGCGGTCCAGCCGACCTTGGAGTAGCCGGGCGCGACGGTGAAGCCGGGAGTGCCGCTGGGCACGATGATGGAGGACAGTTCCTTCGTACCGTCCGGGCGGGTGCCGGTGACGGCGGTGACGGTGACCAGCGCGGTGATGTCCGTGCCGGAGTTGGTGATGAACGCCTTCGAGCCGTTGATGACCCATTCGCCGGTCGCCTCGTCCAGCACCGCCCGGGTCTCGGTGCCTCCCGCGTCCGAGCCGAAGCCCGGCTCGGTCAGCCCGAACCCGGCCAGCGCCTCGCCGCTGAGCAACCGGGGCAGCCACCGCGTCTTCTGCTCGTCGGTGCCGAACCGGTAGATCGGCATCGCGCCCAGCGAGACCGCCGCCTCCAGGGTGATGGCCACGCTGGAGTCGACCCGGGCCAGTTCCTCCAGGGCCAGGCAGAGGGCGAAGTAGTCGCCGCCCATGCCGCCGTGCTCCTCGGCGAAGGGCAGGCCGAACAGGCCCATCTTGCCCATCTGGCGGATGACCTCGTACGGGAAGGTGTGCTGCTCGTAGTGCTCGGCGATGACCGGCGCGACCACCTCGCGGGCGAAGTCCCGCACACTGTCCCGCAGCGCCTCATGCTCCTCGGAGAGCCGGAAGTCCATCGGGTTTCCTCCTGTGTGGACGGCCCGCCGGGCGCTCGTGACGCCGGGACGGGAACGTGCTGATGCCGGACGGACGACTCAGACCGGGGTGACGCCGTGCCGTCGCCGGGAGAAGTGCCGCTGCTTGCCCCGGGCAGCGGCGAACCGGCGCACCAGTTCGGCACGAAGTTCCTGCGGCTCGACGATCGCGTCGACCACCAGTTCGCTGGCGAGCCGTACGACGTCGATGTCCCGCTCGTACTCCTCGCGCCGGGCGGCGACGAACGCGGCCCGCTCGGCCTCGTCCTCGATCGCGGCGATCTTGTTCGCGTACACGGCGTTCACCGCGGCCTCCGCACCCATCACGGCGATCTTGGCGGTGGGCAGGGCGATGGTGGCGTCCGGTTCGAAGCCCGGCCCGGCCATGGCGTAGAGGCCGGCGCCGTACGCCTTGCGCACCACCACGCAGATCTTCGGTACGGTCGCCTCGGAGATCGCGGTGATCATCTTGGCGCCGTGCCGGATGATGCCCTGCTTCTCCACCGCGCTGCCGACCATGAACCCGGGCACGTCGCTCAGGAACAGCAGCGGCACGTTGAACGCGTCGCAGAGCTGCACGAACCGGGTCGCCTTGTCGGCCGAGTCGACGAAGAGCACCCCGCCCTTGAACATCGAGTTGTTGCCGACCACGCCGACGACCTCGCCGTTCAGCCGGCCGAAGCCGATGGTCAACTCCTTGGCCCAGAGGGCCTGGATCTCGAAGAAGGAGTCCTCGTCGAGCAGGCCCTTGACGTACCGCCGCATGTCGAACGCCTGCCGCTCGCTCGCCGGCACCAGCGCGGCGAGGTCGGCCTTTGCCGGTGCCTCGACGGCGGGGGCGGCGGGCGGCTGCTGCGTCCAGTTCGCCGGCAGGTACGACAGGTAGCGCTTCACCACGTCGAGCGCCTCGGCCTCGGTCTTGCAGAGGAAGTGGCCGACGCCGGACTCGGCGCAGTGCACCCGCGCCCCGCCCATCGCTTCGAGAGTGGTCTTCTCACCGGTGACCATCTCGACCATCCGGTCCGAGCCGAGGTACATGCTGGCGTTGCCCTCGACCATGGCGACCACGTCGCAGAATGCCGGAATGTACGCCCCGCCGGCCGCGCTCGGCCCGAACAACGCGCAGACCTGGGGGATCGAGCCGGAGGCGCGGACCTGATTCCAGAAGATCTTTCCGGCGCCACGTCGCCCGGGGAACAGCTCGACCTGGTCGGTGATCCGGGCACCCGCCGAGTCGACCAGGTAGACCATCGGTACGCCGGTGTCGTACGCCCGCTCGATGATCCGGATGATCTTCTCGACGGTACGGGCGCCCCAGCTGCCAGCCTTGACGGTGGAGTCGTTGGCCATCAGGCAGACCTGACGACCGTCGACGGTCGCGGTGCCGGTGACCACGCCGTCCGCCGGCAGCCCCTCGGCCAGCGCGTTGGCGTAGAGGCCGTCCTCGACGAAGCTGCCCTCGTCGACCAGCAGCGCGACCCGCTCGCGGGCGAACAGCTTGCCCTTCGCGGCGTTCGCCGCGTGGTATTTCTCCGCGCCACCGGCCCGGATCCGCTTACGCAGCTGCTCCAGCGCCTCACCGTCAACCGTCACCACGGCCCCCCACCCCAAGCAACCTGAACGATCGTTAGGCTACCCCACTCCCACCCACCCCCGCACCACCCACCACCCTCCCCAGCCCCGCGCGATCTTGCACTATCGGTCGCCGAAATACCGGACAACAGCGGATCTGCCCCGACCGAAAGTGCAAGATCGCGAAGCGGGTGGCGGGGGCGGGGGTTTAGTGGGGGGTCTGGCGGGTGCGGGGGCCGGCGCGGAGGACGCCGGAGGGGAGAGTACGGGCGGTCAGGTGCTCGGCCAGCTCGGCGACCTCGATCAGGGCGTCCAGGTCGATGCCGGTGTCGATGCCCATGTCGTGCAGCATGTGCACCGCCTCCTCGGTGGCCAGGTTGCCGCTGGCACCGGGCGCGTACGGGCAGCCGCCCAGCCCGCCGACACTGGCGTCGAACTCGGTGACCCCGAGTTCCAGGGCGGTCAGCAGATTGGCCAACGCGGTACCCCGGGTGTTGTGGAAGTGCAGCAGCACCGGCACGTCGGCGTTGCGGTCCCGTACGGCGGTGAGCAGGTCACGGACCCGTCGGGGCGTACCCATGCCGGTGGTGTCGCCGAACGCGACGCGGTCGGCGCCGTCGCGGACCACCCGGTCCACGATGGCAGCCACCCGCGCCGGGTCGATGTCTCCCTCGTACGGGCAGCCGAAGCTGGTCGCGACGATCACCTCGGCTCGGGCACCGGCACCGTGCAGCAGGTCGATCAGCTCGGCGATGTCGTCGAGCGACTCGTCGGTGGACCGGTTGACGTTGCGCCGGTTGTGCGTGTCGCTGGCCGAGACGACCACCTCGATCTCGGTGAAGCCGGCGGCCAGGGCACGCTGCGCACCGCGCGTGTTCGGCACCAGCGCCGAGTAACGCACCCCGTCCACCCGCCGCGCCCGTCGCCACACCTCGTCGGCGTCGGCCATCTGCGGAATCGCCCGGGGGTGCACGAACGACACCGCCTCGATCCGGCGCACCCCGGTGCCCGAGAGCGCGTCGAGCAGCCGAACCTTGGCGTCGGTCGGGATCGGTGCCTCGTTCTGCAACCCGTCGCGCGGCCCGACCTCACGGATGGACACGTACTCCGGCATCTCCGCCATCCAGCCACCTCACTGTGACACGTCCCGTCGCCAACACCCCCAGCATGTCACGCTCCACCCCACCTCACCCCCACCCCTTTCCCCCCGGCGATCATGAAGTTGTTGTCCACGCCACGCCGGGCGAGGCACAACAACTTCATGATCAACCGGCCGAGGGAGGTGGGAGGGGAGGGGGACGGGAGGGGGACGGTTAGCGGAGGCGGGAGACGATGGTGGTGTCGTAGTTGCCGGAGAGGAACTCGGGGTTCTCCAGCAGGTCGGCGAAGAAGGGGAGGTTGTGCTTGGGGCCGGCCAGGTCGAAGGCGGCCACTGCGGCGCGGGCGCGGGCGATGGCCTCGGTCCGGTCCTCGCCGTGCACGATGAGCTTCGCCATCAGGCTGTCGTAGAACGGGGTGACGGTGTTCCCCTCGGCGTAGCCGGAGTCGACGCGGACGCCCTCGCCGGTCGGCTCCACCCAGGTCCTGATCGTGCCGGGGCCGGGCAGGAACCGCTTCGGGTCCTCGGCGTTGACCCGCAGCTCGATGGCGTGACCACGCACGGTCAGCGCGTCCGGGTCGAAGGTCGGCGGCAGGCCGGCGGCCACCCGCAACTGCTCCTCCACCAGGTCGATGCCGTGCACCAGCTCGGTCACCGGGTGCTCCACCTGGAGCCGGGTGTTCATCTCCAGGAAGAAGAATTCGTCAGCGCCGGAGCCATCCCCCTCGAAGTCCCGCTGACGCGGAACCAACAGGCACTCGACGGTGCCCGCGTTGCGGTAGTTCACCGCCTCGCCCGCCCGAACCGCCGCGGCCAGCAGGCGGGTGCGTAGTTCCGGCGACACCGCCGGGGAGGGCGACTCCTCCACCAGCTTCTGGTTACGCCGCTGCACCGAGCACTCACGCTCACCCAACGCCACCACCCGACCGTCGGCCAGACCGAGGATCTGCACCTCGACGTGCCGCACCCGGGGGAAGTACCGCTCCAGCAGCACCGAGCCGTCGCCGAACATCCGCTCGGCGAAGGCACGCACCTTGTCGTACTCGGTACGCAGCGCGGCCTCGTCGACCGCCACCCCCATACCCATGCCCCCGCCACCGGCGGCGGCCTTCACCATCACCGGGTAGCCGATCTCCGCCGCCGCCGCGACCGCCGCCGCCAGGTCGGCCGCCGGCTCGGTGGTCCCGGCCGCCACCGGCACGCCGGCCGCCGCCATCAGGTTCCGCGCATTGATCTTGTCGCCCATCGCGCTTATCGCGTCCGCGCCGGGCCCGACCCAGATCAGCCCGCTGGCCTCGACGGTACGGGCGAAGTCGGCGTTCTCCGACAGGAAGCCGTACCCGGGGTGGATCGCCTGCGCGCCGGTCGACCGGGCGGCGGCGATGATCGCCTCGGTGTTCCGGTAGCTCTGTGCCGGGTTGGCCGGCCCGACGCAGACGGCCTCGTCGGCCTCGGCGACGAACGGCAGGTCGGCGTCGGCCTCCGAGTGCACCGCGATCGCACGTACCCCGAGCCGCCGGGCGGTGCGGATGATCCGACGGGCGATCTCACCCCGGTTGGCGACCAGCAGCGACTCGATCATGGCTCCTCCGAGCGTTCCATTGTGTGGGACGCGGGCTAGCCAATCACGTCACAGCGGACCCGTGAAAGGCCCCCTGCCGACGCCTCGGTTCGGCGGCGGGACGAGCCGGACGCCGACGGCGACAGGTCAGGCGGGCTCGGTGGGGGCGAGCAAAGCGGCCAGCGTGGCGGCCCGCAACAGCTCGGCCCGCCGCCGGTGGTCGACCTCGCCGCCGAGGAACGGGGTGGAGTTCATCAGGCCGAACGCGGCGTGCGCCAGCACCCGTCCCTCACCGTCGGGCAACCCGGGATGCAGGGCGGTCAGCACGGTGACCCACTCCTCGACGTAGAGCCGCTGAAGTCGGCGGATGCGCCGCCGGGGCTCCTCCGGCAGCCGGTCCAGCTCGTGCAGGTGCAGCGCGATGACGGCCGGATTGGCGAGCGCGAAGTCGACGTGGAAATCGATGAGCGACTCCAGCGCGGCGCGCGGGTCGTCGGGATGGGCGGCGCGGCGCTGCCGTCCGCCGTCGAGCAGTCCCTCACTCACCGGCGTCAGCGCGGCGACGAGCATCGCTTCCTTGCCGGCGAAGTGGTGGTAGAGCGCCGGGCCGGTCACCCCGGCAGCCGCGCCGATGTCGTCCATCGACACACCGTGGTAGCCGCGGGCGGCAAAGAGACCTACGGCGATCTCAAGAATCTCGTCCTTGCGGGATCGGCGTCGTCCCGCCCCCGTGGCCCCGCCGGACGCGCCCCGGGCCTGCTGCTCCACCGTCACCGGGCCAGCCTAGACCCGACCGTCGACAGCGTGCGGCCGTGGTTACCCGCCGGTCCGACTGCCGGGAACGATGCCTCACGTCGGGCGTTGGTCGAGGCCGGAGAGCCGCACCGCGATCCGGTGCCGCACCGGCGGGAGCATCGAGACCAGGCGGAGCAGTAGGTCCCGGGCCGGCCGGACCGACGACGGCACGGTGGCCAGCCGGGTCAGCCGGTCGGCGAAGCTGGCCACCTCGTGGGCGAGCGGGCGGCGTCTGGCCGCGTACTCGTCGAGCCGGGTCTCCGCGGCTCCGGCGAGCACGTCCGCCAGGGTCTCCCCGAGGTCGACCGCGTCGCTGATGCCGAGGTTCATGCCCTGCCCGCCGGCCGGGCTGTGCACGTGTCCGGCATCGCCGGCCAGCAGCACCGGTCCGGAGCGGAACGTCCCGGCGACCCGTCGGTGCAGCCGGAAGCGGGAGGACCAGAGCACCTCGCGCACCTGGTCCGGCCGTTGTCGGGGGCCGCGCTCGTCGAGCAGGCGTTGCAGGTAGCTCGCGTCCGGCTCGGCGGGTGGATCGGTGACGGTGGCGACCAGGCGTACCCGCCCGTCGGGCAGCGGCGCCCAGACCAGCGGCCCACCCCGGGCGAGGAAGATCGACGCGCCGTCGCGGGGGAGGCCGCTGTCGACGCGTACGTCGGCCAGCACGAACGACTCCTCGGAGCCGGCCGGCCCGGTGAAGGTGATGCCGGCCAGCTCACGGACGGTGCTGTTGATGCCGTCGGCACCGACCACCCATCGGGCGCGCACGTTCGTGCCGTCGAGGTCGGCCACCGCGCCGTCGCCGTCGGGGTGCAGACCGGTGAGCCGGTACGGGCGCAGCACCGGCACGCCGGCCTCGGCCAGCCGCTCGGTGAGCACCTCCTCGGTCACCGACTGGGAGACCATCAACGCGTACCGGTGGCGGCTCGGTAACCCGCCGAACGGCACGGTGACCAGCACCCGGTCCCGGTCGCGGACACTGAATCGGGCCGACCGCAGCCCCCGGGCCACCAGTGCCCCGCCGGCTCCGATCCGGTCGAGCACCTCCAGGGTGTACGCGTGCACCACGGCGGCCCGCGACGTCTCCGCCGGCCTCTCCCGCTTGTCGACCACGGTCACCTCGACTCCACGCCGGGCCAGGGTGAGTGCGGCGGTGAGCCCGGTCGGGCCCGCGCCGACGACCAGGACGTCCGTTCGTTCGGGCAGCATCACGACCTCCTCGACATCTTGCCAACAAGCGTTGGCCAACATTTATTGGCAACGGTAGGCCGCCCCGGATTGGGAAGTCAACAGGCGTTGGCATACCGTCGGTCACATGACGGAGGACGGCGGGCGACGCGGCGCTGGGCCGGCGGCGGGCGGCGGGCGGCGCAGCGCGGAGGCGACCCGCGCGGCCATCCTGCGGGCCGCCCGGGACCGCTTCGCCGCCGACGGGTACGACCGGGCGACGATCCGGGCCATCGCCGCGGACGCCCGGATCGACCCGTCGATGGTGATGCGGTACTACGGCAGCAAGGAGAACCTGTTCGCCACGGCGGCCGAGTTCGACCTGCGGCTGCCCGACCTCAGCGGCGTGCCGGCCGATCGCCTCGGCAGGGAGCTGGTCAGCTACTTCTTCACCCGCTGGGAGGGCGACGCCACTCTGCCGGCGCTGCTGCGCACGGCGAGCACCAACCCCAGCGGGGCGGAACGGGTACGCGCCATCTTCACCACCCAGCTCGGCGTGGCGGTCGGCCGGGTGGTCGCCGACCCCACCGAGGCCCCCCGGCGCGCCGGCCTGGTCGCCAGCCAACTGCTCGGCGTCGCCCTGACCCGCTACGTCCTGCGACTACCTCCGATGGTCGACATCTCCCCCGCCGACCTGATCACCTGGCTGGCCCCCACCATCCACCGCTACCTAACCGACCCCGACCCAGCCTCGCACTGAACCCACCCCGTTGATCATGAGGTTAGCGGCGAAGATGATCTTTATCCCTGCCGCTAACCTCATGATCAACACCCTGTCACTTCGGGTTGGGGCCCTTTACGACGGGGGCGCGGACGAGGTTGCCCCATTCGGTCCAGGAGCCGTCGTAGTTGCGGACCTTCGGGTAGCCGAGCAGGTGTCGCAGGACGAACCAGGTGTGGCTGGAGCGTTCGCCGATCCGGCAGTAGGCGACGATGTCGTCGTCGGCACTCAGGCCGAGCTGGTCGGCGTAGATGGCCCGTAGCTCGTCGGCCGACTTGAAGGTGCCGTCGTCGTTGGCGGCGGACTTCCACGGCTTGCTCACCGCGCCCGGGATGTGACCGCCGCGCAGCGCACCCTCCTGCGGGTAGTCCGGCATGTGCAGCATCTCGCCGGTGTACTCGCCCGGCGACCGCACGTCGACAAGCGGCCGACCGGCGTCGACGTGCGCCGACACCTCCTCGCGGAACGCCCGCACCGGCGCGTCGTCGCGCTGCGGCACCGGATAGTCGGCCCGGGGCCGGTTCGGCTTGTCGCGGGTCAGCTCCCGCCCCTCGGCGATCCACTTCTGCCGGCCGCCGTCGAGCAGCCGCACATCCTGGTGACCGAAGAGGGTGAAGACCCAGAGGGCGTACGCCGCCCACCAGTTGAAGTTGTCGCCGTAGAAGACGACCGTGTCGTCACGGCCGATGCCCTTGGCGGCACAGAGTTCGGCGAACCGTTCGGCGTCCAGGTAGTCCCGGGTCACCTGGTCGTTCAGCTCCAGATGCCAGTCGACCTTGACGGCACCGGGGATGTGACCGCTGTCGTAGAGCAGCACGTCCTCGTCGGACTCGACGACCACGAGACCGTCGTCGCCCAGATGCTCGGCCAGCCAGTCGGTGGTGACCAGTCGCTGCGGGTCCGCGTACGACTGAAGTCGGGGATCGGGATCGTTCGGCACAGACATGTTCCCCAACGTACGCCGCGCTCCGCTCGCCCCGAACGTGTTCTCGTTGACCAAGAAGTTTTGGTCTGCGTAGCCGCTGATCCCGACCGAAACTTCTTGATCAACGCGGCGGGGGTGCGGGTGGGGGTTAGTCGGTTAGGGGGGTGAGGGTGGGGCGTTTGGCGGTGCGGGTGTCGCCGGACGAGCGGCCGGTGAGGCGGCGTTTGATCCAGGGGGCCAGGTGTTGGCCGGCCCAGCGCAGGTCGGCGGTGCGGGCGGACAGCCACGGGGTGGGCTCCGGAATCGGCGGGACCAGCAGCCACTCCTCGTCGCAGCCGACACCGAGGGCGTTGAGCACCTGACCGGCGACGCGGCGGTGCCCGGCCGGGGACAGGTGCAGCCGGTCGGTGCTCCAGAGCAACGGGTTCAGGTAGGTGTCGTCGGCGTACAGGTCGACCAGGATGGCGCCGTGCCGCTCGGCGGTCTCTCCCACCGCACGGTTGAGCAGTGCGACCCGGGGCGCGATCAGCCGTTGGCCGGGCAGCCGCGCCATCACGTCGGCGAACCGGAACAGCAGTACGTCGGCACCACCGCTGCGCAGCCGGCGGACCACCTCGTCGAAGCGGGTCACCAGGGCGTCCGGGTCGAAGTTGCGCCGCAGCACGTCGTTGCCGCCCGCCGCGAAGCTGATCAGGTCGGGCTTCATCGCCAACGCCGCCGGCACCTGCTCGGCCACCACGCTCGGGAAGGTCCGCCCCCGGATGGCCAGGTTGGCGTACGCGAAGTGGGGGCCGGCCTCGGCGGCGAGCCGGGTGGCCACCAGATCCGCCCAGCCCCGGAAGCTGCCGTCCGGGTAGGCGTCGTCCAGGCCCTCGGTGAAGCTGTCCCCGACCGCGACGTAACTGCGCCAGCGCACTGCTCACTCCTCCGACGTGCGAGTAGGGAAGGAACTCCTGCCTACCACCGGAAGTTTTGCACCGGTCGTCCGCGTGGCGGTGCCCCGCGCGGGTGAACGTGGCGGACATCATCGAGGTGAGTGGGGTCCACGCGCCGGCTCCATCGCGAGTAGTGTCCCGAACCACACGCTTCGTTCATGCTTCGTTCACCCGAAGGATTCTGCTGTGGCCGTTGGTCGTCGCTGGCTGTCACGCACAGCCGCTGCCGCGCTGCTTCTCATTGGCGGGATCGCTGTTCCCGCCGGTCCCGCCTCGGCGGTCGACCCGGAGCCGAAGTTCACCTTCGAGCTGACCGGCACGACGATTCCGGTCGGGTTCACCAGCAAGACGCTCCACCTGAAGGTGACCAACCTGACCGACGAGACCCCGAGTGTGATCCAGTACGACGTCCGGCCCGACGAATTGGCTTGGCGGGACAGAGCCTGGTTCCTCTGGGGGGAGGGCGGTGGTTCCGGCGAGTGTGATGGCGACTCTGCGGGTTGGTACTGCCGCGCCGGCGCCGGCACGTCCACGGCTGCGGAGCTGCTGCCGGCGCCCGGCGGCACGGTGGACTACCCCATCTCCATCAGTACCGGATCGATAAAGGAACCCTTCGAGGGCAAGGTCCAGATCGAGGTCTACATGATCTGGGGCGAGGACGGCGAGCGGGTCACCGAGACCAGGGAGTTCACCGTCACGCTCGTCGACGATGCCGAAGCCGACCTGGCGGTGGTGGCGCCGGACGTCAGGCAGTCGGTGCGCGTCGGTGCCGGCGGCCGGCTGGAGTCCACCGGAACGTTGAATCCGGGTGAGACGGGCGCGGTGCGGTACCGGATCGTCAACCACGGCCGCAAGGCGGTAAGCGGCGTCACCGTCGACCTGCGCCTGCCCGAGGGCGTGACCTTCACCCGACCGCCGCAGGAGTGCGCGGTCGACGACGATGGGCGGTCGGCGGTCTGCACCTACGATTCGCTCGCGCTCGTGCCGGTCGGTGAGGACACCGAGCCCAACGACGACGTCCACTCCGCTGTCGAGTTGTACAACCTGGTGACGGTGCCGGCCGACATCACGGCACCGGTCACCCTGGCCGACGGGACCGTGCAGGTCGAGGGCCTGACCGAAGGCATCAGCGCCCGCTCCGCCCCGAAGCCGGCCGTGCTGCCGGCGAACGCCGTCGCCGTACCGGCGGCCGACGTCGACGCCAGCGACAACCAGGACGGGTACGCCGTCGTGGTCGCCGCGAAGAAGGACGACGACAACGGCGGCGGGGGTGGCCTGCCGGTCACCGGGCCGCAGGCCGGGCTGATCGCCGGAGCAGGCCTCGCCATGGTCGCTGCGGGCATCGTGCTGCTGCTCGCCCGACGCCGCCGCTCGGTCGCGTTCATCTCCGGGGACGACACCACCGCTTCCTGATCTGCTCAATCTCAGCCCACGCCGGGCCGGCCGACCTCAGGTCGGTCGGCCCGAACCCAAAGCACGTCAGGCTCCGCGGCAGCGGCCGGTGCAGGCCGGCGGCAACGCGACAGCCGTCATGACGCGGTGGCTGGTTAGGGTCGGGCATCTCCACCTCCTGTGGTGACGGGAGGGGCCGCCCCGCCAGGGGGGAAGGCGGGGCCGCCCCGGTGCAGCCCCACCCCGTCCCCGATGGATGGGAGCAGGACCGCCGAGTGACAGTGTGGTGACCGGACGACTACTCTCGGAAGGCATCGACATCGGCCGTGGCGCGACCGCCGCCCGGCCGGGAAGCCCACCTGAGCAGCCGATCGATCGTGGAGGCAGTGTGGAATCCGAGCCGACCGCCGAGTTGATCCGGGCCCAGTTGCGTCGGCTGCGGCTGGCCGCCAATCTGACCCAGGAGGACTTCGGCAAGCAGGTGCACTTCTCCGGCTCGCAGATCTCCGCGATCGAGTTGGGGCAGCGCCCGTTCGACCGGCTGTTCCTCAAGCGGGCCGACGAGGTGCTGAACAGCGACGGCCTGCTGCTGGGGCTGCTGCGCATCGCCGAGCTGCACCGCCAGCCACACTTCCTGCGGCCCTGGCTGGACGCCGAGCGCGTCGCCCAGCAGTTGCGCTGCTACCACCCGACGTTGGTCCCCGGTCTGCTCCAGACCGAGCACTACGCCCGTGCGGTGATCAGGTCCGACGACCTGCTCGCCGACGACGAGGTGGAGCGGCGGGTGGCGGTCCGGATGGACCGGCAGGCGATCCTGACCCGGCCCGACAACCCACCGATTCTGATCGCGGTGATCGAGGAGGCCACGCTGCGCCGGGTCGACGAGAGCTTCCGCGGCATCATGACGCAGCAGATCAGCCACCTGCTCGACTGCGTGCAACGAGGTGGCGTGCTGATCCTCGTCATCCCGGCCGAGGTCAGCGTGCATGTGGGCCATGCCGGTCCGTTCACCCTTGCTTGTGGAGCCGACGGCGACTGGGTCGGCCACTTGGAGAACCACCTCGGTGGCGCGACCATCGACAGGGCCGAGGAACTCGCTACCCTGCACGCCAGGTGGGACGGCATTCGCAGCGTCGCCCTCCCCAAGGGACAGTCCGAGCTGCTGATGAAGGAAGTGATGGAGTCGTGGTCCACCATCTGACCGGCGCGACCTGGCGCAAGTCCACCCGCAGCGCGGGCGGCGAGTGTGTCGAGGTGGCCGACAACCTGCCCGGCGTGGTCGGCGTCCGCGACAGCAAGGACGCGACCGGCCCGGTGCTCACCTTCGCCCCGGCCGCCTGGCGTCGCTTCGTCGCCCACGCCAAGCTCAGTTGACCCACTGACCCACTGGTTCAGCGGGAGGCGATCGTCAGCACGGCGTCGGCGAAAGCCTGCGGTGCTTCCTGCGGAAAGTTGTGCCCCACCCCGCCACCGACCGCGCGGTGCTCGTACGGGCCGGTGAACTGCTTGGCGTACGCCTCGGGTTCCGGGTGGGGTGAACCGTTGGCGTCCCCCTCCAGGCTGATCGTCGGCACGGTGATCGGCGGCCGGTCGGCCAGCCGCTCCGCCACGTCCGCGTACTGCGGCTCCCCGTCGGCGAGGCCCAGCCGCCACCGGTAGTTGTGGATGACGATGTCGACGTGGTCCGGGTTGTCGAGCGCGGCCGCGCTCCGGTCGAAGGTGGCGTCGTCAAAGTCCCACCTCGGCGAGGCCGTCCGCCAGATCAGCCTGGCGAAGTCGCGGGTGTTGCGCGCGTAGCCCTCCCGGCCGCGCTCGGTGGCGAAGTAGTACTGGTACCACCAGGCGTACTCGGCCGTCGGGGACAGCGGCACCCGACCCGACGCCTGACCGTCGATCAGGTAGCCGCTCACCGCGACCAGACCATGGCAGCGCTCCGGCCAGAGCGCGGCCACGATGCCGGCGCTGCGGCCACCCCAGTCGAACCCGGCCAGGGTCGCCCGCTCGACTCCCAGCGCGTCGAGGAACGCCACGGTGTCGACCGCGAGGGCGGCCGGCTCGCCGTTCCGCATCGCATCGGCGGACCGGAACCGGGTGCTGCCGTAGCCACGCGCGTAGGGCACCAGCACCCGGTGACCGGCGCTGGTCAGCAGGGGTACGACCTCGGCGAAGCTGTGGATGTCGTACGGCCAGCCGTGCAGCAGGAGCACCACCGGACCGTCCGGCGGACCGGCGTCGACATAACCGACGTCGAGCACACCGACCTCGACCTTCCGCACGTCAGTGAACAACGCTCCCACCCCCACACCGGTCAACGCGCCCACCCCATACCCGAACCTAGAACGTCGAATTCGTCACTGAGCGAACTTCCACAGATCTTGGTTCGGGGACGCCCCGTCGCGGGCGCCGCCGTACCAAGATCCGCATCAGGGACGGATACGGGAGATTACCCAGGCGAGCAGGCCGGTGACGACACCGACGATGACGCCGGTGAACAGGCTGCTGATCGCGGCGAAGAACCGCACGATCACCGCCTGCGCCTCGGGCGCGAGATCGGTCAGGTTGCCGCCCAGGGTCGGCTGCTCGTCGAAGGCCACGTGCCAGAGCAGCTGATGGGTCAGGGCCAGCAGGACGCCGTACAGCAGGCCGACGACGAGCAGGGTCAGAAACGGGTTGGGCACCCGCTTCACCAGCGCCACGGTGATCCACACGATCGGCGGTACCACCACCAGCAGCAGGTTGACGAAGGTGCCCTCGTGCACCAGATCCAGGTCGTGCAGCACCACCCGGGGCAGGCCGAGCAGTGCCAACCCGAGCAGGGTGAGCAACGGAAGCCCGAGAGCCGGGCGAGGTGACATGGTCATGCCGGCAACGCTAGGAACGATCGGTGACCGTGCCATCGGCCCCGGATCGCGGTCACGGTACGTCGGTGAGCGATCCCCGGTGTCGCCTTCCGACGACTCCGGTGGCCCCGACCTCGCCGTACGCTGATTTCGTGGCCGGCCAGTCGACGCAGCGGAGGGTACGTCCCTGGGTCACCGACGCGCTCCTCGGCGCGGGCGTGGCCGGCACCGTGTCGATCGTCATCACCGCGAACGAGGGTGGCCGGCACGGACCGGACCAGCTCGCGTACCTGTGGGCGGTGGGTCTGGGCGCGTTGATGCTGGTCCGGCGGCGCTACCCGGTGCTGGTGCTGGCCGTCAGCGTGCTCGGCCTGTTCGCCTACTACGCCGCCGGCTACCCGGCCATCGGGCTGGCCGTGCCGGTCGCCGCCGCCCTGTTCTCCGCCGCCGAGCACGGCCGGATCGCCGCCTCGATCGTCGCCGCCGTGCTGGTGGTCGTGGTGTCGGTGGTCTTCCGGCTCGCCGAGGGACAGGATTTCTCCTTCGTCGTCGGCTACGAGCTGGCCGGGCACGTCCTGCTGATGGGTGCAGCGATCGCCCTCGGCGACAGCCTGCGCTCCCGCCGCGCCGCCCAGGCGGACGCCCGCCGGATCGCCGAGCTGACCGAGGCCCGGTACCGGCAGGAGGCGCAGGCCCGCCTGCGGGACGAGCGGATGGCGATCGCCCGCGACCTGCACGACTCCCTCGGCCACACCACCTCGGTGATCGCGCTGCACGCCGACGTCGCCCGGGAGGCGCTGGGCCGGGACGAGACCGCCGCCCGATCGGCGTTGGAGCTGATCCGGTCCACCGCCCGCCGCAGCATGGACGACCTGCGGCGGACGGTGGCCCTGCTGCGGTCACCCGGTGACCCGCCACGCACGGTGGTCTCGCTGGCCAACCTCGACGCGGTGACCCGGGCCGCCTCGGCCGCCGGGTTCGACGTCGACGTGCGGGTGGTCGTCGACACGCCGCTGCCGGCGCCGGTGGAGGCGGCCGCCTTCCGGATCGTGCAGGAGGCGGTCACCAACGTGGTCCGGCACTCCGCCGGCAGCCGCGTCCAGATCCGTGCCGAGCAGCACGGCGACCAGCTCACCGTCACCGTCACCGTCACCGACACCGGCTCCGACCCGGCCCCCGGCACAGAACCGACGCGCGGCGCAGGGTCGGCCGAGCCGTCGACCTACCCCGAAACCGCGAACGGCCGGGTCGAGCCGCCGGCGACGGCCCGGTCCGCGCACGGCATCGCCGGTATGCGGGAACGGGCCGAGAGTCTCGGCGGTACGCTCGCCGCCGGGCACCGGCAGACGGGATTCGAGGTACGCGCGGTGCTGCCCCTGCGGGAGCCGACATGACGACCGTGCTGGTGGTCGACGACCAGGATCTCGTGCGCGCGGGGATACGCACCCTGCTGGCGGCCGACCCGCAGCTCACCGTGGTCGGGGAGGCCGCCGACGGTCGTTCCGCGCTGCGCCTGGCTCGCCAGTTGCGGCCGGACGTCGTACTCATGGACATCCGGATGCCGGTGATGGACGGCCTGGCCGCCACCGCGGCGATCCGCGCCGACGATGCCCTGGCCGCCACCCGGGTGCTGATCCTCACCACCTTCGACGACGACGAGGACATCGTCGAGGCGGTCGGTCTCGGTGCCGCCGGCTACCTGCTGAAGGACACCCCCTCGGACGACCTGCGGCGGGCGGTGCACACGGCCGCCGCCGGCGGGAACCTGCTCTCGCCGACGGTCGCCCGCCGGGTCATGGAACGGCTCGCCGCCACGCCGAAGCAACCGCCGCCCGATCCCCGGCTCTCCGTGCTCACCGACCGGGAGCGGGCGGTGCTCGCCCGGGTCGGCCTGGGCGAGACCAACGAAGAAATCGGCCGCGCCCTCTTCATCAGCCCGGCGACCGCCCGCACCTACGTCAGCCGCCTGCTCACCAAACTCAACGCCCGCGACCGCACCGCCCTAGCCGTCATCGCCCACCGCGCCGGCCTGACCACCCCCCAGCCGTAACCACCCCCAGGGGCGGTGGGGAAATGGGTCGGTGGGGTGGGGGGTGGGGTTCTAGGGTGCGGGGGTGATGCTGCGGATGTCGACGTCGCTGATTCGGACCCTGCGCGAGGATCCGGCGGACGCGGAGGTGCCGAGCCACCGGTTGCTGCTGCGGGCCGGGTACATCCGGCGGGCGGCACCGGGTGGCTACACCTGGCTGCCGCTGGGCCGGCTGGTCCTGGAGCGGGTCACCGAGATCGTGCGGGCCGAGATGGCCGCGATCGGCGACCAGGAGGTGCACTTTCCGGCGCTGCTGCCCGCCGAGCCGTACCGCACCAGCGGGCGGTGGACCGAGTACGGCGACGACATCTTCACCCTGGCCGACCGGCGCGGTGCCGAGCACCTGCTGGCACCGACCCACGAGGAGTTGGCCGCGCTGCTGGTCAAGGAGCTGTTCACCTCGTACCGCGATCTGCCGGTGACGCTGTTCCAGATCCAGACCAAGTTCCGCGACGAGGCCCGTCCCCGCGCCGGTCTGCTGCGCGGACGCGAGTTCCTGATGAAGGACGCGTACTCCTTCGACCTGGACGACGAGGGCCTGCGGGCCGCGTACGGCCGGCACCGCGCGGCGTACCAGCGGATCTTCGACCGGCTCGGCCTCGACTACACGGTGGTGCACGCCATGTCGGGCGCGATGGGTGGCTCCGCGTCCGAGGAGTTCCTGGCCACCACGGCGGTCGGCGAGGACACCTACGTCGGCTGCACCGACTGCCACTACGCGGCGAACACCGAGGCGGTGACCACGCCCGCACCGGCGGCCGGCGACCCGCAGGCGCAGCCGGCGCCCGAGGTACACGACACGCCGGAGACGCCGACCATCGCCAGCCTGGTCGCGCTGGCGAACGACCGCCGGCTGGCCGGCCGGGACGACTGGTCGGCCGCCGACACCCTGAAGAACGTCGTGCTGACGGTACGCCGGCCCGGCGCCGAAGCGCCGGAACTGCTGGTGGTCGGGCTGCCCGGAGATCGGGAGGTCGACCTGAAACGGCTGGCCGCCGCGCTGGCACCGGCCACGGTGGACGTCTTCGACGCCTGGGACGAGCATCCCGAGCTGGTGCGGGGCTACCTCGGACCGCAGATCCTCGGCAAGCTCGGCGTCCGCTACCTGGTCGATCCCCGGGTCGTGCCGGGCACGGCCTGGCTGACCGGGGCGAACGAGCCGGGCCGGCACGCCACGAACGTGGTGTGCGGCCGGGACTTCACCCCGGACGGCACGGTCGAGGCCGCCGAGGTACGTCCCGGTGACCCCTGCCCGGCCTGTGCCACCGGCCGGTTGACCATGCGCCGGGGCATCGAGATCGGACACATCTTCCAACTCGGTCGCCGCTACACCGACGCCTTCGCGGTGGACGTGCTCGGTCCACAGGGCAAGCCGGTCCGGCCCACCATGGGCTGCTACGGCATCGGGGTGTCCCGGGCGGTGGCGGCGATCGCCGAGCAGCACCACGACGATCGGGGCCTGGTGTGGCCGACGTCGGTCGCGCCGTGCGACGTCCATCTGGTGGCCGCCGGCAAGGGTCCGCAGCTCGACGCCGCGCTCGACCTCGGCGCCCGGCTCGCCGAAGCGGGGCTGCGGGTGCTTGTCGACGACCGGACCGCCGTCTCCGCCGGGGTGAAGTTCACCGACGCCGAGCTGATCGGCATCCCCCGCACCGTCGTGGTCGGACGCCGCCTGGCCGACGGGTACGTCGAGGTGCGCGACCGGGCGACGGGGGAGCGCACCGAGCTACCCGTGGCGGACGTGCTGGAGAAACTGTTGCACGGGTAAGCGGAAACATGGTGTAGCCGTCAGGTGACGGGGTAACGCATCCCGATCGGCTCAACGTTGCTCTGGAGGGCTCTCTGATGACCGGTTACCGGGTCGCTGACGTGATGACCAGGCAGGTGATCTACCTGCCGGCGGAGACCACCCTCGACGAGGCGGCCAGGGTGATGAAGGAGGCCGACATCGGCGACGTCGTCGTCACCGACGGCGCGAACCTGGCCGGCATCCTGACCGACCGCGACATCGTGGTACGCGCGGTGGCGGAGAACGCCGACGCCAGCACCACCACCATCGGTTCGATCGTCACCCGCGAGGTTGTCATGATCGAGCAGTTCTGCACCGCGGGTGAGGCCGCGTCGCTGATGCGTGAGCGCGGCATTCGGCGCGTGCTGGTCTGCGACAACGAGCGCAAGCTGGTCGGCATCGTCTCCCTCGGCGACCTCGCCATGCAGCTCGACCCCACCTCGGCGCTCGGCGAGATCAGCGAGCAGTCGCCCACGGTGTGAGGAAGGCCGCCGGTAGCCTGGCGGGATGCCCGAGATGCCGAGCAAGCTGGCCGAGATCGTCGACGAGTTCGCCGCCGCGCCACGTGACGTGGTGCTGGAGATGCTGCTGGAGTACTCCGACGCCGTGCCGCCGCTGCCCGCCGGGCATCCCGGGCACGAGGGCATGGAGCAGGTCGTGGAGTGCCAGACCCCGTTCTTCCTGCGCGCCGAGGTGACGTCCGAGGGCACCGTCGACACCCTGTTCGACTGCCCGCCGGAGGCACCCACCACCCGGGCGTTCGCCGGCATCCTCGCCGAAGGGCTGGCCGGTGCCACCCCGGAACAGGTCCTCGCCGTCCCGGACGACCTGTACCAGCGGATGGGTCTGGCGCAGGCGATCAGCCCGCTGCGGGTACGCGGCGGCACCGCCATCCTCGCCCGGCTCAAGCGGCAGGTGCGCGAACAGACGGCGTGAGCCGGGCGGCAGTCGGGAACAGACCTGCCGGTCAGCGGGTTGTTCCCGGTCATGGAGATCGACATCTACGCCGACGTGGTCTGCCCCTGGTGCTGGATCGGCCGCCGCCGACTGGCGCAGGCACTCGCGTCGTACGACGGCACGGTGACCGTCCGGCACCGGCCGTTCCAGCTGGACCCGTCGCCGGTCCCGACGCCGCGTCCGACGCTCGACGTGCTGGCCGAGAAGTTCGGTGGCCCGGAGCAGGCCCGGCAGATGGTCGCCCGGGTCGCCGAGGTGGGCGCGAGCGTGGGTCTGGACCTGCGCTTCGACCGGGCGATCGCGGCGAACACCTTCGACGCGCACCGGCTGACCAACTGGGCCGGTCAGCGGGACCGGGACGGTGAGCTGGTCGAGGCTCTGCACCGGGCCCACTTCACCGACGGCGTCGACATCGGCTCGCGGGAGGCGCTGGCCGGGGTGGCCGCGACCGTCGGGCTGGACGGCGACGAGGCCCGCCGCTTCCTCGACTCCGACGAAGGGGTGGCCGAGTTGCGGGCCGAGCTGGCCGCCGCCCGGCAGCTCGGGGTGACGAGCGTGCCCACCTTCGTGCTCGCCGGCAGGTACGGCGTCACCGGGGCGCAGGAACCGGAAACCCTGCTCGCCGCTCTTGCCGAGGTGGCGCAGCGCGAGGCCGCCACACACTGACAGCCATCGACGTCGTTGATGTTTCACGTGCAACGACATCGATTCCGGTCGACGGTCAGGCCGGTCTGGCCAGGTCCTCCACCACCCGCGCGCCGGGCAGCGCGGCCAGCGCCGCACCCGGCAGCGCGATCTTGCTGTGCCGTACGCCCGACCCGATCACCACGTACGGCGTGGTCACCACCCGCGCGTCGACCAGGATCGGCCACTGCAACGGCAGCCCGATCGGGGTGATCCCGCCGTACTCCATGCCGGTCAACTCCACCGCGTCGGCCATCGGCGCGAAGCTCGCCTTGCGGACGTCCAGCGCCCGGCGCGCCACCCCGTTCACGTCCGCCCGGGTGGTGGCGAGCACCAGGCAGGCCGCGTACCGGGTCACTCCCTCGCGCTTACCGGCCACGACCACGCAGTTGGCCGACTCGTCCAGCCCGACGTCGTACGCGGCGCAGAACGCCGCGGTGTCGGCGAGGTCGGCGTCGATCGGCGCGACCAGCACCGCGTCGACGTCCACCGGCGCGTCGGCCGGCCACCGGTCCAGCGCGGCGGCGACCGGCGCGGCCAACAGGTCGGCGCGGGTGCGGGCGGGCTCGGTCTTCAGCGTTCCCATCACGCCTGTGATCGTCGCATCCGCAGCCGGCGACGCGGACCGGGGACCGGAGGCCGGCAACTCAGCCCTCGCTGGTCAGGAAGCCGTGTCGTTCCAGCATCGCCCGGTCCCGGGAGGCGGCCATCTCCTCCGCCCGCGCGGCCTGGACCCGGCGCACCTCGATGTCCTCCATCGCGTGCCGCACCGCGAGTCGGATCACGCCGTAGAGGAAGACGAACCCGCAGACGTACAGGAGACTGGTGATGACGAACGTGAGCATGGCTCGACGGTAGGGCGAACGTGAACCCGAGCAGGTGTCATCGCGCCGCTGTTCGCCCGTACGTGTCGGACAGGTAGTCGGCCCAGGTCCGCCGGCCCGCCGGTCGGGCGTCGGTGACCAGGCCACCGCCGCGCAGTTCCCGGCCGAGTCGGCCGGGGAAACGGATCGGCAGCATCGGGCGACGGGAGCCGCGCGCCTGCCGCCAGGCCCGCACCGCAGCGTCGAAGCGCTGCACCTCGGGGCCGCCGTACTCGACGATGCCGCCGCGTGCTCCGGCCCGGAGCAGCTCGACCAGCTTGTCCGCCACCTCGCCGGCGTCGACCGGCTGGGCCAGCACCGCCCGGTCACCGATGACCGGGCCGAGTTTGCTGGACAGCCGCAGCAACTCGTCGACGAACGGGAAGAACTGGGTGGCCCGCAGCACCGTCCACGGCACCGTGCCGTCGGCGATGACCCGCTCTGCGACCAGCTTGTGCCGGTAGTACGAGTAGGGCACCCGGTCCACGCCGACGATCGAGACGTACACCAGGTGCTGCACTCCGGCATCGGCGGCGGCATCGACCAGACGGCGGGTGCCGAGCACGTCGATCTGGTGGGTTCGCCGGGTCGGCGAGGACGCCAGGTGCAGCACCGCGTCCACGTCGGTCACCGCCGCGGCGATCCCGTCGCCGGTGGCCAGGTCCGCCACCACCCACCGCACCCCCGATCCGGTACGCGGCCGGCGGCTGGTGGCCCGCACCTCGTAGCCCGCGTCGACCAGCCGGGGCAGCACCTCCCGGCCCAGCGTGCCGCCCGCCCCGGTCACCAGTACGCGCATGTCGACCTCCCTCGTCACCTGCCCGCTCGACGGAACGAGCCGTCCTCGACGTGACCGGCTGTGAGCGGACTCACTTCGCCAGGTCGAGCACGGTGATCACCACGAAGAGCCCGATGACCGCCTCGCTGACCAGCCAGGAATGGCTGTTCGCCCAGTCCCGCAGACGCGGCAGCACGGCCGCCGCCCGGCGACCGAGCAGCAGCAACGCCAGCAGCGGAAGGGCGAGCAGGGCCAACGTGAGCAGCACGAAGGGCAGCAGGTGCCACCACGGCAGATCGTGCCGAGCGGCGCTGGCTCCGACGGTGGCCATGGTCAGGTCGTCGGAGGGCATCCCCAGGAACAGCAGCAGACCCACCTTCGCCGCGTACCCGGGGCCAGCGTGCTGGAGCTGACCCATCCACCGAGGCGGCCCCGCGTGCCGGCGCAGGAACACCACCACCGCCAGCACCGCGAGCAGCGCCAGCACGAACCAGTCGATCCACCGCTCGACGGTGCCCCGACCCGCACCGGTGAAATTGATCTTGAATAGGTGGACCGCCAGCCAGGCCAGCGTCGTGCCACCGAGGACGACGAGCGCCGCACCCGCCAGATAGCCCAGCGAGGCAGCCCGTGGCCGGTCGGACGAGGCGAAGAAGACCGCCGCCACCAGTTGCGTGCCGGCGACCATCACCACAGCCAACGGCAGCAGCGTCAGGAAGGTCATCGCCAGCCCATCCTGCCGGCTACCCCGACCGCGCACCGCCACTTCCACAATCCGCCCACCACCCGGCCCGGTCAGCAGGCACCCGGTCCGGTCAGACCGACACCGCTCCCGGCAGACACCCGGCCCGGTCGGACCGACACCGATCGGCAGGCACCCGGCCGTCAGACCGAGACCGGACGCGGCGCCGGCACGACCCGACCGGCGAGCAGCGCACCAACCAGGGCGAGTCCGGCCGCCACGGCGAGAGTCAGCCCGTAGTCGAAGCGGCCCGGTGCCGCCCCGGCGGCGAGCACCGCACCGGTCAGCGCCAGCACCGTCGCCGACGCGAGCGAGTCGCACAGTTGCAGCGACGAGCTGTTACGCCCCTGCTCGCCGGGAGCCGACAATTCGAGGGTGAGCGCCGACAGCGACGGAAAGAGCAGACCCATGCCGAGCCCGGCGACCGCCCAGCCGAGAATGCCCACCCATACCGGCACCGCCGGGACGACGCAGCCGCCCACCACCGCGGTACCGGCCGTGATGCAGGTGAGGCCGGCCCTCGGCAGGGTGCCCCGGGACCGGGGTGACCGGATCCGCGCCTGCAACCACGAGCCGAGCGACCAGGACAGCGCCCCGGTGGTCAGCACCAGCCCCGCCGCCGTCGGCGTGAATCCCCGCTCCCGCGACAGCATCAACGGGATCACCACCTCGGCACCGACGAACGCGGCCGAGGCCAGCCCGCGCAGCCCGACCACGGTGGGCAGGCCGCGACCGGCACGCAGGAACCCGGCCGGCAGCAGTCGCGGAACGCAGCCCAGCATGCCGACCAAGGCGAGCCCGACCAGCGACGCGGCGGCGACGCCACGCTGCTGACCCCCGATGTGCAACAGAGCGGCGCTCACCCCCGCCCCGCAGGCCCAGCCGATCCGCGCCAGCGCCCCGACGGAGCGGCGGACCGGACCGGCCACCCCGATCGACCGCAGCCCCGGATGGATCAACAGCACCGCCGGCACCGCCACCACCGGCACCGCCAGGAACACCCACCGCCAGCCGACGTGCTCCACGACCAACCCCGCCACCACCGGACCGACAAGCGACGGAACCACCCAGGCCGCAGCGAACGCGGCGAAGATGCGGCGGTGCAACCGCTCCGGGTACGCCTGCGCGACGATCACGTACAACGCCACCGACAGCAGGCCCGAACCGAAGCCCTGCACGATCCGACCCACCACCAGCGTCGCCATGTCGGTGGCCGCGCCGGCGAGCAGCAACCCGGCGACGAACCCGGCGAGACCTGCCCACATGGGCGCACGCGGACCACGACGGTCACACCAGATTCCGGAGAGCACCATCGCCACCACGCCGGCCGCGAACGGACCACCGAAGGCGATCCCGTACAACGCGAGACCGTCCAGGGCCCGGGCGACCGTGGGCATGGCGGTGCCGACCGCCAACGCCTCGAACGCCAGCAACGAGACGAGCGCCACGCTGCCCACCGTCATGGCTCGCAGTCGAGGGGCGAACAGCGACTCGGCGGGGACCGGGGACGGGGCGATCAGCATGGGGCAAGCCTCGGACCTCAACCCGCCTTCAGGTCAAGGGTGACGCGGCTTACCTCAGGCCGACTCCAGCGCCTCGCCTAGCCCTTTGGCCAGACCGGACAGGTGCTGGTCGGCCAGCAGGTGCCCGGCCGTGATCACCAGCGCCAAGGGCCACTCGATCACCTGGAACGCGGTCAGCACCCCGATGCCGGCGTAGTAGGTCAGCTTGTCAGGGGGCGGCACCGCCACCTCCCCCAGCCACGGCACGTTCACCCGGCGGGTGAACGCCTGCAACGTCTCCCGGGTCCCACTGAGTTGTCGTGTCAGCGCACTCATCTCGCCTCCCCTACCGATGACGCCCACCTCGGATTCCTCCGCCGCAGCCGTCCATGCCCGGCCGGGCAGGAAACTTTTCCCAGCTCCGAGGGGCATAAGGGACGTCCGGCCGGGAAGCCAGGCCGCCGGGCACGAACGGTGGGAGGCGAAATGCGGTTTGGCGCCGTCGGAGTACCTCCGGTGGTGGAAGCCGCCTCCCACCGCGTCGGTGCCACCGCGACCCGGCTGGCCCGGGCGGCCGGGCTGACCAGCCGGCGGGTGTGGTCCCGTCCCGGCCGGCACCACATCGAGGTCCACGGTGTCTGCCAGGACGGCGGCGACACCCTCGCCCGTCAGGTCGAGACGGCGTTGGAACGAATGCCGGGAGTCACCTGGGCGCGGGTCAACGCCCCCTCCGGCCGCGTGGTCGTCGCCGTCGACACACCGGGACCGAAGGTACGGGAGCTGGTCGCCACCATCTCCCGCGTCGAACGGACCTGCCCACACGAACCGGATCCGGAGATCCCACCGCCGCACCCACCCGAGGAGGGTCCACGGACCCCGCGTACCCTCGGCGCCCTCGCCTCCGACGCGCTCGGCCTGACCATCTCCGCGGCCACCCGGATCCTGCCCGTCACCCCGGTCCCCGGCGAGGTCTCCGGACTGCTCACCGCCATCGACCTGCACCCGAAGCTGCACGCCCTCGCCGGCCTCGGACTACGCCGCGACCCCCGCGCCGAAGTCCTCTTCCCACTCGCCGAGGCGGTGGTGCAGGGCCTCACCGGCGGCTGGACGGGAATAGTGCTCGACGGCGCACAACGGATCGTGCAGTGGGGTGAGGGGCTGGCCCAGCTGCGTGCCTGGGAGAAGGCCGAACCCCGGCTCACCGGCGACCCGGACCGCGCCGTCGCGCGTACCCCCGACTACGAGCGGCCCTGCCCGAAGCCCGACGGCTCCGTCGAGCGGTACATCAACCGGATGCTCGCCGGCGGCGCGGCCGCCTTCGCCGCCGCGACGCCCGTGGTCGGCCCGAAACGAGCCGCCGCCCTGGGCCTGTCCGCGCTGCCCAAGGCGCCCGGCAGCGGACGCGAGGGGTACGCGGCCCAACTCGGCCGGATCCTCGCCCGACGCGGCGTCATCGCGATGGACCGCAGCGTGCTGCGCGAACTCGACCGCATCGACACGCTGGTACTCGACGCCCGGATCCTCGGCTCCGACCGGGGCGTCCTGGCCGACCTGGCCCCGCTACCCGGAGTCGACACGTCCCAGGTCGCCGCCCAGGCGTTCACCCTCTTCGAACCGGCCGCACCGCACGACGTACACCAGCTCGACGGTTGGCGGCTCGGCCCGCTGGACCGGCTCGACGTGCACGACCCCGGCGACACCGACGACAGCCGACGGCTCCGCGCACGCGGCGGCACCCTGCTCGGCCTGGCCCGGGCCGACGCCCTCACGGCCGTGCTGCGGGTCGAGCCGGAGCCGGCACCCGGTGTCGAAGCCCTGCCGACCGTCGCCCGACAGGCCGGCCTGCGACTCGTCGTGGCCGGCGACGACCCGCAGCGGTACGCCTCCGCCGACGCGCTGATGCCCGGCGACGACCAGCTCACCGAGTCGGTACGCGCCCTGCAACGGGAGGGCGCGGTGGTGATGCTCGTCAGCGGCGACCGCAGCGCTCTCGCCGCTGCCGACTGCGGCCTGGGCCTCGCCGACCCCGACGATCCACCGCCCTGGGGGGCACACCTGCTGGTCGGTACCGACCTGCGGGTCGTCTCCCTGCTCATCGAAGCGGCCGGGGTGGCCCGGCGGATGACCGCACAGAACTTGCGCATCGGACTGGCCGGCACCGGCCTCGGCGCCCTCGGTGCCTTCACCGCCGACCCGGCCCTGCTGCCCGGCCGTGCGCTCGCCTCGGTCAACGGTGCGGCGGCGCTGGCCTTCGCACACGGTGTGTGGCGGGCCGGTCGGTTGACCGAGACGAACGTCGCGCCCGCACCCGCGATCACCGCCTGGCATCTGATGCCGGTGCCCACCGTCATCGACCAACTCGGCACCGGCCGCGACGGGTTGACCGAGACCGAGGCCGAACGGCGACACTCCGCTCGCCCGGGTCAGGCCGCCGGCCCCGGCGGGCTGCTCCGCGCCTTCGTCGACGAACTCGCCAACCCGCTCACCCCGGTGCTCGCCGCCGGAGCGGTGCTCTCCGCCAGCTTCGGCTCCCTCGTCGACGCCGCCCTGGTCGGCGGGGTCGTCGGAGCGTCCGCGCTGGTCGGCGCGGTACACCAGCGCAACACGGAGAAGTCGCTGGCCGAGCTGCTGTCCCGCTCAGCGGTGACCGCCCGGGTCCGCCGCGACGGCGTCGAACGGGTGGTACCCGCCGACGACCTCGTCCCCGGCGACGTGATCGTGCTCGAATCCGGCGACGCCGTACCCGCCGACTGCCGGGTGTTGACCTCCGTCGGACTGGAAGCCGACGAGTCCTCCCTGACCGGTGAGTCCCTGCCGGTCGCCAAGACCGACCAACCGGTGGTCGCCGCCGCCGTGGCCGAGCGCTCCTCGATGGTCTACGAGGGAACCAGCATCGCCGCCGGCCGGGGCGACGCCGTGGTCGTGGCCACCGGCGCGGACACCGAGGCCGGACGCAGCCTCTCCCTGGCCGGGCAGGCACCACCGGTCAGCGGGGTCGAGGCCCGCCTGGGCAAGCTGACCCGCACCGCCATCCCACTCGCCGCCGGGTCGGCGGTCGCGGTGGCCGGCGCCGGGCTGCTGCGGGGCGTACCGCTGGCCCAGACGGCCGCGACCGCCGCGAACCTGGCCGTCGCCTCGGTGCCCGAGGGACTGCCGTTCCTGGTCAGCGCCGCCCAACTGGCCGCCGCCCGACGACTCGCCGAACACGGTGCGCTGGTCCGCAACCCGCGCACCATCGAGGCGCTGGGCCGGGTCGACGTGCTCTGCTTCGACAAGACCGGCACCCTCACCGAGGGGCACCTGATGCTGGCCGGGGTGGGTGACGCCGGCTCGTACTCCCCGCTGGAACACCTCGACGACCGGTTGCGACGCACCCTGGCCGCGGCGTTGCGGGCCACCCCGGCGGCCGACGACCCCGAGGAACTCTCCATGCAGACCGACCGGGCGGTGCTGCGGGGCGCCCGCGCCGCCGGTGTCGAGGAACACGACGGGGCGGCCGGCTGGCGGGCCGTCGGTGGTCTCCCGTTCGAACCGTCGCGCGGCTACCACGCCAGCGTCGGAAGAACCGACGGTGGGTTCCTGCTCAGCGTCAAGGGCGCACCGGAGGCGGTCCTGCCCCGCTGCACCGCGAACCGCGTCGCCGGACGCGACGAACCGCTCGACGACGCCGGCCGCGCCGAACTGCACCGGTTGCTCGGCGAACGCGCCGGTGCGGGACACCGGATCCTCGCCGTCGCCGAGTGCACCGTCACCGACCCGGACATCACCGACGAGGGCGTACGCGGCCTGGTCTTCACCGGGTTCCTGGCCATCGCCGACGGAGTACGCGCCAGCGCCGCGCCGGCCGTCCGCCGGATCCGGCAGGCGGGCGTGCACACCATCATGATCACCGGCGACCATCCGGCAACGGCCGAGGCGATCGCCGCCACCATCAGCGACGGCGACGCCCAACGGGTGGTCACCGCCACCGAACTCGATGAACTCGACGACAATGCCCTCGCCGAGCGGCTGGCCGGCACCGACGTGGTCGCCCGCTGCACCCCGGCCCACAAGGTCCGCATCATCCAGGCGTTGCAGAAGTGCGGTCGGACCGTCGCGATGACCGGCGACGGCGCCAACGACGCCCCCGCCATCCGGCTGGCCGACGTGGGCATCGCCCTCGGCCAACGGGGCACCCCGGCGGCGCGTGCCGCCGCCGACCTGGTGGTCACCGACGACCGGCTGGAGACCATCATCGCCACCCTGGTCGAAGGGCGGGCGATGTGGTCCTCGGTCCGCCACGCGCTGAGCATCCTCGTCGGCGGCAACCTCGGCGAGATCGCGTTCAGCGTGCTGACCGCCGCCGCCACCGGCCGAGCCGCGCTCAACGGACGCCAACTGCTGCTGGTCAACCTGCTCACCGACCTGGCACCCGCACTGGCCATCGCCGTGCGGCCGCCCGCCGGCGACCACGCCGACGGGCTGCTCCGCGAAGGACCGGACAGCTCACTCGGTCAGACCATGACCCGGGAGATCGGGTTGCGGGCCGCCGCCACCACCCTCGGTGCGACCACCGGCTGGACACTCGCCCGCTACACCGGCACCCGGCGACGCGCCGGCACCGTCGCCCTGGTCTCCCTGGTGGGCACCCAGCTCGGCCAGACCGTGCTGGCCGGCGGCACCAGCCCGACCGTGCTCGCCTCCACCGCCGCGTCCTTCGGCGTGCTGGCCGCGGTCGTGCAGACCCCCGGACTGAGCCAGTTCTTCGGCTGCACCCCGCTGGGACCGGTCGGCTGGACCATCGCCACCGGATCCGCGCTCGGCGCCACCCTCGCCAACGGCGCCCTCACCCGCCTCGTCGCACGCTTCCCGCAATCCGAAGGCGAGCAGGCCGAAGGCGAGCAGGCCGGCGACCAGCGGGACGACGGCGACGGAGTCGACGGCGGGCGAGCGGACGACCAGCCGCACGTCGGCTGGCCGACCGACAGCGGACGGGAAGCCGCTGCGCACCCCGGGTGACCCGCGTCAGACCTGTTGCTCGTGGGCGGCGGGATCCCAGGTGGCTGCGGCGCGGCGCAGCCGGTCGTTGACCGCCCGCCCCACACCGGTGTCCGGTACCGGCTCCGCGACAATCTCGGTCACCCGGGCGGCGTCCAGTCGATGCAGCGCGTCGAAGAGGCGGGCCGCCGCCTCGGTCAGGTCACCGGAGGCGGAGAGCACCTCCACCGCCGCCCAGTCGCCCGCCGGCCGGTCCCGGAACGCCAGATACCCGCGCCCCGCACCCACCGGCCCCGCGCCGGACACCAGCCGCAACGGCGTACGCGGCGCGTAGTGCGCGGCCAAGGTGCCCGGTGCGACCGGCTGCCCCGAGCTACCTGGCCGCACCGTCACCGGCCCGGTCACCTTCTCCAACTCCTCGACCGGCAACGCACCGAGCCGCAGCACCACCGGATGATCCCCCCGGGCGTCCACGATCGTCGACTCGATCCCACAGCGGGTCGGCCCGCCATCGAGCACCATGTCCACGGCCGCACCCAGCCCACGCACCACGTGCTCGGCACGGGTGGGACTGAGCTGGCCGAACCGGTTCGCGCTAGGCGCGGCCACCGGAACCCCGGCAGCGGCGATCAGCCGCCGAGCGTGCTCGTGATCCGGTACCCGCACCGCCATGCTGTCCAGCCCGGAGGTCACGATCGGCGGAATCTCGGCCGGTCGATCCACGATCAGGGTCAACGGCCCCGGCCAGAACCGGGCGGCCAACGCCGCCACGGCCGGCGACACCGGCCCCACAAGCGGCTCCAGGTCCGCCGCGTCGGCGAGATGGGTGATCAGCGGATCGAAACTCGGCCGCTGCTTGGCCTCGAAAATCCGGGCCGCCGCCCGCGCGTCCAACGCGTTCGCACCCAGCCCGTAGACCGTCTCCGTCGGAAAGGCCACCAAGCCACCCGTACGCAACACGGCAGACGCCTCGCCGAGGTCACCATCGGCAGGCAGGACACGAGGAGATCCCATGCTCACCCCTCCGACGCTAGCCTGCCGCCGACCACCTGCCCTGCGTCACCCCGGACCACCGCTCGCTGATTTCAGCGCTGACAACGTCGGCTCCTCCCGCAGAGAGGGAACCCTCATCGCAGCGGTTGTTGGTCATCCGGAAACAGGAGCAGGTCGAACCACAGTCCCTGACCGTCGAGTTCCAACGGCTGGCTGCTGCCCGAGAGGCTGGGCGGGCCGGCGTAGGTGCCGGTGAGGGTGTAGAGGCCCGGGTCGACGGCGACTTGGAAGATGCCGTCCGGGCCGGTGACAATTTCTACCCCAGCCGGCTCCAGTCGGATCGTCGCCCCCTCCACCGGCAACCAGGTGTTCGCGTCAATGGCTCGGCCCTGGAGGCTCCAGACGGCGTAGACCGTGAAGGCGCCCTGCGTCATGGGGCTGATCCGACCTCTGCGGTCGACCGACACCGCGTACACCGGACGCTCACCGGTCACGTTGCCTACGTCGATCGTCACAGTGGCTGTTCCGTCCTGCGCAGCCGGCACCTCGCTGCCCAGGGTGGTGTTGCCGACGCTGTACCGAAACCGGGTCACCGGTCGCTCACCGCTCACGCCGAACCGGATGGCAAGCTGACCACCTGCGGAAACGCTGTTCCCGTCCGGGAAGTCGACTACTGGCGGACCGGGCACCTTCGCCTCGACAGCCGCCGACGCCGGCGACGCCATCAGAGTCGAGCCGGTGGCGAGCAGAAGCAGGGAGGCGGCCATCCCGACGAGCCTGCGGCGAGTTGAACGGGTGCGTGCACCCAACGTTGAATCGACAGACATCCGAGCCCCCGCGTCAATACGTCATGGAAAGATCAACTTAGCCAAGAGAATGCCACCCGTCAATGCTTTTGGAAGGCGCCGCCTGCTCGAACCGCACCTCGCCAGAGCTACTGGCGGGGGAGGGCTCAGTGGCCTAGGCGCGACGGACGCGAATGGTCTCCGCTGCCCAGCGGAGACCTCTACACCTCGGGCCAGATCCTCCACCGAAACCAGCACGGCGGACGGACGGCCGTGCGCGTCACCCGCTCGTGGTGGTCGTGTACCCGCCCCACCAGCTCAGAAAGCCCGATGGTTCACATGAGACCAGATATCGCCACATACAGCAGGCCAGAAAGATGCGTGGAGCCCAGGGGACTCGAACCCCTAACCCCTGCCTTGCAAAGGCAGTGCTCTGCCAGTTGAGCTAGGGCCCCGGCGCGGCGCTGGTGCCGCAGGTCGGAGCGGACGGTGTCAGCGCAGGTCCGGCGAGGTGGTCGCCTCGTGCCAGAGGGCGCGCTCGTCGTTGGCTTCCTTGACCTTCTTGGCCACCACCGCGGCCACGCCGACGACACCGACCAGGATCAACAGCTTCTTGAACATCGGGGCTGCCCCTCACGCTCGACGTGCCGTCGGACCATGTGCGGTGGGGCTAGCTGGAATCGAACCAGCGACCTCAGAGTTATCAGCTCTGCGCTCTAACCGACTGAGCTATAGCCCCGCGTAGCGACGAGCAAGGTTAACCCATCCGCCCAGCGCCCCCCAAATCGGGGCCAGGCCCACCAGCCACCCCACGCCGCCCCCTGAACCTACCCGAGTAGCAGGACCCGGTACACCGGGTTAACCGTGCGCACGCCCCCCGGCGGACCCCTCCCGCCGGATGCGGCATCCCGCGCGATCCCGGCCGCCGCAGACCCCCGCATGCGGCATCCCACGTCGGACCCAGCCGCCGACCCCGTGCGGACCTGGCCGCCGGAGACGTCGGTATGCGGCGTCCGCACCGGCAGAGCGGGCGCTACGGGTACGGAAACGCCGGCCCGCATCGCCGTAGAGGGCGGCGCGGGCCGGCGTCGACGATCGGGTCAGTCCCGCTCGGCGAGGGTCAGCTCGATGCCGCCCACCAAGTCGGCGCAGACGTTGTAGACGAACGCACCGAGGGTGGCCAGCGCGGTGAACAGCACGACGTTCACCAAGCCGATCAACGCCGAGCTGAAGATCACACCACGTGCGGTGATCTGGAAGCCCTCCGTGCCCTGCCCGCCACCCGCGTTGACCAGGTCACCGAGGCTGTCGTTCACGCTGCTGAACACGCCCATCGCGTCCAACGCCAGGTACAGCACCGAGGTCGCCACGACGATGACGATGAACAGCACCACCGACACCGCGAAGGCGAACTTCATCACCGACCACGGGTCGATCCGCTTGAGGTTCAGCCGGGCCCGGCGCGGCCCGCGCGAGGCGGCCGAGCTGACCGAGGTACGCGCCGCGCGTACCGCCTCACCGACCCGTGCGGCACCCACCGCGGAGCTGACCCCGGCGGCAGCCCGCCACCGTTGGCCGGGCGGCCGAGCCCGAACGACCGGGTCGCGTCCGGCTTCGGACCGACCCCGGTCACCCGGGGCTGGGTGCCGGTCGTGCCGGTGCTGGCCGCAGGCAGAACCCCGGTGGTGCCCGCCGAAGGCTTGCCGGCAGGAACAGCCGCGGACTGGGTAGGTGACGGCTTGCCGAGGGGGCTTGTGCTGGCCTCCGTGGCGCTGCCCCCGTCGGTCGACTTCGCCTCGGCGTCGTCGCCCTCCGGCCCCTCCGTCGGCTTGTCGGGTGGCGGGGCCATACCGGGAGCCCGGGTGAATTTCGGGGCAGGCGCGTCGGCAGGGACGGTGGCCCGACCCACGGCCGCGCGGCCGGTCGTTGGCGTGCCGCTCTTCGCGGCCTCCTCGTCGACCGGGTTGGCCGAGGTCCCCGCGTTCCCCGACTTCGCCTGTGTCTCCGTCATTCAACTAGTCCTGTTCGTCAGGCTCGTCGGCATTTCGAGCAATCGCCACGATAGTCACGCCGTCCGGAAGGTCCATCAGCTTGACCCCCATTGTGTTCCGGTCACGCGTACGGCGTACAGGCTTCACCGGAGTCCGGATGACGCCACCGTTGCTGGTGATAGCGAACAGCTCATCGTCCGGGTCGATCACGACAGCGCCGACCAGACCACCGCGTCGCTCGGTGATCTTCGCAGTCAGCACACCCTTACCTCCCCGGCCCTGCACCGGGTATTCCTCGATCGGGGTACGTTTCGCGTACCCGCCGTTCGTGGCCACGAGAACGTCCAGACCCTCCCGGACGACCTCCATGGCCAACAGCTCATCTTCCTCGCTGAAGCGCATGCCGATCACGCCGGAGGTCGCCCGACCCATCGGGCGCAGGGCCTCGTCCGTGGCGTTGAACCGGATCGCCTGGGCGTTCTTGGAGACCAGCAGCAGGTCGTCGGTGGGGCCGGCGAGCGCAGCACCGACCAGCTCGTCCTCATCGCGCAGGTTGATCGCGATGATGCCGCCGGACCGGTTGGAGTCGAACTCCTCAAGCCGCGTCTTCTTCACCAGACCGTTCTTCGTCGCCAGGACCAGGTAGGGAGCCACCTGGTAGTTCGGGATCTCGATGATCTGTGCGATCTGCTCGTCCGGTTGGAAGGCGAGCAGGTTGGCCACGTGCTGACCCTTGGCCACCCTACTGGCCTCCGGAAGCTCGTACGCCTTGGCCCGGTACACCCGCCCCTTGTTCGTGAAGAACAGCATCCAGTCGTGCGTCGAGCAGACGAAGAAGTGGCTGACGATGTCGTCCTGCCGCAACGAGGCGCCACTGACACCCTTGCCGCCCCGCCGCTGCGAGCGATAGAGATCAACCTTGGTTCGCTTGGCGTACCCGGTCCGGGTGATGGTGACGACCACGTCCTCCCGCGCGATGAGGTCCTCCATCGAGACCTCACCGTCGAACGGAATGATCTTGGTGCGTCGCTCGTCGCCCCACTTGGCGACGATCTCCCCCAACTCCTCCGAGACGATCCGACGCTGCCGCTCCGGCTTGGCCAGGATGTCCTTGAGGTCGGCGATCTCCACCTCCAGCTTGGCCAACTCGTCGAGGAGCTTCTGCCGCTCCAGCGCGGCGAGCCGGCGCAGCTGCATGTCCAGGATCGCGGTCGCCTGGATCTCGTCGATCTCCAGCAGCCGGATCAGACCCTGCCGGGCGTCCTCCACCGTCGGCGAGCGCCGGATCAGGGCGATCACCTCGTCGAGCGCGTCCAGCGCCTTGGCCAGGCCGCGCAGAATGTGCGCCCGCTCCTCCGCCTTACGCAGCCGGAACGCCGTCCGCCGCCGGATCACCTCGATCTGGTGCTCGACGTAGTAGCGGATGAACTTCGCCAGGTTCAGCGTGCGTGGCACCCCGTCGACCAGCGCCAGCATGTTGGCGCCGAAGGTCTCCTGGAGCTGGGTGTGCTTGTAGAGGTTGTTCAGCACCACCTTGGCAACCGCGTCGCGCTTGAGCACCAGCACGATCCGCATGCCGGTACGCCCGGAGGACTCGTCGCGGATGTCGGCGATCCCGCCGAGCTTGCCCTCCTTGATCAGCTCCGCCATCCGCTCGGCCAGGTTGTCCGGGTTCACCTGGTACGGCAGCTCGCTGACCACCAGCGCCGGCCGACCCCGCTTGTCCTCCTCCACCTCGACCACGGCCCGCATCCGGATCGAGCCGCGACCCGTGCGGTACGCGTCCTGGATCCCCGACTGTCCGACGATCAGACCGTGGGTGGGGAAGTCCGGGCCCTTGACGATCTCCAGTAGGGCTTCGAGAGTGGTGGCCTCGTCGGCCTCCGGGTTCTCCAGGCACCACTGCACCGCCGCGCCGATCTCGCGCAGATTGTGCGGCGGGATCTTGGTGGCCATGCCGACCGCGATGCCCTCGGACCCGTTGACCAGCAGGTTCGGGATCCGCGACGGCAGGATGGTGGGCTCCTTGGCCCGGCCGTCGTAGTTGTCCTGCAGGTCGACGGTGTCCTCGTCGATGTCCCGCAGCATCTCCATCGCGAGGGGGTCGAGCTTGCACTCGGTGTTGTGGCTGACGAACCCGTCGGAGACGAACGAGTGGTCGTCGGTGTCGACCCGGATGCTGTAGACCGGCTGCACACCGGCGTCCGCTACCTCGGCCACCTCGGCGTAGTAGAAACGCCCGTCGACAAGCGGCTCGACCACGTCGAGCACCTCGACGTTGGTGATCCGAGCGGCGATCTCGTCGCGGTCCCGCTCCCACCGCTCGACCCGGTCCACGTTGTGCCGGCGCAGCCAGTCCCGCTCGGTCCACCGGCTGGCGCCGTGCTCGCGGATGAAGTCGCCGACCAACGGCACGTGATCGCTGGAGAGGGCGGTGCTGCTCGCCGGCACCGAGGCCAGTTCGGACTCCAGCTTGGCCTGCTTGCGACCGAGGAAACCGACCTGGGCGGCGAAGATCCGCGCGTCCCGGCGGTTGGTGACGACAACCTTGATCTCGCCGTCGTCGTACCGGCACTGCCGGCTGATCACGCCGAACTCCAGCAGCAACTGCTGCACCTCGCGGGCGAGCCGCTCGCTGCGGGTGGAGTACGAGATCTGGATGGTGTGGCGCGGCAGCAGCGAGGACGAGCCGTCACCTTCGAAGATCGCCTGGAGGAAGGCCCGCTTGATGGCCGCCGGACCCTGCCAGACGAACTCCGGCACGAACTTGTCAGCGCTGCGCGCGCCAACCAACTCACCGAGGATCGATCCCGAAAAGTCGGAAATCCAGCCGCGTAGCTTGTGCAGCGTCTTGCCGGTGATGGTCGTTTCGGTTCCGACCCAACGTCGACCACCCACGGCGAGGTCGTAAGCCGCCAGGACGCGGACAAAGAACTCCCGATCGCAGTTGTCGAAGCCGACGCGATCAGCAGATGTCCAGCCCTCACTGACATAAGCACCGGCGAGAACGGCGGCTTCGACGTGCTCAAGCATCGGGTAGCCGATCTCGTCCGGCACGCTGCGCTGGAGCACCACCCGGTCACCGGGGGAGATCTCGGCGAGCAGCTTCCAGAGCAGGGTCGGCACGCCGGCCACGTCCACCAGGCAGAGCACCGGGTGGTTGTGGGTGCCGGTCAGCTCGTACCCCTCGCGGGTACGCAGCCGCAGCGTCGGGTGCTCGCCGGAGTGGAAGAACTTCGAGGCGTGGACCAGGTCGCCGTTGCGGTCGCGGACCTTGAGGTCGATGTCGGTCTCGCTGCTCGACGCGGCGCCCGGCACCACGTCGCCGATCCGCACGCTTCCCATTGCGGTACGAATACGGGCATCTGCCGTAACGCAATATCTCATGGCCGCAGCCGGATCATTTCCGGGCGAGCCGAAGTTGCCGTTGCCGTCGACCAGGGGGTAGCGCAGTGACCAGGGCTGGGCCATCCGGACCAGCGCGTCGTAGATGGGCGAGTCGCCGTGCGGGTGGAACTGGCCCATCACGTCGCCGACGACCCGGGAGCACTTCACGTAGCCCCGGTCCGGCCGGTAGCCGGAGTCGAACATGGCGTACAGGATCTTGCGGTGGACCGGCTTGAGCCCGTCCCGGACGTCCGGCAGCGCCCGCCCGACGATGACGCTCATCGCGTAGTCGAGGTACGAGCGCTGCATCTCCACCTCGAGCCCGACCGGCTCGATCCGGTCGCGCGAGACGACGGCGGCCAGCGGCTCGGGGACCTCGGGCGTGTCAGGTGTGGACTCGGGGGAATCGGTCACTGTTAACCCTTATCAGACTGAGTGTCGCTTTTGCGCTGTGGATAACGGCTGTGGATACCGGCCAAGCTGTGGATAACTCTGTGGACCCGTACCGGGCCGGAACGCTCCGGCCCGGTACGGCGTCCGTCAGATGTCCAGGAAGCGCACGTCCTTGGCGTTGCGCTGGATAAACGAGCGGCGCGCCTCCACGTCCTCGCCCATCAGCACGCTGAACAGCTCGTCGGCGGTTGCCGCGTCGTCCAGGGTCACCTGGCGCAGCGTACGGGTGGCCGGGTTCATCGTGGTCTCCCACAGCTCCGGGTAGTTCATCTCGCCGAGACCCTTGAACCGCTGGATGTCGTCCGGCTTGGCGCTCGCCTTCTTCTGCTGGCGCAGCGCGATCAGCCCGTCGCGCTCCCGGTCGGAGTACGCGTACTGCGCGTCGTCGCCCTTCCGGTTCCACTTGATCTTGTAGAGCGGGGGGGCGGCCAGGTAGACGTGGCCCAGTTCCACAAGTGGGCGCATGAAGCGGAACAGCAGGGTGAGCAGCAGCGTCTGGATGTGCTGGCCGTCGACGTCGGCGTCGGCCATCAGCACGATCTTGTGGTACCGCAGCTTCTCGATGTCGAAGTCGTCGTGGATGCCGGTGCCCAACGCGGTGATCAGCGCCTGCACCTCGTTGTTCTTCAGCACCCGGTCGATCCGGGCCTTCTCCACGTTCAGGATCTTGCCGCGGATCGGCAGGATCGCCTGGGTACGCGGGTCGCGTCCCTGCTTGGCCGAGCCGCCGGCCGAGTCACCCTCGACGATGAACACCTCGGACTCGCGCGGGTCGGTGGACTGGCAGTCGGCCAGCTTGCCCGGCATCGAGCCGGACTCCAGCAGCGACTTGCGTCGGGCCAGCTTGCGGGCCTGTTGGGCGGCGATCCGGGCGCGGGCGGCCTGGGAGGCCTTGGTGATGATGATCTTCGCTTCGGCGGGGTTGCGGTCCAGCCAGTCGACCAGCCGGTCGTTGCAGACCCGCTGGACGAAGCTCTTGACCGGCGTGTTGCCGAGCTTGGTCTTGGTCTGGCCCTCGAACTGCGGGTTGGTCAGCTTGACCGAGATGATCGCGGCGAGGCCCTCGCGGATGTCCTCGCCGGAGAGCTTCTCGTCGCCCTTGAGCAGCTTCTTTTCCGCACCGTAGCGGTTGACGACGCTCGTCAACGCGGCCCGGAAGCCCTCCTCGTGGGTGCCGCCCTCGTGCGTGTTGATGTTGTTCGCGAAGGTGTAGACCGACTCGCCGTACGACTCGTTCCACTGCATGGCGATCTCGAGTGACATGCCCTCCTCCTCGGCCCCGTACTCGATCACCGTCTTGTGGATCGGGGTCTTCGAGGCGTTGAGGTGGCGGACGAAGTCGGCGATGCCGCCGTCGTACTTGAAGGTGACCTCGCGGAGCTTGCCCTCCTCGCCCTCCGCGACCCGCTCGTCCAGCAGGTGGATGGTGAGGCCACGGGTCAGGAACGCCATCTCCTGGAGCCGGCGGTAGATCGTCTGGAGGTCGAAGTCGACGGTCTCGAAGACGTTCGGGTCGGGCCAGAAGGAGACCGCCGAGCCGGTGCGGTCGGTCGGCTCGCCCTTCTCCAGGGTGGTCGGCTTGGAGTGGTGGTACTGCTGCCGCCACACGAAGCCGTCCTTGTGGATCTCCACCGCCATCCGGGTGGAGAGGGCGTTGACCACGCTGACGCCGACGCCGTGCAGACCGCCGGAGACCGCGTACGCCTTGCCGTCGAACTTGCCGCCCGCGTGCAGGACGGTCAGGGCCACCTCGACACCCGGCTTCTTGAGCTTGGGATGCAGGTCGACCGGGAATCCCCGGCCGTTGTCGGTGACCCGGACGCCGCCGTCGGCGAGCAGCACCACGTCGATGGTGTCGCAGTAGCCGGCCAGCGCCTCGTCCACCGCGTTGTCGACGACCTCCCACACGAGGTGGTGCAGGCCGCGTTCGCCGGTGGACCCGATGTACATACCGGGCCGCTTGCGGACCGCCTCCAGCCCCTCGAGAACGGTGATCGACTCGGCGCCGTACTGCTGATTGTCCTGCGCTGCCACCCTCGGCCACTTTCTCGCGCCCGGCGCGCCACAGGGCACGTCGAACGCGGGTTCGGCGGACAGACACGACGTCGGCACGCGGACCGGCACCGGGGACAAATCCGGGGTACGGGTCGAACGCGCCGGTCGCCGCGGTCGCCCGCGGATCGCGATCGGCTCGACCCGAGTCGGACGGATGATCGCGGGCCCGCACCGGACCCGTGACCCGTCACTCCGCACCGGGTCTTCGTCTCACGCCAATCTTACTGTGCGCGGGCGATAGAACCACCACTCGGCACCCCTTCGCAGCGGCTCAGATCTCCGTAGCGGGCCGAATCGCGCTGTCCGCGACTCCCCCTACACGCCACGGCATGATCAACGGATCTGTCGCGTGACGGCGCTGCCGGGCGCGGCGGTGAGCGCTGGGCGGTAATGGTCGGTACGACCCGGGACGGGCGATCCTCGACCCTCGGGTTGCCGGAGCGGCCTTGATCTTTCACCGTTGGAACCGGACGATCGACCCGATCCACTCGCCCGTGCCTTGAGAGGTGACACCAGATGGGGCTGGACAACGTCGCGGTTCAGTGGCCGCGGACCGGCCGCTTCTACGACCCGGTCGCGCCGGCCGAGTTCGTCGACTTCGGCGACATCGTCGAGGTGCCGGGAATCTCGGCGCCGACCGCCGCGCTCGCCGAGCTGATCGCGAAGACAGGCACGGTCCGGGCCACCGCGTACACGGAGGTGGTGGATCTGATCCTCGGCCTCGATGGTGTGCTGTACGCCACAGACGCGGCCGCCGAGGACGAGGATCCGGTGATCGACCCGGACGGGTGCGGTTGGATCGCGGGCGGCATCGAACGTTTCGTCGCCGCGCACCGTCCGCACGGTGAGGCGGTCACCTTCGACTCGGTGGGTACGGTGCTGCGCTCGCTGCTGGCCGACGGTCGCCTGGCCGAGCAGCAGCTGCGGTGGCTGGACAGCCGGCTGGACGCGCTGCGCGACGACAGCGGTGCCGCGCCCCAGTGGACCTTCACCTGCGCGGAGCTGAGCGTGCTCGCCGCCTTCTACCGGCGCTGCGCCGACAACGGCTTCGCCATCTACGCCGAGTCGGCGGCGCCTCGCCGGGCGGCGCAGTCGTAGCGGTCGCGCCGGCACCGGGCGGGCTGGCCGGTCAGCCGTAGGTGTCGCGGGGGCCCCGGCCACGTACCCGGCGCGGGCCACGTGACCAGGAGGGCGCCGCCGGGCCGTGAATGTGAAGTTTGCGAACCACGTTGTGGCCGATCTCGCGGGCGATCTGCTGCAACAGCGAGCCGGCGAGCAGCCGTAGCTGCGTCGCCCAGGCCGTGGAGCGGGCCTCGACGGTCAGTTCGCCGTTCTCCAGCTTCACCGGCCGGCTGTGCTGGGCGACCTCCGCGCCGACGACCCGTTCCCAGGCACCGAAGACGGTGGCCTCGGCGGCCGGCTGTTGCCAACCCCGGGCCTTCACCAGCCGGTTGAGCACGGCACCGAGGGGTTGCGGATCGCGGGGGTCCGGGCCGGGGCCGGAGTAGCCGCGCAACCGACGCTCACCGTCGCCGGCACCGGTCGCGGTGCGCCGCCGGGGACGGCCGGCGGCTTCGCGCCGCGCCTTCGCCGCGTCCAGCACCGCGCGGGCCAACTGCGGCCCGGTGACACCCTCGCCGCCGTCGGTCACCGGCACGGTGTCGCCGGACGCCGCCGTGGGCGCTGCGGCTGTCGGCTCCGTCGGGCGGCCGGCGGGCTTGTCGGTTCGGCCGCCGTCGCCGGTGCCGCCCTTTCCCGCGGTACGCGCACCGCGTCGCCCAGTCGACCCACGCGGCTGCCCCGGGGGCGCGCTGTCCGGCTGCGGTGGTTCAGTCGGCACGACGTACCGCCCCCTCCGTCACCTCGTACCGGGCGCCCCGCAGGGCGGCTGGCACGTCGTCGGCGACCGCACAGGTCACCAGCAGTTGACTGGCGCCGCCGACCAGTTCGGCGAGCCGGTCCCGCCGGCCGGCGTCCAGTTCGGCGAAGACGTCGTCGAGCACCAGGACCGGCTCGATGCCGTCGTCGCGCAGCAGGTCGTAGCCGGCCAGCCGCAACGCCAGCGCGTACGACCAGGATTCGCCGTGGCTGGCGTAGCCCTTGGCCGGCAGCGGGCCGAGGGTGAGGGTGAGGTCGTCGCGGTGTGGGCCGACCAGGGTGGTGCCACGTTCGATCTCGGCGGGGCGGGACTCCGCCAACGCGCTGGTGAGCACCGCCGCGAGGGCGTCCCGGTCGGTGGTCGGTTCGACGAGGTCCACCGAGGGCCGGTAGCTGATTCCCGCCGCGCCCCGGCCCGCGGCCACCGCGTCGTACGCCTTGGTCACGTGGGGCGCGAGGGCGGCGACCAGTTCCAGCCGCCCGGCGAGCAGCTCGGCGCCGTGTCGGGCCAGGTGGGTGTCCCAGACGGCGAGGGTGGACAGGTCGCCGCCCCGCGATCCGCCGGTCTTTCGGGCGAGGTACGCGGTGCGCAGCAGCGCGTTGCGTTGTTTGACCACCCGCTCGTAGTCGGCGCGCACCCCGGCGTAGCGGGGTTGGCGCAGCACCAGCAGGTCGTCGAGGTAGCGGCGGCGCTCCGCCGGGTCGCCCCGGACCAGTTCGAGGTCTTCCGGGGCGAACAGGACCAGCCGTAGCGCGCCCAGCACGTCGCGGGCCCGGCGGGCCGGGGAGCGGCCGAGGCGGGCCCGGTTGGCCTTGCCCGGGACGATCTCCAGCTCCACCAGGAGTTCGCGGCCGTCGTGCACCACCGCGCAGCGGATCACCGCGGCGGCGGCGCCCATCCGCACCAGCGGGGCGTCGGTGGCGACGCGGTGGGAGTCGAGTGTCGCGACGTAGCCCAGCGCCTCCACCAGGTTCGTCTTGCCGACGCCGTTGGCGCCGATCAGGACGTTCGGGCCCGGTTCGAGGTCGACGTCGATCCGCTCGTAGGAGCGGAAGTCGACAAGTTCGAGCCGGCGGACGTACACGGGGCCGCGGCGCCGGTCAGGGCTTGCGTACGGCGTGCCCGCCGAACTGCTGCCGCAGTGCGGAGACGGCCTTGAGCGCCGGAGAGTCCTCCTGCCGGGAGGAGAACCGGGCGAACAGCGAGGCGGTGATGACGTTCAGCGGCACGGCGAGCCGGACCGCCTCGTCCACCGTCCAGCGCCCCTCGCCGGTGTCCTCGGTGTAGTCGCTGAGCTGGGTCAGCTCGGGGTCCTCGTCGAGGGCCCGGTCGAGCAGGTCCAGCAGCCAGGAGCGGACCACGGTGCCCTCGCGCCAGGACTTGATCACACCGGGCACGTTCGTGACCAGTTCGGAGGCGGACATCAGCTCGTAGCCCTCGGCGTAGGCGTGCATCAGGCCGTACTCGATGCCGTTGTGCACCATCTTGGCGTAGTGGCCGGCGCCGACCGGCCCGGCGTGCACGAAGCCGTAGTCGCCGTCGGGCTTGAGCGCGTCGAAGATCGGCATGAGCCGGTCGACGTGGTCCTGTGCGCCGCCGACCATCAGGCCGTAGCCGTTCTGCCGGCCCCACACCCCGCCGGAGACGCCCACGTCGACGTAGCCGATGCCGCGTTCGTGCAGCCGCTCCGCCCGCAGGGCGTCCTCGCTGAACCGCGAGTTGCCGCCGTCGATGATGAGGTCGCCCTCGTCGAGCACGGCGGCCACCTCGTCGATGGTGGCGTCGGTGACGGCGGCGGGCACCATCACCCAGACCGCCCGTGGCGCGTCCAGCTTCTCGGCCAGTTCAGCCATGCTGGCGACATCGCTGCGTTCCAGGTTGTGGTCGAGACCGACCACCTCGTGACCGGCGGTGCGCAGCCGTTCGCGCATGTTGCCGCCCATCCGGCCGAGTCCTACCAGGCCGAGCTGCATCTCTGGTGACCTTTCGTGGGTGCGGTTGGCTCTGCCGGTCAGCGGGACACGCGGATCGGCATGATGAGGTACCGGTACCCACCGATGAGCTCGCCATCCTCCCCGGCGGGAGAAATGACCGCAGGCTTGAAGGCGTCGACGAAGTGCAGCACGGCGAACTGGGTGCCGAGGTTGGACAACCCGTCGATGAGGTACTGCGGGTTGAAACCGATGGTCAGCGGTTCGCCGGTGAAGCTGGCCTCCATGGCCTCGCTGGCCCGGGCCTCCTCGGTGCCGCCGGCCTCCACCACCAGCCCGTCGGCGCTGAAGCTGAGCAGCACGGGGGTGGCGCGTTCGGCGACCAGGGCGACCCGCTTGACGACCTCGATGAGGGTGCTGACCGGCACCCGTGCCTCGGCGTTGTGGCTGGCCGGGAAGAGCGAGCGGACCGGCGGGTAGTTGGCGCCGTCGAGCAGCCGGCTGGTGGTGCGTCGGGTGCCACCGGAGAAACCGATCATGCCTTCGCCGGCGGCGCCCTGGGACAGGGCCAGGACGACCTGGCCGCCGAGGGGGCCGAGGGTCTTGGCGGTGTCGTTGAGCGTCCGGGCGGGGACCAACGCGTTGAGGCTGATCTCCGGGTCGTCCGGGTTCCACTCCATCTCGCGCAGGGCCAGCCGGTACCGGTCGGTGGCGAGCATGGCCAGGTTGCCGCCGGACAGTTCGATGCGTACGCCGGTCATCATCGGCAGCGTCTCGTCGCGGCTCGCGGCGACCGCCACCTGTGCCACCGCCGCGGCGAACGCCGCCGCATCGACGGTGCCGGCGCTGGCCGGCATCTCGGGCAGGGTGGGGTAATCCTCCACCGGCATGGTGGGCAGGGTGAACCGGGCGCTGCCACAGACCAGTTCGAGATGCGCGCCGACGGCGGCGATGTCGACGGGCTTGGCGGGTAACGCCTTGGTGATCTCGGCGAGCAGCCGCCCGGAGACCAGCGCGGCGCCGTCGGCGTCGCCCTGCACCTCGACGGTCACCTGGCTACTGACCTCGTAGTCGAAGCCGGAGACCTGCAGACTGCCCTCGGTGACCCGCAGCAGCACCCCGGCCAGCACCGGTACGGACGGCCGGTTGGGCAGGCTCTTCGCGGTCCAGGCCACGGCCTCGGCGAGCGCGTCGCGCTCCACTCGGAACTTCATCAATGCCTCCGCGTCGACGTCGACGTCGTCAACTCTCTCATGCCGGACGCTGCCCACCGACCCGCCTGGCGTGCGGGTACCCCTCGCACCTTAGGGCGCGAGCGTATCGGCTGTGTGTCCGACCCCATGGTTCGTGTCGCTGCTGACGGGTCTGTCCGGCAGCTGTCGACCGATCCACAGGAAGTCCAACGGTGATGATTGGTTTTTGTTCTTTCAGAAGAGATAACTCATCGTCTTCATCGCACCTGTGCAAACTGTGGAGAACCCGAGTACGGGCAGGTCAGGTGCGTTCTCCACAGGTGGGTTCGTTGTGGATGAGCGGGGGTAAAACCCGCCTGGCGATCCACAGGTGGCTCCCGTGCACACGGTTGTCCACCGTCGTCCACCGGTTGTCCACCGGTAATCCACCGACTTTCTCCCCAGACCTGTGGATCGCCGCGCGCGTCTCGTCCGCCGTCATCCCCAGAACCTTCAACAGCTTCCCCACAGGCGACCGGTCGGCGGTGGACAACGGCGGTGGTTGTCCCCAGGCGTCCACAGCGGTCCACAGCATTGTCCCCAGGGTTTCTCCACAGGCTGTGGGTAACTGGGTGTTGACGGCGCGTGTTCATCCACCGACGGTGGACAACAAGCTGTGGACAACGAGTGGCGCGCGGTGTGGACACGCCTTCGATCGTGTGGCCTATACCTCGTCGAGGGTCAACCCGGTGAGCACGAAGAAGGGTCCGACCGTGATCGGCCGGACCCTCACCGTGGTCGTGCGGGGGGCGTACCCCTCAGGTGTTCTGCTTGATCCGGTTGGTCAGCTCGGCGATCTGGTTGTAGAGCGAGCGCCGTTCGGCCATCTGCTGGCGGATCTTGCGGTCGGCGTGCATCACGGTGGTGTGGTCGCGCCCACCGAAGGCCTGGCCGATCCGGGGCAGCGACAGGTCGGTCAGCTCGCGACACAGGTACATGGCGACCTGGCGGGCGTTCACCAGCACCCGCGACCGGGAGTGCCCGCGCAGGTCCTCCAGGCTGACGCCGAAGTAGTCGGCGGTGGAGACCATGATCTGGTCGGCGGTGATCTCCGGCCCGGTGCCGTCCGGGATGAAGTCCCGTAGCACCTCCTCGGCCAGCGACAGTTCCACGTTCGACCGGGTCAGGCTGGCGAACGCGGTGACCCGGATCAGCGCCCCCTCCAGTTCCCGGATCGAGTTCGACACCCGGGAGGCGATGAACTCCAGCACGTCCGGTGGGGCGAAGAGTCTCTCCTGTGCGGCCTTCTTCTGCAGGATCGCGATCCGCGTCTCCAGGTCCGGTGGCTGGATGTCGGCGAGCAGGCCCCACTCGAACCGGGTCCGCAGCCGGTCCTCCAGCGTCGCCAGCTGCTTGGGCGAGCGATCTGAGGTGATCACGATCTGCTTGTTGGCGTTGTGCAGGGTGTTGAACGTGTGGAAGAACTCCTCCTGGGTCCGCTCGCGGTTCTCCAGGAACTGGATGTCGTCGATCAGCAGGATGTCGACGTCGCGGTAGCGGCGTTGGAAGGCACTGGTCTTGTCGTCCCGCAGCGAGTTGATGAAGTCGTTCGTGAATTCCTCGGTGGAGACGTACCGGACCGAGCGGGCGTTGCCCAGCGTGGTGGCGTAGTGGCCGATCGCGTGCAGCAGGTGGGTCTTGCCCAGTCCCGAGCTGCCGTAGATGAACAGCGGGTTGTAAGCCTTCGCCGGTGACTCGGCCACCGCTACGGAGGCGGCGTGCGCGAAGCGGTTGGACGACCCGATGACGAACGTCTCGAACATGTACTTCGGGTTGAGCCGGTTGCCGCCACTGTCCGCGCCGGTGGGCAGTCGCCGATCGTCTCGGCCGACCGGTCGGTGATCCGGACCGCCGCGGCCGGGTCCGCTGTCGGTGGCGCCGTCGGCCGGTATGGCCCGAATCACGTGTTGGTCGCGGGGCGAAACGCCGGAGTCGTCGCCGTAGCGCGACGCGTACCCGCGCGGGCCGGTGGTCCCTCGGTCCAGGTGTCCACCCTGATCGGCGAAGCCCAACCGCTCCGACGCGCGCCGTCCTGTGCTCTCCGCCGGTGGGACGGGCTCGCCGAACCCGGCACCGAAGAGGCTCTCCTGTCCGCCGGGGCCAGCGGTACGGGAATCGTCCTCGACGGGTGGTGCGTCCGGCGGTGCCGGCCGGTCGAACCGGCCCGGGTGGGGCTGCTCGGGAATCAGTGGGAGCTGCCGCCCGCTGTCGGGACCGGTCGACCGGTCGGCCGACTCGCCGGGACCGTGGTCCATCGGGTCCGATTCCGGAGTGCTGCGGTAGACGGTGCCGGTGGCCCGGCCGTCCTCCGGTACCCGGACGGTGACGGCGACCTGGACCGGTCGGCCCAGCCGGCGGGTCAACGCCTCGGTGATGGCCGGGCGCAGCCGGGACTCGATCACGTCCCGGGTGAAGGCGTCCGGCACGGAGAGCAGGACGGTGTCCTCGACGATCGCGCGCAGGCGGGTCAGCCGCAGGTATGCCCGCTGTTGCGCGGAAATGATCTCGTCAGCGAGTTCGTCGGTCGTCGCCGTCCACACCGCGGCAAGGTCGGTCGTACCGGCCACCGTCGTGCCACCCCCTCGCCTCTGCTCCCGGACGCCGCCGTCTTCCGGTGGCCCGATACCGGCGGGCGAGATGACGCCACCCACCCGATCGCCGCACCCGGTCGTTCTCCACAAGTTATCCACAGCCTGTGTACCGACCGATTGTGGCCGCCCGCCGATCGCGGGTCGGACCTGCCCCCTGCCGTGGCCGGGCACTGAAGCGGGGTTCACCGTGCCGAACGATTCACCACCGTGTCCGGTCTTGCCTGCCGGCGACATCGGCGAAACTCCGACGCTGACCGCAATCGGGCACGGTAACAGCGTTGTCGCCGCGTCTTCAACCGCCAGCGCGGGTCGCCCCTGTCGGCATCCGTGAAAACCGCCGCTTCGGTCGTCTCCCGTCGCAGCTCACCGCCGCCGTGACCGGGTTTGACGCTGATTGCCCCCCGGCCTAGGCTGGAGGGGCTGCTCTCACGCCCTCTGCTAGGGTGATGGGTGCTCGCTGCCCGCGGTCGCGCACCGCACAACCGAGGTCACGCACCCGCAGGGCAGCACCGATCGGGGCTGCCGCAGCGGCGGCCCGGACCACCACGACCCGGCGATCCACTCGTCCGGGGCGTCCGACAACGGAGAGCCTGACGTGAGCAAGCGCACCTACCAGCCGAACAACCGCCGGCGCGCGAAGACCCACGGCTTCCGGCTGCGCATGCGCACCCGGGCCGGCCGCGCCATCATCTCGACCCGTCGCGCCAAGGGCCGCGCCCGCCTGTCGGCCTGAGGCCGGTCAGGTCCGCTCCGGAGGACGTGACGTCGTGCTGGCGGCCGCCCAACGACTGCGGCGCAGCAGCGACTTCGCCGCAGCGGTTCGTGGTGGTCGTCGAGCCGGTCGCGGTGCCCTGGCCGTCCATCTGACCGTGCCGGGCACAACCGGATCCGACAACGCAGCGCCGAAGCCGGCGCGGGACAGCGCGGAGGCAGACTCCACGCCAGTGTCCCGCGCCGGCTTCGTCGTTTCCAAGGCGGTCGGACCGGCGGTGGTCCGCAACCGGGTCCGCCGCCGGTTGCGGCATCTGACCCGCGAACGCCTCGTCGACCTGCCGGCCGGAAGCACCCTCGTGGTACGCGCCCTGCCGGCTGCGGCCGACGCCACCTACCAGCGACTCGGCGCCGACCTGGACGCGGCGCTCGAGGCCGCCCGGGCCGGTCGGAGACGGCGGCCCCGATGAGTGCCGAGCAGACACCGTCCGGCCCGGCTACGCCCGGTGCCCGGGTGCTGACCCTGCCCATCATCGCGTACCGTCGGTGGATAAGCCCGGCGTTGCCGGCCCGCTGTCGGTTCTACCCGTCGTGCAGCGCCTACGCCCTGGAGGCCGTGGCCCGGCACGGTGCGCTCCGGGGAGCCGGTCTGACGGTCCGGCGGCTGTCGCGCTGTCACCCATTCCATCCTGGCGGATACGACCCGGTGCCGGAGCCGGGCGACCGTCGACCTGCCGACGTGACTGGAGCCTGAGAATTGAGTCTCGACTGGATCTACTACGCGATCTCGTGGATCCTGCTGGCCTGGCACTCGGCCTGGGACGCCATCGGCATTCCGGACGGCGCGGTCCTCGGCACCAACTGGGCGTGGATCCTCGCCATCGTCTTCCTGGTGGTCACGGTCCGGGTCATCCTGTTCCCGGTCTTCGTCAAGCAGATCAAGTCGCAGCGGGCGATGCAGGCGCTCCAGCCGCAGGTCAAGGCCCTCCAGGAGAAGCACAAGGGTGACCGGGAGACGCTCCAGAAGGAGATGATGGAGCTCTACCGGAAGGAAAAGGCCAACCCGCTCATGGGCTGCCTTCCGATGTTCCTCCAGATCCCGGTCTTCCTCGGCCTCTTCCACGTGCTGCGTCGCCTGAACCCGGACCCGGCGAAGAACAACAAGGACATCTACGGCTGGACGGTCGACCAGTTCAACAGCGCCTCGGACGCGACCCTGTTCACCGCCCCGATCGCCAGCAAGTTCGGCTCGACCGCGGCGGAGCTGGCACAGCTCGGTGCCAACGGCACCGTCGTGAAGATCATGGCCGGTGTCCTGGTGCTGGTGATGATGGGCACCACCTACCTCACCAGCCGCCAGATGATCCTCAAGACGGGTTGGGCGGAGGACCCACAGCAGCGCATGATCCAGCGCCTGATGCTCTACGGCATCCCGCTGTCCCTGCTGGTTTCCGGCGCCATCTTCCCGATCGGTGTGATCATCTACTGGGTCACCAACAACCTGTTCACGCTCGGGCAGCAGCAGTGGGTGCTGCGCAAGTTCCCGCCGCCGGTGACCGCGACCAGCGCAAAGCCGGGCACCTCGGCGCGTAACGGCGCACAGCCGGCAAAGACCAGCGGGTTGTTCGGCCGGAGCAAGCCGACCCCGGCACCGCCGCCGGCCGCGCCGAAGATCGCCGGCCCGAAGCCGGGTGCCAAGCCGGTCAACCCGAAGAAGGGCCGCCCCGCCAAGCGGCAGGGCTGAATACGTCCGGGCCGCCGCCGGAAGACCGGTGGCGGCCCGTTGCACGCCGTGCGGCCGCCGTATGGCCGGCGCAGGTGCGCGAAGCGTCACCCGTGCGGTGGCGGACGGGCGAGACTGCCCCTACAGACGTGCCCGCGGGCACCGGCGACGTCCCGCCGGCCCCGGGAAACCAGCGGACCCGAGGTCCGGCCGAGCGAGTACGGAGATGACACCGTGACCGACACCAGCATCCCCCGCGCCGACCAGCCCCTGGACGACGAGGAGCCGACCGCGGCGGCTCCGGTCAGGGGCGAGCCGGAGGAGACCGACGCCGAAGCGGCACCGAGCAAGACCGCCGGCGAGAGTGACCTGTTCCGGCAGAGCGAGATCGCGGCCGACTACGTGGAGGGGCTGCTCGACATCCTCGACTACGACGGCGACATCGACGAACTGGTGTCGGGCGGCCGCCCGGTGGTCGAGGTCGTCGGCGGACGCCTGCAGAACCTCGTCGGCCAGCGCGGCGCCACTCTGGAGGCACTTCAGGAACTGGCCCGGCTCGCGGTGTTCCGGCAGACCGGCGCACCGAGCCGCCTGCTGCTCGACGTGGGCGGGTACCGCGCCAACCGGCGGAAGGAACTGGCGGCGGTTGCCCGCAACGCCGTCGAGAAGGTCAAGGAGCACGGGGAGCCGGTGCGGCTGGAGCCGATGTCGGCCTTCGAGCGCAAGTGCGTTCACGATGTGGTCAACGCGATCGACGGGGTGGAGAGCGAGTCCGAGGGCGTCGAGCCCAGCCGGCGCATCGTCGTCCGTCCCGCGGACTGACGGGTGACTCGACAGCACGCCAGCGGCAGCGCCGCGTCCGGCCCGGGTGGTACGCCGCCCGGGCCGCCGGCTGTCCCGCCGGACCCCAGCACTGCCGTGCTACCGCCCGAACTGGCCCCGGCGGCTCGCCAGCTGTTCGGCGTACGCCTCGACGTCGCGGCCGCGTACGCCGAGCTGCTCGCGACCGACGGTGTGGTGCGCGGGCTGATCGGCCCCCGCGAGGCACCCCGGATCTGGGACCGTCACCTGCTGAACTGCGCGACGGTGGCCGAGCTGATCCCGCCGCGCGCCAGCGTGCTGGACGTGGGATCGGGTGCCGGGCTGCCCGGTCTGGTGCTCGCCATCGCCCGGCCCGACCTGGCGGTGACCCTCATCGAGCCGCTGGCTCGCCGTACCGCCTTCCTGGAGGAGGCGGTGGAGGCGCTCGGACTGACCGACTCGGTGCGGGTGTTTCGCGGCCGGGCCGAGGAGGCCGTCGGGAGGGCGGATGCCGTGCCGGGCGAGGTGGTCACCGCCCGGGCGGTGGCGCCGCTGGACCGGCTGGCGAGTTGGTGCCTGCCGCTGACCGGGGTGGGTGGTCGACTGCTCGCCCTGAAGGGTGCCTCCGCGGCGGAGGAGATCGCCGAGCATGCCGAGGCGGTGCACCGCCTCGGTGGTGGTCGACCCGTCTTGCACCGATGTGGTGCGGGCGTGGTGGATCCGCCGACCACCGTGGTCGAGATCGTCCGGGAACGGACCGCCGGTCCGGCTCCCCGTACCTCGTCGAGGAAGTCGCGTTCGCGTCGCCGGTGAGCCGGGTCGGGACCTGGCCTCTGGTGCTGCGGCTGTCGCAGCTGACTTCGGCTCGTCGTTCCTGCTGCTGACCTGCGTCTTCACGCCGTCCCCGTCGTGTGGGGCGGGGTTTCGGGGCGGTCCTGGCCGGTTCCCCGGGCAACATGCGACCGGCGGGTTACGAACCCGACGTGGACCGGCCGCGCCCGTGCGCCGTAGGCTGGCCGCGCGTCGATAGTGTGGAGCGGGCGGCGATGGATTTCCCTCCGGGGCCTGACCGCTCCCGCCGGGCGGTACCTCTGCGGAGAGCACGCGAGTGGCCCGGTTGACGGGTGCGGACCGACCATCCGAAGCGGGCAGGGATGACAGGTGCATGACGACGGCAGGTACGACGATCCGCGCGTGACCGGGTCACCGGGTGACCCTGTTTCACGTGAAACCGAATATCCGAACTGGCGGCCCTCCGAGGTGTCGCAGAGCCCACCCGAACCCGGTCGTAACGCGCCGACGTCGGGTGTTCCGTGGTCGGGGGCCGGCGAGGGAGCGGACGCGAGTGGTCGCCCGATCAACGCGTCCCCGGACGCGCGGGTGATTCCGATTCGCCGGAACACCTCCGCCTCCGCACGGTTCGAGGCGGCGGCGGCAAACCCCCCGACCTCCGCGATGGTGCCGGATCCTCGACCGGCTTCCGACACGCCCGCACCTGCGGATGGTTCCTACGCAACAGCCGCGACCGAGGCCGCGTACGTTTCACGTGAAACCCCGACGCGCGAAGAGGATGACCCACCGTTGGCTATGGAGGCGATGCGCGCCGTGCAGATCCTGAATCCCAGTGGCGAGGTGACCATGCCTCGGCCCGACCGGACCCGGGTCATGTGCGTCGCGAACCAGAAGGGCGGCGTGGGTAAGACCACGACCACGGTCAACCTCGCGGTGGCGCTGGCCCTGCATGGCAACCGGGTGCTCGTGGTCGACCTCGACCCGCAGGGCAACGCCTCGACCGGGCTGAACGTGCCACACCACACCGGCGTGCCCGACGTCTACGACTGCCTGATCAACAGTGTGCCGCTGGAGGATGTGACCCAGGCGGTGGAGGGCATTCCCAACCTCTGGTGTGTGCCGGCCACCATCGATCTCGCCGGTGCCGAGATCGAGCTGGTCTCCGTGGTGGCCCGTGAGTCGCGGTTGGACCGCGCCATCACCGCCTACCCGGGGCACTTCGACTACGTGTTCATCGACTGCCCGCCCTCGCTCGGTCTGTTGACCGTCAACGCGTTGGTGGCAGCGCAGGAGGTGCTCATACCTATCCAGTGTGAGTACTACGCGCTCGAAGGGCTCAATCAGCTCATCAACAACATCAACCTGGTTCGTCAGCACCTCAACCCGCAGCTTGAGGTCTCCACGATCCTGCTCACCATGTACGACCGCCGTACCCGGCTCGCCGACGCGGTCGAGCAGGACGTCCGGAACCACTTCGGAGACAAGGTGCTCGAGGCGGTGATCCCGCGTAACGTGCGGGTCTCCGAGGCGCCCAGCTACGGCCAGTCGGTGATGACCTACGATCCCGGTTCGCGGGGCGCGACGAGCTACTTCGAGGCCGCGCAGGAGATCGCCGAGCGGGGCGTCAAGGAGCCGGTGAGCCGGAATGCGTAGTGCGTACGAGGCGCTGGGAGGCGTGGCATGAAGAACCGTCCACGGGGCGGTCTGGGGCGGGGCCTGGGGGCGCTCATTCCGACCGGGCCGGCGCCGGACGCTGGCGCTGGCACCCTGACCGGGGGAACGGGTGGGTCGACGGCCGTTGCGGCACCGACCGTAATGCCGGTGTCGGCCCCGCCGATCGAACCTGAGGCGACCCTGAGCCCGGTGCCCGGCGCCCGCTTCGCGGAGATCCCGGTCGACTCGATCGTGCCCAACCCGAAGCAGCCTCGCCAGGTCTTCGACGAGGAGGCCCTGGAGGAGTTGAAGACCTCCATCCAGGAGGTCGGCTTTCTTCAGCCGATCGTGGTGCGGCAACTCGACGGCGAGAAGTTCGAGCTCGTCATGGGCGAGCGCCGGTGGCGAGCCGCCCAGGCGGTCGGCCGGGAGCACATCCCGGCGATCGTGCGCGACACCCGAGACGACGCGATGCTGCGGGACGCGCTGCTGGAGAACATCCACCGGGCGAACCTCAATCCGCTGGAGGAGGCGGCCGCCTACCAGCAGCTGCTGGAGGAGTTCGGGGCCACCCACGAGGAACTCGCCCGGCGCATCGGTCGCAGTCGGCCGCAGATCTCGAACACCATCCGGCTGATGAACCTGCCGGCCCCGGTACAGCGCCGCGTCGCCGCCGGTGTCCTGTCCGCCGGGCACGCCCGGGCGCTGCTGAGCCTGGAGGATCCGGAGACCCAGGAGCAACTGGCACTTCGGATCGTCGCCGAGGGCCTGTCGGTCCGGGCGACAGAGGAGATCGTCGCGCTCGCCCTCAACGACGGGCCGGGCAAGAAGGAGTCGGCGAAGCGCCGCCCGAAGCCACACGCTCCGGCGCTCACCGATCTCGCCGACCGCCTCTCCGACCGGTTCGACACCCGGGTGAAGGTGGACATCGGGCGGAGCAAGGGCAAGATCACGATCGAGTTCGCGACCGTCGACGACCTAGAGCGAATCGTCGGCATCATCGGAGTGGAGCGCGAAGAGTCGGAAGACTGATCCACGAATCGACAAGGCCGCCTCGCCAGGCACCTGACGAGGCGGCCTTGTCGTCTCGGCAGCCGCAGCGCACAGTACCGGTCCCGCCTCAGTCAGCCGTCAACTGCTTAGAGCTCCTAACTCTTTGAGTGTTGGAGTCGGCGCCAGCAGATGATGGCGCAGGCGAGGGTGAGGAACGCTTCGTGGATGTCGTCGCGGATTTCCCAGCGGATGCGGAGGCGGCGGAACCAGTGCAGCAGGGCGATGGTCTGCTCGACGACCCAGCGTCGGGTGCCGAGTCCTGAGCCGTGCTTGGTGCCGCGTCGGGCGATGACCGGGGCGATGCCTTTGGCTCGCAGGTCGCGCCGGTAGCAGTCGTAGTCGTAGCCCCGGTCGGCGTAGATCCGCTCGGGTCGCTGTCGTGGCCTGCCGCGGATGCCCTTGATCCGGGGGACCTTGTCCACCAAGGGCATGAGCTGGGTGACGTCGTGGCGGTTGCCGCCGGTCAGCGCCGTGGCGAGGGGGATGCCGCCCGCGTCGGTGATGACGTGGTGTTTCGAGCCTGGCTTGCGGCGGTCGACCGGGCTCGGACCGGTTTTGGGCCGCCCTTGAGCGCCCGGACGTGGGAGCCGTCGATCACCGCCCGCGACATGTCGAGCTGCCCGGCGGCCCGGAGTCTGCCGAGTAGCACCTCGTGCAGTCGTTGCCACACGCCGGCGTCGTTCCAGTCCCGCAGCCGGCGCCAGCAGGTCATTCCCGACCCGAAGCCGAGCTCCTGTGGCAGGTACTCCCACGGGATCGCGGTGTAGAGCACGAACAGGATCCCGCACAGCACCTTGCGATCATCCAGGGGCTTGCGGCCGGGGAACCGGTGCCTGCGTGGTGGTCGGGGTGGCAGCAGCGGCGCGATCTCGGCCCACAGGTCGTCCGAGACGATCCACGGCGGCTGCTCACCCCTCCTCACGTTCAGACAGAACGACCCTCACGTCCCGAGGACACGCCCAACATCATTTCGTTAGGAGCTCTTAGTGCCCGCCGCTCGCCGGCCCCGATCGGTTGCGCGGCCGGACGGCGTTCAGTGAGGCGGTGGCGGTTGATTCTGGCCGACGACGCCACGCGGCTGGTGTGTGTCAGGTAGGCCGCCGGTGGCCGTCCGAGCTGCGTGTCAGGTAAGCCGCCGCTGCGTATCAGGTAGCCGCCGGTTGCCGGCCGTGCGCGGCGCTCCCGGTGGAACGTTCCTGGGCGCCACACCAATCACCGATCGGCGAGGGCGAGCAGCAGCACCGGCCCGGCGGTTTCCAGTTCGGCATGAACTGGAGCGACTACTCCCGCTTCCGTCGGCGACATCTTCGGCGCCCCTGGCCATCAGCCTGCGGAGGCAGGTCAACGACGGCGAAGACGGCGCTCTCTCGGCGGTGGCGTGTCGGTTGCCGCCTCGGTCGGCGCGACGCCGCTGCGGTGCCCTGATCCGGCTCCCGGGGCGACGGGTGGAGGTCGCAGCGTCAGTCGCCGGGCACTCTCCGACTTACGGCATGTCGGACCCTCAGACCGGAGCTACGGCGCGACCTACCGCAAGCTGTGACCGGCAGCCGGGGTCCGACATCGAGCGGAGGTGCTCGCGGTGGTCGGGCTGCCGTCGAGCACTGGATCGCCAGGACCGCCACGTGGTGCCGGCTCGCTGACCGACGAGGGCTGCCCGTCCTCGCTTGGTGCCGTCGCGGACGGCCGCCACGGCGGACCGTTGCGAACGGGCAGGCGTCGAATCGGGGGCGGACGAGACACGGGCCTGCCGACCACCGGGTGGTTCGAGGCAGGGATACCGCTCGACCGAAGCCGGAGCAGAATCCCGGCCAGGTCCGCCGCCCGGTGGACTTTCGCAGCGGTGACCGGGTAGCCGGCAGGTGCCGAAGCGGTGGCGTTTCACGTGAAACGGCTCCGGCCCAGCCGGGTGTCCGCCGCTTAACGACGAGGCGTCGCCAGGTGTGCCTCGGTGAGGGTCTGCCTGACTAGGCACCCTCTTGGGCCGTTGGCCCGTACTGGTCGCCGGCACCCGTCGGCGCCGATCGAGCGTCGACAGCGTGAGTCCGTCGCCCAACTTGCGCGGCACTCGCCTGGCCGCCGGTGTCGGGTCGATCCCCGCCTGTCCGCTGACGGTCATCGGGTGTCGGGTCGACCTTGCCTGTCCGCTGACAGCCCGCCGGACCGTCCCCCGCCTTACCCGTGGATGTTCCGCAGGGGCGTCCAGCCGTCCCATCGGTGTCTGCTCGGCCGCCCCTGCGGGGGAGTCGCCCGCCGTCTGGCCGCCGGCCTTCCCGCTGAGCGCCCTGCCCGGACGCTCATACGCCTGAGACGTGTTCCGCGACCCGTCACCCCCGGTCCCGGCGGTAGCCGAGGTCCGCCCGGTGGCGCCGCCCAGGAAGGCGGAGAGGGCGCCGGACGTCAAGTGGCCATTCAACCCGCGGGTGAGCCGGGTGTTGGCCCAAGTCAGGAACTCGGTCGCTGAACGGCGGGATGGTTCACGAGCGCGGCCAGCGGTGTCAGTCTGCCCACGCCCTGCCCATCGGCGCTCCACTGTTTCACGTGAAACAGTGGAGCGGCCCGGCTTCACTGGCGCGGCGCCCGACCGGTCGCCCGGCCTACCCACTGCCGGCCACGCCGGGACTGCGCGGCGTCATTGTTATCCACATCAGTTGTCCACAGGGCCGAGCCGTTTCACGTGAAACACAGGCCGAAACCCCTTGTCGAACGGGGACATCGGTAGGGATGCCGTTACCCGGCCGCCTGTGGATAACTCTGGGGAGAACCGTTCGGCGGTTCGGTCCCGCCATTCGAGCCCGCCTAAGAGTCGAACCCGATTCGGGTAGGGACACTGGTCCCAGACTCGGTTAGGGTCAGCGTCGTGCACGACACCCCTCCCTCAGTCCCGGACTTCACCCAGTGGCCGTCCTTCCCGTTCGAAGGTGACCTCCGGGTCAAGCCACTCGCCGACCCGGTCCCTGTCGAGCCACCGCGCAAGGGTGAGGCTCACCGGGAATGCACTGCCTGCCAGGCGCCCGACGAGGCCTACATCTGGGTCGGTGAACGATGGCGCGTGCGGGCCATGGATCGACCGACCGGGCTGCCCATGGTCCTCATTCTGGAGTCGCGGTCGCACCTCGACCTCGGTGACCTACCGAACCTGCTCGCCGCCGAGTTGGGCGTGATGACGGTACGGCTCGAACGGGCCATCCGGTCGCTGGACGGCGTGGCGCGCGTCCACGTCAACCGGTGGGGCGACGGGTCCGCCCACCTCCACATGTGGTTCCTCGCCCGACCGTACGGTCGGCTCCAGCTCCGTGGCACCTTCCTCTCGCTCTGGGACTCGATTCTGCCGCCGATCTCCGAGGAGCAGTGGCGGGAGAACCTCGCGCTCGTGGCGGCCTGGCTCGCCGAGTTCGGTGGGCGGCCACTAGCCGAACCGCCCCGCATCCAGTGGCAGGCGCCGTCCAGTCTGGCCGCGCAGTCGGCCTCGCCGACCGAGACGAAGCCGGCAGAGGGAGGGTCGCTGCTGGACGCCATCGGCGAGACGGCCGAGCCACCCGATACTCCGGGCGCTGGTGTCAGCGCGGAGTCGCCAGACGCGCCGGTTGCGGTTCCTGCGAGCGACGCGGCACCGGACGCGGCGAGCGACGCGACACCGCAGCGGGAGACGGGAGCGGACGCGGCCGAGGCGGCTCGCCCTGAACGAACGACGCAGCCGGTTTCCGGGGCCACAGTCCCAGGGTCGAAGTCCGGGAACGTCAGAGAGGTCTCGCAGCTCGATACCACCCCGGGCACCGAGACCGCCCCAGCCGCCGAAACCACCCCGGACACCGAGAGCCCTGCATCCAGCGAGACCACCGCAGACACCGAGAGCCCCGCAGGCACTGGCAGCGGACGCAGAGTCGATGCGGCGGAGCCGGAGCACGCTCAGGCGGAAACCCCGGACGTTGGCCGGCCGGCGTCATCCGGTAAGCCGGGCTCCGGGGGCGGGCAGCGATAGGGCCGGAGGGACCGTGCCGCACCTCGGCACCTCCGGCACCCGAATGAGCCCCAGGTCCGCCGGCGATCCGGCTGGTGCACGACGGCGTCGGACCGGCACTGCCCCCGCACCCGCGACCGCATCGACACTGCGGCCGGGAGGCGATGACGCCGTCACCGACGGCCTTGTGGGCCAGCGCGGCGGGGACCGCCGAGTCGACTCCGCCGCTCCTTGCGGACGGGGACCCGAGTTCAGACGGTGGGCGGCCTGCCGGGTGGGGGAATCAGCGGGCCGCGGCGCGGGCGACCAGGTTGCCGATCATGCCGCCGAAGTCGAGACCGGCGGCCTGTACCGCGAGCGGCAACAGCGACGTCTCGGTCATGCCCGGCGAGACGTTGACCTCGAGCACGTGTGGCTGACCGGTCGAGTCGACGATCAGGTCGACCCGACTGAGGTCACGCAGGCCGAGGGCGGTGTGGGCGGCCAGGGCGACCTGGGCCACCGATTCGGCGACCGTGGGCTCCAGGCGGGCCGGGGTGTGCCAGGTCGTCCGGCCCGCGGTGTAACGGGCCGCGTAGTCGTACACCCCGTTGCGGGGCACGATCTCCACCGCCGGTAGCGCCTGCGGGCCGTCGCCGAGGTCGACGACGGAGACGGCCACGTCCATGCCGGGAACGTATCGCTCGACGAGCGCCGTCGAGTCGTACGCGAAACAACCCACCATGGCAGCCGGCAGCGACGCCGCATCCCGGACCACGGCGGCGCCCAGTCCGGAACCGCCCTGGGCCGGCTTCACCATGAGCGGCAGCCCCAACCGGTCGACGATGCGGTCCAGCACGGCCACCGCGCCGAGTTCGCTGAACCGGTCGTGTGGCAGAGCGACCCAGTCGGGAGTGGCGATGCCGGCCTCCCGGAGCACGGCCTTCGCCGACGGCTTGTCCCAGGCGAGACGGGACGCCCGGGCGTCACAGCCGACGTACGGCACGCCGCACAGATCCAGCACCCCGCGCAACGACCCGTCCTCGCCGGTGGCGCCGTGCAGGGCGATCACCACGGCGTCGGGCGGATCAGCGACAAGGGCCGGCAGCAGGGCGACGTCGGCGTCGCGCAGTTCGGCCTGCATCCCGACGGCGCGCAGCGCATCGAGCACCCGGCGGCCCGAGCGCTGCGACACGTCACGCTCGTACGACAGGCCACCGGCGAGCACGAGCACGTGGAGATCGGTGGTCTCGGGGCCCGACACGGCGGGTTCTTCGGCAGCGGTGACACCCATGCCGGGCATCATGCCAAGTCTGGTCCTGGCGCGTCCCAGCCGGTCCTGCCTCGCCGGGCGCCGGCCCCGCCCACCGCACCGAACACCCGCCGCATGGCGATGTCCTGTTCCATCACGCTGGCCAACCGGCGGACGCCCTCCCGGATCCGCTCCGGTGGCGGGAACGAGAAGTTCAGCCGCATGTGGCCGTTGCCGCTGCCGTCGGCGTAGAAACCGGTGCCGGGCACGTACGCGACCCGCGCGGCGATGGCCCGGGGCATCATTGCCTTCGAGTCCAGCCCGTCGGGCAGCGTGGCCCAGACGAACAGCCCGCCGCCGGGCACGGTCCAGCGGGTGCCGGCCGGCATCAGGTCCTCAAGTGCCGTGAGCATCGCGTCCCGCCGCTCCCGGTAGACCTCCCGGTAGACCTTCAGCTGCTCGCGCCAGGGCATGGTGCCGAGGTACGTGCTGACGGCGGCCTGCGCGTACGCGCTGGGACAGAGGATCTGTGCCTCGCTGGCGATCACCAGCTTGTCACGCACCGCGTGTGGCGCGAGGATCCAGCCGACCCGCAGCCCTGGCGCGAACGTCTTGGAGAAGGTGCTGAGGTAGAAGACCCCGTCCCGCCGCCGCGCCCGCAGCGGCGCGGGTGCCTCGCTCTCGAAGCCCAACTGGCCGTACGGGTCGTCCTCGACCACCAGCAGCCCGGCGCGCTCGCAGATGTCGAGGACCTGTTCCCGCCGCTGCTCGGTGAGCGTCACGCCGGTCGGGTTCTGGAAGGTGGGGATGGTGTAGAGGAACTTGACCCGCCGTCCGGCCCGGGCCTGCTCCGCGATGGCGAGTTCCAGCGCGGCCGGGATCAACCCGTCGTCGTCCATCGGCACGTGCACGACCTGCGCCTGGGCGGCCTGGAACACCCCGAGTGCGCCGACGTAGGTCGGCCCCTCGGCGAGCACCACGTCACCCGGGTCCAGGAAGAGACGGGCCACCAGGTCGAGCGCCTGCTGCCCACCGACGGTCACCACCACGTCCTCCGGGGAGGCACCACAGGCGGCGTCGATGCCGGAGAGGGCCATCACCTCGCAGATCCGCTCACGCAGCTCCAGGGTGCCCTGACCGATGCCGTACTGCAGGGTGGTGCTGCCGTGCTCGGCGCCGAGCCGACCGAGCATCTCGCCGACGGCATCCAGCGGCAGTGCGGCGATGTACGGCGCGCCACCGGCGAGGGAGACGACCTCCGGTCGGCTGGCGACGGCGAACAGGGCCCTGATCTCCGACGCCGTCATGCCCCGCACCCGGCGGGCGTACCGGTCGGTGTAGTCGTCGAGTGTCGTGCCGGTCATCACATCACCTCGATGGCTGCTCGGACGGCTCCGGTCCCGGATACCCAGGACACCGGCGACCATGGCGTACGGCGCGCCGAATGTCGATCGTAGCCGCCTTGCACACCCCTATGCGCCCCTGATTATTCGTGCGTCCACATCCCGGACCCCGAGCCGGCACCCCTGAGGTGCACGTTCACGCTTACCCTCCCCAGTCGCCGACCGGCGGCGTACGATCGCTCGTCGGGGGCAGGAACACCGGCGGTGCCGTCCGGGCCGGTCCCACCTCCGAGCCTAGTGTGGGGAAGCGCCAATGTCGCGACGTCTGGTCAGCCTGACCCTGGACACCCTGGAGGACCTGCCCCGGCCCTGCCGTCAGTGTGTGTACTGGGAGCTTGACCCGGTTTCCGCGGACCGCGCCTGTGCCGCTGGCGACCCTGGCCTGGAGAAGGAGGCGTGGGTCTCGCAGACGCTGCTCGAATGGGGTTCCTGCGGCAAGCTGATCTACGTAGACGGGATGCCTGCCGGATTCGTGATGTACGCCCCGCCGGCCTACGTGCCCCGGTCGATGGCCTTTCCGACGTCTCCGGTCTCCGCCGACGCGGCGCTGCTGATGACCGCGAACGTGGTGCCCGCGTTCGCCGGCGGCGGCCTCGGCCGAATGCTGGTGCAGGGGGTGGCCCGCGATCTGACCAAGCGCGGGATCAAGGCGATCGAGGCGTTCGGCGACGCGAAGTTCGGTGACTCCGCCGATCCGGACGGAGCGTGCGTGGCACCTGCCGACTTCTTCCTCTCGGTGGGCTTCAAGACGGTTCGCCCGCATCCGCAGTTCCCCCGGCTACGGCTGGAGCTGCGGACGGCGCTGAGCTGGAAGTCCGACGTCGAGTACGCGCTGGAGAAGCTGCTCGGCTCGATGAGCCCGGAGACGTTGCTGCGTCCGGTCCGACCGACACCTGCCACCCGCTCCACGACCGGCTGACCGGCCGGCGTCGACGGCACCGGCACCCGGCCGGACGTCCGCGCCCGAATCGGGCGGGCCGCTCAGTCCACCACGGTGCCGGCGGCGACCGCCGCCCGCAGTTCGCTGACGTCGATCGAGCCGGTCGGCACGTCGCGTTCGATCGGCAGGTACATCCGCTGCACCGCGGCCACCATCGCCTCGACCAGCTTGTCCCGGAACCGGGGAGCGATCAGCCGTTCCCGGTCCGTCGGCGAGGTGAGGTAGCCGACCTCGACCCGGACCGCCGGCATCCGGGTGATCCGGAGCAGGTCCCACGCCTTGGCGTGGGTACGGCAGTCCCGCAGCCCGGTGCGCGCCACGATCTCCCGCTGGACCAGCCCGGCCAGCCGTTCACCGGTCGCCGAGGTGACCCCGTTGTCGGTGCCGTAGTGGTACGTGGCGACGCCCTCGGCCATCGGGTTGGCATGGCCGTCGGTGTGCAGCGAGATGAACACGTCGGCGCCGAGCGAGTTGGCCAGTTGCGCCCGGTCGATGTCGGGCAGGCAGGTCTCCGGCGACGGTCCCCGGGTGAGTTGGACCCGTACCCCGGCCGCGGCGAGGCGGCCTTCGAGCCGGCTGGCCAGATCGTGCATCAGATCCGCCTCGGTCCAGCGCAGCGGGCCGTCCACCACCACCACCCCCGGGTCGGTTCCGCCGTGGCCCGGGTCGATGACCACGGTCCGACCGACCAGGGTCGGGCCTGACTGCCGGATGGCGTCGGACTCGCGCAACCACTGCGGCCGGCCGCCGACCACCTTGCGGCCCAGCCGGCGCAGGGCACCCATGGTGTGCGGGCCGCAGGTGCCGTCCGGGACCAGTCCCACCTCACGCTGGAACTGGGCCACCGCCCGGGAGGTGCGGATGCCGTAGATGGCGTCGGCCCGGCCGGTGTCGTATCCCATCTCCAGCAGCCGCTCCTGGAGCGACCGGACATCCTCGCCGGTGAGCGGCACCGGTACCGCGTGGTAGAGGGTGCGGGCGCCCAGCCGCCAGCGGGCGGCGTCGAGGGCCCGCCAGGTCTCCGCACCGACCCGACCGTCGACGCTGAGTCCTCGCGACTGCTGGAACGCGCGGACCGCCCGTTCGGTCGCCGGGTCGAACTCGTCGCTGTGCGGGCCGGTCGCCTTCGACAGCAGGTCGAGACCGGTCAACACCGCGCGGATCTCGGTCACCGCGGGTCCCCGGTCACCGGGACGGATCGGACGCACGCACGACCCCCTCTGCACGGTCGGTGGCTGCCGGGCCCCGCCGACGGTTGCCGCCGTGGGCGGGGACCAGGTGCTCACCGGCGTCCGGCGGCCCCGGTTCGAGGTTATGCGCTCACCGATCCGCTGGGGTGGTGGGCGGCGAAAAACGCGTCGACCCCGTGCCGGTGGGCCCGGCACGGGGTCGACGGCGACGTCGTCGCTGGGGGTCAGAGCGCCGATTCGATCAGCTTGACCAGTTCGCCCTTGGGCTTGGCGCCGGCGATCGACTGCACCGGCTCACCGTTCTTGAACACGGTGAGGGTCGGCACCGACATCACCCGGTACGTCCGGGCGGTCTCCGGGTTCTCGTCGATGTTGAGCTTGACAATGCTGACCTGGTCGCCCATCTCGCCGGCGATCTCCTCCAGCAGTGGCGACACCTTGCGGCACGGCCCGCACCACTCGGCCCAGAAATCCACCAGAACCGGCTTGTCGGACTTGAGCACGTCCGCGGCGAAGCTCGCGTCGGTGACCGACTTCGTTGCTCCCACTGTTGACCCCTCCTCCTGCGTTGTGTCTTCAGCCCTTGGGCAGCGTGGCGATGAAGCGTTCCGCGTCCAGGGCGGCCGCGCAGCCGGTCCCGGCCGCGGTGATCGCCTGCCGGTACGTGTGGTCGACCAGGTCACCGGCGGCGAAGACACCGGGAATGCTGGTCCGGGTGCTGGGGGCCTGCACCTGCACGTACCCCTCGTCGTCCAGCTCCACCTGGCCACGGAACAGTTCGCTGCGTGGGTCGTGACCGATCGCCACGAACACGCCGGTGACGTCGAGCACCTTGGCCTCGCCGGTGTGGACGTTGCGCACCCGTACGCCGGAAACCTTGCCGTCCGCGCCGAGCACCTCCTCCACCACGGTGTTCCACTCGACCTTGATCTTGTCGTTGCTCAGTGCCCGCTCCGCCATGATCTTGCTGGCCCGGAACGTGTCCCGGCGGTGCAGGATCGTCACCGAGTCGGCGAAGCGGGTCAGGAAGCTTGCTTCCTCCATGGCCGAGTCGCCGCCACCGACGACCACGATGTGCTGGTTGCGGAAGAAGAAGCCGTCGCAGGTGGCGCAGGAGGAGACGCCGTGGCCGAGGTACTCCTGCTCACCGGGCACGCCGAGCGGGCGCCAGGCGGAACCCGTGGCGAGGATCACGGCCCGGGCGCGGTACGCGGTCTCGCCGACCCAGACGGTGCTCACCGCACCGGGGTGACCGGTGTCGGTCAGCTCGACCCGGGTGACGTCGTCGGTCAGGAACTCGGCGCCGAACCGCTCGGCCTGCTTGCGCATGTTGTCCATCAGCTCGGGGCCGAGAATGCCGTCGGCGAAGCCGGGGAAGTTCTCCACCTCGGTGGTGGTCATCAGGGCGCCGCCGGACTGCACCCCCTCGATCACCAGTGGCTTGAGGTTGGCACGCGCCGCGTAGACCGCCGCCGTGTAACCGGCCGGCCCGGAGCCGATGATGACCAGGTTGCGGACCTCGTCCACTGCCGTCTCCCAATCGTGTTGACTGTCGTCACCGGCGTACCCGCCGATGCCGATCCGAGTGCCGACGCGGCGGCAACTGATGTGCAGAACGTCATCGTACGAAGCGGGAATTCCCGAGCCGGTCACCCGGTGGGTCAGGTCACGTGGACGGTCAAAAGTCCGGCGACCGCAGGATCACCCTACCCGCGTACGGTAACGGGCGTCCGAGCCGGACCCGGGTACCCCGCACTCCGGGCCGCTGACCCACGCCCAGCTCGTGCCGGAGGCATCGGTGAACTGGAGAACCAGCGCCGGCATCCCCTGGAAGCGGGCGTACTCGACGACGTCGAAGACCAGCGGTCCGCCGCCGTGCTCCGCACCGACCTCCGCGAGGCAGGCACTCAGCGCCGTCTGGTCGCCGAGCCGGGCCAGAGCGTCCGGACCGGCCGGGCCTAGGCGTTCCTGGTTCTCGGTGCCGACCCCCGGACCACCGTCGCTGGAGAACTGCCGGATGCTCGGCGTCAGGCGGGCCAGCGCCTCCGGCGTGTAGTCGGTGGCGCTGCGCTGCGGGGAGCCGAGGACCCGGTAGGGAGCACCGCTCGCTGCGGCGGCACGTTCGGGCGCCGACTTCGTCTCCTGCCGGCCCCCGGAGTCCTGCGGGAGCGCGTGCGGCACCGCGGGACTGACGACCCGATCGTCCAGGGCGGTGTCGGTGGCGACATCGCCCCCCCGGCCGGGCTGGAACAGTTGAAGCGCGCCCAGACCGACCACGGCGGCGGTGGCGAGAGCAACCGGCCCGGCAACCCGGGCCCAGCGGCGTCGTCGCGACCCCGGCCGCGACGACGAGGTCCGATCCTGCCCCGGACGCGGCGGCCCACCCGGCCGCCGGGGACCACCCAGCGGCTGGGTCGGTACGACGGTCGCCTTCCCGCCGCCCGGCGTCAGGCCGGGGTCGGTGACGGCGGCAGTCCCGTCCCCGGTGGCCGCTGGTGCCCGCTCCGGGTGCTCGGCAGCCGCCGTCGTCGGCGCGGTCCCGGCGGTGGGTGGGTCGGCAGCGGCGAGGGCAGCGCTGATCCGGTCGGTGATCTCCGGCGGAATCTCCAGCGTCGGCTCACCCCAGCCGACCAACTCGGCCTGGACGCGGTCGACGGCCGGGGCCAGGAGGGCGTGGGCGCGGGCCCACGCCGGGTCCTGCGCCACCCGCCGGGCGATCTCAGCGTGCTCGGGGTGCCGTCCAGCGCGCCGCCGAGGTAGTCGGCGAGCAGGTCGTGGTCGACCTCGCTGAACTCCCCGGCGCTCACGCTTCCTCCTGCTGGTTGGCGGTCGGTCGGGACCGCCCCGACCCCGATCGGACGCCCGACGGTTCCTTCGGGTTCCCGCCGGTGACGTCCGGCACGTCCGGGCGGGAAGCGCCCGCCGGCCCGGCGCCCGGCCGCAGGTGGCCGAGCGTGACCGCGAGCCGGGCACGGCCCCGAGCGCAGCGACTCTTGACCGTCCCCTCGGCGACGCCCAGGATCCGCGCGACCTCGGCGACCGGGTAGCCCTGCACGTCCACCAGTACGAGGGCGGCCCGCTGCTCGACTGGCAACGCGGCCAGGGCGTCCCGGACGACCATCGCGGTGTCGTGGTCGGGTACCGGTGCGGCCGGCTCCACGCCGCCGGTGGCCGGACCATCCTCCGGGCCGTGCACCCCGTCGGGCAGCGGCACCGTCGGGTGGGCCCGCCGACGGCGGATCCGGTCGAGGCATGCGTTGACCACGATCCGGTGCAACCAGGTGGTGACCGCCGAGTCACCCCGGAACCGGCCGGCCGCGCGATGGGCGGACAGCAGCGCGTCCTGCAGGGCGTCCGCGGCCTCCTCACGGTCGCCGAGCGTACGCAGGGCGACCGCCCACAGCCGGTCCCGGTGCCGGCGGAACAGCTCGCCGAAGGCGTCCCGGTCACCGGAGACGTGGGCGCGCAGCAGATCGAGGTCGCTGACCGTGTCCTCCACGGAAGCGGCGCCCGTGTGGTCGCGTCCGGCGTCGCGTACCTCCATCACCCGACCCGGTGGCAGCCGCCGTGCTGACGTCTCATGAACCCTGGACCGTGATCTCCTGCACCCCGATCTTGAAACCGCCACCGTTCGGCGGCAGCTCGGTGATCCAGAACAGCAGGTAGCGGTACTTCTTGTCGGCGTCGAAGCCGTCAAAGGTCATCGTGGTGCCGTCGTGCTCCTCGAAGGGCTGCCCGATCTTGTTCTTCAGGTACGCCGTGAGCACCTCGTCGTCGCCCGAACTGGACGACGGGGCGTTGGTCGTGCCGGTGAGCAGTTCCGCCGAGGCACCCCGGTCGGAGAGGTTGACCTGCACCGACTTCACGGTCCGCTCGGTGCCGAGGTCGATCCAGACGCCCATGCCCCGCTTGAGGTTGCCGAACTTGCTGCGGTTGTAGGTCTCGGTGGACCAGCCCTCGTCCTGGTCGCCGTCGAAGACCTTCTCGGCGTCACGCACCTCGGTCCGGTTGCTGCTGTCCGGGTCGATGATCCGGGCATCGCTGATCTTGAGATTCCGGACCGCCGGCGCTGCCGGCTCCTCGCTCACCGGCGCGCTCGACGTCGGCGCCGCGACCGGGTTGGTCTGCGGGTCCCCGTCGTCGTCGCCGAGGGTGCTGATTCCGATCAGCAGCCCGATCAGGGCCACCGCCAGCAGCCCGGCGATGCCCAGGGCGACCTTGCGCCCGCCGGCCGCGGCCAACGGTGACGGCTCCTCGCCGGTCTCGCCGGCGAACCGCAGCGGGCCGCCGTTGTCGAGGTAGTCGTCGTCGGGCACGTCGAGCCGGGCCAACTCGGCCGTCAGCACGTCCGACGGGGGCGGGGCGATCTCGGCGTCGAGCAGATCCATGGTCAGGTCGTCCAGGTAGGCCGGCACACCGGCCCGCACCTGGCGGGGCGCCGCAACCGCCCCGTTGGCATCGCGTACCGCGTCGGGAATGGCCGCCCGTCCGTGCCCGGCCGTGGCACCGCGCAGTGGCGCCTCGGTATGCGGCCAGTAGCCGGTCATCGCGAAGTAGAGGATGCCGCCGACGGCCCGGACGTCGCTCTCCTGGCTGTCGTCACCGTCGGTACGGGCGTCCGCGAGCACCACCCGGCCGTCATCGCTGATCATCACCGTGCCCGGGTGCACGTTGCCGTGCACCATGCCGGTGGCGTGCACGGCGGCCAGGGCGCTGGCGACGGAGTTACCGACGGCGGTCGCGCGGGCGGCGTCCAACGGCCCACCCGCGACAAGGTCCCGCAGCGACTGACCGTCGACCCATTCGCGCACCACGTAGGCCCGCTCGGCCTCGTCGATGGCGTCGTACACGCCGACGAGGTTGGGGTGTACGACCCGGCTGGCGGCGACCGCGGCCTGAAGCATCTCGGTGGCGGACTCGCCGCCGGGGTAGCGCATGACGACCGCGACGGGCCGGCGCAGCACGACGTCGACCCCACGCCAGACCAACCGGCCGGCGCTGTCGTTGTTGATGTGCTCGACCAGTTCGTAACGTTCGGCGAGGATCTCACCGGCCGTCGGAGCACCGAAGGTCATGACCGGCGGAGTGGTCTCGTCCGCGTCCTGACCCTCGCCGACCTGGGTCACCCGTCCTCCCTCGGTGATCGTGTCGATCGGTGGACCCGCGCTGCTGGGCATCTGCTTCCCGCTCCGCCTTCGTCTGGTACCGGCCGGCCGGTCGCAGCAGGGTGCCGCGCGCCGGTGTCTGCCGTACCCGTCGAGTGCGACCTTACCCGGGATGGCCCGGTCCCCGACATGTCATCTTCCCGCCGTCAGGTGGCGGCGAGGTCGGCGGTCGGCGGACTCGTCCCGTTAGCCCCGTTGTCGGCCCCGTTGCTGGTACATGTACCAGCCAATCTAGAGGTTGACCACAATCGGCTCCGGCCGGGGCGGAACCGGTCGCGTCGGCGAGTTCGGTAGCGCCGGATTCCCCGTCAATCGGGCGGGCATACTCGGCCGTCCGGTTGGTTATCCACAGGCCGATCCGTCAGTTGAGCGGCGGCGCGCGGAGTTATCCACAGGTACATCCCCAGCCTGGTGATCCTTGGTCACGCTGGGTGCACGGCGGACCGGACGGTTCAGCGGCCGAGCCGGCGGCGGACCATGCCGACCACCTCGGTGATCTCGGAGATCCGCAACACGGTCGCCAGGCCGAGGTAGGTGCCCCCGATGACCGTCCCACCAACCAGCAGCTGCACCATCGACGCCAGCCAGGTCGGCGTGTCGCCGCCGGGCAGCAGGGCGACCACCAGCAGGCCGACCAGCGCGGCACCGAGCGCGGCGACGGTCACCCGGCCGAGAGTACGCAGGATCGCGCCCAGCCCGATCGGACCGACCCGGGGGCGCAGCAGCCAGGCCGAGGCGATGGCGGCGGCCAGGTAGGAGACCGTGTTGCCGATCATCATCCCGGCTGCCGTGAAGCTCTGCGAGAAGATCAGGAAGAGCGCGATCTGCACCCCTACCCGCAGCGCCACCACCGGAATGTTGATCAGTGCCGGCATCCGGGTGTCCGGCAGCGCGTAGAAGGCGAAGGTGAAGAGCTGACTGATCGCGAAAGGGACCAACCCGATCGCGGCGACCAGCAGCACGGTCGACGTGGCGGCCGCATTGTCATCGCTGAAGGCTCCGTAGCGGAAGACCACCACCGAGATCGGGGTGGCCAAGACCGCGTAGCAGACCGCGATCGGGGCGAGCACGGCGCTGACGGTTCGCGTACCCCGGCTCAGGTCGCTTGTGAAGTCGCGGAAGCGGCCGTCGGCCGCAGCGGAACTCATCCGGGGCATCAGCGCCGTGATGATCGAGACAGCGATGATGCCGTGCGCCATCATCAGCAGCAGGAAGACGTTGTTGTAGATCAGCAGGCCGGCGTTGTCCTCGCCGGCCGCCCGGGTCAGCAGGTTGACCACCACGAAGAGGCCGAGCTGGTTGACCGCCACGTAGCAGAACATCCAGCCGCCGAGTCGAGCCAGTTCACGCAGTCCGAGTTCCCGGAAGTCGAACCGCAGCTTCCACCGGAAGCCGACCTTGCGCAGCGCCGGCAGCAGACCGGCGGCCTGCACCGCCACACCGAGCAGCGTCCCACCACCGATCAGGAGGACCTGGTTCAGTCCCACGTCGGCGGGCTGCCGGGCCTGGGCGCCGAAGACCACGATGTACGTGCCGAAGGTGGCGATGGCGACCAGGTTGTTCAGGATGGGCGCCCACATCGGCGCCGCGAAGTGGCCCCGAGTGTTCAGGATGGCCGCGATCAGCGCGCTGATGCCGGTGAAGAAGAGCATCGGCAGCATCAGGTACGACAGCCGGGTGACCAGGCCCGTGTAATCGTCGTCCTTGCCGCTGGCGTAGAGGCTGGTGAGCACCGGTGCCGCGATCAGGGCGATCGCCACGGTCGCGGCGAGCGCGACCACCGCCAGGGTCAACAGCCGCTGCGCGTACGCCTGACCCCGGTCGGAGTCCAGCTTGCTCCGGCGGACCAGCACCGGAATGAGCACGCTCGTCAGGATGCCGCCGAGCAGGAACTCGTACACCTGCTGCGGCAGGAACATGGCGGTGGTGAAGACGTTGCCGATCAGGTTGCCGAGGGCCGCGCCGATCATGAGGTTGCGGAGGAAGCCCGTACCCCGGCTGACCAGGCTGCCGATCGCCATGATCGCGCTGTTCGCGGCGACGCTGCTCTCCGCCACCTGCTCCTGCGGCGGTGCGACCGCCTCGGCCGCCGGCTGGTTGAGCGGTTCGGCGGAGATGAACGTGGCTCCGTCACCGGGCCGGCCGCCGGGCGCGCCGCCCTGCTGGGCGTTCGCGCTGCGGTAGAGCCCGCCGCTCATCTGTGCCTCCAAGGGGTACGCCGGAGCCGGCACCGGCCCGCACGCCACAGACCTTAGTCAACCGTCGACCGTTACCCGCGCCCGGCGGAGGAGATGCCGGCCAGGACCGATAGGCTGCGGATCCGATGTCCGAAGCCGCCGCATCCCACGCCACCGACCGCCGCGATCTCACCGCCGCGCAGCGCAACGCCGTCGCCGAACTGCTCCGGGTCTCCCCGGTGGCCGACGAGTTGGGCCGCCGATTCGCCGCCGCCGGTCACGAACTGCACCTCGTGGGTGGTTCGGTACGCGACGCCCTGCTCGGCCGGCTCGGTGAGGATCTCGACTTCTGCACCGACGCGCACCCCGACCAGACGCTCGACATCGTGCGGGGCTGGGCCGAGGCGATCTGGGAGACCGGCCGCGAGTTCGGCACCATCGGCTGCCAGCGCGGTGGCCTGCGACTGGAGATCACCACCTTCCGCGCCGAGTCGTACGACCAGGTCAGCCGCAACCCGGTGGTCGCCTACGGCACGAGCCTGGCGGAAGACCTGCGCCGGCGGGACTTCACCGTCAACGCGATGGCGGTGAGCGTCCCGGAGCACCGGTTCACCGACCCGTACGGCGGGCTGGCCGACCTGGCCGCGAAGATCGTGCGTACCCCGGGTACGCCCGCCGAGTCCTTCGGCGACGACCCGCTGCGGATGCTGCGGGCCGCCCGTTTCGCCGCGCAGCTGCGCTTCGCGGTGCACCCGGACGTGCGGGCGGCGATGACCAGGATGGCGACCGACCTGGACCGGATCACCGCCGAGCGGATCCGCGACGAGTTCACCAAGTTGCTCTGTGGCGCAGACCCGATCGCCGGCCTGCGGCTGCTCGTCGACACCGGGCTGGCCGAGCGCTTCCTGCCCGAGTTGACCGGGCTCAAGCTGGAGATCGACGAGCACGCCCAACACAAGGACGTCTACGAGCACACCCTCACGGTGGTCAGCAACGCCGTCTCGTACGAGGAGGACGGACCGGACTTCGTGCTCCGGATGGCCGCGCTGATGCACGACGTGGGCAAGCCGGCGACCAAGGCGATCGGCCCGGACGGGCGGGTCAGCTTCCACCACCACGAGGTGGTCGGCGCCCGGTTGACGAAGGTGCGGATGAAGGCGTTGCGCTACCCCAAGGACGTCACCGCGAAGGTGACCACGCTGGTCGGGCTGCACCTGCGCTTCTACGGCTACGGCCGGGGCGAATGGACGGATTCGGCGGTGCGCCGGTACGTCACCGACGCCGGTGACCTGCTGCCCCGGCTGCACAAGCTGACCCGCTCGGACTGCACGACCCGCAACCGGCGGAAGGCGGCCCAGCTGGCGGCGGACTACGACGCGCTGGAGGAGCGGATCGCCCGGATCGCCGCCGAGGAGGATCTCGCCCGGGTCCGGCCCGACCTCGACGGAAACGCGATCATGGAGCTGCTCGGAGTGCCGCCCGGGCCGGTGGTGGGACGGGCCTGGAAGCACCTGAAGGACCTGCGGCTGGAGCGGGGGCCGCTGGATCGTGACACGGCCGAGGCGGAGCTGCTGCGCTGGGCCCGCGACGAGGGCATCGTCGGCTGACCGCAGCCTGATCGGCGACGCTCGTCCACTTCGGATGCGCAAGGCCTGACGGTCGATACGACGAGACGCTTACGTTTCGACCGAAAGGTTGACGCGGCTCTCTCCGTACTCATTCATGATGTTGGCACGTCCGCTGTCCGCTGCTCGGCAGCCGGAGCCGGACGATCCAATGTTTGTCCGACCGTCCATGGGACACGGTCGACGACCGACGGGGGTAACACCTAGTGAAACGCCGTGGCGTACTGCGCCGCTCGGCGGCGGCGGGGCTCGCCCTCGCCACCGCCTCGTCCATCATCGGCGTCGTCTCCGGCGGTGCCGCGACCGCGGCCCCGGCCGACAACCAACCTCGTCGCGAGCTGATCGGCAAGACGGGAGCCGGCATCGTGCCGGGCCGTTACATCGTCGTGCTCAAGGACCGGGAGGCCACGCACAGCTCGGTCCGGGCGACCGCGTCGGCGTTGAGCCGCGCCAACGGTGGCAGCGTCCGGCTGGTCTTCGGCAACGCCCTCAAGGGCTACTCGGCCGCGCTCAACCAGCAGCAGGCGGAGCGGCTGGCCGCCGACCCCGCCGTCGCCTACGTCGAGCCGGTCCGGCGCCTGTCGGCCAACTCGACGCAGAGCAACCCGCCGTCCTGGGGCCTCGACCGTCTGGACCAGGCCTCCGCGAAGCTGACCAAGACATACAAGTACCCGAACACCGGCAGCAAGGTCACCGCCTACATCCTGGACACCGGCATCAACGTCAAGCACCAGGACTTCGGTGGACGAGCCAGCATGGGCTACGACGCCATCGACCCGGAAGCGGACCCGGCCGGTGCGAACGGGGACTGCAACGGCCACGGCACGCACGTCGCCGGCACCGTCGGGGGCGCGACATACGGGGTGGCCAAGGGCGTCAAGCTGGTCGGCGTACGGGTGCTCGACTGCGACGGTTACGGCACCACCGAACAGGTCCTCGCCGGCATCAACTGGGTGACCACGAACGCCAGCAAGCCGGCCGTGGCCAACGTGAGCCTGGGTGACGTCACGGCCATCCCGTCGATCGACGAGGCGGTGAAGCGGTCCATCGACTCCGGTGTCACCTACGCCATCGCCGCCGGCAACGCCTGGATGGACGCCTGCAAGGCGTCACCGGCGCGGGTACCGGACGCGATCACCGTGGGCGCGACCGACCGGGTCGACATGCGCGCCTGGTTCTCGAACTACGGCAAGTGCGTCGACGTGTTCGCCCCCGGCGTCAGCATCGTCTCGGCACGGCACGACAGCAACACCGGCAGTGTCGGGTTCAGCGGCACCTCGATGGCGGCTCCGCACGTGGCGGGCGCGGCGGCTCTGCTGCTGCACACCAATCCCGCCTGGACGCCGAAGCAGGTACGCGACCGGATCGTCACCACCGGCATCGCCGGGGTGGTCTACGACACCAAGGGTTCGATGGACCGGCTGCTGACCGTGGGTTCGGTGACCCCGGTCCGCAACGGGTACGGCTTGAAGGCCGTCGCGAACGGCCGGTACGTCACCGCCGCCAGCACCACGAAGGCGCTCGTCAACAACGGCACGAGCATGGGTACCGCGCAGCGGTTCGACATCGTCAACGCCGGCGACGGCCTGGTCGCGCTGCGCTCGAAGCAGACCGGCCGCTACGTGGTGGCACCGAGCAAGGGCACCCTGCCGCTGATCGCCAGCCACAAGACGATCGTCACCCCGGCCAAGTTCACAGTCGTGAACCACACCGACGGCAAGGTCAGCCTCAAGGCCAAGACCAACGGGAAGTACGTGACGGCGTCGACGACCGGCACCGCGGTGCTCCGGGCGAACCGGACCAGCATCGGCACCAACGAGAAGTTCACCCTCGAGGCACCGGCGCCGGTGATCAGCATCAGGTCCAAGGCCAACAACAAGTACGTGGTGGCTGCCAGCAGCACCAAACCGCTGGTCGCCAGCAGTACGAGCGTCACCACCTCGGCGAAGTTCCAGATCGTCAAGCAGGGCGACGGTTTCTTCGGCCTCAAGGCGCTGTCCAACGGCCGGTACGTCACCGCGGCGAGCAGCGGCACCAAGCCGCTGATCGCCAGCAGCACGACGCTCGGACTCTGGCAGACCTTCGACTTCGTGGACTACAACGGCGACGGAACTGTCTTCTTCCGGGCCAGCGACGGCCAGGCGGTCTCCGCCGGGACGTCCGGTACGAGCAACCTCATCTCGAACAAGACGATCAGGTGGACGGCCTTCGAACTGGGGCTGGGCAAGGGTGAGAAGTTCACCGTCTCCGCCGCCTGACCAGTATCTGACCTCTCCCGGCGCCCGCCGGAGCAACCCGGATTCCGGGACGCTCCGGCGGGCGCCGGCCTTTGCGGCCCGTGTGCAGCAGTGGACAATGGCGAGATGCGTTGGACGGTGCTCGACTCGCCGATCGGGGAGTTCTCCGTGGCCACCGAGGGAGACAGTGTCTGCGGGGCGCACTTCGGCCCGGTGCGCAACGGGACGACCGAGCCGGCCGACGAGACCTCCCGGCGGGCGGTGGCGGAACTGCGCGCGTATTTCGCCGGGGAGCTGACCGACTTCGGGGTGCCGGTGAGCGTGCCGCGCGGCTCCGATTTCGAGCGGGCGGTGTGGCGGGAGATGACCCTCATCCCGTACGGCGAAACCCTCACCTACGGCGAGGTGGCCCGGCGGGTCGGTGATCCCGGAGCCGCCCGAGCGGTCGGAGTGGCCTGCAACCGCAACCCGATCCCGGTGATCGTGCCGTGTCACCGCATCATCGGCGCGGGCGGAAAGCTGGTCGGCTTCGGTGGTGGCCTGGACCGCAAGGTCAAACTCCTGGAGCTGGAGGCCCGGGTGGCCCTGCAGCGCGCCTGGTCCTGATCAGCTCGGCGCGGGCAGGCAACCGCCGTCGGCGATCCGAGTGCCGATCTCCACCGTGACGTCGTGCTGGCGGACGCTGCCGAAGACACACGCCCGGCCGGTCCACCCCGCGAAGATCAGCCCGTCGCCGGGGCCGAGGTCGAGGCGTCCGGGTGGGCGCACGGTGACGTCGGTGAGGCCGGTGGCGGTCACCACCCGCTCCACGGCCTCCTCGTCGGGTGCGTCCCGGCCGCCGGCGGTCAGCAGATTCAGGCCCTTGAGCACCTCGGCGGCACAGGCCCTGGCACCGGCAGCCGTCGCGGGTTCGAGCGTGCCGCGCTGCCGGAAGGCGTCGTTGGCGGCCTGCTGACGGCGGAGCATCTCCTCGCGTGCCCGCTCGTCGGCCATCGGATGTCCGGTGCCCAGCGGTGTCGGTGCCGTCGACGCGCCGAACGGGATCGCGGTTTTCGTCGCAACCTGCGGCGGTGTGGCCGCTGCGGCGGTACAGCTTGCCTCGGCCACCGACGGCAGGGGGTCGGGCGGCACGACGTCGCTGCCCGAATCGACCGCCGGACGACTGCCCGGGACGGCGCAGGCGTACAGGCTGGTGGTCAGCAACACGCCCGCGAGCGCGGCGGCGATCCGGCGTCCCGACCTGGCGGCGTGCGTGGCGTCGGTGAACGGCACAGCGCTCAGCCTAGCGTTCCACCCTCGACCGCGCGGTCCGTGCGCGTGGCGTGGCAGCTCGTACGCCCGGCGACGGCGAGGGCCGGGCCCGCACGGACCCGGCCCTAGCCGGTGCTGCTGGTGGTCGGCGCGTCAGCGCTCGACCTCGCCGGCGATGAACGCCTCGACGGCGGCGTGCGCGTCGTGGTCGGCGTACTGCACGGGCGGGGACTTCATGAAGTACGACGAGGCCGACAGGATCGGGCCGCCGATCTTCCGGTCCAGCGCGATCTTCGCGGCCCGGACGGCGTCGATGATGACACCGGCCGAGTTCGGCGAGTCCCACACCTCGAGCTTCAGCTCGGCGTTGAGCGGCGTGTCACCGAACGAGCGGCCCTCCAGGCGGATGTACGCCCACTTGCGGTCGTCCAGCCACGGCACGTGGTCGGACGGGCCGATGTGCACGTCGCTCTTGGCCATCTCGTGCGGCACCTGGGAGGTCACCGACTGGGTCTTCGAGATCTTCTTCGAGACCAGGCGGTTGCGCTCCAGCATGTTCATGAAGTCCATGTTGCCGCCGAAGTTGAGCTGGTACGTGCGCAGCAGCTCGACACCCCGGTCCTCGAACAGCTTCGCCAGGGCGCGGTGCACGATGGTGGCGCCGACCTGGCTCTTGATGTCGTCGCCGACGATCGGCAGGCCCGCGTCGGTGAACTTCTGCGCCCACTCGGGGTCGGAGGCGATGAAGACCGGCAGGGCGTTGACGAAGGCGCAGCCGGCGTCGATCGCGGCCTGGGCGTAGAACTTGTCGGCCTGCTCCGAGCCGACCGGCAGGTACGAGACGACCACGTCGACCTGCGCGTCACGCAGCGCCTTGGCCACGTCGACCGGCGTGGCGTCCGACTCCTCGACGATCTCGCGGTAGTACTGGCCGAGGCCGTCGAAGGTCGGGCCGCGCTGCACGGTGACGCCGGTCGGCGGCACGTCGCACAGCTTGATGGTGTTGTTCTCGCTGGCGACGATCGCCTCCGCGAGGTCCATGCCCACCTTCTTGGCGTCGACATCGAACGCCGCGACGAACTGCACGTCAGAGACGTGGTAGTCGCCGAAGGTGACGTGCATGAGACCCGGGACGCGGTCGTTGGGGTCGGCATTCCGGTAGTACTCGACGCCCTGTACCAGGGACGAGGCGCAGTTACCCACACCGACGATGGCGACGCGGACGGAGCCCATCGCGTGTGCCTCCTTCTTCTTTGTCACGGCCGCTCTGTCCTGGTCTCACCAGGCGGAGGCGGGCTGTTGTCTTGTCGTGGGCCGCCGGCCGTCCCGTCGTGCGGGACCGTCGGGGCACGGCCGGAGCGCTCGTTGGCGATGAGCTCCTCCAGCCAGCGGACCTCACGCTCACAGGCCTCCAGGCCGTGGCGCTGCAGCTCCAGGGTGTACGCGTCGAGGCGCTCGGCCGCGCGGCCCAGCATGTCGCGAAGGCCCTCGCGACGTTCCTCGATCGTGCGGCGGCGACCTTCCAGGATTCGAAGTCGGGTCGCCTGGTCGGTTCGGGAAAAGAACGCGAAGTGCACACCGAAGCCGGTGTCGCCGTAGGTTTCCGGCCCGGTCTGTGCGATGAGCTGGGCGAAGCGTTCCTTGCCTTCCGCGGTGATTTCGTAGACCACCCGACCTCGTCGGCTGGTCAGCGCGGGAACCTCCTCGGCGGTGGCGGGTGTCTCGTCGGCCTCGGTGATCCATCCCGCCGCCTGCAGCCGGCGCAGGGTCGGATAGAGCGAGCCGTAACTGATGGCGGCGCGGATCGCCCCGAGCTTGGCGGTGAGCTCCTTGCGCAGCTCGTAGCCGTGCATCGGGGCCTCCTGCAACAGGCCGAGGATGGCGAGTTCGAGCACCGGCCACCCTCCCTTTACCCTGTGCGTGAAGCGCTAACCGCCACGATGTATCGGAGCGATACATCGCACCGTAGCGTCTCGTTCCAGTCTGGGCAAACCCCCGTTCCGATGTCCTCCGGTCACGGATCGTCACGGTGGTCGCCTCGTCAGATGAGACCGCGTACCCTTTGCCGCATGCGTACGCAGCGCCAGGTCGTCGACTACTCGCTCCGAAAGCGAGCGGCGCTGCGTGAGCTCCTCGCCGGCCGCGTCGGCACCTATGACCTGTGCGACGCGTCGCCCTACCTGAAGAACGCGGCTCGGTTCCACGGCGAGTCCACCGACGAGCGGTGTCCGATCTGCCGCAGCGAGAACCTGACCCTGGTCCACTACATTTACGGGGACGAACTCAAGCAATCGGCCGGCCAAGCCCGTAATGTGGCTGAGCTGACCGTGCTGGCGATGACGCTGCGTGAGTTCCAGGTCTTCGTGGTGGAGGTGTGCCTCGGCTGTGACTGGAACCATCTCGTCGAGCAGTACCTGCTCGGGCGGGACGGTCTGACCGGCGTCGCCGACGGCGACCCGGAGCACGGTGAGGCGAGCGGCATGACCGCGGACGGAACGGGTGTCCGGCGAAGGCGAGAGGCGCAACGGTGATTCGAGCTCGATCGGCCAGCCCCGGTCGCGTGCGACGCGGCTGGGGCGACCGACGGCTTGTAGGTCTGAATGGTCCGATTGATGCGGATCTGACGCCGGAACGACGGCACCCCCGTGCCGTGCTCGCAGGTGTCAAAACTCACGGCAAACCGGTGGCGGTGCGACCGCGCCCCACCGCGACGGCAGGGTGTGAGGAATGAACTCGTACGGCGATCCCAGCTCCTCGCGCGGCCGGGCCTGGACTCCAGGCCAGGACGACCCGGGGCAGGCGGACGACGCGTACCGCCGCCCGGGTGGTGAACCGCGCGGAGTCAACTGGTCGACCGGGCCGGAGACCTCCGGCCCGTCGGCCCGTGCCTCGGTCGGCGGCCGTGCCTCGGTCGGTGGCTCGGCGAGCGTTCCGCCGCGGGGCGGTTCCGCCGGCGCGGCACCGGTCGGCCGGGCCGGTCCTGGCCGCGCCTCCGTGCCGGGCTCGCCAGCCGTCCCCGGCCGTGCCTCGGTGCCGGTGTCGCCGGCTGGCCCCGGCCGTGCCTCGGTGCCGGTGTCGCCGGCTGGCCCCGGCCGTGCCTCGGTGCCGGTCTCGCCCGCACCGGGCCGCGCCGGCCGTGCCTCGGTGCCGGTGTCCCCGGCCGGTCCTGGTCGTGCCTCGGTCGGCGCCGCCGCTGTCGGTGCGGCATCAGCCGGTCGGGCGAGCGTCGGGTCGGCCTCCGTGAATGGCGTCGGTGGTCGGGCCGCGGTGGCCCGGGCAAGCGTCGGCGGCCCTGGCGGACCGGGTGGCCCCGGTGGACCGGGCGGACCGACGGGGCCCGGTCGCGGCGGGCGTGACCCGGGTGCGGTGGCTCGGGCCCGCAAGCGCAAGCGGATGAACATGCTGATCGCCGGCTTCGCGGTGTTCATCATGCTGGCCGGCATCGGCGTGGTCGGGTTCACCTACTACTCGACCAACGTGGTGCTGCCCAAGGAGATCCCGCTGCCGCTGTCCACCACCGTCTACGCCAAGGACGGCAAGACGGTGGTCGCCAAGCTCGGCAACGAGAACCGCACCTTCGTGACCATCGACAGCATCCCGCAGCATGTGCGCGACGCCGTGGCCGCCGCCGAGGACCGCAACTTCTACCGGCACTCGGGCGTCGACTACAAGGGCATCGCCCGGGCCGCTTGGAACAACCTCTCCGGCGGCGACAAGCAGGGCGCGTCGACCATCACCCAGCAGTACGCCCGCAACGCCTACGAGAACCTCCAGGACGACAGCTACGCGCGGAAGGTGAAGGAGGCGATACTCGCCTCCAAGCTGAACGACAACTACACCAAAGACGAGATCATGGAGAACTACCTCAACGTGATCTACTTCGGTCGTGGTGCGTACGGCATCGAGGCGGCGGCCCAGACGTACTTCAACACCAGCGCCAAGAAGCTGACCGTGGCCCAGGGCGCGGTGCTCGCCGCGCTGATCAAGCAGCCCGTCGCCAGCGCCACCCACAAGGGTTTCGACCCGGCGACCAACGAGGTCGACGCGAAGTCCCGGTGGGAGTACGTCCTCAACGGGATGGTCGAGGAGGGCTGGCTGAACGCCCCGGGCAAGAAGGAGCGACCGACCGAGTACCCGAAGGTCCAGAAGCCGAAGGAGAGCAACGGCTTCGGTGTCGCCTCCCCCCGCGGCAACGTGATCAACTACGTGCGGCAGGAGATGGAGGAGTGGGGCCTGTGCACCAACTACGGTGCCGAGGGCAAGCCCAGCTGCGTCGACGAGCTGCGTGAGGGCGGCTACCGGATCACGACCACCATCGACCCGAAGATCCAGAAGGCGCTGGAGTCGATCGCCCAGGTCGGTCGCAAGGGCACGTTCCTGGCGAACCAGCCGGACAACCTGATGCCGGCGGTGGTGTCGGTCGAGGTGAAGACCGGCCGCGTGCTGGCCTACTACGGCGGTAACAGTGGCGCCAACTTCGACTACGCGGGTCTCAACACCGACCAGAACGGCAAGCTCGTCGGTGGTCATCCGCCGGGATCGTCGTTCAAGGTCTACACACTCGCTGCGGCCATCGACGCCGGCATCTCGGTCAAGTCCCGCTGGGACGCCACCCCGTTCAAGCCGGAGGGCTTCGAGAAGCCGATCGTGAACGCCAACCGGGACGTGCGGCAGAGCTGCAACAAGTCCTGCACCCTGCAGCAGACGACCGTGCTGTCGTACAACGTGCCGTTCTTCCACATCGCGGAGCAGATTGGCACGGACAAGGTCATCGACATGGCCCGTCGGGCCGGCATCCGCACCATGTGGGACGACAAGCAGCGGGCGCACGACCTCATCAAGAACAAGCCGAGCGAGCTCGCGCCGAAGTACTTCGACCGGGTGGCTGCCTACGGCCAGTACCCGATCACCGTGCTTGACCACGCCAACGGCCTGGCGACCCTCGCCAACAGTGGCAAGTACAACAAGGCGCACTTCGTCCGGATGGTGGAGAAGCAGAACAAGGCAACCGGCAAGTGGGACAAGGTGCGCGGCACGGGCGAGAAGCTCGCGCCCAAGCAGGTGATCAAGCCGGAGGTGGCCGACGAGGTGACCGCGGTGCTCAAGGAGATCCCGGGCAAAAACAACGCCAGCCTGGGTAACCGGCAGGTCGCCGGCAAGACCGGCACCTGGGAGCTCAACAACACCGACAAGAACCAGGACGCCTGGATGGTCGGCTACGACAAGAACGTCGCCACCGCGGTCTGGATCGGTAGCCACGACACGAAGAAGCGGGCCATCGTCGACCGGGGCGGTAGCAACATCGGCGGTGGCACCCTGCCGGCGCAGTTGTGGAAGCAGTTCATGGAAGAGGCGCTGAAGGGTTACGACCCGTCCGACCTGCCGGACGTGACCGGACTTGGCGACGAGGACGCCGGCAACGGTGAGGAACCGCCGCCGCCTCCTCCTCCGCCGGGTGGCGGTAACCAGCAAGACTGCAACCCCATCGACCTTCTCTGCCAACTCGGTGGCGGCAACAACGGTGGGAACAACGGCGGCAACAACGGTGGAAACAATCCGATCACCCCACCCGATCGTGATGATCAGGGGCCGGGTGGCCCGGGCGGTGGAGGCGGCGGCCTGCTACCACCCAGAACGACGAGTCGGGAGTAGCTCCCGCTGACGCCGCGGGCGGTTGGAGAATTACTCCGGCCGCCCGCGGCGCTGTAGGGAGGGGACGATGATGCCCCGGTACGCTGTCCTCCTGCGCGGCGTCGCTCTGGCGACCCGTCTGGTCAGTACTTGCTCGTCCACCAGGTGGTGGGACCGGCGCTGGCTTCCGCCCGAGCGAGCAGGTTGGCGTCGTTCACCATATTGGTGTAGTAGGCGCCGGCGAAGCCGCTGTACGAGGTGCGGACCCGCCCGTCGAGGTAGTAGCTGCGTACCGTCGGGTAGTAGAAGTCGTTACCCACCCGCGCCCACGCGGTCCGGCACCGGGGGCTGTAGCGCAACTCCAGGCTGATCCCGTCGTTGTTCGACGCGACCGTGCGCGCGTCGTCCGAGCAGTAGTGGTAACAGGTCGAACACCCACTGTGGTAGATCCTGAACGTCGCGGGGTTCTTGCCGTCGCAGGTCGCACCGCAGCCGGTAGCCAACAGCTCGACTTCCGGGATCATCGTGGCCTTCGCCGGGTCGAGATCCTCGGCCTTGAGGGTGGTGGTCTCCGCGGCTGTGGTTTCCGCCCCGGCAGGGGCTGTCGGCGCGGCGGCGGCCGCCTGCGGAGCGGCCAGGCTGGCGGTGAAGCAGAGTGCCAGCACGGCGGCCAGCCGGGCGCTTCTTCTTCTGAACAAGGCAGTCCCTCCAACTCAGATGGGTTGCCGTCGATGATTCCGGTGCCGCCCACTGAGGCGTCATCGTCGGATCACCATCGCCGCACCCCAATGTCCGGGCATACGGTGGGGGCGGTCTCCGATCGTCTCAGCGCACTCGGTTACCGCTGGAGCTGACCGGCGCCCGTAGCGCCAACCGGCGTCCCCGCCCACGCGCGGGGACGCCGGCCGTCCGGAAGGAGAGGGACGTGGTCGAGCAACCGCCGGGACCATCCGAGTCGCCGCGCGCTTCGACGCAGGGGCCGAAACGTGTCGACAACAGACTGCCCGCCTCCTCGTTCTGGCGGGTCGCGATCGCGGCGCTGCTCGGCGCGGTGATCGGCACCGTGATCGGGGCGACCTGGCGGGCACTCACCGAGTCCGATCGACCGGCCGAGGACATGATCGCTCTGACCTTGCTCGCTTGGCTGGTCGGTCTTCCGGTGCTGTTGGTGGTGAGCTGGGTGGTACTGGCGCTCACCGGTCCGGCCTGGGTGGCGCCAACGGTGACGATCGCGGGGCTGACTGCCGGAGCCTACGTCGAGGGCCTCTACCAGAAGGTCGCCGGCTCGTCGGACGCGACACCGGTCGCGATCTGCGCCTTGGCCTGGGGAGCCTGCTACACGGCCGTCGCGCTGGCCTGTCTTCCCGGGGTGTCCCGAGCGGTCCGCGGCGCACTTGCCGCCCTGCTCGCCACCCCGGCGGTCCTGTTCCTCGTGCTCTGAGCCTCCGTACCTGGTCGCGGACGGCCGCCGGCTCCTCAGATGCGGCATGTCGGGGCTTCCGGCGTCAGGGACACCGCGACATGCCGCAGACCGCGAGCGCCGGGTGTCGGTTGCCAGGTGGCGGAGGTGCCCACACACCGGCGGCAGCGCCTCGGGGATTCGCGGCGGTTTCGGCTTCAACGCGGTCACCGGATACGGCAGGATGCACGGTCATGAGCACGAAGTCGACGCCAGGCATCGATGGATCGGATGCCCCCGATCACCCGTCCCGCTCCGACGGCTTCGTCCGGGGGCTTTCCGGGCTGATCGGCGGTCCGCTCGGTGACCACGCGGTCGCCCGTGACCGGCCCGTCGGCGCGGAGAACCGGTTCTGGACGGCGGTACGGATCGTCCTGGCGCTGACCTGCCTCACGCTGGCCCTGCACTGGGTGCAGAAGTCACCCTGCCAGGACGGCGCGTGGGTGAACAACGAGCAGTACACGCGCTTCTGCTACACCGACGTGCTGGCGCTCTACTACGCCGAGCGACTCAACGAGGGGGCGGTGCCCTACCGGGATCACCCGGTGGAGTATCCGGTGCTGACCGGGTACTTCATGGGGGCGCTCGGGTTGCCGGTCCACTCGGCCGGCGACGGCAACCCCGACATGAACCAGGGTCAGTGGTTCTACAACCTCAACGCACTCGTGCTCGGTGCGCTGGCGGTGGTCACCGTGGCGGTGATCCTGGCGCTGCGCCGTCGGCGCCCGTGGGACGCCGCGCTCTTCGCGCTCGCTCCGGCGCTGCTGCTCACCGCCACCGTCAACTGGGATCTCCTGGCCATCGGGCTCGCCGCGTTGGGCCTGTTGGCCTGGGCACGCTCCGGACCGGTCCCGAAGGGTACGCCCCTGGTGGCGCTCTCCGGAGTGTTGCTCGGGCTCGGTGGTGCGGCGAAGATGTGGCCGTTGTTCATCCTCGGACCCATCCTGGTGCTCGCGTTACGTGCCAACCGGATCCGGGCCGCGCTGCTGTCCATCGGCACGGCGGCGGCGACGGTGGTGCTGGTGAACCTGCCGGCGGCGATTCCGTACCGGGACAACTGGGACCGATTCTTCGAGCTGAACACCACCCGTCCGATCGACTGGGGCACGTTCTGGTACATCGGTCGCTACCTGGACGGGAAGTTCGGCGACCCGGCCAGCGTCGGGCCCTTCCAGTGGCTCGACGCCAACATCCCGACGCTCAACTACCTGTCGTACGCCCTGTTCGGGCTGGCCTGCCTCGGCATCGGTGCGCTGGCGCTGCTGGCACCGCGCCGCCCCCGACTCGCCCAACTCGCCTTCCTGGTGGTCGCCGCCTTCCTGATCTTCAGCAAGGTCTGGTCGCAGCAGTTCGTGCTCTGGCTGCTGCCGCTTGTGGTGCTCGCCCGGCCCAGGTGGGGAGCGTTCCTCGTCTGGCAGGCCGCCGAGGTCTGCTACTTCATCGCCTTCTACGGCCAACTGCTCGGCGCGTCGACCGGCACGCCGGTCTTCCCGGAGGGCGTCTTCGTGTTCGCCGCGAGCCTGCGCCTGGCCGCCGTGGTCGCCCTGGTCGTCCTGGTCGTCCGCGAGATCCTCCACCCGGAGCAGGACGCGGTACGCCGTACCTATGCCGACGACCCGGACGGCGGCCTGCTCGACGGCACCCCCGACGCCTCCTGGCTGGACCGATGGCGAAGCCGCCGGTCGACCGACGAGCAGACCCCGACGCCGGCGGCCAGCACCACGTGAGCCGACCCGCGCTCAGAGACGGAAGACGACGACGTCGCCGATCTCCTCACGGGTGATGCCCAGCCCGTCGACCGGTGCGTCGACGCTCACCTCCCACGGGGTGCCGGCGATCTTGTCACGCAGCACCAGGACGTTGTGCACGCCCAGCGTGCGCAGGTAGTCGACGCTGGTCTGGTCGGGGAAGGTCATGGTGACCCGGCGTACGTCGTCCAGTTGGCGTGGGGTGAAACCGCTGCCCCCGTTGACGATGTCCTGGAACCGGGTGGTCGACCACAGCATCACCGGCTGGTCGTGGTTCTGCCCGCTGGGCAGGACGAGCAGTGGGCCGTCAACCGAACGCATCGCCGCCGGCTGCGCCGGCACCACCGGATGAGGTGTGGTGTTGGTGCCCTCGGCGATCACCAGCAGCAGCGGCACCAGGGTCGCCAGACGCAGCCAGGGGCTCGGCCAGGAGGGAATCCGCTCGGCGTAGATCTCCCGGACCCGCACGGCGAACGCGCTCACCGCACCCGCCGCGAGCAGCCCGAGCAGCAACGTGGCCCACAGCATCAACCGGCCCGGGGTCCGGATGCCGCTCCAGCCGGGCAGGTGGTCGAAGAGTGGCACGTAGGTGAAGCGACCGCCGAACAGCTCGGTGCCCATCGACAGGGCCATCGCGACCAGCACGCCGGCGAGCAGCAGGAGCCGTTGACGGACCTTCCAGACGGAGAAGAACAGCCCGCCGAGGGCGAGCGCGTACAGCACGAAGCCGGGCAGCAGCGTCATCTCCGGATGCCACGGCAGCAGCGAGCGTGCACCTTCGTGCAGCCCACCCCAGAGGAGGGACTCGGCCGGGGCGGTGACGAAACCGGTCGCGGGCGGTGAGAAGACGGCGATGTCGTCGATCGTCCGCTCCGCGTTCGGGTGCAGCTGCGTGACGGTGAAGTACGGGATGGCCATCAGGACGCCCACCCCGGCGAAGATCAGCCCGCCGATCAGGTCGGCGACGAACAACCGCTGGCCGAAGGGGCGCTTGAGCCGCCAGAAGATCCGTTTCGCGTACCAGACGACGGCGGCCACCAGGACGATGCCGGCGAGCACGTACGCGAACGGCAGGCCGATCCCGAATCCGAGACTGAGCTGCCAGGCGGCCACCAGCCAGCCGGCGTACACCCAGCCCTCGTGCCGGCGTTCCGGTCGGTAGCCGTGCCGCAACGACCAGCCGTGCCCCCGGGCCAGCATGGCCAGCGCCAGCGGAATACCGCCGTTGGAGACCACGTGCAGGTGGCCGGCCTGCGCCAGCAGCCACGGCGCGTAGGTGTAGGCGGCACCGGCCACCGCGGCACCCGTCCGGCTCGCGCCGAGCTGCCGGGCCAGCACGTACGCGCCGAAGGTGGCGAGGGCGTGCGCCAGCACGAACATGATGTTGTAGCGAACGAGGGCGGCCTCGGGGCCACTGCCGATCATGCCGGCCGGCGCGTATCCGAGCAGGGTGTCGGAGAAGGCGAAGCTCCATCGCTCGGGGAAGAACGCGTTGGCGTGCCAGAGCTGGGCCGGTTCGGTCAGCAGGATGTGCCCGGACCAGGCCATCTGCCAGGCCTGGAGGCTTGGATCCCAGTAGTCCTGCGGAAGCGTGTGTGCCGGGTAGCGCAGCGTCGGCCAGGTCATCAGCACGGCCAGCGCCAGTGACGCGACGGCGGCCAGCGTCCACTCGTGGATCAGCAGCCGGCCGACCCGCCGGCCCAGCCGCCCGTACCAGGTGGGCACCGGTTCGGGGGCGGGCCCGAAAGCGGCCCACGGGTCCGGCTTGCTCTCGCCCTCCGCCGGGGTGCCGTCGGGCTTGCTCCCACCCTCGGCTGGCTTGCCGTCGGACATGCCGCCGCCGTCCGCGCCGGCCCCGTCGCCGCCCGCCGTCTTGCCGCCCTCGTCCTTCTTCCCGGCCTCGTCCTTCTTCCCGGCCTCGTCCTTCTTCCCGGCCTCGTCCTTCTTCCCGGCCTCGTCCTTCTTCCCGGCCTCGTCCTTCTTCCCGGCTCCCGGGGCCGTCCCGGTGGCGGCCTTGTCCCGGTCGGTGCCGTTGCCCGTGCTGGCCTTCTTGCCAGCAGCGGTCCTGCCGGCGGCCGTGTCCGCTGAGGTTCCCGCCCTCTTGCCCGGAGCATCGTCGGCGCTGGTGCGCTTCCGCGCCGTGCGATCCGCGTCGACCGGACCGCTTCCGGTGGCCCTGCCCTGGTCAGTCTCGTCGAAGGCGCTCGCGCGGACCTTGTCGCCCGGGTCGCGCCGGTACTGCCTGTCGGTGCCGCCGGGCGCCGGGCCATTGGTGGCCCGAGCGTCGCGCGAGGTCGGCCTGGGGCCACCGGAGGCGGACTGGTCCGTGGTCATCGTGCTCCGGTCTTCCCGTCGAGTTGCCCGCGCAGGAAGGCGATGTCGCTGCCCTGCCCGTCGACCCCGCCGGGTGTCTCGACGATGACCGGCGCACCTGCCGCGCGGATCACCGCGACCAGGAGATCCGGGTCGATGGTCCCGCTGGACAGGTTGTCGTGGCGATCCCGCCCCGACCCGAACCCGTCCTTCGAGTTGTTGGCGTGCACCAGGTCGATCCGACCGGTGATCGCCTTCACCCGATCGACAAGACCGAGCAGTTCCTCCCCGCCGGCATGGGCGTGGCAGGTGTCCAGGCAGAAGCCGACCTCCTGGTCACCGATGGTGTCCCAGAGTCGGGCGAGTGCGTCCAGCCGCCGCGCACACGCGTTCTCACCACCGGCGGTGTTCTCGATCAGCACCGGGATCCCGAAGCCGCCCGCCTCGGCCGCGTACCTAAGGGCCTTGCGCCAGTTGTCGAACCCGGTCGCCGGGTCGTCACCGGCGTTCACGTGCCCGCCGTGCACGATCAGGCCTTTGGCGCCGATGGCCGAGGCCGCCTTGGCATGCGCGAGCAGCAGTTTGCGACTGGGGATCCGGATTCGGTTGTTGCCGGTGGCGACGTTGATGACGTACGGCGCGTGCACGTAGACGTCGACGTCGGCACCGCTCAGCGCCGCCGCGTCGGCGCGGGGCTGCGGTGCTTTCCAGCCCTGGGGGTCGGAGAGAAAGAACTGCACGGCGTCTGCCGCTCGGGCGGTCGCCTCCGCCAGCGGGTCGGTCGGATCGACGTGGGCTCCGATACGCATGCAGGCGAGCCTACGTCCCGCCTCGGACGGCCGGGGCGATGCCCGCTGTCCGGCCGCGTCACCGGCACCGACGGTAGTCGTTGATGCCAATGGATCCTCCGGTCACGGCGACCCGGCCGGAGCTTCGACAGGGAAATTGTCGGTAATTCCGGGATTTGCCCCGTGAAGCACCGGCTTCCGCGATAACGTCAGGTAACAACGTGATAAAGCTCCGCGGGGCGTCTCCGGTCCAACCTCATCGGTGTGGTCGTTCCTCCCCAGGTCCCACCCAAGGAATGCGGACCAGGCGCCCCGCGGCCCCGTGGCCGGGGGTCCGCGCCGACAGTGACGTCGGCGCGGACCCCCGGTTCGCGTGCCCCGCCACCTCGGGGATGGTGATCGTCGGGGCCGGGTATCCTGGTCCGGTTGTCCGTCCCCGGTCGGGTTCCCCCGGTGCCGGAACGGGCCACGACGCACGACCTCCTGCCACGGAAGGACCGTGGCCGCATAGCCCACAGGAGGTGAGCACGTCTTGCGTCATTACGAGATCATGGTGATCCTCGACCCCAGCCTCGAGGAGCGCACCGTCGCCCCGTCGCTCGACACGTACCTGAATGTGATCAGGACCGCGGGTGGCTCGGTGGAGAAGACCGATGTGTGGGGCCGCCGGCGCCTCGCCTACGAGATCAACAAGAAGGCCGAGGGCATCTACGCCGTCATCGACCTCCAGGCGACGCCGGAGGCGGTGGCCGAGCTGGACCGCCAGCTGCGGCTCAACGAGTCCGTGCTGCGTACGAAGGTCCTCCGGCCGGAGATGCGCTAGCAAACCCACCCCGGCCCCACCCGGATCAGCCTCACCGTCACTGTCGGAGGGTTCTGAGAACCTGTACGGCAGAACGGATGAGCGCGCGAGGAGTTGGTCATGGCAGGAGACACCACCATCACGGTCATCGGCAACCTGACCGATGACCCCGAGTTGCGGTTCACCCCCTCCGGTGCCGCGGTCGCCAAGTTCCGGGTCGCCTCGACGCCCCGGTTCATGGACAAGGCCTCCGGTGAGTGGAAGGACGGCGAGCCGCTGTTCCTCTCGTGCACCGTCTGGCGGCAGGCCGCGGAGCACGTGGCGGAGTCGCTACAGCGCGGCGCCCGCGTGATCGTCTCGGGCCGGCTGCGTCAGCGGTCCTACGAGACCCGCGAGGGTGAGAAGCGCACCGTCATCGAGCTGGAGGTCGACGAGATCGGCCCGTCACTGCGCTACGCCACGGCGAAGGTGCAGAAGATGTCCCGGTCCGGCGGCGGTGGCGGCGGCTTCGGTAGTGGTGGCGGTGGTGGCCAGGGCGGCGGAGGCAACTTCGACGACCCCTGGGCTTCGGCCGCACCGGCCCCCGCACGTTCGGGTGGCGGCAACTTCGACGAGGAGCCTCCGTTCTAATGGCGCCGAGCGCCCGTGATCGTAAACCAGGAGCAAGAGCAATGGCGAAGGCTGCGGCACTGCGCAAGCCGAAGAAGAAGGTGAACCCGCTCGACAAGGACGGGATCACCTACATCGACTACAAGGACACCGCGCTGCTGCGCAAGTTCATCTCCGACCGCGGCAAGATCCGCGCTCGGCGGGTGACCGGCGTCACCTCGCAGCAGCAGCGGCAGATCGCGCGTGCGGTCAAGAACGCCCGTGAGATGGCGCTCCTGCCGTACACCGCGACGGCCCGCTGAGAGAGGCACCGACATGAAGATCATCCTGACGCAGGAGGTGTCCGGGCTCGGTGCCCCGGGCGACATCGTGGAGGTCAAGAACGGCTACGGCCGTAACTACCTGCTCCCGCAGGGCTTCGCGATCGCCTGGACCAAGGGCGCGGAGAAGCAGGTCACTCTGATCAAGCGGGCCCGTTCGGCCCGCGAGATCCGCGACCTGGATCACGCCAACGAGGTGAAGGCGCAGCTCGAGGCCCTCAAGGTGACCCTGAAGGCCCGTGCCGGTGAAGGCGGCCGGCTCTTCGGCTCGGTCACCCCGGCCGAGATCGTCGACGCCGTCAAGGCGGCCGGCGGCCCGTCCCTCGACCGGCGGCGGCTGGAGGTTTCCGGCCACGTCAAGTCGATCGGGTCGCACCCCGTGCGGATCAAGCTGCACCCCGAGGTGACCGCCACGTTCAACCTCAACGTCGTGCAGGGCTGATACCGGCACCGGCGAACGACCCGGGGCCCGCACCGTCCACCGGTGCGGGCCCCGCGTCGTCTCCCACGGAGTACCCGTCAACCGATGGGCTGGCCGGTCACCGCACTGATCATCACCGTCGAGAGGCCGCCACCCACCACGGCGGCAGCGAGCGCCACAGTGGTCGGACGCCAGGTCGTACCCACCCGACGTAGCAGCGTCGCGATCGCCAGACTGCTGACCAGGGCCAGGCCGAACCGCGGCAGCCCGCCCACCATCGCCCCGAACGCCCGCGCCCGGGGTGACTCACACCCACCGCCACTGATGTCGGTCACACAGCCCACGGGTGGCGCCCCGTCCAGGGTCAGCAGCCAGACGAAGACCACGACCGCCGGTAGGACGTAACAGGCCGCCGTGTAGAGCAGCGGCAGCCAGGGACCACCCGGATCGGGATCGAGCAGGTCGTCTTCCAGTCGGCGGTTCCAACTGGCGTTGCCCACCGACTCGATGCGGCGTCGTACCGCCGCCATACCGACCGGCCCAGGCTGCGGCACCGCAGCGGTACGCCGCCGGGGCACCGACCGGGGACGCGGCGCCGTGTAGCCCACCACCGGCGACCGTGGTGCCGACGCGGGTGCGTCCACCCAACGTGGATCATCACCGGCAAGTCGGGTGCCCGGCCAGAAGGTCTCCTGTGGTGGCTCAGGTTCCGGCCGGCTGCTCCACGACCACTGCTGGACACCAGGTGCGCCATCCGACCGGGGGTGCTCCGTACGATCCCAGCGGTCCGGCTCGGAATAGTCCTCCCACCGGTTACGGTCTCGCTGCCGTTCCCGTCGATCGAGCTCGGGGTCGCGGTCCCACTGGCCCGTGCTGTCCGGCTCCAGCCACTGCTCCGACGCCGACGACTGAAGCCACTGGCTGGTGCTGTCGGCGTCCCAGGGGTCAACCGGGGCGGAATCGGCGCGACGGTCAAGACCGGCGGGCTGCTGCCAGGCGTGCAGACCGGAGGCGTCCCACGGATCCACCGCGGGTGGTCGTACCTCGGGTTCCGCGGCTCGATCCCACGGCTCCGCCGCACGGTCCCAGGGATCCACGGCCGGACCGGGTGCCGGCTCCGCCGCCCGCCGCCGACGTCGCGGCGTCGGGGCGGCGGCCGGCTCCGAGTCGGACGTCTGCGCGGCCTCGTCCTCCAGCCCGGACCAGGTCACCTGGCGTCGGCGGGACTGTGCGCGGCGGGGACGGCTCTGCGGCGTCACACCGGAGACCGGATCGTCCTCCTCGGCCCGGCGGCTGCCGACGTACCCCTCCTCCTGTGGACGGTCGAAGGTCCACTCGCGGGTATGGTCGGACTGCGGTGCCACCGCAGGCGACGAGGCGATGGCGCGGGGTTGGGGATCCCGCCAGTCAGCCTCCTGGGAGCGCCGGCTGCGCTCACTCCGGTAGACCCCTGACGATCGTCGGCCGCCGTCGCCGTAGCGCGGCCGGTCGTCGTCATCGTCGTCCGGTGCGGCATGCCGACCACCGCCGTCGACGCTGCTGACGCCCGACTCCAACGCCCAGCGCGGCAGATAAGGCTCGGCCGGCTCCTCCTGGCCATGCTCGATCGCTCGCCGACGGCTCGGGGTGCGATAACGCTCGACCGCCGAGTCGTAACGTCCGGCCCGTGACTCCTCGACGGGCTCGGCCCACGAAGCGGTCGGTCGCCGCTCGCGCGGACCGTCCTCCCCGCGTGCCCAGTCCCGGTAACTCACGGCCGGAGCGTGACCCTTCTCAACCGAACGTGCAATCCGCTGTCCAGGTGTAGCCGTAGGCCACCGATCTTACGGGAGGTTCAGGACAAAGCCCTACCCGGAAACTCCCTCCACAGGCTGGGGAAAGAGTTTGAGCAGGTCACAGCAGTATCGGCGAGAATTCCCCATCCGTTATCCACACCCTGTGCACACGCTACGCACATGCTTGTCCACCTGAGTCCACAGGTTGTCCCGAGGCTCATCCACCGCCACGGTTGAGTGGCTGACCTCGGACTCCGTATGGTGGCCACGACCTGCTGATCCGATGGCCCCCGATCGAAGCGGCCGGTCGACGTTGTCGCACCCGGGCGGTAAGCCTGGAACCGATCCGACGCAGTGGAGGGGGGCCCGGTGTCGGTCACCGACGACAGGCGGACGGAGTCGTTCCCGGCTGGCGGGCAGCAGTCCGGCAACGGGCCACGCGACGGTCAGTTCGACAAGACGCCGCCGCAGGATGTGGCTGCGGAGCAGTGCGTCCTTGGCGGCATGCTGCTCTCCAAGGACGCCATCGCCGACGTCGTCGAGATCCTCAAGACCAACGACTTCTACCGGCCGGTGCACGCCACCATCTTCGACACCATCCTGGAGATCTACGGCAGGGGCGAGCCGGCCGATGCCATCACCGTCGCGGCGGCACTCGCCGACTCCGGCGATCTGGCTCGGGTGGGTGGCGCTCCGTACCTGCACACGTTGATCGCGAGCGTGCCGACCGCCGCGAACGCCGCCTACTACGCCCGGATCGTCAGCGAACGCGCGGTGCTCCGACGTCTGGTCGAGGCCGGCACCCGGATCGTCCAACTCGGCTACGGGACCGCGAACGGCGGCAGTCGGGACGTGGACGACATCGTCGACCTGGCGCAGCAGGCCGTCTACGACGTCACGGAACGCCGGGTCAGCGAGGACTTCGCGATCCTCGCCGACATGCTGCAACCGACGCTCGACGAAATCGAGGCGGTCGGCGCCCAGGGCGGCGTGATGACCGGCGTGCCGACCGGCTTCACCGACCTCGACCGCCTGCTCAACGGGCTGCACGCCGGCCAGTTGATCATTGTGGCGGGGCGACCTGGCCTTGGAAAGGCGCTGGCACTCGACACACCCCTGCCGACCCCCACCGGCTGGACGACGATGGGTGAGGTGCAGGTAGGCGATCAGCTGATCGGTGCGGACGGCCGCCCCACCACCGTCACGCACGCCTACGAGGTGCGCCACGACCGCCCCTGCTACGAGGTCGAGTTCTCCGACGGATCAGTCATCGTCGCCGATGCCGAGCACCTGTGGACGACGACCACCCGGGCCTCACGCCGCCAACAGAATGAGCTCCGGCCGCGCTACCAGTGGGATGCCTCGGCACGCGCCAAGGCGGCAGCCGTACACCGGGCTGTCACCGCCATCCCCGACCGGCTTGTCACCCACCGGGAAGCCGTGGAGATCGCCGGATCCCGGTTCCGGTACGTCCTGCACGTAGTGGCGGCCAAGGTGGGCATCGCCGGCACGGTCGAACGTCAGTACTCGCGAAACGGCAAGCCCTGGCGTCGGACGGTCGACGCCTACAGCGCCCATGCCCTGTTCGACGCCCACCTGAGCCGGGTGAGTCGGGTCATGAACAGCAATACGACTGTGGCACACCCTCGGGCCGTAACTACCGAACACATCGCCGCGACACTGCGGCATCCGGCTGACGGGCGCGCAAACCACGCGGTGACCAATGCTCAACCGCTGTCCCTTCCCGCCCGCGAGGACCTGCCGATCCCCCCGTACACGCTTGGCGTGTGGCTGGGCGACGGGCACTCGGCAGGTGCCCGGTTCACGTCGGCGGACCCGGAGATCGCACAGTATGTCGAAGCCGATGGCTTCATCGTCGCCCCGGGAAGCGGGACCTACTCCTACGGCATCAAGCTGCCACCGCGGGCACCACTCGACGATCGTCGCTGCATCGTCTGCGGCGTCATCTTCACTCCCCGCGCGTCTGCGGTAAGAACCTGCGGAAGGACGTGTGGCGCCAGGTCGAGGGGCATGGTCGGGACCGCCGACCGCGGAGGCTGCGAGACCTGCGGTACGACAACGAAGTCGAGCTGGAACGGCGCCCGCCACTGCGCAACGTGTCGCCGGTTGCGTGGCTCGTTCACCGGGCTGCTTCGAGCCGCCGGTGTCCTGAACGACAAGCACATTCCGCAGCCTTACCTCCGAGCGTCGGAGGAGCAGCGACGGGAGCTGCTGGCGGGACTGCTCGACACCGACGGTACTGCTGCGGCAGCCGGACACGTCCAGTACACCACCACCTCGGAGCGGCTAGCCAAGGATGTGTACGAGCTCGTCGTCAGCCTGGGCTACCGATGCTCGATCAACCGCAAGCGAGTCAACGGCCGTACCCCCGAAAGCTCGACGGCTTTCACATTGAGCTTCTCGACGGCGGACGAGGTATTCCGGCTGACCAGGAAGCGGGAGTCGCACGCTACGCGCCGACACGCGGTCGGCCGGGCGGGTACCCGATCCCGCTACATCGTGGATGTGCGACCGGTGCCGAGTGTCCCCGTGCGGTGCGTCACGGTCGACAATGAGGATCACCTTTACTTGGCCGGTCGATCAATGATTCCCACGCACAACAGCACCGCGAGCATGGACTTCGCGCGCAACGCCGCGATCCGCGCCAACCAGGCATCGGCGATCTTCTCGTTGGAAATGAGCAAGGTCGAGATCGTCATGCGGCTGCTCTCGGCCGAGGCCCGAGTGCCACTGCACGTGCTGCGAAGCGGGCAACTGTCCGACGACGACTGGACCAAGCTCGCCCGATGCATGGGTGAGATCAGCGAGGCGCCGCTGTTCGTCGACGACACGCCCAGCATGAACCTGATGGAGATCCGGGCGAAGGCCCGTCGGCTCAAGCAGCGGCATGACCTCAAGTTGATTGTGGTCGACTATCTCCAGCTGATGACGTCGCCGAAGCGTACCGAGAGCCGGCAGCAGGAGGTCGCGGACCTGTCGCGTGGCCTGAAGCTGCTGGCCAAGGAGGTCGAGTGTCCGGTCATCGCGGTCAGCCAGCTGAACCGTGGCCCGGAGCAACGTACCGACAAGCGCCCACAATTGTCTGATTTGCGCGAGTCCGGCTCAATTGAGCAAGATGCCGACGTTGTCATACTTCTGCACCGTGACGACTACTACGACAAGGAGTCGCCGCGGGCCGGGGAGGCGGATTTCATCGTCGCCAAGCACCGGAATGGTCCGACCGACACGGTGACCGTCGCCGCTCAGCTGCACCTGTCGCGCTTCGTCGACATGGCGATCGTCTGACCTGGCCCAACCGAGTCCGGGCTCAGCCGAGGTTCACGGGCTCAGCCGAGCACTGGGAAGCGGGCGGCGAATTCGCCGAGAGTGCGCCGCTCCGGTTCACCGAGCGGCAGCCGCCCGGTGGCCCTGAGCAGGTAGTCGTGGTCGTTCCAGCCGGACAGTCGGGTAACGGCGCCGCCGAGCAGGGCGACCACGGTGGCCACCGCGACCCGGGTCGCGGCCGGCCCGGGCGCGGGCGCGTCCGGTAGATCCAGGACCAGGTCGAGGTGGTGGACTACAGCTTCGGTGGTGAAGGTGTCCAGCAGGTCGGCTACCCGCAACACGTGCCCTTGAGTGGTGACGAAACCGGCCGGATCCGCCTTACCTGCGGCGCGCGCGGCGGCCGGTGCCGTGTCGGCCCAGAGTCGAACCACTCCGGACGGGCTGTCGAATGCGGCCGCAGAGCGACGGGCCCACCAGGCGTACCGGGCGCTCCCGTCGCCGCCTGGAAAAGAGTGCCAGTAGCTGACGGAGTCCACGGTGGCCGGTCCGTCGGCGGGGCTGGCCAGCGCGACGAGCGCCCGCTGCGCGTCGCAGAGCACGTGGAAGAGCAGGTCTGCGACCAGCCATCCGCGACAGCGGGTCGGTCGCTGAAGATCGCTGTCGTCCAGGTCTGCCACCACGGTGCTGATGCCGTCGTACGCGTTGGCCAGTGCGATGTGCGAAGCTCGCGACCCCATGCCGGCAGCGTCCCACAGCCGGCGACCGCCGGCGCGTTCAGCGACCTGTCGGGCGGTGCCGGACGGGCGCGGCTTTGCCGGGCATCCCGACGGGCTCAGGCGATCGACCGGCCGGGCTTGCCGAAATGTGGCTGGCTGTGGCGGTGAGAGACCGGCCGGCCATTCGGCCGGACCGGTCTTCCGCGGCTGAACGGCTCAGCCGAACATCTCGTCGAGGAAGCTCTTGCGCTTCTTCCGGCGGTAGTGCCCGTGGTAGCCGTAGTGCTGCTGACCGTGGCCGTAGGCAGGTGCCGGGGCCGGGTAGCCGTGCGGCGGTGGCGGGGGCGGCGGCACGGCACCGTAGCCCGGCTGGTGTGGCGCGGGCGGCGGAGGTGGGGGCTGGTAGCCGCCCGGCCGGGGTGCCTGCTGGGCCGGCTGCGGCGGGGCAGGGGTCTGCTGCGCGCTCCAGTTGGCTTCCGCCTCGAACAGCTTCTCCAGCTCACCCCGGTCGAGGAAGATCCCCCGGCACTCGCCGCACTGGTCGATGACGACGCCGCTGCGCTCGTACTGACGCATTTCTCCGTGACACTTGGGACAGGTCAGGCTCATTGTTCGACGGTACCTGGTCTACTCACGCGGACGCGGCCAGCGCCTCCGTCACCTCGTCGTCGGAAACCTCGTGGAAGTCGTCGTAGTACGCCCCGACAGCGGTGAAGGCTTCCGGCCGCTGGGCACAGATCACCTGGTCAGCCTCGCCGGAGAGCGTCTCGTACGCGTCCTGGGCACCGACCGGCACGGCGACCAGCACCCGACGGGCGCCGAGCTGACGGGCCACCGCCACGGCGGCCCGGGCGGTCGCCCCGGTAGCCAGCCCATCGTCGACGATGACGGCGGTGCGGCCGGTCAGCTCCAGTGGCCCCCGGCCTGCCCGGTAGAGCTGTTCGCGTCGGTCCAGTTCCGCCTGTTCCCGGCGCTGTACGTCGGCCATGTCGGCGGAGCTGAGCTGCCCGGCCACCACGTCGTTGAGCACGCGTACGCCGGCCGGACCGAGCGCGCCGAAGGCGACCTCGGGAGCCCACGGCATACCGAGCTTGCGGACCACCAGCACGTCCAGCGGTGCGCCGAGGCGTTCGGCGACTACCTGGGCGACCGGCACGCCGCCGCGTACCAGTCCCAGCACGACGACGTCCGGTTCGCCGATCAGGGCGGTGAGTCGGTCGGCGAGCACCCGGCCCGCCTCGTTGCGGTCGCGGTAGGTGGTCATGCCTTCAGGTCTACGCCCTGCGGGTCGTCTTCGCTCGCCGGTTGCCGGATCCCGGGAACGTCGAGTGCCGCTGCCCAGACGAGGAACGCCACCGGATAGAGCAGATAGCCGAACCGGGTGCTGGGCATCAGCAGGATCGCCACGAGCAACCCGTACCCGCAGACGAGCGCCGCGGCGCGGGCGGTGCGGGGCGGACGGCGGGCGAGCCGGACGGCGATCGCCGCCGCCGCGGCGACCAGCAGAGCCGCCGCCACGGCCCGACCCGCCGGCAGCGCCTCGGCGATCAGGTGACCGGGGAACGGTGACTGTGCCGGGCTGGAGACCAGACCGTGCCCGAGGGGAACCGCAGCACGTTCTCCACCAGGGCGTGTGAGTCCACCAGCAGGGTGGGCAGCAGCGCGGCGGCGGGTACGCCCAGTGCGCCGGCGGCGACGCGCAGGCCGGCCCGGCGGCAGATGCCCCAGCTGACCAGGACGGCGGCGACCGGCCAGGCGAAGAGTTTGAGCGCACCGGCGAGGCCGACGGCGACGCCGGCCCAACCGGGTCGAGCGGTGGCGGCGAGCGCGAGGGCCAGCAGGCAGAGCGCGAGTACGGGTAGATCGTCGCCGCCGGTGGCGAGGGTCAGTGCGCAGATCGGCAGGACGGTGGCGGCCTGTACCCCGCGCAGTACGGCCGCGGCGTGCCCGACTGTCGCCATCCCCTCGGGTCGGCGCAGGACGCGGACGGCGAGCAGCAGGGCGAGGGCGGTGCCGACCGCGAACCAGACCCGGGCGTCGCTCCACCACGCGTCGCTGGCCGCGCGAGCCAGCCCGAACAGGGCCATGCCCGGTTGGTACGGCGTGTAGCCGAGTAGTTGTTCGCCGGGCGGCAGCGCGGCGATGGCGTCCGGCCCCAGGTAGGGGGTGCCGGTCTCGACCAGTCGCCGCCCGGACTCCTCGACGACGAGCACCTCTTCCTGGGCCCGGTCGGTGCGTCCCGCCGCGCGCTGCACGCTCTGCACAACGAGGGGAAGCAGGGCGACGGTGGTCCAGGTCAGGACGGTGACCAGCCAGCGTGCGGGCACTCCGGTCAACGCCGAGCCGGGCCGGTGGCGCCGCAGTATTAGTTGACCGAGCGCCATGATCGCCGCGGCGAGGTAGCCGAACGCGGCCACGCCGCCCCACGCTCGGTGCGGTAGGAGGGTGGAGGTGGCTGCGGTGATCGCGGCGAAGGCGGCGGAGACCGCGTAGAGGCCGAGGTCGAGAGCGAGTCCTCCGGCGGCGGTGTCGAGCCGGTGCCACCACCCGGTACGGCGGCGGGTCGGGGTGGTGGTGCTCACCCGGGCAAGTCTGTCAGGCCGGCTGGTGACGGCCCCGGCCACCCTGTCGGCGTCCCTGTGGTAGCCGGACCACCGCGCCGGCGTCGTGCAGGGCGACCGCCAGGTGGCCGGTCCGGCCGCCGGTGCCGCGTTTGAGGGCGGCGAGCAGTGTTCCGGCGGGCAGCGGGCGCGCGAAGAGATGACCCTGGCCGGCGGCGCAGCCCAGTTCCCAGAGGGTGTGTCGCTGCGCCTCCCGCTCCACACCCTCGGCCACCACGGCGAGGTCGAGGCTGCGACCGAGATCGAGGGTGGAACGGATGATCGCGGCGGCCTCGGTGGAGGATTCCATGGCGGTGACGAAGCTCCGGTCGATCTTCAGTTGGTGCACCGGGATGCGGGAGAGCAGCGAGAGCGAGGAGTATCCGGTGCCGAAGTCGTCCAGGGCGAGCCGGACGCCGCCAGCACGTAGCCGGGTGAGAACCTGGTCGACGACGTCGAGCTGACTGAGGGTGAGGGTCTCGGTCAGTTCCAGGATCAGCCGGTCGGGCGGCAGGTCGTGGGCGCGCAGCCGAGCCAGCACCGAATCGGGGAACCGGGTGTCGAGAAGGCTGCGGGGGGAGACGTTCACCGCCACGGGTACGTCGAAGCCGGCGTCGCGCCAGGTGCCGGCGGCGACCAAGGCCTGGTCGAGGATGGCCTCGGCGAAGGCCGGAAGCAGGCCCGAACGTTCGACCGTCTCCAGGAAGCGCAGCGGGTCGATCATCCCGTGGGTGGGGTGACGCCATCGGGCCAGCGCTTCGGCGGCGATGACCTCACCGCTGCCGAGGTCGACGATCGGCTGGAACTTGACGGTGAACTCGCGGTCGGCCACGGCCCGGGTCAGGTCGCCGCCGAGGGTGAGACGACCCAGGTCGGCGGTGTCCCGGGCGGACGCGTAGCTGGCCAGACGCTGCCCGGCCCGCTTGGCCTGATACATCGCGACGTCCGCCCGCCGGAGCAGTTCGACCATGCCGCCGGTGGCGGGGGCGGCGGCGATGCCGCCGCTGGCCTCCACGTTGATCCGCATGCCGTCGAGGTCGAAAGGTTCGTGCAGCGCCGCCAGCAGCGTCTCGGCCCGGTGCGCGGCGACCGCGGGCGCGGGCAGGGCGCGCATGAGTACGGCGAACTCGTCGCCACCGAGCCGGGCGACCAGGTCCTCGGCGTGGGCGGCGGCCCGCAGCCGTGCGGCGACAGCGGCCAGCATCTGATCACCGGCGGTGTGGCCGAGGGTGTCGTTGACCTCCTTGAAGTGGTTCAGGTCGATCAGCACCAGGGCGGTGACCCCGTCGGCGTGCCGTTGGTCCAGGTGGTCGTTACCCGCGTCGAGCAGGTGACGCCGGTTCGGCAGGCCGGTCAGCGCGTCGTGCGTCGCGTCGTGTGCGTGGGCCTGGGCCACCCGGGCGAGTTCGGCGTACGCCTGGGCGTTGCGGATGGCGGTGCACAGCGCGGAGGCGAAGGTGTAGAGGGTGTAGTGCTCCCGCTCGGAAAGTTTCACCGGTCCGCGGAAACGCAGCCGCAGCATGCCCACGTCGACCGTCTTGTCGTGCCCTTCCAGGCGGGCAGGGACCACCGCGCCCTGGACGGTGGTGGGCTCGGCTGCCGGTCCGTCGTATGTGACGCCGTCGGCGCCGCCGCGCACCACCCGGTCGGTGTCGCGCAGCTCGACCTCCACCTCGTCGGCGGAGAAGAGTTCGGCCGCCCGGGTGACCGCGGTGGTGAGGACCTCGTGCAGCTCGACCACGTTGAGCGCGTCGGTGGTCTGGGCGAGCCGCTGCCACACCTGCTGCTCGGTGCGCTGCCGAATCCTGCCGGAGTACGCCAGGTGCAGACTGAGCACCAGCGGCGGAACGGCGAGCAGCAACCGAGTATCGATCTCCAGCAGTAGGAGAGTGCAGAGGGCGACGGCGAAACGTACGCAGAAGCCACCGACGCGGAGGTCCAGGTTGTCCCGGAATTGTCGGGAAATCCTGGTTCCGGTGGCCAGGGCGATGACCGGAATGGCGAGGAGGTCGTCGACGAGTGCGGCGGCCAGGTAGGCCAGCGCCAGCATCAGCGACATGCGGAGCAGGTCCTCCGCTGGCCGGGACCAGTCCAGGAGCGCCAGGGTCGCACCGGCGGCCCCGGCGACGAGGATGTTCTTGCCAACGCTGAACGCCCTCTTGATGACTGGCAGCCGGAACGATGCGATCGCGACACCAAGTCCGGTACACAACACCACCCAGGATGTCGGAGCGACGGCCACTCCGATCACGATGGCCATCTCGTTCCAGTTGATCTGGTGGGTGGTTGACCGGATGCGTATTCGCGCCTTGACCGACGTGCCCACCGCGATCATGAAGACCACCGTCGCGATGGTCGCGAAGTCGTCCAGCGACCTCGGTGTGGTGGAGGTCAGGATGAGTCTTGTCGATGCGAGGACGACTATCCCTGCCGATACGACGACGAGACCGACGAGCAGCCGTAGCCGCCGATCGGTCTCAGTGCCGCCTTGCCCGAAAAGTGTCATGACACCTCAGGTCGCGCCCTTACCTCAGGTCACCCTACCTCGGTAAGGCCGGTCGGGAAGTTTGTTGGAGCCTCAGGCCCACTCGCTGCCTTTCATGTCCTACTCCTCACTCGTCGGGAAGCGGGAATCCTGATTGAACGTGCCCGCCTCGCGTGATGAGAGGAGCTTAAGTAGAGAACCTGATGCTTAGCGATAATAAATGTCGCTATGCTCTCTATCAGCCAATACCGTCCTGATTCGTGACGTTCTGTCTATGATGTCCGTGCGCAGCGTTCGATCAGAAGTACGCGTACAGGCTGTTCTCGGTGTTGGTCGAACACAAAGAAGATCCTGCTACCCGTCAGTGTGACGGGTCAAACAGGTGCCGCGCACCGACGAAGTGGGCCGACTGCAATACCGATACGTCCGCTGCTCCACGTTGGGGTCGACGATCTGTGGGTGCGCCGTTCAACCGCTGTCTGGGCCGCCCCTACACCATTGTCCGCCGCGGTCGAGGAGGCGAGAGTGCGTAAAGATTCGAGGTGCTTCGTCTTCAGCTGTTCCCTAAGACGTAACCTGTGCTCCCACCCGGAAAGCCTGCTCCGTTTCTTGCCGCTCCGGTTGAGCTCGCCGTGACGGAGTGCAACATGGCGGGTGCCGGCAGCGTTAAGCTGCATACGGTGATCCTTTGAATGCGGTCAGAGGGGTCGGGTGCAGATTCAGCTTCTCGGCGGTTTCGCGGTGCGCCTCGGCCCACAGGCGTTGCCGCCCGGAACGCCCAAGCAGCAGACCGTGCTGGCCATGCTGGCCTGCAACGCGGGGCAGTTGGTGTCGGTCGAACAACTCGTCGACGAGCTGTGGTCCGATAACCCACCTCCCTCGGCTATCCCGAATGTCCGTACTTATGCGGCTAATTTGCGGCGCGGTCTTGAGGCGATGTTTCCTGATCGGGATGTGCTGATCCGCGCTCGGAACGGTTACCGGCTCGAAGTCGAGTGCTCGGATGTGGATCTTTGTGCCTTTCGCGCGGAGGTGATCGAGGCGCGGCGACTCCTCAGCGCGGACGAGCACGAGGCGGTGCGACTCGTATCCCGTGCGCTGGCCCGCTGGCGCGGACCGATGCTCGCCGGGACAGCCCTCGGACCCGGGCTCTCCGCCCAGGTGGCCGCCGCGACCGAGGATCGGCTGCTGGCCACCGAGTTGTACGGCGAGCTGCAGGTCCGGCTCGGCCACTATGACGAGGCACTGCCGGTGCTACGGGAACTGCTGACCATGCATCCGCTGCGGGAGCCGGCTCACCTGTTGCTCATGCGGGCGCTCCACCTGGGGGGAGACGCCGCCGGTGCCGTGGCGGCGTACACCGCAGCTCGTCGAACCCTGCGGGAACAACTGAACGTCGAGCCCGGGGAGGAACTGCAACGGTTGTATCGAAGTATCAGTCGGCAGGACGCCCGGTCTCGCCGGTCCGGAGCAACCGGAGCGCTGGGTAGGGAGTCGGCTGTTGCCGACGACCAGGAGTCCCGACTGCTCTCCTACCTCCCGCGGACGGTTCCGGACTTCGTGGGCCGTGCCGACGCCGTTGAGCACCTGCTGTCCATGACCTTGCGGGCCGGCGAGCAGAACTGCGCAGTCCATCTCGTCGACGGCATGGCCGGCAGCGGCAAGACGACGCTTGCGGTACACGTCGCCAACCGGCTCACCGACCGATTTCCGGACGCCCAGTTGTTCATCGACCTCAAGGGCCACGACCCCGCCGAGACGCTGGACAGTCCGGTGGCTCTGGCGACCTTGCTGCGGCAACTCGGCACACCCGCCGGTCGGATACCGCCGGACCCCGGAGACCGGCTCGACCGGTGGCGTCGCGACCTGGCTGGTCGCAAGGTGATCATCGTGTTGGACAATGCGGCCGACGCCGCGCAGATCCGGCCTCTGCTGCCCACGGCGCCGGGAAGCCTGGTGATCGTGACCTCCCGTCGACGGATCAGCGGGCTTGACGTCGATCCGCCAGTGTCCCTGCCGCTGCTCAAGCCGGCAGAGGGTGTCGCACTGCTGGCCTCAACAGCAGGGGCGGAGCGGGTGGCGGCGGAGCCCGAGGCGGCAGTGGCGGTGGTGCAGAGCTGTGGTCACCTGCCGCTCGCGATCCGGCTTGCCGGTTCACGGCTCGCGCATCGTCCGAACTGGCGGGTGGCGGACCTGGCAACGCTGCTGGCGAGCAAGGTGCGCCGGCTGGATCACCTGACCTCAGGGGACCGCAGTGTGGCCGGTGCGTTCGCCGCCTCGTACGCCTCGCTGGACGAACCAGCGCAGCGACTCTTCCGACTGCTCAGCGTGCATCCGGGAGACGAGTTCGGCCTGCTGGCCGCCAGCGCGTTGGCCGGCCTGTCGCTCGACGAGACCGCCGACGTACTGGACGCCCTGCTGGACTCCCACCTGATCGAGGAGTTGACGGTGGGGCGTTATCGGATGCACGACCTGATTCGGCAGTACGCCAATGATCTGTCCAACCGGGTGGACCAGGCGAGTGTGCGAAGAGCGGCGCTCGCGGATCTTCTCGATCTGATGCTGCACATCTCTTTTCCGGTGGCCGACAACCTCGAGGTGGGCCGTACCGGTATCCATGTCTCGCTCGGCTCCGCGCGTCGCCCTGACCTGGTCGAGATGCAGTACGACGCTGCCGAGAAGTGGCTGGAGACCGAGCGGTTCAACATGGTCATGCTCGTCGGCCGGGCCCATGACTGGGATTTCCACCAGGAAACGTGGCAGTTGGCGCGGATTCTGTGGCGTTTTCTGTACACGCGGGGATGCTATGACGACATCGTCATGACAAATCGCCAGGGTCTTGCGGCCGCGGAAACGATCGGCGACGAGAAGGCCATGGCCGTGATGCACAACTATCTTGCCTCGGCCTATCTGCGGACCGGCAACTATCCAGGTGCGTTGGCGCACGTGGACAAGGCCGTGGAGATTTGTGAGCGCCGTGGTGACCGAATCAACCATGCGCGGTATCAGGCGAATCTGGTAGCAATCTACTGGCTCCTCGGTGAACCCGAGAAGGCGGTGACTACGGGACTGCACCGCATGCGAAAGGGCACCATTTCGGAAATCCATGAGACCGCCACTCACCTGCCGAACCTGGGCTTGTCATTGGCGTTACTCGGAAGATACGACGAGGCGCTGCGCGTGCATCGCCTGCACCTCTACCTCGGACGCCAGTTGGGTAGCCAGTTCCATATACTCAATGCGCTCGGTCACATTGGTGCGGTCAAGTGCCGCATGGGGCAGTACGACGTGGCAGTCCGCGCATTGCGTACGGCGCTCGTCATGCGGCAACGCACCGGACACCGTTACGCGGAGCCCGAGGTCCGGAACGACCTCGGGGTGGCCCTACGTGGTCTCGGGCGCACGGGTGAAGCGGTCCGCGAGCACGAGACCGCCCGGAGAATGGCAGCCGATGCCGGTGAACCCCACGTGGAGGCGGCGGCCCTGAACGACCTCGCATTGACCCTTGCCGGTTCCGCGGAGACCCCACGGTTGATCGAACTGCACCGCGAGGCGCTGCGGGTAGCCACTCGGGTGGCGCACCCCTATGAACAGGGGCGCGCCCTGGCTGGGTTGGCCGAACACTTGTGGACCATCGATCCGACCGAGGCCCTCCGGCACTGGACGCGGGCGTTGGCGATCTTCCGACGGATGGGGGTGCCAGAGCGGATTGACGTCGCCCGGCGCATAGCTGAAGCCGAAGCCCAGCAGCCGGCGGAAAGCCTGCATCGACCGCCGTCCGCGCTGTCTCTAGCCCTGCCTCACGAGGGGTTAGAAATTGAAGATTGAGGTGCTTGGCGGCTTTCGAGTCTCGTTCGGCTCGTTCGGGGTGGACCTCGGCACGCCGAAGCAACGAACCGTTCTGGCCAAGCTGGTGATGAACCCGAGCCGGACGGTCGCCATAGAGGAGCTGATCGACGAGATCTGGCCCGACGACCCCCCGCGCTCGGCCGTGCCGAATGTGCGGACCTACGCCGCAAACCTTCGACGGACCTTCGAAGCACACGACGCTGGCCGGGGGGTGCTGGTACGTCAGCGCGGTGGATACCGACTGGAGGTCGCCACCGACGACGTGGATCTGTTCCACTTCCTCGACCAGGTCGATCGAGCCCGTCAGCTCAACATCCGCGACGAACCCGAGACCGCACGGTCGTTGCTGAGGCGGGCGATGCCCCTCTGGCACGGGCCACCTCTGCTGGGTGTGCCTCTCGGAGCCTCGCTGGCTGCCGACGTGGCGGCGGCCCAGGAGCAGCACCTCCTCGCCGTGGAGATCCTCGCGGATCTCCACCTCGCGGCGGACCGCGTCGAGGAAGCCCTTCCGCTGCTGTGGCGAACCGTTGCCACCCATCCCATGCGTGAGCCGGCGCTGCTGCTGCTCATGACAGCCCTGCATCGACGCGGTGATGTGACAAGCGCGATCTCGGTGTTTCGGTCCGCGGCCCGAGTGATGCGGACCGAACTCGGCGTCGAACCCGGACCGGATCTCCGACGACTGCATCAGGAGATGACCGAGCAGCGACTGGCCGCGGTGCCGGCCGCCGTCTCAGCCGCATCTGGTGGCAGCGACGGGTCGAGCGCGCGGACCTCGGCGGAACCCGACACCGGTCGGACGGATTGGGACTGGCTACCCAGACCGGTGGCTCATTTCGTTGGCCGGGAGGCCCTCGTAGAGCGGATGGTCGGCCGGAGTCGAGCCGGCGTAGGCCCGGCACCCGTCGTTCACCTGATCGACGGGATGGCGGGCAGCGGCAAGACGACCCTCGCCGTGCAGGTCGCCAGACGCCTGGCGGCCTCGCACCCGGATGGTCAACTCTTCGTCGACCTGCGCGGTCACGACGAGGGCAACGTGATGGATCCCGCCACCGCCCTCGTGGTGCTCCTGCGCCAGTTGGGTGTGCCGGCACCCCGAATTCCAGTGGATGTCGACGAACGGCGGGGGTTGTGGCGCAGGGAACTGTCCGCTCGCCGTGTGGTCGTCGTGCTCGACAACGCGGCGGACAGTGACCAGGTTGCTCCGCTGTTGCCGGTCACCGCGTCGTCGGTCATCCTGATCACCTCCCGTCGTCGACTTCTCGACCTGGATCTCGGGCCTCCCGAATCCCTGTCGGTGCTGTCGCCTGAAGAGGGCGTCCGCCTGCTCGCGGTCAGCGCTGGCGAAGAGCGGGTGCACGCGGAACCTGAATCCGCCGCAGAGATAGTCCGTAACTGTGGTTACCTGCCGCTGGCGATCCGGCTGGTCGGGTCGCGACTGGCTCACCGACGCAACCGCCGGTTGGTCGACCTGGCCGCTCGTCTGGCCGCGAATGACTCTGGGCTGGCCAGCTTCGGAACAGGTGAGCGCAGCGTCGCTGCGGCCTTCACCGCCTCGTATGAGCCGTTGCACGAGGTGAGTAAGCGGGTGTTCCGCTTACTGGGTCTACATACCGGACATTACTGCACCAGCATGGTCGCGGCGATGTCCGGGTTGTCGTACGCGAAAGCCGGTCACATCCTCGACGATCTGGTCGACCGTCACTTGGTCGAAGAATCGGAGGACGGTCGTTACCGGATGCACGACCTGGTTCGACAGTTCGCCCGCGAGAAGTGCCTGGAGACAGATTCGGTGGAGGTGCGAAGAGCTGCGCTCGCCAGTCTGCTCGACCAGGTCATGCAATTGTCGATCGTCGCCACGACGTCATTGAACAGGCTCATCGACATCTACCGCGACATTGGCGACGTAGCGCCGGAGCGACCCGATATCCAGCCTGGTTCCGAGACGGTCGACATCGACTGGGTCGAGCGGGAGCGGGGCAACCTGAATCTGTTCATCGAACTGGCGGCGAAGAACTCACTCCACGGCTACACCTGGAAGATGGCCCGTGTGCTGTGGCGCTTCTACTACGTACGTGGCTACTTCGAGGATATTCAGCGTACGCACGAGCTGGGGCTGGCCGCCGCAGAGCAGGCGGGGGACGGCCGGGCCGTCGGCGTCATGAAAAATTACCTCGCCTCGGCGTTGATCAAGACCGGTTCGCATGACCAGGCGGTCCGGTGCCTGAAATCTGCGCTGGTGGATGCTGAATCAATCGGCCACCGTGGAGACATCGCCCGGATCCGGGGGAACCTGAGCGTGGTGCACTGCTTGGTGGGTGATTTTCACGAGTCCGCCGATCTCGCGCTGGCGGCACTACGCGACCTTCCGATGCGGCTGATAGGCCAGGTTCGGGTACACCTGCCGAACGTCGGCATCGCCCTCACCTGGTTGGGTCGCTACGAGGAAGCGCTGCGGGTGCATCGCTGTCATCTGCTCTGGGCGCGGGTGGAAGGTGACCGATACCAGATCGCCAACGCATTGAGCCACATCGCCGCCGTTCGGACTCGCAAGGGTGAGCACGCCCAGGCACTGCGGCTGCTGCGATCCGCCATGATCCTTTATGCCGAGACGGGGCATCGGTACGGAGAGGCCGACGCGCGCAGCGTGATGGGCGTGGCGTATCGCGGCGTGGGTCTGCTCGCGGAGGCCCGGCGGCAGCACGAGTTGGCGCTGGAACTCACCGGCCACTCGGCCGAGCGGCAGGCGGAGTGCACCGCGTTGAACGAGTTCGGCCTGACGCTGGCGGCCGACGGCGACATCGACGCCGCCGTGCGGGCCCACAGGCGAGCGCTCGACCTGGCGGTCCGGATCGACAACCGTTACGAGCAGGCCCGGGCGCTGGCCGGTCTGGCCGAGCACCTGCTGGGCGCGGACCCGGCCGAGGCGCGGCGACATCTGGAGCGCGCACTGGTGCTCATCGTGCCGACCGGGGCACCGGAGCGGTTCGAGATCGAGCACCGTCTCGCCGAGCTGAAGCGGCGCACGCCGACCTGCTGATCGCCGGACCTCTCCGGCCCTCGTCCTTATCGATTTCTTATCGCCGGGGTCGTTAGCCTCCCGGACGTTCGCCGACGGGGGGAGATCCGACAGTTGCCGGATCTCGTCGCGACCCCTGCCGCCGGGTCTACCCCAGCAACCCGAGGCAGGCCGGTCTCGGAAGGAGCGGCGCGGGAGCGCCGCTCCTTCCGAGCGCCGTACCGACTGTCGCACGGCACGGATAGGCTCGCGACCGTGACCGAACCTGCCCAGCTCACCCACGTCGACACCGCCGGTGCGGCGCGCATGGTCGATGTTTCCGCCAAACAGGTCACCGGTCGTGCGGCGACCGCCGCCGGCCGGCTGCGGACCACCCGTGAGGTGATCGACCTGCTGCGTGGAGACGGCTTGCCGAAGGGTGATGCCCTGGCGGTCGGGCGACTCGCCGGGATCATGGGCGCCAAGCGCACTTCCGACCTGATTCCGCTGTGCCACCCGATCGCCCTGCACGGTGTCACCATCGACCTGACGCTGACCGCCGACACGGTCGAGATCACCGCCACCGCCCGTACCGCCGACCGCACCGGCGTGGAGATGGAGGCGCTGACCGCGGTCGCGGTCGCCGGGTTGGCTCTGGTCGACATGGTCAAGGCCGTGGACCCGGCGGCCAGCGTCGACGCGGTCCGAGTGCTGCGCAAGGAGGGCGGCAAGACCGGCCTGTGGCAGCGCCCGGAGGACCGGCCGTGATCCGCGCCCGGGTGGTGGTGGCCTCCAACCGGGCCGCCGCCGGTGTCTACGCCGACACCAGCGGCCCGCTCCTCGTCGCCGGGCTGCGGGAGTTGGGCTGCGCGGTGGACGAACCGGTGGTCGTGCCGGACGGCGACCCGGTCGGCCAGGCGGTCTGGGCGGCCGTGGCGGACGGCATCGACGTGGTGCTGACCAGCGGCGGCACCGGGATCACCCCCACCGATCGCACACCCGACGTGACGCGGGCCCTGCTCGACTACGAGATTCCCGGCATCGCCGAGGCGATCCGAGCGCACAGCCGCGACAAGGTGCCTACCGCCGTACTCTCCCGAGGGGTGGCCGGGGTGGCCGGCCGCACGCTTGTGGTGAACCTGCCCGGCTCGACCGGCGGGGCACGGGACGGCCTCGCCGTGCTGGGACCGATCCTGGCCCACACGGTCGATCAGCTGCGCGGTGGCGACCACCCGGCGGCCGGTTAGGCTCGGCCGGTGAGAAAGGAAACCGCCTCCACCGACGAGGTCTCCGCGCCACCGCCGGCCGACTGGGCGCAGGCCGCTCAGGTGCACGCGGCCGGCCTGGCCGCCGCGCTGCCCGCCGTCGGCTGCCACTCGCCGGGCCGACGGGCACACTCTCGCCGAACCACTCACCCCCCGGACCGACCTGCCGGCGTTCCCGACGTCGAGTGTGGACGGCTGGGCGGTTCGTGGTGCCGGCCCGTGGCGGGTCGTCGGGCGGGTCCTCGCCGGCAGTACGGCTGCCCCGTTGACCGAGGACGGAACGACGGTCGAGATCGCCACCGGGGCGATGGTGCCGGCGGGTGCCTCGGCGGTGCTCAGGGTGGAGGAGTCGAGGCGTACCCCGGCGGGGTTTGTCGACGGCGTGCCGCGTGCCACGCCGGAGTGGCGGCGGCCCGGCGAGGAGGCGACCGCCGGTGAGGAACTGCTGCCGGCCGGAACACCGGTCGACCCAGCGGTGATCGGTCTGGCCGCCTCGTGTGGCCTCGACACGCTGCGGGTACGCCGGCAGCCTCGGGCCGCACTGCTGGTCTTCGGCGACGAGCTGCTCACCGCGGGCCCGCCGGGCGACGGGCGGGTCCGTGACGCGCTGGGCCCAGCGGTGCCGGGCTGGCTACGACGGTACGGCTGCCGCATCGATCCCGACGGCGTGGTCGGCCCCGTCGCCGACACGCTTGACGCTCACGTGGCCGCGCTGCGCGCCGCCCTGGACCACGCCGAACTGGTCTGCACCACAGGCGGCACCATGCACGGCCCGGTCGACTACCTGCACCCGGCGCTGGCGACGTTAGGTGCGGAATACGTGGTCAACACGGTCGCGGTGCGTCCCGGCTTCCCGATGCTGCTGGCCAGGTTGGTCGGTGCCGACGGTCAGGTCCGGTTCGTGGCCGGGCTGCCCGGCAACCCGCAGTCCGCCGTCATCGCGCTGGTGTCTCTCGTGGTCCCGCTACTGGCCGGGCTCGCCGGTCGGTCGTTGCCGACACTTCCGCACGCCGTCCTCGCCGAGTCTGTTGCCGGCCGTGGCAACCAGACCCACCTGGCGCTGGTGCGGCTCGACCGGGTCGCCGGGACGGCCCACCCGGTCCGGCACGTCGGTTCGGCCATGCTGCGCGGGCTCGCCAACGCGGACGGGTTCGCCGTGATCAGCCCCGGCACCACCGGCTCGGTGGGTGATCGGGTTCCGATCGTGCCGTTGCCGCTGCTACCTGGGGAGCGGGCATGGTGACCGTCATCAGCACCGTTACCGACCAGCCACTGGATCTCGCCGCCCACGAGGCGGCGGTCGCCGACCCTCGGGCCGGCGCGGTGGTGTCGTTCGCCGGGGTGGTGCGCGATCACGACCACGGGCGGTCGGTGGTCAGCCTGGAGTACGAGGGCCACCCGAACGCCGCGAAGGTGCTCCAGGAGGTCGCCGACGAGATCGCCGCCGACCCCGACGTGTACGCCGTGGCGGTGTCGCACCGCATCGGCCCACTGGCCATCGGCGACGTGGCCCTGGTGGCGGCGGTCAGCACCGCCCACCGCGCCGCCGCGTTCGCTGCCTGTGCCCGGCTGGTGGACGAGGCGAAGGCCCGGCTGCCGATCTGGAAGCGGCAGGTCTTCACCGACGGCACCGAGGAGTGGGTGAACTGCCCCTGAGCGGTGGGCCTAACGCCGTCCGTACAGCATCGAGGCGCGCGCCGCCCGGTCGGTGTGGAAGGCGGGTTCCGCCCCGGGCCGCCACGGCAGTGCGGCGACCAGCAGGATCAGCGCCAGCGCCAGGGAGTTCTCCATCAACGCGCCGAACAGGCCGTCCTGGTAGTGGGAGACCTCCGGCAGTTGGTGCTCGTACGGCCAGATGGGCGAGATCAGGAAGAGCAGGTAGAGCCCGATGGCGGCGATGCCGTGGCGGAACCCGGTGAGCGTCGGGTACCAGATCGGTGGTCGGAGGGTGGCGACTCCCGGCGGCCCGCCGTACGGCGTTGACGCGGATCGGATCGGCCCCCGGCTGGCATCGTGCCGACGGATCGCGTTGTCGGCCAGGACGATGATCGCCGGGATCACCCAGACGAGGTGGTGCGTCCAGGAGATCGGGCTGATCACGTTGGCGGTCAGGCCGACAAGCGTGAAGGCGGTCAGTTCGTCGCCGTCGGAGTGGGCGTTGGACGCCCGGGACAGCCCGAGCGCCAGCACCAGCACGGAGAAGGCGAGCCAGAGCAGGCCGGGGGTCTCGATCGAGTCGTAGAGCCGGGCCAGCAGACCGGCCAGGGACTGGTTGGGCGTCATGTCGGCGGCGCCCACCCGTTCGGTCTGCCACAGCACGCTGCCGAAGTAGTCGCGGGACTCCGCGCCGACGATGCCGAAGCTGCCGATGGTCACTCCGACGGCGGTGCCGACGGCCGTCGCGGCCACCCGCCACTGTCGAGTGATCATCAGGTAGAAGATGAACAGGGCCGGGGTCAGCTTGACGGCGGTGGCCAGGCCGATGCCCACGCCGGCCCAGGCACCGCCGTAGACGAACCGCAGCAGCGGGCCGTCGTCCTCGGCCTGGTGGGTGCCGCGGCGTGAGCGCCAGCGCAGGGCGACCAGGTCGGCCAGGATCAGGGCGAACAGCAGCAGGTTGACCTGCCCGTAGCCGAGCGTCTCCCGGGTGGGTTCGATGGCGACGGCCAGCGGCGTGGCGATGGCCACCGTGTACCACAGTGGCCAGCCCAGCCGGTCGACGATCGGGCGCAGCAGCGCGGCCAGCACCACGGCCAGCGCGGCGATGCTGACCGCGGCGTTGACCAGACCGGCCAGGGTGACCGGCAGGTGCGCCATCGGCAGCATGGCCAGCCCGGCGAAGGGAGGGTAGGTGAAACCCAGAGTTGTGTCGGGCGCTACGAACTCGTACAGCTCGTGACCGCTCGCCCACCAGACCACCGCGCCGTGGTAGATCTTCATGTCGAAGAAGTTGTACGGACGCCCGAAAGCGCCGATGGCAAGCCATGCGGCGTAGGCGACGGCGGCGACGATGCCCGCCCGTACGACTGTCCTACGATCGATCCCACGCGTTACGCGACGGACTGTGGCGAGGCGGTCCAGCCCTCTACCGACGATCGTCGGCATGGCGTGGCCACCCCCGTACCAAGGTCGTCCTACCCGTCCAGGTCCAGTACGGAGCCTAGAACGGCGCCTCACGTCAGTGCCTCCCGCGTTATGCGACCGTGTCCGATCCCACACATTCTTTTGACATTTCCACCGCGTTAACGCCTACCGGGCGGTTCAGGTGATTCGCGGCCTTAGCCTGGGTGGGGGTGGTTGGATCGCAGCTCAGCGGGGGTGAGGGGGACGCCTACCGCTCAGCCGGGCAGCCGCCGAGCGGTGGCGGCGGACCGGAGGGCGATCCGGGCCTCCCGACGGGCGGTCCGGACGGCGCGGCGCACCGACCGTCGCGAGTGGCCGATGCGGTGACCGGCCCGCCAGCGTAGTCCGGGCTTACCCTCCGTGTCCGCGGCGGCGAGCAGCAACCCACCGAAGAGACCGAGGTTCTTCAGGAAGTGGATCTGGTTGTTGCTCTTCGCTGCCGGGTCGTCGTTGAGCCAGAAGGGGTGCCCGGCGAGGGTGACCGGGATCAGCGTGCCGGCCAGCACCAGGGCCGCCGGCCGGGTGAACCGCCCGGTGGCCAGCATGAGCCCGGCACCGAGCTGCACGGCCGAGTTGGCTCGGATCAGGGTTTCAGTATCCGTGGGGATCCGCGGATGCGCCCGCTCCAGCAGCGGCGTCACCCGATCGGTTATCGGTTTCGCGGTGGGCGTCAGGCGGCCGGGGTTGGCGAAGTTGCGGGCGCCGCTGACCACGAAGATGCCGCTCAGCATGGCGCGGGCGAGGGATCGTACGGGCGTCATGGAACAGTCATACCCTGTCCGGGGCGTGACTACGCCCCGCAACGGGGTATGTCGATCGATCGAGTGTGTCGGTGCCGCCGCGCCCGGAATCGAGGACCGTCGCGGATGGACGGGTCTTCCGGGGTACCCTACGCCGCGTGACGACCCTGCGGCTGCGACCCGAGGACCCGGCCGACACCGGCGCGATCCGCCGGGTGCTGGCCGCGGCGTTCGCCCGACCCGACGTCGCCGTCCCACCGGAGGTACGCCTCGTCGACGAGCTGCGGGGCAGCGACGCGTGGCTGCCGGAGCTGGCGATGGTCGCCGAGTACGGCGGGAAGATCGTCGGTTGTGCCCTGCTCACCCGGGTGCTTGTCAATTCGGGCACGGCCAGCACACCGGCGCTGGCATTGGGCCCGGTGGGTGTGGCGCCGCACCGGCAGCGGATCGGGCTCGGCACGTCGGTGGTGCAGGCCGCCCTGGAGGCGGCTACGGAACTCGGTGAGCGGCTGGTGGTGGTCCTCGGCGATCCGGCCTACTACCGGCGCTTCGGCTTCAGCCGGGCCGACCAGTTGGGCCTGACCAGCCCCTGGTCCGGCCTCGGCGAGCCGTGGCAGGCACTGGTGCTGCCGCCGGCCACCAGCGGCGAGCCGCCACCCCCGCGGGGCGAGGTGGTCTTCCCACCGCCCTGGTCCAAGGTCTGACCGCTGTCTCACCTGGACTCGCCTGCCATGTCACAGCTCGGACCGCTGACCGACCACACGATGCGGATCGCTCGGTCCGGCGCGGCGAGTTCATGTGAGTGGCTCGACAGGACCGCAGGAGGGCATCGACCACCGAACGCCGTGCCGTGGCGCGCCGCAGCCGCGCCAACTCTGGCCGGTCTCCGTGGAGATCCAGCTCAGGCGGGCTGGGTGCGCAGGTAGCGGCCGAAGTGGGGGACGGTGAAGGCGACGGTGCCGCGTTCCCCGGAGTAGATCAGCCCTTTCTTGATCAACGCATCCCGAGCAGGCGAGAGGCTGGCAGGCTTACGGCCGAGGGCTCGGGCGATCTCCGAGGTCGGCGCCGCCGCGTCCATGTCGTCCCGGCCGCCGCCGTCGTTGTCCCCTTCGACGAGCGACAGCGTCGCCATCGCGCGCATGTACTCCCGCTCGGCGGGGGTGGCCCGCTCGAAGCGGGAGCCGAAGAAGCCCACGGCCAGCTCCGCCTCGGCCTCCGGTGCGGCGACGCGTACGTCGGCCGGGGTGATCGGTGACCGGGGGGCGTGGTCCCAGGTCGCCTTCCCGTACGCCTGCACGAAGTACGGATATCCGCCGGACTTCTCGTAGAGCAGGTCGAGGGCCTTTGCCTCGTACGCCACGTCCTCCCGCTCGGCCGGCGCGCAGAGTGCGTGGTCGGCGGCGATCCGGTCGAGGCGGTCGATGCGCTGGTAGCGGAACAGCCGCTCGGAGTACGACTTCGCCGCGCTCAGCACCGCCGGCAGGTGCGGCAGCCCGGCCCCGACCACGATCAGGGGCGCGCCGAGCTGCGAAAGCTCGTGGCAGGCGGCGCAGAGCGCGGAGACGTCCTCCGGCCCGAGGTCCTGCATCTCGTCGATGAAGATGGCGACGCCGGTGCCCACGTCGCTGGCGACGGAGGCGGCGTCGGTGAGCAGTTCCACCAGGTCGATCTCGATGTCGCCGGAGTCGGCCCGCCCACTTGCCGCTGGCACGTCGATGCCGGGCTGCCACCTGTCGCGCAGCTTCGGAGCGGCCCCACCCCGGCCGGTCGGCGCGCCACGTTGGGCGAAGGCCTTGAGCACCCCGAGGAAGGCGTCGATCCGCTCCGGTGCCCGGTGCCTCGGTGCCAGCTCCCGGACGGCCATGTGCAGGGCGGCGGCGACCGGTCGGCGCAACGACTGATCCGGTCGTGCTTCGATCTTTCCGCTGCCCCAGAGCCGGTTGATCGCCTGCGAGCGCAACGTGTTCAGCAGGACGGTCTTGCCGACGCCGCGGAGCCCGGTGAGCATCAGGCTGCGTTCCGGTCGGCCGCGGGCGATGCGTTCCAGGACGATGTCGAAGACGTCCAGTTCCCGCCCCCGCCCGGCGAGTTCGGGCGGACGCTGGCCGGCGCCCGGCGCGTAGGGGTTGCGGACCGGATCCACGCATCGCAGAGTATCGGGCCGTCTAGAGGAGAGGCTAGAGATGGATAGACGGCGGTACCGGCGTGTTGCCCTCGACCAAAAACTAGTGCTGTCTAGTCTGCAGGCTAGACAGCACTAGTTTCGGTGATAGGTCCTCAGCCGCGCTGCTTGAGGCACAGCACGAAGTCGAGCGAGTCCAACTCGCTGTCGTAGAAGTACCAGTTGGTGTAGCCGTCGACCGCCGCGCACTTCTCCTCGGCGTCACGCTCTCCGCTGGTCTTGCCGTCGATGCGCCGCAGCACCTCGTACGACCTCGGCGCACACTCACTCAGCAGCAGCCTGGGCTTGCCGCCGGCCCCCGAGTCGTTGCGTACACACTGCCCCGCCTGCACGAAGCGGGGGTCGGCGGAGGATGCGGCGGCCGGGTCGTCGGGCGTGGTCTCGTCGTCCTGAGCGTCCGGGGCGGGTGCCCCCTCCTCGGTCGGCGCGGCCACCGGGGTCGGTGCCTCGCCGTCCCGCCCGAGCAGATAGAACGCCGTCGCACCGCCCAGCATCAGCACCAGACCGGCTGCCAGCACGACGAGCATCCGTCCGCGCCGGCGCGGTGGCGGTGGCGCGGGGGTGCCGGCGTACCCGGTCTCCGCGTCGTGCTGGTGGGCGGACCGCTCCCAGGTATCCGGAGCCTGTGGGAGGTGTCCCGGGTCGGTGGTGCCGTACCAACCGCCGCCGTGACCTGCGGAGTCGTAGGACTCGCCGGGCCCGTAGCGCTGTCCACCTCCGTGGTCCCGGCTGTACCCGTGGTCCTGACCGCTGCCGGGGTCCTGGCCGTACCCGTAGTTCTGTCCGGGGGCGCGACCGTGGGACTGGTCGCCGTACGGGCGACCGAACTCGCGGGTCTGGTCCGGGTCGTGCGGCGGCGGTGCGTCGGGCGGCCGGCCGTGGCCGTACCACTCGCCGGGTTGCGGCTCGTGCCACGGCTGCGGGCCCGGCCCCGGTGGTCCGTAGTTCGCCATGCACGCCCTCCTGAGCCTCGGGTGGAGCCGGTGGGTGGTCGGACGACCAACCGGCACCGCCACCGTCACCGTAGTGCGTGCGGACGGTCCAAGGTGGCACAGCCGCCGAGCCGGTCGGCAACCCGACCGGCCCAGGTGCGCTGTCTGGACAGCGCACCAGCGTCAGATGAGGCGCAGCTGGCGGTCCTTGGGTCGCCGGGGGCCCGCGCTGTCGCCGAGGCGTTCGAACAGGCCCGGGTCCACCGCGTCGATGAACGGTGACGGGCGGCAGTCCCGCTCCGAGCCGTGCCGGAACCGACGGGCGGCGTGGCTGACGTAGAGCCGGTCCTGGGCCCGGGTCAACCCGACGAAGAAGAGTCGCCGCTCCTCGGCCACCGCTGCCTCGTCGGTCGGGGCGCCGGGCCAACGCAGTGGCAGCAGCCCGTCCTCGACACCGACCAGGAAGACCACCGGAAACTCCAGACCCTTCGCGGCGTGCAGGGTCAGCAGGGTGACCGCCTCGGCACGCGGGTCGATCGCGTCCACCTCGGCGCCGGTGGCGAGCTGTGACAGGAACATCTCCAGGTCGTCGCCGCACCGGCGGGCCAGCGGTGTCAGCAGGTCGACGGCGGTCCGGACGTCCTCCGGGCGTATCCCGCCGGACCCGTCCAGGGTCGGGATGGCGAACCGGTCCGCGAGCACCTGGCCGGCGAGGCGTACCCGGGCGGGCAGGGCACCCTCGACACCGGGGGCGTGCCGCAGCTCGCGAGCGATGGCGGTGACCCCGGGGCGGTCCCGCAGCCGGTCGTGCGAGCGCTTCTGCACCGGGATGTTGGCCCGGGCCAGCGCGTCCACGATCGGGGCCGCCTGCGAGTCCGTGCGGTACAGCACCGCGATGTCCGAGAAGGACAGCGTGGTCGACCGGCCGTCGATCCGGCCGGAATCGAGCGACCGGTGGGACAGGCCACCGACCAGCTCGTCGACGGTGCGTACCACGAAGTCGGCCTCGTCCGCGACGGAGGTGGCGGCGTACCGGCCGACCAGCGGGGCCTCCGGGTCGAGCCGGGCCGGATCCAACCGGCGACCCCGCACCAGCGATGACGGCGCGATGGCCTGCACCGCGGCGGCCAGGATCGGCGCCGACGACCGGTAGTTGCGGTTGAGCCGGACCAGCCGGGCATCGGTGAAGTCCTGCGAGAAGCGCAGGAAGTACCCGACGTCGGCACCACGGAACGAGTAGATCGCCTGGTCCGGGTCGCCGATCGCGCACAGGTTGCCGTCGGGTGGACTGAGCAGGCGCAGCAGTTCGTACTGCACCGCGTCGACGTCCTGGTACTCGTCGACGAAGATCCACCGCCAGCGCTCGCGGTACCGGTCGACCAGCCGCCGGTCCTGAAGCAGCAGCGCCACCGGCAGGGTGAGCAACTCGTCCAGGTCCACCAGACCCTGTTTGCGCAGCAGCGTCGTGTAGCGGGCCGGATCGTCCCCGGCCTCGGCCCGCACGGCGGCCCGCTCCGCGTCGTCGGCGATCCGGAAGCCCTCGACCAGCCCGGCGGCCTGGGTGTTCTCCCGCAGGATGGTCAGCCCGAGCGAGTGGAACGTGCCGACGGTGACGTCCTCGGCGACCGGGCCCAGCAGGCCGTCCAGGCGGTGCCGCAGTTCCTCGGCGGCCCGCCGGGTGAACGTGATGGCCAGGCACTGCTCGGGAAAGACGTTCAACTCGGCGCACAGGTACGCGATGCGGTGGGTCAACGTGCGCGTCTTGCCGGTACCGGGACCGGCGACGATCAACAGCGGACCTCCGGGGGCCGAGGCGGCGACCCGCTGCATCGCGTCGAGCCGGTCGAGCAGGCCGGTGCCGACCTCCTCCATGCCGGCGAGCATCGGTTCGAACGGCTCGTGCGGAGAGGGCGCCGGCGCGATCGGCGGTGCCGGGACCGCCGGCCTGCGCTTGGGCTCAGGCTTCGCCGGCGGGCGCTGCGCACCGGTCGCCGGCTTCGTCGCAGCACCCGTCTTGGCCATGGACTCCGAGGCACGTCGCGGTGCGGGCACCACCGGTACGTCGAACAGCGTCTCCTGCCCGGCGGACACCCCGGTGCCGTCGGTCAGCTCCGTCGGGTCGAACAGGGTGATCACGCCGTACTCGCCGTCGTAGCCCGGCACCCGGCGGACCTCACCGCGACGGAGCCGGCCGATGCCCTCGGCGAGCAACTCGCCGCCGATCCGGCCGATCTCGTCCAGCGGAACGCGAATCAGGATCTCCAACTCCGCGCCGAGCGCGGCGACCAGCTCGGTGAGCTTCCCCTCGACCCGCTTCGAGCGCGGACCAACCTTGTGGATCTCGCCAAGGATCTCGGCGAGCTGGATCAGGTGGGTCACGTCGGGAGCGTGCTGCGGCCGGTACCCCTCGGGCCGGTCGGCCAGATCCTCGACCCGGCTCAGTACGCCCACCGTCAACGGCTTACCGCACTCCGGGCAGCGTCCGCCGGCCTCCCGGGTCCGTTCCGGTGCCCAGTTCACCCCGCACAGCCGGTGGCCGTCGGCGTGGTACTTGCCCTCCTCAGGGAAGAACTCGATCGTCCCAGCCAGCCCGTCACCGGTACGCAGCGCCTCCCGGATGGCGAAGTAGTCCCGGGCCGAGGCGAAGACGGTGGCCTCCCGGGCGAGGGCGGGTGGTGAGTGCGCGTCGGAGTTGGAGACCAGCCGGTAGCGGTCCAGGCTGCCCACCCGCCAGTTCATCGCCGGGTCCGAGGAGAGCCCGGTCTCCACCGCGAAGATGTGTTCGGCCAGATCGGCGTAGCAGTCGGCGATCGCGTCGAAGCCGGACTTCGAGCCCAGCGCGGAGAACCACGGCGTCCAGATGTGTGCCGGTACCAGGTATCCGTCCCCACTCGCCTCCAGCGTGATCTCCAACAGATCGCGCGAGTCCAGACCGAGGATGGGCCGGCCGTCCGAGCCGAGGTTGCCGATCCGGCCGAGCGCGGCGTTGAACCGGCCCACCGCGTCCAGGTCCGGCAGGTAGATCAGGTGATGAACCTTGCGGGTCCGGTCGTCCCGCTTGTAGATCGTGGAGATCTCCACGCTGAGCATGAACCGGACCGGATCGCCCTCCGCCTCGCTGGCCAGCCGGGGCGGCAGCCGACGGGCGATGTCCCGCTCCGCCTGCGGCGACAGCCGGTACAGGCCCGGCTCGGCGGGATGCAGGGTCTCCCGCAGGTGGTCGTACCAGGCCGGATGGGTGAAATCACCGGTACCGAGGACCGCGATGCCCTTGCGTCGCGCCCACCAGCCCAGGTTCGGCAGGGTCAGGTCGCGGCTACAGGCCCGCGAGTACTTCGAGTGGATGTGCAGGTCCGCGACGAAGGGCGACAGGCCACCGGGGGGTACGGCGCTGAACGGGGGCACGCCGCATCCTGTCACGACCGGCTGCGCTCCCGCGCGCCGCCACGCACGGAGGTGAGCTGCGCTATGCCGAATGAAGCTCGACGAGGGTGACCTGAGGCTCCGCGCCGACCCGTACCGGAGGCCCCCAGAAGCCGGCGCCGTTGGTCACGTAGACCTTGGTCCCGTCCACCTCACCGAGCCCGGAGACGACCGGCTGTTCCAGCTTCACCAGCAGGTTGAAGGGGACGATCTGACCGCCGTGCGTGTGGCCGGACAGTTGCAGGTCGACCCCGTACCGCGCCGCCTCCAGGGCCGCCACCGGCTGGTGGGCGAGCAGCACCACCGGCCGGGACGGGTCACGGTCACCCAGCGCGGCGTCGTAGTCCGGCGGCGCGGAGACACCGTTGCCGACGGCGGAGACGTCGTTGACGCCGGCCAGGTCGAGCACTCCACCACGGGTGGCGATCTCCAGTCGTTGGTTCTGGAGCACCCGCAGCCCGAGCCGGTCGACCTCGGCCACCCACTCCTCCACCCCGGAGTAGTACTCGTGGTTGCCGGTGACGAAGTAGCTGCCGTGGCGTGCTTGCAGGTCGCGCAGCGGTGCGGCGTCGTCGCCCAGCTCGGCCACCGTGCCGTCGACCAGGTCGCCGACCACGGCGACGATGTCGGCGTCCAGCCGGTTGATCGCGGCCACGATCCGCTCGGTGTGCGCCCGGCCGGTCAGCGGGCCGATGTGGATGTCCGAGACGGTGGCGATGCGCAGGCCGTCCATGCTGCGGGGCAGCTTGGCCAGCCGGATCTGCACCCGGTCCAGCCGGGGCGGACCCAGCGCGGTGCGTACGCCGTAGCCGACCAGGCCGGTGGCGGTGAGTCCGGCGAAGATCGCGGCACCCCGGGCGAGCAGCAGGCGGCGGCCCGGATCGTGGTCGGGGCCGACCGCGCCGGCGGCCGGTCCATCCGTCGGACCGTCGGCGGTCGGCTGGGCTGGTGCACCCGGCGCGGCCGGCTCGCCGTCGGCCGGCTCGTCGGTCGACGACCCGGGCACGGGGGCGGCGGCCGGACCGACCAGTACCGGCTCCGGAGCGACCAGGACCGACCGGCGGCGCAGCACCAGCCGCGCCACCACCATCGGGACTTCCAGCACGACGAGCAGCACCAGCAGGTAGAACATCAGCGCGAGCCAGAGGTAGCCCGGCCAGGCCAGCCAGTACATCCCGGCTCGGGTGCCGACCATCGTGGCCGGCACCAGCAGGGCCAGCACCACGGCGGTGACCGTGCCGGCCCGCCGCCAGCGTCCGGCGGTGGTGGTGTCCTTCACCAACCGTTTCCACAGGTAGAGATGGATCAACCCGGTGATCACGGCAAGGGTGATGACGAAGCCGAGTACCGCGAACACGTGTGGCTCCCCCTCAGCCGCCGGCGAAGGGAGGCAGGACGTCGATCGTCGCCCCGGCCGGCAGCGGCTTCTGCCGATCATGACAGGTCACGCCGTCGATCAGAAAACTCGACACCGCCAGCACCGGTGCCAACCGGCCGCCGTGCCGCTCGGCCAGCTCGGCCACCAGTTCGTCGAGCGACCGACCAGCGGTGGTGGTCTCCTCGGCGCGGCCGGCCGCGGCCCGGGCCCCGGCGAAATAGCGGACGGTGACGCTCGCCACGGTCAGCCTCCGATGGCCGACATCGGCCGGGTCGGTTGCAGGAAGGACGGGTCGTCGATGCCGTGCCCGGCCCGCTTGCCCAGCGTCGCCGCCCGCCAGCGGCGGGCCAGTTCCTCGTCGTCGGCTCCGGCCCGCAGCGCACCGCGCAGGTCCGACTCCTCGGTGGCGAACAGGCAGTTGCGGATCTGCCCGTCGGCGGTGAGCCGGGTCCGGTCGCAGTCGCCGCAGAAGGGCCGGGTCACCGTGCCGATCACGCCGACCCGGGCCGGGCCGCCGTCGACCAGCCAGGTCTCGGCGGGCGCGGTGCCGCGTTCGGTCGGGTCCGGGCTGAGGTCGTACGCGGCACGCAGCGCGGCCAGGATCTCGTCGGCGGTCACCATGGCGGCGCGATCCCAGCCGTGCTGCGCGTCCAGCGGCATCTGCTCGATGAACCGCAGCTCGTAGCCGTGGTCGAGGGCGAAGCGCAGCAGCGTCGGTGCCTCGTCCTCGTTGACACCGCGCATCAACACGGCGTTGATCTTGACTGGCGTCAGCCCGGCGGTGGCCGCGCCGGCCAGACCGGCCAGCACGTCGGCCAGCCGATCCCGACGGGTGAGTCGGGTGAAGCGTTCCCGGTCCAGCGTGTCGAGCGAGACGTTCACCCGGTCCAGTCCGGCGGCGCGCAGCGCGGGGGCGAGTCGGTCCAGGCCGATGCCGTTCGTGGTGAGCGAGATCCGGGGGCGCGGGTCGAGGGCCGCGACGGCTTCGACGATGCCGACCAGACCGGGACGGATGAGCGGTTCACCGCCGGTGAACCGCACCTCGTCGACCCCGAGCCGGCACACCGCGACCCGGATCAGCCGGACCACCTCGTCGTCGGTGAGCAGGTGCGGCCCGGCCAGCCAGGGCAGCCCCTCGGCGGGCATGCAGTAGGTGCAGCGCAGGTTGCACTTGTCGGTCAGCGACACCCGCAGGTCTCGGGCGACGCGGCCGTACCGGTCGACGAGGCCGGTGGGCGGGGGGAGGCTCACTGGTCGACGGTAGCGCGACCGACCCCGTTCAGGGCGTCCCGGGCGCTGCGGGTTACCGAATCGCGGTACGCGGCACCGAGGAGCGCGGTGTGCACGAGCAGCAGGTGCAGCTGGTGCAGCGGCACCCGGGCCCGCCATCCGTCGGCGAGCGGCCAGCTCTCCTGGTACGCCGCCATGATCCGGTCGTGGTGCGGCGGGCCGCCGAAGAGCGCCAACTGGGCCAGGTCGGTCTCCCGGTGCCCACCGTGCGCCGCCGGGTCGACCAGCCAGACCCGGTCGTCGTCACCCCAGAGCAGGTTGCCCGGCCAGAGGTCACCGTGGATGCGGGCGGGTGGCTCGTCACCGCCGAACTCGTCGACCCGGGCGATGACCTGCTCGACCAGGGCCGCGTCGGCGCTGGTGAGGGCTCCACCGTCGACCGATCGGCGCAGGTAGGGCAGCAGCCTGGCCCGAGCGAACCACTCCGGCCACGGGCCGTCGTCCGGCGTGTTGTCCGCCGGCAGCGCGCCGATGAACCCGGGCCACCGAGCGCCGAACGCGTCGGCACCAGCCCGGTGCAGTCCGGCCAACTCCCGCCCGAGACGGTCGGCCGCCGCCGGGCTCGGCTCCCCCGGCTCGATCCACTGAAGGGCCAGCAACTGCGGCAACGCGACCAGCACCTCCGGTACGGCGACCGCATCGGCCTCGCGTAGCCACCGCAGCCCGGCCGCCTCCGCGGCGAAGAATCCCTCCGGCACCGGCCGATCCGCGTGCTCCGGCCAGGACTTCGCGAACACCGAGTGACCGTCGTCCAGGGTCAACCGGGAAGCCGCACAGATGTCGCCGCCGGACACCGGCGTCTCCCGGATCCGCTGATGGGTCAGGAAGGTGGGCAACTGCTCGGGATGCGCCCGCAGGTACGCCAGATCCATCCCCGCAACGTATCGCCAACGGGACGGCTTCCACTTCCCGACGGCCGCCGATTCCTGGTGAGCAGCGAGAACACTCTGTGTAACTGTGGATAAGTGGCGTGTCGTCCACAGGGGCAGCGGCGCGGGATGCCGGGCTCGCAGGCTGCCTGCATGAACTCGACCGAGCTGCCCCGACTGTCCGTACGCTCTCCCGCCGACCTCATCGCCGCCGTGCCGTACCTGCTCGGCTTCCATCCCACCGACAGCATCGTGGTGGTGGCGCTGTCCGGTAAGCGGATCGTCTTCGCGGCGCGCGGCGACCTGCCCGGCGACGCCGACCCCTACGAGCCCGGTCAGCACATCGCCGCGGTGACCGCCCGACAGGGTGCCGACTCGGCCACCGTCGTCGGGTACGGTCCGGCCACCCGGGTGACCCCGGCGGTGGACGCGGTCCGGGCCGCGCTGGCCGAGGCCGGGCTGGCCGTGCTCGACGCGCTGCGGGTCACCGACGGGCGGTGGTGGTCCTACCTCTGCACCGAGCCGGAGTGCTGCCCGCCGGAGGGCACCCGTTACGACCCGCAGTCCAGCGCGGTGCCGGCGGCGGCGGTCTTCGCCGGACAGGTTGCCCTGCCCGACCGGGCGGCCCTCGCCGCACAGGTGGCTCCGGTCGGTGGGGAGGCGATGCGGGTGGCGGTCGAGCAGGCGGAGCAACGTCTCACCGACCTGCTGGCCACCGCGCCCGCCGCCGACCTGCTCGGTGCCCGGCCCACGGGCGGCCGGCACGGCGGCGTTGCGGGCCACGGTGCGGCGCCACCGTGCTGGTGAGCGGCTGACCGACGACGAGCTGGCCTGGCTCTGCCTGCTCCTCACCCACCTGCCGGTACGCGACCACGCCTGGGAGCGCACCGACGGCCGGGACGAGGACATCGCGTTCTGGGCCGAGGTGCTGCGCCGCGCCGCGCCGGAGCTGATCGCCGCCCCGGGCTCCTGCTCGCGTTCGCCGCCTGGCGGGACGGGCAGGGCGCGTTGGCGGCGGTGGCCCTGGAGCGGGTGCTGACCGACCATCCGGACTACTCGCTCGCCGTGCTGCTGGACGACCTGCTCCGCCGGGAGTGCCACCGTCCCGGCTGGACGGCTGGCCGGCGACCGGTCTGCCGAGAGCGCGGCGTCGGGCGCGGCGGCGCGCACGACGGCGTCCTCGATGACCGGCTCCCCGAACAGAGCCCAACCGGCAGGTGTCGGCGGCGTCTGCTCGACGCCGGCGCTACCGTCCAGGGCGGTGGCGACGCGGGCGATCGGCGGGGTCACCGCCCTGGCGGCGGTGCCGGATAATCGCCGCATGCCCGAGATTGCTCCTGGTACGGCATGAGCCTTGCCCTGCTGCTGTCCCTGGCCGGGCTGGCGCTGGTGGACAGCACCAGCATCGGCACCCTGTTCATCCCGGTGTGGCTGCTGCTGGCACCGGGGCCGGTGAGCGTCCGGCGGGTGATGATCTACCTCGGCACCATCGCCGGCATCTACTTCGTGGTCGGGTTGCTGCTGTACTTCGGTGGTAGCGGCTTGGCTGAGCTGCTGGGCGGTGCGCTGGACAACCGGCTGGTGCTCTGGGGTCAGCTGGTGCTCGGCGTCGGCCTGCTCGTGCTCAGCTTCCGGTACGACGGCAAGCGGGGTGCCGGTACGGGTCGGGTGCTGCGCTGGCGGGACCGGGTGACCGCCGGTGACTCGTCGTCGCGTTGGCTGGTGGGGTTGGCGCTGTTCGCCGCGTTGGCCGAGGTGGCGACGATGCTGCCGTACCTCGGCGCGCTGGGTCTACTCGCCACCTCCGGCCTGGCGGTGCCCACCAGCATGGCGCTGCTCGTCGGCTACTGCCTGGTCATGGTCTTGCCGGCGATGCTGTTGCTGGGCGCCCGGGTGGCCTGGCCGAGGCTTGTCGAGCCGGTGCTCGCCCGGCTCAACGCGTGGATCGTCCGCTCCTCGGGCAGCATGCTCGGCTGGGTGCTGGGCATCGCGGGTTTCCTGATCGCTCGGGACGCCGCGGCCCGGCTGGAGCTGTTCGAGATGCTGGCCAACCGCTGACGGTGGGCCGGGACGCGGTCAGTCGGCGACCCGGTGCCCGCCGGTGTAGACGTTCATCGTCCGCCCCCGCAGGAACCCGACCAGGGTCATTCCGGCCTCAGCGGCCACGTCGACCGCGAGGGTGCTCGGTGCCGACACCGCGGCGAGCAGCGGCACCCCCGCCATCCACGCCTTCTGGGTCAGCTCGAAACTGGCCCGACCCGACACGAGCAGCACCTGCCCGGTCAGCGGCAGCCGATGTTCGCGTACCGCCCAGCCCACCACCTTGTCGACCGCGTTGTGCCGACCCACGTCCTCGCGCAGCACCACCAGCTCGCCGGCCGTGGAGAACAGGCCCGCCGCGTGCAGACCGCCGGTGCGGTCGAAGCCCCGCTGCCCGGCCCGCAGCCGCTGCGGCAACTCGGCCAACAGCTCCGCCGGCACGCTGAGCGGGTCGTCGCCGACGTCGTACCGCGACCGGGTACGGACCGCGTCGATGCTCGCCTTGCCGCACACCCCGCAGGCGCTTGTGGTGGGGAAGTGCCGGGTCGGGTCGGTCACCGGGTCCGGTACCCCGGGCGCCAGGGTCACGTCGACCACGTTGTAGGTGTTCGGGGTGTCGGTGCCGGCACACAGCTGCGCGGTGGACACGTCGTCCGCGGAGCGGATCAGACCCTCGTTGAACAGGAAACCGATCGCCAGGTCGAGATCGTCACCCGGGGTACGCATGGTGACGGTCAGCGGCGGACGACGCCCAGGTCCGGCGGAACCGACCCGGATCTCCAACGGCTCCTCCGCGGCGAGCGTGTCCGGTCGCCGCACCCGGCGTCGGCCGGTCTCGGCCGCGTCCAGATCCACCCGCACCACATGACGTCGATCCGAGGCCCGTCCCACGTCATCCATCCTGCCTCGGGTCACCCGACCTGCGGCACGCCGCCCCGGCCAGGATGCGCCGGTTGCGCCGCGCGGATGATTCGTCCGTGCGTTCAGCTCGACAGGGGCTGGCCACCATGCCTGCCGCCGTCGGCTCCTCCGGGGGCGTGCGGGCGGCTAGCGTGGCGGCATGACGGCGTACGCGGCGGTGGTGCTCGCCGGTGGGGCGGGGCGTCGGATGGGCGGGCGGGACAAGCCGGTGTTACCGGTCGGCGGGGTGCCGATGCGCGAGCGGGTGCTGACCGCCGTGGCCGACGCGTCGCCCCGCATCCTGGTCGGCCCCGGACCGGCGATCACCGGAGTTCGGCTGGCCCGGGAGACGCCACCGGGCGGCGGACCGGTGGCCGCCGTCGCGGCCGGGCTGGCCCTGCTCGACCCGGAGGTACCCGTCGTCGCCCTGCTCGCCGCCGACCTGCCCCTGCTGACCCGGGACGCCGTCGGCGACCTGCTGGACCACCTGCACGGCGTCGACCGTCCCCGGTCCGCCGAGCCGGCGAGCAGGCGAGGGCCGGGGACGGTGACGGTCGACGGAGCCTGCTACGTGGACCGGTCGGGGCGACGGCAGACGCTGTGCGGGGTGTGGCGGTCAGCGGCCCTGCGGACGGCCGTCGATCGACTCACCGTTCGACGCGGCGGTGCGGTGGCCGGTGCGCCGCTGCGGGAGTTGCTCGCCGGCCTCACCGTGCGCGAGGTGACGTGGCACGGTGCCGGCCCGGAGCCCTGGTTCGACTGCGACACTGAGCGTGACCTACGGCGGGCGGAGGAGTGGACACGATGACGGTGCTGGACGACTGGGTCACGGCCGCCTGTGCGGAGCTCGGTCTCGATCCCGCGGAGGTGCCGGTGCCGACCGTGCTGGATCTGGCCCGCGACGTGGCTCACCAGGTGCTGCGACCCGGTGCGCCGGTCTCCGCGTACCTGCTCGGTCTGGCCGTCGGGCGCGGCGCTGATCCGGCCGTGGCCGTGGCCCGGCTCGCCGGGTTGGCCGCCAGCTGGCCGGTGGAACTGGGCGGCGATCCGCACCCGCGGGCGGACCCGGCCGGCCCCGACCACGGTTGACGGCCGCGTTGTCCGATCACGGTCCGGGCTGATCCGTCCCGGCGGCCTGCTGGGTAGGGTGACCGGAACGGACGGAGGCGATCATGACGGCTGACCACCCCTCGGCACCGCCCGGCACGCCGGTGCACCACGAGTCGATCCTGCTCGACGAGCCGAGCACGGCCGACCTGCGGGCGAAGGTGACCGAGGCGTGGCGGGACTTCGCCCGGGCGTTGGCGGAGCGGCTGTCCACCCTGCCGCCGGGCGCGGAGGTGGCACTGACCCTCGACCCGACCGCCTCCGGCACCGACGACGCCGTCTACTCCGTCTACGTCGAGGTGCGCAGCGACGGCCGGTTCGCCGCCCGGGCGGTGGGCAACGCCGCGCTGCCGCAGGGGTACCGGCTGGACCGGTCGGCGGTCGCGGACATGGTCGCGCTGGGCTGGTCACCGCCGGGTGTGGTGGACGGCTCGGGGGACCACTTCGGGTTGGACGCCACGGCGGACGAAGCCACCCGACTGGCCGCGCTGCTCTCCCGTACCCTGCGCGACATCTACGGTGCCCCGCACCCGGCGTTTCTCGTGTACGCGATCGCCGACGGCGAGGGCGAGCCGATCCCCGGCAAGGCGTTGGGGACGGCCCGCAGCGAGGTGAACCTGGCCCGTGAGATCGGCACCGAGCTGGAGAAGGCACTGGCGGCGACCGACGAGGCCGATGCCGATACCGAGGTGCTGGATCTGGCCGAGCGGGTACGCACGGTCGTCTCGACCATGCTCAAGTCGGACTCCGACCGGCTCCAGGTCGACTCCGACGGCGACATCAACATCCGGGCCGGCTCGGCGATGGTCTTCGTCCGGGTGCGGGACAATCCGCCGCTCGTCGACGTCTTCTCGCCGGTGCTGACCGAGGTCGAGCCGACCGAGCGGCTGTACGTGAAGCTCTCCGAGCTGACCAACCGGATGCCGATCGGGCGCCTCTACTGTGCCGACGACACGGTGTGGGCGTCGATCCCGGTCTTCGGGCGCAATTTCCAGCCGACGCACCTGATGCTCGCGGTGCAGGTGATGACCGGGCTCGCGGACGAGCTGGACGACCGCCTGCACGGCGAGTTCGGCGGCAAGCGGTTCTTCGGCGAGGGAGACAAGCCGGGACGCGGCGAGCACCGCACCGGCATGTACCTCTGAGGGTGGTCAGCGCACGTCGAGCAGGGTCTTGCCGACCGTCGACCGGGCCTCGATGGCCGCGTGCGCCTCGGCCGCCCGAGCCAACGGGAAACGCTGGCCGATCACCGCGCGCAGCCGCCCGGCCGCACCCTCCGCCAGCGCCCGCTCGGTGTACGCCCGCAGCTGGGCGGGGGTCGGCGTCGGCCGGACCAGCGTCACGCCCCGCTCGGCGGCGACCCGCGCGTCGATGCCCGCCCACTCACCGCTGGCCAGCCCGAAGCTGAACATCCGCCCGTCCCGGTCGAGCAGGTCGAACGCGTCCCGCCCGATCGGGCCTCCGACCCCGTCGAAGACCACGTCGACGGCACCGGTCGCCGACCGTACCCGCCCGACCCAGTCCGGCTCCCGATAGTCGACGGCGATCTCGGTGCCCAGCGGAGGCAGCAGGGCTACCTTGCGGGTACCGCCGGCGAGGCCGACCACCCGTGCTCCGGCGGCTGCGGCGAGCTGGACGAGCAGGCTGCCCACCCCACCGGCGGCGGCCTCGACCAGCACCCGGTCGCCCGACCGGAGTTCGGCCGCCTCGGCGAGCATCAAGGCCGTACGACCGTCGGCGAGCAGGGCCACCGCCTGGTCGAGCGGCAGCCCGTCCGGCACCGCAACCGGCAGCGCCGCGTCCACGACGACCCGCTCGGCGTACGCGCCGGAGCCGCCGGTGCCGCTGACCACCCGTCGGCCGACCAGGTCCGGGTCGACACCCGGCCCGATGCCGCTGATCAGACCGCCGACGCCGTTGCCCGGGATCACCGGCAGCGTCGCGCCGGACGGGCCGAAGCCGGTCGCCCGGAACTGGGTCTCCACGAAGGTGATGTTCGCGTGCACCACGTCGATCAGCACCTGTCCCGGTCCGGGCACGGGATCGGGTGCGGTACCCGGCACCAGCTTCTCCGGACCGCCGAACTCATGGATCCACACCGCCTGCATGTCTCCCCCTAACCGCCGCTTCCCGCCGAGTCGACCAGTTGAAGCGTGGTTGAGGTCAAGGCGGGTGGGGCCCGGAAACCCCGAGAAACCGGGCCCCACCCGCGCGGGAGGAAAGTTCAGGTTGCGGCGATCCAGGCGAGGCTCCGGGCCGACGCCGGGTCGGTGGCGCGCAGGCCCGCCTCGGAGACCGTCCAGAGCACGTCGCCGACCACGAGGGACCGTCGTACCGGCGGGCCCCACCGCCGCCGGCTGCTGTCGCCGCCGACCGGGTGGGTCACCTCGCCGATCTCGCTGACGGTGTCGCCGCTGACCCGCAGCAGCCGGACACCGGCGTCGACCGGCAGCGCCACCAGGCCGGTGTCCGGGCGGTACAGGAAGGCGTGCGGGTCGTGCTCGGCGTGGGACCACCCGCCGGGCAGGTGCCACTGGTCCAGCCGGTCCGGCCGGCCGGGATCACGGACGTCGAAGAGCGAGACCTGCACGCCCTTGGTCCTGCCCCGGGCGTCGGCCTCCTGCCCGACGCCCAGCAGGCGCCCTTCGGGCAGCGGGTGCAGGTACGCGGAGTAGCCGGTGATCTTCAGCTCGCCGGTGACCACGGGCGCGGCCGGGTCGGCGAGGTCGAGCGCGTAGAGCGGATCGGTCTGCCGGAACGTCACGACGTACGCGACCGGGCCGAGGTAGCGCACCGAGTAGATCCGCTCACCCCGCCCGAGGCCGCCGACCACGCCGACCGGCAGCAGCGTCCCGTCGTCGCGGCGTAGCACCCGAACCGCCGACTCGGATTCGCTGCCGTCGTCCCGGAATTCGCCGGTGGTGGTGGCCACCCGAAGGTGTCCCGCCCACTCGGAGAGCGCGTACTGGTTGATCAGTCGGCCGGGGACCGAACCGGCGGCCAGGAAGCGGGGACGCCCCGGCGCGGCGGTGTCGAACTGGTAGATGTCGGTGACCGGCTCGGCCGACGACGGCCGCCAGCGCGGCTTACCGGTGATTGGCTCCGGACGTGGACCCGCCAGGTAGAGGCTGGTCGCCGTGCCGTAGACGGTGTCGGCGTCGGCGGCCACCGAGACCGGATCGCCGTCGCCCAGCCGGTCACGGGTGAGGTCGAAGCTGAGCACGGTGAGGGTGGACCAGCCGGTCATCCGCTCGGGTCGACTGAGCCGGTCGCAGCCGACCCGACCGGTGTGCCGCTCCGGTCCGGCGGTCCACTCGTACTCCGGCAGCCATGCCTCGACACCGGCCCGGGCGATCACCTCGCGGTTGCGTTCGGTGCGGACCTGGTCGGTGCCCTCGGCCGTCAGCGGGAACTCCAGCCGGGCCGACGAACGGACCGCGACCCGGGCCGTGTCGCCGGTCAGCCGGGCGTCGACGGTGCTGCCCTGGATGCGGTACGTGCCGAGCACCACGGGACGGCCGGACAGGCCGATCAGCAGCAGGCGGGCGCCGCCGGGACGCCTGATCGAGCGCAGCGCGTCGGCCGGACGCGGCGGAGCCTCGCCGAGTACCAGCGCGCGGTCGCCGAGCAGCAACAGCCGGTGGTCCTGCCAGCGCAGTTCCTCGTGACCGCCGGCCAGGTCGAGTCGGCCGGTGACGCGGCGGCTCACCGGATCGACCACCCGCAGCACCCCGCCGGTGACGGTGACGATCCGTCGGCCGTCGGTCTTCACCAGGTCGGGTTCGTCGGCGCCGGCCTCGTGGTTGTTTGTCGTCGAATAGTCTGCCCCGGCGTCTCGACCGGCGGCGTCTCCCGGCGCTCCGGCGAAGGTACGGGCCGCCGACTCCGCGCCACCGATCGCCGCCTTCAGCACGTCACCGGGCAGGCCGTACGGGCCGACCGAGGCGGTGGCCGCCGCCCGCAGCTCCGTGAGGGCGTCGGCGCAGGAGTCGAAGGAGACCAGGCCGACCGGCACCATCGGTGCTCCGGCGGTGTCGGGTCCGGTCGGCGGAGGTTGCGTCACGGTCATGCTGCCGGCGAGCAGAGCGAGCGCGACAAGCGACCCGCCCGCCGTGGCGACCTTGGTTCCCCGTTTCATGGCCGGTTCGACGTGGTGGCTCCGCGTTCGGTTCCAGCCCGGGTGGGCTGTTGCGGTTTCAGCCGGTGGAGGGGCCCACTCCGGGAGACTCGACCAGCCGGGAGAGCACGATGGTGCTGCGGCTGGAGGTCACGAACGTCTCGGCCCGCAGCCGCTCCAGCGCCTCCTCGAGGTGGGCGATGTCGGCGGCCCGCAGGTGCACCAGGGCGTCGGCCTCCCCGGAGACGGTGTACGCACCGACCACCTCGGGATGACGGCGCACGGCGGCGCCGATCTGCGCCGGGGTGGTCCGTCCGGCGCAGAACAGCTCCACGAAGGCCTCGGTGGTCCAGCCGACCGAGGCCGGATCCACGATGGCCGTGAATCCCCGGATCACGCCGGCGGACCGCAGTCGATCGACCCGCCGTTTCACCGCCGGAGCCGAGAGCGACACCCGGGTGCCGATGTCGGCGTACGAGGCGCGGGCGTCAGCGACGAGCAACGCAATGATTCGCTGGTCAACGGCGTCGATCTGCAATGTTCCGCCTCTGGGAAGCAATGTTTGCGGCTGTTACCAAAGTTCTACCCTACCTACTCTTGGTGACCGTGAACCAGCAGCGCGTGCCGCGAAAGCGGACATATCTCATGTGCTCCCCCGAGCACTTCGCGGTCGAGTACGCGATCAACCCGTGGATGGACGTGACCGCCTCGGTCGACGTGGAGCTGGCGGTCAAGCAGTGGGACCGCCTGCGGGAGACCCTGGTCGACCTCGGCCACGAGGTGCATCTGCTGGTACCGGAGCCAGGTCTGCCCGACATGGTCTACGCGGCCAACGGTGCGTTCATGGTCGACGGCACGGTCTACGGGGCACAGTTCAAGCACCAGCAGCGGGCCGCCGAGGCGGCCACGCACCGGGCCTTCCACGAGTCGCAGGGCTGGCGGTTCATCGCGCCGAACGAGACGAACGAGGGCGAGGGCGACTTCGCGTACCTGCCGGAGGCGCACGGCGGGCTGATCCTGGCCGGGCACGGCTTCCGTACCGAGTTGCCGGCGCACGCCGAGGCACAGGAGGCACTCGGCCGGCCGGTGATCTCACTGCGGCTGGTCGACCCGCGCTTCTACCACCTGGACGTGGCGCTCGCCTCGATCGACGACGGCAACATCGTCTACTACCCCGGTGCCTTCTCCGCCGCCAGTCAGCGGGTGCTCGCCCAGCTCTTCCCGGACGCGGTGCTGGCGGACGACGAGGATGCCCTCGCCTTCGGGCTGAACCTGGTCAGCGACGGCGCCAACGTGGTGCTCAACAGCGAGGCCACCCGGCTCGCCGGTCGGCTCAAGGTGGCCGGCTACACCCCGGTGCCGGTGGAGCTGGCCGAGCTGAAGAAGGGCGGTGGCAGCGTGAAGTGCTGCGTCGCCGAGCTCCGGTACTGAGCCCAGACCGAGCGACGAGGCCGTCCCTGTCCGGGGACGGCCTCGTGTCGTTGCACCACTCAGCCGAGCGTGGCCAACTCGTTGACCAGCACGTTCGACACCACCTGGCCGTCGCGCTGCACCTCGCGCAGGTACCACTTCTGCTGCGGCGTACGTGGCTGGTTGAACTGCCAGGCACCGCGTGGACTGTCGATCTGCCCGATCCGGCCCAGCGCGAGGTTCACCTGCTGCGGGGAGGGTGCCTCGCCAGCGAGACGGATCGCCTGGTCGAGCACCTTGGCCGCGTCGTACGAGGCCATCGCGTACGTGGTCGGCGAGGTGTTGTGCTTCTTGCGGTACGCCGAGGCGAATCGGCGGTTGGCGGCGTTGTTGAGGTCGGCGGAGTAGTTCAAGGCGGTGCGGATGCCCAGTGCGTCGCTCGTCGGCCGGATGTCCTCTAGCACCGAGCCTTCGGTGAGGAAACCGGGGGCGTAGATCCGGCCGCGGAACCCGGCGTCACGCAGCTGCATGATGAACTCCACGGCCGCCGTGCCGGAGTAGAAGCAGAAGACGACCGACGGGTTGCCGGCCAGCGCGCGGTTGATGTCCGAGACGTAGGCGGTCCTGCTGGGACTGCTGTCGCCGGAGGTCCAGACCACCGGGGAGGCGATCCGCGGGTCGGATTCGCCGAACTCCTCACGGAAGCCACGTAGCACGTCCTCGACGCCGAGGACCCCTTCCGGCAGGATCGTGGCGATCCGGTCGGCGGCGGTGAGTTCGTCCTTCAGGTAGCGACCGAGCGCCCGGCCCGCCTCGTCGAGCACGTACGAGGTACGCCAGATGTACACGACGCTCTGCAGGCTCGGTGGGGAGGCGTTGGAACCGATCAACGGGACTCGGGCCTGCTCCACGATGTCCCGGATGCCGAACATGACCGCCGAGCTGGCCACCCCGGTCAGGGCGAGCACGCCCTGCTTGAGCAGTCCCTCGACGGCGGCCTGTCCGGACTTGACGTTGTCGCCCTCGTCGGCCGTGATCAGGTCGACCGGGTGACCGCCGAGCTGCCTGTCGTTCAGGTCCAGGTACAGCTCGAAGCCGTTGGTGAGTTCGTCGCCGATGGCCTTGCCCGCACCCGACTGTGGCGCGATGAGCCCGATCTTGACCGGGCTCGCTGAGCTGGTGACCTCGGGCTCGGCGTCGGAGCCGCACCCGGCGACGAGTCCGCTCGTACCGATCGCGGCCAGCAGCTGGAGTGCCCGCCTGCGGTTCATCTGCGACACCGGGTTCCCTTCGAATGTGTTGCCGGGCGCATCCGCCCCTTCGGCGTTCTACCTGCTCGGCGACGCTGCGTCAATGGCTAGTGATCTTCGTGCAGAGACCGCAACGCGGCGGTAACTTCCGGCCATGCCGACGAGCCGGGGGCGATAAGACCGAAATGCTCGCAATCTGGCAGCTCAATAAGGCGGATATCGGCTCCCTTGGCGCGGGCGGACGTCACGTAACTTCGAGACAGGTCGACGGGGACCTGCTGATCCAGCGTGCCGTGCATCACTACCGTGCGTGGCCGTAGGGGGACCAGGGATCGTGGATCCGTCGTCGCGTACCGCTCCGGCACGTCGGCCGGGCCGCCGCCGAGCAGCGCGGCCACCGCACCGGCGTCCAGGTCCAGCCGGTACGCCTCGGCCAGGTCGGCGACCGGAGCGAGGGCCAGCACCCCGCCGACGGCACCGGGTGCGTGGGCCGCCGCGTACAACGCGAGGTGCCCGCCGGCCGAGTGACCGAGCAGCAGCGGCGGCGTCGAGGCGATCCGGTCCGACAGGGCGGCCTCGGCCAACCGGGGCAGCGCGGAGACTCCCGCCAGCACGTCGGTGAGGGTGCCGGGCCAGCCACCACCGGGCTGCCCGGTCCGCCGGTACTCCAACTGGGCCACCGGGTAGCCGAGCGCGGCCAGTGCGCTCGCCAGCGGACCGGTGTGCCGCCGGTCGTACTCCGCACGCCAGAAACCGCCGTGCACCACCACCACCAGCGGCCGGGGCGGCCCGGAGCCGGCCGGGCGACGCAGATCGGCGATCTGGTCCGGGTGTTCGCCGTAGGCGACGGTGACGTCCGGTTCAGGCGCGGCGCGAGTCAGCACCGCCCGGGGATCGGAGGGCATCGGGCGACGGTAGCGCGCTTCACGGCCTGCCGGGGATGGGTGCCCGACCGGGGCAGCGGCAGCGGGCCGGCGGGCAGGGCGGGGCGCCACTGGGTAAAGATGGAGGGCATGACCGAAGCGCACTCCGCTGGACAGAACGACGAGCCCGACCGGGACGGTGCCGGACGGTCCGGAACCGTGGTGGTGGTCGGACCGGACGGCCGGCCCGTCGGCACCGTGCAGACCGAGGACGGACCTGGCGAGGACCCGTCGCGCCTGGTCGAACAGCCGGCCAAGGTGATGCGGATCGGCAGCATGATCAAGCAGCTGTTGGAGGAGGTCAAGGCCGCTCCCCTGGACGACGCCAGCCGGCATCGGATGCGGGAGATCCACCAACGGTCAATCGTCGAGCTGAAGGAGGGACTCGCCCCCGAGCTGCGCGAGGAACTGGAACGGATCTCGCTGCCGTTCTCCGAGGACCAGGCACCGAGTGAGGGCGAGCTACGCATCGCCCACGCCCAGCTGGTCGGCTGGCTGGAAGGACTGTTCCACGGCATCCAGGCAGCTCTGGTCGCGCAGCAGATGGCGGCCCGGGTGCAACTGGAGCAGATGCGTTCCGGCCGGCAGGCGCTGCCCAGCGGTCCGGCCGGGGCGATGCTGCCCGGAATGCCCGGCATGGGTCAGCCGAGTGGCGAAGGACACAGCACCGGCCAGTACCTCTGACCACCGTCCCGGTGCGGTCGCGCTCGCCGCGCGTCGCACCGGGACGACTCACCGCACTCCGAAGACCTTCTCCAGGTACGCGGCCACACCGTCGGACGAGTTCGCCGGGGCTACCTCGTCGGCGATCGCCAGCACGTCCGGGTGCGCGTTCCCCACCGCGACAGCGCGTCCCGCCCAGGTGAGCATCGGCAGGTCGTTGGGCATGTCGCCGAAGGCCAGCACGTCCGGCGCCGCGACATTGATGCGGTGGCAGTACCAGGCCAGGCCGGCGGCCTTCGTGACCCCCGCCGCCGAGATCTCCACCAGCCCGGAGTGTGACGAGTGGGTGGCCTCCGCGAGCCCGGCGAGGGCGGCGGCGACCAGCCGGGTGAAGCGGTCAGGGTCCTGCTCACCGGCCCGCGCGAGCAGTTTGACGGCCGGCACCGACAACAGCTCCTCGGCGGTCTGCACGGCCCGGATCGCCTCGTCGTCGGCGTCCCACCGCAACGGGTAGTGCGCCTCGTGACGCATCTCCCGACCGTCGACGATCTCCACGGCCAGGCTCACCCCGGGTACCTCGGCCCGCAGGCGGCGGACCACCTCGGCGAGCAGTTCCGGGGCCAGCGGGTCGGCCCGCAGCACCTCGTCGGTGGTCGGGTCGTAGACCACCGCGCCGTTGGCGCAGATCGCCGGCAACGGCGCGGCCAGCTGGTCGTACACCAGCCGGAGCCAGCGGATCGGCCGGCCGGTGACCAGCACGACCGGGGTGCCCTGGTCGGCGACCCGGGCCAGCACGGCGGCGGTGCGGGCGCTGAGGGTGCGGTCGTCGCGCAGGAGTGTCCCGTCGATGTCGGTGGCGACCAGGTGCGGCGTGGAGTCCATCACCGGGACAGTAGCCGGTCGAGATAGATCGCTACCCCGTCGTCGTCGTTGCGCAGGGTGATCTCGTCGGCGACCGCGCGCAGGCTGGGGTGGGCGTTGGCCACGGCCACCCGCCCCCAGCCGGCCCACTCGAACATCGGCAGGTCGTTCGGCATGTCGCCGAAGACCAGAACCTCCGCCGGGTCCACGCCGAGGGTCTGCGCGATGACACTGAGCCCGGAAGCCTTGTCCACCCCGGGCGGGCAGATCTCGATGAAGCCCAGGCCAGCCTGGGTGAGGGTGGCGAGGTGTGGCGGGACGATCCCGCGGGCGGTGGCCAACAACTCGTCCACATGGTGATCGGCGGTACGCGCGAACGCCTTGATCACGTCACCGGCGAGGCACTCGGCGCGGCTGCGCACCTCGAACGCGTCCTGATAGGGCCAGGCGGGGTGGTAGTCACCCCAGAGCGGGGCGTCGTGCTCGTCCGATGCCTCGACCATGACCGTCAGCGGGCCGACCGCGGCCTCCAGTTCGGTCAGCAGGACGGCCAGCACCTCGCTGGAAAGGCGTTCGTCACGGAGCACCACCGGTCCGTCCGGGTCGCTCTGGTCGACCACCCGGCCACCGCCGGCCAGCACGAGGAAGTCGGCGGCGCGGATGTCGTTGCGGGTCAGTTCGGTGAGCCGGGGGCCGCGACCGGTGGCGCCGACCACCGGGATACCGGCGGCGCGTACCCGGTCGAGGACCTCGTGGGTGAAGGCCGACACGGTGTCGTCGCTGCGGACGAGCGTTCCGTCGAGGTCGGTGGCGATCAGCTTGGGCAGGCCCGGGCGGGTCATCGTTCCTCCTTCGCCCGCCGCCGTCGCGACCAGCCGTTCACCTCGTCGATTGGCGACCCGGCGTGACGGCGGGCAGCAACCGTACCTCGTAGAACCGGTCGCAACCATGGCTTCCAGGCGAATCGGGTGCCAACGGGCGACGCACCGGAGATGACCTCTCGACCAGGGCCGGTGGATCAGTCGGGCGGTGCCTCCCGGGCGAAGGGCACCGTCGGTGTGACGGTGATGTCCGCAGGCGGGCGTTCCCCCTCCTGCTCCGCGTCCGGCGGCGTGCGGCGCCGGCGCGGCCCGTCCACCCCTGGCCGGGTTTCGGCCGCTCCGGACGGGGTCCGCAGGAGCGCGGCCGCGAACAGCCCGACGGCGACGAAGGCGACGATCAGGCCGCGGCCGTACTCGACGTCGACGGTCAGTTCCGGGTTCAGGTACATCCCCCGTCCCAGGGTGTCGTCGAGCGCCGTCGCGGTCGTGGCCAGCAGCGCGAGCACACCCGCGGCGAGGGCCAGTCCGGCCACCCGGGCATTCGCCCGGACGGGGTCCGTGCCCCGCACCGCGAGGGCCACCGTCGCACCGAGCGCGAGCAGCCCGACCAGGTACGCCGAGCCCAGCCCGAGGTCGGAGACGCCGCTGGTCACCTGGAGCGGGGTCTCCGGGTCCGGTCCGCCGTTGGGGATGGTGATCGTCGACCACTCGCCGAGCAGCGACGCCAGGGCTGCCGCCACACCGAGCCCGGCCAGCAGCACCGGCACCCGGTGGTCCCCGCCGAGGCCACCGAGAGCCCGCCGGAACCGGCCGGTCGCCGGCGACTCGTCCTCCGCACCCCACTCGATGACGCTGGCGTCGTCGGAACGGTCGTCCTGACGGGGGATGGGGAGGTCGTGGGTCATCACTCACCCTCTCCTGGTGGCCGGGGACGCCGGGCGTCCGCCGCGCCGCGGGGTCCGGGTCGCATCATGACACAGCCGGGACGCGACGCCGAGGAACGACCGCGTGGCCACCGGTGGTCGGTCGCCTGCCGGCCGTCGGTGGACTAGCGTCAGGTGCATGCCTATCCGTACCGCTTCCGCACGCTGGCAGGGCAACCTCACCGAGGGGTCCGGCACCATCCGCACCGGCAAGGGCGGGCTGGAGGGGAACTACTCCTTCAAGTCCCGTTTCGAGGAGGGTGAGGGCACCAACCCCGAGGAACTGATCGGTGCCGCACACGCCGGCTGCTTCTCGATGGCCTTCTCCAAGGCGCTTGCCGACGCCGGCACGACGCCCACCTCCGTGGAGACCACCGCGAAGGTTCACCTCGACAAGACCGACGCCGGGATGACCGTGACCCGGATCGAGCTGGACACCGTCGGCGAGGTGCCCGGCATCGACGAGGCGCAGTTCGCCAAGCTGGCCGAGACCGCCAAGCAGAACTGCCCGATCTCCCGTCTGCTCTCGCCCGGCGCCGAGATCACCCTCACCACCCGCCTCACCTCCTGACCAACCCCCTCCCATCCGCGTCGATCTTGCACTTTCGGTCTCCGGTACGCGGCTTCCGTGCCGGTTCGCGGCGACCGGAAGTGCAAGATCGCGGGTGGGGTGGGGAAGAATGGAGGCGTGGCGGTGGAGATGGGGCGGGAGCGGTTCGAGGAGCTCGTGGGGGAGGCGCTCGACGAGGTTCCGGAGGAACTGCTGGCGCTGATGAACAACGTGGTGATCCTGGTCGAGGACGACCCGCCGCCCGGGGAGGATCTGCTCGGCCTGTACGAGGGACACGCGTTGACCGAACGTGGCTGGGACTACGCGGGAGTCCTGCCGGACCGGATCCTCATCTACCGCAACCCGATCCTGCGCATCTGTGCCAGCGACGAGGACGTGGTCGACGAGGTGGCCGTCACGGTGGTGCACGAGATCGCCCACCACTTCGGCATCGACGACGCGCGTCTGCATGAGCTGGGCTGGGGCTGAGGGCCGCCGCCCGGGGTTGCGGGCCGGCCCTACCGTCTCGGCCAGGTACGGCGAGTACGGGAGGAATCATGCGCAGCGAGCTGTTCTCGGCGGCGAATCTGGAGCAGGAGTCGACGCAACCCGGCATGCGGTTGCAGAACTCCAAGATGTTGAAGATCGAACTCGACGGTGAGGCGATGGCCAGGGTCGGCTCGATGGTGGCCTACCAGGGGCAGGTGCAGTTTCAGGCGCTCGGCTCCGGCGGACTGGGCAACTTCATCAAGCAGAAGCTCACCGGTGAGGGCGTACCGCTCATGAAACTCACCGGACGTGGCGACGTCTTCCTCGCCGACTTCGCCAAGGATGTGCACGTCATCGACCTGGAGCCGGGCGACGCCCTGTCCATCAACGGCTCGAGCGTGCTCGCCTTCGACGCCACTCTCCGCTACGACATCAAGATGGTCGGCGGGGCCGGCATGGCCTCGTCCGGCCTGTTCAACTGCGTCTTCACCGGGCACGGCAGGATCGCCGTCACCACCCGGGGAACGCCGGTCGTCCTCAACGTCGACGCGCCCACCTACGTCGACCCGCAGGCCGCCGTCTGCTGGTCGGCGAGCCTGCAGACCGGCTACCACCGGGCCGACCAGCTCGGGCTCGGCACGCTGCTCGGTCGCACCACCGGTGAGGCGTACACGATGAGCTTCGCCGGTCACGGCTTCGTCGTCGTCCAGCCCTCCGAGGAGCCACCGATCATGGGCAGCGGTCAGCAGGACCAGGGCGGAGTGCTCGGCGGCCTGTTCCGCTAGCCGGTCCGGACGGCGGCTCACGCCTGCCGGCGCAGCCAGACCCGGTTGCACCGGCCGGCGGCGCGCCCGGACGCTCAGGTCAGCTCGCCCGCGCGTAGCCGGGCGAGCCAGGCCGCGGCGTCGGTGTAGTCCGCGTCGGAAGGACCTGCCGGCGCGGCCACCGGCCGCTCCCTGGTCGACCCGTCCCAGCGGTGTCGGGGATACGAGCCGAGGAAGCGTACGTCGGCGCAGATTCGGCGCAGCCCCTGCAACGCCTCGCCCATCCGCACGTCCGCGACGTGACCGGTGCAGTCGAGGAAGAACACGTATCGGCCGAGCGCCTCGCCCGTGGGCCGGGACTCGATCCGGGTCAGGTTGACGCCCCGGACCGCCAGTTCCATCAGCACGGACAGCAGCGCGCCCACCCGGTCGTGCGCGATGTAGACGGCGAGCGACGTCACGTCGTCGCCGGTGGGCGGTGGAGGCGGCCCGGGCCTCGACACCAGCGCGAAGCGGGTCACCGCGTCCGGATGATCAGCGATCTTGTCAGCCAGGACGGCGAGCCGGTGTCGGGTCGCGCCGATCGGCGCGCAGATGGCCGCGTCGAACTCACCGTTGGCCGCGCCGGCTGCCGCCGCACCGTTGGACAGCACGTCCACCACGACCGCGTCCGGCAGGTGCGTACGCAGCCAACCTCGGCACTGGGTGGACGCCTGCGGATGGGCGGCGACGCTGCGCACCGACGGCAGCGGGGTTCCCGCGCGTGCCCCGAGCACGAACTCCACCGGCAGGATCACTTCCCGGGTGATGACCAGCGGCTCTCCCTCGGCCAACTCGTCGAGGGTGACCCCGACCGCGCCGCCGATCGAGTTCTCCAGGGGCACCAGAGCCGCATCGGCCTCGGCGGCGCGGACCGCCTCCAGCGCCTCACCGACGCTGCGGGCCGACGTGCGGCTGCCCCGCTCGGCGGCCGGCACGGTACGCAGTGCCTGCTCGGCGAAGGTGCCCTCGGGGCCGAGGTAGACGAAACGGGTCGGCGGCGTTCCCGGCATGTGCTCAGCCTACGCACCCGGAGTCGGCGACGAGCCCGACGGCGTGGGTGACGGGGTCGACGGCGTCGGCGACGGCGGGGGGACCGGCACCGGAACGCCGCCGCCGTCGCTGCCACAGGCCAGCGTCTGGATACCGGGCGGACTGGCGACCCGTACCTCGGCCGTGCACACGTCGGTGCCGGCGGTCACCAGGCGCAGGGTTCCGGCTCGGTCCCGGGTGACCACCTGGAGCGGCTCGTAGCCGGCCACGTCGAGGGTGGTCAGGTGCCAGTCGGCGGCACACAACGGACCGTTGCCGACGCTGACCCGGGCGCTGCCGGGCAGCAGCCCACGCCGACCCCGCACCAACTCGATGATCCGCTTCGCGGACGGTTCCCCGGTGCAGGCCACCGCGACCAGCCCGGGGTCGGTCGCGGGGGTGGTCGGCACGGCACCGGGGAGTACGCCGAACGACGGGGTGGCGGGGCTGGTCGGGCTGCTCGGTGTACGGGTCGGCACCCGGGTCGGCAGGCCGCCGCTGTCGCGTACCTCCGGGGGCGCGCCGCATCCGACGGTCAGCAGTGCGGCCAGCACGGTGACACCGACCAGTCGGCGGTGCCGTCGGCGGGGGCGGAGGGCCACGTCGGCAGCGGACCGGAAGCCGGTGGTCGGCCGGCCGGGGACGGCGTGGAACGGCGAGGTGGGCGGCACGGGGTGGTCCTCATGACGGGAGACACGACAGTGGCGGGAGCCGAGCCCATGGTAGGAGGAAGTCAGACCTCGGAGAAGAACGTGAGGGAGCCGGCCACCGCGCCGTCGGCGACCACGGGGGTGGAGATCGCGTCCACCGTGGCGTCCGGTACGTCCTCCGTCGCCGCCTCGATCCGGAGCAGACCACGGGCCAGCCGGCCGGAGGTGAGCGCCAGCAACGGCGGAATCTTGTCGATCTCGGGCTCGGCCAACTCGCCCCGGTAGGCGGTGAAGTCGAGCAGTCGCAGCCCGCCGTCGAGCAGCGGCAGACCGATCACGTCCTCCGGTGCGCCCAGTTGGAGCAGCTCACAACCGGCGGCGGAGACGGCCAGCACCCGGGTCTCGGCGTCGATCAGCAGGCAGGGCTCGTGGGCACTGGAGACCGTGGCCGACCAGCGGCTGATGTTGTCGCACCCAGGCTCTGTCGGTGTCCCCCCGGAGGGCGCGAACACTTCCGAGAGCGAGAGTTCGACGTGGGCCACCGAGCCTCCTATGCACACCGACGATCCGTCCACGCTAGCCGGTCGCGGCAGCGACCGCCGACCGCGTTGGAAGTACGGTTGCGTCGGTGTTGATCAGTGCCCGGTCGGCGACGGCGCGGGCCGGCGGAAGCTGGGCCGCCCCGGCCGCGTGGCGTCGCCGCTGACGTTACCGGCGGCCGGCCGGCTTGTCAGCGGCCATTCGGCCGTCCTCGTACCACCGGTAGTCGGCCGCGGGTGGGTAGCCACCGTTTCCCCAGGTCCCGGGGTGCTGCGCGACCCGGGACAGCTTCTCGGCGGTGGCCGGGCTGATCCGGTTCCCGCCGGCCACCAGCAGTCGGTCGAGTTCCCGGTGGGTCGCCATCAGGCAGTCCTTGGGCAGGCCGTAGACGCTGATGACCCCGGATCCCACGAAGGTGAGCACCGGGGTCACCGGGATCGGATGACCGACGGCCTCGCTCAGCGCCTTGCTCGCCCGTCGGGCGTCGCGACGGGCCTCGGCCACGTACGGCGGGCGCTTGCCGTTGATCTGCACCACGTCACCGGCGACCAGAACGCGGGCACGGCCGTGGTCGGCGATGGTGACGGCGAAGAGCCCACTCGGGCCGATGGCCAGGAACCCGGCCCGGTTGTCCGCGGGGTCGTCGAGCAGGACGTCGGCCGCGTCGGTGCGGGGCCAGTCGATGACGTGCCAGGCCGGCCCGAGGTGGTCGAGCTGACCGAGTGCGCGGGCGCCGGCCGCCTCCAGCCGTCGCGCGCCGCGCTCCGCCCGGCGGCGGCGGGCCCACTCCAACGGAGACGGACGAGGAGTCGCGACCACCCCGGGAGACTCGACCCGGGGGTGCGGTACCGCCACTGGCGGCAGCGCCCTGGCGGACGGTACGGCTCGACGTGCGGGGAAGACAGTCATCGCGACCTCCGGCAAAAGGTCCCTCGAAGTTACGTTCTCACTACCCTACGTTGCCAGTCCCGGTGGTCGGCAAGCCGGAGCGCCGGAATGACTGTGGATGAATGCCATATTCACCCACGGTTGTTTTACCGGATACCGCCAAACCCTGCCCTACGCTGCGGGGGTGAGCCACTACGTGGACAGTGAGGTCGGCCGGCTCGGCACCGTCCTGTTGCACCGGCCGGGGCCGGAACTCGCCCGACTCACCCCGCGCAACAACGACTCGCTGCTCTTCGACGCTATCCCGTGGGTGGGCCGGGCGCAGGAGGAGCACGACGCCTTCGCGGGGGCCCTGCGGGAACGCGGCGTCGAGGTGCTCTACCTGACCGACCTGCTCACCGAGACGCTGGCCGTGCCGGACGCTCGGAACGAGCTGACCGCCGAGGTGCTCGACTCGCCCCGGCTCGGCGACGCCCTGCGCGCCCGGGTCGCCGCGCACCTGGCGTACCTCGATCCGGCCGCGCTGGCCGGCGTCCTCGTGGCCGGACTGGCCCACGAGGAGTTGCGGGTAGGCCGGGACCGTCGAGGTGGCCTCGTCTACACCCTGATGGACCGACACGACTTCATCATCGACCCGCTGCCCAACCTGCTGTTCACCCGTGACTCGTCACTGTGGATCGGTGACCGGGTCGGCGTGACGAGTCTGGCGATGCCCGCCCGGCGGCGGGAGACCACGCTCACCGATGCCATCTACCGCCACCATCCCCGGTTCGCCGGCACCGAGTTCGTCTACCGGCCGGGCCTGGAGCCCCTGGAAGGCGGTGACGTGCTGCTGCTGGCACCCGGGGTGCTGGCCGTCGGTGTCGGTGAGCGGACGACTCCCGCCGGTGCCGAACGCCTCGCGCGGCGAGTCTTCGCGGCCGGACTGGCGCACACCATCCTCGTCGTACCGATCGCCCAGGAACGGGCCACCATGCACCTGGACACGATCTGCACGATGGTCGACACCGACGCGGTGCTGATGTACCCGAACGTGGCCAGCACTCTGTCGGCGTACACCGTCATCGCCGGCGCTGACGGCGAGGACCCGCGGGTGGACGGACCGTCGCCGTTCCTGCGGGCCGCCGCCGATGCGATGGACCTGGACCGGCTACGGGTGATCGACACCGGGCTCGACCCGGTGACCGCCGAACGGGAGCAGTGGGACGACGGCAACAACACCCTGGCACTCGCGCCCCGACTCTGCGTCGGTTACGAGCGCAACGTCGAGACCAACGCCCAGTTGGAGCGGGCCGGCATCGAACTCATTCCGATCGCCGGCTCGGAGCTGGGCTCGGGGCGTGGTGGCCCCCGTTGCATGTCCTGCCCGATGCTGCGGGAGCGCAGCCCGGTCCGGTCCGGATGACCGGCGGGTGGCTCAGCGCAGGGTGAGTTGGCGGCCGAGCAGCCCCTGCCGGGACCGGCGGGCGTCGGCGTCGAGCGGGCCGGTCTCGGACAGGGCGTCGGCGTACCGCTTGGCGAAGTCGGCGACCGGCTGCTCCCAGTCACCCGCCGGGATGTCCTCGGGCAGGTCCCAGACCGGCACGAGTCGCCCGTGGGCCCGGAACATGCCGGCGAACCGGGTCGCCTCGCCGAGGGTCAGCGAGCCGGCCGCGCCGAGCCGGGCCAGTGCGTCCAGGGCGGCCTCCTCGGCCTCCGGCAGCACCCAGCGGACGTGGGCCTTCTCCGACACCCGGCACCAGTACGCGGCGCGCGCGGCGGCCAGTCGCTGCGTCGGATAGATCGCCGCGTTGGCCCGCTCCAGGGAGGCGCGCACGGTCGGATCCTCGGCGGCTTCGGGAGCCAGCCAGAACTCGAAGCCCTCGTGCAGGCTGATCTCCAACGGGCCGTCGACCAGGATGTCCTGCAACCGGGGACCCGGGCCGGGCAGCGGTGGCACCGCGACCTGCGCGCCCGGGGCGGTACGCAGTGCGCAGAGCAGCGACTCGGCCAGGTCGCGAGAGACGTCACCGGACTGGAGATGACGTTGAAGCCCGATGAAGATGTGACCGTCGTCCCGGCTCATCGCGGGAGCGGCCATCGGCAGCACGGTGGCCAGGGTGACCGGCCGGTCGCCGTGCTCGTCGACGAGTGCCGGGATCAGCCGCAGTGGCGCGGAGGCGGCCGGCACCAGCTCCCGCAGGGCGATCCACTCGGGCTCGTCGACCAGCCCCTCGAAGGGCCGGGGAACGAAGACGTCCCGGATCCGTTCCCGCTTGCCGGCTGTGGCCGCCCGCTGGTTCTTTCGACGCTTGCTCACGGCGACACAGCCTAGAGCCCTCCGGCGGCCGGTGGGGGCCGGACCCGCCTCCGCGCCGCGACAACGGGTCGACCTACCGGTTCAGCCGGTCGTCACCAGCGCCGGCCGGTCGCCGACCGGATCGAAGTCGGCCCAGACGCTCTGGCCGAGCCCGTCGCGTTCCACGCCCCAGCTGGTCGCCAGACCGGAGACGATGTGCAGGCCGCGCCCGTCGGCCGCGTCCGGGTCGGGTGGGCGGACACGTGGGCCGCTCGCGGCCCCGCCATCCGTGACCCGCAGTCGCAGTTGCGGTCCCTCGGGCGGGTAGCGCAGCCGCCAGGCGACCCGGACCACGCCGCCCGGCAGCGGGTCGGCATGCCGCACCGCGTTGCCGACCAGCTCGGCCAGGACCGCCACCAGGTCCGCGAGCATCGCCGGGGAGACGGTTCCGGCCAGCTCGGCGGCGAGCCGGTGCCGGGCGATCCGCGCCCCACTGGGATGGTGCGGCACCACCACGCACCACGCCCGTTCGACAGCTGTCGTCGCCACCTCTGCCCCTCTTTCGCCCCGTGACCCCCACTGTCACCTGCGGGGCAGCCGCACCTCTGCGACCGTACCCCCACCACTTCTCGGACGAAGGAATACCCAGCCATTCTGTTGTTCAACGATCCGGCGGACCAGATAGAGGCCGAGACCGGTGCCGGGATAGCGACGCCGGTCGCCGGAGTCGCCCTGCCAGAACCGGTCGAAGGCCCGTTCCACGTGCTCCGGGCGTACGCCGATGCCCCGGTCGGCGACCCGGAAACAGACGGTCTGGCCGTCGGCACCGGCGGCGACGTCGATCGGGGAGTCGGGTGGGGAGTACTTGCCGGCATTGGTGACGAGTTCGGTGAGCACGGTGGCCAGGCTCTGCCGATGCCCGATCGCCCTGGGCAGCTCGGCCGGCACCTCCAGGGTGGTCCGCCGACGCAGATCCGTGGGCAGGTCGTCGATCGCGATCCGCAGCGTCTCGGTCAGGTCGAAGGGGGCCGGCGGTCCGTCGCCCGGCCACGCCTCGGCCGCGGACGAGAGCAGCCGGTCCAGCAGCCGGGCCAGCTCGTTGGCCCGCTGGCCGATGACCCGGGCCGCCTGCCGCCGGTCGGTCTCGCTGAGCGACTCCCAGTGGTCGGTGAGGGTGTCCGCGTAGCCCTTGATGACGGTGACCGGGGTACGCAGTTCGTGGCTGGTGACCGCGACGAAGAGATCCCGTTCGTGGTCGTGCCGCTGCTGGTCGGTGATGTCCCGGAAGGTGACCACCCGCAGGGCACCGGGGCCCGGCAGCTCACCGGAGGTGATCCGCAACCAGCGTCCGCCCGGCAGTCGATGATCAAGAACCTGCCCCGACGGCGGCAGCGGGAAGGGTAGCGGTTGGTTGATCGCCTCTGCGGTGGACCGGCCGGTCACCTGCGCGGCGGCCGGATTCCAGAGTCGTACGTGGGCGTCCCGGTCGACCACGGCCAGGCCGTCGGCGAGCGCCGCGACCACCGGTCCGTCGCCGTGCACGGGCAGGCCGCTCTGGTCGCCGTACATGTGGGCGATGCAGGAGCCGAGGTATCCGACCACGCCGCGTTCCTCGGCCGTGGGTTCCTCGTCGCCGGCGAGGTAGAGGGCGTGCAGGCTGCCGACGGTGTGGCCACCGATCTCGGCCCGGGAGACGACCATCCGCCGCAGGCCGCGCTCGGCCAGTTCGCTGGCGAGCGCGTTGGCGAACCGGTCGGTCCGTACGCACTGCACCCGGGGACCGGCGAGCAGGCAGATGGTGGCCGGGTCGTTGGCGGGCAGCGGCCGGCCGACGGTCCACTCGGCGGCACCGGTGGCGGCGATCACCCGGCCGCCGCTGGGCGCGAACTCCACGAACGCCATCCCGGCGGCCCCGAGCGCCGGCTGGGCCACCCGGAGCAGCTGGGTCAGCACCGGCAGACCCGCGTCGCCGGAGTTGATCATCTCGATGACGGCGGTGTGCCCGGCGATCAGAGCCGAGTAGTCGGTGCGGTCCGGCATGACCCGAGTGTGCCTGCCGACCGCGCTTGCGGGCACCCCCGGCCCGGCTGCGATTACCGACGCAGCCGGGCGAGAGTCTGCGCCGGACGGTCGGTGATCACGCCGTCCACCCCCGCTGCCAGTACCAGGTCGAGGTCGGCCGGTTCGTTGACGGTCCACACGTAGACCTGGTTGCCGGCTTGCCGCAGCGCCGGCACCAGGGCCGGGCGGGCGCGGACCAGCGCGATCCCCGGTCCGGCGATGCCGGCACCGAAGGGCAGCCGACCCATGGGCAACCACCGGGGGAGCACTTCCAGCAGGAGCACGGTCGGTAGCGCCGGGGCCAGCGTCCGGATCCGGCGCACCGCCAGCGGGGAGAAGGACATCACGGTGACCCGTACGGGTGCGTCCGGACGCGGCTCGGCCAGCCCGTACCGGTGCAGCAGGGTGACCAGCCGCCGCTCCACGTTGCCGCCGTAGCGGGACGGATGTTTGGTCTCCACGAGCAGCCGGACCGGCCGGCCGGCGGCCAGCACCGCCTCCAGCAGCCGTTCGAGGGTGAGCAGCCGGGTGTGTGAGTCGTCGAGCACCTCGTCGCCGTTGGCCGGAACACCCCCGGGATGCCAGGAACCGAAGTCCAACTGCTCCAACTCGGCGAGCGTACGGGCGCTGACCAGACCGCGGCCGTTGCTGGTCCGGTCCAGCCGCCGGTCGTGTACGCAGACGAGGTGCCCGTCCCGGGTCAACCGGACGTCACACTCCAGCCCGTCGGCGCCCTCGTCGAGGGCGCGTAGATAGGCGGCGAGGGTGTGCTCCGGCAGGTCGTACGAGGCGCCACGGTGGGCGAAGACGAGGGGTCCGGCCACGGTTGGCGCCCTACAGGACCCGGCCCGGCTGCCCGTCGGAGCCGACCACCGGCCGACCGGCCGCCGCCCAGTCGCCCATCCCGCCGGCGACGTTGCTCACCTGTTCCCAGCCGTTGCGCAGCAGATACGCCACGACCTGAGCGGATCGACCGCCGGAGCGGCAGATGACGGCCACGTCGCGGTCCGTCGGCACCTCGGCCAGGCGGGCGGGGAGCTCCATCATCGGCAGGTGGTGGGCGCCGGGAGCGTGACCGGCGGCCCACTCGTCGTCCTCCCGGACGTCGAGCAGGTACGTCTGATCGCTGATCTCGGGAACGGTCACGGTGGGTATCTGAGGTCCGAACACGGGTACCAAGCCTAGAACCTCGCCGCGCGGCTGCCCCCGCGACCGCACGGCGAGCACCGCCCGCGCCCGGTCCGGTGTCGGTCAGAGCCGGGTCACCCAGCGCGGATGGGCGCCGGCCCACTCCGACATCCGGCTGCCGCGTACCGCCGCGAACAGCCCGTCACCCTCGTCGTCGAGCCGGACGTAGGACACCTGGTCGATCATCTGAGGGTAGGACGGCACCTGTACGCCCCGTAGCCCGTCGGTGGCCAGGCCGTGCAGGGCCAGCAACAGGTCCTCCACCGGGACACCGTTGGTGTCCACGGTCAGCGAGCCGCCGACGGCCCCGATCAGCCGGTGCAGCCGTACCGGGTCGGTGCGGAGCCGGGTCTCGCCGGCCTGTTCCAGCATCGCCCCCAGCAACTGCTGCTGATGGGTCTGCCGGTCGTAGTCGCCGCCCGGCAGGTCGTAGCGCTGGCGCACGTAGTCCAACGCCTGCGCGCCGTCCATCCGCTGGCAGCCCGGCCGGAAGACCCGGTCGGTGTGGATCGACCGCACCTCGCTGCGTACGCACATCTCGACCCCGCCGAGCAGGTCGATCACGTTTCGCAGGCCGGCGAAGTCGACGAGTGCGGCCCCGTCGAAGCGGATGCCGGTGAGTCGGGCCAGGGTGGCCGAGAGCAGGTGCGCACCGGGCTGGCCGCCGCCGCCGTACTCGTACGCCGTGTTGATCTTGTCTTCACCGCCGGGGTAGCCGCCGCCCGGTGGAATGGCCACCAGCAGGTCGCGCGGCACGGAGACCAGGTAGCCCTCGCGTAGCCCGGGCGGCACGTGCACGATCAGGATGGTGTCGGTGCGCTGTTCGGAGTCGGCGTCACCTGGACGCCGGTCCGAACCGACGAGCAGGTAGTTGAGCGGGCCGTCCAGGTCGGTGCGGTCGGCGCGGGCGCTCGGGTCGAGCAGCTCCGCCCGGGTCATCGTGGCTTCGTACCGGTCGGTGAGCACCCGCAGCCCGACCACGGCGAGCGTGGCCAGGAGCAGCACGCTCAGCCCGATGCCGAGTAGCACGCGGGGCCATCGCGGTCGTCGGGCCTGCGCGCCCGGCGACCGCTTTCCGCTCGTACGCCCCGTCCTGGCCGTGACGTCCCTCCCGCAAGGCCTGACATGAATCATTCTCACATCAGGTTACGGAGTCATCACCGAGAGTGTCGGCGGTTCGGCCATCGCGAGCCGGCCGGTCACTTCCGCGAGGAGATCACCTCGGGGTTGTAGAACACGAACTCGGCGAGCTTGTCCTTGCGAACCGCCTGGAACATGTCCAGGGTCTGCTCGCTCAGCGCCTCGGTGCCGTTGCCCTTGGCGTTGTACGTGCCGCCGTTGGTCTTCAGCATGATCAACTCGTTGCCGGTCACCCCACGCATGGTGAACACGAAGTCCTCCACCGGCACACCACCGGTGTCCAGGATGAACGCCTTGCCGGCCGCCTTGATCAGCTGGTTCAGCTTGACCGGGTTGGTCAGGCTGCCGTTCTGGGTGGCCTTCTTCGCCATCGCCTTGATCAGCTGCTGCTGGTTCTGCTGCCGGTCGTAGTCGCTGTTCTTGAGGCCGTACCGCTGGCGGGAGAAGTCCAGGGCCGCCCAGCCCTCCATCTCCTGGCAGCCCTTCTTGTGCACCACCGGGGTGCGGGGCTTGCCGGTCTTCTTGGCGTCCGCGTTCCACATCGGCTCGCCGTCGACGTACGACATGTGGATCGAGGTGACCTCCTGCTTCGGGCAGATGCGCACCGAGCCGAGGGAGTCGATCACCTTCTTGAAGCCGCCGAAGTTGATGATGGCGGCACCGTCGAAGCTGACCCCGGTCATGCCCTTGATGGTCTGCGCCATCAACTGGGCACCGCCCTCCCAGCCGCCGCCGTTCTGGGCACCGGCCTGGAACGCGCCGTTGATCTTACCGACGCCGCCCGGGTAACCGGTCTTCTCGAACGCCGGGATCCGCGCCTCGGTGTCCCGGGGGATCGAGATCAGGTACGCCTGGTCGTGGGTGGCCGGGATGTGCAGCACGATGATGCTGTCCGCGCGTACGTCGTCGGCCGCCCAGCGCTCCCGGGCGTCGACCCCCAGCAGCAGCATGTCGATGGGGCCCTTGAGGTCGGCCCCACCCTCCGCGGAGGTCTTGCCGGCCTCGCCGAGCAGGTTGCGCTGGGAGATGCTGCCGGTGGCCTGACTGATCACCGCCTTGCTGCCGACGATCGCCACACCGCTCGTCATCATCAGCGCGGCACCGAAGACCACGGTGAGTCGGGCCCAGAGGGGATCCTTGCGCCGGGTGCGCTTCTTGCCGGATTTGCCGGACCCGTCGTTGCGGGTGGGCGGGGCGGCGGACGCGCGCGGCGGCTCAAGCAGGGAGGGGCTGTGAACCGGCATGCGTGCTCCAGCTCGTGTACGCAGAAGGGGGCGGGAACACTTTACGTTCGCATTCCGGTGCTGGCGAGTTCACGTGGTGTCCAGTTCACGTTCTTTACCACGTCATCCTGCCGAAATGGCCGATCGTCCACAGCAAAGTAGACGATCGGCCGTTCCTGGCGTACCGGTCGTGGTCAGCCGTTGCCGGTGGTCGACTGCTTGTTGGCCCGCATCCAGTCGGCCATCGTGTCCCCGGCCATCGCCCGGTACATCGTCAGCGCCTTCTCCCGGTCGGAGACGACCACCGACTCACCGTTGATGGTCTGGCTGCCCAGGTGCGGACTGGTGACGAAGGTCAGGTTCTCGCCGCGCAGATTGCGGAACTGCACCGCCATGTCGGTGAGCGAGAAGCCCTGGTCGACGGTGACCGCTTCGGTGACCGACTGGAGGAAGGCGTTGAGCTTCTTCGGGTTGGTGAGCGTGCCCGTGCTCGCCGCCTTGTCCATCAGCGCCCGGAGGAAATCCTGCTGGTGGCGCATCCGGGCGAAGTCGCCGTCCGGGAACTGCTTGCGTTGACGGATCCAGTCCAGGGCCTCGGCGCCGTTCATGTGGTTGGTGCCCTTGGTGAACTTCCGGTACGGCTTGTGGATCGAGGTGATGGTCCGCTCCACCTCCAGGTCCACCCCGCCGAGGGCGTCGGTGACCTGCTTGAACCCGGCGAAGTCGATGGCCATCACGTGATCGATGTGCACGTCGGTGAAGCACTCGACCGTGCGTACCGCCAGGGGTAGACCACCGAACGCGAACGCAGCGTTGATCTTGCGTCGTTGACCCGTCTCACATCCGGCACCGGCGCTCTCCGGGATCGGCACGTACAGGTCCCGGGGGATGGAGACGAGGTACGCCTGCTTGTGGTCGGCGGGGATGTGCATGACGATGATCGTGTCGGCCCGCCACTCACCGGCCCGGTCCATCGGCGCGTCCGGATCCCGCGAGTCGGTGCCCACCATCAGGATGTTGAGCGCACCGTTCACCGCCTTGGCCGGCCGGTCGCCGGTGATCTCCGAGAACGGGTCGGTGCGGGCCATGTTGTTGTCCAGGCTGCGGGCGTAGAACCAGGCACCCGCGCCGCCGATCAGGGCCAGCACGAGCACGGCGACGCCGGCCACCAGTGCGATGCGGCGCCAGTGCGGTCGCCGCCGTCGCGGCGACGGACGCCACCGGAGTCACCCGGACCAGCGGACCGCGCGGTCTCCGGGCGGCAGGCGGGACCGGCTCGTCGTCGTACGCCGGGTGCCACTGGCGTCGGCCGGTCCGCCGGCCCGGCCCCCGCGTCCCACCCGGCACTGCCGCCCGGCGCTGCGGTGCAGGTGAAGGGCCGGCAGGGCGGCGGAAATGGTCGCTGACATGTAACTCAATGTACGCAGCACGAGCCAGTCTCGCCCCTACCGCGGTTTCCGGGGACGACGGCGGTGTCGCCCTGCCCCGTCCGTGCGACTACCCCAGCCGCTTGCGGAAGCGTTCGATGGTGCGCCGCAGTCCCTCCTCCGGCGCGACGGTCGAGTTCGTGGCCGAAGCGCTTCTCGGGCGAGGGTGAGATCCGGACGACGCACTCGATCGTCGGCGCTACGCGTGACGAATGTCACCTGGAGAGCGGCTGTCGCAGAGCGACATGATCGTCTCGGCCAGCTCCCGCATGCTCATCTCGTGCCGGTGCCGCAGTTCACCGGCCCGCTCGGTCGAGTCCAGCAACAGCAGGATGCCCCGACCAGGTCGGCGACGTAGCAGATGGAATTGGTTGCCGGTGCCAGGTACCGTGATCGGCTCGCCCTGCACGTTTGCGAGATGAAGGCCGGATGGCCTGCCTGTCGGGCCGCATCCTCGGCCCGCTGTGGTGTTGAAGATCCGCACGATCGTGCGTCCACGCCTCGACTGCGGCGGTACGCCATCGTCGCGGCCTCCGAGAAGCGCTTCCGCCTCGTCGTAGACGTGTTGCGAATGCCGATCGGGTTGACGTTGCCCCAGTACGTCTCCCCGCTGCGGGTGCTCCTTCGTCGCCGTACGCCTCCGAGGTGGAGGCCAGCAGGAACCGGGCGCGTCGGCTGCGGCCCGCTCCAGCAGGCGGCAGGGCGGCCACCGGAGCCGACCTGCAGGATCTCCACCGGCAGCTTCTCGAAGTCCGTCGGGCTGGCTGGCGAGGCTTACGTGCAGGATCGCGTCGAACCGCTCCGCCACCGCCGGATGAAGGCAACCTGTCGGAGATGTCGGCCCTCCACCAGCGCGTGAAGGTCGGCGTGTCGAGCAGGTGTGCGACGTTCTCCTTGGACCCGGTGACGAAGTTGTCGAGGGCGACGACCGTGCAGCCGCGCTCGATCAGGGAATCCACCAGGTGCGACGGACGAACCTGGCCCCGGCCGGTGACCAGGATGGTGCGACCGGGACCAGCGCTGCTCAACCTTCATGAGTTGTCAGCCTAAAGGAGCCCGGTGGCCGGTCCGTCGGGACGGTCAGGCCAGTCCCCCGGTAGCGGCCCTGGTGGTGCAGCAGCGGCTCCACGTCGTCGGTCAGTTCCACCCGCTCGATGGTCGCCCCACCAGCAGACCCCAGCCGTACTGCCGGGCACCGTCGAGGCGGCAGCCGGCCTGGCCGCCCGCGTCGTCCGGCACCGGCCCGCGTGTCCAGCCAGCCACCGATGGCGAAACAGGCCGCCCGGCGAGGGAACAGGCCGGCGAACCGTCGGCGAGCTGCCGGTGCGACGGACCGAGCGGGGCCACGGCGAAACGGCCGGCCTCCTCGACCGCCGCCCACAGCCTGACTCGGCGTCCACCAGCCCGAGCAGTCGGCCCGGCTCTCGCACCAGGGTCGACGACACCGTCAGGCCGGCCGGCCCCGGCGCCGTCCAGAGGGTCACCGGCGCGGCGAGCCGGCCCCGCAGCCGGCGTACGGGCGAACGATCCTCGGCCGGCGCGGCGAACGGGTCGGTGTGGTGGATCCGGGCACCCGGCTCATGATTCACGTGAAACATTGTGACCCGTCCGCCCGGTTCGTGGGCCTCGGCTACAGCTCGCGAGATGCGGCATGTTGGGGTGTCTCCCGGTAGGGACACCGCGACATGCCGCATCTGGTGCGACGGTCAGCGGCGGGGGGTGACCAGGGCGAGCAGTTCGGGCTGGCGGCGGTCCAGCACGTCGCCGGCCAGGTACGCGCCGAGCAGCGCCGCGCCGACGCCGTAGGCCACGCCCAGCGGCAGGCCCAGCCAGAGCCACGCGTCGCCGAGCAGTGCCGCGGCGAGCACCATCGGTGCGGCGAGCGCCCCGGTGGCCACCATGGCCAGCAGGGTCAGCATGCCCTTGACCACCCCGGCTCCGCTGTTCATCGCGAACGGGTTGCTCGTCTCCGGCAGCGAGTACGCGCCCAGCACCGAGACGAACGAGTTGACCGCCAACCCGGCACCGTAGGTGGCGACCAGTGCACCCGCCATGAATCCGATCCACGTCGGCTCGCCGAGCACCAGCGCGATCACCACGGCGACCACCGCCAGCATCGGCAGCACGTAGAGCGAGAACGCGGTGATCCGGGCGCGCAGCTCCAGCCGCCCCGGCACACCGGCCACCACGTTTGCCGCGTACGCGCTGCCGTCGAAGCCGAACTGGTTGGCCAGCGTCACCGCGGCGAGCAGACCGACGAAGAGCATGGAGAGGCTGACCAGCACCGGCGAGGAGTCCCCGGCGGCGCTGAAGCCCTGCTCGCTGTCGAAGGTGAAGCCCTGCCCACCGAAATTGACCATCACCGGCACGAAGAGACCGACCACCGCGATGGTGATCAGGTTGGCGCGTCGTCGGGCGTCCCGCCACCAGTAGCGGGCCTCCCGGGCGACCAGGGCACCGAACCGGTCCCGGTGCAGCCAGCCGGTGGCCCGGGGGAAGAGCTGGGCCACCACGCCGCCGGTGACTCCGGGCCGTGCCCGGGTGGGTCCGGCGGTCGCCGCGCCCACCATCGCCGACTCCAGCGAGCGTGACCACCAGGCCAGCAGCGCGACGATCGTCACCACGGTGATCAGCAGCTTCACGGGCGCGGCCCAGGCCCGGCCCTGCGCCACGTCGATACCCACCGTCCAGGGGGCACCGAGGGGAGTCCACCCGATCACCGTCGCCACGCCGGTGAGCCGGTCCCAGTCGGTGTCCTGGATCGCGGCCACGCCGGCGAGCTGCAACGGGCCGAGCGAGGCGGCGAGCACCGCGAGCAGGACGGCGGCCAGGTCGCGTACCCGGCGGGAGCGGAGCATGGAGGCGAACGCGCTGGTCACCGCTCGGGCACCGGCGACGCAGAGGAGCAGCCCGCAGACCACCCCGACGGCGGCGACCAGGGCGGCCGACCAGCCGCCGAACACCCCGGCGGTGACCACCAGCCCGGAGAGGGCCAGCAGCGCGGCGACCGTGGGCACGCTCACCAGCGCCGCCGCGAACAGCCCGGTCACCAGGGTGCGTCGGGACAGCGGCAGCAGCGCGAAGCGGGCCGGGTCGAGGGTCTCGTCGACGCCGAAGAAGACCAGCGGCAGCAGCAGCCAACCGAGCACCGTCAGACCACCGGCGAACGCGGCGACCAGCAGGGCGTACCGGTCGTCGCCGGCCAGCCCGGGAGCGGCCAGGCCGAAGAAGGCAGCGATCGCGAACCAGAGCCCGATCAGCGAGCCGACCAGGAACAGCGCCACCCGCCAGCCCTGACCGCGGAAGTTGTTGCCCATCACCCGCAGCTTCAGCTTGACGAAGTGACGCGCCGAGACCGACCGCACCTGGCTCGCCGGTGCGGTCACCGGGACAGCCACGCCAGCTCCTCACCGGTGGCGGTACGCCCGCCGACCACCTCGACGAAGACGTCCTCCAGCGAGCGGTCGCCGCGTACCTGCTCCAGCGTGCCGACCCGCTTGATGGTGCCGGCGGCGAGGATCGCCACGTGCGTGCAGAGCCGTTGCACGACCTCCATGACGTGGCTGGAGAAGACCACCGTCCCGCCGCCGGCCACGTACCGCTTCAGGATGTCCCGGATGAGTGCCGCCGAGACCGGGTCGACCGCCTCGAACGGTTCGTCGAGCACGAGCACCCGGGGACCGTGCAACAACGCGCAGGCCAGACCGATCTTCTTCTTCATGCCCGCGGAGTAGTCGACCACCAGGGTCCGGCCGGCGTCGGCGAGGGCCAGCACGTCGAGCAGCTCCGCCGCCCGCTGGTCGACCACGGCCGGGTCCATGCCGCGCAGCAGACCGTGGTACGCCAGCAACTCGGCCCCGCTGAGCCGGTCGAACAGGCGTACCCCGTCCGGCATGACGCCGAGCAACTGCTTCGCGGTGACCGGATCGGCCCACACGTCGTGGCCGAGCACCCAGGCGCCGCCGGAATCGGGCCGTAGCAACCCGACGGCCATCGACAGGGTGGTGGTCTTGCCGGCGCCGTTCGGGCCGAGCAGCCCGTAGAACGAGCCGGCTGGGACGTCGAGATCCACGCCGGCCACCGCGACCTTGCCGTCGAAGCTCTTGGCCAGGCCGCGCAGCGCCAACGCCGGGTGCTCACCAGTCATGCGCCCGACCGTATCCCGTGCCGACCAGCCCGCCGCCCGACCGGAGGAGGATCCGCAGCTCATCCCCGAGGCGGACCAGCGCCGAGCCGGTGCCGCAAGGGCGCGCTCAAGAGTGGAGGGCGTCGGGGGCGTGCAGGCGGAGCATGGTGCGGCCGATGTCGGTCGGGGCGCGACGGCGGGTGGCCAGCGACACCGCGATCATCACCGTGAAGGCAAGCGGCACCGTCCAGGCGGCCGGCTGGGCGATGAGGGTGGCCGGCCAGCCGGTCAGGGCCGGGCCGAGGACGGTGACCAGGACCGACGCCACGGCGGCCCCGCCGCCGACGAGGATCCCGGCGGCGGCGCCCGCGTCGGTGAGACCCCGCCACCAGATGCCGAGCACCAGCAGCGGGCAGAAACTGGACGCGGCGACCGCGAACGCCAGGCCCACCACCTGCGAGACGTCCAGACCGGAGACGTTGAGGGCGAGAACCGTCGGCACCACCCCGGCGATCACCGTGGCCAGCCGGAAACCGCGCACCGAGCCCCGACCGAGCACGTCGGTGGAGATCACCCCGGCGACGCTGGTGAGCAGCCCGGACGAGGTGGACAGGAAGGCCGCGAACGCCCCGGCGGCGACCAGCGCCGCCAGTAGCCGGCCGGTGGTCCCGGCACCGAGCGCCGCCTCGGGCAGCAGCACCACCACCGCGTCGGTCTGGCCGGTGACCAGCAGTTGCGGTGTGTAGATCCGGCCCAGTACGCCGTAGATGGTGGGCAGCAGGTAGAAGACCCCGACGAGGGCCAGGACCACCAGCGTGGTCCGCCGGGCGGCGGCCCCGTCAGGGTTGGTGTAGAAGCGGACAAGCACGTGCGGCAACCCCATGGTGCCCAGAAAGGTGGCCAGGATCAGCGAGTACGTGCCGAACAGTCCCCGGTCGTCGGAACCGGCGTCGCTGGGCAGCAGCCAGTCGGCGGCCCCGTTGGCCACCCCGGAGACCTCCGGCACCGGTTCACCCTCGGCGAAGCTCAGCTCGTCGCCGGGGCGTACCTCCAGGGTCTGACCGTCGGAGAGGGTGAGCACGGCGCGTTGCTCGACCACCACGGTGGTCGCCGTCCGGAACGTGGCTCCGTCGGGCGGGGTCACCGCCGGGCGACCGTCGGCCTGCCACTGCAAGGCCAAAAAGATCGCCGGTACGGCCAGCGCGGTCAGCTTGAGCCAGTACTGGAACGCCTGCACGAAGGTGACCGCCCGCATCCCACCCAGGGCCACGTTCGCGGTGACGACGGCGGCCACCACCAGCGCGCCGACCGGGTACGGCGAGCCGGCCAGCGTGGCCAGCGTCAGACCGGCACCTTGGAGCTGCGGCACCAGGTACAGCCACCCGATGAAGATCACGAAGACGGTGGCCAGCGTCCGTAGCCGGCGGGAGCCGAGCCGCAGTTCGCAGAAGTCGGGCAGGGTGAAGGCGCCGGACCGACGCAGCGGCGCGGCAACGAACAGCAGCAGGGCCAGGTAGCCGGCGGCGAACCCGACCGGATACCAGAGCACGTCCACGCCGTACTTGAGGATCAGCCCGGCGACGCCGAGGAAGCTCGCCGCCGACAGGTACTCGCCGCCGATCGCGGCGGCGTTCCAGGTGGGGCTGACCACCCGGGAGGCGACCAGGAAGTCGGAGGTGGTGCGGGCCAGCCGCAGCCCGTAGAAGCCGATGGCGACGGTGACCAGGGTGACCGCCACGATCGCCGGTACGACGAGATCGTTGCCCACGTCAGCGCTCCGGCCGCTGGACCAGGTCGGTGAAGTCCTGCTCGTTGCGCTCGGCCAGGCGGACGTACGTCCACCCGACGGCGACCAGGAACGGGAAGGAGAGCACCCCGAGCAGCAGCCACGGCAGGTTGACGCCGAGCACGGTCATCCGGCCGACGGAGGGTGCGATGGCGAACAGCCAGGGCAGCCCGCCCAGCCCGACCATCACCACCGCCGACAGTTGCAGGGCCAGCGCCAGCTGAGCGCGGACCAGGCCGCGAACGAGCGCCTCACCGACCCGGGTCTGCTGGGTCAGTTCGGTGTGGGTGCCGGCGGGCCAGCGCGACCGGCGGGACACCTCCGCCAGCACCACCCGGGTACGCGCCGGTGGTCCGGATCCGGCGGTCGCATCGGGAGTTCCGGCGGGGTCGGGGCGGCGGGGTGCCGGCGGTGCATCCTCGGCGGCCATCCCGGCAGTCTCGTCGGCCCGACGGGAATGTCAAGCGGCCTGTGGACAACGGTGTGGACAACCGGTCGGGCCTGTGGACAACCCGGTGGACAACACCGTCGGTCAGCGGCTCCACTCCTGCTTGGCGGCCCGGACCAGCTTGTCCTTCAGCTCCCGGGTGTGCCGCCGGCTCACCGGCAGCTCGGTGTCGTCGATGACCACCACGTAGCCGGAGTTGACCAGGCGGAGTTCGGCGATGAGCCGCAACTGCACCAGGTACGACCGGTGGATCCGGACGAACCCCGCATCGGCCCATCGTTCGGCGAGCGTCGCCAGGGAAACCCGTACCAGGTGCGACCCGTCCGCCGTGTGCAGCCGGGCGTAGTCGCCCTGCGCCTCGACCCACCGCACCGCGGACCGGGGCAGCATCCGGGTGGTGCCGGCCAGCTCGACCGGGATGGTGGGATCCTCCTCGGCCCGGGCCAGCGCGGCGGGATGGGTGGGTACCACCCGCGAGCCGACCACCCGGCGCAGCGCCTCGGCCAACCGCTCGGCGCGTACCGGCTTGCGCACGTAGTCGGTGGCGCCCACGTCGAAGGCGTCCGCGGCACCGTCGTCGTACGCGGTGACGAAGACGATCGCCGGGGGGCGGGCGAAGCGGCGCAGTACCCGGGCCAGCTCCATGCCGTCCAGGCCGGGCATCCGGATGTCCAGGAAGACCACGTCCACGTCGTCGTCGCGCAGCACCCGCAGCGCCTCGGTCGCGTCACCGGCCGTGTGCAGCCGGGCCACCCGGGGGTCGGCCCGCAGGTGGTACGCCAACTCGTCGAGTGCCGGTGGCTCGTCGTCGACCGCCAGCACCCGCAGGAAGCCGGTGCCGGGGGCCGGGCCGGAGCCGGTCACGAACCGGCCCGTACGCCGGGGTGGAACTTCGGCACCCGCATGCTCACCTTCGTACCCGAGCCGACGCCGGTCTCGACGACCAGGCCGAAGCCGTCGCCGAAGACCGACCGCAGGCGCTCGTCGACGTTCGACAACCCGACGTGCTGGCCCGGATCGTCCCCCGGGTCGCCGGTCGACCCGGCCAGCTCGGCGATCCCCGCGGTCAGCGTGGCCGGATCCATCCCCACTCCGTCGTCCTCCACCGTTATGTGGCATTCGGCGCCCGCGTCCCGGGCCTCGATGCTCACCATGCCCGTGCCCGGCTTGCGCGACAACCCGTGGCGTACCGCGTTCTCGACAAGTGGTTGCAGGCACAGGAACGGCAGGATCACCGGCAGCACCTCGGGGGCGATCTGGAGCCGCACCTGGAGCCGGTCGCCGAACCTGGCCCGTTCGATGGTCAGGTAGCGGTCGATCGAGCGCAGCTCCTCGGCCAGCGTGGTGAACTCGCCGTGCGCCCGGAACGAGTACCGGGTGAACTCGGCGAACTCCAGGATCAGCTCCCGGGCCCGTTCCGGGTCGGTACGGACGAAGGAACCGATCGCGGTCAGCGCGTTGTAGATGAAGTGCGGGCTGATCTGGGCGCGCAGGGCGCGTACCTCAGCCCGGGCCAACCGCTCCCGGGACGAGTCCAGCTCCGCCAGGGCCAGTTGGCTGCCGGCCCAGTGGGCGGTCTCCAGGGTGGCCTGGACCAGACCGGGTGCCGGTGCACCGTCGGTGACGGCGACCAGCGCACCGGCGATCCGGCCCGACGCCCCACCGAGCGGGGCCACCACCGCGCCCCGGACCGGACAGTCGATCCGGTCGCAGGTCAGCTCCGCCTCGCCCAGCACGGTGGAACGCTCGGAGGCGATCACCCGTCGGGCGGCGGTCCGGAGCTGCTCCCGGTGGTGCGCGCCGCGTCCGTCCAGCGCGAGCAGGTCGTCGGCGTCGGTCAACGCCAGCCCTTCCGCGCCGACCAGGGTGCGCAGGTGACGGGCGGCCTTCGCCGCGCCGGCCGGGTTCAGCCCGGCCCGCAGCGGTTCGGCCGCCAGTCCGGCGGTGTGCAGCACCTCGTAGGTCGCCCGTTGCCCGGGCGTGGCGATGCCGCGCCGACCGCGCAGCCGGCCGACCGCGTACAGCGCCCCGGCCAGCACACTGACCAGTGAGAAGACGCCGATCACGGCGGAGATGTTGCCACCCACGTCGACGATCCTGCTGGTTGCGGACGCTGCGGGAAAGGGGTGGACGCCGGTCAGTAGGCGCCCTTGCGCGCGACCACCACGCCGACCGTGCGCCACAGGATGCTCAGGTCGTACGCCAGCGACCAGTTGTCGACGTAGTACAGGTCCAGTCGGACCGCCTCGTCCCAGGAGAGATCGGAGCGACCAGACACCTGCCACAATCCGGTCATTCCCGGGCGGACCAGCAGTCGGCGTCGGACATCACCGAGGAAGTCACCGTCGTCGGCGGGCAGCGGACGCGGCCCGACCAGCGACATCTCACCCTTGAGCACGTTGATCAGCTGCGGCAGCTCGTCGAGCGACGAGGCGCGCAGGAAACGGCCCACCGGGAACACCCGTGGATCCTGCTTCATCTTGAACAGCATGCCGTCGGTCTCGTTCTGGTCGACCAGGCTGGCCAGCCGGTCCTCCGCGTCGACGTACATGGTCCGGAACTTCCACACCCGGAACGTGCGCCCCTCGTGTCCCACCCGGGGTTGCCGGAAGAAGACCGGACCCGGGTCGGAGATCCGGATCGCGATGGCGATCGCGATGAACACCGGGATCAGCGCGAGCAGTCCGAGCCCGGCGGCGACCCGGTCCATCATGTTCTTGGCCAGCAGCGCCGGCCCGGAGAGGGTGGGCTCCTCGACGTGCAGCAGCGGCAGGCCCTCGATCGGGCGGATGTGCACCCGGGGCCCGGCGATGTCGGTCAGCTGTGGGGCCACCACCAGGTCGACCCCGGAACCCTCCAACTGCCAGGCCAGGCGGCGCAGCTCACCGGGCTCGGCGCTGGCCGAGCCGCAGACCGCGATGGTGTCCGCGCCCATCTCGCGGACCAGGGCCAGCACGTCGCGACCGGCGTACACCGGGACCGGCGTCTGCACGCCCTTGGCGGCCGCGTACCCGTCGGTGATGTGGATGGCGACCGGGACCAGCCCGGCGGCCGGGGTGCGGGTGACGGCCGTGTACACCTCCAGGCACTCCGGCAGGGTGCCGACCAGCACCATCCGGTGCGCCGCCTGCTGGATGTTGCGCCGGACGGTGTGCAGCACGAAACGGGCCAGGATCCGGCCCAGCAGGATCAGCAGCAGCGCCAGCAGCAGCGCCGTACCGACGGTGAACCGGGACAGGTCGGTCTTGGTGGCGAAGGCGAGGAACGACAGCGCCGCGCAGACGGCGACCCCGGCCCGGATCACCCGCTTGAACTCGTCCGGCCCCAGCCCGAGACAGCGCCGGTCGTAGGCCCCGTTGAACCAGAGGGTGACCAGCCAGCCGAGTGGCAGCAGCAGGAACGCCACCGTGTAGAACCAGGTCGGATCGTTCTGGGCCTGGTGGAAACCCGCGGTGGCCTGGTCGAAGGTGCGGATCGCGGTGTAACTGGCGAAGGCCGCGGCGGCGAAGTCGAGCAGCAGCAGGATCGCCGTGTACGGCCGGTGCCAGCGCGACACGCGCCGCCGGGCCCGGGCCCACGCCGATCGGGGTACGCCGTTCGGAGACGGCGGGTTGGGCGGCTGGATCTCGAAGCTGTCGACGTGCCGCACGAGTCTGCTCCGGCCTTCGTTGGTCACCGGGCGCTGGAGGCTAGCCGTCACCTCACCCATGTCCTCCCGCATGACCCATGGCGTTCACTCGCCGTGACCGCCCGGGTCGCTCACCGTTCCAGTTTCCCACGCGAGTTCCGTTCCGTCGCCGACCCGAGGGACATTGCGCGGCGGCCACCTACCGCCTGGGATCTGGCCGGCCCCATGCCATTCGGAAGCCGGGGACCGGGGCCACTATACCGATGGATGGCGGCCCCGGTAGAGCGCCGGACCGGTGGTTGCGCACCGCGCGTCCGATTCCGCTCCGTAATCAGTGAGTGGCGTTACTCACCGTACGAGTCTGGACAACCGTCGGTCAGCAAGGGGCTTTCCGCCGGTCTGGCAGGTCGGGCAGTACTGGAGGCTGGAGTCGGCGAACGAGACCTCCCGGACGGTGTCGCCGCAGACCGGACAGGGCAGCCCGGTGCGGGCGTGCACCTTCAGCCCGGACCGCTTCTCGCCCTTCAACTCCGCCGCCCGCTGCCCCAGCGACCTGGTCACCGCGTCACCCAGCACCCGACGGGTCGCCGCGTGCAGGGTCGCCATCTGATCGTCGGACAGCCGGTCGGTCAACGCGAACGGCGACAGCTTCGCGGCGTGCAGGATCTCGTCGGAGTACGCGTTGCCGACCCCGCCGAGCACCGACTGGTCGGTGAGCACCCCCTTGACCTGGCCCCGGCGGCCACGCAGCGCGCTGGCGAAGGTGGCCAGGTCGGCCGAGAGCGCGTCCGGCCCGAGCTTGGCCACCCCCGGCACCGCCTGCGGGTCCGTCACCAGGTAGGCGGCGAGCTTCTTCTGCGTACCGGCCTCGGTCAGGTCGAAGCCGGAGCCGTCGTCGAGGCGTACCCGGATCGCGATCGGTCCCTTGCCGGGGCGTAGCGGAACGGTCGAGGCGAACGCCTCCCGGTAGTGCAACCAGCCGGCGCGGGCCAGGTGGACCACCAGGTGCAGACCGCCGTCGAAGACCACGTCGAGGAACTTGCCGTACCGCCGGGCGTCGATCACCGCCCGGCCCGCGACGGCGGTCGGCGCCGGGTCGTACGTCTTCAGGGCGCTGATGGCGGCGACCTCCAGACGGTCGACACGCCGGCCCACCGCACGCTGTCGCAGGTAACCGGCGAGCGCCTCCACCTCCGGTAGTTCGGGCATCGTCCAACGGTAGCCTTCTTTCCCGTGAGAATCGTGGTGGCGCACAACCGGTACCGAGAAGCTCAGCCGTCCGGTGAGAACACCATCGTCGACGCCGAGATCGCCCAGCTCACCGCCGCCGGGGTGGAGGTGCTGCCGTTCCTGCGCAGTTCGGACGAGATCCCGACGATGCCGAGGACGGCGAAGGCGCTGCTGCCGATCTCCCCGATCTACGCTCCCCGCGCCCAGCAGGAGTTGGCCCAGCTGCTCACCGAGCACCGGCCGGACGTGCTGCACCTGCACAACCCGTACCCACTGCTGTCGCCCTGGGTGGTGCGGACCGCGCACCGGCACGGGGTGCCGGTGGTGCAGACGGTGCACAACTACCGACAGGTCTGCTCCTCGGGGCTGTACTTCCGGGACGGCATGATCTGCCAGGACTGCCGGGGCCGGGCCCTGGGCGTGCCGGCGGTGGTGCACCGCTGCTACCGGGGATCGCGGGCGCAGAGCGCGCTGATGGCCACCACGCTGGCCGTGCACCGGGGCACCTGGAAGTCGGTGGACCGGTTCATCGCGCTGACCACCGCGGTCGCCGATCACCTGCGTGACTACGGCATCCCCGATTCGCGAATCGTCGTGAAGCCGAACGGAATCCCCGACCCGGGCGCGCCCGCACCGCTGGGCCAGGGTTTCCTGTTCCTCGGCCGGCTCTCCCCCGAGAAGGGCCTCGACCTGCTAGTGGAGGCCTGGCGGCGACACCCGGACGGCGCCTTGGGCCCGCTGCGCGTCGCCGGAGACGGTGAGCTGCGCCCGCTTGTCGAAGCGCTGGCGGCAGAGCGCTCCGACGTGGCCTACCTCGGCCCGCTGGACCGGGCCGGCGTCCGGCAGGCGCTGGCCGACAGCGCCGTGGTGCTGGCGACGTCCACCTGGCACGACGTGCTGCCGACCGTGATCATCGAGGCGTTGGCCAGCGGCCGGCCGGTGCTCGGCACCGCACTCGGCGGCATTCCCTACCTGGTCGGCGCGGACACCCCTCGGGAGCCCGCCGGTACCGGTCCGGCCGTGGCCGCCTCGGCGTCCGCCCCAGCCGTCTCCGGTGCCGTGCCCGGCTCCTCGGCTCCGGACTCCGGCGACCGGCCCGACGCCGGGTCCTCGGTACCGGGCAACGCTGCCGGGCAGCGGTGGGCGGTGCCGGCCGGTGTGATGACCGGCGAGGCGGGCTGGGTCGTGCCGCCGGAGCCGGCCGCCCTGGCCGCCGCCCTGCCGATGGCCGCCGCCGGTGCCTCGGCGCTCTCGACTGCCGCCCGGCTGCGTTACGAGCGCAACTTCCACCCGGACACCGTCACCCAGCGCCTGATCGACATCTACGCCGGCCTGCGCCGCTGAGGGCGGCACGGCTTGCGGGATGTCGCGGCTTCCCGGCGACAGGAAGCCGCGACATCCCGCATCTCACGAACGGGTGCCGCGACGTCGGTCAGCGGAGGCTGGCGCGGGCCGAGAAGGCGATGCTGGCCAGGAGGAAGCCCCCGTTGACTGCGATGAAGGCGAGCATCACCCACAGGGTGAGGGCTGGGGCCAGGGCCAGGACCAGGGCGGCCACGAAGATGACGGCGCCGTAGTCGCGGACCAGCTTTACCAGGCGTACGGGCAGGCTGGTGGAGGTGACCATGCTGGCCGCGTTCGGGCCGGACTGCATCACCGAGGTGACCAGGTTGACCATCCAGGTGCCGGCGAACGCCGCCACCAGCCAGGTCGGCGTCGCCGGCTGCTGCGCCACGGCGGTGGCGGACAGGGCGGCGACCAGGGCGATCTGGGCGGCCACGTCACAGAGCACGTCGACCCGGGCGCCCGCCGCGCTGCCCTGCCCGGTCACCCGGGCCAGTTGACCGTCGGCGCAGTCCAGGGCGTACGCGATCTGCCAGCCGACCAGGGCGACAAGCCCGACCACCGGAGCCGGCACGTCCCCGCTGGCGACCGGGCCGGCGAGCGCGACCACGGTGACCGAGGTGGCCAGCCCGAGCAGCAGGTTGGTGATGGTCAACGCGGTCGGCCGGAGCCCGAGACGCTGGGCGACGAGCGCGAAGACCGCGCCGATCCACTGGCTGACCGACTCGCTGAACAGGCCACCGCCCCGGTTCACCCGGTGGAAGTCGGTGACCGTGGGGTGGGACGGCTCAGCCAAGGTGCTCACGAAGGGCGTCAACGTAGTCTCCCAGCCGGGTACGTAGGTCGTCGGCGGACAGCGCCAGGTGCTCGAGGATCGTGTAACGGTCGGGCCGGGTGTGCGGGGCGAAGGCCACCGCCTCGACGAACTGCTCGTCGGTCAGCCCGAGGTCGGCGGGTCGGGTGGACAGCCCGTGCCGGTGCAGGCAGCGGGCGAGCTGGCCGAACCGTTCCAGGTCGCCCCGGAGGAAGGTGCAGAACAGCGCGCCGAGGCCGGCCTGTTCCCCGTGCGAGGCGGTGCTCGGGAAGAGGTGGTCGATGGCGTGCGAGATCTCGTGGTCGCCGCCGCTGGCCGGCCGGCTGGACCCGCAGATCGACATCGAGATGCCGCCCAGGATCAGCGCCTCGGCCAGCGTGGTCAGGAACCCGTCGTCGGTGATCTTCCCGGGATGGTTGACCAGCGCCTCCGCGCCGGTGCGGGCCAGCGTCACGGCCAGCCCGTCGATCGGCTCGCCGCGCACCTCGTGGGCCAGTTCCCAGTCGGCGCAGGCGCTGAGGTTGCTCACCGCGTCGCCGATGCCGGCCTGGGTCTGCCGATCCGGGCCGTTCTCCACGAAGTCGAGGTCGACCAGGACGGCGATCGGGATGTGCACCCCGTACGAGCCCTTGCCGCCCTCGTGGGTAAGCGACGCCACCGGAGAGGCGATCCCGTCGTTGGCGAGGCTGGTCGCCACGGTGACCATCGGGATGCCGTAGCGGGTGGCGGCGTACTTGGCGGTGTCGATGGTCTTTCCGCCACCGATACCGACGACGGCGTCGTAGTTGCGGCGACGCAGCTGGTCGCCGAGCTCGTTGGCGGAGTCGACGCTGCCGCCGGCGACGGTGAACACGTCGGCCGACCCGAGCGAGGGCCGGCACAGCTCGACGATCTTCTCGCCCTGACCCGGGCCGACCACCACCGCGACGTCGCCGCCGCTGGAGATCCGGCGGTCGGCCAGCAGCGAGCCGAGGTCGGCCACCGCACCCCGGCGGACCTCGATCGACAGCGGCGTCGCGACGGTACGGGCTAGTAGCGGCACGCGATCTCCCGCGCCCGGGCCAGGTCGGCGTGGTTGTCGACCTCGACCCAGGCCACATCACCGATCGGTGCGGCCCGGACCTCGCCGCCACGGTCGGCGAACTCCTGGTACCCGTCCTCGTAGTACAGGTTCGGGTCACGTCGCCAGGTCGCCTCCAGGGCGTCGGCGAGCGCCTCGGCCACCTGCGGCTCGATGAGGGTGGCCCCGATGTACTCGCCGTACGCCTCGCCCGGGTCCATCAGCTTGGTGATCCGGGTGAGTTGGCCGGCGGCGTCGAAGGTGGTCTTCATCTCCTCCTCGGCCAGCGGCTTGAGGGTGTCGACCGCGAGCAGCACGCCCGGCCCCCGCTCGGCCAGCAGGGTCTTCTCGATGCTCACCGGGTGCACGGTGTCGCCGTTGACCAGCAGAACGCCTCGGGAGAACCAGTCACGCGCCAGCCAGAGGGAGTACGCGTTGTTCCACTCCTCGGCCTTGTCGTTGGGCACCAGGGTGATCGTGACGCCGTACCGACGCTCCAGCTCCGCCTGGCGTTCGCGGACGGCGTCGGCGGCGTAGCCGACCACCACCACGACCTCGGTGAGCCCCACCTCGGCCAGGTTGCGCAGCGCGATGTCGAGGATGGTGATCTCACCGTCCACCGGCACCAGCGCCTTGGGCAGGGTGTCGGTGTACGGGCGCAGCCGGCGACCCGCGCCAGCTGCCAGCACCATTCCGACCATGCCCGCATCAGTTCCTGTTCTCGCAGCGTTCACCGAAGGAGGATAGCGCCGCCCGGGGCGGCGCCGTCGCCGGTCAACCGGCCACCGGTCGTCCCCGTCCGGCGGCAACCCCGGTCAGCCCCGGCAGAACCGCCGGGTCGGCTCGTCACCCGTGTACCGGGGCCCGACCCTCACGAACCGGCGGACCGCAGGACGGCGAAGGCCCGCTCGGCGATGTGCCGGATCAGCCCGTCGTTGACGTCACGGTGCTCGTCGAGCAGGTCGAGGTCGCCGGGGCCGAGCCAGCGGTACTCGGTGTGCTTGCCCGCCTCCAGCACGGGAGCGGCCAGATCGCCGTCGACCCGAACCAGCCAGTCACTCTCGATCCGGGCCAGGCCGTCGTCCCCGACGTAGCGGTACTCGCCGATCTCGGCGATCACCTCGGTGACCCGCCAGCCGGTCTCCTCGGTGACCTCCCGATGCAGCGCGTCCTGCACGGACTCGCCCGGTTCGAGGTGCCCGCCGACGATGTCCCAGCAGTTGGGGAAGAGCCGCCGGTGTGGCGAGCGGCGTTGGAAGAACAGGCGTCCGTCGGGGGCGACGATCAGCGCTCCCGCGCAGCGCAGCGGCTCGGTGGGCACGTCAAGCAGAGTAGTCGCGACTGTACCGGCACGACGATGTCCGGTCTTGTCCTGGAAACCTGCGGGGCTCACCATTGCGGGTAACCGGGTGCAGCCGTCCCAAAGGGGTGATGTGTCATGCAGGTTCGGGAAGCCATGTCCAGTGAGATCCTCGTGGTCGGTCCGGAGCACACGCTCCGGCAGGCGGCGCGGATGATGTCGGAGCGCCGTATCGGGTCGGCAGTGGTGATCGACCCGGATTCCGAGGGGATCGGGATCATGACGGAGCGCGACGTGCTCAACGCGATCGGAGCCGGGCTCGACTGCGATATAGAGCGGACCGGGGCCCACCTGACCTGGGACGTCGTCTACGCGGGGCCGGAATGGACGATCGAGGAAGCGGCGGCGGCGATGGCTCGGGGTGGCTTCCGGCACCTCGTCGTCCTCGACGGTCGTGAGGTCGCCGGGGTGATCTCGGTACGCGACATCATGCGGGTGTGGGCGGCAAGCCGGATGGTCGGCACCGGCTGACCACGGTGGGCCGTCGGTCGATCCGTCGCGGGTTGGGCGGGCTGATCGGCGGGTAATGCCCTAGCTGCGGGCGCGGGCGGAACCTGTCCCGCGTGGGGAGGCGTGATGCGTGGCGCGGACCGGTTGATCCAGCAGCAGTACGAGATGCTCCTGCGGCGGGACGTGGCTTGCCTGCCGGAGCTGTACGCGACGGACGCCCACTACGCCATGCCGGGCGTCACGGTGCGTCCGAGCGAGTTGCCGGCCCTGCTGCGTACCTGGACTGGTGCCTTTCCCGACCTGCGGGTCGAGCCGCTCGGTGCGGTACGCACGGCCGGTGGCGCGGCGGTCGAGCAGTTGCTGACCGGCACCCACACCGGCGTGCTGCACACCCCGTTCGGGACCGTCGCGCCCACCGGACGGGACGTCGCCTGGGAGGTGGTGGACGTGGTCCGGGTGCGTCGGGGGCGGATCGTCGCCTGGCGGTCCTACTTCGACTGGGGCCAGCTGATGACGCTGTTGGGTCTGCACCTGGCGGGAACGTCCCGGCGGCCGTCGGAACCGGTGGGCGTTCCGGCCTGAGCTGCCGCACAGTCGGCGCGGGCGGGTGGGCCACCGGACGCGACCCGTTCACCCGACCCGGTGGCTCAGGATGCGGACATCGCCGTGCCTTCCGCGCACGTCCCACCTCCGCCCGTACGCTGAACAGCCATGACCGCCGAGCAGCTGATCTCCTTCGCCCGTGGCGCCCCCTCACTGGACATTGTCGATGTCGAGGGGCTCAAGGCCGCCGCCGTCCGCGCCTTCGACGCCGACCCTGCCGGGGTGACCGCGTACGGCACCTCCGTCGGTTACGTCCCGCTCCGCAAGTGGATCGCCGAGAAGCACGGTGTCGAGGCGGAGCAGGTGCTGGTCACCAACGGCTCGTTGCAGGCCGACGCCTTTCTCTTCGACCACCTGGTGCGCCCCGGCGACGCGGTGGTGGTGGAGCGTCCCACCTACGACCGCACCCTGCTCAACCTGCGGAACATGGGCAGCGAACTGCACGCCGTCACCATCCAGCCGGACGGGATGGACACCGCCGAGCTACGCAAGCTGCTGGAGTCCGGGGTGCGCCCCCGGCTGGCCCACGTCATTCCGAACTACCAGAATCCGGCGGGCGTGACGCTGTCCCTGGAGAAGCGTCGCGAACTACTCGACCTGGCCGCCGAGTTCGGCTTCACGATCTTCGAGGACGACCCGTACGCCGACATCCGGTTCCGGGGTGAGGCGCTGCCGTCGATGCTGTCGATGGACACCCGCAACGTGGTCGTGCACGCCTCCAGCTTCACCAAGACCGTCTGCCCGGGCGTTCGGGTGGGCTACCTGGTGGGTCCGGCCGACCTGATCGGCGACATCGCGAAGAAGGCGACGAGCCTCTACATCTCGCCCGGCATGGTGTCCCAGGCGATCGTGCACCAGTTCTGCGTGTCGGGGGACATCGACCGGTCGATCGAGACGGTGCGGGCGGCCCTCGGCGAGCGCGCCACGGTGCTCGCCGAGTCGCTGCGCCGGCACATTCCCCAGGCCCGGTTCGTGGAGCCCGACGGCGGCTACTTCCTCTGGGTCGAGTTGCCGGAGGACGTCGAGGTCGACCGGCTCGCCCCGGCGGCGGCCGAGCGTGGCGTCGCGGTGGTCAAGGGCAGCGATTTCGTGCTGGACGGTGGGCGGCACGCCCTCCGGCTGGCCTATTCGGCGGTCACCGCGGACCGGATCGACGAGGGCGTTCGGCGGCTGGCCGAGGCGATGGCGTCGGTGCGTGACTAAATTTCTGTCGGCTTTCCGACAGAATGGCGATACCGACCGGCTCGGGTCTCCCGCTGATGCGACTCGGGGCCCACAATGCTGCGAGCGTTACTCACGACGCGTAGGCACAACCCCCCGCCCCCACGGCGCCGGGCGGGCCGGATCACCCCTCACCCCCCGATGCGGTCCGGTCCGTCCGGCGCCACCCCCGGCCGTCCGGCCATGATCGCTGTGGCGGCGTAACCTGCAAACCGCAGCCGGCGGGGGGAGGGCGTAATGACGGAGCGGACGCGGCGCACGGGGGCGACCGCCCCGGCCACCGCTGGCGACAGGACCGCGAGCGCCAACGGCAGCCGGGCCCTGCGGCCGCGGAGCTGGTCGCCGGTTCGGGCAGTGACTCGTCGGCTCAGCCCCGACGGATCACAGTCCGGCCAGCCGTCGACCGAGCGGCGACGTAACGCCGTGGTCGACTGCGCGCTCTACCTCGACGGTCAGCGGCAGGCCGGCGACTGGGACTACGCCGACGCGCTCGCCGCGGCGCGCAGCGCCGAAGCGGGTTTCGTCTGGCTCGGTCTGCACGAGCCGGAGCTGGCCGAGATGACCGACATCGCCACCACCTACGGGCTGCACGAGCTGGCCGTGGAGGACGCGGTCAAGGCTCAACAGCGTCCGAAGCTCGAACGTTTCGGCGAGGTCAGCTTCCTGGTGCTGCGCACCGCCCGCTACTGCGAGCACACCGAGCTGACGGAGAACTCCGAGGTGGTGGAGACCGGGCAGGTGATGCTCTTCATCGGCCCGCAGTTCGTGATCAGCGTCCGGCACGGTGACGCCTGCCGGCTCGCGCCCGTCCGCGAGGAGCTGGAGGCTCGCCGGGAGCTGCTGCTCAACGGTCCCTGGGCCGTCGCGTACGCGATCACGGACCGGGTCGTCGACCTCTACCTGGAGGTCGCCGACCAGCTCGAGGACGACATGGACGTGCTGGAGACGGAGGTGTTCGACCGCCAGACCAGCGGCCGGATCCAGCGGATCTACCAGATGAAGCGGGAACTGGTCGAGTTCAAGCGGGCGGTGATGCCGTTGCAGCGGCCGCTGGTGACGCTGACCTCGCAGATGAACCGGGACGTGCCCAAGGAGGTACGCCGCTACTTCCGGGACGTGCAGGATCACCTCAGCCGCACCGTTGAGCAGGTCAACTCGTACGACGACCTGCTCAACTCGATCCTCCAGGCGCGGCTGGCCCAGGTCACTGTCGACCAGAACAACGACATGCGCAAGATCGCGGCCTGGGCGGCCATCGCCGCCGTGTGGACCGCGATCGCCGGCATCTACGGCATGAACTTCGACTTCATGCCGGAGCTGAGGGTGACCTACGGCTACCCCGTGGTGCTGGCCCTGATGCTCAGCATCTCGTTGGCCCTCTACCGCTGGTTCCGCCGCAACGACTGGCTCTGACCCTCGCCCCACCCGACCGCTCGCCGCGCCGTCGCGTCGACCATGAAGTTGTTGCCGCGCTCACCGGAGTGTCGCGGCAACAACTTCATGATCAATCTCGGTGGGGCGGGAGGGGTCAGGCGCGGGTGTTGGACTTGTGGTTGGTGGCCTTGCTCAGGTCGTCGGCGGGGCGGCCGGTGGTGGTGCGGGCACCCTCGGCGACCGAGGGGACCTTCCCGGTGGTGGCGACGCCGGACGGGGCGGTAGCGGTGGTGGCGCTGTCGCTGGCGGCCACCGCCGAGCTGCCCGCGCCGGTCGAGACCTTGCCGGCACCGGCCGGACCGGCCGTACGCACCTCGATGGTCTCCACCTCGTCGTGCATCGGCTCAAGCGCGGCACCCGTGTCGTACTCGGCCCACTCCTGCTGCTCACGGTGCCGGCGCAGGGCCATCGCACCGGCGAGCCCGGCCACCGCACCGGCGGCCAACAAGCCGAACATGGTCCCGCTCCGGCGGGACTTCCTCTTCGCCTTCATCTTCTTCGCCTTCCTGGTGACCGCGGCCTGCTTGGCGAGGGCGGTCTTCTTTCCCTTGACGGCCCGATCGGCCGCGTCGGACTGCGCGTGACGTACGGCCAGAGCGAGCGGCGCGAGAGCGGCGGCCGTCGACGCGAGGCCGCTCGATGCCCGATCCCGGACCACGACGGCGGTCGGTGCCACCGCGCCGCGGGCCGCCTGGAATCGCGGGCCGACCGTGTCGCCGGCTCCCCTCGCGGCATGCGTGGCGGCCTGCCTCAGGTGACCGATGCTGCGATTGAGTTCGGCCCGGGCCAACTGCGCCTGGCTCTTGCGCCGCCAGTTTCCAAACACGGTCCCACCTCCTGGGAGTTGCTCTGTCTCATCCTCCACCTTCGGATGCCTCCGCATGTCCAGATCGGGCACATGGGAGGATCCGCATGGAACTGACCAACGAGTAAGGAGTACCCGTGGCCGAGGCTGTCTACGCCACCGTGCACACCAACGCCGGCCCGATCCGGCTGGAACTCTTCGCCAACCACGCGCCGAAGACCGTTCGCAACTTCGTCGAGCTGGCCGAGGGCACGCGTGAGTACACCGATCCGCGGACCGGGCAGCCGGGCAACGGTCCGTACTACGACGGCACCATCTCGCACCGCGTGATCAGCGGTTTCATGATTCAGATGGGTGACCCGACCGGCACCGGTCGTGGCGGGCCGGGCTACACCTTCGCCGACGAGTTCCACCCCGAGCTGCGGTTCGACCGGCCGTACCTGCTGGCGATGGCGAACGCCGGGCCCGGCACCAACGGCTCGCAGTTCTTCATCACCGTCTCGCCGACGCCGCACCTGAACAACCGGCACACCATCTTCGGGCAGGTGGCCGACGAGCAGTCCGCGAAGATCGTCGAGGCGATCGCCAACACCCCGACCGGTCCCAGCGACCGGCCGCTCCAGGACGTCGTCATCGAGCGCATCGAGATCGAGCGCTCGGCCTGACCCGCGCTGGATCCGGCCCGCCGGCCGAGGCTGGGCGCGGCGGGCCGGGCGCGGGCGACCTGTACGGACCGGGACATGCCTCGACCCGCCTGAGCGACGGCTCGGGGTACCTTTGCTCGCATGACTGAGCGCTCGGGTGCCTGGGGCCAACGATGAGCGAGTCCCCACCGACCACGCCGGCCTGCTATCGCCACCCCGGCCGGGAGACGTACGTCCGCTGCACGCGGTGTGACCGGTCGATCTGCCCCGACTGCATGAACGAGGCGTCGGTCGGGTTCCAGTGCCCGGAGTGCGTGTCGGAGGGACGCCGCAGCGTGCGGCCGGCGCGTACCGCCTTCGGTGGCGGGGTCGTCGGTCGACACGGTTACGTGACCAAGACCCTGATCGCCCTCAACCTGCTGGTGATGCTGGCGTCGATCGCCTCGGACCGGGGCGGCGACGCGGCGGCCGGCGGTAACGGCTTCGGCGGGCTGATGGGCGGCGGCACCCCGTTGACCGAGTGGGGCGCGGTGCTGGGTCGGGCGATGTTTCTCGACGGCACCGTCGGCGGCGTCGCCGAGGGCCAGTGGTACCGCCTGATCACCGCGATGTTCCTGCACTACGGCGTGGTGCACCTGCTGCTGAACATGTGGGCGCTCTGGGTGCTCGGTCGTTCGCTGGAGGCGGTACTCGGGCCGCTGCGTTTCGCCGCGCTCTACTTCATCGCCGGCTTCGGCGGCAACGTCGCGGTCTACGTGTTCAGCGCGCCCAACCAGATGTCGGCGGGAGCGTCGACCGCCATCTTCGGCCTGTTCGCGGCGATATTCGTGATCATGCGGCGACTCGGGCGGGACACCTCGGCCATCGTCCCCATCCTGGTGATCAACCTGATCTTCACCTTCACCGTGCCGCAGATCTCGATCGCCGGTCACCTCGGCGGCCTGGTGTTCGGTGCGCTGATGGCGCTGGTGCTGGCCTATGCGCCGCGCTCGCGCCGGACGCTCGTGCAGGTCGCTGGTGGCGCGATCATCGTGGTGCTACTGCTCGGGATGGCCCTGGTTCGCACCGCCGCGCTGCTGGGCTGACGCTGCCCGGCACCGTGCCGGCGGGACCGGGCAGCACCGCCGGCCCACGTCGCCGGCCCGGGTGCGCGGAGCGGATCAGCCGGTGCCGCCGGGACTCGCCGCCCGGGCGGCGCGCAACGCGTCGGCGACCTCGGCCGGATCGGTTCCGAGATCGAGCCGGCTGAACAGGTGCAGCGAGTCGCCCGTGTCGATCTCCAAGGTCGGTCCGGCGAGTCCGCGCCCGGACCGACGGTGCAGCTGGATGTTCTCCACAGTCGGCCAGGGCAGGTGCCGTCGGCTCAGCATCCCGGCCGGCACGGTGACGCCGGTCGCGTCCACCGCCAGCCGCACCGGCGCGAGCAGATCCCGCAGGCCCCAGCCGACGAGGATCACCGCGGCCAACCCGCCGAGCACCGGCCGGAGCGGGTCCCCTGCGGCGAGCAGCATCCCCAGGGCGAGCACGACAACCGCGGCAGCCAGCTTGAGGACGGGTAGGGCGGGTGGCACCCGCCACCGCTGTGCGATCGTGTCGTCCGCCACGGCACCAGCATGCCAGCGCCGCCGGGAACCGGCATCCGCCCCGGGGCCGTGCCCGAGGGCGGGGTCGGGGAGGACGGCCAGGGTGGGCGTAGGATCGGGAGCAGCCCAAGTTACCGGGGAGTAGACATGAGTGACGCGGTTATCGTCGGTGCGGTGCGCACCCCGGTCGGGCGGCGCAAGGGCAGCCTGGCCACGGTGCACCCGGTGGATCTGTCCGCACACGTCCTGCGCGCCCTGGCCGAACGCACCGGGATCGATCCGGCCCAGGTGGACGACGTGGTCTGGGGCTGTGTGTCGCAGGTCGGCGAGCAGTCGTGGAACGTCGCCCGCAACGCCGTACTGGCCGCCGGCTGGCCGGAGTCGGTGCCGGGCACCACCGTCGACCGGCAGTGTGGTTCCAGCCAGCAGGCCCTGCACTTCGCCGCAGCCACCGTGCTCTCCGGTCAGGCGGATCTGGTCGTCGCCGGCGGGGTCGAGTCGATGACCCGGGTGCCGATGGGCTCCAGCGTCGCCGGCGGGATGCCGTTCAGCGAGCAGATCCTGAGCCGCTACCGGGGGGTCGAGGGAGTCGCCGAGGACTCCCCGCTGCCCTTCAACCAGGGCGTGGGAGCGGAGCTGATCGCGCAGCGCTGGCGCCTGTCCCGATCCCAGCTCGACGAGTTCGCGCTGACCAGCCACGAGAAGGCCGCAGCCGCGCAGGACGCCGGAGCGTTCGAGGCTGAGCTGGCCCCGGTGGCGCTCGCGGACGGCGGCAAGTTCGCGGTGGACGAGGGCATCCGGCGCGACACCTCGCTGGCGAAGCTGGGCGAGCTGCCCACTCCGTTCCGCCCCGACGGTGTGGTCACCGCCGGCTCGGCCTCGCAGATCTCCGATGGTGCCGCCGCGCTCGCGGTAACCACGAGCGAGTGGGCCAGCCGACACGGGCTGCGCCCGCTGGCCCGCGTGCACACCGCCGTGGTCGCGGCCGACGACCCGGTCGCCATGCTCACCGCGCCGATCCCGGCGACCGCGAAGGCGCTGCGGCGCGCGGGGCTGGGCATCGAGGAGATCGGGGTGTACGAGGTGAACGAGGCGTTCGCCCCGGTGCCGCTGGCCTGGTTGGCTGAGACCGAGGCGGACCCGGAGCGGCTCAACCCGCGCGGCGGCGCGATCGCCCTCGGGCATCCGCTCGGTGGCTCCGGCGCCCGGATCATGACCACGATGCTCGCCCACATGCGCGACAACAACATCCGCTACGGCCTCCAGACCATGTGCGAAGGCGGCGGAATGGCCAACGCCACCATCCTCGAACTCCTCTAACCACCCACCCACCCACCCACCCCACTACGCCGGGTTGATCAAGAAGTTTTGGTCGGGCTGAGCCGATCGGTGACGCAAACTTCTTGATCAACGCAGTTGGTTCGGGGTGGGGTCGGGGTGGGGTGGAAATTGCAGAAAGCAGGTTGAGGGCCGCGTCACTTGTAGGGGCAGGGTCGTTGGGCAGGTCATGGACGTCTTCTCCCGAACGTTCCTTCCGGCCGCCGCCGAGGCCGGCCTGGCGGTGCAGACCGCCAGTCGGCACATGCCGGTGTTCCGTCGCTGCGTGGGTTCCGGCGACGCCACCGTCCTGGTCACCCGGTGCAGCCGGCCCGACCGGCCGGTCCACGGGGAGTATCTGCTGCTGCTCACCCATCGACGGCTGGTGGTCACCCGGCAGACACGGGTGCTGCATCGGCTCCGTCTGCACCTCAACACGGAGCTCCGCGAGCTGAGCCACGTCACCTGGAGCCCCGACCCGCGACTGCGCTGCGTCGAGCTGGCCGCCACTGCGATCGACGGCATCCGCGAGCGTTTCCTGATCCGCACCCAGCATCCGAAGCAGGTGTGGCAGTTGGACGCGTTGCTCGATCACGCCTTCCGTACCCGTGTCCGCAGCGCGCAGCCACGGGTCGTGACCACCGTCGCCGAGCCCCCCACCGTACGGCCGGTCGCCTTCCAGCCCGTCGTGGCCCGCTGAGCGGGTCTTCTTACCGAATCCGAACACGACCTGCCGCTGCCGGATCCCGTCGATCGGCAATCATGGCCCAGTGACCGCCGAGAACCCACAACGCGGGCTGGTCCTCGTGGTGGAGGACGAACCGAGCATCGCCGACCTGGTCCGGCTCTACCTCAGCCGGGACGGTTTCGGCGTACATGTCGAACGGGACGGCAGCGCCGGTCTCTCGGCGGCTCGCCGGCTGCGTCCGGTGGCCTGCGTGCTCGACATCGCCCTGCCGGGGCTGGCCGGCACCGAGATCTGCCGTCGGCTACGCGAGGCCGGCGACTGGACCCCGGTCATCTTCCTCACCGCCCGCGACGACGAGGTGGACCGCGTCGTCGGCCTGGAGCTGGGGGCCGACGACTACCTCACCAAGCCGTTCAGCCCCCGGGAACTCGTCGCCCGGCTGCGGGCGGTGCTGCGCCGCGCCGCAGGCCCGCCGGGCGGTGCCGGGCAGCCCGTCGTGCTCGGGCGGGTCACCGTCGACCCCGATCGCAGGTCGGTCACCGCCGACGGCGTGCCGGTGCAGCTGACCTCCACCGAGTTCGACCTGCTGGCCCACCTGATGAGTCGGCCGGGCCGGGTCTTCTCACGGGAGGAACTGCTGGCCGCCGTCTGGGGGTACGCGGCGCACTCCGGCACCCGTACCGTCGACGTGCATGTGGCGCAGGTGCGGGCGAAGCTCGGTGGTGCCAGTGTGATCCGGACCCATCGCGGAGTGGGATACGCCGCCGATGGCTGACCGTCCCGGCCGTACGCTCACCGCTCGCGCGGTGTTGGTGACCTGCGCGGTGGCCCTGGTGTCGGTGCTGGTCACCGCGATGGTCGCGGTGCCGGTGGCGGTCCGCGCCGCCGAACGGCGGGACCGCCAGGCGCTCGCCGCACAGGCACAGGTCGCCGCCGAGCTGCTGCGGGCGCGCCCCGGCCGGGTCCGCGAACTGGCCGGCGAGCGGTTGATCCGCCAACTCGGGAACCAGGGCACCACCATCTTCCTGATCTCCGGCGGTGAGGTGGACCGTGCCGGCCTGCCTCCGCAGGTGGTGAACCGGGTGTCCAACGGGCGGAATGTCTCCGGTCGGCGGTTGGTCGACGGGCAACGGGCGCTGGTCGAGGGCCGGGCGCTGCCCGGCGGCGACGGCGTGGTGCTGACCCGTCCACTCGGCGCGGGGGTGTGGCGTCAGGTGCTGCGCGGCCTCTGGCTGCCGCTGCTGGCCGGGATGGTCGCGGGTGCGGTCGCCGGTTCGCTGCTCGCCCGCCGGCTGGCCCGGCCGATCCGCCGGGCGGCCCTCGTCGCGGCCCGGCTGCGAGCCGGCGACCGCACCGTCCGGGTGCCGGTCGAGTCGCCGGCCGAGGTGGCCGACCTGGCGTACGCGCTGAACGGGCTGGCCGCCGCACTGGCCACCAGCGAGGGACGACAGCGGGAGTTCCTGCTCTCCGTCTCGCACGAACTGCGTACCCCGCTCACCGCGATCCGTGGCTACGCCGAGGCGCTGGCCGACGGGGTGGTGGAACCGTCGGCGGCGGCCGAGACCGGTCGGACCATGCTCGACGAGGCGGAGCGCCTGGACCGCCTGGTCACCGACCTGCTCGCCCTGGCCCGCCTGGAGGCGGTCGACTTTCCCCTCGAACCGGTGCCGGTGGACCTGGTCGCCCTGGCGGCTGACGCCGGCCGGACCTGGGCGGACCGGTGCTCCTCGGTCGGGGTGACGTTCCGCACCGAGCTGCCGGGGCAGCCGGTGCCGGTGTACACCGACCCGGGGCGGATCCGGCAGGTGATCGACGGGCTGCTGGAGAACGCGCTGCGGGTGGTGCCGCCGGGTGCGCCGGTGGTGCTGGCGGTCCGGCCGGCCGGTGCCGACCCGAGCGCCGGTGGAGTGGTCGAGGTCCGCGACGGTGGACCGGGGCTGACCGACGACGACCTGACAGTGGCCTTCGAGCGTGGGGCGCTGCACCAACGCTACCGGGGGCTACGGAAGGTCGGCAGCGGGCTCGGCCTCGCGCTCGCCGCCGGCCTGGTCCGCCGGCTCGGCGGTGAGACAAGCGCCGGGCACGCTGCCGAGGGCGGTGCCGCGTTCACCATCCGGCTGCCGGGATTCCTTACCTGACCCGAACGTCGGCCTGACGGTCGGCTCATCCGGTCGGTCCACGCTGAGGGGACGGATCCGCGCCGGCCGTGACGCGGCGCCACGAGATCCGGCGGACCAGCACCGACGAGAGGACGAGGAATGGCACGCAGAGGATCCTTCACCGCCACCGGCGCGCTACTGGTGACGGTCGCGTTGGCCGCCGCCGGCTGCGGGGTGGGCCGGGCCGAGCGGGACGCGATGCAGGACAGCGCCGTCGAGGTGGTCGCCGCGATGGGCGCGGAGGGCCAGGCACTGGCCGCGCTCGGTCTCGACCCCGAGGAACTGGACGCAGACCCGAGCACGGCCGCGCAGGTGGAGCCGACCCCGAGCGCGGCCAACAAGCGCAAGGAGCGGGTCGAGGAGTGGCGCAAGCGTCGGGCGGCCCGGGTGCTGCTGCGCAAGAATACGCTGCACGGCGACGTCGTGGTGCAGACCAAGGACGGCGGCACGAAGACCGTCTCGGTGCAGCGCGGCGAGGTGACCGCCCTCGCCGACGACAAGATCACGGTCAAGTCGGCCGACGGCTTCACCAGGACCTGGACCTTCACCGACGACCTGCGGGTGGTCGAACGGCGCAGGTCGATCGCCGCCACGGACATCAAGGTCGGCACCAAGCTGGGCGTGGCCGGGACCGTGGCCGGCGAGCAGGCGCAGGCCCGTCTGATCGTCGTACCGTTCAAGCAGAAGTGACGGTGGGCCCGCCGCGTCCAGGTGATCAATCTTGACCACCTGGACGCGGCGGGCCCACCTGCCCTCGGTATCAGTAGACCCGGGAGCCGATGAAGTCGTCCCGCCCGTACCCGACGGGCTGGGCGAACGACCGCGACTCGAATGACCACTGCTGCCGGGAACTGCTGGAGCAGGTGGCCAGCCGCAGTCGGGGCGTACCGAGCAGCGGGTTGTCGAAGGCCAGGCAGAGGTTGGTGGCACCGGCGGCGCGGATCTGGTTGCCGGAGATGGTGAACCGCTGGTTGGTGCCGCCGTGGCAGTCGTAGACGTTCACCGCCGTGCCGGACCGCAGCGAACCACCGGCCACGTCCAGGCAGCGGTCGTGGGAGAGCTCGGAGTGCAGCGACTGCCGGGTCGGGTCGTACCAGAAGCCCTGGTTACGTCCGCCGTGGCAGCGGTACGACTGCTGCGCTGTGCCGTTGCGCGAGTTGTAGCCCTTGCCGTCCACACAGGTGCCGGTGGCGGCGTTGCGTAGCTGCCGGAACTCCATCAGTCCGGGGTAGAGCTGGCCGTTGCCGGTGCTCGCCGGGTCGACGCAGGTGCCCTGCTGCTGGCCGGAGGCGTAGAACTGGGTGATGCACTGGGCGAACATGCCGTGTCCCCGGTAGTTCGGGTGGAACGACTGGCGGGCCGCGTTCTCGTCCCAGATCCCCACCTCGATGTAGAGGCCGCGTACCGAGGTGTTGTCGGTGCAGACCTCGTGGCCGTGGAAGAGGCGGCTGGCGTCGAGGTAGCGGGTGCCGGTGTTGGCCGCCGCCGCCCGCAGCGCCGACTCGAACAGCGGCACCGCCTTGTTCCGGGCGAACGCGGCGTCGGCGAGGTACAGCAGGCAACCGCCGGAGTACCAGCCGGGGAAGTTCGGGTTGTCCTCCACGTCCGGACTGGCCGGGCTGGAGTACGACATGAACACCAGCTCGTAGTCGGAGCTGAGGTAGCCGGCGTTCGTCATGGTCCGGCGGATGTCGGTGAGCGCCTCCTCGACGGCCCGGCGGCTGCCGTCGATGCGTACCGTCCACTGGTCGGTGTAGGTGGGCCAGCACGGTCCCTGGAAGAGGACGCGGCGGAGCGCGCAGTCGGTGGCGACCGGGCCGAACTGGATCGTGCCGTCGCCGTTGGCGCCGGCCACCACCCAGATCAGCTTGATCTGCGTGTTGCGTGCCTTGATCGCCAGGTGGTCGCCCTGGTTCAGCTCGTTGTGCTGGGTCGGACCACCGGCGATCAGGTTCCACGGGGTGGCGCCGGAGCAGGCGATGTTGTAGCGCTCGTCGGCGGCGATACCGGTGCGGAATACCGCCTGGTCGTACGAGCGGTCGCACCAGTTGCCCGGCTGGTGGGTGCCGGGCACATAGTTGCCGACCCCCTCACCGGAGATCTGGCTGTCACCCATGGTGACCAGTGCGGTGCGGCGCTGGTCGAGCGGCCGGATGCCGGGGTCGCCGTAGAGCGCGGTGGCTTCGGCGGCGCGGATGGTTTCGAGGTGGGCGGGGAGCGGCTGGACGGCGGGACGGTCGGCCGCGGCGGCGGGTGAGGCCGTGGCCAGCATCGGCAGGACGAGAGCGGTGGCGAGGACGGCGACCTCGGCAAGACGCCGTCGAGGTGTCCGTTCACGCCTGGCGTGGGTACCAGACATCGACGCACTCCTTTCGATCCGATCGCGGGACGTCGATCGGGTTACCGGACGGTAACGCGTGCGATGCAGGTATGTGAATACGTCTCGGAATACTTGCGTGCTGCGGCGAACCGGGCCAATGGTCCTTTACCGGCCCGGACCGCTCGACGTGCCGCGCTGACCGGTCACCGCTGCTCCGGCAGGGCGTAGCCGACGTAGCTGCGGAACTCCAGCCGCCAACCGGCGGGCACCAGGTCGGCGCAGAGTTTCCGGCTGCCGACACAGAGGATCGCGTCGACCGAGGCCGGATCGTCCGGTGGCCGATCGTCAAGCACCGACTGGAGCGCCAGCAGGTCGGGCGGGTTGCCGTCCGCGTCGCGGAGCAGCAGCCACCAGGGGTACTCCCAGTCGTCGTTGCGCTGGGACAACCCGATCCGGCGCGCGTCGGCGGCCCGGACCGCGTCGGCCGCCCACCGGTACTCCTCCGCCCACTGCGGACGCCGGATGAACCGGCTCTCCCAGTCGGAGGTGGTGAAGACCGAACCCGCGCCGACCAGTCGGCGCGGAAAGCCGTACGACACCGCCAACACCCCGGCCAGTGCGCAGGTGGCCAGCACCGTCACGGCGAGCCCGGCGGCGACCGGTCGCCGACCGCCGGTGCCCGCCGGATCACCGCCCCGGACGCCGGACGCGACCCGACCCGAGCGGCGGAAGAAGGCGTCGAGCCAGAGACCGGCCAGCGGCACCGAGGCCGCCAGCGCGTAGAGGATCAGCCGGTTCCCCCACGGCTGCCACTTGATCATCGCGGTGTGCAGCACCACGGCGACGACCACCACCAGGGCGTACGCGCGCAGCGCCCCCGCCGCGCCCGGACTGACCCGGGCCGGGCGGCGCAGCGCCGCCACCGCGCCGATCAGCGCCAGCGCACCGGCCAGCGGGAAGGCCACCCGGTCCTCGTCGGGATACCAGGACGCGACCGGAAAGATTTCCCGGCCGAACGTGATCGCGCGGTCCTGCGGGTCGACCCCGATCAGCCCGGCCAGCCCGATGATCGCCTCGGCGGACACCTCGCGCAGCGGCGCCAGCGGAGTGTCCAGCGCGGTGTGTCCGATCCGGAGCGCGTTCACCAGGACCGACGGTGGGTCGTGGCGTTCCATCGGCACCGACTCGCGCAGCCGCTCCGGTCCCAACGGGTGGCCGAACTCGACGTACACCCGGCCCAGGAAGGGGCCGACCAGCGCGGCGGCGACCAGCAGGATCAGGACCGAGGCGCCGACGGTACGGGTGATCCCGGCGACCGGGGCCCGGCGGCGCGTGGTCGACCTGTCGAGGTACGCCAGGCGTAGCTGGCCCACTCCCCAGAGCACCAGCAGCGGACCGACCGCGAGCAGTCCGCTGGTCTTGGTGACCGCGGTCAGCCCGGTGGCCGCTCCGAGCGCGAGCAGGTCACCCAGGTGCGCACGTCGGCGCAGCCCGTCCAGCGCGAGCGTGCCGGCGCAGAGCACCCAGGCGGCGCAGACCAGATCGGTCTGGGTGCTGGTCGCCTGCAGGGTGACCATCGGCGTGGTGGCCAGCACGAACACGGTGAGCAACTGCGCCCGCCGGCCACCACCGAGCTGCGCGGTCACCCGGGCGGCCGCGAGCAGGCAGACCAGGCCGGCGGCCCACTGCACCAGGTGGTGCAGCGCGTCACCACCGGTCAGCAGCCGCAGGTGCAACAGTAGGTATTCGGCGCCCGGCGGGATGGTGACCTGCCGGTGGATCGCGGTCGCCCAGAACGTCAGATCGCCCTGGGCCACCCACCGTTCCACCTTGGGCAGGTGGTACGTCTGCGAGTCGTAGTTGTTCGGCGCGGCCAGCAGGGCGATCAGCAGTTCGACCAGGACCAGCCCGGCGACCGTACCGGCGAGCAGCCGTTCCCCACGGCTCGCCGTACGCCAGAAACCGCTGGCGGCGCTGCGCCAGCCGCCGGTCGTGGCGGCATCCGGCATGGTGTCCGGATGGGCCGGCGCCGGACGGTCCGGACCCACGGTGACCGTACCGACCGTCGCCGTGGCCCCCGACGCCTCGCCGGCATCCGCCGGCGGTCCCGCCACGCCGGACCGAGCAACGCCCGCCAGCGACGGGGGCGTGCGACCACCGGCGGTCACGGCGCCCGGGAGCCCGGCCGCGGCACGTTCGCGGATCCGGTTGTCGACCCGCCGTCGCCACACCGCCGCCAACGCCGCCACGATGAGGAAGCTCAGCCAGGTCAGCGCGAAGGCGGGCGCGGTGAGCAGCCGCAACGCACCGAGTACCTCCACGGTCGCCACCGCGAAGGTGCCGACGACAAGGGTCGCCCGGAGCACCGCGAGCCGTCGGGGTGCCACGACGCCCACGTGTCGTGGCCGTAGAGCCACGCCGAGTAGAACGAGCACGGCGACGGGAACCAGGACGAACGGGAAGCCGGCGGCCGACATGGCCGGAAGTAAACACCATCAGCCTGGATGCCTGAGCGTGGATCGCCGTCGGTGGTCGTCGCCACCTGGCTGACCTGCCGGGCTAGGCTATGGCCGACACATTGCCCGCCCTCGTGGAGATTCCCGTGAAGCTGTCGATCCTCATGCCGGTCTACAACGAGGAAGAACGCATCGCGGATGCCCTCAAGCAGGCGCTGGCGGTGGAGTATCCGTGCGAGATCGAGCTGCTGGTGGTCGACGACGGCAGCCGCGACGGCACCGGGGAGATCCTCGGGCGCGCCGACGATGCCCGGCTGCGGGTCATCACCCACCAGCGCAACGCGGGCAAGGGCGCGGCGATCCGTACGGCGGTGGCCAACGCCGACGGCGAGTACATGGTCATCCTCGACGCCGACCTGGAGTACGACCCACAGGACATCCCCAAGCTGCTGGCCCCGGTGCTGGACGGCCGGGCGACGGTGGTCTACGGCAACCGCACCTTCGGCAGCCACAGCGCTTACAGCTTCTGGTACGTGATGGGCAACAAGGGCGTCACCATGGCGGCGAACGTGCTGTTCAACTCCTACATCGGCGACCTGGAGACCTGCTTCAAACTGATGCCGGTCGCGCTCTACCGCTCGCTCGACGTGCGTTCCCGAGGGTTCGGCATGGAGGCCGAGGTGACCGGCAAGCTGCTGCGGCGCCGCATCCGACCGTACGAGGTGCCGATCAGCTACCGGGCCCGGGGACGCGAGGAAGGCAAGAAGATCACCTGGCGGGACGGCGTCGAGGCGCTCTGGATCCTCGGCCGCGAGCGCACGCGTCGCAATCGCGGCACCGCACCCCGCTGACCGTCCTGCCGGCCGCGCCACGAGTCGGGTGCGGGCCGCGGCATGTCGGGCCGTACGTCGTTCGTGCGGACCGCGACATGCCGCGAACCGGGCAGCGCTCAGACCAACGCCGGTGACAGGAAATCGGTGATCGAGCGGCGCAGCCCGGCCGCGTCGAGCCCGTGCCACCGGGCGTGGTCCGCTGCCGAACCGTAGCGGCGCAACTCCTCGCGACGAACCCCGAGCGCCGCAAGCCGGTGCGGTCGGTCGGCCAGCGCAGCCGAGACCAGCCGGGCCGAGGTGCCCGCCAGGTACGGCTCGACCAGGATCACCGCACTGTCCACGAGCGCCCGTAGGCCGGCGGTGTCGAACGGGCGGGGTCGGTGGGTGTACGCCACGGTCACCGGCAGGTCCGCGGTCGCGTCGAGGGCCGCGTCCACCGTGGGACCGACCGCCACCAGCAGCGCCGCCCCCGGCCCGGCGTCCCGGAGCACCCGCAGGTCGCCCGCCTCCGGGTACGCCCGCGCATTGCTCTGCGTGGAGAGCCGCACGTATGCCGAGCCCTGGCCGCAGACCACGGCGCGCAGCAGCCCGGGTACCTCGTCCCGATGCCCGGGCACGTGCACCGTCCAGTCATGCAGGGTGTCGATCAGGGCGACGTCCGCCGGGCCGAGATGGGTGCGCCCCGCTGCCGCCCGGTCGTACGACGCCCCGACGCTCACCAGCACCGCGCCGACCCCCTGATGGTCGAGATCCAGCTTGATCTGCTCGTACGCCCGCTCCACGAGGAACGGTGCGTAGCTGTGCACGATGGGGCGCAGCCCGGTCAGTGCCAGGCCGCCCGCCACCCCTACCATGAGCTGCTCCCGGATGCCGACGTTGACAACCCGGTCGGGGTGCCGGGTGGCGGCCGGAGCGAACGCCTCGGCGGAGATGTCGGCCAGCACGACGACGGTCCGTGGGTCGTCCAGGAACTCGGTCGTGGTGGCCACGAAGGTGTCCCGCACGATCACTCACCGTCCCCGACGAGCGCGACGACGACGTGCGGCCGGTGACCGTGGTGTCCGGTCAGTGCCGGGTGGAGGGCGTCCCGGTCCCGCCCGTCCACCGTCGCGGCGGTCCAGCCGTTGGCGGTGAACCGGGTGGCCAGTCCGCCCGGCCAGCCGTGGGTGGCGGAGAAGTTGTCGACCACGATCGCGGTCAGGTTGCCCAGCCCGACGGCTCCGGCGTACGCGATGGCCTCGTGATTCGAGCCCTCGTCCAGTTCGGCGTCGCCGAGCAGCACGTAGACCCGGGGAGCGAGCCGACCCTGGGCGCGTAGCCCGAGTGCGCTGCCGACACCCAGCCCCAGACCGTGCCCGAGCGAGCCGGAGCCGATCTCCACGCCGGGGATGAGCGTGCGGTCCGGGTGGTCGCCGAGCCGGCTCGACGGCCCGCCCTGGTCGTCGAGCCAGTCCGGCGGAATGAAGCCCTTCGCGGCGAGCAGGGCGTAGTAGCCGGCCACCGCGTGGCCCTTGGAGAGCAGAAAGCGGTCCCGGTCGGGGTCGTCGACGGTCGCCGGGGTGATCCGTAGCACCCGGTCGTAGAGCACCTGGAGCACGTCGAGGGTCGACAGGACGTTCGCACCGAACTTCCGACCGGCGCGAACGCGCTCCAGCAGCGGTGCGAACTGGTCGCGTCCGTCGATTGGCGCGGCGGCCTCGGCGACCCGGACCGTGGTGGCGGATGTGGTCATGCGGATAGCCTGCAAGTTGAAGCGGGGTTCAACTCAAGGCGACGTGATGCAGGAAGCATTGACCATCGGCCAACTCTCCGCCCGCAGTGGGGTGGCGCAGTCCGCGCTGCGCTACTACGAGCGGCTGGGGCTCATCCGGGCCGAGCGGACCAGCGGCAACCAGCGCCGCTACCACCGCAGCGAGCTGCGCCGGGTGGCGTTCATCCGGATCGCCCAGCAGGTCGGCATCTCACTTGAGGAGATCCGGGCCGCGCTCGACTCGCTGCCCGCCGCCCGTACCCCCACCGCCGAGGACTGGGCCAAGCTCTCCACCACCTGGCGGGCGAGACTGGACGAGAAGATCCGGCTGATGAGCCGGCTCCGCGACGACCTGGACGCCTGCATCGGCTGCGGCTGTCTCTCGCTGCGGCGCTGCACCCTCTACAACCCCGAGGACAACCTGGCCGGCGAGGGCCCCGGGGCCCGCCTCGTGCTGCCCGGCTAGTCTCCTGCCCGGCTGCCCGGCTGCCCGGCTGCCCGGCTGCCCAGCTGCCCGGCTGCCCGGCTGCCCGGCTGCCCGGCTGCCCGGCTGCCCGGCTGCCCGGCTGCCCGGCTGCCCGGCTGCCCGGCTGCCCGGCTGCCCGGCTGCCGGTGTCCGGCACGTGACGAGGCTCAGCCGACGGTGAGCAGGACCTTGCCGACGTGCTCGTTGGACTCGACGAGCCGATGCGCCTGCGCCGCCTCGGTGATCGGCAGTCGCCGGTCGATCACCGGCCGCACCCGGCCCGCCTCGACCAGCGGCCAGACCTGCTCGCGTACCCCGCGTACGATCGCGGCCTTCTGCCCCAGCGGCCGGGACCGCAGCGCGGTGGCCGCGACCGTGCCGCGCTTGGTCAGCAGCGCACCCAGATCCAACTCACCCTTGCGACCACCCTGCATGCCGATCACCACCAGCCGCCCGTCGGCGGCCAGGGCGGCGACGTTCCGGCCCAGGTAGGACGCGCCCATGATGTCCAGGACGACATCCGCGCCCCGGCCGTCGGTGGCTCGCCGGACCTCCTCGACGAAGTCCTGCTCCCGGTAGTCGACGAGCAGGTCGGCACCCAGCTCGCGCAGCCGCTCGTGCTTGGCGGCCCGCGCGGTCGCCACCACCGTCGCGCCGAGCGCGGCACCGAGCTGGATCGCGAAAGTGCCGATGCCGCTGCCGCCGCCGTGCACCAGCAGCGTCTCGCCGGCAGCCAGGCGGGCCACCTGCACCACGTTCGACCAGACCGTGCACGCCACCTCCGGCAACGCGGCGGCGTCGACCAGGTCGACGCCGGCCGGCACCGGCAGCAGCTGCCCGGCCGGCACCGCCGCCCGTTCGGCGTACCCACCGCCGGCCAGCAGCGCGCAGACCTGGTCACCCACCCGCACGCCGGCCACGTCCGGACCGGTCGCGCTCACCACCCCCGAGCATTCCAACCCGGGGTACGCGGACGCGCCCGGCGGAGGCGGATAGTGCCCCTGCCGCTGCAACAGGTCGGCCCGGTTCACCGCGGTCGCCCGTACGTCCACGACCACCTCGCCCGGACCCGGTTGCGGATCGGGCACCTCGCACCAGGTCAGTACGTCGGGTCCGCCAGGCTCCGCAATGGTGATCGCTCGCATGGCCCAGTCTTACCCCATCCCGCCTCCGGTCCACGTCCCTGGACCCGTCCGGGTTCGCCCGCGCACGGGGTGGCTCGGCGTCGCTGGTACCCGGGGCGTGGCAGACTAGGCACGGCCGCGCACGGCGTGGTCCGGGAGGGTTCGCCTAGTGGCCGATGGCGCTGGTCTTGAAAACCGGTAAGGCAGCGATGTCTTCGTGGGTTCGAATCCCACACCCTCCGCCCACCTGCCCCGCGAGTGGGAGTCCCTTGCTCGGCCAGGACAGCTCAGACTGCCGTCAGCGCCGCCAGGGCGCGCTCCATCGTGGCGTTGAACTCCTCCGGCTTGAGCGGTAGCCGGGATTTGACGTCCCGGCTCCACTGGTCCGCGAGGACCTCGGCGGAGCCCGCCTCGACACCGTCGAGCGCCGCGTCCGCCAGGTCCGACGGTGCGATCTTGTCGACCGGCCAGCCCGCGGACATGTCGGTGTCGGCCAGGCCGAGGTGTACCGCCGTCACGAGGGTGCCCTGTTCGGCGAGTTCCAGGCGGACCCCGTTGGTCATGGCCCACGCGGCCGCCTTGGTCAGGTGGTAGGCGTTGGCGCCCCTGACCCCGAACCACGACATGGCGGAGAGGACGTTCACGATCGCGCCCCCGCCGTTGCGGGCGAGCGTCGGTGCGAACTCACGGATCATCCCGAGGTGACCGAGTACGTTCGTCTCCAGTTCGTGCCGGACCGCGGCCAGCGAACCGGTCACCAGGTCGGTGCCGGTCTGGATTCCCGCGTTGTTGACGAGCAGCGAGACGTCCGAAGCGGCTTCGGCGGCGGCGCGTACGGAGGCGGCGTCGGCGATGTCGAGCGGCAGCACCTCGACCCCGGGCAGATCGACGGTCTCGGGCCGGCGGGCTGTCGCGTAGACCTTGCGGGCGCCCCGTTCGAGCAGTCGCTTGGCGAAGGCGTGACCCAGGCCGCGATTGGCTCCGGTGACCAGGGCAACCGAGTTGTTGATATCCATGCCGGCTACGCTAGAACCTGACGCTGACGTCAGAGGCAAGCTGCGGACTTCGGTGCCGGCGTGAGAGGAGTCACCATGACCGCCCGGGAGCGACTGGTCCGCATCGGAGAGGTGGCGCGGGAGGCCGGTGTCTCGGTGCGCGCCGTCCGCTACTACGAGCAGCAGGGGCTGCTCACCGCGGAGCGCAGCCCGTCCGGGCAGCGCCTATACCGGCAGGACGCGGTCACCCTGGTGCGCTTCTTCCAGCAGATGTACGCCGCCGGCCTGACCAGTCAGCGGATCGCGCAACTGCTGCCCTGCTGGAGTTCGGGGCACACCGACGCTGAGCAGCGAGCCATGCTGCGCGCCGAGCGCGACCGCATCCAGGCCAAGGTCGACGACCTGCAGGCCGCCCTGGACCGCCTCGACGAGGTAATCGCGATCACCGACGCGCATCCTTAGGACTGGTCGACCGAGTGCCACCCGCCTCAGGTGCCCTCCGGGGGGCGTCTGCGCTGTTCCTCGCGGATCTTCTCGTCGGCGAGCCGGTCCAGTGCCCGGCGGCGTTCGTCGCTGAGGGCCGCCTCGTCGCGTCGGCGCACGGCAGCGATGACGGCGGTGATGAAGTCACGCCAGACCCCGGCCAAGAGACTCCTTCGCTAGTTGTTGCAGGGTGACAACCGCCGTGAGGCGCTCTCGGTTACGGCGGACTTGAGGCCGGTTCTGTCGAATGTCGGCGCGGCACAGGGTATGAAAGGGACGCAGAACACCACTTCCACCGGAAGGACCTGTGTCGATGACCCTGGAACGTCCCATCGCTCCGGACCCGTACGAGCTGCTGCCGACCGTCGCCTCCTTCACGCTGACAAGTGACGATGTGCAGAACGGTGAGCCGATGGACGCGGCTCACGCGCACGGCAGCACCGGTGGCGACAATGTCTCGCCGCAGCTGGCCTGGTCGGGCTTCCCGGCCGAGACCAAGGGTTTCGTGGTGACCTGTTTCGACCCGGACGCGCCGACCGGCAGCGGCTTCTGGCACTGGGTGCTGGTGAACCTGCCGGCCGACGTGACGGAACTGCCGCGCGGCGCGGCCGAGAAGGATCTGAAGGGCGCGTTCACCGTACGCAACGACTACGGGGAGCACGGTTTCGGCGGTGCCGCGCCGCCGCCCGGTGACCGTCCGCACCGGTACGTCTTCGCGGTGCACGCCCTCGACGTCGAACGCCTCGACGTCACCCCGGAGGCGACCCCCGCCTACGTCGGCTTCAACCTCGCCTTCCACACCCTGGCCCGAGCCACCATCCGCCCCACCTACCAGATCCCCGGCTGACCCGACCCAGCCTCGGTCGATCATGAGTTTGGCGGCGACCTCGATTTTTGAGAGTGCCGCCAACCTCATGATCAACGGGACGGGGTCGGTCCCGGGGAGCTTGGTTAGGCGGGGGTGCGGGCTACGGCGAAGACGGATTGGCCGAAGGGGGGACGGACGAGCTGCTCGGCGGCCTTGGTGGCGGGGAGGACCAGGGTGTCGTAGACCTTCACCATCGGGCCCTCCTTCGGCATCAGGCGGAAGACCTTGGTGGCCATGAAGTAGCCGATCAGGCCGAGCGCGTTCGCGTAGTGGATCTTCTCCACCCGCAGGCCCGCCTCGGTCATCGCGTTGGCCAGAGTCTTCTTCGTGTACCGCCGGACGTGGCCGGTGGCGATGTCCGCCGGGCTCATCGCGAACTGGAACGCCGGCACGATGATGACCACCGCGCCACCGGGCCGGACCAGTTGGCCCATGCTGCGCAGCGCGCCGACGTGGTCCTCGATGTGCTCAAGCACGTTGTAGGAGACCGCGGCGCTGTAGTCGCCCCGCTCGGGATTGGGTAGCAGCATCTGGCGAACCTCGATCGAGGGTCGGTCCGCGAGGCGCTCCTTGAGGGCGACCAGGCGGTCCGGGTCGGCCTCGGTGGCGGTGAAGCGGGGGAAGTTCTCGCTCCACTCCAGGGCGTAGTCGCCGAGGCCGCTACCGATCTCGATGGGGTTGTCGCCCAGGTAGGGCACGGCCAGCTCGACGAACCAGCGCCGGTGGTTGACCGCCGTGGCGAGGCCCTCCAGGACCTCGGACTGCACGCGCTGATCCCCAGTGATTTCTGCCATGCGTCGATTCCTCACGATACGACTCGACCCGCGCCGGGACCGACTGAGTGAACCATCCGCTCGGACGGCGGGAATATCGGGGCCCGCGGTGGCCGATTAACGGTAGGGGTGGCTGCACGATCGGTGGTGGCCAGCGAACCTTGCCGATACTACGCCAGCGCCCTGAAGCCTGCACGCTGGCCACTTAGGCCGACTACGCTCTGAATTGTTATGACTACTCCCGATTCGGAGCGACGGGTGCCGCAGTCCGAGGCGGGAAGGGCGGTGCGCCGGCCGGAAGGACCGAGTGGCGGGGCGGGCTCGGGACGGTGGAGGGATGCCGCGGCGTTGGCGAGCTTCGCGGTGCTCGGCTTCTGGGTCACCGCACGGATGTGGCTGAATCCGCACGACGGCATTCGCGACAACCCAACCGATATGGAGCAATTCGAGTGGATGTTGGCGCACGGTGCCCGGGTCGTCACGGAATTCGCCTACCCATTCTCGTCTGACCGGATGAATGTGCCGGAATCGGTCAATCTGATGGCGAATACGTCAGTTCTGTCCGTTTCGTTGCCCATGACGCCGATAACCCTGCTGTTCGGCACCCGAACCGCGTTCCTGGTGTTCCTCACCCTCGGCCTGATCGCCACGGCCGCCGCCTGGTACTTCCTGCTCTCCCGCGTGGTGCTGCCCGGCGCACGCGGGCCGGCCTGGCTGGGTGCCACGTTCTGCGCGTACGCACCGGCCATGCTCTCCCACGCCAACGCGCATCCGAACATCGTGTCGCAGTACGTGGTACCGCTGATCATCTGGCGTACCCTGCGGCTCGGTGACTCCGGACGCTGGTTGCGTAACGGCCTGCTCCTGGCCCTGGTGATCGTCTGGCAGGCGTTCCTGAACCTGGAGATCCTGCTGATGACCGCGATCGGCCTCGCCGTGGTGGTCGTGGCGATGGTGATCGGCCGATCCGAGCTGCGGACCCGGGTCCGTCCGTTCGCCGCGGGCCTCGGGGTGGCCGCCGTCGTCTCCGCCGCGCTGCTGGCCTACCCGCTGTACGTGCAGTTCTTCGGTCCCGGCGCCTACCACGGGCTGCCCTGGGTGATCCGGGGCTACTCCACGGACCTGGCCTCGTTCTTCGCCTACTCCCGCGAGTCGCTGGCCGGTGACGCCCGCAGCGCCGCCGGACTGGCCAAGAACCCCACCGAGGAGAATGCCTTCTTCGGTTGGCCGCTGGTGATCCTCGTGACGGCACTCGTGTGGTTGCTGCGGCGCAACGTCGTCGTGATCGGCCTGGCCGCGCTCGGGCTGCTCTTCGCGGTGCTGTCGCTCGGCCGGGAGATCCGCTTCGACCGGCGCGGAACCGGCGTACCCGGGCCGTGGGCGCTGCTGGAGGAACTGCCGGTGCTGCACTCGGTGGTGCCGACCCGCTGGGCACTGGCCATCACCCCGATCGTCGGACTGATCCTGGCGTACGGCGCTGAGCGGGTCCGGGACCTGGCGTCCCGGCACCCGGACCGTCGGTCGCAGGTCCGGCTCGCCACGGTGACCGGGCTGGCGATGGCGTTGGTGCCGGTGCTGCCCACTCCGCTGCCGACGAAACGGCTCGAACCGGTCCCCGAGTTCGTCACCTCCGGTGCCTGGCGTCCCTACCTGGCCGGCGGGCGCAGCGTGGTGACGTTGCCGTTGCCCGACACCGAGTACGCCGAACCGCTGCGCTGGTCCGCCCGTACCCGGCAGGAGATGCCGATCGCCCGTGGCTACTTCCTCGGCCCGGACACCCGACCCGGCCGCAACCGGGTCGCCCTGTTCTCCGCACCTCCGCGCCCCACCAGCAGCTTCTTCGACACCATCCGACGCACCGGCGAGGTGCCGCCGATCACCGAGCGGACGCGTCGGGAGGCGGTGGAGGACCTGCGGTACTGGCGGGCCGGGGTGGTGATCCTCGGGCCGCACGAGCACGCCGACGCGCTGCGTACCGGGATGACCGAGCTGACCGGCATCGGGCCTGAGCACACCGGCGGCGTCTGGATCTGGGACGTGCGCCCGCTGAGGGGGTGAGTGGCGGGACCAGCTTAGCTGCGGATGCAGCAGCCCTGGCAGACCTTCGGCTGGGGCAGGGTGAACGCCAGGCAGCAGGTGCGGCGCTGCACGACCGGCTCACCGTTCGGCCCGGGCACCAGCTCCACCAGATCGGCCAGATCGAGTGCGTCGAGCAGCGTGTCGATCGCCTCGACCGTGGAACCGGGCACGTTGTCGGCGGCCCGCAGCAGCCCGTGGGCGATGCCGGAGGCCACCGAGCCGAGCAGGGTACGGGCGCCGATCCGCACCTTGCCCTGGATCGCGGAGACCACGGGCGACAGGTGCCCGTCCAGGAGGGTGGCGCGCAGTGCGGCGAGCAGTTCCCGCTCGTCGGCCACCACCCGGACCTGGGGGAGCCCCGCGAGCGCCAGCGGATCGTTGGGCAGCACCGCGACCGGGATCGACTCGCGTAGTCCCACGGTCACCAGGGCGCGCCGGTCGGCGAAGTGGATCAGTGCTTCGGTGTGGTCGAGCAACGGCACCCGACGGGCGGTGGCCCAACCGAGCACCACCGGCAGCGCGGCCCAGTAGCTGTACGCCTTCCAGGCGAGCGCGGCGGAGGCGTGTGGGGTGCCACCCCAGAGCCGGACGGCCGAGTCGAGCAGTTCCGGCAGCCGGGCACCGGTGAGGGTGGTCGCCGGCGCCCAACCGGCCTCGTCGACGACCAACAGGCCCGGGGCCAGCCCGGGGAGGTCGTCGGTGCCGAACATGGCCCGCAGGGTCGCGGTGACCGGCGCCAGGGGTGCGGTGGCCGGGTCCTGGCGAGGCAGCACCGCTGTCACCTGATCCACCCCCCGTCACCCGAGCCACTCGAACCGAAGCGTCCATGAGCGTACTAAGGCTAGCCTAACCACACTTCTGGGCGCAGGGAAACCCGACGGTGGGATCGAGTGGGCGACGCGGGTCACGGGCACCGCTGGGGGCTACGCACGGTGGCGGCATGGAAACTGCGGGCAGTATCGGTAGGAAGCGCACATCAGTCAAGGTTCTTGTCGACTAGGTGCCAGATGAGTGTGCGGCCGGCGACTCAACGTGAAACTTGGTACTCCCGGCCACGAGGAAGCTGATGACGACCTCACCGCTCGATCGGGCTGCCGACTCCTTCGCCGCCGAACTTGCCCGGCACCGGACGGAACGGGGGCTGTCCAAGAAACAACTCGCCACCCTGATGGGCTTCGACCCCTCGTACGTCAGTCACGTCGAGGGACGCCGGCACCGCCCCACGGAGGACTTCGCCCGTCGCGCCGAGGCCGTCCTGGAGGCCAGCGGCGCGATCTGGCAGCGCTTCCGGGAGTACGACGACCTTCGCCACGCCCGCGGCGAACGTAACCATCGGGAAGCCAGCCTGCCCGGCCAGTGGATGCCGCCCGGCACCGGACTGATCGTCGAACGCGAGACGGCGGTCCTCACCCACACCGAGGATGCCTACCGCTGCGTCATCCGCCGTGAGCTGTACAACGCCGGTGTCGAGCCGGTCACCCGCTACCTGATCCGCGTCGCCGTGGACCGCTACCCGAGCGATCCGGGCCGCTCCAACCGTCACCACCGGGAACACCCGCTCAGCTTCGCCGAACTGCAACTGTCCGCCTGCCGCGAGGAGTTCGGCGAGCGGGAGACCATGCACTGGCGCGCCAAGCACGACCGGGACGCGTTCAAGGAGATCTGGCTGCTCTTCGAGAACGGCGAACGCCGCTTTCCGCTCTACCCCGGTCGCCGCGCCACCATCGAGTACGCGTACACCGTCGGGCAGGACAAGTGGGGGCCGTGGTTCCAGCGGGCGGTCCGCGTACCGACCCGACATCTCGCCGTACGCCTGGACCTGCCGGTCGCACTGGATCCGCAGGTCTGGGGCGCGGAAACCTCGCTCTCGGCGGAGGAGGGCCCGCTGCGGACGGCGGTGACCCGTCGCGACGAGGGCGAGCGTGCGATCTTCGACTGGGCGACCGACGAGCCGCCGCTGAATGCCCGGTACCGGTTGCAGTGGCGGTTCCGGGCCCAACCGGAGCCCGACGCGGACGGCGGGCGCGTCCGACCGTCGGACCGGATGCGCGGGCTCGGCATCGTGCAGCGCGGCGCCGACCTGCTGCGCCAGCCGGCCCGTCCGTTCGACCTGCCGCGCGAGGAACCGGTCGCCCGGGAGATCGTCGACCGGCTGATCACCGCACTGGCCCGGCTGGACGAACTGCACCCCTTCACCAAGGGAGTGGGCATCGCCGCCCCGCAGCTCGACCTCGACCGGGCCGCCGCGGTGGTCCGCCCGCCGGACCGCACCGCCGAGCCGGTGGTGCTGCTCAACCCCCGGGTGGTCGACGCGGCACCACACACCGACGAGCAGTACGAGGGGTGCCTCTCCTTCTTCGACCACCGCGGCCTGGTGCCACGACCGCTGCGGCTGGACGTCGAACACGCACAGTTCGACGGCGGTCGGATCATCACGTCCTTCGAGTTCGGCATGGCCCGGCTGGTCGCGCACGAGATCGACCACCTGGAAGGTCGGCTCTACGTCGACCGGATGGCACCCGGGGTGCCGCTGGTGCCGATCGAGGAGTACCGCGAATCCGGCCACCCGTGGCGCTACTGAACCCGGCGGGACGGCCCCGCTGACCCGTCTCAGGGGGGCGCGACCCCGCCCGCCCGGGTGGGAACGACGGCCGGACGGGCGAGGTGGCGCGGGGCGGTGCCGGTCCGCCCGATCGGGGGGACCGGGGCGCGTGCCCCAGGGGGCAGGGGCACGCGCCCCGGCTCGGGGGGAGCAAAGTTCTAGAGGTTGCCGAACGTGTCGTACCGGGTCCGCTGCGGCGGTACGTCGTCGGCGGCGAGCACCCGGAGCGTGGCACGCACCATCGGCGCCGAACCGGAGACGAAGCAGTCGTGCGTCGTCCACGGCCCGTACCGGGCCACCACGTCGGAGATCTCGCCCTGCTCGCCGTCGAAGTCCGGATCGCCGCTGCACGCCGGAGTCACCGAGAGCCACGGATGGGCCGCGACCAGATCCCGCAACCGGTCCAGACCGTACAGGTCCGTCTCGGTCCGGGCGCCGTAGAAGACGTGCACCCAGCGGGCCCGGTTGTAACCGGCCAACTCCTCCACCAGCGCCTTGATCGGAGCCAGTCCGACGCCACCGGCGACGCAGAGGATGTCCCGCTCGGACGAGCGGTCGACAGTCATCGATCCCATCGGCGCGGCCAACCGCAGCAGATCGCCCGGCCTGGTACGACGGACCAACGCGCCGGAGACCCAACCGGCGGCGTCGGCCGGCGTTCGGACGTGGAACTCCAGCACGTTGTCGTCGTTCGGTGCGTTGGCGATCGAGTACGTCCGCCACACCCGGGGGTGATGGCGGGGCACCTCCACGCTGACGTACTGACCCGCCTTCCAGGACAGCGGATGCTGTAGCGCCCGGCAGGTGAGGATGGCGGTGTCCGGGCCGTACCGCTCGTGGGTCAGCACCTCGGCGTGCCAGAACGGTGGGTCGTCGTCCGCCGCCGCCCCGGCGAGCATCTTCTCGGTGATCGCCGCGTACGCGTCCCGCCACGCCTGGTCGTACTCCAGGTTCCAGCCGTCACCGGCGACGCTGCGCAACGCGTCCAGCAGCGCCACGCCCATCGTGTCGTAGTGGGCCGCCTCGACGTGGTACTTGCGGTGGTCCCGGCCGAGCGCACGGAGGAACTCGTCGAAGCCCTCCGGGTCGTCCACCGTGTGGATCGCCGCGATGATCGCTTCGAGCAGTCGGTCGCCCTGGCCGGTCATCTGGACCGGGAAGAGCTTGCGCAGCTCCGGGTCGAGGAGGAAGAGCCGGGCGTAGAAGTGACCGCTCAGCCGGACCCGGTCCTCCTCGACCAGGGTCCAGCTCTCCTTCAGCAGCCGCGCGAAGTTGTCCACCGGGGGCGCTCCTTCTTCTGACGGCGGATCGGGCCCAGACAGAATCTCCACGGAGCGTGTATGAAGGTCGCACAGAATGTGCGATCGCATCATGAGGGTTGCTCGCCGGAGGGCGGGTGTCACCAGGAGCGTCGGCGGTCGGGCAGAGTGGACCGGTGACCGTTGAGCTCACCCGCCCGGTGTCCCGCCGGCTGCTCGGCACCGAGACGCTGCTGGTGCTCGGCCTCTCGCTCGGCCAGTCGGCCGTGTACGCCGCCGTGTCGATCATCGCGAAGTTGACCGCGGAAGGTGGCCTGTCGCGACAGACCGCCGCGCTGAACACCTCCGCGTCGGCCCGGCCCTATCTCGATCTGGCGTACCAACTGCTCGGCATCGTCTTCGCGTTGCTGCCGGTGCTGCTCGCCGTACACCTGCTGGCGCGGGATCCCGGCGACCCGGCGCGGATCCTCGGCCTGGACGCCGGACGGCCCGGGTCCGACCTGGCCCGGGGCGCCGGGCTGGCGGCGCTGATCGGGCTTCCCGGCCTGGCGCTGTTCTGGGCGGCGGCCCAGCTCGGCATCAACGCCACCCTGGTGCCGGCCGCCCTGCCCGACCTGTGGTGGACGGTGCCGGTGCTGATCCTCGCCGCGTTCCAGAACAGCATCCTGGAGGAGGTGATCGTGGTCGGCTACCTGATGACCCGACTGCGCCAGCTCCAGTGGCGGGTCGGCGCGATCATCGCCACGAGTGCGCTGCTGCGCGCCTCGTACCACCTCTACCAGGGCTTCGGGGCATTCATCGGCAACGCGGTGATGGGAGTGGTGTTCAGCCTCTTCTACCTGCATACCCGTCGGGTCATGCCACTGATCGTGGCCCATGCCCTGCTGGACATCGTCGCCTTCCTCGGCTACGCCCTGCTCCCTCGCGACTGGTTCACCTGGCTCTGACCAGCCGCCCTTCCTGTCGTAGGTGATCAAGAGGTTCGCACCTGCCCGGTCGGCGCGTCATGACGCGAACCTCTTGGTCAACCGCCTTCGTCAGTGACCGGGGCGAGGCCGGCGGGCTGGGCGGTAGTGGGTGGTGGCGCGGTAGTGGGTGGTGGCTCGGGCGGCCAGGCGTTCGGCCACCGACGAGTTGCCGGCCGCCGCGGTCAACGCCGCCGTGCCCGGCAACAGCCGAGACGCCAGCCGCAGCGCCAGCCAACCACCCGCCTGCGCGGCCAGCGGGGCCGCCAGTCGCCAGGCCGCCTCGACCGCCCGAAGTCCAAGCTCCTCCTCCGGCCCCTGCGCCGCCCGCGCCGCCGCCACCGCCGACTTCGCGCTCGTCAGGTCGGGGTGCACCTGGGTCAGGGTGAGCAGTTCCGCCGCCCGGTCCGGATGCGCCGGATCATGTCCGTACGCCGCCGCCAGGTGCAGCACCAGGTTCGCCTGCGACCAGAGCACCACGGCCAGTTCGACCACCGGCGCGAAGACCCCGGTGAGCGCGGCGGTCGCCCCACCGACTCCGGCCTGCCGGACGAAGCGGCGGGTGGCCAGCCGCGCCAACCCGTCCGCATCCGCCCCCGGGTACAACTCCCGCAGCCGCCGGCCCCACTCGGCCGCGCCGGGTCCGAGGGCCTCCACCGCGGTCAGCGCCAGCAGCTCCGGGGCGAAGCCCGGGTGGTCGAGCACTCGCGCGACGATCACCCGCAGCTCCGATTCCGGCGTACGCTCCGAGATGCCGCGCCCGGTGCCGATGTCGAGCGGCGCGGCCCCGACCGCCGCGCTGGTGGTCGTTCCGCTGGTGGGCGTGTCGCCGGTGACCGGCGCGCCGGTGGCTGTCTCGCTGGTGGGCGTGTCGTCGGTGACCGGTCCGCCGGTGGCCGTCCGACGGGCTGCCTTCTTCGTGGCTTTCCGGGCCGCCTTGACCGGTGCCTTCCCCGTGGTCGCCGCCGGAGCCGCCTCGCCTGGGGCGGCAGCCGCGCCGGTTGCCGCTCGCCGCGTGGCCTTCCTCGCCCTCTGCGCGACGCTCGTCACCCCGCTGGTCGGCTCAGGTTCCGTGGCGTCGCCCGACCCTGCCCTTCTTCGCGTCGCAGCCTGCCCTGCCGGCGCCCCTCCAGCCTCGGTCGCTGCCGAACCCGTCGTTTCGCTGCCCGTCTGCTTCGAAGCCGCCTTCCCGGTGTCGACGGGGCCGGTGTCGGTGGTCCGGGAGACCGTGCCGCTGTCGTCGCTCCTCTCGTTGCCCGTCTTCGCGGTCTCGACGGCTCGGGCGTCGGGCGACGGGGCTTCGGAGCCGGTAGAACCGCCCTGCGTTGGCAGCGCTCCGCCCGGGGCCGCCTTCCGGCGGGTGGGTCGGACGTCAGCCGGAGCCTTGTCCGCTTTGGCGGCGTCGACACCCGCTGCCGCCGGCTGGCCGGCCCGACCACGGCGACGCGACGCAGGTGCGGCCGTCGCATCGCCGCTCTTCCCGGTGTCCGGCGACGCCGTACGCCCACTCGGGTCGACCACCCCGGAGCCGCTGGTGAAAGGCGGGACCGGAGCGGCCGGAGGCGCGGAGGCGTTCGCCCCGGACCGGGGTGGCAGCGGTTGCTCCGGCACCGGTGGTGGCTGGAAAAGCACGCTCGGTGCCGCCTTCGACCGCCGAGGACGGGACCCGGCAGGATCCTCCTGATCCTCGGGCGGGGGCGGTGCCGGCGGCGTCGGAGGTGGCGTGAAGGTCGCCTTCGGGGAGCGTCGACGGGCTCCCTCAGCAGGCTCACGGCGGTTGTGCTCGCTGGGCGGCTGCTCCTGCATGTCGATGGAGCGTAGTCCTGATCACACCAATGCACAGCGGGAGCGGTCCCGGAGACCTGGGCGCAGCCTGTTCCGGTAGTCGCTTTGCTCCCGGCCGGGCGGGGCCTGTATCCTCGGGCCCGGTGGTCTGCGGGCCACCTGGGAGACTTCGCCTAGTCTGGTCTATGGCGCCGCACTGCTAATGCGGTTGGGGTCTTAAAGCCCCTCCCGGGTTCGAATCCCGGAGTCTCCGCGCGAAGGCCGGGTGTGTAGACTGGCCCAGCACCAGCGCCCGTAGCTCAACGGATAGAGCATCTGACTACGGATCAGAAGGTTAGGGGTTCGAGTCCCTTCGGGCGCGCAAGATCATAAGGGGTCTGACCTGCCGGAACGGCAGTCAGGCCCCTTACTTTGTTGTCAATTGTGGTCGGTTGGTTGCTCGGATGCTGCTCGTGCGACGAGCATCCCTCGTGTCCCGGTCGGTCCGGCGGCGTCCGGCTGGGCGTCCTTTGCTTCGGCCCGGTTTCTGGCGGACGCCGAGGCTGGACTTGGCGTGACTATTACTCGATCGCCTCGGGCCGTCGCGGTAGCTTCGCTCTGCGTCGAACAGTTATCTTGCCCTTCCTGAGGGTTGTGGAGAGTCGGGACTTTCGTGATCGATCCCCAGCAGGTCGAAGACGCCAGACGTGCGCTCGGTGTGGGGCTCGGGCAGCGTCGTAGGTCGCGTGGTTTGACGCAGGCCGATGTTGCCGAGCGGGTCTACAGCACGCGGAGCACCATCGCCGGGGTGGAGCGGGGTCAGCAGGTTGCTGATCGCGTCTTCTGGCGGCGGTGTGATCGGCTGCTGGAGGCTGGCGGCGAGCTCCTCGCCGGCTACGACGGATACCGGGATCTGAAGCAGCGCTTTGATCAGGAGAGGATCGAGGCGAGGCAACGGGCGCGTTGGGGTGAAGTTGACGACGGTTCGCCGCAGGCGCTGGTAGACGTTCCAGTCGCGGGTGGGCTGCCGTCCAGTGGCACGGTGGCGACGACAGCGCTGGCAGACCCTTCAGGCGGCTCGCCGGCACCTGGCCTGGGAGGTGGATCCGCCTCCGTGAGTGTCGATCCCGCCATGGCGCTGCACTGGGAGGAGATGCTCCGGCTCCTCGCCGCGTCGCACAACGTTCTCGGTTCGCGCCAGGTCTACGGGCTGTCTGCCGAGAGTTAGCTGTTGTTCGCCGTTATCGACATGAGGCGACGGACGACCTCAAGCCACGTCTTCTGGCGGTTGAGGCGCGGTGGGCGGAGTTTGCTTCGTGGACCGCCGACAATCTCGGAGATGTCAGCGCAGCCACTCACTGGCTCGCCCACGCGCTCGAACTGGCGTGCAGGGCAGGCGACAAGCGGATCGCCGCCTACGTCTTCATGCGCCAAGCACAGCAAGCCGTCGACCGCATTGACGGAGCCCATGCTGCAGGACTTGCCAGAACCGCTGAAAGCCTTGTTTCGCTCACCGATCGTGACCGCGCCCTGTGTTTGATCCGTCAGGCGCAGGGCCACGCCCTCTGCGGCGACCAGTCCCGATCCCTCACCGCTATCAAGGCCGCGCACAAGCTCATCAACCACGCGACGGGCCTGGGCGCGGATGATGCAGACACCATCGGCCACCATTGCACTCACGCCTACCTGCAAGCTCATGAGGGCTACTGCCTGCTACGCCTTGGCCAGGTAAGGGCAGCGGCGCGTGCCCTTGAAGATGCGCTGGACGGCTGGCCTGTCAACTACCGACAGGACGAGGCGCTGACACGAAGCTGGCTCGCCCTGTCCTACGCCGCTACAAACCGGTTGGCCGAGGCGGGCGCCGAAGGAAGCCGCGCCCTCTCCCTGGCCGCCGCGACCGCTTCGGCGCGGGCGATGCGCGCCCTGGGCCAACTGCATGCGCGACTCGCTGGATCCTCGACATCCACGGACGTCATCGAGTTCCGAAACTCCTTCTCCCTGGTCGCCTCAACGGTCAGACTGTGATCATGGACCTGATCTCCACCGCGACGACCACGGACGAGGCCACCCGAGCTGCGAACGTCGCCGTGCTTCCGGTGGGCAGTTTCGAGCAGCACGGTGATCATCTTCCGTTGATCACGGACACGATCGTGGCCTGCGCCGTCGCGAAGGCCGTTGCCACCGAGTACGACCTTTTGCTGCTGCCTCCGGTAACCATCAGCTGCTCCCAGGAACACACCGGATGGCCGGGTTCGGTGAGTATCCGCTCGTCCACCCTGACCCTGATCATCACTGACGTCGTCGAGTCGCTGCGCCGGGCGGGTGTTGACCGTCTCGTCCTGGTCAACGGCCACGGGGGAAACTACGTGCTGTCCAACGTCGTGCAGGAGGCAAATGTCGGAGCACGCCGCATGGCCCTGTACCCGCGGCGGCAGGACTGGGAGACCGCCCGCCAGCAGGCAGGGTTGGGCAGTACCGGTCACGACGACATGCACGCCGGTGAGATCGAAACCTCCCTCCTGCTGCACCTCTGCCCCGAACTCGTCCGGCCCGGCTACCAGAGCGCTGACCATCTCGCCGATCGCCCGGACCTTCTGGTGCTAGGGATGCGCGGCTACACCGACAACGGCGTCATCGGCAAGCCATCGCTCGCCACGGCCGCCAAGGGAAAAGCGGTCCTGGACAGCCTGACCGCCTTGTTCGCGACCAGCCTCGCTGTGCTCACCCAGCACACCTAGCCTGACGCACCTGAATAAGTTGACGGTGCTGAGCCGTCTGGCTGGGGGTCCGGGGGCACCTTGATCGGGAGAGATTGGCCGGCTGCGTCGCGTTGATCGGCGAGGACCTGCTGACAACGGTGCTCGTTCGGACGTCCTGCGGCCCCGGATGTCCGCAACACTGGAGGGAGTCGTCCTGATCTGCGGGGTACCGGTATCCGGTCAACCCGCTCGCCGTGGTCGCCGTTTCCGTGCTGGTCGCTGTTATCGGCTATTCGGGGTTGCAACGAAGCGTGCGGATCGGCTGATGCGGGCCCGTGCGGCTGCGGACCGTCAGGAGTCGCAGTCGAGTTGGCGATCAGCTGGCCGAGCGGCCGCGAGGTCCGCCGCGCTGATAGTCCTGCAGGATGTGCCGCACGCTACAACAACATCCAGGCCTATCCTTGAACTGTACAAATGGGTTACTTGACCAGGGCTATCAGGTCGTTAAGGCCTGTGGCGATGCTCAGGAGATGGCCTGGCGACGGAGGTTGTACGGGAGCGCGGAGCTTCAGGAGCGCCTGGGCGTGTCCCGCGTCCGCATCACGCAGCTCACCAACCGGCCCGACTTCCCGGAGCCCTTCGATCACTTGGCCGGCGGGTCCGTCTGGCTGGTGGAGGACGTGGAGCGCCGGATCACGGAGCACCAGCCCTGGAAGGCCAGGGGAGCGGACGAACCGCCGCCGCCGGACTGAGCGGGATGTCAGCACCACCCTCGGAGAGCAGACGCAATGGCCGAGACCCCGGAGACGTGGGTCCCGGCCATTGCCGTAGGGCTCAGCGCTTGGCGAGCTTCTCCAGGTACTCAGCGGCGTACCTCAGGTGGGTCCCCACCCCGTGTCCGTCCTGGTCCTCCAGGGCATCCTCCACACCGTTGATGGCCTCCCGAAGCTTCCTAAGCTCCCAGGCAACGGCCAGGGTGGCGAGAGCCTGCCCGTGCCGGGCGTAGCGGTCTGCGGTCAGGTCCTCCGCCTTCATGTCATCAACGCCCCGGACCATCATCTCCAGGTAGTCCGTGGCGAGCTTGGTGTAGTCCTTCGGCACGTCTGTCCCTCCGTAGTGCGACTGTCACGAGATGGTGGCCGTCGGCTACGCCCCGGGAACGGGAAGTGTCGGGTGGACGACACACAACGCCCGAGACCTGGAGGCATGGGTCCCGGCCGTTGTCTGCGGACTTAGGCGACGGCCTTCACCTTCGGCCTAGTGCCTTCTCCTGAGTGCTGCCGGTCCGTATCGGGACAACGAGGCGGTGGCCTCCGCCGCCTTCGTGTGGGCCTCCTGACCGGCGGCCAGGGTGGCTGATGCGTCCCGGCTGAGCGTCGACGGCTGGGCGAAGACCTGGCCGCCAGGAGCCAGGGGGCGCTCCACGTTGGCCCGCATGGAGTCGACGGCCACCACGTCCGCCAGGGCCTGGCCCAGCTCCGCCAAGGCGGCTTCCACCCGGCTCAGCGCGGCGCGGCCCTGCTCGCCCAGGTACGCCAACCACTCCGCCTGGTGCTCCGTCATGCGCATTATTACGGTGGCCCGCGCGGCTTCTGTGCGCGGGACAGAGTCGGGGGGTGATCGTCGTCTACATCGGCTGGCGCAAGGAAAGAGCAATGGAATTGCGCGAAATGCGTGACAGCCTTGCGGAACTCGCAGCTGCATGGCGCGCTCGGCCACAAGGAATCTCCAACGCAATATATTTGCGCCGTTACCCGATCTGGAGCGTGAGGAAAAAGTATTGGCGGGCGAGCGCGAGGAACGGCTTTCCCGCGTACGGCAACGTCGGGAATCCGTCAACTCTCCCGATTGGAAGGGGTTGACCTTGGCTGAGAAGCGCCCGTATGTCAGAGAAGCGTTGGTGTGCGTGTTGGTGAATGTAGCAAAACTAGCTTGCGCCACTTCGGCCCAACACGATTTGAGTTGGTGAGGCGGGAGGATTGATAGGCTGGTCGATATTGAGAACCAGACAAACTCACGTGAAACTAGTATGAGCTAGGATGTTCCTAGCAAACTGTGGACGTGACCTCCCCTCCAGCATCCCTCGATGGCGAAGGAGTGCTATCCTAGCCAACTGTTCCTAAGTGGAAGAAGACGTGGCGTGGCATACGTGTGGATTATGCTCACCATATTGGCGACGATTGTTGTCGGCGTGCTCACAAACATTGTCACGAACTGGTTTCGTAAGCCGGATCCGGTTAAGCCGTGGCATATGGTCTGTATTCTGCTCGCCCTAGTTGTAGCTGCGGCGGCCCTGTCCTTGAACAAGGATGGCATGCTCCTCGGGGGGAACCGCTGGCCACATTCCGCCCCGAGTGCCACATCCGAAACCCAGTCTCCCAGCGATTTACGTTCGCCTTCCGCGTCTCCAAAAGCATCCACCCCGCCGTCACGAACTAAGCCTACAAGCACGAGCGCTCCAAAGACCAGCAAACGGCCTCCCGTCGATCCCGCTGATGTTCAAATTTCGGGAACAATAAGCCCTTGGGAGGTTATCAATGACGGTTGGGCTCAAACCATCGAAGTGACAGTTACTCACGCCACGCCGCATGGTGCCGTAGCATGGGAGTACGGAAGTATGGAAACCTCAGATTCTGAGAAATCTATTGGCTGCACTCTTATTCAGAACTACTTATGTAACCACAAGTTTGGTGGTGGCAGTGCAGTCGCAGACGAGCGGGGTGTGGACCGGTTCTCTATTCGTTGGTCTCCGCGAGAGGCCTACGACGTCTTGGGTGAAAAGTACGATGACGCTGGCTGGGATATCCAGGTAGCAGACACTTCTACCAATGACTCCGCTCATCATGCAAACCGGTCGATCACATTCGGCTTTATGGTCAAGCAGCGGTCGGGCGCACCGCCGCCGAGCGAATGGGAACTATAGCGCGACGGCTAGGTCGGTTTCTGAATACCCTGTCGCTTCCTGTTGTGCCGGTCCGGAGCTTGTACAAATCGCGTTCAGAGTTAGGCAATTTTCTACGGCGGAACTCCTCAGCTTTGTTATGGCCGGAATCCCTGCGCGTCGGTTCCGGGCCTTCGGACTGTCACAGATCCGGCGAGCCGCCCGGCCGCCCCGATCCGGAATTGCGACAGCTACGGCAACGACCCAAACATGCCCAACTCCTTCTTAACGGTCGTAGTAAACGTCTGCACCTTCACGGTGTCGCGGTTGAGCGGTTGCTCTTTCAGGGCTGCGTCTACGACCGCAATTGCTTGCTGGAAGAAGCCCAGAGCCTTAGTGTCATTCCAAAGAATCTCAGACAGCCTGTTCGCGTAGGTCTCGGCCTTGTTGGCCGTGAGCGAAGGCATGGGAGTGCCGCCGGCAAGGTACCGGAAGGCCATGAGCAAGTGGAAGCGAGACGGCTTGTAGTAGCTGCTGAGGTTGCCGTTACGGAAGAAGAACTCCAGCTTGTAGTACGCGTAGGCGGCCACGTAGTAAGGCTCAAGTTTGTGATCTTCGTTAAAGATGCCCTTACCAACCTGGGCTTGGAGGTCTTGATAGTACCTGCTCGCCCGATGTGGGCTGTCCGTGAACATGGCGCCGAAGGCACGGATGAGCTGCGATACGGTGATAATCTGTACCTTCTTGATGCCCGGCACGGCGTTATACTGCTTTGACCGGCGCTCGTAGTAGAGGCGTTTTTTGCCAGGGTATGAGGCGAAGAAAGATTCGAGTTTCTTCTGAAAGCTGCCGAGTGCGTAGATGTTCTCCGGCGTTACCTGGGTCTGCCGGTTTGTGGCCGTGATCACCGAGTTGATGACATCCTCGTCCTCTGTGGCAATCACCTTCAGGGGTACGTACACAGAGGGCCCGATCTGGTCCCGCTCGTAGAAAAGCACATGGCTGGTCTGGCAGCCGTTCACGACCTGGTAGTCGGTCATGATGAACTTGTTGCCAACCGTCTGAAGGCCACGCGCCACGATGGTCACGCCGTTGTTCAACACAGCGAACCGCCCCTGGGACTTCGAGTCCTGCAAGGTCTTCCGGATGTCCGCATTTACCGGGTTCTGGAAGTCCTGGAAGTCACGAACGTTGTCATAGAACAGCGACTTCCGAATGTTGCCTGACTGATCCTCGATAAGCTTCAGAAACTCGGTCGCCGGTACGACGCCCAAGTAGGACTCAGACACGCCCTCAATCTCGGGAAGAACCGTCCGGCTGGCGAACTGAAACTCGCCGACAGCGCTATTCTTGCTGCGTTGGTAACTCTCGTGCAACTCATCTGCGCCCATTGGGACGAACTTGACCGCCGAGAAGAGCCCGGTCTTACGGAGCGCCGTCACCCGCTTGTCGATCTTCTTGACCAAGTAGTCGTCGTTTTCCCACTGCCCAGTCGTGATGTAGTGAATGGTGACGGTCGGCTTCGGGCGGAACTTGATACTGTTGTCGTAGACCTTCTGCATGACCTTGTGCAGGTTCTGGACCGTGTCGTTCATCGGAAGTTCCGGCTCGTTCTCGAAGAACTCGTCCACGCCGTCGAACAAGGTCATCATCAGGCTGCCGCTGAAGGTGCTCGACGTCTTGGCCTGCACGAAGATGAACCGTGCGTCGATGTAGCCGTTGACGTCTAGGAGGTCTTGCACCTCTTCGGGCGAGGTCACCAGCACCCCGTTGACGATCACGGCTGCGCCGTCGATGCCGAGGTCGTCCCCACCGCCGACGTGCACGTCGTTGATGTCGAACTCCTCATCTACCGAGTCAGACACGGCACAAAAGGTAGCGAAGAGCTCGAAGACGTCGGCCTCTGTTAGGTCACCCAGGCTCTGTTCAGCCCGGAACGCCTCCATGTTGGCCTTCGTGATGCGATCCACCGGGGTCCCTCCTCGACTGCGGACAGCGTAAGCCAGACCGAGATCGTCCGGTTGCGCGACCTTGGGTGCTGGGCGGTGCCGCCAGCAGACAAGGGAAATGTGGTGTAGGCGGAACGCGGCCCGGGCTGCCGTACTGGCCCGAGGTTGCCGGGCGAGCGCAGGCCAATGCCACCCGTTCCTAACGTCAGCGCGGTATTGCTCCCTGGTGCTGCTCGCCACCATTCCCGGGGGGTGCGGATCCTGCTGACCGGTGACGCGGAGGTCGAGGAACAGCAGGTGCTGCGGGAGCGGCTGCCGTCGGACGGGCTGCTGGCCGACGTGCTCAAGGTCGTCCACCACGGCAGCGCCCATCAGGACCCGGCCTTTCCGGACGCGGTCCGTCCCTCCGTCGCCCTGGTGCCGGTTGGCGCGGGCAACACCTACGGTCATCCCAACGAGGCGGTGCTGGCCCGGCTGGCCCGGGGCGGGGCCCGGGTGCTGCGTACCGACGTCGAGGGTGACGTGGCGGTGGTGCGGGCGTCGTCGGGGCTCGCGTTTGTGAGGTTGCAGTGTCGTGCTTCTCGTGGCAGCGAATCCGGAGCCCGTAGCGCAGCCGACGTTCTGGGAGAGCGTCGTCTGCATTTTGTTCTTTTCGTCGTTAGGGGTGCTGTACGTCTGCTACTACTTCGGCTTTAGGATCGACGCCAAGTGCCTCGTCCTCACCAAGACCACCCGCAAGCCCTGCATGAAGGACGGCAAAGTTCTCGTGGGTTGCCGGCAGCACAAGCGACAGGAAGTGGTGGCCTGGGTTCGCCATCTCGGCGCTGCTAGTGCTCTGACCACGAATGTTCACGGTGTTGGGGTCAGGCCGCTCTGGTGGCGGGTTGGCCCCAGCGTCGTTGGCGTTCGCTGCGGATGCGGGCTCGTTCGCGGCGTTGGGCGGCCAGGACGTCAGGGTGGCGGGCGTTGGCGTTGCGCCACCGCAGGTAGGCCTGCAACCGTCGGGTCATCGCCGGGTGGTTCGGGTGGTTCGAGCCAGCGATGACGAAGGTGCGTAGCGGCCCGAACTGGGCCTCGATCGGGTTGGCCCAGGAGGCGTAGGTCGGGGTGAAGCAGAGCTCGACCTTGTTCCGGGCCGCCCACCTGCGGATCTTCGAGCCCTTGTGCGCGGACAGGTTGTCCAGGATCACGTAGATCGGTGCCCCGTCCGGGCGGGCGGCCCGGATCGACTTCAAGGCGGTGAGGGTGTTCGCGGCGCTCTTGCGGCGTCGGACGACGCCCCATAGTTGGTCGTCACCGACGGAGTAGCAGCCGTGGAACTGCCGAACCCCGTGCAGCTTGTGGTAGTTCGCGGGCAGCCGGTGCGGATGCCCGGCCGGAGCCCACCCGGCGCCGGCCTGCGGCCGGATCACCAGGGGACCGAACTCGTCGAACGCGAACACCCGCTGCGGGAACTGGCTGCTCACGTACTCGATCCGGGCGAGCTTGGCATCCCGGTCAGGGTCGGTGGACTCCTTCCACGTCTTGGTCCGCTGGAAGGTGATCTGGTGCCGGTGCAGGATCTGCCGCAGCCGTTCCCGCCCGATCCGGATCCGGCGGGTGGCATGCAGGCGCAGGTGGTCGGCGAGCTTGCGGATGCTCCACCGGGTGAACGGCCGCCCCAGTTTCTCGGGGCGGGTGTTGGCCGTCTCGACGATGAGCTGCTCTTCGTCGCTACTGATCTGGCGGGGACGGCCACCCGCCCACTGAGGGTCCAGGCTGGCCATCCCCATCTCGTTGAACCGGTGGATGACCTGCCGGATCGTGTCCTCGTCGGCCTGGACCAGGCGGGCGATGGCCGGCACTGTGTTCCCGCCGGCCGAGGCGAGCACGACCATCGCCCGTCGCAGTCGGATCGGGGAGCCAGTTCCCCGGCGAGTGATTCTGAGCAGCTGCTGACCTTCCTGGTCACTCAGCCGCCGCACGCGTACAGGATCTGCCACCGCCACAGCCTGACCGGCACAACGCCGCCCGACCGACAGGCCGGACGGCGTGTCATCCAACACCGTGAACGTTCGTGGTCACGGCACTAGTAGTGCTTTGTCATGATCGGAGGTGGTCTCGGGGTTTTCGTTCTGTGGGGAAGCGGGTTTTGCAGGTGGGGCATGCGCCGATCAGCCTGGCCAGGAGGGCTTGTAGTTCGTGGAGTAGGGCGTAGAGGGTCAGGCCGGCGCGGGGGCTTTTGGGTCGAGGCGTTGCAGGGTGCAGAAGGCGTGGGCGGCGGATACGAGGGTGACGTGGTGGTGCCAGCCTTGCCAGGTGCGGCCTTCGTAGTGGTCGAGGCCGAGTCCGGTTTTGAGTTCGCGGTAGTCGTGTTCGATGCGCCAGCGGAGTTTCGCCCATCGGATGAGGGTGCGTTTCGGTGTGGTGGCGGGCAGGTTCGACAGCCAGTACTTGGTGGGTTCGTCGCGCTCGGGTGGCCATTCGGCGATCAGCCACGCTTCGGGCAAGTCTTGATCGCGGTGGGCGGCGAGCAGGGTCCGTCCGGCTGGCCGGACCCGCAGGAACACAAACCGGGAGCGCATCTTCACCGGCCTGCTGGCGCGGGTGCGGGAGCCGTCACGCCAGGACACCGACCGGGCTGCGGCGGCACCGTGGGACAGGACCAGATCCTTGACCGAGGTCGCGGGGCTGCGGTATCGCAGTGCCGGTCGCCGGCCTGTCCACGCCGCCGGTGGCGCGGTCCGTGCCGCTTCCTGCTGTTGAACGCCGATCGTGGTGGCGATCTGCACCACATAGGACAAGCCGCGCTCCGTCAGGCCGTGGCGGAACTCGCCGCTGTCGCCGTATCCGGCGTCCGTCACGATCACCGGCGGTGTCAGCCCCCACCCGATCACCTCGTCGATCATGTCCAACCCGAGACGCCACTTCTCCCGATGCCCGACCTCATCGGGGATCTGCGACCGCGCCCGCCGCACATCGACATCAGCCGCAGCGGCCGGCGAGGCGGGATCCCACGACTCGGGCAGAAACAACCGCCAGTCGACCGGACATGACGCGGCATCAGTGACCAGGTTCAGACTCACCCCGATTTGACAGTTGGTGACCTTGCCCGCCGTCCCGGTGTACTGCCGAGCCACCCCCGGCGACGCCGTGCCGCACTTGAGCCAACCCGTGTCATCCAGAGCCCACGCCGCCGGCCCGATCGCCTCATCCATCCGCACCGCCAGCCGCCGCCGCACCGGCACCACGTCCCACGGACTGTTCGTCACGAAATGGTTCAACGCCTGATCATGCACACCCGGCAGACGCCCCGCCATCGGCTGGATCGACTTACGCCGCCCATCCACCATCAACCCACGCACATACTGCCCAGCCCGATCCTGCCACCCGACCCGAGTCAACGACCCGAACACATCAACAGTGAAATCGGCCAGATCGCCACCCAGACGCTCTACTTCCCGAACATCCACATCAGAGCCAACGACCCACCACACCAACAGCCCTCGAACTATACCCAACTGTGACAAAGTACTACTAGCTGGCTCGATCCCTGGCTCCACCGCTTGCCCATCGTTCCGCCGTCGTTCGCGCCTGTTCCGTCGTCTCCGATGCCGGCAGCCGTCCAGGGTGTTGCCTCGTCAGTGGTGACCCAGACGCCTGGCAGGCGCATGGCGCTCGAAGCACGTATTGCGTTGTGGGCGTTGGCCGTCGGCGCGCTCCAGGCAGTCACGGCCATCGCAGCGCTCGCTGTCGATGTCGCTGCTGGCAAGTAGCACTTGGGCCTTCCCGAATGACGGACGTACGCGTCGGCCGGGTGCTCAGGTGCTGACGAGGTCCCGCAGGCCGGCGGGGTCGCCTGCCGCGATGTAGCGGAAGCTCTGTGGAGGGCGGAAGGGTGCTTGCTCGCGTAGGTGGTGCAGCGGCAGCGGCTCGTCAAGGCGGTTGACGGTGGTGAGGTGCAGGAGATGGGCGGTCGCGGCGCCGTCGAGGTAGGTGTCGTATTCGTCGCGGTTGAGGCCGAACTGCAGGTGGAAGCGTCGCCATCCGTCGTCGGGGGCGCAGACGGTGGTGGCGCCGAGTCGGGCGGTGCCGACGACGGCCATCTGTGGGGAGCTGGCGTAGAGGATGACCTGGGTGCCTGGGGCGGCGTTGACCGGGCGTCGTCGGATCTCGATGTTCTTGGTGCCGTCCAGGATGGCGGTGGCGAAGCGGGGGCGAAGCGAGAGCAGCAGGGTGCGCTGGTGGTTCATCGGGCTCGGCCTTCCTGGTAGATGGCGGCGAACAGCGTGGCGGCGATCCGGGTTGGTTGTTGTGGCGGAGCGGCCGGGCCGCCGTGTGCGAGAGCGAGTCGGCGGAACGTTTGCCGGGAGACCGGCCGCGGAAAGATCTCGGTGTTGGTGAACCGTAGAGCTTGTGCGTAGCCGTCGCGGGCGATCCCGTGCACTGTGTTTCTGTCCCAGACGCCGAGGTGCTGGAACCGGTCGTAGAGGTCGTCCGGCGGGGCGGTGACAACGGCGTCGAGCTGGGAGCAGGCGATGATGGCCGCTGGTTGTTGGGTGGTGGTGCCGCCCTTGCTCATGTACCACAGCAGCCGTGCGGGAGCCTGCGGTCTGGTGCCGCCAGGACTGCGGTAGTAGACGTGTTCCCGGCTGATACCCAGGGCGTCGTGTCGGGGGAAGATGCTGGCGGGCACGCCGAGCAGCTGGGTCGAGAAGGGCTGCCGGATGGGGATGAGGTAGGTCGGCAGCTCGCTGTCGATGATCTTAGCCGGCCACCAGACGCGTTCGAGTTCGGCGGCGGCGACGGCGGGCATACCAGATCGTAGCGGTGCGGGTTCGGGTAGTCCGGATGCCCTCGCAGCGGAGATCGCGGCCCGTTCCACCTCCGCGGCGGGGCCCACCGCGGCGATGGCGTAGCCGTAGAGGGTGCCGTCGGTTTCCTGGAAACCGTCGTCGACCGCAGCGAGTCGCGCCTGGGGTGACAGATGCGGATCAGTTATCTGGATCATGGGGAGCGCGCCGTCTCGTGCTGACTGCCGTAGGCGGAACAGGAGTTGCCGGGCGAGGGTGTCGGCGAGGGGCTGGTTCGCCACGCGCAGCAGCGGCACTCGCAGGACGCCAGACGACTCGGTGGTGGCGTAGGCGGCGACGAGTTCGCCCGTGGGTTGGTAGATGCCCATCCGTTGAGCGCCGCTGACGGCGAGCCTGTTCACGGTGCTCTGGAGTTCGCGAGGCCGTTCCCCAGATAAGTGGGTGCGCAGCGCTTCGATCGTCTGGTTCTCGCCGCTGCGCAGGCGCCGCTCTACGTAGCCGGTGTCGAGGAGGCTGGCCGGACGGTAGGCCTCGGCGTGTGCCAGCTCGTCGATGTGGATGACCACGTCGGCGGGTCGCATGATTCGCAGGCCGTGTCGCTCGGCGACCTCCCGGTAGACCCTGATGAGCTCCTGGTCGTTGGTGACGAGGACGTTGAGGTTGGCGGCGATGGCGTCGCCGACGTGCTGCAGGTCCAAAAGGTCTTGGGTGTCTCTCGGGTTCGCGGGATCCAGCGGACGCGTGTGTCGCTGCAGTTCGTCGATGATGTGGGCACGCGCGGCGGGATCGGAGCGCACTGAGGGGAACGTCTGCACCCGGTCGGTGCATTGGGCGCGAAGATCGCTGTCCAGCCGGTCGATCTCGGTGTTCAGGGCCGCGGTGCGGACGATTTCCAGGAGCCCTACCAGGTGAGGTGCGAGTAACGCCTTTGATTCGTCGGCGTTGGTGCGGCCGGCTTCGGTGAGGTCGCGCACCACATTCATGTCGATCGCCGCACGGACCAAGACGGTGTCGGAGTCCGCAGAGAGCAGGTTGGGGTGGTCATGGTCCCGCCACCAGTCGATCAACGGTTCTCCGCTGCTACCACGGCCCGGACGCTCACCGCGCTGCGCGAACCCGAGGCGGATCCACATCTCGCCAAGGCGGTAGTCACGCCGACATCGCGCGGCGATGCCCAGGTGGTCGCGGTGGAGATCGCTGATGCGCTCGACAAGCAGCCGAGCGATCCCCCTACCACGCCGAGGGGGGTCGACGCAGAGGTGACTGAGCCGCACGCGTCGGCGTGCCAGCGCGTAAAGGGCGTACCCCACAGCATGGTCGTCGGCGTAGGCCATGAGCAGGGTGCCTTTGGCCGCCGCATCGTCATAAGCGGAGAACGGCATGTGGCCGAGGGTCGCTCGGGCGGCGTTTCCGAGCCGGATGGCAGCGGCGATGGCCTCCCTGTCGTGCGGGCCCGGTGTTACCAGGCGTATGGATGCGGGAGTGGCGGCGTCCCCCTGAGCCAGCATGTACGCAGTGTGCACGATCCACTGTCGTGTGTGAAGGGTCAGTGCATTATCCGGGAATGGCGAATGCAGCGGGCGTCCTTGATTCTAGATATGTGAGGGAAAGGGGCATGCACTGTGTCCTGTACTGGTCCTGATCAAGCCGTGCCTTAAGTAGCGAACGTAATCACCGACGAAACGTCATCGCGGCCGTTGGTCAGCGACAGCTTCCTATCGGGATTCGTCATGTCTCCACGATGGTCAGGCGGAGATTAGCGAAGTGCCAGCTAAGAGCGTGTTTGAGATGGAGTTGATCAGGTCCTGGTGAAGGTGCGGCGGGGTTGCCGGCGGGCGGGTTGGCCGCGGGTGATGCGGCGGGTGATGCCGGCGATGGCGGCCCAGCGGATGAGGGCTGCGGAGATGGCCGGGTGGCGCTCGTAGTCGCGGGCCAGGCGGCGGCAGGCGGTGAGCCAGGCCAGAGTCCGCTCGACCACCCACCGACGTGGGTGGACGGCGAAACCGCGCTGCTCAGCGGGTTTACGGACGATCTCCAGGGTGGTGCGCAAGGTGTCGCGAGTCCAGTCGACCAGGCGGCCGGCGAAGCCCTGGTCGGCGTAGACATGCCGGATCGGGCTGATCATGTAGGCGCCCAGCAGGGCGGTCTTGGCACCGTCGCGGTCCTGCCAACTCGCGGCGAGGACGGTGACGGCGACCAGCAGTCCCAGGGTGTCGGTGACGATGAACCGCTTGCGGCCGTTGACCTTCTTCCCGGCGTCGTAGCCCCGACTGTCCCGACCCACGGTATCCGCGCCCTTCACCGTCTGCGAGTCGATGATCCCCGCCGACGGGTCCGGCTGACGGCCTTGCTGCACCCGCGCCTTGACCCGCAGCGTGGTCAGGAGCTTCTCGGTGACGCCGGCTTCTTCCCACCGGGTGAAGTACCAGTACACCGTCTGCCACGGCGGCAGATCCGCCGGCAGATAGCGCCACGGACACCCCGACCGCACCACGTACAAGATCGCGTTCACGATCTCCCGACGCGGATGCTTCTCCCTGCGGCCGTCCGTGCTCGGCTCGGGCAACAACGGCTCGATCAGCGCCCACTGGGCGTCAGTCAGGTCCGAGGGGTAACCACGACGTGCAACCACCGCGCCACCCTGCCCGCCCCGGCAACAGATGTCACGCCGCCACACCGTCCACAACAGACCTTCTCAAACACGCTCTAAGCTTGATCTTTAACCTGTGCGGCGTGGGCGGGGACTGCTCGAGGTCTTCGGTTTCTTCCTTGCGTTCGCGCTGATGTGCACGTCGTGTCGTTGAGCGGGTTGCTTGTTCGGTCGGCCTGGTGGTCGCCCTGGACCTGGTCGGGAGGGTTTCGGCGCGCTGGCCAGGCAGGCGGTCTTCGCGCGGAGGTGCCGGAACCCTCGTCGGACGCGGGCGGGTGAGAGGCGTTCGGGCGGTGTCGGTTTCTCCCAGGGGCGGCGCAGGTCACTGGTGAGGCCGCGTGCCAGGCGCAGCTGCGCGTAGACGGCCAGAATGAGCCAGGTCCACCGGTCGGCGGCTTGTGGGGTGCGGATCTTCGGGCAGGTCCAGCCAAGGGTCTGTTTGAGCAGCCGGAAGGTGTGCTCGATGTCAAAGCGGCGCAGGAACGCCTGCCAGAGCCGGTCGACGTCGGCGGGTGTGGCATCGGTCTCGGACCACCACAGCCACACCGGCTTCGGGATCGCGCCGCTAGGCAGGTGATTCACCTCCAGCCGGATCACGGTGCCTTCGATGAGTGGCAGGTCGCCGGTCTGGTCGATCCAGGCGTTGCGGTGCGTCAGCCGGGGATGTAGCCGGTCCCAGCTGCGGGCGGTGGCAGCGCCGTAGAGGCGAGTGTCGGTCACCGTGGTCACCTCGGGCGCGCCCCAGCTCGCGGGGTCACCGAAGATGAACTCGCTGCCGTGGCGAGGTGGTCGACCGTTCGTGCCCGGCCGTCGGGGCGGGGCCGCGTGGCGCAGCACTCGATCGGAGCGCATCCGGCCCAGCACCTGCACCGGCAGGTCGCGCAGCAGGTATGCCAATCGGGGCGTGTCGTAGCCGGCGTCGGCGACGACCAGGATGTGGGGATCACCGGTGCGCCACTGCCCAGCGGCGATGAGTCGCTGCACGAGGTGGCGGAGTTGCCCGGCGGTGACGGTGGCGGCATCATCGCCCGGCGCGAGCCGCTGAGCATCCAACGGCGCGGTCCAGGAACTGCGACCGGGCTCCAACGCCGTGACGAACGAGTACGGCCAGCCAGGAATCATCACGTGCTGGTCCTTGCCGCGGCCGTAGGTGTGGCACAGGATCCGCTCCGCGGAGGTGTGCGCGTCCGGCCGCAGCCAGCAGGTGATGTCGACCGCCAGGACCAGCCGGCCATCGGCCGCGCGAGGCAGCGGAAGCGCCGCCAAGCTCCTGCGCAGCCGCTCGACATCCACCCGACCTCGGGCCAGCGCCGCGTACAGCGACCCATGACCACGACGATGCTCGCCCACCAGCGACAGCTCCACCAGCGAATGCACCGGCCCGTCGCCGCACAACACCGCGTCAGCCAACTCGAACATCGCATCCGCCCGAGCGGTCAGACAGGCATGGAACTCCCGCCGGAACGCCGCCAGATCCCCGAACGCACCAGCAGAACCAGCATCATGCACACTGACCACCAAGACAGCCCCTGGTATTGATCCTCTTCCCTCGACAAGAAGATGATCGACCAGGGGCTGTCACCATGATCAGCTGGGGTCACCAACCAGCCGCCAAAGGTTAAAGATCAAGCTAAGGTCCTTGGCAGCCGGGTGGTCGGCGATGAGACGTGCGACGAGCTCGGCGGCTACGTCGGCGGGCGGGCGATGACAATGCCGTAGCCGATGGCTTCGTCCGAGGTGACGTCGATGTGTTCTTGCTGCCCGAACCGAAAGGTGGCGGTGGTGGTTAGCACGATGTACTTGCTGTAGGAGATCATCCGTGGCGGGGTCGGCCCGAGGGCGGCGAGGCGCCGTCGCGGTCGGCCCAGTAGTACAGCGTCTTGCGTCGCGTCGCGAGGAACCACTTTCGCCAGGCTGCAGCAGGGCGAACTGCTGCGACGCGGTGGCCTGACTGATGGCGACTCGCTCGGCCACCTCGCCCACGGACATCCCGGCACCGCAGGCGAACAGCATCAAGATCCGCTGCAGGGTGGGGTTGCCGAGGACTTGAGAAAATCCTGCGTCTGCGGAGCAAGAGCCAAACGGGTGCCCTGCAGCCCGGCCGGCTGGTCGTCGTCTCTGACACATCAGCAAACCTTTCGCCTCTCAAGACTACAGAGTTCCGGCTGGCCATGAGGCGGGCTAGACACTCGCATGGGCCTCAGCCCTGAAGGGCAGGTGTGAGCAAGCGTCGCGCCCGGCGGTACGCTGTTCGCCGTGGAGTACTTCAGCGGGTCGCTCGCGCGCTCTACCTCCATACGCCCGATCAGCGACCTCGATCTTACGGTCGTTTTGGGTAAGGCGAGCGTTGACAAGACGGGCAGCCTCGCCGAAATCGTTGATCGGCTAACCGCCAAACTCGACCGGTACTACGACAAAACCACAGGAGCCGCAGCCCTTGCCGTGCCGGACGCGCCCAGCAGGCGGCCGGATACCTTCAAGATCGCGGTACGGGCGATCAAGAGTCACAGACTTGCATCGGTAGTAGTTCAGGGTCGTCCTCGCTCCGTCACCGTCACGTTCCCGCAGAGCCCCGGCCTGATCGATGTCCTACCGGCATTGGGCGTGGAGGCCGACGAGGCCACCGGCCCTCAGGTGGATCTGCGGAGCGCCCCGCTCACGCTCTCACCGGGCCAAGTACCGCTTCCCGAGTCACCTGACACCGCCGCGCTCGAGCGCGAGCAGCTCCGGCGGGGACGTGATCTGGAACGCCGGGCTCGCATCCTTCTCCGGCGCATGCTTCGCATTGTCCGCGTGCGGAGAGCTCGTGCTGTCACCGTTGCGGCGGTGAACAGAGTCGATCATTCCACTGAGAGTCATCGAAGCCGTGCACCTGGCCGGAAGACCTGGTCCTCACCAGCCTTCCGGGCGCTAGCGGCTGCATAACCCCTCGCGCTCCGGGCCATCCCGAAGGAGCGCTTCATGTCGATCATCTTCGCAATAGCCTCGCCCGATCTTGTCAAGCTCGTCTACGCGCTGTTAGTGGCGATCATGACCGGCACGATCAGCGCCGTTGTTCTGATCATCAAGAACTGGTGCAAACTTCTCTCTGGCACCTACGCCGTCATGCACGCGGATGAGCAACGTCGGGCAGACGCTCGGCTTGTGTACGAGCGAGCCCTAGACAATCACGTCGAAATGGACGATCCGCTCGAAGTCGAGGCTCCGATCCCGCTCGCACCACCGCTGGGCCGCTGGCGGGGGCGTCGCCGGAGGCGCAGGCGACGTCGCTGAGGCAGCCTCCGCTGGCAGCGGGGATGTCCTTGCGTTGCCGCCCCGTCTGACAAGGTCGCCGACTAGTCGGCTGGTCAGCTGACCCGTGCCGTTTCTGGCGGGTGTGAGGTCGTCGGTGCTGGTGTAGCCGCGGGCCAGAATGAGGACGTAGGAGAAGAGGTCCGCTCTGGTCCCGGCGACTGTCTCTCGCGTAGGGAGTAGCTCACCTGTGGCGGGGTCAATGAGCAGTGTCGAGGTTGACCCTTCGGCCTTGACCTGGAACGTCAGTCCGATGCGTCCGGCGAGGTCGGTCGTCGTGCCGTGGTAGGTGATGCCGGGGGTCGTGGCGAGGACGTCCAGGGGCCGCGGCTCGTTGCTGTTGGTCGAGGTAGTGGCTGGTGGCCAGCCCGATGACACCGCCGGCCAGCAGTCTGGAGGTCCGCAAACTGCGTAGCCGATTCCCGGCTCGGTGCCGTCACCTATAAGCGAACTTTAGTTGCGGCACGCCGTGCAGGTGGGGGTTCGGAACCCGGTACATGGTGGGTGAGGTGATCTCGATGATGAGCATCTCGGTGAGGAACTGGACGGTGGCGTCGAGGAGGTGGCTGGTGTGGGCGGTGGCGCTGTGTTCCTTCAGGCCGACGGTGATGTGGATGTGGGGTGTGATCGTTTGGGTGGTGTCGTCCCAGGCGATGGTGCCGCCGCCGAGGGCTTCGATGTTGGTGAGGTCGACGTGTGACCAGACGGGGGCGTTGGGGTTGTCGAGTCGTTGGCAGGTGCCGACGATCTTCGCGGTGGACAGGCCGGCGATGAACATCGGGATGTAGCCCTGTCGAATGCCGTGGGTGTGGCAGGCGTCGGTGAGGGCGGTGAAGAAGTCGTCGCCGTGGTCGAAGACGACGCCGATCATGCGGCCGGGGGTGAGGTCGTGGCTATGCATCTGTCGTGCAAGTTCCCGTGGGCTGGTGGTCGGTGGTGGGCCAGGGCCAGGCGGTGGGCTCGGTGAGGCCCCCGGCGGTGGTGATCGCGGTGGCGATGTCTTCGGGTTTCGCTGCGGCCGCGAGGAGGGTGCGTAGCAGGATGCGGGCTTTGTAGGGGTGTAGCCAGCCGGCGGGGATGAGACCGCGTGCGATGAGGTCCTGTTCGGAGCCGGGGAAGCCGTAGGTGTGGGTGAGGGTTGGCCCAGCGGGGGTGCGAGAGGCGAGGACGACGGGGATGCGTGCGGCGAGGGTGGCGAGGGTGTCGATGAGGGGTTCGGGGACGTGGCCGACGCCGAAGCCGGCGACGACGAGCCCGTCGAGGCGGCCGCCGATGGCGTCGAGGACGGTCGGGTCGTCGTCGAGGGTGACCGTGTGCAGGGCGACGGTTGCCTGGGCGGCGGAATCCGGCGGGGGGACGGTCAGCCGGTACGGCAGTCGGGTCAGCATCCGTACGGTGCCTTCCAGGACGTAGCCGAGGGGGCCGGTGTCGGGTGAGCGGAAGGTGGCGCCGCTGGTGGAGTGGGTTTTGCTGACCCAGCGGGCGGCGTGGATCTCGTCGGCGAAAACGACGACACAGCCGTGGCCTCGCGAGTGGGGGGAGGCGGCGGTGTGGATGGCGGCGAGGATGTTGGCCGGTCCGTCGGCACCGGCGAGGGTGGGGTTGCGCATCGCGCCGGTGACCACGAGGGGTTCTGGCCGGTGGTGGAGCAGGTCGAGCAGGTAGGCGGTTTCCTCGATCGTGTCGGTGCCCTGGGTGACCACCACGCCGTCCGCACCACCGGCCAGGGTGTCGGCTGCTGCCGCGGCGAGTTCGGTGAGGTCGGCGATGGTCAGGGACGCGCCGGGGCGGCGCCGGAAGTCGACCACCTCGATGTCGATGCCCGCGTCGGCGAGCCCGGGTACGGCGTCGACGAGCTGCTGGGCGGACAGGCTGGGGCTCACTGCGCCGCCGGTGTTGCTGGTCATGGCGATGGTGCCGCCGAGACCGAACACCACGACCCGTGGCGGATGCGTTGCCGGGGTGGTGGACACCGAGCTCCTTCCCGAGGCGTGTGGCGCGAGGGTGGTGTGGCGGGAGCCTATTACGGCAGGGACCCGACGAAGCGGCACGCCCGATCGACACCGTCGAGGGACAGCAGGCGGCTGCGCGGTTCGGCGATCCCGGCCAGGCCGTAGTCACCGAGCTCGGCGCAGCGGGTGCGCAGGCAGGTCCAGTCGAGGTTCAGGTAGTCGGCGAGGGCCCGCATTCGAGAGCCTGCGGTGTCGGCGGTGATGACGGAGTGGGCCTGGACGTGCCCGGCGGCGTCACGGTATTCGGCGAGGGTTGAGGGGTGGTCGGTGACGTCGACTTGCCACACGCCGTCGGTGCGGATCCAGGTGGCGACGATCGCGCGGCGCGGGGTGAGGACGAAGCCGGGCACCGTGCCGTACTCGGGTTCGTCGGTGATCGCGACGCGGACGCCGAACGACTCCATCAACGCGGCCGCCAGCAGCAGGAGGATCCGTTCGGACTCCGTTGACGTCTGCACGGTGGCCGGTGGGACGCAGAACAGTCGTGTCGCCTGCTGGGAGCCGCTGGTGAACCGGGCGGAGGTCGCTTTCAGGTAGCGCAGTTTGTGGCTGAACAGCAGCCAGGTGCTGGCCTCTTCGCCGGTCTGTTCCCGGGTCCAGAACACGGGCACGTCGGTGAGGTCGGCCGATTGGCGGCTGATGTGGTCGGCGCAGAACGCAGAGCCGAGCCACAGCCGTGACACGGTCTCCAGGTCGTGTCCGATGTCGCCGCTGACCGCGGAGCGGGTCAGGTGGCTGTACTCGGTCGCGGCGGTCCGGGAGGCGTCGAGGCGGGCATCGTCGAGCAGGAGCGACTGGTCCAGGTTCGCCACGGCCCACAGCACCGCCGCGGTGATCGCGTCGAGCTGGTACACGCGGGGGATGAGCAGCCGCACGTCATCGTCGATGTCGACCAGCCGCCGCGAGGCCTGACGGGAGTCCAGGGCGAACAGCCCGTCGCCGGTGGATGCGGTGACCTGTCCGGCGATGAGCCGCCGCTGCAGCGGGCGCCGCCACTGCCGGTCGGTGTCGGTCCGGGGGATCGTGGCGATGATCCGGCCGTCGTCGACGGCGGGATACACCTCCACGTCGACGGGCACGCCCGGGAAGTACCGTCCCGCCGGCGCGGGCACGGTGTGCGCCGCCCGCACATCCTGTGTAGTCCGGCCCAGGGTGGACGTGATCGTGGCGGCGAGGTCACCGCCGGCAGGTCCGGTGGCGGTGTGAGGTTGGCGAACGGACACGAGGCTGCTGTGGGGCTCAGGACGGATGAGGGCCGTGTCGGCGGCGGCGCCCCATCGGACCCGCATCGCCGTTTCGGACCGCTCCTTCTGGTATGCGGCCTCCAACTGGCGGTAGGCGTCGTAGGCGTTGGTCAGTTGGCCGCCGGCGTGCAGGAGCGTGTCGCACTGCTGCCAGAAGACCCGGTCGACGACCTGCCGGCCGGCCTCGACGTTCGCCACGGTGCTGCGGGTGCTGTACACCTGCTGCGCGAGGTCTCTCTGGAGGAGGCCGCACGCGGTGCGCAGGTGGCGTAGCTGTCTGCCGAGCGCGTGCTTCGCGTCGCGAAGCTGCTGCGGATCGATCATGACGGTGACCCTTTCCCACGGTCAGTCTCCGTCCGGATCTGCGTCGTCAGCGAGGAGCGACGCATGGCGAGTTGACCCCGACCGACGATATCGGCGGAACGGGCTGTCGCGAGCGACCGCTGCTACCCGGGGGTGGCGGAGGGTGGCTGCCGAAGATGGCGTCGGTGGCGGCGTGGGCGAGCGTGGCCTGGGTGGCGGCGGGTATCCCGATCCGGTTCCAGTGGAAGATCACGTGTTCGGCGATGACCGCGCGCACACCGCGGGTTAGCTTTCCCGTCTCGCGCAGGCGGTGCAGGGCTGCGCCGGTGGCCTCGAAGCCGGTCTGCCAGTCGCCGGGTGTGCGGGCGGTGCCAAGGAGCAGGTGACGGACCTTGCCCGTGAACGCCTCCCAGGTATCGGCGTCGGGTGCGGGGCGCTGGTGGGGTTCGGCGGTGCGCCGGTGGGCGAGGCGCGCCCAGACGTCGCCTTGTTCGTTGAGGTCGAGCCCGGCGGCGCGCATGAGGGCGGTGCACAGGACCAGCGAGCGTTCCCGCCGGTCGGTGGGCTGGTCGTGGAGGTAGGTGAGAAGGTGGCGGCTGTCGTGATGGAACAGCGTGTGGGCGGTGTCCATCGCCTGGGGGCCGCCGAAGGTGTGGATTTCGGGTTCGTAGATGTCGCCGCTCCAGGCGCATCCCTCGGTGAGCAGCTCGACCAGGGGCGCAGGGCCGGTGTGGGCAGGGGTGGGGAGGTAGCGGATGCGCCAGGGTCCCTTGCGGATGAACCACCAGGTAGTGATCAGGCCGGCGTTCTCGGCGGCGGGTAGCACGCGGCTGAGGTGCGCCACCGCCTGCTGTTCGCGGTCGTAGCGGCTGCGGCCGGGGTAGCTGATGGTCACGTGCTGCCAGACGGTGCGACTCATGGCAGGCCCCTTTCAAGTGAGGAGAAGGCAGGCGTCCCACCCAGTGGCGGTGGTCGCGGCGGTGGTGAGGCGGCAGCCGGTGGTGCCGTCCAGAAATCCGGAGGGTTCGTCGGCGACGGGCGCGGCGTCTTGGTGTAGACGTGCCAGGTCCGTGAGGGGTGTGGGGGTGAGGGCGTCGGCGGCGATGCGTCGGCCGGTGGCCAGCAGGCCGGCGGTGCCGTGGCAGAGGCTGCGGTCGGTGAGCCGCCCAAGTTGTGCGGGGTCGGTGACGCAGGTGGTGAACGCGGTCTCGGCGAGGCGTTGGCGGGTGGTGTCGTGCAGGGCGAGGACGGCCAGTTGGTGGGCGCGGGCGATGCCGGGGGTGCCGTAGCACCAGGACGGGCGCCCCGGCTGGTGTTGGGCCGGTGCGCCGCGGTGCAGGTCGTCGACGGTGAGGGTTTGCGGCCACCAGATGCCGCCGACGGTGTGCTGTTGCCAGGTGTCCAGCCACCGGCAGATGCGGGTGATCGCGGTGGTGTGTCCGTCGACGGTGATGCCGTCGCGGTGGGTGAGGGCGAGCAGCGCGAGGGGGCCGGTGATGCCGTGGGCGATGCCGTGGTTGGCGTGCCCTCCTGGTGGGGGTGGCTGGTGGCGGTGGGGTCCGTTGGCGCACCACCAGCCGGGCAGGTCACCGACGGGTTCGGTGAGCCGGACCAGATAGTCCAGGACGTGGCGGAGCAGGACGTGGTCGCCGAGGCGGCGCAGGACGACGCCGAGGCCGGTCAGGCCGCGGATGAGGTCGTACTCGGCGTAGTGGGGTTGCTGGCGGGAGTCGATGCGGCGGTGCGCCGTCTGCAGCCGCCGGCGGGTGACGGTGGCGGTGCCCGTGGCGGCGATCGTTCGTGCCCGGGTGAGGCCGGGTTCGTGACAGGTGGCGAGGACGAAGGCGAGCGCGGGGGCGCCGTAGAAGAGGCTGGCGCCGGCGGCGATGCTGACGCCGTGGGCGGTGGCCTTGCGCAGGGCGGCGTACGCGGCGGCCTGGTTGCCGGTTTCCAGGTGCAGCAGGGCGACGCCGGCCGCGCCATCGGCGAGGGACTGTCCGGTGGTCATGCCGGTGCCGGTCGGGTGCGGGAGATGGTGCGGGCCAGGCGTAGGCAGTGCCGTTCGGAGGCGAGGTCGACGCCGATCATGCGGGCGTGGTGCAGGTGCAGCAGGTCGGCCAGCACCTGGTCGAGGTCGAGACCGTCGGCGGCGGCCAGATCCCGGTAGCCGGTTATCGCCGACGCCAGGTCGCCGTCGCGGTGCGGGGTGCGGGCGAGGTCGAGCTGGGCGGGGTCGAGGCGTGAGCCGCTGTGGTGGGGGACGTGGTCGGCGAGCCAGCGCCGGCCGTCGCCGGTGAACGCGTCGACGATGGCGATCATCCCAGCGGCGGTGCGGGACTGCCGGTCACCGGCCAGCCGCCGCAGGACAGTGCGGGAGTCGGCGGCGAACACCGCCTCCGCAGCCGTGAGGGTGTGTCCGGTGCCGTGGCGGGTTTCGGGCCGGTAGGTGTGCAGGCTGTAGTCGTGCGCCACGCCGTCGTCCTCCAGCCGCTGCACCCATTCGGCGATGGTCATGGCGGCGACCGCGAACTGGCCTGCGTCGTTCAGGGGGATGCGCAGGCGCAGGTGAGGTTCCGGGTCGGGGTAGCGCAGGAACCACCAGCCCGCCGGCAGCAGCGGCGCGGTCCGTCGGGCGAGGTCGGTGACGATGTCCTCGACCCGCCCGGACAGGCGGCTCTCCAGCCACGACGACTGTCCCGGGCGATGCCGCACCGAGGCCACCTCCCGAGCAGGTCGAGGCGGCGGACTGGCCGATGGGGTGTGAGTGAGGGTGAGCAGGAGTTCGGCGGGCCGGTTGTCGATCCAGCCGGCTGGTCCCGGGGCCTCGGTGATGATCGTGCGAGCCTGCCGTTGCAGGTGCCCGCGTAGCACCGCCAGGTGGGCGTTGTCGTTCAGGTCCAGGCGCAGCTGCACATCGTCGTCGCCGACCAGGATCTCCTGCGGCAGCCGGCGGCGTTCGCGCCACCGCTGCCAGGCATCACGCCACCGCGGCCACGCCACCCCGCGAGGCAACGCGGACTGGTCGATGATCCAGCGGGCGGGATGCAGAATGCTGCGTCCGCGTCGCACGCGGGGCAGGAACGGCAGATCGGCGGCGTGGCCCCAGTCGAATCTGCCGCACGGTGCCGCCCACGCGGTCCCGATCTCCGTCAGGAACCGCACCAGCGGCTGCTGCAGACCCGGAAGCAGCACACTGTTGAACAGCAGCGGCTCGACCGGCCGCCCGCTGCGGCGCGACACCAGCCACAGCCGCTGTCCGTCGCCGGTCACCGCCAGGTCCGCCACCGTGAACGGCGGGTCAGGATGGAAATCGCCGACGGGCAGGACCGGCAACACCTCGACAGTACGGGCAACCGCGGCCAGGTGGGCGTCCAGCGGCGGACCGGACACCTGCACCGACACCGCGCCGGGCAGGACCGTCGGCAGATTCCGATAGACGTCCTGGAAACAGGCCCGCTCGGCGGGGGTGAGCAGGTGCAGAGACCGGCCGGCGGACACCCCGGCATGGCGGGATCCGCTGAGCACCGTCAACGCGAACCTGCCTCGGTCCAAGTCGTGCCCGGTGACGGCGGCGAGGGTGAACCGCAGCTCGGTGTGCGGGACCGGCGGCCGATCATCGCCGTCGCGGAGGCGGCCTATCAGGTCGTCGTCGAGGATCACCTCCGCGCCGCCGTCCAGCGCCGACTGCTGGGCCAGGTGCCCGAGCAGCCGATCCCGCCCGGTGACCAGCGCCGGTGCCCGCCGGGTGGAGCCGCGGTAGCCGGCGGGAAAGCCCAGCACGGTCAGCACCTCGCGCACCGGCACGGCCGCACCCGGACCCCACCGCTGGATAAACGCCCGGTGGTACTCCACCCACCCCCGCATCCGCGGCGCTACCGCCGTCAGCGTCCCCGCGGCCCGGCCGGCCTCCCGCAGCACCGCTGGCGGCAGCGTCACCGACACGTCGACCCGCAGGTCCACCGCGACCCGCTCGCCGGGGTCGGGTATCGGGGCGTGGCGGGCCAGGTGAGCGGCGGGGTCGGTGACGGTCATCGCCGGCCGCACCGCCGACAGCAACACCCCAGCACCGACCAGCGAACCCAGCATGCGCTCGGCCGCGCCGATCCTGGCCGGCTCCGGCCCGGCGACCGTGGTGGCGAGGTCACCGAACATGATCGGGGAACTCGCCGCGTGCAGTGCCGCCCGCACCGGCCCGGTCAGGCGGACCTCGACGTCCCACCGGCGGTCGCCCTCGGCACGGGCGCACGGCAGCACCCACACTTCGCCACGCCGGTAGCCCACCGCGTTCGTCACCACCGCCACACCGCGCAGCACCGTCAGGTCCTGCTCCATCCGGGCGGCGTGCGCGGCGATGAACCGCCCGTCCGGCCGGACAACCCTCCGGTGCTCCTCGCCCCAGCGAACCGACGTGCGGGCACCGAAGTCGACCGGGGCTACCCCGGCGAAGGTGCCGAACGGTGTCGCCCGGCCGGTCCACCGCAGCACATACCGCACCACCGACTCGACCAGCCGCCGCAACCGATCCGGATCAGCAGGCTCGCCGGTCACCGCCCGGGTGACCTGCTCGCACAGGTGCGGCGAGGCACAGGCGACGGCCGCCGCAAACCCCGGCAGCGCCCACACACTGGTAAGCCACTGCCGCCACTGCTCCGGCCGATGCGCGGTCAGGTCGGGCCACGCGGGCAGGCTCAGACCGCTCGGGTAGGCGGCGACTCGGATCAACGCCGCACCAGCCGCAGAAAACATGCTGCACCACCAGAAGGGGAGGGCCCGATGTCGGCGGACACCGGGCCCCGACAGAGGGTGCGGACAGGGGTTACTTGCCGCCGCCGGAGCAGGCGTTGGAGCCCGTGTTACCGGAGCCGCAGTTGTCGTCGGTGCTGGTGGCATACCCACCGGCGGCGGGGCCGGCGTCCACCAGCGTGATGTCCAGGTCGAACTCGTCGAGGTCCGTGGTCTCCACTCGCTGTGCCTTCCTATGCGGGGGTGAAGGTGAGGACCAGGCGGCTGTGCCGCTTGTCCAGCACCGTCCCGGCCGGCAGGTCGCCGTCGGGAGTCCGTGCGGGCAGGACATGCAGCACCGGAGCCGGTTCGCCGCCGTCCACCCACGCCCGCATGTGCGCCACCATCCGCCCGGCCGCGCCGGCGGCGTCCGGTCCGTGGGCACACGCGCCAAGGTCGAACATGTCATCGGTCCAGCGCAGCTCCGACCGGTAGACGAACGTGCCCCCATGCAGGACGGCGGGCGTACCGAACCGCCACGCCGGCGCGACGACGCCGGCTTCGACGGCCTCCTGATGCGCCGCAAGCACCACGAACTGATCCACCTCGGCGGCAAGACGCGCCGCCAGCCACAAGTCCAGATCGGCCAGGACCGTCCGAGGCGGCAAATTCACTCCCGCCCACGCCTGCTCCCGCGGCCGCGACAACAGCCCACCCACCAGGTTCGGGCTGACCTGCTGACCCTCATCCAGCCGCAGATGCACACCATCGGCCACATCGACGTACCGCACGTCGTGCGCTCCGGCGCCTTGCATCGCCACGAACCCACACAGGCGCTGGCTTAGGCTGACCAGCCGGTCACCGTCACGACGCAGCGCCCACGAGCGGGTCATCCCGAACGTCCGCAACGGCACCACCAACACACCGCCCTCGACCAGCTGGCCGGTCCACGCCGCCGGGATGTCCCACGCACCAACGGTCACGATGATCAGGTCGAAGCAGGGACCCGGAACCAGCGGCTGCTCAGCATCGGCGCACACCACGGTGACGTCGCGGTACCCCGCCGCCGTCAGACACGCCACGGCCCGCTCGGTCACCTCCGGGTCGATGTCCACGGTCGTCACCGACCCCGACTCACCGACCAGCTCGCGCAGCAGAGACGCGTTGTAGCCACCCGAGCCGATCTCCAGCACATGCCGGCCCGCCAACCCACCATCGAGAGCGTCGACCGCCTGACCCAGCATCTCCGCGATCAACCACGGCGCCGACACCGAACTGACGGTCTCCTCACCGCGCCGCTTCGTGACCACCGCGTTGTCGGCGCGGTACGCCTCCTCGACCGCCACGCCCGGCGTGAACATCTCGCGAGGCACCGTCCGCAGCGCCGCCTCCACCTCGGGCGGCATCACCAGCCCTTTCGCCTCCTGGTCGGCGACCAGTTGGTCGACCATCGTGTTTCGGAGGCCTTCGCTGCTCACCGTGTCGACACCCATGTGCTCTCACTTCTCCTATTCGCGGGCTATCCGTACGACCCGCTTTTTCTCTGCATCCGAGGCTGGCAGGACGGCCTCGGGGGGTACGGATCCTTATGCCGCAGGGGCGCCGGCGTTCGTGGAGCCCGGCGCGTCGGCCGGTGCTTCGCCTGGATCGTCGCGGTGAAGCCGCTACGTCAGGCCGAACCTCGCCCCGGCTGGTGCGTGTCCGGGGTCGGTTGGCCGCCGATCGGGGGAAGCGACGACCAACCGACCAGCACCACCGGGACGACAGGTGCATAGCCGAGGGTTACGGCCGCTCAGAGGGCGGTTCGGAGTGTTAGGTCCGTTTCTGGCTGAGGGTGAATACTCCGGGTTCGTCTTCGGTGAGGACGTGGCGGTTGACCATGCGTTTCAGCTTGGCGCGGGTGCCTTCGACGTTCTTCGGTGAGGGTTCGACGCCGAGGGCGAGGCAGATGCCTTTGGCGCGCATGCCGGCGGGCGCGGTGCCAAGGATGTGCAGGATCTGCTGGTAGGGCCCGCTGGCGATCGTCGGGTCGTCGGCGGTGAACTCGTCGGCGGCGAGAGTGCGCAGGGTGGTGCGGGTGGTCGCGAGGTCGGCCAGTTCGCCGTCGAGGCGGGCGAGTTCGCCGGTCAGTGCGGTGATCTGCTCGCGGAGCCGGTCGGCGCGTTGGCGTGCGGTGGTCTCCCGGTCGGTGATCAGGTCGAGGACGGTGGGAAGGTTCACGGTGCCGCCAGGAGGTGTGCTGGTCCCGGTCATGCCACCCGATGTTCGCCGTCGACGCCCACGGGGTTCGTGACACCGAGGACTGGGCGGCTCTCGTACGTCGCGCACAGGCGGCGGTGCAGCATCAGCGTGCCGTCCGGCCTGCTCGACGATCCACCGCTTACGGATCGGCGGCCGGGCCGGGTAATCGGGCGTTTGACGACCTCGACGTCGACCCCGAGGACGGCGCCGTGCAGGGCGAGGTCTGTTTGAACCCGGCGTCGACCCAGGCGCGGCTCACCGTCGGGGTGTGCGACGACTTTGTCGAGCAGCCGGATGCCGATAGTGTTGTCGGTGACCGACGCTGCAGTGACCACGACCGCGATGACCAGCCCCAACGCGTCCACTGCCAGGCCCTTGCCCGGACACCTTGGCCGCGTCCTTGCCGGTCGTCGCGGCCGGAATGTGGTTCGCCGCCTGATCGACTGGGTGTCCAACACGACCGCGCTCGGATCACTCCTGACGACCGACTTTTTCCCTGGCCTGGCAGCGCAGCAGATCGTGGATCACCTGGTCGGTGCCGTCGTCGCGCCACAGGGCGAAGTAGTAGTAGGTGGCCGACTTCGGCGGCAGGTCGTGCGGCAGGTACGCCCACTGACAGCCCGTCCGGTTCTGGTAGAAGATCGCGTTCACGATCTCCCGCAGGTCGTAGTCGCCTGGCTGGCCCGACACCGAGACCGCGACGCGCTTGGTCTTCCACGCCTGTAGGAACGGCCCGATCAGCTCCCACTGCTCGTCGCTGACATCGCTCGGGTACGGCTTTCGATCACCCATGATCGGGCTAACGCCGCAGCCGCCTCACAGTCACGACCAAGACTCACATCCCATAGATCGACCTGGTGCTGTAACAACAGCGAACCCGCCGGAAGGCCGCCAACCGGACGCAATGCATTAGACCAGATCAAGTTACTGCGGACCGCCCTCTAAGAGTCACCCACACCTTCGCGGTTCCGTGTACGGCCGCGAGGCGGTCGATGCGGGTGGTGATCTGGCCCCCCAAGTGTTCGCTCGGGCCTGTGACCGGCTCCCCGAACTGGATCCGCGCCTCGTCTCCTAGACCGTCAAATGGCTGCGAGGATCCGGGCAGGGCAGCCTGGCCATCCGATGGCGTTGACGTGTCAATTTGCACCTGGATCAGGGTGCGCCGATCTTTGTCAAGCGCTGTGGCGAAACACCGCCGATGGTCCTTGCCGGCAGGTAGCGAGGGGATCGACCTGTACCTGGGGGGCGTTTCGGCGAGGTCGGTCATCCAACCGTGGTCGAGGCGCTCGCACAGGTCGTCGACCAGTTGATAGGACGGGGGTGTCGGCTTGGCCTGCACCGGGGTGGCCTGGTTGGCGCAGCCGGTCAGCAGGAGCGTACGGGCGAGCGCGGAGACGCTCCGCTGCGCGGCTGGTGTGAACACGCGCGAATCATGGCATGACGTAGTCCGATGGGTGGCCCCGTCTCGGGCTGTGACTGCCCGGCGTTGGCCGCGCCGGTGGCGCGTTTACTCGGTCTCGCCAACACCGTACGAGGAGGAACCCCTTGCCCCTTCGTCGAGGACGCCGAGGGCTGGCGACCTCGACGCCATGGGCCAGGTACGAACTCAGCCACACTGCGTCATGAGGAAGTGCGTAACGAGTGACGAAGTCCGGTTTGTGGTAGCAGCTTGTGACCGCTCTTTACATCGATCGTTCGGCATCCTTACAGTTCGCGCATCGATCGGGCTTGATCACGGGGGTGCCGGGTGGCTGGCGTCTGCATGGCTGCGTCGCAGCGTTGGTGGATAGCGGCGTTGGTGCCGACATTGGTGGCGTCGATGCTGGCAGCGCCTACCTCGGCCGAGGCGGCGGCGCCGAAGCCGGCGCAGGTGTGCCAGGACGAGCAGCCGGATGCCGCTGCGGCGGGGGCGATGGTCGGTGTGTGTGGTCGGCGGGTGGAGATCCTCGCCGAGCGCACCGAGTGGTCGCAGATGTTTGTGAACGTCGACGGTTCGCGGACGTTGGAGCAGACCATCGAGCCGACGCGGGTGCGCAAGGGGAAGTCGTGGGGGCCGGTGGACACCACGCTGAAGGTGTCCGCTGAGGGGATCACCCCCCGCGCGACGGTGTTGCCGATGGTTTTTTCCAGCGGTGGCGACGCGCCGCTGGCCCGGCTCCGCGACGGCGAGCGGGAAGTGACGATGACCTGGCCGGGCCGGTTGCCGACGCCGGTGCTGGAGGGCGCGACGGCGGTCTACCGCGACGTCCTGCCGGATGTTGATCTGCGAGTCACCGCGCAGCCGATGGGCTTTTCCGAGGTGCTGGTGGTGAAGTCCCGTCAGGCGGCGACGAGCGCCGAACTGGCGTCGTTGCGGTTCGGGTTGGCGACCAAGGGCGTCACGGTGAGCGCGACGACGTCAGGTGGGTTAGCGGCCCGTGACGGCAAGGGTGCCATCGTGTTCGCCGCGCCGGCCCCGATGATGTGGGACTCCTCGGATGCGCCGGAGGCCGATGCGTTGGCCGGGCCGGCGGAGAAGCGTTCGAGTGCGACGAGTCCGCAGCGTAAGCCGAGTACCACCCAGCAGCAGCGGCAGCTGGATGAGCAAGCGTCGGTGCAGGTCAAGCCGAGCCACGCCGAGATCGGCGAGACGGCACGGCGGGCGGTGATGCCGGTGCGGGTCGACGGTCAGGCGATGACGATCGTTCCCGACAAGGCGATGCTGGCCGACCCCCGCACGAAGCTGCCCATCTACATCGATCCGTCCTGGACCGGTGGGATCGCCAGCAACGCGTGGACGTCGGTGTGGAGCAAATACAAGTCGAGCTCGTTCTGGAAGAACTCGTCGGCGTTGAACAACGGCTCGACCTATGGCTCGGCGGGCGCCGGACGTACCGAGGACTGCTCCGGCTGTGCTGACCACATCGTTCGGTCTCTGTTTCGGATGAACATCGCACGGGCGTCGGGCACGGAGGTCACCAAGGCGGAGTTCCGGATCGAGCAGCGACACGCGTGGACCTGTAGTCCGGTGAGTAACGCGAAACTGTGGAAGACCGGGGCGATCTCGTCGAGTACGACGTGGAACAACCAACCGACCTGGGACAGCAGCCGGACGGCGCAGGTGAAGGGCAACCGCAAGCACGGAGCCGCGCACGGCTGCCTCGGTACCGGCACCATCGAGTTCAACGTCACCACGATGGTGAAAGAGGCGGCCAAGAACCGGAAGTCGGAGCTGACGGTCGGTCTACGGGCGATCGACGAGAGCACCAAGAAGCAGTGGAAGCGGTTCAACCACTCCTCGCCGAAGCTCGCCATCACCTTCAACAATCGGGCCAACGCTCCGTCGGACCGCAAGTCGGACGGCAAGGGCTGCGCGACAGGTGCGTCGCGGCCGTACGTGCTCACGACCACGCCGGAACTGTCCGCCAAGCACTCGGACCCGAACGGTGACCAGCAGTCGCTGAGGACCGACTTCCACTGGTGGCAGGTCGGTGGCGCACGAAACGACACCGACAAGATGTCCTCCGCGTCGGGTAACCCAGGGCCGGCGTCGAAGGCGATCCCTGCCGGGAAATTGACCGACGGGCGCAGCTATGTGTGGCAGGCCCGCACGTGGGATGGCTCGCATTACGGCGACTGGTCCGGCACCTGCGAGTTCACCGTCGACGCGACACCGCCGCCACCGCCGGCCACCGTGAGTTCCACCAACTACACCAATGACGGCGTTCCTCGCGGCGGTGTCGGCTTGTCCGGCACGTTCACCCTGACCGCGCCGACGACTCGGCCGTACGAGGTGAAGGAGTACGCCTACAGCCTCGACTCCGGTGTGCTGACCGCGGCGAAGACCGTTGCGGCGCGGACGAGCGACTACGGCGCATCGCTCAGTGTGGCGCCGCGGCACGACGGCGTGAACATCCTCTACGTGTGGTCGAAGGACCATGCGGGACGGTTCTCCACCCCGGTGACGTACACGTTCACCGTCCGGGCCGGCTCCGGTCCGGCCGGCGAGTGGACGTTCGACGAGACGGGTACCACGGCCACGGACGACTCCGGCCACGGTAACGCCCTGACCATCGGTGCTTCGGCCTCGCGTGTCGCCGGCCGGTCCGGGCTCGGCACGGCGCTGTCCCTGCCGGGGAACACGGCGGCGAGCAAGACGGGCACGATCAACACCCCCCATCCGGACACCGGCGTGTCGACCCCGGTGCGGACCGACGCGAGCTTCACCGTCACCGCCTGGGTCAAGATCAGTTCACTGTCCGGTTCCGGCGCGCAGGCGGTGGTGAGTGCGAACGGTTCCCGCATGCCGGCCTACCACCTGGGTTACGTCGTCAGTGGCCAACGGTGGCGGTTCACCATGGCCACGGCTGACACCGACAACGCCCCGATGGTCAGCGTGCACTCCAATGCCGCGCCCACGGCGGGTAAGTGGACGCATCTGGCCGCCACCTTCGACGGGGCGTCCAAGAAGATGACCCTGTATGTCAACGGGGTGGCGCAGACCGAGACCGTGACGTTGTCCGGCGGGTTCAACGCCACCAGTGACTTCTCTGTCGGCCGGCGTAAGTGGAACGGCGGCTACGACAGCTTTTTCACCGGCGTCGTGGACGACGTGCGGTTCTACAACTTCGTCGAGACCGCGACCAACCTCGCCAAACTCGCGGTGCCGCTACCACCAGCGGTCACCTTCCCCAACGGCAGCGAGGCCACCGCGGGCGGGCAACTGACGGTCAGGTTCGACGCCCGCGGAGACACCAACGTCACCAAGTTCCGGTACAGCATCGACGGCACCGGTCTGGGCAGCACCGTCAACGCCACCACCGCCGGCGGTACGGCGACCGTGACCGTCGACATCGGCAGCGGCCTCGGACCCCGCCCGGTATATGCGGTCGCGGTGGACGACGGGAACCGGGTCAGCGACATGACCACCGACGAGTTCACCGCACGGCCGGCGGCGAGCCTGTCCGGCACCGTGTGGAACGAGTACTTCATGCCGCAGGCCGATGTGGTGGTGCAGTTGCAACCGGGCGGCCACCAGGCCACCTCGGCCGCTGACGGCAGCTATGCCATGACCGGCTTCGCACCCGGCACGTACACGATCACCGCCACGCTCGGCGGCCGCTGCGGCCTGTCGTTCAGCGCACCGCTGGAAATCGACGGGCAGGGCACGACGTACGACATCCTCCTGGCCGCGTTCCGCGACGACCTCGGCCACACCTGCACCGAGCAGACCACCACGTTCACCACGGCGTCCACCGCGCTGGCGTTGACCGGTGACGACGCGGTCGCTACGGTGCCGTTGCCGTTCGCGTTCCCGTTCTATGGCGGGGCGTACCGCAGCGCCTGGGTGGACACCAACGGCCTGCTGACCTTCACCGATCCGGGCGGCTCACACCCGTACACCGGTCAGCAGCCCGCACCGGTGACCCCGGCCGCCGCGGTGGCTCCGTTCTGGGACGATCTTGTCGTCGATGCCTCGGCGAGCGTGCGCACCGCGACCACCGGGTCGGGAGCCGGCCAGCGGTTCGTGGTGGAGTGGCGCAACGTGCACCGTAAGGGCAACACCGGGCAGCGGGTGTCCTTCGCGACGGTCCTGGCCCCTGACGGCACCGTGACGACCAACTACGACCAGCTCGACAACGCCGCCGAGCGGGGTGCCCACGCCGTCGTCGGCATCGAGGCGGAGGATGGCCAGGACCGGTTGCGGTACTCCACCGCCGAGCCGGTACTGGCCAGCAGCCAGGCGATCACCTTCACCCGTCCGGAGTCGGAAGGCGAGTTGGAGCTGCACAGCCTGTCCGGCGCGCTCACCAACGCTGCCGGCGCCCCGGTGGTGGGTGCGACGGTCACCCTCGACCCGAGCGGGGTGAGCACCACGACCGGCGCGGGTGGTGCGTACAGCTTCACCGGCCTGGTCGCCGACAGCTACACCGTCAGCGTCCAGATGGCGGGGCGGTGCGGCGCGCTGGTACGCAGCCAGGTGGAGTTGTTCGCTGACGAGGTTCGAGACTTGCGGTTGGGCCCGGACTACGGCGGCTTGGGCTACGCGTGCAGCACCGGGCCGTCCGCGTTCGTCTCGGCGTCGACGGTGCTGGGGTTGACCGGTGATGACGCGGCGACGATGGTGGCGTTGCCGTTCCCGGTGCGTTTCCACGGCGAGTCGTACACCTCGGGTCGGGTGCACACGAATGGTCTGGTGAGCTTCGGTCCGGTGTCGGGTGAGCCGGACACCTGGGTCAACCCGACGATGCCGGCGCTGGCGGCGCCGAATGCGGTGGTGGCGCCGTTCTGGGACGACTTCGAGGTGGACGCGTCGGCGAGTGTGCGGACGCAGACGGTGGGTTCGGCGCCGAACCGGTCGTTCGTGGTGGAGTGGCGCAACGTCGGGTTCCGGCCGACCAACGCGCAGCGGGTCACCTTCGAGGTGATCTTCCACGAGGATGGGCGGATCGCGTTCCACTACGGGGCGATGTCCACCCCGACCCAGCAGGGTGCGGGTGCGACAGTCGGTCTGGAGAACGCCTCGGGGACGGTGGCGGCGCTGTACTCCTTCCAGGAGGCCGTGCTGACGGCGAACAGCTCGATCACCTACACCCCGGCGTCGGCCGGGACGGTGGAGGGCGTGTTGACCACGGCGGTGACCGGTAACCCGGTGGCCGGGGCGACGGTGACGTTGAACCCGGGCAACCGCAGCACCACCACCGCGGCCGACGGCAGCTACCAGTTCACCGCCGTGCCGGTCGGTGAGTACAAGGTCGCCGCGTCGACCGGCGACAGCCGGTGCGCCGGCCAGTACGCCCGCGAGATCATCAATCACCCCGGCGGTGTGTCCGAGGTGGACCTGTCGGTGATGGTCGACGGTGACGAGTTCGGCTACAAGTGCACCGCCGGGGCGCGGACGTTCGTGCCCGGTGACACGGTGGAAGCGTGGCAGGGCGACGAGACGGTGTGGCAGAAGAACCCGCCGTTCCCGGTGAAGCTCTACGGCGAGACGTACACCTCGGCGTGGATCAGCGCCAACGGTCTGATCAGTTTCAAGGACCCGGCGTACTTCGGGTGGATCGGTTCCTGGCCGGGGTCGATCCCGTCGCCGGCGGCCGAGGGCTCCCCGAACGCGGCGGTGTACGTGCTGTGGGACGACTGGGTGGTCGACTCGCAGGCCCGCATCGCCACCAAGGTCAGCGGCACCGCGCCGAACCGGCAGTGGGTCGTGGAGTGGCGCAACGTGCACATCTACGGCGACACCAGCACCCGCGCGACCTTCGAGGTGGTGTTCAAGGAGAACGGCGAGATCACCCTGGCCTACGCCGACATCGACCCGAACAAGTCGATCGAGCGGGGCGGTGAGGGCACCGTCGGGATCGAGAACGGCGACGGTTCCATCGGTTTCCAGTACCTGTTCCGCGAGCCGTGGCTCGCCAGCGGGCAGGGCGTCACGTTCACCCCGAACCCGCCCGGGCAGGGCAGCGTCTCCGGCACCGTCACCTGTCAGGGCACCGCGGTGGCCGGGGCGACGATCACGGTGGCGGACCGGACGACGACCACCGCCGCCAACGGCACCTACCAGATCACCGCCGTGCCCGCCGGCAGCTGGGCGGTCATCGCCACCGTGCCCTCCGGGGCGTGCCGGGGCTCGGACGTGCGGCAGGTCGTGGTCGGTACCAACACCCAGGCCACCGCCGACTACAGCCTGGGCGCCACTGTCGCCGGTGGCGGCTACCGGCTGACCGAGCAACCCGTCACCTACACCCCCGCCAACGGCACCGTGCTGTCGCTCACCGGCGACGACGCCTACACCTCGATCGCGCTGCCCTTCCCGGTCAGCCTGTACGGGCAGACCTACAACACCGGCTGGGTGGACACCAACGGACTGGTCAGCTTCCTCAACCCCGGCGAACCGTCACCCGACGCCTGGCCCATCCCATCGCCGGCCAGCCCCGAGGAACCCAACGCCGCGCTGTACCCGTTCTGGCACGACTGGGTCGTCGACGCCAACGCCAGCATCCGCACCGCCGTACGCGGCACCGCACCCAACCGGCAGTTCGTCATCGAATGGCGCAACGTCCACTCCTACGAGGACCCCCGCACCCGCGTCACATTCCAGGCGATCCTCGACGAAGCCGGCGGCTACAGCTTCGCCTACACCGACAACGACGGCACGTTCCTCGAACGCGGCGGCGGCGCCACCATCGGCATCGAAAACGCCGACGGCACCGCCGCCATCCAGTACACCTACCGCCAATCCGTCCTCCGGCCCGGCCTGGGGCTGCGGTTCAACCCGCCCACCCCGTAAGCCGGCGACACACCGGCTCCCGCTACTCGCCCTGTCGCCCCTCGGACACCCCCGGAGGTCACCCGGTGACGCCGAACCGCCCCAGCCACGGCATGCTCACGATCACCCGCTCCCGTACCCGACGGCGGGCCATCGCCGTCGCGGCCGCCGTCGTGATGGCCGCCGGCCTCCTGCAGGTACCAGAACGGGCCGCGGTCGCCGCCGCCTATACGAAGCCGCCCATCACACCGGTGCCCGCCGTGCCGGTCAGCGACGTCGCACCCGCCGACGCCTCGCAGGCGCGTCTGAGCCGGGCCAGCGACAAGCCGGCACCGGTCTGGCCCGCCGCCGGTGCCGCCCGCATCGCGGTGGCCGCCGACGGCGGACCCGCGCTCGGCAAACCGGGCGGCCTGCCCGTGCGGGCGACAGCCAGCGATTCGACGATGCGACGGCTCGGCGCGCCACCACGACAGGTCGACGTCGAGGTGCTGGATCGGGCGACCACGACCAAGGGTGGGATCAAGGGTGTCCTGCTGCGGGCCGCGGCCAGGGACGCGAGCAGCGGAAAGCTGAACCTCAGCATCGACTACGGGTCATTTGCCACCGCCTACGGCGCCGACTGGGCCACCCGGCTCAGAATCGTCGCCGTACCCGAGTGCGCCCTGGCCACCCCGCAGCAGAAGCAGTGCGCGGCGACCCCGCTGGCGTCCACGAACAACCTGGCGACCCGTACGGTGTCCGCCGACGTGAGCGTCACGTCGCAGGCGTCGCTGTTCGCGGTGTCGGCTGGGGCATCAGGTCCCGCCGGTGACTACAGCGCCACCCCGCTGCAGTCCTCATCGACCTGGTCGGCCGGCGGCAACAGCGGAGACTTCACCTGGTCCTACCCCATGCGCGTGCCGCCGGCACCGGGTGACCTCACCCCGCAGCTCGCGCTCGGCTATTCCGCCCAGTCGGTCGACGGCCGGCACGTCGCGAGCAACAACCAGCCGTCCTGGATGGGAGAAGGCTTCGAAGCCTGGCCCGGCGGCTACATCGAGCGCCGCTACCGCGCCTGCGCCAAGGACATGGACGGCAACGCCAACAACACCACCAAGACCGGCGACCTGTGCTGGGCAACGGACAACGCGGTGCTGTCGCTGGGCGGGCACTCCGGCGAGCTCATCTACAACGCCAGCGAACAGCGGTGGCACCTGCGCGCCGACGACGGCACCCGCATCCGACGCGAGACCGGCGCCACCAACGGCGACAACAACGGTGAACACTGGGTGGTCACCACCACCAACGGCATCGAGTACTGGTTCGGCCGGAACCGCCTGCCCGGCTGGACGTCGAACAAGCCGGTAACCAACTCGACCTGGACAGCCCCCGTCTTCGGCAACCACCCGGACGAACCCTGCCACGCCACCACGTTCGCCAACTCGCACTGCGGGGGCGACAACCAGGCATGGCGGTGGAACCTCGACTACGTCCTCGACCTCAACGGCAACTCCATCTCCTACTGGTACGAGAAGGAAACCAACCGCTACGGCCGCAACCTCACCGCCACCGACGCCGCCCGCTACGACCGCGGCGGCTGGCTCGACAAGATCGAATATGGCACGCGCAACACCAACAACGTCGACTCGATCTTCTCCACGCCCGCCCCGATGCGCGTCGACTTCGCCGAGGCAGACCGCTGCAAGAGCAACTGCACCACCCACACCGAAACCACGTGGCCGGACACCCCGTGGGACAGCGAATGCACCGCGGCGCCCTGCACCGACAACCATTCGATCACGTTCTGGTCGACCAAGAGGCTGGCCAGCATCACCACCCAGGTCCGCAACGGCAGCGGCTACGACAACGTCGAGCGGTGGACCTTCACCCACGGCTTCCCGGACCCCGGCGACGGCACCCGAGCGGGTCTCTGGCTGGAGAAGATCTCCCACGCGGGGCTCGTCGGCACCACCATCACCGTGCCGGACATCGAGTTCACGCCGGTTCAGAAGCCGAACCGGGTCGACGCGATCGGTGATCACTCGCCGGCGATGAACTGGATGCGGATCACCCGGATCCGCACCGAGACCGGCGGCACCATCAGCGTCAACTACTCCGACGCCGACTGCGTCGCCGGCCAACCGAAGCCGGCCCCGGCAGACAACAAGCGGCGGTGTTACCCGGTGATCTGGGAACCCGAAGGCTACACCTCACCGGTCACCGACTGGTTCCACAAATACGTCGTGACGACGATCTACGAGGCGGACAACACCGGCGGCGCCCCACCCCAGGGCAGCCCGCGCGTCGTCTACTCCTACAAGTACTTCGACGCCGCCTGGCACTACAACGACGACGACGGAATCATCGACAAGAAGGCCAAGACCTGGTCCGACTGGCGCGGCTACGGCCGAGTCGAAGTCACCACCGGTGACCCCGGCGAGCAGACCGCCACCGAAACCCGCTACTTCCAGGGCATGCACGCAGACCGGGCCTCCACCACCGTCGGTGACCGGCGCAGCGTCACGATCGACGGCATCACCGACCACGACTACTACGCCGGCATGGTCCGCGAGCAGAAAACCCTCAACGGCCCCGGCGGGCCGTCGGTGTCCCGAGTGACCAACGAACCCTGGGCATCCGCCGCCACCGCCACCCGGACCATCAACGGCGACACCGTCACCGCCCGATTCACCCGCATCGCCACCGTCCGCTCCTACACCGCCCTCGACGCAGGACGCGGCGAACGCGCCACCCGCACCACCACCAGCTACGACGCCTACGGCATGGCCACCACCATCGACGACCACGGCCATGACGGCGTCACCGGCGACGAACAATGCACCAAAGTTCACTACACGCCGCGCAACAGCGACATCTGGCTCATGGACCGGCCCCACCGCACGCAGACCTACGCCGTCAATTGCGCCGACACCACCGGCACCCTCACCGAAAGCCAGGTCATCGGAGAGACCCGTACCTCCTACGACGGCAACTCCTTCGGCACCGCCCCCACCCGTGGCCTGACCACCCTCACCGAGGAGATGGCCACCTGGAACGGCGGCGCCCCCACGTTCACCACCACCGGCCAAGCCGGCTACGACGCCCACGGTCGCGTCACCTCCTCGCGCGACGCGATGAACTACGAGACCAAGACCGCCTACACCCCCGTCACCGGCGGACCAGTCACCTCGGTCAAGATCACCAACGCGATGCTGCACGACACCACCACGACGGTGTCACCGGCCTGGGGCTCGGTCACCAGCAGCGTCGACGCCAACGGCAAGCGCACCGACCTGGCCTTCGACGGACTCGGCCGCATCACCAAAGTCTGGCTAGCCGACCGCGACAAGGACACCGATCCGGCCAGCGTCGTCATGGACTACCGGATCCAGAACAGTGCCGCCAGCTACGTCGCCACCTCACGGCTCAACGCCACCGGCGGCTACGTCACCTCCTACGCCCTCTACGACGGTCTGCTGCGCCCCCGCCAGACCCAAGCACCCTCCCCGTCCGGAGGACGACTGCTCACCGAGACGTTCTACGACTCGGCCGGCCGCGAAAAGAAGGTCTTCGGCGCCTACCACACGACCGGGAACCCCGGCGGCTCCCTGGTCACGGCCACCGAACGGGCCCTGGTGCCCACGCAGACCAGGACCGACTACGACGGCGCCGGGCGGGCCATCGCCAGCGTCTTCCAGCCGTACGACGAGGAACGGTGGCGGACCAAGACCTACTACGCAGGTGACCGCACCGACGTCACCCCACCCGGCGGTGGTACCGCGACCTCCACCGTCACCGACGCCCGCGACCGGGCCGTCCAACTGCGCCAGTACCACGGGCCCGCCCCCACACCGACCGTCGCCGGCAGCTGGGACACCACCACCTACACCTACAACCGCAAGGGCCAGACGGAACTCATCACCGACCCGGCCGGCAACTCCTGGAAGTACACCTACGACCTACGCGGACGGCAGGCTACGACCGAGGACCCCGACCGGGGCATCACCACCTTCACCTACGACAACGCCGGCCGGGTCAAGACCACCACCGACGCGCGACAAAAGACGATCGCCTTCGTGTACGACGGGCTCAACCGCAAACGCTTCGCCTACGACAACCAGGTCGGCGGCACCATGCGCGCCCAATGGATCTACGACACCCTCGCCAAGGGCTACCTGACCCAATCCACCCGTTTCCTCCCCGGCGGTGCCAACTACCACGTCAAAGTCACCGGATACACCGACACCTACCAGCCGGAAGGCACGGAGTACATCATCCCCGCCTCCGAGACCGGTCTCGGAGGCACCTACGCCTACACAAACTTCTGGAACCCCGACGGCACCCTCGCCTCACTCGGCATGCCTTCGACCCGGTCCGACCTCGGTGCCGAGACACTGCTGTACAGCTACAGCGACCTGGGGCTGCCCACGACACTCGAGACGCTGACCGGCAGCACCACTACCAGTTACGTCGACGAAACGATCTACAACGCCCTCGGTCAGCTCGACGAATACGATCTGCACACCGGCAGCGGCGGACACGTCTGGCAGCGCTTCACCCGTGAGCTGGAGACCGGCCGACTCACGGGCCTGCAAACCGTCCGAGACAGCGTCGCTCCTCACATCCTCGGCGACACCCACTACGACCACGACAGCGCGGGAAACATCACCAGGATTGTCGACAGGGCACCGGATCCTGTCGATGACACCCAGTGCTTCACCTACGACCACCTTCGCCGACTCACCCACGCCTGGACACCGACCTCAGGCGACTGCGCCGCCACCCGCAGCGCCGCCACCCTCGGCGGCCCAGCACCCTACTGGCACTCCTGGACGTTCGACGCCATCGGCAACCGGAAAAAGCACAACATCCACACCACCACCGGCGTCAGCACCACCGACTACCACTACCCCGCCCCAGGGGCCACCCGACCCCACGGGCTGACCTCCACCAGCGGCGCGAAGACCGGTACTTACACCTACAACGAGACGGGTGACACCCTCACCCGTCCCAGCCCATCAGGCACCCAAACCCTGACCTGGGACGCCGAAGGACTCCTCGAAACCGCCACCGACACCACCGGACAGACCCGCTACATCTACGACGCCGACGGCAACCGGATCATCCGCCGCGACCCCACCGGCGCCACCCTCTACCTTCCCGGCCAGGAAATCCGCTACACCAACGCCACCAGCGCGAACACCTGCACCCGCTACTACAGCCACGCCGGCAGAACCATCGCCTCCCGTACCGCCACCGGGCTGACCTGGCTCGCTGAGGACCATCAGGGCACTCAGAGTATCGCCATCGACGCCATAACCCAGGTCGCCACGACCCGCCGTCAAACCCCCTACGGAGAACCTCGCGGCAGCAGCCAACCCACTTGGCCCAATCTCAAGGGATTCGTCAACGGCGACAACGAACCCACCGGCCTCACCCGGCTCGGCGCACGCCACTACGACCCCGCCATCGGCCGGTTCATCTCCGTCGACCCCATCCAGGATATGGCCCAGCCACAGCAATGGCACGGCTACTCCTACGCCAACAACAGCCCCATCACCTTCAGCGATCCCAGTGGCCTCTACGCCACCGGCGACAACGAAGGCCACGTCCGCGACATGAGCCCCAAACCCGGCGTCCACAAAATCGTCGACTACACCCCGAAGACCAGAAACTCGACCGAGCCGCGGCCACCCATCGTCATCGTCCACACCCCGAACTATAAAGTGACGGTCGAAGACGACGGCAAGGTGTACGTCAACAAATATCCAGTGCCGCCGGGCATCAGTGGCACGAAGGTCGCCAGTCTTCTCGGGGATTGGTGTGCCGCTATGGAATCCCAGTGTGACACGCACTTCTACTGCGGCACCGTGATTACCTGCGACGAGCTCCAAGCAGACCAAGAAGTATTGATTGCTCTATTCAGCATTTGTGGCACAGGAGAATGCGGCGCATCTGTCCGGGTGGCGATAGCTGATGACGAGAAATTGGTCAATTTGCTGACTTTGGGTATGTTCAACGGCGGCAGTGGAGCAATGCCCGGCGCACGAGGTGGCATGGCTGGCGCGGGCGGTCGGGCTGGATATAAGGCGAAATTGTCAGGTTGCCAGGGATCCAATAGCTTTATAGGTGGCACTCACGTCCTGATGGCGGACGGCTCCACGAAACCGATCGAGGACGTGAAGGTGGGTGACCTAGTGCTCGCTGCGGATCCCGAAAGCGGGGAGACAGGCAAACGACTGGTAACGCACGTCATCAACAGCGAAGGGACCAAGGAACTCGTCTCAATCCTTGTGAACATCGGTCCGCAAGCCGGATCCGCAGACGAGATCGTCGCGACAGAGAACCACCCGTTCTGGGTTGAGAGGACCCGGCGATGGGTCAAGGCCACAGACCTGCGACCCGGCGACCTACTGAGAACCTCTGCCGGAACCGACGTTCGGGTGACGGGCTTGCGTACCTGGAGCCAGCAGCAGGCCGTTCACAACCTCACTGTCGCCGACATCCACACGTACTATGTGGTAGCCGGCGACGTGCCGGTCCTGGTGCATAACTGCCCGATGGCAGGAGGCAAGGCGATCCAGGGCATGAAGATGCCTAAAACGTTCGGAGGTGTGAACCTGGAACATACGAAGTCCGGCCATATGGCCGGAGGTGGTCGAGTAACCAGGCAAAAAGATCTCTGGCCGGCCGGAACGACGGATGAACAGATCATTTCTACTGCGGAGCAAGCGTTCAAGAACAACCCCAGAATTACCGGTTATGACTCACAAACTAACATGCTTCGAGCGCGATCAACGGTGAACGGCCAGGTTTACGAGATGATGGTCAATAAGGCGACAGGAGAGGTTCGCTCAATTTATCCGAAGGGTGCGAGGCGATGATCGCGCTGGTATTCAAAGACTTCGAGTCTCTCCGCCAGCCGATACCCGAATCGCCGTCCGGGAGAGCATGGTTTGTGTTGGATGGAGTCAGCTTCCCTGGCGAGGATTGGTTCGACTTTCCACTCTCGATGCTCGGCTCTGCGTTCGATGCTTACCTGGAGTTGATGCGGGGTGCACCTGAGGCGGTCTCGTATGTCTTCGACGGTCCATTCAACCTAAATTACCAGCGTTCCGCGTCTGTGTCTGAGGCGTCGGTGAAAATAAGCGCCTACTCCGAAGACGACGAAGTCGGGCAATCTTTGAAAGCTGAGACTGAGGTGCCCCTTCCTGAGCTGAGAAGTGCCCTAATGGAATCAGCGGAGCTGATGGCGGTGGCGCTATCTTCCGTTGAGGGTGCTGATGGTGTGAACTCACGTATTGTTGCCCGCATTCTAGGCGAGCTCGAACGCCACGGATCAGAAGGTTAGGGGTTCGAGTCCCTTCGGGGCGCACAAAATCAAGAGGGGCCCGGACTGCGGGAACGCGGTTCGGGTCTCTTCCCTTGTCTGGCTTGATCGGACGGTGGGTCTCACTCGGGTATCATCACGTTGCGTGACGACGGCGTTCGTCCTGAGATGTTGACCTGCGGCTGCTTTCCCTTGGCAAATGCCTTTTCAGCCGGAGTATGTGCCGCTGGCCGGGGTTGGGTCGGTTGCGGCGGCCCTTGTTGCGGATTGTGGCGCGGGTGTGGTGGGCGGTGGCGTCGGCGCTGCGTCGTTGGGCGTGGGGCAAAAGCTGGTGTAGGTGTCGGCGGTGACGACCATGCTGGAGTGGCCGAGCAGGTCCCGCAGGGTTTTGAGGTCGGCTCCGGCGTCGTGGGCGAGGGATGCGGCGCCGTGGCGTAGGTCGTGTAGCTGGACCGGCGGGATGTCGGCGCGTTTGACCAGGAGCCGGAACCGTCCGCTGGCGTAGCCGGGGTACAGGGGCTGCCGTCTTGCGGACGAAAACGTGCCCGGAGTCGAGCCAGATCTTCCCGGCCGATTGTCGGCGTGCTTGCTGGTCTCGCTGTGTCGGCGGTCCCGCAGCACTTGGACGGTGCGCTTGTCGAGGGCGACCGGGCGTCCGGCCGCGGTCTTCGGGTGGCCTTCGATGACCTGGTATCCGGCGGTGGTGCGGTTGCGTTCGACGTACAGCACCCCGCGGTCGAGGTCGATCTCACCACCGCAGCCTGCACATCTCGCCGCGGCGTAGGCTGCGCAGGGCGGTGAGCCGCGAGAACGCGAATAGTGGGTCGTCGACGACGGTGTCGAGGAACGCGCCGAGCTGCTCGACGGTCCACACCGCGGTAGGCCCAGTGCCGAGGACCACGAGCCGTGGCGACCATGGTTGCTCGGTGGCTGCTCGGAAGTCGGGGAACTGAAGCGGACGAACCGCTACCTGCGCGGATTCGACCGGAGGCGCGGGATCCGCTTTGCCATCGAGGGTCAAGAATTGATGGCGTCGCCATGACGTAGACCTGCAAGAACCCAACCGGATAAAGGCGGACTGTCGGCTCGCGGTCGGACGAGTTGTCGGTCGAGTGCTGGGCGTAGAGGTATGTGCTGGTGGCTTTGCACTACGGATCAGAAGGTTAGGGGTTCGAGTCCCTTCGGGCGCGCCACACGATCAAGGCTGTAACCAGCTAAAACGCCGGTTGCGGCCTTGACCCTTTCCCGTTATGTGCCGTGATCTTCCAGCATGTGGGAGCTTGGTGCTCCGTTGGTGCTCCGAAGTTCGCGTGCCGTCTGAGTGGCGGTTCGTGCTCGTGGGTGCTGACCAGTGCGTTTGCGTGTCGCCTGGTCTGGATCATGGTGGAGGTGTGCGTCGGCGGGTCGTCGGGTTCCGTCCACTGTGGCCATTTGTGTGGATCTTCTTGGCGGCTGTCGCTGCGGGTGTGGTCGGTGGGCGTTGACCTGGGTTCACGACTTGGCGGGTCGGGCTGCACCATGGGGTGGGGTAGTGGCCAG
>NZ_SAIY01000008.1 GCF_010560025.1 Verrucosispora sioxanthis
ACCGGATCAGCCTGCTCGAGTCGTACGCCGAGCAGGCCTACCTGGCCGGGATGGCGTCCGAGGGCCTGGAGCCGATCACCGCCGCTATCGCCGAGCGCGAGCGGCTCGGGGACCCGTTCGCGCTCGGCGAAGCCCTGCGCCGGCTGTCCCGGCTGGCGTGGTGGAGCGCGCAGGCGGAGCAGGCGCGTGACGCCGCCGATCGAGCCGTACGGGTGCTCGCACCGCTCGGCCCGAGCCAGGCGCTCGGGATGGCATACAGCAATCTGGCGCAACTACACATGCTGTCGCACCGGATCCCGGAGGCGGTCGAGTGGGGGGAGCGGGCACGGCGGCTCGCCGACCAGCTCGACGACCCGGCGACGTCGGTGCACGCCTCGATCAACATCGGCACGGCGCGGATGTTCGCCGACCACAATGCGGGCCGGGCCACTCTGCGGGCAGCGCACACCGCCGCGGCGCGCGCCGGACGCGTCGATGACGCCGCACGCGCACTGGTGAACCTGGCCACCTGCCATGAGCAGGTCGGCGACTACGCGACCGCCCATGCGGCGGCGGAGGAGGCGCTGCGGTACGCGGACACGCACGAGCTGGGTGGCTACGTGCAGTACCTGCTCGGTGTCCGGGCGGTGCTGCGGGTCGGGCGGGGCGACTGGGACGGCGCGCTGTCCGACGCGGCCGAGTCGCTGGACCGGGCGAGCGTGGCCAGCGTGGCGACCGTTCCCGCACTGGTCGCGAAGGGACGGGTCGACGCGGCGCGGGGCGGGGACGCGGCTGCGACCCTGACCCGGGCCGTTGCTGCCGCGTCAGCCACCGGTGAACTTCAGCGGATGGCGCCGGTCTACGCCGCGTGGGCCGAGTTTCACCTGCTCAATGGCGGGGCCGAAGCGGCTGCTCGGCAGTTACGTCCGGCGCTTCGGCTCGCGGTCGACCGGGGACACCCCTGGTTCGTCGACGAGCTCGCGTTCTGGCGGTGGCGGGCCACCAACGAACCGGCCTAAACCGTCGTCGCGTCCACGCCCGCCGTGCGGCCGTACCGGCTGTTGATGAGCGGCGACTGGGGAGGAGCGGCCGCCGTGTGGCGGGCGCGCGGCGACGCGTACCGCGCGGTCCAGGCGCTCACGTTCGGGGACCGCGCGGCGGCCGTGGCAGCGCTGCGCGAGTTGGACCGCCTGAACGCCGTACGACCGGCCCAGAGTCTGCGGCCGCGCTGCGCAGGCGCGGAGTGCCGGGGTGCCGCGCGGTCCACGGCCGGCGAGCGCCGCCAACGCCGCAGGGCTGACGCCACGTCAGGCCGAGGTGCTTGGACTGCTCGCGGAGGGCCTCACCAATGCCGAGATCGCCAGCCGGCTGACCCTGGCACCGAAGACCATCGAGCACCATGTGGCAGCCGTGCTCGACAAACTCGGCGCGACCACGCGCGGCCAGGCGGTCGCCGCAGCACGGCGACGCGGCCTCGTCGGCTGAGCACACGATCCGGTGGGCCGCCCGACGGCTGCCCCCGGCGTAACGCCAAGTTAGGGGTAATCCCCCAGGACGCGCCGACCGAAGGACCCTAGCGTCCGTCACATGACGCACCTGCGAACACCCGCCGAGTCGGCACTCTACGCGGCGGAGGCCGACCGGCACGGCTACGTCCCGGCGTACGCGCGGGTCTTCGCGCTGGCGCCGCAGGCCTACCGGGCGTGGATCGGGCTCGGCGCGGCGGTGCGCGGCGGGATGGACGAGCGCCGCTACGAGTTGGTCACCGTGGCCGCGGCCAGCGCAATGGGGGCCCGCTACTGCGTGCTCGCACACGCGGCGGTGCTGCGTGACCGGCACCTCGGCGACACTCAGCTGCGCGCCGTGCTCACCGACCACCACGCTGCCGGGCTGGACGAAACCGAGGTGGCCGTCATGGACTTCGCGGCCCGGATCGCCACGGACCCGTCGTCGGCATCGGCCGAGGAGATCGAGTCGCTGCGCGGGCATGGGCTGTCCGAGACGGACATCTTCCAGGTCATCCTGGTTGTCTGCGTGCGCCGCTTCTTCGCCGGAGCCCTGGCTGCGGCCGGCACCGTGCCCGATCCCGAGCTGGCACCCATCGCCGCCGTCGTAGCGGCCCGACCGTGAGTCCTGAACGACAGGATCCGAACGACAGACGGAAGGATGTCATGGCGAACAAGGCAGTAGTCAGTCTCACCACCGGCCTGGAGGATCCCGAGCGGGTGACCGTCGCCTTCCTCGTGGCCGTCGGCGCGGCGGAGTCCGGTCGACCCACCCTCATGTTCCTGACCAAGGAGGCCGCTCGCCTCGCGCTCGACGGTGTCGCCACCGCCGTCGCCTGCGCCGGCTGTCCACCCCTGGACAGCCTCGTCGCGCGATACGTCGCGGCGTCGGGCACGTTCCTGGTCTGCCCCATCTGCTTCGATGCGCGGGGCCTCGACAAGGGGCAGCTGATAGCCAACGCCGAGTTGGGCGGCACCGTACCCATGTGGCAGTGGATCGGCGACGACCCTGTCGCGACATTCAGCTACTGACCGGTCCAAAGTCGGGTGCGAGCGGGCCCGCACGAACGGTAGGTTCCCGACCCATGACCTCGGACGCTTTCGTACCAGCCGGCTTCGCTGCACCGACGTCGCTGGTCACCGACCGGTTCCGCCTCGAACCGCTGGGCCCGCAGCACAACGTGGCGGATCACGCCGCGTGGATGTCGAGCATCGAGCACATCCGTGCCACGCCTGGTTACCCGGACGGCAACTGGCCGCCGCCGAGCGGCATGTCGCTGGAGAAGAACCTTGCCGATCTGCGCCGTCATGCCGACGACTTCGTCAACGGCACCGGGTTCACCTTCACCGTCCTCGACCCGGGCAACGGCGACGTCATCGGTTGCGTCTACCTCTACCCGTCAGCCTCGGCGGAGTACGACGTGACCGTCCAGTCCTGGGTGCGGGCCGACCGCGCAGAGCTGGACGTACCGCTCGCCACCGCCGTCGCGGACTGGATCGCCACCGACTGGCCCTGGGAGCGCCCGGACCGGTGCGGCCGTTGACGGCCATTCAGGTGGTCGGGCGAGGCGTTCCAGCTGTCCACCTACCAGATGCCTGTCGAACATCGGGGCCGGGAGGAAGTCCAGGCGGCAGCGCGTGAGGAGGAGGCGATGCTGCCGGGGCTCCGAACGCTAGGACGGCTCCCAGTCACGGCTGCGGCCGGTGAGACCGAGAACCTGATCGAGCAGCGGAGCGTCGTCGGGCTGGGCGATCGACGGGCCGAACAGGCCGGGCGTGCCGTCGCTGCTGGCCTGCTGGGAGACGAGGCGGTGGACCGTCTCCAGGGTCCGGTCGTCGACGTCGTACGGCTGCCCGGTCGCGCGGGCGAGATCCCAACCGTGCACGACCAGTTCGTCAAGCGCGACGACGCCCATGATCTCGGCCGGCAGCCGCACCCCGGCAACGGCGGTCTCGCCCGTCCAGGCGGCCGGCTCGCGCCAGGCGGCAACCAACTCGTCGAGTTGCCCCGGCAGTAGCTTGCGCCACTGCGGGTCGAGCTGGTCAGCCGAGGGCTCACCCGGACCGTCCGGTGCGGGATCCGGTCCCTTCTCGGCAGCCGTCCGGAACGCGAGTGTCAGCCCCATGAGATGGTCGAGCAGATCACCGACCGTCCAGCCGGCACACGGAGTGGGATCGGGAAGCTGGTCGTCGGTGACCCCGGGCAGCAGCGCCTGCAACGCGCGGGCTGCGGGCGCGAGATCCGGGCTGCCGGCACTGTCGATCATCTCTCCTCCTTCGTCGCGAACTCTGCCGCACGCTACGCGGCGGGACCGACAGAACTGTCCGACGGCCGGTCAGGAGGTGCCGGGGGTGGCGTGGCGCCACTGGGACGGGGTGACCCCGTGTTCGACTCGGAAGCGTTTGATGAAGTAGCTGACGTCGGGGTACCCGCTGCGGCGGCTGATCGTCGCCACGGTCAGGTCGGTGTCGCTGAGCAGCAGGCGGGCCTGCTGCATGCGACGCTGCGCGAGCCACTGCTGAACGGTCCGGCCGGTCCTGCGGCGTACCACGGTGGTGAGATGCCCGGCCGTGAGTGCCAGTTCGGCGGCGACGTCCGCGAGTGAGATGGGCTCGTGGTAACGCCGCTCGATGATGTCGAAGACGGCCGCGAGCAGCGGCTCCTCCGCCGACCGCAGCTGGTCGGCGACCCCGGCCGGCAACCGGGCGGCGGCCACCAGCAACAGGGTCAGGTGGGCGAGGGCGGCCTCCTGGTGACCGTCGCGCCGGGCGCGCAACTCGGTGTCGAGCGAGACGAAGCGCTCGACCCAGCCCGCCCGGTCGGACGGCGGGACGCGCAGCCGCTGGGCCCGGTCGGTGCCGTGGGCGAACGGGAGGAGCAACGGGTGCGACCGCCACGACGCGTAGGCGCCCGACCTTCCGGGCCGCACCACGTCGGTCGGGAACCACACCGCCCATCCGTCGGTGACCGTGGTCTCGATCGGGTCGAGGAAGGAGACGACCTGCCCCGGTGCGATGACGAACAGATCCCCGTCGGTCACCGTCCACCTGCGGCCGTCGATCACCAGCCTGCCGTCGGCGCGGTGCGCGTAGCACAGCACCAGGAAGTCGTGGGTGTGCGCGCCGCCGGCGGCCGGGCCCGTGACCGGCGAGCCCGGTGCGAGGCGGGCCACGGCCACCGGGGCGAGGCCGGCCACCCGGTCGAACCCGATGACCGGCACGCCCTGCCCGGTCACCCCGACGGCGCGCGCCGCCGGAACCGAACTTTGTCGCATCCGGTCCACAGTTACGCCATTGTCCACGGTGTCGCGCTCCATGACGCTGAGAGTACGACCAAACTTCATCTGATATCGGAGCCGCACATGACCGGACAGTCCCATCACACCGACGCGCAGCAGTACCTGCCCGGCATGGGTAAGCACTGGCTGCTTCCGCTCTACGATCCGTTCTCCCGCCTCGCCGGTATCGGGCGCATCCACGGACAGCTGATGGACCGGGCGAACCTCCGGTCCGACCAGCGGATCCTGGAGATCGGCTGCGGTACCGGCAACCTGCTGACCGCGCTCGGGCGTCGCCTGCGGGACATCGACGCGCTGGGCATCGACCCGGACCCCGCCGCGCTGCGCCGGGCCCGCCGCAAGGCCGCCCGGTACGGGCTGCCGATCCGGTACGAGCAGGCGTTCGCCGGCGCGTTGCCGCTACCCGACGACAGCGTCGACCGGGTGCTGTCCGCGTTCATGCTGCACCACCTGGACGACGACGAGCGCGCCCGGGCGCTACGGAGGCCAGGCGGGTGCTGCGCAGCGGCGGTGAGCTGCACGTGCTCGACATCGACGGCACCCCCTCCGGGCGGGGCGGCGCGGCGGCGCACCGCAACGCCCGGGTGGCCGCCAGCCTTCCCGAGCGGGTGCTGGCCGCGCTCGCCGACACCGGCCTGACCGGCGTGGCGAGGAACGGCGGAGGTAAGGCGTGGTTCGGCCGCTTCGCCTGCTACCGCGCCGAGGCACCCTGAGCCGGACGACACCGGCCGGCACCGCAGGCCGGCTCAGTGCAGGGGCCGGCCGTGCGCGTCGGGTACCCCGGACTTGCGGTGGAAGTACGCGTTGATCTGGTCGCGCCACTCCCGCGCACAGCGCAGCTGCTCGTCGAGCCGCTCGGTCACCCGGGCGTGCACCGCCGCGTCCACCAGGCCGACCAGCGACGTCCACCGCAGGCGGGCCGCCTCCACCTCCGCCACCCCGTCGAAATGGGTGTCGTAGATGTGCTGGATGACGGTGCGACCGCTGTGCAGCACGTGCTCGTACGGCACGTGGTGGAAGAAGAGCAGCACCTCGTCGGGGCAGGTCTCCGGGGATTCGTACACCCGGGACCACGGCCGCGGGTACTGGCCGGTGAACCCGGTGCCGCTGGCCCGGCTACGGTCCACGCCCACACCGTCGCGATCGGCGAAATGGTACGTGCCCCACCGGCTGTACTCGTATCCGTCGACGTCGGGGCCGTAGTGCAGGCCCGGTCGCACCATGAATCCCACGCCCAGCGGAGCGGTGTAGCGCTCGTAGGTGCGCCACGAGTCGTCCATGATCTCGTGCAGGGTGCGGCGGAGCAGGTCCGGGTCGGCGGTGGTGTCCGGATGGAACGTCAGCTCGATCCACTCGTCGAGCAGCTCCGCCGGTCGCATTCGCGGATCCCAGGCCAGCCGGCCGAAGGCGTACAGGTTGGCCTGGGCCAGCGGATGTCCGGTCCAGAACGGGTCGTCGCCCACGTTGGAGACGGCGACCAGGCCGCCGCCGTCGGCGGCCACACCGGCGACGGTGTGTCCGTCGTCGCCCCAGCCGAACCGCAGCACCTCGCTCCACCAGGGGGCCAGGTAGCACACGTGCCGCTGCTGGCCGGTGTACTCCTGCGTCACCTGGAACTCCACCGCCATCCGGGTGCCGGGCATCGCGGTGATCACCGGGGAGACGGGCTCCCGGGTCTGGAAGTCCATCGGGCCGTGTTTGACCTGCACGATGACGTTGTCCCGGAAGCGGCCGTCGAGCGGGGCGAAGTGGTCGAACGCGGCCCGGGCCCGGTCGGTGGAGCGGTCCCGCCAGTCCTGCCGGTGGTTGTAGACGAAGGCCCGCCAGTGCACCACACCGCCGTGCGGAGCCAACGCCTCGGCGAGCAGGTTCGCCCCGTCGGCGTGGTCGCGACCGTAGCTGAACGGGCCCGGTTGTCCCTCCGAGTCGGCCTTGACCACGTAGCCGCCGAAGTCGGGGATGCGGGCGTACACCGCTGCCGTGGTCCCGGCCCACCAGGCCCGCACCGCGTCGTCGAGGGGGTCGGCGGTGGGCAGGCCGGCGAGGACGACGGGCGCCGCGAAGGTGACCGACAGGTGCACCCGGATGCCGTACGGGCGGAACTCGTCGGCGATCTCGGCGACGTCGTCGAGCCGCTCGGTGAGCAGCCGCGCCTCGGTGGCGTGGACGTTGACGTTGTTCACCGCCACCGCGTTGATCCCACACGCGGCCAGCAGTCGCGCGTACGCGCGCACCCGGGCCCGGTCGCGGCGGGGGTGGCCGGCCTGCCAGAAGATCGACCCACCGGCGTAGCCGCGTTCGACCTGCCCCATCACCGGGTGCACGTCGACGTTGTCCCAGTGGTCGAGCATGCGACGGCGCATCGCGGGACGGTGCGACCGTGCCGCCTGCGGCGCGCCGAACGCCGACTCGCCGAGGCGGGTCAGGTGGAACAGCCCGTAGAGCAGCCCGGCCGGTTGGTCGGCGAGCAGCACCGTGACCTCGCCGTGGCGGGCCAGGGCGTAGCCTTCCGGGCCGAGCGGCCCCGCACCGGCCGCGTCGACCTCGGCAAGGGCGGCGACCAGTTCGGCCGGGACGCCGTCGCCGACGGCCGGGACCAGGGCGAGCACCAGGCTCGGCGGTGGCCCCTCCGCCTCTCGCCGGACGCTGCCGCCGTGTTCGGCGCAGGCCCGCTCGACCTCGGTGACGACCGTGTCGACGAGCCCTCCGTCACCGAGTACGAGGCAGTGCCGGGAGCCGATCGCGCGAAACGCCTCGGGCGGCAACCAGGCGGGGTGGACGTCGGTCGGGGCGGGGGCGGTCATCGCGCAGATCGTAACGTTCCCACCAAACACGTCAAGATACTTCCGGAAGTTCCGGCAGCCGGTGGGCACCACCGCGCGGGGTGCCCACCGGCTCTTCGATCAGCCCCGTCAGGCCGGCTCGACGGGCAGCCACAGCTCGCAGGTGGCGGTGCTGAAGTCGGCCGCGCGGTCGAGGATCGCGACGATCGACGGGCCCGGCCGCAGCCGCCACGGGTTCGACGGGAACCATTCGGCCGCGGTCGCGGCCCAGGTCTGCTGCAGGGTCTGCGGGTACGCTCCGGCGGTCCGGAAGACCGCCCACGTGCCGGCCGGCGCCGCGATGCTGTCCAGGTCCTCGGGCACCGTGGTGTCGCCGGTGACGGCGACCCCGTGCAGGTAGGTCAGCTCGGTGCCCTCGACGGCGTCGGGAGCGACGTCGTCGGTGACCTGGAGCAGACCGGCCGGCTCGGTGTCACCGAGTTCCTTGAGCCGCTGGTGCTCCTCGGCCGGCAGGCCGGTGACGTGCCGCTGGACGTGCGGGTTGACGCCGTGGTGGATGAGCGGAACCCGGGCGGCGTGTCCGATGAGCCGGAACGCGGGGCGCTCGACGATGCGGGTGTCCATGGGGACGCTCCCTTCGACGGTCAGGCGGAACCTGAGCTGTGGCTGGGTACGAAGGGGGCCTCCGTCACGGCGTACCTCACCGGGGCCGACACCGTGGACGGCCCGGAACGCGCGTCCGAACGCCTCCGTGGAGCCGTACCCGTACCGCACCGCGATGCCGAGCAGGTCGTCCTCGCCGCGGACGACGTCGGCTGCGGCGACGGTCATCCGCCGCCGGCGCACGTACTCCGACAGCGGCATGCCGGCCAGTGAGGAGAACATCCGACGCAGGTGGTACTCGGTCGTGCCGAGTGCCCGAGCCGCCCCGGTGACGTCGAGTTCCTCGGTGAGGTGCTCCTCGACGAGATCGACGAGCCGGTTGAGTGCCGAGATCATGGGACCCCCCCTTCGAGATCCAGCCTGGCCCGTCCGCCCAGCCAGTGCCCGATCGTTCTGGCCCGATCCGATCACGCGGGGAGCGGGTGGCGAGGCTCGACGCACCGGCACCCGAGGCGACCCACGTCGCAGTCAGTGCAGCGCGACGCGCTGCGCCACCGGTTCCAGGTACACCGGGAGGTGGTCACCGGCCTGCGCGACGAACATGGCCACCTCGTACGCCATGTCGCCGACCTCCGCGTCGCCGTCGATGCCGACGGCCAGGACGGCCCCGTTGCCGGTGGTGGCATGGAACAGGAACGCCCGCGACATCTGCACCACGACCTGGTGCAGCTCGCCGTCACCACAGACCCGTGCGGCGGCCAGGCCCAGCGCCTGAAGCCCGCAGACCATGCTGGACAGTTGGCCGGCGAGTTCGTCGTCGATGCCCCGGGAGGCGCCCAGCAGGAGCCCGTCCGGGGAGAGCACCACCGCGAACTGGGCACCCGGCACGCGGTCGACGATGTTGTCGAGCGCGCGGCCGAGGTTGTCGGCGGTGGCCACCGCAGAAGTCATGGCAGGTCCTCTCGTTTACGGAACCGGTGATCCGGACCGGTCCCCGTGGCTCAGTTCACGGCCCGTCGGGGCCACGGCTGTCCGTTCGTGGTGTACGACGGTTCGGCCAGGATGGTTCGAAGCAGGGCCAACAGGTCGGTGCGGTTGGCGCAGTCGAGCCGCGAACGCATCCGGGCCACGTGGTGCTCCACAGTCTTGGCCGAGATGAACAACCGGTCCCCGATCTCCCGGTAGGTGAGACCGGCGACCACCAGCTCGGCCACCTCCCGCTCCCGGTCGCTGAGCCGGTGCGAGACGGTACCGGCTGCCGGTTTGCGGTCCTCGGCGGCGGACCGACCCTGCAGCGCCCGGGCGCAGTCCAGCAACGTCGTCATCGCCCGCCGATCCGCGGTGCGGATGGCGGCCTGGCCAGCCAGCCGGGCACCGTCCCAGCACAGGCCGGTGTCGTGCAGGCCCCGGGCGGCCGCCTCGACCCGGACCGGGTCGACGGTGCCGCGCAGCACCTCCAGCCAGCACTCGGCCGCGGCAGCCACCACGGCGGCGTACCGGCTGTGGCCGGCGGCGGCCACCAGGGCGGTCACGTGCCCGTCGGCTGCGGCCGGATCGTCGGTGAGGATCGCCGCGTGCAGTCCGCTCCAGTGCAGCGGGGTACGCCACAGGGGCGGGTCGGCCAGCCGGCCGAGCAGCTCGTGGGCGTCGCGCAGGTAGGGCTGCAGGCGGCCCAGGTCACCGAGCCGGGCACCGGCGATGGCCAGCTCGCCCAACGGCAGCAGGGTGAACAGGTCCACCGGGTGGCGGACCACCGCCTCCAACGCGGGCACCCATTCGCGCTGCAACGCGCCGAGGTCGCTGACGCGCCGGGCGATACCCATGGTCAGCCCGGCGGCGAAGAGCAGGTCGCGGGGTCCGAGCGCGACGCCGGCGCTCGCCTCGGCGAGCTGCTCGCTCGCCGCGGCGATCCGCCCCCGCGTCATCAGGATCCAGGCACGCAGCAGCCGGTGCCGGCCGGTCAGCAGCGGCCCACCGATACCGCTGGTCAGGGCCCGGTCCAGGACCCGTTCGGCGATGTCCAGTTCGCCGCAGTGCACGGCCGTCAGCGCCGCCAGCGCGGCGGGGCTGTCCGGCAGCAGCACCGCCCGCCCGTCCGGTTCCAGCAGGGCCGCCGCCTGCACCAGAGTGGACAGGGCCGCCGACGGGGTGCCGTGCACGCTCGCGTACCCCCGTCGGCCATCAGCCGGGCGGCACCGGCCGGCAACGTCGGCGGACCGTCCGCGACGGGTTCGGGGTGCCGGCCGGTCGGCCGGTGGCGAGGGCGCCGACGGTCGCGAAGGCGTGGGCGCTGCCCCGCCGGACCAGCGGTACAACTCCACGCTGCGGTCGGTCTGTCCACGGTGGGCGAGGGCGGTGGCGGCGACCAGCGCGGCCTCCGCCCGGCCGTCCGGCGCCCCGTGGTGAGCAGCCGGTCGGCCAACCGCAACGCCAGGTCGAGGTCACCGGCCAGAGCGGCGGCGACCGCCTGCCGGACGGCGGTGGGTCGACCGGCGGCACCGGCCGCGGCGAACAGGCGCGCAGCCAGCGCCGGCTCGCCGCCGAGGGCCTCCTCCGCCGCCGCCTCCAGGGTGCCGGCCGGGCAGTCACCGGCGACACCGGCTGCCAGCAGCGAACGCACCAGCGGCAACACCGGTGCGCCCCCGGTTGAACGCGAGTTCGCTGAGCAGGTGCCAGACGGCGGTACGGTCGGCGGCCGGGCTCAGCACGGTCACCGCCCGGCGCACCAGCGGAGTGGGTCGGCCGTCGGCGCCGACCAGGCCCGCAGCCCGGGCCTCGGCGACGAGGTCGTCGATCTCCGCCGGTTCGCGGTTCAGCAGCGGGCGCAGTGCCTCCGCGGGCAGCGGAACGCCGGCGGCCAGCGCGATCAGCAGCCGCCGCGCGTCGGCGGGCAGCTGTTCCAGGTCGGGACCGAGATGCAGCACCACCTGGCGGGGCAGGTCGCTCGGTACACCGACCGTCTCCTGCTCGCGCAGCCCGTCGGTCAGCCATGCCACGTGCCGGGGCACCCCGCCGGTCTGGCTGTGCACGTAGTCGACCAGGTCGGCGCGGCGGCCGAGGCGGGGCACGGCGGCGAGGTACGCGGCAGTGCGAGCCCGGGTGAACGGGGTGAGCAGGAGCTGGCGTCCCTCGCGGTGCAGCGTGTCGGTCAGCTCGGTCAGGGCCGCCGGTCGCGGCCAGGGGCGGTAGCTGATCGCTATGCGGTGTCGACGGTCGGCCACCAGTCGCCGCAGCGTGCGCAGTCGGGCCTCGTCGAGCAGGTGCGCGTCGTCGATCAGCAGCACCGTGTCGGGGGCGTACGCGTCGTCGGTGGCCGGCACCTCGGTGTGCACGGCGACACCGGCCCGGGCGTACCGGGTGGCCACCTCCTGAAGGTAGGTGGTGCGGCCGTGGCCGCCCGGTCCGGTCACCCCGAGGGCGAGCGGTGCCGCCGGCTCCGCGGTGATCGCGTCGAGCAGGTCGGTCGCGTCGGCGGCGAGGACCAGCGGGCTGTCCGCCACGGCGCTCGGCATCATTGCGGTCATCCTTCGTGCCCCGGGCTGCGTACCAGCTTCCGGCGGGATCGCTTCGGCAGGTCCAGGGGCGGGTAGCGGATCGGCGGGCGGGGCGGCGGCTCGTCGGACGGAGTCAGGTCGTCGGCCGGGAGCAGGCCGGCGGTGCGCGCCGTCGAACCGACGGAGGCGGCTGCGACGGTGGCGGGGTGCCGACGGTCGCGGGTGGACCGGCCGGTGGCGGCGGGCCGGCCGGCAGCGGGCGTGGGGACAGGATCCGGGTGCCGGCGGCGGCCGCGCCGGCCGCGGCGGTGTGCTGTGGGTCGGGCGCGGTCTCCACCGGAAAGCCGGCGGTGGCGAGCAGTTCGGCGACCAGCGGCACGCGGCTGGCACCGCCGGCCAGCAGCACGCCGTCGAGTTGCGCGGGTGTCAGGTCGGCGGCGCGGACGGCCTGCGCCAGCAGTTCCACTGTGGCCCGAACGGCCGGCCGGATCAGTTCCTCGAACTCCAGTCTGGTCACCGGCGCGCGGACGGTCCCGGCCGGCAGTGCCAACGCCACGTCGGTCTGCGACCCGACGGTCAGCTCCCGTTTGGCACGTTCGCACTCGACGGGCAGCTGCCGCAGGGCGGCACGGGCACCGGGTCCGGCGGCGGCCAGGTCCCGGGCGAGCACGGACCGTACGTGCGCGGCCAGCGCCTCGTCGAAGTCGGTGCCGCCGAGCCGGGAAAGCGTCGCGGGGACGCCGACGGTCTCGTACCGGTCCCGGTCGTTGCGTCGGACCAGCGCGGTCTCGAAGGTGCCGCCGCCGAGCGCGTACACGGCGGCGACTGCACCGGCGAAGCCCCGGACGGCGTGACCCTCCGCCACGGTGACCGTGCGGGGCAGCAGCGTCACCGCACCCAGACCGTAGTCCCACAAGGCGTGGTGCAGCAGATCGCGACGGTACCGACCCCAGGACGCGGGGTGGCTCAGCACGATCATCTCGGCCGGCGCGCCCCGGGCACCGTGCACCTGGTCGACCACGTGCGCGGCGAGCAGCGCGACGAGCGTCTCCGGCCGGTACCGCTCGCCGGCGAGCAGCAGCGGCACATCGTCGCCGACCCGGCTCAGCACTCCCCGGGCGGTACGCTCCGGCTCGTCGCCTTCACCGAGGGTGAAGGTCCCGTCGGTGGACAGCAGCAGCGTCGACGGCAGTGGGCCCGGCCCGGGGTGCAGGGCGACCGGCTCCGGGTGACCCCAGTGCCCGTCACGGTGGCGGGCGACCGCGGCGACGGTGCTGGTGTTGCCGATGTCGATCCCGAGCACGTAGGCCATCTGCTTTCTTCCTTGACCGCGTCGGCCGTGGGGGCGGGCCGGACAGGCCCGCCGATGCGGGCCGCCCCGGGGGAACCCCGTGGGCTCCTACGTTCGTACCAGAGATCACTCCGGCATCAGGAGCCCCAACTTCGGCGGGCGCCGGTCCCCCACTCCCCCTAACGTACGAGAGTCCCGTCGCCCCTAATCGAACGGGTCGGATTGCGGGATCGTCCCCGATGCCCGGTCCCGGGCACCGCCCGTAGCGTCGTCGGCGATCACCGGTCGTTGACGTTTCGCCGAGGAGTGAACCCCCACCATGGACCAGACCCTGCACGACTTCGTGCTCAACCTGCTGACCGACGCGGACGCCCGGTCGGCGTTCGACCTCGACCCGGAGGGCGCGCTGCGGGCCGCCGGCCTCGGCGACATCACCGCCGCCGACGTCCAGGACGTGGTGCCGCTGGTGGTGGACTACGCCCCGGTGCAGGGGCTGGCCCCGGTCGCCCCGGTCACCGGACAGCTCGGCCTCGATCCGCTGGTGGGTGACGCCACCGACGCGATCAGCCAGTTGCAGACCGTGGCCCAGCAGATCAGCGTCGGCAGCTCCCACTCCGGGGTGGACGTCAAGGTCGGGGTGCTCGGCACCATCGCCGTCGACCCCTCGACGGTGACCGCGGGGGCGAGTGTCTTCCCGGGTGTCGGCGTCGGCGTGACCCCCACCGGGGTCGGTGTGGACCTGTCCGGGGTGCACGACGTGGCCGACACCCTCGACGCGGACGTGGTTGCCCCGATCGATCGCGTCACCGAGCCGGCACTCGGTGACGTCACCGGCACGGTGGGTGACCCCGCGTCGGCGGTGCACGGCACCGGCTCCGGGCTGCTGGACACCACGTCGGGTCTGCTTCCCGGCACCACCAGTCAGGTCGGCGACCTGGTCGGCTCGCTCGGTGTCGACGACACCCTCGGCGGGCTGGGCCTGACCGGCGACACCCGTGGTGTGGTGCCGTCGCTGGATCTCGATTCCACTGTGGGCGGTGTGACCGGGCAGGTCGACGGCCTGTTGGGCGGGGTGACCGGCAACGTCACCGGCGGCACGAAGGGGCTGCTGGACGGCGGCGTCAGCGGCTCGGTGAGCGGGGACACGGCAACCCACGGCGAGGCCTCCACCTCGACCGGTGGGGTGCTGGGCCTCACCGACGGTCTCCTCTGACACCCGCCGCCTCGCACTTGATAATTGCGCCGAATTCAGCACACTTGGTGCGGTGATGGCGGGAATCTGGCTCGACGCGCTCGACGACATCGCCCGCACGTGCCAGGAACACGGTCGGGGCGACCTGCTTCAGGCGGTTCGCCTCAAGCGCGCCCACCTGCTCGATCCGACGTTGACCGTGCTCGTCGTCGGCGAGCCGAACCAGGGAAAGAGCCAGCTGGTCAACGCGATCGTCAACGCGCCGGTCTGCCCGGTCGGTGACGGAACCACCACCGTCCTGCCGACGGTGCTGCGGCACGCCGAGGTCGCCTCGGCGACGGTGGTGCAGACGCCGCTGTCGAGGCCGGGAACGCCGCCGGCCGCCGATCCGCCGGCCGTGCGACGAGCACCGGTGCCGACCGACCAGATCGCCGCGGAGTCGGCGGCAGCACCGGTCGGCTGCCCGGCGGCGGTCCCGCGTACATCGAGATCGGCCTGCCCCGGGCGTTGCTCGGCGCCGGCGTGGTGCTCGTCGACATGCCGGGCGGCGGTGACGTCGCCGCCGTGGGTGCCGGCACCCCGGTCGCCGCCCTGGCCCGCGCGGACACCGTGCTGCTGGTCACCGACTCCACTCGGGACCTGTCGGTGAACGAGCTGAACATGCTGCTGCACCTCACCAGGTCGCACTCCAATGTGGCCGTGGTGCAGACCAAGACGGACCTGGTGCCGGACTGGCGGGCCGTGGCCGACCGCAACCGGCGGCACCTGGCCGACGCCGGGTGCAGGTCCCGTTGATCCCGGTGTCCGCCGCGCTGCGCCTGCACGCCGCCGCCACCGACGACCACGCGCTCAACGCGGAGTCCGGCTTCCCGGCGCTGATCGCCCTGCTCCGGCGGCATCTGGCCGCCAAGCCCGACACCCTGGCCCGAGCCGCCGTGGTGCTGACCGCGCGTACCGTGGTGGAGCAGCTCGCCGCGCCGCTGCGGGCGGAACTGACCGACCAGCGCTCGGCCGAGGAGTCCGCACCGATGGCCCGGCTGCACGCGGCGCAGCGGGAGGTCGACGAGCTGCGCCGGTGTGCCACCCGGTGGCAGAACACGCTGACCGACGAGATGGCCGATCTGATCTCCGACGTCGAGCACGACCTGCGCGAGCGCACCCGGCAGATCCTGCGGATGGTCGACGAGGCGTTCGAGACCGCCGACCCGCTGGTGGCGTGGGACGCCGTCGCGCAGTGGCTGGAACAGAGCCTCGTCGAGGCGGCCACGGCGAACCGGCGGTGGCTGGTCCAGCGGTGCGACTGGATCGCCCGACGGGTCGCCGAGTCGTTCGCCCGGTACGGGCACGGCTCGCTGCCGCCGTGGCCGCTGACCGCCTCGGTGGAGTACGGCGCTGCGGTGCCGGAACTGGAACGCCCCACCGTCGACCGGTTCACCGTCGGCCAGAAGGTGTTCACCGGCATGAAAGGCTCCTACGGCGGTTTGCTGATGTTCGGCTTGGCGCTGACGCTCGCCGGCCTGCCGATGATCAACCCGATCTCGATCGGCGCCGGTGCCCTGTTCGGTGGCAAGAGCATCCGCGACGAGGGCAAGCAGCTGCTGCGTCGCCGGCAGGCCACGGTCAAGGCGGCGGTCCAGCGGCACGTCGACGACTTCTTCATCCAGGTCAGCAAGGACAGCCGGGACGCGGCCCGCCGGGCGCAACGGGTGCTGCGGGACCACTTCGCCGCGCTCACCGACGAGTTGCAGACCGCCATCATCGAGTCGTTGCGTAGCGCCAAGGAGGCGGCCGACACCGACGCGGCGGTTCGGGAACGACGGCAACGCGAGATCCAGCAGCGGATGATCCGCCTGGCCGAGCTGTACGAGCAGGCGCAGCAGGTCACCGCCGCCCGCCCGGCGTCACTGGCATGACCGGCGCGCGGCTGGACGCGGTGGTCCGGGATCTGCTGCACCGGGCGCTGCACGGCTACCGCGACAACCCCCGCGCCACCGAGTTGCTGCGGCACCAACTGGCCCGCTACGACCAGCCGCTGCGGGTCGCCGTCGTCGGTGGCTGGCGCAGCGGAAAGTCGACGCTGCTCAACGCCCTGATGGGTGAGGAGGTGGCCCCGGTCGACGGGAGCGCCTTCACCTGGTACGAGGACGGGCCGCAGCCGGACGCCACCGGATACTCCACGAGTCATCCGCCGCAGCGGCTGGCAGTGCTGCGCTCCGGCACCGGGATGCGGGTCGACCTCACCGGTTGGCGGGCCGGAGAGCTGCGCGACATCGTGGTGCGGTGGCCGGCACGCTCGTTGCGGCAGGTGACCCTGCTGGACACCCCGGCGATCGGCGCGACCGACGAGCCGACCGCGGATCCGGTGCTGAGCCGGGTGCTGCGGGAGGCCGACGCGCTGCTGTACCTGTCCCGCGACGCCAGGGGCGCCGACCTGCGGATCCTGGCGGAGACCCGGGAGGGCGTCGTGGGGCAGGCGGCACCGGTTCACACGATCATGGTCTTGTCCCGGGTGGACGAGTCCGGTGGTGGTCGGGTCGACGCGCTGCTCGGTGCCCGTCAGCTCGCCCGGCGGGCACTGCGGGACCCGCACGTGGACGCGCTGTGCCTGACGGTGGTGCCGTGCAGCGGATTGCTCGGCCTGGCCGGTCGAGTACTCGGCGAGACCGACTTCGCCGCGCTGGCGACCCTGTCCCGGATGCCGCGTGCCGAGCTTGAGCCGTACCTCCTCTCCGCCGAGCGGTTCGCCCGCGGCGAGCCACCGGCCGGGTTGGACGCGGCCACCCGTGGCGCGTTGCTGGAGCGACTCGGTGTGGTCGGGATCCGCCTGGCGACCACCCTCGTCCGCACCGGCTGCGACAACCGGGTGGCCCTGGCCGCCGAGCTGGTCCGGCGCAGCGGCCTCGGCGAGCTACGCGAGTCCCTCAACCGCCTCTTCGTCGACCGCCGGCACGTGCTCAAGGCCCGGTCGGCGCTGACCGCGGTGGAGGCGCTGCTGCGCGACGAACCCGGTCCGGCCACCGGCGACCTGCTCACCGCGCTGGAGCAGCTGCTCGCCGGTGCGCACGAGTTCGCCGAGTCGCGGCTGCTGGCGGCGCTGCGCGACGGCCGGCTCGGCCTCGACACCGAGTTGGCCGCCGAGGCACGGCGACTGGTCGGTGGGGACGGTGACGACCCGGCGGCCCGGCTCGGCATCGCCCCCGAGGCGACGCTGGCGTGGTTGTGGGAGACCGCCGCCGAGGCGCGCTGGCGGTGGCGGGAACGGGCTGAGGACCCCGGACTCCCGTTGCCGCAGCGCCGCGGCGCGCGGGTGGTGGCCCGCAGCTGCGAGGGCCTGCTCGCCGACCTGGCCGCCGCCCACGCCCGCTAGGGCCCGTGTCCACGAACGTTCCCGGACCGCGCCGGGCGAAGACGACGACCGGCCGCGCCGAGACTGGTACCCGGTCAGGCGGGCCGGGCGGGACCGTGCAGGCCGACCAGGCCGGGCACGGCGGCGCGGCCGAGTTCGCCGCCGGTGACCGGATCCTGCCAGCACACCGCCGCCCGCTGGCCCAGGTAGAGACGGGTGCCGTCGGCGCTGAGCACGAGGCCGCCGACCGGGTCGGCGGTCGCCCGCTCCGCGGTGACGGCGAGACCGGTCAGGTCGACGGTCCGCACGGCGGTGCCGGCGCCGAGGAACAGCCGCTCGGTGGAGGCCGCCGCGTACGCCGGAGCACCGCCGGCGGCGAGGGCTGCGACACGGCGTACGGTCAGCTCCTCGGTGGAGATCTCCGCGACGGCGCCGGAGCCGACGTCGGCGACGTAGAGCCGGCCGCCGTCGGGGGTGATCGCCATGGTGTGGCCGTCGGCGCCGCCCTCCCCGAACGGGTGCGGCAGGTCCACGCAGTACGCCCACCGCTGTTCCAGGTGCAGCGTGTGAACGAAGGCGTGCACGTCGCGGCCCGGCCGGCCGCTGATCCGGTCCCGGGTGTGCTGGTGGTCGGGCTGGTGGGTGTAGAGCGTGTAGAGCACGGTGCGGTTCGGGGCCAGCACCGCCTGCCGTCCGTCGCCGCGCATCTCCTCCTCCGCGCCCGGCGGAACCGCCGTCTTGGCGCGGGTGAGCAGCGGCCCGGCGACGCCGGTGGCGAGGTCGACCAGACGTACCCGGTAGCGGTCCGGTGCGGCCGGCGGCAACCATTCGAGCACGAACAGTCCGGCCAGGTCGTGGGTGAACGCCTCCGGTACGACGGTGCCCGGTAGCCGCAGCCGTTGCCGCACCCCGGCGGCGTCGGCGATCAACACGAGTGTCTGGTCGCGCCCGGCGGGACGGTCCCCGGTGGCGCTGAGGTGTTCGGTGGTCAGCGCCAGCCGGGTGCCGTCGGTGGAGGTGGTCTGCGGCACCCACCGGCCCGGCAGCCGTACCCGCTCGGAGGCGTTGCCCCGGCCGGCGTCGACGCGCCACAGGAGGGTGTCGGCTCCGTCGGCCACGGCGGTCCAGACCAGCCGCCCGTCGGCGGTGGCCACCCCGGCGCCGATCGACTGCCGGTCGGTGCCCCGCAACACGGTCAGGCCGCCGTCGAGGGTGACGAGCAGGGGGTCCGGTAGCGGGTCGGCGGCGGCCGGGGTCGAGTCGCAGCCGACCAGGGTGGCGGCTCCGACCCCGGCCAGGGTGGTCAGCAGGGTACGCCGCGAGATCGTCGTGTTCGCCATCATGACCCGGTGACACCGCCGGAGCGGCCCGGGTTCCCCCTCGACCTGATGGAACCCGTTCGGCCTGGGCGGTGTCAGTAGTGGTGATCCCACCGGAGGTTGCCCTGGACGACGAGCAGTTCGTCACCCGCGCGCAGGCAGGTGACCTGGCGGCGTACGAGTCCCTGGTCGCCCGGCACACCGCGGCCGCGTACCGCACCGCGGTGCTGCTCGGCGCGGGCTCCGACGCCGAGGACGTCATCCAGGAGGCGTTCGTGAAGGGGTACCGCAAGCTCGACCGCTATCGCGGCGAATCGTCGTTCCGCTCCTGGCTGCTGGCGATCGTGGCCAACGAGACGCGCAACCTGCACCGCACCCGGCAGCGGCGCGACGGGCTGGTGCTGCGCGCGGCGCGGGTGGCACCGGGCTCGGAAATCGTCGAGGACGGCGCCGTAGGCGCGGTCCTCGCCGGGGAGCGCCGGGCCGCCCTCGTGCGGGCCCTGCGGACGCTGCCGCCCCGGGACCGGGAGGTGATCGTCTGCCGCTTCCTGCTGGACCTGACCGAGGACGAGACGGTCACCATGCTGGGTTGGCCCCGGGAAACGGTGAAGTCGCGTACCTCGCGGGCGCTGGTGAAACTGCGCGGTCTGCTCGCCGTCGAGGAGGTCAGCCGTGGATGACCTGGAGCGGGAGCTGCGTGACCTGTCCGCCTGGTTGGCGACCCCCGAGCCACCGGACGTCACGGCCCGGGTCCGTGCCCGGTTGGCCGCCGCGCCGCCCGCCGGCCGCGACACCGGCCGACGGCGTTGGCGGTACGTGCTGGCGGCGGCCCTGGCCGCGCTGCTGGTGGCGGCGTTGCCGCCGACGGGCCGCGCTCGCCGACGCGATGGCGGGCCTGTTGCGCTTCGCCGGGGTCACCATCAGCGCCTCCCCGATCGGGGCGCCGCCGTCGGGCGTCCCGTCGCCGCCGCCGGGGCAGCGCTCCGCAACCCTCGACGAGGCGCGGCGGCTGGTGCGCTTCCCGATCCGGACGCCGACCGTGCTGGGCCCACCCGAGCAGGTCCTGCTGGCCGACCCGGACGACACCGGCGGGCACCGGGTGGCGAGCCTGCTCTACCGGGCCGGCACCCTCCGCCTGGACATCTTCGACGGCCGCCTCGATCCGGTCTTCGTCAAGCAGGCCGGCGGGTCGGACGCCGAGTGGACGCAGGTGGGTGCGGCCCAGGCGATCTGGATCGGCGGACCGCACCCGATCTCCTACATCGACCGCGACGGGGTTGTCCGCCAGGCGAGCGGCCGCCTCGCCGCCGCGACCCTGATCTGGGAGGACGCCGGGGTGACGTATCGGTTGGAAGGCGACCTGACCTTGGCGGAGGCGGTCGCGATCGCCACCACACTCCAGTGACGCGGTACCCGCCGGTTTTCCGCGTTTCGTCACGGTCATCCGATGCCGATGACGCTTTCGCCGAATTGCGGATGTAAGCGTGATCAACCAATCTGCTCCGCGCTTCCCCGGCTGGCTCGCCCGCTGCGGTCCGGTATCACCTTCGTAACGGGCCGACAACGATTCCCTCCTGCGGACCGGGTGACGGCGGCGGAACTCCTACCGGGATTTTTCCGGGACCAGGACGGCAGCGTCCAGGCCGCCGCAGCGGCGCGGAGGACCGCTCGGTTCAGCTACCGGACGATTCCGACCCCAATGCGGGGCAGCGCTTGTTAGCGCGAACACGCTGTCACACAGAGCCACGGTCGTGGCGGCCCTGCTACCGCCGTCGGCAAGACCGACTGACCAGGGAGGTCGCCACCTCAGGCCCTAGGTCACGGAAGTTTCGGAAACGTGTCTTGTTTTTTTCGGACAAGTCTGCGACCGTTTTGGCCGTCGGTGGCCTGGGTCACTCCGAGGTTGATCGCGATGCGACCGCGAGTCGAGCCCGGACCAGCGCCTGTCGACGAGAGACAACCCTTCGGCGTCGCCGTGGTGCATGTTCCGGCCAGCGGCTCGCCCCAGGGATGTTTCAGGGGGCGACTCGGTAGAGAGGGAGATTGATGAGGGCGAAAAAACTACTGGCTGTGTCGGTAGCCCTGGCAACCGGCGTCCTGGCGACGGCGGCCTGCGGCGGTGGCGACTCGGAGGGCCGCAACAGTGACGGCTCGGTCACGATGAGCTTCTGGCACAACGCCAGCACCGGCCCGGGCAAGGCCTTCTGGGAGAAGACCGTCGCCGACTTCGAGGCCGCGAACCAGAACGTGAAGATCGAGATCCAGTCGATCCAGAACGAGGACCTGGACGGCAAGCTGCAGACCGCGCTCAACTCCGGCGACGCACCGGACGTGTTCATGCAGCGCGGCGGCGGCAAGATGGCCGCGATGGTCAAGGCCGGCCAGCTGATGGACATCACCGACTCGATCACCGACGACACCAAGAAGGTGATCTCCGAGGGATCGTTCACCGCGCAGACGATCGAGGGCAAGGTCTACGCCATGCCCGTGGCGGTGCTGCCCGGCGGCTTCTTCTACAGCAAGGACCTGTTCGCCAAGGCGGGCATCGCCCAGCCGCCGGCCACCCTCACCGAGCTTCAGGACGCCGTGGCCAAGCTGAAGGCGGCAGACGTCCAGCCGATCGCGCTCGGCGCCAAGGACGCCTGGCCGGCCGCCTTCTACTACTACTTCTTCGCGCTGCGGGAGTGCAGCTCGGAGACCATCACCCAGGCCGGTCAGACGATGACCTTCGACGACCCCTGCTGGCTCAAGGCCGGCCAGGACGTGCAGAACTTCGCCGCGACCGAGCCGTTCAACAGCGGCTTCCTGACCACCTCGGCCCAGCAGGGTGCCGGCAGCTCCGCCGGTCTGCTCGCCAACAAGAAGGCGGCGATGGAACTCATGGGCGCCTGGAACCCCGGCGTCATCGCCTCCCTGACCCCCGACCAGAAGCCGCTGCCCGACCTGGGCTGGTTCCCCTTCCCCAGCATCGAGGGCGGTGCCGGTCAGCCCGGCGCGATCCTCGGTGGTGTCGACGGCTACTCCTGCTCGGCACAGGCCCCCAAGGCCGAGTGCACCGCCTTCCTGAACTACATCGCGAAGACCGAGGTGCAGAAGGCCTACTACGAGGCGTTCAACGCGCCGCCGGTGAACAGCGAGGCGCAGGCCGCGGTCACCGAGCCGCACCTGCAGTCCATCCTGGCCGCCTACAATCAGGCGCCGTTCGTCTCGCAGTGGCTCGACACGGTCTACGGGCAGAACGTCGGCAACGCGCTGAACACCGCCGTGGTGAACATGCTGGCCGGTAAGGGGGACCCGCAGAGCATCGTCAACGCGGTCAAGGACGCCGCCAAGAGGGCACAGTAGTCCAACCGCCATGTCTGAAACGCAACACGAGAGCGTACGGCTCGCGCCGGACCCGACACCGGGTCTGACGAAGGTCGGGGGTGACACGCCGGTCGTGTCGCCCCCGGCCCGGCGCCGCCGGCGCAAGGGCATCGGCTGGGCCGCCCGGCTGGAAATCGCACTGATGACGGGGCCGACACTCATCGTGTTCCTGTCCTTCGTCATCCTTCCCGTGGCCATGGCCGCCTACTACGGCTTCTTCAGCTGGCAGGGGTACGGGCCCGCTGAGGACTTCGTCGGCCTCCGCAACTACCTGCTGATCTTCGAAGACAGCACCTTCATCGACGCCCTGCGGCACAACGGCATCATCGTGGTGCTGTCACTGCTGCTGCAGGGGCCGGCGGCCATCCTGCTCGCCCTGCTGCTGAACCGGCAGATGCGGGGGCAGACGCTGATCCGGGTGCTGGTCTTCATCCCGTACGTGATCGCCGAAGTGGTGGTCGGCACCGGCTGGAGCCTGATGCTGCACGGGGAGGGCGTGGTCAACGCCGTCCTCGGCAAGATCGGGCTCGGCTGGCTCCAGAACGACTGGCTGGCCGATCCGAAGATCGCGATCTGGACGCTGATGGGCATCCTCACCTGGAAGTACATCGGCTTCGCCGTCATCCTCTTCCTCGCCGGCCTCCAGGGCATCCCGGAGGAACTGACGGAGGCCGCGGCGATCGACGGCGCGTCGTACTGGCAGATCCAGCGGCGCATCACGCTGCCGCTGCTCGGGCCGACGATCCGCATCTGGGCCTTCCTGTCGATGATCGGCGCCCTGCAACTGTTCGACCTGGTCTACATCATCTGGGGCCAGTACGTGGCGGCGACCGCCGGGACGTCGACGATGGCCACCTACATGGTGGCCAACGGACGGAACGCCGGAGAGTACGGGTACGGCAACGCGGTCGCCGTGGTGCTGTTCTTCATCTCGCTCTTCGCCGCCCTGCTCTACCAGCGGTTCATCCTGCGCCGGGACACCGAGGGCGCGATCACCGGAGGGAGGCGCTGATGGCCGTGACCGCCGTAGCCGGACGCAGGGCACCGCGCAGGTCATCCCGGTCGAAGAAGCCGTTCAGCTGGACGGACCCGTCGGTGTACTTCGTCGCACTGCTGCTCATCGCGACGATGCTGGCCCCGGTCGTCTACATCATCCTGGGCGGCTTCCGGACCAACGCGGAGATCACCACCGACCCGGCCGGACTGCCCACCACCTGGCAGACCCAGAACTACCTAGACGTGCTGACCGGCAGCACCTTCTGGCAGCAGGTCGCCAACTCCACCATCGTGGCCCTGGCCACCACGGCCGGGGTGGTCACGCTCGGTCTGATGACCAGCTTCATCATCGCGCGTTACCGATTCTGGGGGCGGGGGGCGATGTACGCGCTGTTCGCCGCCGGTCTGATGTTCCCGCTGACCGTGGCGATCACCCCGCTGTACATCCTGGTCAAGACGCTCGGGTTGATGAACACGCTGCCGGGGGTGATCCTGCCGCAGATCGGTTTCGGCATCCCGCTGACCATCATCATCCTGGTCCCGTTCGTACGGGCGATCCCCGACGAGATCCAGGAGGCCGCCTCGATCGACGGTTGCAGCCGACTCGGCTTCTTCTGGCGGATGGTGCTCCCGCTGGCCATGCCGGGCGTCATCACCGTGGCCATCCTGACCTTCATCCAGAGCTGGAACGGCTACCTGCTGCCGCTGTTCATCCTGAACCGGGAGGAGACCTTCACGCTGCCCCTCGGCGTGCAGGCCTTCGCCTCGGAGTACTCGGTCGACACGGCGAAGGTCCTGGCGTTCACCTCCCTGTCGATGATCCCGGCACTGGTGTTCTTCAGTCTGTTCCAACGCCGGATCGTCGGCGGACTGACCGGAGCCGTGAAGGGCTGATCCGTCAGCGGACGCGGCAACAACTCCTCGGCGCGCCCGGCCGCCCCGGTCCAGACTCAGGTCTGACCGAGGCGAGCCGGGCGTGTCGGGTGCGTCCGGTGCGCTCGTGGGTCAGGCTGCGCCACCGGTGCGGCGCCTGCTACACCCGGCCCTGCAGGACCGTGCCCATCCGCAACGCGACCTCCTTGCGCCGGTCCGAGTCACCGATGTCGGCCTTGATGCCGCAGAATTCCCCGCCGCCGCACGGGAACCACAGCTCGCCGTGAGTGTCGTCGTAGACCGCACCCTCGGCCGATCCGCTTACCGGCTCCCCGATCTCGGCCACCGCCTCGTACTCGTCCTTGGACAGCACCGACGCGTGGAGCGCCTGCCCACCCGAGGTCGCCGTCCAGACGCAACCGCCGAGCTGGTAGTCGTGCTGGCCACCGTCGTGGGCCCCGATCGCGTCCGCGACCTCGTCGGTGGTGAGGCGTTCACACTCGTCGCCCTCCGGCTCGGTCAGAGAGCCTGCCGCATCGTCGGCGGTCCGGGCGTCGCCCGGCTTGTCCCCCGGCGTCGAAGAACCTGTGCCCGCGTCACCCCCGCACGCCACGAGCGTGGCGAGCGCCGCACCGACGATCGCGGCCTTTACCAGCCTGCTGAGGATCTCCATAGGTCATCCCTCCGACGCGGCACCGCCTGCCGCCGATGACCCCACTCCAGCACGGCCAGCCGAAACTTGAATCGGTAGATTCCCCCGGCTTTGCCGCCCTTGTTCAGCTGCCGGCCGAGCCGTACACCCGGGTGGGCGTCGACTGAGGTCACCGCCGCAGCCAGCCGAATCGCGGCCTGGCCAACGCCCTGCGCCCCTGGTGGGGACGCCGACGGCTGGCCGTGGTTTCAGTGCTGGACGAGCCCGCCGACCGGGACCGGCGGGACGTGTCCGGTGGCCGGACGGGTCCGCGCCAGGGCGAGACCGACGTCCACGAGGGAGGATCGGCGCAGGCGGACCACATCCGGCACGGCAGTCCAGACCGATCCGGCGGTTGCGCCGTTCAGCTCCGGCCGGAGAAGTCCACCCGTGATGCGGACCTGGTAGAAGACGCCCACATTCTGGTGCTCGCGTCCTGACTGTGCCTCGGCGGCGGGGATCACCCGGGAGTCCACCCCCAGCAGGCGTTCGATCATCCCGTCGCAGCCGGTCTCCTCGGCAACCTCCCGAAGCACCGCGTCGAACGGATCCTCCGCATGCTCGACCCGGCCGCCCGGAAGAGACCAGGTCGTCTCGCCCGACGACCCCACACATCGGACGAGCAACACCCGCTCGGCCTCGATGCACACGGCGTAGGCGGCCAGCCGGAAACTCATCCCGGCCGTGGCCCCCGTGCGCGACCCCGTGACCCCGACCACGCCACCACGCTGCTCATACGCTGGCGAGCAGCGCGTCGAGCGGCTGAGGCACGGTGTCCCGGCTGACAGCGGCCTGGACGAGTAGGCGGACGTAACGCTGGTTGCGGCGCGAGCTGCTGCGCAGGAACCGCCACAACTGCGCCTCGGGATCCCGACCACGCCAGGCGGGCTGGCTCTGGAACCCACGGAACAGTCGCAGGTCACCCTGAGCCTCGAAGAGGGCTTCGACGGCCGCGGCGCCGACCGCCCGGATCAGCTCGTCCTCCAGGTCGTCGACGCAGACGAAGAAGCCGAGCTGCGCCATGTCGGTGCGGGTGCGGGGCGTACCGACGCCCGCCTCGGTCAGCCCGCGCCGGAAGATCTCCTCCTCCCGCAGATCGCAGAGGCCGGCGAGGCGCAAGCCGACGCCCGGCGGGCCAAGCCTGGTCAGGAAGCGACCGATCGCGTGGGCCCCGCCGATCGGGACGATGACGATCCGCTCGGCACCGAGATCGCGACCACGTCCGGCCGCCAGCGCCTGCAGCGCGATCTGGTCGCTGATGCCCTCGACGAGCACCACGGCGACGGCGGACTCGGCCTGGGCCAGAGCACGGGCGGTGGCCTGCATCGATGCGGCGTTACCACCCAACGGCCCGTCCAGACCGATCCGGGGCGGCTCGCGACGCGAGGTGACATCCACTGGTTGGCCTCCCCGTCCGGCCGGTGGCGGAGCCCCGCGACGGGCGACAAAGACAAAAGGCAGAGAGTCACCTCCCTGCCACTCCTAACGTATAGCGCACCAGGGGGCTTGTGGCAAGACCCGGGTTCTGCCGCAGAATCGTCGGCCGGACGCGGAACTGACGAAGAGACGGGGCACACCGTGCGGGAGCTGACGACGGACGAGACGACCGGGCGGTATGTGTTGAGCCTGCACGACGTCGATGAGACGCGGGTCGACGTCGTAGGCGGCAAGGGGGCGCACCTGGGGGCGTTGTCGCGGATCGACGGCGTCCCCGTGCCGGCCGGCTGCTGCGTCACCACCCACGCCTTCGGGCGGATCATGGCGGAGGTGCCGTCGATCGACGATCGGCTCGATCGGCTGGCCCGGCTGTGCCCGGACGATCGGGATGCCATCCGGGCAGTCAGTGCCGAGATCCGGCACGCCATCCAGGCCACGCCCGTGCCGGCCGACCTGGCGGCGGCGATCAGCGGCTTCGTCGACGAACTCGGCGGGCGGGCCGGGTACGCCGTCCGGTCCAGCGCGACCGCCGAGGACCTGCCAACGGCCTCCTTCGCCGGCCAGCACGACACGTACCTGAACGTGGTGGGTACGAACGCGGTCGTCGAGCACGTCCGCCGGTGCTGGGGGTCACTGTTCAGCGAGCGGGCGGTGACCTACCGGCAGCGCAACGGCGTCGACCACCGTACGGTCCGGATGGCCGTTGTCGTGCAGCGGATGGTCTTCCCGGACGCGGCCGGCATCCTGTTCACTGCCGACCCGGTCACCGGCAACCGGAGGGTCTCCTCCGTGGACGCCAGCTTCGGTCTCGGTGAAGCCCTGGTGTGCGGCCTGGTGAACCCGGACGTGTTCACCGTGCGCGACGGCGAGATCGTCACCCGGACGGTCGCCACCAAGCAGCGGGCCCTGCACGCCCTGCCCGGCGGCGGTACCCGGGAGCAGGCGATCGACCCGCGACGGCGGGAGCAGCCGGCGTTGACGGACACCCAGGTCGTACGACTCGCGCGGCTCGGCCGGCGGATCGAGGCGCACTTCGGCCGCCCGCAGGACATCGAATGGTGCCTGGTGGATGACGCCTTCCAGATCGTGCAGAGTCGGCCCATCACGACGCTGTTCCCCGTCCCGGCCGCCCACGACCGGGACGACCACGTCTACGTCTCGGTCGGCCATCAGCAGATGATGACCGACGCCATGAAGCCGCTTGGGCTGTCGATGTGGCAGTTGACGGCCATGGCCCCGATGCGGGCGGCCGGCGGGAGGCTGTTCGTCGACGTCACCCAACGGCTGGTCTCCCCCGCGACCCGCAGCGCCCTCCTGGAGATCATGGGCAGGGGCGATCCGCTGGTCAGGGACGCACTGGAGACCGTCCTCGACCGCGCCGACGTCAGGTCGAGGAGGCCGGAACCGACCGTTGCGACGCGACCCGACGGAACGGCCGGTGGCCCACCGGCCGCCGGCCCGGCGGTCACTCCGATCGACCCGGATCCGGCCGTGGTCGCCGGGCTGGTCGAGCGCAGCCAAGCCTCCATCGCCGCCCTACGGCGCGAGATCCGGACGAAGACCGGAGCGGCGTTGTTCGACTTCCTGACCAGTGCCTTCGACGAGCACAAACGGGTGCTCAGTGACCCGCTGAGCATGCAGGTGATCATGGCGGGGATGGAGGCCACCTGGTGGCTCAACGACCACCTCCGGGAGTGGCTGGGCGAGAAGAATGCGGCGGACACGCTTACCCTCTCCGCTCCCGGCAACGTGACCTCGGAGATGGGACTGGCGCTGCTCGACGTCGCCGACGTGATCCGCCCGCATCCCGAGGTGGTGGCGTTCCTGCACGGCGTCGAGGACGAGAGTTTTCTCGACGAGTTGCCGAGGCTGCCCGGCGGCACCGAGGCGCGCCAGGCCATCGAGGCGTACCTCGACCGGTACGGCATGCGCTGCGTCGGCGAGATCGACATCACCAGGCCACGGTGGCGCGAACGTCCCACCACCCTGCTGCCGGTGCTGCTGGAACACGTCCGGCACGCCGAGCCGGGTGCCGCCGAGCGTCGTTTCGAGCGGGGACGGCAGGCCGCGGAGCAGAAGGCGCGCGAGGTGCTGTCCCGGCTACGGGCCCTGCCGGACGGGGAACGCAAGGCCGCCGAGACCAAACGGATGATCGACCGGGTCCGGACCTTCGCCGGCTACCGGGAGTACCCGAAGTACGACATCATCAGCCGCTACTTCCTCTACAAGCAGGCCCTGCTGGTCGAGGCCGACCGCCTGGCGCTGGCGCAGGTGATCCGCGAGAGGGAGGACGTCTTCTTCCTCACCTTCGACGAGTTCCGCGACGCCGTGCGCACCAACCAGGTCGACGACCGGCTCATCCGTCAGCGCCGGGACGAGTTCCGGTCGTACCAGGCACTCCGGCCGCCCCGAGTGCTCACCTCGGACGGTGAGGCCGTCGACGGGGCGTACCGGCGCGACGACGTGCCGGCCGGTGCGCTGGTCGGCCTGCCGGTCTCCGCCGGGACCGTGGCAGGACGCGCCCGGGTCATCCTGGACCTGGCCCAGGCCGATCTCGAACCGGGCGACATCCTCGTCACTGTCCACACCGATCCCAGTTGGACGCCCCTGTTCGTCGCCGTCGCCGGCCTGGTGACGGAGGTCGGTGGGCTGATGACCCACGGCGCGGTGATCGCCCGGGAGTACGGCCTGCCAGCCGTGGTAGGGGTGGCAGACGCCACCCGGCTGATCCGCGACGGGCAGCGGATCCGGGTGCACGCCACCGACGGCTACGTGGAGATCCTGTCCCGATAGACGCCTGCCAGGCTCCGGCGGGGCTCGGTACATCGCGTCAGCCGCCGGTCCGGGCAGTGTCGATCGTCATGAGGTCGCGCAGGGCGAAGCGGAGGTGCTCCCACTCCTCACCGATGATCACGTGCAGGCAGCGCAGGACCGACACCTCGGTCTCCGCCGACCAGGGGTGGCGTCGAGGCTCGGCAAGCGTCTGCGGGGTGACGGTGGCGAGGAATTCGCGGACCATGGCCTGCCGTTCGGCACGCAGGTCGAGGATCTCGGCCAGCCCCGGCCGCCCGGCGGCGAAGATCGAGGTGTCGAAGCCGCCCATCGCGTACTCGGCGTGCGGCTGCCCGAGCGGGTGGCAGGGCTGAGGAAGGCGTAGCACCGCTTGGCCGAGCCAGACGTCGGCGGCGAAGGCGAGGTGCCGCAGCGTCTGCGCGAAGGACCACTCGCCACCGACCGAGGCGTCGACGGTGCCGGCGGGCATCGCGATCGCCCGCTCGACCGCCGCCGCCCAGGCCCGTTCGAGCGCCGCCCACGCCGCCCGCAGTCCCTCCGGATCTTCGGCCTGCCTCAGCTCCCGACCCGGGAACCGCCGGTTCAGCTCGGCCTCGACCAACGGCACGACGTCGACCCCGTTGACCAGCAGCGACCCCTCCGCCAACCAGGGTGCGTCGATGTCGATCCCCCGCACCTCGACGCCGCGCATCACCGCCCCGGCCAACGTCGACCTGATGAACCGTGCCCCCGTCGGGGTGAACTCGACCGAGCTGGCGTCAACCGTCGCCGATCTCGTGCTGACCGCGCTACCGGAGATCGACACCCTGCCGGAGGCGCTGGACGCCCTGCGGGCCAGTGAGAACGAACTACTCTCTCGCTGGCAGCGGCTCGCCGAGGAGCAGGCGAACCGTGGGCTCACCCAGCCCGAGATACGCTGGCGCAATGCGCTGGCCGGGGAGCTGCGCCAGCAGGCCGACACGGTGACACCGAACGCCGGGACGACCGACAGCTTCACCATCGGCTTCAGCCTCGCCAATCAGGCCCTGGCCCGCAGGCTACGCGCCCGAGCCGACGAGATCACCGTCCTGCCCGTCCCGATCGACCCCTGGGCGCTGCCGAAACGCCACGACGAGCCCGACTCCTGACCAGCCGGGCGCCGACGGCCGACACACGGGTGCCCCGGGTGCCGCCCGGCGCGGCACCCGGGGCGTCCCGGGCCCCGTCGGCCCGCTTATCCGCGCACCGCGACGGTGTCGGCCGTCGCGGTGCGCCGCTGGTGGGAACGGATCAGCTCGGCGTAGCGGTGGCCGCTGGCCTTGACCGTCCGCCGTTGGGTGGCGTAGTCGACATGCACCAGACCGAACCGCTTGTCGTAGCCGTACGCCCATTCGAAGTTGTCCAGTAGCGACCAGGCGAAGTAGCCGGCCAGCGGCACACCACGGCCGACCGCCGCGGCGCAGGCGGCCAGGTGCCGTTCCAAATGGTCGGTGCGCTCGGTGTCGTCGACCGTGCCGTCGGCGGTGACCACGTCCGGCCAGGCCGAACCGCTCTCGGTGACAAAGATGCGGGCCGGGGCGTACTCCTGGCTCACCTCGACAAGCAGCCGTTCCAGCCCTTCGGGGTGCACCTCCCAGTCCATCGCGGTGTGCGCCGCGCCCGCCACCGGGACCTGCCGGGCGTACGGTGCCGGTCCGTCCGGGTCGTCGGCCGCCACCTGCCGGAAGTAGTAGTTGACACCGAGGAAGTCGGCCGGCGCGGCGATCACCGCGAGGTCGTCGCCGCGTACCGGCGGCTCGACACCGTAGGTGGCGACCATGTCGGCCGGGTAGCCGCGACCGTGCAGCGGGTCCAGCCACCAGCGGTTGACGTGCCCGTCCAGCCGGTGAGCGGCGGCCACGTCGGCAGGGCGATCGCTGGCCGCGTCGATCGGGCTGAGGTTCAGCACCGGGCCGATCGACGCCGGCCGACCGGCGTGGGCCCGGATCGCGGCGGTGGCCAGGCCATGGCCGAGCAGCACGTGGTGCGCGGCTGACACGGCCCGACCAAGATCCCGCTCGCCGGGGGCCATCCGCCCTTCCAGGTGGCCGATCCAGGCGATGCAGAGCGGCTCGTTGACGGTGCACCAGTCGGTCACCCGGTCGCCGAGGCGGGCCGCGACCACCGCGGCGTAGTCGGCGAACGCCTCGGCGGTCTCCCGGCGCGGCCAGCCACCCCGGTCCTGCAACGCCTGCGGCAGGTCCCAGTGGTAGAGGGTGACGTACGGCCGGATACCGGCGGCCAGCAGCCCGTCGGTCAGGCGGTCGTAGAAGTCCAGGCCGGCGGCGTTGACCCGGCCGGCCCCGTCGGGACGGACCCGGGGCCAGGCCACCGAGAAACGGTACGCACCGACACCCAGGCTCCGCATCAGCGCCACGTCCTGCGGCCACCGGTGGTAGTGTTCGCAGGCCACCTCCCCGGTGTCGCCGTTGTCGATGGCGCCCGGCCGAGTGCAGAAGGTGTCCCAGATGGAGGGTTTGCGACCGTCGGCGGTGGCGGCGCCCTCGATCTGGTAGGCCGAGGTGGCGACACCCCAGCGGAAGTCGGGCGGCAGCGTGGACAGGTCCGGCACGGGCGGGTTCTCCTCGGTTCTGGTGGTGGACGGGCTCACTTGGCCGCCCCGGCGGTGAGGCCGGCGACGAAGAAACGCTGTAACGCCAGGAACCCGGCGACCACCGGCACGCTCACCACCAGGGAGGCGGCCATCACCTGGTTCCAGTAGACGTTGAACTGGGTGGAGTAGCCCTGCAGTCCGACGGCGAGGGTGCGGCTGTCCTCGTTGGTCAGCACCGAGGCGAACAGCACCTCGCCCCAGGCGGTCATGAAGGCGTACACGGTCACCGCGACCACGCCGGGCACGGCGGCCGGCAGCACCACCTGGAACAGGGTGCGCAGCGGGCCGGCACCGTCGACCTGGGCGGCCTCGTCCAGCCCGCGCGGGATGGAGTCGAAGTAGCCGACCAGCATCCAGATCGAGAACGGCAGCGAGAAGGTGAGGTAGGTGATGATGAGGCCGGTGCGGCTGGCGTAGAGCGCGATGCCGGTGGCGTTGCCGAGGTTGACGTAGATCAGGAACAGCGGCAACAGGAACAGGATGCCGGGGAACATCTGCGTCGACAGCACGGTCACCGAGAAGACCTGCCGGCCCCGGAACCGGTAGCGACTGACCGCGTACGCGGCGAAGATGGCCACGCTGACCGAGAAGATGGCGGCGACGCTGGCCACCAGCAGGCTGTTGAGCAGGTAGCGGCCGAGTGGCACGGTCGACCACATGTCCACGAACGCCTGCAACGTGGGATGTCGGGGCCACCAGGTGAAGGCGCCCTGCACGTCCCGCAGGGGTTTGAGCGCCGAGCTGACCATCGCGTAGAGCGGGACGAGGACGAAGCCGGCGAGCAGGGTCAGCACGATCCGGCGCGACCAGCGTTCGGCGGCGGTCTCACGCATCGTTCCTCCGTCGGTTGGTCAGCAACAGGTATCCGGCGGTGACCAGGAGCAGGAACAGCAGCAGCACCACCGACATGGCCGAGCCGGTGCCAAAGTCCCAGGTCTGGAAGGAGCTGCGGTAGATGTGCAGCGAGATGAGGTCGGCCTCGGCCGGAGCGGAGCCGCCGAAGAGGACGTACGGGGTGTTGAAGTCGTTGAAGGTCCAGAGGAAGAGCACCAGCAGCAGGACCAGGTTCACCGGGCGCAGCATCGGCAGGGTGACCGAGCGCAGCCGCCGCCAGAACCCCGCGCCGTCCATCGCGGCGGCCTCGTACAGCTCGTCCGGGATGTTCTGCAGGCCGGCCATCACGCAGAGGAACGCGAACGGCCAGGTCCGCCAGATCGAGACGATCAGCAGGGCCACGAAGCTGTTGTCGCCGATCAACCAGAAGGGCGGCTCGTCGACCAGGCCCAGCTGGTCGACCAGGACGTGGTTGACCAGGCCGGTGTCGCGCTGGAAGAGGAAGGTCCAGGTGATCACCGCGGTGTAGACCGGCAGCGCGTACGGGGTGAGGAAGAGTGCCCGCAGCACGGCCCGGCCCCGGAACGGTCGTTGCAGCAGCACCGCGGCGGTGGTGCCGAGCATCCAGGACAGGCCCACGGAGAGCACCGTGTAGAGCACGGTGACCCGGAACGAGCGCAGCAGCTCGGCTCCGGCGGCGGAGTCGACGTCGAACACCACCCGGTAGTTGTCCAGCCCGACGAAGGGTGCCCCGGACCAGTCGCGGATGTGGAACTGGGTCAGCTCCAGCAGGCTCATCCAGGCACCGACGAGCATCGGGATCACGTGGATCGCCAGCTCCAGCACCACGGCCGGGGCGAGCAGCAGGTACGGCAGCAGGGACCGGCGGGGGCGGCGGGCGGCGGACGGGCCGGCCGGCCGGTGCCGGCGGCCCGGTCGGCGGCGGGTGGCGAGGTGGTGGTGGTCATCGAGGTCCCTTCGCGGGCTGGCCGTGGGAGGGTCGGCGGCACCTCCCACGGCCAGCGGTCCGTGGTCAGCGCATCTGCTGCTGGGCTCGGGTCAGCTTCTCCCGGACGCTGTCCTCGGTGACCGGCCTGCCGCTGGCCGCGTCGGCGAAGAGTTCCTTGATGGCGGTGCCGACGAGCGTCTCGAAGGTGCTCTCCTCGGGCACCTGCGGCAGCGGTGCCGCGGTGGTGGCCAGGGTCTGCGCGAGCACCTTCTGTTCGTCGGCGGCGAAGGCGGGATCGGCGGCGACGGTGCCGACCGCCGGCAGCGAGCCGTACGTCTTGTTCAACGTGACCTGCTCGGTGTCGCTGGTCATGAACTTGACGAACTCCAACGCCCCGTCGAGGTTCTTGGTGTGCTTGAACACCGCGATGTTGATCCCGGCGACCATGCTGTTGACCTGTTTGCCACCGGCCGGCGGGTTGGCCAGGAACGGCACCGGGGCCACCCCGTAGGCGTCGGCCGCCATGCTCTGTGACTTGAGGTTCGCGCCGGCGGCCTGCCAGAGCAGCATCGCGGCCTTGCCGTTGGCGAAGTCGGAGACGGACTGGTTCTGCGCGTACTCGGCGTTGCTCGGGTTGACGATCTTGTCGACGGCCATCAGGTCGACGTAGCGCTTGACGGCGGCGACGTTCTGCGGGGTGTCGAAGGTCGGCTTACCGGCGGCGTCGAACCACTCCCCGCCGTACTGCTGAGCGAAGGTGAAGGCGTGGTGGGCGTTCTCCGACGGGTTGGCGCCCTCCACTGCGAGGCCCCACGTGCCGTCGCCGGTGAGCTTGCGGCCGACCTCGGCCATCTCCTCCCAGGTGGTGGGCGGGGCGGTGATGCCGGCGTCGGCGAAGGACTGCTTGTTGTAGTACAGCGCGTAGGCGAGGCTGTAGAGCGGCACGGCGGCCGGCGGCTTGTCGGGTGCTCCGGCGGCGGCGAGCGCGGCCGGGACGAACCGGTCCTTGCCACCGACCTTGTCGAGGGTGGCGTCGTCGAACTCGACGAGCGCGCCGGTGGCCTGCAGCGAGGCCGACCAGGTGTTGCCGATGTTCACCACGTCCGGGCCCTGCCCGGTGGTGGCGGCGGCCAGCAGTCGGTTGAGCAGGTCGGACCAGGGCACGACCTCGACGTTGACCTTGATGCCGGTCTGCTGTTCGAACTTGTCCAGCTCGGGCTGGAGGATCTCCTTGTCGGCCTCCAGACTGGCGCCCTGATTGCTGGCCCAGTACGTGAGGGTCGTGCCGCCGTCGCCCGGCTCGTCGCCGGAGCCGCAGGCGGTCAGCGACGCGGCGGCCAGGACGGTGGCGGTGAGCATCGCGAGGTGTCGTCTCGACACGAGCTGCCCCTTCGGTCTCAGATTGGTGGTGGAGGGAGTTACATCACGGCTTAATTAATGTCGTCATTAAAATGGTTCGGCGGGGGGTCGTCAAGCACGGGGTCGTACAGTCGCCGGGGGCGGCCGACGGGATGAGGTGACACGTGGAGCTGGCGCGGGCGACGAACCGCAGCGTCCGGTTACGCAACCGGTCGGCCCTGCTGTCCCGGATCTTCCTCGACGGCCCGCTGACCCGGCAGGACCTCGTCCGGGGCACCGGGCTCAGCCAGCCGGCGGTCAGCAACGTGGTCGGCGACCTGATTGACGAGGGCCTGGTGATGGAGGCCGGCGCCGCCGAGTCCGACGGTGGCCGGCCGAGCATGATGCTGCGGGTGGCACCGCGCCACGCCGTCGTGGTCGGCGTCGACGTGGGCGAGACGCGGGTACGCGTCGAACTGTTCGACCTCACGATGACCGTGCTGGGCAGCGTCGAGTACCCGTTGGAACACAACGGCACCGAGCCGGCGACGGTGGCCGGGCACGTGCTGGCCGGCCTCGACCGGGTGCTGGCCGACGCCGGGATCACCCGGTCCGAGGTGCTCGGCGTCGGCATCGGCGTCTCCGGGGTGGTCGAACAGGGCACCCACGCGATCGTGGACGCACAGACCCTGGGCTGGCACCGGGTGCCGCTGCAACGGCTGATCGCCGAGGGCACCGACCTGCCGCTGCACCTCGACAACGGCGCGAAGACCCTCGGCCAGGCGGAGATGTGGTTCGGCGCCGGGCGGGGTGCCCGGCACGCCGTGTTCGCCCTGGTGGGATCGGGCGTCGGCGCGGCCGTGGTGACCAACGGCGTCACCTACCGGGGCGCCTCCAGCAGCGCCGGCGAATGGGGTCACACCACCCTGGTGTACGGCGGCCGGCCCTGCCGCTGCGGCGCTCGCGGCTGCCTGGAGGCGTACGTCGGGGCCGAGGCGGTCATCGACCGTTACCGGGAGGCCCGACGCGGCCGACCGGTGCCCGGCGAGGACGAGGAGTCCCAGCTCGGCGCGCTGGTGGCGGCGGCGGAGAAATCGGCGACCGCGCGCCGGATCCTCGACGAGACCGCCGACTACCTGGGCGCCGGTGTGGCCAACCTGATCAACCTGTTCAACCCGGAGCGGGTGGTGCTCGGCGGCTGGGCCGCGATGGCGCTGGGCGGACTGCTGCCCGCCATCCGCGCGGCCGCCGGCCGCCAGGCCTGCGCGCGCCGTACGCGCAGGCCACCATCGAGCTGGGCCGGCTCGGCGTCGACGCGGTCGCGCTCGGCGCCGCCACCCTCCCCATCGCCCGCCTGCTTGCCAACGGCGGCACCCGCCGCTGACGGAGACCCTCACGGCCGCAGGCCCCAGACACCCGGCAGGCCCCGGACACCCGGCAGACCCGCTCGTCTCCGCCTCGGCCGGAACGTCATACGACGGCAGCCCTCCCCCGCGGGCACTTCTCCCCGCGCGGGAATCCCGGCGACCCGGTCCGCCGAGCCGTCACCCTCGGCGACATCACGTCCGACCGGCCAGCTACCCACGGCACGCTTTGCTCTGCTTCAACCGACGCAACGGTCACGCTCCGTGGCGCCACGCGGTCGAGCGGCGCCTTACCTCCAAGGCGCTACCGCTGCTCAACGGCTATTGCGTGGGTTGAAGCAGAGCAAAGCGTGGCGAGCGCAGTTGGAGAGGGCGGCCGAAGGCGACACGCTCAGTGAGGTCCACTCAGTGTCATCGACAGGGCGAGTGCAGATCGATGTCTTGACGGCGACGCAACGTCGCCGCAACACTCTTCGGCAAGCGCGCTCCCCGCACAGCGGTGCCAACCCGGCGGCATCATCGTGCGGCAGCGTCAGCCGTCCCGAATCCCCGTCGCGCCCGTCGTCAGCAGCCCCTCGACCGACAGGCGACGTCATGACACCATCCGTTTCCCTCGTACCAACCGCGCCAGGCCGCAGACCGCGCACCCGCAGCCTGCTCACCGGCCTCGCGGTGGCTCTGGCCGCCGCGCTGGTTCCGACCGTCGGCGCGGTGCCCGCCCAGGCCGCGCCGGTCCTGCTCTCCCAGGGCAGGCCGGCCACCGCGTCCTCCACCGAAGGCGGCGCCTTCCCCGCCTCGGCGGCCGTCGACGGCAACACCGGCACCCGCTGGTCCAGCGCCTTCAGCGACCCCCAGTGGCTCCGAGTCGACCTGGGCAGCCGCGCCACCATCACCGGCGTCACCCTGCGCTGGGAGGCCGCGTACGCCCGGGCCTTCCAGATCCAGACCTCAGACGACGGCACCGCCTGGACCACCATCCACAACACCACGAACGGCGGCGGCGGAACCCAGACGCTGACCGTCACCGGCAGCGGCCGCTACGTCCGGATGTACGGCACCCAGCGGGGCACCGGCTACGGCTACTCGCTGTGGGAGTTCCAGGTCTTCGGCGAGTTCGGCGGTGGCGGACCGGGTGACCCGGTCGAACCGACCGATCCACGGAACCCGAACTTCGGCCCGAACACCTACGTGTTCGATCCCGCCACTCCCACCGCCACCATCCAGAGCCGGCTCAATACCATCTTCAGCCAGCAGGAGACCAACCAGTTCGGCCCGCAGCGGTACGCCGTGCTGTTCAAGCCGGGCAACTACACCGCCGACGTCAACCTCGGCTTCTTCACCCAGGTCGCCGGGCTCGGCATGTCCCCCGACGACGTCAACCTCAACGGGCACGTCCGCGCCGAGGCGGCCTGGTTCGGCGGCAACGCCACGCAGAACTTCTGGCGGGCCGCGGAGAACCTGTCGGTGACGCTGCCCGCCGGAACGGTCGTCGAGCGGTGGGCGGTGTCGCAGGCCGCGCCGTACCGGCGGATGCACCTGCGCGGCGGGCAGAACCAGATCCAGCTCTGGGACGGATACACCGGCTGGTCCAGCGGCGGACTGATGGCCGACACCCGCATCGACGGGCTGGTGGTCTCCGGCTCGCAGCAGCAGTGGTACTCCCGCAACAGCGAGTTCGGCAACGGCTGGACCGGCTCAGTGTGGAACATGGTGTTCCAGGGGGTGGCCGGCGCGCCGACGCCGAACTTCCCGAACCCGTCGCACACCGTCATCCCGACCACACCGCTGGTGCGGGAGAAGCCCTTCCTCTACGTCGACGGCACCGGCGAGTACCGGGTCTTCGTGCCGGCGCTGCGCGCCAACTCCGCCGGCACCAGCTGGTACAACAAGACCCCGGCCGGCTCGTCGATCTCGCTCGCCGACTTCTTCGTCGTCCGGCCGGGCACCTCGGCGGCGACCATCAACAACGCCCTGGCCCAGGGCCGGCACCTGCTGTTCACACCCGGCGTGCACCGGGTCACCGAGCCGATCCAGGTCAACCGGGCCAACACCGTCGCCCTCGGCCTCGGGCTGGCCACCATCCAGGCCGACAACGGGACCGTGGCGATGCGGGTCGCCGACGTCGACGGGGTCAAGGTCGCCGGCATCATGTTCGAGGCCGGCGCCGTCAGCTCCCCGGTGCTGATGGAGGTCGGCCCCACCGGCTCCACGGCCAGCCACGCCGCCAACCCCACCTCGCTGCACGACGTCTTCTTCCGCATCGGCGGGCCGGGCGTCGGCCGGGCCGCCACCAGCCTGGTGGTCAACAGCGACAACGTCATCGGCGACCACATGTGGCTGTGGCGGGCCGACCACGGCGACGGCGTCGGCTGGACGGTCAACACCGCCGACACCGGACTGATCGTCAACGGCGACGACGTCACCATGTACGGCCTCTTCGTCGAGCACTACCAGAAGTACCAGACCATCTGGAACGGCAACGGCGGGCGGACGTACTTCTACCAGAACGAGCTGCCGTACGACCCGCCCAACCAGGCGGCCTGGATCAACGGCTCGACCCGGGGCTACGCCGCGTACAAGGTGGCCAATTCGGTGACCAGTCACCAGGCGTGGGGGCTGGGCAGTTACGCCTACTTCAACGTCGATCCGTCGGTGGTCGCCGAGCGGTCGTTCGAGGTGCCGAACAATCCGAACGTGCGGTTCACCAACATGGTGACCGTGTCTCTCGGTGGTGTCGGCACGATCAACCGGATGATCAACAATGTCGGCAACACGGTCAACGCCAGCAACCAGGTGTCCTACCTGACCGCGTACCCGTAGACCGATCGACGCGGGTCCGGCCGGTCACACCGGCCGGACCCGGCGCCCGCGGCCCGGCTCAGCTGGGCCGGGTCGGATCGTCAGCGACGGTCACGTCGACCGGGCCCACCCGCAGGAGGCCGTCGGTGAGCGGGTGCAGCGGACACCGCCCCGGCCGCGCAGGCCGCGCCACGTGCCCGGCCCGACGGTCACGTCCATCCAGGCGCACGGGTGTGCCGCCCGGTTCAGCCGCAGCCGCACCGGCCCCTGACCCGAGTCGAGCACCAGCACCGAGCCGACCAGGTCGTCCACGGGAATGCCGCTGGTCAGAATGTTGCGCCGGACCTGAGCCAGGCCGGCCCCCGGTGGCAACGACTCGGCCGCGATGACGGTGACGCTGGCCTGCCGGTGCGCGGCCTTGCCGAAGTACCGGTCCCCGACGATGCCCAGCTCGGCCCGGAGCTGGATCTCGTCGACCAGCTCGTCGGCCGGTGCCGGCTCCGGTCCGTCCGCCGGGCGGCCCACGAACCGGTGTACGGGTGAGGCCAGCAACTGGACGATCTCCGGCATGTCCCGACTCTAGGCCGGACGTCGCGTCGCCGACGCCTGGTCGCGTCACGGACACGACCATCGACGCACAATGCATGACCGCCGGTCGATGTTTCGGGTGTCGGATGGCCGGACGGACTGACACCGCGGGCTACCCTGTTCCTGACGACATCGACGGCTGCGACCTGGGCGCCGCCGGGTATCGCGGTCCCCGACGAGTGGAAGGGGGAACGAGCCTGGCAACGGAGGTGCGGTTCACGAGCGGTGCCGGCGGTCGCCGGCTGACTGTGGAGATCACCGGCAAGCCCGACGGGGTACCCATCTTCCTGCTGCACGGCACCCCGGGCAGCCGCAGCGGCCCGAAGCCACGAAGCGGAGTTCTGTACCGGTACGGCATCCGGTTGATCAGCTACGACCGGCCCGGCTACGGCGGCTCCACCCCCCGCCCCGGACGTACCGTCGCCGACGCGGCCGAGGACATCGCCGCGATCGCGGCGGACCTGGACATCTACCGGTTCTCCGTGGTCGGACGCTCCGGCGGCGGACCACACGCGCTGGCCTGCGCGGCGCTGCTGCCCCACGCGGTCACCCGGACAGCGGTACTCGTGGGCTTCGCCAGACCCGACGTCGCCGATCTCGAATGGTTCGGCGGGATGGCGGCCAGCAACGTACGGGACTTCACCGCCGCCACCGACGATCGGCTCCGGCTGACGGAGCGGCTGCGGGCACAGGCCGCGCGGACCCGGCGCGACCCGGAGAGTCTGCTGACCCAGTTGGAGACGGACATGACCTGGCCGGACCGGCGCGTCGTGCGGGATCTGGCCATCCGACGCCTGATCGCCCAGGCGTACCGTGAGGCGCTGCGCAGCGGCCCGCAGGGGTGGATCGACGACGTGCTGGCGCTACGGCAGGACTGGGGATTCAACCTGTCGGCGATCACCGCGCCGGTCCGGCTGTGGCACGGCGAACAGGACACCTTCGCGCCGGTGAGCCACACCATGTGGCTCGCCCGGCAGATCCACACCGCGCAGGTCGACGTCCAGCCGGGCGCCGCCCACTTCGGTGCCGTCGAGATCCTGCCCGAGATGCTGGAGTGGCTGTCGAACTGGTGAGCCGGAGACCCGCCTCAGAACGGGTGCGGGTCGATGACCCGGCGGACCGGACGTCCCCGTTTCAGCTCCGCCACCGACGGGTGGTTGCCGCCGATCCTGGCCACCACGGCCTCGACGGCCTCGACGGCCTCGTCGACCTGCGCCTGATGGTCCACACCGTGCACCCGACGCTGGATGAGGGCGTGGTTCGCCCGGCACCGCAGGGTGTGCGGATGTGCCGGCCCGAGCAGGTCCGTCAGCAGATCGGCGGCGGCACTCAACAGGGCGAGCGCCTCGGTGGGCTCATGCAGGTCGGCCTCGATGACCGCCACATTGATCTGGGCGGCCACGGTGTACGGGTGTCGATCGCCGAGGACCGCCCCGAGCCCCTCCCACGCCTGCCGAGCCGGCGACCGGGCCGCGTCGACGTCGCCGCCGGCCCGCACCGCCGCGGCATGGTTGTTCAGGCACACCAGGCTGTGCGGGTGCCGGTCACCGAGCTGCCGGGCGTACGCGTCGCGCACGGCGCTGGTCTCGGTCTCCGCCTGCTCCCAGTCCCCCAGTTCCAGCAGGGTCACCGAACGGCTCAGCCGGCAGGCGAGCGTCTCCGGGTGATCCGGCCCGAGGATCTCCGCCAGTCGGTGGTAGGCCACCTCCAACAGGTCACCCGCCTGGCGGGTACGGCCGGCGCTGCGCAGCGACACGGCCAGGTTGGCGTTGGCGTCGTACACGAAGCGGGCGTCCTCCCCCATCACCGTGACGTATACGTCCCGCACGTGGGTCAGCAACTCGACGGAGCGTTCGTAGTGCCCGGCGTCGCGCAGATCCCGCCCGAGAGACGTGGCGGACTGCAGCGTGCTGAGATTGTCCTCGCCGAGCAGGTGCCGGCGTCGTTCGTAGACCTCCTGGTCCAGCCGCAACGCCTCGGTCACGTCACCCATCAGTCGCCGCGAGACCGCCAGGTTGCTCAGGGCGTTGAGGGTACGCGCATGGTCGTCACCGAACTCCCGGCGCCAGGCGTGGTAGGTGTCGATGTCGCGCTGGAGCGCCTCCGGGTAGCGTCCGAGCCCACGCAGGTCCCCACCGAGGCTGCCGGCCGTCATCAGCGCGTCGGCGTGGTCGCCGCCGAGGAGGTCGACCTGCTGGGCGTGCACGTCCCGGTCCAGGTCGTAGGACTCCTGGAACGCACCCTTGTCGCGCAGCACGTTCGCCTTGTTGAACCGCAGTTGCAGCAGCTGCACGAGTACCTCGCGGCGCACCGGTTCGGCGAGGTTCCGCCCGAGCGCCTCGGTCCAGGCCGCCTCGACGCGCTCGGCCACCTCCAGCCCGCCGTCGGGGTTGCCGCGCACGAAGAAGTAGCGAACCTGGTCGACGAGCAGTTGCCGGACCGGGGCGAAGTCACAGGTCGTGCCGTCGGAGACCTCGACGTGCGGCCACAGCATCCGGTACTTACGCCATTCGTCCTGCAGATCCACCTCGCCGAGCGTGCGGGCCGCCGACGCGATCAGCAGGTGCACCTGGTGTTTGGCGTCCTCGATCTCCTCCTCGGTCATCCTGGATCGCACCACCGAGTGCAGCAGCCGGTGGATCACGATCCGGGTGCTCTCGCGTTCGGTGCCCTGGCTGTCGTACTCGCTCTGCTGGTCCAGCCGGAGCAGCGCCAACCGCTTGATCTGCTCCACCAGCCTGTTGATCATCAGTCGGCTGGTGACCGTCGGGTCGATGGCCCGCAGGTGCTCGGCCATCGCGGTGCTGTAGACGATGTCGAGCGACACCTCGGGTGCCATCACCGCGCAGAGCTGCAACAGGCGGTAGGCGGCCGGCCGGCGGGTCGCCAACTGGTCCAGCGACAGCCGCCACGCCGCCTCTACCCGGCCGATGTCCGCTTCCGAGCCGAGGGCACCGAGGTCACCCTGCTCGATCGCCGCCAGGTACTCCGACACCGGCGAATGGGTCTCGACCAGCCACGCCGCGGCGGCGGCCACGGCGATCGGCAGATCCCCCAGCGCCTCGGCGATCCGGTCGGCGTCCCGCTCGCCGAGGTCGGGCAGCAGGCGGCGCAGGTGGTTGACGCTCTCGGCTCGGTCGAACACGTCCACCGGCACCACGTGCGCCTGCTCCAGCCAACCGGGGCCCTGAGAGGTGATGACGACATGCCCAGGGCCGTTGGGCAGCAACTGCTTGATCCGGTCCAGCCGCTCGGCGTTGTCGAAGACCACCAGCCAGCGCAGCCCGCCCTCGCCACGGGACAACGCCTGTTTGACCGTCTGCGCTCCCTCGCGCACGCTGCTGGAGAGATTCATGCCGAGTCGGCGACCGAGATCGTAGAGCCCGCCGTCGACGTCCGCGGCGCCGTCCGCGTCGATCCACCAGACCACGTCGTACGCGCCCCGGAACCGGTGGGCGTACTCGGTGACGAGCTGGGTCTTGCCGAACCCGCCCATGCCCTGCAGCACCACGGGCACGGCGGCGTCGCTCTGGGCGCGCAGCAGCCCGCGCAGCGACGCGAGCAGCCCGTCCCGACCGGTGAAGAGCAGATTGCGTGGCGGCGCCTGGAAGACGGTCTGCGGTCGGCCGGGAAAGCGCGGCGCACCGACCAGGAACTCGGTCTTCGGTGGCGGGAAGCCGACCAGTTGCAGCAGTTGCTCCGCGGCCGGACGCTCGTCCAGCCGGCCCAGCCGGATGGAGTTGGCGGCGGTCACCGGGAGCACGGTGGACTGGGCCGTGCCGACGTGCACGATCAGCGGCCGGCGCGACGGGCGCATCAGGGCGGCGTTGAGCCCCAGCTCGACCTCCTCCGAGGCAGTGTTGATCACCAGGGGACGAGCGGCCACGGCGATTCCCTCGAGCCGCCCCGCCGGACCCGGGTCGTGCACCTGAACGCCCACCTCACGCAGGATCCAGGAGATCCATTCGGCCCACCCGGCACCGGCGATGTCGTACCGCAGTGCCACCTCGGTCTCGCGGACCGCCGCCATCCGCACGAACTGCGCCTTGACCCGCACCCGGTCGGCCTCGTCCATGGTGGGCAGCCGGGTCACCCGGCCCTCGCTGATCACGTCGGTCAGCTTCTCGAACGCACCGAGCAGGTTGCCGGGCGCACCCGAACTGTCCTCGATGGTGGCCAGTGTCTCCTCGTACGCGTAGTAGGCGAGATACGGCACCTGCACCTGGGCCCAGTAGCGCTCCCGTGCCTCGTCACCGAGGTGCGCCGGCAGGCCGTCGAAGCGCTGCCGGGCCACCAGCCGACCGGTGTCCGCCTTGAGCTTCTCGGCCGGGTCGATCCGCATCGCCACCGGCAGCACCCGGATCCGCCGGGGCATCGTCTTGCGGCTGATCGACTGGGCCACCTCGGCGGCACCCTCGATGCCCTGTTCGCTGAGGGTGAAGCAGGCGACCAGGGTGTCCGGCAGGTGCACCGTGCAGATGTCCGCCACGTCGCTGAGCCCGGTACGACTGTCGATGAGGGTGTAGTCGTAGTTGCGCTTCATGTCCGCGCGCAGCGCGTCGAAGAACGCGCCGCCGGCCAGCACCTCGTAGAAGTGGTCCCAGTCGAGCCCGGAGATCGACCGGCTGTAACTGTGGTTGTGCCGGCCCGCGCCGAGGAAGTCGAGCGTTCCGCCCGGTGGCCACCGCCAGTTGATCGAGAAGGCGTGTCGTCGTACGTCGGCGAAGGTCGCGTGCCGTAGCTCCCCGGGCGCGGCCGGGTCGCGACCGGCCGCCTCCTTCGCCGCACCCTCGTAGCCCACCAACATGTCGATCACACCACCGGCGCCACGGAGCATGCCCTCGTGGATGAACGGCCGGTAGAAGCGGTGCAGGCCCGGCGATTCCAGATCCCAGTCGACGACGAGCACACGATGGCCGTTCGCGGCGAGAATCCACGCCGTGTTGGCCAGCGCCATGGTCCGGCCGGTGCCGCCCTTGTAGGAGTAGAACGTGATGATCTGACCGTCCCGGGTGTCCGTCATGTCGGCTACTCCTCCGGATGGCTGTTCGACCGAGGTCGGGGCGGGTACCGGCGTTCCACCAGGTGTTCGTCGTCGAAGTGGCGGACGGCCCGGCCGATCGTGACCGCGATGATGGTGAGTGGATCGTCGGCGGCGGCCATGATGCGGGGTCGAGACGCCCGGTGCCCGACGGCGGCTCGGGCCGGCCGCCCGCCCCACCCGTCGTCCTCGGGAGCCCGGAGGGGTTCGTCGCCGGCTGGCACGATCAACGGCTGCACCCAGGCGGGCAGCGCCCCCAGCAGGCGCCGCACGCTCACCCCGGTCGCCGGGTCGACCCAGACCCGCTCCTCGACCAGCAGCACGGCCGGCCGCCGCCCCAACTGCTCGTACCCGGCGCTCACCTCGACCAGTTGCACGTCGAATCTGGCGCGGTCGACGGTCGCGGCGACCCGCGTCGCGATCTCTCGCAGGCGGTCGGGACCGTCCTGCCGGGCGGCAGGCTGAGCGTCGCCGGACGGATCGAGGTCCGGTGGCACGGCGAGCGTCGCGATCACGAACTCCGTCCGCGTCTGGGGCGGGCGCGGCGGCCAGGGGACGGGTTGAGCGTCGCCCCGCCCCTCGGCCAGCTCGATGATCGAGTCGCCGAGGTACGCCAGCACCCGCTCGTACGCGTCGCGCTCACCGCGCCGGCGACTGAGGGCGATCAGTCCGGTCTCGGCGTACTGCGGCACACCCGGGATGGCCGCGACGGTGTCCTCGCCCGCGCCGCCCGGCGGCACCTCCCACAGCACCGGCAACAGGCGCTGGCCCGGCAGCCGGGAGTGCAGGGTCGCCGGTTGCCGGAGAAAGGCGGCGCGTTCCGTGGCGGCCACCTCGTCGGTGTCGTAGCACTCCGAACGCAGGGCGACGAACACCGCGACCGTGGCCAACGCCCGCTCGACGCGAGCCGCCGACCGGGCCGAGGGGTCGCCGCACGGCCGGAACATCCCGGTCCGCCAGTGTGGCCGCTCCCTCGGCAGCCCACCGACCACCCGGGCCAGGTCCTCGAACACCGTCCGCTCGTAGTAGTCGAGCTCGACGGTGCGGTCCACGGTGGTCGGATGCGCGTGACTGAGAAAGAAGTAGCAGGGCTGCTGCCCGGAAGGCGACTCTGTCTCGTCTGGCGTCATCGAGGCCGCTCCCGAGTGGGAGAGGCTGAGCCGAGTCGCACCGCCGTCCCCCAACCGTCCACACGTCAGGCGAACATCACGATACGTGAAAGGGCCAACACCCACCAGCGTCGCGATGTTGACGGTGACGGGACAGCCAGCCGACCGCGAAGTCGACCGCGCGGCGCACGGGCATGCTGCGCCCGACCGCGCCGCCGACCCGGCCGCGGACCACCACCGGATCGGGCGACCGCTCCAGCGCCCGGCCGAGCCGGCCGAAGTCGCTGTCGTCGAGATCGAGACCGGTGAAGTCCATTCGCACCCGACGGTCGCCGTCGCGCACGAAGCAGCAGTAGGCGCGGGTCCGCCGCGTCGGCAGCCGGTACTCGGCGAGGTGGTAGGCGGTGCAGACCCGGTGGTCCACCCCCAACAGCAGCACCGTCGCGTCGGCGTCGTACAGGGCGCCCAGCGGAGACCGCTCCCCCAGATGGCAGTCGAGGTCGTGCACCCGCATCAGGTCGGTCGCGCCGGGACCGACGGCGGCGAAGGAGGTCTGCGGATGTCCACTGCGGACCGCGGACGGACTCCGGCGGACCTGCTCGGCGAGTACCCCCATCCCGCGCGACGGCGTGTCCGCGGGATCGAACGCCTCGATCCGATCGATGTGCCGGGCCACCCCGGCGGGGCTGAGTCCGCTGGTCGCGGCGCGGAACGCGGGACTGGATGTGGAGTTGTGGGCGGTCTGCGCGGGGACCACGACGGCGGCCCGACCGACGACCCGACGCAGCGCGGCGAGCAGGGTCGCCGCGCCGCCGTCCACCGGACCGACCGCCCGCATCGACGCGTGCACCAGTACGTGTCGCCCCGGGGCAAGCCCGACCGCGGCGAGCTGGTCGGCCAGCTCCGTCGCGGTGGCCACCCGCACGGCCGTGGTCACGGTGTCAACGCCGCCGCGAGTCGACGGACGAACCGGTTACCGGCCGGTGTCAACGCACCGCTGCCCAGCAGGGCGTCGGCGGCGTCCGCGGTCCAGGTCCGGAACTGCTCGTGGCGCTGGTGCGCCGGGCCGCCCGGTGCCTCCCGGCTGGCCCGCTGCCGCCACATCTCGGTGATGGTGAGGTGCGCGTAGGTGCCCTGGAGCACCCCCTCGACCGGCCGCGGGTCGGATCGCCAGCCCACCGTCAACCGGACGGCGGGGCTGGGTGCGAAGAGGTCGCACAGGTCGAGCAGGGCCCCGAGCACGCTGTGCTGGAACTCATGGGCGATCATCACGGCCGTGGCGGAGGCGTCGGCCAGCGCGACGCCGACCGACGCGAACGCCTGCCGGGCGGTGGAGCTGCGCAGCGTACCGGTCGGGTCGTCGACGAGCGGCACCACCGCCCGCAGTCCCGCCCGTACGGCGGCGGCCTGGTGTGGCAGATCGGCCTCGATGCTCGACCAGGCACCGGCCAGGACCTCACCCCAGCGGGCCAGCGTCGACGCGTCGGGGCGCTCCGCGGCCTTCCAGTCGTGACAGTCCCGGTGCGGGTCGAGGTCCTCGAACAGGATCGTCGTGCCGGCGAAGGCGAGCCGGCGGTTGGCCTGCCAGCGGCCCCCCGTCACCTGCGGCGCCGTGGCGTGGAGATCCCCGTCGAAGGACACCAGGGTCGTACCGGCGGCGTGCCGGAGGCGCCACCTGCCGGGCTCGACGGTCAGGACGGCGGCGCCGGTCACCGGTTCCGGCACCGTCACCGCGCCCAGCGACGGCAGATGCAGCACCCCGGCGCGCATCGGCACGTCGAGTTCCACGTTGGCGCCGGCCCGCACCGCGGCCGCCGCGGCGACACAGGACAGCTGGGCCGCCGCGGCGGAGTCGGTGCCGAGCTGCCGCCGCGCGTCGACCGCCCACACCCGCACGTACGGATGTCGCAGCGTCTCCTCGACCGCGTCGGGCGCCTCCCGGTCGAGCCGCACCAACGCCTCCCAGCCGGTCCGTTCGGTGACCGGCGTGCCGTCGGCGACCTCGACGAGCATCGCCCGGGTGATCGCGAGCTGGGACTCGGCGAGGAAGCGGACGGCGTCGGCGTCGGTACGACCGGCGGCGATCCGGTCCAGCAGACCGTCGGGCAGGTCCGTGCCGTCCTGATCGACAGGTGCGGTGACCGGCGGTTCGACGTCGTGTCGGGCGCTCAGAGACACGATCAACTCCTTGAGATCGGCGCAGTAGGCCGACGGGTTGTCGAAGCCGTTGCTCTCTCGGTACCGGTGGGCGAACAGCCCACCGCCGCACTGGGTCACGACCGGACAGGTCCGGCACTGCGCCGACAGCCCGGCCAGTCCGGTCTGCCGGAGCGCGATCTCGGGCAGTCTCGACACCTCGTCGACGGTGTGCGTGAACACGCTCAGGCCGGTGGCCGCGGCCCCGTCGTACGCCGTCTTCAACGAGTCGACCTGCTCCCAGGTGCCGTCGGTCTCGACGACCACCAGGTCCGCGGGATCGAGACCGACCCACTCGCTGCCGCTGTGGCCGCCCGCCGCGGTGGAACGGAGCGAGTCGAACAGCCGGATCGGCATGGGCCGCCCGTCGGCCGTCCAGCGTTCGTGCACAGCCAGCAACCAGTCCGCGTACGGCGTGGCCCGCCCGGCGGGCCGGTACGGCGGATTCGCCCAGGTCGCGTGCGGCAGCAGCAGGTCGAGGCGGGGCGGCCGGACGGCTCGTAACGCCTCGTACACGGCGATGGGGTCATTGCGGACGTCCACCGTGCAGAGGATGCCGGCGAAGAGACGACGATAGGCCGGTGTTCGCAGCAGCCCGATGCCCCGCAGCACCTGGGGGTGGCTGCTGGCACCGTTGGCGAACCGCCGGTGCCGGTCGTTTGCGGCCCGGTCACCGTCGAGGGAGATGCCCACCCGGACGTCGTACTCCGCGAACAGGTCGCAGTACGGCTCGGACAGCCGGACCCCGTTGGACTGCATCAGCAGGTCGAGGTGGCTGACGGGAGTGATCCGTCGCCGCAGCACCGCCAGCACCTGCCGCATGCGGTCGGGTCCGAGCAGCAGCGGTTCGCCGCCGTGCAGGACGACGCTCACCCGCCGCAGCCGATGGGTGGCGGCGTGCTCGGCGATCCGTTCGGCGACCGCCGCCACCGTTCGGGCGTCCATGACCATCGGACGGCCGCGCCAGCTCTGGTCGGCGTGCTCGTAGACGTAGCAGTGGTCACAGGCCAGGTCGCACCGGCTGTGGACCTTCAGCACGTACTGGCTGATGGGCCAGGCCGTCCCCGGTGACCCGCTGGTCGGCACGACGACCGGGGCCTACGCGACGGATCCGAACCGGGCAACCTCCACGCCACCCTCGGCGTCGTCGCGATGACGCAGGACCGTTCGGGTCACGTCCACCGCCCGCGCCACCGGGATCTCACCCAACGGCCGACGTCGCAGCTCGGATAGCCACTCGGTCATGCTGACTTGCTGGTTCTCGGCAATGTTCATGGTCTTGCTCTTTCTGGGCGGAGCGCGGGCACCACGATCCGGGTTGGATGTTCCATCGATGTTTCGGGGCGGAGCGGCACCGACGGGCGATCACCCCCGACGAACGGCGCAGGTCCTTCCCAGCTCAGCATGATTCCTCAGCATCGGGATGAACATAGTCAATCGGTCGATACTGCCCAGCCCGACATGCCGAGATGTCGGCGGCAGTATGGGATCACCAGGGTGCCGCCGGGTCCAGCGGGCGCAGTCTATACAACAACTCGCGTCCGCCTCGGCTGAGTCTCCCCGAATGTTCGAACGGTTCCAGCGCCTCGCGCGCCTCGGCCAGCGTCGCCGTCCGTGCCGGCTCCGCGAGAACCCGACCGAACAGCAGCAACGACTGCGCCAGCTCCTCGGCAAGCTCCACGTTCGCCGGATCCCTGCCCCTCAGCTCGCGGCGGACGTGTGCCGCCGCGCTGAGCAGCGTCTCCGCGTTGCCGGAGCGCGGCCGGGTCACACCGCCGAGCGCCAGTTCACCGAGTCTGTCGTAGAAGGACGCCAGGTGCCGGGCGAAGTGGATGCTCCCTGGTTCGGCGGCGAGCATCTGCTCGGCCCTGGTCCGACCCAGCCGGTAGAAGCGCTCCGCCGCTTCGCCGTCGTCGCGTTCGGCGGCGAGTGCTCCGAGGCCGGAGTAGAAGAACAGCGCGTCGCGGACGAACCTCGCATTGCGGGGCTCGACCGCGAGCAGATCCTCGGCGACGTCGAGCCCCAGCCGGTAGTGCCGCTCGGCGTCGGCCAACTGGCCCTCCTGCACGGCGAGCTCACCCAGCCCGCCGTGGCACACCAGCAGATCGTGCGAGAACTCGGTGTTGCGCGGCTGCACGTCCCGCAGCCGACGTCGGATGTCCAGTGCCAGTTCGTATCGCCGCCGGGCCTCCGCGAACTGCGTCGCCTCCGCCGCGAGATCGCCCAGACGCTCGTAGGAGACCGACAGGTCCCGGGCGAACGTGACGTTGTCCGGATCGTCACTCGACAGTCGCTCCCGCAACTGGTGGCCTCGTTCGTACAGGTGCCGCGCCTGCGTGGGATCGCCGCTCTCCAAAGCGAGATCACCGAGCACGTCGTAGGAGATGGACAGATCCCGAGCGAATGTCGGATTGTTCGGCTCCTGGGTGAACAGACGCTCGCGGATCTCCAACACCTGCCGGTACAACGCCTCCGCCCGGATCGGGTCGCCCGTCTCACGGATGGCCTCGGCGAGCCGTTGCCGGGACACCGCCAGGTCACGCGCGTAGGCGCTGTCGACGGGATGCGCCCGGTGCAGTCGCTCCCGGATGGCCAGCCCCTTCTCGTACAGCCCACGTGCGAGCTCCGGTTGACCCAGCCAGGCCGCCAGCCGCCCGAGCTTGTTGTACGAGATCGACAACTCCCGGGCGAGGTGGTCGTCGTCCGGCCGCGCCCAGGAGAGGCGCTCCCGGATGCCCAACGCGCGGGTGTAGAGGGCCTCGGCGCGTTCGCTCTGCCCGGAATCCCGGGCCAGGTCACCGATCCTGTTGTACGAGGTGGAGAGTTCGATCATCCTGATGTCGCCGGCCTGCCCGGTCCGGGCCGCCTCCTCCACCTGTGCCTCCACGCCACCGGCGAGCAGCCGTTGCAGCCCGATCGCGAGGTCGAGGTTGCCCGGCCGGTCACCGCCGCCGTGCGCCCGGACCTCTGCCCGGTCGGTGAGGCTGGTGTGCCTGTCGAACAGTGCCGCGGCCACCGCCGTGGCGGCGACGGAGTCGCTGGCCGCCAGCCGGGCGAGCAGGTCGAGGCTCCGAGCGACCTGCCCGTCGTCGGCCAGGTCGAACACCGCCGCGAGCAGTTCACGTCCAGCGTCACGCTGACCGGCCAGGGTCTCGGCGACCAGCGCTTCGCCGAGCAGGTCCGGACGGACGGGATTGACCTGCAACGGCCCGGCGTACAGCGCGGAGAGCCAGAGCACCGTCTCACCCCGCACTGCCGACCTGCGCTCACCGCGCAGCTCGGGCAGGATCTGGAGCAGCCCGTCGGCCTGGTCGCCGTCCTCGGCGCCGGCCAGGCTGGCCAGGGCGACCGCGGCACGGCGGGTCCGCTCGGCCAGTGCCGCTGGCGCCTGCCCGTTCCAGTGGCGCGCCTCGTGATCGAGCGCGCGGTCGACGGGCGGCCGGTCCCGCGCCGCGTCCTGGTCGGACAGCGCGCGGTCGAACGCCTCGAGCAACACCTCCAGCGGCACCTCGTACCGCTTCTCGCCCAGCGGCGGCACCGGGGGCGTCGGCGGCGACTTCTCGCCGAACCAGGCACGCCGGAAAGCCTTGAACGACGCCCCGTACAGATCACGGCGCTCGGCCAGCGGCAGACCACGAATCGCGATCGGGTCTCCGCTGCCGCTGAGGATCGTGCGCAGGGCCGGCTCGGCGCCCTTGCCGAGTTCCCGGACGATGTCCCCGTTGGCCGTGCCACGGGCCGTCGTCCGGGTCAGCAGCACGACCCGTACCGGCGCGAGCTGGCTGGCGTTGCGTCGCAGTTTGTCGAGCAGCTCCCGCAGCGTGTGGATCGCGATCGCCTCGACGTAGTCGATCACGATCAGCCGGGGCAGCGGCAGTCCGGCGACCTCGTGCACCGCGCTGGACAGGGCGGTGAGCTCAGTCCACCGGACGACCAGCCAGCCGCATCGGTCCATGGACCGGCACAACTCGATGGCGTGCCGGGTCTTGCCGGCACCTCCGACGCCGGCGAAACGCCACACCTCCATCGCGGTGGGTCGTTCGCACCACCGCACGGCGTGCGCGAGGTCCTCGTCGCGCAGTCGGTACGGCACCACCCGCGCGTCGGCGAGCAGCATCTCGGCCGGCAGGGAGCCGGGCATCCGGACGAACCCCTCCCAGCTCGGCCGCAGGGCCGCGGCCTCCGGCACCGGTAGGACCGCGTGCCATGTCCGGCGGTCGGCCAGCACCGCTTGCGCCCCGAGCCGCAGCAGATCGCGCCCGTGCGCCACGAGTGCCTCGGGCACACCGGGCAGCTCGCCGAGCAACGCCGAGATCGGTGCCGCCCAGCCTCCCAGGTCACCGTCGCGGTCCCGGGTACCGGTCAGCACCCCGACGACGGCCCGCCGGGTCGGGCACAGCAAGGGTGCCCCGGACAGGCCGGGAGCCGCCTGGCCCGCCTTGAGCCGGAAGAACCCGTCGCCGTCGACCCCCTCGAAGATGAACCGTGCCGGTGCGCCCGGCGGTGGGCCGACCAACTCCCGTGCCGCGAATCCGTAGGCGTGGCAGTCGTCGCCCAGTGGCTCACCGCTGGCCGTCCACACGACAGGGTGTCGGCCCACCCATGGCCGGGTTGGTTTCAGGCGCAACAGCGCCAGATCCGGAAACGGCCACAGGATGGTGCGTTCCGGCGGATCGGAGTGGGCGACCACGTCGGCGGGCACCGCACCGTCACCGACGTCAGCGGCGGCCGGCGTCACATCGACCGCCGTGTGGAAGCCTTGGCGGTCGCGGTCGAACACGACGTGCGCGGCCGTCACCACCCAGCCGGGGGCGATGAAGAAGCCGCTGCCCAGCAACGTCCCGTCCGGCCCGGCCACCCGGACCACGTGCCGGCGCAACTGGCGAGAGTCGACCGGGCCACCGCCGGACGGTTGACCGACCGGGGTCACGAACCGCCTTTCCAGACCAGTGTGATCTTGAAGGTGGCCGCTCCGTCGCCGGCTACGATGAGCCCGGTCAGCGGGCCCGCCTTGGCGGTCAGCGACAGGCCGAACTCGACGGTCGCCTCCGTCGGCTTGGCCTGTTGCCAGGCTCGGGACAGCTCGTCGGCGATGACCTCGACCGTCTCACGGACGCCGTCGAAGGAGAGCAGTCTCGCCGGTGAGACGTTCTCCGGGCCACCTCCGTCCAGCAGTTCCGCGAAGAACTCGACCTCACCGGAGCGGATCGCCTCCACGTGTCTGCGCCGAGAATGATCAGGTTGCATGCGCCACCCCTCGGTACCGAAGTCGACTCACCTTGCATGGTGGCACGCGCGATCACCTCGGTGCCCCGGTGACGTTTCTCAGGAGAAGCGCCGCCCCTCGTCGCGCCGGTACGCCCAGCCGGCCAGCGTCGCCAATCCGACGATCCACACCCCCAGCATGACCATCGAGAGTGGATCGGGCCGGAAGTCGCCAACCGCCGTCCACATCAGTTCCACGGCCCCCCGGGTCGGCAGGAACGGCGCGATCGCCTCGATGAAGGCGGGTGCCTGCCCGGGCGCGGTGAGCAGACCCCCGCCGACGGCCAGGGGGAAGAAGACCAGTTGGGCGACCACGATCGCCGCCTTGCTCGGCAGGGCGTACCCGATGGCGAGCCCCATCAGCGTGAACGGCACCGACACCAGCGCGACGGTGGCGGCGGCGAGCGCGAACCCCGCGGCGGTGGTGTGCGCCTCGGTCAGCAGCGCCGCGATGAGCACCACCGGCAGCAGCGACAGGTAGGTGAGGGTCAGCCCGGCCAGGACCCGGCCGGCGAACCGGGGTGCCGGCCCCACCGGCAGGGTCCGCAGGTACGGATCCCACGGTTGGGCCCGGTCCTCGGCGACGCCGACGCCGTACTGGAAGACGTTCGCGCTGAGCACCGCGAAGGTGACCATGGCGGCGGTGGCGTAGGTGGCCCCGACGGCGTCGTCACCGACGGCCGGTACCACGAAGAAGAGCATCGCGACGGCGGGAAAGAACGCGCTGCCGAACACCGCGACCGGGGTCCGGACGAGTTCCAGCAGTTGGTAACGGGCGTGAGCCAGGGCGTACTGCACGGCGTCTCCTCAGGCGGTGGTCGGTACGCCGGCCTCCGCCGGCCGGCTCTCGGCGGTGATGGTGAGGAACGCCTCCTCCAGCGAGGTGGGTCGGACCTCCAGGTCACGGAAGGACACACCGGCGGTGACCAGGTCGCGGACCAGTTGGTCGGCGTCGCCGGTGAGCAGGTGGATCCGCTCCCGGTCCCGTTCCACCCGGACCACGTCCGGCAGGGTCGGCAGCTCGTCGGCGGTCAGGCTGACCCGACGCAGGCCGACGACGCCACGAATGGCGGCGACACTGTCGTCGGCGAGCACCCGGCCCTGCCCGATGACCACCACCCGCTGGGCCAGCGCCTCGATCTCCTCCAGGTAGTGGCTGGTGAGCAGGACCGTGCCACCGTCGGCGTGGAAGGCCCGGATCGCCTCCCACAGCGCGTGCCGGGCCTCGACGTCGAGCCCGGTGGTCGGCTCGTCGAGCAGGACCAGCCGGGGCCGACCGACGAAGGCCAGCGCCACCGCCAGTCGCCGCCGCTGCCCGCCGGACAGACCACCGGTCTGCCGCCGGGCGAGATCAGCCAGACCGAACCGGTCGAGCAACTCGGCCCGTGGAACCGGGTCGGGAAAGTGCGCGCCGACGAAGTCGATCACCTCACCGACGCGGAGCGAGCCGGGCAGCCCGGTCTCCTGAGGGGTGACCCCGACCCAGCGGCGGTACGCGGGATCCCGGGGATCGCCGTCGAACAGCAGCACCCGGCCGCCGGTGGGGCGGCGCAGCCCGACGAGCAGGTTGAGCAGGGTGCTCTTGCCGGCGCCGTTCGGCCCGAGCAGACCGACAAGTTCGCCGGCCCGCACGTCCAGGTCCACCCGGTCGAGGGCCAGGACGTCACCGTAGCGTCGGGTGGCCTGTTCGGCCCGGGCGAGGATCATGGCGTCTCCTTGGTGTGGGCGGGCGCCAGCAGCGCCCGGATCGCCTCCGTGTACTCCTCGAAGGCCAGGCGACCACGGCTGGTGAGGGCGATCAGGGTGGTCGGGGTACGACCCCGGTGGGTCTTGGTGACGGCGACGTAGCCGGCCTCCTCCAACCGCCGCAGGTGCACCGAGAGGTTTCCCGCGCTCATTCCCAGCAGCTCCTGCAAGCGCGGAAAGGTCACCTGATCACGATCGGGCAGGGCGGACAGGGAGGCGACCACCCGCAGCCGGGCCTGCGCGTGGATCACCGGGTCGAGTTCGGTCATTGCCGGCCCCGGCGACGCAGCCAGCCCAGCAGCCCGGCGAGCAGCATCCCCCCGCCGCCGGCGACCGCGACGACCAGGGCGTGCCAGCCGGGACCGGCGATGGTGCCCAGCAGGTTGACCACGGTGATCCAGACGCCCAGCAGGAACAGGGTGCGGTCCAACCAGACCGCGCCGCCGGCCATGTGCAGGATGCCGGTCAGGCCCACCGCGAGGGCCGACCAGAGCAGCCCGACGAGGTCCGGCGGGAGGCTGTCGGACAGCCGGCCGGCGAGCACGAAGAGGGTGAGGAAACCGAGCCCCCAGGACCAGCCGTACCAGGCGCCACGCTGAGCGGACTCGCCGGCCACCTGCCCGTACGCCCGCGCGCCGGCCACCGCCGAGACGGCACCCGCGGCGGCCAGCAGGACGAACAACGTGGTCAGCGGCAGCCAGGAGGGCATCTCGACCAGGGGCACGTCACCCGGCGAGAAGTAGAGGAAGTGCAGCCCGAAGCCGATCAGCCAGGCCAGACCCCAGGGCCAGTAGTAGGCACGTGGGTCCGGCTCGAACTGACGCGCGGCGGTCGCCCGCTGCTCGTCGATCAGTCGAAGGGCCGCGGCCGGGTTCTCGGGCGGCAGGTCATCGTCGGCTGTCACGCAAACTACTTTATGACGCAAAGTCAAGCCTGCGGACAGTGGACCCGCCGGTGGCCCGGCGCACCCCGCTGGTCTGCGGACCGGTCAGCGGTCCACAGACCAACGTGGTCGCTTGTCAGCCGGCGCAGGTCGCCGTGATCCCGGACGGCGCCGTGCCGGCCGAGGCGAGCAGCCCGAACGTGGTGCTACCGCCCGGCGCGACGGTGCCGTTGTACGACGCGTTGCGGATCGTGACGTCGGCGCCGGCGCCGTCGGACACGCCACCCCAGACCGACTGGATCCGCTCGTCGCCGGACCACCGCCACCGGACGAGCCAACCGTCGAGTGACTCGCTGCCGGTGTTGCGTACGGTGACCGTGGCAACGAAGCCGCTGCCCCACCGAGCGTCGATCGTCGCCGTCGCGCCGCACCCCGACACCGGTTCGGTCCGCACCGGCCCACCGATCACGTACGGGTCACGCCGGGCCTCGACGTCGCTGAACCGGAACCAGTACTCGGTGTCCGGGGTCAGCCCGTCGAGCGTCACCTGCCCGTTGCGCTCCAGCCCGGTGACCGCCTCGGCCACCGGATTCTGCCAGGTCGCCGCGTCTTCGTAGCTGGCGAAGAGCAGCACGGTCATCGGCAGGTCGTAACCGCAGGGCGGGCCGCTGAACTGCAGGGTGTAGCTGATGGTGACGGTGGTGGCGGTGACCCCGGTGACCCTGCCGCTGATCGGCAGTGCCGGCGGGCACGCGACCGTCGGGGTCGCGGTCGGGCTCACGGTCGTCATCAGGCGTGGCGTCCCGAGTGGGGCGGCCTGGGTGTTGGCGGCACCGGCCGCCGTGACCCCGGCGACGGCGGCCAGGGTCACGGCGGTCAGCACCACGCCGAACGTGCGAAGCATCCGTTACCTCCAAGGGACGGTGGCCGGCCGGGTCGGCTCAGCGCCAACCGACGGCCGGTAGGTCGTCGGGCGCCGGCCAACGGACCGCTGACGGCGTCGTCAGCGGATGTCACGGTGGCGGCACGCGAGAGAGAACTGCCCGGATGCGTGGCACGCACGGCGCGCGCCAACGCCCGTCGAGCGACCGCACCGGCTCCCAGACGCGGTCGACGAGCCGAGTCTCTCAGTCGACGTCCCTCGATACAACCGGCCGATCCGGCGGACCGGACCCGGGCCGGTGACCGGATGTCGAATCAGGACCCGGGCGCCGCAACCGCGTCCGTCACGCGGGATCACCCCATCGACTTGGCACCGTCGATGGCCTCCCGGAGGATGTCGGCGTGCCCGGCGTGCTGGGACGTCTCCGCGATGATGTGCAGCAGCACCCGGCGGGCCGACCAGCGGGCGCTCGGCTCGAACCAGGGCGCTTCCGGCAACGGCTGACCGGCGTCGAGGTCGGCCAGGGTGACGACGAGTTCGTCGGTGCGGCGTGCCACCTCGTCGTACGCCGCCAGAATGCCGTCCAGGGTCTCCCCCGGCAGCATCTGGAACGACTGCGTGTGGCGCTCGTAGGCGCCCGGGTCGTCCGAGCTGCCCATCGCCGTAGGGCCGTTCAGGATGAAGTCGACCCAGTCGCGCTCGGTGTGCGCGACATGCTTGATCACGCCACCCACGCACAGCTCACTCACGGTGCTGCGCTCGGCGGCCTGCTGGTCGGTCAGGCCCCGCGCGGTGTTTCGCAGGAAGAAGCGGTGCTGGCGCAGGGCCTGGAGCAGGTCGGCACGCTCGGCTGGCAGATCGGTTTCGGTCATGGTCGGCCCTTCGTCGGCGGTCAGCCGGATGTTATCGGCCACCACCGACAGTTCCCTGCGCCAACGCCGCGCGCATCCGGCTGATCTCGACACCCTGCTCCACCACGACGCTGCCGGCCATCTCGTTGACGGTCACGTCGGAGCCGAGCGTCAACGCCTCCTTGCCCATGTCGATCGCGCCCTGGTGATGATCGGACATCATGTCGACGAACAGGCGATCGAACTCGGCCCCCCGAGCGGCGGTGAGGCGGTTCAGCGCCGCCGCCGACTGCATGCCGGACATGTCATGCCGATGGTCGCCAGCGGCGTCACGGTCGAGGCCACGGTCGGCCAGCCACGCCTCCAACACCTTGATCTCCGGCCCCTGGGCGGCCAGGATCCGATCCGCGATCGTCTTCAGTTGCGGGTTCTCGCCGCGCTCCGGGGCCAACCGGGCCATCACGAGCGCCTGCTCGTGGTGCGGGATCATCATGGTCACGAAGCGGACGTCGGCGTTGTTGTACGGCGGACGCGGCCTCGCCGACGTCTCGTTCGCCGGCAGCGACGTCGCCGGCTCGCCGGGGCGTCCGGGCATCAGCACCGGCGCGGTGGCGTCCGGGTTCGCCGGCAGCTCGATCGGCGCGGGCGTACGGGTCGTCGCCGTCGGCTCCGAATCGCCGTCCGGCCACCGGAGGGCCAGCGTCGCCCCGACGACCAGCACCGCCAACACCACCAGCTCGATCAGTACCCACCTGCGCGACCGCCTGAGCAGTTCCCGGACCCGTACACCCAGCACCACGTGACTCCCGCCGTCGTCGAGGTTGGCCGGATGTTAGCGCGGGACTGACCTGCGGCGGGAGGGGCGGGACGGCGGAAGGACCGATTGGTCCCACCTGCGGTGGTCGGCACACGCGAGATCCCTTCGTCGTCAGGCGCACCGGGGCTGCTCGGTCCTGTGCGTACACCCGCGCCGGCCCTTGACCGGAAACCCTGATCGGCTTAGCTTCATCGATCAGGAAGGTCTCTTAACTGATTTCGCCCACCCCGCCGGGAGTGCCGATGCGATCGTTGCGTCCCCGCCACCTCACCGCCCTCGTCGTCCTGACCACCCTGCTCGTCGCCGCCGCGCCACCGGCCGCCGCCAAAGCGAGCCCGGGCCGCAGCGACGGGTACCACCGGGTCGGCTACTTCACCCAGTGGGGCATCTACGGCCGGGCGTTCCCGGTGAAGAAGCTCGACACCTCCGGCGCGGCGAGCCGGCTCACCCACGTCAACTACGCCTTCGGCAACGTGAGCGAGGACGGAAGGTGCTATGTGGACGGCGGCCCGGGCGAGGGTGACGCGTGGGCCGACTACCAGCGTCCCGTCCCGGCGCAGGAGAGCGTCGACGGCGTCGCCGACGCCTGGGGCGAGCCGCTCAACGGCAACTTCGGCCAGTTGGCCAAGCTCAAGGCCAAGCACCCCGGCCTGAAGGTGATGATCTCGCTCGGCGGGTGGAGCTGGTCCACGTACTTCTCCAACGCCGCCCGCACCGACGCCTCCCGCCGAGCCTTCGTCGCCTCCTGCATCGACCTGTACCTCAGGGGCAACCTGCCGATCCTGGACGGCGGCAGCGGCGGTCCCGGTGCCGCCGCGGGCGTGTTCGACGGCATCGACCTGGACTGGGAGTGGCCCAACTGGCCCGGTGAGGCCGGCAACGTCATCCGCCCCGAGGACCGGGAGAACTTCACCAAACTGCTCGCCGAGTTCCGCCGACAGCTCGACGCGTACGGCCGGCAGACCCGTCGCCACCACCCGCTGACCGCCTTCCTCCCGGCCAACCCGGCCGCCATGGACGCCGGCTACGAGGGACGCGAGATCTTCAGGTACCTCGACTTCGCCACCGTGCAGGGCTACGACTTCCACGGCACCTGGGAGGCGGTGACCAACCAGCAGTCCGCACTGCGCGTACCAAAGGGCGCACCGGACGACCCGGACTTCTCCGTGGAGGTGGCGGTCGACGGCTGGATCGCCCGTGGAGCGCCGAGGCACAAGCTGGTCCTGGGCATCCCCTACTACGGCCAGGGCTGGACCGGCGTCACCGGCGGCGGCGACGGGCTGTTCCAGCCGGCCACCGGGCCCGCTCCGGCCACCCACGCCGCCGGGTTCGAGGACTACAAACAGCTCAAGAACCTGGCCCGGGACGGGTTCACCGTCCACCGCGACCTGCGCGCCGGGCACGCCTGGCTGTTCGACGGCACGACCTTCTGGACGTACGACGATCCGGTGGTGGTGCTCCAGAAGACGCTCTACATCCGCCGGACCGGCCTGGGCGGGGCGATGATCTGGTCGCTCGACGGCGACGACGACCACGCCACCCTGACCAGGACGATCAGTCTGGGACTCACCACCCGATAGCCGTACCGTCCCTCGGCCGCCGTCCCGCACCGGCGGCGGCCGGGCGGTGGGCGCTCAGCCGAGGATGCCCTCGTGCAGCGCGCGGAGCACCGCGTTCGTGCGGTCCCGCGCGCCGAGCTTGGTCAGGATCGTGGAGACGTGGTTCTTGACGGTGCCCTCGGCGAGGAAGAGCACCTCGGCGATCTGCCGGTTGCTGTAGCCGTGCGCCACCAGCCGCAGCACCTCCTGCTCGCGTTCGGTGAGGCCCTGCACCGGTGGCGCCTGCGGTCCGGCCGGGGACGGCCCGGAGCGGATCGCCCGCAGCATCCGGTCGGTGATCGACGGAGCGATGAGCGTGCCGCCGTCGGCGAGCGTACGGATGGCCCGGGTGAGCTGTTCCAGCGTGACGTCCTTGAGCAGATAACCCCGGGCACCCGCGCGCAGCGCGGCGAGCACGAGTTCGTCGTCGTCGAAGGTGGTCAGCACCAGCACCGGGACGTCGACGTTCTCCGCACGTAGCCGTTCCAGCGTCCAGATGCCGTCGAACCGGGGCATCCGCAGGTCGAGCAGGAGCACGTCGGGGGCGGTACGCACGACGACCGGCAGCGCGGCGCGACCGTCGTCGGCCTCGCCGACCACGTCGATCCCGGCGACCTCCAGCAGCCCACGGATGCCCTGTCGGATGAGGGTCTGGTCGTCGACCACCACCACCCTGGTCATCGCGCCGGCACCCGCGCGGTCACCCGGAACCCGTCGCACCCGTCCACGGACAGCTCACCGCCCAGGGCGGCGAACCGCTCGCCCAGGCCACGCAGCCCGTTGCCGAGCGACGGTTCCGGTGCGCCCCGACCGTCGTCCCGGGCGTCGAGCACGGTCTCCCGATCGTCGCCGGTCACCGAGATCCGCAGGGTACGCGCGTCGGCGTGCCGGATGGTGTTGGTGACGATCTCCTGGGTGGCCCGGACGAACGCCGCGCTGTCGTCCTCGTCGATCCGCACCTCCGGGAACACCTCGATCGTCACGTCGAGACCGGGCAGATCCCGCGTCACCCGGCGCAACGCCTGCTCCAGGTCGGGGCTCTCGGTCCGCAGCTGCCCGACCGTGGCCCGCACATCGCCGAGCAGGTCCCGGGCGACCCGGTCGGCCCGGTCGAGGTGGGTGCGCACGGCCGGACCCTCCAGGTGACGGGCGGTCTCCAGTTCCAGGGTCAGCACGGTCAGCTGGTGGCCGATCAGGTCGTGCAGTTCACGGGAGATGCGCAGCCGTTCCGCCGTGGCGGCCGATTCCGAGAGCAGCACACTGGCGGCCTGCAACTCGACATGCGCCTCGGCCAACTCGCGGCGCATGCGCTGTTCCCGCAGCAGCGTGACCGAGCTGAGCAGCGTCGCCACCTGGATCAGCAGGTAGAAAACCAGAATCATGACGCCGTCGGCCGGGGCCCGGGTCAGCGATGCCGCGCCGAACGTGATCACCAGCGTGTTGGCGACCACCACCGCCAGGCCCACCGGCACCGGCACCACGTACACGCTCACGGCGGCGGTGAGGACCAGCAGCACCGGCAGCAGGCCCAGGGTGGCAGCCGTCAACAGCAGAGCCCAGGCGGCGACGACTGCCCCGGCGAACGCCGCGTACCGCACCAGCCGGGACACCCGGGTGGCGACCGCGCCGAGCAGGGCGACCAGGTAGCCGGCGAAGAGCACGATCCACCAGCCGCGCGCGATCGTGGTCCCGACGGCACCGACGAGGCCTGGACCGGCGACGGCGACCGCCACCACGAGCATCGCGAGGCCGGACCATTCGTCTGTCCCGACGCGTCGCACCGGTCCACTCTAGGTCGGGCCGTGGCCAGCCCACCTGTGCCGGAAGTCATGCCCGCGGGTGATGACTTTCGGGACCCGACACCGGCCGGGAGCGTTCGTAGCCTCAAGGCATGACCAGCACCGAACCGGCGATCCTCGCCGAGCATCTCGCCAAGAGCTACCGCGGCAGGCGAGCGGTCGTCGACGTGAGCCTGCGGGTCGAGCTCGGCGAGGCGGTCGGTGTGGTCGGTGCCAACGGCGCGGGCAAGACGACGACCGTCGAGATGATCGCCGGGCTACGCGTACCCGAACAGGGGCGGGTACGCGTACTCGGCCTCGATCCGCGCCGCGACCGGGCGCGGCTGCGACAGGTCCTCGGCGTGCAGTTGCAGCAGGCCCACCTGCATCACGCGCTCCGGGTCACCGAGCTGGTCGACCTCTACCGCAGCTTCTATCCCGATCCCCGGCCCACCGGCGAGCTGCTCGACCTGGTCGAGCTGACCGGACAGCGCCGGACCAGCTTCGACAAGCTCTCCGGCGGCCAGCAGCAGCGGCTGTCCATCGCCCTCGCCCTCGCCGGTCGCCCCCGGGTGGTGATCCTCGACGAACTGACCACCGGGCTCGACCCGGCGGCTCGGCGACGGATGTGGGCCACGGTCGAGCGACTCAGCTCCGAAGGGGTCAGCGTGCTGCTGGTCAGCCACACCATGGAGGAGGTCGAGCGGCTCTGCGACCGGGTGGCGGTGCTCGACGCCGGCCGGGTCGTCGCGCTCGACACCCCGGCGGGCCTGGTCGCCCGCGCCGGTACCAGCACCCTCGACGACGCTTTCGTCGCGCTCACCGGCCGGCAGCTGACGGAGGAACCCGCATGACCCCGCTCGTGCAGGCCCGCCGGCCCGGGCCGCGTTCGCTGGTGACCCTGATCCGGTGCGAGGCGAAAATGGTCGTCCGGGACACCGCCGGGCTGGTGGTTCCCCTCTGCCTGCCGTTGCTGATCATGTTGACGAGTGCCTCCGGCGCGAGCCGGACGGTGGTCGCCAACGGACGCACCGCGCTGGACCTGTACGTCCTGCCGCTCGTGTTCACCATGGTCGTCGCGATCATCGGCATCATCAACATGCCGAGCTTCCTCGCCTACTACCGGCGCTCGGGCATCCTCCGCCGGCTCGGGGTGACCCCCGCCGCACCGGCCATGGTCCTCGCCGCACAGGCCGTCGTCAGCGTTCTCCAGGCACTCGTCGGCATCGCGGTCGCCCTGGTCGTGGCGTTTCTGGCCTTCGGCGCCAACCCGCCCGCCGACCTCGGCCGGGCGGTCGCAGTGGTCGCGCTGACGATGACGGCGATGTACAGCGCCGGCATGATCGTCGCGGCGGTCGCTCCCACTCCCAACTCCGCCGTCGCCATCGGCCTGGTCGCCTTCTTCGTCCTCGGTGCCCTCGGCGGCATGTTCGGCGGCCGGGACTCCCTACCCGAGCCGCTCGCCGAGGTCGGCGGCTGGCTGCCGTTCGGCGCGGCCGTCGAGGCCCTGTCGTCCGCCTGGGCCGGCATCGCGGTGTCGACGGCGAACCTGGTCGGCCTCGGCGCGACCGTGGTCGGCGGAGCCGTGGTCGCGGGCGTGCTGTTCCGCTGGGAGTGAACCCGTCCCGGTCACGCCCGCCGACCCCGGCGCCGCCGAACGGCGGCCGGACGTGAGGAGGCCGGACCGGTCGGTCAGGACGGCTCGGCGGAGAGCAGGTAGTCGTCCGCCTCGCTGCTCCACCGCAGGCCGACCGCCCCTTCGGTGGCGGCGGCCTTGCAGAACTGGAGGAAGCCGCGATAACCGAGCTTCTTCTCGCTGAAGTCCGGCCGCACCCGTCGGAGCTGGTTCTTCAGGCCGGACAGGGCCACCTCGCCGGTGCCGCCGCCCAGGTCGCGGACCACCGAGCTGAGCAACGCGAACCCGGTCTCCCGGTCGCCGTGTTCCGGCAGGGAGACCTCCGGATCGCCCTTGGCCGGGCCTTCCGCCAGTTCGACCACCCGCAGTTCGGCAAGATGGCGCAGCAGTTCTCCGAAGGTGCGGAACCCGTGGTCGGACTCGCTGAAGGTGGGATCCTTGCGCAACAGGGTCCGCTTCAACCGCGAGGCGGTCACCTCCCCACCGGAGCTGCGCTGCAGACCCGCCACGGTCTGGGCGACGAGGACGGCGAGCGCGTCGGCGTCCCGGGCCGGCTCCTCGGTCGGCGGCGCCTCGGGTTCCATCTGCTCGACGGGCTCCGGCTCGGGCAGCCGGGCCGGACGGCTCCGTCGCCCCCGCGTCGGCAGGATGTCGACGCCCTCCAACCGGTCGTAGTAGAGGAACTCGTCGCACGCCGGTGGCAGCAGGGCCGAGGTGGACTTCTCCACCCCCACCCCGATCACCTGCTTGTTGAGTTCGCGGAGCTTGTGCACCAGCGGCGTGAAGTCGCTGTCGCCCGTGCAGAGGACGAAGGTCGAGATGTACCCGCGTTCGAAGGCCAACTCGATCGCGTCGACGGCCATCTTGATGTCGGCGGCGTTCTTGCGGGTGGCACCCATCCGCTGCGGAATCTCGATCAGCTCGACGTGCGAGCGGGTCAACATCCGTCGATCCTCGTCAAAGTACGACCAGTCGGCGTACGCCCGGCGCACCACCACCCGGCCGCGCTCGGCCAGCGCGTCGGCGATCGGTCGGAAGTCGAACATTGCCCCGCCGTGGTGGTCGCGCACCCCCAGCGCCAGGTTCTCGTAGTCCAGAAACAGGGCGATCCGGTCTTCATGCTCCACCCGGGCAGCGTACGTCGGTGTGGCCGTACCCACCGGTGGCACCGCGCCGACGCGGGACCGTCACGGACGGCGGCTACCATCGCCCGATGGATCTTCGCGGCACGATCAGCCCGGACCGTCCGCTGCTCGTCCTGGCCATCGCCGAGGAGGCCGCCCACCTCGACGCGGAGTTTCCGGTGCTGCTGACCGGGATGGGAAAGGTCAACGCGGCGGCCGCGGTGGCGGCGACGCTGGCCCGCTCACCGTTGCCGTCGGTCCTTGTCAACCTCGGCACCGCCGGCGCGCTGCATCCGGGTTGGACCGGCACCCACGAGATCGGCAGCATCCTCCAGCACGACCTGGACACCGAGTTCATCCGCCGGCTCACCGGGCAGACCGTCGGCGCGCCGCTGACCCTGGGTGACGGGCCGACGCTGGCCACCGGCGACCGGTTCATCGCCGACGACGAGGCCCGCGCGGCCCTGAGCCGCCACGCCCACCTGGTCGACATGGAGGGGTACGCGGTGGCGTCGACGGCGCACGCCCTCGGGGTACCGGTCCGGGTGGTGAAGCAGGTGAGCGACGAGGCCGGCGACGGGGCGGAGCGCAGCTGGCAGGAGTCCGTGGACGGCTGCGCCCGCGTCCTCGCCGGCTGGGTGCGGGACAACCTCTGACCAGCGGCCCCGGGCGTGTGCTGGCGTGTACGGCACACGTTTGACGCCGGGAGTTGCGGGTAGCCGCGCTGCTGCGGCTACGGATTGGAAAACGGGTCATGGAGCTGTCGGCACGCACGACGATCATCATGCGCAGTGGCATCCGAGGGGTCATCGCCGCGATGGCGATGTCCGGGTTACGGCAGGCCACCACCTCCCTGAATCTGGTGCAGAGTTCGCCGCCGAAGTCGGTGATGGAGAAGCTGGTGCCCGGGCTGCTCGACCGGTTGCCCGGCGACCAGCACCCGGCGGCCCTGGCGGCGGCGCACTGGGGCTACGGGCTCAGCGCCGGGCTGGCCTTCGGCGCGCTGCCGAAACGCCTCCGTCATCGGATCTGGGTCGGCCCGCTCTACGGCATGGTGCTGCTGCTCGGCTTCCACGCCACCATCGCGCCGGCCCTGGGCATCGACCGTCGGCTGTCCGACTGGCACGAGCAGGTGGCCCTGGTCGCCGACCATCTCCTGTACGGCATCGTGGTGGCGGGCTTCCCGATGCCGCACCGGGACTGACCGTCACCGGGCGGCGTGGCCCACCCGCCTGCCGAGCCTGTCAACGCGCCGCACGTCGCGTCGACAGGCTCACGCCAGCTCAGGCGCCGCCGGCCAGGTCGCGCCGGCGGAAGGCGGACACGGCCGCCTGCGCGAGTGCGCCGGCGAGGACGGTGAGCAGCACCACCGCGACCACGCTGACGTCCTCGAGCGGGTACTCCCCCACGTGCTCGAAGGGCGACAGTCGCAGCACATTCTCGGGTAGCTCCAGGATCGGGGCGAAGTAGCCGGCGATCAGCCCGTAGCCGAGCACCACCCAGATCACCGGCAGCATCCTCGGTGCCGCCGCGTAGAGCAGGGTGGCGGCACCGAGGACCAGCCAGACCGCCGGAGTGTGCGCGAGGTGGCCGACCAGCAGGTCACCGAGCAGACCCGCGTCGCCGGTGCTCGCCGCCGCGCCGACGCCCATGCCCGCACCGGCGACCAGCAGCAGCCACGGTACGCCGAGCGCCACGACGGCGAGGTGGCCGCCGATCCAGGCGGCCCGGCTGACCGAGGTCGCCAGCACCGGCTCGGTCCGGCCCTCGGTCTCCTCGGCGCGCAGCGACTGCACCGCGAGCACCGCGAAGACCCCGACGACGAGCGCCATGGTCAGGCCCATCATGCCGAGATAGCCGGCGAGCAGGTCACCCGAACCACCACCCATGACCTCCACCAGGTCCGCGGGTGCGTTCTCGAAGCCGTCGAGCAGGGGCTGGGTGAACGATCCGTAGGCCACGCCGGCCACCAGCAACGCCGCACTCCAGCCGATCAGGCTCGCCCGGTGCAGCCGGAAGGCGAACGTGAGCGGGCCGGCCAGCCAGCTCGCGGCCCGGGGCGGGCCCGGGCGCGGCGGCACCAGGCCGGCACCGAAGTCGCGCCGCGCCGACAGGACGTAGCCGGTGGCTGCGGTCGTCGCCGCGAACGCCAGCGCGATGGCCAACGGCCACCAGCGGTCGTGGACGTACGCGGCGGTCTGCTGCGACCAGCCGATCGGTGACAGCCAGGACAGCCAGGACGGCCCACTGCCCTGCACCGCGGCCATGTCGCCGAGGCCGCGCAACACGAACGCGGCACCGAGCGCGGTCCCGGCCGTGCCGGAGGCGGCCCGGGGGTACTCCGACAGCTGGACGGTGACCGCGGCGATGCCGGCGAAGGCGAGGGCGACCGCACCGACGGAAGCGCCGAACAGCATGGATCCGCCCGCGTCGAAGCCACGGCTGGTCATCATCGCGCCGATCAGCAGGGCGACAAGCACCGCCATCACGGTGGTGAGGGTGAGCGCGGCGGTCAGCTGGGCGTGCCGACCGACCACGTTGGCGCGGACCAGTTCGGCCCGGCCGGTCCGCTCCTCGGTCCGGGTGTGCCGGACCACGGTGAGCAGGCCCATCAGCCCCGCGCCGAGCAGCACGTAGAGGCCGTACTGGCCGGCCAGGAAGCGTTCGATCGTCAGGTCGTCGAATCCGAAGCCGGGTCCACCGAACAGGGCTCCGGCGGGGCTGCTGGTGAAGGCGGTCAGCCCCGCCAGGTCCTCGGGAGTCTGCGCGATGGTGTCCAGCGCGGCGGCGAAGTACGTCATCAGCAGGGGCAGACCGAGCGTCCAGGCGGGCAGCCGGAACCGGTCGCGGCGCAGCATGAACCGCAGGAGGTTGCCGGTCCCGGTGACGGCGGTGCCGGTGCCCACCGGTGTCGTGCGGTGCGGCGTCGTCGCGGTCATCACGCCACCTCCCCGGCACCGTTGCCGACGAGCCGGTCACCGTAGTGCCGCAGCAGGAGTTGCTCGAGCGTCGGCGGCCGGACGGTCAGTCCCTGCACACCGAGGTCACCGAGTTCGCGTACCACGACGGCGAGCTGGTCGCCGTCGACCTCGAAGCGGACCTGCCCGTCGGCGGTACGCAGGCCGTGCACGCCGGCCAGGTTGGCCAGGCCGTCGGCCGGCCGGTCGGTGACGGCCTCGACCGAGGTACGGGTGAGGTGGCGCAGTTCGGTGAGCGAGCCGGTCTCGACGATCTTGCCTTGTCGGATGATCGAGATCTGGTCGGCGAGCACCTCGACCTGGGCCAGGATGTGGCTGGACAGCAGCACGGTGCGCCCGGCGTCCTTGACCTCGCGGATGCACTCCTGGAACACCGCCTCCATCAACGGGTCCAGCCCGGCGGTCGGCTCGTCGAGCAGGAGCAGCTCGACGTCGCTGGCCAGCGCCGCGATGAGCGCCACCTTCTGCCGGTTGCCCTTGGAGTAGGTGCGGCCCTTCTTGCTCGGGTCCAGGTCGAAGCGCTGGCACAGCTCGTCCCGGCGCACCGGGTCGGTGCCGCCGCGCAGTCGGGCGAACAGGTCGATCGCCTCGCCGCCGGTCAGGTTTGGCCACAGCTCCACGTCGCCGGGCACGTAGGCGAGCCGCCGGTGCAGGGCGACCGCGTCGCCCCAGGGGTCACCGCCGAGCAGCCGGGCCCGGCCGCCGTCGGCGCGCAGCAGCCCGAGCAGGATCCGGATGGTGGTGGACTTGCCGGCGCCGTTGGGGCCGAGGAAGCCGTGCACGGTGCCGGCGTCGACGCGCAGGTCGAGTCCGTCGAGTGCCTTGACCCGACCGAAGGACTTGTCGAGGTGGTGGATGTCGATGGCAGCAGTCATGGTCGTTTGACCTCATTCGAGGTAGTCCCGGGGCGTACCGGGGTGCGATGTGGTCGATCGACGGATCCGGGGCAGCGCCACGCGGAGTCCGGTGTGTTTCGCGGTGGTGCGCGGATGAGTGGGCCACGCCGCGGCGTGGTGGCGGTTCAGCTCGCCGTACCGTCGGGGTCGGCGGCGTTCGGTGCGGGCGACGGCGGATCCGGCACGTACATCAGGTATTCGTCGAGCATCGACCGGTCGACGAGCAGCCCCTCGGTGAACAGCTCCAGCGCCGGCAGCGTCAGTTCGCCCATGTACTGACGGAACAGGGCGGGGAACTTCTCGGGCTCCGCGTCGGCGCCGTGCAGGGTGAACCAGAGCAGCATGCTGCCGGTCGCCTGGTAGGCCAGGTAGCGGGCGCGGGCGGCCCGGGCACGGCTGGGCCGCACCACCCCGGCCGCCTCCCCGGCGGACAGGTACGCCTCGGCGTCGCTGATCATGTGCTCGATCAGCTGGGCGGCCAGTTCCCCGCCGGCCTGCATGCTGCGCAGCAGGTACTGCACCATCGGCGCGAACTGCTCGACCTGGGCCATCTGCGCCAGCAGCATCGTCCCGGTGCCGTCGGTGAGCGCCTTCTTCTTCTCCCGGCGCATGATCTCCAGCACCCGCTCGTCGCAGGCGCGGCGGAGCCCGTCCTTGGAGCCGAAGTGGTGCACGATCAGACCGGCGGTCACCCCGGCGTCCGCGGCGATGGTGCGCAGCCCGGCCCGGAAGCCGTCGCGGGCGAACCGGACGATGGCGGCGTCACGGATGCGGCCCGCGGCGGCCAACTCGCCGCCGCGCTCCTCCGAAGCTCCGCCCAGGGACGTCACACCACCAGATTAAACACTTGTTCAATCGCCCGGCAAGCCCCTCAGTTCTGCTCGGTCGGCCTCGGGAGCGGGGATCTCGCGCAGGCCGCTGCCGTCGAGCCGCAGCCATCGGTGCACACCGATGTCGCGCAGGAAACGCTCGTCGTGGCTGACCACCACGAAGGCGCCCCGGTAGGCGTGCAACGCGTTCTCCAACTGGCCCACGCTGACCAGGTCGAGGTTGTTGGTGGGCTCGTCGAGCAGCAGCAGGTGCGGCGCCGGCTGGGCGTAGAGGACACAGGCCAGGGTGGCGCGCAGCCGCTCACCGCCGGAGAGGACGCCCACCGGCAGTTGGGCGCGGGCACCCCGGAACAGGAACCGGGCCAGCAGGTTCATCCGCTCCGACTGCTGACGGTCCGGGGCGTACCCGGTGAGGTTCTCCAACACGGTGCGCTCCGGGTCGAGCAGGTCCAGCCGCTGCGACAGGTAGGCCACCCGGCCGTCGGCGCGACGCACCCGCCCGCCCTGCGGATCCAGGTCGCCGAGCAGCAGGCGCAGCAGGGTGGACTTGCCGACCCCGTTGGGGCCGGTCAGCGCGATCCGTTCCGGACCGCGGATGGTCAGGTCGAGCCCGTCCCCGGGGAACACCGCCCGGCCCCCGTACCGGACCTGCATCCGCTGCCCCTCCACCAGGGTGCGGCCGGCCGGGACGTCGGTCTCCGGTAGTTCCACGGCCAGCGTCTGGTCGTCCCGCAGTGCCCGACCGGCCTCGTCGAGCCGGGACTGCGCGGCGCTGACCCGGCTGGCATGTGCCTGCTGGGCCCGGCCCGCCGACTCCTGGGCACTGCGCTTGAGCCCACCGGCGACGATGCGGGCCAGACCCGCGCTGCCGAGATTGCGGGCGGCGTTGCCGGCCCGCCGCTCGGCGCGCTCGCGGGCCTGCTGCATCTCCCGCTTCTCCCGCCTGAGGTCCAACTCGGCGCTGCGCACCTGGCGCTCCGCCAGCTCCTGGGCAGCCCGTGCCGCCGCCTCGTAGGCGGTGAAGTTCCCGCCGAACATCCGCGCTTGCCCGCCGTCGAGTTCGGCGATGCGGTCCATCCGGTCCAGCAGCATCCGGTCGTGGCTGACCAGCAGCAGGCAGCCGGACCAGTTCTCCAGCACCGCGTACAGCCGGTGCCGGGCGTCGATGTCGAGGTTGTTCGTGGGCTCGTCGAGCAGCAGCACGTCGGGGCGCCGGAGCAGTTGCGCGGCGAGACCGAGGGAGACCGCCTGGCCGCCGCTGAGGGTGTCCAGGCGTCGATCCAGCGCCACCTCGCCCAGCCCGAGCCGGTCGAGTTCGGCGCGGCTACGCTCCTCGACGTCCCAGTCGTCACCGATCGCGGCGAAGTTGTCCTCGCTGGCGTCGCCGGCCTCGATGGCCCGCAACGCGGACAACGCCGGGGCGACGCCCAGCACCTCCGCCACGGTCAGGTCACCGGTGAGCGGCAGGTGCTGCGGCAGGTAGCCGAGCACTCCCTCGACGGTGACGCCGCCGCCGGTGGGTACGAGGTCACCGGCGATCAGGCGCAGCAGCGTCGACTTGCCGGCGCCATTCGGCGCGACCAGGCCGGTGCGACCCGGCGGGACGGTGAGGGACAGGTCCTGGAAGACCGGGGTGTCGTCCGGCCAGGAAAAGAAGAGTCTGGTGCAGACGACGCAGGCGTCGGACATCGAGTAAGACCTCGGATGAGAAGCCGGGGAGACTACGCCCCGGTCAGGCAGACAGGGCCACGACACGACAGGCCGCCGTCAGGCGGCGGGGGTGTTCACCCCGAGATGTCGTCGTCCCCCGAAAGCATGTCGCGCGCTCCTCGCTGTGTACCGGGCGGTTGAACCGCGGGGGCCAAGCCTAGCAAGTGCCGGTCCCGGCCGGGCCCGAGCCGGCGACCCACCCGCCGAGCCCCGAACCTCGGCGGGTGGGTCGCCGATCAGGACCGGATTCGACCGCGCACCCGCAGGTAGAGCAGCGCCGCCGCGGTCACCGCCACCGGCCAGAGCAGGTAGACACCGGTCATGGCCAGGAGGAACAGCACCACACCGATGGTCGCGGCGGCGGCGTACCAGGCGGCGCTGCGGCGGGGCAGCAGCCGCAGCGCCGCCGCGACACCGATCACGTAGACGGTGCTGAAGGAACCGGTCGTGACCAGCACCAGCGAGTGGGTGTCGAGACCGGTGACAAGTGTCGCGCCGAGCGCGAGCAACGCCAGGGTGGCGGTGACCGCGAGGCTGCGGCGGGGCACCTCGCCCGCCACGCTGCCCCGGGCGAGCCAGGCGGGCAACGCCCCGTCTCGGCCGAGGGCCGCACCGAGCTTCGCCGCTCCGGCGTAGTAGGCGTTCATCGCGCCGAAGGTCAGCAGCAATGCCGCCCCGGCGACCAACCAGCGGACGTCGCCGCCGAGCGCGACCGCGAACAGTTCACCAAGCGGCGCCGTGGAGTCCGCTGCCGCCGAGCCGAGTACGGCGACGGTCGCGAAGGCCACCGCCAGGTACAGCGCACCAACCACGACGACCGCCGCGGCGGTGGCCCGGGGCAGGTCCCGCTCCGGACGGCGGAACTCGCCGGTCAGGTGGGTGATCGCCTCCCAACCGACGAAGCTCCACATCAGCAGCGCCGCCGCGGGGCCCACGGCGGCCAGGCCACGTGGGGCGAAGGGCGTGAGGTTCGCGGCGTCCGTGTGTGGCAGCGACAACAGCACCGCCAGCAACAGGAGCACGACAAGGGCCCCGGCGAGCGCGAGTTGCACCCGGCCGGCGAGCTGCACTCCGGCGTGGTTGGTGACGGTGACCGCGACCATCAGCAGCACCGCCGTGACCGCGACGGTGCGCGTACCGCCGCCGACCGCCGCCTCGACGTAGGCCGCGCCGAACAGCGCCGCCGCGGCCGCGCCCGGTGGCACCGCGAAGTAGAAACACCATCCGACGACGGCCGCTGCCCGCGACCCGAAGGCCATCCGGGCGTACGTCGAGACGCCACCGGCGTCCGGGTGGCGGGAACCGAGCGCGGCGAAGGTGGCCGCCAGTGGGGCGGAGACGAGCACGAGCAGCAGCCAGGCGAGCAGCGAGGCGGGACCGGCGGCCTCGGCGGCCAACGCGGGCAGCGCGATCACCCCGGTACCCAGTACGGCACCGACGTAGAGTGCGGTGCCCTGGGCGGCGGTGAGCCGTCCGCCGGTCACCGGCGTGGCACGGGTCTGGGTCATGTGATCACCGTCGTCCGGGCCGGCCGGCCGGGACAGCCGGATTGGCGACGAGCTGCGTTAGATTTCTGCCATGCGTCCGCACGTCGTCGCGGTGGCGGTGACCGACAACCTGCCGATCTTCGAGCTGGCGGTCCCGCAGGAGGTGTTCGGCACCGACCGGCGGGACATCGTCGACCCGTGGTACGAGCTGCGGCTGTGCGCGGCCGAGCCGGGCCCGCTGCGTACCACCGGTGGATCGTGGCTCGACCCCGCGTACGGCCTGGACGACCTGGCCGAGGCCGACACCGTGCTGGTGCCCGGGTGCGCCCGACCGACCCAGGCCAATCCCCCGGCCGAGCTGGTCGAGGCGCTGCGCATCGCGTACGCGCGGGGCCGACGCATCGTCGGCATCTGCACCGGCGCGTACCCGATCGCCGCGGCCGGTCTGCTCGACGGCCGCCGCGCCACCACGCACTGGATGAACGCGCAGGACTTCGCCGGCCGGTTCCCACTCGTCGACCTCGACCCCCGGGTGCTGTACGTGGCGGAGGGCACCGTCTTCACCTCGGCGGGTACGGCCGCCGCCATCGATCTGTGTCTGCACCTGGTGCGGCTGGACCACGGCGCCGCGGTGGCGAACGAGGTGGCGCGGCGGATGGTGGTGGCACCGCCGCGGGGTGCCGACCACACCCAGTATCCGGCGCCGCCGGTGCGGGGAGTCTCGCCGGCCGACCTGAGCCCGGTGCTGGAGTGGGCCCGGCAACGCCTGGACCGGCCGCTGTCGGTCAACGACCTGGCCCGCGCGGCGAACCTGAGTCCGCGCACCCTGGCCCGCCGGTTCCGCGACTCGCTCGGCACCACCCCGTTGCAGTGGCTGTTGGAGCAGCGGGTCCGGTTGGCCCAGGAGCTGCTGGAGACCACCGAGGATCCGGTCGAGCGGATCGCGCACCGCACCGGCTTCGGCAGCGGTGCGAACCTGCGCCAGCACTTCGGCCGGATCAGCGGAATGACCCCACAGACCTACCGGCACGTCTTCCGGTACCGGGCCGGCGCGACGGCCCGTCCGACCGCGCCGTCACGGCCGGCCGGACAACCGCTCGGATAGGCGGCGACGGCACTGTCGCCCGGCACCGGTTCGACGGCGGGCGGCGCTGCGTCGTTACCGGAAACTTCCGGAAGTTCTGGCCACCACGGTGGTGTCGACATAGCATGCACGCGCTTGAATCCGTCCGAAGAGCCACGTCAGACACACCCCACCAGCACCGATATTAAATAGAGGGATTTCGATGCGCCTCTGGAACCTCTCCCGCCGATCACGACGCCGATCCCGAACCATCGCCCTGCTCTGCTCGGCCGCGCTCGTCACCGCGGTCGCCGTGGCACCCGCACCGGCGGCCGCCGCCGAAGTCGTCCTCGCCAACGACTTCGAGTCCGGCTCGTACGCACCGTGGGGACCGCGCGGCGACATCACCCTCGCCATCACCGACGAGGGCCACGAGAGCGACAGCAGCCTGTCCGTCACCGGCCGCACGGCGAACTGGCAGGGCCCGGCCACGAGCGCGACGGCACTGTTCCACCCCGGTACGCAGTACTCGGTCACCGCCTGGGTGAAGCTTCCGGCCGGCACCGAAGGCACCGCGGGCGTGCACTTCACCGTCGAGGCGACCCCCGCCGACGGCGGCGACAACACCTACACCTGGATCGGCGGGGACGTCGCCACCACCGCCGACGGCTGGGTGCAGATCGGCGGCACGTACACGCTGCCCGACGGGCTCAGCGCCGCCACCCTCTACGTCGAGGCGGCGGAGAGCACCCCGTTCCTCGTGGACGACGTGCTGATCACCGCACCGGACGGCGAACCGGGCGGACCCGAGCCCGGCACCGTCGTCATCGACACCGACTTCGAGGACGGGCTGGACGGCTGGGGCCCCCGCGACAGCGGTCCCGGCGCCCCGACCGTCGAGATCAGCGACGTCGCGCACGGCGGTACGGCCGCGGCGCTGGTCACCGACCGGGTCAACCAGGGTGCCGGGCTCGGACGTGACGTGGCCGGCCTGTTCGAGGCGGGCGTCACCTACGAGTTCAACGCCTGGCTGCGGTTCGCCGACGGGCAGCCGACCGACCAGATCTGGCTCAGCCTGGCCAGCACCGCCGGCGGCAGCCAGTCGTTCAGCACCCTCGCCCAGTTCGAGTCCATCACCAACACGGGCTGGACCGAGGTGAGCGCCCGGTTCACCATGCCCGCCTCGGACGAGGCGCTGCTCTACTTCGAGACCCGCTGGCAGGGCGCGGACGTGGCCGGCAACACCAGCGACTTCCTGGTCGACGACATCGTCGTCCGGGTGCCGGAGCCACCGGTCATCGAGGACCTCACCCCGATTCACGAGACCACCGACTTCCCCGTCGGCGTGGCCATCGACGCCCGGGAGACCGTCGGCGGCGCCGCCGAGTTGCTGAACCGGCACTTCAACCAGGTCACTCACGAGAACCACATGAAGCCCGAGGCCTGGTACGACGACGAGCGCACCTTCCGACCGCACGAGCAGGCGCTCGCGGTGATGGACTTCGCCCGCGACAACGACCTGCGCGTCTACGGTCACGTGCTGGTCTGGCACAGCCAGACCCCGGCCTGGTTCTTCCAGGACGCCGACGGTCAGCCGCTGACCACGTCCGCGGCAGACCGGCAGTTGCTGCGCGACCGGCTGCGTACCCACATCTTCGACGTCGCCGAGTCACTGTCCGAGCGCTACGGCCGGTTCGGCTCCCCCACCAACCCGCTGTACGCCTGGGACGTCGTCAACGAGGTCATCAGCGACAGCGGTGAGTACGCCGACGGCCTGCGCCGCAGCGAGTGGTACCGGATCCTCGGCGAGAGCTTCATCGACCTGTCGTTCGAGTACGCGCACGAGGCGTTCAACGACGTCCACGCCGTACCCGGCAGCGACCCGGTCACCCTGTTCATCAACGACTACAACACCGAGCAGAGCGGCAAGCAGGCCCGCTACCGGGCGCTGGTGCAGCGGCTGGTCGACCGGGACGTGCCGATCGACGGGGTGGGTCACCAGTTCCACGTCTCGCTGGCCACACCGGTCAGCAGCCTGGCGGCCACCCTGGACACCTTCGCCGACCTGCCGCTGACCCAGGCCGTCACCGAACTCGACGTCACCACCGGCACCCCGGTGACCCAGGCACGGCTGATCGAGCAGGGCTACTTCTACCGGGACGCCTTCCGGATCTTCCGGGAGCACACCGACGACCTGTTCGCCGTCACCGTGTGGGGGCTCACCGACGGCCGTTCGTGGCGGTCGGCCAACGCGCCGCTGCTGTTCGACGACAACCTGCGGGCCAAGCCGGCCTACTACGGGGCGGTGGACGGCGACCTGCCGGCACGTCTGCGCACGGCCAACGTCTTCGCCGGTGACGTGGCCCTCACCGCCGCCGCACCGAAGGACCTGACCTGGCGCAAGCTGCCCCTGCACCCGATCGAGGACACGGCCCGGTTCCAGCTGCGCTGGGCACCGGACCACCTGACCGCGTACGTCACGGTCGACGACGCCTCGGTCTCCGGCGACGACCAGGTCACCTTCGCCCTGGGCGACGAGACGTACCGGGTCGCCCGCGACGGCGACGGCGATGTGCCGGCCGTGGCGGCCGAGCGGGACGGTGGCTACCACCTGGTCGCCCACCTGCCGCTGGCCGACGCCGCCGAGGGGCAGACCCGCACCTTCGACGTACGGGTGACCGACGACGGCACCACCTCCGGCTGGAACACCCCGGGCGCCGTGGGCACCCTGAGCCTGGTGGAGGAACTGTCGTATCTGGAGGTACGGGAGACGGCCACCGCGCCGGCCATCGACGGCACCGTGGACGCCGGCTGGGCCCAGGCCACCTCGGTCACCACGGCCAAGCAGGTCTCCGGCACCGACGGCGCGACCGCGAACGTCCGCACCCTCTGGCGGGGCCAGACGCTGTACGTGCTGGCCGAGGTCACCGATCCGGTGGTGGACGTCTCCGGCTCCGACCCGTGGACCCAGGACTCGGTCGAGATCTACGTCGACGCCGGCAACGCCAAGAACGGTCCCTTCCGCTACGACGACACCCAGATCCGGATCAACGCCGACAACGTCGTCTCCTTCGGCACCGGCGACGAGGCGTTCCAGGCCGGACGGCTGGAGAGCGCGGCCGTGCGTACCGACACCGGATACACCGTCGAGGCGGCGATCAGCCTGCTCGAATACGGTGGCCTCGGCACGTTCCACGGCCTGGACTTCCAGGTCAACGACGCCTCCGACGGCGCACGCACGTCGATCCGCAACTGGGCGGAGCAGAACGGCGAGGGTTACCAGACCACCGCCCGCTGGGGCGTCGGCCGGCTGGTCGCGGGCTCGAACGTGGAGATCGCGATGGAGCGGATCGCCCGGTGGAACTCCGACAGCGGCGGCGGCTACTGCGCCACCGTCACCGCCACCAACAACGGCGACAAGGCCGTCGAGTGGACGGCCGTGGTCGACCTGGAGGGTGACATCTACACCGCCTGGAACTTCAAGCGGGAGCGACTGACCGACGGCAGCTACCGGATCCGGGGAGTCGACTGGAACCGGACCCTGGCCGCCGGCGCCAGCACCTTCAGCATCGGATACTGCGCCAACCTGTGACACCCGGCCGGGCCACGGCGGCGGACATGCCGCCGGGCCGGTGAGGTGGTTCCGGTGGCGGCCACTGCCCGCTGAGGGCGGTGGCCGCCACCGGCCTGTCCGCGATCCGGCCGGCCCGGAGGCGACCCGACTCGGCACGCCCTGCCGGGCACGAGCGTCGCCCGAATCGCGGAAAAGTGGGCGTGGTCGGGAACTTCGGACGACCCGCGACCGACCACTTGACCGTGACGTGCCGCGCAGGTCGCGGACCACCCTCCGGAAAGGTTGTTGCAATGATGGTTCTCAGACGTCGCAGGCTCGCGCAGGCCGGCGCCCTCGGAGTCTTCACCGCCACGGCGGTGGCGCTCACCGGAGCACCGGCCGCCGCGCACGTCACGGTCAGCCCGTCGGTCACCACCGCAGGTTCCTACACCGTCCTGACGTTCGGTGTACCGCACGGCTGCGACAAGTCGGCCACCACGAAGGTGTCCATCAAGATGCCGGAGCAGATCGTCTCGGTCACTCCGACGGTCAACTCGAACTGGACCGTGCAGAAGGTGATGGCCGAGCTGAACCCGCCGGTCAAGGACAGCCACGGCAACGAGATCACGCAGCGGGTCACCGAGGTGGTCTACACCGCGAAGACGCCGCTGCCGGCCGACCTGCGGGACACCTTCGAGCTGTCGTTGAAACTGCCGGACGCTGCCGGCGAGACGCTGGCCTTCCCGGCCGTGCAGACCTGCGAGCAGGGTGAGACGCCGTGGGTGGAGATGCCCGCCGCCGGTCAGGACGCCGATGAGCTGGAGCACCCGGCACCGACGTTCGTGCTGACTGCGAAGGCCGACGCCGACGCCGAGGAGGCGGCCGTGCAGCCGGTGTCGCAGACCACCGAGGAGCCGGCTGGCGGCACCGGTGTCGTCGGTTGGATCGCCCTGGTGCTCGGTGCCCTGGGCCTGGTGGCCGGCGGGCTGGCGCTGCTGCGTACCCGCAAGGCCGCCTGACGGGCGGGCGACCTTGCGGGTGAGGTCGCGCGGCACGTGGGCGGTGCCGGGTCGGCGTGCGCGGCGGGCGTGGACCGCCGCGCTCGCCGCGCTGCTCGGCCTGCTGGCCGCTGTCGCGCCGGCGACGCCGGCCGCCGCCCACGCGGTGCTGCTGGGCACCGACCCGGCAAACGGTGCCGTGCTGGCCACCGTCCCGGCCGAGGTGTCACTGACGTTCAACGAGCCGGTGACGGTACGCCCCGGCGGGGTCCGGCTCCTCGATGCGGCGGGCGAGGAACTGTCCACCGACAGCCGGTCGGTCGACACCACCGTGGTCCTGACCGTCCCACCGGACCTGGCCAGTGGCACCTACATCGTGGCGTTCCGGGTGATCTCGGCGGACAGTCATCCCGTATCCGGGGGCTTCAGCTTCGCCGTCGGTGCGCCGAGCAGCGCGGCAGTCGCGCTGCCGGAGAGCAGCCCGAGCCGCGCCCTGGACCTCCTGCGCCAAACGGCCGAGGCGGTCGCCTACCTCGGCCTGCTGGTCGGTGCGGGTTTGCTGGTCTTCCTGCTCGTACTGCTGCGCGCGGAGGCACCGATCCTGCGGCGGCGGCTGCTGCGGCTCGCCGGCTGGTCGGCGGGCCTGACCGTGCTGGCCCGGCTGGTGTTGGTGCCGGCCGTCCCCGCATGGCAGGACGGTGGCGAACTGACCGGGCTCATCGACGGGGCCCAGTGGCTGACCGGTCTGCGGTCGGAGGAGGCGCTGAGTTCGGTGCTGGTCGTCCTCGGGCTGGGCGTCGCACTGTGGGCCACGGCAGCCGCCGGCGCACCGGCAATCCAGCAGCCCGCCACCGCCGCCGCCGGGATGCGGGCGCGCCGGAGCCTGCCACCGCAGCCGCCGTCGGGACACCGGCGGCACAGCGGTCCGGATCCCCGGGGCACCGCCCCAGGAGCCCGTTGTCGTCGAGACACCGCCGCTGCCGGGAGGCCCGGCAGTCGTCGAGGCGGAGACGGACGTGGGGTCCGCCGTCCCCGGCGGCCGACCGGCTCGACCCGCCGTGCTGGCCGCTCTCGCGTTCGCCGGTGTCACCCTCGCCTGGGGAGCGGTCGCCCTGGTCGGGCATACCCGCACCTACGGTCCGGCCTGGCTGGTCGTTCCGGCCGACATCCTGCACGTCAGCACCGCCGGGGTGTGGCTGGGCGGGTTGGTGGCACTGCCTTGGACTCTGAGCCGGTCGGTCGACCTGGGGGCAGGCGCGGCAGTCCGGGCGGTGTCCGCGTTCTCCCGTATCGCCGCCGTCCTGGTCGGCCTGCTCGGCGCCGCCGGACTGCTGCTCGCGTGGCGCATCCTGCGGTCCTGGGAGGCACTGTGGGCCACCTCGTACGGTCTGGCGCTGCTCGCCAAGATCGCGCTGACCGTCGTGGTGCTCCTCGTCGCCGCCCACAACCGGTTTCGCCTCGTGCCCCGCGTCGTCGCCGCCGACCGGGACGACGGCTCCGAGGTGGCCTGGCGGCTGCTGCGCCGCACCGTCCGGGTGGAGGCCGCGTTGCTTGTCGGTGTCGTCGTCGCCACCGGGTTCCTGGTCACACAGAGCCCGGTCGTCGAGGCCGCGCCCCGACCGGCGGCGGACGCCGCCACCGGTCCGACAGTGGTGGAGACGCCGCTCGGCACGGGTCGCGCGGTCGCCCGGTTCACCCCCGGAAAGGTAGGAGTGAACTCGATGGAACTGGAACTCGTCGACGCCGCCGGTCAGCCCGTGGTCCCGGTGGCGGACCCGAAGCTGACGGTGCTGCTGCCGGCGATGGACATCGGCCCGCTGGAACGGACGTTGGCGTCCACCGGCCCGGGCCGGTACGAGGCCGTCGTCGACCTGCCCCTCGCCGGCTCGTGGGTGGTGCAGGCCAGCGTGCGGACCTCGAAGTACGAGAATCCGATCGCCCGGTTCACGGTGGACGTGCGATGAGCCCACGGCGATGGATCGGGATGGCGGGCCTGGTGGTGGCCGGCTCCATCGGGTACCTGGTGCTCGGCGCCGTACCTGCCGCCGCCCATGTCGAGGTCGCGAGCGCGCAGCCGAACGGTGACGGTACGACAACGCTGACGTTCAGCTTCGACCACAGCTGCGACGACTCCCCAACCACCGAACTGGTCGTCGCCCTGCCGGACGGGGTGACCGCGTCCGGCACCGTGCCACCGGAGGGCTGGACCGCCACGGTCGCCGGTCAGCGAGTCACCTTCACCGGACCCGGCCGGGAGACCGCCGAGGTGGGCGTGACCACCCGGATCGTGGCCCGGGCCGGGGACACCCTCACCTTCCCGGTACTACAGCGGTGCGCCGACGGTGGTTCGTACGATTGGATCGACATCACCGCCGACAGTGAGCATCCGGCACCCCGGTTGATCGCGACCAACGCCGTGCTCGCCGAGCAGCCGCAGGTGCCTGCCGCGCCGCCGGACGCGGCGGCCGGCGGCACGGAGCCGACCCAGGGTGGTGGCGCCACTCTGGGTCAGGCGTCAGCCGTGGTCGTCACCTTCGTCGCCGCCGCGGCGCTCGCCGGTTTCGTCACCGTCCGGCGGTGGTGACCGTCCGGCAACGGGCCAGGACCACCGGTACGGGGCGACCTCCGCGCACCGCTCAGACGGCGCGGGCGATGCAGATGCGGGCGTCCAGCCGAGGGCCGGCCTCGTAGATCATGTACGAGACGCCACCGTCGGTGCCGAAGGCCGGCGCGGCGACCCGACCGTTGTCGGAGGCGATCGGGGCGTGGAAGACCCCGAGGTGCACCTCCCGGTCGAAGTTGTTGCCGACCTCGGTGAGCCGGATGCGGCCGTCGTTGCCGTGGTAGGCGACGTAGCTGGTGCCGTTGCGTTTGAGCAGGTGCGGACTGGAGATGTCGGTCAATCCGTCGCCGGCCGGCGAGATCAGCGGGTTCGGGGCGAACTGCCACTGGTCCCAGCCGTTCGGTGACCATCCCCAGAAGATCTTCCGGGTGCCCGGGCCGACGGTGTGCGCGCCCATGAAGAGCATGACGTACTTGTTGTTCTTCCCGGCGACCGAGTGTTCGAAGACCCGGGCGTACGAGGTCTCGGTGGTGTTCGGCACCAGCCGAGTGCTCAGAATCGGTGTCTCGTTGGTGAAGGTGATGCCGTCGCGGGAGCGGGCCACCCGGGTGGTGAAGTTCTCCCCGTGGAAGTAGAGGAAGAACTCCCTGGTGGAGGCGTTCCACACCACGTGCGGTGAGGAGACGTGGCTGACCGTGGTGGTGGGCAGCACCCGGTCGACGATCGGGTTGGCGGGGTGTTCGGTGTAGGGGCCTTCGAGCCGGTCGGCGTAGGCCGGATCGCGCAGGCGGGTGACCCAGCAGGATATCGCCCGGATGACCGGCGTCAGCCAGGCGACCGTCTCGCTGGTGCTCAACGGCCGCGACGACGGCAGCGTCCGGATCGCCCCGGAGACCCGGGAACGGGTGTTGGGCGCCATCCGGGCCACCGGGTACGTCGCCGACCCGGTGGCCCGGCGGCTCGCCGCCCGGCACAACCGGATCCTCGGCGTCTTCACCTACGAGCCGGTGTTCCCGGCCGGCACCGGCGACTTCTACCACCCGTTCCTGGTCGGCATCGAGGAGTCCGCCGAACGCCTCGGCTGCGACCTGCTGCTGCTCACCAGCGCCCCCGTCACCGACGGCCGGCGGCGCATCTTCCACGACGACAACCGGCTGCGGCTGGCCGACGGCTGTGTCCTGCTCGGTCGTTCGCTGGACCGCGACGAGCTGGGCCGGCTGGTCGCCGAGGGGCATCCGTTCGTCTCCGTCGGTCGACGCGACGACGCGGGCGGACCGGTGCCGTACGTCGGGGCGGACTACGTCACCGCCACCGCCGACGTGGTCCGGCGTGCCCTCGACGCCGGCCACACCAGGCTGGCGTACCTCGGCCAGGGTGCCGGCCCGGAGTCACACACCGACCGGTTCGCCGGCTACCGGGCCGCCCTCGACGCGGCGCGGCTGCCGGCCCGGCACGAACCCACCGACCGCTCCCCGCCGACCTGCTCGACGCGCTGCTGCACGCCGGGGTCACCGCCGTGGTGGTCGAGGAGTACGCCGACGGTGTCGCCCTGGCCACCGTCGCCGCCGAGCGCGGCCTGACCGTGCCCGCCGACCTGTCCATCCTGGCCCTGGGCGACCCGACCCGACCGACGACCAGCGACCGGGAGTTCACCGGCTTCCGGATCCCCCGCCGCGAGATGGGGTGGCAGGCCGTCGAGGTGCTCACCGGACTGCTCGCCGCGATGCCCGGCACCGTGACCCAGCGGCTGCTGCCGTGCCAACCGGTCGACGGCGTAACCCTCCTGCCACCCCGACCCTGATCCCCCCGTCGCCATGCCGTCACTGGCGGCGCTGACCGTTCATGAGAGGACCGACCGTGCCCGAGATGCAGGCCGAAGTACTGATCGTCGGCGGTGGGCTCGGTGGCGTCGCCGCCGCCCTGGCCGCGCTGCGCGCCGGCCGCAGCGTGCTGCTGACCGAGGAGTACGACTGGCTCGGCGGGCAGCTCACCAGCCAGGCCGTGCCGCCGGACGAGCATTCCTGGGTGGAGCGCTTCGGCGTCACCGCCAGCTACCGGGCGCTGCGTGACGGCATCCGGGAGCACTACCGGCGCTGGTATCCGCTCACCGACCGGGCGCGGCGCACCACCGCGCTCAATCCGGGCGCCGGGCACGTCAGTCGACTCTGCCACGAACCCCGGGTCGCGGTGGCGGTGCTGGAAGCCATGCTGGGGCCGTACCGGGGATCCGGGCGGCTGCGGGTGCTCCAGCCGTACCGGCCGGTGGCCGCCGAGACCGACGGTGACCGGGTCACCGGGGTCACCGTGGCGCACCGGCACACCGGGGAGCGGCTGTTCCTGACCGCGCCGTACGTGCTGGACGCCACCGAGACCGGCGAGTTGCTGCCGCTGACCGGCACCGAGTACGTCACCGGCTTCGAGTCCCGCGCCGACACCGGTGAACCGAGCGCGCCGGAGCAGGCACAGCCGACGAACATGCAGGCGGTGTCGGTGTGCTTCGCGGTCGACCACGTCGACGGCGACCACACCATCGACAAACCGGCGGCTTACGACTTCTGGCGGGCGTACCGGCCGCCGTTCTGGGGGGACCGGATGCTGTCGTTCCGCTCCCCCAACCCGCGCACCCTGGCGATCTCCGAACGCAGCTTCACCCCGAATCCGGACGACGATCCCTGGCTGGTCCAGGCCGACCAGCGGGTCAGTCCCGGCGACGGGAACCTGTGGACGTTCCGCCGGATCGCCGCCCGGCGCAACTTCGTCCCCGGCTCGTACGACAGCGACATCTGCCTGGTCAACTGGCCGATGCTCGACTACTTCGAGCAGCCGGTCATCGACGTACCCGATCCGGACGCGCAAATCACGGCGGCCCGGGAGCTGTCCCTGTCGGTGCTCTACTGGCTCCAGACCGAGGCGCCCCGCGCCGACGGCGGCACCGGCTTCCCCAGCCTGCGGCTGCGCGGCGACGTCACCGGCACCGGCACCGCAGCCACCGGCGGGGACGTCACCCACAGCGGTCTGGCCCAGGCGCCCTACATCCGGGAGTCGCGCCGCATCCGCGCCGAGTACACCGTCGTCGAGCAGGACCTCTCGTTGGAGATCCGGGGCGACAAGGGCGCGGTCAGCTACGCCGACTCGGTCGGGGTCGGCATGTACCGCATCGACCTGCACCCCTCCACCGGCGGCGACAACTACATCGACGTGGCCTCCTGCCCCTTCGAGATCCCGCTCGGCGCGCTGATCCCCCGGCGGGTGGAGAACCTGCTGCCCGCCGGCAAGAACATCGGCACCACACACATCACCAACGGCTCCTACCGCCTGCACCCCGTGGAGTGGAACGTCGGCGAGGTCGCCGGTCTGCTCGCGGACTTCTGCCTGGCCCGGCGGGTCACCCCCCGCGCGGTGCGCTACACCCCCGGCCTGCTGGCCGACTTCCAGAACCGCCTCGCCGACTCCGGTGTCGAGCTGCGCTGGCCCGACATCGCCGGCTACTGAGGAAGGACATAACCTGATGAGGAACCGGTTGACGGCCGTCGTCGCGCTCACCGCGCTGCTCGGCCTGACCGCCTGCGGCGGCGACGCCGCCGAGTCCGACGGCCCGGTCACGCTGCGGATGACCACCTGGTCGGCGAACGAGGCCCACCTGAAGCTGTTCGACGAGATCGCCGCCGAGTACACCGCGACGAACCCGGACGTCGCCGGGGTCACCTTCGACCCGATCCCGTTCGAGAGCTACACCACCACCCTGACCACCCAGATCGCCGGCGGCAACCCACCGGACCTGGCCTGGGTGCTGGAGAACTCCGCGCCCGACTTCGTCACCTCGGGCGCGCTGGTGCCGCTTGACGACACCCTGAAAGGCACCGAGGGGTACGGCTTCGACGAGCTCGCCCCGGCCGCGACGAAGCTGTGGCAGGCCGACGGCAAGCTGTACGCGTACCCCTTCTCCACCTCGCCGTTCGGGGTGTTCGTCAACACCGATCTGGTGAAGTCCTCCGGCGCGCGCAGCCCGGCCGAGCTGATCGCCGCCGGCCAGTGGACCTGGCAGAACGCGCTGGCCACCGCCAAGGCGGTGCGGGCGGAGACCGGCAAGGCGGGTCTGGTGGTCCGCGACTTCGACTACAAGGGTTGGGACTTCCTGTCCACCGTGTGGACCGGTTGGGGCGCGCAGGCGTGGAGCGAGGACGGCCGCACCTGCGGCTTCAACTCGCCCGAGATGGTGGAGGCGATGACCGTCCTGCACCGGGGGATCTTCGTCGACAAGGCGCTGCCGGGCCCGGGTACCACCGCCGACTTCTTCGCCGGTGACGCCGGCATGACCATCACCCAGATCTCCCGCGCGTCGCTGCTGGACGGGCAGAAGTTCGGTTGGGACCTGGTGCCGCTGCCCGCCGGCCCGAAGGGCGAGTACGCGGTGATCGGCCAGGGCGGCATGGGCGTGCTCAAGCAGGGCCGCAACGCCGAGGCCGCCGCCGACTTCCTGGCGTACCTGACCAACCCGGCCAACTCGGCGAAACTGGCGCAGTTCTTCCCGCCGCCGCGTACCTCGCTGCTCACCGCCGAGACCCTCGCCAAGACCAACCCGCTGCTGAGCCCGGAGCAGTTGCAGGAAGTGGTGATCGACGGGATCGCCGACGGGGTGGTCAAGCCCAGCCACACCGGGCAGGCCGAGCTGAACCAGGCGGTCCGGGCCGCGCTGGACCCGTTGTGGCGGCCGGAGGCCGACGTGCGGGGCGTACTCGACGGCGTCTGCACCGCGATCAACCCGCTGCTGGCGAAGTAGGGATCCTCGATGTCGGTCCTGACCAGGGACAGCGTGGGGCGGGCCGGTGACCGGTCCGCCCCCGGCGAGGCCACCCCGCACCGGCGGTGCGGCTGGTGGACGACCCGCCGCCGCGACCAGCTCGCCGGGCTGCTCTTCGTCGCGCCGCAGCTTGTCGGCTCGGTGCTGTTCGTGCTGATCCCGCTCGGGCTGGTCTTCTGGTACAGCCTGCACGAGTGGAACGTGCTCGCCGGCACCTTCGAGTTCGTCGGCGCGGGCAACTACCAGGCCATGGCCGACGACCCCAACCTGCCGTCGGTGCTGCGGGTCACCGCGCTGTTCTCGGCCGGCCTGGTGATGTTCAACCTCAGCCTGGCCCTGCTGCTCGCGGTGTTGCTGAACCAGCGACTGCGGGGAACCGTCGTGTTCCGGACGTTGTTCTTCTCCCCGGTGGTCGTCTCGCTTGTCGCCTGGACGATCGTGTGGGGGTTCCTGCTCCAGGACAACGGCGGTGTCAACGGGGCGTTGGGCGTGGCCGGTGTGGACGGGCCGAACTGGCTGCGCGGCGACTGGACGGCCCTGCTGTCGGTGATCGTGGTGCAGGTGGTCAAGAACGTCGGCCTGAACATGGTGCTGTTCCTGGCCGCCCTGCAGGGCGTGCCGGCGGAGCTGTACGAGGCGGCCCGGGTCGAGGGCGCGAACGCCTGGACCCGGTTCCGGCGGATCACCGTGCCGCTGATCAGCCCCACCATCCTGCTCACCTCGATCATCACGGTGGTCGGGTCGTTGCAGGTGTTCGCCCAGATCGCCGTGCTCACCCAGGGCGGGCCGGGCACCTCGACCACGGTGCTCGTCTACTACCTGTACCAGCGGGCGTTCCAGTTCCACCAGTTCGGCTACGGGGCCACGCTGTCGGTGCTGCTCTTCCTGATCGTGCTGGTGCTCACCGTCGTGCAGTGGCGGATGCGCAGGAGGTGGGTCTTCCATGAACAGTAGGCTCTCGGTACGGGCCAGGGTCGCGCTCTACGGCGCGCTCTGCCTGCTGGCCCTGCCCTTCGTCTTCCCCACCTGGTGGATGGTCACCTCGTCGGTGAAACCGGTAGGCGACATCTTCGCCTTTCCACCGTCGCTGATCCCGACCGAGGCCAGCCTCTCGGCGTACCGTCGGGTCTTCGAGCTGCAACCGTTCGCGCAGCAGTACCTCAACAGCGGGTACATCGCGGCGGTGGTCACCGTCGGCACCCTGGCCGTGTCGTCGCTGGCCGGGTACGCCTTCGCCCGGATCCGCTTCCGGGGCCAGCAGGTGCTGTTCGTGGTGGTGCTGGTCGGGCTGCTCATCCCGAGTGAGGTGACGATCGTCCCGCTGTTCCGGATGTTCAACTCGTGGGGCATGGTGGACACCCACTGGCCGCTGATCCTGGTGCCGATCCTGGGCGCGCCGAGCGTGCTGGCCACCTTCATCATGCGGCAGTTCTTCATCACCCTGCCGGCCGAGTTGGAGGAGGCGGCACGGGTGGACGGGCTGGGCCGGTTCGCCACCTTCTGGCGCATCGCGTTGCCGCTGGCCCGCCCGGCGCTCGGCGCGGTGGCGATCTTCACCTTCCTGCACAGCTGGAACCTGTACCTGGAGCCGATCGTCTTCCTCTCCACACCGGAGAAGTTCACCCTTCCGCAGGCGCTGACCCAGTTCGTGGACGCCTACGGCGGGCCGATGTGGGACGTACAGCTGTCGGCGGCGTCGATGACCGCCATCCCGATCCTGGTGATCTTCGTGATCGCGCAACGGCAGTTCATCGAGGGCCTGGCCCACACCGGCCTGAAGGGCTGACGCGCACCCTCGCGGACCTCAGGTGCGGCGAGCCCCGGGCGATCGTCGCTGATCGCCCGGGGCTCGTCAGGTGGATGTCGGATCAGGCGAGGTCGAACCGGTCGAGTTCCATCACCTTGGTCCAGGCGGCCACGAAGTCGGCCACGAACTTGCCGCGCGCGTCGTCGCTGGCGTAGACCTCGGCGAGCGCCCGGAGCTGGGAGTTGGAGCCGAAGATGAGGTCGACCGCGGTAGCGGTCCACTTCACCTGGTCGGTGGTCACGTCACGGATCTCGTAGACGTGCTCCTCGGACTCCGACGCCTTCCACCGCGCGCCCGTGGAGAGCAGGTTGCGGAAGAAGTCGTTGGTGAGCGCGCCGGGCCGGTCGGTGAGCACGCCGTGCCGGCTGTCGCCGACGTTGGCACCGAGGGAACGCAGGCCGCCGATCAGGACGGTCATCTCGGGCGCGGTCAGGTTGAGCATGTACGCCCGGTCGATCAGCAGCACCTCCGGCTGGGTCTTCTCACCCGGACGCAGGTAGTTGCGGAACCCGTCGGCGCGCGGCTCCAGAACCCGGAACGACTCGATGTCGGTCTGCTCCTGGCTGGCGTCGGTGCGGCCCGGGTGGAACGGGACGGTGACCTCGACACCGGCGTCGCGCGCGGCCTTTTCCACGGCGGCCGAACCGGCCAGCACGATCAGGTCGGCGAGGGAGATCCTGGCCCCGCCCGCCGCGTTGAACTCCTGCTGGATGCCTTCCAGGGTGCTGAGCACCGTGGCGAGCTGCTCCGGCTGGTTGACCTCCCAGCTGCGCTGTGGTTCGAGGCGGATCCGGGCGCCGTTGGCACCACCGCGCTTGTCGGTGTACCGGAAGCTCGCGGCCGAGGCCCAGGCGGTGCTGACCAGCTGGGCGGTGGTCAGGCCGGAGTCCAGCACCTTCGCCTTCAGCGCCGCGATGTCGGCGTCACCGACCAGCTCGTGGTCGACGGCCGGCACCGGGTCCTGCCACAGCTGGGGCTCCGGCACCCACGGTCCGAGGAACCGGCTGACCGGGCCCATGTCGCGGTGCAGCAGCTTGAACCACGCCTTGGCGAAGGCCAGCGCGAACTCGTCCGGGTTCTCCAGGAACCGGCGGGAGATCTTCTCGTACGCCGGGTCGACGCGCAGCGACAGGTCGGTCGTGAGCATCGTGGGCTTGTGCTTCTTCGACGGGTCGTGGGCGTCCGGGATGATCGCCTCGGCGTCCTTGGCGACCCACTGCTTGGCGCCACCGGGGCTGGTGGTGAGTTCCCACTCGTAGCCGAAGAGGATCTCGAAGAAGCGGTTGCTCCACTGCGTCGGCCGGTCGGTCCAGGTGACCTCGAGGCCGCTGGTGATGGTGTCGGCGCCCTTGCCGCTGCCGTACGTGCTCAGCCAGCCCAGGCCCTGCGACTCCAGCGGCGCGCCCTCGGGCTCGGGGCCCACGTGGTCGTCGGCGACACCGGCACCGTGGGTCTTGCCGAAGGTGTGACCACCGGCGATCAGCGCGACGGTCTCCTCGTCGTTCATCGCCATCCGGGCGAAGGTCTCCCGGATGAAGTGCGCCGCGGCGAGCGGGTCCGCGTTGCCGCGCGGGCCCTCGGGGTTGACGTAGATCAGACCCATCTCGGTCGCGCCGACGCCCTGCGACATCTCCTGCTCGGAGACGTAGCGCTCGTCACCGAGCCAGGTGTCCTCCGGACCCCAGAAGATCTCCTCGGGCTCCCAGACGTCCTCGCGGCCGAAGCCGAAACCGAAGGTCTTGAAGCCCATCGACTCCAGGGCCACGTTGCCGGCGAGCACGAGCAGGTCGGCCCAGGAGATCTGCTGGCCGTACTTCTGCTTGACCGGCCACAGCAGGCGACGGGCCTTGTCCAGGTTGGCGTTGTCCGGCCAGCTGTTGAGCGGGGCGAAGCGCTGACCGCCGTCACCGGCGCCACCGCGTCCGTCCTCGATGCGGTAGGTGCCCGCGGCGTGCCAGCTCATCCGGATCATGAGGCCGCCGTAGTGGCCGAAGTCGGCCGGCCACCAGTCCTGCGAGGTGGTCAGGACCTCGGTGATGTCCCGCTTGAGCGCCTCGACGTCGAGCTTGGCGAACTCCTTGGCGTAGCTGAAGTCCTCCCCCAGCGGGTTGCCCTTCGACGAGTGGGCGTGCAGCACCGAGAGGTCCAGTTGGTTGGGCCACCAGTCCCGGTTCGTCCGCGGACGACCGCCGGTCTTCGGGGTCGGCGAGTCGATCGCCGGGTTCTCGCTCTCGCTTCCGTGGGCGGTCACCGAGTCGTGCGCGACCGGGCAGCCGGCCGCCGCCTTGGCGTCCACGCCCTGGGCGCTGGACGGGGCGTCGTGCTCTGCGTTGCTCAATGTGCTTCCTTCCGACCTGGCGGTTCACTTGTGGTGCGTGCGGTCGCGCAGTCGGGGCAGATGCCCCAGTAGACGACCTCCGCCTCGTCGACCGCGAAACCGTGGTCGTCGGAGGCGGTCAGACAGGGGGCGTAGCCGACGGCGCAGTCCACGTCGGCGATCACACCGCAGGAGCGGCAGACGACATGATGGTGGTTGTCTCCCACCCGGGACTCGTAGCGGGCGACCGCCCCGGTGGGCTGGATGCGCCGCACCAGACCGGCGTCGGTGAGCGCCCGCAGCACATCGTAGATCGCCTGGTGGGACACGGTGGGATGATCGGCACGGACCAGCCGGATCACGGTGTCGGTGTCGACGTGCGGGTGGTCGCGCAGCGCCGCGAGCACCGCCACGCGGGGCCGGGTCACGCGCAACGAGACCGCCCGCAGCTGCGCCTCGAAGTCGGCCGTCATGCCGACGAACCTACTCGACTCTTCTGGAATCAATCAAGTTTTCGGGTGGATCAGGAGTTCGTGTCGTCGGTGCCGCCGTCCTCGTCCGCCGCCGACGTGGTGGAGGTCACCGAGGTGGTGGGAGACGTCTGTGTGGGGGTGGGCGCCGTGGTCTCGGCGGGTTCCGTGGTCGGTGGCGAGGTCGGGTCCGGCGGGGGCGGGGTGGACGGGCGCGCGGTCGCCGTCGGACTCGACGTCGCCGAGGGGCTGGCCGTGGGGCTGGTGGTCGCCGACGGGCTCGGCGTGGGCGGCGGAGCGGAGGTGGTCGGTGTCGAGGTGGTCGGTGTCGAGGTGGCCGGCGTGTCCGACGGCGTCGCCGACGGTTCGTCCGACGGCTGGGCGTCGGACCGACCCGATCCGCCTCCGCCGCCGTCCGGAGCCGGGCGGTCCCGTTCCGGCGTACCCGATCGGACCCGGGTGGTCCCCTCCGTCGATGCCGCCGGCTCGGCCGACGCGGAAGCCAGCACCGCTGTCCGAACGTGGGTGTCGGCATGCTCGCAGGCGACGCCCGCCAGGCTGAACCGCTCCGGTGTCTCGTGCCCACCGGACTCCACCCGGCCGTGCAGGGTCGCCGTCGCGTCCGTACCCGGTTCCGCCGGCGCGTCCAGCCGGAGGGTGACCCGCCGCTCGTGGTGCGTCCAGGCAGCACCGCGCACGTCGAGAAGGCGCTGACTGGCCGGGAGGGTGAAGGTCAGCGCCCGCTGCCCGGTCCCCGGTCGCCCGGTTCCCGTCACGCTGATCCGCGCCAGGAAGCGTCCGTCGGCCGCCTGCTGTGCCCGGTACTGCACGGTGCAGCCGGCCTCGGCGGCGGGTGGGTCGGCCGACCCTTCCTCGGCGGCGAGCAGTCCGGGCAGGATCCCGGCCAGCGCGGCCGCCGCGGCGGCGGGGGCGGCGAACAGCAGCCCGCGCCGCCGCCGGGCGACCGCCGACCGCCGGGCAGGTCCGTCGGCCGGCCTGGTGGGGCCGGCGACCGTTTGGGTGGGTACGGCGACCCGGGTGGCCACCGCACCCGGCGCGGGCCGCACGGCCAGGGTCGCACCGGTCAGCGCCTCGGCGAGGTCGGCCGCGTCCGGACGCCGGTCCGGGTCGGCCGCCAGGCACCGACCGATCAGGTGCGCGTGGGAGGCGGACAGTCCCCCGACGTCGGGGACGGACACCGGTTCGTGCGGGGACCGCTGTGGTGACTGCCCGGTGAGGCACTCGGTGAGGACGACGCCGAGGGCGAACACGTCGCCCGCCGGTACCGCCTCCGCTCCGGCGGTCAACTCCGGCGGCAGATAGCTGGGGGTGCCCCAGAGTTGCCCGTCCGGCTCCGCCGGGTCGTCGCCCGCGCCGACCGCGATGCCGAAGTCGACCACCTTCACGCCGCTCTCGGTGAGCATGATGTTTCCGGGCTTGACGTCCCGGTGCACGATGCCCTGCTCGTGGGCGGCGGCGAGGGCCGCCGCCACCTGCTGACCGATCCGCAGCGTCTCGTCCGGCGGCAACGGGCCGGCGGCCCGGAGGCGGGCGGCCAGCGTCGATCCGGCGACAAACTCCATCACCAGGAACGGGGTGGGGGTCCGGGTCAGATGCCGCTGCTCACCGTAGTCGTAGACCCGGGCGACTCCGGGGTGGTCGAGCCGTGCCGCGGCCAGCGCCTCGCGGCGGATGCGGTCCCGGGCGGCGGGGTCGCCCAGCAGCGGTGCCGACAGCAGCTTCACCGCGACCGTGCGCTGCAGGCGCAGGTCGTAGCCGCGCCAGACGGTGGCCATGCCGCCCCGGCCGACCGGTTCGTCGAGCCGGTAACGCCGCTGCAGGCATCGCACGAGCACAACCTCCCGCTCCGGTCGCGCACCCCCGCCGGGGTGTCCGGTGGGCGGATCGTGTCCGGTCACCGCCCCTGTCGACTAACGCGCTACCCCCGGCCGGAGGCGGGAAAACCCCTGGTCAATCAGTTGGAGAAGGTCGACTCGCGATGTCATGCGACCGTCACACGTTCGCGCGGCGCTCGTCATCCCACGGGGCATCTCTGAGCACAGGCACCGTTTCGAGGAGGCGACGACATGAGCGACGTTCCGTACGGCGTCCGGCACGCAGCACTCGCCACCGCGCTGGCAGCTGTGCTCGCCGTCACCGGCTGCGCCCCCGAGCCGGAGGCGGAACCACCACCACCGTCCACCGGCACCAGCCCGCCGAACACCCTCGCCAAGGTCGACGTGGGTGACGCACTGACCGTGACCGCGACCGTGGATCAGGTCGTCGACGAGCGGGCGCTCGTCGTACGGGACGTCGACCTGGCCGACCGCAGCCTGCTCGTCCTGACCCGGCGGCCAGTGGAGGCGACCCCGCCGCAGTTGCTCAGCGCGGAAGGGACCGTGGTCCGTTTCTCGTACCGCCGCCTCGCGGCCCGCCACCACCTGACCGACCCGGCGGCCTACCGCACGTTCGAAGGACAGAAGGCGCTGGTGGCCAGTCAGGTCACCGTGTGGCGGTGACGGCACCCGGAGTAGCCGGCCGCGGTAGATGCGGCCACCCGGAGGAGGCCGATCGCGGCATCACGGCTTGCGCGCGACGAGCCCGACGAAGGTGTGGTAGGTGTCGCTCTGCTCCGGCGCGGCCTCGTCCGGGTCCGGTCGCCACGCGGCCACCGGCACCAGGCCCGGTTCCAGCAACTCCAGGCCCTCGACGAAGGAGAGGATCTCCTCGTCGGTACGCCAACGACCGGTGCCGAGGGACTCGTTGAAGATGCGTTCGACCTCACGCGCCTTTCGGGAGGCGTCGGGGTGCCGGTCGCCGGGATCACGGAAGTGGGAGATCGCCACGTAGCTGCCCGACGGCAGGGCGTCGATCAACCTCGCCGCCACCGCCTTCGGGTTCTCGTCGTCCGTGAGGTGGTGCAGAATAGCGAAGAGCAACAGCCCGACGGGGCGGTCCAAGTCCAGGAACCTGCGGACCTCCGGGTGTTCCAGGATGGCCTCCGGCGACCGGATGTCGGCCTGGACCACCGTCGCGGTTCCGGCGTCGGCCAGCAGCGCCCGACCGTGCGCCAGCACGATCGGATCGTTGTCGACGTAGACCACCCGCGCCTGCGGGTCGTGGCGCAGGGCCACCTGGTGCACATTGCCCTGGGTGGGCAGACCGGAACCGAGATCGAGGAACTGCCCGATGCCCTGCTCGGTGAGGACGCGCACCGCCCGACGCAGGAAGGCCCGATTCGCCTGGCCCGCCTGCGGGCCGTCCGGCGTGATCCGGAGCGCGTGCTCGGCGACGGCGCGGTCCACCGCGAAGTTGTCCTTGCCGCCGAGCATGTAGTCGTACACCCGAGCGATGCTCGGCACGCTCATGTCGACCCCGGCCGGCGCCACCTCTTCGTTCGCCACAGTTCGTCTCCTCGTCCACACCGGATCACGGTCGGCCGAACCGCTTGGGCCGAGCGCCGGACTGCGGGTGGTCCAACGTCGAAGCGGGATCGGTCGGCGTGCCGCCGCACCTGCTCGACATCCCGCGGCCGACGCCGCCGACCATCCTAAATGGTCACCTCGACAGCGCGCTCGCGCCGGTCCGCCTCGGCCTCGTGCTGTCGGCGTACCATCTCCGCGATCCAGGTGGGCGCGTACGGTGAGGTGCAGCCCGGTGAGGTCGGGTAGTCCTTGAGCACACCCAGACGTTCCCCGATGTCGATCGCGCGGGCGCGGTGCCCGGCATGCTCGATCCCGATCTGCGCCAGGCAGTGGTTCATGGCCCATTGCAGGCGATCCGGAGCGTCCCTCATCTCCGCCTCGATGACGTCGAGCAGCGCGGTGAGGTCGAGGCCCGCAGGCTTCGCGGCCACCCGGTCGGTGGTCAACGCCCAGCCGGCGCTGGCGACGACCGGATCCGGATCGGCCAACCACGCCCGGCGCAGCTCCTCGCCGTGCGGGCTCTTCCGCACCACGTAGTTCACCAGCCAGTCGTGCACCTTGGGTCGACGCGCCTCGCGCAGCATGGTGTCCAACTGGTCGCGCTCGAACGCCTTCGGGCGGCAGATCAGGATCGCCAGGAGGCGCGCCGCGGTGTCGCCGGTCTGCCACAACTGCTCCGCGAGGTCCTGCTGGGTCTTCAACCGCTTCGCAAGGGCACGCAACTTGCTGAGGTTCACCCCGTGATCATCGCCGTGCCGCTCGTTCACCTCGCGCGTCCTCGGGTCCGCGAGCTCGGCCAACTCCGCCATCACCTGCGCCACCGTCGTCCCGGTCAGCGTCTTCTCGACCACCGCTGCCCCCTGTCCGTCACCCGCCATCCGTCACCGCAGGGTACGCCGAATCGCGTGGGTCGAAGCCTGTCGGTGGCCGGTGCCAGAATGCGGCGCGACCGATCGAGGGAGGTTTCATGGGTGCCTGGGACAGTGGACCGTTCGACAACGACACCGCCGCCGACTGGTGTGGCGAGCTGGATGACGCCGACGCCGCCCAGCGGCCGGTGCTGGTCCGCACGGCCCTGAACCGAGCGGCCGTCGAGCAGGACTACCTCGACGCCGACATCGCCTGCGAGGCGATCGCCGCAGCCGCGATCGTGGCCGCGCATCTGCCCGGCGGGCAACCCATCAGCTCACCGTACGCGCCGGAGGTCCTCCGCAACGGCGGCCGACTCGACCTGCCCGCCGACCTGCCCGCGCTGGCCGCGAACGCGCTCGACCGGATCATGTCCGCGAATTCCGAATGGCACGACCTGTGGCACGAGGCATTCGCCGACGACGACAACCGGGCCTTCGACACCGTCCGCGAGCTGCGCCGGACACTGACGGCCCGATCCGGGACGGGTGGGTATGCGGTCGACCGGATCACAGCTCGGTGAGGTAGGACGGAGGGCCTCTCGGGACTCCGTGCGACCCGTGTTCACCTGGGCAGGGATGCCGCCCAGGTGAGCACGCGCTCGACGTCCGCTCGGGTCCAACCAATCGCGGGATCGATCGACACGAGCATGGTCGGTACCGAACGGGCAGCGGCCCACCGCCGGCCGACGGCGGTGTGGTTGTCATCGAGCCACGCTGCCGGTCGATCGGCGGCCACGGCATCCACGGCCGGCACCTTGAGTTCAGGATCGAACGGCACCGGTGGGAAGCCGACCACCGGCAGCGGCGCGACTCCGAGCAGCGGCAGGTAGATCTCGTTGGCCGCCTCGCCCCAACCCGTTGCCCACCACAGCTCACCGGCGGCGGCCAGGTCCCGGATCCAGTCGGCGTGCGCCACGCAGTAGCGCTGCGGATCTTCACCGTCGAAGAGGACGCGTTCCTGGTAGCCGTCGGGACAGGTGGGTGCCGCGAAGGGATTCAGTACGCCGTCGAGGTCCAGGAAGATGACGGGCACGTCGGGCCGTCCCGCGCGGTGGGGATTCAACGGACGCACGAGGTCGGAAGGGACCCTAGGACGCCTGGCGGACGGGCAGGTCGGCCCGCCAGACCTCGGCCAGGTCGCTGAGGGGGACATCGAGGGCCTGGCTGAGGCAGACGACGGTGCCGAACGCCGGCGCGGGCAGGCGGCCCGCCTCGATCTTGCGGAGCGTCTCGGGCGAGATGCCGGCGGCCAGGGCCACGTCGACGAGGCTGCGGCCGGCCCGGGCGGCTCGCAGGGCGGCGCCGAGGCGCTGCCCTGCGGCGATCTGCTCGGCGGTGAGTGGTTGGCGGACCATGCGAAGGAGGATAGCCCCTTCCGGGCGGCCCTACCGTGACGTGGTATAAAAATACCGACAGGGGGCGAGGGAGGCTTTCATGATCGAACTCAAGTCGGCCGAGGAAATCGAACGGATGGCAGTGACCGGCCGGTTCGTCGGCGAGTTGCTGGCCGAGCTGAGCGGTGTCGCGGCGGTCGGCGTCAACCTGCTGGACCTTGAGCACCACGCTCGCCGTCGAATCGCCGAACGCGGTGCCGAGTCCTGCTACTGGGACTATGCCCCCTCGTTCGGCCGTGGTCCGTTCCGCAACGTGCTGTGCCTGTCGGTGAACGACGCGGTGCTGCACGGTCTCCCCCACGACTACGTCCTACGGGACGGCGATCTGCTCAGCATCGACATGGCGGTCGGCATCGACGGCTGGGTCGCCGACTCCGCGCTGTCCGTCATCGTCGGCACCCCGGACCCGGCCGATCTGAGGCTGATCGAGGCCACCGAGGTCGCGTTGGAGGCTGCCATCACCGCCGCCCAGCCCGGCGGCCGGTTGGGCGACATCTCCGCCGCGATCGGCGAGGTCGCCCACTCCTACGGCTACCGGGTCAACGGCGAGTTCGGCGGCCACGGCATCGGCCGTACCATGCACGAAGCCCCGCATGTGGCCAACAGTGGCCGCCCTCGTCGCGGCCTGAAACTGGAGCCCGGCCTCACCATCGCCATCGAGCCCTGGCTCTGTGGCTCCACCGACAAGATCAGGTATGACAAGGACGGCTGGACGATCCGGTCGGCCGACGGTTCCCGCACCGCACACTCCGAGCACACGGTCGCCATCACGGCCTCCGGCCCCCGGGTGCTGACCCGCCGTCCCACCCACGACACCGGCTCCGCCGGCCCTGCCGCGAAGTCCGCCGCCGCATCCTGACCGCTCCACAGCCGGACGGTCGCCGGGACCGGCGGGTCGGGACCGGACTAACGACGCCTCATGACACGGAACTCGTTGCCGTCGGGGTCGGCCAGCACGACCGCGCCATCCTCGCCGGCCTCGATCCACGTGGCGCCGAGGGACACCAGCCGGTCGACCTCCGACCGCTGATGACCGTCAGCCGGCGGCGCCAGGTCGAAGCGCTGCCGGTTCCTCCCCTGCTTCGGTGCCACGGGCGGACCTCCCCAGGCGACCTTCGTACCGCCGCCCGGTGCCTGCACGGCGGTCTCCTGGTCCTGGTCCCACACCAGTGGCCAGCCGAGCGCGGCGCTCCAGAAGAGGCCGACCTCCCGGGTGCCGTCGCAGGCTATCTCACCCAGAAAGCCGCAGCCGGCGAGGAACCTGTTGCCCGGCTCGATCACGCAGAACGCGTTGCCCTCGGGGTCGGCCAGGACGATGTGTCCTTCCTCCGGACGCTGCCCGAGGTCGACGTGGGCGGCACCGAGGGCGAGCGCGGTGGCCACCGTCTGCCGCTGGTCGGCCGGGCTGGCGCTGGTGAGGTGCAGGTGCAGGTGCAGCCGGTTCTGCCCGACACGCTTCGCGTGGCTCGTCACGAACCGGAGGCCGAGCTGCGTGTCAGTGCCGGGGAGAGACGCACCGCCGCCATCATGGACGATCTGCCGGTCGAGCAGGCCGGCCCAGAACCGCGCCAGGCGCATCGGTTGGCTCGCGTCGAAACAGACGGCGACCAACTGACAGGACATCGCATTCCCCGATCGTCGGCTGAGCACCGTCGGCAGCTCGCCAGCCGCCGCCGTTCGGGTGGAGCGTAGGGGAACTCGATGCCGGGCGTCGCCGAATATTCGGCGACACCCGGCACGGTCTGTGCACGGCGACAGACCCCGACCGGCCGTTCGGCCGGTAGCGCGGGAGCAGAGGTGTGCCGGCGCCGGCAGGATCCTCCGGTCATGTCCCGCCAGCAGGGGTCAGCAGCCGAGGCGCCTGGTCGACAGGGCGACGTCGTCGATCCAGAGGTCGAACTCGCCCGGGGTGGTGCCACCCTGGTAGAGCTGCCAACCGATCTTCACGGTGTTCACCGTCGGCAGGACGAACGGCACGTCGTTGCCGCCGTGTTCGGTGGTGGATGCGGTCAGTTCCGGGTTCGCCACCCCGTCGATCCACACCGCGACGCGATTGTCCGCCGGATCCAGGTGCCACTCGAAGCACTGCCAGGTGTCTTCGACCACCGGGGCGGACTCGCGCCAGTTGGTCCAGTCGCCGGTCGGCCCGCCGTCGGCGCCGACGCCCCAGAAGATTCCGGGGACCGTGGGTGCGTACTGGCCGCCGATCGGACGGACGATCTCCGAGCTGCCGGTGCCGGTCGCCTCCACGAGGGTGAAGTGCGCCCAGTCGGGGCCGGTGGGAAAGGCGTCGACGCGCAGCCGCATCCGGCCGTAGAAGCGGTTGCCGGGCGCGGCGAAGTCGTCGACGCGCAGGAAGGCACGGCCGTTGTCGACCGTGTGGATGTGCAGCACCTGATTGCCGCGGCGGGCACGTTCGACGGTGAGCGTGCCGTTGCGCGTGTCGATGCCCCAGTCCAGGGTGCTCGCACCGCCGGGCGGCAGGCGCTCGAAGTCCTCGCAGAAGAGCAGGTGGCGGGTGCAGGAGCCTCGGTGGGAGGCACCGGCGGCGTCGGTCGGGACACTGCCGAGCGTGGCGCCGACCATCAGAACGGTCAACGCGGCAAGTAGGTTGCGCATGTTTCCTCCATCGACTGCTTTCCCGCCACCGCAGCGTGACGAGGGCTACGGCGGAAGCGCTCCCATATATAGCAGAAGTTCAATCTCCTTGTGGGACGCACCCCCTCGCGGCTGGCGTTGTCCTGGACCTCGGCGCGGCGCATACTGAATCCGACCTCGTCGTTCCATTCGCCGTTGTGCCATGAGAGGGCGGTCCGCAGTAACTTGATCTGGTCTAATGCATTGCGTCCGGTTGGCGGCCTTCCGGCGGGTTCGCTGTTGTTACAGCACCAGGTCGATCTATGGGATGTGAGTCTTGGTCGTGACTGTGAGGCGGCTGCGGCGTTAGCCCGATCATGGGTGATCGAAAGCCGTACCCGAGCGATGTCAGCGACGAGCAGTGGGAGCTGATCGGGCCGTTCCTACAGGCGTGGAAGACCAAGCGCGTCGCGGTCTCGGTGTCGGGCCAGCCAGGCGACTACGACCTGCGGGAGATCGTGAACGCGATCTTCTACCAGAACCGGACGGGCTGTCAGTGGGCGTACCTGCCGCACGACCTGCCGCCGAAGTCGGCCACCTACTACTACTTCGCCCTGTGGCGCGACGACGGCACCGACCAGGTGATCCACGATCTGCTGCGCTGCCAGGCCAGGGAAAAAGTCGGTCGTCAGGAGGATCCGAGCGCGGTCGTGTTGGACACCCAGTCGATCAGGGCGGCGAACCACATTCCGGCCGCGACGACCGGCAAGGACGCGGCCAAGAAGGTGTCCGGGCGTAAGCGGGGCCTGGCAGTGGACGCGTTGGGGCTGGTCATCGCGGTCGTGGTCACCGCAGCGTCGGTCACCGACAACACCATCGGCATCCGGCTGCTCGACAAAGTCGTCGCACACACCCCGACGGTGAGCCGCGCCTGGGTCGACGCCGGGTTCAAACAGGACCTCGCCCTGCACGGCGCCGTCCTCGGGGTCGACGTCGAGGTCGTCAAACGCTCCGACACCCGGCCCGGGTTCGTGCCGATCCGTAAGCGGTGGATCGTCGAGCAGGTCAACGGCACGCTGATGCTGCACCGCCGCCTCGTGCGCGAGTACGAGAGCCGCCCAGAGTCCTCGGTGTCACGAACCCTGTGGGCGTCGACGGCGAACATCGTGCGGCGGCTGACCGGGACCAGCACACCCTCCTGGCGGCACCGGTGAACCTTCCCACCGTCCTCGACCTGATCACCGACCGGGAGACCACCGCACGCCAACGCGCCGACCGGCTCCGCGAGCAGATCACCGCACTGACCGGCGAACTCGCCCGCCTCGACGGCGAACTGGCCGACCTCGCGACCACCCGCACCACCCTGCGCACTCTCGCCGCCGACGAGTTCACCGCCGACGACCCGACGATCGCCAGCGGGCCCTACCAGCAGATCCTGCACATCCTTGGCACCGCGCCCGCCGGCATGCGCGCCAAAGGCATCTGCCTCGCCCTCGGCGTCGAACCCTCACCGAAGAACGTCGAAGGCACCCGCGCCAAGCTGAAACGCATGGTCAACCGCCACGTCCTCACCGAAGACGAACCCGGAGTATTCACCCTCAGCCAGAAACGGACCTAACACTCCGAACCGCCCTCTGACAGCGATCGGAGCAGCGGGGTTTCTCCATCTGCGCGGCTATTGATACGGCCCAGTTGCCGCCGCGTTACGCGCCGGCACGCGACCGCTCAGGATCGGATGGGAAGTCATGCTCGTTCTCGACACGCGGTCGCTGCCCCCACGAGAGCGCGCGGAGGCGTTTCAGGCCACGGTCAGCGGTAACTGCTCCGCCAGCATGGCCTCGTTCGAGGATCCGGCCGCGATCGAGGCGAAGATGACCGTCTTCGACTTCGGCCGAGCGAAGGTGTTCAACATCGAGGCCTCCGGCACGACCCTGCGCCGCACCCCCCGGATCGCCCGGGCCTCGGACGAGTCGTCGATCGTTCTGGCGTTGCCGATGCGAACCGACAACCATCTGATGTGGGCGCGGGAGGGACGCGTGTTCGGACCGCGTGACCTCATGCTTGTCGACCTCTCCCTGCCGTACGTCTATGGCTGGCGAGGCGGTGGGGCCTCCTACGCACTGCACGTCGACGCCGATCACCTGGGCGTTCCCCGGGATGCGATCCACCGGGCCGCGCGTGAACTGCGGGTCAGTCCGCTCTACGAACTCGTACGCAGTCACGTCGCGCACCTGACCGGACAGGCCGACGACCTCATCGGCAGCGGTGCGAGGCCCGAGCTGGGCACCGCCTCCGCCGAGCTGATGCGCGCGCTGGTGCTCACCGCTGCCGGCGACGGCCGACGGCTACGCGAGACAATGCACTCCTCGATGCAGGCGCGGGTACAGGCCTACGTCCGCAGCAACCTACGAGATCCGGAGCTGACACCGGCACGGATCGCCGCGGCCAACGCCATCTCGTTGCGTACGCTCTACAAACTCTACGAGTCACTGGGTCAGAGCCTGGAGCAGTCGATCATCGAGCAGCGCCTGCACGGCGCACGGGCGGACCTGACCGCCGCCCGCCCGCGTTACACGTCCATCGCGGCGACGGCCCGCGCCTGGGGCTTCGCCAACCCGAGCTTCTTCACGAACAAGTTCCGTGAGGCATTCGGAGTCACCCCACGACAGATGGCCACCGCGCAGAAAACCGTCGCCACCGCGCCGCCAGAGTGAACGGTGCACACAGACGTCAGAACCGTGCGTCCGCAGAAAACTCACGCTGTCGCGAAGGTGCGACATTGCTCCCTGAACTGCTGACACCCTGGCAGCCCACCGTGAGGAGTGGACCATGCCCTTCGTCACCGTCAGCGACGGCACCCGGATCTTCTACAAGGAGTGGGGCAGCGGCCGCCCGGTCGTCCTGTCCCACGGCTGGCCGCTCAACTCCGACAGTTGGGAGGCCCAGGCGCTGCACCTCGCGTCGAGCGGCTACCGGGTGATCGCCCACGACCGACGCGGCCACGGCCGCTCGACCCAGACCTGGCACGGCAACGAGATGGACACCTACGCCGACGACCTCGCCGCCGTGGTCGACACGCTCGACCTGCGCGACGCCACCCTGGTCGGCTTTTCCACCGGCGGCGGCGAGGTCGCCCGCTACATCGGCCGACACGGCACCGCCAGGGTCGCCCAGGTCGTCCTCGTCTCGGCGGTGCCGCCGTTCATGCTGAAGACCGACGACAACCCCGGCGGGGTACCCGCCGAGGTGTTCGACGGCATTCGCGCCGACTCGCTGACCGACCGCGCGCAGCTCTACAAGGATCTGGCGGACGGCCCGTTCTTCGGCCACAACCGACCGGGAAGCGACGTTTCGCAGGGAGTCCGGGACGTATTCTGGCTGCAGAGCATGGCCGCCGGACACCGCAACGCCTACGAGTGCATCGCCGCCTTCTCCGCCACCGACTTCCGTCCGGACCTCGACGCGATCGACGTACCCACCCTGGTCATCCACGGCGACGACGATCAGGTCGTGCCGTTCGAGGTGGGCGGCAAGGCGTCCGCCTCCCGCGTCAAGGGCGCCCGGCTGACGGTCTACCCGGGCGCACCACATGGCATCACCGACACTCACAAACGGCAGCTCGGCGACGACCTGCTCGCCTTTCTCGAGGAGTACCAGCCATGAAACCAATCGTTCTGGTGCACGGCTTCTGGGTGACGCCCCGCAGTTGGGAGAACTGGATCACCCACTACGAGAGCAAGGGTCACCAGGTGGTGGCGCCCGCGTACCCGGGGTTCGAGGTCGAGGTGGAGGCGCTCAACGCCGATCCGGCCCCGATCGCGCAGGTGACGGTTCCGCAGATCATCGCCCATCTCGAAGAGGTCGTGCGGGCACTGCCGGAGCCGCCGATCATCATCGGCCACTCCGCCGGCGGCGCGTTCACCCAGATCCTGCTCGACCACGGCTACGGCGCGGCCGGTGTGGCGCTCAACTCGGCCCCCACCGAGGGCGTTCGCGTGGTGCCTCTGTCCCAGGTCAAGTCCACCTTTCCGGTGCTCAAGAGCCCCGCCAACCGGCACAAGGCGGTCGGCCTGACGCCGGAGCAGTGGAAGTACGCCTTCACCAACACGTTCACCGACGAGGAGTCTCGGGCCCTCTACCAGCGCTACCACATCCCCGCCCCCGGGGGCATCGTGTGGGGCGGCGTCCTGGCCAACTTTCAGCCCGGCCATCAGGACACCTGGGTCGACTACCACAACGACGACCGCGCGCCCCTGCTGTTCGTGTCCGGCGGCGAGGACCACATCATGCCGCCCGCCGTGCAGAAGTCGAACGCGGAGCACTACCGGTCCAACACCGTCACCGAGCGCCGCGAGTACCCCGGCTACGCTCACCTGCTGCCGGCACAGCAGGGATGGGAGCGGATCGCGGACGAGGTGCTCGACTGGGCCGTGCGGCACGCGGAATGACCGACGTACGGGTCACGCACATCGGCGGTCCGACCCTACTGATCGAGGTCGACGGGTGGCAGTTGCTCACCGATCCGACGTTCGACGCGCCCGGCCGGACCTACCGGTTCGGCTGGGGCACCGCCTCACGCAAGCTCACCGGCCCGGCGCTGCCGGCGGAGTCGCTCGGCGACCTCGACGCGGTGCTACTGACCCACGACCACCACGCCGACAACCTCGACGACGCCGGCCGGGTCCTGTTGCCGACGGCGGGTCGGGTCGTCACCACCGTGGCCGGCAGCCGACGGCTCGGTGCCGGCACCATCGGTCTGGCGCCGTGGCAGCACACCACTCTCACCGCACCCGGTCGGCCGACCATCGAGGTCACCGCGACCCCGTGCCGGCACGGCCCGCCGCTGAGCCGGCCGGTCGTCGGCGAGGTGACCGGGTTCGTGCTGCGCTGGGCCGGCCAGCGGCACGGGCCGCTCTGGATCACCGGCGACACCGTTCTCTACGACGGAGTCCGTCAGGTCGCCGACCGGTTCGGCATCGGCACCGTCGTGCTGCACCTCGGAGCGGTCCGGTTCGGCCGCACCGGTGCGCTGCGCTACACGATGACCGCCGCCGAGGGTGCCGAACTGTGCCGGCTGGTCGGCGCCCATTCGGTGTTGCCGGTGCACTACGAGGGCTGGAGTCACTTCAGCGAGGGCCGGCAGGCTGTCGAGGCCGCCTTCGCCGCCGCCCCGGCCACGGTCCGGGCGAGCCTGCGCTGGCTCACCCCCGGCACGGCCAGCTCCCTCACGGTCTGACCGGGCCCGGCTGGCGGTGGAACCTTCCGCCGCCACCGGGCCGGGCGCTCCCGGATGGATGCGTACGATCAGGGCCATCGTGGATCTGGGCCTACCCGGACGGTAGCCTGCGATGCTCAGAGCGCCCTTCCCGAACCCGCCGAACCGGAAGAACCGCCATCGTGAGCAACCCTGCCAGGAGAAGCCCGAGCGAGTCACCGACCGCGAAGCAGCGACGCGTGTGGGACAGGTCCGCACCGAGCTACGACAGGCAGATCGCGTTCCTCGAGCGGGTGCAGTTCGCGGGTGGCCGGGAGTGGTTGGGTGACCGGGTGCGTGGCCGGGTGCTGGAGGTGGCCATCGGCACCGGCCGGAACCTGCCGTACTATCCCGCCGACGCCACCCTCACGGGTGTCGAGCTGAGTCCGGCGATGCTGGACATCGCGCGTCGCCGTGCCGCCGAGCTGGGCCGGGCGGTCGACCTGCGCGAGGGCGACGCGGAGCGGCTGCCTTTCGCGTCCGCGTCGTTCGACACCGTGGTCTGCGCTCTTTCGCTCTGCTCCATTCCGCATCCGGCGCAGGCGATCGACGAGATGAAACGCGTCCTCGTACCCGGTGGCCGGCTGCTCCTCCTCGACCACGTCGCGAGCACCTGGCCGCCGGTGCGCGCCGCCCAGTGGCTCCTTGAACGGGTCACCGTCCGCGTGGCCGGTGAGTACTTCACCCGCCGCCAGCTTCCACTGGTGCGTGCGGCGGGATTCACGATCGTCGAGGCCGAGCGGTTGAAGGCCGGCACCGTCGAACGCGTGCACGCGGTCAAGTCCGCCTGAGACAGCCGGCGACGGCCGACCGTCAGCGTCGGGGAGCTGCTCGGCCGGTGTGCCGTACGACAGCAGGAGTCGAGCATCATTCGCCTTAATATGAGTTAACTGATATAGATCAGAGCCTATCGATTCCGGTTAGGTTGGCGATGGCCCACCTGACCAGGCTGGCGCCCCGCCGAGGCGCCCGGCAGCGGCACCGGCCAGGTCAACGGGCTGCGGCGCCCGCAGCACCGTCGCCCAAACCCCGAGGGCGGAGCGCGGCGGGACACCCCCCGCCCCGATCGCGGCGCACCCCCGTTCCGCGCCGCCGTTTCCACAGGAGGCAATAGATGAGACGAGTTCTCACCCTCGCGGCAGCAGCGATCCTGCTGCCCGTCGGTGCCATCGCCGTCGCGGTAACCCCCGCCGCAGCGGCCCCACTGCCCGACCCCGGCACCGCCACGGCGGCCGCGTCGTCGGAGATGCTCGCCGCGATGCAGCGCGACCTCGATCTGACCCCGACCGAGGCACGCACCCGGATCGCCCGGGACGACAAGGGCACCCGGACGGACGCCAGCCTCCGCCGGTCCCTGGGCTCGGCGTACGCCGGTGGCTGGATGACCGCCGACGGCCTCGTCGTCGCCGTCACCGGCAAGGCCGCGGCCAACCGGGTCAAGGCTGCCGGTGCGCGGGCGACGATCGTCGAGCGCAACGGCGCCGAACTGGACCGGATCAAGGCGACCCTGGACCGACACGCCGCCAAGGCCCCGGCCGGCGCGGTCCCCGGCTGGTACGTCGACGTCACGACCAACACCGTCGTGGTCCTCGCCAGCGGCAACACCACCGCGGCTGCGAAGTTCGTCCGCACCAGCCGCGTCGACGCCACCGCGGTCCGGGTGGTCAGCACCACCGAGGCTCCCCGGCTGCTCTACGACGTCCGGGGCGGCGACGCCTACTACATGGGTGGACGCTGCTCGGTCGGGTTCTCGGTGACCGGTGGCTTCGTCACCGCCGGGCACTGCGGCCGTACCGGCACCGCCACCCAGGGCTACAACCAGGTGGCCCAGGGCACCTTCCGCGGCTCGTCGTTCCCGGGCAACGACTACGGCTGGGTGCAGACCAACTCGAACTGGACGCCGCAGCCGTGGGTCAACAACTACTCCGGCGGCAACGTGACGGTGGCCGGTTCCACCGAGGCCGCCGTGGGTGCGGCGGTCTGCCGCTCCGGCTCGACCACCGGCTGGCGGTGCGGCACCATCCAGGCCAAGAACCAGACCGTCAACTACGCTGAGGGCTCGGTCAGCGGGCTGACCCGCACCAACGCCTGTGCCGAGCCGGGCGACTCGGGTGGGTCGTGGTTGTCCGGCCAGCAGGCCCAGGGTGTGACCTCGGGCGGCTCCGGTAACTGCTCCTCCGGCGGGACCACCTACTTCCAGCCGGTCAACGAGATCCTCTCGGCGTACGGCCTGACGCTGCGCACCAGTGGCGGCGGCAACGAGCCGCCGCCGCCCACCGGGTGCAGCGGCTACGAGGCGACCTACACCGGCAGCATCTCCTCCGGCCAGAGCCGGTACCAGCCCAACGGCAGCTACTACTACTCGTCTTCTTCGGGCACCCACCGGGGCTGCCTGGACGGTCCGACCGGTGTGGACTTCGACCTCTACCTGCAGAAGTGGAGCGGATCGTCCTGGGTCGACGTGGCCGGCTCGTACACCTCCGGGCCGGACGAGTCGCTGAGCTACAACGGCACGGCGGGCTACTACCGCTTCGAGGTGCACGCGTACAGCGGCTCCGGCAGCTACTCGCTGGGCATCACCAACCCCTGACAGTACGACGAACCGGCGGCGGGGTGCGGAGCGGATTCGCACCCCGCCGCTCGGCCTGTTCACCGGGGCCGGCACCGCCGACGTGACCCGTCACCTGACGACCGCTGGTCATCAGAACGGGCTCGCCGGACGAGAACTGGTCCGGACCCCCTGTCGGGTCCGGACCAGTTCCCAGTGTCGTCAGCGTTGCAGGGTGAGCAGGCCGGGCCGGTACGGCAGGCGACCGTAGTCGCCACCGGAGCTGGGGTCACGGCCCTGGTAGAGCAGCTGCAGGTTGCAGGGGTCGACGGTCATGGTCTGGTCGGCGTTGGTCCGGATCAGCTCACCGTGGCTGATGTCGTTGGTCCAGGTGGCGCCGCTGTTGGCCTTGCCGGCGAACGGGTTGCTCTCGCTGGTGGCCTGGGGGGTCCAGCTACCGCCCAGACTCGTCGCGGTGAACGAGCGGAAGTAGCGGCCCTGCGAACCGATCGCCTCGACGATCATCAGGTACCGCTGCTGACCCTGCAGCTTGTACACCTGCACCGCCTCGAACAGGTTGTTCGTCGTGTCGGTCATGATCGTGGTGTAGTTCGAGCCGAAGCTGCCCGGGAAGTTCCCGATCGGCATGCTGGCCCGGTAGATCCGGCCGTTGTCACCGGCGAAGAACAGGTACATGTTCTGGTCGTCACCGATCAACGCCTGGTCGATCGGACCGGTGCTGGAGTTCGAGATCGACCCGGTGAACAACGTCTGGTGCGCCGACCAACTGTTCACGTTCGTCGGATTCGTCGACGTCCGGTACGAGAACGCCGGCCCACCCCACTGGTACGCCAGCACCCACACGTTACGCGGCGCGAAGTAGAACAACGACGGCGCGACCGCCGAGAACGGCATCGCGTTCTGACTCGCCGAACCCATCTGGTTCCAGTTCGAGAACAGCCCGAAGTTCATCGACCCCCACGACGTGCCGTTGTCGTGCGTGGTCCCGTACACCAGATGCTGACCGTTGTACGGCGCGTGCGTGAAGTCCTTCAACGACACCCAACCCGACCGCGGCTGCGCCAGCGGCCCCGTCGACGACCACCGGTACGACGACGGCAGATTGCACGTACCCGACGGCGGCGGAGTCGTCGGCGGGGTGGTCGTGGGCGGGGTGGTCGTCGGTGGGGTGGTGGTGGGTGGGGTGGTGGGGGTGACGCCGCCGGTGCAGGTCACGCCGTTGAGGGCGAAGTCGGTGGGGGTGGGGTTGCTGCTGGTCCAGGAGCCGTTGAAGCCGAACGAGGTGGTGCCGTTGGTGGGGATGGCGCCGTTGTAGCTGACGTTCCTGGCGGTGATGGCGGTGCCGCTCTGGGTCAGGGTGGTGTTCCATGACTGGGTGACGGTCTGCCCGGCACCGAACGACCAGGTCAACGTCCAACTGGTCAACGGGTCACCGAGGTTGGTGATGGTGACGTTGGCGCCGAAGCCGCCCGGCCACTGCGAGGACACCGCGTAGTTCACCGAACAACCCGCCGCCGCCGCATTCGCGGGCATGGCCACGGCGAGCGCCGTCGACGCCAGCAGCGCGGCACCGAATGACGCCAAAAATGTATTGACGGATCTTGATCTGGCCATGGGGTATCCTCCGGACGGGGTGACGGTCATGCATTGGCGGTCGTCGGTGTTAGGTGAGCGTTAACAGCTGCGTCGCGTATATTACGGGAGCGCTCCCATGCCCTCAAGCATCGATTTACTTACGTCGATAACCCGCCCGCCGTTTCTGCTGGTCGACGCAGTCACCTGTCGCTGTCGCACGTACATGGGCAGACCGCGCGGGCTAGACCCATCCGGTGGGTGAACGTTCTCAGCGAATCGCGGCAGATGGCGTCACCATCAGACCCACCAATACCATCCGCCCCGGGCACCACCGCCCCGACGGCGCACCACGGATCAAGTCACGACCGGAGCAGCCCGCGACCGGCCATCCAGGCGCGCAATGTCTCCGCGTCCGCGGCGGACATCAGGCGGCGTGGGATCACCGTCGCCGGCATCCGACCCACGTACACGACCCAGAACTCGGAGGTGGTCCTCACCTGGGTGACGCCGTCCCAGGCGATGCCGCCGGACTCCGAGCCGCTGCGCATCATGATGTTGTCCTCGGTGATGTCGTAGCCGCCCTCGACGGCGTAGCCACCGGAACGACGCCGAGCCCGCCACCGCAGCCACGGCCAGTACAGCATCGCCAACAGGCCACCCAGGACCATCGTCATCCACACCGGTAGTGTCTGCTCGCCCCACCCGAACCCCGACGAGATGACGAGACCGATCGCGCCGACCGCCGCCAGCGCCGCGCCGATCAGGCTGTACTTCCGCAGCTGGGCACTGCTGAGGGCGGCGGCCACGCGGCCCGGGTAGCCGGGATCGGCCGGTACGTCGAAACGGATGTGCACGCCAGCACGATAGTGCCTGCGGCGGCCGGCAGGCCGCGGCGTCGGCGCTGCGGGTTTCCGGAGGCCCGGCCGACCGGCCGGAACCGGCGCCGCCGGTGGCCGGTCATCGCTACGCTGCCCGGTCGTGCTGAGAACACGGCTCGACACCGCCCGGATCCGGGCGGCCCGCCGAATCATCGACCCGGTCTTCCTCGACACCCCGCTGTACCGATGTGCGGCACTGGAACCCGACCTGGGGTGTGCCGTGAGCATCAAGCTCGAGACAGCGAACCCGGTCCGCAGCTTCAAGGCGCGTGGCACCGAACTTGTCGCGAGCCGTCTCGCCGACGGCGGGCCGTCCGCGGTGGTGTGTGCCAGCGCGGGCAACCTCGGCCAGGCCCTCGCCTGGTCCGGTGGTCGTCGAGGAATCGACGTCACGGTCGTGGCCACCCGCCACGCGACCGTCGCCAAGCTCGACCGCATCCGCGCTCTGGGCGCCACGTTGGAGTTGGTCGACGGCGACCACGAACTCGCCCGCGACCGGGCGGCAGCCATCGCGCAGCAGCGCGGTATCCGGCTGCTCGAAGACAGCCTGGACATCGAGACCTGCGAAGGCGCGGGCACCATCGGCCTGGAGCTGGTGGACAGCGCGCCGGCTGTCGACATCGTGCTGATCGCGCTCGGCGGCGGGGCGCTGGCCACCGGTGTGGGTCACGTGCTGAAGGAGCAGGCACCCCACGTCGAGGTGCTCTGCGTCCAGCCGCTGGGCGCACCGGCGATGACCCGCTCCTGGCACCTGCGGCGCGTCGTCACCACCGAATCGACAAACACCATCGCGGACGGCGTCGCCGGACGGCGACCGATCCCGGCCGTCCTGGACGATCTGCTCCTGGTCGCCGACGACGCCATCCTCGTCCGGGAGGCCTCGATCATCCGCGGTATGCGGATGCTGCTCGACCAGGCCGGCCTCGTCGCCGAACCGTCCGCCGCGCTCGGCAACGCCGCGATCCTGGAAAACCCCGACCGCTTCGCCGGCCGACACGTGGTCACCATCGTGTGCGGCAGCAACGTCGACATGGCCGCCTACCACCGTTGGGTCGACCCCGACCAGCGGTAGCGGACGTGAACGTCGCACCTCTGCGCCGGGGACTGCGCCGCACCTGGTCCGGCTGGTCGTCGGCCGGACCGGTTACCGGGAGCCGCGTATGGTGACTTACCACGTCATAGCGATCGAAATACCCAGCGAGCTGGCGGAGGCGAGATGAAGCAGAACTACCTACGGTTCGGGCTGGTCCTGGCGATCAGCCTGGCGGTCATGTTCGTCCTGACCCTGTCCCAGATCCGCGACTGGTCGGACTTCTACCTGAATCTGAGCAACTTCTACATGTCACTGATCATGGTGGCCGCCATGGGGCTCATCATGATGGGCGTCATGCACCAGATGTTCGCCGCGCGGCGCCTCAACATCGCCCTCTACATCGCGCTGGGCGTGCTCTTCGTGGGTGGGTTCGCGGCGGTGCGTACGGAGCCGTTCGTGGGTAACGAGGCGTTCCTCAAATCCATGATCCCCCACCACTCCCGGGCCATCCTCGTGTGCCAGGAGTCCCAGATCACCGACCCCGAGATCGTCCGGCTGTGTGACCAGATCGTCCGGTCACAGTAGGAGGAGATCGATCAGATGAAGAAGATCCTCGACGACCGCTACTGACCCTCCCCGCCGACGAGCACTGGGCGATCGTCCGCCACGGCTCGCACCGTCGGGTTGACGATTCTGCCGCCGGGACCACCAAATGCCCCGAATCGGGCGTACGTCCGCTGCCGACTCCATAGTCTGCGGAAAGGCCGGTTCTGCTCGCCCCATGATCGGGTCACCGGTCCTCACTTCGACCAGGAGGAGACGGCGTGGCAGCTGACCGTGGCGGCCGACCCCGCTGGCGAACGCCGCACCGCCGCGTCGCCGGGTACGCGACGGGCGGCACCCGTCGGCGGGTCGGGGCCGTCGTGCGGTTGCTGACCGCGCTGGTGCTGGCCGGCGGGGTGTACGCGACCTTCGCGCCGGCGGCGCGGGCGCAGGAGGAGCCGCGATTCAGCGGCGCGGCTGCGGAGGGTGAGGCGCTGTTCAACGTCGGATGCATCACCTGCCACGGGCGCAGCGCCGGTGGTGTCGAGGGGCGCGGGCCCAGCCTCGTGGGGGTGGGCGCCGCGTCGGTCGAGTTCCAGGTCGGCACCGGGCGGATGCCACTGGCGCGGCAGGAGGCGCAGGCCTTACGCAAGCCACCGCAGTACACCGACGAGGAGATCCGTCAGCTGGCGGCCTACATCCAGGAGATCGGCGGAGGCCCGGTGGTGCCCGACACCGTCGAGCAGCAGTTGGCCGACGCCGATCTGGCCCGGGGCGGGGAACTGTTCCGGATCAACTGCTCGCAGTGCCACGCCTTCGGCGGCGGCGGAGGCGCCCTGTCCTCCGGCAAGTTCGCGCCGAGCCTGTACCCGGCGTCGGATCGGACGATCTACGCGGCGATGCTCAGCGGCCCGCAGAACATGCCGGTGTTCGGCGACAGTCAACTGACCCCGGAGCAGAAGGCCGACATCATCGCCTACATTCAGCAGGTCGTGCAGGACGGCCCTGACCCGGGCGGGTTCAACCTCGGCCGCTACGGCCCGTCCACCGAGGGCTTGACGATCTTCCTGGTCGGCATCGTCGCGCTCGTCTTCGCGAGCCTGTGGATCGCGGGCAAGTCATGACCACCGGCCCCCGACGACACGGCCGCGAGCCGACGGACGTCAACGACCCCGGCGTGACCCGCTTCGAGGTGGTTCGCGAGGGCGCCCGCCGCGACGACATCGAGATCGTCCACTACGAGCCGCAGGTCACCGCCGGTTCCAAGGCCGAGCGGCGGATGGTCCGCACCGTGGCGGCTCTCTTCCTGGTCGCCGGGCTGTCCGCCACCGGCTTTCTCGTCGTCTACATCTGGTGGCCGTGGCGCTATCGGCTGGTCGGTGACATCGAGGAGTACTACACCCCGCTGCTGGGTCTGACCCTCGGCGTCGCGCTGCTCACGCTGGGTTTCGGCGTCCTGGTCTGGGGCAAGCGGCTGCTGCCGAAGGAGGTGTCGATCCAGGACCGGCACGAAGGGCCGGTACCCGCCGACGATCGGCGCATCACCGGCCAGACCATGCTGTACATGGCCGACGAGCTCGGCGTGAGAAGGCGTCCCCTGCTCGGGGTGTCCCTGCTCGCGGGCCTCGCCCCGGTCGGGGCGGTCGTCGCCGCCCCCCTGGTCGGCGGCCTCATCAAGGATCCGCACGACAACCGGGAACTGTTCCGCACCGGCTTCGCCCCCGCCGACGACAACGGCGCCGTCACCAGGATCCGCCTCGTCCGGGAGGACCGGCGGCCCGTCCGGCCGCTGGAGTTGCTGCCCGGCGGCCAGGTCACCGTGTTCCCGGGTATCCCGCACGGCGTCAGCAACCAGTACGCCGACTCGGTCACGCTGCTCATCCGGTTGCGCGCCGAGGACGCCCTCGCCGCGCGGGAGAACAACCGTCGAGCCGGCAAACAGGACTGGATGTGGGGTGACTTCATCGCCTACTCCAAGATCTGCACCCACGCCGGCTGCCCCGCCAGCCTCTACGAGCAGCAGACCAACCGGTTGCTCTGCCCGTGCCACCAGTCCCAGTTCCTGATCACCGACAACGCGCGACCCATCTTCGGGCCCGCCAGCCGGCCCCTGCCACAGCTGCCCATCGAGGTCGACGACGAGGGCTTCTTCGTCGCCAGCTCCGACTATCGCGAGCCCATCGGTCCTGACTTCTGGGAGCGCCCCTGACGCCCTCCCGAGACGGAGTGCGGAACACGCGAGGAGACACCGTGACACGACCGACCCGAGCACTCCGGCGGTTGTCGCTGTCGGGCGCGGCACTTGCCGTGTCGCTGCTCGCCGGCTGTGGCGCGGGTCAGATCGCGGAGACGGCCGAGAAGGAACCTTCCATCCAGGGTGTCAACCTGATGACCGACAACGGCGAGTACGCCGTGCGCGGTCTGCTCATCGAGTTTCCCGGCGCTGACGGCTACCGCGCCGGAGCGGACGCGCTGCTCAGCGCCGTCATCTACAACGACTCGAAGGATGCCGTCACGGTGACCGTGACCACGCAGGACGCCCGGGACATCGTCATCGTCGATGCCGTCCGACCCATCCCTCCCCGGTCGGACACGTCCGCTGCGCGCAGCCCCACCATCGCCAGCCCGGCGGCAACGGACGCCTCCCCCGCCCCCGGATCGCCCGGTGACGCCACGCCGGATCAGCGGACCGAGCCGGCCCGGATCGACCTTCCCCCGCTGAGCTTCGTCCGGTTCAACGCACAGGCCGGCCGGTACTTTCAGCTCCTCGACCTCGACGAGTCCCTGCGTTCGGGACAGAACGCCACCGTCACCTTCGACTTCGGCAACGGGCAGCGGATCACCGGCCCGGCACCGGTCGCCGCGGCGCTGACTCCCGTGCCGCCGCCACCGCCGATCGTCGAGCCCGAGGAGGCCGAAACCCACGACGGACCCGACCACGGCGATTGAGGTCGCAGCACAGCCGGGGCCGGCCTGCCCTCCGCACGGCCGGCCCCCACGCCGCATCGGCACCACCCGCTGAGCGCGCTGCCGGGCGCGGGCTCCACCGGCCCGAATGGTGTGTCGCGCATTCCGCGACTCCCCCGGCGGTGACTGCCTAAGGTGAAGACGCGACGGACACCACCGGTCGGCCGCCGAGAACGATGGGCAGCACCATGGCGCGGTTCCTGGAAATACTGTGGGACACGAGCAGCGTGAACGGTCGCCTCGTGACCAGTGTGGTGCTGGCCCTGCTGGCTCTCGTCGTCGCCGTCCTGGCCGGCCGGCTGGCCACGATCAAGGTGCAGGACACCACCAACCGCTACTACCTCCGCAAGGCGGTGCACTACCTGACAGTGGTGGCGCTGCTGTTCGCCCTTGCCCTGCTGTGGCGGCCGTTCGCCGGTCGCATCGGTGTGGTCGTCGGCCTGCTCGCCGCCGGCCTCGCGCTGGCCCTGCAGGAGGTCCTCGGCGCCTTCGCCGGCTGGGTGAGCATCCTCACCGGCCGGCAGTTCCGGGTCGGCGACCGCATCCAGATGTGCGGCGTACGCGGCGACGTCCTGGACATCACCCCGCTACGGACCCGGATCCTGGAAAGCGGATCCTCGTCCGATCCGGAGTCCTGGATCCGGGGCCGCCAGTACACGGGGCGAGTGGTCTCACTGTCGAATCGGTTCGTGTTCACCGCGCCGGTGTTCAACAGCAGCACCGTGCTGGACCATCTGTGGGAGGAACTGACCCTGCCGGTCCCCTACGAGGCGGACTGGCATCTGGCCGAACGCATCCTGTGTGAGGAGGCGCAGAACATCTCCGCCACCGCCGACGCGCAGCACGCCATCGAGCAGATGCGCCACCGCTACCCGGTCGCCGACGCCGAGGTGGATCCTCGGGTCTTCATCCGCGCCACCCCGAACTGGATAGAACTGTCCGCCCGGTTCGTGGTGCCGGTACGCGCCGCCCGACAGGTCAAGGACGAGGTCACCAGGCGAGTGCTCGACCGGTTCGCCGAGAACGGCCTCCGGGTCGCCTCGGTGACCCAGGACATCACGGTCCGTCCACCACCACCAGGCGCTTCCACCCAGCCCGCCGCGCCCGCTACGGGTCGGCCCTGAGCCCGCTGGCACCCTTCGCCGGGTCGTCCGGTGGCTTCCCCGTCACCGAGCTCTGTGGTCTGATGTCGCCACCCTCGCAGGAAGGACGCGAACATGGCCGTCGACCCGACCGGTCAGGATCTGAAGGAGTTCCTCGCCACCGACCCCGAGGCGCCCGTGGTGATGCTCAACCTGCTGCGCTTCGCCGACGGTGGGCGGGAATCGTACGAGCGGTACGCCGCCGCGCTGCGCGAGACCTTTCTCCCCCGGTACGGCGGCAAGGTGCTCTACGCCGGTGACGGCGGGCCGGCCCTGGTCGCGGAGCAGGGCCAGGAGTGGGACGCGGTGCTGCTGGTGCGGTATCCCAGCCGCGCGGCGTTCAGCCGGATGGTCGCCGACCCGGAGTACCAGCAGGTCACCACCTGGCGAACCGTCGCCCTGCAGGAAGCCGTCCTGCAACCGACCACGCCCTGGGGCAGCAGCTGAGCGGGTGAGCGCCCGGCGGTCGACACCGGCCGAGCAGCCGCCCCCGACAACTGCCCGCGCCCGTGCGTGGTGCCGGCGACGGCGTGGGACGGGACAGGCCGATCACCGACCTCGGCCGCTGCCCTTGACCTGGACAGCATGGGTCAGGGTCATCAGGAGCAGGCCACCCAGGAGGTTTCCGGCACCGGACAGGACGATGTTGAGCCCGAGATCCGGATAGGAGACCGGGGCGCCCAGCCAGATACCGAACAGCAGCTGCAGCCCGGAGACCACGACATGGTCGAACGGGCCGAGGGCGAGGAAGAACCCCACCACGTACGCCAGCAGCATCCGGCTGCCCGCCGATGCGACGGCGTGCAGTAGGTAGGACAGCAGGGTCAACAGGGTGCCGGCGGCGATACCCCGGGTGAAGGTCGCCAAGCCCCCCTTGGCGGCGATCTCCTCGGCGACGAGGGCGAGGGTGTGGTGGGCGCGACCGGGCAGCGTGCCGTGGACGGTGAACACGGCGGCCATCACCGCTCCGCCGACGAAGTTCATGACGAGCACCAGCAACCACAGCCGGGCCAACGGCCACAGCGCGACGAGCCGCCGACGGGCCACCGCGGCGGCGACCGGGTCGAAGAAGTTCTCGGTGAACAACTCGGTGCGCCCGACCACGACGAAGACCAGACCGATGCCGAAGGCCAGGGCGCCGACAAGCTGCCCCACGCCGGAGGCGAAGTCGGGTGCGGCGAGTTCCCGGGCCACGCCCAGCGCCACGATGCCGAAGACGATGGTGACCCCGGCGATGAACCCGGTGGAGGCCTGCTCCAGAGCGCTGCTGGACAGTCGCCGCTCGCCCTCGGCGCGGGCGCTGTCGTAGATGTCCTCCGGCGAAGGTGCTCGTGCCATCCCGACCGGGTACCCGCGAGATCGTCACCAAATCACCCTCGTCGGGCACGTCGCCTCGACCGGGTCGTGACAGCAGCGCGCGTCGTCGCCGCGGGCTCGACGTCGGATCAGCGTTGCCGGGTCAGAGATGTTGGCGGCGCCACTCACTGGTGGCCTCCTCGACCACCCGTTCCTCCGCGTGGAGCGACGCCTTGATCCGCGCCCGCGCGTCAGCGGCGCTGTATCGCTGGATCACCACGAGGACACCGCAGACCGCGACCAGCACAGCCAGCGCCACGAGGGGGGTCAGCGCGGCCGCCGGCACCGCCAGCAGGCTGACGACGACCGCCGCAGCCAGGGCGGTGGAGCGCAGCCGACGGAACGTACGCGCCGCGACGGCCACCCCCATCAACAGATAGAGGGCGACACTTCCGTACAGGACGGACACGGCCGGCCAGGGCAGCGGTCCGGCCTCGCCCACGGCCACGACTTCGAGGACGAGCTTCAGCCCGAGGGCGGTCCCGACGATCGCGACGATGGTCACGAAGTGCAGGTAGGAGAAGACGTCGCGGGCCAGGGCGATCCGCTCGGGGCCCCGGGTGCCGTGCATCGCCTGCTCGACGCTCGGCAGCAGAGTGTCGAAGTGCAGCCACCACAGCGTCGCCAGCAACGCGATACCGAGCACGGACCCGGTGATCACCGGCGCGGTCAGGGCGAGTCGGTCGAACCGGCCCGGACCGAGCCCGAGCGAGATCACCGCCTCCCCGAGGGCGATGATGACGATCAGCGAGTGCCGCTCCGCCCAGTGCCCGGCCGAGGCGACGGCCCAACGGGCGTACGGCAGGAACAGGCCGACCGAGTACTCGACCAGCAGGGCGGCGACCCACAGCGCGAGACGCACGTCGACGACGGCCTCGGCCGGTGCCCAGTTGCTCGCGGTGGCCGCCAACCCGACAAGCACTGCCACCACCGCCGGAACGCTGATCACCACGAGTTGCCGGCGGTTGCGGTCGGCGGCGCTCAGCGCGTACAGGAACGTGACCAGGGTCAGCCCGCGCAGGACCAGGTAGGCGACGGCGAACACCACCGGACCGGTCAGGTCGTCCGGTTGGTTGAGAAACGCCTGGGGGATGGCGATGGCCAGCACGAAAGCGGCGGCCATGACGCCGAACCCGAGCAGCGGCAGCAGTCCGTAGTCGGCGCGGACCAGGTTGCCCAGCGTGGCGAACGTCGTCCAGCAGAACCAGAGCAGAGCCAGCACGACCACGCCGGACAGCACCGCCTGCGTGGTGACCTCGACGGACACCAGGCCGGCCACGTTGAGAAACGCGAAGACGAAGATCAGGTCGAAGAAGAGCTCCAATCGGGTGACCCGAGAGCCGGGCATGACCGGCCTGAGCCAACGGGACCGGCGCAGCTGCGGTGGAGCGCTCACCCGGTCATTCTGCGCGAAACGACCTCAGCCGAACTCTGATTCGTACCGATTACCGGAGTGCGGCGTCCGCTCGGCTGCCCCGGTGGCCCCCACCGGCGTGGTTCGACATGATCCGGTCGAGGGTGTCCCCCCGCCTCCGCTCGGAGTGGGCGACTCGCTCAGGCGCGGGTGGGCTGGCGGCCGAACGCGCGCATCGCGAGCGCGCCGACGGCCGGGCCCGGGGCGAGCAGCAGGAACGCCCAGCGCCAGCCGACCGCGTCGGCCAGGACGGGAACGAGCTGGATGGTGACGACGGTCAGGGCGAAACCGATGGCCGTCTGCGCGGTGAGCGCGGTGCCGACGTACCGCTTGTCGGCGACCTCGCTCAGGGCGGTCGAGAAGACGCCGGAGTCCGCGATCACCGCGGCACCCCACACCACACCCAGCAGCACGACGGCGCCGGGCGGCGCGGTGAAGAACAGGGGTGAGGCCAGGCAGCAGGCGCCACTGACCACCAGGGCGGTGAACGCGGCCCGGGGTCGCCCGAACCGGTCGGCGGCCCAGCCGCCGACCAGGCATCCGGCGACCCCGGCGACCCCGATGGCCAGGAACGCGAGCAGGCTGACGTCCGCGTCGCCGTCACCGGTCCGGGCCGCCGTGCCGGCGATCAGGAAGCTGGGCAGCCAGGTCCAGAGCGCGTACAGCTCCCACATGTGTCCGAAGTAGCCCAGGTTCACCAGGCGGGGACCACGCTGGCCGAACATCGCCAGGGCGTACCGGGGGTGCGGGCGTGGCGGCGTGCCCGGGGCGAACTGCGGACCTTCCCGCACCAGGGTCACGGCCAGCACCGCGCCGAGCAGCGCGCAACCGGCCGCGGTGCCCATCACGCCGCGCCATGGCAGGTCGCCCAGCCCGCCGATCAGGTGCGGCAGCGCCGAGCCGAGGGTCAACGCGCCGATCATGACGCCGAACGCGAGCCCCCGGCGGGCCGGCGGCGCCCAGGACCCGGTCAGCTTCATGCCGACCGGGTACACCCCGGCCAGGAAGACCCCGGTGAGGAAGCGCAGCGGGATGGCCCCGGCCAACCCGTCGACGGTGAGGGCGAACACGCCGGTGCAGGCGGCGGCGAGCGTCGCGCTGCCGGCCATCAACAGGTGTGGCCTGATCCGGTCCGCCAGGTTCAACACGGTGGAGGTGACGGCACCGGCGACGAAGCCGAGTTGCACTGACGCGGTCAGCCAGACGGATGCGGCGGCGCTGATCTGCCACGACTCGCGTAGCGCCGGCACCACGGCGGAGGCCGAGAACCACACCGCCAGGCCGAGCACCTGGACGGCGGCGATCAGCGCCCGCTGCATGCCGGGTCGTGACGTCATCAGCGCTCCTCCGCTTGCCACTGGAGATCAGCTTGGTGCCTGGACCCAGGGCCGCGCCACCGCCCCTTCCGGCCGTCGCGGATGACCCGTTGCCGTGCCCCGGCCCAACTTCGCGCAGGTATCCCGGTCTGCGCCACCTGGCGTGACACCACCCACAACCGCTAAGGCATCCTAGGATGATGGTATCCACTACCTCGGGTCGCGCCGCAGACCGGCGGTGGTCAGGACCGACGCCGGCCGACCGCCTGGATCTCGATCAGCAGGTGCGGGTGCGGCAACTGGTGCACCGCGACGGTGGTGCGGGTCGGGCCGGTCTCGTCGAAGTACTCGGCGTAGACCTCGTTGTAGCCACCGAAGTCGTTCATGTTGACCAGGTAGGTGGTGAGCTGGACGAGGTCGGTGAGGTCCGCTCCGACCGAGTGCAGGATGTCGCGGATGTTGTCGATGACGGCGCGGGTCTGGGCGCGGATGTCGAGGTCGGTGACGCCCATCGGGTCCACCGTCGCGCCGGCGATCGTGTTGTCCGGCCGGCGGCTCGACGTACCCGAGACGAAGATCAGGTCGCCGGCGAGCTTGACGTGCGGGAACCGGCCGCGTGGCGTGGCCATGCCCGGCACGACTCCCTCGTGGCGCATGGTCGCCTCGCCGCCGTCGGTCACGACCCGACCCGCAGCGACGCCGTGCCGAGCCGCTCGACGGTGACCCGCACGTACGATCCGGCGCGCAACGGTACGGCGGCCGTCGCCGCACCGGCGAGCAGGATCGAGTTGTCGGCCAGGTCCACACCGTTGACGTCGGCGAGCCGGACGGCGTCCGACAGCGCCCGGCGGGGATCGCCGAGAATGGCGGCCGTCGAACCGACCTGGACCGCTCGCCCGTCGACCTCTAGCAGCACGCCGAGGTTGTCGATGCCGTCCGGTATCGGCTGCCAGGCGCCGAGCACGAAGCCGCTGGCCGAGGTGTTGTCGGCGATGACCTCGGGCAGCGTGAAGCGGAAGTCGACGTACCGGGAGTCGATGACCTCGATCGCCGGGGCGACCGCCGTGACGGCACCGCCCTCGACGAGGAAGGCGACCTCCGGTTCGGCCTTCGGGTGTATGTGGTCGTCGAGCCTGACGGTGCCGCCGTCCGGGATCCGCATGGCGTCGGTGAGCCGGCCCCAGATGACCTCGTCGACGCCCATCTGCGTCATTTTGGCCCGGCTGGTCAGCCCCAGCTTCAACCCGACGGCACGTTCGCCACGGGCCAGCCGGCGGTCGACCACCGCCTGCTGCACCCGGTAGGCGGTCGGCACGTCAAGCCCGGTCCCGGCACCCGACGACGGGATCGCAATGCGGCTGGTCACCGCGTCGTCGAGGCGTACGGCGAGCTGGTCGACGGTGCTCATCGGTTTCCTCCGGTGCCGGTGGTGGCGGTCGCCAGGTCGAGGGCGACGTCGACGATCATGTCTTCCTGCCCGCCGACCATGCCGCGGCGACCCAGTTCGACCAGGATCGAGCGGACGTCGACCCGGTAGCGCTGCGACGCCCGTTCGGCGTGCCGGAGGAAGCTGGAGTAGACCCCGGCGTAGCCGAGGGTGAGCGTTTCCCGGTCGACGCGGACCGGTCGGTCCTGCATCGGCCGGACCAGGTCGTCGGCGGCGTCCATCAGCGCGAACACGTCACAGCCGTGGTCCCACCCGTGCAGGTCGGCCACGGCGACGAAGACCTCCAGCGGCGCGTTCCCGGCACCCGCGCCGTGCCCCGCCAGGGACGCGTCCACCCGGGTGGTGCCGTGCTCGACCGCCGCGACGCTGTTCGCCACGCCGAGGGACAGGTTGTGATGGGCGTGGATACCGACCTGCGTGCCCGGGTCGAGCACCTGCCGGTACGCGTCGACCCGCTCGGCGACGTCCCGGGTCAGCAGCCGGCCACCGGAGTCGGTGACGTAGACGCAGTGGGCGCCGTACGACTCCATCAGCTTCGCCTGCTGCGCGAGCGCCGTCGGGTCGGTCATGTGCGCCATCATCAGGAACCCGGACACGTCCATGCCGTTGTCGCGCGCCCACCCGATGTGCTGGGCGGAGATGTCCGCCTCGGTGCAGTGCGTGGCGATCCGTACGCTTGTCACCCCAAGGTCGCGGGCGGCCTTCAGGTCGGCGATGGTGCCGATGCCGGGTAGCAGCAGGGTGGTCAGCTTCGCGGTGGTGACCGTCTCCGCCGCCGCGGCGATCCAGTCCGCGTCGGAGGCGGCTGCGTGCCCGTAGTTCACGCTCGACCCGGCCAGTCCGTCGCCGTGCGCGACCTCGATCGCCGCGACACCGGCCGCGTCGAGGGCCGCGGCGATGGTCCGGACCTGGTCGACGGTGAACTGGTGCCGCACGGCGTGCATGCCGTCGCGCAAGGTCACGTCCTGGATGTACAGCCCGCTCACGCGGACACCTCCCGTCCGACCCGGGAGGCCACCATCCGCTCGGCGGTGCGCAGCGCGGCCGAGGTCATGATGTCGAGGTTCCCGGCGTACACCGGCAGGTAGTGCCCGGCTCCGGACACCTCCAGGAACACCGACACCTGCACCCCGGCGAACCGGGCACCCAACGCGGGCACGTACGCGTCGACCTCGTCGAACTGCACCCGCTGCTTCAGCCGGTAGCCGGGCACGTATCCGGCGACGGTGGCCACCATCGCCTCGACCGACGCCGCGACCGCCGCCCGGTCCACGTCCCGGTCGGGGCACAGGCAGTAGATCGTGTCCCGCATGATCATCGGTGGCTCCGCCGGGTTCAACACGATGATGGCCTTGCCGCGGTGGGCACCGCCGACCACCTCGATGGCCCGTGCCGTCGTCTCGGTGAACTCGTCGATGTTCGCCCGCGTCCCCGGACCGGCTGACCTGGACGCGATCGAGGCCACGATCTCGGCGTACCGCACCGGCGTCACCCGGCCGACCGCCGCGACGACGGGGACGGTGGCCTGACCGCCACAGGTCACCATGTTCACGTTCGGCTCGTCCAGATGCTCGTCCAGATTCACCGGCGGCACCACGTACGGGCCGACGGCGGCCGGGGTCAGGTCCACCACCAGCCGGCCGTGCTCCCGCAACAGCGCGGCGTGCCGGTGGTGCGCCCCTGCCGACGTCGCGTCGAACACCACCCGCACGTCGGCGAACTCCGGCATCGCCAGCAGCCCGTCGATCCCGTCGGCGGTGGTGGCCACCCCGAGCCGGCGGGCTCTGGCCAGGCCGTCGGAGTTCGGATCGACCCCGACCATCGCCACCATCCGCAACGACTCCGACAACCGCAACACCTTGATCATCAAGTCGGTGCCGATATTGCCCGACCCGATCACCGCCACGCCCGTGGTCATGCCGTCTCCCCCACCTCGAAGCAGGCCCGGACCGAACCCAGGCCGGAGATCCGTGCCTCGTAGGACGCGCCGGCGGTGACCGGCACCATCGGCCCGAGCGCCCCGGACAGCACCACGTCGCCGACGACCAGCGGCGCGCCCGCGACGGCCAGCGTCTGCGCCAACCAGGCCACCGCGTGCACGGGATTGCCGAGGCAGGCGGCACCGGCCCCCACCGACACCGGCTCGCCCGCGTGTTCGAGCACCATCCCGGCCAGCCGCAGGTCCACGTCCGACAGCCTGCGGGGCTGGTCACCGAGCACGAACAGGCCCGACGAGGCGTTGTCGGCGACGGTGTCCACGATCGAGATGTCCCAGCCCGCGATCCTGGAGTCCACGACCTCGATCGCCGGCAGCACGTGGTCGGTCGCCCGGATCACGTCGGCGACCGTCACCTGTTCGAACGGCAGGTCCGCACCCAGCACGAACGCGACCTCGGCCTCCACCCGAGGTTGCAGCAGCCGACCGCGGTCGATCTCGGCGCCGTCCGGGACAGCCATGTCGGCGAACAACACCCCGAAGTCCGGCTGGAAGACGCCGAACGCCTGCTGCACCGCCGCGGACGTCAGGCCGACCTTCGCGCCGACCCGGCGGCGGCCGGCCGCCTCCCACGCGACGACCTGCGCCTGCTGCACCTGGTACGCCGCGTCGACATCCCCGGTCGGCAGCACCTCGCCGCGCAGCGGCGGCACGGGTTTCCCGGTCTCGTACGCGGCGCGCAGCAGGGCCGCGGCCCGGGCGACATCAGTCATGACAGATCCACACAGACATTCGTCAGTTCCGAGTAGAAGTTCAGCGAGTGGACGCCGCCCTCGCGGCCGACGCCCGACGCCTTCACACCACCGAACGGCGTGCGCAGATCCCGCAGGAACCAGGTGTTCACCCACACGATCCCCGCGTCGATCCGCGCACCGGCCCGGTGCGCCCGGCCGACGTCCCGCGTCCACACGGTGCCGGCCAGGCCGTACTCGCTGTCGTTGGCCAGCGCGAACGCCTCGTCCTCGTCCTCGAACGGCGCCACGTGGCAGAGCGGACCGAAGACCTCCTCCCGGTTGACCCGGGCGTCGGGCTTCAGGCCGGTCAGCACGGTCGGTTGGACGTACGCGCCGCCGTCGCGGGCGTCGCCGAACTCGGGGACACCGCCGCCCGCGAGCACGGTGGCACCCTCCGCGCGGGCCAGGTCGTAGTAGCCCAGCACCTTGTCGCGGTGCTGGTGGGAGATCAGCGGCATGGTCACCGTCGCCTCGTCGGCGGGCCAGCCGTACGCCAACTCGTCGGCCCGCTTCGCCAGCCGGGTCACGAACTCGTCGAACACCGGCCGCTGCACGAACAGCCGTTCCGTGCACAGGCACACCTGACCACCGTTGGTGAACGACGACCGGACCGAGCCGGCGACCGCGGTATCTAGGTCCGCGTCCGCGAAGACCAGACCGGCGTTCTTGCCACCCAGTTCGAACGACACCGCCTTCACCCCGTCGGCTGCGGCCCGCATGATCGCACCGCCGGTCGCCGACTCGCCCGTGAACGTGATCGCGTCCACTCCCGGATGCCGGGTCAGGAACTCCCCCGCCGAGCCCGGCCCGAACCCGTGCACGACGTTGAACACGCCGTCGGGCACCCCGGCGGCCGCCATCACCTCCGCCAGCAACGTCGCCGACGACGGCGTCTCCTCCGACGGCTTCACCACCACCGCGTTACCGCAGGCCAGCGCCGGGGCGACCTTCCACGTCAACAGCAGCAGCGGCAGGTTCCACGGCACGATCACCGCCACCACGCCGACCGGTTTGCGCACCGCGTAGTTCAGCGCCCGTCCGCCGCTCGGTGTCGCCGTCGTGAACGACTCCGTCGGCGCGGTCGAGACGATCTCCGCGAAGGTCCGGAAGTTCGCCGCGCCGCGTGGGATGTCGAGGGTCCGCGCCTGCGTGATCGCCTTGCCGGTGTCACCGACCTCCGCCGCCACCAGGTCGGCGAACCGACGCTCCAGCTCGTCGGCGACCCGGTACAGCACCGCAGCCCGCTCCCGCTCCCCCATCCGACCCCACGGTCCACGTAGCGCCGACCGGGCCGCGGCGACGGCGGCGTCCACGGTGGACTCGTCGGCCTCGGCGACGTACCGGATGGTGTCTCCGGTGACCGGGGAGACCTTTGCGAAGTGCGGGCCGGACGTGTCGAACTCGCCGTTGACGAAGTTCGGCAGCACGGTCGGCTCGCCGGCCGGCCGGCCGGCGAGCAGGCTGGGGGACCAGAGCCCGTCGGTCATCAGGCGTACCTTTCGGTCAGGCGGTGATGGACGCGGTGTCGGCGGCCTCGGCGGTCCCGGTCTCGGCGACCAGGGCGACGACAGCGGCGTCCACGGTGGGCTCGCCGGCCACCGCGGCGGCGGCCTCGTCGGTGACGACAAGCACGGTGGTGCCGACGCCGACGTTCAGCGGGTCGACCGCCACCAGGTCGGGGCCGTCCGGCCGGACCCGGATCAGGACGAGCCGCCGGCCCTGCAACGACGGCAGGATCCGGTCGGCCCACACCTTGCCGACGACCTCACCGAGCACCATCAGCTCGCTCCGGGCAGGGCGGCCATGACCTCACGGATCCGGGCGGTTTCCGGGTTGTCGAGCAGCGCCGCAGTGTTCGGGTGCGGCTTGGGATAGACCTGCGAGCTGCGCAGCTCGCCGTGGGCGCGGATGGCGGTCTCGCCGGCGGCGACGGCCTGCCGTACGGCGGCGAGCGTGCCGCGTACGGCGACGGCCAGGTAGCCGCTGGTGACCCGTTCGACGCCGACGCACCGTACGTCCGCGGTTTTGATCATGGCTTCGATGCCGGCCGAGAGGGCCACGACGCCGCGGGTCTCGACGATTCCGATCGCGATGTCGGAGGACATGTCTGATTCTCCTTACCGGTGGGTCAGTTGCCGACGAGTTGGGGGTCGGCCGCCAGCGCGCTGACGGCGTCGCAGGGGCTGGCGAAGACGATCGAACGCACCGATCGGCTCTTGGCCCGGGCGGTCTCCTCGCCGATGTCGACGGCTTCCTCGACGGTCGCGAGGTCACCGCGTACGGCGACGGCGACGATCCCGCCGCCGAGCCGGACCACCTTGGTCACCTCGACCTCGGTGGCCTTCACCATCGCGTCGACGGCGTCGAAGATGGGGGTGAAACCTTCGGCTTCGACGAAGCCCACGGCCATGTTCCGCATGCTCTCTCCTCTAGTGGTGGTCTGGCAGGTTCCAGGACACGACGGCGCCGCCGGTGCCCCAGATCGGGCCGTAGGCGTGCAGGTGCGCCGGACCGATGGCCGCCTCGGCACCGGTGGCGAAGGCGAGTGCCCGGAACTGGCTGTCCGCCTGCGCCTGCCGGGCGAATTCCTCGCGCACGGCGAGGACCTCGTCGACCTTGCCGGCGGTGAGCAGGTCGAGGATCCGGGTGTTCCACTGCTCGTGGCCGGGTGCGCCGATGCGGTCCTGGCCGGGGTCGATCCACTGTTGGATGAGCCCGGAGGACATCCCGGTCACCACGACGACGGCGGCGCGCAGGCCGGCGTCGCGGGCGGCGGCGGCACCGGCCCGACCCACGTCGGCGAGGGTCTCGGCGTCGGCGTAGAGGTTGCAGGAGACCTGCGCCCAGCGCAGTTTTCGCTCCGGATCGAGCAGGGCGGAGGTGACGATGGTGCCGGTGTCGATCGGGAACCCGTCGTAGCGGGTCCGCCGGGCCTGCATTCCGCCGGCCTGCACCCGCGCGGCCCACCGTTCGGTGAAGTCGACGTCGAACCGCAGGTCGTAGTCGAGCAGGCCGTAGTCGTAGGCGTACCAGTTCTCGTCGACGTGCTGGCCGCGCGGGTTGGGGTCGCACTGGAACTGGTGACCGAGGACGGTGAACCACTGCGTCGACAGCAGCAGCACCACGTCGGGTTCGAGGCGGCGCAGCCGGGCACCGACGTCCCGGGCCGCGTCGGCGAGCGCCGACCAGCTCGGTGCCGGTTGGTCGGCGAGCAGTTGGGGCATGCCGGGCAGCAGCGCCCCGGCGAGGATCCCGGTCCGGTCAGCCATGGTGGCTCCCCTCGGGCAGCCACTCCACCACCGCGTTGCCGGTGCCGATGATGGTGCCGTAGCCGAGCACGTCACCGCCGACCTTGGGCCAGCCCATCGCGGCGAGCATCCAGGTGAGGCTGCCGGCCTTGGTCTCCGAGGCGGTGGCCTCGATGTGTTCGGGGATGAGTTCGCGCAACGGTGCGGTGGGCCCGCACCGGATCGCCTCCAGCAGCTTCATGTCCCACCGGTACTGGTGGTTGTTGTACGGGTGTTCCCGTTCCATGTCCTCGGGCAGCTCCGGTTCCTCGTGCCAGTGCAGGTGCGACAGCGAGTTGGAGGCGAGCAGGACGGCCCGCCGGCCGGTGGCCTCGACCGCCCGCCGGGTGGCCTCGCCGAGCACCTCCATCTCCTCCAGCGAGGCGTCGGAGTAGAAGTACGGGTTGTTGTTGGCCGACAGCGAGACCACCGGCATGTCCCAGGCCGGGTTCGCCAGGTGCAGCGCGCCGATGGTGGCGTAGTCGACGCGTACCCGGGGGTCGCGCAGCGTGCGGGTGACAAGTCCGAGTCCGGCGGCCTCGTCGGCGATCGCCTCACCGAGTTCGACGTCGGTACGGAAGTCGTAGCGGTAGCGGAACAGGTGCGGGAAGATCGGCTCGACGGAGATGCCGCGCGGGTTCGGTACGCAGTTGACGTGGTGACCGACCATCGTGATCCAGTGTGGGGCGTGCACGATGAGCACGTCCGGTTTGTGCACCTCACGGATGCGGGTCCGCAGCCGCTCGTACGCCCAGCGCAGCGTCTCCCAGCCGCCGGTGGAGCGCGGCTCGTTCTGCGGCGGGTTCTCGGCGTAGATCAGGTGTGGTGGGTGTGGGCTGAGGCAGCCGGCGACGATGCCGCAGCGCGGCGGGGTGGCGGTCGGCTGTGGTGCCCGTGCGGCGGTGGTGGCGCCGCCCCGGGTCGGCGGCAGCGGCACCCGGAAGACCTTGCTCATGACCATCCTTCCCCGGCGAGCACCCGCACGTAGGTTCGGTCGTGCGGGGCGGTGCCGAGAATCCGCAGCCCGTCGTCGTCGAGGGCGAGTTCGTCAGCGGCCAGTGCCGCGTCGTGCCGGATCCAGGCCCGCAGCGGGGCCGGGTGTGCGCCGTGCACCTCGACGAGGGTGCCCTCGGCGAGGTCGCTGTCGGCGGCGACGTACGCCAGACGTCGCCGCCCCCGCTGCCCGGTGTAGGCCGGGTTGGCGGTGACGGTGGTCCGCAGCCAGCGCCGTTCGTCGCGCAACCGTTGCCGGGTGGCGACGGTCGCGGCGGCGTCGACGTCGCCGGCCGGGTCGAGTTCGACGCCGTAGCGCCGCCGGGCCTCGACGACGGTCAGGTACTCCTGGGCGACGTCCTCGGCGACGTCCTCGGGCAGCCGTTCCAGCGGGTCGCCCCAGCCGCCACCGCCCGCCGACTCCATGACTAGTACGTCACCGGCGCGCATCGGGAAGCCGGCGACCTTGCCGGGGGTGGCGAAGTCGACGCGCTCGCCGTCCGCGCGCCGGATGTGGGTCACCGTCGGTGCGCCGGGTCCGCCGTTGCGCAGCCCGTACGGCGGGACGGTGGTCCGGTCGGTCTGCACCGAGTAGGCGCCACCGCTGGCCAGCAGGCGGGTTTCCCGGCGGCTGCCGAGCCCGCCGCGACGTACCCCGTCGCCGCACGAGCCGGTCCGCAGCTCGCACGCCTCGATGAGAATCGGGATCTCGGTCTCCAGCCGTTCGACGGACTGGATGGTGGAGATGTCGCCGAGGTCGACCGGGTTCATCGCGCTGGGCCCGTCGGATTCGAGGAATCCGCCGTTGCCACCGGCGGGGTAGTCGTAGTAGAGGTAGGGCCGCCCGGTGTGCTCGTCAACGCCGCCGATGAGGTTCTGGAAGGTGGTGCCGAACTGGTCGGCGGCGATGAGGTCGGGTGCCACCTGGCTGAGGGCGGCCATCACGGCCGAGATGACCCGCTTGCGGACCTCGCTGTGCGCGTTGGCCGGGGCCGGGTAGCTGACGTGCACGACGGTGCCGGGTTCGGTGAGCACCCGCAGCGGCCGGAACGCGCCGTGGTTGACCAGGCCACCGGGGTCCAGTGCCGACTTGACCGCGATGAAGACGCCCGCCACGGTCATCGCCCGCGAGGAGTTCACCACGGCCGCCACCTGGCCCGACGAGCCGCGGAAGTCGGCCTCGATCTCGTCGCCGTCGACGGTGAGCGCACAGCGGACGATGGCGGCGTCGTACCGGCCGTCGGTGTAGAGGTCAAGGTAGTCCTCGTAGCGGTAGGTGCCGTCGGGCAGGGCCCGGATCATGGCGCGCAGCCGCTGCTCGGTCCGGTCCATGTTGGCCGCGACGGATTCGCCGATCAGGTCGACGCCGTGCCGGGCGACGAGTTCCCGCAGCCGGCGTTCGGCCGTGTGGCAGGCGGCGATGCTGGATTCGAGGTCGCCGCGGCGTTCCTCGGCCATCCGCACGTTGGCGAACACGATGTCGAACGCGGCCCGGTTGGGCCGACCTTGCTCGATCAGCCTGATCGGCGGGATCCGCAGCCCCTCCTGGAGGATCTCGGTGGCCTGGCCGGAGACGCTGCCGGGGGTCATCCCGCCGATGTCCGCCCAGTGCATGCGTACGCAGGGGAAGAGGAAGAGCTTCCCGTCGACGAAGACCGGGCTGATCAGGGTGACGTCGTTGAGGTGGCTGCCGCCGCGGTAGGGGTCGTTGACGATGTAGAGGTCACCGGGGCGCATCTCGTCGGCGAAGTCGGCGAAGATCTCGGCGACCGAGGCCGGCATGGCGATGACGTGACCGGGCATGTCCCGGCCCTGGGCGACCATCTGACCCTGCGGGTCGAACAGCGCGCAGGAGAAGTCCTGCGCGTCGGCGATCACCGGCGAGTGCGCCGTACGGAAGATCGTCTGTCGCATCTCCCGGACGATCGAGATGAGACCTTCGGTGACGACTTCCAGGTCGATCGGGTTCACAGTCATGCGGATGCCTCGCTGGGTTCCGGCTCGATCCCGGTGGACTGGACCATATTGTGGTCCTAGGGTTATATTATGAAACCTAGCAACCGAGAGGGTGGGAAGCAAGATGTCGTACGCCACTGACCCCGGCCCGGAGGACGGACCGGCCCCCCGCGAGTCCGGCACGCAGGCGCTGGACCGCGCGCTCAACGTGCTGCTCGCCTTCCGCGGCACCGACACCGAGCGCAAGGTCAGTGACGTCAGCCGCGAACTCGGTCTGCACAAGTCGACCGCCAGCCGGCTGTTCCGCGCCCTCGCCGACGCCGGTTTCCTGCAGCGCAACGAGGAGAACGGGAACTACCGCCTCGGGGTCACCGTCTTCGAACTCGGCGCCCGCTACCTCGCCGGCCTCGACCTGCACGCCGTCGCCCGCCCCCTGGTGCACCGGCTGGCCGAGGAGGAGGGCGAGAGCGTCAACCTGTCGGTCCTGGAGGGCCTCGACGCGATCTCGATCCACGTCGTGCAGGGCACCCGCAACCTGCAGCTCGTCTCCCGGCTCGGCCGCCGCATCCCGCTGTGGTGCAGCGCCGCCGGCAAGGCCCTGCTGATCGACCAGGACGAGGCGCACCTGCGCAGCACGCTGGCCAGCGCACCGTTCACCGCCCTGACCGCCAACACGATCACCGACCTGGACACGTTCGTCGCCCGGATGGCGACCGTCCGGCAGCAGGGCTGGGCCCTCAACGACCAGGAGAGCGAGGAGGGACTGCGGGTCGTGGCCGCGCCGGTCCGCGACCGCCACGGCCGGGTCACCGGCGCGATAAGCGTGTCCGGCCCGATCTTCCGGCTCGACGAGGCACGGGTGGCGGAACTCGCCGCGGCGGCCTGCCGGACCGCCGACGAGTTGTCCCGGCAGCTCGGGTACGGCTTCGGCGACGTCTGGGGCGACTGACCCGGTCAAAACTTCTCCTGCACCACGTCGGGGCGTACCCGCACGTGCAGCACGGCCGGCCCGGTCAGCGGCAGCACCTCGTCGAAGGCGGCCTGCGCGCCCGCCTCGTCGGTGACGGTCCACGCCGGCACCCCGAGCGCGCGGGCCACCGCGGCGAGGTCCCGTTCGGGGAACCGGGCAAGGTCCGGGTCGACCCGCGCGGGGCGAGCTTGCGCACCTCCGCGCCGTACGCGGCGTCGTCGAGCAGCACCAGCAGCACCGGCGCGCCGACCCGGGCCAGAGTGTCCAACTCGCCGAGCCCGGTGAGCAGGCTGCCGTCGCCCTCGAAGGCGACCACCGGCCGGTCGGGACGACCCACGGCGGCACCCACCGCGAACGGCAGCCCGACGCCGATGCTGCCGAACTCCCAGGGCGCGACGAACGACCGGTCGGTGGCGGCCGAGTCGAGCAGCAGGTTGGGCCAGCCGCCGAAGTGACCGACGCCCACGACGGTGGTCCGTTCGCGCGGCAGCCGGCCGGCGCAGATCCGGATGAACGCGCGTGGGTCGATCCGGTCCGCCGTGGACTCGACGGCCAGGCCGGCGAACGGGTCGGCGGCCGCCAACTCGGCCGACAGGTCAGTGCTGCGCCAGCACGGCCGGCGCACCGGCGCCAGCACCGCCGACACCGCCCGGGCCGTCTCACCCGCGTCGCCGAGCACACCGGCGGCCACCGGCCAGCGGGCCCCGATCGCCGCCGGGTCGACGTCCACGCTGACCACCACCGCGTCCGGGAAGAGGGCACCGTGGTCGGCGGTCCACCGGTTGAGCCCGGCGCCGAAGGTGACCACCAGGTCCGCCCCGGCCAGCACCCGCCGGGTCAGCGGGCGCGACAACCCGCCGGCCACCCCGAGGTCGTACGGGTGCCCGGTGAACAGGCCGGCGGCCATCAGCGTGGTGGCGAGCAGGGCCCCGCTGCGGTCGGCGAGTTCCCGGATCGCGGTAGCGGCCGACTCGGCGCCCCGGCCGGCGAGCAGCACCGGGCGTTGCGCCGTACGTAGCCGGCGGGCCAGCGCGTCGACGTCGTCGGAATTCGGCCCGAGCGGTCGCGGCGCCCGGGGTGGCACCGGCACCGGCACGACCGCGCCGGCCGGCACCGCCTCGTCGGCGAGGTCGATCGGCACGTTCAACACGACCGGGCCGGGCAGCTCGCGGGCCGCCCGGAACGCCAACCCGACATCGCGGACCGCGGTCCGGGCGGCGGTGACCGGCACGAAGGTGCCCGCGGTGGCCAACGCGTACGGCTGCTGGTCGAAGTGCTGCACGTGCAGCGGGTCGCCGGGCGGGGTGTCGCCGGCGATCAGCACCAACGGGGTGCGGGCCTGCCGGGCGATGGTCAGCGCCGCCCCGGCCACCGCCAGCCCGGGCCCCTGGGTGACGGTGGCGACCGCGCACCGGCCGGTGGTGCGGGCGTACCCGTCGGCCATCATCACCGCGGCGTTCTCGTTGCGCGCCGCGACGAACCGCACACCGTGCCGGTTCACCAGGTCGGCGACGAGGAACATGTTGGCGTCGCCGAGCAGGCCGAAGACGGTGTCGACACCGTGCGCGACCACCGCGTCGGCGATCGCCTCGAAGACCTTCACCGCGCACCCCCGTCCAGGTAGCCGCCGGGCGGGCGCAGCGCCACGCTCAGCGCGCCGAGGTACGAGTCGTTGGCCACCGCGTCGAACCGTGGACCGGCCAGCCGGGCGGCACGTTTGGTCATCGACCGGCCGACCGCCGAAGTGGCGAGCAGCCGGTCGGTGATGCCGGTGACGGCGGCCGGCAGTCCGTCGACGTCGACGACGGCCGTGACCAGGCGCAGCGCCAGCATGTCGGCCGGTTCCACCCGCTCGCCGAGCAGCAGCCAGCGCTTGGCCAGGTCGGCGCCGACCAGATCGGCGAGGATCGCCATGCCGCTCCAGGTCAGCGGGATGCCGAAGGTCACCTCCGGAAAGGTGAAGTAGGCGCTGTCGGCGGCCACCCGCAGGTCACTGGCGAGCCCGAGGACGGCGCCCGAGCCGATCGCCGGGCCGTTGAAGGCCGCGACGGTGGTCTGCTCCAGCCGGTACCAGCGCTCCACCAGCTCGGCGGTGCGCCGCTGGACGTACATGGTGGTCTCGGCGTCGAGGCCGGCCAGCTCGTGCAGGTCGGTGCCGGCGCAGAACACCGTGCCGTCGCCGGTGAGCACCACCACCTCGACCGTGCGGTCGCGGCCGAGTTCGTGCAGCACGTCCTCGAGACGGGCGAGCATGCGCAGGTCGAAGCTGTTGCGCCGGGACGGCCGGTGCAGCGTCACCCGGGCCAACCGGCCCGAGCGGTGCACCAGCACGGACTGGTCACCTGTCATGTTGACTCCGAGGTCAGAAGGGCTCGGTCGACCAGCGCGGCGGCATGGCCGACGTACGACACCGGGTCGAGCAACCCGGCCAGGGAGGTGCCGGGCAGGGCGGCGGCCACCTGCGGATCGGCCCGCAGCACCTCGGCGAACGGCCGGTTCTGCTCCAGGCTGTCGCGGACGATCCGCATCACCAGGTGGTGGGCCTGCTCGCGGCCCAGCGGTTCGGCCAGGCGGAGCATGACCGCCTCGGACAGCACCAGCCCGCCGGTGATGTCCAGGTTGGACCGCATCCGGTCCGGGTTGACGCCGAGGTCACCGAAGACCTCGATCAGCCGTTCCAGGGCACCGCCGATGAGGATGAAACACTCCGGCAGCAGCTTCCACAGCGTCATGCCGACGCCCATGTCACGGTCGTCCTGGGCGACCATGGTCTGCAGGGCCAGCGGCACCTGGGCGCGCAGCGTACCGGCGGCGGCGATCACCGCCTCGCACCGGATCGGGTTGCGTTTGTGCGGCATGGTGCTGCTGCCGACCTGGGTCGCCCGCTGCGGCTCGTACGCCTCGCCGACCTCGGTACGACCGAGGAAGTAGACCTCCCGGGCCAGCTTCTCGGCGCTGGCGGCGACCAGCCCGAGGACCATCAGGCACTCGACGAACCGGTCCGACGTGGCGTGCCACGGGGTGTCCGCGACACCGAGACCGAGTTCGTCGGCCACCGCGCGTTCCAGGGCGAACGCCTGCGGTCCGTACCCGGCCATCGTGCCGGCCGCCCCACCCATGCTGGTCACCAGCAGTCGTTCGCGCAGCTGGGCCAGCCGGGCCCGGTGCCGTTGCAGCTCGCTCTGCCACACCGCGCAGCGCAGGCCGAACGTGGTCGGCAGCGCCTGCTGGCCGTGGGTGCGGGCCGGCATCGGGGTGGCCCGGTGGCGCAGGGCCAGCCGGCGCAGGATCCGCACCAGGTCGTCGACCTGGCGTTGGACGACGTCCAGGCCGGCCCGGGCGCGCAGCACGAAGCCGGTGTCCATCACGTCCTGCGTGGTGGCGCCGAGATGGACGTAGCGGCCGGCGTCGCCGGAGCAGGCGTCGGTCAGCGCCCGGACCAGCGGCACGAGCGGGTGCACGGTGTCCGCGGCCCCGGCGGCGAGCACCGCGGTGTCGAGCCGGTCGAGCCGGGCCGCGTCGGTGATCGCCTGAGCCGCCGCCGACGGGATGAGGCCGAGGCCGGCCTGGCCACGGGCCAGGGCCGCCTCGACGTCGAGCCAGGACTGCATGAGCTGGCGGTCGTTGAAGATCCCACGCATCTCGGCGTTGCCGAAGAAACTGGTGACGGTCAACGAGTCCAGAAAGCACGAGCCGAGCTGCATCAGCGGTCCTCCTCACCGGCGAGCAGGTCGAGCGCGGCGCGCCGGTCGACCTTGCCGGACGGCAGCAGTGGCAGGCCCGGAACCGTACGGATCAGCGTCGGCACCTTGTGCCGGGCCAGCCGGGCGGTCGCCACCCCGGTGAGCCGGTCGGGGTCGATCTCGGTGCCCGCGACGGCGACGACGAGGGCACCGACCTCCTCGCCCCACCGTGGCGACGGCACGCCCAGTACGCACACCTGGGCCACGGCAGGATCGTCGAGCAACACCGCCTCCACCTCCGCCGGGCTGACGTTCTCGCCGCCTCGGATGATCAGTTCCTTGACCCGGCCGGTGAGGGTGAAGATCCGGTCGGCGCCGAGCGCGCCCAGGTCCCCGGTGCGCAGCCAGCCGTCGGAGGTGACCGTGGCGCGGGTGGCGGTCGGGTCGTCGACGTAGCCGGCGGTCACCGACTCGCCGCGCACCAGCAGCTCACCGGGTCGGCCGGCGGGCACCTCGGTCCGGGTGCCGGGGGCGACGACGACGGCGCACAGGTCCGGCACGATCCGGCCGACCGTCTCGCCCGGGTCGCCGCAGCTTCCGTCACCGGGGTCGACGCTTATCGTCGGTCCGGCCTCGGTCTGCCCGTAGATCACGGCGACGCGGTCCAGCCCGAGCACCCGCCGGGTCCGGGCGAGCAGCGCCGGCGCGCAGGGCGCCCCGCCGAGGAAGCCGACCCGCAGTGACGACAGGTCGAACCGGTCCGGTTCGGCCTCGACGGTGTCGGCGAGCATCGTGGCCATCGTCGGTACGGCCTGGAGCACGGTGCACCGGTGCCGGGCGACCTGGGCCAGCACCGGGCCGGACCGGAACCGGCGGACCGACACCCACAGCGCCCCGGTGACCAGGGCCAGCACGGCGCCACTGCCGAGACCGGCCGCGTGCGCGAGGGGCAGCGGCGAGGCGATCCGGTCGCCGGCGCCGAGTCCGGCGGCGTCGGCCGTCCACCGCGCGTTGACGATCAGGTTGCGGGCACTGAGCGAGACCATCTTGGCCGGACCGGTCGAGCCCGAGGTGAACTGGATGTTCAGGGTGGCGTCCGGGGTCACCGCCGGGGCCGGGGCCGCGTCGGTCCAGCCGGGCAGTACGGCCAGGTCGTCGCCGAAGGCGTACCAGCCGTCGGGACGGCTGCCCGGCGGCAGCCCGGCGACGGCCTGCGCGGCGGTGGCCGGGCCGTCGCGGTCGCGGACCTGGTTGGCCACGAACAGCCGACGCGGACGGCTGCGGGCCAGCGCCGCGCTCAGCTCCGGGGTGCTCAGGCCGGGATGCAGGGTCACCAGCGCGGCACCCCGCCACGCCGCGGCGGCGAGCAGGACCAGCCAACCCAGGCTGTTCTCGGCCCACACCGCGATCCGGTCGCCACGACCGACCCCGAGCGTGGCCAGCACCGCCGCTGCCCGGCCGGCCAGGTCGGCGAACTCACCCGCCGACACCGGTTCGTTCCGCTCGTCGAAGGCGTACAGCGGGCGGTCCGCTTCCCGGGCGGCGCGGTCCAGGACGAGGGCGTCGAGGGCGAAGGGGATCACCGGGTCACTCCTTGACGAGCAGCAGATTTCCGTGGTCGTCGACGCCGGCGGTCCAGCCGGCGCCGACCACCGTCGTGCTGCCGTTCTCCCGGATGACCGCCGGGCCCTGCACCGCGCCGCCGGTGGTCAGCTCGGTACGCCGCCAGACGGTGGCGTCGACCCAGCCGTCCGAACCGTAGATCCGGGTGCTTCCGGGTCGAGGCGTCGCACCGGCCGGGGGCGCGAAGCGGACGGCGGGTCGGGGACCGAACGCGGTCAGCCGGCAGTTGACGATCTCGGCCGGGTGCCCGGACCGGGCGTACGCGTACCGCTCGGCGTAGGCGGCGTGGAACATCGCCACAAGCTCCTCGGCGGTCGCCGGCACCTCCTCGACGGGTACGGCGAGGTCGAAGGACTGCCCCCGGAACCGCATGCCGACCGACAGGCCGAAGGTGACCTGATCGGGTTCGACACCGTCCTCCGCCTTGAGCTGTGCCCGCGCGACGTCACGCAGTTCGGCCGCCACGGCGCGTACCGCGCCCAGCCCCGCCTCGTCGGCGGGCACCAGCACCGTACGCACGTAGTCGTGCCGGGCCTGGGCGGTGACGAAGCCGAGCGCGGAGAAGTTGCCCGGCACCGGTGGCACCAGCACCCGGCGGATACCCAGTTCGTCGGCGAGCACGGTGGCGTGCATCGGGCCGGCACCGCCGAAGGGCATCAGCACGAAGTCCCGAGGGTCGTGACCGCAGGCGACCGAGATCTCCTTGATCGCACTGGTCATCTTGGTGGTGGCGATGGTGATGATGCCGTGGGCCAGTGCCAGGTCGTCGAGGCCGAACTCGGTGGCGAGCCGGCCCACGGCGGCCCGGGCCGCGGCCACGTCGAGGCGTACCTCGCCGCCGAGGCTCTGCCGCGGGTCGAGGTGGCCGACGACCAGGTGCGCGTCGGTGGTCGTCGGCTCGGTGCCGCCCCGGCCGTACGCGGCGGGGCCGGGGGTCGAGCCGGCGCTGCGTGGTCCGATCCGCAGTTCACCGCCCAGGTCCCGCCAGGCGATCGAGCCGCCGCCGGCACCGATCGTGTTGATCTCGACCTGGAAGGTGCGGTTCGGGTAGCCGGCGATCTTCCCGTCGTTCGTCATCAACGGGGTGCCGTTCTTGATCAGGCAGACGTCGGTGCTGGTGCCACCGATGTCGCAGGTGATCACGTTCGGATAGCCGGCCAGTCCGGCGACGTGGACGCTGGCGGCCACTCCGCCGGCCGGACCGGACAGCGCCAGGTTGATCGGCAGCCGGCCGGCTTCCTCGGTGGAGACGATCCCACCGCTGCTTGTCATGATCGACAGAGGTTGGGCGTAGCCGCCGGCCGCGAGCGTGGTGCCGAGCCCGCGCAGGTAGTCGGCGACCGTCGACCGGACGCTCGCGTTGAGCACGGTGGTGGTGAACCGCTCGTACTCGCCCTGCTCCGGCACGACGTCGGAGGAGATCGTGCAGACCAGACCGGGGTAGCGCTCGGCGAGCCGGGACGCCGCCGCCCGCTCGTGCGCCGGGTTGCGGTAGGAGTGCAGCAGGCAGACGGCGACCGCCTTCGGCCCGGCGGCGGCCACCCGGTCCAGCACGGCGTCGAGGTCAGCGGTGTCCAGCGGCCGCACCACGCTGCCGTCGGCGCCGATCCGCTCCCGCAGCACGTGCCGCAGCCGACGCGGGGTCAACGGCGCCCGCCCCGCCTCCTTGACGCTGTAGAGCTGCGGCCGGTGCCCCAACCCCATCTCCAGCACGTCACGGAAGCCCTCCGTGGCCACCACGCTGACCGGCTCGCCGGACCCTTCCAGCAGCGCGTTGGTGACCCGGGTGGTGCCGTGGACGAATCGGTCGACCTCGTCGAGGCGTACGCCGAGCTTGGCCAGGCCCTCGAAGATGGCCGCCGCCGGGTCGTCCGGTGTGGAGAGGGTCTTGGCCTCGGCGAGCCGGGCGGTGGCCGGCTCGTACACGATGACGTCGGTGAAGGTGCCACCGATGTCGACGCCGATGCACAGCATGGCGAGCCTTTCGGTAGTGGTGGGTGCGCCGAGTCGGGCGGGACGTGGCCGGGTCGCCGGGGGCGGCCCGGTCAGAAGGTGACGCCGTAGCGGCGCAGGGTTCTGCTGGTGACGGCCCGCAGGATCCAGTCGAAGAGGTAGCCGAGCACGCCCAGGGCGATGATGCCGACGAAGACCCACTCGGTCTTGGCGTAGTTGCGGGCGGTCCAGATCAGCGAACCGAGGCCGCTCTGCGCCGCCACGATCTCGGCGGAGACGATCGTCAGGAAGGAGTTGCCCATGGCCAGCCGAGCGCCGGTCACCACGTGTGGCACGGTCGAGGGCAGCACCACCGAGACCAGGGTGCGGGCCGGACCGGCGCCGAGGGCCCGGGCCGCCCGCAGCCGCAGCTCGTCGACCGACAGGACCCCGGCCAGCGTGTTGAGCGCGACGATGAAGACGGTCGTGTAGAAGATCAGGGCGACCTTCGACGCCTCGCCCGGACCGAGCCAGATGATCGCCAGCGTGACGAAGGCGATCGGCGGCACGAACCGGAAGAACTGGATGTACGGGTCCAGCATCAGCCGCAGCCACGGCACGCAGCCCATCAGCAGCCCGACCGGTACGCCGATCACCACGCCCAGTCCCCAACCGGTCAGGATCCGGGTCGACGAGGCGCTCACCGAGCTCCACAGCGTGCCGTCCTGGACCAGCTCGACCGCGCCGCGCCAGGTGAGCAACGGTGACGGCAGGAAAAACGCGGTGTAGTTGCGGCTGACCAGGTCCCAGATGACGATGCCGAGTGCCACCGACAGGACCGACAGCCCGACCCGGGTCAGCCGGGGGCGGGTCCGGCGTCGACGGGCCGGACCGGGCTCGGCCCGGGCGGTCCGCTCCGCGACGGTACGGACGTCCACGCTCATCGTCGCGTCCTCCTGTCATCGTCGGCGGCCCGGCCGCCGTTGCCGCTGGCGTCCTGCCCGGCATCCGGCCCGTCGTGCCCCTCGTCGAGGCCCTGGGCGCGCAGGGTCCGGGCCACCTCGGCGCCGATGTCCTCGCGCAACCGACGGAACAGCGCGGCGCTCGCCGGGTCGGTCAGGTCGCGGGACCGGGGCAGCTCGCACGGGTAGACGTTCTTGATCGCCGCCGCCGGACCGGCGGTCATGGTGACGATCCGGTCGCCGAGCAGGATCGCCTCGCCGATGTCGTGGGTGACGAACACGATGGTGGCGCCGGTCTCCCGCCAGATCCGGTCGAGTTCGACCTGCATCACCAGCCGGGTCTGCGCGTCCAACGCGCCGAACGGCTCGTCCATCAGCACGACCGACGGTTCGTTGGCCAGCACCCGGGCCAGCTGGGCGCGCTGGCGCATGCCACCGGAGAGCTGGCCGGGGAACCGGTCGGCGCTGTGGCTGAGTCCGACCATGGCCAGGTAGCGGTCCACCGCGCTGGCTCGCTGCGCCTTGCCGACGCCGCGCATGCGCGGACCGAAGTCGACGTTCTGGCGTACGGTCAGCCACGGGAAGAGGGCCTCGGCGCTCTGGAACACCACGCCGCGCGACACGTCGGGGCCGGTGACCCGCGCGCCGGCGCAGGTCACCTCCCCACCGACCGGCTTGACGAATCCGGCGATCGCGTTGAGCAGCGTCGACTTGCCGCAGCCGCTCGGGCCGAGCAGGCAGACGAACTCCCCACCGGCGATGTCCAGGTTCGCCTGGCGGACCGCCACGAAGTCGTCGAAGCGGATATCGACGTCGCGTACGGACACCGGGGAGCCGGAGCGGTTCACACCACTCCCCTGACCATGACCGCCGCCGGGTCGGCCTTCTGGTCCACGATGTTGCTCTCCTGCTGGAACTGGGCGATCTCGTTGTAGCGGGCGATGTCCTCGTCGGTGAAGTCCCGAACCTGGCACTGCACGCCCTCGAGGAGGGACTGCGCCTCGGCCGCCGGAACCTTGATCGCCGCCTCGGTGACCGTGCCGGCCTTGGCCGGGTCGGCGGTGATCTGCTCGCACGCCTCGGCGATGGTGTCGACGACCTTCTTGGCGGTTTCCTTGTTGGCCTCGTACCAGGCGCCGTCCACGCCGATGATCAGGTTGTAGACGTACCCGATGTCCCCGCTGGTCAGCAGCACCGTGCCGCCGTTGGCGACGCCACGCGACGGCCACGGCTCCCACATGATGTAGCCGTCGACGTCGCCGCGTTGCAGCAGTGCCGGCATCTCGGCGGGCGAGGCGTTGACGAACTCGACCGCGTCGCGGCTGATGCCCTCGCTGTCGAGCACCTTGTTGGTGGCGTACTCGTTCACGGTCCCCGGCACGACGCCGTACTTCTTGATGCCGGCGACGTCGGTGATGCCGGACCGGGCGACGAGCTTGATGAAGCTGGGCGACTGGGAGAACACCGCGAGTCCCTTGATGTCGCCCCGGGTCGCCCGGTTGAGCAGGCTCGACTCGGTGCTAGCGGTGACCTGGCCCTGTTTGGCCAGGATGGCGTCGAGCCCGCCGGTGCCCTCCTGGTACTGGGTGACGGTCACGTTGAGGCCGGCCTGCTCGAAGAGGTTCTCCTGGTTGGCGAGGTAGATCGGCGAGTACGCCGGGTCGACGCCGACACCGAAGTTGACGGCGGCGGACGGGGCGGCGGTGTCGCCGTCGGGCTCCCCGGAGGACTGGTTCTCGGAACACCCCGCCACGGCGACGGTCATCAACAGGGCTGCGGCCGCGGCCCGCACTCGCATTCTCATGGCTACCCCAGACTTCAGCGGCTCATATTGTGGTCTTGGTTGCTTAATATGGGACGCTACTGTGAGGCGGTTTACAACGTCAAGACTTTCGGCCAATGGCCTCTCGACACAGACAGTAGCCAGATTCGGCCGGGCGGCCCCAGCTCGCTTGCCTCGCATCGAGGAGACACCGACCGTGGAGTGCCTGAACAACCCAGTTGATGCGGCGAATCCGAAATCTCGGCCAGAAAGGACGCCGCCCGATCTAGTAACGGAACGTGTCGGACGGGCGAAGGCGGCCCGCGTCCGATCACCGAACTGTTACCCGCGAACGACGACCGAGCGGGCGTGGACCGTCAGCGACACGATCCTCTACGCCCTCGGCGTCGGCGCCGGACAGGCCGACCCCACCGACGAACTCCGGTTCACCACCGAGAACTCCACCGGCCACCGGCCCGCCGCGCTCCCGACCTTCGCCACCCTGCTCGCCGCCGAACCGCCACGGCTGGGCGAACCGGCCGTCGTCCGGCACGCCGGCGAGACCCTGACCCTGCACCGACCGCTTCCGCCCGCCGGTCAGGCCCGCGTCACCGCCACCGTCACCGGCGTGTACGACCAGACCAGCGGGGCCCTGGTCCACCACCGCTCGGAGATCCACGGCATCGACGGTGCTCCGCTGGCCACGGTCGAGCGGGCCATGTTCGTCATCGGCGCCGGCGGTTTCGGCGGACCGCGCGCGCCGGTCACCGCCGGGCAGCGGCCGGCGGGACAGCCCGACCACACCGCCCATCACCGGATCCGCGCCGATCAGGCCCTGCTCTACCGGCTCAGCGGCGACCGCAACCCGCTGCACGCCGATCCGGCCGTGGCCCGCGCCGCCGGGCTGCCCGGTCCGGTGCTGCACGGGCTGTGTACGTACGGCTTCGCCGCCCGGACGCTGCTGCACGCGGTGGCCGACGGGGATCCCGACCTGATCCACCGGATCAGCGCCCGGTTCAGCGCACCACTGTTCCCCGGCGACACCCTCACCGTGCTGGTGTGGCGGCGGCCGGGTGGTGCGCTCTTCCAGGCGGTCGACGGTCAGGGCCGGCTGGTCCTCGACCGGGGCGTCCTGGAGCTGCACCGCCGACCGGCGTGAAGGCCGACCGGCAGGATGTCGCCGCTGACGGACCTACGGGACCAGGACGATCTTTCCCACGTGCTGCCGACGGGCGAGTTCCTCCTGGGCGTCAGCGGCCTGATGCAGCGGGAAGGTCGTCGCGATGACGGGTGCGATCTCACCCCGCCGGGCCAGGTCCATCAGGAGTTCGAAGTGTGCGGGGGTGTGCATCGCGGAGCCGATCAGTTGCGCGTTGTGCAGGTAGAGGCGGCGCACGTCAAAGTCCACCCGGTAGCCGCCGAGCGCACCGGCGATGACCCACCGGCCACCGTCGCGCAACAGGGGCAGGCCCTCGCTCACGAGGTCGCCGGCGACGACGTCGAGCCCCACGTCGATGCCGTCCGGGGCGATGGCGCGGACCTGCTCGACGACGTCCTTCGCGCGGTCCACCACGTCGTGCGCCCCCGCCGCGCGCACCGAGGCGATCTTTTCTCCGCTGCTGATGGCCAGCACCCGCGCGTCGCGTGCCCGCGCGATCTGCACCAGCGCCAGCCCCACGCCGCCGGAGGCGCCCGAGACCAGGACGGTCTCCCCGGCCCACAGCCGGCCCCTCTCGATCATGCCTAGCGCCGTGCCGTACGCGGTCGGCAACGCGGCGAGTTGGTCGTCCGCGAGCGGCGAGTCGGTCATGTCGTGCACCTGCCTCGCCGGTGCGGTCACGTACTCGGCGTAGCCACCGTCGCGTTCGCTGCCCATCAGGCCGACCGGGTTCGCGTCCGGCCCGTCGGCGTCGTAGATCGCCGGATCGACGACCACCCGGCGGCCGACGAGGCCGGCGTCCACGCCGGGGCCCACCGACACGACCCGGCCGGCCACGTCGGCGCCCTGGATGCGGGGAAACTCGATCGGCCCCCGCCAGCCCGACAACGCCGTCGGGTCCCCCGGGCGACCGTAGGCGCCCTCCCTGGTCCACAGGTCGGTGTTGTTCAGCGCCACCGCGCTGACCCGGACCAGCACCTCCCCCGCCGCCAGGGAGGGCACGGGCACCTCCGCCTTGGTCAGCACGTCCGGTCCACCGTGCCGGGCGATCCGCATGACACGCATTGTTGTAGGTACCGCCATCAGCTGCCCCCTCCAGAATTACACTGATCTGTGAACCACCCAGCGTACAGCGATCGGTGAAGAGGAGCCCCGCATGCCGGAAGAGCGGTCCCGCACCCCGGCTGGCCAGCGCATTCTGGCGGCCGCCGAGGAGCTTTTCTACGAGCGTGGGATCACCGCCGTCGGCGTGGATCTCATCGCCGAGCACTCAGGGCTGACCAAACGGACCCTGTACAACCAGTTCGGCTCGAAGGACCACCTCGTGACCGCCTATCTCACCGAGCGCGACCAGCGCTGGCGCACGCTCGTCCGCGACACCGTCGACGCGTGCGCCGATCCGGTCGAGGCGGTCACCGCACCGTTCGCCGCGCTGCGGACCTGGGGCAGGACGAACACCCGAGGGTGCGCCTTCGTCAACGCGCTGGCCGAACTCCCGGACCCGGCGCATCCCGCCCACCGCGTCGCCGCGGACCAGAAGCACTGGCTGCTGGATCTCTTCAGGGAACTCGCCACCGCGGCGGGCTGCGCACACCCCGCTCCCCTCGCCACCCGGCTCCTGGTGCTACACGAGGGCGCTCTCGCCACCCAACCACTCGCCCTCGACACCCTCGCGGAAAGCACTGACCTGGCACGCGGCCTCGTTCGCGCCAGCCTCCGGACCGGCGGACGGGACGGCACGCGACGATGAGCCCGAGGTCAGTCGTCCCCGACGACCTTGACGTCCTTCCAGAACGCGACCCGGTCGCGGATCATCTCGGCCTCGGGCAGCGGCTGCGGGTAGTACCAGACCGCGTCCACGCTGGTCTGCCCGTCGTGCTCCAGCGTGTAGTACGACGCGGTGCCCTTCCACGGGCAGACCGTGTGGGTGTCGGAGTCCCGCAGCAGGTCGTCGCGGAGCGCGGCACGGGGAAAGTAGTGGTTGCCCTCGACCACGACGGTGTCCGGGCTCTCGGCGATCACCAGGTCGTTCCAGATGGCTTTCGGCATGCTCCCAGACTAGGTCGGCCCGCGCCCCCGCAGCCGCTGGCGCCTCGTCGGCAACGGTTGACCGGTGGATTCGCCATCGACGTCCAAGGACGCGGCGCTAGCGCGGGACCTCGTGCAGCCGGACGGCGTCGAGCCGACCGTCGGCCAGTTCGGCGGTGAGGTACGTCGCGTAGGGCTGGCGGCGCCGGTCGGTCGGCGAGCCGGGGTTGAGCAACCGCAGGCCACCGGGGGCCTCGCTGTCCCAGGGGATGTGGGAGTGGCCGAAGACGAGCAGGTCGCAATCGGGGAAGCGAGCCGCGCACCGCCGCTCCCGGCCGCTGGCCGGCCCGGTCTCGTGCACCACCGCGAGGCGCACCCCGGCGACGTCCGCGCGGGCGATCTCCGGCAGTCGGGCCCGCAGGTCCGGACCGTCGTTGTTGCCGTGTACGCCGATCAGCCGGGCGCTGCGCCGCTCCAGGTCGTCGAGCAGCTCGACGCCGACCCAGTCGCCGGCGTGGATGACAAGGTCGGCGGCGTCGACGGCGGCCCACAGCCCGGGCGGCAGGTCCCGGGCGCGTTTCGGCAGGTGGGTGTCTGCCATGATGACCAACCGCACCCGGTCAGCGTAGCCCCGCCCCGGCCCCGGTCAGCCCGCGTCGGCCCACCGCCGTCGAGGGGGTCAGACGCGACCGCGGACGAGCGGCAGGAAGACCTCGTCGACGATCTCGACCAGGGTCTCGTCGGGGACCGACGGGGTGCCGCGCATCGCGTACTCGGCTCTCAGCAGCATCATCGGCGTTGCCGCGACCCTCGGGTGCACGGCCGTCGGCGGTGCCTCACCGCGGGCGACCGCCCGGTCGAGCATGGTCAGCCAGGCGCGGTCCATGGTGTCGGCGCCTGATCGCTCGCGCATCAGGTCGAGCAGCGCCGGGTCGTCCGCCGCTGCGGCCAGCAGGCTGCGCAGGACCGCTCCGTGCGGCGAGGACCACGTCTCGTTCGCCTTCCGCAGCATCTCAAGCGCGTCGCCCCGCAACGTGCCGGTGTCGGGGTGCGGCATCGCGACGTCGGAGAGGTGGCGGTACGCGGCGATGCCCAACGCCGCCCGGTGCGGCCATCGGCGGTAGATGGCGTTCTTGTTGGTGCCGGCCCGGGCGGCGACCCGGTCCATGGTCATCCCCGCGTAGCCGGACCGGCGCAGTTCCTCCGCCGCCGCCTGGAGGATCGCCCCTTCCAGTTCCTCGCCCCGGCGTCTGGTGCCCATGCCTTGCAGGGTACTGGACGTACCGTATAAGGTACGCCACGTACCCTAAAGGCGAGGAGAGCTACCCGTGCGCGTCTACGGCATGAACTACGACACCGGCTTCGTCAGCGCCGGGTCCACCACCCACGAGCCGTTCGACCCCGAGACGGTGCGCCGCGACCTGCGTGTCATCCGCGAGGAGTTGCACTGCGACGCGGTACGCCTCACCGGCGGTGTCCAGGATCGACTGGAGTTGGCCGCACGACTCGCCGCCGAGGCGGGGCTCGAGGTGTGGTACTCCCCCTTCACCAACGGCCTGGACCGCGACGAACTCATGGCGTTCCTGCTCGACGGCGCCGAGCGGGCCGAGCGGCTCCGCCGCGCCGGCGCCTCGGTCGTGTTCCTCACCGGCTCCGAGATCTCCCTGTTCACCGACGGTTTCCTGCCCGGTCGTGACCTGGCCGAGCGGATGGCACTGTTCGCAGATCCGATGCGGATGCGGGAGGCGGTCCCGGTTGCCCGAGCCGCCGTACACGACTTCCTCGCCAAGGTGGTGCCCGCGGTGCGGGAACGGTTCGGCGGCCTAGTCGGCTACGCCTCGATCCCGCTGGAGGGTGTCGACTGGACACCGTTCGACATCAGCGCCAGCGACGCCGGTTACCGTGACGCCACAAACGCCGCAGTGTTTCCGCAGACCCTGGCCGCAGCGGTGGGGCAGGGCAAGCCGTACGCCGTGACCGAGTTCGGCTGCTGCACCTTCCACGGCGCGGCCGACGTGGCGGGCGCGACGGAGCCGGTGACATACGACGAGCACGGCCGCGCCGCGAAGCTCACCACCGAACTGGAACGTGACGAACAGGGCCAGGCCCGCTACCTGCTGGACCTGCTGCGCGACTACGAGCGTGGTGGTGTGCAGGCGGCGTTCGTGTACACGTTCGCGAACCGGCACCTACCGACCACGGAAGACCCGGCGCACGACTACGACCTGGCCGCACGCGGGATCGTGCGAGTGCTGCCGGACGGTTCGTGGACGCCGAAGGCCGCCTTCCACGCCCTGGCCGAATACGGCCGTATCCGCGCACAGACCGCCATGTGCTCCTGACGCGGCAAGCAGTGGACTCCGTTCACCTGGTTCGCCCACGCTGAGCCCGTACCGCCATGTCGCGGAGCCTCAGGCGGCCCCGGCTGCGGCCTGCGCGTCCCACACGCTGACGACCACGCCGAACACGAAGAGCTGCAACGGCGTCGCGAGCCCCGGCAACTCGATCGCGACGTCACCGCGCCAGAAGCTGGTTTTGCGGACCGAGCCCACCCGGGTGTCGCCGAGGACCAGTTCCTGCTCGCCGCCCCAGATGGACCCACGCCGGAAGTGGTAGGTCTGCCCGGCCGCCTCGACAGTCCACCGCTTACGACCCACCCGGTCGGCCGCGGCGACCAGCGTCCCCGCCTCGTCGACCATGGTGTACCTGGTGCCCCAGGCGTTGGAGCGGACCTGGAAACGCCGCCCGTCCAGCTCGAACTCGCCACCGCTGCGCCACACCGAGCTGTCCCAGACGGCGATCTCTCGGCCTCGGTCCGTCACCACGTAACGGCTCCGCCAGACGCTGACCCTCCGAGCTTCCATGCGACCAGGGTAGGCATGACGGCTTCCGGGTGGGCAGCGCGGAGAATCGTGCGGCGGTGAAGCCTGGTTCCTCACGCGACGTGATGTCCGATAGTCAGTGCCATGACGGAGCACCTGACCGTGGGGCGGGTGGCGGAACTGGCCGGCGTCAGCGTCCGCACCCTGCACCACTACGACGAGATCGGCCTGCTCGAACCGTCCACCCGCACCTCGGCCGGGCACCGCGCCTACTCCGCCGACGATGTGGAGCGGCTCCGGGAGGTGCTCACCTACCGGCGGCTCGGCTTCGGGCTGCGGGAGATCGCGGAGCTGGTCGACGATCCGGCCACCGACGCGGTCGCGCACCTGTGCCGACTGCGGGGCCTGCTGCTGGACCAGCGCGATCGCGCTGCCGCCATGGTGAGCGCGATCGACCGGGAACTGGACGCACGAGCCAGGGGAATCAGGACGACGCCAGAGGAGCAGTTGAGAGTGTTCGGGACGCAGTTGTACGACGCCATCGGATCCGCCTACCCGGCGACCCGACGCACCGAGCCACGGATCGCCGCGCGCATCTGGGCTGCCCTGGGTGACGCCCGGACGGTGCTGAACGTCGGAGCCGGCACCGGCTCGTACGAACCACCCGACCGCGAGGTCACAGCAGTGGAACCGTCGGCGGTCATGCGGGCGCAGCGTCCCCCGGGCGCGGCACCGTGCGTGGCCGCGGCCGCGGAGCGCCTGCCGTTCGAGGACCAGTCCTTCGACGCCGCGATGGCGGTCAGCACCGTCCACCACTGGCCCGACCCGGTCGCCGGGCTGCGCGAGATGCGACGGGTGGCCCGCCGCGTGGTGGTCTTCACCTACGACGCCGACGACACCCGCTGGCGGCAGCGGTTCTGGCTCACCCGCGACTATCTGCCCGAATTCGCTGACCTGCTCGTCGGTTGGCCGTCCCTGGCCGACCTCACCGGCGCGATCGGCGGACGCGCCGAGCCGGTGCTGGTGCCGTGGGACTGCGTCGACGGGTTCTTCGAGGCGTACTGGCGTCGGCCCGAGGCGTACCTGGACGAACACGTCCGCCGCGCGGTGTCGGTGTGGACCAGGGTCGGACCGCAGGCCGAGCAGCGGGTGGTCAGCGGACTCCGTGACGACCTGTCCTCGGGTCGGTGGGCCGAGCGCAACCGAGACCTGCTCGCCCTCGACACGGCAGAGCTCGGTCTCCGCCTGCTCGTCGCCTGACGCCTCCGCGTCGCGGTCAGCTGCGCCCGTTCATGGCAGCCCGGATCCGCAGCCACGACGGGTCGCTGTCTGACGCGTCGGTGACCATCTCCAGATCATCCGACTGCCAGGTCCGGATTCCGTCGGTCAGGTCAAGCTGGTCCACCTCGATGACCGGGGCCTCAACGGTCCCGGCGAGGAACTCGGCGACCGCGGCGGCTGACGCCCCGGCTGGGCTGGTCCGTCTCCCCGACAGCACCAGAAGCGTGCCGCCGCCGGCGACGATCAGCTCGCCGGTGGCGAAGGCCGCCAGGGCGGTCACCCTCGACCCGGGTAGCACCTCGTGCTCGGTCACCTGTTGTCCGTCGATCTCGAACTCGACGACGGCACCCTCCGGCGTACCGATCCAGAGAACACCCGGCCCGAACGCGACGTTCTGGCGCGACCAGGCGTGCATTCCGTCCAGCCACTCCTGCGGGTACGGGTACCCCGGACTGGGCTCGCCGAGCACCAGGCCAAGCACCCGGCGCAGCGACGGGAACTCGAACAGCTCAAGTGAGTTGTCGTAGGCGTTGCCCCGTACCGCGAAATGCCGCCCGTCCGGGCTGAAGATCGGCGTCTCGTAGCCGTCGCAGTCGAGGATCAGCGCCCGCCGCATGGGCCGCAGCACAGCCTCGGTGTCCCGGCAGAAGAGCACCAGGGTGGCGCCCTGATCGCTCTGCAGGGTGGCCACCAGGCCACCGCCCGGGTGCGCCGCGACTCCGGTGTCCCATTGCGGGCCGACCGTGGTTGCGCCGGAGGCGATGTCGAGAACGATGGAGGAGCCCCAGCCGTCCTCGCCGCCGCCGGGCGACAGCCAGAGCCTCTGACCGTCCGGACTGAACGCCACATCCCGTTGGTGCTCGGTCGGCGCAACGCCGTCGATCGCAGTGGTGCCCGAGGGAGTCCAGCAGACCGTGCTGGCGCCATCCACTACCACCAGCCGCGGCTCACCGGGATGCCAGGCGGCAGACGGTGTCCGCTCGAACCGGTCATGGCCCACGGCGTCGTAGCCGGCCGAGTCCGCGCCGAAGCCGCCAACCTCACGCAACTGCCCGACCGCGTACTCCCAGATCCGGATCGCCGGGCGGTCGGCGTCCCAGCCGGCGATCAACGGCAGTCTGGGGTGGCAGAGCAACCGATCGAGCGTGGCTTCGGAGCGCACCTGGGCCAAGGTTTCCACCGGCACACCGTACCGGCGCGAAGCGGATGCCCAGCCCGTCGGATCGAACCAGCGCGCTGCTGCGGGAAAGAGTGCGGCTGCGGCCGGCTGCGGCGTGGATGGCGCCACGGTCGAGGGGCGATTGTCAGTGTCATGGTGCGGCGGGACTGTCAGAATCGGACTCAACGAGCCGGTACGGAACTGGTCGAGGGGAAGACATGAGCGACTGGAACGACAAGGTCATCGCCGAGTTTCGCGCCAACGGCGGGCAGGTGGGCGGCCACTTCGCTGGCCAGCCGCTGCTGCTGTTGCACACGATCGGCGCCAAGAGCGGCCAGCCCCGCGTACACCCGATGATGTACCAGAAGGTGGACGGTGGCTATGCCGTGTTCGCCTCCAAGGCCGGCGCGCCCACCAACCCCGACTGGTATCACAACCTGCTCGCGCAGCCGCGCACGCGAGCGGAGATCGGCACGGACACGGTCGAGTTGGTCGCCCGGGTCGCCACCGAAGACGAGCGGGAGCGGATCTGGAGCGCGCAGAAGGCGGCGTACCCGTTCTTCGCCGACTACGAGCGGAAGACCAACCGCCAGATCCCGGTCGTCGTGCTGGAACCGGCACCGTAGCGAGCGACGATCGACGCCCAGGGCCGGCACTCGGGAAGGTCCAAAGAGGACTTCACCAAGGTCCGGGTCAGGCTCGGGTGAGAATGGTGATGCCGCAACTGGAGGCGACCGCCAGGCCGTCGGGCGCGGCCGCAGGGTGGTGCCAGGGTGGTGGCGGCGGGCCGACCGCCGGGGCGCGGAACCGGGCGCGCAGCGTCTCGGCGTGGCTCATGGCGAGCCGCCGTCGGCGGCACCGGACGGATCGGCGCCGATCACGGCCCCGATCTCGGCCGGCAGCGGATAGGCCCGCTCGGTAGGTAGCAGGGCTGCGGCACCGGCGTCATCGCCGGCGACAAGTCGATCACGTATGGCGTGCGCCAGGCCGGTCACCTCGGTGATGGCGACGATCCACTCGTCGAGGTAGCGGTCGACCGCCTCGCCGGACAGCCCCACCTGCAACGACCGGTACGGCAGCGGTCCGAGCCGCAGCGACCGCTCGGGATCCCACTGCACACGCACCGGACTGGTCTGCACCCGCCGCGTCCACGCGGCACGGTCCGGGTACACGCTTCGGTCGAAGTGACTCAGGCCGGCTGCCGCCAGGGCCCACTCGAAGCCGCTGCGCCGGATCTCGACCGCCAGCACCCGCTCCTGGCCGGGCTTGGAGGCCCACCCGCACCGATACATCATCCACAGGAACGACGGCTTGATCCATGTCATCCGGCCCCGCTTGAACGGCGCCACGAACCGCCCGGCCGCCAGCGCCGGCACCGCGATCTCCGGCGGGTACGCCTGGTAGACGGTGACGGTGTCGGCGGTGTACCGAGCCCGAACCTGCCTGTCCCGAACGTCCACGCCCGAGATCATCGCCGATCCGCCCGGTCGTCATCCACCTGATTCCGCGCCCTGGTCACCGCGCTGACCACAGCCGTGACGCCAGCTTTGCGCGAGGTACCGGCCTGCCGGAGGCCCGGCTACTTCGCCGCGATCTTCTCGTGCAGCCCGGCGACGGGTCGATGTGCCGATCAACCGGCCAGCTTCTCGAAGAGCTCGTTGGTCGTGTCGTAGTACCTCGTCGTCCGGCCGAGGTGCGTCATGCCGAGCCGCCGGCAGACAGCCTGGGAGGCACGGTTGTCCGGGTTCGTGACCGCGATGACCCTCACCAAACCCCGGTCGAACGCGTCGTCCAGGACCGCCGCCGCCGCTTCGGTGGCATAGCCGTGCCCCCAGACGTCCGGATGCAGGTGCCAGCCGATCTCGACATCGCTCGGCCCGCCGGCAGATCCGCCGGCCGACAGGGGAATCGGCTTGAGCAGGAGGTTTCCCACCAGCCGACCGCCCGTCGCCGTGGTGATGGCCCAGATGCCGTGGATCGGATGGTCGATGGCGCGTCGACGGGTAATCGAGGCGAGGGCGTCCTCGCGGCTGTTCATGAGTGTCGGCTGCGCGCCCAGGAACCGCACCACCTCCCAGCGCGACTCGAGATCCAGGAGAAAGTCGGCGTCCTCCTCGCGCCAGGGACGCAGCAGCAGGCGATCGCTCGCGATGGTGCGCATCTCATCCAACCTAGTGCTCCGGCCAGGGCCGAGGCAGTGCCAGGGCGGGTATCACTGTTACGGGCGAGGCCTGGTGACAGTGCTGGCCGCGTACTCGGAGAGGATCTCGGCGAGGATGCGGTGCGCGCACGCGAACTCTGCTGCGTCGAACGTGTACGAGCAGGTGGCGAGGGTTTTCCAGAGGGCCCAGCCACGGCCACGCGCCCACGTCGCGTCATCCACCGACAGCCGGGTGCGGAATGCCTGCCGGCCTTCGGCGGTCAGCAACGTCCAGGCGATCGCGAGATCGCAGGCCGGATCGCCGACGCCGCATGACCCGAAGTCGATGACGGCCGCCAACTGGCCGTCAGCAAGCAGTAGATTTCCCTGGGCGACATCGCCATGGAACCAGCGGTCGACACCGTCCCAGCGGGCGTCGAGTGCCCTCGCCCAGGTCTCGCGCACCAGTTCGGCGTCGACGCGGTCGCCCAACTCCGCGAGCGCACGCTCGACCTCCTTGTCGTAGGTGCGCAGGGTGGCGCCTCGGAACCAGTTGTGAAAACCCGGCTGCGGGCCGTCGGCGGTGTCGACGGCCTGCAGGGCAGCCAGGAACTCGGCCAGGTCGATCGCGAATCGCACCGGGTCGGCGATGCGGTCCAGGCTGGCCGGCTCGCCGTCGAGCCACCGGTAGATCGACCACGGGTGGGGATAGCCCGCGTCTGGCTTGCCTCTCGCCACCGGGATCGGGATGGGCAGCGGCAACCGATCGGCGAGGATGGGTAGCCACCGATGCTCCTTGTCGACCGCCAGTGCGTACTCGGCGGCGCTGGGCAGGCGGACGAGCATGTCGGAGCCGAGGTGAAAGGTCCAGTTGTCCCAGCCACCGTTGGCCACCGGCTCGATCGGGAGGTCGGCCAGGTGCGGGAACTGGTCGGCGACGAGCCGACGCACCTGTTCCGCGTCGACGGCGATGCGCTGCGGCAGGGGGCCGAGATCCGGAACATCAGTCACTGAACCGTCCTCGTCTGACCATCGGGATCTGAGCGCGCGGTACGCGAGCGACAGTAGCCCATCGATCATGGACTGCTGATGACACCGCCCACCAGGGTCTCCTCTGACGCGAACGTGGCGTACGGTGCGGTGGCAGCCGGTCGTCGGTGGAGGCCGCCATGGATGAGCAGGACTTCTGGGCACGGCTGGAGTTCCGCATCTGCGCGGAGTTCCAGGGCTTCGAGGACCGACACCTACGGTGGTACTGGTGCGATGGTCTGGTAGCCGAGCAGTACGAGTTGCTGACCGCCGAACCGTGCATCCGTGGCCGGGCCTGGTGCGGGCCCAGCGGCCAGGAGCCGTGGCGGTTCGTGCTGCGCATCGGCCGAGGCGCGCGAGCGCGTGCGGAGATCCCTTGGACGGCGCTGCTTCCCGGCGAGCAGGCAACGGGATGGCTGTCCGCCGACCCGAGACGCAAGACCCTGCTGATGAGCCCGCTGGTCGGCCATCCCGAATGAGCACAGGATGCTGCCGCGAAACGCGCCACCCGGTTCTGTGCGACAGTGGTTCATGCCGTTGAGCAGGTACGACCTCAGAGCGTCGATCGCGGTGTCTGACATCCAACGGGCAATCGGGTTCTACGAAGGCAAGCTCGGCCTTCAGGCATTACATTCCGGCCCCAGCGCCCAGATCCCCGACGGCAGCCGCATCTATGGTTGCGGTGGCAGGCTGGCGCTGAATGTCTACCAGTCGGTCACTGCCGGGAAAAGCCCGGCGACCCTGGCGACCTGGTACGTCGACGACATCGACCAGATCGTCGACGAGCTCGTCTCGTCCGGCGTCGAGATCATCCGGTACGACCAGTTGGACCATGACGCCAGGGGAATCACCGCGCGGGCCGGCGGTGGGCGCATCGCGTGGTTCCAGGATCCGGACGGCAACACCTTCGCCCTCGAAGCCGACGTCTGACGACCCGGCTACACATTCCCGGACTCCGGCTCCTCGGCCAGGAGCAGGTGCCGAAGATGTCAGCCGCGCGCCGACGCGCTCTACCGGCGTCGGTTGCGGGGGTGGTTCTTGGCCGCCCGCTCGTTGCCGCGTCGGTAGTTGCCGGTGAGCCGCGCCATCAACTCCTGCGGATCTTCCTCGTGCACGTCGAGCAGGAACCGGGCCGCGGCGGCGCCCCGAAGCACCACGGCGGGGCGGCCGTGATGGAGCAGTTCCACGTCACCGTTCTTGCGGAGGCGGTAGGTGAATCCCTCAGGCGCACCGGGCATCGCCGTATCGTCCTCGCAGGTGAAGCCGCACGCGACCGAATTACGCTGCCCGGCCGGACCGGGTCGGCCTCGGGCACCGGCGATGCTTAGTCGACCCGGGGATGGGATGCTTCTTGCATGCCGTCCTATCCACCCACCTTCGCCGACCAGGTCGTCGCACAGCCGGCGAAGGCCCAGTTCGAGGCGTTCATCGACGAGCACCGCAGGGCGCTCACCAGCTGCCTGGACGGGCTGACCGAGGAACAGGCACGCCGGTCGTTGGTGGTCTCCCGGACCACGCTGCTGGGTCTGGTGAAGCACGCGACCTTCGTGGAGAAGGTCTGGTTCGACGAGGCCGTCACCCGCCGGTCACGTGCGGAGATCGGCATCCCGGCGACGCCGGACGAATCGTTCGTCCTGGACGACGGCGACACGATCGCCACCGTCCAGCAGGCGCACCGCGAGGCCTGCGCGGCGTCACGCCAGGCGACGTCGTCCCTGGGGCTGGACGACATTTTGCCCGGCAACCGGCGCGGTCCGCTGCCGCTGCGGTGGGTGTATCTGCACGTGCTGCGCGAACTCGCTCAGCACTGCGGGCACGCCGACATCCTCCGCGAGCAGCTCCTGCACGAGTGAGCCGCCCTGCCTGCCCACGGTCCAACGGTTCCGCTGGGCCGTTGACACAACCCGTACGGCGGCCGGTCAGCGTAGCGCCGCCGCGAGGTCGGCGGCGTTCTCGAACGTCGGTGCCGCCCGTACGGTCTCGTCGTCGGTGAGCACGATCTGTTCCGCGCGGTTGAGCAGGTCCGTCGCGGTCTCCGGGTCGTCCAGCGCCACGGCCAGTTCGGCGCGGTAGACCAGGGCCTCCACCAGCTCGACCGGGTCGTCGTCGGACGACGGGCGGGCCAGCGCGCTGTCCAGGATCCGCACGGCCTGTCGGAGCTCGCCCCGGGAGTCGGCCTGCACGACGGCGTTCGCCACCGCCCTGGCCAGCCGCCCCGTCGACGTGCGCTGCGGCGCGGGGACGGTCTCGACGTTGTGCACGACGCGGATCCAGTTGCCACCCGGGTCGATGACACTGAATCCACTCAGCCCGTCGTAGTTCTTCCGCGCTCTGGGCCGGGTCATCCGCGGTGTCCCGGACACCAGCACCTTGCCGTACGCGGCCCGCATGCCGGTGGCGAACGCCCGGTGCAGTCCCTCGATGTCGGCGGTGAGGACGAGACAGGAGCCGTACGACTGTTCCGGGTCGAAACCGGCGATCTCGAAGAAGTGCAGGTGCAGGTCTTCGCGCCGCAACGCGACGTACGGGTTGGGTCTGCGCTGCTGGTACGTCGGATGGAAGCCCAGCACCCGATAGAAGGCGACAACGTCGTCGATGGATGGACACGGCAGCAGGGGTACGGTCACCTCGTTGGCCATGGCTTCTTCCTATGCGGCGCAGGACGCCCGTCGCACATGGAAATGGCCGACCGTCCGGTTCGACCGTCCGATCGGCCGACCGGGCAGGTGCCGACCGCGTCCCGACACCCGCCGACACCACCGACAACGGAGGTCGTCCGATGCCACTGCCCCCGGACAGCCATGTGCACAGCGAGTGGTCGTGGGACACCCGGGTCGGTGACATGGAAGGGTCGTGCGCGCGGGCCGTCGAAATCGGTCTGCCGGCGATCGCCTTCACCGAACATCTGGACCACACCGCGTGGCGGGTCGCCACCGAGGGCCCGTACGTCTCGGACCACCTCACCTCGCTGGCCGACCCGAGCGGGATACTGACGCCGCCCGCGTTCGACGCCGCCGGATACCTGGCAGCGGTGCAACGCTGCCGGGAGCGGTTCCCCCAGCTGCGCATCCTCAGCGGTCTCGAGCTGGGTGAACCCCATCGCCACGCCGATCAGATCGCGCGGGTGCTGTCCGCCGGCCGGTTCGACCGTCTCCTCGGTTCCCTGCACACCCTTGCCGATCAGGACGGCTTCGCCGAGCCCTGGGCGATCTACCCGCACCGCGATCCCCACGAGGTGGTCCGCGCGTACCTCGCCGACGTCGCCACCATGGTCACCACCAGCGACACGTTCGACGTCCTGGCGCACATCGACTATCCGGTCCGCTCCTGGCCGACCGAGGATGTCGGCCCGTTCGATCCCAGCGTCTTCGAGGACGAGTTCCGCGAGGCGTTGCGGGTGACCGCGCTGTCCGGTCGGGCGCTGGAGGTCAACACCCGGTTGCCGTTGCACTCGACCGTGCTCGGCTGGTGGCACGAGGAGGGCGGCGACGCGATCACCTTCGGCAGCGACGCCCACCTGCCGGCCTTCGTCGGGCACGGCTTCGGCGAGGCCGCTCAGCTGGCGCAGGCGCACGGCTTCCGACCCGGCAGGAATCCCCACGACCGCTGGGGTCGGGGGTGAGCGGCATCCGGACGCCCACCGAGATCGTGCTGGTCCGACACGCCCGGTCCGTCCCGCCGACCGCCGACGGTCCGGACGACTTCACCCGCCCGCTGACCACCCGCGGGCTGCGGCAGGCGGAGGAACTTGTGACGACGCTCAGCGAGGCGCGACCGGCGGCGATCTGGTCCAGCCCGTACCGGCGGGCGATCCAGACCGTCCAGCCGACCGCCGACGCGCTCGGTTTGCCCGTCCGCACCCGGACCGAGCTGCGCGAGTGGGACGACGGCCTCGCCTTCACCGAGGTCTGGGAGTCGCATTACGTCAGGAGCTGGACGGATCTGTCCTACGCACGCCCGGGCGGTGAAAGCCTCGAGCAGCTCGGCATCCGTGCCGTCGCCGCCCTGCGGGCGCTCGCCCGGCACCACCCCGGCCGGGTGGTGCTCGTCGGCAGCCACGGTACCTTCATCTGCCGGGCGTTGGCCGGCTTCGGCGTGCCGGTCGAATGGGCCACGGTGCGACAGATGCCGATGCCCGCGGTCTACCGACTTCGCTTCACCGACCCGCACACCCGTCCCGAGATCTCCGAATTGGTCTGATCTCCCCGGCCCGGCGTCACCCGGTCGCCCACCCTACGGCAGGAGAAGGCCGGCTGAGCCGGGCGAGCGCGGTTTCCACCGCTGAGCCGCAGTCAGGGCAGCTCGAACGGGAGAGCGATGCCGTCCAGGCTGTGCGGACACGGGCAGCCCCGGTCGACCGGGAGCGCGGCGACCGCGTCGAGCAGCAGCCCGCGCAGCCGCTCGGTGTTCTCACCGAAGACCCGGAACACCTCCTGCTGGGTCACTCCGTGACCGCTGTCCACACCGGCGTCCAGGTCGGTCACCAGGGCGATGGAGCTGTAGCAGAGGGCCAGTTCCCGGGCGAGGACCGCCTCCGGGTGGCCGGTCATGTTGATGACCGCGCCGCCGACCGCCGCGTACCACCGGGATTCGGCGCGGGTGGAGAAGCGCGGCCCCTCCACCACCACCATGGTCCCGCCGTCGTGGGCGGGCACCGACCGGCCGGTGGCAGCCGCCAGCAGGGTACGCCGACCGACCGGGCAGTACGGGTCGGCGAAGGAGACGTGCACCGCACCCTGCTCGTAGTACGTCTGCACCCGGCCGCTGGTCCGGTCGACGAGCTGGTCGGGTACCACGAACGTGCCGGGCCCGAGGTCCGGCCGCAGGCCACCGACGGCGCACGGCGCGAGCACCTGGCGTACCCCGAGCGACCGCAACGCCCACAGGTTGGCCCGGTAGGGAATCCGGTGCGCGGGATGCCGATGGTCGCGGCCGTGCCGGGGAAGGAACGCCACCGAACGGCCGCCGACCTCAGCAATCGTCACCGCGTCGGAGGGCGCGCCGTACGGCGTCTGGACAACGTGTTCGGTGGCACCGTCGAGCAGCGCGTAGAGACCCGAGCCACCGATGACGGCGACTTCCGCGGATGGGGACACACTCACCTCCGATTTCCTCCGGCCGAGTCACGGCCTACCACGTGGTCAGCAGCAGATGGTTGACGGCGAGGGCCACCGCTGCCTGCACGGTGAGCCAGGTACGGCGGCCGCTCGCGGGAATCAGCGCGGCACCGGCCATGAGCCACCCGGTGAAGGGCAGCCAGATGCGTTCGACCTCGGCCTTGCTGTAGCCGGACAGGTCCGCGGCGACGATCGCCGCCGCCGCGGCGAGAGGCAGCAGCCAGCAGGCGTGCCCGAGGGTGCCGTGCTGCGGTCGCGGCAGGCCGTCGCGCGGCCGCAACGACGAGACCGCCCGCCAACCGGGCGACCGCCGCGCGGCGCAGGATGACGGCGGCCGCCGGGCCGGCGGCGACGGTGACGATCGCCAGGTTCGCCCAGACCCAGTAGCCGTACGCGCGCCGGCTGGCGATGCCCTGGTAGTAGCGCTCGACGACCAGGTGGTAGCCGGTCAGCCAGTCGAAGCCGGCGACCGTGAACGCGCCCACCACGAGCGCCGCACCCCCGCCCACCCGGCGGTGAACCGGTGCCGGTGGCCCAGGATCACCACGGCCACCGCGATCGGGACCATCAGCACCAGCCCGTAGGAGAGGTAGCAGCCGAAGCCCAGCAGCGCCGCCGCCGAGCGCGCCGAGCGCGCTGCCCCGGGTGACGCCGTACGCCAACAGCGACGCCGGTGGCGGTCACCCCGGCGAACAGGCCGTCGGCGGACCACGCCGGACCAGACCGCTCCCGGGAACAACGCCGCGAACGGCAGCACCGCGCGCGCCGCGTCGTCGGTGCCGAGCAGCCGCACGGTGTACGGCACCGCGACGGCGGTGAGCGCCGCCGTCAGGATGCACAGCGTCCCCGCCCAGCCGCCGCCGCCCAACCCGACCCGGTCCAGCCAGACGAACACCAGCAGCGCTCCGGGCGGGTGTCCGGACACGTGGGTGGTCCAGGAGTCCGGTTGGAAGTCGAGGATCCGGGTGGTGAAGGTGCCCAGCATGACGGGGATGTCGGTGACGCCGGGGACCTCGTGCAGGTACTCGTGGCGGGTGGTCAGCCGGCCGGCGATGCCGCGTTGCCAGCCGTCGACCAGGGCCAGGGACAGCGTCCAGGCCAGCGCGGTGGCGTAGGACAGGACGAGCAGCCGCCGCCATGGCAGCCGGGCCGCCAGGGCGGGTCCACGCCAGCAGACCAGGACGGCCACCGCCACCGCCAGCGCGGTGCCGGGGCCGACGATGCGGTCGCCAGTGCGCGAACAGCGGTGCCGCGCTGGCGTGCACCGGGCGTCCCAGCAGGTGCAGCAGGCCACCGACACCGGCGGCGGCGGCGAACAGTGCGACGGCGACGCCGACGGCGATCAGGTCGGCCCGGCCGGTGGTACGCCGCAGTCGGGCGAGGGGCGCCGTGCTCATCCGCGCAGTGGTGCGTGGGCGAACTGTCGGACTCCGTCGGCGAGGCGGACCGCCGCGCGGAACCCGAGTTCGTCCTGCGCACGGGCCGGTGAGGCGACCACGTGGCGTACGTCGCCGAGCCGGAACTCGCCGGTGACCACCGGCGTGGGCCCGCCGGCGGCCCGGGCGAGTTCGGCGGCCATCTCGCCGATGCTGGCCGGCTGGCCGGAGGCGACGTTGTAGGCCCGCCAGCCGGTGCGGCGGCCGGTGGCGGTCACCGCGGCGAGGTTGGCCGCCGCCACGTCGTCGACGTGGACGAAGTCGCGTCGCTGTCGGCCGTCCTCGAACACGCGCGGGCCCGTCCCGCCGCCAGCGCGGAACGGAAGATCGCCGCGACGCCGCTGTACGGCGTGTCGCGCGGCATGCCGGGCCCGTAGACGTTGTGGTACCGAAGCGCCACCACGGTGCCGCCGGTCTGCCGGCACCAGGCCGCCGTGAGGTGCTCCTGCGCCACCTTGGTGGCGGCGTACACGCTGCGCGGGTCCAGTGGCGCCTCCTCGTCGATCAGTCCCGGCTCCAGGTCGGCACCGCAGGCGGAGCAGGCGGGCTCGAAGCGGCGGGCGGCCAGGTCGGTGGCGGCGCGTGCGGCGGGGCGCACGGCACCGTGCCGGAGGCAGGTGTAGGCACCCTCGCCGTAGACCACCATCGAGCTGGCCAGCACGAGCCGGTGGATGCCCGCGCGGGCCATTTCGGCGAGGAGCACTGCGGTGCCGAGGTCGTTGCAGCCGACGTACTCGGGCAGGTCGTCGAGGTCCACGCCGAGCCCGACCATGGCCGCCTGGTGCACGACCACGTCGACGCCGGTCAGGGCGGCGGCGACGGCGGTCCGGTCGCGCAGGTCGGCCTGGCGTAGCGGGGCGCCGGCCACGGCGTCCGGCAGCGGTGCGCGGTGCGCGCCCGGGTGACCGGCGTCCACGACGGACACCTGATGGCCGGCCCGGTGCAGCGCGGCGACGACATGGGTCCCGATGAAGCCGGCTCCGCCGGTGACGAGTACGTGGGTCACGCGCCGACGCTAGAGCCAGCCGGGCGCCGCAGGCGGCCGTGACGGGCAGCCGTCAGCGTCTCGTAAGACTTCATCATCGGCTGGTAATACCTGCCCGGCTCGATGCTGGTTAGCGTCCGCGACATGACCGATGTGGTACTTCCCTGCCGGAACGAGGCAGCGGCACTGCCCGGCCTGCTGGCCCGGATACCGGCCGGCTACCGGCCGATCGTGGTGGACAACGGCTCGACCGACGGCTCGGCCGAGGTGGCGCGGGCCCACGGCGCGGAGGTGATCAGCGTCGCCGAGCCCGGCTACGGTGCCGCCGTGCACGCCGGTGTCGAGGCGGCCGACCCCATCGACGGGGTGGTGTGCGTGATGGACGCCGACGGCTCCTTCGACCCGACGCAACTGCCCCGGCTGGCCGGGTGCGTACGCACCGGTCAGGCGCAGCTCGCCACCGGCCGGCGCCGCCCGGTCGGACGGGGAATGTGGCCGCTGCACGCCCGGGCCGCCAACGCCTTTCTCGCCCACCGGTTGCGCCGCACGACCGGCCTGGACGTCCACGACATCGGCCCGATGCGGGCGGTACGCCGCGACGACCTGCTGGCGTTGGGGCTGCGCGACCGGCGGTTCGGCTACCCGTTGGAGTTGCTGATCGCGGCGGACCGGGCCGGGTGGCGGGTGGTCGAGATCGACGTCGACTACGGTCCCCGGGCGGCCGGCACCCGCTCGAAGGTGACCGGCACCCTGCTCGGCACCGCCCGCGCCGTACGCGACATGAGCGCGGTGCTGGCCCGGTGAGCGCCGCCCAGGTTCTGGTGCTGGCCAAGCGCCGACACCCGGCCGCGTCAAGCCGACTCTGCCCACCCTGCACCCCCGAGCAGGCGGCCCGGAGTCGCCGCCGCCGCCCTGGCCGACACCCTGGACACCGTCACCGCCGGGCCGGTGCCGGCGTGCTCGTCCTCGACGGCGACCACCCCGCCCCGCCGGGTTGGGCGAGGCTCCCCAGCGCGGCGACTCGGCGACCGCCTCGCCAACGCGTTCGCCGACGCCCGCACACCCGGCACACCCGCGGTGTTGATCGGCATGGACACCCCGCAGCTCGTCGTCGAGCACCTCGACACGGCCCAGGATCTGCTCGCCTCGGTTGACGGGCCGGACGCGCGGTGCTCGGCCCGGCCACCGACGGCGGCTGGTGGACGTTGGGGCTGCGCGACCCCGGTCACGCCACCGTGCTGCGGACCATCGCCACCTCCACGACGACCACCGGCCACCGCACCGTGGTCGCGCTGCGTCGGCGCGGCCTGCGCGTCGCCTGCTGCCCTGGCTGTCCGACGTGGACACCGCCGTCGACGCTCACGCCGTGGCCAGCTTGTGCCCGCCGGACAGCCGGTTCGCCCCGCGCCGTCGCCGCCGAGGTGCCGCAGCCCGCACCGGTCGCCCGGTGAACGCCGTCGCGGTCTTCGACACCGCAGTCGACCGGACCGCCGCCGGCATCCCGGCCGCCTTCACGGCCCGGCACGCCAGCGGCGAGGTCTACCGCTTCGACCCGGCCGCCTGGTGCCGGGACGCGATCGCCGGAGACGACGCGCTGATCGGCTGCTGCACCGGTCACACCCTCGATGTCGGCTGCGGCCCGGGCCGGCTCACCAGCGCCCTCAGCCACGCCGGCCGCCCCGCCCTCGGCATCGACGTCAGCGCCAGCGCGGTCCTGCTGGCCCGCCGCCGGGGCGCGGCCGCCCTGCAACGCGACGTCTTCGGCCCGGTGCCCGGTGCCGGCCGCTGGCGGCACCTGCTGCTGGCCGACGGCAACATCGGCATCGGCGGTGACCCGCCCCGGCTGCTTCGCCGGTGTCGTCAACTGCTGGCCGTCGACGGGCGCCTCCACGCGGAACTGGCACCGGCGGGCACGCCGGCCTGGTCCGGAACCGCGACGGTGCAGACCCCGGACGGTGCCGACCGCACACTGCCCTGGGCCTGCGTACCGCTCGACGACCTTCCCGAACTGGCCGACGCCACCGCGATGCGCGTGCTCGACACCTGGACGGAGGCGGGGCGGTGGTTCGCCACCCTGACCCCCCGATGACCGGCCGCGCGACGGTGCTGCGGCGCCTCACCCGGTGGTGCCTGGCACCGTTGCCGGCACCACCGGTGACGCTGCGGCGCGGACCGCTGCGCCCCGGGGTGTTCCGGTCCCGACTGCGGTCGACCCGGCTGACCGGTCAGCTCGGCGTCGCCCTCGGCGTGGCGTTCGCCATCTGCTTCGCCACCGGTCTGCTCAGCCACCTGATCCAGCACCCGCCGGGCTGGTTCTGGTGGCCGGCCCGACCGGTCGGGCTCTACCGGTTCACCCAGGGTCTGCACGTGGCGACCGGGCTCGCCTCGATCCCGCTGCTCGGCGCCAAGCTGTGGTCGGTGTACCCCCGCCTGTTCAGCTGGCCGCCGGTCCGCTCGATCGCCCACGCGGCCGAACGCGCGAGCCTCGGTCTGCTCGTCGCGGCGGCACTGTTCCTGCTGGTCAGCGGCGTGCTCAACATCTCCCGCTGGTACGCGCCGATGCCGTTCTTCTTCACCGCCGGGCACTACTGGGTGGCCTGGCTGGCCGTCGGTGGGCTGCTGGTGCACATCGGCGTGCACCTGCCGGCGGTCCGCGCCGCGCTCGTCCGCCCCGTCGGCGAGCCACGGCAGGACGGGCTGAACCGGCGCACGCTGCTCGGCGGTGTCGCCGCCGCGTCCGGGCTGGTCACCCTGACCACGGTCGGGCAGACGATCCGACCGTTGACCGGCCTCGCGGTGCTCGCCCCACGCCACCCCGACGTCGGACCGCAGGGCCTACCGGTGAACCGGACCGCGGCCGGTGCCGGAGTGCGCGCCGCGGCCCTCGACCCGGCGTACCGGCTACGGGTCACCGGAGAGGGCCGCAGCGTCAGCCTGGACCTCGCCGCCCTCAACCGGCTTCCGCAGTACACCGCGGAACTGCCGATCGCCTGCGTGGAGGGCTGGAGCGCCACCGGGACGTGGACCGGGGTCCGGTTGGGCGATCTGGTCGCGCTCGTGGGTGCCGATCCCCGACGCTCGTCGGCCTGGGTCGAGTCGTTGCAGGTCGACGGCGCGTACCGGGCCTGCACGGTGCCACCGGAACACGTCGGAGATCCGCTGACCCTGGTCGCGCTGCGGTTGGGCGGCGAGCCCCTGCACCTCGACCACGGCTATCCGGCGCGGCTGATCGCGCCCAACCGGCCCGGCGTGCTGCAGACCAAGTGGCTCAGCCGGATCACCGTGGCGGGGACCGGATGAAGACCCGGACCGTGCTGGTCGTCGGCGGTTGCCTGCTCATGGCGTACGCCGTCGTCGGCGCTCTCACCGACACCGACCTGACGCCGGGCGGGGTACTGCTCTTCCTGGCCGCGGTGCTGGTGGTGCACGACGTCGTCTGGATGGCGGCGGTGCTGGCCGTCGGTGTCGCGCTGACCCGCGTCCCGTCCCGGTACCGTCCGACGATCCGGGCGGCCGTGATCACCGTCGCTGCGGTCACCGTGGTGGGACTCCCCCTCGCCCTGGGGTTCGGACGCGCGGCCGACAACACCTCGGTGCTGCCGCTGCCGTACGGTCGCAACCTGGTCGCCGTCCTGCTCGCCGTCGCCGCCACGACGCTGCTGGTGTGCGTGGTCCGGCGGCGACAGGCCGTAAGGAATCCGAAAGACCCTCCGAGCGGCGCACGGTGACGCCCGGTCGCTAGCGTGATGGGGATGGGACACCGGGTGTTAGTGGTCGACGACGACCCGACGGTCAGTGACGTCGTGCGGCGTTACCTGGAGCAGGCCGGCTGCGAGGTCCAGCTGGCCGCCGACGGCGCCGACGGCCTCGCCGCGATCGCCGCCCAGCGCCCCGATCTCGTGGTCCTCGACCTCATGATGCCCGGCATCGACGGCCTCGAGGTCTGCCGCCGGATCCGGCGGCAGTTGCCCGACCTGCCGGTGGTCATGCTCACCGCGCTCGGTGAGGAGGCCGACCGGGTGCTCGGGCTCGAGGTCGGTGCCGACGACTACGTCACCAAGCCCTTCTCCCCCCGGGAACTGGTGCTGCGGATCCGCTCCGTGCTGCGCCGCACCGCCGCGCACCCCACTGCGCCCACCGTCTCGGCGAAGCTGATCGACGCGACGCTGACCGTGGACAGTGCCCGCCGCGTCGCCACCCTGGGTGGTGCACCGCTGTCGCTCACCGCCCGGGAGATCGATCTGCTGATCTTCTTCATGCGCCATCCGGGGCGGGCGTGGTCGCGCACCGACCTGCTGGACAAGGTCTGGGGGTGGCAGTTCGGTGACCAGTCGACGGTCACCGTCCACGTCCGCCGGCTGCGCGAGAAGATCGAGGACGATCCGGCCGATCCGCAGCGGATCCGCACGGTCTGGGGCGTCGGATACCGCTACGACCCGCTCGACGAGGAAGCGGCCCGGTGACCGACACGCTGCTCATCGGGCTCTACGCCCTCGCCGCCGGAGGCGTCGTCGGCCTGGCCGGTGCCGCGGCGCTACGGCTGTTGCGGGGCCGGTCGATTCTCGTGCACATCCTGGTGCTGCTCACCGTCACCGTCCTCGCCGTGGTCGCCGGAGTCGCCACCGTCGCGCAGGCGATGTTCCTGTCCGCGCACGACCTGTGGGTCGTGCTCGTCACGGTCAGCGCCTCGGCGGTGATCAGCCTCGCCGTCGGCGCCATCTTCGGCAGGCGACTCGCCGCCGCCGCGGTCTGGGCCCGGGCGGCCCGGGAACGCGAACGGCGGCTGGAGGCCGGCCGTCGCGAACTTGTGGCGTGGGTGTCGCACGACCTGCGGACCCCGTTGGCCGGGCTGCGGGCCATGGCCGAGGCCCTCGAGGACGGCATCATCCACGACCCGGCCGTCGTCGACGACTACCACCGGCGTATCCGGGTGGAGACCGACCGGATGGCCCAGCTCGTCGACGACCTGTTCGAGCTGTCCCGGATCAACGCCGGTGCGCTGCGGCTCATGCCCACCACCGTGCCGTTGGGCGACGTGGTGTCCGACGCGATCGCCGGCGTCGCGCCGCTGGCCGCCCGCCGCCGGATCCACCTGGTGGCCGCCGACAGCGGCTGGCCGGACGTCCGGGCCGGGGAGCGCGAACTCGCCCGGATCGTCAGCAACCTGCTGATCAACTCCGTTCGTTACACACCGGAGGACGGCAGCGTGCACATCGCCGCCGGCCACGAGACCGACAACGTGTGGCTGGCCGTCTCCGACACCTGCGGCGGCATCCCCAGTGAGGACCTGGACCGGGTCTTCGACGTCGCGTTCCGAGGTGAACGGGCCCGCACCCCCGCGGCGGCGGACTCAGGTGGTGGCGGCGGACTCGGCCTGGCCATCGTGCGCGGTCTCGTCGAGGCGCACGGCGGCCGGGTGAACGTCGCCAACACCGACCGAGGCTGCCGGTTCGAGGTACGCCTGCCCGCCACCTGACGGTCTGCCCTGGCGCCACGTCCCGGCGAGCAGGGCGTAGGTGTAGCCGTCCACCCAGCCCAGCTCGGCGTGCCAGGAGTCGCCGACTCCGTGCTGCTCACGACGCATGCCGATCTTTTCGAGAAGCCGCACGGAGGCCAGGTTGTCCGCGAAGCAGCCGGCGGTGATCCGGCGTACGCCCAGCCGGTCGAACGCGTACGCCACCATCGCGGTGACCGCCTCGGTCGCGTAGCCCTGCCCACCGTATGCCGGGTCGAAGATGTAGCCGAGCTGGGCCTCGGTCCGCGCCGGCATGCCGGGTTGCCCCATGCCGTCGACCACGTCGAGCGAGACGGACCCGATCACCATGCCGCCCAGGGTCACCGCGACACTGTGGTCGTCGGGGTCCTGCGCCGCGCGCCGCCAGGCCGCCCGGAAGGACACCGGGTCGACCTCGGTGCGCAGCAGCCAGCGGGTGACCTCCGGCAGGTTGCGGTATTCCAGCATGCGGTCGATGTCCTCGTCTCGCACGGGACGAAGCTCGAGGCGTTCGGTGCGAAGGTGCGCGCTGCCCACGAGGTGGCAGAGTAGCCACCGGCACCATCGCGACGCCGCCGAATAAACGCCGGCTCGTCGGCGTCGCGCCGGTCGAAGCCCGCCTCCACCGCCACCGGTCACGGCCGCTGACGCAGCGCGCGCAGCACGCCGTGTCGGCGCAGGGCCCAGGCGAGGCGCCGGACGCTCGAATGCCGCACGAACAGCACCGCCGCCCGGCGGATCAGGCCGAGCCGCTTGTCGCTGAACTGGTTGTCGATCGCCTGCCAGATCAGCTCGCGTACCTTGGCGCTGTCCAGCACCGCCCGCACCTCGCGCCGCACCACGGGATCCTCGGCCGCCGAAGCGATGGCCGCCGCCTGATCCGGTCGCTCGACGCTCGGCCGCACCGCCGCGACGAGCGGCCGGCGCACGTCGTCCTGCTCCAGCAGCAGCAACACGGCCTCGCGGATCTCGACCGTGTCGAGACCGGATCGCAGCAGCCTCAGCAGGCTGCGTTCCACCTCGCGGTCGTGATCGGGGACGGACAGCGTGGCCAGCAGCACCGACACCTCGTCGAGATCGATGAGGTGTCGCAACCCGCCCCGGAACTCCGGCATGCCCCACGCAACCTGGAGGCCCTTGGCAAGATTGCGGTTCATGCGCCCTGCGCTACCCGGGCGTGGCGGTCAGCGAAACCTGCGGTCCGTCCGGTCCGGTGAGGCCGAACCGGTGCACCGGTGCTGTCGAGCTGATGGCGCAGCCGGTTCCCGCTGGTACGCGGCCACGGCGTCCAGCCTGGTCCGGCAGACGGTTCATTCGGTACCGTCGGCGGGCAGGCGGTCCGGTAGCCCGAGCCGCGGGAACTGGTCGTCGTGGAAGGTGACGATCTCGGCGATCGCCCCGCCGGTGACCCGCAGCACGTCGATGGTCAGCGGCAGGTACGCGCCCTCCCGCTTGCGCAGGTGGTAGAAGGCGACGGCGGGCTGCCGGTTCACCCGGGTCTCGACGGCGCGCAGGCCCGTCATGCCCACGAAGCCGCTGCTGATCCAGTCCTCGACCACCACGTCGCGGCCGACGTGCAGGCCCGGGGTGGGTGGCATCGAGCAGCGCACGTCCTCGCGCAGCAGCGCGGCGAGACCGTCGATGTCGGTGGCCACGCTGGCCTCGGTGTAGCGGCGCACCAGCTCCCGCGTCCCGGCGTCCTCCCCACCGCCGGTCCAGTCCTGCCGCTCGGCGGGCAGATGCTCCCGCATGCCCGCGCGGGCCCGCTGCAGCGCGCTGTTCACCGAGTGGACCGAGTCGCCGAGCAGCTCCGCGACGTCCTTCGCCGGCCAGCCGAGCACGTCCCGCAGGATCAGCACGGCCCGTGGGCGTGGCGCCAGGTGCTGGACCGCGACCAGGTACGCCAACTCGATCGTCTCCCGGGCGACGGCGACGACCTCCGGCTCGTCCTCGACGCCGGCGGCCAGCTCGTCGAGCAGCCGGTCCGGGTAGGGCTGCAACCACCGCACCTCGCCGCCGGACGCCGGCTCCGGGCGGCACCTGGCGAGCAGATCCAGGCAGGCGTTGGTGGCGATCCGGTACAGCCAGGCCCGGAACGTGGACCGACCCGCGAAGGTCTCCCGCCGCCGCCAGGCGCGCAGGAACGTCTCCTGCACGGTGTCCTCGGCATCCTCGAACGACCCGAGCATCCGGTAACAGTGCACGTGCAGTTCCCGCCGGTGCCGCTGCGCCAGCCCCGAGAATGCCGGCTCGTCGATGTCCCCCAGGCCGCCCACACCGAGCTCCTTCGGCCGCGTGTCCGCGTTCATCACGTCATCCTCACGTCGTCGTGTCCCGTCGTAGGTATGACGGGTACGAGCGCGACAACTCATCACCGGGCTCGGTCCGCGTGTCGCGGGGTCCGCGGTCCCTGGGTGGCAAGGGCTTGACGCGCCAACTCCCATGAAGCATCGTCGATTGACACTCTCGAATGCCTTGACCACGGGGAGCACTGATGAAGGCCTTCATCACCACCACCCTCGTCGCCGCCCTGCTGCTGTCTCCCGGCAGCGCGCCCGCCGACCAGCCGGCAGCCGACCCGTCCTGCACCGGCCAGATCCACCCGAACCCGGGGTTCGAGCGTGGCACCGACGGTTGGGAGGCCGGCCCCCGCATCGTCGTGCTCGGCGACACGACCCGCCCCGCGCGCACCGGTCGCGCGTACGCCACCTTCGGCGGGTTGGACGTGACCCGCTCCGACCTGCTGCGTACCACCGTCACGGTGCCGGCCAACTGCGACCTGACGGTCCGCTTCTGGGTCCGGACCATCACCACCGAGACCAGCCGCGGCGACTACCTGAACGTCGGGCTGGCGGTCACCGGGATTCCCCCGAAGACCCGGTTCTCGCTGGCCTTCGACGGCGGACCGGAGTGGCGACAGTACTCCATGTCGACCGGGATCGCGGCGACCGAGCGCATCGCCACGGTCAGCTTCTTCGCCAGCGAGACGGCCGGCAACGGCGCCACGGCCTTCGACGTCGACAACGTCACCTTCCGGTTGAGCTGACCGGGGCGTACGCCGGCTGGGCCTCGACCGGCGCGGGTCAGGCCGTCGAGGTCCAGCCGGCACCACCGAGGTCCAGGCGGTAGGTACGCACAGTGTCGCCGTCCGGTGTGGGTCGCGCCTGGCCCGCATCCCACCCCAGACGCTCGTAGAACCCGGTCGCCCCCAGAGGTCCGGTAGAGGTCTGCGCCTCGACCCACCTGGCACCGGTGCTGGCGACCAGCTCGACGAACCGCTCGGCCAGCAGCATTCCGACGCCGCTCTTGCGCCAGTCCGGTCGCACCGCCAGCGCGGTCATGACCGCCACCTGTGGTGCCGACACCGACTCGGCTCGCTCCCGGGAGCGCACGGCCGCCCGACGACGTGACACCCGACGGGCCCACGGCCGGAACCGGGTCCGCACGACACGCAGGGCGACCCGGGGCCGGAGAACCAGCGCGGCCAGGCCGGCGAGGGCGAGGGACGCCATGGCACGCCGGTCCCTCGCCAACTCGGCGGTGTACCCGGCATGATCGGCGGTGCCCAGCACGAACCCGACAATCTCGTCCTGCGGGGCAGCGGCGTCGATGACGACCACGCCCACCCCGTACCGCGATGTCAGGATCGTGCGGTGCCAGCGACGCACGAAGCGGGCACCGAGCGACGGAAACAGCCCGATCGGAAGCAACGCGACATGGGCGCGGGACGTCGCCGGAAGATCCTCGCGTTCCGCCGGCCGCAGCACGAGCCGGTCCGCGGCGTGCTCAGGGGTCGACGGCGCGACGATACTCCACCGGAGATCGTCGACAATGCCTCGCGGGATGCGCATGACCTCAGCCTCCCTTCGGCACCGTCTACCCGCTCAGGGCGACCGGCCACAGGGGGACCGGGGACAGCCGGTCCCCGTTGGCTGAACCCAGATCAACAGTGTCCGTGACAGACGGCCGGGTATCCGCAACCGGAGGCGCCCGGCGACGGGACGACCGGGCGCCGCAGACCGCGCCAGGCCGGCTCAGGTGCGCACCGACGACGTCCGGCACCTATTCGGTGATCACTGGCCAGGCATAGGCCAGCAGGGCGAACGCCGCTCCGAGCAGGGCGAGCGAGACACCCCGGGTGGAGATGGGCAGCGCGGCCAGCACGAGCAGGATGACCGCGACGACATAGAGGAATGCCTGTACCGACATGGTGTGTTCCTTCGGGGGTGGGACGATGGGCGGATCGCTCTCTACCCCCGGCGTCCGGGCCGCCAAACCCTTGCCTGCCCTGGCATCGTGCGTCGAGCGGTTGACCCCGGCTCGTGCCACGGTGGGAGGCGAGTCTCCCGCCTGAGCCGGATGTGTCCCACCGGGGTCCCGGCGAGCATGTCGGTATGTCGCGTACTCATCGGACACTGAAGATCGTGGCCACCAGCGTCGCGCTGGTGGCCACCATCGCCGTCGTACCCGCATCCGCCACCGCGCGGCCGGATTCCGCGGCGCGGCCGGCCACCGGCGGGCCGGATCGCGCCGCGTTGCGCGCCGCCCTCGCCGCGGTACCCGAAGCCGGCGCCCCGGGCGTGCTGGTCGCCGTGCGCGAGGGCCGGCGCGACTGGCGTGACGCCGCCGGCCAGGCCTACCTGACCAGACCTCAACCCATGCGGCCGCAGATGCGGCACCGGATCGGCAGCATCACCAAGACGTTCGTCGCCACCACCGTGCTCCAACTCGTCGACGAGGGCCGGTTGAGCCTGGACGACCCGATCGGGCGGTGGCTGCCCGACATCGTGCCGGACGAGCTCGGCACCGAGGTCACCGTCCGGATGCTGCTCAACCACACAAGCGGCATCGGCAACTACACCAACGCCATGATCAACTCGTACGCGGCGATCGACCAGATGCGGGTCACCACGTACGCTCCGGCCGACCTGGTGGCCATCGGCCTGGCCCTGCCACCGACAAACGCTCCCGGTGCCCGGTTCAGCTACTCGAACACCAACTACCTCCTGGCCGGACTGCTGATCGAGACGATCACCGGCAACGACGCGGCGGCCGAGGTCCAGCGGCGCATTCTGCGACCACTGAAACTCACCGACACGTTCTTCCCGGGCACCGACGCGCGGATCCGTGGCCCACACAGTGGCGCCTACTTCGCCCCGTTCGGAGTGCGTGATCTCAGCGAGTTCAACATGAGCTGGGCGTGGACGGCCGGCGAGATGATCGCCACCACGGCGGATCTGAACACCTTCTTCCGGGCACTGCTCGGCGGCGACCTGCTCAGCCCGGCCACTCTCGACGAGATGCTCACCGCCGTACCGATGCTGCCCGAACAGCCCGCCGCCGGCAGCTACGGTCTCGGCATCTACTCGCTGCCGACCCCGTGCGGCGAGTTCTGGGGCCACGACGGCGCGGTCATCGGCCACCTGACGATCTCACTGCACAGCCGCGACGGCGCCCGTCAGCTGTCGTCCGGCATCAACATCAGCCACTACCAGGTCGGCCTGCCCGATCCGCACCCGATCGACATCGCCTGGAACACGTTGCTGGGCACCGCGATCTGCCCGGCCGACGAGGCGGGCAGCCGTTCGGCAGTGACCATTGCGCCGTTGCCGAGCGTGACCCGGTTGCCGGGCAACAACGACGCGCCGGTGGCGGTGCCCTGACCCGAGTCCGCTCCTCGGTGATCCCCTGACGGCAGATCGGTCCGTCAGGGGATCACGCCGTTGCACCGCCGGCACAGCCCGGTCCGGACGGTGGCGGCCGGAGCCGGGAGAACCGCGACGGTCACATCCGGGGTTCTGTCGGTGTCCTGGGGGTGCAACCGTCCGCGAAGGGAGTCAGACATGGCAGCAGGAACCAGGGTGGTAGTGATCGGCGGCGGATTCGCCGGCGTGATGGCCGCCAATCGGCTGACGCAACGCGACGACGTCGCCGTCACCATGGTGAATCCACGGCCGGACTTCGTCATCCGGCTCCGGCTGCACCACGTGGTCGCCGGCGTCCACGACGCGGTCGCGCCGTACCGACAGGTGCTGGCCGAGGGCGTTCGGCTCGTCCAGGACACCGTCACGGCAGTCGACGCAGCTCAGCGCAGGGTGACGCTGCTGGGCGGCGGCACCCTCGGCTACGACTACCTCGTCTACGCGGCAGGCAGTGCGAGTGCCGAACCACGTGTTCCCGGCGCGGCCGAGTTCGCCCACCCGATGGCCACACTCGAGGCGGCGCGGCGGCTGCGTGCGATCCTCGACGACCGGCCTCCGGCGACCCCGGTGACTGTCGTCGGAGCCGGGCCCACCGGCATCGAAACCGCGGCCGAACTGGCCGAGCGGGGCCAGCGGGTCAGTCTGGTCTGCGGGGACGCGCTCGGCGCGTACCTGCACCCGACGGCACGGCGTGCCGCCGCCAGGTCGCTCACCAGGATCGGCGTGGACGTCCTGGCCGGTCCCGGCACCGAGGTCACCGAGGTCACGCGGGACGCGGTGCGGCTCGAAGACGGTCGTACGCTGCCGAGTGCGATCACCGTCTGGACCGCGGGCTTCGGGGTGCCGGATCTGGCCACGCGCAGCGGGTTGCGGACCGACGCCATCGGACGCCTGATCACCGACGAGACGCTGACCAGCGTCGACGACGAGCGCATCGTCGCGGCCGGGGACTCGGCCGCGCCGTCCGGCGTGCCGTACCGGATGAGCGCGTACACGGCGAGTTGCCTCGGCGCGCACGCCGCCGACACGGTACTGCGGCGCATCGCGGGCACCACCTGTGAACCGGCGAGTGTCTTCTTCGGCGCCATGTGCGTCGGCCTGGGCTCGCATGCCGGCATCTACCAGCTCGCCGGCCGCGACGACATCGCGAACAGGATGTTCGTCGGCGGCCGCCTCGGCGCGAGACTCAAGGCCCTCACCTACCGGTTCGCCGTCGGGCACCTCACCCGGGAGGCCCGCAGGCCCGGATCGCACCGGTGGCTCGGCAACAACAGCCGTCGGCGACTGCTTCAGGCCCAGCCGGGCCCGGGATTGGCCGCCGCCGAGCGCCCGGCGTAGCCCGGCTGCCCGATGGCGGCTACCGAGCGCGGCCGGGCAGGGCGATCTCGAAGTGCACGGTCCGGTACGTGTCGTCGTCGCCCGCACGCGGGTCGTGGACCGGCGTGGCCAGGCTCCGCCAGAACGGCTCGGCGCCGTCGACGCGCGGGTCCGTGTGCAGATAGAGCGCACGGTAGCGGGGCTGCCGGGCGACGAAGTCGACGGCGAGGCCGACGAGTGCCCGGGCGAGACCGCAGCGTCGGTGTTCCGGTCGGACGTAGACCCGGAACAGCTGCGCGGTGGTGTCGTCCGGGTAGCGCTGGGCGAGGAAGCCCGGGTGCGGTGGGCTCTTGGGCCCGCCGGCGCGTACCGCGGTGGTGCCGACGACCTCGTCGCCCTTGGTGGCGACGAACAGGGCGTGCCGCTCCGGCGCGAGGTAGGTGCCGTCCAGGTCGATGACATCCCGGTGCCAGTCGGGCCGGTAGCCGTAGCCGAAGTCGCGGTAGAAGGTGTCGAGCATGACGCCGCGGGCGCCGTCGAGGTGCCGGCGGTCGGCCGGCTGGACCTCGTACGGGCCGACGTTGTGCGGGTACTGCATGGTTCCTCCGGTCATGGGTTGGACGGTGCCGTGGCGGTCGCCGGGTCGATGTGCAGCAGCGCGCGGGTCAGCGGGTGGTGTGCGTGGTGGAGCAGGGCGTCGGCCGGGCCGCTGTCGACGACGACTCCGTCGTCGAGAACGACGATGTGGTCGGCGAGGTGAGCCACGACGTCGCGATCGTGGCTGATCACGACGACGGTCAGCTCGAGGTCGCGTCGCAGCTCGTCGAGGAGGGTGAGGATGCCGTGCCGGGTGATGCGGTCGAGCCCGGCGGTCGTCTCGTCGCAGATCAGCACGCGGGGTCCGCTGGCCAGCGCGCGGGCGAGCGCCGCGCGGTGCAGTTCGCCGCCGGAGAGCCGGTCGGGACGCCGAGTCGCGGTGTGTTGGGCCAGACCTACCCGGTCGAGCAGGTGCCGGGCGGTGTGGTGGGCCTGTTCCGGCGTGGCGTCGCGCAGGCGTCGCGCGGGCCTGCCGATCTGGTCCACCACCGGCCGGTAGGGGTCGAAGCTGGCCCGGGCGTCCTGGAAGACGTACTGGATGGCGCCGAGCTCGTGTGGCGGGCGTCGGTCGAGGTGCGCGGCGAGGCGCTGCCCGGCGAGGGACACCTGCCCGGTGTGGACCGGGTGCAGGCCGGCGATGCACCTGGCGAGGGTGGTCTTGCCACTACCGGACCGGCCGACCACGGCCAGGCAGCGTCCGGCCGCCACGGCCAGGTTGACGTCGCGGAGCACGTCGCGCTGCCGACCGCCGTCGCGGTGGGCGGCGCTCAGATTGGTGACGCTTAGCAGCGACCGGTCCGGTCGGACCGTCGCCGGTGGCCGGGCCGGTGGTGTGGCGAGCAACTGCTGGGTGTGCCGGTGGCGCGGTACGGCGAGCACCTCGGTGGCCGGGCCGGATTCGACGGCGGCGCCTCGGTGCAGCACGAGGATCTGGTTGGCCACGGCCCTGACGAGGTGCAGGTCGTGGCTGAGCAGGATGACGGCGATGCCGGCTCGGGCGAGTTTCGTCAGCTCTGCGGCGACGGCGTCGCGGGTGAGCGCGTCCTGTCCGGTGGTGGGTTCGTCGGCGATGAGCAGGACGGCGTGGGCCAGCAGGGCGTGGGCGATGACGAGGCGTTGCTGCTGTCCGCCGGAGAGCTGGTGGGGAAACCGGCGCAGGAACCGGCGGTCGGTCGGCAGGCTGACGCGTGCGAGGGTGGCCGCCACCGTACGTCCGCGGGCGCCGCGGCTGGCGCCGGGTGCCTGGTGCCGGGCGATCTCGTGGAGCACGGCACCGATGCGGCGTACGGGGTGCAGGGCGGCACCGGGTTGCTGAGGTACGTAGCCGACGGTGCCGGGTTCCGGCGGGCTGGCAGTCGTGACCGGCCGACCGGCCAGGGTGATGGAGCCGGTGTGGGTGACGCCGGGGGTCACCTCGCCGAGCAGGGCGCGGGCGGTGGTGGTCTTGCCGCTGCCGGATGCGCCGATGACGGCGAGGATCTCGCCGGCTCGCAGGCTGAAGGAGACGCCGTCGACAAGCGTCCGGTCGGCGGTCGTGGCCGCCAGCTCCCGCACCTGGAGGAGGGCGTCGGGCGCGTGCGCGCGGTCGCCGGTCGTGGCCGGTGCGGGTGGCGGTGCCGGGCTGGGGACGGCAGTGGTGTGCAGCATCCGATCGGTGACCAGGTTGAAGCCGACGGCCAGGCAGATGATGAGCGCGGCCGGCACGGCGACGGACCAGGGTTGCAGGAACAGGCCGGTGCGATTGCGGTCCACCATGACGGCCCAGTCCGCGGCGTCGGGTGCCACGCCGATGCCCAGGAAGCTGGCGGTGGCCACCAGGTAGATGGCGCCGATGAACCGGACTCCGGCGTCGGCCAGCAGGACCCGGCGGATGCCGGTGCCGACGTAGCCGGGACCACGTCGCCACCAGGTCTCGCGGTACAGGCGCATCGCCTCCATGGCCGGCCCGTGGGCCAGCGGCAGCGCGGCGGCCCGGGTGATCCGGGTGATCTCCGGCAGCCCGATCAGCGCGACGATCCCGACGAGGGTGAGCGGGCCGGGCGGCGCGGTGGCGGCCAGCAGGATCAGCAGCAGCAGCGACGGCACCGCCAGCGCCAGGTCCAGGGGGCGCATGAGCAGCTCGTCGACCCACCGGCGGCGGGTGGCGGCGGCCAGCAGACCGGCCGGCACGCCGAGGAGGTAGGCCAGCAACGTCGCGCTGACGGCGACCACGACGACGGACCGGCCGCCGAGCAGGACCTGCCGCGCCACGTCACGGCCGATGAAGTCGGTGCCCAGCAGGCCGTCGTCGGCGAACGGGAACGTGCGCTCACCCGGCTCGCCGGCCAACCACGGGCCGGTCACGGCCAGCGCGAGCGGCACCGCCAGCAGCACCGCTCCGGTCAGGGTGCGCAGCCGCCTCACCGCACGACCCCGGTGCGGGGTGCGAGACGGAACGCCACCAGGTCGGCGACCAGGTTCACCACCACGGTGGTGACGGCCACGAGGACGCACAGCGCCTGCACGGTGGGGATGTCGCGGGTGGACACCGCGTCGACGAGGGCGGTGCCGAGTCCGGGGATGACGAACACCGCCTCGACGACGATGACGCCGCCGAGCAGCCAGTCGGTGGTCCGGGCGAGCTGCTGCACCACCGGCGCCAGCGCGCCGGGGAGCGCGTGGCGAAGCCAGAGCCGGCTGCCGGTGATGCCGAGCCGTCGGGCGTGGCGCACGTGCTCGCCGCGCAGGGCGTCGAGCATGCCGGCGCGGGTGAGGCGGCTGATGGTGCAGATCGGCCTAGCGAGCAGCACCAGCAGCGGCAACACGAGCACGGCCGGTCGGGCGAGCAGGTCGGCACCGAACGCGGTGGGTGGCAGCCAGCCGAGTTGGACGCCGAAGACGGCGATGAGCAGGATCGCCAGGGCGAACTCGGGTACCGCGTACAGCGCGACCGACACCGCGGACACCACCCGGTCCAGTCGCCCGCCTTCCCGGCGGGCGGCCAGCATGCCCAGTGCGACGGCGAGCGGTACCAGCACGAGCAGAGTGACCGCCGCCAGCAGCAGGGTGGCGGCCGCACTGTCGGCGAGCCGTTCGACGATCGGCCGCTGCGAGATCAGCGAGACGCCGAGGTCGCCCCGGAGCAGGTCGGTCAGCCAGTCGAGGTAGCGCTGCCAGGCCGGCTGGTCGAGGTCCAGTTGCGCCCGAATCGCGGCGATGCGGGCCGGGTCGGGATGGTCGCCGGCGATCACCACGGCGGCGTCACCGGGCAGCGCCTCGGTGAGCACGAACACGATCGTGGTGATCCCGGCGACCTGCCCCAGGCCGAGCAGCAGCCGCCCGGCGGCGTAGCGGGGCAGACTCACCCCAGCCAGACCTTGTCGAAGCGGGCCCAGTCGAGGGTGTTGGCCGGGGCGTCGGCGGAGACCCCACCGACGCGGGGCGCGGTGGCGACGAGGAAGTCCGCGAAGCCCCAGATCAGGAATCCGCCCTCGGCGTGCAGGGTGCGCTGCATGTCCCCGTACGCCTGCCGGCGGGTCGCCTCGTCGGCGCTGGAGACGGCCTTGGTGTAGAGGGCGTCGAACTCGGGTCGGGCCCACCGGGTGGCGTTGGTGGTGGAGTTGGTGAGCAACCGCTGGGAGATGTGCGTTTCGATGGGCATGGCACCGGAGCGGTACGAGGCCAGCACACCGGAGTTGAGGATGTCCTTCCAGTAGGTGTCCTTGTTGCCCAGTGCGGGTTCGATGACGAGCCCGACCTGCTTGGCCTGCTCGGCGAAGACGCTGGCGGCCTCGACGAAACCACTGGCCACCGACGCGGTGTCGAGCGGGATCCGCAGGCCCCTGGCGCCGGCCTTGTCGACGAGGAACCGGGCCCGGTCGAGATCGGGGGTGCGCTGGGGGATGTCGTCGGCGTAGTACTGGTAGCCCTTGCCGTAAAGGTCGTTGCCGACCTGCCCGGAACCGGCGAGGACGGTGTCGACCAGCTGTTGGCGGTCGGTGAGCAGGAACATGGCCTCGCGCAGGTCGCGGTTGTCGAACGGCGGCCGGTCGACCTTCATGGCGAGCGACTGCATGGTGCTGTTCGGCATCCGGGTGACGGCCATCCGGCCACCGTCGGCGTGGGTACGGGCGGTGGTGGGGGTGATGTCGTGCGCGTAGTCCACCTGCCCGGCGAGCAGGGCGTTGACCCGGGCCGATTCCTCGTTGCTGATCAGGTACTCCAGCTCGTCGAGGTGCGCGGCGCCTTCCCAGTAGCCGTCGTACCGCTTGAGCAGCAGCGACCGGCCGGGCTGCCAGGAGTCGAAGGTGAACGGTCCGGAGCCGACGGGCCGCTCGAAGCTGTCGGCGTCCTGCGGGACGATGTACGCGCCGAACGCGGCCAACGCGTTGGGGAACTCGGCGAAGGGCCGCTTGAGGACCAGTTCCAAGGTGCGGTCGTCGACGGCGCGGCTGTTGGGCAGGTCGAGCAGGTCGAGGCTGGCCTTGGCACGGAACGCCCGCTTCGGGTCGGTGATCCTGGCATAGCTGTAGAGCACGTCGGCGGCGCGGACCGGCGTGCCGTCGTGGAACGTGGCCTGCCGCAGGGTGATCCGCCAGCGGGTGAGGTCGCTGCTGGGCTCCCAGCGTTCGGCGAGGCGAGGTTGGATGGAGACGTCCGGGCCGTAGTCGGCGAGCTTGTCGAACATCGCCTTGGCGCGCGACGCCTCGTTGAACAGGTTCGCCAGGTGCGGGTCCAGCGTCTCGTTGACACCGCCGCCGGCGAACGCCGCCCGCAACCTACCGCCACGCCGGGGCTGTCCGGCCGAGGTGCCGGCCGGGTCCCCGCTCGGGCCACAGCCGGTCAGCAGGGCGGCGGAGACGGCGGCGGCGCCGCCGAGCAGCCGCGGCGCGCACGCGCGGCACGGCGACTGACTGATGGAACATAATGGATTTCCTTTCGATGCACAGGTGAGCGTTACGCCGCGTCGTCGCGGCGGCGGGCGACCAGGTGCAGCCGGTCGCCGGACAGGACGTCCGACAGCGCCGCTGCCGGATGCCAGGGCGGGTCGGTCCGGGGGCCGGGCGTGTCGAACAGGGCCACGACGTCGAACCCGGCGGTGGCGAGCAGGTGCCGTAGCTCGGCGGGGAACAGCAGCCGCCAGGCCGAGGTCTGCACCAGCGGTCGCGGGCAGGCCGGCCAGGTCCAGACGCGTTCGCGGCGCAGCAACTGCTCCCGGTGGTCGATCCACAACCGGGTCGCCGAGGTGTACGTGACGGCGCGCCAGGTCACGGTGCGGGTGCGGATGCCGTCGAGCAGTTCGGTGTTGCCGAGGAAGAACGCACCGTTGCGCATCTCCGCCAGCAGCAACCCACCGGGGCGCAGGTGCCGGTGGCAGCGCCCCAGGAACGCGGTCAGGTCGGCGTTGCGGTGGCAGTACAGCAACGCACTGTCCAGGCAGGTGATGACGTCGAAGCGGTCGGCCAGGTCGAAGGTGCGCAGGTCGGCGTGGACGAACCGGACGGCGGGATGGCGGCGCCGCGCGTGGGTCAGCATCGGCAGCGACGTGTCCAACCCGGTGGCGGTGTAGCCGAGGGTCGCCAGGTGCCCGGCGTCGCGGCCGGTGCCGCATCCGACGTCGAGCAACCGGGGCGTGGCGACGACGCGGTCGGCGAAGCGGCGGACGAGGTCGTCGACGAAGCGGGCGGCGAGGTGCTCCGGGTCGGGGAACTGCTGCTCGTACAGCTCCGGGTTGTCGGTGAGGAAGTTCTGGCCGTTCACGACACAGCCACCGGCGCCGTAGCCGCTGCGGGCGTGAGCAGGCCGCCACGGCGCAGCAGCCACACCGCGCCGGCCGACGCCAGCCCGACGCCGGCGGTGAGCAGCCACGCCGTGGTGGGCACGCCGGTGGAGCTGCCCACCGCCGCGCCGACGGCGGCGGTGCAGCCGGCGGCGAGAACTCCGGACACCAGGTAGAACAGGCCGAAGTAGGTGCCGGTCAGTCGCTGTCCGGCGAAGGCGGGGATCAGCTCCAGGACGAACGGCTGGGTGATCATCACCCCGACGGTGAGCAGGACGGCAGCGGCCAGCACAGGCAGCAGTCGCAACACCGGTGGTGCCGAGTCCACCCGCAGCAGCGGCAGCAGGAAACCGGCTCCCATGACGGCCATGCCGGCGGTGATGCTCGCGCCACGGCTGACGCGGCGATGCAGCCAGCCGGTCAGGGGCAGTTGCAGGGTGAGGGTCACGACGGTGGAGACGACGAACAGCACGGCCACCGCCACGGGCTGCCCGGTGACGTGTTCCGCCTGCATCGGCAGGATCAGGTACAGCTGGGTCTGCAAGGTGAACATGCCGGCCAGCGCCGTGCTGAACGCCAGGAACCGGCGGTCGGTGACGGCGGTGCGCCAGTCGTGCCAGACGGTGGCCTCGCTGGCGGTCACCGGTTGGGCGGGCAGCCACACCGCCTGCGCCACGGTGAGCGCGGCGAACACCGCCGCGGCGCTCAGCGCGGCAGCCCGGAAGTCGACGAGCAGCAGTGCGGCCCCGAGCAGTGGTCCGAGCAGCGCGCCGGCGCTGGCGAACACGTTGAACAACGCGAACGCCTCGGCGCGCCGGTCGGCGGCGGCCTGCGCCACGTAGCTGCGAACGGCCGGGTTGAACAACGCCCCGGCCAACCCGGACAGGATCGACGCGGCCAGCAGCGACGGCAGCGAGGTGCTGAGGGCGAACAGTCCGAAGCCGACGGCCCGCAGGGCGCAGCCGGCGATGATGACGCCACGGGCACCGAGCCGGTCGGCGGCCGAGCCGCCCAGCAGGAACAGCCCCTGCTGGCTGAGGTTCCGCACGCCGAGCACGATGCCGATCACGGCGGCGGACAGACCGACGTCGTCGGCCAGATGACCGGCGAGGTAGGGCAGCAGGAGGTAGAAGCCGACGTTGACGCCGAACTGGTTGACCACCAGCAGCCGGATCGGCAGCGGAAAGCTGCGCAGGGTGGTCCACGTGCTCATCGGGCCGCCCGCACGCCGAGGCCGGGTTCGTCGGTCAGCCGCAGGACACCGTCGTGGCCGTCGATACCGGTCCACGGGTCGTCGGTGAGCAGCAGGTGTCCGTCCAGGTCGATCCAGCGGGCTTCGCCGGTGAGGTGCACCGCCGGCGCGATGCCCAGCGAGCTGGCCACCAGGCACCCCAGCATGAGATCCATGCCGTACCCGCGGGCCGTGGCGGCGATCCGCGTTGCGGCGTGGATACCGCCGCACTTCGCGATCTTGACGTTGACGCCGCCGACCGCGCCCGCGAGGGCGTCGAGATGCGCCACGGTGGCGGCGTCCTCGTCGGCGATGACCGGCACCTCGGTGCGGGCGCTGATCCAGGCGAGCAGCCGCGGTGTGCCGGGCGCGATGGGTTGTTCGACGGCGTCGATGCGGTGCGGCCGGAGCGTGTCGAGCAGCCGCACGGTCTGCTCCGGTGTCCAGGCGCCGTTGGGATCGAGCACCAGCCGGGCCTGCGGCATGGCGGCCCGTACGGCGGCGATCCGGTCCGGGTCAGCGGCGTCACCGCACTTGACCTTGACGAGCTGGAAGCCGCGCCGAGCCAGCGCCGCAGCGGTGGCCGCAGCGTCCTCTGGCCCGACCAGGCCGATGGTGTGGGCCGTGGGCACCGGGGAGAAATCCGGCCGGCCGAGCCACTGGTACACCGGCATCCCGGCGCGACGACCCAGCAGGTCGTGGACGGCCGCGTCCAGGGCCGCCAGCACCCCGGCGGGCAGTTCGGCGGCGAGCGCGGGCAGCTCCGCGAGCAGCGTCTCGGGTTCGCCGTAGCCGGACACCCGCTGGCCGAGACCGGCCAGCAGATCGAGGATCGCGGCCCGGTCGAGGCCGTAGTAGGCGCTGGTGACGACCTCGCCGTGGCCGGTGACGCCGTCGTGGGACAGGTCGACCTGGACGGCGTCACGGCCCGACATCGTCGAGCGGGAGATCCGCAACGGCTCACGGAGCCGCAGCGGGTAACTGCGCCAGTCGAGTCTCATGCCGGCACCGCCAGCCGGCGCAACGGGTCGAGGACGGTCCGGCAGCGACTCCACCGGGTGACCTCGACGGCGTTCGGGTGGGGGATCTCGATCGGGTGACCCGGAGCGGGACCGAACAGCCCGTGCGCGGCGCAGTACGCGTCGTCGAAGATCGAGTCGAGGTAGCGGTGCGGGCCGTCCGGGAAGACCGTGACCACCCGGGCGCCGGGCTGCATGCGGCTGATCCACGCGGCGACCCGGGCGACGGCGCCGGTGCTCCAACCGCCGGTGACGAAGGCTGACCGGGCCAGCCGGCGGCAGGTGTCCACCGCCTCCACCGGGCCGACCCAGTGCACCTCGTCGAAGGCGGTGTAGTCGACGTTGCGGGGAAAGATGCTGCTGCCAAGCCCGCGCATGAGCCGTGGTCGCGCGGGCTGTCCGAAGATCGTCGATCCGACGGTGTCGACGCCGACGAGCCGCAGCCGTGGCCAGTGCCGCCGCAGCGCCCGGGCCAGGCCGGCGCTGTGCCCGCCGGTGCCGACGCTGCACACCAGCACGTCGACGGCCTCGACCTGCCCGCTCAGTTCGGCGGCGAGGGCGTGGTATCCGGCGACGTTGTCCGGGTTGTGGTACTGATCGGGCCAGTAGGCGTCCGGGGTGCGCGCCAGGATCTCGTGCAGTCGATCCAGGCGGGCCTGTTGCCACCCGCCGACCGGGTGCGGCCGGTCGACCTGCTCGACCACCGCCCCGTACGCGGTCAGCAGCGCCCGCATCGGTCGCTCGATCTCGCGGTCCACCACCAGGACGACCGGGTGGCCCAGTGCCTGGCCGGCGAACGCCAGCCCGACGCCGAGGGTGCCGCTCGTGGACTCCACCACGGTGGCTCCCGGCCGCAGGTCGCCGCGCTGCCGGGCGGCCTGGAGCATGGCCACGGCGGCGCGGGCCTTCATCCCGCCGGGACTCAGATACTCCACCTTGGCGTGGAAGCCGCCGTGCGGGTGCGGCAGCGGGGTGTCGACGAACGCCACCGGGGAGCGGCCCAGCAGACCCAACAGATGCGGTGCGCACGTCGTCGGCGCGGGGTCGGTCAGCATGACGGCCTGCCGGCGGCGCGGTAGCGGTACAGCGTCGTCGGTCCACCGTCGAGCCAGAAGAACGGGTACGGTTCGGCGGACACGGCGCTGAGGCCGGCGCCGAGGAAACAGGGCAGGACGGCGCTGCCGGTCTGTGCGAAGGCCACCATCGGTTTGCCGGTGGCGCGCGCGTGCCGCAGCAGCGGCTCGAAGGTGCCGTTGCCCAGCGTCATGCCGGACACCAGCAGCGCGTCGCAGCGGTCCAGCAGGGCGGCGGCGTCCGGCAGGCACGGCTCGTCCCATTCGGTGCTGCCGCCCGCCAGATCGCAGGGCAGGTAGCTGAGGCCGCGCTGGCGCAGCTGCCCGAGCAGGGAGTTGACCACACCGACGACCAGGACGTGCTGTCCCGGGGTCACCGCCAGCAGGTCCACGACCGCGGCGGCCCTGGCGGTCGACTTGGCCAGCGAGGTGCCGGCGGGGATGGTGACCGCGTCGTCGGCGGTGCGCGCGTGCGGACGGGCGGCGGCGAGGTAGGCGTCCAGGGCCGCGACGCGGACCGCCGGCACCGGGTGGTTGAGCAGCTCCGCGACGCTGCGGCCCACGCAGTCGTACGCGACGTCGTCGCTCAGCTCGTCCGGCTCCGTCGCGCAGGATCCGACGGTGGCGCCCACCCGCAGACTCAGCACCTGGTTGCGGTAGCTGCGGTCGCGCCCGGCGTGCCGGGCACCCTGCCGGGTGGTGAACGCGACGCTCACCTGCTCGGTGGTCGGGTCGGGACCGAGACGGCCCGCGCCGACGGCTTCGATCAGGTCCGTCACCGACGTGAACGACGCACCGGTCCCCACCGGTTCCGGTGTCGTCACGCCAGCGCTCCGGCGAACTCGTCGGCGTAGCGCACCCGCAGGCCGGCGACCAGTTCCTCGGCCCGGGCGCGGGCGCCGAGGCCGGTGGTGTCCACGGTCATGACGTGGCCGAGGTAGGTGTTGTTGCTCACCGCGTCGCCAGCGCGGTGCCCGGCGGGCTTCACCGCCCAGTCGACGACGTCGGGCGCCGCGGCGAGGGTGGCGGCACCGTCGATCCCGGCGACGGTGCCGGCGCGGGGCGGCAGCAGGAATGAGATGGCCGCGCTACGTACGCCCGTGTCGGCCACCGTGACGTCCGGCTGTTCACCGAGGGCGAGCTGGGTGTACACCATGGGCAGGTCCACCCCGGTCCCCCGCCGCACCAATTCGGTGATCTGGTTGCCCGCCGGCCGAGGGTTGATCTCCACCACCCGTGGCCCGGCCGCCGTGAGCCGCAGCTCGGTGTGCGCCACCCCCCGGTCGAACCCGACCGCGGCCAGGGCGGCGACCGCCATGTCGCACACCGCGGCGACCGTCGCGGCGTCCAGCGCGGCGGGGAACATGTGTCCCGTCTCGACGAACCACGGTTCGCCGGCCAGGCTCTTGTCCGTCACGCCGAGCACCGTCGTCACGCCGTCGACGGTGACGGTCTCGACGCTGACCTCCGGCCCGACCAGCACCTCCTCCAGCAGCACCTGCGGTGCGCGCCGTTGACCACGCGCGTTGACCGGGAACGCGTCGAGGGCGTCGAAGGCCTCGCGCAGCTCGGTCAGATCGGTCACCAGCCGGACGAGCATCCCGGCGCACAGGTCGACCGGCTTGACCACCAGCGGAAAGCCCAACGCACGCGCGGCGGCCTGCGCTCCCGGCCAGTCCTCGGCGACCGCGAACGCCGGACCGGGCAGGCCGGCCGCCCGCATCCGGTGCCGCGCCAGGTCCTTGCGGCAGGCGTGCTCGACGGCCTCCGGCCGGGCACCCGGCAGACCCAGGTGCGCGGCCAGCCGGGCAACCGTGCCGAGGTAGTAGTCGCAGGAGGTGACGACCCCGTCGAAGCGCAGCACCTCGTGCAGTCGCTGGACCTGGGGCAGCAGCCTGGCCGGGTCGTTGGTCTCGGCGGTGAGCACGTTGTCCGCGGTGAGCAGCGGGTGCGCCCCGTCGCCACTGTCCTGGCGCAGGTAGTGGTGCAGATTCCTGGTGAGGAAGGTGAACCGGTGTCCTGCTTCCCGGATCGCCCGGGGCAGCAGGGTGCTCATCGCACCGACCCAGCTCTCGACCACCAGCACATGTCCCACCGCGCGCTCCCGATGTTCAGGGGATCCCCAACCATCAGAAGATAACGGTTGTCATTTGCGATGGCTAGTCGGGCCCAGTCGCCCGCCAGCGCAGTCGTCGCCACCGGCGGCGCCGCCGAAGATCAACTCCTCGATCCGGCGCTTCTCGTCCCGGGTGGCCACGTGCGCGTGCAGCCGCTGGAACTCCGCGAGCGCCGCCGGGTACACCTCGGCATCGATGATCACCGCCTGCTCCGAGGCACAGATCATGCCGTTGTCGAACGACTTCGACAACACGATGTCGTGCACCGCCCGGCGCAGCCGCGCACCGCGATGGACGTACGCCGGCACGTTGCCGGCACCGACACCGAGGGCCGGCTTGCCGGACGAGTACGCCGCGCGCACCATGCCGTTGCCGCCGGTGGCCAGGATCGTGGACACGCCCGGGTGCTTCATGAGCGCGCCGGTGGCCTCGACGGAGGGCTGCTCGATCCACTGGATGCAGTGCTCGGGTGCGCCCGCCGCGACGGCGGCGTCCCGGACCACCCGGGCAGCCTCGGCACTGCATCGCTGGGCGGCCGGATGGAAGGCGAAGATCATCGGGTTGCGGGTCTTCAGGCCGAGCAGGGCCTTGAAGATGGTCGTCGACGTGGGATTGGTGACCGGGGTGACGGCGCAGACCACGCCGACCGGTTCGGCGATCTCGACGATGCCGTTGATCTCGTCCCGGGAGATGACCCCGACCGTCTTCAGACCCGCCATGTGATTGGTGACGTGCTCACACGCGAAAATGTTCTTGACGGCCTTGTCCTCGAAGACGCCGCGTCCGGTCTCGGCCACCGCCATCCGGGCCAGGTCGGCGTGCCGGCCAAGTGCCGCCACCGAGGCCTTCGCCACGATCCGGTCGACGCGCTCCTGGTCGAAGGCGGCGTAGTCGTCCAGGGCCCGCAGTCCGTTGTCGACCAGGGTGTCGATCGTCGTTCCCGGTGCGCTGGCGGTGCCGTTCTGCGGCGGCGTGGCCGGGGCGGGTAGGAGGCTCGTCGCGGGCACGGCGGTCATCCGGATACTCCGATCGTCAGTGCCGGTCACGTCGTCCGGTCACACTCTGATCGTCACCGATGCCTCGCGACCGCGCCGGTGCCCAGCGGCCCGGACCGACCGGGTCTTTCGCCCCTGACCGCCCGGTCGCCTCCGGGAGAGGCTCGAGGAGAGCTTCCAGGAGGAGACATGGTCCAGCAGCACAGCACGGCAGTCCGGCCCGAGCAGCACCCGAGGGCCGGGTCCGACCCGTGGCGCGGCTTCCACGGCGACGCCTGGCGCGACACCGTCGACGTGGCCGCGTTCGTCCGCGACAACGTCACCCCGTACCGTGGCGACGCCCAGTTCCTCACCGGGCCCACCCCGCGCACCACCGGGTTGTGGGACCGGCTACGCGACATGTTCACCGTGGAACGCGAGCGCGGCATCTACGACGTCGACCCGCACACCCCCGCCACGATCACCTCCCACGCGCCCGGCTGGATCGACCGGGACCGCGAGCTGATCGTCGGGTTGCAGACCGACGCGCCGCTGCGCCGGGCGATCATGCCGAACGGTGGGCTGCGGATGGTGGAGAACGGGCTCACCGCGTACGGCTTCGCCATGGACCCGCAGGTGCGCCGCATCTTCACCACGTACCGCAAGACCCACAACGCCGGGGTCTTCGACGCCTACCCCGCCGACGTGCTGGCGGCGCGGCGCTCGCACATCGTCACCGGACTGCCCGACGCGTACGGCCGCGGCCGGATCATCGGCGACTACCGGCGGGTCGCGCTCTACGGCGTCGACCGCCTCGTCGCCGAACGTGCGGCGATCAAGGCTTCCCTGGACGACCGTCCCGGCACCGAGGAGGTCATCCGGGACCGGGAGGAGCTGGCCGAGCAGATCCGCGCCCTCGGCGAACTCAAGGAGATGGCCGCCGGCTACGGCCACGACATCAGCGCGCCCGCCACCACCGGCCGCGAGGCGATCCAGTGGCTCTACTTCGCCTACCTGGCCGCCACCAAGGAACAGAACGGCGCCGCCATGTCGCTGGGCCGCACGTCGACGTTCGTCGACGTGTACCTGGACCGCGACATCGCCGAGGGCCGGCTCACCGAGTCCGCCGCCCAGGAACTGATCGACGACTTCGTGATCAAGCTGCGGATCATCCGGTTCCTGCGCACCCCCGAGTACGACGAGTTGTTCTCCGGCGACCCCACCTGGGTGACCGAGGCGATCGGCGGCGTCGACGCGGGCGGCCGGCCGCTGGTGACCCGAACCAGCTTCCGCTTCCTGCAGACACTGTACAACCTCGGTCCGGCGCCGGAGCCGAACCTGACCGTGCTCTGGTCGCCCGACCTGCCCACCGGTTTCAAGCGCTTCTGCGCGCAGGTGTCGCTGGACACCAGCGCCATCCAGTACGAGAACGACGACCTGATCCGGCCGGTGTACTCCGACGACACCGCGATCGCCTGCTGCGTGTCGGCGATGCGCGTCGGCAAGGACATGCAGTACTTCGGCGCCCGCGCCAACCTCGCCAAGGCCCTGCTCTACGCGATCAACGGCGGCCGGGACGAGATCACCGGTGAGCAGGTCGCGCCCGCGACGCCGCCGGTCACCGACGACGTGCTGGACTACGACACCGTGCTGGCCGCCTTCGACCGGACCCTCGACTGGCTGGCCCGCACCTACGTCCGCGCGCTCAACGTCATCCACTACATGCACGACAAGTACGCCTACGAGCGGCTGGAGATGGCGTTGCACGACCACCCGGTGCACCGCTTCCTCGCCACCGGGATCGCCGGGCTCTCGGTGGCCGTGGACAGCCTCTCGGCGATCCGGCACGCCCAGGTGAAGGTGCTGCGTGACGGCACCGGCCTGGTCACCGACTACACCGTCGACGGCGACTACCCCGCCTTCGGCAACAACGACGACCGGGCCGACGCCATCGCCGTGGACCTGGTGGAGCGCTTCATGGAGAAGGTACGGGCGCAGCCGACGTACCGGGGTGCCGAGCCGAGCCTGTCGGTGCTCACCATCACCTCGAACGTGGTCTACGGCAAGCACACCGGCAACACCCCGGACGGTCGTCGAGCCGGCGAGCCGTTCGCGCCGGGCGCGAACCCGATGAACGGCCGGGACACCCACGGCCTGGTCGCCGCGGCACTGTCGGTGGCGAAGCTGCCGTACGCCAGCGCCCGCGACGGCATCTCGCTCACCACCACGGTCACCCCGGACGGGCTCGGTCGTACCCGTGACGAGCAGATCGACAATCTCGTGGGAGTGCTCGACGGTTACACCGACGCGGGCGGTTTCCACCTCAACGTCAACGTGCTCGACCGGGCCACCCTCGAAGACGCCATGGCCCACCCCGAGCGGTACCCGCAACTGACCATCCGGGTCTCCGGGTACGCGGTGAACTTCGTCCGGTTGACCCGCGAGCAGCAGCGCGACGTCATCTCCCGTACCGTCCACGGCCGGCTGTGACCGCCATGGCCTGGCCGTCGCGCCCGTCCTACGTGCCCGCCGGTACGGTGCTCGGTTCCGTCCACTCCTTCGACACCTCCACCGGAGTGGACGGACCCGGCACCCGCTTCGTGGCGTTCCTCGCCGGCTGCCCGCTGCGCTGCCGCTTCTGCCACAGCCCCGACACCTGGTACCAGCGCAGCGGACGGGCCATGACCGTGGACGACCTGGTCACCGAGATCCGGCGGTACGAGCGATTCATCAAGGTGGCCGGTGGTGGCGTCACCCTCAGCGGCGGTGAGCCGCTGCAACAGCCCCGGTTCACCGCGGCCGTCCTGCGACGCTGCGCGGAACTGGGTCTGCACACCGCGCTGGACACCAGCGGTTTCCTCGGCGACCGCGCCACCCCGGAGCTGCTCGACGCGACCGACCTGGTGCTGCTGGACATCAAGAGCTGGGATCCGGCGACCTACCGCCGGGTCACCCGAACCGGTGCGGTCGCGCCGACCCTGCGCTTCGCCCACCGGGTCGCCGAGCGGGGCATTCCGATCTGGATCCGCTTCGTGCTCGTGCCCGGTCTCACCGACGACCCGGCGAACGTGGCCGGGGTCGCCGACTTCGTGGCCGCTCTACCCACGGTGCAGCGGGTGGAGGTGCTGCCGTTCCACCGACTCGGCGCGCACAAGTACCGTGAGCTGGGGCTGCCCTACCCGTGCGCCGACACCGAGCCGCCCACGCCCGACCTGCTCGACCGGGTCCGTGCCCAGTTCACGGATCGGGGCCTGGTGGCCCGCTGACCACCCGTCGGGATCGCACCCCACCTCCCCTACTCGCCCTGGTCCTCCCGTAACCGTGCCGGCTCGAGCCCGAGAGACCGCCGCCGCGCATTCCGGTACGCGGTGGCGGTCTTTAGCATTCGATACATGCCCACTGTCGACAAGAGCGCCCCGCCGCCATCGACGGCGGGAACGGAGAAACAGTCACCGGTTCGGAGCGTGCCATGATCGAGGCGATTCTCCCCGCCGGCACGGTCGCCGTCGACACCTTCACCGAGGCGCCCGACCCGTTTCTCTTTCCGGACGAGGAAAGGGTCGTCCGCGTCGCGGTGGACAAACGGCGGCGGGAGTTCACCACCGGCCGCTGGTGCGCCCGGCAGGCGATGGCCCGCCTCGGACGCGCACCGGCGTCGGTGCCGCCTGGGCCGCGCGGCGAACCGCGCTGGCCGGCCGGCCTGATCGGCAGCATCACGCACTGCGACGGCTACCGCGCCGCGGTGCTCGCCGAATCCGAGGTCATCACCACCATCGGCATCGACGCCGAGCCGAACGCACCGCTGCTCGACGACGTCCTGCCGGCCGTGTCGCTGCCTGAGGAACGGGAGCGGATCGGCCTGCTGCGGCGCGAGCACCCCGACGTGTGCTGGGACCGGTTGCTGTTCAGCGCCAAGGAGTCCGTCTACAAGGCCTGGTTCCCGCTGACCGGGCGCTGGCTGGACTTCGAGGACGCCGACATCACCTTCGACCCGCTGGCCGGCACCTTCGAGGCCCGGATACTGGTGACGGGGGCGCAGCTGCACGGGCGCCGGCTCACCGGCTTCAACGGCCGCTGGCTGGCCCGGCACGGGCTGGTCGTGACCGCCATCGCGGTGGTGGCACCCGCGTACGCCGTCGTCTGAACCGCTGGTCGGACCGCACGACTGGCGACGCCACGGCAGCAGGCCGCACCCGATGGGTGCGGCCTGCTGCCTGTCGCTCAGACGCTGGCGGAGTAGTCCGGGCTCAGACTCGCCGGCAGGTCGCCACGGCGGGCGACGTTCAACTTGCGGTACGTACGGGTCAGATGCTGCTCGACCGTGCTGATCGTGATGAACAGCTTCGCGGAGATCTCCCGGTTGCTGTAACCGGCCGCCGCCAAAGCGGCGACGCGATGCTCGGCCTCGCTCAGGACCGCCACCGCCACGACCGGGTTGATCGCATCCGCGGTGTCCCCCTCGTCCCAGCCGGACTCCAGGGTCAGCGCCTGAAGCAGCGGTAGCGCCCCTGCCTTCTCGGCCGTGGTACGCGCCCGCCGGGCGATGAGGCGGACCCGCCGCGACTCACCAAGCGTCTGGAACGCCTCGGTCAGGTCGACGAGGGTGCGGGCCAGCTCGTAGTCGTCACCGCCATTGTGCAGGTCGGCGGCCTGACGCAGGAACATCGGCCGGTGCCGGAGCTCTCCGCAGGCGGCGTACAGGCGCAGGGCCATGGCGCGCACCCGCGGCTGGCCGTCGCCGCAGCGCTTCAGCTGGTCCTCGATCAGCTGCTGGGCCTGCTCCGGCGCGTTCATCCGCAGCAACGTCTCGGCCGCGTCGACCCGCCACGGCACCAGGCCGGGGGTGTCCATTCCCCACTGCGCGGCCAGCTGGCCGCAGAGCCTGAAGTCGCGCAACGCCAGCGGCAACTCACCGACGGCGAGACTGTACCGGCCCCGAGCGTACAGGTAGTGCAATCCGAACCGGGTCTGGAACATCTCCTCCGGCACCGGCTGATCCAGGTGGTCGCGGACCGCACCGATGTCACCGATCGCGGTGGTCGCCATGATCAGAACAGCCAGCGGACCACCGATCGCGACGCCCCAACTGCTCGACGGCATCACGGTCAGCGCGTCGGTGGCGTGCTGCCGCGCCCCGGTCAGGTCGCCCAGGCGCATCGAGATCTCCGCGCGGATGGCCGCCAGCCGCGCCTGCCGGCTCGGCGAGCGTCGCATCCGCGCCTCGTCGACGAACGCGTCGCACCACACCGCGGCGTTGGCCGGGCAGCCACCGTAGGTGAGTGCCAGCAACGCACTCTCCACGGTGTCCAGGCTCATCTCGTCCAGGCGCGAGTTGCGCAGGATCCGTTCGGCCACCGCGATCGCTCGCTCCGACGGGCCGTCGCTGAGTACCCCGGCCAGCGCGGTGGCCGCCGACAGCCGATGACTGGCCGACACCGTCGGCATCGCCACCGGCAGCTGGATGCCCGGGTGCAGCAGGGGCCGGAAGGACGGGTACGTCGCCAGCATCAGCGGCCGGGTGATGACCAACTCGGCGAGGGTCTCCGCGTCGGCCTTGCCGCTGTGCGCGCTGATCAGCTCGAACGCCTCCCGAGCTTCGGTGAACTGGCCGTGCCAGAGCAGCGCCTTGGTCAGCACCAGCGCGTCCACCCCGCGCAGGTGCCCGCCACGCAGGGCGGCGGCCAACTCGGGCAGGTAACCGGTCGGCGCGCTCGGGTTGATCCGCCACTCGGCGCGTACCAGGGCGGCGGTGATCCGCGCGCGACGCTGGCTGTCGGTGCAGGCGCGCAGCGCGAGTTGCAGGTAGCGCACCGCCACCGCCACCTGGCCCTCCCGCAACGACTGCCGGGCGGCGTCCTCGAGCACCGGCACGGCCCACGCCTCGTTGACGTCGCCGGCGCCGAGCAGATGCTCGGCCACCACGCCGCTGGACGCGCCACCGCGATGAGCGAGCACCGCGGCCCGGCTGAACAGGTCGACCCGGTCCAGCTCGTCGATGTCGGCCAGCACCGCCGCGCGAGCGGCCGGATGCCGGAAGTCCGCACCGGACATCAGGCCCATCGTGGTCAGCGTGCGTACCGCCGGGCCGATCTGCCCGCCGTCGTCCGGGACCAACTGTTCGAGCAGCGCGAGATCGCCGCAGACCGCCAGCCCCTGGGCCACCCGCAGCACCCGGGCGCTGGTGCGGTGCAGGCAGGAGACCACCGCCCGGGCGAAGTTCTCCCCGGTCACCGGTTCGCCGCCGACCCCGGCACCGGCGGCCGACGCCTCCCGGTGATCGTCGAGCAGGCCACGTAGCAGCAGCGGGTTGCCACCGCTGACCTGCTGCCAGGCCGGCGCCAGCCGCTCGGCGTCGGCTTCGCCGACGTAGCTGGCCGCCAGTTCGCGCATCGCGTCGGCCGACAGGGCCGACAGGACGACCCGCGAGCCGTGCGGTGGCCGCCAGAACGCCTCGGTGTCGAATGCGACGTCGTCCCGGCGGCCCTGCTCGGTCTGGGTGAACAGCAGCAGCATCGGCGCGAAGCGCGCCCGCCGGGCCAGGTAGGACAGGCAGACGATCGACAGCCGGTCGGCGCGGTCGATGTCGTCGACCGCGATGATCAGCGGATAGCGGTGGGACAGCTCCAACAGGATCGTGCAGAGGGCGTGCACGATCTGCGGGTCGATCTGGTTGTCGCAGTCGTCGGCGCGGACCCCTTCGTACAGCAGGTTCATCGCGCGCCGCTGCTCCTCGGGAACCAGTGGCGCGTCGAGCAGCAACTGGGTGAGCACACCGAGCGGCAGGTCACGCTCGGCGTCCGCGCCGATCGCGGTGATCGCCAGGGCGTCGCGGTCCACCGCCCGGTCGGCGTAGGTGTTCAACAACTCGGTTTTGCCGGACGCTACCGCGCCCGCTATGACGGCGATCCGTCCTTTGCCGGCGACGGCCGAGGCAAGGAGGCCGTCCAGCGTGGCGATCGCGTCCGCGCGCTCGACCAACTTCATGATCATCCTCTCGATACGATCGCAGCTCCGGCTCGCTCACCTGGGATCGGCCGGTACTCCAGACGCTACGGACGGCCGCTGTCGTACCCCTATCGCCGCGCCATCCGTCGATCGTGCTCACCCGACCCGGGCGTAGCGGGGTGCGACCGCAGGCGCCTGGTCCTGCCTCGGCACCGAGGCCAGCGGGGTCCGACCGACCCGGGCCACCGCCGAGCGCACCGCGGCCGACACCGCCGCCGGCAGCTCGGCCTCGATGCCGGCGCCCCACAGGGTCTCGTCGCCCACCCGCAGCTCCGCGTAGACGACCAGGCCGGTCGAGTCGGCCAGCCCGGTGCCGGTGCGGTGCACCGCCCGCACCTCGACGCCCCAGCGGGCCAGCGCCCGCCCGATCCGTTCCAGCTCGTCGGTGCGTTGCCCACCGACGGTGAACGCGGCACCGTCGATGTGCAGATACGCGGACACCGGACGGGCCGTCGCCACCGGCACCACCATCAGCGACCCGGACACGTACTCGTCGCGGAACAGGGCACACACCCGCTCGGGGTCGATCTCGCCGCCCTCGGCATCGGCGTAGGACTGCACCAGGCCGGCGAACTCCAGCTGCAGATCCCGCGGCGGGTGCAGCCCGAGCCGGGAACTCAGCACGTACGCCACCCCGCCCTTGCCGGACTGGCTGTTGATCCGCACCACACTCTCGTAGGCGCGGCCCACGTCCTGAGGGTCGATCGGCAGATAGGGAATCTCCCAGGCGACCTCGTCCACCGGGACGCCCTGCTCGGCCGCGACCCGGCTCTGCTCGGCGAAACCCTTGTTGATGGCGTCCTGGTGGGAACCGGAGAAGGCGGTGTAGGCCAGGTCCCCGGCGTACGGGTGCCGGGGGTGCACCGGCAGGTCGGTGCACCGCTCGGCGGTGCGCCGGATCCGGTCCAGACCAGAGAAGTCGATGCCCGGGTCGACACCCTGGCTGAACAGGTTCAGCCCCAGCGTCACCAGGTCGACGTTGCCGGCCCGCTCGCCGTTACCGAACAGGCAGCCCTCGATGCGCTCGGCGCCGGCGAGCACGGCCAGCTCGGCGGTGGCCACCCCGGTACCCCGGTCGTTGTGCGGATGCACCGACAGGCACAGGTGCTCGCGCCGGCTCAGATGCCGGTCCATCCACTCGATCCGGTCGGCGAAGACGTTGGGCATGGTGCGTTCGACGGTGGTCGGGAAGTTCAGGATGATCGGCCGGCCGGGCTCCGGCTGCCACACGTCCATCACCGCCTCGCAGACCTCCAGGGAGAAGTCCGCCTCGGTGTCGTTGAACAGCTCGGGCGAGTACTGGTAGCCCAGGTCGCAGTCGGTGAGGCTCTCCTCGGCGTACTTCATCATCAGCTGCGTGCCGTGCACGGCGAGCTGCCGGCACCCGTCCCGGTCGACGCCGAGCACCATCCGGCGGAACAGCGGCGAGGTCGCGTTGTAGAGGTGCACGGTGGCGCGCGGCGCGCCGACCAGACTCTGCACGGTGCGCCGGATCAGGTCGTCCCGCGCCTGGACCAACACGGTGATCCGTACGTCGTCGGGAATCAGGTCCTTGTCGATGAGCAGCCGTAGGAAATCGTGGTCGTCCCTGCTCGCCGACGGAAAACCGACCTCGATCTCCCGGTAACCCATCGTCACCAGCAGCCGGAACATGCTCAGCTTCCGGGCCGGGTCCATCGGGTTGACGAGCGACTGGTTGCCGTCGCGAAGGTCGGTCGAGAGCCAGCGGGGGGCCGCGGCGATGACCCGATCCGGCCAGGTGCGGTCCGGCAACGGCTCATGGACGGCCGGCCGGTAGCGCTTCACCGCGTTGTGAAAGGAATGCATGATGTCCTCCTTGATCATCGCCGCGGCGTGTGGTCGTCGCGGCGCGTTCATCACGACGGCGCGCGCGGCGCGCCCTTCGATGTCAGCTGCGAGCACCGATGAACATCGAGCACGAGTACGGCGCCGGCAGCACCTGGATGTCGCAGACGTCCGTGTCGTCGAGGAGCCCGACGACAACCGCGATCTCGGGGTAGACGGTGCCGACTCCGAGATCGGCGAAGTAGGAGCCGCTGTCGAAAACGTCGCGGTAGTCGCCCTTGACCAGACGGTTGCCCGACCAGTCGAGGATGTGGCCGTGGTCGTCGGTCCCCACGCCGGCCACCGGCTTCCAGCCTTCGGGTGTACGTCGTTCCAGCCGCGCCGGAACTCCGGCTGCGGGCCGGCCGTATACCACATCAAGGGCCTGTGCAGTGACCTTCATCGACTTTTGCTCCTGTTCAGCCCGCGACTGCGCGAGCGCCTGGTTTCCGCGATCATCGAATGGGGTGCTATCGCCATGCATTCGAATGCCTATCGTCGCGGCTGATGCCGACCATTGGAGGCAGGAAAGAACTTCAATAGTGCGCCAATGGACCGGGGCCATAACTTCGTTTCCAGAACCGCTGCCGCACCGCCCTCTAGGCAGCCGGTAATCCGCTAAGAAACGAGGATTAACCATGCGTTCGACTGCTGCTCACATCGCCAAGGCCATTGTCGCCGGTTTGTTCGGTATCGGGCTCGCCCTGGCCGGTGCCTCCGCCGCACACGCCGACACCACGCTCTCCGCCGGCGAGACGACCGTGAGCTCGACCACGCTGGACAACTGGCCCTGGACCTGATCGACGCCGCACCGGACGGAATGCCCCACAACCACGGATTCGTGCTGCCGAACGACCCGCCACAGCAGAAAGACGGTGTGCAGGCTTATCGCCCGCACACCGTCTTTTTGCAATTGTGGTGCCGCAACCGGCACCACGGTTGCCCCGCCGAGCGGAAAGGCCGACACCGCCGGCCATTCGCCCGGCCCGTGGCGGCGGCTACGTCGCGGTCATCTCGTGGTGGGCTGGCGTGGCCGTCGCCTCGCTCTCCGCCGGCTCGGCGTACCGTTGGTCGCCACCACCGGCGGCGGCGTACGCCTCGCTGAGCATGGCCAGCACCCGCGCCTCGAACGTCGGCGCCTGGATGCTGCGGAACAGGCTCAGGGCCCGGTTCAGGTGCACCACCGCCTGCGGTGCCTTACCGACCGCCAGGTCCAACTCGCCCAGGCTGCGTTCGACCCGCGCCTCGATCATCCGCTCGCCCGTGCTGGACGCCAGCCTCCGCGCTTCGGTGAGCGCGCGGCCCGCCTGCTCGTGGTCGCCGGAGCACAGGTGGGCCAGGCCCAGTCCGTGCAGCGCGTAGGCCTGGCCGATCGGATCACCCAGGTCACGCACCACGGTCAGGGTCTCGTCGAACGCCGTCACGGCCGCCGCGTGGTCCCCGGCGCTCAGGTGCGCGTCGGCCAGCCGGAGCATCACCTGCGCCTCGACGCGCCGGCTGCCAGCCTGTCGACTCAGCTCCAACGCGCGCGGCAATATCCGCTTGGCCTCCTCCGGGTTGCCGCGTTCCAGCGCGGTCTGCGCCATGCTGTTCAGCACGTAGGCCGCCGCGGTCAGGTCACCGGCGGCGAGCAGCACGTGCAACGCACTCTCGTAGCGACGCGTCGCGTTGTCGAAGTCGCTGGCGATCCGGTCCAGATAGGCCAGTTGGCGGCTGACCAGGGCGACCCCGTGCTCGGCACCGAGCTGTTTGAACAGCAGCTCGGACTGCTCCAGATTCTCCCGCGCGTCGGTGAAGCGCTTCTCGACGATGCCGAGCGAGCCGGTGGAGTACAGCATCACCGCCTCGCCGCGCTGATCGCCAACGGATCGGCACGCGGCCAGGGCCACCCGGTGGGTCTCTCGCCAGTCGTCGAGATAGATCCGCGACTCGAACAGGGTCACCGACGTGAACGCGAGGTCCCAGCACAGCTCGACCAGGCCGACCTTGACCGTCTGGCGCACGGCGGCGACCAGGTTCAGGCGCTCGCGCTCCAGCCAGCCCAGCGGATCACGGATGATCCGCGCCACCACCTTCGGGGCGAACGTCCACCGCTCGGCCTGACTGTGCACCTGCCGAGTGTCGCAACCGTGCAACCGCTCGTGCGCCTGCTCGGCGAGGAAGAGCAGCCCGCCGAGCACCCGCGCCAAGGCCGCGCTGTGGTCGGTGGCGCACTCCTCCGCGGCCAGCCGTTCCCGAGCGAACACCCGGATGAGATCGTGAAGCCGGTACTGGGCGCGCGGACCCCCCTCGGTGCCGGTGATCTCGACCAGCTGCGCGTCGACCAGCTCATCGAGCAGGTCCTGCGCGTCGGCCAGCGGCTGGTCGAGCAGCGCGGCGCTGACCCAGCCACCGAAGGCCGGGAAATCGAGCAGGGCCAGCCGGCGGAACAGCCGGCGGGCCTCATCGGCCAGGTTGTCGTAGGTGAGCGAGATGCTCACCCGGATCCCCAGGGCACCGTGCTTGAGCTCGTCGAGTCGGCGGGATTCGTTCTCCAGACGGCTGGCGAGCTGCTCCACCGTCCAGTGCGGGCGCGCCGACAGCCGCGCGCCGGCGATCCGCAACGCCAGCGGCAGCTGCCCGCACAGCTCGGCCAGCTCGGCCGCCGCGTCCGCCTCGGCCTGCACCCGGTCGCCCCCGGCTATCCGCGACAACAGCGCGATCGACTGGACCGAGTCGAAGACGTCCACCTCGATGTGCACCGCGCCCGGGAGCCCGGCCAGGCGCCGCCGGCTGGTGACCAGCACCGCGGAGCTGGGGTTGCCCGGCAGCAGCGGCAGCAGTTGCGTCTCGCTGCCGGCGTTGTCCAGCACGACCAGGATGCGCCGGTCGGCCAGCAGGTCGCGGTACATCTCCGCGCGCTCCTCCAGCTCGTCCGGGATCGCGTTGCCCGGCACGCCGAGGCCGCGCAGGAAGCGTTCCAGCACCTGGGTCGGACTGGCCTGCCGGGACGTACCGCCGTGCAGGTCGGCGAAGAGCTGGCCGTCCGGATAGCGCCAGGTGAGCCGGTGCGCGACGTGTACGCACAGCGAGGTCTTGCCGATGCCGGGCTTGCCGGCGACCACGACGATCGGCACCGCCAACTGAGCTGGGTTCTCCGCGGCCTCGGCGAGCCTTTCCTGAATTTCCTGGACCTGTTCGGTGCGACCGGTGAAGTCCGCGATGTCGGTGGGCAGCAGACTCGGGCCGCCACCGGTGACCGGCAGGGGCACGCCGACGCCGGTGACCGGCAGGATCGGGCCGTCGGCGGCCGGCAGGGGCGGCCCGACGCCGTCGTGCGTCGTCTGCTCGGCGATGGCGGCCGGCGGCGGGATGACCACCGGCTCGGCCGCGACGGGCAGCCCGATCTCGATCCTCGCCGGGGGCACCGGCGCGCTGAGCCCGATGTCGGAGCCGAGGATCGAGCGCTCCAACCGCTGCAACCGCTCGCTGGGCTCCAGGCCGAGATCCTCGATCAGGATCCGGCGGGCCGAGCGATAGCACTCCAGCGCCTCGGCCTGCCGGCCGGACCGGTAGAGCGCGAGCATCAACTGCCCACGCAGCCGCTCGCGCAGCGGGTGGGCGGCGACCAGCCCGGTCAGCTCGGCGATCACGTCATCGTGTCGGCCCAGGGCGAGCTCGAAGTCGATGCACTCCTCGACGGCGGTCAGCCGGCGCTCGACGAGTCGGTCGGCGGCCGCGCGCAGTGGCTCGCTGTCCAGGCCCTCCAGCGGCGCCCCGCGCCACATGCGCAGTGCCTCGCGGTAGAGCCGCACGGCCTCGTCCCGGTCGGCGGTCGCGCCCGCCCGGGTGAGCAACGACTCGTACCGTTGCAGATCGACATCGTCGTCGGGCACCTCCAGGGCGTACCCCTGGTGCCGCGTGGCGATCGCCTCCGGGCGCCCGTTGGCCGCCAGCAGCCGACGGAGCGCGGACACACAGATCTGCACCTGGGCACGGGCGCTGTTGGGCAGCCGATCGCCGTAGACCGCGGTCACCAGTCGTCCGACCGAGATCACCCGGCGCGGTTCCAGGGCCAGGCTGGCGAGGACGATCTGCTGACGATGACCCCCCAGGTCGAGCCGGCCGCCGTCGTCGTCGACCGCTTCCAGCGGACCGAGTACCCGGAACTCCATCGACCCGCCTACCCTGCGCCACCGTGACGTATTCGTCCCGATGGGCCCGATGGGGTAGCCATACTCACGACTTGTCGACGCCTGCCCTGCGAATCAGCATATTTGCCCCATTTTCGGTGACCACACCACAATGCACTCCTCGACCGTGTGTCACATTGAGAGATTACGAACGCATCCATGGCCGCCGCTACCCGATTACCGAAGCATTCGTCCAATCAGGACTGTCCGTTCAATCGATTGTGCAACGACACACGGTGTGGGCGTAGTGACGGGCCGCAGTGCCGCTCGGTGATTCGCGGTAGTCGACCCGAATGGACACCGCCAAACCCTTAGCAGCCCCGGATTTTTCGTCAGGCGGAGAAAAGGGGTGCCACCGGCATCAGACCCGCTCTTAGCGTAGCGGGCATGCAGGATCAAACGGCGACAGCTCTCGTGGTGGAGTATCTCAATCGTGCCGCCGCTCACCACGGCGAGGGGCATGTGACCCGCGACGACGTCGACACCGCCATGCGCCTCGGCTGCGGCCTGCCGCAGGGTCCCCTCGCTCACCTCGACGACCTCGGCATCGACGTCGCCATCGCCATGCTCGACGACGCCGGAGTCCGGCCTGCGGCGATCCTCATCCGGATGGCGTGCGACGGTCGGCTGGGCCGCCGCGTCGGCCGCGGCTTCTACGAGTACGACCGACCGGACACCGGCCAGACCGGCGCCCCGCGGGATGCCGGTCTGTCGGGTGAGCCGCGTCCACTGCGCCGACTCGGCGTCGTCGGGTCGGGCACCATGGCACGCGGCATCGCGCAGGTCGGCGCCGTCGCCGGCCTGCACACCACGGTGGTGGCCCGGACCGACGAGCGGGCCGCCCTGGCTCGCGCGCAGATCGGCCGCTCGCTCACCGCCGCGGTGTCGCGCGGCCGCCTCGACGAGCCGACCCGGATGACCGCCGAGGAGTGCCTGACCACCTCGGCCGACCAGGCCACCCTCGCCGGTTGCGACGTCGTCGTCGAGGCGGTGGCTGAGGACGCCGACATCAAGCGGCGGGTGTTCGCCGCGCTGGCCGCCGCCTGCCCGACCGACACGGTGCTCGCCACCACCACCTCGAGCCTGTCCGTCGCCGCGTGCGCGGCCGCCGCCGGCCGCCCCGCCGACGTGCTCGGTCTGCACTTCTTCAACCCGGCACCGGCGATGCGGCTGGTCGAGATCGCCGCTACCGCGACCACCTCGGCGCGGACGGTGGCCACGGCGCACGCCCTGGTGCGGCGCCTGGGCAAGGTCTCCGTGCACAGTGCCGACCGGTGCGGATTCATCGTCAACTACCTGCTGTTCGGCTACCTCAACCGCGCCATCAGCGCGCTGGAGCGCGGTGAGGTGCAGGCCGAGGAGTTCGACGCCACCATCCGCGCCGAGTTCGGCTACCCGATGGGCCCGTTCGCGCTGCTCGACACCATCGGACTCGACGTGTCGTTGGCCATTCTGCGCCGGCTCCACGACGAGTTCGGCGAGCCCTGCTTCGCCCCAGCGCCGGTCCTGTCCGCGCTGGTCGCCGCCGGACGACTGGGTCGCAAGACCGGCACCGGCTTCCTGAGTGAGATACCCCGAACCCGGCCACGGCAGACGGCGATGGCCGGCAACGCCGCAGCAGGAGGTGTCCGATGAACCCGAACTTCGCCGCGGCGGTCGTGGCCGCGCCCGACGCCGCCGCGGTGGCCGCCATACCGGTACCGGAGTACTACCGAGGGGCCGTGCTGCTCGAGGATGACCAGCACATGTTCGACGACATTCCGATCGCCGAGCGCGAACCGGCCAAGGCGTTGCACGTGCGCGACGTGCCGACCCCGGAGCCAGGGCCCGGTGAGGCGCTGATCGCCGTGATGGCGAGCGCGGTCAACTACAACACCGTGTGGAGCGCGCTGTTCGCACCGGTGCCCACCTTCAGCTTCCTGCGCCGTTACGCCCGCACCGGCGATCTCGCCGCCCGGCACGCCCAGCCGTACCACGTGATCGGCTCCGACCTCGCCGGCATCGTCCTGCGCACCGGGCCTGGGGTGCAGCGTTGGCGCCCGGGTGATCGTGTGGTCGCGCACTGCCTGTCGGTACAGCTACAGCACCCGGACGGCCACGACGACAGCATGCTGGACCCGGAGCAGCGCATCTGGGGGTACGAGACGAACTTCGGTGGGCTCGCCGACCTGGCGCTGGTGAAGGCGAACCAACTCATGCCGAAGGCGACCCACTTGACCTGGGAAGAGGCCGCGTCGCCCGGGCTGGTCAACTCCACCGTCTATCGGCAGTTGGTGTCACCGCACGGCGCGGGCATGCGCCTCGGCGACAACGTGCTGATCTGGGGTGCTGCCGGCGGGCTGGGCTCGTTCGCCGTGCAGTACGCGCTGTGCGGGGGTGCCACTCCGATATGCGTGGTCTCCAGCTCCGAGAAGGCTGAGGTGTGTCGGCGCATGGGTGCCGAGGCGGTCATCGACCGGGAGGCCGAGGCCTACCGATTCTGGCGCGACGACACCACCCAGGACCCGCGCGAGTGGCGCCGGTTCGGCCAGCGCATCCGCGAGCTGACCGGAGGAGAGGATCCCGACATCGTCTTCGAGCACCCCGGGCGCGAGACGTTCGGCGCGTCCGTCTATGTCGCCCGCCGTGGCGGCACAGTGGTGACCTGTGCCTCCACCAGCGGGTACGAGCACCAGTTCGACAACCGCCATCTGTGGATGAGTCTCAAGCGGATCGTCGGGACGCACTTCGCCAACTACCGCGAGGCATGGCAGGCCAACCGGCTCGTCGTGCGGGGCCGCATCCATCCGACGCTGTCCGTCACCTACCCCCTCGACGACGTCGGACAGGCCGTCGACGACCTGCACCGCAACCGGCACCAGGGCAAGGTCGGCGTGCTCTGCCTGGCAGCCGCCGAGGGCGGCGGCGTCGAGGACCCCGAACTGCGGGAGCGGCATCTGACGGCGATCAACCGGTTCCGGCCGCCGGCCGGGTGCGCGGCATGAACGGTCCCGATCCGCGCTGGATCCGGCGGTACCACCGCGGGCCGGAAGCCGCCGTCACCCTGGTCTGTCTGGCCCACGCCGGTGGCTCGGCCAACTTCTTCTACCCGTTCTCGGCAGCCCTGTCCCGCTCGGTCGACGTGGTGGCCGTGCAGTACCCGGGCCGCCAGGACCGTCACGACGAGCCGCAGGTCGACAACTTGGCGGCGCTCGCCGCGGCGGTGGCCGAGCAGGTGGCCGTCTTCGGCCCGCGACCGGTCGCGTTGTTCGGCCACAGCATGGGCGCGCTCGTGGGTTACGAGACCGCGCGGCTGCTGGAACAGGCCGGCCACCAGCCGACACACCTGTTCGCCTCCGGCCGGCGGGCCCCGTCGACGAGCCGGCCGGAGGCGGTCCATCGGCTCAGCGACAACCGGCTGGTCGCCCACGTGCAGGAACTCGACGGCGACGCCGGCGTCGCCGAGGCGCTCAACGATCCCGACGTGCGCGCCATGGCGCTGCCCGCGCTGCGTACCGACTACCGCGCCGTGGAGACCTATCCGGTCACGGCCGGGCCGCCGCTGCACTGCCCGATCACCGTGCTCACCGGCCGCGACGACCCGGTGGTCAGCGCCGCCGAAGCGGCCGCCTGGCAGGGGCACACCCTCGGTAGCTTCGAGTGTCTGACCTTCCCGGGCCGTCACTTCTTCGTGGCCACCCACCGGGACGCGGTCGTGTCCGAGATCGAGCGCCGGCTCGTCGCGGTGCCGACCGCTCCCCGCTGAAGCCACAGGTATGCGCCGGGTGGGTCGGGCACGGACCGTCCGACGCCGGGTGGGCCGGGCACCACGACGCTCAGGAAGCGTCGCCCCGGGTGGTCTCGAGTTTCGTGTGCAGGATTTCGCGGGCCTGACCCGCGGCCCGGGCGATGCTCTCCGAGACGAAGTCGACGAAGCGGGCGATGTTCTCCAGCCGGGTGGCGGCCGGTGTGCCACGGCCGAGGACACCCACACCCTGCCGGGCGATCTCGCCGAGGTGGGCGGTGGCTCGGGCGCTGGCCATCACCGACTCGTACAGCACGTCGTCGTCGACGACGTAGCGTTCCCGACGTCGTTCGTCACGTTCCCGGCGGACCAGGCCCTGGCTGTCGAGAAAGGCGACCGCCTTGGAGACCGACGCCGGACTCACCCGCAGACGCCCGACCAGCTCCGAGGCGCTGAGGCTGCCGGTGTCGGTCGTGTAGAGGCAGGCCAGCGTCCGGGCCGTCATCCGGGGCAGTCCCGACTGCATGAAGACCGTGGCGAAGGTCTCCTCGTACTCCTGCACGGCCTGGGCGTCACGACCGTGCGCCCGTGGTGGTGTGTCGGCACGCCCGGGGGTGGCCTTTCGGCGGCGCCGGACGCGTCGCTCGGTGGCGTGGTGAGCGAGGTCGGCGCGGTAGGCGGTGGGGCCGCCGTTGCGCATCACCTCGCGAGTGATCGTCGAGGTCGGCCGGTTGAGACGCCGGGCGATCGCCGCGTAGGCGAGGCCGTCGGCCAACCCGAGGGCGATCTGCTGGCGCTCGGGTTGAGTGAGCCTACCTCCCGGCATCATGGCCTCCTTCCGTGCTCCGCACCGGCCCCGAGCATAGCGTTCACCTGCCTTCTATTGCAACGGTCCCGCCCGCAGCGTTGCATTGAATGCCATGCCATTGCAACGAAATAGCCGTCTTGAGCTGCTGGTTTATCTAGCTTTTGCAACGGAGTTGTTGCCACCCTATTGAAAGCAACGTAGTGTTTCCTACATCGGAAACATCATTCAGGAGGAGCCATGATGCAGAGGTTCGACACCCCCGCCGCAATCTCGGCCGTGCTCGACATCCCCGCGGGACGCATCCAGATCATTGCCGCCGACCGCACCGACACGACCGTGGAGATCCTGCCCACCGACGCCGGCAAGTCCCGCGACGTGACCGCGGCCGAGCGCGTCGTGGTCACCTTCGACGACAATGTCCTGCGCGTCCAGGCGGCGGAGCCGGCGCGGCGGATCCTCGGTTCGTCCGGATCCGTCGAGGTCACGGTGCAGCTGCCCGCCGGTTCACGGGTCGAGGCGGAGGCCGCCAGCGTCGAGTTCCGTGGCGTCGGCCGCCTCGGCGACGTCACCTTCGACGGTGCGGAGGGCGTGGTGAAGCTCGACGAGACCGCGCAGGCCCGCCTGACCCTGCAGTCGGGCGACATCACCGTCGGCCGTCTCGGCGGTCCCGGGCAAATCAGCACCCAGCGGGGCGACCTGACCGTCGCCGAGGCCGTCGCCGGCACCGTCACGCTGCGCACCGAACAGGGCAACATCACGATCGGCGCCGCCCGCGACAGCTCGGCCACCCTGGACGCCGGCACCACGTACGGCCGCGTCCGCAACGAGCTGCGCAACACCGACGGTGCCGCCGCCGGCCTGAACATCCACGCGACCACCGCCTACGGTGACATCGCCGCCCGCAGCCTGTAGGGGTCGCCGGCCACGGCCGACCCGGCGGTGACGAGCCGAGCCACCCGCACCACCACCCTGCTTTCCACTCCCCCGCCCGGGCGGCGTACGCGGACACCACCGTCGGCGTACGCCGCCCGGGCGGTGGTGTCCGGCCGAGAAGAGTCGTGCCGCTCAGGCCGCCTCCGGCACCAGCAACCGCGCCGGAGGTCTCGGCCCCGGGTCGGCGACAAGTGCCCGCGCGAGCGCGTCGACGAAGGCGTCGGCCTGAGCCGCGGTGAGCACCAGGGGCGGCGCGAGCCGGATCACGGCGGGTTGAACGGCGTCGACCAGGAAGCCGGCCGCCCGCAGCCAGTCGGTCACCGGCACGGCGACCGGTTCGGTGAGCGCGATGCCGAGCAGCAGCCCGGCGCCACGCACCCCGGCGATCAGCGGGTGCGCGACCGCCTCGATGCCGGCGCGCAGCCGGTCGCCGACCCGCTTGACGTGGTCGAGCAGGCCCATGCCGGCGATGGTGCGGATCACCGCCAGCCCCGCCGCGCAACTGAGCGGGCTGCCACCGACCGTGGTCCCGTGGGCACCGGTGGCCAGCAGGTCCGCCGCCGTCCCGAACGCCAGGCAGGCCCCGAGCGGCAGGCCGCCACCGAGGCCCTGGGCCAGGGTGACGAAGTCCGGCGCGATCCCCTCGCTCTGGTGGTGGAACCAGTACCCGGTGCGCCCGAGGGCGGTGTGTACCTCGTCCAGCACCAGCAACGCCCCGGTCGCCGTACAGATCGTGCGGGCCGCCGCGAGGTAGCCCGGCGGCGGCACCAGCACGCCGTTCTCGCCCTGAATCGCCTCCAGGATCACCATCGCCGTGGCGTCACTGACCGCGCCGCGCAATGCCTCGACATCACCGAACGGGACATGGGTGACGACGTCCGGCAGCGTTCGGAACGGATGCACCCTGCCCGGCTGACCGTTGAACGCGAGCGTCCCCATGGTCCGGCCGTGGAAGGCTCCGGTCGTCGCGACCACCTCGGACCGTCCGGTGAGGCGCGCCACCTGGAACGCCGTCTCGTTCGCCTCGGCGCCCGAGTCGGTGAACACCACCCGCCCCGGCCCGGTCAGGGCCAGCAGCAGTTCGCCGAGCAGCACGGTCGGCTCGGCCACGTCCCGGCTGGATACGTGGCCGAGCGTCGCGGCCTGCCTGGACACCGCGTTCACGACGGCCGGGTGGGCATGCCCCAGCACGTTCGTCGCGGCGCCGCCCATCAGGTCTAGGTACTCCCGACCCGCGTCGTCGGTCACCACCGCGCCACTGCCCTTGACCAGCGCCAGACCCGGCGTGCCGTAACTGCTCACCGTCGTGCGCGACCAGCGCTCGGTAAGTGCTCTGCGGCCGCCGCCGTCATCGCGGATCGCCATCACGGCGCCCAGATCCGCGCCATGTCGGTCAGCAGCCTGCGCTCCTCGTCCCTGAGATAGAAGTGCCCACCGGGAAACAGCCGGAGCCGGAAGGGTCCGCGCGTGACGTCCGCCCACCTCCGCATCGTCTCCGGGCTGATCGCGGTGTCCTGCTCGCCCAGGTACCCGAACACCGGGCAGTCGAGCAGCGGCCGATGCCCGCCGCGGTAGTCGTTCACCAGCTCCAGGTCCGCGCGGATGGCGGGCAACGCGAACTCCCGCAGTTCCAGGTCGGCGAAGACCTCGGTACGGCTCGCGTCGTGGCGGACGATCTCGGCGATGATCTCGTCATCGGTGTATCTGAGCCGTGGCTGGTCCACCAGCGCCGCGGGAGGAAGCCGGGCCGACACGCACAGCGCGGCCGGGGGACGACCTCGCCGGTGCAGGCGCACGGCCACCTCGTGCGCCACCGACGCGCCCATGCTGTGCCCGAACAGCACGAGCCGCTGCCCGGCCAGCCCGTCGAGCACGTCGGTCACGTCGTCCGCCAGGGCCTCGATACTGGACGGGAACGGCTCGGTGAGGCGGTCCTCCCGGCCCGGGTACCGGATGCCGAGCACGCCGATGTCCTTCGGCAGGCTCGCCGGCCAGGTGCGGTATGCGCTCGCCCAGCCGCCGGCGTGGGGAAAACAGACGAGCTTCGTCTCACACCCCTCGCCGTCGTGGAAGCGACGGATCCACCGGTCCTTCGTCAGGGTTCTCATCACACCGTCTCCTCTCCAGGTCGCCGAGCCGCACGCGACGACTAACGGACTCCGCCCGCGGCCCTGGCGTACATGGAGCGCTTGTCGTTTCGTCCGGAACTCCGGGCGAGGATCGAGTCGACGATCTCGCCGCTGCGTACGGCGATGTTCGACAGCAGCGAGGAACTGAGGCCGTGGGTGTGCTCGGTGCCGCCCTGCAGGTAGATGCCGCAGGGCAGGTCCGGAGTGGTGACGATGCGGTAGTCACGTTCCATCCGGAGCCGGCCAGCCTCGTCACGCAGACAGTGCTCGTCGAGCGCACAGAGCAGCCCCGTGGGCTCCATCGAGTCGTAGCCGGTCGCGCAGACGAGGGCGTCCACGTCGAGCTCGTCCTTCTCGCCGCCGGGGCCGCCCCGGAGAAGAACGCGGGTCTCGGCGCCGGAGCGCTTCACCGCGTCCACCCTGGTCAGGTTGAGGAAGTGGAGCCGGTCGACGCCGCGTACCTCGTCGTCGTACGCCCTGCGGTAGAGATCCCGGATCACCTCGTCGTCGACCACCGCGTAGTTGGTGTTGCGGTGGTACCGCCAGAACGCCTCGCGCGTCTGGTCGGAGCCGAAGTAGTAGTGGTCGACGGCCCGGGGATCGAAGATCTGGTTGGCGAACGGCGTGGCGTCGGCGATGGAGTAGCCGTACGACGGGATGATCGCCGAAACTTGGGCGTGCGGAAGTTCGTCGTACAGGAATCTGGTGATCTCGGCGGCGCTCTGGCCGGCCCCGACCACCGCGACCCGCCGCAGCTCGCGCGGGTCCATGCGGCGGAACTTCTGCAGGAACTCCGAACTGTGCCAGACCCGCTCGTCACTTGTGACCCCGTCGAGCATCTTCGGCACCAGACCCGTCGAGATCACTACGTTGCGGGCCTCGACCACGCGGCTGACCTGACCGGTGACGTCCGCGACGGTCAGCCGCAGCCGGTCCGGTCGCGCCGTCGGGTCGACCGGTGCCAGGCGGAGCGAGGTCACCGCGGAGCCGTACGAGACGCGGCCGGCCACCCGGGACTGCGCCCACTCGAGGTACTGGTGGAACTCCTGGCGGGTCGGGAAGAAGTCCTGGTTGTTGACGAACTGCGAGAGCCGTCCCGCCGCGTGCAGGAAGGAGATGAAGCTGAAGCTCGACGTCGGATTGCGGAAGGTCACCAGGTCCTTGAGGAAGGAGATCTGCATGGTCGCCGAGGGCAGCAACATGTCGCGGTGCCAGCCGAATCGCGGCTGACGCTCGAAGAAGTGGTTGCTGAGCGCACGTTCCGGCTCGTCCCGTGCGCGCTCCTCCAGGGCGATGGAAAGCGACAGGTTGGACGGTCCGAACCCGATGCCGACCACGTCGTAGATCTCATGTTCACGATTCGTCATGAATACTCTCCCGCTGGCATGGCCGCACGACGCGCTGTTCGTATGTCGGCCGGGAATAGTGGCTCTGCGGGATCCCCGGCGAGCGTTCGCCCGCCGGGGATCCCCGGGTCAGTGAGCGAAACCCGGTACCTGGTAGGAACCGTCGAGTGGTGACGACACGCCCGTCACCGGACGCAGGACGATGCGGACACCACGCTGGCTGCGCCCGGCTCCGCCCCCAGGCTGATCGTCGCCTGCACGGTGAAGGCGTCCCTGGCGGTCTTGGTGATCGTGGTGGTCAGCGGCAGCGAGGTGCCGTCCGGCTGGATCAGCACGCCGGTCGAGGTGAGCGTGTTGTCGACCCATCCGGGGGTCGTCTGCGCGCCACGCTGACCGGAGTTGTCGAAGCGGTCCGCCGTGAAGAGGCCCTGCTGGGCGTCCCAGCCCCAGATGTATTCGGCCGAGGCGATCGGCGTGCCGTCGATGGTGTTCGTCTCCTGCCACCGCATGAAGTTCCCGTCGAGGATGAACTTGGCGGTGGACTGGGTGTCGAACGCCAACTGGCTGCCGTCCGGCAGAGTCGTCGCCCCGGTGCAGGTCCACTTACCGGTCAGCTTCTTCAGCGGCTGGAGCGCGGAGGTCGGCGCCACCCGCTGAGCTGAGGAGCCGAACGACCCGGTGGCCTGGGCGACGGCCGGGCTCAGCACCGCCGCGGCAACGAGCGCCACGCCGGTGAGGGCCGCTGTTGTCGAAGAAATCCTCATTGGCATCCACGTCCTCCTATACTTTCGCGCCATCGCCATGTCGATGTCGCTGGGATGTGATCCGGCTGAGCGAGCAGCTGCCCGCTCAGACGATTGCTCCGCCTTTCGTCCGCCGGCGCAGCGCGGGCCTGCTCGACTTGTTGAGGTTCTCCCAACGCTGAGACAGGCCGGCGACGGTGCGCGCGGCGAACAACGTGCGGATGGAAACTTCCAGGTGCAGCTCCGCGCGGATCAGTCCGACGAGTCTGATCGCCCGCAGCGAGTTGCCCCCGAGGTCGAAGAAGTCCTCGTCGATCCCGATCCGGTCCAGTTCGAGAACGTCGGCGAAGAGCTTCGCCAGGACCTGCTCGGTATGGTTGCGCGGCGCACGGTACGAACTGTCGCGGAACTCGGGCACCGGTAGCCCGGTCCGGTCCACCCGGCCGCCGGCCGTGACCGGCAGCCGGTCCAGCACCATGAAGGCCGAGGGCACCAGGGACTCGGGCACCCGCCCGGCCACGAAGCGGCTCAGCTCCTCGTGGAAGGCTTCGGTGCCGGAATCCAGGGCACCGGCGGCCGTCGTGTCTTGGGCGGGTACCGGAACCACGTACGCCACCAGGCGCTGCTGGCCGGCGGGGTCGGCACCGACGTCCACGAACGACTGTGCGAGCCGAGGATGCTCGGCGAGCACCTCCTCGATGTGGCCGGTGTCGACCTGGGCACCGCCGAGGCTCGCCTGACCACCGGCCCGGCCCACGTACTCCAACCGGCCGTCGGCACCCCACCGGGCTCGGTCCCCGGTGCGGTACATGCGCCCGCCCGGCGGCCCGAACGGGCAGGCCACGAACCGTTGTGCGGTGTGCCCGGGGCGCCGGGCGTATCCGCGCGCGACGGCCGGGCCGGCGACGTACAGCTCACCGACCACGCCGTCCGGCACCGGCGTCAGCCCGGGGCCCAGCACGTGGCGTGCCACGCCGTCGGTCAGTCCGGCGGCGGCAGCGGGCCGCTGCTCGTCGGTCGCCTCGCCGCGCCCCGGACCAGGGCGGTGGCGCCGACCGGACCATGACCGTTGACGATCGACAGCCCAGGACAGGCCGCGCGGACCCGCTGCATGGCGGTCGCGGTCACCTGGTCGGCCGGGATCCACACCTGGCGCAGTCCCGCCAGGGCGTCGGGGCGTTCGGCGGCGACGGCGGAGAACAGCCGCGCGCCCAGCCAGACGACGGAGATCTCCTGTGCCGACCGGATCGCGGTGAGCCCGTCGCCGTCCATCTCGGGCTGCTCGGCCACGATGACCCGGCCGCCGGTGAGCAGGGGCATCCACAGTTCGAGCGCGAGTGCGTCGGAGGCGGGCGACGTGTGCCACAGCACGGTGTCGCGGCTGTCGCGTGGCCAGTGTCGGTCCAGGACGAAGCGGGCCAGGTTCCGCTGGGTGACCACGACGCCCGTGTCCGGGTCGGCCGAGGCGCAGCCGTACAGCACGGCGACTGCGCCGTCGGGATGTGCCCGGGCCGGCTCGGCGTCATCGGTGGCCGCCGCCTCGAGGTCGTGGCACATCACCACCGGCACCGTCGGGTCGACGGCCGGCGCGGCGTCGACGAGCAGCATGCCGGCGTCGGACATGTCGAGCTGCGAGCGGAGCTGGTCGCCCGGCAGGCCCGGGTCGACCGGCAGGTAGGCGGCACCCGCCCGGACCACGCCCAGGAGCGCGACGACCAGGTCCGCCGAGCGGGACATCGCCACCGCCACGACCGTCCCGGGTCCGATGCCGCGGCCGCGCAGCGCCGCGGCCAGCCGGGCGGATCGCTCGTCCAGTTGCCGATAGGAGATCGACGAGTCGCCGGTCACGAGGGCGACCGCGTCGGGATCCCGCGCCACCCGTTGCGCAAACAGCTCCGGAATCGTCGGAGCCGAGGACGTCGTCTCCTCCGGTGCCGTCCGCAGCCGGTCCCGCTCGGTGTCGCCGGCCACGTCCAACGCGCCGATCGGCTGTGCGCCGGCGGCGACCACGGCCCGGATGAACGCGATCAGGTCCTCGCCGATCAGGCGCAGCTCCGCCCGCGAGTACAGGCTCGCGGCCGCGTCCAGCCGGATGAACAGGTCACTGTCGGGGGTTCCGTCGCGGTACACGCCGATCGAGAGTTCGTTGAAGCTCCCGGTCGTCGCTCCGGAGTAGCGTGCCGGGTGGTCGGCGAAGTGGATCTGGTCGACGAACTCGATGACGTTCATGACCACGCCGAAGCTTCCGCGTTCGCTGGGAGTCACCGCGATCGCGCGTTGGATGTCGGAGTAGTGGCGCAGTGTGTGCCCGGAGATCTCGTAGGTCTCCTCGACGATCGCGTCGGCCAGCTCGGCGACGGTCGCGCTCATCGGGACGCGGATCCGCATCGGCACCACGTTGACGGCCAGCCCGGGAGTCGTGCCCGCCGGTCCGCTCCGGTTGCCGGCGGCCAGGGAGAGCAGGAACTCGGGCAGGTCACAGCGGTGCCGCAGGAACGCCGCCGCGGCGGTGGTCAGCATGGACGACATCCACACGCCCATCGACTCCGCGGCAGCGGCCCACGCGTCGGCCTCGGCTCGTGCGACGGTCAGCGTCCGGCTGGCCATGCCGATCGCGCCGGCCACCTCGGCCCAGCTGTCCGCGCTGCTCATCGGGGTTTCGAGCGCGGGTCGCCGCGCATCGGGGACGACGATCCGGGGAACCTGCGCCGGCGGGGGTGCTTCCTTCAGGTAGTCGCGCCAGAACTCGGCGTCCGCCGTGGACTGATCCGAGGCGAGGTACTCGGTGGCGATCGCCGCGAACGACTCGACGTCCCAGCGGTGCGGCAGCGTCGGGATGTCCTGCCCCCGTACCAGTGCCGTGTACACCTCGGCCAGGCGCCGCGACAGCAGGCCGCCGGCGCCGTAGCCGTCGGCGACGAGGTGGTGGTAGGCGATCACCAGCAGCGACCGGTTCGCGGCGAGCTTGACCACGCCCAGCCGGAACAGCAGGTCGCGCGACACGTCGAACGGCTTGCTGATCATTTCGGCCAGGGCGTCCCGCGCGGCCTGCTCGGGATCGTCCGCGTCCGCGAGGTCCAGGAAGAACGGCTGCCAGTCGTCCAGTTCCCGCGGTACCAACCTCAGTCCGTCGCCGTCGTCGACGAAGGTGACCCGAAGGATCTCCGCCTCGTCGAGGACGTGCCGGAACGCGGCCGCGATGGCTGACCCGTCCAGCTCACCCGCCACGTCCCACATCGTCAGCGCGTGGTTGAGCGTGGCGGACGCCATGCCGTCCGCCAGCCACAGTCCCTTGTGTGCGGGCGACGCATCGAACGAGCGCACACGAATCACCCCTCAGCAATAGCGCGGGAATCGAAGAAATTCGCCAACCACCTCCCACATTCGGTGAGGTGATTCAGCTTTACAAGCCATTTGGAAAGCGGAGGCGGCATGCTCGCCGCCCTTACCCGCCTCGTCCCGCTGGCGGGACAATGCATCGGCGGCGGAGCCCGGAAAGCCCCTTTTTTTGCCTTACTGCGGGTCGCCGGCCGCAAGGGTGGACACGATGTGCCCGGCGACCATTCGTGGTGACGGATGGCGCAGCACCAGGTTCGCCCGGAGTTTGACACCCGTGGAGGTGGTCAGACGCTTACTCAGCTCCATGGAGAGCAGTGAGTCGAACCCGATCTCCTTGAACTGCTGGTCCGGGTTGATGCTCGTGCCGCAGCTGCGGCCCAGCACGACGGCGACCTTGTCGAGGACGTGCGCGAGGACGAGTGCCGTCGCGTCCTCCGCCGGCAGGGCGGAGATCTGGTCGGACAGGGGCGCCTGCGGCTCGTCGACCGGCGGCGGCACCGTCGACCGCAGCTCCGGTGCGGCCTCGCGGCGTACGGAGTCCACCCAGTAGCGTTGCCGCTGGAAGGCGTAGGTCGGCAGATCCACCCGGCGGCCCGCCCCGATCAGGGCGCTCCAGTCCACCGGTCCGCCCCGGGCATGCAGGTGGGCGAGCGAGCCGAGCAAGGCCGCCACCTCCCCCCGATCCCGGCGGGTCGACGACAGCACCAGCGCGTCGTCGAGGTCCTCGACGATCTCCTGCACCGGAACGGTCAGCACCGGATGCGGACTCATCTCGATGAAAAGGCGGAATCCGTCCTCGGTCGAGCGTCGCACGGCGGAATCGAACAGCACCCTTTCACGCAGATTGTCGTACCAGTAATCCCGGTCGAGTTCGGCGGTGTCCAGACGCGTGCCGTGCAGCGTCGAATAGAGGGGCACCGGGGCGGTGACCGGTGCCACGCCGTCCAGCGCACCGATCACCTTGTCGCGTACCCGGGCCACCTGGTGGGAATGCGACGCGTAGTCGACGGAGATTCTGCGCGCCTGGATGTCGTCGGCCTTCATCGCGTCGATGAACTCGTCGAGCGCCTCCGGCTCGCCGGACACCACCACCGAGCGAGGTCCGTTGACGACGCCGATGCTCACCCGACCCTGCCACGGGGCCAGGCGCTGCGCCACGACGTCGACGCCGGCCACCACCGAACCCATGCCACCGTGTCCGATCAGGTCCACAAGTGCCTGGCTACGCAGTGCCACGATCCGGGTGGCGTCCCGCAGGGACAGGGCGCCGCAGACATGGGCCGCGGCGATCTCGCCCTGGCTGTGCCCGATGACCGCGGCCGGCACGACCCCCCATGACTGCCACAAGGCGGCCATGGACACCATCACCGAGAAGAGCACCGGTTGCACCACGTCGACCCGGTCCAGCGTCGGCGCCCCGGGCACACCCCGCATGACATCCAGCAGGGACCAGTCGACCCACTCGGCCAGCGCCGCGGCGCACTCGTCGAACCTGGTGGCGAAGGCCGGGAAGGAGTCGTACAACTGCCGGCCCATGCCGACCCACTGCGAGCCCTGCCCGGGGAACAGGAAGACGGCCCCGCCGAGGTTGCCGGCGACCCCGCGCACCACCGAGGGAGAGTCAGCACCGTCGCGCACCGCAGTCAGGCCCTGGAGCAGTTCGTCCCGATCGCGGCCGAGCACGACCGCACGGTGCGGGAACCGGGTGCGGTGCGAGATCAACGAGGAGGCGACGTCGGCGACTTCGACGGCGGGATCACCGGCGACGAAGTCGTGCAACCTGGCGGCCTGCTGCGCCACGGCGGCGGCGCTCTTACCCGACACCACCCACGGCACCAGCCCACCGGGCACGGCGGAACGCGGGCGGTGGTCGTCCGCCTCGGCCGCCGCCGGCTCCTCCAGGATGACGTGGGCGTTGGTGCCGCTGACCCCGAACGACGACACCGCGGCCCGCCGCGGACCGTCCGCCGGTTCCCACTCGCGTCCCTCGACCAGGAGCTGGACGGCACCGGAGGACCAGTCCACGTGCCCGGAGGGGGCGCCCACGTGCAGCGTCTTCGGCAGATACCGGTGCCGCATCGCCAGCACGGCCTTGATGACCCCGGCGACGCCGGCCGCGGCCTGGGCGTGGCCGATGTTGGACTTCAGGGAGCCGAGCCAGACCGGACGGCCCGCCGCCCGGTCCCGGCCGTAGGTCGCGAGCAGGGCCCCGGCCTCGATCGGGTCGCCCAGCACCGTCCCGGTGCCGTGCGCCTCGACCAGGTCCACCTCGGACGCCGACACGCCGGCGTTGACCAACGCCCGCCGGATGACCTCCTCCTGGGCCCGACCGTTGGGGGCGGTCAACCCGTTGCTGGCGCCGTCCTGGTTCACCGCGGATCCGCGCAGCACGGCCAGCACCGGATGGCCGTTGCGGTGGGCGTCGGACAGGCGTTCGAGGAGCAGCACGCCCACCCCCTCGGCCCAACCCGTCCCGTCGGCGCCGTCCGCGAAGGACTTGCACCGGCCGTCGGGCGCCAGCCCGCGCTGTCGGGAGAACTCCACGAAGATGGAGGGCGTCGACATCACCAACGCCCCGCCAGCCAGCGCGAGCGAGCACTCCCCCGCCCGCAGCGACTGCGCGGCCAGGTGCAGGGCCACCAGCGACGAGGAACACGCCGTGTCGATCGACACCGCCGGCCCGGTCAGCCCCAGCTCGTACGCCACCCGGCCGGAGGCGACGCTCAGGGTGCTGCCCTGCAGCAGATAACCCTCCAGTTCGCTGGGGCCGTCCAGGAGTCGTGTCCCGTACTCCGACGAGCTCACCCCGGTGAACACGCCGACCTCGGCACCACGTACCTCGGCGGGCACGATGCCCGCCCGCTCGAACGCCTCCCACGAGGTTTCCAGCAGCAGCCGTTGCTGCGGATCGACGGCCAGGGCCTCGCGCGGGGAGATGCCGAAGAAGTCGGCGTCGAACCCGGCCATGTCGGTGAGGAACCCGCCCTGCCGCACGTACGAGCTTCCCGTGGTGTCGGGGTCGGGGTGGTAGATGTCGCGCCAGCCACGATCGGCGGGGAAATCCGACACGACGTCCCGGCCGGCGCGGATCACCTCCCACAGTTCCTCCGGTGACGAGACACCGCCCGGGTAGCGACAGGCCATCGCCACCACGGCGATCGGCTCACCGCGGCCGGCCTTCAGGGCGTCGTTCTCCTGGCGGAGCCGGTCACGCTCGGCCAGCAGGGCGCGCAGGGCCTGTTGCACCCGGTCTCCGCCCGCGCTCACGGCCGGACCGTCATTGGCGTCGCTCATGTCAGTTGTTCCTCCCGTCGAGAGCCAGGTCCAGCAGCGCCTCCAGGTCCAGCTCCGCCAGTTCGTCCGGCTCGGCACCGGCCGCCGGAACCGGACTGTCCGGTTGCACCGGTTGGGCGCAGGCCAGAATCTGTTCGAGAATGCCCAGGCCACGCAGCCGGTCGATGGAGACCGTGCGCAGCGCCTCACGGATCGCCTCGTCGCCGACCTCGACCTCGTCCTCGGCCGGGTCGGGCAGCGGCTCCGGACGCAGCAGGTCGTTGAGGTGCCGCCCCAACTCGTCCGGCGTCGGATAGCTGAAGACGAGCGTGGAGGGCAGGCGCAGCCCGGTCGCGGACGCCAGGCGGTTGCACAGCTCCACCGAGGTCAGCGAGTCGAACCCGAGAACGGTGAACGGCTGCTCGGCGTCGACCACCGCACCGGCCGGATAGCCGAGCACGACCGCGACCTGTTCGCAGACCCACTCCCGTACGGCCGCCTGCGCCTCGTCGCCGTGCAGCGTCGCCAGCCGGTCGCGCAACCCACGGGAGCCACCGTCGGAGGCCCGGCGGGAGCCGGAGCGTACCGGTCGACCGCTGTCGGCGAGCTCGCGCAGCACCGGCGGCAGTTCGTCGGCGGGCCTGCCGCGCAGCGCCGCGGAGTCCAGTCGCGCCGGGATCAGCACCGGCGTGTCCAGCGCGCACGCCGCGTCGAAGAGGGCCAACGCCTGGGACGTGGGCAACGGACCGACACCCATCCGCCGCAGCCGGGACAGGTCGGCCTGGTCCAGGTTCTCGGTCATGCCGCTGCTCTGCTCCCACCACCCCCAGCACAGCGAGGTGGCGACGAGGCCGCCGGCTCGGCGTCGTGACGCCAGCCCGTCCAGGAACGCGTTCGCCGCGGCGTAGTTGGCCTGTCCCGCGGTACCCAGCGTGCCGGCGAGCGCGGAGAACTGGATGAACGCCGACAGGGGGCGATCCCTGGTCAGCTCGTGCAGGTTCACCGCACCGCCGACCTTGGCCCGGAGCACCCGGTCGAGGCTCTCCCGGTTGAGCGACTCGATGGTGCCGTCCGCCAGCACACCCGCCGCGTGCACGATCGCCGTCAGCGGGTACCGGCCGGGCACGGCGGCCAGCAGCTCCGCCACGGCCTGCCGGTCGGCGACATCGCAGGCCACGACCCGGACCGACGCGCCGGTGCCTTCCAGGTCCGCGACCAGCTCACGCACCCCGGGCGTCGCCGGGCCGCTACGGCTCGCCAGCAGCAGACTACGTACGCCGTGCTCGGCGACGAGATGCCGGGCCACGAGCGAGCCCACTCCCCCGGTCCCACCGGTGACCAGCACGGTGCCGCCGCCCAGGCCGCCGCCCACGTCGAGGACCAGCTTGCCGACGTGGCGGCCCTGGCTCATCTCCCGGAACGTCCGACGCGCGTCCCGGACGTCGCGCACCGAGACCGGGTTCAGCCGGACCCGTCCGTCGGCGAACAGCTCCATGACCTTCTCGAACATGTCCCGGAGCGCGTCCGGACCCGCCTCGTAGAGGTCGAAGGCCGTGTAGTCGACGCCCGGATGCTCGGCCGCCACCCGTTGCGGGTCCCGGATGTCCGTCTTGCCCATCTCGATGAAGGTGCCGCCCCGGGGCAGCAGCCGCAGGGAGGCGTCCACGAAGTCGTGGGCGAGGGAGTTCAGCACGACATCGAGCCCGCGACCGTCCGTGGTGGCCGAGAACTTCGTGGCGAACTCCAGGTCGCGTGACGAGGCCAGGTGTTCGTCGTCGATTCCCAAGGCCCGCAGCGCGGGCCACTTGCCGGGGCTGGCGGTGGCGTAGACCTCGGCCCCGACGTGCTTGGCCAACTGGACGGCGGCCATACCCACGCCGCCGGCACCGGCGTGGATCAGGATGCGCTGTCCGGCCGCGAGCGTGGTCACCTGGAACAGGGCGTGGTAGGCGGTCAGGAAGGCGCTCGGCATCGACGCCGCCTCGGCGAAGCTCCACCCGTCGGGGATGGCGGTGACCAGGCGGTGGTCCGCCACGGCCACCGGCGCGAACGCGCCGGGGAAGATGCCCAGCACCCGGTCGCCCGGCGCGAGACCGGTCACGTCGTCGGCCACCTCGAGCACGACGCCGGCACCCTCACTGCCGAGCCCGGCGTCGAAGGCGGTTCGCTCCACCAGCCCGAGGGCTATCGTGACGTCCCGGAAGTTGAGGCCGGCGGCCTGCACCGCGACCCGTACCTGCCCACTGGTCAGGGGGGCCTGCGCCCGCGGGCCCGGGATCCAGGTCAGGTTCTCCAGCGTTCCGGCGCTGGACATACCGAGCCGGTGGGCGTCGTCCGGTGGCGGTGCGAGCTGGTGCTCCGCGGGCGTGACCGGCACCATCCGGGGAACGAGGTACGCGCCGCCACGCACCGCCAGTTGTTCGTCGCCCGCGGCGAGCACGGCCGGGAAGCAGGCGCGTGCGGCCGGTTCGTCCTCGACGTCCACGATCCGGAACCGTCCGGGATGCTCCGTCTGGGCGGACCGGATCAGGCCCCACACCGACGCGCCGGGCAGGCTGTCGACCCCGTCGCCGGTGTCCACGGCCGACCGGGTGATCACCACGAGCGTCGTGGCGGCCAGCCGCTCCTCGGTCAGGAATCGCTGGACCAGCGTGAGGACGCCGGTGGTCGCGTGGCTCACCTCGGCCATCGGGTCGCCGCCGACGAGCAGGTCGTCCACCCCGATCACAAGGTGTCGCGGCGGACCGGCCTCGATCGCCGCGTCGACGGACTCGTAACGAGTGACGTCGCCGCCCTCGTCCGCGCCACCGAGGCGGCCCGCCAGGCCGTCCTCGGCACCCAGCACCGCCCACTGCCCGCGGTGGGGTGCCCGTTCGGGCGCCTCGACCTGCCGCCATCGCAGCTCGAACAGCGACTGCTCCGGACTGCCGGCGGCCGAGCGCACCTGCTCCGCACTGACCCGCCGGAACGTCAACGCGTCGACGTGCGCGACCGCACGACCGCGCTCGTCGGCGACGGTCACCGAGAAGGCGCCTTCCCCGACCGGGGACAGCCGGACCCGGACCGACGGTCCGCAGTCACCGGCGAGCCATACGCCGGACCAGGCGAACGGCATCCAGCCCTGCTCGCCCCGTACCTCGATGGCACCGCCGGCCACCAGGGCGTGCAGCACCGTGTCCAGCAGCGCCGGGTGCAGCGCGAACCCGCCACCGGACGAGGTCGTCGCGGCCTCGGGCAGCGTGGCGGCGGCGAACAGGTCGTCACCGTCCTGCCACACCTCGGCCAACCCGCGGAACGCCGGACCGTAGTCGAATCCCGCGTCCGCCAGGGAGTCGTACAGATCCCGCAACTCCAGCCGTCGGGCGCCGGCCGGTGGCCACTGCGTGACGGTCCGGGCGGGCGGCGGCGCGGTCACCGGAGCCAGCCGGCCGACGGCGTGGCGGGTCCACGCCGCTGCCGGCTGGTCGTCGCCGGAGCACGAGTAGACGGTCAGGCAACGACGTCCGGTCTCGTCCGGTGCACCGGCGACCAGCCGCACCCGCACGTCACCGGCGTCCGGAAGGATCAACGGGACCTCCAGGGAGAGGTCCTCGACCGCGGCGCAGCCGACCTGGTCGCCGACCCACAGCGCCAGGTCCAGGTACGCGGTCGCCGGCACGACCACCTGGCCGTACACCGTGTGGCCGACCAGCCACTGGTGAGTCCGCACCGACCACCGGTCGCTGAACATCACCTCGCCGGTGTCGGGATGGTCGACGGCGGCACCGAGCAGCGGATGGTCCGGCGCCGCCAGGCCGGCGGTCGCCACGTCGGCCGTCGTCCCGGCCCGGAAGTCCAGCCAGTAGCGTCGACGCTGGAACGCGTACGTCGGCAGGTCGACCCACTGACGGGTACCGAGCAGGTCGGCCCAACCCACGACGCCGCCCCGGACATGCAGCCGCGCCAACGCGTCGGCCAGTCCCGCCGCGGCCTCGCGACCGCGCCGCGCCGACGACACCACCAGCGCGTCGTCCACGTTCGCGGTGGCGAAGGCGTCCTTGGTGATGCTCGCGAGCGTCGAGCCCGGCCCCACCTCGAAGAACACGTCGACGCCGGCGGTGCGGGCCTGCTCCACGGCGGCGTAGAAGCGGACCGGTTCGCGCACGTGGTTCACCCAGTGTTCGACGGAGGTCAGCTCGGCCAGGGTCGCTTCCCGGCCGAGCCGGGTCGACACGATCGTCACCGTCATCGTGCCCGGCGCCAGCTCGCCGATCGCGTCGGCGAACTCGTCCAGGACCGGGTCCATCAGCGGGGAGTGGAACGCATGGTCGACGTCGAGCAGCTTCACCGACACGCCGCGGGCGAGGAGCCGGTCCCGCAGGTCGTGCACGTCGTCACGGGTGCCCGAGGCCACCACCGAGTCCGGGCCGTTCACCGCGGCGATGGCGACGCGGTCGTACCGGTCGAGCAGTTCGCCCACGGTGTCCTCGTCGGCGCGTACCGCCAGCATGGCGCCGCGTTCGCGGACCGTCTGCATGATCCGCCCCCGCGCGGCCACCAGTCTGGTGGCGTCGTCGAGGTTGAGCACCCCGGAGACGTGCGCGGCGGCGATCTCGCCGACGGAGTGACCGATCAGGTAGTTCGGTCGCGGACCGTAGCGGGTGATGAGCCGGTACAGGCTGACCTGCAGGGCGAACAGGGCCGGCTGGGCGATGTCCGTCCGGTTGTGGTCCGCGGGCTGCTCGGCGAGCAGGATGGGCTTGAGGGCGAACGGGAGGAGCGCGTCGAAGCGTGCGCAGATCTCGTCCAGGCTCCGCGCGAAGTCGGGGAAGGCGTCGTACCACTGCCGCGCCACTGCGCTCCAGCGCGCTCCCTGGCCGGGGAACATGAAGGCCGTGCCGCCGAGTTCGGTGGCGACGCCACGCACGACTTCTGCGGTCTCCGCACCGTCCGCCAACGAGTCCAGGGCGCCGATCAGTTCGTCGCGGGTGTGGCCGAGGACCACCGCCCGATGCTCGAACAACGACCGCGTCGACAACAACGAATGCGCCACATCCGCCACATCCACACCCGGCGCACCCACCACAAAATCCCGCAACCGGACTGCCTGCGCCCGCAACGCCGACTCCGAACGCCCCGACACCACCCACGGCACCACACCACCGACAACCGGCACCCCACCACCAGCCACCGACTCCTCCAGCGCCGGCGCCTCCTCCACAATCACATGCGCATTCGTCCCACTGGCGCCGAAGGCCGACACACCCGCCCGCCGCACCCGACCCGCACCACCAACCCACGGCCGCGCCTGCGTCAACAACTCCACCGCACCCGCCGACCAATCCACATGCGACGACGGCCGATCCACATGCAACGTCCGCGGCAACACCCCACACCGCAACGCCATCACCATCTTGATCACACCAGCCACACCCGCCGCAGCCTGCGTATGACCAATATTCGACTTCAACGACCCCAACCACACCGGCACACCAGAATCCCGACCCTGCCCATACGTCGCCAACAACGCCTGCGCCTCAATCGGATCCCCCAACCGCGTACCAGTCCCATGCGCCTCCACCACATCCACATCACCAGCACGCAAACCCGCATCCACCAACGCCGCACGAATCACCCGCTGCTGCGCCAACCCATTCGGCGCCGTCAAACCATTCGACGCACCATCCTGATTAACCGCCGAACCACGAATCACCGCCCACACCCGACGACCATGACGCCGCGCATCCGACAACCGCTCCAAAACCAAAACCCCAGCACCCTCCGAAAAACCCGTACCATCCGCCGCATCCGCAAACGCCTTACACCGCCCATCGACCGACAAACCCCGCTGCCGGGCGAATTCCCGGAACACCTGCGGCGTCGCGGTGACCGTCACGCCGCCGGCCAGGGCGAGGTCGCACTCGCCCTGGCGCAGCGAACGCACCGCCTGGTGCACCGTGACCAGCGACGAGGAGCAGGCCGTGTCGGTCGACACCGCCGGGCCCTCCAGGCCCAGCACGTACGACACCCGGCCCGACGCCACGCTCGCCAGCGATCCGGTCTGCGCGTACCCCGAGATGACCTCGGGGGTGACGAAGTGGTTTCCGTATCCGAAGTAGGCCAGGCCCGCGAACACGCCGGTGCGGCTGCCACGCAACGAGTGCGGGTCGATGCCGGCACGTTCCAGCGACTCCCACGACACCTCGAGCAGGAGCCGCTGCTGCGGGTCGGCGGCCAGCGCCTCCCGGGGGTTGATGCCGAAGAACTCGGCGTCGAAGTCTCCGGCGTCGCTCAGGAAGCCGCCGGTACGGGTGTAGCAGGTGCCGGGTCGGCCGGCGGTCGGGTCGTACAGCTCGTCGAGGTCCCAGTTCCGGTCGGTGGGGAAGTCGGACATGACGTCCGCGCCCGACTCGACAAGGTCCCACAACGCCTCCGGAGACACCGCGCCGCCCGGGAACCGGCAGGCCAGGCCGACCACCGCGATCGGCTCGCTGGCGGCCTCGGTCAACTCACGCAACCGCTGGCGCGTCTCCATCAGCTCGATGGACGTCCGACGGAGGTATTCCAGGACATCGGCATTGTTGTCGTTGGTCATCGCTCTTCCCCTAGCCGAGCTCGTGGTCCAGCAGCGAGAGCAGCTCTCCCGCCGAGGCCGAACTGATCCGATCGACGATGCCGACCGGTGCGCCAACGCTCGCCTTCGCCGTCACCCGGCCGCGCAACTCACCCAGCAGCGCGGCGATGCTCGCCTGCTCCTCGGGCCCGAGACCGAGGTACACGTCGTCGAGCTGGTTGCCCAGCGCCTCGATCTCCCTGGTCAGCCGATCGACGACAGAGCCGGTGTCGGTACCGGCGTCCGGAGCGATCCGGGTGAGCAGGAACTTGGTGAGCGCGCGCGGGTTCGGATGGTCGAAGACCATCGTGGCGGGCAGCTTGCCGCCGACGATCGCCGACAGCTTGTTCCGCAGTTCCAACGCGGTCAGCGAGTCGATGCCCAGTTCCTTGAAGGCCGTGGTGGCACCGGCCGTCTTGATGTCGGAGTGCCCGAGCACCATCGCCGTATGGGTACGGACGGCGTCCAGCAGCACCGTCTCCGCCTCGTCCGGGGGCAGCGTGCGGAGTCGCTGCACGAGTGCCGGCTCCGCGGCGGCATCGGCGGTCGGGTCGGTGCCCTCGACCGACGCCGCGAGCAGACCCCGCAGCAGCGGCGAGGCCAGCCGTTCGGCGTCGGGTGTGTGCGGCGACGGCTGCGCCAGGCGGGCGGGCACCAGCACGGCCCGGTCGTGGTCGAGTGCCGCGTCGAAGAGCGCGAGGCCCTGGTGGGAGGACAACGGCAGCACACCCTGCCGACGCAGCCGAACCAGGTCCGCGTCGCCGAGTTCGGCGACCATCTCACTGCGCTCGGCCCAGAAGCCCCAGCACAGGGAGCTGGCGGGCAGCCCTGCCGCCCGGCGAACCTCCGCCAGGCCGTTGAGGAAGGCGTTGGCCGCCGCGTAGTTCGCCTGCCCGGCGGTGCCCAGCACGCTCGCGATCGACGAGAACAGGACGAACGCGGAGAGGTTCAAATGGCTGGTCAGCTCGTGCAGGTGCCACGCGCCGCGCACCTTCGGCGCCAGCACCGTGTCGATCTGGTCCTCGGTCAGGGTCACCACGACCCCGTCGTCCAGGACCCCCGCACAGTGGATCACCGCTGTCAGCGGGTGGTCGGCCGGCACCGCCGCGATCAGCTCGGCCACCGAGGCCCGGTCGGTGATGTCACAGGCCACCACCTCGACCTCGGCACCCGCCTCGGTCAGCGCCTGGCGTAGACCTGCCGCGGCCGGAGCCGTCGGCCCGCGGCGACTGGTCAGCAGGAGTCGACGGACGCCGTGCCGCCGTACGAGGTGGCGGGCCAGCATGGCGCCCAGTCCACTGGTGCCGCCGGTGATCAACACCGTTCCGGCTCCGAGCGTGGCGTCGCCCGGGGACGACGGCGGCTGGCCTGGGTGGTGCGGCGCGGCGCGGTGGGCGTCGGCGTGGGCCAGTCGCGGGGTGCTCGGCACGCCGGCCCGGATCTTGATCTGGGTCTCTCCGGTCGCCACGGCCGCCGGGACCAGCTCCCACGAAGCGGGTTGGTCGTCAACGTCGACGAGCGTGATCCGGTCCGGGTTCTCGGTCTGCGCGCTACGCACGAATCCCCAGATCGCGGTCGCGACGAGATCCGGGGCGAGGACCTGCTCGTCCTGGATCGCGTCGCGCGTCACGATGGCCAGTCGGGAGTCGGCGAACCGGTCGTCGCCGAGCCAGCGCGGCAACCAGCGGAGCAGCCGGTGCAGGTGGTCCTCGACGGTCGCCGGTGTGTCCGGGCCCGCCTCGGGCGCACCCGCGACCGAGACGATGACGACCGGAGGTGGGTCGTCGAGGCCGGCGAGGGCGGTCTCGGACGGCTCCAGGACCACGTGCCGCCCGACCGGCTCGACAGTGTCGACGGCGCGGGGCAGCCAGTCCACCTGGTACAGCCGGTCGGTCCGCTGGTCCGGTCCGGGTTCGACGGCACCGTCGTGCGGGGTGTTCAACCAGTAGCGCTGTCGTTGGAACGGGTAGGTCGGCAACGGCGTCCACCGACCGTCCCGGCCGGGCAGCGCGGCGTCCCAGGACACCGGCAGGCCCGCCACGAACGCCTCGGCCGCCGACCGGAGCAGGCGCTCGAGGCCGCCCTCGTCGCGGCGCAACGTGCCCACCACCGTGCCGGTGACGTCCGTGCTGTCCAGCGTCTGGGTAATGCCGACGGTCAGCACCGGGTGGGCGGACGCCTCGATGAAGAAGGTGAAGCCTTGGTCGGCGAGGGACCGGGTGGCTTCTTCGAAGCGGACGGTGTGCCGCAGGTTGGTGTACCAGTACTCGGCGTCGAGCCGGGTGGTGTCCAGCCAGTCGGCGGTGACCGTGGAGAAGAACGGCACCTCGGACGGTCGCGGGGTGATTCCCGCCAGCACCCGGGCCAACTCGTCGCGCACATCGTCCACCTGGGCGGAGTGCGAGGCGTAGTCTACCGGGATCCGACGGGCCCGCACCCCCTCCGCGTCGCACCGGGCCAGGAGCGCGTCGAGCGCGGCCACCTCACCGGAGACCACGACCGACGACGGCCCGTTGACCGCCGCCACCGACAGCCCTTCGGTCAGGCGGGCCCGCACCGCGTCGACCGGCAGCCCGACCGACACCATTCCGCCGCGACCCGACAGCGCCAGAATCGCCCTCGACCGCAGTGCGACCACCTTGGCCGCGTCCGGCAGGGTCAGGGCGCCGGCGACACAGGCGGCGGCGATCTCGCCCTGCGAGTGGCCGATCACGGCGGCCGGTTCGACGCCGTAGGAGCGCCACGCCTCGGCCAGCGACACCATGACGGCCCACAGCACGGGCTGGATGACGTCCACCCGGTCCAGTGCCTCGGCGTCGTCGAGGACGTCCAGCAGCGACCAGGTCACATGGGGCGACAGTGCGTCGGCGCACTCCTGCATGCGGCGCGCGAAGGCCGGCGACGACGCGCACAACTCGCGGCCCATGCCCACCCACTGCGAACCCTGGCCGGGGAAGACGAACACCGTCCGGCCACCCGGCGTCGCCGGTACGGACGGGCCGTCGGTTCCGTCGGCCGTCGCGGTGAGGCCGGCCAGCAGTTCGTCGCGGGTGTGGCCGAGGACCACCGCCCGATGCTCGAACAACGACCGCGTCGACAACAACGAATGCGCCACATCCGCCACATCCACACCCGGCGCACCCACCACAAAATCCCGCAACCGGACTGCCTGCGCCCGCAACGCCGACTCCGAACGCCCCGACACCACCCACGGCACCACACCACCGACAACCGGCACCCCACCACCAGCCACCGACTCCTCCAGCGCCGGCGCCTCCTCCACAATCACATGCGCATTCGTCCCACTGATGCCGAAGGCCGACACACCCGCCCGCCGCACCCGACCCGCACCACCAACCCACGGCCGCGCCTGCGTCAACAACTCCACCGCACCCGCCGACCAATCCACATGCGACGACGGCCGATCCACATGCAACGTCCGCGGCAACACCCCACACCGCAACGCCATCACCATCTTGATCACACCAGCCACACCCGCCGCAGCCTGCGTATGACCAATATTCGACTTCAACGACCCCAACCACACCGGCACACCAGAATCCCGACCCTGCCCATACGTCGCCAACAACGCCTGCGCCTCAATCGGATCCCCCAACCGCGTACCAGTCCCATGCGCCTCCACCACATCCACATCACCAGCACGCAAACCCGCATCCACCAACGCCGCACGAATCACCCGCTGCTGCGCCAACCCATTCGGCGCCGTCAAACCATTCGACGCACCATCCTGATTAACCGCCGAACCACGAATCACCGCCCACACCCGACGACCATGACGCCGCGCATCCGACAACCGCTCCAAAACCAAAACCCCAGCACCCTCCGAAAAACCCGTACCATCCGCCGCATCCGCAAACGCCTTACACCGCCCATCGACCGACAAACCCCGCTGCCGGCCCAACTCGACGAGCACGCCGGGCGTCGGCATCGTGGACACCCCGCCGGCCAGCGCGAGCGCGCACTCCCCGGAGCGCAGGGAACGCACCGCCTGGTGGATGGCGGTCAGCGACGACGAGCAGGCGGTGTCGGTCGACACCGCCGGACCCGCCAGGCCCAGCACGTAGGCCACCCGGCCCGACGCCACGCTGGGGTACGTCCCGGTGAGCGTGTACCCCTGGACCTCGCCGGCGGCGCCGCTGCCCATGCGGGGGCCGTAGTCGACGGCGTAGAGGCCGGTGAAGACACCGGTGTCGGTGTCGCGCAGGCCGGTCGGATCGATGCCCGCCCGTTCCAGCGCCTCCCAGGAGATCTCCAGCATCAACCGTTGCTGCGGGTCCATGGCCAGCGCCTCGCGCGGGCTGATCCCGAAGAACGGCGCGTCGAACCCGGCGAGGTCGGCCAGGAAGCCGCCGGCCCGCGGGTACGTCGTTCCGGCCGCGTCGGGTTCCGGGCCGGACAACGACGCCAGGTTCCACCCCCGATCCAACGGCAGGTCGCCCAGGGCGTCCACGCCGTCGGAGACGATGTCCCACAGGTCCTCGGGAGACGCGACGCCGCCCGGGAAGCGACACCCCACGCCCACCACCGCGATCGGCTCGCGAGCGGACTCCTCCAGGTGACGTACCCGGTCGCGCAGCTGCTGCGCGTCGCTGACGGCACGTCGCAAGTAGGACCGGAGCTTGTCGAGATCCTCCACCGGGCCCTCCCTAACGTTTACGGACGGACGAGAACGGACGTGACTACAGGTATCCGCGGTCGATGAGCGCGTACAGCTCGTCGTCGGCGCGGTCGTCGAGCTCCGCCGGCTCGGCCGGCGGGTCCGGCTTCGGCGGTTCGACCAGAGCGAAGACGTGTGCCGCCAGCGCCTGCGGCGTGGGGTAGGTGAAGGCGACGGTGGCGGAGAGCCGCAGCCCGGTGACCGCGGCCAGCCGGTTGCGGAGTCCGACCACCATGGCGGAGTCGAAGCCGAGGTCCCGGAAGGTCTGTGCCGACCGCGCCGTGAGGACGGCCGGCGTCAGCCCCGGTTTCGTCGTGCTCAGCATCGCCGCCGCCTCGGCGCACACCAGGCCCAGGGCGGATGACTCGCTGTCCGGGCGCACGCCGTCGGCCGGTGCCGGAGCACCGGGCGACGTGGCGGCGTCGTCGGCGGTCAGCCAGTACCGCTGCCGCTGGAACGGATAGGTCGGCAGGCTGATCCGACGGGCGGGGTGGACGCCGCAGGCCGCGCTCCAGTCGACGGGCAGGCCCCGCACGTGCAGCTCGGCCAGCGAGCCGTACACCTTGAGCAGGCCAGCGTCGTCCCGGTGCAGGGTGTTGACCAGCACCGGAGAGGCGGCCAGCGCGTCAGCGGTCTCGGCCATCGCCAGCTGGAGCACCGGATGCGGGCTGACCTCCACGAACACGGTCCCGGGCACCGCCATCAGCTGCTCGACGACCTCGCCGAACCGGACCATCGAGCGCAGGTTGGCGTACCAGTGGGCGCTGTCCAGGCCCCGGGTGTCGAACGGTCCGCCGGTGACGGTCGAGTAGAACCTGACCGCCGACTCCCGGGACGTGACGTCCGCGACGGCGTCGAGCAACCGGTCCCGGAGGGGTTCGAGGTAGTGGGAGTGGCCGGCCAGGTCGACCTTGACCCGGCGTACCCGGACGCCCTCGGCGCCGGCCAGCTCGGCGAACTCGTCGAGGGCCGGCACCTCGCCGGAGATCACGACGGAGCTGGGCCCGTTGACCGCGGCGACCGACAGCCGTCCGGACCACCGCGCCAGCCGGTCCCGGACCCACTCCGGCGACGCCGCCACCGCGGTCATCCCACCGCAGCCGGTCAGCTCGGCCATGGCCTGGCTGCGCACGCTGACGATCCGTGCGGCGTCATCGAGCGAGATCGCCCCGCAGTCGTACGCCGCGGCTATCTCACCCTGCGAATGCCCCACCACCGCGTCGGGCACCACCCCGAGCGAACGCCACACCCGCGCCAGCGAGACCATCATCGCGAACAGCGCCGGCTGGATGACGTCGATCCGGTCCAGCGAGGCCGCCGATTCGGCGCCGGTCACCACGTCCACCAGGGACCAGTCGAGCCACGGCTGGAAGGCCCGGGCGCACTCGTCGATGGCGCGGGCGAAGACCTCGGACTCCGCGTACAGCTGCCGTCCCATGCCCTGCCACTGGGATCCCTGGCCGGGGAAGACGAAGACGGTCGGGCCGACCGGGCCGTCGACCACCCCGCGGACGGCCTGGGCGGCGCTCTGTCCGCCGGCCACCAGGTCGAGACCGGCCAGCGCGGCCTCGCGTCCGTCACCGAGCACCACCGCCCGGTGCGCGAACATGGTCCGCGTCGCCACGAGCGAGTACGCCACGTCGGCCGCCGACAGCGACGGGTCCGCGGCGACGAACTCCCGCAGCCGGCCCGCCTGCGCCCGGAGCGCCTCCGGCGACCGGGCCGAGAGCACCACGGCAGCACCCCGGCGGTCTGCGCGGCGGTGGGCGTGGGCGGTTGCTCGGGTGCCTGTTCGAGGATCACGTGTGCGGTGGTGCCACCCATGCCGAACGCCGACACCCCGGCCCGGCGCGGCCGGCCGGGCTGCCCCGGCCAGGGCTGGGCGACGCGGGCGACCTCGAAGTCCCGCGCGAAGTCGGCGACGGCGGGGTTCGGCGACCGGAAGTTCAGGCTCGGGACCAGTTGCCCCCGGTCCACGCAGAGCGCCGTCTTGACGAAGCCGACGATCCCCGCGGCCGGTTCCAGGTGACCCACGTTGGTCTTCACCGACCCGACGGCCAGCGGGCGGGTGCGGCCGGTCCGCCGGAAGACCTCGCGCAGGCCGGCCAGTTCCGCCGGGTCACCGAGCCGGGTGCCGGTACCGTGCGCCTCGACGTAGTCGACGTCGCCGAAGTCGACGGCGGCACGCTCCAGCGCGGTGAGGGTGGCCGCGGCCTGCCCGCCGGGGCTGGGGTCCGGCATCCGGCTGGAGGCCCCGCCGCTGGCGACGCCCCAGCCCCGGACCACCGCGTAGATGTGGTCGCCGTCGGCGACGGCGAGATCCAACCGCTTGAGCACGACGATCGCCCCGCCTTCGCCGCGGACGAAACCGTTGGCCCGGTCGTCGAAGGTGAAGCAGCGGCCGTCGGGCGACAACGCGCCCAGATTGGCCAGGCTGATACCCGCCTCAGGGTCGGTGATCAGGTGTACGCCGCCGGCGATGGCCAACTCGACCGCGCCGCTGCGGATCCGGTCGCAGGCCAACGCCAGCGCCACCAGGGAGGAGGACTGGCCGGAGTCCGCGCAGAAGCTCATGCCCCGGACGTCGAGGAGGCTGGAGATCCGGTTGGCGATCAACGCACCACTCGACCCGAGCGCGGCGTAGTGGTCGTCGCGGTCGCTGCCGGACAGCTTACGGAGCAGGTCGTACCCGGAGGGCGCAGTGCTCACCACGACGTCGACCTCGCGACCGGCGAGCGCGGTCGCCGGAATGCGGGCGTCCTCGACCGCCTCCCAGGCCAGCTCCAGCCCCAGCCGCTGGGTGGGGTCCATGGCCGCGGCCTCCGCGCCGCCGGTGCCGAAGAACGCCGCGTCGAATCCGTCGATGGCGTCGAGGAACGACCCGGTCGTCAGGGTCGCGGCGTCCGGGTGGGACGAGACCGTCGAACCGGTCAGCCGGTGTTCCGGGAACGTCGCGACGGTCGACTCGCCGTTGACCAGCAGACGCCAGAACTCCGTCAAGCCGGGCACGCCGGGAAAGCGGCACGACATCCCGATCACCGCGATGTCCGCTCCTGCCCTAACCATGCGATTTCCTTCCGCTCCGGGTGGCGGACGACTCTCGTCCCGCCGTGCCGCCGTCACCGCCAGGTGGTCAACAGATCTCGAAGTTCGTCGGGCGCGTCCATGAAGTCGTAGTGGCCGCCGGCGACGACCCGGAACTGCACCGAGTCGGAGTAGTGGCGCCATCCGGCCAGCTCGTCGAGGCTCACCTCGGGGTCGTCCCGCCAGTGGACGACGACGATCGGGCAGGCCAGCCTGACCGGCTCCGACCGCCGGTACCGCGCGGCGGCGGCGTGGTCGTCGAGCAGCACCGACAGACCCATGTCGATCATGTCCGGCCGGGGATCGATGCCCCGCCCACGCAGGAACGTCTCCACCTCCTGGCGCAGCTCCGGCTCGCTCATCGCGAGCATCCGGTCGCGCGACGCGTCGTGCGGGGCCGGCTGACCCGACACGAAGAGGCACTCCGGGCCGGGCAGGCCACGTGCGGCCAGCCGAACCACGGCCTCGAAGGCCGGCAGGGCGCCGGCACAGTGGCCGAACAGCGCGAACGGGCGGTCGAGCGTCGGTGACAGCGCCTCGACCAGGCCGTCGGCGAGGTTCTCGTAGGTGCCGTAGTGCGGATGGGCCAGCCGGTTCTCCCGCCCGGGGAACTGCACCGGGCAGATCTCGGCGTCGCCGAGTGCGGCGGGCCAACCGTTGAAGGCCGAGGCCCCGGCCCCGGAGAAGGGCAGGCAGAAGATCCGGGACGGATGCGCGGTGGACGGTTGCCGGATGAACCACGGCGAGACGGTGCTGACGGTCATGATGTCGGCCGTTTCTGGGCAACGATGGGCAGGTGGGTCATCCCCGCGATGAAGTACGACCGCAGGTGCTGCGGCTCACCGGCGAGTTCGATGGCACCGAACCGGTCGAGCAACTCCTCGAAGAAGATGCGCAGCGTCATCCGGGCCAGCGGCGCGCCGATGCAGAAGTGCGGGCCGAAGCCGAACGCCACCTGACGCTTCGCGCCAACGCGGTTGATGTCGAACACGTGCGGATCGGGGAACTGCAACTCGTCGCGGTTGGCCGAACCGATCCAGGCGACGACCGCAGCGCGCGCCGGGATGGTGCCGCCGCCGATCTGGACGTCGTCCACCGCGTACCGCATGAAGTTGCACGCCGCGGACGTCCAGCGCAGTCCCTCCTCCACCAGGTTCGGGATCAGCGACGGGTCGGCCTGTGCCCGGGCGAACTGCTCCGGCCGCTCGATGAGCGCCTCGACCGTGCCGGACACGGTGTGCGGTGTGGTCACGTTGGCGCCGAGCAGGATGCTGTACCCGTCGAGGGCGATCTCCTCGTCGGTCAGCGGCGCGCCCTCCACGCTGAGGTTCATCAGGTGGTCGAGCAGACTCCCGTCGTCGCCCCCGCCCGCCCGCCGCCGCCGTACCCACTCGGTGACGTAGGTGATGAGCTCGTGGTGGGCGATCGCCAGGGTCGCCGCCTCGCTGCCGTGCTGGAAGTGCGGGTCGGCGGGGGCCGTCACCATCGCGGTCAGCTCCACCAGCTCCTGCCAGTCCCGCTCGGGGATGCCGAGCAGGGGGCCGGTGACCAACGCCGGCAACAGCAGCGCCCGGTCGGCCAGGTCGAAGACCTCCCCGTCGAGCGCCGGCTCGAGGAAGTCCACGACGGTGGTACGGATGCTCTCGGCCCAGGGCGCCACCGCCCGCGCGGTGAGCTTGGCGCCGATGGCGCGGCGTACCCGGGTGTGGCGCGGCGGGTCGGTCGAGGTGAGCAGCTTGCCCGCGGCCGGGTCGTCCGTGCCCAGGTGGGTGGGGACCGTACCTCGCTCGGAGGTGAACTCACGGTGGTCGCCGAGCACCCGGCAGACGTCTTCGTAACGGGTCACCGACCAGAACTCCCGACCGTCGGGCAGGACCTGGTGGTGCAGCGGCGCCTTGGCCCGCATCACGTCCCAGACGGGATGCGGGTCGCCGTGCGAGTAGAGGTCCAGGTCGAACAGATCGACGGTGTCCAGGTCGATGTCGCGGGCGGGACCCGGGGTGAGCCTCACGTCCCGGCCCTGCCCTGTGCGATCAGCTCGGCGACCCGGGCCGGTGTCTGCGCCAGGTAGAAGGCCCGAACGGACAGCCGTACGCCGTAGTCGTCGGCCATCCGGTCAATGATCTTGATACCGGCCAGCGAGGTGCCACCGAGCGCGAAGAAGTCGTCGTTCTCCTTGGCCTCGGCGCCGAGATACTCCGACCACAGGTCCGCGATGGCCTGCGCCTGCGGGACGGGTCGCGCCACGGCTGCGCCGCCGCCACCATTCTGGTGGTCCGTCCGTGGTGACGATTCCATTCTTCAGCTCCCTTTGGTCCGCCGGTCGGGATTGCCTTTCCGATCCTTTTCGGCCCGATTCGGGCCGGCACCGCCGACACCACCATGCGGTGTGCGGAAAGTGCCACTCCGGACGTCACCTCATACGACGAGGCAATTCCTTGATGGCCGGTTCGAGTGTGGCGCGATTCTTCGTACGGGAACACCGGTAAAGGCGAATACAGGGGTTCACCGGGGGTGCGGTCGAGGTGACCAACGCGTAGCCGTCCCGCTGGCGGGACAGTACAAGGTGGACCGACCGCGGGCCGCGTCGCTGCCGCCGCCGGTTGCCTCACGGCTGTCGGCGGGTGACCGTGACGGTAATTCGACGACACATGGCGCAGGGACGTGAGGGGAACGACGTGGAAGACAGCGGCGTGGATGCGGACGTGGTGATCGCCGGTGCCGGACCCACCGGTCTGATGCTGGCCTGCGAACTCCGCCTGGCGGGTGTCGATGTGCTGGTGGTGGAGCGGCTCGCGCAGCCGACGGGCGAGTCGCGGGCCGGCGGAATGCACTCGCGCACCCTGGAGGTGCTGGACCAGCGTGGGATCCTGGATCGCTTCACGGACATCGGCGTTCCGCAACCCGTAGGCCATTTCTCCGGTCTTTATCTGGAGTTCGACGAGGCGGAATCGCGGCACCCCTATCCGTTGATGATTCTGCAGACCGACATCGAACGGCTGCTCGAGGAATGGGCCGTCGCGCTGGGTGTGCGTATCCAACGGTCGTCCGAGGTGACCGGGATCAGCCAGGACGGTGCCGGGGTGACCGTCGAGCTGGGCACCGCGCCGGGACCGACGCGTACGCTGCTCGCCCGCTATCTGGTGGGCTGCGACGGCGGACGCAGCGCCGTACGCAAACTGTCGGGCATCGACTTCGTGGGCACGTCGGCGACGATGACGGCGCTGATCGGCGACGTCGAGCTCCCGGAGCTGACCGAGGACTACATCTGGGTGCGGCGCTGCCCCACCGGCGACTACTCGGTGATCGCCTTCGAGCCGGGCTGGTACCGGGTCATCGCCTCCGAGTACGACCGCGTCGTCGACCGCGACGAGCCGGTGACGTTCGAGCGGCTCCGCGAGTCGCTGGTCAGGCTCGCCGGAACCGACTTCGGAATGCGCAGCCCGCGGTGGGTCTCCCGGTTCAGCGACGCCGCGCGACAGGCCGACCGGTACCGGGCCGGTCGGGTGCTGCTGGCGGGCGACGCCGCACACATCCATTTCCCGGCCGGCGGACAGGGGCTGAACCTGGGCGTGCAGGACGCGGTCAACCTCGGGTGGAAGCTCGCCGCGGTGGTCAACGGCCAGGCCCCGGAGAGCCTGCTGGACACCTATCACCACGAGCGCCACCCGGTCGGCGAGCGCGTGCTGCACAACACCCGGGCGCAGTCGGCGCTGGCCCGCCCCGGCCCGCACACGGACGCGCTGCGCGACGTCTTCGGCGAACTGCTGCAGTTCGACGACGTCAACCGGCAGCTGTGCGGCAAGCTGACCGCGCTCAACCTCCGCTACCCGGTCGACGGCGATCACCCGCTGGCCGGCCGTCGGGTTCCCGACGTCGACCTCAAGTCAGCCGGTGGCGCCATCCGGATGTACGAGTTGCTGCACGCCGCCCGACCGGTGCTCGTCGATCTGCAGGGCAGCACCGAGGTGGCCGCGGTGGCCGACGGCTGGGCAGATCGTGTCGACCTGGTCGAGGCGACCAGCCTGGACGACCACTGGATCGTCCCGGACCTCGACGAGCTGCCCGCCCCGGCCGCGCTGCTCGTCCGCCCGGACGGTCACGTCGCCTGGGCGGCCTCCGCCGACGAGCCGCTGGACACCGCGGCGCTACGGGCCGCCCTCGCCACCTGGTTCGGTCCGGTCCGACCTGGTCGATGACGAGGCACCCGACATCGGTACAGGGCCCCGAGCGTCGCTCGGGGCCCTGTCGTTCGTCGGTCGCGGTCCGCCTCAGACCGGTGCCGGGCTCCTGCCGGTGCTCACCTGCTCGATGACGTCGAGCACCTCCCGGCCCTGATCCACCAGGTACATGTGGTCGCCGGGAAACTCCACGTAGCTGAACTCGCCGGTGGTCGCCGTCTGCCACTGCCGAGCCTCCGCGGCGGTCACCAGGCCGTCGGAGTCACCTCGCAGCGAGCAGATCGGCACCGGTACCGGCCCGTCGAAGCTCGGCAGGTAGGCCTCGTGCATCTCGCAGTCGGCCTGCAACGCGGGAAGGATCAGCTCCCGCATCTCCGGATGGTCGAGCGCCTCGTGCCGGAAGCCGGCGAACTCCTCGACCCGGGCGAGGAACTCGTCGTCCGGTAGCCCGGCCGCCCGCCTCTCCCGCTGCGTCCACGGCCCCGGTGAACCGCTGACGATCAGCCGCTCCACCACGATGCCCCGGCTGCTCAGCAGGGGCACCAGCTCGTACGCGAGCACCGCGCCCAAGCTGTGTCCGAACAGCACGGTCCGGGTACCGGCGCCGAGGTCGGCGGCGATGGTGTCGACCTCGGTCCGGGCCGCTTCCACCACGTTGCGGTACGGCTCCTCCAGGAATCGCCGTTCCCGGCCCGGCAGCTCCACGGAGGTGACGCGCCACCGGCCGGCCGCCAGCTCGCGCCACGGGTGGAAGAAGGAAGCACCCGCTCCCGCGAACGGCACGCACAACAGCGTGCCGCGCTCCCGCGCCTCATCGGTCGCGCCCTGCCCTGTCATCTCAGATCAGCTCCTGTCCTTCGCCGGTTGTCGGTTCACTGCGCCGCGAGCTTGCGGTTGATGACCTCGAAGATCTCGGCCACCGGGCCGGGCAGGTTCATCTCGTGGTGCGTGGCGTGCACGTCGTACTCCTCGATGGCGCCGAGGACGTACGGCCGCCACAGGTTCGCGTACAGGTCGTCCTTGAGCACCGCGTTGAAGAACAGCACGTCACCGTCGTAGACCGGCGACTCGAACGTCATCATGAGCTGGGAGTTGTTGGCCAGTACCCGGGCCATGACGTCGATGGAGTCCTGCTGGTTGTCGGTGCCGATGTACTGGCCGAAGAAGTCCTCCAGCTCGTCCCGGTAGTCCTCGACGGTCTTGTTGGCATGGATCTCGGTCCAGCCGTGCCCGCCGGGCTGCGAGTCGAGGATGGCGGTCAGGGCGATCTCGTGCCCGCGCCGGGCGAGGCCGGCCGCGACGGCCTGGGCCACGGTGCCACCGTAGGACCAGCCGATCAGGTGGAAGGGACCGTCCGGCTGGATCTTCAGCATCTCCTCGATGTAGCCGTCGACCATCTCCTCGACCGACGACACCAGCTCACCGACGCCGTTGTAGCCGCGCGACTGCAGGGCGTACGCCGGCCGGTCCGGCACGTGCACCACGAAGCTGAAGTACGCCCAGCCCAGCCCGCCTCCCCCGTGGAAGAACCACAGCGGCGGCTTGCCCGTGCCGGGGTCGATGTTGAGCGGCAGCACCACGCCGAGCGGGTCGGCGATCTCCCCGGCGGGCTGACCGATCAGCAGCAGCGACGCCAGCTCGGCCACGGTGGGGAACTTGATGATCGTACGGAGTGGGAACTCGATGCCGAACTCCTTGCGGATGCGCACGCTGAGCCGGGTGGCCAGCAGCGAGTGTCCACCGAGGGCGAAGAAGTCCTCGTCGACCCCGACGGTCTCCCGGCCGAGCAGCTCGCCGAAGATCGCGCACAGCCGCTGTTCCTGGGAGGTACGTGCCTGTCGACCGGTCGCCTTGCTGGTGTCCTCCTCGGGCAGCGCCCGACGGTCGAGCTTCCCGTTCGGCGTGAGCGGCAGCTTGGCGAGGGCGATCACCGTGGCCGGCACCATGTAGTCCGGCAGGCGTCCGCGCAGGTACGTGGTGAGTTCGGTGCGGAGCTGGTCCGCCGCGACACCGGCGGTGGGCGCCGGCACCACGTAGCTGACGATGCTCTTGTCGCCCTGCTGGTTCTCGCGCACCACGACGGCGGCCTGCGCCACGCCGGGGTGCCCGGCCAGCACGTGCTCGATCTCTCCCAGCTCGATCCGGAAGCCCCGGACCTTCACCTGGAAATCGGTGCGCGCGATGTACTCCAACTGCCCGGCCCGGTTCCACCGCGCCAGGTCTCCGGTCCGGTACATGCGCGATCCGGCCGGCCCGAACGGGTTGGGCACGAACCGCTCGGCGGTCAGGTCCGGTCGGCCCTGGTAGCCACGGGCAAGGCCGTCGCCGGCGAGGTACACCTCCCCGGCGACGCCGCGCGGCACCGGGCAGAAGCGCGAGTCGAGCAGGTACACCTGGGTGTTGCCGATCGGGGTGCCGATCGCCACCGGCGCTCCCGGAGTCAGCGGCGCCATGGTCGACCAGGTCGTCGTCTCCGACGGGCCGTACCAGTTGCCCACCTCGGTGGCCTGCGTGGCCAGCGTCTCGGCGAGGCGGGCGGGCACCGCCTCCGCCCCGGTCATGATGCGCAGCCCCCGCGCGGCGTCCGGGTCGTGGGCGAGCAGCATCTGCCAGAAACCCGGCGTGGCCTGCACCACGCTGACCTCGTTGCGGCGGATGTACGCCAGCACCGCCGCCGGATCGGTGACGGTCTCCTTGGCCGCCATCACCATCGTCGCGCCGGTGACGAACGGCAGGTACAGCTCGGTGTTCGCCATGTCGAAGGAGACCGTCGTGCTGAACAGCATCCGTTCCCCCGGCGACAGCGGGAACCGCCGCTGGACGGAGGCCAGGAAGTTCGCGACCGCACCGCGCGGGATCGTCACGCCCTTCGGCGCGCCGGTGGAACCGGAGGTGTAGATCACGTACTGGGTGTTCGCCGGGTGCGCCACCACCGCCGGCGGCAGGTCCGGACAGCCCGAGCAGTCGGCGCCGGCGAGCGTGTCGTCGTCGAGCACCAGCACCGGCTTCGCCTGCGCCAGGATGTGGTCGAGGCGGGAGCGTGGGTGCTCCGGGTCCAGCGGTACGTAGGCGCCGCCGGCCTTGAGAACCGCCAGGAGCGCCACCATCAGGTTCACCGTCCGGGGCAGGCACACGGCGACCAGCGACTCGGCTCGCACGCCGCGCTCCACCAGCCAGTGCGCCAGCCGGTTCGACCGGATGTCCAGCTCCTGGTAGGTGAGCGAGTCGTCCTCGGTGAGCACCGCGAGTGCCTGGGGTGACTCCTGGACCCGGCGGCTCACCGCCGCCAGCAGCCCGCCCTCCAGCGTCGGCTCGGCGGTGTCGTTCACCTCCACCAGCAGTCGCTCGCGCTCCGCCGCGCTGAGCACGTCGACGTCGCCGACGCACCGGGTCGGGTCGGCGACCACCTGCTCCAGGACGCGGACGAAGCGCGCGGCCATGGCCTCGACGGTGTCCCGGTCGAACAGCCTGGTCCCGTACTGGATGTCGCCGTAGAGCACACCCGCCACGTCGTCCAGGGTCATGCTGAAGAAGAGGTCGACCATGGCCTTCGTGGTGAGGGCCTGCTGGAACTCGGCCGTGAGCCCCGGGAAGTCGAGCACCGGCTTGGCGAAGTTCTGCCAGCCGCACATCACCTGGAACATCGGCCGGTACTTGGCCGAGCGGTCCGGATTGATCTCCTCGACCAGCACGTCGAACGGCACGTCCTGGTGCTCGTACGCGGTGAGTGCCTTGTTGCGCACCTGAGCGAGCAGGTCCAGGAAGGTCGGGTTGCCGGACAGGTCGACGCGCAGCACCAGGTTGTTGACGAAGCAGCCGACCAGGTCGGCCAGCGCCTCGTCGGTCCGCCCGGCGATCGGGGACCCGATCGGCACGTCCTCGCCGCCGCCGAGCTTGCTCAGCAGCACCGCCAGCGCGGCCTGCACGATCATCGACATGGTCATGCCGCGCTCGGCGGCGAGGCGTTCCAGCCCGGCGGTGACGGCGGGCCGCACTACGAAGGCCACCGCGTCGCCGTCGGTGCTCAGGTCCGCCGAGCGTGGATGATCCAGCGGCAGGTTCAGCGGCTGGGGTACGCCGGTGAGTTCCTTGCGCCAGTACTCCAGCTGCGCCGCGGCGAGGCTGTTCGGATCCTTCAGGTCACCGAGCACCTCCCGCTGCCACAGCGTGAAGTCCTTGTACTGCACGGGCAGCGGCTCGAACTCCGGGGCTCGACCCGCCCGCCGGGCGCCGTAGGCCGTGGCCAGGTCCCGGGCCAGCGGGAAACTGGAGCTGCCGTCGGTGGCGATGTGGTGGATGGCCAGGACGAGGACGTGCTCGCGGGGCGAGGAGCGGATCAGGGTGGTCCGGAACGGAACCTCGGTCGCCAGGTCGAAGGTGTGCGCGACCGCGCTGTCGACCGCACCGGACACCTCCTCCGGCAGCACCTCCAGCACCGGCGTCTCCACCCGGGCCAGCGCCTCGGCCACCGGCAGGATCCGCTGGTACGGCTCGCCCTGGTCGTCCACCACGTAGGTGGTGCGCAGGATCTCGTGCCGCTCGACCACGTCCCTGATCGCCGCGTCCATCGCGGACAGGTCCAGGTCCCCGGTCAGCCGCAGGGCCGCCGACATGTTCCAGGTCTCGCCACCCTCCAGTTGGTGCAGGTACCAGTAGCGGCGCTGGGCGAAGGACAACGGAATCATGTGCTTACTCCTCTACGGTCATCTTGCGCAAGCGAGGGCGACGCGGAGCTGCCGGTGCTTCCAGTCCCGCCCGGTCCAGCCAGTCGGCGAGCGCGGCCACCGTGGGCCGGTCGAAGATCGTGCGGATGGGGATCTCCGCTCCGGTCTCCGCCCGGGCCCGGCTGATCAGCCGGGTGGCGAGCAGTGAATGCCCGCCCAGTTCGAAGAAATCGTCGTCGACGCCGACCCGCTCCAGCCCCAGCACCTCGGCGAAGAGCCTGGTCAGGCACTCCTCTCGCGGGGTGCGCGGCGCCCGGTAGTCGGTCCCGCCGAACTCCGGCTCGGGCAGCGCGGCCCGGTCCAGCTTGCCGTTGGCCATCAACGGCAGCCGGTCCAGCAGCACGAAGGCGGAGGGCACCATGAAATCCGGCAACCGCTCGGCGGTGTACCGGCTGAGCTCCGCGGCGTCGACCTCGCCCACGGCCACGACGTAGGCGGCGAGCCGGGCGCCGGTGCCCGCGCCCGGCCGGGACACCACGACGGCCTGTTCGACCGCCGGGTGCGCGCCGACGATCGTCTCCACCTCGCCCGGCTCGATCCGGAATCCGCGCACCTTGACCTGTGCGTCGCCGCGGCCCGCGTACTCCAGCTGCCCGTCGTCGTTCCACCGGGCCAGGTCGCCGGTGCGGTACATCCGGGCGCCGGGCGGACCGAAGGCGTCGGCGACGAAGCGCTCGGCGGTCAGGTCGGCCCGGCCGTGGTAGCCACGACCGACGCTGCCACCGACGTACAGTTCGCCGACCACCCCCGGCGGTACCGGCGCCAGGCCAGGGCCCAGGACGTAGGCGCGCATGTTGCCCAGCGGGGTGCCGATCGGCACGCTGCCCGCCGGGTTCGACGCGTCCTCGGCAACCGTGCAGGTGGTGGCGTAGAACGACTCGCTCTGCCCGTAGGCGTTCACCACACGTACCCCGGGGAAGGCCTGCCGCGTCTTCTCCACCAGCGAGACGGGGAGGGCCTCACCGGCGAAGACGACGGTCTCCACACTGGTACGGCCGGCGATCTCGGCGACGAGTTCGGCGAAGGCGGACGGCACGGTGGAGATGACGCTGCCGTGCCAGCCCGCCGGCTCGGCCAGGGCCAGCACGTCCCGGACCAGCTCGACGACGCCGCCGGTGGCCAGTGTCGTGAAGATCTCGAACGCCGAGACGTCGAAGTTCACCGAGGTGCCGGCGAGCAGCCGCTTGCCGGGCGCCAGGCCCACCCGGGACGCGAGCCGCAGCACGCCGTTGACCACGTTCGCGTGCGTGATGGCCACCCCCTTGGGCCGGCCCGTGGAGCCGGAGGTGTACATCACGTACGCCAACTGCTGTGCCTGGGCCCGCGGTTCACCGCCGGTGTGGTCGCCGGACAGGTCGAGCGTGTCCAGCAGGACGTCCGGCGCGTCGTGCTCCGGCAGCACCGCGACCGTCGCGGAGTCGGTCAGGACGAGGCACGGCCGGGCCTCCCCGAGGATGGCGGCGGTGCGGGCGCTGGGATACCGGGGGTCGACCGGCAGGTACGCGCCGCCCGCCCGCAGGATCGCCAGCAGGGCGACGACCAGATCCGCCGAGCGCGGCAGCGACACCGCCACCACCGACTCCGGGCCCACGCCACGGCCGGACAGTTCGTCCGCCAGTCGGGCGGCCCGGGCGGTCAACTCGCGGTACGTGAGCGACTCGCCCTCGGCGACCACGGCGACCTCGTCCGGGGTCCGCGCCGCCTGGGCCTCGACGAGCCCGACGATCGTGGTCTGCGGAGTCGGCGTGGCCGTGTCGTTGACCTCGGTGAGCAGCAGGTTGCGTTCGGCCGGGTCCAGGATGTCGAGCTGCGCGACGGTCAGGCTCGGGGTGGCCACGATGTGCCGCAGGACACGGGCGAGACGCGCTGCCAACGTCTGCACCGCGTCCGGGCCGAAGACACCCCGCGCGTACTGCAGGAGCAGTTGGAGCTGTGGATCCGCCGCCGCCATCAGGGTCAGCGGATAGTTGGTGGCCGTCGACGGACGCAGGCCGGTGAAGGCGACACCTTCCGCGGCGTCGGTGGCGGCGTCGAGCGCGTCCCGGTCGACCGGGTAGGACTCGAAGACGACGAGCGTGTCGAACAGCGACGACAGGCCGACCGCCTGCTGGATCTCGGTCAACCCGTAGTAGTGGTGCTCCAGCAGGCGGGCCTGCCGACCCTGCAGCCGGGTGAGGACCGCCGCGACGGTGTCGCCGGGCGCGTACTCGACGCGTACCGGAAGGGTGTTGATGAACATGCCGACCGTCGAGTCGACACCGGACACCGCGGGCGGACGCCCGGAGACGGTCGCGCCGAACAGCACGTCCTGGCGGCCGGTGAGCTGGCCGAGCAGCAGCGCCCAGGCACCCTGGACCAGGGTGTTGACGGTGATGCCCCACTCGGCCGCCCGCCGGACGAGGGCCTGCGCCTCGTCCGGGTCGAGCGCGACGGCGAGCTGACCGACCCCCTCGACGGCCACCTGGTCCGAGCCGGGAGCGAGCAGAGTGGGTTCCTCGATCCCGGCCAGCTCGGCCGCCCACACCCGCGCGGACTCCTCGTCGTCCTGCTGGGCGCGCCAGCGCAGGAACTCACCGAAGTCACCGGAGACGGGCAACCCGGTCGGGTCGCCGCCGGAGGCGTAGAGCAGCAGCAGGTCCCGCATCAGCAGCGGCATGGACCAACCGTCGATCAGCACGTGGTGGGCGGTCAGCACCAGTTCCGCGCGGCCGGGCGTCGTGACGACCAGGGCCATCCGGATCAGCGGTGGGCTGGCCACGTCGAAGTGCGCGGACCGGTCGTGGGCGAGGAAGCGCTCGAACCTGTCGGTCCGCTCCGCCTCGTCGACCGTGGTCAGGTCGTGGTACTGCCACGGTAGGGACACCTCCTGCGGCACCACCTGCACCACCCCGCCGTCCGCGCGGTCGACGAAGGCGGCCCGGAGGCTGGCATGCTGCCCCACCAGCGCCTGCGCGGCGCGGCGCATGCGCTCCGGGTCGACCGCGCCGGACAGGTGGAAGACCAGCTGCATGTGGTACGCGTCGAACGACGACCCGGCCAGCATGGTGTGGAACAACATCCCGGACTGCACCGGCGTGGTCGGCCAGACGGTGGCCAGCGCACCGAACCGGGTCTCCCACGCGTCGATCTCCGCCTGGCTCACCTCGACCAGGGGCGCGTCGCTCGGGGTCAGCCCACCGGCGTCGGGGGTGGTGGCGTGGCGCGCCAGGGCGGTCAGCGCGTCGACCCACAGCCCGGCCAGTTCGGTCACCTCGTCGCGGTCGAGCACGCCGGTGGGGAAACCGAAGTAGGCGGTCAGCTCGTCACCGTCGGCGGTGCTCGCGGCGACAGCGTTGATCTCCAGCGCCGACAGCGCCGGCATGTCCGGGTCCGGGGCGGCGATCAGATCCCGGTACGCGGTGTCCGGCGCCCAGCCCAGGCCGCGTAGTTCCTCGGGGATGTCCGCGCCGGAGGAGCGGCCCAGGTAGTTGAAACCGATCTGCGGCTCACGCGTCCCGGCCAGCGCGGCGGCGGTGTTCGGGTTCAGGTGGCGCAGCAGGCCGTAGCCCGTGCCGCTGTCCGGCACGGCCCGTAGCTGCTCCTTGACCGCCTTGATCGCCCGGCCGGCGGCCGGACCGCCGGCGAACGCGTCCACCACGTCGACGCCCGCCAGGTCCAGCCGCACCGGGAACATCGCGGTGAACCATCCGACGGTGCTCGACAGGTCGGCGCCCGGGACCACGTGTTCGGCCCGGCCATGCCCTTCCAGCCGCACCAGCGTCGAGGCGCCCGATACGCCCCGCGTCGCACGCCAGCGACTCAGCGCCAGCGCCAGGCCGGCCAGCAGCCCGGCGTCCACACCGGCCCGGAACACCGTGGGCACGGTGGTCAGCAGGGTCTGCGTGACCTCCGGCGGCACCTGGACGCGCAACGTGTCCACGGTGGCCGCGACGTCGCGGGCCGGATCGAGCGGACGTGCACCCAGCACCGGCTCGTCGGCCCGCAGGATCTCCTGCCAGACGGGCAGTTCCGCCACTCGTTGCGGGCTGGTCGCGGCATCGGCCAGCCCCGACAACCACCGCCGTAGCGAGGTGCCCACCGCCGCCGGTGGTGTGGGCCGGCCGCCACTGACCCGCTGCCAGGCGGCCACCAGGTCCGGGACCAGGATCCGCCACGACACCCCGTCGACGACCAGGTGGTGCAGCACGATCAGCAGCCGGTCCACGTCCGTGTCGGAGGTGAATCGCACGAACTGCGCCATCACACCCGCGTCCGGGTCCAGCCGGTCCGCGGCCGCGTCCAACTCCACCCGCACATCGGCGTCGCCCAGGACGACGTCGCGCAGCAACACGTCGGCGTCCACGGTGCCGACGGCCGCCATGACGATGCCCGACCCGGCCCGGTCGAGCCGGGACCGCAGCACGTCGTGCCGGTCCAGCACGGCCTGCAACGTCGCGACGAGTCCGGCCCGGTCGATGCCCTCGGGCAGGGTGAGCATCGCGGACATGCAGAACCGGCCGACACCCCCGCCCAGCGCGAGCACGTGCGCCGCCGTCGGCGGCAGGGGCGCCCAGCCCACGCCGCCACCCGGAAGCTCGGCCAGGGTCACCGGCTCCTCGTCCGCCCGGCCGTCGACCAGTTCGGCGAGCCGGGCGACGGTGCGGTGCTCGAAGATCTCCCGGGGGCTGAGGACCAGCCCACGCGTCTTGGCCCGCGCGGCGACCTGGATGGAACGGATACTGTCGCCGCCGCTGGTGAAGAAGTCGTCGTCGATCCCCACCGGCCCGCCGCCCAGGACGTCGGCGTACACCTCGGCCAGCAGCTGCTCCACCGCGCTGCGCGGCGCCCGATGCTCGGTGCCGGCGAACTCCGGCACGGGCAACGCGCCCCGGTCCAGCTTTCCGCTCGCCGTCAACGGCAGCCGGTCCAGCACCACGAACTGGGTCGGGACCATGTAGTCCGGCAGCCGCTCGGCCGCGAACGCGCGCAGCTGCGCCGGGGACACGTCGGCCACCCGTTGCGGACCGCCACCGGTGGCGCTGTCCGGCGGCGCCACGTAGCCGACGAGCCGGGCCCGGCCGCTGTGGTCCTCGCACACGGTCACCGCCGCCCGGCCGACCTCGGGGTGTCGGGTGAGGACGGTCTCGATCTCGGTCGGCTCGACCCGGATGCCGTTCACCTTCACCTGCGTGTCGACACGTCCCGCGTACCGCAGGTGACCGTCGTCGTCCCACCGGGCCAGGTCGCCGGTCCGGTACATGCGCGCACCGGCCGGGCCGAAGGGGCAGGCGACGAACCGCTCGGCGGTCGACCCGCCGTCGCGGTGGTAGCCGCGGGCGAGCCGGCCGCCGACGTACAGCTCACCGATCACGCCGGGCGCGACCGGAGCGAGTTCGGGCCCCAGCACGTAGGCGCGCATGTTGGCCAGGGGCGCTCCGATCGGTACCGCTTCGGAGCCGGCCAGCTGCTGCGGGACCGGGTAGGTGGTGGCGTAGAAGCTCTCCGTCTGCCCGTACGCGTTGACGACGCGGACGCCGGGCAGGGCGCGCCGCACCTCGTGGACCAGATCCGCCGAGAGGGCCTCACCCGCGAACACGACGGTTTCCACGTCGAGTGCGGGGCGCGCCGCAGGGTCCGAACCGAGCTGGTCCAGCAGGGCGGCGAACACTGTGGGCACGGCGCTGACGGTGGTCCCCGACCAGCCGCCACGTTCGGCGAGTTCGAGCACGTCACGGACGATCTCGATGCTCGCGCCCGTGGTCAGCGCGGTGAAGGTCTCGAACACCGAGACGTCGAAGTTCACCGACGTCGCGGCCAGCATCCGGGAGTCCGCCTCGACCCGCAGCCGGCGGCGCAGGTCCCACACGCCGTTGACCACACCGCCGTGGGTGACCGCGACCCCCTTGGGCACGCCGGTCGACCCGGACGTGAACATCACGTACGCGAGATGCTCCGGCCGCACACCGGTCTGCGGCAGCTGCGCCGCCGGGCCGTCCAGGCACAGGTCGTCGAGCCGCAGCACCGACGGCGCGCCGACGACCACCGCCGCCGTCGCGGCGTCGGTCACCACCAGGGCCGGTCGGGCGGCCTCGAGCAGGAGGGCGACCCGCCCGGCCGGGTAGGCAGGGTCGACCGGCAGGTAGGCCCCGCCGGCCTTGAGCACGCCCAGCAGCGTGACCACCAGGTCCACCGATCGTGGCAGGGCCACGGCGACCAGGACGTCCGGCCCGACACCGCGCTGCCGCAGCAGCGCGGCCAGCCGGCTCGCGCGGACGTCGAGTTCCCGGTACGACAACGTGGTCGGTCCGCACACCACCGCCGTCGCGTCCGGGGTGCGGACCACCTGGGCGGCAACCAGCTCCGCGACCGTGGCGTTCGGCACCGGTGCCGTCGTCCGGTTCAGCAGGACCAGCCGGTCCCGCTCGGCGTCGGTGAGCAGCTCCACCGCCGCGAGTCGCGCCGCGGGATCGGCGACCACCTGCCGCAGCACCCGCAGATAGCGGTCGACCAGGTGCTCGGCCGTGGCCGGGTCGAACAGTTCGGTCGCGTACTCCAGCCGCCCGTAGGCACCGCCGGCCGGTGCCGGGACGATGTTGAAGAAGAGGTCGAACTTGGCGGTCCCGGTGCCCGCCGGGACCGGGGTGACCCGCAGCCCCGGCAGTTCGACCTGCGCCCATTCGAACTGCCAGGCCAGCATCACCTGGAACAGCGGCTGGTAGGCGGTGGTCCGGTCCGGGCTCAGCAGCTCCACCAGACGCTCGAACGGCACGTCCTGGTTGTCGTACGCGGCCAGGGCCCGGTCCCGGACCTGCCTGAGCAGATCCTCGAACGTCGGGTTCCCGGACAGGTCGACGCGCAGCACCCAGGTGTTGGCGAAGAAGCCGATCAGGTCGTCGAGTTGCTCGTCGGCGCGCCCCTCGATCGGGCTACCGATCGTCAGGTCGTTGCCGGCGCCGAGATGGTGCAGCAGCACCGCCAGCGCGGCCTGAGCGACCATCGGAGCCGTGGCGCCGTGCTGCGCGGCGATCTTGGCGACGCCGGTGAGCAGCTCCTCGTCCAACTCGAAGTCGACGTGACCGCCCTGGTGGCTGGCCGCCGTCGGACGCGGCCGATCCAGCGGCAGGTTCACCGGTTGCGGCACGTCGGCCAGCTCCGTACGCCAGTACTCGACCTGCGCCGCGGCGATGCTGTCCGGGTCGGACTCGTCACCGAGCAGCTGCTGCTGCCAGATCGTGTAGTCCTTGTACTGCACCGGCAGCGGGGCCCACTGTGGTGCGGCACCCCGCAGCCGGGCCGAGTACGCCGTCACCAGGTCCCGCAGGAACGGCCCCATCGACGCCCCGTCCGCGGCGATGTGGTGGAACACGAACGCCACCAGGTGCTCCTGCGGAGCCTCCTGGAAGATCGTGACCCGCAGCGGAATCTGCGTCTGCAGGTCGAACCCCTGGCGTACCGCGGCCTGCACCGCGGCGTGCGAGGCGTCGCGGGCGACGGTGAGGAACCGGCTCTGGAAGACCGCCTCCTCGGGTGACAGCACCCGCTGTTCGGGGGTGCCGTCCGCGTTCTCGACGATGAGGGTGCGCAGGCTCTCGTGCCGCGCGATGACATCGGTGAAGGCCGCGCACAGCGCCGCCGTGTCCAGTGGCCCACTCAGGCGCAGGACGAACGGGATGTTGTACGTCGCGGACGCGCCCTCCAGGCGGTGGAGGAACCACATCCGGCGTTGGGCGAAGGACAACGGGATCATCGACGCACTCCTACACGTTCATCGGGCGCAGCTGAGGGCGACTTGAGGTGGAGAGCTTCTCGATCTGCGCCGCCAGCTGGGCGACAGTCGGACTGCGGAAGACCATGGTGACCTTGACGTCGACCTTGAGTTCCTTGCGGATACGGCCGATCAGGCGAGTGGCCAGCAGGGAGTGGCCGCCGTGCTCGAAGAAGTCGACGTCGATGCCGACCTCGTCCACCCCGAGCAGCTCGGCGAAGAGCCGGCAGAGGACCTCCTCGGTGTGGTCACGCGGTCCCCGCCCGGTCGCGGTGGTGGACTGCTCCGGGGCGGGCAGCGCGTTGCGGTCGAGCTTCCCGCTCGACGTCAGGGGAAGTCCGTCCAACGGGATGATCGCCGAGGGGACCATGTACTCGGGCAGGCTCTGCCGGGCCTGCTCGGTGAGCGCCGTCAGGTCCAGCCGCGCGGCGTCCCCGGCCGCGTCGGCCGGTACGACGTACGCGACGAGCCGTTGGTCGCCGGGGCGGTCCTCGCGCAGCACCACCACCGCGGTGCCGACCTGCGGGAGTGCGGTGAGCACCTGCTCGATCTCGCCCAGTTCGATGCGGAACCCGCGAACCTTGACCTGGAAGTCGGACCGACCGAGGTACTCGACCTGGCCCTCCTGGTTCCAGCGCACCAGGTCGCCGGTGCGGTACATCCGGGATCCGGGCGCGCCGAACGGACAGGCGACGAACCGGCCGGCGGTCAGCCCGGTCTGTCCCAGGTAGCCGCGGGCCAGCCCGGCGCCGGCGAGGTACAACTCGCCGACCACTCCGGGCGCGACCGGGCGCAGCGACCCGTCGAGCACGTAGACCTGGGTGTTCCACACCGGCGCGCCGATCGGCACCCGGTCCGCGCCCGGCACGTGCCGCCACGCCGTGACCTCGACCGCGGCCTCGGTCGGACCGTAGAGGTTGTGCACCTCGCAGTCGGGCAGCAGGTCGACCGCCGCGTTGGCCAGGGCGGCGGGGAACGCCTCCCCCGCGACCTCGATCCAGCGCAGGCTGTCGCACTCCTTGGCCGTGGGCTCGGTGAGGAAGGCGTCCAGGAGGCTGGGCACGAAGTCCGCGCCCGTCACCCGTTCCCGCTGGATCAGGTCACTGAGATAGGCGGGGTCGCGGCGTCCGTCCGGCCGGGCGATCACCACGGCGGCGCCGACCTGTAGCGGTGCGAACAGCTCCGGCACCGACACGTCGAAGCTCGCGGTGGTGCTCAGCAGCACGCGGTCCTCGGCGCCGACGTCGAAGTGCGCCAGGCCCCACCTGAGCCGGTTCATGATCGCCCGGTGCGTCACCTGCACGCCCTTGGGCACACCGGTCGAGCCGGAGGTGTAGATGACGTACGCGGCGTTCTCCGGCGACAGCGTACGCGGCGGGTTCTCCGTCGGGTGGCCGGACACGTCGGGCAGGTCCTGGTCGAGCACCAGCAGCGGCCGCGCGCTGTCCAACACCTTGCGGACCCGGTCGGCCGGCAGCTCGGTGTCCAGCGGCAGATAGGCCGCGCCGGCCTTGACCACCGCGTAGATCGCCACCAGGAGGTCCACCGAGCGGGGAATCCGCACCGCGACCAGCTGCTCGGGTCCGGCACCCTGGTCGACCAACCAGTGCGCCAACTGGTTGGCGCGCCGGTTGAACTCACCGTACGTCAGGTTCTCCCGCTCGTGGATCAGCGCCAGCCGGTCCGGGTCGCGCTCAACCTGGGCCTCGAACGCGCCGGGTAGCGTGTCCGCGGGCACCGGGTGTGCGGTGTCGTTGACCTTCCGCAGCAACCAGTCCCGCTCGTGGTCGGAGAGCACGTCCACGGCGCCGACGGCGGTCGTCGGATCGTCGAGCATCTGCTCCAGCACCCGGACGAGTCGCGCGGCGATCACCTCGGCCGCGTCCCGGTCGAACAGGTTGGTCTGGTAGTCGAGGGAGAGCCGCAGGTAGGGGTCGGAGGAGTTGAGCGTGAGCGGGTAGTGCGAGCCGGCGAGCGGCCGGATGCGGTCGATGGTGAAACCGGCGGCGGTGTTCGCCTCGACGATGCCGACCCGGTCGATCGGATAGTTCTCGAACACGACGATCGTGTCGAACAGGGCGGGCAGCCCGGTGCCCCGCTGGATGTCGGCCAGCCCGTAGTAGTGGTGGTCGAGCAGCGCGACCTGCCGGTTCTGCAGCTCGGTGACGACCTCGCCGATGCTGTCGTACGGCCGGCAGTACGCCCTGGTCGGCAGGGTGTTGATGAACAGGCCGACCATCTCGTCGGAACCGGTGAGCTCCGCCGGGCGACCGTTGACCGCGGCGCCGAACACCACGTCCGGCCGGCCGGTCAGCTTCGACAGCAGGATCGCCCACGCGCCCTGCAGCAGGGTGTTCAGGGTGACTCCGAGTTGCGCGGCCCGCCCGGCGAGCTCGCGTCCCTGGTCGATCGAGAACGGCACCTCGACGCGCCCGAGAGCGGAGGCCTCCTCGGCGATCGGGGTGTCCGGTGCCACGATGGTCGGCTGGTCGAAGCCGGCGAGTTCGGCCTGCCACCGGGCGGCCGACTCCTGGCGGTCCTGGCGGGACAGCCAGGCCAGGTAGTCGCCGTAGTCGCGCACCGGCGGCAGCGCCTGGTTGTCGGCGTAGAGCTGGACCAGATCCTTGATCACCAGAGGTGACGACCAGCCGTCGAACAGGGTGTGGTGTGCCGTGATGACCAGCTTGGCCCGCTGCGGTCCGCAGGTGAGCAGGGCCAGGCGCAGCAGCGGCGGCCGGGTGGGGTCGAGCCGGTCGGCCCGGTCCTCGGCCAGCAGGCGGTCCAGCGCGGCGTGCTGTTCCGCGTCGCCCTGCCCCGTCAGGTCCATGTGCCGCCAGGGCAGGGCGACGTGTTCCGGCACGACCTGGACGGGATCGCCGTCGGTCGCGGTGAGGAACGCGGAGCGCAGGTTCGGGTACCGGCGCAGCAACGCCTGTCCGGCCGACCGAATCCTCGTGGGTTCGACGGGTCCGGACAGGTGCAGCACGAACTGCATGTGGTAGACGTCGAAGGTGTCGTCGGCGAGCGCGGCCTGGAACTGGATGCCGGACTGGCCCGGTGCCTGCGGCCACACCTCGGCCAGCCGGCCGTAGCGCTGCTCCCAGCTCTCGATCTCGTCCTGCCGGACCGAGACCAGCGGGGCGTCCGAGGGGGTGAGGCCACCGATGGGCGTACGGGCGGCGTACGCGGCCATGCCCCGCAGCACGTCGGCCCACAGGTCGGCCAGTTCGGTGACCCGCTCCCGGGACAACACCCCGGAGGGGAACATGAAGATCGTCTGTAGCTGGGTGCCGTCGGCGGTGTCCACGGCGACCGAGTTGACCTCCAGTGCGGACAGGGCGGGCAGGTCCGGGTCGGGCATCGCGATCAGTTCGGTGGACCAGGACGCCGGCACCCACCCATGGGCACGCAGGTGTTCGGGCACGTCCGTGTCGGAGATCCGGCCGAGGTAGTTGAAGCCGATCTGCGGTGGCGGGTAGTCGGCGAGCTGCTCGCCGGTCTCCGGGTTGAGGTAGCGCAGCAGTCCGTAGCCCAGCCCCTTGTCGGGCACCTCACGCAACTGCTCCTTGACCAGCTTGATCGCCGTACCGGCGGCCGGGCCGCCGACCAGCACGTCGGCGAGGTCGACCCCGGGTACCGCCACCCGGGCCGGGTACATGCTGGTGAACCACCCCAGGGTCCGGGACAGGTCCGCGCCGGGCACGACGTCCTCCTCGCGGCCGTGCCCCTCCAGCCGCACCACGGTGGGTAGCGGCGCACCGCGCCACCGGTCGAGGGCCAGGGCCAGCGCGGCGAGCAGCACGTCGGTCCCGGTCGCCCGGAAGGCCGCCGGCAGCTCGGTCAGCACGACGTCGGTGACCTCGGCGGGCAGCCGCAGTCGCACGGTCTCGACGGTGCCCATCAGGTCCACCGTCGGGTCGAACATCCGCTGGCCCAGCGGCGGGTTCGGTAGCTCTAGCAGGTCACGCCAGTAGGCCAACTCGGTCTCCCGCTGCGGGGAGAGCGCCTCGTCGGCCAGGGCGGCGGTCCACCGGCGCGCCGACGTGCCGACCGCGGGCAGGTCGGCCGGGCGGCCGGAGCCGATCCGGTGCCACGCCTCGGCGAGGTCCGACATCAGGATGCGCCAGGAGACACCGTCCACGACCAGGTGGTGCAGCACGACGAGCAGTCGACCGGTGCCGTCGGTGGCGGCGAACCAGACGAAGTCGGCCATGATCCCGGCTTCCGGGTCGAGCCGACCGAGCGCAACCTGCAGCTCCGACTGCGCCCGCGCCAGCGCGGACGGTTCCGCCCAGTTGCCGTCGCAGGCGACCGGGTGCAGCAGGTCGCCCGCCCGTACGCTGCCCGGTGGGCGGACGTCGAGGCTGAGGTCGCCGTCGCGGACCAGCCGCGCACGCAGCAGGTCGTGCCGGTCGAGGACGGCGTCCAGCGTCGCGGTCAGCCCGTCCGCGTCGATGCCGACCGGCAGCTCGAGCGTCATGGCCATGGCGAAGCGGTCGATCGCGCCGCCGTGTTCGAACACCTGCCGGGCCACCGGGGGCAGCACCATCGGGCCGACCCCGCCACCGGCGTCCTCGACGAGCGCGGGGGTGCGGTCACTTCGGGCGCTCGCCAGCTCGGCGAGCCGGGCCACGGTGCGGCCCTCGAAGATCTCCCGGGTGGTCAGGTGCAGGTTGCGCGCCCGGGCCCGGGCGACCACCTGGATCGAGCGCAGGCTGTCCCCGCCGATGCCGAAGAAGTCGTCGTCGATACCGACCCGGTCGACCCCGAGCACGTCCGCGTACGCCGTGGCGATGATGGACTCGGCCTCGGTGCGCGGCGCCCGGTAGGTTCCACCGGAGAACTCCGGTTCGGGCAGGGCAGCGCGGTCCAACTTGCCGGTCGGGCCGACCGGAAGTCGGCTCAGGGCGACGAAGGCCGACGGCACCATGTAGTCGGGCAGCCGTGCCGCGACGAACTCGCGCAGCTCGGCCGCGGAGGCGCCGGCCTGCACGTCGACGTCGCCGATGCCGCCGGCACCGTCGTCGCCGACCCCACCGTCGCCGGTGTGGACCACGTAGGCGACGAGCCGCCGCCCGCCGCCGGGGACCTCGCGGGTGATCACGACGGCCTCGCTGATCCCGGGATGCTGCGTGCAGGCCGCTTCCACCTCGGCCGTCTCGATGCGGAAACCGCGCACCTTGACCTGGCTGTCGTCGCGACCGACGCACTCCAGTTGGCCGTCGGCCCGCCAGCGGACCAGGTCGCCGGTGCGGTACATCCGCTCGCCGGCCGGACCGAACGGGTTGGCCACGTAGCGTTCGGCGGTCAGGCCCGGTTGACCGTGGTAGCCGCGCCCGAGCGAGGCGCCGGCGACGTACAGCTCGCCGAGCACCCCCTGCGGTACCGGCACGAGTCCCGGACCCAGCACGTAGGCGCGCACGTTGTCCAGCGGGGTGCCGATGGGCGCGACGTCGCTGTGCGTCCAGTCCTGGTTCGCCGGCAGGGAGAAGGTGGTGGCGTAGAAGCTCTCGCTCTGCCCGTACGAGTTGACGATCTGCACGTCGGGCCGGACCTCGCGGATCTGCCGCATCAGGCGGCCGGGCAGCACCTCACCGGCGAGGACGACGGTACGGACGTTCGGTGCCCGGTCCAGGTGGGCGGCCAGTTCGCCGAGCACCGACGGCACCGCGCTGACCACGTGCCCGTCCCAGCCGTCACGCTCGGCGAGTGTCAGCGCGTCGGACACCACCTCGACCGTGCCGCCGGTGGACAACGTGGTCAGCAGCTCGAAGACCGAGACGTCGAAGTTGACCGAGGTGCCGGCCAGCATCCGCCATCCGGGTGGCGCGTCCAGGCGGCGGGTCAACGCCCGCACCCCGTTGACGACGTTGCGGTGGGTGATCGCGACGCCCTTCGGCCTGCCGCTGGAGCCCGAGGTGTACATGACGTACGCGAGGTTGTCGGCGGCCGGCGGCCGCACCGCTGTGGTCCCGTCGGGCGCGGCCCACTGGTCGCGGTCGTCGAGGTTGACGACCGACATGTCGTCGTGGGGCAGCTCCGCCAAGGTCGCGGTGTCGGTGACGGCGAAACGCGGACGCGCCTCGGCCAGTACGCCCGCGGCCCGGGCGCCCAGATACCGCGTGTCCATCGGCAGGTACCCGGCACCGGACCTGAGGATCCCGAGCAGGCCGACCACCAGGTCCGCCGAGCGCGGCACCGCCAACACGACCAGGTCCTCCGGAGTGGCCCCGCGCCGCAGGAGTTCCCGGGCGAGCCGGTCGGCCCGGTCGTCGAGTTCGCGGTAGGTGAGCGTCCGGCCGTCGCAGACCACCGCCACCGCGTCCGGGGTGCGGGCCGTCTGACGCTCCACCAGCTCCGGGATCGTCTGCTCGTCGACGGTCGTGGCGGTGTCGTTGAACCGGGTGAGCAACCTGTCGCGTTCGGCCGGCGCGAGCACGTCGGTCCGGTCGACGTCGCGGTCCGGGTCGGCGACGAGCTGGCGCAGCACGCGCGTGAAGCGGGCGGCGACGCCCTCGACCGTGTGCCGGTCGAACAGGTCGGTGGCGTACTCCAGGCGGACGCCGGCGCCACCGGAACCGTTCGGGATGATGTTGAAGAACAGGTCGAACTTGGCCGTTCCCGTCTCCAGGGTCTCCGACTCGGTCCGCAGACCGGCGAAGCTGAGCTCGCCCAGGGGTTCCTGCCAGGCGAGCATCACCTGGAAGAACGGGTGGTACGCGGTCGAGCGGTCCGGGTTCAGCAGCTCCACCAGCCGTTCGAACGGCAGGTCCTGGTTGTCGTAGGCGCCCAGGCAGCGATCACGCACCCGGTCGAGCAGCTGACGGAAGCTCGGGTTGCCGCTGAGGTCGACCCGCAGCACCCAGGTGTTGACGAAGAACCCGACCAGGTCACGCAGCTCCTCGTCGACCCGGCCGGCGATGGGCGCGCCGATCGGCACGTCGTCGCCGCACCCCAGGTGGCGCAGCAGCACCGCCAGCGCGGAGTGCATGACCATCGACACCGTGACGTCCTGCTCGGCCACGAGTCGCTGCACGGCCGCGAGCAGCTCGGGTTCGATCGGGAACTCCACCAGGTCGCCGTGCGAGCGCATCACTCGCGGACGGGGCCGGTCCGTCGGCAGCGCCAGAGGCTGCGCCAGACCGTCGAGCGCCGCACGCCAGTACGCCAACTGCCGCGCGGCCACACTCTCCGGGTCCGACTCGTCACCGAGCATCTCCTGCTGCCACAGCGTGTAGTCGGCGTACTGGAGCGGCAGCGGCTCCCACTGTGGTGCCCGTGCCTGGCGACGCGCCGCGTACGCGGTGCTCAGATCGCGCAGCAGCGGCCCCAGCGACTCCCCGTCCAGGGCGATGTGGTGCACCACCAGGACGAGGGTGTGCGCATCAGGTCCGGTGCGCAGCAGCCGGGCGCGGATCGGTGTGTCGGTGGCCAGGTCGAAGGTCTCCTTGGCCACCGCGTCGACCGCCGCCGGCAGGTCCGCCTCCGCGACCTGCACGGCCGGCAGGTCGAACGGCCTGGCCCCGGACGGCAGCACCTCCTGATAGGGGATCCCGTCGTCGCCTTCGACGATCACGGTACGGAGAACCTCGTGCCGGTCGATGACGTCCCGGAGCGCTGACTCCAGCGCACCGACGTTCAGCTCACCGGTCAACCGCAAGGCGAAAGCGCCGTTATAGGTCGGCGACGGCCCCTCGAACCGGTCCACAAACCACAACCGGCGCTGCGCGAACGACAACGGAATCATTGTTTCTCCAAATCGGCGAACCTGGGGAGCAGAACGTCAGTCAGTCCTGGTCGAGCAGAGCCAGAAGTTCCTCGTTGTAGAAGTCGTCGATGGAGATCGCCCCCGACAGGGTCGAGAAGTAGCGATCGATGTGCTCCTGGTGACCGACCAGCTTGCGCAGCATGTCCGTGCGCCCCTCGGGCTTGAGTTCGGCCACGTTGAGAGCGCCCTGGTAGTGGTTGAGGGCCTCGTTGCCCAGGCTGCGCTCGTAACGCCGCAGCGCCGAGCGCAGCGCACGCTCGTCGTGCAGGTCCGTGCCGACGTAATCGGTGAGCGTCTGTGCCTGCACCCACGCCTCGGTGATGCCCCGCGCGGTGATCGAGTCCTTGTGGTTGACCGCGTCGCCCACCAGCACCCAGCCGGGCCCGTACGCCTTGCGGAAGTAGTTCTCCTGGTGCCCGGTGCCGTACAGCTGCTCCACCCGCTCGCCGGACTGCATCCGCTCGTACAGCTCGGGTGCCGTCGTGCGGAACGCCTCCAGATAGGAGGGCTCCACCGCCTTGCGGACATCGCCGAAGTCGGCCTGCGGGAAGTAGGTCATCAGCAGGGTCAGGTCGTTGTTCGTGGGTACCACGCCGATCCAGCGACCGGGCCGCTCGTAGAGCTCGAAGTTCGCCGGCACCCCGGCCCAGTAGCTGTAGTAGACGCAGGTCAGCCGGGCGTGCTCGATCACGTTCGGCGCGCCGACCTTGCGGGCGACGAGCGAACGCATGCCGTCCGCGCCGACCACGAGCCGCGCCCGTTCGGTCGTCTGCACGCCAGCGGGCGTGGTGTACCTGACCCCCACGACCCGGTCGTCCTCGTAGATCAGGTCGTTGACCGTGCACGACTGCTGGAACTCCGCCCCGGCCCGCACGGCACCCGCCGCGAGGATGGGGTCGAGGACGTACCGCCGGGGCGCGTACGTGGTCCGCAGGCCGTTGATCGGCAGGGAGAACCCCTCCACCCGCACTCCGGGTGCCTCGTACACCTGGTGGGTGATGGGCTGGACATCGGTGGCGCGCAGCTCGTCGAGCAGCCCCCACCGGTCGAGCAGCGCCACGCCCTGCGAGTGCAGGTAGTGCGAGGAGAGGGTGTCCTGCGGGAACTTCGCCTTCTCCAGGAGCAGGACCCGGTACCCCTGCCGCGCGAACAGCATGGCCGTCGGCGAACCCGCGCAACGGGCACCTATGACAATGACGTCGTACATGGCGCCTCTCTTAACCAGGCTTCACGATTGATACGGCCCCGGACGGGGCCGGGTGAGGTAAGCGTTCACACAGCGCGGAAAGAGCCGCTGTGCAGCGTCGGCAGGCCGGTGTGCGCCGCTATCCGGTCGTGGCCTGCGCGGATTCGATGTACGCCGAGATGGATGCCACCGTCGGGTTGCGGAACAGCTGGTCCACGGGCACCTCGACACCCAGTTCGACGATGAGGGACCGCTGAATTCGGGCCATTATCACCGACTGGCCACCGAGGGCGAAGAAGTCGTCGTCGACAGCCACGTCGTCCCGCCCGAGTTCGCGGCGCCAGATCGCGTGCACTCTTTCGGTAATCATCACGTTCCCTTCGTCGGTCATCGGGCCGGTGAGCCGGTCCGCAGCTCGTCGAGCAGCGCCGCGCGGTCGACCTTCCCGTGCGGCGTCAACGGCAGTCGGGCGATGGTGCGGAATCGGGCCGGGACCATGTTCCGCGGCAGGGACTCCAGCAGGCGGGCACGCACGTCGTTGTCGGCCAGCTCGGCACCGGTCGGCACCAGGAATGCGGTCAGCTCGCCGGAGCCGTCGGGGCTCACCACGACGGCGGCCTGCCGGACTCCGGTCAGCCGGCCCAACGCCCGTTCGATCTCGTGCGGATCGATACGCATGCCGCGCACCTTCACCTGCGTGTCCATCCGGCCCAGGACGATGAGCTGACCGGTGTCGGTGACGTATCCGCGGTCGCCGGTGCGGTAGATGCGCACCGGAGCGCCGTGGACCTGGATCGTGGTGAATCGCGCCGACTCGGGACCCGAGCCGTTCAGGTAACCCGCGCCGACGCTGCGGCCGGCGATGCAGATCTCGCCCGGTTTCCCGGTGGGTATCCCGCGCAGTTGCTCGTCGAGGATGTGGATGTCGGTGTTGTAGCCGGGCCGGCCGACCGGCGCGATGTCGTGCTCGTCGCTGCGATAGTCGGCGAGGTCGTACGAGGTCGCGACGTCCGCGCACTCGGCGACGCCGTACTGGTGCAGCAGGGTGCAGGTGTTTCCCTCGGCCCTGGCCCAGTCCAGGACGCGCTCGACGTGCAGCGGCTCCCCGCCGAACAGCACGTAGTCCAGCCGGGTGAGGGCGTCTCCGCCGCTCGCGACCTCCCAGTCCACCAGGACGTAGAGAGTGGACGAGGCGCAGTTCACCGTCCGGATCTCGTGCTCGGACAACATCCGGTACGCCATCGCGGCGTCGAAGTTCCGGCTGGCCATGAGGTACTGGGTGGCGCCGCAGAACAACGGCATCATCAGGCTGCGCTGCGAGAGGTCGAATCCGAACGCGCTGACCACGAGGTTGTGCGACTCGCGATGCAGGTCGAACTCGAAGGTCAGCCAGTTCAGGAGGTTGAACCAGTTCTCGTGCCGGACGGCGGTCAGCTTCGGCGTACCGGTCGAGCCCGAGGTGAAGACCGCATAGCAGAGATCCTCGCCGGTGAGCGGCACGTCGGGGTTGACCGCCGGCATCGCCGCCAGCTCGTCGGACGCCTGCGTCAGGTCGATGACCGGGGCGTTCGCGCATTCCACCAGCTCGATCGTGGCGGGCGCGGCGACGATCGCGGCGAGCTGCGGTATCTGCCCCAACAGCAGTCGCAGGCGGGCGGCCGGGTAGGCCGGGTCCAGCGGTACGTAGGCCGCACCCGCCTTGAGGGTGCCCAGGATGGCGACCAGCATGTCGATCGAATAGTCGAGGCAGACACCGACCTTGGCGCCAGGTCCGTGCCCGCGCCCGGCGAGCAGATGCGCGAACTGGTTGGCTCTGGCGTTCAGGTCCCGGTACGACACGCGCTGCCCGGCACAGTGGACCGCGATGGCGTCGGGGGTGTCCGCGGCGTGTGCCTCGAATCGATGGTGGACCACCGGCACCGAGGGCAGCGGTACTCGTTTACCCGGAAGAATCATCAACCTACTCCGATGTGACGGGTGGCCGGCCGGCCTGGTTGCCGGATCACCACGAGGGGGACGGTGCGGCGTCGTCAGGCGACGCGCCGATCGACGGCGTCGAGGACACGGGTGACCCATTCGTCGACGGAGAGACCGCGCGCGGCGGCCAACTTCGAGTAGCAGTCCAGTTGGTTCGCGGACAGCTCAATGGTGATCTTGGTGGTCGAGCCCTTGCGCTTCCCGGCGTCGCTCGCCTCTGCCAGCTGCACGACGCCCTGACTCTGGTCGCCGTCGGCGACCGGAGGTGCGGCGTTCGCGCCGCGCTCGGCCAGGCTGGCCCGAACCGCCTTGCGGAGTTCGTTGCGCGACCACTTCTGCTGCTCGGCCTTGCGCAGCCAGTAGTCCTGCTCCGCCGGTGCCAGGCGGGCCAGCTCGGCATGGTGGGCGAAGCTGAGCGTGTCCCGCCGCCGGCCCTGCTCGAACCGCCGGGCCACCCACGCGTAGTTGCGCAGAGTCTGGTAGTCCAGGCCGGTCCGCTCGATGGCCTCCCGGTACCGCCGCCACCCGTACGTGACCTCTCCGAAGATCAGCCAGTCGGCGAGCCACCAGGCCGACGAGTTCGCCAGCTCGCGGAGACTGCTGCCGATCTGTTCCCAGGATCGCTCGGACAGACCCTGCGGGAAGACCATTCCCGACTTCCGTACCGTTGCCTGGTTGCCGACGAACGAGACCACGAGATCGTGCTGCATGGGTCCGCCGGCGCCCACCGGTCTGGTTCGGCATTCGTCCACGGTCTTCACTGATTTCCCCCATTCCTTGTCGAAACCAGAGGTGGGCGGCGCGAATTCATCCGATCGAACTTCCCGCCGCCCGGACGTCTCAGCCGCGCTCGGCCATCCTGGTCATGTATTCCGCCACCTCGCGCTGCCCCCCGGCTGCTTCCTGGAAGTGTCGGCACACCTGGCCCTGTGTCTCACGGTTCTGTTCCTGACTGAGCTTGAAAATCGCCTCGGAGCGGGTGACGGTGAAACGAAAGGCGCCAACCCCGGGCAGAATCCGGCGGAAGTGGCCCATCGAATCGGTCATGTCCCAACCGTTTCCGAAGTCGGCCTCCAGAGTCCCCGCGGTCGCCCGCACCACCGACAGCGTCTCCTCCGCGGACTCGATCGGCTCGATCACGCCGCGCAACTGCACCGCGGTGTAGTTCCAGGTCGGCGCCGCGGGCGTGAACGGGTACAGCGTCGGCGAGACGTATCCGTGCGGGCCGGCGAAGCTGAGCACCGCGGGCGTGCCGGTGCGCAGCGCCTTCCACTGCGGATTCGCCCGGTTCATGTGACCGAGCAGCGTGGTGCCGGTCAGGTCCGGCGAGTCATGGGCGGCCGCGGCCGGATCCGCGATGACCGGCAGGTGAGTGCCGAACGGCCCGTCCGCGTCGGCACCGTTGGTCATCAACAACGCCAGCGGATTCCGCCGAACCAGCTCCCGGATCCACTGTGGGTCCGGCTCCCGGTACATGCTGGGCACAAACATGACGCTCCACTCCTCCGCGAGATACGACGACGGTCAGTTCGCCGCCATTGCCTCCCGCAGACTCCGCGGGCGCAGGTCGGTCCAGTTCTGCTCGACGAACTCCAGGCAGGCGGCCTTGACGTCCGCGCCGAAAACGACCCGCCAGCCGGCCGGCACCTCGGCGAAGACCGGCCACAGGGAGTGCTGGTCCTCGTCGTTGACCAGGACGTAGAAGCTGCCGTTCTCGTCATCGAAAGGGTTCGTGCTCACGTGCCACCGTCCTTGAGATCGTCGCGAAATGACTCGGGTTCGAATCGAGATGACGCCCGACATTCAACGGCCGCCGAATAAATGCCAGGTCATCGTAGGCGCCGGCCGCGGATACCTGTCAAGGATGGTGATACCCCTGTTCCGGAGGGCTCTCCCCCAACCATTTACGGGGCCCCTGTCGCAGAAACGGTCCCGCCGGGCCGGGCCCCTATTCTCGGCCGGCAACCCCTATAGGTGGCTTCGGGACGTAGACACCGCATTGGCGACAAATACGCTTACTACTCGGCAGACGCTGAGCCGAACCATCCTGAGAGGGACGCCGGTGCCCGATCACGGCGGACGCGCTGCGTTTCGGACACGACGAGGACGGTGGAGAAGTGAGACGTTCAGCGGTTTCTGTTTCAGGACTGCGCAAGAGCTACGGCGACAAGGTGGTCCTCGACGGCATCGACTTCGACGTCCCCGCGGGATCGGTCTTCTCCCTGCTCGGCCCGAACGGGGCGGGCAAGACCACGACCGTGAACATCCTGACGACCCTGCTGCGAGCCGACGCCGGTACGGTGCACGTCGCCGGACACGACGTGACGACCGCGACCAGGCAGGTGCGCTCGGCCATCGGCGTGACCGGCCAGTTCGCCGCGGTGGACGAGCTGCTGTCGGGCCGGGAGAACCTACGCCTGGTCGCCGACCTCAAGCACCTGCGCACCGGTGACACGGTCGTCACGCGGTTGCTGGAACGCTTCGACCTGGTGGCGGCGGCGGACAAGCTGGCCTCGACCTACTCGGGCGGCATGCGACGCAAGCTCGACCTGGCGATGACGCTCGTCGGCAACCCGGACATCATCTTCCTGGACGAGCCGACGACCGGCCTCGACCCGCGTAGCCGGCGCACGATGTGGAGCATCGTCCGCGAGCTGGTCGCCGACGGCACCACCATCTTCCTGACCACCCAGTACCTGGAGGAAGCCGATCAGCTCGCCGACCAGGTGGCGGTCCTCAACGAGGGCCGGCTGGTCGCCCAGGGCACCCCCGAGCAGCTCAAGCGCCAGGTCCCCGGCGCACACCTGCAACTGCGGTTCGCCGAGGTGCACGACCTCGACGCGGCGGCCCGGATTCTGGGCACCGTCACCCGGGACGACGACGAGCTGACCCTGCAGGTGCCACACGACGGTGAGCCGCGGTCGCTGCTGGCCCTGCTCAACCGCCTCGACGAGCAGTCGATCAATCTCCGGGAGTTCGCCGTACGGACCCCCGACCTCGACGACGTCTTCCTGTCCCTGACCGAGCACTCCGCCACCAGCCGCCCGCGTGAGGAGGCGATCGTACGATGAGCAGTGTCGCGACCGCGTTCGGTGACTCGACCGTCATGCTGCGCCGCAACCTCCGGCACACCCTGCGCAACCCGACCACCGTGTTCAACGCGATCCTCTTCCCGATCGTGATCATGCTGATGTTCGTCAAGGTGTTCGGCGGCGCGTTCGACGTCGGCTCCAGCTACATCGACTACGCGACCCCGGGCCTGCTCGTGATGGCGGTCAGCTACGGGCTGGGGGCCACCGCGACGGAGGTGAACTCCGACATGACCAAAGGCATCATCAATCGTTTCAAGGTCATGGACGTCTCTCGGGGTTCCGTGCTGACCGGGCACGTGATCATGACCACCCTGCGCTGCCTGGTGGCCTGCGCCGCCATCATCGGGGTTGCCTTCGGGTTGGGCTTCCGCCCCAGTGCCGGTCCCGTCGACTGGCTCGCCGCGATCGGCGTGATCGTGCTGCTCGGCTTCGCGGCCGGATGGCTCACCGTGGCGTTGGGGCTCGCCGCGAAGACCGTGGAGTCGGCCGGCATCGCCACCGTACCGCTGATCATGCTGCCGTTCCTGAGCAGCGCGTTCGTGCCAGCGGACTCGATGGGAGCCGGCATGCGGCAGTTCGCGGAGTACCAGCCGTTCACCCCGATCATCGAGACGCTGCGCGGACTGTTGATGGGCCAACCCTCGACCGGTAGCGCGTTGGCAGCCGTCGCCTGGTGTCTCGGGCTGGCGTTCATCGGATACCTGTGGTCGGTCTCCACCTTCAACAAGCGGGCGTGACACACCGAGCCTCGACAATGTAGTTGGGCTCGGGCACCACCGGGGCGAAACACCTCCGGTACCTCGGCCCCGTGGCGCCGGCTCGACGAACGTTGATCGCCGAGCCGGTGCCGCACGGTCCACCTGCCGCACCGACCGGCCAACGCTCACCACCGCGGCACCCGCCTCTCTCCCTGGGAGTGACAATGACAGCGAACCCCGTCGAAATCGCCGACCTGCGCAAGTCGTTCGGCTCCGTCAAAGCGCTCGACGGCCTGCACCTGACCGTCCGTCCCGGTGAGATCGCCGGATTCCTCGGCCCCAACGGCGCCGGGAAGTCGACCACGATCCGGGTGCTGCTCGGCCTGCAGCGCCGCGACTCCGGTACCGCCCGGCTCTTCGGTGGCGACGCCTGGCGCGACGCCGTGGCCCTGCACCGCCGGCTCGCCTACGTTCCCGGTGACGTGAGCCTGTGGCCCAACCTCACCGGCGGCGAGGCCATCGACTACCTGACCCGGCTGCACGACACTTCCGATCGGGCGGAGCGCCGAAAGCGCAAAGCCGCCCTGCTGGACAGCTTCGAGCTCGACCCGACCAAGAAGGCACGCACGTACTCGAAGGGCAACCGCCAGAAGGTGGCGCTCGTGGCCGCCTTCCTCATCGACCCCGAGCTCTACATCTTCGACGAGCCGACCTCCGGCCTGGACCCCCTGATGGAGGCGGTCTTCACCGAGCACGTACAGCGGGTCAAGGACGCGGGACGGGCGGTGCTGCTCTCCTCGCACATCCTGAGCGAGGTGGAGAAGGTCTGCGACACCGTCACGATCATCAGGAGTGGTCGCACGGTCGAGTCCGGCACCCTCGCCGAGCTGCGACACCTGACCCGTACCACGGTCAGCGCGCTGGTCGTCGACGACCCGGCGGCCATCACCGGACTCGCGGGTGTCCACGACGTCACCACCACCGCCGCGAGCGGTGACGTCACCAAGGTCGACCTCTCCGTCGACAACGCACAGATCGGCGCGGTCCTGGCCGCGCTGTCGCGGCTGGACGTACGCGGTCTCACCGCCACCCCACCGTCGCTGGAGGAACTGTTCATGCGGCACTACGGCGCGGACCCGACCGCGGCGGCGCCCCGGAACGTCGAGGCGGTGGCCCGATGAGCACGCCGACCGCCGACGTCGCTCGGCAGGCGCCGCCCACCCGCCCCGCGACGACGCGGACTCCGGCAGCCACCGCCGCGCTGGCGGGCACCGGCTACCTCCTGCGGTTCATGTTGCGACGCAACCGGGTCCGACTGGCGGTCTGGACGGGCTCCCTGGTGGCGTTCTGCGGTTACTACGTGGTCGCCATCGCGGCGGTCTACCCCACCGCCGCCGACCGGCAGAACCGGGCCGACTCGATCGCGAACGCCGGTGGCACGCTGCTGGCCGGACCGGGTTACGGGCTGGAGGACTACACCATCGGCAGGATGTTCGCCAACGAGATGGCGCTGTGGTTGATGGCGCTCCTGGCGACGATGAACATCCTGCTGATCGCCCGCAACACGCGCGCCGAGGAGGCGAGCGGCCGCACCGAACTCGTCCGGGCCCTGCCCATCGGGCGACACGCGGGTACCGTGGCGGCGTTCCTCATGGTATTGATCGCAGACGCCGCCTTCGCCCTGTTCGGCAGCGCGCTCATGATCAGCGCCGGGCAACTCGCCGCGGCGGACACCTTCACCCTCCTGACCGGGGTGGCGCTCACCGCCCTGGTCTTCGCCGCCATCACGACGGTGACCAGCCAGCTGACCGTGCACAGCCGCGGCGCCTCCGGCCTCGCCTTCGCGGCACTCGCCGCCGCCGTGCTGATCCGGGGCATCGGCGACATCCAGCAGGAACACGGCAGCTGGCTGTCCTGGCTGTCCCCGATCGCCTGGACACAGCAAGCCAGACCGTACGCGGACGTCCGGCTCTGGCCGCTCGGCCTGAGCGTGCTGGCGATCGTCGTGGTGCTGGTTGTCGGGGCCGTCCTGGCCTCCCGGCGTGACCTCGGGGGTGCCCTCCTGCACGGCAGGCCCGGCCCCGCCGCCGCCGCGCCGTCGCTGGCCAGCCCGTTCGCGCTCGTCGTCCGCCAGCAGCGCGGGGCCTTGCTGTGGTGGCTCGTGGGGTGTGTGGCGATGTTCGGCCCCGCCGGACTGTTCCTCGGCGCGGACTCCGGTGACGCCCTCCAGCGGATCGCCGAACAGAACGAACTCACCGAGACCATCTTCGGCGACGACCCGATCATGGCGTTCCTGGCCATCATGATGCTGCACAACGCGCTCGCCGTGGCCGTGTTCACCACCGCGTCGGTGCTGCGCGTGCAGACCGAGGAGGACGAGGGCCGGCTCGGGCTGGGGCTGTCCCGGCCCACGTCGAGGACCAACGCGCTGCTCGCCCACCTGGCCGCCGCCGGGATCGGCGCGCTCGTGCTGCTCGTCGCCGGTGGTGCCCTGCCGCTCTGGCTCGGCGCCTCTCTCTCCGGCGGCGACACCAGTCTGCTGATCCTGCTGAAGAGTGCCGGTGCGTTCGCGCTCGGCATCGCGGTCCTGATCGCCGTCACCGCGGCGCTCTACGCCTGGGTTCCCCGGGCGAGCGCGCTCGCGTGGGTGTTCTGCGGGATCATCGTGGTGGAGCGGTTCTTCGGATCGGTCCTCCAGCTACCCACGGCGGTCAAGGCCCTCTCGCCGTTCTGGTGGGTCGGCAGCTACCCGAACGCGCCCCTGGATCCGGCGCACCTGGTGGGTCTCGGCGTGGTCGCGGCCGCGCTGTCGGCCCTGGCGGTGGCCGGTTTCCGCCGGCGTGACCTCAGCGCGGGCTGAGCACCTGGTCGACCGCCCAGCGTCGGGCGGTTCCCGATGGCCCCGGCCCGACGGCCGGGGCCATCGGCGCTACGGTCACGGCGACCACCAACCCCAGGTTCACCCGGTGGACGCCGGCGGCCGCCGGGCGTACCAGCGACGGCCCGGGGTGGCGGTGACACCGTGCACCACCGTGCTCGCCACCACCGCCAGGCTCCCGGCAGCCCACAACCGGGGGTCGGCGACCCCGTTGTCCTGACTGTGCGTGAGATAGAACAGCGCCGACACCCCGACCGGGCCGAACCAGCCGAGAAACACCGTGCTCCGCCAGGACATCCCCAGGAGCGGCTGCAGCGCCAGCACCACCGGCAGCCGGCGCAGCAGCAGCACCGCGACGGCAAAGGCGACGACCGGCCACCCGAGCTCGACCCAGTCGCGCCACGGCACCTCGACGCCGAGCAGGAAGAACAGCGGCAACACCAGGTAGCGGGTCAGTGCGTCGTCGAGTCGCTGCTGCGACGCGCGGGAGCGGCCACCGACGACCCCGTTGTACGCGAGACCAGCGACGAAGACCGCGAGAATCCCGTCCGTGTACGCCAGCCGGGCGACTCCCAGCGCGGCGACGCCGAGCACGATCGTGAAGACCAGCAGGGAGCCCCGGTCCACGTCCTCCCGCTTCTCCGCGGCCAGGATGGCCCGGCCGGCGGTCCAGCCGACGGCCACGCCGATCACCAGCGCGCCGGCGACCGCCCAGATCACCTCCACGAGAGCACCACGCGACGACCCGGACGTGACGGCGGACAGGGCGAGCACGACGAAGGCGAAGGCGAGGCCGTCGTTGGCGCCGGACTCGCCGCTGATGACCTGCCGCAACCGCGCCGGGAGTTCCCGGACGGCGGGCCGACCGGAGACGACGCTGGACGCCAGCACCGGGTCCGTCGGTGTCACGCACGCGCCGAGCAGCACCGCGAGGGCCAGCGGAAGACCGAGGACGACCCAGGCCAGACCGGCGCTGACCACCGCCATGCCGACCATCGCGACCGCGAGCAGCACACCAACCGGACGGATCACCGACCGGTAGTCCGACAGCGGAAAACGCAGCGCCACCGCCATCAGCGAGATGGCCAGCAGTATCCGACTGGCCTCCAACATCAGCACCGTCGTCTCGCCGGCGGGCAGGTCGATCAGGCCGAACACCGGACCGGCGAGGACACCCAACGACAGCGCGAGCAGCGGCTCACTGACCGGTGCCCGTCGCACGGCACTGGACCAGAAGGCCAGCAACAGCGCCAGGACCCCCACCAGGGCGTAGCTCAGATGCAGCCGATTCATTCCCGGTCGTTACCCGTAGCCTCCCGCGGCATACCAGCCGGCCGCCGCCCCGACGGGTGGACCGTCCCGGTCCTGGACCGCTCGGTCCCGACCAGCCCCGGTGAGGTCGCCACGGCCTGGATGCCGCACCCGGCCGAGGACGGTGAGCAGACGCCCTTTCTTCCTGCTCAGGCGTCGCCGGAGACCGATGCGGGCGTCGGCGTCGATGCGGCCGGTCGCGGGCTCGTCCGGACCGGCAGCCGAACGGCGAACCGGGCACCCCGACCGGGGTGGCTGCGGGCGTCGATGGTGCCCCCGTGCCCGGTGACCACCTCCCGCAGCAGCGCCAACCCGAGCCCGGTATGCCGTTTGTCCGGGCCCGCACCGCTGTGGAACCGGTCGAAGATCCGGTCGGCCGGATCGAAGCCGTTGCCGGTGTCGGCGACGATCAGCTCCGCCACGTCGTGGGCGGGCAGCCGCACGGTCACGTCGATCCGCCCGCCGGCCGGCGTGTGGGTCAGGGCGTTGGTCAGCAGCTCACTGATCACCCGCCGCAGCGCCGATTCCACCCCGGAGACCGGGACCGGCACGTCCGGGCGGCTGAAGGTGAGCAGCACACTCTGCTCGCCGGCCCGGTCGTTCTCGGCGAGCACCGCGGCCTCGGCGACGGCCGCCAGGTCCACCGGATCGGCGACCGCACCGTCACCCGGCGCCGCGGCCAGCCGGGCGGAGAGCAGCAGGTCGTTGACGACCTCGCCGAGCCGTCTGGTGGTGCCGGTCAGGCGGTTCAGCTCCGACTGGTACTCCACGGGCACACCGGCCGCGCGGGCCCGCCGCGCCAGCAACTGGGCCCGGGTGTGCACCTGCGCGATGGGCGTACGCAGTTCGTGGCTGACGTCGGCGATGAACCGGCGCTGCCGGGCGAGGGAGTCGGCCAGCGGCGCGACGGCGAGCCGGCCCACCACCGCCCCGCTGGCGACGGCCACGACCAGCCCGAGCAGTTCCGCGACGGCGAGCGCGACGAGCAGGTGACGCCGGTCGGCGAGCTGGTACCGGGCGTCGAAGATCGCCTGCACGACGTCCTCGCCACGGGTCTGGGTCAGCACGAAGTAGACCGTGCCGTGGCGCTCGATCGTCGTCTCGGACGGGATTCCGGTGCGGGCCGTGGTGCTCATCGCCGCCGCGAGCGGGAACCCGGACGGTGCCGGCACCGCGCCGCCGGAGATCTCACCGTCGTGGAGCAGGAAGAGCCAGGTGCAACCGGGTGGACCGGACGGGTCGCCCCGGCTGGCCGTGTAGGCGAGTTCCCGCTTGATCTGGCGCTCCTGGCCACGGATCAGCATGCCGTAGGAGAGCACGCCGACCGCCGTGACCAGGACGGTCACCGCGAGCCCGACCAGCAGGCCGACCCGGCGACGGGCCCGGGCCACCACGATCCGCTCGGCCGCCAGCCAGGAGAGGCCGGCGGGCGCCGTCCGTGCCCTTCGCCACGGTGTCACAACTCACCGAGCCGGTAGCCGAGGCCGTGCACCGTGCGGACCGCCGTCCGGCCGAGTTTGCGGCGCAGGTAGTACACGTAGGTGTCGACGATGGAGGTGGCCTCCGCCGCGTCGAAGACCCGGCGGCGCAGCTCGGCGCGGGTGTGCACCGACCGGGGTCGGACGGCGAGCACGCGGAGCAGTTCGAACTCCCGGGCGGAGAGCGCCACCCGGCGGCCGTCGGCGAGCACCACGTCGCGCAGGCCGAGGTCGAGTCGGCCGGTACCGATCGGCAGCGCCTCGGCACCGTCCGACGTGCGTCTGCACAACGCCCGGATCCGGGCGCTCAGTTCGTCCAGGTCGAACGGCTTGATCAGGTAGTCGTCGGCGCCCGCGTTCAGGCCGGCGACCCGGTCGTCGACGGTGCCGAGCGCGGTGAGCAGCAACGCGCGGGCCCCGATCGCGCGGGAACGCAACCGGGTCAGCAGGTTGAGCCCGTCGAGCGCCGGCAGCAGCCGGTCGATCACCATCACGTCGTAGGGCCGGGTGAGGCCGAGGTGCAGGCCCCGTTGCCCGTCTCGCGCCACGTCGACCTGGTAGCCCTCGTCGGCGAGTACCTCGGTGAGCATGTCCGCGAGTTCCGCGTCGTCCTCGACCAGAAGCAGCCGGTGTACGCCTGGTGATACCTCGCTTACCTGTAGCACATGTCGAGAATCCCACACCCGTCCGTGGTATTGATTGTGACCAATGTCTCTATGTTGTTGCGCCGGAGATCATTCCGGTCGGTCCGCCGTGGTCATCGCCGGATCTCCTCGAAGTAGCTCGCACACAGGCGCTGGCGCCGGGCGTCGAGCACCATCCAGGTACCGAGCACGAGTTGGACGAGGCTGCGCCACACGTCGGACCAGCGGTCACCCCAACGCATCACCGCCAGCCGGAACCGGGCGGGCGGGCTGGCCCCGGTCGGGACGAGGAAACACGGTCCGCGGTTCGGCAACGACCGGGTGTGCCGCACGGTGGAGACCAGGGCGTACCGGCGCAGCACCTCCCGGGTCACCGCACGCATCATCACCGGCGCCACGCCGCGTGCCGGGCAGGCCCGGTTGGCGGTGACGCCGAACGGGACGAAGTGTGCGGCACCGCGCTCCAGGGTCAGCCAGCGGGCCGGCTCGAACGTGTCGTCGGCCGCCGGTCCGCTGCGCTGGTAGGCGAGGTAGTTGAACAGCAGCACCGAACCGGCGGGGATGGTGAGTTCCGGGTCGACCTCGATCGGGCCGGACGTGATCCGGTGCGCCACCCCGAAGAGCGGATGTACCCGCAGTGTCTCGTCGATCACCCGGTCCAGGGCCGCGTCACCGTCGGGGTCGTCGAGGGCGGCGACCAGGTCACGCCGCACCGCCGGATGCTGCGCCACGGCGAGCAGGAGGTGTGCCATCGCCTCCGACATCTGCACCACGGCGGTGTTGAAGAAGGTGCCCTGCAGGTACCAGGCGGTCTCCTCGGCGGTGAACGGTTCCGGCAGCGTCACCGGTGCCGTGCCGGCCTCGACCCGGGCGCGCAGATAGCGGGTGAGCCGGTCGCGCCGATCCAGGTGTCGCAGCCCGCAGCACTTGAGCGCGGTGACCACGTCGTCGGCGTTGGCCACGATCAGCGCCCGTACCTCCGGCGGGCACGCCGCCTCGAAGACGAGTTCGTAGTAGACCTCCGCCCAGATCGGCATCATCAGGTCCCGCAGCCGGACGCGGCGGGTCCGGCCGGCCGGCAACTCGTCGAGAATCCGTCGGGTCGCCGCACCGGCCAGCTCGGTCGAACGCCGCTGCGACACCGCGACCACACGTCTGGTCGTCCGGGCGACCGTGCGGTAGCGCTCCCCCGGCTCCAGGTGTTCCTGGTGCATCTGCGGACCGGGTGCCAGCCAGTACCAGAACAGGTCGGACAGACCGGCCCCCCGACTACGCCCGCTGGCCGCCGGATGGGCGTAGATCCGTGCGAAGTGCTCGGGCCCGATCCGGGGACCGGGCACCGGGATCCCCTCGACACCGTTGACCCGCCTGAAGATCCACTCTCGGAGCCGGACCACCGCCGGCGGCAACCGGCGCGGCAGCAGCCACCCCACGGTCAGCAGACCGGCCAGCCCGCACCACAGCACCAGCGGCCGGGTCATACCGGTACCCGGTCGAGGACCATCTCGCGGGTCAGGTCTGCGGGGCGGACCGCGCCGGCAAGCGTCATGGCCCGGGTCAGCTCGGCACGGAGCAGGTCGAGCAGCTGCCGCACTCCGGGCTCGCCGCGGGCCGCCAGCGCCCAGACCACCGGTCGGCCGATCCCGACCGCGACCGCCCCGAGCGCCAGCGCGGTGAGGATGTCGGTCCCCCGGCGGATCCCGCCGTCGAGCAGGACGGGGATGCGTCCCCCGACCGCCGCCACGACCGCCGGCAGCGCGTCGATGCTCGCCGGTACCCCGTCGAGCTGCCGCCCACCGTGGTTGGAGACCAGTACGGCGTCCACGCCGTGCGTGACCGCGAGGCGGGCGTCGGCGGGGTGCAGGATCCCCTTCAGCACGATGGGCAGCCTGGTCGTCTCGCGCAGCCACTCGATCCGGGCCCAGTCGAGAGTGGCGTCCATGACGATGTCCCGGACCCGGCCGCTCTGCGGATCCCGCATGTTCTCGCAGCAGCAGCCGGGCGGCAGGTCGAGGAAACCGTTGCGCAGGTCGCGGTCGCGGCGGCCGAAGACCGGAGAGTCGACCGTGACCACCAGGGCGCGGCAACCGGCCGCCTCCGCCCGCCGGATCACCGAGGCGGTGAAACCCAGATCCGGCTGTGGATAGAGCTGGAACCACAGCCGCGCCGCTGGGCCCGCCGCCCCGGCGACCGCCTCGATCGGCGCGGTGGCGGCCATGCTCACCACCATCACGGTGCCGGCCGCCCCGACCGCCCGGGCCGTCGCCACCTCCCCCTGTGGATGTGCCAGCCGGTGGAAGGCCGTCGGCGACACCAGCACCGGCATCGGCAGCGTCTCACCGAACAGCTCGATCCGCAGGTCGCGCTCGCCGCCGCCGCGAAGCACCCGGGGCAGGATCCGATATCCGTCGAAGGCCGTCTCGTTGGCCCGTAGCGTGCGCTCGTCCCCGGCACCTCCGGCGAAGAAGTCCCGGTGCACCGGATCGAGCCGCAGCCGCGCCTCCGCTTCCAGGTCGTCGACCCGGTGCAGCGGAGGAGGATCGGCGGTGGCGGCGCGTCCCGGCGTCGCCTGTGCGGGCACCGACGACACGGTCAGCCCACGGTGCCGGACAGGCAGCGGTGCAGGAAGGCGACCAGCGGCGCCCGGTGCACCTGCGGCTTGTTCCACTGGTTCTCCAGGTTCTCCGCCAGATGGTGCTCGGCCACCACCCGGCCGCCGCGCCGGTGGCGCACCACCGGATGCAGATACGCCGCGTCGTGGGCCTGGCCGGCGACGTCCTGGGCGATCCGGCGCACCGAGATGTCGAAGGGGTCGACCTGGTCGTGGTCGGGACCGTACTCGAGGGTGACGACGAACGCGTGCTCGACCGGATGATCGGCGGTCGCCAGCCCGGCCTGCCCGAGGTGGTCGACCGGCACCTCCTCGTGGTACCGGGCATCCGACCCGGCCACGGTGACCACGTCGGCGAGCACCGCGAACTGCTGCCAGAGACCGGAGGACCGGTTGACCCGCTCGATGATCGCGTCGGCCACCGCCTCGGCCGTCGCGTCCAGTTTCTCCGCCGGCCACGGATTGTCGTGGTAGCGGTGTTCGAGGATGCGGTGCAGTGCCCGCACGCCGTACCGGAAACCGTGGACGAAGCCGTTGGTGGACCTCTTGAAGTCGCGTTCCTGGGTCAGCGTGCCGGCGAAGAACAGGTCCGGGACGTTCACCGACTCGAATGCCGGGGTCTGGGCCGGGAAGCGATCGTTTATCACCAGCTCCGGACGACAGTCGTCGGCGAAGATCGACGCGTCGAAGCGGAAACCGGTGCAGGCCAGCACCCGGTCGTACCGCAGCTCCTTGACGACCTCGTCGGCCCGGGAGAAGCCGAAGGCGACCCGGTAGCCGGCGTCGTCACGCTCGATGCCCCGCACGTGTCCGTCCAGGATCGCGTTGGCCGACTTGAGCTGGTAGGTGTCCAGGAAGTTGTTGTTCACCGCCCGCAGGTGCCCGACGTAGTGGGTCCGCCACGCCATCCGAACCGGACTCGGCCCCGCCACATGCACCAGCGTGGTCGTCTCCATCAGCGCGTCGGCGGTCTCGAAGGCGGAGTTGCCCTTGCCGATGATCAGCACCCGTTGGTCGAGGAAGTCGCGCGGGTCGACCGACATCGCGTCGTACCGCTCCGCCAGCTCGATGCCGGGGATCGGCGCGACGTAGGGCTGCGAGACACCGGTCGCCACGACGACCCGGCGAGCCCGGTACGTCGTACCCTCCTCGTCGGTGACCAGGAAGCCGGCGTCGTCGGGCCGGGCGACCCGGACCACCCGGCTTCGGTAGCGGATCCGGACTCCGGTGGCCGTCGCGAAGTCCGCCAGGTAGCGGACCATCACCTCGGCGTCGGGAAAGTAGCGTTCGGTGTAGCGGGTGAAGCGCAGCGCCGGGTCGTCGCTGAGCAGGGAGTTCCAGTCCAGCCGCAGGTTCAGCTCCGGATCGTCGGTTCCGGTGTGCGGCTTGTTGATCGAGATGAGTTGGCGGTGCCGGGGAAACCGGGTGAAGAAGGCGCCGGGGACGTCGGCGGACTCCAGTACCAGGTAGTCCCGGCGGCCGTCCCGTTCGAGCAGCGCACCGAGCTGAAGCCCGGCCGGTCCCGCCCCGATGATCAGATAGTCGAGCATCTCTCCGGTCACCAGGCGACCGTACGAAGGCGAACTCAGAGAAAAATCAGCCGTCGATCCCGGCCGCCGCCGTCGGCGCCGGCCAGTGCGGTGCCCCGGTCAGCAGGTCGAGCAGGTCGGCGGCGCGACGGACGTCGTCGTCGAGCGGCCGGTCCGGATCGATCGCCGGTACGGTCTCCGCGAGCCGCTGCAGCGCCGCGACGCAGGCCGGCGCGGTCGGGGTACGCGCACCGACGTGGATCGCCTGACGCAGCCCCACCGCGAGGGTTCCGCAGATCAGCCGCAGCAACCGTGCCTGGTCCACGGCGCGCAGCGCGGCCTGGGTGCCGAACGGCACGACGTCCTGGTTGTGCAGATTCGTGGGCAGACTCTGCATCCCGGCCGGGGTGGCCTGCCGACGGATCTCCGCGACCATCGCGGTCGAGGCGAGCTGGGCGCCCTGCAGCCCGTGCTGCCGTCCCGGACCGGCCGCGAGCATCGGCGGCAGCCCACCGTTGCGGGCCGGGTCGACCAGGAGGTCGAGCTGACGCTCGACGAGGTTGCCGAGCTGGGCGGCCACCGTCGCCAGCAGGTCGGCGGCGAAGGCCGCCGGCTGACCGAAGAAGTTGCCGCCGTGCAGCACCAGGTCCTCGTCGGGGACGAACACCGGGTTGTCGCTGACGCTACGCAGATCCGACTCCACCACGCCGTCGACGTAGCGCAGCGCGTCCTCGGCCGCCCCGAGCAACTGCGGGGTGCAGCGGATGCTGTACGCCTCCTGGAGCGGGCGCCCGCTCGACGGCACCGCTCCGGTCAGGCACCGCCGCATCCGGGCGCCGACGTCGACCGCGCCGGGGTGCCCGTACGCGGCCAGCAGCCGGGGATGCAGGAACTGGCCTGGATCGCAGCCGAGCACGTCGACGAGCAGGCAGCTCAGCAGCTGGGCGGCCCGGTGCGCGCGGCGGACGTCGTCCAGGGCGAGCGCGGTGGCGGCGGTGGTCAGCGAGGTACCGTTCACCAACGCCAGCGCGTCGCGTCCGTCGAGCAGCAACGGTGTCAGCCCGGCCCCGGCCAGCGCCTCGGCGGCCGACATCCGGTCACCGTCCAGATAGGCCCAGCCCCGACCGCGCAGCGACTGGGTGGCGTAGGCGAGCGGAATGAGGTCACCGCTGGCCCCGACGGAACCGAGGCGCGGCATCGCTGGCACGAACGTCGTACCGAACATCGCGGCGAGCCCCTCGACCACCCGCGGCGAGACGCCGGAGGCACCCTGGCCCAGCGACCAGACCCGGACCAGCAGCGCCGCCCGGACCACCGCCGGGTCGATGTCCGGGCCCTGCCCGGCACCGAGGTGGGCGAGGGTGTTGTCGCACTGGTCCGCGTCGTCGTCGCGGCCGGCGAACCCGACGAGCGCGCCGAACCCGGTGGTGGCGCCGTAGACCTGACGGTCGTCGCCGAGCACCTCGCGCAGGTGCTCGCGGGAGCGTCGCACCCGGTCGCGTACCTCGGCGGTGAGTTCGACGGTGACTTCGGTCGCGGCCCGACGCAGGTCCGACACCCGCAGCGGGCGGGCCAGGTCGATCGGAGCGGCCACGGCGGACACGGTGTGGGTCGTCATCGGGCCGACCGTAGCCGTGGATTCTCAGAGCGGTCTGAGTTATCTCTGATGACCGGTGGCTACCGTCCGGCACATGACGCACGCCTATCTGATCATCGGCGCCGGGCCGGCGGGACTGCAACTCGGCGCGCTGCTCGAACGCGACGGTCATGACTACGTCGTCCTGGAGGCCGGCGCCGCGCCCGGCACCTTCTTCCGCAGCTATCCGCGGCACCGCAAGCTGATCTCCATCAACAAGGTCCACACCGGTTCCGACGATCCGGAGTTCAACCTGCGGATGGACTGGAACTCCCTGCTCAGCGACGACCCGGAGCTGCTGTTCGGCCGGTACAGCAAGCGCTACTTCCCGGCCGCCGACGACCTGCTGCGCTACCTCGCCGACTTCGCCGAGGCGACCGGAGTGCGGGTGCGCTACCAGACCCCGGTGGTCCGGATCGGCCGCGACGACGACGGCTTCCACGCCCTCGACGCCCACGGTCACACCTGGCGGGGACGCCGGCTGGTCGTCGCGACCGGCGTCTCGCGGTTGTACGTGCCGGCCATCGACGGGATCGACAACGCCGAGCGGTACGACACGGTCAGCGTCGACCCGGCCGACTTCGTCGACCAACGCGTCATGATCATCGGCAAGGGGAACTCCGGCTTCGAGACCGCCGACGCGCTGATGGAGACCGCCGCCGTGGTGCACCTGGCCGGTCCCCGCTCGGTCCGCTTCGCCTGGCAGTCACACTACGTCGGGCACCTGCGGGCGGTGAACAACAACTTCCTCGACAGCTACCAGTTGAAGTCGCAGAACGCCGTCCTCGACGGCACGGTGGAGAGCATCCACCGCCGGCCCGAGGGCGGCTACCTGGTCCGCTTGCGGTACGCCCGCACCGTCGAGGCGATCCGGGAGATCCGCTACGACCGGGTCATCGTGTGCACCGGATTCCGGTTCGACGCGAGCATCTTCGACGACAGCTGCCGGCCCCGGCTGGTCATCGACGACCGGTTCCCGGAGCAGACCTCGGCGTACGAGTCGACCACGGTCCCCGACCTCTACTTCGCCGGCACCCTCACCCAGCAGCGGGACTTCAAACGGTCGACGAGTGGCTTCATCCACGGCTTCCGGTACGGGGTCCGGGCGCTGCACCGCATCCTCGCCGCCCGCTACCACGACGCGGACTGGCCGACCACCCGACTGGCGGCGACCGCCGAGGCGATCACCGACGCGATCATCGCCCGGATCAACCGCTCCTCGGCGCTCTGGCAACAGTTCGGGGTGCTCGGCGACGTGGTGACGGTACGCGACGACACCGCCTACTACCACGAGGAGGTGCCGATGGCGTATCTCGCCGACGGCGGACTGGGCGGCGGCGGCTGGGCGCTCACCGTGACCCTCGAGTACGGGCCGGACCACGACTGCGTCGACCCGTTCGACGTCGCGGTGCCCCGGGTGGCGGAGAACGACGCGTACGCCGCGCACCAGGCCACGTACCTGCACCCGGTCGTGCGGCAGTACCGGGACGGTCAGGTGGTGGCGGTGCACCACCTGGCGGAGAACCTGGAGAACGAGTGGAACCTGCCCACCGTGCACCAGCAGCCGCTGACGGTCTTCGTCAAGGAGTCCCTGGCCGGCGTCGCCGCTGCCGCGGGAGCGTCCGGGTGACCACGCACCCGTTGCCGGGCTACCCGCAGGCGATCCTCGACCTGTTGGCCGGCGGGCGGGACCGGCCGGTCTTCGAGCACGGCTCGCGCATCGTCCACGCCGACGAGGTGGCCGAACTGGTCGCCCGGATCGCCGCCGGTTTGCAAGCGGCGGGAATCGGTCGCGGTACGGGGGTGGCGGTGCTGCTCGGTGTGTCCCCGGAGGCGTTCGCCGCCGTCGTCGCGGCACACGTGGTCGGCGCCCGGGTCGCCGGGGTACGCCCCGGACTCCCCCACGACCACCTGCGGCACCTGCTCGGTCACCGGATCGCGGCGGTGCTCGTCGACCGTTCGACCGTGACCCCGCAGCTGCGGGCGGTCACCGCCGGCCTCCCGCTGCTCGGCGTCGGCCCGGTCGACGGGACACCCGACCTGACCGTCACCCCGGCCGACGGCACACCGCCGGTCCCCGCCGGGCGTCCGGACGACATCGCCCGGGTCGTCTACACCAGCGGCAGCACCGGCAACCCGAAGGGCTGCCTCCAGACGTACGCGTCCCTCGACGCTGCCTGGGCGGCGCACCCGGACCGATGGCCGCCGGCGGTCCGCGACCTCGCCGGCCACCTCGACCGCTACCTGGTCTTCGGCTCGCTGGCCAGCCAGGTGATGCTGGAGTACGGCATTCTCACCCTGGCCGCCGGCGGCACCATGGTGATCGCCGAGCCACCCCGCGCCGGTGTGCCGTTCTTTCCCGACGCGCTGGTCCGGCACCGGGCGAGCGCCAGCGTGATCACCGTGGGCCGACTGGCGAAGCTGGTCGCCGCCCAGCGCGCCGCGCCGACCGACCTTGGCGCGCTGCGCGCCCTGTTGGTCTCCGGCTCCCCGCTGCACCCGGCCCGGCTCGCCGAGGCGCTCGATGTGCTCGGGCCGGTCGTCTACCACGGCTACGGCCAGACCGAGACCGGCATGATCGCCATGCTGACCCCGGCGGAGATGCTCGCCGCCCCGGCTCTGCTCGCCTCGGTGGGCCGCCCGCCGGCCGTGGTCGACGTACAGGTCCGCGACGCCGACGGGCGGCAGGTCGTTCCCGGCGTCGAGGGGGAGATCTTCGTCCGCACCCCGTCGCAGGCCAGCGGTTACTGGGACGACCCGACGGAGACCACCGAGGTCTTCACCGGCGGCTGGGTACGCACCCGCGACCGTGGTCGGCTGGACGACGACGGCTACCTGCACCTGCTGGGGCGGTCCCGGGACGTCGTCATCGTCAACGCCGACCTCCGGTACGCCGGCCCGATCGAACGTGTCCTGGCCAGCTGCGCCGATGTCGCCGAGGCGTACGTGGTGGCCGCACCCGACGAGGACACCGGCGAGGCGGTGCACGCCTTCGTGGTCCCCGCCGCGGGCCGGCAACCGGATCCGGACGTGCTGCGCGAGCTGGTCCGACAGCAGCTCGGCGAGCCCAGCACTCCCCGGACGATCACCTTCATCGCCGAGGTGCCGGTCACGGCCGCCGGCAAGCCCGACAAGCGACGCCTGGCCGGCTCGCTCGACGCGCACGACGCCGCCGGCTGACCGGCGGCGACCCTGCCCCGCCGGGCCCTCCGGCGGCCGCGGCGATCGGGAGTGGGCTTACCTTGCGCTGGTGAACACGAGGCGGACACCGAGGCCGATCAGCAGCGCGCCGCTCACCCCGTCGACGAGGCGACGGGTGGCCGGCCGGGAGAAGGCCCGGCGAGCCGCGGCGACCAGGTTCGCCACGGTGAGGAACCACCCGACCGTGATGGCCACGGCGATCGCCGACAGCGCCAGCATGGACACGAGGCCGGCGTCGGCCGGGAGGAACTGTGGCAGCAGCGCGACGAAGAAGACGGCCGCCTTCGGGTTGAGCGCGTTGCACAGCAGACCGTCGCGGAACGCCGCCCACAATCCTGACTCGACGGTTGACCCGTTGTCGGGATCGGATGGGACGGACGAGCCGTGGCGCCACGCCGAGCGCAGCGCGTTGACGCCCAGGTACACCAGGTAGCCAGCGCCCACGAGTTTGATGATGGTGAAGGCGACGGGCGTCACGGCGACCGCTGCGGCAACGCCGGTGGCGGCGGCGACCACCCAGGCGAGGACCCCGGCGGCGACTCCGACCGCCGTCGCCATGCCGTGCACCCGGCCGGCAAGAGCCGAGCGGCGTACGACGACGGCGAAGTCCGGCCCGGGTGACATGGCACCGAGAACGACGACACCACTGAAGGTCAGCAGCTGTCCACTTGTCATCACCGCTCCTCACGGCGCTGCGTGGGGACCAACGTCACCGCGAGCGCGTCGCTGTGCTGTGGATGCATTGCAGCACTTTCCGCGAAAGGCCGCCGAACGAGCCGCGCCGAGACGGACCGCGTCGCGCGTCAACCCGACCGCCCGCTCTTGATCTGAACCGAGCTTGAGGTTCTACCGTCGGGCTCAACCACTGACCGCCGGAGGTAGATCACGTGATGACGCATCTGTCCGACGCCGAACTCGCAGGGCAGCCTGCCGCCTACTGGACCGGCGTCGCCTACGAGTCACTCATCGATGAGCTCGTACCTGAGGGCGGAAGACGACCTCGACGCCGAAGCACGGGTGCTGCGGGAACGCGGGTGGCTGACCAGCGACGGGGACGGGCGGCTACGGATCACCGACGCTGGTGAAGAGGCTCGCGTCACCGTGGCCCGACACGCACCGACCATCCGAGCCCAGATCCACAAGGGCATCGATGACGCGGACTACGTCACGGCCCTCAAGGTACTCCGGCAGCTGATCCGAAACACCGGCGGCTCGTTCTAGCGGCTCGGGCCCGGATCACTTCTCAGGATTCTTCGACAGGTTCCACGGCAGGGTGAACAGGTCCGCGAGAAACATGCGGGAGAATCGCATCTGACGCTCAAGGATGCCCCTGCCCAACGGAATCGCCGAGGACTGCACGGAGTGAATCGCGCCGGCGCCGATCACCACGAAGAAGGAAAGGCAGTACACCACTATGATCGGCGCGATGAGCACGGCGAGTACCGCCTGGCTGATCACATCGTTCTCGCGCAGGAGCACTGCCAACGCGCCCGCAGCCGCGCTGAGGAACATCAGACGCCAGGACACCACCAGCAACCGGTAGGACCTGATCCTCCTGACCATCGCAACCTGGTCGCGATACGACGAGTTGTTCATCGGATAAAGCCTTTTGATCGTCGACGCGGAGGGCCCACCGAAACGGCGGTCAGCCGGGCCGCAGACGGTATCAGACCGGTACGGGTATCTCACCTGCTCGGAGGGAGGCAGACCGACGTGACGCAGCCTGATTGGGGAGCGGGACGGTGAGCGGTGTGGCTGACGGCTGGCGGGCGCACCCCGAGGCCGTGGACGCTCGCCCGGGTCTGCCGCCTGTCGCGCCCGGCCGCGTCGTGGGGGTCGGCGCCATCTGCGACCTCCGGCCGCGGCGCCCCGACGACGCGGGCTCCCAGAGCTTCTCGGTGGCCGAGTTCGTCAGGCTGGAAGACAGCCGGCGCGTGATCCTGCACGAGGATCGCGGCTTCACCATCGGCCGGACAGCCGCTGGCCCGCCTTCGGGCGCCGCCCCGGTCCACCTCACTCGCGACGAGATCACCCGGAACGTGATGAATGTCGTGCTTACCGACGACGGGACAGCCACGGAGGAGCACCCGTGGTCGTGGCTGGCCGACCTGGCTCGGGCCCGCGGCCTGAACGTGACGGCGGCAGGGCTGCGACGTCTCCCGTACGAGGTGGTCCTCACCGAACAGGTGACCCGATGGCTCGGGCCTACCTGACGCTCGAACCGCTCCGCATGCCGGCGGCCTTGCCCAAATTACCTTAGTCATTAAGATAATTCCATGAGCGTATCGACTGACTTCTCGGTGGCGATCGCCGGTGCCGGTCTCTCCGGCCTCTGCCTCGCCCAGTACCTGACCCGCGCCGGCATCGACGCGCACGTCTACGAGCGGGATCCCGGCCCCTTCGTCCGGCGTCAGGGCTACCGGATCATTCTCAACCGGTACGGACTGGAGGCGCTGCGCGAGAGCCTGCCCCGACCGCTGTACCGACTGGCACTGAGTACCGGTGACGAGCCCGGCGGCCACCTGCGCTTCACCGACAGCCGGCTGCGCGACGCGTTCACCATCACCTTCAAGGACGAACCGCACGCCACCCGTCAGGTCGACCGGCTGACCCTGCGGTCGATCCTGCAGTCCGGGCTGGACGGGCGTATCCACTACGGAAGGACCGCCGTCGCGGTGGACAGCGGCGACCCGGCCCGGCCGCGACTGCGGTTCGCCGAGGGCGGATCCGTCCCAGCGGCCGTCGTCGTGGGCGCGGACGGCGTCGGTTCGGCGCTGCGCACGCAGCTCATGCCAGAGGCGGACCCGGCCAACACCGGGATGGTGGGCATCTACGGCCGGTCGCCCCTGTGGCGCCACGGCGAGAACGTCCTACCGGACGCGCTGCGTAGCAGCGGCGTCCTGGCCATCGCCGACCGGCCGGGCCGCGCCTTCTTCTTCACGTCGATGCGCTTCGGCGAGCGCCCGCAGGAGGCGTTCGCCCGCCTGGCTCCGGGCAGCTACGCGCCCACCGGGGACGACTACGTCATGTGGGCGCTGCTGCTCCCGCAGGAGGAGGTGCCCGTCGACGTACGGGGGCACCTGCTGGCGCAGTGGAAACTGGCCGCCCAGCGGAGCAGGGACTTCCACCCGCTCGTCCGGCGGCTGGTCGACACGGCCGAGGTCGACGCCACGGTGCTCAACCATTTCGCCACCGGCCAGCGCCCACGCCGATGGGCGGTGCCCCGGGCGACGATGATGGGCGACGCCGTGCACGCCATGCCGCCGTTCGGCGCCCACGGCGGCAACACCGCGCTGCGCGACGCCGCCCTGCTCGGCCGCAGGCTGGTCGAGGCCCGGACGAGCGGCACCCCGGTGGAGAAGGCGATCGCCAGCTACCAGAACGAGATGGTGCCCTACGCCTTCCGCGCCGTCGACACCGCCGCCCGGCTGATGCGCCGCCTCACCGGCGGCGCGGCCGCACCTCACTGGGTGCTGACCCGCCTGCTACCTCGGCTGCACCCGGTCACCGTACCGGAGGCATGATGGCGGGCATGTCCACCGAGCCGGCCCGCGCCTGCGCGATCGCCGACCTCATGCGCGCAGGACGGGAGACCGCGCGTTTGTCCATGGTGTTCCGGTACGCCATCGCGGAGCGGCTCGGCCTCACCGTGAGCGACCTGGAGTGCCTGGACTACCTGGCCGACGTCGGATCCGCCACCGCCGGGCAGGTCGCCGAGCGGACCAACCTCACCACCGGAGCCGTGACCAGCATGCTCCGGCGGCTCCAGCAGGCCGGCTACGTCACGGCCGAACGCGATCCGGCCGACCGGCGGCGGGTGGTCGTCACCCTGCGGCCGGAGCGGACCGCCGAGTTGGCGCGACCGTACGAGCGGTTCGCCGCGCGGGCGGCACGACTCGTCGAGGGCTACACCGTCGAGGAGATCGAGCTGCTGGTCCGGCACAACGAGCGCATGCAGGCGATGTACCTCGCCGAGTTGGACCGCCTCGGCAGCTGACGTCAGCGAGTCACCACACCGGCGGCTCGTGGTGGCGACCCTTGAGTTCGTGAAATCCATCGGCCTCAGCGACCAGGAGCGTGCCGTCCCACAGTCGGCCCGCCGCCTCACCCTGTGGCACTCGGGACAGCACCGGCCCGAACCAGACGATCGGTCGACCGGCCTCGGGCTCCACCAGGGTGATCGGGGTTCCGACGTGATCTCCTATCCAACTGACCCCGGCCGTGTGTGACGCCCGCAGCACCTCGTCGTGCTCGGACGAGTGCCAGGCGGTCGCGAGGTCGGTGGGCAGTCCGGCCGCAGTCAGCACCGTCTCGACCGGACCCCAGGCACCGCCATGGGCCATCGCGCCGTACCGGTCGTACAGCCGACCGACGGCCTCAGCGCCGTACTGGTGCTGGACAGCGGCGAACAGACGAGCAGGTCCCCACAGGAAGCCGTCCGGGTCGTCCTCCGGGTCGTCGTCGCGGTCCTCGTTGAGTATGGACAGGCTCATGATCTGCCATACGACGCGTACCGGACGGACCTGCTCGACCTCGCGCATCCACCGAGAGACGAGCCAGGTGTACGGGCAACTCGGGTCGAACCAGAACCTCACGGTCAGCTGAGGCATGACTCCAAACCTATCCCGCCGATCACGAAGGCCCGGATCTGCCTGGCTGGTGCGAATCCGTCGCGCCAGTTTCCTGGCCGGTCCGCAGGCCCACCGGGAACGCCTCACGCGTCCGCGGCCCGGTCCTGACGCTCGGGGACGGACGTCCCGCGCCGTGGCGTGACCGACACGACGGCGGCCGCGCCGAGCACCAGTGCCGGAATCACGAAGTAGACACCGTCGCCGAGGCCGAGGAGCAGCCCCCAGGCCAGGACGACAATCGCTGCCAGCGTCGTCGTGACACCGACCGCGCGGCCCACCAGGTCCGCGGCGAGGGGCAGCAGAGCCGCGATCGTCGGCACGCCCAGCAGATAGCTGGCTGCGACGCCACTATCCGACACCGTGTCGGGCAGTACGGCGACGGCGATCCCCAGCGTCACCCCGAGCGCGAGCAGTCGCAACGACCGACCCAGCGCGTCCGGCGTGGCGCGCCGACGGCCCAGACGGGCGAACGCTGCCGCCGCGACGAACAGCGCCAGCAGCACGCCGAGAACCCCAGCGACAGTCATGACGCTCCCTCCGCTTCCATCAGCTCCGCGACAAGTGTCTCGCGGCCCACACCGCACGGCGGCGAGGATGCCTTCTCACGCGCTACTTTGCGTAGTTTCACGGATCCGCGCCACCCTGTGCATTGCCTAGCATCCATGTAACTGATCGTCACAAGTCGATCACATGACGCTGGGAGGTAGGCCGTGACATCACGCGGAGCCGTGTCACCGGGACGGCAGCGGCGACTACTCGCCATGGTTGCGGTCATCGGTGGGCTGCTCGTCAGCGCACAACCCGCGCTGGCCGCGACGCCACCTGTCGATGACGGCGCTGCGGCCCTACCGGCAGCGCGGGGCGCAGGTTGGCAGCCCGATATCCAGGCACCCGACCCGGTGACCCTTCCCGGCACCACCAAGAAGGTAACGCCGTTCGCGACGCCGCTGACCCCGCAACAGCCCAAGGCGCTGCCGGGCGCCTCGAAGGGTCCCGGCGCCACACTCAAGGCGGACAGCTCGGCCCGTGCGGCGATCCGTACGGTCGACATGCCGACGTTCCGGGGGACGTCGCCGCAGGCCGACCCCGACGACCCGCCGACCGGGCTGTACTGCACCGAGGCGATCACACGGAACAGCTCCGTCAGCGGTACGCCCAACCAGACCAACTACGCGGCGAACATCTCCTACCTGGCGGAGTTCGGCTGCAACTTCTGGCTCAACGCGGCCTACATCGCCACGGGCGTGATCGACCGCGGCCGCTTCGACGGCCAGTTCCTCTACACCACGGCACCCCTGACCTACGGGCAGACCTACTACGGCGCGACCTCGGGCGGCGTCAGCATTCCGGGCGAACTCTTCGACGGTGGTCGCACCGTGGAGATCGCCTTCGAGCTCTACCTGTTGGCTCCGGCCGGGGTCTACTGGGGCGGCTGCTTCCCCATACCGGGGCTGCGCTACCTGCTGTGTGAGGGCCTCGGCACCAACCTGCTGCACATCGTGCTGGGCACCGGGCCGTTCGGGACCGGGCTGCAGTCCCCGGTGATCCGCCACGTCGCCCTCGGTGACTCCTACTCCTCGGGCACCGGCGCGCCACCGTACTCCGACGCGTCCTGCCGGCGGTCGCCCGCGACCTACGCCAACCTCATCACGGGGACAGTCCTGTCAGGACTTCCGGTGGACCGGCCGACTCTGGCGGCGTGTCACGGCGCGAGGATTCCCGACCTGTACGCGAGCCAGCAGTCCGGCCTACCGCCCCAACTGGACGCGATACAACCGCACACCCGGCTCGTCACGCTGACCATCGGCGGCAACGACCTCGGCTTCTCGGCCAAACTCACCGGCTGCTACCTGGGCGCCGACTGCTCCGCGTCCGGACCGTTGGTCACCCCGCAGGAGCTGTACCAGGTACAGGCCCAACTCACGACTCTGTACCGGCAGATCCGAGCAGAGATGCACCCCGGCGGGAAGCTCATGGTGCTGAGCTACCCGGCCGTCGTACCCAACCCGGACGACCCCGCGGACCCGCAGCCGACCCAGGACCGTTGCCCCGATCTGGGAAGCAACCTCGTCGAGAGCGAGCGGAGAGCGATCTACGAGGCGACCGTACAGACCGACAGAATGATCCGGGACGCCGTGTTGGCCACCGGCGACTCCCGCGTCGTCTACGTCAACGGACTGGACCTGTTCCGCGGTCACCGGCTCTGCAGCACCAACGGCGTATGGGCCAACGGCCTCACCTCGCCGCTGAGCGACTCGTTCCACCCCAATGCCTCGGGCTACCAGGCGATGGCGACCCGGGTGGCCCAGGTCCTTCCCCCACTCTGACCCTCCACCGAGCCGTCAGGGCGCCCTGGTCCGCCGGGGCGCCCATCCGGTGCCGCCCCGGGCACCGGCGGGCAGGCGCCGAGCGGGCCGCGGCAGCGCCCACCAGGGTGCCGGCGCCGTCAGTGCTCGGGCGCGGGAGCGAGAGCCAGTCCTCGGTCGGGGTGAGCGGGACGGGTGCGGGGCGGTCGACCGTGGTGGTCAGCTCGACCCGCCGGCCCTCCTCGGCCGACCGGAGCAGGGCGGTCATGATGTCGAGCACGTGCAGCGCGACCGCACCGCTGGCCCGTGGCGGACGCAGCTCGTCGGCGTGGACCAGGTCGATCAGGCCGACCCCTCGGGACGCGGCGACGTAGCCGGCCCGCGGTTGCAGGGTGCGCCACCCGGGGCCGTCGAGCGCCAGGTGGCGGACCTCCCCGTCGAAGGTGTTCGGATCGGGTACGGCGAGGGTGCCCTCCTCCCCCTGTACCTCGATCGGCGCGGCCGTCGTCGCGACACCGTCGAAGGTGGTCGTGAGGGTGCTCAGGGCACCTCCCGCGTGTTCCAGTACACCGCTCACGTGGGTCGGCACCTCGACCGGGATCCGCTGCCCGGAGCGGGGGCCCGAGCCGATGACCCGGGAGTCCCGCAGCCGACTGGCCGCCCCGACCACCGCACGGACCGGCCCGAGCAGGTGGACCAGGGCGGAGATGTAGTACGGCCCCATGTCCATGAGCGGGCCGCCGCCCGGGACGTAGTAGAAGTCGGGGTTGGGGTGCCAGCGCTCGTGTCCCGGGGTGACCATGACGGCCGACGCGGAGAACGGTCGGCCGATCAGGCCACCGTCGATCGCCGCTCGGGCGGTCTGCGTACCGGTGCCAAGGACGGTGTCCGGCGCGCAGCCGACCCGGACGCCGGCCGCCGTCGCCCGGTCGATGAGCGACCGGGCCTGCGGGAACGCGACGGTGAGCGGCTTCTCGACGTAGACGTTGCGGCCGGCGTCGATCGCCGCGCCGGAGATCTCGGCGTGCGCGGCCGGGATGGTGAGGTTCAGCACCGTCGCCACGTCGGGGTGGTGGAGCAGGCGCTCGACAGCGACCGCCTCGGCGCCGGGAATCGTGGCGGCGGCGGCGTCGGCTCGGGCCGGGTCCAGGTCGGCCACCGCGACGACGCGCACGGTGGGATGGTTGGCGAGCGTGTGCAGGTACGCGCGGGAGATGAACCCGAGACCTACGACGCCGACGCCGTGCGGGTCGCCCACACCATCCCCCTCTCGATGACGGTACGGACGCTCGCGTGCTCCAGCACGTCGAGGCTGTGTCCTGGAGTCGTCACCACGATCCGCCCGGCGCCCCAGTGTCGGGTCCAGATCGCCGGTGAGGTGACCGGCCGGTGCCACGGGTGCCACTCCCGGGTCGGGTGGGTGGTGGTGGCCAGGACGTCGATCAGGTCGTCGTGCAGTACCCAGTACTGCTCGGTGACCAGATCGAAGTCCTCGATCCCGGCGGTGATCGGATGCTCCCGGCCCAGCTCGGTGACCGTGATCGAGTGCGGCAGGAAGTTGTCCGCCTCGCCGCCGCCACGGTCGCACGGCTCGACGCCCGGATGGGTGGCGAACTGCCCGCCCACCAGGTGCAGGTAGTCCGAACAGGCGCGGAACGAGTCGACGACACCGCCGTGCCAGCCGGTGAAACCCGTACCCGCGACGACCGCCGCGGCCAGCCCCGCCACCTGCTCCGCGGTGATCTGCGACATCGTCATGCACTGCACGATGAGGTCGGTGTCGGCCAGTTCGGCGGCGTCGGCGTAGATCTCCGTCGACCCCTCCACCCGTACCGCGTATCCGCTGCGTTCGAGGAACGGGATGAACAACTCCGTCGCCTCGACCGGCCGGTGTCCCTCCCACCCCCCTCGGACCACAAGGGCTTTGCGCCGCGTCACACCCACTCCTCCCCGGTCCGCCGCACCCGGCCACCGCTGCCGCCCGGGTCGACGCCCGCACATCCGACCGCCGCTAACCGTACCCGGGCCGACACCCTGACTCAGTCCCTCGCCCGAGGCACCGGGATCGGAACCTACCCACCATGCACCGGAGTAGTGGTTCAGCCAGGCAATGGTCGCCGACGCGTGACGACCGACCGCCCGGACAACCGGCAGGCGCCCCGGCCGGCTGACACTCCTCGCAGCACTGCTCACATCCTTTGGACGTGGCCGGGATCCGGCCCGTCGTCAGCTCGGTCGGCAACGGCGACGGGTTGCTCGTGCACGGTCAGATCGTGCCGCTGAATCGTCCTCAGGAACTCACCCGCATCGACGATCTGGTCGATGTGATGCACTCCGGGCGGGTAGCGACGACCCATCAGGCGGATGGCGATCTCCGCTGCCACCACGCCGGTCGCGTGACCCTCTCGACGGCCCGTCACCGCCGACCACACCTGCCTCCCGCTCCCATCGGTGGCCGAAGCGTGCATCACGAACCGGTCCCCGCCGAGCCGCAGTCGGCTCGACGCGCCGGTCAGCAGGCGAGCCCCGCCCAGCCGATCCGCCAGCCGGAAGGCACCGGCAGCACGCAGCCCGAACAACGCCGCCGTCACCGCGCGGGAGTCGAAACAGAGACGAGTGGTCACCGGGACGCCGAGCGTACGGGTCAACGTGTACTGATCCGAGAAGGGAAACGGGTACGCGGTGCGTACGCCGAACCCGGGCAGGTCCACCCGGGCCCGTCCCGGCCGTCGGGCCCGGTCGGGCGGAGCCGTCAGTCCCGCCACCGTCCAGCGGACCGAGTCGGGCCCGTGGTCACCGGCCGTACCCAGCAGGATCGTCACGTCGACGGAGGTCGCGGATGGCAGGCGTTCGGTGCAGCGTCGGGCCAGCACGTTGGTCAGCCCGGGTGCCAGCCCGACGCTGAGCACGGCGGCCGTCCCGGTCCGCTTCGCGGTGGCATCGAGCCGTTCGATGCCGGCCAGCACGTCGGCTGACGCGCTGATGTCGACGACAGGAACGCCACGGTCCAGGCACGCGCGCGCCACCGCCTCGTTACGACGCTCCACACACATGACCACCACGGCGGCGTCGGCCAACAACCCGTCGAGACCCCGCGGGTCGTCGAGGTCCAACCGGCGCGGGGTCAACCGGCCCGGGCCGCTCCGGGCCAGGGCCTCGGCACGCGCCAGATCACGACCAGCGACAACGACCTCGTACGCCGAATCTCGGGCCAGCGTGGTGGCCACCACCCGACCCACTGCGCCGTAACCGCCGATCACGACGGCCATCCCATGGTCGGTCATTGCCACCTCGCCGTGACCACCGCCCAGTGCGCCCCCACCGGGCCATTCCAGGCCGCTGCCTGCTCAGCGTTTGCCACCCGCATCTGATCACCTCTTCGGACACTGCCCATGGGGATGAGTCTGGGCGGGCCAAGGCATGAGCACCACTGCGACTTGGTAAGGAAAGCCATGACTCCGGCGCATGGCGATTCTTCGCCTCGCCAGCGGATCGGGCAGCGGTGTGCTCCTCCGCCAGGACGAGGTGCGGTCGGGGTCGAGCCGCCGCAGCGTGCCGTCGGCGGGCACCTCCCTGTCCCTTCGGACGGTGTCGCTGTCGGGATTGCGGGAATCGCCTTGCTCAGCCGCGCCCGGCGGGACACGCTGCCGCCATGCTGGAACAGCAGCGCGGCAGGCTGTGGCTGGTGGTGGCCGCCGCCGGCTACGGCAAGACCAGCGCGCTACGCCGGCTGTTCCCCGGTCCCACCGTTCGGTGGCAGCGGGACTGCGACGTCGACGCGCTGCTCGGCGGCGGGCTGGCGGAGCTGGCCACCGGGACGACGCAGCTCGTTCTCGACGGGTTGCCCGCCATGTCGGAGCGGACCGAGCAGGCGTTGCTGCACGCGGTTGCCGGCCTGCCCGATGGCGTACGCCTGGCACTGTCGTCGCGCTGGCCGGTGGGCTGTGCCGCGTCGTCGTGGTTGACCCGGATGGCGCCCGCGCAGCTCCGCCCAGCCGAGCTGAGCCTGACCACCGACCAGGTCGAGGAGGTGCTGCACACCGAGTACGGGCTGACCGTCCCCACCCTGGCGCAGCGCGTGCACGAGATCACGGCAGGGTGGCCCGCGCTGGTCCGGCTGGTCGCCGAGACCCTGGTCGCCGAGGGCGTACCCGCCGGGCCGCTGCTGCCGGCGGTGACCGAGCCGGGCGGTCTGGTGACGGGTTACCTGACCGAGGAGGTGCTCGGTCCACTGCCGGAGGACGTCCGGCGGTTACTGCACGAGGTGGCCGACCTCGCACCGGTGACGGCGGGCGTCTGCGCGGTCGCCGGCCACCCGGCGGCCGGGCCGCAGATCGGCCGGCTGCTGCGCACCGGGCTACTGACCAGAGTCGGCACCGAGCCCGACACCGGACCCGGTGGTACCGGTGGTCGCCGCGGTCGCCGGACATGACCGGCCGGCGGTGGCGCGCGGACGCTGCTGCGGGCGGCGACCTGGTACCGCGACCACGGACCGGCCCGCGCCGCCGCGTACACCTTCCGGCTCGGCGGCGACGACGCGGCGCTTGCGGCGGTGCTCGAGGAGCACGGCGACCGAATGATCGTCGGCGGTCGGCCCGTCGCGACCGCCGAGTTGGTCGCCGCGCTCCCGGAGCCGCTGCGCACCCGCCGGCTGCGGCTGCTCGCCGGTGACGCGCTGCGCACCGCCGGCGACGTGGCCGGGGCGGCCCGCGTGTATCAGGAGGTGGCGGCGGCCGAGCCGGCGGGAGCCGGGCATCGCCTGGCGGCTGGGTCTGATCCACTACCTGCGCGGCGACCAGCCCCGGGCCCTGGCCGACTTCGCCCGGGGTGACGAGGCCCCGGGTCGTCCCACCGACCAGGCGATGCTGCTGGCCTGGACGGCGGCGGCCACCGCCCGCAGCGGTGACGCGACGGCCGGAGTGGCACACGCCTGGCGGGCCTACCGCCTCGCGGCCGAGACGGGCGTCGACAGCGCCGTGGCCACCGCGCACGTCAGCCTCGCGCTCTGCCTCGGCCTCACCGGTGACCAGGTCGGTGGCGAGGAGCACTACCGACTCGCGCTGGGCATCGCCGAACGCACCGGCGACCTGGTGCTGCTGGCCCGGATTCTGGTCAACCAGAGCTACCACCTCGTCGAGCAGGCCCGCTATCCGGCGGCGCTGACAGCCGCGCAACGGGCGGCCGGCGCCGCCGAGGCGGCCGGGCACGCCAACCTGTCCGCGATGGCCGCCGGCACCGAGGCCGACATGCTGGCGATGCTCGGCCGGTACGACGAGGCGGCCACGCGGTACGCCCAGGTGCTCGCCCGCCATCGGCGGATGGGCTCGCGCCGCTGCGCCGACACGTACCTGGGTCTGGCCGAGCTGCATCTGATGCGGGGCTGGCGGGAGCAGGCCCGGGCCGCGTTCGTCGAAGCGGTCCGGCTGGCCGATGCCGGTGACAGCTGGAAGCTGACGGTGCGGGCGCACGCCGGGCTGGCTCGGGTGCTGCTGCCCGACGATACGGCCGCGGCGGCCCGACACGCCGCCGCGGCGACCCGGCTGGCCACTGACGATCTCCGGGTTCCGGCGCTGCTCGCGCAGGGCTGGGTGGCGCTGGCCGGCGGCGATGCTACGCAGGCCGCGTCGCTGGCCGACGAGGCGCTCGACCTGGCCCGGTCCGGTGGGCTGCGGGCCGGCCTGGCGCGGGCGCTGGAGCTGCGCGCCGCCGCCGAGATCGCCCGGATCGCGCCCGCACCGCCCTGCGAGAGGCGCACGCGCGATCTGGGCCGACGCGTCGGCGGTCGGCGACGCGGCCCGTACCGCGCTGGCGCTGAGTCGGCTGCCGGGCGCCACCGCAGACGACCGGTTCGCCGCGCTGCTGGCCACCGAGCGCCTCGCCGCTCGCGGCGTCGCGATCGACCCGGACGAGACGTCGGCGGACCGACCGGCCGACGACCGACCGACCACCGGTGTCGGTCGCGTCGGCGTCCTGGTCCGCACCCTCGGCCGGTTCGAGGTGCGGGTGGCCGGCGCCACGGTGCCGCCGTCGGCCTGGCAGTCGCGACGGGCACGGGACCTGCTGCGGATCCTGGTGGTACGCCGGGGTCGGCCGGTGCCCCGAGGCGAGCTGTGCGAACTGCTCTGGCCCGACGACGATCCGAGCCGGACCGGGCACCGCCTGTCGGTGTTGCTGTCGATCGTGCGCGGGGTGCTCGATCCGGATCGGGTCTTCGCCTCGGACCATTTCCTGGTGACCGACGCGGCGAGCGTCGCGCTGGACGTCACCCACCTGCGGGTCGACGTGATGGAGTTCCTCGGCGCGGTGACCCACGGCCGTCGGTTGCTGGCCCGCGGCGCTCGGGCGGAGGCACGCACCATCCTCGCGGCGGCCGTCCGGGACTACCGGGCTGACGTGTTCTCCGACGAGCCGTACGCCGACTGGGCCTCGGCGCTGCGGGAGCAGGCGCGGGCCGCGTACGTCGCGGCGCTGCGGATGCTGGCCGACGCGCACCGGTCGGCGGGAAACGGCGGCGCCGCCGTGGACTGCCTGCTCCGCCTGCTGGAGCAGGACCCGTACGACGAGCCGGCGCACCGGATGCTGGTGCGCACCCTGGTGACGGGCGGGCAGCACGGCGAGGCGCGGCGGGCGTTCGCCCGCTACCGTGCGGCGATGCGCGCCATCGGAGTACGGCCGCCGGACGAGATCATCCTGGCACCACGGGCCGGGGTACGGTCGCCGGCGACGGCCGTACCCCGGCCGGGGTGAGCGCGGCGGCGTCCGGCCCCGCCGGCGCTGCCGCCCAACGGTTCAGTAGATGTCGTGGTCGGTGCTGTAGCCGGTGACCGTCCACAACGTGTCGTCGTCGACCGAGTGGCGGTCGACCGAGCGCAACCCGTTGCCCGCCGCCGCAGCGTCACCGCCGACGGACGGGCCCGCCCCGACGGCGGCCCGCCGCACCGCGGCGACGGTCACCTGGCTCCCGTCGTCGTTGGGCATCATCGCGTCGATGAAGATGTCGGAGACGGGCGCCGGGAACAGGTCTGCGGGGTCGGGCAGAGCGGTGATCTCGCCGCCGACGCCGGACATCGACGGGAATTCGTCCTCCCACTCACGCTGTACGGTCACCATCCTCGGCGACGACGTACCGCCCGGGCTGGTCGTGGCGAACCGCTTGTAGCGCGCTCCGTCGATCGCCGACGAGGCACGGATGCCTTGCACACAGATCGCGTAGGCGACCGGGCCGGTGCCGAGTTGGTGGAAGGCCGTGCGAACGGTCACGCTCGCGCCGTCGGCGTCGGGGACCAGTCCGGCCAGCGGCACCCCGGCGGGCAGGTCGAACCCGGTGCCGCTGAGCACCAGGTCCGTCGGGCAACTGGCGGTCCGCGACCCGGCCGGGGAGACCTCGACGACCCGCGGCGTGCCGTCGTCCGGCGCGCAGATGGCGGCGGCGATCACCGACCAGGGTTCCGCGTGGCCCGGGTACGCCTCGCCGCGTACCACGACCGAGGTCGTGCCCGGCACGATCGCGGCCAGCCGGACTCCCCCGTTGCCGTTTCTGATCCGGCCTCCGGCGCCGATCAGCTCCTCGCCGGGCCCGCACGTCGCGGTCACGCTCTTGGACGACGTGGTGTCGTAGCCGCTCTCCGCCCGGTGCCGGTACGCGGCGTGGGCCGTCCCGGGTAGGACGAGCATCGCCGCGACCGCGACGACCGCTGCGGCCGCCGCGACACTGCACCGCGACCGGGTGCCTGTGCCGAGTGTCGTATCCCTGCTCATGACGACAGTCCTTTCCTACTGACGCTGCCGCGAACGTTTCGCGTGGCGCTGGCCGGAATCATCGGCGGGGCCCGTCACGGTGGCGTCATGGTGGCGCACGGCGGGCTCCCGAAAGCGCCCACGCCTGGTCACGCCGACCGGCGTGACCAGGCGCCGCGCCCGCTGACGGCGCGGGACGCGAACCGTTACGGACCCCAGCAGATGGCGTGGCTCTCCAGGTCCCACGGCGGCAGGTAGATCCCGTCCTCGGCGGCGATCGCCTGGGCGTTGTTCTGGGCGACGGTCGCCGTCACCCGGGTGAGCAGGACGTTGCCGGTGGCGGTGGCGTCGACCGTGGCGCCGACGCCGGTGGCGAGCGCCCCGGCCGGACAACCAGCGGACACCTGACCCTTGGGGCTGACGCTGTTGGCCGCCCCGGTCAGGCTGACGAGCGTGCCGGTGAGGTTGGCGGGCAGGGTGGCGCAGATGGCGTACCCGACGAGTTCCCACGGCCCGGCGAAGCCGCCGGCCGCGCCGGCGGTCACCGCCCCGGCGGTGAGCGCGGCGTTCGGTTCGATCCGCTGGTAGAACGCCTCCCCGTTGGCGGTGCGCAGCTCCGCGCCGAGCCCGAGCAGGTCGGTGCCGGCCGGGCAGGCTGCCACCTGGTTCTTGATCGGGTCGCCGTTGCTGCCGCTGGCCGAGGTGACCCGCTGGTAGTTGGCCGGGGGCGGGCCCGGCACGCAGATCGCCTGCGCCACAAGGGTGTACGCCCCGGCCACCCCGCCCGGGTTCGTGTGCGCCCAGACGGTCACCGACTGGGTGGCCAGGTTCGGAATGATGTCGGTCAACGTGACGTCGCCGCCACCACCGTCGACGGAACCACCGCCACCGGCGAGGAACTCACCGGCCGGACAGGTCGCCACCGCGGACTGGTTGGGGAAGGCACCCGCCACGCTGACGTTCACCACCGTCGCCTGCGCCGGCCCCGCACCGGTGGCCACGGCCACGGCGGTGCCGGCCAGCAGCAGGGCCGTTGCGCCCGAGAGCCGGGCGAGCCTGGATCGAGTTCGCATCGTGCACTCCACTTCGTACCTGCCGCGAGACGTTTACGCCCCGACGGGACGACGCGGCAGGTATCCCACGATCCGTGGTGGCCTCACGGCCGCCTCAGTGCCGCGTCACGGCGGACCAACCGGCACACCGGCGACGGGGGCGCGCTCCGCGTCGCGCTCGTTCGTGGCTGACCCTGCGCAGAATGAGTCGGTGGAGACGACCTGGACCATCCTCTACCGCGTCCAGATTCCGCTGCCACGCGGCGGCATGATCGCCCGCCGGGAGGGCAGGACGACAACCATCAGATGGGACGACGAGCCCGTCGCGGTGCTCACCGTGGTGTGGGTCGACGACGCTTCCCGGCACCGCTACTTCATCGACCGTGATCTGGCCGACCGGTTCGGCCTACGCCCCGCCGAGCGGGACTGGCTGTTCCTGTCGGTGGACCTCGACCCGGCCACGGCCGCGCAGTGGCGGACCGCGGCGGAGAGCTACCTGACCGCGATCCAGGCCGCCGAGCGCGACCGGCACGCGGCCCGCGATCATCCACCGTGGTTCCGGCGCAGGGCCGCGGCCGAGCGTGCCCGGGCCCGGCACCGCGCGGCACTCGATGCCGCCGACAACGTCTACGCTCCGGTGCGGGAGGCGGCCTCGCGGTTGCTCGACGAGAGGTACGCCCCGATCGCCGCCCGGGAGAAGGCCATCGCGGCGATCGACGGCAAACCGATCTGGCGGTACGTGCGCAAGGGCAAGACCGCTCATGTGCACGTGGCCGGGTCGCGCGGGTCGACCGCCGACGAGCTCATCTCGGCGATGACGCGACAGAAGGGGATCACCGCGTTCCGGTGGGAGCCCGACGCCGTGGCGAAGGCCGTGGAACTCCTCGGCGAGGAAGGGTTCGAACTGTGGTGGAGCCGGTTCGCCGGGCACTGGCAGTACCGGCTCGAACAGCAGGAGCAACCACGGCGGGCCGGCGGCACGGGCCTCGCGGGCACCGGCGGCTTCGGCATCTGAGACTCCTGCTGTCGACCTGCTGGCCACCTCAAGGCAACAGGATGAGGTGCAGGGTGCGGGGGCCGTGGACGCCTTCGACCCGGTTGAGTTCGATGTCGCTGGTGGCGGACGGGCCGCTGATCCAGGTCAGCGGCCGGTGTGAAGTGAGCCGGGCCAGCGCCTGCGGCACGCCCGCGACGACCTGGGCGGCGCGGATCACGCAGATGTGCAGATCGGGTAGGAGGCTGAGCACGCGGCGGCCCTGGTCGGGTGAACCGTCGAGGATGACGGTGCCGGTGTCGGCGATGGCGACGGCAGCGGCGGTGATCACGGCGTCGGCGGCGGCGATCTGCCTGTTGTCGAGGTCGTCGTCGGGCCGGGCGGTCACCGTCGCCGGCAGCCAGGCCGGTGGCAGTGCCGGTGGCACGACGACGGTCGCGCCGGTCGGCAGGATGGCGGCGACGGTGTCGGCGACGGCCGTTTCGGCGACCCGGTGCACGTGGGCGCGGTAGTCGGTGAGTCGGTCGACCAGCCGGTCGAGGTCGACCGGGGCGTCGCGCCGGTACTCGCGCGGCACCTCGACCGGCGCCGGTGCGGGGTCGAGGGCGGCGCGGAGCCGGGCGAGGATGACCTCCCGGGCGGTCACCGGCTCGCCCACCACTGCCGGAACGTCTGCGCCGGGGGCTCGGGCAGGTCACGGCTGGCGGTCCAGCCGGACAGCGGCGGTGGCAGGCCCCGACCACGCCGGCCGGTCAGCCGGCTCAGCCGGGTCGCGCGCTGCGCCGCCGCGTACAGCGCCGGGTGGTCCATGGCGTACGCGGCGGCGGCCATCGCGGCCGACTCACCGCGCGGATGCGGCGCCTGGTCGCGCAGGTGCACCAGCAGCTCCGGAATGTTGATCTTAACGGGGCAGGCGTCGTAGCAGGCCCCGCAGAGCGACGACGCGTACGGCAGCGACGCGTTGTCGGCCACCCCGGTCAGCTGCGGCGACAGCACCGCACCGATCGGCCCCGGATACACCGACCCGTACGCGTGCCCACCGGTGCGCTCGTACACCGGACACACGTTCAGGCAGGCCGAGCAGCGGATGCAGTGCAACGCCTGCCGGCCCACCTCGTCGGCGAGCACCGCGCTGCGACCGTTGTCCAGCAGCACCAGATGAAACTCCTGCGGCCCGTCACCCGGGCTCACCCCGGTCCACATCGACGTGTACGGGTTCATCCGCTCCCCGGTCGAGGCCCGGGGCAGCAGTTGCAGGAACACCTCCAGGTCCCGCCAGGTCGGCACCACCTTCTCCACACCCATCACGGTGATCAACGTGCGCGGCAGAGTCAGACACATCCGCCCGTTGCCCTCGGACTCCACCACCGCCAACGTGCCGGTCTCCGCGACCGCGAAGTTCGCCCCGGACACCGCCACCGGCGTAGACAGGAACGTCTGCCGCAGAAACCGACGCGCCGCCGCCGCCAGCACCGCCGGCTCGTCGGTCAACCCCGGATCCACCCCCGGCATCGCCCGCAGGAAGATCTCGCGGATCTCGGCCCGGTTCCGGTGGATCGCCGGCACCAGGATGTGACTCGGCCGATCCTCACCGAGCTGCACGATCAGCTCCGCCAGGTCGGTCTCCACCGGCGCGATCCCGGCCGCCTCGAGGGCCTCGTTGAGACCGATCTCCTGCGTCACCATCGACTTGACCTTGATCACCCGGTCATTACCGGTGGCCCGCACCAGGTCCACGACGATCGCGTTCGCCTCGTTCGCGTCGGCGGCCCAGTGCACCACTCCCCCGGCCGCGCTCACCCGATCCTCAAGCTGCTCCAGCAGCTCCGGCAACCGGGCCAGCACATCGGCCTTGATCGCGCTACCGGCCGCCCGTAGCTGCTCCCAGTCCGGCACCTCGGCGATCACGCCAGCCGACTTCGCCCGGATCGTCGCCGTGGCGTGCCCGAGATTGCGGCGTAGTTGCGGGTCGGCCAGAGCCTGCCGCGCCGCCGCCGGAAAGGTCTGCTCGCCGCGCAGGTGCCCGACGCCCCTCGGCGCGGTCGTCGGCATGCCGAGGAAGGCCCGGGTCACGATCGCACCACCTGTTCACCCCGCTCGTCGGCAACGGTGTCGTGTTCGGTCGAGGCCAGGATCTCGGCCAGGTGCACCGTACGCACCGCAGAACCCGACCGGGACAACCCGCCACCGATGTGCATCAGACACGATGCGTCACCGGCCGTGCAGACCTCCGCACCGGTGGAGACCACGTGCCGCAGCTTGTCCGCCAACATCGCCGTCGAGGTGTCCGCGTTCTTCACCGCGAACGTGCCACCGAACCCGCAACACTGATCGGCCGCCGGCAGCTCCACCAGGTCCAGCCCCCGCACCTCACGCAGCAACCGCACCGGCCGATCAGCCACCCCGTGCATCCGCAACGAATGACACGTCGGGTGATACGTCACCCGATGCGGAAAGAACGCCCCCACATCGGTCACCCCGAGCACGTCCACCAGCAGCTCCGACAACTCGAACGTCCGCCCCGCCACCGACTCCGCCCGCGACGCCAACCGGACATCACCGGCCCGCCGCGCCACCACCGCGTGCTGATGCCGCACCGACCCCACACACGACCCCGACGGCGCCACGATCACGTCGAACGGATCGAAGGTCCGCACGTGCCGCCGTACCAATGGCACCGCCTGCGCCTGGTAACCGGTGTTGACGTGCATCTGCCCACAACACGTCTGCCCGTCGGGGAACACCACCTCATGCCCCAACCGCTCCAACAACCGCACCGTCGCCTTCGCCGCCTCGGGAAACAGGGTGTCCGCCAGACACGTCACGAACAACGCGATCCGCACGTCACACCTCCCACTCGCCGGCCCGCGCCGCCACGGAAGCACCACCGGGCCCGTAACGCATGATCCGCCGAGTCTGCCGTACGAGCGGCCGCTGCGCAGCAAGGTCACCACCTGCCACGTCGCGGTCCCGGGCGGGGTGCGGGTGCCCCGGTCCGGGCGCGGTCGGCGACGGGCTCACCGACCACGAGCCGGGCGGTCGCGTGTCGTCGGTACCGCCCGGCCCGGTGCGGTCAGCTCCCGCGTACCTCTTCGGCGGCGGCGACCAGGTGCCGCAGGGACGCCTCGACCTCCGGATAGCCGCGCGTCTTCAGGCCGCAGTCCGGATTCACCCACAACCGGCGGGCCGGCACGGCCGCGACGGCCCGACGCAGCGCCTCGATCACCTCGTCGCGCGACGGCACCCGGGGCGAGTGGATGTCCCAGACGCCCGGGCCGACGCCCCGGCCGTAGCCGATCGCGGCCAGGTCGTCGAGCACCTCCATCTTGGACCGGGACGCCTCGATGCTGGTGACGTCCGCGTCGAGGGCGTCGATGGCGCCGATCACCTCGCCGAACTCGGAGTAGCACAGGTGGGTGTGAATCTGGGTGTCGTCGGCGACGCCGCTGGTGGCCAGGCGGAACGCCGCCACCGCCCAGTCCAGGTACGCCTGCTGGTCGGCCCTGCGCAGCGGCAGCGTCTCCCGTAGCGCTGGTTCGTCGACCTGGATGACCCGGATCCCGGCGGACTCCAGGTCGCGGCACTCGTCGCGCAGGGCCAGCGCGACCTGGTCGGCGGTGTCCGCGAGGGGCTGGTCGGTGCGGACGAACGACCAGGCCAGGATGGTTACCGGGCCGGTGAGCATGCCCTTGACCGGTTTGCTGGTCAGCGACTGCGCGTAGGTCGACCACTCGACGGTCATCGGGGCCCTGCGCGACACGTCGCCGTAGATGATCGGCGGGCGTACGCAGCGGGAGCCGTAGGACTGCACCCAGCCGTGACGCGTGGCGGCGAAGCCGTCGAGTTGCTCGCCGAAGTACTGCACCATGTCGTTGCGCTCCGGTTCCCCGTGCACGAGCACGTCCAGGCCCAGTCGTTCCTGCAACCGGATGACCTGCGCCACCTCCGCGCGGATCCGCGACGCGTAGCCGGCGTCGTCGAGGCTGCCGGCCCGGTGTGCGGCGCGGGCCCGGCGCAGCTCGGCGGTCTGCGGAAACGACCCGATCGTGGTGGTCGGCAACTCCGGCAGGCCCAGCCGTTGCTGCTGCCGGGCGGCCCAGGTGGGATAGTCGCCGCGCTGCCGGTCGGCCGGGCGCAGCGCGGCGGGGCGGCCGCGTACGTCGTCGTGACGCCAGTCGGCCGGGGTGGCCGGCAGGGGCGCGGGCAGCGCCGTGGTGCCGTCGCGCAGCGCCCGGCCGAGCAGGACGATCTCGTCGACCTTCTGCCGGGCGAACGCCAGCCGCTCGGACAGCCGGGGGTCGAGGTGTGTCTCGGCGGACAGGTCGACCGGCACGTGCAGCAGCGAGCAGGACGAGGAGACGGCGACGTGGTCGGCCAGTCCGGCGACCGTCGCGCCGGCCGCTACGGCGGCCCGCAGGTCGGTACGCCAGACGTTCCGACCGTCGACCAGGCCGGCGACGATGGTCTTGCCACCAAGTGGTCCGGCGGCGGCGAGACGGTGCAGGTTGCCCGCGCCGGCGACCAGGTCCAGGCCGACGGCGTCGACCGGGGTGTCCAGCAGGGCCGGCAGCGCGTCGCCGAGGTCGCCGAAGTATGTCGCCACGAAGATCCGCGGTCGGTGCGTGAGCTCACCGAGCCGGGTGTAGGCGCGGCCCAGGGCGTCGATCTCGGCTGGGCTGCGGTCGGCGGCGTAGGCGGGCTCGTCCAGTTGCACCCAGCCGACGCCCGCGTGCGCCAGCTCGGCGAGAATCCGGGCGTAGGCCTGGACCAGGTCGTCGAGCCGGGCGAACGGATCGACGCCCTTGGCCAGCAGCAGGAACGTGGCCGGTCCGACGAACACCGGCCGGGTGGTGATGCCCAGGCCGCGGGCTTCGGCGTACTCGTCCAGCGCCTTCGCCGGGTTGGCGGTGAAGACGGTGTCCGGGGCGATCTCCGGCACCAGGTAGTGGTAGTTGGTGTCGAACCACTTCGTCAGTTCCAACGCCGGCTCGGCGTCGACACCACGTGCCATGGCGAAGTAGGTGTCCAGCGCGGACAGGCCCAGCCGGCTGAACCGGGTCGGGACCGCGCCCACAGCGACCGCCGTGTCGAGCATCTGGTCGTAGTAGGAGAAGGTGTTCGACGGGATCGCGTCGAGACGGGCGTCGCGCAGCGTCCGCCACACCTGCGCCCGCAGCCCAGCGGCGGTGCTGGCCAGAGCCTCGGCGTCGACGGTGCCGGCCCAGTACGCCTCGACGGCCTTCTTCAGTTCACGGTTCGCGCCGATGCGTGGGTAGCCGAGCACGGTGCTCTGCCCGAATGCGGTACTCACCAAGGGTTCCTTCCCTCGAAGTGTCCGGCGGACACGGGAGGGAAGACGGGTACGCCTCGGGTACCGGCTTCCGCCCTGGTCCTCCCACGGGACCGCCGGCGACGCACGCCGGCGGCGTGCGCAGCACTGGCAGGTCTTCGGACTCGCGGGCATGACACCAGGTCGCCTACTGGCCGTCGCTTCCCAGACCTCACGGTCCAGTGCTTTGTTGACGGCGGTCGTTCCCACTCACCGCTGCGGGGCAGTCCCGGATTCGCACCGGGTTCCCTCTTGCGACGCCCCACCCACACGGGCGGGACGAACCAGCACCACCGGCCATCGTACGGGCCACACCGCCGGCTGGGCCCGGGGTGCCCGGCCTGCGGGACGGCGAGCAGGCCGAGGCCCGGCTAGCGTAGGTGCCGGGCGAAGAACCGGCCCGCGTCCTCCCCCGCGTACCAGGGCACACCCGTGTGTCCGCCCATGTTGGCGTGCAGCGTCTTCTCCGTGGAGCCGAAGGCGTCGAACAGCTCCAGCGCCGCCTGCCGGTCGTTGCCCTCGTCATCCCACTGCAACAGCACGTGCAGCGGAATGGTGACCTGCCGGGCCTGTTCGACGATGAGGCGCGGCACGAAACTTCCGGCGAAAAGCCCGGCGGCCACGATCCGGGGTTCGACCACCGCGAGCCGAATGCCGATCGAGATCACTCCCCCCGAGTACCCGACAGGGCCGCCGACCTCGGGCAGCGACAGGAAGGCGTCCAGGGCAGCCTGCGATTCCGGCACGGCCCGGTCGACGAGCGGGAGGACGAGAGCGTCCACGATCTCGTCGCTCACCGCCTCGCCCGCCGCCAGCACCCGGTGCAGTTCGGCGCGGGCCCGCTCGGCAGCGGCCCAACGCGGCCGGTCACCGCTGCCGGGCAGCTCGATCGCGGCGGCGGCGAAACCATCCGCTGCGGCGCGCCGGGCCCGCGCCACCAAACGTGGGTACATCCGGCCCAGCCCGAGTGGCGGGTGACCGAGCAGGATCAGCGGGACCTGTGCTGTCGCGAACGCGGGTGTCCACAGGAAACCCGGGATGTCGCCGAGCGTGAACGCGCGCTCGAGAACGCCGTCGTCGAGGTGTCGTTCGGAGGTGAATCGCATGGTCGTGCCTTTCGGGAGTACGCATGAAAGGCGCTCCCGGACGACCTACCGCCCGACCGTGACCCCGCAGGGGAGCACCCATGTCGAAACGTTCACGGGTACCACCTCCTCGGTCTCTCGCACGGCCTTGGACAAACTAGCAGCAGGCCGTCACGGTCCGCGACGGGTTTCCCGGGCCCCTTCCGCTCGCCCGCGCACTGTCGGCCGGTGAGGTTCACACCCCCAACCGGAACGCCTCGACATGCCGTTGGCGGGCTGGAACCCGCAGGGCGCGGAGGCTGCGCTGCACGGTGCTGGCCATCGCCGCGGGACCGCACAGGTAGACGTCGCGCTCGGCGATGTCGGGAACCAGGTCGCGCAGGCTCTCCGGGCTGAACGGCTGGCTGCCGTCGGCGGTGCGACCGGTCAGCAGATGCAGGCGGGCGCCCCTGGCCTCGGCCAGATCGCGCAGCTCACCGATCAGTACCGCGTCGGCGGTCGTGCGGGCCCGGTAGAGCACCACGACGTCTCCGGTCAGTTCCGGGTCCTCCAGCAGCGCCCGGATCGGAGTGATGCCGATACCACCGGCGATCAGCAGGGTGTTCTCCCGGGTACGGGCGGCGGTGGTGAGGGCACCGTACGGTCCCTCGGCGTAGACCCGGGTGCCGACCGGCAACTGCCGCAGCCCGGCGCTGGTGGTGCCGATCGCCTTCGCCGTCAGCCGCAGCGTGCGACCGTCGGGGGCCGCCGACAGCGACCACGGGTTGACCTGCCACCAGGAGTTGTGTCCCGGGAAGCGCCACCAGAAGAACTGGCCGGGACGGGCGCGCAGCCGGTCGAGGCGGTGGCCGGCAACGTGGACGGACACGGCGTTGTCGGTCTCCGGCACCACCGCGACGACCCGCAGCCGGTGTCGGACGTTGCGCACCAGCGGCACGACCAGGCGGTTGGTCAGCAACGAGCCGACCGCGAAGGCCCACAACCCCCACCAGTACGCCTTCGCGACGGCGCTGCCGGCGAACGAGGCGCCTTCGTAGATCTGGTGGATCACCGACAGCACGATCACCACGTAGACCACCAGGTGGATGGCGTGCCACGTCTCGTACGACATGCGGCGGCGGGCGATCCGTACCGAGGTGGACGCCAGCACGCCGATCAGGACTGCGGCGATCATGCCGAGTAGCACCGGCATCTGCCTGGCCAGGTTCGGGATCTCGGCGAAGAACGAGATCCGGTCGATCTGTGCGTAGCCGAGCAGCACGAACGTCGGGTGCAGCACGACCAGCCAGAAGATCGCGAACCCGGTCCAGCGGTGCCAGTTGGTGAGCTTGTCCATGCCGATCCGCCGTTCCAGGAACGGCACCCGGCCGATCAGCAGCAGTTGCAGTGCCATCACGAAAGCCAGATGCAGGCCGAGGAAACGGCCGATCGCGGTCAGGGTGTTGGGCGTCGGCCGGCTCGGATGAGCGAACATGACCTGAAGGATCACCAGGTTGACCAGGACAAACGTCCAGAGCAGCAGGTACGCGGCCCGAGCCTGGCCGGTGCGGCGCACCGGGCCCGCCGCGGCGGCGGTGAATGTGGTCGTGGACATCGTGAGCCTTCCTGAAGCGGTCCCGGTCGGGACGGCGTGAGATTTCATCGATTGCCCGGCAACACGGCGTGGTCGCCGGCACGCCGTCTCCGGCCGGTGAACCTCTCCGTCCGCCTCAGCGTGCCAGCGTCGGCGTGCGCCTGGAAGCTCGCGAAGCACGATCGCAACCTGCCCGATGCCGAGCCCGCGGGCGGCGAGGTCGCGGGGTGCCACCACGCCCTACCCCGCCGCCCGCGCCGCGACGTGCGACTTCCAGGAACGCAGGAAAGCCACCCAGGGGCATGGTCAACGAAGCCGCCGGTTGCGAAACTGCTTCAATCTGAGTCGGCGGGGACGGAGGCAAGAAATGGTCAGCACACCGCTGTCCCTGCCGCAGTCGTCCGCGCGCGCCCCCGAGTTCGGCCGGGACGCGCTCATCGTCTGCGAGAACCTGGTGCGGATCTACCAGACCGGTTCGGTCGAGGTGCAGGCACTGCAGGGACTGGACCTGGCCGTGGCCAGCGGTGAGCTGGTCGCCGTCGTCGGTGCCTCCGGATCGGGCAAGTCGACACTGCTCTCCATCCTGGCCGGCATCGACGCCCCCACCGCCGGGCGGGTCCGGGTCGACCGGTGGAACCTGCTGACGATGTCCCGCGCGGATCGGGTGGAGTACCGGCGGCACACCGTCGGGTTCGTACGGCAGCAGACGGCGAGCAACCTGATCCCGTACCTGACCGCGCGGGAGATGGTGGACCTGCCGATGACGGCGGCCCGTACCGCGAAGCGGGAGCGCCGGGAGCGCGCCGCCGAGCTGCTGGACAGCCTCGGTGTCGCCGACTGCGCCGATCGGCGCCCCGGGCAACTCTCCGGCGGGCAGCAGATGCGGGTCGCGATCGCGGTGGCGCTGGCCAACCGGCCGCGGATCCTGCTCGCCGACGAGCCGACCGGCGAGTTGGACGGTGCCACGTCCGCGGAGGTCTTCGGCGTACTCCGGGAGGTCAACCGCCGGTACGGCGTCACCATCGTGGTGGTGACGCACGATCCGGCGGTCAGCGGCCAGGTCGAACGGACCGTCGCGATCCGGGACGGACGCACCAGCAGCGAGGTGCTGCGCCGCACCACCACCAACGCGCAGGGCGACACGCAGGTGATCGCCGAGGAGTACGCCGTGATGGACCGGGCCGGGCGTGTGCAGGTGCCCCGCGACTTCCGTCAGGCGCTGGCGCTGGCCCGGCGGGTCCGGCTGGCCCTGGAACCCGACCACATCACGATCCGCCCCGACTCGGAAGGCGACGAATGAGCAGCGAGCCGCTGCTGCGCGTGCGCGACGTGCACCGGCGCTTCCGCACCGGGCCGACCGTCGTACACGCCCTGCGCGGCGTGTCGTTCGACGTGGCCGCCGGCTCCATGGTGGCGCTCGTCGGCCGCTCCGGCTCGGGCAAGACCACCCTGCTCAACACCGTCGGCGGCCTCGATCGCCCGGACGCCGGCACCGTGCACGTCGACGGCACCGACGTCACCGCCCTCG
>NZ_SAIY01000009.1 GCF_010560025.1 Verrucosispora sioxanthis
CGTCGGCGTTCGGGTGGTACGCCTCGATGACCCCGGTGACGTCCCGGATCCACGGCTGGGCGCCGCAGACGCCGTGGCCGGCGAAGGTGGGTCGGGTGTCGGCGAAGGTGGCGCCGGCCGCGGCGGCCCGGTCGGCGGTCACGGTGGCGAGGACGTCGGCGGCCTCGTTGAGGATGGTGCGCTTGTAGGTGCTCATGGCCAGCAGTCCGCAGTAGCGGGTCTCGAACAGCCGGGGATAGCCGAGCACGATCAGTCGGGCGTTGGGGGCCCGTTCCCGGATGGCGGCGTAGGTGCTGTCCAGCCGGGCCGGCAGGGTGCCGGTGGCGAACGCCTTCGCGGCGTTCACCGCGTTGGTGCAGGTGGAGGTGCTGCCGAATCGGCAGTCGGTCATCACGTCGGCGAAGCCGGCGTCGTTGCCGCCGATGGTGATGGTGACCATGGTGGTGGTGGCGGACAGCGCGCCCAGTTGGTCGTCGAGCACGTCGGCGGTCTTCGCTCCGCCGCAGGCGGGGAAGCGGAAGCTGGCCACGTTGTTGGCGGCGGCCCACAGCGGGGCGTACGACTTCTGGCTGCGCAGGCAGGTGGACAGGTCGTACGGTCCGGCGCCGACGCCGGAGGAGTACGAGTCGCCGAGGGCGACGTAGTGGATCGGGGCGGCGGCCTGGGCGACGCCGGGGACGGCCAGCGCGCCGACGGCGGCGGTGAGGAGGGCGACCAGCGCGGTCAGGGCACGGGCCAACGGACGGTGGGGCATGACGGACCTCCACGGGGGTGGTGGTGGAGCCCGAGAACCGCGCGCGTGGCCAAGGGTTGTTACTGGTCGGTAATGCTATCGAAACATCTGGATAAAGTGAATAGCCGTTAAGGAGAGGCCGCGTCCGCGCGGTCGTTCCGCGTGGACGCGGCCTCGTCCAGGCCGTCGGGTGGCGGTCAGTGCGCCGCCAGGGGTCGGCTGGCCGGGTGGACCGGGGCCGGCAGGACGCCGACGCCGTCGAGGTAGGTGTGGATCGCCGCCGCGGCGGCCCGCCCCTCGGCGATCGCCCAGACGATGAGCGACGCTCCCCGGTGCATGTCACCGGCGACGAAGACGCCGTCGGCCTCGGTCTGCCAGTCCGAACGGGAGTCGACCGCGCCCCGCGCGTTACGGGCCACCCCGAGCTGCGCCAGCAACGGCTGTTCCTCGGTGCCCTCGAAGCCGATCGCCAGCAGCACCAGGTCGGCGGGGAGTTCCCGCTCGGTGCCCGGCACCACCGTGACGATCCGCCGGCCGTCGCGCTTCTCCACGCTCACCTCGGCGATCCGCACCGCCCGCACCGCTCCGGTGCCGTCGTCGACGAACTCCTGCACCGCCACCGCGTAGACCCGCTCGCCGCCCTCCTCGTGGGCCGGGTACTCGCGCAGGATCCACGGCCACGTCGGCCACGGGTCGCGACCCTCGTCCCGGGCGCGCGGCGGCTGCGGGTACAGGTCGAGCTGGTGCACGCCGGCCGCGCCCTGCCGGTGCGCCACGCCCAGGCAGTCCGCCGCGGTGTCGCCACCGCCGATGATGACCACGTGCTTGCCGGCCGCGTCGATCGGCGTACCGTCCGCCAGGGTGGCCAGCGCGGGCCGGCCCTCACCGGCCGCCGCGACCACCCGGTTGGCCGCCACCAGGTGCGCCATCGCCTGCGTACGCCGCGCAGCTGCCGGCCCGGTGTGTCGGTGTCCCGGCCCTGCAACGCGCCGCAGGCCAGCAGCACCGCGTCGTGCTGGGCACGCAGCTGCTCGGCGGTGACGTCGACGCCGACGTTCACCCCGGCCCGGAACTCGACCCCCTCGGCGCGTAGCTGCGCCAGTCGGGCGTCGATGTGCCGCTTCTCCAGCTTGAAGTCGGGGATGCCGTACCGCAGCAGGCCACCGATCGCGTCGTCGCGCTCGTACACGGTCACGGCGTGACCCGCGCGGGCCAGTTGCTGGGCGGCGGCGAGCCCGGCCGGCCCGGAGCCGACCACGGCGACCGACCGGCCGGAGGGTGCCGGCGCCGGCCGCGGGGGCAGTCCCCGGGCCGCGGCCGCGTCGGCGATCTCCACCTCGACCTGCTTGATGGTGACCGGCTCGCCACCGGCGATGCCGAGCACACACGCGGCCTCGCAGGGCGCCGGGCAGAGTCGACCGGTGAACTCGGGAAAGTTGTTCGTGGCGTGCAGCGACTCCACGGCGGCGTCCCAGTTACCGGTGCGGACCAGGTCGTTCCAGTCCGGGATGCGGTTGCCCAACGGGCAGCCGTCGTGACAGAACGGGATGCCGCAGTCCATGCAGCGGGTGGCCTGCTCGCGGATCAGTCCCTCACCGGCCGGCGGGTAGACCTCCCGCCAGTCGCTGATGCGCACCGGCACCGGCCGGCGGGCCGGCAACCGCCGGCCGTAGCGCAGGAAACCGTTCGGGTCAGGCACGAGCCACCTCCTGGGCGACCGCCCGCGGGGCGGGGCTACCGGCGCGGAGGAGGCGGCGGCCGGCGGCGCCGGTGCCGCCAGTGCGCTCATCACCGCGTCGTCGACGTCCTGGCCGGCGGCTTCGGCGGCCCGCATGATCTCCATCACCCGGCGGTAGTCCCGGGGAACCACGGCGGTGAACTCCTCCACCGCCTCCGGCCAACGCTTGAGCAGCTGTTCGGCGATCGCCGAGTCGGTCTCGGCGAAGTGCCGCTGCACCAGCTCGTGCAGGTGGGTCCGTTCCGCCTCGCTCGGCGCGGACAGGTCGACCAGCTCGGTGTTGACCCGGCGGCGGTCGAGGTTCCAGACGAACGCCGTACCGCCGGACATGCCGGCGGCGAAGTTACGGCCGGTCGGACCGAGCACCACCACGGTGCCACCGGTCATGTACTCGCAGCCGTGGTCGCCGACACCCTCGACGACGGTCACCGCGCCCGAGTTGCGGACCGCGAACCGCTCCCCCACCCGGCCCCGCAGGAACACCTCACCGGCGGTGGCGCCGTACAGGATGGTGTTGCCGGCGATGATCTGGTCCTCGGCCCGGTCGCCCGCCTCGGCGTCGGCGGCCACGAACGGTGCCGCCGCGTCCGGCCGGACGACCAGCCGGCCCCCGGAGAGTCCCTTGCCGACGTAGTCGTTGGCGTCGCCGTGCAGGCGCAGGGTCACCCCGCGCGGCAGGAACGCGCCGAAGGACTGCCCGGCGGTGCCGCGCAGGGTGAACTCGATGGTGTCGGCGGGCAGGCCGGCACCACCGTGGCGGCGGGTGACCTCACCGCCGAGCATCGCGCCGACGCTGCGGTGCTCGTTGCGGATCGCCACCTCGGCGCGCACCAACGGCACCGACTCGTCGGGACCGACGGCGCGCAGCGCCGGCTCGGCGAGGGCGATCAGCTCGTTGTCCAGCGCCAGCTCGAGGCCGTGGTCCTGGGCGCGTACGCCGCGTCGGGCCGCGCCCTCGGGCAGCTCCGGCAGGTGCAGCACCCGACCGAGGTCGAGCCCACCGGCCTTCCAGTGCTCCACCGCCGGCACCACGTCGAGCAGCTCGGTACGCCCGATCGCCTCGTCGATGCTGCGCAGCCCCAGCTCGGCCAGGTAGCCGCGGATCTCCTCGGCGAGGAACAGGAAGAAGTTCTCCACGAACTCGGGCTTGCCGGTGTAGCGCTCGCGCAACACCGGGTTCTGGGTGGCGATGCCGACCGGGCAGGTGTCCAGGTGGCAGACGCGCATCATGATGCAGCCGGAGACGATCAGCGGGGCGGTGGCGAAGCCGAATTCCTCGGCGCCGAGCAGCGCCGCGACGATCACGTCCCGGCCGGTCTTGAGCTGCCCGTCGACCTGCACGGTGACCCGGTCCCGCAGCTTGTTCAGCAGCAACGTCTGCTGCGCCTCGGCCAGGCCCAGCTCCCAGGGGGTGCCGGCGTGCTTGAGCGAGTTCAGCGGAGACGCGCCGGTGCCGCCGTCGTGGCCGGAGATCAGGATGACGTCGGCCTTGAGCTTGGCCACCCCGGCGGCGACGGTGCCGACACCGACCTCGCTGACCAGCTTGACGTGTACCCGGGCGGCCGGGTTGACGCACTTGAGGTCGTGCACCAGCTGGGCGAGGTCCTCGATGGAGTAGATGTCGTGGTGCGGCGGCGGCGAGATCAGGCCGACGCCGGGGGTGGCGTGCCGGGTACGGGCGATCCACGGCCAGACCTTGTTGCCGGGCAGCTGTCCACCCTCGCCGGGCTTGGCCCCCTGCGCCATCTTGATCTGGAGGTCGTCGGCGTTGACCAGATATTCGCTGGTGACACCGAACCGGCCGCTGGCGATCTGCTTCACGGCGGAGCGGCGGGCCGGGTCGTGCAGTCGCTCGACGTCCTCCCCGCCCTCGCCGGTGTTGGACTTGCCGCCGAGCCGGTTCATCGCGACGGCGAGGGTCTCGTGCGACTCGGCCGAGATCGACCCGTACGACATGGCGCCGGTGGCGAACCGCTTGACGATCTCGCTGGCCGGCTCCACCTCCTCGATCGGCACCGGCGGCAGCACCCCGTCGCGCAGCCGGAACAGCCCACGCAACGAACCCGCCCGCGCGGCCAGCTCGTCGACCTTGGCGGTGTACTGGCGGAAGACGTCGTACTGCCGGCTGCGGGTGGCGTGCTGGAGCAGGAAGACCGTCTCCGGGTTGAACAGGTGCAGTTCACCCTCGCGGCGCCACTGGTACTCGCCGCCCACCGGCAGCAGGTCGACCGACTCGGCGCCGGGCGCCGGCCAGGCCAGCGCGTGCCGGGCGGCCACCTCGGTGTGGATGCCGTCGAGGCCGACGCCGCTGATCGTGCTCGGCGTACCCCGGAAATACCGCTCGACCAGTCGGGTGTCCAACCCGACCGCCTCGAAGACCTGCGCCCCGCAGTACGACGACACGGTCGAGATGCCCATCTTGGACATGATCTTCAGGACGCCCTTGCCGAGCGCCTTGACGTAGTTGCGGATCGCGGCCCGCGGCTCGACCCCGGCCAGCGCGCCCGTGGAGATCATGTCCTCCACCGACTCGAAGGCCAGGTACGGGTTGACCGCCGCCGCCCCGTAGCCGATCAGCACCGCCGCGTGGTGCACCTCGCGGCAGTCGCCCGACTCGACGATCAGCGCGACCTGGGTCCGGGTCTGCTCCCGCACCAGGTGCTGGTGCACCGCCGCGGTGAGCAGCAGCGACGGGATCGGGGCCAGGTCGGCGTTGGAGTCCCGGTCGGAGAGCACCAGGATCCGTACGCCGTCCTCGATCGCCTCGGAGACGTGCCGGCAGATCTCGGTCAGCCGGGCTCGGATCCCGGCGCCACCGTCGCGGATGCGGTAGAGCCCGGAGACCCGTACCGCCTTGAAGCCGGGCAGGTCACCGTCCTCGTCGATGCAGAGGATCTTCGCCAGCTCGTCGTTGTCGATCACCGGGTAGGGCAGCACGATCTGCCGGCAGCTCGCCGGGCCGGGATCGAGCAGGTTGCCCTCCGGGCCGATGGTGGTGGCCAGGCTGGTCACCAGTTCCTCCCGGATGGCGTCCAGCGGAGGGTTGGTCACCTGGGCGAACAACTGGTGGAAGTAGTCGTAGAGCAGCCGTGGCCGGGTGGACAGCGGGGAGATCGGGGTGTCGGTGCCCATCGAGCCGATCGGTTCCGCGCCGGTCCGCGCCATCGGCGCGAGCAGGATCTTCAGCTCCTCCTCGGTGTAGCCGAAGGTCTGCTGGCGGCGGCGGACCGAGTCGTGGGTGTAGACGACGTGCTCCCGCGCCGGCAGGTCGTCCAGCTCGATCAGCCCGGCGTGCAGCCAGTCGGCGTACGGCTCGGCGGCGGCCAGCTCGGTCTTGATCTCGTCGTCGTGCACGATCCGGCCGGCGACGGTGTCGACCAGGAACATCCTGCCCGGCTGGAGCCGACCCTTGGCCACCACGGTGGCCGGGTCGAGGTCGAGGACGCCCGCCTCGCTGCCCAGCACCACCAGGCCGTCGGACGTCTGCCACCAGCGGCCCGGACGCAGACCGTTGCGGTCGAGCACCGCGCCGACGATCTCGCCGTCGGTGAAGGCGACCGAGGCCGGCCCGTCCCACGGCTCCATCAGGCTGGCGTGGAACCGGTAGAAGGCGCGCTTGTCGGCGCGCATGTCCGGATCGTTCTCCCACGCCTCCGGGATCATCATCAGCACCGCGTGCGGCAGGCTGCGCCCGGCCAGGTGCAGCAGTTCGAGGACCTCGTCGAAGTTTGCCGAGTCGGAGGCGGCCGGGGTGCAGACCGGGAAGACCCGCCGGATGTTGCCCGGCAGGTCGGGCGTACGCAGCAACGCCTCGCGGGCCTGCATCCAGTTCCGGTTGCCCCGGATGGTGTTGATCTCACCGTTGTGCGCGATGAAACGGTACGGGTGCGCCAGCGGCCAGGACGGGAAGGTGTTCGTGGAGAACCGGGAGTGCACCAGGGCGATGGCGCTGGCCACCCGCTCGTCGGTGAGGTCCGGATAGAACGCGGGCAGCTGGTCCGGGGTGAGCATCCCCTTGTAGACCATCGTCCGGCCGGACAGCGACGGGAAGTACGCCGGCACCCCCCGCTCGGCCGACTCGCGTTCGGCCTGCTTGCGGACGCAGAAGGCGACCCGCTCCAGCTCGAGGCCGCGCAACGCCGCACCAGCCGGACCGGCGGGGGTGTCGGTGAGCCGCTTCGCGGCGAGGAAGACCTGTCGGACGCGGGGCATCGCCGCCAGCGCCGTCTCACCGAGGTCGCTCGGGTCGACCGGCACGTCCCGCCAGCCGAGCACCTCCGCGCCCTCGACCAGGGCGTACTTCTCGACCACCTGCCGGGCACGGGCCTCGGCGGCGTCGTCGTCGGTCAGGAAGACCAGACCGGTGGCGTACTCGCCGGCCGGGGGCAGCGGAAACTCGACCACCGCACGCAGGAACGCGTCCGGCACCTGGATCATGATGCCGGCACCGTCACCGGTGTTCGGTTCGGCGCCCCGGGCGCCACGGTGGTCCAGCCGGCACAGCGCGCCGAGGCCGTTGGCGACCACCGTGTGCGAGCGTCGGCCGTGCAGATCCGCCACGAACGCCACGCCGCACGCGTCATGCTCGTACGCGGGGTCGTGCAGGCCGGCAGGGGACGCTACCTGGCCCTCTCGCGGCGCCGGCTGGGGGCGGTGTGGGTACGCAAGGGCCACCGGGCCTCCTGTCGTCGCTCAGGCTGGATCATGGTCGGGACGACGTCGGCCCTGTATCGGACTATTGAGTCTACGTTAGGGCCCGGCACGCAAGGCCAGTGCAGATTGATCACACCGTCCAGACTCTGGGACATGTAGTCTCGCGCCGTGGATTCCGAGCGTACCGACCTCCTCGACCGGTTGGAACGGTTCTACGACGCGGTGCCCCGGGACGCGGCCCGTGTGGAAGATCACGGCAGTCTGGTGCTGTTCGTCCGGGAAGGCCCGGGATGGCCGTTCTACGCCCGGCCGCGGCCGGACGGCACCGGGTCGCCGACCCTCGCCGACGTGGCCGCGGTGCGGGCACGCCAGCGCGAACTCGGCCTGCCCGAGGCCCTGGAGTGGGTGCACGACCTCAACCCGGAGTTGCTCGCGGTGGCCCGCTCGGCCGGCCTGGGCGTCCTCGAAGCGCCGCTGATGGTGCTCGACCCGGCAACCCTGCCGGATCCGGCGGGGCTGGGCGAGCCGGTGCGGTTGCTCGACCCGGCGGATGCGGACTTCGAGTCGGCGGTGGCCGCCCGACGCCGTGGCGGCCGTCGGTTCGCCGCTCCCGGCACCGCCAGGGCGAGGCCGGCCCGGCCGAGCGCGACGCCGCCATGATCGGGCTGGACGCGGCGGCGGTCGACGAGGAACGCTCCCGCGTCGCCGACGGCAGCCGGCTGTCCGCGTTGGCCGGCACCGCGACGGAGGGCCCGCTGGCCAGCGGGATGGCCATGCGGGTCGGCGACGTCGCCGAGATCGCCGGCGTGGCCACCCTGCCCAGCGCCCGCCGGCGAGGGCTCGGCGCGGCGGTCACCGCCACCCTGGCCCGCGCCCTGCTGGACTCCGGCACCGACCTGGTGTTCCTCTCCGCCGGCAGCGAGGAGATCGCCCGCGTCTACGTGCGGGTCGGCTTCCGCCGCATCGGCACCGCCTGCATCGCCTCCCCCACCCCCCTACACCCCTGACACCCCACCCCACCACCGTCCAACCGGTTGATCAAGAAGTTCTGGTCGGGATCCGCGCTCCCGGTGACGAAAACTTCTTGATCAACACGGGTAGGTGGGGGTGGGTGAGGTCAGGTGGGTGGGGGGCGCCATTGGGCGGCGATGGTGGCGGCGGTGCCGAGTAGGCGGGGAGTGATGGTGCCCAGGGCGGCGTCGCGGGCGCGTAGGGCCAGCCGGCCCCGGGTGCGCAGCACGGCGGACATCCGGCGGGTCTGCCGGACCACGGCCGCCGCGCGGGGCCGCCGGGCCCGGTCTACGCCATCACCGCGTCGGGCAGGGTCGACTCGCGTAGCAGCGCGGCGAGCGTCGCGGCGTCCTCAAAGGCCAGGCAGGCACCCTGCCCGAGGTGCGGCGGCATGGCGTGCGCGGCATCGCCGAGCAGCACCACCCCGCCCGGGCCGGCCGGGAAGCCGAACGCCCGGGGCAGCGGACGCAGCTCCCGGATCTCCCGCTGCACCAGGTCGGCCGGGTCGGTCGCGGCCAGCAGTTCGTCGACCGGCGCAGGCCAACCGGCGTACCAGCGGCGCAGCAGCGCCAACTGCGTCTCGGGCGGTTCGGGTCGGGCGGCACCCGCCGCGGTGGCCATCCAGTAGATGCCGCCACGGCTGGAGGCGCCGGAGGAGCCGCGCTCGCCCAGCGAGGCGGAGACGAAACGGTAACCGGCACCGAGGATCTCACCGCCCACCGCGTCGGCCAGGCTCGGCGCGCGGTACCAAGGGATCACCGCCCGCCAGGCGGCGCAGCCGGAGCTGACCACCCCCGAGCCGGGGGCGAGCTGGCGACGGATCACGCTGTCCGTGCCGTCGGCGGCGATGACCAGGTCCGCTTCGTACGTGTGCCGGCCGTCGCCGACGGCGGGCCGCTCACCGGCGGCGGCGCGCACCGTCCGCACCGCCACCCCGGTACGCAGCTCGACCCGCTCGCCGAGGCCCGCGATCAGCGCGTCTGCAGGTCCTCCCGGTGCACCACCACCGGCAGGCGTTCGGCCGGCGTCGGTCGTGGTTGCACCAGCCAGTGCCCGTCCGGGCGGCGTACCCCGCCGTCGGACAGGACGGTGGCGATGGCGTCCAGGCCGGCACCGAGCCCGAGGGTGCGCAGCGCCCGGACCCCGTTGGGCCAGAGCACCACGGCGGCCGGCTCCGGGCGGATCCGGTCAGCCCGCTCCAGGAGCGTGACCTGCCAGCCCGAGCGGGCGAGCGCACCGGAGACCGCCAGGCCCCCAGCCCGCCGCCGACCACCACCGCGGTCCGCATGGCGTCCCCCTGACCTCAGCTGTCGCGCTCGGCGGGCCGCGCGGCGGATTCGCCGCCGTGCCCTCGGCCGGTGCGCCCGACGCCGACGCGGCGTGCCGTCGTCGGCCGACCCGTCACGCCCACCGGCCGACCCGTCGCCCGCACCAGCCGGCTCGGCGGACCCGCCAGCCGACCCTTCGGGCTGCTCAGCCAACGGCCGGGGTGCCGTGGTCGCCTCGTCGTCCAACCGGCCCGGATCGGGCTGAGCGCCCGCGTCGGGTGGCGCCTCGCCGGTCCGGCGCCAGTGCGTGAACTGCTCCTCGTCGACCACGCGGTAACCCTCGGGTGCGGCCGGCTCGGTGGTGGCACCCTTGGCCGACAGGTCCACCTGCGAGACGTCGGAGGTGGCCGGCCCGGTGGTGGCGACACTCGGCAGACCCACCGGGATCAGGTACTCCCGTGGCCCGCGCACCCGCAGGAAGTAGACGAGGGCGCCGAGGAAGACCAGCGCCGCGGTCCAGACGTTGATCCGTACGCCGAGGATCGTGTTGGCCTCGTCGGTACGCATCATCTCGATCCAGAACCGGCCGGCGGTGTAGCCCATCACGTAGAGGGCGAAGGCGCGACCACGGCCGAGCCGCAGCTTACGGTCGACGAGATAGACCATCGCGGCGACGCCGACGTTCCACAGCAGCTCGTAGGCGAAGGTCGGGTGGTAGAGCCCCTCCTCCAGGATCGGCTGGCCGGCCTCGTCGCGCAGTGCCTGCCCGCCGTCCATCCGGTGGATCTCCAGCCCCCAGGGCAGGTCGGTCCGCCCGCCGTAGAGCTCGTTGTTGAACCAGTTGCCCAGCCGGCCGATCGCCTGGGCCAGCGGCAACCCCGGTGCCAGCGCGTCGGCGACCGCGGTCAGCGGGATGCCCAGTTGCCGGGCGGCGATCCAGGCGCCGACCGCGCCACCGGCGACCGCACCCCAGATGCCCAGGCCGCCCTCGTGGATGTAGAGCACCCTGATCGGGTCCCCGCCGGTGCCGAAGTACTGCGCGGGTGAGGTGATCACGTGGTAGATCCGGGCGCCGATGATGCCCGCCGGCACCGCCCAGACGGCGATGTCGAGCACCGCGCCCGGGGCCGCGCCGCGCTGGCGCAGCCGCCGCTCGGTGACCCAGCAGGCCACCACGATGCCGGCGATGATGCACAGCGCGTACGCCCGGATGGGAATCGGGCCGAGCTGCCACACGGCGTTGCTCGGACTCGGGATGGCGGCCAGGGACGTCGGCGAGGCGAGACTCACGGGTGCACACGCTACCGCTGCGCACCCCCGTACCGTCACCCCGGTCTCCCGCGCCCCCACCCACCCCCACCCTCGCGATCTTGCACTTCCTGTCGCCGCAAAGATGACATTCCGTACATAACAGCGACAGAGAGTGCGAGATCGACGACGAGGGGTGGCGGCGAGGGCTCAGCGGATGGGGTGGTGGACGCCTTCGGACAGTTCGGCGCTCAGGGTGCGCAGGGCGGTCAGCGCGGCCGCCTCGTCGGGGGCGTCTAGCAGGCAGCGGATGAGCGCGCTGCCGACGATCACCGCGTCGGCGTACCCGGCGACGGTGGCGGCCTGCGCTCCGGTGCCCACGCCCAGGCCGACGCCGACCGGCAGGTCGGTGACCTCCCGCACCCGGGACACCAGCACCGGCGCCGCCTGCGAGGTCTGCGACCGGGCACCGGTGACGCCCATGATCGCGGTGGCGTAGACGAAGCCCCGACAGTGCGCCGCGGTCATCGCCAGCCGCTCGTCGGTCGACGACGGCGCGACCAGGAACGTACGGTCCAGCCCGTGCGCGTCCGAGGCGGCCAGCCACTCGCCGGCCTCCTCCGGAATCAGGTCTGGCGTGATCAGCCCGGTGCCGCCGGCCGCGGCGAGGTCCCGGGCGAACGCGTCCACCCCGTACCGTTCGATCGGGTTCCAGTACGTCATGGTCACCACCGGGGCGCCGGTGGCGGCCACCGCCTCGACGATGCGCAGGGTGTCCCGGGTGCGTACCCCGCCGGCCAGGGCGATGTCGCTGGCACGCTGGATCACCGGGCCGTCCATCACCGGGTCGGAGTACGGGATCTCCACCTCGATCACGTCGACGCCCGCGGCGACCATCGCCTTCATCGCGGCGATGCTGCCCTCGACGGTGGGAAATCCGGCCGGCATGCAGCCGACCAGCAGGGCCCGGCCGTCCGCCCGGGCCTTGTCGAACGCCACCCCGATCCGGCTGGTCCGCTCGCTCATGGCCTCACTCCTTGTCGAGGATGCCGAAGTACTCACCGGCGGTGTGCACGTCCTTGTCGCCCCGGCCGGAGAGGTTGACCACGATGGTGGGCTGCCGACCCAGCTCAGCGGCGAGCTTCGGCGCGATGGCCAGGGTGCCGGCCAGGGCGTGCGCGCTCTCGATCGCGGGGATGATCCCCTCGGTCCGGCAGAGCAGCTCGAAGGCGGCCATCGCCTCGTCGTCGGTGACCGGCTGGTAGGTGGCCCGGCCGGTGTCGTGCAGCCAGGCGTGTTCCGGGCCCACGCCCGGGTAGTCCAGACCGGCGGAGATCGAGTGCGACTCCTGCGTCTGCCCGTCGGCGTCCTGGAGCACGAAGGTCCGGGTGCCGTGCAGCACGCCGGTCGAACCACCGGTGATGCTTGCCGCGTGCCGGCCGGTGTCCACCCCGGCGCCGCCGGCCTCGAAGCCGTACAGCCGCACCTGCGGGTCGTCGGTGAAGGCGTGGAAGATGCCGAGCGCGTTGGAGCCACCACCGACACAGGCGGTCACCGCGTCGGGTAGCGCACCGGTCAGGTCCAGGCACTGCGCCCGGGCCTCCTCGCCGATGCCCCGGACGAAGTCGCGGACCAGCGCCGGGAAGGGGTGCGGCCCGGCGGCGGTGCCGATCAGGTAGTGGGTCTCGTCGACGTTGGCGACCCAGTCCCGCATCGCCTCGTTCATCGCGTCCTTGAGGGTGCGCGAGCCGGTCGTCACCGGTACGACGGTGGCGCCGAGCATCCGCATCCGGGCCACGTTCAGCGCCTGCCGCTCGGTGTCGACCTGACCCATGTAGACCACGCATTCCAGGTCGAACAGGGCCGCGGCGGTGGCGGTGGCGACGCCGTGCTGGCCGGCACCGGTCTCGGCGATCACCCGCCGCTTGCCCATCCGCCGGGTCAACAGCGCCTGACCGAGCACGTTGCGCACCTTGTGCGCGCCGGTGTGGTTGAGGTCCTCCCGCTTGAGCAGCACCCGGGCGCCGGCCCGGGCGGAGAACCGGCGGGCCTCGTAGAGCAGCGAGGGCGTTCCGGCGTAGTCGCGCAACAATTCGGCGAACTCGGTCCGGAACGACTCGTCGGCCATCGCCGCCCGGTGCGCCGACGCCAGCTCGTCGAGTGCGGCGACAAGTGCCTCCGGCACGAACCGGCCGCCGAACGTGCCGAAATGGCCGGCGGCATCGGGGAACTGCGCCGGCACCTCGATGTCCGTGGCGTCAGCACTCATCGCGCGTCCTCTCGCTCGCAAAGGGTCGCCGGACGCGGCTCAGCGCGCCGGGCGGGGGGTCGCCGGGTGGTTGCCGGCGTTGACCAGTTCGGCCACCGCCTCCCGGGGACTCTTCTGGGTGACCAGCCCCTCACCGACGAGCACCGCGTCGGCGCCGGCCGAGGCGTACCGGATCAGGTCGTGCGGGCCGCGTACGCCCGACTCCGCGATCTTGACGACGTGGCTCGGCAGGCCGGGCGCGATCCGCTCGAACACCGACCGGTCGACCTGAAGGGTACGCAGGTCACGGGCGTTGACCCCGATGACCTGGGCGCCGGCCTCCATGGCCCGGTCGGCCTCCTCCTCGTCGTGCACCTCGACCAGTGCGGTCATGCCCAGCGACTCGATCCGCTCCAGCAGGCCGACCAGCACGTTCTGCTCGAGCGCGGCGACGATGAGCAGCACCAGGTCGGCGCCGTGTGCGCGGGCCTCGTGCACCTGGTAGCTGGAGACCACGAAGTCCTTGCGCAGCACCGGGATGTTCACCGCGGCCCGCACGGCGGCCAGGTCGTCGAGTGACCCACCGAACCAGCGCCCCTCGGTGAGCACACTGATCGCCCGGGCACCACCGGCCGCGTACTCGCCGGCCAGGTCCGCCGGGTCGGCGATCTCAGCCAGCTTGCCCTTGGACGGCGAGGCGCGCTTCACCTCGGCGATGACGGCGACGCCGGGCCTGCGCAGCGCCGCGTACGCGTCAAGCGGCGGTGGCGCGGCGGCGGCCAGTTCACGGATCCGCTCCAGCGGAACCTGTTCCTGCCGCCGGGCCACGTCCTCCCGGACGCCGGCCAGGATCTCGTCGAGCACGCTGACGGGCGCCGCCGGGCCGGCCTCGTTCCCCTCCGCGTGCGCATGTTCAGCAGTCACCAACGGACTCCCCTCTCCGGGTGTCATGGGCCGATGCTAGGGGGCCCCACCTGGACCCGACCGCCGGGGGTATGGCGCTCCTCACGAATCGGGCTGCGGCATAATGGCCGACTTGCGCGCACGGATCGTCACCATGAGTAACGACGTCATCGACGTTCGCCCATATGGGGGCCTTCCGGCGCTCGATCGGCGGCCAAGGATCCGGTCACGTCGATGCTGTGACCAAGCTCAAGGACCAAGGTCCCTGTGCCGGTCACGCCCCTTACCGCAGAGTTGACGGTGCGGTCATCACCACGAAACCCGGGCCGAGCAGCATCAGGCTCGGGCACACTCAATGACGCGCCTGCCCCACCGCCACGACGATCTCTCCCCGGGGTGATCATGAGTACCTCCGCGCCGCACCAGACCATCGGACTCACCACCATCTCGCGCACCGTCGCGTCGCTCGCCGTCGGTGTGGTCCACACGTTGGAGCGGGCAATGGTCGGGCCGGACCGGATGCGGACCGCGTCCGGCAACGCCTGGGAGGCCATCTGTGCCGACCGGGCCCGAGCCGACCAGCGGGCCGAACTGGACCGCCTCGTCGCGGAACTCACCGCGGCCCGCGCCCGCGCCCGCTCCCGCCAGCCGGTCGGCTGACCGCACCCGCACCTCTCGAGGCGCACAGTGCCACCCCGGCCGCCCAGCGACCCTCCGGCCGGTCAGCGGACCGTCGGATCCTCGCCGCGATCCAGGGCCTCCCACGCCTCGACGGTGCCCGCGCCACCGATCGGGCCGCTGGTGCCGGTCGGCCGAGGGGTCCGACGCTCGTAGCGGGCCCCCATCGCCGGCCAGCGGTGCCCACGCAGCATGGTCAACGAACCACCGACAGCGGCGAGGAGACCGCCGAGCAGGGTGAGCGCCGGCCACTGCCAGGTGACCGGATCACCCAGGTCACCGACGAGCCCGTAACCTCCACCGGCCGCGACGGCCAGACCGAGCAGGGTCAGCAGCCCGCCGAGCACCCGACGCGGCCGGCCCCGGGTGGCCAGCACCGCACCGCCACCGGCCAGCCCGACGAGGGCCAGCGCCGGCAGCCACGGCAGCAACTGCCCGCCGGTGCGCCCCTCCTCCACCAGCAGCATCGGCTCCGAGCGGCCGACCACGTCGACCACCCAGGTGCGGGTCGCCGCCCACAGCGCCAACCCCGCGCCGGCCAGGCAGAGCAGCACGGCGTACGCCAGTTCGCGCCGGCCGGGCCGCGCGCCGCCGGTCCCGGTCTCCTCCGTCGCGCTCACCGGGCTAGTCTTCCGCTCGCGACTGCGGGACTCCGCTGCGCTACGTTCCTCGCGCTCACCGAGCAGACCTTCCGTTCGCGACTGCGGGACTCCGCTGCGCTACGTTCCTCGCGCTCACCGGGCCGGCCGGAGGGTTTCCGCGGCGGCGATGGCCGCCAGCACCGCGGCGGCCTTGTTCCGGGTCTCCTGGTCCTCGGCGGCCGGGTCGGAGTCGGCCACCACACCGGCACCGGCCTGCACGTACGCCCGGCCCGCCCGGATCAGCGCGGTCCGGATCGCGATGGCCATGTCGAGATCGCCGGCGAACCCGAAGTAGCCGACCGTGCCGCCGTAGAGGCCCCGGCGGACCGGTTCCAACTCCTCGATGATCTCCATGGCGCGCACCTTTGGGGCGCCGGAGAGCGTGCCCGCCGGAAAGGTCGCGGCGAGCGCGTCGAAGGCGGTGCGGTCCGCCCGCAGCGTGCCGACCACCGTGGAGACGATGTGCATCACGTGGCTGTACCGCTCGATGGTGGCGAACTCCGGCACCTCGACGGTGCCGGGACGGCACACCCGGCCCAGATCGTTGCGTCCCAGGTCGACGAGCATCACGTGCTCGGCACGCTCCTTGGGATCGGCGAGCAGCTCGGCGGCGAGCCGGGCGTCGGCCTCCGGGGTCGCGCCGCGCGGACGGGTGCCGGCGATCGGATGCAGCAGCGCCCGCCGTTCGCCGTCCACCTCACCGGTCACCTTCAGGTGCGCCTCCGGTGACGACCCGACGATGTCGAAGTCGTCGAAGCGCAGCAGGTACATGTAAGGGCTGGGATTCGTGGTGCGCAGCACCCGGTAGACGTCCAGCGGGTCGGCGTCGGTCTCCCGCTCGAACCGCTGGGCGAGCACGATCTGGAAGCACTCACCGGCCCGGATCGCCTCCTTCGCCGCCTCCACCGCCTTCGGGTACCCGCCGTCCGGGGTACGGCTGCGCACCTCGCCGGCCGGCGGTCGGGCGACCGTGGCGACCATCGGCGGGATGGGCCGCGACAGCGCGGTGGTCATCGCGTCCAGCCGGCCCACCGCGTGGTGGTAGGCGGCGGTGACCCGCTCGTCGCGGCCCGGCTCGTCGAGCGGCGGCAGGATCGCGTTGGCGACCAGGATCGCCGAACCGTCGAAGTGGTCGAGCACCACCAGGTCGGTGGCGAGCATCATGCCCAGCTCGGGCAGGCGCAGGTCGTCCTCGGTGAGCGCGGGCAACCGCTCGAAGCGGCGGATCAGGTCGTAGCCGAGATAGCCGACCATCCCGCCGGTCAACGGCGGCGTCCCGTCACCCGGCGCGCCGGGCGGGCCGGCCAGCGCCGCCACCGTCGCACGCAGCACCTCGACCGGATCCCCGGTGGTCGGCAACCCGACCGGCGGCACGCCGAGCCAGGCTGCGGCACCGTCCCGCTCGACAAGAGTGGCGCTGCTGCGCACCCCGACGAAGGAGTACCGGGCCCAGGCCAGGCCGGACGAGCCGACGCCCTGCTCGGCGGACTCCAGCAGGAACGTACCCGGGCCACCGGCGAGCTTGCGGTAGACGCCGACCGGGGTCTCCGCGTCGGCGAGCAGTCGGCGGGTGACCGGCACCACCCGCCACCGGGCGGCCAGCTCGGTGAAGGTGGCCGCGTCCGGGCTCACCCGACCATCGCTCCGCTCGCTCATGCCGGCACTCCGCTTCGCTCCGTGCCGCCATGAGGCACCACCGCGCTGAGCCTGACGATTCGCTCGCTCCGCTCGCTCATGCCGGCACTCCGCTTCGCTCCGTGCCGCCATGAGGCACCACCGCGCTGAGCCTGACGATTCGCTCGCTCCGCTCGCTCATGGTGCCACCTCGCCGGTGACCGGGAGTTCGTCGGAGAAGCAGGTGCGCTGCCCGGTGTGGCAGGCGGCACCGACCTGGTCGACGCTCACCAGCACCGCGTCGCCGTCGCAGTCGAGTGCCACCGAGCGGACGTACTGGTGGTGGCCGGAGGTGGCGCCCTTGACCCAGTACTCACGCCGGCTGCGCGACCAGTAGGTGGCCCGCCCCGTGGTCAGCGTGCGGTGCAGCGCCTCGTCGTCCATCCAGGCCATCATCAGCACCTCACCGCTGTCGTGCTGGCGGACCACGGCGGCCACCAGACCGTCGGGAGTACGCCGCAGGCGGCCGGCGATCGCCGGGTCGAGCCGAGACGGTCGCCGCGAACCGCCCGGCGACTTCGGCAGGTCAGGGTGGGCGCCGGTCACCGGCGCGTCAGGAACGGGCACAGTGACCCATTGTCCCGCACGCGGCGCGGGTACCCCAGCCGGCTCCCGGCTGGCGGACGGCGTGCGACCGCCGGGCCGGCCCAACTGGGCCACGTAACGGTCCAGCCGCCCGTCCAGCAGGGCGTCGGCAAGGTCCGGACCGGCCGCACCGGCCACCTCGGCGGCGTACGGGCGGATCAGTGGCAAAGTGCCGGTCACCAGGCGGGCCGCCGCCGCCCACAACTGTCCGGTCGAGCCGGGAAGCAGGCCGAGGCAGCGCAGCATGTCCTCCCGGTAGCCGGCGGGCGCCACCGGCAGATCGAGCGCGGCGGCGAAGGCCGACCGGCGGGAGACCACCCGTACCGACGGGTTCGCCAGCCGCAACACCGACGGACAGAGCCGGGCCAGGTCGGCGGCGGCCAGCCGGGCACCGAGCGTGTCCTCGGCGTCCCGGGCCGCGGCCACCTTGCCCAGCATGGCGATCAGTTCCTCCAGCCGTGGCTCGTCGGCCGGCTGGCAGAGCACCGGCAGGTCGATGCGGTGCCGCCAGTACGAGTCGGCCCACAGCAGCCGGGTGGGTGCCGTCACCGGCAGGCCGAACGCCCAGTCGGCCGGCTCACCGAGCCGGGTCACCCACGAGTGGATGTCCCGGGCCGCGACCGACACGTGGGTCAGCCGGCCGGAGTGCTCCGCGAGGTAGGCCCGCCGGGCCGCGTACGGAGCGCCACCGAGCAGCACGTCGACGTCGACGTCGCTGTGCGCGGTGGCGGCCCGCCGCGCGTGGCTGCCGCGCAGCAGGATGCCCACCACGGGCCGGTCGGCGCTGGCCCGCAGCCGGGCGGCCCAGTCGTCGAAGAACCCACTGTCCGGTGACGGAGCGTGATCCACCGCGCCATCGTGCCGCACGTCCGATCGGGGTGCAATGCCCGCTGACGGACCTGGCGTCCGATCTGATGCCGGCTGACCGTGCTACGGGTTTTGCTACCGGACAAGCGTTTCGCCCCGATCGGCGCCGCAGTCAGTCGAACTCGCCAAGCTCCGCCCGCCGGTAGTGATCGATCTTGAAGTCGAGCACCTTGAGGTCCTCCTCCAGTTCGGCCATCCGGTGCAGCACCCGTACCCGATGCTCCTCGAACAGTGCCCGCCGGGCACCGAGCGTGCCGTCGCCCTGTCGAGCCAGCTCGACGTAACGACGCATGTCGCGCACCGGCATGCCGGTGCGGCGCAGCCTGGTCAGCAGCAGCAACCAGTTGAGGTCCTCGGTGGTGTAGCGACGCCGGCCGGTGGAGTCCCGGCCCACCGGTGCCACCAGCCCCTCCTGCTCGTACCAACGCAACGTGTGGGTGGTCAGGCCGACCCGCTGGGCCGCCTCGCTGACGGTGAAGGTCGGCTCCCGGGTACCGATGTCCATCGTTCGAGGGTCGCAGCACCGGCCGGTCCGGCGCGACCCCGTACCCCGTGGCCGCGCCTTGCCGAAGCGGCGGTATTTCATCTACCGTTGATTTCAACGGACGATGAATTAAGGAGGTGGGCGATGGCTGACGCGATCGCCGTCCGGGGCCTGGTCGTGGACCGGGGCGGACGGCGGGTGCTGCACGGCATCGACGCCACGGTGCCGCGTGGTTCGGTCACCGGCCTGCTCGGGCCGAGCGGCAGCGGCAAGACCACGTTGCTGCGTGCGGTCGTCGGAGTGCAGGTGATCGCCGCCGGCACGGTGACGGTGCTCGGGGCCCCGGCCGGCTCGCCGCCGCTACGCCACCGGGTCGGCTACCTGACCCAGGCGCCGAGCGTCTACGCGGACCTGACGGTGCGGGAGAACGCCCGCTACTTCGCGACCCTGCACGGTCGCGACCGGGCCGAGGCCGACCGAGCGGTGGCCGACGTCGGGCTGGCCTCGGCGGCCGGCCAACTGGTGGGCACCCTCTCCGGAGGCCAGCGCAGCCGGGCGTCGCTGGCCTGCGCACTTGTCGGCGAGCCCGAACTGATCGTGCTGGACGAGCCCACCGTCGGCCAGGATCCGGTGCTGCGGGCCGACCTCTGGGCCCGTTTTCACGCCCTGGCCGCGACCGGGACGACCCTGCTGGTGTCGAGCCACGTGATGGACGAGGCCGCCCGGTGCGACCGGTTGCTGCTCATCCGCGACGGCCGGCTCATCGCCGACGACACGCCGGCGGCCGTCCGGGCCGCCGCCGGAGTGGACGATCTCGACGAGGCCTTCCTGCGGCTGATCAGAGCCGCCGAGCCCGACCCGTCCGGGGAGGCACGATGAACCCGCGCATCCTGGCCGCCACCGTCGGGCGCATCCTGCGGCAGCTGCGCCACGACAGACGCACCGTCGCGCTGCTGGTGGCCGTGCCGACCGTCCTGCTCACCCTGGTCTACTACATGTACGCCGACCAGCCCGCGCCGCCCGGCCAACCGTCGACCTTCGACCGGATCGCCCTGGTGATGCTCGGCTTCTTCCCGTTCATCATCATGTTCCTGGTGACCAGCATCGCGATGCTGCGCGAGCGCACCACCGGCACGCTGGAACGACTGCTCACCACCCCACTGGCCAAGACCGACCTGCTCTTCGGGTACGGCATCGCCTTCGGGCTGGCCGGCGCGGTGCAGGCCGGCATCGCCTCGGCCGTCGCGTACTGGGTCTTCGGCCTGCAGACCGCCGGCAGCAGCGCCCTGGTCATCATGATCGCCGCGCTGAACGCGGTGCTCGCCGTCGCGCTCGGCCTGCTCTGCAGCGCCTTCGCCCGCACCGAGTTCCAGGCCGTACAGTTCATGCCGGTCGTGGTCGCACCACAACTGCTGCTCTGCGGGCTGTTCGTGCCCCGCGACGAGATGGCCGGCTGGTTGCAGGCGATCAGCGACGTGCTGCCCCTGTCGTACGCCGTCGAGGCCCTGCAGGAAGTCGGCACGCACGCCGAACCGACCGGCACGATGTGGCGCGACGTGGCGATCGTCGCCGCCGCGGCGGTGCTGGCGTTGGTGCTGGCCGCGGCCACCCTGCGTCGGCGCAGCGGCTGACCCCGTGGTGCCGCCCCGGCGCGCGCACCGCGTCCGCCGGGGCGGCACCACCGACAGGAGCGAGGGAGGGCGATGGTACGGCGCAGCGGACGGCGACCCGGCAGACCCGGCACCCGGGACACGATCCTCGACGCGGCCCGGGCCGCGTTCGCCGAACGCGGCTACGACGCCAGCACCATCCGGGCCATCGCCGCCTCGGCCGGGGTCGACCCGGCTCTGGTGCACCACTACTTCGGCACCAAGGAACAGCTCTTCCTGGCCGCCATGCGCTTTCCGGTCAACCCCGGGGAACTGCTGCCGAAGGTGCTCGCCGGCGACCGTGCCGCCCTCGGCGAGCGGCTGGTCCGCATGTTCGTCACGGTGTGGGACTCGCCGGCCGGTGCCGCCGGGGTGGCCCTGCTGCGCTCCGCGGTCAGCAGCGAGTGGACCGCCCGGCTGCTGCGCGAGTTCCTCACCACCCAGGTGCTGCGCCGCGTTCTCGATCATCTCGACGTCGACCCGGCCGAGGTGCCGCTGCGCGGGTCGCTGGTGGCCAGTCAACTCGTCGGGCTGGCGCTGATGCGCTACGTGATCCGGCTGGAACCGGTCGCCTCCGCCGCGCCGGAGACCCTGATCGCCACGGTCGGCCCGACCGTGCACCGCTATCTCACCGGCGCTCTCGACGGTGTGCCCCACTCGGCACCGTCGGGGCGGTAGCTTAGCCCGCGCGGAGCACCGGGTGCAGCAGTCGGGTCAACTCGGCCCGGTCGGCCAGCCGGCGACCGAAGGCGAGCCGGGCCCGTCGCCGGGCGCCCGGCCGGCCGAAGGTGACCAGCATCCCGTACCTGTCGATCCGCTCGACCCGTGGCGCGTGGTCGGTCCGACCGGCGGCCAGGCCGAGCTGCCGGCACAGGTAGCCGGTCAGCCGCGCGGCGTGGTCCTCGCCCAGGTCGGCGAGCAGCTCCGCCTCGACCGGGTGCAGCGGGTCCGGCTCGGCCTCCGCGTACGCCTGCGGGTCGACGCGGCGCAACTCGCCGGCCCGGTGCCAACGGGCCTCGGCCACCTCGAAGCGGAACAGCCGGAACCGGGTGCCGACATCGAGCAGGTCGCCGGTGGGTTCCACCGTGGCGAAGTCCACCGCGGCGGCCCGTGCCTCGTCACCGGCCAACCGACGCGCCCAACCGGAGACCAGGGCCCGGCCCAGTGACGGCGCCCCGGCGGCGGGCGGCAGGTCGAGCACGTCGAGCACCACCGCGACCGCCCGGTCCTCGGCGCCCAACGCCGCCGCCAGATCGCTCACCACCGGCACCAGCAGCAGCACCCGCCCCTCGGGGTCGGTGGCGTGGCGCGCGTGGTGCAGGCCGGGCCGGCAGGCCAGGTGGACAAGGCCGGGCAACCGACCCGCGACCAGGGTCCGGACGATCTCGGCGGGGCTGGGCCGCATGACACGACCTCCTTTGAGGTTAGGCTTACCTAACTCGGAGGGTATGGCATCGGCTCGACGGCGTCTACCGGGTCTGCTCAAGCCACGAGGCGTAGAGCAGTCCATACACCGAATCCGGGTCGCGGATCAGCTCGTCGTGCGAGCCACGCTGCACGATCCGCCCCCGGTCCACCACGATCACCTCGTCGGCGTTCTGCGCGGTCGACAGCCGGTGGGCGATCGCCAGGGTGGTCCGGCCCCGGGTCACCGCGTCCAACGTCCGCTGCAACCGCACCTCGGTGGCCGGGTCCACCGCACTTGTCGCCTCGTCCAGCACCAGCAGGTCCGGATCGGCCACGTACGCCCGGGCCAACGCCACCAACTGGCGCTCCCCCACGCTCAACGCCTCGCCACGCTCGCCCACCCCGGTCGCCAACCCGGCGGGCAGCCCGTCCAGCCAGTCGGCCAGACCCAGCTCGGTGAAGGCGGCGGCGAGCTGCTCATCGGTCAGCTCCGGACGGGCGAAGCGGACGTTGTCGGCCACCGTGGCGTCGAACAGGAACCCGTCCTGCGGCACCATCACCACCCGGGAGCGCAGCGAGTCGAAACGCACGTCGGTGAGCGGCACCCCCGACAGCAGCACCGCCCCCGCCGACGGGTCCATCAGCCGGGTGACCAGCTTGGCGAAGGTGGTCTTGCCGCTGCCGGTCTCACCGACCACCGCCACCCGACTCTTCGCCGGGATCTCCAGGCTGATGTCGTGCAGCACCGTCGGACCACCCGGATAGGCGAAGCGCACGGCGGCAAAGCGGATGTCCAGCGGCCCGGTGGGCAGTTCCCGCCCCTGCGGTCCGGGATCCGCCACGTCCGGGGCGACGTCCAGCACGTCGAGCACCCGACGCCAGCCGGCGATCGCGTTCTGCGCCTCGTTGAGCACCTCGGTGGCGATCTGCACGGGCTGGATGAAGAGCGTCACCAGGAACAGGAACGCGGTGATCTCACCGATGCTCAGCGTCCGGTCGGCACCGAGGTACACCCCGAGCACCACCACGCCGGCCAACGCCAGCCCGGCGGCCAGCTCGCCGACCGAGCTGCCGAGAATGCTGATCCGGATCGCCTTCTGCTGGGCCCGCCGCTGACCGTCGATCGCCTCGTCCAGCCGCCGGGCGGTGCGCCCCGCGATGCCGTACGCCCGGATCACCGGCGCGCCGACCACGCTCTCCCCGACCGCCCCCAGCAGGGCACCGGTACGCTGCCGGACCACCCCGTACGCCGCGGCGAGGCGGCGTTGGAGCAGCCGGATCACCAGCACCGCCGGCCCGAAGGCGGCGAACACCACAAGCGTCAACTGCCACGAGTACGCCAGCATCACGGCCGTGGTGACCGCCAACTGGCCCAGGTTGACCAGCAGGATCACCCCACCCCACTGGAGGAACTGGGTGATCTGGTCGACGTCGCTGGTGACCCGGGACACCAGCGAACCGCGTCGCTCCGACTGCTGGTGCAGCATCGACAGGTCGTGCACGTGCCGGAAGGCGCGTACCCGCACCCCCGCCAGGGCCGTCTCGCTGACCGTGAACAGTCGGCGCATCATCAGGTAGCCACAGGTCGTGGTCACCACCAGCACCGCGGCGGTGACCGACACCACCACGAACAGCGCGTCCAGGTTCAACCCACCGGCGATACCCCGGTCGATGCCCTGCTGCACCGCCACCGGCACGGCCACCCGGCCGACCATGTACACGAGGGCCAGACCGAGGGTGCCGGCCAGCCCGACCCGCAACTCCGGGGAGAGCGCCAGCCCCCGCCGCAGCGTCCGCCACGTCGACTCGGCCTGCTCCGGTGCCTCGCCGCCCCGTACCGAGCCCACACTCACCGGTTCCGCCTTTCGTTCGCGACTGCGGGGCTCGCAAGCTCACTCCTCGCGCTCACCGGTCCACCTCCAGTCCGGAGGTCATCGGGGTGACCTCGTCGTACGTGTGCTGCCGATCCTGGTGGTCGACCTCGGCCTGCTCGTAGGCGGTGACGAGATCGGCGTAACCCGGCACGGTGGCCAGCAGCGTGCTGTGGGTGCCCCGCGCCACCACCCGCCCGTGCTCCAGATAGATGACCTCGTCGGCGAGGGCGATGGTCGCCCGCCGGTAGGCCACCACCAGAATCGACGCGCCCGGGCCACCGCCGGCCGAGGAGCGCAGCCCGGCCAGGATGGCGGCCTCCACCCGAGGGTCGACCGCGCTCGTCGCGTCGTCGAGCACCAGCAGGCGGGGACGCCCCGCCAACGCCCGGGCGAGGGTGAGCCGCTGCCGCTGGCCGCCGGAGAGCGAGGTGCCCCGCTCGCCGACCATCGTGTCCAGCCCGTCGGGCAGGGCGGCGACGAACCCGTCGGCCTCGGCCAGCCGCAGCGCGGCCCAGACGGCCTCGTCGTCCACGCCGGGCCGGTCCAGCGACACGTTGGCCCGTACGGTGTCGTCGAAGACGAACGGCACCTGGGCGACCAGCGCGGCGGTACCGGCGAGCACGTCCGCGGCCAAATCCCGGACGTCCACCCCGTCGATGCTCACCGTGCCCGACCGGGGATCGACCAGCCGGACCGCCAGCGCGGTGACGGTGGACTTGCCGGCGCCGGTCGGCCCGACCAGGGCGACGGTCTTGCCGGCCGGCACCGTGAAGGAGACCTCGCCCAACACCTCGGCGCCGGGCAGGTGCGCCTCCGCCGGTTCGTAGGCGAAGCCGACGTCGGTGAAGGTGAGCGTGGCCGGCGTCGCCACGGCCGGGTCCGGACGGGTGTCGCCGTAGGGCATCTCGCCGGTGGCGTCGAGCACCCGGCGGATCCGGTCCCAGCCGGCGACGCTGCGCGGCAGTTCGGCGAGCACCCAGCCGATGGCCCGCACCGGAAAGGCCAGCACGGTGAACAGGAAGGCCACGCTGACCAGCTCGGACACCTCGATGGCGCCCTGCCGCAGCCGGTACGCCCCGACCACCAGCACCGCGAGGGTGCCGAGACTGGGCAGCGTCTCCAGCATCGGGTCGAAGACGCCCCGCAGCCGGCCGACCGAGATCAGCGCGTCGCGCAGCTGGCCGGCACGGGCCGCGAACCGGGCGGTCTCCTGGGCCTCGCGACCCATCGTCTTGACCACCAGGGCGCCGTCGAAGCTCTCGTGGGCGATACCGCTGACCTCGGCGCGCAGCCGTTGTGCCCGCGCCTGGCGCGGGGCCATCCGACGGGAGTACGCCACGTTGAGCGCGAACAGGGCCGGAAAGACGGCCAGCCCGACCAGCGCCAGTGCCCAGTCGACGGCGAACAGCGACGTCACCGCACCGACGAGCATCACGAGCGTGCCCACCGCGAAGGGCAGCGGTGCGATCGGCTGCCAGGCGGCCTCGACGTCGGAGTTGGCGTTGGACAGCAACGTGCCGGTCGCGTTGCGGTGGTGCCAGGACAGCGGCAGTTCCAGGTAGCGGCGGGTGACCCGGCGACGGTAGGCGGCCTGGAGGCGGAACTGCATGTAGCCGGCGCCGAGTCGGCGGCCGAAGATGCCGACCACCCGCAGCACGCTCAGCCCGAGCAGCGCCGCGGCGGCCAGCGCCAGCGCGCCCACCGCCACCGAACCGGTCTGCGCGGCCGGCACCACCACGTCACCGACGACCGCGCCGACCACGAACGCGCTGGCGACCACCATCAGACCGAACAACACGCTGCCGGACACCGCGACCGCGAAGATCCTCGGTTGTTCCCGGATCGCCCGCCCGAGGACGCTCAGCCCGCGACCGAGCACGTCCCGACTAGTCCCACTCGCCACATTCTCCCCCGACGTAAGCCGCCACAATCATCTCTCATCCTTACCGCTGCGCATCGGGTACGCCGACCCGAGGCGATATGTCCGACGTCACCCCGCGGACCGGTTCGACAGCGCACCCGCTCGACACGCGACCCCGGTCACCTCGGCCTACGATCACTGTCATGCCGCGGTACGCCCGATCGGAGCGCGAGGCGCTCACCGAGCTGATGTCCACCCTGGGCCCGGACGCCCCGACCCTCAACGAGGGCTGGACGACCCGCGACCTCGCCGCGCACCTGGTGGTCCGGGAACGTCGGCCGGACGCCGCGGCGGGAATCGTCGTCCCCCCACTCGGCGGCTACGCCGAACGGGTGCGACGCAGGGTCGCCGCGCTCGACTGGACCGAGCTGCTCGGCCAGGTGCGGCACCCACCGCTGTGGAGCCCGGTGAGCAACCCGCTCACCGACGAACTGACGAACACGTTGGAGTTCTTCATCCACCACGAGGACGTCCGCCGGGCCCGGGCGGGCTGGCAGCCGCGCGAACTGCCGGTGGGGTTGGAGCGGGCGTTGTGGCGACGGCTGTCGGCGCTCGGCCGGCTTGCCCTGCGCCGCTTCCCCGCCCAGATGCTGGTGCAGGCCCCGGCCACGGCGAGGTGGCCACCGGCCGGGGCGGCGAACCGCTGCGGCTGGTCGGCACGCCCGGTGAGCTGGCCCTGTTCCTGTCCGGCCGGCAGCGTGCGGCGCGGGTGCAGCTCGACGGGCCACCGGCCCTGGCCGATCGACTCCACGCCGCCAGCCTGGGCTTCTAACCCTCTGTGCGGAACCGGTCACGGCAATTTCCGAAACGTTACTCGACGCATCGACCGACCACCATCGGTGCTCCCGTACGCTGACGCGCGCCGCCTCGTGGGGGGGTGGCGACAGGGAGCGCGATGCGAAGCTTTGTGGTCTCGGCCCTGCGAGAGCCTCCGTTCATCGGAGTCCGGCACGGCGAGACAGAGCGCGTGGCCCGGGAGAGCGCGAACTGGGCGCAGCAACTGGGCCTGATCAGTAACGGCCAGCGGCTGCACCGGGCGGATGCCGCCGGGCTCGCCGGGCGAGCCTGCCCGCAGGCCCCGCCGGAGCGCCTGCGCCTGCTGACCGATTTGATCTCCTGGCTGTTCGTGATGGACGACGCCTGCGACGAGGACGGACTCGGCGCCGAGCCCACCCGGCTCGCGCCGACGGTGGCCGCGCTGCTGGACGTGCTGGACCGCCAGGGCGCGCCGGGCCCGACGCCGCCCGGAGCAGCCGGGACGCTGGCCCTCGGGCTGACCGACCTGTGCCAACGGGTACGCGGCCACCGACGCCCGGCCGTGCTGCTGCGGTTCGTCGCCGGCATGCGCGAGTACCTGCTCGCGCTGCTGTGGGAGGCGGCGAACCGGGAACACGAGCGGGTTCCGCCGGTCGACGAGTACGTCCAGATGCGGCGACACACCGGCGCCGTGTATCCCAGCCTCACCCTGACCGACCTGGCGCTGGACGGCTTTCCACCGGCCGTCCGCCGGGCCGACCCCGGCTGGGCCACCCTGGAGATGCTCGCCGCCGACCTGATCTGCTGGTGCAACGACGTCTTCTCCTACGCCAAGGAGCACCACGGCGGGCCGGACGCGCACAACCTGATCACGGTGTTGACCAGGGAGACCGGCGACGAGTCGGCGGCGCTACGGGCCGCCGCCGACCGGTTCAACGAGCGACTCGGCGCGTACCTGGCGGCCGAGACCGACCTGTTGGCCAACCACGGCGACGCGGTGCGCCCGGCGCTGGACAGCCGGCGGAACTGGATCCGGGCCACCTACGACTGGTCACGGGCGGCGGCGCGCTACGCGTGAGACGAGGGTTCCATCTGCCGGGAACGGACTGGTGGATGATCGTCAGGGCTAGCCGATGCCCGGTGACAGGCAATACCCTTCGGTAACGAACACCGACCGTGACGACCGTCACGCCTCCACCCCCGAAGGCGGCTACAGCGATGGCTCTCGATGTACCGTACAGCTCAATTCCTGACATGTTCCTCAAGCGCGTGGCGGCGTCCCCCGACCGCCACGCCTTTGCCCACCCCGGCCCGGACGGACCGGTCTGGCTGACCTGGGCACAGGTCTCGCAGCGGGCAAAGGCGGTCGCCGCCGGCCTGCACGGCCTGGGCGTCGGTCAGGAGGACCGGGTCGCGATCCTGGCGAACACCCGGATCGAGTGGGTGATCGCCGACTTCGGCATCATGTGCGCCAGCGGCGCCACGACCACGGTCTACCCGACCACCGAGCCCGAGGACGCCACCTACATCATCTCCGACTCCGGCTCCAGCGTGCTGTTCGCGGAGAACCCGGACCAGGCGGCCAAGATCGCCGGAGCGCAGCTACCCGCGCTGACCCACGTGGTCCTGTTCGACGGCGCCCCCGACCCGTCCGCGGCCGTGCCCCAGCTGACCCTGGCGCAACTGGAGGAGCAGGGGGCCCAGCGGCTCGCCGAGGACCCGGAGCTGATCGAGCGCCTGGTCGCCGGCATCGGCCCGGACCACCTGGCCACCCTGATCTACACCTCCGGCACCACCGGCCGACCCAAGGGTGTCGAGCTGCTGCACGGCGGCTGGTGCTGGGAGGGTGTGGCGCAGGAGGCGGTCGGGCTGCTCCGCGAGGACGACCTGCAGTATCTCTGGCTGCCGCTGTCCCACTCGTTCGGCAAGACGCTGCTCTGCGGCGCCACGCACGTCGGCCTGCCCACGTACGTGGACGGTCGGGTCGACAAGCTCGTCGAGCTGCTCTCGGTGGTCCGCCCGACGCTGATGTGCGGCGCGCCCCGGGTCTTCGAGAAGGTCTACAACAAGTCGGTCACGACCGCGCAGGGCGCCGGTGGGGCGAAGGCCAAGATCTTCGCGTGGGCGGTCGGCGTCGGCAAGGAGAAGATCGCCCTGGAGCAGGCCGGCAAGCCGGTGCCGGGTGGGCTGAAGCTCAAGTACACGCTGGCGGAGAAGCTGGTCTTCAGCAAGCTCCAGGCCCGTCTCGGTGGTCGGATCCGGGTGCTGGTCTCCGGTGCCGCCCCGCTCAGCCCGGAGATCGCCACCTTCTTCGCCGCGGCGAACCTGCCGATCTCCGAGGGCTACGGGCTGACCGAGACCAGCGCCGGCAACTTCGTCAACCCGCCCGACGGGTTGCGGATCGGCACCGTCGGCAAGGCCATGGGCGACCTCGAGTGCCGCATCGACACCGACGGCGAGATCCTGATCAAGGGCCGACCGGTGATGCGGGGCTACCACAACCTGCCCGAGGAGACCGCCGCCGCCTTCACCGAGGACGGCTTCTTCCGTACCGGCGACATCGGCAGCCTCGACGACGACGGTTACCTGCGCATCACCGACCGCAAGAAGGACCTGGTCAAGACCTCCGGCGGCAAGTACGTCGCGCCGTCGCACATCGAGGGCATGTTCAAGGCCACCTGCCCGTACACCTCGCAGGCCGTGGTGATCGGTCAGGCGCGCAACTACTGCACCATGCTGGTGACGCTGGACCCGGACGCCATCACCGGCTGGGCGGCCGGCACCCCGCTGGAAGGTCGCCCGTACGCCGAGATCGTGGCCTCCCCCGAGGCCCAGGCCATGGTGGAGGAGTACGTCGCCCAGCTCAACCAGAAGCTGAACCGCTGGGAGACCATCAAGAAGGTCACCATCCTGCCGCGCGACCTGACCATCGAGGACGGCGAGATCACCCCGTCGCTGAAGATCAAGCGTCGGGGCGTGGAGAGCAACTTCTCCGACGAGATCGACAAGATGTACGCCGGCACCGTCGCCGAGATCTGACGACCCCACCGCGTCGGCCCCGCACTCGTCCCTCCCCGGGGTGCGGGGCCGATCCGTGTCGCGCCACACCAGCGGCGACGGCGGTTCAGGCGATGACGCTCGGCTCCGGCCAGCGGGTCTGCCCCGCCCGGTCCAGGTCGTAACGGACCGCCGCGATCCGCCCGACCGCCTCGACCAGGTCGGTGGCCGGCAGGGTGAACGGCAGCCGCAGGAAGCGCTCCAGCGTCCCGTCGAGGCCGAAGCGGGGGCCGGGTGCCAGGCGTACGCCGACCTCCTCGGCGGCCCGCGCCAGGGCGCTGGAGATCGGCCCGTCCAACTCGGCCCAGAGCGTCACCCGCCGCGCGGCACGGTGACCCGCCACTCCGGCAGCCGGCTGGCCAGCGCGCCGAGCAACGCGTCACGCTGCACGGCCAGCTGTGCCCGCCGGGCGGCCACGATGGCCGGCGCGACCTCCAGCAGGTGCACCGCGACCAACTGGTCCAGCACGGGGCTGGACATGTCGACACCCACCCGCGCCGCGGCCAGCCGCTGCACCTGCGGCGCCGAGGTCCGGATCCAGCCGATCCGCAGCCCGCCCCAGAACGGCTTGCTCATGCCACCGACGCTCACCACCCGGGAGTGCCGGTCGAAGCTCGCCGTCGGCGGTGGCAGGTCGGTCCCGTCCAGCGGCAGGTCCACGAACGACTCGTCGATCACCAGGTCGGTGCCGACCGCGTGCGCGGTGGCCACCAGCCGTTCCCGCAGCTCGGCCGGCATCAGGTGCCCGGTCGGGTTCTGGAAGTCGGGAATCAGGTAACCGACGCGGGGTCGAACCTGCCGCAACGTACCCAGCAGCAGGTCCGCGTCCCAGCCGTCGGCGTCGGCGGCCAGGCCGTGCGTGGTGATCCGGGCCCGCCGGGCGGACAGGGCCGCGAGGGCGTTCGGGTAGCTCGGCGACTCGACCAGGACCCCGCCGCCCGGCGCGAGCGCCAACCGCAGCACCAGGTCCAGGGCGTGCTGCGTGCCGTTGGTGACCATGATCTGGTCCGGCGAGGTGGGCAGCCCCCGTTCGGTGTACCGCTGGGCGACCGCCTCCCGCAGCTCGATGATCCCGATCGGGTGGTACCCGGCGCCATTGAGGTAGCGGGGCAGATCCTCGGCCGCCGCCCGGGCCGCCGGCAGCAGCTCGGGCGGGGCGGACAACGCCGCCACACCGAGGTCGAGCATGTCCCGGTCGTCCAGTGGGATCCACAGTCCGTTCGGCGCGACCCGGTGCGTCCCCGGCAGCATCGTCCAGCTTCCGGCACCCCGCCGGCTGGCCAGGTGTCCGCTGTCGCGCAATTCGCGGTACGCGGCCGTGACGGTGGTACGGCTGACCCGCAGCGCCTCGGCCAGGTCCCGTTCGGCGGGCAGGCGCACGCCGAGGGGGAGCCGACCGTCGGCGAGCAGGCCGCGTACCGCACCGGCCAGCGCGGCATAGTCGGGGCTGCGCCGCCGACCGGGCAGGGCGTGCCACTGCCCGAGCAGCCGGGCCAATTGGACCCCACGCACCTGACTCACCATGGCCACTCCCCCGAGATTGGCTCTATCGCGCCGCCAATTGGCACCTAGAGTGGCATGCGTGGCAATGATTGGCAACCTCCGGCACCGGCCGGCGCGACGGCTGACGCACCTGTTCGTCGGGCTCGTCCTCTACGGCTTCAGCATGGCGCTGATGATCCGCTCCGGGCTCGGCCTGAACCCGTGGGACGTCTTCCACCAGGGGCTGTCCCGACTGACCGGCCTGAGCATGGGCACCGTGGTCATCGCGGTGGGCGCGCTGGTGCTGCTGGCCTGGATCCCGCTGCGCCAGCGTCCCGGTCTCGGCACCGTCGCCAACGTGGTGGTGATCGGCCTGGCGGTCGACGCGACCCTGGCCCTGCTGCCCCCCGGGGGGCCACTCGCGCTGCGGATCGTCCTGCTGGTCGCCGGGATCGTCGGCAACGGCGCGGCCACCGCGCTCTACCTCGGCGCCCGCCTCGGACCCGGCCCCCGGGACGGGTTGATGACCGGCCTGGTCGCCCGCCGCCCCGGCCGGTCGCTACGCCTGGTCCGCACCATCATCGAGGTCGGCGTGCTGGCCGTGGGCGCCGTGCTCGGCGGTACGGTCGGCATCGGCACCATCGCCTACGCGCTGACCATCGGGCCACTGGCCCAATTGTTCCTGCCCCTGTTCGACGTCGCCGAGCCGAAACCACCGACGGTGGAACGGATCGAGCCGGCCCCGGCCACCTGACGACCACCCAGCGCCACGGACCCATACCGGATCGAGTCGGTTCCGTCCAGCCGCATCGACTGTCGGCAATCATGATGCCACTCACGGTCGCAGTGCGGCGGTCGGTGTTTTCCTGAAGCCGGGTCGCCCGGCAGAATCTCCGCATGGGGGACAACGCCTGGCGTCGTACCGACGCATGGATCTTCGTCTCGCTGGTGATCGCCAGCGGCGCCGGACGTCACCGACGGTCCACGACCACCCGCCGCCCCGAGGGAGTACGCCTCGCCGACGTGCTCTCCACGGCCGACCATCTCGACCACAGCATTCCCGAACGGCACGACATCGAGGAGGCGATCCGCCGGTTGCTCGGTGCCGGGCTGGTCGACGTCTCCGACGGCTGGTTCCGGATCACTCCCGACGGCGAACACCTGTGGCGCTCCCGGCCCAGCGCCGGGCTGGCCACCACCGTCGACACCGTGCAGGGGGTGCTCAGCCGCCGGCACGCGCCCGGCACCGCGGACTGGCACCTCGACGAGCAGGAGCACGCCGCCGCCGTACAGGAATATCTGGTGCGCTCGATCCCGATGCCCCGACGCTCTCCCGAGGGACACTCCGGCCGCGGCTGACCGCCGTACGCCCGGGCGCGACCTGCCGCCGGTGGTGCCCAGCGGCGTCAGCGCACCGGGTGGCCGGCGCCGCGCAGCACGTCCTTGACCTCCGCCACGGTCAACTCCCCGAAGTGGAACACGCTGGCGGCCAGCACCGCGTCGGCGCCGGCGCCGATGGCCGGCGGGAAGTGGGCCGCCGCACCGGCGCCCCCGCTGGCCACCACCGGGACGTCGACGACCCGGCGCACCGCGCCGATGAGTTCCAGGTCGAAGCCGGCCTTGGTGCCGTCGGCGTCCATCGAGTTGAGCAGGATCTCGCCCGCGCCCAGCTCGGCGCCGCGTCGCGCCCACTGCACGGCGTCCAGCCCGGTGCCGCGCCGCCCGCCGTGGGTGGTCACCTCGAACCCGCTCTCGGTGCTGCCCGCCGGTGCCCGCCGAACGTCGAGCGAGAGCACCAGCACCTGCCGACCGAACCGCTCCGCGATCTCCGCGAGCAGTTCCGGACGCGCGATCGCCGCCGTGTTCACGCCTATCTTGTCGGCTCCCGCGCGCAGCAGGGTGTCCACGTCCGCGACCGTCCGCACGCCACCACCGACGGTAAGCGGAATGAAGACCGACTCGGCCGTACGGCGGACCACGTCGAGCATGGTGCCCCGGTCGCTGGACGAGGCGGTGACGTCGAGGAAGGTCAACTCGTCGGCACCCGCACGGTCGTACGCGGCGGCCAGCTCGACGGGGTCACCCGCGTCCCGCAGGTCGACGAAGTTGACGCCCTTGACCACCCGTCCCGCGTCCACGTCGAGACAGGGGATCACCCGTACCGCCACCGTCATGCGACGAGCCTATCGCCGCCCGGACGACGCCCGGCACCCCGCTCGACCCGACGGTCCGCGCCGCCGGTCACAGCCGCACCAGCATCTTGCCGAGGTTCTCCCCCCGCAGCAGGCCGAGGAAGGCCGCCGGGGCGTTCTCCAGGCCGTCGACGATCGTCTCGTCGTAGGCGAGTGCGCCCTCGCGCAGCCACCCGGAGACCTCTCGCACGAACTGCTCCCGCAGGTGGCCGTGATCATTGACCAGGAAACCGCGCAGGGTCAGCCGCTTGCCGATGACCTGGGCCAGGTTGCGCGGGGCGGCCGGCGCCTCGGTGTCGTTGTACTGCGCGATCATGCCGCAGATCGCCGCCCGGCCGTGCACGTTCATCGACGAGATGGCCGCCTCCAGGTGCTCGCCGCCGACGTTGTCGAAGTAGACATCGACCCCGTCGGGAGCGGCGGCCCGCAGCAGGTCGCGTACCGGGCCGTCGTGGTAGTCGAACGCGGCGTCGAAGCCGAGCGCCCGCAGCCGCTCGACCTTGGCCGCCGACCCGGCGCTGCCGACCACCCGGCCCGCGCCGCGGAGCCGGGCGACCTGGCCGACCATGCTGCCGACCGCACCGGCCGCCCCGGAGACGAAGACCGTCTCACCCGGACGCATCGCGGCCACCTCCAGCAGCCCGGCGTACGCGGTCAGCCCGGTCATCCCGAGCACACCGAGATAGGCGGTCACCGGCGCCAGATCCGGGTCGACCTTGCGGGCGGTCCTCGCCTCGACCAGCGCGTAGTCCCGCCAGCCGAGGCCGTGCAGCACCGTGTCGCCCGGGGCGAAACCGTCGGCGGAACCGTCCACCACCTCACCGACCGCCCCGCCGTCGAGCGGCGCGTCCAGGGCGAACGGCGGTACGTAGGACCGCACGTCGTTCATCCGCCCGCGCATGTACGGGTCCACCGACATGTACCGGTTGCGCACCAGCAACTGCCCCGGACCGGGCGTGGGCACCTCGGCGGTGACGAGCCGGAAATTGTCCTCGGTGGGCCAGCCCTGCGGGCGGGCGGCCAACTGGATCTCACGGTTGGTGGGCACGGGAGCGTCCTTCCTCTGCGGGTCGGGCGACGGCACGGTGGGGCGGCGGCGCGGCCGGGCGGCGGCGCGGTCGGGCCGCAGCCGGATCACGGGTTCGCGAGGACCGCCAGGGCCTCCGCCACGGTGAACGCCTCCGCGTAGAGCGCCTTGCCGGCGATGACCCCCTCCACGCCGACCGACTCCAGGGTGGCCAGGGCCCGCAGGTCATCCAGGGTGGAGACGCCGCCGGAGGCGATCACCGGGGCGTCGGTACGGGCGCACACCTCGCGCAGCAGGTCCAGGTTCGGTCCGCGCATGGTGCCGTCCTTGGTGATGTCGGTGACCACGTAACGGGAGGCACCGGCCTTGTCGAGCCGCTCCAGCACCTCGTACAGGTCGCCGCCGTCCCGGGTCCAGCCCCGGGCCGCCAGGGTCCGGCCGCGCACGTCCAGCCCGATCGCGACCCGGTCGCCGTACTCCGCGCAGACCCGGTCACACCACTGCGGGTCCTCCAGCGCGGCGGTGCCGATGTTCACCCGCTCGGCACCGGTGGCCAGCGCGGCGCGCAGCGAGGCGTCGTCCCGGATGCCACCGGACAGTTCCACCCGTACGTCGAGGCGGCGCACCACCTCGGCGAGCAGGTCGGCGTTGCTGCCCCGGCCGAACGCGGCGTCGAGATCGACCAGGTGGATCCACTCGGCACCGTCTCGCTGCCACGCCAGCGCGGCCTCCAGCGGGTCGCCGTAGGTGGTCTCGCTGCCCGCGGCGCCCTGCACGAGCCGGACGGCCTGGCCGTCGGCGACGTCCACGGCGGGCAACAGGGTGAGGCTCATGTGTCGGGTCCCTCTCGCATGGTCAACGGCGGTCCAGGGCGATCACCACGATCACCGGCAGGACGAGCAGCAGCAGCAGGATCAGCCCGACCCGCAGCGCCAGGTCGGGCACGAACACCCAGATCAGGGTGATCGCGGCCAGGGTGAGCGCCACGATGGCCGCCCGCTCGCCCTGGGAGTATCGGGGCAGCCGACCGGTGCGGCCACGACGCACCGTCGGCACCACCCGGCGGACCAGCGCCCGACGGCGCGCCCGGCGGGCGGCGGCGCGTTCCCGCAGCACCCGCTGCCGGGCCGCCTCCGCCTCCCGGGCCGCCCGCCGCTGGGCCCGTTCCCGGCTCACCGTGGGCCCCGGCGGGCGCCACCGGCCGGCTCAGTCACCGGCGGGCACGGTGGCCAGCCAGTTGCGCAGCAACGCGGCACCGGTGTCGGCGGACTTCTCGGGGTGGAACTGGGCGGCCGACAGCGCACCGCGTTCCACCGCCGCGACGAAGTCACAGTCGTGGTGGGCCGTGGTCACCCGGGCCCCGGACGCGGTCAGCGCGGCCGGGTCGGCGACGGCGTACGAGTGGACGAAGTAGAACCGGCTGTCGGCGGGCAGGCCGGCGAAGAGCACCGAGCCGACCGGCGCCTGCACGGTGTTCCAGCCCATGTGCGGCAGCCGGGCGGCGGCGAGCCGGGTGACCGTGCCCGGCAGCAGGCCCAGTCCCTTGGTCACCACCCCGTGTTCGTCGCCGGACTCGAAGAGGATCTGCATGCCCACGCAGATGCCCAGCACCGGGCGGCCGGCGGCGACCCGCCCGGCGATCACCGGCCCGGCACCGATCGCCTCGATGCCGGCCACGCACGCGGCGAAGGCACCGACCCCGGGCACCACCAGGCCGTCGGCGTCGGCGGCGGCGGCGAGATCGCCGGTGACCAGGACGTCGGCGCCGGCAGCGGCCAGCGCCCGCTCGGCGGAACGCAGATTGCCCGAGCCGTAGTCGAGCACCACGATCCGACGCCGTCCACGCGGGGTCGCCCCGCCGTCGGGCCGGCCGGTCATGACCCGTCCCCGGCAGCAGCCAGAGCACACCCGCGGCGGTGGCCAGCACCGCCAGCAGCGCGGTGACGACCACCGCGCCGCGCGGCGCCCCCTGCCGGTGCAGGGACAGCGCCCCACCGACCAGCACCCCGGCCAGGATCAGCAGCAACGTGGGCAGGATGCCGCTCACCGGCGACACCTCCGCCGCACCGCACCCGGGCCGCTCACAACGCCCCCTTGGTGCTGGGAATCGCCCCGCCCGCCGTCGGGTCCACCGCGGTGGCCTCCCGCAGCGCCCGGGACACCGCCTTGAACTGCGCCTCGACCACGTGGTGGGCGTCCGGATGCCCGCCGGGGCGGGCCGCCCGCAACACGTCCACGTGCAGCGTGATCCGGGCCGCCTGACCGAAGGATTCCCAGATGTGCCGGGTCATGCTGGTCGGGTACACCGGGCCGATGTACGGCGCCAGGGGCGGCTCGTCGTGCACCACGTACGGCCGGCCGGAGAGGTCGACGGCCGCCCGGACCAGCACCTCGTCCATCGGCACGGTGGCCGAGCCGTACCGGCGGATGCCCGCCTTGTCGCCGAGCGCCTGGTCGACCGCGGCACCGAGGGCCAGCGCGGTGTCCTCCATCGTGTGGTGCGCGTCGATCTCCAGGTCACCCACGGTCCGCACGGTCAGGTCGAAGCCACCGTGCCGGGCGATCTGGTGGAGCATGTGGTCGTAGAAACCGACCCCGGTGCTGATCTCGGCCACTCCGGTGCCGTCGAGGTCGATCTCGACCAGGACCTTGGTCTCCTTGGTGATCCGCTCCACCCGGGCGGTCCGGCTCATGATGTGCCTTTCGTCGGTAGCGGCGGCGGGGCGATCAGCCCCTCGCGCTGGATATCGTGCACGGCGGCGAGGAAGGCGTCGGTCTCGGCCCGGGTACCGGCGGTGACCCGCAGCCAGCCGGGCAGCCCCACGTCACGCACCAGCACGCCGCGCGCCAGCAGCGCCCGCCAGGCCACCGACTGGTCGCCGCCGACCTCGTACAACACGAAGTTGGCGTCGCTGTCGGCGACCCGCAGGCCACGACGACGCAGCTCGGCGACGATGCGGTCACGTTGCTCGGATATCTCGGCGACCGTGGCGAGCAGGGCGTCGCGGTGAGCCAAGGCGGCCCGCGCGGCGGCCTGGGTGAGCGCGGAGAGGTGGTACGGCAGCCGGACCAGCTGCACCGCCGCCACCACCGCCGGATCGGCGGCCAGGTAGCCCAGCCGGCCACCGGCGAAGCCGAACGCCTTGCTCATCGTCCGGGTGACCACCAGCCGTGGGTGACCGGGCAGCACCGCGAGGGCGCTGACCGTGCCCGGCCGGGCGAACTCCGCATACGCCTCGTCGACCACCACCATCCCCGGGGCGACGTCGAGCACCGCGCGGATCACCGTCGGGTCGAGCGCGGTGCCGGTGGGATTGTTCGGCGAGCAGAGGAAGACCACGTCCGGCCGGTGCTCGCGGACCTGCGCGACCGCCTCGTCGGCGGTCAACGCGAAGTCGACCCCCCGGCGGGCCGGCACCCACCGGGTGCCCGTGCCGAGCGCCAACAGCGGATGCATCGAGTACGCCGGGGTGAAACCGAGCGCGCTGCGCCCCGGCCCACCGAACGCCTGGAGCAGCTGCTGCTGGACCTCGTTGGAGCCGTTGGCCGCCCACACCCCGTCGGCGGTGAGCCCGTGGCCGAGGTACCCGGCCAGGTCGGCCCGCAACGCCAGCGCGTCCCGGTCGGGGTAACGGTTGAGATCGCGCAGCTCCGCGGTGAGGGCCTTGCCGATCGCCTCGGCCACCGCCTCCGGCACCGGGTGGGAGTTCTCGTTGGTGTTCAGCCGCACCGGCACGTCGAGCTGCGGTGCACCGTACGGCGACCGTCCCCGCAGGTCGTCACGGATCGGCAGGTCGTCCAGTCCGGTCATGCGGTGGCCCCGGTCTGCGCCGACGTGGCCGGTTCGCTCCGCGGGCTCCCGGCGGCGTCGGGGAACCGGGCGGTGACCGCCTGGCCGTGCGCCGGCAGGTCCTCCACGTTCGCCAGCGTCACCACGTGCCCGGCGACCTCCCGCAGCGCCTGCTCGGTGTACTCCACCACGTGCACGCCGCGCAGGAACGACTGCACCGACAGCCCGGACGAGTGCCGGGCGCAGCCCCCGGTGGGCAGCACGTGGTTGGAGCCGGCGCAGTAGTCGCCCAACGACACCGGCGAGTACGCGCCCACGAAGATCGCCCCGGCGTTGCGTACCCGCATCGCCCACTGGCGGGCGTCGACGGTCTGGATCTCCAGGTGTTCCGCCGCGTACGCGTCGACCACCCGCAGCCCCGCCGCCAGGTCGTCGACGAGCACCACGCCGCTCTGCTCGCCGCCCAACGCGGTGCCGACCCGCTCGGCGTGCTTGGTCGCCGGCACCAGTCGGGCCAGCTCCCGGTCCACCGCGTCGGCCAGTGTGACCGACGGGGTGACCAGCACACTTGCCGCGAGGGGGTCGTGCTCGGCCTGGCTGATCAGGTCGGCGGCGACGTGCACCGGGTCGGCGGTGTCGTCGGCCAGGATCGCGATCTCGGTCGGCCCGGCCTCCGCGTCGATGCCGACCACCCCGCGCAGCAGCCGCTTCGCGGCGGTGACCCAGATGTTTCCCGGTCCGGTGATCATGTCCACCGGGGCGCAGTGCGCGCTGCCTGCGGCGTCGACGGCGCAGCCGTACGCCAGCATCGCCACGGCCTGGGCCCCACCGACGGCGTACACCTCGTCGACGCCGAGCAGCGCGCAGGCGGCGAGCACCCGGGGGTCGGGCAGGCCACCGTTGTCCCGCTGCGGCGGGCTGGCCACCACCAGCGACCGGACACCGGCCGCCTGGGCGGGCACCACGTTCATCACCACGGTCGACGGGTACATCGCCAGCCCACCGGGAACGTAGAGGCCGACCCGGTCGACCGGGAGCCACCGCTCGGTGACCGTGCCACCCGGCACGACCTGGGTGGTGTGGTCGACCCGTCGCTGATCGGCGTGCACCCGCCGGGCCCGGGCGATCGACTCCAGCAGCGCCGCCCGGACCTGGCCGTCCAGCGTGCCCTCCGCCGCCGCGATGGCCTCCGCCGGCACCCGCAGCACCTCCGGGGCTATCCCGTCGAACCGCTCGCTGGCCTCGCGGACCGCCGAGTAGCCATGCTCGCGCACCGCCGCGACGATCGGGCGGATGCGCTCGACCGCCACGGAGACGTCGAGCTGGGCGCGAGGCAGCAGGTGGCGCGGGTCACGCGCGCCACCGCGCAGGTCGATCCGGTTCAACACGCCTGCGAGTCTAGGCGGCCGTCCGCCGGGCCGACCGGCGCCGCCCGCTGTCCGGGACGGTGAGCCGGGACACGCCACCGCCCGCGGATCGGGCTACGCTTGATCACGTGACCGAACGGCTACCGGTGTTCCCGCTCGCCACGGTGCTCTTTCCAGGGCTGGTACTGCCGCTGCACATCTTCGAGGAGCGCTACCGCGCGCTGGTCCGGCACCTGGTCGCGCTGCCCGACGGGGCACCGCGCGAGTTCGGGGTGGTGGCCATCCGCAGCGGCTGGGAGGTCGCCTCCGGTCCCGGTCAGGAGATGTCCGGCGACGTCACCCTGCACGAGGTGGGCTGCACGGCCGAGCTGCGGCAGGTCACCGAGTTGGAGGACGGGGGCTTCGACATCGTCACCGTGGGGCGGCGACGGTTCCGGGTGGGCGAGGTCGACCGGAGCTCCGCGCCGTACCTGACCGCCGAGGTGCGGTGGTTGCCCGAGCCGGACGGCCCGGACGAGACCGCCGACCTGCTGGCGGCCCGGGTGATCGCCGTCTTCCGGCAGTACCTGGGCCTGATCCGGGCCGAGGCCGGTGAGCTGACCGAGCAGCTACCCGAGGATCCGACGGTGCTGTCCCACCTGGTCGCCGCCACCGCGGCGTTGACGGTGACGGACCGCCAGCAGCTGCTCGCCATCGACGACACGGCGGCCCGGCTTCGCGCCGAGCTGCACCTGCTCAACCGCGAGGCGGCGCTGCTTCGCCAGGTGCGGGCGGTTCCGGTGCCGCTGGCGGAACTGGCCTCGCCGCCGCCGGCCCCGAACTGACCTCGCCCTCGCGTCCCGCCGGCCCGGAACCGGCGTCTTCTCCCAACCCGCCGGCCCGAACCGGCGGCCGCCGGCCTGCGGGCACCGGCGCGGGCGCGGTGAGCCAGGTCACGTCCGGCTCCGGCTCCGGCCGCAGCGACGGCCACCGCGACCAGCCGGCGAGCAGGGTGTACGTCACCGCGGCGGCGAACGCCGGCAGCAGCACGTGCCGTAGGGCAGCGGCAACACCCCGAGGAACAGCTCGATCCCGCCGGCCCGCAGGTCAGCCGGCTTACTGAACCAGGTGCCCTCCAGGGCGGTGTCCAGCAGCCGCTGGTAGCCAGCCAGGCCGACCTGACGCCCACCTGCCAGGCGACCAACGCGGCGGCGAGCGCACCGGCCGCCGCGACGACCAGCCCGACCGGTCCGGTTCTTGCGCAGCAGGAACCACACGGCCAGCGCGGTGAGCACCCGAAAGGCCAACCCGAGCAGGCTGAACCACCCGTCGGCGGCGATCGGCTGCTCCGGCTGCGCCTGGCCGTAGACCGCGCCGTCGCCGCTCCTGACGACCGGGGTGGTCGGCGCGATCGCCCAGACCCATCCCAGCGGGGCCCCGAGCAGGCTCCAGCGCCAGCACCGTCGCCGCTCCGACCGCCACCACGCGGCCGAGCCCGGCCGCCCGCCCGCCGGTCGACTCGGTGGCCTCGGCGGACGACCCGACAGCCCCGCCGCCGCGTCGCTCTGGCGACACGGCGCCCTCGGCGGCCGGCCCGATGGCCCGTCGGCCCAGTGTCCGTCGGCCCGGTGTCCGACTCGGTGGGCGGCCCGACGGCGTCCGTCGCCGGCCGGCTGGTCGTCGGCTCGGTCGGCGACGCGGGAAGGCGGTTGGCGGCCGTGCGGGCGGTTCGGCGGCGGGGGTGCTCGGGCTCACCCGATGATCCTCGCAGCTACCGTCGTCGGTCGTACACCGTGTCGCGGCAGCGGCTCGCCGTCAGCCGCCCGGCACGCACCGGTCAGCGGCCGAACGGCTCCAGCATCGCCGAGGCCGCCCGTAGCCAGGCCTGCCGGGTCTCGCCCTGAAGCTGGTGGTACTCGATCGACGAGCCGGTCTCCAGCGCCGGGTCGTACGGCACCACGGTCACCGTCCGGGTCCGGGTGGCGAAGTGCTTCTCCAGGTCGTTCTGCAACGGCAACCGGCCCGGGGTGGGGCAGGAGATCAGCGTGACGGCGTTGTCGGCCAGCTCGCCCATCCCCTCCTCGTGCAGCAGGTCGAGCATCCAGTCGGCGCTGAACGCCGCGTCCTCGCGGGGCACCGTGGTGACCACCAGCTGATCGGCCGCCTGCATGACGGTGCGCCAGTTCGGGCTCTCCACGTTGTTGCCGGTGTCCACACAGATCACGTCGTGGGTGCGACGCAGCAGCTCCAGCACCCGCTTGACGGTGAACTGGTCCAGTCGTTGGGCGAACCGGGGACTTTCCTCACCGGCGAGCACGTCGTACGACCCGTCGGAGGCGTGCCGCAGGTAGTCGTCGAGGATCTCCAGCAGCTCGGCGCCCTCCCGGATCTCGATCTGGACGAGGTCGGCGACCAGGTGTCGGATGGTGCGGGCATGCCGGGCGCTGCCGGCGCGCAGGCCGAGGGTGCCGCGTAGCTCGTTGTCGTCCCAGGCCAGCACACCACGGCCGCGTACGCTGCCGACGGTGGCCGCGGCCAGCACGGTGGCGGTGGTCTTGTGCACCCCGCCCTTCGGGTTGGCGAAGGCGATCACCCGGGGCGTGCCCAGGTCGCGACGGAGCACGGCGGCGGCCCGTTCGAGGTCGCTGCCGGCGCTCTGCCCCGCCATTCGATCCGTCCGGGACGGCCGCACCGTTGCCGGTGGTGCCACGGCCGGCGAGGTCACTGGTGCCACCGCCGGCACCGGTGCCGCCTGCGGCGGCGGGCTCGGCGGCGCCACCCGGCGGCGCCGCCGCCGCCGAGTGCGGCTGGTAGCCACCGTTGTCCAGCAGGGCGTACCGGGACTCCACCGGTGGCCCGGCGTGCCGGTAGCCGTTGTCAACAGGGTGTACCGGGACTCGACCGGCTCCGGCCGACGCGGCTCCGGCACCGCCGGGTACGGCGGCGGCCCCGGCTGCCCCCGGTACGGCTGGGCGGGAAGCGCCGGGTCGACCCGGTAGGCCGGTTCGGCGCGGTAGGCCGGCTCCTCGCCGTACGACCGGTCCGCCGGCTGCCCGACGGCCGGTACCTGGCCCGCGTAGCCGCTGCCCGGCCCCCGCCGCGGCAACGGCTCAGGCGACGGTGCCGGCTCCTCACCCCGCCGCTCGGCCGGCGGCTCCTGCCGACCGCCGGGGCGGGCTCGGTCGAGCAGCGCCCGCCACCGCGGTGCCGGTTCGGCGGGCCGTCCCCCAACCGGTCTCGCTGCCCTCCACGGATCGCCTCCCCAGCGCTTCGGTCTCCGTCTGACAGGCTACGAACGAAAGCCTATTGAGGCCACACCGGGCGGCACCCGGATCTGTCGACAACCGTCACGGTGTCCGCTCCAAATCATCCGTGTCGGCGGTGTCTCGCCGAGGTGGACGGCGTCCATGTCGACGCCCTGGGTGCCGGCGAGGGCGGCGACGGCGACGTGACGAATCCGTCACCCGTGGCGGTGCCGGCGAGCGGTCCGCCACCGTCGGCTCAGCCGCGGTCGGCACCAGCGCGGGCGGGCCGCCGGTGGTGGTGGCGGCGACCCCGGTGGGGTGGCGACCGGGGTGGCGCTCGCGGTCGGTTCCGGTGTGGCCGTCCGGTCGACCGGTGGCCGCACGACGTCCCGCTGCTCGGGCAGCGGTGGGTGAACACCGTCCGCTCCAACCGCCGGACCCGGGCGCGGGATCCACCACCGCACCCGGACCGGGCCGCCACACCCCGCAGCTTCGCCGGCTCGGCGCGTACCACCAGGGCGTAGAGGCAGGCGCACCCGGCCCGGAACGCGGCCGCCTCCGCCGCCGCGACCTGGGCACCGCTGAGGTACAGGCCGCGCAGTTCGCGTTCCTCCGGTCCCCCACCGCCCAGCGCGGTGGCCCGGGCGCGGTAGTCGGCCGCCTCCCGCTCCTTGCGCTCGGCGAGCTTGATCATGCCGGCGGTCACGTCCTCCGGCACCCGCTGGGCCGGGATGCGGACGATCTCGGTCTGCCGCTGCGGCAGCGGCACGCGTCCGAACACCACCGCGATGCCCACGTCACCGACCACCGCGGCGAGCCGCTCCGGGGTGAGGTACTCGCTGAGCGAGACCAGGGCGTACGTGCCGTCACCGAGCGAGCCGGCCAACGCGGCCAGGTCGGCCGCCGCGGTCGCCTCGTAACGGGGGATCGAGTCGCCCTCGACCACGCCCACCCGGGTCACTTCGCCGACCGTGCGGTCCGGCACCGGCGGACCGCCGGTGGCCAGCACGGCCGTGGCCAGCACCGCGGTGCACGACAGCATCGCCACCCACCCGAGCAGCGGAGTCTGGCCCGGGCCGTTACCCAGCCGGGTCACCGTGGCGGCGAGGCGGGGCAGCAGTCGCTGGTCCAACTTCCGCAGCAGATCGCCGGCGCGCACGGGCGGTCCCCTCGTCGGTCGGTCGGAACGGGCGGGACGCGTCAGTCGCGGAGGAGTTCCAACGCGCGTCCCAGATCGTCAGGGTAGTCGCTGACGAAGCGAACCTCGTCCCCCGTACGGGGGTGCTCGAAGCTCAACTCTCTGGCGTGCAACCACTGCCGGTCCAGTCCGAGCCGGGCGGCGAGTGTCGGATCGGCTCCGTACGTGAGGTCACCCACGCACGGATGCCGCAGCGTCGAGAAGTGCACCCGGATCTGGTGGGTCCGGCCGGTCTCCAGCCGCACGTCGACCAGGCTCGCGGACGGGAACGCCTCGATGGTGTCGTAGTGGGTGATGCTCGGTTTGCCGCCGGAGACCACCGCCCAGCGGTAGTCGTGGTGCGGATGCCGGTCGATCGGTGCGTCGATGGTGCCGCGCAACGGGTCCAGGTGCCCCTGCACCACCGCGTGGTAGCGCTTCTCCACCTCGCGATACTTGAAGGCGCGTTTCAGCACGCTGTACGCCTGCTCGCTCTTGGCCACCACCATGACGCCGGTGGTGCCGACGTCGAGGCGGTGCACGACGCCCTGACGCTCGGCGGCACCGCTGGTGGCGATCGTGTGCCCGATGGCGGCGAGCCCGCCGATCACGGTCGGGCCGGTCCACCCGGGGCTGGGGTGTGCGGCCACGCCGACCGGCTTATCCACCACCACGATGTCGTCGTCGGCGTACACCACCCGCAGGCCGGGCACCGCCTGGGGCACCACCACCGGTGCGGTGGCCGGCGCGGGCAGCGTCACCTCCAGCCAGGAACCCGCCCGCACCTTGTGCGAGTTGGGACGTACCGCGCCGTCCACGAGTGCCTCTCCGGCGTCGACGAGCGCGGCGGCGGCGGTGCGGGACAGCCCGAACAGCCGGGCGACGACCTGGTCCAGTCGCATCCCGTCGAGTCCGTCGGGGACGGGCAGGCTCCGCTGGTCGCCACCGGCGGCGTAGGTGGCCGTCACGCCCGCTCCTGCCGTCCGCCGTCGGTGTCGCCCGGGTCCCCGGCCCCGGCGGGCTGCCGGGCGGTGGTCTCCTCGCCCGTCGGTGCGTCCGCCCGATCGGTGCCACCAGGTCGGTCGTCGGCCGGCGCCCGGGTGCCGTCCCGCTGGCGTCCGGTGAACTCCAGCCCGACGGCGAGCAGCACACCGCAGACCAGGGCGCTGTCGGCGACGTTGAAGATCGGGAACACCCGGCCGTACGGGTCGAAGACGCTGAACATGTCGACCACGTGTCCGACGAACCAGCCCGGAGCCCGGAAGATCCGGTCGATCAGATTGCCGACGACGCCGCCGACCACCAGACCCAGCGCGACCGCCCAGGGAACCGAGCGCACCGTCCGCGCCATCCACCCGATCCAGGCCAGCACCCCGATCGCGATGATCGGGAAGATGAAGGTGTAGTCCTTGCCGAGACTCCACGCGGCCCCGCTGTTGCGGGTCAGCGACAGGTAGAGAGCCCCGCCCAGCAGCCGCACCGGCTCGCGGTCGGCGAGCTCCTGCAGGGACAGGTGCTTGGTCAGCAGGTCGACGGCCACCGCGAACACCGCGAGCGAGAGCAGGATCGTGACGGACCGGCGCCGCGATCTCGTGGCTCTACCCGACCCGTCGATGCCGGATCCCGCTTGCGGTGCTGCGCTCATCTGCTCCCCATCGGCTTTCGCGGCGGTGCGGTCGCACCGCCGCGGGCGGACGCCGGGGAGCGTGCCGTCAGCGCCGCTCCTCCAGCTGCTTGCAGGTCACGCAGAGGGTGGCGGACGGGAAGGCGGCCAGCCGCTCCACCGGGATGGGGTTGCCGCATCGCTCGCACCAGCCGTAGCCACCCTCGTCGAGGCGCTCGAGAGCGCGCTCGACCTGCGTGATCCGTTCCAGGATGCTGTTGGCGAGGGAGATCTCCTGCTCCCGCTCGAACGTCTTGGTCCCGGTGTCGGCCTGGTCGTCCCCGGCCGAGTCGGTGAGGCGGTCGCGCTGCAGCTCGGTGATCTCGCTCAGCGTCTGATCGTACTCGGCACGCAGTTCCTCGTGCCGAGCCGCCAACGCGGCCCGGATCTTCTCGGTCTCCGCGGCGCTGCGGGTGGACTTCGCCGCCGGCTTGCGGCCTGCGGTCCTGGTGTCGGCTGGCTTGGCCATCGTCGCTCCCTCGGCCACGGAGCCGCGGTTGGTCCGCGACGCCTCGACAGGGGCCGCCAGCATCGGCCGCCCCAGGTACAAAACGGGCGCGCGGCGACGGGGCCGCGCACTCCGGAGGTTGGCAAGGATACGGAACGTAAAGGCGTCCGACAACGTGCCGCACCGCAACGCCCGATCCGCCCCGGCAACTGCCATTTCGGGGCAAAGGGAACGCTAGCAGATGACCGCCACTCACCCGGCCGGTTCCGGGCCGTCGCGCAGCCGGCTCAGTCGGTCGACCAGATCCGGTCCGGTCGGTGTGACCAGGAAGAGTTTGTCTCTGCTCGCCGCGCCGGTGCGCAGCGACACGGCGGCTGGCCGGATGCCGAGCGCGGCGGCCAACGCGCGACGGGCCGCCTCGGTGGCTCGGCCGTCAGCCGCCGGGGGATGCACCGCGATCACCAGAGCGGGCCCGTGCGGGCCGTCGAAGCGGCCGCCCACCCGGGCCCGGGAGGCGCCCGGCTTCACTCGTACGGCGATGGTGAGCGCGTCGTCCATCGGACCCGGCTCAGCGGCGTTCGGAATCCGCCAGCAACACCGCGTCCGGTGTGCAGTGGGCGCAGGGAGTGAAGCCGAGCTCGACCGCCTCCGCGACGGGCAGCGGCTCGTGCTCCCGGCCGACCAGGTGTGGGCACTCGGCGAGGTGGTACCGCGGACGACCGTCGACGACCCGCACCTCGTCCACCAGGCGGGCGATGCGGGCCGCCTGCGCGGCGGTGGTCTCCTCGGCTGCGGGCTCGTCGTCGTACCCGTCGGCGACGCGCAACCGCTCACGTGGCTCGGTCACCGGCGAGCCGGGTGGTTGCCGCCACCCGGCATCGCCGGTGTCCACGTCTGCCGAGGTCTGTTGGGTCGGAATGCTCGGCTCCCGGCGGTCGCCCTCGCGACGCGCCTGGCCAGCCGGGGTGCCGTTGGGAACCGTGGCCCGGCCGGCCGCCTGGCGGGCGCCGGCGACGAGTGCCACGGCGGCCAGCAGGCTGGCCCCGATCGAGACGACGAGCAGCAGGCTGGAGCCACCGGCCAGGCCGAAGACCAGCAGCACCACCGCGATGAGGATGAGCGCGAGACTGATCACTATCATGGCTCACCCTCGCCGTGTCGTACCGATGAGGCGGGGCAGGTGATCGCCGCGCCGGCGGCGGTCACCGACCCGGTTCAGCGACCGGCCTCGAGCGCGCCGGAGCGACCCCCGCCGTACGACCCGGCGAGACCGGCCGCAGCCAGCCCGTTGCCGGCGGCCCGGGCACCCTCACCGCGGGTCATCTCGGCCTCCAGGCCCTGACCACGACCGTCGAGGTCACGCAGCTGGCTCTCCAGGTACGCCTTGAGCCGGGTGCGGTACTCCCGCTCGAACTGCTTGAGCTCCTCGATGTGCTTCTGCAACGCGGTGCGCTTGGCGTCCAGGCCGCCCATGGCCTCCTGGTGCCGCTGCCGGGCGTCGCGCTCCAGCGCGTCGGCCTTGGCACGGGCCTCGCGGGTGACCTCCTCGGCCTTGGAACGGGCCTCGGAGAGCAGCTGGTCGGCCTCGCGGCGAGCGTCGGAGACGTGGTCGTCGGCGGTGCGCTGGGCCATCATGAGCACCCGCAGCGCCTGCTGCTCGCCGTCCGGGCCGGCCGCGGCGCCACCGACACCAACGGAGCGGACCTGCTCCAGCTCCGCCTGCATGGCGCGGGCGGCCTGCTCGGCGGCGGCCTTGTCGCGCTGCACCCGGTCGAGCTGAGCCTTGACGTCGTTCAGCTCGGCCGCCAGGCGGGCATCGCCACCGGGGCCGGCCGGGGCACCGCCCCGCCCGCCGCGCTCCACCTGGGCGCGCAGTTCGTTGTTCTCCTCGATCAGACGGGCGAGTTCGCGCTCGACCTCGTCCAGGAAGGCGTCGACCTCCTCCTCGTCGTAGCCCCGCTTGCCGATCGGCGGCTTCTTGAAGGCGACGTTGTGGACGTCGGCCGGGGTCAGCGGCATCGAAACTCCTCGGGTCAGTTGCGGCCGCGATAGCGCGTCGGTCATCAGGCGGTCCTGATGATCGCCGGCTCTAACACAAACCTCATCAGCACGAACAGGATAACCAGGAGCACAAGGGAGGCCAGGTCGATGCTCACGGTACCAATTCGCAGCGGAGGGATCACACGCCTCAACGCCCGGAGTGGGGGATCAGTGACGCTCCACACGGATTCCAGTCCGGCTGACGCTCCTCGACCGGGCTGCCAGCGACGGCCGTACTGCAACACCGCGCTCAGTACGAAACGGGCCAGAAGAACGATCAGGAAGACATACGTGGTCAGGTAGAGCACCTGTAACAAGATCGACAACACGGCAGGCGACGTCCCTCGGGTCGGGCGGGTCAACTCAGGCTGAAGAACCCGCCCTCAGCGATCTTGGCCTTGTCCTCCGCGGTGACCTGGACATTGGCCGGTGAGAGCAGGAACACCCGGTTGGTCACGCGCTCGATCGTACCGCGCAGCCCGAACGCCAGCCCGGCGGCGAAGTCCACCAGACGGCGGGCATCCGCCTCATCCATCTCGGTGAGGTTGATGATCACCGGCACGCCGTCGCGGAAGTGTTCGCCGATGGTGCGCGCCTCGCGGTACGTGGTCGGGTGCAGCGTGGTGATTTGGTAACGCTGCTCCTCCTCCGGCACCAGCGCACGCTCACGCGGCTGCACCTGCGGCGCGAGGGCGAGGTTGTCCCGGGTGTGGTACGTCAGCGCGCCGGACGGCTCGCCGGTGGACCGGGTGATCGACCTGACGCTGGACCGCTCGGTGCGCTCCGGACGCTCGGACTCCAGCCGCTCGGCCTCACCCAGCCGGGCCGACCGCTCGCTCAGCCGACCACGCTCACCCAGTCGTGGCCGAGGCGCCGGCGGCTCCTCCGGCTCGTCCTCCTCGTCGGCGAACTCCTCGGTGTACCGGCTCTGCCGGTAGCGCGACTCCCGGTAGCCACCCTTGTCGTAGCCACCGTCGTCGTAGGCCCGCTCGTCGTCCTCTTCGACCAGTCCGAGCCAGACCCCCGCCTTGCGCAGTGCACCCATCCCCGCGCCCTTCCCGTCCGCCGTGCGGCACACGCCCCCGCCGTGTCGCCTGTCGCGAGTGGACCATCCCTGCCCACCGGACCGGAACGGCAATCCCCCGACGCGCAATTCGCGTTGCACGTCACGCCCCCCGTCGCCGGGAAGGCCGTTCCTACAAACAACACTGATGTAATTTGCTTCCCTCGCGGCCAGGCTACCGCAGCGTGGGACGCATTCCGAGCAACGCGCTGCCGACGCGGACATGTGTCGCGCCGTGTCCGATCGCCGCTTCCAGGTCGCCACTCATGCCGGCGGACAGCTCCGTCGCCTGCGGATGGTCCGCCCGCACCAGCGCCGCCACCGTCGCCAGCCGGGCGAACGCCCGCTCCGGCTCCCAGCCCAGCGGTGCCACCGCCATCAGGCCGGCCAGCCGGAGCCCACCGGCGGCGGCGACCGCCTCGGTGACCGCACCGAGGCCGACATCGGGATCGGCCGAGTCCGGCACGGCACCACCCCGCGCCGCGTCACCGTCGATGCTCACCTGCACCAACACGTCCAGCGGCCGATCCCGGCCGATGGCGGTGACGCCGGTGTCCAACGCGGATGCCAACCGGACGCTGTCGACGGACTGGACCACGTCCGCGTACCGCAGCACCGACTTGACCTTGTTGCGCTGCAACCGGCCGACGAAATGCCAACGCGGGGTGAGGCCGGCGGCGGCGACCTGCGCCGCCTTGCCCGCCGCCTCTTGGTCGCGGTTCTCCCCCACGTCGGTCACGCCGAGGCCGACCAACGTCACCACATCGGCCGCGGGGTAGGTCTTGGTCACCGCGATCATGGTCACCTCGGCCCGGTCGCGGCCCGCGGCCGTGCAGGCGTCAGCGATGCGGGAGCGTACGCGGGCGAGCCCGGCGGCGAGTTCCGCGCGCCGGTCGGCTCTCGCCGGGGCTTGACTGTCGGTCATCGGCGCTGTTCAGGACCCGTTCTTCAGGAAGTCGGGCACGTCCACGTCGTCGAAGAGCACCCGGCGCGGCGACTGCGGCGTGGCCGGAGGCGTCGGCGACGGCACGATCGGCGTGCTCGGCGGGGCGGACTGGTTCTGGTTCGACTTACGGGGTGCCTCGGCCGCCTTGTACGCCGGAGTGCCCCCGTCGAAGCCCGCCGCGATCACGGTGACCCGCACCTCGTCGCCGAGCGCGTCGTCGATGACCGCGCCGAAGATGATGTTCGCGTCCGGGTGCGCCGCGTCGGTGACCAGCTGGGCCGCGTCGTTGATCTCGAACAGACCGAGATCGGAACCACCGGCGATGGAGAGCAGCACGCCACGCGCGCCGTCCATGCTCTGCTCCAGCAACGGGCTGGAGATGGCGGCCTCGGCGGCCTCGACCGCGCGGTTCTCGCCCCGGGCGCTACCGATGCCCATCAGCGCGCTGCCCGCGCCGCTCATCACGCTCTTGACGTCGGCGAAGTCCAGGTTGATCAGACCCGGCGTGGTGATCAGGTCGGTGATGCCCTGAACACCGGAGAGCAGCACCTGGTCAGCCGTGCGGAACGCGTCCATCATGCTGATGTTGCGGTCGCCCAGCGCCAGCAGCCGGTCGTTCGGAATGACGATCAAGGTGTCACACTGGTTACGCAGCTCGTCGATGCCGGCCTCGGCCTGCACCTGACGGCGCTTGCCCTCGAAGGAGAAGGGGCGGGTGACCACACCGATGGTCAGCGCACCGAGCTTGCGGGCGATGTTCGCCACCACGGGCGCACCACCGGTGCCGGTGCCACCACCCTCACCGCAGGTGACGAAGACCATGTCGGCTCCCTTGAGGACCTCCTCGATCTCGTCGCGATGGTCCTCGGCGGCGTTCTTGCCGACGTCCGGGTTGGCGCCGGCGCCCAGCCCCCGGGTCAGTTCGCGGCCGACGTCGAGCTTGACGTCGGCGTCGCTCATCAGCAGCGCCTGCGCGTCCGTGTTGATCGCGATGAACTCGACGCCCTTGAGCCCAACCTCGATCATCCGGTTGACGGCGTTGACGCCGCCACCCCCGATGCCGACGACCTTGATGACCGCCAGGTAGTTGTGCGGAGGTGTCATCTCCGGTCCTTTCCCTTCGAGATTGGCTACTCCCCGACCGGCTACGGCCTGGCCGGACCGACGGTCGACGCAGCTACCACCACCGAGGTCGAGAGGTAAACCCTCACCCTCTACTAGAGGGTGAGAGTTATGTCAACCACTGATCCCCTTCCGGGCAACGTAAGCGCAGCCGAGCGATGAGCCAAGGACCTCTCCGGCGTGTCGCCGGTGTAGCGAGACTGCTCACCACTGACCGGTGACTCACCGGAAGGTGACCACGTCCGGCGCGCTCACGTCGATCCGGGCCGCGTCCTGGTCGAGCAGCGCGGTGGCCACCCGCGCCTTGTCCGCGCCACGGGTCGCGTCACCCCAGAACACCGTGCGATCGTCGTGCAGCCGCAGACTGATCCGGGCCAACCCCTCGACCCTGATCTCGACCAGTTGGTCGAGCAGCTCCGGAGTGAGCACACCGAGCACGTCGAGCCCGGCCCGGGTGTCCGGGTCGTCCGGACCGGGCGCGGCCACCCGTACCACTGGCAGGCCGTCCGGACGCTGCGGAACCGTCCGGAACACCACCCCGGCGGCGTCGACCACCGCGAACCGCTCACCGCGCGGCACCACCGCCACCCCCGTGCGCTCGGTCAGCCGTACCACCAACGCGTCCGGCCAGTCCCGGGTGACGGTGACCCGCTCCACCGGCGGCAGCGCACCGATCCGGCCCGCCAACGCGGCCAGGTCCACCCGCGCCAGCGAAGCACCGTCCGGCACCCCCGCCGCGTCCCGCACCTGCACCGCCGTCACCAGCTCGGCGCCCTCCACCCGTACCTCGCGTACCCCGAACAGGCCGGTGCCCAGCAGCGCCCACGCCACCAGCCCGGCCACCGCGACCACGCCACCGGCCACCGCCCAGGGCAGCGCCGCGCGCATCCGGCGCTGCCGGGCCCGGGCCATGAACCGCCGGGTGGAGGCGGGTACCGCATCACTGCCCGCGCGTACCAGCTGCCACCTGCGCACCGGACGACGCCCCGCGCCACCGTCCACACCGGTGCCGCGACCACGGGCCGGGCCGGGACTCATTCCGCGACGGGCGCCGCGCCGTCCACACCGACGGCTCCGGGCACGCTTCCCCCGATGCTCGTCGACCCGCCGGCCACCCCACCGGCGACGGTGCCGGTGAGCGCCGACGCACCGACGGTACGCGCGGCCAACGCGGCGAGCAGCTCGTCACCCATCAGTGAGATCGGCGGGGCACCCATCGTCACCACCACGTCACCGGGTCGGGCGCGCCGGGCCACCTCGGCCGGCGCCGACTCCCAGGTGTCGACGAAGACCTTCCGCTCCGCTGGTAGCGACACCGCCTCGACAAGCGCCGCCGAACCCTCGCCGGGACCACGCTCCTCGCCCGGCCCGAAGACCTCCAGCAGCACCAGTTCGTCGGCGATCGCCAGCGCCTCGGCGATCTCCGCCTGCAGCTGCCGGGTGCGGTAGAGCCGGTAGGGCTGGAAGACGACGATCAGCCGACCGTCGCCGGCCACCTCGCGCAACGTCCGCAGCGCCAGCGTCATCGAGGTCGGGTGGTAGGCGTACTCGTCGTAGACCAGCACCCCGTCGACGTCACCCTTGCGCTCGAAGCGGCGGCGCACCCCCGGGAAGGCTGCCAGCGCGGCCTCCGCCGCCGGCAACGGCAACTCCAGCAGGTACGCGGCCAGTACCGCCGAGGCACTGTTGAGCCCCATGTGCCGGCCCGGCACCGGCAACCGGAACTCGCCGAGCGGACGACCGTCGATGTGGGCGAGGTAGCGCACCCCCCGCGCCGAGGAGGCCATCTCGGTCAGTCGCAGGTCGGCGTCCTCGGCCTCCCCGTAGGTGTACACCCGACGCCCCTCGGCGCGCAGCGTCGCCGCCAGCCGCCGACCACCCGCGTCGTCGGCGCAGGTGATGACGAAGCCGTCCGGGTCGGTGAGCCGGGCGAACTCGGCGAAGGTTGCTTCCAGGTTGGCCAGATCGCCGTAGGTGTTCAGATGGTCCGCCTCGACGTTCGTCACGATCGAGACGAACGGACGGTAGATGAGAAAGGAGCGGTCGCTCTCGTCGGCCTCCACCACGAAGTACTCGCCGGTGCCGTGGTGCGCCCCCGACCCCACCTCCGAGATCTCCCCACCGATCACGAAGGAGGGATCGACCCCGGCCTGCTGGAGCACCATGGTGACCATCGAGGTGGTGGTGGTCTTGCCGTGGGTGCCGGCGACGGCCACCGTGCGGCGGCCGGTCATCGCGGCCGCGAGGGCCTCCGAGCGGTGCAGCACCCGCAGCCCGCGCCGGCGCGCCTCAACCATCTCCAGGTGGTCCGCGGGGATCGCCGAGGAGTAAACGACCGTGTCCACGCCGTCGAGATTGGCCGTCTCGTGGGTCATGTGGATCGTCCCGCCGAGCGCCCGCAGGCCGGCCAACGACGGCCACTCCCGCAGTTCGCTGCCGGAGACCGGCAGGCCCCGGGTCAGGAAGAGCCGGGCCAGCCCGCTCATCCCCACGCCACCCACGCCGATCAGGTGGATGTGCCCGAGATCCTCGGCGGTCAGCGTGCCCGCCGGGCTGAACGTGGTCATCGGGTTACCGCCTCGTAGACGAAGTTGAGCAGTGCCTCGTCGCCGTCGCGCCGCCCGTAGGCCGCCGCGGCCGTACCCATCGCGTGCAGCCGCTGCGGGTCGCGGATCAGCGGGATCACCGTACGTTCGAGCCAGTCCGGCGTGACCTCGGCGTCGTCGACGAGCAGACCGCCACCGGCCTCGACCACCGGCAGCGCGTTGCGCTTCTGCTCCTGGTTGCTGTGCGGGTAGGGCACGTAGATGGCGGGCAGCCCGATCGCGGCGACCTCGGCGCAGGTCATCGCCCCACCCCGGCCGAGCATCAGGTCCGCCGCCGCGTAACCGGCGTCCATGTCGGACAGGTACGGCAGCGTCACGTACGGCACCGGCAGGTCGGTCGGGACCGACACCGACTCGTTGCGGGCACCGATCACGTGCAGCACCTGGACGCCGTTGCGGGCCAGTTCCTTGGCCGCCCCGGAGACCGCCAGGTTGATCGACCGGGCGCCCTGCGAGCCACCGGCGACGAAGAGCACCGGCAGGTCCGGACGGAGCCCGAAGTGGGCCCGCGCGGCGTTGCGCATCGCCGCCCGGTCCAGCCCGGCGATGCTGCGCCGCAGCGGCACGCCGACCACCCGGGCGTCGCGCAGCGACTCCGCCTGCGCCGGCTGGTGCGGGAAGCCGACCGCGACGTGCTTGGTGAACTTCATCCCCAGCCGGTTGGCCACCCCCGGGGGCACGTTCACCTCGTGGATCACGATGGGCAGCTCCCGCCGCCAGGCGGCCAGGTAGGCCGGGACCGAGACGTACCCACCGAAGCCGACCACCACGTCGGCGCGTACCTCGTCGATGACCTTGCCCGCCGCGCGGGCCGCGGTCCACATCCGGCCCGGGGTACGGACCAGGTTCATGTTGATCGAGCGGGGCAGCTGGTAGGCGGGGATGTTCCGCAGGTCGTACCCGGCCGGCGGAATCAGCTCGTTCTCCAGGCCCTTCGGTGTGCCGAGGCAGGTTATCCGGACGCCGGGGTCGTGCCGCCGCAGGCAGTCGGCGAAGGCGAGCAACGGGTAGATGTGCCCCCCGGTGCCACCTCCTGCGAGCACCACCGAACGCAGCGGACCCATCAACGTCTCCTCTCGCTCGCCGACCCGCCGCGACCCCGGGCAGCCCGGGTGCCACGCGGTGTGGCCTGGTCGTCCGTGCGCCGCTTGCGCGCCTGGGGCACGGAGCCCCGGGCGGCCGCCGGCGGCGCCGCGCGGCGCCGCCGGCCGGGAAGTGGCGGCAACGGTGCCCAGTCCGGACCCACCGGGCCGGCGGACGGGCATGTAGGGCCCGGGCCGCATCCGGTTCCGCCCGGGCGAACGAGGCCAGCATGCCGACCGCCGCGAGGGTCACCACCAGGGCGCTGCCGCCGTCGGAGATGAAGGGCAGCGGTACGCCGGTCAGCGGCAGCAGCCCGATCACGCCGCCGATGTTGATGAACGCCTGCCCGACGAGCCAGGCGGTGGCGCCGGCGGCGGCCAGTCGCCGGAACGGGTCGTCGACCCGGCGGGCGATGCGCAGACCGGTGTAGCCGAGCACGGCGAACAGGGTGACGATCACGGCGCAGCCGACCACGCCCAACTCCTCGGCGATCACCGCGAAGATGAAGTCGTTCTCCGCGGCCGGCAGCCAGGCCCACTTGGTCCGCCCCTGACCCAGCCCGGTGCCGAACCAACCCCCGTTGGCGATGGCGTACCGGGCCTGGACCATCTGATAGCAGAAGTCGTCCTTGCAGGCGTCCAGCGGTGGCGGGCTGAAGAACATGGTGAGCCGGGCCAGCCGGTAGTTCTCCTCGCCGCGCACACCGGAACCGGCGCCGATGGAGGCCACCGCGACCAGCAGGCCGATGCCGAGCAGCCCGATCGCGCTGAGCGCGGCGAAGACCCGCAGCCGCACCCCGGCGGCCCAGAGCAGCCCCACCACCAGGGCGAGCAGGCAGAGCATGCTGCCCAGGTCGTTGTAGCCGACCAGCACGAAGAGCAGCCCCACCACCGGGAACAGCGGGGTGGCCAACTCCCGCCACCAGCCCAGCGCCGCGCCCTTGCGAGCGAGCACGTGCGCGCCCCAGAGCACCAGCGCGAACTTCGCCAGCTCCGAGGGTTGCAGGCTGATCCCGCCGATGTACAGCCAGAGCAGCTCGGCCTCCAGCGGGCCGATCTTCGCGTCGCCGTCGGTCAGCCGTCCGTACGCCACCAGCAGGTTCAGCAGGATCAGCAGCCCCACCGCGACCGCCAGGGTCGGCCGGCCCAGGGCCCGGTAGGTGCGCGCCGGCAGGCGCTGGCAGGCCCAGAACGCCACGATGCCGATCACCGCGAAGATCGCCTGCTTGGTCAGCGACGCCGAGGCGTTGCCGTCCTGGGCGTAGTCCCGAACGCTGGTGGCCGAGAAGACCATGGTCAGCCCGATCAGCAGCAGCAACCCGGCGCTGGCCAGCAGCAGGTGGTAGGAGGCCAGCGGCCGGGACAACAGGCCCCGCAGCGCGGCCAACGATCCCACCGCGTCCAGCCCACGCCACGGCCTCTCGGCGTCGCCGCCCGTCACCGTGCCGCCGGCCCGCGCCGCACCAGCCCCGCCGGGGCTGCCGACCCGTCCGGTAGCCGCGGTCACCGACACCTCCGGACGCGCCGGGCTGCCGGCCGGGCTCCGCCCCACTGCCACGTCGTCTCCTAGCGCCTCCCCCACAGCGCCATCATCGCCGCTACCGGCACCCGACCGGGGCGGTACGCCCCGGTCGGCGTGTCGCACTTGCGCCGACCACCCTCCGCAGTCCCGCCAACACTTCCCCCATAGCGTTGATCAAGAAGTTTGGGTCGGAATCCGGCGGATCTCCGACCCGAACTTCTTGATCAACACGTTCAGGCTGGCGTGGGTCAGCCCATGTTGGCCAGGAAGTCGCTGTAGAAGAGACCGAGGGCGATGGCCACGCCGATGCCGGCGATGATCCAGAAGCGGACCACGATGTTGACCTCGCTCCAGCCGGCCAACTCGAAGTGGTGCTGCAACGGCGACATCCGGAACACGCGCTTGCCGGTGGTCTTGAAGGAGATGATCTGGATCACCACCGACATCGTGATGATCACGAACAGGCCACCGATGATCAGCAGGAGCAGGATGGTCCGGGTCGACATCGCCATGCCGGCGATCAGGCCGCCGAGACCGAGCGCTCCGGTGTCGCCCATGAAGATCCGGGCCGGCGAGGTGTTCCACCACAGGAAGCCGACGCAGGCCCCGGCCGCCGCCCCGGCGATCAGCGCGATCTCCAGCGGGTCCCGGACCGTGTAGCAGTAGTTGTCCGGATTCGCGGTGTACGCCGGGTCGGCGCACCAGTGGCGGTACTGCCAGAAGGCGATCACCGCGTACGCGCCGAGCACCATCACCGAGGCCCCGGTGGCCAGCCCGTCGAGACCGTCGGTGAGGTTCACGCCGTTCGTCGCCGCCATCACCACGAAGATGAAGATGATCACCGCACCGATCTTGGTGACGTCCAGCGCCGGGATGTCCCGGATGAAGCTGAGCGTGGTGCTGCCGACGGTCTCGGTGTTGGTCACCGCGCCGGAGGCGTCGGTCATGGTGGACGGGAACCAGAGCGCGACCACCCCGAACACCGCGCCGACCAGGATCTGCCCGAGCAGCTTGCCCCGGGCGCTCAGGCCGCCGCTGTGCCGCTTGCGCACCTTCAGGAAGTCGTCGATGAAGCCGACCGCACCGCAGAAGACCATCAGCCCCAGCAGCACCAGCGCCGTGATGGTCGGCTCGACCTGGGCGATCTGCGCGTCGGGCAGCGTGGTCAGGGCGAGGTGACCGGCCACGTACGCGATGACGGTGGCCAGGATGAACACCACGCCGCCCATCGTCGGCGTGCCCTTCTTGCCCTGGTGCATCTGCGGGCCCTCAGCCCGGATGGGCTGGCCGGCCTTGAGCCGGGTGAAGACCCGGATCGCGATCGGGGTGCAGAACAGCGAGACGAGGAAGGCCACCCCGATGGCCACGATGACCGCTCTCACGCGGCGCCACCTCCGGCCGACGCCGAGGTACCGTCGCCGTCCCCGGCGGCGTCGACGCGCAGCGCGTCGGCCACCTCCCAGGTCCGGTACCGGGAGCCCTTGACCAGGACGACGTCGCCCGGTCGTAGCTCGCTGCGCAGCACCTCGACGGCCGCCGCCTGATCGGTGAGCAGCACCGACTCTCCTCCCCAGTCACCTACCGATGTCGCCCCGTGGTGGATCGGCGCCGCCGCCTCGCCGACCACGAGCAACCGGTCCACACCCAGCTCGGCCGCGAGTCGGCCCACCTCGGCGTGTCCCTGCGCCTCGAATTCACCCAACTCGGCCATGTAGCCGAGCACCGCGACGGTACGCCGTCCCGCGCCGAGGCCGTCCAGCGCCCGCAGCGCCACCGCCGTCGACGCCGGGTTGGCGTTGTAGGAGTCGTCGATCACGGTGACCCCGTCGGTGCGCTCGAAGACGTCCATCCGACGGGTGGAGACCAGCCCGAGCGCGCCCAGCGCGATGGCCAGCTCGGCCAGCGGCATGCCCAGCTCCCGCGCCACGGCCGCGGCGGCCAGGCTGTTCCAGACCTGGTGCCGGCCGGTCAGCCCGAGTCGCACCGGCGCCGTGCCCTCCGGCGTGACCAGGGTGTACGCGGCCCGTCCCCGCTCGTCCAGCGTCACGTCCACGGCCCGCACGTCGGCGTGCGCCGACTCGCCGTAACGGACCACCCGGGCCGTCGTCCGGGCGGCCATCGCGTCGACGAGCGGATCGTCGGCGTTGAGCACCGCCAGGCCGTCGGCCGGCAGCGCCTCGACCAGTTCGCCCTTGGCCAGCGCGATGTTCTCCTGCGAACCGAACTCGCCGATGTGTGACACCCCGACGTTGAGCACCACGGAGATACGCGGCGGCGCGACCTCGCACAGGTACCGCACGTGGCCGATACCCCGGGCGCCCTTCTCCATCACCAGGTAGCGGGTGGTCGGGCTGGCCTGCAACGCCGTGTACGGGTGTCCCAGCTCGTTGTTGAACGACCCGGGCGGCGCCACCGTCTCGCCGAGCCGGGCGGTCAACTGGGCGATCAGGTCCTTGGTGGTGGTCTTGCCGGAGGAACCGGTCAGCCCGATCACGGTGAGCCCGGGCAGCCGATCCACCACCGCGCGGGCCAGCCGGCCCATCGCGGTCAACGGGTCGGCCACGACGATCATCGGCACGCCGGGCACCGCACGGGTACCCATGACCGCCACCGCACCGGAGGCCACCGCCGCGGCGGCGAAGTCGTGGCCGTCCACCTTCTCGCCGTCGAAGGCGACGAAGAGCCCACCGGAGGTGACCTTGCGGGAGTCGAACTCCACGCTGCCGGTGACCTGCGCGGCGGGATCGGCGGCGACCAGCCGTCCGTCGACCGCCGAGGCCACCTCGGCCAGGCTGAGCGTGATCACTGCCCCTCCAGATCCCCGAAGCGGCTCCGCAGCGCGTCGGCGAGTTCGGTCCGGTCGTCGAACGGGTACACCTCACCGGCGATCTCCTGGCCCCGCTCGTGACCCTTGCCGAGCAGGGCCACCACGTCACCCGGTGCCGCCAGCCGCACCGCCTCGTCGATCGCCGCGCGGCGACCGCCGACCTCGGTGACCTGGGCCGGCGCAGCGGCCCGGTGCGCACCGGCCAGCACCTCGGCACGAATGGCCGCCGGATCCTCGGTGCGGGGTTGTCGTCGGTCACCACCACCAGGTCGGCACCGGCCGCGGCGGCGGCACCCATCGCCGGCCGTTTTCCCCGGTCCCGGTCGCCGCCGGCCCCGATGACGCAGATCAGCCGGCCGGTGCTGAGTTCCCGCAGCGCGGCCAGCGCGGCCACCACGGCGTCGGTCTTGTGCGCGTAGTCGACCACCCGCGCACCCCACCGGCCACGCCCACCGACTCCAGCCGCCCCGGCACGCCGCCGCAGGCGGCACGCCCTCGGCGGCCGTCGCCGGGTCGACCCCGGCGGCCACCAGGCTGGCGATGGCCAGCAGGGCGTTGGACACGTTGTGCCGGCCGGGCAGCGCCACCCGGGCGGGCAGCGCCAGTCCGTCCGGACCGTGTGCGGTGAACCGCTGCGCGTACCCCTCGCCGGTCTGCTCGTCGGCCCACCAGCTGGCGGCCCGGTCCCCGAGCGCGGAGAAGCTGACCGTGGCCGGCTTGAACAGCGCCTTGAGCGCCGGGTCGTCGTGGTTGAGCACCTCGACGGCGCACCGGCCGTCGAACAGGCGGGCCTTGGCGGCGAAGTAGTCCTCGGCGTCGGCGTGGAAGTCCAGGTGGTCGGAGCCGAAGTTGGTCCAGCCGCCGACGGTGAACCGCACCCCGCCGACCCGGCCCATCGCCAGGGCGTGGCTGGAGACCTCCATGACCACGGCGGTCACCCCGCGCTCGGCGGCGGCGGCCAGCATGGCGTGCAGGTCGGTGGCCTCGGGCGTGGTCCGCACGCTGTCGATCACCAGGTCACCGAGGCGGGTCTCCACGGTGCCGATCAGGCCGGTGACATGGCCGGCAGCGCGCAGCCCCGACTCGATCAGGTACGCGGTGGAGGTCTTTCCGGCGGTGCCGGTCACGCCGATCACGGTCAGCCCGGCCGTGGGATCGCCATAGACGGCCGAGGCGAGCGTGCCGAGCGCCGCGCGGGGGTCGGCCACCACCAGGGCCGGCAACCCGCTGTCGGCGGCCCGCTCGACGCCGGCCGGATCGGTGAGCATCGCGACCGCGCCGGCGTTCGCCGCGTCGGCGGCGAACTCCGCGCCGTGCCGTCGGGCGCCGGGCAGGGCCGCGTACAGATCGCCGGGGCGGACCTCGCCGCTGGCGTGGGTCACCCCGGTCACCATCGGGTCGGCACTGGTCGGGGACGCCACGGCGAGCCGGGCGGCCAGGTCACCGAGCCGGATTCCGGTCACGGAACGGGGACGAGGATTGCCGCGCACGGCGTCAGACCCTACCCGGTCGCCCGCTCCCGACCGCACGGCGCGCCTGAATCTCCGTCTCATGGAGTCGAACCGCAGGTCGTGGCTACGGGAAGACGGTGAACGTCGGCGCCGGTTCGGTCGACGGCGGTACCCGGTGGTGGCGCAGGGTGAAGGTCATCATGTCGCGGAAGGCCGGTGCCGAGATCTGACCGCCACCACCGCTGGGGCTGTGCACGAAGACCGCGATGACGTAGCGCGGGTTCTCCGCCGGGGCCATCCCGATGAACGAGGCGACCTCGCCGGGCTGCTTCTTGCCGTCCACCAACCGCCAGCCGGTGCCCGTCTTACCGGCGACCCGGTAGCCGGGGACCGCGGCGGCCAGGCCGGTGGCGTCGTCGACCGTGGTGACCGCCTCCATGATCGTACGCAGCGCGGCGGCATTGTCCGGGCTGAGCACCTGCCGGGTCTCCGGCTCCGGCCCGGGGGTCCGTTTCCCGTTCGGGGCGATCGTCTCCTTCACCAGGTGTGGCTGGATGTACGTGCCGTCGTTGGCGATGGCGGCGTAGGCGGCGGCCATCTGCAACGGGGTGGCGTCCACGCTGTGCCCGATCGGCACCGACCCGTGCGACGACCCGCTCCACTCCTGCACCGGCAGCAGCCGCCCGCTCGCCTCGCCGGGCATCCCGACCTCGGTCGGCTTGCCCAGGCCGAAGCGTCGCTGGTAGTCGAGCAGCCGGTCCGGACCGAGCTTGTCGGCGATCTGGATGGTGCCGACGTTCGAGGAGTACGCCATCATGCCGGCCACGCTCATCCGCCGCCCGTTCGCCTGGTGGGTGTCGCGGAACCAGGTGTCGCCCTTGCGGATGGCGTTGGCCACCGGGAACGAGGTGTCCCGGGTGATGACGCCTTCCTGCAGGGCGGCGCCGAACGTGATCGGTTTGTGCACCGAGCCCGGGTCGACGATGAAGCTGGTGGCGGCGTCCTCCCGATCGGTCGGCTCGCTGGGGAAGGGCTGCGCCGCGTTGTAGGTGGGGTGGCTGGCCTGCGCCAGCACCTCGCCGGTACGCGCGTCCAGCACTACGACGGCGCCGGTGCTGCCCTGCACCTGCTGCGTCCGCTCGCTGAGGATGCGCTGCACCATGTACTGCAGGTCGCGGTCGATGGTGAGCACCAGCGAACTGCCCGGCTTGGCCTTCGTGGTGCGGCTGATGCCGCCGGGAATCGGCGCGGCCAGGTCGCCGAGGCCGATCTCGAAGACCCGCTGGCCGTCCTCGCCGTGCAGCAGGTCGTCGAAGCGCGCCTCCAGTCCCTCCAACCCGACCATGTCCGGGCTGGTGAAGCCGATCAGGTTGGCGGCGAGATCCCCGCCGGGCACCTCGCGCCGCTCGTCGCGGTGCGTGCCGATGCCGGGCAGCTTGAGCGCCGTGATCTCCTTGGCGCGGTCGATGTCCACCCCCCGGGCGAGGTACTCGAACTGCGAGTCGACGCCGTTGATCCGCTTGCGAGGTTTCATCTTCTCGGCAAGCTCGGAGGCCGGGATACCGAGCAGCGGGGAAAGCGCCCGCGCGGTCGCCGCGATGTCCTTCACCCGCGTCGGGTCGGCGTAGACGTAGCGGGCCTCGACGCTGTGCGCCAGCGCGGCCTCGCCGGAGCGGTCGTAGATGGCGCCTCGCGGCGCGGGCAGCGGCACGGTGGTGATGCGGTCGGCGATCCCGCCGTCGGCGTACGCCGGGGTGTCGACGGTCTGGAGCACGACCAGCCGCACGCCGACGGCGACGAAGAGGGCCAGGGTCAACGCGGTACCCAGGCGCAGCCGACGCCCCGGGTCGGCCAGCCGGGGCGGTCGCGGCCGCTGGCGCGACGGTCGACGCGGCGGCGTGCGGTCCCCGCGACGCGGATCCCGGTTGGTCACCCGTCGTCGGGGGCGGCGGCCGGGGCTCGTCGCGCGGAGTGCGGTCGGTGACGGTACGGGTCACGGTGGCACGGGCCGCGCCACCGTCCCGGCGGGCCGCGCCACCCGGTCGGCCGGCGGCCCGGCCGGCGGTGACCCGACCGCCGTCGAGGACCTGTAGCGCCGGCCGGAACGGGTCCTGAGACCGGCTGCTGCGCGGGGTGCGCCGCTGCTCGGCGCGTCCGGTGCCGGCAGCCGCGCCACCCTCGCGGACGGAGCGGCCCCGCGGCGTGTAGGCGCGGGCGTCGGAGATGCCGCCCAGACCCGGCGTCACGTCCCGCTCACCGGCCGGGCGGGGCGGTGAACTCCGCTGCCCGCCGCCACGCGACGAACCGCGCCGGGAGCCTTCGGCGTCCCGGCGCGGTTCATCCGATCTCGGTGGCACGACCTACCCCTCCGCGCCCTGCTGGCTGGCGATGGAGACCTTCCCACCGGCCGGCTGCGGCACTCCGATCACCTTGCCGTCCGGCAGCCGGATGTACGCCAGATCGTCAGACTCGACCAGCCCCAGCTTGCGGGCCTGCGCGGCGAGGTTGCCCGGCGACTCGGACTCGGCGATCTGCTTCTTCAGCTGCTGCTGCTCCACATCGAGCTTGGCCTGCTGCTGCTGCAGCTCGTTTAGCCGGAAGGCGTTCTCGTTGATCTTCGTGTTGACCGCCAGGATGCCCAGCACCCCGCCGACGACCAGCACCACCACCAGCGCGGCGAACGGTGCCCGCGGCACCGCACCGGCGGCGGCGGGGCGACCCGCAGCTGCGGCGACTCCGACCGCTCGGCCGCGACGGCGACCCGCTCCACCGGACGCAGCGCCGCGCTGCCCTGGGTCGGGAACTCGCGCGCCCCCGGGCGCGAGTCTCCGCCGACCGGTTCACCCGGTCCGTCCGCCGAGCACCGTCGCCCGCTCCCCGGGTCCGCTCCGCCGCGATCCGGCCCCCCGACCGCGGTGCGCGCTGCCCGGCGCCGGCGATGTCCCGACGCTTGTCTACGTTCATGTCCCCTCCCCCTCTTCGTCCGTGGTGTCCCCCGGCGCCCGCCGCGGATCCGGACCGGATTCCGTGGTCGACGCCGTCCCCGGTTGGTGCATCGCCTTGACCCGGCGGCGGTACCGTTCGCGGTCGGTACGCCCCCGTTGCCGTGCCTGCGGGTCGATCCGCTCCGCGGCCCGCAGGCGCACCGAAGCGGCCCGCGGATTCGCGGTGACCTCCACCTCCCCAGGCAGTTCCGCGCCCCGGCTGAGCAGCCGGAACGTCGGCTCTGACCCGGGCAGTTCGACCGGGAGGTCGATCGGGCCCGTGCTGCGGACCCGATCGGCGAGCGCCTGCTTGGTGAGCCTGTCCTCCAGCGAGTGGTAGGACAGGACCACCAGGCGACCGCCGACGGCGAGCCGGTCCAGAGCGGCCGGCAGCGCCGTCTCCAGCGCTGCCAGTTCTCTGTTTACCTCGATCCGTAAAGCCTGAAACGTTCTCTTTGCCGGGTGTCCCCCGGTTCGCCGGGCTGGTGCCGGAATCGACTCCCGGACCAGCTCGGCCAGCCGCGCCGACGAGGTGATCCGGCCGCGTTCCCGCTCCCGGATGATCGCCGAGGCGATCCGCCCGGCGAATTTCTCCTCGCCGTAGACCCGCAGCACCCGGGCCAGGTCCGGGTGCGGGTAGGTGTTGACCACCTCCTCGGCGGTCACCCCCCGGGTCTGGTCCATCCGCATGTCCAACGGCGCGTCCTGCGCGTACGCGAACCCGCGGTCGGGCGCGTCGAGCTGCAACGAGGAGACACCGAGATCGAACAGGACCCCGTCCACGGACGGATATCCCAGCCGGTCGAGCACCTCGGGCAACTCGTCGTAGACGGCGTGCTCAAGATGGACGCGGTCGGCGAACCGGGCCAACCGGACCCTGGCGTGGGCCAGCGCCTCGGTGTCCCGGTCCAGGCCCACCAGCACCGTCTCCGGATGGGCCTGCAGCACCGCCTCGGCGTGGCCGGCGAGACCCAACGTCGCGTCGACGTGCACGGTGCGCCCACCCCGGCCCAGTGCGGGGGCCAGCAGCTCGAGACACCGCTCGAGCAGCACCGGCACGTGCGTGCCGCGTAGCTCCCCCATGTCGACCCCCACTGGTTGAACCGGTTGTGTATCCGCGCCCTGTTCGTCGGACGACGCCTTGCCGTCGTACCGCCAGATCCCCATCCGCTCTCCGCCCGCCCGTCGGGCCGCGGCCCGGAGGGTCGGATCGTGCGCCTGGCACCGGGGAAGGGATGCCAGGAACTCGAAAGCGGCTGGAGATCTCGCAGTACGCCGGGCGTCGCCACGCCCTACAGACCGCCGGGCAGCACCCCTTCCTCGATGTCGGCGAAGTCGTCTTCGCTCTCGGCGAGGTAGGTCTCCCAGGCGACCTTGTCCCAGATCTCCACCCGGGTGCTCGCACCGATGACCACCAGGTCCCGGTCGAGCCCCGCGTAGGTACGCAGGTGCGCCGGGATGGTCACCCGGCCCTGCTTGTCCGGCACCTCGTCGTGCGCGCTGGCGAAGAACACCCGGCTGTAGGCCCGGGCCGCCTTGTGCGTCATCGGCTGCGCGCGCAACTGCTCCGCGATCCGCTGGAACTCCGGCGTCGGGAAGACGTAGAGGCAGCGCTCCTGCCCTTTGGTGATCACGACACCCCCCGCCAGCTCATCCCGGAACTTCGCCGGAAGGATCAACCGGCCTTTGTCGTCCAGGCGCGGAGTGTGGGTGCCGAGAAACATCGGCCCAACCCCCTCGCCCTTGAGCGGCGTTCGCGCGCCGCTGACCCCCCGGGCCGGTGGGCCCCTCCCGGCCCCACCAATGCGCCCCACTCTACTCCACTTCCCTCCACTCGCAACCAGATTCGACCGCGTGGCGCGTCGCGCGTCGCCACAAAACCGCACGTCAGCCGGGGTGGAGCGGAGTGGAGGGCCGCGCGGCGCCCCCGGACGGGTCCGCTTTCCGACATAGATCGACTCCGTCCGGCCGAGGGTCATCCGACCGGGCGCCGGCCGCGCCGAGCCGAACGGATCGCCGTCGGTGCCGATCTCGCGGGTCCGCTGGTCCGGTAACCTCGCTCGCGTGACGGACGCGAAGATGCCCCTGCGGGCGAAGGTGGCCAGCTCCGTGTCACGGACCGCCGCGGCGTTGTCCCGGGCGGCGGGCCGGGGCGACGGCTCGGTGATCGGTGGTTGGCTCGGCCTGAAGATCGACCCCGAACTGCTCGCCCACCTCTCCGCCGGACGGGCCATCGCGCTGATCTCCGGCACCAACGGCAAGACCACCACCACCCGGCTCGCCGCCGCGGCCGTCGGGGTGCTCGGCCGGGTCGCCACCAACTCGTTCGGCGCCAACATGCCCACCGGGCACACCTCCGCGCTGGCCAAGGCCGGCAGCACGCCGTACGCCGTGCTGGAGGTCGACGAGCACTACCTCGCCCAGGTGATCGAGGCGACCGACCCGCACGTGGTGGCGCTGCTCAACCTCTCCCGCGACCAGCTGGACCGGGCCAAGGAGGTCGCCATGATGGCGCAGCTCTGGCGCGCGGCGCTGGCCCGGCACCCGGACATCCGCGTGGTCGCCAACGCCGACGACCCGATGGTGGTCTGGGCCGCCACCCCGCCGGCCTCCCACGACCAGCGGATCACCCCGCCGCACGTCACCTGGTTCTCCGCCGGGCAGCGCTGGCACGACGACTCCTGGGTCTGCCCCGAATGCGGCTCCACCATCCAGCGTTCCGGCGAGCAGTGGTGGTGCACCGGCTGCGCGCTACGCCGGCCGGAGCCGCAGTGGACCGTGGACGAGGAGGGCGTCGTCGACCCGACCGGCGCCTGGTACAAGGTCAAACTCCAGCTTCCCGGCAAGGTCAACATCGGCAACGCGGCGACCGCGCTGGCGGTCGCCGCCGAGTTCGGCGTACGCCCCTTCGACGCGGTCCCCCGCCTCGGCGACGTGACCTCGGTGGCCGGACGCTACGCCCAGGTCGTCCGGGACGGTCGCACCGTGCGGCTGCTGCTGGCCAAGAACCCGGCCAGTTGGCTGGAGGCGTTCGACATGGCCGACGAGGCGCCGACGCTGCTGTCCATAAACGCCCGGGACCCCGACGGGCTGGACACCTCCTGGCTCTTCGACGTCGACTTCGCACCGCTACGCGGCCGGCTGGTGCTCATCACCGGCGACCGGGCGTACGACCTGGCCGTACGGCTGGAGGTCAACGACGTGCCCTTCCAGTACGTACGCACCTTCGACGAGGCCGTCCGGGCGGTACCGCCGGGTCGGCTGGAGGTCATCGCGAACTACACCGCGTTCCAGGACATCCGAGCGGAGTTGGATCGTGTCAACTGAGACCCTGCGCATCGTCTGGATCTACCCGGACCTGCTGTCGACGTACGGCGACCGGGGCAACGCCCTGATCCTGGCCCGCCGGGCCCAGCAGCGCGGATTCCCGGTCGAGGTGCTGGAGGTCCGCTCCGACGAGCGGCTGCCCACCACAGCCGACATCTACCTCATCGGGGGCGGGGAGGACGGCCCGCAGGCGCTCGGCGCGCAACGACTGCTAGCCGACGGTGGCCTGCACCGGGCGGTGGCCCAGGGTTCGGTGGTCTTCGGCGTCTGCGCCGGCTACCAGTTGCTGGGCACCTCGTTCTTCGCCAAGGGCACCCAGTACCAGGGCCTGGAACTGCTCGACCTCTCCTCGGACCGGGGCCCCAGCCGGGCCGTCGGCGAGCTGGCCGGCGACATCGACGCCCGCCTCGGCCTGCCGCCGCTGACCGGGTTCGAGAACCACGGTGGCCGTACCCACCTGGGCCCCGGCGTCTCACCGTTGGCCCGGGTCACCGCCGGGGTCGGCAACGACGGCGCCACCGAGGGAGCCTGGCGGGGCAAGCTGCTCGGCACGTACTCCCACGGCCCGGCGCTGGCCCGCAACCCGGCCCTGGCCGACCTGCTGCTGCGCTGGGCGACCGGCGCGCAGCACCTGCCCCCGCTCGACGACACCTGGGCCGACCGGCTGCGGGCCGAACGCCGGACCGCGGTGGCCACCGCCCGGGCATGATCCGCAAGCTGCGGAGGCGACTGCTGCGGGCGAGCCGGTCGGGCGACCTCGCAGCCGGCCCGCCGCAGCCCGACACCCCACCGGTCGGCCCACCGCCCGCCGGGTGGCGCCGCCTGCTGGTCGCCGCGACGCCGTCGGCCACCCGGTTCGCGCTGCTGCTGCTCCTGCTCACCGCCTTCGCGGTGGCACTGCTGCTGGTGCCGCACCCCGAACCGACCGCGCTGCCGGACCTGGCCGACCGGATGGGACGGCTCGCTCCGGTGGCCGGCGTGCTCGGCGGGGCACTGCTGCTGGTGGCGCTGGTCCCCCGCACCTTCATCACGCTCGCCTCAGGCGCGATCTTCGGTGCCCTGGAAGGTGCCGCGTACGCGCTCGGCGCCGCACTGCTGGCGGCGGCGATCGGCTTCGCCGTGGGTCGGGTGCTGGGTCGGGAATTCGTCGCCGAACGCGTCCGGGGTCGGCTGGCCCGCCTCGACCGCTGGTTCACCCGGCAGAGCGTGCTCGGCGTGGTCACCGTACGGCTGCTGCCGATCTCCGGATTCGGCCTGGTCAGCTACGGCTACGGCACCACCGGCGCGCGGGTGCTGCCGTTCCTCGTCGGCAGCGTGATCGCCTCCGCGCCGACCGCGTTCGGCTACGCGGCGGTCGGCGCCGCCGTGACCAGCCCTGGCGGGATCAACTGGTTCGCCGCCGCCCCGGCCTCCCTGGGGTTCATCGCCAGCGCCGTGCTGCTCGCCCGCTGGTGGCGCGCCGAACGCCGCCTCCGCCGCCCCCTCCCCTGACCAAACTCCCCACCCAACCACCCCATTTCTTCCCCTGGCGACAAACCGGTGGGGGCCAGCGGGGTGGGGTGACCAGGCCGGCCTCGTAGGCGGCGATAGGTTGATCATGAGGTTGACGGCAGCAGTTGATTTTCAACCTGCCGCCAACCTCATGATCAACGAGAAAGGGCGCGGCTACAGGACGATGGAGACCATGCGGGTGGGGATGACGATTACCTTGCGGGGCTCCTTGTCGGCCAGCACGCCGGCGACGGCGGCCAGGGCGGCCTGCCGGACGTCGGTCTCGCCTGCGTCGGCGGGGACCTCGATGCGGGCCCGGACCTTGCCGTTGATCTGCACCGGGTAGGTGACCGTCTCGGCGACCAGCAGCGCCGGGTCGGCGACCGGGAAGTCCGCGTACGTCAGCGAGGTGGCGTGGCCCAGCCGCTGCCACAGCTCCTCGGCGACGTGCGGAGCGAACGGCGCGACCATCAGCACCAGCGGCTCGGCCACCTCGCGGGGGGTACCCGCCAGCCGGGTCACCCCGTTGGTCAGCTCGATCAGCTTGGCGATCGCGGTGTTGAACCGGATCTGCTCCATGTCGCCCCGGACACCGTCGATCACCTTGTGCAGCAGCCGCCGGGTCTGCTCGTCGGCCGGGTCGTCGGTGACCCGGGACTCGCCGGTGCGCTCGTCGACGATGGCCCGCCAGACCCGTTGCAGGAACCGGTACGAGCCGACCACCGCCCGGGTCTCCCACGGGCGGGACACCTCCAGCGGGCCCATCGACATCTCGTACACCCGGAACGTGTCTGCGCCGTAGGCGGCACACATCTCGTCCGGGGTGACCACGTTCTTCAGGGACTTGCCCATCTTGCCGTACTCGCGGTTGACCTGGACGTCGCCCAGGAAGAAGCCGCCGTCGCGCTCGGCGACCTCCTCCGCCGGCACGTACGCGCCCCGGGCGTCGGTGTAGGCGTACGCCTGGATGTAGCCCTGGTTGAACAGCTTGCGGAACGGCTCGAACGACGACACGTGGCCCAGGTCGTACAGCACCTTGTGCCAGAACCGGGCGTACAGCAGATGCAGCACGGCGTGTTCGGCGCCGCCCACGTACAGGTCCACGCCGCCGCAGTCGCCCTCGCCACGCGGGCCCATCCAGTACCGCTCGTTGTCCGCGTCGACGAACCGGTCGCCGTTGGTCGGATCCAGGTAGCGCAGCTCGTACCAGCAGGAGCCGGCCCACTGCGGCATCACGTTCGTCTCCCGGGTGTAGCGCTTCGGGCCGTCACCCAGGTCCAGCTCGACCTCGACCCAGTCCCGGCGGCGCGACAGCGGCGTCTCGGGGTTGCTGTTCGCGTCCTCCGGTTCGAAGGTGCGCGGGGAGAAGTCGTCGACCTCGGGCAGCTCGACCGGCAGCATCTCCTCCGGCAGCGCCACGGCCGCACCGTCGGCGTCGTAGACGATCGGGAACGGTTCGCCCCAGTAGCGCTGCCGGCTGAACAGCCAGTCCCGCAGCCGGTAGGTCACCGCGCCCTGGCCGTTGCCGGTCTCCTCCAGCCAGGCGATGATCCGGGCCTTGGCGTCGGCCACGCCCAGACCGTTCAGGTCCAGGCCGCGCTCGGGCGCGGCGCTGTTGATCGCCGGCCCGTCCCCGGTGTACGCCTTGCCGTCGAAGCCCTCCGACGGCTGCACGGTACGCACGATCGGCAGCTCGAAGACCTCGGCGAACTCCCAGTCCCGCTCGTCCTGGGCCGGCACCGCCATGATCGCGCCGGTGCCGTAGCCGGCCAGCACGTAGTCGGCGATGAAGATCGGGATCTGCCCACCGGTGACCGGGTTCGTGGCGTACGCACCGGTGAAGACGCCGGTCTTCTCCTTCGTCTCGGCCTGCCGCTCCACGTCGGTCTTGGCCGCCGCCGCCTTGCGGTACGCCTCGACGGCCTCCCGCGGGCTGTCGTGCCCGCCGGTCCACGCGTCCCGGGTGCCCGCCGGCCAGGCCGCCGGCACCAGCGTGTCGACCAGCTCGTGCTCCGGGGCCAGCACCATGTAGGTGGCACCGAAGACGGTGTCGGGCCGGGTCGTGAACACCCGGATCGCCGCCGCCGGAGTCGGGAAGTCGATGTGCGCACCCTGCGACCGGCCGATCCAGTTGCGCTGCATCAGCTTGATCGGCTCGGGCCAGTCCAGCTTGTCCAGGTCGTCCAGCAGCCGGTCACCGTACGCGGTGATCCGCATCATCCACTGCTTCAGGTTGCGCTTGAAGACCGGGAAGTTGCCCCGCTCGGAGCGGCCGTCGGCGGTGACCTCCTCGTTGGCCAGCACCGTGCCCAGCCCCGGGCACCAGTTGACCGGCGCCTGCGACACGTACGCCAGGCGGTGGTCGTCGACGATGGCGCGCCGCTCGGCGGCCGACAGCTCGGCCCACGGCCGGCCGTCCGGGGTCCGCCGCACGCCCCCGGCGAACTCGACGATCAGCTCACTGATCGGCCGGGCCCGGCCGGCTTCCCGGTCGTACCAGGAGTTGAAGATCTGCAGGAAGATCCACTGGGTCCAGCGGTAGAAGTCGGTGTCGATGGTGGCCACCGAACGCCGCTGGTCGTGGGCCAGTCCCAGCCGGCGCAGCTGCGCCCGGTACCGGTCGATGTTGGCCACGGTGGTGGTCCGCGGGTGGGTGCCGGTCTGCACCGCGTACTGCTCGGCCGGCAGCCCGAACGCGTCGAAGCCCATCGCGTGCAGCACGTTGCGGCCGGCCATCCGCTGGTACCGGGCGAAGCAGTCGGTGCCGATGTAGCCCAGCGGGTGCCCGACGTGCAGTCCGGCTCCGGACGGGTACGGGAACATGTCCAGCACGTACAGCTTCTCGGCACCGGAGCGCGGATGGCCCGGGTCGGCCAGCGGGCCGGACGGGTTCGGCGCGTGGAAGGCACCCTCCCGTTCCCAACGGTCCTGCCAGCGGCGTTCGATCTCGTCGGCCAGTGCCGCGGTGTACCGGAACGGTGGGACGTCTGCCTCGGTCATGGCCTTCTCCTCGCGTCGCTCGGCGGAGTCTGTCGGAGTGCTGGCTGGTCTCGGATCTGCCTCGGCGGCCCGTCGCGGGCCGGCGGCGGGCACGAAAAAGCCCCTCACGCAGGAGGGGCCGCCGTGCTGTCGCGCGTTCAGCGCATCAGCACGGCCCGATAAGAAGCAGGAAGACTCCGGCCATGTCCGGCAGTGTACCGCGCGTGGCGGGTGGCCGCCGTCGACCACCCCTCAGACCGGGTCGCGGGGCTGCTCGTCGCCACCCTCGCCGGCCCGGCCGCCGAGTTCGTCGTAGCGGGTGACCGGTGCCAGCGGGGCCCCGGACCGGTAGGCGGCCCGCGCCAGCGCGTAGCCGCCGATCGGTGCGGTGAACAGTTGCAGCCCGACGGCGGCCAGGACCACCACCGCGGTACGCCAGCCGGGTATCAGCAGCAGCACGCCGAGCAGCACGCAGCTCACCCCGAGGCTGGCCGCCTTGGCCACGGAGTTCATCCGGTGGTAGACGTCCGGCAGGCGGATCAGGCCGACCGCGCTGATCGCGATCAGCGCGGTGCCGAGCAGCAGCAGCGCCGACGCCACCGAGATCCGGATCATCGCTGCCTCCGGTGCACCAGCCGGGCCATCGCCACCGTCGCGAGGAAGCTCACGAGGGTGCCGGTCAGCACCAGGTCGAGCAGGTCGGGGGCGTGCAGCCGGGCGGCGAGCACCGCCAGGGCCGCCAGGAAGACGAAGAAGCCGAGATCCAGTGCGGCCGCCCGGTCGGCGTCGGTCGGACCGACCACCAGCCGGACGATCACCACCGTCATCGAGCCGGCGAGGACCACGAGCACCGCGTCGAGCAGAATCATCGTCACCGCCGGACCACCTCCGTACGACCGGCGTCGGGACCGTCCGGGTGGGCGGCCGGGCGCAGCGCGGCCAGCAGCCGCCACTCCAGGTCGGTCACCGCCCGCCGGAACGCCACCGGGTCGGCGGCGTACATGCCGTGCACCCACAGTGCGGCGGTGGGTGCACCCTGCACGCTCAGGGTCAGCGTGCCCGGGGTCAGGCTCACCGCCAGCGCCACCGCCGCCACCTCCGTGTCGGTGGCCGCCCGCAGCGGCACCCGCACCACCGCGGGCGCCAGCCGGGAACCCGGCGTGAGGATCTCCCAGGCCACCGCGAGGTTCGCCTGACCAGCCGGACGGCGAAGTAGCCGGCGAACCGCAGGACGCGTCGGACCCGCACCGCCGTGCGGCGGGAATCGTCATCGTGTCGCTGCTCATCGGCCGGTCACCGCCCGTACGTAGCCCGCCGGGTCGCGCAGCTCGGCCGCCGCCGTGTCGGCGAGGACCAGGAGCGGTGCGGCCGCCAACCCGGCCGCCAGGGAGAGACCGGCCAGTGCCAGCGGCGGGCCGACAAGCGTCGGTCCGATCCGCCGGGCCACGGTCGACGAGGCCGGCGGATCGCCGGTGAACAGCGCGCTCCAGATCTTCAGCATGGACAGCAGGGTGACCAGGCTGACCAGCACCGCGACCACCATGGCCAGCCAGGCACCGGACTCCGCGGTGGCCCGCAGCAGCAGGAACTTCGCCAGGAACCCGGAGAACGGCGGCAGGCCGGCCAGCGACAGCGCCGCCCCGGCGAAGGCCAGGGCGAGCGCGGGACGTTGCCCGGCCAGACCGCCGGAGCCGTCGAGCCGGTCGGTACCCCGGCCGGCACGCACCGCCGCCGCGCACAGGAACAACGCCGCCTTCACCAGGATGTACTGGGCCAGGTAGTAGACCGCCGCGGCCAGGCCGACGGCGGTGAACAGGGCCACGCCGAGCAGGACGTAGCCGAGCTGGCTGACCATGTGGAAGGTCAGGATCCGCCGCATCGAGTTCTCGCCCACGGCACCGAGCACGCCGACCACCATCGACAGCAGCGCCACCGCGCCGAGCAGCCAGCGGTATCCGGGATCACCGCCGTAGACCACCGCGTAGATCCGGATCACCGCGTAGAGACCGACCTTGGTCAGCAGCCCGGAGAAGAGCGCCACCACCACCGGCGAGGCCACCGGATAGGTGCGCGGCAGCCAGTCGTGCAGCGGCACCAGCGCGCTCTTGACGCCGAGGGCGAGCAGCACCACACCGCAGGCGACCGCGACCGTCGGTTCGTCGCGTGCCGCGCCGGCCAGCTCACCCAACCCGACTACTCCCGTGGTGCCGTAGACCAGAGCCACCCCGGCCAGCAGCAGGGTGGAGCCGAGCAGGTTGGTGGCGACGTACACCCGTCCCGCGCCGCCGCGCCCGACCCCGCCGGCCAGGCTCAACAGCACGTACGACGGCACCAGCATGACCTCGATCAGCACGAAGAGGTTGAACAGGTCGGTGGTGAGGAACGCGCCGCCGGCCCCGGCGGTGAGCACCAGCACCAACGGCAGGAAGTACGGACGACGGTCGTCTCCGGAGCCGACGGCGGCGACGAGGCAGCCGAGCACCACCAGCGCCGTCACCGTGACCAGCAGGGCGCTGAGCGCGTCCGCCGCCAGGCCGATGGCGATCGGTCCGGGCCAGCCACCGACGCGCAGCACGGCCAGCGCGCCCCCACTGGTCCGCACCAGCAGGACCAGGCCGGCCACCAGCACCACCGTCATGGTGGCGAAGGCGCCGACCCGATGCGTGCCGGGGCGGTTCGGCAGGGCGAGCAGCGCCCCGGCGGCCAGCAGCGGTCCGACCACCGGGATCAGGAGAAGAGCACTCACCGCCGCCGCCCCGTGGTGCCGGGCCTGCCCGCTCCACCGGTGCCGTCGCCGTCGGACTCGGCGTCGCCGTCGTCGTCGTTGTCGTCGTCCATGGGATCCGCACCGCTGGCCGGCCCGCCGGCGCCGCGTCGCAGCAGGCCGAGCAGATGGATGGTGATCCCGAAGGTGATCACGATGGCGGTCAGCACGAACGCCTGCGGCAGCGGGTCGGCGGTGTCCGGGCCCGCCTCCTCCAGCGCCGCGGTCCGCCGGCCGAGTCCGCCGGCGGATAGCAGCACCACGTTGACGGCGTGGCCGAGCAGCACGAAGCCCAGTACCACGCGCAGCAGACCCGGCCGCAGCAGCAGGAACACTCCGGCGGCCACCAGGACGCCGACCACGAACGCGGCGCTCACCGGGCACCTCCGGTCTCCGGCAGGTCGGCCGGCTGGGCCGGCGGCACCCCGAGGCGCCGCACCGCGGCCACCACCAGCGCCAGGACCATCAGGTAGATCCCGAGGTCGAACAGCAGCGACGTGGACAGCGACGGCAACGGATCCGGTGTGCTCAGGGCGAGCGGCGCGAGCAGCGACCGACCTGCGGCGAGCGGCACCAGCGCGGCGACCGTCGCGGTCAGCAGCCCGGTCGCCACCAGCGGAGCCGACCTGAGGCGGCCCAGCAGCGGCGCCCCGCCGGGGTGCGCCAACTGACCGAGCCCGACGGCGGTACCCGCCAGCAGCGCCCCGATGAAGCCGCCGCCGGTCTCCTCGTGTCCACGCAGGAACAGCACCGCCGAGGCGGTCAGCATCACCGGCGCGAGCACCCGGTAGGCGAGACCGAGCACCAGGTCCTCGCCGGCGGGCTCGGTCCTGGCCGGCTCGACCGGCCGACCGGCGGCGAGCCGGACCAGCCCGAGTGCCACCACCGCGAGCACCACCGCCTCACCGAGGGTGTCCAGGGCCCGGAAATCCACCAGGATGGTGTTCACGACGTTGGCGCCGCCGGTCAGTTCCTCCGCCCGGTCGAGGTACCACCGGCCGGGTTCGGACAGCCGGTCGCGCCCGGTCAGCACCGCCGTGCCCGCGGCTGCCGCGCCACCCGTGACGACCGCGAGCAGGGCCGCGCCGGAAACCGACAAGCGTCGACCGACGGGGGCGAGCCGGCGCGGCTGCTGCCGCAGCGCCAGCATGACGACCACCGCGGTCAGCACCTCCACCAGCATCAGGGTCAACGCCACGTCCGGTGCGCCGAGGGTCAGGAACCACGCCGACAGCAGCAGCCCCACCACCCCGGTGAGTCCGATCGCCGCCAGCGCGGAGCGCACCACCAGCAACCCGGCGAGGGCCGTCACGAGCAGCCCCAGCAGCAGCCAGTCACCGGGGCGGGCCGGGTCACCGCCGAGGCCGGCCGGGACGTCGGGCAGCGCCACCGCGGCGACCGCGGCCAGGACCACCGCCGCCAGCAGCGGCCGGGCCAGGTAGGGCGCCGGGCCCGGCGCGTGCGCGCCCCGGGCGACGATCGAGCCCGCGTGCAGCACCGCCTGTCGGGCCCGCTCGAACAACGCGGCGAACGGCGGTGCGGTGGGTACGGCCCGAAGCCACCGGTCCACCCGGACCCGGCCGAGGAACATCAACACGCCCAGCAGCACGGTGAGCACGCTCAGCCCCAACGCCGGGGTGAAGCCGTGCCAGAACGCCAGGTAGGGCGGCGTACCCTCCGGACGCGCGTCGGTCGCGGCCCGCTCCACGAGCGGGCTCAGCACGGCCACCGTGGGGCCGAGCGCGGTCGCCACCAGCGCGGCCACCGCAGCCGGGGCGAGAAACGCCCAGGACGGCTCGCGCAGTTGGCGTTGCCGGGTCGGTCCCTCCACCATCCCGTGCACCAGACGGGCCGCGTACGCGAAGGTGAGCACCGAGGCGAGCACCCCGAGCCCGGCGGCGCACCAGCCCAGCCATCGTCCGCCGTAGGCCCCGCCGAGGGCCTCGAAGATCGCCTCCTTGCCGACGAAGCCGATGGTCGGCGGCAGGCCGGCCATCGACATCGCCGCCAGCACGGTGAGCCAGACCGTCGCGGGCATCACCCGGTGCAGTCCGCCCAGCTCCCGCACGTCACGGCTGCCCGCCTGATGGTCGATGATGCCGACCAGCATGAACAGGGTCGCCTTGAACAGCGCGTGGGCGACGGTGTAGAGGATCGCCGCCGCGTCGGCGGCCGGGGTACCGACGCCGATCACCCCGACCAGCAGGCCGAGCTGACTGACCGTCGAGTACGCCAGCAGCGCCTTCAGGTCGTACTGACGCAGCGCGAGTAGCGCGCCGAGGATCGCGGTGAGCAGCCCGACGGCGATCAGTGTGCCGTTCCACGTCCAGGAGCCGGCGAACACCGCCGAGAAGCGCATCAGCAGATAGATACCGGCCTTCACCATCGTCGCCGCGTGCAGGTACGCGCTCACCGGCGTGATCGCCACCATCGCGCCGGGCAGCCAGAAATGGAACGGCAGCTGCGCGGACTTGGTGAACGCCGCGACGATCACCAGCGTCGCCACCACCCAGGCCGGTCCGCCGTTCAGCCGCTCCGGCTCGGCCACGACGGTGTCCAGGCTGGTGGTGCCGAGGTGCACCGCCAGCAGCACGATCGCGGCCAGCAGCGCCAGACCGCCGGCGACGGTGACCAGCAACGCCCGCACGGCGGGCCCGGTCGCCGCCGGCCGGCCGCCCTGCCCGATCAGGACGAAGGAGAGGATCGAGGTGAGTTCCCAGAAGACGAAGAGCACCAGCAGGTCGTCGGCGAGGACCAGGCCCAGCATCGCGGCGGCGAAGAGGGTCATCGTGACGTACACCCGCTCCTGCTCCACCTCGGTGCCGTCGAGGTAGCGGGGGCAGTAGGCCATGATGAGCGCGCCCACACCCAGGGCCAGCAACGCGAAGACCAACCCCAGTGCGTCCATCCGCAGCGCGGCGTGGACCTCCAGTCCGGGCAGCCACCGCCACGCCACGGCGACCTCCCGGTCGTCGAGGATCACCGGCAACCGGCTGAGCAACAGTGCCGCCCCGGCGAGGTAGCCGGCGGCCAGCGGATACCCGGCGTTGCGGTCGAAGCGCCGCACCAGCAGCGGTACGCAGGCCGCCAGGCCGACCTGCCAGGCGAGCGCGGCGGCGAGGATCACCTCGTCATGTCCTCCCGTCCGGGCAGGCGGATTCGACGCCGCTTACCCGGCAGAACCGACGACATGCGCTGCGTAAATGACAAATCACTGCGTAAGCGCTCAAACACCTGCGGCGGTCGGCGTTGACGACAAACATGGTTAGCCTGAGAGGCCAGTGAGATTGCCGCGGCACATGAGGCTCGTACGTCGCGAACGAAACGGCGGGGCCAGGTGCTCTTGTAGAGAGCTGCCGTGACGGCGACGAGGAGGAGGCCCGTGACACAACAGACCTGGGACGACGTTGGCGGTCTGCTGCCGTACGACGAGTTCCGCGCCGCCAGTGACGCGATCGTTACCAACATCGAACAGGTCATCGAGGGCAAGACCGCGACCGTGCGGCTGGCGCTGGCCGTCCTGCTCGCCGAGGGTCACCTGCTCATCGAGGACGTGCCCGGCGTCGGCAAGACCAAGCTGGCCAAGGCCCTGGCCCGGTCGATCGACTGCTCGGTGCGCCGCATCCAGTTCACACCGGACCTGCTGCCCAGCGACGTCACCGGGGTCAGCGTCTACAACCAGGAGACCCACGACTTCGAGTTCCGCCCGGGTGCCGTCTTCGCCAACCTGGTAGTCGGCGACGAGATCAACCGGGCCTCGCCGAAGACCCAGTCCGCGCTGCTGGAGTGCATGGAGGAACGGCAGGTCACCGTCGACGGCGTGACCTACCAGTTGCAGACGCCGTTCATGGTGATCGCCACCCAGAACCCGATCGAGATGGAGGGCACCTACCCGCTGCCGGAGGCGCAGCGCGACCGGTTCACCGCCCGCATCGCCATGGGATACCCGGACCCGACCGCCGAGCTGGCCATGCTCGACGGGCACGGGGCGCTCGACCCGCTGTCCGGGCTGCGGCCGGTTTCCGACGCCGACACCGTACGCCGGCTGATCGGTCACGTCCGGCAGGTGCACGTCGCCGACGCGGTCAAGCAGTACGCGGTCGACCTGGTCACCGCCACCCGCGAGTCACCCGACCTGCGCCTGGGCGCCTCTCCCCGGTGCACCCTGCAACTGCTGCGCACCGCCCGCGCGGTGGCCGCCCTCGACGGGCGTGACTACGTCCTGCCCGACGATCTCCAGGTGCTCGCCGTGCCGGTGCTGGCACACCGGATCATCCCCACGGCCGACGCCCAGCTCGCCCGGCGTACCACCGACGCGATCGTCGCCGACCTGGTGCACCGGTTGCCGCTGCCGCACGACCGCAAGCGCTCGCCCTACGACACCCGGCCACCGAGCGGTAACGGCCGGGCCCCCTTCGAGCCGCGGAGGCCGTGACGTGCGTGTCGGGCTGCGCGGGCTGACCACCCGCGGCCGCTCCTTCCTGGCCGCGGCGGTGGCGGCGGCCGTCTCCGCCGGCATCCTCGGCGAGAAGGACCTGTTGCGGGTGGCCGTGCTGCTGGCCGTCCTGCCGCTGCTCGCCGCGCTCTACGTCGGTCGCAGCCGCTACAAACTCGCCTGTCACCGGTCGCTGGAGCCACACCGGGTGCCGGTCGGCGCGACCGCCCGGGTGGTGCTGCGCCTGCAGAACATGTCCCGGCTACCCACCGGCACCCTGCTGCTGGAGGACCGGCTCCCGTACGCCCTGGGCAGCCGGCCCCGGGTGGTGCTGGAACGGCTCGGCGCGCACCAGGCCAGTTCCGTGGCGTACACGGTGCGTGCCGACGTGCGGGGCCGGTACGAGGTGGGGCCGCTCGTGGTCCGGATGACCGACCCCTTCGGCCTCTGCGAACTCACCCGCGCCTTCCCCGGCACCGACCGGCTCACGGTCGTCCCGCAGGTGGTTCCGTTGCCGTCGGTGCGGCTGCCCGGTGAGTACGCCGGCAGCGGTGAGAGCCGGGCCCGCTCGGTGGCGGTGCACGGCGAGGACGACGCGGCCACCCGGGAGTACCGGCGCGGCGACGACCTGCGCCGGGTGCACTGGAAGTCGACCGCGCGCACCGGCGAGCTGATGGTGCGACGGGAGGAGCAGCCCTGGGAGAGCCGGGCCACGGTGCTGCTGGACACCCGCGCGTACGGCCACCGGGGCGACGGGCCGACGGCCAGCTTCGAGTGGGCGGTCTCCGCCGCCGCCAGCATCGCGGTGCATCTGCGCCAGGCCGGCTACAAGCTTCGCCTGGTGACCGGCTCGGGCGCGGACGTCGACGCCACCGAGGGCGCCGGCGACGGCCTGCTGCTCGACCAGCTCGCCGAGGTCAGACTCGACCAGCGGGTCGAGATCACCACCCTGGTGCAGCACGTCCGGCAACGCGCCGACGGCGGGCTGATCATCGGCCTGTTCGGGTCGCTGAGCACCGCCGAGGCGGAACTGCTGGCCGGGCTGCGGGCCAACGGCGCCACCTGTGTCTGTTTCCTGCTGGACAGCTCCGCCTGGCTGAACCTGCCGACGCCCGCGCGGGCGGAGGCCGATCAGGCGCACGACACCGCGGCACTGGCGCTGCTGCATTCCGGCTGGCGGGTGATCGGCGTCGACCACGGCGGCCGGTTGCCGGCGCTCTGGCCACAGGCCGGGCGGGGCTCGCAGGGGTTCGCGCTGCGCGCGGCGATGGCCGAGACCGTGGCCGGTGGCGTGCGATGAACGGAAGGTCCCCCTCATGATCGCCCATCGGAACCTGGGATTGGTCGCCGCCGGCGCGACGCTGCTCGCGGCGGCGCCGCTGTCGGCCATCTTCGAGCGCTGGACGTGGCTGGTCCAGGCGGTCATCGCGGTGGCCGCGGTGGCGGCCGCGGCGGCGCTGGCCCGGCTCGGCCGGACTCCGCTGTGGGTGCAGATCCTGGCCATGGTCGGCGGCCTCACCCTCGCCCTGACCTGGCTGTTCCCCAGCGGCAGCGAGTTGCTGGCGGTGCTGCCCACCCCGGCCACCTTCGGGCACTTCGCCGAGCTGCTCGGCAACTCGGTCGAGGACATGCGCTCCCACGGCGTGAAGGTCCCGGACACCGACCCGCTGCTGTTCGTCACCGTGCTCGGCATCGGCGGGGTGGCGGTGCTGGTTGACGTGCTCTGCGTCGGGCTGCGCCGCCCCGCCCTGGCCGGCCTGCCGATGCTTGCCATCTACTCGGTGCCGGTGGCGGTCTACGTGGACAGCGTTCCGCCGGTGCCGTTCGCGATCGGCGCCGCCGGTTTCCTGTGGCTGCTGGTCACCGACAACGTGGACCGGGTCCGCCGGTTCGGCCGCCGGTTCACCGGCGACGGCCGCGACGTCGACGTCTGGGAGTCGTCGCCGCTGGCCGCCGCCGGCCGCCGCCTGGCGGTGGTGGGCCTCGCGCTGGCCGTGCTGGTGCCGTTGGCCGTGCCCGGGATGACCGCCGGGCTGATGACCACCCTCAACTCCGGCGCCGGCTCCGGCATCGGTCCCGGGTTCGGCGGCTCACCCGGTCGGGTCGATCTCTTCGCCGCGCTCAGTGGGCAGCTCAACCAGTCCCAGGTGACCGACCTGGTGACCGTCACCACCACCGAGGAGGAGCCCTTCTACCTGCGCTTCGGGGTCGCCGACGACCTGCGTACCGACGGCTTCCGGGTGCGCGGCCCCAACGGCAGGCGGGTCAACGGCGACCTACCCGATCCCTCGGGGCGCTCGGTGCCGGGCGTGCAACGCACCCGGCAACGGGCCACCGTGCAGGTCAGCCGGGAACTGAACATGCCGCTGCTGCCGGTCTACGCCGAGCCGGTCAGCTTCGCCGAGTTGGGCAACAGCTGGTTCTACGACCCGAACCTGCAGGTCGTCTTCTCCAACCGGGAGAACTCCCGGGGCAAGGAGTACTCCTTCGACTACGTACGCTCGTCGTACAGCCCGCAGGCGCTGCGGCGGGCCCAGCCGCTGCCGGCGGACCTGCCGCTGCGCCGGCAGCAGACCGTGACGCCGGACGTGCCGGAGGTCCGCACCCTGGTGGAGGACCTGACCCGGGGGGCCAGCACCGAGTACGACAAGGTGCGGGCCATCTACGACTACTTCTCCGAGGACAACGGCTTCAGCTACCGGCTCAGCACCGAGCAGGGCACCAGCGGCCAGGCGATTCTCGACTTCCTGCAGAACAAGGTCGGCTACTGCCAGCAGTACGCCGCGGCGTTGGCCTGGATGGTCCGCGACGCGGGGATCCCGGCCCGGGTCGCCTTCGGGTTCACCAACGGCAGCCGGCGCAGCGACGACACGCTCACCCTGACCAACCGCAACCTGCACGCCTGGACCGAGGTCTACTTCGACCAGATCGGCTGGGTGCCCTTCGACGCCACCCCGGCCTACGGTGTGCCGGGCTCGACCCGCTCGGCCTGGGCGCCGGACGTGGACGCCCCGGAGGAGAGCACGCCGCAGGGCGGCACGTCGGACACCCCCGACGAGACGGACCCGTCGGCCGACGCGGAGCAGGGACCGAACCAGTTCGAGGAGGGCGAGGACCCGGGCGCGGCGGCCGGCTCGGACACCCCTGCCGAGCAGCGGTCCCGCTGGCCGTGGCTGGTCGCCGCCAGCGTCCTGACGCTGCTGGTGTTGCTCGCCGTGCCCGCACTGCGCCGGCTCGCCCTGCGTCGCCGTCGGGGCCGGCCGGCACCGGTGGTACGGACGGTCGACGCGTCGGACGCGGCCCCGTCCGCGACCGGTCAACCGGTCATGGTGGTCGCCACCGATCCGGACCGGGCGCGGGCCGACGCGCACGCCGCCTGGGACGAACTGATCGACACGCTTGTCGACTACCGGATCGGGGTGGACCGGACGGAAACCCCACGCGCCACGGCGGAGCGGCTGGCCCGGGAGCGGCTGGCCACGCAGGACGACGCCGGGTCGGCGGTACGCCTGCTCGGGCGGGCGGAGGAGCGGGCCCGTTACGCGCGGGACCCGTTGACCGGCGAACCGCTGCCGGCAGCCTTGCGGACGGTGCGCGGCGCACTCGCCGGGCAGGCCGATCGGCGGACCCGCCTGGTGGCGACCGTGCTGCCGCCGTCGGTGTTGTCCCGGTGGCGCACCGCCGTCGCGGACAACTCGTCCCGACTGGTCAACTCGGCCGGGCAGGTGCGCCGGAGGCTGCTGCGGTTCAGTCCGCGCCGATTGATCGCCAGCCGCGCGGGGCGCTGACGCCAACCGTGCGCGGGCGCTGATCCCGTTGCCGGCGACACCATCGGAGGTCGCCGGCAACGCGCCGCCGGCAGGCGGGCGACACGGAGCCTCGCACGGCACCCTGGCCGTTTGCGCGCCACTCACCCCGGGCAGCCCAGCCCGGGGTGACGTGCTTCCTCGTCAGCGGCGGAACGGGGTCAGCGGTGCCCCTCCGGGCGCTGCCGCCACCGGTCCTCCATCCGGTCGAGGAAACCCGACTTCCGGCCGGCACGGCCTCGGAACCGGCGACGACTCGCCGTGCCCCCGACGACGTGCAGGTCGGGTGACTGCGCCCGACGATGCGACTGCACCGCGAACGCGGCCGAGGCCAGCATGACTACGAATCCCGCCACTGCCAGCGGCGGAGTCTTGATCACCGCGCCATAGACCAGCAACGCCAGGCCAGCGATGATCACGCCGGCAGCGACGAGCAGGCGACGCCGCGCGTGGAAGCGCGGATCGCTGGCGCGCACGGCCGAGGCGAACTTGGGGTCCTCGGCAAGCGACCGCTCGATCTGCTCGAACAGCCGCTGCTCGTGCTCCGAGAGCGGCACGGCACTCCTCCCCGGTCACGTTGGTCGGTCCGGTCGGACCGACAGACCGTGGCAGCCAACCGGCTGCTTACCCGCAAGTCTACGAGGGCCCTCGCGCGTCGGAAAGCGGGACGACCTACGGTCGGGTCGGATTTTCATTTCGTCGGGGATCGCGCCCGGTGAGAAGACTGGCCGGTCCTATGACGGACCGCCCGAAACGGGCAGCCGCCGCGTCGGCGGCGACCTCCGCCTCCCGCCAGCCTCTCTCCGGCTGCCCGAGGGCGAGCTGCTGCGGCGTCTGGTCCGCCGCCGTCAATCCCTCCGCCCGGACACCGAGCAGGCGGATCCGCTCACCCGGGTTCAACGCGGTGTAGAGCGCCCACGACGTGTCGAACATCTCCCGGGCCACGTCGGTGGGCACGTCCAGGGTGCGGGCCCGGCTCACGGTGCGGAAGTCGGCGGTGCGCACCTTGAGCGACACCGTCCGCCCCACCTGCCCGCCGGCCCGCAACCGGGCACCGACCTTCTCCGCCAGGGCCAGCAGAGTCCGGCGGATCTCGGCCGGGTCGTCGACGTCCACGTCGAAGGTGACCTCCGCGCCGATCGACTTCTCCGCCTGCTCCGGGCTGACCCGGCGTGGGTCACGGCCCCAGGACAGCTCGTGCAGGTGCGCGGCGGCCGCCTCGCCGAGCGCGGTCCGCAGCATGCCCGGCGGCGCCTGCGCGAGGTCGCCGATGGTACGCAGACCGAGCCGCAGCAGTGCCTGCTCGGAACGCTCCCCCACCCCCCACAACGCGCCGACCGGCAGCGGGTGGAGGAACTCGAGCACCCGGTCGGCCGGCACCACGAGCAGACCGTCGGGCTTCGCCCGGGTCGAGCCGAGCTTGGCCACGAACTTGCTCGGCGCGACCCCGACCGAGCAGGTCAGCCCCTGCTCGGTGGCGACCCGCTCCCGGATGCGGCGGGCGATCTCCGCCGGCCGGCCGAACAGTCGCCGGGCACCGGCGACGTCGAGGAACGCCTCGTCCAGCGAGAGCGGCTCGACCAGCGGCGTGACGTCCCGGAAGATCTGCATGACCGCCCGCGAGGCCGCCGCGTAGCGGGCGAAGTCGGGGGGAAGGAAGACCGCGTGCGGGCAGAGGGCCCGGGCCCGCATCGTGGGCATCGCGCTGCGAACGCCGTACCGCCGGGCCTCGTAGCTGGCCGAACTGACCACGCCGCGCGCACCGACCCCACCGACCACGACGGCCCGGCCGCGCAGCTCCGGTCGGTGCCGGACCTCCACCGAGGCGTAGAAGGCGTCCATGTCGACGTGCAGGATCGGGCACCCGGCGTCGTCGGCGCCGGGCCCGAACCGGGGATCGCCGCCCCGGGGTAGCGACTGGCTGCGGCCCACCCGCGCAGGTTAGCCCGCCGGGCTGACATTCCGGCCGGTCAGCCCCGCACCACCAGCAGCGGAATGGTCATCTCGGCCGCGGTGTCCGCACCGTGGAAGGCCACCAACCGGGACACCATCGGCGGCTCCGACCGACTGGCCAGCACGGCGTACGTGTCGTTGCAGACCACCACGACGTCGCCGATCCGGTCCAGGTGGCCGGCGGCCACCGGCCCGAACCGGCCGCTGGCCACCGCCTCCTCACGGGTGAGCACCCGGGCGGCGGTGCCGAGCACGGCCGACCAGGCGGCCACCACGTCGGCGGTGGCTCCCGGTGCGACATGCAGGTAACGCACCCGGGGTTCGCCGGCGACCACCCGCACCCCGGCGGTCAACCGGGGATTGGTGTCCAGGTCGAACCGATCCCCGGCGGGAATGTCGAGCTGACCGTGGTCGGCGGTGACCAGCAGCGCGGCGTCGGGCGGCAACCCGTCCACCAGCCGGGCCAGCAATCCGTCCATCTCGGTCACCGCCACCCGCCACGGCAACGAGTCGACGCCGCTGAGATGACCGTGCCGGTCGACGTCCGGATGGTAGGCGGAGACGAGAGTCGGACCGGGCCCGGCGGTCAGCGCCGCCAGCGTGGTGGCGGCCACCGCGTCGACACCGGCCGCGCCCCGGTAGTCACCACCCCGGTTGGCGGCCAGGGTCAGACCGGTGCCACCGAACTCCGGCCGGCTCACCACGGTCACCGCCACACCCGCCGCCCGGGCCCGTTCCAGCTGGGTGGGAACCGGCTGCCAGCGCAGCGGGTCGGGATCGCCGTCGCGCCACTCGATGTGGTTGAGGACCCGCTCGGTGCCCGGAAGGCACACGGTGAAGCCGAGCACCCCGTGCGCGCCGGGCGCCACGCCGGTGCCCAGGGTGACCAGGCTGGTCGGGGTGGTGGAGGGGAAACCGGAGGTGAGCGGTCGACCGGAGGCGGCGGTCAGCCCGGTCAGCGTCGGCGCGTACGGCGCGGCGGTCGGGATCTGGTACCAGCCGAGGCCGTCGACCAGCAGCACCGCGATCCGGCGCACCCCGGACAGTTCGGCGGCGAGGCCGAGCGGGTCCGCGACGCCGGGGACACCGAGCACGGCCAGCGCGCTGGGCAGCACGTCGGCGAGGCTGCCGCCGCCGTACCCCGGCGCGACGACCTCCAGCGGGCGGGCCCGGCCGATCACGCCGGTCATGCCGGACGGCGGGCGAACAGGTGCAGCTGGGCCGCGACGTCCCGCCAGGGTGGTCGCGCGGCGAGCGTCCGCTCCAACTCGACCAGGGCAGCGGCCTGACCGTCCGCCACGGCCGCGGGCAGCAGGTCGGCCAGGACGCGTACGCCGTGGATCTCCTCGACGGTGAGACCAGCGGCGGTCAGCAGCGCGGCGGCGCCCTCGACGTCGAAGCGGCGGCGCAGGGTGTCCCGCTCGCCGGCGGAGCCGACCGGGTCGGCGGCCAGGGTCGCGGCCACGTCGAGGTGCCCGTTCATCGCCCGGCCGAGCACCGCGGCGGCCCGCCCGGCGACCAGCACGCTCGCCGCACCGCCCGGTCGGAGCACGCCGGCCAGCGCGGACACCACAGGTGCCGGGTCGTCGACGACCTCCAGCACGGCGTGGCAGAGCACCAGGTCGACGCTGGCCGGCTCGATCAGCCCGGCCAACGCGTCGGCGTCACCCTGCACCGCGCGCACCCACCCGGCCACCCCCGCCTCGGCGGCCGGCGGCTGAGCGCGGCGAGCGCGTCGGGACTGGCGTCGACCACTGTCACCCGGTGCCCGGCCTGGGCCAGCGGCACCGCGAAGCCGCCGGTGCCACCCCCCACGTCCAGCACGGTCAGCTCGGCGGCCGGCCGGCGGTCCAGCTCGGCGCGCAGCACCGACCAGACCACGGCGGTACGGGGGGTGAGCGGCGGCCCGGCCGGGCCTGGGGTCTGTTCCACCCGGTCGAGCCTAGTCAGCCGGGCACAGATCGCCAGGGGGCACCTGCCCACCGTCAGCGGAAGTCGCGGGAGGCGGGGCGGACCGGTGCCTCGATCGGGTCCAGCCGGTCGGCGACCAGGTTGACCACCCCCTCGTGCCGCTGTAGCCGCCCCCGCACCACCAACGCCGTGCTGGTGCGGGCCACCCGTCGATGCCGCTGCCACAGCCCTGGCGAGCAGGTGACGTTGAGCATGCCGGTCTCGTCCTCCAGGTTGAGGAAGGTGACCCCACCGGCGGTCGCGGGCCGCTGCCGATGGGTGACGATGCCACCGACCCGGATCCGCCGGCCCGGTTCCACCCGGCCCAACCGGTCGATCGGGACCGCGCCCACGGCGTCCAGCTGCGGCCGGATGAACCGGGCCGGGTGGTTCTCCGGCGACAAACCGGTGGCCCAGACGTCGGCGACCAGCCGGTCTACCTCCTCCATTCCGGGCAGCACGGGTGCCTCCGTACCGGTGACCGTGCCGGGCAGCCGACCGGGCCGCTCCTGGGCCGCCGCGCCGGCCGCCCAGAGCGCCTGCCGCCGGGTCAGCCCGAAACAGGCGAAGGCGTCCGCGGTGGCCAGCGCCTCCAACTGGGCGGCGGTCAGACCCACCCGCCGGGCCAGATCCGGCATGTCGCGGTACGGGCCGTCCGCCGCCCGCTCGGCCTCGATCCGCTCGGCCACACCGTCGCCGAGGGTACGCACGCTGGACAGCCCGAGCCGGACCGCCGGGCCGCCCAGCCCCCAGGCGTGCGGCGGTTCCCCCGCCCGGCTGCCCCAGCGGGTGTCCGGGGTGGACTCCAGCACCGGCTTCGCGTCGCTGGCGTTGACGTCCGGTCGGCGTACCTGCACACCGTGCCGGCGGGCGTCGTCGACCAGGGTCTGCGGCGAGTAGAAGCCCATCGGCTGGGCGCTGAGCAGCGCGGCCAGGAACGGACCGGGGTGGTAGCGCTTCAGCCAGGAACTGGCGTAGACCAGGTAGGCGAAGCTCATCGCGTGGCTCTCCGGGAAGCCGTAGCTGGCGAACGCGGTGAGCTTGCGGTAGACGTCGTCGGCCAGTTCACCGGTGATGCCGCGCTCGGCCATGCCCTGGTAGAGCCGGTCGGCGATCTGCTCCATCCGCTGCACCGACCGTTTGGCGCCCATCGCCCGGCGCAGCTGGTCGGCCTCGGCCGCGTCGAAGCCGGCCAGGTCGATGGCGAGCTGCATCAGCTGCTCCTGGAACAGCGGCACGCCGAGGGTCTTCTCCAGCGCGTTACGCATCAGCGGATGCGGGTAGGTCACCGGCTCCTGGCCGTTCTTGCGCCGGATGTACGGGTGCACCGAGCCGCCCTGGATCGGACCGGGCCGGATCAGCGCCACCTCGACCACCAGGTCGTAGAACGTCCGGGGCTTGAGCCGGGGCAGGGTGGCCATCTGGGCGCGGCTCTCCACCTGGAACACCCCGACCGAGTCGGCCCGGCAGAGCATGTCGTAGACCTCGGGGTCGTCCAGCGTCATGTCGCCGAGATCCAGGCTCATCCCGATCATGTCGTAGCCGTAGTGCAGGGCCGACAGCATGCCGAGACCGAGCAGGTCGAACTTGACCAGGCCGACGGCGGCGCAGTCGTCCTTGTCCCACTGGAGCACGCTGCGCCCGGGCATCCGCCCCCACTCCACCGGGCAGACCTCGATCACCGGCCGGTCGCAGATCACCATGCCGCCGGAGTGGATGCCCAGGTGCCGGGGGAACGTCTGGAGTTCGTTGGCGTACGCGACCACCTGCTCGGGGATCTCCGGCACGTCCACCGTGGCCACGTCGCCCCACCGGTCGATCTGCTTGCTCCAGGCGTCCTGCTGGCCGGGTGGGAAGCCGAACGCCTTGGCCACGTCCCGCACCGCCGAGCGGGGCCGGTAGGAGATCACGTTGGCCACCTGGGCGGTGTGCTCCCGGCCGTAGCGGGCGTAGACGTGCTGGATGACCTCCTCCCGGCGGTCGGACTCGATGTCCACGTCGATGTCGGGCGGCCCGTCGCGCTCGGGAGCCAGGAACCGCTCGAACAGCAGCCGGTGCCGGACCGCGTCCACGTTGGTGATCCGCAGCGCGTAGCAGACCGCCGAGTTCGCCGCCGAACCCCGGCCCTGGCAGTAGATGTCCGCCCGGCGGCAGAAGTCGACGATGTCGTACACCACCAGGAAGTAGCCGGGGAAGCCCAGCTCCTCGATCATGTTCAGCTCGTGGTCGAGTTGCGCGTACGCCTGCGGGTGCGCCTCGCGCGGGCCGTAGCGTTCCCGGGCGCCGGTCTCGGTGAGGTGGCGCAGCCAGCTCATCTCGGTGTGCCCCGACGGCACCGGGTACGCCGGCAGCTGCGGCGCCACGAGCTGGAGGTCGAAGGCCAGCTCGGCACCGAACTCGGCGGCCCGGGCCACGGCGCCCGGGTAGGCGGCGAACCGGGCCGTCATCTCGGCGCCGTCCCGCAGGTGGGCGGTGCCCGCCGCGGGCAGCCGTCGATCTCGTCCAGGCTGCGTCGGGCCCGCACGGCCGCCAGGGTGGTGGCCAGTCGCCGCCGCCCCGGTGTCGCGTAGTGCACGTTGTTCGTGGCCACCGTGGGCAGGCCGGCGGCGGTCGCCAACTCGGCCAGGGCGTCGTTGCGGTCGCCGTCGACCGGATGCCCGTGGTCGGTCAGCTCCACCGCCACCGTCTCCGCGCCAAACAGCGCGGTGAGCCGGTCCAGCTCGCGGGCCGCCGCGTCGACCCCCTCGGTGAGCAGGGCGGCCGGCACGTGCCCCTTGCGGCAGCCGGTGAGCACCAGCACGTGGTCGCGCAGGTCGGCGGCGATCTCCTCCAGCTCACCGTAGACCGGGCGGCCCTTCTCACCGCCCCGCAGCTGGGCGCGGGCGATGGTCGCGGCCAGCCGGGCGTACCCCTCGTGGCCGTGAGCCAGCAGCAGCAGGTGGTTGCCGTGCGGGTCGGGTACGCCGTTCTGCGGACCGGGCAGGCCGAGGGACAGTTCCGCTCCGAAGATCGTCGGCAGGCCCAGCGCGCGGGCCGCCTCGGCGAACCGCACCACGCCGTAGAACCCGTCGTGGTCGGTGACGGCGAGGGCGGTGAGTCCCAACCGGACGGCCTCCTCGGCCAGTTCCTCGGGGTGGCTGGCACCGTCGAGGAAGCTGAAGTTGGTGTGCGCGTGCAGCTCGGCGTACGGCGGCACGCCGTCGGGCCGGGCCAGTTCCGGCGGCCGGTAGTGCTCCCGCCGCCGGCTCCAGGCCGGCGAGTCACCCCCGTCGGCGTCGACCGCCAGCGGATCCACCACATGCAGGTGCCGCTCCGCGCCGCTGCCCTTTCCGCCGTCGCTGCCCTTCCCGCCGGTCGACCGCCCGGAGAGCACCCGCTCCAGCTCCGACCACGGCAGCCGGGGATTGTGGAAACTCACCGCCGCCACCTCGCCGTCGCGCAGGACGCCGTATCTCGTGCCCTCGATCCGCCCGGATGCCCCCACATGCCGCAACTGGTGAAGCCCGTCGGCCCGACGTCAGTCATAGATCGCCTCCACCAGCCACTGGCCGGACTCGACGGCGAGCAGCAGGGCGCTGCCGTCGGCGAGGCGGACCTGGAACCGGGCTCGGCGGCGGGCCTCGGCCGGCGCCCACCACCGCTCGTCGACCGGCCACGGACCGGCCCAACCGACGATCTCGGCCGACGCGACCGTCCCACCACGAAGGGCGGTGGCCGAAGCGGCGGTGGAGGTGGCGGAACCCGGGGCGGGAGTGGGGCCGGTGGCCTGCGGTGACACCGAGCCGATGCTCAGCCGGGCCGGTGGCGCGCTGACTGCCAGCCGGGCGCTCACCACCACCGGCGCGCCGGTGGCGTCGAGCACGCTCGCGGCGAGCGGGACGGGCAGCACCACGGCCGGCGAGGGTGGCGGCAGTCGCCCCGGCCAGGACGGTACGGCCGGCCCGGGACTCACCCGCCGCCGACCGGGACGGGCCACTCCGCCGCCGGAGTACCGGCCCGCCACCGGAGCCGGCCGACCCACCGGAGGCGGCGGGTTCGACGTCCGGACCGGGCCAGGAGCGCTCGGCGGGTACGGGCGGCGGCGGACCGGGGCGGCCGGGCCGGCGCTCGTCACCCCAGGGCACCAGCCGGGTCTGGTCGGCCGGGGATCGCCCGCCACCGAGCACCGCGGTGACCACCGCCTCGGGACCGAGCAGGCCCTGCACCCGACTCAGCGCGCGGTGCGCCCGCTCGCGTTCCGCGCCGGTCTCCCCACAGCCCGGGTTGCAGGCCGGCCTGGGCCAGCACCCCGTCCGGCAGCAGCCGCAGTCGGATGATTCCGGCGGTGGGACGGGCCGGCCGGTCACCGCCGCGCCGGGCACCGGAGAGCCAACCGTCCAGTTGCCAGCGGACCCGGTCGGCGATCGCCGCCGCGGTGAGCAGCCCGTCGTGCCGCCAGACCCGGTGCAGTTCCTGGCCGTGTGCGGTGACCGCCTCGATGCCCAGGCGGGTGCAGGCCAATCCGTGCCCGGCGAGCCGTTCGTGCAGTTGCTCGGCCAGCGTCCGGGCCGCGAACGCCGCCACGTCGATCCGGTCGATCGGCTCGTCCAGGTCGGCGGTGACCGTCAGATCGACCGGCGGACGCCGGACCGCGAGCGGTCGGTCGTCCCGTCCGGCGGCCAGCCGCTGGGCCAGCGCCCCGTCGAACCCGAATCGGGCCAGTACGTCGCCGGCGGGCAGCGCGGCGAAGTCGCCCAGCGTGCGCACCCCCAGCCGGCGCAGCAGGTCGGCCAGGGCAGGGCGGCCGAGCGCCTCGACGGGCTGACCGGCCAGGAACTCCGATGTCCCGCCGGGCGGGACGATCCGCCCCTCGCGGGCGGCCAGTCCGGCGGCGAAGACCCCGGCGGCGACACCGATCTGGCTCTCCACCGCACAACTGAGGGCGACGTGCTCGACGATCCGCTCAGCAGCCGCCTCCTCACCACCCAGATAGCGGCTCGGGCCCCGGGCGGCCAGCGCGCAGGCCCCCGGACGGATCACCTCGACCCCGACCGCCACCTCCTCGACCGCGGCCACCACCGGCTCGAACGCCCGCGCGTCCCGCCCCGGATCGTGGTCGACGACGGTGAGCCCGGAGCAGCGTCCCTGCGCCTCCCGCCGACGCAGCCCTCGGCGTACCCCTTCGGCGCGGGCCTGCTCGGAACAGGCGATCACCCGGTTGGCGTGCAGCACCGCAACCGGCCCGGTGGCGGGCACCCCGTCGACGATCTCGGCGGCGAGTACCGGCCAGTCCGGGCACCACAGCAGCAGTGTCCGGACCGGTTCACCCACGGCCCGCCACCACCCGCAGGCGCGTGGCACCCGGTCGGGCGACGGTGGCCGGACCGGGGATGACCCGGGTCAGCTCGTCACCGGGCAGCCAGACCTTGACCTCTCGGGGCCGGGCGGCGGCACCCCGCCCGCGAGCCGAGATGGTCACCTCCCGGCGGCGCAACCGTCCCCGCCCCGGCCCGAGTCCCTGCCAGATCCCCCGGACCACCTGGAGCGTCACGTCCGCGCCGTCCCACCGGCCGTACGGCACCAGCACGCTGCCGCGTTGCCGGGCCCGCGCGGCCAACCGGTCGGCGACGGAGGCGGGGACGGTGGACGGGACCGCGGTGACCACCACGTCGACCCCGTCGATGAGCGCGGCGACGACGGTGGGCCACTCCGGACCGGGCTGCGGCACCGGGGCCAGCCGGTCCAGGACGATGCCGGCCTCGGCCGCCGCCCCGGCCCCGAAGGTCGGCATCCCGACCACGGCACACCAGGATCCGGCGCGGGACGCCTCGGCGAGCAGCGCGAGCAACAACGAGGTGGTGCCGCCGGGTCGGGCCTGTCCACCGCCGACCGCGACGGTGCTGCCGCGCCGCAGCCCCGGTTGGGCAGCAACCCGGTCAGCTCGGGCCGCACGGGCAGCACCCGGTGCCCACCCGCCGGGTCGGGTGCGCTGGCCGGGCGGACCAGCCCGGCCAGCGCGGCGGAACCGACCACCATGCGGCCCGCCATCGGACCTCCCCCGTCGTCGCCACGGACATCCGGCCCGTGGATGGTGCTGTCGTGGATCAGAAGAACGCGCGTGTGGTGGGGCGGCGTCCGGCCACCCTGGGTCCCGCCGAGGCGGCCGGACGCCGCGGCTCAGGCGACGAGACCGTCGATCGCCGGCTGGTGCGCCAGGCCGAGTGCCGCCTCCACCACGGTCACGAACTCCTCGGCGGCGCGGAGCAGGTCGTCGGCCTCTCGGGCGGTCACCACCCGGGGTATGCCGGCCTCGGCGGCGGCCCGTTTGCCGGCACCGAGGGCGAAGTAGCCGGCCCATTCGTCGAGCTCGGGGGCGACGTTGGCGAGCAGGACCCAGACGCTGGTGATCCGGTGGCGTCGGGTGGGTGCGGGACGGGCGCGGGCGGCGAGCACCGCCGCGGCGGCGCGCAGGGCCGCGAGATGGGCGGCGGCGTACCGGAGGCCGTCGGGGCCGGTCCGGGCGGCCTCGGCGAGCCCCTGCCGGGCCACCGCGAGCAACTGGACGGGAGTACGGTGCGGCAGCACGTTCGCGGGCACCGTCGGTGCCTGAGCCGGACTGGTCGGCATGGTCTCCTCCAGATGAGCCGGGGCGGGCAGGTGCACGACGGGTCGGATCCGTCGACGCGGTAGCCCGCGGCGGTCGGTGCGGAGGAAGACGCACCAGGTGGGTGGCCGGCCGGGTGCGGAGCTTCCCCACACCACACCCGGCCGGCGTACCGGCGGGTCCGTCGTCCGCCGCCCGGGGGTCGGTGGGCGGCGGACGACGGTCCTGCCTGACGGGCCCGGACTCGCGACTGCCCGGGGCCAGGTGCGGTCCGCGGCACCGCACCTGTCGGAGGCCGGTGCCGCGAAACACCCGCCCCCGAGAGGGTTGGAACGAACGTTCGAGGCAATCGAACACTCGTTCTAACTACTGCTGACACTACACCCTCCCCCCGACGAAAACGCAACGCACGACGCACCCCAACTTGGCCGGTGGCGCGGGCGCACCGCGTACCGGGAAGAATGGCGGCATGCAGTCACACCCGAACGTCCGGGCGGTGCAGGGCGCTCTCGACGCCGCGAACGCCCGGAACGGCTCCGACGCGCCCGCCACGGTCCGCCTGCTGCCCGACGCCGTGCACACCGCCGCGGCCGCCGCCGAGGCGCTCGGCGTCGACGTCGGCGCCATCGCCAACTCGCTCGTCTTCGACGCCGACGGCACCCCGCTGCTGGTGCTCACCTCCGGCGCGCACCGGGTGGACACCGCCGCGCTGGCCACCCGGCTCGCCGTCACCCGGCTGCGCCGGGCCACCCCACAGTTCGTCAAGGAACACACCGGACAGGTGATCGGCGGGGTCGCCCCGGTGGGTCACCCGCAGCCGCTGCGCACGCTCGTCGACACCGCCCTGGACAAGTACGACGAGATCTGGGCCGCCGGCGGCGTACCGCAGGCGGTCTTCCCCACCACGTACGCCGAACTGCTCCGGGTCACCGGCGGGACCCCGACCGACGTGGCGTGAACGAGCGAAGCGAGCGAACCATCAGGCACAGCACAGTGGTGCCTCGCGCCGGCGGCGAGCGCGGCGAGGTGGCGGCGTGAGGCACCCGGAGAGCGTCCCCGAGCTGGTCACCCTGCACGTGTGGCGGATCGCGCCGACCGCCGTGGGCCGGGCGCTGACCCGGATGGCGGTCGACCCGCGCCGGCTGCGGGCCCTGCCCGGCGTACGGTTCGGCAAGCTGCTCGGCACCGGGACCGGCACCGGCTTCGGACCCGGCGACGCGGACCTGACCCGCTGGGCGGCGTTGACGGTCTGGGACTCCCCGCCGCGGCCGCCCGGTTCGCCGACTCGCCGGTGGCGCGGGCCTGGTCCGGTCTCGCCCGCGCGGGCGTCCGGCTCGACCTGCGGCCACTGACCAGTCGGGGTGAATGGTCCGGCCGGCGGCCGTTCGGTGAGCCCGCCGGCGGCCGGGTCACCGGCCCGGTGCTGGCGCTGACCCGGGCCCGGCTGCGCCCGACCCGGGCCCTCACGTTCTGGCGGGCGGTCCCGCCGGTGGCCGCGGCCCTGCACGCCGCGCCGGGGCTGCTGGCCCGCTTCGGCGTCGGCGAGGCGCCGCTGGGCTGGCAGGGCACGGTGAGCGTGTGGCGTGACGCGGCGGATCTCGTGGCGTTCGCGTACCGTCACCCGGAGCACCGGGCCGCGATCACCCGGACGGAGACCCAGCGGTGGTACGCGGAGGAACTCTTCGCCCGATTCGAGGTGCGGGACGTGGTCGGCGACCGGACGGTACTGGGGTGGGTCACCGACGACGGTGACCCGGCGAAGGGTGAACGGGCATGAGGTTGGTGCGGTGGACGCCGGACGATCTCCTCCGGCGGCTGGACGACGTGGTGGCCGTCTACGGCGAGGCGATGGGTTACCGCGCCGACCTGCTGGAGGCCCGCCGCGGCTACATCGCCACCCACGTACGTCGACCCGGCTTCCGCGCCGTGGCCAGCCTCACCAGCTCCGGTCACCTGGCCGGATTCGGGTACGGCTACGTCGGCGCAGCCGGTCAGTGGTGGCACGACCAGGTCTGGCGGGCACTGGACCAGCCCACCCGGCGGCGCTGGCTGGCCGACTGCTTCGAGGTGGTCGAGCTGCACGTGCGGCCAGCGGCCCAGGGGCACGGGCTGGGCGCCGGGCAACTGCGCGCCCTGCTCACCATGACCGAGAACGCCACCACCCTGCTGTCCACTCCGGAGGCCGACGAACAGACCTCGCGCGCCTGGCGGCTGTACCGCCGGTTCGGTTTCGTCGACGTGCTGCGCGACTTCCGTTTCCCCGGCGACGAGCGCCCGTTCGGGGTACTCGGGCGGGATCTGCCGCTGCCCGTGCCGGGATCGACACCACCGCCGTCGGTGCCGACCCCACCACCGGTCCGCTCATGACCGCACGCTCGTCGGCCCGCGGCTACGCCTGGACGCTGTTGGCCCTGCTGGTACTGGCGCAGATCTGCTACCCGCTGACCGGCGGGGTCACCCGGGCCCGGCTGACCGTGGCCACGGTCGTGCTCGGCTACCTGCTCTCGGTGGGGCACGCCCTGGCCACCCGGGGGCCACGGACGGCGGTGGCGCTGGTCGCGGTGGCCACCGGCGGCGGGTTCGCCATCGAGGCGCTCGGCGTGGCCACCGGCTTCCCGTTCGGCAGCTACGACTACTCCGGCCAGCTCGGCCCGAAGCTGGCCGGCGTACCGCTGATCATCCCGCTGGCCTGGACCTGGATGGCCTGGCCGGCCTGGTTGGCGGCCACCCGGCTCACCGGCGGGTCGACCGGTCGGTGGCGTTGGCCGGGCCGGATCGCGTTGGCCACCGTCGGGTTGGCCGCCTGGGACCTCTTCCTCGATCCGCAGATGGTGGCCGAGGGGCACTGGGTGTGGCGGGACGCCACGCCGGCCCTGCCCGGGCTGCCCGGCATCCCGATCAGCAACTACCTGGGCTGGCTGCTGTTCGCGGTGCTGATGATGACCGCGCTGCGTCCGCTCGCCGGGCCCACCGTGGCCACCACCGACGCCGGCGACCATCCGATGTACGCGCTCTACCTGTGGACGTACGGCTCCAGTGTGCTCGCCCACGCCGTCTTCCTCGACCTGCCCGCCTCGGCGGTGTGGGGTGCGGTCGGCATGGCGGTGGTCGCCGTACCGCTGGCCGTCACCCTGCTGCGGGCCCGACGGACCCACGACCGGGACACCGGTTCGCCACGCTCCCCGGTCGACGTGGCGGCATGACCGTCGCGCTGGTCCTGTTGCTCGGCGTCACCGTGCTGACCGCGCACACCGTGGTCAACGCCGGCCGTTGGCTGCGCCGGCCGGCCGACCGGCCGGTGGAGGTCACCGAGCCGGTGGCGGTGCTGCTGCCGCTACGCGACGAGGCCGACCGGGTGACCCCGTGCCTGCGTGCCCTGCTCGCCCAGCGGGGAGTGCCCGGGCTGCGTGTCGTGGTGCTCGACGACGGCTCGGGCGACGGCACCGCCGAGGTGGTCCGCGCGGTCGTCGCCGACGACCCCCGGGTCACCCTGCTGACCGGGGTGAACCCCCCGCCGGGCTGGCTGGGCAAGCCGCACGCCTGCTGGCAGCTGGCCACCCGGGTCGAGGAGCCGGTCACCGCACTGGTCTTCGTGGACGCCGACGTGGTGCTCGAACCGTACGCCGTGGCGGTGGCGGTCACCGAACTGCGCGCCGCCGGGGCGACGCTGCTGTCGCCGTACCCACGGATCGTGGTGCGGACGATGGCCGACCGGCTGGTGCAGCCGCTGTTGCAGTGGCTGTGGCTGACCTTCCTGCCGCTGCGGGCGATGGAGCGTTCGCCACGGCCGTCGCTGGCCGCGGCCGGCGGACAGTTCCTGGTCGTGGACCGGGCCGGTTACCTGCGGGCCGGTGGGCACGCGGCAGTCGCCGACCGGGTGCTGGAGGACATCGAGCTGGCCCGGGCGGTGAAGCGGGCCGGCGGCCGGATCGCCCTCGCCGACGGTTCCCGGCTGGCCAGCTGCCGGATGTACGAGGACTGGCCGCAGCTGCGCGACGGCTACACCAAGTCGCTGTGGGCCTCGTTCGGGCATCCGGGTGCCGCGGCCGTGGTGCTGACCGTGGTGCTGGCGCTCTACACCGCACCACCGCTGGTGGCCGGCGCGGCGCTGCTCGCCGGTGCGCCGACGGTGGCCGGGATCGCCGTCGGCGCGTACCTGGCGGAGGGTGGCCGGGCGGGTGGTCAGCGCCCGGGCCACCGGCGGCCGTGCCTGGCCCGACGCGCTGGGCCATCCCGTGTCGGTCGCGGTCCTCGGTTGGCTGACCCTGCGGTCGTACCATCTGCGCAAGCGGCGACGTCTGTCCTGGCGTGGCCGTCCGGTCGGATAGGGCCCGGGAGGACGCGGCATGGCGCGGATCGTGGTGATCGGTGCCGGGGTGGGTGGGTTGGCCACCGCGGCTCGGCTGGCCGTCACCGGGCACCAGGTGACCGTTCTCGAACGCGCCGAGGAGGTGGGCGGCAAACTCGGCCGGCACCGCCGGGACACCCCCGAGGGCGCGTTCCACTTCGACACCGGCCCCAGCCTGCTGACCCTGCCCGAGGTCTTCCAGGAGCTGTTCGAGGCGACCGGGGCGAAACTCGACGAGTATCTCGACCTGATGCCGCTGGACCCGATCGTGCGGCACGTCTTTCCCGGTGGCGGCCCGGTGCTCGACTCCTGCGCCGACCCGGCCGAGTTCACCGCGCGGATCGGCGCGGCCCTCGGCGACCGGGCCGCCGCCGACTGGCAGCGGTTGTGGCGGCGCGCCGCCCAGGTGTGGCGGGCCTCGGAACGCGACATCCTGCGCCGCCGCGTCGACTCGCCCCGCGACCTGGCCCGGCTCGCCTGGCGGTTGGGCGACCTGGCCGCGATCCGACCCGGCCAGAGCCTGCGCGGGCTGGGTCGCACCCTGATCTCCGACCCGCGACTGCGGATGCTGCTGGACCGGTACGCCACCTACACCGGTGCCGACCCGCGCCGGGCACCCGCGGCACTGGTCGCGGTCCCCTACGCCGAGCTGGCCTTCGGCGGCTGGTATCTGCGCGGCGGCCTGGGCACCCTCGCCGACGCGCTGCTGTCCCGCTGCCTGGACCTGGGGGTGGTGGTGCGCACCGGCACCACGGTCACCCGGATCGACGCGGTGGGCGGTCGGGTGCACGGGGTACGCGTCGCCGGTTCGACCACCCCGATCCCGGCCGACGTGGTGGTGGCCAACGTCGACGCGCTCAACGTCTACCGTGACCTGCTGCCCGACGCGCGCCGGCTGGCCGGGCTCACCGACCGCAGCCTGGCCGGATTCGTGCTGCTGCTCGGCGTACGCGGCGACTCCGGGCTGGCCCACCACAACGTCTTCTTCCCCACCGACTACGACGCCGAGTTCGACGCGGTCTTCGGTGACCCGGGACGGGGGGTACGGGCCCGCCCGGCCGTCGACCCGACGGTCTTCGTCACCGTGGCGAACGATCCGGCGGTCCGTCCGGCCGGGCACGAGGCGTGGTTCGTGCTGGTCAACGCCGCCCGTCAGGGCACCGCGTCGGGGGCGATCGACTGGCGCCGGCCGGGGCTGGCCCAGGCGTACGCCGACCGGATCCTGGACGCGCTGGCCGAACGCGGCGTGGACGTACGCGACCGGCTGGTGTTCCGCGACGTGCGTACCCCCGCCGATCTGGCCACCGCCACCGGCGCACCGGGCGGCACCATCTACGGCACCGCCGGTGGCCTGCTCCGGCCGGCGAACCGGGGACCGGCCCGAGGCCTGTGGCTGGTCGGCGGCTCCAGCCATCCCGGCGGTGGCCTGCCGATGGTGACCCTGTCCGCGCAGATCGTCGCCGACGCGATCGGCCCCGCCTGGTAGCTCAGCCGGCGTCGATGAGTGCCCGGCGCACGGCGGAGAGCAGCTGTCCCAGCCCGAAGGCCGCGAGCAGCACCCACACCGCGGTCGCCATCGTGATGGTGCCCGCGGCCAGGTCCACCTCGACCAGCCCGCTCAGGCCGGCCAGCAGCAGCCCCGCCACGGCCACGCAGACCCGGGTGGGCCGTTCCCCGACGGTGACCGCGCCGATCTCCCGCATGCCGGCGGCGACCGCGCGGGCCCGGACGTACTCGTGCAGCCAGGAGAGCGCACCGCCTGCGGCGACCAACGCTCCCGGCGCGCCGACCAGCCAGAACGCCACCAGCCACGCGGCCTCGCCGATCCGGTCGGCGAGCGAGTCGTAGACGTAGCCGAGCCGGGTGGTGCGGCCGGTGGCCACGGCGACCGCACCGTCGACGCTGTCGGCCACCGAGGCGAGCAGCACGAACAGCGCCCCCAGGAACGGCCCGTCGCCGGGCCGGACCGCGAGCAGTGGTACGCAGAGGCAGAGCAGCACCCCGACCACCGTGACCGCGGTCGGGCCGACCCGTAGCCGGCCCAGCAGGAACCCCACGTGGTAGGAGAAGCGCAGCCAGCCACGCACCACCGGAGTGGCGGCCCGGGGATCGAACCCGCCGTGCAGCCGGGCCCACGCCGTGGCGTACTCGTTCCAGTTCAGCTGTCTGCCCACCACGGTTCAACCGTCGCGACAGCGCCGAGGTGTCGCGCGCCGGGTGTCACGTCGCGGCGCCCACCCGCAGGTTCTGCCAGATCTCCCGGGTCGCGGTGGACCGGTTGAAGGTGATGAAGTGGATCCCCGGGACTCCCTCGTCGAGTAGCCGGCGACACATCTCGCTGGTCTGCTCGATGCCGAGCCGGCGGACCGCCTCCGGATCGTCGGCGACCCGCTCGAACCGCGCGGCGAGCGCCGGCGGGAAGGGCGCCCCGGACAGCTGCACGGAACGCTCGATGGTGCCGATCCGGGTCACCGGCATCACCCCGGCCAGGATCGGGGTGTCACAGCCGGCGGCGGCCACCCGGTCACGCAGCCGAAGGTATTCGTCGGCGTCGAAGAACATCTGGGTGATCGCGAAGTCCGCGCCGGCCCGGCACTTACGGATGAAGTAGTCGGTGTCGGTGTCGACGTCCGGCGAGCGCGGATGCCGGTAGGGGAAGGCGGCGACGCCGACGCTGAAGTCGCCGGAGTGCCGGACCAGGCGGACGAGATCCTCGGCGTAGTGCACACCGTCGGGGTGCGGGATCCATTCGCCGGTGGGGTCGCCCGGCGGGTCGCCGCGAACCACCAGCACGTTGCGCACCCCGACGCCGGCCAGCCGGCCGATCACGTGCCGCAACTCGGCGACGGAGTGGTTGACCGCGGTCAGGTGGGCCATCGGCAGCAGGGTGGTCTCGGTGGCGATCCGTTCGGTGACCGCGACCGTGGTGTCCCGGGTGGAGCCGCCGGCACCGTAGGTGATCGAGACGAAGGAGGGGCGCAACGGCTCCAGCTCGCGGATGGCCTGCCACAACTGTCGCTCGCCCTGCTCCGTCTTCGGGGGCATGAACTCGAAGGAGAAGGTCGGCTGGCAGTCGCGGACCAGCTCCCCGATCGCCGGTTGCGAATTCGGGAGGACGGAGGGAAGACCGAGCGCCACGCACCGACTGTAGCGGGCCGGACCGAACACTCCTACCGGCTTCCCAGCGGTGGAGACGGCGGCTGCGCGTGGGCGCGGGCGTCCCCGTGTGGCCGGCGCGGAAACTGTCGCACCGCCGGACTACCCTTCCGACCTGCGCGGGGTGTGGTCGAGAGCCCACCCGGGGGCCGCGCGGGGGTCAGCAGCAGACAGTGCGTACCGGCACCGCCCCGATCGGGTGGGGTCGGGCCGTCGCCCCGCCGACCCGCCGGAGGATCAATGTCCCCGCCCCCGCTCACCCCTGCTCGGCCCGCCCTCGGCCCGCTGGTGGCCCGGTCACGGCGCGCCCGAGGGTGGAGCCAGTCCCGGCTCGCCGCCGAACTCTGCGCCGCCGCCGGAGTGTGCACGCTCAGCCGGCACGAGATCTCCCGCTGGGGCGAGGGTGCGCGTGCCGGGACGCTTCTGGCGCGGCTGGCTGGTCCGGATCCTCGCGGTGCCGGGGGCGCACCCGGGCCCGGCGGGTCGCCACGCCCGGCACGGCGCAGCCCCGGACCGGCCGGGCCGCGACCAGCGACGAACACGACGCGCCGGAGGACGGGTGGGTCGTCGCGGTGCACCTCGACCCACTAGCGTCGGGACGTGACCCATGCTGCTCCCGTCTCTCCCGTCGACCGTGCCAGCCTGCGCCAGCGGGTCGACAAGGCGCTGTCGGACTTCCTCGCCGGGCGTCGCGCCTGGATGACCGACGTCGACGACGCCCTGGTGCCGGTCGCCGAAGCGATCGAGGCGTTCGTGCTGGGTGGCGGCAAGCGGCTGCGACCGGCCTTCGCCTACTGGGGCTACCGGGGTGCCGGTGGGGTGGACACCGACCCGGTGGTGACCGCCCTCGCCGCGCTCGAGTTCGTGCAGGCCAGCGCACTGATCCACGACGACCTGATGGACCGCTCGGACACCCGACGCGGTGAGCCCGCCGTGCACCGGCGGTTCGCCACCCGGCACCGCCACGCCGGCTGGGGCGGCGACCCGGACGGCTTCGGTGACGCCGCGGCGATCCTGCTCGGCGACCTGTGCCTGGTCTGGTCCGACGAACTGCTGCACTCCGCCGGGCTCGACCCCCGGACGGTGGCCCGGGCCCGGCCGGACTTCGACGAGATGCGCACCGAGGTCACCATCGGGCAGTACCTCGACGTGCTGACCCAGGCCACCGGCGACACCTCGCTGGAACGGGCCGGCAAGGTGGCCAGGTACAAGTCGGCCAAGTACACCGTGGAACGGCCACTGCTGATCGGCGCGGCGCTGGCCGACGCCCCCGCCGACGTACGCATCGCCTACTCGGCGTACGGCCTGCCCTTGGGTGAGGCTTTTCAGCTGCGCGACGACGTGCTGGGTGTCTTCGGTGACCCGGCGCAGACTGGCAAACCGGCCGGCGACGACCTGCGCGAGGGCAAGCGGACCTACCTGGTGGCGGCGGCCCTGGAGGTGGCCGACGACGCCGGCCGCACGCTGCTGCTCGGTGGCCTCGGCGACGAGGACCTGGACGCCACCGGGGTGGCCCGGCTGCGGGAACTGATCGTCGACACCGGCGCGCTGGCCCGTACCGAGCAGCGCATCGTCACGCTCACCGACGCGGCGCTCGCCGCGCTCACCGCCGTCGACCTGGACACCGAGGCCCGGCAGGCCCTGGTGGACCTGGCCATCGCCGCCACCCGCCGCGCCGACTGACCCACCCGGGGTGGCTCAGCTCCCGAGCCCGCAGCCCGCAGCCCGCAGCCCGCAGCCTGCAGCCCAGCCCGCAGCCCGCAGGAGCCTGGCGGCCGGTGAGTCAGAAGCCCAGGGCCTGAGCCCGGCGCTTGACCTCACGGGCCTGGTCACCACCGAGGGCGGTCGCGGGGGTGCCACCGGCCAACGTGCCGTCGGGCTCGTAGAGCCAGCGCAGCGCGGCCTCGTCGTCGTAACCGGCGTCGGCCAGCAGGGTGAGCACACCCGGCAGGTGTTTGAGCACGGTCCGGTTCGCCACCAGGTCGGCCGGGATTTGGCGGACACCGTCACGGCGCACCGCGATCAGTTCCCGGTCCCGGATCATCTGGTGCACCTTGCTGATCGACAGGTCGAGCCGCTCGGCGACGTCCGGCAGGGTCAGCCAGCCCGCCGCGTCGGCGGGACCGGCCAGGGGCACGCCGCCCTCGGCGGGTACGGATTCGGTCACGCGCACCACCCTGCCACGCCACCCCCCGTACCCGGTCAACGACCTCCCGGCGACCACCCTGAGCTGGGGCAACCATCACCCTGTGCGCGCGTCGGACCCGCTAGGGGGTGGCTGCCGGTAGCATCCGGTTCAACCTTCGTCCCTCCGACACATAGACTGCCTGCCGATGGACACACAGGTCGCCGACACGTTGCTGGGCTCGCTGATCGACGGGCGCTACCGCATCCGCGGTCGCGTGGCCCGTGGCGGCATGGCGACCGTGTACACCGCCACCGACGAGCGCCTCGAACGCACCGTCGCAGTCAAGATCATTCACTCCACCCAGGGATCCCCCGGGCAGTCGGGTCGACCCAGCTTCGTCGACCGGTTCACCGACGAGGCGAAGACGATCGCCCGGCTCACCCACCCGAACGTGGTGGCGGTCTACGACCAGGGCACCCACGCCGGGCGGCCGTACCTGGTCATGGAGTACGTCCGCGGCCGTACCCTGCGCGAGGTGCTGGCCGAGCGGCGCCGACTCAACCCGGACGAGGCGCTGGCCATCACCGAGCAGATGCTCGCGGCCATCGGCGCCGCCCACCGGGCCGGCCTGGTGCACCGCGACGTGAAACCGGAGAACGTGCTGGTCGCCGAGGCGCCCAGCGGCGGTCCGGCCAACCTCGTCGACAGTGTGGTCAAGGTGACCGACTTCGGGCTGGCCCGGGCCGTCGAGGCGAGCACCGACCACGACAGCGGAAACCAGCTGATGGCCACCGTGGCGTACGTCGCTCCGGAACTGGTCACCGACGGCCGGGCCGACGCCCGCACCGACGTCTATTCGACGGGCATCGTGTTGTTCGAGATGCTCACCGGCCGGGTGCCGTACGACGGCGACCGGCCGATCGACATCGCCTGGCAGCACGTCGACCGCGACGTTCCCGCACCGTCGACGCTGGTGCCCAGCCTGCCGAGGGTGCTCGACGATCTGGTCGCCCGCGCCACCCGTCGTGACCCGGCGGCCCGCCCGGGCGACGCCGGCACGCTGCTGGCCGAGGTGCAGGTGGCCCGGGACGGGCTCGGCAGTCCGAACAGCCACACCGCCCGGATCGCCCCGGTGACCGACGGCCCGGCGGTGTCGCAGCCGACGATGATGGTCGCGCCGGTACGTCCGCCCGAGCGACCGACCTGGGCCCGCCTGCCGGAAGGCGGCTCACCCGCTCGTGGTCGACGCCGGGCGACGCCGGGCGGTGGCGACGATCTGTGGGCCCGACTGGCCGGGCTCGGCGCCCGGCTGACCGGCCAGGGCGGCGGACGTCTCGGCGTGGCGGCCGTGGTCGTGGTGCTCGGGTTGGTGGCCGCGCTCGGCGGCTGGTGGTTCGGCGTCGGCCGGTACACCACGGCGCCGCAGCTGGTCAGCATGAGCAAGGCGGAGGCGGAGGCACAGGCCACCCAGGCCGGCTTCGAGGTGGTCTACGCCGACCCGCGGTACGACGACCAGATCCCCCGCGACGGGGTGCTGGGACAGGATCCCGCCGCGTCCGCCCGGATCCTCAAGGGCGGCACCATCACCCTCACCCTGTCGCTCGGGCCGGAACGCTTCGAGTTGCCGGACGTGGTCGGCAAGGAGTTCGACCTGGCCGAGGCCGACCTGGTCAGCGCCCAACTCGAGGTGGTCAAGGGCACCGCCCGGTACGACGACAGCCTGCCCGAGGGCATCGTGGTGGCCACCGACCCGAAGGCGGGCGAGGAGGTCAAGCCGGGCGACGAGATCACCCTGATCCTCAGTAAGGGCCGGGCCCCGATCACCGTGCCGAACCTGGTGGGCAAGAACCTCAACGACGCCCGTAACCAGATCGCGCAGCTCGGCCTGGTGCTGGTGGAGCCGACGCGCAAGGAGTCCGACAAGCCGCGTGACGAGGTGATCGGCCAGAGCCCGGCCGCCGGTGGCGGCGTGGAGAAGGGTGCCCAGATCCGGCTGGAGGTAAGCGAGGGGCCCCCGCTGGTGACCGTGCCGCGCGTCGTCGACCTGCCCTGCCAGCAGGCCAAGCAGGTGCTGGAGAGCCAGGGCTTCCCGGTGGCGGTGCAGTTCAACCCGAACGCCGTCACCCGGTTCCAGAACCCGAACGAGAACGCCCAGGTCGCCCCGGGTACCCAGATCACCATCGGGTGCTTCTGATGCCGGCACCGGATCCCGGGCACCGGCCGATCGGTTCGCACACGCCCACCTCGGGTGGGCTGGCCAGGGCGGCACTGCCGTACGTCGACGCGGCCGGCTCCGAGGTGGCGCAGGTCTACGTCGGCAACTCCCGGGGCTGGGCGATGCCGGCCGGCGATCCGACGCAGGACGCGCTGTTCCGCGACGGCTGCGCCGAACGCGGCGTCGCCGTCTACATCCACGCCTCGTTGCTGGTCAACCTCGGCTCACCGACCGCGGCAACTGTCGAGCGGTCGGCCCAGAGCCTGGCGCACGCGCTACGCCGAGGTGCCGCGATCGGCGCACGTGGGGTGGTCTTCCACGCCGGCAGTGCGGTGGACGCCGGGCACGCCGAAGCGGCCATGCGGCAGGTACGCGAGTCGCTGCTGCCGCTGCTCGACTCGACCGCCGACGCGGGCGGCCCGATGCTGCTGGTCGAGCCGAGCGCCGGCGGTGGCCGGTCACTGGCCTGCCGGGTGGAGCAGCTCGGGCCGTACCTCGACGCGGTGGATCGGCATCCGCAACTCGGAGTCTGTTTCGACACCTGCCACGCCTGGGCCGCCGGGCACGACCTGGCCGTCGAGGGCGGGATGACCGCCACGCTGGACGCCCTGGTGACCGCCGTCGGGGCGGACCGGCTCCGGCTGGTGCACGCGAACGACTCCAAGGACCTGTGCGGTTCCACCCGGGACCGGCACGAGAACATCGGCAAGGGCATGATCGGCGAACCCGCCTTCGCCGAGCTGATGCGTCATCCCGTCACCGCCGGCGTCCCGATCGTCGTTGAGACCCCCACCGAACGCCACGAGGGCCACGCCACCGACATAACCACCCTCCGCCGCCTCCTCCCTCCCCCTGATCCCCACCCCCACCTCCGTTGATCATGAGGTTGGCGGCACTCGCGGAGATCGAGATCGCCGCTAACCTCATGATCAACGGAGGTGGCGGGTAGGGGCGGGAGGCGGGGTTAGCGGCGGAGGATGTGGGTGAGGGTGGTGGCGGCCTGGTCGATCTGGGTGTCGGTGACGTCCAGGTGGGTGACCAGGCGGGCAGTGCGGGGACCGAGCACCGAGATCAGTACGCCCTCGGCGCGGGCGGCGGCGGCCAGCGTGGGCGCGTCCAGCGGGGCCTTCGTCAGGTCCAGCGGAACGATGTTGGTGCGTACCGTGGTGGCCAGCACCCCGAACGGGGCGATCGCCTCCGCCAGCCGAGCCGCCTTCGCGTGGTCGTCCGCCAGCCGGTCGATGTGGTGGGCCAGCGCGTACCGGCCGGCGGCGGCCAGGATGCCGGCCTGGCGCATCCCACCGCCCATCCGCTTGCGGATCACCCGGCCCCGCCCGATCCGGTCGGCGGAGCCGACGACAAGTGAACCCACCGGCGCGCCGAGCCCCTTGGACAGGCAGACCGACAGGGTGTCGAACAACGCGCCGTAGCTGGCCAGGGGCACCCCGTCGGCGACGTGGGCGTGCCAGATCCGAGCACCGTCGCAGTGCAGCGCCAGCTGCCCGGCGTCGGCGATCCGACGCAGCTCACGCAGCGTGTCCAGGGGAATCACCCCGCCGCCGCCACGGTTGTGGGTCTGCTCCACCGCGATCGCCCGGGTGGGCACCGCCCAGTAGCCGTCCGGACGCACCATGGCGGCCACCACATCCGCGTCGAGCTCGGCGCCCACCGGCGGCCAGGTCCGCGAGGTGACGCCACCGTACGCGGCGGCGGCTCCCATCTCGTACGTGACCACGTGCGCGTCGGCGTCGCAGAGCAGCTCCGCGCCGGGCGGCACCAGCAGTTGCAGGGCGATCTGGTTGGCCATCGACCCGCTCGGGCAGAACAACGCCGCCTCGTGCCCGAACATCGCGGCGACCTCGGCCTCCAGGGCGTTGACCGTCCGGTCCTCGCCGTAGACGTCGTCACCCACCTCGGCACCGGCCATGGCCTGCCGCATCGCGGCGGTGGGCCGGGTCACCGTGTCCGACCGCAGATCGATCAGATCAGCCACTGTCGTCCCTCCGGCCGCCGACTGCGGGGCTCGCAAGCTCAGCCACGGAGCATCTCCGCGACGAGGAAGGCCAGCTCCAGTGACTGTTGGGTGTTCAGGCGGGGGTCGCAGGCGGTCTCGTAGCGGTCGGGCAGGTCGAGGTCGGCGATGCCCTGGGCACCGCCGAGGCACTCGGTGACGTCCTCGCCGGTCAGCTCGACGTGCAGACCGCCCGGGTGGGTGTCCAGGCCACGGTGCACCTCGAAGTAGCCGAGCACCTCGTCGACGATCCGGTCGAAGTGGCGCGTCTTGTAGCCGTTCGACGACTCGTGGGTGTTGCCGTGCATCGGGTCGCACTGCCACACCACCTTGGCGCCGGCGGCGCTCACCTTGGCCACGATCGGCGGCAGCGCGTCCCGGACCTTGTGGTTGCCCATCCGGCTGATCAGGGTGAGCCGGCCGGGGACGTTGTCCGGGTTCAGTTTCTCGCAGAGCTCGATCGCCTCGTCCGGAGTGGTGGTCGGGCCGAGCTTGACCCCGATCGGGTTGGCGATGCGGGAGATGAAGTCGATGTGCGCGCCGTCGATCTGCCGGGTGCGCTCACCGATCCACAGGAAGTGCCCGGAGAGCCCGTACGGCCGGCCACCGGAGACCCGGGTCAACGCCCGGTCGTACTCCAGCGCGAGCGCCTCGTGCGAGCAGTACAGGGTGACCGTACGCAACGCCTCGTCGTCGGTCATCCCGCAGGCGCGGATGAACGCCAGGGCCCGGTCGATCTCCCGGGCGATCGCCTCGTACCGCTCACCGGCCGGGGAGTTGCGCACGAAACCCTTGTTCCAGTCGTGCACCGCGTGCAGGTCGGCCAGCCCGCCGGCCAGGTAGGCCCGCAACATGTTCATGGCGGCGGCCGAGTTCGCGTACGCCCTGATCATGCGCTGCGGGTCGGCGACCCGCGCCTCCGGCGTGGTCTCCAGCGAGTTGATCATGTCGCCGCGGTAGGCCGGCAGGCCCCGCGCGTCGGTCGGCAGCGACCGGGGCTTGGTGTACTGCCCGGCCACCCGGGCCACCTTCACCACCGGCAACGACGCGCCGTAGGTCAGCACGATCGCCATCTGCAACAGGGTGCGGGCGTTGGCCAGCAGGTGGCTCTCGGTGTTGTCCGCGAACGTCTCCGCGCAGTCACCGCCCTGGAGCAGGAACGCCTTGCCCTCACAGACCAGCGCCAGGCGCTGGCGCAACTGATCGACCTCGTACGGGGCGACCACCGACGGCACGGTGTCGAGCACCTTGCAGACCTCGGCGACCTGGGCCGCGTCCGGCCAGGGTGGGGTCTGGGCGCGCGGCAGCTCCCGCCAGCGGTCCAGGCCGAAAGCCTCGTCCTCGGCGGAGTCGATGGTCGGGCGGCTGGTCTGCAGCACCGGGCTGCCCACGGCGGGATGACTCAACTGATGCCACTCATGGCGCATGGTATTCAGCGTACGGCGACCAGCCGGGTGGGCGACCGGCGAGGGGCCGGGTTCCGGCAGATGGACGACCCTCGACGGTGGCGCAGGTCAGGGCGTGGGTGCCGGGGCGGGACTGTGCCCGCCGGGCCGTTCGTCCGAGATGCACCAGTCGAGCCCGTCGCGGGTGACGGTGAACAGCAGCGGACGGGTGGCCTTCTTCTTGCCGACGGTCACCGTGACCGCGGTGCTGACCTCCTGCCCGGACGGGCCGGGCCGGATGTCGGTGATCTCGGACTTCGACACCTCGAAGTGGTCGGCGAAGTCGCCGTTCGGCTCGGTGGCGGCAACGTCGAACGCCTCGTGCAGCACCGCGCAGAGCTGACTACGACCGGCCGCCACGTCCTTGGCCGCCATCGCGTCCAGGTACGCCTGGACCCGCTCGCGGGACTTCAGCATGGCCTCCTCGGCCGGCGCCCGTCCGGGCTGCTCCGCCTCGGGCTCACCGCCGACGAAACCACAGCCGACCAGTGCGAACGGCAGGCTGGCCAGCAGCGCGGCGGTGCCCGCAGCACGTCGGTACGTGGCCCGCATCGTCACCTCCCTCGATGGCGGACATCGAGACACGGTCGAGCGGCGAGTCTGTCACACCGCCGTCCGGGCATCGGGATCGACCCCGGACACGCCGGACGGGGAGGGGCCGGTGCGGGGCCCCTCCCCGTCGTGTGGGTGGTGCGTCGACCGTCGGCTCAGCCGAGGCCGCCCTTGATGGCGCTGATCAGCTCACCGTTGGTGGTGTCACCGGAGAGCTCCCAGAAGAAGGCGCCACCGAGGCCCTGGTTCCTGGCGTACGTCATCTTGCCGCCGATGGTCGACGGGGTGTCGTAGCTCCACCAGTTGCTGCCGCACTTGGCGTACGCCGTGCCGCCGACGGTGCCGGTGGCCGGGCAGGTGTTCTTGAGCACCTTGTAGTCCTCGATGCCCTGCTCGTAGGTGCCCGGCGCCGGCCCGGTCGCGGTGCCGCCCGGCGTGGACTGGGTGACCCCGGTCCAGCCCCGGCCGTAGAAGCCGATGCCGAGCAGCAGCTTGTTGGCCGGGATGCCCTTGCTCTTGAGCTTCTGGATCGCCGCGTCGGACCAGAAGCCCTGCTGCGGAATGCCGGAGTACGAGTACAGCGGCGAGTGCGGAGCGGTGGGGCCCTGCGGGGCGAAGGCGCCGAAGTAGTCGTACGTCATCGGCATGATCCAGTTGAGGTGGGTGGCGGCACCGGCGTAGTCGGTCGCGTCGATCTTGCCGCCGTTGCTGCCGTCGGCGGTGATCGCGGCGGTGACCAGGTTGTTCGAGCCGAACCGGGCACGCAGTGCGCTCGCCACGTTCTTGAACGCGTTCGGGCCGCTGGCGTCACAGGTCAGACCGCAGGCGTTCGGGTACTCCCAGTCGATGTCGATGCCGTCGAAGACGTCCGCCCAGCGCGGGTCCTCGACCAGGTTGTAGCAGCTCTCGGCGAAGGCGGTCGGGTTCTGCGCGGCCTGGGTGAAGCCGCCGGACCAGGTCCAGCCACCGAACGACCAGATCACCTTGAGGTGCGGGTACATCTTCTTGAGCTTGCGCAGCTGGTTGAAGCTGCCGCGCAGCGGCTGGTCCCAGGTGTCGGCGACGCCGTCCACGCTGTCCGCGGCGGTGTACGCCTTCTCGTAGTCGGCGTAGCTGTCGCCGATGGTGCACCGGCCGCCGGTGGTGTTGCCGAAGGCGTACAGGATGTGGGTCAGCTTCGACGCCGAGCCGCTGGTGTGGATGTTCCGCACGTGGTAGTTGCGGGCGTAGACGCCCCACTGGGCGAAGTAGCCGACCACCTTCTGCGCGCCCGGGTTCGGCGGCGTGGTGGTCGGGGGCGGGGTGGTCGGCGGGGCGGTCGTCGGCGGCGTGGTCGTGGGTGGGGTCGTGGTGGGCGGTGCGGTGGTGGTCGGCGGCGTGCTGCCGCCGCCGCACGACGCGCCGTTGATCGTGCAGTTCAGCGGCGCCCGGTACGCGCCGGTGCCGTTGTAACCCCAGCTGAAGGAGGCGCCCGGGGCCAGCGCACCGGCCCAGCTCTTCTTGACCGCCACATAGCGGTTGCCGTTGCGGGTGACGTCGGCGTCCCAGGAGCTGCTGATGCTGGTGCCCGAGGGCAGCTCGAACTCGATACGCCAGGTGCTGACGCTGGCGTTCGACCCGTTGGTGATGGTGACCCGCGTTTCGTGCCCCGTTCCCCAGTCCGACACCCGGGTGAACGAGGTGGTCACGCTTCCGGCGCCGAACGCCGAGGCCATCGGGACCGTGGCGACGGTCACCGCGACCACGGCGCCGACCCAGAGGGCCCGGCGAAGCGATCTCTTCATGTGGCGTCTCCAAACAGTTAGGAAACTTTCCAAAAGGATGAGGAGACGCTACTCACACGCCACCACTTCGTCAAGATGGCCATGTATCGATTGCCCCGGACGGCCAGATCGACGTCACCGCCGGCCGAGGGTCGGATACCACTCGGTAACCTCACCCCACCCGCCGCGCCCGCGAGCACCGGCGCGGCGGTAGCCTCCGGGCATGACCGTCTTCGACATTCCGATCGGCGCACTCGCCGGCGGCCCGGCCGACCTCGCCCAGTACCGTGGACGCGCCCTGCTGATCGTCAACGTCGCCTCCCGCTGCGGCCTCACCCCGCAGTACGCGGGCCTTCAGGCCCTGCAGGACGAGTACGCCGACCGCGGGCTGACCGTGCTCGGCGTGCCGTGCAACCAGTTCGCCGGCCAGGAACCGGGCAACGCGGCGGAGATCAGCGAGTTCTGCCAGGTCAACTACGGGGTGACGTTCCCGATCACGGAGAAGGTCGACGTCAACGGCCCCGACCGTCACCCCCTGTACGCGGCCCTGGTGGACACCGCCGACGCCGACGGGCACGCCGGTGACGTCCGCTGGAACTTCGAGAAGTTCCTCGTCGCGCCCGACGGCTCCGTCGCCGCCCGCTTCGCCCCCACCGTCACCCCCGACGACCCCACCCTCCGCACCACCATCGACAAGAACCTCCCCGCGTAACCAGCTGCCGCCTCGTCGATCATGCAGTTGTGGTCGTTCTTTCGGGGCTTTCGCACCCTTATGGACCGACCCGAACTGCATGATCGACGAAGAGGGCGGGGAGAGTGCGGGGCGGAGTAGGTTCGGGATGGGTCAACGCGGTGGAGGGGTCAGCATGGCGACGGTGGGCGTGCTGCGCGCCGCGCTCGCGGACGCCGGCTGGCCCGGCCGCGGTCCGGCACCTGCCGGCGAGCTGCCGTTCGACTCAGTGCGACCCGGTGCCGGCGCGCCGGGCCCGCCACTCGGGTGCCAGCACCGACCAGATCTCCAGGTCGACGCGGCCCCGCGGTCCCGGCAACGTCTCCCGCAGGACACCGTCGCGGCGCATGCCCAACCGACGGGCCACCGCGATGCTGCGCACGTTGCCGGCGTTGGTACGCCACTCGACGCGGTGCAGCCCGCGCTCGACGAGCACCCAGTCGATGAGCCGTTCCACCGCCCGGGTCACCAGCCCTCGCCCCTCGGCGGCCGGTTCCAGCCAGCAGCCCGCCTCGCACACCCCGGACGCCGCGTTGAGCGACACCAGCAGCACCCCGCCGACCAGGGTGCCGCCCGACCAGATACCCCAGATGCCGCCGTCGTCGCGGGCCCAGCGGTCGGCGTAACGCTGGAGCACGTGCCGCGCCCCGTCGAGGTCGGTGGCCACGAAGGACGGCGACACCCACGGCGCGATGTGCTCCCGGGCCCGGTCCAGATTGCCCAGGAACTCCTCGGCGTGCCACGGGTTCAGCGGCCGCAGTTCGGCGTCCTCACCCAACGCTGTGGCGAACATCAGACTCCTCCGTCCCGCCGCATCGCGACCATCGACGTGGGACGGAAGCCCAGCTCCCGGTAGAGCGGCTCGCCCTCCGGGCTGGCCTTCAGCTCCACCGTGCGTACGCCGCGCTCGGCGAACCAGTCGAGTAGCGCGCCCAGGCAGACCCGCGAGAAACCCCGACGACGGTACGCCGGATCGGTCGCCACGTTGAAGACGTACCCGGACCGGCCGCTCGGATCCGCCGGCCCGCCGAGCCGCAGGTCGACCACCCCGACCGCACAGGCGGCAAGCGTCCCGGGTCGGCCCGGCGCGTCGACCACGTAGGCGGCGAGGTCGGCCTCCGGATCCGGCAGCTGCCGCCGGAGCGTACGCAGGGCGGTGTGCTGCCATTCGCCGGGCTCCGGCGGCGCGCCGTCCAGCGCACCCAACATGACCGCCCGCAGCCGGACCAGTTCCCGGGCGTCGTCCACACTCGCCCGCCGCACTCCACTCACCGGCAGAGACTAGCCGCCCTCGCGTCTCGGCCCCGACCGGCGTCTCCCCTGCCGCCCGCTACCGGCCGAGGCTCCGCACGCCTGAGGATCGTCGACGAGGAGGGCCAGGCCCGCATGGCGGAGTGGAAGGTACCCGGCAGCGATCGGGTCGGCACGACGGCAAGTGCTGCGGGTACCGGCCGACGGCAGGGTCAGATCGGGCGGCGGCCGGCGAAGCCGCAGTCGGCGCGGTGGTACCAGCGCACGTCGGTGTCCCCCTCCAGCCAGCACCAGAGCACCTGTCGCCCCTCGCGCTCACCTGGGAAGTCGAGCAGCACCGGTGCCACGCTCTTGACCTCGATGCCGTGCTGCTGAATCTCGTCGAGGACCGCGTACAGCCGGGCCTCCAGGCCCTTGACCTCTGCCCGACCACCGAGCGCGCTGAGCCCGTGGCCGGCCAGGTCGGCCTGCAACTCGGCCAGATCTGCCCGGACCCGGATCAGTTCCTCGATCCGGGGATGCAGGGTTGCCACCAGGTGCCGGGCCTGGGCGAGAGTGAACACCGCGCCAGTATGCGCCACCCGGTTGATCATGAGGTTGGCGGCAGTCCAGCGCAACTACTGCCGCCAACCTGATGATCAACGCCAGAGAGGGTTGGTCAGTCGGCTTGGGTGGCCAGTTCGCGGGCGCGGTCGCGGGCGGCTTCCAGGGCGGCCAGCAGGGCGGCGCGGACACCGTGGTTCTCCAGTTCGCGGATCGCCGAGATGGTGGTGCCGGCGGGTGAGGTGACCGCCTCGCGCAGCTTGACCGGGTGCTCGCCGGAGTCGCGCAGCATCACCGCCGAGCCGATCGCGGTCTGCACGATCAGGTCGTGCGCCACCTGGCGGGGCAGGCCGAGCAGGATGCCGGCGTCGGTCATCGCCTCGACCAGCAGGTAGAAGTAGGCCGGGCCGGAACCGGACAGGGCGGTCACCGCGTCCTGCTGGGTCTCGGGTACCCGGATCGTGGCGCCCAGTGGCTTGAACATCTCCTCGGCCAGCGCCAGGTGCTCACCGGTGGCGTGCGCGCCGGCCGAGATCGCGGTCATCGCCTGGTCCACCAGCGCCGGGGTGTTGGTCATCACCCGTACCACGGGGGTGCCCTCGGGCAACCGGCGGCTGAAGAAGCTGCTCGGCAGGCCGGCGCAGAGCGAGACCAGCAGCTTGCCGGCTGGCACCTTGGGGCCGATCTCGTCCAGCAGCGCGGCGGCGTCCTGCGGTTTCACCGCGACGGCCAGCACCTCGGCCTCGTCCACGGCGGTGAGGTTGTCCACCACCCGTACGCCGTAGCGGGCGGCCAGTTCCTCGGCGCGGGCCGGGCGGCGGGCGGTGGCCAGCAGCCGGTCCGCCGGCCAGCCGGACCGCAGCAGCCCGGAGAGCACCAGCTCACCGATCTTGCCCGCACCGATCACCGCGACGGTGTGCACCTCGGCTGACACCTGGCGTACCCCCTTCGTGGGCCGGCGTCGCGGCGGGCCCGAGGCCCGGACCGCGACGCCGGAGCGACGATCAGCTACCGAAGAAGACCTCGGCCTCGGCGTACCGCTCCAGCGGCACGGTCTTCAACTCGGCGGTGGCGTCGGCGAGCGGGACGCGGACGATGTTCGTGCTCTGCATCGCGACCATCTTGCCCCAGTCGCCCTCGTGGGCGGCGTCGATGGCCTGCAGGCCCAGCCGGGTGGCGAGCACCCGGTCGAACGCGGTGGGGGTGCCGCCGCGCTGGATGTGGCCGAGCACGACGGTGCGGGCCTCCTTGCCGGTCTTGGCTTCCAGCTGCTCGGCCAGCCACTGGCCGATGCCACCGAGCCGCACGTGCCCGAACGCGTCCAGCTCCTGGTTCTGCAGGACCATCTGGCCCTCCAGCGGCTGGGCGCCCTCGGCGACCACGACGATCGGGGCGTACTGGTGCTGGAAGCGCTTCTCGACGTAGCCGGCGACCTGCTCGACGTCGAAGTTCCGCTCGGGGAGCAGGATCACGTTGGCGCCGCCGGCCAGGCCGGCGTGCAGGGCGATCCAGCCGGCGTGCCGGCCCATCACCTCGACCACCAGGGTGCGGTGGTGGCTCTCGGCGGTGGTGTGCAGGCGGTCGATCGCCTCCATGGCGATGTTGACGGCGGTGTCGAACCCGAACGTGTAGTCGGTCGCGCCGAGGTCGTTGTCGATGGTCTTCGGCACGCCGATGACGTTGACGCCCAGCTCGTGGAGCTTGGTGGCGACGCCGAGGGTGTCCTCACCGCCGATGGCGATGAGCGCGTCGACGCCCTGCGCGGCCAGGTTGTCCTTGATCCGCTCGACGCCGTTCTCGATCTTGAAGGGGTTGGTCCGGGAGGAGCCGAGGATCGTGCCGCCACGGGGCAGGATGCCGCGGACCTCCGCGATGCCGAGCGGACGGGACAGCCCCTCCAGTGGGCCCTTCCAACCGTCCTGGAAACCCACGAACTCGTGGCCGTAGCTGGCGACGCCCTTACGGACCACCGCCCGGATGACCGCGTTGAGACCCGGGCAGTCGCCGCCGCCGGTGAGCACGCCGATACGCATGATCTGCTCATCCTCCTGGGGAGCATCTGGTCAAGCCCGATCAAGCCCCAGGATATGTGTCAGCGCGGACCTCGGCACCGTTGCCGGCCCGGGGCGGGCCGTCCCTACGAACTGTAGTCGCCGCCCGGTACGCCGCACACCGCGCCCCACTACCGGTCAGTAGCCGTCCTCCCGGCGATCGGCCGGCGACCCACCGGTCGGCGCGGCACCCACCGGGCCGATCAGCTCGACCTGCTCACCGCTGGCGTCCCAGCACCGTGCGGCCGTGGGGTGCACGCCGACCAGCGTGAGACCGGCGGTGGCCGGACCGTCCGGGAACCAGGGGGCCAGTCCGGGGTGCCACAGTCGTTCGGCGCGGGCCTGGTCGTGGTCGTCCCGGGCACTGCCGGTGATCGAGGCCCAGACCTGCGCCCGCGGGTCGTACAGGCCCAGCTCGACCTCCGGGTTCACCCGCACCTGGCGGACGGTCGCCGAGCCGGCGTACGCGAAGAACCACAACTGCCCGTCGAACTCCGCCCGTTGCAGGACCATCGGCCGGCCCACCAGCCGCCCGTCGAGGGAGATCGTGGTCATGATGCCGATCCGCGCGGCCCGGATCAGCTCGGTGATCCGGGCCCGGGCCTGCCCGCCGCCGATCACCCCGCCGCTCACGTCGGTACTCCCCTGCGCCTGCCCACGCCGGCAACTCCCTCGCCTCGGCCCCTTCGGCGAACCCGGTGCCCGGGACGGCCCGGGTCAAACCACCGAATGACCGGATCTCACGAACCGGTCATCGCCCGCCACCGGGCCAGGTTGTGCCGGGCGTCGACAAGCGCGTCGTGTCGGGCCGCCGCGGCGTTCGGCAGCGGAGGCCGCCCCCGGTCGTCCCACAACTGCCGCAACTCCTTGGTGTACCGGGGGATCTCCCGGGGCAGCGCCGGCATCGCGCCCCACAACTGCGCCAACGCCACGTGGTCGTACGCCGCGTACCAGGCCCACAGTTCCACCTCCTCGCCGGGCCGGTCCCGGATCGGCTCGACCAGGAACTCGTACAGGTCGTCGCGGATGCGTTCGCGGGACCGCCACGCCCGGTCGGCCGGGGAGGGCAGCTTGTCCAGGACGTTGCGACGGACCCAGGGCACCGCGCGGGACGCGTCGAACTCGGTGGAGACCGCGTAGAACTCGCGGCCGTGCTCGTCGACGACGCCGATCGAGACAAGCTCGACGGTCCGGCCGTCCTCGATGAACTCGCAGTCGTAGAAGTAGCGGTAGGCCATCGGGACCATCCTCGCCGACGGTCACCGCGGCCCGTCCATCGGGTCGGCGACACCGGGAGCGCTTCCATCGCCCGCACCGAGGTCATGCCCCAGCTCGAACCGGTCACGGAAGTGATTTGAGGGGTGTACAGCACGCGACCGGACCGTCATGATCTGATGTGTTACCGCTGCCGGACGCCGAACGGGTGTCGGATCACCTCGTCAGGGCCTTCAGGCTCACCCGGTGAGCGAGTTGGGGTCCTTGACCGGGGAGGGGTGGGGCCGTGGAGATGCGCCTGCCGGAGCCGGGCGACGCGCTCACCGGCGTTGACATGTTCGCCGGGCTCGAGCCGGAGGTGCGCCAGCGGGTGGTCGCCGCGGCGGTACCCCGCACCTACCGCAAGGGGCAGCTGCTGTTCGTGGAGAACGACCCGGGCGAATCGCTGATCATCCTGCGGCGGGGCGCGGTGGCCGTGTTCCGGACCGCGCCCACCGGCGAGCGGGCGATCCTGACCGTGATGCGACCGCCGGACGTGCTGGGCGAGGTCTCCCTGCTGGACGCCTCGACCCGCTCGACCTCGGCCGAGGCGATCGAGGACACCGCCGCGCTGGCGCTGTCCCGGCCGGCCTTCATGGAGCTGGTGCACTCGAACGCGCGCATCCTCGACGCGGTGATGCGGTCCCTCGGTGCGTTGATCCGCCGGTTGACCGAGCAGAACGCCGACCACGTCTTCCTCGACCTGCCCGGCCGGGTGGCCAAGACGCTGGTCCGGCTCGCCGGCGAGAGCCAGGCCCCGATGATCACCATCGAGCTGAACCAGAGCCAGCTCGCCGAGATGGCCGGCGGGTCCCGGCAGAGCGTCAACCAGGCGATCGGTTCGTTCGCCAGCCGGGGTTGGCTGCGCACCGAGGGCCGGCGGATCGTGGTCACCGACGTGCCCGCGCTGCGCCGCCGCGCCGGCATGAACGAGCGCTGAGCGGCGGCCCGGCACCGAGCGCGGCGAAGACCGAGGCGGGGCCGGGACGATCGTCCCGGCCCCGCCCGCACTCGTTGTGGTCAGGGCTTGGTGCTGCCCGGCCCGACCCATTCGGTGTCACCCGGTCCGACCCAGTCCGTACCGTCCTTGCCACCGCCGGGCACCTCGCCGACGATCCCCTGCGCCTGGAGCTGCGCGAGGGTGGCGGCGTCCACGTCCACCGAGTCTCCGGCGGAGTGGGCGACCCCGTTCCCGTCGGTCCAGTCACTCATCAGCATCACGTACACCATGGAGCTGTCCCCCTGATCAGCGGTCAACGAATCGGCTGCCTGAATCTAGCCGTTCCGAAGCGTGGTGAGCTGCCCGGCTGAGTGTCCACAAGCCAACAGCCCGGTACCCGACACTGCGTCCGGCGGCGATACTCGATGCTGCGCCCCGGGGCGTCGGGGGCCTGCCACTGGAGGGTGTCATCGCCGCGCAGTGTGACCGCTGTGGACGTACCGCCGCCGAGGGCGACCGCTTCTGCGGTGGCTGCGGCGCGGAACTCGGTGCCGTCTGCCCGCACTGCCTGCGCCCGCTCGCGCCGGACGTGGCCTTCTGCACCTCCTGCGGCGCACCCCGAGCCGGCACCGACCTACCGGGCGCCCTGAACCAGGAGGATCGCCGCCGGGTCAGCGTGCTCTTCGTCGATCTGATCGACTTCACCCCGTACGTCGAGCGGGCCGACCCGGAGCTGGTCCGGGGCATGCAGACCGGCTTCTTCTCCGCCGCCCGCCGGGTGGTCGGCCAGTACGGCGGAGTGGTGGAGAAGTACATCGGCGACGCGGTGATGGCGCTGTTCGGTGCGCCGGTGGCCACCGAGACCGACGCGTTGCGGTGTGTGCGGGCCGGGTTGGAGTTGCAGCGGGTGCTGACCCGCTTCACCCCGACCGGCACCGACGGGTTGCGCTTCCGGGTCGGGGTGGCGACCGGTGAGGCGCTCGTCGACGTGGCCGCCGCCCGCGACGGTGGCCAGGCGATCGTCGCCGGCGACGTGGTCAACACCGCCTCCCGGCTGCAGTCGGCGGCGCCGTCGGGCGGGGTGCTCGTCGACGGCGCCACGCACGCGCTGACCCGGGACACCATCCGGTACGACGAGCAACCCCCGGTCATCCTGCGCGGTCGGTCGGCACCGACCGAGGTGTGGCTGGCCCGGTCCGCGGTACGTCAGCAGCCCACCGATCGGGAACCGGACACCACCCCCCTGATCGACCGGGAGCACGAGCTGGGCATGCTGGTCAACGCCCTGCACCGCAGCCTGCGCGACCGCCGACCCCAGGTGGTGACCGTCTTCGGTCGGGCCGGCATCGGCAAGAGCCGGCTGGTCCGCGAGTTGCACCGGCACACCGGTCGGCTGGTGGACGAGCCGCTGACCTGGCGCATCGGCAGGTGTCCACCGTTCGGCGAGAACGTCACGTTCGCCGCGCTCGCCGACATCGTCAAGGCCGAGGCGGGCATCCTCGACACCGATCCGGCGGCCAGCGCCGCGCAACGACTCACCGCCGCCGTCGGCGAGCTGGTCGGCGTCGCCGAGCGGGGCCGGGTCACCGACGCGCTGCGTCCGCTGGTCGGGCTGGCCGGTAACCCGCTGCCGGCCGAGGAGGCGGAATCGGCGTGGCGGCGGTTCCTGCTGGCCCTGGCGGCCCGTCGCCCCACCGTGCTGGTCTTCGAGGATCTGCACTGGGCCGACGACCCGATGCTGCGCTTCGTGGAGTTGCTCGGCGCGGCGGCCCGGGACGTGCCGCTGCTGCTGCTGTGCACCGCCCGCCCGGAACTTGTCGACCGGGATCCGAGCTGGGCGGGGACCATCACCGGTTCGGTCACCATCGCCCTGCCACCGTTGCGGGACACCGGCATCGCCGCGCTGTACGCGCACATGTTCGGCCAGGCCGCGTTCTCCGCCGACCTGCTGACCCCGCTGGTCGAGGTGGCCGGCGGCAATCCGCTCTACGCCCACGAGTACGTCCGAATGCTGATCGAGCAGGGGGCGCTGCGGCAGTCCGGCCGTGGCTGGTCGCTGGAGAAGCACCTGGACCTGCCGATGCCGGAGAGTGTGCACGCGGTCATCGCCAACCGGGTCGACCTGCTCGACGCCAAGGACCGGGCGGTGCTGCTGGCCGCCGCGGTGGTCGGGGTGCAGTTCTGGCCGGGCGCGGTGGCCGCCGCCGTCGGTCAGCCGGTCGAGTCCGTCGAGCGTGCCCTGCGTCGGCTGGAGCAGCGGGACTTCGTCCACGAGCAGACCACCTCCACGATGGCCGGCCAGCCGGAGTACCGCTTCCGACACGTCCTGGTCCGGGACGTGTGCTACCAGCGGCTGCCCCGGACCGAGCGGGTGGCCCGGCACGATCGCACCGCCGACTGGTTGGACACCCTGTCGCAGAGTCGGGACACCGACCTGGCCGAGGTGCTGGCGCACCACCGCTGGGCGGCGCACGAGATCGCCCGCTCGCTCGGCATGGAGACCAACCGCTACGCCGCGCCGGCCCGGGCCGCTTTGCCCGGAGGCGGCACGCCGGGCGTACGCGCTGCACGGGCTGGACGCCGCCGCCGGCCACGCGGCCCGGGCGCTCGGCCTGGCCGACGACTCCGATCCGGTGGGCCGGCTGCAGCTGGAGCTGTTGAGCACCGAGATCGCGTTCCACCGCGACGGCAACGCCTTCCTCTCCGGCGGTGGACCGGAGCAGGTGCAGGCGCTCGCCGAGCGGCTGCTCGCGTGCGGCGACGAGGCGTGCGCGGCGCGGGCCTGGACGCTGCTCGGCCAGGCGGCGTGGCCGCGCCGACCGCCCGGCGGCACTGGCCTGCCTGGACCGGGCGGTACGCCTGTTCGACCCGCTGCCGGACAGCGCGCAGAAGGCCGACGCCTTCGCCGAGCTGGGGCGGCTGCACATGCTCAACTACGAACGTGATCCGGCGGTGGCGGCGGCCGACACGGCCGCGGCGATCGGCGAACGGCTCGGGCTGACCGAGATCCGCACCAACGCCCGGATCACCGCGGCCACCGCCCGGTACCAGGCCGGCGACCGGGCCGGGCTCGACGAGCTGTACGCGATCGTGGAGTCCAGCCGGACCGGTCTGCTGCTCGCGTTGCCCCGGGCCACCCAGAACCTCGCCTACGCCGTCTGCGAGGAGGGCGACTGGGTACGCTCCGACGCGTTGCTGGCCGCCGCCCCGGCCCGCACCGCCAGCGGGCAGACCCTGACCACCAGCTACTCGAGCGAGGCGACGCGGGCCTGGTTCGAGGGGGACTTCGATCGGCTGCTCACCGCCGCCGACGCCTGCATGAACACCCCGACCGGCGGCTGGGACATGCAGGTACGCGGCCTGCGGTCGTGCCTGCTGGTGCTGCGCGGCCAGCCGGTGCCGCCGGGCCCGCCCGCCGACGGTCGCCGGACGGGGGTGCCGCCGTGGTACGGTGCGTGGCCGCCGCGCTGGACACCGCGCGGCGCAGTGGCTTCCACCGGCTGCACTGGACGATGCTCGCGATGGGCGCGTTGCCGGGCGGTACAGGGTCGCCTCGACGAGGCCGCCGCGCTCGTCGACGAGCTGGCCGGGTCGTGGACGGCGGTGCCGGCGCTGGCCAGTGGCGAGTGGATCGCGGCGGCCGGCTGGGCAGCCAGCCTGGCTGGACGCAACCGCCGCCCAGGTGCGCGCCATGCTCGACCGGGTCGGCCACCGTACGCGCCCTGGTCGGAGGCGGCGCTGCGGACCGTGACCGGGGCGCTGGCCGGGTTCGACGACAACCACCGGCACGCCGCCGAGCTGCACCTCGCCGCCGCCGAGATCTACGCCGGGATTCCCGACGTCACCGACCGGATGCTGGCGCTGACCTTCGCGGTACGCGAACTGGCGGCCGCCGGCGACCACGCGACGGCCGGCGCGCGCCCTGACCGAGTTGCGCCTTCGCACCGCAACGCCGCTCGGGCCCTGCTCGCCTGGCCCATCCACCCACCGGCACCGCCCGGACCCTCGCCTCCTGACCGGCGCGCGGGCCGCGCGGTCACCCGCGCAGGCCGGGTGGCTCAGGCCGCGACCGGGGTGGCCGGCGCGGTCGTCGGGGTGGGCTGGGCCTTGAGCTGCTGGGCGTAGACGTCGACGTACTCCCGGCCGGAGAGCTCCATCAACTCGTACATGATCTCGTCGGTGACCGCCCGCTCGACGAACCGGTCACCGGCCAGCCCGGCGTAACGGGAGAAGTCCAGCGGCGGTCCGAAACGGATCCGGACCCGGGCCAGGTTCGGGATGAGCTGGCCCGGCGGCTGGATCTCGTCCAGGTTGAGCATCGCCACCGGCACCACCGGCGCACCGCTCTCCAGCGCCAGCCGGGCCACCCCGGTCTTGCCCCGGTAGAGCCGACCGTCGGGCGAGCGGGTGCCCTCCGGGTAGATGCCGGCGATGCCACCGGAGCGCAGCACCGTCAGCTGGGTGTCCAGCGCGGCGCGGGCGGCCCGGCCACCGGAGCGGTCCACCGGGATGGTGCCGGTGCCGGTGAAGAACATCTTGGTCAGCCAGCCCTTGACTCCCTTGCCGGTGAAGTACTCCGCCTTGGCCACGAAGGTGACCTTCCGGGGCACGATCAGCGGCGTGAAGATCGAGTCGGAGAAGGAGAGATGGTTGCTGGCCAGGATGACCGGACCGGTCGCCGGTACGTGGTGCAGACCCTCCACCCGCGGCCGGAAGATGAGCCGCAGCAGCGGGCCGAGCAGCACGTACTTCAGCAGCCAGTAGAGCACCGGCGTCCTTTCGGCAGGTGGTGGTCACCACGGACCGCGCCGGACCGGGTGATCGTGGCACGAGCCTACGAACCGCCGGCCGGCCGCGGCAACGGACGCTCGGTTCGAAACCGCCCGTCACGTTCGGTGTCGGACCGACGTCCTGGCCGGCGTCCGGCCGTACGCCGCGCCACAAGGCACTCCCCGAACCCACCCTCGACGTGTCACGATTCAGGGCACGGGGCGTGCGGGGGCGCGCCGAGGGGCCGCGGGGCGCGCCGGTGGCGCGATGAGGAGGATGGTCGGTGTCAGCGGGTGGGGCCCGCCGGGGACGGCGGGACAACGGTCTCGACGCGAGCGAGTACGCCATCGCCGGTGATGTCGATCCGCGCGTCGGCGAGCACCTGCTCGACGTGCTGGCCGCCGGCGGGATCGCCGCCTACCTGCAACCGTCGGCCGACCTGAACCCGGTCACCCGCACCACCACCGTGCCGTCCCGGCCGGTGGACCGGCTCTACGTGGATCGCTCGCACCTGAGCACCGCCCGGGACTACCTCAGCCAGCTCGCCGACGAGACCGGCGACGCCCGCGTCGGCGGCGAGCCGGACATCGACGCCGAGTGGGAACGCATCGTCGCCGGCTTCCACACCCCGCCGGACACCGGTGACCACCCGTGGCCGGCCGCCGAGAACGTGGACGACCCCGCCGGGCGGGGTGGCACGGCCACCGCCACCCGGCCGGGCACCGAGGAGCCCGGCCCGACCGCCACCGACGTACGCCGGCTGCCGTACGCCGCCGACATCTCCGGAGTCTCGGTCGGGCGTGGGCCCCGCGACGGTGAGGGCCCGTCGCTGCTGGACGGCCTGGACACCCTCGGCGCCGAACTGCCCGACGACCCGGACGACGACGAGCGGTACGTGCCGCCGCCGCCACCTCCGCTACCCCGCGTGTCGAAGTTCGCGCTGGCCGGCATCCTCGCCGTGCTGCTCGGCTTCGTGCTGTTCCTCTTCCCCGATCTGCTCCCCGCCGACCAGGGCATCGTCACCCTGCTCGGCTTCACCGGCATTCTCGCCGGCTTCGTCACGCTGGTGTGGCGGCTGCGGCCCGGTGACGCCGACGACCGTGACCCGGACGACGGCGCCGTCGTCTGAGCCGGCGCGCAGGGTAGCGGTCCGGATACCGGGACGGCGGCCGCCCGTGCCGAGGCGCGTAACAGTGGTGTAACTTACTGTCAGTAGGAATACCGCAGTACGTCACGTCACCCGCCGACTGCCCGGTTGTTCCTCCCTCGTGGCGGTCACTCCCCTGCTGATCGGAATGCCCGAGATGCGACAGAGTTCCCTCGTGGTGGTGGCCAACCGCCTACCCATCGACGACAGCGTGGCACCCGACGGTGCCTGCGAGTGGCGGCGCAGCCCCGGTGGGCTGGTCAGCGCGCTGCACCCGCTGCTACGCCACACCCCCGCGACCTGGGTCGGCTGGGCCGGCGGGACCGGTCCCGCGCCCGACCTGCCCGACATCGACGGGGTACGGATGCACTCCGTGCCGCTCAGCGGCGACGACCTGCGCGACCACTACGAGGGCTTCGCCAACGCGACCCTCTGGCCGATCTACCACGACGCGGTCGAGCAGCCGCAACACCACCGGCGCTGGTGGGACGCCTACCTTCGGGTCAACCAGCGGTTCGCCGAGGCCACCGCGCAGGTCGCCGAGCCCGGCGCGGTGGTCTGGGTGCAGGACTACCACCTGCAACTGGTGCCGGGGCTGCTCCGCACGCTGCGACCCGACCTGCGCATCGGCTTCTTCCTGCACGTGCCCTTCCCGCCGCCGGAGCTGTTCATGCAGCTGCCCCGCCGGGCCGAGCTGCTGCGCGGGATGCTCGGCGCCGACCTGGTCGGCTTCCAGCGCGCCCAGGCGGCGCACAACTTCGCCCAGCTGGTGACGAAGGTGCTGGGGTTGCCGGCCACCGACCGACGGATCGGGATCGACGACCGGGTGGTGCGCATCGGCGCGTTCCCGGTGTCGATCGACACCGTCGAGATGGCCGCGCTGGCCGACCGCCCGGACGTGGCCGACCGGGCTCGCCGACTGCGCCACGACCTGGGCAGCCCCGAGCAGGTGATCCTCAGCGTCGACCGGATGGACTACACCAAGGGCATCGAGCAGCGACTCAAGGCGTACAGCGAGCTGCTGGCCGGCGGGCACGTCAAGGTCCGCGACACGGTGCTGGTGCAGGTGGCGGTGCCCAGCCGGGAGCGGGTCAGCCAGTACCAGATCCTGCGGGACCGGGTGGAGCGGGAGGTCGGGCGGATCAACGGGGAGTTCGGCCGGGTCGGTGAGCCCGCCATCCACTACCTCACCCAGCCGTTCGACCGCGCCGAGCTGGCCGCGCTCTACCGGGTCGCCGACGTGATGGCGGTGACCCCGCTGCGCGACGGCATGAACCTGGTCGCCAAGGAGTACGTCGCCGCCCGGGTCGACGACACCGGCGCGCTGCTGCTCAGCGAGTTCGCCGGGGCCGCCGCCGAGCTGCCGCAGGCGTACCTGGTCAATCCGCACGACCTGGAGGGGCTCAAGCAGGGCCTGCTCGCGGCGGTGCGGGCCGACCCCGCCGACGTACGGGAACGGATGCGGTCCATGCGCGCGTACCTGCACGAACACGACATCCGGGCCTGGGCCCGCTCCTATCTGTCCACGCTGGATCAGAGTGGTTCGATGCTCGCCCACCTCGGCGGCTGAGACCGGCCGTCGGGTCACGCCCGCGACGAGCTCAGCCGAGGTCGTCGCGGCCCGGTTCCTTGATCAGCCAGTCGAGGATCGCGTCGATGGGCTCCCGCCACCGGGCGTCGAGCATCAGGTCGTGCCCCATGCCGGGAAAGAGCAGCGGAGCCGAACCGTACCGCCGCGCGGCACGGGTCAGCGCCGCGGCCGGCACCACCCGGTCGTCCGGGCTACCCAGTACCAGCACCGGCGGATCGCCCACCGCCGGCTCCGGATCGGCGCCGGTCAACAGCTGCCACTGGGCCCGCCGGGCCGCCCGCCCCAGCCGCGCGGCGTGCCGCCGAGCGTCGGCCTCGGGCAGTTCTGCGCTGAACAGCTGCCTGCGGTTGAGCCGCAGCCCGGCGCCAAGACCGCCGGCAGGGTGCCGAACAGGTTGCGGCGCAACGCGGTACCGAGCGTCGCCCAACCGCCGAAGACCGGCGCCACCAGCACCGCCGCCTTCGCCGGGTAGCGGGCCATGGCGTGCGCGACCACCAGGGCCCCGGCGCCGTGCCCACCAGCACCGCCCGCCGCGGCAGGCCGGCCGCCACCTGGACCACGTCGTGGGCGTACGCCCGCAGGGTCGCCTCCGGTGCCGGGGCGCTGCCGCCGTGCCCGCGCAGGCTCATCGCGTGAGCGCTGAAGCCGCGGGCGGCGACATGTCCGAGCCAGTTCTCCGCGTACGCCCAGGCACCATGGCCGAAGCCCGGCACGAACAGCAGCGGTGGTCGTCCCTCCTCCAACTCCGGGACGGCGCTGAGCACCTCACGCCGGACCGGGCGCACCGGCCGCGCCCACTCCCAGCCGCGCATCACCCGCTCGGTCACTTGCTCTCCAGCTCGCGTAGGGCGCGCTCCAGCGCGCGCAGGTAGTCGGCGTGCCCGACCTCGAACCAGTGCCGGGTCGAATCCTTCACCTGTCCCGAGTAGCGTTCGCCCGCCCCGGCGCGTACCCGGGCCGCGAAGGCGGCGGCCCGCTCCGGACGGCTGGCGCGCAACCGCAGCAACCGGGCGAAGAGCACGGCCTGCCAGTGGGCCAGGGTGAAGATGCCCGAGTCGGGCTGGAGCAGCCCGGTCACCGCGAGCGTGGGATGGTCCGGTACGAGGGCGTTGAGCCACAGCCGGGGTCGGCCCACCCCCTCGTCGTCGCCGAGCAGCTTGCCGTCGAGGAACTCGAAGCGGGGCAGGTAGCCGGTGGCGAAGACGACAAGTTCCGGGTCGATCTGCCGGCCGTCGGCAAGCTCCACCGAGTGCGGGTGGAAGCGCGCGATGTCCGGTACCGGGGTGATCGCGCCGTGGCCCACGTGGTACACGAGCAGGCTGTTGGCGATCGGGTGCGTCTCGTACACCCGGTGGTCCGGCTTCGGCAGGCCGAAGCGGGTCAGGTCGCCGACGGTCAGTCGCAGCGTCCGGTGGTAGAGCCACTGCCGGACCCGCAGCGGCACCCGCAGCGCCAGCAGCAGGTCGTTGACCTGGTCGGCAGGGCGACCGAAGACGTACTTCGGGGCGTACCAGTAGCCGCGACGGGTGGAGTGCCAACACCGTGACGCCTGCTGGGCGGCCTCCACGGCGATGTCGCAGCCGGTGTTGCCGGCCCCCACCACCAGCACCCGCTTGCCCCGCAACTGCGCCGAGTCCTTGTACGACGAGGCGTGCATGACCTCGCCACGGAACTGCTCCAACCCCTCGTAGCGGGGCAGCTTCGGCGACCAGTTGTGCCCGTTGGCGATCACCACGGCGCCGTACCGGGAGGTGCGCTCGGGACCGTAGCCGCCGGTGCTGCGGGTGGTGACGTCCCACCGGTCGTCGCCGACCGGCTCGACCCGCACCACCTCGGTGCCGAACCAGATGTGCCGGCGCAGGTCGAAGTGGTCGGCGTAGCGCTCGAAGTAGGACAGCAACTGACCGTGGTGCGGGTAGTCCGGCCAGTGGTCGGGCATCGGGAAGTCGGGGAACTGGGTGAACGGCCGCGACGAGATCAGGTGGGTGCTGGCGTACACCGGGCTGCGGTCGTGCCGCCAGTTCCAGGCGCCGCCGACGCCGGTCTCACGTTCGTAGCAGTCGACCCCGAAACCGTGTTCGGCGAGGTTCTTCACGGCGGTCAGGCCGCTGGCACCGGCACCGATGACGCAGACGGTGTCGCCCCGGTCGGAGACCGGACGGCCGTCGGGGCCGCGGGCGAGCGTGGTCGTCTCCGGATCTGGCCGGCCGGGCTCGGTGGAGGTGGGCACCGGGGGTCTCCTTCGTCTCGGCACGAGTGCCGGGTCGCGCGAAATCCTCCCCACAACGGAGCGGGATGTCCAGCCCGGCGAACGGCCGATGTCAGGCGGTGGCGGGCAGCAGCAGGTCGACCAGGACCGGGAAGTGGTCGCTGGCCCGCCGGGTCAGCGGGGTGTCCACCACGTCGTAGTCGACCACGGTGATCCGCGCGTCGACGAACAGCGCGTCGATGCGCCGGCGCGGATCCGCGCACGAGTAGGTGAGCCGGTCGGCCCGGTCGGCCGCCACCGCCGCGTCGGTCAACCCGTCGGCGACGGCGCGCCACGCCGGCCCGCCCGGCTCCTCGTTGAGATCGGCGGCGGCGATCACCGGATGAGGTGCGGCGACCAGGTCCCGCTTGAACAACTCGGCCTGGCCGGGACGCTCCGCCGGGTCGGTGGACAGGTGCGACCCGGCCACCGTGAACCGGGCCGAGGTGCCCACCCGACAGTCGGCGTACGCGGCGCCGCGCAGGTGCCGGCCGGGGGTGAGCGGGAAGCGCCGGCAGCGGGTGTCGGTCACGCGTACCCGGAGGCTGGTCAACAGCAGGTTGCCCAGCGACGGCAACCCGCCGGCGGCGACCACCAGACCGAACGACTCGGCCAGCGCGGCCGACTTCTCCCGCCACCGGAACCGGCGCGGTCCCTCCTGGACGATGACCACGTCCGGCGCCGCCCCGCGCACCACCGCGGCCAGCGCGGCGGTGTCGTCGCGCTGGCCGTGGACGTTGTACGACAGCACGCGCAGCGGCACCCCGTGCTCGGTCACCGGGTGCGGTGTCGAGGACACCGCTAGATCCGGCGGGCCAGGTCGGCGGCGCCGATGACGCCGGCGGAGTTGCCGAGCTCGGCTGGCCGGATCTCGGCCACCGGCAGCCGGCTGCGTTGCGCCAGTGCTTCGGTGAACGAGCGACGGGTGGGGCCCATCAACAGGTCACCGGCGTCGATGACGCCACCGCCGACGACCAGGATCTGCGGGTCGAGGATCTGCGCCATGTCCGCCAGGCTGGTGCCGAGCCAGCGGCCGACCTGCGCGAACGCCTCGGCCGAGACGGGGTCGCCGCCCTTGGCGGCGGCGGTGACCATCGGGCCGGTGATCGCCTCGGCCTCCCCGTCGGCCAGCTGCAGCAGGGCGGCGGCCCGGTGTGGCTCCTGCCGGGCGGCGGCCCGGGCGAACCGGACCAGGGCGCTGCCGCTGGCGTACTGCTCGATGCAGCCGAGCCGGCCGCACCCGCACTGGTGGCCGTCGGGAACGGTGAGCATGTGGCCCAGTTCGGCGGCGATGCCGTGGGCACCCCGGACCAGATCACCGCCGAGCACGATGCCGCCGCCCACGCCGGTGCCGATGGTGAACATGACCATCGAGTCGTCGGCGTGGCGGGCGGCGCCGTAGCGGAACTCCGCCCAGGCCGCCACGTTGCCGTCGTTCTCGACGATGACCGGCAGCCCGACCGCCGCGCTCACGTACGCCCGCAGCGGCTCGTCGCGCCAGGCCAGGTTCGGGGCGAAGAGCACGGTGGAACGGCTGGAGTCGATCCAACCGGCCGCGCCGATGCCGACCGCCTGGATGTCGTGGCCAGCGGCCAGTTCGGCGACCAGCTCGATGATGACGTCGCGGGTCTTGCCGACGTCGTCGGCGGGGGTGTCCCGTCGGGCCTGCACGAGGACCGTGCCGGTGTCGTCGACGACACCGCCGGCCACCTTGGTGCCACCGACGTCGACTCCGATGGTCAGCGTCACCGCTGCCACTCCCCTCTGCTGTGCCACCCGCGCACACCTGCCCTCGCCGGTGGTGCGGGTCGTCCGTGGTCAGGCCCCGTCGCCTGGTGCGTCCTGCCGCCCCCCGGGCACGGTACGGCCGTCCGGTGCGGGCTCGTCACCCGGTGCGGGTTCGCCGTCGGGTACCCGGGAGGCGGGCACCACGCGACGCTCGGTCGACGTCCGGCGTCCGGCCGGTGCGACCGGCCCGGCGGCGTCGACGGGCACGGCGGTCGGGACGGCGACGTCCTCCACCCGGGTCGCGGCGGACCAGACGTCCCGCTCCGGTGCCGGCTGAGAATCATGCCCGGTCCGGGTGGCCTCGCGCCACACGTGGTCGCCGTACGGGTCGGCGGCGGCGGTGGCGGTGTCCTCGGCGGCGGAGCCGGACGCCGGTTCGGCGGTCGAACCGGCCGAGCCGAAGGCGCGCAGGAAACTGGCCAGGCCAGCGGCCAGATCCCCGGCACCGGTGGCCAGTCGTTCGGCGAATTCGGGGCTCGGATCGCGCAACGCGGCGATGCCCCGACACACCGGGCAGACGCAGCATTCGGGCGCGCCGGTGGCGAAACCACCCCCGGTGCCACCGGACGCGGCGCCCGGGACGTCGTTGTGACCGAGGACACCGGTCACGATCCCGCCGAGCGGGCCCAACGGCACCGCCGCCGGGTTGGCGGCGGCCATCCGCACGGTGGCCAGCAGCGTGGCGACCAGCCGCTCCGCCTCTTGCCGGGCCGTGCCCGGATCTGTCGCACCCATGCTGGGCTCCTCTACCGCGGCGACCGGGTCGCCGGACGCGTCACTGCGCCGCACCGGATGCTTCTACCCGGCGCTTGAGCTGCTTCAACGCGGCGTCCATGATCATTTTCTCGGCCTTGCGACGGAACATGCCGAGCATCCCGACCGCGAGCTCCACCTCCAGGGTGTAGGTCACGGTGGTGCTCCCGTCGGCGTTGGCCTCCAAGTCGTACGCGCCCCGCTGCGCCTTCTGCATCTTCGACGGGGCCACCAGGTGCCACTCGACGCGGGACAGGTCCTCCGCGTAGGCGTACGCCAGCACGTACTCGTCGGCCATCACCGTGGCGTCGAGGACGAAACGGACCTGGCTGGCGTAACCGTCCTCGTACTCCTCGATCACCTCCGCCTCGCGGACCGCCTCGGTCCACTCGGGGTAGCTCGGGAAGTCGCAGATGACCGCGGCCACCCGGTCCGGTGACGCGCCGATGATGATCGACTGGGTGGAAGAGTCCGCCATGGTGGGAGGCTACCGTCCGGTGACCGCCCGCGTGCCGCGCCGCCCACCTGCGGTGTGCTCCCGGCCCACCGGGCGGGTAGGTTTCGACGAGGCCACCCGCGCAGGTGGCGCCCCGACCCGGTCCCGTGAGCACGAGGGAGTGCAGGTGCGCGAGTTCACCGTCCCGCCGATCGTCACCGTCGGCGATTCGGCCAACCTCACCGATCCGGTCTGGGACAACGCCGAGGCCGCGCCCGACGCGGTGCAGTTCGTCCGCCGCGACGCCGCGGGCGCGTGACGACGACTCGCCGGCAGTTCCGGCGACGAGGTGGCCGCGGTCGCCCGCGGGCTGGTCGCCGCCGGGGTGCGGCCGGGCGACCGGGTCGCGCTGATGAGCCGCACCCGGTACGAGTGGACGCTCGTCGACTACGCCATCTGGGCGGCCGGTGCGGTCACCGTGCCGATCTACGAAACCTCCAGCGCCGAGCAGGCCGCCTGGATCCTGGGCGACTCCGGCGCGGTGGCCGTGGTGGTGGAGACCACCGCACACGCCACGCTGGTGGCCGGCGTCCGTGACCAGTTGCCCGCCCTGTCCCATGTGTGGCAGATCGACCTGGGTGGGGTGGACGACCTGATGGCCGCCGGCGCCGAGGTGGAGCCGACCGAGATCGAGCGCCGCCGCGCGGGCCTGCGTTCCTCGGACGTGGCGACGATCATCTACACCAGCGGCACCACCGGCCGGCCCAAGGGCTGCGTGCTGACCCACCGCAACATGTACGCCGACATCGCCAACGCCGCCCCGGTGCTGCCGAACCTGTTCGGGCCGAACGCGTCGACCCTGCTGTTCCTGCCGCTCGCGCACGCCTTCGCCCGGCTGATCCAGATCGGCGTGGTGCAGGCCCGGGCCACGATGGCGCACTGCTCGGACACCAAGAACCTGCTCGCCGAGTTGCAGGAGGTCAAGCCGACCTTCGTGCTCTCGGTGCCCCGGGTCTTCGAGAAGGTCTACAACGGCGCCAAGCAGAAGGCCGAGGCCGGCGGCAAGGGCGGGATCTTCGCCCGGGCCGAGGCGGTCGCCATCGCGTACAGCGAGGCGCTTGAGACGCCCGGCGGGCCGGGCCTGGCGCTGCGTGCCCAGCACGCGCTCTTCGACCGACTGGTCTACGGCAAACTACGGGCCGCGCTCGGCGGGCGCTGCCGCGACGCGATCTCCGGCGGCGCACCGCTCGGCGCCCGGCTCGGCCACTTCTTCCGGGGCATCGGAGTGACCGTCTGCGAGGGGTACGGCCTGACCGAAACCTCTCCCGCCGCCTCCGCCAACCTGCCCGGATTCACCCGGATCGGCACGGTCGGCCGCCCGTTGCCCGGGGTGACCATCCGCATCGACGACGACGGCGAGGTGCTCGTCGCCGGTGATCTCGTCTTCCAGGGGTACTGGCACAACGACACGGCCACCGCCGAGGCGATCACCTCGGACGGCTGGTTCCGCACCGGTGACCTGGGTTCGCTCGACGCGGACGGCTACCTGACCATCACCGGCCGGAAGAAGGAGATCATCGTGACGGCCGGCGGCAAGAACGTCGCCCCGGCCGTGCTGGAGGACCAGGTCCGGTCGCACCGCCTGGTCAGCCAGTGTGTCGTGGTGGGTGACCGGCAGCCGTTCATCGCCGCGCTGGTCACCATCGACGAGGAGGCCCTGCCGGGCTGGCTGGAGTCGGCCGGGCTGCCGGCGGACACCGGGATCGAGCAACTGCGCGAGCACGAGGGGCTGCACGCGGAGATCCAGGCCGCCGTGGACCAGGCCAACCAGTCGGTCTCCAAGGCCGAGGCGATCAAGGTCTTCCGGGTGCTGCCGCGCGACTTCACCGAGGCGACCGGGGAATTGACCCCGTCGCTGAAGGTCAAGCGCCAGGTCGTGCACAAGACGTACGCGGCGGAGATCGCCGACATCTACCGCGGCTGACTACGATCCGTCACGTGCCCGCCTCCACATCCGCCCTGGCCCGCTCGCACCCGCTCGCCGCGGCGGCCCGCGTCGTCGTACTCACGCTGGTCGCCGTCCTGACCCTGTTCGCCACCCGCGACGTGACCCAGCTGTGGTGGATCGTCCTGCTGGCGCTGGCCGGGCTGCCGGCGATGCTGGCCCCCCAGCACCGGCTCGTCGGTCCGCTCAGCCGGGTGGCGGAGGTGGTGGTGCTCGGTCTGGCGGCCAGCCAGGTCGCCGCGGTGGCCACCGTCGGCGGCCACATCGGCGGGCTGGGTGCCTCCGCGGTGCTGCCGTACCTGGCGGTACCGGTGACCGTCACCGCGCTGCGTCGCCGGTTCCGTGAGGGCGCGGCGCTGATCGCCGTGACCGCCGGCAGCCTGCTGGTCGCCGGCGCGGTCACCGAGGTGGGCGGGGTTCGCCAGCTCAGTCAGCCCGGCTATCTCGCCGTCTGCGCCCAGTGGCTGATCCTCGCCGCCCTCGGTCTCTACGCCGCCGGCACCCTGCACCGGGTGATGCAGGCCCGCCACGACAGCAAACCCCAGCCGTACGCCGAGGCGACCCGGCTGCTGACCCAGCTGCGTACGGTGGCCCGCCAACTGCCCGGCGCCACGCTGGACCCGGGCGGCATCTCCGAGCACCTGTTGGAGGAGCTGCGCACGGTGGCCCGTACCGACCGGGGCGCGGTGCTCTCCGCCAGCGGTGGTGGCCGGCTGGTGGTGCTCGCCCAGCTCGGCGCGGACCGGGTCGACTGGGAGACCACCATCGACGCCGACTCGGCCATCGCCGACGCCTGGGCCAGCCAGCAGTCGCAGACCTCGGCCCGCTCGCAGTCCCGCTCACACCGTGGTGGCGAGGTCTCGGCGCTGATCGTGCCGCTGGTGGCCGGGTTGCGCACGGTGGGTCTGGTGGTGCTGGAGACCGACACGGCGCACGCGTACCCGCCACCGGTGGTGGCCCAGGTGACCGGGCTGACCGGCCCGGCCGCGCTGCGCCTGGAGGCCGCCCTGCTCTTCGACGAGGTGCGCTCGCTGGCCACCAACGAGGAGCGGCAGCGGCTGGCCCGGGAGATCCACGACGGGGTGGCCCAGGAACTGGTGATGGTGGGCTACGGCATCGACAACGCGTTGGCCACCGTGCACGACGACGCCGAGGAGACCGCCGAGTCGCTGCGTCTGCTGCGCCAGGAGGTGACCCGGGTGATCACCGAGCTGCGGCTGAGCCTGTTCGAGCTGCGCAGCGAGGTGGACCGGCACGGTGGCCTGGCCGCCGCGATCGCCGAGTACGCCCGCACCGTCGGCGCCTCCGGCGGCCTGCGGGTGCACCTGTCCCTGGACGAGTCCACCGCCCGGCTGCCCGCCGCGACCGAGGCGGAGTTGCTGCGCATCGCCCAGGAGGCGGTCACCAACGCCCGCAAGCACGCCGGCGCGGCCAACCTCTGGGTCACCTGCGAGGTGGATCCGCCGTACGCGCAGATCGAAGTGTCGGATGACGGTCACGGCATAGGTGACCAGCGCTCGGACGGGCACTATGGTCTTGCGATCATGGCCGAGAGAGCGGAACGTATCCGGGGCCGGTTGGAGATCAGGCCGCGACAGCCGAGCGGGACGACCGTCGCGGTGGTGGTCGGTTCACCGTCCCGGCGCGATAACGTTCGCGGTAGCGCCGCCGCAGCAGAAGGGGAGTAAGCCGAGGATGACCACAAGCCCGACACCGGCAACCCGTACCAAGGTCCTCCTTGTCGACGATCACGACTTGATCCGCAAGGGCCTGCGGCACGCCTTCGAGCGCGACCGGCAGTTCGAGGTCGTCGGCGAGGCGGCCACGGCGGCGGAGGGCGTCCGGCAGGCCGGTGCCCTGCAACCGGACGTGGTGATCATGGATCTGCGGCTGCCCGACGGTAGCGGCCTGGAGGCCACCCGGGCGTTGCGCAAGTCCAGCGCGTCGATGGGCATCGTGGTGCTCACCATGTACGCCGGCGACGACCAGCTCTTCGGCGCCCTGGAGGCGGGGGCCAGCGCGTTCGTGCCGAAGACCGCACCGGCCGACGAGGTGGTCGCCGCCGCCCGGCACGCCGCCTCCTCCCCCAGCGCCTTCACCGCCGCCGACCTGGCCGAGGCGATGAAGCGTCGACTCGCCCCGTCCGGCCCGCAGCTGTCTCCCCGCGAGGGTCAGGTGCTGCGGCTGCTCGCCGACGGCATGAGCGTCGCCGGCATCGCCAAGCAGCTGTTCGTCAGCGAGTCGACCGCCAAGACCCACATCTCCAAGCTCTACGAGAAGCTCGGCGCGGCCAACCGGGCACAGGCGCTGATGACCGCGCTGCGACTCGGTCTGCTCGAGGCACCGGACGCGCCGAAGTTCTGATCGGCGCGACACCCGACGAAGATCCGTGTCCCACCTCGGCGGGGCACGGATCTTCGCATCGAAGGCCTCCGCCCGTACCGGCTCTGGCCTCCCTCGCGAAAGCGGGGCAGAATACCCGCCGGGGCGGCGTCGCCGCCGAGGGCGGGCGAAGGGGTGAGGCACTTGCAGCGGCCGGACTGGGCACCCGAGACGATCGACGTCGAACGTCCCAGCGTCGCCCGCATGTACGACTACTATCTCGGCGGCTCACACAACTTCGCCGTGGACCGGGCGACCGCTCGCGCGATGGTGGCGGTGGTGCCGCAGGCACCGCTGATGGCGCAGGCCAACCGCGCTTTCCTGCGCCGGGCCGTGCAGTTCCTCACCGACGCCGGCATCCGGCAGTTCCTGGACATCGGTTCCGGCATCCCCACCGTGGGCAACGTGCACGAGATCGCGCAACGGCACGCCCCCGACTCTCGGGTGGTCTACGTCGACGTCGACCCGGTCGCCGTGGCGCACAGTCGGGAGATCCTGGCCGGCAACGACCGTACGGCGGTGATCCAGGAGGATCTGCGCCATCCCGAGCGGATCCTGACCCATCCCGACATACGCGCGATGCTCGACTTCTCCCAGCCGATGGCGGTGCTGGTGGTGGCGGTGCTGCACTTCGTTCCCGACGACGACCGGCCGGCCGAGGTGCTGCGGACGCTGCGGGCGGCACTTGCCCCCGGCAGCTACCTGGTCCTGTCGCAGGCCAGCGACGACGGCCGGGGCGAGGCCGAGCGGGCCGAGGCCGAGGAGGTCTACCGGCGCACCGACAACCCGCTGTGGATACGCAGCCGGGCCGAGCTGACCGGGTTCTTCGACGGCTTCGAGTTGGTCGAGCCCGGCGTGGTGTGGGTGCCGCAGTGGCGCCCGGAAACGCCGGAGAGCGCCGAGGACGCCGAACAGGCGGTGTTCCTCGGCGGGGTCGGGCGCCTCGGTGGGTAAGCCCGCGGACGGCCGGCCCTGCGCCGGCGTGTTCGCCCGCGCCTGGGCGAAGGCGGTATCGGGCACCAGCTATCTGCCGATGACCCACGCCCAGCTCGAGGTGCTGCTGCAGCGGCTCACCGACCTGCTCGCCGAGGCGCTGCGGGCGGAGCCGCTCGACCTGCGGGTCGGGCACAAGGTCGCCGACGAGCTGGTCGCCGCGCACATCGTCTCCGCCGAGGCGCTCGGCCGGACCGTCGAGGTGATCCAGCTTCGACTGGTCCGTGACCTCGACCTGGTCGCCGACGACATCGAGGACCGGATGGCCCGCCTGCTGGGCGCGGTCGCCACCGGCTACGCCCGAGCGCTGCGGGACCGGACCCTCGACGAGCAGGAGTCCATCCGGCGGGCCGCGATGACCGCCCGCGCCGAGGCGGAGCAGGCGCTACGGGCCAGCGAGGCCCGTTTCCGGCACCAGGCCACCCACGACCCGTTGACCGACCTGCCGAACCGCACGCTCTTCGCCGAACGCCTCGCCGCCGCCGTCGACGCGTCGGCCGGCAGTGGCCGCCGGGTCGGGCTGTGCTTTCTCGACCTCGACCGGTTCAAGCGGGTCAACGACTCCTTCGGGCACCAGATCGGCGACCGGGCACTGGTGGCCGCGGCACGGCGACTGCGGCGGGCGGTCGAGCCGCACCTGGTCGCGCGGCTCGGCGGGGACGCCTTCGTCGTTCTCGTCGAACGGTCCACCGGGACCGGAGACGTGGTCGCCGTCGCCGAGGCGGCACTGGCCGCGCTCTCCGAGCCGGTGGTGGTCGACGGACATGACGTGACCGTCACGGCGAGCGTGGGCATCGTGGAGCGGCGGGTCGCCGGGACCTCGCCGGACGACCTGATGCGGGCCGCGGGCAGCACCCTGCACTGGGCCAAGTCGGCCGGGGGCGCGGGCTGGGCCCTGTACGACGCGGAGCGCGACGGCCGGGAGCAGGCCCGCCAGGAGCTGTGCGCGGCCATCCCGGCGGGGCTGGAACGGGGTGAGTTCTTCCTCGACTACCAGCCGTTGACCTCGTTGCACGACGGTTCGCTGCTGGGCGTCGAGGCGCTGGTCCGGTGGCGCCACCCACGGCTCGGGGTGCTGCGCCCGGACAAGTTCATCGGTCTGGCCGAGGAGACCGGGTTGATCGTGCCGCTCGGCGGGTGGGTGCTCGCCGAGGCGTGTCGCGAGGCGGTCGGCTGGACGTCCACCTCGGGTGAGCCCCCGTACGTCAGCGTCAACCTGGCGGTCCGGCAGGTTCGCCGCCCCGGTCTGGTGCAGGAGGTGCGGGCCCTGCTGCGGCGTACCGGCCTGCCGCCGAACCGGCTCCAACTGGAGATCACCGAGAGCACGATGATGACCACCTCCGAGGAGCCGGTACGCGCCCTTCGCGCCCTCGCCGACCTGGGCATCCGGATCGCCATCGACGACTTCGGTACCGGCTACAGCAACCTGGCCTACCTACGGGACCTGCCGGTGACCGAGTTGAAGGTGGCCGGTGAGTTCGTGCGGGGCCTGCGTACTCCGGAGGCCCGCGCCGACGAACGGATCCTCGCCTCGCTGGTCTCGCTGGCGCACGCGCTGGACCTGACGGTGACCGCCGAGGGGGTGGAGACCGGCGGACAGGCCGAGCGGCTGCGGGCGATCGGCTGCGACGCCGGCCAGGGCTGGCACTTCGGCCGCCCCGCCTCCCCCGACCACATCCTCGCCCGCATCCGCTGAGCCAGCCTCCGGTGGCCGGTCTCAGCCGGCGAGCAGTGTGGACAGGCGTAGCGCCTGCGTCTCCCAGCGCCACTCCCGCTCCACCCAGGCCCGCCCGGCGGCGCCGAACTGCCGGGCCAGGTCCCGGTCGGCCAGCAGGGTGGCCACCCGGTCGGCGAGTTCGGCGAGATCCCGACCGTCCACCACGTAGCCCGTCTCGCCCTGGCGCACCGCGTCCGGGGCGCCGCCGGAGTTGCCGGCGACCACCGGCAGGCCGGTCGCCGACGCCTCCAGGTAGACGATGCCGAGCCCTTCGACGTCCAAGCCCCGGTTGCGGGTGCGGCACGGCATGGCGTACACGTCGCCGGCCGCGTAGTGAGCGGGCAGTTCTGCCGAGGGCACCGAACCGGTGAAGACCACGTCCCGCTCCATCCCGGACTGGCGGGCCAGCCGGGCCAGCGTGGTCCGGTACGGTCCACCGCCGACCACCAGCAACGCGGCGTCGGGCACCCGGCGGCGAATCAGCGGCATCGCCCGGATCAGCATGTCCTGGCCCTTGCGGGGCACCAGCCGCGACACGCAGACCACCACCGGCCGGTCGGCCAGGCCGAGCCGGTGCCGCACCGCGCCGCCGTCGACGGACGGGTGGTAGACGTCGGTGTCCACACCGGGCGCGAGCCGCCGCAGTTCGGTCAGGCCGTCCACGACCCGGGCCAGCCGGGTGCGGGTGTACTCGCCCAGGTAGGTCACCACGTCGGTGTCCCGAGCGATGCGCCGCAGCGCCGTCCGGGCCATCGGCACCGCCGCCCAGCCGACCTCGTGACCGTGGGTCAGGGCGACCACCCGCCGGATGCCGGCCCGCCGACGCAGCCCGGCCGCGAGCAGTCCGAGCGGAGCCGCCGCGCCGAACCAGACCGTGTCGCACCCGTACGATCGGGCCAGTCGGGCGGCCCGGCGCGCCACGAGGGGGGTGGGCAGCAACACCTTGGTGCGCTCCCGCACCACCTCGAACGGCTGGTCGGCGTCGAACTTGTCCGCCCCGGCCCAGCGTGACGCGTACACCACCACCGAACCGGCCGGCTGGCGCACCGCGAGGTTGTGCACGAACGACTGGATGCCGCCCGGCCGGGGCGGAAAATCGTTCGTCACCAGCAACGTGCGGCTCAACGGCCAACCTTTCGGGCGTACGCGCGGGCAGCGGCGATCCGCTCCACGGTGGACGGGTGGGAGGCCGAGTAGAGGTACTCCCAGCGGGGCGGGTCGGGGTCGGACAGGTTGACCGCGGACAGTCGCCGCTGCATCGACTCGAACGCGGCCGGGTCGCCGGTCAACGCCAGCGCGTGTGCGTCGGCGCGGGCCTCGACCCGCCGCGACATCAGCGCCTGCACCGGAGCGAAGACCAGCCCGGCCACCGTGACCAGGGCGAGCAACAGCGGGAACGCGCGGGGTTGCGCCACCGAGTCGACCCCGGCCAGGCGCAGCAGCGGTGGCCAGGAGCCGATCAGGTAGAGCGCCACCACCGCGGCGGCGGCGCCGAGCGCGCCGGTGAGCGTGCCGACCGGTACGTCCCGGTCCCGGGCGTGGCCCAGTTCGTGCGCCACCACCGCGGTCACCTCGGCCGGCGTCGCCTCGCGCAGCAGGTTGTCGTAGACCACCACCCGGCGGGTCGGCCCCAGCCCGGAGACGTACGCGTTGACCGCCCGGGTGCGCCGGGAGGCGTCGGCGACCAGCACGTCGCGCACCGGCACTCCGTCCCGTTCGGCCAGCTCCATGAGCTGGCTGCGCAGCGGCGACGGCTCCATCGGGCGGAACCGGTTGAAGACCGGCTCGACGAGCACCGGCAGCACGAAGGAGAGCAGCGCCACCAGGGTGGCGGCACCGGCCGCGCCGAAGGCCCACCACCAGCGGGGGGCGAGTCGCACGACGGTGTAGAAGCCGAGCAGCGCCACCGCGCCGATGACGGCGCTCACCGCGTACGACTTGAGCAGGTCCACCGCCCAGCCGCCCCAGCCGTTGGTGGCCAGCCCGTAACGGGTGAGCACGCTGTGCCGCCACGCCGAGAAGGGCAGGGTCACCAGGTCGGCGACCAGCACCACGGCCAGACCACCGAGGATCGCCTGCGCGATCCAGTGCCCGCCGAAGGGCCGCCCGGCCAACTCGACCAGGCGGCTGCCCAGCGGGGTCAACCCGAGTGCCAGGGCCACCAGCAGCCCGACGCCGAGCGCCGCCCATCCGCCGGGACGCAGCGCGGACCGGAACTGCCGGGCCCGCTCCACCTGCTCGGTCGGCAGGTCGCGCAGGGCGGCGAGCTGGTCGGCCCGGGGGGCCGGCGGGCGCTGCCACGGGATCAGCACCAGCGCCGCCACGACCAGGGCGACACCCAGTCCGGCCAGGGTCAGCACCGCCCATCCTCGCGGGCTCACCACGCCGTCCCGTCCGGCACCGGCGATCCGCCGCAACGAACGCGAACCGATCCGTCGCCCGCCGTGCGCCTCATGCCAGCCGCTCCTGTCGCCATGGGCGCCCATCCTATGTCCCGGGGTGGATCCGCCCCACGCCCGTCGACCCACCGCACGGCCGGCTCAGAACCACCGCAGCCGGGCTCAGGACCGCGACAGCCGACGCACCAGCGAATCCGCCCCCAGCGGGTACGCGCCGTGCCGGCGTACCCCGTCGGCCACCTCGCGGTCGGAGGACACCACCACCACGGGACGGCCCGGTGGTTCGGCCCGCACCAGTCGGCGGATCAGCTCGTCGGCGGTCTCACCCTTGCGGGAGAACAGCACCCGCACCCCACGCGGGGTCGGTGGCAGGCCGTGCACCCGTTCGGCGCCGTCGAAGACCACGGTGACCTCGTCACCGGTCTGCGCGGCGATCCCGCCGAGGCCGCTCACCAGCCGCTTGCGCTGCTGTTCGAGCGACATCTCCCCGAAGCCGCGTTTGGTCACGTTGTAGCCGTCTACCACCAGGTGCGCCCGGGGCAGCGCCAGGAGCTGGTCCAGCCGGGCCGGGTCGTCGGTGTCCTGGGCCCGGGCCGCGGCCCCGGTGGCGGTGGGCGAATCGGTGAAGGAGTCGGCCACGAAGTCGGCGGGCAGCTTGTCGACCGGATCCAGGGCCAGCTCCCGGCGCAGCCCGACGGCGGCCTGACCGATCGTCTCCAGCAGCAGCCACAGTCGCGCGTCGTCGACCGAGCGGGCCTCCTTGGCGCTGCTCCGCGCCGCGCCGGCCGCGGCCTCCGCCTCGGCCAGCCGGGCCCGGACCCGGCGCAGTTCGGCGTCCGCGTCGGCGGCGGCCCGGGTGGCCCGGCCCCGCTCGGTGGCCAGCAGCTCGTTGGCCCGACGCTCCCGGGCCTGGCTCTCCCGCAGCGTACGAGCCAGTTGCCGGGCCTCCTCGCGCAGTTGGCCCAGTTCCTCGCGGACCCGGGCCAGTTCGTCACGCAGCTTGTCGGCCTCCACCCGGGCGACCGCCCGGTCGTGCTCGGCCCGGTGGCCCGCTGTTCGGCCTGCCGGACCAGTTCGGCCACCACCGCCGTGTCCGCCTCGGCGCGGACCGCCGCCCCGCTGGCGTCGATCAACTCCCGCCAGCCGCGCGGACGGGCCAGGTAGGCCAGGGCCGCCACCTCGACCGGATCGGCGGCGGCGGGCGCGGTGCCCTCCACCACGGCGGTGCCCAGGTCACCGGCGTCAGCCAGCACCCGTGCGGTGACCCGCTGCCGGAACAGCGGATCGGCGGTGAGTTGGGCGGCGATCGCCGGCGCGCCGAGCCGGGCGCGTCGATTCGGAGCGAACTTGGCGACCCGACGCAGCGGCACGGGCACCTCGTCGGCGGGCAGACCGGGCAGCACGGCGGCGGTGAGCGAGACGATCCGCTGTCGCACCGGCTCGGGCAGGATCGGCTCCGGCTCCGGCTGCCCCGGGTCCACCGGCCCGGGGTCCGGCGTCGGCTCGTCGGTGGCACCGTCACCGGCCGCGGGCACCGCGACGACCTGCTCCTCCTGCGGGAGGTTGTCGTCGTGCGGCTCGGTGAGGGGCATGTGGCAAGTCTCCCACCGCGACCGGGCCCACCGCCCGGTGAGTGAGCCGATCTCTCATCCTAGACCGGTGGTGACGTCTGGGGCTGGTGGGGCGGGAGTGTCGGACCGGACCGTTACGGTGCCGCGGATGGCAGCACAGGAGTTCCGGCAACCGCCGCTCGCCGGCCTCGATCCGACCGTCGGCGGTGTCGACCCGGCGCTGCCGCTGTACGCGACGACGTTCGTGGTGGTCGACCTCGAGACCACCGGCGGCGCACCCGACGGCGGCGGCATCACCGAGATCGGCGCGGTCAAGGTGCGCGGCGGCGAGGAGCTGGGGGTGCTGGCCACCCTGGTCAACCCCGGGGTGCCGATCCCACCCTTCATCACCGTGCTGACCGGCATCACCCAGGCGATGCTGCTGCCGGCGCCGCCGATCGAGCAGGTGCTGCCGAGTTTCCTGGAGTTCGTCTCGGACGCCGTACTGGTCGCCCACAACGCGCCGTACGACGTCGGCTTCCTCAAGGCGGCCTGCGCGAAGCACGGCTACCGCTGGCCGAACCCGCGGGTGCTGGACACCGCGGCGCTGGCCCGACGGGTGCTGCTGCGCGACGAGGTGCCCAACCGCAAGCTCGGCACCCTCGCCGCGTACTTCCGGGCGGCCACGCAGCCGACCCACCGGGCCCTGGACGACGCCCGGGCGACCGTCGACGTGCTGCACGGGCTCATCGGCCGCCTCGGCGGGCACCGGGTCGACACCATCGGCGACGCCATCGAGTTCGCCCGCGCGGTCACCCCGACGCAGCGTCGCAAGCGGCACCTGGCCGACGGTCTGCCCCGCTCCCCCGGGGTCTACATCTTCCGGGCCGCCGACGAGCGACCGCTCTACATCGGCACCTCCCGGGACATCGCCACCCGGGTACGCAGCTACTTCACCGCCGCGGAGAAACGCGCCCGGATCTCGGAGATGCTGGCCGCCGCCGAGCGGGTGGAGGCGGTGGAGTGTGCGCACTCGCTGGAGGCCGAGGTGCGTGAGCTGCGGCTGATCGCGGCGCACGCGCCGCCGTACAACCGACGGTCGAAGTACCCGGAGCGGGTGGTCTGGCTGAAGCTGACCGACGGGCCGTACCCCAGGTTGTCGGTGGTCCGGGAGATTTCCCCGGGTGACCGCGCCTACCTCGGCCCGTTCACCTCACGGCGGGCCGCCGAGCTGGCCGCCGCCGGCTTCCACGACGCGGTGCCGCTGCGGCAGTGCACCCACCGGTTGTCGCTGCGTACCGTGACGCCGGCCTGCGCGCTGGCCGAGCTGGGCCGCTGCCCGGCACCCTGCGAGCACCGGATCTCACCCGAGGAGTACGACGCCCGGGCGGTCACGCCGTTCGCCACCGCCACCACGGGCGATCCACAGCCGGTGGTGGACGCCCTGCTCGCGCGGATCGAGGCGCTCTCGGCCGGCCAGCGCTACGAGGAGGCGGCCGCGCTGCGCTCCCGTCTCGCGGCGGTGCTGCGGGCCGCCGTACGCATGCAGCGGCTCGCCGCGCTGAGTGGGCTCGCCGAGGTGGCCGCCGCGCACCCGGCGGCCGGCGGCGGCTGGGAGCTGGCGCTGGTACGTCACGGCCGGCTCGCCGGCGCCGGGGTGTCGCCGCCCGGGGTCCATCCTCGACCGACGTTGACCGCCATCCGGGCCACCGCCGAGACGGTGCCGCCCGGGCACGGTCCGGTCCCGGCGGCCAGCCCGGAGGAGTCGGAGCGGATCCTGTCCTGGTTGGAGCGACCGGAGACCCGACTGGTCGAGATGTCCGCCGGTTGGTCCTCGCCGGTGGCCGGCGCGGCACGGTTCCGCGACCTGTTGACCAAGGCGGAGAGCGCGGCGTCCCGGCAACTCTGGTCCGAACGCTCATGAGCAACTGTCCGATCGGACTACGTCGACTCACTTACTCTGTTAAGGAAGTGCAGTCCTGCCCGTTTCGAGGGTCTGCTCCCGCTTGCCGGAATCCGGTGGTGGTGCAGCAGGCGTGAGGGGGTGTCCCAGGTGGACGTCAACGCCGGCCACGGCGGCGCCCTGGGCGGTGCGCTCCCGACACAGCCCGGCGAGCTGCCCCTGACCAGACGACTCCGATCGCTGCTGACCTGGCCGACCACCGAGACCGAACCGGTCGGCCAACTGGTACGCACCCACCGCGCCATCCACGCCGGCGCCGACCCGGCGGTGCTGCGCCGCGCGTACACCATCGCGGACAACATGCACCGCGGCCAGTTCCGCAAGAGCGGGGAGCCGTTCATCACCCACCCGCTGGCGGTCGCCCAGATCTGCGCGGAACTCGGCATGGACACCACCACTCTGGTCGCGGCGCTGCTGCACGACACGGTGGAGGACACCCGCTACACGTTGCAGGCCCTCGCGGAGGACTTCGACCACGAGGTCGCCCACCTGGTCGACGGGGTGACCAAGTTCGACAAGGCGTTCTACGGGCAGGCCGCCGAGGCGGAGACCATCCGCAAGATGATCATCGCGGCCGGCAAGGACGTCCGGGTGCTCATCATCAAGCTCGCCGACCGGCTGCACAACATGCGCACCCTGGGCGTACGCTCGGCCGCCTCCCGCGAACGGATCGCCCGCAAGACCCAGGAGGTGCTGGTACCGCTCTGCGACCGGCTGGGTATCCAGACCCTCAAACGGGAGCTGGACGACGTGGTGCTGCTGCACCTCGAGCCGGACGAGCACGCCCGCATCGCGCGGCACGTGCACGACCGGCCCGGCTGGGACAGCTACCTCACCGAGGTGGTCGCCCAGGCCAGGGTGGCGCTACGGCGCAGCCGGGTCGACGCCGAGGTCGCCCCGCGACCCCGGCACCTCTACTCGATCTGGAAGGACACCGTGGCCGGCGGCCACACCGCTCCGTTCGACCTGCCCCGGATCACCATCGTGGTCGACGGTCCGCCGACCGACTGTTACGCGGCGCTCGGTGCCGTGCACGGCCTCTGGCGGCCGGTGCCGGGCCGGTTCAAGGACTTCATCGCCTCACCGAAGAACAACCTCTACCGGTCCCTGCACACGAGCGTCTGCGGGCCGAAGAACCGCACCGTCGAGGTGCTGATCCGCACGACGGAGATGCACCGCGCGGCCGAGTACGGGGTGGCCGCCGACTTCCGCTTCCCCCGCTCCGGCGGGGCCACGGCCCGCTCGGGGCAGCTCGACTGGCTGCGCCGGGTGCTGGACTGGGAGCAGGATGCCGCCGACCCGGCCCAGTTCCTGCACTCGCTGCGCTGCGACCTGTCCGAGGCGCAGATCCAGGTGGTCGCCGAGGGGCGGCAGATCGTGCTGCCGGCCGGTGCCACCCCGGTCGACCTGGCCTACGAGCTCGGTACCGACCGGGGTGACCGGTGTCTGGCGGCCCGGGTCAACGGTCGGCTGGTGCCGCTCTCCTCCGAGCTCGAGGAGGGTGACGTGGTGGAGATCTTCACCGAGACCGACGAGGAGAGCAGCCTCGACGCCGAGGTGGCCCCGCGTGGGCCGCGTCGTGAGTGGCTGGGGTTCGTCAAGTCACCACACGCCCAGATGCAGATCAACAGGTGGTTCGCCGAGCACAGCGAGCCGGGGATCTCGATCAGCGACAAGGTACGCCTGGGCCGGGCCACCATCGGGCTGGCCCTGCGCCGGTACAACCGGGGGCTGGCCAGCGATCTGCCGCTGCTGCGCCTGTCGGAGGAACTCGGCTACCCGGATCTGGAAACGCTGCTGGTCGCGGTCTTCGACCGGGTCATCGAGCCGGACGCCGTGGTGCGCCAACTCATCGACCTCGTCGACCACCGTCAGTGACCGACCCGGCCCCACCCGGTACTCGGCGTGGTCCTCGTGGCGCGAGCGGGCCGCACGGCCACTAGCCTGGAGTCATGATCCCCCGTACCCGCCGCACCGGACGCGCCGTCGCGTACCAGGTCTTCTACCGGCTGCCGCTGCCGGTCCGACGTCGGCTGGTCCGGATGGCCGTGCCGAAGTACATCGTCGGTGCCGTCACCCTGCTCCGCGACAGTGAGGCCTCGGGCGCGGGTCGGTTGCTGCTGCTGCGGCAGCCGCCGGGCCGGGGATGGACCCTGCCGGCGGGGTTGCTGCAACGCGGCGAGAACCCGGCCGTCGGTGCCGCCCGGGAGTTGTACGAGGAGACCGGGGTCCGGCTCTCCCCCACCCGACTCACCCCGGCGGCACCCAACGCCATCGTGCACGCCAAGGGATGGGTGGACGTGGTGTTCACCGCCGAGGTGCCGGCCTCGCGCACCGAGCTGACCGTCGACGGTGCCGAGGTCTTCGAAGCCGCCTGGCACCCGCTGGACGACCTGCCGAAGCTGACCTGGCCGACCGCCCGCCTGCTGGCCTACTACGACATCGGTCCGCTGGCCGGGCAGTTCCCGCCGCCGCTGCCCGACACGACGCCGTGACCCGGCCCGAGGGTGCGGCGAGCGGCGGTCGGCCCACCGCGTCCTCCGACGGCATCTGCGCGGTGGTGCTCGCCGCCGGCGAGGGCACCCGGCTGCGCCCGCTGACCGAGCGGGTACCGAAGGCGTCTGCCCGGTGGGCAACGTGTCCCTGCTGGACCGGGCGCTGGCTCGGCTCGCCGGGCTCGGCCTGACCGGCCCGGCCTCGGTCGCGGTGAACGCCTGCTACCTGGGTGACCAGGTGGTGCGGCGGACAGGTGCGCGGGCGCACCTGTCGGTGGAGCCGGGCAGCCCGCTCGGCACCGCCGGCGGCGTGGGGCGGCTGCGGGACTGGATCGACGGCCGGGCGTGCTGGTCGGCAACGCCGACGCCTACCTGGCCGACCCGGCGGCACCGCCCGGCCCCGACATCGCCGCGCTGCTGGCCGGCTGGGACGGCGAATCGGTGCGCCTGCTCGGGCAGCCGGCCGCCGACCCGACCGCGCCGGGCACCTTCGACGGGCACGTCTTCACCGGGTTCTCCCTGTTGCCGTGGCGGCTGGTCCGCGACCTGCCCGCCACCTTCGGCGACCTGGTACGCGCGGTGTGGCGTCCGGCCGAGGCCGCCGGTCGGCTGACCGTGGTCGGCTACCGGGGCACCTTCATCGACACCGGCACCCCGGCCGACTACCTCGCCGCGAACCTGCACGCCGCCGGCGACGGCTGCCTGATCGACGCGGCCGCCACGGTCACCGGCACCTGTCACCGTTGCGTGGTGGGCGCGGGTGCCACCGTCCGGGGCACGGTCAGCCGCAGCGTGATCTGGCCGGACGCCGTCGTCGGCGCCGAGGAGCACCTGCGCGACGTGATCCGGGCCGGTGCCGACCTGACCGTCCCGGCGGCCTGACTCGTCGACGCACCAAGGCCGGACCCAACGTGCCCGGTTTACAGAAAAGTCTTTGCATAAGCTTTTCTGCGAAGCTATGTTGCCCGGCATGACCGATCCTCGCCAGGAACGACGGGTATCCGATCCCGCGGACCTCAAAGCGGTGGCGCACCCTCTCCGGGTGCGGCTGCTGGCGGCTCTGCGGGAGCACGGCCCGGCCACGGCCACCGAGCTCGCCCGCCTGCTCGACACCGAGTCCGGATCGACCAGCTACCACCTACGCGTACTGGCCCGGCACGGGTTCGTCACGGAGTCCGCGCTCGGGCGTCGACATCCCCGAGAACGGCGCTGGGCCGCCGTACACCTCACGACCGGTTGGAGCAACACCGAGCTCTCCGCGAGTGATGCCGGTCGGCAGGCTGCGGCGATGATGCGGCGTCGACAGGTCGAGGTGCTCGTCGGCGATGTCGAGCACTTCGAGGCGCACCTGGACGACCTGGATCCGGAGTGGGTGGAGGCGGCAGGTATCGGCGATGTCGTGACTCGGCTCAGCCGCTCCTCGGTGGCCGAGTTGTGGGACCGCTTCTATGCCCACCTCGACGAGCTGAGAGCACGGGACGAAGCCGATCCGACCGCGGTCACCGTGTCCATCGTGGTGGCCGGTTTTCCGCGCACCGAACGCCGATGAGCATCGACGCTGCCCGGCGTCGGTACGCATCGCTGAACTTTCTCCTGTGGCTGCCGACCGGGCTCTATCTGGTGCCCCTCGTACTGCTGATGCTCGACCGTGGCTTGTCGGTACCCACGATCGCGCTCGTCACCGCGGTGTACGGTCTCACGGTCGCGCTGCTCGAACTGCCCACCGGAGGGCTGACGGACGCGATCGGCCGCCGCCCCGTTCTCGTCGCCTCGGCGGTGGCCGGCGCCGGCGGCCTGCTGTTGCTGGGCCTGGCCGACACGGTCGCACTGTTTCTGGCCTCCGCGGTGCTGCGCGGCGTCGCCCGCGCGCTGTCGACCGGGCCGCTGGAAGCGTGGTACGTCGACACCGTGCACGCGCAGGCCGACCGCGATGTCGACCTGACCACCGGACTGGCTCGCGGTGAGGTCGCCGGGTCGCTGGCACTGGCGGTCGGCACGCTCGCTGGCGGTCTACTGCCGCTGGCCCTGGGTGACACCGGCGCGCTTCCGGCCCTGGCAGTGCCGGTGCTGACAGCGGCCGGGGTCGAGGCGCTGCGGGCCCTGGTGACGGTCCGGCTGCCCGAGCCGCCGCGCCCGCGTCTGAGGATGGCGGCCGTCGTGCGTCGCGTGCCCGCCGGCGTCGTCGCTGGGCTGCAGGTTTCGGCGCGGGACCGGGTACTGGCCCGGGTGTTGCTCGCGGCCGGCGGAGCGGGTGTCGCGCTGGGTGCCATCGAACTTCTCACCCCGGCCTGGCTGGCCGAGCTGACCAGCGGCCCGACCGCCGCCGCCACGTACGCGGTGGTGGCAGCCACAGGTTTCGGCGCCGACGCCGTAGGGGGGATGATCGCGGGTTGGACGGTGCGTACCTGCGGATCACACGCGCGGGCGGCAGCGACCGGAGCGGTCGTGTCCGCACTGTCCATGCTCGGACTCGCCGGTTGCGCCCTCCTGCGGGGGCCGGGTGCCATGACGCTCGCCGGGCTCGCTTACTGCCTGATGTTCCTCGGTCTCGGCGCGGCCTTTCCGGCACAGGCGAAGCTGCTCCACGACCGCGTCGAGGCGACCGAACGCGCCACCGTGCTGTCTGTACAGTCACTACTCATGCAGGTCGTGGTGGCGACGGGGCTACCGCTGATCGGCTGGCAGGCCACCCGGCACGGTGTCGAAGCGGGTTACCTGATCGGCGCGGCGGTGCTGTTCGCGTCCGCCGCCCTTTTCGTGCGCCTGCCCGGCGCAGCCCCGCACGGCGCTGCTGGCACAGCGCCTAGCATGGGCGAGTACGCCGACGAACGGAGAGTCCCGTGATCACCGCGATCGTGCTGATCGACTGCGCCACCGACTCGATCCCCGAGGTGGCCGAGGCACTGGCCAACCTGCCGGGGGTGAGCGAGGTCTACTCGGTGGCCGGGCACGTCGACCTGATCGCCATGGTCCGGGTCCGCGAGTTCGACGAGATCGCCCAGATCATCGCGGGCAGCATCTCGAAGGTGCCCGGCGTGCTCAACACCGAATCGCACATCGCCTTCCGCGCGTACTCGCGGCACGACCTGGAGGAAGCCTTCGCCATCGGCCTGGGCAGCACCGACTGAGCCGGCCCACCCCACAGGGGGTGGACCGGCTCGGCTCGTACCGCCGAATCAGCTCTGCTGCGGCACCGGGGTCTCGGTGACGGTGCCACCGGGCACCGGCTCCTCGGTGAAGGTCTCACCCGGGGCCGGCGTGGTGCCACCCGGAGCCGGGACGGTGCCACCCGGGCTGGCCGTGCCGCTCGGGCTGGTCTCCGGGACCGGGATGCCGAGTTCCTCGGCCAGCATCACCAGGGCGTCGTAGTGCGCCTGCAGGACCGGCAGCGCGGTCTGCGCCAGCTGGACCACCTGCGGCTCGGTGCCCTGTGAGATCTCCGTCTGGGTCGCCTGGATGGCCTGGACGTGGCCGGCCAGTTCCTGGGTCACCCAGAGCCGGTCGAACTCCTCGCCGCTGGCGTTGTTGAGCTGGTCGAGACCGGCCTGCTGTTCCGTGGTGGGTTCGCTCGGCAGGTCGACGTTCAGCTGTCCGGCCAGGTCCTGCACCGACTGGTCCAGTTCGGTGTGGTCCGTGACGAACTGCTGCCCCAGCTCCTTGACCTGCTGGTTCTGACCCTTCTGCTGGGCCAGTTCACCGGCGGCGATCTCGTACAGGTTGACCTGGTGGACCGCCTGCAGGTACTGGGTGTCCTGTTCCGACGGCTGTGCCGCCGCCTGCGCCGCCGCCGCGGGTGCGACCCCCACCAGCACCAGCGCGGCCAGCAGGCCGAGGCGTTTGATACCCAACATGCTTCCTCCCCGTTGAGACGTTGGACCGCACGGATACCCGGCTGACCGGGGTTATTCCTGCGATCCGGCGACGGCGGGAAGCGATGACGACGTCCGGATGCGGCGAAACGGGCGTGGCGCCCGCCGGAGCAGGTCCGACGGGCGCCACGTCAAATTACGACGGATCTCAGGGGCGGTTCTCCCCGCTGGTGATCTCCTCCCGCTCCGGCCGTGGCTCGACCGGGGGATGCCCCGGCGAGACCGGTGCCTCGGCCGGCCGCTCGATCGGGTAGAAGAAGCCCCGGATGGCCGGGCCGAGGGCACCGAGCCGGTTCATCTTCTTCGGTACCACCCAACCGGCGTAGTCCAGTTCGCCGTGCCCGTCGCCCGCGCCGAGCGGCTGGTGCACCTCGACGAACCGCCCGTCCGGCAGGCGCCGGATGATGCCGGTCTCCACGCCGTGCGCGAGGACCTCCCGGTCGTGCTGCTGCAGCCCGAGACAGATGCGGTAGGTGACGTAGTACGCCAGCGGCGGCAACAGCAGCAGACCGATCCGGCCGGCCCAGGTCATCGCGTTCAGGCTGATCTGGAACTTGTCGGCGATGACGTCGTTCGCGCCCGACAGGGTCAGGATCACGTAGAAGGTGAGGGCCATGACGCCCAGGCCGGTGCGGAACGGAACGTCGCGGGGACGCTGGAGCAGGTTGTGGCTGCGGTAGTCCTTCAGGTGGCGGGCCTCCATGAAGGGGTAGAGCAGGGATATCGCCACCAGGATGCCGGGTAGCACCACTGTCGGCCAGAACAGCGGCGGGATCACATAGCCCTCGCCGATGGGTATCGTGATCTCCCAGTCGGGCATCAACCGGGTCGAGCCGTCGAGGAACATCACGTACCAGTCGGGCTGGCTGGCGGCCGAGACCACCCACGCCTCGTACGGGCCGAACAGCCACACCGGGTTGATCTGGAACAGACCGCCCATCAGCGCGATCACGCCGAAGACGACCATGAAGAAGCCGCCCTGCTTGATCGCGTAGCGCGGGAACATCCGCTCGCCGACCACGTTGCCGTTGGTCCGGCCGGGCCCCGGCCACTGGGTGTGCTTCTGCTTGAACACCAGGCCCAGGTGCACGGTGATCAACGCGACCAGCAGACCCGGGATGAGCAGCACGTGGGCGATGAAGAACCGGCTGATGATGATCGTGCCCGGGAACTCGCCGTTGAAGACCGCCGCGGTCACCCAGGAACCGATCACCGGGATGGACAGCATGATCGCCGAGGCGATCCGCAGGCCGGTGCCGGACAGACCGTCGTCCGGCAGCGAGTAACCGGTGAAGCCGGCTAGGAAGCCGACCCAGAACAGCAGCGAGCCGATGATCCAGTTGGTCTCCCGCGGCTTGCGGAACGCGCCGGTGAAGAAGACCCGCAGCATGTGCACCACGATCGCGGCCATGAACAGCAGCGCCGCCCAGTGGTGCATCTGGCGCATGATCAGGCCGCCGCGGACGTCGAAGGAGATGTCCAGCGTCGAGGCGTACGCGGCCGACATCGGCGTGCCCCGCAGCGGGGCGTAGCTGCCGTTGTAGATGACCTCCGTCATCGCCGGCTCGAAGAAGAAGGTCAGGAAGACCCCGGTCAGCAGCAGGACGATGAACGAGAAGAGCGCGATCTCGCCGAGCAGGAAGGACCAGTGGTCCGGGAAGACCTTGTTGAGCAGTCGGCGCAGCGGGGTCGCCACCTGGAAGCGGTCGTCGACCGCTCGGGCGGTGTTGCCCGGCACCGCTGCCACGTCAAACTTTCGCCGCTTCACGGCCGCTCCCAGAAGTCGGGCCCGACAGCCTCGGTGTAGTCGGACGTCGCCACGAAGTAACCCTCAGCGTCCACCTCGATGGGCAGCTGAGGCAACCGCCGGCTGGCCGGACCGAAGATCGGCTTGGCGTTGTCGGTGATCAGGAACTGTGACTGGTGGCACGGGCAGAGCAGCCGGTTGGTCTGCTGCTCGTACAGGCTCGCCGGGCAGCCGGCGTGCGTGCAGACCTTCGAGTAGGCGGCGTAGTTGCCCCACATGTAGCCGCCGTGCCCGGCACGCTCGTTGGCGCGCCGCGATTCCACGGCGTCGTCCTCGCGCAGGTGGATCAGCAGGGTGGGCGAGTCGGCGTACCGGTTGCTCACCCCGTGCTCCACACCCGGGAAGACGGTGATCTGACCACCGGCGCTGATGTCGGCCGGCCGGATCGGTCGGCCGTCCTCGCGGACCAGGCGGATCTTCTGACCGTCCCGGGGGGCGAACCCGGTGGTCAACATCTGGTCGTCCTTGTGCGGGTCGGAGATCAGCCCGCCGACCAGGGGCGCGGCGGCGACAGCACCGACCGGCAGCAGACCGGCCAGCAGCGACACGCCGAGCAACGGACGACGCTTCACGCCCAGCTCGTCGGCCATGTACGCCATGGTCTCGCCGGTGATCCGCTGGTCCTCGGCGGGCGGGGCACCCTCGTGCCGGTCCTGGATCGACACCTCCTTGGGCAGCAGCTTCTTGCCCCAGGTGAGGATGCCGAAGCCGATGCCGAGCAGGGCGACGCCGAGGGTCACGCCGAGCAGCGGGGTGTAGAGCTTGTCACCGCCGCGACCCGGCTCGTACTCCCAGGGCCACCAGATGTAGATGGCCAGGAACGCCGTCGCCGCCAGCCCGGTCAGCAGGAAGAAGCCCGCGACCGTGCGGACCAGCCGCCGTTCGGCCTTGGTGCCCGGGGCCACCTGCGGCTCGTAGTGGACGATCTCGATGTCGTCCCGCCGGGCGCCCTCCCGGACGATGTCGAACCGGCTGAGCCGGGGGTCGTTCACGTCGACCCGTTGGCTCGGCAGGTTCGACTGCCCGGTCTGGCTGCTCATGGTCCCCCCGCTCACGACTTGCCCGCGATCCACAGGCTGGCGAAGACCAGCGCGACGATACCGACGAGGAAGATCGCCACCCCCTCGGTGGAGGGTCCGTACCGGCCCAGGTTGAACAGGCCACCCGGGTCACCGTCGTCCTTCAGCGTCTGCTGGATGTAGGCGATGATGTCGGCCTTCTGCTCCGGCGTGATCTGGTTGTCACCGAAGACCGGCATGTTCTGCGGGCCGCTGAGCATCGCGGCGTAGATCTGCCGGTCGGTGGCCGGCCGCAGGCTCGGCGCGTACTTGCCCGAGGAGAGGGCACCGCCGCCACCGCTGAACGCGTGGCACTGCGAGCAGTTGATCCGGTAGAGCTCGCCGCCGATCGCGACGTTGCCGTCGGCGTGCAGGTTGTCACCGGCCGGCACGACCGGCCCACCGCCGAGTTCCTGGACGTACGCCGCGAGCTGGTCGATCTCGTCGCGGGTGAAGACCTCGGGCTTGCGCGCCGCCTGGGCCTCCTGCCGCGCCATCGGCATCCGACCGGTGCTCACCTGGAACTCCACCGAGGCGGCGCCGACGCCGATGAGGCTCGGCCCGCGCCCCTCGACTCCCTGCGCGTTGCGACCGTGGCAGCTCACACAGCTCACGTCGAACAGCGCCTTGCCGTCGGCGGCGGCGCTGCTCAGCGGCGGATTCTCCTGGGCGGCGGCGCCGGGGGCGAGCACGGTGTAGGCGCCGCCGGCCAGCATCAGCGCGGCGACCAGCCGGACCGCAGCACCCAGCCGGCGGCGGCCCCTGCTGGGCGCCCGGGCCGCCCGCGCAGCCGCGCGAACAGACCGCGTCGGCGGTCGTTGTGAGAAGTCATGACCTGTGTCCTTAACCGGTTGGACCTTGTGTTGCGGGGGGTGGAGCAGCGGCAAGGCGGCTGGTGCGCGCCAAGATCACTGAAGCCAGTAGATCATGGCGTAGAGCGCGATCCACACGACGTCGACGAAGTGCCAGTAGTACGACACCACGATCGCCGAGGTGGCCTGCGCCGGGGTGAACCGGCCCATGGTGGTGCGGATCATGAAGATCACGAAGGCGATCAGACCACCGGTGACGTGCAGGCCGTGGAAGCCGGTGGTCAGGTAGAACATCGATCCGTAGCCGTCACTGTTGATCTTGACGCCGTGGTGCACCAGCTCGCGGTACTCGTTGAGCTGGCCGAGCACGAAGATCAGGCCCATCACGAAGGTGATCGTGAACCAGCGTCGCAGCGCGTGGACGTCACCCTTCTCGGCGGCGAACACGCCGAGCTGGCAGGTCACCGAGGACAACACCAGGATCACCGTGAAGGTGGTCGCGTACGGGATGTTGAGGACCTCGGTGTGCTCCGCCCACTGCTCCGGCGCCGCCGCGCGGATGGAGAAGTACATCGCGAACAGCGCCGCGAAGAACATGAGTTCGCTGGAGAGCCAGACGATCGTCCCGACGCTGACCATGTTCGGCCGCGTCAGGGAGTGGATCCGGCTCTTGTCAATGGCTGGGGCCGCAGTCACGCGGTCATTATTGCCGTTCACCACGGCCGGCGATCAGCGGGGGGTGAAACCCGGGCCAGCAGTGGCCCGATCGGTACCGTCCGGTTCGCCTGACCTAGGCTGATTGGTGTGCTGCACGTCGATCCGATCTCCGTGGCCGCCGCGACCGCGCCGCTGCTCACGGCCGCGACCAGCCCTGCCGCCAGCGACGTGACGACGAGCGCCGGGATTCTGGCGGCCCAGGCCACTCCGCCGCCGTTCTCCATCACCGCCGTGTTCACCGAGGCGCGGCTGGACAGCTGGCTCGCCGTCGGCCTGGTCCTCGCTGCCGGGCTCTACCTCTACGGGGTGTACCGGCTGCGGCTGCGCGGGGACCGCTGGCCGATCGCCCGGACCATCTTCTTCCTCGGCCCCGGCCTCGGCGGCATCGCCTCGGTGACGGTCAGCGGGCTGGAGGCGTACGACAGCACGCTGCTGTCGGTGCACATGGTGCAGCACATGGTGCTGTCCATGGTCTCGCCGATCTTCCTGGCCCTGGGCGCGCCGGTGACCCTGGCCCTGCGTACCCTGCCGACCGGCCCACGCAAGCGGCTGCTCGCGGTGGTGCACAGTCGGATCGCCCGGATCTACACCTTCCCGCTGGTGGCGTTCGCCATCTTCGTGGTGAACCCGTTCGCGCTCTACTTCACCGACCTGTACCGCTACACGCTCGAACACGCCTGGGCGCACGAGCTGGTGCACGCGCACTTCATCATGACCGGCTGCGTCTTCTTCTGGCCGCTGCTCGGCCTGGATCCGCTGCCCGGACGCTGGCCGTACCCCGGGCGGGCACTGCTGATGCTGCTGTCGGTGCCGTTCCACACCGTGCTCGGGCTCACCATCATGCAGAGCACCACCCTCTTCGGCGGCGACTGGTACCCCTCGCTCGGGCTGGGCTGGGCCGACCCCCGGGAGGACCAGGTGCTAGCCGGCGGCATCCTGTGGGCCGGCGGCGAGTTCGTCAGCGTGACGATGCTCGCGGTGCTGGTCGTGCAGTGGATGCGGCAGGCCGAGCGGGAGGCCCGCCGGATCGACCGCGAGCTGGACCGCCAGGAGGCCCGCCGACGGGCGGCGGAAACCACCGCCTGAGGCCAGCCCGGCGGACCGGCCGGGGCGGCGTGTCACGCGCACCACACCGGCCGGTACGATCAGCCACGCAGCTACGAAGTGGGAGCCGTTGGGAGCCATGAGCGAGCACAGCGAGCGGGTCACGCTCGGTGCGATGGCGCCTCAGGACGGCACGAAGCGAAGCGGAGTGTCGGCATGAGTGACCGTCTGTGCACCGTCCTGCTCTACAGCGACGACCCGCAGGTGCGGGACCGGATGCGGCTCGCCGTCGGCACCCGACCCGCGGCCGACCTGCGAGTCGAGTTCGTCGAGGCGTCCACCTACGCCGAGTGCGTCCGACTGGTCGACGACTACGAGATCGACCTGATGCTGCTCGACGGTGAGGCCACCCCCGGCGGCGGCATCGGCATCGCCCGGCAGATCAAGGACGACCGCGACGACGCCCCACCGACCTGCGTGGTGATCGCCCGCGCCGCCGACCGATGGCTGGCGTCCTTCGCCGAGGTCGACGCCACCCTGGTGCACCCGCTCGACCCGGTCACCACCGCCGCCACGGTGACCGAGCTGCTGCGCACGAGCGCACCCGCCTGACGTCCCACTCCGGCACCGCCACGGCGCCGGGCGAGCCGGCGCCGGTCCCGTCCCACCCGTAACCGTCTGCTCGGGAGGCCCGCCATGGGCGATCGGACCTGGCCACACCTGCTCACCGCGCTGTTGCGTGGCGAGGAACTGTCCACCGCCGATACCGCCTGGGCGATGGGCGAGATCATGTCCGGATCGGCCGCGCCGGCCCAGATCGCCGGCTTCGCCGTCGCGCTGCGGGCCAAGGGCGAGACCCCGGCCGAGGTGACCGGGCTGGTCGAGGCGATGCTGAGCCGGGCCGTCCCGGTCGAACTGCCCGAGAAGGTACGCGCCGAGGCCCTCGACGTGGTCGGCACCGGTGGCGACCTCGCCCACACGGTGAACATCTCCACGATGACGGCGCTGGTCGTGGCCGGCGCCGGCGTACGCGTGGTCAAGCACGGCAACCGGGCCGCCTCGTCCTCCTGCGGCACCGCCGATCTGCTGGAGTTCCTCGGCATTCCACTTGATCTCGGGCCCGAGCAGGTGGCCCGGTGCGTCGCCGAGGCCGGCATCGGCTTCTGCTTCGCCGCCCGGTTCCACCCCGGCATGCGCCACGCCGGTCCGGTCCGCCGGGAGTTGGGGGTGCCGACCGCGTTCAACTTCCTCGGCCCGCTGACCAATCCCGGCCGTCCCCGCTCCGGGGCCGTCGGCTGCTTCGACGCGACGATGGCGCCGGTGATGGCGGCCGTCTTCGCGGCCCGGGGCGACTCGGTGCTGGTGATGCGCGGCGAGGACGGGCTGGACGAGTTCACCACCGCTGCCGCGACCCGGTTCTGGATCGCCCAGAACGGGGCCGTCAGGGAGACCGTGGTGGACGCGGTCGACCTCGGCGTACCCCGGGCCACCCTCGCCGAACTGCGCGGCGGCGACGCGGCCCACAACGCCGGGTGGCCCGACGCCTGCTCGCCGGCGAGCCGGGGCCGGTGCGCGACGCCGTCCTGGTCAACGCGGCGGCGGCGCTGGCCACCCAGGGTCCGCTGGACGGCGACCTGACCGAGGCGCTCCGCGCCGGTCTGGGCCGGGCCGCCGAGTCGATCGACTCCGGTGCGGCCGCCCGCACCCTCGACCGCTGGATCGAGGTCGCCCGCACCGCCTGACCTCGCCCGTGCCCGGGCGGCGCGGCACGTCGGAGGGTCGTGGGAAACTACAACCGAGTAGTTCCGGCGACGTCCGGCGACCGGCCGCCCCGAGCGAAAGGAGAGGTCCGTGTCGGAGCGCGAGCTTCACTGCGACATCTGCGGCAGCATCCAGCGGTTCGAGGTGCCCCCCTGTGTCGACGGCCACGGTGCCGACTGCCCCGAACGGGCCTGCACCGGCTGCGGTGCGGCGATCATGATGGTGGTGAGCATCGCACCGCGCCGGTCGACCCGCCGCCGTGCGGCCGTCCACCACCGCGCCGCCTGAACAACCCGCCCACCCGACGACGACAGGGCCCGCCCCACCGGGGCGGGCCCTGTCGCGTTGCGAGGCTCAGTGCTCGGCGGTACGCCGAGTGCCGCTGTAGTACTCGAACAGCAGGCCGCAGGCGGCCAGGATCACGGCCACCGCACCGAGGCCGAGCAGCCAGAACTGCCAGAACACCAGGCCCAGGCCGGCGATCGCGGCGGCCAGGGCCAGCCCGAACGGCCAGTAGCTGCCCGGGCTGAAGAAGCCGATCTCGCCCGCACCGTCGGCAATCTCGGCGTCCGGCCGGTCCTCCGGGCGCAGGTCGATGCGGCGGGAGACGAACCAGAAGAAGCCGCCGCACATCGCGCAGAGCAGGAACGACAGCAGCAGGGCCACGGTGCCGATCCACTCGACCCGACCGCCGGAGTCGGCCCACGTCCAGCCGCCGTAGAGGACGGTCGCGAAGAGCAGGAACCCGGCGATGATCAGGAAGATACGCCACTCGGTCTTCATGCCGGTTGCCTCAGCTTCCCGTGCCGGCCGGAGCGGTGTCCGGGTTGAAGTTGCTCTCGTCACGCCGCGTCTCGAACGGCCTCGTGGTGATCGCGTACGGCTCCTCGCCGATGGAGGTCAACGCCTCCTGGGTCGAGGCGCCACCCTGCTTGGCGGCGAGGAAGCGGTCGAAGTTCTCCGGCGAGACGACCCGCAGCTCGAAGTTCATGAAGGCGTGGTAGCTGCCGCACAGCTCGGCGCAGCGACCCACGTACGCCCCCTCGGTCTCCAGCGAGGAGACCTGGAACTCGTTACGGATGCTGCCGGGGAAAACGTCCCGCTTGAACAGCATCTCCGGCACCCAGAAGGAGTGGATGACGTCGCGGCTGGTCTCCTCGAACCGGATGGACCGGCCGGTCGGCAGCACCAGGATCGGGATGACCTCGCTGGTGCCGAGCACCGACGCGGTGGTCTCGGCGTCGACGCCCTGGCCGTCGCGGTAGTTGAACTGCCAGTTCCACTTGAAGGCCACCACCTCGACGGTCACATCGGGGTTGTTGGTGGTCTTGACCACGTCGGTCTGCACCACCGCGGTGTAGTAGAAGAGCACCGAGACGATCAGCACCGGCGCGATGGTGTAGAGGAACTCCATCGGCAGGTTGTAGCGGGTCTGCACCGGCAGTTCGTTGCCGCGCTTGCGGTAGCGCACGATGCACCAGAAGATCAGGCCCCAGACGAAGAAGCCGACCGCGAGCGCCGCGACGCACGAGGCGATCCACAGGTCGTACATCCGTCGGGCCTCGGGAGTGATGCCGCCCTGCGGCCAGCCGAAGCCGCCGAACGCCGCTCCGACATCACAGCCCGTGAGCAGGACCAGCAGCGCCGCCCCACTGAATCCGAGCCCGGCGAGACGCCCGGCACGACGCCCTCGCCGCCCACCGGCCCGCGAGGATGCGCTGTGCCGTACGGCCGTCGGCCGTACCTCCGAACTCCTTGCGACCACCTGGTCCTGCCTCCCTAGCGCGCCGCGGTGTCCTCGTTTCGGCCGGCTCCGCCGAGCGGAGCCGCCGCACCGGCGGCAAAGGCGTCACCGACGGTCGCAGATTACTCGACCATGACGGGCTGGACCCGGTTGGGGTCGTTGTCCGCACCCGACGGGGGATCGGGTGCGGACCGGGACGATAGCGTGGGCAGACGTGACTGCCTCCCCCGTCTACCTGGACGCGGCCACCGCCGCGCCGCTGCATCCGGTCGCCCGGCAGGCGCTGCTGGCCGCGCTCGACGACGGTTGGGCCGACCCGGACCGGCTCTACTCGCCGGCCCGGCGCGCGCGTCAGTTGCTCGACGCCGCCCGCGAGGCCACGGCCGAGACCCTCGGCGTACGCCCCGACGAGCTCTCCTTCACCGCCAGCGGCACCACCGCCGCGCACGCCGCCGTGCTCGGTGGCCTGCGTGGACGCCGACGGGCCGGCCGGGTCCTGGTGCACTCGGCGATCGAACACTCGGCCGTGCTGTACGCCGCCGAACAGCACGTCGCCGACGGTGGCACGGCCGTCGAGGTGCCGGTCGACCGTCTCGGCCGGCTGGACCTGGACGCCTGGTCGACGGCGGTCGCCGGGGCCCACGTGGCGTCGGCCGCGCTGATCGCGGCCAGTCACGAGGTGGGCACGGTGCAGCCGGTCGAGGCCGCCGCCGCGGCCTGCGCCCGGTCGGCGTGCCGCTCTACGTCGACGCCGCGCAGGTGGTGGGCCGGATGCCGGTGCCGCCCGGCTGGTCGGTGTTGACCGCGAGTGCCCGCAAGTGGGGCGGTCCGCCCGGCGTCGGACTGCTCGTGGTCCGCAAGGGCACCCGCTGGGAGTCGCCCTGGCCGACCGACGAACGGGAGTCGGGGCGTACCCCGGGCACGCTCAACCTGCCGGCGGTGGTCGCGGCGGCGGCGAGCCTGCGCGCGGTGACGGCCGACGCGGCGGCCCAGGCGTCGCGGCTGTCCGCGCTGGTGGACCGGATCCGGGCCCGGGTGGCGGCGGAGGTGCCGGACGTGGAGGTGGTCGGCGATCCCGAGCGCCGACTGCCGCACCTGGTCACCTTCTCCTGCCTGTACATCGACGGGGAGGCGCTGCTGCACGCGCTGGACCGGCGGGGTTTCGCCGTCTCGTCGGGCTCGTCCTGCACCTCGTCCACCCTGCGCCCGTCGCATGTGCTGGAGGCGATGGGGGTGCTCTCGCACGGCAACGTCCGGGTCTCGTTGCACCCCGGCAGCACCGAGGCCGACGTGGAGCGCTTCCTCACCGAGCTGCCCGGCATCGTCGCCGACCTGCGGGAACAGGCGGGGGTGACGGGGCTGTGAGCGCTCCCGACGACCAGCCCGACGAGGTGCTCGACTGCCTCGGCCAGCGCTGCCCGCTGCCGGTGATCGCCCTGGCCCGCCGGCTGCCGGAGCTGCCGGTGGGCACGGTGGTCCGGGTGCTCGCCGACGATCCGGCGGCGGCGGTCGACATCCCGGCCTGGTGCCGGATGCGTCAGCAGGAGTTCCTGGGCAACGCACCCGGCCCCGGCTACGACGTGCGCCGCGCCCACTGAGCCAGGCGGTGCCCGGGACACCGCCTGGCTCGCGCTGCGGCAGAGGCAGGGTGGGTCAGGGGAGCATGTGCGGGCGGATCTCGTCGGCGGCGTGGTCGCCGTAGGACTCGGCGAGGCGCTTGACGAAGGCGTCGCGGTGCACCTGGTACTCCTGGGTGCCGACGGTTTCCAGCACCAGCGTGGCCAGCAGGGAGCCGACCTGCGCGGCCCGCTCCAGCCCGACCCCCCAGGACAGCGCGGTGAAGAAGCCGGCGCGGAAGCCGTCGCCGACGCCGGTCGGATCGACCGCCTGGGTTTCCCGGGCGATCGGCACGTGAATCGTCTCGATCTCCCGCCCAGCGATCTCCACCCCGTGTTTGCCCAGCGTGGTGACCCGGATCTTCACCCGGTCCAGCAGTTGCGCGTCGGAGAGGCCGGCCTTGCTCTGCAGCAGCGACTTCTCGTAGTCGTTGGTCATCAGATAGTCGGCACCGTCGATCAGCGCCACCACGTCCTCGCCGGGCATCCGGGCGAGCTGCTGCGACGGGTCGGCGGCGAACGGGTAGCCACGCTCACGGCACTCGGCGGAGTGGCGCAGCATCGCCTCCGGGTCGTTGGCGCCGACCAGCACCAGGTCCAGCCCGCCGAGGCGCCGGGCGACCGGGTGCAGCTCGATGTTGCGAGCCTCGCTCATCGCCCCCGCGTAGAACGAGGCGATCTGGCACATGTCGGTGTCGGTGGTGCAGACGAAGCGGGCGGTATGGGCGATCTCGCTGACGTGCACCGAGTCGCAGTCCACGCCGTGCCGCTCCAGCCAGGAGCGATAGTCGGCGAAGTCGGCGCCGACGGCGCCGAGCAGCACCGGCTGGAGACCGAGCTGGCCCATGCCGAACGCGATGTTGGCCGCCACCCCGCCCCGGCGCAGCACCAGGTCGTCCACCAGGAAGGAGAGCGAGACCTTGTGCAGCTGGTCGGCGATGAGCTGGTCGGCGAACCGACCGGGGAAGCTCATCAGGTGGTCGGTGGCGATCGAGCCGGTCACGGCGATCTTCATGGCAACCCTCGGGGTCGGCGGCAGAGCCCGATCAGCCTACCGGCAGCACCACCTGCGGGCGACCATCCGCCTCTCTCCCACCCGCCACCTCCGCCACTCCCGTCGACCCCGCCGGCACGGGCGATCAGGAGGTTCTGGTCGGGCCACGGTGGCCGGAGACGCAGAGACGCGGACGGCGGTACGGCCCATGGGCCGTACCGCCGTCCGCGTGCGAAACCGGACTCAGCTGAAGGAGTCTCCGCAGGCGCAGGAGTTGCCCGCGTTGGGGTTGTCGATCGTGAAGCCCTGGGCGTCGATCCGGTCGGCGAAGTCGATGGTGGCGCCGGCCAGGTAGGGGGCGCTCATCCGGTCGACGACGACCTCGACACCGTCGTAGTCGGTGACGATGTCACCGTCGAGCGAACGCTCGTCGAAGAAGAGCTGGTACCGCAGGCCGGAGCAGCCGCCCGGCTGCACGGCGACCCGGAGTCGCAGGTCGTCGCGGCCCTCCTGCTCGATCAGGGCCTTGACCTTCTGCGCCGCGACGTCGGTGAGGACGACGGACGTGGGGGCCTTGGCCTCGGTCGACTCGGTCTGCGCTGGCGTGGTCACGTGGAATTCTCCCTGCGGCGCGTCGGTGTGGTCCTCCCCTGGCCAACGTCAGCCGCCGGTCAGCGATTCCCACAGTGGTCCAGTTTCTGATTGTAGGCCGCCGGTGGCCGCGCCACCCGGCGGCGTGACCAGGCACTCGGTCCGAACCGGGTCAGCGGCTCCACTGCCGGGCCAGCCGGGCGCCGAGCTCACGCAGCCCCTGCGCCGGGCGCTCCAGCGCGGCGGCCAACCCGCCGCGCTCCTCACCGCCGAAGTGCTCCACCAGGCTGTACGTGTCGGTCACCCCGACCGACGCCGCCTCCCGCCGACCGGTGCTCACCTGCCCGGCGAGCACGACACAGGGTACGCCCCGGTCGCGCGCGGCCCCGGCCACTCCGGCCACCACCTTGCCGCGCAGCGACTGGTGGTCGAATCGGCCCTCCCCGGTGACCACCAGGTCGACCTCGTCGAGCACGGTGTCCAGTTCGACGACCCGGCTGACCAGCCCGATGCCGGACTCGCACCGTCCGCCCAGGGCGAGCAGCCCGGCACCGGCGCCGCCGGCGGCGCCGCCACCGGGCAGTGCGCCCAGCCCACTGGGGCAGCCGGGCAGGTCCCGCTCCAGCACCTCGGCCCAGCGCCCGAGCGCGGCATCGAGCAGCAGCACGTCAGCCCGGTCGGCGCCCTTCTGCGGGCCGAAGACGTTGCTCGCGCCGTGCAGCCCGAGCAGCGGGTTGTCGACGTCGGTCGCCGCGATCAGCCGGGCGTCCCGCAACCGGGGCGTCCCGTCGAGTTTCGCCGCCGCGGCCAGCGCCGCACCGCCGTACGGCAGGGCCGCGCCGGTGCCGTCCAGCGCCACCGCGCCCAGGGCGGCGAACATTCCCGCGCCACCGTCGTTCGTCGCCGAGCCGCCGAGCCCGACCACCACCGTGCGTGCGCCGGCCTCGACCGCGGCGGCGATCAGCAGACCCAGGCCGTACGACGTGGTGGCCAGCGGGTCACGCTCGGCGGCGGAGAGCAGGTGCAGCCCGCAGGCGTGCGCGCTTTCCAGCCAGGCGACCGCGCCCCCGTCGGTGAGCAGCATCTCACCGGTGACCGGGCGGCCCAGTGGATCGGTCGTCGGCACCGGCACCCGCTGGCCGGGCAGCGCCTCGGCGAGCACGTCGAGGAAGCCCGGTCCCCCGTCCGCCAGCGGCCTGACCAGCAGGTCGTCCCCGGGTGCCACCTCCCGCCAGCCCTCGGCCACGGCGGCGGCGACCTGCGGAGCCGGGAGCGTACCGGCGAACTTGTCCGGGCAGAGCAGTACGCGCATGCCTGGCAGTGTGGCAGCCCACACCGGCGCGGGCGGCACGGCGGTCGCGCTGTGGGACCATGGAGGCGTGACGTCGACCTGGGTTGAGCCCTCCAACACCGCCACTGCGCTGCTGCTCCTCGGCCGCGGCAGCGACCCCGCCACCGAACGTGGCGTGGAGTGTCCGGGTGACCTGCCGGCACCGAGCGATCCGGACCTGGTGGCCCGCGCGACGGCGGCCAAGGCCGCCCTCGGTGACCGGGTCTTCGTGCTGGGCCACCACTACCAGCGCGACGAGGTGATCCAGTTCGCCGACGTGACCGGCGACTCGTTCAAGCTGGCCCGCGAGGCCGCAGCCCGGCCGCAGGCCGAGTTCATCGTCTTCTGCGGCGTGCACTTCATGGCCGAGAGCGCGGACATCCTCACCTCGGACGCGCAGCAGGTGGTACTGCCCGACCTGGCCGCCGGCTGCTCGATGGCGGACATGGCCGCGCTGCCGCAGGTCGAGAACGCCTGGGACGTGCTCACCGAGCTGGGCCTGGCGGAGCACACCGTCCCGGTCACCTACATGAACTCCTCGGCGGACATCAAGGGTTTCGTCGGGCGCAACGGTGGTGTGGTCTGCACCTCGTCGAACGCGAAGCGGGCCCTGGAGTGGGCGTACCAGCAGGGCGAGAAGGTGCTCTTCCTGCCCGACCAGCACCTGGGCCGCAACACCGCCGTGCTGGAGATGGGCCTCTCCCTCGACGACTGCGTGCTGTACGACCCGCACAAGCCGGGCGGCGGGCTCACCGCCGAGCAGCTACGCGAGGCGAAGATGATCCTCTGGCGCGGACACTGCTCGGTGCACGGCCGGTTCACGCTCGACAGCGTCAACGACGTCCGGCAGCGGGTGCCGGGGGTGACCGTGCTGGTGCACCCCGAGTGCCGGCACGAGGTGGTGCGGGCGGCCGACCTGGTCGGGTCGACGGAGTACATCATCAGGACCATCGAGGCCGCCCCGGCCGGCTCCGCCTGGGCCGTCGGGACCGAGCTGAACCTGGTCCGCCGGCTGGCGCTGGCCCACCCCGACAAAAAGATCATGTTTCTGGACCGGGCGGTCTGCTACTGCTCGACGATGAACCGCATCGATCTGCCGCACCTGGTCTGGGCGCTCGAGGAGCTGGTCGCCGGGCGGGTGGTCAACCGGATCACGGTGGACGCCGACACCGCGCACCACGCCCGGGTGGCGCTGGACCAGATGCTCGCGCTGCCCGGCGCCTGACCTCGACCAGGCATCACGCTCAGTAACGCCCGGTGTACGCGAAAGTGCCGGATCACCGATAAATGCCCTCCGAAGCGGTGTGACCGGATCCATTCTCATCACGGAGGGCTATGCTGCCGGGCGACGACACATGCGGGCGCGGGCGTTTGCGCGCGGTCGCGCCCCGGGTAGCGAACCGGTGGTGTCCATCCATCGAAACGGCAGCACGCACGCGCTGGAGGTTGCGTTGACCGACGACATCCTGGTCGTACACGGAGGCACGCCGCTGCAAGGGCGGATCCGCGTGCGCGGCGCGAAGAACCTGGTCTCCAAGGCGATGGTCGCCGCCCTGCTCGGCGACAGCCCGAGCCGGCTGTTCGACGTACCGAAGATCCGCGATGTCGAGGTCGTCCGGGGTCTGCTCGGGCTGCACGGTGTCAAGGTCACCGACGGCGACGAGGACGGCGAGCTGGTCTTCGACCCGGCCAACGTGGAGAGCGCCAGCACCGACCAGATCAACGTGCACGCCGGCTCCAGCCGGATCCCGATCCTGTTCTGCGGGCCGCTGCTGCACCGCCTCGGGCACGCCTTCATTCCGGACCTCGGCGGCTGCCACATCGGGCCCCGGCCGATCGACTTCCACCTGCAGGCGCTGCGGGAGTTCGGCGCGACCGTCGACAAGACCCCCGAAGGGCTGCACCTGTCCGCGCCGAACGGGCTGCACGGCACCAAGTTCGCGCTGCCCTACCCGAGTGTGGGCGCGACCGAGCAGGTGCTGCTGACCGCGGTGATGGCCGAGGGCGTCACCGAGCTGCGCAACGCGGCGGTCGAGCCGGAGATCATCGATCTGATCTGTGTCCTGCAGAAGATGGGCGCGATCATCAAGGTGCACACCGACCGGGTGATCGAGATCCAGGGCGTACCGAAACTGCACGGCTACACCCACCGGCCGATCCCGGACCGGATCGAGGCGGCGAGCTGGGCGGCGGCGGCGCTCGCCACCCGGGGTCACGTCGAGGTGCTCGGCGCCGAGCAGGCCGACATGATGACCTTCCTGAACGTCTTCCGCTCGGTCGGCGGCGAGTACGAGGTGACCGACACCCGCCCCCCTCGGCTGGGACAGCCGGGGCAGGAGGGCGGCATCCGCTTCTGGCACCCGGGCGGCGAACTCCAGGCCACCGCGCTGGAGACCGACGTGCACCCGGGCTTCATGACCGACTGGCAGCAACCGCTGGTGGTCGCCCTGACCCAGGCGCGTGGCCTGTCCATCGTCCACGAGACGGTCTACGAGCAGCGCCTCGGCTACACCGAGGCGTTGAACTCGATGGGCGCGAACATCCAGGTCTACCGGGACTGCCTGGGCGGCACCCCGTGCCGCTTCGGCCGACGCAACTTCAAGCACTCCGCGGTGATCGCCGGCCCGAGCAAGTTGCACGCCGCCGACCTGGTCATTCCCGACCTGCGGGCGGGCTTCAGCCACCTGATCGCCGCGCTGGCCGCCGAGGGCACCTCCCGGGTCTACGGCGTCGACCTGATCAACCGGGGCTACGAGGACTTCGAGGCCAAGCTCGCCGACCTCGGCGCGCACGTGGAACGACCGTAGTCGGCCAGCGACGTCACCCGCCGCGCGTTCGGCGCACCGCGATGTGCGGCAGGCGCGCGGCGTTGGCTACCCTTGCCGCGTGCCGTCGCTGTTTCGTCGCAAGTCCGCCGACCTCGCCGATCCCGCCACCGAGCCGCTGACCCCGGCGCAGGAGGAGGCGGCCGAGGCGGCTCGGTCCCGTGCCTACACCCCGGCCAAGGGTCGCCAGACGCCCAAGCGACCCGTGACCGGGCGTCGACCCGCCGGGGCGACGAAGCCGCTGAGCAAGGACGAGGCGAAGGCGGAGCGCCGACAGCGTCGTGCCGAGGCGGCCGCGGAGTTCCGGCGGGAGGGTGGCCCCCGCGACCGGGGGCCGGAGCGGCTGCTGGCCCGCAACGTGGTCGACTCCCGGCGTACCGTCGGCACCTGGTTCTTCGGTGGTGCGCTGGTGGTGCTGATCGGCTCGAACCAGGCGATGCCGCCGGTGATCCGGTTGGCCTCCAACCTGCTCTGGGGTGCGCTGGCGCTGGGCGTGGTGGTCGACTCGGTGCTCATCTCGCGCAAGATCAAGAAGCTGGTCCGCGAGCGGTTCCCGAAGTCCACCCAGCGAATGGGGTCGCTGTACCTCTACGCGATCATGCGGGCGATCACCTTCCGCAAGCTGCGTACGCCGGAGCCACGGGTCGCCATCGGCGACCAGGTCTGACCGCGGGTTCGGTCCGCGCCGCACAGGCCGGGCGACGAGCGGCTGACGGTGGGTGTGGCAGCGTCGGGAGTCCGATACCGGCATAGGGATAAATGTCCGGATCAATAGGATAACGTTTGGGTTGACGAGGGTGCCGCAGTGGCGGTGACCGAGCCCGCGCCGTTACCCTCCATGCGCAGCCATCCGGTGCCCGGACGAGCGATTTTGCCGGCCTCCGGGGTGCCCAGCGCGACCATTTCCGACGAGGTGACATCGCCGTGAGCGAGCGGACGCGAGCCGACCACCGGGGCGCGACCGTGAGCGGGCGGGCGCCGGCCCTGGGCTCCGGCGCGGCCGGTGCACGGCCCCGGGTCGCCGCGGTTGCGTCGGACCGGTTCCCGCGCTGCGGGTCGCGTGACGTGCGCCGCCCACCGGCGGCGTCCCGGCCGCAGCGACAGGTTCGGCGGATGAGTCAGGCTACGCCGACCGGTGGCATCGATCCCGCCGAGCCATCCTGGGTCGTCGAGCCGACGAGCGAATGGCAGCCGCAGTTCCCCTCGGCCAGCGTTGCCCGGGTGACATCGGGGCCGAGCACCAGCCACCGCCCCCACGAGGTCGCGCGAGCGCCGTCGGACGCGCCGAGGTGCCGCCACTCGCGCCGACCCGACCCGACGGCACCTACGTCGGCCGGTCCTGGGACGACGAGCCGGACGGCTGGCCGGGCCGGCACGAGATCCCCGACCGTCGACCCGCCGCATTCGAACGGTGCGCAACCGTACGACCGGTCGGTGCCACCCGCTCCCGGACGGAGCGCCCGGACTGAGGGGCGGCTCGTCGTACGACGATGCTCCCAGGGGTCGCGACGGGTCGTCTGGTCGGACTTCTGACCGCAGGCCTCCGGCGCCGGTGCGCCGCCGCGCCGCGACCGGCGCGACCCGGACCGCTACGTGGACCGCCGAGACCCGCGCGAATCCGGACTGGCGCGACCCGGATCGCGCCCGCGACCAGCGCGATCCCGACCGGTACGCGCGACGCGACCCGCAGCGGTACGCCGGCCGGGAGCCTGAACGACGTGACCCGGCGCGACGACCGGTACCCACGACCCGAACCGGAGCGACGGAGCCAGCGCGAGCCCGACAAAGTCGTACCCGGATCGGCTGCGCCGCCGCGCCGAGCCGACCGGTTGCGACGAGTACCGGCGCGGGCACCGGTGTCCCCGGCCGCCCGGAGCCCTTCCGGCTGGGTGGCGAGACGGACGAGGAACGTCGGCCCGCCGCCGCACAACACCGCCCGGCCGATCAGCGTCGACCGTCGGCCGCCCGAGGACGTCTCCCGCGTCCCCGCTACCAGTGGAGTCACCACCCCGCAGCCGGCCCGCGCCGACGGCCCGGTGGTCGACGGTTACCGCGGTGACTTCGTCGGCGGCGACCCGACGCCGCGCCGTACCCGGACGGCTACGTCGACGACGAACCGGTCCGGGTACCCCCCGCCGATGAGTGGGTCCGCCCGGACCGCGACCGCCGGTGGGTGCCCCGCAGCCGTCGACGCCGGATCCGCAGGAGTACGGCACCTGTCGCGCGGCGACCTGCCCTGGCCGGCACCCGGACCGTTGCGGCCGAGCAGCGGTCGGGACCATCGCGAGTACCAGCGGCCGACTTCCGCAGGAGCGGGATGTTGACTGGCGGCTGGGCGGCTCACCGGACGGTGCCGAACCGGAGCGGTCTGTCGACCGGCGCCGGCCGCTGCGCTGCCCGAGCCTGAGCGGCCGGTCTCCGGGCACCTGACCAGGATCCGCGCCGCCGGCACCTGTCGGTGGTGCCGGACCATCCCGTCTCTCCCGGCCCCGAGCGCAACCAGTCCTGTCTCCCCCGCTCCCGGAGTGGGACCGTCCAGTCTCACCCGCGGCAGCGGGCCGGCCCGGCCTGTCTCCCCGCTCCGCAGCACCGCCAGCCGGGGTCGACTCCGCGCCACACCGTCGCCCCCTGCCGCGCCGGTCGGGGACCTTGAGCCGGCCAGGACCGGACTGCACCGTCACGCTCCCGACCACAACCGGACTGACCTTCCCGGCCAGGACCGGAGCGGCCTGCCGCCTCCGCTGCCGGCCGGGCACCGACGGGGGACGCCGTCCGACCGGCACCGCTGCATCTTCAGCACGAGGTACGTCCCGCGCGCCGTTGCACGAGCACCAGGTCCGTCCGGCTCCACTGCACGATCAGCCGGTCGTCGCCTTCGCCATCACCACCGACACCGGCGCCCTCGGTGGCCGCCGCGCCCTGCACCTGTCGCTGCGCCCCGGCCCGTCCGGTCTCCGCACCACCCACCCAACGCTCCGTGCCCGCACCACCCGCCCACCGACCGGTCTCCGCACCACCGGCCCAGCCGCCCGTGCCTGCACCGTCGGGGCGTGGGATGTCCGGGGCCAGCCGCCGACCCGGCACCGGTGGGACCGCCGCCGGAAGCACGACCCGATCCCCCGCCGGGCGCGGCCCCGGCGCCGACCGCACCGCCAGCCCGCCAGCCCACCTGGGTACGTTCCGCCGGCGCCCGAGCCGTCCGCGCCGGGACCCGCCTGCCTCGCCGACGCTCCGGCAGAGCTGGTTCGGGCCCGCCACCGAGCTGCCTGCCGCGGCGCGCAGGCCCCGCCTGCCGCCGCACCGCCACCGGTGCAGCCCGCACCGCCTGCCCCGATCCGCTCAGCTGCCGGGCCCGTGTCGGCACCACCCGGTTACGCCCGCCGACCGGCCGGCGCCACCCGGACCTCGCACCGCCCGACGTCGCGGCCCTCGCGCCGCCGGCCACGGCATCTCCCGGCTCGGCACCGTCCGCACCGCCACCACCCGATCAGCCCGGAAGCCGCCGCACCACCGGCATCGGCCACCCCACCGCCCGCGGTCCCGGCGTGCCTCCCGCTGGCGTCGACACTGCCGGTTCACCCGCACCCGCCGTCTCGCAGCCACCGGTCACCACGCCGTCCGCCGGAACACTGCCGACCTCGGCGCCTCCCGTGTCGGCGCCGTCGGTCTCCAGAACTCCCGGCGGGCCCGACTTCGGTGCGCCGGTCTCGGCCGTGCCGGTCTCGACGTCGCCGGAGCCTCTTCGCCGACCGGTGACCCCAGCCAGCGGACGACCAGGCTCAGCTCGGGTACGCAGCGGGCCCACTGGCGCGGCGGGCGGCGACACCCGCGCCTGGCGAGGCTGTCGAGGGTGCTGCCGGCACCGCGTCGGGTGACGTCGGAGATGGCAGCGGCCCGGTCGACGCGCTGCTCGACCCCTCGGCAGACTCCGGACTCCCGGCCACCGACGAGCAGGGCGCCGCGGATGCCACCGACGACGAGCCGGCACCGGAACCACCGGCCGATCCCGAACAGGTGCTGGCCCGCTTCCGCTGGCGTCTCGATCCGGTGACTCTGCGGGAGACCGTCGACGACCCGGAGGAACTGCGCGAGGTCCGGGAGCGGCTCACCGAGAAACTCGCCTCGGCGCTGGACAACCGGTCCCGCGCCCGGCTGCTGAGCCTGCGCGCGGTCGCCTCGCGGGTCCTCAACGACCTGGACGACGCGCTGGCCGACGGCCGAATGGCGCTGACCTACGCCGAGGCGACCGGTGAGTTGCGCCGGGCCGCGCTCGCCCAGGCCCGGCTGGCCCACGTACTGCGCTGGCGGGGCGAGTTCGCCGAGGCCGACCGGCTGTTCGCGGAGGCCAACTCGATCGAGCTACCCGACCGGCTTCGCGCCGCGCTGCACGAGCACGCCGCCCGCTGCTGCTACGACCAGGGCCGGCTGATCGAGGCCTGCCATCACTTCGAGCGGGCTCTCGACCTGCGCGGCGAGCAGGACGCCGAGTTGCTGGACCGGGTCCGGACCGGCCTCGACGCGGTCGCCAGCCGAGCCGAGGAGGGCGGCTTCGGGCCGTACCCGCGCAGTTGGGACGAGGTGTTGGAGCGCGACCGCACTCCGGTGCCGGCGCGCGACGGCGGCCAGGGCCTGTGGGGTTACGCGGACGCCGAGGGCGACATGGTGGTGGCCGCCCGGTACGCGGAGGCGCAGCCGTTCCGGGACGGCCTGGCCTGGGTACGCGGACCGCAGACCGACCGCTGGTCGTTGATCAACCTGGCCGGCGAGACGGTGCTCGAACCGACCTACCTGGCGGCTCGGCCGTTCTCCGACGGCCTGGCCTGGGTGGTGCGCGACGAGAGCGGTTGGCACGCCGTCGACGCCACCGGCGCGGTGGCGGTGCCGCCGGGTTTCGCCGACGTGCGGCCCTTCCACAAGGGTGTGGCGGTGGTCCGCCGGGAGGGCTGGGGCGCCGTCGACCGCACCGGCCGGATCGTGGTGCCGACCCGTTACCACGGCTTCCACACCACGCTGGCCGACGGCCACCACGTCGACGGCTTCACCGAGGAGGGGCTGGCCGTGGTGGACCTGGCTGGCCGCAAGGGTGTGGTGGACCGGAGCGGCCAGGTGATCGTCAGGCGCACGGCATCTGGCGCATGATCATCCTTAGTCGTTTTCCCGGTCAACAGCAGGTTGGAACTGGTGCTTGACTGGCAGCATGCGAGTCGTTGATCGATCTGGATGTGTTCTCACTTCCATCTGGCGGTGGTGGTGGAACGCGCCGAGATCGACGGACTGCGCCGACGCCAACCCGGTGCCTGAGGCCGGCGGCCCGACCGCCGGTCGCCGCGCGGCCACCGGCGGTCGCGTCCCGGCGCGGGATCAGGCCGGCGCTACTGGCCGCGTGCGGGCCTGCCTGGCCTTGGGTCCCACCCGGCACGGGTGGCGGCGTCCGGTGCGGGGCCCGGCACGCGCCGGTGGGGCGCGCAGGCGCCGGGGCCGGAGTGCGCTCGTACCCGGGGATGCGGAAGACGATCCTCCGGCGTCGCGGGCCAAGACCAGCTCGGACCGCGACCCGTCTCGCTGCGCTGAAGGCGGTCACGGTACTGGCCGGTGGGTCGGTTGGGGGCCGGGCCGGTCGGCTGGCCGGGTGGCGGGCCCAGCAGTTCGATCCCGTGCCGCGCGGAGGCGTGCCCGAGCGCGGCCGGGTCGATCGGCGCCGGGTCCGGCAGCCGACGCTCCACCGCCGGCACCCCGACCTCGGCGACGTACTCCTCGAAGCCCGCGGGGGTGGTCAGTTGCAGCACCCGCAGCGGTTCGTCCGGACCGACCACGAAGGTGTGCGGCAGGCCCGCCGGCAGCAGCACGAAATCGCCGGGTGCGGCGGTCAGCACCGCGTCGTCGCAGTAGAACGTTGCGGTGCCGGACAGCAGGTAGAACATCTCGTCCTCGACCTGGTGCCGGTGCAGTGGCGGGGCGAAGCCGGGCGGGTTGACGAACTCGACAGCGGTGAGCCGGCCGCCGGTCTGCGCGCCGGCAGCCTTGACGGTGACCAGGTTGCCCAGGAACCAGTACGCCTCCCCCTCGTCGGGCCGACGTACGAACGGATGGACGGACATGGGTGCCTCCCCGGTGTCGACAAGCTTCGCTGGACAGCGAGCTATTGGATAGCCAGTCGCTATTCGATAGCTAGGAGTCTAGTGAATACATTGCTAGTATGACGACGCCATGGATGAAGTCAAGGACGGAAAAGCGACCAGGCCGTACCGGTCCCGGATCCGCGAGGAGAACGCCCGCCGTACCCGACAGGCCGTGGTCGCGGCGGCGACCGAACTCTTCGTCGCGCGCGGCTACACGGCCACCTCGCTGGCCGACGTGGCAGCCGCGGCCGGGGTGGCCCGACCCACCGTGTTCGCGGCGTTCGGCTCGAAGGCGGCGCTGCTGCGCCAGGTGCTCGACGAGGCGCTCGCCGGCGACGACGAGCCGGTGCCGGTGGCCCAACGCCCCTGGTACCGGCCGGTGTGGGAGGCCACCACCGGGGGTGAGGTACTCGACGCGTACGCCGGCATCTGCACCCTGATCGGCGCGCGGACCACCAGGGTCTTCGAGACCGTCCGGCGGGCCGCCGACGGCAGCCCCGAGGTGGCCGAGGTCTGGCGGACGCTGCTGAGCAACCGCCGGCTCGGCGCCACGATGGTGGTCGAGCGGATGCGCGCCCTGGACGCACGCTTGCGCCAGGGCTCCGACGTCGAGGCCGCCATCGACGAGGTGTGGTTCTACAACGACCCGGCGCACTACGGCGCACTGGTGCTGGAACGCGGCTGGCGCGAGGAGACCTTCCGCCGCTGGCTCGGCCGCAGCCTGCGCCACGCCCTGCTGTCCGACCCCGACTGATCACCGTCGCCTGCCGGGTCCACCAGGGCGGGCTAGGGTCAGAGCATGGAATTCCGACACCTGGGCCGCTCCGGCCTCATGGTCAGTGAGATCTCGTACGGCAACTGGATCACCCACGGTTCGCAGGTCGAGGAGGAAGCGGCGTTCGCCTGCGTGCGAGCCGCCCTCGACGCCGGCATCACCACCTTCGACACCGCCGACGTCTACGCCGGCACCCGCGCCGAGGACGTCCTCGGCCGGGCGCTGCAGCAGGAGCGGCGCGAGGGTCTGGAGATCTTCACCAAGGTGTACTGGCCCACCGGGCCGGGCCGCAACGACCGGGGCCTGTCCCGGAAGCACATCATGGAGTCGATCAACGGATCGCTGCGCCGGCTGCGTACCGACTACGTGGACCTCTACCAGGCCCACCGGTACGACTACAGCACCCCGCTGGAAGAGACGATGGAGGCCTTCGCCGACGTCGTGCACTCCGGCAAGGCGCACTACATCGGCGTCTCCGAGTGGAAGGCATCGCAGATCCGCGAGGCGCACGGCCTCGCCCGGGAGCTGCGCATCCCGCTGGTGTCCAGCCAGCCGCAGTACTCGATGCTCTGGCGGGTCATCGAGGCCGAGGTCATCCCCACCAGCGAGGAGCTGGGCCTCGGGCAGATTGTCTGGTCGCCGATGGCCCAGGGGGTGCTCTCCGGCAAGTACCTGCCCGGCCAGCCGCCACCGGCCGGTTCCCGGGCCACCGACGAGAAGTCTGGTGCCGGCTTCATCGCCAAGTGGCTGACCGACGACGTGCTGACCCGGGTGCAGCAGCTCAAGCCGCTGGCCGACCAGGCCGGGCTGACCATGCCCCAGCTGGCCATCGCCTGGGTGCTGCAGAACCCCAACGTGTCGTCGGCCATCATCGGTGCCTCGCGCCCCGAGCAGGTGCACGACAACGTCAAGGCGGCCGGCGTCAAGCTCGACGCCGGCCTGCTCAAGGCGATCGACGAGATCGTCGAGCCGGTGACCGAGCGGGACCCGGCGCGCACCGAGTCGCCGGCCGAACGGCCCTGACCCGTCCCGCCCGGCCGGCGTACCGCACGTCGGCCGGGCGGGACGGTCCGATCGGCCGTGCTCAGCTTTGCCAGAAGCGGACCAGGTCCAGACCGGTCGCGTACAGCCACGGCGGCAGGCCGAGCAGGTCGCCGATGGCGAAGACGGCGGTGAAGAACCAGCCCCCGATCGTCGGGTTCCACAGCAACGCGAAGAGCAGGATGAACCCGTACGGCGCGAACAGGTCGTACATCCGCCGGTACGGCGAGGTCAGCCACGGCTGGATCATGTTCCCACCGTCCAACCCGGGCACCGGCAGCAGGTTGAGCAGGCTCGCGGTGACCTGAAGGAAGGCCAACAGGGCCACCGCCGCCCAGAACTGCACCGGCCCACCGCCACCCGCGCCCAGCCGCAGCACCACCACCAGCACGAGGGCGAACAACACGTTCGTGGCGGGTCCGGCGAGGCTGACCAGGGTGTGGCGTAACCGCCCCGGGATGACGTGCCGGTCCACCCAGACCGCGCCACCGGGCAGACCGATGCCGCCGAGCAGCACCACCACCACCGGCAGCGCGATGGACAGCAACGGGTGGCTGTACTTCAACGGGTTCAGGGTCAGGTAACCGCGGTGGGCCACCCCCCGGTCACCGCTGCGGTACGCCACCACGGCGTGGGCGTACTCGTGCAGGCACAACGAGACCAGCCAGCCGGAGACGACGAAGCCGAACACGGTGAGCCGGACGTTGCCGATCCCGTGCCAGGTCAACACGGCGCTGGTCACCAGCAGGGCGACCAGCGCCAGGAAGACCGGGCTGGGCCGGAAGGCGGCCCGGGGCACCCCGAGCACCAGCGGCTCGGAGTCCCGGGGCGTCATCACTCGGCCACGGGCTGCAGGCTCATCCGGTACTCCACCCGGTCGTCTTCCAGGAGCGCGACCGAGGTGACGCCGGACGCCGCGAGTTCCCGCCAGGTCTGACCGATCCAGGACTCGGCATCCGCCTGGCTACCGAACGACTCGGCCGGCCCGTCGACCGACTCGCCGTTCGCACCCTCGTACCGCCAGCTCCACGCCATGTGCGCGTCTCCCCTCGCCGCTGCTGCCCCTTGGGACGGACCTCCGCCAGCGTAGTCGTACCGCAGCACCGCCGACCGGGCCACGGGCGGCGATCGGCGGCCGGGCCGACGCCCGGGCGGGACTGACCCTGCCGCGGCCGGGTATGTCGTTCGGGAACCCGACGCACAGGAGGCGGCAATGACGACACCGATCCCGCAGATGGACACGGCGGAACTGCGCGACATCGCGGTGCGCGGCGGCATCGAAGGCGCGCGGGAGATGGAGCGGGAGGAACTCATCGACGCCCTGCAGGCCCGCCCCGGCGAGGGGGCCTGGCAGGAGGATCCGAAGCCGGCGGACGTCAACCCCAACGACGTCAGGTACCAGTCCCCCGACCGGCGCTGACCGCATCGCGGGCCGGCGGGCGGTGCCCTACCTGCGATCCGCCGGCCCGCCCGCTCGACGTAAGGTACGCAGCATGTCCCTTGACGGGTGGAACACGCTTCTGGTCCTCGGCGGCATCCGGTCCGGCAAGTCGGAGTTCGCCGAGTCCCTGGTCGCCGACGCGTCCACGGTCCGCTACCTGGCGACCGCCGCCGACCCGGGGGACGATCCCGAGTGGGCCGCGCGCCTCGCCGCGCACCGCGCCCGCCGGCCCGCGACCTGGAGCACCGAGGAGACCGCGACCGACCCGCGTCGCCTCGCCGACGTGATCTCCACCGCCCGGCCGGAGGACACCCTGCTCGTCGACGACCTCGGCGGCTGGGTGACGGTCCTGCTCGACCCGGCGCACCAGCCGGCCGACGACACCGCCACCGTCGACGAACTGGCCGCCGCCGTGCGGTCCTGCGCCGCACGGTTGGTGCTGGTCAGCCCCGAGGTCGGGCTCTCCCTCGTACCCACCACACCGCTGGGCCGGGCGTTCACCGACGCCCTCGGCGCGGTCAACCGCGCCGTCGCGGACGCCTGCGACACGGTGGTCCTGGTGGTCGCCGGCCAGCCGTGCCGGTTGAAGCCCCGCCGCCACCCGACCCGCACTGTCCGACGCGTCACCGGCCGCTTCCGGCTCCGTCGGCCGGAGCTGCCACGGTGCCCGCTCAGGCCGGGCCGACCGGCGAGTCGTCGGAGACCCCCGGTGCTCCGCCGCTGCCCGCTTCGCCGCCGGTGACCAGCCCGCAGGTGCCCGCCGAGCCCGCTGCCGAGGCCGTCGGCGCCGGCTGGACGGCGCCCACCACGGCCCTCCCGCTGGTCGCGACCGGCCTGGTCATCCAGCCCGGCATGGAAACTGCCCATGCCCGACGAGTACGCCGGGCCGCAGGCCGTCGACCGGCTGGCGAGCCTGGACGTGCCGGGCACCGGGCTCGGTGCGCTGGAGCAGGTCGTCTCGTTCCGCCGCCGCCACCCAGGGCACCCCGTCCCGGCCCCGTGGCGGTCGTGCGGGTGCTGCTGGTTCACGGCGACCACGCGGGCGGCGTCGCCGCCGGCACGACGGCCGGTGAGTCGGCCCGCCGCGCCGAGCAGGCCCGGAGCCGGGCAGGGCGTGCTCGCCCGGCTGGCCGCCGAGAGCGGCGCGAGCCTACAGGTGGTGGACGCCCCCGCCGCCGCGCCCATCGAGCACGGCCCGGCGCTGGACGCCGAGCAGGTGGACTCCGGCCCTGCGCCACGGCTGGCGGCTGGCCGAGGAGGCGGCGGACGCCGGCGTACAACTGCTGGTGCTGGCCGCGTGCGGCGCCGGCACCGAGGCCACGGCCGCGGCGGTGCTGGCCGCGACCGCCGGCGCCGAACCGCCCGCGGTGCTGGCCCGGGTGGTCACCGCGGGCGGCGAGATCGACGACGTGGCCTGGATGGCCCGCTGCGCCGCGGTCCGCGACGCCCTGCACCGCACTCCGTCGTTCCGCAACGCCGTCGACGTGCTCGCCGAGTTGGGCGGTGGGGACCTCGCCGTCGCCACCGGCATCCTGCTGGGCGCGACCGCCCGCCGGCTGCCGGTGCTGCTGGACGGTCCTGTCGGGGTGGCCGCCGCGCTGATCAGTCGGGACCTTGCCGGGCAGGCCCGGCACTGGTGCCTGCTGGCCGACGACGGGGTCACCCGGCCGTCCGGCTCGCCGCCGACGTGCTCGGCCTGGATCCGCTTACCCAGTTGCGACTCGATCTCGGCGAGGGGGCGAACGCGCTCACCGTGCTGCCGCTGCTGCGGTCGGCGCTGGCGCTGGCCGCCGCGTTGCCGTCCCGTGCCGAGGACGACGACAGCGGAGCGGGCGACGAGCCGGGACCGGTCGAGGAGACGGAGCCCGACTTCCACGAGCCGGAGCCCGAGGGGCCCGGCCCGACCACCACCACGCCGGCCGCGGAGCCGGCGGAGACCTCCGCCGCACGTGCCGGCTGAGCTGCGGCTCGGCGACGGGGCGCGGCTGGCGCTGACCACCTCACCATCCTGCCGCTGCGCGTCGGCCGGGTCGACGCCACCGCCGGCACGGCGATGACGCTCGCCCCGGCGGTCGGCGCGCTGCTCGGCGTGCCGCTGGCCGGCATCCTGCTGCTGCTGGCCGCCGGCACCGCGCCGCTGGTCGCCGCCGGAGTCACCGTCGCGGCGGCGGCGGTGCTCACCCGCGGACTGCACCTGGACGGGCTGGCCGACACCGTGGACGCGTCTCGGGTCGTACCCGGCGGGGGCCGGCGCCCTGAGATCGCGAAGAAGCCCGACGTGGGGCCCTTTCGGCGTGGTCGCCCTGGTGCTCGTCCTGCTGGTGCAGGCCGCCGCGCTGGCCGAGCTGGCCGGCCGGTCCCGCCCGGCGGTGTTCGCGGCCGTGCTGACGGGCCACGGCGGCGGGGCGGCTGGGGTGACGTTGGCCTGCCGGCGAGGGTGCCGGCGGCGCGACCGGAGAGGGCTGGGTGCGCTCGTCGCCGGCAGCGTCGGCCCCGTCGCGCTGGCCGTCACCACCGCCGCCGTCGCGCTGCTGGCGGTCGCGGCGGTGCCGCAACAGCCGTGGCAGGGCCCGCTGGTCGTGCTGGCGGCGCTCGCCGTCGCGGCCGGGCTGCTGCGGCACGTGGTACGCCGCCTCGGCGGGATCACCGGCGACGTGCTCGGCGCCACCGTCGAGCTGGTCACCACGCTCGTCTACCTGGGACTGGTGCTGTCCGCCTGAGTCGGTGGCCCGGAGCCGGGTAGCGTACCTGCGACGACAGCACCGGCGCGGCCACCCGGGGGACGACATGCTCATCACCGACGACTTCCTGCCCGTTCCGGTTCCGGAGTCGCTGAGCGCGACCTATCTGGTGCCGACGGCCGGACTGCCGTCGGTGACCGCCCGCACGGCCGTGGGGACGCTGGCCGGCCGGCTCGCCGAGCCGGTGTACGGGCTGGCCCGGCAGATGCTGGACAGTCCGCTGATGAGCGTCGACATCCGGCCCGTCGGCGAGTTCCCCGAGCTGCCGCCGGACCTGCTCACCGCGTTCGGGGCCAGCGAGGCGCAGCTGGACCGGCTGGCCGCCGCGAGCCACCTGGTGGTGGTGCAGGCGGAGTACCGGCCAGCTGGCCGCCCGCTCACGAGTGGGCTGCGCGCGCGGTGGCCGCGGCGGGTCGCCGAGGCGGTCGGCGGCGACGTGGTGGACGTCTTCGGCCTGCAGTTCCTCGACCCGGCCACGGCGCTGCGCTCGCTGCCCGACGCGCAGGGCCGGGTCCGGCTGGTCGACTGGGTGCTGGTGCCCTACTCGTCGGACGCCGAGGGGCTCTGGTTCACCACCAAGGGGCTGCGCCGCTTCGGCCTGCTGGAGTTGCAGACCCAGGGGGTGCCCGACCATCTCACCCGGGCCTGGGGCGCGGTGATGACCGGTGCCGCCCGGCGCCTGCTGCGGGACTGGACCGACGGGCTGGCCGGCGAGGAGGTCCCGGCGTTCGTGCAGCTACCGGTGCTGGCCACGGTGACCGGCCACGACATCGCGGTGGCGTACGGCAATCCGGAGCAGCACGGGGCGACCGCGCCGGTGCTGCTCCGGCTGGAGCTGGACCCGGCCACCGACCCGGACGCCGACTCCTTCCTCAGCCTGCGCCCGCCGGCCGGGCACCCCGGTCCCGCCGGGCGATACTTCGCCAACGCCTGTGCCACCCTCTTCTCCGGGATTCAGCCCGACGTGCGGTACGCCCGCTCCGGTGACGCGATGAGCCGGGCGATCGCCACCGCCCGCGCCGGACTGGCGGACATCCGGGCCCGGTTCCGCGACGGTCAGCTGCCACCGGAGACGCAGCTGGTGGTCAAGTACGGGCTGCCGGGCGACGACGGCCCGGAGTACGTCTGGGCCGGGGTGACGGACTGGGACTCCCCGGACCGGATCGTCGGTGCCAGCGCCAGCGACGCCAACACCGACCCCACCGTACGCATCGGCTCCCCCGTCGTCGTGGCGGTCGCCGACATCGTCGACTGGGCGGTCCTGAACGCCGACGGCGTCATCGAAGGCGGCTGGACCCAGGCCGTCCTCGACGCCGGCCAACCCCCAACCCCCTGACCGGTCTTACTTGACGGAGGGGTGGATGAAGGGGGGGCGGGTCAGGTGGACGGGGGTGCGGCGGTTGCGGATGTCGACGTGCAGCTCGGCGCCGTCGGTGAGGGCGGGGGCGGTGTCGATCAGGGCGAGGGCGATGCCCTGCTTCCGGGTCGGGCTGAAGGTGCCGCTGGTCACCGTGCCGACCCGGGTGTCGCCCGCGTAGACGGCCATGCCGGGGCGGGGGATGGCGCGTTCGACGGCGACCAGGCCGCGCAGCGTACGCGCCGGACCGGCGGCCTTCTCCGCGACCAGCGCGTCGCGCCCCCAGAAGGCCGGCTTGTCCCAGCCGACCGCCCACCCGGAGCGGGCCTGCACCGGCGTGATCTCCAGCGAGAGGTCCTGTCCGTGCAGCGGATACCCCATCTCGGTGCGCAGCGTGTCCCGTGCGGCCAGCCCACACGCCTGCGGCGCCGGCTCGGCGGCGAACAACGCGTCCCACACCGCGACCGCGTCACCGGCCGGCACCACCAGCTCGTAGCCCAGCTCACCGGTGTAGCCGGTACGGCACACGGTCAGCTCGACCTGGCCGAGCGTCGCCGGCGAGAAACTCATGTACCCGTGCCCGGTGGGCAGGCCGAGCGCGCCCAGCAGGTCCGCCGACCGGGGCCCCTGCACCGCCAGTACGGCGTACCCCTCGTGCTCGTCGGTGACCGTGACCTGCGGCGGCGCGGCGGCGCGCAGCCGGCGCACCACCTCGGCGCTGTTCGCCGCGTTCGGGATGAGGAAGACGTGGTCGTCGGCGTGCAGGTAGGCGATGATGTCGTCCACCACGCCGCCGGTCGCCTCGTCGCAGCAGAGGGTGTACTGCGCTCGCCCGGGCCCGATGCGCCCCAGGTCGTTGCTGAGGCAGGCGTTGACGAACTCCGCCGCTCCCGGCCCGGTCACCCGCACCTTGCCCAGGTGTGACACGTCGAACACGCCGACGCCGGTACGCACCGCGGTGTGTTCGCGCAGCACTCCGCCGCCGGCGTACTCCAGGGGCATCTCCCAGCCACCGAACGGAGCGAACTTGGCGCCGAGCGCGGTGTGCCGGCCGGCCAGCGGAGAACGACGCAGCCGGGTCGCGGCGGCGTCGGTGGTCACCTCGGTCATGGGTGGCAACTTACCGGGAGGCACCGGGCTGGTTAGCATCGGCGGGACCGCCGGATCACCTGGCGGGGCAGCAATGACGTCCGGCGGGTAAATCATCCGCCGGGGAACTCCACCGCCGGTACGCCACCACGCGACCGGCCCGGCCCGCCCGGGAGCAGCCTCCGTGACATCGCCCAGCACCACCCTGAGCCTGGTCGACACCGACCCCGCCGAACTCGCCGTCGACGCGATCGTGATCGGCGTGCACAGTACGACCGGCGAGCAGGACGCCACCCGCGGCCTCGCCGGCACCCTGCTGCTCGCCAGCGGCGCCGAGAGCATCGCCGCCGCCTTCGACGGCAAGCTGACCGAGACGCTGGCGCTGCTCGGCGCGACCGGCGGTCCCGGCGAGGTGATCAAGTTGGCGACGCTGGGCACGGTCACCGCGCCGGTGCTGGCCGCTGTCGGCCTCGGCCCGGAGCCCAGCGGCGCGGCGCCCGCCCGGAGACGCTGCGCCGGGCGGCCGGCGCCGCCGTGCGGGCTCTGGCCGGCGCGTCCGGGTGGCGATGACGCTGCCGCTGCCGGACGACGCCGACGCCGCCGACGCGCTGCGCGCCGTCGCCGGGGGCGCTGCTGGGTGGTTACTGCTTCGCCGGGTACAAGACCAGGCCGCAGCCGACCCGCCGCGAGCCGGTCGCCGAGGTACTCGTCGCCGTGCCGGACGCCGCGGACGCGGCAGCGCAGGCCGAGGGTGACCCGGGCCCGCACGGTGGCCGGCGCGGTCCGGCGTACCCGCGACTGGGTCAACATCGCCCCGGAACGGCTGCGCCCGCCGGCCTTCGCCGACGCGGTCGCCGAGGCCGGTCGGGCGGCCGGGCTGACGGTCGAGGTGCTCGACGAGGTCGCCCTGCGCGAGGGCGGCTACGGCGGCATCATCGCCGTCGGTCAGGGCTCGGAGGCCCCGCCGCGACTGGTCAAGCTGACCTACACCCCGGCCGGTGGCGGCACCGGTAAGCGGGTCGCCCTGGTCGGCAAGGGCATCACCTTCGACACCGGCGGCATCTCGATCAAACCGGCCCAGGGCATGTGGGAGATGAAGTCCGACATGGCCGGTGCGGCGGCGGTGGCGGCCACCATGCTGGCGGTGGCTGAGCTGAAGCCGTCGGTGACGGTGACCGGGTACGTGCCGATGGCGGAGAACATGCCGTCGGGAACCTCGTACCGGCCGGGTGACGTGGTCACCATGTTCAACGGCAAGAAGGTGGAGGTGCTCAACACCGACGCCGAGGGCCGGATGATCCTCGGCGACGCGATGGCCCGGGCCTGCGCCGACGGCTGCGACTACCTGTTCGAGACCTCCACCCTGACCGGCGGTCAGGTCGTCTCGCTGGGCAAGCGGATCTCCGGTGTGATGGGTACCGCCGAGCTGTGCGAGCGGGTCCGTGGTGCCGGTGACGCGGTCGGCGAGCCGGCCTGGCCGATGCCGTTGCCGGACGACGTGCGCAAGGGCATGGACTCCGACGTCGCGGACATCTCGCAGGTCAACGCGGGCATGGACCGGGCCGGTCACATGCTCCAGGGCGGAGTCTTCCTGCGCGAGTTCGTCACCGACGACGTCGCCTGGGCACACATCGACATCGCCGGCCCGTCGTACCACACGGGCGAGGCGACCGGCTACTGGACCAAGGGCGGCACCGGCGTCCCCGTCCGCACCCTGCTGCACCTGATCGACGACGTGGCCGCCAACGGCTGAGTGTGCGCGAGGGGCCCCTTGTCGTAGGGGAGGGGCCCCTGCGGACGTCAGTACTGTTCGGGGCGGCGTTTGCGGCGCTCGTTGTAGTCGCGCATGCGTTGCGGGTAGCCCATCAGCGCCACGTCGTAGATCGGGATGCTCAGCCGGAACGCGAACCGCCGCGCGCCGTCCGGCCCGTCGATCCGGCGTCGGGTCCACTCCCCGTCGTCGGCGATCAGGATCACGGTCGTCTCGGTGACGGTGGTACGCGGTTCGATGTACGCCTCGACGCCCTTGCGGGTCCGGACGAAGTTCTCAAGGTGCTCCAGATCGGCACGATTGGCCGTACGGTCAGGGTCAGCCGAGCGTGGTCGCTTGCTTCGCCGGAACAGTCCCACCGAGCCGTCTCCCCAGTCGTGGCGTATCGAAGGCAGAGCCAAGGGTACGTGGCGGCGACGTGTCGTTGGGCACCTCGGTACGCGGGTGCGACGCGGTGGTGACAAGATGGCCGAGGTGGGGTGTGTCCGTGTTACCCCGCCGTGACCCCCGATGCAGCGAAGCGACCTGGGAGTTGGACGTGAGCGAGCCGAACGACGCAACCTTCGACATCGTCATCCTCGGAGGTGGTAGCGGCGGTTACGCGACCGCCCTGCGCGCCGCCCAGTTGGACCTCTCCGTGGCGTTGGTGGAGAAGGGCAAGCTCGGGGGCACCTGCCTGCACAACGGATGCATCCCGACCAAGGCGCTGCTGCACGCGGCCGAGATCGCCGACCAGACCCGCGAGTCGGAGCAGTTCGGCATCAAGGCCGAGCTGGTCGGCATCGACATGGCGGGGGTCAACTCGTACAAGGACGGCGTGATCTCGCGGCTCTACAAGGGCCTCCAGGGCATGCTCAAGGGCAACAAGTCGATCACCATCGTGGAGGGGCACGGCAAGCTTGTCGCGCCGAACGCGGTCGAGGTGGACGGCAAGCGGTACACCGGCCGCAACGTGGTGCTGGCCTCCGGGTCGTACGCCAAGAGCCTGCCGGGTCTGGAGATCGACGGCGAGCGGGTCATCACCAGCGACCACGCGCTGACCCTGGACCGGGTCCCCGCCTCGGCGATCGTGCTCGGCGGCGGTGTGATCGGCGTCGAGTTCGCCAGCGTGTGGAAGTCCTTCGGGGTGGACGTGACGATCATCGAGGCGCTGCCCCGGCTCGTCGCCGCCGAGGACGAGGAGTCGTCGAAGGCGCTGGAGCGGGCCTTCCGCAAGCGGAAGATCAACTTCAAGGTCGGCAAGCCGTTCGAGAAGGTCGAGAAGACCGACAGCGGCGTGAAGGTGACCATCGCCGGCGGCGACACCGTCGACGCCGAGCTGCTGCTGGTCGCGGTCGGCCGGGGCCCGAACACCGCCGACCTCGGCTACGAGGAGCAGGGCGTCAAGGTCGACCGGGGCTACGTGCTGACCGACGAGCGGCTGCGCACCAACGTGCCGAACGTCTACGCCGTGGGCGACATCGTGCCCGGTCTCCAGCTCGCCCACCGCGGCTTCCAGCAGGGCATCTTCGTCGCCGAGGAGATCGCCGGCCAGAACCCGGCGGTGATCGACGAGGCGGGCATCCCCCGGGTCACCTACAGCGACCCGGAGCTGGCGTCGGTCGGCCTCACCGAGGCGAAGGCCAAGGAGCAGTACGGCGCGGACAAGGTCAAGACCTACAACTACAACCTCGGCGGCAACGGCAAGAGCCAGATCCTCAAGACGGCCGGTTTCGTGAAGCTGGTGCGGGTCGAGGACGGTCCGGTGGTCGGCGTGCACATGGTCGGCGCGCGGGTCGGCGAGCTGGTCGGCGAGGCGCAGCTGATCTACAACTGGGAGGCGTACCCGGGCGAGGTGGCGCAGCTCGTGCACGCCCACCCGACGCAGAACGAGGCCCTGGGCGAGGCGCACCTGGCCCTCGCCGGCAAGCCGCTGCACGCGCACGCCTGATCACGACGTATCCGCGGCGTCCGGCGACGGGCGGCGCTCCCCCCACCAGGGAAATGAAGGAGTCTGGAGAACATGCCGGTATCGGTCACCATGCCCCGGCTCGGCGAGAGCGTCACCGAGGGCACCGTCACGCGCTGGCTCAAGCAGGAGGGTGACACCGTCGAGGTCGACGAGCCGCTGCTCGAGGTGTCCACCGACAAGGTCGACACCGAGATCCCGTCCCCGGCGGCCGGGGTGCTGACCCGGATCGTGGTGGGCGAGGACGAGACGGCCGAGGTCGGCAGCGAGCTGGCGGTGATCTCCGGCGAGGGCGAGTCGGCCGGCGGTGGAGCCGCCCCGCAGCAGCAGGAGGAGGCTCCCGCCGAGCAGGCCGCCGAGGCGGCGGCGGAGCCGCAGGCCGAGGCGGAGCAGTCGGCCGTCGAGGAGCCGACCGAGCAGCCGGCGCAGGCGGCACCGGCACCGTCGGGCGAGGGCACCCCGGTGCAGATGCCGGCCCTGGGCGAGAGCGTCACCGAGGGTACGGTCACCCGCTGGCTCAAGCAGGTCGGCGAGACCGTCGAGGTCGACGAGCCGCTGCTGGAGGTCTCCACCGACAAGGTCGACACCGAGATCCCCTCGCCGGTCGCCGGTACCGTGCTGGAGATCAAGGTCGCCGAGGACGAGACCGCCGAGGTCGGCGCGACCCTGGCCGTGGTCGGTGCCGCCGGTGGCGCCCCGGCCGAGTCGAAGCCGGAGCCGAAGCCCGAAGCGGAGGCGAAGCCCGAGCCGCAGGCCGAACCCGAGCCGGAGGCCAAGCCGGAGCCGCAGGTGTCCGAGCCGACGCCGGGCATGTCGTACAACGAGCCGGCCGCCGAGGCCGAGACGGCGCAGGAGCCGGTGAAGGCCGAGCAGGCGGCGCAGCCGCCGGCTCCGGCGGCACCGCAGCGCGCGGCGGCGCCGGCCAACGGTGGCGAGCAGGCGGCCGGTTACGTGACCCCGCTGGTACGCAAGCTGGCCAGCCAGCACAACGTGGACCTCGCCTCGGTCAACGGCACCGGAGTCGGCGGCCGGATCCGCAAGCAGGACGTGCTGGACGCGGCAGAGCAGGCCAAGGCGGCCAAGGCCGCGCCGGCTCCGGCAGCCCAGCCGACGGCCGGAGCCCCGGCCAAGCCGGCCGCCAAGCCGCAGCCGAGCGCCAAGCGGGGCACCACCGAGAAGCTGCCGCGCATCCGCGCGGCGATCGCCAAGCGGATGCTGTCGTCGCTGCACGAGATGGCGCAGCTGACCACGGTGGTCGAGGTGGACGTCACCAAGATTGCCAAGCTGCGGGCGCAGGCCAAGGAGTCGTTCCAGCAGCGGCACGGCGTCAAGCTGTCGTTCCTGCCGTTCTTCGCCCTCGCGGCCATCGAGGCGCTCCAGGCGTACCCGATCGTCAACGCCAGCATGGACCTGGACGGCGGGACGATCACCTACCCGGACGCCGAGAACCTCGGTATCGCGGTGGACACCGAGCGGGGCCTGCTGGTGCCGGTCATCCACAACGCCGGTGACCTCAACCTGGGCGGGATCGCCAAGCGGGTCGCCGACCTGGCCGAGCGGACCCGGACCAACAAGATCAGCCCGGACGAGATCGCCGGTGCGACCTTCACGCTGACCAACACCGGCAGCCGGGGCGCCCTCTTCGACACCCCGATCGTGCCGTCGCCGCAGTCGGCGATGCTGGGTACGGGTGCCGTGGTCAAGCGTCCGGTCGTGGTCAACGACCCGGAGCTGGGTGAGGTCATCGCCGTACGCCAGATGGTCTACCTGGCCCTGTCCTACGACCACCGACTGATCGACGGCGCCGACGCCGCCCGCTTCCTGACCGCGGTCAAGGAGCGCCTGGAGGCCGGCAACTTCGAAGCCGAACTGGGCCTCTGACCCCAGCGCACCCAAGGGCGCCCCGGTCCTCCCGGACCGGGGCGCCCTGCTGTTCTCACCCGTCCCGCTCCCCCGAAAGGTCGATCATGAAGTTGTTGTCGCCGGGTTCGGCGTGGCGCGACAACAACTTCATGATCGACGGGGAGGTTGCGGTCAGGGGGTGAGGGTTTGGGTGCTGACCTCCCAGAGGCGGTGGGCAGCGTCGGGGTCGAGGGCGTAGGGGGCCACGCCGGTGCGGGTGTTCGGCTGGTGGGGGGCGGCCTGTTGGCAGTCCTCGAAGTAGCGACCGCCGACGCCGTCGAGCAGGGGTGAGGTGGCGACCAGGACCGAGGTGGCGGCGCCCTGCTCCGGGGTCTTCCAGGGCGGCGTGGCCGGCCCGCTCTGGGCGCGCAGCCGGGCCAGTTCCTCCTCGGTCACGTAGCGCTGGAGGTTGGTGCGGATCGTGCCGGGGTGCAGGGCGTTGACCAGGATGCCGTCGTCGGCCCAGCGCCGGCTCGCCTCGACGGCGAAGAGGACGTTCGCGGTCTTGGACTGCCCGTACGCGGCCCACGGCTCGTAGGGCCGGCGCTCGAAGTTGATGTCGTCGAAGACGACCGGCGAGCGCAGGTGGGCCGCCGAGCTGACCGAGACGATCCGGGCGCCCTGCGCGGCGGCGAGGGCCGGGTGCAGCCCGGTGGCGAGCGCGAAGTGGCCCAGGTGGTTGGTGGCGAACTGCATCTCCCAGCCCTGGGGGGTACGCATTTCGGGCGAGGCCATCATGCCGGCGTTGTTGACCAGGATGTGCAGCGGGCCGTCCCAGTTCGCCACGAAGGCGGCCACCGAGGCCGGGTCGGCCAGGTCGAGCGGGGCGACGCTGACCCGGTCGTTGCCGGTCGTACCGATGATCTCCGCCGCCGCCCGCTCCCCCTGCTCGGGCTTGCGGACGGCGAGGGTGACGTCGGCACCGGCGGACGCGAGCGCCCTGGCGGTCTCCACACCGATACCCGACCCCCCGCCGGTGACGACGGCTCGACGGCCGGTGAGGTCGACGCCCGCGACGACCTCCAGCGCGGTGGACTCGGCGGTGAACGGGGTGCTGACAGGCGTGCCGATGGTCATGATCCATCCTTGTCTCAGGGTGTGCGGCGATTCTGTCCGCCACTACGATGAGAAGCGGAGGCTCCTCCGTTACCGCCAGGCTAACCGGAGGATCCTCCGTTTGCCAACCGGGCGGAGGCCGACTGTCAGGAGGAGTACGTGCCGGAGCAGCCATCCCGACCGTTGCGCGCCGACGCGCTGCGCAACCGCCGACGGCTGCTGGAGGCGGCCGTCCGGGCGTTTTCCCGGTCCGGCACGGAGGTAACCCTGGAACAGATCGCCCGCGACGCCGGAGTGGGCATCGGCACGCTCTACCGGCACTTCCCCACCCGAGAGGCGTTGGTCGAGGCCGCCTACCGCAACGAGTTGGAGCGGCTCTGCGACTCCGCAGTGGAGCTGCTCGACCGGTTGCCGCCGGAGGCGGCGACCCGAGCCTGGATGGACCACTTCATCGACTACCTCGCCACCAAGCGGGAGATGGCCGACGCGCTGCGCCTGGTGATCGCCGCCGGCACCAACCCGTTCGCGCAGAGCCGGGACCGGCTGCTCGCCGCCCTGAACCGACTGCTGGCCGCGGGCGCGGCGGCCGGCACCGTCCGCTCGGACGTGCAGCCCGGTGACGTCCTCGCCGGGCTCAGCGGAGTCTCGCTCGCCGCCGGTGGACGGGAACAGCGCGATCAGGCGCGACGCCTGCTCGACCTGCTGATGGACGGCCTGCGGTACCGCCGGCCGGACTGATCGAAAACGGGCGTACGCCCAGGTCCGCGCTGCCAGACTCAGCCCGTGGGCGATGTGGGCTGGCGGGGGCGGCTCGGGCCGGCCGTCGGCATCGCACCCGGCGCCCGGGTCGACAAGTTCGAGATCTTCTTCGACCTGGTCTTCGTCTTCTCGTTCTTCATCATCACCCGCGCCACCGCCGCCAACATCAACGGCCGCCAACTGCTGCACGCCGCACTGGTGCTGGCCGTGCTCTGGTGGTGCTGGGTGGTGCACACGGTGGTAGCCACCCGCATCCGCATCGGCGAGGGTTTCGTGCCGGTGCTGATGGTCGTCGGGATGGCCGCGCTGTTCTGCTTCGCCCTGGCCCTGCCGCAGGCGTTCATGGACCACAAGGAGGAGGCGGGACCGGTCGTGGTCGCGGTCAGCTACGTGATCATCCGGGCCATCCATCTGATCCTGTTCCTGCACGTGGTCCGCGACAACCCGACCGAACGTCGGCAACTGCTCCGATACGCCCCGGAGCTGGCGCTGAGCACCGCGCTGCTGCTGGTGGCCGCCCTGCTACCCACCCACATCGCCGACGCCGGGACCGCCGCGTTCGTCCGCGACGCACTCTGGGTGAGCGTGGTGCTGCTGCAGTACGGCACCGGGCTGCTGGCCCGCACCTGGGGCTGGCAGGTCACCTCGGCGGAACACTGGACCGAACGGTACGACCTGATCCTGATCATCGCGCTCGGCGAGTCGGTGATCTCCGTCGGCGTCGGCAGCAACCTGCTCGGCCAGGCGCCGACCTGGCCCGGGGTGACCGCGGCCGTGTTCGGGATCTTCTTCACCGCCGCCCTGTGGTGGGTGCACTACGACCTGATCGGCCCGGCCGCCCGGATCGCTCTGCATGCCACCCTCGGCCCCGCCCGGGTGCTGATGGCCCGCGACGCCTACGCCTACCTCTACCTGCCGATGATCGCCGGGATCATCCTGTTCGCCCTCGGCGCCGAGGGCATCGTGCACGACGTCGCCGAGCCCGGCGTACCGGTGACCGAGCCGGCCCACGGGCCGAACGTGCCGATGCTGTTCGGCGGGGTGTTCCTCTACCTGCTCGGCAACATGGCCTTCCAGCTACGCACCCTGCACACGCTGAGCTGGACCCGGGTCGCCACCCTGGTCGTCCTGCTCGCCGCCATTCCGGTCGCCATGCCGATGCCCGGGCTGGTCGCCCTCGGCCTGCTCACCGCGATCTGCGTCGGCCTGGTCTTCGCCGAGGTCATCTTCATGGCCGAGGCCCGGCATACGCTGCGCGCGGTGGTCTTCGAGGAGCGGACCGCCCACGAGACCCACGAGGCCGCCTACCGCGCCCGCTGGCACGGCCAACCCCCCGGCACGACGTGACGCGAAAGAATCAGGTTGTAGCACTTTGTAGCACCCTTGCCTAGCATGGGGCTATGGCAGAGCACGCGCACCGGGAAATCACCCAACGAGAGTTGCGCAACGAGTCAGGCTCGATCATGCGCGGTGTGGAGCGGGGTGATTCCTTCATCATCACGCGCAACGGCACGCCGATCGGCAAGTTGATCCCGCTCCGGCGACGCACCTACGTGCCACGCGCCGAGGTGATGGCCGCCTTCGCCACCGCGCCCCCCCTCGATGCGGGGCGGCTCCGCCGAGACCTCGACTCGGCAGTCGACCAGGACCTGTCCGACCGTGAGTGGTGACTCACCCGCCGACCGTGGGCTGATCGACACGAACATCGTCATTCACCTGGCCGCCCTCGACCCTCAGGAATTACCCGAAGAGATGGTGATCAGCGCCGTCACGCTCGCCGAGCTCTCTGCCGGTCCACACCACACCGACGACCCCGCCGAGCGGGCGCGACGGACAAGCGTCCTGCAACACACCGAGGCCACGTTCGACCCACTACCCTTCGACGCCGAGGCAGCGCGCGCCTTCGGCCTGATCACCGGTGCGGTCCTGGTTGCCGGTCGCACCACTCGTCGCCGCATCGCCGACCTGATGATCGCCTCGGTGGCTCACGCCAACCGGTTACCGCTCTACACGACCAATCCGGGCGACTTCACCGGTCTGGTGGACCTGGTCAGCATCAGACCCGTACGCCGCCCCTGACGAAAGCCGTGCGGCTGCCGACCGCCCGCAATTCGATCGCGTTGCCGGTTGGGCGCTGATCCGACGAATGGTCGCCGAGTTGGAGCGGATGCTCGCCGACAATGGTGTCGGTGCCGCCGACGACATCGAGCCCGCCCGGCGATCGGCCGACGGGCTGGGGCTGTTCGCGGGCCGGAGTCGTTGTTCACCCCAGCCGACGTGGACCGCATCGACGCGATCCTCACCTCCGTACGCGCCACCGCCACCCCCACCCACGGGGTCGCGTGAGCGCGCTTGACTTCGAGTGCGCTCTAAACGCGACGCTTGGCCGCATGACGACGACACGGAAACTGGGTCGCAGCGGCATCGAGGTCAGCGCCATCGGCATGGGCTGCTGGGCGATCGGCGGGCCGCTGTGGGGTGACTACCGGCAGCCGCTGGGCTGGGGCGAGGTGGACGACGAGGAGTCGGTGCGGGCCGTGCACGCGGCGATCGAGCACGGGGTGACCTTCTTCGACACGGCCAGCAACTACGGGGCCGGGCACAGCGAGCGGGTGCTCGGCCGGGCGCTCGCCGGCCGTCGCGACCAGGTGGTGATCGCCACCAAGTTCGGCTACACCGCCGAGGAGGCGACCCGCCGGGCCACCGGCGAGGACCACCGTCCCGAGTACGCGGTGGCCAGCCTGGAGGCGTCGCTGCGCCGCCTCGGCACCGATCACGTCGACCTGTTGCAACTGCACCTGAACGACCTGGCACCGGCGCTCGCGCTCGACCTGGTCGACACGCTGGAGGGCCTGGTCACCCAGGGCAAGATCCGGGCGTACGGGTGGAGCACCGACCACCCCGCCTCGGCCGCCGCCTTCGCTCCTGCCGCCCCGCACTGCACGGCGATCCAGCACGACCAGTCCGTGCTGCGGGACAACGCCGAGATGCTGGCGGTCTGCGACACGTACGACCTGGCCAGCATCAACCGGGGGCCGCTGGCGATGGGGCTGCTCACCGCCGCCACCCGGTCGCTGGGCGACGACGACGTGCGGGGGCGGGCACCGGAGTGGTTGCCCTGGTTCACCGACGGCCAGCCGGCACCGCAGTGGGCGCAGCGGGTGGCTCGGGTACGCCAGGCACTCACCGTCGACGGCCGTACCCTCGCCCAGGGCGCGCTCGGCTGGCTGCTGGCCCGCAGCCCGCGTACGGTGCCGATTCCCGGGTTCCGCACGGTGGCCCAGGTGGAGGAGAACACCCGGGTGCTCACCCTCGGGCCGCTGCCCGCCGACGCCTACGACGAGGTGGAGCGGCAGCTGTCGGCGCTTCGCCCGAACGGGGCCGCCACGCCAGCGTGACCGACTCGACCGGGCCGGGTCGTCGCGCGTACCCGAAGATGGAGGGCATGCGGATCCTCATGGCCGGCGCGTCCGGCTTCCTCGGCACCCGGCTGGTCGACCTGCTCGTGGCCGACGGGCACCAGGTGACCCGGCTGGTACGACGCCCGCCGCGCGCCGCCGACGAGCGACAATGGTCGCCGTCGGCGGCGCAGTTGGACCCGGCGGTGGTCGCCGAGGCCGACGCGGTGGTCAACCTGGCCGGCGCGGGCGTCGGCGACCGGCGCTGGAACGACAGGTACCGGCAGCTGATCCGGTCCAGCCGGGTGGACACCACCACCACCCTGGCCACCACGATCGCCGGGCTGCCCGTCGCGGACCGGCCGGAGGTGCTGCTGAACTCCTCGGCGATCGGCTGGTACGGCAACACCGGTGACCGGGTGGTGGAGGAGGACGCGCCGGCCGGCGAGGGTTTCCTCGCCGACGTGGCCCGGGTGTGGGAGGCGGCCACCCGGCCGGCCGAGGACGCCGGGGTACGGGTGGTGCGACTGCGTACCGGGCTGCCGCTGCACCGCGACGGTGGCCTGCTCAAGCCGCAACTGCTGCCGTTCAAGCTGGGTATCGCCGGTCGGCTCGGCAGCGGCCGGCAATGGATTCCGTGGATCTCGATGACCGACTGGCTCAACGCCACCACGTTCCTGCTGGCCCGGGCCGACCTCGCCGGACCGGTCAACGTGGTCGGCCCGGCCCCGGTCACCAACGCCGAGTTCACCCGTGAGCTGGCCCGCCAACTGAACCGCCCCGCGGTCATCCCGATCCCGGCGCTGGCCCTGAAGGTGGCCCTCGGCGGCTTCGCCCAGGAGGCGTTGACCAGCACCCGAGTCCTCCCCGGCGTCCTGAACCGCGCCCAGTTCACCTTCCGCCACCCCGACCTCCGCACCGCCCTCCACGCCGCCCTCCACGACTGACCGCCCGCCCCTCCCACCCCTCTCCGTGCACGCGTTGATCATGAGGTTAGCGGCGAAGATGATCTCCATGACTGCCGCCAACCTCATGATCAACGGGGTGGGGGTGGGGTTAGCAGCCGATCACCCAGTGGTTGGGGGCGGTCTGGCGCAGGGTGGTGGTGTAGAAGGTGTTGTACAGGCCCATCCGCTGGTTGGAGCCGTTGGCGTAGGCGTAGCCGCCGGAGTGGTAGGCGCGGCCGGCGGTGACGTGGGCGTAGTTGCTGGCGGTCACGCAGGTCGGGGCGCCGGTGGGGGTCGGGCTCGCCGTCGGGGTGGGTGACGCGGTCGGGCTTGGCGACGTGGTCGGGGTCGCCGTGGGGGTCGGGGTGGTGCCGCCGGTCAGGCCGAAGAAGACCGCGTCGTGGTACGTCGAGCAGATGGTGTCCAGGAAGTACGCGGCGGCGGTGCCGCACTGCTCCGCGCCCGAGCCCGGGTCGACGGGGGTGCCGTGCCCCATCCCGGAGACCCGGTGCACCCGGACCACGTCGTTGCCGTACACCTCGACGCTGGTGCCCGCCGGCAGTTGCCGGGTGCTGGTGGGCGTCTGCGAGACACCGAGCACGTTCGTCCACTGGTCACGGGACTCGGTGGCGTTCGCCGTCGCCACCGTGTAGTCGCTGGTCCCGTGCCAGATGGCCACCTTCGGACGGGCACCGGAGTAGCCGGGGTGGGCGTTGCGGACCAGATCGCCCCACTGCGCGGGAGTCTTGTCCACGCCCGGGCTCATGCAGGAGAACGCGTTGATCATGCTGGTGGCGCAGCGGTGCGGCAGCCCGGCGATGATCGAACCACCGGCGAAGACGTCCGGGTAGGTCGCGAGCATGGTGGCGCTCATCGCCCCGCCGGCCGACAGCCCGCTGACGTAGACCCGGTTGGCGGCCGTGCCGTACGCCGACCGCGCGTGGTCGACCATCTGCTTGATGGAGAGCGCCTCGCCCTGCCCCCGGGTCGTGTCGCCGGTCTCGAACCAGTTGAAGCAGGAACTGGAGTTGTTGGCCGACCGCTGCTCGGGCACGATCAGCGCGAACCGCCACTGGTCGGCATACTTCTGCCAGCCGGAGTTGGCGAAGTAGCCGCTGGCGTTCTGGGCGCAGCCGTGCAGCAGCACCACGGCCGGGGCACCGGAGGGCAGGTTGTCCGGCCGGTACGCGTACATGGCGAGGTTGCCGGGGTTGGAGCCGAAGCCGGTGACCTGGGTCAGGGTTGCGGCCTGGGCGGGCGCGGCGACGGCCACCAGCGCGGTGGCGGCCAGGGCCAGCCCGGCCAGCGCACCGGCGAGCCGGGTACGGGTGCGGCGCACGAGAGCCTCCATAGGTTGTGAGCTGGGTCACCAATGATTGCCGCGACGTTACGCAGTTGTGTCGCGCGGATGACATGGTGGCCGTGCACACATTCGTCGATGCCCGGGTGTGGCACGGCGGGCCGGCGGCTACCTGCCGGGTCTGACCGGCGTGTCCCGGTGCGGTTGGTAACGTCCGCTAGGTGCCCACCTCCCCGTCCGTGGCGTCCGAGCCCGCCTCACCGTCGCCGTCGCGGGTCACCCGCGACCGCCGTACCGACCTGATCGTGGTGCTGGTCGCGTTGGCGCTCGCCGGTTGGGTGACCAGCGGGCTGTGGATCGACCCGAACGGACGGGCGATCACCGTCAACTCCAGCGACCAGGCGCTGTTCGAGTGGCTGCTGGCCTTCGGCGGGCACGCGCTGACCCACGGGGACAACCCGCTCTACACCTATCTGATCAACGTCCCCGACGGGGTCAACCTCGCGGTCAACACCTCGATCACGGTGTACGCGGCGGTCTTCGCCCCGCTGACGTACCTGATCGGCCCGCCGGCCACCTTCCTGGTGATCCTCACCCTGAATCTGGCCGCCACCGCCGTCGCCTGGTACTGGCTGCTCTCCCGGCACCTGGTCCGCAGCCCGCTCGCCGCCGCGATCGGCGGGCTGTTCATCGGCTTCTCCCCCGGCATGGTCTCGCACGCCAACGCCCACCTGAACTGGACCGCCGGCTGGCTGGTGCCACTGCTGGTCTGGCGGCTGTTCGCGCTGCGCCGCCCCGGCCACTGGCTGCGCGACGGCGCCCTCCTCGGCCTCCTCGTCGCGGTCGCCTTCTCGATCGCCGCCGAGGGCCTGTTCTTCACCGCGCTGGCGCTCGGTCTCTTCGTCGCCGTCTGGGCACTGCATCCGGCCAACCGGACGGAGGCCCGCGCCGTCCTGCCGTCGTTCCTGCGCGGGCTGGTGGTCACCGCGGTGGTCGCCGGGGTGTTGCTGGCGTACCCGCTGTGGCTGCACTTCGCCGGACCGCAGCGGTTCCACGGCACCGGCTTCGACGCAGTGATCCACTCCGAGGACGTCGCCGCGTACGCCGCCTACCCACGCCGCTCGCTGGCGGGCGAGGCCGGTTTCGGCACCTCGCTGGCACCGAACCCGACCGAGGAGAACTCCTTCTTCGGGCTGCCGCTGCTGGTGCTGGCCATCGGCTGTTTCGTGCTGCTGTGGCGGGGCGGTGACGCACGCCGGCGGGCGACCCTGTGGGCCCTCGGGATCCTCGCGGTGGTGTTCACCGCGCTCTCCTTCGGGCCGGTGGCCAAGGTCGAGGGTCGGCGCACCGACCTGCCGATGCCCTTCGACCTGCTCGGGCACCTGCCGGTGGTGAACGCCGCGCTGCCCGCCCGGTTCGCGCTTGTGGTGACGCCGGTGATCGGCCTGCTGCTGGCGTACGCGGTGGACCAGTTGCGTCGCCGCCCGCTGTCCCGCCCGGCGGCGGTGGCGTGGACCGTCGGCTTCGCGGTGGCCCTGGTGCCCCTGTTCCCCACCCCACTGCTGACCAGCGAACGCGAGCCGATTCCCCGTTTCATCACCTCCGGCGCCTGGCGGGACCACGTCTCCCCCGGCGGGGTGCTGACCCCGGCACCGCTCACCCTCGACGTCTACCCCGACGGTCAGCGCTGGCAGGCGTACGCGCTGGCGCACCGGCAGGGCGAGTTCGCCATCCCCTCCGGCTTCTTCCTCGGCCCCGGCGGTCCCGAGGACCGGGGACGCATCGGTCCGGTGCCGCGCCCGTTCGGCGCGCTGCTGGACCAGGCCGCCCGCACCGGGCTGCCGCCGATCGTCACCGAGGGCACCCGTGAGGAGGTACGCGCCGACCTGGAGCACTGGCGGATCGAGACGGTGGTGCTCGCCGAGGAGGTGCACGGTGCCAAGTGGCCGGTCGACGAGGAGGCCGTCCGCCGCACCCTGGTCCTGCTGTTCGGCGAGCCGGAGCGGGTCGAGGACGTCTGGGTGTGGCGGGTCCGCCGGTGACCGCGGCTCCGGCGGCCAGCGTGGCGGCTCCGGCGGTGAGCCGGCTCACCGATTGTGACCAGCCGGTACGGGTCTAGGCTGGACGGGTGACCGTGACGACCTCCGGCCTGACGGCCGTACGCGCCGGTGTCCTCGACTACGCCGCCGCCTGGGACGAGCAGCGTCGCCTGCACGAGGCGGTGGTCACCGGCGGGCAGGGTGACACCGTGCTGCTGCTGGAACACCCGAGCGTCTACACCGCGGGCAAGCGCACCGAGCCGTGGGACCGTCCGGTCGACGGCACCCCGGTGATCGACGTGGACCGCGGCGGCAAGATCACCTGGCACGGCCCGGGCCAGCTGGTGGGCTACCCGATCGTCCGCCTGCCCGACCCGGTCGACGTGGTCGCGTACGTGCGGCGGGTCGAGCAGTTGCTGATCGACGTGTGCGCCGAGTTCGGCCTGACCGCCGGGCGGGTCGAGGGGCGCAGCGGGGTGTGGGTGCCGGCCGACGCCCGGGGCCCCGAGCGGAAGGTCGCGGCGATCGGCATCCGGGTCGCCCGGGGCGTCACCCTGCACGGCTTCTCCATCAACTGCGACTGCGACCTGACCGCCTTCGACCGGATCGTGCCCTGCGGCATCCGCGACGCCGGCGTCACCTCCCTCACCGCCGAACTGAACCGCCCCATCACCGTCACCGACGTCCTCCCCGCAGTGGAACGCCACCTCCCCACCCTCCTCCCCACCCCCTGAACCACCCCACCCCACCCACTCGGTTGATCATGAAGTTGTTGTCCCGCCATACCGGTATCGGTGACAACAACTTCATGATCAACGGCGAGGTCGATCGGGTGGGTGTGGGTCAGGGGGTTAGGGGGTTAGGCGGTGAAGGTCGCGGGGGAAGGGGGTTACCTCGCGGATGTTGGGGGCGCCGGTGAGGCGGGCGACGAGGCGTTCCAGGCCGATGGCGAAGCCGCCGTGCGGAGGCATGCCGTGGCGGAAGGCGTCGACGTAGCCGGCGTACGGCTCCACCGGCTCACCTCGGGCGGCCAGCGCGGCCAGGTAGTCGGCGTGCCGGTGCAGCCGCTGTCCGCCGGTGACCAGTTCGAGGCCCCGGAACAGCAGGTCGAAGCCGTTGGAGTAGCCCGGCCGTGCCGGGTCCGGGTGGGTGTAGAAGGGCCGCTTCGCCATCGGGTACCCGGTGACGAAGAGGAACTCCGACCCGTGTTCGTGCCGGGCCCACTCCCCCAGCGCCCGCTCGTGCGCCGGGGCCAGGTCCGGTTCGTCGGCCGGCGCGCCGGCGATCCGCAGCGCGTCGGTGAAGTGCACCGCCGGGATCTGCGCCGGCACCGGTGGGGGCGTGACGCCGAGGGTGGCCAGCGCGGCGGCGGCCCGGTCAGCGACCGCGTCGAGCATCCCGGCGAGGGTGTCCCGCAGCACCGCCATCACGTCCCGGTGGTCGGTGACGAAACCCAACTCGACGTCGAGCGAGGTGTACTGCGCCAGGTGTCGCACGGTGTCGTGCGGTTCGGCGCGGAACACCGGCCCGACCTCGTAGACCCGCTCGAAGACCCCGACCATCAGCTGCTTGTAGAACTGTGGCGACTGGGCCAAATAAGCGGGCCGACCGAACCAGTCCAGGGCGAAGACGTTCGCCCCGCTCTCGGTGCTGGCGGCGACCACCTTGGGTGTCTGGATCTCCACGAAGCGGTGGGCGTCCAACGAGGCCCGGAAACCGGCCACCGCCGCCGCGGAGATCCGCAACGCGGCCGACCGGGTCGGGTGGCGCAGGGCGACCGGGGCATGGTCCAGCTGGGTCGGCAGGGTGGCCGCCAGTTCGGGCCGGTACAGGTCGAACGGGGGCGGCACGGCGGGTGGGCCGAGCGGACGTACCGTCGGGTCGGTCAGCTCCAACCCGCCGGGTGCCGCCGCGTTGGCGACCACGGTGGCCACCACCTCGACGACGGTCTCCTCCGGCAGCGCCGCGACCTCGGCGCGCACCACGGGGTCGGTGACCACCACCTGCACCAGGCCGGCGGCGTCCCGGACGATCAGGAAGGCCACCGACTTGAGCAGCCGGCGGCGGTGGACCCAGCCGGCAACCCGGACGGTGCGCCCGGTGTACGGCGTGAGCTGGTCGGACAGGATGCGTTGCATGGCTACCTCCTCGATCAATCGCAACGCGATCCCCGGGAGGTGTGGGCGAGCGGGAAACCTCGCGGTGCCACCACACCTTCGCTCCCGTCGGGACGGGAGCCTCGTTCGTCGCCTTTTCACCGGGGCCAGCCGGGCGGGGTCTACTGGGCGCGGATACCGGGGTGACCCTGCTCAACGAGGGCTGTCACCGCACGCCGTTCTTCCCGCGGCTCGGGAGGGTCTTCGCGGGCCGGCGCCAGACCGCCTCGCAGCAACCGGCGGCTCTCTTCAACTGGCGGGTCGGCGCGCTACTCGGCTCCGTCGTCGCTGTTCGTCGGGCACGTTAACACCTGGCCGGACCCGCCTGTTACGTGTTTATCCCGGCCCCGGTGTCCGGCGTCACAGCATTTCCGGGGTGACGGCCGTCGCCCGCCGTTCATCGACCGCCGCCGTCCGGCGTAGGCTCGTTTTGTGACGATCGAGCACTCCGCGCCGACGACCGGCCAGGCCGCGAGTACCGCGACGCCCGCACCCGAGGGGCGGCGACTGCTGCGGATCGAGGCACGCAACGCCGAGACGCCGATCGAGCGCAAACCGCCGTGGATCAAGGTCAAGGCCAAGATGGGCCCGGAGTACACCCAGCTGCGCGGGTTGGTCTCGCGCGAGGGGCTGCACACGGTGTGCCAGGAGGCCGGCTGCCCCAACATCTACGAATGCTGGGAGGACCGCGAAGCCACCTTCCTCATCGGCGGTGACCAGTGCACCCGCCGCTGCGACTTCTGCCAGATCGACACCGGCAAGCCGGCCGAGTTCGACGCCGACGAGCCGCGTCGCGTCGCCGAGTCGGTGGTCTCGATGGGGTTGCGGTACGCCACCATCACCGGAGTCGCCCGCGACGACCTGCCCGACGGCGGGGCCTGGCTCTACGCCGAGACGGTGCGGCAGATCCACGCCCTGCAACCCGGCTGCGGCGTCGAGTTGCTGATCCCGGACTTCAACGCGGTACCCGAGCAGCTCGCCGAGGTCTTCGGCGCCCGACCGGAGGTGCTCGCGCACAACGTGGAGACGGTCCCCCGGATCTTCAAGCGGATCCGGCCGGCCTTCCGCTACGAACGGTCGCTGGACGTCATCCGGCAGGCCCGCGCCGACGGCCTGGTCACCAAGAGCAACCTGATCCTCGGGATGGGCGAGGAGCGGGCCGAGATCTCCCAGGCCCTGCGCGACCTGCACGCCGCCGGCTGCGAGCTGATCACCATCACCCAGTACCTGCGCCCCTCCCCCCGGCACCACCCGGTGGAACGCTGGGTCAAGCCGGAGGAGTTCGTCGAGCTGCGCGAGGAGGCCGAGGAGATCGGTTTCGCCGGTGTGATGAGCGGCCCCCTGGTCCGCTCCTCCTACCGCGCCGGCCGCCTCTACCAGCAGGCGCTCGCCGCCCGCGAACCCGCACCCCTCCCCACCCGCTAACCACCCTCACCCCACCCTCACGCCGTCGATCTTGCACTTGTGGTCGCCGTTGTGCGGCTTTCGCGGCGTATGCACCAACCGAAAGCGCAAGATCGGCGCGGTCTGGGCGGGTGGGGTCAGGTGAGCAGGTTGAGGCGGTGGGCGAGGGCGGCGGCCTCCACCCGGTTGGTCACGTCCAGCTTGGCGATGATCCGGGAGACGTGCACGCTCGCGGTCTTGGGCGAGATGAACAACTGTTCGGCGATGCGGCTGTTGCTGTGTCCCGCGGCGACCAGGCGCAACACCTCGCGTTCCCGCTCGGTCAGCAGCTCCGCGCCGGGCCGGCCCCGGCCGACGCCGCAGGCCGACGCGGCGGGCGAGGGTGGCCGCCCGCTCGGCGAGCCGGACCGCACCGAGCCCGCCGGCGAGCCCGGCCGCCTCGCTCACCGCCGCGGCCACCGCGTCCGCTGCCCCGCCCCCGCCGCCGCCTCGGCGAAACCCAGCAGCACCCGGGCCAGTTCCCCGGGCTGACCGGCGGTCCGCCAGGCCGCGACCGCCGTTTGCCAGGCGGCGAGCGACCCGGCGTCGGACGCCTCGGCACCCGACCCACGGTGGCGGCCACCTCGGCGGCGTACGCCTTCTCGGCGGGAAACCGGGCCGCGACGCCGCCGGCCAACGCGGCGACCTCGGCGGCCACGGCCTCGGCGTCGACGTGTCGGGCGACCCGCGCCGTCGCCGCCAGCACCGGCCAGCTGTAGCGGGGATAGTCGACGATCGCCGGATCGGTCAGGCTCGCCCGTGCCGCCCGCAGCGCCTCGGCCCGGTCGTCGGCCACGAGCGCCGCCTCCAGCCGCAGCAGATACAGCGGAAGCCGGTTGTGCGGGTGCAGGTACGGCTTGCTGAGAAAGCTCAGCGCCCGAGCGACCGTCTCGTCGGCGCGGGGATGCCCCTGCGCCAGTCGCAGTGCCGCCCGCAGTTGCAGCCAGTGCAGCCCGGAGACGCCCGGCGGGTCGAGCCGGGCCGCCTCGGCGCACACCTGGTCGGCCTCCGCCCAACGGCCCAGCGCCAGCAACGCCTCCGCCCGGTTCGAGAGCAGGTACGCGCCGGTGGAGCGGCTGATGCCGACCCGACGCGCCTCGCTCACCCCGTCGGCGGCGGCCTGCGCCGACTCGTCGTACCGGCCCAGCTCGTACAGCACGTCGGAGATGTGCACCAGCGCGCTGACCAGCGCCGGAGCCTCCCGGCGGTCCGCGCCAGCGCCTCGCAGCGGCGCAGCTCGGCCAACCCCAGATCAGCCGCGCCCTCGCGGCGTTTCAGCACCGCCAGCTGCACCAGCAGCAGGGCACCGTCCGCGCCGGCCGCCTGCGCCGCGGTCACCACCTCGGCGGCGATCCGGGCCGCGTCGGTGTGGTCGATGCGGGCCAGGTGATCGGCGAGGTCGGCGAGCAGCCGCAGCCGGTCGGGCCGTCCGACACCCCGGACACCAGCCGGTACGCCTCCCGCAGCTCGGTGGCGCCGTCGCTCTTGCCGAGCATGGCCAGCATCCGGCCGCGCCGATCCAGCAACCGCGCCGCGCGCAGCGGCTCCGCACCGGTGTCGACCTCGTCCAGCGCGGCCCGGGTCAGGGTCAGGGCACGCTGGTAGTCACCGGCGGTGGTCGCCGCGCCGAGCGTCTCCTCCAGCAGCGCGAGGTGGTCCATGCCGAGCCGGTCGGCGGCGTCGGGCACCAGCTCCCACAGTTCCAGCACCCGTTCCAGCAGCCGGGTCTGCTCGGCGTACGCGTACCGGTCGGCGGCGGCGCCGGCGTCACCCGGGCGGCCACCAGGGCCCGGGGATGGTCGTGGGCGGCGTACCAGTGGTGGGCGATCTCGGCCGGCGCCCGGCCGGCGGCGACCAGGTGCGGCTGCGCCTCGATGGCCGCGGCGAACCGGGCGTGCAGCCGGGCGTGTTCGCCGGGCAGCAACTCGTCGTGGACCGCCTCACGGACCAGCGCGTGGCGGAACTCGTAGTCGCCGTCCGGGTCGGCGACCAGCAGCTGCGCGGCGACGGCGGCCCGTACCGCGTCGTCCAGCTCCGCCTCGGGCAGGCCGGCGACCTCGGCGAGCAGTTGGTGTGCCAGTCGGTTGCCGCCGGCGGCGGCGATCCGCAGCACCCGCTGGGCCGACTCGGGCAGCCGGTCCACCCGGGCCAGCAGCAGATCGCGCAGTGTCTCCGGCAGCGCGGCGCAGCCGATCGGGCTGCCGGCGGCGGCGAGTTCCTCGATGAACAGGGGGTTGCCCTGCGTACGGTCGTGGATGTCGTCGACCGCCCGGGCGGCCGGCTCGGCACCCAGCAGCCCGGCGAGGACCGCCCCGGTGCCGTCCCGCTCCAGCCGGGACAGCTCGACCCGCTCGACGCCCCGGGCCCGGTCCAGCTCGGCCAGGAAGGGCCGCAACGGGTGGCCCCGGTGCAGCTCGTCGGTGCGGTAGGTGCAGATCAGCAGCAGCGGGCCGGGGTGGCCCGCCCGCACCAGGAAGCCGATGAGATCGCGGGTCGACCGGTCCGCCCAGTGCAGATCCTCGATCGCCACGATCAGTGGCCGCGCCGCGGCGAGCCGGCCGAACAGCTGGGCGACCAGGTCGAACAGGTAACCCCGGGGGGCGTCCGAGGGTGTGCGGCGGCGGGCGCGGTGGCACCGGCCGGGCAGGCCAGCTCCGGCAGCAGGCGGGCGAACTCGGCGTCGTACCCGTCGAGGACGCCGGTCCGTCGCGGCGCAGCACCGCCCGCAGGACCGCGGCGAACGGGGCGAACGGCAGGCCGGCCTCGCCGAGTTCGAGGCACTGCCCGACCAGCAGGCGGGCGTCGTCACCGACGGCGCGGCCGAACTCCTCCAGCAGGCGGGTCTTGCCGACCCCGGCCTCGCCGCCGACCAGGAGGGTGACCGGCTCCCCGGCGCGGACGCGGGCGACCGCCTCGCGTAGCCGTGTCATCTCCCGCTGGCGGCCGACGAGGACGGTACTGGTGGGGCGGACGGTCACGGCACCGAGCATGCCACGCCCACCCTCGCCGGCCCGCCGGCCGTTCCCCCCGGCCCCGACACCGTGGTGGTGTCGGGGCGGGAACGGTGCGGTTGGTTCTCCCCCACGGCTCAGTGGCGGGCCTCGTCGGTGTGCGTCCGATGCTGCCGGCGGTGCAGCCAACCGCGTGCCGAGCGGTGCGGCAGCGACCGCGCCAGCCGGTCCCGGGCGGCGTCGGCCCGCAGCTCCGCCGCGTGCGTACGGTAGAGGCTGAGCATGAGATTGGCGTCGTGACCGAACATGTCGCGCTCCCTGCGATTCGTCGTCATCCGATGACACCGACTCTGCTCGCGAAGGTGCCGCCGGGGCATGGGCACGGTGCCTGATCTGTGCCCGCTCGCCCTCCTTACGCCGGGTCGCTGGCGGCGGTTCGGGGTCGTAAGGTACTCAGCCGGCCGCGGATCAACTGTGCGGCGGGCGCCCACTAGACTCGACGTCATGGCAAAGCCCCAGGAGAAGGTCTCGTTCGGCCAGCGGCTGAAGCAGATCGGGTTGGTGTTCCGGTTCACCGCCAAGCAGGACAAGTGGTTCGCCCCCTTGGCCGCCGGTGCGGTGCTGATTCCGCTCGCGTTGACCGTGGTCGCGGTCGCGCTCTGGGGCTGGCTCTGGTTGCCGCTGGGCATCCTGTTCGCCCTGCTCTGCCTGTTGATCGTGCTCAACCTGCGGTCGAACCGGGCGATGATGAACGCGGCCGAGGGGCAGCCGGGTGCCGCCGCCCAGATCATGGAGAACATGCGCGGTGACTGGCGGGTCTCCCCGGCGGTCAGCTCGACCACCCAGATGGACATGGTGCACCTGGTCATCGGGCGGCCCGGCGTGATCCTGCTGGCGGAGGGCAATCCGCAGCGGGTCCGCGGCCTGCTCGGCCAGGAGAAGCGGCGACTGGCCAAGGTGATCGGCAATGCTCCGCTCTACGACTACGTCATCGGGCAGGACGAGGGCGAGCTGCCGATCCGCAAGCTGCGGATGACGCTGATGCGGCTGCCCCGCAACCTGAGCGGCAAGGACGTCAACTCCCTGGACAAGCGCCTCAAGGCGCTCACCTCTCGCCCGCAGATGCCCAAGGGGGCCATCCCGAAGAACCTCCGCCCGCCGCGCGGCGCGTCCCGCCAGATGCGCGGCCGCTGAGCCGGCACATCGGGGAGCCGGTCAGCGCGGGCCGGGGGTGACGACCGAGCCGGCGAGGCGGTCGTGCAGACCGCGCCGGTGCTGGTCCATCAGCAGGGCGGGGACGACCAGGGCCAGCAGCACACCCCGCAGCAGTGCCCGGAGCAGACCGATCCGGCCGCCGTCGGTCCAGTCGACGCATCGGATCCTGGTCAGGTACATGCCGGGTGTCTGGGCGAACAGCCCCAGGAAGAAGCCGTACAGCAGGATCAGCACCAGCACAGGTGCCCAGGCGTCCCGGGTTGGGCTGGCGAACAGGCCGGACGCGAGAAGGCAGAGAATCCAGTCGACGACCAGCGCCCCGAACCGACGCCCGAGGTCGGCCGGGACGAAGTCGGGGTCCGTGGCGGGGGGCGGTGACGGGCGCGGCTCGGTGGTCACCCGGACGAGCCTAGTCAGCGCCGGGGCCGCGCCGAGTGTGGGCCCGGCGCACGGTGCGAGGCGAACCGGATCGGTACCGGGCCGCGCCGACGCGTGGTGCCAAAAAGGACCAATCTCATCAAGGTTCACTACACTGGCACAGCCGGACCCGTCCCTCGGGTTGAGGTGCCCGGGTCAGGCACCGAGGTGACCGAACGCGAGGGACGTAACACGGCAGAAACACTGGAGACATGGCCGGGCAACCGCACGGCCATAGCGTCGCCAGGAGCCTAGCTATCCGTGGACGTGCCAGGAGGACGAGTGTTCGCCAATCCCGAGGAACTCCTGCGTTACCTCAAGAACGAGGACGTGAAGTTCGTCGACGTTCGTTTCTGTGACCTGCCCGGCGTCATGCAGCACTTCAACCTGCCGGTGGAGTCCGTCGACGACGACTTCTTCACCAACGGTCTCGCTTTCGACGGGTCGTCGATCCGCGGCTTCCAGGCGATCCACGAGTCGGACATGCTCCTGCTCCCGGACGTCGCCACCGCCTTCATCGACCCGTTCCGCGCGCAGAAGACCCTCGCGCTGAACTTCTTCATCCACGACCCGTTCACCCGCGAGGCGTACTCGCGTGACCCGCGCAACGTGGCGAAGAAGGCCGAGGCCTACCTCGCCGCCAGCGGCATCGCCGACACCGCCTACTTCGGTCCGGAGGCGGAGTTCTACATCTTCGACTCCATCCGTCACGAGACCTCCGCGCACCAGGCGTACTACTACATCGACTCGATCGAGGGCGCCTGGAACACCGGTCGTGAGGAGGAGGGCGGCAACCGCGGCTACAAGACCGCGTACAAGGGTGGTTACTTCCCGGTGCCGCCGGTCGACCACTACGCCGACCTGCGTGACCAGATCGTGCGCCGGCTGATCGACACCGGTTTCACCGTGGAGCGCTCGCACCACGAGGTCGGCACCGCCGGCCAGGCGGAGATCAACTACAAGTTCTCCACCCTGCTGCACGCCGGTGACCAGCTCCAGCTCTTCAAGTACATCGTGAAGAACACCGCCTGGGCCGCCGGCAAGACCGCCACCTTCATGCCGAAGCCGCTCTTCGGCGACAACGGCTCCGGCATGCACACCCACCAGAGCCTCTGGCTGGGCGGCGAGCCGCTGTTCTACGACGAGACCGGCTACGCCGGCCTGTCCGACACCGCCCGCTGGTACATCGGCGGTCTGCTGCACCACGCGCCGTCGCTGCTGGCCTTCACCAACCCGACGGTCAACTCGTACCGTCGCCTGGTGCCGGGCTTCGAGGCGCCGGTCAACCTGGTCTACTCGCAGCGCAACCGCTCCGCCTGCACCCGCATCCCGGTCACCGGCAGCAACCCGAAGGCCAAGCGGGTCGAGTTCCGGGTGCCGGACCCGTCGGCGAACGTCTACCTCGCCTTCTCGGCGATGCTGATGGCCGGCCTGGACGGCATCAAGAGCAAGATCGAGCCGCCGGCGCCGATCGACAAGGACCTCTACGACCTCCCGCCGGAGGAGTGGGGCGACGTCAAGCAGGTGCCGGGCTCGCTGCCGGCGGTGCTGGACTCGCTGGAGGCCGATCACGACTACCTGCTCGACGGCGGCGTGTTCACCCCCGACCTGATCTCCACCTGGATCGACTGGAAGCGGGCCAACGAGGTCGACCCGGTGCGTCTGCGCCCGACCCCGCACGAGTTCGCGATGTACTTCGACTGCTAGGACCGATCAAGGCGCGGACGTGGACCAACAGGATCACTACTGATCTTGGGTACAGGTTGGGTACAACCTGACGGACGGCGGTCATGCCCGGCTCACAGTCGGCATGGCCGCCGTTCCGCGTTGCCCGAGCGCGCCGCCGCGCACCTTGCGCAGGTGCGCGGCGGACGACGGTCCATCAGTCGAGGGTGCGTACCACGCCCGGCTGGACGTGGATGCCGTCGGCGAAGTCGACGATGTCCTGCTGGGTCCAGCCCTGGGTGTCCCAGATCTGCACCAGCATCCAGACGCCGTCGGGCTGCTTGACCCACAGATTCTTGCCGACATGGGTGCCATCGGCGGTATTGAGCACGCCAGGCTTGCCGCCGACATCAAGCTGCGTACCGGTCGGGGTGGAGTGGTCGCTCTTTGACTGCAGGGTGATGAGGATCTTGTCGATGTAGACGTGTGGGCTCTTGTTAGCCGCGTTCTCTGGGGCAATCGTCAGGGTGCCGGCGTCGCCGCCCTGGATCTCCCAGCCCGATGGGACTTTGTCGATCGTGAAGCCTTGAGGCTGCTCGCCCTCGTAGGCCACCAGGCGGGTAGCCACGACTTGGGCCGGCGCGTTGTCGCCTATGGTGATCGGGCCTCCCTGGGTGCCGTAGGTGACGGCGACGGCCAGCGCGGCGACCGCGAAGGCCGAGGCACCGAGCGCGCGGGCGGACCGGCGGCGGCGCAGCGCCCGGCGGCCCCGGGCCAGGTCGGCGTCGACCTCGGCGGCCGACGGCTCGGCGGCCGGGCCCGCGATCCGGTCGAGCCGGTCGTGCAGATCCATCATCGCGTGACTCCCGTCAGGGGATACTGGGCAAGGGCGGCCCGCAACCGGTCCAGGGCGCGGGCTGTCTGGCTCTTCACCGTTCCCTCGGAGCAGCCGAGGGCGTCGGCGGTGTCGGCTACGGAAAGGTCGTAGAAGTAGCGGAAAACCACTGCGGCGCGCATCTTTGGTGGCAGGTCGCGAAGGGCCGCGCGCAGGCCGTCGTCGAGGTCGCCGCCGCTGCCCGGTTCGGCGCGGGAACGATCCGGAAGGTCCGCCACCGAGCGTTCATGGCGGCGCCACCACCGACGGCGTTCGTCGGTCAGCGCGTTGACCAGGGTCCGGCGCAGGTAGCCCTCGATATTGTCCGCCCGCTGGACCGCCGGCCAGGCGACGTACAGCTTGGTCAGCGTCGACTGGACCAGATCCTCGGCCAGATGCGCGTCGCCACCGGTCAGCAGCGTCGCCGTTCGTACCAGCCCGGCACGCCGACTGAGCACGAAGCTGTGGAACTGCTCGTCACGGTCACATTTCACACACGCCCTCCTTCACTCTCACGGCCCCCTGACGATTCGCAAGCGAGTGGGGTTGCATGGCGGCGAATGAGTGCCCCGTGGTTTGTCACCCGGTCCGGCAGTGCCTCGGAGCCCCGCTGCTCGACGGACGGCTCCGCACTCAGCGCCCTCCGGGTCGGCTCCGCTCCTCGCGGAGCCGACCCGCGGCGCTCACCGTGGGGCTGCTCGGCCCGGCCGTGCTCCCGGCCGCCGTGACCCTGCACCGTCGCATCGGGAGCAGCCCCGACGAGTCCTACATGAAGGGCCGGCGACTGTGGCAGTGCAGGTGCTTTCGCACCGGCGTGTCGAGCAGCTCTGCTGCCACGCTTCGGCCGCGCAACCGCGCGCCGCAGGAGGGGCAGGCGGGCGGATCAGTCGGTGGAGGACCGGGCAGCGGCACCGATCAGGGTGGGGTTGATCGCCAGGGACGGCGGCGGGACAGGGTCCACACGAGCACGGCGAGGACCAGGGCGGTCATCGCGATCGCGCCCGGGGCCTTGGTCAGCCGGGCCAGGTTGGTGCCGTCCGGCAGGGCGAGAAACGAGGCCAGCCCACACGGCAGCACGAACCAGGCGGTCCGGGTCGCGGCCACCGCGAGCACCGCCAGCGGCCACGTCGCGTACCAGGGATGGAACACCGGCGCGAGCACCACCGTGGCCACCAACCCCACCCCCGCCCCCCGCAACACCACCCGCACCCGCTCCACCTCCGTAGCGTCGATCATGAGGTTAGCGCCTTGGAAAGCGCTTACCGGTGCCGCTAACCTCATGATCGACGCGGCCGGGTGAGGGGTGAGGGGTGGGGGGTGGCGCAGGGTGAGGTAGGTGTGGTGCCAGAGGAGAGGGAGCAGGGCGGCCAGGAGGGCCAGGGCGGCTATGCGGGTCACGGGGACCGCGTTGGGGTGGCGGGCGAGCAGTTCGCCGACGTAGTCGACGAGCATGCCGATGGCGGTCGGTGGCGACGTCCACTGCACGGTGTCGCCGCTGCGGCCCAACCCGCCGAGCCAGCCGAGCCCCAGACCGGTCAGCCACGAGAGGACCAGCAGCCCGCCGACGGCGCCGAGGGCCAGCAGGCCACCGTCGCGCAGCAGCGTCCGCACGCCGGGCCGACCCCGCACGGCGGCCAGCGCCGCGAACGGCAGCACCACCACGGCGGTCGCCTTCACCGAAACCGCCAGTCCGAGCAGCACCCCGGCGAGCAGCAGCACACCGACCGAGTGCCGCGATCCGAGCCGCCCCGGACGGTGGACGAGGATCAGCAGGGCGGGCAGAAGCAGGCCGAGCATCACCGCGTCGTTGTGCGCCCCGGCCACCAGGTGCACCCCGACCAGCGGACAGGCCAGCAGCAGCCAGGTCGCCCGCCGAGGCGGCACACCGGCTGCCCGGGCCAGGCCGGGCAGGCAGGCCGCCGCCGCCAGCAAGCCCGCGAGCGCCAGCAGCCGCAGCAGCACCACCGTGCCGACCAACCCGCCGCCGAGCGTCACGGCCAGCGCGGCGAGCAGGACGAAGAACGGCCCGTACGGCGCCGGGGTGTCCCGCCAGACCGGCGCGACCGCCTCGGCCCAGGGGCAGCCGGCCGCGGCCACCCCGATGGCGTACGGGTCACCCCCGTCGGCGTAGATCCAGCCCTGGCAGGCGTACGAGTAGACGTCCCGGCTGCCCAGCGGGGCGGTGACCAGCAGCGGCAGCGCCCACCACCCGGCGGTGACGTACGCCCACCTCGTCGACGGCGCACCGGCCCGCAGCGCCCACCAGGCACCCACCATGGCGATGGTGCCGAGCAACCACAGCGTGACGGTCAGCGGGCCACCGTCGGGGGCGGTGTCGGCGTCCGGCAGGGCACCACCGAGGTAGCCGGCGACCGCCAGCAGTAGCGCCCCCACCAGTCCGGCGTACCGGGCGATCCGGTCCCGCGCGCCCACGGTCCGGGCATCGCGACCGGGTCCGGAACCCGGATCGCCACCGGCCTCGGACGCGCAGCGGGGACCGAGGGGGGAACGGGCGCCGGGCTCGCTCACCGGCGGTACCTCTCCTCCAGTGCGGTGTCCAGCAACGCCGCCGGGACTGGCCTACTCGACCGGCACCGGTTGACGGGCCGCCGTCCGGGCCTGCTTCGCCGACCGTACCAAGCGGACCGCAACCACGATCACGAACAGCGTCATCAGCGGCGCACCGACCGTCTTGGTGTAGCGGGGCAGGCCGGTGCCGTCGGCCAGCACCAGGAACGCGGCGTACACGGTCACCGCGCTGAACCACCAGGTGCGCCGCGCGGTGGCGGCGAGCAGGGTCAGCGGCCAGAACCAGTACCAGGGGTGGAACAGCGGGGCGAGCGCCACCGTCGCGGTCAACGCCAGCGCGGCGTGCCAGAGCGGTTCCCGGTGCCGGGCCCGGAACCACAGCCACACCAGCAGCGCGGCCAGCACCAGCACCGCGATGCCCCGGGTCACCGGCAGCGCGTCGATGTGCAGGCCGAACGGCAGCACCAGGTAACCGACGGTCTGCCCGACGGCGGTCGGCGGCGAGGTCCAGGCGACCACCTCGTTGCCGTGCGACAGCCCGGTGATCCAACCGAGGTCCAGCCCGGCGGCCAGGGTCACGCCGAACAGCGTGGCCACGGCGCCGCCGACCACCGGCGTACCGTGGCGCAGCAGCGCACGCAGCGAGAAGCCGCCGGTGATCGCGGCGAGCGCCGCGAACGGCACCACCACGAGCGCGGTCACCTTGATGCCGGCGGCCAGGCCGAGCACGACGCCGCCGGCCAGCAGCGGCCAGGGCCGTCCGGGACGACTCACCACCACGGCCAGCCCGGCCACCAGCAGGCCGACCATCAGCGCGTCGTTGTGCACACCGGAGATCAGGTGAACTCCGACCAGTGGGCTGGCCAGGGCGAGCCAGAGGGCCCGGCCGACCGGCACGCCACTGCGGCGGGCCAGCACCGGCAGGCAGGCCGCCGTCAACACCACGCCGGCCACCGCGAGCACCCGGAACAGGGCGATGCTGCCGATCAGGGAACCGGTCGCCGCGACCACCGCGCCGGAGAGCACCACGAACAGCGGCCCGTACGGCGCCGGGGTGTCCCGCCAGATGTACGACATGGTGTCCAGCCACGGGCAGGGCAGCGTGGAGACGCCGTACTCGTACGGGCTGATGCCGCCCGCGTAGCTCGCTCCCTGGCAGGCGTACGCGTAGGCGTCCCGGCTGCCCAGCGGCGGGGTGAGCAGGAACGGCAGCACCCACAGCCCGGCGGTGACCAGGGCCCATCGTGCCGACGGCACCCGGTCGCGCAGCGTCCACCAGGCCACCGCCATGGCCGCGGTGCCGAACAACCACAGCCCGATGATCAGCGGCCCGTTCGGGCCCAACCAGATCTTGACCGGGTTGGGTCGCAGGTCGCCGTCGGGCAGGGCGCCGCCGAGGAACGCCGCCACGGAGAGCATGATCGATCCGGCCAGTCCGGTCCAGCGCACGAGGTGATGGGGCACCTCGCCATGCTGCCAGTACCGCCGAGCGCGGTACGGAGGTGGGCATCGTCCGGCGGTCGGCGGGCCTCAGTCGTGCGGGCAGTGTCCGGACGGTCGCAGACTGCTGGTGACCGCGAAGGTGCCCGCGCTTCGGGCCCGTACCGTGACCCATTCGTCCGGGCCGGCGCGCAGGCACCCGTCCCCCGCGGACAGCGACAGCCAACGGGACCAACGGACCCGGACGAGCACGTCGGCGGGCGCGTCGACGGTGAACCGCACCCCCGCGTCGTCGGAGCTGACCAGTCGGGCCGGACCGGAGACCAGGGGCGCCGGGTCGAGCACCTGGTACAGCCGCCACTGCCCGGGACGACCCACCTCCCGCAGGTACGGCTGGCCGGCCAGGACCAGCGTCGCCTCGTCCCGGCCGTACCGGTCGAGCGCCGCGTCCGGTGCCACGGCGACGTAGCTGACGGCGTTGCGGCGCAGCCACTCGCCGTACCGGCCGGCATCGAGGCCGCCGTCGTAGAAGAGCGGGTTGCGGCCCACGTCGACCTGTCGTTCCCAACCCCGGGCCAACGGTACGGCGGCGGCCACGAAGGCGCTCTCCCAGTGGTCCCGCAGCGGCACCACCTCGATCCGGCCGACCGGTGCCCGCCGCGCCAGGTCGTCCACCAGCGGTTCGTGGAAGGCGGCGTACGCCGGTGCCGAGCCACGCCGGGCGATGTCGTTGGTCATCACCGGGGACTGCCACCAGAACAGCGCGACGAGCAGCGCGGCCAGCCACCGGCCGAGCCCGACGTAGGCCGCGACGATCGGCAGGGCGAAGAGCATCGGCAGGCGCAGCGCGTTCGAGCCGATCGGGCTGGGCAGGTGGTAGGCCGCGACCAGCAGCAGCGCGGTCAGCGCGGCACCGACCCGCAGCGCCCGGACCGGTACCAGCGCGAGCACCACCACGGCCAGGGCGAGGTTGATCCGCAGTGATTCGGCGCTGAACGGCTGCCAGCCACCGTTGCCGAAGAGCACCGCCATCGGTGCCACCGTCACCAGCGGGGCCAGGCAGAGGACCAGCGCGGCGGCGCCGGGTCGCCGGTGCCGCCAGCTGTCGAGGATCAGCAGGGTGCCGCCGGCCAGGCCGAGGAAGAGGCCGGCCACCGGGCTGGCGGCCGTCGCGAGCACCGCCGCCACACCGGGCGCCGACAGTCGCCACCAACGCGCCCCCCGGGGCAGCGCCACCAGGCAGAGCGCGAGTAGTCCCCACATCAGGCCGACGGCGAAGGTGATCCGGCCGCTGGCCAGGTTCCCCACCAGGACGACCGCGCCCAGCAGGCCGCCGAGCAGCGGACGGCGGGCACCGGTCAGCACCAGCAGCCAGGCCAGTGCCCCGGCGGAGACGACCGCCGCGACCGCACCGAGCGGACGCACCCCCAGCAGCGCGCCGAGCATCTGGGTGTAGAGGCTGTAGCCGAACTGGTTGACCCCGCCGTACCAGGAGAAGTCCAGCGGGGCGAGCCCGTTGCGCTCCGCGAAGCCCGCGCGGGCCACCTGCGCGGAGAGGTCGGTTCCCATGGGCGGGGCCAGCAGGAACGCGACGGCCAGCAGCAGCGACAGCACCAGCGCACCGAGGACCGGGTAGCCCGGCCACGGTGCGCCAGCGTCCTCGGCGGCCTTCCCGTCGGGAACGGCAGCGTGGGTCGATGTCGGCACCGAGCAGTCCTACCACGATCAGCGACCGGCCCTGGTGGCGGGTCGCCGGGAAGCCCGCGCTACATCTCCAGGACGCGTTCGGTGGCGGCGCGGGAGCGACGGCCGGTGCGCAGGTACTCGTCGAGGAACTCGCCCGGATCGTCGCGGCCGAGCAGCCGGACCACCCCGGCCAGCTCCACGCCGTGCCGGGGCAGTTGGTCGCCGGCGCGACCCCGGACCAGCATCAGCGCGTTGCGGACCTGCGCGGCGAGCGTCCAGCCGGCCGTCATCGCCTCGGCGTCCGCCGGATCGACCAGGCCCGCGTCCCGGGCGGCACCGAGCGCGTCGAGGGTACGCGTGCCGCGCAGCTGCGGGTACGCGCCGGCGTGCCGCAGCTGGAGCAGCTGCACCGCCCACTCCACGTCGGCCAGGCCGCCCCGGCCCAGCTTGGTGTGGGTGGCCGGGTCCGCGCCCCGGGGCAGTCGTTCGGTCTCCACCCGCACCTTGATCCGGCGGATCTCGATGGCCTGTTCCCGGGTCAGTCCGTCGGCCGGGTACCGGATCGGGTCGACCATCTGCTCGAACCGGGTGCCCAGGTCGGCGTCGCCGCAGACGCAGCGGGCGCGCAGCAGCGCCTGCGCCTCCCACACCCGCGACCAGCGGGCGTAGTACTGCTGGTAGGCGGCGAGGCTCCGGACCAGTGGTCCCTGCCGGCCCTCGGGGCGCAGGTCGGCGTCGACGCCGAGCGGCGGGTCGGGTGCGGGCATGCCGAGCAGCCGCCGCAGTTCCTCGGCGATGGCGTGCGCGGCGGCACTGGCCGCGCTCTCGCTGACCCCCTCCGGCGGGTCGTAGACGAAGAGCACGTCGGCGTCGGAGAGGTAGTTCGACTCGTAACCGCCGAGCCGGCCCATCCCGATCACCGCGAACGTCAGTCCCGGCATGGCCGGCTGGGCGGCCCGGGCGGTCCGTAGCGCGGCGGCGAGGGTCGCGTCGGTGACGTCGGAGAGCGCGGTGCCGACCGCCGTGATGTCGGACAGCGCGGGCGTGCTCCGGCCGCCGTCGGGGCGGGCCGGGGCCAGCGAGCCGGCCCGGCTGAGCACGTCGGCGCAGGCGAGGCGGAGCAGTTCCCGGCGGCGCAGTGCGCGTACCGCCCGGGTCGCCTCGACCGGGTCGGTGTGCCGGGCCGCGGCGGCGGTGAGACCGTCGAAGAGCACCTCGCGTGGGCGGGGGCTCAGCTCGCTCTCCTCGGCCAGCAGGCGCAGCGCCTCCGGCTCTCGGGTCAGCAGGTCCGCGACGTACCGGGAGGCGGAGAGCACCCGGGCCAGCCGGCGGGCCACCGGCCCGGAGTCACGCAGCAGTCGCAGGTACCAGGGGGTGCTGCCGAGGGAGTCGGAGACCTGGCGGTAGTTGAGCAGCCCCCGGTCCGGCTCGGGCGCGTCGGCGAACTCGCTGAGCAGCACCGGCAGCAGGGTGCGTTGGATGGCGGCGGTCCGGCTGACCCCGCCGGTGAGGGCCTGGAGGTGACGCAGCGCCCCGGCCGGGTCGGCGAAGCCGAGGATCTCCAGGCGGTTGCGGGCCGCCTGCGGGGTCAGCCGCAGCCCGTCGGCCGGTACCCGGGCCACCGACTCCAGCAGCGGCCGGTAGAGCAGCTTGGCGTGCAGCCGGCGTACCTCGGTGGCGTGGGTGACCCACTCGGCGCGGAACTCCTCGACGGCGCTGCGGCCGGGTCCGGCGGTGTAGCCGAGCGCGGTGGCGAGCCAGCGCAACGCGCCCGGTTCGGTCGGTACGGTGTGGGTGCGTCGCAGGCCCTGAAGTTGCAGCCGGTGCTCGACGCTGCGCAGGAACCGGTAGCCGCGCAGCAGCGCCTCGCCGTCGGCCCGGCCTACGTAGCCGCCGGTGACCAGCGCCCGCAGGGCGGGGATGGTGCCGGGCGCCCGCAGCGTCTCGTCGCCCCGGCCGTGCACAAGTTGCAGCAACTGCACCGCGAACTCGATGTCGCGCAGCCCGCCGGGGCCGCGTTTGATCTCGCGTTCCAGTTCCTTCGGCGGGATGTGGTCGATGATCTTGCGCCGCATCGCCCGGACGTCCTCGACCGCCTCGGGGCGTTCGGCAGCCTGCCAGAGCAACGGCGCCAACGCGTCGATCCACTCCTGGCCGAGCGCCAGGTCACCGGCGGCCGGGCGGGCCTTGAGCAGCGCCTGGAACTCCCAGGTCCGCGCCCAGCGCCGGTAGTAGGCCAGGTGGCTCGCCAGCGTCCGCACCAGCGGCCCCCGGTTGCCCTCGGGACGCAGGGCCGCGTCGACCGGCCAGGCGACCAGCCCGCAGATGTGGATCAGCCGGGTGGCCACGGTGGTGGCGGTGGTCAGGTCCTCGTCCTCGGCCGCCACGAAGATCACATCGACGTCGGAGACGTAGTTCAGCTCGCCGCCACCGCACTTGCCCATGGCGACCACGCCCAGGCGCGGCTCCCGGGTGCCCTCGGGCAGCTCCGCCACGGCGATCCGGTACGCGGCCGACAGCGTGGCGTCGGCAAGTGCCGACAGGGCGGCCATCGTCTGTTCCAGGCCGCGCCCGCCGGTCAGGTCGGCCGCCGCGACCCGCAGCAGGGCCAGCCGGTACGCCCGCCGCAGCACCGCGACGGGATTACCGTCGCCGGACAGGTCGAGCCGGCCGTCCGCGGTCGGTGCGAGACCGTCCGGCTCGGTACGCAGTACCGGCCACTGGTCGGGGTTGGCCACCAGATGGTCACCGAGCGCCGAGGAGGCGCCCAGCACGGCGAGCAGCCGGCGACGCAGACCCGGGTCGTCGTGCAGCTCGGCGAGCAGCGCCGAGCCCGCTCGATGCCGCCGCCGGCCGCAGTGGTGCCCTGACTCCCGGCGACACCGTCACGCCCGGCGCTGCCGCCGTTGCCGGTCGCACCCTCGTTCGCGGCACCGGCATCCCGCTCCCGGTGCCGCCCTGGCCGGCGGCGGTCGCCGTGACCGTCCGGGCCCCGCACCCCGTTGCCGCAGTGCCGCACCCGGCCCGGCGCTGCCGTTCGGGCCGGCAATCGTACGGCGCTCCGCCTCCACCAGCCGGTGCAGCTGACGCAGCGCCAGATCCGGGTCGGCGGCCCGGGACAGCGCGGTGAGCAGCTCCTGAGCCTGCTCGCCGGTGGGTTCCTGGGTCTGCGGGCGCCACAGGTCGAGCCCGTCCGGCCCGAGCAGGTCGGCGGCGCGAGCGCCCGCCTCGTCGTCGGTGACGCCGAAGCCGTAGCGGGCGAGACGGCCTGTGGCGCTGGTCGGCCGGCCCATCAGTGCCCGAGCAGCGGCAGGCTGCGCCGCGACCCCTCGTCGAGCTCGCCGAGGGCGAGTGCGGCGAACCGCGCCGCGAACGGCTGCCAGACATCCTCGACGTCGGCCATCACCGCGTCGCAGGCGGAGATCACCAGCTGCGGGTCGTAGCCCAGCTCGGCCAGCAGCACCGAGTCGGTGGCCCACTCGGCGATCATCGCGGTGTCGCACTCGATGTGGAACTGCAACCCCCAGGCCCGGTCGCCGAGGCGGAACGCCTGGTGCGGATAGCGGGTGGAGGCGGCCAGCAGGGTGGCACCGGCGGGCAGCTCGGTGATCTCGTCGGCGTGCCACTGCAACACGTCGGGGATCAGCGGCACGTACCGGAAGAGCGGATCGGACTCGGCCGCGTCCCGCCGGCCGACCACGGCGGGCCCCACCTCCGGCCCGGACGGGCTGCGTACGACCGTGCCGGCGTGGGCGGTGGCGAGCAGCTGCGCACCGAGGCAGACGCCCAGGGTGGGCAGCCGGTGCCGCACCGCCTTGCGGAGCAGCTTCTCCACCGCCGGGAACCAGGGCGCCGCCGGCACCCCGTCGACGAGCGGGTAGGCCTGCTGGTCACCGCCGAGCACCACCAGGGCGGCGTACCCGTCCAGGTCGGTGGGAAGGGTCTCGCCCGCGTGCGGGCGGACCACCGCCAGCTCCAGCCCGGCCTCGGTCAGCCACTCCCCCAGCCGGCGCGGGTCGTCGGTCGGGTCGTTCTCGATCACCAACGCGGTTGCCACATCGTCGAGGCTATCCGGTCCCGCCGATTCGGCCGACCAGCGGGACCGGGAGCGCCGGAACGTGCCTGGCCACCGCAACTAAGCTGCCGCTGTGTCCGACCACATCGCGCCCGACGACGTCGTACGCCCGCCCGCCCTGCGTCCCGGGGACACGGTGATGCTGGTGTCGCCGTCCGGACCGACCCGCCCCGAGCGGGTGGCCCGGGGCGTGGAACTGCTCACCGGCTGGGGGCTGCGGCCGGTGCTCGCGCCCAACGCCTACGCCCGGCAGGGCTACCTGGCGGGGACCGACGCGCTGCGGGCGGCCGACCTCAACACCGCGTTCACCGATCCACGGGTGCGCGGGGTGATCTGCACCAGAGGCGGCTACGGCGCGCAGCGGGTGGTGGACGCGATCGACATGGCGGCGGTACGCCGCGACCCGAAGGTGGTGGCCGGGTTCTCCGACATCACCGCACTGCAACTGGCGCTCTGGCGGGGCGCCCGGTTGGCCGGCGTGCACGGTCCCGGGGCGGCCTGGCGCGACGAGCGCACCCCGCTGTCCTCGGCCGAGTCCCTGCACGCGGCGATGACCAGCACCGAGCCGGTCACCGTACGCGCCGAGGCGGGCGAGGAGACCTTCGGCGTACGCGTCGCGGGGCGGGCCACCGGCCGGCTGCTGGGCGGCAACCTCTGCCTGGTCGTGGCCTCCCTCGGCACCCCGGACATGCCCGACCTGACCGGCGCGGTGCTGTTGCTGGAGGATGTGCAGGAGCCGCCGTACAAGGTCGACCGGATGTTGACCCAGCTCCGCCGGGCCGGCGCGTTGGACGGGCTGGCCGGGGTGGCGGTGGGGCAGTTCACCGACTGCGCCGACGGCTGGGACACCACGGTGGCCGACGTGCTCGGTGAGCGCCTCGGCGATCTGGGCGTACCGGTGCTGGGTGGCCTGCCGATCGGTCACGGCCCCGGTCAGCTCACCGTCCCGGTCGGTACCCGGGCGAGTCTCGACGCCGACGCCGGCACCCTCACCGTGGCCGCCGCCGTCCGCTGAATCCTTGTCGGGATTGTCCGTCTTCAGGATCGGGATTGCCAGCTCGCTGACAGCTTCACCACGGTCCACGCCCAGCCCAGCTCGTCACTGTCGGTGACGTCAGCACATCACCAACGAGTTGGAGGAACGATGTCCCGCACGATCTCGAAGAAGCACCTGCTGGCCGGCCTGGCCGCGGCGGGCGTGCTCGGCGTGGGGATCGCCGCTCCCACCGTGGCGCTCGCCGACGACAAGGCCACCCCGAGCGCCAGCGCCAGCAGCGAACCGCAGGGCGACCGGCAGGAGCAGCGGGCCGCGCGGCACGCGCAGTTCGCCGAGGCGCTGGCCGAGGAGTTGGGCGTGCCTACCGAGCAGGTGACCGAGGCGCTGGAGAAGCTCCGCGAGCAGTACCAGCCGCAGGGCCGGTCGGACCGCGAGGGCCACCGGGGCTTCCCGGGTCGCGGCGAGGGCCGCATGGGTGGCGCGGATGCCGCCGAGGGCCAGCGCCGGACACCGCCGTCGGCCGAGGAGCGCAAGGAGGCGCTGGCCGAGCGGCTCGCGCGGGCGGTCGAGGACGGCAAGCTCACCCAGGAGCAGGCCGACGCCATCACCGCCGCCGTCGAGGCCGGTGTGTTCGGCGGCTGGGGCGGCCCGGGCGCTCGTGGCGACGCGGGCGAGTCCGCCGGCAAGTGACACCTCGGCTGAACGGCCTGGCCTGATGCGGTCCCGGCTGACGCACGCGAACCAGGTGAAAGGCGGCCCCGCTCCACTCCTGCGGGGCCGCCTACCGGGTGCACCGGCGCGTCCCGACGACGGTCAATTCCGCCCGGCTCGCCGACTCACGACATGCGGCAAGTCGCGGTCTCCGGAGCCCGGGAAGGCCCGACTTGCCGCATCCGGCGACCACTGGCGGCGCGCCGGGCTCGACCGGCGGCACCTGACCGGGGCGCGGTCAGGCGATGCAGGCGCAGACGATCAGCGCGGCGCCGAAGTGGCTGGCGGCGCTGACTCGGGCCACCGGGTGCGGCTCGTCGGCGCAGATGACCTCGCCGAGCTTGCCGGGCGTGATCAGGTCCAGCACGAAGAAGGCCAGCGCCATGATGCCGAGACCGATCAGCCCGAAGATCACCGTCGAGGCCAGCCCCTTGGCGAAGTCGCTGTAGCTGGTCAGGATCGCGGTGAAGACGATGCCGGCGACGCCCAGCTGGTTCGCGGCGAGCAGCAGGCCAGCGTTGGCGTTACGGCGTACCCAGATCAGGTCCCGCAGTTTGCCCGGGGTGAGCAGGTCGACCAGGACGAAGCCGGCGGCCATCAGGCCCACTCCGACGACCCCGAACACCACGCTCTGCCAGGCTCCGCTGAGCAGATCCTCCAGCACCGACTGCCTCCCGACGGTCTCCGACCGGCGGACGCCGGCACGGTGATCGAGACGATAGCGGCACCGGGCAACGCCCGGCAGCCCGGCGGCGGGCCGATTCGCACGGACCCACCACAGCAGCGGCCGCAGCGACAGACAAGCTCGCCCGGAGCGCCGGCTACAGCGACAGCCCAGCCGCAGCAGCGGCCTACAACGACAGGTAGTGCTGGCGCTCGTAGGGAGTGACCTCGCGACGGTACTGCTCCCACTCGGCCCGCTTGTTACGCAGGAAGAAGTCGAAGACGTGCTCGCCGAGCACCTCGGCGACCAGTTCCGAACCCGCCATCACGTCGATCGCCTCGGACAGGTTCTCCGGCAGCGGTTCGTACCCCATCGCCCGCCGTTCGGCGCTGGTCAGCGCCCACACGTCGTCCTCGGCGCCCGGCGGCAGCTCGTACCCCTCCTCGATGCCCTTCATGCCGGCGCCGAGCAGCACCGCGAAGGCGAGGTACGGGTTGGCGGCCGAGTCGGGCGAACGGATCTCCACCCGGGCCGAGTTCGGCTTGCCGTACGCCGGGACCCGGACCAGCGCGGAGCGGTTCAGGTGCCCCCAGCAGACGTACGCGGGGCTCTCGGTGACCCGGTCCGGCAGCGCCTGCGGGAACAGCCGCTTGTACGAGTTGACCCACTGGTTGGTGACCGCGGTGTACTCCCGGGCGTGGGCCAGCAGCCCGGCGATGAACGCCCGCGCCACCTTGGACAGCTTCATCGGGTCGCTGGCGTCGTGGAACGCGTTGCGTTCCCCCTCGAACAGCGACAGGTGGGTGTGCATCCCACTGCCCGGTTGGTCGGTGAACGGCTTGGGCATGAAGGTGGCCTGCACGCCGGTGGAGAGCGCCACCTCCTTGACCACGTGCCGGAACGTCATGATGTTGTCGGCGGTGGTGAGCGCGTCGGCGTAGCGCAGGTCGATCTCCTGCTGGCCGGGGGCGACCTCGTGGTGGCTGAACTCCACCGAGATGCCGATCCGCTCCAGCGACAGCACCGCCTGACGGCGGAAGTCCCGCGCCACGGCGTGGGTGGTGTGCTCGAAGTAGCCGCCGGTGTCCACCGGCACCGGCACCGAGCCGTCCATCGGCCCGTTCTCCAGCAGGAAGAACTCGATCTCGGGGTGGGTGTAGAAGGTGAAGCCCTTCTCCGCCGCCCGGGACAGCGCCCGACGCAGCACGTGGCGGGGGTCGGCCCAGGACGGGCCGCCGTCGGGCAGCAGGATGTCGCAGAACATCCGGGCGCTCTCGCCGCTGACCCCACCCTCGAACGGGAAGACCTGGAAGGTGGTCGGATCCGGCATGGCGACCATGTCCGACTCGAAGACCCGGGCGAACCCTTCGATCGCCGAGCCGTCGAAGCCGATGCCCTCCTCGAAGGCGGCCTCCAACTCGGCGGGGGCGACCGACACGCTCTTGAGCGTGCCGAGCACGTCGGTGAACCACAGCCGGACGAAACGGATGTCCCGCTCTTCCAGCGTACGGAGGACGAACTCCTGCTGACGGTCCACTTCCCCAACCTTCCGCGACACGCTATGTCCGCCTTCGGTCGGACTCTGCCCGACCTGACCGACCAGTCTCCACCGACCCGATTACGCAGACGTTAACCGAACGGCGGCCGTTGCGTCCCGTCCCGTCCCGACCGGCGGTCCGGCCCGGTCGTACTGCCCCACGCCGACGTGTCGAGCCCATGGCGCTGGGGCAAGATGAGGACATGCCCACCCTGCGTCTCGCCCTGTGCCAGGTCAACCCCAGTGTCGGTGACCTCACCGGCAACGCCGGTCTCGTCCGCGCCTGGACCCGCCGGGCCGCCGCCTCCGGTGCCCAACTGGTCCTGTTCCCGGAGATGATGCTGACCGGTTACCCGGTGGAGGATCTGGTCTTCCGGCGGTCCTTCGTGGCCGCCTCCCAGGCGGCACTCACCCGGCTCGCCGCCGATCTGGCCGCCGACGGCCTCGGTGACCTGCCGGTCGTGGTGGGCTACCTGGACGCTGACGGGCCGCCGCAGGTCAGCGCGGAAGCCGAGCCGGGCCGGGGAGCGCGCAACGCCGCCGCGCTGCTGCATCGCGGCGAGGTGGTCGCCACCTACTTCAAGCACCATCTGCCCAACTACGGCGTCTTCGACGAGGACCGCTACTTCGTGCCCGGCGACATGCTCACCGTGGTCCGGCTGGGCGGGGTGGACGTGGCACTGACCATCTGCGAGGACCTGTGGCAGGCCGGGGGGCCGTTCGCCGCCGCCCGGCGGGCCGGGGTCGGGCTGGTGGTCAACATCAACGGCTCGCCGTACGAGCTGAACAAGGACGACCTGCGGCTTCCGGTGGTGCGCCGGCGGGCCGCCGAGGCCGGCGCCACCATCGCGTACGTCAACATGATCGGTGGTCAGGACGAGCTGGTCTTCGAGGGCGACTCGATGATCGTCGCGCCGGACGGGACGGTGCTGACCCGGGCGCCGCAGTTCGTCACCCACCTGCTCGTGCACGACGTCGACCTGCCCGCCGCCACCGACGGCACCGATGCCGCTGACGACGGCGACCGGTTGGCCGACGGGCTGCGGGTGGTGCGGCGTACGGTCAAGGGGATTCCGCCCTCGCCGACGGGCCCGGCGGCGACCGGCGGCCTCATCGAGCCGGTGGCCGACGAGGCCGAGGTGTGGCAGGCACTGGTGCTCGGCCTGCGGGACTACGTCGAGAAGAACCGCTTCCCCTCGGTGGTGCTCGGCCTCTCCGGCGGCATCGACTCGGCGGTGGTGGCGGCCATCGCGGTGGACGCCCTCGGCGGCGACCGGGTGGTCGGGGTCTCCATGCCCAGCCAGCACTCCTCGGAGCACAGCCGCTCCGACGCGGCCGACCTGGCCAAGCGGACCGGCCTGGACTACCGGGTGGAACCGATCCAGCCGATGGTGGACACCTTCCTGGCGAACATGTCGCTGTCCGGGGTCGCGGTGGAGAACCTCCAGGCCCGGGTACGCGGCGTCATCCTGATGGCGTTGTCGAACCAGGAGGGCCACCTGGTGCTGACCACCGGCAACAAGAGCGAGCTGGCGGTGGGCTACTCGACGCTGTACGGCGACTCGGTCGGCGGCTTCAACCCGGTCAAGGACGTGTGGAAGACCCTGGTGTGGCGGCTGGCCAAGTGGCGCAACACCGAGGCGACCCGACTGGGCCTGACGCCGCCGATCCCGGAGAACTCGATCGGCAAGCCACCGAGCGCCGAGCTGAGCCCGGGCCAGCTCGACAGCGACTCGCTGCCCGACTACGACGTGCTCGACCCGATCCTGATCGGCTACATCGACGGTGACCTGGGCCGGGAAGGTCTGATCGCCGACGGTCACGACCCGGCCGTGGTGGACAAGGTGCTGCGGTTGGTGGATACCGCCGAGTACAAGCGCCGCCAGTCCGCGCCGGGTACGAAGATCTCCATGAAGGCGTTCGGACGGGACCGGCGGCTACCCATCACCAACCGGTGGCGCGAGAACGGCTGACCGGCTCAGCCGGAGTGACATCCTCCACTGCGCCCTGCCGCCGACCGCCCGCACGGTGGGACGATCGCGGCAGAACCCGGGGACCGCGCACGCGGCCTCGAGGAAGGAGAACATCGTGGAATCCACTCCGGCCGAGGTGACCGCCCTCTACGGCGGCCCGGCCACCCGTCGGGTGCGCACCCGTGACCTGCTCGCCGCCAAGGAGCGCGGCGAGAAATGGTCGATGCTCACCTCGTACGACCAGTACACGGCCTCGATCTTCGACGCCGCCGGGATCCCGGTGCTGCTGGTGGGCGACTCGGCGGCGAACAACGTGTTCGGCTACGAGACGACCCTGCCGGTGACCGCCGAGGAGCTGCTGCCGCTGGTACGCGCGGTCGTCCGGGCCACCCGGCAGACCCTGGTCGTCGGTGACCTGCCCTTCGGCTCGTACGAGGAGGGGCCGACCCAGGCGCTGCGTACCGCCGTCCGGTTCATGAAGGAGGGCGGCTGTCACGCGGTGAAGCTGGAGGGCGGCCGGCGCTGCGCGGCGCAGATCGAGGCGATCGTCGGTGCCGGCATCCCGGTGATGGCGCACATCGGCTTCACCCCGCAGCGGGAGCACACCATCGGCGGATACCGGGTGCAGGGCCGGGGCGAGACCGCCGACGAGGTACTGGCCGACGCGCGGGCGGTCGCCGCGGCGGGCGCCTTCGCGGTGGTGCTCGAAATGGTGCCCGGCGATGTCGCCAAGCGGGTGACCGCCGAACTGCCGATCCCCACGGTGGGCATCGGCGCCGGCCCGGACACCGACGCCCAGGTACTGGTCTGGCAGGACATGGCGGGCCTGCGCGCCGGCAAGGCGCCACGCTTCGTGAAGCGCTACGCCGCCCTGGCCGACACGCTCGACGAGGCCACCCGCCGCTTCGCCGACGAGGTCCGCTCCGGCCAGTTCCCCGCCGCCGAACACACCTTCTGACCGTCCACGGGTCTGTGGCGGGACCCGGCCCCGACCATCAACTCGCCCGGGCGACCGTCAGGGTCGCCCGGGCGACCGTCAGGGTCGCCCGGGTGACCGTCAGGGTCGCCCGGGTGACGATGGGTGGCCAGCCAGGGGCGACGATCGGGGCAGCTCTGGCCACCGCCTGTCGGTAGCGGCCGGGGCTGCCATCGCCGTGCCACGCCCGTCCCCACCGCTGCCGACGGGATCACTGCGACTGCACGACGTTCACCATCCACGGAACACCGAACCTGTCGACACACATGCCGTACAGATCCCCCCACATCTGCTTCTCGAACGGCACCCTGACGGTGCCGCCGTCGGACAACCTCTCCCACGCCTCTGCGAGGCCCTCCTCCGGGTCGCCACTGAGACTGCACGTCATGGTGCTGCCGGGCTGGTACGGCATGCCGGGTGCGGTGTCGGCCGCCATCAAGGTGTAGCCCCGGTCGGTGTTGAGCAACGCGTGCATCACCTTGTCGGCGACCGCCGGGTCGGACGTGCCGAATTCGCCAAAAGTGCTGATCCGCAGCTGCCCGCCGAACACCGACTGGTAGAACTCCATGGCTTGGCGGGCATCGCCGTCGAAGGTGAGGTAAGGGTTGAGTCGAGTGGTCATGGCAGGACTCTCCTTGGCGCGGTGACCTGTTCACCGTCGGACGCTAGCCTCGGCCACCGCCACGGCGGCAGCTTTCCACCGACCCGCACCCCATCGGTGCTCCAGGATCGTCCGTCGGCTGCCGGTCATCGACAAGCGTCGCAGCCTCGAACCGTGGCCGCGACATCGGCGATGACCCGGACCTGCTCCAGATCGACCCGGCCTGCGGCGAGTGCGGCGGTCACCTCGTCGGGCTCGCGGTCGAGCGCCTCAGCGAGGTCGACCAACCGGCGGGCCGCCGGCACGCCGAGCCGGAGCCGGTCGCGGAGCCAGACGGCGGTGGACGACGCGCCCTGCGCCACCGCCACGCCACGGCCGTCCAGCTCACGCACCAGCGTCAGCTTCATCGCGGCGAGCCGCTGCTCCAGCCGGTGTGCAGCTTCGAGAGCATCGATCAGCTCGCTCTCCGGCATGGCCCAGACAGCGGTGTGGACACAGGAACGCGTCGCCACCTCTGCCCGCGCCAACTCCTCCAACACGCCACCGACGATAGAACGTACGTACGACAGTTCCGGCCGATCTCCACGGTGGTCATCGGTAGCGACTGGACGCGCGCTGCGACGATGCGATCATGATCGATGACGTCCCGGCCGATCGGCGCCGGCACTGGTGGACGGTGTTGCGGCTCGGCGTCGTCGCCTTGTGGCTGGTCGCGGCCGGAACGGCGTGGTGGACGGCGCCTCGGCAGCAGAGCTACGACCAGGCGGAAGCGGACCTGGCTGCCGGCCGGGTGGTGGCCCACCAGTGGGGCGACCGGTGGGACGCCGACCGGCGAACCCCGTGGTTCGGCACCGCCGATCTGGAGTCCTCCGGCCGTCTCGGTCCCCTGTTTGCCTGGCGTACGCCCGACGGTCGGGTCTGGTGGACCGACACGACCTACTTCGATCAGGTCACGATCATCGGCACCGCGCACGAGATGTCCTACGACGGGCCGGGCGCGGTTGCCTTCGCAGAGCAGTTGCAGGCCGCGGGGCTGGCGGCGGGTCGCAGCGGCGTTCTCCAGCCGATCGGGCAGGTCGTCGCTGGCACGGGCTTCGCCGCCGCCGTGGTCGTCATCGGTGTCCTGCTGGCCGGTCCCGCGCCGGTGCTGGGTACGCGATGGTTCTGGTTCTGGCTGATCTGCCTCGTACCGTTCGGGCTCGGGATCCTGTGGTGGTTGGCCCGGGAGCGCCCCTGGGCGCACGCGGACTCTCCGCCCACCGGCCCACGCCAGCACCGCCACGGTGCCCTCGGCTTCGCCGTCGGCCTCCTCGCCGCGCTCCTGAACAGCATGCTCCTGCTGGCGCTCGGCCAGCTTCTCGGCGACTGGTGGGTGCCGCGCCTGGACGCCGGATAGGGCGAGCGAGATTTCCCGAAAGCCGCTACGGTTCTCGCCCGTGAATAGGATTCGTGCTTCTTTCTCTGTCCTGGCCTGCGCCTCGCTGCTGGCGTTGGCCGCCTGCGGTGGCGACGACGCTGCCCCGACGGCCGGAACTTCGCCGTCGGCCACCGTGCCGTCGGCCACCGCCACCACCACCTCGCCCACCCCGGCACCGCCCACCGCCGACGCGGCGGACGTGGTGAGCGACAAGCAGCTCTGCGAGTCGGCGAAGCAGGCCAGCGACAAGATGCGGGAGGATCTCGTCGCCGCCGTCAGCTCCGGTAGCGAGCCGTCGCCGGCACTGTTCCAGAAGATCCTGTCCGGGTTGCAGAACGAGGTGACCCGGGTGGCCGCCACCGGCGCCAGCGACAGCAAGGTGGTTGCCGCATTGGAGGAGTTCGGCGCGGAGGCCGGCAAGGCCGCCAACGCCACGGACCCGGCGACGGCCGCGGACAACCCGGCCTTCGAGAAGGCTGGCGCTTCCCTCAGCAAGGCCTGCAAGTCGGCCGGCGTCACCGTCACCTTCTGACCGCCGGACGCCTGACCTGAGAATCCGGATCCGTGGCAGCCGTGGTAGCGGACACGCCGACCGGCTGACGCTTTCCCTGCCACGGATCCGGCTGCTCCTGGGACGAACCGCCAAGCGGCGTTGCGTCGGCGGCGACGAGCGGGGATCAGAGGTCGGTGACGCGGACGCCCGCGTGCGCCTTGTAGCGCTTGTTGATGGCGATCAGGTTGGCGGTGAACGCCTCGATCTGGTGCGCGTTGCGTAGCCGCCCGGCGTAGATGCCACGCATGCCGGGGATGTGGGCGGCGAGCGCGCCGACGATGCCGACCAGTTCCCGCTCCTCGGTGCAGATCAGCACGTCCAGCTCGATCCGGTCGATCTCGGGATCGGCCAGCAGCGGGGCGCTGACGTGGTTGAAGGCGGCGCAGACCCGGGAGTCGGGCAGCAGCGCGGCGGCCTGCTGAACGGCGCTGCCCTCGGGCACCGGCAGCGCGTACGGGCCCTGCTTGTCGAAGCCGAGCGGGTTGACGCAGTCCACGACGATCTTGCCAGCGAGCGGTTCGGCCAGCGCGCCGATGGTGGCGGCGTGCCCGTCCCAGGGCACCGCGATGATCACCACGTCACTGCGCCGGGCCACCTCGTCGTTGTCGGCACCGGTGACACCGCCGCCGGCCGGCACGCCGGGCAGCGCGGCGATCTCGGCGGCCGACTCGGCCGCCCGCTGCGCGGAACGGGAACCGATCAGCACCGTCAGGCCCGCCCGGGCGAACCGGTAGGCGAGCCCACGGCCCTGGTCGCCGGTGCCACCGATGATGCCGATGGTGAGCCCGGAAACGTCGGGCAGGGTGCTCGGGTCGTATGCCATGGTCGTCATCCTCGCAAATCAGCCCGGGCAGCAGCAGCGAGCGGGGCTGTGAGAATGCCCGCTGCGAAGGTCGCCATCCATCACACCGGCAGCGAGAAACGGGACGCCGGACCGGCAGCGAGGTCGGGCGCGACCGGGCCGGTCAGGCGAGTTCGAAGGCTACCGAGCGGGTGGCCGGATCGGCGGCGACCAGCCGGACCCGGACCCGGGTGCCCAGTGGCAGCTCACCGAGGCAGCGGGCGCGTACCGGCGGGTCGTCCAGGGCTACCGTGCCGCCGGGCGGACGAGTGCGGGTCTTGCCGTTCGACGGTGCGTCGACGTCGACCACGGCGGCGTCGAAGGTCTCGCCGACCCGGTGGGCCAGCAGCACCGCCTCGGCCAGGTCGATCGCGCCCCGGCTCGCCGCGGACGCGGCGCGGTCCGTGGCCGCCATCACCGCCGGCAGCCGGGGCAGCGCCGCGCGGGCCCAGTCGGGCACCGCACGGCCGTCGTGCAACGCCAGGCAGACCTCCGTGGCGTACCGGTCGGCGAGTCGTCGCAGCGGCGCCGTGACATGGGCGTACGCGGCCGCGACCCCGCCGTGCGCCGGTTGCTCCGGCGGCTCGCCGTCGAACGAGGTGTACGCGGCCGACCGCATCAACTCCGCCGCCTGGTCGATGAACGCGGCGGCCCGAGGCTGGCCCGGATCCAACCGGAGCAGCAGTTCACCCACGCCCACGTCGTCCGGCCAGTGCACGCCCAGCGGGGCGGCGGCCGCCCGCAGTCGCTGCACCGCCTCCGGCTTCGGCGCGGGCATCGTCCGCAGCAGGCCGATCCCACCGGCCAGCATCAGGTCGGCGGCGACCATCCCGGTGAGCAGGGAAATCTGCGCGTTGTGCTCCTCCATCGGCACCGGTGCCCGCAGGACCAGCCGCCAACCGTCGCCGTCGGCCTCCACGTCCTGTTCGGGTATCGGCAGGTTGACCGCGCCCCGACGCAACCCTCGGGCGGTGAGCAGCGCACCGATCTCGGGCAGCAGGGCGATCGGCTCGGGCAGCCGGCCCGCTTCGGCGTCGGCCTGCACCTGCGGGTAGGCCAGTTGGGCCCGGCTGCGGACCAGGGCACGCTGCACCACCACCGCGCTGGTGCCACCGTCGGCGTCCAGGTCGATGGTCCACAGCACGGCCGCCCGGTCGACGTCCGGCAGCAGGCTCGCCGCGCCTTCGCCGAGGGAGCGCGGGTGCAGCGGCACGTTGCCGTCCGGCAGGTAGACCGTCTGCCCTCGGCGCCAGGTCTCGTCCTCCAGCGCACCGCCCGGGCGTACGTGGGCGGCGACGTCGGCTATCGCGTACCGCACCCGGTAGCCGCCGGCGCGACGGCTGAGGTGCATCGCCTGGTCCAGGTCCCGCGAGCCGGGCGGGTCGACCGTGACCAGCGGGATGTCCGTGTGGTCGACGGCCGGCGCGGGCGGTGCCGCGGCTGCCTCGTCGGCCTCCCGCTGCGCCACCTCCGGGTAGGTCTCGGGCAGACCCAGTTCTCGGCGCAGCGCCCCGAAGTCGATGCGTGGTGCCAGCACACGTCGGATGACCATGCGCCCATCCTGACAGCGCCGGGCGCGCCGCGCCCTCCGCCGTGCGACGGGTCGTCGGCGTACGCCGGGTCAGCCGGCCGTCCTGCGCCCGGTGCCGGACATCGCGCGCCCGACGTTGCGGGCGGCGACCGTTGACGCGGGCGCTCTCCGCGCCGCAGGGCCCTACTTCGCCGCAGCAGCCTTCTTCGCGGGAGCCCTGTTCGCCGTCGTCTTCGCCGCGGGGGCCCGCTTCGCCGCCGTCTTCGACGCGGGAGCCTTCTTCGCGGACGCTTTCTTCGCAGGGGCCTTCTTGGCCGTCGTCTTCGACGCGGGAGCCTTCTTCGCGGCCGTCTTCTTCGCGGGAGCCCGCGACGCGGCCGTCTTCTTCGCCGCCGTCGCCCGGGTCGCCACCGTCGTACTCTTTCGGGCGGGCGCCTTCTTGGCCGCCACCGTCTTCGCGGGGGCCTTCCTCGCCGGGGCTTTCTTCGCCGCCGCCTTCCGCGCCGCGGTCGACGTACCCGTGCGCGCCGCCGCCTTCTTCACCGCCGACGTCGCGGTCTTCGCGGGTGCCTTCCGCGCGGCCGACGTGCTCCGGGTACCCGTCGTCTTCTTCGCGGGTGCGGTCTTCTTCGCGGGCGCCTTCGCCGCCGTGCCCCGCGCGGACGTCGCCTTCTTCGCGGGCGCCGTCTTGCGGGCCGGGCCGCCTTCTTCGCGGGCGCCTTCGCCGCCGTGCCCCGCGCGGACGCCGCCTTCTTCGCGGTGGCCCGCTGTGCCGTGGTCGTGGTCTTGCGTGGACCGGTCCGGGTCGACGCCGAGGTGGTCCGCGCGGCGGGCGCCTTCGTCGGCGCGGTCTTGGCCGACACCGTCTTCTTCGCGGGTGCCGTCTTCCTGGCCGCGGCGGTCTTCCGCGCCAAGGTGGCCGCCCTGGTCTCGGGGTCGCGCTCTTCGCCGCCGACCCGGCGCCGCCGGTCGCCTTACGAGCGGCCGGCGCGGTCCCGGACGCGCGGCGGGTCGACGGGGTACGGGCGACGCCGGCGGTGCGTTCCGTCGCGGCGGTCTTCCTCGCGGGCGTACGCTTCGCGGCCGGGCGGGTGGCCTGTTGCGCTTCGGCCATCTCGGTTCCCTTCATGGGGACGTGCTGCCGCCCTCGCGACGCACGCAGTGCCTCGGCGCGGGAGGCATCCCGCGCCGTCTACCTGTCCTCCCCGGTCCAGCGGGCGTCCTCGGCCTCCCACGCCTCGTTGCGTTCCCGCACCTGTTGCAGGGCGTTCTCCGCGTCGGCGGCCGAGTCGTACGGGCCGAGAACGTGCCGCGCCGGGCACACGTCGGCACCGGACTCGACCCGGTGGTGTCGCGTACACCAGTAGTAACGTCCACGTCCGCTGTCACTCATGGCATCACTGTGCACCGGGAAACGACCGGCCGCCACCGGAACACGGCAAGTCACCAGGCCCTTCCACAGTAGACGTGGTCCCTGGCCTGCGGGCCTGAACTGCGAAAATCGACGTCGCCGGCCCGGGTCCGGGCCCGGATCAGCGGGTTGGCTAAGGTCACCGGATGGGCGTACCGGACTACATCCTGCGGATGCGCAAACACGTCGGCCACGACCTACTCTGGCTACCCAGCGTAAGCGCGATCGTCCGCAACGACGCGGGTGAGCTACTGCTCGCCCAACGGGCCGACGACGGTCGCTGGTCGGTGGTCAGCGGCTTCGTCGAGCCGGGTGAACAGCCGGCCACCGCCGTCGTGCGTGAGGTGCTTGAGGAAACCGGCCTGGCGGTGGAACCGCTGCGGCTCAGCAGCGCCGTGTCGCACCCGCACACCTACCCGAACGGCGACCGCTGCGAGTACCTCAACCTCGGTTTCCACTGCCGGCTGCTGGGTGGCGAGGCACGGGTCAACGACGACGAGTCGTTGGACGTCCGGTGGTTCCCGCCGGGACGGCTGCCGGACCTCGACGAGCACGCCCGGCTGGTCATCCGCCACGCCCTCGGCGGGGAGACCTCGGCGTTCTTCCTGCCCGCCGGCACCCAGTGGGGCGAGCCCGGTGAGCTGGAGTACGCCTGAACCGCTACGGCGGTACCTGAGCGACCTGGTCGCGGTCGCCGACGAGGTGCTCGGCACCGAGCTGTGCGGTGCGTACGCGGCGGGCTCGGTGGGGCTGGCCGCGTACCAACCTGGACGCAGCGACGTGGACGTGGCGCTGGTCTGCGCCGGTCCGCTGGACCACGGTGTCGCCGAGGAGTTGGTGCCCCGGCTGCGGCACGAGGCCCTGCCCTGTCCGGCGCGCGGCCTGGAGCTGGTCGTGTACCGACAGGCGGTGGCCCGGTCCGGCAGCCCCGAGCCGGGTTTCGAGGTCGAGCTGAACACCGGCGCCCGGATGGACTTCCGGGTGTCGTACGGCCCGGCGCAGCGCCCGAGCGCGGACGGTCTGTTCTGGTACGGCCTGGACCGCAGCATCCTGCACCAGAGCGGACGGGTCCTGCTCGGTCCGCCCGCCGCCGACGCCATCGCCGACCTGGCCCCCGACGACCTGCGCCGACTGGTCCTGGACGCGCTGCGCTGGTGGTTGGCGCGACCGGTGCCCGCGGGAGAGGTGCCGGCACCCGGAGCGGAGGACGCCGTGCTCGGCGCCTGCCGTTCCTGGGTACGCCTGCGCACCGGGGTGTGGCTGCCCAAGGTGGCCGCCGGCCGGCGGCTGTTGGACGAGGCCGGACCGCTCGTCGACGCCGACACCGCCGACCTGGTCCAGCGGTCGGTGGCCGCCCGCGACGGCGGTGTGCCACCGACCGGGGCGGCCGCCCGCGCCTTCCAGCGACGCGTGCTCGCCGACCTTGCCGCCGCACCGGCCTGATCTCGCCGAGCGTGCCGCCCGGTTCGACCGGACGGCGTCGACGACGCACGCAGCCAAATAGCAGAAGGGTTCGGTGACCCGGCATCAGCCGCTGCGGCGGTTGTGGGCCGCCCCGGTGGTCACCCACCGTGGTCCGCTCAGCCTGTTCGCGCTGTACAAGATGCGAATAGGAGGTCGCGTGTGCGAGTCTCATCCGAGTTTTCTTCACCCGGCACGATCCGGTACCGGGGCGCAGTTGCCTAGCAGAACCTGGAGAGGCACGTGGCAAACCTCGACACCGCCCTTAAGGACGCCATGACGATCGACGGCGCCATCGGCGCCGCGCTCGTCGACTACACGAGCGGGATGACCCTCGGCGTCGCCGGTGGCACCCCGGAGATCGACCTGACCGTCGCCGCCGCCGGCAACACCGACGTGGTACGCGCCAAGATGCGCACCATCGAGATGCTCAAGCTGAACGACGACATCGAGGACATGCTCATCACCCTCGGCAGCCAGTACCACATCATCCGGCCGCTCGCCGGTCCCAACGGCAAGGGGCTGTTCCTCTACCTGATGCTCAGCAAGACCCGGTCCAACCTGGCGCTCGCCCGGCACCAACTGCGCACCATCGAGGAGCAGCTGGAACTGTGAGCACCGGCGACACCTTCCTCCCCCGCCGAACCGCGCAGCAGCCGAAGCTCCCACCGCCGGTCAAGCTCCCCCCGTCGCTGGCCGGTGACCCGTCGCTGCCGTACCCGTCGATCGGTACCGAGCTGCACGAACTGCGCCTTCAGATCCCCGGGGTGCAGGGCAGTGTCCTCGGCGGGGTCGACGGCCTGCTCATCACCCACGACGTGCCCGACACCCTGGACCCGGACGACCTGGCCGCGATGGCGGCGGCGACCTTCGGCCTCGGCCGCCAGGTCAGCCTCCGCCTCGGTCAGGGCGAATTCCGCCAGTCCACCGTCCGCAACGAGGCCGGCTACTTCTCCGTGTACGCCGTCGGCCCGCACGCGCTGCTGTCGGTGGTCGGCGCCGACGCGATAAACGTCGCTCGACTGCACCTGCACGCCCCACCGGTCGCCGAGCGCCTCGCGAAACTGCTCACCCCCGCCTGATCCGCCGGTCGGGGGCGCACCACGGTCAGATGGCGCCGGTCGAGCCGTCGGTCAGCTCACGGAGAATGTCGGCATGGCCGACGTGCCGGGCCGTCTCCTCGATCAGGTGCACCAGGATCCAGCGCACCGAAACCTCCCCGAGTTGCGGGTGGGGCACCACGTGGTCGAGGTCGAACCGGGCCGCCACCTCCCGCGACCGGGCGCACTCCGCCTCGTACGCCGCCGACAACCGCTCGACGGTGTCGTCCTCGGCCAACGTGAAGCTGGCCGTCGCGTCCTCCTCCGAGGTGAGATAGACGTCTCCCGGGCCGGGCGCGAGCAGGCACTGGAACCAGTTCCGCTCCACCACGGTCAGGTGCTTGACCAGGCCGGCGAGGGTGGTCGCCGACGGCACCAGCCGGCGGGCAGCCTCGACGTCGGAGATCCCCCGCAGCTTGCGCAGCAACATGGCGCGATGAAAGTCGAGAAACGAGTCGAGCACGGCGCGTTCGTCTGCCGTGGTCGACATCATCGCTACGGCCACGGGGTCGGGGCGGCTCTCCACCATCCTCGGACACTATCGGCGATCGACCCACCCCGCTGCCCCGCGAACCGTCGCCAGCGCCCGGGCGGAAATCCCGCTCCAGCTACCCGCCACGCTCCGCCGTCTCACGGAACTGCGCGCACGGCTGCTCGGTCCGCACCTGCCAGACGCTTCCCACCAGGGCGACCGGGTAGTCGATCTCTCTGACCTGGCGGTCGCTGGTCTCGACCGAGAACCGCATCGGCAACATCTCGCTCTCGAACGCGGTCGCACAGTCGAGGCGCAGCCTGACGTCGAGCAGACCGGTATGGCCGGGACTCAGCGAGCGGAAGGCGCCAGCGTCCTGGACCACGGCACCCGGTGCCTGCCCAATCGCCGCACGAACCGTGACCGACGCCTGGCCAGCGTTCGTCACTGCCAGTTGCCCGTCCAGCTGGAGAACGCCCGGAACGTCCGAACCTCCGCCGGCAATGGACACGGGGACGGCCACGAGTGCGACCGAAGCGTTGCGCTCCCGTTCCTCCCGCGAATCCCGCAGCTCGTTCACGCCAAGGCCGCCAAGCACCCCGCCGACGACGAACGCGGCGACGAGCCGGACAGTCGTCTTCCGGCTGGCCAGGAGGCGGTCGGGGACCGGGGCGCCGGCCGGTCGGTCATGCTCATCCAGGTCGATCACTTCACGCCGCGTCGACATGCTGCCAGCCTAGGGCGTACCCCGACAGCGAGGTGCCGTGCGTGCCGCGCGCGGCCGTGGGTACTGACCGGCTATGGCACGCGATCACAGGTCGGTAGACGACGAGCACTCCCGCCCAGAGAGGGTCGACGACACCACCGTCGAAGCGCTCGGCGAGCTGAGCAAGGCCCTGGAAACCATCCATCGCGTACGGGGGCACCTCTACTCAGCCCATCAGTTGGTGGGTGGTGCGGACCTGACGCTTGATCGGGTGATCGAACTGCTGCGGCAGGCGGGACACGACGAGGTGGCCAACCGCGTCGAGCGGGAGTTGCTGGGCCGCAACGTCCTACCGGGCCGCTGGACGTTCCAGATCATGGAGGAGTTCGACGATGGGTACTACGCCACGTTCCAGGAGGTCGAGCGGTACGCGCGGGAGACCTTGGCCGATGGTCGGCGGCACCTCTACGAGGCGGAGATGAAGCAACGTCGGCGTACCCCTGGGATGCCGGGGCATGAGGCTACGCCGCAGGAGTGACCGACAGCTCGTAGGCACCGGTGGCGACGGACGAGTCGACCTGTACGCCGGATTCTGTGCGCGACACGCACCGGGGTGCGTGCCGGCGGCGGCCATCCATCTCGGCCTGCCGTTGCCGACAGGCTCGTGCGGCCTACCCGCAGACATCGGGCGGGCCGCCCTCAAGCGTCTGCGCGGGCGTCATCCTGCGATGACAACCCTTTCTTGGCCTTGCTCCGGGTGGGGTTTACCGAGCCACCCCGGTCACCCGGGGTGCTGGTGGGCTCTTACCCCACCGTTTCACCCTTACCGTCCCCGTTGGGGCCGGCGGTCTGTTTTCTGTGGCACTGTCCCGCGGGTCACCCCGGGTTGCCGTTAGCAACCACCCTGCCCTGTGGAGTCCGGACGTTCCTCGGCGGCGGGCCGGAACCCGCCGACGCGACCGCCCGGTCGACTCGTCCGTCGCGTACCCATCCTAACGACACCCGGTCCGCGCCTATTGCCGCACCGGGCCCGGACGGGCGGTGATCCGTGGCAGTGAAGGTGGTGCCTGGTCGGCGTGTCGTGCGCCTTCGCTGCCACGGATCACGCACACCGCACGGGAGCTCGTCAGAGGCCGTGGGCCGGGGCGACTGTGTGGGAGCGGCGTACGCATAATGGCGCGGTGACGATGCCGCCGTTTCCCGAACCGACGGTGCCGGCCGACGGGCGGGCCGAGGTGTTCCTGCGCTACCTCGACTATTTTCGGGACAGCGTGGTGGAGAAGGTGGCCGGGCTGGCCGAGGAGGAACGGCGGAATAGCCGGCTGCCGTCCGGCTGGACCCCGTTGGAGTTGCTCAAGCACCTGCGCCACGTGGAACTCCGCTGGATCGAGTGGGGATTTGAGGGCCGCGACGTCGCGGACCCGTGGGGCGATCAGCGGGACGGTCGGTGGTACGTGGCGCCGGAGGAGAGCTTCGCGGAGCTGACGGCCACTTTGCGGGCTCAGGGCGCGCACACCCGGGCGGTGGTCGAGGGCACCGATCTGGCTGCGCGCGGTGCGCCGGGGCCACGGTGGGAGGGCGCGGACCCGGCGTCGCTGGAGCGGGTGTTGTTCCACCTGGTGCAGGAGTACGCCCGTCATCTCGGGCACCTCGACATCGTGGCCGAGCTGGCCGGTGGCCCGGTCGGCGAGTAGCCGGGGAGGGCGACCGGCACGCGTTCCGGACCGCTAGCCTGCGGATCATGGAACTCGCCGAAGCCGCCTTGCTGGTCGCCGCCGGTCTCGCCGCGGGCACGGTCAACGCGGTGGCCGGCGGTGGTTCGCTGATCACGTTTCCGGCGTTGCTCGCGATCGGCCTGCCGCCGATCTCGGCGAACGTCACGAACTCCCTGTCGGTCGCTCCCGGGTACCTCGCGGCGGTGGCGGGCAGCCGGGTGGATCTGCCTCGGTCGCGGCTGCTTGCCGCGTTGCTGCCCACCGCCGTGGTCGGTGCGTTGGCCGGTGCCGGGCTGCTGCTGGTCACCCCCGCGCGGGCGTTCGAGCTGGTCGTACCCTTCCTGGTGCTGGGGGCGACCGCGCTGCTGGCGTTCCAGGATCCGCTGCGCCGGCTGGTCGGCCACCCGCGTGACCTGGCGCCGCGCCGCCGGGCCGTGACCGTTCAGGTGGTGGTGGCGGTGGCGGCGGTGTACGGCGGCTACTTCGGTGCCGCCGTCGGGGTGATGCTCGTCGCCGGGCTGGCCCTGGTCCTGGACGCGACGCTGGCCCGGGTGAGCGCGATCAAGAATCTGCTCTCCGCCGTGATCGGCCTGACCACCGTGGTCGTCTTCGCCATCGCCGGCCCGGTGAACTGGGCCGGCGTCGCGGTGGTCGCTCCCGCCACGCTCGTCGGCGGTTACGCCGGCGCTCGCCTGGTCCGCCGGCTCCCCTCGGTGATCCTGAAGACCGTCATCGTCGTCTTCGGCACCGTGATCGGCACCTATCTCCTCTGGCGCGCCCTGTCCTGAGCCCGCGATCTTGCACTTCCCGACCCCGCGAATCGGGCATCAGTTACCTTTCGGCGACCAAAGGTGCAAGATCGGCGAGGCGAGGGCGACGGGGAGGCGGGTCAGAGGGAAGAGAGGTGGGCGGTTTCGTTGACGGAGCGGACCGCGACGCCGCCGTCGGGCCAGCGGTCCAGCACCGACACACCGGCCGCGTCGAGGTAGAGGCGGTGCAGGAAGGAGTCGGTGGCGGCGAGCGCGTCGCGCAGCATCAGCTTGATCGGCGAGACGTGCGAGACCACCACGACGGTCTGCCCCGGGTACGCGTCGAGCAGCCGACGCACCACCCGGGCGCACCGTTCGGCGACCGCGGCGAAGGACTCGCCGTCCGGCGGAGCCACCCGGGTGGAGGCGAGCCAGGCGTCGAGTTCACCGGTCCAGCCCTCGCGTACCTCGGCGAAGGTGCGCCCCTCCCAGGCACCGAAGTCGCATTCGATGAGTTCGTCGTCGCGGCGTACCGGCAGGTCGCCGAGGGCGGTGGCGATCGCTTCGGCGGTCGCCACGCAGCGGGACAGCGGTGAGCTGACCACTGCCACGGCGTCCGGCGCGAGCGCGGCCAGCCGCGCGGCGGTGGCCCGCACCTGGGCCTGCCCCTTGCCGCTGAGCGGGATGTCGCCGCGACCGGAGTAGCGGCCCTGCTCGGTGTACTCGGTCTCGCCGTGCCGCACCAGGATGAGCCGGGTGGCGGTGAAGCTTGGCCGGGGCTCCCAGGACACCGGTGCGCTGGTCAGGTCGGCGCCCGGTGACTCGGCCCGGGCGGCGACCTCGGCGGCACCGCCACCGGCGGGCTCCGGGCCGCCGAGGCGGCGCGGCGGCTCGACCAGGCGGGGTGGCTCGACGGTCGGCGTGGCGACGCCGGAGGCGGCCGCGGCGTCCATCGCGGCGTTGGCGAGGGCGTCGGCGTGGGTGTTGCGTTCCCGGGGGATCCAGCTGAACCGTACGGCGGTGAAGCCGCCGACCAGTTGGGCGGCCTCGGCGGCCAGCGGGCGCAGGCCCGGGTGCTTGATCTGCCAGCGGCCGCACATCTGCTCGACCACCAGCTTCGAGTCCATCCGGACCTCGACCTCGTCGGCACCGAGCTCGGCGGCGGCGGCAAGGCCGGCGATCAGTCCCCGGTACTCGGCGACGTTGTTGGTGGCGGTGCCGATCGCCTCGCTCCGCTCGGCCAGCACCTCGCCGGTGGCGGCGTCGCGCAGCACCGCGCCGTATCCGGCCGGTCCGGGGTTGCCCCGGGATCCACCGTCGGCCTCCACGAGCACCGTCCGGGGGGCCACCGGCTACAGCCCGGACTCGTTGGTGCGGACCATGATCCGGCGACATTCCTCGCAGCGGACCACGTCGTCGGGGTCGGTCTTGCGGATGCGGGCCAGGTCGGCACCGGAAAGCTCGATCCGGCATCCGCCGCAGCGGCCGGCGGTCAGCAGCGCCGCACCGAGTCCGGTGTCGGTGCGGATCCGGTCGTAGAGCTGCACCAGATCGGCGGGCAGGTCGTTGGCGAGGGGCTGCCGAGCGGAGCGCTTGAACTCCTCCTCGCGACCGATCTCGGCGAGGCTGTCGTCGCGCCGCTGCTCGGTGGCGGCCCGCCGTTCCCGCACCTCGGCCAGCCGCTGCTCCACGCCGTCCAGCACCGACTGGGCGGTCTCCCGCTGCTCCATCAGCTCCAGCTCGGCGTCCTCCAGGTCGCTCTGCCGGCGGTTGAGGGAGGCCAGCTCGTGCTGGAGCGCCTCCAGTTCACGGGCCGGGCCGGTGCCGGCGGCCAGCCGGTCCTCGTCCTTGGTCTTGCGCGCCCGGACCTGATCGACGTCCTTCTCCAGCCGGGCGATGTCGCGGTCCAGGTCGTCGACCGCCACCTGGGCGCGGACCCGCTCGTCCTCCAGGGCGGACAACTCCCGGGCGAGGGCTTCCAGCTCGGCCCGTTCGGGCAACGACCGACGCCGGTGGGCGAGCTGTGCGAGGGCGGTGTCGATCGCCTGGAGATCGAGCAGGCGGCGCTGGACCTGGGGGTCAGCCTTCACGGTCGGGCTCCTTGTCGTCCGCTGCGGGTTCGTCCGGCGTGCGTTCGTCGGGGTGCGGTGCGGCGGCGTGCACGGTCCACGGGTCGGTGTCCAGGTCGGACACCAGGGTGTCGACGCCGGGCGCGGTCCGCAGCAGCGCCGCGAGGTCGTCCAGCCACGGCCGTTCGGTGGCCCAGTGGGTGGCGTCGAGCAACGCCGGCCCCCCGGTGGCGAGGTGTTCGCCGGCCGGGTGGTGGCGCAGATCCGAGGTGAGGTAGGCGTCCACCCCGGCCGCGGTGGCGTCGGCCAGGAAACTGTCCCCGGCGCCACCGCAGACCGCCAGGGTACGCACCGTGCGGTCCGGATCGCCCGCGGCGCGCACCCCGGCGGCGGTGGCCGGCAGTACGGTGGCGGCCCGGCGGGCCAGTGCGGCCAGGGTCAGCGGCTGCGGCAGCCGGCCGATCCGGCCGGCGCCCCGCCCCTCCCCTCGGCGGGCGTGCCCGGGCGGGCGGGTCGCAGCGGGCCCAGGTCGAGCAGGCCGAGGCGGGCGGCGAGGGCGTCGGACACGCCCGGGGCGGCCACGTCGGCGTTGGTGTGCGCGACGTACAGCGCGACATCGGCCTTGATCAGCTGGTGGACGATGCGGCCCTTGTAGGTCGTCGGCGCCACCGACGACACCCCGCGCAACAGCAGTGGATGATGCGAGATGATCATGTCGACGCCCGCGTCGAGCGCCTCCGCGACCGTCTCGGGGACCACGTCCACGACGCAGAGGATCCGGCGTACCGGGGCGGACGGTTCACCGAGCACCAGGCCGACCCGGTCCCACTCCTCGGCCCAGGCCGGCGGGTAGTGCCGCGCCACCTCGGCCACCACGTCGGCGACGGTCGGTACGGCTGCGGTTGTGCTCACGGCCGGTGAGCTTACCGGCGTCAGCACTTCTACCGGACGTCACCCGGCCACACCACGCCTCGGTCCGGGCCGCGTCGACACCGCTGACCCGGCCACGGGCGAACGCCCGGGCCGGGTCGTGGATGCTCCGGCGGCCGGTCCCGGTTGTCGCGCGGGGCCAGGTCCGGACCGGAGCTCGTCAACTGTGGGCTGCCGCTCAACCGGTCCGGCAGAGATGGTCACGCACGGCGGTCAGCGGCAGCGCCCAGGGGAAGGTGTGCTGGTGCCGCTCACCCGTGCCCGGCGGATGCAGCGGGTAGACGTCGTCGCCGAAGAGCACGCTCACTCCCCACTCGGAGAGCCGGGCGAGGCCGGCCCGGAAGGCCGGATGGGCGGCCATCGCCGCGTTCGTGTACGGCACGGCCACCAGCGGTATCCCCCGACCCTGGGCCTCCACCAGCAGCCCCAGGGCGAGGGTGTCGGCGATGCCGGCCACCCATTTGTTCACGGTGTTGACCGTGGCCGGGCAGACGATCATTGCATCGGCGGTGGGCAGCACGTCGGGGTCGCCCGGGTTCTTGTAGTGGGTGCGTACCGGGTGGCCGGTCTGACGGGCCAGTGCGGTGCGATCGACGAACTTGGCGCCGTCGGGCGTGGTGATCACGCAGACGTCCCAGCCGTCCTGCTGGGCCAGGTCGACGAGCCGGCCCACGTCTCGGGCCAGCGGCGAGCCACAGGCGATGATGTAGAGCACCTGGCGGTGCCCGTCGTGGCGGTGCGAACCGGTCATGCCGGCTCCGAGGTCATACTCCTACTCCCATGTGCTCAGCCAACTCCGCGATCGGAGAAGGCGGCGCACCACGTGTGCGACGAAGCACGTCCGACATCACCTCGTGGGCGATCGGGCGGCAGCGGATCTCGGACGGCGCCAGGCGGTCACCGCGCAGCAGCATCTCCCCGGCATTTGCGACATCGCCGATCAGGGCGTAGCCCCGGGCCAGGTCCAGCAGGTGGTGCGCCCGGCGTTCGGGCAGCATCGCGTCGAACGGCGCCGGCTGGATCCGCTGGCGGTGCACCTCGACGGCCCGCCCGCCGTCGCCGAGTTCGACGGCGGCCGCCGCCCGGTGCAGTTCCACGTTCGTCGGCCCGAACGAGGTCCAGTAGTGGTTCTGGTCGCCGCCCAGCTCGATCGCGGCCGCGTGCGCCCCGTCGAGCAGGTCCTCCACGGTGGCGGTGTCGCCGATGCGGGAGGCGGCCATCGCGCCCTGCAGCAGCAGCATCCCGTAGACGGACAGGCGTTCGGGACGGCTGTCGTTGCCGCCGCCCGGAGCGAGCTGGTTGGCGATCCGCACGTTCAGCTCCAGCGCCGGCCGGGGCCGACCCATCGCCACCAACGCGTTGCAGACCCGGGTGGTGGCGACCCCGGCGAGCAGTGGGTCGTCGGCGCGTTGCGCGACGGCGATGGAACGGTCGGCGGCGAGCCAGGCGAGGTCGCACTCGCCGAGCTTGCGCAGCACCGAGGAGGCGAGCTGGTAAACCTGCCCGAGCAGGTGGGCGGCGCGCTGGGCCTGGTCACCGCCGTACACGGCGTCGGCCGCCTGGGCGTCGCGGAGCAGCTTCGGCAGGGCCCGGGTGAGCATCCCGTAGCGGCCGTACTGGTAGGTCAGCCAGGCGTGGGTGACCGCCTTGCTCATGTCGGCCAGTGGCGGCGGGCTCGGTGCGGCGTCGAAGTACGCGCTTATCGAGTCGTACCGCTCCAGGGCGGCCCGGATCTCCTCGACCTCGAACTGTTCGATGCAGTTGAGCGCGTCGGTGCGCCGCTCCGGGTCCTTGCCGAGCAGCAGTTGCACGTCCATCTGGAGGATGTCGGCGATCTCGTAGAGCACGGAGAACTTGTCCAGTCGCCGGACGCCCCGCTCGATCTTGTCGACCCAGCTCTTCGACTTGCCCAACCGGTCGGCGAACACCTGCTGCGACATCTTGCGCCGGCCGCGCCAGTAGGCCACCCGCCGCCCGATGGGTAGCTCGTCCATCTCCCCAGTCCTCCCCTTGCTGGAGCCCTGGCCGGGGGCCGGGGGCCGTTCAGTGGGCGCGGCGATCCGTCCGTATCTCAGGTTTCCGCTGGTCGCACAGGAGGTGCGTCAGCCGTCCGGCCGAACCTCGTACTTTTCGTGCAAGTTGCATCGGCCACTTTGTCAAACAGAACGACGACGGGCTGCGGCAGTGACGGGTCTCGACGTACGAGCTGACGCCGGCCGGGCGCGGCGAGGGGAGATGACACCAATGTGGGGGAATGTCGGACCGCACGTGGCGCGTCTGTCGCCGTTGGAACGGGTACGACTGCGCCGGGTCGCCGTGCGCTACGCCCTGCACGGGTGGGCGGTGACCCCGGGTGCCTGCCTGGCGCGGAGCCGCTTCGTCTGCGGCCGGGCCGGCTGCCCGACGGTCGGCTGCCACCCCGCCCTGGAGGACTGGGAGCACGCGGCCAGCACCGATCCGGCGCGGGTGGCCACCTGGTGGCGGTCCCGGCCGCACGGCCTGCTGCTGCCCACCGGCCGCTCCTTCGACGTGCTGGAGATCCCCGCCCACCTGGGTCGGCTGGTCCTGGACGCGGTGCGCGTGCACCCGGTCGGCCCGGGGGTACGCGGACCGGTGCTGGTCACCCCGACCGGACGGTGGATGTTCCTGGTCCGCCCCGGCGACCCGTTGCGGCCGGAACTGGAGCACTGCTTCGACGTGGTCCTGCACGGTCGCGGCTCCTGGGTCGCGGCGCCACCGACCCGGCTGCCCGAGGGACAGGTCCGCTGGGCGGTCGCACCGGAGCAGGCCCGGTGGCAGCTACCGGATGCCTACCTGGTGCAGAACACAGTTGTCGAGGCGCTGCGTTCCACCGGCGCGACGCTCACCTCGGCCCTGGTCCCCGGCCAGCTGCCGCTGCCCCGCCGGGGCCGCTGAGGCGGATGACCCACGGTCCGACGCGCCGGCAGCGAGACCCGGACGGACCGGCGCTCGTTGCACCCTTCGACGGCGCGTCCGCGCCGGGAGCGGGGATGCGATGTCCACCGGCGACACCAGGCACCACCTGGGCGGAGCAGAGCCGCCCCGGCGACACCGGCCCGGCCACCGCTGGGGGCCACGCGTCCCCGGGCGCCCGACCCGGCCGTCCGCGACCGACCGGGTCCCGCCCGGCCATCATCCACCGCCCGGCCCGCTGGCCCTGACCCGAAGCCAGGTCCCGGCCACACCTCGCCCGACCAGGTCGACCCGCGCGGCCCGCCTCCGTGGCCGTCGAGATGGTCTCCGACCGGCGTGTCGACTGCCGTGACTGTCACGGACACCCGGCTGCCGCACGGCTGGGGGTCGGTCCGGCTAGTCGGTGAGCGGCAGGTTTGTGGAGTGCAGGCACCGGGCGTCGTCGGTGACCACCGCGTGCTGGTAGCCGGGCAGCCGATCCAGCCAGCCGATCCCGGCCACGCCCATGGCCACGGCCGCGGTGGCGTACGCGTCGGCCAGCCCGAGGTCGTGCCCGACCACCGTCACCGACCGCAGGCCCCGGGCGGGGGTGCCACGGCGCGGATCCCGCACGTGGTGGCCGCGTTCGTAGACACCCGACGTGGCGACCGCGAGGTCCGTCCCGCTGAGCACCAGACAGACCGCCGACGGGTTCCAGGGATGCCGCACACCGATCCGCCACGGCAGCCCGGTCGACGAATGCCCCCGCACCCGGACGTCACCACCGGCGTTGAGGCAGTGGTTGTCGGCACCGGCCGCACGCAACCGATCCGAGGCCACCTGGACCGCCCAACCCTTGACGTACCCGGACGGGTCCAGCCCGCCGGTGGCGTACGCGTCGAAGAAGCCGTCGGTGGCGTCCCACAGGTCGGCGCAGCGTTCCATCACCCGGCGCAGGTCGGCGGACGCCTCGGAGAGCAGCAGCTCGCCCCGGTCGAAGCGGCACACCTCGCTGTCCGGCTGATACGTGCTGAACCTCGCGTCCACCTCCCGTAGCCAGGCGAACACCTCGTCGGCCAACGTGGCCAGCTCGGTCGCGGGCCGATCGTCGGCGATGTCCAGACTGACCGGCGTACCCATGACGTGTTCGACGCGGCGCAGTCCGGGCCGGATCGAACTCGCGGCGCTCATCGCGCCCGGTCGATGGCAGCCTGCAACGACCGTTGGTAGGACTCGCTGGTCGCGGTCGCCCCGGAGACGGTGTCCAGGTCGGCGCTCTGCCGCTGCACCACGAGTCCCGCGGTGCCGCTGTACCGATCGTCCACCTGGCTGCTGCGTTGGTCGGACTGGGCGGTGCGCTCCGGTAGTTCGAGCGCCTCCGCGTCCACGATCCGGGCGCCGTCCAGCGAGATCGCCACCTGCACGTTGCCGAACTCGTTGCTGACCACGGGCCCGACGACACGACGGACCGCGGGTTGCGGGGCGGCGGTGCTGGGTCGTGCCGCCGGTGGCTTCTTCGTGGCGTCGCTCGACGGGCCGGCACGGCCGGCAGATGGGCTCGCCGTTTTCCGGCCGGGCTCTGCCGACCTGCTGGTACGCGGTCGCGGACTCGCGGTGGCGGTCGCCTCGGCTGGTTCGGCGGTCGGCTCGGCTGCCGTCGTCGACTCCCCGGCGCCGGATGTCGCCGGCGCGGGTACCTGCTGGGCCACCGTGCTGGTGTCCGGTGCCGCCTTGAGCACCACCAGAGCGGTGGTGCTGGCCGCCAGGCCGCTGATTGCGAACAGCGCACGACGCATGCGGCGATGCCCTCTCATAGTTCGAAGGTGGCGAGGTGGATCTGTCGGCGTGGCACGCCGACCCGGCGGAGCAGTTGCCGGCTCTGCTCGACCAGTCCCGGCGGGCCGCAGAGATAGACGTCCCGCCGAGCCACGTCCGGCACCAACCGGCGCAGACCGTCCGTGGTCATCACCTGCCGGGGTCCGGGATCGTCACGCGAGCCGACCACGTACCAGACCTGGACGCCGCGTGCCTGCGCCAGCCAGTCCAGTTCCCGGTGCAGCACCACGTCGGCGGGGGCACGCACCCGGTAGATCAGCGCGGAACCCGGCGGCAGTTCCTCCAGCATGGCCCGCAGCGGGGTGATGCCGCTGCCGCCGGCGATCAGCAGGGCCCGCTCGCGGGTGCGGTGCGCCGCGGTGAAGGTGCCCGACGGGCCGACCGCCCAGACCCGGACCCCCGGCTCCAGCTCACGCAGGTCACGGGTGTGCGCACCGACCACCTTGACCGTCAGGCGTAGCCACCGGCCGTTGGCCGCGGCGGACACCGAGAAGGGATGGGACTGCCACCAACAGCCCCTGGTCAGGAACCGCCAGCGGAAGAACTGCCCGCCGAGCATCGTCAGCCGGTCGAGTCGCTCGCCGGTCAGATAGATCGACACGGTGTCCGGGTTCTCCGCGACGACGTCGGCCACCCGCAACCGGTGCCGCAGGTTGAACGCCAGCGGGGCGATCACCCGGCCGTACAGCAGTGCGGCGACCACCAGCAGGTAGAGGCCGATCCATCCGGTACGCACCGGATCGGGGCGGAACAGCTGGGTGCCGTTGCTGAACTGGTGGGCGAAGCCGAGCAGCAGCACCGCGTACGCGGCCAGGTGGGTGGCGTGCCACAGCTCGTAGGGCAGCGCCCGGCGTACCGCCCGGACACCCGTCAGCCCGATCAGTACCAGCAGGCCGGCGGCGGCGAACGCCGAGACCATGTCCTGGTAGTCGCGCAGCATCACGCCGGCCTGGCTCAGTGGCGACCGGCCTTCCAGCCGGGCGTAGCCGACGAGGATCAGGGACATGTGCGCGAGCACCGCGACCAGCAGGGTGGCCCCGACGTCCCGATGCCAGCGGGCGATCCGTTCGCCACCGGCCACCCGCTCCAGCACCGGCAGCCGGCTCATCATCAACACCTGCACGAGCAGCAGGTAACCGGCGAGCAGGCCGCTGATCTGACCCGCGCCGGTGAGCATCGCGGTGCTGCCGGCCAGGGAGCCGGCCGGCGTGTCCGTCCACCAGGGCAGCACGGCGGCGACCAGCCCGAGCAGGAACAGTCCGACCAGCAGCCGCCGGCCACCGGCACCGCGCCGTGGTACGACCGGCAACGGACTCCCGGTGGTGGGCCGACCGCCGGACCGGGAGTGCGCCGCGGTCCGGCGGTCGGAGTAGAGGTCGGGGTGGGTCACGCGTACAGCTTCATCGGGGCGTACTTCATCCGGGGGAAGATCTTGTCCACCTCCGCGTTGGTCAGCCCGAACCGACCCTGCGCCACCGATCCGTAGACGTTGAACATGTTGTTGTACTCGGGTACGTCACCGGAGTCGAGGCTGTCCAGTCCGTTCCAGGCACCGAGTAGCGAGCCGGCGAGCTTGCGACCGGACAGGATGGTCACCACGCCGCCGTGGCCGTGGTCGGTGCCGCCGCGGTTGGACGCGACCCGGCGACCGAACTCGCTGGAGATCATCACTGTCACGTCGGCGGCCCGGTCACCGAGGTCGGTGAAGAACGCCGCCAGCGCGGTCGCCAGCTCGTTCAACCGCCGGTACAACTGGCCGCCGTTCGTGGTGCCCTGATTCTCGTGGGTGTCGTAGCCGCCCATCCCGACGGTCGCCACCCGAACGTTGGCATCGCCCTTGATCAGCTGGGCGAGTGTCTGGAAGGCGGAGCCGACGCCCCGGTACTCGACGCCCTCGGCCGGCCGGTACGGCTCGGCGGCGAGCCTGCGCGCGGTGGCGAGTGCGCCGAGCCCGGCCTGCACCGCGTCCTCCACCGGGTGGTTGATACCGGTGAACAGGCCCTTGATCGCCTTCTCGGTGGCCTCCCGCTGCCGCTCGCTGCCGGCCAGCCGCAACGAGCCGACGTTGTTGAGCGAGAGTGCGCCGTTGTTGCCGACCAATGACCGGGGCAGGGTGCTACCGATGCCGACGCTGCGGAAGGCGGTGCCCTTGCCGAGCGCGTCGATCAGGCTGTCGAGCCAGCCCCGTCCGCCGGTCTCGCCGGGCAGGCCGCCGAGGTTGCAGGCGTCCGCGGCCTGGAAGTGGCTGCGGGACAGCCGCTCGTCGGAGACACCGGGGACGAAGCCCAACTGTCCGGACCGCAGCCACGGCTGCAGCGGCGCGAAGGCGCTGGTGAGCTTGAAGCCTCGACCGAGCGCCAGTGAGTCGTTGGGCAGCAGCAGCTCGGGACGGGCCCGGTCGAGCACCGGGTCGTTGTCCGGCGCGATCAGGCTCAGGCCGTCCAGGCCGCCGTACAGGAAGACGTGGATCAGCGTGCCCGTCTTGGTCGCCGCGAACGACGCCGAGGTGGTCACGAACTGGGCGGTCGCCAGGGCGGTGGCGGTGGCGGCGGCACCGGCGACGAAGGTACGCCGAGTCACCCCGCGACCATCCTGCTGCGCCTCCTCCAGTTCCTCCAGCCGCCGGTAACGGTCGGCCTCGGCGGCGTTCTCGGCGGCCACCACTTCGGCCTCCGCCCGCAGGAGTGCCTCGGCCGGGTTGTCGGCCAGCCGTCGCACGTCGGGGCAGTCGGGGTGCAGGTGATACGGGTACACAGTCTTCTCCATCGGATGCCTCACCGGAGGTGGTGCTGGGGGGATGCGAGGATCGCCCGCGCGACGGCGGTGATGGCCCCGTTGAACGTCGCGTCGACCTTCGTACCGGCGGAGACCCCGGCCACGCCGAGGATCAGCGCCCGTTCCCGGTCGGTGAGCCGCTGCCGGATCAGCCGTCGGGCCAGTGCGTCGACGTACGCCCCGGCGGTGGCCGGTGGGGTGGCGACCAGCTTCTCCGCGCGGGTGAAGGTGAACACGGTGCGGTTGGCGGCGAGCAGGTCGTGGGCCTCGTTCCAGCCGTTGACCATGGTGCCGACGGAGGTCCACGCGAGGTAGACGTCCGGGTAGCCGTCGGGCGTCGGTTGACCCATCGGGTGGTGACCCAGCTCGCGCAGCTTGTCGTGGATCTGCCGCAGGCCGCGGGCGTACGCGGTCCGCTGGTTGCCGCCGTTGTCGTGGTTGGGCGCGGCCTCGGGTGACACACCGAGCGTGCGGTAGGTGGCCACCAGGTACTCCAGCGGGCGGCGCACCTTCTGGCCCACCGCGGCCCAGAACTCCGACGAGCTGAACAGCGCGAGCAGCACCGGCTTGATCCGGCCCCGGTGGGAGGTGTACGCCTTCGCCAGCCGGTCCACGAGGGACTTGGGTGGGGTGTCCGACACGAACCGGACGGCGAGGTTCTGTGCCACGTACCGGGCGGTCGAGGGGTGTAGCGCGAGATACGTGAGGTAGGCGTCGATCGCCGCCTCGGCCTTCTCCGGATCGGCGGAGTTGTTGGCGTGGGTGAACCCCAGAATCTTCACCTTGCCGACGTAGTGCCGCTCCGGGCGGAACACGTAGCTGCCGTCCTTGACGCCCCGGCCGGTCTGCAACAGGGCCGCCTGGCGGACGTCGGCCTCGGTGTAGCCGCCGTCGACACCCACCGAGTACAGCTCGAGGTTCTCCCGGGCCAGGTTCTCGTTGACCGCGTCGGCACGGGAGTCGACCTGGTTGAGGTAGAGCAGCAGTGCCGGATGCCGGTTGGCGGCCAGGAACATCTCCGGATAACTGCCGAGCGCGTGCTTACGGATGACGTCCCGGTCGAACGAGTTGCGGTAGATCTCGCCGCCGTCGAAGTCGGCGGCCACGTGCAGGAAGTCGTTCCAGAAGTCGACCATCACCTCGAACAGCTGACGGTCGGACCAGATCTGCCGGGCGATCGTGGCATCCACCATCTCCCGCTCGGGCTGGGCGCCACGTTCGTTGAGCTGGTCGCGCTGCTCGCGCAACTGCTCCGGCGACAGCTTGAGAGTGGGCAGTTCGGCGAGCTTCAACTCCGCCTTCGTCGGGGCGATCTTCTCAGGCTCCAGCTGCCAGCGCAGCCAGCCGTCGATGCCGCGCTCCTTGATCTCCGCGAGTACCGCGGCGGTGGGGCCGAAGGTCAACCGGCGGGCCAGGTGCAGCTCCGGGTCCTTGGCGAGCACCGTCTTCACGGTGACCTTGGTCGCCGCCGCCGCGGCGGCCGGACCGGAGAAGGTGCGCCCGCCCTTCGGCGCGTTCTTCTTCAGCGCCTCGCCGCCCCGGGAGCCCATGTAGCTGTCGTTCTGCTCGGTGTACGTGCGTACCGTGCTCGCCTGCTGCCCGCTCGGGCGGGTGGGGGAGCCATCCGTCGGTTTGGCGATGGTGGCGTCGCCGGCGACCGCTGCCTCGTCGCCGAAGAAGGCGCGTACCCGGGGATTCATCGCGAGCATCGCGCCACCGGCCACGACGGCGGCGCTACCGCCGAGGGTGGCCAACGCTCGGCGACGGCCGGACGCACGGCGGGGTTCGTCGTCACCGTCCAGGTCGGGCAGTTCACCGCCGGGCCGGGCCGGGTCCAGCGGCACGCCGTACCCGTCCGGGCCGATCCACTGCGGTCCAGGGTTCGGGGCCGGCCGCTGGCCCTGGTGAACGTAGGGCTCCGGTCGGTACGGATCGGTTCGATGGGTCGGATCGCCGTGCTGGGGGTGTGGTTGCGGGTACCGGCGCCCGTCCCATCCGCGATCGTCCTGCCGTCGGTGTGGTGGCACCTGATGGTCGGCCATATACCGTTCCTGTTTTCTAACGTCGACGCACGACCGTGCCTCGGCCTGAGGTGCGGCGACTAATGTCCGAGGGGGGTTGCCAGGGGAACGTAGTCACCGGCATCCGGCCTAACAAGGCAGCCGTTCACGGCGCTCCCGCGCACTTAAGACGAGTTTCAACGCGGATGCCGGACTGCCGGCTACCGGCCAGTTGGCCAGACACGCCGCGAGCAGGGGTGTTTCCTCGGCGACGGCGCCCACCAGCGCCACTGCCACGCACGCGAGCGCCACGGGTCCGGTTCGGCGGCTTAGTAAGAATTAAGGTGCCGATAAGGAGCCGTTGTGGCAGCTCGTCACGGGTGAAAGTAGCACCAGCAAGAGCGCGTGAGCCCGCTCCGCAGCGGGTATTCCGCCGCACCGTTGCTGAACGCGTGAGGGGAAGGCACATGCTCAGCAAAGAGGATCAACGCAGATTCGAACAGATCACCCGCCATCTGCGGGAGAGCGATCCGGCGTTCTTCGCCCGGCTCGACAGTCGGGCCCGGGGTCGCCACGGCCGCTGGCTGCTGTTGCTGACCGTGGTGCTCTGGGCGGCGCTGCCGGCGACCACCGTACTCGCCGGCCGGCTGGCCGGGGCGATCTTCGCGGTGGTGCTGGTGACGAACGCCGCGCTGATGTGGCGGTTCCGTCAACGTTGGCTGTGAGGGCCGGGGCCGCGTGCCGCCCAGGATCGAGTGACCGCACGGTGCGGCGGAAAGCCGCTCGATCCGGGACCGAACCTGACCAGGGCGGCGCGAACCCGGCCTATTCGCCGAGCTGGCGGTAGGCGTGACGCAGGCGTTCGACGAGTCCCGGTCCACCGATGGCCGGCGCGGGCGCGCCCAGTTGTCGTAACAGCAGATCCGGCCGGGCGGTCAGGCTCGGCGGACGGTCCGGCAGTGGCACGGGCGGCAACCAGAACCGGTCCACCGCCTCGGCCAGCGGCGTGCCGGGCAGGTCGGCGAGCGCCCGGAGGGCACCGGCGGCGGGCACGTCCACCTGGTGGTGCCCGGGCCGACCGCCGTCGGCCTCCCGGCCGGTGTCGGGATGCCCGGTGTCCCGGGTGCGCGAGCGGCCACGTCGACCGGTCAGGTCCGGCGGCCCTGCCACGTCCCGCGCCGCCGCAGCGTCGACACCGGCCACCGGTGCACCGTCGCGGAGCTGCGGTGTGGTCGATGCCTGGTCCTCGACGCGCAGTCGCCGTAGCCGGGCGAGCAGGTCCGCCCGGCTGCGACCACGCCAGTGCAGCAGGGTGAACGGGTCCGCGTCGAAGGCCTCGGCGAGCAGGTAGAAGGTGGCGGCGAGGTGTTTGCAGGGCACCGCGACGTCCGGGCACGAACAGCGCTGGTCCAATTCGCCGATCGCCGCCGGGAACAACGGGGCCTCGGCCGCGACGAACAGTTCCTCCAGTTCGGCCGGCAGGTCGCCGGCGAGCAGCCGGGCACTGAAGAACGCCTGAGCGGCGAGTTCCTGTTCGATCCGTTCCCACAGCCGGGCCGGGAAGGGCGGCAGCGCGACGCTCACCTGGTACGGCTTGGCGCGCGAGCCCTGCACCACCGCGGTCACCACGCCCGGTGCGACGTCGAGGCGGAGCACCTGGCCGGCGCGGGCGTACGACCTGCCCCGGGTCAGCCGGGTGCCGAGCGCGAACGACTCCAGCACCTCGAGGAAGCGGCGGGACCACCAGGAGACCCCGATCGCGCCCCGGGTGCTCCGAGCCCGTAGGCCCCCGTCGACCCGGCGCGGCGGGCCGTAGTCGGCGAACCGGCCGCCGTCGTCGGCACTCACTCGGCCACCGCCCCCGCCTCCAGGGCGAACAAGTCACGAAGCTGGGCGGTGGACAGCTCGGTGACCCACTGCTCACCGGTGCCGACCACCGAGGCGGCCAGGCCACGCTTGTCGGCGATCAGCGCGGCGACCTTCTCCTCCACCGTGCCGGCGCAGACGAACTTGCGGACCTGCACCCGACGCCGCTGTCCGATCCGGAACGCCCGGTCGGTGGCCTGGTCCTCCACCGCCGGGTTCCACCACCGGTCGACGTGCACCACGTGGTTGGCGGCGGTCAGCGTCAGCCCGGTCCCGCCGGCCTTGAGCGACAGGACGAACATCGCCGGCCCACCGGCGGACTGGAAGCGGGCCACCATGGCGTCCCGGTCGGCCTTGCCGACGCCGCCGTGCAGGAACAGCACCTCCCGACCGAACCGGGCCGACAGATGCCCGCGCAGCATCCCGCCGAACTCCGCGTACTGGGTGAACAGCAGGGCCTTCTCCCCCGCCGCCAGGACCTCGTCGAGGATCTCCTCCAACCGGGCCAGCTTGCCCGACCGACCGTCGAGGGGCGAGCCGTCGCGGAGCAACTGCGCGGGATGGTTGCAGACCTGCTTGAGGCGGGTCATGGTGGCCAGCACCAGCCCACGCCGCTCGATGCCGGCGCTGGCTTCGATCCGGGCCAGCATGTCGTCGACGACCGCCCGGTACAGCGCCGCCTGCTCGGCGGTGAGGTTGCAGAAGACCTCCATCTCCAGCTTCTCCGGCAGGTCCGAGATGATCGACGAGTCGGTCTTGAGCCGGCGCAGCACGAACGGGCCGGTGATCCGGCGGAGCCGTTCGGCGGTCTCGGTGTCCCCGTGCCGCTCGATCGGCTCGGCGAACCGTTTGCGGAACGTCGCCGCCGGGCCGAGCAGGCCCGGGTTGGCGAACTGCATGATGGACCACAGGTCCGCCAGCCGGTTCTCCACCGGCGTGCCGGTGACCGCGATCCGGTGCCGGGCGGGCAGTGCGCGTACCGCCTCGGCCTGCCGGGTGGCGGCGTTCTTGATGGCCTGGGCCTCGTCCACCACCACCCGGTGCCAGTCGACGCCGGCCAGCTCCGCGGCGTCCCGGGCGGCCACCGAGTACGTGGTGAGTACCAGATCCGCGGCGTGCACGGTGGCGCTGAACTCGGCACCGCGAGCCCGCTGGGCGCCGTGGTGCACGTGTACCCGCTTGTCCGGGGTGAACCGGGCCGCCTCCCGCTGCCAGTTGCCGACCAGCGACATCGGACAGATCAGCAGGGTCGGACCGGCCTGCGGCGGGTCGGCGGCCAGCAACGCCAGCAGTTGCACCGTCTTGCCCAGCCCCATGTCGTCGGCGAGCACCCCACCGAGCCCCAGCGACTGGAGGAACGCCAGCCAGGCCAACCCCCGCCGTTGGTACGGCCGCAGCGTGCCCTGGAAGGACGGCGGCTCGTCCTGCGGGGCGAGCCGGCGATCCACGGCCCCGGCGAGCAGGTCGCCGAGCGCGCCGTCGGCGCTCACCTCCAGCACCGGCAACGCGTCCGGTTGTTCGGCGTCGGACAGGCCGAGCCGCAGCAGGTCGGCCACGGTCAGCTCGCCGGTGGACCGCAGCAGGCGCAGGCCGGCGGCGAGCCGCTTCGGGTCCAGCTCGACCCAGCGCCCCCGCAGCCGTACCAGGGGGGTCTTCAGCTCCGCCAGCCGGGTCAGTTCGTCGGAGGTCAGCGGCTCGTCGCCGAGGGCCAGCTCCCACCGGTAGTCGACCAGGGCGTCAAGTCCGACCCGGTCGTCCGGGCCGGTCACCGCGCCGGGCGCGCTGCGGGAGCGGGCCCGCAGCCGGGCACCGAGCCGCGAGGCGGGGCGCCGCCACCAGGACGGCAGCAGCACCGTGAAGCCCGCGGCGTGCAACGTCGGCGCGCCCTCGCGCAGGAACCGGTGCGCCCCTCGGTGTCCAGCTCCAGCCCTTCCGGTCGGGCGGTGCGCAGCGCCTCGTCCAGTTCCGGCCACAGCTGGCTGGCCCGGCCGAGTTCGGCGAGCAGGATCTCCTGTGGATGGTCGCCGGCCAGGTCACGCCGCCGCCGCGCCACACCTGCCCGGCGTCGACGTGCAGCCCCGGCTCGTCGGTGGCGCGCAGTCCGAACTCGATCCGCCACGGGCCGGTGGTGGCGACGACGGCACCGGGGTCGGCCGGCACCACCGTCACCGGTTCGGTCAGCTCGTCGGCCGACGGCTCGACCAGCCGGAAGCTGGCCCGCACCGTGCCACCGGCGGCGTCGCGCTGCCACTGGTCCAGCTCGCTACGGAGCGTGCGCAGCGCCGCCGCCTCAGCGGTGAACCCGCGACGTGGCCCGGTCAACGCACCCAGCCAGGCCGCCACGGCACCGTTCGGTCGCGCCCCCGGGCCAGCGTCATCGGTGGCAGGACGGCGCGTACGGCCGCGTCGGTGAGCGCGTCGAGCGCGTCGGCGACCAGCAGCCCGGCACCTCGACCCTCCCGTCGGACGGGCCGGCCCCCGGGTCGCGGACAGTTCCGCCTCGACGACGGCTCGGGCGGCGGGAGGCAGGGCCAGCGCCAGTGACCGGGCCCAGGCGGCGTCCGTGCCGGTCAGCAACGGCCGCCACACCGCCCAGGCGGAGCCCTCGGCGGCCGAGGCCGGGTCGGCGAGGCTGGGCAGGACCCGGCCGCGCGTGGCCAGGTCGGTGGCGAAGTCGGCCAGCTCGGCCAGGTGGCGCAGGCTCGCCCCGGGTGCGGCGGCCAGCTTCTCGACGGTACGCAGCAACGACAGCGCGGCGTCCGGGGCGTACGCCAGCACCGGGACCCGCCACCCGGCGAGGGTGACCGGACCACGCACCGGTGCCAGCTCGGTGGTGCGGACCAGTTCCGGCGAGTCCAGCGGCGAGCCGGCGCGGGTGGCAGGCGCAGCAGCGCCGTGCCGAGGTCGTCCGGTTCGGCGGCGTCAGCCAGCAGCGCGACGAGTGCGGCGTGCCCGGCGGCGAACGGGTGTGTGGGCGGGCCCGTGGTGCCCGGCCGGGGCGGCGCGGGGCCGCCGGTGGCAGGGTGCTGTCCTCGGCCCAGACCGCGAGCCCCCGACCGGGCAGCCACATCCCATGGACGACCAGCACGCACTCCCCTCGGACCGGACGGGCCCGCGCGACGGCGGCGGCGACCCGGGGCCAGGATAGGCGGCGCCGGCCGACCAGCGTCGGCACCATGTGCGACCTCCTGGTGATCGGCGGCCTCGGCGTCGACGTGCGGGTGCGGGTGCCCCGGCTGCCGCTGCCGGTGGTCGACTCGGTCACCGTCGACCCGATCGAGCTGCGGGTCGGCAACACCGGAGCCGGGGTGGTACTCGCCGCACACGCGCTGGGGCTACGGGTGACGGTGCTCGACACGGTGGGCGCGGACCCGGCCGGTGCCGTCGTGCGGGCCGCGCTGGCCCGTACCGGCGTGCGGACGGTCCTGGCCGACGACCCGGCGGGTACCCGGCGGTCGGTGAACCTGGTCGACCCCGGCGGACGGCGGATGTCGCTGTACGACCCCCGGGACTCGGACGGTCCACCCCCGTTCGCGGCGGCCCGGGTGGCGGAGCTGGTCCAGGACGCCACCCACGTCCATCTGTCGATCATGGGATGGGTGCGAAAACTGCTGCCCGACCTCGGTGACCTGCTCAGCGAGGGGGTGGGCAGCTCGACCGACCTGCACGACTGGGACGGGCACAACCCGTACCACCGTCCCTTCGCCGACGTCGCCGAGCTGGTGCTGGTCAGCGGTGCGGCGCTCGACGACCGGGCGGCGACCGTGGCCGGCACGCTGGCGCCGCGCCCGGTGCTGGTGACCTGGGGCGCCGACGGCGCCGACCTGTACCTGGGCGGCGACGTGCGGCGGATCCCGGCGGCCGTGCCGCCCGGCCCGGTGATCGACACCAACGGCGCCGGGGACGCCTTCGCGGCGGGGATCATCACGGCCCGGTCGCGCGGCGCGACCTGGGCGGAGGCGGCCGGGTACGCGTCCCGGGTCGCAGCCGCCTCCTGCACCCACGACGGCATGGAGTACCCACCGGGCCTGCTGCCCCGCGACTGACCGACGGGCACCGGTCCGAACCGGACTGCCGGCCCGAGGAGCAGCGGGCCGAGGCGGATCATCTCGCTTCGCCCTGCGGGTCACCGACGGCCGGGGCAGGATGGGCGCATGGCATCCACGGTTGAGATCCCACTGGTGGGCGGCACGGCCGACGGCGAGCACGTCACCGTCGAACTGGACCCGAACGGCCGGCCCCCGCTGACCCACCATCACCTGGGGCCACAGGGGCTGGCGGCAGCGGAGATCTACGAGTTGGAGTCCGTCGACGCCGACCGGCAGCAGTGGCGCTACTGCTGGCGGGGGCCGGCGGTCTGACCCGACCCCCGCGCCGGTCAGGCGCCGACCTCGACCAGGGACCGGTTGCGCAGGCTCTCCAGCACCGCCCGGGTGACCTGAGAGGTGCCCCTGGCCTCGTCGCACACCCGAGCCACCCGCTGGGCGGTGACCTCGGCCCGCTGCTCACGTTCGTCCCACAACTGGTCCACCTCGGCCAGCAGCGGGCCCTCCACCTCGCGTTCCACGCCACGCAACGCCGGCACCCCGAGTCGCTGCGCGAGGTCGAAGACCTTGCCGGCGTACGGCAGCGGCAGGAACGGGGTGCCCATCATCGCCGCGAAGATCAGGAAGTGCAGGCGCATACCAACCGCGAGGTCGAAGTGCTTCATCAGCCCGAGGATCTGCTGCGGTGAGTAGGTGCCGTGCAGGATCCGCCCTCGCTCCGCGGCGATCATGTGCGACAGCACGCCGTGCGAGTGCCGGATGTCGTCGCGTTCCATCGGCACGAACAGCACGTGCGCGTCGATCCGGTGCACCAGGAAGTCACCGATCTGCGCCAGCAGCCGGTGGTATCCGTCCACGTCCAGCCGTTCCGCCGCCCGGCCCGGCTCCCGCACGCTCATCCCGACCAGCCGTTTGCCGTCCGGCACGCCCTCCTCGCGGAGGAACTGAGCGGGAAAGTCCTCCGGTTCCAGCAGGAACGCCGGATCGCCGGTGACGGTGATCGGGTTGAGCAGGCCGGCCTCCTCCAGCACCATCCGCGACTCCTGGTCGCGTACGGTCACCTGGACCGCGCCGGCCAGCGTCTCCCGGACCATGCCGGTGTCCACCATCTCGCTGAGCGGCCCGACGCCAACGGCGTACGTCAGCAGCGGCAGACCCCGCTCCTGCGCCACCCGGACCACCCGCAGGTAGCGGCGTGCCTCCTTGTCGTAGAGGATGCCGCCGCCGCCCAGGATCAGCAGGTCGAGCTGGGACAGCACGAGGGCCGAGTCGGTCCGGCTGACCCCCTCCCACGGCACCGCCTCCACGTCTGGGTGGGCGACGGCGGTGTGCGCGGGATTCCGTGAGAACACGATGATCCGCGCGTGCGGCTCCTGCTGACGCAGATCGGTCAGCAGACCGGTGAGGATCGCCTCGTCGCCCAGGTTGCGCCCACCGTACGAGCCGAGCACGCCGATGGTCAGTCCGGCACGCGTCATCCGTCGCTCCTCCCCAGGTGCGTCCGCTCGAGGTTTCCCCGCTGCGCTGGTGAACAGTCCTCGCGGTCTGCTCGGCCACCGGATCAGACGGTGCGGCTGGCGGATGGGTGCGGCCGGGCACTCGGGGCCGACCGGACAGACTGCGGCATTCCACGCGGGGCCGCTGTCGACAAGCCGACTACCCGGGCAACGACCGGCTGCGGCGCGCGTCAGGCGGTCACACATTAGCTCGATGGGGTGACAGAGCGTGGTTGACCCTGGTTGACGGCTTTGCGAGGGTGTCGACCGGATCCCGCACCCCGAGCGGCTGATCCAGCGGCGGCCGGGGCACGACTGGGGCTGCACCCTGCCCGCCGCCACAGCCCCCGCAGCCCCGAGCGGAGAACTCGATGTCGTCAGGTAGCACCCTGCCCCGCACCGGATTCGACGTGGTCACCATCGGCGGTACCGCTGGTGTCGGCGTCGTGCAACTGTCGTTGCCGCTCGTCATCGCCGCTGTCGGTGTGCTGATGGTGGTCGCCGGTGCCTGCATGATCCGGATGACGTTCCGACGCGGACGGCCGATCGACGGATGAGCGCGCGCATCGGACCCCGACGGGTGCTGCTCGCGGCGGCGGTCGTGCTGGCCGCCGCGGCGGTGTGGGCGATACACCATGTGTTCGCGGTCTCGGGCGCTCTCGACGGCGCCGGGCACCGCTTCACCTACGTGTACGCGGGCATGTTCCTGTTGCTGTTGTGGCAGATCGGCGGTGCCTACCTGGAGCGGCCGGCGACGGCGACCGGCCAGGCTCGCGAGTATCTGGACGGGTTGCGGGTGGTGGCGATCGTCCCCGTCTACAACGAGGACCCGGCGGCGCTGCGTGCCTGCCTCGAATCCATGGTCAGCCAGGCCAACGCCGGCAAGCGGCACGCGCAGGCCGTGGCCGTACGCGCCACCGGCGACGCGGACATCTACTGGACGGTCGACTCGGACACCGTTTCCGATCCGCGGGCGCTCGACGAGCTGCTGCTGCCGTTCGCTGATCCTCGTGTGCAGTCGGTGGCCGGCGTGGTGATGGCCGCGAACGTGGGGTCGTCGTTTCTCGCGCGGATCACCGACCTGTGGTTCGTCACGGGTCAGCTCACCGACCGGTCGTCGCTGTCGGTGTTCGGAGCGGTGTGGGTCAACTCCGGGCCGATCGCCGCCTATCGGGCTGAAGTCGTCCGGGACAACCTCGACGGCTACCTGACGGAGCGGTTCTTCGGCCGGCACGTGGCCTTCTCGGATGATTCCCTGTTGACGTTGTACGCGATGGTCAGGGGGCGCACCGTGCAGCAGCCGACCGCGTTCGCGTTCGCGTTGATGCCGGACCGGTTCGGCCACCTGTGCCGCATGTACCTGCGGTGGATGCGGGGCAGTTTCATCCGCTCCTGGTGGCGGGTGCGGTACCTGCCGCTGCGGTCGTACGCCTGGTGGGCACATCTGCTGCGCTGGGCGTCGATGGTGGTCGCCACGGTGGTGTTCGTGACCGTCGTGTTCGTGTCCCCGATGGTCGAACCGACGCTCACGGCACTGCCGTGGCTGTTGTCGGTGACCTTCATCGTGGGGTGGGCACAGACGCTGCGCTACCTGACGGTCCGCCGGTCCGACGAGTCGACCGGCCGCCGGGTGTGGACGTGGCTGTTGGCGCCGGTGGCGGTGGTGTTCGCGGCGGTGGTGTTGCGAGTGATCCGCTGGTACGGGGCGGCGACGTGCTGGCGGACCGGTTGGGGCACCCGGCAGCAGGTGGAGGTCGTGCTGGCGCGCTGACCGCGTACGCGGGCCGGCGGTTGGCAACCTCACCCTGCCGACCGCCGGCCCGGACGGACGTCTCGCACCTCGACACTGGCCCCGCGTCGCTGACCGGCGACACCCTGTGCCACGTGGATCTCCGCGCGGACAACCTGCTCGTCGACCGGACCGGCCGCGTCACAGTGGTCGACTGGCCCTCGGCGGCTCGCGGCCCGGCCTGCTGGACACCGCGCCCGATCGTCGAGGCAGCAGTATCGCCGATACTGCTGCCTCCGACCCGACGGCGAACCAGCAACATCCCCGAAACTGCTGCCTCCGACCGACGACGACTCCGCAACATCCCCGATGTTGTTGCCTCCCGCCCCCGGCGGCCCAGCAACAGCCACAGTTTGGGGACGGTGGGGTGGGGGTGTCAGGTGGGCGGGGTGGAGACGTGGGTGAGGAAGGGGAGGACCGCCGTGGGCAGGGCGGGTGAGTCGACGACGTCGTAGTGGGTGAGTCCAGGCAGGACGGCCAGCCGGGCGGCCGGTCGGTCGGTGCCGTCCCACCCGGCGTCCCGATGCCCGCCGCCGAGCAGGCCGAAGAACTCCACCATGTGTGCCGGGCGGACCGAGTCGGCGTCGGCGAAGACAAGCATCGTCGGGGTGGTGATCGAGGCGACCTCCGAGGACCAGTCGTAGTCACGGCGCAGCAGCTCGCCGGTCCTGGTCCAGAGCAGTGGCCAGTCCTGGGGCCGGGGCGCCACGCGACGGTAGAGCTGCTCGGGCGGGGTGCCACGCATCCGCTCGGCGGCCGCCTCGTCGGGCTCGGGCATGCCGGCGAGCACCTCGGGAAACCAGCCCTGCCGCCGACACGGCGCGGAGACCACCACCAGACGACGGAGCAACTGCCGGTGCTGCACCGCCATCCGCAGCGCGACCCCACCGCCGAGGGAGAAGCCGAGCACCTCGGCCTCGGCCAGGCCGAGGTGCACGATCAGCGCCGCCACCTCGTCGGCCATCGACTCGTACCGCAGGGGGCGTCCGGTGTCCGGGGTGCGGCCATGACCGGGCAGATCGACGCTGACCACCAGGCGACGTCGCGCCAGCGCCGGCCGGATCGCGGCGAAGGTCTCCACCGCGCCGAACCCGCCGTGCAGCAGCACCAGCGGTCGACCGGTGCCGTGCGTCTCGTACCAGAATCGGACGCCGTCGAGCCGCGCGTAGCCCATCTGCCTCCTTCCACGTCCGGGTCGGGACCGACCACGCCGCACCGAATCCCGTCCGAGCGGACCAGTGCCGAGTGGGTCGACGCCGATACGATCGGTGGGTCTCGATACTCTCGGTAGGTGCCCACCCGGACGAGGTGAGCTGCGGTGGCCGTCGTCGTCGACCTGCTCAACGTCACGATCATCCTGCACGGGCTGCTGAAGGTGACCGCGATCACGAACGCGATCCGCTGGATCAGCGAACGAGGCCGGGACTACCGGCTCGCGTACGACCGGATGCCGCCCGCCGACGACGCGGCCAAGCTTCGCCTGCTGGACGAGTGCGGCGGCACGTTCTTCCCGTTCGGCGCCAAAGATCACCGGATCCGGCGACGGTACCTGCGGTGGCAGCGACGATCCCGGCGGTGGCGGGCGGCGGCCGTCGCGCTGCGGCTCTGGGCCACGGTCTGCTTCACCGCGCCCGGGCTGGTCGCGTTGACCGTCCTCAGCACGGCCGGGCCCGCCTTCTTCCTCCCCCGGCCGCCGGGCGCCCGCTGGCTCACTCTCGGCGCCGCACTCGTCGCCGCCGCCATCGTCATCGCGATGTTCTTCGAGGCGCTGACCTGGTATCTGACCGTACGCGGCTACGCCCGCCGGTTCCTCACCACAGGTTTCCACCGGACCCGGGTCGACTCGACCGGGGAGAACCTCGCGGAGTTGCGGATCTACATCTACCTCGCCGCGTCGATGGTGCTGGCCAACTCCATGCTCTGCCTGACGGCAGCGGTCTCCTTCGGCTCCTACCGGTACCTCGACGGCAGCGCGGTCGGCTACGGTCCCAGCGCCGTCGCCGCGGCCTGCCTGCACACCGCGTCGAGCATGTCCTTCCTGGGCGAGTCACCCTTCACCACGCACAATTCGGTGGGCAGCCTGATCGGCGTGCTCGACCTCGGGTCGGGCGTGATGCTGATCCTGTTCGGGCTGACGCTACTGCCCGCCATCCTCAACCTGAGCGGACGAACCGAGTAGAGGGTGTGGTGGGCGCGGCAGGTTTCGAACCTGCGACCCCTCGCTTGTAAGGCGAGTGCTCTCCCACTGAGCTACGCGCCCGGGACGCCGTACGGCGGGCCGGCGGTTGGCAAGCTTACCCTGCCACCCGCCGGCCCGGACGGATGCCTCGCACCCCGACGCGTCGGGTCAGGCCACGGCCTCCGCCAGGGCCTTGCGCCAGCTCTGCTGATCGCGGGATTCCCCAGGCGGGTTCATCTCGGCGAAGCGGACCACGCCGGCCCGGTCGATGACGAAGGTGCCGCGGTTGGCGATGCCGGCGACGTCGTTGAAGACGCCGTACGCCTGGGCGACCGCGCCGTGTGGCCAGAAGTCCGACAGCAGCGGGAATTCGTAGCCCTCCCGCTCCGCCCAGATCTTGTGGGCGTACACCGAGTCGACGCTGACGGTCAGCACCTGGACCTCGTCGTTGACGTACTCGTCGAGGTTGTCCCGCACCTCGGTCAGCTCACCCTGGCACACGCCGGTGAACGCCAGCGGGTAGAAGACCAGCAGGACGGTGCGTCGGCCGCGGAAGTCGGAGAGCCGGACCTGCTGGTTGTTCTGGTCCTTCAACACGAAGTCGGGCGCCTCGACGCCAACCTCGATGGGCATGCGAACTCCTCGGGTGGGTTCGGGACGGCCTCGGTCGCTCGCCGTGGGTCGGGTTACTTCTTGCCCTTGGCGCCGCGACGCAGCACGAGTCGGGCACCGCTCCAGTCCTTGCCGGCGTTGACCGTGGAGGTCTGCTGGAGGCCGGCGGTGGGTGCGGACTCGGCGATCTCGCTCGGCTCGACGTGGCCCTCGCGGCCGGCCTTGGGCGTCAGCAGCCACACGACCCCGTTGTCGGCCAGCGGGCCGAGGGCGTCGACGAGCAACTCGAAGAGATCACCGTCGCCGTCCCGGTACCAGACCAGCACCGCGTCGACGACCTCGTCGGTGTCCTCGTCGACCAGATCTCCACAACGGTCGGTCAGGGCGTCCCGGAGATCGGAGTCGACGTCGTCGTCGTAGCCCATCTCCATGACGACCATCCCCGGCTCGATGCCGAACCGGTCCGCCAGGCTGCGTACCCCGTCAGCAGCCTGACCAGCGGTCGCGCTCACTGTCGCGTGCCTCCTCATCTCGTCCGAGCCGGCGTCTGCTCGACGCCGTCAGGCAAAGTCCACACAGTTGTGCCCTCCTGCGCAAGTGGCGCACCGGGTGGAACGAAATTTACCGTGCCAGCAGCGTACGGGCACCCTGGGTGATGGCCTCCTCGGACACCAGGACCTGTCGGGCGGCCGGACCCAGGGGCACAAAAGAGTCAACCGCCGCCACCCGGCGTGCCGCACCGACATATCCGGCATCCACCAACGCGGCGATCACTCCCTCGCCCACCCCACCGGACCGGCGGGTCTCGTCCACCACCAGCACCCGACCGGTCGCGGTGGCCTCCCGGATGAGGTCGGCCACCGGCAGCGGCGCGAGCCAGCGCAGATCCACGACCCGGGTGCCGATGCCCTCGTCGGCCAGCACCGAGGCAGCCCGCAGCGCCATCCGTACGCCGTTGCCGAAGGTGACGATGGTGACGTCCTCGGCGGAACCGACGCCGTACACCCGGGCCCGCCCCACCGGGACGTGGCCGCCGGCCCAGGCGCCCGGCTCGGCGTAGGGGGCGAGCCACTCGCCGTCACCGTCGGTGTAGAGATCGCGGGTGTGGTAGAGCGCGATCGGCTCCACGAACACGCAGACGCTGCCGTCCACCGCCGCGCTGGCCAGGCAGGTCCGCAGCATCGCCGCCGCGTCGTCCGGCCGGGCCGGCACGGCGATCACCAGGCCCGGCACGTCCCGCAGTACGGCCACCGAGTTGTCGTTGTGGAAGTGCCCGCCGAAGCCCTCCTGGTACGCCAGCCCGGCCACCCGCACCACCATCGGGTTGCGCCACGCCCCCTGCGAGAAGAACCGCATGGTCGCCGCCTCGCCCCGCAGCTGGTCCTCGGCGCTGTGCAGATACGCCAGGTACTGGATCTCCGGCACCGGCAGCATCCCGGCCAGGCCCGCGCCGAGGCCGAGGCCGAGGATGGAGGTCTCGTCGAGCAGCGTGTCGAACACCCGGGCGGCGCCGAACCGGTCACGCAAGCCCTTCGTCACCCCGTAGACCCCGCCCTTGGCGGCGACGTCCTCGCCGAAGACCGCCATCTGCGGATGACTGAGCAGCCCGTCGGTGAGCGCCGCGTTGATGCTCTGCGCGAGGGTGAGCGGCCCGGCAAGTTCCGGCGGCTTGCCGCCGAACGCCTCGACCCGAGCCCCGGCGTCCGGGCCGGCGGCGCGGGCACCCGCGTCCTTGACCGCCAGGGCGACCCGGACCGGGCGGCGCGGTGCCAGTGGGGCGATCACCTCCGCGGCGTCGGCCAGCTTCGGTTCGTCGAGCACCTCCTCGGCGATCCGGCGGACCTGCCAGCCGATCTCGTCGTAGCGGTCCAGCAGTTCCGGCCCGCTGGCCAGTCCGGCGTCGACCAGCCGCCGCGCGGTGGCGACCACCGGGTCCCGGGCCACGTCGGCGACGATCTCCGCGGCGGGGCGGTACGCGCTCTCGGCGTCCGCGCCGGCGTGGCCCATCAGCCGGACCGTGGTCAGGTGCAGCACGGCCGGGCGTCGGTGCCGGCGCACCCAGGCCGCCGCCTCGACCGCCGCCTCGTAGGTGCCGACCAGGTCGGCACCGTCGGCGGCGAAGTATCGGATGCCGGGTTTGGACCGCAGGGCCGTCGCCACCCAACCCTGCGGCGACCGGACGCTGATGCCCAGCCCGTTGTCCTCGCAGACGAAGAGCACCGGGATGCGCAGGCCGGTGTGGTCGTACCAGCCGGCGGTGTTGAACGCGGCCGTGGCGCTGGCGTGGTTGATCGAGGCGTCCCCGAACGAACAGACCACGATGGCGTCGGCCGCCCAGGGCGTCGGTCCGGGCTCCGCGCCGGTTCGGTTCGCTTCCCCTCGGGCGTCGAGCCGGCGCAGTCGCTCGACAGCGAGACCCATCCCGACCGCACGGGGCAGGTGCGAGGCGATGGTAGAGGTCGTCGGGACCACCGCGAGGTCGGCCCGGCCGAACACCTTGTGCCGGCCTCCGGCGATCGGTTCCCGGCTGGAGGCCACCATGCCGCGCAGCACGTCCCGGGCCGCCTCGGCGTACGCCGGGCGCACCGGCCGCTTGACCACCGCCATCCGGACGCCGCCGGGTCCGACGCCGTCGCCCGGCCCGGAGACCGGCACGGTCAGGGTGGCCGACCTGGAGTCGGTCAGTGGCACGGCTGCCGGTCGGTCTCCGGCCGCGGCTGCCTTGCCCGGGTCACCGGCGGGGGCGTCGGCGGCGTCCGTCCGGTCGATCGCCGCCGCGTCGGGCTCACCGTCGGGCGCGCCCGCACCGCTCGGCGAGTCGGTTTCCGCCGGGACCGGACCGCTCGCCGACTCGTCCGGCGCGCCGCCGACCTGTCGTTCGCCGGTTTCCGCCAGGTCCGGCGCGGCGGGCTGCCGGCCGGAGGAGTCGACCTCGACGGGCTGTCCGCTCTCCGCCACCTCCGTGGTCGGACCGTCCCCGGCGATCTCCACGGTCTCGGCCGGCGACCGGGCGGGCGGCACGAGCGGTGGGGCGGGCACGACCGGCGCGGGAGGCACAGCCGGTGTGGGCGGCGCGGACGGGTCGGCCTGGGCGGCACGGACGCAGTAGAAGGCGCCGGAGCGGTAGTGCAGCAGCGCCGGATCCGTGGGCCGCAGGGCCGCCGCCACCGCGGCGTTGCCCTCGTGACCGGCGGAGCCGATGGTGTAGTAGCCCTCGCCGAAGCTGCGCAGCCAACGGGCGGCCAGGTCGAGTTGCCGGCTGGTGACCTGGGCGTCGAAGAGGTCCAGCAGTTGGGTACCGGTCAGCGCGCTGCCCTCGGCCACCGGACGTGCCGGGTCGCCACGGTGTGGCGGTGCGGCGAGGGCGGCCAGGCTCTCCCGGAACCGGTCGTCGAGATCCTGCGGGGTGGTCACGTCCGACAGCATTACCGACGGGGGCACGCATCGCACAGTCGAGTGCGTTTCACGCCCGCCCGGTCGGGCCGCAGTCCTCGGGGCAGCCGCCGTCGGAGACCTTCCACACCAGCTCACGCAGCGCGGCGAGTTCCTCGTTGTCGAGCGGGGTCAGCAGCCGGGAGTCGGAGAGCACGAGATGGACCCGCTCGCGCATCCGCCGGCCGGCGTCGGTCACCACGAGCGTCTTCTGCCGCCGGTCGGTCGGGTCGGCCCGGCGCTCGACCAGCCCGGCCTGCTCCAGCTTGTCGACCAGGGCGGTGACGTTGGACCGGTCGCAGCGCAGCTGCTCGGCCAGGTCGCGGGCGGGCAGTGGACGGTCCGGGTCGAGTTGGTACAGGGCGCGGGCCACGGCCGGGGTCAGACCCAGCGCGGCGATGTCGAGATCCTGGTGGTGCCGCAGGGCGGCGGCGACGTGCATGATCCGGCGTACCGCGTCACCGGCCAGCCCGGCCCGGTCGACCGGTTCCCGGCCGACCGGGGCGATGATCGGCCGTGACATGGTCACATCCTAGGTCGGCGTACCCCCGCCGACCTCGTCCGATCGGTGTCGGGCGCCGAGAGCTCCGTCGGATCTGCCGCGCTCGGCCCTTGTTCGGGCAATAGCGGCGGGAAAGGGCTCTTCCTTTCACCCCCGATTCATCGACGGCAGCAAGTCTCCCCGTGGACCACGTACCGACCTGGGGAGGCAATCGTGTCGTTGTCCCGACGTACCATCCTGCTCTCCGGCCTGGCGGCGAGTGCCGCCGGAGTCGCCGGTGGCGCGCTGCCCGCGGGCGCGGCGCCCGTTCCGTCCCGACCGGCCGGGCAAGCCCTGGCCTACCCGTTCACGCTCGGTGTCGCCTCCGGCGACCCGGACCACGAGGGCTTCGTGCTCTGGACCCGGCTGGCGCCGCAGCCGCTGGCCGAGGACGGTCTCGGCGGCATGCCCGACCGCATGGTGCCGGTCTTCTGGGAACTCGCCGCCGACGAGCGGTTCCGGCATGTCGTGCGGCGGGGAGTCGTCGACGCGCACGCGGCGAGCGCGCACAGCGTGCACGTCGAACTCACCGGTCTGCTCCCCGGCCGGGAGTACTTCTACCGGTTCCGGGTGCAGCGGCACCTGTCGCCGGTCGGGCGGACCCGCACCGCACCCGCACCGTGGAGCCTGCCCGCGACGCTCGCCATGGCCTTCGCCTCCTGTTCGCAGTACGAGCACGGGTACTTCACCGCGTACCGGCGGCTGGCCGAGACCGAACCGGAGCTCGTCCTGCACCTGGGCGACTACCAGTACGAGTACGCCCGGGACACCTACAACGCACCCGGTGGGAATCCGCGCGACCACGAGGGTCCGGAGACCCGCACGCTCGCCAACTACCGGCAGCGGCACGCCCAGTACAAGACCGACCCGGATCTTCAGGCGGCGCACGCCGTCGCGCCGTGGGCGGTGGTCTTCGACGACCACGAGGTGGAGAACAACTGGGCCGACGACGTGCCGGAGGCACCCGACCCGGAATTTCCGGCCCGGCGGGCGGCCGCCTTCCGCGCGTACTACGAGAACATGCCGCTGCGCCGCACCTCGCTACCGCGCGGTGTCGACATGCAGCTCTACCGGCGGCTGCGCTGGGGCCGGCTGGCCACCTTCCACCTGCTCGACACCCGGCAGTACCGCGACGACCAGGCCTGCGGTGACGGTTACCAGTCGTGCCCGGAGGCGGCCGAGCCGAGCCGTTCCATCCTCGGCGGGCGGCAGGAGGCGTGGCTGCTGGACGGGTTCCGCCGCTCCTCGGCCCGCTGGGACCTCCTCGCCCAGCAGGTCTTCTTCGCCCAACGGGACCGCGACTCCGGACCACTCACGGTGACCAGCATGGACGCCTGGGACGGTTACCTCGCCTCGCGGGACCGGATCACGCGGGGCTGGCTGGCGGCCGGGGTACGCAACCCGGTCGTGCTCACCGGCGACGTGCACGCGCACTGGGCCAGCGACCTGAAGCTCGACTACGCCGATCCGACCTCACGCACCGTCGGCAGCGAGTTGGTGTGCTCCTCGATCACCTCGGGTGGCGACGGGGCGGACTCGGCGACCGGCACGCACCCGTGGCTGGCCTGGAATCCGCACCTGCGCTTCCACAACAACCTGCGGGGTTACGTCCGGACCACGCTCACCAGGGAACAGCTCACCGCCGACTTCGACGTGCTGCCGTTCGTGAGCAGCCCGGGTGCCCCGGCCCGTACCCGCGCCCGGTTCGTCATCGAGGACCGGGTCCCGGGGCTGCACCTGACCCGGGACGACCCGCCGGCCGCCGCGCGGGCCGCCGGTGCGGACGTCGACGCCGGGCAACGCACCGTGGAGAGCGAGACCCGTCGGCCCTGACCGGTGCGCCCGGCAGGGTTCGCGGGGCCGCCCGTGACCGCGCCGTCTCCATCGGGGCGACGCGGTCACGGGCGGCGGCGGGACGGGGGCGGGCGAGCCGGCTGGGTGACGGGTGGGCCGGAGGGCGGACGGGGGTCAGCCGGACAGGAAGGAGAAGCGGACCTGCCGGGTGAGGTTGTCACCGTTGGTGTCGACCAGGCAGATCGACTGCCAGGTGCCGAGGGCCAGCCGCCCACCGAGCACGGGCAGCGTCGCGTACGGGGCGACGAAGGCGGGCAGCACGTGATCACGACCGTGTCCCGGTGAGCCGTGCCGGTGTCGCCACCGCTCGTCGGTCGGCAGCACGGCGTCCAGTGCGGTGAGCAGGTCGTCGTCCGAGCCTGCCCCGGTCTCGATGATGGCCACGCCGGCGGTGGCGTGCGGCACGAAGACGTGCAGCAGCCCGTCGCCGCAGCCGGCGAGGAACTGCTCGGCCTCGGCGGTGATGTCCCGGACGGTCGGCCGGGAACCGGTCCGGACGGTGATCAGCTCGCTGCGCACACCCGCATTCTTCCGCACCGGGCATCGGCCCGCCGCACCGCCGTGGAACGGCAAAGTTACTGATTGGTACCTGTGTCGAGCGTCGCCCTTAAGCCGGGTGGACGTGACGGCGAGTGCCACGACGGGGCAGGATGGCGCTAGAGACCTATCCCACACACAACCGAGGGAACGCCTGTGGCTACGGAACGCAAGCGCCCGGTGATCACGGCCGGCCTGCCGAGCCAGCTTCCGGACATCGACCCCGAAGAAACCAGCGAGTGGGTCGAGTCGCTCGACGGTGTCATTGGCGACCGTGGCACCAAGCGAGCCCGCTACGTCATGCTGCGGCTGCTCGAGCGCGCCCGGGAACGTCAGGTCGGCGTGCCGTCGCTGACCACCACCGACTACATCAACACCATTCCGCCGGAGCGTGAACCGTGGTTCCCCGGCGACGAGCACGTCGAGCGCCGGATCCGGGCGTACGTGCGGTGGAACGCCGCGATGCTGGTGCACCGCGCGCAGCGGCCGGAGATCGGCGTCGGTGGTCACATCTCGACCTACGCCAGTTCGGCCTCGCTCTACGAGGTCGGCTTCAACCACTTCTTCCGGGGCAAGGACCACCCGGGTGGCGGCGACCACCTCTTCTACCAGGGGCACGCCTCCCCCGGCATGTACGCGCGCGCGTACCTGGAGGGCCGGCTCAGCGAGAACCAGCTCGACGGCTTCCGGCAGGAGCTGTCCCACCCCGGCGGCGGCCTGCCCTCGTACCCGCACCCCCGGCTGATGCCGGACTTCTGGGAGTTCCCCACGGTCTCCATGGGTCTGGGCGGTCTGAACGCCATCTACCAGGCCCGGTTCAACCGGTACCTGCACCACCGGGGCATCAAGGACACCTCCGACCAGCACGTCTGGGCCTTCCTCGGCGACGGCGAGATGGACGAGCCGGAGACCCTGGGCGCGATCGGTGTGGCCGCCCGCGAGGAGCTGGACAACCTCACCTTCGTCATCAACTGCAACCTGCAGCGGCTGGACGGGCCGGTACGCGGCAACGGCAAGGTCATGCAGGAGCTGGAGGCGTTCTTCCGGGGCGCCGGCTGGAACGTCATCAAGGTGGTCTGGGGGCGGGAGTGGGATCCGCTGCTCGCCGCCGACACCGACGGCGCGCTGGTCAACCTGATGAACACCACGCCCGACGGTGACTACCAGACCTACAAGGCGGAGTCCGGCGCGTACGTGCGGGAGCACTTCTTCGGCCGTGACCCGCGTACCCGCAAGATGGTCGAGGGGCTGACCGACGACGAGATCTGGAATCTCAAGCGGGGCGGGCACGACTACCGCAAGCTGTACGCGGCCTACAAGGCGGCCACCGAGCACACCGGCCAGCCGACCGTGATCCTGGCCAAGACGATCAAGGGCTGGACGCTCGGCTCGCACTTCGAGGGCCGCAACGCCACGCACCAGATGAAGAAGCTGACGCTGGAGGACCTGAAGACCTTCCGCGACCGGCTCTACCTCGACATCCCGGACTCGGCGCTGGAGGAGAACCCCTACCTGCCGCCGTACCTGCGGCCGGACGAGAAGTCCGACGAGATGCAGTACCTGCACGAGCGGCGCAAGCAGCTCGGCGGTTACCTGCCGACCCGGCGGACCAGCGCCAAGACGCTCGCCATCCCCGGCGCCGAGCGCTTCGCCGACGTCAAGCGCGGTTCGGGCAAGCAGAAGGTGGCCACCACGATGGCCTTCGTCCGGCTGCTCAAGGACCTGATGAAGGACAAGGAGTTCGGCCGGCGCTGGGTGCCGATCATCCCTGACGAGGCGCGCACCTTCGGCCTGGACTCCATCTTCCCGACCGCCAAGATCTACTCGCCGCACGGCCAGCGGTACACCTCGGTGGACCGGGAGCTGTTCCTGTCGTACAAGGAGTCGACCGCCGGGCAGATCCTGCACGAGGGGATCAACGAGGCGGGTTCGGTCGCCTCGTTCACCGCGGCCGGCACGTCGTACGCCACCCACGACGAGCCAATGATCCCGATGTACATCTTCTACTCGATGTTCGGGTTCCAGCGCACCGGCGACGGCTTCTGGGCTGCCGCGGACCAGATGACCCGGGGCTTCGTGCTCGGCGCCACCGCCGGACGCACCACGCTCAACGGTGAGGGCCTCCAGCACGAGGACGGGCACTCCCTGCTGCTGGCCGCCACCAACCCGGCGGTGGTCGCGTACGATCCGGCGTTCGCGTTCGAGATCGCGCACATCATGGAGAGCGGCCTGCACCGGATGTACGGCGAGGAGCAGGAGAACGTCTTCTACTACCTCACCGTCTACAACGAGCCGATCCACCAGCCGGCGGAACCCGACGGTGTGGACGTCGAGGGCATCGTCAAGGGCATCCACCGCTACTCCCCCGCCCCGTCGCTGGACGGAGACGCCCCCCGGGCGAACCTGCTGGCCTCCGGCACCGGCATGCAGTGGGCGCTCAAGGCGCAGCAGTTGCTGGCGCAGGACTGGGGGGTGGCCGCCGACGTCTGGTCGGTGACCTCCTGGACGGAGCTGCGCCGGGACGCGGTGGAGTGCGAGGAGTACAACCTCCTGCACCCGGGCGCCGAGCAGCGGGTGCCGTACATCCAGCGCAAGTTGGCCGACGCCGACGGGCCGAAGGTCGCGGTCAGCGACTGGATGCGCGCGGTACCGGACCTGATCTCCCGGTGGGTGCCGGGTGACTGGACCTCGCTGGGTACCGACGGTTTCGGGTTGTCCGACACCCGACACGCGCTGCGGCGGCATTTCCACGTCGACGCCGAGTCGGTCGCGGTCGCGACGCTGCGGCAGCTCGCGCTGCGCGGGGCGGTGCCGGCCCACGTGCCGGCCGAGGCGGCCAAGAAGTACGCCATCGACGACGTCACCGCCGCCCCGGTCGGCGAGACCGGCGGCGACAGCTGAACCAGGGGAGAGGTCTTCCTGGAGGGCCCGGCGCGGTGTCACACCGCGCCGGGCCCTTCCGCGTGTGACGGCGGAGCACGGCGCGGTGGGCCCGGCGCCGCGATCGCCGCGGCGGTCCGCAGATATGACCCATCCGGTATCGATGGACATCTGTTTCATGTAACACAGCGCATCCACAATTGCCGATAGGTGTTTCAGTGGTACCCGGGGACACCAGGCCGGCCGGTGGAGCCACCCCCGTCGCGCCCGTCCACCGCCGGCCGGGACGTCACCGCCGCCTCGGCGCGCGACGGGAGGGAGCGTTCATGCGAATCGTCCGGATCGGTCTCGCCCTGGCCGTCGGCGCCCTGGTGGTGTCGATGCTCCCGGCGAGCTCGCCGTCGGTGGCACACGACCCGGCCACCCCGGCCGGACGCGCGTCGGCCCAGGAGTTCATGGCCCAGCGCGAACCGACTCAGCAACTCGTCGCGGCCGCCGCCGCGACCTGCACCAACGGCCAGGCGTCGGGCTACCCCTGCCGCAACGTGGACCTGCTGTCGTTCATGCCGCTGTCCAGCATCGGCGGCAGCCAGGCCAACGACATCTGGGGCTGGACGGACCCGCAGACCGGCAAGGAGTACGCGCTCGTCGGCCGGCGCAACGGCACCTCGTTCGTGGACGTGTCCAACCCGACCGCTCCGGTCTACCTGGGCAACCTGCCCGCGTACCAGAACCGCACCGCGATCTGGCGGGACATCAAGGTCTACCGGGACCACGCGTACGTGGTGGCGGACGTCTCCGGGCACGGCATGCAGGTGTTCGACCTGACCCGGCTCCGCGGCGTCACCGCGCCGCAGACCTGGACGGCCAACGTGCACTACAGCCGGTTCGGCAACTCGCACAACATCGCCATCAACGAGCAGACCGGGTACGCCTACGCGGTCGGCACCAACACGTGCAGCGGCGGCCTGCACATGATCGACATCCGCACCCCGAAGTCGCCGGTGTACGCCGGCTGTGTCAGCAACGACGGCTACACCCACGACACCCAGTGCGTGGTCTACCGGGGTCCGGACACCACCTACACCGGGCGGGAGATCTGCGTCAGCTCGAACGAGGACACGGTGACCGTGGTCGACGTGACCACCAAGTCGGCTCCCCGGCAGCTGTCCCGCATCGGCTACAGCGGGCGGGCGTACACCCACCAGGGCTGGTTCACCGACAACCAGCGGTACTTCCTGCTGGACGACGAGTTGGACGAGACCCGGCGCGGGGTGCGGACGCAGACCTACATCTGGGATCTGGCCGACCTCGACGCGCCTCGGCACATCGGCACCTACAGCGCCCCGTCCGGGGTGCAGGCCACCGACCACAACCAGTACGTCAAGGGCAGCTACAGCTACCAGGCCAACTACCGGGCCGGGTTGCGCATCCTGGACCTGCGTAACGTGGCCAGCGGTCAGGCCACCGAGGCCGGGTACTTCGACATCTACCCGTCGAGCAACAGCGCCTCGATGAACGGGGCGTGGAGCACCTATCCGTACTACCCGAGCGGCATCGTGGTGGTCAGCGGCATCGAGCAGGGGCTGTTCGTCCTCCAGCCCCGCTTGTCATGACCACCACCGACCATCGGCCGGCAACGGCCGCCGGCCAGGTCGAGGGGGCGTCCCACCCGGGGCGCCCCCGCCCCGACCTGTCGCCGGCGGGCGGCCCGGTGTGGCGGTACGTCGCCGCCGCGCTGGTGCTCAGCCTGACCCTGGCCGTCGGATTCTTCGCCGGTCGCGCCGGTGCGCCGGCCTCCGGCCCGGTGCCGCAGGCGGCGTCCACCGCGCACCTCGGCCACGGCCCGGGCGGGCTGGAGGTGTCCCGCGACGGCTGGACGCTGGCCCTGGACACGCCGAGCCTGGCCGTCGGCCGGCCGGGCGAACTGGCCTTCCGGATCACCGACGCGTCCGGCGCGGCGCTCACCACGTTCCAGGAGAACCACGAGCGCCGGATGCACCTGATCCTGGTCGGTCGGGACCTCTCCGGCTACCAGCACGTGCATCCGGAGATGTCGGCCGACGGCACCTGGCGGGTCACGGTCACGCCGGCCAGGCCCGGCCCGCTCCGGGCCATCGCGGACTTCTGGCCGCAGGGTGCGCCCGCGGGCGTCACGCTCGGCGTCGACGTGCCGGTCCCCGGGCGGTACGCCGCCGGCCCGCTGGCACCACCGGAGGAGACGATCCTGGTGGACGGCTACACGGTCACCCTCGACGGTGGGTTGCGGGCGGGCGAGTCCAACCAGGTGCTCGTCTGGCTCGGCCACGGCGGGCGGCCGGTCGACGACCTGCAACGCCACCTGGGCGCGTACGGGCACCTGGTGGCGCTGCGCCAGGGCGACCTGGCGTACCTGCACGTGCACCCGGCAGCGGCCAGCCAGCCCAGTTCGGTGGTGGCGTTCGGTGTCACCGTGCCGTCGGCCGGCACCTACCGGCTGTTCTTCGAGTTCCGGCACCTCGACGAGGTCCGCGTCGCCGCGTTCACCGTGATCGTGTGAGGTGACAGGGCTGCGACGAGCGGTGGCGGCCCGGGTGCCTCTGGAGGGGGGCACCGGGGCCGCCACCTTCGCGGGTGACGCCGGGACGCGGCCCGTCAGCCGACGGCGGCCAGGTCGGTCAGCCGGGCCAGCGAGTCCTCCAGGTCGGCGCCGACCCGACGCAGGCCGAGCCGGAGCAGGGCGGCCTTGACCGGGCCGGCCGGCCAGCGCACGACGATGAGCCGGACGACCGTGCCACCCTCCTGTTCGTCGGGTGTGAGCTGGACGTATATCTCGGTGCGCGCCTCCGCTCGGGCACCGGCGCCCTTGGCGCGTTCGCGCCAGCCGATCAGGGTCGGCTCCTGATAGGCGATCACTTCAGCCTCATGCGCGGCTCCGCGTCCGGCCTGGACCAGCTGCCGCCGACCGAAGCCCTCCCCCGAGAGGACCTCGGCCGCACGGACCCCGGCCAGCCAGGCCGGCAACTGCTCGGCCCGCTGCACCACGTCCCAGACCGCTTCCACCGGCGCCGCCACGTGCGCGCTGCGTTCCACGAGGATCATTTCCGTCTTCCTCCAGTGAGGACATCCCACGATATTCGGCACTCTATGCGCAAAAACGGACGTATATGGACGGGTTCGTAAAAGACACGCCGAAAGGTATTGCCCCTGGCCGCTCGGGAGCCTATGGCGCACGGTCTCGCCGCCCCCTAGAGTTCCGAGCACATTTCGCGTTAGAGCGACCGGGAGGGCGTATGTCGACCGCACCGATGCCCGAGTTCCCCACCGGCTTCCGGTGGGGCGTCTCCACCTCCGCGTACCAGATCGAGGGCGCCGCCGGCACCGACGGACGGGGACCGTCCATCTGGGACACCTTCGCCCACACGCCCGGCCGGATCGTCGACGGCAGCACCGGCGACGTGGCCTGCGACCACTACCACCGGTACGCCGAGGACGTCGCCCTGATGGCCGGGCTGGGCGTCGGCGCGTACCGCTTCTCGATCGCCTGGCCCCGGGTGCTGCCCGGCGGCACCGGTGCGGTCAACTCCGCGGGGCTGGACTTCTACGAGCGGCTGGTCGACGAACTGCTCGCGCACGGCATCGATCCGGTCGCCACCCTCTTCCACTGGGACCTGCCCCAGTCGCTGGAGGACGCCGGAGGCTGGCTGAATCGGGACACCGCGCACCGCTTCGCCGAGTACGCCGACCTGGTGGCCGCCCGCCTCGGCGACCGGGTCCGGCTCTGGATCACCCTCAACGAACCGTTCATCCACATGAGCCTCGGGCACGCCACCGGTGTCCACGCCCCCGGCCGAATGCTGCTCTTCGACGCCTTCCCGGTCGCCCACCACCAGCTGCTCGGCCACGGCCTCGCGGTCGCCGCACTGCGCGCCCGCAGCACCAGCCCGGTGGCCATCGCCAACAACTACTCTCCGGTACGCGTCGTCGGCGCCGACCCGGCCGATGCCGCCGCGGCGGCGACCTACGACGCCCTGCACAACCACCTCTTCACCGACCCGCTGCTCGGTCGCGGGTACCCGGCGCAGCTGGGCTTCGACACCGCCGTGGTCCGCGACGGCGACCTGGAGGTGATCGCCGCGCCGATCGACGTGCTCGGCGTCAACTACTACAACCCCACGGCGGTACGCGCCCCCGAGGAGGGCTCGCCGCTGCCCTTCGAGCTGGTGCCGCTCACCGGCTACCCGCGTACCGCGTTCGACTGGCCGGTGGTACCGGACGGACTGCGCGAGCTGCTCGGCCGGCTGCGTGACCGCTACGGCACGGCGCTGCCGCCGATCCAGGTCACCGAGAGTGGCTGCGCCTACGACGACGCTCCCGACACCGACGGGCAGGTGCCCGACCCGGACCGGATCGCCTACCTCGACGGTCACCTGCGGGCCGTCCGCGGCGCCATCGACGACGGGGTCGACGTGACCGGCTACTTCGTCTGGTCATTTCTGGACAACTGGGAGTGGGCCGAGGGCTTCACCAAGCGATTCGGCCTGGTGCACGTGGACTTCGAGACCGGGCGGCGCACGCCCAAGTCTTCGTACGCCTGGCTGCGTGAGGTGATCGCGACCAACCGGCGGGAACCTCGGTGACCACCGTCGACCCCACCCCGGCCTCGCTGCCGGCCGCGCTCGCCGAGCCGACCGTGCCGGTCCGGCGCGGATGGATCGCGCTGCTGTTCGCCGCCAACCTCGGCGTCTGGATGGCCTTCTTCACCCCGATCCAGGTGCTGCTGCCGCAGCAGATCGGGCAGATCGCACCGACGGACAAGGAGACCATGCTGGCCGTGGTCACCGGCTTCGGCGCCCTCGCGGCGGTGCTCGCCAACCCGCTCGCCGGTGCCCTGTCGGACCGCACCTGCCTGCGCCTGGGCCGGTGGGAGTTCGGTCGCCGGCACGTCTGGACCCTCGGCGGCGCGGTGCTCGGCGCGCTGGCCCTGGTGCTGCTCGCCCAGGCGCGTACCGTCCTCGCGGTGACCGTCGGCTGGGTGGCCGCGCAGGTCTGTTTCAACGCGATGCTGGCCAGCCTGACCGCCGCGGTGCCGGACCGGGTTCCGGTCGCCCAGCGGGGCGGCGTCTCCGGCTGGGTCGGCATTCCGCAGGCGCTGGGACTGGTCCTCGGCGTCGTACTGGTCACCGTCCTGGTCACCGGCAACACCGCCGGTTACCTGGCCGTGGCCGCCGCCGTCCTGCTGCTCGCCCTGCCGTTCGCCCTGCGCACGGTCGACGATCCGCTGCCCCGCACCCACCGTCCGGCGCTGCGCGGCCTGCTCGCCGGGATGTGGGTCTCACCGCGCCGGTACCCGGACTTCGGCTGGGCGTGGATCACCCGGTTCCTGGTCCAGTTGGGCAACGCCTTCGGCACGCTCTACCTGCTCTACTTCCTCACCGACGAGGTCCGCGTCGCCGACCCCGAGGGCGGGCTGCTGGTGCTGATCCTGCTCTACACCGCCGGGTTGATGGCCACCACGGTCATCGCCGGCCGGCTCTCCGACCGCTCCGGCCGGCGGAAGGTGTTCGTGATCGCCGCGGGCGTGGTGATGGCCGTGGCCGCGCTGCTGCTGGCCGCCGCGCCCACCTGGCCGGTGGCGGTGGTCGCCGCGCTGGTCCTCGGCGCCGGCTACGGGGTGTACCTGTCGGTCGACGCCGCGCTGATCACCCAGGTGCTACCGAGAGCCACCGACCGGGCCAAGGATCTCGGCGTGATCAACATCGCCAACTCGGCGCCGCAGGTGCTCGGTCCGGCCGTCTCCGCGCCGATCGTGGTGCACCTGGGCGGATACCCGGCGCTGTACGCGACCACCGCGGCGGTGACCCTGCTCGGTAGCGTCCTGGTCCTGAAGATCCGCTCGGTGCCCTGAGGCGCACCCCTTGGCCGAATGCGGTAGCGGGTCGCCGTAGGCTGGAGGTCGTGACGGTACGTGTGCGCTTCGCCCCCTCCCCGACCGGTATGTTCCACGTCGGCGGTGCCCGCTCGGCACTCCAGAACTGGATCTACGCCAGGCAGCAGGGCGGGGTGTTCGTGCTGCGCATCGAGGACACCGACGCGGCCCGTAACTCCCCGGAGTGGACCGAGGGCATCCTGTCCGCGCTGGACTGGATCGGCATCGAACGGGGCAGTTACGAAGGACCCTACTTCCAGTCCTCGTACGCCGCTGAGCACCGGGACGCCGCGCGGCGGCTGTACGAGGCGGGTCGGGCGTACTACTGCGACTGCACCCGCGAGGCGGTGCAGGCCCGCACCGGCAACCAGTACACCGGCTACGACGGCTACTGCCGCGACCGGGGGCTGCCGCCCGGCGACGGCCGGGCGCTGCGCTTCCGCACTCCCGACGAGGGCGCCACCGTGGTGACGGACCTGATCCGGGGCGAGCCGACCTTCGAGAACAAGCTCATCGAGGACTTCGTCATCGCCCGGGGTGACGGCTCGCCGGTCTTCCTGCTGGCCAACGTCGTCGACGACATGACAATGGGCATCACCCACGTGATCCGGGCCGAGGAGCACCTGCCCAACACCCCGAAGCAGCAGTTGCTCTGGGACGCGCTCGGGGTGAAGCCGCCGATCTGGGCGCACGTGCCGGTGGTGGTCAACGAGAAGCGGCAGAAGCTCTCCAAGCGCCGCGACAAGGTCGCCCTGGAGGCGTACCGGGACGAGGGGTATCTCGCCGCGGCGATGCGCAACTATCTGATGCTGCTCGGCTGGGCACCCTCCGGCGACCGGGAGATCGTCCCCTGGTCGGTCATCGAGGACGAGTTCCGGCTGACCGAGGTCAACCCCTCACCGGCGTTCTTCGATGAGAAGAAGCTGCGCGCGTTCAACGGCGAGTACATCCGGGCGCTGCCCGTGGCCGAGTTCGTCGAGGCCTGCCAGCCCTGGCTGACCGGCACCGGCACCATCGCGCCGCCGCCCTGGCAGCCGGCCGAGTTCGACGCGGCCGTGTTCGCCGCGGTGGCCCCGCTGGCGCAGACCCGCATCGCGGTGCTCAGCGAGATCGTGCCGAATGTCGACTTCCTCTTCGTCGACCCACCGCTGATCGACGAGGCGGCCTGGACGAAGGCGATGAAGGAGGGGTCGGCGGAGCTGCTCGACGCCGCCGTCGCCGCCTTCGAGGCGGTCGATTCGTGGGACGCGGAGACGCTCAAGGCAACGCTGGAGGCGGTCGGTGCGGAGCGCGGGCTCAAGCTCGGCAAGGCCCAGGCGCCGGTACGCGTGGCGGTCACCGGTCGTACCGTCGGTCTGCCGCTGTTCGAGTCGCTGGAGGTGCTCGGGCGCGAACGCGCCCTGACCCGGATGCGCGCGGCCCGGGTCCGCCTGGTCTGACCCTCCACGCCGGTGCGCCGGGCCCGGCGCACCGGCCCGCGTGGCTGGGCCGGAAGCGTTCAGCGGCGGCCGGCAGAGCGACGGCGGATCAGCCGGGCAGCGGCCAGGACGGCCAGCAACAGCAGCACCGCGACGGCCGCCCACCACCATCCGCCGCCGGAGGACTCGTCCGACCGGGGCACCGGGCTGACGAGCGCCGGAGTGGTCGGTGCCGGGGTGCTCTCCGCCGTGCCAGGATCCGTCGGATCGGCGGTGGTGGGTGCCGGGGACGGGTCGGCGGGCGTGTCGGTGGTGAGCGTGAACCGCACCTCGCCGGAGATCGGGTGACCGTCGGCGGACATCAGCCGGTAGCCGACGATGTACAGCCCTGCGGCACCCGGCGCGAACGGCACGCTCACCCGGTTGCCGGCGAACCGCGGCTGCCCGCCCGCCGCGTCGACATTGTCCGGCCCGGTGATCGTGACCTTCGTCGTGTCCTCGTCGACCGTGGCCAGGAAGCGCAGCTCCACGCGCTCCGGAGCCTCGGCCACCCGGGCACCCTCGCGAGGGCTGCTGCCGGTCAACTGGTTGTGCGCGGCGGCCGGCACCGCGGGTATCAATAACGACACACCGAACGCCACGCCGAGCACCACTGCCCAGGACCACGACACGCGCGATATCCTGCCCACCATCATGGCCTCCGCAAAGGTAAAATCCGGCCGCTGCATCGCGCCTGGCCGTCGAGCGAGTCGCAATCGCAGATAGTTCCAATTAGTGTTCCATCAGCTGCAACCGATCGGCGTTCCGCGGAGTCTTTGAGTGGGTACCTGTCCTGCGGGCAGGGGCACCACCGTCAGCCTGCCAACGTGTGACCCCTGCAGCACGGCCACCATCGAACGGGGCGAGGAGGCGGCATGGTCCGACGGATGAGGCGATTGACCGGAGCGACGGTGGGTGCGGTGGCGGCGCTGTTGCTGTCGCTCGCCTCCGCCGAGGCGGCCGAGGCGGCACCGAAGACGCCGCCGGCCGGCGTGGACATCACCGGGCACGGGCTCGCCGAGCCGTTGCGGTTGCGTGCCGACACCCACCCCGCGCATGTCGTCGCCGTCATCGAGCAGGTGAATCACAAGGGCCTGGTCCGCCAGTCCGGTGGCCCGAAGAAGGCCGACCTCGGTCCGAAGTACACGGTCCTGGTGCTGGCCGGCGACGCTCCGAAGCAGACCTACGACCTGTACCCGAAGGCGGTCGGCGGGCCGCGCGTCTACCGCCCCGCCAAGCAGCCCGACCGCAAGGTCAGCGCGGCCTGGTATCTCGGGCGGGTGAGCATGTCCGAGACGCTGCGCACCGCCGGTGTGCCGCTGGAGCGGACCTACGAGGCGGTCAGCGGTGGGGTCGGCGGAGGTGAACGCATCATCCCCGAGGAAGCGCTCAACCCCGCGCAGGACATCAACGAGGCGTTCAGCGAACTGCGCCGCCTGCTCCTGCTGAACGTCGCGGTGGTGCTGGTCATCACCCTCGGACTCGCCGGGATCGCGCTACTGATCCGCCGCCGTACCCACTGAGCCACCGCGCGGTCGAGGTCCGGCCGGCCCGCGAGCACGCCGCCGGCCGGGCTCGCCCTGTCCCTCAGCTCAGCACCAACGACCCGGCGGACGTTCCCGCCGCAGGTTGCGGTGCGCCGGACGAACCGGCCCGTGTCGGTGCGCCCCGGCCCAGCCGGGCAGGTCACTGCGGCACCCACCGGCCGCCGGATCGGTCGGCCCGGCGGTGGCCGGCTCGACGCCGCGCTGACGGGGCACCGGCGACTCGCCGCCGAGCTGCCGGTTGGTCGTGGGATCGTCCTCCGGACGTTCCGGCACGCGACCGGTGACCGGCTCGGCCGGATGGGCCAGGCCGGGCGGCCGGCGGTGATGCTTGGCGAGGGCCGGCTGCTCGTGCGGGCCGGGTCGGCACGGCTCACCCTGGGCACAGCCGTGGTCGGCCTCCCCGTACGCCATCGGCGTCTCCTCACGCTCGCCCTCACCCGCCGGCGCCCACCCGACGTGCCCTGTCACCGTACTGGCCGGTTCTGACCGGCCGCGCAGCGCGTACCGGTCGACCGCCGGTGCCGACGCCTGCCGTCGAGGTCCAGCTCAGCGCATGTCAGGCTAAGCGGGTGAGCGAGTCGGGCGGTACGGACCTGTCGGCCACGCTGCGCCGGATCGAGCGGGCGGCCGGCGCGCTGGCCACCGCGAGCGTGGTCCGGATGGACGAGACCCTGCCCTGGTTCCGGGAACTGCCGGCCGACCAGCGCTCCTGGGTGATGCTGGTGGCCCAGGCCGGTGCCCGCTCCCTGGTCCAGTGGTTGCGCTCCGGGGGCGGGGCCGCCGAGGGCACCCAGGAGGTTTCCGACGAGGTGTTCGCCACCGCGCCGCAGGCGCTGGCCCGCTCGATCACCCTCCAGCAGACCGTCGCCCTGATCAAGGTCACGATCGACGTCGTCGAGGAGCAGGTCGGCGACCTCGCCGCCCCCGGTGAGGAGCCGCAGCTGCGGGAGGCGGTGCTGCGGTACTCCCGGGAGATCGCCTTCGCCGCCGCCCGGGTCTACGCCCGGGCCGCCGAATCGCGCGGTTCCTGGGACGCCCGGTTGCAGGCCCTGCTGGTGGACGCGCTGCTGCGCGGCGACTCGCCGGACGTGCTGGCCAGCCGGGCCGCCGCGCTGGGCTGGACGGATGCGCCGCCGGTGGCGGTGGCGGTCGGTCACTCCCCGGCGGCGAGGTCGCCGCGGTCCTGCACACCGTCTACCGGCAGGCCCGCCGGATCGGGGTGGAGGTGATCGGCGGGGTGCACGGCGACCGCCTGGTCATCGTGCTCGGTGGGGCGGCGGACCCGGTCGCGGCCACCGGCAAGCTGCTCACCGCCTTCGGCGACGGGCCGGTGGTGGTCGGTCGGCGGTGCCGAGCCTGGACGAGGCGACCGAGTCGGCGCGGGCGGCGTTGGCCGGATACCGTGCCGCCCCGGCGTGGCCGGCGGCACCACGTCCGGTGCACGCCGGTGACCTGCTGCCCGAGCGGGCTCTGGCCGGCGACGCCGAGGCCCGCCGGCGGCTGCGCCACGACGTGTACGCGGTGCTGGTCCGCGCCGGCGGTGAGCTGCTGGAGACGCTGGACGCCTTCTTCGCCGCCGGTGGCACGCTGGAGAGCGCCGCGCGGGCGCTGTACGTGCACCCGAACACCGTGCGCTACCGGCTGCGGCGGATCTCCGAGGTGACCGGCTTCAGCCCGCTGGCCCCCCGGGACGCGTTCGCGCTGCGGGTCGCGCTGACCGTCGGCCGGCTCGACCCGGTGGTACCGACCCAGACATTGGCCCCACCGGTCAGTAAAAGATCACAGCATGGTGATGACCAGCGTCAGTCTTTGTAGGATCCCTCCAACTGTCCTAGTGCGGTTTGGTGCCAGCCGGCACAGCGCAACCCATGGGTATCCAGGAGAGTCATAGACGTGCTCGCCGTACTCTGCCCCGGCCAGGGTTCCCAGAAACCCGGCTTTCTGACCCCCTGGCTCGACCTGCCCGACGCCGAGTCCCGACTGCACTCGTGGTCCGAGCTGGCCGGCGTCGACCTGGTGCACCTGGGCACCACCGCCGACGCCGACGAGATCCGGGACACCGCCCGCACCCAGCCGCTGCTGGTCACCGCGGCACTGCTCGCCGCCGAGCACCTGCCGATGCGCCAGGTCGCGGTGACCGCGGGACACAGCGTCGGTGAGCTCGGCGCGGCGGCGCTGGCCGGGGCGCTGCCGGCGGAGGCGGCGATCACCCTCGCCGGCGTACGTGGCCGGGAGATGGCCGCCGCCTGCGCGCTGGAGCCGACCGGCATGGCCGCGGTGCTCGGTGGCGACCCGGACGAGGTGCTCGCCGCGATCAGCGCGCACGGGCTGCACGCCGCCAACCGCAACGGTAAGGGCCAGGTCGTCGCCGCCGGTGCGCTCGACGGGTTGGAGAAGCTGGCCGCCGAGCCCCCGCAGCGGGTCCGGGTCGTCCGGTTGCAGGTGGCCGGTGCCTTCCACACCCCGTACATGGCTCCGGCGGAGACGGCGCTGGCCGCCGTCGCCGCCGGGACCACCCCGAACGACCCGGACCGCATCCTGCTGTCCAACCTCGACGGGATGGCCGTCGACACCGGCCGGGAGTTGCTCGACCGACTGGTCCGGCAGGTCACCGCCCCGGTCCGCTGGGATCTCTGCATGGCCACTCTCGCCCGCCTCGGGGTGACCGGCGTGCTCGAGCTGCCGCCCGCCGGCACGCTCGCCGGCCTGGTCAAGCGGGAACTCGCCGGTGCGAACGCACCGGAGATCGTCACCGTGAAGACCCCGGACGACCTGCCCGCCGCCCGGGATCTCATCGCCCGGCACGGCACGGTCGACGAAACCAGTACGCACATGTCTCGCGACGACAACCACGCTGGGGAGGCCTCGTCATGACGGGCAGCCGGATCCTGTCCCTCGGGCACTACCAGCCGTCCCGGGTGGTGACCAACGACGAGATCGCCCAGCTGGTGGAGACCAACGACGAGTGGATCCGCGACCGGGTCGGCATCGCGACCCGCCGGATCGCCGGTGACGAGACGGTCGCCGACATGGCCGCGGCCGCCGCCGACAAGGCGCTGGCGAACGCCGGCCTGACCGCCGCCGACATCGACCTGGTCGTGGTGGCCACCTGCACCTCGATCGACCGCAGCCCGAACGTGGCCTGCCGGGTCGCCGCCAAGCTGGGGATCAACGCCCCGGGGGCGTACGACGTCAACACCGCGTGCTCCGGTTTCGCGTACGCGCTGGGCACGGTCGACCACGCGATCCGTGCCGGTGCGTCCCGCAACGCTTTGGTGATCGGTGCGGAGAAGCTGTCCGACTTCACCGACTGGACCGACCGCTCCACCTGCATCATCTTCGGTGACGGCGCGGGCGCGGCCGTGGTCACCGCCGCCGCGGAGGACGAGCCGGCGGGTGTCGGCCCGGTGGTCTGGGGCTCCGTGCCGGAGCGCGGCGACGCGGTGCGCATCGAGGGTTGGCGGCCGTACGTCGCCCAGGAGGGGCAGACGGTGTTCCGCTGGGCCACCACGGCGCTGGCCCCGCTGGCCCTGCAGGCGTGCGAACGCGCCGGTGTCGACCCGTCGGAGCTGGCCGCCTTCGTCCCGCACCAGGCCAACGCGCGGATCATCGACGGCATCGCGAAGCGGCTGAACATCGGCCAGGCGATCATCGCCAAGGACATCGTCGAGTCCGGCAACACCTCCGCGGCCAGCATCCCGCTGGCCCTGTCCAAGCTGGTGGAGCGCCGCGAGGTGCCCTCCGGCGCCCCGGTGCTGCTGTTCGGCTTCGGCGGCGGCCTCACCTATGCCGGTCAGGTCGTCCGCTGCCCCTGATACCCCCACGGCGCGCGGCGCCGAGGAGCGACGGGTGGCGTCGCCGCCCCGTCGAGAGAACCCGATGAGAGGAACCCACCGCAATGACCCGTGACGAGATCACCGCCGGCCTCGCCGAGATCCTCGAAGAGGTTGCCGGGGTGAACCCGGACGACGTGGCCGAGGGGAAGTCCTTCACCGACGACCTGGACGTCGACTCGCTCTCCATGGTGGAGGTCGTGGTCGCCGCCGAGGAGAAGTTCGGCGTCAAGATCCCTGACAACGAGGTGCAGAACCTCAAGACCGTCGGGGACGCCGTCAGCTACATCGAGGCGCAGTCCTGATCATGAGTCGCATCGACGTCGTCGTCACCGGGCTCGGCGCGACCACCCCGCTGGGCGGGGACGTCGCGTCGACCTGGGACGCCATGCTCGCTGGCCGCTCCGGGGTGAGTTCGCTCGCCCAGGAGTGGTCCGCGCAACTGCCGGTCCGGATCGCCGCCCAGCTCGCGGTCGATCCGGCCGGTCTGCTGGACCGGGTGAAGCTACGCCGGCTGGACCGCTCCGAGGCGATCGCCCTGATCGCCGCCCACCAGGCCTGGTCGGACGCCGGCCTGGCCGATTCCGGGCTCGACCCGGAGCGGCTCGGCGTCAGCGTCGGCTCGGGCATCGGCGGGGCGCTGACCCTGCTCGCCCAGGACGACGTGCTGGAGGCGTCCGGTCCCCGGCGGGTCTCCCCGCACACCATCCCGATGCTGATGCCGAACGGCCCGGCCGCCTGGGTCGGCCTGGAGTTGGGCGCCCGCGCCGGGGTGCATTCCGTGGCCAGTGCCTGCGCGACCGGCGCGGAGGCGATCGCGCTCGGCCTGGACATGATCCGTGCCGGCCGCGCCGACGTGGTGGTGGCCGGCGGCACCGAGGCGGTGATCCACCCGCTGCCGATCGCCGGTTTCTCCTCGATGCGCGCGATGTCGACCCGCAACGACGAGCCGGAGCGGGCCTCCCGCCCGTGGGACAAGGGCCGTGACGGCTTCGTGCTCGGCGAGGGTGCCGGCGTCATCGTGCTGGAGCGGGCCGACCACGCCGCCGCCCGGGGCGCCCGGGTGTACGCGCGGCTCGCCGGCGCGGGCATCACCTCCGACGGCTTCGACATCGTCCAGCCGCACCCGGAGGGTGCCGGCGCGATCCGGGCGATCGCGAAGGCGATCTCCGACGCGGACGTGGCGAAGTCCGACATCGTCCACGTCAACGCGCACGCCACCTCGACCCCGGTGGGCGACATCGCGGAGATCACGGCGTTGCGAGCCGCGCTGGGCGACCACCCGGTGCTCACCGCCACCAAGTCCATGTCCGGTCACCTGCTCGGCGCGGCCGGGGCGCTGGAGTCGATCGCCACCATCCTGGCGATCCGCGACGGGGTGGTGCCGCCGACGATCAACCTGGACGACCCGGACGACGGTCTCACCCTGGACGTGGCGGCCAACAAGGCGCGGCACATGGACGTGCCCGCCGCGCTCAACAACTCGTTCGGCTTCGGCGGCCACAACGTGGCGCTGGTCTTCACCCGCCCCTGAGCCGACTTGAGTGTCGGGAAACGCCGTGACCTGCGGCGTTTCCCGACACTCCGGGACCGGCGGCACGACGACTTGACGCCCGCCCGCCACCCCGCTTTGCTGGCTCCCTTGTCGATCAATGACGGGGGTTGGGGACGTGGGACGACTGACCATCGCGGCGGCGACGCTGACCATCGGGCTGCTCGGTGGCTGCGGCGGCACCGGGGAGGATGCCGGCGGCGCGACCGGCGAGCCATGGCACGACGAGGTGACCGCCGCGGCGTCCGTGGACATGGTCGGCGGCGGAGCGCCCTGCCCGCTGCCGGTCACCTTCGGGCTGGCCGACGGCTGGGCGGCCGAGCCGATCGAGACTCCGGCGGCCAGCGACGAGTTGGGTGACATCGTGGCGGAGGCGCTGACCCGTCGTGGCGGTTCGACAGTGCGCTGCGAGCTGGACGGTCGTGCGGTGGTGCCGGGTTTCCTGCGGGTCTGGACGGCCGACGACGCTGGCACGCCGGCGCGACAGGCGCTGGAGGCGTTCGTCACCGCCGAGCCGGAGTCGAGCGGGCCGCAGTACCGCCAGACCCGCACCGGCGACCTCGACGTGGTGGAGGCGACCTGGCTCAGCCGGCGGGCGCTCACCGACTCCGACGTGCGGGAGTGGGCGCTGGCCGTGACGGTGGCCAACCGGACGGTGCTTGTCGAAGCGAGCAGCACCAGCCTCGGTGAGCCGGTCGACGTGCTGCCCGCGTACCGGCTGGCCCGCGACACCCTCGTCGCGACGCCCTGACCCGGGGTCAGTCCGCGCAGGTGGTGGTGGGCAGCCCGGGCACCTTGACCGGGGCGCGGCCCGCCGGGCGGGTCTTACCGGCGAGCACGTCGGCGAGCGCGGTCATCGATGCCCGGCTGGACGAGTAGGTGGCCAGCAGGGTGGCCGATTTCGCCTTGGCGAGCACGTACGGGGTGTCCATGGCGACGGTGACGGCCGCGCCGGTCCGCAGGTCCTGCGCGCCGTCGCCGTAGCCGACCAGATGCACCACGGTGCCGCCCTTGAGCACCACCTGCACGCCGGCCTTGGTCAGTGCCTTGGTCAGCGCCGCCCGGGTGTGCGCCCGCCCGCCAGACGAGGTGACGGTCACCGGACCACGGACACCCGTGGTGTCGCACCGGCCGCGCAGCACGGTCACCGCCCCGGCAGCCAACGCCTCGGCCGCTTCGCGGTGTGCCGGTGCACCAAGCGTGGACAACGCCGGTGTGGGTGTGTCGCCCAGGGTGAACTTCATGGTCAGTACGCGGGTGGCCGCCTCGACCAGCCGGCTGCGTGGCAGCGTGCCGTCGCGCAGCGCGGTCAGCAGCCCCTCGTACGCCTGCCCGACGTGCGGGGGCATGAGGATCAGGTCGTTGCCGGCCTTCAGCGCCCGCACCGCCGCCTCGCCCGGCGGGAAGCGACGGGCCGGCGCCATGTTCATGCCGTCGGTGATCACCACACCCGCAAAGCCGAGTTCCCCGCGCAGCACCTCGGTGAGCAGCTTGTACGAGAAGGTGGCGGCCACGCCCGGGTCGATCGAGCGCACGTCGAGGTGGGCCGACATCACGGCCAACGCGCCGGCCTCGATGCCGGCGGTGAACGGCGGCCACGCCTCGGCCGCCAGCTCGCCCCGGGACTGCGGGAGCCGGGGCAGGTCCGTGTGGGAGTCGACGGCGCTGTGCCCGTGCCCCGGGAAGTGCTTGAGGGTGGCGGCCACCCCGGCGGACTGCAGTCCGCGTACCGCGCCGCCGACCTGGTCGGCCGCCCGCTGGGGATCCGAACCGAAGGACCGGGATCCGATCACGGCGCTGCGGGTCACCAGCACGTCCGCGACCGGCGCGAAGTCCACGTTGATGCCCATGGCGGTCAGTTCGGTGCCGGCGGCACGCCAGGCGGCCTCGGTCAGGTCCGGGTCACCGGCGGCGCCGGCACCGAGCGCGCTGGGCAGCATGGTGACCCCGTCGGTGATCCGGGTGACCACGCCGTACTCCTGGTCGGTGCCGATCAGGAAGGGCGCCGTGCCGGCGGGCAGCCGCCCGGCGGCCTCGCGCAATCCGGTGGTCAGGTTGCGGACCTGCTTCGGATCGTCGACGTTCGTGGTCTCCTGGTTGCCCTGGGTGGGGTCGTCCGCGCTGAAACCCACCAGGATCAGCCCACCGAGGCGGTACTTCTCGATCATCTCGGCGGGCGTGTCCACCCCGGCCAGTGCCCGGTTGCCGGCCGCCGAACCGGCCGACACCTTCGTCGCGTGGTCGCCGTAGGCGTACGGCATCAGCACCTGGCCGACCAGGTCCTCGTCGGCGAGTTCGCCGACCAGGGTCGCGGCCAGGGTGGCCGGATCCTCTGGCGGGGTGCTCGACGGCGGCGCGGGCTGCGGGGCCGTTGTCGAGGCAGGGCCCGCCGAGGGTTGTTGACCGGCCCCGGAACAGCCGGCGACGAGCAGCGCGGTCACCAGGCCGAGCGCGGCGGCGACGCGCCGAGGGGTAGTCGACACGCGGACCATCCCACCAGTTCACCGCGTACCGGGCAACTTGACCGCTGCTCGCGCCCCGGTCAGCCCACCCGGGTGAGCAGGGTCACCGGTGCACCGTCGCCGGCGTGGCGGTACGGCTCCAGTTCGGCGTCCCACGCGGTGCCGAGTGCCTTGTCGAGGGCGTGCGCCAGGGCCTCCGGCGCCCGCGCGCCCGCCATGATGCTGCGCAGCCGGTCCTCGCCGAGTTGGATGTCCCCGGCGGCGCCCACGGTCGCCCGGAACAGGCCGCGGCCCGGCACGTGCATGAAGCGCTCACCGTCGACGCCCGGGCTGGGCTCCTCGGTGACCTCGAAACGGATCATGGGCCACTGCCGGAGGGCAGCGGCCAGTTCGGCGCCCGTTCCCGGGCGACCGGACCACCCGCACTCGGCCCGGCGGGCGCCGGGATCGACGGGCTGGGCCGTCCACTGCAGGTTGACCGGCGCGGCGAGGACGCGCGCGATCGCCCACTCGACGTGCGAGCACACGGCGAGCGGGGTCGAGTGGACGTATACGACGCCACGCGTTGGCACGGTGACCTCCCGGAGTGCGAGGTGCGTCTTCCCCTACGACCTCGCCCGATCCGGGCTTGTGGAACACATGATGACTGCTGTGACGGATGGTACGCCAGGGAATCGGAAAATCCGCCGCCCGGAATACCCGGACAGGTGACCGGGGTTCCACCTCCTGACGCCGCGATGACCAGCCGGCATCGTGGGTCGTGTACAGTTCCATCGGCGGCCTGTGCCGCGTAAGCCTCCGCGGGTCTCGCCTTGACGGCGCCCGCACCAGCCCCCGGACGTTCCGTCCTCCGTACGTCTTGCAAGGAGTACCTCCGTGGCGAGCAACACCTCTAAGACCGCGCGCGCGTCAGTCCGGGCCGGCCAGGCTGGCCAGGGTGGCGCCCTCAGCGTGCTGGGCGAGTTCAAGTACCTCATCCCGCTCAACGGCGGCAAGCACGCCTACGTGCGGAACCTCACCAACGGCAAGACGGCGCACCTGCGCACCGACTCCGAGGCCTTCGTCGAGGAGATCCGGGTGCTGGCCGCCGCCGGCCACGCCGCCAAGATCCGCGCCGAGATCAACGGTCTCAACGCCGCCCACCCGGGCGACGGCTGGGACGCCACCGAGAAGCGCCTGGTCGAGGCCGGCGTCTTCGAGGCCTGATCGGCCGAGGGCGCGCCGCGCCCGCCCCGTACCACCTGTGAACGCCCGTCGGGTCCCCCCCGGCGGGCGTTCACCGTCTCATGCCCGTTCCGGCGGGTCCAGCAGGGCCACCTCACCGGTGGCGAGGTCGTAGACGGCTCCGGTGACGGCGAGCCGACCGGCGGCGACCGGCGGCGTCAGCCTGGGGTCGGCGCGCAGCGCGGCCACCGTACGGACCACATGCCGGCGGACGGCGAGCGGCAGCAGGTCCTTCTCGTCCAGCCCCACCTCGGTGACCGCCGGCACGATCCGGTCGACCAGATGGGCCAGCGCGCCGGCCGGACGCCGACCGGTGCGCAGGGAGTCGATGGTCGCCTGCACCGCCCCGCACTGCTCGTGACCCAGCACCATCACCAGCGGTACGCCCAGCACCTCGACCACGTACTCGATCGAGCCCAGCACCGCCCGATCCAGCACGTGCGCCCCGGTACGGATGACACAGATCGAGCCGAAGGTCTGGTCGAAGATCGCCTCCAACGGCACCCGCGAGTCGATGCAGCCCAGCACCACGGCGTACGGCTGCTGGTCGCCCGAAGCGGTCGCGGCCGCCGCGGTCACGTCGTGACCGTGCACCGGTTGCCGCTGACGAACCGCCGGTTGCCGGCGAGCAGCTCGGTCAGGGCCGCGCGCGGCGTGCCCCGCGGGCCTGGCCGGCGAGCGCGGAGCCGGCGGGGTTGCCACCCGTGGTTGCCATGCCTCTCAGCCTGGCCGGGTCGTCGCCCCGCCGAGAGCCGATCGACGAGATCTTCTCAACACCCCGGTTGGCGTGTTGTCATGACGGGTAGCCGGTGTTACCACCGGGTATCCCCGGTGTTACGCGATCGTGCGCCGTGGGGAGGTGGCGATGCCGGAGCCGACCGAGGTACGGCTGGGCGACGACGTACGCCTGCACGTGGAAACCGCCGGCCCGACCGACGCCGAGGTGACCGCCGTGCTGCTGCACGGCTGGACCCTGGACGGACGCAGTTGGCACCGGCAGCTGGCCGCCGTCCGCGAGGCGTTCGGCTCGGTCCGGGTGGTCACCTACGACGCGCGTGGGCACGGCCGGTCCAGCTGCATGGCCCTGCCCACGGCCACCCTGGCCCAACTCGGTGACGACCTGGCCGCGGTGCTGGACACGGTGGCACCCACCGGCCCGGTGGTGCTGGTCGGCCACTCGATGGGCGGCATGACGATCATGGAGTACGCGCACCGTCACCCGGACCACTTCTCCCGACGCACCGCCGGACTGGTCTTCGTCTCCACCACCGCCGAGGGCCACACCCACACCGTCTACGGTCTTTCGCCCCGGATCGCCCGGATCATCCGGTTGGCCGAAACCACCGGAGCGGGAGTCCTCGCCCGCTGCGGCGCCTGGCGACCACCTCGGGCACTGCTGCGGGCGCTGCGCCCGAGCATCCGGTGGATGCTCTTCGGGGACCGCTGCGATCCCACGGACATTCGACTGGTCACCTCGGCCGTGGCCCGCGCCTCGCTGCGGTCGATCGGCGGGTTCCGGGCCTCCATCGGCACCCAGCACCGGCTGGACACGCTCACCGCCCTGGCTCACCTGCCGGCCGCGGCGCTGGTCGGCGACCGGGACCGGCTCACCCCGCCACCGTGCGCGGAGTCGATCGCCGCCGCGCTGCCGGCCACCGACCTGACCGTCTGCCCCGGTGCCGGACACATGCTGATGATGGAGCGGCCCGAGGAGGTGAACGCCGCCCTGGCCGGCGTGTTGCGCCGGGTTCTGGATGATCTCCCGGCCGGACGGCGCGTCTCCGGCTGACCGCCGACCACCTCGGCCGAGGTGCCCTTCCGGCCAGGTCGAACGCGGGGCGTAATCTCGTGCGGTTGGCCGGGCGGCGTCACGAGGAGAGCGAGCGGTGGATCAGAGCACCCTGGATCAGGAGATCGCCGCCGAGCAACGGCATCTCGACCGGGTGTACGCGCGACTGGCTGAGCTGCGCCGATCCGCCGTCCGCGCGGAGCGGGAGGGCTACCGGCTCGCCCGGGTCGGCAACTTCGGTGCGCTCGTCGAGCGGGACGCGATGGTCTTCCACGCCGCGCAGCGACGCCACCTGCTCGACGCCGAGTACGAGGGGCTGGTCTTCGGCCGCCTCGACCTGCGTGACGGGCAGACCCTGTACGTCGGGCGACTCGGTATCCGCGACGAGGACGCCACCACCCTGGTGGTGGACTGGCGGGCCCCGGCCGCCGCCGCCTTCTACCAGGCGACGCCGGCCGAGCCGCTCGGCGTCGTCCGGCGCCGCACGATCCAGTCCAGCCGCGAGCGGGTCACCCGGATCGAGGACGACCTGCTGGACCCGGACGCCGCCCCACCGGACATGCCGGTGGTCGGTGACGGCGCGCTGCTGGCCACCCTGTCCCGGACCACCGGTCGCGGCATGCGGGACATCGTGGCCACCATCCAGCGCGAGCAGGACGAGGCGATCCGCTCCCCCGGCTCGGGAGTCACGATCGTCTCCGGTGGCCCGGGCACCGGCAAGACGGCGGTGGCGCTGCATCGCGCGGCATACCTGCTCTACACCGACCGCAGCCGGTACGCCGGGGGCGGCATCCTGGTGATCGGCCCCTCCTCGGTCTTCGTCGAGTACATCGCCTCGGTGCTGCCGTCGCTTGGTGAGGACACCGCCACCCTGCACTCGCTGGGCACCCTGTTCCCCGGGGTGGTGGCCACCCGCACCGACCCGCCCGAGGTGGCGGCGGTCAAGGGTTCGCTGCGGATGCGCCGGGTGCTGGAACGGGCCGCCCGGGACGCGGTGCCCGACGCCCCGCCCGAGCTGCGCCTGCTGTACCGGGGCACGCTGCTGCGGCTGGAGCGGGCCGAGCTGGACGCCATCCGGGAGCGGGCGCTGCCTCGTGGCGCCCGCCGCAACGAGGTGCGTCGGGCCGGCTTCGACGGCGTGCTCGCCGCGCTCTGGGCGCAGGCCCGCCGGCTGGGCATCGCCGGGTTGCCCGAGCAGCGCGCCTTCGAGGACGAGCTGATCGACCGGACCGATTTCCGCGACTTCCTGAAGGCGTGGTGGCCCCGGCTGCATCCGCGGCACGTGCTCGCCTGGTTGGCCGATCCGCAGCGGTTGCGCCGGTACGGCGCGGGACTGCTCTCCGGCGCCGAGATCCGGCTGCTCGGCTCGGCCTACCGGGGGTTGGCCACGGATGGTCTGACCGTCGCCGACGTCGCGCTGCTGGACGAGCTGGACGCGCTGCTCGGCAAGCCGATGCGCGCTGCCCGCCGGAAGCGGGACCCGTTCCAGTTGGCCGGTGGGGTACGCGAGCTGAGCACGTTCGCCGACCGGCAGCGAACCGCCCGGCAGGCCGCCCGGGAGCGCCCCGAGGATTACCGCGACTACGCCCACCTGGTGGTCGACGAGTCCCAGGACGTCTCACCGATGCAGTGGCGGATGGTGGGCCGGCGCGGCCGGTTGGCGTCCTGGACGGTGGTGGGCGACCCGGCGCAGACCGCGTGGACGGGGGATCCGCAGGAGTTGGCCCGGGCCCGCGACCAGGCGCTGGGTCGCCGTCGTCGGCACCGTTTCACGCTCACCACGAACTACCGCAACTCGGCCGAGATCTTCGCGGTGGCGGCGGCCGAGATCCGGCGGGCGTACCCCGATCTCGCGCTGCCCACCGCGGTCCGCTCCACCGGGATCGATCCGGTGCGGCTCGTGGTGCCGGCGCCCGAGTTGGAGACCACCGTCGTGACGGCCGCCAGCGCCCTGCTCGGCGAGGTGGAGGGCACCGTCGGGGTGATCACGCCGGTGCCGCGACGGGACCAGGTCGCGGCCTGGCTGGGAGCCCATGGCGGCGATCGGTTGCAGGTGGTGACCAGCCTGGAGGCCAAGGGCATGGAGTACGACGGGGTGGTGCTGGTCGCCCCGGCGGAGATCCGGGCGGAGCCCGGCGCCGGTGTCCGTACTCTCTACGTCGCGCTGTCCCGGGCCACCCAGCGGTTGACCACCGTCGACCCGACCGGTTGAGTCGCGAGCCGACGCTTGCACTCATAGCGATGTTGGCATAGGTCCGTCCCCGGCCCGCCTGACGACGCAAGGTGTCTGGGTGGGCGCCGGCCATGACCACCACCACGCTGCGGTCTCAAACGCCGCACACCGCCACTCCGGCCGGCTGTGGGCGGCGTTCGCCCTGCTCAGCGCCCTGATGCTGATCGAGGCAGGCACCGCTTTGCGGACCGGTTCGCTGGCCCTGCTCTCCGACGCCGGGCACATGTTCACCGATGTGCTGGGCATCGGCATGGCCCTCGCGGCCGTGGCCGCCACCCGGCGGGCCGACACCGACCCACAACGCACCTTCGGGCTCTACCGGCTGGAGGTGCTCGCGGCCCTGGCCAACGCCGTACTGCTCTCCGGCGTCGCGGTGTACGTGCTGATCGAGGCGGTACGTCGATTCGGGGATCCGCCCGAGGTGCTCGCCGGCCCGGTTCTGGTGGTGGCGGCGCTCGGCCTGCTCGCCAACGTCGCCGCGTTCGCGCTGCTGCGCCCGGGGGCGCGGGAGAGCATCAACCTGCGGGGGGCCTACCTGGAGGTGCTGGCGGACCTGCTGGGCTCGCTGGGCGTGATCGCGGCCGCCCTGCTGATCGCCGTGACCGACTGGTGGTGGGCCGATCCGCTGGTGGCGGTCGCGATCGCCGTGTTCATCCTGCCCCGCACCTGGCGCCTGGGCCGGGCAGCGGTACGCATCCTGGTCCAGGCCGCACCGGAGCACCTGCAGGTCACCGCGGTGCACGACCGGCTGGCCGCGGTACCGGGCGTGGCCGGCGTCCACGACCTGCACGTCTGGACGTTGACCTCCGGAATGGAGGTCGCCTCCGCACACCTGACCGTCAGTCCGGACGCCGATGTCGGCACCGTCCTGGCGGCGGCCCGCTCGGCGCTGCACGAGGACTTCCAGATCGAACACGCGACCCTCCAGGTCGAGCCGCGTACCGACCCCGGGGGTTGCGGGTCGGTGCGGTGGTGACCAGGCCAATCGGAGAAAAGTAGGTTATTGTCCGATTTGCTCTGGTCTACTAGTCAACAACCGAACACCAGCAGTAACAGCAGCTGCACCGGTCACGTGCGCACCGGTAGGCTCTGACCCGGCCACCGCCAGGCGGCACCCACCGGTGCCGGCGGCGGCCGCCGCCTAATCGCCCGCCAGGGCGAACCGGGGAACCACGTTCCTGGGGTGTATCCGCGCCAGCGGTAGGGATCTTCCGTCCCGAACCCGTCAGCTAACCCGGTCGGCGGCTGACGGAAGGACATGTGCATGCCAGCAGTGGCAACGGTAAGACCGGCCGCCCGTACGGCGGCCCTGATCGCCGCCGCGCTCGCCCTCACCCTCGGCGTCGCGCTGGCTCCCTTCTCCCCAGCGACCGCCGCACCGCAGGCGTTGCGCGCGGCGGCACCGGGAGATGTGGACGACGAGGGCGGCACCCCGGCACTACGGGCCCAGTTGGAGGCGGCCAGCAAGGGCTATCTCGACGCCAAGACGGCGCTCGACCGCTCGGTGAAGCGACAGAAGAAGCTGGCCGAGCAGCTCAAGACGACCGAGAGCCAGGTCGCCGAGCGCGGTACCAAGGTCGCCGAGATCGCCGCGCAGGCGTACCGCACCGGACGGCTGGGTGCCGCGTCGGCGCTGCTCAACAGCGGGTCACCGGCCGGTTTCATGGACCGGGCGGCGGCGCTGGACGCGGTGGCCGCCAATGAGGACCGTGCGCTGCGGGAACTCCAGACCGCCCGGGACGAGGTCAGCGCCACCAAGCTGGCCCTGGACGCGGAGATCCAGGAACAGCGCAAGCAGGTGGCCGTGATGGCCAAGCGCAAGGACCAGGCCGAGCGGGCGTTGACCGTGGCCATCGAGCGGGACGAGGCGGCCGAGCGGGCCAGGGCCGCCGAACGGGCCGCCCGGTCACCGTCGCGTAGCGGCGGGTCGAGTCCCACCGCCAAGCCCGCTCCGCGTAACTCCGACGGGTCGTGGCCCTCGGAGTCGTGCAGCGTCAACGACCCCACCCCGGCCAACGGCTGCATCACCCCACGCACCCTGCACGCGCTGAAGCAGGCCAAGTCGGCTGGCTTCACCCGGTACGTCTCCTGCTACCGCTCCGGCGGCTCGGGCGAGCACCCGAAGGGTCGGGCCTGCGACTTCGCGGCCCAGAAGAAGGGCTTCGGCGGGGACGCGACCGGAGGTGACCGGACCTACGGCAACAACCTGGCGGCGTACTTCGTCAACAACGCCGACCGGCTCGCGGTGCTCTACGTGATCTGGTACAGGCAGATCTGGTTGCCCAGCAGCGGCTGGAAGTCGTACAGCGGTGCCCGCGGTGACCCGTCCAGCGACCACACCAACCACGTTCACCTGTCGGTGTACTGACCTCCTCGTCGCGCCGGGTGAACCGCTCTTCACGAGCGGTTCACCCGGCGTTGCGTTTTTCCGTCGGCCGGCCGGGCACCGTCCCTTCGGCGCGCGTCGACGCGTCTCGTTGGATACCGTCGTACCAGGAAGCGGTATTTGTCCGCTAGCGGGAGGAACGCCCATGGACGAGCGAATCGCCAGGCCCGGCGACGGTACGGACCACGGAGTGCGTTCATGAGCGGCCGCGTCATGATCTTCGCGCCGACCCCGCTGCTGACCGTCACCATCGACCAGCCGAGCGACGCACCGGAGCTGCACCTGCACCCGGGCGGGCAGGGGGTGTGGCAGGCCAGGATGGTGCTGTCCCTCGGCGTCGACGTGGTGCTCTGCGCGGCACTCGGGGGCGAGGTCGGGCAGGTGCTGGAGCCGTTGCTGGTCAGCGAGGGGGTCGACCTCAAGGTGGTGGCCCGCGACTCCGGTGGCACCGGCGGGTACGTGCACGACCGTCGCGAAGGTACCCGTCGGGAGGTCGTCGACGTGATCGGCCAACCGTTGAGCCGGCACGAGCTGGACGAGCTGTACAACCTCGCGCTCGGCGAGGGCCTGCGCGCGCCGGTGAGCGTGTTGAGCGGCCCGAACCATCCGTCCCTGGTCCCCGCCGACCTCTACCGGCGTTTTGCCGCCGATCTCGGCGCCAACGGCGGCCGGGTGGTGGTGGACCTCTGCGGCGAGCACCTGACGGCCGTCCTGGAAAGCGGGGTCTTCTTCCTCAAGGTCAGTCACGAGGAGCTGATCGCCGACGGGCGGGCCGAGGGCGACGACGAGGAACAGCTCACCCGCGCGATGTACGACCTGCACGCCTCCGGTGCCGAGAACGTGGTGGTCAGCCGGGCCGACAAGCCCGCGTTGGCACTCGTCGACGGCGAGGTGTTCACGGTGCGGATGCCGCGCCTGGAGGCGGCCGACCCCCGCGGGGCGGGCGACTCGATGACCGCCGGGGTCGCCGCCGTGGTGGCCCGGGGCGGCGATGTGCGCACGGCGATCCGTACCGGCGCGGCGGCCGGCGCACTCAACGTCACCCGGCACGGCCTCGGCACCGGCCGACTCGACTCGATCAACGGCCTCGTCGACCGGGTCCGACTCGAACCGGCGGGCAGCCGTCCGCAGGAGCGGACCACCCCCGACGAGCTGGCGCAACGGGCGGGTGGCCGGTGAGGCTACGGGTCCTGATCACCAACGATGACGGGATCGCCGCGCCGGGCATCCAGGCGCTGGCCCGGGCGGCCGTCGACCGGGGCCTGGACGTGGTGGTGGCCGCCCCGTTGGAGGAGGCCAGCGGCACCAGCGCCGCGATGAGCGCGGTGGAGCAGGACGGGCAGGTGGTGGTCCGCGAGCATCCGCTGCCGGAACTCGACGGCGTGCCGGCGTTCGGCGTCGGTGGCTCACCCGGGTTCATCGCGCTCATCGCCGTACACGGTGCCTTCGGACCGCCGCCGTCGGTGCTGCTTTCAGGAATCAACCGGGGCGCCAACGCGGGGCGCGCGGTGCTGCACTCCGGCACGGTGGGAGCCGCCTTCACCGCCGCCGCGAACGGCTGCCGGGCAATGGCGGTCTCGCTGGACGTGCTCTCGGCCGGTGAGGCGACCGCGGCCAGCGGCGGTGCCGCGGTGGCGGCCGCCGCCCGGGTACGCGACGCCGAACGGAACTGGGCCACCGCCGCCCGGGTCGCCCTGGACCTGCTGCCCCGGCTGACCGCGGCGCCGACGGAGAGCGTCCTGAACGTCAACTCGCCGGATCTACCGCTGGGTCGGCTGCGCGGGGTACGCCAGGCCACCCTGGCCACCTTCGGCCAGGTGCAGATGACCGTCGCCGAGTCCGGACACGGCTTCGTCCGCACGTCGTTGGAAGAGCCGGGCCAGGCGGTACAGCCCGGCACGGACCTGGCCCTGCTCGCCGACGGCTACGCCTCGGTGACCGCGGTGCGGGCGGTCACCGAGGTGGCTGACGTGGATCTGTCCGGCCTCGACGGGGAGTGATCCGCTCCCGTCGGCCAGTCGGGGCGGGTCAGGCCCCAGGGACTGCCTCGGAGGCCGTGGCGGCCCCGGCGTAGTAGGGCTCGGGCGCGCCGAAGAGACCGAGCAGACCGGTCACCCAGAGCTGCCGGTGGACGAACCGGCTCGGCTCGGTGACGATCAGCTTCACTCCGCTGACCTCGGCGGTCTGGAAACCGGCGACCATGGCGCTGATGCCGACCGAGTCGATGAAGGTGACCAGCCGCATGTTGAGCTCGATCCGGGCCGGCCGCCCCTTGGCCAGCACCTCGGCGATGGCCTCTTTCACCTCGTACGCGGTGTCGACGTCGATCTCGCCCCGAGGGGCGATCTCGATGACACCACCGGGCCGAACCGTCTGCAGGATCGACAGGCTCACGCGAGCACCTCCACTCGCCCGTACGACGGGCGCCTCATCAGTACGCGGGCCGCGACCGACAGTATTCCTTCAACCACCTCGGTCGCCACCCCTCGGGATGAGCAATTCACGGACAGGGGCAGGGTAAATCGCCCATATCCGAACTTTATTGGCTTTATCACTTGGCGCTCGGCCACGCCGACGCCGCCGAACCAGGGTAGCGGGCCGAGGCCATTCCCGTCGTTTCCCATCGCTGCCGGCGTGCCCCGAGAGAACCGGTCTGACCTGCGCGCGGCGGACGAGGGTGGCACGGTGTGCCTAGCATCACGGGTGACCCCTATGACGGGAGGACCATCATGCTTCGCAGACTCGCCGCGCTCGCCGGTGCCGGTGCCCTGCTCGCCCTCGTGCTGGCCTGCGGGTTCGGCGGTGGTGACGGTGACGACGACGATGACGACGACGACTTCGCCCGACCGGCGGTGGTGGCGGTGGTCACCGGCTGACCCCACCCGCCCGGCGAGCCCCACGCGGAGCACGCCCGGAGCACGCGCCGATTCCTCGGGGCCGGACGCCAGCAGCTGAGGGTTTGCGGCCGGGCCGGTGGGGGCACAGCCTCCGATGCGAACCGCCACCGGCCGGACAACGCCGCCGACAGCTGATGCGTGCACCGGCTCCGGCTCTGTCGAGGAGGGAACCATCATGTTCGGAACACATCTGCTGGACCGCCGTAGCAAGCCGGAGCGGATCGCGGACCAGGCGTGGCAACACCTCGTCTCAGCGGTGAACAGCGCGGGCGACAGCATCCGCGACACCGCCCGCACCGCCCGCCACAGCTCCGCCGGTCTCGCCGGTGACGCCGGAGACCTGGTCGAGTCGGCCGCCGAGGAGGCCCGGCACCGCGCCAGTCTCGCCTTCGACGCGCTCGCCGGACGGCGGCCGGCGCTGCCGTGGACGTTGCTCATCGGCGCCGCCCTGGTCGGTGCGGCGGTCGGCTGGGCGGCCGGCACCGCCGCACGCGCCGCCGGAAGTCGTGACCGCGCCATGGAGGACATCGAGTTCGTCGACGTGGACCGCCCCGACTCCCCCGCCGACCCCACCGCTCCCGTCAACTGACGCATCCGGTGACAACGGGCCCCACCGACCGACCAGGCCGGGCGGGGCCCGTCGTGCTGCCGGCCGGCACCCTCACTTCTTGCCCCGGGGAGCGCGGACGTCGGCCCGCGCACCATGTGTCGCCGGACCTGTCTCGGCCGCCGGCAGGGGCGTCGACGCCGTCCCTCGTCCGATCCGGGTGAGGCAGCCTCATCCGGACACCCACCAGGCTCGGTCGTGGCGGACCTGGCCTGCCGAGCCCGACACGGGTTGAGCGCCGGGGCCTGCCTGGGCCGGACCCGGTGCGGGTTCTGCGCCCGGGCCTGCCTGCGCCGGACCCAGCGCGGGTCAGCAGCGCGTGGGTGGCGGCGCCGCACCGCGCCACGGTGGCGTGCGTTCCGCGGCGGCCCTGCCGCGCGATCCGCGCCCACCCCTGCGGAGAAGGGAGTGACCGATGGCCAGCATCTCGACGATCAACCGCACCGATCAGGACATCCAGTCCGCGGTGCTCGACGAACTCGGCTGGGAGCCCCGGGTACGGCCGCACGAGATCGGGGTGGCCGTCACCGAGGGCGTGGTGACGCTGACCGGGCGGGTGGACAGCTACGCCAAGAAGTGGGCGGCCGAGCGTGCCGCGCACCGGGTCACGCAGGTGCGGGCGGTGGCCAACGACCTCGCGGTGCGACTGGTGACCGGTGCCGAACGCACTGACCCGGAGATCGCCGCCGCGGTCCAGCACGCCCTGCAGTGGCAGGCGTTCGTGCCGGTCGACGCGCTCGACGTGACGGTTTCCCAGGGCTGGGTCACCCTGCACGGCGAGGTCGAGTGGGAGTACCAGCGCCGCGCCGCCGAGCGGGCCGTCGGCCAACTGAACGGCGTACGTGGGGTCAGCGACGGCATGACCGTACGGCCGCCGGTACGCCCGGACGGTGCCCTCCTGGCCCGGCGCATCGTCGACGCGCTGGCCCGCAACCGTGCCACCGACGCCGAGCAGGTGACGGTACGCGTGCACGGCGACACGGTGCTGCTGGGCGGGCTGGTGCACTCGATGCCGGAACGCGCCGAGGTGGAACGGGTCGTCTGGTCCGCTCCCGGCATCCGTGAGGTGCAGAACCACATCGCGGTCGCCCCGGTGCTGCGCTGAGCCGTGGCGGAACCACCCGGGTCGGGTGAGCCGCGCTCACCCGACCGGGCCCGAGGCTGGGGGATATGACCGACCAGCTGACCACGCCCCTGCAGGTCACCGCGCGACTGCGCACCCCCGTCACGGAGCACGACCACATCCGTGGTCCGCACAGCGCACCGGTGACGATCGTCCAGTACGGCGACTTCCAGTGCCCCTTCTGCGGCCTGGCCCACGCCAACCTGACGGAGGTGTTGCGGCAGCGCGCCGACACCGTCCGGCACGTCTACCGCCACTTCCCGATCACCAACGTGCACCCGTACGCCGAGCGGGCCGCCGAGGCCGCCGAGGCCGCCGGGCGGCGGGGCAGGTTCTGGCAGATGCACGACTGGCTCTACGACCACCAGGACCAGTTGGATCCGGTGCACCTGACGCTCGGCGTCGAGCAGCTCGGCCTGCCCGTCGACGAGGTGGAGGCGGAGATCGGACGCCACGCACACGGCGACCGGATCCGGCACGACTTCGTCGGCGCCATTCGCAGCGGCGTGGACGCCACCCCCACCCTCTTCGTCAACGACATCCGCCACGACGCCGACTTCGCCCCGGCCACCCTGCTCGCCGCCGTCGACGCCGCCGCCGCCCCCTGACCCAGATTGATCATGAGGTTGTTGTCGCGCCACGCCGAACGGCGGGGACAACAACCTCATGATCGACGAGACGGTCGCGGGGTGGGGCGGGTCAGGGTGGGGCGGGTCAGGGTGGGGCGGGTCAGATGAGATGGAGTTGGCGGGCGCGGCGGACGGCGTCGCGGCGGCGGGTCGCGTCGAGCTTGCGGTAGATGTTGCGGACGTGGGTCTTGACGGTGTTGACCGAGACCGACAGCTCCGCCGCGATCTCCACGTTGGAGAGGATGCTCTGCAGGTAACGCAGGATCGTCAGCTCCCGCTCGGTGAGCGGCTCGTCCAGCGGTGCCACCACCGCGTCGGCGGTGCCGGTGCCGCCCGTCGGCGCGGCCGGGGTGTCGGCGGCGCGTACCAGGTCGCTCACCAGAGACCAGTGGGCGGTGCCGGAGTCGAGATGGACGGCGAGCAGCTCCCGCACTCCCGGCTCGGCCCGCAGGAACGGGCGACGGTGATCGTCCGGTGCGGCCAGGTCCAGCGCCTGCTCCAACATCCGACCCGCCCGACGGTCGTCACCGGCCCGGACGGCCAGCACCGTGGCC